>CAVVFA010000037.1:0-159935 GCA_963747345.1 uncultured Chloroflexia bacterium | reverse complement strand
GTGCCGCTGACCGTTGTCCACCCTTCCACCCGCGCCACACCTGGAATGTGCCGGGTAAACTCCTCAATTTGGGTCAGACGGTACGGCCTTTCAAACTCCACCTGCACGTCAAAGCGAAAGGCATCGCCCAACTCTTTCACCGTCTTCTCAGCCGAAGCGCCCACACTGAGCACACCGATAAACACCGCCCACGCCCAGCACCAGTGTGCCCAGCGTCAGTGCCGCCCGGCCCGCGATTGCGTAAAATATTGCCCAGCGACAACAGCCACGGCCCCGTCATAAAATGGATGCGTTCGATGAGCCGTTCCAGCAGACTGTTGCTCAAATTCTCCTGGCTGAGTCCGGTGGAATTAAGCGCGGCAAACACGGTAACGCGAGTGCCTTTCCAGATAGCGGGCAGTGCCGCCAAAATTGGCACCAGCAGGCTGACTGTTAGCTCTATCAACAAAATTTCGGGGCGAATTTGGTAGGCGGGCAGCGGCAAATCGATCAGGCTCGGACTGGCGATAAACTCGGCGAACTTTTGGCCGCCACCCGCCACCGGGCCGCCGCCGCAACGCAGCAAGCCAAAGATGGCGACCATCAGCAGTACATGCCCACCAACTGCCGCGTCAGGCCGCCGACTGCTTTCATGATGCCAATGTACTGCACCTGCCGCAATATCAGCGCCGACATGGTATTGAAAACCAGAAACGCGCTCAACGCCAACGACACCACCGCCAAAATGCCCAGCACAGAACGGATGGACTGGATGATAAATTTGGTCGGACTGACGCCTGGTTCTGCGAAAACGAGTGTGAAGAAAACCATGCGCCCGCTTTTCTCGATTTTGTCTTTGATTTGGCCGGTGAGCGCCTGAATGTAGGCGCGGTCTTTCTGGTTTTCGGCGGCAACGTAGAGCAGGCGGTTGTAATCGGCGCTTTCTCCCAGCCATTCGAAGGTGTCGAGGGAGGTATAAGCGTTGATGCCGCCGCTGTTGACGGATGGGTTGCTGTTCAGGTCGCGCACGGTGCCGACGATGGGCATTTCGTAGTAACGGCCGTTACTCATTTCCACAATCGCCACCTCCCCAATCTCAAACTCAGTCAGGGCAACGGCCGTTTGGTCGATTAGTAGTTCGTGGTCGCCGGGAATGGCTTTTCCGGCAGTCGATTGCAGTAAGTTCACACGGCCGTTTTCGTAATCCTGGGCAGAGAGGGCGGTGGCATACCAACGGCCGTTTAAGAACATGCGCACCGCCCGTACCCGCCGCCCTTCCGCTTCTGCCACCTCCGGCATGGCGCGGATGGTGTCCACCAGGTCGTCGTCAAACGGCGCGGCCACAATAAAGGCGCTGGTCGGATTAACCGCTTCGTAGCCCACCGTGCTGGCCCTGTCCAAAATTAAATAGGCATTCGCCACCATGCCCACGGCAAACACGCCAATGGCAATCGACAGCACCACCAGCACCGTGCGCGACTTATTGCCCCAGAGGTCAGCAAATACTTTTTTCCAACGTGGTTTAATGCTCATAGCCCCCCTCTCAATCTCCCCCCAAAGGGAGGAGAAGCCTGTCCCCCTCCCTCTGGGAAGGGCTAGGGGAGGGAAGATTTCCTCCCGCGCTCTCTGTGGTTTTCTTTTGAATCTCCCCATCCGCAATGGTGACAACGCGAGTGACGCGCTGGGCTTTGTCGGGGTCGTGCGTCACCATGAGGATGGTTTTGCCCTGGTCAATGAGTTGGTTAAACAGTTGGAAGATGATTTCGGCCGTGGCAGAGTCCAGGTTGCCGGTTGGTTCGTCGGCGGCCAAAATGGGCGGGTCGTTGGCCATGGCGCGGGCGATGGCCGCCAACTGCTGTTGTCCGCCCGACACCGACGAAGGCAGTTTGCGCGCCGCATCCGCCAATCCGACTAAATCGAGTAAATACATGGCCCGTTCCCGTCGTTGGGGAATGGGGTAGGTGCGGCAAAAATCCATGGGCAGCATCACATTTTGCATGAGGGTGAGCGTGGGCAGGAGTTGGAAGAATTGGAAGATGACGCCCAGTTCCCGCCCGCGCCATTCAGCAATTTGACCTTCGCTCAGGGTGTGAACGGCCGTTCCGTTCACCCATACTTCGCCCGTTGTGGGCCGGTCAATACCCGTAATCATGTTAATCAGAGTGGACTTGCCACAGCCCGATTTGCCGATAATCGCCACAAATTCACCGGCGGCTACGGTCAGGTCGATGCCTTTGAGCGCGGTGAAATTGCCCGCACTGCTCTGGTAGGTCTTGACGACCTGGCGCACGTCGATGAGAGCGTGGGGAGATGGGGTGGAGTGGAAACGGCCGTTTGCCGCTGGTATCTGTCGAAATTTGGTAAACATAGTTTGTACTGTAGCTGATGACAAAAATTGAACCTCGTGTTATATTATAAACATCATGTTCATTATTGTATGTCTTGTTAAACCACCGTCAACCATCAAATCTCAAGCACGTTCATTTTTAGACGCCTGTTCAAAATTCATCCCTTCGGCAAGCTCAGGGCAGGCACTTCATCCTTCAGCATTCATCCTTCAAGGAGCTTCCTATGAGCCAACGTAAACCCGACCGCCGCGTCCAGCGAACTCGTAACCAATTGTGTGATGCCCTGATGGCGCTCATTCCCGAGAAAGGCTACGATGCCGTCACCATTGAAGACATCACCGAACGCGCCGATTTAGGGCGCACCACCTTCTATCTGCATTACAAAGACAAAGACGAACTGCTCATGCAGAGTTTAGAGGCGGTGTACGATGATTTGGTCACACAAATTAATGCGCGGACGATTGATGATTGGGTGGCAAATGGGCAGGGACCGTGGACGTTGGCCTTTCAACATGCGGAAGAGAATGCGCGTTTTTACCAGATTATTATCAGTGGGCAGGGAGGCGGCTCCATTAAAAAGCAGGTGCAGGCGTATATCGCCGCTACGGCCAAAGAGACCATTACCGCCCGTGCGCAAGAACTGGGGACTGCGCCCTCTATTCCGATTGATGTCTTGTCGAATTATATTGCCAGTTCGTTGTTGGGCTTGATTGCGTGGTGGTTGGAGGAAGAACGGCCGTTTAGCGCCGCCCAAATGGATGAATATTTCCGTCAATTGACGATGAATGGCACTGCTCAAGTCATTGGCCTGGTAAAACCTTGAAGCACGTTTGCCATAAAGTTGAATCCATTGACTTGATCCCCCGAATATGTGTATCTACCTATGTAATTGGCAAAATTCATAATGCGGTTATATGATGCAGGTATCTCAAGGCGAAAACTAACTTTACAACTTTACCCCTTCGCTACTCCAAAAGGTGATTTATGAAAGAAAAAATGATACGTACGCAGGTTTACCTGCCGCGCGATATTTATAGTAAGCTGAAAAAACGTGCCAACAAGGAAGGTGTTTCCATGGCACACCAAATTAGAGAAGCGCTCATTGAGAATGTCGTTGAAACCGAAGCGGAGACTGAAGGCATTGGTCAGTATATTATTCCTGATCACGATTTAATCTGGGACATGATAGGCATGAATACAAATGGCCCAGCCGATGGGTCGCAGCACCATGATAAATATATTTATGTACGCGACTGGGATCCAGAAGAAAACGAAATCTAACTCGGGTTACAAACCTGACGTGCGCTACCAAGAAAATAATTGACACAAAATCAAATACAGATGTATGATACATACATCTAATGTGGCAAATACGAGGAAACCATCTTGCAACCTTGCCCCTTTGCCACCCTTAAAGGTGATTTATGACTGAAAAAATGGTACGCACCCAAGTTTATCTCCCTCGAAATATTTACGATCAACTCAAACAACGCGCCGACGGTGAAGGCATCACCATGGCAACCCAAATCCGGGAAGCTATCGCTCAATACGTTGTTGAAGCAGAAGAGGAAGAACACAAGCCAAAGGTTATTGCCGATGATGATCCGATCTGGGGTTTAATTGGATGTTTTAAAAGCGGCGTTACTGATGGTTCCGTAAATCATGACAAATATATTTACACACGTGATTGGGATCCTGAGGATAAAACTGAATGAAACTTTTTGTTGATGCCAGCGCTTGGATAGGCATGTTTGATGAACATGACAAATATCATTCAGTGGCGAGTCAATCGATAAATCATATTCGGCATGACGCAGACCTTTTTACAAGCGATTACATTCTTGATGAAGCGCTCACATATATACTCAATCGTGCAGGCAAGCAAATCGCTGTGCAGTGTGGGAAATGGGCAATAAATGCACATTTTGTAACTATATTTCGTGTTGATGAAGCGGTTTGGCAAGATGCCTGGGACATGTTTCAAAGCTACGAAGATAAACAGTGGGCGTTTACCGATTGCACAAGCTTTGTGCTGATGCGCCAGCACAAATTGCATCGTGCGTTTACGTTTGACCATCATTTTGAGCAAGCTGGCTTTCAGCTTTGGCCGGGAATGGGGGAATAAGTAAGCAGAAGTGATAAAGAATAAGGTAACGAATTAACACGAATTTTTTCGCACTAATCTGCGCTAATTCGTTGCAAAATTTTTTGTTCGTTAATTGCTACCCATTCACCAACGGCGATACCCGTGTGCCGATTAGTTCAATCGACTGCATCAACTGCTCGTGCGACATATCTGCATTATCCATCTGAAACGTAAATCTGGAAATACCGCCCAACGACTCGCTGTGCCGCCGGATTTTCTGGGCGATCTCTTCGGGACTGCCGACCAGCAAGGCGCCGGATGGCCCATTTTGAGCGTCGAAGCGGGCGCGGCTAACGGGCGGCCAGCCGCGCTCCTTGCCGATGCGGGTAAACGTTTCGGCGTAACCCGGATAGTAGGCGGCCACGGCTTCTTCGGTGCTGTTTGCCACATACCCCAGCGAGTGTAAACCCACCTTCAACTGTTCCGGCGCGTGGCCTGCCTGAGCGCCTGCCTGGCGATAGAGGTCTACCAACGGCCGGAAGCGGTGGGTTTCGCCGCCGATGACGGCCACCATGAGCGGCAGACCGAGCATTCCGGCGCGAATGAAGGAAGCGGGGGTGCCGCCCACGCCCAACCAAATGGGCAGGGGATTTTGCAACGGCCGGGGGTAGATGGCCTGATTCCGAAGGGCGGGCCGAAATTGGCCTGACCAGTTAACGACTTCATTCTCCCGAATGGTGAGCAGGAGCTCCAGTTTCTCCGCGAAGAGGGCATCATAATCTTCAAGTTTGAGGCCAAATAAGGGGAAGGATTCGGTGAAGGAGCCGCGGCCAACGACGATTTCGGCGCGGCCCTGGGAAATTAAATCCAGGGTGGCGAAGTCTTGAAAGACGATGACGGGATCGGCGGCGCTGAGTACGGTGACGGCACTGGTGAGGCGAATGCGCCGGGTGCGGGCGGCGGCGGCGGCCAAAATGATGGTCGTGGCCGAATCCAGAAACTCTTTGCGAAAGTGCTGGCCGATGCCAAATGAGTCCAGGCCGACCTCGTCGGCATAGGCCATTCTTTCGAGCAGTTCGGCTAACGAGCTGTCACTGCGAATGGCTCTCTCTTTATCCTCGCTCAACGTGGCGGCGGCAAAACTATCAATTCCAATTTCCATGAGTACCCATTCCTTGTGTTTTTCCGAGTCTTGTACCAAACGGACTGTAGTCCGTTTGGTGCGCATGTATTGTACCGACTGCTTGGTTAATGTCAAGCAATGGCTAAATGGATTGAGGTGGTTAGGCGATGAAAAATGACTAAACAGCGAACCTAAAAGAGTCTTTATTGAAATTTATATTTCACCATTCAGGAGAATGATGGCATAATCGACTAATGAGGGTGTAATTGAGTGGTTTAGGCAATGGTAGATATTTAAAAGAAGCTTTAAGAACTTAGAAAACGATAAACGATTTTTATGGACGAGCGAAAAACTTGGCAACATGACTTTGAAGAAAAGAGTGAACTCCAGTTAAGGTTATTTCTCCTTGAATTGGAATGGATTGTCGACCGATGGGGACGGGATTATGGTGAAGACTTATTTATCCGCCCATTTAAAGATGGTATAAGAACTGGTCATGACTTTTACATTCAGTTGAAGGGAACAGATGATACTGATCAATACAAACTAAAAACAACAGATTATTATAGTTATTCAGTAGACCTCCCTAATCTTAGGCAGTGGGATCGTGTGCAGTTCCCAGTCATATTTGTTCTCTGGGACATCACTCAAAATGTTGGATATTGGGCACATATGCAATTTTTGATAAGTAATTTTTTAAAGAAAGATCCTAATTGGCTTGAGAATCTTTCGGAAGCCAAAGATCCTACTCGCAAAATCTATATTCCTTGTTCACAGATATTAAATCAAGAAAAAATCCACTTGATGACGGCAATGATCGAACAAGAATATGAAAAAATCACATTAGCTAAAAAATATATTGAGGAATCACAAAGAAAACAGCTAGATAGAATAAAAGATAATTTGCAGTCAAATTTCCCCCCCAACTTTAATTCAATTTCCCCAGAAAAATTGCCCAGACATATTCAGCAGCAAGCTGAAATTGCAGCCTATCAAGCGACCACTACTCAAAATCCCCAAAATTTAAATGCGTGGATCGAATTAAGTCGTGTTTATTATGAACTTGGAGAAATGGATAAAGCGTTAGCTGCAATTAATAAAGCATGGGACATAAATCGAACGGATTTATATGTTGTAAATGCCAGAGCTTGTACTTTAGCAGAATATGCTATGACGAGTAGTCATCCCAAAAGCATGCTATATGAGGCAATCGAATTATTTGGATCAATACGAGATCAGATTCACCCTGCTTCATTTTTTTACAATGTTGGCAATTGTTATTCTGGACTTAAAAACTACGAAAAAGCGATAGAGAATTTTGATCAAGGATTAAGCACTAATCCTCCCCCTGATTTGGCAGCACAAATTTGGAAGAATCGAGGTACAGCCTTTCATAATCTTGAGAAATACGATGAGGAAGAGAATTCATATAAAGAAGCGCTAAGGCTTAATCCTCAACTTTGGGAAGCTTATGCTTCGTGGGGTGGAACGAAAGCCCTTACAGGCAATTATAATCAGGCAAGTGAATTGTTAGAGAAAGCATTTCATGTTAATCCCAATCTTGAGGTTAAAGGGTATCCTCAATTGTATTGGCTCGCGTATTCATTAGCGGGTTCTGGTGATTTACGTAGTGCATATCTTAGGATAAACCAAATGTTATCAATAACACCTGATAATAAAGATGGCTTATACCTAAAAGAACGAATCTTGAGCGATTTATGGCGTAATGATCCAATATATAAAAACAGTGCTATCGTTTTTTACAAAGAGAGAATTTTAGATAATAGTGAAGATTCTTTTGCTAGAAATGAATTGCATTTGATTTACGCTTCTGAAGACTTCGAAGATGAAGTGATACATTTGTTAGAAGCTGGTGAGGGCCTGAGTCAGGTAACAGTTGAACTAATATATCGCTACGCCTTATTGCTTGAGGCTGAGCAAAAAATTGTTCAAGCAACATTGTGTCTTGAAAAGGCAGTAGAGAGAGCGCAAGATCATCACATCATACACGCTCTTGCAAGAATGAAAAAGAAAACCTGTAATTATCAAGATGCTATTAAATACTATAACTTAGCACTTCAAGATGTATCAAATCCGTTTCCAATTCTCAGAGCTATCTCAGATTGCTGTTATTTTTTAGATAATTATCGAGAAGCCGCTATAGTTCTTTCGACCTCTATTTTGCTTGGTTCCGATGAAATAGATTTATGGAGAAATTTGGCTTATGCACTTGATAAGTTAGGAATACCTAGGCATCAAACGCCAACATTTTTCACTTACTTGACAGAATCTATGATTTTAAACGTTACTCGAACACGAGAAGATATAGCAGATAAATTAGATGAAATGATTCTTTCTCAAGCAGAGAACTAAAAACATCGTTAGTGTGTCATAATTGCAGGTTAGTCCCTCCCTTCCTCCCTCCCTTCTATTTCCCCGACCCCAAAATGTCTAAGAGGCCCACTGCCGCCTTAGTTACGCAAAAATCCCAAACTCCCACGAATCACAATGATCATGATTCCCAAAAGGCTGATGCCTGTGCCCACCCAGCGGATGGTGGACGCAATGGTGGCGTGATAATTGTAAGTGGCGACCATCGCCGGCGTGGGGTCTTGATAGGGGATGCCTGCAAACATGACATCATACACAAACCCTAAAAAGATGATCATGATGCCCAATAAGAGTATTCCATACGGCCAAAAACGTTTCATTGTTTGTCCTTTCGGCATGGTTCATAACGGGCAGGCGTTATCTCTGCCGCGCCTGATCTACCCCTGTAAAAATCTAAACCTACCTTCCACCAAAACGTCGACTCCATCAAAAGGCTCCACCTGCGCCGCGAAGTGGCCGACGATGACGATTTTGCGGATATAACGGCAGTTTTGTTTTGCCAGCCTATTATGTTGATTATACGGGAACGGCCGTTTTGCCACGATTACGCCTGCCAAGATTAGTCCAATTTCAAAAATTGGACTAATCTACGTAGTGCGTCAGCCAAGAAGAGGAGGGGGGCGTTTGGTACCTCAAAAAACAATTCTCTGCGGTAGGTAGGCGAGAGCGATGTCGCTGTTGATGGGTTCTTCTGTGTCTGCGCTTAATGTGGTGGCCTATTCCTAAGCTCTGACTTTACAATATCTGTGTTTTCATTTCCGAAAAACTATAGATATTTACGTTTACAAGCAGTTCACTTGTGCAATTCAATTTTTCTTTACTTCTTCGTTGTGCTTGATAAATTTCAGATGTTACCAAGCCTTTTTTGTACATTTTTTTTATGAGTTCAAAAGGAGTTGGTGGTTTTCTCCCTTTCACATTTTTCAGTACATTGGCAAATTTTGCTTCACAAAAGTATTTCTCGCAATATGGTGTAACCAAACAGTTTTCTAAATCTATTGCGTCATTTAGTTCCAGTTTCGCATCTCTGTTTTTAACATACCGAAAATAATATGCATAGAAAAAGGAATAGAAAGATGGGAAATTTGCGGGACAAAAATCAGCCTGAGGAATTCCTAAATTAAACCATTCTTGGCTATATTTATTGACAACACTCCAAATATAGACACAAAGATCTTTTTCATCGATATCTGCTCCAATATCCGGGCCAACTAAACTATAAAATTTTCCAGACATTTCTTTCTTGAAAAATTTACAAGCGTTATCAAACTCGGATTTTCGTGATTTCAAAATCATTTCAATAAGCTCAGACTGTAATGGATAAACTTCTAACGAATTCATTGGGATTGGATTTTGATCATCATTGAAAAAGTTTATGAAATCTGAATACCAAAACTTTGTGATATCTGGAGCTAGAAAAAGTTTTGCAGTTTTAAATACAGTTGGAACTCTCTGTAAAATATTAGGGGCCTTACTCAACTCCTGCATAGACGTTGAAGTTAGTAAAATATCTTTACCTTTCAGGAATTCCAGAACTTTGTCAGAATAACCGCCTGACGAAAGCTTAACCATCTCAGATATGCAATTTGTATCAAAGAACCACCAATGTTTAAAGTTAGAATCTTTCCCTCGTCTTGCTGCCGCTATATTAAGATCAAGGGCAATATCTAGCTGACGATTTTTAGGTGAGTTTTCAAAATACATGCTTAAAAATCCTTTTTCCAAAACCAAGCACAATACTGCCTACAGCTGTTCCCAACTGCTCTTCGCGAAACCTTTTTGAATACCACATGCTGGTGATAACGGCCGTTTTTTCATTATCAAAGCTATCTGTAGATTCAAATTTGTAAAAAATCAGTTTCTTATAGTAGACAAGATCATTGATAACACAATCACCACATAAAAAACCAAAATTATTGTTAATGAAAAAATCCCTTTAATCGGCATTACTGCCCATGCTATTACAAACCAAATTGTTGAAATAATTATAGGAGTAGAACTTGCAGTCGTAATTGCTTTATCATACCAATTACCTGTCCAGGTTAGTTGAGGGAAACCTTGAGCATGTCCTTTTTCTTCCCACTTAAACCAATATTCTCTTAATGCTTTGAGTGATTTGTATGCTGCTCGAAGCCCAACAAACGAAGACAAATTTAATAATATCCCCGTCAATGCAATTCCAAATGGTAACCAAATAGCAATGGTAGCATCGATATAATTAGTTGGAATGGCATTAGTTATAAGTACTGCAAGTGCAGTAAATAGAAAAGCTTGAGAGGCGAGGAGCCAATTAAGCCTATGATTTACTAATTCATCCTCATGCCTGATTTGTTCCCTTATCAATTGATATAGTTCATTTGATGAAATTGATGAGTCGAAATCAGAGTGTTTATTAGGAGCAATTGGAATTTTAGCTTTATCCTTGTCAGATCCATTTTTAAATGACAAATCTTTGTCATTACTTGAATTATCATGACTTTTTTGTTGTGAAATGTTTGATTGTTGCTTAGCTTTGGTCATCCTTAATCCCCCCTAACCAAAAATATGAAGAAACTTGTCAATAATAAGCCAGTAGCTTAGCATTGAGTTGTAACCAGTGTCATCTAACAAACGTCACATATCTCTCATGACAAACAACCCCAATTCATAAAAGCTTCCTCTCCAACGGTCATCCCCCCTTCCATTTTTCCGACCAGATGAGCTATAATTCCCCGCATGGCTTATTCACCTCCTGAGAACGTTCAAGAAATCCTCAAAAAACTGCCCACCACGGCCGGCGTTTATCTGCACAAAGATAAAAACGGCACCATTATCTACGTGGGCAAAGCCATCAACCTGCGCAGCCGGGTGCGCTCCTACTTCCACGAAAACGTCGACTCCATCAAGACGCTCCACCTGCGCCGCGAAGTGGCCGACATCGAAACCATCAGCACCGATACCGAGCTGGAAGCCCTGCTGTTGGAAAACACGCTCATCAAAAAGCATCTGCCGCGCTACAACATCCGCCTCAAAGACGACAAGCGCTACCCCTACATCAAAATCCACTGGCAAGACGATTTTCCCAAGGTGACGGTCACGCGGCGCATGGAACGGGACGGCTCCCGTTATTTTGGCCCGTATACCTCAGTGTGGGCACTGCACCAAACGCTCGACATGCTGCGCAAAATCTTCCCCTATCTCACCTGCGACCGCAACATCACCGGCAACGACAGCCGCGCCTGCCTCTACTTCGACATCAAGCTGTGCAACGGCCCCTGTATTGGCGCGGTCAACCGTGAGCAGTACCGCGCCATGATTAAGCAGTTGATGGATTTCTTAAACGGCCGTTCTGACCACATCGTCAAGGGAATCGAGAGCAAAATGGCCCAGGCGGCTGAGAATTTGCAGTTTGAGAAAGCCGCAGATTATAGGGATCAGTTAACGGCCGTTACCAAAGTCGTTTCCAAGCAAAAAGTCATCTCCGCCGCCAATACCGATCAGGATGTCATCGCCTTCGCCCGCGAAAAAGGCGACGCCTGCGTGCAAATCTTCTTCATTCGCTACGGCAAACTCATTGGCCGCGAATACTTCATGCTGGAAGGCACCGAAGGCGAAGAAGATGGCGAAATTCTGCAAAATTTCCTGACTCAGTTCTACGACGAAGCCGCCCACATCCCCAAAGAAGTGCTGTTACCTCATGAAGTGTCTGAGGCGATGGTCATTGAGGAATGGCTCAAGCAGAAACGCAGTACCAAAGTGACCCTGCAAGTGCCCCAGCGCGGCATGAAAAAAGATCTCGTCGATATGGCGGCCCGCAACGCCTCCGACACCCTGCTCACCCTGCGCCAGCAGTGGGAAGCCGACCGTTCCAAACACGTCACCGCCATGGCGGAACTGCAAGAAGCGCTCAACTTGCCCACACCGCCCGCCCGCATCGAATGTTACGACATCAGCCACACGCAGGGCACACAAACGGTTGCCTCGATGGTCGTCTTTGTGCAAGGTGCGCCCAAAAAGAGCGACTATCGCCGTTTCAACATCCAAACAGTAGGCAACGACGATTACGGCGCCATGAAAGAGGTGCTCACCCGCCGCTTCCAACGCTACAAAGAGTCCGAATCGGGCGAACTCCACGACCCCAGCCTGATTGGCATCCAGAAAAAAGAAACCGCCTGGGCGCTCCTGCCCGACCTGCTCATCGTCGATGGCGGCAAGGGGCAGTTGTCGATGGCGATTGACGTGCTTAAAGAGTTTGGTCTGGAGAATGAGGTACCGCTGACTGGTCTGGCGAAGCAGGAAGAGGAATTATTTGTGCCCGGCTCCAGCCGCTCCATCCTGCTTTCGCGCCGCTCGGAAGCGCTCTATCTGGTGCAGCGGGTGCGCGATGAAGCCCATCGCTTCGCCAACGAAGGCCACCGCAAGCGCCGCGCCAAAGTGGGCGTGGCCTCGGTCTTGGACAGCATCCCCGGCGTCGGTCCCAAACGGCGCAAGGCTCTGCTGACGCATTTTGGCTCGCTGGATGAACTGCGTAAAGCACCAGTTGAGGAAATCGCCTCGGTACCCGGTGTGCCTTACGATGTAGCGGAGGCGATTAAGGCGCAGTTGGCGTAATTTAGACAAGCCAGACCCAAAAAGATTGTGGCAGCGAATGAACACGAATTTTCACGAATTTTTTCGCGCTAATTCGTGTAATTCGTTGCAAATTTTTAATCTTCGATTTAGCTCAAGGCAGCACTTCCACATCGTAGGGCAGCGCGGGAACCAGTTCCAGGTTGCTGCGATAATTTTCCACACGGCCGTTTACCCTCACCCGCGTCCCTTCTTCCCCCAACGCCACATTGTTGGGTATCCGATCCAGAATGGAGCGCCAGACAAAGACCACGATTTCGCCCGTGTCATCCCCCACAAAAATTTTCACGCCGCTGCCTGCCCCTTCCAGCCGCAAAATCGTGCCGCTGATTTGTGCCGTTTCCCCGACATGATTGGCTAATTCGCCGATGGCGACGGGCGGGGGCAGAACTGCTGCTGGGCGTTGTCACCTGCACATCGCCGCCAAAATCTGGCTCGACCTGCCATACGCCGTCAAACTGGCCCACTTTGCCGGTCGCTTGCACGGTTGAGCCGACGGTGAGTTGGGGTGCATCCCAAGCCTCGTCGTAGACATCGTGCCACAGGAGCAGGTCGGCGCGTCCTGCTGCCATCGTCGAGGGTGAATTTGAAACCCTTGGAGAAGCTGGCGGCGCTGACTACCTGCCCGCTGACGGTCACTTCTGCACCAAGATGGTTGGGGAGGTCGGCCAGGGAGATGGTGGCTGGATTTGCGGATGATGATGGGGGAGAAACGGCCACTTCGACATCGCTCAGTGCAGGCGTTTCGACCACGCTTAGTGCAGGCGTTTCTTCTGCTGTAGCCAGTGCTGTCTCGGTTGGGATAGGTGTTTCTGTGGGCACTTCAGTTGCTGTAGGCGATAGTGACGGTGACGGTGTGGTTGTCGGGGTGTTGGTTGGTGTAGATGTATGTGTAGGTGTAATGGTGGGGGTGGGAACGCTTGTACTGAGCGTGGTCGAAGTGGCCGTTTTGGTTTGTGTGGGTGTCTCTGTGGGCGAGACGGTCACCTGGGCAACGGCTGGTTCTGTTGGTTCAACCGATGGGGCGGTGATGGTGCAACTGCTGATGAAAATAATCAAAACAATAACAAGTGGTACGAGAACAGATTTTCTGGCAATACGATTCATGATAAAAATCCTCCTGGAGACCTAGTTTAGCAGGGGAGGATTTGTTGGCAAAGAAAACGGCCGTTCTCTTGATGATGGGGTGAAGAAACGGCCGTTATGTGACGTTTTTGAATCATGATTTTTCTCCATTAAAAAAGATTGAAGATTAAAGATTGGAAGATTCGGCGTTGAATTCCAATCTTTAATCTTTGCATCTTTAATCTTCTACCCCTCGTTCTCCATCATGCCTGCTGCTTGCCACACCAGTGCCGTAAACTCCTGCACATCCTCGTCTTGCGGCATGTATTCAGCGATGCGGCGGGCTTCCAAAGCCACACTCAGCAAATCGCTGTCCTTGGCCCAATAGCTGTCGCGCAAGATTTCGGCGTATTCCGCCACGACGGCATCCAGTTGGAAGGTGGGTGACGTGGCGTCAAAGGTGCGAGCAAACTGGCTTTGGCTGATTTGCTGCTGAATTTCTGTGACCTGGCCGCTGTCCGGGTCTTCGTAGCGCACGCGCACCGTCATGGCGGTATCGCTGCGTTGACATCATCGGCCAGTTTAACTTCGTAGAGCGCCGTCACGCTGTGGCCTGCGCCGATTTCACCCGCATCCACTTCGTCATTGCGGAAATCTTCATCAGCCACATCACGGTTCTCGTAGCCCAGAAGACGGTAGCGTTCCACCACGTTTTCGTTGAACTCAACCTGGATTTTGGCGTCTTTGGCGATGGTGAGCAGGGTGCTGGTCAGGTCGTCGATGAAAACCCGTTCCGCTTCTTGAATGCTGTCGATGTAGGCGTAGGTGCCGTCACCCTGATTGGCGAGCTGTTCCATCATCACATCGTTGTAATTGCCCATGCCAAAGCCGAAGCTGCTCAGCGAGATGCCCTCTTCGCTGTGTTGCAAGATGGCTTCAGCGGCGGTATTGCCCACGTTGGCCACGCCGTCAGACGCGAGGATGAGACGGTTGATGTCGCCTTCCTGATAGAACTCGTCGGCCAGTTGGTAGGCGAGCATGATGCCATGTTCGGCGTTGGTGGAGCCGTTGGGCTGCACACGGTCGATGGCTTTGAGGATGGTGCGCCGCGAATCAACATAAGTGGGTTCCAAAATCACTTCAGCCTGGGAACCGTAGACCACAATGCCGACGCGGTCGGTGGGGCGCAGTTCATCCACCAGCAAGCGCAGGGATTCTTTGACCAGACCGAGGCGGTTTTCCATGTCCATCGAGCCAGACACGTCAATGACGAAGATGAGCATGGCATCAGGGCGTTGCTCGGCGTCTACTTCATACCCTTGAATGCCGACGCGGACGAGTTGGTAGTTGTCGCTTTCGCCGTAGGGAGCCGGAGCGCCTTCCAAATGAATGGCGAAGGCTTCATTTTGCGGAATGGCGTAATCCTGGTCGAAGAAGTTGATGTATTCTTCAACGCGCACCGACTCATCAGGAGGCAGGACGCCATCGCTGAGGTAGCGGCGCATGATGGTGTAGGCACCGGTATCGACGTCGATGGCGAAGGTGGAGAGGTTGTCGTCTTCGCTGTCGATGAAGGGGTTGACGCCGTAATCTTCAAAGAACATGTCGGCGGCGTGTTGGCCGTTGGGGGGCACAAGGCCATCAGGGGCGGCGGTGGGGGCAGCAGTGGGTGCGAAGTTGGCGATGGATTCGGCTTCGGCGGGTTCATCGGCTTCTTCTACGACGGGTTCGTCGCTACATCATATTCTTTTGTCTACGGCAACTTCATGAACGAGTTCAATGGTTTGGGGTTCGGCTGAACCACCACAAGCGACGAGTATGATAATTGCCAACCATGGCGATGAACAATTGGGTGATACGTTGTTTTGTGTGAATCATGATCTCCTCCTTTGGAGATATGTGATATAGGAGAGTTTAAAAAATCCGCAGATTTCGCAGATTAGCGCAGACTCTTTGTGGGTGTTTGTGCGCTTTAGGATTGCGCAGATTTTTGATTAACTCTTTGACTTGATTAAATTGTTCAACCGGTTGATGTTTGTAGAACGATGGGGCAGGGGATTTGGTTCCCGATGTGGGGGAATTGGTGGAATTTAGGTGACAGTCACTTCGGAAAGTGACTGTCACCTGGGGGTTATTCTTCAGGTTTCATGATGACAGGCAAGAAAATCTCTTGCTCAACGATTTCAAGCTGGTAACGAGTCCAGGCAAGACCGTACTCGTTTTCTGCTTCTAGCCAAATTCCTTGCGTTCCTACGGTGTTCCAGGTGTAGGTGAAGGTGTCGGTTAGACCGTTGGTGTGGGTGATTTGATGGGTTTCTGAGATGTGCCAGGTGTAGGTGAAGGGCTGAACGGCCGTTATCGGATCAACAGTCGCCACAAACGTCAACGGTTCGCCCACTCGTCCAACTGAGGGGCCGGAGAGGGTGACACGACTTGGTCCAGCGGGCTGGCAAGGTGTGGTGAGGGTGGTGGAGGCGTTGTGGCTGGCGGAAACGGCCGTTATCTCATAATCCTGCCCGACGGTGATGGATTGTTCTTGCCATGATACTGAAAATGAACCGTTATGCTCTGTAATAAGGGTGCGTAGATTGCCGTCAAAGTAGAGGGCAATGTCTTCATCGCTGGACCAATAATAGCCATTGACGGTTAACGTTGCGCTGGGTGTGGAACTACAGGTGGGAGTCACGGTAATCAACGGCGGTGGCGGCAAAATGGTTGTGACGGTAAGCGGTTGGGAGATATTGTTTGTTTCGTCCGCTTCGGCTGCTTGGCGTATGGAATCGACCATGGCATAGACAGTGTGGGTCGTTACATCAGATGGGAACCCTATCGGAGCTGTAATCGTGACAATCCGAGAGGTTTGGGGAGCCAAACCAGCAATGCCCACGTAGCCACTGCTCTGCTCTACGGGAATGTAATCGTCGTAGATTTCTGTGGGGTTGATGTAAACGTCTACAAAAAACTGATTATTGAGACTGATTTCGCCTGTGTTGGTGATGCTAGTGCGGAACATCACCGACTGTCCTGCTGTGATGGGAGGCGTTGTCACCAATTCCAGCGGGCCAATGACGAGGTCAATAGGCTTGAGGATTGTGATCTGATGCGTGGCAGTCACTGGGGCGCTGTGTTTGTTTTGGGCTGTGACCGTGATGGTTTTAGGCCCACTAGAAACCCATTGGAATGCCAAAGAAGATTCTGTGCCACCAATTTGGATGATGGGGAGGTGGTCAGTTGTAGACCACACTGTGGTGATGGGCGTTGTCGCGTCGCTGGGAGAAATGGTGGCGGTGAAAGTGTAGTTTGTTTCAGGAACACCTTCTGTGGGACCTGTGAGGGAAATGCCATTGATGGGAACAGGTGGTTGTCCGCAAGAATCATCCCAACGAATGAATTCGGCCATGAGGAAGGTGTCACCTCCACTCATTTTATAGCCGATCAACCGCATGAGCGCGAATCGGCTGATGCGATAGGCGGCTGGAGAGAATGAAGCATCTTCATAAACAATAACCCGGAGGGTGCGATCAAAATCAATGTGCGTTTCAAGGGCGTCCAAAACGCTGTTTGTATTGGCATTCCCTGTACTGATGGCGACCCAATCGCCGTTATTCATACTTTTGTCTCTATTGTCGCCAACTTCCATAAACCCAGGAAATTTATCCATAACCTCGCCATCGGCAACACACTTACCACCCGATGGGTTATAGTCGCTGCTGTTGCCTGGCCAGGTCAAGCTGTTTGTTAATGCATTGGCATCTGCAGACATACAAAGATTCCAGGCCAGCCAGCCTTTGCCACCGGAGCTTGCCCCGTTTTGGATGTTATAGACATAGCCTTCTTGAGCGTCTAATAAGGGTACATTGGGTACGTGATTGGCAAAGCTGTAATAGTTTGGAATTGGGCTGGGATAATCGAAGTCGGTGCGCCATTGATTTTCTGCCGTGGAATTTGTGCTAACAGAACGAATATTTTCGTCTACCGCGATGGGGAAGGCGGTGCAGCTCTGGGTATTATCTAATAACGGCCGTTCTGGAACTTCAACATGCAAGACAAATGAATCACCCGTCCCAGCCTGATAGCGTGTTTGCAGTTGTCCTCCATAGAAGGGGATGCAATTTTCAAGATTGGCAATATCGCAATTTTGCTCACTGGGCAAGGTGATGGTGTACACCGGATCGATCCATTGATCGTTGCATTGGCCGATATAGCTGTTACCTCCGCTAAAACAACCAGACGACGGATCATCATCCCCCCCAAACGAGACACCCCAATCTGTCAGGGCGTGGTCGATGCCATCCCAATTGGCGTCATCGGGTGTGAAGGCGAGTGTATCCATATAGTACATGACTGGCGGTTTTGCACCTGCATCAGGATCAAATAGGGTAACAGTGATAGTTTGCCCGGCGTATTCTGGGCCTAGTTCTACCAAGGAGTAATCTCTACGCGCTGAAGTTAAGGTGTTTTGAGGCAGGTAATCAATCGCTTCCACTTTAACGCCTTGGCTGTCATGAGAGCCTGGATTGTTAAGCACATAAAGATTTCGTTCATTGACTTTACTGGGAACGCTGTCAACGTAATTGTTTGGCCCTGCCCAAATGGAGAATCCATTTTCTGAACCACCCGATAAAGCAGCGATTTCCAAATAGAGAAGTTTTTCTCCTGTGATGGGATCAACCGAGATGCCAGGTATGTCGTTGTCTAAATCAACAGTAAAACTGCCGATTGCTGGTACATAAGTGGCCTGGTCGAAGCTTTGAGAGGAACCTGGGGAGACCCAACGCAAATCGGTGTCGTGATCGCCATTGTCGCGCACATTGTCACCCACTTGGCCGAGATACCGGCCCAAAATGTATTGCGAACTGCCTGCCGGGTCAGGTCTATAGTAAGAAAGGGTGAAACGGGTTTGAGTATTGGTTTCAGGCGTGTAGTCGGAGAAATTAGCGCACTGGTTTGTGCCATTTCCCCGATTTTCGTCCATACGCATGAACCAAAACGGGTTGATATGGTCTACTGTAATCCAGCCGTTACTCACTAAAGTTTCTTCGCCCGTGGCAATGGCACAACTGCTTTTTTGATTTGATGTACATCTTTTTTCCACTGGTATTGGTGGGAATAAAGTGGGATTAGCGAGTTGGGCAATATGCGAATGAATGATGTAGGTTTCATTTTCTGCCTGGTTCATCGAATCGGGGTCGAGTAATTCGACACGTACCACATTATCGGGGTAATCGGCTGGAATGCGAATGCGGAATTGATAGGTATATATGCCTGTGAAATCAAGAGGATCAAGCCAAGATGTGGCTGCCCAGGTTGGTGAAATGGGGGAGAAGGGGTCGCCCCAGGCTGTGCAAATTTGAGGCCCCAAAACCATGGGGTGATGAGTATTGATTCTGGCATCATTGTATTGGGCAATGGCGATACCGGCTCCTGTTGGCGGTGTGCGGCTTATGGAGGTGCCCTCCGGGGTGCTTACGGGGGTATAGGATGTTGTGCTGCTGGGGGCTGCTATGGTGGTGATGGCAATGAGGGGTAACAGGCTAAGGATGATCAGTGAGAATATAACGGCCGTTCGTTTGAACATTATACTTCCTCCATGGGGTTAACTGGCTGGCTCCAATGCATGGGTGCGATGAAATTGGCTAAAGAACGAGGGTAGTATAGCAGAACGGCCGTTTTTCTGTCGTTGATTTAGAAGGAACTTGGTTGCGCTAAACAACCAAGTTCCTGTCTGGTGCGACTTGGATTTATCTGTTATTTCGTTGAAGAATCACGTAAGTGGATAGGCTGAGTAAACCGGCAAGCAGCAGGATAATGAGCAGAGTGGGGGTGGCTGCTTGGGCAACGGCCGTTTCCAGGGTAACGGCCGTGGGTGATGTGCCAGCATCCAGCGTGCCCAGCGTAAAATTGCTGCCCAACAGGGTGACGTCTACCCCGTCAAAGATGATACGGTCGCCTTCAATGGAAACGGCCGTGGCAATATCGGTGAAACCATCGCTAATGCCCTCCCGTTTCAAGAGGCGGTAATTACTTGCTTCGCCACGGGGCAACCCTGTCATGCCAGCGTCACTCAAATCGAAGATGATTTGGACCCCGCCGCCCGTATTGGCTCCCACATCGGTGACGTCAATATACCAATGGCGTGTCCAGCGCTGTGGATCGGGTGCGCCATCCCAGTCGCCATCTTCAGGGAGGTCTATCGAGTCGTTGCCATTGGTAGTGGTGCGATGCCCGAAGAGCAGATAATCGCCAGGATCACGCAAGAAGGTGTTGTTGATGACAATCATGCCGCTGGAGGCTGCCCTGGTGTGCATGCTGTCTGCCTCGCGTCCAATACCGGCTACGTCCATGTCGAAATCGTCGTTTTCCGGATCATCGCCGTCGAATTTGTCATTGATGATAGGCTGGGCGTATTTGGCGCTTAGGTAGTTTTCGACCAGGATGCGTTCGACAGTGCTCAAGTCACTGTCGAAGACAATCAATTCAGAGACCCCTGCGTTGGTGTAAGTGGATTGGGCGGCGTTGTTACGGCCAATGGTGAGGCTGTCGGCAGGTAAGGGAGTGGTACCCGTGTCTGCGCTGGCAACCAGGGTGCCATTGTGGAAGGTTTTCATGCCATTGGCGGTATTGAGTTTGTAAACGGCCGTTCCGATATTCAAACCACCAGACACAAAACCAGCATTGATACTCGTGTCACTGCTAAGGCTCAATTGATTAGCATCTGGGTAAACGATGGCGCTATTGGCTGCGTCTTGGAATCGCAGAATGGATTGGTAACCGGACTCTGAAGCGGCGCCGGCAACTTCGAAGAACGTGAATCCAGAACGGCCGTTTAAGCTCAGTGTATTGGTCAGGAAGTTTGAGCCGTTGAAGTGGAGCGTGGGCTGGTTGTTGGAAACGGCCGTTAGTATGGCTGGCCCGTTTGTTGTTTCGGTGGCATGTTGCCATTACCGCTTTGGTCACCCCAACACGCGACTGTTTCGTGGCAATGGCATCAGTTCCCAGGGTACAAGCTTCATCTGTTAAAGTATCTTCATCTGCTTGCAGCCACAGCGCCAAATTAGTGGTGCTTTCAGTGTCTCCGACCCCACCAGGACCATTGCCGCCCACAGAATGGGGTAATGCTATTTGCCCACAAGAATCATCCCAGCCCATGAACTCAGCCATCATAAAGGATGTCCCCACCGCCACTGTTCATTGAAAACCCAATTAAGCGCATGAGGGCGAACCGTCTGATTTTGTAGCCGAGACTACCTCCACTCCCCATAATGTCATCGTAAACGATCACGCGAAGAATACGATCTAAATCAACATGCTCTCTTAAAGTATCTCGAATCCCGGAGAAGTGTGATTTCCGGTGTTTAGGGTGACCCAATCATCGACATGCATGCTTTTGTCTGTGTTGTCGCCGAATTCCATGAATCCAGAGAATCTATCCATTTGTTCGCCGTTTAGATTGCACAACCCTCCCAATGGGTTGTAGTCCTTACTGTTTCCAGGCCAGGTTAAACTGGCTTGAAGATAGCTTGCGGAGGTGGCATTACATTGATTCCAGGCTAGCCAACCTTTGCCTCCTGAACTTGCTCCGTTTTGAATATTGTAAACATAGCCCGGTTTTGCATCGAGAAGGGGTATATCAGAGATATGATCGCCAAAACTGTCATAATCAGGAGATGGAGAAGTTGGATAGTCAAAATCGGTGCGCCATTGATTTGCTGCTGTGGAATTTGTGCTAACAGAACGAATACTTTGATCTACGGCAATGGGGAAAGCAGAGCAGCCTTCCGTGTTATCCCATTCAGTACCGGCAGGTGGTTCTTCAACAGGCCATCTAACAGACCACATGTAGGTGTCGTATCCCACCCCATCGAACGATCCTCCCTGAATGCGAGCCATCAAACGTCCGCCATAAAAAGGGGTGCATGTGTCTGGTGACGGGCCATTACAGTCCAAATCAGAGGGGAGTGTAATAGCGTAATCGGAGAATCTGTCGTTACACGCACCGTTGTATGGGTCAGTAAAACAGCCGCCCTCAGGATCGCCAGGGAACCCATGAGAGATAGCCCAATCTGTTTGAGTTTCATCAAAACCATTTTCAGAATCATCAGGTGTGAAAGCCAGAGTATCGATATAAAAATTGATAGGTGGCTGAGACCCCGTATCTAAATCAAAAACGCTCACATAAACCGTTTGTCCCGCATATTCTGGTCTCAAATACAGCAGAGGAGCATCCGTGCCCTGATCAGATAAGGTTTGCACGGGAAGTACTTCATAAGCCAAAACGTGTACCCCTTGAGTGCGATGCGAACTGGGATTATTGAGGAGATGCAGGTTACGGGCATTGACTTCACTCGGGACAATATGGACATCATCATCAGGCCCCGCCCAAATAGCAAACGTGTTTTTTGAGCTACCTGGAGGCAGACTCGTGACATGAAGGTGAACGATTCGTTCTCCTGTTACCGGATCCACAGCAATACTAGGTAAATCTTGAGCCAAATTGAGTTCGAAACTTTTACTCGGAACCGGGATCAACTGGTACAAAAGCGGGCTGTCCTAAGCCTTGTGTGCCACCAGGAGACACCCAGTGCAAATCTGTCTGGTGTTCCCCTGTATCACGCGCATTATCACCAACTTGACCGGTGTATCTGGCTAAATCGATCCTTTCTGTTGATCCATCGCTGTTTTGCCGGTCATAAGAAAGCGCGTACATGGTGTTTGTATTGTATGCAGGGGTGTAGGTTGCAGGATGGCCGCATACACCTGGGCTACCTGTCCCTCGATTTTCATCCACACGTACAAACCAAACTGGATTTACTTGTTCTGGTTCAATACCAGGTACGGTTTGGACCAGGTTGTCTTCATTTGTTTTGATGAAGCAACTATTTGTTTGTGCTCCCCCACCCTGATCTAGGCAAGCGAGTGTTTCGGGCGATGCAGGAAAACCATTGGCGACAGCAATATCTGTGTAGGAAACGGCAGCATCTGCTGCATCCTGGTTGATACTATCGGGGTCAAATAATTCGATACGCAGCACGTCATCTGAGTAATCTGGCGGGATTATGATGCGATATTGGTAAGAATAAGGATGTTCATCTGTGAAGCGACTATTTATTGGAGAATATGGATCCCCAAAACTTGTACAAATGTATGGTCCAAATACAAAAAGGGCATCTTTATTGAGAATACCCTGGCTGTTATTTGCTGTGAAAATGCCTTGAAGGGGCTGAATGGTGGGTGTTGTTTGACCAAATACGATAAATATAGATGTAGAGAAAAAGGCTAAAATTGAGATTACAATGATGGGTAATATACGGCGTATAATTGGATCCTCCCTTATGTTACTGAAAATACATGCCCAAACTAATGGGAAATATACTTGATATAGGAAATTAGTCCAATACGGTTTGACCGAGTGTCGGTGAAAGAATTGGTCATGCGCAGGGTAAACGTAAAAATATGAAGAAACGGCCGTTTTTCTTTTTCTGTGCTTTTATTGAGATGGGTTCATGGTCTTTTGTTTGTGGAGAATTTGGTTCTCTAGGTAACAGCCACTTTGAGGTGTGACTGTCACCTGAGGTTTATTCCACCATTACAATTTTAATCGGCACCTTGCTACGCAGTTCATACAAATCAGGGCGGCGATCATGAAACGGCCGCACGCTGCCAAACTCCCGCTGCTGGGCTAAGGCATTGAGATCCATATCGGCGATAACGGCCGTTTCCGTATTCGGATCCGCCAGTGCCGCCGTGGCCTCCATGGGGAAGGCAAAATCACTTGGCGTTAAAATGGCCGACTGGCTGTAGTTGAGCAGATAGGAAGGCGTCGTGGGTAAGTTGCCAGCAATGCCTGCCATCGCCACGTAAATATAATTTTCCACGGCGCGGGCATGGCTGGCATAACGCACGCGATAATACGCCTTCTTCTCATCGGTGCTAAACGGCACAAAAATCGCCTCAACGCCAGACAGCGCCAACAGTCGCGCCACTTCCGGGAACTCAATGTCGTAACAAATCTGGATGGCGATCCGCGCCAGCGGCGTCTCAAAAATCTTAACGGACTCGCCAGGTTGGATGTCCCACTTCTCCCGTTCATAGGGCGTTATGTGCAATTTATCCTGCGTATACACATTGCCCGCCGGACTAAACAGATGTGCCACATTAAACAGTTTGCCATCCCGTTCCGTAGGCGTGGAACCGGCCACGATATAGAGCTGATACTTTTGCGCCAACCGCGTGAACATGTCTACATATTTTTCGTGGTATCCGGCCAATTCCCACGCCGCCTGTTTAGGGTCAATATCCGAAGGCAGCAAGCTAAACAAGTTGACGGTGAATAGTTCCGGTAAAATCAAAAAGTGGCAGTGATAACTGTCGGCCGACATGACAAAAAAGGTGACGGTTTGTTCAAATTCTGCCCAGTTATCAATTTTGCGCATCAACCATTGCGCCGCGCATACACGCATAGAGCGCACGGGCCGTTTCAGCACAGAGGCCGCCAATCGCCGCTTTTCCGGTTTGAAATGGGGGTTGGGCAGTTCTAGCCAAGTGGCGTAGTTCAAACTTTGCTCGTCTTCCACATAGTCGAGCAGTAAATGTTTAACCTGGTATCCGGCTGAGAGGTGGGTTTTGAGGGCAGAATCCCACATGTCACCTGCCTCAACGCGGTTTATATATTCCTGGGCGGTCATTTTTCCGCTCACCAGATGGTAATCGGGGATACGGCCGTGGGCGACCATGCGTCGCAAGTTATATTTCTTGAGCAGGCGCAGCCGCTTTTGGTACAGTTTTTTGGAAACGCCTTTTTGACGATGGTTGGGATGCACGGCAATGTCTGCGCCATACAAGGTGTCGCCGTCGGGGGTGTGGGTGCTAAAGGTGCCCATGCCGGTGATTTCGCTGTAGGTGTACCAGTGGTCGTCGTCTTCTAATTGCACGATAACGGCCGTTGTGTACCCCACAATCTCACCCTCCAGCACCGCCACAAACTGCCCTTCCGGAAAGGCTAAAAATTGGAACTCGTATTTGCGGCGGCCATACAGGTCTGCATCTTCATAGAGTTCCCCATACACTGCTTTATGACAGGCTACCACACCAGGAATATCGTCCATTGTGGCTTGTCGTACTTTCACTTTGGGTTTATTCGGTTTTTCAGTTTCGTTTTTCAATTGAACCTTTTGCCTTTGCGACCTATTCGCTACTGAATTTGGAATGGGAGTGCTTTTTGGTTGTACTATTTCGTAGTAAAAACCTGGAGGGATTTTTTTTGTATCTGATATATGACTTTATCTGGCAACGGCCGTTATCGCAATTTTATGGCATACTAAATAGAAGCGACTTCGCTGGATTGATTGTTTTTAATCGGGTGAAAAATATGGGTGAGCCTGAGGAGGAAAGTGACACGAAATGAAAAAACGAACGGTTATCCCCTTGATTTTAGGTGTGTTGGCGTTTTGTATTGTGTTGGTGGCAGAAGGGATAAGAGCGCAGAGTGGAGAACGGCCGTTACCCATCTATTGGTCTGCCAGTGTACTTGTGCTTCTATCCACACTCTTGCTGCGTTTCTGGAGTGTGGACGAGGTTCGGTTTGCCGAAGCTATTGAATCATCAAATCCAGTGCCTGATTCTCTGCTGAATCCCCGGCGCTATTTGAACTGGCTGGTGGTGGCAATGGCAGTGGGGCTGGTGGCAACAGTGTTGATCCAGAGTAACTTTTTCCTGGGCGCTGGCATTTACCTGGTCATGCAAGTTTGTCTCATCACCACGTTTAGCGGCATTTTACACCTGCAACCTCGCCGCATTTGGCACACAGTTGAGCTAAAACGGCCGTTTCTCATCACCACTTTGTTCTGGCTGATTGTGACACCGCTGGTATTTGTGGTGTTTGTCTACAATGGCGCGTTGTCACTGGTAGTAGCTCCGTATGTGGCGGCGTTGGGTTTGATGGCGGCGGTGGTTTGGTTAGGATTGGGATATGGGAAACGGCCGTTATTCTTCCGCTTATTGGCAGCCATTGGCGCAGCCTCCTTTGTATTCTCCGATTCGCTCATCGGCCACATGGTCTTCGTCAATCCCGACACGTCTTTGCAGATGCTGATTTCTCCCACCTACGTTTTGGCAATCATTCTGCTTTCCCATGCGCTGCTGGCTTGGCCTGTGGTGATTCAAGAATAAAAATGCTTTGTAAACCTGTCAGGTCTGGTTGAGTGCTTATTTTGCCAAAGTTTTCAGGGCGTCAAGCAGCCGATCTACTTCCGCAAAGGTGTTGTAATGAGCGAAGCCAATGCGCACCAGACCGCCTTTGTCCAGCAGCCCCAGCCGTTCCATGACAGCGATGGCGTAATAATGCCCATCCCACACGAAGATGCCCTGTTCTCCCAAGTTCGGCGGCGACTTCAGCGGGCGTATAACCTGCCAGGCTGACGGCGAAGGTGGGGGTGCGTTCGGCCAGCATTTCCACGTCGGTGATGCCATATACTTTAAGTCCGGGAACGGCCGTTGCGCCAGCCAGGAACCGTTCACTCAAAGCCATCTCATACGCCTTCGTGTGTGCCATACTTTTGACGATGCGTTCGCGGCGACTGCCTGTTTCGCCGCCGACTGAGGCGATGTAATCGACAGCGGCGGTGACACCGGCAATGGATCTCGAAGGATTGGGTGCCGGTCTCCCATTTGCCGGGAGGCTGGTTGGTGGCGGGGCGCACTTTGTAGGCGGTCAGGCTGTCCATGTGGGCGTATTTTCCGTAGAGAACGCCAGTATGCGGGCCGAAAAATTTGTAAACACTGCACGCCAAGAAGTCGCAGTCGAGGTCTTGCACGTCAACGAGACCATGCGGAGTGTAATGCACAGCATCGACGTAGACCAAAGCGCCAGCGGCATGCGCCAGGGAAACGGCCGTTTTCACATCCACAATACTCCCCACCGCATTAGAAGCATGGGAAATCGCCAACAAGCGTGTTTTCTCGTTGAGCAGCTCGGGTAGCTTTTCCAGCGCCAAGGTGCAATCTTCGGGATGAAAATCGAGCCAGCGCACTGTCACGCCGCGGTCTTCAGCCGCCAGCAGCCAGGGGGAAATATTGGCATCGTGGTCCAGCCGCGTCACGATGATTTCGTCGCCTGCCTGCCAGGTGCGGGCCAGGGCGCGGCTAAAACTCATCGTCAGACTGGTCATATTCTGGCCGAAGGCGATTTCTTCGGGGCGAGCGGCGTTGAGCAAATCGGCCATGCGCTTCCCGTGCCTGCTGGGTGATGGCGTCGGCGTGCTGGCTGGTGATGAAAGGCCGCCCGAGTTGCTGCTGCCAAATGCCAGGTAGCCGCCCATCGCGTCGATAACGCTTTGGGGTGATTGTGTGCCACCAGGGCCGTCCAGGAAAACGGCCGTTTTGCCATTAACTTCTAAATTAAGCGCGGGGAATTGCGCCCGCAAAGGAATAGGGTCGAGGAGGGGAGTTTGAGTAGACATGGGCAAATTATAGACCGAACGAGAGGGGCTGTCATGCAAACTCGTATCGATAATTTAATCCCAAACAGGCGGTTTGCTTGTGTATGGATTCTTTGCCGTGCGGTCTGTTGACAGCGTGCGCTGGTGGCGTTCAACCAATAGTTCAATGGCATCCGCCAGATGTTCATCAGCGATATGATGATCACCACGTGCCACCCGAATCAGATGTGCTTCAAGAAGCACGTCGGCGTGGCTGGCTCCTATCGGTGGTTCAAATTTGTAGCAGGCGCACTCGATGAGCTGCCCCAAAGGATCCCGAAAATAGATAGAGTCCATAAAGCCCCTGTCGATTTCTCCTGTGTGGCTGATTCCCCGTTCATCCAACCGTTTTGTGATTTGGCTGTAGGTGGCTTTGGATACGGTGAATGCCAGGTGGTGGAGATTGCCGATTCCTTCAGGATTGCGCGTGGGATCGGGCTGGCGATTTTCATTGGTAAAGACGGTGATTAAACGGCCGTCGCCCGGATCAAAATACAAATGGCTTTCAGACGGCACGTCTAAGTTGGGTTGGTCAAATACAAAAGGCATCCCCAAGACCCCCTCCCAAAAATCGATGCTTGTTTGGCGATCAGCGCCAATTAAAGTGATGTGATGCACACCTTGGGTTTGAATTTTCTTCATGAGGACACTCCTATCCTTTCGGAAAGACCCTTCCAGAAGCGCGATACCTCTGGAAGGGTGAATCATATACGTTACCAGGCGTAAGCCTTTCGGCGCTTCACCGCCGGGGCCGGGGAAAATCTCATCTAATTTTTGCAAAACGTCGGCGTCTAACTGGATGGCAGCGGCGCGAACGGCGCTGTCTAGCTGCTCGATAGTGCGCGGCCCAATGATGGGCGCGGTGACAACGGGATTGTGCAGCAGCCAGGCCAGTGCCACTTCCCCTGGCGGATGGCCGATTTCGCGGCACAAGTTTTCGTATTTCTCCAGTTTGTCCCGATTTTCGGTGACGCGCTTCTCGAATTCTTCTCCTTTGCGCCGACCGGTCTCCAGTTTTTCCAGCGCCCCGCCTAACAGACCGCCATCTAGCGGACTCCAGGGAATCAGTCCCAGGCCATAATGGCGGCACGCGGGAATCACTTCCAGTTCAATCATGCGGTTGTTGAGGTGGTAGATGCTTTGCTCGCTGACCAGTCCCAGCATGTTGCGTTTGGAGGCTTCCTGGCAGGCGGTGGCAATGTCCCAGCCAGCGAAATTGCTGGAACCAACGTAGACGACTTTGCCCTGGTTGACCAGGCTGTTAAACGCCGACCATGTTTCGTCCCACGGGCAGTCGCGGTCGATGTGGTGCATCTGGTAGATGTCGATCCAGTCGGTTTGCAGCCGTTTGAGACTGCCTTCCGACGTGTTTTCTAATTTTGTAGGCGGAGAGGCTGCGGCCGTCGCTGTTGACTTCGGGCAGATTGGCTTTGCGGGTGACGGGATTGTAGACTTTTGTGGCGAGTACGGTGGCGTCACGCCGTCCGCCGCCCTGTGCCAGCCAGCGACCGATGATTTCTTCGGTGTGACCGTGTTCAACTTCCCAGCCGTACACGTCGGCGGTGTCGAAGAAGTTGATGCCCACTTCCAGGGCGCGATCCATGATTTTGAAGCTCTCTTCTTCGCTGGTGTGCCAGCCAAAGTTCATGGTTCCCAGGCAAATATTGCTGACGAGGACGCCATGTTTGCCTAAACGTTTGTGTTGAATTGTCATGATGTTGCTCCTTGTTTTGAATAGGTCGGCGCGTATGGGGATAACGGCCGTTTGTCCATTAGTTTGTAAAGTGAGTACGGGGAAATTATAGTCTGAACGGGAAGGACTGTCATGCGAAATCCAGTCATTCATTGACCGTGGTGTTACCGCATGTGTTATAGTAGTCTATGATGAAAATAACCGGAATTTCAGGTTTTGGTAAGGAGGATTTTATGGCAGATATTTCAAAATATTTCAAGTGGGAACCCGTGACTGGGGAGCCGCAAGTTGTGGGTGATCATGTGATTCGGCTGCAAGCGCAAGCCATCATGCTGAATACTCCTTTTGGCGGTTTTTTGTGGAATAGGCCAACGGCCGTTCTCGTGGAAAAAGATGGCATCACCGATGAAGTGCCAATTGTGGATGTGACGCGTTATGCCTTGATTGGTATAGGTGTGATTGGTCTTGTTGGGCGCGATTTTGGCGCGCGTGATTGGCAATATTTTACGTGCAAGAGATTAGAGATTAACTGAATCTCCAATCTCTAATCTCAAAAAATAGGAGAAAAACATGAGTGAAGAATTCAATACATTAATTTTAGAATCGTTTCCAACGCAGAAAGATGCGAATGAATTGATGGATAAGATGTTTGAAGCGGCCAAGCCGAGCGCTATTTTTAGCGAGCCATTTGTGCATGGCGAATACGCCGTCATCACCGCCTCCGAGACGATTGGCGGTTTGGGCTATGGCTATGGCGGCGGCGGTGGTGTCGATAATTCAAAGGATGGAGAGAGATGTGAATCTGGGGGCGGCAGCTATGGCAGCGGCGGTGGTGGCGGCGGCGGCGGCTCCATCCTGGCTCGTCCAGTAGCGGCTATTTCCATTGGCCCAGATGGGGTGCGCGTGGAGCCGATTATAGATCCGACAAAGATTGCGATTGCCTTTCTGACGACGATGGCTGCGATTTTCATGTCGATGAATCGAATTCGGAAGATGCGGTAGGTATTCTAAAAAGGGGCGAACTGCAAGTTTGCCCCTTCATTTCCGCGTACCAAATTTGGGTGCGTTTCATTTATTTTAGTACAAGGAGGAGGCTGAGCCTCTCGACGGCTGATCCTGTTAGAGGCTGAGCCTGTCGAAGCCATAGCCGCCTTTGCCTTCGACAAGCTCAGGCGACGGCTTGTCTCCATTGTATAAGCAGATATCCGCATACAACATCAATCCTTATCCGCCCAGCGCACCACAAAAATTGACAACCCCGCTAAAATTCCCATGCCCGCGATTAAGGGCAGCACGGTTCCATTGTAAGCCCGTCCAATCATCGTCCCCAACATCACCGAAATCAACGTCGAGAGCGACCCTACAATCGCCGCCCCAATCCCGGCGATATGACCCAACGGTGCCATCGCCAACGCATTCATATTCCCAAACAAAATGCCCACGAAGAAGAAAACAAACATAAAATACGCCATCAGAATCCACAACGGAGGCTGTCCAGACGAAAACAAAGCCAGGCCAAAAGTAACAAGTGACAGGCTCGATATGGCAATAAGCGATCCGTTGACCAACAGGCGCATCCCAAAACGCATCACCAAACGGGCATTTAGAAAAGAGGCTAATCCGATTGAGAAAGCGATTACGGCAAAGTAGATGGGAAACTGTTCACCCAAAGCATACTGCTCTTGTAAAACCTGCTGCGCTGAATTCAGATAGCCAAGATGGGCACCACTTATCAAACCTGCCGTCACAGTAAAGCCTAAGGCAGGCCGGATTTTAACAATCTCTATCGTCGTTTTGACAATACGCTTTAGCGAAAACGGGGCGCGATTTTCTGGTGCCAGGGTCTCCGGTTGGCGAATGGCAAACCAGATTAAGACAACAATCGCCAGCAACACAAAAATGCCAAATATGCTGCGCCAGCCGGTGAAAAGCAAAATTGCTTGCCCTATTGTTGGCGCAATCATCGGCACCAGGATAAATACCGTCATGACAAATGACATCACTCGCGCCATTGCCCGGCCTTCGTATTGATCGCGTACCAGCGCCAGCGTAACTGCGCGTGGGGCTGAGACGCCAATCCCTTGCAAGAAACGACCAGCCAACAATATAGAAAAGCTCCACGAAAATGCCGCCAGCAACGCGCCTGCTATGTAACAGAACAATCCGGCATAAATTGCTGGTTTGCGTCCCGTTTTGTCAGACAGCGGGCCAAAGAAAAGCTGCCCCATAGCCAGTCCCAAGAAAATCATAGAGATAATCAACTGGCGGTCGTTGGCATTTTGCACATTCAAGTCACTGCCCATTTGCGAGAGGGCAGGCAGCATGGCGTCTATGGATAATGCCGTTAGCGACATCATCATAGAGATGAGGATGACAAATTCAACAAAGGATGGGCTTTTTTTAAGTTTGGTAGAAATCACAATAGAGTTCCTTATTTATTGACTACGGTTTTGGTCAAAGAATAGTTACACAGAGAAATCACGGAGATTCACAGAGAGATTTGAGAGGAAATCTGCGGATTTTGTTAACCTCTGGCTATCACACTTGTTTATCCACTACGATAGTCATTATTAGCTTCATTACTGAGATAGGCTTGCGTGGGAGCAAGCCGTAGAAATCTATTCTTTTTTCTGTAAAAAGCGAACGGCCGTTTTTTTTCGCAAATCGGCGCGATGTTTCCAAGCCAGGATGATGAAATTGCCCAACCAGACCATCTGTAAGGTCTGAGTCATCAGGGAAGAATTGGAGGAAGGCCAGATAAGTTAGCATCCCGGCTAATACGGCCCAGCCTTCAACGGTGAGCAGCCACATCCATAAGGCAAACGATAGCCCCAACAGGGTCGGGCCTACCCAAAATGTCAGGCCAAACCAGATGCCAAAGGTGACGGCTAAGGCTTTGCCGCCGCGAAAACGCAAGAATGGGGAGAAGGCATGGCCGAGAATAGGAGCCAGAGCAACGGCCGTTATCGCCCAACCATCCAGCCCCGCCCAATAATTCGCCAACCCAACCGGTATCGCTCCTTTAAAAGCGTCCAAGAGAATTGCCAGCACGCCCCAGCCTTTGCCCCCCGCCCGAAACACATTCGACGCGCCCGGATTGCCATCGCCAAACGTGCGCACATCTTTGTGCAGCGCCAATCGCCCCACCCACACCGAAAACGGCAGCGAGCCACAACCAAATGCAAAAACAACCCAAACTATTTCAGTCATGACAACATTATCACTTCACAATTCATAATTCGCCATTCACAATTCACAATTACTCGTGCTATCATTCCCATAAATTAAACTAAGAAAAGTGACCCATGATTCCCTTAACCCTCGCCACAGACCTAAAAGAAGCTGGCCTTAAATGGATTCCCGACATCAACGACTTTTTTGCTATCCCCGACAGCGAAATGGACGACCGCATCTTTGTCCTGTCCGACATGATGACCTCGCCTACCACCCTGCAAGGCTGGCCGGCCATCACCTTCCACGGCACCTCTGAATGGGCCATGGACCATATCTTCATGGAAGAAGTGGTTTGGATGCCGACCGAAGAACAACTGCGGCAAGAGTTGGTTTTTATGCTCGACCAATCAGAGGAAAAAACAGAATTGATGCTTACGTTGGGGGAAAACGGCCGTTATACCCTTCACATCACCCTGCAAAATAACCCCCTCATCTTCACCGCATCCACTGCTGGCGAAACCTACGGACAGGCATTGCACCACATCCTAAAAACCCGCAACCCATAAGGGGGAAGCAGATTACCATTCTTTGTTTTTCGACGATTTACGTAAGAAGTACAAAGCCATCAGGGGCAGCGCCAAAGAAAAAAGACACAAGCCCCCAATCGAGAAAACGACCATCAGCGAGGCATCATTCGCTATAAAATAGAAAATCGTGCACACACCGATTATCGGCAGCAGAATTAGCACCACTATCGCCAAAATCACACTCCATTGTGGTTTAGCATCCTCGACCGATTGTTTTTTGTTCCAATTTTCGCTCATTTAAAGAGCCTCCTTCGAAAGTGTAGCGCGATTTGCCAAAGGGTGTGTTTCAAATGAGTTATAGAATTGTCTGCTGCTCGTGGGGCGATTTTGCAAATCGCCTGGACGATTTACAAAATCGTCCCACGCATGACAGATCATTCAACTAAAATGAAACACACCCTTTGCCAAATCGCGTTACGGATTTTCATTCATCGTGGTGTACTGCTGCCCATGTGAACTCCTCATAACAACATCTGGATAAGCGCTGATTATATCCATCAAGACCTAACTCTCCATATTGAAGATTTTACATTGCTGGATATAATGCATTCATGAAATTCTTCGAGCGTTTGGGTTTCGTCCCTGTCTTATTACTTGGTATTGCCTTATTTTTATTGGGACTGCTCGTTATGCAGTACATCGTCAACGCCTGGTGGCCTTTTGATGTGGCTCGCCTCGACCTGGTACGGGCTACTGCCGACGGCCGAGTCGAAGCCGCCTCCATTCTTGAAGCCGCCAACATGGAAATTATTGTGGCCTTTTTAGGCGCAGTTCTCATTGCTGTCACGGGGTTGGTTTTGCCGCTTGCTTATTTTTTCAACAAGCGATTCAGCAAATATATGGATCGTCGCTCTGGAAAATCACTGCCCCCCCAATTTCATGTGACCTTGCGGCAAGCGATGTGGGTTGGTTTATGGGCTTCGATTTGCCTCTGGCTGCAAATGAATCGCGCTTTGGGCGTGGCGGTGGCTATTCTGGTCGCCGTCGTTTTGATTTTAGTTGAAATATTATTGCAAATTCGCGCACGCACCGCCGCGGTCGCTGCCTAATCGGCAAAGGACAACTCAGTTGACCGCAACTCTCCCGCCATCAAAAGAAGACGCTTCTCCGCCAACTACCCAGCATCGATAAATTGTTACGCCTCCCCGTCACCATTGATTTAATTGCCGACTACGGCCGTTCTCTAACCCTGGAAGCGCTCCGTATCACCCTGGATGAACAGCGAACGGCCGTTCTCCACGGCGCCAGCACCATGCCCGATGACGACAAGCTGGCACAAGCGGCTCAGAACTGGTTGGCCGACTGGTTCGCGCCCACCTTGCGCCCGGTCATCAACGGGACGGGTGTGATTGTGCATACCAACCTGGGTCGTGCGCCTTTGAGTGAGGCGGCGATTGAAGCGGTAACGGCCGTTGCCCAAAGTTACAACACGCTCGAATTCAGCTTGGAAACAGGCAAACGTGGCTCCCGCGCCATCCATGCTGAACAGTTGCTCACCCAGCTAACCGGAACCGAAGCGGCACTGCCCGTCAACAACAACGCAGCGGCCGTGCTGCTCATGCTTTCCGCGTTATGTCAAGGAAAAGAGGTCATCATCAGCCGCAGCCAACTGGTTGAAATTGGTGGTGGCTTCCGCGTGCCTGATGTGATGGTGCAGTCTGGCGCGAGCCTGGTGGAAGTGGGCACGACCAATCGCACCCATTTGCGCGATTACGAAAACGCCATCAACGAAAACACCGGCGCCATCATGGTGGTGCATCATTCCAATTACAAAATTGTAGGCTTCACCACCGAACCAGAATTGGCCGATTTGGCAGAACTGGCGCACGCCCACCACATTCCCTTGCTCTACGACCAGGGCAGCGGGGCTATGTTTGACACGAGCGCATATGGTCTTGCGCCGGAACCAACGGTGCTGGACGGCTTGCAAGCGGGCTGCGACATCGTGGCCTTCAGCGGCGACAAGCTGTTGGGCGGCCCGCAGGCAGGCATCCTGTGCGGCAACGCAGATTTGATGGCGACCATCAAAAAACATCCGCTCGCTCGCGCCGTGCGGGCTGATAAAATGGCGCTCGCGGCTCTGTCAGCCACGCTCACCCTCTATCTCAAAGGGCAGGCGTTGGAACAAGTGCCGATTTGGCGTATGATCAGCCGTTCGCTGGAAGCAATTAGCGAGGAAGCGGAGAACTGGGCGGCACATTTAAAGCAGCAAGGCATTGAAGCGGAAGCGATAGCTGGTGAATCAACGGTGGGCGGCGGCAGCTTACCCGGCACGTCGATGCCCACACAGCTCGTTGCCATCACCCATCCAGACGTGGAAGGGTTGGCTGCCCGGCTGCGTGAAAACGAGTTGCCGGTGATTGGTCGGGTGCAAAACGGCCGTTTTCTCATTGATCCGCGCACGATTTTACCCACACAGGTAGAAGCCTTATTGAAAGCACTGGTACACACAGCCGACAGTAAATAAGTTTTCATAGAAAAGGTTAACCGCCGTATTGACGCGGACTGCTATTCAAGACAAAATCACCACGAATCTTATGACTCAACAAACACGAATTCTTGCGATTGAAACATCCTGTGATGAGACGGCAGCGGCCGTTATTGAAAACGGCACCACGATTCTCAGTAACGTTATCGCCAGCCAGGTAGATATTCATGCCCAATATGGCGGCGTCTTCCCGGAAGTGGCCTCGCGGCGGCACATCGAGGTTATTTCGCCTGTTGTCACCCAAGCGATGAATGAAGCGCATCTCGGCTTTGATGATTTGGACTGTATCGCCGTTACCAAAGGGCCAGGATTGGTTGGCTCGCTGCTGGTCGGCGTGAATATGGCGAAGGGATTGGCGCTGGCACGGCAGAAACCGCTGCTGGGCATCAATCATATTGAAGGCCATATCTACTCGCTGTGGCTCTCTGAACGCGCCCACGAAATCGAGTTCCCCGTGCTGACGTTGGTGGTCAGCGGTGGACATTCGGATTTATATTTGATGGTCGATCACTGTCAATATAAATATCTAGGCGGCACGATGGATGACGCCGCCGGAGAAGCGTTCGACAAAGTGGGGCGTGTGCTTGGTTTGCCTTATCCGGGCGGCCCTGCCATTGATAAAGCGGCCAAACAAGGCAATCCTGAGGCGTTCAAGTTTCCCCGGGCTGTCATGGATGATGGCTATAATTTTAGTTTTAGTGGCCTGAAAACGGCCGTTTTCCGGCAAACACAGAAATATAAAGGTGGCAAAATGCCGGTCAATGACTTGGCAGCCAGCTTCCAGGCAGCGGTGGTAGACGCCCTGGTTTCCAAAACACAGCGAGCCGCCACTGCTTATGGCGTAACGGCCGTTCACATGGCAGGTGGCGTCTCAGCCAACAGCGCCCTGCGCGCCGCTATGAGCGAACGGTTGGATACGCCCGTGCGCTATCCAAGCCCGATTCTCTGTACCGATAACGCCGCTATGATAGGGGCAGCCGCCCATTGGCATTTTCTGCAAGGCCACCGAGACGCCCTCGATTTGGATGTCATCCCCAGCTTGCAGTTAGTATAAATATAGGGAGGCGTTTGTGAAAAAAAACAGCTTCGTGACACAAATTTTGCTCCTAATTGCAATATTGTTCATTACGGTATCACTGCAAACGGCCGTTGCCCAAGATGATACGACCCCCTTACCAGAAACGCTGTCTATCAGCGCACCACCTGGCACCGAACTAATCATCTACGCTGAACAAACTGACACCCCGCCTATACCCATCGCCGCGCCTGATTTTGGCATGAATTTAAGTGCGGCACAGACGGCGACTATACAGGTGAACTACATTAACAAAGCGACCACGTGGGACACAGCCCCTGGCGCACAAGCCGCCTTCCAATATGCCGTAGACATCTGGTCTACGCTCATAAGTTCCTCGGTTCCCATCGTCATCAATGCCAATTGGGATCCCCTTTCTACTATATATGGAAACCCATATATTTTAGGGTCTGCTGGGTCTACCACAATCAGTGTAAACAATGCCAGTTTTCCTTATGCCAGCACCTGGTATCCGGCCGCTTTAGCCAATGCCTTAGCTGGTTCAGATCTGAATGGCGCAACAGCCGAAATCACAGCTCGTTTCAACAGTGAGCGGACAGACTGGTATTTTGGCACAGACTTGAATACGCCATTTCTCAAGTATAATTTTGCCACTGTCGTGCTGCATGAAATTGGGCATGGTCTTGGCTTTTTTGGCTCGATGCGGTACGACAGTGGGGTTGGTAGTTGGGGGTATACGCCAACCGGCAGTAGTGTTGTGTATCCCATGATTTACGACCGATTTACAGAGAATGGATATGGTCAATCCATGTTAACGTTTGGCAATCCATCGACAGCCCTTGGTACGCAATTGACCAGCAATTATCTGTTCTTTGACGGTGTGAATACACGTCAGGCAAATGGGGGAGCGACCGCCCCAATTTATGCCCCATCATCGTGGCAAAGTGGGTCAAGCTATTCCCACTTGGGCGACTCCTATAATAACACAGAGAATGCTTTGATGACCTACTCCCTAACCAATGGCGAAACCAATTATAATCCTGGCCCTGTTGCGTTAGGTATATTCAAGGATATGGGCTGGGATGTTTCTCCTCTCCCTGTTTTTGTCCCTGCCGAATTAGCGCAATTACCTTCCCAATTACTGGAAGTAGACACTCACATCACAGATGCTATCGATGCCTACGAATACACCATTCTTGAGGATGGATTTGAGTATGATTTATCTTATGCGATGATTGATTATATAGAAGAGGGTGCTGGGGTTACGTTTAACGGCCGTTTTGTGAGCATCAATCCGCAGCCTGGTTGGACAGGGAAGACTTCCGCAACCTTAAAAGTAACCGATCAAACAAATCAACCGAGTACCAGCACATTTACAGTTGTCGTTGCTGAAGAAATTAGTGAAGTTTATTTACCAGCAATTTTAAGATAGTCATGGTAGGCAGGTACTGAATTTGGCGTATAATTAAAAATCATAGGTAAACTATAAAAATTCCCGACCACCTCATAAATCATGGAATACATAGACTCTGACGTTATCAACAATTCAAATGCAAGCAAAAAATTAGATGCAATTTTTGCTATGAGCAATTTGCTTGCCACCATAGATGCTGATGGCAGCAATATTGACACGATTGTTCCAGAAGTTTTTGACATTGCCCTCCACCTGTTTGCAGCCCAAGATGCCAGCATCCTACTCGTAAACAACGAGTTTGAAGTCATCCGAGTATGGCTTGCAAATGATGTTATCGATCCCATAAATGACACAGCCATTTTGCAAGACATTATGGCACGGGGCTTAGCTGGTTGGGTGGCACGAAACAACCACTCTCAAATTATCGGCAACAGTTTAGAAGATAAACGTTGGTTGCCCTACTTAGTTGATACTTCTTCCACACTGATACCGTGGTCTGCTATTTGCACCCCTGTGGTTATTCGTAATAAGGTAATTGGTGTGGCGACCGTGAGTAAGCCTGGGTCAAATCAATTTGACAACGCTGATTTAAATGTCCTCATTACGATTGTCAATCAGGCTGCAAATATCATAGAAAAAGCACGAATTGTTCATGATTCTCGTCTCCAACTTAGCATTTCCAAACTGCTCAATGAAGCCAGCCGCAGTATCAACTCATCATTAGATCTCAATGAAGTAATGCAGTCGATGTTGGTGCAAATGAATGAATTCCTTCATGCTGAAGCGATTTCAATTGCACTGGTAGATAAACAAAGCAACGAGCTTGTTTACCAAGTTGCGGCGGGTATTGGCAGTAATGATATTGTGGGGCTTCGGCTTCCCTCCAATCAGGGTGTTTCTGGCTGGGTGATGGAACATGGCAAACCGGCGCTGGTTAAAGATTCAAAGCAAGAACCGCGCATTGTCACATTGGGCGATGAGCGCACAGGCCACCACACGCGAGCCATGATTTGTGCCCCCATTACGTATAAATCGACTGTTTTAGGCACAATTCAAGCCATCAATCCCACTGATGGTCAGTTTACGGGAAGTGACCTGGAACTCTTGGTGAATCTGGCGAATATTGCCAGTAGTGCCATTGCCAATGCGCAGCAGTTCTCTCGCACGCAAGAGGCAGAAGCCCGATATACTAGCCTCTATCAAGATAGTATTGATCCGATTATTTTAACGACGGTGTCAGGGCAAGTTGTCGATGCCAACCGTCGTGCGTTTGCTTTTCTTGGTTATCCTCACCAAGATTTGCTCAACAAGCACATTCAGAATTTGCACCCACCGGATGTAATATTGCCTAACACAGAACGGATGGAGACTGACTCGGTTCGTGTGTTTAACAGTCAGATGATCCGGAAAAACGGCCGTCATGTGCATGTTGAAGTTTACGCGAAGCGCACGTCTTATAGTGACAGCGAATTTGTACAATGGATTTATCATGACATTTCCAAGCAAATTGAATTGGAAGAGATGCGTAAAGATTTACAAGCCATGCTCTTCCATGATTTGCAAAGCCCCTTGGGTAACGTCATTTCCAGTCTGGAATTATTGACCTATGAACTCCCGCCAAACAGTAGTCCGGCTTTGCTGGAAATGCTGGACATTGCCATGCGCAGCAGCAGTCGTCTGCAAACGCTTGTGCGCTCTTTGTTGGATATCAATCAACTGGAAGCGGGGCATCCCATTACCTCACAGAACAAAAATCAGGTGCAACTGCTGATTGATGATGCGTGGGAAACGGTTAAGCCAGGGTATGAAAAACGTCGCATTCCGTTGGTTCAAGATGTGGCCGCCGGTTTGCCAGATGTGTATGTTGAAGAGGATATGATTCGCCGTGTTTTGGTGAATCTATTGGATAATGCCATTAAATACAGCCCTGAAAGTGAAAAGATTACGCTAACGGCTACGTTGGCTGATGATATGGTTCTCATTTCTGTGAGCGATGAAGGGGCTGGTATTCCGAAATCGTTGCGGAGCACTGTTTTTGAGAAATTCCGCCGCATTAATACAGATACGTATTCTAAAGGATTGGGGCTAGGGCTTGGCTTTCTGCCGCCTCGCGGTGGAAGCGCATGGTGGGCAAATTTGGGTTGACGATGCCCCGATTAAGGGTGCCCGCTTCAATTTCACAATACCTTGTTGGAAAGAAGAAATGCAGTATGAGTAATCGCCGCTATTACGAAGACGCTTATACCACTCAGTTTCAAGCCATTGTTGTTGAAAAAATTATAGAAGATAACCGTTTCGGTCTTGTCCTTGATGAGACTTATTTCTATCCCGAATCTGGTGGTCAGCCTGCGGATGGGGGGACGATTAACGGCCGTTCTGTAACCCATGTCTCTATCCGTGAAGCTGATGAAGCGGTGGTGCATTGGGTGGCTGGCGAGGTGGGAGAGATGGGATGCGGTAACGGCCGTTATCGATTGGCCGCGTCGGTTTGACCATATGCAGCAGCACACCGGGCAGCACATCCTCTCCCAAGCCTTCATCCAAATGGCAGCAGCAGAAACCGTTGGCTTTCACCTGACCCCCACTGTGATGACGATTGACGTAGACCGTACCGCTATGAGCGAGGCTGAAATCGCGGCGGTTGAGCAACGAGCCAATGAAGCGGTGTGGGCCAACTATCCAGTAACGGTGCGTTTTGTGTCGCCAGACGAGGTGGCGCAGTTTGCCTTTGCGTAAAGTGCCGCCGGTGAGAAACGGCCGTTTACGCCTCATCAACATCGAGAATTATGACCTGACAGCCTGTGGTGGCACGCACGTTAGCCAGACCGGCAGCGTCGGTCTCATCAAAATTGTGAAGCATGAAAAACGAGGCGAAAAAACGCGCATCGAATTCTGTTGCGGGAACCGTGCCTTGCAAGATTACGCACAGAAGCATACTATTGTGAACGACCTGACCACAGAATTAACGACGGGTGCGGCGGAAATTATGCCGTCCATCAGTAAAATGCGGCAGGAAAACAAAGAAGCACAACGCACCATTAAAAAGCAAAAAGAAGCATTGATGGTTTTTGAGGCGCAGCAGTACATCGCCAACGGCATACCAATGGGCGCAGCGACGCTTATTAAGCAAACCTTCGCCGAAGAAGATGCCATCGACTTACGGGCGCTGACAGCTCAATTGACAAAGCAAGACAACATCATCCTCCTGCTTGGACAATCTGGAAAACGTACCCAGTTGGTCTTTTCTCGGTCAGGTAATGCCCCTGGCGATATGGCGCAACTGCTCAAAGTGGCTTTAGCCCAGCTAGGTGACGGCGGCGGGGGTGGTAGTTCCCATTCCGCCCAAGGCGGCGGGTCAGCCCATACTCACGAAGAAGTGGCTGATGCCCTCAATGCCGTGCAGGCGGCACTGGTTAATATACTATCAACGGGCATAATCTGACATTTTGCCCTCTGGTTGCATGTGGCAAGTTGCAGGTTGCAAGTGATTTTTTCCAGAGTACCTTGGCACATGCAACTTGCTACCCATTAAGAAGCTAATTTCATGGAAGAACTCGCACCCGGAATATACGCAGAAACTAATTTTATCGGCGTTAACGTTGGCGCAATCGTCACATCCAAAGGGATAGTAGCGATTGACGTGCCTTCCTTTCCGCGCGATGCCCGCAGTTGGGCGCTCACCTTGCATCGCACGCATCATTTTGCCGTCCACACCGCGTTAGTGACTGACTTTCATGGCGACCGCACGCTCAATACGCGCTGGCTCAACGCGCCTATCATCACACATAACCTGACGGCTGAACGTCTTCTTAGCTATGACAAGCGTTTTCCGGGTTATTTGTTAGAAAGTCTCAATCAACGTCATCCTGATAGAGGTCGTGAGTTAAGCAACAGCCCTGTCGAACGACCAACAATCAGTTTTGATGGCAAAATGACGCTTTTTATCGGTGGTAAGCAGATTGAATTAACGGCCGTTCCCGGCCCCACACCCAGCAATATTTGGGTTTCTATCCCCGATGCCAATGTTCTTTTTGTCGGTGATACCTTGATGGTCGGTACGCATCCCATCATAACTGAAGGGAATTCCGCCCAATGGTTGGCAAGTTTAGACAAACTGGAAGCCATGGCGCCCAAATTCCTGGCAATTGTGCCGGGACGTGGCCCCGTCTGTGACGGTTCTGCCATCCCCCCGATACGTGACTACATCCGCCACATGCGTGAAACCATCCAGCGCCATATCGCGGCGGGCAAAATATTAGAAGAAACGGCCGTTTACATCCCCGAATTCCTCTCTGCCTTCCCCATAAACGACCTGCCACTTGACTGGTTGAAACGCCAAATAAAATCAAGTTTGGATCATGTGTATCTTGAGTTAAAATTAGGCAATCCAAGCAAATAGACCCAAATTAGGCATTTGCGGTTCAAACATTACTTTTTAGCAACGGGAAGGCTAAAAAGGAATGAGAAGAGGGGAAAATGATTCAAACACGAAATAACGCAGAAGCGTTACAACAAGTTCCGTTCTTTGCGGATCTTAGTCAAGAAGAATTAGCTCAATTGTCAGCACGCCTTGTATCACGCCGGTTCGGCGCGGGTCAAATCATCTTCCATCATGGCGACCCCGGTGGCTTGCTCTACATCATCGGTAAAGGCAAAATAAAAATCACCTACTCCACTTTGGATGGACAAGAAGCCTTACTCGCTATCTTGGGAGAGAATGATTTCTTTGGCGAACTGGCGCTTCTCGACGATGCCCCCCGGTCTGCTACGGCCGAAGCCATTGAAGTTACCGAGGCGCTTACCTTACATCGTGAAGATTTCATCCGTTTCATCCGTAACAATCCAGATTTCTCACTGCATGTCCTACACACACTCTCCCAACGCATCCGCAATCTTAACAATCAGATCAGCGACATCTTCTTTTTGGATTTACCAGCCCGCCTTGCGCGTATCTTGCTTAATCTAGCGGAACAACATGGGGTCGTTACCGAGCAGGGGATTCTCATTGAGTTGTCTTTAACGCAAACTGATCTGGCAGAAATGACGGGCGCTACCCGTGTCAGCATCAACAAAGCACTGGGTCGTTTTCGCCGGGAACAATGGATATCGGTTAAAGGGCGTAAATTCACCATCTGCGATGCTGAAGCGATGCAGAACCTTATTCAAATTTCGGGTGGAGCGCTTCTGTAGCCTCCCCTTGCTTCACCATCACCGCCAGATATCCCTGAACAGACATCAGCCGCGCATAAAGCGGAAAGAATTGAACTGCACGCCGAAAATAAGGCGGCATTTGTTTACGATCAACCATTTCCACAAAGCCAAATTGCTCATAAAACGGAACCAGCCGCGACATACACGTCAGCCACAAGGGCAAGGGATGTTGCTCAGTAAGTTCTTTGATGATGGCGCGAGCAATGCCTTGATTACGCCACTCACGAGCCACTGCAATCGAAGCCAACTCGCGTGAGCCATCCCCATGCGGTTTCACCTGCCCACAGCCGATCAATACGCCATCATTGTCCAGCGCCACCAAAAAGCGCTCCCATTTCAACCCCATTGGATTGATGTTCGCCTCGTGGATGAGTGCTTTGATGGCCGGTTGGTGTTCTTTTGTGGCTGGCTGGATGGAAAAATTTGTCATATGCGGTAGAGAGATTGCTACTTGGAGGAACGTTGCCACTGCTCCGACTGGATGTAATCGAGCGACTGGTGGCGGAAATAGGTATCGTACAGTTCGGCGTAATGACCGGATTGAGCCATGAGCTGCTCATGGCTGCCTTCTTCGATAATCCGCCCGCGATCCAGGACGATAATGCGATCAGCCGAGCGCACGGTGGACAGACGGTGGGCGATAATGATGGAAGAACGGCCGTTCATGATCATATCCAGCGCCTGTTGAATTTGAGACTCGGTGAACGGGTCTACACTGGCGGTTGCTTCATCCAAAATGAAGATGCGCGGATTTTGCACCAGCACCCGCGTTAGCGCCACCAACTGCCGTTGTCCCAACGACAGCCGACCCCCGCGTTCCCCCACCTGGCTTTGTAACCCGTCCGGCAGCGTTTCCAGCCATTCCCCTTCGCCGATGCGTTGAGCCATCGCTTCAATCTCGGCATCAGTGGCTTCCGGGCGGCCGTAACGAATATTGTCAGCGACCGAGCCATCAAAGAGAAACGGCACCTGCGATACGATACCCAGTTGCTGCCGGAACGACTCCAGATTAAAACTGCGAATATCATGCCCGTCGATCTCGATTTCCCCTTCCTGAAACTCATAGAAACGGGCGATGAGCTTGATGATGCTGGACTTGCCCGCGCCGGTATGCCCCACGAGCGCCACACTTTCCCCAGGTTGAATCGTAAGCGTAAACTCCCGCAAAACCTGCTCTTGCTCGGAGTAGCGGAAACAAACCTTCTCGAAGCGGATTTCGCCGTTTAGCTGGTCAACGGGTTGGTCATCAGTCTGCTGCACGGCTGGCTCTGAATCAATCAGGCCAAAGACCCGTTCGGCGGCGGCCAAGCCTTGCTGCACCTGGCTCCAAAAGGCCGATAAATTGATGATGGGAAACCAGAAACGGTCTAGCGTAGACACAAAAAGATACCAGGCGGCCACACTAATCACGCCAGCGGCTGTGCTTAGTCCGCCAAAAAAGACGATGGCGGCGGTGGCGATGCCTCCCAAAACGGCCAGCGTGGGGAAGATGTTTGCCATAACCAGGCTGCGCCGCACGTTGATGCTATACGTTTGCCGGTTGGTTCCTAGAAACTCGTCGTAGATGGCTTGTTCTTGCCTGAAATTTTTGGCGACGCGGATACCCGTCACTGCTTCCTGAATGGATTTGTTGACCTCGCCCATGGCGCGTGAACTTTGGCGCGTAACCCGCCGTGCCAACCGTCGGAAAGCAAGGGCAACAAGGACGATAAAAGGGGTGATTGCCAGCACGACTAGCGTCAGTTTCCAGTCGATGGCGAAGAGGATAATCATCAGAATGAACGAAGAGAACAGCTGATTGATGACATCGGTGCTGAGGATGATGACTTCACCAAACTCCTGCGTATCGCTGGTGATACGGCTGACGATACGGCCAGAACTGAATTCGTCGTAGAAGGAGAGGTCTTGCTGGGCGGCGGCGGTGAAGGCATCAGCACGCATCGCCAAGACCACATCGGCGATAACTTCGGTTGAGAGCTGCCGGCGAATCCAGTTGAATATCCAGACGGCGAAGCCCAAGACAAAGGACGCACCGGCCAACAGCACAATGAAGGCATCGTCGTTTTGCGTCGCCATCACATCGACGCCACGAGCGACGAGCAAGGGGAAGGCGGCGCTCGCCAGCGCCAGCAGTAAAATGGCAATGGTGATGACGATAATTTTCCGCCGATGGGGTTGGAAGTATTGCAGAATTCGGTAGAAGAGTTCTTTGTCGCTATATTCTCGGTCGTAGGCCTCGCTGTCGAGGCCGTGCAAGATGTTTGCCATGGGGTTGATTTTACCGCGTATTTGATGGATGGGTAACGGCCGTTCTGATTTAGTTGCCGATGTTGCTGTGCTGTGGCATCCTTCACGTCATCTTACTGATTAGCTGAAGGATCGAATCGTGGTCGAAGAAAACAAACTATATCACCATACAGTCAATATTTATTACGATGACACTGATTTTTCAGGCGTTGTTTATCATGCGAATTATCTGAAATATTTTGAACATGCCCGCGAACATGCCATTGGGCAGGCAGAATTAGTGCGCATGTGGGATGAAGAAGGCTTGGGATTTGTTGTTTACAAAGTTGAGATGCAGTTTGCGGAAGGCGCGGTTTTTGGTGACGCGCTCGATATCCGGTCTCGCTGTGTTAAAGAAAGCCCATTTCGTTTGAACTGGCACCATGAGGTATGGCGACTAGAAGGTCAAAAAGCGGCCGTGACAGGCATAGTCCAACTCGTCTGCATCAATCGTGAGCGCCGTATTGTTCCCATTCCCGATTTCAATCAATAAAAGTAAACAGACCTTAAGTGCTCTGTAACATAAGTTTCTTAGATTTTCCGAGACCAGCGGCGGCTGAGCCTGTCGAAGCCAAAGCGATGTTTGCTATGACAAGACCGCCTATGCCTTCGACAGGCTCAGGCGTCGGCTAGTTTCTTTAAATTATTTATGTTACAGAGTATTAAGCAAGCGTTCGTAAATAAGTTAGCGGTTTGTCAAGTTAAAAACGAACGGTTGCTTAATACGTTCAATCCCGCGTTAATCACCTCAACAATACGATCCACATCATAGATACACCCCGCCCACGTGCCGCCGCTCGCTTGCTGCAAGGCTGCCCACAAACGGGTGTCATCTGGCAGTTTGGGATGGGCTTTTAAATTCGGATGCGGGGTGCGTGATTGGAGCAGAGATGCTATTTCCGACGACGGTAATGAGCCATCAGCGGTGCTCACGACATTGATGCGTCCCGTAAGGCCATCTCTATCAACGACAATTTCAATTAAATCACCATCGCGCACCTTGCCGATAGGCCCGCCCGCCAGCGCCTCTGGCCCAATGTGACCCACACAAGCACCGGTAGACACCCCAGAGAAACGGGCATCGGTGAGAATCGGCACTGTTTTGCCCCAGGGAATGAACTTGAGGGCAGAAGTCAACTGATAGGTCTCTTCCATGCCAGTGCCTAAAGGCCCCACGCCAATGAGCACAATCACGTCGCCTGATTTGACGGGCGGTTCACTTTGCCCCTTGATAGCCCTGATAGCATCCTGCTCCGATACAAACACCCGCGCCGGGCCGGTGTGCCGGTACACCTGATCCTCATCCACTACCGAGGGGTCGATGGCGGTGGCTTTGATGACAGCTCCCTGGGGAGCAATATTGCCTGTGGGGAAGACGACGGTGCTGGTCAAGCCAGCTTTGCGTGCGGTGTCGGCGTCCATGATGACCTGGTCTGGGTCAATTTCATCTGCCTGAGCCAATAGCGCCCGCGAATCCTGGCGGCGTTGGCTCTGCTGCCACCAATCCAAAACAGTGGAAAGTTTTTCGCCAGTAGCGGTGATGACGTCCAGGTTGAGCAAGCCCATATCGCGTAGATGGCACATTACTTCTGGCACGCCGCCAGCCATGAATACTTGCACTGTGGGATGGTTGCGTGGGCCGTTGGGCAGGGCGTCTACCAAACGCGGTGTCTGGCGGTTGACGCGGCTCCAATCGTCAACGGTGGGGATGGGCAGACCGGCGGCGTGGGCGATGGCGGGGATGTGGAGCAGTAAATTGGTGGAGCCGCCAAATGCGGCATGAACCAGCATCGCGTTTTCAATGGCTTGTGGTGTCAAAATCGTGGAGAGGGGAATATTATTGGCTTTCAGCCGCAGCAAAGCCAGAGCCGAGCGCTGGGCCATGTCGAGCCAAATGGGTTCGCCAGAGGGAATGAGGGCGCTGTGGGGCAGCGATAAACCCATCGCTTCGGCGACGACCTGGGAGGTGGCGGCCGTGCCTAAGAATTGGCAGCCACCACCAGGAGAGCCGCACGCGCGGCAGCCCATCGCGGCCGCATAGTCCAGGCTGATCATGTCGTGGGCAAAACGGGCACCGATGGTTTGCACTTTGCCAGTATCTTCGGCGTCGATGGCGGGCAGCGTGACACCGCCAGGGACGATGATGCCGGGTAAATCACTGCAACCAGCCAGGGCCAGCATGGTGGCGGGTAAGCCTTTGTCGCAGGTGGCGATGCCCATAACGCCAGCCCGCTGCGGTAGCGAACGAATGAGACGGCGCATGGTGATGGCGGCGTCGTTGCGATAGGGTAAGCTGTCGAACATGCCGGTGGTGCCTTGAGAACGGCCGTCGCACGGATCGCTGCAAGTTGCGGCAAAAGGTAATACGCCTTGCTCGCGAAAAGTTTCGGCAGCAGCACGTACCAGCAGCCCGATTTCCCAATGGCCGGTATGGTAGCCCAAAGCAATTGGCTCACCATTTTCGGCGCGGAGACCGCCCTGCGTGCTGAGGATGAGGTACTGTGTGCGCCCCACGTCGGCCGGATTCCAGCCCATGCCTGCGTTTTGAGTCAGGCCAAAAAGATGACCGCTGGGATCATTTCGCAGCATTTCTTCGGTAATGGGTAGCTGTCCGGCTGGACCTTCGCCATGTGTTCGGGTTTGGGAGAAGGGTGTTTTCTGCTCTAAAATTTCTACCAGAGAAGGAATGGGATCTGTTTTCATATATTGCTCCTGGGGAAATGAAATCGAAGGACGGTTCGCATTAGATAAGCCAAATGCCAGTTTAGCGCCCATAGACTGAAATGACAACGATGATATTTTAATGCTTGAGTTTTCTGGATTTTTAACTATCTACGAGTAAGGAGTTATTCCTCGCCCACTTGATACAAGCACGAATGAAGGGCTGGATATTGAGATGGCAATGACAGAAAGCGTGGTAAAAGTGATTCTTGATGGGATAATGAATGGGTAGTAGAATTTCCCCCCGATCCAAAGAAGCGGTTTAATGAGGCAAACTAAAGGTGGATGGAAACGGCCGTTTTTCACAGCAGCAGTAGATATTTCAAATACTCCATCCTCAAATTTTTTCGCAACAAATAGGAAACCACACACTATGAACAACACTACATCCCGTTCATTTTTACCGAAAGATGGCCTTGCTGGCACACTAATTGGCCGGGCTATGATTCCTGAACAATTAACCGGCTCCGTCGCTGGCCCCAGTCCCGTACTTTTAACAGAAGCAGGCGTATTTGACTTAAGCAGCATTGCTCCCACATGCGCCGATTTGCTCAACAGCGATATCGATCCAGCCTCCCTCGACGTTTCTCAATTGGCAAACCTGGGCAGCTACGACGACATCATGGCTAATACCATGAGCCAACAGCGCGATACCACTGCGCCTTATTTCTTGTCGCCAATAGATATTCAATGCATAAAAGCATGTGGTGTTACCTTCATGGTGAGCATGTTGGAGCGTGTCATTGAAGAGCGGGCGGGTGGGGATGCCGCCAAGGCAGAAGCCGTTCGCCTAAAAATCAGAACACAACTCGCTGATGATTTCACCAAGATCAAGCCTGGTTCGCCCGACTCTGAAGCCGTCAAAGCAGTGCTGCAAGCAGAAGGGCTGTGGTCACAATACCTGGAAGTAGGCTTGGGGCCGTTCGCTGAGGTGTTTACGAAAGCACAACCACTCTCGTCGGTTGGTCCTGGCGAACAGGTGGGTATTTTACAGATTTCTTCGTGGAATAACCCTGAACCAGAAGTCGTTTTACTGGTAAATGCCAAAGCAGAGGTGCGGGGCGCAGCCTTGGGCAATGATGTCAACCTTCGAGATATTGAAGGACGCAGTGCGTTGCTGCTGGGGAAAGCGAAAGACAACAACGCCTCTTGTGCTATAGGCCCCTTTATCCGTTTGTTTGATGCTAGTTTTTCACTGGAGGATGTACGCCAAATGGAAGTGACCTTAACCATTCAGGGAGAGGATGGTTTTGCTTTGTCGGAGGTAAGTCCCATGAACAGGATTAGTCGGGATATATTGGATTTAGTCTCGCAAACCATTGGCGTTAATCATCAATATCCAGATGGGTTGGCATTATTTACCGGCACGCTGTTTGCGCCCACGCAAGACAGAGATGGCGTTGGCGTTGGTTTCACGCATAAGATTGGGGATGTGGTGAGTATCGGTTCAAAAGAGTTAGGTGTTCTGCAAAATCGGGTGGCATACAGCAATCAAGCTCCGCCTTGGGAATTTGGTATTTCAGCACTGATGAAGAATTTGGGCCAGCGGGGGCTTCTTTAAGGGGTATCCATTCAGCCCCCTACGTCATTCCCGCAGGCAGTAAGCGGGAATCCATAGGTCGCGCGGATGGATTCCCGCTAAAAACGTGCGGGAATGACAGCCTTGTTCGTGGATGTTAATTTAAAACAAAAACGGATCAGAGATTATCTCTGATCCGTTTGTTGAATTAGGCGGGAGCGACGAGATTTGAACTCGCGACCTCCGGCTTGACAGGCCGGCGTGCTAACCGCTGCACCACGCCCCCTTTGTTAGAGCGAGGGAAATATTATCAAAGTTTATATGATGTGTCAACAGCAATATTGAGGATTTTTTAAGTTCGGTTGAGTAATGTTTTTGCGGCGGCAACGGCATCGTCAACCGAGACCCCTGCATTCCAGGAAAACGGCCGTTTTCCATCCCACTCCTTCCACAATGCAATCACTTTGCCCTTAGTGCCATGTGGTTTTGAGTAGGCGGGATCATTGGGGCCGAAGATAGCCAAGGTGGGGCAGCCTACCGCCGCCGCGACGTGAGTGGGGCCGGTATCGTTGCCCACATACAAATCGGCCACCTCGCATAATGCTCCAATTTCGCCGAGGGTGAGCTGCCCCGCCAGGTTGGCGGATGGATTGGACATCATGCCAGAAACGGCCGTTGCCAACGCCTTATCTGCCTCAGACCCCACCAACACAATACGAGCATCGTATTCCCGTGCCAGATGGTTGCCCAAGCGTACAAACCGTTCGCTCGGCCACTGCTTTTGCAGATTCGTCTCTATCGGGTTACTGGCGCCGCCTGGGTGGATGATCATCAGCGGTTGGTCGCCGAGCCAATCCAGGTCTTCTACGAGGCGGCGAGTGATGCGCGTGCGGTCTAAATCTGGGGGGTAGAATTCCATGCCCACTGGTTTGCCTTCTGCCAGATCAATGCCCATTGCCGCAGCAATCGTGAGAACCATTTCTGAGGCGTGGCGCACTGTGTTATCAGGTTTGACGGCGATGGTATGAGCGAAGCCACGGCCGTTTATATTGAGGCCAATTCGCTGTGGTATCTTCGCCCGCCAGGGCAGCAGCGACATGACACCAGACCGGCTGGGAATAATGCAGGTGTCGTATTCCTCATCACGGAGTTGTTGGGCTAAATTACGCAAAAGTGTGTAGCCGCCGCTTTTGATGTCTACGGAACCAGCATCGACCAATTCTGTGAGGCGGGGATTGCCAGCGATGGCGGGACGCGCCCATTCGCTGACGAGCCAATCAAAGCGGGTGTCAGGAAAGGCGTTGCTCAACGCGGCGAGTAGGGGCGTTGTGAGCATGACCTGGCTTAAACAGCAGGGCTGCAAAATGATGGCTTTTTGGGGTGGTGAAAACGGTTTCCGCACGAAAAATGAAAAGGGTATGTTCATTACCCTGGCGGCGGCTACGTTTAGAAAGTTGTCGTGAGTCATAGGTTGTTAGTTGTCATCGACTGTGATTAGCTCGCGTAGTTGGTCGAATTTGCCTTCACCAATGCCGGGTACGTTCATGATTTCTTCGATGGTGGTGAAACGGCCGTTTTCCGCCCGAAAGGTGATGATTTTTTCGGCGGTGCTGGGTCCGATTCCCGGCAAGGTTTCTAACTGGGTGGCGTCGGCACTGTTGATGTTGACGATGCCTGCGGCGGTTGATGCTTGTTTGCTGAGGTCATTGTTTGCGGCAGATTCTGTGAAGATAACGGCCGTTGGTGTGGCATTGTTTTCCGCATTAAACGGGACGTATACCTGCGCCCCATTAAACATCGGCTGGGCTAAATTGACAACGGCAACATTGGCATCGTCCGCAAATCCCCCGGCAGCTTCGATGGCATCTTGCGCCAGACTGCCCGTTGGCAGCGTATAAACTGCCTCTTGCATGACGGCTCCATTCACAAATACTTGGATGGGGCCTGGCGTTTCTGTGGGAACGGCCGTTGCCGTTGGCTCTGGTGGTGAAATAACAATTGGCGCGGGCTGCGTCTGCTTAAACAACGTCATCCCGACAATAGTCAATACAATTCCCATTACAAATGCAGCAAGTATCCAACCAATATTATTCTGGTCTAGTTTCACGACAATACCCTCCTGAAAATATTAATTTTGAAGGGTGAAAGATGAAGGTTGAATAAATCTCATTCATCCCTCATCCTTCATAAATTCATCCTTTAACAACAGCTACCGGTACGATTCTTGCCACTTTTTTGGCGATGCCTGCCCCATGCACAACTTCAATAACCTGATCCACATCTTTGTAGGCAGCTGGGTGCTTCTTCCGCGAGACCTGCCATACTGCCTGCGCGGATATGGATGCCATCCGCCTCTAGTTCTTGGCGCAGATCATTGCCGCGAATTTCCCGTTTGGCCTGGCTGCGGCTCATCGTGCGACCGGCGCCGTGGCAAGTGGAGCCAAAGCTCTGTGCCATCGACTTTTCTGTGCCGACGAGCACCCAACTGGCCGTTCCCATGGAGCCAGGCACAAAAACGGGCTGCCCGATGTCGCGGTAGGCATCTGGCAAGACGGGCGAGCCGGGGCCAAAGGCGCGGGTGGCTCCTTTGCGATGGACACACACCTCCATCTGCTTGCCATCAACCTCATGTGTTTCGATTTTCGCCATGTTGTGGGCGATGTCGTAAACCTGGTAAACGGTGGAACGGACACCTGTGCCAGCCAACACTTGCTCAAAACTTTGGCGAATGAGATAGGTGAGTACCTGCCGGTTGACGAAGGCGTAGTTGGCGGCGGCTTTCATGGCGGCCAGATAATCTTGCCCTTCGGGACTGCTTAACGGGGCGCAGACGAGTTCGCGGTCGGGCAAGATGATGCCGTATTGATGAACAGCGCTTCTGAAAACGCTTGACATAATCGGTGCAGACTTGGTGTCCCAAACCGCGTGAACCGCAGTGAATTTGCACCACAATCTGCCCAGGGAACAAGCCCATGCACTGTGCTGCCTTTTCGTCGAAGATTTCGTCTACCACATCGACTTCGATGAAGTGATTGCCAGACCCGAGTGTGCCTATTTGGTCGAGACCCCGTTTTTTGGCGCGGTCACTTATTTTTGAGGCATCGGCTCCGGGTAAACGGCCGTTTTCCTCCGTCCGTTCCAAATCCATTTCCGTAGCATAACCGTTTTTAAGCGCCCATTTGCCACCTTGCTCAACCAGTTGGTCTAGCTCATGCTTTTTAAGATGGATTTTGCCGCCCTGGCCGACGCCGCTAGGACAGTTGAGTTGCAGAACGGTTGCCAGTTCACTGAGATAGGGCGCAATTTCTTCGCGGTTTAAATGGGTTGCCAGCAAGCGCACGCCACAGTTGATGTCGTAGCCCACACCGCCGGGCGATATGACACCATCGGGTAGTTCGGTGGCAATAACGCCGCCAATGGGAAAGCCGTAGCCTTGATGGATGTCGGGCATTGCCAGCGCATATTTGACGATGCCGGGCAGGGTGGTTGTGTTGACGAGTTGGTCGAGGCTTTTGTCGTCCAGCGCCATGTCGAGCAGTTCACCATCGGCATAAAACCGCGCCGGAACGCGCATGTCGGGCCGAAAATCTTTTGGGATTTCATGAATGTAAGGAGTGATGCGTTTGAAGGCTTTCCGTTCCAATTTATCCTCCTGATATCAGTCAAAAAATTATTACAAAGGAACAAAGGGTGAAAGGGACAAAGGGGTTTTCTTTTCTTTGTTTCTTATGTTCCTTGGTGTCTTTGTAATAAAAAATACTCCGCTTAAACATCAAATACGATGGTTGCTTCTAACCCATTTATGGTTTCAATGATTTCCAGGTTGTGGTAGGTGACGGCTTTGATGTGTTTGGCTAGTTCGGGGATGATGCCGCCTTGAATTTTGGCTTCCAGGTGGGTGGGGGTGATGTTGGACAGGGTGATGGCTGGGAAGATTAGTTGCTCCATTTCGGCGAAGTAGGCCAGTTCTGTGAGCCAATCGACAAGGAGTGTTTCGCTGTCAAAAGCAGCGAAGGTGAGGGTGCGCGTGTGGGTTAGTTTTAAGTTTGTTGAAGGTGCCTGCACTGAGCTTCCCGAAGGTGTTCCAATCATCAAACTGTTCATTCCGATAGCCGCATTGTGCAATAAATCAGCCAAATCACGACCCCAAACGCGCAGCGCCCAATCGGCAGTATGATCTACAATTTCGTAATTCGTCATCGACTTCACATCCCTCTCTGATTGCCTCGCCAGACACCTGCACATTGTATCATAGGATGGCTTTCCGGCATCAAATATTTATTTGGACGACCATCAAGTCAATTTCGCACTTTGGCTGGTTTCCAAGTATCATTGCTTTAACTTTCGACTATACAGGTGTTGATTTTTCACTCGAGAGACCCTAAGGGTTTTGCACAGCGCAACATTGAATCACTCGAGGTCAAACCCTTAGGGTCTGTACAGTTACTAACTTTTAACCTGTGAAATTTAACTAGGAGTCTAGCCATGAGCGAATCAGAAAAACAACAGCAACCTCCTCAAAAACAAACTGGAAAACGTATTAGCATCGACATCCCCAAAGAGTTGGAGGCTGTTTATGCCAATGTTGCCTTTATTAGCCATACCCCGGCTGAAGTCGTGCTGGATTTTGCCCAGGTGCTGCCTCGTTCTAATCGAGGTAAGGTGAAATCGCGCGTTATCATGTCGCCGATGCACGCTAAAATGCTGCAACAGGCATTGGCGCAGAATATTGCCACGTTTGAACGACAATTTGGCGAAATCCGGATGCCGATGTCGATTGCTGACCAATTCTTTCGCTTTCCTCAAGGCGAGGATGAGGGGAAGGAAGGCGGGGACGATAATTCGGGTTAGGGTGAGGCGATAGTGTATAGAAATGAGATTAGAGATTGGAGCTTTAGTTCATCTCTAATCTCCAATCTCTAATCTCCAAAAAGGAACCAACATGGATCAACTGGAAGTATTAGCAGAAGAAATTCAGGAAGAGTTTGAGCAAGTGAATGCGGCGCGGGATATAGCATATCAACAGTCGCGTACGCTGATTAGCTTGTGTGCGCGGTCTATTCGGGCGATGCATCGTAGTGAATGGGAAACGGCCGATGCGCTGTTGGCTGAATTGGGCGAGGCGAAAGAGACTTTGGTGGCAGGTGTCGCAGGGTATCCGATGCTTTATTATGCCGGGTATACGCAGGATGCTGTTAAGGAATATGTGGAGGCTCATTTGACGTATGCTATGATTCGGGAACGGCCGTTACCCACGCCAAAAGAACTCGGAGCCGAAAACAATACCTGGCTGAATGGTCTGGCAGAAGCGGCCACTGAACAGCGCCGCCGCATTCTCGACATTATCCGTCACGGGCACACCGATGAGGCAGAACGTCTGCTCGACATGATGGATGCGATTTACAGCATCCTCGTTACTTTTGATTTTAACGATTCCATTACTGGCGGGCTGCGTCGTCGTACAGATACAGTGCGTGCTGTTCTCGAACGGACTCGCGGCGATGTGACCACGAGTTTGCGTCAGGCGCAGCTTGAAGAAGCATTGCAGGCGTTAGAAGCGAAAATAGAAGGATGAAAGATGAGGGATGAAGGATGAATTTCAACCTTCATCCCTCATTCCTCGTTTTTCCTGTCACCATGCCCAGACCAAGACCAGCTAGTAAACCGACAGCCATCCACCACGGTGTTTGCTGAATGATCCAGGCGACTTCGGCGGGCGTGAATTCGGGGCCGTGGGCGTGGAGACCGGTTTTGACGACCATGAAGAGCAGGGTGAGCAAGCCGCTGCTCAGACCGAAGAGTAGGCCAAGAACGGCCGTTATCCCCACCCATTGCTTCACGGAAAACACCCGACCACCCAGAAAATGCTGCGTTACATAGGCCAGGGAAACGGCCGTTGTGCTCACGCCCATTAGAACCACCCCCACCAGCGATCCCTCTAGTGAAATCCAAATGAAGGCAAATAAGGTGTAAACGGCCGTTATCCAGTTCAATCCTGTAAACTTTGTGGGAAAACTCACATAAACCTCGACATTACTGCGACAAAATGATTGGATATGATATGATTTTTGCATCATAAGGCAAAGTTGCAAAGTTGCAAAGGTGCAGGTGAGTATTTACTTTGCAACCTTGCCACTCTACCCCCTTTAAACTTTTAAGGAGAAAACATGGCTACAATTATTGCTGATGGAAAACAATTTGAAGTTGCGGATGGCATACGGCTTGTCAATGCTATAGAAGATAACGGAGGTGACATTTTGCACCGCTGCGGCGGCAACGCCAGATGCACCACCTGCCGCGTGACGTTCAACAGCGGCGAACCAGAATCTTATCATCCCCGTGAAAAAGCAAAGTTGGAAGATAAAGACGCTTTGGGTGAATTTAGGCTGTCTTGCCACATCCTGTGTGAAGGCACAATGGACGTGAATGTGATCAACCACTTCTCCACATCTGGCCTATCTGATCCCGGCCCCCGTGTTGCCGACGAAATCCCCGCTGGCTAAACAAAAAAAGGTGGCTGGCATACTTTTTAACATGCCAGCCACCTTTTTAGCTGATTACTGAAAACTGCTCACTGATTACTATAGGCCGATTACTGTTCTGACTCCGGGGTAGCCGTTACCAACACATACCCTTTTGGAACTTCTTGCACGTATTCTTCATTGGGTGGGGGCGGCGCTTCATCGGTGAATGTGATGTTTGTAAAGCCCAGTCCCATCAGGAAATCGCTCATATAGTTTTGCGCGTTTGTATTGGCAATATCAAGCACGTTGCTGTCTTTGGCGGCCGCACGAATTTCAATTTCTGCCAGTTGGCGTACTTCCGTTTCCAGGTCTTTTTCAGGACGAGCTAGTAAGCCCGTATTCCGGTTAGCAACGTAAGAGCGTTCTGTGTCTAAAGCGGGCAGGTCGTCAAACGTTTGGGCGGCGGGCAAGTGGATCATCACGGTGTCCGGCCCATAGACTTGGATGTCTTCGACCGTCATCTCGCTGAAATCGACGCCAGCCACCACTTTGCCTTGTGCCACAAATACCATTGATTCGCCTAAGACGCCCCACAGAGCATCGGTGTTGCGCTCGGCGGTGACGACTTTTTCTAATTCAATAGAGGCTGTTTCTAGTCGCGTTAGATCGTTGATTTGCAATACAATCGTCGTTGGGCTGGGAATGTAAACGGGGGTGGCTGGTACAAACAGACTGCGCACCAAATCTTCTACGGGACCCATTACGTTTTGTTCAACTTTGTTAACGCTGGCAATGACACCATACGCGGCGACTGACCCCATCACCAAAAAGATGATGAGAAATACCAAGGCGACATTACGTAAGATATGCCCACCGGAACGGCCGTTTTCAGCGCTTTCGGTTCCGGTATTATCCTCTGCACTATTCTTTGTATATGTTTCTTTTTCTTCCATTTAAACTATTCCCTCTCTGAGATAAATTAAGTATAAATCAAGTTTTTGGTAGGCGCTCGAAATTTGGGCATGCCTGAATTAAAATGAATTTCGACTTAGTATAAAAGGAACGTGATGTGTTCCTGTTGGGTTAGAACAAATTTCTTATGCGGATGTAACGAAAATATCTTTTTGCTTAATGACGCGCTCAGGAATCTCATGGGGCGCTTATGAATATTGTACGCAAACAGTGGGCTGTGCGTTTCTCAATGTGGTGGGAATCGGTTAAACTATTCCCGAATTGTGAATTGTGAATTGTGCCAATATCGCCTCTGCCTTCGACAAGCTCAGGCGACGGCTAGTCTCTGAATGAATTGAGTTTATGATTGTAGCGACTTGTGTTATTAAATTGCAGCTTGATGGTGTTTCTTCATTAAAGGAGAAGCGCAGTATTCTTAAATCGGTGCTGGCGCGGCTGACCAACCAGTTTAATGTGGCGGCGGCTGAGGTGGATTGCCAGGATGTGTGGCAAACGGCCGTTATCGGGTTAGCCGCCGTCGGGAATGATTCAGCCTACTTGCATGGTCTCATGGAGAAAGCGGTGGACTGGCTTGAAACCCAGCGTCCCGATGTGCCGATAGCAGACTATCGTATCGAATTTCGCTAATATGGAACCAATCTATTCGCGGTATCGTATAAACCCTATGACCCTAAAACCCTTTGTTCGTTCTCTATTGCTAATCATTTTGCTTTTTCTGTTGGTAGGAACCGCCTTGCCAGCCGTCGCACAAGCTCCCAACGGCGTGACGATGGCCGTACAAGCTGGCTACGATGGGTATTACAAAGCGGGTTCTTTAATCCCGGTCATCGTCACCGCAGCCAACAATGGTGCGCCCATTGAAGGGGAATTACGCATCACCCAGGGTAGCAATGCTTCCGGCGACAAGGTTGTTTTCAACACACCCATTTCCTTGCCGACCCAATCCAACAAGCGCGTCTTTATGTATGTGTATCCGCTTGGCTTTGGGACGGATGTGGAGGTGGAATTGCTGGATGAAAACGGCCGTTTACTCCAAAAAATAGCCTCCAATCCCATTCGCCAACTGCCACAGGACAGCTTGCTTTACGGGGTCGTCACGCCGGAGCCGGGCAACCTGGATGTCTTGGAAGACGTGACGGGCGGGCGCAGCGAAGCGGCCGTCGGCTATTTGCAGTTGGATGAACTGCCCGATTTGCCGCCAGCCTGGAACGGACTGGATGTGCTGGTGCTGCATGATGTCGATACCGGACAGTTGAACGCGGGGCAGTTAGATGCCCTAGAAAAATGGCTCAATACGGGCGGTCAACTGGTCGTGGCGGGGGGTGCGGGTTGGCAGAAAACAGCCGCCGCCCTCGCCGATATGCTGCCCGTCGCCATTAGCGGCAGTGAAACGGTAGATGATTTACCCACCCTGCAAGCGGCCATCGGCGAGCCGTTCCGCGATGCTGGCCCTTATCTCGTTACCAACAGCAGCCTGACCAACGGGGAACTGCTGCTTCATGAAGATGGACTGCCTTTATTGGCACAACGGCCGTTTGGTCAAGGTTCGGTTTCATTTTTGGCGCTTAGATCCCAGTCTGGCACCGCTGCTGGATTGGGCGGGCAGCGAAACCGTCTGGGCAGCCATAGCCGATGGCGTGCCAGCAGTTTCGCCCTGGTCGGATGGCTTCCAGAATGGGTGGGCGGCGGTGTCGGCGATTTCGAGTTTGCCAGCGTTGGCAATGCCGCCCGTGTTGCAGTTGGCGGCATATTTGCTCATCTACATTCTCATCATTGGCCCTGTCAACTACTGGATTCTCAAACGTAAAAATCGGCGCGAATTGGCTTGGGTCACGATTCCGGTGTTGGTGTTCATCTTTACGGGTATGGCTTACCTGACCGGTTTCCAACTCAAAGGCAACGATACCATCATCAACCAAATGTCGGTGGCGACCGGTGATGTGGGCGGCTCAGATGTGCGCGTCAATACCCTGTTGGGTTTATACTCGCCTCGTCGGCGCAGCTATAATGTGGTGCTGCCCATAGAAAGCATGGCACGGCCCATATCGGATAGTTTTAGCGGCGACGGTAGTTCGGCGGAAGCGATTACGCGCAGCAGTGATGTTATTTTGACCGATGTTCGCGTCGATGTCAGTGGTGTGGAGACGTTTATAGCTGAAAGCATCCAGTCTGCTTTGCCTATCAAAGGCAGTGCGTCGCTTGGCGTTAATAATGGCGATATTGAACTCACAGCGACGGTACGCAATGATAGCGACCAAACATTAGAAGATGTAACCTTGCTCATCGGCTCTTTTGCCACCAAGATAGGCGATATGGCTCCTGGCGAAGAATTGTCAACGACGGAGATTGTGGGCACGGTGGGCAGTTCTGGTTCAGTCTCGTTTGGGCCAACGGGGTATGGCTCTCCGTTAATGCAAAATGCGGAAGCTATTTTAGGTACGAGCAATTATTATGATGACCGTGAGGCGTATCCCCGTTGGCAGCTTCTGCAAGCGCTGGAAGATGAATATCTGGCGAGCGGCACCCCGTCAGCCAACAGCCGCCTCCTGTTGACGGCTTGGACGGATGAGCAATTATTGGAAACGGCCGTTCAGGATGAAAATTTCAACACGGCCAGCACCACCTTCTATTTGTTAGACATGCCCCTGGATGACAACCTGGATGGCAGTCAACTGGTCGTGCCGAAAAACTTGCTCAACTGGACGATTTTGGGCAGTAATAATTTTTACAGCGAGATGATTCAGGATTTTTACATGCCGGAAAACTCGTGGATGGAAGTGGAGTTTACGCCGTGGCCGGAACTGGCAGCGATGACGGTCGCGGAAGCGGCAATTGAACTAACGACCTATTCCACGCAAACGTTACCCCTGCCCAGCATTCGCCTCTGGGATTGGCAGATGGAAGAGTGGGTGGATGTGGACGATGTGGTGTGGGGGGAAACGGCCGTTATCGACCCCCAACGCTACCTTACCAGCGACAACACGATTCGTCTCCGTCTGCAAAACAAGAACAATACAGGGCTAGACATCCAAGAGTTTTATCCCATATTCACAGGTGAGCTGGAATAATCTTTCGACAAGCTCAAGACAAATCGTCAATCAAAAATCGTAAATCGTAAATCAAACTTATGTCAACTATTATTGAAATTCAGGGACTTACTAAAAAATACGGAACGCTAACTGCTCTCGATGATCTCAATCTGAGCATCGAAGAGGGCGGCGTATTTGGCTTCATCGGCCCAAACGGGGCTGGCAAAACCACCACCATGCGCATCCTCACCACGCTGCTCAAACCGACCTCCGGCAAAGCGTGGGTGGCGGGCTGCTCCGTTCTCGATGACCCGCGTGGTGTACGCCGCGCCATCGGCTACATGCCCGATTTCTTTGGCGTGTATGAAGACATGAAGGTGTGGGAATATCTCGATTTCTTTGCCGCCTGCTACGACATTCCGCAAAGTACACGCACGGGCATGATTGATGACTTGTTGGCCTTGGTCGATTTGGGTCACAAAAAAGAGGCGTTTGTCGAGACCTTGAGTCGGGGTATGAAACAACGCTTGTGCTTAGCGCGAACCTTGACGCACGATCCGCAAGTCCTCATTCTGGATGAACCAGCCAGCGGCTTAGACCCCCGGGCGCGCATTGAAATGCGTGAACTGCTGCGCGAGTTGAAAAACATGGGCAAAACCATCTTTTTTTCGTCCCATATTTTGTCTGAGGTGGCGGATATTTGCACAAGCATCGGCATTGTTGAGGCGGGGCGGCTCATTGCCCACGGCGACATGGCCGAGATGAAGAAACAGCTCCGCGCTCATCGCCTGATTCAGATGCGCGTCATTGGCGAGACGCTGCCGCTGCAAGAATTTCTTGTCGGGTACGAAGGCGTGCATCAAATTACGCCCGGTTCGGAGCTGGATTTGCCCATCGATACCATTCGCATTGATTTCAGCGGTGATGATGCCGCGCTGCAACAGCTCTTAGCCGCTATCGTGGCGCAAAGACTTCCGCTGCTCTCCTTTCCAAGAAGAAACGGGCGATTTGGAAGATGTGTTCCTGCACGTTACCAAAGGCATTGTGAATTAGAAGAATTAATACAAAGGCACAAAGGTACAAAGAGACAAAGAAAACCCTTTGTTCCTTTGTCACTTTGTCTCTTTGTATTAAGCTTTTTAAGGATTGAAAACATTGAATCCGTGGCAACAGTGGCAAGCATTACGGCAAAACCCGGTTTATCTGCGCGAGACGGGGGCTTGGGGCAATCCCAATCCGTTTTATCAGCAGATTACGCGCTTTTCGCCGTTTATTATTCTGGGTGTGTTGTCGCTGGGTATTTGTGGCGGGGTTTCTAATCCCGGCGTTGTTTACGGGCAATGACGAGATGATTGCGGCGGCTTGTTTTATTTGTCTGCCTGGATTTCTGATAACGGCCGTTACCCTGTATGCACAAATCATGGCGCCAGCCCTCACCGCACCCACCATCAGCATGGAACGCGCCGCTGGCACCTGGGACATCTTACGCACCACCCCGATGTCCACAAATGCCATCTTCATGGCAAAGTTGTTTGGCTCGTTGTCACGGCTGCGCATCTGGCTGGTTTTGTTTGCGCTGACGCTGCTGCAAGGGGGCATCATGGCTTGCTCGACTGGCCTTGTTTGGTGGCGAACAGGCGTGGTGGTCTGGTGTGGTTGGTTTGGCGACGACGCTGCGGCCATGGCTGGAAATTATCTTTGCCGCCTTTGCCGGCATGTATGCCTCCACGTTGGCAAGTTCCGCGATGATGGCGTTGGTGGCGGCTTATGGCGCAGTGGTATTCGTCAAGATTTTCAACAGCAGCGGCCTGTGGCTGGCGGTCAGCTTACTGGCGGAACTGGATGAAACGGCCACCCTGCTGCTGCCCACGTTGGGGCCGCTTGTCATTTATATGCTGCTGATAACGGCCGTTTGGCTAGGACTGCTTCAGCAAGCCAAAAAATTGAGAACGGAATGATATTGTGGCGAGTAGCAAGTGGCGGGTTGCAAGTAAACTCGCTACTCGCAACCCGCTACCGGCAACCATTATGACTGAATTAACGCAAAAACCTTCCAAAAAACGCTTCAAATCGCTGCGGCAAAACCCTGTTACCATGAAAGAATTACGCAGCCGGATGCGCGGCCGTCGTGCCTTTGTGGTGCTGACGATGTACTTGCTGGCGATGAGCATCTTCGTCACCCTGATTTATGCGAGTTTCGCCGCTTCGTCTGGTGGGCCTTATGGGCCGAGTGCGCGGGATGCGGGTAAGGCTGTGTTTTCCGGCGTGTTGGCCGTTGAAGTGTTCATGGTCATTTTTGTGGGGCCATCGTTCACCGTTGGGGCGATAAGCGGCGAAAAAGAGCATCAAACCTTCGATTTACTGCGCACGACACTGCTTTCTGGCAAAAGCTTGGTCACAGGTAAACTGATTTCCGCTTTGAGTTACGTCTTTTTGCTGCTGATTGCCTCCATTCCGCTGCAAAGTGTCGCATTTCTGTTGGGTGGTATTTCTGGACTGGAACTGATTATTTCCCAAGTCATTATTTTTGTGGCGGCGGTGACGTTTGCGCTGTGGGGACTGTACTGCTCCAGCATCATGCGCAGCACCCAGGCCGCCAGCGTGATGACTTTTGCCGGGGCCTTGTTTTTAATCGCAGGCATTCCTTTTTTGGCGATGATGGGTGGCATATTTGCAAGCCCCATTATGGCTGGCATGTCGATGAGTTGGATCGGCGAGGTGCTATTGATGTATGGTGGTGTGCTGTTAGCCGCCGTCAATCTCCCCGCGACGTTGATTGTCAGTGATGTGATTTTAGTGAATGAAGATGCCATGTTCTTTTATGATCAATCGTTTGGCGCGGGTTCAGGCGGCGGCACGTTTTGGTTTCCGTCTCCCTGGTGGATTTTTATTATTCTTTACACGTTGTTGGCTTTGCTTCTATACTGGCTGAGTGTGCGCAAGGTGCGCAAGATAGCGAATCAGTAAAAATTGAGATTAGAGATTGGAGATTGAACGGCGCTCAATCTCCAATCTCTAATCTCCAATCTCCCTATGGAAAACGAATCTCAATTCCAAAAACTTAACGCAGCAACTTTCTCGCTGGAACGGCCGTTCTCAACGACGAGATGGCTTGCTGTGGGTGCCACGGGCGCTGTTGGCTGGGTTAATGCTGGCGGTGGTCGTGGCGACGGTGGCACGCTACCAGCCGTTGTTGGACAACCAGCAAGTGGCAATCGCAGCCGTGAGCTTGGGTCTCGTCAGTTTGATGGTGGGCTTGGTGCTGGTATTTGCGCGACGGCGGACGATTACCCAACAAGCCGAGTTTGCGGATAGGCAGTTTGGCTTGAAGGAGAGGGCGATAACGGCCGTTGAGATTCATAATGGTGTCCTGCTCGTCCCCGACGAAATCGCGCAGGAACAAATAACCGACACCCTGTCCACCACCACCCGCGTGGATGTGAAACGCGATTTGCCCTATCGCGTAGATCGGCGCGACTGGCTCTTCATCTTCATTGCCATCGGCTTATTGTTGATGGCCTATTTCCTCCCCAATCCGCAGCAAGCCATCCTTGAAAAAGAACGGGCGGTTGAAGAAGCTGTTGCCGAACAAATCGAAGCGCTCGAAGCCATCCAGGAAGAAATTCTGGAAAATCCCACCCTGAGCGACGAGCAAAAAGAAGAACTGCTCCAGCCCATTGAAGGCGCGTTAGAAAACCTGCAAGCAGGCGCTGCTTCCCAAGAACAAACCGTCGCCACCTTGTCCGAAGCAGAAGCCGACCTCAAACAACTCGCCGCCGACAACGACACAAGTGCATTGCAACAGCGCCTGCAAGAAGCAGGGCAGCCCCTCGCCGAAAACAGCGCCGGACAGCAGCTTGGCGAAAGCCTGCAAAATGGCGACCTCTTCAGTTCAGCCGCCGCCGCCGCTCAATTGGCAGACAGTTTGCCCGAATTGAGTGCGGAAGAACAGGCGGCACTCGCGGAAGATTTGGCAGAAACGGCCGCAGCCCTGCAAGATGTGGATGACTCAACTCGCCCAACAATTAGCCGAAGCCGCCCAAGCCCTGCAAAATGGCGATACCGCCGCCGCTCAACAAGCACTGCGCGAAGCGTCTGGCACCTTGCAACAGCGCGGCCAAGAAAACGCCGCCTCCCAACAAGCCCAAAACGCCGCCGGACAAATGGCCGAAGGTCGCCAATCCGTCGCCCAAGCGGGACAACCGGGCGAAGGGCAGCAAGGAACCCAGACAGCGCAGGGTTCGCAATCTGGGCAGAAGGTCAACAAGGGACAAGGTCAGCAAGGCCAGGGCAGGCAGAGGGAGCCGGGAAGGGCAAGGCGAAGGCAGCGGTCTGGGAGAAGGTGCAGGACAAGGCTCAGGTAGTGGGCAGGGTGCTGGTTTTGGCGGCACTAGCCAGGGTGGCGGTCACGCTGAAAGCGTATTTGTCCCCGAATTCCGCGATCTAAGTGGCGCAGAAGGCATTGAAATCGAACTGTCGGCCGAATGTGTGGCGAATCCTGCCAACTGCGGCGCACTTCTCAGCGAAACGCCGACTGAATTTGGTAACGAAGGCTCCGTCGTGCCCTACAACCAAGTCTTCGGTGATTACCGCAACGCCGCATCAGAAGCCTTAGCAGATGATTACATTCCGTTAGGCATGAAGGGGTACATCCGAGATTATTTTTCTTCTCTGGAACCGTAACCCTCGTGTACAATTAGATTGGTTTAATCTCCAAGATTGAACCAATCTGGCACAATAGATTTGAAGTGATGGAGGTTTGTAAATGACCATGTCAATGATTAACGTACAGCTAGATCAAGATGCAGCACGTATCTATACAAAAGCACCACAGACTGACAAAGAGAAGCTCAATCTCTTGTTTAGCATGTGGATTAAAGAATATGGCGATCCTCAGCTATCTTTGCTTGAATTGATGGATGAAATCAGTGACAAGGCTCAAGCGCGTGGTTTAACCCCGGAAATCCTGGAATCGCTGCTCAATGACGACTAAGCCCCGCTTTGTCTTAGATACAAATTTGGTTGTAAGTGCTGTTTTGATAAAGCAATCAATCTCGCGGCAAGCCTTTGACAAGGCTGGTCAGGAGGGTCAAATATTGCTTTCCATGGCAGTTATTACTGAATTAAATGACGTTCTCAAGTCGGGAAAAGTTTAATAAATATCTGACAGAGAGTGAGCGTTTGAGTTTTCTAAATGTATTGGTTCATGAAGCCCAGTTAATACAAATTTCAGAACCAATTTCCGCGTGCCGCGATCCGAAAGACGATAAATTTTTAGAATTGGCTGTTAATGGTCAAGCTGATGCCATTATTTCAGGTGATCAAGATTTGATCGTCTTAAATCCATTTCGGGAAATTTCTATTGTTGATCCCCATCAATTCTTACAAATGAATTGGTCTTTAGCCCAATAAAGGTGTTTTATGTTAGATGTTGTTGAACAATCCGCTCCATTAACGGTGTCACAGTTTCGTGATACGGCTACAAAGATTGAAACCGAAGTCGCCAAAGTAATCGTCGGGCAAAAAGACGTGGTGCGCCATACGCTGATTGGCGTGCTGGGCGGCGGGCATGTGCTGTTGGAAGGCGTGCCGGGGCTGGGCAAGACGATGCTCGTGCGTACTTTTGCCCAGGCGATGAGCCTCGACTTTAGCCGCATCCAGTTCACGCCCGACCTGATGCCCGCCGATATCACCGGCACCGACATCATGGAAGAAACGGCGACCGGACAGCGCCAGTTCCGTTTTCAGCAAGGGCCGGTATTTGCCAACCTGATTTTGGCCGACGAAATCAACCGCGCCACGCCCAAAACCCAGTCGGCGCTGCTGGAGGCGATGCAGGAGCACACCGTCACGGTGGCGAATCACACCTATACCGCTGCCACGGCCGTTTTTCGTGTTGGCAACGCAGAACCCCATTGAGCAGGAAGGCACGTATCCGCTGCCGGAAGCGCAGTTGGATCGTTTTCTCTTCAAAATCAACGTCGGTTTCCCGTCGCCCGACGAGTTGACGGAGATTTTGACACGCACGACGGGACGAGAGGTGGCGGTAGCGCAAACGGCCGTTTCCGGTGAAACCATTATCGCCATGCAGCAGTTAGCCCGTCAGATTCCGGTGCCGAGCAACGTGACCAACTTCGTCAGCCGTTTGATTGTAGCGACTCATCCAGGCGGCACTGCTTCGCCGCTGGTTAACAGTTACGTGCGCTACGGCTCCAGCCCGCGCGGGGCGCAGGCGCTGGTGCTGGGCGCCAAGATTACCGCCCTGTTGGATGGCCGCGTAAATGTGAGCTTTGATGATATAACGGCCGTTGCCTTCGCCGCCCTGCGCCACCGCCTCCTGCTCAACTTTGAAGGTCAGGCGGAAGGCATCAAAACCGACGATGTAGTGGCGGATTTGTTACAGCACGTAGGGAAGAATAACGATTAAGAATTTGCTCAACCTTAAATGCGATAAACGTGAAGGCTTGTAATGATTAGGAAGTTCTTGAAACTGTCTCGGGTGAATAGTTTTTTTCTGATTTCCTGTGTCTTTGTATTATTTCAACAATTTAATTTTTCGATTGCTTCTGCCTGTCCTGAAGCTAATGTTACGGATGCATGGTTTATTGGAATTCTTGAACTAGAAAATACTGTATTGCCTGAAAAAATAGAAATCGTTCCAAGTTATGATTTCAGCAGAGGGGGATATGAATTTTTTAGCTTCTTTATTTTTAATGAAACAAATGATCCTATCCACATTTTTAGTCTTGATTATTTAGACACCCTTATTGAAGCGCAAAACAACAATTTACTTTCTGATCAAATTGATTATTTTCTTGCTAATGAAATGGGCATCGAAATAAAATCCAAACAAAACACCCCCGAGTTTCACCTGACTGGGATAATGCTTAAATCGTTAGATCCAAAGATTATGGAGCTTAATCAATTTGATTATTATTTACCAGACAATTTAGAAATTCCTGCACCCCAAAATTCGTCATTTATTGTTGTTTCTGATGGGGAAATATTTACTATTAAGTATCAACTCAGTTACGAAATAAACGAAGATTTTAATGGATACGTCATTATATGTGATATGGATGGTTCAAGTGAGTTTGAATCTGATTCTGCAGCCGTATCCCCCACCACAAACACTAAAATTCCTCCCATTTATTTTATATTAGCAGGGGGATTGATACTGCTTATATGTGGTGTGGCGGGTGTTCTTGTTTTCAACCGGAAATCTTCATGAACCTCTTCAACGAAACCACCCTGCACAAACTAGAACAGCTAACCCTCGTGGCCGAGCGGGTGCGTGTAGGCGTCATGAAAGGCGACCGGCGCAGCCGCAAACGCGGCACCTCCATCGAGTTTGCCGACTATCGCAACTACACCAAGGGCGACGACTTGCGGCGGCTGGATTGGAATGTCTATGCGCGGCTGGAACGGCCGTTTATCAAACTGCTCGAAGAAGAAGAAGACCTGTCCGTGCATATCCTGGTCGATGGCAGCGCCAGCATGGATTGGCCGGAAGCGGGCGACGAACACAAACTGACCTACGCCCTGCGTCTGGCGGGGGCGCTGGGCCACATCGCCCTCACCGCTGGCGATTTACTGACGGTGACGATGCTCAACAGCAATGGGGATCAAAAATGGGGGCCGTTTCGCGGGCGGCAAAACACGCTCCGTTTGCTGCAATTCCTGGAAACAGGGCAGGCCGTGGGCATCACTGATTTGAATCAATCGCTGCGCCATTACGCCCAACGCGCCAGCCGGCCAGGGTTGTTGTTTGTGCTGAGCGATTTGCTTTCCCCCAATGGCTACCAGGATGGCCTGAACGCCCTGCAATCACGCGGCTACGAAGTCGGCCTCATCCACATCCTCAGCCCCGATGAAGTCGATCCGCCCATCTCTGGCGATCTCAAACTGGTGGATTCAGAAACCGGACTGGACGCGGAAATCACCCTCGACGCCACCACCCTCGACCAATACCGGCAAAGATTACAAGAGTGGCAAACAGAAACGGCCGTTGCCTGTGCCAATCGCGCCATCCACTACATCCCCCTCACCACCGATACGCCCTGGGAACAGGTTGTCATGCAGACTTTGCGAGAGAAAGCCGTTATTCGGTAATCGGTAATCGGTGATCGGTTACTCTGTCGACCGATAACCGTTTACCGTACCGATCACCGTTCACTGTTTACCTAGTTTCCGTCACCTTCCGAATCGCTCTCGGATTATCCACATCAAAATCACGGGCATGGGCTAAGTGCATGGCAAAAAGCTGGCCTGGAATGATGCTCAGGATAGGGGAGACCCATTCTGGAACAGTGACAGGCAGTTTGAGCGGCGTGCGTGCCAGTGCCAGCGTAGCGGCATCGTCGCTGATGACGATGACTTCTGCGCCTCGTTCCTTGAGGGTGCCGATGAACGATTGCATCTCTGGCAGCATCTTACCAGTGGGGGCGACAACAATGGCGGGGAACGCCTCTTCGATCAACGCCAGTGGGCCGTGCATGAAATCGGCACTGCTGTAAGGTTCCACCATCGTGTACGTCAATTCCTTCATTTTAAGTGCCAATTCAAAAGCAGTGGCGTAGTTAAAACCGCGCCCGATGACCACACATACGCGCATGTAGCGATACCGTTCTGCCAAACGGCCGATTTCTGGCCCCAGGGTGAGCGTTTGCGCTACTTGCGTGGGAATGTGCTGCAACGCCGTCAGCATGTCTTCGTTTTTGGCGAGGGTGGCACTGAGCAGGGCGATGGCCGCCAGTTCGGTGGTGTAGGTCTTGGTGGCGGCGACGGATTTTTCTTCGCCCGCGTGCAGGGCAATCACAAAATCGGCCGCTTTGCCCAGGTCAGAGTCGGGGATGTTGGTGATGGCGGCGGTGAGTGCGCCTTGCTTTTTACCTTCAGCCACCACCGACACGATGTCGGGGCTTTTGCCGCTTTGGCTGATGCCCAGGACGAGCGCGTTGCCCAGCTTGGGCGGCTTCTGGTAGATGGAGTAGAGACTGGGGGTGGCGAGGGCTACCGTCAGCCCGTTGACCGCGCCCAGTAAATACTGCGCATAGCGACCGGCGTTGTCGCTCGTGCCGCGGGCAGCAATCACAACATAGTCGATTTTCCGTTGGCGAATGGCGTCGGCTAGTTTTTCAATAGTCGCTTGCTCTTCTTGCAGCATTTCTGCCAAAACGGTTGGTTGTTGATGGATTTCTTTATAGAGGAGGCTTTGTTCGAGCATTTTTTTGTCCTTGATTTTAGATGAATGTGTGTTTTGAGATTGGAGATTGGAGATTGGTTGACTTCCAATCTCTAATCTCTAATCTCTGGTTTTTATTTCGTTGATACGTGATAGTGCCTTGCGAAATAGTTATGTCTACTTTTAGGTTGGGGTCGAGGAGGACGGCGTCGGCGATGGCGTGGGGGGCGATGCGGCCACGGTGGGGGAGGTTGAGCAAGTTGGCGGGCGTGGTGGTGACGCTGGTGATTGCTTCTGCCAGGGGACAGTTGGTGAATTTGATGAGATTGGAAACGGCCGTTTCCATATCCAAAATACTCCCCGCCAACGTGCCATTACTCAGACGGGCATCCGTTTCCGTGACGGTGACGGTGAAATCGTTGAGTTGGTAGTCGCCGGGCGGCATACCGAGTGCCGCCATCGCATCTGTAACCACATTCAGGCCGTGTGGCCCTTTTAGCTCCCAGGCCAGTTTGACCATCGTCGGATGGGCGTGAATGCCATCGGGGATGATGCCAGCCACGATCTCATTCGTGTTTAACAGAGCGCCGATGAGACCCGGTTCGCGGTGGCCGAGGGGGGGCATGGCGTTGTAAAGGTGGGTTCCGTAGCGGATGCCGTTGGCAAAGCCAGCCTGCGCTTCAGCAAACGTCGCCATGGAATGTCCCGCGCTGACGACGATGCCGCGAGAGGCCAGTTCTTCGACCATGGCCAGGGCATTGGCTTGTTCTGGCGCGAGTGTTACCAGAGAAACGGCCGTTTCAGGCGACCAGTCCGCAATCCAGGCCAAATCAGGTTGGCGCATGTAGGCGGGATTATGCGCTCCTTTTTTCTGCGGATTGAGGAAGGGGCCTTCCAGGTGCAGTCCCAACGGTTCCGCGCCTTGGAAGTTGGCGGGACGGCCGTTTTGCATCACGTCCTGCGCTTTTTCGATTTGAGAACGAGGCGAGGTGATGACGGTGGGCAAGAAAGACGTGACACCCCAGCGTGGCAACATCGCCGCCACGTCCCAGATGGTTTCGGGGTTGGCCGTGAAATCGTGACCAAATGCGCCGTTGAGCTGTAAGTCGATGAAACCTGGCACGAGAAAACGGCCGTTGCCCTCAATAATTTGCGCGTGCTCGGGTGGGGTGGTTGAAGATGAAGGGCCGATGTGGGAGAAACGGCCGTTTTCCACTAGGACGGTGGCATCATCAATCTGGTGGTCGGGTGTCAGCAGGGTGACATGTTGGATGACTAACATAGTTGATTCTTAAAATTTGGCTCGCAAGACTTAGTAAGTTAATTTAACAAACTATACAATAACACCGATTTGTTGTCAATGGATAACAAAAAACAGCGTGTCCGATTTCTCGAACACGCTGTTGAATGACAAAACCTGTCGGTTGATGGGCGAAAATGAGCTACTCGTTCTCTGCATCCAGTGCTTTTTGCAGTTTTTCCTGCGCATCGGTATCGAGCGTTGTGGAAATGATTTTGCCCTTAACCTGCTTAAACGCTCCGAGTATGGTGCTTTCATGTTGGGCGTTTCCGTAGATAAACAGCGCAGTGTGTCCAGCATCGAGCGAGTCAGAAATGGATTGGAGGGTGCCTTTATCTATGCCCAAGTCCATTTTCTTGCCTGCTAAACGGCCGATAAGTGCGCCACCAGCCAAGCCCAAGATTGGCCCGCCCAGCGCCAGACCGATAAGAACGCCAGCAAATGCGCCCCCCCGTGTGCCAGAGCGTTTTTCATTGTGGACTTTTTCATCCACAGTCAATTCACCCGCGTCATTTTTTGTAACAAAGACAGCGTCGGCTAGATTGATGGCTTTTTGTTTGTTTAATTTGACAAGTTCCTCATACAAACTTTCTGCCTGAGTGGCATCTTCAAATGTGATGACGATGAGTTGGCTGGGTTTGTCTTTTTCGTAATGGAAGCCAACGGTTTCATCGCTGAGTGATTGAGTATTGGGGTCTGATGACATGAAAATTCTCCTGAAAATATATTTTTGTTGGAACGGCCGTTTCTAAAAAAGAAACCCACTATGACAACGCTTGTATAGACTCGCTAATTGTATCATAACCTGGGGAGCAGGGTGGTATAATTGCCAAAAATGAATTCAGGAAAGTTTATGGACGACACAAGCAGGCTGATTTATCAAGATAAAGGAATCTTACCACCAGACATTGTTAGAACCCTTGGTTTTTTTGTAGTTCCGATTGTGTTTGGTGGAACGATTCTTATGATTGGTGCTGCGGCATTATATTTAACGAAGTAGATGGATGTTGTTCTAGGATCAGTTTTATCTTTATTGTGTTTCTGGCTTGAGTTGCTGCTATTTCGGTCTGAATTCCGTGGAAATTTGGGTTTCTGAAGGCAAGCTAATTCAGAAGAAGAATCCATTCAATCTTCTTCCCACACAAACCCATTCATTTAAACAGCATCAAAAATGTCGAAATATTACCACCAGTTCGTTACCATTATTCGACGCATTATCGCAGTCACTGTTCGCCTGAGAAATGATGAGAGAATCCTTTTTACTTTCACTAAATCACAGGAGCAGGCATTAGAGATAAATAAAATTATTCAAGACAATTTACCTGGCTCAAAAGAGGTGGAAAGAGGCCTTGAATTGCTGGCGAATGGACAATATTCTCAGGCTATTTCTGAATTTAACCGGGCTATTGCAGCCAATCCAGATAATTTTGAGGCATATGTTTTTCGTGGCAAAGCAAAATGGTGTAACCAAGATTTGCAAGGTGCCTTGGTTGATTACAATCGTGCCATAGAATTGGATGATAATGCTTCTATGGTTTATATGGATCGCTCTTTTTTATATGATGAATTAGGAATGCCAGAACTTGCTCTGCTAGATTTAGAAAAACATGGAAAACTACTTCCCAAAATACAAGCGCATCCCAACTTTATTGCATACAAACAAAAACTGGGGGAAAAGACGGGGCGATTGTAGTTTAACCTTCAATGAAGGAGATTGCCCAAACCGCGCTTTCTCGTGTATGCTTCTCCCTGTGATAACAACTTTTATTGATATATCAGATAACAATCGCCTTTCAAGCGATTATTACCATCACCAGTCAATGCCGCCGTGTCTTTTCTAACACCTGCTTTTCTCCTCCTGGGGTTGCTTGCCGTTCCCATCATCCTCATGTATATGCTGCGGCTGCGACGGCGAGAAGTGATGGTGAGCAGCACCATGCTGTGGCAGAAACTCCTGCGTGACCGCGAAGCCAACGCCCCGTGGCAAAAACTGCGGCGTAATCTGCTGCTGCTTTTGCAACTGCTGATTTTGGCGGCGCTGGTCTTGGCGTTAGCCCGGCCGTTTTTCCCCATCTCCTCTGTTATCAGCGGCAGCACCGTGGTTTTGCTCGATGGCTCCGCCTCCATGCAAGCCACCGATGCCGCGTCCCAGCCGGTTTGAAAGCGCAAAAGCAGAAGTCAACGGCCTCATCAACGATCTCGGCGGCAGTAACCAAATGACGCTCATCCATGTGGGGCATACGCCCACGGTGCTTGCTTCTGCCACTAACGACAAAACGGTGCTGCGTCGCGCCTTGGCAGATGCCCAACCGACCACCGCTACTCCCAATTGGGAAGCGGCTCTGGCCTTGGCGGCTGGCGCGGCGCAAGGCTTCCGTGATGGGCGCGTCGTCATTGTGTCTGATGGGGGCCTGCCCGATGATTTGCCGCCGCTGCCCACGGCTCCCATCTACTCTGCCCATTGGGGAAAGCGGCGAGAATTTAGCGATTTCGGCCTTGGCGACTCGTGGTACAGAAATCGGGCCGCAGTTGTTCGCCAGCGTCGCCAATCAGGGAGTTGCTCGACCAGGATGCGCTGTTCAGCCTGACGCTGGATGGCACGCTCTACGATTCCCGCCGCGTCAGCGTATCGGCGGGCAGCACCGCCAATCTCACCTGGGATTTGCCTGAGGATACAGCCGTTATCGAAGCCCGTCTCTCTGACCATGAAAACGACTATCTGCCTCTGGACGATGTGGCCTATGCCGTGCATGAAGGCGGCGTTACCAATCGTGCCTTGTTGGTGACGGAGGGCAATCTGTTTTTAGAGCAGGTATTTAGCGTGCTGCCTGGGGTGGAAGCATTCAAAGCCAGTCCGGACAGTGACCTGACGCAGGAAGATTTCGACTTATACGTATTTGATGGAGTGCCGCTGCCCGACCCGCTGCCTCAGGCCGATATGCTCATCATCAATCCCCCCGACGGAAACACCGCCGCCAGCAGCGCCGGTGATTTGCTCAACGTGACTGGCCTCTTTTCTGATACGGTTGCCATCCGCTTGGCCGACTCGCCGCTGCTGCAATTTGTCGATTGGCGGGATGTTCATGTGCGGCAGGCGAAGCGTGTTGACGCACCGTGGGCGCAAACATTAGTCGAGGCGCAAGGGGGCCCACTTATTCTAACGGGTGAACAAAATGGGCAGCGGATTGCTGTTTTCACCTTTGATTTGCGGGATTCTGATCTGCCGCTGCAAATTGCATTTCCTGTTTTAATGGCTAATATTACGAGCTGGTTAAGTCCTGGTCGGGCGTTTGATGCGCCTGTGGGCTTACAGCCCGGTGATTTGGTTCCCATTTCACCAGCAGCGGCGACAACGGCCGTTCTCGTGGAAAAACCAGATGGCACAATGTGGACAACTGAGGTCGGGGAGGACGCCATCACCTTCCCGGAAACAGACCAGTTGGGACTGTATCATGTTAGTTTGCGTGACGATGAACGGCACGCAGTCGGCGGGCAGTTTTGCCGTTAACTTATTCAGCCCGATGGAGTCAGCAATTGCGCCAGCGCGCATCTTTAAATATCGGACAGGTGACGGTTGAGGTGGAAACAGCCGGTGATGTGGGGCAGCGAGAATTGTGGTTCTGGCTGCTGGTGATTGGACTGCTTGTCTTGGCGGTAGAATGGTGGGTTTACCATCGTGGCACGAGACTGCCGAAGTTTAATTTACGAAAGAATTAGCTAGACTTATAGACCTGACAGGTTTATGAACGCACTGGAAATTTGGAATAATTGCAATTATCTGTGTGTTTTTAGACCGATGCCTTTTGAAACCTGTCGGGTCTTGTTATGGAATTGAATGAGCGAAGAGACAGAACAAACAATAACCTGGCGATCTGATCCCAGGCTCCGCTATTTGGTGCCGGGGATTGTTTTGCTTGGCTTGATTTTGCTCATTCTGGCGCTGGCCGCTTCCTGTGGCAGTCGAGATAACAGTCGGGGATTAAAGCCTTATCGTTTCACGCGAACCCCTGCAGGAATGGGCGGCGGCGGGGATGTGGTGGTGCTTTCATTTGCTGAGTTGAACAGTGCTCCTGATACCTATCGAAATCAACGTATTCGGGTTACGGGCGACAAGGTGACGATTCCCGAAAAGGAGTGTCGTTTGTACTCAGGGCCTGCGTTTACCTGGGGACTGATTGCGGAAGATTTGCAACTGTATGCGCTGGGGTTATGAAGAAGTGCTCAAACGGCTGCCCGATGGTCTGACGATGACGGTGGAAGGCATTTGGCGGCAGTATGATGGGCCGTTGGGCTGTGGCAAGGAGCCAGGTGATGGTCAGGCCTGGTATTTGCAGGTGGAACGCATTATTTCGCCCAATCCGCTGCCTTTGATGGATGGTGTGCCGTTTGCCACGATTCAAGTTTTGTTGGGGACAGGCACGGGTTTTGAGATTACGCCACTTGCTTCCGGGATGCCGGGAACGGCCGTTACCAGTCAACCAGGCATTGGTATTACGCCCTTGCCCCCCGGCACAATTTTCCCCGATGGCACACAACCCGCACCCGCTACTTTGTTGCCTACGTCTACTCTCGATCCGGGATTGCCCACGACCACACGATTCCCCGGCTTAACGCCATCGGCGACACCTTTTCCTGGCGCTACCGCCACAGAAAGCGATCCGATCGGAGGTGGAACGGATCCCACCGCAACACCGACAGTGGGGTCTGCGGCGACGGTTCCTGGCTTAATCACGCAAACACCTGCTCCCACTGTGCCAGGATATCCTGGCCTTGGCACACCTGTACCTACTGTAGACCCTTATTCGTAAAGAGAGTCATCAATGAACGAGAATTTTGTACCGGCCATCACCCCGCCTGATAATCGTGCTGTGCCTGCTATTTGGTTTTTATTCCACCAATTTAATTTGCTTGTTTTCCTGGATGATCAGGGGCAGGCGAGTTTGCCGCATGTTGTTAGTCCAGCCTCGTTGGATTTGGGTGAGTATCGAGTGGTAGACCAGCAATATTTTGGCTATCTCCAGAATGATAGGCCCGTGCATTGTTATACTGGCGAGTTGGTGGCGGAAAATGATGAATCCACGTTACCGGCTGATATGGCGCTTTTAAATTTGCGTCAGTTATTCGGCCGTTTGGATGAAGCCGACCTCTGGTTGGCAGGGCGGGCGGTACAGTTGGTTGACTGGAATCGGACGCATCAATTTTGTGGTCGCTGCGGGACGGCGACGTTTACAGCCTCAAGAGCGCGTGAAGCAATGTCCTCATTGCCACCATACCAGCTATCCGAGACTGTCTCCGGCTGTGATTGTGCAGGTGACGCGGGAAGGGGAAAACGGCCGTGAAATTTTACTGGCACGAAACAAACGTTTTGCATTGCCGATGTACAGTGTGTTGGCGGGGTTTGTGGAACCTGGGGAAACGCTAGAAACGTGTGTGCGCCGGGAAATCCGGGAAGAGGTTGAGCCTGGAAGTGAAAAATATCCGCTATTTTGGCAGCCAGCCCTGGCCGTTTCCCAATTCGCTCATGGTGGCGTTTACGGCGGAATATGCTGGCGGCGACATTGTCATTGAGGAAGCGGAATTGGTGGATGCCCACTGGTTCCGGGCAGATAATTTGCCCGCTTATCCCCCGCCGATGAGCATTGCAAATCATTTGATTGAAGACTTTAAAAAAGCGGAAGGCGCAAACTAATCCATCCTTACAGTAGTCGCGGCATCCTTGCCGCGTTTACACCTGTGCGGCAAGGATGCCGCGGCTACAAATTGTAAAGCTTTTTAACCATGCCATGATTTCAATCATCAGACACAAGATGATACAATTCCCCTCCTAACACAAAAATCCAAACTTCATCGACGAAGGATAAACTTATGCCCCAAAACAAAACTTCAGTTCCTGACGAACATGGAAAATTTGGCCCGTATGGCGGTCAATTTGTGCCGGAAACCCTCATGCCTGCCATCGAAGAACTCATTCAGGCCTATGACGAAGCCCGAAACGACCCGGCATTTAGCGCCGAGTTAAACTATTTGCTCAAGAGCTACGTGGGGCGGCCCTCTCCCATCAGCCATGCCAAACGGCTCAGTAATGCGCTGGGCGGGGCGCAAATCTACCTCAAGCGTGAAGACCTGAACCATACCGGTGCGCATAAAATCAACAACGCTCTGGGTCAGGCACTGCTGGCACAGCGCATGGGTAAACAGCGTATTGTGGCCGAAACGGGCGCGGGACAACATGGTGTGGGTTCGGCGACGGCTTGTGCGCTGTTGGGGTTGGAATGTATTGTCTATATGGGCAGTGTAGACATCGCTCGCCAACAGCCGAATGTCTACCGCATGAAACTATTGGGCGCGGAAGTGGTGCCAGTAGAAAGCGGCAGCAAAACGCTCAAAGACGCCATCAATGAAGCTATCCGTGATTGGGTGACGAACGTAGATACCACGCATTACCTGCTTGGCTCTGTGCTGGGGCCGCATCCGTACCCGATGATGGTGCGCGATTTCCAGAGCGTGATTGGGATTGAAGCCCGGGAGCAAATGTTGAAAGAAGTTGGCCGATTACCCGATACAATTGTCGCCTGTGTGGGTGGCGGCAGTAACGCCATGGGCATTTTCCATGCCTTCCGTGACGATGAAAGCGTGGATCTCATTGGCGTGGAAGCTGGTGGCGAAGGCATTGCCAGTGGTAAACATGCCGCCCGTTTTGCTGACTTGGATATTTCCCGCATTGGCGTGTTGCATGGCACCAAAAGCTATGTCATGCAAACGCCGGATGGCCAGATTATGGAGACGCACAGCATTAGCGCCGGGCTGGATTACCCGAGTGTGGGGCCAGAACATGCGTTGCTGCGCGACCAGGAACGGGCTGGTTACACCTACGCTACCGACGAAGAAGCGCTGGCAGCGTTCCAGACCTTGTGCAAAATGGAAGGTATTATTCCGGCACTCGAATCGTCTCATGCAATGGCTGAGGCGATTAAATTAGCTCCTACGATGCGGCCGGATCAAATCATTTTGGTGAATTTAAGTGGACGGGGAGATAAAGACCTGAACACGGTGATGAGTGCGCTAGACTTGTAAAAATTGAGATTAGAGATGGGAGATTAGCGACTGGTCGCTAATCTCCAATCTCTAATCTCTTTAATTTGATGTGTGTTGTTGCGGATAAGCTGGTTATTAGGGTTGGTATTGTTCTAGCCACCATTCTTTGTTGGGCATACTACTGGCGTCGCACGGCATCAAACAAGAGCGTCTACATCCATGGGAGCCGGTGGAAATTGATGGTGACTGCCCCATTTCCACAGTCAACGATTGCATATTCTACCCATGGCGACAAGGTGGGTGTGTTGATAGGTGGCGGGGTGACGAAACTGGTGCCAACGCTGCCTGGATTGATGAGTAAACGGCCGTTATACTTTCGTAGCATTTGAATATGGGTATGTCCGCCAGCCAGCACATCAGCATTTGTGGATGCTAACAATTCATCTAGTATCGCTTCTGGGGTCGTGGCTAAGATAATGTCGATATTGTTAACCGGGGAAGCATGAAAGCAGAACAGTTTCTTGTCTGCATCCAAATTCATCTCATAATTTGCTTGAAAACTCTCCAGAAACGCCACATCCTGTGGTTCAAGTTGGGTGATTGCCCACGCTAAATTAGGTAACAAGGCGGGATGAATGCTGAGTGCCGCTGCTTCTTGTGGATTCAACATAGCCGCATCGTGATTTCCTTGAATGAAGATGCAGTCTAGGGATTGTAATCTTGCCAGCACTTCTTTTGGTTGGGGGCCAATAGTGGCTATATCACCCAGGCAGATAAGTGCATCAGGCTGCTGCTTTTCCAAGTCTGCGAGAACTGCAGTCAGTGCGGTGTGGTTGCCATGAATATCAGAAATTAAGGCAATTTTCATAGAACGCTCCTGTTAGGTGAACTGCGCATCAAGTTGGGAATTCCTTGTACTGGTCGCCTTCTTTCACTAGATAGTACGGTTTCCAGGCAACGCCGAACATCTCAGGATTGATGTCTTTTTTATAAGGGGTGACGATGATTGTGGCGGTATCGGTGCTGATAGTGGCCCATTTATCCTCGACAGCTTGTAATGCTGCCTGCATGTCACGAGCCAGTTCATCCAGGTCTTCTCTGAAAGCGGCAATGGCTTCAATCGATTCTTCCACATCCTCTTGTGCTTGGCCAGTCATGCGCCGCTTGGTCATTGAGGATGAAACTGATTTTTTGCGACGGCTAAATAAGCTGAGGAAGGTTTCAGCATGGGTTGCCATTTCTTCTTGCTTGCGGCGGGCGAGGTCTGCTTCGTCTTCTTGAAGTTCACGCTCTTCGCGTTCGAGTTTTGTTTCGATGCTTTCGATTTTCTTCTCGTAAAGCGCTTCAACTTTGTCGAGTTCGACTTCTTTTTCTGCGTCGGCGGCTTCTGTACACATTTTTAGGAAGGTGGTTTCGTCAACATCTGGCCCTGCGTAAACTTGGAGGGTCTCATTGGCTTTGACGGGGATTTCTGTTTCGTGAAAAACCCAATCAACAAAATCTTTTTCGAGCGCATTGATGGTTTTACTGTCGGTTAAAGCGCCTGACAAGGCTGAAAAGCGTGCCTTATTAGCAGGTGCACGATCCAAGTCACGCGGGTCGATGGCGGCTGTTTCGTGCGCCTCCCATTGGATTACACCGCGCTCATTTGGTTCTGGGATAACGGCCGTTTTAGTCAATTCCATGTCCAGTCCATATTTTCGGTTTAAAACACGCACAGTCGCCTGTGCCAACAAAACGGGGTGATAAACAATGCTCGCTGATTCAGCTTTTCCGGATGCAGCCACTGGCAAAAAATATTCCGCTATTTGCTCCGGAACAGCAGGGCGCGTGGCGGAACTTCAGCAAGTTCCGTGGAACCAGATAGTTCCGTGGCACTGGGCAACTCCGAAGCCGAAGATTCAGCAACAAGCGACTGGGTGACGATTGGGGCTGGCACTGCTTCGTTAATAGTTCCCAGTTCTCTGTTCTCAGTTGATGGTTCACCCACTCCCGCCAATGCATTCAACGCCGGAATTTGGGCGCGGGTGACAGGCCCTGCCAAGTAATTCATCGCCCAGCGCGTTTGGAAGAGGATTGGTTGCGGCTCATGCACATTTCGCAGCAAAAACACCCGCTTGCCAATGGCCGAAATCAAATGATCATATTCTTGCCGATTAAGACCCTCTGTTGCCACAGATGCCAACCCATCCAACAAACGCTGCTTGTCCTGGTCTGTGCCCAGTTTGCCGATAAACCAGGTGCCTGCGTTGGACAGTGCCTTGTAATCAATATCGACTGGGTTTTGCGTAGCCAATACCATGCCGACTCCAAATGCGCGTGCTTGCTTGAGCATTCGCAGCATGGGTTCTTTGGAGGGTGGATTCTCAACTGGGGGCAAGTAGCCAAAAATCTCATCAAAGTAGATGAGCGCTCGCAGTGATGTGGTGCCGCTTTGTGCCCGCATCCATGACTCCACGGCCGTGTAAAGCAGCGTCACAAAAAACATACGCTCTGCTTCTGGCAAATGGGCAATGTAGAAGATGGTGTGGCGCGGCTGTCCGGTGGGGGTGAATAGCAAGGCTTGAATGTCCAGCGGTTCCCCTTCCAGCCATGCCTGGAAGGCGGGCGAAGCCAGAATATTGTTGAGCAGCATCGCCAGTTCAAAGCGATCCTTTTCAGGAAAGAAGCGGTCGATGTCGAAAACGCCTAGTTTCTCGAAAGGCGGTGACTGCGTTTGCATGATCAGTTCGCTCAAATCGAGATCTATGCCTTGGCTCCAGGCGGTCTCGAAGATGTTGGCTAGTAAAATATGTTCCCGCGAGCGCACCGGATCAATGTTTTTGAGACCAATGAGACCAAGCAGGGCGGTAACAGTGCCGGAAATTTGTTCGCGTAGCAATTCTTTGTTGTCTGCCCAGGGAATGGTTGGCGCGGCTAATGAAGCGAGGATGCTTAACGGGAAACCGGCCGTGGAACCGGGTGTGTAGATGGCAAACTGAACACTTTCTTTAAGCGACTGAATGCGTTCGGGCTGGATGTCCCATTCTGAGAGGCCATTGCGCCACAAGTCGGCGGTGTCTGTGGCTGCTTGCTCGCTGGTTTTGCCACTGCGTCGTGCTTCGTCGGCGTTGATCCAGGGCTGGAAATCGGCTGGCAGCAAGTCGGGGAAGTGGAGTAGGGCGTTGGTGATGTCGCCTTTCGGGTCGATCATTAATGACGGGATGTTGTTGAGTGCCGCTTCCTCCAGTAAATCCAGGCAGAGGCCTGTTTTCCCAGAGCCGGTCATGCCCACGACGACGGCGTGGGTGGTTAGGTCTGCGGGATTGTAGAGGAGTGGGATTTGGCTCGTTTCGCCTGTTGTTGGATTGGTAATGCGGCCTAAGTAGAATTGTCCATTGGTATTTTGCATGGGATTGTTCTCCATGCAAAAGTCTAACGTAAAAACGGCCGTTTTGCTAGACCTGAACGGAGGTTGTTTTTGGCTATTTGATGTAGACGGGGTACACTGTTTTTTTTGGCAAAACTATGACGATTACACCACAGGATCGAACAAACGGCAGCTCGAAGAAGGTGATTCAGACACCTTCTGACTTTAAGCTGCCACCTAAAACTTCAGTGAATGAGGCTTGTCCGTTTATTGGCCTTGAAGATGATGCTGGCACGCGGCTGCTTTATGCATCACCGGCCGCTTTTTGCCATCGAGCGGAGCCGGCTGAAGCGGTGGACTTAACCCATCAACAAGCGTATTGCTTGGTTTCGACGCATAAGCTGTGTCCTGTTTTTCGCAGACCCGAATGGGACGTATTACCCGCAGCATTGGCTTATCACGAGCCGGTGAAGTCAGTCTTCAAAAAAGCGGTGGCTTTGGCTGATTAGTGGGTTGGTTTTACTCGGCTTGATGGTTGGCGCACTGTTTGTTTGGGGAAACGGCCGTTTCCCTACCCCAGTTGAGTCAAATCCAGAAGCAGCTATGCCGATTGTGGTGGCTGCCCCCTCGAAAACACCAACTTTAACGCCTACCTGTTGTGGAATCACCGACGACTATACCTACGAAAACGGCCGTTGCCAGTGCCACCCCCGTCCCCACAAATACCGCCACCCCCCAGCCGACCGCCACCATGAAGCCTTCTGCCACGCTTGTGGCCACGCTTGTGGCCACATTTACACCGATACGGCCTACGGAAACGGCCGTTCCCCTTTTAAAAGCCGTCGTTGCTGTGCCCAATCTAAATGTACGTTCAGGCCCAGGTATTGCTTATGAACTGCTAGGAACGATTGCGGAAGGTGAACAAGTTGAATTGACGGGGCGCATATCAGATAGTAGCTGGTGGCAAATTTGTTGTGTGAATGGGGAGCCAGGGTGGGTTATTGGCGAGGCCATTGAGATTCCGGAAGGTGCAGAAACGATTGTGCCGCGTGCGACTGTAATTCCTGCGCTCCCAACACCGACCCAATAGTCACAAACCGACCGCTGCTCTGAAAACAAAAAGGAGCCTGGTTCATTCTATCACTAATCCATCTTTACAATTTTGGGGTGTAGCCGCGGCAAGGATGTCGCGGTTACTGAAAACAAAAAAGGTTTGTAAGAGATTACAAACCTTTTTATGCATACCATTCATATTTGGTTCAAATTTTAGGGTCAATAAGCCCCTTTTCCGCGTAGAACCACCCATGGCGTTTTGAATAAAATATAGATGTCCATCCAAAGTGAATAATTTTGCACATAATAGAGGTCGTCTTCTACATTTTGGTGCATCAGTTTGTCGGAACGGCCGTTTACTTGCCACCAGCCCGTCATCCCCTGCGGCACAGCGAAGCGCTTGTGCTGCCAGAGGTCATATTGATTGAGCAGCCAGGGTAATTCCGGGCGGGGGCCAACCAGGCTCATGGTGCCAAAGAGCACATTGAACAGTTGCGGCAGTTCATCTAAGCTGGTGCGGCGAATAAACTTACCCACGGATGTTACGCGTGGATCATTGGGATGCTTATGGATGATGTCCCCGTTGGCTTTTTTGATTGATACGTCATCTTGTAACTTTTCGGCATCTTCGACCATGGAACGGAACTTGAACATGTAGAAAATTTGACCGTTCTCGCCGACCCGTGCTTGCCTGAAAATGACAGGTCCTGGCGAATCAAATTTCACCGCCAGGGCAACGATGCCCATGATGGGTAAGGCTATTAGGGTGATCAAGGAGCCAAAGGTTAGATCAAACATCCGTTTGACGAGGCGTTGATAATCATTCAGCATCGGAGCCCGCAAGTTGATCATGGGAATACCGCTGAAATCGTCTACAGAAGCACGATAAAGTGTCAGGCTGAAATAGTCGGGGATAACACGCAGTTGCACGGGCAGTTCATTTAAGCTGAGCACCAGTTTGTTGACCTCGCCATACGCTTCGCGGGGCAAGGCAATGACGACATCATTGATATGGTATTGTTTGACCACTCGTCTGGCGTCACTGATTTTCCCCAAAAGCGGAGAGTTTAAGTTTTCAGAACGGCCGTTATCATCCAAATACCCCAGCAAAGATAAGTTAGGCATCCTGTTTTGGTGGATCAAATCGCCGACACGCTGTCCCACTTCGCCCCCGCCGACGATAAGAATACGCCGTTCATCAGCCGCCCGTATGTGTCCCATTTTGAGCCATGCTCTGGCTAAAACACGCCAGCTAATCAGGAACGTGAGATCCATCAAGACAAAGGTGATAAACAAATAGCGGGAAAAATTGCGGAATGCTAGATAAAGCAATCCGGCAAAAAGGAGCGCGGCAAATGCCGTTGCCAGGGTAACCAATTGTAATTCGTCTACAATTTTGTAGATGCGTTTAGGATCGTAAACAGAAGCGAATAAAAACGTGGAAACCCATAATAGCGGTACGATAAAATACAAAATGAACGGCACAACTGTGTTATTTACTTGTACCAAAAAAGGAAGATGTGGAAGCTGTGGTCTCAGGAAAATAGCAAGAAGAAAAGCCAGTAATGTCAATGCTGCATCTAATCCGATTGACAATACGGCGAAGTTCACCCCAAATCGCCGAAACATGAAATTCCTCCAGTCAGTAATGCCAAGTGTTTTGTAATGATTGCATGTAGACCTGGCGCAAAAACGCTAGTAACTAGGTACTAGCTTAACCATGCCATTGTACGCAATTAAAACGCCTTTGCCCAATATTTTACAACCGTGTTTAATAATTTGTGGGGTTTTGGCTGTTTCTTGAAGCGAATAATTAAAGGATCAATAACTCATCCAAGTGTGTCACAACCTGGTTCAGGGAGGAATAACGAATGGCGGCACAAGAGAAAACGGCCGTTTTCGTTTCCCCATTTGGGATGGCAATGACAGTCATCCCGGCTGCGTTTGCTGCCTGACAGCCTGGCTCCGAATCTTCCAGTGCCAGGCAGACTGTGGGGTCGATGCCCAACCGTTCAGCAGCCAATAGATAGATGTCTGGGGCGGGTTTGCCGTGCGCTACCTCGTTGCCCGCGGCGATGGCGTGGCAATCTTCAGTAAGGCCAAGTTGCGCCAGGATGATTTCAGCGTGCTCTCGTGGACTGGAGGTTGCTACCGCCCAGGGGATGCCGCGCTCTTTGATGACGGCTTGCAGTGCCATCAGCCCGGGCATGGCCGGCACGCCTTGCGCTCGGATATCGTGGAAAATGGTAGTTTTTTGATCAACTAATTCATTAAGTGCCATAGGCAGCGGGTAGTTTTCTAGCAAGATTTGTCCGGCTTTATCGGTGCGGCGGCCAATCATTTGGCGATAAACATTGTCGGTCATGCGAAAACTGTGCGCTTGCAAAACTTGGTTCCAGGCATGGCGGGCCAGCGGTTCACTATCGACCATCAGGCCGTCCATATCGAAGATGATTGCTTGTCGTTGGGGCATAATTGAAGCCTTTTTAGAAATCGTTCACCCCCTTGCTGACAAAGTTGTTATTCCCGCTTACTGACTGCGGGTATGACGGTGGGGATTGAACGGGTATCCTTTTTAGTTGAGATATGAGTAAGTTAACAATGAACTTCTTGTACAAACAACAAGAAAATCGTCCGCAGATGACGCAAATTAAAGAAAAATCTGCACCATCTGCGGATAAATCTTTTCTAGTTTATTCAAGTTAGGATTAGCGGATCGAATAACAGCCGTTTTTACTCCTCGGATGCTGTTGCAGGTGGATCAAGCGGCGTTATGCGCAGTTTAAAGCGGAACTGGAGACGGCCGATGCTGATGACATCGTTGTCGGTGATGGCTTGGGGGGCGAGGCCGAGGCGGGTGTAGTTGAGGTAGGTGCCGTGGGCGCTGCCTTCGTCGTAGAGCCAGTAATGCTCGTTTTGGTGGGCGATGCGGGCGTGGAGCAGGGCAACGCTCTTGTCAGTCAAGATGAGGGTAGCTTCTGCTTCGTCGCGGCCAATGATGATGTTGTCGCCTTCTAGCAGGATGGGGGTGGCGTCTGGCTGGTTGAGCGGATCCAGGTAAGCGGCGTAGCGGGTGGTGGGTGGCGCTGTGGGTTCTGCTGGCAGCGGTGGCAGGGTGGTGGGGTCGGGTGTGTCATCGTCTGTGGGGGAATCTGAGGACTGGCGGCGGCTGTGGATGAAGATGAGGACAACGGCCGTTAATCCCAAAATTCCCAAAACCGGCAACCACAATGAGAGGTTCATGCTCTCGGCGGTAATCGGTTCTGGTTGGGGCGTGGCAGTGGGCTGCGGCGTGGATGTGGGGGACAACGGCCGTTCCGTGACAATCTCCAGAGTGACAAGTTCGCTTTTGGCCGTGAACCCCAGTTCATCCACGGCATCGACGACAAATTCGTAACGGCCTTCGTCCAGCAGCTCTATATTCCAACTGAGCATGAGTTGGCCTGCCGCATTGGGAGCGAGTGTGTTCATTTGCGGCTGCCGCACGCCATTAACTTGCCAGACAACGGCCGTTAAGTCACGTGGTTTCTCATCCGGCCAACTGATTTGCACCGGGATGATGGTCTGCTTGGGTTCCAGGTCGCTGACGGGCGTGTCGTAAGCAGGGCCGGTGCGGGTGATTTCAGTACTGGTGGGTTGCAGCGTGAGGGTGGGGGGCAGCAGGTTCAGGTCGAGTTCGCTGGTAACGCGCTGCTGCCCCACATTGAGGGCGATGGGATATTGGCCGGCCTTGTTTTGCAGCGATTGGTACTGCAATTGCGGCTGCTGCCCTTGCTGCTGCCATTGGGCAAACAGCGGATCGATGGCTGCGGTTTCTGGCATGGAAAGGGTGGTGCCGCGTGTGGCTTGGGTCAGGCGATTGATGCGGAACAGTTCTTCTTCGGTGGCTTGCGTGCCTAAAATCGCACCGGAGATGGGGATGTCGTGGGCCTGCGCGGATTGGAGCAGTTGGTCGTAGTCGAGCTGTAAATGAATGCGTCCGGCGTCGGTGAAGAGGAGAATGGCAGGATAACGGCCGTTTTCCTTCGACTGTACCGCCTGTTCAACTGCCTGACTGAGCATGTCTTGCAGGGGCGTAGGCCACGTCCCGAGCGGGGTGTAACTGGTGAGGGCGTCGGTGATGGCTTGGGCGTCGGCGCTGTTTTGGATGAGGAAACGGCCGTTTACCCCACTCTCATCCGGCACAATCACCGACACCGTGTCTAGTTCCGGGCGCAAAATGGCACTGGCAAACTGGTTGATGCTAGCGACCACCTGGTCGGCACGGGTAAGGCCATCGCCGTTATCGTCCATAAACAGCGTCTCGTTGGCATCGATGACAAAAATAGCATCTAGTCCCATGTCGGTAGCTGTTGTCTCATACGCCACCGGAATGCCATTTTCACGCAGACTGGCGCCGCCTAAATCAACGCTGCCCCCTTGCTGGCTGATGGTAAATAAATTGACTCGGACTAGCGGGAATTCAGAATCGTCAATGTCAATAATTTGGATGAGATCTGTTGGCGGTTCCTGGCTGAAAACGGTCTGCACCGCGTTGGCTGAAATAGCGATTAGCCCCACAAAAAATAGGAATAGGCCCGACAGGTTTCTAAAACGTGTCAGGGCTAACAGCAATCGGGTTGAGTGTTGACGGCGATTATGCAATCTCATTGGTTTCTTTTTGACCGTTTTTCTGGGGGAATTGGTTGTTCATTATGTTTACTTTTTGCCCCACGTTTGCTATTATAACACGGTAAGAGAAAGCTAAGGACTCCTTCTATGAATCTCAAAAAAAGCACCTTCCCCACTCTGATTTTAGTTAACATAATCGTTTTATTGTGTCTGACTGGTGTGCGCGTTCAGGCTCAGGATGATGCCGTGCCAACCACGCTGCCATACTTGGCAATAACGGGCACGGATGCCTCCAGTCCGCCAACCATTCAAGTGCAAGTTGTGGGCATGGATGGTCAAGGCAATGCGATTGATTTCAATGGCGGTGGCGCGGTTCTCACAGAAAATGGAGTGCCTGTCAATTTTCAAGTGACAGGTTCCACGCCTGTCGGCACGTTGACGGTGTTCCTCATTGATGTGCCGGGTGGTGTGTCTGAGCAGATTCCGGCGATTCAGCAAGCGATTTTGCAATATGCGTCGGCGGGCAATATGGCGGAAGGCACGGACTATGTCGCCATCTACAAAATCGGCGAATCGGGGCCGATCGAGGTATTAGCGCCTACGAATTTTTACAACAGTGTGCAAAATGCGTTCGCTGTGCCGTTAGAGCCAGAAACGGGGGCGACGGCATTGGTAGACAGCACCATGAGTATGCTTAATCAAATGGATAGTTTGAAACCCAATCCGCTGATGCAGGAAGCGTTGGTTGTCATGTCTGACGGCACGGATGTGGTTAGTTCGCAGTTCACGACGAAAGATGTGGCGCCGAATGCGGCGAATTTGGGTATTCCCATCCATACTGTGTGGCTGGATAACACAGAATTGGGTGGATTGAGCATTGGGCGTGATTATTTGGCTGAGGTGTCACGTGGGTCTCGGGGAACGGCCGTTCAGTTAAGCAACCCCGCCGATTTAGCCCAAATCTGGAACCGGATCACCGGCCTGCGTGATCATATTAAATTGAGCTACCTGATGGATAACCCAGCCGGTGGCAATCTAGAAATCGCCCTTAGTCTCTCAGACAATCCAGACGTGCAAGCGACCACTTCCGTAGAAGTTTCCACGACTGTGCCTAGCGTTACCATCGAACTGCCCATTGAAAGCCGCCTGATGTCCTTGCCCAACTTAGACAACCCGGTGAAATTGCGTTTTGCCACGACGGTTACGTGGCTGGATGGCATTGAACGCAAGTTAGAAGCCGCGCAGCTTGTGGTGAACGGTGCGGTTGTGGCCGATATTCCGGTGCAAAACATCAACGATTTTGAAGCTGAAATCGATAATCTTGTCTTTGGTGAAAACACGGTGCAGGTGGCGGTGCTGGACGAGCAAGGCATACCGGTCACCAGCCCCGCCGTCAATTTGACAGTGCAGGAAGGCAGCCGTGATGTGCCAGCAGAATTGGATGCCGGTGGTATTGGCGGGTCGTCGTTCTCCTGGCTGATTTGGCTGGTGCTGCTGGTGGCGATTGTGCTGGTGGCCTTCTATCTGGTGCGCCGCTATGATTTGCTGTCGAAGGTGAAGATGCCAAAACGGGGTAGTAAAACGGCCGTTTCGGGAAGTTCAGAATCGTATAATCAACCGTTGACGCCATCCACACCATCGGCCAAATCCGACAGCCAACCCATCGTCACATCGACTGTGCCGCTTGCCTATCTGGAAATTCTGGAAGCGGTGACACGGATGACGGATTATGTGGAACTTAAAGCGAGTCAGGTCAGTTTGGGACGTTCTTCCGCGCAATCTGATATTGCCTTTGAAAATGACATCACGGTTTCCCGCGTTCATGCCACGTTACATCTTGAGGGTGCACATTACCGCATCTTCGACGAACACTCCACTAGCGGCACCTGGGTCAATGAGCAGCAAGTGCCAGAATATGGCATCCAACTCATGGACGGTGACGAAATTCACCTGGGTGCGGTCCATCTACGTTACCGTGAAGCGTAGTAAGGTGGCAAGGTGGCAAAGTCGGGCAAAGTGGCAGGTAAAAATTACCTTGGGGAATTTAAAAGTATGTCCGAACCCTGCAACCCTGCAACCCTGCAACCCTGCAACCCTGCAACCCTGCAACCCTGCAACCCTGCAACCCTGCAACCCTGCAACCCTGCAACCCTAACCCTGCAACCCTGCAACCCTGCAACCCTGCAACCCTGCAACCCTGCAACCCTGCAACCCTGCAACCCATTTAATCTATATTTCCTATGCTAAATTTTGAATTAACGGCCGTTCAATCCCAAGCCATTTCCGCTGACAAAACAAGTTTCTGGCTGGGTGCGGCAGGGACAGGCAAAACGACGGCGTTGCAGCAGCGCTTGCTCCACTTGCTCGACAGCGGCGAACCGGCTTATACCATGCTGGTTTTGGTCGCCGAACTGAGCCATCAAGCCGACTATTTGGACGCGGTGCATCAATCAGGGTTGGGGCCATACGCTGATCTGAAAATCACAACCTACAACCGACTGGCGCAAGATATGGTGGCGCTGTTTTGGCCGCTGGTTGCCCGTTCGGCTGGGTTTGCGCGGCCGTTCCAGCCCCCCACCGTGTTGAGCTACGACTTGGCGCAACTGCTCATGTGGTACACCGTCACCCCGATGCTGGCAGACGGCGCGTTTTCTGATTTGCGCCTGCGCCCGCAGCAAATTGTGAGCCAACTGCTGGACACGCTCAACCGGGCGGCGCTCAACGGCTTGAGCCTGAATGAAGCGATTCAACGCCAGATTATCACCTGGACGGGCGAGCCGGAACGAGTTCGCCATTTGCATGATGCGGAAACGGCCGTTCACAAATTCCGCAAAGTTTGCCTGGACAACAGCCTGCTCGATTTATCGCTGGTCGTAGAAGTATTTGATACCCAGTTGGTCAAACATGCCGAATTTCACCGCTATTTTGAAGAACGGTTCCGCCATCTGCTCATCGACAACGTGGAAGAACAAACGCCTGCCGGACAGAATTTCATCACCAATTTGATGCGTTTTACGCAAACCACCGCCATCGCTTATGACGCGGGCGGCGGCTACAAACGCTTCATGGCGGCTGACCCCCTCGGCGCGAATCGCTTCCGTTTGCAGTGTGACCGCGCCTTCGATTTCACTGAGAATTTTGTGACGACGGCTGACTTAACGGCCGTTTCCAATCTCGTTGAAAATTATCTCATGCACACGACTGAACCCACCATTGGGGCAGAAAAGGGCGTGCTGGGGGTGGTAAACGGCCGTTATCGTCGAGAAATGGTGGCCCAGTTAGCCCCAGTCTTGCAAGAGTTGGTGCATGAACAAGGCATTCCTACTAACCAAATTGCCATCGTCGCCCCGTATTTGGATGGCGCGATGCGGTACTTGTTGGCGCAGGCGTTCCAGCAAGCCAAACTGCCTTATTTCTTCCTGCGGCGGCGGTCGAGTCCGCGTGAAGAGCCGCGTATCCGTGCCTGGCTTACCTGGCTGGCGCTGGCTCATCCCGATTGGCAAATTGCGCCCTCCCGCTTTGATGTGGCTGAAGCCTTGTCACTTAGTATTTGTGATTTGGATCCGGCTCGCGCTCAATTGGTTGTAGACCGCCTGTACGTGGCGGAAGAAATCCGGCTGCTGCCGGTGAGTGAGCTGCCAGACCAACTGGGTGAACGCATTGGGCTGGAATTTGTGGATTTGGTGGAGGAATTAAGGGAATGGTTGGTGGGGAGTAACGGCCGTTTTACCCTCGATGCCTTCCTCTACAACCTCTTCAACGATTTGCTGGCGCAGCCCCGTTTCCAACCGAAGCCAGATTTGTCGGGCGCGGCCGTGTGTGACTGGCTCGTGCAGTCCGCCACCCGCTTGCGCCAATCGGCCGAAGCGTTGGGGCTGCGCACGCCCGCCGCGATTGGCACAGCTTTCATCGATGGCATCAATCAGGGTCTCGTCACCGCCAATCCCCCCGATTTAGGCGACCCACCCGACCCCGACGGCATTCAAATTTCGACGATGTATGGCTATTTGTTGACGGGGAAATCGGTGCAAGTGCAAGTGTGGCTGGAAGCGGCCGACCAGGGCTGGTGGGCGATTCCCAATCAGCCGTTGAGCAATGCCTTCGTCCTCGCCCAAAGCCGTCCCCCCGATGAACCGTGGATCAGCGATGACGATTTTGCCATGCGTAACCAGCTTCTTAGCCGCATCATTCGGGGCCTCACCAATCGCTGCACTGGCGGTATTATCCTCGCCAACAGTGACCTGGATCGGCGTGGACTGCGCCAGGATGGGCCATTGTGGCGGGCGCTGCATCCGGCACGAACAAACAGGAGAGTAGAGAGTAGAGATTAGCGTACAATCAATCTCCCCTCTCTTTTTATTCCTTCTTAGGTAAACCACAGAAAGTTTTCAAAATTACCGTCACGCAAAATTGTGGTTTCCTTTAAGGAAAAGCGGGTTTCGCGCAATTTTATTTCCGAAAACTTTCCCGCTTTTACCTAACCAACGTCACAATTGCTGGCCCCGCCACCAATGTAATCCCCCCTAATTCTACAATCCAATTCGGTTGCAAACCTGCAATGTAGGTGTACAAAAACGCATCAATTGTATGCAGCGATACGGCTCGAATGAGGGCAAAGCTAAACAAGAAGATAACGCCGACAATGGCAATCCATTGCAACTTGCTAACTGCGTGCCGATGCCGAACTAAGCGCACAAACAAAACGAGACCCACCAGGAGAAAAACGCCAACTAGCAGTAGTTGCAGCCCTGAACGCGAGCTGTACCAATTTCCCTGAAATGCATTTTGACGACCCAGGTTAGTGAGTATACCGGTGAGATTTTGCTGTTTGTTGATGCCCAGTATGAAAATACTTGCCGCCAGACCCCACCAGGTGTTTCGCTCGCCTTTATGTGTTTTTTGTTTTAGGGCGGCGATTGTACAGAGAACGGCCGTTACCCAATACCCCGCCACCGTCAACCACCACATTGCCTCATTCATTACCTTCTTCCCTTTTTTGTCCACGCCGAATATTTGAATAAGCCGCCAAGCCAATGACCAACGCACCTGCAATTTCCAGCATCCACGTAATCTGAAAACCGCCCGTAAATTGAGACAGTCTAGGCAGTGATATCCCGTAAAAGCCAGCAGCCCGTGTAATGATAAAGCGGGCAATAAATACCAATCCTAATAACAAAAGCCAATAATGCCGCCACACATGTCGGAACGTCCAGGCAATCACCACAAAAATAACCAGACTGACCAAGGCCATACCTGCAATAAAATACACCTGTGCACGTCGTCCTAAATCATACAAGCCATACTCCCAGGCATAACTCTTGATAGTGGCGGTGAACCAGGATTGCAAATCAAGCTGCTTGTTAAAGCCTAAAAACAGAAGTCCAACAGCCATTGCTCCCCAAATCAAACGATGCTGCCACACATGATCATCTCCAAAAATACGTTCTGCACGCCAGGCACAAATTGCACAAGCCACGGCCGCCAACACATAAACCAACACAGTCAGCCAAGCCAAGAAAGTGGGATCGCCGACATGGGGGTGCCACTGCACACTTTTACTAAATTCAAAAACAGTCATAAATTTGAATGCCTACCCATTGAAATTTCCTGCAACCATCAACCTATCAAACTTTAGTTAACAAAAACATTACGTCTCAACAATCTGTCATCTCCCAAAAAAAGACCCTGGAATCATTTCCAAGGTCCAAGATCAATTGAACATTTCTCTCTGAAGAAGTAATCGTTCACACCCCCCTTGCTGACAAAGTTGTCATTCCCGCACATTTTTAGCGGGAATGACGGTGTGGACTGAACGGGTACCTGAAGAATTTAGGCAGATGCCAATTTCTCTTTCTCTTCTTTTACCAAATCCCGCTTGAGTACCTTGCCCACCGTTGTTTTTGGCAGCTCATCACGGAAAATGATGACACGCGGATATTTGTAGGCGGCTAACAGCGTTTTACTCCACGTTTTGATTTCATCTTCCGTGGTAGCATCTCCCGGTTTCTTCACAATCCAGGCCACAACTGTTTCGCCCGCGTTTCGGATCTGGCACACCAGCCACGGCCGCTTCCATCACCGCCGGATGCGTAACCAGCACCTCTTCCACTTCACGAGGATAAACATTATAACCACCCACAATAATCATATCCTTCTTGCGGTCTTCGATGTAAAAATAGCCGTCCTCATCCATGCGTGTAATGTCGCCAGTAAAGAGCCAGCCATCACGCAGTGAATTTGCCGTTTCTGTGGGCATATTCCAATACCCCTTCATGATGGTTGGGCTTTTCATAATCAGTTCGCCGATTTCCCCAACGGGCATATCATCTTCACCGTTCACCACGTCCACAATGCGACATTCCACATTAGGCAGGGGCAAACCAATCGAGCCTTCACGATTTTCCCCTTTGATGGGATTGCAATGGGTAGCCACGAACGTTTCTGTCATGCCGTAGCCTTCCACCAAATTGCCGCCAGTCAGCCTTTCAAACTCACGTTTTGTTTCCATGAGCAGCGGCGCAGAGCCAGAAATACAGGCTCGAATCGAAGTGACATCATATTTACCAGCCGCAACGTCTGGATTGTTGTTGATGGCGATATACATGGCTGGCACACCGGGGAAGAGCGTTGGCTTGTACTTGTCGATGGTACTGAGTAAATCTTTCTGGTCACGAGGATCAGGAACGATGTAAAGCGTACCTGCGATAGCTGCCGAAAAAATCAAAGCGGTGATCATGCCGTATGAATGAAAGAAGGGGATAGCGCCCATAAAACCTTCTTTTCCATCTTCCCATTCCAACCATTCCTTGAGCATCTCAATATTGGCCGACAAATTGCCATGTAAACCGACAGCCCCTTTTGCTAACCCTGTTGTGCCGCCTGTATATTGCAGCATAGCCAAATCATCAACCGTAATGGAAATTTTGGGAGGCGCCGCCTTTTTGCCCATGGCAATAAAATCTTTGAACGCCATGTCGCTGCCTTCAGGTTTGGCGTCATCGCCCCCTTTTTTCTCTTTGAGTAGCGTAAAGAGAATACTGAGCTTTTTGGGGAAATAATCTTTGATATTGGTGACAATGATACGTTTGACTTGTGTATTGCCTTTTTTCTGTACATTTTTGAGCAATTGATAATAGCGGCTCATCACAAAAACGGTTTCAGCCCCACAATCTGCCAGTTGATGTTCCAATTCTCGTTCGGTATAAAGCGGATTGGTAGCAATGACAATGCCACCTGCTTTCATAATACCAAAGTAGCTGATTACAAATTGAGGAGTGTTTGCCATATAAATGACGGCACGATCCCCTTTCTTGAACCCACTGGCAACGAGAGCCGCAGCCAATGCATCTGTCTGTTCTTTGTATTCACGGAACGTGATTTTTTTACCTTTAAAAAATAGGGCTATCTGCCCGGGGTGCTTTTTTGCGCTTTCATCAAGCATGTCGATGATAGTTTTGTCTGGCAATGTGATGGTTTTTGCCACGCCTTCTTCGTAGTGCTTGAGCCAAGGTTTGTCAGCATATGTGGTGCTCATGTGGTTCCTCTCCTTGTGTGGTTAAGTAGGTAATTGCTTAAGCTAATCTTTAAACAAATCTTACCGGAGTAGACTGGTGGGGTTCCGGCTCAACCCGTTGGCGTGTTGGTTCGTTGGGATTTTCGTGGGTGCTGACGCCTTCGCATAATATAACATTTTTTTGCCCAGAATGGAATTGTGATCCGGCATTTGGGTGGGCGTGTCTCTTGTTGTTTTCCTTTGTATACTTAGCAGGATTTTTATAAATGAAAGCAATTGTATGGGTGTTGGTTTTTAGTCGAGAGACCCTAAGGGTTTGAGCTATCGTAAAGTTAAATTGCTCGAGACTAAACCCTTAGGGTCTGTAAATACAAATGAACATCTGAAGATGATACGGCTTTTTGTTCGTATTTTTCGCATTTTCTGTGGTGAAAAAGGAAGCGTGGGTGATGGCTAAAGAATTGATTGTTGCTTTTCAGGGCGAACCAGGAGCGTATTCTGAGCAGGCTGTACGCAAACATTTTGGGGAGGATACCCGCACGCTGCCTTGCCGCAGTTTTGTGGAGGTTTTTGAGGCACTGCATGAGGGTAAGGCGTCGAAGGGTATGCTGCCTGTGGAGAACTCGCTGGCTGGGACGGTGATTCCGGCTTATGACTTGCTGGTAGACCATGACCTTTCTGTGCAGGCGGAAGCGATTGTGCGCGTGGAGCATTGTTTGATGGCGCCGGCCGGTACTAAATTGAGCGAGATTCAACAAGCGAAATCCCATCCGCAAGCCCTTTCTCAATGCGAACGCACGTTGACACGGCTGGGCATTGAGCCGGTGATTTATTATGATACGGCCGGAGCTGCCCGAGATTTAGCCGCAAACCCAGAACCGGGTACGGCCGCTATTGCCAGTGAATTGGCCGCGCAAACGTATAATCTGGAAATTTTGGTGCGTAATTTGGAAGACTTGGATTTTAATTTCACGCGGTTTTTTGTGTTGGGCAAAGAAGACCCGCCGCGCCAAGACCCGAGCAAGACCTCGATTGTGTTTACGACACGCCATGTACCTGGGGCGTTGTATGAGGTGATGGGTGAGTTGGCGAACCACAACCTTAATCTGACCAAGATTGAATCCCGTCCACGCCGCAACCGACCCTGGCATTATCTATTTTACGTGGATTTTGAAGGGCATGAGGATGATCCGCAAGTGCGTGAAGCGATGTTGGGCATTCTGAAGAAGGCGTCGTTTTTGAAGGTGTTGGGATCGTATCCGGCGGCGGATGAGGGTTTTTGGATTGAGGGGAATGAGTAATTAGGGGTAACGGCCGTTTCTATTAATCCCTTTCAAACTTACCTTTTAGGAAATAACAACTCGTTTTTAACACTATAGTTTTTAATACAATAATGATAAGCGTTATAGTAATTGCGAAATTGGATTAAATTAACTGGGATTCGGTGAGGGCGGAAAGGCTTTAACCATCCTAGTAACCGATCATTTTTTGTTAAATCAAACCATTGCTTTCCACGCACGTCACCCATTAGGGTCAGCTTTCCTGCTAACGCCCCATTTCCCGTAGCATAATTATAGCCATGCTGCATAATCGCTTTCATTCCATACCGGTAGCCATATTTATGCAAGACAGCGATTTTTGGTGTGGTAAGCATAATGACACCTTTTCGCTCTAACCGGAATTTATAGTCAGTTTCACCGGCTGCCGGAAATATTGTGCCGGACCCGATGTGCGGGTCAAAGGGGCCATTTAAAATTGCTGTTTCTTTTCTGAAACTAACGTTGGCGCTTATCCAATCCCAACCAACAGGGGGTGTCCTGTTCATTTTAACAGGATCATATATAACCTCAGAGGGAATAATGAATGGACATACGCCCAGTCGTTTTTCGGCCTTTGGTAAAAGGACACTCCCCCCAATCAGCTTTACCTCGGGATATTTTTCATAATAATTGGCTGTTGTTTCTAACCAATCTTCTTGGGCTTCACAATCATCATCTATCAGGGCAATAATATCGCTTGTAGCAGTTTGAATGCCTAGATTGACAACATTACTATGTCCCACAGCATCTGAATGCACATATTTAATCCGAGCATCTTTGTCAGAATACGTTTCCGTCAGTTCAATGACTGATTTTGTGCGTTCGTCATCTCTGTTACCTTGCCCAACGACTAGGAGTTCCCAATCATCCCATGTTTGTTTTAGCAGGGATTCGATAGGGGTGTTCAGTGTGTTTGGACGATAAGCTGGAATACAAACGGAAATTTTCATAGTTGCCTTTTAGATAGGTAGTGTTTTGAAGTTGCTAAGAGCAATATGGAATGTTTATTGGTTATAGAGATTGCTTGGTTGCAATTAGCTCATTAATTGCTTGAGCATGTTGAATGGAAAATCTTATCAATTGACAAATACCATTAATTTCTTGTTGGGAAACGGCCGTTCCATTTGGAAATGCAAGCACGTTATCAGATAAAATCTCCGTTATTGGCAAATGATTGCCTGCGTCGGGTTGCTCAGTTAAATAAGGCTCGGCACGATGACAGCCTGGGCTGAAATATTTACGTGCTAATACATTTTCTGCGGTTAAAATAGCGTGTAGATTATCGCGGGATAAATCGGTTATATTCCTATCTACTTCAACCACAATATATTGGCAGTTGTTTTTTTCTTTTGGATCATAATCGATCAGATGTATTCCTGGGATATCTTTTAATCCGTTTTTGTACTGTAAATAATTCTGATGATTCGTTTGAATGAACGTATCCATGCTTTCTAGCCCAGTTAGACCCATTGCTGCCGATATCTCACTCATCTTTCCATTTGTACCGGCACACTCAATATGATCGTGTTCGCTGTAACCAAAATTGCTTAGGGAGCGCACTTTCCTGCCAATTTCGTCATCATTGGTAGTGACCATGCCACCTTCAAATGCGTTTAAAAATTTTGTGGCATGAAAGCTAAACACTTCAGCGTTACCAAAATTCCCAAGCATTTCTCCCTGGTATGAGCAATTGAATGCATGAGCCGCATCATATAGGACTTTTAAATCATAACGTTTGGCTATCACGGAGATGGCATCAATATCACAAGGTCTTCCCCATAGATGCACCCCTACAATGCCAGTTGTGCGCGGAGTAATCAGAGCTTCTATTTTGTGTGGATCAATATTTTGTGTTACAGGATCAACATCGCAGAATATCGGCACAATATTTTGTCGGCGGATTGCATGGGTCGTGGCAATAAAGGTGAATGACGGCACAATTACTTCGCCTTTCAACCCTAAAGCATTGATAGCGATTTCTAGACCGATAGTTGCATTGCATACTGAAATTGCGTGTTTTACATCGAGCAATTCAGCAACTGTTCTTTCAAATTCTTTCACGACGGGACCATGGTTTGTCAGCCAGCGACGATCGAGCATATCCTTTAAACGAGCAAAAAGTTTGTCCCGATCTCCAATATTTGGCCGACCTACATGAAGCTTTTCGCTAAATATTGGTTTGTTACCAAATAAGGCTAGATCGTTTAATGTGACTTTGGACTGGTTCATTTGGTAAAAGCCCCCCTATCAATCAGAATCTGGTTTCGTTGTTTTTTTATCTTTTTTGGCGTGTTTGATTTAGGCAATAAAGCCATTGCGAACTGGAATTTAATTTATTCTTAAATAGCGACCAATTTAGGTAAACCACAAAAAGTTTTTAAAATTACCAATACGTAAAATTGTGGTTTCCTTCAAGGAAAAGCGGGTTTCGCACAATTTTATTTCCAATAACTTTCCCGCTTTTACCTAACTTTTTTGACGATATTAGTAAAAAATATAGTAAATTGACCTTACGATGAAGATAAAGGATTAATGATTGGGTAAGATTTTCTGATTTATGGCACGATAACTGGTGCTAAATAAACCACATCACTTGTTTCGCCATTAGCTCCTTGCACTTGCAGTCGGGTTCCGTTTTCGGCAATGTATAAACCGACTTCAATCTGATACTTTCCTGGTTCCGCATCTTCTGGTAATACAATTTGATAAGAATCGACGACTATCTCGTTTGGGAGCCAGCGGGTGGTGGGGTAGGTGTTTTGCTGGGGCATGGCGTCTTGCTGCCAGGCGCAGCAGGTGCCATCCGGGTTGAGGACGTGGACGAAGACGGTGTAGTCGGCGGCGGGTGTGGTTTGGGCTTGCCAGATGAGGTCGAGTACGTAGCCGTTGGCGTTGGGTGACAGGTTGTAGCCAAGTAGTTTGATTTCATTGCCGAAGGTGCTGTTAACGGCCGTTTCCATTCCCGCTATCTCAAACATCCTTTCCGTTTGCGTCACCGTAATCCAGCCTAAATCTTGCTTGTAAACTGAGTCGTCGCCGCCATCAAATAGGTGGAGTTGGATGCGGTATTCGCCATCTGGTATGTTGTCGGGCAGGGGCATGGAGAGGTTGTCGATGAGGAATTGGGGCGTTTCCCAGCTTTCAAAGGGGTAAGTGCCGTGATTGGGTTTGGTTGCGCCCAAGATGCGGCCGGTATTATCCCGTTTGTACAGTTCCAGGCGGGTGGTCAGGCCGGTTTGTTGTTTGGTAGCCAGCCACCACAGGGCCACGTCGATGGTTTCGCCGGTGGTCAGTGCGGTATTGCCCCATTGGTAGCCGAGCAGTTCCAGTCCGGGCTGTACTTCTTCGCCGACTATGATGGGTGGTTGGGGCAGTGGATTGGGTGGCGTGCCGACCTGGACGGGCGCGTTTTCGATGAGGATGCTGTTGCCGGCATAACGGCCGTTTTCATCCACAACCGGCAGTCTATCCCCAGAATCCTGGTTAAAAAAGCCGACGCGCACCTGGTAATCGCCAGGAGGCGCGCCCGCTGTCACGGGCAAATCCACATGCTGCACGACCACTTCCCCCGGTTCCCACTGCGCCACCGGATAAGCAAACGCCTCTGCCTGACCCCAGCGAGTACCCCATTGGTCTTCCAGGTGGAGAAACGGCTGGTACTCGGCGCCAGGCACACCGTCAACGCGCCAATAAAGCGTCACCGGCATCGTTTCGCCAGCGGGCGCGGCCTCAACTTCATAGCCTAACAGCGTCACCATGGAGCCAAAATTGACTGATTGGGGATTGGGTGGCGCGATGGTTGGGGCGGCAGCCAGGTGGTAGGCGGCAAACGAATCGTTGCTCTCCACGAGATCTGCCGTCGCCAAAAACGGTTCGGCCCAGGTTGGCAGGGGGCTGGAGTGGGGGAAAACGTATAATGCGGAGCCAGCGGCAGGCAGTACCAGCGCCTTGCTTTCTGTCAGCCATTTGAGGGCGCTGTAATTCTCGCTCAAGGCGGCGATGGTGGGCGGCTGGTAATATTTGGCGGCGACGTAGGTGGTCTGGTCAGCCAGGGATTGTTTGTTGAGGAAGGCGGCAACGTCCATTAAGTCTCCATCCGTCTCATAAAACAGTGCCGGATCGACGCCCCATTCCAGAAAATAGGTCTGGGCGGTGAAAACACCTTCCACCAGTAAAAATACCAACGCTATGGTCAGAAAACCGCGTGTCATCAATTCAGGACGCTGGTATCGGTTTGCTATCTCTTGGAGCAGGGCTTCCAGGCCGATGGCTGGCAGATAGAATAGGAACGGTATCATGCCAATGGCGCGTAGGTTGCTGGGCAAAATCTCGTTGGTCGCCAGGGCTGTGGGCAAAATCATGATCAAGGGCGCCAACAGCAGTAAGAGTGCCGCCGAGCGCTGCCAATCGGTTCGCAGTCGTTTCCACGAAGTCAGCGTGAAAATCCAGCCGCCGACCATCAATGTGCCCCACAATAAGCTGAATAACGGCCGTTCTGGCACATTAAAACGAATATACGGGTCGCCGCGCAGGAAGAACATCTCTAGCGCACGCAGGTAGCCACCCAGCGGGGTCAGCCCATTGGCGGCAGTGCCGACCTGCCCAATGCGTACCCAAAAAGCGGCGGCATGGTTGTAGAAGTAATAGAGGAGGGGAGAGAGGATGAGGAGGGCGGTAACGGCCGTTACCGTCAACTGTGCCCAACGCAACTGCCACTGCTTGCGATTCAACAACAGGGGCAGCAGAGCCAGCAACAACAGGACGGGAAACATCCGCGAGGCCAGATAGGTGTAACCCGTCAGACCCAGGAAAATGCCGCCGATAACCAGCCAGCGCCACTGCTCGCGCCGCAGTCCGCGGAACAAAGCCGCCACTGTTAAAGCCTCCAGTAAAGGCTGGCTGACAGCGCGGAACCCCAGCCGGCTAAACACCAGATGCCAGAAGCTCACTACCAACAATGCCACTGCCATCATTGCCACCCGCCGCGACAGCCCCAATTCTCGGCCCAGCCAATAGGTTGCGGCAATTGTAAGCATGCCGACAAACGCTGCCGGTCAGGCGCAGGGCAAACATCGATTCGCCGATCAGCCGCATTAAACCAGCCGCAAAATAGAAGAATAAAACTTCTTTGCCGGTATAACTTTCGATGAAAATGGGATGGCTTTCGCCGCGGCTGATTTCGCCGGTGAGGATGACGTTCGCGGCCTCGTCGTAATGCAAACCGGTAATGCCGGATAGGTTGGGTAAACGTAAGGCGGCGGCTGTCAGCAAACAGAGCAGTATAAAGGCCAGCACATGAGTCCGGGTAATTCGTTCCATGCCTGGAATTTTAACGCTGGTTTGAGTGCGATGTCGAAATAGTGTTCCTGCCAGAAGGCAGGAATTTAGTGTTTTTTTTGGGAATTCGCGGGTGCAGCCCGAAACGTGATGCGTGATGCCTCTCTGATCACGCATCACGCTTCACGTGACTATGCCACCAGCACAATCTTGCCCTGCACCTGTCCGTTCTCCAGTAAATCCAGCGCTTGAGAGGCTTCAGATAGCGGCATGGTTTTGCCAATCACTGGGTCGATTTGACCGTTTTTGAGCATGTTGAGTAACTCTGCCAACGTTTCCCGATACCAACTATTATCTTTGGCGGCGATGGTGGGCAGGGAGCCAAACAAACCGATTTGCTTGCCATCTGGTCTGAGTTTGGTGAGGAAAACGCGGGCTATGCTGGCAGCAACGGCCGTTACGCCCTTATCCATCGCATCCAAAAAGCCAAAACTTACCAACCGCCCACCGCGCCGCAGTAACTTGTACGACTTGATCGTCGTCTCACCGCCGATGGGGTCACACACAATGTCGATGCCCTCGCCATGAGTAAGTTCGCGGATACGGACGGCGAAATCTTCGTTTTTGTAGTCAATGGGCGTGGCACCATAAGCCGCCACAATATCATGTTTGCCTTTGGAAGCCGTGCCAAACATTTCCAGCCCGGCGATTTGGCCCAATTGCAGTAATGCTGTACCTACACCGCCTGCCGCACTGTGAACCAGCAGCCGTTCGCCCTTTTTGGCTTTGGTTGTACTATGCAACATGCGGTACGCCGTCAAATAGTTGAGAATGATGCTGACGGTTTGCACCGGATCCAGGCCGTCTGGCACGGGAACCAACAATTCTGCTGGCACGCACACGAACTGGGTATAGCCGCCAAACTTGGGCAAGATAGCCGCCACTTGCTGCCCCATTTTCAGGCCGGTTACGCCCGCACCAACGGCATCAATCGTGCCTGCGATGTCGTAACCAGGGGTCATGGGATTTTTGGGCGCACCGGGATACAAGCCCTTTGCGTACCATCACATCGGCATAGGCCACGCCTGCCGTTTGCACTTGCACGCGGGCATAACCGGCTGCTGGTTCTGGCATGGTTTCGGTGATGGCTGCCAGTGTATAAGGCTTTTCTTTTCCGGTAAGGACGAACCGTTCCTGGGTGGTAACGGCCGTTTGACTGTTTATTACATGTGTTGACATAAAAATCTCCTGCTAATAGATTAAAATTGAATTATGAAAGATGAGCGGTAGAAAGTTGGGTGGAAACGGCCGTTTCTGGTTGGGGGCGCAGCAGTGAGAAACCCACGCCGATAATCCACAGAATCCAGAGTATACTGCCCACCAATCCCGCTTCCGCTACCACTGGAAAACCGGGGATAACCGTGGCGAATAGCTCCGTTTGCGCCAGCAAATAAATCAAGGCGCTGACAACACCAAAGCCAGCCAGCCAACGGGAGAATAAGCGTAACTGCCACGCCGCGGCACACAGGGTAAGCGTCCAGGCAATCGAGAATAACTGCCCCAAATGCTCACCAAAAATGACGCCGCCGTATTGATGGATAGTCTGGAAAGCGATGACGGCGGCTTCTCTGGCGGCTGCGCTGGCTGTTGGATCCACGTAGATGTTTGCCAGCACAGGCACCACAAAAACCCAGCGCAGCAGATCCAATGATTTGCACCAAACCAGGCGATGACGCCGGTGACTGTGGCGATGTCCAGCAAGACGGAGTCTTTTCACGCCGACCGCTCGTGGATAAATCAAGATTGCCAAAATGATGGGGATACCGATCCAGGCGAAGGCCAGCCAGGTGAAGATGAGGCTTGTGCCGCCAGCGTGGAACTGAGTCAGAATGTCGCCTGCCGGTTCCCGCAAAATGTCGGGATACTCAAAGTTCATGATGAGCAAGGTGTAAGGCACGTTGATGAGAACGGCCCCCGTGATAAATAAGATGCCAGTGAGCTGGCGTAAACGGGTTTGGGTCATGATAAAGCTCCTGTAAAAAAGTTAAGGATGAAGGATGAAAGATGAACAGGCAGCATAAACAGAACGGCCGTTTTCCACATCCGCCGAATACATAAAAACACTTCAATTTGAGCATTAAAGATTTTGAGACTACCCGACTAAAAGACTAATCGACTACCCGATTTTCAAGCGCTGACACATCTCCGAAATCTCAATCTCAAACAGCTCGCCAGAATCGGCGATTTTGGGCGCAAAATGTTCATCCAACTCGCCCCAGACCAGACCATGCAGCCTGCTAAAGATATAGATAGTTAGCAAAACCCCGGCGGCGTCGACACCCTCTTCTGGAATCATTGAGGCCAATTCAGTTAACGTTGCCTGCAAGTCAGGCGAGACATTAAAATACGCATCAGGAATCGTAAGCTTGCCATCTCGCAGTGCCTCGTTGAGAATGTAGCCAATGACCAGATTGATACGGACGGCGGGTATGACGGTTTCGTCTCGCGGCGCTTCATAACCAGGAATGGGTGTGCCGTAGATGAGGGCGTATTCAGCGCGGTGGCTGAGTGCCCATTCTCTGATAAGCGCGGGTGACGGCTCGGAAACGGCCGTTATAATCCCCGCTGTCTTGCCCATCATTCGCCGCTTGCAGGGAATCTGCCAGCGAGTTGTAGGCATCAATGATCAGCGCCGTCACGAGGGCATCCCGATTGGGGAAATAGCGGTAAATAGCAGGGGCCGATGTGCCCATCTCGCGGGCAATGGCTCGCAGGGATAAGGAAGCTGCCCCCTGTTCTGCCATCTGTTGCAGCGCGATTTCTTTGATTTCGACTGTGGTTTCAGCGCGGACGCGCTCTCTTCTTGTTTCTGTCATGATTTGTTGACACCGTTATATTTGTTTACTGCGTATAATTAGTTAACAGTGTAAACATTTTGTGATTGTTTGTCAATCCCCAATTCAAAAGAGATATATTTTGATACAATTACACGATATGCCTGTTAGGTAAACCACAAAAAGTTCTTAAAATTACCAACACGCAAAATTGTAGTTTCCTTCAAGGAAAAGCGGGTTTTGCGCCATTTTATTTCCAAAAACTTTCCCGCTTTTACCTATTACTCGGTCAAAAAGAATCAATCAATGAGTAAAGAAGGAGTTCACATGGGCCGCAGCGCACCACGATGAATTAAAATCCGTAACGCGATTTGTCAAATCGCGCTACATTTTCAGAGGAGAAAAAAATGGCACGACGAAAACTGAGACTTTCAAATCGACAAGCAATGGCTCAAAAATGGCTGCCCTTATACGAGACGGCCGACCGCATCAAAGAACTGGCTCCATGGGAATGGATGGAAGAAATTGATGTTTTTGGCGTGCAAGACCCAGATAGCGGTGAGATCGGCTTTGTTAGCATCATGGGATTGTTGGGTGAACATTTGTGCATCGGCGTGTATCTTGGCGTGAATGCTCTGCATCAATTTTGGTCACTCATTGATACAGATGATGATATAGATGATGATATAGATCCAATGGAAATGGCGAGCCTTTTGCTAACCATTCCCCAAATACAGGCATCTTTTGAAAATTTGGACGTGGTGACAAATGAGGATGCGGGTATCATGCGCAAGCTGAAACTAAATTATAGTGGCCCCACAGCCTACCCTGTGTTCCGCAGTATGCACCCTGGTTGTCCACCCTGTCTCCTGGATGTGGAGAAAATTCCCTTTCTAATCCATATTCTGGAACAAACAATGGATGTCGCCCTTCGTTTTAAAGAGGATGAGAGCTTGCTCTACCCTGATGATGTGGGTGAGGATGAAATGTATTTGTTACGTGTCCCCACTGAGCAGGATGGAGAGCTGGTTTGGAAAGATGAAATTGTGCCTATTCCACAGCCCGTATTGTCAGGTATTATTTGCACGTTTGATGAGGCATCGCGTGAAGCCTTAAAAAATGTGCCACGTGTGGGCAATTCAGTTGAAATTGATTTGTTCATGCTCTTGGCTCCCATTGCTGGGCAAAGAGGAGAACGGCCGTTCTTTCCTTTCCCCCTCCTCATTGTAGATGAGGACAGTGGGCAGGTCTTGTCCCATGATATGCTGACACCGTTGCCCTCTATGGAAGCGATGTACGGCGAAGTGCCGCAGAAAGTCATTGATTTGTTCTTGAGCAATAATCTGCTGCCTTATGAAATTTACACACAAACGCCAGCGATAACGGCCGTTCTCGCCCCCATTTTTGAAGAGCTGGGGGTGGCGGTGGTGGAACGGCCGTTCCTGCCGATGTTCGAAGAGGCTAAAACTGCCATGATGGGCTTTATGCGTGGTGATTTTTAGCATCGGGGCAGTTGTTATACTCAGCGTGGTTATAAAGTTACATTTTTAATTGGTGGCAAGTTGCAAGTGGCATGTGGCAGGTTGCAAGTTACTCTGGAAAAAATCACTTGCAACCGCAACTTGCTACATGCAACCAGAAGGCAAAATGTCAGATTATGCCCGTTGGCAGTATAGCTGCGATATTCTGTACGCTATCGAGATTAAAAAATCATGCTATCAAATCGCCTGCAAAAACGAAAACGCCATTTACAAAAATGGGCCAAGCGCAGCCAAATAACCTGCTATCGTCTTTATAATCGGGACATTCCTGATTATCCCGCCATTGTCGATTGGTACGATGGCGAAGCAGTCGTTTGGTTGTATGCCCGCAAAAAAGATGTCACGCCCGCGGAAGAGGAATTGTGGCAAGCCCATACCCTCGAAGAAATAGCAAAAGGACTGGCCCTGCCGCCCGAAAAGATTTTCGTCAAAGAGCGGTTTCGCCAAACCGGGTTGGATGTGCAATATGAACGGGTGGCGCAAGCGGGCGCCATCCGCCTGGTGCAAGAGCAGGGACTTACCTTTGAAGTGAATCTGAGTGATTATTTAGACACCGGCTTGTTTTTGGATCATCGGCAAACGCGACAAATGGTACGGGAACAGGCCCAGGACAAACGTGTCCTCAATCTGTTTGCCTACACCGGATCGTTTACGGTTTATGCGGTCAATGGCGGCGCCGCCAGCAGTGATACAGTCGATTTGAGCCAAACCTACTGTGATTGGACGGTTCGCAATTTGAAACACAATGGGGTTGGGTCATTGGCCCAACATCGGGTGATTCGCCAAGATTGCTTGCAATTTTTGCGCGAGGCACGCCGCCAACGTGCTCAATATGATCTGATTGTTTGCGATCCACCCACCTTCTCGAATTCAAATCGCATGAAGCAGGCTTCTTTTGACGTGCAGCGGGATCATCCCGCCTTGATTCAAGATTGTCTGCAAATATTAGCGCCAGGTGGCCACTTGTTTTTCAGCAACAATGCCAAACGATTTAAGATAGATGAGTCGGTCCTGCAAACGGCCGTTGTCACCGAAATCACTCAGCAAACAGTCCCCGAAGATTTTGAGAGAAAACGCAGCCATCGCTGTTGGCTCATCACCGCGATAACATCCAACTGAGAACAATGAACAGGGAACGGATACCGCCCCCACAATAACCATTGAGAATTTACCATTTACAATTAACCATTAAAACGGCCGTTTTCCCCCAATAAGTCATATGTTACAATTCAGTCAGCGAGGTACTAAAAAATGACATTTCAAACAAATGATTCATCCTCACAAGTGATTTTGCAGCGCATTGACGCCATCATTTCTGAATTACAGGCATTAAAACGGCAGGTTTCAACTATCCAGCCTGATGAGTTTGAGTCACTTGTTGTGCCACCCGCAGAGGAAGATACTCAGGTTGAGAGGGAAAAGAACGCTTATTTGCGGCTTTATCCTCAATTGAAAAAGCAATATACCGGTCAGTATGTGGCGATTCATAACAGCCAACTTGTAGATCATGACGTAGATTATGGCGCACTATTTGAGCGTATTGATGACCGATATCCCGACACATTTGTTTGGCTAACGCAAGTTGAAGCTGAGCCAATGGGAACAATTGTGGTTCGTTCTCCTCGATTTGTCAGGGAATAAGCATGATCATCCATAGCCATGACTATAATTCTCATTATCTTCCCGCCATGCCCATCATTGAAATACAGCTACGGCGTCGCGCAGGTCAAGAACCTCTGACCTTAAAAGCGGTGGTTGATTCCGGTGCTGACGCTACCATGATTCCCTTACGTTATTTGCGTCAGTTACAGGTCAGAAAAGGACAAACGAAGTGGTTGTCTGGTATCAGTGGCGTCCGTTACGAAGTGGACATGTATGCAGTTGCCGCCCAAATTGGTGAACAGCCCGTCTGTTATCTTGATGTCGTGGGTACAGAAAATCGAGATGAACTGATTGTAGGGCGTGATCTTTTGAACCAATATATCGTCACTTTAAATGCACCTGCCTATACCGTAGAAATCTCATTATAAATAGAAACATAACGGCCGTTTCCTACACCCACTTAACGATTTCAGATTAACGATTGACGATTAAACCCCCACGCGCCCACTTCACAATTCACAATTAATTATTCACAATTCAAATTCAAACGGCCGTTTTCCCCCAATAAGTCATATGTTACAATTCAGTCAGCGAGGTACTTAAAAAATGACACTTGAACTCGAAAATCCAGAGGCCGACAGGTTAGCGCGAGAATTAGCCCGTACAACGGGCGAGACAGTTTCCCAGGCCGTCGTCAACGCACTCCGAGAACGGTTAGAACGCGAAAGAAGTCGCCAAAATCGGCCAGATGTGGTGCGAGCCGAAACATTGCTGCGTATTGGTTGGGAATGCGCCGCGCTAACCGTCGTCGATAATCGTCACGCCGACGAAATAATCGGGTATGATGCGTATGGAGTGCCTTCCTGATGGTGCTCGACACCTCTGCCCTCATCGCTATCCTGAGTGCCGAACCAGAAGCCGAAACATTTGCCACTGCAACTGCTACTATTCGCCTGTTATCCGCCGCCTCTTTTTTAGAAACGGCCGTTGTCATCGAATCGCGTTACGGACTTGCAGGCGGCGAAAAGTTGGACGAACTCATCCAAACCGCTCACATTCAAATTGAACCCGTCACCGCAGAGCAAGCCGCCGCCGCCCGTTCAGCCTATCGCTCATTTGGCAAAGGACGACATCCAGCCGCCCTAAACTTTGGCGACTGCTTTGCTTATGCCTTAGCTAAAACCACTGGTGAATCCTTATTATTTAAGGGAAACGATTTCACTCAGACGGATATTTCAGCTACTTTGGATTAACGATTGACGATTCCCCACGCCCCCCAATAACCATTGAAAATTTACCATTTACCATTAAACTGGCCCTCAATGCCGTGCAGGAAAAGGAAAAATCGGAGGCGCAAAAAGCCACCAAAGCGCGTGACGCCGCTCTGGACGCCCTGGAAGAGTGGTACACAGAGTTCCGCGAACTGGCGCAAATCGCCCTGGAAGATGACTCCCAACAGTTGGAAGCGTTGGGGATGGGCAGCGTAGCGTAGGTAAGTGAAGCAAAAAAAATGCCGCCAGATTGTGAACATCTGGCGGCATTTTTGCCTCGTTATAATAATTGGGGATAACGGCCGTTTCCACCAAAAATTTATAAAGTAACAAGTTCTCGGACGTGTAAGATTTCTGACTCGTTCATATGGCGAATATCTTGCGCGACCAATGTTAATACAGCCACAGTCTCCCCTTCACCCGTCACAAATTCCACTTCATAAGCAGACCCGTCTTTATAAACATGAACAACGGCACCTATATCACCTTGTTTTAAGCCATAGGCTTCTACATCATGAGACAAAACAATCGTGTCTAGTTCTTTTATCATGGAAGCATCGCATATTATTTTGGAAGGCGTTCATAACGGCCGTTTTCAGACCCCTACCGCTACATATTCACTCATAGAATGCGGAGCCGGAATTTGAATCCCATCTTCTTGTAACATTTCCAGGTGTAAAACAATAGCTTCCTGAATCAAGGATAAAACTTCTTCTCTGGAATCGCCCACGGCAACACAGCCGGGTAGATCAGGAACATATGCCCCATAGCTGTCCTCACCTTTTTCTATAACGACCATATATTTCATCATTTAATCCTTTAACTGCGCTTGTTTCAAGACGCTGTTGAGTGTTCCTGGCGGCATTTCCTTTCCTGAATTACCAGAAATGGTTACTGTGCCTGCCTTTTGCGGATGCTTGAACTGGCGATGGCTACCTTTTGTTCGTACCAAATACCAGCCATCGTCTTCAATCATCTTAATCACTTCTCTAACTTTCATAGGCGCATTCTAATGAGTTAGTAAGTATTGGTCAATATTTTCAAACAACCAAACTGACTTTCCGCCCACCACTTTACGATTTCAAACTACCCCCCACGCGCCCCATTGACAATTGAGCGTTGACCATTAGCAATTGACAATTAACCTGGCCGTTTCCCCCCAATAATTAACGATTTCAGACCTGTTCTGAGCTTGCCGAAGGATTAACGGGTGAAGCGTCGCCTGGCGACATTGACGATTAAACCCCCACGCGCCCCATTGACAATTGACAATTGACCATTAGCAATTGACAATTAAACCGACCCTCAATGCCGCCCAGGAAAAGGAAAAATCGGAGGCGCAAAAAGCCACCAAAGCCCGTGACGCCGCTCTGGACACCCTGGAAGATTGGTACACAGAGTTCCGCGAACTGGCGCAAATCGCCCTGGAAGACGACTCTCAACAGTTGGAAGCGTTGGGGCTGGGCAGCATAGCGTAGATAAGTGAAGCAAAAAAAATTGCCGCCAGATTGTGAACATATGGCGGCATTTTTTATCGCGTAATAACAATCAACTGAGAACAATGAACGGGGAACTGATAACGGCCGTTCTCCCCAACCACCTCGCACCACAACACCCAACCAACAACTGGCGATCTCGCCAATCTTCCACGCTAATATCAGCTTGTTCTACACCGACACCGCCCGTTAAATGCTTCGAATTCGCACTGTTTTTTGACATCAAAGGATGTGGATAGACGAGAAGCACCAACATTTTGAATGATAAAAGAACTGATGGATATTGTTGAGATTTATGTACAGTTGTCACCTTGTTGATAAATGGCATAATAAGATTGATCAGAAAAATCAAGAAATTACTTTCTCAAATTATTTCTATCTATAGAAATTTATAAATCACCAAACAGCCTCTAAATTTCCTTAATAGCTTGAATCTTTTTAATAAAAATGAAAATAAATACTAGAAAAAACAAATTGGTAACTCCATTTGTAAAATGGGTAGGTGGGAAACGCCAACTTATTAATGAAATACACAAACAACTTCCAAAAAATTTTTCAAGGTACTATGAACCGTTTGTTGGTGGAGGCGCATTACTGTTTTATTTACAACCCCAAAAAGCGGTAATCAATGATAGTAACGCAGAGTTAATAAATTTGTATGAGGTAATTAAAAAAGCCCCTGATGAATTGATAGAAGATCTTAAAAAGCATAAAAACGAAGAGGAATATTTTTATAAAATACGAAGTTTGGATAGGGATAAAGACTTTTATCGAGAGCTGAACAATGTACAAAAAGCATCCAGAATAATCTATTTGAATAAGACTTGTTATAATGGTTTATTCCGAGTGAATAGTGCCGGAGAATTCAACGCACCTTTTGGAAGATATAAAAATCCCAATATCGTCAATGAAGTTACAATCAAAGCTGTTAGCGCATATTTTGTGAAGAATGATATTCGGATCCTCAATAAAGACTATAAAAAAGCCTTAGCGAATATTCGAAAAGGGGCCTTTGTATATTTTGATCCACCATATGATCCGATTTCTGACAGCGCAAGTTTCACAGGTTATACAAAAGGCGGATTTGACAGAGACGAACAAGAGCGCCTGAAGTCAGTATGCGATTGGCTCGACAGAAAAGGTGTGAAATTTCTTCTTTCCAATTCAGCGACTGATTTCATTTTAAATCTCTATACTGATTATTCCGTGGAAATCGTATATGCTACTAGAGCAGTCAATTCTAAAGCTGATAAACGAGGGAAGATAGCTGAAGTATTAGTTCGTAATTATGAATAATTCTGCGAAAACGAAAAACGATATAGCCTGGGAAAGGTTGTTTGAGAAGCATCGAATCTTAGAAGCTGTTGAAAAAGATGGACAGACCTTCATATCTTCCGAAGATATAAATGTATTTCGTGAAGCTAGATTGATGACAAAATTTGATCACAGCAAGAATTTGCCCATATTATTTCAGAATGAACAGCTAACGATCTTACCAGTAACACGTGGCGAATATATTATTGCAAGGATGCAAGCCTATCAGCCGATAGATGTTATCAAAAACAGTAGCGTGGTGTACATGGATTTCCCACCGTACATCGAAAGTGTTGAATATTCAACCATTTCAAGTGAAGCCGCTGCTATTAACTGTGCCTATATTTCGGGGATTTTTGAACACTTTTTAGAAGACGAGGTGTTACTCCCAACTGTAAGCGGAAGAATGAGTTCGGGTACTTTCACGTTCTCTATCCTGAATATGAAGGATGAAAGCCGTCTCAAGGTCAATGTCAACAAATCTCAAGTCGAGATTGATGGAGGGTATGAAGGGATTCATAGCTTCTCATTGATTGAAGCAAAATTGTCACTTTCGTCTGATTTTTTAGTCCGCCAACTTTACTATCCTTATCGCCTTTGGCAAGATAAAGTTTCAAAAGAAGTTCGCACAATATTCCTGATATACTCAAATGGGCTCTTTCATCTATATCAATATCGGTTCCAGGATCCGAAGTTATACAATTCGCTAGAGTTAGTTAAATATACTTGTTACAGTTTAGAGCGACGAGATATAAACCTAGAAGACATACAACAAGTTCTGCGTGCCACAAAAACAATTAATGAACCTCGAATTCCATTTCCACAAGCCGACTCGTTCGAACGAATCATTAATCTCTGTGAATTGTTGTATGAAGCAGATGCACTCTCTCGTGAAGATGTGACAACCACTTACGACTTTGATGTCCGGCAAACAAACTACTACACAGATGCTGGTAGGTATCTAGGACTTATTGATAAAGAATTCGATGATGGAGTTAAATATTTCTTAACGGAAGAGGGGCGTTTGCTCATTGAAAAAAAATATCGAGAAAGGCAGCTTGGTTTTGCTCGGGCAATATTACAACACCGGGCATTTTCTAAGGTGCTTCAACTATACCTGGACAAAGGTGAGCCTCCCACTCGCAATGAAATTGTATCAATCATGCGAGTTTCTGGTTTATACAATGTTGAAGCAGAAACTACTTTTCGCAGACGCGCATCCACGATAATAAGCTGGATAAATTGGATTCTTTCTTTGACAAATCTATAGTTGCCGAGTGTTTTAGACCTTTTTGTTAATATCAGAAAAAAGCGTTTTTTCGTTTTTATAAACGTTGCGCAAAAAACAACGTTAAGTGGTTTGACTTTATCCCTATTTTGATTTGTAAAAACCAAAATCTACTTTTGGCATCCAAGAGAAGAAAGTCCTAGCCAATTTACAGCCTGTTCACTTCCAAGTTAAATTCTAAAAGCATAAGAAACTTTGATTATACACCAGTGAGATTTTTTAGATTGTCGTCAAAAGGTTGTTTAAGGCTTCATTTCACACAAATTAGGGATGAGCTAGTTTGTGGGGGGATCATAATTACCTGCAATCCCTGCACCAAGACTGGTTGGTGATCAGGTCAGAGCCATCTTCTCCCTGGCCTTTCATTCTACGAAGGCCAAATTCATCTATCGGCTTTTCCTGACCACAGTTGGGGCACTTTCGATAAGCCTCGCCATCGACAGATTCGTCAGATCTTATTCTTATTGTATCCCGTTTCTTACTCATGATGTCTTCTCCAACTTGATTGATTGTGTCCCGTATGGTGTAAAAACCTTGGCCATAACCAATCACTCGACAGAAATAGGCAATTGATGACATTGCCAAACAGTTTAATACAACCCTACTTCGTCTTATTTAGATCAGAATTGTATCATGGGTGGGTTTATTCTCACACATTTTTCAACCATTTTGTCGTTAATTCAAGTTAGCCGTTTATCAGATAAAGACAAGGATATGGAAATCATCATTCACGCAATTGTGAGGGCGAGATAATTCGTCCGCGCCGATTTCATACCCCCTAATGCGGCCATTTTACACATTTGACCACAATCTAGAAAACTAAAACATTGGGTACTTCACGCCAAAATCGTCTCTTTTGAGGCAAGGGGTCTTCCTTTTGCTGCTGTAGCCGGTATCCTCTCCGCGCCACATCTCGCTTGCCAAACGAAAGTTCCCTCCATTCCCAATGCAAAAAGAGGATGCTCCGAAAAGCATCCTCTTTCTAAACAACTCGTTATCCTACCTGCGAACTAAATCCGCTCAAACAACCCGGCGGCACCCATGCCCCCACCAATACACATCGTCACCAGGCCATACTTCGCGTCACGGCGCTTCATCTCATTGATGATCTGCACCGTCAGCTTCGCGCCCGTACAGCCCAGCGGATGCCCCAGCGCAATCGCGCCGCCGTTCACATTCGTCTTCGCTTCATCAAAGCCCAACTCGCGCATCACCGCCACCGACTGCGCGGCAAACGCCTCATTCAACTCAATCAAGTCGATGTCGGCCAGCGCCACGCCAGTGCGCTTCAGCAAGCGCGGCACGGCCGCAATCGGCCCAATGCCCATGACTTCCGGGCGCACACCGCCCACGTTGAAGCCCACAAACTTGACCAGCGGCGTCAGTCCCAGCGCTTCCGCTTTCCTGCGTTCCATCACAATCACCGCCGCCGCGCCATCGCTCAACGGCGACGAGTTGCCCGCCGTCACCGAGCCGCCCTGTTTGAAGACGGGTTTCAACTTGCCCAAGCCCTCAACCGTCGTTTGCGCCCGCACGTGTTCGTCGGTGTCAAACGTAACGGTCTGGCGCACCGGCCCATTGGCGCCCGCCGTCACTTCTTCGATTTCCAGCGGCACGATTTCATCTTTGAAACGGCCGTTTTCCATCGCCGCCACCGCTTTCATATGGCTCTTGTACGCAAATTCGTCTTGTTCCGCGCGGCTCACATTGTATTCTGTGGCGACTTGTTCGGCCGTCAGACCCATGCCCATGTACACTTCCGGCGCGTTTTCAGCCAGCCACGGGTTGGGGCTGATGCGGAAGCCCGTCATCGGCACCAGGCTCATCGTTTCCGCGCCACCCGCGATAATCACATCCGCCCCGTCAGCAATGATGCGTTCGGCGGCCATGGCAATGCGTCTGCAAACCGCTGGAGCAGAAGCGGTTAACCGTCATGCCCGGCACATCCACCGGCAGTCCGGCCAGAATAGAGATGGAGCGGGCAAAGTTCAAGCCCTGCGCCCCTTCCGGCATGGCACAGCCAATAATCACGTCGTCAATTTCCTGCGGATCGAGTTTATCGCCAACCTCAGCCATCAACGCCTTAATCACACTCGCCGCCATGTCGTCAGAACGCCAATTGCGTGTCGTGCCTTTCTTAGATTTACCAACGGCCGTTCTCTTGGCCGCAACGATTACAGCTTCACGTGTCATGTTTTTCTCCTTCGGAGCTAAAAGCTAGAGCAAGAGCAAGAGCGAGAGGGCTGAACAACAGACTTTTTCCTCTCGCTCTCGCTCTAGCCTCTCGCCTAATTGCGTAAGGGTTTGCCTTTCATCAACATATGGGTCATGCGGTCGCGGGTCTTCTCTTCGCCCAGCAGGGAGAGGAAAGCTTCCCGTTCCAGGTCGAGAATATACCACGGATCGACCCAGGCTGGCGCACTGAGGTCGCCGCCGGTGAGCACGTAAGCCAGCTTCTTGGCGATTACCACGTCATGGTCGCTGGCATAACCGCCCCAGTTGAGGCTCTTCACACCCACCACCAACGCCGCGTACACATCCCGTCCCGCCGCGTAAATCTTCTCCACTTCCGGCGGACGCGTGCCCATCTCAACCAGTTGCAGCGCCCGTTGTTTGGCGATGGCTAAGCCGATGGTCGCCGTTCATGACGATGGTGTCCTCGTCGGTCAGATAGCCCAGGTCTTCTGTTCTCCCAGGCACTCGTGCCCACCTTTGCCAGCCCGATTTGCTCAAACGCGACCTGCACCACCGAAACGGGGTCGGCGTTGGCGTTGCGCATCGTCGGGTTGACTTGGCGGCGCACCACTTCTTTACAACCGCCGCCAGCCGGAATCAGCCCCACGCCCACTTCCACGAGACCCATGTAGGTTTCGTGGTTGGCGACGGCTTCCCAGCCAGCCAACGCCATTTCCACACCGCCACCCAGAGCCATACCCTGAACGGCCGTTACCACCGGTTTCGGTGCGTGGCGTAAATTAAACGTCAGACCTTGCAGGTCGCGGATCATCTTGTCCAAAATATCCCAATGGCCCGAAGCCGCCGCCACGCCAATGGCAAACAAATTCGCGCCCACGCAGAAATTGTCAGCATCGTTGCCAATCACCATCGCGTCGAAATCGTTGTTCAGAATTTCGCCAGCGCTTCATGTCCCAGGTTGATAATGGCGTCGTCGATGGCGTTCATCTTGGCGTGGAATTCGTAGAGCAACACGCCGTCGCCCATGTCGAGCAGACTGGCGCTGTCGTTGCCCGCCACTTCCTTGCCTGCCGCGTGCAAATCCTTAATCACCACGATGTTTTTGTCCACCGCCAGCGGTTGATAAGACTTGGAATCCCAATCGTAGCAACGGCCGTTCTGGTAGAAACTAGTCACAGCCTGCCGCCAACATCTCTTTGACCCAGGGCGCGACGTCCAGACCAGCCGCTTCCATCTTTTCAACGGTTTCGGCCACGCCCAGCATATCCCACATCTGGAACGGCCCGGCTTCGTGGGCAAAACCCCAGCGCATGGCGTCGTCGATGTCGCTCAGCTTGTAGGCGATTTCCTGCGCCACGTAAGCGGCATAGGCAAAGCCATAAAACAGAATGTCGCGGGCATAATTAGCCGCCCGATCCTCAAATCCCAGGAATTTCCGCAGCCGTTCGCCCAGCTCTTCCACCTTGCGCGTGGCGCTGATGGCATCAAAGCGCGGACTGCCGCCATCGATGTAGGTCATCGTCTCCGGATCCAGCGTCAGGAAAACGCGCTGTCCGTTGATGAAATCTTGTTTGTAGAAACCCTGCCCTGTTTTGTTTCCGAGCCATTTATTTTCGATCATCTGGGCCATGAGAACGGCCGTTTTCTCTGGCTGTAAAATCTCACGGTAGCTGTCGTGGGGCACGCCTTCGTACAAATTCTTGTTGACGTGGCCCATCACATCCAGCCCCACCAAATCCATCAAGCGGAAGGTGGCGGTCTTTGGCCGACCAATCTGCGGCCCGGTGATGGTGTCAATTTCGGCAACGGTGTAGCCGTTTTGCAGGCCATGTTCGATGCCGTAAGAAGCCGCCACGGCAAAGAAACGGTTGCCGATGAAGTTGGGTGTGTCTTTGCACACCACCACGCCTTTGCCCAACACGTCCCGCCCAAATGTCACCATGAATTCGGTCACTGCCGGATCGGTTTCTGGCGTGGGAATGATTTCCAACAGTTTTAAGTAACGAGGGGGGTTGAAGAAGTGGGTGCCTAAGAAACGAGAGCGGAAAGATGGGGAACGGCCGTTTGTAATCTGATTAATGGGAATGCCAGAAGTATTGCTGGAAATGATGGCAGTCGGCTTGCACACCGCTTCCAACTTCTCCATCAGCGCCATCTTCAAATCCAGCCGTTCAATAATCACCTCAACCATCCAATCGCAGTCAGCCAGAAGCGCAAAATCATCCTCTGTATTGCCAACGGTGATCAGATCGCCCCGATCTGCACGCGCCAAATTAGCCGGTTTGGCTTTGACCATGCGGTCATACAGACTCTGCACCATCCGGTTCCGCGCGGTGGGGTCGTCTTGCTCCGCCTGCGCTCAGATTAGGCGTGGGAATATCGAGCAGCACCACCGGAATGCCGATATTTGCCAGATGCGCAGCAATGCCGCCGCCCATCGTGCCGGCCCCGACAATGCCAACTTTGTCAATGCGGTAGGTCATAGGGGTTTCTCCTGATTTAGTCTTGTAGTCTGGTAGTCAATTAGTCGAATAGTCTGGTAGTCACGTGGATAATTTGACTATCTGCCTACTCGACGATTGGACTAATCGACTTAATTAAAGTTCTAATTCTTTGGAATCAACTGAAAGACAGGCTTCAACAGCTTCATAGAGATTTGTGAGCAGTTCGTCAAAAGTGTCTCCTTGCGTGGCACAGCCTGCAATAGATGGTACTTCTGCCCAATAGCCCCCTTCTTCTGCGTCACGAACGATTACCTTCAATTTCATACTGTTTTCCTGTTTTTCATCTGAAAAACGAACCGATCTTGGTAGGGGCGACACAGGCGGGTAAAGCCCTTGCCACGAAGAAACGATTTTTCTCCGCCTGTCTCGCACCGAGCGCAGAGTCTGTCCGAGAATCTGGGCGAGACGGCGCGAGCAACTGTGTCTCGTTTGGCGGAGATTATACCGCGCCGTGTCGCCCCTACTAGGACTATTTCAATTCGCGTCGTGAGTAGCCAAGAATACTACGGGCGACGATGAGGGTATTGATTTGCTTCGTGCCTTCGTAAATGTCGTTGATTTTGGCGTCGCGCATCCATTTTTCGGTGAGCCATTCACGAGTGTAGCCCATCGGCCCCAGCAGTTCAACCGCTTTTTGCGTAACCCAGGTAACGGTTTCGCCCGCGCGGGCTTTACACATGCTGGCTTCCAGGCGATTGGGTTTGCCATGTGCCATCAAGGCGATAGAACGAACGGTGAGCAGCCAGGCCGCTTTGTGCCGGGCTTCCATTTCCAGCAGGTCACGTTCCATGGAGGTCATCTGGTTTTTCGGTTTGGTGTAATCGACGACGATGCCTTCTTCTTTGAGCTTGGCCTGGGTGAATTCCAGCGCGGCACGGCAAACGCCCATAGCGCTGGCGGCCACGGCTGGTCGGCTGGCGTCGAAGGTCGCCATAGCGCCTTTGAAGCCTTTGGTGACGCTGTCTTCTTTGACGGCGGCGCTGCCCAGCAGATTGTTGACCGGAATACGGGCATTGTCGAAGTGGATAGCGACGGTATCGCTGACGCGAATGCCCAGCTTATGTTCTTTCTTGGTCACAGTCACTCCGGGAGACCCGGCTTCAACAATAAAGGATTTCATGCCAGCGCGGCCAGCCGTTCCATCAATAGTCGCCCAGACAACCACGAAGCCATCAGACTCATCCAGGGCCAGACAGCCGTTGGTGCAGAAGATTTTCTCGCCGTTGATTACCCATTCGTTGCGTTTCTTGGTCGAGAACGGCCGTTGTGCGAATATTGCTCGTATCAGAACCAGCCCCCGGTTCCGTCATTGCCATCGCGCCCCACTTCGGTTTGCCTTCACCAAACTTGCCCAGCACCCGGATTTTTTGCTCAGTTGTGCCGACCGCATTGACGGCTGCTCCGCCCAGAGCGGGGTCGGGCGTGCATAGATATTGTCCGGCGTCGCCCCAACTCAGCATTTCAATCATCAAAATCAAGCGAATGATAGCCAAATCTGGGCCATCTTTTTTCTTTGAGCCGTTGCCGTTGCCATTGGCTTGCAGCTTTTCGGTGCTGCGTTTGTACTGTTCGCGCATGATAGGCCACATCATGTTGATGTATTCCACAGGACGTTCATGCTCGTGCTCATCGTAGTAGCGGGAATACTGCCGCATAACCGATTCGGCTACCATTTTAGCCATCTGTAATTCGTTGGTTATTTTTTCAGGAATTTCAAAATCTATCATGTTACTCTCCATTTACGATTGACGATTTTAGGATTGACGATTTGGTAGCCCGTAAGCAATCGTAAATCGTCAATGTGAAATCGTAAATCAAACCATCGCCATGCCGTCAAAGTGAGCAAAAGCACGCGCATTCCGCAACCACAGCTCAACTGGATATTCGCGGATGTAACCGTAACCGCCTAGGGCTTGCAGAGCGCGGTCACATACCGTCAAAACCATGTCGTCAACGTAATATTTCATGACGGTGACAGCTTGGGTGGCGTCATTGCCCTGGTCGATTTGCCAGGCGGCTTCCCACACCAGCAGGCGGGCGGCGTCAATATCCATTGCCATCTCCGCCAGCATAAAGGCGATGCTTTGCCGATGGGCTACGGGTTCGCCAAACTGCACGCGCTGTTTGGTGTAATCGATGGCATAGTCGAGTGCGCCCTTGGCCATGCCGACGGCGGCCGCGCCCAGGGCCACCCGGCTGTGATTGAGAATCAAGCCGAAGTCGATGCCTGCGCTGCCGCCCAATTTGTTAACGGCCGAGACACGCACGTTGTCCAGTTTCACCTGGAAGGTGGGCAGGGCCCGAATACCCATCAATTTTTCGCGCTTCAGCACTTCAAGGCCTTCCGTACCGACTGGTACGAAAAATGCTTGGGTAACACCATCTTCATTGGCGTAGATGAGGAAGGTTTCGGCGTTTTCGGCCAGCGGGACAAAGCTTTTTGTGCCGTTGAGGAGGTAATGGTCGTTTTCGAGAACGGCCGTTGTCTTCAACTTCCTGGGGTCAAACTGAATCACTGGCTCGGTCAGGGCGGCCGTCACTTTGGGCAGGCTTTCTTCGCAAAACAGCGGCAAATGCGCTTCCTTCTGCGCTTCAGTGCCAGCCAGCATGAGCGGTACGGCCACCAAATTCGGCGTCATGATGTGCAAGCGTCGTTGCCAAATCGCCGTAAGCAAAGGCTTCGGTCGCCAGCACCCCCGTTATCACGGAATAGTCGCCAAAACCACCATATTCCTCGGGGATACTGGTGGGCAGCACGCCCATTTCCCACCCTGCCTCAATGACATCGGCGGGTAACTCGCCCGCTTCGTCTGCATCCCGAAACACCTTCCGTATGCGCTCTTGCGCGAGACGGCCGATAGCATCGGTCAGCATCTTTTGTTCCTGGTCTAATTCAAAATTGATCATGTGCAGCTCCTAATCTGGACAAGCCAGAATCGAAATTTTTAATTACAAAGAAACAAAGAGTGGAAGAAACAAAGGTTTGTAAGCTTATTTTCTTTGTATCCTTTGTTCCTCTGTGCCTTTGTAATAAATCAAGTTAATGTCTTACAACGGCGTCTGTCATGCGGGCGACCCGAGCCATGGCTTGCACGTCATGGACGCGCACAATGTCGGCTCCCCGATCAATGCCAATAGCGACTGTGGCCGCCGTGCCTTCTACTCGTTGGTCTGGCGGCAAATCGAGGGTGTAACCAATAAACGATTTGCGCGACGAACCCATTAAGATGGGAAATCCCATCGTTTTGAACTGATCAAGTTGGTTAAGCAGCTGCAAGTTTTGCTCAACCGTTTTGCCAAAGCCAATGCCGGGGTCGAGAATGATTTGGGATGTTTGAACGCCGGCATTTAAGCAAATGTCAATGCTTTCTTGTAACTCTTGTTTGATGTCGGCGATGAGGTCGTTGTAGTTAACGCCGACGAAACGCCCGCCAAGTTTTTCTTCCTGCGCCACATCTTTTGGTTTGCTGCGATTGTGCATGAGGACGATGGGACAGCCTGCCTGCGCCGCCAGTTTTGCCATGTCGGCATCCATGCGTGCGCCCCACACATCGTTGAGCCAGTTGGCGCCGGCGGCCAGTGCCGCTTCCGCCACCGAGGCGCGATAGCTATCGATAGAAATGGGTACGTCTACAGCCCGCCTTACTGCTTTGATAACAGGTATCACGCGAGCCATTTCTTCTGCTGCGTCAACCGGCGTACTACCGGGGCGGGTGCTTTCGCCACCAATATCGATGATGTCTGCCCCGTCAGCCACGAATTGTTTGGCTTGCGCCACTGCTTTAGCGATGACATCCTCATCAGTTAAGGGCATTATTTGCCCCAACGCCATCTCCAGAAAAGCTGTCGGGGGTGACGTTGAGAATGCCCATGATGTAGGTGCGTTCACCCCACTTGAAGCTGGTTGGCGTTGGTATCATTGATAGCAGTTCCTTGAAATTTGGATTTCTGCCCTCTCCCCAGCCCGCTCCCTTTTAGGGTTAGGGTTAGGGTGGGGGTTAAGTGTTCATGAAGTTTGGTTGATTTGGTAAAAGGTAAACGGCCGTTGTATACACATTAGTCAGCATTTGCACGACCGACTCGTGAGTTTGTGGGTGTTCATACTCAGGTGCAATATCAGCCAAAGGAGCCAGGACAAAGGCGCGTTCATCGACGAAGGGGTGGGGGATAGCCAGGGTATCGTCCTTCATGATCATGTCATCGTAGAACAAGATGTCGATGTCGATGAGGCGTGGCCCCCATTTAAAGGTAAGCGTGCGTCCCACTTCTGTTTCGATATGTTTGCAAAAATCTAGGAGGTCGTGTGGCTCCAGCGTGGTTGTGCCAGTCACACACATATTTAAGAAGGCAGGCTGTTCGACGACGCCCCAGGGTTCCGTTTCATAGACGTGGGAAACGGCCGTTATGGTCATTCCCCGCGCCAAAGCCTGCAAAGCTTGTTGTAAGTTTGCGGCGCGATCACCCAGGTTGGTGCCTAAACTTAAGTAAATATGACTCATCTGCCCTGTTTTCAGTCGTCAGTTTTCAGTTTTCGGTGTTCAGTGACCTGTTTGCTGAACACTGATTACTGCTCACTGAAAACTGGCTCTTAATTGGTAAATTTGTCTAATATGACGCACTGCATCATCATGCGATATTTATAACACGGCGCGTCATAAGTGTCAATGGATTAGCGAAAATTCGCTTAGGGTGTTTTTTTGCTTAACAGAAAATTAATGTTTGGGCTTGTCTGCTTTTGCTTTGAGCATACAATTTGGAGGAAACGGCCGTTTTTCGGTCAATAATCTTGTTCCACACTTTGCGTGGAATACTTTGTATGGCGCTCTGCGCCAATATTAAACAGATGACTCAAAAACGTATCCTCATTATCGGAGCCACTTCTGCTGTCGCCCAAGGTATCGCCCACCGTTTTGCTCAACAAGGAGCCATCATCTTCTGCTTGGCACGTAGCCCTGAAAAAAACGGCCGTTGCCGAATACTCTGGGCGAATCCTTTGCTGGCAGCTTCTGCTATGACTTCACCAACACCGACCTCGCACCAGAGGCCATCGCCCAAGCCGCGCAAACCCTTGGCGGCATCGACATCGCCCTGTTTGCTCATGGTGATTTGCTCAACCAAATCGAAAGCGAACACGACTATGCCGTTGCCGAAAAAACCTTTGCCATCAATCAACTTAGCATCATCGCGCTGCTCATTCCGCTGTCTGAGCAAATGGAACGGCAGGGTTTTGGCAAAATTGGCGTCATCACCTCGGTGGCCGGCGAACGGGGACGGCCGCGCAACTACACGTATGGTGCGGCGAAAGGCGGTCTGAATATTTATTTGCAAGGGTTGCGCTCTAAACTTATGGGGCAGCGGTGTGGAAATCTACACCTTCAAAATGGGGCCGGTTGATACGCCGATGACGGTGGATCATGCCAAGAATTTCTCGTTTTCTACGATAGATGACGTTTCAGAAGCAATCGTCAAAGGATTTAACAAGAAACGGTACGAGCAATATGTGCCTGGCTACTGGAAACTTGTTATGTTTTTTGTGCGTATGATGCCAGAGTGGCTGTTCCAAAAGTTTGACTTTTTGTCGGGGCGATGAGAAACGGCCGTTTACGATTCGCCCGTTCTTAGCAGACCCATTTTCAGGCCAGACGCCCTAAAATAGCCTGACAAGCCGGCACCTGCTCTAAAAACAGTTTCCGTTTACACTCATCTGGTATCATCTCGCTGCGCTGGTGCAGCAAAGTGTGCGCTTTTTGCCACAATTCCGCGGCTCTGCTGTCTCCCAAACCATCCCATACCATGCCCAACAACCAATACGACTTGAGATCAGCTCTCTCAGCCCATGCTGCTGACTCATGCCACGTTTGCCACAGTTGTTCGGCGTGAGCGGCGGCAATAGCTGGCATATTTTGTTGATACGCCACATACGCCAACCCCACCAAAGCCTGCAGGCTGTTTTCTGTCTGGCGCGCCTCCTGCCACAACTCATACGCTTTTTGAAATTTCTGCTCGGCCTCCGCCCAATCCGCCTGACTGAGCAAAACATTGCCCAAATGATACAGAACGGCCGCCAGAAAACGAGGATTCTGAACCAGAACGGCCGTTTGCAAAGCTTCAGTTATAAAGGACAATGCCTTATCCGATTCCCCCCGCTCAAGCCACATCGTCCCCAGCCGCAGCTTTACCCAAGCCTGCCAAAAGTCATCTTCGATTTGCCGGGCGATAGCCAACGCCTCTATCAGATACAATTCAGCGGTGGCATAGTCGCCTAACTGAATCGCTGTATAGCCCAGTTGCCCCAGCAGCCACTGCTCACTTTCAGGCATGTTGAGCCGACGAAATATCGCCAAAGCTTCTGCCTGATAAGATTGCGAACCGGCTAAATCGCCTTGCGAGGTCAAAGTCACGCCCAGGCTCCCTAACACCTGTGCTTCGGCAGCTACATTACCCAAGAGGCGACTTAACTGTAGAGCCTGCACGTCATACTCTACGGCTCGAGCATAAGCTGCCTGGCGTTGCGCCAGGTCCCCTAAAAATATCAACGTCTCTATCTCGCCCAGTTTGTATGCCAGAGCCTGGCACAGGCCGAGCGCATGGTGCAATGGTTCTTGCGCTGGTCTGACATCGGCTTTCCATAAGATTTGCGAGCCGATCCCAATCCAGCCATCTGCTTCGAGAAATTCGTTTTGGGCGATTTTTGCCAAAGCTACCACTTGTTCATATTGAGCCAACGCCGGCTCATGCTTGTTCTGCTTGTCGAGAAGCCGTGCCCAGGCCAATCTTGCCTGACCTTCCAGGTCAGGGTTTTCTAGTTTTTGCGCCAGTTCACAGGCTCGGGCGGCCGTTTGCTTTCCGGCTTCAAACTGAGCCACGTTCAAAAAGGTTCTGGCTTGCACGCTTAACAAACGACAGAGCAAACCAGTCAAAAATGCGTCATCGGCCGTTCGCTCAACTTGCAAGCTGGCGATGGCACTGTCTACCAGCGCCGCTTCTTCACTGAAAAGTCCGAGACGCCTGTAGAAATAATGGGCGCCAGCCAGACAGTCGGCGATAGTCTGCCACTGCCCGGCCTGGACGGCGTGCTGCCAGGCGGCCCGCAGGTTTGCCTGTTCGGGGAGAATGGCTTGGGCGGCGACCTGGTCTACGCCGCGCTGCATGTCGCTTTCAAAGGCTTGCATAAAATCGGCAAAGTAACGGCTGTGGCGATTGAGTGCCGCCTCGGCCATTTCTTTTCTATGCGGTTCACTTAGTTTTTCTCGTGCGAGTTGGCGTAGGAGGGAGTGCATTTTGAAACGGCCGTTTTCGTCCCGATTGAGCAGCGCATGGTTTTGCAGATTGTAGATGCCTGACGTGGTGTCTTGTAAGATGGCGGAGGCCGCCTCACGGCTAAATCCGCCGTGAAAAATAGACACTTGAGCCAACAGCGTTTGTTCGTGGGGGTCGAGAAGCTGCCAGGTGGCGTCAAAGACAGCATGGAGCGTGCGTTGGCGGGCAGGCAGATCGCGCCGGGTGGTATTGAGCAGGTGCAGATTGCTGGTGAGGGCTGGCATAATTTCGTCTATCATCAACCAGCCCAACGAAGCCGCCGCCAACTCAATGCCCAACGGCATCCCCTCCACAAATTGGCAAATCGCCACCACTGCCGCCAGATGTTTTTCCAGGTTAAAAGGTGCTGGCATCCGGGCGGCTCGCTGGGCAAACAGGCGCACGCTTTCATTTTGCAGCGCCTCGGCTGAAACTTGCGTGGGAATTGCCAGGCCTGTAAGTGGAAAAGAGATGCTGGCGGCCAAAGCCAGCGTGGTGCGCGATGTAACCAGCACATGAATGTTGTGGCTCGCTTTCAGCAGCGCCAAAATCATGTCGGAGGCAATGGCTAAGAACTGCTCGATGTTGTCTAAAATGAGCAGCAGGTTTTTTGAGGCCAACTGCCCCAACAACTGCGACCAGAGATCGCTTTCGCCATGAAAATTTAAGCCCATGGCCTGGCCCACTAAAGCGGCAACCTCATCCCTAACTATTTCCGGGGTGTTGGTTTCTATGGCTTCCAGGGAGACAAACCAGATACCGTCTTTGAATGGCGGCGGTTGCATGGCGGCCAGGCGTCGTCCGGCAGCCAGCGCCAGGCTGGTTTTGCCCATACCACCAACCCCGGTCACGGAGACCAGGGGATAGTCGGGGTTTATGAGATGCTCGGTCAGGTCGTTGATTTCCTGTTCACGGCCGAACAGGGGTGTCAGGGCGCGGGGCAGGTTGTGTAAGGGAATGGGGGAGATGTCTGGCGGTGGCAGGGAACCCGTTTGAATGGTTTTGTACAGGGCGATTGTGGATGGGGCGGGCAGGATGCCCAGTTCTGTCTGGAGCAGATTCCGGCATTTTTCATAAACGCTCAAGGCTTCGGAGAAACGGCCGTTATAAGCCAATAAACGCATGAGCTGCTGCTGGGCAGTCTCGTCCAACGGGTCCCAACTGACCCACTGCCGGGCGGTGATAACGCCAGCGGCGAACGCGCCCTGTTCTTCTTGCCAGCCCGCTAGTTGACGGTAGCCGCGCATAGCGGTTTGGCGTAAATGTTCTTGTTCCACCACCAGCCAATCGTTAAAGCGGGGGGCAGTTGGCAGGGAGAAACCAGCCATCAATTCGCCACTGTATAGTTTCATGCCTTGGGATAAATGAGTAACGGCCGTTACCGTCCCTTCTTTGCCCATCCCTTTCAACAGCGCTTGAAAGCGCACACTGTCTGTTTGTTCATGAACAGCACGAGTTACGGCCACAGTTTTGGGCGTAATGATAAGATAGTCGCCCACCTTTTGGCGCAGCCGGGTTAAAGCGGTGCGTAAATTGGAAAGTGATTGCTTGGTAGAACGTGCCTCCCACAGAAAACCAGCCAACGCTTCACGGTTGTGGGTTTGCCCCGTGTGTGCCAAATAAGCCAACAAAGCTATTTCTTTTTGGCTGCTAAAGTAGGTAGGTGGTTCACCGTGCAAACGAAAGACGATTTCACCTAGCAAAGATATTTCAAGCATTTTCTCTCCAAAAAATACGCAATTCTCTCCCCTTGTTAATTGAATTATATGCCATTTCCCATCTGGAAGCGGGGTTTTGTTTTCTGGCAAGCATTTTTGAAGCGTTTTTGAAGCGCTTGATGCGTATGCTAATGACAGTCCTCATAAAAGCGCGCTTTTGGAATAAATATGTCAATACAAACAGATCAAGTCTATCAATCTTTTCTGATACGCTGCTGGCTCATACCGCCAGCCACGGCCAATGAGCCACCAGCCTGGCGCTTTGAGCTGCGAGAAGTAACGGCTGAATCTCCCGTGCAGCGCTTTGGCAGCCTTGCTCAATTGAATGAGTTTATGGCGGCCAGGTTAACGGCCGTTGCCACCCACAACAGCCGCCAACCTGATATAGAAGAAGATTAGCAGTCTATCGGACCCCCTTTGTAGCCGAGGTATCTAACCTCTGGAAGCGCGGCAAGAAACCGCAGCTTCCAACTCTATACTTTTTTTACTAACCCAAACAATTTTTAGGAGATAGACATGGCCCACAAAAATATTTTACGTATGACAATAATGAGCGCCCTTCTTGTGCTGTTGGCGCTGGTGTTAATGGCTTGCAGTTCTGGCACCCAAGTACCTGTAGAAGATGCCGTGGCGCAAACGATTGAAGCGCGTGACGCGCTGGCTTTGCAAGTGCAGCAGACAGTGGACGCCCAAATGGCCGCACTGCAACCAAACGGCGAAGTGCCTGCCGGGGGTGATGTGGCCGACCCGAACGCCAGCCTACCCGTCAGCCAACCTGTCGTTGACCCCAATTTAGCGGGAGGTACCCCCCAACTGCGGGTGACGCTTAGTTCTGTAAATGTGCGCAGCGGCCCTGGCATCAACTACCCCCCCATCACCACGCTTCGGCAAGATGCGGTAGTGGTGGCGGCCGCTAAAAATCAGACTGGCACGTGGTTTCTGATCGATTTGCCCGGCGGCGCTAAAGGCTGGGTTTCTAACACGGTGACAACGCCAGTGGTTGAAGCCGACATGGTTAAGGTCGCTATTGCGGCCACCATTCCCTCTCCGCCAGTGGCGGCGGTCCCTGCCGCCACCACCGCTGCTGCTGCGCCGCCCACAACGGCCACCACGGCCGTTGCCACCACAGCTGCTGCCGCCACTCAGGTGCCACAGGCTACCACCGCTAGTGCCACTGCTGTCCCTACGGAAACCGCCACGACGCCGCCCATGCCTACGCAATTAACCAAGAATGGCTGGCAGGTTGACTTCCTCTTCCTCGGCGGCAGCGACCGCCTACAGGTGGAATTCACCCAGGCCGGCAGCGCACTCAGCGGCTCGAACCGCGACAACATCGCCGAGCTTGACGTCGTCACCTCGGGAACGGTGACGGGCGACAACGTGGTGATCACCTTCACATTGTCGAACGGCGGCAGCCCGCGCGGCAGCGCCACCTGCACGGTAACGATCAACGCGGGACCCCCGCAGACGCTCTCAGGCACGTTTGTGGCCGACGACGGCACCAGCGGGACTTGTGATTTCAGATAAGGCTGCGGCAGCCTTGCCCAGTTGCATGAATACATAGTGGTAGGGTAAACGGCCGTTGCTGCCCAAAACGGCCGTTTACCTGATAAAGAGAAAGACTAGCAGCCTGTCGGAAAAACAGAAGAACCTCCCTAAATTCGTTTGGAATCACTCTCTTATTTTGTCGTCTAGCCTTGTTAATAAACCTCGGCAAGCGAACAAACAATATGTGTAAAAAAGGAAAAGTCGTGAAAACAACAAATACACCCGCACAACGCCACGTTATGATTTGGGCCTTTTTTGGCCTCGTCACAACCCTTCTCGTTCTCGTCTGGTTGTTCAATGGGCATCTGGCCAACGCCCAAAGCGATGATACCCGCCAGCCCGCCATAACCGAAGCCCAAACCGGCCCAGGCTTCACCTATAAAGGCCAACTCACCCTGAGCGGTCCACCCGCCGAACCCGCCAACGGCACCTACCGTTTCTCGTTTGGCCTGTATGATTCTGCGACAGGCGGTGCTCAAATCGGCAATATGAGTGTAAAAGACATTTTAGTCACCAACGGGCTGTTCACCACGCTATTAAACAAAGATGGGGAGTTTGGACCTTTGGCTTTCACTGGCGAAGCGCGTTATTTAGAAATAAAGGTCAGTACCGATGGGGGCAGTAATTACACAACCTTGACACCACGGCAACCACTAACGGCCACGCCCTACGCCCTTGGCTTGCGACCTGGTGCGACCATTAGCGGGACACGTCCTGACAACCATATCTTAACGCTTAGCAACGATGCTCCTTTAGGTGATGGCTTAAAGATCAATGCGGCTGGTCGTGGAATAGAGGTTTTCTCGAACGGTACGGCGCTATGGATCAACGGTTCCAGTAACCCTGTGTGGGTAGACACAGGCGGCATTGGTTATACGGCACGGGCAGTTACCGAGGCTGGTTTTCACGTTCAGACAGCGGGAACTCCCAGCTCAATCAACGAATCAGACGCCAAAAATGGCTTTGAGGTATCTGGTTCTGAAGGCAATGGTCTGTATGTCGGCCAGGCCGATGAGGCTGGTGTTCTTGTGGAATCGGCAACCACTGGTGTGCAAATTCTCTCGGCTGCGGGAAGTGGTGTCGCTGTGAACTCGGCGGCAACAGGCGTGAATGTAGCCAGTGCCACTAACGGCGTTTATGTGGCCAATGCCACCTCCCACGGGCTAGTTGTGGGATCGGCTGCCAACGGCGTATATGTTCAATCGGCCAGCACGGATGGCGTCCATATCATATCCGCAACCGGTGACGGCGTGGAAGTAGAATCGGCAAGCACAGGCTTGAAGGTGGGCACGGTCACTGCTAATGGTGTGCAAGTGGACTCGGCAGATATAGGTCTTCAAGTTGGCTCGGCACGACTCGGTATTAATGTGGACTCGGCCGTTAACGGCATACAAATGTCTCCAGTCACTGGGACTGGTTTATTTGTGTCCTCGGCAGATTACGGCGTGTATGTTGGAGGTGCCACCAGTTATGCCGGTTATTTCACAGGCAATGTGCATGTCGCAGGCACCTTGTCGAAATCTGCTGGTTCATTCAAAATCGACCATCCGCTTGACCCCGAAAACCAGTACCTCTATCACTCTTTTGTTGAATCCCCAGATATGAAAAATATTTATGATGGTGTGGTGGTTTTGGATGAAAACGGGATGGCCTCCATACAGATGGAAGCGTGGTTTGATGTACTGAACCAGGAGTTTCGGTACCAGTTGACACCCATCGGCGCGGCTATGCCCGGCCTCTACATTGCTCAAGAAATGAGTGAAAATGGTTTCCAGATTGCTGGTGGTGAAGCGGGTATGAAAGTATCTTGGCAGGTGACTGGCATTCGCCATGATCCCTATGCCGAAGCCAATCGCATCCAGGTAGAAGTGGACAAGAGCGCGGAAGAGCGCGGCACCTATCTCTACCCCGAACTCTACGACCAACCGGCAGAGATGGGACTGGCTTATCAGAAGAACCTAGCCCTTGATGAGCAGTAAAGAGTCTGTAATTTATTTCGACCTGTTCAACTCTGTGTGAAAAAGGGAAAAATTATGAAAATTCCAAACACTCGCTCCCATGGTCTGATAGGGATACTGATCAAGCCACAGGAGGCAAAACCATGCCTAAAAAAATAAGTAAGGCAGCTCTTTTTATCACCCTGGCAGCTTTGATGTTCATACTGATAACTTCGTTCGCTGTGGCTCAGACAGGCGGCGGGTTTGATTTGTCCTGGTCTACGGTTGATGGCGGTGGTGGCAGCAGTTCAGGTGATGGCTTTAACTTGAACGGCACCATCGGCCAGCATGATGCGGGCAGTATGAGCGGTGGCAATTTCATCCTCAACGGCGGCTTCTGGCCTAACGGAACAGTTGTTACGACGAATACTTCTTATCCGGTGTATCTGCCGTTAATTGTCAAGTAGCAACTTTTGAACATGTAAATCGCAAGAAGTAGTCGCAGTATCCTTCGTATGCCGGTGTAAATGCGGCAAGGATACTGCGGCCACAGATTGCCTTTTTTACCAACCTACACTCTTTTTAAGGAAATATAAAATGACAGACAAAATTATTTTACGCATGATCAAAATGAGTCCTTTTTTGCTGCTGACGCTGGTGATAATGGCTTGTGGCCCAACACCCACCCTTCCCGAACCCAACGAAACAACCATGGAGGACGCCATCGCGCAAACAATGGAAGCGCGTGACGCCCTGGCTTTGCAAGTACAGCAGACCGTAGACGCGCAAATGGCTGCCCTGCAACCAATCGCTGAGGTGCCTGCCGAAGTGCCTGCCGGGGGTGATGTGGCTGACCCGAACGCCAATATACCCGTTAGTCAACCTGTGGTTGACCCGAATTTAGCGGGAGGCACACCCCAACTGCGGGTGACACTTAGTTCCGTAAATGTGCGCAGCGGTCCTGGCACAAACTTCCCCCCCATCACCACGCTCCGGCAAGATGCGGTGGTAGTGGCGTCCGCTAAAAATCAGACTGGCACGTGGTTTCTGATTGATCTGCCCGGTGGCGCGAAAGGCTGGATTTCTAACACGGTGACAACGCCAGTGGTTGAAGCAGATATGATTAAGGTGGCTATTGCGGCCACGATTCCATCTCCGCCAGTGGCCGCAGTCCGTGCCACCGCCACGGGCGCCCCCACCACTGCCGCTGTCGCTTCGCCCACGAAGGCCGCCACAACTGCTGCCGCCACCCACACCCCGAAGGCTACTACCGCTGCGCCTACGGCCACCGCCACGACGCCAGCCCCGGCTACGATGCCGCCCATGCCCACGGCTACAGCCACGGAACCACCAATGGTTATCTCGGTTGTGATCGGGGTTCAAAATGATAGCGGTATTGAGATTTGCTTCGTGTTTATTGATTTATCCAGCGATCCGTGGTCAAACGACCGGCTTGGCCCTTCGGAAACCATTGCAGACGGTTCACAGGCATCTTTTGGCGGGTTCCCGGCTGGCATGTATGATTTGATGGCGCAGGACTGTAACGGCGATGTTATTAACAGTATGGCAAACGTGCAGGTGAACAGCGGCTTTACGTGGGTTGTACAGTAGCGAGAAGGAATGAAAATCCAATAATATGCGGAAGATTGAACCAATCTCAGAAGATTGGTTCAATCTTAAACGGCCGTTTTCCATTAATTTTTCACTCAAGAGACCCTAAAGGTTTTGCATAACGCAGCATTGAATCACTCGAGGTCAAACCCTTAGGGTCTGTACAGTTACCAATAATTAACCCTTAATCCGCTCTTGCAAATAAGCCAGCAGGTCGCTCACCTTCACCCGCTCTTGCGTCGCGGAATCCCGTTCGCGCACGGTGACGGTATCATCATCCAGGGAGTCAAAATCGACGGTGACGCAGAAAGGCGTGCCGATTTCGTCCTGATAGTAGTAGCGTTTGCCGATGTTGCCCCGGTCGTCCCAGGTGACGGTCATGTGGTCGAGCAAATCGTTGAAGATGCTGCGTGCTTTCTCGACAAGTTCTGGTTTGTTTTTGAGCAGGGGGAAGACCGCCACTTTGTACGGCGCCAAACTTGGTTTGAAGCGCAGCACCGTGCGGTTATTCTCTTCATCTTCCCAATACGCATCACACAGCAGCATGAGGAAGACACGGTTAATGCCCAACGCTGGTTCAATAACATGCGGCACAATGCGCTTGCCGCCTTGTTGGGAGTCGATATATTCCAGTTTGCGCCCGGAGTGCTTGAGGTGGGCTTGCATGTCGTAGTCGGTGCGGTAGGCGATGCCCCACAATTCCTGGAAGCCAAAGGGGAACTGGTAATCGAGGTCGTAAGTTTCTTTGCTGTAGAAGCTGCGCTCTTTGTCGGAGTGCTGCCGCCAACGCAGGTTTTCTTCACTAACCCCCAACGTTTTTGAGACGAATTTCCACATCGCTTCTTGCCACTCTTTGAAGATAGGTTCCCATTCTGTTTCCTCTGGGTCGAAGAAGTATTCGATTTCCGCTTGTTCAAACTCCAGGGTGCGGAAGACGAATTGGCCGGTGGTAATTTCGTTGCGGAAGCTTTTGCCGATTTGCCCCACGCCAAAAGGCAAACGAACGCGGCTGGAGTCCACGATTTGGCGGAAGTTGGAGAAGATACCTTGCGCCGTTTCTCCACGCAGATACACTTTTGATTTTTCGCCTTCGACAGCGCCAATCGCGGACTCAAAAAGAATGTTAAATGCTTTTGGCTTGGAGATGGGATTACCCTCAGGACTCAAGAACTTTGTTGCGCTCGATAAATTCGCCCATTTCGGCGAGGGTGAGGTCTTCGACCAGCCACATCGTCTTTGCCTGGATTGGCGGCGAGCCATTGTTCAAGCAAATGATCGGCGCGGTAACGTTTGTGGGTTTCTTGGTCTTCGACTAACGGGTCGGTGAAGGAGGCGACGTGACCGGAGGCAACCCAGGTTTCAGGGTGCAGCAGAATCTGCGAGTCGAGGCCGACCATATCGGGGCGTTTGCTGATCATCTCGCGCCACCACAGGTCACGGATGTTGCGCAGCAGCTCGGTGCCGAGCGGGCCGTAGTCGTAGGAACTGGCGAGTCCGCCGTATATTTCTGATGTGGGATAGACAAAGCCGCGTCGTTTGGCGAAGGCGGTGATGGTTTCTAAGGTTGTTTCGCTCATTGTTGGTTGTTACTCCTGAGATAGTTGTTGTTGCAGGTTGCAAAGTTGCAGAGTTGCAAAGTGGTAAAGTTATAAAGTGACTACTCTGTGCTTGTTAAGGGGAGCGCGTTGAGTATGAAATTGCTGGTTAATTTTATGGATGCCTGGTGGGATGTCAAGAAATGGCAGAAATCGGAAGGCAGAAGGGAAAACGGCCGTTTGTCACCCTAGTTGCTGGCGAGTATGATTCATTTTAATTTCACAAAAGGAATAGTCTATATGGTATCTGTAACTGAATTAGTCTCTGCGGCTGAAGCGTTGGCGGTGGCTGCGGGGAAACTTGTTCATGATAAATGGGTCAATCCCGTATCAGTGCAAAGCAAGGGCTTCCGCGATGTGGTGACAGAGGCAGATTTTGCAGCGCAAGCCTTGATAACCGACACGGTAAAATCACGCTTCCCCACGCATGGTTTCCTGACAGAAGAAGACGACGCTTCCTTGCCCACAGAAGGCGAAGTCATTTGGGTCATTGATCCGATTGATGGCACTATAAACTTTAGCCGGGGAATGCCTGAATTTTGCGTATCGGTGGCGGCGGTGGAAGGGGGCAAGCCGGTGGCGGAGGTGCTGGCGAAGCCGAAGATATTGGCTGGCGCTATTTACGATCCGATGCGAGGTGAGTTGTTTAGTGCTGGTTTGGGTTTGGGTGGATTTGTAGTGCGTGGTGATGGGGAGAAACGGCCGTTATCTGTCAGCCCCATCGCGAAACTAGAAGAAGCCTTACTCACCCACGATTGGAGCCACGAAGTCATCGGACGGCAGCATGTTTTGGAAATTCTGGCGTGCATCGCCGAGCACGTCTTCAGCATTCGCGCCGTGGGGACGGCATCGCTGGCGCTGGCCTGGTTGGCGGCTGGTCGCTCCGACCTCTACTTTCAACTACACCTTGAAACCCTGGGACATTGCCGCTGCTCAACTATTGCTCGCCGAAGCAGGTGGCACGCCTCACCAATGTCGATGGCTCTGCGTTAACTTGGGATGTGAACGGTATGACCTGTCTTGCGAGTAACAGTCATCTGCATAGCTCCTTACACAAAATTACTGGGAATAGAGGGGCAGGGTGGCAAAGTTGCAAGGTGTTTGCTGTGCCACTTTGCCGCTCTTTCAACCTTGTCATTTCATGCCTTTGTGACAAATTGCACAATCGAATTGTTTCCTTAATATGTTGGATTCGCTCTACGCAATCCTCCTTGCCTCTGATACACTTAAGACGTTGGCAAGAAACTACTGTACTCAACAAAACAGTTTTAATATTTCACTGTAGAAACGCAGAGAATCCTGGAATTGTCGTGAAAGGGTCTCTGCGTTCTTTGCGCCTCTATGGTGAAGAGGGCCGATTGGCTAAATAATTATGCGCTGGCCTCATTATGAACACATCTTCTTTGACTGTGACTCAACGTTGACCACAATTGAAGGCATTGATGTTTTGGCAGACTACGCTGGTAAAAAATGGCGGGTTGAAGTGCTAACAAAAGCGGCTATGGATGGTGAATTAGACCTCGGCGAAGTGTACGGTAAACGTCTCCAGGCTGTACGCCCCACCCGCGAACAAATCCGCAGTATCCGCCAGGCTTATAAGCGTAATGTGGTTGAAGACGCAACGGCCGTTATCCAAACCCTGCAATCCCTCGGACACAAAGTCTACATTATTAGTGGTGGCCTTGAAGAGCCCGTGCGCGAGTTTGGCATCTTTCTCGGCGTGCCCAAAGAAAACATTCGTGCCGTTGGCGTCGACTACAACCAGTTGGGCGGCAAATGGTGGGAAACAAATCTCCCTCACAACGAAGACAACAACGTTAAATATATGACCTATGAAGAAGGCGCTTTGAGTATTAGTGATGGCAAAGCGCAAATCGTAAAAGAACTGTTGGGCAAACAAAAGGGACGTTCCCTGCTCATCGGTGATGGAAATAGTGATTTATTGGCTTCTAAAGCCGTTAATCTATTTGTCGGTTATGGTGGTATTGAACAGAGAGAGCGCGTCTTTGCCGAATCGCCAATCTTTATTTCTACGAAAAGTTTGGCGCCTCTGCTTGTTATTGCTGCCGGTCCAGCCGGTATCCGACAAGTGCAAAACACCCCCTATGAATCTGTATTTCAAAAAGGTTTAGACCTAATCCAAACAGGAGCATTAACATTTAACGATGAACGACTCAAATCAAAATTCACCCAGGCAGTCGATGCCACATATAAAACTTTTTATTCCGGGACCGACTGAGGTCCGCCCAGAAATTCTGGACGCTCAGGCGGCTTGGATGATCGGACACCGGATGCCGGAATGTACCGATCTTATCGCCAGTATTCGTCCGAAGCTGCAACAGGTTTTCCAGACTGAGCAGCGTGTACTGTTTGGTGCCAATACGGGCAGTGGCTTTATGGAAGCGGCCATCCGTAATTGTGTATCCAAGAAAGTGCTTAACTGTATCAATGGTGCGTTTTCTGAACGGTGGGCAGAAATTGTGGTTGCCAATGGTAAAGAAAACGAAGAACTCAATGTAGAATGGGGCGAAGCTGTGATGCCAGAAATGGTGGCGGAACGGTTGGCCTCTGGCGAATTTGATGCCATCTGCATTACTCACAATGAAACCAGCACCGGCGTTACCAATCCGGTGGGCGAAATTGCCAAAGCGGTGCGCAATGCGCCCAATGGTGACGAAATCATGATCTTGGTGGATGCGGTGAGCAGCCATTCTGGCGCGAAAATTGATTTTGACGGCTGGGATCTGGATGTGCTGCTGACTGCGTCGCAAAAATCATATGCACTGCCGCCTGGACTGGCTTTCGCGGCCGTTTCTGATCGGGCTATGGCAAAAGCGGCCACTGTGCCTAATCGTGGTTGGTATTTCGACTTCCTGGTTTTAGACAAATATCTCTCGAAGAACCAAACACCCTCGACAACGGCCGTTTCCCTCATGTATGCCCTGGATCTCCAACTAACCGACATGTTGGCCGAAGGCATGGAAGCCCGCTTCGAGCGTCATATGGCGATGCGCGACCGTACCATCGAATGGGCCACAGGGCATGGTTTTGAACTGATGGCCGATGAAGCCTATGCCTCACCAACCGTTTCCTCGTTCAAGAACAGCCTGAACATCGACATTCCGGCGCTCAACAAATTCCTGCGCACACGCGGTATGTACCTCTCCAACGGCTATGGTTCCAAGCTCAAAAATGTCTCCTTCCGCATTGCCCATATGGGCGATTTGCAGATGAGTGATATGGAAGCCTTGTTTGCTGCTGTGGATGAGTTTTTGGCCGAGAATCTATAGATTATAAGTATCGACCCTCTCCCTAACCCTCCCCCAAAAGGGGAGGGGACTAAGCTCCCTCTCCCTTTGGGAGAGGGCTGGGGAGAGGGCAAAGAGGGAAGAAAAATGTTCCGAGTATTAGTCTCAGATAAATTAGGTGCTGCTGGTCTGGAATTGTTAGACCAGGCAGAAGACACACAATACGACATGAAAACCGGCCTGAGCAAAGACGAGCTCATGGCTATTTTGCCCGAATACGACGCGCTCATCGTGCGCAGCGATACTAAGGCCGATGCAGATGTCTTGGCGGCCGGCACCAAATTGCGCGTGGTAGGACGGGCTGGTGTGGGTGTTGATAATATTGACGTGGCCGCCGCTTCACAGCGCGGCATCATCGTCATGAACACGCCTACTTCTAATAATATTGCCACGGCCGAGCAAGCCATGGCCTTGATGTTGGCCGCCAGCCGCTACACCGTTCCGGCGCATAATGCCCTTTCTGAAGGGATTTGGGAGCGTTCCAAATTTGTGGGGTATGAACTGTTTGGCAAGACCTTGGGCGTGATTGGTTTTGGTCGCATCGGCCGTTTGGTGACACAACGGGCGCAAGCATTTGGCATGGAAGTGATTGCCTATGACCCCTACGTTTCCGAAGAAGTGGCTCGTGAATTGAATGTGACATTGGTCGATCTGGAAGATTTATTCCCCGCTGCCGACTACATCACCCTGCACACCGCCTACACGCCAGAAACAGATAAAATTATCAGCGCAGAAGCCATTGCCCAGATGAAAGATAGTGTCATCATTGTCAATGGGGCACGGGGTAAGCTGATTGATGAACAAGCCCTGGCCGATGCCTTAAAAGCGGGCAAGGTTCGGGCGGCTGGTATTGATGTGTATAGCAAAGAGCCGCCGGAAAACAATCCGTTAATTGGCGCACCGAATGTGATCCATACGCCTCATTTGGGAGCGAGTACCAAAGAAGCACAGCGTGAAGTGGCGCGGAATATGGTCGAGCAGGTATTGGATGCGCTGCGCGGCACGGATTTCCGCCATGCGGTTAACATGCCGTTTCAGGTTGGCCCTGGTGATTACCAAAAAGTGCGGCCGTATATGAATCTGGCTGAGAAACTGGGTCGGCTTCAGGCTGGACTGGCAGATGGCCCCATCACCAAGGTGGAGGTTGAGGCTAGTGGCGATGCGGTGCAAGCGCGGGTGAAGGCGATTGCGGCGGCGTTACTCAAAGGTATTTTGAGCATGGATTATGAAGGGGCGCTCAATTCCATCAATGCCCCCGTTATTGCCGAACAGCGGGGCATTACGATGACGCAAACGCGCGGTATGTATGGCATTGATTATCCGAATCTGATTAGTTGCAAGGTTTCTTGGGATGGGGGCGAGTGTGTGCTCGGCGGCGTGCTGTTTGGTGGTGCGGAGCCACGTATTGTGCAGGTAAACAAGTATAAGTTAGAAGCGCGGCCGGAAGGCACGATACTCATTATGCAAAACAAGGATGTGCCTGGTGTTATCGGCCAGATTGGTACGATTTTGGCGGCGTATGCAGTCAATATCGGCGAATGGCGTATGGGACGGAACGAACCGGGTACGGAGGCGCTGTCGTTTATTAATTTGGACAGTGAACCTTCGGCGGCGGCTTTGGATGCGCTTTCGGGTATAACGGCCGTTACCCAGCTTAAACTGGTTACAATCTAATTATCAACGGGCTGGTCGCATGAGTGACCAGCCTTTTTTTTGTCAACACAAGTTCTCCCACTTCTCCTACTTCCCATAAATTATCTAGCCGTAGGAGTTAAATATGGCAACATTAAAACCGTTTAAAGGAATAAGACCTGTTCCCCAACTGGCTGCGCAGGTGGCTTCTCCGCCTTATGATGTGATGAATTCGGCAGAAGCCAGAGAGTTAGTTAGAGGGAATGAATGGTCATTTTTACACGTCATTAAATCAGAAGTTGACCTGCCTGAAAACATCAACCCGTATGACCAAAAGGTGTATGAAAGGGCAAAAGAAAACTTAGACCATCTTGAGCAGGAACATGTGCTGATTGCAGACGCCGAACCAAGATATTACCTGTATCGTCAAGTCCTAAACGGGCATGTGCAGACAGGTGTTGTTGGTGCTGCTTCTGTTGATGAATATTTCAATGGAACCATAAAGATTCATGAACAGACAACCGTAGATAAAGAGCAGGACAGGATTCATCATATGGCGACCTGCAATGCGCATACGGAGCCAATCTTCATGTTTTACCATGATTATTATCAAATTGATGCCATCGTAGAATGTTGGACTTCAAGCCACGAGCCTTGTTACGATTTTGTAAGCGATGATCAGGTACAGCATGTGTTTTGGGTTGTTGACGATTCAGCTTTCATTGAAAAACTGGAATTAGCTTTTAAGGGTGTAGACAGTTTTTATGTTGCAGACGGGCATCACAGGACGGCCGCGGCCGCCAAAGTAGCTAAAAAAAGACAAGCAAGGGCAAATGGCAGTTCAACTGGCAATGAGCCTTTTAACAGCTTCCTCGCCGTGATGTTTCCCTCAACGCAAGTAAACATCATTGATTACAACCGTGTTGTGCAACTAAACGGTTTATCTTCAGACAAGTTAATTGAAAAGATAAAAGAGAGTTTTGATGTGACAAAGGCTGCTCAAAATGGCCCGTTCAAGCCTGCAAAGCGGCATCAATTTAGCATGTATCTGGATGGTGAATGGTATCAACTTGAGGCCAAACCCACGGTTATTGAAGAATGTGATCCTGTTAAGTGTTTGGACGTATATATCTTGCAAAACAACCTCTTGGCATCTATCTTAGGCATTGGAAATCCCAGAACAGATAAGCGGATTGATTTTGTTGGCGGTGCTAGAGGGCTTGGCGAATTGGAAAAACGATGCAGCAATGGCTGCCGCAAAGTTGCTTTTGCTCTATATCCGACTAGTATCGATGAACTGATAACGGTGGCAGATGCGAATCTGTTGATGCCGCCTAAGTCTACCTGGTTTGAGCCAAAATTGAGAAGCGGTCTTATTGTTCATAAGCTGAATGATGAAGTGGAAGACCTGGACTTATGCGATTTGGCTTTTACCCCGCTCGATCTCGTCGCCATCTAAATTTCTTGGCTCTTTGGGATTTGATGGGGTCTCGAAAATTTTGCAACGAATTTCCGCGAATTTTCACGAATTAAACAAAAAATTAGCGAAAATTCGTGTAATTCGTTGCAAAAATCAACAGTGAAAAACTTTACCCCGCGAGTTCCCCAAGACCCAATTTCTTTTTGCTTGGACTTTTACGAAAGGGTTAGTCTACGGACTGGCCCTTTTTTGCGTATAACCGGAACTGGTCGTAATAATTGATTCTCGTTTGAAGAAAACCTATACTTGTTTGTGCTTACTTTGTATTCATTGAGCCATGCGTTGTATCACATTTTTATAGCGTAAGGATTTATTTCATATCATGAATGTTGAATCGCTCCCCTATTTGATTCCATACTTTGTATCTGCGTTTATTTCCTTGGGAGTTGCCTATTATGCTTGGCAGCGCCGACACGTAGCTGGTAGTAAACCATTTGTGATCATGGTGCTGAGTCAGGCTGTGTGGACGTGCGGCTATATCTGTGAGTTAATAAATACGACGCTCCAGGGAAAGGTGTTTTGGGACGATGTGCAGTTTGTGGCCTCGGCTATCTGGCCGCTCATGTTTTTTGCATTTGTTTGCGAATTTAGTGGGCGTTATTGGCGTCGGCCTCGCTTGATTTGGAGTTTGCTTATTCTGCCCATTGGATTCTTTTTGTTGCTTCTTTTTACAGATAGTAACCACCACGTCGTGCGTCCTGAATCAATTCTTGTGCCAGGTATTCCCTTTGCGTCCTTGTTTTATGAGTTTTCACCAGCTGTTTTGATAACGGCCGTTTACATTTACGGACTTATCGCAGCAGGCATTTATGTCCTGATCAGCAGTTTTGCCCAGGCACATAGTTTGTACCGCAAACAGATCGCCCTGGTACTCATTGGCACCATGTTTCCGATTATGGGCACATTGCTTACGGTTCTAGGCGTGTCGTTTTCAGCCCAGCGGGATACAACACCGCTAACTTTTGCCATCAGCAACGTGATTATTGCCTGGGCGTTATACCGGTATGGCCTTTTTGACATTGTGCCAATTGCTCGTGATAAAGTTGTAGAGAATATGAGTGATTTGGTATTGATGCTAGATCGCCAGAATCGATTTGTAGACATCAATCCGGCCGCAGAAGCCGTGTTGGGGATGACAAACGGAGATGTGATTGGACAACCAGTTGCGCAAATATTAGCCGAGTGGAATTATTTATCAGGATTGCTGGCATATGATACAGAACAAGTGGTTGAGACCATAGTTCCCTTTGAGGGGAAATTATATGACATGGCAATCAAGATAACGCCGCTTTTTGATGAGCAGGAGAGGCTAAACGGCCGTTTAATTGTTGCCCGTGATATAACCGAAATGAAACAGGCCGAGCGCGCCTTGCAAGAACACGCCGCGCAATTAGAAATCGCCAACGGAGAACTGCTTACCCTAAGCGCCGTCAAAGATGAATTTGTGACCAACGTGTCGCACGAATTGCGCACCCCCCTGGCAAACCTCAAACTGTACCACGACCTGCTGCTCAGAAGACCAGAGCGCTTGTTTGCTTACGCCGAAATCCTACAGCGAGAAACAGAACGACTGGAGCTAATCATTGAAGATATGCTTACCTTATCTCGTTTAGATCAAGGTAGTGATGTGATCCAACTTGAAGAAATAGACATCAATATGCTAATCCAGACCCTCGTACAAGACAGGCAACAATTAGCCATGAAGTCAGGCGTAGCCTTGCAGTTCAAATTAGCAGAAGCATTGCCCCCCGTCATGATAGATGCTTCCATGATCACCCAAGTGCTGAGTATCTTATTAACCAATGCCGTAAACTACACTCCAGAAGATGGCTCAGTCCTCGTTTTCACCGAATCAGAGCAACGAGCTTCGCAGCAGTGGTTTGGATTTTGTGTACAGGATACAGGGTATGGTATTCCAGTTGAGGAGCAAAACCACCTGTTTACGCGGTTCTTCAGAGGCAATGCCAGTAAAAAAACGGGGAAATCTGGTACGGGGTTGGGTTTATCTATTGCCAAAGAGATTGTAGACCAGCATCATGGTTGTATCACCCTCAAATCAACAGGCATCCCTGGTGAGGGAACTTCAGCTCATGTTTGGTTGCCATTCTTAAGCCAAACATGATACCCCACTTCAATGTCATCCCCGCGAAGGTGGGAATGACATGTTTAAATCTAATTACACTTCTTCTTCCCAGGTAATATTTTTGATAGAAACTGTCACATCAGGATCATCTACCAGCCCGCCGTGTTCAGCCTGATCCTTATGGAACGCATCTAGCACCACAAACATCAGCTCCCCGTATAAATCAACTTCATCCAAGTCGCGCAGCGCTTTTCCCGTAAACCCGATTTCAAATTCACCCTTATCTTTGACAACATGGTCGCCCGGATAAGTAACCGTGATTTCATAATTGAATGTGCATAATTGATTCATTGTTTATCTTCCTTCCAGCGCCATTTTCACCGCCGCATAGGCATCAACAATGCCGTACCCAGCGATATTGTTGGGGACGACGGCCGTATCGGTGAGAGAGAGGCAGGTGCCTTCGGTGAGGCTGGCACTTTGGTCAAGGGAATCCGCCAGGAAGGCGGGTAGTTCTGCATCCAGTTCAGCCAGATCAGCAGGGTAGGTGCTGCCCAGCTCTCGGGGGATGAACGGGGTAGCGGAGGCACGCAGAATCTCTTCGGTGCGCTCGATGTCGCCGATGAGGGCGGGGTTAGCCGACCAGATGAGCGCTACGACGCCAGCCACATGCGGCCCGGCCATCGACGTGCCGCTGTTCTGGCCATACGTGCCGCCCGGCAGCGCCGACAGCACGTCCACGCCTGGGGCAGCAATATCAGGTTTGATGCGACCGCTGCCATCTACGGTGACGGGGCCGGTGCTGCTGAAACTGGCGATATTGTTGTTGCTGTCCACCGCCCCCACAGAGAAGACCTCGTCATAGAGAGCGAGCGGCGAGGCCACTGTTTCACAGTCCGGCCCTTCGTTTCCGGCCGAGGCCACAATGAAAATACCCGCGTTACGTAAGGAGAGAACGGCCGTTCTCAACGAATCCGCATCACACCCCTCATGTTTTTCAGGACAGCCCCAAGAGTTATTCAGCACATGGGCAGACCGGAGCGGGTCGCCATCCACAAACGGATCGCCACCCTGCGGGAAAGGCGCCAGCATAAATTGCAGGCAGTCGAGATAAAGGGCGGGATTAGCGAGATTGCGGTCTAAATTGGCACAGGCAAACCATTGAGCATCCGGCGCTACACCCGTCGTATTGCCCACCATCGAGCCGAGCGTGTGCGTGCCATGCCCATTCTCATCCGAGGGTTCCGAAGTGGCTTGCCACGGGTCGAACCAGTTGTAATCGTGCGAGATGGTTCCATCGCCGCCGTTCTGCCCACGATAACTGTCTTCTATTTCGGGATGAGCCACATCAGCGCCAGAATCCGATTGGCCGACGACAATGCCTGCCCCGGTGATGCCCAACTCGCGCCACACGCGGTCTGCCCCGATATTCGTCAGGTTCCATTCCGGTTGTGATGGGGCGGGGGAGGGCGGCGTCGGTAGACTGAAGGCGTCCGGCACAGGGCGCATGACGGGGCTGGCAATAATCCGGTCAACCTCCGGGCGGGTAGAAAGCCAAAGCCGGTGGAACAAACCGCCGCGCACTTCGATGGCATTGGTGAGGTAGTAAGGCGTATAGTCGATGCCCAGCTGATCCATCGAGGCACGTAGATTAGATTGCGTGGCATCGGCGTGGCCGGTGAGTGTGTCATAAACGTATTGGCGGCGCGTATCGTAGTTGGTCATGGTGACGGCGGCGCTGGTGTCGGGCTGCTCTTTGAGAATGACAAACAGACGGTCGCCATAAAACCCCGGCTGTCCGGCCATAAAATAGAGACCGATGCCCATACCCCAGGCAATGAGCGCAAAAATGAGAAGCGCCCGGCCACGATTACCCTCCATCCCCACCAATCGCTTCCTGAACAAAAGCAGCAAAAAGCCAGCCAGCAGGGCGATGGGAATCGTCAGCGCTGCCGCCCCATACGCTCGTGTCATAATGGCGTCCATCGCTCCCAGGTAGATACCGTCGCTGTCCGTCAACATGAGCATGAGGCCGGCACTTAAGCCAACCAACAGCCCCAGCGCCAAACTGTTATCAGCCGCTTTGATAGAAGCACGACCCGTCATGACTGTACCCATCGCTGCCCAGCCCAAAGCGGGCAGGGCGAGCATCAGAACAAGCTGCAAGCCGTTGAAGCTCAAGCCACTGCTCATAATCAGCAGTGCCGCTCCCACTACGAAACCACCCGTCAGCATATCCCAGCCAGCCCCTTGCGAGGTTTGGTTTAATTCGTATAGCCAATTTCCACCGATCACCAATCCCGCCACAAGGCCAAAGAGTAAACCGAGCGCCAGGGCCAACAGAGTGTCCAGTGGTGAGCCAAGCGAGCCCCATCCACAGGAAGGGCAGATTGATGAGCACGGCCAGGGCGGCGGCAAGTGCGCCAGCGGCCAAAGTCGGGCGGAAGCGGGTGGGCAGTTTACGGCGATAGACCCACCACAGGCCAGCCGCCAGCAATCCTAGCAGGATGCTTTGCAGCAGCAGCACGGTCTGGCTTTGCGTGGGGTTGAGTAAGCGCGTAAGCGCCAACAGCAAGGGCACGAGGGTGGCAATGAGCCACGTCTGGAAGAGTGACCGATACCGTGAATGGGGCCACCAAAAGGCGAAGGGGATAAGCGGAACGGCCGTTAAGCCCACCATGATCAGCGAGGCATAAACCCAATCCCAATCGAGTCCACTGTTGAACCCCATCGCCCCAAACCAGGCGACGTTCTGGGCAGAATAGGTGACGGTGATAATCCAGAAAAGAAAGGCGAGTAAGAAAAAACGGCCGCCCCAGGCGTGCCAGGCGGGTGCTGGTTGAGACTCCGTAACGCTGGTCACAGGGTCAGGTGATGAAAAGTTAGTCATAATTTACTAATTACCGATAGATTCCTTCTATCAGCATCTCCCCTTCTTTTAATTCTACAGTTGTCACTTCAATCTCCCAAGTCGCCGATTCATATAAGCGGCGGACATCATCAATGGTATCCATCAACAAGCCGGGCATGGGTATGCCTGCCACCTTAATAGCTTCAAGACGGCCGTTTACCTTGCCATCTTCCACAAAAACAGATACTTGCCCCGCTGCGGCGACCTCAATCCCGAAAATCGATACCATCCCGCTGCATACAATGCCATCCTCATGAATCTCGATTTGAGGATCCGTGAAGGGCAGTTCTGGATAGGTTTCCAGCACCCAGGCTGCGATTTCTTCCGCCATCTCATCGGTAAATACCTGGCTGTACGGCGCACCAGGCCAAATGCGTGCCGGTTGCATTCGCTGGGCTGCTAACGTATCAGTGGGTGCCAGGGGTTCGATTGCCGCCACCGGCGTGAAGGTTCCGCCCATCATAACGATGAGCAAAACAGTTACGAACAAGAATGTACCTGCTATTTGTTTCATGTTGTTATCTACCAACCTGTTCACTAACCAGCGCTGGCTGAGCCTGTCGAAACCAGCGCTGGCTGAGCTTGTCGAAGCCAAAGCGATGCATGCCCTATACCTTCGACCAGCGGTGGCTGAGCCTGTCGAAGCCAAAGCGATGTGTGCTGCACCAAGCCCGCCTATGCCTATGCCTGACTAAATTTCTCCATATCTTACCATACGAACCACATGTCCGACATGTCCCACTTTGTTTCCATACCGTGCTTCCAGCCATTCCGGTTCCGGCCACAAGGCGCGGAATACCAGCTTTGCCGCATCGCGCCTACGGTCTACCAACAACAGCAGCAGCAAAAATCGCTGCCACCCTGACGTTATATCTCGACCAGCTAAGACACTTTCTGGCGTCACAAATCGGTGAATGAGGCGCCTTCGCCGCGCAGAGGGTTTTAATCGCGTTAATGCTTCCTCCAGACCATCAAGGCCGATGAGTTGGTCTAAGAGAGAAAGCACTGTGTAAACGGCCGTTCCCACCCGCCAATCTTTCGCCCTTTCCGCCACCACACCCCAATCCACACCCCGCTTTTCGGCCGTCAGCGCCATATCAACCAGGCTGCGTAGTGCCGATAAGCCAAACTGATGATTGATTGCCATATGCACCGCTAATTGAATCACCGTATCCTCTGGTGATAAGTGAGAAACATAGGGGTGTTTGGTCAAGGATTCCCGCCGCGCCCATACCCCGGCGTCATCCACAGTAGCCGTGCGCATAAGCCACCAACCCGGAAAGGGCGACCAATGAAAATCCACCAAACTTGCTGATATTTTAGGCTGTACAAACTCGATTTCGCCGCGAGCCATTTGTTGCAAAGCAAACGGCCGTTCTCCCTTCACATTCGCCACATAACCCAACGCCGCCATCAGGTGAGCCGCCTGCGCCATATCTGCATCCTGCACCCAAATGTCAATATCACTCATTGTCCGTTGAGCCGGATCATCATAGACCGTTAGACTCAACGCCGCCCCCTTGAGCAGCACCAACGGCACGGCTGCCTCTGCAAACGCACCTAAAATTGCTTGCAAGCTCCTTTGCTTCAAACTCGATTCCGCCGCCGCTGCAAACATATCCCCTTGCAAACAACGGCGCAGGTTCGATGACGTACCTGCACCGCGCCCATAAGCCCGGGCCCCTAACCCGTGCTCAATAAGCCAGTCAGCCAGCGCTTCAACAGCCACCGGCTGCGTGAAACAAGCCAGACCATCAACTGGATCATCGGCGCTCAACCACCGTAAAAAACAACGAGCCGTAGGCACATCTACCCACGGCTCACCAAAATCATTTGTCCTCATTGCCATATCACAATCTATAGGGGTAATGGCTTTGGGTAGGGGCGTGGCCTTGTGCCCGCCCCCGCCAGGGCGACCACAAGGGTCGCCCCTACTGTTACCCGTTTGTTTTCTTAAACACTAATTGGGAGGGGGGAGGGTCACGACAAAGAAGCCCTCACGGCACTCTTCCCACCATCCGGCGGCGCTTCCTTCACCGATTCCACCATCTTAACCGGTTTGTCCCCTACCGTCTCTATCATCGGATCAAACTCCGGTACCAGATTCTGCAAACCGCGCAAAATCCCCTGCCGGTCATTCCGCGCCGCCGACGCTTGCAGCGCACTCAAGCCCGCTTCCAACTCTGCTGGCAGCAGATGGTTGGCATTCGCCGCCGTAAAAATCTTCTCATGACGGGTTCGTTGATAATCCTCACCATCCAAAAACAACTCTTCAAACAACTTCTCCCCTGGTCGCAGGCCGGTAAACTCAATATCAATATCTCGCCCTACCTCCAGGCCAGAAAGCTCAATCAAATCCCGTGCCAAATCCACAATCTTGACTGGCTGGCCCATATCCAGCACAAACACTTCGCCGCCGTACCCCATGACGGCCGCTTGCAGCACCAACTGCACAGCTTCCGGAATCGTCATAAAATAACGTGTCATCTCCGGGTCTGTCACCGTCACCGGCCCGCCCGCCGCAATTTGCCGCTTAAACGTCAGCACCACACTGCCTCGGCTGCCCAGCACATTGCCAAAACGCACAGCCACATACGCCTTGCCGCTTTGCTGTGCCGCCTGATGCACCAGCAGTTCCGCTGTGCGTTTGCTGGCGCCCATCACACTCGTCGGATTCACCGCCTTATCCGTCGAAATCATGACAAAGCGTTCCACACCCACTGCCAAGGCCGCATTCAGCAAGTTGCGCGTACCCATCACATTATTGGTAATCGCTTCCGCCGGATTCATCTCCATCAAGGGCACATGTTTATGCGCCGCCGCATGGAACACAATATCAGGCCGCGTTTCGGCAAAAACGGTTTTCAATCTGTCTGGGAAGCGTACATCAGCGATAACGGCCGTTACCTGTTCCGCCCCTGCCCCTAAACGCCGCATCTCATGATAAATCTCAAAAATAGAATTTTCCCCATGCCCCAGCAAAATCATATGGCTGGGCTGGCAGCGCCACACCTGCCGGCATAACTCACTGCCAATCGAACCGCCCCCGCCCGTAATCAGCACCCGCTGTCCGGCAATTAACTCCTGCACGGCCGCCACATCTGTTTGCACAGGCTCCCGTCGCAGCAAATCTTCAATCTGCACATCACGTAGCTGGTTGATCGTCACCGTGCCATCCACCAACTCATAGATGCCAGGCACGGTCTTCGTATCAATACCCAATCGTTCACACCGCAGATTCAAATCACGAATCACAGAACCGGGAGCCGTAGGCATGGCAATAATCACCTGGTTCACCTGAAACGCGGGTATCAATTGATCCAGTGCCTCAAACCCGCCAAAAACCGGAATGCCATGAATCTCCATATTGTGTTTCAACGGATCATCATCCACAAATCCAATGGGATTCAGATTCACATGGGGGTTCCGCTTTAATTCACGCACAAGCATCACGCCCGCATCGCCAGCGCCAGCAATAATGACCGAACGGCCGTTCCCATTCACCTTGATTTTCTGCTGCGCCAACAACCGGACACTAAAGCGTGTCCCCCCCACACAGAACAATACCAACAACGTATCCAAAACAAACACAGACCGGGCAATATTGAATTGCAGCCACCCCAATAAAACAGCCATCACCACCACCACAATCATGGATGACAGGAATACCGCCAAAGCGATCTGCTTTAACTCATCAATGCTGGCATATTTCCAAAAACGCCGGTACAGCCCTGCATAATAAAACGTTACCAACCGGATCACCACAGAAGCAACTGTGTAGAGTAGTAAACCTTGATAGAACGAGGGAGGAATGCTCAACTGATCCAGACGTAGCATAATAGCCAGCGTGGGTGTCATTAATAAAAACAGAAAATCAATTAAGAAAAAATGGCGATTTCTCAAACCAGTTAACTTCATTTGGAATATCCTTCATAAATCTTTATTCGAGCGTAACGCCTTCAGTATAAAACTATCCCTCATCCCTATCAATGGCATAATTGAACTAATTTAAGCCCTCCCGTTCTACGCGCCGAGACTCCTTTTGAGGCCAGAGGGCGATGAAGTCGAAGGCTGGGCTATTATCGCCCCCCTACTGACTGAACCACCGCCACCACCCGCTCCCGATCTGTCCGCGTCATCGCCGTACCAGATGGCAAACAAAGACCACGCTCAAAAATATCTGCGGCCACCCCATTGTCTACGACCTCGCAGTCAGCAAACACCGGCTGCATATGCATCGGTTTCCAAATGGGGCGCGACTCAATATTCTCCGCTTCTAGTGCTAACCGGATATGTTCTCGATCTGCGCCGTACAAAGATGGCTCAATAGTTAGCGTTGTCAGCCAGCGTGAATGTAAGCCCCATGAGGCTTCCGGCATAAAGTCAATTCCCGGCAAATCGCCCAACTCCATCTGATACGCGGCAAAATGCTGGCGACATGCGGTCACCCGTTCTGCTAAAACCTGGAGTTGCCCCCGTCCCACCCCCGCTAAAATATTGCTCATACGATAGTTGTAGCCAATCTCGGAATGTTCATAATGGGGCGCATCGTCGCGGGCTTGCGTGGCTAACTTGCGGGCATGGGCAATCCATGCCTCATTCTCCGACACCAGCATTCCCCCGCCAGAGGTGGTAATCATTTTGTTACCATTAAAAGAATAAAGGCCAAAGTCGCCAAACGTGCCGGGTGTTTTGCCTTGATAGCTGGCGCCTAATGCTTCCGCCGCATCTTCCACCAGCGGCACGCCATACTGCTGGCACAACGCTTGAATAGGGGCAATGTTGGCGCTCTGCCCGTACAGATGCACCAGCACCACCGCTTTTGGCAGCCGGTTGCTCTTGGCTCGCTGCGCTAAAAAGTCGGCCAACAGTTCAGGATCCATATTCCAGGATACTCGTTCGCTGTCAACAAACACCGGCTTCGCGCCCAAATAAACGATGGGATTGGCACTGGCCGCAAAGGTCAGTGTCGATACCACCACCTCATCCCCTCGTTCAATACCCAAGAGAATCAGTGCCAGATGCAAAGCGCCTGTACCTGAACTGAGTGCCAGCGCATGGCTGGCCCCGGTCACTGCGCAAAATTCGGCTTCAAAAGCATCCACATTAGGCCCCATAGGCGCGACCCAGTTAGAATCAAAAGCGGCCTGGACATACTGCTGTTCCAGGCCGGACATATGCGGCGGAGATAGATAAATGCGTTGATTATTCAATGACAACACCTCGCTTGGAAATAGAAGCATCTGAGTCTTCCAAACATCTTGGAAAGCAGATACCAAACAATGCTATAATAGGGTTGAAATAGTCCCATAAAGGAGACAAACTATATGATGATGATGACATCTACCCCAACTATCTCGAAAACAGCGCTTCAGGCCTTAACTGAACTCACTGGCGAACCGAGGCTTAATGTCGCTTTGTTGATTACTTTGAAAGATGCCGTCGAGCATCGCTTGGAAAAGATTGACGCGGCTATAGCAGAATTGGAACAGAAATATGAGATGTCATTCGAGCAGTTTCAAATGCAAGGAAAAGAAGGGAACATCACTGAGCAGTTTTCTTATGAAGTTGAAAGTGATTTTTTAGAGTGGGATGGTTTAATCAGCCGCAAAAATAAACTGGAAAAAATCGAACAATGGCTGGATTGAACGCCTTTGAATTTGCCCGCTCTATTCAAGATATTTGTCACCAGTCTACACGGGTTATTTCTTACGACGTTCAAATTTTGGATGATATCGTTGTCAAAATTCGGGTTGCTTTATCGGGCGACGCCTTCATTGATGTTTTTTACAATGCAGACTCAGGCAAATGTTCCTATGCTCTGATTCAGCAAAGTACAAGGATATGTGGCGCTGACAATGCGTTTATCGGCTGGCACAAGCATCCTTTTGGCAATCCAGAACAGCATATTGTTTGTGCAGAAATTTCTTTTGCAGACTTTTTACACGAGATTGAAGCTGGATTTTATCGGTAGTCGGTTCACTTATTAGGTAAACCACAAAAAGTTTTCAAAATTACGATCACGCAAAATTGTGGTTTCCTTCAAGGAAAAGCGGGTTTCACGTCATTTTATTTCAAATTACTTTCCCGCTTTTACCTAGTTCTTTTGATTACCCGCGCCGGATTGCCAACGGCCGTTCCTTCCTATCCTTTTCCTGCCCCTGCCACTCTGCAACTTTGCCCCCTTGCAACTCTGCTCCCCTTTCACTTCACCACTCGCGCCATTGTGAGGGGATAACTACAACTCTCCGGCATCTCGCAGTGCTTGTTCCCACAAAAAAGAAGAAATGCGAAAACCAGCCAGATCACGCAGTTCATACAGCAGTGGGCGCAAAGCCTTAAGATCGCCACGTTGTTTCGCCACTTGTAAAATGCCAATAATGCCAACATAACCCAGGCCAAAATGTTGTGCCGTTTGCCTTCCTAAACGCTCGTCCATCAACAACCAATCAGCCTTAAATTCTACCGCCAAAGCAATGGCTTCGGCCTCACCGGGATCAAGCTCCTGGCGCAGCGAATGAACCAAATGATAGTTCGTCACACTTTTTCGCTCAATCCAGCTAGCCAGACGAATCTCCTCAGCGCCTGGCTGACCCTGCCCCTCTACAACTACTTCTTGCCACACAGCCTCAGGAATGAATAGGCGGCCAAAGATTCGGGGCACTAAATCTAACCGACCAATACGCGCCAAATTGATGAGTGGAGAAGCGTTACTGACTACTTTCATGGCTTCGTTAAGGCATCAATGGCCTGCTGATCTGCGAGATAATCCTGGACATCGTAATGGACCGCAATTTTGCGCTGACCTAGTAACAGTTGGAAATCCCAAATCGTCATACCGGTCATTTCCCGTGCTTTGCCAAAGGAAAGTTTACCTTGCTGAAATAAAATTAAAGCGAGTTCTTGTTTCATCTCTTCTGGGGTCATGCGTGTCGCATGAATCACTTCAGGTGGAATTTCAATAGAATAGATCATAGTTGTCACCTCTGCCCTCTATTACCTGTTATGGGGCCGCGTTTACATGGATTGTGTTTTTCATTATACACCATTCCTGGTTCTCCCCGTTCACCTGCGCCCAGCCCGTTATCCCTGACCGAACGTCATGGCGGCGCGTTTGTTCTAGTGTGTAGAGGGGGAGGTATTGCCTCACCAACGGCCGTTTCCCATCCAAAGCAGCTTCACACACAGTTAAGCCGTTCCCCCCATCCTTCCCCTGCCACCCTGCCACCTCTGCCACCCTGCCCACTCTGCCCCCTCTTTCACTTCAACCACCCGTGCCGGACACCCAACGGCCGTTTCCCCATCCCCCACCTCTCGTATCACCACACTGCCCCCACCAATCGTACACCAACTACCCACCCGCGTTTGCGGCAGAACCGTCGCTCCAATCCCAATCAAACTGCCTTCACCCACTTCCACATCCCCACCCAAATGTGCGCCCGGTCCAATGTGAGCATAACTGCCAATCCGGTTATGATGATCCACCGTACAAGCTGTGTTGAGAATGACGTGATTGCCAATAACCGATCCCGTATTCACCACCACATTCGCCGCAATCATGCAGCCAACCCCGATTTTCACATCTGGTGCAATTATTGCCGTTGGATGACAAACTGTTATGAACACCTCACCGGCAGCATGGTGTTCAGCAAAGAGTCTCTGACGGAGACTGCCATTACCAATCGCCACCACCACAGCGTCATGAGGAATCGCACTTAAGTGAGCGCTTGTTCCCAAAACAGGCAGACCCACAAATGATCTCCCTATTATCGTAACGTCGTCATCCACATAACCCACTGGCACAACATCCTGACCCTGATCAGCCATACGCCACAAAATATCAGCCACCACTTGCCCATGACCACCAGCGCCCAAAATCACAACACGCATAATTTATCCATACCACGCACTCTCGCTCTTGCTCTAGCTCTCCCCTTTAAACGGTTCAATCGTTGCTTTCCCTGGTTGGTTAATACCTTCGCGTTTAAAAATCTTGAGCATCGTCAGATAAATAATCTTCATATCCAGACCAAACGACATATGATCCACATACCACACGTCTAGCTCAAACTTCGCTTCCCAGGAAATGGCATTACGGCCGTTCACCTGCGCCCAACCGGTTATGCCCGGCCGCACCTCATGGCGGCGCATTTGTTCTGGCGTATAAAGGGAAAGGTATTGCATCAATAACGGCCGTGGCCCCACCAGACTCATCTCCCCCTTCAATACGTTCCACAATTCCGGCAGTTCATCCAGGCTGGAAGCTCGCAGAAACTTGCCAAATTTTGTTAAGCGGTCTGCATCTGGCAGTAGCTTGCCCGCAGCATCTCGGGCATCTGTCATTGTGCGGAATTTAAACAGTGTAAAGGGCTTGCCACAAAGCCCAGGTCGCTGCTGGCTAAACAGGACGGGAGAACCTAATTTGAGGCGCACAAGAACAAGCAGCGAGACAAGAATAGGTGAAAGAACCAGCAAAGTCAGAGTAGATAAAGTTATGTCGAAAATTCGTTTAATGAGGTGGGAAGATTGACAGTTAATTTCACGCATTCTGTGACACTATTTTTCTTTTCAGCTCAAGCAAATCGAGGATCAAATGAAATATTGTTTGCAACAGTTCATGCCGCCTCTACCTCAGACTTAAACCATGTCTGCCACTGCGGGCTGATACGAATTCCATGCCTGATTAATTTTTGTAAGTCAGCCAAGGCATCTTCTTTTGATAACAAACCGGCGAATACGGCTGCCAATAAAATCCCAAGTGTTCCTTTAACTGGCATATCCATGGCAAAAGCAACGCTTCGCGCCAGGCGTTCATCAATGATTACCCAATCTGGCTTCATTTGTTGAGAGAGAAGCAATACTTCCATCTCGCCTGCATCTAATCCAAGTAACATAGGTTCAATGGTTATAGTTACCTCTGGCGATATCACGCATAGCCAATCGGCGGCGCTGAGAGCATCAGCGCCTGGTCTGCTCGCTCCTTTAACAACGACTTCTTCGTAAACGGCTTGGGGAACAACGATTTCATCAAACAAACGGGTTAACAGTGCCAATCGGTCAAGAAGAGAAAGGGCAATCAGCGGGGTCGCGTTAACAACCGCCTTCATGAGTTCTCAGCGTGTGCAGCCAAGTCGCGGCTGGTCTTAGCTTCGTATTCCTGTTCCCCGTCCACGTAATCTATCACGGAGAATCCATATTCTGTCAACAATCGGTAAAATTCCCAACGGTCACATTCAAGAAGTTGCATACCCAGTCCTGATGATATTTTCCCCTGGATGTACAAAGACCCTAATGTCTGTACTAATACGCGGCGTCGAAACTGTGGTGCGTCTTCTCTGGCAGCAACCAGGAGTGATTCTGGGAAATTTATGACCAAATTACCCTGTGAACTTCTAAAATCTGCGTTATTAAACGGTGTTTGAGTCATAATATATGCTCCTATCGCGTCATTTGTATCTTGGATGCCTTTTATTATACATCATGAGGAGTGGGAACGGCCGTTTCCCCAGCGCTGATAAATTGTTGTCATTGATCACCCGCCAACCATTCTTGCATAACGGCCGTTAACCCCTTTTCACACTGCACTCGGCTAAATTGAGAAACGGCCGTTTCCCGTGCCTTTGCCTGCATTTGCCGCAGGGCGGTGCGTTCTCGATTCATCTGCCTGAGCCAATCAGCAATGGCTGCCGCTTCAGGTGGCGCGAAATTTACGCCGCAGCCAGTCGTTTCAATCAAACACTGCAAATCATTTGGCTGCTGGCTGATGCCCAGCAGCGCACTGCCTGCCGCCAATACCCCATACGTTTTACTAGGCATCGACAACGCTTCATACCCTTCAGCCAACGTGACAATGCCCACATCAGCACTGGCAAGGGTCTCAGGCAGCCGCTCAACCGGTTGACGGTCAAGCAGACGCAAGGTGGGTGTTTTGCCAGAAGCAATCGCCTCTTCAATCAACGGCCGTTTACTGCCCTCGCCAATACACACAAAACAAATGTCTGGTTCATCACCCAGCAAAACGGCCGTTTCTATCACCGTTTCCAGCGCATGGGTCGCCCCCAGATTACCCGCATACATCACCACCAGCTTGTCGCCAAACGCCTGTTCCACAGCAAAAGAATTGTCAGTGCGTTTGAGAGGCCGTATCCATTCAGTATCAACCCAGTTGGGAATCACGTCAATCAGCAGCGGCTGCCCCTCTGCCATCTCCTGCAAAGTATCCGCCATGCCCTCGCTAATGGTGATGATGCGCCCAGCCGACAACAGCGCCGCGCGATGCCCCCGATACCACAGCTGATAGAGCGGGTTGCGGCGGCCAGCCAACCCCATTGGGGACAAAATCTGAGGATATATATCCCATTCAAGTAAGGCAAACGGCCGTTTCTGCACCTTCCCCATCACCCAGGCCAACAGCGGCATAAAAGGCGGATTCGTCACCACAAAAATCGGTATTCGTTTACCACCTGGATAACGCAGCAAACACCATGCGCTCCACAGCGTAAACAGTCCCCAGGTTTTCAACCGTAAAAACGTTGACCCTTTGTCATAGCCAGGCCCTTGCCGCACCACCACTTTATCACCCAATCCACCTGGCGGGTTCCCACACCACAAAGCCACAGAACCCACGTCGTCTGCCAGACTCACAACCCAGTCAATAAACGCCGGATTAGTTGATTGGTTAATAATAATCAAACGAGTTTTTTCGCTTCTATCCATTCATCTAATTGTAGCCGCGGCATCCTTGCCGCGCAGGCGTAAACAAACCTAACAATGTCCCCTACAATCCGTAGCCGCGGCATCCTTGCCGCGCAAGTGTAAACTTAACAATAGAGTTGTTCCCAAATAGCCAGAGTAAATTTTTAGGACACTGATACGGTCGAACACTGAGGTTTTTTTATCAGCGTTCGACCGTATCAGTGTCCCTTTTTTATTCAGGAACAAGTCTAATGACCCTCTCCCCAACCTCAACAGGAAGCCAAACCGATCCCCTCTCCCTTTGGGGGAGGGTTAGGGTGGGGGCATCCACCAAACCTATCTATAGACACTTACTTACGAACCAACGTATTTCCAATTGCCAACACATCCATCTTCGTCCGCGCAAAACAATCAATCGCCTCATCTGGCGTACATACAATCGGCTCATTCTCATTGAAAGATGTATTCAGCACCACCGGCACCCCCGTCTTCTCGCCAAACCGTTTAATAAGCTGGTAATACATCGGGTTAATGTGCTCTTCCACCGTTTGCAATCGCCCTGTGCCATCCACATGCGTCACCGCCGGAATCACATCTTGTTTCTCTGGCAGCACGTTATACACCTTCAACATAAACGGATCCGGATACGATTGGTCGAAATAATCGCCAACAGCCTCTTGCAGCACGGCTGGCGCAAAGGGGCGGAACTTCTCCCGCTTCTTGATACGCGCATTCAAAATATCCTTCGTCTCGGCAAAGCGTGGGTCTGCAATAATACTGCGATTCCCCAGCGCCCGTGGTCCCCATTCCATCCGTCCCTGGAACCAGCCCACCACATTGCTGTGCGCCACAGCCTCCGCTGCCTGATCACACAACTCATCATCAGACACCACCTCTCCCTTTAGCCCGGCTCGTGCCAAAGCCGCGTTAATCTCATCCTGACTATAAGAGGGGCCGGTATAGGCACTGGTCATTTCAAAGTTCCGTGGTTGACCCAGTGTCTGATGATAAATGTAGTAGCAGACACCCAACGAAGTACCCGCATCCCCGGCGGCTGGTTGGATATAAATTTCTTCAAATGGCGTATGGGGCAAAATCTTGCCATTAAACGCACTGTTCAAGGCCACCCCGCCCGCCATACACAAATTTTTCGAGCCAGTTTGTGACTGCAAGTTCAAAATGAGCGCCATTTCAATTTCTTCCAACGTATGCTGCAAAGAAGCGGCGACATCATAATGGAGCGTATTTAGTTCCCCGTACGCCTCGCGCGGGTCGCCTAACAAATCAATCAATTTGTCACTATACAGGCGGGGGATTGTTGGTGTCCCGTTTTTCCAAGACATCAGATCCCCATCCGCAAAAGTGGTGAAATAATCAAGGTTCAGCTCAAAATCGCCATTGCTTTGCCAACGAATGACTTGCGCTATTTTATCCATATAACGGGGTTCACCATAAGGCGCCAGCCCCATCACCTTGCCCTCATCCCCATATTTAGGAAACCCCAACCATTGGCTGATGACGGTATATAAATTACCCAACGAGTGTGGGAAATTAACGGTATCCAGGACGGTCATCTTATTATCCTGTCCCGTACCAGTCATCGTACTGACAAAGTCCCCCATGCCATCTACGGAGAAAATAGCAGATTCCGTAAAAGGGGAAACAAAAAAGGCACTCGCCATATGGGCGCGGTGATGCTCAACATTGTGGAAATCAGCTTTTAGCGCTTTTGTTTCCAGGCCCAATGCTTCAACCAACTCGCTTTTCAAATCCCCGACTTTGCTGGCATTCGACACGCGGTCTCGAATAAGATTGAGGCTTGGCCGTTTCTTGAGGGTAAACATCACCTTTTTAATCATGTTGGCGCTGGGATTGCGCGAGACACCTACGTGATCCAAATCATAAGCAGTGATGCCTGCCGTTTCCAGGCAATATTGAATGGCTTGCACGGGAAAGCCAGCCCAATACTTTTGACGCGTAAACCGTTCTTCTTCCACGGCCGCAATAAGTTGACCGTCTTTAATAAGGGTGGCTGAGGCGCCCCCGTGATAAGCATTGATTCCGAGAATATACATAATGAAACAGTTCTCCTTAATGAACGTTAAAAACAAGTTTGTACTGATAGACTATGAAAAGTAAAAATTTACTGGAGCCGTAACGCGATTTGCCAAATCGCGCTACACGGGTAGCAGGCAAAAACGCCAGTGTCCAGAAATTTACTGGAGTCTGGCGAAATTAGCAGCCAACTCTGGCGTCGTACCGCGATTTGCCAAAGGGTGTGTTTCAAATGAGTTATAGAATTGTCTGCTGCTCGTGGGACGATTTTGCAAATCGCCTGGACGATTTACAAAATCGTCCCACGCATGACAGATCATTCAACTAAAATGAAACACACCCTTTGCCAAATCGCGTGTTTCAAATGAGTTGAAACCTCTTGTCTTGTCGTTCCCGCGAAGGCGGGAATCCATGTTGCTGAAGGAAATGATTATCACCTTCTTAATAAAATTGACTCATAAACAGTTTTCATGGAGTCGGCAACGGCCGTCCATGTAAATTTTTCTTCGACGAGTGCCCGCCCGCGCAGGCCCATTTGTTTCGCTTCTGTAGGGTTTTGCAGCAGGGCTAGCATACCATTGGCAAATTCGGTCACATCTCGCTTGGCTACAATGCCACAGCGTGCCGTTTCAATTTCACGGTAAATATTCACCCGATCACTAATCACCACCGGTGTACCACAAGCCAACGCTTCCACAATAGACATCCCAAAACTCTCAGAGTTGGATGGCAGCACAAAAAGAAAAGCCCCATGCATCGCGCTAACTTTATCTGCACCTAACAACATGCCATCATAGCACACGTAATCTTCTAGCTGATACTGTGTGATTAAAGCCTGAATGTGAGCGAAATAATGGGTATTGTCTGGCCCAACCAGACGCAGCCGGGCGCGGGGATGCTGCTTAACCACCTGAGCAAAAGCCGGGATAAGTATATCCAAACCTTTATGCGGATGAAGACGACTTAAAAACAAAACGGTATCTGTTTCTCCGCTATCATCCACCTCATCTTTTAGCGGGAATTCCGCCACATCCAGGGCATTCGGCACAATGACAGCCCGCTCCGCACTACAAGCATAGAGACTCTGCTGCCGCTCCTCTTCCGCCGTAAAATGGATGGCCGCCGCCCCATCCAGGGTTCTCCGTTCTACCAAACGTAAATAAGTGCGTTTCCGCCCCCTTTTTACGGCACTGCCCGTCTGCATAGCATACTCATCCAGCATCCCTCTCGGGGCAATAAGATAAGGGATATCGTATTGGCGGCAAAGACGAGCCGCAACGGCCGTTGGATACACATATAAGCCATGAATATGAACCAGATCAAAAGTTGACAGGTGGGCTTGTAATGCTTGTTTAAGCTGAGGGCTGTAAATGTAGCTGCGTGGCTTTTGCACAGGATAATAATAAACCTTGACCCCGTCTATCACCACCTCTTTGCCCAAAGGCACATCCAAATCTTGCGCACCGTCGATATTCGTGGTGAAGACCGTAACATCAACACCCGCCTGTACAAGTGCTTTATTCAGCCCCTGCACAGACTTAACAGGACCACCATAGCGGTAGGCAGGTTGATAATAAGGAAGAATTTGTAAGACACGCATAGGGTTAATTGGCTTGAAGCAGTTCCTCGTAATGCTCAAAAAAGATGCGGCTGGTAGCAGTCAGGCTAAAATGAGTCACGGCACGAGCACGTCCACACTGCCCCATTTGCTGGCGCAGGGCTGGCTGCTGCCACAATTGTTGCACACAGGCAGTTAAGGCAGCCACATCCCCCACGGGCACGAGATAGCCAGTTTCTCCCTCAATCACGGTTGTTTCTGGACCACCACAGCGGGTAGCGATAACCGGCAGGCCGGAAGCCATCGCCTCGATCACGACAATGCCCAGCCCTTCTTCATCAGAAGTCAACAAAAAGAGAGACGCCTGACGATAATGTTCAGCCAATGCCTCCTGCGAAACGTTGGTGAAAATATCAATATAAGGGGCGATACCCCATGCTTCGGCCAAAGCCCAATCAGCAGCAGTCGGCGCCTGCCCCACCAGGCGCAAACGGGGTGGCTGGGCATCGTATTGACGCAGGTGGTGATACATTTCCAGTAACATGCGGCTGTTTTTACGGGGATCGGCTAAACGGCCGACAGCCAGCAGATAACTGTCTGGCTGATACCTGTCTGCCGGAGTAAAAATTTCGGTATCTGTACCGGGTGGGGCATAAGATAAGATTGAGGTGGCTTAACGGCCGTTTCCAGTTGGTCATAGGTATAGCGGCTGATAACAAAGACCCGGTCAACTTGTGGCAGTATCTTCTGCTCGGCGCGTTTGTTTCGCCGTGTCATCAATTCATGCCCACACCGCCCGCCCGCCGTGAAGTCCGGCGCGATAGCTGGCGTTGTCCTGTTCAACCGTCGTCGCCACATACAGGCAGACTGGGCGATTCGTGGGGTAAACGGCCGTTGTCAATACCGCCGTACCTGCCACCACCTGAATCAAATCATACTCGGCCAATAGCGCCGCCAACGCCGCTCGGGGTTGGTATCGCTGCCATTCAAATTCAGTCAAAAACGCACCGACATAAGTGATGGGCAAGCCGCTCCACTCTCCTTGCTGCACCTGCACCCCGCGCCGCCAGGTTTTGGGGGAGCGCAGCCGCACGCTGTTCTCATCCCGTGAAGACATGGCCAGAGAAATAAGTGTGGGTTGATAACGGCCGTCTTGCAGCAATTGCCGGTACAAAAACGCCGCCAATGCGGGTACGCCACCGCCATATTGAATACCAGACAAAAGAATGGCTATCGCGTGGTTTTTTACTCCACTTAGTGACCGCTCCCAATGGTATCAAGAATTGTTTGCAGCCGATCCGCATAGGTATGATTGCCATTTGTGATTTGCTCGTGAACGGCCGTTGCCAATCGCCGTCGTTCATCAGGACGAGCCAACAGCCATTTTGCTTGCGCCACAGCTTCTTCATAATCACTGAAATACAAAACTGTTTCCCCCTCTATTCCAAATAAGTCACGATGTTCTTCCGTATCTTCCGCCAATAACAATCCACCCATCGCCGGAACTTCAAAGCTGCGCATCACATGGCCATCCCGATTTGCCTGTCTGACCAAACCAAGATTTATTTTGCTGGCTGGAACCACGGAACGCAAAGTCTCCAAATCAGCATGACCATGGGCATAAGGACGATGTAGTGGCATACCTTTCCCAATAACCGCCATATAGTTCAACCTCCATACCGGCCTGAATAAACGCTTCCATCCATGGCAGCCGGTCACGATCTGCTCCTCCTGCGAAAAGAATATCGCTGCCCATTTGCCGCTCGTCAACAGGGATAGGGGCGGGGTAATGCACAGCCGGATTATAAGCAAATGGCAGATAAGTGACAGTGCCCTTTGTAATAGCCCTTAATTGGGAAAGATTGGCACGGCGCGGACTAAATACATAGTCATAATGAGGCAGTGCTTTGTGGAACCAGGAAGCGTGATGAGCCGGATTAAACGGATCGTCAGTCAAAAAAATGGCTCGGCAAATACCACTTTCTCCGATTTGGTCTAACATATCGGCGGTAATGGGAGCCGCCCCAATAGAAAGCAAAATATCTGGCCTAAAAGCCTGGCACTGTTTAAGGAGAGAACGGCCGTATTGCCCCATGTATGCCGGTCGTTTACCCAACAGCCGCCAATGTGCCGCCTGGATCAGGCGCTT
>CAVVFA010000036.1:0-354344 GCA_963747345.1 uncultured Chloroflexia bacterium | reverse complement strand
CTGTGGACAAGCTTTGTCAAGTCCCAAAAAGTAAAATCAGGCAGCAATCAACTACAGAGAGGCTTTACATAAAGCAATTCTTGTAGGTGTATAATATTGAATAAGGGTTGAGACAAATTACATCCTTTTTCACAACACATTCAACTGCACATTAACAGAAAAGTGTAAAACAAAATTGTCCTTTACACATGACGATGACGGCGGACTTCTTCTAAATGATACGTTTCGTCATACGGTTGTTCTCTTTGCCAAATCGTCCAGATGATGGCTAGCCAACGATTCGCCAAGCAACGATAAGCGTGACTATCCGCTAAGCCCCGAGCCTTAGCCAAACTGAAATAGGTGGCGGCCCAAGTCGATTGTGCCACCGAAGCGACAGCAAATAGTTGTGCCGTATGCCGATATTCATGATTGCAACCACGACGAAACTTGATGACCTTTTTCTTACCGCTTTGGACGGTAATAGGACTCGTGCCCGCTAGAGATTGAATGGCTGCTGGTGAAGGAAAACGCTGCCGCTGGTCACCGAACATGACCAATAATTTTGGCGCTAACAGGTCACCAGCACCAGGTAATGAGGCAAAAATATGCTGATCTGGATGGGCAAGAAACAACTGTTGCACATGTCGTATCGCCTGCCGCTTCTGCTGAACAAAGTTTAGCAACAAGGTGGCCACTACGGAAATTTGTTCCTGATAAGCCAACATGATGCCCGCAGCTGGTTGGGGTACATCTCGTTGTAAATGAGCATACCGCCGGGGAATCATTTTAGGACACGAATAGCGGTGTCGTTGGCAAAATGCCGCAAAATCAGCATAAGTTACCTGTTGGGCTACTGGTTGGGATGGGTATTCAATTAAGAATTGCAGGGCGATTTGAGTCGTTATGTCGTTGAACAAATCTACAGCCAGAGGATAGGCACGCAGTAGCGCGGCATACAAGCGATTGCTATAACGGGTGATGGATTGAGTCAAGTCATCGATGAGCCGTAAACTGGTTCTCATCTGGCTGACTGTTAGCCCATCGGCCTGCCAAGGGGCGAATCGATGGCGGTCGGTTCGCAACATATCAGCCAGCAAGTGGGCGTCGCTGCGGTCGTTGCGGCGTCCACTGCTGCTGAACCGTCCACGGCTGCTGGCAACCTGATTGGGGGCAATGACATAGGTGGTGTAGGGTCTTGGTTCAAGGAAATCCATGACCAGGTTGTTGGATGTTTCTAGCCCGACCAGGCAGTGCTCCGCTTCAACTTTAAAACTTTCTATCTCTCGCGCCAGTCGGTCATGTCCTTGGGAGGTCTGCGCTATCGTGAACTCTTTCAAAATAGCGCCTTCGCTGTTGAGAATACAGACATCATGTTTCGCTTTACTCCAATCAATACCGATGTATAAGGTGTTCATGATTCAACTCCTTTTCGTTGTCAGTAGCCTGGAAATGGATACAGGATTCCTTTTGCCTATTAGGGCGCTGGAGCGCGGCAAGCTTTTGACGGTTCGCCTGTCTCAGTTTGGGGACGATCCACAGCAAGTGCTCGAAGCACAGGCCGGTTTTGGTCCTCGAATCCAAACGGTTTCCTATGGGCTACTTCTTTGAACAAAGATGTTGATTTGTCTCTCCCTTATTTCTTGTTTACAGATAGTATAACTAATAGGCCGGTTTTTGAACCGAGCCACACGCACCTGCGGCTGCGCCACACCTCGCTTGCCAATCACCAGCCAGCCAAAACGGCCAGGAATCTAACCTGGCTAATGGATACCAATATGGAGTGAGATGCTGATGCCTAAATTAACTTTTGTTTCTCTTATTTTGAGCCTTGTCTTCATTGTTGGCTGTCAGGCAGCGCAACCGACAACCACACCAGCCTCGCCCACCGCAGATGTGGCGGCTGCAAACACAACCCTGGCTGCTTCGACTGAAGAACCAATGCCGGATAGGGTGGAAACGGCTACAGCCACATCTACACCTGTCCCTCTGCCCACAGAGACAGCCATGCCTACCCCCTTACCCACAAACACACCTACCCCAGACCCAGTATGGAGTATTCTGTTTACGGGTAGCCCATGTATTACGACGTTATCTGATTGTTCATCATCACCTGATTCCCTACCCAGTGAAAACTATTTTATTTACAGTGATGGCACCGGGTTGCAACTCTTGAGTGAAATGGGCATTTCATATCCTTGGGAGGATGCAGCAACGATGGCTGATAAGTAGAGACTATTCAATTATCACCAGATCGTAAACGTGTGGCTTACATGGAAGATGATAATCATGGCCATTTCCGATTTTGGATTGGTGATGTTGGTGGGGATAGTTTTGCTGAAGTCCCAGGTAATGCAGGAGGGTTTTGGCCTTACAGCTTTTATGGCAACGATCCGAACTGTTTGGCTGGTTTTAATGATGAAATGGAGAATGGCGAAGTTGTGGTGTCTCTTTATAAAAGCTGTATCGGCGATGCCGAACCTACTTTGGTAGAAACGGCCGTTTTGCCTATCAGCCGTCCAGTTTCTCGATATTTGCTGTCACCTGAAGGGGACAAATGGGCAGCTTACACGATGGGAAATTCTACACTGGACGAGCAAGCTGTTTTACACGTGCATAAAATCGGAGATTCTAATCCTCCACAACCGGTATTCCAAAAACAAACTCCTACTTGCACGAATAGTATGCATTGGCAGGACAACGAAACGCTTGAATTTCTGTATGCGGAGTGTGATAACACACGCGACCGTATGACTTATTTTTATGTGATTGATTGGGAAGGGAAAGTATTAACAACACGATATGAACTGCCAGCGCTTCAAGAGCCTCCTTCAGAGTCGTCTATATCAACAAATTATTATACACCAGAGAGTGGGGATTGGTTTGCGGATAACAATCTGTTTGTTTTTTCCATTAGCCGAGGTGGAAGCCCTACCCCTGCATTCAACGGGTTATACGTACTTAATTTAACAACTGGAGAGACGGAACAAATTCTTTCTAATTCTGAGTTTTTACTGTTCACTCCTGGTTACCAGCCACCACAAGTGTCGAGGAATAAATTATGTTCAAGAAAAACCGTATATTTTTGTTTTTACGTTGTTTTTATTATCAATCTGGTATTTATTGCTACATTCACATTGCTGCAACGAGCAGCAGCGCAGCCCCAAAATACAGGATTTTTGTATCCACCATATTTTGACTCTGCCACCGTTACCCCTGCTCTGGCGTGGTCTTCTGCTGTTGCTGTGGCCGCATCTCAGTCCCGAAGGGCTGCTCTCCAGACCGTGCCACACGCACCTGCGGCTGCGCCACACCTCGCTTGCCAATCACCAGCCATATTTGCGGAAAAACGGCCGTTTGGCATTGCCCGTGCGCTTGGGTAAGATTCCCGCATGAAAAAACGCTGGATTTTGATTGTTTTGGTAGTGCTGTGCGGGGTGGGGCGTGTTTCAGCGCAATCGAGCCATCTTGTTTATCCGGGTGATACCTGGCAAGCGTTGGCCCTGGCCTATGGCGCTGATGTGCAAGCGCTCAATCCGCACATGAACCAGCAGCGCCAGCCGACGATTGGCACGGAAATTATCGTGCCGGAGGGTCGCTGAGCAAATGGGGAGGTTGGTGCGCACGGGAGATGGGGGATTGTTGGCAACGGCCGTTCTCCAAAACACATCCCCCTGGGCTATTGCCCTGCAAAACGGGCTGTCTCATCCCTACCAGCCCACCTTTTACCAACCCCTCTTTTTGCCTGATGGCGAATCTGTGCCGCGAGATTTGCCCGTGGGCTTTGAGTCGTTGGAATTGTCGCAACTGGTGGCGCATCCGGGGCAGGCGTTGGGCTATCGCGCTGAGCGTGAGTTTACCGATTTCGGTAACGGCCGTTTTGGCTGATTTGCCGTTTGTGGTGACGGAGAACGGCCGTTATCAGGTCGGTCTGGTGGGCACGGGGGCGTTTTATGGCAGCGGGGAACCGGAGCTTGTCATTCAGGTGGCGGGTCAGCCGCTGTGGACGCAGCCGTGGCGCATTGAAGACCCCAACACCTGGGATTTTCAGGAGGTCAACTATACCGGTGACGGCGGCTGAAATTGATCAGGCGGCGATTGATGAAGAACGCGCCCGTCTGCGTGAAATTTGGAGTCAGGTGTCGCCAGAACCGTTGTGGCAAGATTCTTTTAGAGAACCGATTGCTGATTATTTGGAAATTAGCTCGACATTTGGCGCCCGACGTTCTACCAATGGCGGCCCTTACAATCGGTATCATGAAGGGGTTGATTTTAGCGCCTATGGCGGCACGCCGGTGCTGGCTCCGGCTGGCGGCGTGGTGGTGGTGGCGGAACCGTTGTATGTGCGCGGCGGGGCTGTCATCATTGATCATGGGCTGGGTGTGTATTCGGGTTACTATCATTTGAGTGAAATTTTTGTGGAAGCGGGAACGGCCGTTTCCCCAGGAGATCCCCTTGGGGCAGTCGGTACAACGGGTTTGTCCACTGGTAATCATCTGCATTGGGATTTGCTGATTGGCACGACCTGGGTGGATGCGGCAGCCTGGTTGGAACAAGATATGGCGTGTTGGATTTTGGACGGGTGGGGTAAGCCTTGTTCAGATTCAAATTCAGGGTGAAAATTCTGCTGGTCAATGGTATGATCCAGAAGACTTTTGATCTTAATGAGGTTTATGCGTTAACTGGAGGTTCGTCGTGACTGCACAATCAATTTTGCTATCCATCGCTCTGCAATCGAGTGCACAGGATTATTTACTTTTATTTTTGTTCCTAATTGTGGCTATCATCTTTTTTGTCATTTTTTATTCTTGGTGGCGCGGGGTTAGTGAAGAAGATTTAGATAAAATTATAGAGGCGGATGCGAAACAGACATCTGGGCCGGCGACGTTTGGCGAGGAATTGCCCGTTCCTGTGCAAGCTTCTGAAGAAATAGTAGCGGTTGAAGCGGAAACGGCCGTTGCGGAACCAGTTGAAGTCGTAGAAGAACCTGTTGAAGAGACGCACTAAATGTAAGTGGGTTTTGTCCACTTTCAAAACCACAAAATAAAAAGAGGTTGATGCTTTGAATGAAGGCATCAACCTCTTTTTTATGGAATTTAATCTCTACTCTCTAAATAATCTTTGCCCGAATCTTGGAACTCACATAATCCAACGACGCCACCACAACTGCAATCGAGAGCATCATCACGCTGGCTTGGCGGTAGCGCAGTTGTTGGATGTTCTGGCTGAGCACAAAACCGATACCACCGCCGCCCACAAAACCGATAATCGTAGACATACGCACGTTGATGTCCCAGCGGTAGAGCGTGAAGGCGATAAACGGCGGCACAACCTGCGGGATGACGCCAAACACAATTACTTGAAATTTATTCGCGCCCGTAGCTGTAATCGCTTCGATTGGCCCTTCGTCAATGCCTTCCACTTGCTCGGAGAACAGCTTGCCCAGCGCCGCAATGGAGTGGAGCGTCAGCGCCATCACGCCAGCAAACGGGCCTAAGCTGACCCACACCACGAAGACGATACCCATAATCAACGGCTCAATGGAGCGCAAGATGTTGAGAATGCCCCGCGCCACGTTGTAGATCAACATACCGATGCCAAACGGCCGTTTTGGAGCCACCACCAGTCCCACTACCAGCGCCACTCCGCCAATTATCAGCGCCGGATTTGTTGTCCAGTTTTGGGGTTTTTCGTACTGATAGAGCCAATTGAGGAAAGAGCCGATGGTATAAATGACAACGGCCGTTCCCATCCCCGCCAGTACGCCCGTAATAATTCGTGCCGATGCTCCCTTTAAACTGAGTACAGCCTCTTGCCCATACCGAGCGCCGTAGGACATCGCCAGCAGCGCCAGCAAAAATGCGGCGAGTGACGGCAAACCCAGGCGTATTGTGTCGGCCGTTACTGTGAAGAAAGCGCCCAGGAAACTAAAGAAGCCTAAATTAGCATAGAGCCATTCGCCAAAGCCGTTGCCCAGTTGCGCCAAAATGCCCAGGCTCAAATATGCGGCCGTAATTGCCAACAAAACCCGCACGAGACTCATGATCTTCTGTCCTGTGGTAGGTGGCTCGGTTGAGACCAACGGAGGGCCAAATTTGATGAGGGAATAGGCGATGGCGGCCAGGATAACGGCCGTTACTACCCCCACAATCGGCTGCCCAACCACCATCCTTGTCAGTTGCATCAGCCCGCTGCCAAGCTGCCAGCCCACAGCGCCGCCGATGGGGAAGGTGATCACCGCCGCCATAATCGCTGCCAGCGGTGCTGTTACTGGCGCCATCAAATTTCGTGCCGCCACAAACGAGATGGGTATTGCCAACAGCGTGCCAATCGTTGAAGCCATTAGCGCCATCAAAATCGTCTCCACAATGTGGTCAATCGTGATGGACAGCGACTCACTTGGCCCGACAATCCGGCCGTTTTCTACTTCTACCAAATCCGGATCAGCCAACAGGCGCAGCACCCGGATCACACTTTCCTGTCGCCCCTGATCAAGTGGCTTCACCAAATTTATTTGTGTCTTTTCTACTGCAAAGGCAAACACCAAGACCAGCATCACCACCAACAGGATGTTTTTCCAGGTAAATTTAGATGATTTCGGCTTACGAGCCGGTGAACTCTCATTCATAAGAAATCTCAATCAAAGTTGCAGGGTTGCAGGTTGCAGGGTTGCAAAGTGGTTGGGTGATGAGCTAACGTGATCTGCTAACACCTTGCAACCTTGCCACCTTGCCACTCTAAGTAATCCTTCTCCGCAGCCTCGAACTAAAATAGTCCAACACCACCACCACAAGCGCAATGGCAATCACCATCACCGCCGCTTGCCGGTATTGTGTCAGGTTGGTATTGCGGAACAGCACAAAGCCGATACCGCCACCGCCCACAAAACCGATAATCGTGGACATACGCACGTTGATGTCCCAACGGTAAAACGCAAAGGCGATGTAATGTGGCACAATCTGCGGAATCACGGCAAAAACGATGGTTTGGAAACGGTTGGCACCTGTTGCCGTAATTGCTTCAACGGGGCCTTCTGCGATATTTTCGACCTGCTCAGAGAACAGCTTGCCCAAATCAGCGATGGAGTGGAGTATCAGCGCCATGACGCCCGCAAACGGCCCCAAACCAACCCACACCACGAGTACAAAGCCCATAATCACGGGCTCGATGGAGCGCAGCCCGTTCAAAATGGCTCTCATGATGGTGTAGGTGATAATTCCCGTGCCATATTGCTTCTTGGGCGAGTTACGCAGGGACAGTAACGCCGCAACTATGCCTACGACAAAGGCCGGAGTGCCTAAAATGATGAACAGCGGCACATCTTCTGGCAGGTTGTGGCATACGCCTAACAGACAAATCCAGTTGAGGGCGTACAGCAGGGTGTAGACGAGAATGAAGGAACCTAAGAGGGTGAGAACGGCCGTTATCCATCTTGCCCGTCCTTCTTCTGTATGCATCACCATTTCCTGCCCAAACCGGTGACCATAAGAAGCGGCCAACAGCGCCCCCACAAAAGCTACAAACAGCGGCAGCAAAACACGCACAAATCCACTCAGCACATTGATAAAATTCCCGATAAACGAGAATGGGCCGAGCACATCCCGCAACCACGCCCCCACCAAAATGCCAAACTGCGCCACAATCGCCACCGCAAACAACATCAGCGCCGCTGCCGCCACGATCCGAACCACATTCAGCACCCGTCTGCCCAAACTTTCATCCGTTTCCACCAGCGCCGACTTGCCCACACGCATCACCAACCACGCCAACCCGATAGCGGCCAGCCATGGCCACCGCCCCCCCCACAAGCGACTGCGCCACAACCAAGTCAGACAAACCCACAATCCAACCCGTTGCCTTCAGTGCCAGCCACGCCCCAAAGGGAACTAATATCAACGCCGTCATGATAGCAGCTAGTGGCGACTTCACATCCGCCATCAAATTTCGTGCCGCCAAAAACGAAATAGGAACCGCTAAAAACGTGCCAATCGTCGAGGCCATCAGCGCCATCAAAATCGTCTCAATGATGCGGTCAAAGGTAATCTTCGTTGCTGGACTAAACCCCGTGATACGACTGTTGAGAATTTCCACCACTTCAATTTGCTGCGGTTCTTCCGTCTCTCGAATGTCGGGCATCGTAAAACTGGTTTCAAAATTGCCAGCCTCATCAATACGCAATTCAGCCAACCGCCGAGTCGTCTCACTGCCAGCGGGATACCACAAAATAGCCCCTTGCGTATTTGGCTCAAAACCCTCACCACTCAGCGTCAGCGTATCCTGCGTCGTCGTGGCGCAATTCGGGGCTAATACCAATACCCGCCCTTCCATGGTCACTTGCGAGCCCTTCACCTCCACCGGACAAGGCATCCGTATCGAAATATTGGTGCTGCGCGTCTCGTTTTGGAACGAAAAAATATCAGGACGTGCCAAATCTCGAATTAGTGATACTAAATTTTCTTGTCGTTTAGGCTTGAGCGGCTCTTCTAAATTGACTTCTGTGGCATCCATCGCATAGGCATAAACCAGCACAACAGCCACAATAATTAGGAGTGTTCGCCAAATATTTCGCTTCTTGCGAACCTCATCTTCCGGTTCTTTCATGGTCTGTCTACCTAGCCGATGCGTTCTGCTTCTCGCCCATAAATTTCTACAAAGCGATTATCATCAATATCCTGAGGCAGCCCATCATAAACGAGCTGCCCATCATTCAAGGCGATGGCGCGTGTGCCATATTGCTGCACCAAATCCAGAAAATGTAGACTGCACAATACAGTTGTGCCATCTTCCTGATTGATCTGCTGTAAATGGCGCATAATGCTGTGTGCCAACGCCGGATCCAGGCTGGCGACTGGCTCATCTGCCAGAATCAATTCTGGCTCTTGCATCAGAGCGCGGGCAATCCCCACCCGTTGCCGCTGTCCACCACTCAGTTCATCGGCTCGATTGTCCGCTTTTCCCTCAATGCCCACCCGTGCCAGACTCGCATAGGCGCGTTGCATATCCTCTTCCGGAAAGCGGTTAAAAATGCTGGCTAATGGGTTAACATAACCCAATCGACCACTCAACACATTCGTCAAAACAGACGAACGATCCACCAAATTAAAATGCTGGAAAATCATACCGATTCTGCGGCGTGCGCGGCGCAATTCTTCCCCGGTTACATGGGATAGCTGCACATCATTCCACCAGATTTCGCCTTCAGTTGGCTCAATCAAACGGTTAATGCAGCGGAGCAGGGTACTCTTGCCAGAGCCGCTGAGACCAATGACAGCCACAAACTCGCCATCTGGTACCTCAAAACTCACATCTTTCAGAGCGACGGTGCCGTCGTCATATACTTTGGTTAAATTTTTGATACGGAGCATAAAAACTCCTCATGGAGAAACTATACAGGTGTTAATTTTTCACTCGAGACCCTAAGGGTTTTGTATAACGCAGCATTGAATCACTCGAGGGCAAACCCTTAGGGTCTGTACAGTTACTTTTGGGATATGAAAAAGAAGCCGGAAGGGTCATAGTTCTCCCGGCTTCTTTTTACAAACGAGAATAAATAATTAGCCGTCGCCGAAAACTTCTTCTTCCGTGATGCCTAAGGTGTCCATCGTGGCGCGTACTGGATCATAGAAGCTGTCGGGAACTGCTTCCAGACCGGTCCAGTTGTAGAAATCTTCAGAGCAGATAGATTGCAGACATTCTTCGGAAGCCGTGAAGGCAATTAAAGCGTCAACAATATCCTGCGTGAGCGCCAAGGGGAACTCTGGGCCAAAGGAAACCGTATCATTCGGAATCTTTGGTGTTAGTGCCAAAATTCGGGTTTTCTCGAAGATGTCTGGGGCTGTATCGGCAACCGAGGAACGGGCATCCAAAATGCGATAACCACCCTCATCTGGGCCACCAGCGACAAAGGTGCGCCCTTCTTCATTGCGGATTGGCGGTTCACCTGCGTCACGCCAGATTTCGGGATCATCAGCGCCATAAGTCCAATTACGTTCGTAGAAAGGCAGCAATGGCGGGCTGAAGAATGCTGTAGCGAAATCAACATCACCATTGTATACGGCCAGCATGGCGTTGTTATGACTGCCGGCTTCTACAATTTCGCCTGGCTCAATACCAAGCGCCATAAAATCAGCACTGGGGTAGAGATAACCAGAGGTAGAACCATAATCGGGGATAGCCCAAGTGCCACCAGCTAAGTCTTCAAGTGTTTCGGCCGGGCTGTCAAACGGCACGACAATTTGAGCGGCATACCAGGGCAAACCAAAGCGTACGGCCGCTCCACCAACCGTGATACCACAGCGATCATTGGCGAGGACATACCCTTGTGCGGGGATGAAGCCAATGGTGTCGTCTGGGGAAGCACACATTTCTTCGATGGTGGCCGCATAGCTCGTCGGCACGCTGACTTCAAAGTTCAGTCCTGTTGCTTGGTTCAGTGCATTTGCCAGCACATCACCACCAGAAATGATGGCTTCTACTTCAACAGAGGGTACGAACAGAACTTTGATGGGGCGTTCTTCACTACCTAGTGGAGCTAGTTCTTCTACGACGGTTTCAGTTTCTTTAACCACTCGGGTTACTTCGACTGGTACCTCAACTTCTACTTCCACGGGAACTTCAACCTGTTCGGTTTCAGTTACTACACGAGTCACTTCAACTTCAACCGTTTGCGGTTGACAGGCAGCTAAAGTTAACGCCAGTACCAACACAACTGCTAATAACAGAATCGTACGTTTTGAAATCATGGAATCCTCCTTCCATTTTGGGGAAAATGATGCAAGCGACTCAACCTGCATCAACCTGAAAAATAAAACTAAAAGCATTATAACACGGCCGTTTTCCGCCACAAAAAAGAGGCATGGTTCATTCTTACAGTAGCCGCGGCTTCCTTGCCGCGTTTACAAATTGTAAAGGAGGTTGTTAAGCTTTTTGAACCATGTCCAAAAAGAGTAATGAAACCGTGTCAAAACAGGGGCTAAAAAAACAGCCCCAGGTTGAAAAACCTGGGGCTGTCTCATTTACGCTAGCTTACCGGAAGGAAAGATTAATTCATCTCTGCCATCAGTTCAGCTTGCAATTCATTTGCTGTTTCTGTCAAAGCGTCTAATGTTTCTTGAACATCGGCACCTTGCATAATAGCATTGAATGCAGCTTGAGCTTCATCACGAACTGCCTGATAAGAGATCAACTGCGGTTCGAAAGCACCGTAAGGCAGCAAGGCCAAACCTTGTTCAAACTGCATCCCTGTGTCAGATTCGCTGATGAAATCAGCCAATAAAGGAACGGTACTGGCCCGGGTGGGGAAGTATCCGCTGATGACGTCCCAGCGTGCTTGTTGTTCTGGTTCAGTGAACCATTTAATGAATTCCCAAGCAGCCAGTTCTTGTTCGGGTGTATTGGCAGTGATCATGATGTCGCCACCATACACGTTCATAACTGGATCATCTGTGGTATGCGGAATCACACCCACACCCCAAACATCAGGTTCAGTGCCAGCTTCTTCAGCAACAGTCACAACGTCACTACCATAGAATGGCACACCAGAGCTGGAACCTTGAGTGAAGATTGCACGACGAGCGGCAAATTCAGGATTCGGATACCCTTCGGTGAAGAAGTAGGCGCAACCCTCATCGAGCATACCTTTCAAGAAGGTCATGGCTTCTACAGTGGCTGGGGTGTTGTAGGCGTATTGGGTGCCATCTTCGGTCAGGATGTCGCCACCAAAGGCCAATGTCCAAGCAGCTAATGCAGAGGCATCATCACGGAGAATGTAGCCACCGGTGCCGTCGCCATTGGCTTCAGCCGCAGCACAGGCCATTTCTTTGAACTCGTCTGGTGTGGTTGGTGCACCAGCGAAGCCCAGTTCTTCCAGCCACGTCTGGTTGTAGAACATCACTTCCATGGAACGATTGGGCGGGAAGCCAAGACGTTGGTTGTCAAAGGCGGGATGAACGCTTTGGTTGAAGAAGCCAGGATAGAAATCAGCGATTTCTTCTTCGCTCAGACCCCAGGTTGCGTCATCAACGTAGATGTTCAAGTCAGCCAAACCATCATTCAATTGATAGAAAGCCTGGTCATTTTGATAGCCGACGATGAGGGCAGCCGGTAATTCACCAGCGCCAATGCTCGCATTCATCTTATCGCGGATTTCGTCGTAGCCACCCTGGCTCAGATGCTCAACGGTGATACCACAAGGATTGGTGGCGTTAAAATCTTCCACCATCGGAATCAGTTCTTCTTCACGGGAGCCGGTGTGGTTTGTCCACCACTGGATGGCTTGACCACTGGGATCGACACCGGCGAGTGGGCCATCGGTTGCTGGTGTACAGTCTGCTACTTCTTCTGCGGCAGGCGCTTCACCTTCAACTGGGGCTTCGATGTCACGATAAACATCTTCGGCGGTCTGGAAGCCACTTTGAACAACCAGTTCGTCAGCGTTGCCGATGTTGACTTGCTGCACAGGCAGGAAGACAGCGTTCACTTCGCCTTCGAGACTCGGATCGTTGGTCAGTTCAGCCATGGTGTAGACTCCTAGACCTTCAATCGCTTCGCCTTTGACCAATTGATCAATCATCTCAACAGCCAATGGAGACAGGTTGCGGATGTCTTTCAAGATGGAGACGGTCAGTTCGCCTTTCATGATGCTGTTGACACCATCAGCAGTGGCATCTTGACCAGAAATCGGCACGATACCGGCTAAACCTTGGGCTTTCATCGCTTGCAGCGCACCCAATGCAGTACCGTCATTGGAAGCAACCACGGCGTCGATGTCGTTACCCGCAGCGGTCAGAACATTTTCCATGATCTTCAGGGCGTTGGCCGCATCCCAGTTGTCGACCCATTGGTCTGCCACAACTTCGACGATACCCGCTTCAACATAGGGGTCAACAATTTCGTCCTGACCTTGACGGAACAGGATGGCGTTGTTGTCGGTGGGGCTGCCGCCCAATTTCACGAGACGGATGGGGCCATTGGCGGCCACGTCCCAGTCATCAGCACCGATTGCTTCCATCACACCCAATGCTTGTTGGCGACCGACTTCAACGTTGTTGAAGGAGAGGTAGGCAGCAATGTTGGGGGATTTGATGAGGCGGTCGTAGGCCAAGACAGCGACACCAGCTTCAGCAGCCGTATCAACGGCCGTTGACAGCGCATCACCATCTTCAGCAATAATAATCAACCCATCAACACCCTGGCTGACCATGTTGTCGATTTGGTCGATCTGCAATTTAACATCGTGGTTGGCTTCTTGAGAGACAACTTCGTATCCCATTTCTTCCAATAAACCACGCATCAAAATTTCTTCATTTTTCCAACGTTCGGTGGCGAAGTCAGAGAAAGACAAACCAATTGTCATCGGGCCGTCAGCTTCTTCTTCGGCTGGTGCGGCTTCTTCTTCGGCGGGAGCAGCTTCCGCAGTGGGGGCTGCTGCTTCTTCTGATGTTTCTTCGACTGCTGGCTCTTCAGCTCCACCACAGGCTGCTAAAGCCAGGGACATGAGCAAAGCCAAGATTAATAAGAGTGAAAACTTGCTTTTTGACATTTTTGAATCTTCTCCTAGATAGTTGTTTTGAAGATATTGAAACACTTTTTATTGACAAACAATATTAACAGCTTTTTATTGTTAAGCATCACCTCCCACATGTTTAGGTTTGTGTGCTGGTATTTTTTAATGCCCTGATTGCGGTTAATCGTTAACCTTTTAAACCAGAGCGTGCAATGCCTTCTGTAAATTGTTTTTGAGCAACAAAGTAGAGCAAAACAATTGGCAGCATAGAAATAACGGCACCCGCCATTTGTAAATGGAATTGAGCACCGGCATCATTAATGAAGGATAATAAGCCATAAGAAATAACGCGCCATTCTTCAGTGGTGGTTACTAAAATAGGCCAGGCTAAGGCGTTCCAAGAACCAATAAAACCAAAAAGAACAACGGTTACAATCGGTGCCTTAGACAATGGCACAACAACTTGTAACAGATAACGAATATGACTAGCTCCGTCAATTTGAGCGGCATCCCACAATTCTATGGGAATTTGCATGAAAAACTGGCGCAACAAGAAAATGCTGAATGCGGTTGCCATAAATGGAATCGTTAGCGCAGGCCAATTGTTGATCCAGGGAATCGGTCCCATACGCCCTAACCAGGAAACGGTAATGAAATTGGGTACCCACGTGATGGCTTCTGGTAAGAGTAATGTGGCTAATATCAGCATAAAAATGAAATTTTTTCCTGGAAATTCGAGCATAGCAAAGGCATAAGCAGCCATTGTGCAGAAAACAACTTGTCCCGCGACAATGATTAACGTTATTTTTACTGTGTTCCAAAAGAAAAGAGAAAAATTTGCATCATCCCAGGCTTGAATGTAATTACCCCATTGTGGGGTGCTTGGGAAAAAAGCGCCCCCGGTTGCTTCTGTTAGATTCATCAGCGACACAGAAATCGTGTAGAAAAAGGGAATCAAGGCAATAAAAGACCAACCAATTAAAATGGTATAGGCAGCAACTTTGCCCCAATCTATCCGTTGTGATTTCGGATGTCTTTTTGGGGCTTCTATTTCATTGCTTGGGACAGTTGTTGTGTTAGCCATAGAACACTCTTTTTTCAGCAACACGATTGTTGATGACGGTTAAGATGACAATGATGATAAGCAACATCATCGCCAACGCTGAGGCATAACCATATCGGGTATCTCTGTTAAATGCTTCAAAGATGACAACACTGGCGGTGTCTGTGGTGCCGAGTGCCGCGCCAGTGCGCATGACATAAATTCGATTAAAAGCTTTAAAGGTACCGATAACGGCTAATAACATCAGGAAATAGATGGTTGGGGATAGGAGGGGAAGCGTGATGTGGCGAAATTGACTCCAGCGACCGCCGCCATCAATGGAGGCGGCTTCATACAATTCTTTGGAAATGCTGCCCAATCCAGCTAAAAAGATGACAATATCAAAGCCAACATAAGTCCAGACATTATAGAGGATGATGGTGAAAAGCGCGAGGCTTGGCCCAGCCATCCAACTGGGAATATCTACATTCGTGCTCATAAGCTGGAATATGCCAGTTGGCTCGTTTAGCCAGCCTAGGGGTTCAAAGCCTAATGATACGATGAGGCTGTTGATGAGGGCGTTAGCTCGACCTGAAAAGATAATACGGAAGGCGGCGGCTGTACCGACGAGGGGGGCAATGTAGGGTAAAAAGAAGAACATGCGGAACCAAGTGGTACCGCGTAAATTTTGGAAGAGGATGGTTGCTAAGGTAAGGGCGATGGTGAATTGAAGCGGGATGGTGAAGAGGGCAAAGTAGACGGTGACTTGCAGACCTTGCCACCAATTTTTGTCGCCTGCGGCGATGATACGTGGCAGTTCTGCAATGAGTACCCAACCGCCAATTGCTAAGGCCATCGCACCGCCCATGCGCAATAAAACTTTGAAGGTGGAGGTGCGGTCGCTGGCGCTGCGCCAAAGCAGGTAGGAGAGAATGAGCAGAACGAAACCAGCGCTGATGGTGATGATTTGCGCCCATATATCGAGACCTTCTCCTGTTGCCAGGGCTTCGGCATAGGCTCTTTGGATTTCTGTCCAGGTTAACCAGGTGAGGCCAATGGCACCCATGAAGAGGAGAAAGGTTTGCAAGAAGCCGGCAAAATAGGTGCCGTTTCGAGGCGATTTAGGGGTGTAACGAATGACGACATAACAGACGGCTATGGCAATGCCAATGCCCAGCATGGCAAGCCATAATGAGCTTTGAATGTTGTCAAGCTGCATGGCTTCACCAAAGAATTGCACTGCCATTTCCCGGGTGAGCGATTCACCTCTGGGGACTTTGGTTGGAATCCCTAAGAATTCTGGCAGGAGAGTGAAGAAGAAGCGGACGAAGAGGGCTATGGCAACGGCCGTTATCAGCCCAGGTATCGCCCATATCCACATGCCTTCACTGTTTTCCTTAGCCGTTTTACGAATCTCTCGAATCGCTTTAATCCCCAGGTAAACAAAAACAAGCGAAAGCCAAAAGCCAAGTATATAAGCTAAGTTGTCGATGGCTTTTATATAGTTGCCCAAGCCATCAAACGTACCGACAATTTTATTCAAGCCTTTGAGTGTGCTTTGGTAAGCAGAAAAGGCAAGAGGAAATAAGCCAAAAGTAAAGATAATGATGAACGCTGGTAGTAACAGCGCGTAGGCTAAAAGGGCTTCCCGAGTCTTTCTCCCGCGTTTCCCGGTGAGAAACTTGGGCTTGGACTTTGCAACGGCCGTTTCCTGTTGAGAGGCAGTTTGTGAGGCCATATATTCTTGCTTCCTCCATGTTATTCACAGCTTGCGAATAGCAATCTGAGTGTCATTATAGCATGGCAATTTTGGCGGGCAAAATCATGAGAGCGTAATTGCACGCGATTTGATTAAGGTCCTGATAACAACTGGTAAACATTTGGTTAAATCATGGGGAGTGACCCTAAATATTACACCGGAACGAGAGGTGTTATAATACCTGCCGCTTCTAGAAAATATGATGGTGGAGCATTCGAAGGAAAGATTATGCCACAATATAAACAACTATTTGCCACAATGTTGATTGTTTTGTTTTTAGCAGCCGGTTGTCAGCAAGAAAACCCAGAACCCGCTACAGTGATGCCATCCCCAGAGGTCGTTGTGGTTGAAGAAGTAACGGCCGTTCCCGAACCGACAGTCGTTGAAGCGGAAAATGCGTCAGAAACGGCCGTTTTGCCAGCCACAACCGGCATCTTCATCAGTGAAGTGTTGCTGGGCGTGCCGGGTGGCAATCAAGACGAGTACATCGAACTGTACAATGTGGGCAGCGACCCCGTCGATTTGCAAGGGTACGCGCTTTGGTACCGGATGCGTGCGGATCAAGACGAACAGCAGTTGATGGCGTGGGAAAATTCTACCCTGATACCGGGACAGGGACATTACCTGTTGGTGCGCGAAGGACATGATTTTGGTTTGATACCGGACGCCACCTTTGCCGTGCCTCTGTTTGAGCGAAACGGGGGCTTGCGCCTGGTGGATGCGGCGGAAACGGCCGTTGATCAATTTGGCTGGGGCGCTGAAGCCATTCCCGATTACACAGCAGGCGATCCGGTGGCGGCAGAGATTACGGGGGGCAGTTTAGAACGGCTTCCGGGTGGTGAACTAGGCAACGCTGTGACGACCGACAACAACGCTGCTGACTTTGTTCTCACCGCAGCCCCCAATCCGCAAAACAGCGGCAGTGCTCCGGCTCCGCTGCCTGCTAATTTTTTGAGCATTGCCGTAACATCGCCTGACGTGCTGGAACCAGGGAGCGAATTCCAATACCTCGTCAGTGTGACCAACGAGAGCGATACCACCGCCAGCAATGTCGTCGCGGCCATCCCGCTGCCCGATTATTTTGAGACGGGAGAACTGCCGGAAACGGCCGTTCTCCAAGACAATATGCTCACCCTGCAACTGGGGGATTTGGCGGCAGGAGATGTTGTGGAAACGGCCGTTACCCTGACCAGCCCCTACACCTACATCGACACGCTCATCTCTGGTTATTCCGTGACCGCCGATGACTTTCCCCAAACTTTTGGCCCCTTGCAACTGGTGACGATGGCGGGTGGCTCCATTCCCATCAGCACCGCCCGAGAACTCATTGGGAATACCGTCACCGTTGAAGGCATTGTCACCATGTTTCCAGGCGGCTTTTTTGCTGGCTCCGGCTCCAAAATTTATATAGAAGATGAAGACGGCGGCATTCAGGTTTATATGCCGAGCGGTTTGGGCGGGCAGGATGTGGCTATTGGCGATCAGGTTCGTGTCACAGGCGAGATTGAACTGTATCGGGATTCTATCGAGTTAGTTCCCGCCACTATGCCTGACGACATGGAGATTATCGAGGCGGGAGCGGCTGAACCGGAACCCACCCTCATCACCGTTGCCGACAACGAGACCAACGATACAGTTTTAGGTCGGCTCAACGCCATCGAAGGCACAGCCACCCGCGTCGAAGAGTTCTCCTACTCCTACGAGGTTGATTTAACCGATGATGTGGGCAATACGACTCTGGTCTATTTTGAAAAAGATGCTGGCCTGACCGCCGAGCCAGTTGATGTGGGTAAGGATTACCGCATCACCGGTATCAGCGAGTTTTATGATACCTTCCGCCAGCTCAAGCCCCGTCTGCAAACGGATATTGTGGAAATCTTCCCGCCCGTTTTGCGGCTGGAACTGGACGCTGCCAACAGCATCGGCGCGGGCGACTTGCTGACGTACACGTTGACAGCCGCCAACCACACCGACGCCCCCATGACGAATCTGGTCATAACGGCCGTTTCCCCCACCAACGCCACTATCACAGAAATCCTCAACGAAGGTCAACTGGACAGCGGTCAACTCATCTGGGAAATTGGTGAATTAGAAGGAAACGGGGCAGAAACGGCCGTTCAGTTCAGCGTCCAAGTAGAGACAGGCGAGACGGTTGAGTTCCCCACCGCCACGGCCGCCGCTGATCAATGGCAGCAGCCCGCTATGACACAGCCGTTCCTGACTTTTGTGGGCAGCGGCGTGCCAATCTGGGCGATTCAAGGGTCTGGCGACAGTTCCCCTTACGTGCGCTCTATGGTGACGACTGAAGGCTTGGTAACGGCCGTTTTCCCCGAACTAGGTGGCTTCTGGATTCAAGAAACCGCCACCGACGACGATCCCGCCACCTCCGCTGGCATCTTCGTCATGGCCGATCCCATTCCCGATGGCTTGGCTGTCGGCGATCTAATTCAGCTTTCCGGCAAAGTGCGTGAAGCCTCCGGGCAGACGCTCATCCAGCCGCCAGAACCGATCACCCTTGTCACCCTCAGTACCGGCAATCCCTTGCCCCAGCCAGTCGCCTACAATCCACCCGCTGACCCCGCCGAAGCGTTGCTTTTCAACGAAGCCCTGGAAGGCATGTTGGTAACGCTAGACGGCTCTGCGGTCGCCATTGCCCCCATGACCCGCTATGGTGAATACGTGCTGGTCTATGAAACGGAAGGCATTACTGAAATTCCGCGCACCGAAACCGTCGGCTACACCATCATGGTTGATGATGGCTCGATGGTGGCACACGAAGACGCCTCCACCTTGCCCTACACCGTCGCCAAAGGCGATGTGGTGACCAGTGTGACTGGCCCACTCGCTTACACGTTTGACAATTACAAGATTGAGCCGATTGAAGTGCCAGAGATAGTTGCCGGAGAACGGCCGTTAGCCACCCTCCCCGAACCCGGCACAGACGAAATCACCGTCGCCACCTTCAACGTCGAAAATCTCTTCGATAATCAAGACCCCAATCCCGACGATCCGCCCAAACCAAGCAAAGCGGCCTACGAGACCAAACTCAACCGCATTGCCGACGTGATTTTGGCGATGGGTGCGCCTACCATCATCGGTTTGCAAGAAGTCGAAAATATCGGCATTTTGGAAGATTTGGTAGCGCTAGAGCAGTTGGCCGACTACCAATACAAACCCGCCCTCATCGAAGGCACGGATCCGCGTGGCATTGACGTGGGCTATCTCGTGCGCGGTGATCAAGCGGTAATCGAAGGCGTCAATGCTTATGTTGCGCCGGATGGGTTGACCAATCGCCCGCCGTTGGTGATCACCACAACCGTCAACCTGGAATCTGGCCCGGAAACGCTGTACGTGCTCAATAACCATTTCACCTCCCTGGCAGCGGGGGAAGAGTCCACCGAACCGCGCCGCACCGCCCAAGCCGCCTGGAACGTGACCATCATCCAGCAAATTCTGGCAGCCGACCCCAACGCGCAAATCGTGGTGATGGGCGATCTCAACTCCTTCTATCAGACACTGCCCATCGACACCCTGCAAAATGCGGGTCTGGCTCATGCCTTCGACATCTTCACCGAAGACGAGGCACTGCCCTACACCTACATCTTCGAGGGCAAAACGCAAAGCCTTGACCACATCTTAATGACGCGCAACCTGTTTGACCGCGTCGGCAGTGTCGAAGCGCTCCACATCAACGCCGACTTCCCACTGCCCTTGCCCGACGACGATTCGCCCCGCCACGTATCTGACCATGATCCGCTGGTGGTACGTTTCTCGTTTTCGCATTAATTCAAAGTGGCAAAGTTGCAAGGTGGCAAAGTTGCAAAGTGGCTAGGACATGAAAGTACCTTGGAGAATTTAAAACTCTGCAACTCTGCAACTCTGCAACCCTGCAACCTAATAAATTTTTGACGGAATAAATAATGACAAAAGAAAACAAACCACAAGAAGAACAAACCGTTGCCGAAGCTGGTCTCTCTGGATTTATCCAGGCGGCCGGGGTGATTTTGGCCGTGTCGTATCCAGTGTTGGCGCTGTCAACGGGTGTGCGCTCCATATACCAGCTCTTTTTCAAAGAGGATATGACTTACTACATGCCAGCCATTTTGAGTGGTATTGCGGCGCTGTGCTACCTGACGGCGACGATAGGCTTTGTCGTGAAACGGCGCTGGGCGTGGAAATTGTCGGTGGGGGTGCTGCTGTTTGAGAGCTTCATGACGATTGTGATCGGTACGTTAAGCTATATTTCGCCCGATTTGATTGGGCGCACGGTTTGGGCGCACTTTGGCGCGGATTATGGCTTTTTTCCGCTGATCCAGCCGCTGTTGGGTCTAGCGTGGCTTATTCACCCAGAAACCTTGCGTGTTTATGGCATCAATTTGCCCTGGCGGGATCGGTTGCCGCTACCCTTTTAGTCCCTCGTTCCACGCTTCGCGTGGAATGAGGCTAGGTATATTCGATTGGTTCTACGATGTCCCAATTGAATTCCCCTATCTTTTCTTCACCTACATTTGTCAGTTCGGTGTGGATGGTTTGCGTGTTTTGGCGCAATTTAGCGACGTTGACACCTCGGCATACATCTGGCAATGGTTCGAGCCATTGGCGTACGCGCAGCAACATTTTCACCGCCCCGCGATAGTTTTTCCGTTCGATTTGATATAAAGCAATACCAACTTGGAGGATGCTTCGATAAAGGTCTCGTCCCGCTGTTTCATCCAGCTTCCAGGCTTCTTCTAAGGCGTCGTGGCATTGGTAGTATTGCCCTGCGTTGAATAATTCAATGCCTTGTCGGGCTAATGCTGACAGTGGTTCTTGGCAGGCGGTTTCGACGGCTTGTTGATCGGGCCGTTTGGCATAGTTGCTGAATGAGGTTCGGCATGTCGCTGGTGAAGCGAGAACGCGCCAACACGGCATCGGCTCCTGCATTTTTGGCGTCCGACATCGCGGTCACATCCATGTGTGAGCCAAAGCAGAGAATGGGAAGACGGCGGGTGGCGGCGGATGAGCGGAGCAGGGCTATCCAGCGCCGCCAAGGGATGGCGTTGTTGTTGAGGTCGAAGAGGAGTAGGGCGGGTTGCCAGGCGGTGAGTTGTTCAAAGAGTTGGCCTTCTTGCCCGTGCAGGGATTCGCCACGTGTTTCTGGCGGTAAGTCTGCGGTTTGAGCGCCTAAAGCGGCAGGGGATTCGATCCATTTGATGTCGTAGTTGAGGTGGCGGGCGACGTTGGCGATGCGCGGGGTGAACATGAGGTCGGAGACGAAGCCGACGATGAGGGGGAGGTTTTCTTGGGGTAGTTTTCATGTGTGTGATTTTAGCAGAGATGGGGAGTTTCCCCATAAAAAGACCTCCGAGGTTTTTTTGACATTAAGAAAATAACCGATGTATCTCTTATTGTAGAGTTAGGCACGCCCACGTGCCGGGTTCCGCGAGACCCGTTCGCACGTGGGCGTGCGAACTCTGCTATGAATGACCCGATTAAATTTTTAAACCTCAATAAAACCTCGGAGGTCTGCACTGCCCGGCCGTTTCATGTTACACTATGCGCGAGGATAAGAAAGCCTAAAAAAGGATGGTACGATGAGCGATGAAGATGTCTACAGCAGCTTATTAGCGCGTTACGAAACGGGGCAGGTACCTTGGGGTGACGATATGCCGCCGCCTGAAATTGTGGCGTTGGCTGAAAAGCTACCACCCGGACGGGCGCTGGATTTGGGCTGTGGCTACGGCCGTTCTTCAATTTATCTAGCGCAAAGCGGGTGGCAGGTAGACGGGGTGGATTTCATCTCCCTGGCGATTGCCAAAGCCATCTCCCGCGCCGAACGGATGAAGGTGTCGGATAACGTTGAGTTCCATATGGGGCGGGTGACAGACTTGAGCTTTTTGCACGATGCGTATGATTTGGCTATCGACGTGGGGTGTATGCACGCTTTAGATAATGCTGATTTGCGGCGGTATCGGGATGGCGTGCATCGTTTGTTGAAGCCTGGCGGTCAATATGTGCTCTTTGCCCATTTACGTGATGACAAGGCTGATATTCCAGGGCGCGGTATTTATGAAGAGACTGTTTATGAATTGTTTAACAGTCAGTTTACGCTGGAAGATGTGCGGCATGGCAAAACACAGGTTGAGGATAAGCCGCCCTGGGCATCTGCCTGGTTTTGGTATCGCCGGAATTAGGGACGGAATTTAGATGATTTGGGTAGCTGGGGTTGGAGATTGGAGATTGGAGATTGATTGCGTCTCTAATCTCCTGCATCATTCCTAACTGCTTCTGAATCAATCTGCTGAATCACGTCTGATAGTTCCGCTATATTTGTGCCTAAATGAAGCGTGTAGGTTTGTGCCTGATGGACGCATGTTTGCAGGGCGTTGAGGTGGTCAGGGAGTGTTTGGGTGTCCCATTTATCGACGCTTTCTTCCATGAGTTGCGCTAGACAGATGGCTCGGCTTAACGGCCGTTTTTCACTCCCCATTCTCTCTTCAATTTTAGGAATGTAGATGGTCTCGATGGGCGTGGGGTCTGCCCAACGGCCGTTTGTCAGATCATTCCCCGTTAAATCTACCACTTGGTCTAAAGGTTTCCCTTCTGGCACGAACTGCGCCAGTTCTGGCAGCAGCGTAAACGTCTTGGGGCGTATGGTGATGTCGTCGGGGGTGGCATGGGCGATGATGCCTTCTGGTGTGTTTTGGATGAGCAGCACGTCGTTGCACAGCAGTTGCCAGCCAGCCAAAATGAGGCTGAGGCCGGTCGTTGTTTTGCCGCTGCCCGATGGCCCGACGATGAGGATGCCACGGCCGTTTTGGGCAGCGGCAAAGGCGTGGATCATAAAGTAACCAAACCGCCGAAAGAGGGGGGCTAAACTGGTGTAGGTGATGTCGAGAAAACGGCCGTCGTGGAACACAGCCGGTAAAATTGTGCCGGTCGCTGTTAATGGTTCTGTGGGGGATGGCGGTTTTAACGGCAAGCTGATTTGCGCCCCATTCAGAAAGTGCAGCAACACATGGTCGCCTTCTAACTGATACACATCGAGAATGCCATTTTCGCCGGAAGTGCGCTGCGTGTCGCTAAAAAAAGGTGGTTGCGTGGGCAGTGGGGGCAGTGTATTTGAGAGTTTGAGATGGAGGATGATATGGGAGGAACGGCCGTTTGCTGGCGACCAACCCGCGAAAAGTCGCGCCCATTGAGCTTGTATTGCTGCATCTGGGCTGGTGAGCTGAACGTGAATGTCGTTAAATAGAATGTGCATAGGCTACGGGTGTATCGGGTTATTTTTGTTACATCCGCAGATTACACAGATTACGCAGATTTTTTAAACCTCTGCATCTCTGTGTCTCTGCGTTAGAAGAATTAGCTTTATGATTTTTTCTGGGCGGCGAGTGTATTGCGCTCCCAGAAGAAACCATCAGCATAGCCTTGAATGGACGGTTCAGAATCGGCCAATGCTAACCGTTTCTCTGCCAGGCAAGCGAACTGTTCATCAATCTCCACACCGATGTACTGCCGGTGCAGCTTTTTTGCGACGACGGATGTCGTGCCAGACCCCAAGAACGGATCAAAAACCACATCCCCTTCGTTGCTGCTGGCGAGGATGATTTTTGCCAACAGTTTTTCTGGCTTTTGCGTGGGATGGTCGGTATTTTCGGGCATAGACCAGAAGGGGACGGTGAGGTCAGTCCACAAGTTTGAGGGATGGGTTAGGCGGAAACGGCCGTTTTCCCCATCATCCCAATCTTTCGGCAGCCCATTCTCAGTGGTGTACGGCGCGATGACCTGTCGCTTCACCTTGACGGCATCGACATTAAACGTGTATTCGTCCGACATCGTAGCAAACCAGATATCTTCCGAGGCGTTTTTCCAGTTTGATTTGGCGCCGCGCCCTTTCTCTCGTTCCCAGGTGATGCGGTTGCGCACGATGAAATGGCTTTCCAGCACCCGCTGAATCGCCGCTGCCGAGCGCCAATCGCCACAAATGTACAACGACGCGCTGGGTTTGAGAATGCGTTTGAGCGGGAGGAGCCAGCTTTCCAGCCAGGTTTCATATGCAGAGAGGGTGGTGGCGTTGAAGGAACGGCCGTTAAACGATTTTGTCAGGTTATAGGGCGGGTCGGCAAACAGCAGGTCTACAGACTCGCTTGGCAGCCAGGTCAACACCTCAAACAAATCCTGCTGGATGGTGCAATTGATGACTGCTTCAGTCGAAACGGGCGCTTTTACATGCAAAAGTTGACCCTGCAACACAGCTTGTTCTTCTGCGGAGAGGGTTAATGTTCGATTGCGGGGTGCCCGTTTCTTTTGCGTTTCGGTCATAAAAAAATGAACGCTTTACCCTCTCCCCAGCCCTCCCCCTACGAGGGGGAGGGAGCCAGACCGATCCCCTCTCCCTTTGGGGGAGGGTTAGGGTGGGGGTGAGATTCTTATTCCAAATCTGCCAACATACCGTTAAGCCCTTGCTCGAAGGAATCATACGGCAGTGCGCCAGAAACGAGGATACCATTGATGAAGAATGCTGGCGTGCCAGTGACACCAAAACTCGCGCCTTCGTTTAGATTATCGATAACGGCCGTTTCCATTTTGCCACTGCTCAAACAATCCGTAAAGGCAGCCTCGTCCAAACCAGCCTCCGCAGCAAAGCCGATGAAAACATTCTCAGCGTCAGGGTTACCGCTCCACTCCGCTTGTCGTGAAAACAGCGCGTCGTGTATCTCCATGTAAGCATCCTGTTCAGCCGCACAACGAGCCGCTTCCGCCGCCTTCACAGCTTGCGGATGAATACTCGTCAGCGGGAAATCTTTGATGACGTAATACACCTTGCCCGTGTCGATAAAGTTTTCCTTGAGAGCAGGCAGCGTTTCCTTAAAATGCTGGGTGCAGAAGGGACATTGGTAATCGGTGTATTCCAGGATGGTGATTGGCGCGTCGGGGTCTCCCAGCGCAAACGCGCCGTTATCAACCGGCACGTCCATCGGCAGTCCCAAAGCAAGAGCCAGCGCATTGGGTTCGGTGCTGTTGAGCTGCTGCCCTTCGATGATAAAGTGCGGGTAACCACCAATCGCCAACGTTTGAGCTTCACTAACATTGCTCTGTAAAACGGTATCGAATTTGCCACTTGTTATACAGTCAGCAAAAGCAGTGGTATCCAGCGACAACTCGTCGGCTAAACTGGTGAATACGGCATCGGCATCAGCGGTGCCAAGCCACGTTGCCTGGTTGGCAAACAGGGAATCGTGCATTTCCCAGTAGGCGTCTTGTTCACCTGCACAGCGGGCGGCGATAGCGGCCGTTTGCACTTCAGGGCTGCCAGATTCACCGGGCATATCCTTGAGGATGTAGCGAATTTGGCCTAGATTGATGAGGTATTCTTTCACTTTGGGCAGGGTGTTGATGGCATGAAGGGCGCAGTTTTCACAGCCGTAATCGGTGAACTCGACGATGGTGTAGGGGGCAGTGTCCTGGCCCAAGATTGCCGCGACGCCTTCGTCAGAAACGACGACGCGCGTGGGTTCTGGTGCCGCTTCTGGTTGGGCGTTTGCCAGTTCCCCACCCTCTTTGACGGTGGCGATGGCCTGGTTAAATACGTCGAGTGGCTGTGCGCCTACGAGCGGTTGGTCGTTGACAAAGAAGTAAGGCGTGCTGGAGACACCTTTGCTAATGCCATAGTCAAAGTCGGCTTGAACCTGATCGGCGTACCGGCCTTCTTCAACACACGCGGTAAAGTTGGCAACATCCAGTCCTATTTCTTCAGCATAGCGGATGAAGGCTTCATTGGCATTGTTATTGCTCCACTCTTGCGGGCGAGCAAACAGGATGTCGTGCATTTGCCAGTAGGCGGCGGCACTGGTTTCTCCGGCGCAACGTGCCGCATTGGCTGAAACTTCCGCTTGGGGATGGATGTTTAGCGGATAATCATAGTAAATATATAAAACGTCACCATTGAGAATTTGATTTTGGTCTAACACACTGAGGGTTTGCTCCGCAAACCGGCCGCAAAACGGTCACTGGAAGTCGGAGAACTCCTCGATGACGACGGGGGCATTGGGATTGCCTCGGTATGGGTTGCCATTTTCGGTGAAGCCAATCGGAATCCCGTTGACGTCGATTTCGGTATCGGCTGGGAGGGCATCGGTGGTGTTATTGCTTGGGGTACCATTGCCGGTTTCCTCAAATATGTCGCTGATGTCACTGATGACTTTTGTGTCTTCGCTGGCATCTGCTCCATCGGACTCGTTGTCTGTTGGCACTGTTTCTGCTGGAATATCGACACTACAGGCCGATAACAGCAGAGCCGCTAGAATGAGGCTGCTGATGATAGCCAGCCAACCTGTTTTTCGTTGTTTGAACATAAATTACTCCCATTAAGGATATTGTGTTGGCTGTCAGCGGGGATACGCTAAAGACGTGATGGTTTCCGGTAACGGCCGTTTTGCCAAATTGTTGAAAAGGAAACTATACCAGTTGCGGTGAGCAGTCGTCCTTATCGGTTGATTAAGTGGAGCTTAAGTTTAACTCAAATCTCACGTCCGCCTCTCGTCAGACAAGGGGGATTGTGTTAGACTCGCTCGTTTGTTTTACCTTGAAAAGATAACATGGTCAATGGTGCGTATCTTAAACGAAAGAGAGTAGCTCTGCCAGCGATTTGCTGGTCTGCTTTGGTACTATTAACGTTTGCTGTTTTGTTGCTGAAAACGGCCGTTTTGCCCATTCAGGCACAGTCAAACAATGGCATTACCGAACCAGCCGCCGGCAGTGAGTTAGCGGGTACGGTGGTGGTTATCGGTACCGCGGCTCATCCTGAGTATCTCCGGTATGAGCTGGCTTTCCGGTATGTGACAAACCCGGCGGCAGACTGGATTGTATTTGCCGAAGGCAGCGAACCTGTCACAAATGGCACCTTGGCGATTTGGAACACGAGCATCGGTCGAGACATCGGTGCGCCAGTTTTTCCCGACGGCCGTTATCAACTGCGTTTGCGCGTGGTAAAAACGGATTACAACTACGACGAATATTTTGTCAGTGACCTGATCATTGCCAACGACCAACCTACGCCGACGCCGACTTCGACAGCAGAAGGGACAGCGGATGAGGGTTTGGCTCCACCAGCGACTTTGGCAGCAACGGCCGTTTTCCAACCAGCCGCGCTCCCATCCCTGACACCGTTCCCGACCTCGACACCATTGCCAGGCCCCGTGGAAACACCATCTGCTTCTACTGCTGGTGAGACGGATAGTGAATCGAGCGGTGGTCTGTTTGGTCAACTAGAAACTGTCGATACAAACCGGTTTGGACGAGCGTTTTGGCTGGGTGTGGGCATAGTTGGTTTCTTGTTCGGGTTGATGGCTTTGTATCTGCTCGTGCGTGCTAGTGGGCGTCGGCTGTGGCAATGGTATTGGGCGAAGAAAAGAATAACCCCCACCCCGACCCTCCCCCTGAAAAGGGAGAGGGAGACTTGTTCCCTCCACCTTTGGGGGAGGGCTGGGGAGGGGGCATAACGGACAAAAATTATGCAAGACATTTGGGATCGACTATTTCATAAAGAAGCGGAAGAGCCTTCCGACACAGACAAATACCTCATCGTGGGTTTGGGCAATCCTGGCCGCGAACACAAAAGCAACCGCCACAACATCGGTTTCATGGCGATTGACCGGCTGGCTGAGACTTGCGGGATTAGCCTGGGCAAAGTGCAGAACAAGGCGATTGTGGGAAACGGCCGTTGTGCCAACAAACCCGTCATCCTCGCCAAACCCCAAACCTACATGAATCTCAGCGGCGACGCCGTGGGGCCGCTGGCAAACTTCTACAAAATCCCGCCAGAGTACGTACTCGTCATTTATGATGAGCTGGATTTGCCGCTGGGAACCCTGCGTATGCGTGAAAAAGGCGGCACAGGCGGCCACAATGGCATGAAATCCATCACCAACCATCTCGGCCAAGACTTCCCGCGAATGCGCCTGGGCATTGGCCGGCCTCCGGGCAAAATGCCAGCTTCTGCTCACGTCCTGCAAGATTTTGGCAACGACGACTTGCCTATCGTTAATGAACTACTCGATGAAGCGGTGAAGGCAGTCGAAACGTTTGTGACAGAGGGTATCAACCTGGCAATGACGCGGCATAATACGCAGCGGAACAGTGAACAGTAGGCAGTGGACAGTGAACAGTGGACAGTAAACAGTTTTCAGTGAACAGTGAACGGTTGAAGTGCGCTGTAAATCGTTAATCGTTAATCTTCAATCTTTAATCATTATGGATCTTATCTGGAATACTCAAAATTTTCGACGAATTACCGGCCTACGGTGAGTTTATTGAGGCGCTGGATGGGGAAACGGCCGTTTCCCCCTTACTCCTGCCGTCCAGCGCCCGTGCGCCGATATTGGCAAAACTGTTCCGCAGTCGGCAAGTGCCTATTTTGCTGCTCACGGGGCGGGTTGATTCTGCCTCGCGCTGGATGCAGACGTTAGAGGCGTGGCTGCCAGAAGATCCCCACGTCTACCGTTTCTACGAGCCAACGCCGCTGCCCTATGAGCGAGGCCCGTGGGGCGAAACCAGCCGCTTGAGCCGCTTGCGCGTCTTGGCTCGGCTGATGGCTGGACAACATCCGCAAATGCCCGTGGCCGACACGCCGCCACTTATTGTCTCTTCTGCTCGTGCCTTCTTGCAGAAAACCCTGCCTAAGCGCCGTTTTTTGACGGCGACGCGCGTCTTGAAATTGGGCGGACGGTTAGACTTGGAAAAAACACGCAGCCATTGGCTCGACATTGGCTACGAGTCAGTGAGCGTGGTGGAAGATCCGGGGCAGTTTAGTCAGCGGGGCGGTATTGTCGATATTTTCCCGCCCCAAGTGCCATTCCCCATTCGCATCGAGCTGTTTGGCGACGAAATCGACACCGTGCGCTTGTTTGATCCGGCGACACAGCGGTCGATGGAAATGCCGCCAAAAATGAAGGAACGGGGCATCGTCATTCCCCCAGCGCGGGAAGCGCTGCCGGTGGCGGCGGCGGTTTACGGTTCTGTGCTGCCGGAAGATGAGAAACCGACAGCGGACAGTCTACCTTCCTGGCGGGATGATATTGAGCATTTGAATAACGGCCGTTCCTTCCCCACTATCGAGTTCTACCTGCCTCTGATGTATGCCCAGCCAGCCACGCTTCTCAGCTACCTGCCCAGCAATGCGTTGGTGATTATTGACGATTGGCGTGAACTGGAAACGGCCGTTACCGAACTCCGTGACCACGCCGACCAAATCGCCGAAGAACAGCCCAGTCTGCCCCCCGACTATCCCAACCCTTTGTTCACCTGGCCGGAAATCGAATCTGATTTGAACTGGTGGCAGCCGCTCATTTTGGGCGAAGGCGCAGAAGAAACCGAAGTGCCATTCGCGGCTTTGGCCGATGCCTTTGAAGCTGGCCCCCGTTACGGCGGGCAAATGCGCCCCTTGTTGACTCAGCTCAAACAAACCCGCGTCGCCAACGAACGCACCATCGTGGTCAGTATGCAAGCCGCACGGCTGGCGGAACTGTGGCGCGAAGAGCAGAAAAAGCGAGCCGATTCGGTGCTGCTGCCCAACGAGAGCAAAGACGCCCATCCCGTTGAAGAACTGCCCGATTTGCCCGCGCCAGGCAGTCTAACCTTTGTGCATGGCGCAATCATCGAAGGTTTCAACGTCATCAACCGCGACAACAACCAAATCCTGCTCGACTTGCTCACCGATGCCGAAATCTTCGGCTGGAATCGGCCTGCACCGCGCCGTTGGCGGCAGCCCAAAGCCACCGCCCCCGAAACCTACTTCTCCGACATTCAGGCGGGCGATTACGTGGTGCATTTGGAATATGGCATCGGCAAATTCCAGGGATTGGTCAGCCGCACGATTGGCGGCATGGAACGGGAATATTTGCTCGTCAAATACGCCAACAGCGACGTGCTTTACGTGCCTGTGCATCAGGCTGATCGTTTAAGCAAATGGATTGGTTCCGATGAACGACCGCCCGGTGTCAACCGTCTTGGCGAAAAATCATGGACGAAGGCAAAGACCCAGGCACAACGCGCCGCGCATGAAATGGCGGGTGAACTGTTAGACCTGTATGCCGCCCGAGAAGCTGTCTCCGGCCACGCCTTCTCGCCGGATGATGAGTGGCAAGCCGAGCTAGAAGCCAGCTTCCCCTACCGCGAAACCGAAGACCAACTGCGCGTCATCAGCGAAGTGAAAGACGACATGCAGCGCCCCAAGCCGATGGATCGCCTGATTTGTGGCGACGTGGGGTATGGCAAAACCGAAGTGGCCTTGCGTGCCGCCTTCAAAGCGGTGACTGATGGCAAGCAAGTTGCCATCCTGGTGCCGACCACAATTTTGGCACAGCAGCATTACCACACCTTCCGCGACCGTTTGAAGCCGTTCCCCGTGAAGGTAGAAATGCTCTCGCGTTTCCGCACCCACAGTCAGCAAGAAAAAATCGTCAAGGATTTGCGGAATGGGGCCGTGGACATCATCATCGGCACGCACCGGCTGGTTTCTGATGACGTGTCGTTTAAGGATTTGGGGCTGGTCATCATTGACGAGGAACAGCGCTTTGGTGTGGCCCACAAAGAGAAGCTGAAAAGTTGGCGCACGGAAGTCGATGTGCTCACGATGACAGCCACACCGATTCCGCGCACGCTTTACATGAGTTTGACAGGGGTGCGCGACATTAGCGTGATTGATACCGCGCCCGCCGAGCGGCTGCCCGTGCAAACATACGTGGGTGAAGTGGATGAGACGCGGCTCAAGAGCGCCATTCTGCGCGAACTAGACCGAGGCGGGCAAATTTTCTTCGTCCACAACCGCGTCCAAACCATCGACATTATGTACCGTCGTCTACAAGAGTTGGTGCCGGAAGCGATTATTGCTGTGGGGCATGGGCAGATGAGCGAACGGGAGTTGGAGAAAATCATGAATGATTTCTCCGATGGACATATCGATATTTTGCTGTCTACCACGATTATTGAAAGCGGGATCGACTTCCCCAATGCCAATACGCTGATTGTGGATCGTGCCGAGCAGTTTGGCTTGTCGCAGTTGTATCAGCTTCGGGGGCGTGTGGGACGAGCGACACGGCGGGCGTATGCCTATTTCTTCCATCGCCCGTGGCGCACGTTGACGGCCGATGCCCAAGCCCGTTTGGAAACGTTGTCCGAGCAGACGCAGCTTGGCGCTGGCTATCAGATTGCCATGCGTGATATGGAAATTCGCGGCGCTGGCGATTTGTTAAGCGGTCAGCAGAGTGGTCACATTTCGGCGGTCGGGTTTGACTTGTATACGCGCTTGCTGACGAATGCGGTGAAGCGGTTGAAGGCGGCAGAAAAGGGCGAGACGCTGGCGGTCGATTTGCCGGAAGCGGTGCTGATCGATTTGCCGCTGGCGGCGTATGTGCCGCCCGATTATGTGCCGGATGCGGCGCTGCGGCTGCGTCTGTATCGGCGTATGGCGATGCTGGATACGCTGCCGGAAATTGACGAGATGGCGGCTGAATTGGCAGATCGTTTTGGGCCGATACCTGACCCGACGCATAATTTGCTCTATCAACTGCGGATTAAGGCGCTGGCGCAGCAGGCGCGGATAACGGCCGTTACCACCGAAGTCGGTCAAGTGAAAGTCCGCATCCCGGAAGTGGACAATATGGCGCGTTACCGTCTGCAACGGTATTTGGGCAGCGATGTGCGGGTTAGCAAAACGGCCGTTTGGCTGCCCCGCGAAATGAGTACCCACGAATGGCAGGTGGCACTGGTGCAAGTGCTGGAACGGCTGGAGATGTGGGATTGGAATGGAAAATAGTGGCAAAGTGGCAAGGTTGCAAAGTGGCAAGGTGATAGCGTAGCGCGTTACTTTGTTACCCTGCAACTTTGCAACTCTGCAACTTTTAAACCTTGAGGAAATCATGGACATTAAATTTTTCGATGACCCATTGGAAGCACCCAAATCACGAGAAGATGTACGGCTGAAGCAGTTGGGTTTGTATGTGTATGACGATGGCCGCCGGGTGGCGGTTGGCTTTGATTTGACACCGTTTATAGAACGGCCGTGTATCGAAGTGCGGATGGTGAATGCGCGAGGCGAGAAGGCGGGCTGGCTGAATGTGATTGAGACGCTGGAAACCAATTTCTCGCTGACGATGCACATGCGTGATGCGGAGCCGACGGAGCTGTATGAGGCAACGGCGATTGTCTATTATCAAACGCCGGAGTCGGAGCGCATGGATGTGCATACGGTGGTGAAGCAATTTGATATGACGAAGCCTGGGGATCAGTAAATCACGTATTGCGGAGACCCGAAGGGTTTTGTTGGCTGGAAACCGAGTTTGTTGGTAAGCAAACCCTTCGGGTCTGGTAGCGCGAGAACTAACTCGAACGAGGGTTTTGAGTTGAGGTTGATAGCAAGAGGAAACACGTTACGCGAGACCCGAAGGGTTTTGTTGGCTGGAAACTGAGCTTGCTGGTAGGCAAACCCTTCGGGTCTGGTAGCGCGAGAACTAACTTGAATGAGGGTTTTGTTGGTTGGAAACCAAGTTTGTTGGTAAGCAAACCCTTCGAGTCGGTATGGAGATCGAGAGAGCTATGTCAAAGCCGGAGCCGTTGCAGTATGAAACGTATTATCATATCTACAATCGGGGAACTAATGGGGAGACCGTTTTTCGCCAGAAGCGTAACTACCTCCATTTTCTGAAACTGTATTTGAAGTATTTTTACCCGTTTGTGGAGACATTTGCTTACTGTTTGATGCCTAATCATTTTCATTTTTTGGTGCTAGTGAAGTCTTTTGAAGAGATTGAGGAGCCTTATCAAGCAGTAACGCCTAGTCAAGCATTTGGCAATTTATGCAATGCGTATGCTAAAGCGGTTAATAATTCGTTTGGCAGAACGGGAAGTTTGTTTGAACATCCATTTGGTCGCAAGCCTGTCACCTCTGATGGTTATTTTATGAATCTGGTAGTCTACATTCACAGGAACTCGCAAAAGCACGGCTTTGTGGATGATTTTCGGGATTGGCCTTATTCCTCATATGATGCCATTTTGCATGATATCCCGACGCGTGTTGACAAAACGGCCGTTCTCGATTGGTTTGGTAATGTGAATAGCTTCCAGGAAAGTCATCAAGAAGAACCGGATGAAAAACTCATTGCGGATTTGATCGTTGATGATTGACTTGGAAATAGGTAAATGCTTTAAAATGAAAACGGGCGATTAAGATTTTTCAGACTTTAATCGCCCGTTTTGTTTTAAATTCGAGATGGTTGTTAACTTTCGGTATAGCCGTCTTTTTCTTGTTGAATCAGTTTTTCCAGCTTGCTTTTGGTATCGCGCCAGGTGATTTTGGAGAGACCCAGCTTTTGCCGGATGTCGTCTTGCTCCACGCCGTTTTGGTAATCGCGGATGGCGGAACACCAGCGCAGATTCTCGAAGGAAAGCATCCCGCGTTCCACATTGGCGGCGTCGCCCACATCGCGCAAGATATATTCCAGATTGCGGGGCGTGCAGGTGAAGACGGTGTCCGTGGGAGTGTATTGTTCCATGTATTCGTCGAATACGTCGAGCCATTCGGGGTCTAGTTCTACTTTGCGTTCTTTGTAGCGCAGGCGCGGATTCGCATAGCGAATAAAGAGCATCGGCTCGCCCTCTTTGGAGCGGTCGATGTGGTTGGGCACGATGTTCATGGCTTCGTTCTTTTTGATGCCGGTTTGCAGGAGCAAGGTGAGCAGCATGTGGGGGCGGGCGTCGGCTTTTTTGCCGACATCGCCTGCCCGTATGGCCTGGGTGACGGTTTCGGCGCGGTCGAGTTCGTCGCTGGTGGGCAGGGTGGGCAGGGGGCTTTTGACGCTTCGTTGGATAACGGCCGTTGACGGATCATGATTGATCGCACCTGAGTCATGGAGCCAGCCAAAGAAGACTTTGATGGTGGTTACACGGCGGGCATAGGATTTTGGACTGCACGGGACGCCGCGTTCGTTTAACAGCCAGTCGAGGAAATCATTGAGATTTTTCGTGCCTATTTCGCCGATTGGTTGGCCGATGCCTAAATATTTTCCTAGTAAGCGCACATCACTCGCAAATGCTTTGCGTGTATTGAGGGCAAACCCTTCATCACGCATGTGGTTTTCAAATTCACCTAGCGCAGCCTGTAGTGAGGCGTCGCTGTTTAATTTGGATGATTTTTCTTCGAGGGAGGCTGTGTCGCCGTCCTGAATGAGTTGGGGTTGTTGATTGTTGCTCATACCCGTCTCCTGTTTCGTATAGATATGACACAGGATAAATTATCTTGACTGTTTTGTCAAGCAAGTTGACGGGCTTCTTTTCGCAGAGGACAATTGCGTTTATGTTTGAAATTTTCGTTTTGAAGATGAAGTGTATGTGCGTATTGCATAGGGCGTAGTGTCTGGTCTTTACGCACTACGTATTACGCCATACATGATTGTGGTTTTGAGTGGCTTTTATTTTGTCGGTTGTGGGGGAAATGGTAACGGTGAAATTGCTACAGAAGTAATTGAAGTATTACCGACTATGGTGACAACGGCCGTTCCCATCACCATCCCTCCTACAAAAACAGAAATACCACCCACAGAAACCGCTTCCCCAACGGCTACCGCTACGTTGACCCCGACTTCGATACCATCGCCGACACCTTTACCTGACCTCAACGCCGATTCCCTCTCCAACTCCCGTTGATCGCACCTGTCCGGCTAGAATCGCCGGAGAAACCGGAGTATCAAAGCAACTATTTAGCGCCTGATCCGTGGCCGACGCCAGACCCGGCGATGAGCGATCCGCATTTTTGGCTGGTCGAAACCCTTGTCGGAGGAGCATGCCAATTTCGCTTGAACCTTACGTATCCGTATGGCTCTGATGGCAACGGCCGTTATCTGCTGCACAACGGTCTCGATTCTCTGGCGGACAAAGGAGTAGATGTGTTGGCGGCGGGAGCAGGAACGGTAGCCTATGCGGGCGAAGATGCGGACGTTCTCTATGGCTGGCGCTGTGATTGGTATGGCAATTTGGTGGTCATTGAGCATGATGACTTGTGGCTGGGACAGCCTGTTTACTCGTTGTATGGGCATGTGTTGGATGTGTCGGTGGAGACGGGGCAGCGGGTGGCAGCGGGCGACCGGGTGGCGGAGGTAGGTTTTGGCGGTGTGGCCACGCATCCGCATTTGCATTTTGAGGTGCGCGTGGGCAGCAATGAATTTGGCGCGACGCGCAATCCGCTGCTGTGGCTGGCTCCCGAGACCGACCGAGGGGTGATTGTGGGGCGGCTGGTGGATGGGGAAAAACGGCCGTGGCAAGGCACGCGGGTGACGCTCATTGATGGCAGCGGCGAAGAAGTGGAGTTCATCGACACCTGGACTTATCTGGACGACCCCGAACATCTCATCAATCCAGATGAAGGGTACGCCGAAAATTTTGTGTTTGGCGATTTGGCTCCAGGCAATTATGAACTTTTTGTCAAAATCCAGGGCATTGAATACCGACAATCTGTTGAAGTGAATAGATGGCGAATTGAGCTTTGTAGAAATCGTTACAGAGCCGTTTTTGACGCCGACGCCTGAAGTTGATGACTAATGTTGGGTTGATCGGTATCTGGGGATGCCAATCTTAGATTTTGCAGAAAGATTAAATTGGAGGGAGTGGATTTGTGGGAGGATGGTAAAGTAAAAATGTTCATAAGAAAAACCATATTGTTTGGAATGATACTCCTTTCTATTCTGATTTTTCTGTTTGTTTCCTGTACAAATCAGATTAAGAAGCCAACTTCTTTGCTTTTGTATAATCAATGGACAGAAGAAGTATTAAAAATATACAGCATGTATCCAGATGGTTCACATATTACACATATAACGGATTTACCCACTTATAGCCAAATTTGGTTATCACCAGATGGAACTAAGCTAGCATTTCTCGCAGGAACAAAACTTTCAATCATTGATACTTTAACAGGTGAACTTGTTGTTGAAATTGAAAATGTGGGAATTACTGTATCTGAGCAATTTGTGGATGATGTCGTATGGGCTCCAGAAGGAGACAAACTAGTGTATGTGATTGACTCTGCTGGAAAACAGGGGACAGATATTTGGCTATATGATTTATCCACAGAGATAAAATCTCCTCTTACAAATGATGAAGCCATCGACCTGGAACCCGCTTGGTCAACAGACGGTAAAAATATTGCTTTTGTAACCCATAAGGTCTGTGAGAAGAATGTTTGGGAATGTCCTCCAGAGCAAGAGTATTGGGATATTGCAACAATTAAAATAGATACTTCCGACAGAAGGACAATTACTGATTTTAAGAGTAGTGGCCTTTTGCCCCAAGGCAATAGAGAGTATGCGTCACTTTGCAATTTATTATGGTCACCAGATGATAAATATATTACTTTTGAAAATGCTTGTAGCCAATCTGTTTTGCAATGGTGGAAGCAAGTTTTTGTTGTGCCTACAAACGGATCCAACTTGTTTCAATTGACCCATTTTTCAGAGTATGATCCTGTTGCCACACAATTTCCAATATCTATCTTCCTTTATTCAACTCAATGGACACCTTCAAACAACACGTTGTTAATAAGCTATACAGAAGCCGAGCTGATTGAAGAGGGAAAAAGATACAACCGTTTTTTTCTCGTTTCTGAGAATGAATTTTCTAATCCAGAAATTCAGAGCGGGTCGGATACAATGGGAAAAGCTACTTTTTGGTCACCTAATGGGGAATATGTTATTGGAAATACTACAAGTATCCTTGGTTTTCCACTAGAAAGACCGTTCATTGGCAAATTGAACGCCAATGGGATAGATATTTTGAATTCGTCAGAACCGCTACCTTATGGATCGTGTGATAATAATACAGTTCATTGGTCTCGAGATTCTCAATATGTTGCATATGCTACTAATGAACAAGATAACACTTGTTCACATACACCTATGCAAAATCAAGATATTGTTGTGGTGACTGTATTTGGCACAAATGTAATCAGCCATGTAGTAGCTTCAAATAATAACAACCAGCCAATAGGCTGGGTATCTTTGCAATAAAATAGAAGCTATGAGTGAAAGACAATATCTAAACTCTGGCTTGTCGATATTCAAAATAGCAAGCTAATCAAACTTTGCCCCAAAATTAGTTGGATGCCGGTGAGTAGCAGCAAGGTGTAGACGACGCGGTTGAACCAGGTGTCGGTGAAGCGACGGTTGAGGTAGAGACCAAGTTTAACGCCAAGGTAACAGAACGGTGACAGAATCAAGATCGTGAGCAAATTTCCCACCTGAATCAGTCCCAAAGCGCCGTAGGGAACGAGTTTGACAAGGTTGACGACGGTGAAGAATACGACTGTCGTGCCCACAAACAGATCGCGGGGCAGGTTTTGGGGCAGCATGTAGATGGCGACGGGAGGGCCGCCCGCGTGTGCCAGGGTGGAGGTGAATCCGGCTAAAGCGCCCAAAATACGACCAATATTGTCTGATAACGGCCGTTCTTCCAAAGCTCCCAGCACCACTTTCTGCACCACGCGCCACACCACAAACGCCACCGACAGCAGGCCAATGCCAACCTTGAGTACGCGCTCATTGTCGCTAAACGTGCTGAACATGAGCGCCCCCACGCCAATGCCGACCAGCGCAAACGGCAGCAAAATCTTGATACTGTGCCGGTGGTAGCGTCCCCAATAGTAACGGATCGACAGCATGTCGATGATGATGAGCAGGGGCAGCAGCAGCGCGGCGGCATCGGCGACGGGAATGGTGAGGGCCATCAGCGGCGTGGCAATGACCCCGACTCCGCCCCCAAACCCCGCCTTTGCTATGCCGACAAGTATGACCGCGAGAACGGCCGTTATCCAAAAAGTTGCCGTGTAATCAGGTAGTGTAATCATAAGATACGCAGGAGTTTACCAGCAAGAAGAGTTCAGTGTCAGGTTTCTCGTCGAATATGAACGCAGGTCAGTATGCTTTAAGGGAAATAGGCTTGCTTAGGCCAAGATATCAGCCAGAAGGTGGAGTAACGGAGATGCATCTTCACGAAAGTAAAAATGGCCGCCATTAAATAAGTGTAAGGCAAAATCAGAACGGGTATGCAGTTTCCAGGCATCAAAATCCGCCTCAGTGGCCTCGCTATCATAGGAACCACCAAAGACGGTGATCGGCAGCAAAAGGGGCGATTCTTCCTTATATTCATAAGTTTCCCAAACAGAGAAATCAGCCCGCAGCATTGGTAGCATTAGATCGACAAGGTCATCTAATTCAAAGAATTTGGCTGGTGTACCGCCTAGTGTTTTGAGTCGGTTTAGGAAAATTTGTTTATCGGCTTGATGGATGGGCGGGTTCAGCGGCGGACGATGAGGGGCACGGTGTCCGGAAACAAGCAGGTGAATGGGTTGTGGTCCAGCCTGATTTCGCCAGTAACGAACCAGTTCATATGCAATTAGTGCCCCCATACTATGACCAAAAATAATGAAGGGGACATCATCCAGATCCAGATACGGCCGCAGTGTTTCAGCCAATGCAGTGACTAACGGGGGCAAACTGCTAAAAGCTGGCTCCCGCAAACGTGTTTCACGCCCGGGTAGGCGTATGCCCCATAGTTCCACATCCGGGGGCAGTGCTGCCGGCCATTGATGAAATACGACTGGCCCACTGCCAGCAAAAGGAATACAAATTAGTCGTAATCGGGGTCGCTCAACTGGTTTAGGACAGGTAATCCATAGTTGGTTTTCAAGTAAGGGTAAGTATGTCATAAGGCGCTACAGTGGCTCGTCGGTTAATTGACCTTGCTTGGAGGTAGATATGATTTTGTCAATAGCTGTGCGGATTTTTGCTGCCATGACGTTGACATTAGGTTCCATTAGAAGCCCCGCGTGTGTGCCTGGAATGATTTCGCGTATTAATTCACCTGTAATCAATTCAGACCAGCGATAATGCCAGTCTTGGTCTCTTAAGTTGGCTGATTCCGCGCTGCGAATAAAGATAGCATCGCCATCGAAGATACCAGAACGGTAAACTTGATGTGCTTCGGCATGGGCTTTACGCACAGAAGCCACGCGCTGGGCATTTTCTTTGCCAAAGTTGAAGGTGATGAACCGTTGATATGCCAGGCTCAACTGCCAGCTAATAGCATAACCTAAACGGCCGTCTTGCCGATAAAGATTTAACCGATTTACTACATACCGCAATCGATTCACGGGCGGCGGCTCAATATTAGGTGGTCTTGAGTCCATTAGAATGAGTAGGTCTACTACTTCCCCTTGCGCCTGTAGCTGTTGAGCCATTTCAAAGGCAACCCAACTACCCGCGCAGTGTCCACCGATTATATAGGGGCCGTCGGGCTTTAACGTTTTTATTTCGTTGATGTAGTGACTTGCCATCTCTTTTACGCTGCGATGGATGGGGTGATCGCCATCCATCCCTTGTGGCTGCAAGCCGTAAAGGGGCTGGTCTAGCCCTAAATGTTGCCCCAGCATGGAAAGACTTAAGACGCTTATCAGGAAGGGGGAAACATAGAAAAATGGCGGACGTGAGCCGTGAATTTGAACGGGAACCAGGGACGTCCAGTTTGTAACCCAGCCTTTGTTTTCAATGGCATCGGCTAACTGCGCAATCGTGGGGGCCTGGAAAAGGATAGTCAGGGGCAGTTTTAGCCCAGTCTCTCTCTCAATTTGGGCAAACACGCGAACGGCCGTTAACGAGTGTCCGCCTATCTCAAAAAAGTTGTCATGGGTGCTGATGGGGTGTATACCCAGAACTCTCTCCCAGATCTGTACCAGGATGGCTTCTGTCTGATTGCGAGGTTCGGTAAAGCCTTCGTTTGCATCGTGGGCGGCGTGGTCTGGAACCACCAATGCCCGCCGATCTATTTTCCCGTTGGGCGTCATGGGCATGGCATCTAACAACAAGATGTCGGCGGGAATCATGTACTGAGGTAACTTTTGGCCTAAGTAGTGGCGCAGATCTGTGGCGCTAACGGCTTGCCCCGGTTTTAGGACGACGAAAGCAGAGAGGCGTGTTGAGCTTTCTTGTGAATTTTTGGAGGCAATGGTGATGGCTTGGTGAACGGCCGTATGCTGCTCCAGCATCGCGTCGATCTCGCCTAACTCCACGCGGAATCCGCGTATTTTTACCTGATCATCGGCGCGATTGACAAATTCCACATTGCCATCTGGCAAATAACGCCCCATATCGCCGCTGAAGTAAAGCCTGTCGTGTTCATCGGTTGCGCCAAAAGGATTTAGGCGAAAACGACTGGCGGTTTGTGCCTCATCATGCAGATAACCCAAAGCTAAGTGCGGACTGCGAAAACAGATTTCAGCCATTTCCCCCACTCCGGCTAATTGTCCTGCCGGATTCAACAACAGTAATTGTGCGCCGGGCATGGCCTTGCCCAAGGGCAGCACATCTTTGGCAATTGGTTCTCCATCAGGAAGGTTTGTGGGTACGACATAGTAGCTTAAGGCTCGTTGGGTTTCGGTAGCGCCATAGAGGTTAACGGCCGTTACGCCTGGGCAAAGTTCGCGCAAATTATTCACATCTTGCCGTGTTAAGCGTTCCCCAATAAAAAAGGCATAGCGTAAAGTGGGTATAGAAGGTGCGGCTTTCGCCTCTGTGCTGCCCAGCGTGGTAATTACCTGGCTCATCGCAGGAGTGAGATTGGCAAAGGTTACGCCCTGCTCGTGCAGCCAATTGGCTGCCCAGCCTGGTGTCATCATCTGTTCAGGGTCGGGAATGCAGAGCGTGCCACCCACCCACAGCGCAGTAAAGATGTCCCGCTGCAACGGATCATGTGCCAGCCCAGACAACATGCTGAAACGATCTGTATCATTTAGCCCAAATTCTTTGGCTATCCAGGGCAAAAAGTGGGTCAACGAGCCGTGCCGCCCACGAATACCTTTGGGCAAGCCCGTGGAACCGGAGGTAAAGGCCAGGCAGCCCAAATCGTCTGGCCCTACAGAGACAGGACGGGTCGGTGATGGGGTAGTTGGCCAGGAGAGCGGTTTGATGAACGGCCGTTAACGAGGGCAGCGTCAGTGAAATGGGACAATGAATAACAGTCAGCGTCTCTAGCAGAATGGGTGGCGGTTCACCGGCTGCCCCTACCTGCAAAAACGCTTTGGGTTGCGCCAATTCCAGGTAATTTACCAGTCGCCCCTCTGGATAGCTGGGATCGAGAATCAAAAAGGCAGCCCCCGCTTTAAAAATGCCCATCAACGCCCAAACCAGCGAGGCACTGCGATGCCCGTAAATGGCAATCACATCTTGGGGTTGCACACCTTGCTCAATCAGGTAATGAGCCAACTGGTTGCTCCGTTGGTTTAGCTCTTGGTAACTCCAGGAATCGATGGTGTCGATAACGGCCGTTTGCTGCGGTCTTATGGCAGCATGACGAGATAAGGCGTCGCTCGCAGAACCGTGCCATGTCTTATCTAACGGGGTAGTCGGATCAGGCAGCACCGATTCCGCCCAGTCTGTCATCAGTGAATAAGAGCCGATCGGTTGATCCGGTGTCGAAATAACCTGTTGCAGCAAGCTGATAAATTGTGCCAAAAATTCAGTCATGCGTGCTTCGGTAAATAGATCTGTGTTATAGACGAGAAATAGGCCAACGCTGCCCTGTTTTTCGCCCACATACAACGTTAAATCAAATTTGGAATCCAGATCAGGATTAATAATTGGCTCTAAAGTCAGCGAACCGAAACCACGCTTACTTGCACCAAAATTCAACACGTTAAAGAACACCTGAAATAGCAGGGTGCGGCTTAAATCTCGCTCGACATGTAGCTCTTCAAGAATCAGTTCGAAAGGGATTTCCTGGTTAGTAAAGGCAGATAGGCACACTTCGCGTACCCGTCTGACTAATTCACGGTAGGTAGGTTCTCCACTCAAATCGGTGCGTAGGACTAGCGTGTTTAAGAAGAGGCCAATCATTTCTTCCAGTTCCGGCCGTTTGCGACCGGCAAATGGTGACCCGACTAGAATATCATCCTGACCACTGTAGCGGTGCAAAACGAGTTTGAATGTGGCAAGCAACACCATGAACAGGGTCGCGGATTCTTTGTGGCAGAACTGGTAAAGCGCACTTGCTAAATCTGCGGGCAACCATTGATCAACACGTTCACCCTGAAAAGTGCGCACTGCCGGGCGTTTGAAATCGGCAGGCATATCTAGCTGGGTTGGGTTCCCCGAGAGTTGTTCCTTCCAGTAGGCGAGTTGAACGGCCGTTTCCTCACCGTGTAGTGTCTTTTCTTGCCAAGCGGCAAAGTCGACATACTGCACCGGCAACGGCAGCAGCGGCGGCACTTCTCCTTTCTCCAGACTTTCATAAATCAAGGACAACTCTTGTCCAAACACCGTGAAAGACCAGCCGTCTGAAGCGATATGGTGCATCGTCGTTAAGAAAATATAATCATCAACCCCCATGCAAATCAGCTTTGTTCGTATCGGCCAATCCTGGCTCAAATCAAAAGATGTACTCGCTTCCTCGCGTACCAATCGTTCTGCTTCCTGCTCCTTATCTGGTAGTTGGCTTAAATCAACCTGCGCGAGTTGAATAGGTTTAGCATCATGGATCACCTGATAGGGCACACCCACCTCTGCTGTATAAGTGGTACGCAAAATTTCATGTCGTTCAATCAACAACGTCAGACTATCTTCTAAAATTGTCACATTCAACCGACCCCGTAGGCGCACCGCCTGCGGGATGTTGTAAGTGCCATGACCCTGTTCCATTTGATCCAGCGTCCAAAACCGCTTTTGGGCAAACGAAAGTTGCAGTTTTTTGTCTCTATCAACTGGTTCAATAGGGATGCTTGCTTGTGTGCTTTCTTGCTCATCTACAAGGAATTCAGCCAAACCCGTAATCGTTGGTTTATCGAACAAGACGCGCAATGGAAGTTCCACCGGGAAAGCTTGCCGTATCCGAGAAATGATCTGCGTTGCTAACAGCGAATGTCCACCCAGTATGAAAAAATCGTCATGAATGCCAACTCGCTCCACCTTCAGCACCTCTTCCCAAATCGTGGCTAATGTCATTTCGACTGGGGTGCGCGGCGCAACATACGTATCGGCTGTGGTCATTAGGCTGCGATCTGGGTCCGGCAGCGCTCGCCGATCTACTTTGCCGTTTGGCATGAGCGGTAATTGTTCCAAAAAGGTGAAGCTGGCTGGCACCATGTATGCTGGCAATAGTGTTTGCACGTGTTGGTGTAACGCCTCAATGGCAATTGGCTCATCGGCAATCAAATATGCGGCTAACTGCCTGTCTGACTCTCCTGGCGCAGAGGCAACAACAACGGCTTGCCGCACCAGCGGATGCTGGGTTAATACCGCCTCGATTTCACCCAATTCGATACGATAGCCACGAATTTTCACCTGATCATCGGTGCGCCCCCGAAATTCCAGATTTCCATCTGGCAAGAAACAAACCAAATCGCCTGTGCGATAGAGACGGCCGTTTCCAAATGGATTCTGCACAAACTTTTCTTCAGTTAAATCGGGTCGGTGCAAATAGCCGCGTGCCAAACTCAGGCCACCAATTAGCAATTCGCCAGCCACCCCCTTCGGCACAGGTTGCAGGGCAGCATCTAGCACGTACACATCATAATTAGGCAGCGGGCGACCGATCAGCACCCCTTTGGATACGGTTGCCGTTGCTGTCTCTGCCTTGGCTTCAAATAGAGTTGCTACCACGGTGGCTTCGGTGGGGCCATAGGTGTTGAGTAAACGCACGTCAGCAGCCACACACTGCTGCCACTGATTCAATGCCTGCTCATTCGCCTTTTCCCCGCCAATGATTACTAGCTTAACGTTTGGCGGTAGGCTTAACTTTTCTGCCACTAAACTCGCTGTCAGGTGATGCCAGAAGGCAGTGGGTAAATCTAAAACGGTAATGTCCCATTGCCCACACTTGTCCAGGAAGGTGGACATGGTGTCTATCATGGTCTCTGTCCGCAGCACCAATGTGCCACCTTGAGTTAAGCAGGGATAGATTTCTTCAACGGCCGTATCAAAGGCAATCGTCGCAAATTGTAATACGCGGTCTTGGCCGGTAATGGGATAACTGGTAGTTGCGCCCTGCACAAAATTAGCCATCGCCCCATGTTCTATCTGCACGCCTTTGGGTTTGCCGGTGGAGCCGGAGGTGTAAATGATGTAGGCCAGATTTTTGTGGGAAACGGCCGTTTGCGGATTTTGTTCTGGGTAATTGGCAAATTGCTGCTCCCCTGCCATCTGCACAACTTGTGTGGTATCTGGGTCAATTGCCACTGACAATTCGTCGATGGTCATGATGATGACCGGATGAGCATCATCGACCATATGCTGCAAGCGGACTACCGGATACGTGGGGTCTAACGGCAGATAGGCACCGCCTGCTTTTAAGATAGCGAGTAGAGCCACTATCATTTCGATAGACCGAGGCAAATGCAGCCCTACAATCGTTTCAGGCTGTACCCCTTGTGCTATCAGGTAATGGGCAAGCTGATTAGCCTGGGCATTGAGTTGGGCATAAGTTAGCGATTGGTCGTCGTAGATAACGGCCGTTTTGTCAGGAACAGCCCGCGCTTGTGCTTCAAACCAGTGATGCACACATCCTGCTGGCAGCGACATCGATTCTGTGCGCCGCCATCGATCCAAAACATCCATTTCTGAGGCCAGCAGCAGCGGTAATTGTGTAATGGGTTCGGTCGGTGTGGCCACAATGGCTTGCACCAATCTCTCAAAATGCGCAAACAACCTGGCTATCGTGGCCTGCTCAAACAAATCTGCATTGTATTCAAACGTGAAAAGCAGTCCATCTGGCTGTTCTACGGCATACAATGTCAAATCAAACATCGCCCGTTCAAATTCCAGCGGAAACTGCCTGGTTTCCACATTCACCAAGCCGCCCTCAACATCTGGTGTGTTTTGGAAAATGAACAGCACATCAAACAGAGCCGCACGGCCGTTATCTCGGTCTGGATGGAGCAGTTCAATCAGCTTTTCTACAGGCATTTCCTGATAAGCAAATGCTTCAAGCGATACCTGCTTCACGCGATCTAGCAATTCCTGGAAAGACGGTGCTCCCGATAAATCTGTGCGCAGTAACAGCGTATTCACAAAAAAGCCAATCAGGGCGTTCGTTTCTGCCTGATTCCGATTGGCAATTGACGTGCCAATTAGAATATCTTCTTGACCGGTGTACCGATACAACAAAGCCTCAAACGCAGCCAATACGACCATAAAAAGTGTCGCTCCCTGCGTTTGCCCCAACTGCCGCATCGCGTGAACCAAATCAGCAGACAACAAATGAATCTGGGTGCCGCCGTGATGCGTTGCCACCGCTGGACGAGGGTTGTCTAATGGCAGTTCCAAAACCGGCAGCGTGCCGCTCAGTTGTTTCAGCCAGTAATCTAATTGGGATTGAAAGGAGTCACTCTCCAGCCATTTTTGCTGCCAGGCCGCGTAATCACCATATTGAATGGATAGGGGTGCTAAGGAAACGGGAGTCCCGGCGACGATTTCATTGTAAAAAATAGTCAACTCTTGCCACATGAGTCCCATCGACCAGCGGTCTGTGATGATATGGTGTTGGATAAACAGAAAAATATGGTCTGTTTCATCCAGGCGGAAGAGCTTGTAGCGTAGAAGGGGGCCTTTCTGTAAATCAAACGGTTGGTTAGCATCAACTTCAATCAGTTTTTTAGCTTCTTCCAAGCGTGCCTCGCTCGGCAAGTGGCTCAGGTCTATCAGAGTCAATGTTGTCGGAACAAAGGCCTGAATTTGCTGGACAGGACGGCCGTTTTCCTGTGTAAATGTCGTGCGCAATACTTCATGGCGCTCCACAACTCGCTGCAAACTTTTTTCTAAAGCAGCCACATTGAGCGACCCTTTCAATCGAGTCGCCACTGGTATGTTGTAAGTTGTGGTGTCTGGCTCTAATTGATCCAGAAACCACAAGCGCTGTTGCGTAAAAGAAAGAGGCAAGGGTGCCGTTCGATCTACTGGCACCAATGCCAGGGTGTCTACCCTTTCCGTTGTGTTGGCCTCATTGAGGTAAGCAATGATTTCGGTTTTGTGCTGGCTCAACTCCGCTTTCAAGGCTGAATCAAATGCCCCTTTGGGTGCATTGATACGCAGTTGTCCCTCTTCCACCCAGATTTTTATGTCGCGGGTGCGTAGTTGATTTAGCAATTCAATCACAGTCGTCATATTTCAAATTCCTCACGTTCCTCCGATTCCTCAGTAACGGCCGTTTCTGGACGAGCCAGCCAGCGAATTGTCTCGATTTGCTCGGCTAAGGCAGAAATCGTAGGTGTTTCAAAGAAACCGCGCAAGGTAATATCTATGTGCATGGTGTCGTGTAGTCGCGCAAGTAGGCGGGTGGCTAACAAGGAATTTCCACCCAACTCAAAAAAGTTATCATGGATGCTTGTTTGTGCCAACCCCAACAAAGAACCCCAAATCTGTGCCAATGATTGCTCCAAATCTGTCTGCGGCGCAGTGAATGGCCGGGCGCTTTGGGGACGCTGGCGCTGGGTTTGCGCCTGCATGGCCTGATGGATTTGGGCAACCGTTGCCAATTCTGTGGCGATCTGCTGGAATTGGCCGGATGCTGCCGGATTGGTAAGGCGAGAGACGGGTGCGGCGGTTTTTTGTGTGGTTTCGGCTGATGGTTCCGTGGCTTGTGGTTGGTAGGCAAGGGTGTTAACGGTCGTTACCGGATACACAAATAACCAGCCATCCTCTTGCACCTGCTTTGTGCCTGCCTCAATACTCTCCAAAAAATTCAGCGCCGGCTGATTCCGCGCCGATGGGATGTAAGGCACTTCGATATGCGTCACACCTGTTGACTGGGCATATTCAGCCACCTGGCGCAGCATTTCATGTTCCACGCCACGCCCCATCGCACGACAGCTCAACAACAGTGTGTCTACCCGCAGGGCCTCAGTCACCTTCTCGAAAATAATCACACCTACCAAACCGTAGTCACCAAAACGGTCACTGACAACGGCCGTTAAGCAGGTATAGTCGCCATTGTTGAGTAACTGTTGCAGTTCACCGCTCTGGCGGCGAATCGTGGTGGCGTTGAACTGGTTGGTGCGCTGCGTTAACTGCGCCACCCGCGCCATTTGCTCTGCGTTGACTGGTTCGATGACGATTTTCATTTCTAGCTGCGCCAAAAAATCGGTGAACATCATGGTTTGCTGGCGCACCTGATCCCGTTTGATTTCTTGCTGGTAAAACGCTGCCCGTTTTTCGTCTTCGGCGGTGAGGGGCAAAGTATCAAACGCCCACACATGATCCAGAAATTGGGGAATGTCCACCGCGTTGTTTGGGAACTGAAGGGTTAGCACTTCCGGCAACTGTGCCTGCATCGTGGCACATTCCACCGGGTTGTCATCCAGAAACAAGAAGCTGTCCAGACCCAGTTTCAGTTCTTCTGTCAACTCTTGTAGATTTTGTGGTTTGGGCTGCCAGTTAATGCGCACGGCCGTTATCTGATCCCAACTCAAGCCCATATCCGAGCGCTGGCTAAACACCTGGCGCACATCTGCCTCCTCATTTTTGCTCAGCAGACAAACCAAACGGCCAGCCGCTATCTGTGCTGCCAAAAGGTGGTGCAGCTTTTGATGGGCGGGTGAAATCGTAATGCCTGCCACGCCATCTTCACCGACAACGCCTTGCCACAGCGTATTGTCACAATCCACCGCAATCACCTTGACGGGTTGGCGGCGCAGCAAATCGATCCGACGCGCCACAAACGTGCCTAGCGCTGTAAAAAATTCCGTCGTGTAGGGGATATGGCCGACCTTATCGCTGTACATATCGGCAACTGCGGTCACCGGGTACAAGTTCAAAATCTCTGTCCACTCTGCCACCTGCACCTGCGGATTCGCCTGGAAATGCTCTTTAAACGTGGAGGTCATCGCCGCCAGGAAGTCTGCTTTTTCCCTGTCATCAGCCAGTGCCGGCGAGGGCGGGCAGATGATGACGAGGGTGGGGGTGGGATTTTGGGAAACGGCCGTTGCCAATACCTGAGTCAGCTCTAAGACATTCCGCTCAATTTCGCGGTAAAACGTGCTTTCTTCTCCCTGGGCATATCGCTGCCAATCTTCAAAACGCAGCAGCAGCACATTCACACCCGCTGTATTTTGGCGCAGCAAAGCGGCGGGATCTAGTAGCTGCTGGAAAACTTGATTGTAGGGCGCAAATTCAACCTGGGCAGGCAACTGCCGCTGCTTAAGCCAAAACGCTAACGCCTCTTCAACCGGTTCAGCGGTGAAGGTGGCGGCAATGGCAATGGTTTGCTTCTGCTCCCGTTGTCGCGCTAATTTTGCCTGGGCGACCAATTCATCTGACAATGCCAATTGGGCTAAGGGGGCATCGGGTTCGTGTAAAAGCTGCTGCAAAACGGCCGTGAAATAGGCCAAAACCTGCTGAACCGTAACGGCCGTAAACAAATCGGTATTGTACTCGCACAACAAGCGCAAGCCGTTCTCCGTTTCCTGTCCGACAAAGCGCAAATCCAGTAGGGATGTTTCGGTATTGAGAGAAATTAATTCTGATTGGATGTTATCGTCAAACAGGGCCGGTGGGCGTAAATTTTGTAGCAAAAAGGCCACATTGTAGAGCGGGTTTTGCCCCAAACTGCGGTCTGGCTGAATCGCTTCGACTACCTTGGCATATGGACAATCCTGGTGATCGTAGCCATCAAAGACAGTTGAGCGTATTGTTTCTATTAATTGCGTACCAGTTTCATGATTATCGATCTGTGTCCGTAATGCCAGGAAGTTCATAAAACAGCCGATTAACGGCCGTAGCTCATCCTGATTGCGGTTTGCCACTACCGTGCCAATCACTACATCGGTTTGTCCACTCCATTTGTACAGGGTTAACTTGAGTGCCGTCAGCAGTGTCATAAACGTGGTTACGCCACGCTGGCGGCTGAAGGCACGAATATTTTCATGCACATCAGGCGGCAGCAAGATGATTTCTCGGGCGCCGTGGGTGCTGTCAGGCAAAGCAGGGCGGGCAAAATCGGTGGGCAGATCGAGCATGGATGGAGCATCGGCCAACTGCTGTTTCCAGTAGACCAACTGCTCTGCCAGCACATCGCCAGCCAGCCAGGAGCGCTGCCAGGTGGCAAAATCAATATATTGGAAGGTGAGATCGGGCAGGGAAAACGGCCGTTTAGCCACTGCTGCCTGGTAAAGTGTTGTCAATTCGCTCATCATCACCCCCACCGACCAACCATCAGACGCGATGTGGTGGACGATGAGCAGCAGCATGTGATCGTTGTCGTTCAGGCGCAGCAGTGTACCTCTAAGGAGGGGGCCATGTTCCAGATCAAACGGCCGTTTTGCCTCTTCTCGTGCCTGCTGTAAAGCTTCTGGTTCCCGATCCCGTTCCGGCAGCTGGCTCAGATCAACAATCCGCAGGGCTAAAGAGCACGGCGGATCGATCACCTGCATCGCCTCTCCGTCTTGTAATACGAAGCGCGTGCGCAGCATCTCGTGGCGACATATCACTTCGTCAAGGCTCTGTTGTAAGGCAGTCACATCCAGGTTCCCACGCAGACGCATAGAAGTGGCGGGCATATTGTACTGGGCGCTTTCCGGTTCCAATTGGTGTGCCAACCAAAGTTGCTCCTGCGGATAGGAGAGTGGAACACTTTGTCCCCGTGCTACCCGCTGAATGGGTGGTTTTTCACGGCGCAATGGAGGAGAAACGGCCGTTTCCGTTTGTGGTGTTGGCGGGAGCAGCGGCCAGGGTAATTCATAGGCAAATTCTGCGGCCAACTGACGGGCTGCTCGCCCCAATTGGCGCGGCAATGCGGCCGTCTGCCAAGCAATTGCTAAACTCGGCTCTATTTTGCGCCGCTTGTGGAAGTTGGGGTCGCCGATACCGAGAGAACTGGCATGAACACCATCGGTCATGCGCTCACCCTCGTAGGGCAGAAGCAGGGCGGGTAAAAACTCGATATCCAGGAAGGTGCACAGTTGACGTATAACCGCTTCCGGCGTCGTCACCAAGTCTTCATAGCGCACCTGAAAACAGCGTGCTTCGTCGATTTCCTCTCGAAAATCGAGGATATTGTTGTTCATCGTTGTCCAGATTTGTTCGCCCATCTGATGCGGATCGGTATCACTCTGCCCCATCAGACGATCCATCCTGTTTTTGGCAAAGGAATCAATAACCGCATAGGGATGGCGCACAAGGTGAATGTACATTGGCTCAGCAAACTGTTGTTCGGCGCGGCGCAAAACGTCTATATCTAACGCATAGGAGGGTGACTTATCGACAAGTAAACGGCCGTTTGTCAGGGATTGTAAACGGCCGTAAACCTCGGGTATTGACAAGTTTTCAGAGCGCCAGGCAGCGACATGGGCTTCACTGGCGGCTGCGTCCTCTCCGGTTAATTCCATTACTGCCCGCAGCAGTCCTTCATCCAGATAACTACCGGCCAGTTCTGCCTCTCGCCCAGCGAGATCATTGAATGGCAGCAGGTGCAGTTCTGGCGGACAGAATAAATCGGGATGTCCGGCCAGCATTACACGCAGCAGCGTCGAACCAGCACGTGGGGTAGACAACAAAAACACGGCACGCGGATTTTTCCTGATTTGCGTTGGTAAAGGGTTTCTCTGGGGAATCGTTAACATATCATTTTCTTCTGGTAATTCAGTGGCTGTTTTTGACACATCGTCAGCAGCCGGATTTAGTTCAGCCAGCAAATAGGCAGCCAGTGCCTGCACCGACGGCCGTTCAAATACCTCGCGTGGGTATAACCGCAGGTTCAGTTCCCTATCCAGCCGCTGAATCATTTCCATGACCATGATGGAATCCAGTCCCAATTCCATCACATTGCTTACTACCGCAATGTCTTGGGGCGCAATACGCAGTACGTCGCCAATACATTCCTGCAAATACTGCACCATCAATAATTCGCGCTGCACAGTCTCCGATTCCAATATAGTAGCTAAGATGCCGCTAAAATTCGCAGGTAAGCCATTTGCCGATGCCGCTTCGTTTTCCAGATTTATAAAGATGGACTGTCGTATCGGATAGATGCGCACCAGTTTGTCAGCGTTCATCGGCATGACAGCAATTTGTGTCAAGTCACTGGTCAGGAAATGGCCGAGCAGGGCAGTCCCCTGATTTGGTTGAATTGCGACCAGATTTAAACGGCTTAAGCTTTGTTCCAAATCCTGATCGGTTCCCATGCCGCCGCCTTCCCATGGACCCCAGTTAATTGTCAAAACTGGCTGCTTGTGGGCTCGACGGTGATACGCCAGCATATCCATAAAATGATTGGCCGCCGCATACCCCGCTCCCCAGCCATCTATCGCGGCAAAAGATGAAAACAAGACAAAGAAATCAAGTGAATCGGATGGTATCTGGGCGTGTAACTGCCATGCGCCCTGCACTTTAGGCCGCAACACACTGTGCAAAGTGGGCGCATCCAGGGTAAGCAAGTGTTGATCAGCAACCACAACACCAGCTGCATGGACAACGCCTCGAATGGGCGGCCAGCCGTCGGCCGCATAATTGGCCAGGAAATTTGCTAACTGGTTGCCATCACTGACATCAACGGCGGCGGTGTGTATGGCAGCCCCTGCCCATTCCAGCCGTTGCACAGCAGATACCTTTCTGCCTAATGATGAGTTGGGATCAAGCTGTTGCCATTCTCGACGTGGGGGCAATGGGCTGCGTCCCAGCAGAACCAGCCGCCGTGCTCCTTGCTGCACCATCCACTCGGCGATGTGCAACCCCAATGCACCTAAACCGCCGGTGATCAGGTAGGTACCATCGGGTCGGAAAGACAATGGCTGTGTCGGCAGCGGCATGGAAGCCTGGGCGACTCGCGCCACAAAGCGCTGACCGTGACGAAAAGCCACCTGCTGCTCCCCGTGCGTCTGCCGTATTTCATTTAACAGTATATTAGCCGGCTCTGTTTTATCTGCCGGATCGAGATCAATAAGTCCCCCCCACAGAGCTGATTGTTCCATGCCGATGGTTTTGCCAATACCCCAGGCCAAAGATTGGGTCAAAATTGGCGCGGCATCGGTCGTAACCGCTTGCGCCCCGGCTGTTACCAACCATAAACGCGGTGAGGCTGCACTGTTTTTGGAAACGGCCGTTTTCGCGAGTGCTTGTATCAAATAGAGGATGCTGAGACCGATGTAGGTTTCAGCATCTGTCAAAGAGGCTTCTGAGGGTTCGGCTGGCATGTCCAGGCTCCACAGATGGATGATGCCCTGAAACGGCCGTTGTACCAGTTCTGCTTCTGCCCATACCTCTGTAATAAGGTTGGAAAACCCTACCTGATCCTCTGGATTAAATGTCTGTCTAGTGACCAGATGACAGGCAGCACCGTTTTCCTTTAAGTGTGCGGCTAACGTGTCACCAATCCCGGATTGGTCAGCCAGAACCAACCATGTTCCTGGCTCAGTCGCGCTGGAAACGGCCTCAATTTGTGCCGCCGCTTCTTCCCATTCGAGGGTATACAACCATTCATCCATGCCAGCATCAAGCTGCGCAAGCTGTGCCTCCTGCCGATCCCAACGTGGCATAATTTCCATCCAGTAGCGCTTGCGTTGGAACGGATACGTGGGCAGAGAAACGACGCGGCGCGGCTGGTGGCGGTAAACGCTTTGCCACTCTATGTTCAGACCCGCTTCATACAAACTGCCCAGACTGGTAAGCATTTGTTCCCAATCGGGGCGCTTGCGCTGCAAAGAAGCCAGTTGAGTCGTAGTCTCGCTGCCAGGCAGTTGCCGTGCCAGGCTCAACAGGGTGGGCTGTGGCCCTATTTCCACGAAATGGGTGTAGCCCTCGTCGAGCAAGGTTTGCACAGAAGGGGCAAATTGCACAGGTTGACGAATATGATCGCGCCAGTAAACGGCCGTTTGTGCTTCATCTGCCTCTACTTGCCGCCCTGTTACATTAGAAATGAGGCGCAAGCGCGGTTTGTGGTAGGTGAGAGACGCGGCCATCTGCTCGAACTCGGCCAGAATAGGTTCCATCAGCGGCGAGTGGAAGGCGTGGGAAACGGTGAGCCGCCGCGATTGGATACCATCTGCTTCCAGGTCGAGATAATACGGCGGAAACGGCCGTTTCTGTTCCAGAGATCACCACATTTTGCGGCGCGTTTAGAGCGGCAATAGAAACATGACCTTCGTAACCAACCAGAGCTGCCGTCACCTGCGTTTGCTCCGCAAAGACGGCGGCCATCGCACCACCCGCAGGCAGAGACTGCATGAGTCGTCCCTCGTTCAGCCACGAGTTTGAGCGCATCTTCCAGGCTAAACACACCCGCCAGGCAAGCGGCCACAATTTCGCCGATGCTATGCCCTAAAACGGCCGTTGGTTTAACGCCCCAACTGCGCCATAACTGCGCCAGCGCATATTCGATGGTGAACAAGGCGGGCTGGGTGTAGGCGGTTTGGTCGAGCAAGGCGGCGCACTCCTCATCGTCGGCAAACAGCACAGAAAGTAACGGCCGTTCTAAATAACCATCCAAAATAGCAGCACATTGATCAACTGTTTCTCTAAAAGCAGGTTCCAGTTCGTAAAGCTGTCGCCCCATGCCCACATATTGAGCGCCTTGTCCAGTAAATAGGAACGCGATTTTGGGTGTGGCGGTGGCGGTTTGATGCAAACTCAAGGCAGCATTCAATTTTTCCCGCGCATCGGCTGGGTTTTGGGCGACTACTGCCAGACGCTGCTCAAAATGAGAACGGCCGTTACTGGCTGTATAAGCGACATCGGCCAAAGAAACGTCTGGCTGTGCCGCCAGAAAAGCGTCGAAGTTGCCGACCATTTCGTGCAGCCCTTTTTCGTCACGAGCAGAAAGGGTAAGCAGGTTAAACGGCCGTTCTGCCACATCAGGAACAATGGGCGGTGGTGCTGCACCGACAATAATGTGGGCGTTCGTACCACTAAGTCCAAAAGAGCTTAGTCCCGCCAACCGATCTTCGCCCGCCCATGACTGCCGCTTTGTCACAACCTGCACCGGGATGCTGTCCCAGGGAATGTGAGGGCTGGGTTCGTTAAAGTGCAGATGGGGTGGCAGTTCATTGTTCTGCAAACAAAGCACCAACTTGATCAAGCCAGCCATGCCCGCTGCCGCTTCCAAATGGCCGATGTTGGTTTTGGCTGAACCAATGTACAGAGGATTTTCTGCGTTGCGATTTTTGCCCAAAACGGCCGTTGCCGCTCGAATCTCAATAGGATCGCCCAGCGCCGTACCTGTGCCGTGTGCTTCCAAATAGTGAATGGCTTCTGGTTCCAAACCGCCTGCGTTTTGCAAGGCAGCACGGATGACCTCTTGCTGTGCCTGTCCGTTGGGTACAGTCAGCCCACTACTGCGCCCATCATGATTAACGGCCGTGCCGCGAATGACAGCCAAAATGTTGTCGTTATCAGCCTGAGCATCGCTTAGCCGCTTCAAAATGACCACCCCGCAGCCTTCTCCTCGACCGTAACCATCGGCATCGGCGGCAAAGGTTTTACAACGGCCGTCTGGCGCCAACGCCCGCGCTTTGGACATGTAAACCGAGGCTTGTGGACTTAAAATAAGGTTAACGCCGCCCACAATCGCCAAGTTAGCCTGGGCGTTGCGCAATGCCTGACAAGCCAAATGAACAGCCACCAAAGAGGAAGAGCAAGCAGTGTCTACCGCTAGATTCGGTCCTTGCAACCCCAGCAGGTAAGAAAGCCGACCCGCTGCCACGCTAAATGCGCCGCCGGTGCCGACATAGGGATCGATTTGTGTTAGTTCTCCAAATTTGGTTGAGAGTTGGGTGTAATCGTTGGTGCTGATGCCGATGTAAACGGCCGTTAAACTACCCACTAACTGTTCGGGGGCAATGCCTGCCCCTTCCAACGCCTGCCAACTTGTCTCCAGTAACAAACGTTGTTGCGGGTCTAGGCTCATTGCTTCCCGTGGTGAAATGCCAAAAAAATGGGCATCAAATTGATCGACCTGATCAATAAATCCGCCGTTCCGTGTGTTCATTTTCCCGGGCGCATCTACATCGGGATCATAAAATGCCTCGATATTCCAGCGATCTGCGGGTACTTCGGCAATGGCATCTGTGCCATTGTGTAGCAAGTCCCAAAACTTCTCAGATGTGCTGGCTCCGCCCGGAAATCGACAGCCCAAACCAACAATGGCAATCGGTTCCACTTGCCCCGCCTCGATAGCGTTGAGGCGAGCACGTAAATCCTTTACCGCAAATAAAGCTCTTTTTAAGGGTGTTGTTTCTTGAACTTCTTCAAGATTACCGCTCATGCAAAAATCTCCAATCTTTCAGAGTGTGCTGCTTGACGCCTGAAACATTTTTAGCAATGATTCCCTAGTTTAAGCAAACAGGGTCAGGACAAAAAAGCAACGAGTAGATAACCAAAAATCATACCCCACTTTATTACATTGAGGTTGCGATCATACTTACATCCACAAATCATTGGCTCAGGATTGACTCCTTCCTCCCCTTTCCTCTCGTTTTACGCTCTGCATGAAATGATATTCTGGACGCTCCGTGTCCTTGCCCTGAGAACGGGAATCCAGAGGCGTATCACTTTCCTCTGGTTAAATCCTTCTTTTACCTCTCGTTCCACGCTCTGCGTGGAATGCAATTCTGGACGCTCTGCGTCCTTACACCGAAAACAAAGAACCAAATGGGGTGACCACGCGCCTCGGGTTAAATCCTTCTTTTTATGCCAACGTAAAAAATTCCGATGGTAAATGAAGCTGCTACAAATAGCCCAATCACCAGTGCCAAGGGTATCGGAATGGACTGTTGCGTAGTGAAAGATTGTAAATTTACGGCCAAAGGACCAGCATTATTACCTACAGTCCAAGACGAAAATTCAGTGACGCCATTTCTGGTAATGCTTGTTGCATTAAAAGAGTTGAAAGCACAATCCCATTGCGCCAGACTCTCGTTTCTGCGGCACACCTTGTCTGATGCATCTGGCACAAATGGTGCGGGCAAAGTGAGGTCAACATTGAAATTTGTGGCTGCGCTGCCGCTGCTGTTTAAGCCTACAATGTCCCAATAATACCCAGTCTGCAAGGGGAGCGTAGCCTGTTGATGGCTAGCGTTGAAGCGCCGCATGTGGATGCAATCCAGGTTGCCTTTCTGGTTCACTTTGATAGTAACGGTTAACGGTTCGATGTAAAAATCATAGGTTTGGTTTGCCGCGAGCGCACACACTTTGACACGTGGCTGACACGATGATAGGTCATTCAGGAGTGTGTCTGTATAAAACATGAGGGTGGTGGCACCAGTGGTCGGATTAATATGAAACAAAGCGGATAAGGCTGTGTTTTGTTCAGCGTGTGAGCCGTAGAGCTGACCGTCGCAATAGGCTAGTCCTGTCCAGACAGTTAGACCTTTTTCGGCGGGTAAATCCAGCATGTTTTGGAAGAGAGGCGGATTACTGGCCGTTAACGTGTTCATATTGACGGTGTAAAGGCTTTCACCGGTGGCTACATACAACGTACCATCCGGGGCAAACGCCATATCACCCGTTTCGCCAGAAAAATCGTCAGGGAAGCCGGAGATGACCAGTGGTAAAGAATAGTCACCTGTCTGTTTGTTTAAAGTATAGAGTCTATTGTCATTGTCCATCATGTAGAGGGTTCCGTCGGGTGAAAAGTCCATGCGCTTGGCATAGAATCCGGGCGTAGGCGCATAATGGCGCACGATGGTGTTGCTGCTGGTGGTAGGGTTCCAATACGCAAAGTCATCGCCGCTGGTGGTGGACTCAAAATAGTACAGGTATCCGGTGACGGGGTCTTGGGCGAGGGCTTGATTGGGGACAACGGCCGTTCCCACATGTTGGTAAGTTTCCTGTGTCAGATTAAGTGTCAGAATTTCCCTGTCGCTATAACCGGTGGTGGGATAGCCATTGGAACCATAAATGATCACATCTCCCCAAGGCGTGGCTGGTGCTGATTGCGCCAAGACTTCATACACGCCTCCTAAAATGAGGCCTATCAGAAGTACAAGAAATATCCATGAGTTCGGTATTAATTTTTTCATCTTTCCTCTCTTTTGATCCTAAGTTTTAAGCCTATCGAAGATTGAGCTTGTCGAAGCCCTGTTGTTTTATCAGGCGCAGGCAGCTAACTTAGTGTTTACCTTTCGGTTTGATTGCGAGGCTGGTGAAGGTTAACGGATACCGGCATTATGCAAAATTTCTTCATCCGTTAAGGGTTGAATTGCTAAATCATAAGCCTTATTAAATGGGTCTATAAATAAAACATTGGCAAGATGTCCTGACAAAACAGTGCCTAAATGACCGGTGTTGTCATTCAATTGGCCTGAATGCGGTTCGTTTCCCCGTGAGAAAACGACTATTTTTTCGCCGCCCACATCAAGTTTGCCCTTTTTATCCATACCGCTGACTAAACTAGCAAAGATCGTATCGATGTCGATAACCACAAGCCCATGTTCTGCGGCTAATTTTATAATAGATGTGTTGACTTCATCAATGGCAGCCGTGACACGCTGCCTTTTGCGCCCATCAGCAAACACGGCTTGAAATTCTGGCAGGATGGCAGGGTCGGCGACTGAGACAATGCCCAATTTCACATCTCCAGCCGCTAACAGGGTGTCAACGGCCGTTGTGATATCAGCCGTCATTTCGTTCACTTTTGCTTGCACACCCGCATCATCCAGAGTGCCATCGTAAATAGCCTGATACGAGCCATCTAGCGCACTAAAATCATTACTGCCAATAAATAGTAGCGCATGTGAAACCTGGCCGTCGGCAATTTGCTGGGCCAGGCCAGTGTGTTGCCCCGTTTCAATCATATCATGGGCAGTAGCGCCGCTTCGTGCCCAATTATAGGCAAAGCCGGTGCGTCGTGGTTCGCCCCACTCGCCCCATTCACCAAAGTTTAGCTGGCGGCTCTTAACCAGTTGCTCTACCCAGCCCAGAGTGGTGGCGGCATATTCACCGCCACGGTTATCGTCGCCGCGATACTCATCGGAGTTGCTGCCGCCTATGATGCCAATGCCCACCAATGGCACAGAACTGGCGCTTGGCTGGGCGGACGTGGCCTCTGACGTGGTGTCAGTTTGACCTGACGTGGTGTCAGATTGACCTGACGTGGCGTCAGTTTGACCTGACGTAGCCTCTGGCGACGGCATGATAACATTCGTATCGTCTTGTTGGTTACTTGTGTTGTCAGACTGGCTTGAACTGGCAGATGAACGACAAGCGACAAAAAGCGTACCTATAAATAATAGACTAAGCCAAACAATTGGCGGAAAACGATTGAATTTTCTCATGAACAGCATTCCTAATATCCAGCATCTTCCAGCTCTTTGAGCAAAGAATCTTCCAACTCGCTCGCCGACAGGGTCTCGATTTCGGCCATGATGGCGTTCGGCGTTGGTTTCGGCATTGGCTTTACTCTCGGTAACGGCCGTTTTCCCCATCTCCAGCGCCAATACATCCTCTGCCAAATAACGGGTCAGCGCCTGGATAGTTGGGTACTCAAAAGCCAAAGTGGTGGGCAGAGGCTGCCCCACACCTACCCGCAACCGGTTGCTCAAGTTCCACCGCCATCAAAGAATCCATGCCAATATCGGTTAAACCTTGTTGGGGGTCTGGGATTTGCGTGGCACCTAAACCAAGAACCAACGCCACCTGTTTTTGCACGTAGGTTTGCAGCAGATCGAAGCGTTCGCCGGCTGGCATTTCTGCCAGGTTGGCTAAGAGCATCTCGGCTTCTGCTTGTGGTTTTGCTGAAGTTGAAGGCGCAGAGAGTAGATGTTGCAGAAACGGCCGTTTCTCCCCACCACCTGTTTGTTGTCCTAATTTTGCCCAATTCATAGGCAGCACACCCACCTGCGTCACAGGCTGGGCTAACAAATAAAACAACAGCGCCGTGCCTTCGCTGGGCGGAATCAAGTCAATGCCCGACGCGCGCCACTGCGCTTTGGTGCGTTCATCAACAGCCGCCGCCATGCCCACATCCGCCCAAGCGCCCCAGTTGACGCTCAATGCGGGCAGTCCGGAAGCGCGGCGGGCGTGGGCCAGACCGTCCATAAACGCATTGGCGGCACTGTAATTCACCTGTCCCGGCGAACCCAGCAAAGCCGCCCCCGCCGAGAAGCAGACGAAGAAGTCCAGGGGCAGATTGCGCGTCAATTGATCTAAATTGACAGTACCTAAAATTTTGGGAGCCATCACTTTGGCAAACTGCGCCCAGGTTTGATTGGCAAAACGGCCGTCGGCCAATACTCCGGCGGCATGGAAAACACCGCGCAGCGGTGGCATGTCTGCCGCAATTTGAGCCAGCACCCGCGCCATATCCGCCGCGACCGCCACATCTGCCTGCGCCACTATCACGTTCACGCCATCCTGCCGTAATTTATCTAGTTCTGGTTGCCCGGATTCTGTGACAGGGCTGCGGCCCATCAAGACCACATGACGCGCGCCGCGCTCGACCAAACCACGCGCCACAGTCAGCCCTAAGCCGCCCATGCCGCCCGTTACCAAATACGTAGCATCGGGGCGCACCATCGCCACTTCTTCTTCTTGGGTGATGACAATTTTGCCGATATGCCGCGCCTGGGACATAAAGCGGAACGCTTCAATAGTGCGGCTGATGGGGAAGGTGCGCAGGGGTAGTGGCCGTAATACGCCGCTCTCAAACTGGGCAATCAAATATGCCATCATCTCGCTAATGAGATGTGGCTCAGCGTCTGCCAGATCATAGGGTAAGTAGGCCAGCGTGGGATTGAAGGCGGCCACTTGTGCCTGTGACCAGATGCCACGTTTGCCCATTTCCAGGAAACGGCCGTTATCCGCCAGCACCGCAAAACTCTTGTCAATAAACTCATCGGCCAGGGCATTGAGCACAATATCCACGCCCGCGCCGTCGGTGATACGCATAATTTCGTCGGCAAAATCCAGAGTACGCGAATGCAGCACATGCTGCACGCCCAAAGACCTGAGCAGTGATTGTTTCTCCGGACTGCCAGCCGTGCCAAAAATCTCTGCGCCAGCCTGTTGGGCAATTTGCACGGCCGCCATGCCCACGCCGCCAGCGGCAGCATGGATCAAAATGCGCTCGCCTGGTTGAATATGTGCCAGGTGGTGCAGTCCGTAATATGCCGTGAGGAAGGTGATGGGAATAGTCGCCGCTTCTGTCGGGGTGAGATTGGCTGGAATGGGCGCGACGAACGCGGCGCGGGTGACGAGGTGGGAGGCAAATGTGCCGTTCCCCAGCCCCATCACGGTATCGCCAATCTCAAGGTGGGTGACATCTGCGCCAACGGCCGTTATCACCCCCACGCACTCATTGCCCAAAGCCCCCGCCGGGCCAGGATACATGCCCAAAGCGTTCAACACATCGCGGAAATTGAGACCCGTCGCCAGGATTTTGAGCGCCACCTCATCGGCGGCAGGAGCGACGAGGGCACGGGAGCGTACCGTGATATTGTCTAAAATACCTTGTTGGGGTGTAAACAGTTCAAACGGTTCCTCTGCGGGAATGGTCAGTTGCCCCGCTTTTGCTTGATAATGATTCAGACGCGCCGCAAAACGGCCGTTTTCCCGCCACGCCGTCTGGTTTTCATCATCTTGACTGGAGAGTTCGGCTAACACAGCCTGGGCGGCGGCTTCCGCATCACCAGTCGAGTCCAGGTCTACCAGCACAGAGTGCAGCGCTGGTTCTTCCAGCGCCAACGTGCGCCCCAAGCCCCAGAGCGCCGTTTGCGCCGGTTGTACCGTTTCGTCAAGGTCATCCAGAACAGCGTGTGCACCTTGCGTAACGAGCCACAAGCGCGGCACACTGCTTTGTTGCAGCAGCGTTTGTGCCAGCAGCAGCGCACTGCCGCAGCCCCATGCTTGGGCTTCGCCTACATCAGTTTGTGGCACTAAACTCCATAAATGAACCACACCGCGTAACGGCCGTTCTCCCTGCAAAGTCGCCGCGTCAACCAAAGCCACATACGCCGACTGGTTCTGTACCGCAAATCCATCTGGCTCGATGACTGTTGTTGTGCCGCCGTGCTTTGTCAATTTATCGGCCAATACCTGCCCGATGCCTTCCTGTTCGGCCAAAATAAGCCAATGTCCCGCCAGGTCTGAGTCAGCGGCGGGAATCACGGCGGATTCCCAGGTTGTGTGATAGAGCAGGTCGGCAAACGGCCGTTTAGCCACCTGTTGCAGCGCCATTCGACTCACTCGCCGCAGCTGAATGCCTTCCACCAGCGCCACCAACTGCCCAGATTGGTCTAGCAAGCGCATGTTGCCGCGAAGTGCCTCCGCTTCAGCCGCCCCCGCGTCTAAAAGTGCATGACACGAGACCGCCGTCACGCCCGCGCTGAACAGTTGAAAACGTGATACGCCCACCGGCACATAAACATGAGCCGCCGCCTCTTTAAAACTGGGCAGCGCCGCCCCAATCACCTGAAAACAAGCGTCGAGCAAGGCGGGATGCAGCAGATACCCGCTGCCGTCCACGCCATCTGGCAGGACAATGTCGGCCAGCGCTTCCCCGTCTTGCCGCTGCATGGCGACGATGCCGCGAAAGGCGGGGCCATAATCGAGACCCATGTCGGTTAATATTTGGTAATAATCGGCGCTGGCGATGGTTTCGCTACAGCGTTCACGGATGGTTGCCAGCGATTCGGTTGGGGGCAGGGGAGACGGATTGAGATGGGCAACGGCCGTTACATGCTGCTGCCAATTGCCATTTTCTTCCTGGCTGAAAATACGCACAGTGGCTTGATTGGCTTGCAGGGGGGAAACGGCCGTTTGCACCAAACGCTCGCCCTCTTCCGGCAAAATCAGCGCTTCCTGAATCTGCACGTCGGTCAAGGCCACATCAGCGGTGTGCAAAGCCAAACGCGCCGCCGCCAATGCTACCTCCAGATATCCCGTGCCGGGGAAAAGCGGAATGTCAAAAACGCGATGGTCGTTGAGGTAAGCGGGGGCATCGACTGCCAGTCGGCTGGTATAGACGGTATCACTGAGCAGCGGTGAGGACAACGGCTCGTGTAACAGCGGATGCAGGACGTTTTTAGACACATGACGCGGCGTTTTAGGCACAGTTACCCAATACCGCTGTCGCTGGAACGGATACGTGGGCAGCGAGACGCGCCGTCCACTGTTCTGATGGAATGCTGCCCAGGCCACGGTTGCGCCCAGGGTAAAAAGCTGGCCTAAATTGTGTAAAATTTGGGCGGCATCAGCCTTGCCCGGACGCAGAGACGGCACAAAAGCCGCCGCCCCTTCCGGCAGACAGCGCTGTCCCATGCCGGAAAGCGTGGGTTGTGGCCCGCATTCCAGGTACAAGTCTATGCCAGCCTCGGCTAACGTTTGCATAGCATCGGCAAAACGCACTGGCGCACGCACATGGTCTGACCAGTAAACGGCCGTTTGCACTTCTGCTCCAGCCACATCCCCACTTACATTGGAAATCAGTTCAATTTGCGGTTCGGCCAAGCTGACAGAACCCGCCACGGCGGCAAATTCGTCCAAAATAGGATCCATCAGCGGCGAATGGAAGGCATGGGAAACCGTCAGCCGACGGGCTTTGATGCCTTGCGCTGCCAGTTGATCCAAAATGAGGGAAACGGCCGTTTCTGCCCCAGAAATCACTACATTGGCTGGCCCATTGATGGCCGCAATAGAAACTTGGTCGCAGTAGGGAGTGATGGCTTCAAGAACGGCCGTTTCTTCCGCAAACACAGCCGCCATCGCTCCGCCAGCAGGCAGATTGCCCATCAAACGCCCACGTTCGGCAATCAACTTCAGGCCATCTTCCAGGCTAAATACACCCGCCACACACGCCGCCACAAACTCGCCCACGCTGTGTCCCATCACCGCCACCGGCTCAATGCCCCACGAGCGCCACAGCTGCGCCAGCGCATATTCGATGGCAAAGAGCGCCGGTTGGGTGTACTGTGTCTGGTCAATCAGCCCTGCGTTTTCGGGCGCAGTCTCGTCGGCTGGGTAAATAATGTCCAGCAGGGAACGGTTGAGTAACGGCCGTAAAATAGCATCACATTGCGATCATTGTCTCGCGGAAAACTGGCTCGGTTTCAAAAAGCTGCCGCCCCATGTTGACGTATTGTGCGCCTTGCCCGGTAAAGAGGAAGGCGATACGCGGTTTGGCATGAACAGGCGCGGCTGTGATCACGCTTTCGGATTCCTGACCAGCAGCAAATGCGGCTAACTGGGCGCTTTGTTCAGCCAATGTTTCGCCCAATACGGCCAGGCGGTGACTGAAATGAGAACGGCCGTTATTAGCCGTAGCCATCACATCAGCCGCAGAAGTCTCGGGGGCGGTGCGCAAATAGTCGCTATATCGCTGGGCCAACTGTTGCAAGGCGGTTTGGTTTTGAGCAGAGAGGGTAAGCAGGTGTAACGGCCGTTGTGACTTTGGCGCATCTGTTTCCACTACCACTGGCGCAGGTGCTTGCGCTAAAACCACATGAGCATTCGTGCCGCTAAAGCCAAACGAACTTACACCCGCCAGTCGCTGGCCGTTCAGGGCAGGCCACGGCGTGGCTTTGGTGGGAATCTCGATGGGAAAGGCAGGCCACGGGATTTGAGCACTGCGTTCATGCAAGTGCAAATGGCCGGGGATTTCTTGATGCTGCAAAGACAACACCACCTTGATCAAGCCCGCAATGCCTGATGCCGATTCTAAATGGCCGATGTTGGTTTTGACGGAACTCAAAAACAGGGGCGGCGCGTCGGCGGCGCGACCCGCGCGTAAGGCATTGCCAATGGCTTCCACTTCAATCGGATCGCCCAGCGTCGTGCCGGTGCCATGCGCTTCCACGTAGCCGATTTCGGCTGGTTTTACGCCCGCATTGGTCAGCGCCTGGCTGATGACGGTGCGCTGTGCCAGTCCGTTAGGCACGGTCAGCCCACTGCTGCGCCCATCCTGGTTAACCGCCGAGCCGCGAATGACGGCCTGGATATTGTCGCCAGCAGCCAGGGCATCGGACAACCGTTTTAGCACGATCATGCCGCAGCCTTCGCCACGCACAAAACCATCGGCATTGACATCAAATGTTTTACAACGGCCGTTTGGCGCCATCATGCCCCAGCGAGAAAACATAATGAACGCTTCCGGTTTCAGCAGCGCATTAACTCCGCCAGCCAGCGCCATGTCGGTTTCTCGCGCACGTAAACTGGCACACGCCAGATGCACAGCCACCAGCGAGGAGGAGCAGGCCGTGTCAATCGCCAGCGACGGGCCATGTAAGCCCAGTGTATACGCGACTCGTCCCGGATTGACATTCAGAGCGCTGCCCGTGGCGGTGTAGACATCCAGTTCAGCCGGATCGCCCGTCATGCTGATGTGGGAATAATCGTTGGTGGTGATGCCCACATAAATGCCGGTCTGACTGCCGCGCAGGGAATCGGGGGCAATGCCTGCTTGTTCCAACGCTTCCCAGGTCACTTCCAGCACGAGGCGCTGCTGCGGATCCATGGTGGCGGCTTCACGCGGCGTGATGCCAAAAAACTGCGGATCGAACTGATCGATGCCTTCTAAAAAGCTGCCATACCAGGAAACGGCCGTTTCGTCAGCAATCTCACTGTCCCAGCGGTCAGTAGGTGGTTTACGAATGGTATCCACACCGTCTTGCAGCAGTTGCCAGTAAGCTTCAGGGCTGTTTGCGCCACCAGGGAAGCGGCAGCCCATGCCCACAATCGCAATCGGTTCTTTTTTGGCTTGCTCGACGGCGTTTAGTTTGGTTTGCAGCGTTTCGATGGCGGATAGCGCATTTTTCAGTAAGGCGCGGCGGTCGGGTTGTGCTTGGTTGTCCATAGTTTCAATCAATCCAGTTTGTAAATGGCGAGGGCTGAGCTTGTCGAAGCCCGGTTTCGCCTTCGACAAGCTCAGGCTACACCTGTGCAGTTATTCCAGTTTTTCTAAAGTTTGCAGCAGTAAAGCGGCGAGATCATCTTCGGATAGGTCGTCCATTTCTTCTAATTCATCAGATAATAACTCATCATCAGAAACTAAGATCATAGGTAACGGCCGTTTCCAATTCCAAATCCGCCGCTTCTCCCAAAATTTCGGTATCCAAAAACTCAGCCAAATCATCAATTGTCGGATAGTTGAAGGTGAGGGTAGAAGGCAGGGTTTGCCCAACGGCCGTTTCCAGCATTCCCTTCAACTCCACCGACATCAGCGAGTCCATGCCCATATCAAACAGCCCTTGCTGCGTGTCCGTCAGCCGTGCCACGGGCATACCCAGCACCTGTGCTGCTGCCTGTTTCACCTGTGCCACCACCAAACGGTGGCGCTCGGCGGCATTTTTGCCAGCGATTTGCTGGCGCAGCGGCGGCACGGCTTCCGCTTTCGCTTTGGGTTGGATGGCATTTTGGGACTGCACATCCTGAACCTGAGCCAGAAACGGTTTTGGCCGTTTTGCTTCGTAAGCCGCTTTTAACGTAGCCCAGTTCACATCCGCCACCACCATTTGCGGCAGCGGCGAAACACACAATTCGCCAAGCGCGGCCAAGGCTTGCGTGGTGGGCATTTGGCGCAGACCAAACTGCGCCACCTTGTCCTGGTCGGCGCTGGAGGCTACGCGCATGGTGCTCCAGGTGCCCCAGTTGATGCTAATCGCGGGCAATCCTTGCGCTCGTCGATAATAAGCCAGGCTGTCCATGAACTGATTGGCGGCGGCATAATGTCCCAACTGCGTCACGCCCCACAAGGATGTTGTGGAAGAAAACAGGACAAAGAAATCCAGCGCCATTTCCTGGCTCAATTCGTGCAAAAGCCAGGTTCCTTGAAGTTTGGGCGCCAGCATGTCTGTCAGGGCGGCGACTGGCATGCTGGTCAGCGGCCAGGATGTCATGGCAACGGCGGCGTGGATGATGCCCCGCAGCGGCGGCAAAGATTTGCCAAATTCCGCGAACAACCCTGTCATTTGCGCCCGATTTGCCACATCGACAGCGGCAATTTCTACGGCAACGCCTTTTGCTTCCAGGGATTGAACGGCCGTTATCCGCCGAGCCACCTCGCTATCAGGAGAAACAGTTGCCCACTCAGCCCGTGGCGGCAAACCCTGGCGACTGGTCAGTACCAGATGACGTGCGCCTTGGTCTGCCAGCCAGTCCGCAATTTCCACGCCTAAACCGCCCAGCCCGCCCGTCACCAGATAACTGCCTTCTGCTGAGATGGTTACAGGGGCGTGACCTGCACTGCGTTCGCGCACCAAGCGGGGAACCAGCCGAGAACCGTCACGCCGCGCCATCTGGTCTTCGCCGTCTGGCTGTTGGATTTCTTGCCAGAGCGCCTCGGCATTCTGGCTGACTGTCGCGTCGGCGTCCAAATCTACGCTGCCGCCCCACAAGGCGGGCTGTTCCAGCGCCCAGACACGCCCCAGCCCCCACAACGGCGCTTGCTGGGGATTGGGTGTCTGCTCAGTGGCGGGTTGCGCTCCTTGTGTCACAAACCACAGCGGTGGCTGTTTACCATCCAGTTTAGCGAGGGCTTGCGCCAGGAGCAGGGCTGATTGCACGGTTTGGGTGGCAACGGCCGTTAAGTCTCCCCCAGTCATATCGGCCAAAGAGGGTGTGTCCAACGACCACAAGTGTAAGATGCCGCGGTAAGCCGTATCTGCACCAGACACAGCATCCAGCAGCCTCGCATAATCGGCAGCGTTGGCCGGATCAATGCCAAACTTGGTTTGACTGGTTTGTTGGAAGGCGGAACTGGGGGTAATGAGAACGGCCGTTTCCCCCGCCGCTTCTATTTTTTCAGCCACTGCCGCGCCAACCCCGCTGGCATCGCTAAAAATCAGCCAACTGCCCGGTGTGGCGACTTCTGTTTGCGGAGTTTGCGCTGCGTAAATAGTTTGTAAAGTGAAGAGATCGTTGGCGGGGTGGGCAGGAATGGTGGCAACGGCCGTGAAACCTGCCGCTGTCAGCAGCGACCGCCACTGGGTGCTGTCTACCAACGGCGAAGATTGGCGCACGTCCAGGTCAGTGAACTTCCACCAGCCTTCTGTCAGGCCAAATGTCAAGTCAACCCAACGCTGGCGACCACTGCCTTCGAGTAGGAGCAATTGTCCGCCTGGTGTCAGCAAGTGGCGCACATGAATCAGCGTTTGCTGTAAATCGGTGGTGGCGTGCAGCACATTGGCCGCGATGATTATGTCAAACTGTCCACCAGCCAAGCCCTGCGCGGCAGGGGTCTTGCTCGATGTCCAGAAGTTGATATTGCACAAAAGGATAGGCCGCGAATTTTGCTTGTGCTTTGCTCAAGAAAAGCGGCGAAAGGTCGGTGAATACATAGTCTACTTGCGCTCGCCGTCAAGGCTGGCAGCACCGAGGCCGTGGTCGCACCTGTGCCTGCGCCGATTTCCAAAATGCGCAAGGTGCGTCCGGCGGGCAGCGCGGCCACAATTTGGCCGACGGCTTCGGTCATCAGCCGATTGTAGATGCGGGCGAATGGTGTTTCGGCATAGACACGGGTGGTAGGGGCCATAGAGCCATCGGGGAAGAGCAGATGCAGCGGGTCTTGGTCGCCGCGCAAAATGGTGGCTAAGTGCGGCCCGCATTGGCTGAGCAGGTGTAGTTCGGCGTCGTGCGGGGCGTAGGTGGCTTGCATGTCGGCGGCTGTCAGGGGGATAACGGCCGTTTCCAATCCCGCCACCACTATCCAATCCGCGCCGTCACACCGCAGCAGTCCTTCTTCTTGCAACACGTCCAGCAGCCGCTCAAACAAGCGGCGATGTCGGGGCGCGATGCCCAATTGGCTGACCAGGCTCTCAGTTGTCAGTCGTGAACCCACGTCGTAGTGCCAGCCCAATGCACTCAACGCTTCGATGATGTAGCGGAAACTCAAGGTGTCGAGATCCGCAAACAGGGTATGGTAAATATCTATCGGATATTCAGCGGCAAAAACGGCCGTTTTCCCCGATACCACTTCCGCCAACTCATCAGGCTGGGGCAGGCTGGTTTCGCTGGGCAGTGGTTTGGGCTGCCAACTGACGTTGTAGAGCCATTCTTCGGAAAACGGCCGTTCTCGTTTGTGCAAGGTTTCTCGTCCGGCAATTGTCAAATGCAGACCCCGCGCTTCGGCCACCAGGTCGCCGCTTTCGTCATACAAATAGACATCGCCCGTAAACGTGTTGCCGCCTTGTTGTTGCAGCTTTGTATAGTTCCACAGGCGTGTGCTTGGCGGCCGTTTGAGTTGGAACTGTTCAATGCCCACGAGCAGATAAGGCACTTCCAGATCAGTCGCTAACGGTGCGCCGACGAGATGGAAACAGGCGTCCAAAAAGGCGGGATGCATCTGGTAGGTTTGTATCTCAGCCAGGAGCGATTCGGGCAGGATCATTTGCCCCAGCGCTTCGCCTTCGCGCCGCCAGATATGCGTCAAGCCTCGGAAATCGGAGCCGAAATCCAGCCCTAGCTGGTGCAACTGGTCGTAATAATCTGCTTGCTCGATCTCTTCTGAACAGCGTGCTTGCAAGGCCGGAATGTCCAAAACGGGGGCGGCGGTGGCTTTGATTTCGCTCCAGGCCAGCGTGCCGGAAACATGGCGCTGCCAGTGGTCGCCTTGCCACGCGACCACCTGAAAGGCGGCTTGTCTCACCATCTTGAGGCGAGAGAATGGTTTGCACCGACTGGAACGTCGTCGCCCAAAATCAGGGCTTCGTGGATGGTGAAGTTTTGCAGGCGAAACGGCCGTTTTCCCCAAGCGTCGTCTGCGGCTGCCAAAATCATTTCGATGAAGGCCGGCGACGGCAAAATAACAGCATCATGCACATGATGGTGCGCCAAAAATGCGGGATAGGTGGCGCTTAGCGCCGTCTCAAAAACCACATCTGTTAGCGCAGGTGAACTGAGCCGTCGGCCTAACAAGGGATTTTTGAAGCTAGTTTGAGAAGCCAACGGCAATTGGCTCAAGGGCTGGTTTGTCTCTGCCAGCCAGAAGCGTTCTCGTTGGAACGGATAGGTGGGCAAGGGCAAGCGTCGTCGCGCCGCGCCTGCATCCAGACCCGCCCAATCAACTGCCACGCCATTGACAAAAAGGTCGCCCAGACTGGTGAGCATCTGCCGCCAATCCTCATGACCCGGACGCAAAGAAGGCAGCCAAACGGCCGTTTCCGGTGGATCACAGCGCTGTCCCAAATCAACAAGGGTGGGTGCGGGGCCAATCTCCACAAAATGGCGATAACCAGCGGCGAACAAGGTTTGCATCGCTGGATAAAACAGCACGCCCTGGCGCAGTTGCTGCCGCCAATAGTCGGCATTGGCAACTTCTCGCCCCGCCAACTGCCCCGTGATGCTGGACAAAAACTCAATCTGGGGCGGGTGGTAGGTGATGGTAACGGCCGTTTCGCTAAACGCCTCTAAGATGGGATCCATCAAGGCCGAGTGACCACCAATCGAAACCGCCAGACGCCGCGCCCGAATTTTTGATTGTTTCAGGTGATCAATGACTGTCTGAACGGCCGTTTCTTCCCCAGAAATAACCACACCATCCGGCCCATTGACACCTGCAATCGAGACCGGCACCCCACACGCCGCAATCGCCGCTTCCGTTTGTGCCTGTCCGGTAAAAACAGCCGCCATCGCGCCATTGGCGGGTAAACTACCCATCAAACGGCCGCGCTCCGCCACCAGTTTAACGGCATCCTCCAAACTAAATACACCTGCTACACAAGCCGCCGCATATTCGCCAATGCTGTGTCCCAGCACCACATCTGGCTCAATGCCCCAGCCGCGCCACACCTGCGCCAACGCATATTCGACGGCAAACAGGGCGGGTTGCGTGTAAGCGGTGTCATCAATCAGGCTCTTGCCTGCTTCGTCTGCTGGATAAATAATGTCGAGCAGGGAGCGGTTCAGGTAGGGTTGGAACAGCGCAGCGCACTGTGCCAGCGCCGCCCGGAAAACAGGCGAGGTTTCGTATAGCTGACGACCCATCTCGATATATTGAGCGCCTTGTCCGGTAAACAGAAACACAAGCGGCTGTCGTTTACCACTTTTCATCGACTGATAGTGTACGTGCTTAACCGTTTCGCCGTGGGCAAAAGCGGCCAACATTTCCTGAGCCGACTGGCCGTCGGCGGCCGTAAGTGCCAGGCGGTGGCGCAGTTGCGCCCGACCGCTGTTGGCGGTGTGAGCCACATCGGCCCACGCTTGTTCCGGATGGGTCGCCAGATGGCTGGCAAAGCGGGTGGCCGTTTCGCGCAGCGCCTTCTCGGTCTGCGCTGAAAGCGTCAACAACTGCCAGGGTCGTTCCGGCGCTTCGACAGGGACTGTCTCAGTCGGAGCCGCTTCGATAATGATATGCACGTTGGTTCCGCTAAAGCCAAACGAACTCAAGCCAGCCAGTAAACGGCCGTTTTCCCCCGTCCATTTTGTTTCTTGCGTCGGAACGGTAATGGGATAGTCTGCCCAATTGATGTATGGGTTTAGCTCCGTTAGGTGCAAATGGGGCGGGATGGTGCGCTGTTGCAACGACAGCACCAGCTTGATAAAACCGGCAATACCTGCCGCCGATTCCAGATGCCCGATGTTTGTTTTGACTGAGCCAATCATTAACGGCCGTTCGGCAGAATGTCCCGCCCCATAAGCCGCACCCAACGCCTGCACTTCAATCGGGTCGCCCAGGGAGGTGCCGGTGCCATGTGTTTCAATGTAGGTGACGGCGCTGGGTTTGACCTGGGCATCGGCTAAAGCGGCACGGATAACGGCTTCCTGAGAAGGGCCGTTGGGCGCAGTAATGCCATTAGAACGGCCGTCCTGGTTCATGGCCGAGCCGCGAATAACCGCCAGAATATTGTCGCCGTCCGCTTGCGCATCGGCCAGGCGTTTGAGCAGCACCAGCCCGCACCCTTCTGAACGTACAAAGCCATCGGCCGCGGCATCAAAAGTTTTACAACGGCCGTCGGCGGCCATCATGCGCCCTTTGGAAAGCGAAATAGTCGTTTCCACAGATAAAATGGCGTTAACACCACCAGCCAGCGCCATGTGGCACTCCTGATTGCGTAAACTTTGCACAGCCAAATGCAGCGCCACCAGCGAAGAGGAACAGGCCGTATCTACGGTTAGACTGGGGCCTTGCAGCCCAAATACATACGAGAGACGACCAGAAGCCACACTGTGAGCGACGCCCGTGGAGGCATAGGTATCCAACTGCGTTTTGCCGCCTTCGTTTAGAATCTGGTAGTAGTCGCTGTTGCACATGCCCACAAAAACGCCTGTCGGACTGCCATCCAGACTGTCTGGCGCGTAACCGGCGCTTTCCCACACTTCCCAGGCCGTTTCCAGCAACAGGCGCTGCTGCGGATCCATGCTGACGGCTTCACGCGGCGCAATGCCAAATAACTGCGGATCAAACTTGTCTATGCCATCTACAAAACCGCCCCAGCGGGTAGCAATTTTGCCGGGTGCTTCGGGGTCGGCATCAAAATAAGCATCCACATCAAAACGGGCGGATGGAATTTCAGTGATGGCGTCTGTGCCTTGCTGCAACAGTTGCCAGTAAGCATCGGGCGTGTTTGCACCGCCAGGGAAACGACAGGCCATGCTGACCACAGCAATGGGTTCTGGCTGCGGTTTTTGGGCGGCTTCCAGTTTGTTTTGCAGTTCAACCGCCAACAGCACCAATCGTTTGGGCGATAGTGTGGAAATTCGTTCCAGAAATTCTCTATTCGTCATCGGGTTCCTCAGAAAAACCTATTTCGGCAAAGAGCCGGTCTACTTCGTCGTCGGAGAGGGCGGCCAGGGAATCAATATCATCAAAGGGAGAACGGCCGTTTTCCTCATATTCGTCCTCTATTTCTGCTGTCTCCTCAACCGGAGTTGTGTGAGCCACAGCGAGACTTTCCAACAAGAAATCGGTGATCGCAGCGGTGGTGGGATAGTCAAAAACGAGGGTGGCCGGTAACGGCCGTGACAGCGTAAGCTGGCTGCTGATGCGATTTTTCAGTTCGACGGCCATCAGCGAATCCAGCCCCATATCGCTCAAAGCCGCCCGTTCCGCAATGGCATCACCGTCAGCCAATCCCAGCACCTGGCGGGTTTCCCCTTCGACAAATGCGAGCATGAGCGCGTGGCGACGATTGGTACTGGCCTCGGCTAATTGGCTCATGAGCGTGTGTGTGGGAAGGGAAACGGCCGTTTCCACTCTTCATCGTCTTCTCGGACTGCCGCATCAAATCAGCAAAAAATGGCAAATGTCCAAACTTTTGGCGGAAACTCGCCCAGTTAACAGGTGTGACTGCCACCTGGGGCGACGGATCATGCAGCAGGTCGTCCAAGACGCGCAAACCCTGCGCTGGCTCAATCGCGCCAATGGCTTGCGCCGTTGCCCGGTCAAAAACACCGTGGCGCACCGCCGCGCCTACTTCCGTCCAGGCACCCCAGTTGATACTGAGCGCGGGCAAACCCTGGCTCTGGCGATAGGCGGCCAGCGTGTCTAAAAAGAGATTGGCGGCAGCGTGTCCGCCTTGTCCCGCCGCGCCCGTGAGCGAAGCAATGGACGAGAACAAGACAAAAAAGTCGAGCGGCATCTGCTCGGTTAAGGTGTGTAAATGCCAGGCGCCGGAAACTTTTGGCCCCAAAACCTCGGCAAACTGCGCCCAATCTTGCTGCAACAGCACCCCATCGGCCAATAACCCCGCCGAATGGATGACACCACGCAAAGGCGGCATCGTTTCGGCAATGTCGCTGAACAAGGCGTTCATGTCGGCAGCGTGGGTCACGTCTACCTGGGCGGTGTGGATTTGAATGCCGTCCGCTTGCCAGCGGGTAATCTTCTCATTCGCTTCAGCGTCGGGGCGACTGCGACCCAGCAGCACCAGATGACGCGCTCCTTTTTCAACCAACCAGTCGGCCACTAACAATCCCAAGCCGCGCAAGCCGCCCGTAATTAGATAGGTGGCATCGGGGCGAATGTTCGTGGTCTGCTGGCTCGCGGGCTGCATCACCGCAATTTTGCCGATGTGTTTGGCCTGTGCCATAAAGCGGAAGGCGGCGCTGGTTTCCTGGCGACTAAAGGTGCGCACGGGCAGCGGCGGCAGTTCGTTGGCCGCGATGTCGGCGATAAGCTGCTGGAACAAGCCGTGAATGAGGGCGGGGTCTTGCTGTGCCGTTTCGCCCCAATCGACGATGTGGTAGGCGGCATTTGGTTTTTGGCGAGCGGCTTCTTCCGGTGTGAGAATGCCGCGTTTGCCGATTTCCAGGAAACGGCCGTTATCCGCCAAAACCCGCATACTCTGTTGGGCAAACTCATCTGCCAGGGAGTTGAGAACCAGGTCTACGCCCCTGCCATTGGTCAACGCCAAAATTTCATCCGCAAAAGCCAGCGAACGGGAATCGAAGACATGCGCCACGCCTAGTTTGCGTAAATAGGCGCGTTTTTCAGGCGTGCCAGCGGTGGCAAAAATGAGAGCGCCTGCCCGTTGTGCCAGATGCACGGCGGCCATGCCCACGCCGCCCGTCGCCGCATGGATGAGTACGGAGTCGCCAGTTTGCATTTGCCCCAGATGTTCCAGAGTGAAAACGGCCGTTACATAAGGAATCGGTGTGGTAGCGGCGGCGGCAAAACTGAGAGACGCGGGTTTATGCGCCACCAAATTGGTGGAGGCTATGACGTGGCTGCGGAAACTGCCGCTGGCGACTGCCAACACGGCATCGCCTACTTTGAACTGGGTAACATGGGGACCAACGGCCGTTATCAACCCCGCACATTCGCCCCCCAACGGCCCCGGATCACCTGGATACATGCCCAGCGTGTTCAAAACATCCTTAAAGTTGAGTCCCGTCGCCAGCACCTCGATTTCCACTTCATCTTTGCCGGGCAGACGGCGCGTCAGCGGCTGCCACACCAGATTGTCCAAGCGGCCGCGCTCGCTGATCACCAGTTGGACAGGCGCGTCGTTGGCGGTGGGTTGGACTGGTTCATATCGTTCTAACCGGGCTACGAAGCGCTCATCTTGCTGGTAGGCGACCTGCGGTTCGCCGTCGTTTGCCAGTATTTCAGTCAAAAGTGTGGCCGCCTTAGCGAGCGAATCGCTGGGTAGATCAATGCAAGTGGTGTGCAGATCGGGCAGTTCCAGATTGATGGTTTTGCCCAATCCCCACAGCGGTGATTGCGCTACTTGGGGTGAACGGCCGTTTACGGCCTGCGCATCAGCCGTCACCAACCACAAACGGGGCAAAACAGACAAGTTGGCTTGGGCGATGGTCTGTACCAGGTGGAGCGTACTGCCTGTCGCGTTTTCTACGGCCGTTTCCAAGCCAGCCGCCGATAAAGCGAGGGAGTCGGGTGTGTTTAAGCTCCAAAGATGCACGATGTGGTGAAACGGCCGTTTCGTTAATAAATCGGGCAGGCCATGCGGCCAAAGCGCATCATCGGCGGTTAGCACGGTGGAAGTTGCGCCTGCTAATTGCAGTTGATACGCCAGGTCTGCGCCTGTGCCATGATTGTCGGCCAAAACGAGCCAGTTGCCGGAGAGTGTCGTGTCAGCCGCCAGTGGTTGGCGTGCCATGAGGATGGCTTGTTCGCTCAATAGATCATCTTGTTGGGGAACGGCCGTTGCTTGTTCAAAGCCCATCTCCGCTAACAAATCCGTCCAGCCTGCACGGTTGAGCAGCGGATAGGAGGGTCGAATATCGGCATCGACAAAGCGCCACCAGCCATCCGTCAGTCCAAACGAGAGGTCAATCCAGCGAATCGGGTTGGTCATCTCCAGCATGAGCAACATGCCGCCCGGAGCCAGCAATTGCTGGACGTGGCGCAAGGTTTGGCGCAAATCAGCGGTGGCGTGGATGACATTAGCCGCCACAATCAAGTCAAACTTTTCAGATGACGCAAAGCCTTGTGTAGTGGGATCGGCTTCAATATTCAGCAGTCGATACTGCACAAACGGATACGCCGCAAATTTTTGTTTGGCGCGATCCAGAAACAGTGGCGACATATCGGTGTAGACATAGGTGGTGCGATCCGCTGGCAGTTGGGGCAGCACAAACGAAGTCGTGCCGCCTGTGCCTGCACCAATTTCCAGGACTCGAAACGGCGCCTGAGCCTGTCGAAGGCCTTCCGCCGCCTGAGCCTGTCGAAGGCCATCGCTTTCCATAACTGACTCTACCACCTGTCCCACCAGCCCGCTGTACGTTTTGGCAAAAGGAGATTCCTGATACAGTTTCACGGCGCTGCTCAAATCGCCTGCCGGAAACAGCAGTTGCAGCGGGTCGGCTTGACCGCTCAGCGCCGCCGCCAGTGCTTGAGAGCAGCGGTGGGCAATGTCAATCTCCGCGTCAAACTGCGGGAACTGACTGCTGACTTGTTGCCAGCGATTTTCCAGGGAAACGGCCGTTATCTCGCCCACTTCTCTTTGCAGCAACCAACCTGACTCAGACCGTCACCAACCAGCCATCTTCCGCTAAAATTTCCAGCAGCCGTCCCATCAACCGTTAATGCGCTGGCAAAACACCCAAATCAGCAGCCAATGCCTCGACGGTAAACGGCGAATTCAGTTGCGGCTGCCAGCCCAACTGCTGCCAGGCCGCCAAAATGCTGTCGGTGCTCAGTTCGTCTAGCAGGGGAGCGAGCGTTTGGTAAGCGGCCAGACCGTACCGGTTGAATAATTGCTCGGCTTCCGGCTCAACTTGCTCGGCAACGGCCGTTAATTCCGGGAAAAAGTCGGCGCTGTCTGTGACGGGCAGCGGGGCCAGGTTGCCACTGCACACGGTACAGCCAATCGGCCAATTCGTTGGCCTGGCTGCCCAGCAGAGCGGCGCGGCTGGCGCGTTTTAAATGGATACCGGTGGCTTCGGCAAGTAAACGGCCGTTTTCGTCCAACACCCTGATCTGCGCTGTCAACGTTTCAGGCAAGCCAGCTTTTTGCGGCAGGTCTAGCACCACATGGCTCCACACCTTGCTGTCTGGTTGCTGGTACAAAACGAAGCGGTCAATGCCCAACGGCATGAAAATATCCGTTTCGCTCAGATTGGCCGGAATCGCCGCCGCCATGCCTTGCAAACAGGCATCCAGCAGCGCCGGATGAATCTGGTAGCGGCTCATTTCGGGCTGGCTGGCTGGGGGCAGTTCAATTTGCGCCAGTGCTTCGCCATCTCGCCGCCACATCTGCATGACGCCGTGCAAGCTGGGGCCAAATTGCAGACCTAGCTCGTAAAGTTGCGCGTAGTGGGCGGTGGCGGTGATCGTTTCGGGGAGTTTGCTTTGCAGCGCAGACACCGATTCGTTTGCGGTGGTTGATTGAGGCTGATGGGGCAGTAAACGGCCGTTTGCGTGTAATTTCCAGGGTGCGTCCAGGTCGTCAGACTCGCCGTTGGCTGAAGATCTGCACCGTTGCCGCGCCATTGGCTTCTGGCGTGACCAACGTTTGCAATACACGGCTTTCCTCGTCGCCCACCACCAGCGGTTCGTGAATGGTGAGTCCTTCGATGGCATGAGCGCCGGAGCCGAAAACGGCCGTTGCTGCCGCCAGCATGGTCTCCACGTAACCCGTCGCGGGCAAAATCGCCAATCCGTGAACACGATGGTCGTTGAGGACTGGCACGCTTTCGCTGCTGAGTCGTGCTTCAAACTGAGTCGTTTGTGCCGCCGAGCGAATTTGATTGCCTAATAAAGGATTTCCGTTAAACGGCCGTTGTGACCGTCGTCGTTCTGGCAGCCAATAGCGGCGGCGTTGGAAAGGATAGGTGGGCAAGTGCAGTTTTTGCCGCGTATACGGCTTGTCGAAACCCGCCCAATCCACATCTACGCCATAGACAAACAAGTTGCCCAGACTGGTGAGAAGCTGCTGCCAATCATCCCGACCCTGGCGCAGCGAAGGCAGCCACAATGCCGCCGCATCCTCCGGCAGACAGCGCTGCCCCATGCCCAACAGCGTGGGATGCGGCCCCACTTCCAGAAAGAGCGGGTAGCCGTTTTCATGCAGCCAGGTCATCGCCGCCTGAAACTGCACCGGCTGGCGCACATGGTCGCGCCAGTAGGCTGCTTGCGTGAGGGTGTCGGCTTGCGCTGGCTGACCGTTGGCGTTGGTTATGAGGCGCAAACGGGGCGGCGCGTACCTGATTTCGGCGGCTACGGCGGCAAATTCGGCCAGCATCGGTTCCATCAGCGGCGAGTGGAAGGCATGGGAGACGGTGAGTGCTTTGGCTTTAATGCCGTCCGCAGCAAATTGATTGAGAATGGTGTTAACGGCCGTTTCCGAGCCAGAGATCACCACATTTTGCGGGCCATTGACAGCCGCAATCGAAACTTCGTTTGGGTAGGGGGCGATGGCGGTGCGTACACGAGCTTCATCGCTAAAGACGGCAGCCATCGTGCCGCCAGGGGGCAATGCCTGCATCATGCGCCCTCGCGCGGCAATCAATTTCAGACCATCTTCCAGGCTGAACACGCCTGCCACACAAGCGGCTACATATTCACCGACGCTATGCCCCATAACGGCCGTTGGCACCACGCCCCACGACTGCCACAAAGTAAATAGCGCATATTCGAGGGCAAAGAGCGCCGGTTGGGTGTAATGGGTTTGATGTACACTGTCGTCCTCTTCGGCAAACATCACAGAGAGCAGGGGACGGGGCAAAAACGGCCGTAAAATGGCGTCGCAGCGATCTAAGGTGGCGCGGAAAACGGGCTGTGTTTCGTATAACTGGCGACCCATGCCTGGGTACTGTGCCCCTTGTCCGGTAAACAGAAAGGCGATTTTGGGACGGTCGCTGGTTTGCATCGGCCCCTTGCGTGACCCCGTTTACGGTTTTGCCACTGGCTGGCAATGGCGGCTAATTTTTCCTGGGCGTCAACGGCCGTTTTAGCAGTCAAGGCCACACGCACAGGCAAATGAGCGCGACCCGTATTGGCCGTAAAAGCGGCGTCGGCCAACGGTTCGGTTAGATTTTCTGCCCAACGACCTGCCAACTTGAGCCAGTGCCGTTTCGGTTTGGGCAGAGAGAGTGAGCAGGTGTAACGGCCGTTCTTCCTCTCCTATTTCTCGTTCTGCCTGTGTCGCTTCACCGACAATCATGTGGGCATTCGTGCCGCTAAAGCCAAAGGCGCTCACCGCCCCGATGCGCTCTTTTGCCTGCCAGGGTGTCAACTCAGTTGGCACAGCCAGCGACCAATCGCTCCAGGGAATAAGTGGATTGGGCGTTTCAAAGTGCAAATTCGGCGGGATTTCACCGTGATGCACCGCCAGAACCAGCTTGATAAAACTAGCCACCCCAGCGGTTGATTCCAGATGGCCGATATTGGTTTTGACAGAGCCAAGCAGCAGCGGCTGATCAGCTGCACGATGACTGCCCAGCACTGCGCCTAGGGCTTGCACTTCGATAGGATCGCCCAGAGCCGTGCCTGTGCCATGTGTTTCCACGAAGCTGATATCGCCTGGCTGCAAGCCTGCGTTTTGCAACGCCGCCTTGATGACGGCTTCTTGCGCGGGGCCATTGGGTGCGGTGAGACCACTGCTAGGGCCATCCTGGTTAACGGCCGTTCCCCGTACCACTGCCAAAACAGTATCCCCATCCGCCACCGCATCAGAGAGCCGCTTGAGCACGACCACGCCGCAGCCTTCGCCACGCACAAACCCATCGGCACTGGCATCAAAGGTCTTACAACGGCCGTTTGGAGCCATCATGTGAAATTTAGAGAGCGCGACAGATAGTTCCGGTGCCAAAATGGCATTGGCGCCACCCGCCAGGGCCTGGCGGCACTCGCCACTGCGCAAACTCTGGCAAGCCAGATGAATGGCAACCAGCGACGACGAACAAGCGGTGTCGATGGAAATGCTGGGGCCTTGCAGTCCCAACACGTAGGAAATGCGCCCCGAGGCCATGCTGTGTCCTATACCAGAGCCGTAATAGGTATCAATTTCGTTGATGCCGCCATCGGCCAACTGCATTTGGGCATAATCGTTGCCTGTGATGCCCATAAAAACGCCCGTACTGCTGCCACTCAATTGGTCGGGAGCTTGTCCGGCATGTTCCAGCGCCTCCCATGCCACTTCCAGGAGCAAACGCTGCTGAGGGTCCAGGGTGGTCGCTTCACGGGGGGAAATGTTAAAAAGATGCGGATCGAACTGATCGATGTCGTCAATAAAACCAGCCCAGCGGGTAGACATCATGCCGGGTTTGTCAGGATCGGGATCATAATAAGCGTCAATATCCCAGCGGTCGGCAGGCACTTCGCGGACGGCATCGACGCCGTTGCGCAGCAGTTGCCAGAAGGCAGCAGGCGAGTTGGCATTGCCCGGAAAGCGGCAGCCCACGCCAATGACGGCAATCGGTTCTTGCCGCGCGTGTTCCAACTGGTGTACTTGCTGTTGTAATTTTTCGATGGCCAGAAAGGCACGTTTCAATGGAGATAAATCAGAAGACTGGTTTACTGAATCGTTCATATTGTTTTTGGGGTGTTTCAGAAATTCACGAAGTCGTTTTTATAAGGGGCGGTTCACGAACCGCCATCCTTGTTGATGATCCCATATATTTCTAAAGAGACTTTTGACTAATAAATAATGCCGAAGCCTATTTATACACTATAACGCTTACAAGCTATCTAGCTTTTTTAAGAGCATCGCTTCGACTTCCTCATCCGTGAGGTCGTCTAGCTGTGTAGATGCTTCGGCGATTGGCTCGGGGGAATTGGTTGGGAAAACGGCCGTTTCCTCTCCAATACGTTCTAATCGTGGCTGTAAATAAGTCACAATCGCTGCAATCGTTGGATAATCAAAAATCAGGGTAGCGGATAGCGTGCCAGCCAATCCCAGCCCTGTTTGCAGCCGATTGCGCAGTTCAACCGCCATCAACGAATCAACGCCCAAGTCCATCAAACGCTGGCGCTGGTCGATAATATGATCCGCTGGTAGACGCAGAATACGGGCCACTTGTGCCCGCACAAAAGCGATCAGCAGCTCTTCTTGCTCGTCGGGCAATGCCAGTTGGTAATGATCCATGAAGGTTTCTGTGACAGCTTCCTCTTCAACAGGCTGAAAAGATTCTAACGACTGAGGAGATTATGGGCTGAGTGCGTGTGCCGAAAACGGCCGTTTTTGCCTCATCAGGAACGGCCGTTTGTGCCAAAATCACCCGAAAACCCAACTCCACGGGCAGCACATCAGCTTCCGGGAACGCTATCGCCTGGGTAAAGCCAGTTGCTCTGTAGGGCGGCCTGCCACTGCTTTGGCGGCAGCAAGGGATTGTCATGCCGCCACCCGTCTTCGTATAGCCCCCAACCTTCAATCAAGCTGGTGGTAATGTCAAACCAGGTGAGGTGGGCAGTCGTTTCAAACAGAATCAACAGGCCGCCTGGAGCGAGTAATTCCTGCACATGCGCCAGCGTTTCATCCAAATTGCGCGTGGCGTGGAGCACATTGGCGGCCACAATCACATCAAAACTGTGCGGCTGCTGGCCTTGCTCTGCCAGCGGCTTTTCAATATCCATGATGCCGTAGGAGACAAAAGGATACGCGGCAAATCGTTCTTCTGCTCGGCTGAGGAACAGGTCGGACAAATCGGTGAAATGGTAGTCTGGTTTGGTGGGCAGGCAAGATAGGCAGCAGCGCCGCCGCCGTGCCGCCTGTGCCTGCCCCAATTTCCAGAATGCGCAATTGCCGTTGGGGTGGCAGTTTAGCAGCAATGGTCTGCATGATTTCAGCGACAATGCCATTGAAATATTGCACCAGCGACCAATGATGGTAAAGAAAATCGGCTGTTTCGGTAGGAGCCGCCAGGGAAAATAGTTTCCAGCGCACTCGTTTTTCCGGTGAGAATGTCGGGAAGTTGTTCGCCACAGCGCTGCACGTAGGTAAGCAGTTCTGGCACATCAGCCAGGGTGGTTTGGGCAGAGGTAAGCAGGGGGGATAACGGCCGTTCCGCCAACCCATCACCCACGCACACATACCCATCGTCCACCCGCACTAAATCACCCAATTCAACTAAATGATCCAGCCAGCGCGTCAATAACTTGTCATACGTGGGCAAAATCTCGACCTGCTCAATGATGGATGCGGCGTTTTGCGTTTTGCCGACTTGGCTAAACACACCAAAGCTCGCCGAGCGTGTGCGTGATATAGGCGAAGGTTAAATCGGTCAGAGTCTGCCATTTGGCCGGCATAAGTTTGCACATTCAAAGACAAGGGGCCGTGCTGCTGCTGGCGCTGCCCGGCTGCCGCCGCCGCTTGCCACAAGCGCGGCCGGAGTAATCGTTTCGACTGGCGTTTGGGCAGCCAACCAGTAGCGGGCTTGCTGCCAGGGATTGGTCGGCAGGGGCACACGTCGGTAAGGTACAGGGAACGCACCTTCCTGTGCAAATTTCTGCCAGTCAATGGCAATGCCGCTAACGTGCAGCGCGGCCACACTTTCCAGCATCTCCAGCCATTCATCTGCGCCTTCGCGCAGCGAGGGTCGCCACAGGCCAGGACGCGGCGGCAAGGCGGCGTCCAGTTCGGGCGGCCAACAGCGCTGTGCCATGCCCAGCAGCGTAGGCTGCGGCCCAATTTCCAGAAATGTATCATAGCCTTCGGCATAAAGGGTGGTTACGGCGTCGGCAAAACGCACGGGCTGGCGCAGGTGGTTGCGCCAATAAACGGCGTTGGTCACTTCCTGACTGCCTACCATTTTGCCCGGTCATGCAGGAAATCAGGGCAATTTGCGGCGTGTGGTAGCTAATCGTTTGGGCGACTGCTTCAAATTCGGCGAAAATGGGGTCGAGCAGCGGCGAATGCGCCGCCTGAGCGACCGCCAACGCTCGTGTTTTGATGCCGTTGGCAGGAGCGTGACCTGGATTTCTTGAACGGCCGTTTTCTCCCCAGAAATCACGAGACTTGTCGGGCCATTAATCACCCCAATGACAGCACGGTCGGCATACGGGGTGAACAGCGGCGCTGACTTGCGGCTTCGCTGGCAAATACGACCGCCATTTCCCCTGCTTCCGGCAGCGAATCCATCAATCGTCCGCGAGCGCACACAAGTTTCAGGCCATCGTCCAGGTTGAAAACACCAGCCACACAGGCGGCCACGTATTCACCCAAACTGTGTCCCAGCACGACCGTCGGCTGCACGCCCCACGACTGCCACACAGCGGCTAACGCATATTCCAGCGCAAACAGGGCGGGCTGGGCGTAGGTCATTTTTTCCATGAGCGCCGTCTCCGCAGGTGTGGTGGGGAATAAGATGGTATGCAGCGATTGGTCGAGATAGGGTTCGGCGGCGACGGCACAAGCGTCTATGGCGGCGCGGAAAATGGCCGAGGTTTGGTACAACTGGTTGCCCATTTGCACATATTGAGCGCCATGTCCGGTAAACAGAAATGCGAGTTCCGGTGTTTGGCCTGGAATGGTTTCGCCCTGAAAAACGCTGAGTGGCTCTTCAGCGGTGGCCCAGGTGTGCAGTTTTTCTTGCGCGTCAGCGGCAGACGCAGCGACTACGGCGAGGCGTTTATCGAGGTGGGAACGGCCGTTATTCGTCGTATAGGCCACATCACCCAAAGCAGTGTCCGTGGTAGCAAGTGCGGCTTCGTAGGCCTGCGCCAACTCCCGCAGCGCCCCATCGGTTTTGGCAGAGAGGGTGAGAATGTGAAACGGCCGTTTCTCCATTTCTGTCGCGTTCAATCATTTCCGGTGCTTCTTCTATAATGACATGGGCATTGGTTCCGCTAAAACCAAACGAACTGACTCCGGCGCGACGGACGCGTTGGACGTTTCCGGCCAGGGCGTGGCTTCCGTAGGCACAACCAGCGGCATTTTTGACCAGTCAATGAAGGGATTGAGTTTCTGCAAATGCAAATGGGGCGGAATTTCCCGATGCTGCAACGACAGCACCACCTTGATCAGCCCGGCAATGCCGGCGGCGGCTTCCAGATGGCCGATGTTGGTTTTGACCGAACCGAGTGCCAACGGCTGCTCTGCGGGTCGATTTTTGCCGAGAACGGCCGTTAATGCCTGCACTTCAATGGGATCACCCAAAGAGGTACCCGTGCCGTGCGCTTCCACGTACTGAATTTGGTGGGGCTGTACGTTGGCGTTTGCCAGTGCTTGCCGGATGACGGCTTCTTGCGCGGGGCCGTTGGGTGCGGTTAGCCCACTCGAACGGCCGTCTTGATTAACGGCCGTGCCGCTGACCAGTCCCAGAATCGTATTGCCATCGGCCAGCGCATCGGAGAGGCGCTTGAGCACAATCATGCCGCAGCCTTCGCCGCGCACGTAGCCATCGGCGCGGGCATCAAACGTTTTGCAGCGATCATCTTTGGCCATCATCTGCGCTCTGGAAAAGTTGATGCTGGTTTCGGGTGACAAAATGAGACCGACACCGCCAGCCAGCGCCAAATCGCTTTCCTGGCTGCGTAAACTTTGGCAAGCGAGATGCACAGCCACCAGCGACGACGAACAAGCCGTATCTACTACCAGGCTGGGGCCTTGCAATCCCAGCAGATACGAGAGCCGTCCTGCCGCCACGCTGAACGCGCCACCGGTTATGGTATAGACATCAATGGCTTCGGGAACGGCCGTTGTCATACGCAAATAGTCGTTGCTGCTCAGGCCAATAAAGACACCTGTCTGGCTTTCGCGCACGAGGTCGGGCGACTGCCCGGCGTGTTCCAGGGCTTCCCAGCTCACTTGCAGCAGCAGTCGGTGCTGCGGATCCATTGCGTCTGCTTCACGCGGCGAAATGCCAAAAAAATGCGGGTCGAACTGGTCGATGGTTTCCAGAAAACCGCCAGCCCGCGTATACATCTTGCCCGGCGCGTCCGGGTCTGCATCATAAAACGCCTCTAAATCCCAGCGGTCAGGCGGAATGGGCACAATCGCATCCACGCCGTTGTGCAAAAGCTGCCAGTAGGAGTCAGCATCGTGTACGCCACCGGGCAGGCGCAGGCCAAAGCCCACAATGGCGATGGGTTCGGTTTGGCTGCGTTTCATCTCGTCTAATTGGCTGCGCATCTGGCGCAGTTCCAGCAGGGCGCGTTTGATAGGTGAAAGTTGTTCGGCGGTGTCGGTCATACTTGTTCCTTGTGTGTTTAGAGAAGGGGCTAGAGATTGGAGATTGGAGATTGAAAGTGAGCTCATCTCCAATCTCTAATCTCTAATCTCCAAAAAATCTAGTCATGAAGGCTGTCCAGTTCGGCCAGCAGCAGCGCTTCGGCTTCTTCATCGGAAAGGTCGTCCAGGTCGGTGGTGGTTGGGGCGATGGGAGTGGGGGAAACGGCCGTTTCCTCTACAGTCATCGCCGGAATATATTGTTTTAAGTAATCAGCCAGCGCCGTCACCGTTGGGTAGTCAAACATCAGGGTGGCGGGTAAAGGCACAGCCACCGCATCGCTCAAGGCGTTGCGTAATTCCACGGCCATCAGCGAATCCATGCCCATATCGCCCAGCGGCTGTTGGTCGGGGATGGCTTGGGCGGCGTCAAAGCCAAGGACGTGGCGCACGACTTCCCGAATGTGTGTCAGCAGGAGACCGGGGCGTTTGCTGGCTGGCGTGTCGGCTAGTTTTTCGGCAAGGGATTGGCTGGATGGGATGGAAACGGCCGTTTCTAGCACCTGTTTTGGCGCGGGCAGTAATTCGGCAAAAAACGGGTTTGTGGGGGCAAATGTTTTAGCGTAGATGGGCAAGACGCCAATTTGGGCGGGGCCATTGGTGGGCATTTGACCGAGCAGCGTCAGCCCATTTTCGGGGGAGATGACGTCCATGCCCTGCCGCTGCCATCGTTGTAAATCTTGCGCGGAGAGAACGGCCGTCATGCCTACATTTTGCCAGGCGCCCCAGTTGATGCTCAGAGTGGCAAGTCCCAACGATGTGCGCCACTGGGCGAACCCATCGAGAAAGGCATTCGCCGCCGCATAATTTGCCTGTCCGGCTGAACCGATTAGCGAGGCCGCTGAGGAAAACAGGACAAAGAAGTCAGGTGGATTTGCTAATGTTAGGGTGTGCAAGTGCCAGGCGCCGTTGAGTTTGGGGTCAAATACGCGCTTGAAGTCAGCCCATTCTTGTTGCTGCAAAACGCCATCGGCATTGACACCGGCACTGTGGAAGATGCCCCGCAGCGGGATGCCGGACTCGGTGATGGTTTGCACGACATGGGCTACGTTGTCTTCTTGGGAAATGTCGGCCGCCAGCGCGGTCACAGTAACGCCCATGTCGGCCAATTCTTCAAGGACTGGCTGGGCGGCAATCGGTGCGCCGCGCCGTCCAACCAGGGTGATATGCCGCGCACCCTGCTCTGCCAACCACCGCGCGACATGCAAACCGATGCCGCTAAAACCGCCGGTAACGAGATAAGCGCCGTCAGCCGAAATGTGGTCTAGCAAGGTATCGTTTTTGTCGTTGGTCTGGGTAACGACAATTTTGCCAATGTGACGGGCTTGCGCCATGAAACGGAAGGCGTCTTTTACGTTATCTAAGGGAAAAACCTGGCGAGGTAACGGCCGTAAGTGCCCCATTTTCTAATCCTGTGGCAATCGCTTGCAGCATGGCCTGAATCAGCTTCGTCTGATCGTGATAGAGGTCTCCGAGATAGATGATGTGGTACTGACAGTGGGGGTGGCGTTGTGTGGCTTGCTGCGCATCCCAGATGCCGATTTTACCCATTTCCAGGAAACGGCCGTTTTCCGCCAATACGTCAAAGCTGCGTTCAATAAATTCGCCATTCAAAGAATTGAGCACGATATCCATGCCTGTGCCGTTTGTTTGCTGCCGAATTTGGTCGGCAAAAGCCAAACTGCGCGAGTCAAAGATGTGTTTCACGCCCATGTGGTGTAAAAAGGATCGTTTCTCGGGGCTGCCAGCCGTTGCCCACACGTCAGCACCCGCTTGTTGCGCCAGCTGCACCGCCGCCTGCCCGACACCTCCAGCCGCAGCGTGGATCAATAAGTGATCGCCAGCCTGAATGTGAGCCAGATGATGCAGGGAATAATAGGCTGTTAAAAAGGCGATGGGAATGGTGGCGGCATCGGTAAAGCTAAGTTGCGGCGGTTTGTGCACCAAAAAGTCGGCGTGGGTTATGGCGTAGGTGCTATAACTGTCTACAGCTATGCCGAAAACTGCGTCTCCAACATGCAGATGCGTTACATCAGCGCCAACTGCTGTAATAATGCCTGCGCATTCATCGCCAAACAGGATTTCTTGCCCAGGATACATGTCTAGGGCTTTGAGGACATCGCGGAAATTCATACCTGTAGCCAGCACTCGTATTTCAACTTCGTTTGACTCAGGCACGCTTCGGGCAGTTGGTTGGAGGTGCAGGTCATCTATTTGCCCGCGATGCGGCATGGTCAGGTGAAGGGGGCTGCTGGCTGCGGGACTGGGTTGGTAATGGGTGAGACGGGAAACGTAACGGCCGTTATTGTGCAAAGCAATCTCGTTTTCATCCGCTTCAACCTGGATTTCACGCCATAATTCGTCAGCTTCTCCCACCTGGGGGTAAGCATTCAGGTCAATCGTGGTGCAGTGAAGTTCCGGGTGTTCCAACCGCAGCGATTGCGCTAATCCCCACAGCGGCCTGGCGGCTATGGTAACAGGTTCACCAGGAGCCAACGCCTGTGCGCCTCGCGTCACGAGCCACAACTTTGGTGGTTGTGCCGATTGCACTTGGGCTATCTGTTTCACAAGGGTGAGCATACTTTGCATCAGGGTTGCCTGTGTTTGCTGCAAAGCTGCCAACGAGGCACTGTCAACTGGAGAGAGGTCGCAGCCGCCAAGATGGATAATGCCGCGTAACAATTGCGGTTCGGTCTGTTGCCAGAAATTAGTGAGTGTTTCTAATTCATCTGCCTGAATCAGGGTAACAGCGCCGCTAGCGATTTTTAGGTCGGCGGCCAAATCTGTGCCTAAGCCCGTATGGTCGGCCAAAATAAGCCAGTTGCCCGCTGCCTGGAACGGCTGGAGAGCGGCTCGTTCCTGTGGTTTCCAGTTGACGTTGACCAACCAATCTTTGAGGGCTTTCTCTGTTTGTGGCTGTAACCAGCGGGCTATTGTTTCTTGTGATGCCCGCTGAAAACGCATCCCTTTTACGGCGGCGATGGTTTGCCCATCTTCATCAAAGATGAGCACATCCCCGACGCTGGTTTCTGGGCTATTTGTTTCGCGTAGTTGGGCATGACTCCACAAATTGCCGCGTGGTGAGTTGGTAGTATTCCAAACTATCCAGGCCAATCGGCAGGTAGGGGGTTGCTGTCTGACCGTCATCAATGAGGGTTGTTAGTAACTGTAAACAGCTATCCAAAAGAACCGGATGGAACTGGTAGCCAACAGCGGTAACCGACCCCGGCAGTTCAACTTTGGCTAATCCTTCACCCTGGGCTTTGTTTTGCCAGATTTGCTGCACGCCTTGAAACTGTGGGCCAAAGGTGAGACCCCGTTCCTGGAATCTTTTGTAATGGGAAACGGCCGTTACCACATCCGGACAGCGTAATTGAAGATCCGCGAGATCCGGAGGCGTTGGCGGGAGGGCATCCGGTATGGTTTGCATCCGACCCTGAGTATGTGACTTCCAGGCAGTTTCCCCATCACCTCGACTAAAGAGGCGGAAAGTTACGCCTGTCTCGCTTGGCGTAAGAACAAGCTGTATGGGCTGGCTGCCTTCTTCCGGCAGAACCAGAGGTGCCTGAATATCAAGATCATGCAGACGAACAGGCCCTTTTCCCCAGATACTGTTGGCCGCAGACAAGGCCATTTCTATATAAGCTGTTGCCGGGAAAACGGCCGTTTTCCACAGCCGATGGTCATTTAAAAAAGGAGGCCAATCGGCACTCAATTCATTGGCAAAGACAATATCGGTGAGAGCCGGTGAATCCAGGCGCTCTCCCAACAAAATAGATTGGCCGGAATGCGCGTGTACACGCTGTTCACGGGGACGCAAATCCAGCCAATAGCGCTGCCTTTGCCACGGATAGAGCGGCAGTGCTGTCAACTGGCCGCGAACCGGATAAATAGCGTCCCACTTCACCGCGTAACCGTGTGCATAGAGCGTACCGAGCGCCGTCAGCAGGGTGGCTTGTTCCGGCTTATGCCGACGCAACGAAACGGCAATCACACAGTCTGCTTGCTCCGCTTGTACACATTCGTCAATCATAGCCGCCAAAACCGCATGGGGACTGATTTCCAGCCAGGTATCAACTTCATCAGCAATCATGCTGCTAATGGCGGCCGCGAAGCGCACCGTCTGGCGCACATTGCGACCCCAATAAGCCGCATCAAAAGCCTCGCCCTGGATGGCCGCTCCCGTCACCGTTGAATAGACGGGAAGTGTGGCTCGGCTGGGAGACAACGTTTGTAATTCTGCTGTCAGCGCATCTTGAAACGGTGCCATTTCGTTACTATGAAAGGCATAATTAACACGTAGTGCGCGGGTAAAAATTCCTTTTTCTGACAGGGCGGAAAGCACCTCGGCCAAAGCCTCAGGCTCACCCGACAAGACAGTATTCGTGGGACTGTTGATGGCCGCCACAGATAAATCGTGAACCATAACCAGCAATCACCGCTTCGGCTTCCGCTGCCGGTAAGCCCACGGCGGCCATAGTGCCAGTGCCGGTTGCTTGCTGCATCAGGCGACTGCGATGATAGGCAATACGGATGGCATCTTCCAGGGTCAATGCGCCAGCGATGTAGGCGGCGGCAATTTCGCCAACGCTATGCCCAACGACCACATTTGGCTCAATGCCCCAACTGCGCCAGAGTGCAGTTAGCCCGATTTGTAAGGCAAAAATGGCGGGTTGGGCTACTTCTGTTTCATCCAGGCGTGACTGGGCTTCTGGTGCCATCAATTCCGACAACAAAGACCAGCCGGTATAGGCCTGGAGCAGGGTATCGCATTGTTCTATGATGGCGCGGAAGACAGGCTCCTGCTGCAATAGATCGCGCCCCATGCCCCACCATTGAGACCCTTGACCGGAGAAAACGAAACCGAGTTTGCGCCGTTTCCCCGGAATTTTTTGGCCGCTTATCAGGTCTGACTGGCGAGTGTTGTTTGAAAAGGCTTTAAGTTTCTCGCGCAGTTCTTGGGGGGAATGGGTGACAACGGCTAAACGATGGGTGTAGTGTGACGTGCGGACATTGGTGGTGTAGGTAAGGTTGTAGAGCGTGCTGTCTGTGCTGTCTATTGTGTCAGCCAGTGCGTGGGCTCGTTGGCGGAGTGCTTCTGGGGTGTGGGCAGAGAGGGTTAGCAAGAACGGCCGTTTTGCAACATCATCCGGCAATTTGGGGTCAGGCAGTCGAGGGGCCTCGGCGATAATCACATGGGCATTCGTGCCACCCACGCCAAAGGAACTGACACCGGCAATTCGATCTTTTGCGCCGCCAGCCCAGGCAATTGTTTCTGTGGGAATGATAAACGGGGTGTTTTCTAATGAAATATAGGGGTTGAGGGTTTGAAAATGTACGTTTGGCGGAATGCTCCCGTGCTGCAAACTGAGGACAACTTTGATCAAACCGGCAATACCTGCTGCCGCTTCTAAATGACCGATATTCGATTTAAGCGCCCCCAATACACAGGGTTGACCGTCTTGTCGGGGACCGCCAAAAACTTCTGCCAGCGCTTCAACTTCGATGGGGTCGCCTAATACGGTTCCTGTGCCGTGTGTTTCTACATAGGTGATGTCGTCGGGCAGCAATTGGGCGTTGCGTAGGGCTCGGCGCACAACATCCTGGTGGGCTAATCCATTTGGCGCGGTCAGTACATTGGAACGGCCGTCTTGGTTGACGGCTGAACCACGAATGAGGGCCAGCACATGATCTCCTGCTGCCAACGCATCTGTCAGGCGTTTGAGCACCACGACACCGCAGCCTTCCCCCCGTCCAAATCCATCGGCACTGGCATCAAAGGTCTTACAACGGCCGTTTGGCGCTAAAAATCCCACCTGCGACAAAGAAATCATCACCTCTGGAGCAATAATGAGACTCACCCCCCCAGCCAGAGCCATATCACACTCTTGGTTACGCAAACTCTGGCAGGCCAGATGAACCGCTACCAATGAAGAGGAACAAGCCGAATCAATAGAGAGGCTGGGGCCGTGTAGATTAAGTAAAAAGGAGAGACGATTTGGCACAATGCTGTGAATAACACCCGTGAGGGTACGGCTGTCGATGTCCTCCGGATTTGTCTGCTGCATCAGGCCATAATCATTGTGATAACTAGAAACGAAAACACCTGTTTGGCTGCCAGCTAACTGTTTGTCTACCTGGCCTGCATCTTGCAAAGCTTCATAGGCAACCTCTAAAAAGAGGCGCTGCTGCGGATCCATACGGTGAGCCTCACGGGGAGAAATGCCAAAAAAAGCAGGATCAAACTGATCAACCTGATCAAGAAATCCACCCTGAATGGTACTCATTTTCCCTGGCACGCTGGGGTCTGGGTCATAATAATCGGCTCCGAGCCAGCGGTCAGGGGGCACTTCCGAAATGGCATCTCCCTTTTGTATCAATAGCTGCCATAACGCTTCTGGACTAACCGCTTTGGGAAACCGCCCACCCATTCCGATGATAGCAATGGGTTCAGCATTTAGGATTTCTGCGGTTTTTGCTCTTGTTTGTTTAGCCAGCAAGGCCAATTTAATGGCCGACATTTTTTCGGGTACAGGAGGATTGCTCATATTGGTTTAATTTCCATTTAGCAGGGCTTGTAAAGCTTCATCTTCAGAGAGGGCGGCAACATCAGTCATGAGATCATCTAGTTGGGTATCTGCCACGGTGGTTTTTTCGGCGATAGGCGCTGGCGTATTCTCAGTTAGCGTGTGGCCCACTTTTCCAGCAAGATAGGCGGCCATTTCTTTGATGGTAGGATAATTCCACACAAGCGTGGCTGATAATGTTAGCCCCAGCAAATTTTCCAAGCGATTACGCAGCTCTAATCCCATCAGGGAATCAAGCCCCATTAGGCCAAAGGGCTTGCCGGGATCCACACGAGGCAAAGGTAGTTTGAGTACACCTGCGACTTCTTGGCGGATGTGGGTTTGCAATAAATCGTACTTTTCTTCTGCTGTGGCAGATTGAAGCTCTTCGTGTAATTCAATTTTCTGAGGGGCAGATTCATTGAGCGGTGCCGCGGATTCCGTAAACAGTGCGGTTAACAAAGGGAATTTGCGAGCTGTAGATCGTGCTTGTTTAAACTGCTGCCAGTTAGCCGGAATCGTAACGATTTGGGCTTCATCAAGGGGCATGAGTCGTTCCAAAGCGGTTAAACTTTGTTCTGGCCTGCATGGGGTAGAGTCCTTGCTCGATCATTTTTTGCACGTTGCGCTCCGCTTGTTCTGTGGCAACTAGACCTAATCCTTCCCAAACGCCCCAATTTATGCTGAGGCTGGGGAGATTTTGTCCCTGCCGGTAATGGGCTAACGCATCCAGGAAGGAGTTGGCTGCGGCATAGTTTGCCTGTCCGGGTTGAATCAGTAAGGAGCCAGTGGAGGAAAAGAGGACAAAAATTTCCAAATCACCCAAGAGTTGGTGTAACAACCAAGCGCCGCTCATTTTGGCACTTAGAACTGAGAACAGGGTTTTTATATCCATATCCTGGAGCAACTGGTTTTCTAAGATACCCGCTGCGTGAAAAACTCCAGCGATGGACGGCCATGCTTCTGCCTGGTAGTGTGTTAAAAAGGTTTGCAGCGCTTCGGCATTAGAAATATCTAACGTAACTGGATGAACGGCCGTTCCCCGAGATTCTAATTGGCGGATAGCTGCGATTTTTTTGCCTGCTGTGCTTTCCTCATCGATAGCCGCCCAATCGGCACGGGGTGGAATAGGTGAGCGTCCTACAAGGATGAGGCGTTTTGCGCCATGGTCAACCAGCCAGTGTGCCAGGCGTATACCAATATCACCTAATCCACCTGTAATGAGATAGCTGCGATCTGAACGAAGCGGGGGAAGAGGCTGCGATTCGACTGGCGGTTGGAAGCGGATTAAGCGCAAGACGTAACGCTGTCCAACACGAATGGCTATTTGATTCTCGTCATCGGCATGTTCTAATTCGGCATGAAGCCATGTTGCCGCTTGTTCGGGCGTGTCAAATTTCCCTAGATCGAGCAATTTACTCTTGAATTCTGGATTTTCTTCAGCAATGGTGCGCCCAACGCCCCAGAGCGGTGCCTGGGCTAATGCGATATCTTTGTTTTCATCTGGCGTGACTGATTGTGCTTGGTGGCTTATGAGCCACACTTGTGCCCCTGATGGGTTGGCTATCTGTAGCAAGCTTTGTACGAGGTGAAGCGTGGAGCCGATGACATTTACCTGATCTGTTTCCAGGGCGTCTAGGTTAAGTTCATTGGTGGGTGTCGTATCCAAGCCCCACAGGTGGATAATTCCTGATAGGTCGGGGCTTTTGGTGGTAACGGCCGTTACCAATTTCTGCATGTCATTCAACTCATCAGGTTTTATCTCATACCGATCTGAGGCCACCTGTTTGTACTCGTTTCCAGCCGTAACGAGGTAACAAGAACTGCCTTGCTGTTGCAGCCGATTGGCAAGTGCCTGCCCCACGCCTTTTTTGTCAGCAAATATTAACCAGCTTCCAGATGGGGTGGGCAAACGCTCCGCCAGAGGTGGGGAAGGCTGCCATTGCGGTTGATAAAACCAATTTGATAACGAAGGCAAAATTTGCGTAGTGACGTGGATACCCAGGATTTCAACAGCAAGCGTGCCATCCTGGTTGTATAACCACACATCCACGAGGTTATCTGCGGAACGTTTTTGGCTATAACCCCAACTGATGGAAAACGGCCGTTGTCCCAGCCGAATCGTTTCGATTTTAGTCAAATTGGCTGACTGCGTGGGCGTGCTGCTGGCGGCGGCGGTCATCATTGCCAAGTGCAACCCGTAAGCCAGTGATAAGGGATGAAAGAGAAAGCCCTGCGGTTTCTCGGGAACGAGGGCGCTGCTGTCAAATTGACCCAAACAATCGCCATCGCCCAACGAGAGGTGAACAAAGCCCTCAACCTTTTCCGAATGTTTATCTTGATGTTGAGCCTGAATTGTTGCCAGAACGGGAGCCGTGTCGCTCACTTCTGTGTCAAGCACAAAATTAGTATGCAGATGTGGATGCCAATTGGATTGAGATTGAAAACGGCCGTGTATGTGGCACTGTGCGCCGCTATCAGACTCAGACAGGACAGATACCTGTAGATCAAGATGCTCGGCCGGATAGGTAACGTCATCTTCTGCGTCAGGCAGCCATACTAAATGATGCAAAGCAATCTTCTCTGCCGGTTGTACAGCATTTACCGCCGCCAACACCATCTCAATATACGCCGCCGACCTATGAATCGACACCTTATTTGGCGGCGTGAACAAATAAGGGTATTGATATGCCTCAAGCCGGCTTTGCCAAACAGGTTCGGCCGATGCCAAATTAAGTTTCCACCCCAGCAAAGGATGAGCCGCCTTTTCGCCCATACCGCCGCCACTTTGCTTCTTGTTTGTTTCAGATGTGTACCAAAAACGTTCCCGCTGCCAGGGGTAGGTTGGTAAAGATACAACCTGTCCTTGCGGATACAGTTTTTGCCAGGCCACAGAATAACCAGTCGTGAAAAGTTGCCCCAGGCTGGTCAACATCGTCGCCTGCTCCGGTTCCTCGCGGCGCAGGGACGCAATGGTGATTGTTTCTTGACCAGCCTGTTGCCCTACCTGCTGCACAGCCGGCAGCAAAATTGGATGCGGACTCATCTCCATGAAACAGGTAATGCCATCAGCTAGTAAACGGGTGATCATGGCCGAGAACTGTACAGGCTGTCGTAAATTGTTGACCCAAAAGTCAGCGTCCATATCGGCACCGTCGGTAATATGTGCCTGAGAAGTGGTGTAGATGGGAATGGTGCCAGCTCGTGGCTGCATGTCGGCCAAAAAGGTGCGCAGTTCTGGCTGTAAGGGTGTCATTTGTGGACTGTGAGAAGCAACATCAACTTTGATTTTCCGACAAAAAACACCATCAGCTTGGAGGGTGGTTAAAACCTCATCCAGAGTCGTGGGATCGCCAGCAATGACTGTAGACCGCGGACTATTGCTAACGGCGATGGACAGGCTGTCTTCATAGCCCTGCAACGCTTCCTCCGCCTCAGCAACAGTTAATTCGACAACGGCCATAGCCCCTTGACCGCTGGTACGGCGCATGAGTTGGCTGCGACGGCATATGATTTGCATCGCATCTTCCAGGGTGATGGCGCCAGCGATAGCCGCCGCGCCCACTTCGCCCATACTGTGTCCAATCACAGCGTCTGGCTGTATGCCCCAGGACTGCCATAGTTCAGCCAGAGCAATTTCAATGGCGAGCAGACTTGGTTGGATGACGTCGATTTGGTCCAGGCGGTAATGGGCATCCTCCGCGTTGGCTTGCAGTTGATCTTGCAACGACCAGTCTACAAAAGGTTGCATGGCGGCTTCGCAACGAGCTAAAGCGTCACGGAAAACGGGTTCACGCTGGAGCAGTTCACGCCCCATACCTAACCATTGGGAACCCTGCCCAGGGAAGATGAAGGCGATTTTAGGCTGGCGGTCTGGCGCTGCCTGCCCGGTAACAATGCCTGCCTGAGACGCTTCATTGACAAAGGCAGCTAATTTTTCTTGCAGGTCTATTTTGCTATCGGCGACCAACGCCAGACGGTGTTCCAGGTGGCTCTGACGCCGGGCCGCTGTGTATAGAATCTGAGCTAAATCGGGAGCGTTATCCTGCATCAGGAAGGCATGGTAATTTTGGGCGACGGCCTGTAATGCCGTGTCTGTTTGGGCGGAGAGCGGCAGTAGGAATGTGGGGGCGAGCAGGGGCGGTTCTGAGTTGTCGGTGGGTGCTTGACTGGCGACGATGTGGGCATTGGTACCGGCTATACCAAAAGCACTCACTCCAGCAACGGCCGTTTCTGTTTCAGGCCAAGAGATAGTCTCGCATGGAATTTCTAGCTGATACGTTTCCCAGGGAATGGTGGGGTTTTTTTGCGCGAGATGCAAACTAGCTGGAATTTGTTGATGATGAAGGGCCAAGGCGATTTTTATTAAGCCAGCCACACCTGCGGCTCCTTCCGTGTGACCGAGATTGGTCTTCACCGAACCAACATATAGAGGCTGATCGGCAGAGCGGTTGGCTGAGAGAATGCTCCCAATAGCGCCAAGTTCAACTGGATCACCCGCGCGTGTGCCTGTGCCGTGTGCCTCGATGTACTGCACTTCATGCGGCTGGATGCCAGCGTTTTGATACGCACGGCGCAGCATATCCATCTGCCCAGATTGAGAAGGGGTCGTCATATAATCACCAGAACGGCCGTCATTATTCACCGAACTGCCCTGAATAACGGCGTAAATGCGATCACCGTCAGCCAAAGCGTCTGTCAGGCGTTTGAGGACAACCAGACCCGCACCTTCGCTGCGCACATAACCATCTGCACCAACATCACCAAATTTGCAGTGACCGTCAGCAGCCATCATTTTAGACTGGGAGTAGGCGATGGTGATGTGGGGCTGCAATATCGTGTTGGCACCTCCTGCTAGTGCCAGACTGCATTCTCCCTGCCTTAAACTCTGACAGGCAAGGTGAACAGAGACGAGAGAAGAGGAACAAGCCGTATCAATGGCAATACTTGGCCCCTGAAGACCAAATAAGTAAGACAATCGGCCAGCGCCAGCATAACGGCCGCTGCCTGTCGTCATATAGAAATCGATTTGGTCTGGGGTTTCAAAAAGGCGGCTTTCAAAATCACTTAGCCAAAGTCCCACAAAAACACCAGTATCACTCCCCACTAAGGGAGAAAGGGGCAAACCCGCGTCGGCGAAGGCTTCCCATGCTATCTCAAGCAGCAAACGCTGCTGCGGATCCATATAGGTCGCTTCACGAGGGGAAATACCAAATGAATAGGGGTCAAATTTGTCGATGTCTTTTAAGAAGCCACCAAAGCGGGTGCTGACTTTGCCAGGTGTGGCAGGTCTTGGATCGTAAAAGGTAGCGAGGTCAAAACGATCTTCAGGCATTTCCGTGACAGCATCGACACGATCTATTAATAGTTGCCAGAAAGAACGAGGGTCTTGCACACCACCTGGGAAACGGCAGCCGATGCCCACGATAGCAATTGGTTCTTGTTTAGAAGATAGCATACTGAATTACCTTTTTGGATAATTTTCTGGTCATGCCTTTGAAGTCATTGGGGCTGTAAGGCTTGGAAAACATTAGGCACATCGTTAAATAGGGTATTTAACATCTTTTTTCTAATTACTGACTCAAAGAAAAATATCAGCAATTCTCGATTAGAAACAAGATGCTGTTGAGTTTGGTATTCACCTCTGGTAAAGATGTCTGCCGGGGCGTCTTTATGTTCGATTGAAATTCTGTTTTTCACCAGACTCCAGTTTAAAATAGAGATTGGCAAAGAAAAGAGCCCAGGTAATTATTAGAGAGTATACTTAAAAGCTCTCTTACAATGGGATAGTTTACCTTATGATCTTTGTCGATAACCAACACATCACCGACCCCCGTCAAAATCTGGCTCTGGAAGAATATTTACTGCGGCATATGTGTGTAGAAGAGCCGATTTTGCTCTTCTATGTGAATGCGCCAGCGGTGATTGTGGGGCGAAACCAGAATGTGTGGGAAGAGATTGATCTGGATTATGTGGCTGCTCATAGCGTGCAGGTGGTGCGCCGACTGTCGGGGGGCGGGGCTGTTTACCACGATTTAGGCAATCTCAATTTCAGTTTTATTACCAGCGGCGCCCAGAATTTGCATAATTTTCAGATGTTTACGGAACCGGTGATTCGGGTGCTCAACCAGTTAGGCGTACCGGCTGAACTGCATGGCAAAAGTGATATTTACGCGGGCGGACGCAAACTGTCGGGCAATGCTCAATATTTGAGTGGACAGCGCCTCGTTAGCCACGGCACGATTTTGTTCGACAGTGATTTAGAGGCACTGCTGCACGCGCTTAATCCGCGGCAGGTGCAGATTGAGTCAAAAGCTGTGCAATCGATTCGGGCGAAAGTGACGAATATCGTCGAATGGCTGCCGGACATGGACATTGAGGCATTGCGGCAAGCACTGGTGGTGGGTATTTTCGAGGGGGCGGCGGTGCAGACTTATGAACTATCTGAAGCTGAGTGGGGGAAAGTGCAGGAAATTAAGGCGGCTCGATATGATACCTGGGAGTGGAATAACGGCCGTTCTCCCCAATTCACCATCCACAAAGCGCTAGAAACAGGGCAGGTCTCCCTCCACATCGAACGCGGCTGCATCAAAAGTATCGAAATCTCAGGGGAACTGGCCGATCTGCTTCCCGTCACCTTGCTAAAAGAAAAATTAATCGATGTGCGCTATCAGAAACAAGACGTAAAAAACGTATTAGCTGCTCATGGCCTGTTTCCGGTGGATGTACTCACACTCTTGTTTTAGGGAGTACAACGAATTTGAGGTAAGAAGCGAATTCGTACCTTACTCAAATTCGTTGCACGCAATGCCAAAAATTTATGCCTCTTTTCCCTCAAACTTCAACGAAGCAGAATTGATGCAGTAACGCATTCCCGTCGGTTGAGGGCCATCGGTGAAGATGTGGCCTAAATGAGCGCCGCATTCGTCGCAGGTGACTTCCGTGCGCACCATGAAGTGACTGCGATCTGTTTCTTCGTGGATGGTTTCTTTGTTGAGCGGGGCATAGAAACTGGGCCAGCCGCAATTGGAATCATATTTGGTTTCAGAGCTAAATAGTTCTGCGCCACAGACCACACAGGTGTAAACGCCATTTTCTTTATGGTCGTAATATTCGCCAGTGAAGGGGTGTTCGGTGCCTTTTTGCTGTGTCACTTTGTATTGAATGGGGGTCAATTGTGCGCGTAATTCAGCATCAGATTTTTTAGGCATGGTTTGGGTCTCCTTGCTGTAATTTTCTGCATTGTACATGGGAATGTTTAGGAATGGGGAAACGGTAAGATTTTGTTAAGGGAAACGGCAGAGACAGATTCGTTCAGTCTGGCGGTTTTTTGTTGTCAGGGTAAAATTCAAAAGATTAAAGAATAAAGATTGATGACTTTGACTGCGCAATCTCCAATCTTTAATCTTCACTAATTGAGGAGACATGATGAAACCAACAACCAGCAACGAAATAAGACAAGCATTTCTCGATTTCTACCAGGAAATGAACCACGAGGTAGTCGCCAGTGCGCCGCTGCCTCAAAAAGACAACCCCACGCTGCTATTTACCAACGCCGGTATGAACCAGTTTGTAGACGTATTTCTGGGGAAGGAAAAACGGCCGTACAACCGCGCCGCCACCTCCCAAAAATGTATGCGCGTGCAAGGCAAACACAACGACCTGGAAAACGTCGGGCCATCGCCCCGCCACCACACCTTCTTTGAAATGCTCGGCAACTTTTCCTTTGGCGACTACTTTAAGGAAGGTGCCATCCGCTTTGGCTACGATTTCCTGACCCAAGTATGCCAGATTCCAGCCGACCGTCTCTACTACACCGTCCATACCAGCGACGACGACGCTTACAACATCTGGCTCAACGACATTGGCGTGGAAGAAGCACGCATTTTGCGCATGGGCGACAAGACCAACTTTTGGATGATGGGCGACGTCGGGCCATGTGGGCCGACCAGCGAAATCCATTACGATTGGGGTGCTGGAAGCGTGTACCTGCCATCAACCTGACTGCTCCGTGTTGTTAGACAATGACTGCGACCGCTGGTTGGAAGTGTGGAACCTCGTGTTTATGCAGTACGACCAGGCCGAAGACGGCACACGTACGCCATTGCCCAAACCAGGTGTTGATACCGGTATGGGCTTGGAACGCTTACCAGCGTCATCCAAAATACGCCCGTCAACTATGACAACGATCTGTTCCTGGCGGCGATGGACAAAGTGCAAGAGATGTTGGGCGACACGATGAGGAGCGTCAAAAGAAATATGTGGGTTACCGCGTGATTGGCGACCATGGCCGGGCGGCGACGTTTTTGATTGCGGATGGGGTGCGTCCGGGCGCGGCGGCGGCGAGTTATGTGCTGCGGATGATCATCCGCCGGGCAGCGCGTTTTGGGCGGCAGATCGGCTTTACGCAGCCGTTTTTGGCAGACGTAGCCCAAGTCTTCATTGACGAGATGGGCGAACATTATCCCGAACTGCGCCAAAACCAGGATCACATCAAGCGCACGCTCACACAAGAAGAGCGCCGTTTTGCGCGCACCCTGGATCAAGCCATCGTGCAGCTTCTCTCCATTCTGGAGGAGATGGCCGCAAAAGGGCGAAACTGAAATTTCCGGCGATTTGGCCTTTGACCTGTATGCCACGTTTGGGCTGCCTCTGGAAATTACCCGCGACCTGATTCGGGAACGTAATGTCACCATCGACGAAAAAGGGTACGTGAAAGCGCGTGAGCTTCATGCGCTTGCCAGTGGTTCTGGCGCGTTTAAAGGGTATGAACGTGGCGCTAATATCTACGGTGATTTGCTCGTGGAACTGGTGGAAGCGGGGCAACTGGCAGAAAGTGGTGTTGAATATGATCCCTACAGCGGTTCTCGCAATCGGGCAGATGTGGTGGCTTTGGTGCAAGAGGGCGTAGTGGTGCAAAAGTTGAGCGCTGGCGACAAAGCAGAAATTATAACGGCCGTTACGCCATTTTATGTGGAAGCAGGTGGTGAAGTCAGTGATACCGGCGTGATTGATTTCCTCGATACCGGAGCGCAGTTTCGCGTAGACAATGTGGCGAAACCAACTCCTGGGCTGGTGATCCATATCGGTGAAGTGGTGAAGGGTGAGATTGAAGTGGGACAGGAAGCGCGGCTGGTGGTGGATAACGGCCGTCGTGCTGACATTCGCCGGAATCACACGGCTACCCATGTTTTGCATCGGGAACTGCGGGCGCATTTAGGCACGCATGTCACCCAGCAAGGTTCGCTGGTAGCGCCCGACCGGCTGCGCTTTGACTTCTCTCATGACCAAGCGGTAGACAAGGAAACGCTGGCGACCATCGAAGCGGACATTAACCAGGCAATTCTGGCGAATTATCCCGTCAAAATTCATTACATGGGCCAAAAAGAAGCCATCGACAAAGGGGCAATGGCGCTGTTTGGCGAAAAATACGGCGACATCGTGCGCACCGTCACCATTGGTGAAGCGGACGATGCCTATTCGATGGAATTGTGCGGCGGTTTGCATGTGGACGAAACCAACGACATCGGCCAGTTTAGGTTTGTGCATGAAGGGGCGGTGGCGGCTGGTGTGCGCCGCGTGGAAGCGGTGACGGGCAGTGGCGCTCAGGCGTTGATTGCGGAACGGCTGGCGGTGCTGGAGCGTGTGGAACAGTTGCTCAATGCGCCGTTGAGTGAAGTGGAAACCCGTTTGACGAACATTTTGGCCGAAAACAAGGCGTTGCAAAAAGAAATCGGGCAGTTGCAGCGGCAGGTGGCGCGGTCTCAATTTGAGGGGCTGTTGGCGCAGGTGCAGGAGGTGGCAGGCATTAAACTGTTGACCGCACAAGTTGAGGTCTCTGACGTGGAGACGATGCGTGAGATGGCTGACTGGTTCCGCGATAAGGCGGGGTCGGGCGTGGCGGTGTTGGCGGCGGTGAACGATGATAAGCCGGTGTTTATCGTGACGGTGAGCGATGATTTGATTAAGCGCGGCCTGAAGGCGGGCGACATTGTGCGTGATGTGGCTAAAGTTGTGGGCGGCGGCGGCGGCGGTCGGCCGAATATGGCGCAGGCTGGTGGTCGTGATGTGGCGAAGATTCCTGAGGCGCTGGCGATTGTGCCGGGGCTGGTGGAAGAGGCTGTGTTAAAAGAGTTAATGAGGATAAAGATTGAAGATTAGAGATTGGTTTTGTAGTTCGCGTTTCATTAATCTTTAATCTTCCATCTTCAACTCTTTTTTATGAAAGTTATCTCTCTCGATTCTGACGACGACATTGTTTCTATCTGTGACCGGCTGGATTGGGCGGGCGAAAAGCAGGTGTTGTTGGTGCTGCCGGAGGATGGCGGGGTGCTGCGCGAGGGGTTGGATTTGGTGCGGCTGCGGCGTCATGCAGATTGGCGGCGGATTGAGGTGGGGTTGGTAACGGCCGTTTCCCCCATCAGCCAACAAGCCAAAGCACTCGGTCTACCCACCTTTATCACTGTCGAATCCGCCCAGAACAAGCGGCGGGGGTGGTGGCGCGGGCGCAGGCGCTCTGAAATTGTGGGGCTGCCCACCATTGGCGGCATCACGGCGGCCGATTTGCGCCCTGAGCCGATGGATGTGGCTGACAAAGAAGAAGCGCAGCGTCGTGCCACGCCGTTGAACAGTCCCAGTTTGTGGACGATGCGCTATCTCTCGATTTTTTTATTTTTCCTGACGGTGGCGTTGGTTTTTGTGGCGTTTTCCTACCTGGTTCCTGGAGCGCCACCGTAACGCTTTCGCCAGAAGTGATACCGATTTATGTGACGCAGGAAATTCTGGTTGACCCCTTCATTGAGGCGGTGGACTACGGCCGTTTTGCCGTGCCTGGTCGCGTACTGCAAGTCGATCAATCGTGGCAGACCGATGTGGAAACCTCCGGTCGTGATTGAAGTGCCAAGCGCCTCGGCGCGAGGCAAAGTGGTGTTTGCTAATCGCCTGGAAGAAGAAGTCATCGGTGCCGGCTGGCACACGAGTTTCAACGAGTGAAGGCAGCAATGTTGTCTTCCAAACGTTGGCGGATGCCGTTGTACCCGGTGTAGAAGGAGGGACGGCTGAGGTGGACGTGATTGCCATTGAGCCAGGGCCACAAGGAAATGTGGAAGCCAATCTCATCAACAAAATCGAAGGCTCGTTGGATATTCAGCTTGAGGTGCGTAATTTGGAGCCGACTGACGGGCGGCGGCGTGCGCGAAATCGCCAGCCGTTACGGAGAGCGGATCAGGAGAGATTGCGCTCGCAGGTATTACAATTTTTGCAGGCGGCGTCGGTGTCAGAAATGGAAGCGCAGTTGACGGAGCGCGAGTTTTTGGCGCGGGATTCTTTGCGTGTGGTCACTGTGGACAGTGAAACGTTTTCCCATTTTCCAGGCGAACAGGCGAATCGGGTGGCTTTGGAGATGAGAGCTGAGGTGGCGGGAACGGCCGTTAATACCACAGATGCGTCAGGAATTGTTTATGAAGCGTTGGCGGCACAGGTGCCAGAAGGGTCATACACTCGTGCCAGACAGCATCAAATTTGCCAGCGGTGACGTGATTGGCGTGGATGAAGCTGGTCGGGTGACGTTTGAGATGATTGGTGAGGCGGTTGTCACGCCAGAACTGGATTTGGCCGATGCGCTGAGGCAATTGCCGGGCAAAAGCCAGAGCTTGCCATCGCCTATCTTTATCAGGAACTGCCCTGCGTGAGGTTCCAGAAATCAGGATTTGGCCGAATTGGTTTAATCGGCTGCCGTTTTTGGAAACGCGCATTGAGACGGATGTGCGGGTGGAGCCGTAGACAGTGGACAGTGGTTAGTGAATGGACTTGCTCGACCTAAAGACTGATTTGGCTGGCGTTGGTTTCATCTAGGGATTTCAGCCTTCGGTGAAAGCGCAATGAGTGTGAAATTAACTCACCCCCTAAATTTTAATAAACGGAGATGAATTATGGCAGCAAAATCGAAAAATCCAGATTTGAAAAGCACAGGATACGAACTGTTTATCTTGCTCCTTTCATTGGTTTCAATTGTCAACCTCGCTATTGTTGTGATTGGCCCTAGAATGGGACTAAACAGCGCTCTGCTTGATGTCGTTGGGATTATCAATAGCATCTTGACTTTATTTTTCATTTTTGACTTTTGTTATCGTCTCCTGACCAGTAAAGCTAAAGGGCATTATTTCTTTAAGAATTGGGGCTGGACTGATTTATTAGCCTGCCTGCCCAACTTCCGCATTTTCCGTCTCTTCCGTATTTTTAAGGCCGGACATCTCATGCGTGATTTTGGCCCCAAAAATATGCTGTATGAAATCGTTAATAACCGGGCAGATAGTGCCCTGTACCTGGCTATGTTTGGCATTATCCTGGTGGCTGAAGTGGCAGGACTGGGTGTTCTTCATGCTGAGATTTTTAATCCTGAAGCCAATATTACCAGTGCCACTGATGTGGTGTGGTGGGTATTTGTGACGCTGACAACCGTGGGGTATGGCGATTATTTCCCGTCACAAATACGGGTCGGATTTGGGGTATTTTTGTGATGTTTTCTGGCGTCGCCTTGATTGGTGTCCTTGCCAGTTATTTAGCCAGCTTTTTCATGGAGACAATTCCCCCGGCCGAGGAGGAAGAATTTGCCTCCACTGACCCCAGATCAACTCTGGCAGATTTGAAAACGTTGTTGGTTGCGCAGCAGACTGCTCAGGAAGCCTTGATGAACAAGGTCGCTCAACTGGAGACGTTGTTGGCACAGGCGACAGCAGAACCTGAATAGTGGGTTCGTAGGGAAAGCGGTTGGGTGGAAACGGCCGTTTTGTGGCAAAGTATTACTATGACAAATGACGATCCATTCACCATCAAGGGGCGCATTTTAGCGCTCGACTTAGGCGAAAAGCGCATTGGCGTAGCCGTCAGCGATGCCACGCGCACCATTGCCCAACCGCTAGACGTATTCCAGCGTACCTCGCGCAAGGCGGATTTTGAAACGATCGGCCGGTTTGTGCAGGAACAGCAAGCCAACATGCTGCTAGTTGGACTGCCTTTGCTGCTCAATGGCACGGTCGGCGAGAAAGCGGCTTGGGTGCAGAATTATGCGGCCGAGTTACAAAAGACGCTCGATCTGCCGCTGGAACTATGGGACGAATCGTTTACCACGATACAGGCGGAAGCTAGTTTAAAGGAACGCGGCATAAAGAAACACAAAATCCGCGAGAATGTGGATGCGGTGGCGGCGTCGTTTATTTTGCAGTCGTATTTGGATTCGTTGGCGTGGTAAAAAGTTGCAAGGTTGCAGGGCGGCAGAGTTGCAAAGTTCGTTCAAGGTGATAATTTGACGAGACGAGAAGACCCATTCCAAAAGAAAGCTGGCCCGTTGACCTGGATTGCGAGGATGGCGGTGTTATTTGTGGTAGTCGTGGGCTGTTTGGCGGCGATGGTGCTGCTGTATACGTTTTGGCGGGGCGGGGCATCGGCGGGGGGCGTGCGTCATTGAGGGTGGTAATCCCAATTTGAGTGCGCCGGAGCGGCTTTATTTGCAGATGCAGTTGTCGCTGAATGCGGAGGCGTTGGCAGCAACCGGCTGGCGCAGCGTTGGCGCCTGTTAATTTTACGATTACGCCGGGGGAAACGGCCGTTTCCATTGCCAATAACCTCAACGCCGCCGGAATGCTGGAAAACCCTGAACTCTTCGTCACGTATGCCCATTTTTACGGTCTCGATTCCCAACTGGAAGCGGGCGAATTTACCTTGTCGCCGGAGTGGACGATTCCTGAACTGGCGCTGACATTGACCAAGGCGATTGCCCGAGATGCGGAACTACGTTTCATCGAAGGATGGCGACTGGAAGAGATGGCAAACTCGCTGGCGGTTTACGAACCGGCTCAGATTGATGCTGATGAATTTTTAGCGATTGCCAAACGAGAACGGCCGTTTGACCTTTCCCCGTATCCATTTTTAGCCAGTTTGCCAGAAGGCGCTTCATTGGAAGGCTTCTTGTTTCCCGATACCTACACCGTGCCCCTGGATGCGGATGCGGCTTATTTGGTAGACAGGATGCTGACTAATTTTGACGAAAAAGTAACGCCGGCTATGCGCCAAGGCGTTTGGGGCGCAGGGCTTGAGCGTGGTGGAAGCGGTGACGTTGGCCTCGATTGTGCAGAGAGAGGCGGTGTTGGCGGAGGAACGGCCGTTAATCGCCGGCGTCTTTCTCAACCGGTTGGCACAGGGCATGTCGCTCAGTGCCGATCCCACTGTGCAGTATGCCGCTGGCTATCGACGCCGCAAGCGAATCCTGGTGGAAAGTGCCGCTCTACGTCAGCGATCTCGAATTTGATTCGCCTTACAATACCTACGTTTACACAGGTTTGCCGCCTGGCCCGATTGCCGCTCCCAGTTTGGGTGCTTTGCAAGCGGTCGCCAATCCGACAGCCACTGATTTTGTCTTCTTCGTCGCTGATTGCGAGTCAGATATCGTGGGCGACCATAGTTTTAGTGTGACATTTGATGAACATTTGGCGAAAGCACAACGGTGTCAGTAAAGAGGAGATTGGAGATTGGAGATTGGAGATTGGCCGTGGAATTTCCAATCTCCAATCTCTAATCTCAATCTTTTTTGTTCTTATTCTCCTAACTGCCTGCCAATCCGTTGCCCCCGTTGTGAAGGTGGGCCTCGTGGCGCCGTTTGAGGGGGAGAATCGGGCGATTGGGTATGATGCGATTTATGCGGCGCGGTTGGCGGTGCGGGAGATTAATGCAGCGGGCGGCATTGGCGGTCATCGGGTGGCGTTGGTGGCGCTGGATGACAGCGGTGATACCGACACTGGCGCAAGAAACCGCGAAGTCGTTGGTGGCAGACCCGGTGGTGGTCGCTGTGATTGGACATTGGCTGCCGGAGACAACGGCCGTTACCCTCCCCATCTACACGCAGGCCAATTTGCCCTTCATCCCAGTCGGTCAGCCCCCCTTTTTAACCATGCCACCGGAGAGCCTATCCCCCGAATTTCGTGCCTCGTATGAAGCCGTCACTCCTTTTGAAGAGACGGCTGGTGACTATGCTGGTTCCACCTACGATGCCTTCCAATTACTGTGGCAAGCCTTAGAGGTCGCTGAACAAACAGAGGGAAACATCACTCGTGAGGGTGTCCAAAGTGCCTTGAACGGATTAGAATAAGGCAAAAGGATGAAGGCAGTAGGATGATTAAACTTCTGCTGTTTTTTTATAGCACGAATCCCGCATCGCGATTCATGGAGATAGCATGGCAAGACGAATTTTCGGCGTATTTTTGATTTTATTAGGCGTGTTTGGCATTTTGCTGGCTGTGAAGGGTGGAGATGCGGCTAAACAGATCGTCGCTGATATGGGCAGCGGCATGGAGAGCAGCATTGATCTGGTTATTGACAGCCTGGAAACGGTGCTAGATTCGCTGCTGTTGACGCAGGAGGCGTTGGTTGATGTGGAGACGGCGTTGGCACGGGTGGAGGAAACGGCCGTTAACGTATCCACAACCCTGGAAGGCACAGACCCCATATTCAATGAAATGCTTGCCATCACCACCCAAGACCTACCCAACAGCCTGGAAACCATCGAACAAGCCGTGCCGAATGCGGTAGAAGCCGCCGATGCTGTCGATGCCACGTTGCGGACGCTCAATAAATTTAAAATTGATACCAAAATCCTCGGTTTCCCCATCAAATATGATTTGGGCATCAATTACGATCCATCCGTGCCATTTAGTGCGTCGGTGGCAGCCATCGGTACCAGTTTAGACGGGCTGCCTGAACGGCTGCGTGGTCTGGAGACTGCTTTCACCGATACGCAGGACAATCTGGCAGCAATTAGCCAGGACATGGATAACTTATCTGGCGATTTAGTGGCGATTAACGAGCAGATCGCTGGTTTAACCCCGCTCGTGAACGAGTTTATCCGCATTGTTAATGAAGCCACAGATAATTTGCGTCTGGCGAAGGGTCAGGTTGGGAATCAGGTGGCGATGGTGAATAGTATCATCACACTGGGCATGGTGTGGCTGGTGCTATCGCAGGTTGTGCCGCTGTATTTGGGCTATGAACTGATTATGGGCCGCTTGTCGCCTGGGGATGAGCCGATTTTGACGGTGGAAAACACAGATGTTACGAAAACGGCCGTTGCCGATGAGCGCGTATGAAATTTAATGAGAATAATAATACCAACCCTCTTCCCAGTCCCTCCCCCTCTCAGGGGGAGGGCTGGGGAGAGGGTCAGCGCCTAAACCCCTCGATCTTTAAGCCAATATTACTGCTGGTATTGCTGCTGATTTTAGCTGGATGCGGCGGCGAAGATACCCCCGGCGCCACCCCCATCGCCTTCCAACCCACGGCGACCTTGCCAGCTACGCCCACGCTTGTCAATGGCGCATTATCTTCTGTGCCCACACCCCCTGTCACACCCAAAGCAGGTGAGACGATTGCTGCCGTGCCGACCGAAACGGCCGTTGTCCCCACCACCCCCACCGTCACTCCACAGCCCCAAGAGCGACTGGAAATCGGTAATGCGGCGTTGGCGGAAGAAAATGCGGCGGCGGCCATCGAACAGTTTCAGGCCAGCCTACAACTTGAGGCGGGTCTGACGGAAACAGAGAAACAAGACGCGCTTTACAACTTGGGCGTGGCTTACTTGAAAGATGAAAAATATGCCGAAGCCGCCGAGGCGTTTAACCAGCGTATCGCGGCGGGTGGTCGTCTGCCCGAAGCGCTTTATTTTGAATTGGGGCTGGCTTTGGCCGGACAAGGCGACATGGCTGGGGCCATTACCGCGTATGAAACGTACCTGGCGGCAAATCCCGATACCGGAGCTTACGTTGGCCCGATTATTGCTCAGGCGTATTTGGGTTTGGGTGACAGGGCGGCGGCGATTTTGGCTTATGAAACGGCCGTTACTGCCCCCAACCATCGCTTCACAGAAGTAGCCAACCGGCTCAAGTTGGCTGAATTCTTCCTGGAGGATAGCGACTATCCAGCCGCCATCGCCCAATATGATGCCATCCAAGCGGTGGCGCAAACGGAAGCGACCAAAGGCCAAATGGAATATTTGGCGGGTTATGCAGAACTGTTGGCGGGCAACACAGAAGCAGCCTATGAACGGTATCAAACGGCCGTTAATCAATATCCTGGCGCGCCCGAAAGCTACCAAGCTTTAGTCACTCTTGTAGACAACGGTATTCCCGTGGATGAATTTCAACGTGGCCTGATAGATTTCAACGTGGATGCGTATCAACCGGCGATTGATGCCTTTTTGCGCTACATCGAAGCCAATCCTGAAAACTATCGTCAGGATACGCATCTGTATCTGGCGTGGTCGTATGAAGGGCTGGGTGACTTGGAAACGGCGCTGACCGAACTAGAAACCTATGCCGCCACCGATCCGGCCAAAGCGACGATTGAACGTGCCAAAATGTTGGCGCGTTTCAGCGATTCGGCTGGCGCCCAAGCGGCTTACCAAACCTACATCGCCAACTACCCTAACGGGGAAGATGCGCCGTTTGCCGCATGGTGGGCAGCAGCGATTGCTGAAAACACGGGTGATGTAGACGGTGCGATTGCCGGCTACACACAACTGGCCGACATTGCCCCGTTCCATGAAGATGCGCCGGAAGCGTTGTTCCGGGCGGGTTGGCTGGCGTATTGGAACGGGGATGAGGAAACGGCCGTTTCCCAAACGGCCGTTTCCCTTTGGGAACGGTCGGCTAAAACGTACCCTGGCTCAGAGTATGGCAATGCGTCGCTGGTGTGGCTGCTGCGCACGCTGCCGGAGATGATTGAGCAGGTGGAGAATGGAGACGGGGTGGTAGAGGTAGCGGAGACCGGAGCCTCACCGACACAGCCATTCTCACCGACACAGCCATTCTCACAGATACAGCAGAAATACCTCAGGTGGCGGCAACGGCCGTTACCGCCGCTGGCCTTCGTAGTTTGTTAACCGAACTGGAAGCCGAAGCCGACAGTCGCACCCTGGAAACATACTACGCCGTCAGAGCGCGGGACATGGTGCAGGAAACGTCGCCATTCGCCCCGCCAGAAACCGTTACCATTCCAAAAGACGACAGTGCGGCACAACAAGAAGCTGAAACATGGCTCAAAACCCAGTTCGGCCTGGAAACAGAAGATCCGCTCCATTTGCTTTCGCCAGAACTGGCCTATGATTCACGACGCATTGTCGGCGAGAAACTGTGGCAGATTGGCTTGTATCAGTCAGCCAAATTAGAACTGGAATCCTTACGCCAAGACGTGTCCGATGACCCGCTGTTGAGCTACCAACTGTCATTGTTTTTCCGTGATTTAGGCTTGTACCGTTCTTCGATTATTGCGGCGCAGTCGGTGCTGACCAATGCGGGGGTATCGGTGTTCGAGGCGCCGCCGTTTATTGGCCGACTGTCGTACCCTGCTTATTATGCGGACTTGATTCTGCCGCTGGCGGAGCAGTATGGTTACGATCCGTTACTGCAATTTGCCTTGGTGCGGCAGGAAAGCTTGTTCGAGAGCATCGCCCGTTCCGGCGCGGCGGCGCAGGGTTTGAGCCAGGTCATTCCCGATACCGGCGCTTACATCGCAGAACGGCTCAACTGGCCGAATTATGAAAACGATGATCTCTTCAAACCGTATGTCGGTTTGAATTTTGGGGCGTATTACCTTGACCAGCAACTCGATGCGTTTGACGGAACCGTGCATGCAGCACTTGCCGCCTACAACGCTGGCCCTGGCAATGCCGCCCGCTGGTACGAAATCGCCGGCGATGACCTTGATCTCTTCAAGGAAACGATGGATTTTGCGGAAACGCGCAAATACATCGACCGGATTTATTTGGGGCAGGCGGTTTATCGGCATTTATACGGAAATTAGGACAAGGTTGCAGAGGGGCAAAGTTGCAGGGTTGCAGAGTAACGCGATAACTCGACACCCTGCCACCTTGCAACTTTGCCACCTTGCCCCTTTTATCTCATGAGCTTTGACTGGCAAACAGAAGAGGATGGCGGTTGGGATGATCCCAATTTTCATGCCTCTGATCCTGATAAACAGAAACCAGATGGTAAGCAGCGCGGGTGGCGTTGGCTGATTCCTGTGGCCTTGCTGATTGGGGCTTTTGTGGCGGCGGGGTGGACGCTTAACCAGCGGGTGCAAATGGCGACGGCGCGGATGGAGGCGGATGTTTTAGCCAGCTATGAGTTGGTGGAACAGGCGGTCTCTCGGCGGGATGATGATTTGTTCCAAAGTGTGCTTTCTGGGCGGGATGGAGGTGTGGTCAGCAGGGATGACTCGATTGGTGGTTGACGGGGATGTTGACCGATCGCGGTCGGGCATTGGCCTGATGACTGTGCCGGTGACCCAACCCGTTACGCCTACGATTGAGATGGCGGCTGATTTGCTGGAGGCTGAGGTGACGACGGTGCTGCCGTATGCCATTGAGATTGGCAATGGGTTGACGGAGACGGTGCAGTTGGTGCAAACGGCCGTTTACCGGCAAGGTCCTAATCGTTGGCTGCTATCACCACCGGATGCTGCCTATTGGGGAGATACGCGCCGAATTGAAGGCCAGTATGTCAATCTTTTTTACCCTGAGCGAGACAAAGATATTGCCCAGGCGTTGCTGCTCAGTTTGGATGCAAAAATTGGGCAGTTGTGTGCCCAGTTGCCAGATGTTGATTGTCCAAATGAGTACAAGGTGGTTGTGGAATTGACGACGGATCCCGGTGCATTGGCACGGTTGTCTTTAATTCCGGCGGTGACGGATGCCGAGCGGCGGCATTTGATTTTGCCGACGCCGACATTGGTTGGCTTGCCGCAAGACCAAACGGGTGAACAGGCGTTGTTTCGGGGATATGGGCAGTTGGTGGTAGGTGCGGTGCTGACTGATTTGTGGGACTATGATTGTTGTGAGCAAACGAGCGCACTTTATTTTTCACTGCTGGGTGATGCGTTGCGACGGTTGGGTTTGCGACCCTGGCCTGGTGAGGTTGGGGGAGGGCTGCCTGTTTTAGATTATGATCTCCTGCTTGAAGAGGTTTTGCCACTTCTCTTCAATAATGCATCATTTTGGTATGAAACGGCTGATGAAGGTGTTCTTGTTATGCCAGAAACGCGAGCCGATATTTTGATTGCTTTTGCACAGGAAGAATTGGGGTTGACTGCTAAAGAATTGGCAGCGAGTCTAAACACAGCAATGTTTTCACAAACATTTGGAGATTGGTTGCATACGATGAGCCATACCAATTTATCCACTAAAGAATTAGAAAATGCCTGGATTGGTTTTGTTTATGATAATTCGTCACTAGGGCAACAAGAGCTTCCTGCCCCACTGCCAGAACAAGACATTGAATTGTTATGCCATATTGGTGGGGAAGAACGTATGGCCTTTTATCGATACAATTTAGCTGACGGTAGTACGCAACTTGAGCAGCCGCTTAATCGTGAAGTAAATGTGATGGTAGCCTTGCCCGACGACGATGGACTTGCGGTGTGGGAAGCCGGATTCAATGATGAGTTAACTAGCATGTTTTTGTGGAGAGATGGCAGGAAAACGGCCGTTTCCTGGGATGCAACCAATGATGCGCCAGGTCCAGTTCCCTTGCGTGCCGATCCATCTGGTACCAAATTGTTGTTGGCTCCCGCCGAAGATGGCCGTGTGAATTATGGCTTATTGGATGTGGCTGGCTGTTTAGATAGTGATTGTCAGTTGGATACGCTTGAGGGTTATCCGACTTGGTCGCCCGATTTGGCACACATGATTTTACTCAAAACAGGAGATTTTCGTGCCCACATGGCTCGAGCTCGTGGTGAGTTAGTGCTGACGGATGGTCTAGGTGAAGAAATCGAGATTATTGGGGCTGGGGCTTCGCCATTCTGGCTGGACAATGACAGGTATGGCTATGTGCTGGATGCGGGAGAAGGCCGACGCAATACGGTGCTGAGCGGTAAAGTAGGCGAAGCTGGCCTGAATGATATCCTGCTGACGGTGGCTGATTTAACAAGAGACACGGAAGATTCTTCTCTTCGTCTGCTTGATTTTGTTGCTGTTCATCCAGAGATGCCTGATCACCTGATTATTGTCACGATGGATTTGGAAAGTGATGAGGAATTGTTTGAGTGGTGGAAAGGGGGGCAGCCAGGAGCCACCTTGTTTGTTTATGATTGGGAAGCGAAGGAAACGGTTTTGATGCAATCTTTTGCCAATGATGTGGCGCTCAATCGTTCTTATCGTTTCTCGCCAAACGGCCGTTTTTTGCTTTTTGGTGAAGGGGCAGAATATCGGCCGACCAGACTGCATCTTCTCGATATTTCTACTGGTGAATCCAAATTGATTGCAACGCAATCAAAGTTTTTTGACTCGATCGAGTGGTACACAGATTTTTCATTAGACGGAGAATGGCTGTTGGTTGTTGATAATGGTTTTCTCCAGCTACTCTATCCGGGCAGCGGCTATGAACGCTTGATAATACCATCAACGGATCAATGCGAAACGGCCGTTTGGGTGAATCAGTAAGAATATGAGCAATTTTGAGTGGCAGCATGAAGATGGAGAGTGGGACGACACGTCATCTCAGCCGCTGCCAAAACCATCCAAATCCAAACGATATGTGATTGTTGGCGTGGGGCTTATACTGGTTTTGGTGATGGCGGTGCTGGTCATCACCTGGCAAGTTAATCAACAATTACAACGAACGGAAACGGCCGTTAAGACCAATATCCTTGCCTCCCATCATTTAGTGCAATCCGCAGCCGCCTCCGCAGATTCAGAACTGCTGCTATCGGTGCTTTCCGGTCGGTTGCCTTCCTGGACAGATGCTCAACAGGAAAACTTGTTGGCAAACGTCATGTTTGATCGCGCACCGTGGGGGCTGGAACTCATCCCATCCCCCATAAACAGAGAGCCGCAGTTAACCATAGCGCCGGATTTAACGGAAGGAGAGCTGGTTTTCCCTTTGGATTACCAGTTTATGACCACATCTGGGGTGACAGAGACGGTGGTTTTGAGCCAAACGGCCGTTTATCGGCAAGGAATACGCAGTTGGCTTTTGGCACCCCCAGATTCAGCGTTTTGGGGCGACTGGCAAACCACAGAAGGGGAGCGGCTGACCCTCATTTACCCAGAGCGAGACACGCCATGGGCTGAAAAACTGGCTGTCGATTTAGAGCAGATTCTCCAACAAATTTGCTTAGACCCCGACCTGCCAGATTGTGCCGAGGATGCCATGTACACCATCCGTTTTGACTCTCATCCGGGGAGCCTTGCCGACGCGGCCGAGTGGACGAACCTCTATAATGACGACCCCTATCTCAATTTACCTGCGCCCACCTTGTTTGGCTTGCCCGCAGATGAGGCCGCTTATCAAGCTATGGTGCAGGCGTATGGGGTTCCCTTAGCAACGGCCGTTTTCACTAACCTGTTTGGCTGGGAATGCTGCCGTTACCCAGCCATCTTCCAAACCATCACCGAGTATCAATTGAGCAAGATGGGTCTCATGGCCTGGCCTATTACGACAGGTGATCATATCCAGGCGTTGCAAGAAGGGCTTGATTTCATTGCCCTCACCGATTATTGGCGCAGTTACCAGTCCGATGAATCTGATTCCTCTAATTGGTTTTTATATACAGCCTTTGATTTTATTTTCCGCCAATATCCCGATCTTTCGCCAGTCTATTTGCTCACCAGTATGCAAGAGCGGGGTGATATGGCTTATTGGTTGGGTGATGGGTTTAACCAAACAGGTTATCAGCTAGGGTCTATGCCAGATTTATGGCAAACCTTGCAAACTGAATGGTGGCAATTTGCCTATACTGAAACCTTGCTGGCACAAGAATACGAAGCGCCACCCATTCCCTTGCCTGCCCAAGATATTGTCCTGGCCTGCTTGTCAGAGGCCCAGTTTGATTTAGATACAACCATGTCACTCTATCGGCTTGACCGAAAAGAGGATAGATGGCAAGAACTGCTGTCGTCTAATAGTTTCATTTTATTTAACCCATTTTTGAATGATGAAGGCATAATCATTCAAGCGTTGGATTTGGATGAAACGAATCAATGGCAGACGCAAATCTGGCCGTTTGCTGGGCAGCAAACCGAGTTGAGTAACGAAAATGGCATGTTTTTTTCGTTAGGTCAGTTTGATCCGACGGGTCGTTTTGTCATCACATTTGCGGGAGAAGATGAAAGCGCCGTACCGGAGCCGATGCTCATTGATTTGGATTCCTGCACGGAGACAACCTGTGATATGTTGGCTCTGCCAGGGCTGCCCAATTGGTCACCAGATGGCGAGCATACGCTGATTAGCAATAAAAATATATTTGCTACCGATGGCATGGCCTTTTGGCGAAATGACAGTATGGTAATATTTGACGCCACTCAGCCGCCTGAGCATTCTGGTTTTTGGCTCGGTGATGCGTGGGGACAGCTTTCGGTAGACAAAACAGAAGCAGATATAGTTGGTAATGGATATTCTCCGTTTTGGCTAGATAATGAAACGGTTGGCTTTGTCCGGCAGAGCCAAGAAACTGGTGATGCTGAAGTTGTTGTCCAGTCTATTACGGGTGGCGATTTGAATACGTTGGTCACGTTGGCAGATATACAGGCAGAAGCGCCTGATGATGCGCTGGCCTTGGCGAATATTCGTTATGTGGTGACACATCCGGCACAGCCCAACAAGCTGTTTGTGGTTGCCCTGGACGCGCTGGGTCAGGAAGCGTATGTGTTTATGGTTGATCAGATGACCGGTAATATAGATTTGCGTATTCAATCCCCGATTCAGCCTTATCATTCGCTGGGGTTTTCCCCAAACGGCCGTTGGCTCGTTTTAACTGGTTATCAGGATGAGTCGATTGGCGGAACCAGCACCTTCGTGGTGCATGATTTGGAAAGCAATGACACACAAACATACACGTCCAACCAGGATGGCCTTATGCTCTCCCCTTTGTATGACTGGTCTGCGGACGGGAATTGGATTTTATTTTCAGTCAATGATCGGGTGTTGAGTATGGTAGCGCCCGCTTATCATTATCAGTTGGTACAGTTGCACGATCAAGGTTACTGTACCTCAATGGCTTGGATTAACCGATGAGTAAAAAACAAGTACAAGATATTTTTGGCGCGAGCGCCGATGCCTACGTGACCAGTGAAGTTCATGCCAAAGGTGCCAGTTTGCCCAGATTGGTTGAACTGCTCAATCCGCAGCCAGCGTGGCGCGTGTTAGATGTGGCGACGGGCGGTGGGCATACCGCATTTATCCTGGCTCCCCATGTGGCTGAGGTAATTGCCACCGATATTACGCCTGAAATGTTGACCAACACCGCCAAAGGCGCGGCTGAACGCGGCCTGGCAAACCTGACGACAGAAACGGCCGATGCAGAAAATCTACCATTCCCCGACGCCAGCTTTGATGTGGTGACGTGTCGGATTGCGGCGCACCATTTTGGGGATAACGGCCGTTTTCTCTCAGAAGCCGCCCGTATACTCAAACCCGGTGGCCGGATGGCGCTCGTAGACAACGTCGTTCCTGGCAGCCGGTTGCGTGGTAAAAAAGCCAACATGAAGCGCGAAGCGGGCAACTACGTCAACGCCTTCGAGAAACTGCGCGACCCCAGCCACAACCGCGCCTTAAGCATCGATGAGTGGCTAGACTTGTTCGTGGCGGCTGGTTTCTCAGAAATCCACCAGGAAACCCATCGCAAAAAGATGGACTTCGACTCTTGGACAGACCGGCTGCATGTTTCCCCCGCAGACCGGATTCGGCTCAAAGCGATGCTGTTACAATCACCAACGGCCGTTGCCGACTTCTTGACGCCCCAAACCACAGGCGATAGAATCGCTTTTTACTTAACCGAAGCAATTATCATTGGGAGATTAAAGAGCTAAGATTGAAGATTGGGGGCCAACAATCTTTAGTCTTCAATCTTTAATCTTTTTTTATGCAATAAACTATGAACAAAACCTATCACTTTTGGATAACTGGCTGTCAGATGAACTACGCTGATGCGCGGCGCGTAGCCACCGAATTGGAAAAACTAGGCTACCGCGCCACCCCGACGCTGGAAGAGGCAGACGTTCTCGTCTTCCAAACATGCACCGTGCGCCAACAGTCAGAAGACAAGGCATACAACAAAATCGTCAACATGGCTCCCCTGAAAAAAGAACGGCCAGATATGACCATTGCCGTCATGGGCTGTGTCGTGGGCGTGCGCGGCAACGAAGAGATGGAAAAAGCATTCCCCTTCGTCGATGTTTTTATGGAACCCAGCACCGATGGTCAACCGCTCGTCGCCCATTTGACGGCTGGCGAAGACCAAACCATCGAAGAAGCATTCACCGCCCAGCGCCATGCGTGGCAAGACGGCGAAATCATTTTGCCCGTGCATGAGCGCGAACAATTGGTTTCGGCTCCTGTTTCGGTGGTGTATGGCTGTTCCCATGCCTGTGCCTTCTGCATCATCCCGCAGAAACGGGGTATCGAGCGCAGCCGCCCCGTAGGCGAGATTGCTTCAGAAGTGCGTTCACTGGTCGCCCAAGGCGTGAAAGAAGTGGTGCTGCTCGGCCAAATCGTAGACCGCTACGGCTATGACGTGGGCGGAAATTCCGCTGATGGCCCAGACTTAGCCGATTTATTGCGGGTTATCAATGGCATCGACGGTTTGGAACGTATTCGTTTCTTAACCAGCCATCCCAATTACATGACAGACAAAATCTTACACGCCGTCGCCGATTTGCCGAAAGTGATGCCCCAAATCGAAATTCCCATTCAGGCGGGTGACGATGAGGTGCTGGAAAATATGAAACGGGGCTACACGGCCGATTCCTACCGCGAGTTGGTGAGTCGCGTGCGCCATATCATCCCCGATGTAGCGATTCACAATGACATTATCGTCGGTTTTCCTGGCGAAACGGACGCACAATTCCAGAAAACCTACGATTTGCTGGCTGAACTGGAACTGGACAAGATTCATCTGGCTCGTTACAGTCCGCGCCCGGGCACGGTGAGTGCGCGGCGGATGGAAGATGATGTGTCGGACGAGGAAAAGCGCCGCCGTTTCCATGCGATTGAGGCGCTGCAAGCGCAAATTTCTGAGCGCAAAATGGAACGCTGGCTGGGTGAAACGGTTGAGGTGTTGGTGGAAGATTTGCACAACGGCCGTTGGCGGAGCCGCACTCCGCAAAATAAACTCGTCTTCTTTGATGATCCACGGGATCTCAAAGGGAAACTCGTGCAGGTCAAGATTGAATATACGGGTCCCTGGAGTTTGTCGGGAACGGCCGTTGATAAGCCAAAACCCGTTCCGCAGCCTGTAGCGGAAAGCATCCCATTGTCCGTTTTATAAAAGTTGCGCTCCTGCGCTCCCAAAATCAGAACAAGCGTACAGCAAAAAATACCCTTTAGGATTTGTTGGTGCTTCGGGAATTTGCAACGAATTTCCGCGAATTATCACGAATTAAACCCCAAATTAGTGATAGGTAAACCACAAAAAGTTCTTAAAATTACTAACACGCAAAATTGTGGTTTCCTTCAAGGAAAAGCGGGTTTTGCACAATTTTATTTCCAAAAACTTTCCCGCTTTTACCTAATTCGTGTCATTCGTTGCAAAAATTAACAGTGAAAAACTTTACCCCGCGAATTCCCAAAGACCTAAAAATGTAATCAAGCCAACCGTTTCTGAACGGGCTATAATTACCCCCATAACCCACTAAACTGAACAGGAGCTAATCATGAAAGAAGTAGTCATCATCAACGCCTTGCGCACCCCCATTGGGGCACATGGCGGCACACTGTCTGTCATACGCCCTGACGATATGGCGGCACTGGTCATCAAAGCGGTTGTTGAGGATGCGGGGATTGACCCCGCCTTCATCGAAGAAGTCTATTTTGGCTGTGCCAATCAGGCGGGTGAAGATAACCGGAACGTAGCGCGTATGGCGACCTTATTGGCCGGATTGCCCCACGAAGTGGCGGCTGTCACCTTTAATCGCTTATGCGCCAGCGGGTTAAACGCCGTTAATCAGGCGGCACGGGCAATCGCCGTGGGCGAGGGTGATGTGTTTATCGCTGGCGGTGTAGAAAATATGAGCCGCGCCCCCTATTCGTTCCCCAAAAATTCCCAAGCCTGGGGCCCATCCGGAAACATTACAGGCTACGATACCACTTTGGGCTGGCGTTACCCCAATCCAAAAATGGCGGCCTTGTTTCCGTTGGAAGCGATGGGCGAAACGGCCGAAAATATCTACGATATGAGTTGTGCTGGCGACCTGACCGGAGGTGAAATTACCCGTGTAGACCAGGATGCGTTTGCGTTGGAAAGCCAGCGGCGGGCGTGTGAGGCCATCAACAACGGCCGTTTCCACTCCCAAATCGTCCCCGTTCCCATTCCTCAACGAAAAGGTGCTCCCCTTCTGATGGACACCGACGAACACCCGCGCATCACCAAGACAAATGATGGGTATGAATTAGCGACCAGTATGGAGATATTGGCGAAACTGCGCCCCGCCTTCCGGCAGGGTGGCACTGTCACCGCCGGTAATTCGAGCGGCCTGAACGATGGGGCGGCGGCGCTGCTCATGATGTCGGCGGAGAAGGCCACAGAACTGGGGCTGACACCACTAGCACGCTGGCGGGGTTCCGCCGCAGCCGGCGTCGATCCGCGCGTGATGGGGCTTGGCCCGGTGAATGCCACGCGCAAAGTGTTAACGCGCACCGGCTTGTCGCTGGCGGAGATGGATCTGATTGAGCTAAACGAGGCGTTTGCGGTGCAGTCGCTGGCCGTGATCAATGAGTTGGGCATGGATCCAGCGATCACCAATGTGAACGGCGGAGCCATTGCCCTGGGGCATCCCCTGGGTTGTTCGGGCGCACGCATTTTAACGACGCTGCTGCATGAAATGAAGCGCCGAGCCGGTGCTGGCGAGAATATGAAGTTTGGTTTAGCAACGTTGTGTGTGGGGGTTGGGCAAGGTGAGGCGACGGTGATTGAGCTGCTCTAGCATTTAAAGTGCAAAACGGCCGTTTCTAGGCTGGCACACCTGAAACGGCCGTTTTACGAAGGAACTCCATAGTGGGAATGGCGCAATTTACAGAAAGTGTGTGCAAATTGCTAACAGATGCCTGCCCTAAAAGCTTCTGTAAAACCTAAATTTAGACTGCTTCTACTTCCATTTGTTGCTGTAAATAGTGTGCTAATGATTCAAAATCACTAAAGCTAACGCGAACGGCCGTTTTCGTATTCTCGATGGTGACGCGTAACGCATTCTCTGGTTGATTAGTTACCGATGGATTTTGCCAAATTCGCAGCATATGGACTTGATAATCCTTGGTTAAATTCATACCGTCACCTGCTTTTTTATGAATGAGTTCAAAGTTTCTTCGTTTAATTTTTTGCCTAACAAACCGTTGATTTTTAGACTATACTTCTTACCTTGATGTTGTCTGCCCTGTTTGTTGCTGCTCAATTTCAAACACATTTAGACTTTATCAAGCCATCGTTAAATCAACGTTAATGGGAAACGGATTTTGTTAACGCTGAAAAAGTTTGAACGAAAAAGGATTGAAGTAGGAGAATGACGGAGTTCCAGCTAAGATTTTTTGGGGGATTGAGGCTTACGTTTGGAGAGCAGGAATTAACACGGCCGTTATCAACCAAAGCCCAGGGTCTGATTTGTTATTTAGCAAGCACCCGCAGGCCACAAACGCGCTTGAAATTAGCGGGCATGTTTTGGGGAGACAAACCAGAAAATGATGCTTTGCTCAGTCTGCGCGTGGATCTCAACAAAATTCGCAAATATATTTCTCCGTATATTGAAGCCACCCGTCAAACCATTGCCTTTGTCGGCGATGACGCCTATTTGCTCGATACAGAAACATTTGAGAACCATATCCGGTTTATCCAAAATGCGGACGGCGCAGATGCTCGCGCGTATTTGCGCGATATAGCTGAGTTATATACGGGCGACTTTTTAGACGGGTACGAGGCTGGCGATGCTTATGCTTTTGAAGAATGGATGTTGGCACAGCGGGAAAGCTATCGTGGTCACGCCCTGTCTGCTTTAGATAAACTCGTTGAAATCAACCTGAGTATGCAAGAATATGAGGCAGGCATCAACACTGCCAACCAAATCTTGCAGATTGATCCGTGGCGAGAAGAAGCGTACCGCAGTTTGATGTGGCTATATATGCGTAATGGTCAACGAAGCGCGGCTTTGCACCAGTATGAATTATGCCGAACCGTCTTGGAAAATGAAGTTGGGGTAGAGCCAGATCCGCGCACGACCGATTTGTGGCAGCGAATTAAAAACGAAGAGAGTGATTTGGTTGTTACGCAGCCACTGAGCTTGTCTAAATCCACGCGCACGGCAGAAAAACCATTCCAATCGCCGCCTATTGTGCCATTCTTTAGTGGGCGTGATGTGGAATTAAGACAGTTAGCGGCTCAACTAGAATCAGGTTATGGCCTTCAGATGATATGTATAGCCGGTATGGGGGGTGTTGGGAAAACCTCGTTTGCCGTTCAATGGGCGCATCAAAATCAGGATCGGTTTGAGGATGGTGTGTTGTGGGCAAATGCGGCGAATGATCCGGCAGCGATTGCCGACCGCTGGGCGGCCGCTTACGATTATGATTTTAGGAGCATTGCCAAAGTCGAAGATCGGTTGACGGCTTTGCGCGACATATTGGCTGATAAGCAGGCGCTCATCGTTATTGATGATGTCGATGTGGCGGCGCGAGTCAAACCACTGCTCCCGACAGACGGTAAGTGTGTGGTGTTGTTCACCACCCGCAATGCAGAGATGGCTTATGCGTTGGGTGCGGAACTGTTTAACTTGGATGTGCTTACGCTGGAAAACGGCCGTTCCCTTCTCAGTAGTATCATTGGGCAAACCCGTGTACAAGGTGAGCAGGTTGCCGCCGATGCGATTTGCCAGAAATTGCAGAATTTGCCGTTGGCCCTGGCGATTGCGGGCAAGTATTTAGTTTCCCGTCCGCGACGGCGCTTAGCGACCTTTTTAAGCCGGCTGGAGCAAACCGTTCTGCTTGATGCGGCTGACAGCGAAGGGGTGGTGCGGGCTTCATTTGATATTAGCTGGACGGCACTAGACCAGGTGCAGCAGCAGGTATTTGCTTTGGTAGCCGTGTTTAACGGCCGTTCCTTCACCGCCAAAGCCATGGCCCACATCGCTAACCTCGATTTTTACGTGATGCAGGATCATCTCGATACCTTAGCGACACGTTCCTTGTTAATTGAGCAAGGAAACGAAAGTTACCGCCAACATACCTTACTCTTCCATTTTGCTGACGAGAAATTGATAGATAGACAAGCGCCTTCTCTGCGGATGGTGGACTATTATTCAGGCTATACCGATAGTTACGGCACCGATTACCAAAAACTGGGTGAAGAGTGGGACAATTTAGAGGCTTCAATTCAAATTATGGCTGAACAGAGCTTGTGGAACGTATTGTTCCGCGTCAACCAAAATTTAAACCAAGCCTGGTTTGCTCTGGCTTTGTTTGACAGAGCACAGCATGCCTACCAGCTTGCACATGAAGGCGCACTGGCGCTGGAGAATGCCGAGCAAATAGGTATCAACCTTTACTGGCGGGGAATGTCTGTGCTAGAACAAGGGCAATATGACAAAGCCCGTGCATTTTTTGAACCGGCACTCTCTATTTTTGAGGAATTGGCGGACTTGGTAGCTGTTTCTGACATCCAATATGATTTGGCACGCATCCATATTTTTCAGGCACGATACCAGATGGCAGAAGAACTGTTAGAACGCTGTTTGCGGGTGAAACAAGCGTTGAATGATCAAAAAGGTGTGGGGCAAATCAAGTATCGCCAGGCAATTTTAATGAGTCGGTTAGGAAAATATGATTTGGCTTTGCAAATTGGCAATGAGGCACGCTTAATTCAGGAACAAATAAACAGTAATATAGATTTAATACGGACGCTCCATGATTTGGTAATTACCAATTGTAATGTAAAAGATTTTGACTTGGCACTATCAATTGGGGAAAGAGCCTATGCGTTGGCTGAAGAAGAAGGAGATCAGGGAGAATTGGCAACGCTTCTGTATGTTTTATCCTATGCAAATCGTGTACATAAGCGATTTACATTGGCTTTAGAGCAAGTACAAAAAAGCTTGGCTATGTTTAAAAAAATGGGGGACATAGCTTCACAGGCAAATGCTTTATTGCAAATAGGTTTTATTTATCGAGATACTCGCAATTTTGAGGATTGTTTAAGTTACAGTGAAAAATCATTGAGATTATATAAGCAGGTTTCAGATCAACTCGGGATGGCTTGGGCTCTGGGCAATATTGGTAAGGCTTATCAAGGTTTAGGTGAGACTGAGCTGGCAAGAGAAAATTGGCTAGCTTCCCAAAGAATTGCCCTGGAATTGAATAATGAGCATTGGGCTCGTGTGATTGATACTTGGATGAACAATAGTTAGGTAAAAGCGGGAAAGTTTTTGGAAATAAAATTGTGCAAAACCCGCTTTTCCTTGAAGGAAACCACAATTTTGCGTGTTGGTAATTTTAAGAACTTTTTGTGGTTTACCTAGTGTATATTCGGCATTTTATTGTAGATACAGACATGGTTCATTTCTATGACGAATTCATCTTTACAGTAGCCGCGGCATCCTTGACACATTTACACCTGCGCGGCAAGGATGCCGTGGCTACAAAATTAACAGCTTCCGCTTCCACCACCACATTCTGGCCCTTTGATGGGCCAGCCACCGGCGTTGAAGATGCCATTCCATACTGAAAATGGCAGTGTCTCTTTGGGGTGATTACGGCTTTGTTCCTTGGCCCAATCAATCCAGGTTTGTGTATCCCCTGTTTTTCGCTGATTTCGCTTTTCCCCATCAGGCAGTACCACAAAGAGTTTGCCCTCATCTGTATCGACCTGGAGTTTGTTGAGCGGGGTTTTTGCCAGGTTGGTTAGGTTGTTGGCAAACGCTTTGTAAAGCTCATTTGGATTAGTGTCCGGGGTGGGTAAATCCTGAGTCCATGTTTGGCTGGTGGGAGCGCCGCGTTTTTTTAAGTATTCCAGAATGACAACGGCCGTTTCCTCCACAAACTGCTTCGCGACAGCCATCGGCACCTCCCCAAACGCTTCGTCAGGAGAAAAGCTTTGGGGATTGCCGCGTTCTAGCAAAATGTTGCGCCAACGTTTGTTCAACGCCGCCGCCGCATTGATAAAGCCCATTTCCTTCAGCACTTTCGTATAAATATACGGCCGTATCGCGTCAACCGGATGCTCGCCATCACTGGTGATGAAGCTTGCCAAGCTGTTGTCGGACAGCAAGTCTTCAAAATCGAGGCCAATAACGGGGCCGGCTACCAAACAACCATACACATCCGCAAAAATCTCCTCCAACCAGCCTGCGCCCCAGGCGGGCATTACGGGCAATAGATTGTGCAGATCAGAAGCGATACCTGCGCCTTGATGATAGATGTAATGGCCGATTTCATGCGGGGTGGCTAAATAATCACGCACAGTGGTGAAACAGGTATACGGCACGCCAACAATTGCCACCGGCGCATACGGGATCACCCGAATGTTGGGTGCTTTGATGAAATAAGCGATGGTCGCGGCTGGCTTAACGAGCTTGCTGTCGATGCCCAGATTTAGCGCATTTTGGGTCAGTCCATCGGCGATGGCCAGAGCGCTTTTCATAGTGGGAAAGCCATCCTTGCGCTGATCGACGGCTTGTTGAACGGCCGTTATGTCATAGCTAACTTGATCCAATGTTGCCCGGAAAATATTTTCCGGGGGGAAGTCGGGCGAGAGAAGCAAACGGCCGTTGTCAAAACCCGTCACAAAAAACTCAAATTGATCCCCGCCGAAGGTTTTGAGGCAGATTGACAGGGCGTTAAAAGTGGGGTTTTCGAGCGTTTTATAAAGTTTCTCCATCTCATCCAGGGTTGTGGCCAAGGCTTGCCACCGACTGTTCCAAACTGCTGTGTGTTGCATGAAGCTCCTCCATCATTCTCTATGTTGGCGTCAGACCAACAGAAATAAACTGGTAACTGGTTTAATGATAGATGAGTCTTGCTAAACGGCCGTTAATGAGCCATGAATTCTAAATAAAAAAAACGAAAAAGACCGGCGCTCTAACTTATACTCAGCGTGGTTATAAAGTTACATTTTTAATTGGTGGCAAGTTGCAAGTGGCATGTGGCAAGTTACTCTGGAAAAAATCACTTGCAACCTGCAACTTGCCACATGCAAACAGAAGGCAAAATGTCAGATTATGCCCGTTGGCAGTATAGAATAGGTTACCCAAGTATATTTTTAGTAAAAATGAGTGGAAAATTAATTTTTATTATTTGTTTGACGAAAATAATATTTATGCTAAACTTCTTTTGGCTCCCCCCCCCAGAGATGTTCCTGAAAGCGCCCGCTTTCGGGACATCTCATTTTTTTTGCCTAGTTGCCGAGGGCGGCGCTAATATCTGCGGCGTGGGTGGCTTCATGATCGGCAATGATGTGGCAAATTTCTTCGATGGTCATGATTTTCAGGCTGCCATGCCGCCCCTTTTTCTGCCAATCTTCTTCTGTTAGCGAATCCATAAACGCCAGCAAATCTTCTCGATTTTTCTCCATCGCCACCATCAATTCAGGGGGATGCTTGTTCTGCCGCTTTTTTGAGGCGGCTGGCGTTAAAGCGGGCTAAATCGAAATCTTCGGGTGCGCCTTCGCCGCCCTGTTGAATGCCAGCCATGAGGGCAATCATGCTGCGTTCTGCGCTTTCCAGATGCCGCACCATGTCTGCTGACTGTCCAGATGGTTTCTTCGGAGAAAACGGCCGTTTCCCACTGTCCATCTGTCAATCCCTGCAAAAGCGCGAACAGGGCGGTGCGGTTTTCTGACAACTTTGTTTTCAGCTCAGCTTTCTGTTCTGTCATGTGGTGTTCTCCAATTGGTTTGATGTAGGAACCCGCGTGCCGTTCGGCAATACGAGCGTTCTCTTGCAAATGCGATATGTTACGAGGATTTTTGTTCGATGTCGAAATTTAGACCAGATTCACCAGCATCAACGATGATGATCGTTTGCTGACCTTGCACTGATGCCGCCGCCCTCGCTCAAGAGGAAATCGGCCAGCGGTTCGCGCAGGTGGCGGGCGATGATACGGCGTAGAGGACGTGCGCCATATTCTGGCTGATCATTTTGGGCGAGCAACCACTGTTTGGCCGCTTCCGTCAGTTCCAACTCTATGCCCTGATTGCTGGCTAGGCTCATCTCTTTTTTAAGCATGAATCCGAGGATTTTTTCAAGTTGGTCGTTTGCCAACTGGTGGAAAAGGATGATTTCATCCAGCCGATTGAGGAATTCGGGGCGGAAGAAAGTATTTACGTCGTTTAGCACCAGTTCGCGCTCAACCTCGCCGATGACAGGTACGAGCATATGGCGGGAGCCGAGATTGCTGGTCATGATGACGACGGTTTCGCTGAACGTTGTCGTGCGCCCCTGGCTGTCAGTGAGGCGACCCTCTTCTAACACTTGTAGCATGACATCAAAAACGCGGTTGTGGGCTTTCTCTACCTCGTCAAACAGGACGACGGTATACGGTTTTTCGCGCACAAAATTGGTCAACTGGCCGCCTTCGTCGTGGCCGATGTAGCCAGGGGGCGCACCGATGAGCCGATTGATGCTGGCTTCTTCTTGATATTCGCTCATGTCGAGGACGAGCATCGCCTTTTCCGTGCCAAACATGAATTCGGCCAATGCTTTTGCCAGTTCTGTTTTACCCACACCGCTGGGGCCGAGGAAGAGGAAGGAGCCAATCGGCCGTTTGGGATCACGCAAGCCCACACGGGCTGTTTTGACGGCGCGGCTGACGGCCAGAATCGCCTCGTCCTGGCCGATGATGCGTTGATGCAGATGCTCAACCATGTTGGCGTATTTTCCGCGTTCATCTTTGTTGAGCTTGGTGATGGGTATCTTGGTCATCTGGCTGGCGGCGATCATGACGTCTTCGCTGTCTAAACGGCCGTCGGGTTTCACTTCTGGCAAATTTGCCATGTGCTCATCTTTGACCATGTGGACGATGGCGCTGGCGCGATCCGCTAGTTGGATGGCGGCGGCGGGCAGGGCGATGGTTTTGATGTATTGACTGGCGAGGGTAACGGCCGTTTCCAAGGCTTCCCGTGTCACTTCAATCTCATACTCTTGTTCCAACCGCTGTTGGTGGAAAAGGAGCATGGCGGTGGCTTCAGCGTGGGTGGCGGCGGGTACGTCGAGACGGTTGGTCTGTTGGCGAATGAGTGGCTCGGTGTATAGTCGGTCAAAATGAGCCAGTGTGGTCGTGCCGATGACCACATGATCGTTGCCCAAAATCGCTTTGTGCAGTTCACGGCTCACTTGTTCTGGCAAACGGGCGCGGAGCCGGTCGGCAAAGAAGCGCTCGATGCCGGGGACGAGCAAAACCCCGCTGCTGGCACGGCGCATCGCCACGCGCATAGCCGCCAGTGGATTTTCCAGCAGGGCACTCTCGTTAATTTCGACGAGGGAGCGCAGGTTGGCTGGCCCTTTGTTTTCGGCCAACAATTGCGCCAGACTGTAGGCAAGCGTGCGTTTACCTGCGCCTTCGGGGCCAACGAGGATGACATGGCGCTTTTGGGAGAGGGAGAGCAGGCTAATCAGCTCTTGCAGCAGTTGTTCTCGCTGATAGACGGCGTGGGCATTGCCTGCTTGCGCTTCGGTCACAAAGTCGGTGATGATGGCGGTGCCATCTTCGCCGCTTTCTTCCAGGTGGCTGATGACGGCGTCTGGCGTGATGCCGATGCGTTGCAGTACGGCGTAGGTGGTTACGTTTTTCTGGGCCAGCGCCGCCAGAACATGACCGCTGCTGGCTTTGAGTTCTTCACGAGATTGCGCCAGGGTCAGCGCCTCGTCGATGACGACTAGCATTTCGTCGGAGAGGGGGTTGTGTTTGCCAAAGTCATCGGTAAATTGGAAGTTGGCGTCGCGCCCTTTGCTGAGATGAGTCACTTGCTCGACTTGCGCGACGAGATTGTCCCAGGTGAAGCCGCGTTCTTTTTGCAATTGCTTGAGAATTTTATGTCCGACGGCGTGTTTCGTCATCGAGCATCACGCGCAAAAGCAGTTGGGGAGTGAGCAGGGTCAGGTGATAGGTGCTCATTTTGGTAACGGCCGTTGTCAGCAATCGTGAGAGTTCGGTTGAGGGGATGTTGGGATTGAGTGTGTCCATGAAGCTATTGAGATTGGAGATTGGAGATTGGAGATGATGTGCGATTCCCAATCTCCAATCTCTAATCCCTAATCTCCTTTCTTTCTAGAGTCAGAAATTGGTATGGGATATTTGTTCTTTTCATCCGGTTTGTGAGTTTCTTGGTGGATGATACACCAGCAGATTTGTTCGGTGGTGGGGAAGGTGGCGTCGCCGTCGAAGGTTTCGTCGATGATGGTGAGGTAGAGGCGGTCGGCTTGGAGCAGGAACGCTTCGTAGATGGTGCTGCCGCCGCCAATCATCACTTCTTCAGCATCGCCAGCCGCCGCCAGCGCCGCTTCCGGCGAATCCACGACAAGGCAGCCGGGCGCTTCATAGTCAGGATTGCGGGTGATGATGATGTTGGTGCGCCCTGTCAGCGGCTTAAACTTGGCTGGAATGGAATCATACGTTTTGCGCCCCATGATGACAGGTTTCCCCATTGTCAAGGCCACGAATCGTTGCATATCAGCCGGAAGCCGCCAGGGTAAACGGCCGTTTTGCCCAATTACTTTATTTTTATCCATGGCGGCGATCATTGAAATTTTCATAGGGAGATTGGAGATTAGAGATTGGAGATTAAGACAGCCGTGACCAATCTCTAATCTCTAATCTCAAGTCTTTATTAAACAGCTATTGGTGCTTTAATAGTCGGATGACATTGATAATTGATAAGTTTGAAATCTTCGTATTGGAAGTCGAAGATGGAGGTGACGTTCGGGATTGATTTGCATGTGGGGCAGCGGGTACGGGTCGCGGGAAAGCTGCAGCTGGGCTTGTTCCAGGTGGTTGAGGTAGAGGTGGGCGTCGCCGAAGGTATGAACGAAGTCGCCCAGTTCCAGGCCGGTGACTTGGGCGACCATCATGGTGAGCAGGGCGTAGGAGGCGATATTGAAAGGCACGCCCAAGAACACGTCGGCGCTGCGTTGGTAAAGCTGGCAGGAGAGTTTGCCGTCGGCAACGTAGAATTGGTAGAGCAAATGGCAGGGAGGCAGAGCCATGTTGTCCACGTCAGCCACGTTCCAGGCGCTGACGATGTGGCGGCGGGAGTCCGGGTTGTGGCGTGAGGCTGTTGATGAGTTGGGTGATTTGGTCGATGGAACGGCCGTTACCGTCAGGCCAGGAGCGCCATTGATAGCCATAAACCGGGCCGAGGTCGCCGTTTTCATCTGCCCATTCATCCCAAATGGTCACGCGATTGTCGTGCAGGTATTGGATGTTGGTGCTGCCTTGCAGAAACCAGAGCAGTTCATGGATGATGGAGCGAAAATGGAGCTTTTTGGTGGTGACGGCGGGGAAGCCTTCGCTTAAATCGAAGCGCATCTGGTAGCCAAAAATGCTGAGGGTGCCGGTTCCCGTGCGGTCTTCTTTGCGCACGCCGTTGTCGAGAATATGTTGCATTAAATCGAGATATTGACGCATAGGTTTCCTTTTTGATGGCAACGTTGACTGCCAAATAAGTTGGTTGCGAGAATGAAGATATGGTACAAGGGAAGATGGGATTTAGCAAAGAAAATTTTGTGCGTCTTGATATAGTTTTGCGTACAATGTTGTATAAAACAAAACAAAAAGGAAAGATAGTATGAGTGAATTACCAGCCAGATTACAAGAAATCGTTGAAGATTTTAGCTTTTGTGCAGGTCAAGAAAAACTGGAATATCTGTTAGAATTTGCTGAAGCATTGCCGCCGCTGCCAGAGCAGTTTGCCGATAAGCGGGATGAGATGGAGGAGGTGCATGAGTGTATTACGCCGGTGTTTATTTATGCTGAAAGGGATAACGGCCGTTACCATTACCATTTCGACATCCCCCCGGAAGCACCCACCGTCAGCGGTTTTGCCCGCATTCTGCAACTGGGCATGGATGGTCTCACCTCTGCCGAAATACAAGCGATTCCCAATGAATTTTATTTGAAAATGGGATTACAAACGGTGCTAACCGGTCAGCGCCTGAATGGCATTAGTGCCATGTTGCTGCACATGAAAAATTTGGCAAAATAGAGAATAAGTTGCAAGGTGGCAAAGTGAAGATTATTCAGAGAGATTTAACAACTGCCACCCTGCAACCCTTTACGGTTCTCGAATAGTGACGCTGCCTGCGCCAATATCCACAATGAGTTGCACTCGATCATCGGCGTTGTCGTAATCTTCTGTTTCCCAGATACCTTCATTTTTATCATCACCGCTAACTTGGGTGAAACGTGGGCCAGGATTAAAACTACCCGCGCCGCTATCAATTTCAATTTGAGCGGCCATTTCCGCAGGTAAATACAGCGTGATACTGCCCGCACCGCCATCAATATCCACTGTTTGACGGCCGTTTTCCGGCAAAGTCATTTTCAGAGAGCCAGCCCCTTGGTCATAATCCACGTCATACACGCCATTTGGTAGTGTCACATTGGCACTGCCTGCACTGCCATCAATGTTGAGATAGCTTAATGACAACCCAGCCAAATCATAATTTACGGAACCCGCGCCAGAATCGAGACGCAGTTCCGTTTCCACCGTCGGGTTTATGCCTAAATCCCAACGGGTAGATTGTTCACCAAAATCCCAATTGGCCGGATTAAGCCACGCCCAGCCCTCATTTTTCTCAGTTAAAAATACCTCAGCATGATTACCGGAAGTGCTCGTATCAAAAACAAGGTCGCCTAAATAGGAGACTTGCCCTGCGATGAGGCTGCTGCTACCTACTAATGAAGAGACATCACCACCAGCCGCACCGAAATCGATTTTGATAACGGCCGTTTCCACATCCTCAGGCGCATAATCGATTTGTTCGGTTTGATACTCAGTCGGATTGTTGCTGATGCCAAACCGGTTGAGCGTGGCATTGTCTTCCCCAAATAAAAGCACATAGCCAAAAATGCCAATAGCAACAAGCCCCACAAAAGCACTCAACAGACCGCCTAACGGTTGGGGCGCTTGTTTTACAATAATATTGAGGCCAATAAGAATCAAGAACAACGGCCACAATTGCAAAACGCCCGTCCAGTTAAAACTATAATCCTGAATGATCCCCAAATTGACGAGCAAAAAGAAACCGCCGATAGCAATCAACACAATCGGCCCAAATAAAGACGGACTACCTCGTCGCCTTGGTCTTCGGTTCTTTGGGTTCTTCATACATATAATCATCAGGATCTTTTTCGATTGGTTCTTTAAATTTTTCAGACATTGGTAAACCCTCCAATCACACCATGATAAGTATGATTCTATGATGAGAGCTATACGCATATTGCTTGCACTTGTTGCGGTTAATGGAAAACGGCCGTTGCATAGGCATACACTGTCCAAAACAATTCATATCCTGATTGGGCAGTTTTCCCAAAGGAAAGTATAATCCTCACATGTGCACTAATAGGAATTCGACAGGTGACTAATACACCTGACGTGGAGCAAATTCCACAAATAATACGAAAGTCAAAATCGAGTCAAAATCCCAAATCCAAAGAGGTTTTTCTACCAATGAAAGAATACCAAACTAGCAAGATTCGTAACGTTGCTCTAGTTGGCCATAATGGTTCTGGCAAGACAACATTTGTTGAACGGGCGTTATTCAACACTGGTGCTACCACTCGTATGGGTAGTGTACAGGCTGGAACGGCCGTTATGGACTTTGATGATGAAGAAATAGAGCGTCACAGTTCCGTATCTGCGGCTCTGGCTCCCATAGAATTTAAGGGTACCAAGATCAATATGCTTGATACCCCTGGATTCATGGACTTTATAGGCGAAGTTAACAGCTCTTTGTATGTTGCCGACAGCGCCTTGATCTTTGTCGAAGCCGTCTCCGGCGTCGAAGTTGGTACCGAAATTGTTCGCCAAGCTGCTTCAGATCGTGGTTTGTCTCAAATCATCTTGGTTAACAAAATGGATCGAGACACTGTGCGTCTATTCCGTGTAATGGAGAGCATCAACAAAAACCTGGAAGGCAACTTTGTCAACTTGCAATTGCCAATTGGTGAAGGGCCCACCTTCACCGGCATTATTGACTTGTTTAAGATGGAAGCCCGTATAGGCGAGAAATCGCAAGTTGCGCCTATACCCGATGACATGGTTGATGCGGCACAAGAAGCACGCATGGCCTTGATTGAAGCCGCTGCCGAAGGTGACGACGCCTTGATGGAAAAATTCTTTGAAGACATAGAATTAACCCACGAAGAAATTATTGCCGGTTTGAAAGGGGGCATGGCGCAAGGTTTGCTGACCCCCATTCTTTTCAGCGCCCCAGAATCTGGCATCGCATTTGAACCGGTATTGGAAGTGCTGGCACAACTTATGCCTGCGCCTAACGAACGCGCTATTACTGCCACCAACGCTGTCGGTGAAGAAGTGACCTTTGAGGTTAGCGATCAATCATCCTTGGCCGCATTTGTCTTCAAAACTCGCGAAGATGCGTATGGCAAAGCCAGTTATATTCGCGTATTTGGCGGCTCCTTAGACTCCGATTCCCGTTATTGGGCGGCTGAATTGGGTTCAGAAGTTCGAGTTGGTCACTTACAGGTTGTAACGGGCAAAGAGACAGCCGCCGTTGCCAAATTACATGCAGGTGACATTGGCGTTGTGGTAAAACTAGGTGACGTTGCCACCAACGAAACCTTGTGTGAGAAGAACAAGCATCTCAAAATTGCGCCCGTTGTACAGCCCAATCCTATCGCATCTGTAGCCATTCATCCTCATACCCAATCAGATGTAGCTAAATTAAGCCAATCGCTGACCCGTCTGGTAGCTGAAGACCCCACGTTGGAATGGCATTCAGAACATGTTACCCATGAAACCATCCTTTCTGGTATGGGGATGACGCATCTAGACATTGCCATCAAAAAAGCGCATTCTAAATTTGGTGTAGGACTGGATACCACGCTTCCCAGAGTGCCTTATCGCGAATCCATCACCAAGTCAAACTCTGCTGATTACACCCACAAGAAACAAACGGGTGGTGCGGGGCAATATGGCAAGGTATATCTGCGGTTAGAACCGTTGGGTGATGATGCTGAATTTGAGTTTTCATCCGAAATTTTTGGTGGCTCTGTCTCGGCTCCCTTCGTCTCAGCCACAGAAAAGGGCTGCCGACAGGCGTTAGAATCAGGCCCGATTGCGGGTTACAATGTGGTCGGTGTAAAAGCCATTATTTTTGACGGTAAGGAACATGCTGTCGATTCTAAAGAAATCGCGTTCCAAACTGCTGGTCGTGAATGCTTCAAGAAGGCGATGATGGGTGCTGGCCCGATTTTGCTTGAGCCAATATACAAGGCTACGGTGACAGTGCCGGCTGACTACATGGGCGACATCATGGGCGATATGAATTCGCGTCGTGCTCGTGTGCTGGGTATTGACCAGGAAGGCACTAAGAGTATTGTGGTGACGGAAGTGCCGTTGGCTGAAATGCAGACCTATGCTCAAGATTTGCGGTCAATGACGCAGGGTCGTGGGGTTTATTCGATGGAGTTTTACCATTACGGCAATGTACCATCTCATCTGCAAGAGCAAATTGCTGCCCAGGCCGCCAAAGACCGCCAAGAAGAAGGATAATCTGCAAAAGTAGACGGCAGAAATCAGAAGTCAGAAGGGCGCATCTTTCGGGGTGCGCCTTTTTTTGTTGCTCGTTTTTTTAATTTGGATAGTTCGCGGGTGGTTACCGTTATTCGTGGACTGTTCTCAGTTGATTGTTAAGATGAGATTGCCGTAGGCGTCAACGGCCGTTTTCCATTCTGGCGTGATCACAACTGTCGTGTCGTACTGAAAAACAATGGCTGGCCCAGAAAATGTATGCCCTGGTAGTCAATTTGTCACGATCATACAGTTTGGTGGGGTGCGGGCTTTGGTTGAACCAGACCTGTTTTTCGCCAAGGCAGGCAGTGGTGGCGGGGGTGTGGGTGAGTGGTTGTGGTTTGATTGGCGGTGGGGTGACGGGGGCAACGGCCGTTATCCGCATCGTCACCACTTCCACACCAGCATCCGGCTGTTGATAGCCAAACCGGTTCTCATGGGCAGCATGAAAATCAGCCACAACCTGTTCCGGTTTAGACCACGAAAATGGTATCTTCAACTCGTGTGACTGCCCGACATAGCGCATATCCAGACTAAAACGCAGTTCTACAACCGCTTTGGCAAACCCTTCTTCTGCCATTTCCGCCAACGCCCGTTCCTGCAAAGCACCATACCCTTCGCGTAGCCAATCTCCAATCTCTAATCCCAAATCTCCAATCTCCCGCAAAACCGTACGTGAATAATCCTTCGTCGGGGCAGCCACCAACATGCCCAGCGCGGACAGCACACCAGGCACAGCCGGAATGAGGATGCGCGGAATTTGCAGATTGGCGGCCAGTTCACAGGCGTGGAGTGGGCCAGCGCCCCCAAATGGTATCAGCGTAAAACGGCGTGGATCGTAGCCCCGTTCCACTGAGATTTTACGAATGGCACGTTCCATATTGGCATTGGCAACCTGAATCACACCCCAGGCGGTCGTTTCTGCGGAATCCGCCCCCATTTTTTCAGCGAGTTGTGCCAAAGCTTTTTGCGCGGCTGATAAATCCAGTGTCATGTCGCCGCCCAGAAAATGGACGGCATCCAAACGTCCCAGGATGAGATTGGCGTCTGTGGTGGTCGGAGCGGTGGAAGCTTTCTTGCCGTAGCAGGCGGGGCCAGGGTCTGCGCCTGCGCTTTGCGGCCCGACTTGCAGGGCGCCGCCCGCGTCCACATAAGCCAGACTGCCGCCTCCCGCGCCGACGGTGTGGATGTCGATGATGGGTAGGCGCAGGGGCAAGTTGGCGATTTCGCCTTCTGAAGTGGTGGGCAGTTGTCCTGGACAGAGGGCAACGTCGGTGCTGGTTCCGCCCATGTCAAAGGTGATGATGTCGTTTAAACCGACCAATTGTGACACATATCGCGCCCCAACGACCCCGCCAGCCGGGCCAGATAACGCGGTGCGTGCCGCTTGGTCGCCCGCTGTTTGGGCGCTGATGATGCCTCCGTTACTTTGCATCACGGCCAGCCGTCGCGGATGCACCCCAGCAGCCAGCCGTGCCAAATAACGGCTCATTAGCGGTGCTACGTAGGCGTTGATGACGGTGGTGGCGGTGCGTTCGTATTCGCGGTATTCGGGCAAAATTTCGGAAGAGAGGGAGATATGGAGGGATGAAGGATGAGGAGCCTGTCCTGAGCTTGTCGAAGGGATGAAAGGTGAATTTTTGATTTCAAATTTGATTGCTTGTTCGTGTTCTGGTCTCAAGAAGGAGAAGAGGAGGCAGACGGCTACGGATTCGATGTTGTCGGCGGCTAACTGCGCCAGGATGGGTTGGAGGGCAGCAATATCCAATGGTTGCAGAATATCACCTTGGGCGGTGACGCGCTCGGGAACTTCAAAGCGCCATTGTTTGGGGATGAGTGGGGCTGGCTTTTGCGGCACAAGGGCATATAAATCGGGGCGATTTTGGCGGCCTATGGCTAACACGTCGGCAAAGCCCTGGGTGGTGATGAGGGCGGTGCGTGCGCCGCGTCGTTCCAGCAGGGCGTTGGTGGCGACGGTGCTGCCGTGAATGACGTCGCTGGTTTCTGGGATTTTGTGGAGGTCGATGCCTGTTAAAATGGCGGCGGATGGGTCATCGGGGGTGGAAAGCTGCTTGTGGATGTGAAAACGGCCGTTTTCATCCAGCCAGACAAAATCAGTGAAGGTGCCACCGGTGTCCACGCCCAGCCGCATTATGCTACCGTTTCCTCGGGGGGTTCATCATCTTTCGTTAAATCCAGGTAGGCCAACGTCCAGGCGATGCCGATGTAGACAAAGAGCAGTGCTTTGGGAATGGCGAGCAGCAGGGCGACGAACAGGCTGAGAAAACTGACGAAACTGCTGCCGATGGAACCGCTGCCACTGAAAAGGGAAACGGCCGTTGCTGCGCCCAATGGTACCGTAATAAAACCCGTCACCAAGCCGAAAATGTAGTTAATGCCCCACATGATCGCAATCAAAATCATCACTGAGGCCAAATTGGCTTTGACGACCTGCCAGGTGTGTTTCACACTGCCGCGAATGGTGCCTCCGAAAACGGCCGTGTCGCGGAACGCCAACGTGCGGAACTGCATCGTCAAAAAGCCCAACGGCATGAGCAAGCAGCCGAGCAAAGACACGCAACCAAAACCGATTACCATAACGGCCGTTATCGATTCCATAGTAGCGCCTTGCGTGGTCATGCCTACGGCGCCTAGCAGCACAATCAGCGCCAAAATCATCGCTGCAAGAGCCAGCAGCAAACCAGGGAAAGAAGACGAGGCATCAATGGCAATAAACTTGCCCACAAATTTCCAGCCAATCGAAAGGGATTGTTTTAAGCTGATGGGATGGTCATGGTCTAAATGCAACGTGGCCGCAATGATAGATGCTTCTGTTAACGTAAAAATCAGCCAAAAAACGACGAGCGCCAGAAATAACCAAATCATGCCCATGATCAAGAACTTCGCCCCGGAAAAACTCTGCTGCCAAATCTTGAAAGATAGGCAACTCTTCGGCAAATAGCAGATCTTCTGGATTGGCGCCTGAAAAAATGGGGATTAAATCTTGTTGCACATAACCTTTGAGCCAATGCTGTAGCAAAGCCCCGATGATATGCGTGATGGCTGGCAGCAATCCGAGCGCCCACAAAAACTTGTGTCGCCATAATAGCTGCCAGGAACGTGAAAGTAAGAGTCCAAATCCATAATGTGATGTGAAAAGGGCGCACTGCTGTGCGCCCTCATTTAGTTAATGGTTAGGAATGTTACCAACGGCCGTTTACTTAAGCTAATTTTTCTACCGGCATGTTATCGGGATCTTTGCCTGTGAACTCTTTGTAGGCCAGTGTCCACACAGCAGAAGTCCAGGTTTGCACCACCGACATAAGGGCTGCGCCAAAAATGCCCAGGCATAACGAACCGCCAATTGTCCATGCCATATTCATACCACCCATCGTGCCATCACGGAACATGGAAGTAATCATCGGTGCAAAGACAACGAGTGACAAAGGCAGCATCACGATACCGAGCGCAAAACTGACAATGATGCCAATAACAAACATAATCAGCGCCAGAAGAAGGATAGGGCCGAGATTTGCCTTGAAAATAGTCCAGCCCTGGCTCAAACTCTCCGTGATACGCATCTTCTGAATGACCGTGGCACGAGCTGCAAATTCAGCAATAAAAGAAAGCACAATGCTCACGGGAATGAGGATACAAATCAATAGACACATGCAAAGTCCAAGTAGACCCATGCTGCCAGCGATGACTGCTGCTGCTTCATCTGGATTTTGAGTTAAGGTATCCATGGCAATAGCCCCACCAACCGCCCCACCAATCGCCATAAATGCCAATAACTGCTATCACGATGCCAACAATAATAATGGGTAAATAAGCTAAGAAATAGACACCAATCAAACGCCAGATGGCGCTGGTGCCAGCCGAAAACGCTTCGCCTAATGTAACTGTCTCGCCGTCGTCAATGCGATTAACGCCATCAATCAGGCCACCACGAGCGGCAACACTCAACAGCCACAAAACAATGCCGATGATCATGAAAACGCACATGAGCCCAAATATCAACGCACCCATTTGCGCGGCCATTTGCGGATTAGCAAAATCGCTTTCGTTGTAGCTGTTTTGGAAGGTATTGCTGTTGCTGCCGATACTCGTGAGTGCCGCTAAAAAGCCGAGCACCCACAGAAATTTGTTATTCCAGGTAATGTTCCACGCGCGGGTGATAATTTCACCGTAATCCATGATTCCCTCCACAGGAAAGTAAACAATAATTGTTTACATATAAAGGCGAACGGGTAATAATCGTTTAAAGCCGTTTTCGCCAAAGCAAGTTTCAACTACTCAAATATACGCATCAATTCAGTGGGAGTTGCAACCTATTCCCACTCAATCGTTCCCGGCGGCTTCGAGGTAATATCCAATACCACCCGATTCACACCCGGCACCTCATTCACAATGCGACGGCTCACATGCGCCAGTAAATCGTAAGGCAGTCTGGCCCAATCGGCCGTCATAAAATCTTCCGTGGTAACGGCTCTGAGCGCAATCACCTCCTGATAAGTTCGATTGTCACCCATTACGCCCACACTCTTCACCGGCAGCAGCACCGCAAACGATTGTTGAGTGCCAAATCTGAGCATACCTGCATTACGCAGTTCATCCACAAACACGGCATCCGCCTCGCGCAACGTTTCCAGCCGTTCCCACGTAATTTCGCCCAAACAACGAATAGCCAGCCCTGGCCCTGGGAACGGCTGCCGCCAAATGATACTGTCCGGCAAACCCAACTCTGTGCCAATACGGCGCACTTCATCTTTAAAGAGCAAATTTAGCGGTTCCACCAGTTCAAAATCCATATCATCTGGCAACCCACCCACATTGTGATGCGTTTTGATGACATGGGCATCTTTCTTATCTTTACCCGCGCTTTCAATCACATCTGGATAGATGGTTCCTTGCGCCAGAAAGTCAATCTTGCCCAACTTGTTCGCTTCCCGCTCAAAAATACGCACAAATTTTTCGCCAATGATTTTTCGTTTCCGTTCTGGCTCTGTGATGCCTTCCAACGCTTCCAAATATTCTTCAACCGCATTCACCGCGATGAGATTCATGCCCTGTTCGCGGCCAAACGTTTCAATGACTTGCAGCGCTTCATTCTTGCGCAACATGCCATGATCCACAAAGATACAAATCAACTGTTCGCCAATCGCTTTGTGCAGCAGCCCCGCCGCCACAGCCGAATCAACGCCGCCGCTCAAGCCCAAAACCACACGTCCCGTCGCCCACTTGCTGCCGAATTTCGGCAACTTGCTCTTCAATAAAGTTAGCAGGCGTCCAATCCGGTTGGCAGCCACAAATTTCCTGCACAAAATTTTTCAACACAACTTTCCCCTGTGGCGTATGCACCACCTCAGGATGAAATTGCACAGAATAATAATTTTGCTCTGGATTAACGGCCGCCGCAAAAGGAGAATTGCTCGTGTGGGCGATGGGATGGAATCCAGGCGCTAACGCTTCCACTTTATCGCCATGACTCATCCATACCTGTTGTGGGTCTTTTGTCAGAGGCAGAAAATCTTGCCGCCAACTCCCAATCACGAAAAAGAAGATTGTCCGCTTCATCAATTTCAAGGGAAGCCGGCCCATATTCTCGTTTTTGACTGTGCCCAACAGTGCCGCCAAGTCGGTAAGAAAGCAGTTGCATCCCGTAGCAAATGCCCAACACCGGTACGCCGCTTTCTAGCACATAATCGGGCAATGTCGGCGCACCCTCATCGTAAACGCTGTTTGGCCCACCGCTCAAGATGAACCCTTTTGGCTTCAACGCTTTGATCGTCTCTGCGTTAGTGCGCCAGGAAAAGAGTTCGCAGTAAACATTCGCTTCACGCACACGGCGGGCGATAAGTTGAGAATATTGGGAGCCATAGTCGAGAACGACGATGGTATCGTGTTGTCTGGTTTCTTGTGGCATAAGAGTCCCTTGTTTTGGTGATTATTACCCTCTCCCCAGCCCTCTCCCAATGGGAGAGGGGGCTGAACTTCCCCTCCCAAAGGGAGGGGATTGAGGGGAGGGAATTAAAGTCATCATGACTAACTTGTTTCTACCCGCAATTAAGCGACGATAATTTTGCCATCATCCATGCTGGTGATGGTGGCGGTGGCTTCGATGGGGACGTCCCAATGGGCTAGTGCTTCGCGTCCGTCTTCAAATGATTTCTCGACAACGGCCGCGATGCCCACCAGAGTTGCCCCGCTGCTTTGCACAATACGCGCCAGGGCGTCGATGGTGCGTCCACTGGCGAGGAAGTCATCCACGATGAGAATGCGGTCTTCGGCGTTTAGGAATTCGGGCGAGACCATGAGCATCACTTCACCGCCTTTGGTATGGCTGGGTGCCGCGTCGATGTAAACAGGTTCCATCATGGTGATGGGCTTATGTTTACGGGCATACACGACGGGAATGATTGCCCATCGCTTTGCCCGTCATGACAGCCGGAATGATGCCGCTGACTTCGGCTGTGAGGATGCGGGTCGGGTTGGTGTGGGCAAAGCGTTGGGCAATATCTGCCCCAATGGCTTCCATTAAAGCTGGGATCAAGTTGATGATTCAAAAAACTGTCAATTTTGAGGATGCCACGTCCTAGATTTTTGCCTTCTTTCTCTATTCTGTTCTTTTAATTCGTTCATGATTTTTTCCGCCTGATTTTTTATTGATTCAGGTTTCTTCCCCTTTTGCGAATCTTCGATAATCTTATATCATCGTCACGAGTGGGCTATAGTGAAAAGCCACGAAACAATTGAATTTTCTTGAATATTTGAGAAGAGTTTCACAAATTTCGCTTGACGTGTTTTCTGCTGTATTTTATAATCCACACAATGCGTTCAAAAAAAATTGAAAGTTGTGAACAAGGCAAACATTATGGTAAGTGAAATTTTAGAAAAAGGAATGGAAGCTGTTGAAGATACAATTGGCCTCTATTGTACGCAGTGATATAGCCGTGCTGGAAGATGCGAGTCTGCATATTGTATCGTCTGGTGGTAAGCGGGTGCGGCCGCGCATGGTGCTTCTTGGCTATCTGGCAGCTGGCGGCACGGATATTGAGTCTGTGATTCCGTTAGCGGCGGCTGTGGAAATGGTGCATACGGCAACCCTTGTTCATGACGACATCAACGATCATAGTCAGACTCGGCGGGGAAAGATTACGGTTCATGCGCGGTGGGGGCGCACGTTTGCGCTGCTGACAGGAGATTATCTCTTTACGAAGGTGTATGAATTGATGGCTCCTTATGGCGTTGAACCGAATGTTATTATTGCAGATGCTTGTACAAAGTTGGTGGAAGGTGAAACGCTGCAAGCGGCCGCGGCTAAGTCTGGTTCGATGGATCGGGAAACGTATAAGCAAATTATTAGCTTGAAGACGGCTAGTTTGTTTGAAGCGTCGGGCTAAGTTAGGGGCGCTGCTGGCCGGAACGGATGAAGATACGGTTGAGGCGTTGGCTGATTATGCCTATAACCTGGGCTCTAACGTTCCAAATTGTGGATGATATTCTGGATCTTATTGGGGATGCTGAGGCGATGGGGAAACCGACTGGGTTGGATGTGAGCCAGAATCGGGGTGTGGGTGTAGCAGTGGCTCAGAATGGCGGGGAAGATGTGTTAACGGCCGTTGCCGAGCTAGAACTCGAAGAAGAAACAGACCCCTTCAAACTGATGATGCAAAATTTACGTGAATCTGGTGCGGTCGAAGTAGCCAGGTTCCAAGCTGAAGAAATGGCGGGGCGAGCCAGAAATGCACTAACCCGAGTGCCTCCCATCTGAGGCGCAGAGATGAGCTTGAAAGTCTCATCGACTTGGTGTTAGAACGGGATCATTAAGAAACGAAAAGCCCATTCACCAGCTGAATGGGCTTTTTTTTAGCAACGGATTGAGTTATTCTGGGTTATTGTTTTCTGGCGAGATTTGCAGGGGACAGTTAAAATTGAGATGTTCATTTTTAATAAACAGTTTCGATGGATTGATTGATATTTATTTCGACTAAATTGCCGATGCTTTTGTTGCGGGATTTAGTTTTTGTTAGGAGATGAGGATGAATAGTGCTGAAACGAGTGAAAGACCCCCTCTGACACCACCAATGCTTCACGATGTTGATTATTATAAAAAAGAAGGCATTTATTTTTATTTAGAAGCTACCCAAGAACTGCTGCCAAACGGCCGTGTTGATGTCATCAATTATGGCGAAATGATCATGTTAGGTAGCTACTCTTATTTAGGCTTGATTGGGCATCCGAAAATTAACGAGGCCGCCAAAGCTGCCATCGACAAATATGGCACAGGTACACATGGTGTGCGTTTGTTGGCTGGTTCGCTGGACTTGCATAATCAATTGGAAGAACGTATTGCTAAGTTCAAGAAAACGGATGGAGCCATTACGTATTCCAGTGGTTACGCCACGAATTTGGCGACGATTTCCAGTTTGCTGCGCAAAGGCGACACTGTTATCAGTGACAAGCTGAATCATGCCAGTATTGTGGATGGTTGTATGCTGGCTATGGCGCATCATGTGCGCTTCCGTCACAATGATATGGATCATTTGGAACGACGGTTGCGGGAGACTGACCGCGATAAACGCACATTGGTGGTGGCTGATGCTGTCTTTAGCATGGATGGGGATATTATTGATCTGCCGTCTATGGTGAAATTGTGTAAAAAGTATGGTGCGTATTTGATGATTGATGAAGCTCATTCCATTGGGGTATTGGGCGAGACGGGTCATGGTATTGAAGAGCATTTTGATCTGCCTCCTGATTCTGTAGACATCAAAATGGGCACGTTGAGCAAGACAATTCCTAGTGCCGGTGGGTATGTGGCTGGTAATGAACAGTTGATCACCTTCCTGAAGCATGAAGCACGGGCGTTTATCTTCTCAGCGGCAGTGCCTCCGCCTTCAGCGGCGGCGGCTAAAGCGGCGTTTGATGTGATTGAAGAAGAACCGTGGCGCGTTAAGAAAGTGCAAGAGAATTACAAGGGCTTTGCCAATAAGCTGCGTGAGGCTGGTTTTGATTTGCTGCAAACAGAAACAGCGATTGTGCCGATTGTGTGTGGTGATGTGGAACCGGCTGTGCGTTTGGCGAATCATTGTCAACGAAATGGTATTTTTGTGCAGGCGGTTGTGGCGCCGGTTGGTGCCGCTCATCTTTCGCGGTTACGGGCCTGTGTTTTGGCTTCTCACACGAAGGAAGACCTTGATTATTGTGCTGATGTGATGATTGAGGGTGGTAAGGCGCTGGGAATTATTTAGTTTGATTAGTAATCAGTAAACAGTGAACAGTAGGTCGGTGGCTTGAGAGATGAGTGACCGACCTTTTTTGTTTAAGGTCGCCGATTGAACAGTGAAGACACTGTTTACTAATTGTAGTGTCTTCGTTGGTTTATTCAAGATGGTTTGGGATAAACTGGCGAACGGTGATTTATGAGTTCTTATTCTAACAATTCTTCCTGGCGTGACCACCGACCCGTTCTATTTTGGTGATGGGACTGCTGTTGGGGGGAACGGCCGTTTTCGGTGGTTTAGTGCTGGCTTTTGGCGGGCCATTGGCGGGGGCGGCGCTGTTTGCGGCTATCATCGTGGGGCTGGTGGTGCTGCGCGACATCGAAATTAGGCTTTTGGGGCGTGATTTTGGTCGTCTGTCTGCTGCCATTTGCCACCTTGCCCTATCGACATTGGCGTGACGCCGACATTTTTGGATGTGGCGTTGGGCGCGGTGTTTGCTATTTGGGCGCTGGGGTTGGTGACGGGAAGGCAGCGTACCGTGGTGACCTCGCCATTGACGATTCCGTTGGGCATCTTTATTTTGGTGGCTGTTTTTGCTTTCATTTTTGGCTTGAGCAACGGCCCGTTAACGCCCACACTGCTGCGAAAATTTGCCGAATTGATTCTAAGTCTTTCGTTTGTGCTTGATTATCATTGATTACTGCACCACCTGGATTCGTCTGGAACGATTGGTGAAGGTGGTGATTTTGGCGGGAGCGGCGCGGCGGCCATTGCCATTGGATTGTGGCTGCTGCCTGAGGAAGTGGCGAATACGGGTCTGAACATGCTCACACGCCTCGGGTATCCGGGCGGCTGGGTGATTCGTTACATCGAAGAGAATCCGAGCTTTGTCGGAACGGGCGATTGGTACGTCTGTAGATCCGAATGTGTTGGGCGGCTTGCTGCTGATGATTGGGGCGCTGACGGGACCGCAGTTGGTGTCTAAACGGCCGTTATTTCCCCGTTGGCTCACCTATTTATCTATTTGGCACCATTTTGTTGGGTCTCATCCTGACATTTTCGCGTAGTGCCATGTTTGGTCTGGTGGCTGGCTTTGGCTTTATTGCCATACTGCGCTATCGTCGGTTGATTCCATATATGGCTGCAGCAGGGGTTCTGTTCTTGCTGCTGCCAATTACGCAAGCGTATGTGTCCCGGTTTGTAGAAGGCATTTTAGGGCAGGATCTGGCAACGCAGATGCGCTTTGGTGAGTACAAAGATGCTTTGATTTTGATTCAGCGTTATCCGCTGTTTGGTGTAGGCTTTGCGGGTACGCCGGATATTGATATTTATCTGGGCGTTGCCAATGTCTATTTTACGATTGCGGAAGTGATGGGGTTGGTTGGTTTGCTGGCTTTTTTTGCGGTCATTATTGGCGTGTTTGTCTATGCGTTTTTCAATCGTGCAGTGATCAAAGCGCAGCCACGTATTGATGGCGTGTGGCTTGGTCTACATGCGGCGTTGGTGGGTGCGTCTGGCGGCCGGAATTTTTGACCATTATTTGTTCAATATGGAATTTCATCATGCGGTGACGGCGTTTTGGCTGTTGGTGGGGTTGGCAATTGCTTCCACGCGGGTGGGGGTGTTGACTGCGTTAGACGAGGCGTCGTGACTTTCTGGATTAATCGCCACAGCCGAAGTCGGTGACGAAGAGGTTCTTTTCTGCAACTTGTCCATCTTCTGACACAACTTTACCGGTGCCGATGACGGGATCACCGTCTAGGTTATTGATATCAAACCCGTGACCTTTGTTGATAGGGCCAATTAGTTTTTTGTTGTTCCAATAGTAGGTATAACGGCCGTTTCCCCCCTGACCTTGTATATAAATAGTGCGGTAAGCTACATCCCCTTCACACCGATTGCCGGGCAGCGGATACAGGTCAATCGAGAGGAGCTGGACAATTATTTTTGCACAGTTGCTTGTCGTGTCGGTTGATTGGGGCTAATTGGCACTTTGGGCAATGCTTCAAAATCGCCTGCCCACGCAATCCGTTCGCTGAAAACATAACCAGCAATCGCGTCATTGTTGAGCACATAGAACCAATTTCCCACTTCAGATCGGCCAATAATATTGACTTCATCACCTGTTTCGAGAACGGCTAATTCGGCTGCTTCAGGGTCTGGCTCGGCAAATAGGCTTGAATTGAGCAAGTAGGGTGGCTGATGTATTTGCGACGGTCAGCTCGGTTGTGGTGGGAGAGGTGGATGGTGGGAACGGCCGTTATCAACTCTTCTGCTATGATTTCTTCTGTTGGGACAATGATTAGGGTTACGGTTGGCGGAACTGATGTGGGTATAGATGTTGGTGTGGCAGTTGTGACTGTGACGGCTGTCGGTGTATTGGTGGGGTCGTTGGCGGCTAGGATGGTAGAACGGCCGTTAACCATCTTTTCCCCGCTGCCCACAATCAAAAAGAACCCAATAACTAAAAATGTGCTAACCCACAGAAACTTTTGTCTGGTACGGTTGCCCCAGTGTGATTTAACCGATTGGGTTGAACCAGGCTGTTTATTTTGAAGTGGTAGTTGTTGGGCAATTAGCTCTTGTGATGATAAAGGATTTTTAGCTAGGATGACTTGATCATTTTCATCATCCACCCATTTTCGGGGTGAATGCCGACTGTTATTTGTATGTGCTGCTGAATTTTCTCGGTCAGAGATATATTCGTATAGTTCTGAAATCGTGACAACGCCATCATCATTGACATCAGCCGCGCCACTTTCCAAGCCATCAATAAAAAACTCTGAAAAACGTGAAGGTTCTGGTTCACCACTGATACCATTTCCTTGCCATACATAATGCACAGAATCACTGGCACTTAAAATTAACCGATCTTGTCCATGCCGGCTAAACGAGGCACTGGTATCAATCGCTTTGCCCACAACCCCAGGCAGGTAATGAGTAGGGCGTTTGTCAGAAAGAAGCACCTTGCTAAAGTAGCAGTCAAGAACAAGCGCTTGTTGTTTTGCCCGACTGCCATCCATCTCATCCGCCAAAAACACGCCTGAGATGCTAGTCGCTCGGATAAGTTCATGATCTGTCGTTTTACAAGCAAAATGTATTTGCCCGTTCCCATCTAAAGCGGCATGGCCGGAAATATAGAGCAGCAGCATATCATCATGTCGTTTCCCCGCGAAAAATCGGGAAATAATGCGTCGTGTCTCGTCTCCAGATTCGTTGACGACAGAGGTAACTTCATCGAAATTCGCCAATCTGAGGATTTTCCAGTAGTCCAACTAATTTTTTCGTGTCGTTTTTGGGCTTTTTTAATTGTGCCAAGAATGAATCTTCGAAGGAATCTGTGTGAATAAGTAAGGCATAACGACGGCTCTTGGGAACGGCCGTTTCTCCATCTCCCAGTTGTCCATCTGCCACACCTTCAACATTTCCCGCCACATCTGCCAATTGGTTTGCAAAGGAAACGGCCGTTTGGAACCGATCATCAGGGTGTTTTGCCATCGCCTTTGTGATGATATTTTGACTGGCTATTGGCAGACCAGGCTGCATCACGCGCACATTCGGAATCGGCTCAAAAATATGCTTAACAGCCAGCCCAATCGGCGTATTTGTTTGGTAGGGATGCTGCCCCGAAAGCATTTCAAACAAGATAATTCCGAGAGAATAGATGTCAGAACGGCCGTCTAAATTAGATTCACCTTGAATTTGTTCAGGACTCATGTAAGCAGGTGTGCCCACAGCCCCACCCGTTTCCGTCAGCTTCGTATGCTCAAACGTAAACTTAGCCGTCCCAAAATCAGAAATAAACGGATCATTCCTTTGATCAAATAGAATATTACTAGGCTTCAAATCCCTATGTAAAATACCTTTTTGATGCACCTCATCTAATGCTGGTGCCAACCTGGACACAATTCGGCTAACCTCATGGATTGGCATTGCCCCTTGTATCAACCTATCCGTCAGAGAGCCACCAGCCATAAATCGCATAACAAGATAGGGTTGTCCATCCTGTTCCCCAAAATCATGCACAGGCACAATAGCAGGATGATCCAGTGACGCCACAATCTTCGCTTCTCGGTTAAACCGGCGTCGAAAATTTCCATGGTGTAATAACTCGCGTGGGAACAGCTTAACGGCTACATCACGGTCAAAATGTGGATCGTGAGCCAAATACACAGTAGACATCCCACCGCGCCCTAACTCTGCCTTAATCCGATAGCGTCCGATCTTATCTGGTAACATCAATTTGATTATAAATTGATGGAAAACCACAACAAGGCATTATTAGCGCCTTGTTCACGGTAGACATAATAGGACTTACTTCCTATTTAGTTGGGCATATCTACCTACAATACTTTCCTTTTTGCTTACTTTATGTTACCTTGTGGTTATATTTATTCTGATCATGATCTTTGCTATAATGTCACATATAAACATGAACTTTAGAAAATATGCAACCTATGAACCAGAAATTTCTAAGGAATAGCAGTTCGTGTGAGCCTGAGCAGAATAATGAGGAGGCTTTATGCGTAAAGTATTAGTTTTTTCTCTTGTATTGTTGAGTTTGGTATCAATTGCTTGTGGCAGTGGTTCGGTCATACCAGTATCCATTGATAATAATGGTACTGAGATAATTGTGGATGGGACGGTCTCCTTTGAGGAGGCACCTCGGGTGGAGTCGACGCCGACCCCGCCGCTTCCCCCCACATTTACACCATCGACTATGGCACATCAAGGGCATTTATATTTGTTGCCAGTATCAGGTGCCGACGGGTCTGTTCAATATGCTTATAAAGTTAGATCTGGTGATAGCCTAACTGCAATCAGTGCCATGTATGAGGTTTCAGTGCAAGAAGTCTTGTTGATTAACGATATTTCTGATGCGAATCATATTGAAGTTGGTGATTTGCTGATTATTCCCATTGATGGGTGAGCGTTAATCCAATAGTTTCAATTTAAAAATAAAAAGCCCGTCATTTAATGACGGGCTTTTTTTCTTTGTGTTCTGAAAAACTTATATTGCTGGTAAAGCTTCTTCTATAGGCGTTTCAGGTTGTTCTTTTTGGTGAAGAATGATATTTGCATCTTCTCCTTCACCATCAATATCTACCACAATCACATCACCTGGTTCGAATTGCCCGATAAAACGGCATCAGATAGTGAGTCTTCCACCTTTGTCTGAATCAACCGGCGTAACGGCCGTGCCCCAAATTCAGGATCATACCCATGTTTCCCTAGCCAATTACGTGCTTCAGCCGTTGCTTCAATTGTCAAGTTCATGGTCTACTAGTCGATCATTCACTTCTAGCAAAATGAAATCAACAATTTTGCGAATATCTGGCTTGCGATAATTGTCGGAAAACAATAATGTTGTCAACACGATTGATGAATTCTGGCCGGAATTGGCGTTTCAATTCATCCATAAGTGTTTTACGCATATCGGCATATTGTGCTTTTTCTTCTGTTGTTTCATCACGTTGGAATGCAAAGCCCAAGTTGGGTCCACGTTTAATCGTATCTGCGCCGACATTCGATGTCATGATGATCATCGCATTACGGAAATTGACTTTTTGACCTTTGGCATCAGACAAATGGCCTTCTTCCATAATTTGCAGCAGCAAGTTAAATGTTTCAGGATGTGCTTTTTCAATTTCGTCAAAAACGACAATCGAATACGGGCGACGTCGGACGGCTTCTGTTAATTGCCCTGCATCCTCATAGCCTACATATCCAGGCGGAGAGCCGACCAAACGAGCCACATTGTGTCGTTCCATGAATTCAGACATATCAAGTTGAATCAGATGCATCTTCACTGCCAAACAAGAAATTGGCTAACGCTTTGGTCAACTCTGTTTTACCCACACCAGTTGGACCTAAAAAGATAAAAGAGCCAATGGGTCGACGTGGATCTTTTAAGCCAGCACGAGCACGGCGTACTGCTTTGCAATAGCTTCAATTGCTTCTTCTTGCCCTACGATATGTTTACGCAGTTCCTCTTCCATTCGTAAAAGTCGTGCAGATTCTTCTTCTGTGAATTGATAAACGGGAATCCCAGTCCACATAGAAAGAACTTCAGCAATATCTTCGGCCGTGACGTTGACACCTTCGCCTTGCGTTGAGTTTACTCGCATTTGATCAAGCCGCTGTTGGATTTCTGTTTCACGAAGATTCCAGTTCTCAGCAACATCAGTTTGACCTTTTTCTACCGCGTAATCCCGTTCTTCACGAGCATTGCGTAGTTCTTCATACGCATCTTCAATATCCGCAGGTTGCGGCATCCGGTACATACGGACACGGGAGGCGCTTTCATCAATCAAATCGATAGCTTTGTCCGGTAAGAACCGTTCAGTGACGTATCGGGTAGATAAGATTAACAGCCGCTTCAATCGCTTCTTCTGTAATCGTTAAGTTATGATGAGATTCATAAGCGCCTTTGATACCTTTGAGAATTTGAATCGTTCTCTTCAGATGATGGCTCATCAACACGTACGGGTTGGAATCGGCGTTCCAAGGCAGCATCACTTTCAATGTATTTGCGATATTCTTCTAAGGTTGTCGCACCGATACACTGTAATTCGCCACGAGCCAAAGATGGCTTTAGAATGTTGGCTGCATCCACAGAACTGCCAGCAGAACCAGCCCCAACAAGCATATGGACTTCGTCGATAAACAAAATAGAATCACTAGCTTTGAGTTCATCAATAACTCGTTTGAGACGTTCTTCAAATTGACCACGGTACATTGTGCCCGCAACCAAACTACCAACATCTAGCTGCAAAACACGTTTGCCATGAAGAATTTCTGGCACACGTCCTGCAACAACTCGTTGGGCGAGCCCTTCAATGATGGCTGTTTTACCGACGCCTGGTTCCCCGATTAAGGCTGGATTGTTCTTGGTTCGACGAGCCAAAATTTGAATGACACGTTCAATTTCAGTTTGCCGACCAATAACAGGATCTAATTTGCCTTCTTCGGCCAATGATGTCAGGTCTGTTGCTAGCTGATCGACCATTGGCGTTTTGCTCTTCTCTTTTTTGACACGTTTTGCGTTGGGGGGACCTCTTCAGCAGAGGTGACTGGGCTTTCTTGGAGCATTCGCTTGGTTTGACGCCGGATTTGTTCAGCGCTGATGCCAAATTTGCGTAAAACATCAATGGCGACACCTTCGTTTTGTCGTGCCATACCTAAGAGCAAATGTTCTGTGCTGATGTAGTGCTGCCCCATACGACGTGCTTCTTCAACTGCCAATTCGAGCAAGCGTTTTGTACTTGGAGACAGCTCTATTTTTGTGAATGGTGTACGGGTGGTTGGATTGCTAGACAAGCGTTCTACCATCGCTTGAACGCGAACTACATCTAAACCAAGTTCACGTAGAACACGACCCGCGACCCCACCTTCTTCACGTAATAAGCCAATAAGAACATGCTCACTTCCAATGTAGCTGTGATTGAGACGTTCTGCTTCTTCTTGTGCCAAACTCAAGACGCGACGGGCGCGTTGAGTGAATCTTTCCCAATTTTTAGAATTCACCGATTTTCACCTCGGATTCGCTGAACGCGGGTAGCAAGTTTGGCCTATGCGGCATTAAGCATTTCCAGATCGGATTCCATGTATTTTTCGGAGGAAACTTGCTTTATGCTTAGGCCAAGCTGCCGCTGTTCAGGATCTATACGAATGATACGAACGGTTACATCTTGTGACGGTTTTATAACCTCACGGGGATGAGTAATATGTTCTTCTGAAAGTTCTGAAATGTGGATGAGTCCTTCTAGTTCATACTCATCCTGGAGCCGAGCAAAGGCACCAAAGTTTGTTAGTTTGGTGATTTTTGCTGACATGAGCTGCCCGACGGTGTATTGATCTGAAACTAGAGTCCAAGGATCTGCCTCTAATCTTTTGATGCTTAATGCAAGTCGTTGCCGATCATCGTCTACTTTTAACACATAAACGGAAACAGTGTCACCTACTTTGAGTTTTTCTGACGGATTGTTAATGCGTTTCCAGCTTAGCTCAGATAAATGAACAAGTCCTTCTATGCCACCAATGTCGATAAAGGCACCAAACTCGGCTAAATTGACTACTTTGCCTTCGTAAACATCACCTTCTTGGATAGTATTTAGCAAATCTTCTCGCTTTGATTGACGCAGTTCTTGTTCTGCGGCTCTTTCGGAAAGAATGAGACGATTCCGCTCTCTATCTACTTCGATGACTTTGGTGCTGATTTCCTTACCAACAGCATATTCTGTTTCAGCCCGCCGTCCTTGAATAAGCTGCGAATTGGGGACAAATCCCCGAATATGGCCTACGCCTACAAGAATACCGCCTCTGTTGTTACCAACGATCCTGCCGGTATGAACTTCCTTGTTTGCTAGTAGGGCTTCGGCGTCGAGCCAATCTTGTTGAGATGCGGCTTTGACGTATGAAAGGATAGTGTTGCCTTTCGCGTCTTCTGGCTCTACAACAAAGACTGGTATTTCTGCGCCAACTGCCAGCTTTTCTTTGAGTGCATCGTCTAAGCTTTCTACTTCACGGCTTGAAATAATGCCTTCGGATTTTGAGCCGATATCGACGATTATTTCATTGTTTCGGTTAGAAACGATGTACCCTTTCCGGATTTCTCCAGCTTTGGGAAAGTTAAACTCTACTGATAATAAAAAATCCATTGGGTGGTCGGTTACACCGCTCCCTGTTCCTGTTGAATTACTTGCCAAAATGTCTGCCTCGCATTCTTACCGGATGTACCGGCATTTTTCTTTGATTATACTGGGTTTGATTTGATTGGCAATACAGGGTCTCAGGCGTTAATTTAGCTTGTATGTGGCTTGTTTGTGATCTGGTGTATGGGATATGGGATTTAGGGGCCGACAACGGCCGTTTCCACCAGTTCTATCTCAAACAATGTCGGCCAAAGTTTACCAGTTACAAATAAACGGCCGTTTTCAGCATCATACGCAATACCATTAAGTACATCGACTGGTTGTGTCAGCGAGGTTGGGGAGAGTAGATCGGTCAAGTCGATCCAGGCGGTTACTTGGCCGGTCTCGGGGTTGATGCGGACGATGTGATTAGTTTGCCAGATATTGGCGTAGACGTCCCCGTCGATGTATTCCAGTTCATTGAGACGGACGATGGGGTTGCCCTGTTCATCGAGAACGGGGATTTGATGAGTGATTTCCAGGGTTTCTGGATTAAGGAAGGTAGAGATTATTGGAGCCGTCACTCATGATGAGTTGTTGGCCGTCGTGGGTAAGTCCCCAGCCTTCTGTGGGGTAGGTGAAGGTGTCGAGCATCTCGAAACTGTCTTGGTCGTAGATAAAGCCGGTCTGGTTTTGCCAAGTGAGTTGGTAGATTTTGTCGTCGAAGATGGTGATGCCTTCCCCAAAATATTGTTCTGGAATGGATGACATTGTGATTACGTTGCCTGTTTCCAGGTCAACTTCACGTAAGCTGGATTGGCCGTACAGACCCGTCCCTTCGTATAGAACGCCATCTTGATATATAAGCCCTTGCGTGAAGGCGGCTGGATCGTGTGGGTAACTGTTGATGATTTCGTATGAGTAGGTGGGCGCGGGTTGGTTGGTTTCTGGTGTGGCTGGGGCAGGGTAGGCGATTTCTGGTTGGGGTGGGATGGTTGGTGAAACGGCCGTTTCCGTGACAGAAATGGGTGTTGCTGTGGGTGTGGGTTGAGCCTGACATGCGGTGGTCAGCATCATGATTGATAGAATAGTAATTGCGATTAAGCGGTTCATAACAATAATCCTACTGTGCGTGGATGGCTCTTTGAGTCCGAGCCGTTAAGGTGTGTTTGACTGTTTCACTGTCGGTTGGAACAGTTTTGCTTGCCCCATAATAACAAAGCGCGGCAGGGATGACGAGAAGCTGAAACAACGCTAATCCAATCGAGAAATTCATAGGGGGAAGGAAATTTCCAGAGAGTATGGTGAAGACGAAACCAGTCAGGGCAATGCTGATGGCGTTGCCCACTGCCCGAAAAATACGGGTGATGCCGATGGTTGTGCCGCGATGCTCTGGCAGGTTGACATCTGTAATGAGTGCCGCCCAGTTGGGCGCCTCTGCGGAAAACAGCGCCATTGCCAAAAAGGCGACGATAAACAGTGCCAAAATCCAGCCGTTCGACAGGAGATTGACAGCAAGTTGAAGGCTTAGTTGCCATAGATTGCCTTCGTTGGGAAGCACAATGCCCTTAATGGGCATAAAAAAGAGCAGAATAAAGAAGGGAACTGCGCCAAGCAGGGCAATCATGGCTAACCAGGTGCGTCCTTTTGGATTGCGTTTTTGCCATTTATCGCCCAAGTAGCCAGCGGGGATGGCGGCCAGGATGCCGATGCTGAAGATGATGACAAAGACGTTGCCAACGGCCGTTGCGATTTCAACCTCAAAACCCAGTGCTTGAACTTGAGCGACGGCCCATCTGGGTATCCAGGTGGTAGAACCAAAGGCCAGGGTGAGTAAGGTTGTTTGCAAAATAAGCCAACGGTTGGATTTGTTGGTGAAGATTTTGTGGATGTCGGTGCGTTGGATGCGGAAGGAGTAACTTTGGCCAGCGGCAAACAGAGGTGCTAATTCCGGCTCGTTTTTGCCACGTTCTGGCTCTTGCGTGAACAGGTAAAGAATGGCGAAAAGAAGGCCAAGCAGAGCGATTACCCAGAAGGAATAGCGCCAGTTAAAAGCGCCAATTGTGCTGGCGAGAATGGCGCCGGCAGCGGCGCCAAAGGATTGGGAGATGCTCCACAAACTCAAGGCGAGTCCGCGATCGATGTGCGGGTATCATATCGCTGATAACGCTAAATCCTACGGAGGCGATGCTGCCAATGCCCACGGCCGTTATCAACTGCCCCAGTACAAATTGCCACAAGGTTTCGGCAAACCCGGTGGCTATCATGGCCGTAACCCAGACGAGTGTACCCCCAAACAGGAGCCGTTTCCGGTTACTGCGATCTCCTTTGTAGCCCCAGTATGCGGCTGAAATGGCGGCGATGAGGATGTAAACGGCCGTTACCAAGCCCAGCGCCAATTCATTTGCATTAAATTCTTGGGCAATAAGCGCATACAGAGGCGGCATGACGCCAGCCGCTGCATTGTCCAACGATGCTAGAACGATGAAGACACCGAAGGTGTAAATTTGGGAAAAGCGCAACTTAGAAAATCCGTCGGAAGGCGAGGAATCCTATCACGGCCAGCCCAATGAGGGCAGGGGCACAGGGCAAGACACTGACGGCGCTTGGGGCATCTTCTGTGTCTAGCGGTTGGGCTGTAGGTTGAATGGTTGTTGGCTCAACCGCTGCCAGTGCTTCGGCCGTTTCTGCGCCAGAAGGCACAACAGAGGTAGCGGTCGCCGTCGGTTCAGATGCTAAGTTGGCAGCCTCTTCAGCTAAACTTTCTGTTGTAGCCGTTTCTGTGGGCATGGGGGTCGCTGTCGCCGTTGGCTTTGGGGTATTGGTTGCCGTTTCGGTTGGCACAGGGGTGGCTGATGGCGTAATTGTTGGGCATTCAGGATTGGGGGTTGGGTTCCATAACGGGCCGGGCGTCGGATCTGTTCCATTCATTGCTGGGGCTGGCTGGATGGGGATGCCACTGGTATTGCCACTGACGTTAACAACGGTATTGGCGACCCACCCAGTTTCGTTGTTGGTTAGTTGGATGATCCACCATTCAGCATTAGCTGCCCGTCCGACGATTGGCCTTGTTTCCAAATAGGTTAGCTGTCCTGTTATCTCATAATCTGTGCCGGGACCCATGCGAATATACGTTGTGTTTTTGGCTTGAACGGTAGGCGGGAAGCCGCAGGCAACGGCCGTTGGCACAAAGCCGCCAATGGGTGTCGCTACCAGGGTGACAGGGATAAGGGTTGAGGTAGGCGTGATTGTGGGCAGAACGGCCGTTTCTGTTGCTTGCGGTGGTGGTGGGTTGCTGCCTCCACCGTTATCTGACCGAGTGGAGGTTGGTGGTATTGGTGTGGCTGGTTTTGGGGTGGAGGTTCTGGTAATTACCGTGAAATTAGGCATCCCCAATACTTCATTGGACTTTGATTGCGGTTTGAGGAAAAAAGTGACAATTACGCCAACAACAAAAACAAGGGTGATAATTCGACGAGCCATAGGATTTCCTCTTGAAAATTACTGATAGGTTACAGTAATAATTTTATCAGTGTCAAGTATGATGTCGAAAAACACATTTTCTCCATCCATCTTGTTTGGTTGTGGACTGGCATCAATAAGCGTTGCGCCCACAGGCAATATGACTGATATGGTAGCGGAATCCGAACCGGTTCCGGCTTGTTTGCGAACAGTTAATTTATATTGTTTGGTGCCGTTATCTGTTAATGTTGTGATTTGAGGTAGCAGATATTGATAGTTGGCACTCATATTTTCTCCATATGGCACCATCAAAAAGTTGTCCCAAGTTGTTAACCCTGGTTGTTCATTTACTATACCTGTAATTGAGTTGATTGGCTCGCCTTTTTGTGTGGCTTCACTTGGAATATGATATTCTGATCCTGAGATTAATTGGCTACCTTCGGGAACATAGACACGTAAATAAGACAAATAGCAGTTTTCAGCCATATCAAGATATTTGCCACCATTTTGATAAGCCTCAAAAGCATTTTGAACACACCCGTTGCCAGGTCCTTGTCCAGTGTGAATGTACGTAATATTTAGGTTGGCCTGGCCTTTGCCTTCATTATCCAAAGCGATTTGGTAATCAATGGTTCGATTGATGTATATATTGACTTTGTTAATACCCAGATTGGTATCTACTACAGCGAGGAAATCTTGGGTAGTGGGGTTATCTAAACGGCCGTTCCAATTGTTTTCATTTAAGATGGCCGCCGCTTTTTCATCCCGTAGATAGATTTGCAGATGTTTTCCCGATAAAGCGGTTCTCATGTTTTCTGTCAATATCATAGGATCAATGGCCGAAAAATCATTTTCAATATAGCCGATGATGGCTGCGGCGAAAATACCTATGAACGATTTTCGATTTACCACCCACTCCCACTCATCATCTGATTCTCGGGTTGCCCAGGAGTTTTGAAACGTTTCGATGGTGTTTTGTGGGGTAATGGTTAGATCTCTTTCTTCAATGTAGATGGGACCAGTGGCTTCCACAAGAAGTCTGATGAATTCTTGGTCGATAGCAATGACCCCATCCAGCGGCGGTTGATCTTGCCCGTAACTGTAAAGATCCATTGCCTTTTCAGCCGTGGTGGGAAAATCAGGCCAAAAGTTGGCATCACGAAACAAGAATAAATCGAAGCCCATGTAATCGTAGAAAGGTTGGGGAGGGAAATCGTATGGTTTTTCAGCCCAATTATCTACATAATTGGCATCAATCATATTTATGCTTTGAATCTCTCCATTTTCTACTACAAGCGTGCCTGTGCCTGAAATGAATCCGCCTGTGGGGCGCAGCTCATCTTCGTTCTGAGCGATGAGTAGATACGTTCGTGGCCCATTTTCTCCAAGGATTTCTGGCAAAACGGCCGTTAACGCCAAACTCTCCTGGGCAAACGGCAACCATTCATCACTTAAGGCAAACAATGTTTGCAATCGCCAGGGTAATGCTTCAACGTTTGAGATAGTTGCGCGGGCAGCCGCGACTTCAGCTAATTTCTCATGGGTCGCTATTAAATCTGGCCCCGCGTCAACTAAAACGCTGCTTAATTGACTGAGCATACTAGCTTCAGACGGGTTGTCGTTTTGCATGATTGCCAGGGCTGGCTTAAGTCCACGCACGGCGAAGGCAGCCCCATCAATGCCCGAATCGGCCATCGTCATAAGCGCTGATGCGTTGACAAGCGTAGACCCGACCTGAGGCACCCACCCGAGATAAGGCGTTAAGGGCATGAAAACGGCCGTTTCCGCCTTCAATACTTTAATATCCTCACGAGTCTCAAGCACCAGCGATTCAGCTTTATCTGGATCGATGTTCGTTAGGCCATCAGCCAACAATGTTTCGACTTCCGCTTGTCGCGCCAATAAAGATTGCCCCACCTGATAGAGACGCCATGTTTTGAGACCGAGCCAGAGCATAATGAGCAGCAGGAACCCAAAAAGAATCAGGAAAATAACGCTTTTTGTTTTGGAGGAAGATGTTGTTTCAGTTGTCATGAATGTGTGTTTTCTGTACAGGTTAAGGAATATGCCTCGTTTGATCCAGTTTGTGTCAAGCTTGCAAAACAGTACGGCTGGTTTTGCTGATTTCGTTCGCGGAAGACAGTCAAGTTGTCTTGTTCAAGACCCTCAAGTTCAGGGTGTAAAAATTGAAGTCGCCTCCGATACCAGTCGAACGCCAACATGTCGCTGTCTACAGGAATAATGTCAGGACGTTGTTCTTCAGCATAAATCATATACCACAGCGTGAAAATGGTGGGGTCTCCAGGTGTTTCTACAATGGCTTGTTCGGGAACGTTTGCGAGCATAATATCGGCGCGGGTGCGAATTAAATGATCATTCTTAAGATTGTTTGCCTCAAAGTTTATCAAAAGCAGCATGATGGGCAAGATGAGAGAGACCCGTCCGAGGCGACGTAGGGCGGGCGTTAACGAAATGCTTAGTAATAATAAAGCGGGCAATGTGTTCACAAGGGCATCGTCTGGGCGGTATAGGGAGGCGATGAGGATGATGAAAACGGCCGTTCCCACCAAGCCCCATGTCGTTTTCCGCTCGTCTCGTTTGATGATGAAAAAACCAGCCAAAATAAGGGGAATGCCGGCCCAGGTAAATTGACTGGCGAGTAATAACGACCACGCAGCAAGCCTTTGTAGCCAATCTTGAACGGTTAAGTCAAAAAGATACCCTCGGTAAAGTTGTCCGCTAATGAGCCAGAGCCATCCGTTGATGCTGGTCGGGTCGCCCCAGACAACGGGGCTGTTTTCTGAGGCTAAGAATGGGAGCAGTAGTAAAGGAGACAGCCCACCTATCAGACCGAGTGTTAGTCGCCCCCATTGTTGGCGTGGTATGAGGAATAAGGCCAATGGCAGCAGCAGCCATCCAGTCAGGTGGGATGTTATGGTTAGGCCGAGCAAGAAACCGGTGAGAAATGACGGCCGTTTTCCTAGCAATGCCCATAAAAAAGCGGCCGTAAATGCCATGTATAAGCCGTAAACTTCGGTGATGGTTGCTTGTCCCCATACCAGAGAGGCAAAGGCAAAGGCGAGGGCAACGGTTATGGCCTGGAAGACGGATTGTTGATAGGTGATGAGGGCGACGAAGGCGGCGGCGATGGCAAAGGAAATGGCTGAAAGCAGGTTGAAGCGGTAAGCGATGGGATACAGGGGCAGCAGATTCGCAAGTTTGCCTGCCAGAATGTAGAGCGGATAGCCGGTTGGATGGGGGATGCCGTTGGTGGTAACGGCCGTTATCAAATCACCACCGTCTACCCCGAAATTGGCCCAGGTAATATCGCGGGAGGCTGTGAGCCAGTAGACGGTAAAGGCAATGAATGCAGTTAATGTGAAAACAACAAATGACGGTGGTTTTGAAAGAAGACGGTTACTCTTCATATGCCGGTTTTGACGGTAGCGGGTGTGTCCAACCCCAAGCAAAACCAATACCTAATGTAAGTGCACGTATACCTAGCATCCATGGGGAAAGAAGTGCGACTGTGCGATCTTTGTGCCATGCTTTGCGCATAAAAGGTAATGTCGTCATTAAAAATATCAGCACGAACAGCCCGGTCAAAAATAGGAATGGCTGGAAAAATAGCCCAGATACTGTCGTTCCTAAAATCAGAGCCATCAAAGCAATTTGTACCTTTTGCACCTGGGGCGTATATGAATCATCTTTTGCTCGTGCCGGGAAATGATGGATGGCGGAGGCTGTCCAGAATCCATTATGCATTTTTTTGCACGCATATCCATAAAAGTTGTCTACATGGAGATGACAAACTAGGGCAGTTGATTGAAAAACCATTTTATAGCCCTGATCCGCTAATCTATAGGATAGCTCCCTGTCTTCAGTGTTTGGATACCGTTCATCAAAGCCATCATTATGAACTAAAATCTGGCGACGGTAAGCGGCTGAATAAAAATCCATAAAGGTGATATATAGATGCTGCCGCAATACATCGTACTTGTCTTCATATTCGATTTGGACAAAGCGAGCGACGAGTTCTTTTTGCTCACAGCAGTAGGCACCTTTGCAGCCGGCAATATCAGGGTTTTCTAGTAGAGGGGTGATGATTTCTTGTAGCCAATCCGGGTGTGGTACACAATCGGCATCGGTAAAGCAGACTATGTCGCCTTTGGCGATGCCGATGCCGGTGTTTCGTGCGCTGGCTGGCCCTTTTTTAGGCTGAGTAATGACTTTGACCCCAGCTTTGTTTCCCAAAACGGCCGTTTCATCTGTCGATCCATCGTCAACTAAAATAATCTCGTAGGTTAGGTCTTCGACGCCTGTTTGCATCTGCAATGCGTGTAAACAGGCACTGATTGTTTTTTCCGCATTATGTGCGGGAATTATGACAGATACAATCATATGCTTTGTGGCTTTTCCCATTTCCAATTTGTTCGAGATACCGCCAGCCCTCCAAATAGGATCACTGGTGAAACGACAATAATATAATATATTGTCGAGTAACTGACAATGATGGCCTCGTTGCGTATGCCCAACCCGATCAAGGTCAAAGCGACGGCTCCATTCAAGACGCCAATTTTCCCAGGGGTGGAAGGCGGAACGATGGCAAGCATAGCGATAATGGTGAGTAAGGCGGCTTCCACTAGACCTAAATTGAGATGAAAGGCTGGAAACAGCAGGTAGCCGTTAAAGACAGACAGGAAGGCAATGATTAGTGATAAACCGATGAGGCTGATGGTTTGGCGCTTGTTTCGCAGCGCATCCAGGCTTTCTAGCCCGGAGATGAGCCAGCGCATGATGCGCTCTTCCCATTTAGCGGGCAGCCACTTGGCAAATAAGCGACTGATTTTGATGACCCATTTAGTTTGATAGGCTAATAAATAAAGAATGAAGATTGAGGTGAGAGAAACGGCCGTTATCATCGGTAGTGGGTTGCTCATAAATCCTGGTAGTATCACAAATGGCAAAATGAGCAGAAACATCAGACCCATCATGATGAGGTCTAATAGTTTCTCAACGACAATACTGCCTAGCGCATGGGCTTTACCCACATTTGTCATCCAGTCAATGGCGAAGATGCGGGCGATTTCCCCCATACGCATGAAGGGGAGAATTAAGTTGACATAAGCGCCAAGGGTGAATGCCCAAAATAGGGGAAGAAAGGGTGGCTTCTCTTCTGGTGTCGTTAGCAGAATTTGCCACCGCCATGTTTTGATGACGAGGGTGAGGGTGACGGATAGTAAGCTGAGTAAAATGAAGAGGGGATTGGCGGTAGTGAAGGCGTCAGCTAGTTCTGCCAGGGTGACAAACTGAGCAATATACCAGATGCCGATGATGAGGAGAACGGCCGTTAACAGTAAATTGAACCACGGCCAGAGATGCTTTTTGCCAGATGTGTTTGCCTTTTCTTGCTTATTTTTTGCGACCATGTTGACTATTGTATGCTATCCCTATGAAAAGTGCCGAGCGTGTTTGATCCAAGATAATAATGAATCTTTAAGTTAGTTTATCCAGAAGCAACTGGCTCAATTTAAGATTCTGGTCGGACGATGTGAGCGCTCGGATCACCAAAAAGCGCAAAGGTATCGCTGATTTCTCGCAAGCCCTCATTTTCAATATTCAGAGATAGTTTTGCTGATTGGAAGGCATCCCCCATGCGTAGCACCGTTGGATCGTTGAGGTGCTGGATTAAGCTGGTGGCAAATGGTTCTTGGCTAGAAGACAGAGTGAGGCTGGTCGCGGCCACCGTTAGCACCGGGCCAGACTCATGATTGAGCAATAGTTCCGTGAGGGATACTTGTTCAGGTTGAGTGAATAAGCCGGTGAGGCAGGTTAGTTGCAAGATGATGGGCGGTGTTTCTAGGTTGAGATTGGTGACGGCTTCCTGCGTGAAGACGTCATCTTTGCCCCATTGGTGTAGGCTTCCATGCCCGATGTAGGTTGCCAACCAGGCTCCTTCGTTGAGAAGGGCGGTTACTTCATCTGCTTGCAGGGCTGGCAAAATTTTCAGACTATCTTGTGGTAGGTTGCTGTTGGTGGCGATGGTCTGAGCCACTTGTTCAAATTGGGCTTCTGTGCCATCAGCGGCGAAAAATGCGGTGTTAACGGCCGTTCCTTGTTCATAAGCCAACGTGCGTTCAACTAGAGATGCTGCTTCTTGCGGTGTGTTCACCGGCCAGCGCCCGACAGCCATGTTGGGAACGCCATCCCCATCTGTATCTGCCAGAATGGAGTCACTTACCGTTTCGCCGCTGAACGAGACGGCGACCATCGGCGCAGGCACTACATTTTGCGGCATCAAGTCGAGATAATTGCGATAATCAGAAGTCGCATCTCCTACGAGAAGAAGGTAGCGAGGCTTTGGTTCTTGCCACTGGTTATGGGCGTGGGTGATGAACTGGTTGAGGCTGTTGGGTGAGTCTTCGCCGCCACCAAATTCATCATAGATCTCTTCGACGGGAACAAGCGCGACGCTGAGTCCTTCGGCTGTCCGGGCTTCCACCAACGGAGCCAGCGAGGGAGCCAGTTCATCTGTGGTGAGGATGATGAGGTCTGCCTGTTGGCTGGTATCGCGCCAGTTGCTTTCCCGTAGGGGGCTGATGGCGGCTGGCGTAACAAACCCGTCTGGTCCAACTGCGGCAAGCGTTGTATTGGCTTGTAACGGCAGTTGGAAGGCATTTTTGCTGGTGGCGGGGTCTGTGATTGTTTGCGGGGCAGCCGGATTGGTGATGTCGAAGAGTAAGGGGGCGTCACTGAAGCCTGACAATGAGACCAGTCCTTCAGCGGGTTCGAGGATAAGTTGGTCGTTAACGGCCGTTGTGGGGGCGTTATAGGCCAGTTCAACCCAATTAAGCTGCATGATGTCCAGGAATGTGGCGCCCTCGGGTGCGTTGTCGAGAATGAGTTCGTTTTCGCCCGCTTTTAAGGTGCCGGTGGGAATAGCCAGGTTGGCCGTATGGGCGATTGCGCCGTCAAACTGAACGGTTCCGACGGGGATTCCGTTGATGATGATGTTGAAATCGTGGTCGTTTTCTACTTCAGTATTGTACGAGACGCCTACAAGTTGCAGGCTGATTTCACCTGCGCCATCAGCCACGGTTGGCAGCTCGAAAGTGATGGGGAAACTTTGTCCTTGTCGAAGCGTTTCCCAAAACCAAACGTCTTCTTCGCTGTGAATGCGGGCTTGAGACTCGTAAAGGAGATTTTCTTCTAAATGGATTTTGCTGGTGATGGTTTCCAGGGTTGTGGAGGGAGATGGGGAGAGAGTAACGGCCGTTTCTGCCATGAATACCCCATCTTCTCCTACTTCTAAAATGTAAGGACGACTGGCTGTGTAGCGACTAGTGGGAGCTTGTCCATAGAATACCAGTTCATTTTCGTCAAAATAAAACGGCACAGGCTGATCCTGTGTACTTAACATCAGTCTGTCTTCTGAAAATGAGTCAAATTTGATACCCGCATTAGCTAAGTCTTTTTCTGTGATTCGGTAAAAACCAGCTTCCGCCACGTCTATTTTAGCTTTGTTGGCTGTTGTTTCCTGGCCTTCCTGGTTGTTTTTGGTTTGACAGGCTGAAAGCAGACACAAACATACCAGCCCGATGATGATCCAAGGCTGGTATGTATTAGGCGAGGATTTAACTGTGTATTGGTTTTCAAGCATCCTTTACCCTATTGCGATTTTCTTGTAAACAGAAGGATGACACCGATTAGTCCCGTAGCAAATATGAGCAGCGCTACGATGAATCCCAGCCATAAGAAAACACGACCACTGCTTGTTGAGGTTGTTTCGCCAGAATTGGACGTATTTGTGGGGGCATTTGGGTCTGTGTAGCCTTGGCTGCTGCCAATGACGGGAACGGGTGTGGGTGAGAGTGCGCCAGACGACTCGCTTATGGCTGCATTGTTGGGATATGTTTCATCTGAAGAAACGGCCGTTGCTGTTACCCCTGGATACCCTTCTTGCGCCTGTGTATCTAAAACCACAACGGGTTGGGCGGCAACTTCTACTGGCTCTGTTTCGGCAGCATAATCTTCCTGGGCAAAGACATCCGTGACACCGGTTAGCGTAGAACCGGCAGCTTCTTCACTCGTTATATTGTTGGTGCTGGAATTTTGAGTGGGAACGGCCGTTGGTTGGACAGACTTTGGCGTGACGGTGACAAAACTTGTCGGCGTGTTTGTCGGCGGGATTGTTCTTGAATTTGTAGATGGGGTGGCAGAAGCATTTATGTTTGTTGATGCTGTTGCTTTTGGCGTGGCTGTGTTGTTGTTGCCCCCACTCCCTCCAGAAATAGCGATAGGTGTGTTTGTTGGTTGAACGCCAACGGTTACAGTTGCTCGTGCTAATTCAGTTTCCGTGCCAGAGTTTTCCACTTCAATTAAAATGTAGGTGTAGACACTACCATTTTGCACCTGATTGTCGGTGACGGTGTAACTGCTGCCAAACATAACATCACCGGATGCCGCAATAAATCCGTTATCCCCGACATAATTAAGAAACACCTCTGTGCCACCAGAAGCAGCCCGTTTGATTCTAAAGCCAGCGGTACCTAATTCCGTGGCGGTTTCCCAATCAATGCGTACCGCATTGTTGAGTGATACCGCGTCAAAACTAGCTAGATGAACGGCCGTTGGCTCATCTGCCCGAATAGGCAGCCAAAAAATGGCAATGGCTGTTATAAAAACTAATAAAATGAGTGTTGTTTTTGGTAAAAATTTATTCACCAATCAAATCCTTCGTTTATGATAATAACCCAATTATAATGAATTATTTTGTGATCATCGGTAAAAAGACATTATTAACAGAGTCAGGAGGCAAAATTGCCATTGTTGCTGGGTCGCCTTGGAGATTGAAGCTATAAATCTCAGATTCAGAATAACTACCACTTTGCATAAAATGAAGTTTAGCATAATTGATGGCATCACCGAGGGCAATTAAGTCATGGTCAAAGAGGCCTCTGTAAAACCCTTCTAAAAGCACAGTATGTTCGTGATCATACCCAAATCCAGTCGAACCCCAATGGGCTGCGGAGCCAGCTAGATCACCCATCACTAGGAAACGCTCGCTGATCACAGAATACCCAGGCAATGCAAAATATCCATCCTGACAGTCAGCACTGATGATGATGACAGGCTTCCCATTATTTGCCCAGGTATCTTTTAGCGCTCCATCACTAATTGTTGATGAGGCTTCCCAAAAAACTGGGCTTCCCCAATGCTGTACTGCACCATGCCCTCGATAGTTCATGATAGTGACACCCTCATAAGTTTCTTCTTTTATCGCTTCCATAAATGGGTCAGGGTTAAAGTCACTTTCAGTTGCATAATCTTCAATGCACAGATGTACTTGTTCATAGTCAGAAGGTATTAGTAAACCCGTTTTTTCTTTGTTGGTACGACAAAAACTACCATCAAAAGCTGGATCACCAGCCGCTGGATCTGGGAAATCTGCCAGGAATAGAATCCGTTGTTTTTGCTTTGCGGCTTTTTGCGCGATCAGATTTTCTTCGTATCTGATTATTTTATTTACGATCGAAGTGGTTTGGGTGATGTTTTCAGAAGTGATGCGACCAATCGCCATATCTGGAATTAAATCGTTCTCGTTTCCATTTTCGCCAAACAGGAAAACCAAGGGATTATCAGATGGGATCAAGCCTTGGATGCGACCTTGAAACTGCAAATCGGTGAGTACGAAATTTGTAGCATTATTGTCCCAACCGGCTATACAACCAGAGGTACATACTAAGTTGCGCGGTGAAATTGTGGCATTTCCCACCAATACCACATAACTAGGTTTGGTTGACCAAGTTTGCACGGCATTTTTTAGATAAGTATTAATGGCGACGGGGGTAGCCAGTCCATTGCCGTATACATTGATCACATCATTAATATCAACCACATGGGTTTTGAACTCGCCGAAATCGTCTTGTCGGCGATGAGCAGCCAGCCGGTTTGCTTCCGGCAAAAAATCGCTGTATGAGATGGCTATCCAATCAGCACCGCCTGTCGGTTCCAGGTTGGTGGGTGCTGTGTATTGGCTGATTTTGTTTGTGGTGGTGAGAATATTAGCAGTCGTCGTGGCGATGTAATTTTGGGCGTTGTTGCTATTGATGCCGATGGTGTAGGTATAACGGCCATTATTTCCATTTATGTGGTTGTCTGGATCCAACAGAATCTGTGTTGGTTTTTTGGATGAAGTGATATCCCATACCAAAATATCTGCTATATCACTTTCACTAAAATCTTGAACTTTCATCGCTCGTCCACCTACTTCATCGGTGAAAAAGAGTTGATCATCTTGAGCTTTTAGCGTGCGTAAATAATCAACTGTAATCCGGTTCAAATAAGCCTTGATGCCAGCAGACCCTGAAAATGTTATCGTAAATATATTGTTTCCCGAGATAAGGGATATGGCAGGCACAGTTTGTACGATATTTACATTTCTATGACCGGCCCATGATCTTTGGGTACATTCTGTTGGCAAATTTAGGCAAGAATCTATTTGGTGGTCGTAGTTTACGCGATCCTCACGAGTCATGAGTTCAATGGTGTAGGTGGCGGTTGTTCCTGAATTAATGACAGGATCTGGAAGGTTGACGGTGTAGGTTTTGGTACCAGCGCTGGTGAAATAATCCCAATACCAAGAATCTGCCTCATTGGGAAAATCATTCCAGGCATTGTTGCTATAATCTTCATCCCATTGATTTGTCCAGGTAGTAAAAAAATACCGTTCATCTTCGCGTGTGATTGAGTCTTTAAATGTGGTAACGGCCGTTGCGCCTGGTGAATTACCTACATCGGCAATAAGCGTCGCTGTGCCATTAGCCCACAGCCAATAAATATTATGCGTGAGGTATTGTTTTTCATATCGAGTGGTGTTTACACTTTCACCATAAAAGCGAATGATGTCATTGTTTTCCAAAACACCGTTGTTTCCACCGACTTTGATAAATTTGTAAGCAACATCTTCGCCCCGTGACATCATCTGGATTTTTGCGGGATTGACATCTGTAATAATCATGCCAGCGGCTGCTAAATCTGCACCGGTGATGTCGTAGATGCCATCCTTGTCGATTTTGATTTTGTAGGAGGCTGTACCGAGGGGAATGGAAACGGCCGTTTCTGCCAAACTATTCAACTGCGGCCCTTGTTCTGATAAAGGCAAACTGCGCCACGCTTTCCCTTGGTTGAAATTCAAAATCATATCAGCAATACTGCTCTGGTACGTATCATTTTTACTGGGTGCGGGTTGTAAATTCTCGAGTCGTGCGTTTTCAAACCGGATATCAACCCGCATTTGTTCTGTTTGCTGTAATTCTTGCCGCAGCGGATTGTATTGCACTGGATATAAATCTAGTTTAACCAAACGCATATCCCGAAAATAAATGGGTTCCGAGAGTTGGTACACCTGCTGTGGATACAGAGCATCGGTGGCAAAAATAATGGGATCTGGGATACGGGAGGCTGGTTGGGGAGAAACGGCCGTTACCGGCAAAGTAGAATCTGGCCCCAAACTCCCCCCTGCCAACACAGGTTCAGCCACCGCATTTACAGATATGCCAGACAGTAAATGCGTATCCTCCTGATATACATCAATTGAAACCAAAGCTTCCGGTGGGATTGCAATATACGTGGAAAAATAAGGTAGTTCCGGTGCGCCAGGTTCTTGAATAGCAGTATTTAAAGCCTTGTCAGACAACATACCTTCAGCCGAAGACTCGACTTGTGAAGTTTTCAAAATAAACGAAATACCCTGGTCATCAGCACTGACAAGAGTAACACCCACGGCGAGCGTTTCATCACCTAGTGAGAGGGCTTGACTAGAATCAACAGGCATGGCCTGAAGCGCGACAAGCGCCCCAGTCAACAACATTGCAGCTAAAATAAACGAAAAAATTAGTCGTAACATATATCTATGAGACTCCTGAAAAAAGCCTATTATGAAATCAGCAACCACCAATGTCTAGCAAACGGTAGTCACCCACAATGACAACATTTAGCAAACGGAACGGCCTGCGGGTGATAGAAAGAGGCGATGAAACCCACCAGAACGCGCCAAAACAAGGAATTTACCGACAAAATGTGAGGCAAACTAACTTCTTTAGCCATTTTCTCAGTTGAGTCGGGATGTAAATAATCATGCAGGCGACGCAAATTAACCATCAACGCCGAACCACAGGCCATCATATGCGAGCGAATCAAGCCCCGCACCGGCAACTTACCAGCGGCAAAGGGATGTTTGAAGGCATGAACGGTGGATTCGGTATTGGCTCGAATGGCGGCATTGTCGGCCGACATGCCCTGACGCAAAGCAGCGACCTGAATCGAACGCAACATCACGTTCAGGGTTGGTGGTTGTCGCCGACGCAGTTGCACCCGACACCCATTCTGAAAGAAAGGGCACTGGCTACAAATCGCCTCATCAAATTGCGCCAAGTAACGTCCTTCTTTACGCGCCGTCTGAGTAGGGACAGTTTGTCCCTGTGGACAGGTGACTTGTTGTGGCTGTCCAGATGCCTCATCCACTGTCCAATCATACATATCCCACCCCCAAACACCAGCCTTCGTTTGCCCCCCGCGAATAGTGGTGGGGCGCAATTTGACACCCTGTTGCCGACACGCCTCTTCACTTGTGGAGCCATTGTACCCGCCATCCACGGTCACTTGGTCAATGGACACTTGCCGCTCAGCCATGTCATCGAGCGCGTCGGCCAACAATTGTCCATCATCGGTCACGTTAACGGCCGTTTGCACGCTGGTGATCAACTGCACCTCATTCTCTGGGTCACACGTCTCGCTCAGGTTGACGACATACCCTTGGTAGCCTTGTTCGTGCTTATAACGATAGGTCGCCTCGGGGTCGTGGGGCGATTGCACACTGGTGGCACTTATCCCACTGGCTGGCTTGAGTTGGATGGGGCTGTCAGCTTCCAACTGATATTGGTCACTGATGACGCGCGTTACGATTTCGATGATGTCAGATGCCACTTCGCTGGCTTGCAATTCGATCAACAACGTGACCAGCAGTTGCCCAACGGTTTGCAAATGCTCCCCGACTGCTTCGTCTTTCAACCGATAGCAGATATTCTGGGGAGTTTTGCTCAAATAGGCTTCTTGTTCTTGCGTCCATTTCTTTTGTCTGGCCTCTGGCAACGCCTGCACGCCCTTTTGCAGAGTGGCAACAACCAGTTCCAAGCGATTCAGCCGCGCAATATTGCTCAACAGTTGGGTGCTGTCCATTCGCTGCCAATTCGTTTTGACGAGGAATTTGGCGATTTGTTCGTCGGTGATGCGGGCGAAGACTTAATTCATAAATAACCTTTCGATTCGTATATATACAGGAGTTTTGTATGCCCATACGTGCTTTTTGTATGCCCATACATGCTTATTGTATATATGATTCCCAGGTGATTAATCCGCAGCTCATCAAATCGTCTAAAAAAGCAAAAACATCATCATGCGCTTGTTGTGGAGATAAATCATATTGATTAACAAGAACCGTTTCTATTTTCTCCACCACATAGCCATCGACAAGAAATTGCCAAATCTCGGCACCTACATAATTAAAAACACGGATTTCACCCGATGTGGGAGAAACAACAACAGCCTCCCCATCTAACAGTCTCCAGGTTAACTCAGGATGAATAACAGGATAATTGTTCATTAATCTCTAACTCTAACGCTTGACTTCTCTGACCCCAACTACTAACAATCCAAGTCCAACGACAATTGCGATTGCGGCGAGAATAACAGACCAATTGGTCATACCTGGCACAGTATATGAAAACTTATCATCTTCATATCGATTTGCTGCCCCATCATTTTGGATTTCTTCCAATAAATAATAGAAAGTTTTCCCCGCTTCAACAGAAGTGTCTACAAAAGTATAACTAGCACCTGAAGTGACGCTGCCTTCACTGTTAATAAGCGTATCATTCACGAGAGTGTAATTATCTTCATCAAGTTCGCTGCGATAGAGATTGAAACCAGCCGTGTCAAGTTCTGTCTCGGTATTCCATTGAACGGTTACAGAAGGGGGCTTGATTAACTGATAAAAGATAAGCCCACCTCCCAAGACAAGCCATAAAAAACCTATCAAGATTAAAAGTTTTGATGCGCTATTAGCGTGATTATCGTCGCCCTGGCTCATGATCGTTTCATTAAATTGGCAATCCAAGTTGGCATTCTAGTCGATTTCGAAGATTTTCTTGACCGGCTTTTTTTCGATTTTGCGTTGTATTCATACGAAGAATAATAATAGTAATAATACCCATAACCAGATCGGTCAAGCTTTACTTGATTTAGAACTGCCCCAAAGATATGCGTGCCCGTTTTGGATAGCCGTTCTACGGCATTGACTAGAGCGCCGCGTTTAGATTTAGCAGTATGGATAACGAGCAAAGCACCATTTACATTAGGCCCAATGATGGAGGCATCCGCTACGGTTAAAACGGGCGGTGTATCAAAAATTATCACATCAACGACATTTTCGAATTCTTTTATCACATCTTTCATTCGTTGTGAATTTAGAAGCTCAGCCGGATTTGGCGGAATGGGGCCGCTCGTTAATATTTGCAGGTTAGTTACTTTTGTTTCTTGCAAATGTGTTACCACTGGGGTTTGGTTGTCTAAAATAGATGTCGTTAGCCCCATATTGTTGGAAAGATTGAATATTTTATGCTGTACAGGACGGCGAAGGTCAGCATCAATCAAGACAACTTTTTTACCAGTTTGGGCAATAACGATGGCTAGATTAGCGGCCGTTGTTGATTTTCCCTCACCGGGTGATGCACTTGATACGAGAAAGCTGGTAAGTTTTTCATCCACAGATGAAAAGTCTAAATTGGTGCGTATAACGCGGTATGCCTCAGATATCGGATCTCTAGGCGCTGATTGTGTGATTAGAGCCTGATTGTCATCGTTTTGCTTGATAATGGCGATGGCTCCCAGCGTTGTTAAATCGGTGTCTTCCAGAACCTGATCCGGTGTTTTGATGGTGTCATCAAGGTAATCAATCAAAAAGATAATGCCGACAGCAATCATGCCACCCACAGCGGCGGCAAGAAGTATATTATTTTTTGTTCGTGGACTGATAGGGTTGTCTGTTTACTTTGGCTTCTTCAATTTGAATAAGGTTGCTGGTTTCTCTGGCTTGATCAATTTGGAGCGCATTCAAGGCATTAAAGATTTCAGTGTATCGAATTTGTGCTTCGTTTAAGTTGGTTTCAAGTCTGGATAGTGCTGCTTGTTCCTCTCCCGTGATTTCTTCACCAAGGTCTTTGAGGGCATTGATTTCAACTTCTATGCCTTCAATTTCATTACCAATAATTTGTAAGCGATCTTCCCAATTTTTGATGGGAGCAGCATAACGTAGACTTTCTCTGTTTTGATTTTCAATGGTAAATACATCGCCTATTGTGTTGGCTATAAGAGCGGCTCTTTCAGCATCAGTATCTTGAACATTGATGATGATGATTTGGGTTTCTTGAGGGGCAGATACGGAAATTTTCCCTTTCAATTGACCTGCGGACAATTCTGATTCTAACCCAAGTTGTTCAATGGTTTTGTTGAGGATTACATCTGTTTTTAGGAGTTCAACGTAGGTTTGAGCGAGACGCTCTTCGACTAGGATTTGGGTGTAGTCGTTGCCAGAACCAGATCCAGGAGCTTGGTCAATAAGAAGGCGTGAGGTAGATTGGTAAATGGGGGTTGTATTTTTGCTTACGATAAAAGCCGCGACCGCAGCAATTATTATGCCGAGAATGATGAGCCAGGCCCAGCGCCAAACTAAAGAGAAATAATTTTTCAGTTCCATTTTGCGTAAACGTCCCAAGTAACGAGTTTTTGGTTGATGTAATTAGTGATGTTTTATGAGTGTAAATAGATTGTACAAGCAAATCAATGCGAAAATAGTCCATATGGCAATTTCCCATAGTTGTTCGCTTGTTCCTGCTAATCCTATAGAAATCAGGAGGATACCGCCCCAAAATGGTTTCTGGAATGAGGGTTGGTTAAGCTGGACTTTTAACGGCCGTTTCTCTTCACCAGCCAGCCAATAATGATAGCTGAACGAGGTCAGAATCACAGCCAAACCTAAAATCCAAAATAAATTAATGAAGACAGAAAACCAATCGATCACAGCGTCAGAGTATAGCATATGCTAAAATTGGGGGAAAGTTATGTAATCCTGCCCTCATGAAGGAAAAATTATGGCGAAAAGCAAATCTCAGTATGTATGCAGTAACTGTGCCCGCACGACACCAGCCTATATGGGCAAATGCCCCAAGTGTGGTCAATTTGGCACGATGGAAGAGCAAATTTTGATGGCAGATGTCCCATCTGATGTTAAAAACCGACGGGCGCAAGGGCGTATGGCCAGCAGCCCACAACGTTTAGCTGAAGTAACGGCCGATGGCTTTGAGCGCTTGTCGATTTCAGTGGCTGAGTTTTCCCGCGTATTGGGCGGTGGTGTGGTGCCTGGGTCGTTGGTTTTGGTTGGCGGAGAGCCAGGTATTGGTAAATCGACATTGCTGCTGCAAATTGCGTCGTTAATGGCTAACCAGCATGGTCCGACATTGTATGTTTCCGGCGAGGAGAGTGCGCGGCAAATCAAAATGCGGGCTGACCGGATGAAGATTGAGGCGCATGATCTCTATTTGGTGACGGAAACGAATTTAACGGCCGTTCTCGCCCATATTGAAGAGATTCAACCCACCTTGGTGATCGTAGACAGTATTCAAACAACCTACGACGAACGCCTGTCATCTTCCGCTGGCAGCGTCAGCCAAGTGCGCGAATGTGCTGCCAGTTTTCAGGATTTAGCAAAAAATACCGGCGTCACCGTTTTCCTGGTCGGGCATGTGACTAAAGAGGGAGCGATTGCGGGGCCGCGTGTGCTGGAACATATTGTCGATACCGTGTTGTATCTGGAAGGCGACCCGTTCCATCGCTACCGGTTGTTACGCAGTGTGAAGAATCGTTTTGGAGCGACCAGTGAAGTGGGCGTGTTTGAGATGCGCGAAGAAGGCATGGTCGAAGTGATAAATCCGTCTGAAGCATTTTTGGCTGAACGGCAGGTGAATGCGCCTGGTTCGGCCATTGCGGTGACGATTGAAGGCACACGGCCGTTATTGGTTGAAGTCCAAGCCTTAGCCAGCGCCACGACCTTTCCCAATCCGCGCCGCACGGCGAATGGGGTGGATTATAATCGGCTGCTTCTGTTAACGGCCGTTCTAACCCGCCGTGTCAACATACCTTTGTTTGATAAAGATGTCTTCATCAACGTTATTGGCGGTATGCAAATTGACGAACCGGCCGCAGATTTAGCCCTGGCTGTCTCATTAGCCAGCAGCGTCAGAGACCAGCCCATTCATGCCGATATGGCGTTTATAGGCGAGGTTGGCTTGAGTGGTGAACTGCGTGCCGTGAGCCAGATAGAAGCGCGGCTGAAAGAAGCGGTGAAACTGGGATTTCGGCGGTGTGTTGTGCCGCGCTCAACCCGTAACCAAAACTACAAAACCCCCGATGGCCTGGAACTGATTGGTTGTCGCACTTTGGCAGAAGCAATTAAGGTGGCTTTGATGCCAAAGTAGCATTATGGAGATTAGAGATTCGCCCAATCTCTAATCTCCAATCTCTTTACTTTTTAACGATTTCGCCCGACAAACAAAAAGATCGCCCCGCCTAACGCCAACGCGCCAACCAGTCCCAAAAGCGCCGCTAAAACAGATTGAATACGGATGCCAGAACTTGAATCCGGTTGATTTTCGGGCATGAGGGTGGAAACGGCCGTTTCCGTGGCCGCAATCGTTGCCGTAGCTTCTGCTGTGGGGATAAGTGTGGCGGTGGGGGGGGCGTCGCTGTTTCGGTGGGAACGGCCGTTGCGGTCGGCGTATCCAATTCTTCCCCAGCCAAGTTAGAAGAACCGCCAATCTCCTGCGGCCGGGGTTGGAACCCAACCACAACCTCTTGCCCTGGCTGGATCACGCTGTTGGTATCCAAGCCGCTGACCTCAAACAAGCCATCTACCGTTAACCCATACGTCGTGGCAATGCCGATAAACGTGTCGCCAGAGGCCACCACATGCACGATGGTGCCATCTGGTTTGATGCGTCCTTGCGGATTCCCCGGCATGATGGTGGAGCCATCGGGCAGAATGCTGTAGCCGATGATCAGTGTCTCGCCCACTTGCAAGACAGCATTGTTGCTGATGTTGTTATACGTCACGATGTCGCTAAGCGGCACACCCGTTAGATTGGCAATATAAAGCAGCGATTCCCCTTCCTGTACGGTGTAGAGTATTTTGCCGTCTGGCTGGGCGGTGGGGGTGACAAAAGGGGTGGCGGGGGAAACGGCCGTTCCCGTAGCCGTGGGCAGGGTGGCGGTCGGTGTGCCTGGGGTGATTTGCGCAACGGCCGTTGCCGGAACCGCCTGTCCCGATTGTGTGGCAGCAGGCGCTGGCGGTGGGGGAGCAGCCAAACTGCCGCTTTTGTAGCCAGCACTCAATTCAGATGTGAGCTGCAAATAGCTGTTACCATATTCTGTACTTGGCTCAATCTGACTGCCCTCTTTCCATTCGTTAAACGAGGTAATGATCAGCATATCAGGTGAACTGGCGGCCGCGCCACCAAACGAAGATCGGTAGAAATCGCCATTCGCGCGGTTCCGGCTAAAAGCAGACTCACCCCGAGGGAGCAGGGTGTCGTCCCACCCGGGCATTGCCGTCGCCACCCAGTATTTGAAGCTGCCATACGTGGCGGCAGCGGCGCGTGTATTGGCTCCCCAGGTAACGGCCGTTGTCGCCGGACTAGCCGCCCACGCAATATTGTAAAGATGCAGCCCATCAAACGAATTGAGATAAGTGGTATTGCCACCCTCGGCAATCCAAATCGTATTGTGGTTTGGATCGACAGCCTCCCGAATAGCCACCCATTCGGCTGGTGACAAAATCCAGTTCGCCCAAAAGAAGATCACCGGTTTGCCATCCACCCGCAAGTAAGCGGGATGGGTGGCATGGGTAGCGATGAGCGTATTCAAGGCATTGATCCGGTCTTGGTTCGTAGCGAAAAAAGGACTACCCACTTCAAAATCAACCGCCGCTTTAAACCCACTGGCATTGGCAGTGTTTAGCAGCGTCTTGAAAATTACTTTCCGTCTGGTTGTTTTCAACTTGCGGGCCGTACCAGCTTTGCACAAACCCATCAATGCCAGCCGATTTCGCCTCGCCGACATGGCGCTGAATCGTGCCAGCATCCGTTGAATAGTAAGGCGCAGATGGCTGGTAAGGCGTCTTGCCTACACCAAACGAGTCTGGGCTGTACCATGCATAATAAAAAGCCAAAACCAAGCCTGATTGACCCTGCGCTTCTGTCTTCTCAGGTTTTAAAGCAAATAACAACACACAGGCAAGGATGAAGAATGAGATGAGTCGTAATATTTTTTTCATGAAGTTGGGTGTGGTTGAACTTAGTTGCCTCCCGGCCCAATGTAGCGATATTCCAAACTGGGTGCTGTGAATTCAGAGACCAAATCCAGAGCGCGTTCCGCATCAGTTTTGCCCACTTGAGAGCTGAACCCGGTGATCATTTCACGGAAGGTGGGGATGCGCTCAAATTCAATGACATTCGGCTCCCCTTCAATGCCCCCTAACTCTGCGGCTTTGGCGATGGCATCGTCAAAATTGCCCAGTTGATCAACCAGTCCCAACTCAAGCGCTTGTCTGCCTGAGTAAACACGACCATCGGCCAACGCCATCACTGTTTCTGTGCTTAGTCCGCGACCCTCAGAGATAACCCGGACAAACTCAGTATAAGATTCCGTCATGAGTGATTCTAAAATTTCTTGTTGCTCTGGTGTCATTTCCGTAAACATACTGCCGATGGCTTTGTTTTCACCACTCGTAATGGCGATAACCTCTACGCCGACTTTTTCCATAAGTTCGGTTGCATCATAAACCGTCATGATGACGCCTAAGCTGCCAGTCAGGGTATCGGGGCGTGCCACAATGTAGTCGGCGGGAGCACTCACATAGTAACCGCCAGAAGCCGCCATGCTTGCCATGCTAACTACGACGGGCTTTTCGATGCTGTTAATGGTTTCCCAAATTTGAGATGAGCCGGTAACAGATCCGCCAGGGCTGTCAACACGCAGCACAATCGCTTTAACGTTGGGGTCAGCCGCCGCCGTCTTTAGTTCGTAATTGACCGTTCCACTTACCGCATCTGTGGTAGCTCCGGTGCTATCACCACTCATAATAGTGCCTTCAACGCGCACGACGGCGATTGCATCACCAAAACCTGTGCTGGTCAACGCCGGCCCAGCCGCCGTTCCCATAGCGCCGGCGCCAATCAATCCGGCTGAGAATCAATACACCGCAGCTACATACCGGCAGCATGAAACCTACCATGACGGCTACTAATATCCAAAACGGTGTGCGATCTTTTTTCTCAGGCACAGGGGGGCGTGGTGGTGGTGGTGCTTGGCGAATAGGTCTTGGTCTACTAGGTTGTGGGGGAACGGCCGTTTTCTCATCTACCATAATCTTCTCCGGTATAATTACATCGGTTTTGTCTACGTTAAAATTAGTCAGTGCAACGTCCCATTATACCTTTCTGAGAAAGAGGTCAAAGAAAATTTGTACGATTCTTAATTTGTGCTACTATTCCTCGCTTTTTGTTGCACAGCGGCACTAAAAATCTAATACTATTGCTGCTTTCCGCTCTTGACTTGATCAAGGGCAAGCTCACTCGAGTAAATCCAAGGAAAGGAGGTATTTGCAACATGCGGGAATATGAGCTCACCATAATTTTACAACCAAAGTTAGAAGATTCGGCACGTGATGAAATCATCGGACGTGTCACTAATTGGGTTACCAATAATGATGAAGAGGCTGAAAAGCCAGTAATCAATCATTGGGGTAAACGCTATTTAGCGTATCCAATTAAAAAGAATACTGAAGGCTACTACGTTTTTTATGAAGCGAAGATAGATCCGGAAAATATTTCAAGTATAGAGCGTAATATGCAATATACAGAAGATATTCTTCGATATATGTTTGTTCGTAAAGAAGAGTAATTTACTTCTGAAGTGATTTAAGGGTTATACAATGAATCCAAGTAAAGGTTTAAACAAAGTAATGTTGATTGGGTTGGTGGACGGTGATCCTGAATTGCGTCATACACCAAACGGCAGAGCTGTGGCAACCTTTACGCTTGTTGTGCCCCGAGCCTGGGTTTCTGGTGAAGGTGACAAGCATGACGAAAATGAGTGGTTCAATATTGTAGCCTGGAACAGTTTGGCTGATTTTGCAGGAGAATATCTGAATGATAACCAACAGGTTTACATTGAGGGTCGCTTGCAAACACGTCGCTGGCAGGACAGTAGTGGCCGTCAACACTTTCGTACAGAAGTTGTTGCTCAGGAAATAATAGCATTAGCAGATTCTGTTGATGTTGATTTTGATTGATAATAATTAGAGAAAGGCGTGAGGTAAAATACGCTTCGCGTTAAAGAGAGGTAACAATGGGATACCAAAGAAGTGAAGGTGGCGGTGGTCGCTCTGGCGGTGGTCGCTCTGGCGGTGGTCGCTCTGGTGGCGGTCGCTCTGGCGGTGGTCGCTCCGGCGGTCGTTCCGGCGGCAGTCGTTCCGGCGGTCGTTCTGGCGGCAGTCGTGGCGTTGATCGTTATGATAACGATAACGTTGGTAGCGATTCTGATGGTGATGGAGAAGGACGTGGCAAACGTCGTTTTGCACGCAAGCGGGTATGTGAATTTTGTGTCGGTAAAGATAAAGCAATCGACTACAAAAAAGCAGACGAATTGAAACGGTATATATCTGAATATGGTCGTATCCGTCCCCGACGTCAAACTGGCGCTTGTGCAAAACATCAACGAGCTGTGGCTGTTGCTGTAAAACGCGCACGTCATATCGCCTTGCTGCCCTTTGTCGTTGAATAATTGGTGAGATTTTATTGTGCATAGAAATCCTGTTTTGATTTTCAGAACAGGATTTTTTTATGTATGTGAGCTAAATATAATCTATTATGAGCAATAAAAAACGCCCTGAAGAGGTAAATGAAGATGAATCGCGTCGATCTCGTAAAGAGGTTTTGATTGCGAAAAAAGAAAAGGAACAAACTCGCGGTGTGCGGATTGGTATCGCCATTGTGCTTGGTTTGATTTTGCTAATTCTTTTGATTGCGGTGGTCAATGAATTGATTATTTCGCCAAACCGCGAAGTGGCACAGGTTGAAGACGAAAAGATTTCATTGAATGAGTTTCAAGATCGCGTGGAATATGAACGGACTCAGCGCATTATTTTTCTTGAGAGCCAGCTTGAGACGTTTGGTAATGATGTAGGCATTGTGCAGCAATTTGCTAGCCAGTGGATTATTGATTTGCTGCCTCAAAATAGTAATGATTTTGGTCAATCGGTTCTTGACCAAATGGTGGCTGAAAAGTTGATTGGACAAGCTGCTGCTGAGTTTGGTATTGAAGTTTCTGAGACAGATGTTGATGAGGCAATCGGTGCTGAGTTTGGGTATTATGGTGGTGGGTTACCTACCCCATTACCAGCAGCGACAGAAACGGTTGTACCTACCCCCTCTTTGACGCCGATTCCAACGGCCGTTATCACTGACCTTCTTCCGACAGCCACCAGTTTGCCACAACCAACTGATGGCCCAGAGCCGACACCTTTCCCCACAGCGACTCCGGTATCTGAAGAGGCGTTCCAGGCAGAATTTGCTGATTTTTTCCAGGACTATAAAGATTTTGGTGTTTCTGAAGATCAGTATCGTCAAGGGATTTATGCTCGATTGCTGCGAGACAAGGTGATGGAAGCTTTGGCAGTTGCGCAAGCATTGCCCACAGAAGCGGAACATGCAAATTTCTTCGTGATTGCGACTACGGATGAGACTGAAGCTGGTGATATTATTAGCCAAGTTGAAGCGGATGGTTATTTGCCTGTGTGGAATGAAATTCGCAGTCGTCCATTTGATCCTGAATCGACGAGTACTTCTGTGGCGGCTGAACTTTTACAGCGTACTCAAGATGATTTGCTTCAGACCTTTGGCAATGATGTGGCTTCTGCTGCATTTGAACTGGATGTTGATACGCCAAGTGCTTTGATAACGGCCGTTGGTGAGGATGGAACGCAGCAATATTTCATCATCATGGTCAGTGGTCGGGAAGTATTGCCTCTAGCTGAGTCTGCATTGCAAGCCCAAAAGGAAGCGGCGCTGTTGGCTTATCTGCAAGAGATGAAAGATAGCAAAGCTGTCATCAACGATTTCTGGCGTGGTCGTGTACCGACTCTGCCTGTGTTGGATTCAAAGTTCCTCGCACAACCAACAGCCAGCACCGGAAGCTGTTCAGCCAGAAGTTACAGTTGAACCGCAGCAATAATAGGATCAGGTAGCACGTTTCCTGGTGTTTATTAAAAACCATTAAGAGCGTCAGATGCCATTTTAGCATCTGGCGCTTTTTTGTTTTAGGTAAAAGCGGGAAAGTAACTTGAAATAAAATGACGCGAAACCCGCTTTTCCTTGAAGGAAACCACAATTTTGCGTGATCGTAATTTGGAAAACTTTTTGTGGTTTACCTAAGAGACTCGATAAATCTTTAAAGTCTGTACAGTTTATGTTTCTGAAACAGGGGAAAGTTTATGCCAGATGATGAAGGTTGCCCCCAACCAGCCCAACGCACAAAAAACAACAAAGGTAACGGCCGTTATGCTGATGCCTGCCAATTGAAGCGTGAGATCGGGTAAAAATAAGCTCATTATTCCCACGATGAGAATACACAAGGCCATCGCTAGCAAGCCAATAAAAACGCCAATAAATGCACCTATAACGAGAGCACCCAGGAATCGGGGTTGTGGTTGTTTAACGGTATTTTTGTCGGGAGCAACAACTTGATTTTTTGGCATAAGTTTTCAATGTACAAATATCGAAGAACATAAATCAATAGATACAAAGACTTGAAGGTACGGAAGATAGATTGAATTATGGGGAGAATGGCCAAAGTTTGTCAAGGTGATGAATTGGCTAGGTCTTGAACCTTTGACCTTGTTTTTCGCCCTATAGCTATCCCCGTGCTATAATTTTTTTGTTCTTTAAGAGGCGATTAGGGCGAACAAAACTCGACTGTTCGCCCATTTTTATTGCTGGAATTCGTAACCATATATCCCACCAAAAAGGAGATAGCGCGTGAATCTACATGAATACCAGGCAAAACGATTGTTTGCCGAACAAGGTGTACCGATTCCCCCTGGTGAAGTTGCTTCATCACCGGCAGATGTAAGAGACATTGCTCGGGAATTAGGTGGAAAAGTTGTTATAAAGGCGCAAGTGTTGACCGGTGGTCGTGGTAAAGCTGGCGGTATAAAACTTGCTAACACCCCTGATGAAGCTCAAGCCTTTGCCGGACAGATTTTAGGCATGGACATCAAAGGCTTCCGAGTGCGGCGTGTATTAATTGATCAACAAGCACCTGGTATCAACCATGAAATCTACCTTGCCGTGCTCATTGATCGGGCGCGTCGTTTGCCGATGATTATGGCCTCGGCGGCTGGGGGTATGGATATTGAAGAAGTCGCTGAAAAAACGCCAGAGAAAATCGTGACGACTCATATCGACCCAACTGTCGGTGTACGCAGCTATCAGTCAACTTATATTGCTTCTCAAATTGATTTGCCCCGCGAGTTGTGGCGTGATTTCCATAAGATTGTCACTGGTCTGTATAACTGTTTCCAGATTAATGATGCCTCTCTCTGTGAAATCAATCCGTTGGTGATTACGGGTGAAGGCAAACTAATGGCAGTGGATGGCAAGATGTCGATTGATGACAACGCTTTGCCTCGGCAGGCGCGTCTGGCTGAAATGCGAGATGTTGCTGAAGAACCCGCTTCTGAGAAAGAAGCGCGATTGGCTGGTATTAATTTCATTCAATTGGATGGCAATATTGGCTGTATGGTCAATGGTGCGGGTTTGGCCATGACCACGATGGACATTATTAAACTGTTTGGCGGCGATCCGGCCAATTTCCTGGATATTGGCGGTGGTGCGAAGGCAGAACAAGTAGCGACTGCGATCCGTCTGATTTTGTCTGATCCCAAGGTGGAGGCGATTCTCATCAATATCTTCGGGGGTATCACCCGTGGGGATGAGGTAGCGAAGGGGATTATTCAGGCATTGGATGAAGTGCAGACGGATATTCCGATGGTGGTGCGTTTGGCGGGAACCAATGCGGAAGAGGGGATGGCGATTTTGGCTAATGCAAAGATGGAAACGGCCGTTACCCTTTCAGATGCCGCGCGTAAAGCAGTTGCCGCCGCAGGAGGAGCACACGCATGAGCATTCTAGTTGATAAAAACACACGATTGGTTGTTCAAGGTATCACCGGACGTGAAGGTGGGTTCCATACCGAACAAATGGCAGCTTATGGCACGAATGTTGTGGCGGGTGTCACCCCTGGTAAAGGTGGACAATGGTTCGAGACCGACTCCCAGAAAATACCCGTGTTTGATACCGTGAAAACGGCCGTTGAGGCGACAGGCGCGAATGCCTCCGTTATTTTTGTCCCAGCACGGTTTGCCGTCGATGCCATTTATGAAGCCGCCGATGCCGGTCTCCCCTTGGTTGTCTGCCTCACGGAGTACATTCCCGTTTTGGACATGATTGCGGTGCGCCGTTATTTGGATAAGACAAATACGCGGTTGCTCGGCCCCAACTGCCCTGGTTTAATCACCCCGGAACAAGCAAAATTGGGCATCATTCCCGCCAGCATTGTGACGCCCGGTAACGTGGGTGTCGTCTCCAAGAGTGGTACGCTAACCTATGAAGTGGTCTATGCTTTGACAGCCAGAGGGCTGGGGCAATCTACCTGCGTGGGTATTGGTGGCGATCCCATTCAAGGTACCGATTTTATCGACGTGCTGCGCCTGTTTGAAGAAGATCCAGAAACAGAGCAAGTGGTAATGATTGGTGAGATTGGGGGGAATGCCGAAGAAAAAGCGGCCGCCTTCATTTCCCAACATATGACAAAGAAAGTCACTTCCTTTATCGCGGGTCGTACAGCCCCGCCAGGACGGCGTATGGGTCATGCTGGGGCGATTGTTGAGGGTAGAAGCGGCACAGCCGAGTCGAAGATTAAGGCGTTGAATGACGCGGGTGTGCGGGTCGCAGACAACCCGGATGATATTGCAGAATTGGTCGCCAGTGGGTAATTGTTAATACCGAGGCGCGGAAATGCATTAGTTCTGCATCTCCGTGCCTCTTTTTTAAGTGCTATGCGTGTAATTAGTGGTCGAGCAAAAGGCAGTCGGTTAAAAAAAGTTCCAGGCGATACAACTCGTCCGATTATGGATCGCGTTAAGGAAAGTCTGTTCAATATTTTGGGCAACGACGTGCGTGAGGCACGCTGGTTGGATTTGTTTGCGGGAACGGGGCAGGTGGGTATCGAGGCGTTGAGTCGTGGCGCTTCTGAGGTGGTATTTGTCGATAAAGTGCGCCCCGCGATCCTGACGATTCAAGATAATCTCAAGCACACCCGGTTGCAAGATGGGGCGCAAGTGGTTCAGTCAGATGCGTTTGCCTATTTGGCACGGGGCGGCTATGAACTGTTTGATTTGATCTATGTGGCGCCTCCCCAGTATTTGCGTTTGTGGGTGGATGTGATGGTGATGGTGGATGAACGGCCGTTAACCTATCTCCATCACGAAGGCCAAATCGTTGTCCAGATTCATCCCAAAGAATACGAAGAACTCCCCCTAAAAAACATCACGCTCTACAAAGAGCGTACCTACGGCAATACCCAACTCCTCTTTTACGAAATTAGTGAATCGTAAGATCAACAAGTTTACGGATTATCTAAAGTAACCTGAATCACGCACTGCCCGGTGACAAAGCCGCTTTGATCCACCGTTGTCAGGCGGATGAGGTAGGGGCCATCTGCCCATTGGCTTAGATTGACATTCCCCATGAAATTGTCGAACACTGGCTGATCCATATCACGTCCCAGTAAAGAGGCCCAGACGCCATCTGTTTCTGGGCCATTTGCTTCTAATTTGTAATAGGCAAAATTGGGCGTGTTGGCCGTCCCTGTAAAGTTGATGACTTCAGAAACCACAGCGCCATTTGCTGGGTTGCTAATGTTGAGGGCGACGGTGCAGTCCACAAAAGGTGTGGGTGTCGGCCCGCCAGGGGTAGGCGTGTTGGGGACAGGGGTTAAATCTGTGACTGGTGTATCTCCCTCTGAAGATGATGAATTCGCAGCATTAGCCGCTAACGTGATGGTCGGTACAAGTTCAGGCGTGGGCTCTGGTGCTCGAATTTCTGCTGTGCCGATTGGAGTGGGGGATGATAAGGGCGTGGCGAAAATATTGGGTGTTGGCGTGGGCGGTTTCCAGGCACTATCTGGGATGGTAGGCGCGATGGTGTTGTTGACGTAGAAAACGAACGCCGCCAGAATGCCGAAGAATAGCAAAAAGAAAACGGCCGTTGTCTGCATCCGGGCACTCTTTTCTTTTTCCAACCCAAACATCGCTTGGCGTAAAATTTTGCGAGATTGGATGAACTGACTGGCGAACCAAATAATCCCCAAAATACTTAGAATATAAATCCAGACATCGTTACGAAGAATAAAGATAAAAACCTGTTCCATAAGCCCTTGATTTTATCCAGCTTTTACAAAACGTGCCGCTTTCGTACCACCTAGATGAGAGGTTGGTTTGTGAATATCGATTACCAAGTTAAATGAAATGTAGTTATAATTGGTCTTTGAGGTTTCTCGTTCTCAAAAATTACATTTAACATTGTCAACACAAGGAATAAAACCTAAGTTGGCCTAATTTATTTGGAGGAAACACATGAGTGATGTACCAATCGAATTGATCGTAGCTGCTTTTCAAGATGAAAAAGGGGCTGAAGCTGCTTATAAAGAATTGAAGCAGGCAAAAAAAGAGCATATCATCAAAATTCAAGATGCGGCCGTAATTCGCCGTGATGAAAAGAACAAACTGCACATCAAAGACGTTCATGATATCGGTGGGGGCAAAGGCGCGGGTATTGGTGCGGTCGTTGGTGGCGCGATTGGCTTGCTGGCGGGTCCAGTGGTGCTGGTTGGTGCGGCTGGTGCATTGATTGGCGGCTTGGCTGCAAAAATGAAAGATGGCGGTTTCCCAGATAGCAGACTCAAACAAATTGGTGAAGGTTTACTCCCCGGCACATCTGCAATTGTGGCTGTGATTGAACATACGTGGGTTGCTGATTTGGAAGCCGCTTTGGCTGAAGCTGGCGCTCAAGTGATGACAGAATCTATTTCTGCTGATATTGCTGAACAGCTTGCGTCTGGTAAAGACGTGGCTTATTCCGCTATAGAAACGGATGAGGCGCTGGATATAACCAGAACGGCCGTTGGCGAAAATGAGGCTGAATTCACTGAAATTGTCCTGGCAGAAGGCACCGTTATGGCACAATCTGCTGTGGTGAATGAAGACGGTGTCGCTTATGAAGCCATGACCATGACCGAAGATGGCGTTGCCTATGAAGCCCTCGCTACAGATGGCGTGAATCTAGCTTACGAAGCAGGCGTGATTACCGATGAAGGTGCTGTGGTTGAACAGATAACGGCCGTTGTCGAAGAAGAAGAATTGTTGAAGACGAGGAATCCGATAACGCTTAGGCAATTCGGATAGATACGCAAAACAAAAAAGCCCCGGCAATTTCTTGTCGGGGCTTTTAATTTTAAATGAATAACAGTTGTTTACAGATGGGGCAGAATCCCGTGTAACAACCTCGTTAGTCTTGGCACGATAATTTTACCGATTTCCAGAACCTCTTCATGACTGACCTCAGCGCCGGACGAAGGATCAAGAATCGCTTTGTTGGTGATAGATGAAATGCCAAGAACGCGCATCCCCGCATGGGCCGCCACCAAAACAGTCGGCACGGTAGACATGCCCACCGCATCCGCGCCAATCATGTGTAAGAAGCGGAGTTCCGCAGGTGTTTCAAAACTAGGACCAGCCACGTAGGCATACACGCCTTCATGTAAATCCAGGTTGAGGGAAACGGCCGTTTTCTTAGCCAAATCTCTTAACTCTGGTGTGTAAGCATGGGTCACATCGGGAAAGCGAGGGCCAACCGAATCATCATTGGGGCCACGCAGTGGATTGCTGCCCGCTATGCCCACAAAATTAAGATGATCAGTGATCAGCATCAAATCACCAGGATTGAAATTCCGGTTGATACCACCCGCCGCATTCGTCAAAATAACCGTTTGAATGCCTAGCGCCCGCATAACACGGACCGGCAAAGTTATCTGAGCAGGGGAATAACCTTCGTAGAAATGAGAACGCCCTTGTTGCACAAGAACCGTTTTCCCTTCCAACTTACCGATGACTAAACGGCCGTTATGACCCTGTACAGTCGAAATAGGCCAATGGGGGATATTCTCATACGGGATGATGTTTGGGGCTTCAATTTCATCAGCTAAGTCACTCAGGCCAGACCCAAGCACCAAACCAATAGTAGGTTGATATTGAGTTAAAGAGCGAACGGCCGTTGCCGCTTCTTCTATATAAGCGTGAGGAATAAAATCAGACATAGTGGGTTAGCCTATGCGGGAACAGTCTCTTCTTCAGAAAGTTGCGTGTAAATTTGGGTAGTGGAAATATTGGCGTGGCCTAAGAGTCGCTGAACTTCTTGGAGATCTGAGCCATCATCCAATTTGTGTGCCGCAAAACTATGACGAAGCGTATGAGGGGTAACGTCGGCACTGAGATTTGCTTTTTTCGCATATGCCTTAATGATCAGCCACAAGCCCTGGCGGGTAAGCTGTTCCCCACGATGATTGAGGAACAAGGCATCTTCATCTTTATTCTTAACCAAGTACTGGCGTCCACCATCCAGATAAGCCGCTACAGAATCGCGCGTATCCTTGTCCAACGGTAATTCACGAAGTTGCTCATCTTTGCCATGGCAAGAAAGCATACTGGTTTGTAAATCAACATCATTTACACGCAGCGAAACAACTTCAGTGACCCGCATACCGGTGCTGTAAAGCATCGTTAGCAAAGCTGTGTCACGCAAGTGTTTAGGTGAACGTTTTTGACGGGGGGCTTGCAGTAGCTTATGAATATCTTCAGTAGAAAGCGTTTGCGGTAAACGTTTTTTAACTTTGGGTGAGTCCACATTGGTTGTGGGATTGTCTTCAATGATGCCACGCGCAAACAAGAAGTTGAAAAACGACTTCACCGCAGCAACTTTACGCGCAACAGAAGAAGAAGCATACGCCTTATTCTTCATATATTGCACATATTCATCAACGATTTCTGGGGTGACATCCGACCAATCGTTAACGTCATACTCACCAGCTTGCAAGAATTTTACGAACTGACCGAGATCATTCTTGTAAGCAGCGGTGGTATTACTTGAATATTTATATTCTTCTTGCAGAAAATCGAGAAAGGCGAGTAATTGTTGATCCATCGCCACCTACTCCTAATAAGTTCCAGGTCGATCTAATTTGCGTATAGCAAAAATCCAATGTTGTAATGACAAAGATTAGATCGAAACGTACACAATAAAAATGTGGGACAAAACAGATAATGGTTTTATTATCTTGAAGTCCTGGGTCTTAACAAGTGTTGGCGGCTTGTTTATTGTTAACAGATTATGTAACTTAATTATAGCATTACTTTTCATAAGATCAAACATAAATCGACATAATCTTTGAAATATCCATCTATACGAATTTTTTGCGGCAATGGTAAAACCTTTGATTGATGTTATGATCTTGCATGGAGCGGGTTTCCGTTTCATTTATTTCCCATTTAGGTAAACCACAAATAGTTTTCAAAATTACCAATACCCCCAATTGTGGTTTCCTTCAAGGAAAAGCGGATTTCGCACAATTTTATTTCTGAAAACTTTGCCGCTTTTACCTAACCCACATTAATTAGGAGAATATTAGCATGAGCAAAAAAGTTCAACGTGTGATTATCGCGGGGGCAGCTGGCCGCGATTTTCACGACTTCAATACCTATTTCAGAAGCAATGAGAACTTTCGTGTAGTAGCTTTTACGGCGACACAGATTCCGAATATAGATGGGCGTCGTTATCCACCAGCTCTTTCGGGTGAACTGTATCCAGAAGGTGTGCCGATTCACGCAGAAAGCGAGTTGGAAGCGTTGATTGCCGAATACCAAGTTGATGAGGTGGTATTCTCGTATTCGGATGTGTCGCATGAATATGTGATGCATTTGGCATCTCGGGTCTTGGCGGCAGGGGCGGGTTTCCGTTTCCTGAGTCCGGCACAGACGATGATCAAGTCTAGTAAACCGGTGGTGTCTGTGTGTGCGGTGCGGACGGGATGTGGCAAGAGCCAGACTTCTCGCCGGATTTTAGAGATTTTGCAGAAGGAATTAGGCTTTAAGCGCGTGGTTGCTATTCGTCATCCGATGCCGTATGGGAATTTGGCGGCGCAGGCGGTACAGCGGTTTGCCAGTTATGAAGATATGGACAAACATGACTGCACCATTGAAGAACGGGAAGAGTACGAACCTTATGTGGAGCGGGGGGCTGTCATTTATGCCGGTGTTGATTACGAGGCGATTTTGCGACAGGCGGAGCAAGAAGCGGATGTGATTATCTGGGATGGCGGTAACAATGATGTCTCTTTTTATGAGACGGATTTGCACATTGTCGTGGTTGATCCGCATCGGCCGGGGCATGAATTGCGCTACCATCCTGGGGAAACAAACTTGCGCATGGCGGACGTGGTGGTGATTAATAAGGTTGATACGGCCGATAATGCGGATGTGGTGACGGTGCAGCAAAATATTCGCAAGGTGAATCGGAGTGCTGTGATTGTGAAGGCGGCGTCTCCGATTTTTGTGGATGATCCGGCGGCGATTAGCGGCAAACGGGTGCTGGTGGTGGAAGATGGCCCCACGTTGACGCACGGTGAAATGGCCTACGGGGCAGGCGTGGTGGCGGCACACTATTTTGATGCGGCTGAAATTGTAGACCCACGGCCGTTTTCAGTCCGTTCAATCACCGCTACTTATGAGAAGTACCCTGGCACGGGGCCGGTGCTGCCAGCAATGGGCTACGGCCGTTCTCAGATGGCAGATTTGGAAGAGACGATTAATCAGGCACCAGTTGACTTGGTGTTGGTGGCGACGCCGATTGATCTGGCAAAGTTGATTGACATCAAACTGCCTAATCAGCGGGTGCGTTATGAGTTGCAAGAAATCGGCCAGCCGACCTTGTCGGCGATTCTTAAAGATAAATTTGCGCACTAGAAAATTCGTGTAGCGAATAATAACAGGTAAGAGACAGCCTTCTAGTCACATCAAATGGGAGGCTGTTTTATTGAGAGGAGTGTGTATGCGAGAGCCACGAAGGATTTTGATTACCGGAGCGACAGACGGCATTGGTTTGGCGTTGGCCAGGGTTTATAAGGAGAGGGGAGAACGGCCGTTGTTATTAGGTCGTAAATCTTGGTCTGAGCTTTCGCAATTGGCTGGAGAATTTTCTGAAAATGATTATTTTCAAGTCGATTTGGCACAACTGGATTGTGCCGCGCAACTTACTCGCTTGCTTGATGAACGGGAAATCGACCGGCTGGATGTCGTGGTTCACAATGCGGGTGTTGGGTATTACGGCCGTTTTGCTGACCAATCTCCAGAACAAATCAACCAACTCATCCATGTCAACTTGGTGGCTCCTGTTGCCCTGACTCAGGCGTTGCTGCCCTGGCTGCCTGCGGGCAAAGGGCAGGTCGTGTTTATCAGTTCGGTGGTGGCGGATTTGCCGGGGTCGGATTATGCGGTTTATGTTGCGACGAAGGCGGCGCTGTCCGGGTTTGTGCGTAGTTTGCAGGTCGAGTGGCAGGGCAAGGTAGCTGTACAGCTTATCCATCCTGGGGCCACACGCACGGCTATGCACGCCAAAATGGGCATTTCGCAGGAGACGATGGACTGGGAGAAGTTCCCGTCAGCAGAAGATGTAGCGGTGGGGATTGTGAGGGCGATTGAGGGTAAACGGCCGTTTACAACCATCGGCGCGGGAAATCAAGCTGTGGGCATGGCAGGACGGCAATTGGGCTTTGTTATCGACCCTGCCATGCGCAGGAAAACGAATAACGATCAACGGACAGTAAAAAATGGGCAACAGAATGCGGATGTTAAGCCCGTTTGTGTTATTACCGGTGCGGCTGATGGCATTGGGCGAGCGTTGGCTTTGCGGTTTGCAGAGGCAGGATACCGGATTTGCGGGGTGGATATAGATGCGGTGCGGGCTGCCGATTTGGTGGTTGAGTTGGCAGAGATGGATGTGGAAGCCGCGTTTGTGATTGCTGATTTGAGTACAGAGGCTGGGCTGAAAACGGCCGTTTCCCAACTGCTTGCTGGCCCTGACATTGATGTCCTTATCCACAATGCCGGTATCAATGCGGTGGGGCCGTTTGCTGATTTACCAATTGAGCGGCAGTTGCAGGTGATTGATGTCAATTTGAAAGCGCCCTTGCAATTAACGGCAATCCTCGAAGCTAACCAAAAGCTGACGGAAGATGGTTCACTTGTATTTCTATCATCCCTATCAAAATATGTCGGTTATCCGGGGGCGGCGGTGTATGCGGCCACGAAGGATGGTTTAGCGGCGTATGGGCGCAGCTTGCGTGTGGCGCTGGGGACGGAGCGCAATGTGCTCACCGTGTATCCAGGCCCTACCCGCACAGAACATGCTAGACGATATAGTCCTGATAACGGCCGTGAAGCCCGCCGTTTACCCCCAGAAGCCTTAGCCGACGGCATTTTCCAAGCCGTACAAAAACGGCAAGCTCACTATATTCCAGGGACAGGCAATCAAGCCTTTGCCACCCTGGGCAAACTATTCCCCAGTCTCATGAACCGCGCCATGAAAAAAACCATCTACGACCCACTAAAAGGCAGAATACTAACGTAAGGCAGCTATACTCATTGTGGTCATAAAGTTACATTTTAATGGGTGGCAAGTTGCAAGTTACTCTGGAAAAATTCACTTGCAACCTGCAACTTGCCACATGCAACCAGAAGACAAAATGTCAGATTATGCCCGTTGACAGTATAGGTACTGGTTTCTATGTTCGATAATACGATGCGACAAGTAAAAGAGGCGGCTTTCCGGCCATTTGCGGTTTGGTTCCGTAAGGTGCCGCCAGTGGTGCTGACAGTGATTTCATTGTTGTTTGGCGTGCTGGCGTTTGCTGCTTTGGTCTATCAACTGTATTGGTTGGCATTTATTGCCTGGTTCTTTAATCGTGCTTTTGATGCGTTAGACGGGGTGGTGGCGCGACTGCAAGGCGTGCAAAGTGATTTTGGTGGCTACCTCGACATTTTAGTGGATTTTGTGGTGTATGCGCTCATACCTATCGGTCTGGTTCTGGGACAACCATCGACGTCTGGGTTCGTAGCATTGACCTTAATGTTGGCTATATTTTACGTGAACGCGGCCTCGTGGATGTACCTCTCTGCGATTTTGGAGAAACGGGCAGCAGGAGCACAGGCGCAAGGCGAGCAAACCAGCGTGACGATGCCTTCTGGTATAATCGGCGGCACAGAAACGATTATTCTCTACAGCGTTTTTATTGTATTTAACCAGTGGTATATCTGGTTATTTGGCTTAATGACAATTTTGGTGGCGGTTACGATTGTGCAGCGACTGGTTTGGGCTGTACAACATCTGGAATAAATATATGATCAATAGTTTGGTGGTCGAGTAGTAAATCGCGACAAAGACCTGAAAGGTTTATAAACGCTCTGGTCTGTAAAGGTAGTGTGCCATACAAAGGCACCTAATCGGAAAAGTGCTTTATAAACCTGTCAGGTCTTCACTAAAGATCTATGAAATAGTGAGCGAATACAAGCTGAGGTCATCAGAATGGAAAATTAACTTTTCTGCTCGCTTTGGTTCATAATAAATACCAAAACGGTCAAAAACAGGCACGGAATGCGAATTTTCAGTTCAAAACTTTTAATCTTCAATCTTCAGTCCTTCTTGACTGCAAGTTGCCATAGGAGTAGACTGTAAAGTAACCGTTCACCCCCTCCCCATACTCCACTGAAAACCAAACGGGAAATTAAAATTTTTATGCTAAAAATAGGCAATTTCGTAAAAAACGGCCTGTTTTCGGTGAAATTCAGCATAATTTCATCGAAATTTTCCAAAACGCTGTCGCGTAGAGGGGGAACGGTTACACTGTAAACTATAAGTCGCGCATACGAGTAAACGAGGGAGTACAACTATTCATAAACCATTCCCGCCTCTGTGTTTGCCAATATCAATATTCTGGTTAATCCGCAAAGAGCCATCCTAATTCGATTGAAATATTAACAAAACATGAGCTATATATTGACAAAACATGGATAAAACCCTATTATCTCATCAATGACATGCGGAAATTTGTCCGCAAAATAAAAAACATTTCTTAAAAAAGGAGAACAAACATGAGTCGTTTAACCAAAAGTATTGTACTGAGTATGTTGATCTTGGTGTTAGCTGTTCCATTCGTTTTTGCTGATAATCATGAAAGCACAATTGTTGATATTGCCGTCGGTAGTGAAGATTTTGAAACATTAACAGCCGCAGTGGTGGCAGCCGGTTTGGATGGCGCTTTATCCGGTGGTGAGTGGACAGTTTTCGCTCCGACCGATGCGGCATTTGCTAAGTTGGGACTGGATGCAAGCAATATTGGCAGCGCATTTTCCAAAGCTGAATTGACCGACATCCTCTTGTATCATGTCTTGACAACGGCCGTTAGCTCAGAACAAGCCAAAGCCAGCCAAGGTGACATTGTCATGGGGAATGGTAAGCTCGCTGGGTTGAAATATTTTGATGGCAGCTTATACCTGAATGATGATTCCAAGGTTGTAGCTGCTGATGTGATAGCATCTAATGGCGTCATTCATGTGGTAGATACAGTTATTCTGCCGCCGTGGCCTCGTACCGAAGATGCTCCTGATGGCGAGATTGGTGACAGCTCCGTTGCTACAGGCAACACCATTGTAGATATCGCTGTAAATGACGGCCGTTTTGATACCCTGGTAGCAGCAGTTGTAGCCGCAGACTTGGCAGGTGCGCTCTCAGGTGGTAGCTGGACAGTTTTCGCCCCGACCGATGCTGCATTTGCAAAATTGGGTCTGGATGAAACTAACGTCGCCAGCGCTTTCACCAAAGAAGAATTGACTGACATCCTGCTCTACCACGTTCTAACAGCTCCTGTCAGTTCTGAAGAGGCAAAAGCCAGCCAAGGTGATATTACCATGGCTAATGGACAGATTGCCGGACTGAAATACTTCTCTGGCAGCTTGTATGTCAATGATGATTCCAAAGTAATTATCAAAGACATCAACGCAGACAATGGTGTTATCCACGTTGTTGATACCGTCATCCTTGGCCCCTGGCCTCGGTAAACAAGTATAGTGCATCTGGTCGGGTTCGATACCGCGCCGGGTGAGTGACTATAAACAAAAACCTGAAAGTTTTGAGGCGACCTGACGAAAGTCAGGTCGTTTTCTATTTAAAGAGGAGGTGTTCGCCGCCGCGATTGGGGAGGTGGATTTTACCTAAATTTTGTAAACCGTTGGTTTGAAAGAGGGCGATTTGTTGGGGATTGTTAGCGGGAGTGTGCCAAAAAATGTCTGTGAATGACCATTCTGCGCTAAACCATTGCCGTAGCGCCAGGAGCAAGGTTTTGTCCAGGTTTTGAGCGAGGTAGGGTTGAGCTACCCAGAAACGAACAAGTGCATCGGTCACTGAGCCTGTCGAATCGGTCACTGAGCCTGTCGAAGTGTCCGCTTCGACAGGCTCAGCGTACGCTTCAGCCATAGATTTGATATAGACGCAACCTAGACACCTGTCTTCTGTGGGATTGAGTACGGTGAAGGTGAAGGCGATGCGTTTTTGGTGTTCGTCCCAATGCCAGGCTAAATCTTCCTGGTTTTCGGCCAGTGTGAACTCATCACTCGGCCACGGGCTGCCACTCCATAACCGCAGCATCTCTTTGCTGCTCATTAGGGCGGCGTAATCCAGGGCCACATGCGCTGGGGTTAGCGGATAGAGTACAAACTTTTTGCTGATTAAACTTTCGGGGATAGGTGCGTTGTCTGGGTAGAAATTCATTTTTCCCTCTCCCCAGCCCTCTCCCAAAAGGAGAGGGATCTGGGTTTTACGATAATAGGGTATCTGCAAAATGTTGGATGGCTTGCATGTGTTTCGCTGGCGTGTCGAAGCCGAGATACATGGTGTTGAGGGTGATGTGGGTGGCGCCGGCGGTTTGCCAGTCTGCTAGTAATGGCTGCCAGGTGTCGGGATTGCCGTCCCCGTAGTGGAGTCTGGATTCGATGCCTATTTCTGTGCGGGAACGGCCGTTTTCCTCCAAATACCCATCCAGTCTAGCCAACGAAGACTGGGCTTCTTGCGCCGTCTTGTAGTTGGGCAACCAGCCATCGCCCAGGCGTCCGATGCGTTGCAACACGGCATCCGCGTGACCGCCAAACCAGATGGGGATAGGCTGCTGCACCGGCAGCGGATTTAGTCCGGCATCGGGGATATGGTGCCATTGGCCATCGTAGGTGACGAGTTCGTTTTGCCACAATTGGCGCAGCACATCCACTTGCTCTTCGATGCGTCTGCCCCGTGTGTGGAAATCTTGATTTTGCGCAACGTATTCCACCTTGTTCCAGCCATTACCGACGCCTAAACGAAAACGGCCGTTGCTCAATACATCCAGTTCAGCCGCTTGTTTAGCCACCAATACCGTTTCTCGCTGCGGCAAAATCAAAATGCCCGTCACAAATTCGATGGTTTGGGTGAGGGCGGCCATGTAGCTAAACAGCAAAAACGGCTCGTGGAACGGGTTTTTGTGGGTGTATGGCCCTTGCCACGGTTCGGGGCGGTCTGGGTTCGCGCCGAGGATGTGGTCGTAGGCCAAAATGTGGGTGTAGCCTAATGCTTCGGCCGTTTGAGTATAGTCACGGATGGCAGCTATGTCGTTGCCAAACTCAATCTGGGGGAAAACAACGCCAATTTTCATATTTCTAAATCCTTTATGGTGAGGATGGTAACCAGATGATGAAAGTGGTTCCGGTTTCTGGACTGCTGCTCTCTAGTTCAATATAGCCTTGATGCAAATGCATAATTTCTTGAGCGATAGCTAGTCCTAATCCCGTGCCTGGTTCACCTGTTTCGATGGCAGATTGACCGCGAAAGAAGCGCGTGAAAATCTGTGTATGTTCGTTTTCTGGAATGCCGGAGCCGGAATCGCTGATGCTCAACCCTGCCCATACTTGTCCATTCGCTTGTTTATTTCGCGGAGAGAGTCGGATTTCGCCACCTGGCGGGGTGTAGGTCATGGCGTTGGTAAGCAAGATGCCGATGACTTGTTCCAGCAGATGAACATCCCCTTGCACGGCGGGGATGGCGGGGATGGTTGAGATGGAGAGTGTCAGTTGTTTGTTTTTGGCAGACGATTTGCGGTCGTTGATGTATTGCTCGGCCAGGGTAGTGAGGTCTAGTTCTGCAAGGACGGGTTTGATCCGTTTTTGGTCCAGACGGGAGATGCGCAGTAAATCTTCGATGATGATGTTAAGACGGTTGATTTCGCGGCCCAATCGAGCCATATAAACATCTTGCTTTTGGGGATTGAGACTGAGCAGATCGTGGTGGAGCCTGAGATTGGTGATGGGGGTTCGCAGTTCGTGAGAGACGTTGGAAACGAAGGCGTCTTTGAGCCGTTCAACTTCTTTTAGCTGACTGATGTCGTGGAAATTGCAGACAATGCCAGTTAGCATGTCATTTTCCTGGATGGGAGCCAGGGCGGCATTGACTTCAATGTAACGGCCGTTTTTGCTTTGTGCCGTGATGTCAAGGCGTTGGATAGTCTGGGTGGAAACGGCCGTTTCCCAGGCATTTTTGAATTTGTCGCGGCCTGTTTCTGCTATAAGCTGTAAAAAATAGAGATCCGATACTTCATCATTACTATAATTAAAGAGCTTACGAAACGCTGAATTCCACCGCTGGATAGATTGATCTGCATTCAAAACGAGAATGGCATCTGGGCTGTTTCTCAGGATGGCACGCATTTGATCGACTGTGTGTTGCAGTTCTTGTGTGCGTGTGGCAACTGCTTTTTCCAATGTTTCACTGTAAGTTTCTAGCTTGCGGTACAAAGCGGCGTTGTGTAAGGCCATCGCCGCATGATCGGCAAAGGTGGTTGCCAACGTGATTTCGTCCAGGCTAAACGGCCAGACACGATTGCGGTCAATCGTAATCATGCCAATGACTTGGCTTTCAGCGATTAAGGGAACACCCAACCAAGAGGTGATCTTTTCCGTTTGATATAAGGGCGCGAGTGCCTTAAATTCGGGATATGCTTGGGCTACATTGTCTAAAGCGATTGGTGCTTGCGTGCGGATGACATGTGCATTCGGCAAGTCAGCTTCAACGCGGAAGTTTAGGCCAATAAGGCTGTCATCATTCTCGAAACCGCGAACGGCTATAACCTTAAGTTGTTCGTTGTCTAATTGTTGTATAGCGGCGCTGTCATAGGGGATGGCATTATGTAGTTGTATGAGAATTTGATTCAGGACATCTTCCAAAGACAAACTGGAATTAAGGATAGCAATTGCGGCTTGCAATGTTTCTGCAACCGCTTGTCGATTACGGGCATCTATTTCTGCTCGTTGCTTTTCAATCAGTTCATTTTGACTTTGTCGTAGCAAATTGGCATTGGTGATAGCGGCAATCACATGAGAAGATAATGCTTCTAAAAAATAAAGTGTATCCTGGCTAAAGGCATTTGTTTTATCGTCGTAGATTTGAATGGTACCTTGCACTTGATCGTCAATTTTTAAAGGAACGATGATGACTGAACAGGCGAGATCGTCTGAAGTGGTTTCATCTTCTTTAATTTGATAATGCAGATATTGTTTTTTAGGAATTTCTTTGTAATCGTTGATTAAAAGTGATTCACCAGTGAGGATAACATCTCTTTGAGCGCCAATTTTTTCATCATTTATTGTTAAAACAGGGATCTGAGATGTTTCCATTTCTTGACCCAGATGGCGACTGAATTCAATTGTTACTGTTTGATTTTGTATATTATAACTGGAGACGATAAAGGTTTTGAAATCAACCACCGCAATAATGGAATCGTAGATGGTTGTATAGACGGTATTGAGGTCGATTTTTTGTCCGAGCCGGCGGCCTGTTTCATAAAGGAGTTTGATTTCGCGGTTTAGTTTTTTTTGCGCGTCTTCAGAAATTTTGCGGTCAGTGATGTTTCGGGCGATGTGGAAGATGCCTGTTATTTTATTATCTTCAGATAATTTACGTCCTCTAACTTCTAGCCATATGGAACGGCCGTTTTTATCTTGCACGGTAACTTCTGCAAATGGCATTTCTTTGCCTTGGAACAACTCTTGAATCATTCTGTCAATAGTTGGTTTGTTTTCTTCTGATAGAAATAGTGTCGGTGATTTTCCTATGATTTCATTGGCAGCGTACCCAAGTTCATGGCAAGCCGCTTGATTGATAGAAGAAATAAGCCCTTGAGCGTCCAAAGCAAACAGCCAGTCAGAGGCATTATCAAAGTAAGTTTGAAAACGTGTTTCTTGCTCGAGTATTTGAGTTTGTCTTGTTTGTTCCAGTTCATTGCGATGACGTAAAGATAGTAAAATGATTCCGGTGAAGGCCACGTAAAAAGTGATTAGAAGTGTGATCTCTTGCCAAAACAGGAGTGGTGTTGCGAGGTTGATTAACAAATAAAGCATGATGATGAATTCTATGAGGGCGATAATGCCAGTTTTTTTTATAGGAAGCACCATCGTGGCTAATATAACTGGGAGCAGAAAGTAGATAAGGAGGATGGGAGTGTTTAGTGGCAGTTGCACTGAATTGATAACGGTTAAGCCAAACCCTATGGCAAAGATATAAACGGCCGTTTCATACCAAACTGTGCGGCTTACCAAATAAGCTGCCAACAGCACAACAATCGTAATGCCTGCGCTAATCGATTGGGCGGCCTGGTTTTGTCCTGGCAAGAATAATTGAATGAAAAGCAGATAGAGACTGACAATTACAAGAAGAAATAGCAACAACATAGACAAAAACTTGGCTTGTCTGCGTTGTTCATTTTGGATGATTTTTGGAGTTGGTTCAAATAACCAATTTATCAACACGTTTACTCACTCGATTAAACTCTAAATTTGTCAGATTTCAGTTGCGAAGGAACAAAATTAAATAACTTACACGAGACTGGAGATTAGAGATTGGAGATTGGTCGAGCATTCAATCTCCAATCTCCAATCTCAGTTGCGCATGTTATTAAATTTCCATTCCTAATGATTATTCAGCATTGTCCATAAAAAGGCATAAATGTCACTTTCTTCTTCGATGAGTTTGCTGATGGGTTTGCCCATGCCATGCCCAGCCTTTAAGTCGATGCGTAGAATTTGGGGATGCGTGCTGGTGGGGGGAACGGCCGTTTGCAAGGCCGCCGCCAATTTCTTGGAGTGCATCGGCACAACACGGTCGTCCGTGTCGGCAGTGGTAATGAGGATGGGTGGGTACGCTGTGCCTGCTTTCACATTGTGGGCAGGGGAGTAGCGAATCATGAACTCAAAATGCGCGGCATCTTCCTCTGCATTGCCGTATTCTGGCGTCCAATACCGTCCGGCCGTAAAGTGATGGTAGCGCAGCATATCCGTGACAGGCACGCCGCAGTGAACCGCACCAAACAAGTCTGGCCGCTGGAGCATCACTGCCGAGACGAGCAGTCCGCCATTACTGCGTCCCTGGATAGCCAGCTTCTTGTGATTCGTATAGCTGTTCTCGATGAGCCATTCACCCGCCGCGATGAAATCATCAAACACATTTTGCTTGTTGCCCAACATGCCTGCTTCGTGCCATGCTTCTCCGTATTCATTGCCGCCGCGTAGATTTGCTTGCGCATAGACACCACCTATTTCCAACCAAACGAGGCGTGAGGGATGGAAAACGGGCGTAACATTGACCGAGAAGCCGCCATAGCCATAAAGAATGGTAGGATTTTCACCATCTAATTTCAGTCCTTTTTTATGGGTGAGAAACATGGGTATTTTGGTGCCGTCTTTGGATGGATAGAAGACTTGGGTGGTCTCATACGCAGCCATGTCAAAATCGACTTGGGGCTGACGGAATGGCGTTAGTTGGCTTGTGGCAAAGTCATACCGGAAGATGGTGGGGGGATAGAGGAAGGATTGGAAGTTGATGAAAAGTTCGGTATGTTCCCGTTTTCCGGCCATATCTACGATGGAGCCAATGCCCGGGAGTTCGATTTCGCCAGCGGCCGAGCCGTCTTTGTGGAACAGATGCAATATTGAATGGGCATCATGCAGATAGGCGATGACGAATTGGTCGTTGACCATGGTGGTGAAGTCGATGACATCGGGTTGTTCTGGGACGAGTTCCTGCCAGTTTTCTGGGGCTGGGTTGGTGATGTTGATGGCGATTAAACGGCCGTTTTCCGCATCCAAATCTGTCTCAAAATAGAAGACAGGGCCGTCATTCCCCACTAAAATGTACTTGGCGTCCAAGCTCGTCCAGCAGGCGCACAAATTCGCCCTCGCTCTCCAAGTCGCGGTAATAGAAGCGGTTGCGCCGGTCTGTGCCTTGCCACACATGGATGATGAGATAACGGCCGTCATCGGTAATTTCTGGATTGAAGCCGTAATCGATGGCGTCGGGGCGCTCGTACACGAGCGAATCGTCGGTTTGGGTGGTGCCTAATTGGTGAAAATAGATTTTTTGATGCGTGCTGGGCGGCGCGTCTGGCATGTCGCCGGGAGCCGGATACCGAGCATAAAAGAAGCCGCTGCCGTCTGGCTGCCAGGCGATGCTGCTGAATTTGCACCAGTGGATCATGTCATCGAGGTCTTGTCCCGTTTCTAAATCTCGAACGTGAATGGTTTGCCAATCTGATCCACTTTCTGCCAGGGAGTAGGCGAGATAACGGCCGTTTTTGCTATAAGACTCTTGCAGCAGAGCCGTCGTGCCATCTTCGCTGAGGGTATTGGGGTCTAGCACGAGTTCGGGGTCGCTCTCTAAGCTTTTTTGAACGTACAACACCGCCTGGTTTTGCAGCCCATCATTTTTATGAAAGAAATAACGGCCGTTTCGCTGGCGCGGGGCGGTAAATTTTGGGTAATTCCACAGTCCCGTTAACCGTTTCTGAATGCTGGCGCGGACAGGTAGTTCTTGCAGAAATGCTTCAGCAAACTTGTTTTGTGCCGCTGTCCAGGCAATCGTTTCTTCAGATTGCGGGTCTTCCAGCCAGCGGTAAGGATCGGGTACAGATGTTCCGTGATAATCGTCAATGACGTTGCCGGTGTGGGCTGGGGGGTAGTTATAAAGTGGTGGTTTGGACATGATTGTCTCCTAAATGGGTCAAATGCATGTTGATTATCTGACATCTTGTACGGAATGTAAACACTTCGTCTTTGACCGACTTTCTTGATACCATTCCCCCCTTATGTCGAAAATAAAACTCATTGCCATCGACCAGGATGGCACGTTATTAGATGATCAAGGCTCGGTTTCGGAGCGAAATGTGCAGGCGGTGCAAACGGCCGTTGCCCAAGGTATTCAGGTCATTATTGCGACTGGCAAAACGTATGCCTCAGCGGTGGCTGTCATGGCGCGACTGGGCATTCAGGCGCCCGGTGTGTTTACGCAAGGATTAGTCATTTGCAATGCGGATGGGTCTGTGCGGCATGAAAAGGCATTGGATCGGGAAACGGCCGTTAAACTCATCCAGTTTTGCGAGGAACACAATCTGCCACAAAGTGCTTACTGCGGCGCGCGGATTTTGGCTCCGCGTCCCAGTGTCTACCAGCGCCTGCTGCATGAAAAATATCATGAACCGCCCGTTGGAAGTTGTCGGTCCTTTGTTGCCTATCATTGATGATATTCGCATCAACAAATTTTTGATTAGTGATGAAGTAACCAACGATGAAACCCGTCGCCGCCTTGAATTATTGGTGGGCGATAAAGCCACCGTGACCCAGGCTGTGCCGGAATATATTGAGGTGCTGCCGCCCGGTGCCTCCAAAGGGCGCGGCGTAAAAATGCTGCTAGACGACCTGGGTATTAGCCCGGCTAACATGTTGGCGATTGGTGATGGTGAAAACGATTTGGAAATGCTGCAAATGGCGGGGGTGGGGGTAGCGATGGGGAATGCGGCAACGGCCGTTAAAGCCATCGCCGACTACATCACATCAGACAACAACCACAGCGGTGTTGCCGAAGCCATCGAAAAATTTGCCTTGTAAAAACAGAAGATTTGGACACTGATATTGTCGAACACTGATAAGGGAAAAGTATCAGTGTTCGACAGCATCAGTGTCCTTTTTTTAGCCGAGCGCCTGGTTTAAATCCGCAATCAGATCATCGGGATGTTCCAACCCAACTGAAATGCGCAGCAAATTGGGCGGGGTAGACGTGTGTGGCCCTTCGATGGAGGCACGATGCTCGATGAGACTGTGTGTGCCGCCAAAGCTCGTCGCCCGAATAAACAGCTTCACCTTAGCCGCCACCGCCATCGCGGTTTCTGCATCCCCTTTTACCAACACAGAGAGCAAACCGCCACCACCAGCCATCTGCCTGGCCGCAATCTCATACCCTGGATGCGTTTTTAAGCCAGGATAGAGCACCTTTTCAACCGCCGGATGGCTGTCCAAAAATTGCGCGATTTGCAGGGCATGGTCAGATTGCGCTCGCACGCGATACGGCAGCGTCTGGATACCGCGCAGCAGCAGCCAACAATCAAACGGTGAGGGAACAGAGCCGCCAATATGCTGAATGGTCTGCACTTTGGCAAACAGATCGCTTTCTTCCCGCGCCACGAGGATGCCGCCCAACACGTCACTGTGACCGCCTAAATACTTAGTCGTGGCATGAACCACGAAATCTGCGCCGAGGGAAAACGGCCGTTGTAACACCGGCGTCGGAATCGTATTGTCCACCACCACCAGCGCCTCCACCGTTTTAGCCAAAGCCACTACCGCCCCAATATCCGTAATCTTAATTTGCGGGTTAGACGGCGATTCCACAATGATCAGCCGGGTGTTTGGCTTGAGCGACTGTTCCAATTCAGTCATGGAGGTCATGTCGATGAAGCTGATGTCTAAGCCCCACGGCATAAAAATCTCCCGCATCACGCGCTGAATGCCAAAATACATATCCCCAGGCGCAATCACATGGTCGCCGGGGTCTAGTGCTTGCAGCAAACTCATCATCGCAATGGATCCAGACGAGAAAGCCGCCGCCGCTGCCCCGCCTTCCAAATCTGCCAAACAGGTTTCCAATGCTTCCCGATTGGGATTACCGCTGCGTGTGTAGTCGTAACCAGAGGGGTAACTACCATCTGCCGCCCGTTCAAATGTTGTAGAAAGATGGATTGGTGGAATGACTGCACCTGTACTGGGATCGATGATATGACCGCTGTGAACGGCCGTTGTTTCCAAATTTGTCATGATAAAAATCCTTTTTTGCCCAATTGTACGACGAGAAAATCCATTCGCAATTGAAAATCAGTGTTGATCGTAGGGGAATAACCGAAGATACGACAAATTCCCTAGTTGTAGCATTCGTTCAGGTGTCTATAATTGAGGACTTTATCATCGAAAAGCAGAAGATTGGTATCTGTACAGACCCATAAGGACTGGGTAACGAGATATTCAACTTTGCAGTTATTCAAACCTTTAGGGTTTCTTGAGTGAAAAACATGACTGAATTAAACAAAGTTTCCATCGTCATCCCCTGTTATAACGAAATTGAAACGATTGAAACGATTATTGGATTGGTAAGAGCGGCTGAGATTAATTTAGAACGAGAACTGGTCATCGTAGATGATGGTTCTAAAGATGGCACACGAGATTATCTGGCGACCATAGCCGATGACGACGATATTCAGGTTATCTTGCAAGAACAAAATCAAGGCAAAGGAGCCGCCTTACGCCGAGGCTTCAAAGAAGCGACCGGTGAAATCATCATCATCCAAGATGCAGACCTTGAATATGATCCAGATGAATATGGAAAATTGCTGAAACCAATCTTGAGCGGCAAAGCAGATGTCGTGTATGGCTCCCGCTTCATCGGCGGGGAATCTCATCGTGTCTTATACTTCTGGCATTCTTTGGGCAATCGATTGCTCACATTGATGTCCAATATGTTTACCAACCTAAATCTGACCGACATGGAAGTATGTTACAAAGTTTTCAAGAAAAGCGTGCTCGACAACTTTGAATTAACAGAAGACAGGTTTGGTTTTGAACCGGAATTTACAGCAAAAATCGCCCGTCAACATTGCATCATTTATGAAGTGGGCATCTCTTATTACGGCCGTACCTATGCCGACGGTAAGAAAATTAACTGGAAAGATGGCGTTCGCGCCGTTTACGTCATTACGAAATACGGTTTATTTGCTTAAGAAATGAGCGATTGATAATAAAAAGCCGCTGGATCATCATCCAGCGGCTTTTTTTGATTGTCGTTTTCTTGGAATTTTAGAACAAACCCCAATCTCCACCCGCACCTTCTTCCATCATCGAAGGATCCCAAAATTCAGTGCCGATTTCGACTTCGACCCCACCTTCGCAAATTGTGCTAGATACCGCCCGCACTTGTTCAATGATTTGTGGCCCATAAGGACAGAAAGGCGTTGTCAGAATCATTGTGATTTTAACTGAATCGTTTTCTTCGTTGATTTCAGTTTGTCGGATTAAACCGAGTTCGACTACGTTGAGTCCAATCTCTGGATCAATAACGGAGCGCAATACTTCCAAAAGTTCTTCATCTTTGCTGATGACCATAATTCACCTACTTGATATCAATTAAATCGATTGTTTGACTTGAAATTGTAAATTGACAGCATTCGTCCCCTTCAAGCATACAACTGTGTTGGCTGATGGGCTGTTGCATCACACTGATGATGAGTTCCTTGTCTAAGGTACACACTTCATCATGTCTTGCCCCCACAGAGAGGTAGGGGCAACTGTATTCAGTGATGCGGTACTCTTCGCCTTCTACTTTTTCCCATTTGGCGAGGAAACCCTCATTTGCCAGCATGTCCATGAGATAGGTAAGACGGGCTTCAAACGGTAATTTCTCGAATTGCTCACGATGTTCTTCAACAACTTTCTGAACCGCACTGCCGAACAATTCGTTGACCTGTTGTTCTGGCATGTGCATTTTTAGCTCATCCAGGAGCATGTTGGTGAGATGCACATATTTCTTGGGGAAAAGCTCATGACCCGCTTCGCTCAAACTATAGACGTAAAACGGCCGTCCTACCTTGCGCCGGACACTTGAAACCTCGATCAACCCATCCGCTTGCAGGGAATTGAGATGATGGCGTACCGTGACGGGGGAGACGTCAGAAGCTTCAGCCAAGTCCTCAACTTTAAGTTGGCTAGAAGACTTTAACGTATGCAAAATAACGTCGCGTGTTGTTTGTTTGTGATTGTTTGATACCGTATTCACGATAGAATTCCTTTTGATCTCCAGGCGAAATTATAGCAATATGAGGGGTTATTGTCAATAATAGCTATTTTTATCATTATTTTAATAAAAATTGACGGAGCCCAGTCCCCATGTTATAATCTGCATGGTTATTTGACCCCCATTTCGATTGTCAATGCCATTTAAAATATAAAACAGACATCGTTGGAAATGATGGTTGCAAACCTAGTGAGAAGGAGTTTTCAGAGGGACGCAATGAAGCCGGGGGCCTCCTGGAGCTTGTTTCCAACAATCGTTTATTGTCAACCATTTATGATTTAGGAGAATTTTTTATAATGTCTATCGCATTAGAAGTAAAAAACTTACATGCAAGCATCGGTGATCAGCCGATTTTGAAAGGGATCGACTTGTTGGTGAAACAAGGTGAGATCCATGCCCTGATGGGGCCGAATGGTTCGGGCAAAAGCACCTTGGCTTATACCTTGGCTGGTCACCCAGCTTATGAACCGACTGCGGGGCAAGTTATCTTCGGTGGTGAAGATTTATTGGAAATGGCAGCGGACGAACGCTCCCGCGCTGGCTTGTTTCTGGCATTCCAATACCCGGCTGCTGTTCCCGGTGTGACCCTGGCTAAATTCTTGCGCCAAACGATTAACTCCCGCCGCCAAGCTGAGAATCCAGAAGATAAAGGCATTTCCATTCCGGCTTTCCGCCGCTTACTAACTGAGAAAATGGACATGCTGGGCATCGATCACAAATTTGCGGGTCGCTATCTGAATGAAGGTTTCTCTGGAGGCGAGAAGAAGCGTGTTGAGATTTTGCAGATGGCTACCGTCGAGCCGAAGATTGCGATTATGGATGAGACGGATTCTGGCCTTGATATTGATGCGCTGCGAATTGTCTCTGAAGGGGCGATGCGTCTTTACAATGAAATGAATATGGGTGCGCTGGTGATTACCCATTACCAACGTATTCTCGACTACATCAAACCGGACTATGTTCATATTATGATGAACGGCCGTATTGTTGAAAGTGGCGGCCCAGACCTGGCGCTAAAACTGGAAGAACATGGTTACGATTGGCTCCGTGAAAAACACGGAGTCGTTGAGGAGGCCTGATATGGCTGATATAACACGCGAATTAACGGAAGAGGAAATTGTTGCTGACGTTAATCAAGATTATGCTGAAAAGTACGGATTTTCTGATGAAGAAGATTATGTATTTAAGTCCGAAAAGGGGCTGAGTGAAGATATCGTCCGTGCCATTTCCAAGATGAAAAATGAGCCGGCGTGGATGCTTGAGTTCCGCTTGAAGGGGTATGAGCATTATTTGAAACGGCCGTTACCCGAATGGGGCGCAAATCTGCATCAAATCGACTTCGATGACATCTACTACTACATCAAGCCAACCCAAGACCAAAGTGGTTCCTGGGACGATGTACCCGCGAATATCAAAAACACCTTTGATAAACTAGGCATTCCCGAAGCCGAGCAGAAATTCCTTTCCGGTGTGGGCGCTCAATATGAATCAGAAATGATTTATCACAACATCAAGAAAGAGTTGGAAGATCAAGGTGTCCTGTTCCTGGGCATGGATGATGCTTTGCAAAAACATCCAGAAATCGTCAAGGAATATTTTAATACCATCATTCCTTACACAGACAATAAATTTGCCGCTTTGAATACGGCCGTTTGGTCAGGTGGCAGTTTTATTTACGTGCCGCCGGGTGTGCATATTGAAATGCCATTGCAGGCTTATTTCCGCATCAACGCCAAAAACATGGGGCAGTTCGAGCGTACCCTCATCATCGTGGATGAAGGTGCTTATGTTCACTATGTTGAGGGTTGTACCGCACCCATTTACACCTCCGACTCGTTCCACTCTGGTGTGATTGAGATTTACGTCAAGAAAGGGGCGCGCTGCCGCTACTCCACCATCCAAAATTGGTCTACCAATGTGTATAACCTGGTGACTCAACGCGCCATCGCCGAAGAAAATGCGACGATGGAATGGGTGGATGCTAACTTAGGCTCGAAAATCACGATGAAGTACCCGGCCGTTATTATGAAAGGCGAAGGGGCGCATGGTGAGATTCTGTCCATCGCGTTTGCCTCTGAGGGACAGCATCAGGACGCAGGTGGTAAGGTTGTGCATTTAGCACCCAATACCACCAGCCGTATCGTTTCCAAATCAATTTGCCAAAAAGGCGGCCGTTCCTCTTATCGCGGCTTGCTCAAGGTGAAAGAAGGGGCGTATAACGTCAAATCCAACGTGGTTTGCGATGCGCTTCTGCTGGATGAATTCAGTCGTTCTGATACCTATCCCTACATCGAAATTGACGAAGAAGATGTGACGATTGGTCATGAGGCGTCGGTGAGTAAGGTGGGTGAAGAGCAGTTGTTTTACCTGATGAGCCGGGGCATTAACGAACAAATGGCGATTTCGATGATTGTGAATGGTTTCCTGGAGCCGTTGGTAAAGGAATTGCCGATGGAATATGCCATTGAAATGAACCGACTGATTCAGTTACAAATGGAAGGGAGCATTGGCTAATTGTGAATGGTGAATTGATGAATGGTGAATTGTGAAGTTTACATTTCATCCCTCATCCTTCATCCTTCATAATTCTTTATATCATGACTACTTTTACGAAAGACGCAGTAGAAAAATTATCAGCATCCCTGAATGAACCAGAGTGGATGCTTGAGTTCCGGCTGAAGGCGTTTGAGATTTACGAAAGTACGCCGATGCCGACGACGAAAGATGAAGCATGGCGTCGCACCAATCTGCGCCAGCTTAAATTTGATGAAATGGGGCCTTCCATCAATGGCGATGCGGCGATAACTGCCAATATTCCCTCTTATATGGGCGAACAGTTGACCACGGATAAAGCGGGTGGCAATCTGTTGCAAATTGATGGTGTGACCCAGAAGTATGACCTGAGCGATGAGTTGAAGGCGCAAGGCGTCATTTTCTGCGACATGCACATGGCTGTGGCCGAGCATCCTGAGTTGGTTAAGCAATATTTCATGACCAAGGGTGTGAAGGTGACAGAGGGTAAGTTTGCCGCTTTGCACGGTGCTTTCTGGCGAGGAGGCACGTTCCTTTACGTGCCGAAAAATGTGAAGGCTGATGCCCCGATGCACAGTGTCTTATGGTCGGAAAACGGCCGTACGTTCACTCATACCTTAGCCGTCGTAGAAACAGGTGCTGAAGCGATTCTCATGGATGAGTATGCTTCTGCTGAGGGCGAAGCGCAAGGGTTCCACAATGGGGTCATTGAACTGCTGGTGGGTGACAATGCCAGCCTCGTTTATGCGGGTTTGCAGGACTTTGGCCAGAATATGTGGCAGTTTAACCATGAGCGCGGTCGTGTGGGCCGTGATGGCAAGCTGGACTGGGTGACGAGCATTATGGGAACCCGTCTGACGAAGGCGTTCCAGACGTTGGAATTAGACCAACAGGGTGCTTGGGGTCGGATGAGTGGTATTTTCTTCACAAACGGCCGTCAACATCTGGATATGGATACGGAACAAATTCACAATGCCAGCGATACGGTGAGTGACTTGCTCTACAAAGGTGCGTTGCGGGAACAATCGCGCGTGGTATGGCAAGGTATGATCAAGGCGCTGCCCGGTTCGCAGCGCATCGATGGCTTCCAAGCGAATCGGAATCTGATGCTGGACAAGACGGCTCGTGCAGACTCGATTCCTGGTCTGGAAATTGAAGCGGATGATGTGCGCTGTACTCATGCTTCGGCTGTGGGCAAGCTAGACGAGGAAGAGTTGTTCTATTTGATGAGTCGTGGCATTCCTCGGAAAACGGCCGTTGAGATGTCAGTACAAGGTTTCTTTGATCCATTGATGCGCCGTATTCCGTATGAAGGTGTCCGTGACCGCATTTTTGACCGTATCGTTGAGAAAATCGGTTAGTTTTGTGAACGGATACTGTTGTCTTAGGCGAGGTCGCTAACTCCTCCGCCTGCACTATTTATCAATGCAAACGGTGGTTGTGACCTTCGCTAAATCAGGATGATTTTGAAGGTGGCAACCATCGTTTTTTGTTTTTTGAAGATTTTTTCATTACAAAGGAACCAAGGGACAAAGAGACAAAGAAAAAACCTTTGTTTCTTCCATTCTTTGTCTCTTTGTAATAAATTTGCTTTTTAGTTTAGGAGGTTCAAATGAGCAAAGGATATATTCACCCAGAAGTTTTGGTCTCGACCGATTGGGTCGCAGAAAACTTAGGCAATACAGACACCATTCGGTTGGTTGAATCAAACGAGGATTTGTTGTTGTATAGCACCGGTCATATCGAAAATGCTGTTCACATCGACTGGATTGCGGATTTGAACGACGCCATTCGTCGTGATTATTTAGATGAAAAGGCGTTTGCCGCGTTGATGAAGAAAAATGGCATCAGCCACGACACAACGGTTGTCTTTTATGGGGATAAGAACAACTGGTGGGCTTGTTATGCTTTCTGGGTTTTTAAATTATTTGGTCATGCCGATTGCCGTGTGATGGATGGTGGACGCAAGAAGTGGTTTGATGAAGAGCGCGATGTCACCAAAGTAAAACCATCTTTTCCTGAGACCAATTATGTGCCAGCGGTGCGGGCAGATTACAAGATTCGGGCGTTCCGGGATCAGGTAATGAACCATGTTGAGGCAGAACGGCCGTTAGTGGATGTTCGTAGTCCCCAAGAATTTAGTGGGGAACTGCTGCATATGCCCGGTTCACCGCAAGAAGGGGCGCTGCGTGGTGGTCATATTCGTGGTGCAAAAAGCGTGCCATGGAGTCGGGCTGTGGCCGAAGATGGCTCATTTAAGTCTGAAAAACAACTCCGTGCTATCTACGAAGAAGAGCAAGGTTTGTCCCAAGACGACAACGTCATTGCCTATTGCCGGATTGGTGAGCGCAGTTCCCATACTTGGTTTGTTTTAACGTATCTGTTGGGTTATCCTAACGTGCGCAATTACGATGGGTCTTGGACTGAGTGGGGCAACCTGGTCGGCGTACCCATCGAAAATCCTTCAAAAAGCAGGTGATTGTTTCAGTAAACAGTATACAGTGTTCAGTGAACAGATTGGTTCGCTGCTGACTGTTCACTGTTTACTGTTAACTGTAAACAGCCATGTTAGACGTCAAACAACTACGAGCCGATTTCCCTATTCTTCAAAGAGAAGTATATCCTGGTGTGCCACTGGTCTTTTTGGACAGTGCGGCCTCATCCCAAAAGCCATTGCCGGTTATTGAGGCGATGGATAGTTATTACCGCAACAATCATGCCAACGTACATCGCGGCATTCACCGTTTGAGTGAAGAAGCGACTACTGCGTATGAAGGGGCGCGAGAGAAGGTTGCCAAATTCATCAATGCGCCAGATTCTGCGCAGGTGATTTATGTGCGTAATGCGACGGAAGGCTTCAATTTAGTTGCTTATACCTGGGGACGCCAAAACATCCACGAGGGAGATGAAATTCTCTTGAGTGAGATGGAACATCATGCCAATATCGTCCCCTGGCAAATGCTGGCTGAAGAGAAAGGAGCGGTGGTGCGCTACATCCCGTTTCTGGCAGATGGCACGCTGGACTTATCGAATCTGGATGAGCTGTTGACTGAGAAGACGAAATTGTTGTCGGTAACGGCCGTTTCCAACGTATTCGGCACCATCAACCCAGTTAAACAATTGGTCGCGGCTGGCCACGCTGTTGGCGCAGTAGTCATGATTGATGCGGCTCAGGCTGTGCCTCACATGTCTGTAAATGTTCAAGAGTGGAATTGCGACTTCATGGCCTTCTCTGGTCACAAAATGTTAGGCCCAACTGGCATTGGCATTCTCTTTGGTCAGCGAGAACTGCTTGAAGCCATGCCCCCCTTCATGGGCGGCGGCGACATGATTCGCCGGGTGACGTTGGAAAAATCAACCTGGAACGAACTGCCCTGGAAATTTGAAGCCGGTACACCTAGCATTGCCGAAGGCATTGGTCTCGGTGCCGCCGTTGATTATTTGAACAAGTTGGGTATGGATTGCGTGCATGAATACGAACAATTCATCACCAATTATGCACTGGAAGCCTTGAGCGAAATAGAAGGCATCACCTTGTATGGGCCGCCCGCTTCGCAGCGTGCTGGTGTCGCCGCCTTCTCGCTAAAAGGTATGCATCCGCATGACATCGCTGAAATTTTGGACAAAGACGGTATCGCCATCCGTGCCGGTCACCATTGTGCCATGCCACTACATCAAAAACTAAACGTAAATTCAACAGCACGTGCTAGTTTCTATGTCCACACTACTACCGAAGAAATTGATAAATTAGTTACTAGCCTCAATAATGCAAGACAGCTTTTTAGGTTATAATTGAGAACAGTTGACAGTGAACAGTGAACGGTAAACAGTTTGAGCGTGATACGCCACTGATTACTGATAACTGATAACTGGTTACAAAAAGGTTTTGAAAGATGGATATTTATAGAGAACAAATTATTGATTTATACGAGCATCCCCTGAACTATGGCGAAATTGAGGATGCTGATTTCTCTTATGAAGAGGACAATCCCCTTTGTGGAGATGTGATTCGTATCGAAGTTAAGCTGGATGAAAACGGCCGTGTCGCTAATGTTTCCTGGAGTGGGGATGGGTGTGCCATTAGTCAAGCATCTGCTTCATTGCTCACGGAAGAAATCAAAGGCATGACGATGGATGAAGTCAAGACCTTCGACAAAGATTCCTTGTTGGAATTGATAGGTGTGCCGTTGAGTATGGCTCGTATGAAATGTGCGTTGCTTTCACTGAAAGTGCTCAAAGCTGGTGCATATGGCCTTCCGAACCCCGACGAGATACGTGACTAAATAACCATCAGTATCCACTCTCAAATTAAATCATATAAACCCGTTGTCTTTAGTACCAGGATAACGGGTTTTTCGTTTGACAGCCGCTCAAAAATTGCCTATATTTGGCGGTCTTAATAGAACAAATATTTCATACCATTGAATCGTTGCTGATTTTGCACAGCCAGTTTCCCCGCTACTTGACAGCGTAAACTGTAAACGGTATCCCGAATAAGAGACGGTTTACGACCTTTGGCTGCGGCAACCAGCAATCAACTCCAATAGAGAACTACTTAGCCCGTTCCCTGAGCTTGGCGAAGGCATGAGTGGTTACAAAAAAGATAATTATGGAAATCGGACTTGTAAAGCAAATAAATATTGAAAATGAAATGCGTGACTCCTACCTGAGTTACGCGATGAGCGTCATCGTATCGCGGGCGTTGCCAGATGCGCGTGATGGTCTGAAACCCGTGCAACGGCGCATTCTATATGCCATGTACGATATGGGACTACGCCCGGATCAGTCTTATAAGAAATCGGCGCGTGTCGTTGGTGAGGTGCTGGGTAAATATCACCCGCACGGAGACCAATCTGTGTATGATGCGATGGTGCGTATGGCGCAGGATTTCTCTATGCGCGCGATGCTCGTCGATGGTCAAGGTAATTTTGGTTCCATTGATGGGGATCCGGCGGCGGCGATGCGTTATACCGAGGCTCGCATGTCCTACATGGGCTATGACATGCTGGAAGACATCGGCAAAAGCACTGTCGATTTCACCACGAATTTTGATGATTCACTCAAAGAACCTTCGGTCTTACCGGCGACGGTGCCTAATCTACTAGTCAATGGCTCTTCCGGTATCGCGGTGGGCATGGCGACGAGTATTCCGCCGCACAACCTGGGTGAGGTGGTTGATGCGCTCCACTATATGCTCGATAGTTGGGACAACCTCGCTGATATCACAATTTCCGACTTGATGAAGTACATCAAAGGGCCAGATTTTCCAACTGGTGGGTTGGTCTTCCGTTATAAAGGGGAAGAAGAAGAGGCTGACGCGATTGCCAGTGCGTATGCTACGGGGCGAGGGCGGGTGACGGTTCGCGCTAAAGCGCATGTGGAACGTATGGAGCGCAATAAATCGCGTATTGTCATCACGGAACTGCCCTATCAGGCGAATAAAACGAATCTGTTGGGTCGCATTGCCGATTTACATCGGGATGGCAAGATTGAGGGGCTGACCGACTTGCGCGATGAATCTGACCGGAATGGGATGCGTATTGTTCTGGAAACGACACGTAATGTGGAACCAGAAGATGTATTGGCGGATCTTTTCCGGTTAACGCCGATGCAGGCCACGTTTAGCATTTCATTGCTGGCTCTGGTAGACAATGAACCACGTGTGCTGACGCTTAAGCAGGCGCTGCGTATTTATCTGGAACATCGACTTGAAATCGTGCGGCGGCGTAGTGAATTTGATTTGGATAAGGCGCAGCAACGTGCTCACATTCTGGAAGGTTTGATGAAGGCGTTGGACAATCTGGATGCTGTGATTGAAATTATCCGCCATTCGCGTACGGTGGAAACGGCGCGAACGAATTTGATGAGTAAGTTTAAGTTCACCGATGTTCAGGCGCAGGCTATTTTGGATATGCAGTTACGCCGTCTGTCTGGGCTGGAACGGAAGAAGATTCAGGATGAATATGAGGAAAAAATTAGGGATATTAAGTATTTGACTCGCTTGCTATCCAGTCCGCAACTGATGCGGGATTTGATAAAGGATGAGTTAACGGCCGTTCGTGAGAAATATGCCAGTCCAAGGCGGACTCAAATTCTTGAAGGCAACCACACCACTTCCATCACCGCCACTGATTTGCTGCCCGACCAGCAAGTGTGGGTAATGGTTGGCGAAAAAGGCACCATCGGGCGTACGACCTCTGCGGAAAGAGTCAATGTGCCGACAAAGCCTCCCGAGCAGCCTGTAGCGATTTTAGAGGCGAATACACAAGATATTCTTTACTTGTTTACCGCCGACGGACAAGCTGTTAGTTTGCCTGTTTACCAATTGGCTCAAGCCCGAGAGGTTGGCGTTGGCAAACATTGGTCTGAACTAACTTCATTGACCAGGCGTAGCCATTTGGCCGCCGCTTTGGTGATTCCCCCTGATGCGGAGGGGTACCTGTTTTTGACGACACTGATGGGCGTTGTCAAAAAAGTGAAATTAGAAGATTTACCCGGCATTTCCACAGATGCCTTTACCGTTATGAATGTGCAAGATGACGATTCGTTAGGCTGGGCAAAAATCACCACGGGTGAAGATGAAGTGATGTTGGCCTCTGCTTCTGGACAGGTGATTCGCTTCAAAGAAGAGAGTGTTAGGTCGATGGGACTCCCCGCTGGTGGGGTGTTTGGTATCAAACTTGCCGATGAGGCGGATGGCATTGTTAGCATGGATGTTGTTGATCCCGATGCTCATCTTTGGAGTATTACCGACAATGGCATGGCGAAGGTGACTGAGATGAGTCAATATCCGGTTCAAGGGCGTCATGGGCAGGGTGTGATTAATGTACGTTTGCCTAAAGAGGCGTCTGAGGTTGTGGCTGTCGTGATTGGTTCGCTGGAAACGGATTTGATTATTACCACGGCGCTTGGCTCAACGAAGCAATTTAAACTTGGCAAAGCGGCGGTGGGCAGCCGGTCGGTTAAGCCGAGGGAATTGTGGAAGGTTGGGGAACGGAACCGAATTATGGGCGCGATTTGTATGGTGTCTCGGGTGGATGTGCCTGGGGGTGAAGATAGGGATGATGGTGAAGGGGAAACGGCCGTTCCCCATCAACTATCCTTAATAAGTGAACCAGAAATAAAAAAAGAACCCTCGAAAAAGAGTTCTAAACAGAAGAAATCATAAAAAGCCTGATTAAGTATGGAAAAAACTTTTGTAAGTTTCCATAATGCGTATAATAGTGCAGTGCAATATTACGCAGCCTACTAGTCCATTGCTTACTTACTGATTGAACGGAGACAACACAGCATGAACTTTAAAGACAGATGGGAAAAAGATGAAAATGGAAACGATTTTGTATTTACAGTAGAAATGCAACGTCGTTTGAGTCAGGCAGGTTTACCTGTAGTTCCTGCTAACTTAACACAACTAAATATCATGCCACAACAACCTCACCCCAAAACTGAATCCTCATGGGAACCAGAGCCTGAAACTTCATCACAGCCATCTACGGCGAGAAAAGAAGTTTCGGATTCCTTTGAAATTCAAATCGATCCCCAAACCGGCAAATATATCGGTCGTATGAAGTGGTATAACCCGAAGAAAGGGTATGGCTTTTTAGTTCGTGGGGCAGGTGAAGAAATCTTTTTCCATAAGTCGAGTACGGTAGGTCGTCCTGAAGATTTAAAAGAAGGCGAGTGGGTTCTATACGACATTGAAGAGACAAATAAAGGGCCTGAAGCGACAGAAATCGAGCCTTATGATGGTGATCCAGATTTAATTAGCTAATATTTGCCTGAACGAATAGGTTTACAAGCAAAAAAAAGCGCCGAGAAATTTTTTCTCGGCGCTTTTTTTTGGTAAATTTGCATTATCCGAAGACCATCTTCTTAAACTCGAGGACATCTCTTAACGAAACATCAGGGATAATCAAAGCATCGCCGACTCTGGCTGTATCTGAATTAAATTTATAGGCAACCATGCTGATATACATATCTCGAGAGCCAGTGAAAAATTGAAAAAATCGCCATACTGGATTTCGAGACCAATTCATATCGACAACTGTTGGCACACCTTTTATTTCAATGTTGTCAACAAGTGGGAAGCCATGGGGTTGGGGCAGGGAAATAATAAGTCGTTTATTTGTCTTTAAAACACGCCATTGATTGTAAATGATGTATTGCTGGGCACTGGCCGCCACAATGGAAATAAGAAGAACAATGGGAATAATTGCAAAAATAAACCCCAAGACGTCAAAAAGAGCCAATATGAGCAATATAACTGTCACAATGACAGTTAAAATCACAAGCAAACCAAAATATTTAAATATAATACTAGCCGGAAAGGCACGATACCAGGCCAGGCCAATTTGTAAAATAGGTTCTTCTCCGGGCAGTAGACGTTCCCCCATATCTTCTGGCTGGAAAGAATCTTCAATATGCCAGCGAAAATCGGTTGGAAGTCGTTTCCAACGTTTTGTAAACCAGGTGAACGAACCAGATTTTACCTCTCCAGAGTTATTACTCATGAGTGAAATGCCTAAACAGGGATGAGCAGCACTTGGCCGACATAGATGAGATCAGACGTGAGCCCGTTTGCTTGCATAATGGCAGACACGGTTGTGCCAAAACGTGCGGCAATAGATGAAAGCGTATCACCTTGAACTACTGTGTAATAGACCGTAGTGCCGCCACCACCACCGCTGTTACCTCCGGTTGGGGTAGGGGTTATGAACAATGATTGAAGGGGAGGACCAGAGGTCGGTTGTGGTCGCAGGATTCCCATCAACAGAGTCAACCCCGAAAGCAGAATCTATGATAGCAGAGGATTTATTCATCACTTGTTGCCATTCCGGAGAGGCACCTGCATCAAGAAGTTCGTTTGTGAAAGAGGCAAACAGTTGTGCCACAATAAAATAGACACCAACCAAAACGATGACGATGCCAAGAAAGTATGAAACGATTTTCCAAATCCCCTGACCTGGAAGTTGTACTTTGAAAATCAGATTATAGGCTAATATTAAACCCGCAATCAAGGGGATGAATATTAAAAGATTACCTAAATTAAGATTCATTTTACTACTCCTTATTTCTTCTCGGGTTGTGTTATTACGGCAAAAATTCTTTTGGATCAACAAATGTGTCGTTGACTTTGTCGTAAACTGTATAATGTACATGAGGGCCTGTGGCATTGCCAACTGCGCCCATCACTCCGACCGCCTGTCCACGACGAACTTCACCTTCTTTGACAATATATGATCGTGGGTGCAGCATATAGACGATCCATTCATCATTTTCGATGCGAATGGTGGTATTGTGCCAGCGATCTGTGAATGTGCTTACTTCTCCAGGCATGGGTGCTTGCAAAATGGCAGAATTATCTTGATCAGAGGAAATATCTAGCCCTGGTAGACTGTAGCTGCATCCATGAGCATCTTGGGTGAGTACGGGTGTGATGGTGACTGGGTTTAGCCGTGGTCGTAAGAGAATATTGCCGACAAGATGAGCTTCCCCGAGGCAGGCTTCGTTACCTAAATCACGCAGTTCTGGGAATTCCATATCGCTTTCGACACCTAGGACGCTATTTCCCAGGGTTGTGATTGTGGTTGAAATCCAGTCGTAGGTTCTTGTGCTTAAGTCCAGGAGGGTGAAGGATAACGGCCGTTCTTCCCCATCCAACTGCGAGACAATCAAACTTTGCACGGCAAGGTGGGTCGGCCAAGCCCCCAGTTGTTTAACGACGACCGTCCCCAGTTCAATATCAGAATAGATCATGTCCGTATGGGCTTCATCGTAATTATTCATAACGTAAGCAGATTCATCCGCATTCATCCGAGCGGCAGCCCCTGCGCCTGCATTATAAGCAAAATAGCAGCGTTTAATCGTTTCGGAGTTTTGCGTGTAGTACGTGATGTCGGGGCAGCGTTTTTTGAATTCTTGGGCAGCAATAGCAAGCTGTTCAGCTACTTCAATATCAGAAATGGGACCGGGCGTGAAGCAGGGATGCTCGCCAGAACGCACGAGCGTATAGGCTCCAATAATTCCCGTGCAGCTTTGTGGGTTTTCTGCCAACATGCTGTTTTCTTTATACCATAACACTAGAGGTACTTCCCGTGGAATATCTGCTTTGTGGGCAATGATATTTGAAACAGGTGCCCACTTAATAACTTCACCTTGAATTTCGCGTGGTAATGTGAATTCTGCATCCATAATGTAGCGACCACCAGCCACAAAACCAGTTCCAAGTAGTACCAGTAAAACCGTATCAAACCCGCCTCTGAGAATGCTAAGCGCAATTTGTTGAAATCCAGGAATACCTAGAAGCAACAGTCAGTTGTCGTAGCCACATTCGAAGCCACGCAGGCAACATCCATAGAGCCTTCGCGTAAGCTAACATAATGTATATTATAACTTTTCTTAAGATTATGTCAAAATGTTATGACAGCTAATTACGTAAAATAGGACTGTTTTCTTGGGAGTGTGGTGGGAGGGGAAACGGCCGTTTCCATTTTATGTAAAGTGTGAAAACATTTTACTAGGATGCATTGGTACAAAAAAGCCGATCCCCATGACCGGCTTAAACGTCTTTTGTGCAACTGAAAGAATTGAACGAAGGGAGGTTATTTGCCACCGTGTACAAGCCGGGGATCCAACGCATCGCGTAAACCATCACCAAGCAAGTTGAAGGCCAACACTGTGATAGAAATACAGAGGCCCGGAATAAAAACGAGATGGGGGGCGGAGAAAATTTGACTTCGTTCACGGCCGAGCATCGTACCCCATTCAGCCACTGGCTCTTGTGCCCCCAAACCGAGGAAAGATAAAGCGGCCGTGTCTAGAATAGCCGTTGCAATACCCAAAGTTGCCAACACAATCAGCGGCGGTAGTGCATTGGGTAGAATACGACGGAAAAGAATCTGAAAGGTACTGGCACCTAAGGCTCTTGATGCTTCAACATAATCCGTTTCGCGGACAGAGAGTACCGTAGAACGAACGACCCGGGCATAAGCAGGAATACTAATGATAGCAATTGCCAACATCGCGTTGGTGAGACCGGCGCCTAGCACAAATACAAGCGCAATTGCCAGTAAGAAAAACGGGAAGGCTAACACAATATCCATGAGACGCATGATCAAATTATCTACCGTACCACCTGCATAACCTGCTATAGAACCCAAAATTGTGCCTGCTGTTACTGCGATTGTCACAACAATTAAACCAACTGTTAGAGACACTCGAGTGCCATACACAATTCTACTGAACAAATCACGTACATTACCATCCGTACCCATAATATGTTGTGGTTGATCTTCCGGACAACCTAATAGATGAATACACGGCGGTTGACGTTTTTTGACATTTTCTTTGCCAATAAGCACTTCTGCGGGATCGTATGGGGCGATAACTGGTGCAAAGACCGCAACAAAGACCAGGACGATCAGAACACTTAACCCAAATAAAGCAGAACGCTGCTTGAATAAACGTCGAATGGTTAATCGCCATAGGCTGTTTGATCTATAGTCCGAAATATCGGTCGTGTTGTCATCAGGAATTTCTATAACGGTGGACATAGGATATTTACCAAAATTAATCTAGCCGAATGCGGGGATCTAATACGGCATAGGATAAGTCAACGATTAAGTTAAAGGTTACATAAATCAGGGCGATTACGACGACGAACCCTTGAATAATGGGGAAATCGCGTGATGTTATGGCTTCATATACACTCAAGCCCACACCAGAAAGGCCGAAAATTGTTTCGGTTAAAACAGCGCCACCTAAAATGGCGGCAAATTGCAACCCGACTATGGTAACAATGGGTAAAAGTGCATTTCGCAGCGCATGTTTATAGACGACTTTGCGGCTAGACAACCCTTTGGCCCGAGCGGTGCGTACATAATCTAAGCCAAGCACTTCCAACATGCTGGAGCGTGTCATACGAGCCAAAATTGCCAGGGGAATGGTGCTTAAAGCGAGGGCTGGCAATATTAAATGTTTGGTTGTATCGCCCAAAACCTTCCAATCTCCCGTGATGATGGAATTGAAAATATATAATTTCGAGATAAATGTGTAAAAAAGGAACCTATTTGACTCTTCATCAACGTGGAGATTATAAACTATGTAGAAGGGAATTGGTGTCACACCAGGTGATAAGCGGCCGGATGGGGGTAACGCAAAAGGTGTGTCTTTGAGCAAGACAGCAAAGATGTAAATAAGCATCAGTGCTAGAAAGAAAACAGGTAATGAAACACCAATATTGGCACCAATCATAGTAGCCGTATCGATACCGGAATTACGATTGACAGCAGAAATGATACCGGCGGGAATGCCTACAAAAATGGCAATGGTCATTGAGGCTATCGCTAATTCGATGGTGGTGGGCAGCCGATCCATGAGGACGCTCACTACAGGACGACCGAACTTGATGGAATCACCAAAATCACCACGGGCAACATTTGTCATATAAATCATGAATTGCACAGGAATAGGTTTATTCAAGCCTTGCTCTTCAATAAACTTTTCGCAGACTGCTTCTGTTGCTTTTTCGCCTAAGATAGATTTACATGGGTCTCCAGGGATAGCACGAGCCAAGGCAAAGGTGAGGACAAGAATAGCCAAAACGACAGGAATAGCCATTAACATGCGACGGATCGTATATTGAATCATAGCGTAAAGTGGCCTTTCTTTATGTGTAATTGGTTTGGTGAAATAATAAAAAGCGGGATGGACAAAGTCTTAAATGAGCGATGCCATCCCGCTTTTGGTTTCAATGTCAGCAAATGAATATCATTTGCTGACATTGATGGAGGAATAAATTATTCTGCCGGTGGTTCGTTCATCAATTTATCCCACAAGTAGGAGTAATATGAGAAGAGACCGGTGTTGCCTGTATGGTATGGGTTTGCTGCATCAATACCGGCTGCCCATGAAGCAACCACATCGCCAGCATCAAACGCGGAACCATCGTGGAAGGTGACGCCTTCTCGTAAATTACAGACGAAGACGGTTGAATCTTCATTTGCTTCACAAGATGTCGCTAAGGCTGGGCGGACATCGCCAGAATCCAGTTCATAGTCATATAATGTTTCGACGACTTGTTGGCAAGGACGTAAAGATTCGCCATCGGATTCATCGGAACAGTAGAGGCTGATGGGTTCATTATTTTGCATATAGACGATGGTATCGGTGCCATTATCTAACAGACTAAAAATAGTGGCGCCAAACGGCCGTTGTTGCACACCTTGCAGGTCAGCTTTTGCCGCATTGGCCAGAACACCATGGACAATCGGAACCATCGGCACTAATTCTTTGATGGCGTTGTTTGCTTGTGCATAAAGTGGCTCTGCGACGGCATTATCAGCGATAGTAGATGCCTCTAACAGGGATTCGTAGATTTCTGGGAAGGGATCGCCAAACTGTGGATTTTCTGAACTGAAATGATAATCCAAGAAGTTGGTGATGTGCGGATAGTCTGCACCCCAACCGAGCAAATAGATACCATCTAACAAACCACTGCTGGATGCTTCAATAAACGCACCAGATTCCTGAACTTCAATATTGGCGATAATACCAATCGTTGCCAATTGATCCTTCAGGTCTACGGCTACGATGCCAGGCTCTGGCAGGTAAGCACGAACGACGTCACGGTAGTAGATGGTGGTTTCAAACCCATCGGGATAACCAGCATCTGCCAAGAGTTGTTTGGCGGCTTCTGGATCGTATTCATACCATGAATCACCGGCGCAGCCATTGGGGATGGAGCAGGGGGTAAAGTGGGTGGCAACTTCCGAACCTGGGGCATAGAAGTTGTCTACGATGCGTTGACGGTCGATACCCATGGCGATAGCCTGACGAACCCGCACGTCATTGAAAGGTTCGAAGGTGTTGGTCATACCGACATACAAGATGTTGGGATTTTCAATGGGGAGCAATTGCAGGTTGGGATCGGCTTCAATGGCTTCGAAGTCGTCTGCGCTAACATAGGTGACTTCATCAGCGGTGCCAGCTTGCAGTTCGAGCAAACGGGCAGCGGCTTCAGAATTCCAACGGAGAACGGCCGTTTCAGCAATCGCAGGTTCGCCCCAATACCCATCAAAGCGTTTGAAGATGACAGAATCACCACGAACCCATTCTTGGACCATATAGGCGCCAGTGCCGATGGGTTTTTCCAAAAGTGCGCCTGTGCCACCGGTTTCAGCAATGTATTCTGCTGGCTGAATACCAAATGGGGTGAACGCGATTTTGGCTAAGAAGGCGGGGTCTGATTTACAGAGATTGAACTGCACTGTTAAATCATCAATAGCTTCTATGGACAAAATCTTACCACCGTAATCACAATTTTCTGCGGCAACGATAGCCATATCTGATGCCATAGGTTCTTCCATTGGCACTTCGGTTGCTGCTTCAACAACTTCTTCAACGGCCGCTTCGACAGTTGGGGCAACTTCTTCAACAACTGCTTCAACAGTTGGGGCCATTTCTTCAACGGCCGCTTCGACAGTTGGGGCTACTTCTTCAACAGCTTCTTGTACGGCTTCAACCGCGTCTTCAACGGCCGCTTCCTGTTCAGAAGTTTGTGCACCACAGGCGGATAACGCCAGGGCCAACACGAGGAACATACTTAACATCAATAACAATTTACGATTCATAGTCTCTCCTCCTTTGAGAGTGTAAATGAATTTAAAGCTGCAATGCGAGCTTGCATGGGTAAATAGGAAATACGGGTTACTTTCAATGGTAGCATGGGTTGATTTTTGGGACAAATGTTTGATAAAAGCGATTATTTGGTGACAATCTAGTGTCAACAGCTTTGGCTCGAAGATTTCTCTCGTGTATAAAAATTCGAGGTATAATTGAATTAAATCCCAATCTATGATCGATCAGGAATTGTCTATGAAGAATCGTGAAGTTGCCGAGATGTTTTATAAAGTAGCTGATATGTTGGCTATTCGCGGTGACCAAATCCATCGGATTTTGGCGTATCGGCGGGCGGCGGAAAGCATTGAAGGGTTGGGGCGAGACATCAATCAGATATATGAGGAAGGAACGCTGATTGATATTCCCGGCATTGGCAAGACATTGGCGGAAAAGATTGAAGAGATGCTGACGACAGGGCATCTTGAATTTTATGAGCGATTGTCTGAGGAGATTCCGCCGTCATTGGTCGATATGCTGCGGGTGGAGGGGCTGGGGCCGAAGCGTGTTAAGCAAGTTTATGATACGTTGGGGGTGACGACGATTGAGGAACTGAGTGTGGCGGCGCAGGCTGGTAAATTGCGCGACTTGCCCAAGATGGGAGAGAAAACAGAAGCTAAATTGATTGCCGCTATTGAGGCGTTGTCGCGGCATGGGGATGACCGGACTCCGATTGGGGAGGCGTGGCCGCTGGCGCAAGAGATTTTGAGTGTGTTGGCGGAGCTACCAGGTGTGGAGAAAACGGCCGTTGCCGGTTCGCTGCGCCGTCGCCGAGAAAGCATTGGGGATATTGATTTGCTGGTGGCGGCTGAAGAATCTGAGCATATCATGAATACTTTCGTTAATTTGCCGCAGGTGGAGTCGGTTTCGGGGCATGGTGGCACGAAATCGAGTGTCATTTTGCTGAACGGGATGCAGGTGGATTTGCGGGTGCTGCCGCCGCAGCGATGGGGGACGCTCCTTTCTTATTTTACGGGGAGCAAAAACCATAACGTGCGTTTACGGGAGTTGGCGTTGAAACAAGGCTTGAGTTTGAACGAACACGCCTTCACGCCAGAAGACGGGTCGCCTGAGATTTTGTGTGAGACGGAAGAGGTGGTGTATGCGACGTTGGGTCTGCCCTATATTTTGCCCACCTTGCGGGAAGATACAGGTGAGATTGAGGCGGCATTAAACGGCCGTTTACCCCAAGTCATCCAGTTAGCCGACATCATCAGCGATTTGCATATGCACACCACCTGGTCGGATGGCAAACTGAGTGTGCTGGAGATGGCACAAGTCGCCAAAGCGCAAGGATTGCAATACATTGCCATCACCGATCATTCGCAGAGTTTGGGCATTGCCAATGGCCTTGATGAAGAACGGCTGTGGCAGATGGTCGATGATGTGCAAACGGTGAATGAGCAGATGGGGCCAGATTTCCGGGTGCTGTATGGCACGGAAATGGAGATTAAAGCAGACGGTTCTCTGGATTATGAAGATTATATTTTGGAAGAACTGGATTTTGTGATTGCCAGTTTGCATACCAGCCTAAGCCAGCCGCGTGAGCAGGTGACGCAGCGCATGGTTAACGCGATGAATAATCCGCATGTGGATATGATTGCGCATCCCACGGGGCGTTTGCTGCCAGACCGGCCGGGTGCGGATTTGGATATGGAGGTGGTGCTGAAAACGGCCGTTTCCACCGGAACCATCCTGGAAATCAATGCCAACCCGAGCCGGTTGGATTTACGAGACAGCCACGTCCGCCGAGCGGTTGAGTTAGGCGCAAAAATCGCCATCAACACCGATGCGCACCGTCCCGAACATTTTGAATTTCGGCATTTTGGGGTAGCTGTAGGGCAACGAGGGTGGCTGCCGAAAGAACAAGTTGTCAATACCTGGCCTCTCGAGCAGTTTCTGGCCTATTTGAATAAGGAGAAATCATGAGCCAAGAAACGCAAGAGACACTGATATTAAAAAGCATATTCGGAGGAATGGATAAAGATAGTTTAGATGCGATGCGTTCTGTTGGGCGTAAAAAGACATATCCTTCTCAGACCGTTTTGACACGTCAGGGTGAAGTTGAACATACACTTTATATTATTCTTGAGGGGCGCATTATTGTTTCACAAACACTTGAAAATGGGCAGGAGCGGTTGTTGGGGTATGTTGGGCCAGGTAAAAGCTTTGGCGAGATGAGTTTGATTGACGATACGCCTCGTATGGCAACTTGCACCACAGTAGAAGAAACGACAGTGCTGGAAGTCGACGAAGACGTTTTTGATAATATGGTGATGGGGAATCCAGCCGTTGCCTATTCGATGTTGCGCAAAATCCTGGAAAGTTCGCGTCGTATTGATAAAACGGCTTATGCCGAACTAAATGAAAAAAATGTATCACTCCAAAAAGCATATGATGATCTTAAAGCTGCTCAGGCGAAAATAGTTGAGAAAGAACGCTTAGAGCGAGAGTTAGAATTAGCCGCTACCGTCCAGCGCAGTTTGCTGCCCGTTGATTTGCCCGAATTCCCGGAATATAATTTCGCGGCTTATTTGGAACCAGCCCGTCTGGTTGGCGGCGATTTTTACGATGTAGATGTGCTGGATGATGCGCATGTGGGCATTGTTTTAGCCGATGTGGCGGACAAAGGATTTCACGCCGCGTTGTTTATGGCGGTGACGCGCACGCTCTTTTTGCAGGCAGGCAAACATTCGCTCTCGCCCAGAGAGGTGGCTTTGGCGGTGCATCAGGGCATGTTGGATGTGTCGGCGACGGATGATATTTTTGTGACGGCGTTTTACGGGGTTTTGCACCGGCCGAGTGGCAAATTGACTTATGTGCGGGCGGCTCAGGAACGGCCGTTACTCTATCGTCCTGGTGCAGGTGTGATTGGATTGCCGGCAAACGGCCGTTTTCTGGGCATGTTTGAAGAGTTAGAGCTTGTTGAAGATTCCGTTATCTTGCAACCGGGTGATCGCCTGTTGGTATTTAGCGATGGGGTTCCCGATATGATTGATTTGAACGAAAAACGGTACGGGTATAAACGACTGCATGAGGTGCTTTTGGCAAACGGCCGTTTATCGGCCAAAGCACTCGTAGCCGCCATCGTCGCTGATTTAGATGCCTTCTCGCTGGATGCAGACCCCTTTGATGATGTGACGATAGTTGTCGTGGAAGTGTGTGAATGACTCCCTCTCCCCAGCCCTCTCCCAAAAGAAAAAGATGCTTGACTTCTCCTCCCAAAGGAGGAGATTGAGAGGAGGGTTAGAGGGGACAATTGTTAACAGATTACGAACCGTGCTAATTTACAATTGACAATTAGCACTTAACAATTGACAATCACTCCCAAATTAACTGGAGTAGCGGAATGGCCCGTTATCAAGTACCACCGGATCCACGCGATCCGAACAACAAACAAAAAAGATCACGACGATTTCGCAGTGATAATCAAGAGCCAATTCCCTGGTTGTGGCTGGGATTGGGAGTCGTTGTTACGATTATTGGCTTGGGAATTGCTTACGGCATTATCATCGCGGCTTTAAGCCGAGAGCCATTGGCTGTTGCTCCTATCGAGCCAACGATTATCGTGCTGACCGCACCCCCTAGTCCTATGCCTACCGCCACCCTTATTTTGCCCACGCCGACTGTTTTGCCTACGGCAACGGCCGTTGCTACCCCAGATTATGATCTCATCCCCGAAGCGCTAACGATAGATTTCTACGCAGAAGTGGCGAACACCGATAACCTTGGCGTCACCGTGCGTGGCGGGCCAAGCACAAACAATGCCCATGTCACCGTCGCGCCTGAAGGCGCCGTAGTATTGGTGCTAGATGGCCCTGAAGAAGCAAACGATTTTATCTGGTGGCACATCCAAATGGAAGATGGCACGGATGGCTGGGCTGTCTCCGACTATTTAATCCCCGCTGCACGGCCAAGAAATTGAGATGTTATTGTACTTCTTTACCATTGTATTAAGCGTAGAGCTATGCTAAGTTTGTTGGATTGACTGGTAGGCTTGTCATTGCTGACACGAGAACACCCCATCTTCATCCCCAGCAAGCCACAAATTATATTGGAATAGGGAGTTCTAACGTATGGGTACGGTTGCTCGTGTGGCGCGTTCTAAAGATGAGGCCAAATCATCCTATAACCGGATGAGTCGTTGGTACGATATGGTGGCGGGAAGTTCTGAGAAGAAATATCGCGACATTGGCCTAGAGAAGCTGAATGCACAGCCCGGTGAACATATTCTGGAAATTGGATATGGGACGGGGCATTGTGTGCAGGCTTTGGCAACGGCCGTTACCCAAACCGGCCTAGTCTGCGGCATCGACATCTCCGAAGGCATGAACCAGATTGCCCAAGAACGCATGGACGAAGCCAAGTTGTCCGCCAGTGTTGATCTACGCGTTGGCGACGCCGCTTCCCTCCCATTTTCCCCTGAAAGCTTCGATGGCGTCTTTATGAGTTTCACATTGGAGCTGTTCGACACCCCTGAAATTCCCCATGTATTGGCCCAGTGCCACACAGTTTTGCGCCCTGGTGGCCGCATTGCCATCGTTTCCCTCATCAAAAAACCAGGCAAAGCCGTCAGCATCTACGAATGGTTTCATGAAAAAATGCCAACGGCCGTTGATTGCCGCCCCATTTATGCCCAGGCAGATGTAACGGCCGCTGGATTCACCATTCAAGACGTAGATGCACTTTCCATGTGGGGCTTGCCCGTAGAAATTATTTTAGCTGTTAAGTAATTGTAGGTTAGGTAAACCACAAAAAGTTTTTAAAATTACCAACACGCAAAATTGTGGTTTCCTTCAAGGAAAAGCGGGTTTCGCACAATTTTATTTCCAATAACTTTCCCGCTTTTACCTAAGCCGCAAAACCGTTTATTCATTGATACAACTCATCACAAGCAAGTAAGAAGTCGGCTTTTCCAAAAATGTAATAATTGAGGCAACTATGAAATATGCGTATATTGCCACCGGTGCTGCAAACATGTATTGTGGAAGTTGTATGCGGGACAATACCTTGGTATCGGCCATAAAAGCCCTCGGACACGACATTACCATGCTGCCCATGTATACCCCGCTTCGCGTAGATGAAGAAAATGTTAGCGAGGAGCATGTGTTTTACGGTGGTATCGAAGCCTACTTACTGCAACAGTTCCCCAAACGATCAATTTGGCGTGATATGGCACTGAAAGTGTCTAGTTCTCAGGCTATATTGAAGATGCTGCCTCATTTTGACATTGGTTCCAACGTGGATCCTGCCCAAAATGCTGAGATGACGCTTTCTATGCTGCGCGGTGAAATGGGCAACCAAAGCCCCTTGTTGAAAGAAATGGTGGACTGGATGACAGCTTCCTTGCAGCCAGATTTGGTGCACGTGACAAATACCCTGATTTCGGGTGTGGTGCCAGCGATAAAAAAGCGGCTCAACGTGCCTGTTGTTTGTGGGCTGCATGGCGAAGATATTTTCATCGACGGGCTGCCCGATCCTTACCGCGAACAAGCTCTGGATTTAATTCGAGAGAATTGTCAGAAAATCGACCATTTCATTGCCATCAGCCAATATTACGCAGATTATTATGCGCCATTAGTAGGAATTGAACCTGAGAAAATTACCGTGGTGCGTCCGGGCATTGCCTTAAAAGATTATGGCTTGGATTTGTGGAAAAATGGAGCCGATATGCCGTTGACGATTGGCTATCTAGCGCGTATTTCGCCAGAAAAAGGGCTTCACCTATTGGCCGAAGCCTTTATTCAGTTGTGCCACTCCGGGCTGTTTCCCAATTTGCGTTTGAAAGCCTCTGGCTACTTGAGTCGCGTGCATGATGGCTATGTTAAGGGAATTCGCGCCCGCGTGGATGAGGCCGGTGTAGGAGATCGGGTGGAGATTTTGGGGACGGTAGACCGTCAGCAAAAGCTGGATTTTTTGCAAAGTATTGATTTATTTGCCCTGCCCACCATTTACCGAGACCCCAAAGGGCTGCCGGTATTGGAGGCGTTAGCCAATGGTGTGCCAGTGGTACAGCCCAATCACGGTGCTTTCCCGGAAATTATCAAGGCGACGGGCGGCGGGTTATTGCATCAACCTGAAGACACGCAAGATTTAGCCGCTAAATTGGCAAGCTTGCTGGCAAATGCGGCTTGGCGGCAAGAATTAGGAGAACGGGGGAGAACGGCCGTTCACGCCCATTTTTCAGATCAACGCATGGCAACAGAAACCATTCAAGCGTATCAATCCGTGTTTACCCAAGCGAGGTTGTCATGAGAGCTTGGCTGCGTAAAACATTTGCCTCCCCTGTTTTTGAGGAAGATGAAGAGAAAACACGGATAGCAAGGCTGCTCAATATCATCCTGCTCTTTGTGATGTCTTTGGTGATGTTGTTTAGTGTGCCAGCCTGGTTTACCACCCCAGAAGTAGGGCGTATTGCTGTCGAATTGTTTCTGGGATTGTGGGCTATCATCATGCTGCTCATGCTGCATCGGGGGTATGTGCGCCGTTCTGGGCTTATGCTTTCGTTCACCCTGTGGGCGGCCGTCACAGTCGGCACATATGAGGCAGGCGGCTTTTCTGGTTCTACATTATCGGCCTATTTTGGCATCATTTTGATTGCGGAACTGCTGCTTGGTATCGGGACTGGCGTTATTTTTGGGGCATTATCCATTGGGGCGGCTGGCTTGATGGTTTATTTGGATGGGCAAGGTCTCCTGCCACCGGTACCAGCTTATATTACACAGGAAACCTTCTTCTGGGAATTCACATCAGTGGTTATTGGGGTGGTAGCTTTGCTTTCACTGGTGATGACGAGTTTGTATCGAGCCATAGACCGTGCCCGCCGGAATGAAAAAGAATTGGCGCAAAAAGTAGAAGAAATCCAGATGTTGGCACACCAGGCAATTGAAGCCAGTGCGTTTAAGACCCGGATGTTGGCACGTGTGAGCCACGAACTACGAACACCTTTGGGCGCATTATTGGGACTGGCTGAAATGGTAGACCAGGATGTTTATGGCGCATTAGCACCTGCTCAACATGAGGCAATGGGTCGTATCCTTTTTAATGTCCACGCCCTTGATAAAGTCGTCTCTGAACTTTTGGATCAATCCCAAATCGAGTTAGGCCAGTTGGTTTTAAAGGAAGAACCGTTTTCGCCTCGGGAATTGGTACTTTGCTGTGCGAGAGTCTTGTATGCCGCAGGCTCAAATAAAAGGGTTGTCTTTACGAACTGAGATAGATCATGATTTACCACCTGTATTGATTGGGGATCGCGGACGTATTGAGCAAATTTTGTCGAATCTGGTATTCAATGCGATCAAGTTTACGGAAGTGGGCTATGTCTTGATTCATATCAGCCCGGTTGGCAGTGAGCAGTGGTTGTTGCAAGTGGTTGATACCGGTATTGGTATGGATAAAGATGAACAGGCGTATATCTTTGAGCCGTTTCGACAAGTCGATGAAACGACGAAGCGGCAATTTGGCGGGGTTGGGCTTGGTTTGTCCATTGTGCGGCAGCTTGTTACTGAGATGAACGGGTCTGTGACTGTGACCAGCCATGTCGGTGTGGGCAGTACGTTTACGGTATTACTGCCGCAGCATATCATGCAAGATCTTTCATCGGAACGTAAGGTGACTGTGCCATCACTTAGAATGATTGGTGATTAGCAGAAAGGAATAGAACATGAAACCACTGGCATTAATTATTGAAGATAATCAGGATCAGAATTTGGTTTTTACGACAGCCATGAATCAAGCCGGATTTGAAACAGAATCCATTTTAGAAGGGTCTACTGCGCAACTGCGTCTGACTGAGGTTGTGCCAAATGTGGTGGTGTTGGATTTGCATATTCCCGGAGTGACCGGGGAGACGTTGCTGCGGCAGATTCGCAGTGATAGACGGCTGGCAGGAGTGCGGGTGATGCTGGCGACGGCAGATGCTTCTCTGGCGAAAGATTTGCAGTCGCAGGCTGATTTGGTTTTGTTGAAACCGATCAGTTTTTCTCAATTGAGTCTGCTGGCAAATCGCCTGATTGTGTAGGTGGTTCACTCATCTGGTTGGCTGATTGGCGCAGTGGGTCGTTTCGATTGAGCCAAATCCAGGGCAGTAAGGGCAGCAGACTGCCGACTGCGAGAAGATAGGACAGGGTGCGGGGGGTAACGGCCGTTTTGTCCAAAACAATCCCGCTTAACCACACTGATACCGCCATTGCCAGGGTAAACAAAGCAAAATCAAGCGCAAACACCCGTCCTAAAAAGCGATCCGGTACCCGCACTTGCAACACCACATTGCTGTAGGTCCAGTTGATAGAGCCGCCCATGTGGCGAATCAGCATAGCGACGACGGCAATGGGCAGGATGGGCGCCCAGCCAAACAACAGCCATCCCGCCGCCACCAGGACAAATCCAACCCCAATGCCATATTGCAACATACGTATGGAGTCGTCGCTGAAAATATTGGCGATGATTGGCCCCAGAATCGCGCCCAGGCCAGCGGCAGTGTAGAGAATGCCCAGCGTCAGTGCCCCATCTTTGCCATAAACAAAAACTTGAGAAGCATAAACGGCGATCATGATGTCGGGACTGCCGATTTGGGTGAGCGCTTTGACCGTGGCGGTAAGTGCAGTACGTCGATGAACACGCACATACTGGAAGCCTTCAACCATATCACGCCACCCGCTGTTGTCGTCTATGGTGCGGGCTGGCTGAGCATCTACTTGAATGCGCCAAATGAATAAGGCGGAGATCAAAAAAGTGCAGGCATCAATGACGATGGCGGTGCCGACGCCAAAAACTCCAGCCACGATTCCGCCCAGCGCGGCGCCCAAGGCGAGCATGGCCGACCAGGTGATGCTGGAGAGGGTGTTGGCTGAAAGCAGTTCGTCATTACCTTCGATGAGGCTGGGCAGGATGGCGGCACGGGCTGGTTCAAAAAATGCGGATATTGAAAATTGGACGATGGTGAGCGCATAAATCATCCAGGCATTTTCCGCGCTGTTGACGAACAGAAAGCTCAGCACAGTGAAAAAACGCAGGATGTCGGTGATGATCAAGATGTTTTTGCGGTTAAAGCGGTCGGCCACGACTCCAGCCACTGGCCCCAGCAAGAAGGGTGGAATGGCACGCGCTACAAAGAGTAAACCAACGGCCGTTGTCGAATCCAAATAGCGATTGACGAGAATGACTGAAGCGATGGTATTGAACCAATCTCCGGCAAAGCTGATGACGGAAGCCACCCATAGATAACGAAATTGAGGCCGAGTGCGTAAAAGGGTGAGGTATCTTTGCATGGGAGGTATTGTGCCAGAAACGGCCGTTTCTGGCATCTGGTCGAATAACACACCTGTCAGGTCTATTCTATTTGTTCATCAACTCAAGAATTTCTGCTAACTCAGGCGGTTGGAAGACAGAGGGGAAACGGGTACAAGAGACGGCGGCGGTGGCAGCCGCGAAGCGCACAGTTTCTGTGGCGCTCATGGCCTGCAAAATCCCATAAACGATACCCGCTCTGAAGGTGTCGCCAGCGGCCAGGGTGTCAACGACAGCAACGGGATAGGGTTTGAAGGATAACGGCCGTTCCATCCCCGGTTCCGCATACAAAATTTCTCGACTACCAAACGTAAAAATCACCAATCCTGCACAAGATAGGCGGTATTGGGCGAGTAAATCCTCAATCGTTTCGTCTGGATATTCCCGTTCAATAAATTCTTTGGAGACTACAATTGCACGAGAAAATTGGGCGATAGGATCATCCCATTTGCAGTCGATGGTCACATAATCGGTATGGTGCTTGCGGCATAATTCCGCAACCCGCGCGGATTCTGCTCCGAAAAACGGATCGAGTGCTACACAGCGAGCTTGTTGGATGGCGGCTTCATTTGGTTGTGCCCACAGTTTCCGGTCGTCTGCAAACCGTGATTGAAACCAGCCAAATACCGTGCGGCTTGCGCCATCGCACAATACAATGTCTTTCCAGCCGCTGAAATCTTCTTTTTCTGTGAGCAGGGAACAATCGACTTGTTTTTGGCGGAGATAAGAGAGAAGGGAAACGGCCGTTTCCTGCCCCAAGAAACAACCATCCAGCAGTGTGCTCATCCCCAAATTGCTCAAGACAACAGCGGCATTGGCTCCTTCGCCCCCCGGCATCACATACGTTTTCTCAATTTCCTGGTAGGTATCTGCGAGCGGATAAGGCCCTTTTAACAGGTGGATAGTAGACAAAACTGTCATACCGTAAATATAAACATCCATCATGACGTGGCTCCTCTATTTGCACAAAGCAAACTATGTGATTTTCACGAGAGTTTACCACGATGCGAGATAGTGTTCTATTCTAGTTCAAGAGGGCTTGATTGATGCTTGTAACCAACTCTTGGGGGGCAAATGGCTTCATCAGGCAGTCAGCGGCATTGGCCGCGTAAAGCAATTGCAAATCTTCGATGCTTTTAACTTTAGAGGCAATGAGAATGACCGGAACATTGCAGGTACGGGTAGATTGCCGGATTTGGTAATACATATCCCAAATGGAGCGGGGCAATTGGATAAATCAATCAAGATGACATCGGGAGTTTCCCGGCTGATACAACTGACGTTGTTTTCCTGAATAGGGGTATGAATAACTTCGAATCCATTTTGTGCCAATACAGAATCTAAATCTTTAGGTGACAACTCATGTTCAATACAAACAATTTTTTTCTGTGCAATCATGATAACTTCCATAAACTTCTTGCGAATATTTAGCGGATACATTGATTCCATTCTTGCCTTTTGTAAGCAGTGAATCAATAGTCTAAACGTCATTTTAAGGGGTCAAACAGAGACTTATGGTACAAAATAACTAAGCAAAATTAAGATTTATCTTGCAATAAGTTACCCATAACAGAAGCATACGGCTTAACGGCCGTTTTCACAGCCATATAGTGCCTGAAAAATAAATAAATCTCTCAGACAAAATGCCATCTACCTTATGAGGTAAATCTGATTTTCTCTTCGGTTGAAATGCACAACGAATCCCCAAATTCTTTTGTGCACTTATGTTGCTTGACGAAAAAGCAGCGAGTCGTTATAGTCATTTCTGTTCGTTTTAAACTATAAGCGAGCAGACAACCATATAGTGTCACTTTTTATCCAGAGAGGCGGAGGGACCGGCCCAACGAAGCCTCGGCAACCCGGCAGTTATGCGTCAGGGTGCCAATTCCGGCAGAGCAATTCTGGAAGATGAATGGAGACCAACAACTGCCTCTTTCAACCCGCCCGCTGTGAAGTTAGCCACAAAGGGTAGACCTCCAGAAAAACGCTCGAAAATTATCAATTGTGAATATTCAATTCACGGTTAAACATTTTTAAGGAGACGTTTTTCATGACCGAAACAACCCGCAAATTAGGATTTACAACTCGTCAATTACATGCAGGCCAGCAGCCCGATCCGACAACCGGCAGTCGTGCGGTCCCGATTTATCAGACCACCAGCTACCAGTTCAAAGATACAGAACATGCTGCCAATCTCTTTGCCCTCAAAGAGTTCGGCAACATCTACACGCGCATCATGAACCCCACCAGCGACGTGCTCGAACAACGCATCGCCGACCTGGAAGGGGGCGTGGGAGCTTTGGCCGCTGGCAGTGGCCATGCGGCACAGACGATGGCGATATTGACGCTTTGCGGGGCGGGAGACCACATTGTCAGCAGCAGCCGTTTGTATGGTGGCACGTACAACCAGTTCAACTACACCTTTCCGCGACTGGGCATCACCGTCACATTCGTTGATCCCTCTGACCCGGCCGGGTTTGAGGCGGCAATTCAAGACAATACCAAAATTATTTATGGCGAAACGTTGGGCAACCCCGACATTACCGTGTTCCCCTTTGAAGAAGTAAGTGCCATTGCCCAGAAGTACCATATTCCGTTGATGATCGACAATACTTTTGCCACACCTTACCTCTGCCGTCCCTTTGAATGGGGTGCGAACATCATCACCCATTCCACAACCAAGTTTATTGGCGGACACGGCACAACCATTGGTGGTGTCATTGTGGATGGTGGTAACTTTGACTGGACCAGCGGCCGTTTTCCCAATTTCACGGAACCAGACCCCAGCTATCATGGTCTGGTGTATGCCGATTTGGGCGCACCGGCCTTCATTCTCAAAGCGCGGGTGCAGACACTGCGTGACATTGGCGCGTGCCAGGCGCCGTTCAACAGTTGGCAGACGTTGCAGGGGCTGGAAACATTGAGCCTGCGTATTGACCGCCACGTAAGCAACACGCAAAAGGTGGCCGAGTTTCTGGAAGCCCATGACAGCGTGGAGTGGGTAATGTATCCTGGTTTAGCCAGCCATCCGCACCACGAACGTGCCCAAAAGGTACTGCCGAAAGGACCGGGCGCAATCTTGGGCTTTGGTGTGAAAGGCGGTCGTGCCGCAGGCGAGGCGTTTATTAACAATTTGCAACTGTTCAGCCATTTGGCGAACGTGGGTGATGCCAAGTCTTTGGCGATTCATCCGGCATCGACGACTCACAGCCAACTCACGGAAGCAGAATTAAAATCAGCCGGTATCACTCCAGATTTTATCCGCCTCAGCGTGGGTATTGAGGATATTGAAGATATTTTGTGGGATTTGGATCAGGCGTTGGCTGCTGCGCAGGGATAAAAAGTAAACAGTTTACAGTGAACAGTAAACTGTGGCATCACTGTAAACTGTTCACTGTAAACTGTACACTGTACACTGTAAAGAAAGATGATTGAAGAAAATTCTGTCGGTATTGTAAAAACACAATCGTATACGTTTGCGCAGGATGAGCCATTTTTATTGGAGAGCGGCGCGACCATGAGCGCAGTGACGTTGGCGTATGAAACGTATGGGGAGTTGAATGCGGAGCGCACGAACGCCATTTTGATTTGTCATGCGTTGAGTGGCAGTGGTCATGCGGCTGGTTATCATGAAGGGGATGATAAACCGGGCTGGTGGGATGAGTGTATTGGCCCAGGTAAGGCGTTTGACACGAATCGTTTTTTTGTGATTTGCAGTAATGTGTTGGGTAGTTGTTATGGTTCGACTGGGCCGATGGACACGAATCCGGCAACGGGCAAGCCGTATGGGATGCGCTATCCGGTGGTGACGATTGGGGACATGGTACGTGCCCAAGTGAAGCTGATTGATCATTTGGGGATTGATCAGCTTTTTTGTGTGGCGGGCGGTTCGATGGGAGGGATGCAGGTGCTGGAGTGGGCGGCTCATCATCCCAAACGGGTGAAGGCGGCCATTCCGTTGGCCTCTACGGGGCGGCACAGCCCGATGCTGATTGCGTTGAGCGAGGTGGGGCGGCAAGCCATTTACGCGGATCCAAATTGGCAAGCTGGGGATTATTATGATAAGCCGCAAAAGCCGGATGATGGCCTGGCGGTGGCGCGAATGGTGGGGCATATTACCTATTTGAGTGATGAAAGTATGCAAGTGAAGTTTGGCCGCCGTTTGCAAGACCGTGAGAAGTTTGGCTATGAGTTTCAAACGGAATTTCAGGTGGAGAGTTATCTCAAATATAACGGTAATAATTTTACACGCCGTTTTGATGCGAACAGCTATTTGTATGTGACGAAGGCGATGGATTATTTTGATCTGACGGAGCCGACGGGCACGTTGGCGGGGTCGTTTGTGCATTCGGCTGAGATTAAGTTTTTGGTGGTGAGTTTTACGAGTGATTGGCTGTATCCCACTTATCACAGTAAGGATATGGTGTCGGCGTTAACGGCCGTTGGTGCAGACGTTACTTTTCTCGACATAGCCTCAACCTGGGGCCATGATGCTTTCTTATTAGAAGTGGATACGATGACGGAATTGTTGGGGAGTTTTTTGCAACGATTGTGGCAAGAAGAAAATGAATAAACAATAGGCAGTATACAGTGAACAGTGTTCAGTAAACTAACATGGATAACTTAAAATCTTCATCAATTGAACTTTTATCTTTGCGTCCTGACTTGCAGGTGGTGGCGGGATTGATTCCGGCGAAAGTGCGGGTATTGGATTTGGGCTGTGGTGATGGGGCGCTGTTGGATTATTTGGTTCACGCGCGTCAGGTGCGCGGCCGGGGTATTGAGATTGGGGAGCAGGGGGTTTTGGCTTGTGTGCGCCGGGGGCTGAGTGTGCGCCAGGGAAATCTGGAAGAAGGGCTGGCAGATTATCCTGATCATTCTTTTGACTATGTGGTATTGAGCCAGACACTGCCTTATCTGGATGATCCGAAGATGATTTTGCGTGAAATGCTGCGGGTGGGTGAGAAGGCTATCGTCAGTTTCCCCAATTGGGGCTATTGGCGCTGTCGGTGGGAACTGCTGTTGACGGGGAAAATTCCGCAAGCGCCGGATTTGCCGCAAAGCTGGTTTGAAACGCCGCGCTGGCAGGCTTTGACGGTGGCGGATTTCACCAATTTGTGCGGTACGCATGGATATTTCGCTTTTGGCTGAAGTGTACATGGCGGGTGGGCGAGAAGCGCCGGTGGGGTTCTTTAAGAATTTGTTGGCGACAACGGCCGTTTACGTGTTAGGAGCCTCGCATTTATAAGTCCGTTTCTTGAATACAAGGGTTCGGGCGGGAGTAGCCCAGTACACCTGGCCAGTAAACCTGCTAAGATAGCAAACATTACATTCACCAAAGTTGTAGGCGGTGTTTTGTTTGTGGAGCCGATTATACAGGAGTATCGTATGCGAGTTTGGTTTAAGCAATTTGTGTCTCCCCCTATTTTTGATGACGATCCTGGCAAAACGGCCGTTGCCAAAACCCTTCATGCCATCACATTATTCTTGTTTGTGGCGCTTGTTTTTCTTACAAGTGCCTTGATTGTGTTGGCTGGCCGCTTCCCCACTCATTTATGGTTGACATGTGGCTAGTTTCATAGGCTTATTAGGCATCAGATATCTGACTGCAAAAGGACACACAACTGGGGCCAGTTGGCTGATTTTCATTGTATTTTGGACGGGGAGCGTGCTTAGCTTTGTGCCCACAGGCGGGGTTCAGGCTCCTGGTTACAGTATGTTGTTATTCCTCGTTGTTTTAGCTGGCGTTTTATTGGGATGGCGCGTTGCGCTGGCTGTGACCTTTATAAACGGAGCTATTGGGGTTGTGTTTTTATGGGCAGACAGCCAGGGGATATTGCCGTATTCGCCACTGCCTGATGATAACTTTCGTGTCTGGTTTTTTTACGGTGTCACCGCTTTGATTACGATGATGTTATTAAAGGTCGGGTTAGACAGCGTTCGTGAAGCATTGGCGCGTGCCCAGCATGAATTACACCAACGCCACTTATCCGAGGAGAGATTTGCCAAAATTTTCAGGGCGAGTCCTTATGCACAGCTTATTTCTGAACTAGAAAGCGGCATTATCCTGGATGTAAATGAAAGTTTTCAACGGGTTACTGGCTTTTCCCGAGAAATGGCGATAGGCAGTACGGCCACGATGCTAAACGTTTATGGTGAAAATGCGGGTCGGCTTGTTTGGTTCAATCCGCTAAACGAGCAGGGTTTTGTGCATGATCTGGAGATACCGATGCGGCATCAAAATGGGGAAGTCCGCACTTGTTCGGTATCAATTGAGAGAATTGAACTTGATGGAAAGGCTTGCGTGATTACGTTTGTGCAGGACATCACAAGCCGTAAGCAAGCGGAATTGGCGATTTTGCAGGCACGTGATGAGCTGCGTGAACGAGAAGCACAACTGCGTACGATTCTGAATAATTTGCCGTTTTGGGTCTGGTTGAAAGATGTAAACGGCCGTTTTCTCATGGTTAACAACCTGGTTATAGAAGATAACCCAGACCTTTCAAGCAAAGATCAATTTATAGGAAAGACAGATAGCGAAATATCCCCACCAGAGTTGGCAAATAAGTACCGAAGTGACGACTTGCAGGTGATGGAAACGCTTTCCCCTTTGTTTAAGGAAGAACTGGTATTGGTAAACGGTGAGACAAAACTATTTGAAACCTATAAAGCACCCTATTTGGGCGATGAAAATCAACTGTTAGGCACGTTTGGATTTTCTCGTGATATTACGGAACGCAAACAGGCAGAACAAACACTGCTTGAAAGCGAAGCCCGATTCCGTAGTGTTTTTGAAGATGCTGGCATTGGTATGGTATTAGTTAACCAAAATCATGCCATTGTGAAATTGAATCGAGCTTTTGCGAATATGGTAGGCTATTTAGAGGAAGAATTAACCGGAAAATTGTTTAAAGAGATCACCCATCCAGATGATGTGGGCGTCAGTGTCGATCAGTATGGCTCTCTTTTTAAGGGAAAGGTATCTGGTTACGGTTTAGAAAAGCGATATCTACACAAGCAGGGTTCCATTGTATGGGCCATGCTTCATGTGTCATTGGTTCGCCCAGTGGGTGGGCAGCCAACCTATGCCATTGCCCAGGTGCAGGATATTACCGACCGCAAACAGGCCGAAGCAGACCGGGAGCTGTTGATTCAGGAATTGGGAAGGCGCAACGCAGAATTGGAGCGGTTTGCGTACACCGTTTCCCACGATCTCAAGTCACCACTGGTAACTATTGGCGGCTTTTTAGGCTTTTTAGAACGAGATGCAGAAAGTGGTGATTTTGCGCAGTTGAGATCAGATATTGGCTCAATTCGGGATGCGGCAGGCAAAATGAGATTACTATTGGATGAGCTTCTGGAGCTTTCACGCATTGGCCGGTTAATGAATGCACCAGAAGAAATCTCCTTTGCTGTCATTGTGCAGGATGCCTTATTGGTCACACAAGGTCATTTGGTTGGTTGTGAAGTGGTGGTGACGGATGCTGATTTCCCCACGGTAATTGGGGATCGGATACGCCTGGTGGAAGTGGTACAAAATCTGATTGATAATGCGGCAAAATTTATGGGCGAACAGTCACAGCCACGTATTACGATTGGGGTACGCCAGGATGAAGCAACGGCCGTTTTCTTTGTGCAGGATAATGGCATAGGTATTCTGCCAAAGTATCAGGACAAGATTTTCGATATTTTTAACAAGCTGAATCCTGATGTTGAAGGGACGGGCATTGGTTTGGCTTTGGTCAAGCGGATTGTGGAGGTGCATAACGGCCGTTTATGGGTCGAATCTGATGGTTTAGGGCAGGGCAGCACCTTTTGCTTCACGCTCAACGAAATGGCTTTATCCAGCGCGTAGTCGCAGCAACCGCCTCGCGGCTTCTCTCAATACATCATCTGATTTACAAAAAGCAAAGCGCGTCAAACCCGCGCCATCGGCCGGATTGTGGTAAAACGCGCTGGGCGGAATGGCCGCCACACCGATATCTGTGGTGAGATAGCGGCAGAATTCAACATCGTTGGCAAAAGCAAGCGCGTCGATTTTCACCATCGCAAAATAAGTGCCTTGCGGCACGAGTGCTTGCAGCCCAGCTTCACGCAGCGAATCGAGTAACAAATCCCGCTTGGCCTGGTACAGGGCAGTCAGTTCTGCGTAAAAACTATTCTGGGCGGCATATTCCAGGGCGATGGCAGCGGCTTCTTGCAAGGGCGCTGCCCCTGAGTAGGTGATGAACTGGTGGGCGCGGAAAACGGCCGTTATCAAATCCCGATGCCCCACAGCCCAGCCCACCTTCCAGCCCGTCGTCGAAAACGTTTTGCCCATGCTCGAAATCGTGACAGTGCGCTCCGCCATGCCGGGCAGCGCTGCCAGAGAAACATGCGTCAGACCATCATACACCAGATGCTCATACACCTCATCCGTCACGGCGATTACGTTGTATTTCTGGCACAAGTTGGCAATCAGCTCAAGCTCTTCTCGTGTATAAACTTTGCCGATGGGGTTTTGCGGCGTATTGATGACGATGAGTTTGGTTTTGTCGTTGAATAAGGCTTCCAATTCAACCGGATCAATGTGCCAATCAGGGGCACGCAGCGTCAGAAAACGGGGAATTCCGCCTGCCATTATCACAGAGGGTACATAAGAATCGTAATACGGTTCGATGAGAATCACTTCATCACCCGGATCGACCAGCCCTATCATCGCGGCGAAAATGGCTTCTGTGGCGCCCACCGTGACCACGATGTCGGTATCGGGGTTGAAGGTGAGACCGTACTGGGTTTGATATTTTTGGGCGATGGCCTGGCGCAGGCGTAAACGGCCGTTTCCCGGAGCATACTGGTTAATGTCGAGGGCAATCGCTTCTCTTGCCGCTTCTTTGATGAAATCGGGCGCAGGAAAATCGGGAAATCCCTGGCCCAGATTGACGGCATGGTGGGCGTTTGCCAACTCGGTCATTTCCTGGAATATGGTCGTGCCAAAGCCTTGCACACGCTGGGCGAGAATTGTCATGGGTTAACCTCGATGCTATTTGAGTGGGCTTGTTTTTGAATGGAATCTATAAATTCTCGCAAAGAAGGATAATGAGAGCCTTCCCAGTAGATTTGTTCACAATCGGTGCAGATTTGGAACGTGTTGAAAAACTGTTTCGTTTTGGGTTCCAAACGTTCTAAAATGTCCTCTTTGGCGACGGGTTGAAGCAGACCGTTGCAGCGCAGACAGCGGGGTGTTTCCTGAATGTCTTTGAAGAGATCGTAGCGATGGAGAACGGCCGTTAACTGTTTCTCAGAGTTTTTGGTGCGCAGACAATAGCCATGTACCACAATGCTGCGCATAAGCAGCCCTCTATCCCGTGTGAGCAGGATGCGGTTCTCTCTTTGAGCGATTTGAGCCAGGTCGGCATCGTCATGGCTGAGGTCAGGATAAATCGTGTCAAAGCCGAGCAAGCGCAGGTAGCGGGCCAATTGTCCCAGGTGAATATCCAGCACAAAACGAGCAGGAGATGGCGGCTCAGGGCGTAAACGGCCACTGGCGTTTTCCGGCAGCGTCAGTGTCGTTAAATGTGGGTACACACTCACCTGGTCGCCAGTTTGCACCCGGTATGAAAAGTCAACCGGCTCTCCGTTGACCAAAATCAACTCGACATTCGTATGGGGAACCCCCGCCGACTCAATGAGGTGCTTCACTGATTGGTCGCTGTTAAATTCGTAGGCAAAGCTAACTTGCCGCTTTTCTCGGGGCAGAAAGTCGTTGAGGTCTGCGTAAAAACGGAAGAAAGCGGTGTGCATTTACTCAGGCCAGCCCAGGCTGATGCGGTTGCGCTCTTTTTCTACGCTGAGAATGCTCACTTCGATGATATCGCCAACATTGACTTGCACGTCACGCGGCATCTGGCTGCGATGCAGCAGCCCATCTTGCTTGACGCCGATGTCCACAAACGCGCCAAAATCGATGACATTGCGCACCGTGCCAGTCAGTCTCATGCCCGTTACCAGATCGTCCACGCTCAACACATCGCTGCGCAAAAGCGGTTTAGGTAAATCTTCACGCGGATCGCGCCCCGGACGGATGAGCTGCTCGAAAATGTCGATGAGGGTAGGCACACCTGTTTTGAGTTCGGCTGCCAGTTCCGCCAGCGATTGTTTTTGCTTTAAGGCATTGAGGGCGGGTTCCCGTTCAACCGGGGAATCGGTGGCTTTGAGGTTGGCGCGTTTGAGAACGGCCGTTGCCACTTTATAACTTTCGGGATGAATAGCACTGGCGTCCAGCGGGTTATCGCTGTCATTGACGCGCAGGAAGCCGGCGCACTGCTCAAACGCCTTGCTGCCCAGTCCGCTGACGTTGGTGAGGGAGGTGCGGTTAGGAAAACGGCCGTTTTCATCCCGATACGCCACCATTTTCTCCGCCAGCTTGGGACCAATGCCCGACACATACGTCAGCAGCGCTGGCGACGCCGTATTCACATCCACCCCCACCTGATTTACCACCGACTCCACCACGCCATCCAACGAAGCCGCCAACGCCGTCTGGTTTACATCATGCTGATACATGCCCACGCCAATCGATTGTGGGTCGATTTTGACCAGTTCCGCCAACGGGTCTTGCACCCGCCGCCCAATTGACACCGCGCCCCGAATCGTCACATCCAAATCAGGCATTTCCGCCTTGGCGAGTTTGCTGGCGCTGTAAACACTGGCTCCCGCTTCATTCACCATCAAATAATGCACCCCGTCAAGCTGGCGCGTCAGTTCGGCGGCCAACTGTTCCGTCTCGCGGGAAGCCGTGCCGTTGCCAATGGCGATGAGCGTAATGTGGTGCTGACTGATGAGCGCTGTCAACTTCTTGAGCGATTCCGCCCACTGTTTTTGCGGCGGATGGGGGTAGATGTTGCCCGTGTCCAAAATCTTGCCCGTCGGGATCGATAACTGCCAGCTTGCAGCCGGTGCGATAGCCAGGATCGAGTGCCAAAATCGTCTGGTCGGCCAGCGGCGGTTGGCTGAGTAAGCCACGCAAATTGTCGGCAAACACTTTGATGGCGTGGGCTTCGGCTTTCTCGGTCAAATCACGGCGCACATCTCGCTCGATGGCCGGCAGCAGCAGCCGTTGTGCCGCATCTTGCATACACAATTGCAGCGCTTCAGCCAGCGGCGACTGCCGGAAATTAGGTCGATAAATGCTGCGCATAGGCAGCAGCCAATCATTTTCCGCCACATCCAGTTTCACGCGCAAAATCTTCTCGGTTTCGCCGCGGTTGATGGCTAAAATTTGATGCGGACGCAGGCGGTCTACCCGATTTTGGAATTCATAATACAGGTGGTAGACAGCCTTTTCGTCTTCCGCTTTCTTGATTTTTTCAACCTGGAGCGTGCCGAATTTGAGCGCTTTGTCGCGCACCTGCTGGCGCACGTCGGGATTGTCGCTCATCACTTCGGCCACGATGTCGTAAGCGCCAGCCAGCGCTTCAGCGACGGTGGGTGCTTCTGCCGTGAGGAAGGGGCGCACCAGTTCGTTGAGCGGTTTGTCGGTGCGCGGCTGTGCCAGAATCAGGTTGGCAAGCGGTTCCAAGCCTTTTTCACGGGCGATGGTGGCGCGGGTGCGCCGTTTGGTTTTGTAAGGTTGATAGAGGTCTTCGAGTTCGGTCAGGGTGGTGGCAGCGAGGATGGCCTGATGCAGGTCGAGGGTCATCTTTTCCTGCTCAGTGATGGCGGCGATGATGGTTTCGCGCCGGTCATCGAGAGCGCGGAGCTTGCCCACGCGGTCCTGGATGTCGCGTAGTTGCTCTTCATCGAGACTGCCGGTGGCTTCTTTGCGGTAGCGGGCAATGAAGGGGATGGTATTGCCAGAGTCTAGGAGGTCTATAACGGCCGTTACTTGCGCCGCTTTGATGGATAGTTCTTGAGCGATTTGGTTTGTATGTGACATGGGGCGGGATTATAGCGGAGGGGGCAGGGTGTGTAAACACATCCTTTTAATTTTAGCTTCCATTTTTCTGCATCTTATTACCTCATCTCTTCATAAATTCAAGTGACACATGACGCACACACACATGACACCTGTCACATGACAATTGGTTGATTCTGACAGAAACTGGACAGTGGAAAAACTTTTTTTATGGGCATACAAATGCGTAACCATCATCCGAAACACATCTCGGGGGAGACCGGAATTTCTCGATATTTTTTCAATATCGTCAGGTTACATTGTTATGCTTACCCATCCCTCTATATGTCCCCCCAATCCCCTTTAGGAGAATATCATGTCTGAAAAACCCGTAGAAAGTGAAGGCATCGCCTATCGTCGGCGAAATGCTGGTTTAATTGGTGTACGTAGTAAAGTGCAGGTGCACGACAGCACGATGCTCAGTCTCGCCTACACCCCCGGTGTAGCCGAGCCGTGTCTGGAAATCGCCCGGAATCCAAACCGTTCCTTCGATGTGACCTGCCGAGGCAATACCATCGCCATTGTCTCCGACGGCTCGTCGGCCTTTGGCATGGGCAACATTGGCCCAGACGCCATTTTGCCCGTACTGGAAAGCAAAGCCGTCATCATGAAAAACTTTGCCGGTGTTGATGCACTGCCCATCGCCCTCAAAGTCGATAACGTAGACGATTTTGTCGATACCATCCTGAATTTAAGCCCAACCTTTGGCGCCATCAGTCTGGAAGATATCGCCTCACCTCATGGTATCGCTATCTCCAATCGCCTGGAAAAATCATCTTACATTCCAGTGGTCAATAACCATCGGGATGGTGTTGCCATCGGTGTTTTGGCCGGTCTCATCAATGCCGCCAAAGTTGTGGGCAAAAATCTGAAGGAAATGCGCATCATTGTGCATGGCGCAGGCACAGCCGGACTGGGCACTGCCGCCATTCTGCGCGCTTATGGTGTGGATGAGGTCATCGTCAGTGACCGGCAAGGCGCAATCTACCATTATCGCCCTCTCGACATGAACTGGGCTAAATGGGAAATTGCCCACAACAGCAATCCGAATGGAGAAAAAGGCAGTCTCGCCGACCTGTTAAAAGGGGCAGATGCCTTTGTGGGTTTAGCACCTTATGAAGGTGTGATTTGTGACGAAATCAAAAATATGGCAGAAAATCCGATTGTGTTTACGTTGGCTTCGCCGCTGCAATTCACACCGCAAGAAGCGCGAAAAGCAGGCGCCGCTGTCGTTGCTACCGCCCATTCTGGCTATCTTAATCAAATGGACGTAACGGTCGTTCTTCCAGGTGTGTTCCGTGGTCTGCTCGATGTGCGTGCTACTGGCTTCCCGCTTTCAGCCCGCATCGCCGCCGCTGAAGCCATCGCTGGCTGTCATTCCCGACGACGAGATCCACGCTGACTTCATTTACCCTCGCGTCATCGACTATGGTGTGGCCCCCGCCGTTGCCCAAGCCGTCGCTGCCGCCGTTATCAAAGAAGGCATGGCTAAACGTCCAGAGGCCATCCCAGCCGAAATCGCCGAACGCGTGCGCCGTTTCGTCTACGAAGGCCAACTGCCCGTGCGCCCAAAATCCACCAAGCCGATGAACGTCGCGGAAGAATCATTAGATTTACACGACCGCTTCCAGGGTTTGCTGGAAATCTACAGCAAAGTTCCAGTCAAAGACGAACACATCTTAAAGCAGTTCTACCTGGTACCGAAAGCCATGGAACCAGCCGCCTTGATACAAAAAGACCCGGCCGAAGTGTTTGCCCTGACACCGCGCGGCAATCTAGTCGGTGTGGTCAGTGACGGCACGGCCGTTCTTGGGCTAGGCAATATCGGCGGACGGGCGGCTATGCCCGTGATGGAAGGGAAAGCGATTCTGTTCCACACCTTTGCCGGTGTCGAAGCCTTCCCCATCTGCCTGGTGACGCAAGACCCAGACGAAATCATCGAGATTGTGAAGCGGCTGGAACCCACCTTCGGCGGCATCAACCTGGAAGACATTAGCGCTCCCCGCTGTTTCTACATTGAACAAAAACTGCGCGAAGAAACCGACATCCCGATTTTCCACGATGACCAACACGGAACGGCCGTTGTCGTTTTAGCGGGTATCATGAACGCCTGCCGGCTCACCGGCAAGAAACTGAGCGAACTTTCCTTCGTGGTCAACGGGGCAGGCGCGTCCGCTATCGCTGTTACCAAACTGCTCATGTCTATGGGCTTGCAAGATGTGATTTTGCTAGACAGCACGGGGGCCATCTACAAAGGCCGCCCGAACCTGAACTGGATCAAGAAAGAGATGGCTGAAATCACCAATCAAGAAAAATTGAAAGGCGATTTAGCTAAAGTCATCAAAGGACGCGACGTGTTCATTGGCCTATCCGCAGCCGGTGCGCTCAAACCAGAAATGGTTCGATCCATGGCAAAAGACCCCTTCATCTTTGGTTTGGCAAACCCCACACCGGAAATCATGCCTGATCTGGCGCTTGAAGCTGGCGCCGCCATCGTCGCCACCGGTCGCAGCGACTTCCCAAATCAGGTCAACAACTCTCTGGCTTTCCCCGGCATCTTCCGGGGGGCGCTGGACTGTCGCGTGCGTAACATCACCGACGAGATGAAGGTTGCCGCCGCCCGAGCCATCGCTGATCTGGTCTTAGACAAGAATTTGCGCCCCGACTGGATCATCCCCAAAGGCACAGACTTCTCCGTTGCTCCCGCTGTGGCTGAAGCCGTCGCCCGCACTGCCAACGAAACTGGCATGTCGCGTGTCAAAGCCGACCCGGCCGCCATCGCTGAGAAAGTGCGCCAGTTCGTCTATGAAACGCGAAATTCATAAAGCATAATGCGTGCTAGGTGATGCGTGGGGGAACTCATGCATCACCTAACATTTCAAAAGCCCCTTAGCACATTCCCTGTTGTTCCCCAATCGTAGCTATACAGACCCTGAGGGTTTAGTCTCGAGAGTTTCAATGTTTCGATAGTTAAAACCCTTGGGTTCTCTCGAGAAAAAACTAATATCTGGATAGTTACAACTAAAATTGTATGAGCAATATATAACCACTTTTGGCAAGGATTCCCCTCTGCGTTATAATCCCAAGTCGGCTTAAGAGTACGATGTTATTCGGCACGACGGCTCTTAGGTTAAATTCAATTTTTGTGGAGGTTCACATGCCGTTATCAGTGGCAGAAAAAGCCGAAATTTTCAAAGAGTTTGGTGTGCACGAAGGAGATACAGGGTCTCCAGAGGTGCAAATTGCGATGTTTGATCGTCGCATTAAGCAGTTGCAGGAACACCTAAAGGACAACAAGCATGATCAAAGTTCTCGTCGGGGCCTGTTGATGTTAGTTGGTAAGCGTCGTCGTTTATTGGCTTACCTGCACAAGGAAGATCCAGAACGTTATCGTGTTATTATCAAACGTCTGGGTTTGCGTCGTTAAAAAATATTAATTGAGTTGGGGGCGAAATGGTTCGCCCCCTTCTTGTTGAGGCTGGGTTTTCCCTGAACCTAAACAAAATATTGGGGTCAGTATTAGGAATTGGGCATTGTCCCATACCAAAGGGTGTATGAGTCAATCCCCAGTCCCTAACCCCTTAGCCTCAACATTATAGTGCTGTTGAATAAATTGAAAGAGTAAACTTGTTAGATTGTTTGCTGACCTGCAAGGTTTCTTGGCAGGTTTGTTTGCTTTCTGTTTGTGTTTATCTAACGATGAATTCTTAAAGCGTATAAGGTTTTTTGGAGGTTTATTACAACATGTTACCAGAAACAACATTCACAACAACAGTTGCTGGGCAAGAAGTTACCTTTGCAACTGGTAAATTAGCAGAACAGGCCGGTGGCGCTGTCACCGTTCGTGTTGGCGATTGTTTGCTGTTCGCCGCGACAACCATGTCTAAAAATGTCCGTGAAGGGTTAGATTTCTTTCCCTTAAGTGTGGACTACGAAGAAAAAATGTATGCAGCTGGACGTATCCCCGGCAGCTTTTTCCGCCGCGAAGGTCGCGCGACAACAGAATCTATATTGACCTCGCGTTTGATTGACCGCCCTCTGCGCCCATTATTCCCTGATGAAATGCGGAATGAAGTCCAGGTTATCGTCAATACCTTTTCTTCTGATGGTGAGAATCAATTAGATGTAATGGCGGTTAATGCTGCCAGTGCTGCTCTCATAATTTCTGATATTCCTTGGAATGGCCCTATTGGCGCGATTCGTGTGGGCTACATCAATGGCGAATTTGTAGCCAATCCAACTTTTGCAGCCATGGAGCAAAGCACGTTGGATCTGCGTTTAGCAGCCACACGAGAAGCTATCATCATGGTAGAAGCTGGTGCTAATGAGGTGTCAGAAGCGTTAATGGTTGAGGCATTGGCCTTTGGTCATGCCGCATTACAGCCTCTGATTGATGTGCAAGAAGAGATGCGTGCTGCTGTTGGTAAAGAAAAAGGCGAGGTTGTATTGGCTGAGTCATATCCTGAATTGGAAACGGCCGTTAATGCCAGTATTGGTAACCGCATTGCCGAAATCGTTGCTACCCAAACCGGTCGCGACGATCGCAACGCCGCCATGGATGACCTTCGTGAAGAAATTGTCGATGGTTTCTTGGCTGAAGATGAATTTGCAAATGTTAGTGCCATTCGTGGTGTCATTGGCAGCGAATTGAAAAAAGCAATTCGTTCACGTATTTTGTATGAAGGTATTCGTCCTGATGGCCGTAATTACACCACCATACGTGAGCTTTCTTCAGAAGTTGGTCTAAGCCCTCGTGCTCATGGCTCCGGTTTATTCCGCCGTGGACAGACTCAAGTTCTTTCTTTAGTAACCTTGGGAACACCCCGTGAAGCTCAGAAATTAGATGGTTTGTCTCCAATCGAAACAGAACGCTACATGCACCACTACAACTTCCCGCCATTCTCTACTGGCGAAACATGGTTCCTTCGTGGTCCAAAACGGCGTGAAATTGGGCATGGCGCTCTCGCTGGCAACGCCCTGAAACCTGTAATTCCGAGTGTGGAAGAGTTCCCCTACGCCATTCGTGTTGTTTCTGAGGTGCTTTCCTCCAATGGTTCTACCAGCCAAGCCAGTGTTTGTGCTTCAACATTGGCTCTGATGGATTGTGGTGTACCGATTAAACGCCCTGTTGCGGGTGTGGCTATGGGTCTCATTTCCGACGGGGAAAAATTTGCTGTCCTCACAGACATCCAAGGTTTAGAAGACCATTTGGGTGACATGGACTTTAAAGTAGCTGGTACCGCTATTGGTATCACCGCTTTGCAGATGGATATCAAAATTGCTGGTCTGACAAAAGAATTGATGGCCCAGGCATTGGAACAAGCTCGCGTCGGCCGTTTAGAGATTTTAGACTCGATGATGGCTACTATCTCTGAACCGCGTGCAGAAATGAGCCCCTTCGCCCCGCGTATGCTCACTGTTCATATCTCTCCTGATAAAATTGGGGCAGTCATTGGCAAAGGTGGCGCAACCATTCGCAGTCTGGAAGAAACTTACGGTATCTCTGTGGATATTCAGGAAGACGGCACCATCTTCATTGCCGGTGTTGATGGAGCGAAGGCAAAAGCAGCTGTAGCCACCATCGAAGCCATGACCAAAGAAGCCGAGCCGGGACAAATCTATACCGGGAAAGTGGTTCGTACCACCGACTTCGGTGCTTTTGTGGAATTCATTCCTGGCACAGATGGTCTTGTCCACATCTCTCAAATTTCTACGGAACATCTTAAACGAGTAGAAGATGCCATTCAGGTTGGTGATGAAGTTGTTGTGATGGTTACAGATGTAACCCCGGATGGCAAAGTTCGTCTTTCTCGCAAAGCTGTGTTGGAAGGCTGGACATTAGAAGAAGCCCGCGCTAGTGACAATCCCCGTAGTGGTGGTGGGGCAGTAGTAGTGGCGGCGGCGGTAATCGTGGTGGCGGTAATCGCGGTGGTAATCGTGGTGGCGGCAATCGTGGTGGCACGTCGTTAAACGGGTTGCTTAAATAATTGTGTGACTCAAAGCCCTGGTTGAAGCAATTCACCAGGGCTTTTTCTTTTTTCATGAGAGAATAGAGTATAATCTGCTCCCCATTCGGTTAAAGGTGAGTTCCAACAGCATGTCGATACCAGATTTTTCAGATTCACCACGTTGGAGTGCAAATAACAAGCGGTTTGTGGTCATTAGTTTAGTGATTGCTGCCTTGTTGATTTTGTACCGAGTACGTAGATTGTTACCGCCATTTGTGATGGCGGTGATTCTGGCTTATCTAGTGGAGCCGTTAGTTAGACGCATTCACAAACGAACGCGAATCCCACGTGTTTTAATAATAGTGATTATTTACTTGTTGATTATTGCTTTTTTGTTAGCCATTCCGGTTAGTGCTATTCCCCCAATCGTTGGACAAGTGACTATTCTTATTAAAAATTTTCCGTCATATATCTTTAAAATAGGTGTTTTGGTTCAGGAATTACAAAACCCTATTGTCATTACGGAAGATATTATCATTCCTTTGGATGCGTGGGAGCTTGATCAGGCATTTTTGACGTTAAGCAGTAATTTATTAAATATTGTGCAGGGATTGGGTGGGCAAACGATTTCGATTTTCAGCAATGTGGTGGGTGCCTCTTTGTCTACGATTGGCTGGGTTGTTGTCGTGCTGTTCCTTTCATTTTATTTGGTAAAGGATTATGAGCAGTTATTTGCTGGCATGTTAGGCCTGGCACCGGAAAATTATCATGGTGACTTGATTCGTCTGAGCAAAGAAATGAGCTTGCTTTGGAATGCTTTTTTACGCGGGCAATTGGTGCTGTGTTTGGTTGTGGCGGGTATTGTATTTGCGGTGACGATGGTATTGGGATTGCCGAGCGCTTTGTTATTGGCTGTAATTGCCGGTTTGATGGAGTTCTTTCCTACAATTGGCCCCATTTTGGCGGCGATCCCGGCGGTGATTATTGGTTACATTCAATATGACGCAAGTTGGTTGGGGCAAATTACTGGCCCGTTTTGGTTTGTTGTTATCATTATTGTTATTTATGCTGTCATTTATCAGACAGAGAATTATGTGTTGTTGCCGAGAATTATTGGCTACAGGCTGCGTTTACATCCGGTGGTTGTGATTCTGGGTGCAATTGCTGGGGCTACGATTGCTGGCATTTTGGGTATTTTGTTGGCAGCGCCATTTTTGGCAAGTATGCGTCTGATTTTTTCGTATATTTATTGTAAATTAACGGACAAACCTCCTTTTTTGGAGGGGGAAGCGGCGTATTTATTGAAAGAAACGGCCGTTCCTGATGAAAATGAAGAAGAACGTGGTCAAGGTGATTTAGCGACGTAATGATCAACTGGATGGCAAAGTAATCTTGAACTTTTGCTGCCATGAAATTTTAAATTTTAGGAGAATGATATGAGTGAAAAAAATTCTGACGTGGATATGGATATTGTTGCTGAGACAGAGAATTTTGCAGTGTGGCGCAGCCAGGAAGGAGATGGTTTTGTCTACCATGTTGAACTAGGTGGCATTACGCTTCATCTGGATTCAGAGGAATGGGAAGAATTAGCGATTTTGATTAAAAGCTCTGACTAGACATGACAATTGAAGTGAAACCAACCTATACCCCGATGATTCGGGATATGGCGACACAGGATCGCCCCCGAGAACGGCTGCGGCAGGTAGGGCCGGGCGCTGTTTCCACGGCCGAGTTGCTTGCCATTGTGTTGAGGACTGGCTCGGGTGGGGAGAATGTGCTGCGTTTGGCGGAACGGCTGTTGGCTGAATTTGGGTCGCTGCCTGGTTTGTCTCGGGCGTCTATCACGGAGTTGATGAATGTGAAAGGCGTGGGGGAGGCGAAAGCGGCTGAGGTGAAAGCGGCGCTGGAGTTAGGGCGGCGCTTGATGATGAGTTCGCCGGAAGAACGACCTGTGGTGAGTTCACCAGCGGATGCGGCTAATTTGCTAATGTCTGAGATGATGTTTTTGGAGCAGGAGCATTTGCGTTTGGTTTTGCTAGATACGCGCAACCGTGTCTTGGAAACGCCGACGATTTATGTGGGCAGTTTAAATACGTCTGTGGTGCGTGTGGGGGAGTTGTTTCGGGCGGCGTTGAAGGCGAACGCGGCGGCTATGATTGTGGCGCATAACCATCCTTCCGGTGATCCGGCTCCGTCCCCAGAGGATATTCGGGTGACGCGGCAGTTGGTGGAAGCCGGTAAGTTGATGGATATTGAGGTGTTGGATCATATTGTGATTGGGCATCAACGGTTTGTATCGCTGAAGGAACGCGGTTTGGGATTTTCGTAGGAACTGAGTTGCGGGGATTAGGTGCAGGAGATTGTTTGTTTATCCTGCACCTAATCCCCGCTTATTGATGGGTTGGTATGGCACGTTCTGAATTGTTGATTAATGGTAAGCTAGGTGAGCCGTTTTATCCTTTTGGGGATGATAAGCAGCGGGTAACGGCCGTTGCGTGGCAAGCATGGTGGTTATCCGCAGAAGAAGGAGCACCCGGTTGGCAAAGCCGACAGCCCGTTTTTAGCGATGTGACTTTGGATAACCGATTAGTGCAGCAGTTGGCGACACCTTTTGGCACGCATGTGGGCGGTTTGTGGCAGCAAGTACCGTCGGCTCCGGGTAATAAGTATGAGCTGATGGTGGAAGCGCAGGCATGGTCGAGTGATGATGTGACCCCTGGCAGTCAGGTGGAGGCGGGGGATGTCAATATGCAAATTGGCGTTGATCCGACTGGCGGTCTTGACCCGGAAAGTCCACTGGTGGTGTGGAGTCAACCGCACCAGCCGTTGAGCCGTTGGGAGACGATTCATTTGGCGGTGGATGCGGAAGCGGACATCATTACGATTTATTTAAAATCTGCTCCCTCTTTGCCGAAGCGACAGCAATCGATGTTTTGGCGCAATGCGTTTTTGCAACCGGTTGGCCGCCATAAGCGCAGTATGAATATTGTAGGCACGGGGGATACACATGTGGTGCTGTCGCCAGAGCATCCGCATCCTGGTGAAGTGGTGACGGCGACGGTGTCTTCAACACGAGAACACCAGCGGGTTGGGTTGGTGGTGCGTGATCCGAATGAAGAGAGAACGGCCGTTACGCCATTAGGCAAAACGTTGGATGGAGAACGCCATATCTGGCGGTATGAGTTTAAAACCCAGGCAGATGGCTTGTATGAAATTCGTTTTGCGGGCGAGCGGGGGGCGCGGATGCTTTCCTTGCGCTTGCTCCAGGTGGCGCGGGATGTGCAATTGGTGCCGAGCGATGCGTCTCGGTTGGCCTACAAGCGTGTCTATGTGCTGCTGCCACCCACGGCTGACCAGCATTGGTTTACAGCGGCGGCGCGTGGGGGATTTAACGGCCGTTTTACCATCGGTTTTTCGGCGGATGATGCCGGGATTGGTGATTTGGGCGACAAACATGTGTTGGCGGTGAATCCCCACCATTGGCCTGAAGTGTTAACGGCCGTTTGGTTCAAACAACATTATCCCGGGGTGATTTTTACACCTGTTGTGTCCAATAAACCAGAAGATTTAGAAGCCTGGTTAAAAGATTGGCTAAGCGATGGTGACTGATTCTTTTGCTTTGTTGACTGGCATGGGCTGAACCGCTACGGAATCCAGAGCCAATAAACTTATTCTTGATGATTCATATAAACCACAAGCGTCCTACTATCGGTTTTTTAACTGCTAATATCCATATCGGCGCATCCCGTGTGCTGTGGCCTGGTATTTTGGATGCAGCCGCTGCGAAAAACATCAATCTGGTCTGTTTTCCTGGCGGGCGTCTTCATTCAGACGATGCTGCCGAAGCCATACGTAATATGATTTATCAGCAAGTGGACAACAGTCAGTTGGATGGCCTGATTGCCTGGACATCTGCTTTGGCTGGCAGAGTCACCCCGCAAGAAATAGTAGATTTTCACCAAGCGTAGCACACGATTCCGCTGGTCGATTTAGCAGTTTCTTTTGGTGAGCGCCCAGTGGTAGCGATTGATGGCAAACAGGGGATGCGGGCGCTGCTCAATAAACTCGCTTTTAGGCGGTTTCACCGGTAGACTTCTTTCTGTCAAAATGCAAAAATAAATTATGTGGGGTGTGAAACGGCCGTTTTGGTTTTCTAGAGTGATCCCCCCATCCAAATTTTGTCTTTACAAGTCTAAACTTACGATAAAGGTGTGTTTTATGAATACAGTTACCCCAGAAAAACTTCAATATCTTGACACCGCACTTCCTTTTGCTGAACGTGCAAAAGACCTGGTCGGGCGTCTTACCCTGGCAGAAAAAGTAAGCCTGATGAACCATCCAGCACAGGGTATTCCCCGTCTCAACATCCCTGCCTACAACTATTGGAACGAAGCGTTGCACGGTATTGCCCGCAATGGCCGTGCCACCGTCTTTCCGCAAGCGATTGGCATGGCCGCAACCTGGGATAAAGAGCTGATTTATCGCGTAGCTTCAGCCATCAGCGATGAAGGGCGTGCCAAATACCATGCCGCCCTGCGCCGCAATGGCTCTACCGACATCTATCAGGGACTAACCTTCTGGTCGCCGAATGTGAATATTTTCCGCGATCCGCGCTGGGGTCGTGGACAGGAAACGTGGGGCGAAGACCCCTTCTTTACGGGTGAGATGGCCTCTGCGTTTGTGCAGGGCTTGCAGGGCGACCACCCCAAATACCTCAAGGCGGCGGCTTGCGCTAAACATTATGCGGTTCATTCAGGCCCTGAGAAGGATCGCCATACCTTCGATGCCATTGTGACAAAGCGTGAATTGCACGACACCTACCTGCCTGCTTTCAAAAAACTGGTGACTGAAGCAAACGTTGAATCAGTCATGGGTGCGTACAATCGTACCTTGGGCGAAGTTTGTTGTGCCAGCCAACTGCTCCTCGAAGATATTTTGCGCGGTGAGTGGGATTTTCAGGGGCATGTTGTCTCAGATTGTTGGGCAATAGCGGATTTCCATCTCAATCACAAGGTGACGAAAGATGCGGCTGAATCCGCCGCCCTGGCTTTGCAACACGGATGTGATCTGGGATGCGATCACGTTTTTACTGAGATTCCCGAAGCTATCAGGCGCGGCCTTATCACGGAAGCGGATGTGGATCGCTCTCTGGCACGAACCCTGGGCACTCGCTTCAAACTCGGCATGTTCGACCCGGTAGAAGAGGTGCCGTTTGCCTCCATTTCTACCGACGTGATCGCTTGTGCTGAACATCGTCAATTGGCTTACCAGACAGCAGTCGAATCGGTGGTGCTGTTGAAAAATAAAAACAATATTCTGCCGATCAAATCTTCCACTAAAAAGATATTTGTTACGGGTCCCACTGCTACCAGCCTGGAAGTATTGCTCGGCAACTATTATGGCTTCAACAATCAGATGGTGACCTTGCTTGAGGGTATTACCGGACGCCTCCCCGAAGGCATGGGGATGGAATACACAGCGGGTGCCTTGTTAACACATCCACGGGAAGCCAATGTCACATCATGGGCACCCGGAATGGCGCAGGCGTGCAGATTTTGCGATTGTCTGCGCGGGTTACTCTTCCTTTCTTGAAGGAGAGGAAGGCGAGTCGCTGCTCTCACCGCAAAATGGTGACCGTGACAGCATCTCCCTGCCAGCAAGCCAGGTGAATTACATCAAGGAACTGGCAATACATGGGGTAAAGATCGTGCTTGTTCTGACAGGCGGCAGTCCGATAGCCCTGGGCGAGGTCGAAGATATGGTGGATGCCATTCTCTTTGTTTGGTACCCAGGCATGGAGGGCGGCAAGGCAGTGGCGGACGTGCTCTTTGGTGATGTTTCACCCGCCGGCAAACTTCCGCTTACTTTCCCCAAATCGCTGGACCAACTGCCTGCTTTCGATGATTATTCAATGCAAGGCCGTACCTATCGCTATATGACAGAGGAACCGCTGTATCCCTTTGGCTTTGGCTTAAGTTACAGTCGCTTTGAATATGCAGATTTGAAATTGGGCAAGACAGATATCACCCTGGGGGATTCTCTCAATGTCAGTTTGTCTGTTCGTAACAGTGGAGATTGGGACTCAGCCGAAGTGGTACAGTTTTACTTGAGTGATTTGCAAGCCTCGACGATTGTCCCCATCCACCATATGATTGGCTTTGAAAGACTAATGCTTAAAGCAGGTGAAAGCCATGTAGTGGAATTTACAGTGACCCCGGAGATGATGTCGTTCTTTAATGATGACGGGCAATTGGTGCTTGAACCTGGCGAATTTCGTTTGGAAGCAGGCGGGTGTTCGCCGAGTGAGCGCGGGCAGAAATTAGGTGCACCAACACCGGTAACGGCCGTTTTCAAAGCAATGTAACTGGTTGTCAGCGTATTATTTGCCACTCACCAACGCCTTGATTTCCGCCTGTCTCGCCCTGTTTGTACACATTTGGGCGAGACAGCGCGGAGATAAAATTGTTTGTCGCGGCTGAAAGTCGCCGCACCATCCTCCCCCTGCCCCAGACAAGTGGATAAATTTGATATTGGCGGCCAATCTAAAGGCCAAGGCTGGTTGTATTCTCATAGGGCTGACAGATGAAAACAAACGACATATTAGCTTTATATGATGAACAGGAACGCCAGGGTGGTGAGCCGCCCTATTCTGCAAAAACGAGGCTTCAAACTGCTGACCTATACGACGCCGTACACCTGGAGGAATCCAGATTTCAAAAGCGCGTAATGGGAAAGCTAACTGAGAACGGAAACGGCCGTTTCCCCGGTGCGTCCTATCTCAACGGTTGACTGAATTGCCGCCAGTTTGAGCACAAGGACTAGCAGACGCATGTGCGAAGTTTTATAATTATAGTTTCAAAGCCTGTCTGGTGATTTTGTTCTACGACATAATAAGGCGAAGCCTTGGAGAAAACAGGTCCCATGTCTCAAGAAGAACAGAACGTCATACAAGATTTTCTGGCGCAAGCAGAAAATTCCGCATCACAGGGGAATTGGGAAACTGCTGCAAAATATCTACGCCCAGCGTGTAGAGCAGCACGCATCCGAATTGGCTCTCATCAACAGCGTGCAGGAAGGTTTATCGTCCAAGCTCGACATGCAGAGCATATACGACCTCGTCGGTGACAAACTGCGCGACACCTTCAACGCACAAGTTGTGATGATCTCTCAATATGACGCGAACACCCAAAAGATATTTCATCATTATGCCATCGAGCGCGGACAGCACCTCTACATTCAAGGCTGGCAACCCTTAGATAGTTCACGGGGAGAGATTGTCCGCACAGGCAAACCCTTCATGATCAACATGGATCACATCACCAAAGTTGTGAATGAGGGGAAGATGTGGGTGGTGCCGGGCACAGATTTGCCAAAGACTTGGCTAGGAGTGCCTATGCTGGTCGGGAATTCGGTACGGGGAATCGTTAGCTTGCAAAATCTTGATGAAGAAAATGCTTTCTCGAGATCTGATATCGATTTATTGATGACGTTGACCAACAGCATGAGCGTGTCGCTTGAGAACGCCCGCCTGTTTGACGAGACTGCACGCCTTCTGAAACGAATAGAAGATGAGATGAATATCGCCCATCTCACCCAGAGCAGTATTTTGCCTCAACACATGCCATGCCATGCTGACTATGACTTCGGCTCACTTATAATACCCGCCCGTGCCGTTGGTGGGGATTTCTATGATTTCATCGATCTGGATAATGATCGGCTAAGTATGATCATTGGGGATGTCTCTGATAAAGGACTGCCCGCCGCACTGTTCATGGCTCTAACCTTTAGTCTGTTGCACGCTGAGACCGCGTACTCAGACGATCCACACCATATCTTGCTGAACGTTAACCGTTACTTGTTAAAGATGAATGCATCAAGCATGTTTGTAACCTTGCTTTACGGAATTTTGGACTGCAAAACGGGTGTATTCAAATACGCACGCGCCGGGCACCCTCCCCCTATGGTTTTGGATGCAGACGGAAAGATAATTGATATCGGCATGAACGCAGGGCAGCCAATGGGACTGTTTGAAGAATTGGACGTGGATGTTCAGGAAGTGGTTATTCCACGTGGCGGGCTGGCGCTCCTTTTCAGTGATGGGCTGAACGAAGCCGCCGACTCACAAGACGATGAATTCGGGTTCGATGGCATCAAGCGGGAGCTATTTGCCCAACGCCGCGAAAGCGCCAACACAATTTGCGAGAAACTGTGGCAAGCGGTTGAAGCCCACAGTGGCGAGATGCCGCACCAGGATGACTTTACGACCGTTGTTGTGAAGAGATATGGATAGAGGGTTTTAGATGGCGTTTCGGATTTCCTTCCTTTAATTTTCGCGGGTGCATTTCAGTGGGTATTCGCAAAAAAGAAGCCCCGAATGGTTTGGGTAAACCGTTCGGGGTTTCTTGTATGATGGGTTGTGCGGTATCACAGTCACTGTCGCCGTTGAGAATGTTAGTCCTGAGGAAAACGGCCGCATCGGGCGCACGCCGCAGCAAGTGATGGACGATGCCATGTGGGGCATTTTTGAAACAGGCTGGCGCAGCCGTTGGGGAGCCGACGCGGATCACGTGAAAGAACTCTCCCACGTCGCCCCATTTGTGGCGGCTGGCTACACCTTCTTCACTATCGACCCCAGCGACCATGTAGACAACGATGCCCCGACAGATGATTTGGACACTTTGCGCCAGAAAACGGCCGTTCTGCCCTGGCAGCAGTTTGGCACAACCGCAGCAGAAATGATCACCGACTATTGTGCCGCGCCCATCGTCTTGGCTGGCACGACCCTGCAATTCGACGAAGAAGTGCTGTTACGCGCCTTAGCCAAATACGGCCGCGCCCTCGCCTACACCCTCACCCTCACCACTGAAATTCGGCGGCAGATGGTTGGGAAGCCCTTTGATCTGGAAATGTCGGTCGATGAAACCGATACCCCCACTTCCGCTGAGGAACATTATTTCATCGCCCATGAACTGCTCAAACGGGATGTGCCTGTGGTCAGTTTAGCGCCGCGCTTTGTGGGCAAGTTCCAGAAGGGCGTCGATTACATGGGCGATTTAGGCGAATTTGTGGTGTTGCCTGGTTTGCTCGATGACTTTGATGCCCGCCAACTGCTGCACGTCACCTTTGGCTCGGCACTAGACGAATACGGCGTGGCAATCAAAGCAGATTTATTAGCCGATGAAGCAGCTTATGAAGCGGTGTTGGTGACACATTTCGGCCGTCATTATATCTATTGAAAACGCTCATCGCTCACGCGATATGACTGAAAACGATTGATAATGTTGACTTATGAGCGTTATTGTTTTAATATAAACATTAATGTACATTTACGCGCAGGAATCTAGCAAAAATTATGTATCTTCTCAATATTCACGGGAAATCTGACAGGTTTACAAAGCACTTTGAACCTGTCAGGTCATTGCCGCGATTTATTGAGATGTCACGAAATTATGATGAAAACAACCCGACATACCCAAATCCGAAACCTGGTAAACGAAAACGGACAAATAACAGTCACTGAACTAAACGCGATGTTGGATGTAAGTGAAGCTACCATTCGGCGTGATTTAGAGGAAATGGATCAATTGGGTTGGGTAAGGCGCACGCATGGTGGGGCCGTGCGTGTGGCGCGTGCAGAAAAAGAACCTCCTGTTTTTCAACGACAGGCGGTAGAAGGTGCAGAAAAACAACGGATCGCCCAAGCCGCCGCCGCTCTTGTTAGCCCAGGGCAAACAATTTTCTTGGGCAGCGGTAGTACCGTCAGTGCCATTGTGCCCCATATTGAAGATATGCCGCTGACTGTTATCTCCAATTCACTGCTCGTTATTAATCAATTAACCAATCACAAGAATATAGAGCTGATTGTCATTGGGGGGCAGCTGCGCCAGAGTGAATTGTCGATGGTGGGGCATGTAGCGGAGCAGGCAATCCGTGAATTTCGTGCCGACTTGGTATTTATGGGCATGAGGGCCGGTGATCCTAAACATGGCTTTACCAGCGATTATGTGGACGAAGCAATGACTGATCGGGCAATTTTGAAAATTGCACCACGCTGTGTGGTGGTGGCTGACCATACGAAGTGGGGTCGGGTGAGCACGGTCTTAATGGCTCCTGTTACGGCTGTAAACACGATTATTTCAGACGATCAACTCCAGCCAGAAATTGCGACTGAGTTACGCGAGCAAGGTTTGGAACTCATTCTTGTTTAGGCCGAGGATTTGATGGATTTTGAGCATGGTTCATTCTATCAATAGGCAAGGAACTTTATGAACGGACAATACAGTTATACCGAAATCACGACTCAAACCGCAGCCTGGGCTGAGGCACTGACGGCATTTGCAGCGGTTGCTCCCAGTCTCAGCCGCCAATGGCAAGCCCTTCAGCCGAAACAGGTTGTCTTTACTGGCTGCGGTTCCACCCATTATTTATCATTGACGGCGGCGACACTGTTTCAGCAGCTAACGGGCGTGCCATCCCGGGCTTGTCCGGCTTCTGAACTGTTGTTATTTGGCGAGGGTGTCATCAGCGATCCCGCCAATACCTTGCTGGTAGCCATCTCGCGCTCCGGCACGACCACGGAAACGATTGCCGCCATTTCTAATTTCCGAAAACAGGGGGGAACGGCCGTTTGGACAATCACTTGCTATCCCGAAAGCCCCATGGCCCAGATGTCGGATATTGTTTTGCCGATTGTGACCGCGCAAGAACAAAGTGTGGCGCAAACACGTTCCTTTACCAGCATGTTGTTAATGGCGCAAGCCTTGGCGGCGCTTATCGGCGGGGCAGACCTGTCGGTTTTGCCCAAACTGCCGGATTATGGCAAAGCACTCATCGCCCAAACAGAATCGCTTGTGCAACAAGTGGCAGCACGAGAGGAGATCACACGGTTTGCGTTCCTCGGTTCTGGGCCGCTGTTTGGCCTGGCGAATGAGGCGATGCTCAAGATGACGGAAATGTCGCTGACAATGGCGCAAGCCTTCCATTTTATGGAGTACCGGCATGGCCCTATGTCTATGGCGATTGAGGAAGTAGCGATTTTTGGGCTTGTTTCGCCAACGGCCGTTACGCATGAACAACAAGTGCTGGCTGAGATGGCTGAAAAAGGGGCAACGGCCGTTTCTCTCTCTGTAGGTGGTGGTGATATTGTGCTGCCTGCTGATTTGCCCACGTGGGCGACCCCCATTCTCTATTTACCATCACTCCAACTACTGGCCTACCATCGCGCCATCTCCAAAGGGCTTGATCCGGATAATCCACGTCATTTAACGGCCGTTGTCTACCTAGACCCAGCCGTATTTTAGTTAAGTAGACGTATTTCAGTCGTTCAGAATACGTCCCGATTCAGAGGAGATAAGTGATGAAGAAAAACGTTTTGCTTGGTCTGTTCGTTTTATTGATGGGGCTGTCTCTTGTCGCTTGTGGTGGAAAATCAGCCACCCCAGCAGCAGTGCACCACCGCTCCCAGCAGCAGCGATAGCAGTCAACCCGCCGATTCCGCAGAAACGGCCGTGGCTGAAGCCGTCACCATCCGGCTGTGGACGCACCAGAACGATGCCTTCAACAGCGGCTATCAAGCATTGATTGATGCTTACGTGGCCGAACACCCCAATGTCACCATCGAACTCGAAACCTTTGACTACGATACCTACATCCAAACCTTACAAACTTCTTTGCCCGCCGGCACAGAAGCAGACGTGATGCAAATGTTTGGCTCCTGGGTATGCAGTTATGCCGAAGGTGGCAATTTGGCCGCCATGCCAGAAGATGTTATCTCGTTGGCTGACGCCCAAGCCGCTATTTTTCCCGCGCAAATCGGTGGTTACACCTGTGGCGACAAATTGTATGGCGTGCCGCAAGAATTCAACATCGAATATGGCGCAGCCCTTGTCAACACCCAATTGGCCGAAGAAATGGGTCTGACAGACATCACCGATGGGTGGGCAACCTGGGATGATTTTATTGCTGATGCGCAAGCTATGGCGGAAATAGTCGATGGCAACATGATCCGCGCTGGCTACAACTTCACTGGTTCCGATGGTATGGCCGCCACTTTTTATTCGCTCATTCTGCAAAATGGCGGTCAATACCTGACGGATGACGGTTTTTCCGTCAATACGCCAGAAGGCAAAGCGGCATTGGAGTTGATGAAGCGGTTTGTCGATGAAGGTTTGGTAGACCCTGTTCTTTTCAATGACGAAATCAATTGGGTAGGCGATTCTTACTTTGATGGCAGCAGTGCTATTGGGTTAGTCGGTCCTTGGGTTGTGCCAGAATATGGTGTTGATTACCCAGAGATGGCAGCAGTTACGCAATACGTGCCATTGCCCTCGGCTGGTGAAGATGCGTTGGTAGCGGCATCTGGCTGGGGTCTGACGGTTGCCGAAAACAGCAAAGCGCAAGATGTTGCCTGGGATTTTGTGAAGTTTGCCGCCCTCAATGCGGATAATGCCGTGCAGTGGAATTTGGCTTCTGGCACCTTGCCCGCCCTCAAAGCAAATGCGGAAGGCGCAAATGGTGAGGCTTTGGTGGCTCAATTTGCCCACTTTGCCCCGTTTTTAAAGATATTGCCACAGGCTCAGTTTGAAGGAGCCTTCCCGGATCGTGATCTGGTTTGGTATGAAATTACCTATCCCAATATCCTCAATTTCTTGCAAGGCAATATGAGCCTGGAAGAAACGTTAACAACCATTGACCAACAAGTGAACGAATCGATGCAATAGTTAGGTTGAAATATCGTGGGTATGCTGGCAACTTTACCAGCATACCCATGACCCAATGGGGCATTTTATGGAACTTTCAACTTCTCCCCCTCCTGAGTCGCCACCGAAACGCCGTTTTTGGCAGATTGGGAAAGGGCGAGATGGCTCTAAGCGCACATTTGTGACAACGGCCGTTATCCCCATGGTCTTATATTTGGCGTTTTTCAGTGTGCTGCCCATTCTGTGGGCAATAGCTCTGGCTTTCTTCGAGTACAGCGCCCGTCGTCAGGGTGGCCCCATCTTGGGTCTCGGGGGTGACAATCCCTTTGTGGGCTTGCAGCATTTCCGCGCCATGCTCGACTTTAGCGCGACTGCCCCGTTGGAAGTGCAGCAGTTCCATCTCAGCGTCAAAACCACACTCCTGTTTGCCTTCCTGGTCGTGCCGCTGAATTTAGCCATTACCCTGCCCTTAGCCGCCATGATTGAATCAGTAGGGCGGCGACTGCGCATCGCGTTCCGCACCATTTTCTTTTTACCCATCGTCACCTCAGCCGTCGGCGTTGCCATTATGTGGGGCTACATCCTGCACCCGCAGCGCGGTCTATTCAATGGCTTTCTCACTCAAATCACCGGCAAATTGCAGGTGATTAACTGGACTGGCGATCAAAATTTAGTCGTGGAGGTATTCCCGTTGCTTTGTTGGCGGTGATTTTTGCCTACTTGTGGATGGATATTGGCTACAACCTCATCATTTTTATTGCTGCTTTGCAAGCCATCCCGGAAAGTATCAAAGATGCGTCGGTAATGGATGGGGCCAGCGGCAGTCAACAATTCTTTAAAATCACGCTGCCTCTGCTAAGTCCCACCATCTTGCTTGCGGCCATCTTGACGATGATTTCTGCCTTCCAGGTTTTTGACATCATTCAGGTGATGACCCGAGGTGGCCCCAATTTGCAAACACGGGTGATGGTGATTGATATTTATGAAAGTGCCTTTCGCTATCAACGGATGGGGTGGGCGGCGGCCGTTTCTATCGTGCTCTTTTTGCTGGTTTTGCTCATTTCTGCCATGCAAAATCGACTATTAAGAAGTGATTGGGAGTATTAGATATGAAAACGGCCGTTTCCCCCAAAAAAACCAGTGCCAAAAAGTTTTCCATCGGGCGTTTCCTTGTCTACGTCATTCTCATTTTAGGCAGTATCATCGCCGTCATGCCCTTCATCTGGATGATTTTGGCGACATTCAAAACAGGGGCAGAAGTACGTCAGGTGCCGCCCACTTTTTTCCCGAACGAATTTACGCTAGAGAATTACAAAACTATCTTCAACGATCCGCAACTACCGCTGGGTTTGTTCTACCGGAACTCGATGATCATCGCCATCAGCAACACGGCACTGGTACTGTTTACCAGTTCCTTGTTTGGTTTCATCTTTGCCAAATATGAATTTAAGGGAAAACGCATTCTCTTCTGGTTCATTTTGGCGACAATGATGATCCCTTTTCAGGTGACCATGATTCCGGGCTATCTAATTCTAGTAAAGCTCGGTTTGTTGAACAATCTGGCTGGTCTCATTATTCCCTCGGCCATCAGTGCCTTTGGCATCTTCCTTGTCACCCAATTTGCCAAATCCATCCCTAGCGAGATGCTGGATGCGGGACGGGTAGATGGGGCAGGTGAATGGCGTATTTACCGCTCTATTGCCCTGCCGCAATTAGGCCCAGCCCTGGCAACATTGGGTATGCTCACCTTCATGTCAAACTGGAATGCCTATCTTTGGCCGCTAATTGTGCTCACCGAACAAGACGTGCGCACCCTGCCCATTATTTTAACGTGGTACACCACCCAACATTCAAACCAGATTCACCTGAGTATGACCGCTTCGGTACTGGTCATTCTACCTATTTTAGTTGTCTTTTTGCTGTCACAGCGTTGGATTGTGCGTGGCTTAACGCTGTCGGGCATGAAGGGATAACGAGCCATAAATTATTATGATCAACGAATACCATCTCAATAAATCGCGGCGGAGTTGGTTGAGCCTGTCGAAACCAACGGCTTGCCCGAACCAACGGCCTTCGACAAGCTCAGGCCTCGTCGCCCCAATTATTTAGAAAATACATCAATGAGGAGAAAACATGCCAAAAGTAACCATTATCGGAGCAGGCAGCGCTGTCTTTGCTACCGAAATTATGACTGACATTTTATGTACGCCAGGATTAGATGAAGGCACATTCGCCCTGGTAGATATTCATGCCGGACGGTTGGAATTAGCCCACCAGATGGCTGAATTTTTAGTTCAACAGAGTGGTCGAAATTGGACGATTGAAGCCAGCACAGACAGCAACGGCCGTTTTGCCGGGCAGCCATTACGTTATCAACACGATTGAAGTAGCTGGACGAGAAAACGTGCGCCATGATTACGATATTCCCATGAAATACGGTGTCGATCAGTGCATCGGCGACACCATCGGCCCTGGTGGTCTGTTCAAATCGCTGCGCACCTTGCCAGCCTGGATTGATATTTTGGCCGATGTGAAACGGCTGGCACCGCACGCGATGGTCATGAATTACACCAATCCCATGTCGCTCACAGTGCTCACGGGCGTGCGTGCCAGCGGGCTGCCAATTGTGGGGCTGTGTCATTCCATCCAGAACACCAGCTTCCAGTTGGCTGAATACCTCGATATTCCGTGGGACGAAATTGATTGGCGGGCGGCGGGCATCAACCATCTGGCCTGGTTTACCAAATTGGAACGAAATGGGCAGGATTTGTATCCTGTTTTAAGCCAACGCATCATCGAACGGCCCGATATTTACGAGCAGGACCCAGTGCGCTTTGAAATGATGAAACATCTCGGCGCGTTTGTGACGGAATCCAGCGGACATACATCTGAGTACACGGGCTATTTCCGCAAACGGCCCGATCTCGTTCGAGAAATATATGCGGTCAGAATATCGGGGCGAAAGTGGATTTTATGCCAACAACTGGCCGATGTGGCTGGAAGAATCTGCCCAAGAAATCCGCGATTACCTCTCCGGTGCGAAAGAATTCGAGATGGTGCGCGGCCCAGAATTTGCTTCAGTCATCATCGAAGGCATAGAAACCGGGAAACCATCCGTCATTTATGGCAACGTCCTCAACACAGGGCTGATTGACAACCTGCCTCACGATGGGGTGGTGGAAGTGGCTTGTCTGGTGGACAAAAAAGGAGTGCAGCCCACCCATTTTGGACCACTACCCACTCATTTGGCCGCCTTGGATGCTCAGCATATGGCATTTCATGATTTGGTAGCAACGGCCGTTTTGGAGCAAAATCGAGAAGCCGCCGTCCATGCCTTGATGCTTGATCCCCTGACCGCTGCCGTCTGTTCCTTAGCTGAAATTCGGGCCATGTTTGATGAAATGGCAAGCGTACAACGTGATTACTTACCAGACTTCCTTCAGTTGTAAGCGCAACGATGGTTTCGTGCCGGTAAGATTGGAAAATTAAAATGTTAAACAAACTTTTTTCAGATCCAATGCCCTTACGTTTCCTGTTTTTAACGATGGTTATGGCCATAACTATGAGCGCATGTACACAAGCCAATTCTCAAGCGACTGCCGAGTCTGAGCCAATGGAGATTTCTGAGCCAGACTGGCCAAGTTTCTGAACCACTGCCATCGGTGAAAGATTATTACGTCTCGGTGAACGGCGACGATGCCAACTCAGGTGACGAAGCGTCTCCCTGGCGGCATATTCAAGTTGCCCTGGACCGCGTGGATGCGGGCAGCACCGTCCATGTGATGGATGGCATCTATAACGAAAGCGTGACTTTCCCCAACAGCGGCTCGGCTGATGACGGGTACATCACCTTACAGAACTACGCAGGTCATGTGCCCATCATTGATGGCACAGACCTGCCCATCAGCGGCGAAATGGGGCTGGTTGTCATGGAGAACCGGGCGTATGTCAGGCTGATTGGCTTTGAGATTCGTAACCTCAAAACAGACGGCGACCCAGATGCCTTCCCGGCCGGAATTTGGATTCGGGGCAACGGCGCGTTCATCGAAATCCGCAATAATAACGTCCACGACATCGAAAATAGCTGCGAAGAATGTGGCGCCCATGGCATTGCCGTTTACGGCCGTGACCCTGACGCTTCCATAAACAACATCATCATTGACGGCAACGAAGTTCACCACGGCAAGTTTGGCTGGAGTGAATCCATGGTCTTAAATGGCAATGTGGAAAAATTCACCGTATCCAACAACAGTGTCCACGACAACGACAATATTGGCATAGACCTCATCGGCCACGAAGGGCAGAATCCCAATCCTGACCTAGATCGTGCCCGTGACGGGGTGGTCGTGGGCAACCTTGTCTACAACATTGACAGCTTTGGCAATCCCTGCCTATGGGGACGAACGCAGCGCGGGTGGCATTTATGTAGACGGCGGCACGAACATCCTCATCGAGCGCAATATCATCCACGATGCCAATTTAGGGGTTGAACTGGCAAGCGAGTGGGCTGGCAAAAATACCAGCCATATCACCCTGCGCAACAACTTCATCTACAACAATACCCAGGCGGGCATTGCCATTGGCGGCTACGACGAGGAACGGGGCAGCACCGAGGACTGTGTGATTGTGAATAATACACTCTACAACAACGCCACAGCGGGCGATTGGGGCGCAGAACTGTACATCCAGTTCGACACACGCCACAATCTCATCCAGAACAACATCATTTTCGCCAACGAAGCCCGCCTGTTCATCGAAAGCTGGAGCGATGTGATGACGGATAACGTGGTAGACCATAACCTGTATTATGCGCTGGACGGCGGCTCCGACGGTACATGGATTTGGCAGGGTACTGCCTATGATACGTTTGAGGCGTATCAGGCGGCGACTGGTAATGACGTGAACGGGCTTGTCGGCCTCGACCCGCTTTTGGTGGATGCGGCCTCTGGCGATCTGCACTTGCAACCCACTTCGCCCGCCATTGATGCCGGCAAAAACCTGGCAGAAGCAGGCAGTGTCGATATGGATGGCGATACTCGGATTCAAAATGTAATTGATATTGGTGCTGACGAAGCCAATTGAGACGAAGAAACAATGTTTGATTTACTAATTATCGGAGAAATCAACCCCGACATCATTCTAAGAGGAATCAGATGTAACGCCTGTTTTCGGCCAGGTGGAAAAGATGGTTGAGGCGGCTGATCTGACCATCGGCTCTTCTTCCGTCATTACCGCTTGTGGCGCGGCACGGCTAGGGTTGAAAGTGGCTTTTGTGGGTGTCGTGGGGGATGATGTGTACGGCCGTTTTATGCTAGAAGCCATGCAAGAACGGGGTATCGATACCAGCCACTGCCTCATCGACCCCACCTTACAAACCGGCTTCACCGTCATTTTGGCAAAACCGGACGGCGACCGCGCCATGTTGACCTATGCTGGCTCAATTGCCGCGCTCCAACCCCATCAAATCAATCACGACTTGTTGGCGCAAACCCGCCATCTCCATGTTGGCAGCTACTTCTTGTTAGATGGCTTGCGTGACGGTTTGCCCGAACTCTTTGCCGCTGCTCACGCTCACAACGTCACCACTTCACTGGATACCAACTGGGACCCGCGAGAGCAGTGGCAGGCTGACATAATCTTGCCGCATTGTGATGTGCTTCTTCCCAATGCCGCTGAAGCAAAACGGCTGGCTGGTTGTGATTCGCTTGATGAAGCTTTGACGGCGCTGGCAAAAATTGTGCCTACGCTGGCTGTGAAATTGGGGGCTGATGGCGGGCTGGTTAGGCAAGGCGATGTGGTGATTCGGAAACGGCCGTTTTCCGTCAAAGTCATAGACACAGTAGGCGCAGGCGACTCGTTCAATGCTGGCTTTTTATGCGGCTATATCAATCAGTGGTCGCTTGCCAACAGCCTGGAACTCGCTCTCGCCTGTGGATCGCTTTCTACCCAGGCTGCTGGTGGCACAACGGCGCAACCCACACGAGAAGCCGCATTAAAAATAATACTGGTTATAAACGAAGGACAAGTCCCTCGTTTGGGTTCATAAGCAGGTTTGCTAAAGTAACCGTGCCTTTTCGTTGCATGTCCGTGGCAATGGCAATAGTCGCTTGGGGGGCAACGTGGCTGAAGTCAATGGATTGTGTATTATCGCCGAAATTGAGCACGATGAGGAATGTATCTGATCCGATGCTCGTTCGTTGATAGGCGTAGATTGGCACTTCGACAAGCTCAGTGATCACTTCGACAAGCTCAGTGATCATTTCCACTGAAGCATAATCGCCCACACTCAAAGCTGGCTCCTCTCGCCGTAACTTCGCTAAAGCGCGATATAAATTCAGCATCGAGGTTGGCTCACTCTCTTGCCCGACAACATTACGCTGTTGGTAATCGTCAGCGAGGGGCAGCCAGGTCGTGATCCCAGCCGGAGTAAATCCTGCATTCGGGGAACTGTCCCATTGCATGGGCGTGCGCTCTGGATCACGACCTACCACATCCGCGATTTCTGGTTGATTGACGGCTGGCGGGTCTTGAATGAATTCGGGCGGAATAACCACATTCTCCATGCCGATTTCTTCGCCATAATAGGTGGTGGGCGTCCCGCGCAGGGTGAGCAGCAGCATAGTGGCGATACGGGCTTGTGCTGCCCCCACACGACTGGCGATGCGGCGTTGGTCGTGGTTGCCCAACACCCAATTGGGCCAACCATCAGCGGGCAGCGCGGCTTCGTATGCCTCGACCAACCCCCGTACCTTCTGTGCATTCCAATCGTAGTTGATGAGATGGAAGTTGAAGGGGAGATGGCATTCGTTTTGAGAACGGCCGTAGAATTTTGTCAGTTCGTCATACGGCAAATAAATCTCACCGACCATCATGCGTTCATCATATTCATCCAACACGCCGCGCATTTGGCGCACGATGTCGTGGATGCCGGGAACATTTTGCGTGTAGATGTGCTGTAAACTACCAAACGGATCCACGCCATCCCAATCTGGGTTGGACGGCTCATCTCGCAGGTGTTCATCCTTGAGCATCAGCCAGATAACATCGACGCGGAAACCATCGACGCCTTTGTCTAGCCAAAAACGCATGATGTCTAGCATGGCAGACAACACATCGGGATGGCGGTAGTTGAGTTCTGGCTGTTGGGTAACGAATTGGTGAAGGTAATATTGACCGGTGGTCTCGTCGAAGGTCCAGGCAGGGCCGCCAAAGAAGCTGAGCCAGTTGTTGGGCGGCCCGCCATCCGGCGCTGGGTCGCGCCAAATGTACCAATCTCGCTTGGGGTTGTCGCGGCTGCTGCGGCTTTCTCTGAACCATGCATGTTCGTCTGAACTGTGGTTGGGCACGAGGTCGAGAATGAGCTTCATGCCCCGTTCGTGTACATCGGCCAACAGCGCATCGAAATCGGCCATCGAGCCAAACATGGGATGAATGCCCACATAATCGGCCACATCGTAGCCGAAATCGTGCATGGGTGAGGGGAAAATGGGCGAGAGCCAAACCGTTTTTACACCTAAACTTTGGATATGATCGAGTCGTTGGTGAATGCCGTTCAAGTCACCAATGCCGTCACCATTGCTGTCTTGATAAGAGCGTGGATAAATTTGATAGATGATGCCAGTTTGCCACCAAAGGTATGAATTTTTCATGGATTTTCCCTCAATTTGCGCTTTGTCTATGGATTGAAATGCACAGATTTCGCATCTGAACCATGCCATTATATCTTGATACATCCTGTTGGAAACAGGTTGGCATATTATCCTGGATTGGCGGGGGAGATGCCAAATGTGCCAAGAAAATTCAATTCTATTTGTGCGAATTGATGGATCGATATGTTTGTATTTAGAGGGGACTTATTGCTTATCTTGACCACGAGAAATCCGTTTGACCAATCCCTATCACTGTTTTATAATTTTTTGGTGAAACCCCACGTTGGGAAATCCGAATAATAGGAAAATTGACTGCAAATTCGCAGGGAAGATTAATTGGTGAAAACACAAAGGACCATGACGGACTCATCCGTCGCCTGTCCAAAAAACGCGAGTCAGGGCTTTAGGGGGTTTACTAGCCTTGGCTGACCCACATTCAGAACCTCCTGATTCTGATCAGGAACCCCATTTAGGTTATTGCTTAAATTTATATTGGGTGCAGGTCTGGCGTTATTGTCGCTTGCATTCTATTTGGTTGGGCAAGTGGAATAATTTGCCTGGTTATTGCCATGCATTACGGACAGCGTCCGGTGCAAAGAGTTTTGAGAGCTTTTAGGAGAACATGACCCAAATATTTTTTATCACGGCAGCCGTGGTGTTGATGATTTTCTTCAACGCCTTATACGTTGGTGCTGAATTCGCCACCGTTTCTTCCCATCGCACGCGCGTGAGCCAGATGGCGGCTGGTGGGAATAAGATGGCAGCATTGCTACTGCCAATTATGGAGAATCCAGTTTTGCTGGACAATTATGTGGCTGCCTGTCAGATTGGTATCACGATTTCATCGCTGGTTTTGGGCGCGTTTGGGCAAAATGTGATTGCTAATTATTTAGTTGAACCGTTGGCTTATTTTGGCTTAAGCGAAGCGGCGGCTCATTCTATTGCTGTCATTATTGTGCTGATTTTTATAACGGTGTTGCAAGTAATTATGGGTGAGCTATTTCCTAAGTCAGTGGCGATTCAGTTTCCAGAGAATGTGGCTTTGGCGCTTGTGGTGCCGATGCGTATTTCACTTATTTTGTTTATGCCGTTGATTTGGCTGTTTAATGGCAGTGGTACGCTGGTGCTGCGTTTGCTTGGTAAGAAACCGCATGAAGGAGCGCAAATACATTCTCCAGAGGAAATTGAATTATTGGTAACGGAAAGTTACGAAAGTGGCCTCTTGGATGATGAAGAACGGCAAATGCTGCGTAATGCGTTCCGTTTGCGTGACTTAACAGCACGACAGGTGATGGTGCATCGAACCCGACTTATTACGGCTAATGTGACTGATTCGATGGAATCGGTGATCAATTTAGCGATTGAAGCAGGGTACTCTCGCATTCCGTTGATTGGAGAGTCGATTGATGATGTGGTTGGCTTTGTGCATGTGAAGGATTTATTTAGGCGGCATGTAAACGGCCGTTCTGATATGGATACCGCCATCCGTGAAGTCATCTACGTGCCGGAGACCATGCCCGTCGTGGATGTGTGGGGAAAGTTGAACATCGGCGGCAATTACCTCGTGATTGTTTTTGACGAATATGGCGGCACGGCCGGCATGATTACCTTTGAAGACCTCATTGAAGAAATCTTTGGCGAGCTGCAAGACGAATTTGATGACGAGATGGCATTGATTGCCCGAGATAATGAAGGCCGCGTCTATTTACGAGGTGATTTGCTCATTTCTGATGTGAATGAATATCTGGAACTGAACCTGCCCAATGAGGCTGCTGATACCCTTAGTGGCCTTGTCTTCAGCGAACTAGGGCGGTCGCCAAACGAGGGCGATGAAGTCGCTTTTGGTGATACCCTGATTCGTGTCGAATCCATGGCGGATTTAGGCGTGTCTGAGGTTTCATTGCAACTGCCAGCCATAACAGAAGATGTGACACCGTTTAGCGAATGGGAAGTGGCCGATCATGACTAAAGCTATTCTCGTGAGTTTAATGGTTCCTAGTATGAGCGCTGCTTTCCTGATTTCTTCAGCCGCAACCGAAAACAGTTGGCACACGCTGCTTATAGCTATCGTCGTGATATTGATCCTTGTGGCATTAAATGGTTTTTTTGTATCTGCTGAATTTGGCATCATTGGCGTGCGCCCAACCCAGCTTGAAGAAATGGAAGGTGAGGACAAAGGGGGTCGGCGCAAAAAAGTCTTGGGTATTCTTGATTCACGGCGAAAACAAGATCAGTATATTGCGACTGCCCAGTTGGGTATTACGATTGCATCCTTTGGCTTAGCCATGTATGGCGAACCACAAATCGCTCATGTGCTGGAGCCGTTTATTGAAAAATTGTGGTTTGAGCCTGGCCCGGCACTGGTGCGTTCCATTGGTTATTTTGTGTCGCTTAGTATTCTCACTTATTTGCATGTGGTCTTGGGCGAGATGGTGCCAAAGTCGTTGGCACTTTCTGATGCGCCGAAAATCGTATTGGCCTTAGCCCGGCCGATGCAAATTTCACAAACGATTTTATTCATTCCCGTGCGGATATTGAACGGCATTGGTCGCTTGCTGCTGCGCTTATTCAAAGTACCACCAGTTGAAGGGCATGAGCGGGTTTTGTCTGTCGAAGAACTTGAATTATTGGTGAGTGAAAGCACAGAAGGTGGTCTGCTCAATGTCGAAGAAGAGGAGATGATCCGCAATATCTTCGATTTTAGTGATCGTGTTGTGGGGCAGGTGATGACGCCGCGTACACGAGTGCAAATCATTCCCATCGATATTGTCAAAGAAAAATTATTACAAGTTGTAACGGAGAGCCGCCATAGTCGTTTCCCCGTTTATGATGGCGATCATGATCATATCGTCGGTATTGTGCATCTTAAAGATATTATTCGGCAGACGATGAAGGCAGACAGCAAATTTGATATTCGGTTGATTCTGCGTGCAGCACCAGCCGTGCCTGAAGATTACTCGGTGGAGAATTTGCTGATTGCGTTTAAGGCACAGCGCTTACATATGGCGATTGTGTTGGACGAATTTGGCGGCATGGCTGGCGTGGTGACGCTGGAAGACTTGGTGGAAGAAGTCGTGGGCGAAGTGCGTGACGAATTTGACCAAGAGCATGAGCCTTATGTCGAAGTTGAGCCAGGTGTACTGGAAGTGTCAGGCGATTACCTGGTTGATGATCTCATTGAGGAAGTCTATTTGGGTGAGCCGGACGATTTGCCAGATGTGGAAACCGTTGGGGGATTGGTTGTAACCAAATTAGGTCGCCCGCCGAAAATAGGAGACAAAGTGGTTTATAACGATGATGTCACTATCTCCGTGTTAGATGTAGATCGCCGTGCCGTGACCCGTGTCAGAATTGAGTTTCCGGTTGTGGATGAGAAGAAAGAAAAAGGCAAAGACGAGGATTCTTGATAGGTACGTGAAGTGTGGTACGCAAGAATTCTTATACTTCACGTTTTTTAGATTAGACCAATCTCCAAGATTGGTCTAATCTGCGTCATTACACTTCACGTTTTTTACAAATCGTAAATATCGGTGAACTTGGTGGTGGCGTAACGAATGAAGGCGTCATGGCTGAGTGGTTGACCGGTGACGCGCTGAACGAGTTCGCCAGGGGTGAATTTACGGCCGTGCTGATGAATATTTTCGCGTAGCCAACTAAGCAATACCGCTGTATTTCCTGCCGCTAGTTCAGTCTCGATGGTGGGGTTTTGGGCAACGGCCGTTTCCATAAACTGTGCCGCATACAAATTGCCTAAGGCATACGTGGGGAAGTAGCCAAATCCAGGCCGTGTCCAATGCACATCTTGCAAACAGCCTTCGCTGTCCGTGGGGGGAGTGATGCCGAGCAGTTCTTCCATCTTGGCATTCCACGCCGCTGGTAACGCTTTGGCCGACACTTCACCATTGAGCATCGCTTGTTCCAGTTCAAAACGCAAAATAATATGGAAATTGTACGTAAGTTCGTCCGCCTCTACGCGAATGTACGACGGTTGTACCTTGTTGATGGCACGGTAGAAATCCTCAGCGGTGGCGCTGCCCAACTGTTGGGGGAACAAGGCTTGCAGTTCTGGAAAATGAGCTTGCCAGAATCCCCGATTGCGCCCCACTAGATTTTCCATCATGCGGGATTGTGATTCGTGTATGCCCAATGAGGTGCCGCGTGCCAATGGGGTGCGGGCCAGGTCTGGGTGCGTGCCTTGTTCATACATAGCATGACCCGATTCGTGCAGAGTGCCAAAGAGGGATGGATTGAGGAAGTCGGGATACCAGCGGGTGGTAATGCGAGCATCATCTCGGCTAAAGCTGGTGGCAAACGGATGTACGACGGTTCCCAGGTGACCCCGTTCATAGTCGTAGCCAATTTGGGCGGAGATGGAACGGGCGAATGCTTTTTGGCTGTCGATGTCGAATGTTTGATGGACCAGGGTGTCGGAAACGGCCGTTCCCCGGTCATCAATTGCCTGGCGTAAAGGCACCAGTTCTGCTTTGGTTGCGTCAAAAATGGCACGCACATCGGCCGTTTTCATGCCGATTTCGTATTTGTCTAGCAGGGCATCATATTTTTCATCTTCGTAGCCGTAATAGTCAGCGAGTTCCTGGCACATTTCAATGACTTGCACCATATACGGCTCAAACTGCGCGTAGTCATTAGTGGCGCGTGCTTGCACCCAAGCCGCATGAGCAGAGCCACTTAATTGAGAGGATCGCGCGACAAAGTCAGCGGGCACTTTGCGGGCATCGTCATAGCTCTTTTTGAGCAAGCGTAGCAGACTGGCTTCGTTGCTGTCGGCATCGGCGTCTGCCAGTTCGGCGGTGGCGTCTTCGATGAGCTGCCCCATTTCGTCGGAGGTGGAAAGGTTGTGGGTGAGGCGGCTGAGGGTGGTTAGCTGCTGGACGCGGGCTTCTAGCCCTTTGGGGGGCATGTTGACTTCTTTGTCCCAACCGAGGACAGCCATTGCTTTGTTTAGATCGTTAATTTCGTAGACTTTTTCGAGTAATGCGTGGTAATGAGTGGTCATTGTGTCTCCCTGTGTTTCTGATTTTCACCCAAAGTTTACCGGAAAACGGCCGTTTTCCCAATAAAAAAAGCGACACCGAGATTTTGTTCGGTGCCGCTTTTCATCAAAAGAATCTAGGGTTGATTATTTACTTGAACATAATCGGCATATAGATGATCCATTTAAGGGATACGCCTATCAAAACTGGGTCATGGTCAGAGGCGCGGTACGCATCCCCATTGAAGAGCGGTTCCCAGTTGTAATCATTGTAATCCAGCGCGGATGGTTCATCGGCATTGATGTGCCATTCGGTGACACCCGTTACCGAATCTTGAGCGCTGCTGCTTGCCAGGGCATGGTCAAGATAACCCAATTGTCCATCAAAGACATAGGAATAGGCCCACGTCCCTGTGAATTGTTCGATCAGGTTGGTGTAGCCGTGTCCTTTGAGGGCGGTAATTGGATCTTCTTGGGCGTATGAGTTGAGGTCGCCGATGATGAAGATGTCTGGATCGCCTGTGCCTGTGGGGTTTGTTTTGAGCCAGGCAACGAGTTCATCAGCCGCTTGCACGCGCGTGAGGTTGCAGTGGCCTTGTCCATCACCCAAATCCGGATCGCCGTCACAAGGGGAGCCTTTGGATTTGAAGTGATTGACGACTACGATGAATTCCTGCCCTGTCTCATTTTCGACAAAGGCTTGTGCCAGTGGCGGCCGTGTATTGGTGTCGAAGGGAAATACGTCGGTTAGAACGGCCGTTGTTCCCATAGGCGTCACGTTAGCTGGCTGATAAATCATGGCAACTTTGATGGCGTCGCCGCCAATATAACCGGTATCGATGAAGGCATAGGTATCTGCCCCAGCTTCTGCGTTTAGACCGGTTACAAGATCGGTAATCGCGGCGGTCTCATTGTTTTCAATTTCCATCAGACCCACGATGTCGGCATCAATAGAAACGATGGCGGTGATGATTTTTGTGCGCTGCCGGACGAATTCATCGACATTACCCGCACCACGGCATTGCAAGTCTTGGGATGGACCACAGATATAAGAACTACCAAGGGTGGTGAAATAATTCAATACATTGAAGCTGGCAATCTGTAGCCGTCCGCCCACCGCTTCTGGGGCAGTCGTGCGCTCGTTGACGCGGGTGAAGCTGATAGCGGCTGTATCTAGCGGTTGCAAGCGGTAATCGATGGTGGGATCTGAACCGGAGCTAATGATGCCTTCATCCAGTACCCCCATCAGGCCAGATGTTGTATCGCCAGCTCGCAGCGTGCCATCAACAGGGCTAATGTACGGTGTCGGGATGGGGTTGTTGTAGCGGTCGGCGTTGCCATCATCCAGGGTGAGGTAGTTTCGGGCATTGCTAGCGGCCAAAGCAACGGCTTCCGCGCTGGTGGGTGTATAGACATTGGTGGGCTGGAATAAACGGCCGTCTGAGGAGAGATTGACTTGTCCATACTGACCCTGGAAGTAATTTTGGGCGACGGTCATCGTTTGCGGCAGTGTAATCCACATGCCTTCGTACCGTTCCAGGTCGCCATTGGTGGTTTCTGGAAGGGCGACAAGGGTGGGTGGAATGGATGGTGAGCCGGTTTGGGTGATAACGGCCGTTACATTACCTATTTCAGTCATGCTTTCAAATTCGACGACTTCACCTGTGACCGTAACCACGTCACCCACGTTTACAGCAACGCCAAAGGTATTGTCGTAGACAAAAATACCGTCAGAGGTGAGCATATTGCCGTCACCCGTCTGGTCTTGCATGAAGAAGCCTTTCATACCAGTGCTACCCTGGAAATCGGCCACAACTTCACCAGAGACAGTCACATCACTTCCCACAAGAGGACTGGTGAAACCTTCTCCTTGAACCTGATAGATATGCAACTTTTCGTCAATGAATGTGGTTGTTGGTAGGCCAGTCACTGGCGTGATGTAGTTCGAGGCATAGATGACATATGCATCGTTAACTACCGTGCCAAGGCTATTCGTCGCCGTTACCGCGAATTGAACAGAAATATTATTCCCATGGGGGAGATTGGCAATAGACCAGGTGACAACGCCGCCACTTTCAACACCACCATCCAGGGCGTAAGCAAATGTCGTGTTTGCCGGAACGACATCACTGATGACAATATTTGTTAAGGGTTCACCTATTTGATTGTTGGCTGTGAGGGTGTATGTAAAAAGTGCTCCTGGCGCAACCAGTTGCGGGGCTTCTTTGCGAATTTGTAACACGCCAAGGTCAATATCGCTCGGACGACGTGGTTTTATTTGGAAGGTTCCTTTGTATTCTGTGCTAAACCCTATAATTTTTGCCATGTCGCCATTTTGTACACCCATGTCACATAAATTATCGATACCCGTGTCAATATCAATATAAATGTTGACAGGACCACTGCCATCGTCAATCGTTAGACCGGTGGGACAAGCTAAATCGCCTATTACGCCGGAAACAGAAACGAGCCAACCTTCTGAGGAGCCAGCCGCTACATCTCCGGTTGTGTAAGGCAGTGGCGCAACTTCTGGGCCTGAGCTTACATTTCTGAAATAGAGATTACTGGTGAATTGTTCTTGCCCATTGAAAGCACCACGTGTACCAAGAAGTATCACGGTGTCCCCAAGTTGGACGGTGGGCGGCGGTGTGAAATAGGCAGAAATGCCACCGGTGGCATCTTGTAATGCCCATTCTTGATAACCGTAAGTGCCTGGCACAACAATAACTTGCCCTTGAACGGCAAATTTTTCACCATTGCTACCCGTGCGTACAGTGGCAATCGGTACGATAGGATAGAGGGTGGTGGGGGCTTCGGTGCTGTTATTAGCTAGATTATCCCCAACTGTGCTGGTGGAGACTTCGGCGGTATTGCTGACTAATGTGGTCGCAGACATTGTGTTGGTGATAGTGCCAGTTAGGTTGATGGTAACGGCCGTTCCCAAATCTATTGTGCTTAAATCCCAAACATAAACATTATCACTTGGACTGCTCGTGTAAGCGGGATCTGCAGATGAATAAGCGATTTCAGCTGGAAGTGTGTCTGTGAATAACACATTGTCAGCAGATGCCGACCCATCGTTGCTAATGACAACGGTGTAGTTGATGATTTCGCCTTCAACTGCATAGACAGGGGCGGTTTTTTCTACGACCAGGTCTACTAGCAGTGGCTCATCCTCAACTGTAAAACTAGCTTGGGCAGTGCCGGCAATCGTGCCACTAAATTCGGCTGTGTTGGTGATGGTTTCACTGTAATCGGCCGTCTGGTCGGCGGTAAAGGTGAAGGTGATAGACTCACCGGCGGTGACGGTACCCGTCCAGGTGATTTCGTTGCCTACTTCGGCAGCCCCAGTTGGGTGTTCCACCCACGCGCCAAAGGTGGTGGAGATGGGCAGGGTGTCGGTGAAGAGAACGGCCGTTTCGTCAACGGCACCACTGTTTTGCAGAATGACAGTGTAGGTGACAGGGCTTTGATAGGTAACGGCCGTTTGGGGTTCCACACTTTTTGATATTACAAAAACAGGGCCCGTGGCACAACTATGAGTGGGTGAACTGGTGTTGCGCGGCGTGGGTGCGCTGGCAGTAAAGTCAGCCGCATTATCGTCGGTATCTGTGCAGCCCCCATCTGCGCGAATAGCGGCTGTGGTATTACTAAGACCCGGTGCGGCGTTGCTGCTTTCCGAGCAATTAGCCGTGCCATAACCGACGAAATCTACTACTGTGCTTCCTAAGGGACAAGTGTCAGTTGCCAAAGAATCTGTGCTACTTACGAGAGCAACTTTTCCGCTTGTAGCGGCCATCCCAGTGGTGCCAGTTGCGTCGGGCGTTGGTAATGCCACGCCATTGGCACCACCGCCGAGTTGAATCAAATAATAGTGACCTGCTGCAACCGTGCCGGCCAAGGCTGTTTTTTGGCTACCCCAACTGTTTCCACCTGATGAGGTGTATTGGATAGACCAACCAGTGATGTCAACAGTGGTCGAACCTGCATTGAATAGTTCAACAAAGTCATTTAGATATGGAGCGCCAGTATTGCCACCGCCACCGTATACCTGGCTAATACGAATATCGTTTGCTAAGAGGCTTGCGACATCTGGCGCTGCCAGAACGGTTGCGTTCAGGGCAGCAAAGAGAGCAAGGAAGAGGAAAACGGCCGTTCCTACTGAAACGCCTATCTTAAAAAAAGTTTTCGACGAGTAATACATGTAACCTCCTAAATGTGGTGAGCGTAGAGCCGTAAACAGGTTAAGGCTATAGGATTGATAAGACTTCAAAGTAATCGCAAATGCTCATTGAATAGTAACAAGTTGTAAGGGAAGGGCAATTGAATAATGTAATGATTTTGTTAACATCTTTGTCATGTTTTCATTGACAAGGATATTAAATTTCTATACCCTGTAAATTGCGTAAACACCCCGTTTACCCTTTGTTTCTTGTCATATCACATACTCACACCGGAGGAAGTACATGAAAGCATTCAATAAAATTGGGTTTCATACCGCCAGTGGTGGTAATCCAACAGGAATTGGCGATTATCTAAAAAAACTAGATGCGGCTAACGTGCCATTCGTCATTAAATGTGCCGATTCAATGACCGGTCTGTTTGATGCCCAAGAACTTGTCCGTAAACGTAATGGCGTGGTTCCTCATGTGCTCGTTTATCGTCGTTCCGTGAAAGATGGGGGCAGCGCCCCTCCTTCGGGAAATCCAGATGTACCCGACTACGAGAAGGAACCTGAAGCGGCCGCCGCCGAACATTGGCAATGGCACAAAGCGCATTTGCCCACAGATTTAGATCCCAAATTGGTCTGGATTGAGACCATTAACGAGCTTCGGAAAGAAGTGAACTGGGCTAATTGGATTGGTGAATTTGCTTATCACACTGGTCAGATGGCGCTGGCTGATGGCTACAAATTCTCCGCCTTTGGCTACTCCTCTGGCACACCAGATGAAGGCGCGTGGGAGACGGATGGCATGTTGCGCTATCTGGAATCGTGCCAGGCCAACCCCGATGACTTGTCGGTATCTTTGCACGAATACAGTTTTAAATCCCAAAATATTTGGTTTTTACGCGGAGACCATATCGGCCGTTTTGAAAAACTATTTGCTGCTTGCGATAAACATCGCATCCAACGCCCCAAAGTGATTATGACGGAATGGGGTTGGACGCATGAGCGGGTACCGGTAAGCATTGATGCGGCCATGAAAGATATTGCTGAGGTTGCCGAATATTATGCCCAGTTCCCGGAAATTATTGGGGCTGCTATCTGGTATTTAGGCCCTAAATTTGCGGGTATCGCCAACCGTGTCCAAAAACTGATTAAACCGGTCACGGATTACAGTCTGACGACGACATTTGAGATTCCAGACGCCCCTCAAACCCCGGATACCAGCCCACCTCCTATGTCACCACCGAAAGAAGGCGATTTGCGGAACGGCCGTTACCTGCGAGATGTCAACGTGCCAGACGATACAGTCATGACAACCGGTACTTCATTCACCAAAACCTGGCTTGTCGAGAACACAGGCAATACCACCTGGAACCAAAATTACAAAATCGCCCACATCAATGGGCAACCGATGACCAGCAATCCCAACCAACCTGTCCCCAACGCCAAACCAGGGGAACAAGTAGAAGTTTCTGTAGCCTTAACCGTCCCTAATGCCCCCGGCACTCACTTCACCGATTGGCGGCTTAAAGATGATAGAGGAAATCTCTTCGGCGACATTCTCTTTGCCCGCATCATTGCTGAAGCCCTCGTTTCAAAACCCGCAGGCGAACCCGGCGGTAGCTTTGTGGCCGATGTCACCATCCCAGATGACACCGTAATCCAACCCGGCTCTGCCTTCACCAAGACATGGCGACTCGAAAACAATGGTACACGCGCTTGGGGCGCTGGATTTACCATAAAATTTGCCGGTGGTGTCCTCATGTCGGCGAAAAACAGCTATTCCCTTCCGGTGGCACAGCCAGGCCAACAAGTTGATGTCTCAATCGACATGGTAGCTCCCACCACACCCGGCACGCACTACGCCGACTGGCGTCTCCAAGATGACCGAGATGAGGTGTTTGGCGAAATTACCTACGTGCGCATTCAAGTGCCGTGGCAGCCAGGAAATTCACTGATACAACCCGTCTCCCAGCGAGATACCCGCTGGGCAGACAAGCGATTGGGTATGGCCGGGTCATCGCTAACCATTGGCCAATGGGGCTGCATGATGACCTGCTTCACCATGACCGCCAATGCTTTCGGTTATCCAGTTACACCCGCCCAATTATGTGATTTGATGGTGCGCAAGGGAGCCTTCATTGATGTTAATATGACCAAATGGAATGCACTGTCAGTCGTTTACCAAGACATCATCTACGGTGGGAAAATGGGATCGAGTCCCTCAACAATGAATCATATCGATGCCAGTTTAGCCGAAGGCCGCCCCGTTTCCGTACAGGTTGATTTTACGAGCAATACACCCTACACTGACAATGATCAGCATTGGGTTCTTATTGTAGCGAAAGATGGCGATGATTATCGGATTAACGATCCGTGGCTGCTGCCAGAGCAAGAAGCCTCCTTGAAGCAACGGTATGGTCGGGCAGGACGGCCGTTATGGGAAACCATCCTCTCTGCCATCTTCTACACTTCTACCAAAGTAGTCCCCGCGCCAACCCTGCTGCAACATGGCATGAACATCAATCCCGATGCCCCGCACAGTAATCCCTACCAAACTGACGATTTCAAAGGGTTGAATTGGGTGCGTTTCGTTTTCAAACTTGATGCTCGCGTCAATGTGTCCGAACGTGGCAACATGGACAAAGCCTATGACCAATACGATCCCATCATCAAAAACTATAACGCGATGGGGGTTAAATCGCTCATCATTATCAATCAGGAAACAGTTTGGGGGAAAGCACCCTGGTCAGGGAACAATGATTGGCAAGGATACGCAACTGATCTAGCGAGCAAAGCCAAGGAGATAGCAAACCATTACAAGAATTACGGTGACGGCGTCGCCTACCAGATTTGGAATGAAGGGGACAAGGAGAACAATCCGGCTTCTGTTTATCTAAAACCTGAGCAAATGGCGCACATCGTCAAAAGTGTTGCCGAAGCAATCCGTTCAGTATCTCTGAATTCTCCGATCATCTTTAACGGGATGGCAACTGGCCCAGAAGCAACCTGTGCCTACCTCAAAAAGGTGGAATCAGTGCTAGGCGGGAAGATTCCAGTAAACGCCATTGGCATTCATCCATACACCAAATGGGCCACCAAAGCGCCATTTGATTGGGGAGAACATTACGGAACCTTGGAAGAGGCGTTTGCTGTTTATCGTCGTGAGATGCCGGGATATAAATTCTGGATTACCGAAATTGGGGTGGCAGATGACAATGAAATCGGCTCCCAATATTATGCTGAAATCGGCGAATACATGAAGGATGTTTATAAATATGTTGGCGAACGAAGTACGGATCTTGTGGAGAATTTAATCTGGTTCGCCTGGTCTGATTTGATGCGGAATGCAGGTGTCATCAAAACCGATGGCAATCGCAAAGACCACGTCTACGCGGCCTTCCGGTCAATGCGAAATAGAGAGCTGTAATCGACAGCTAGTAGTCGTTATCCATAAAAAAAGGTTCGGAACCGTAATGGCTCCGAACCTTTTTTGTTTGTATTTAGACTACTACGCTTTAACCAGCCAGGAACTCATCCAAATTAGCTTTGCTAATGCGATAAGCACTGCCGATTTTGCGTGCTTTGAGGTCACCCGCAGTAATAGCGGCCACCACATCTTCTTCAGAAACCTGCAAAATTTGAGCTACCTGAGAAGGGGACATGACATCGGGTGTGCCGCTCTCTACCGGAGCCGCTGGGGCAGGTGGCGGTGGTGCTTGTTGTTGCACGGGTTGTCTGCTGCTGCTGATTTTGTAGATTTTGCATCGCAGCCATGCCCATCGCGCCCATACCAATTTCACCCATATTGCCTCCTGCTGGATTTTCGGCGGCGGCAACAAACGCATCAGCTTGTTGCTTTTGCACGTAGCTGGTGCCGTAGCCCATATTGGTAACAACTTCCAACGATTTGGGGTGCAGCGCCAAACGAATGTTGAAGTCCACAATGGTCATGCCGATGGCATCAAATTCTTCTTGGAGCAAACCTAAGAGTAGGTCGTTGATATCTTTAGAGAAGGATTGCAGTTGAGCTGGCCCTAAATTCTTGGCGATAGCCAGTTCACTAAGTTTGTCCTGCATCATCACGCCCAGCATCGGATCAAGACGGTTTTTTACCTCTTCTTGGCGCACGCTTTCTCGGAAGGCGTCCAGGGCATTGAGGAAACGCCACGGATCTTTAATCTTCGTGACATAAGTGCCGTTACCAACAATCGCGCTTGCCCCTGGCATCCGTTGCGGATGTTCTACGATGATGGGGTTAGCTGTCCCCCATTTGAGGGTTAAATCGGTGGTTTTGACAAAGTAGACGTCAGCGGTGAAGATATTTTTGCCGCCGAACAATCCGCGTTCAATCAAATCTGTAAGCACGGGAATATTTTCGGTGGTGAGTGTGTAGCGTCCTGGGGTGAAGGTGCCCATTGGTTCGCCGCCACGGACGAAAACGCAGGTTTCACCCGGATTGACAATGAGTTGGGAGCCAAGTTTGATGTCACCTAGGCCGCCGCGTGGGAATTTTTGTACAACTTCATCTCTGAGCCAAGTGTCTATGGCTACGCGATCAAATACTTGTGGCATGAGTTTTCTCCTTGTTTGCTTTAGCACGGATGACTAAAGCCATCACTACAAACGTTGTTGTTTATAAAGATTGAACGCCTTTGATCACTTCGTCGCGCATTGCAAAGTCTTGATTTGCTTCTTGCAAGTCCGTGGTGAGGGCGCGGATGGCGCTGTTGACATCACCACTGCCTTGTACTGCTTTTTCAGTGGCGGCGATGCTGGCATCAATTTCTGCGGCATGGTTGAACATGCCTTCATCGAAAGCGTAAATGCGAGCGAGATCGTCTTCTTTGACTTTGTTGGCATCAAAAAAGCCAGCATAACCAACGGGGGCGTCTTTGATTTTGCCAATGAGACCCATCAGGAGATTATCGGCGCGGCCTAGTGGTTCAGCGTAGTCCATCGCCAATATGATGTCTCTGCCAAGTTCCTGGTGAACGTTACTGAGCTGTAAGCGGGATTGTTCAAGACGTGCGCCCAGGGTTTCCCGTAAAATCTGGTCGGCTTTGCGGCGTTGCCCTTTTTCCATGTAGCCGCTTAATCCCGGAATTTTCTGGAGTAGATTTTGTAACCCATTATCTTCTCCGGTGATCTGATCATACAGATCGGAAACGTTTTCTTTCATCGTTATCTCCTTGATAAATGATTACTGCTGTGGGTGTAACATGCATTAAGACGAATACCTGATGACATGTTTTGACAAGACAAAAAAAGTATAACATACCTTTTGTCCAGTTTCTATTTTGTGGGCGGTGGATTTTTCGGTGAGGAAATGTTTGGTGGGGCGCTGGCTGTAACGGCCGTTTCCTGCATACTGTCCCAAATAAGATAAACACCTAGCCCGATTTGTGGTAGCACTAAAAAAAGGAAGGCTGCAATCACAGCCATGGTGGCGGTGGCAGACGTGAAAGTGCCGTTGCTGGCGTAATTGGACATAAGAATTAGCATGATAATTCCTACGATTGCGCCACCTGCGATTAAAGCAATTCCAAACAGTCGGGAAATTGAAAAATTGGTCATTTATTTATTGAGCCACAAAAATCGGTTTTTTTGCCTTGCTGTTCAAATGATATTACGAGAAGTGTATCGAAAAAGTAGCAAATATTTCAAGAATCGACAACCAATTTGATCAGGGTTTGATCAGGGACTGAGCCATTTTTGTATGATTTGGTCTAATTTGCCTGTCTCTTGCAGGTGTTTCAGGCTGTTGTTGATTTGTTTGAGTAGTTCGGCATCCTGTGCCCGCACGACGATGGCGTATGGCTCCACAGTGACTGGTGGATCGAGGCGTGTTAGCCCTGGGTGTTCTTTGAGGAAGAGCCGCCCGCTTATGTGGTCGATGAGGGCGGCGTCGGCTGTTTGGGTGATAACGGCCGTTAACGCTTCATCCGGTGTGTTATAAGGCAAAATGGTCAACTCAGGCAGCTTTCTTTCCCACTCAGTCGCCACCACATGACCTTGTGATCCTAATTCTACGGCGAGAGAACGGCCGTTTAGATCCATCATCCCCTCAACTGCCTCCTCACCTTGCCTGACAATCAAAATTTCCCCTGCATTGAAATACGGTTCACTGTAGGCAAAATCTCGGGTGCGCTCCGGCATAATAACCAGTGCCGAAATCAACACATCCGCCTGTTCTGTCAACAAAGCGTCATACAAACCATCATACCCAAAATGGACAAACTCAATATCCACCCCTAACGTTTCGCCCAAAGCAAGCGCTAAATCCGCATCAATACCCACTAATTCATCGCCCGTAAATAGTTCGAAAGGGGGATATGTGGGATCCATGCCAACCTTGAGGATGCCAGTCTCTTGCACCTTTTGCCACGTATCAACCTCGCCGTCATTGCAACCGGTTAACAGCAATAAACATAGAAGTAAGAGCGCACTACACAGCTTCATTTGTTACCACTGTACTCCTGTAAAGCTGTGTAAATTGGCTTTTCAATAAACTCAGGTGTGACCAGCGTATAATAGTCCATGTAACTTTTTGTCGGAGCCGGAAAACGAAACGCCCACAAGCCCATCATCTCCACATAAGGCCAATTTTCTTCCGCATACGCCAGCGCATCCACTGTATACGAGATGCGTTGGCCTGGACGCACACCGCGCGTCCATCGTGGATGGTCGTTCCAGCCCGTTTCCGTAACATACATTTTTTTATCAGTGTCGTTATTATCCATCATAATTTCGCGTAGCAATTCTATTCTGCGAAAATTCAACAAATCTTCCCCAGGTTCAGCTTCAGGAGGGAAGGTGAGGCCGTAACTATGCACGGCAAGTCCATCAAAATAGGGGGCGACCCCGGCATCATACATGCCCTGCAAATAAAGAAGATCGTTCAGTCCCCATGGAGAACCTTCAGGCTCGATGGTTGGGGCTAAGGCACCAGCCAGAATTTGCATATCCGGATTCGCTTTTTTGACGGCCGGATAAACCACTTTCAATAAGTCAACGTAATCTTGTGGTGTGGTGAGCCGGTAGCCCCATTCATAACTTAAATTGGGTTCATTGCCGATGATGAGATAATCAACCTGACCTTGGTAGCGCTGGGCAAAGGCGGCCGCATAAACGGCAAAGTCATCATAGCTGTTTTCATCCAGATAGGTGAGCGGGGTATCCGGCGGCCTGGCCCACTCAGGGGTGAGTCCCAGCCTGGCGATTACTTGCAGCCCTTGGGCATTGGCATGGCGGATGACCATATCAGGATGGCTCCAGGCAAATTCACCATTTTCGCTGTGGTAATAGGCCCAAGGGAAAAATTCAACGATCCAGCCTGCTCCCATTTCCCGCACCATTTGTAGACTGCGTTTGACTTTCCACTCTTCTACTTCGTCTGTAAGCCGTGTATGCACGCCCAGTATGGGATGGTCGGTGTGTACGGTTTGGGGCGAGCCTGGGGTGATAAGCGGGGGCGCAGGCAGTAAAAGGGGCAGGATTAGGCAAAGAATGAGTAGTCGTAGCGCCACATAATAGGTTGGGGCTGCCACCTGTTGTCTAAGATAGCATGACCGATTTTAGGTGGGCGACTGGCTTCAATTTTCTGAATTGCGCATTTGTTCGGTGTAGAATTCAGACCACCAGCGCAATTGGTTGAAGATGCCTTGTAGTCGTTCTGTTGAGGGGAGTGATCGGTCGGGCAATGGTTCTGGTGGGGTAAATCGTTCGACATCGCCAAATCGACAGAGCAGCTCATGGGTTAACTGGATATTGAGCAATTTGTTTTGGAAGTCGTGGATGATGGTGTGGAGGTGTTGGTCGTCTTGGGTGAGCAAGGCGTGGGGCAGGGAGTCGATTTCAATAAATGTGGCTGCTATCGCCGCTTGGCGCATCATTTGCCGTTTGGAGCTTTGTAGTTTGGCGATGTGGTTGATGCCCCAATTGTATTGGAAACGCTGTGTTTTTAGATCGATTGGCGTATCGTAGACGAGGCTTATGCAAAGCTGGGCGGCTGTGGTTAAGACGAGTCCGCTACATTCTGCGGTAAGGCGGTCTGTCATCTGCTCCCACGCTGTCCGCTGAATGTCTTGCGGTGAGAGGTGGGCTAGAACCATGACGATGTTGTCTGCTTCTTTGTAGAGGGATTGCAAACCGGGCAGGAAGGGCGCAGTGACGGAGGGGATGTCGATGTTGGTATACGCTTTTCCAGCCGGCAGACGAGCAATCTGGGGACCGAGTTTTTGTTGGATACGGGCATAGGTGGTAACGGCCGTTTCGTCTTCTGCTATGGGTGCTTGCCACAATTTACGGGCTAACCGTCTTGCTAGTTTGACTCTTTCTTGCGCCTTATCTGGTTTCATGAGGGAAGGTAACAGGATACGCGGAGGCTTTTAAGGCTTCTGTCGCCAGGCGAGCGGTGGCTTCTTGCATATCGAGAAGGGGGAGGTTGGCTAAATAATAAGGACTGCCGGAAAGTAAACGGCCGTTATTACGCAAGTGATGCATAAAAGCTGGCTCAAGCCGTTTATAGCACTCAAAAGAACTTTCACGAGCAATAAGCGGGGCACGAAGCAAAACATCGCCATAGATTTCCCAAATCGGTAAGAAATAGTCCCGAATTTCAAAAAAATCTACATCATCATCAACAATAAGCAATAAATTGATGTCTGATTCTTCAGGCTGGTAATAACCTTGCACAAAGCTGCCAAACAAATAAGCGGCCTTGAGTTCAGACCCCAAGCCGCGTGTAAACTCAGTTATTGTTGCTTCAATGGCTGCTTCCGCATTATTCATAGGATTATTATAACGGTATTCCTGAGGTGGACTATAATTTTCACACTATTTTTATCGGCTTTTTCTAAAAAAGCCATAACCAGCAAAGCTAAACCCAGATAAAAGCAAGAAACCCCATATCCAAATCGGGCCATCAAACGCAAAGATAACCGCCCCAGAAAGCAAACAGAAACTGCCAAAAATCGTGCCTTTCAGCTCCGCAAAGGGATTTTCTCGGGACGTCTTTATATAAGATTCAGCAAAGCGCAACCCTTCACTAATAACCAGAGGACTTCGTGTGAGAATATCGATCACTTCAGGCAGCACCAGTACACCATCTTTGATAATCTTTTTAATGTTCACTTGGGCAAACAAAATCTTTTGCACATGAACCCTGGCCGCTTCAGCCACATCGATGCCCGGTGCGAGCACATTACCCACGCCTTCCAGCGTAATCAACGATTTCACCATCAGAATGATTTCGCCAGGGTATTGGATGTGATATTTGCCAGCCAAGCCAACCGATTGCAAAATGAGATGGCCTAACGAGAACTCGTTGAAATTGGGGGATTGGAGCCAGCGCCGATTTAAATCTTCAACCGCCCGGCGGAATCCTTCCGGATCGCTGCGAGGGCCAGCATTTGTCATCGCCAGCAGGTAACGGGCAGCACTCGCCGCATCCCCCATGACGAGCGAGTAAAAATAGTACAACATCCGTTTTCGCATATCGGTATCAAAACGGCCGATCATACCCAAATCAATAAAACCAACACTCGCATCATCAAAAATGATTAAATTCCCAGGATGGAGATCGGCGTGAAAGAAACCGTCTCGAAAAATCATTTCGATAGTAGCACCCACACCCAGCCGAATAACATTGTTTATTTCTTTGTCGGATAATTTTGCCAATACTTCCGCATTTGGCTTACTGCCTCGGAAAAATTCCATGCAGAGCAAATTTTCATTGCTGGCTTCACGGTACACTTTAGGGAAGCGGATATCAGGTTCATCTTTGAAGTTGGCTGCAAAAATTTCAGCGCTGGCCGCCTCGTTGCGCAAGTCAACTTCAAGTAAAGTGTAGCGGCAGAACTCGTTGATCAGCCGTTTGGGTTGGTAGCGTGACAGAAATATTTGGGCGAATTGTCCAAAAACACGCAATAAGCGCGTATCGTTCAATACAATTTGGCGTACGTTCGGTTTAAGCAATTTCAAGACGACTTCATCACCGGAGCGCAGCATTGCCCGATGTGTTTGAGCCAGGGAGGCAGACCCCAAGGGAACCGCATCAATTTCGGAGAAAATCACCCAAACCGGCAAGACCAGATTGGCATCAATCAATTCCAGATAACGTGGAAATGGCAGTGCGGGCAAGCGATCTAGCAAGTTTTTTAGTTCATCTGTGATGCTTTTGGGTAGCAAATCTTCACGAAGGCTCATGATTTGTCCCAATTTGATATAGGTTGGTCCCAACATTTCTAAACGACGACGAAATTGGACTGGAAAGGGCTGTCTAATAAGTGAGCGATTCAAAAAAGGCCAAGCAAACAGGAGAAGAATTCGCAAAATGAGTGTGAAGAACCCCCAGCTATTCCCTACTGCTTTTTGTTGTTGGATATGGGTGTAAATGCTGCCCCAAATGAGTCCCAAGCTATGGCGAAGCGTGACAAAGAACCGTCGTATCAGCCCTTCTGATTTCTTTTCGACTAATATTTCGTAGCCACCGTTGATTTCTTGCGATGTGATTTCAGTCATTTAGTTGACTTGATCTAACCTGATGAGTTGGCGTATTCTCTAGCCGGGTATTCGTGTTCGATGTTGAGCACCGTTTTGATTTGTTGGGATATGTTTTGACCATAGGAACGGATGCCAGCATCATTGGTTGCCATCATTTGCGCTTGTAGTAGGCATTTTCCCATTGCTGTCCGTGAAATCTTGACGGCATGGTCGGGGGTGAACAAGGTATCGTAACGATTAGCGGCTAACAGCAAGGTTTGATAAGCAGGCAGCATCATAAATAAACCAGCTTTTCGATAGCCAACGGCCGTTATCGGCAAATCAGTCACATAATTAACGGAAGCATCCAGTTCTGCCAGCACATCCAAAATCACCTTCTTCTTCCACCAAAACGGTACATCTTTTAAGGCGAATGGGGCGTAATCGACTTCTTGCATCCATTCATCTGGCAAAAAACTGTCACCTCGCGCCAAATCCTTCGCAAAATCTTTAACGATATTTGTTTTTTGCAAAGCGCGGCCACATGATTCGCTGTGCATAAGCAGTTGCTGTCCAGCGTTCCTATCGATCTCATAGTAAGTGATAGCCAGTTCCGTAATCATGCGACCCACCGTACCAGCCACATAAAAACAGTATTGATTGTAATCAACGGCCGTTCTGGGCAAACGTATTTTCTGTTGCGTCATAAAGAAACTGTCGTCAGCTAAATCCGTCACCAACGCCATGCCGTTAGCCATCTTGCTTGCCCATTCATTGATTGAAAGACGATAGGGTAACGGCATCTTTTTATAGATATGCCATAGCGTTAAACCATTTTCTACCGTCATCATTTCAATTTCGTCAGCAGCTAAGCCTTGCCAGCTAACTTGTTCCCAGGCTGCCAAAACAGCCTCAGCCTGATTTGGATCATCAAGCAACGTAATAAACTGTGAAAATCGGGCTTGTTTGTTTTGGTAAGGAACGACGCAATCTTCAATATTATCCACAACGCGACAAATGAGATAAGCCACAGCCAGATAATCTTGCAAGGGAGACTCAACCTGAGGCGCGACGAGCGCAAAAGACCGAGAAACCTTATTCATATAGGTTGATAAATAAGTTTCTTCCGTTTTCGTTAAGCAAAAAGTCACAGCACAATCTCCTCTTGATATGAGGATTCCTTAAACAAGTATATAGCGTCTTAATTTGTAACTAACAGGTTCGGAAAAATGCTTCGTAAACCTGTCAGGTCTCCCCTGAATATTGAGAAGATACTTGCTAGGCGCAAAATTTCTGCGGCTAAGACGATATATAAAGTATTAGATAATTCGATTCTCGATGTAAAAAATAGTGGGAGTAGGCTTAGAATCGCATCATGTAAAATAGCCTCCAAAGTATAGCGCACTGCAAGCGCTATACACAAATTAGTTGATTAATATGTGATTAACAGAGGTTTATATTTGCCGTACATACTTTATAGGTATGTACAAGATGTGCAATTCAGTTAATGGAAAATCCCATGAAATCGTTTTCATAAATAATGAGATAGAATCGCTTTTCTGTTGAAATCGATTTCATATTTGATATAATCCGAGAGGAAATTGCATTGATCAGTATCTTGACTAGAATTATTATCGGTACACGATTATTAACAGCACACATGGAGAATTAGATAGATCGAGTTCTCTATCGGTTGAGCAAACCCTTTCCAATTGGTCTACACGAAAAAAATGAAAAATATACAACAGCTCCCCCTCTATACACTTGTCATGCTTATCCTGTTTTTGGCGGCTTGCACTACGCAGCCGACACGGCAAACCCCATCTAGCGGTAATGCAGAACCAACACTGGTGCCAACGGCCGTTCCTTCAGCCAGAACCCTTTACACCGTTGAGCGAGGTGACGTCATTTATGATGCTTCCTTTCCTGGGCGCGTAAGTCCGGTCATTGAGGAATCGCTCTCGTTTCCGATTGATGGAGTTGTCGCTGAGGTGATGGCGCGACGCGAAGAGCAGGTTGAAGCAGGCGAAGTTTTGGCGGTATTGGATACTCAAAATATCGAAGAAGAACTGCTTAGAGCGCAACAAACTTTGGCAATTGCCCAGGCTCGCCTGGATACCACCCAGTCACAACGACAGCGTGACAGACGGCGGGCAGAAATTAGGGCAGAAATAGCCCAACTCAATCTCGATCAAGTCATCGCGCAGGCAGGTACAACACCCTCGCAAACACAGCAAATCCAAATTGATAAAGAAGCACTCCAATTGGAACTGGCTCGTTTAGATTTGGATGAACTTAGCACTGATATTGATCCTTCATTGCAAGCTGATGTTGACCAGGCGGCTTTGAATGTCGTCGAATTAGAAAAACTCATGGAAAATGCGGTGCTTACCGCGCCATTTTCTGGTGAACTGTTATCTTTTAATCTTTCTCCAGGGTATGCCATCTCGGCATTTAATCCCATTGGCTCTATTGCCGATTTGGAACAGCTTGAAGTCAGTGCCACTATTCGTGAAAATGATTTAGAAGAACTGGCTGAAGAGATGCCTGTGTTGATTATGCCAGCTAGTCGTCCGGGTGAAGCCGTACCCGGAACGATACGGCAGCTCCCCTACCCCTTTGGTTCGGGTGGCGGCGGTTCGGATTCTGCCAGCGGCGAAGATCGAACCCGATTTACATTTGATAATATAGAAGATGCGGCCAGTTTTGATTCTGGGGATCGCGTTGAGATTGTCATTGTGATTACAGAGAAAGATGATGTGCTCTTTTTGCCCCCTTCTGCCGTGCGCGATTTTAATGGACGCAAGTTTGTGGTGGTTCAAGATGGCGCTATTCAAGAACGGGTGGATGTGGAACTAGGCATTAGCGGCAACGGCCGTTCCGAAATCATCAGCGGTCTGGAAGAAGGCCAAACCATTCTTGGCCAATAAACCATGACATTTCTCTACCGAATTCGTTCCGTATTTACCATCACCTTTAAACGGTTGTGGGCGCAAAAAGGACTGACAACGGCCGTTGTGCTGGGCATTACCGCCGCTGTGGCCTTAATCATGGCCGTACCCCTCTATTCAGACGCTGTATACCTCCACATTCTCGAAGAAAACATCGAACTAGATGCCACCAAACGCCATCGCCCTCCCTTTACCTATTTATATGATTATATTGGGTCGTGGTACGACCCAATTGAATGGGAAGATACCCGCGATGTCCATGCTTATTTAACGGGAAGCGGCGTCCGCACTCTCGGATTGCCCATTAAGCAATTTATCAATTTCTATGAAACGGAACGCTACAAACTCTTTCCAACCGGATCAAGCAATTACGATGACGATTCTGCCTTAGATATTTTCGTTTTCGGGAGCGCCACAAGTTTGGAAGACAATATAGAGTTGGTAGAAGGCCAATTTCCAACGGCCGTTTCTAGCGAAGGTCTGGCATCTGGCAGTTTTGTTGAAGTGATGGTGGCAGAAGATGCCGCTTCTGAATATGGCCTACAGGCAGGCGACACCTTTACCGCCTATGATTTCTTAAACGGCACTGAAAGCAGTTTACTCGAAATACCCGTTATCATCAGCGGCATTTGGCGACCCATCGATGAGGAGTCTGCTTATTGGTTTTTTGCGCCCTCCGTTTTTGACGACACCCTCTTTGTGCCAGAAGCCACGATTAGCGGCTGGCTGGCACCCCAAATCAATGGCGAACTCAATCGTGCTGCCTGGTATTTTGTGCTGGATGGGGCCACTGTCACCACAGAGGATGTTCCTGGCCTAATAAGGGGGGCAACCCAAGTTGAACGACGAATCACCAATTTATTGCCCGATATTTCCAGCGCCATGACCCCTGTAGACAGCTTACGCGCCTACAGTAAATCCGCAAGAGATTTGCGTGTGCTGATGACGGCGTTCAATATCCCGATTATTGGGCTGATTCTGGCGTTTATCGTGTTGATTGTGGGCTTGGCGGTAGATCAGCGGCGGAATGAAATTGCGGTTATGCGCAGTCGCGGGGCGACCCCCTGGCAGATTGTGGCGTTTGCGTTGATAGAAGGGCTTGTTTTGGGCGCGATTGCCTTTGCTTTGGGAACGGCCGTTTCCATGAGCATCGCCGCGTTTATGGGCAAAACCCGTAGTTTCCTTGATTTTACGGGAGGCGATTGGCTGTCTATCACCATGAACCGAACCGCCCTCCGTTCGGGGCTGCTTGCCATCGGCCTGGCCATGCTGGCGCAAGTCATCCCCACCCTATCTGCTTCCCGCGATACCATCATCACCTACAAACAGGAGCAAGCCCGCGCCTTCAAAAAACCGTGGTGGCAGCGTGCCTGGGTCGATGTCATTTTGCTTGCGCTCTCGATTTATGGCTTCTATTTACTGCAAGAACAAGGGCAACTCATCGCCGTTGGCGAGACGCAAAAAGATCCGTTTTCCAATCCATTATTATTTGTATTGCCAACCCTGGCGATATTTTCGCTCACCTTACTCTTCATTCGTATATTTCCCTGGATAATGGAGCTGATTAGCTGGTTTTTGTATAAAACCAACAGCGTTGGCTTACTCCTTGCGGGACGTGAACTGGCCCGGACACCCCGTACCTATGCCATGCCCCTCATATTGCTCATTCTTACCGTTAGCCTGGCCGCATTTACAGCCTCGCTCGCCTACACAGTCGATCTACAGCTTTATGATGATGCCTTATACAGCATCGGTTCCGACATTAATTTATATGGAGCCGGCCGTACTTTCGGTACGACTTCGGCCGTGCCTGGATTCTCTAGCGCCAGCAACCCCGTAGATAATGGACGCGAACGGTCGATTTATCTGCCTATGTCGGAATATCTGGAGTTTCCGGGCGTTGAGGCGGCGGCCAAAGTGGGGCGTTATTCAGCATCAGCGCAAGTGGGCGATAACAAGACAAAAGGCGTCTTTTTGGGTATTGATCGGGGCGAATTTGGGCAAACCAGTTTCTGGCGTTGGGACTTTGCCGATCCGCAGTTAAATACGCTGTTAAACAATCTCGCATCTTCCCCGGAAGCCGTGCTTCTTTCCAAAGAATTTATGCAGGAGAACGGGTTGGCTGTTGGCGATTTATTCCATCTGACGGTAAGCACGCCTGATGGCGTGGCGGAACTTGATACGCAAATTGTGGGGGCGCTAAACTATTTCCCCACCTGGTATCCAGTTAAAGACGGCCCCTTAATTGTGGGTAACCTGGATTTTCTCTTCACAATGACGGGCGGGCAATATCCCTATAATGTCTGGCTGCGCACCAGTGAACCTGTCGATGAAGATGCGTTTAATGAGGCTTTGAAAGAACGTAAATTATTTGGCTGGCAATGGAATGACGCTTTTTCAATTGTTGATGTAGAACAAAAACGGCCGCAGCGGCAAGGTTTGTTTGGTCAGTTGTCTGTGGGCTTTGTGGCGGCGGCGCTGCTGACGGTCTTAGGCTATTTCATGTATGCGCTGTTTTCGTTTAGGCGGCGGTTTATCAGCCTGGGTATTTTGCGCGCTGTCGGGTTATCAACTGGGCAAATGATTACGCTGGTGGCAACGGAAACGGCCGTTCTCATTCTAACTGGTCTTACCCTCGGCACAGCTTTTGGGGTGTGGATTAGCAATCTATTCATTCCCTATCTGCAAACAGGTGCAGACGCTTCCGATTTAGTGCCACCCTACCTCGTCGAAATTGCCTGGCCTGCCATCTTCCAGATTTACGGGCTGTTCTTGCTCATGTTTGTCGTCGCGCTTGTCGTATTGGCGATTATGCTGCGTCGCATGAAGATATTCCAAGCGATTAAACTGGGAGAAACCGTCTGATGCCTGAAATTATCACTTGCGAAAATCTCGTCAAAATCTACAAAATCGCCGATATGGAAATCCTCGCCTTGCAGGGGCTCGATCTAACCGTCCAGCAAGGGGAACTGATGGGCATTGTCGGCGTGAGCGGCAGTGGTAAAAGCACTCTCATGAATGTATTAGGCGGCCTCGTTCGGCCGTCTGCCGGAAAAGTGCTGGTTGATGGACATGATTTGCTCAAACTCTCTGATTCGGCCGTCAACAAATACCGGCGCGAAAAAGTGGGCTTCATATGGCAGCAAGGGGCGCGGAATCTCATTCCCTACCTGTCTGCCCTGGAAAATGTGGAGATGCCGATGATGTTGGCGGGGCGCGGCGGCAAAAAGACCCGTACCCGCGCCGAAGAACTGCTGGATATGGTCGGTCTCAACGAGAGAAAGCATCACTATCTATCTGAAATGTCTGGCGGTGAGCAGCAGCGGGTAGCCATCGCCGTCTCCCTGGCGAATGAACCTGCTATTTTGCTGGGCGATGAACCCACAGGGGAGTTAGACAGCACGACCTCTCTTTCCATTTATGAGGCGTTCCGCACCCTGAATCAAGAATTGGGCATCACCATTCTCATCGTCAGCCACGATCCAACCGTAGCCAAACATGTTGACCGCGTGATGGCGATTCGAGATGGGAAAGCGGCCAGCGAAACGGTACGCCGTCGCCGCACCAATGGGGATGGGCAAGCTGCCGAGATACACGAAGAAGAACATTTCGAGGAATTGGTTGTTTTAGACTCTGTAGGACGCCTGCAAGTGCCTAAAAATTACCGAGATTCTCTCAACATCACGAATCGTGTGCGTATGGAGTTGGTCGATAACGGCCTGATGATCCGCCCCGTTACCGATGAAGAACAAGCCAATTTTGCCCATGCTGTGCATATGACGAATGAAGTTGATGAAGAAACGGCCGTTCACGGCTGGCAGAAATTACGAAACAAACTAAAAAGAAAGAACTGATGAAACCAACAGCATCACTCGCCATCGAAACCCAAGACCTCGTCCGCACCTACAACGTGGGCGACCGCGCCGTCAAGGCATTGCGCGGCATAGACTTACAAGTGCCCACTGGCAGCTTCATCGCTCTCAAGGGACGGTCGGGCAGCGGCAAGACCACCCTGCTCAACTGCCTGGGTGGGTTAGATCAGCCAACGAGTGGGAATGTGATTGTAAACGGCCGTTCTCTATCCGGTCTCAGCGAAAAAGAACTCACCCATTGGCGGCGCAGCGAAGTGGGCTTTATTTTTCAATCCTTTGGCCTGCTCCCCACCCTGTCGGCCTATGAAAACGTGGAACTCATGCTGCGCATCTCCAAAATGCCGCGCAAACAGCGCCACGACCGCGCCATGCAATGCCTGGATATGGTTGGCTTGGCTAAATGGGCCGGCCATCGCCCCTACGAAATGTCTGGCGGACAGCAGCAGCGCGTCGCCGTCGCCCGTTCCATCGCCAATAAACCGCAGCTCATCCTGGCCGACGAAGCCACAGGTGAACTTGACAGCGAAACGACCCACGAAATCCTCGCCCTTTTCCGCACCATCATCGCCGATGAAGGCATCACCATGCTGCTCGCCACCCACGACAACCTTGTAGACGAGTACGTTGACTATATTTTGCAGCTTGGTGATGGGCAGATTCTGGCAACTCCTTAAAAGTCTGCGTAAAATACAACCTTTCTCAACCCCGCAGGTGAGATGAGCATGAAAGATCAACAATTCTTAGACGAAATCAGACGAAAAATTCAAGCATCACTGGCCGAATCTGAACGTGAGCCGTTGTCTCCCGAAGAAGATGCACAGAAATTCATGGATGATCTCTTCGAATTTGATCGACAGCTTGAAGAGGCACCAAGGATTACCGTTCGGGAACGTATTGGAAATCCAAACCTTGAACCTGCCGCAGAAATTCCCCCGTTTGCCCTTGAAGAAGCAGTTAACACGCTATTTGAACTGCTCGGTGAACATGACATTGTCGTAGACTTTATGGGCGAATGGGACGATCTGGCAATGTATCGCTACATCACTGAAGAATTGTTGAATGAGGAAATGGAAGACATTCGTGTGAAAGGATATGTCTCCTGTTTTGAAGCCACGACGCCAGAATATGATGTGCAAATGTGGGTAGATATATTTGTTGGCGAGTTATTTTGGGAACATCGTGAAAATTTTTTGCCCAATATGGATAAGCAGCCCATTTATGATACGGCTGGCAACCCCATCACGTTAGCGAAATTCGGTCTAAAAGTCGAGATGGTTTGGGCAAAATTACCACCGAATGCCCGACCCGATACGACTCCCATCACCACACAAGTGATAGGAGATAAAGGGACAGTAACGGCCGTTATCTCCTGGCATCATTACGGCGAACAAAAACAAGTGAAATCCTTCTTCCACCTACAACCCAGCCCCTATTTCGGCTGGGATATTGTGCAAACCTCCTTGTTGGATGATATTTTGGTAATAGTGTAGTTTATTTTTTACCTTATTGGCTACACGAATTCTCCCCGCTGGCACGAATCCCCATTTTTGCTACGATCCCCATATAACTTCCGAAGATGTTTTTCGCTATCTGCAGCAGGAGATAACACCGTGAAATCAAAGTCAAAATCTTGGGCAAAGCATCCGCTCATTCGTATTGTAATCATCTGGGTTATCCAGGCGCTGGCTCTGATTCTTATGACTGCCATTTTGAGCAACTTATATGTAGACAGCATGGCTACCGCTTTTATCGCTGCTGCGGTGATCGGCCTGCTCAACGCACTGCTCTGGCCTTTACTCAGCTATCTCATCCTGCCTTTTGCGGTGTTGACTCTGGGGCTGGCCTCTCTGGTGATGAATGGGGTCATTATTTATTTGGCAGGATTTTTGGTTGAGGGATTCCATGTTGAGGGGTTGTTAACGGCCGTTTTGGCAGCATTAGGTATGGCAGCAATCAACACGATTGCCAGTTCAATTCTCACTATCGACGATGACAACTCCTACTATCGCAACGTGGTGCGCCGTCGCACTAAAAGTATGGCAAAACGGGAAGAAACGGCCGTTCCTGGCATCTTTTTTCTGGAGATAGACGGTCTTGCCAAACCTGTTCTGGAAAAGGCGATGGCGCTGGGTTATGCTCCCACAATGAAACGCTGGCTAGAAGAAGGCAATCACAAACTCGTGGCCTGGGAAACCGATCTCTCCTCGCAAACCTCAGCCGCCCAGGCAGGGATTTTGCATGGCAACAACGACAACATTCCTGCTTTTCGCTGGTACGAACGCCAGTCCAAAAAAATCATCGCCTCTAGCAGCCCGCATGAAGTCGCCAAGTTGGAAGAAAGGTACTCCGATGGCAATGGCTTGCTGGTTGATGGCGGCGCCAGTCGGGGCAATCTGCTCTCTGGGGATGCGCCGTATGTCATGACTACCGCCAGCACGCTGACAAATAGGTCACGATTCCATATGACAAGTTTCTACGCCTACTTTGCCAACCCATACAATTTTACGCGCACGTTGATGCTGGTGATTTGGGACATCATCACAGAAAAATGGGAATTCTACCAGGCACGCAAAAATAATGTGCAGCCCATTTTGGACAAGCATCAGCGGGGCGGCAAGTATCCGCTGCTGCGGGTATTTACCACGGTGATTATGCGTGAATTGAATATTTACACGCTTATCGGCGACATGTATGCGGGTCTGCCTTCAGCTTATGCCACGTTTGTGGGTTACGATGAGGTGGCACATCATTCTGGCGTTGAATCGACGGATGCGTACAAAGTTCTTTGTAAATTGGATGAGCAGTTTGCTCGTCTGGAAAGTGCCGCAGAAAGTGCACCGCGCCCTTATCAGTTTGTGGTACTTTCAGATCACGGCCAAAGCGGCGGCGCCACGTTTAAACAGCGTTACGGCCATTCGCTAGGCGAATTGGTGCAGCAGCTTGCCCAGGAAAGTTTGGTGCAAGCCGTTACCGGGGGCGATGAATCCTGGGGGCATATCAATGTGTTCCTGAACGATGCCATTAAGCACGATAAGAAAACGAGTGGCCCCATCAGACGGCTGTTCAAGAAGAGCCAGAAAGAGAATGGGGATGTGGAGGTTGGGTCTGAAGAAATGGAGGAAACGGCCGTTAACAAAGACGCAGAAATCATCGTATTGGCCTCGGGCAACCTGGGTCTGGTCTACGGCGTAAACCGCGCAGAACGCATTACGCTGGAAGAAGTGGAAACGATTATGCCGGGTGTACTCAACGGCTTAGTCGCGCATGAAGGAGTAGGCTTTATCATGATTCATTCGGCTGAACATGGGCGCGGTGGTGATTGGGGAGAACGGCCGTTACTACCTGGGCGAAGATCGCATCGAAGGCGAAAATCCGCTGATCGGTTTCGGCCCCAACGCCGCCCATCATTTGCGGCGCTACGACACCTTCCCCGACGCCCCCGACCTCTACATCAACAGCCCCTACGACGCCGAGAAAAACGAAGTCTGCGCCTATGAAGAACTCATCGGCAGTCATGGCGGCATGGGTGGCTATCAAACAGAGCCGTTCATCCTCTACCCGACTGAGTTTGAACTGGACGAGACGCCTTTGATTGGGGCAACGGCCGTTTACCATCAACTCAAATCATGGCAGAAAAAATACCAGGTGTAACGCCAACCATCATGCATAAACTAAAAGACTTCATCCAACCGATTCTCACCTTACACAATCAAATAAGAGAGGCCGTCGTCACCGCTTGCGAAACGGCCTCCCTGGCCGAGATGTCGGCCATCGCCAAAGAAGAAGAGGGCGACACCATCTACGCCATCGACCGCATCAGCGAAGAACTGCTCGTTGACTATTTCAGTCGAGAAATCGCTATCCATGTGCCCATCGTCCTCATCGCCGAAGGGCTGGATGACGGCGAATTGGTACTGCCACCTGGCACGCCCGCCGCCGAAGCCCGCTGGCGCATCATCGTCGATCCGATTGACGGCACACGCGGGCTGATGTACCAGAAACGCAGTGCCTGGATTCTAACCGGCATCGCGCCCAACAAAGGCGCAGGCACCAATTTGCAGGATATTGAATTTGCCGTACAAACGGAGATTCCACTGGTAAAACAGCATCTATCGGATCAGGTGTGGGCGATTAAAGGTGAGGGGATAACGGCCGTTCGCCACAATCGCCTCACCCACACAGACACCCCCATCTACCCCCACCCCTCGCAAGCCGACACCATCGCCCACGGCTTCGCCTCCATCGCCCGTTTCTTCCCCGGCATCCGTGAAGAACTGGCCGCCATTGACGAAGAAATTGTGCGCGAAGCCCTCGGCCCTGTACAGCCAGGCAAAACCCACTGCTTTGAAGACCAATACATCTGCTCCGGCGGCCAACTCTACGAACTCATGGCCGGCCACGACCGCTTCATCGCCGACATTCGCCCGGTAATGGAAACCGTACTGGCGCAGCGCGGTCTGGCGCTCGGCATCTGCTGTCACCCCTACGACCTCTGCACCGAACTGATCGCCCGCGAACTCGGCATCATCGTCACCGATGAATTTGGCAAACTCCTTGAGTCACCGCTTGATGTAGATTCTGATGTGAGCTGGATTGGCTATGCGAATGCGGCAATACATCAGCAAATCGAGCCATTGCTGCAAGCTTCACTGAAACGCAGGCATTTGATTTAACGTTTATTGACCAATGCCACATTAAAAACTAACACTTCCTCGATCTGCTCTCTCATAACGGCCGTTACGCCCCTCCAGCCTGGAAATATTCCAAATCAATCCTTGAAAACAAGCAGTACATTTGCCTTGAGAAAAAGGAATTCTCGAAACCAAAAAATCCGGTTTTGTCATAACTGCTATACAAAAAGTTGTAACAATCCGAGGTTTTTATTGTGCAAAATTGCCCTATAATGACAAACATTGATGATTAAGCAGTATAAATGTTCCTGATATTCAAGAAATTAACTTGAATAAAGGCAATTTAGATTCAAGCAGCGAAGCTTAGGAAAGTGCACAGCGTGTTCATGATGACATCCTTAACCACTCGTCAGCGAGATATTCTTCAACTCTTAGTAGAATCAAGCGAACCGCTTGGCTCTGCTGATTTGGCTGAAGAAATGAAGCTGACTTCACGGCAAGTCAATTATGGCTTGAAGGGGCTGCGCGTTTGGTTAGAGCAGCGAGATGTCAAACTTAAAGTGACACCTGGGGTCGGTGCAAAATTATTATGCTCTCCTGAAAAAAGCCGTGAGCTGCTGCGTGAATTAACCACAGACGACAGGTTTCAGCTCGTTTTATCGGTAGAAGAACGACAGCAGCTTATTGCCCTGATTTTACTTGTTGCCGAGGAGCCTCTCATTTTATATCAGCTGCAACAATTAACTGATGTTTCGCGCACAACCATTCTGAAAGATATAGAGTCGATTGAAACCTGGATAAATAGTCAGGGATTGAGCCTGGAACGACGCCCGAATTATGGATTTGGGATTTATGGGGCAGAGGGCGCTTATCGTCAGGCTATATCTGCTCTATTGTGGGGGCAGACGCCATTTGGTAAACCATTAACCAAAATGGTTCACGCTCAAGACCTTGTTTTTGAACTGGGCACAGATGCCAATTTATTGCCTATCGTGGAAAAAGCACGGTCGCAAATCAAACGGTGGGATGTGCAAAGAACGTTTGGTCAGGTGACTTATGCTGAAGCGCAGGTAAACGGCCGTTTTACAGACGACGCCGTTCTCGATTTAGCACTCAATCTGGCCGTGCAAACAGACCGCGTGCAGGCTGGTAAGATTGTGCTCGTTCAGGAACAGATGCTGAATTGGCTGCAAACCCTCAACATCTGGGCAGTCGCCACTCAAATTGCCAAGCATTTGGGCTGGCGCTCAAATACACGCTGGCCTGAATCTGAAGTCGCGTATATTGCCATGCACTTCCTGGCCGCGCCCAGAAATGATCGCTGGCCGGGCGATTTAGAAATCGACCATATCTTTACTGAACTCATTGATGAGCTTATAGCCCGCATCGTCAATACCTACGGCCTACCGCATCTGGCCCAAGACAAAACATTACGTGATGGCCTTGTCATTCACATTATCCCAGCCTGTTTGCGGCATCGATTCAATTTATGGATACCCCACACCTATGAGCACACAGAGTTATCGGGCAAATATCGCTTTGAACGGGAGTTAGCCATTGTGTTAGCGGACATCATTGAACAGAGAACTGCCGTTATCCTGCCTGAAAACGAAATCAACAACATCGCCCTGTTACTACGCGCCGCCTATATCCGCGAACATCCAAACCTGGTGCAAGAGGTGATTATCGTATGCCCCAGCGGCATGGCCACGGCTCAATTACTGGTGGCACGGCTCAAAGCACGCTTCCCCAGATTAGGCACCTTGCGCGTTGTTTCTTTACGCGAACTCAATCAAGAACTCATCGAAAGTGCTGAACTAATCATTACCACAGTTCCCTTAGTGAATGCACAAATCGAACCGCAAAACAATGTGATTCAAGTACACCCCTTATTGTTACCTGAAGATATAGAAACTATCACCCAGTGGCTTGCTTGAGCACCTACTCAGTTTGTTACTAAACGCTCCGGACGTTTTGTTTGAGGAAATCCCCGGAAATTTCCTCTCCCTTTATCCGTTTTGTGTCCTGTAATCATATCTACAGGAAAACAAGTTTACATTTGTTATATAGAAGAAGGAGACTTCAGCATGAGAGAAAAGATTCAAAGTGTAGGCGGTTTTTTGGCCGGGATGATCATTCCCAATATTGGTGCGTTTATTGCCTGGGGCTTAATTACAGCCATGTTTATCCCGACAGGTTGGATTCCTAACGAAGAGTTGTCCTCGCTTGTCGGTCCCATGATTAATTATCTCTTACCCATTCTAATCGGTTACACGGGTGGATACTTGGTTTATGGACAACGTGGCGCCGTGGTTGGGGCGGCCGCTACAATGGGCGTCATTGTGGGAGCAGAAATTCCCATGTTCTTGGGCGCTATGATCATGGGGCCGCTTGGCGGCTGGACCATGAAGAAAATCGACGGATTACTCGAAGACCATATTCCTGTAGGCTTTGAAATGTTGATCAATAATTTTTCTGCCGGTCTTCTGTCCATCTTTTTGATTATGATTGCTTATGTAGTGGTTGGGCCCATTGTTGAAGCATTTAGCAATTTCTTGGGCGCAGGTGTGGAAACGCTCGTGGATGCCGGATTATTGGTCTTAGCGGCAGTTATCATTGAACCCGCCAAGATACTCTTCCTAAACAATGCTATCAACCATGGCATCTTAACGCCATTAGGTGTACAGCAAGTTACAGACAATGGATTTTCTGTCTATTTCTTGCTGGAAACGAACCCAGGCCCAGGTATGGGATTATTGATTGCCTATTTCATCGCAGGCAAAGGTTTACTCAAGCAATCCTCTCCCGGCGCGATGGTTATCCACTTTTTCGGTGGCATTCACGAGATTTATTTCCCCTATGTCTTGGCGCATCCCATTATGCTCTTGTCCGTAATCGCTGGTGGTATGGCAGCTGACTTCTGGTTCTCTATCTCCAATGCAGGTTTAGTGGCAACCCCTTCACCAGGCTCCATTTTCGCCTACTTGGCGGTCATCCCCCCGGGAAAACATTTCTCGGTACTAACGGGTGTCCTTATTGGCACAGTCGTTGCTGCGGTTGTTGGTGCGCTTGTCCTGAAAGTACGGCCAGTGCCCGAGTTGGATTATGAAAAAGAAGCAGAAGAAGCTGGTTTAACGGCCGTTCCCGGCTTATAGGCAGCCTAAGGATCGAAAAGTAAATAAATGACGTAACTACAAGGGATTTTTGTAGCTGCAAAAACTCCTTGTAGTTACGTCCCAGAGCTATCTCGTTATAGCAAAGGAAGATCACCATGACAAATTCAATTCCAGCCGCCCAAGTAAACACCATCATCCTGGCCTGTGAAGCCGGTATGGGCTCCAGCCTGATGAGCGTCAACGCGCTCAAGAAAAAGCTTAAAAAAGCAAAAGTATCCAATGTGACCGTTATCCACAAACCAGCCCGCGGCATTCCAGATGACGCGCAAGTTGTCGTCGTCCACAAAGGGCTTGCCAAAACCGCACAAAACAAAGTGCCGGATGCCGTCATCGTCACTTTTAGCATGTTCTTAAACGATCCCGTTTTCGATACCATCGTGCAAGCCTTTGTTGACAACGGCGAAATTGTCAGCAATCTGGAGTAACCTGATGACAATCCTGGCACTCGAAAGAATCCAATTACAAGCCATTGCCGTGGACAAGGCAGATGCTATCCGCCAGGCGGGGCAGCTCCTCGTAGACAGCGGCTGTGTAAAAGCAGAGTATGTCGAAGGCATGCTGGCGCGGGAAGAAACCATGTCTACTTATTTGGGCAACGGCGTTTCTATTCCCCACGGCCAATTCGATAACCGCGAAGACATCTTGCAAACGGGTATCTCCGTTTTGCAAATTCCAGCAGGCGTAGCCTGGGAAGATGGCGAAAAAGCATACCTGATTATTGGCATTGCTGCTTCCTCAGATGAACACATTGGCGTTTTGTCCAATTTAGCCGAGGTCATTGAAGATGAAGAATTGACGCTCACACTCAGCCAAACCACTGACGCCGCGCTCGTACTCGCCGAACTGGGCAAAGAACAACCTGTCGAATGACCCATAATTACCTGTCTCAACTGTCTGGAACGATGCAAAATAGAAAGCCAGTTGCTTGAGGAATGGTAAAGAGAGCAAGTCACCATGAAACAGATAGACGTAGTGATTCACAATCCCACCGGCCTACATGCTCGTCCGGCAAAGGTGTTTGTGAATACGGCTAAACAGTTTGACTCAGACATTCGGGTGGTGCATGGCCCTAAAAAAGCCAACGCCAAGAGCATGATCTCCCTGCTGACCCTGGGTGTGGAAAGTGGCAGTATGATCAGTATTCTGGTGGAAGGCGAGGATGAGGATGCGGCATTGTTGGCCTTGGAAACGGCCGTTGCCAATGGCCTGGGCGAAGATCATGAAACTCCCCACACAACTGAAGCGCCCGCTCCAAAATCAGCAAATGGACAGCAAGGAACGGCCGTTGCCCTGGCAAGCAACATGATCAAAGGCATTCCGGCCGCCCCTGGCATTGCCATCGGCCCCATTTATCGCTTGCAGCATGAAGAAATCGAAATTGAAGAGGAGTTCCAGGGCGTCGCTGATGAACAGAAGCGCCTTCATGCCGCCATCGAACGCGCCCGCATTCAGCTTGCCACCTTGCACAAACAAATGCTGCAAGCGGCCTCCACCAGCGAAGCCGCCATCTTTGAAGCCCATCTGGAAATACTAGACGATCCCGATTTACTGGATGCCGTCTTAGCCAGAATCAACAAACAACAAAGCGCCGCCCGTGCCTGGCAGGGAGCTATAGATGTTCGCGCCCAGGCGATGGCGCAGCTCAACGATCCCTTGCTCGCAGGGCGAGCGGCGGATATACAGGATGTCGGCTATCGCGTGCTGCGCCTGCTCATGGGCGCAGACGAACAGCAAATCAGCTTACCGGCTCACCCCGTCATTCTGGTAGCAGGCGACCTTTCCCCCTCTGATACCGCTGCTCTTGATCGAGACAAAATCCTCGGTTTTTGTACAGCCGCCGGTGGACCAACTGCCCATTCAGCTATCATTGCCCGCGCTTTGAGCTTGCCCGCCATCGTCAGCGCGGGTGAAGGCGTATTGGCGATTGAGAATCTAACAACCGTTATCCTCAACGGCACAAGCGGTATCCTCACCATCGACCCGGACGCCGCCGCTATCAGCCAGGCTGAATCTCAACAAAAAGAATGGAAATCAGCCATCAAAGCCGCCCAAAAGAGCGCAACCCAGCCAGCCATCACTCAAGATGGGCATCGTGTAGAAGTCGTGGCGAATATTGGCGGACTGGCAGACGCAGAAAAAGCGGCTGCGGCTGGCGCGGAAGGGGTTGGCTTGCTGCGCACAGAGTTCCTGTTCCTGGAGCGCACCGAAGCGCCAACGGAACTTGAGCAGTTTGAAGTGTACCGCGACATCGTGAAGGCGATGAACGGTCAACCCATCATTGTCCGCACCTTAGACATCGGCGGGGACAAACCATTACCCTACATCAACGTCACCCACGAAGACAACCCATTCTTAGGGGAACGCGGTATCCGCCTTTGTTTGAACCGCCCTGATCTGCTGCGAAAACAACTGCGAGCCATTTTGCGCGCCGCTGAATTTGGGCCGCTGCGCATCATGTTCCCCATGGTCGCAGACCTGTCTGAATGGCGGGAAGCGCGGGACATGGTGCGGGAGATTCAAGCAGAACTCGGTGCACCAAACGTAGAACTGGGCATCATGATCGAAATCCCCTCGGCGGCGCTCATGGCTGATGCCTTTGCCGCCGAAGTCGACTTTTTCTCGGTAGGCACGAATGATTTGACGCAGTACACCCTGGCGATGGATCGGATGCATCCCCTGCTGGCGGGTAAATCGGATGGTTTACATCCGGCTGTGCTGCGGCTGATAGCGCGAACGGTGGAAGCGGCTCATGCGGCTGGCAAGTGGGTGGGCGTTTGCGGCGAATTGGGCGCTGACCCCCAGGCTGTGCCTATCTTGATTGGCATGGGCGTGGATGAATTGAGCATCAGCGTACCAGCGATTGCGCCCGCCAAAGCACAAATTCGCGCCTTAAATTTGGCCGATGCCAAAGCGTTGGCCCAACGCGCCTTGGCCTGTGGCACGGCCGCTGAAGTTAGAAATCTTGAGTAACGAACCCTCTCCCCAGCCCTCTCCCAGAGGGAGAGGGAGTAAGTGCGATTCCCTCCCCTTTTGGGTGAGGGTTAGGGTGGGGGGTGGCGGCAAAAACTTTACAAAATTCCCTAAATTGGTTATTACCCCTCAGCGGGGTTTAAGAAGAGGTTATCATGTCATCAAAATATGAGCTGTACCGCTCGGCCACGACCCCTGTGCCGACAGAAACACTGGCCTGGAATATGTATGGGGCGGGCATTGAAAATATTGGTCAAAACGGCCGTCCTGAACAATTACCCGTGTCCAAACCGGCCGCCGACCAACTTCTCGTCCGCGTAGACAGTGTGGGTATGTGTTTTTCAGATGTGAAATTGATTACGCAGGGTAGTAAACATCCCAAGTTATACAATCGGAACCTGGCCGAAATCCCGACACGGTTGGGGCATGAAGTCACCGTTACAGTCTTTGAAGTTGGCGAAGATTTGGCTGATAAATACCAACCTGGTCAGCGGTTGGCCGTGCAGCCAGATATTTACCAAAATGGCAAAAGCACCGCCTATGGTTACACCGTTCCCGGTGGTCTGATTCAGTATCACCTCATCGGCGCGGAAGTGTTGGAAACGGACGCAGGTGCCTGTTTGCTGCCTTTGGAAGGGGATATGGGCTATGCCGAAGCCTCTTTGCTGGAACCGTGGGGCTGTGTGGTGGCGGCCTATACGCAGCGTCGTCGTCTGGAACCAAAAGACGGGGGTGTGATGTGGTTTGTGGGGCGTCCTGGCGACACGCGAGCGTATACTTTTTCAGAAGGACTGAATGCGCCCGCCACCATTGTGTTGACAGATGTCAACGCTTCTGTACAGAATTTGGCCGCCCAAACATCTGCCAATGTAATCACGCGAGATGGTTTGAGCGGTGAGGATTATGCCGCTTTGGCCGATGAATTGACGGTTGGCAAAGGGTTTGATGATATTGTGGTCTTGAATCCGCGGTCGGCAACGGCCGTTTCTCAAATTGCGCGTCATGCAGCCCGTCGTGGTACGGTGAACATGGTCGGGCAAGAGCCGCTGGACGGTCTGGTCGATGCGGACGTGGGGCGCTTACATTACGACTACATCGCCTTCATCGGCAACCAGGGGCCAGATATTGCCGCCTCTTACGGCGAAGCCCGGAACCGCTGCGAACTGCAAGCCAATGGCGCGGCCGTTTTCATTGGCGCAGGTGGCCCGATGGGGCAAATGCACGTCCAGCGTGCCATCGAACTACCCAATGGCCCCAAGCTGGTCATCGCCACCGAAGTGAATGACAATCGTTTGCAAGCTGTCAAAGAACGGTTTGCGCCGTTGGCTGCCAAACATGGCGTTGAACTGCTCGTCTACAACCCGACCAACTCAGACCAATCGATTTACGAGTTTGTGATGCAGGCCACCGACCATATCGGGGCGGATGATGTGGTTGTCAGCGTGCCGATTGCGCCGGTGATGGCGGAAGCGGCCACGCTGTTGAATCCGAATGGCATGTTGGTGTTCTTTGCGGGTGTGCCCAATGGCACGCTGGCGCCGTTGGATTTTAGTCCTGTTTATCTGCATAATGCCCAATTCACCGGCACCTCTGGTTTGACGATTGACGACCAGGCCCAGGTGATGCACAAGGCGCTGGATGGCTCTCTATCTCCCGCGCGTTCGGTGGCGGCGATTGGCGGCATGAACGCGGCTCAAGCTGGCATTGAGGCGATGATGGACGGCCGTTATCCCGGCAAGATCGTCATTTTCCCCCAAATCCCCAACCTGCCGTTGATGGGACTGGATGAACTGGCAGAAAAACTGCCTGATGTGGCGGCAAAGCTGGGTGAAGATGATGTGTGGACGAACGAAGCGGAAGAAGCTTTGATTGAGGCTTATTGGCAGTAGGAGATTGGAGATTAGAGATTAGAGATTTGGAATCTCTAATCTCCAATCTCTTCGAGGAAATGATTATGTCGAACAAAATAACCACCAACCAATTGTTGACTCGTTATGCGCTGACGGGCGGTGGCGCTCGGTCTGTACTTTGGTCTGTTTTTCCGTCCGGCGCGACAGCCTAATTTGTGGTTTGTGCTGCTGTTGGCGGGTTTGGTGATGGTAGTGACGGTGGTGATAGAGGCTTGGCGGAAACGGCCGTTTTCCATCCCAAATCTCCTAAAAACCGCCCTCTCTACCTTCTTGAAAGCATTCGTTTTCCTGATTTTGCTAGAACTACGACATCCCATCTACGATATGGGTGGTAAAGTGGCGGTCACGATATTCATGACCATCATGGGCGCCTTGGCCGGGCTTGGCTATGCCTATGAACAAATCCGCCAAAAGAGGAAGTTATGATTTACACAATTACCTTAAATCCGGCAGTTGACAAAGAATTAGTTGTCCCTGCGCTTGAATTTGACACCGTTTTGCGCAGTCAGAAAATCAATGTTGATTATGGCGGCAAAGGATTCAATGTATCTCGTATTCTAAAATCCTTGGGGACGGATAGTGTTGCCTTGGGGTTTGCTGGCGGCAACAGCGGCGAACTGCTGCGCAATGGCTTGTCATCCTTAGGCATTGACACAGATTTTGTCTGGGTCGACGGTGAAACACGCACCAATGTCAGCATTGTCACCGAAACACCCAGCCATTACGTCAAAGTCAACGAACCTGGGCCGACTATCTCAGCCAAAGAGTTAGAGGCATTGCGGCAAAAAGTGAATGCACTTGGCAGAATCTGGTGATTGGTGGGTACTGGCAGGCAGTTTGCCGCCAGGCGTATCAGACACGCTTTATGCGGACCTTATCACCGATATTCAAACGGCAGGCGCATTTGTGATCCTCGATACCAGTGGTGGTGCTTTGAAACATGGCTGTGATGCCAGGCCGTTTCTCGCCAAACCCAACGACGCCGAAGCACATATGCTCACCGGTTTACCGGTGAATGATGTCGCTGAGATTGCCACTGCGGCGAAAGCGATTCAAGCGGCGGGCGTGGGCACGGTTGTGATTTCATTGGGCAAAGCTGGGGCGTTATTTGTCGATGGAGACCATGCCTGGCAGGTGGAAAGCCCTGTCATTCAAGAAAGCAATCCGATTGGCGCCGGTGACTCAATGGTGGGTGGTCTTGTATGGGCGCTCAGCCAGGGCATGCCGATGGTTGAAGCGGTGAGCTGGGGGATTGCCTGTGGGGCGGCGACGGCGAGTTTGCCGGGAACGGCCGTTGGCACCAAAGAACTCGTTAATTCCTTAAAACCTCAAGTAAAATTACACCAACTTGGGGCACTTGCATAAATTAAAGGAAAATATCATGCCATATACAGTCAAAGAATCAAGAAGCTACGAAAAACCGGAAGAAAACGTCTATCAGGCAGCTCAAAAAGCAATTGCAGGCTTAGAAGGTAAGGTATTAGCAGCGGATGCCAACGCTGGCACAATTCAAGGTCAGTTTGATAAGAAAATACACGGCAAGGTATTGGGGGATCGCAGCCAAATTTTGGTTACGGTGTCTGGTTCAGATAATGGCTCAGCCACTGTTGCGATTGAAGCGTATCCTATCAATCCAGTAGGGCAAAAGCTGATGTTTGGGGCGCGAAAAGGTGTTGTGCCAACGGTTGTCTCCTGGTTTTGGGCGCATTTGGAGCATAATTTGGGGTAGAAGGGCCGTTTTTCACCCCATCAAAATTTCACCCACCCCTGTATTTTCTCGTACTTGGTTTGCTGCTCCCAGACACATTCGCCAGAAAACGGCCGTTATTAGCTACCATGCCAAGACCCAAAACAAATTTGAGATCTGGCATGGTAATCATTCAGCCAGATCAACTAATCATAACCGGTACCTGGGAAAAGGCTTCTATTGCCATAACCCCCACCACCATACGAGCCAATATCGATGATCAGCGCAAATACCATGAAGAGCCATTCGAAAAAACCATGAATGCCACCTGGAGCTAAGATCACAAACATGATCGTCGTCCAGGGCAGAAAAATGAGTCCCAAGACAGGCCATATCCATGAGCTAAATGCAGATAGCGGGCTACTCCCAACCCAACGCGCCGGCTGAATAATCCACCAAACGATTCCGGCAATACGCGGTCCTAAAAACAGTAAAACTGTAACAACACAACACATGAGTTTTTCTCCTTTTGAAAACTATAGTGACAATAATGATGCTTTCTTTTAATTACCATCAATGACCTAATGTTTCTTTGAAAAGAACACTAAAAATGCCGATTAAAGAAGCACCCACCGCAAAGACAAAGCTGCGCAGTTGATTATGCCCAACTAAACGACTGGCAACATACCCGTAAAAAAGCAGGACTCCTACCATCGTCCATTTTGTTAAATCTATCGTTAAATCAAGGCTGACGATGCCTCAAAGCTCCACTCGCCACTCTTAAATTTTAAGCATCATAGGTGGTGGCAGTGACATTGCCACCCTGACCCGTCCAGTTCGTATGGAAAAACTCGCCGCGCGGTTTGTCGACGCGCTCATAGGTGTGAGCGCCGAAGTAATCACGCTGAGCCTGGAGCAAATTGGCAGGCAGACGCTCCCGTCGATAGCCATCGTAAAACGCCAGGGCGCTCGACATGGCTGGCACGGGCAGTCCAGCGACAACCGCTTTGGCAACGATGCGCCGCCAAGCCGCTTCGCCCGCTTGCATCTGTTCTTTGAAATAGGGATCGAGCAGCAAATTGGCTAAGTCTGGGTTGCTTTCATAGGCAGATTTGATGTCGTCCAGGAAGGCGGCACGAATGATACAGCCGCCGCGCCACATCAGCGCAATTTGCCCATACTGCAACTGCCAACCATATTCGGCTGAGGCTTCGCGGAAGAGCATATAGCCCTGCGCGTATGAGATAATTTTAGAGGCATAGAGCGCATCCCGCAGATCGTTGAGGATGGCGGCTTTGTCGCCGCTGAACGGCGGAATGGGGGAGCCTAATTCAGCCGCCGCCAGCACGCGATCCTCTTTCAACGAGGACAGCGCCCGCGAAAAGACAGCCTCACCAATGAGGGTGAGCGGAATGCCCATATCGAGCGCAGCAACGGCCGTCCATTTTCCTGTGCCTTTTTGCCCGGCCGTGTCGAGGATTTTGTCTACCAGTCGGTTCACCATCTTCATCGGTGTAGGCCAGGATGTCGGCGGTGATTTCGATGAGATAGGATTCCAGTTTGCCCTGGTTCCATTCGGTAAAGACACTGCTGATTTCGGCCGGAGCCATGTTCAGGCCAAAACGCATCAGGTCATAGGCTTCACAGATGAGCTGCATATCGCCATACTCGATGCCGTTATGCACCATCTTCACAAAGTGACCCGCCCCTTCTTCCCCAACCCAATCACAGCAGGGTGAGCCGTCTGCCACTTTGGCGGCAATCGCCTGGAAAATGGGTTTGACATGCGGCCACGCGGCTGGAGCGCCGCCGGGCATAATGGAAGGGCCAAACCGAGCGCCTTCTTCGCCACCAGAAACGCCTGTGCCGATGAATAAGATGCCTTTCTCTGCCAATTCCTGTGTGCGGCGGGTTGAGTCTGGGAAATGGGAATTGCCACCGTCGATGATGATGTCGCCTGCTTCAAGCAATGGCACAAGTTGGTCAATGGTGGCGTCTACGGGTGCGCCTGCTTTGACCATGATCATCACTTTGCGCGGCCGTTTGAGGGATGTTACCAGTTCTTCGAGGGAATGGGTGCCAATGACTTTGGTGCCTTTGGCTTCGTTTTCAATGAAACTGATCTACTTTTTCCACTGTGCGGTTGAAAACGGCAACGGTAAAGCCGTGATCGTCCATATTTAATACGAGATTCTGGCCCATCACGGCCAGACCAATTAATCCAATATCAGCTTGTGGTGTCATTTGTTTTCTCCTCGGAAAATGTAGCGCGATTTGACAAATCGCGTTACATTTTCATTCTCGTGGTGCGCCCGCTCATGGGGAACTCTTGACAAATATCATTGTTCCCCCAAAATTGTCTGTTTGCTAGATGTATCTTTGCGCGTCTAGCTTACGTTATTATCATTGTGGGACTATCTATTTTGTGTGGATTGTAAATAGCTTCTGGCATAAGGACAAGTTAACAGGAAAGATTGGGATGTAGGCATTGAGGACTGAGCCTGTCGAAGTCCGGACTTCGACAGGCTCAGTCCTCGTCTTGAATCAAACAACTTGTTAGGTAACGGCCGTTCTCCAGACAAACCTATCCATTACCTAACAAAACGCCGTACTGCAAAACTTAATCATTTTTATCACGTAATAGACCACCAGCGGCACAAAATAGAAACGATTCGTAAGAAACAGTAGGAAGGAAAACGATATGAATATGTATTCAGTTGACAGCGCCCACGTGGGGACGTCGGTACGCGCCAAAATAAAACGGGCGGCAAATGTGATCGCCTCTTTGATCATTTTTGCCATCGTCCAGTTTATCGGCAGCCAAGCAGGCATCGCCTTATTCACAAAAATCGAGCAGAAGAAGAAATGGATCAAGCCACTGTTGGCGGTGGGAACGGCCGTTCTCATCATACTTTGGTTTTATCTGCTTAAACGGCCGTTTTCCCCGGAATTATTGGGCGCGCAGATTTTGGGCATAACGGCCGTTTCCAGCGTCGTGGTCGTTGGGTACAGAGCCATGCCCACCGATACCTTCCCCGAAACCTGGCGTCGGACAAAATGGGTGGTGGTCTTGGTCGCCCTGCAAGGACTACGCGCCATCACCAGTCTGACCCATAAAACAAACAGACCACTCGTCTTAAAAGGGCTAACGGCCGTTGTAGTGCTGTGCCTCGCCATCTGGTATCGCCAACCGTTGCTGCATGTCGCTGCCCTGATTCAAGATCAAGATGCAATCGTTGCTTATCTGAATGAATTCGGGCCTTTAGCGCCTCTGTTGTTAAGCATTGCTCTGGTTTTACAAGTATTTGTCGCGGCCATACCCGGCCATGTGCTCATTCTTGGCGGCGGCTATGTTTATGGATTTTGGGCGATTTTGGCAATCTGTTTGGTGACAACCGTAGGCGCAAGCCAACTCGCTTTTCTCCTGGCAAAATGGGCGGGTCGGCCGTTGGTAGAACGCATGGCTCCCCGCCAAGTGCTCGATAAATGGAATGGCGCGGCCGAAGAAAACGGGATGGTTTTCTTCATGTTTGCCTTCATGCTGCCCGTCTTCCCCGCTGACGTGCTGAATTACGTGGCCGGATTAAGCGCTTTATCTGGCAGGCGCTTTTTTGTGGCTAACTTTTTTGGACGGCTTCCCGGACTTGTTTTGCTTTGTGCGATAGGGGCTAACGGGCTAACGCTGACACCGCAACTGATTATGGTGGTAACGGCCGTTGGTTTGCTCATGTTCGTCGGGTGGTACTATCTTTTTGTTTATCATAAAAAAGGACACTGATACGGGGAAACGCTGATAAAAAAACATCAGCGTCCCAAAGAACTGCGTATATTTTTCATCGCCTATTGACTATACGCAATCTAAATCTAAAACAAATTCAGCGGCTGGCACTGTGACACATGGCTCATATGCTTATGAGCAACCCCATCCGGCAAAACGAGTGGTGTGCCATAGGCTGGATGCGGGATCACCTCGATGGGGACTTGGAAGGTTGTTGACAGGTTTTGGCTGGTGAGAACTTCTTGGGGTGTACCGCTGGCTTGTAAACGGCCGTTTACCAACAACGCCACTCGATCACAATACAGTCCCGGCCAGATTCAGATCATGCAGCACCACCATCACCGCTAACTGACATCTCAACCGCCAACTCCCGCACCAAATTCAACAAACCAGATTGATGCTGTAAATCCAAATTCGTTGTGGGTTCATCTAACAGCAAAATAGGAGCCGACTGCACCAATGCTCGTGCCAGCAGCACCCGCTGCTGCTCCCCGCCCGACAATTCAGCCACACGCCGCTGGGCTAAATTCGTCAGTTTTGTCCGCGCCAACGCCCATTCTACCAGTTCGTGATCTTGCGCTTTACTCTTGCCCATCCAGCCTAAATAGGCGGTGCGCCCCAACAAAACCGTCTCGTAGACGGTGAAGACGCCAGGCAGTTCCCGCGCCTGCGGCACAACTGCTAACAATCTCGCCCGCTCAGCCGCACTCAAGCGATGGGATGGCAGCAAATCTAGCCCAAGCAACACCTGACCAGAGCGCAGCGGTTGAATGCCACTCACCGCCCGCACCATCGTCGATTTGCCCGCCCCATTTGGCCCAATTACCGCCAATATCTCCCCAGGAGCAACAGCCAGAGAGACATCTTGTAAAGCCACATAATTGCCGTAAGCAACGGTTAGATTTTGTAATTGCAGCATAATAATTATCCTTTCAGAGGGGCAAAGTTGCAGGGTTGCAAAGTTGCAGGGTGAATAGCAAACGAGCTACTCTGCCACCTTGCCCCTTTGCAACTCTGCCCCTTTTTTACCATGTCACCTTAGACTTGGATCGCCATAAAATCCATAAGAAAAAGGGTGCGCCAAACATGGCTGTGACGATACCCAAGGGCAGCACTTGCGGCGCCATCAGCACCCGCGCCATAATGTCGGCCAGCAGCAGCAGTGTCGCCCCGCCAATGATGGACAGCGGCACTAACAGGCGATAATCCGGCCCCCAAATCATGCGAATCAAATGCGGCACAATCAACCCGACAAAGCCGATAATGCCCGAGAAAGCCACCGCCGCCGCCGTCGTCAATGAAGCTGTCACAATAATGATTCGCTTTGAGTCGTTCCACGGAAAGACCCATTTGCTGTGCCTGATCATCCCCGAATTGCAGCACATTGAGCGGATGTCCCAAAAAGAGCAGTGTACCAAGACCCACCAGCATGTAGGGCAAAATCGCCAAAACGGGTGCCCAGCCTGCCAACATGCCGCCGCCTAACAACCAGCCCAAAGCCCGCTGCATTTCGGCATTGGAACGCAGCATTAAATAGGAAGTCAGGGCGGTAGCAAAAGAGCTAACCGCCACACCAGCCAGAATGAGCGTTGTTGTTTGAATGGTTTTGCCGGTGCGGGCTAACATGTAAACGATAGCTACCGTGACAAGTGCCGCCAGGAATGCGGCAAAGGGAATAGCGTAAAGACCCAACCAATCAGTCCGCCAACTGCGTGACATGGCGATTACAGCACCCAAACCAGCGCCGGAAGCCACGCCAATCAGATACGGGTCGGCTAATGGATTTCGGAACAAGCCTTGATAGGCCGCGCCACTGCTCGCCAGCGCCGCGCCCGTCAACAAGATTAAAATGGTGTGGGGCAAGCGTACTCTAAAAATGATGGTTTCTGTGGTAGCTGCCCAATCGACAGGGAAGGTAATGCCAGGTAGTTTTGCCAGGAATACACGCACCACCACCTCCGGCGAAATGGCAACCGCACCAATGGCGACACTGGCGATGATAGCCAGCAGCAGCAGCAGCAGGTTGATGATGAAGGGATGGTGGCGAATGATTTTCATAGATAAGGGTTGCAGGGTGGCAAAGTTGCAAGGTGATGAGTTACTTTGCCACCCTGCAACTTTGCCTCTTTGCCACTTCTTACTCAAATAACTCAGGATGTAATAAAAGAGCCATGGCTTCTAAACCATCCACAAGACGGGGGCCAGGACGGCTGACTAAGTTGTCGTCAAAGGTATGAATGGCGTTGTTTTGAACGGCCGTTATATCCACCCAGCTCTCTCTCGCAGCCACATCCTCTGGTGTGACGTTACCCCAAGTGAAGTCTCCCAAAATGATGATGTCTGGGTTTTGGGTGATGAGCTCTTCAACACTAATTTGCGCCCAGGCATCATCCAGGACAGCGCCGACATTTTCGCCACCACTCATGGTGATGAGTGTATCAACAAAGGTGCCGGAACCAGATGTCCAGGGCGCATTGGCATCCGTGCCATCAATTTCGTAGAAAACCAATGGTTTTTCTTCGGCAGCAGATACGGTTTCGGTAACGGCCGTTACCCGCGCTTCATAGTCTGCTATCAAAGCTTCTGTCTCCGCTTCATGTCCTGTCAACAGCGCCACGGTACGCAAATTTTCGTACATGCCAGGCAAATCTGTGGGGTTAGGCAGGGCAAACACAGTAAGGCTAACTGCATTGAGCGCTTCCACTTGCTCCGGCGGCGTTATATCAGCGACTAAAATCAAATCTGGTTCCAACGAGACGATGGTCTCAACTGCCAGTTCACCAAACCCACCCCCTATGTCTGTCACGGCCAACGCCTCTGCCGGATAATCAGAGACCGAATCTCGGCCAATTAGCTGACTACCTGCGCCAATGGCAAACAACACTTCGGTATTAGAGGGTGCCAAGGAAATGATTTTCTGAGCGGGGCCGTCTAGTTCTATGGTGTTGCCCAGGGCATCTGTCAGAGAAATGCCAGTGGGTGCTTCTATTATTTCAACGGTTGGTTCTGGCTGGGGAACGGCCGTTTCCATCTCAGGTGCCGCCCCAGACGAACAAGCCGCTAACAATAAACCTAGTATCAATACAGTTATCAGCCAAAGGCTGGTTTTGTTTTGCTTCATCTTAATGCTTCTCCAAACTTTTCAATGATTTTGGCCTGGTTCAAAAAACTTAACAATGTCCTTTACAATTTGTAGCCGCGGCTACTGTAAAGATGGATTAGTCATAGAAACGAACCATGCCATGATTTTAAAAATAAAAACCCCCTGCTAAATTAACAGGGGGTGGATTGGTCTACCTATCAAAACGATCAATTTATGCCTTATTTAATCGTTTTCCCATTTCCACCTCCTTGTCCTCGAAGTTTGTGGTCAATAGATTAAGGTAGGCGACCTGGCTCTTCGTTGGTTGTTGTAAACCATTGAAATACAGTTGCGGGACAGCACCGGACTCTTTCTGAAAACAGACGTTACCGGATTCGCTTTTATGCCCACCCATCCGGGGGTTAAGGCACCTTAATCTAAAACACGCTAATTTGTAAAGTACCCTTAAACCTTACTTGAAATGAGATTAGCACGCAAGTGACATTCGTCACAAACTTCCAAAATATGCATCAAATGTTGACAAGTTCTGCACAACTTTTGCAGATTTGCCGCGTAGAATTATCCAGGTAATAAAAATATTGTAACCAAGCGGCTCTACTTGGAGATTAAAAAAATGTTCCGGTAAACAAATCCCCTCCCTAACCCTCCCCCTACCAGGGAGAGGGGACTTGGCTCCCTCGCCCCTTTGGGGAGAGGGCTGGGAGAGGGAGGGATTACCGAAATAGTTATTTGAATTGCAAATAGAGCCGCATTTTCATAAGGAGTAGTATTGATGGAAACAAACAAAAAGCGGAAACGCATTTACTGGATCATCGGCATCGTGGTGGTGCTGGGAGCCGTCGGTGCGTTCATTTTCATCCGCAGCAATCAGGCGCAGCAGACCGCAGCGGCGGAGAATACAGAAGAAACCGTCACCGCCTTCATCGGTGATTTATCAGCAAGTGCCACTGCCAGCGGCACCGTTTCCCCCAGCCGTGAAGCAGCCCTTTCGGTGGATATGCCAGGGCGCATTGAAGCTGTCAATGTGCGCGTCGGGGATCATGTGCAGGCCGGAGACACGCTGATGCAGCTTGAACCCAATGCCCTCGCTATCAACCTCGCCATCGCCGAGCAAAATCTCAAACTGAAAGAAGCCAGTTTGGCCGATTTGCTAGAAGAATCGACCGATGCAGAACTGGCCTCTGCCAACGCGGCGCTGCTCAGTGCCAGAGCGCAACTAGATGATATTATGTCTGGGCCAACGGCTGAAGAAATTGCGGCGCAAGAAGCGAATCTACGTGCCGCTGACGCCAATGTGTGGTCGGCCTCTGCGCAATTGAGCCAAACGCAAAACGCCATCAAACCGGCCGACATTGCTGCCGCTGAAGCAGGTGTAGCCGCCGCCGAAGCAAACTTAAAGAGCGTTGAGCTTCAGTACACCCGTAACCCAGCCGAAGATGATTTCACCGCTCATGCCGCCCTGGCACAAGCCCGCGAACAAGTCGCTTCTGCCCAGGCCGCGCTAGATAATCTTCGCGCCGGGCCAGACAGTAATCAAGTGGGCAGCGTACAGGCCAGTCTCTCCGCCACGACGGCACAACGTGATGCCGCCGCCGCTAATTTCAACAAACTAACCTCAGCGCCCACGGCCGCTCAAGTTGCCGGTGCTGAGGCGCAGATTGCGCAAGCACAGGCCAGCCTGGATTCACTGCTCGCTGGGGCGACGGCGCAACAAATTGCGGCTGCTGAAGCAGAAGTGGCCCAAGCCAAAATCAATTTGGAAGATGCCCAAGCAGCTTTGGATGGCATGACAATTACTGCGCCGTTTGCTGGGGTGATAACGGCCGTTAACTTTAACGAAGGTGAATTTGCCAGCGGCTCCGCCATCGAAATCGTCGATGACAGCAGCCTGGAAGTCATCCTGGAGGTAGACGAAGTGGACGTGGGTGCCTTGCAAGTGGGCCAAATCGCCACTATCAACATGGAAACCTGGCCGGATGTTGATATTGCCAGCGAAGTGACCACCATCGTCCCCAGCGCCAAGATACAACCCGGTAGTTCCCTCGTCATCTATGAAGTCCATTTGAGCTTAGGTGAAACAGAGCTGCCTATCCTCGTCGGTATGACAGCCAATGCCAACCTAATCACCTCCGAGAAAGGCAATATCCTGTTAGTGCCCAATAAAGCCATCAATGCAGACCGTTCCACCGGCACCTACAGCGTCAACGTGAAAATTGGCGACACAATCGAAGAAGTTCCGGTCACTATCGGTCAACGCGACAACCGAAACACAGAAATCCTCAGCGGCTTAAACGAAGGGGATGTGATCGTCGTCGGCAATGTGGCACCACGCGCTCAATTTGGGCCACCCAGCGAGTAATAACGATTGAAACTTGGTGAGTTATAGACCTCCGAGGTTTAAACCTCAGAGGTCTTGAAACAAACAACGCCAGTTTCCAACTAGGTAAAAGCGGGAAAGTAATTTGAAATAAAATGATGCGAAACCCGCTTTTACTTTAAGGAAATCACAAGCTTGCATCATGGTAATTCCAAAAACTTTTTGTGATTCACCTAAACGGATAAAAAGATATGAACAATAAACCAAATAATCGTAAAAAGTGGCTGTGGATTGGCTTAGGTGTCGTGGTCGTCATCGTTATCGCTGTGATTGCTGTGCCGAGACTCTTCAGCGACCAAATTGCCGCCAGCCAACAAGCCCAAGCCGGCACCGGTGATACGGTGACAGCTTTCATCGGTGATTTATCAGCCAACGCCTCGGCCAGTGGGCAAGTCAAGGCCCAGCGAGATGCACGACTAACGCTGCCCGCCTCGGGTGAGGTTGCCGAAATCTATGTTGCCTTGGGTGACACGGTGGCAGAAGGCGACCCTCTTTTGAAGCTAGACACAGAAGCGTTAGAACGCGCCGTTGAATCAGCCAAACAAGCATTGCTCATTCAAGAAGCGAATCATGAAGCCTTAACCGCTCCGCCAACTGCCAGCAATTTAGCCGCTGCGGAAGCAGGTGTTGCCAGCGCCCAGGCGCAATTAGATGATTTGTTAGCGGGGCCAGACGAACAAGATGTTGCGGCGTCAGATGCCAACGTGCGTGCGGCACAAGCCAATGTGTGGGCAGCATCTGAGCAATTGCAACTAGCAAATAGCGGTGCCAGCGAATCTGAAGTTTCATCCGCCCAAGCGGAACTGCTTGGCGCGTTGAGCCAGCAAGATTCGACTCAAGAGCTGTACGACAAACTGACGGAATGTTTTAGCTTTGATTTACCAGATGGCTCAGGGAAGACTATTTGCCCTGGTTTGGGTGATCCTGAAGAGCAAACTCGCTATAACCTGGAAACAGCTAATGCCAACGCCAACGCCGCGCAAGCCAAATTAAACGCGCTACTCGATGGTCCTGATTCCAATGCCGTCTCTATTGCTCAGGCCAGCTTGGCCGCTGCCAATGCCAACTTTCAGGCGGCTCAGGCTAATCATGAACTCCTGTTAAAGGGGGCTTCTGACGCCCAAATTGCCGCCGCTGAATCTTCTTTAGCGCAGGCAAAGGCAAGTCTGGACACGCTGGTCAACGGCCCGTCTGCGGGGCAGCGTGCCATGTCTGAGATTGGTGTGGAGCAGGCACGCATATCGCTGCAAAAAGCAGAAGACGACCTGGCTGATGCGACTTTGTATGCGCCGTTTGCTGGGGTGATAACGGCCGTTTACACCAACCAAGGTGAAACAGCCAGCGGTATCCTCATGGAAATCGTCGATAACAACAGCCTGGAAGTCGTGCTGGCCGTTGACGAAGTAGACATCGGCGACATTGCAATCGGCCAGCCTGCCACCATCACCCTGGAATCCTGGCCTGATGCCGAAATCAGCAGCGAAGTCGCTTCCATTTCCCCGCGAAACGTGCAAGACAACACGGCCGTTGTCAGCTACGAAGTCTTCTTGGGATTGGGTGAAACTGACCTGCCCGTACTCGTGGGCATGACTGCCAATGCCGACCTCTTAACCAACAACTTCGAGAATGTCCTGCTCGTGCCGAATGAAGCCATCAATGTAGATCGCAGCAAAGGCACTTACACCGTCAACCTCGTCACCACCGATGCAGAGGGCAATCCGATCACAGAAACCGTACAAATCACCATCGGCTTGCGTGACAGCAACAATACCCAAGTCACCAGCGGCCTAAACGAAGGTGATCAACTCATGGTTGGCAATGCCGCCCCACTTTTCAACTTCGGTGCGGATGAAAATGGGGAAGGTGGTGGTCCTCCTCGTGATGAAAACGGCAATCCGGGCGGCAACGGCGGACCCTTTGGAGGTGGCTAAATCATGAACATGATTGAAATGAAGAACCTGACCAAGACCTACGAAATGGGCACCCAAGTCGTCCATGCCCTTCGTGGTATCGATATGATTATCGAAGAAGGCGAATTTGTCGCCATTATGGGGCCATCTGGCTCTGGCAAAAGCACGCTCATGAACATGATTGGCTGTCTGGATATACCCAGCGGCGGCATCTACAAATTAGATGGCATTGATGTCAGTACCATGAGTCCCGATGATCGCTCGCGCATCCGCAATAAACGGATTGGCTTTGTCTTCCAACAGTTCAACCTACTGCCACGCACCACAGCCCTCAAACAAGTGGCATTGCCTTTAATGTACGGCGGCTCACTCCCGATCAGAGCGAAGTGAACGCTCCAAAGCGGCCTTGGAACTGGTTGGCTTGGGCGACCGCATGGGACACAAACCAGACGAACTATCGGGTGGGCAGCAGCAGCGTGTCGCCATCGCTCGCGCCTTGAGCAATGATCCCAGCATCATCCTGGCCGATGAACCAACCGGGGCCTTAGACACCCAAACCGGCGAAGAAATTCTGGGCATTTTCAAGCATCTACACGAGGAAAAGGGAATCACCATCATCATGATCACCCATGATCCTGAAATTGCAGAACATGCCAGCCGTTCCATCTGGATTCGAGATGGTCTGCATTCAAGAGGATCATTAATCATGAATATTAGTGAAAGTTTCTTTACAGCCCTGGACAGCTTACTGGCAAACAAACTGCGGTCTGTATTAACCATGCTGGGCGTGATTATTGGCGTCGCCTCTGTGATTGCTTTAATGGCGATTGGCAATGGTGTGAATCAATCCATTACCGGTGAAATTCAATCCATTGGCACCAATCTCATCATCCTGGTTACAGATTATGATAACAGCGGTGGCTATCAAGCCTTGAGTTTATCTGATGTGGAAGCCTTGTCAGATTCATTTAATGCGCCAGCCGTCAGCGCGGTTTCGGCCGTGGCACAGACCACACAAGAACTCGTCAACGGCGGCAATAATTCAGCGCACGCCCGTTTCTGGGGTGACAACCAATTATTTCGCCGTCAATAATGTGGAAGATTTGGATAGTGGTGATTTCTTCACGCAGCAGGATTACGATACAAAGGCGCGGGTTATTGTCCTGGGCTATGATGTGGCGGAAGATTTGTTTGAAGAAGAGTACGCTGTGGGCAATACCATCCGCGTAAATGGCGTTGGCTATGAAGTGGTTGGCGTGTTGGCGGAATCTGGCAGTGCGTTTAGTGATACGAATACGGCCGCATTTGTGCCGCTTTCCACCGCCCACAGCCGCTTATACACAGAACGCACGCGCGATGGTGAAAAGGCTGTCACCGGCATCACCGCCCAAGCCATCACCGAAGATCGCACGGATGAGGCTATTGACCAAATCACGGAAACCATTCGAGATCAGCACAATATCGCTTATGCCAATGAGGATGATTTCTCGATTATCAGTCAATCTGACCTGCTAGAAACGTTTGACGTGATTACGGGTACTTTAACCGCCTTTTTGGGGGCAATTGCCGGTATTTCATTGGTCGTTGGCGGTATTGGCATTATGAATATCATGCTGGTGAGCGTTACGGAACGAACACGCGAGATTGGTATTCGCAAAGCTGTCGGCGCTCTCAAACGAGACATTTTGGTCCAGTTTTTGATGGAATCAATTTTGCTCAGTCTGATTGGCGGCTTGCTCGGGGTGATACTGGGCTGGGCGTTGGCTCAGGTTGCTGGAAAACTCATTGATTTAGAAGCTGTTGTTGATATCAGCACCATTTTGCTTGCAACTGGTTTTGCGGCCAGTGTGGGCCTGGTTTTTGGCATTTATCCCGCATGGCGGGCGGCCAGTTTGCGCCCGATTGAGGCGCTGCGGTACGAGTAATTCTAACAGAACACCTCTCGAAAGGGAGAGTGCGTGTTACAAGACGTTCCCGTCCCTTTGGGAGGGGATTGTAGGAGGGCGTTTTACGTTATCAGGTCTGTGGGCAAATGGTCTACGCGATTCATGTAGACTTGAATAATACGATTCTCTTCAAAATCGAGTCGAGTCATAGCTGTATTGTTTGTACGAATCCAGGTCTCGAACTCTTTGCTGTTTAGATTAACTGTGAATTCGAGGGTGCCGAAGATGGCTCTCAAAACCAGCGCCGTAAACCCGCCATGGGTGACAATAGCGACTCTATCTTCGGTGCCGCTATGCCGTTCTAGTAGTTCAATGACAAATTCTTCCGCACGGCGAATGGAAACTTCCGGGGTTTCGTATGGCTTCTGCCACCAGCCTTCGTCTTGGAGCCAATCGGGCAACAGGATTCGGGAGAAACGTTCGGTGAAGAATTGGCGGTTTGCCCCCGGAAGAGGCAGGGGCATGTCGGTTTCTGGATCGTTCTCGAAGATGCCGCCCCATTCATGGATGATGGGCCAGGCGATGAGTGGCATGTCAAGCGCGTCGGCAAGGGCATGGCCTGTTTGCACGGCGCGAAACATGAGGCTGGCGTATAGATGGGTCAGGTGATAGCCATGACGGTTATGCGGATCGTTTTTTGCATGGGGAGTCCCGTTTTTATCTGCCTGGGCAAGGTATTGGGCTAGAGTGTTCGGCTTGTTGTTGGCCTATTTCGGTGAGATGGGGATCTGGTAAACGGCCGTTACCGCCCCCAGTTCTATCCCACAAAGCATTATTAAATGACTGTCCGTGACGAATAATGTAAAGTTGCATATAGTTTCACTTCCTCTGAGAAAAAATCGGCAAGACTTTACAAGTTTTCAGTAAACAGGTCAATTTGAAAGAGCTATGCGTAATCAACGAATTTTAGTGGTTGATGATGACAAAGAAGTGGTACGGCTGATGCGGGCGTATCTGGAGCAGGCTGGCTATGAGGTGATCGTGGCGTATGATGGGGAAACGGCCGTTCATAACCTGCGCCGCGAGAAACCAGATTTGCTGCTGCTGGATATCATGCTGCCCGGCATAGATGGCTGGGAAATCACCCGCCTTATGCGCAATGATGCCAACCTGTCCGCCATTCCCATCATCATGCTCACCGCACGGGTGGATGATACAGACAAAATCGTCGGCCTGGAAATGGGCGCTGATGATTACGTGACCAAGCCGTACAATCCCCGAGAAGTAGTCGCCCGCGTGAAGGCGCGGCTGCGCAGTCCAGACAGTTTCCAGGCGCAAGTCCTGCGTGTGGGTGAGTTAGAGATGGATTTGGGGCGGCGAGAAGTGAAGGTAAACGGGAACCCAGTAGACCTGACTCCCTCGGAATTCAATTTGCTCCGCGTGCTGATGGAACAAGCTGGTTACGTGTTCACGCGCAGCGAGTTGGTGAACAAAGGACTCGGCTCAGAGTATGAAGGGCTAGACCGCACCCTCGACAGCCATATCCGTAATCTGCGCCGGAAAATCGAGCCAGATGTTAAAAATCCCATCTATATTGAAACCGTTTACGGCGTTGGCTATCGGCTGGGTGGAGATCGCTAATGAACCGAATGTGGGTGCGTCTCAGTTTGGCCTTTACGGCCGTTATCATGATCACCATGATGACGGTCAGCGGTGTCGTCCGTTTCGCCATGGAAACCAAACCTAGTTATCAAGAAAATATCCCAGAGCCTGTCAAAGAATTTTTTGAAGAAACGGGTAACTATGAACCACCCATCAACATCACCACATTTTTGTTAATCGTGGGCACAGTTGCCGTGATAGCAGGTGTGGGCATGAGCCGCAATATGACAAGACCCTTGCGAGAATTGGAAGAAACTGTTGAAAATTTTGGCCCCCACAATCTAAATCAACGGGTGCAGGTGCGCGGCACGGAAGAAATTCGGGCAGTGGCGACCCGTTTTAATGAAATGGCGGATCGGCTGGAAAAAGATGAAACCCTGCGCCGCAATCTGTTTGCGGATGTGGCTCATGAACTACGAAATCCGCTGCACGTGATTCAAGGCAATTTGCAAGCGATTTTGGATGATGTGTACCCCCTCAGCAAAGAAGAAATCGGGCGGTTAGCCGACCAAACCCGGCTGTTAACGGGATTGGTCGATGATTTGTATGATCTCTCGCAAGCAGAATCACAGCAGATGGTTTTGCACAAGCAGGTGGTGGATATGGCGGATTTGGTGAAGGAAACGGCCGTTTCCTTCAAACCTGTCGCCGCTGTCAAAGATGTTTCCCTGAAAGTCGAACTATTAGGCGCGACGCCCTATGCGACTGTCGATTCAGGGCGATTGCGCCAGGCTGTGCACAATCTGCTGACCAATGCCTTACGCCACACACCGGAAGGCGGCAAAATTCGGGTGACGGTTGAGCAAAGGGGGGAAATGCTCCACATCATCGTCAAGGATTCTGGGAGCGGCATTGAGGCAAGCCATTTGCCCTATGTGTTTGACCGTTTCTACCGCACAGACAGCGCCCGCAGTCGAGAAAAAGGGGGTACGGGTTTAGGCCTGGCAATTACCAAAGCGATTGTCGAAGCGCATGATGGCGAAATCAGCGCCGACAGCCCCGGAAAAAACCTCGGCGCTGCCTTTGAAATTCGGCTCCCTTCGCCCGAAAGGAATTATTGATATTTTCTGGTAAGCAAAACGGCCGTTCTCGCCCCAATCTCTCATCAACCAACCCAACTCAGTCTGTGTCATCATTTTGCTACTCAGGAAGGCAAACGGCCGTTCTCAACAACCAGCTAAGAACAATAAACGAATAACGGATAACTGCCGTTCACTTCTTTAACAATTGAAACGGCATCTTCCTGATGATTGGGATTGCAGTTTTCTATAGGTTTCTTTGCTTAGATTTGTAATTACTAACGTCGGCTTTTGAAACATATTTAGCAATAATTCGAGTCGGGAATTGTTCAGACTCGAACTTAATCACGCCTAAATTCTGTTTCATTTTGATTACCTAAGTTGTTGTAATTCACAGGTGGCACATACTGAGTCAATAGATTCGGTATCTGTTTTAGAATGGGAGTGAGTTCTGAAGAAGTACCAAGGGAAAAATTTGCGCCAATCCATTGTAAAGGACCTTCAAAATAAACAACACCTGTAAATATTAAATAGAAAGCTTCTTCATCGGTTACAATTCCCATAGGTTTGTTCACACGAATTCTGATTTGCCTATGCCCAATGGTATAGTGTTCAACTCGGCACTCATACTTTTGGGTCGCTTCTAAGCTTATCATTAAATTTTGGAAATCACTGTCAATAGTATTCATAAATTACCTCAAAGTAGCGATTTATACCCCCATGCTCCGGCGCGGTCTTCGGCTGGCTGCTGTGGCCGGTCAGCCACACCCCGCTTGCCAGTCTCGACCACATTTGTTAGCAAACGGCCGTTTCCGCCACAATCTCTCATCAACCAACCCAACTCAGTCTGTGTCATCATTTTGCTACTCAGGAAGGCAAACGGCCGTTCTCCCATCCCTCAGCACAATTAACCAACGATCGTTTCCTACCCCACCACCTGGAAAAAATTTATGAACTGTGGTCAGAACGGCCGTTTCCATAGTAAGGGGACAAGTGATTGGTCGTAAGAGAAGAAGGAACCTTGTAAAGGGTACCTGCTTCTTAACAACTTAGAAAACATGCCTATGGGATGAAAGAGTTAATTATCAGTCCAATAAGTTTTAAAATCAAAACAAGCTAATTCTTCATTTTCTTCTGAAAATAAATGAGAAAAATCATCCAGTGAAAGTTCAGTCGCTTGCTCCCAACTTATTAGATCATGTACTGTTTCTGGCTCAGAAATAAAACTTACGGTTTCTGCTGGAATGACGGTTTCAAGAATGTTGCCATATTCTTCTGTTTGGTATAGAAAAAGATTAATTTCGTAAAGATCGTTCAAATTTAGACAAGCACGCGCTTTGCCATCGCCTAAATCTTCAGCTTTACCTATATAGTTGATCATGATACCCAACTCTTCATAAATCAAAAAAAGGCGAAATGATGGAGTGCCACCTGAATCAGCCCGAAACGGATAATAAACTAGTGTTTGTGATGGTAAACCATATTCATTTAACATATGCGGCAAACTATATTGTTCCCAGTACTCCACAAAGTGTTCATCTTGGGCATCCGCAACTACTTTAATCGACTGAATAATGTCATTACTTTCTGACTCAAGCATTACTAAAATTGTCAATCCCTTATTAACTATCCAATTATCTTCTGCCCACCATTCGATACCTTCTCCTATAAACTTTTCTGGAATTTCTTCCAGTTTGGAAATTCCAAGTTCAATTCCCCACCAACATGGCAATTTACAGTTACCATTTGTTCGCATTAATTGATTCAAAGAAACTTCTTCTGTTTGATTTGTAGGTGTAAGCGTTTCAGTTGTTTCTACGGAAGGAGTATCGGTTACCATTGTAGGAGATGGGGAAGTTGTTTCAGTTGGAACTATGGTAGATGATTGAGTAGTTATCCTGATAGTAATATCAGGAGATATTTCTACTTTAGTTTCTTCGACAGGGATTGCACCCTGAGCACAACTGACTAGTAAGCCCACGATAAATATATCGAAAAATAGTTTCATTTTTGTTTTGTTATTCATTTTCATCCTCTTGGGTGAGCGCTAGGGTAGCTTTTTATGGATTTATTCAACTATTCATTTGATTAGACATCCAATTATTTAAATCTGTCCCTATGATGCTCCCGCCCGCTCTGGCCCGGTCTTCTTCTGGCTGCTATGGCCGATTTTTGAACCGAGCCACACCCCACTTGCCAGTCTCGACCACATTTGTTAGCAAACGGCCGTTTCCCCCCGAAAGGTTCATGGAGAAAACGGCCGTTTCTCGAGTGAGTATCAGAATATCAATATTACAAAACTACTTTGGCCGATGATGCCAAACTTGAAACGTAACAAAGCCCAATGTTAACATTAACCAAGTAAAACCAGTTCCAATAATTAAAGCAATAAACTCATCTCGTTCACTTATTATTGACAAACACAACCGTCCAGCAATCAGGCCTCCCAAAACAACTAAACTCATCCAAGCCATATTGGTAGTTCTTGCTTTTGGGTTTTTTGATGATAACGTCTCCGGATGCCCATACAAACATAAGATAGGAAAATGAAATTAAAGCTAATGCTACACCAATAAGTGAACCAAAGAGAAATTGTTTCTTTGGCAAGCCAAGAAATAAAAACATTCCAATCATGGGAATTATCAGGATTAAAAGAAATATATAAACCTGGACAACGACTTTTCTATTTGATTCCATATTCTTAATCATTACCTCTGCAAGAGTTACAGGGATGTAGAATTAATTTCCATATTTAATTGGATCTCGCTGATATATTTGTTCCCCCATGCTCCGGCGCGGTCTTCGGCTGGCTGCTGTGGCCGGTCAGCCACACCCCGCCTGCCAGTCTCGACCACATTTGTTAGCAAACGGCCGTTTCCGACACCATCTGGTAACTGTTGAAAATCATTTTGACTGGTTTTTACAATATTTCAGCACAGGAAGAAACGGCCCCCACCTCTCATCAACCAACCCCACTGCAATGAAAAATCTCTCCCACTGCATTGCAAAACTATCCTTCACACAACGACCAACCAACCTAGTCGCTCTCGTCCAGTCCCCATTTATTTTGAACAAGGTATAACGGCCGTCCCTTCACCTCATCATAAATCCGCCCCAAATACTCGCCAATAATCCCCAAACTAATCAACTGCACCCCGCCCAAAAACAGAACCGCCACCAACGTCGTCGCCTGCCCGGTCAAAGCATGAACAGAAAACAGGCGTAAGAAAAATAACAACCAAAATCGCCAGGGCCGTTAGACCGGCAATGGCAAAACCCAAATAAGTGGCTAATTGCAGCGGCACATAGGAGAAGCTGGTAATCGCATTCATGGCAAAGCGGAACATGCGCCGGAAGGAGCTAAACTTCGCGTCACCAGCAAAACGTGGATCACGCTTGAAATAAACGCCCGTCTGCCTAAAGCCAACCCAGGGAACCATGCCCCGCAAAAAGCGGTTGCGCTCCCGCATTTGACCCAACGCATCCACCACCCGCCGATCCATCAACCGGAAATCGCCCGTATCCAGGGGAATATTGACACTGGTAATACGATGAATGATGCGGTAGAACATTTTTGCGGTGACCAGCTTGAACCAGGTTTCACCCTCGCGTTCCGTGCGCACACCATAAACCACATCAAACCCTTCACGCCATTTGGCAATCATCTCAGGCATCACTTCTGGCGGATCTTGCAAATCGGCATCAGTGAGAATGACGGCATCGCCAGAGGAAAAATCCAAGCCCTGCCGTCACTGCTTCCTGGAAGCCAAAATTACGCGAGAAGCTAATCCCTTTGACACGATTATCAGCTTCATGCAGTTCGGCAATAATCTTAGCTGACCGATCTCGGCTGCCGTCGTCCACCAAGATGAGTTCCCACGGATCATCATATTGATCCATGACCCCAGAAACTCGTTTATATAATTCATGCAGGACTGGTTCTTCGTTATAAACTGGCGCAATTATTGTAATTGTGGGTTTCATCTCTTCCCTTTTTCAAGTACGTTTAGCAACAATTTACTCGAGAGACCCTAAGGGTTTGAACTGTCGCAACAGTTGAATCTCTCGAAACCAAACCCTTAGGGTCTGAATGGTTACATGTTTGATTTACTAGCGATAACCACTATTTTATACACTGTTATCCGTTAAAATGCCCACTGAATTGTTGACAAAAGCCCGGCATGATCCGACGGATAAAGATACCCATCCTCACTGCCAGGCTCGTGACAAAACAAAGAAGCCGATTCAACCTGAATCATTTGTGAAACAAAAATATAATCGAGGCATTGGGCTTTCAAGTCCGTCTCCATGCCGCCTTGCCCATCGGGTTCTAGCCGTAAGGCCGTGGGGAATGTGGCCAATGGTTCCCGCCCATGCACGGTTTCATAGGCGGAATGAAATCCCTGTTTCATCCAGCGCACGGCTAATCCATTGGGTATTTCATTAAAATCGCCAGCCACAATTTGCAGAGGATTTCGACCTTGGCGGTTTAGCCAACCTGTCAGGCGCATGGCCTGCTCATTGCGCACTTCGGCCTCATGTGGCCTCATTGTGCAAATGAACAGCGACGAAATCGAGGGTGTGGCGAGTGGGTAGTTCGACGTTGACACGCAAGGCGACTCGTCCGCCTACGCCTAAGTTGACGGCATCTTTATAGCGCACAGGCAATTTTGTGAGGATGCCGATGCCTTCGTAGTAGCCTTCAATAAGATGCCGTTTGCGACATAGTATCAGTTGATACGGCCGTTTTCCTGCCTGCTTCAAACGAATGTTGATTTGATTGCGAAGCCACTGTCCCTGGCGAATGGGGAAGTACACTTCTTGTAAGCTGATGAGGTCTGGCTCCGCATCGTAGATTTGGTTGACAAGCAAATGGCGTCTTTCACGCCAACGATCTGCGCGATTGTGCAGATTGATGGTGGCAACTGTAATCTGATTCATAGACTCAAGTCAGATCAATTTCGCTCGTACCGGCGGGAACGGCCGTTTGTATGCTAAAGCCATTGTCTTGAATGTTGAGCGTAAAGGGAACGTCTGTCGTCACCACCACTTTCGCCCCATCCCCCACCATGTCAAACGTGCCATCTGGGCCAAATGGATAATTGCGCACGCCATAAGCGGCTGGTCGTTTCCAGCATCCTGTTCCAGGTAACACGGCGCAGCGGCCAATCGGCACGAATACCGATGACATATTCCAGCAGCATCGTGATGGGCGCAATACCGGATGGCCCTACAAAATCACTTTGGGCCGGATGGCCTGGGGCTGGTTTCTCTGGCGCATAATTTTCCCAAAATGTATCGGTACGCTGGTACACATCCCAGATATTTTCCAGATGGTTATGCGCAATACGGTGAGCCAGTTTGGGCTGTCCCACATTGTTGACGCCATGAGCAACCATGTAGTTCCAGGGCGGCCACACTCCGCCTCGGCAACTGTTACCTGTATCTGGATTATAGCCTTCACTATCAGCCGATTGGGAAGGAAGCCGATGGGGCAATTTAAACGCCCAGGTTTCTCTCAAATGGCGCAAGAATGAATCCAGACGTTTGGGAGGAACAATATCTTTGTCCAACAACGCCCAGTAAGCACCGATACTTTTTACTGGGCTATAACGGCCGTTACCATCCGCATCTTTATAAAATTGGGCTTCTTCATCCCACAAATGCTCGTTTACCAGGCGAATAAGCGCCGCCCGTTCCTCTGCCAATTCATGCACCAATTCTGGCTGTTCAAGCTGTGACGCAAACTGTTCCAGCACCCGGCAATCCAGGATGGCCTGCATGTTGGCATCCACCCACGTCCAATGCCGGTGATGATATTGACTGTCTGGTACACGCGGCTGGTTGCCCAGGCCACTGCTCTCGCCTGTCGCCCAATACAGGCCGCTCGGCCAGGTGCGGTTGGCACGAGACCAACGGTGCAGCGCCATCAACGGCCAGAAAACTTTGGCTAAACGGCCGTTATCCCCCGTTGCCCGATAATGACGCCATTCCACCCAGGACAAGAAATTTGGCCCCGTTGAATTTGGCCCATACGGGCAAAAAAGATCAGTCCCATCTTCCGTGCTGATTTCCCGAACAATAAACCCATCATCATGTTGATGCGCATAAAAATTATCTAACGCGCCAATGAAATCAAACGCCCGTCGCGCATACATGCCATAGAACGACACAAACCCACTCTCCCACATCGACAAAACAGGCCGATTCACCGCCTTCATATACGGCGAGATGAAGCCATTGTCACTATTGGGATGTCTCAGATTAGTCCAGGCAATTTCCCAGGCACGCCAATACATTTCAACCAAACCGGCATGGTCTGGCAGTTCTGGTACCGGCAACAAAGGCTTCGCCTCCTGGAAAGAAGAAAGCTGTCCATTTCTGCTGATTTGGCTATTTAAATAAGGATTATTTGCCACAAGTGGCTCGGATGGCGCTATTATCAACGTGGGTGAGGGCATTCTACCTTATTACTCCTACTACAATGCCAAAATTATTCGTTACGACCTGGGGAGTGCCCATAATTCTGCCGTGCCTGAGAGACGTAAATTATCTTCTTTAACGGAGGTTACACGCAAATTATAGCGAATATATATGTTATCGTGCAGTTTACCTGTCCACACCAAGGAATCACCAAGAGCAAGATAGGGATAGCCAGAAGTGCCGCTTAACCGCGCAAAATCAGTCAACTGGCCTCCTTGCCCCCGTTCCTCAATGCCTTCATAGACCAGTGATGTGCCAGGAACCGTATACCCAACTGGCACCGTATAATCAGCCACGATATTTGAGAAAGCCATCGTATTCTCATTGATGGGCACAGAAGTTACTTCAACGGGTACGGGATTCAAAACAATGATTTCAACTGGCCCAGCAACAGGCATACTGCCAAAAACAGAGGTGGTCAGACGTAGGTTATAGTTAGCAAACACACCAGGGGCTAACACGCCACTCCAGTAAAATGAATCACCAGAACGTTTCAGCGTTGTCTGACCGTCAATGCTCACTTCATACGCATCCGCTTGACGATCCTTATAGAGCAAGCCTGTGCCTGGAATTGCCTCGCCGGGGGATAGCTGATAGGTGTAGGCGGGAATATTGAAGTACATGGTGTCCCCAACGGCCGTTGGCGTAGCATTTGGTTTATCACCATCAAAACCAGGCACAGCACAAGCCAAAGTCACCAATGCCAGCAGCCCAATAAACCCCACTAAACTCCAATTCCCCTTTTGCATCATCATCCACCTATTCCAAAACCTCCGAGGTTTTTAAAACCTCGGAGGTCTTCTTCACAATTAAGGTGTCGATTCTTCAATAACAATGCTTTTAATAGCATCACCAGGCGCGGCATTCGGATCACGAGAAGGATCACGGGGAGTAATCCGCTCAACCCCAGCCATACCCTCGATCACTTTACCAAAAATTGTATAGCCGCCATCTAACTGACTGACATCATCATAGGTAATATACCATTGACTGCCGTTCGTATCTGGCCCAGAATTTGCCATCGCTACCATGCCCTTTTCAGCATGAGACAAATTCGGATCGATTTCGTTGGGAATCATGTAGCCGGGGTCACCCATGCCAGTGCCGGTGGGATCACCCGTTTGTGCCACAAATCCAGGCAGAACGCGATGGAATGTCACCCCGTTGAACCACCCTTCATTTGCCAGGAAAATGAAATTATTAACGGTCTGTGGGGCAGATTCTGGAAATAGTTCAATGACAAACTCGTCTCCATTTTCCATGGTGACACGCGCTGTATAGTTCACGCCTTCTTCCAGCATCATTTCTGGTGGCGCATCATACTGCATCGTCTCTAAATCTTTCATGACAGATTCATTGGCAATGACATCATCCACAAAATTGGCCCATACTTGGAAATCGGGAGGCAGGCTGTCGGCCAAACGGCCGTTTATAATGCCAGTTGGTGTGCCAGGAAGCCCGATAGCTATGGCTTCTTGCTCTAAACCAGAGACATACTCAGCATAAACACCATCAGCTAATTCTTGGGCAAACCGGTCAGTATCGAGTTCTAATTCTTTAGCAATGCCCACAAAATAATCTTGGGCAGCATCGGAGTCTAGTGAACTCCATTCTGTGGCTTGCTCGAACAACATGTCATGAAAAGGCCAAAATGCGCCTTGCGCCCCGGCCGCTTCGCTTGCTTCAGCCGCTTTTTGGGCATTGTCATGAATAGAGGTTAAGGGGAAATGACGATAAGTCACTTGAACTTGATCAGGGTAGGCGTCTACCAGACGCGCTAGCACAGGCGCAATGCCCGCGCACCCCGGTCATTGAAAGTCGCCATACTCAATGATGGTGACGAGCGGGTCATCGGCGCCAATTGTCCAATCACGCTCCCGGACAATACTGGCCTCGTCCACATTGGTTGCCGGAAAATTAGCAATCGCTGCTAATTCTGTGGACGGCGCGGCTGATTCTGCCGCCGTTTCTTCCGGCGCATCTTCAGCGACCGAATTATTTTCGGAAACGGCCGTTTCTGCTTTTGTTGGCTCTTCTGTCACGGAAACGGCCGTTTCCGTTGACGTAGACCCACACGCTGCCAGCATCAACATGATGGCAAACAATAGTACAAATCGTTTCATATATTTTCTCCTCAAATCATTCTCTCTGTATTCGCGCGGCATTCTACCACGATCCAGAATAAAACATAAAGTAATAAGCCCCCCACAACAGCGAATCATAATTCATTATTCATGCAAGCCAGCGAGTTGAGGTAAAATCAGCCAACTTATTATCATTCTTAGGAGAACCTGATATGAAAAAGTTCACCATTTTACTCATATTTCTTTTTATTCTAGTGACAACAGCTTGTGGCTCATCAATCCCCACCACCACACGCCCCGCTAACGAAAGCAACAATTCCAACCAAGCCAGACCCACCCCCACTTCAGAAATTTCTGCCCCTGAGTCAACGGACTTGCCCATACCTTATCCAGGGGCGCTCGCAACGGCCGTTACCAATTCCAATTCAGACGATTATCCTGCTCCTCAAGAATTCCCCACCCTTGACCCATATCCCGCCGAATCCAGCACCGTCTGGGTGGTATACCCCGTCGGCATACAATGTGAAGATGCAGCAGCCAGCAAATACCAAAGCGAACAAGACGTAAAGGCAGGGCTTACAGCCGCCGGCATCACCGTCTACGAAGTCACCACCACAGAACTCATGGTATGCTCGGCCTGTGGCTGCCCCACCAGCATCCACTATCAGACCGAAATCAGCGCCTCAGACCTAGACAAAGCCATATCCCTCGGCTGGGAACTCGGATAAACAAAAACGGGGATTGGGGAATAAGTAACGTTATTCCCCAATCCCCGCCATCAACAACACGCAGAAATTACCCTTCGCCTTCTACCATTCTGCCAGAATCACGCCAAGCCCGTTTCGCATCTTCATAACCCAATTCATAAAGCTGATCATGCCCTTCCCGCGTGTAACGAATAATCTGCTCCACCGGAATCGGCCGTCTCGGCGCAATAATCACCGGATCAGGAAGCTCCTGATATTGCTTCTCTAAAATATCAGGAATACCATTACCATCTTCATCCACAAACTCCACCTTCTCTCCACGAGCTTGTCTCATAAGCAAATCATTGGCTGCCCGCAGCCGCGCATTTTCCACTTCCAACCGTACCAAATCGTTAATGCGCCTGAAAAGCTTCATGTCCGCCTGGAAAGAAGCCAACAACGCCCACTCCAAAGTGGTACTAGCCGTCGAAAGCAAATTGCGCGGCGTTTCCGTCTCGAATTTCTCGTTCGCTTCCCATGGCGTCATAATCACCACAATAATTTCTTCCGCACCTGCATCAATAGCAGACCCCATCGGCGTATTAGCCACCGTCGCGCCATCCCAATAAAGATTATCATGCAACTTGGTAGCAGGATACACGATGGGAATCGAGCAACTGGCAATGATGTGGTCAAGTTCTAGCGGTTCCAACTGCATCTTACTCGTATATAAATCACGGGAATTGCCAAAGACATGCAGATGACCTGTATTGACTTCCGTGGCAGTCACCCGCAAATGAACGGCCGCTTCATCTGAATTGATGCGGTCAAAATTGACCCACCCTTCTTTTTGCAACGTCTCCCGAAGAGGCGATGTATCTAGCAAGAAATTGGCATTCGTTGGATTGAGATTCGCTTTTTGCACATCACGGGTACGCAACCGTTTCCAAAGCGACCATAAGGAGTAAGCCGTATGACCAGAAGCAATAGCTGCCCCATTCACGGCGCCAATCGATGTCCCCACCACCACATCAGGAACCCATTCATGCTCCTCCAAAAAGCGCAAAACGCCGACATGGTACGCTCCCCGTCCACCCCCGCCTGACAAAACTAAAGCACGCTTACGACTTTTTGATGGCACAACACACCTCCTTGATGTGGTTTGGACAATTTGAGAAATTGGGCATGATTCATTCAATGACTAAGCCATCTTTACACCTGCGCGACAAGGATGCCGCGGCTACAAATTGTGCTGAACCTGTCGAAGCCAAAGCAGTTCGTCCTACCCGTCTCATTACCCTATCAACCAGGACGGCCGTTCTTGTTTTTTAGCCGTCTCTAATTGTTTCTTTGCCGCATTAGAACAGACAGGCAGCGTCAAGTGGAAACGGCTGCCGGGCAGTCGTTTTTCATCCTCCCCATCAGACTCCACCCAAATATGCCCTTCATGTGCCGCAATCACACCCTTCGCAATGGGTAGCCCCAAACCAGGGCCAGCTCCCTTAAACTTTGTACTGCCCGTAGAATGCAATTGAGGATCACCAATGCGGAAAAACTTCTCGAAAATCAATTCATGATACTTCGGATCAATGCCAATACCTGAATCAATAATAACGACCTCGATATAATCATTCTTGCCGTCTTCGCTGGGAATCAAACTGCCTTCAACCAAAATACTGCCATGATCAGGCGTATATTTCAAAGCGTTGCCGAGTAAATTGGTAAACGTCTGCACAAGACGCTTGAAATCAGCTTGTACCGTCGGTAAATTTTCTAAATTCTGGGTGGTGAAAGAAATACGGCGCTCACGAATAGCCTGGTTGAGCGGTTCCAATGCCAGCCGAACAATGGTGTCTATTCGCGTCTCCATGAAGATCAATTGCATTCCTTCCACATCAATTTGGCTGGCATCTAACATCGCGGAAATGAGTGATTCCAAACGCATCGTTGCCCGATTGATATGCCCCACGATTTCACGGGTTTGCTCTTGGGAAAGGGCGTTTTCCTCGTTCATAGCAGAAAGAATATCGGCATACCCTTTCACCTGAGTCAATGGGGTACGCAGTTCGTGAGAAGCAATGGTTATAAAATCAGACTTCACCTGATCCATCACTTCTAACCGTTCATTCTGATGCACCAGATCCACGTTGAGCTGATTGATTTGCTCATTTTGGTCTCCAAGCTCACTGTAGAGACGTGCATTTTGCACAGCCACCACAGTTTGGTCAGCCAAAATCTGGATGAGTTCTAGCTCCCCTGGCTGATACGGCACGCCAGAACGTTTGGGGCCAATAGCAAACAGGCCATCCATGGTATTCCCGCCCGTGACGGGTACATACATTTCCATCGCCATTTCTTTCAACCAGGCATGGATGGCTTCATCAACAAAGTCATAATCTGGATTGAAATCGACTTCATATTGCAACAATGGCTGATGCTGCTCCGCTAGAATCGTAAAAAGGGGATTGTCTTGTTCAATGACAACGCGGCCTCTGGGAATTTCACCCATGCCGGGAATCGGTTCTATCTCAAATAATTTGTCATTCTTCGTGATAAGAAGCAAGGCTCCGCGATTTGTATCAAACTGATCCCGCAAAATCTCGATAATCAACCGCGATAATTGGCTGACATCCAATGTGCGCGAAATCGCTTGACTATAATTTCTGACAACTAAATTGGGGTCAAACCCTTCGCCAAAAAGGTAGCGGTAGGTTATACGCTCTACAACATCGCGGAACGGTTGATAAATCAAGAAACTGACAACGATTGCGGTAATGGTAATGGCCAGGGATGCTCTAAATTGATTTTGCGCGACCTGCTGCACAATAATGATGAGGATGGTTAACGGCAGAGCGGAAATCAATAAGACGATGACAAAAGCAATAGCACGGCGCACGTGGGTACGAACGTCAAAAATGCGATGTGAGGAGATGGCATACGCCAACCCAATCACCCCGATATAGCGAATGATTTGCCCGGCCAGCGTTAGCCCTGTTAAGTTAAAAAATATGAAGGCTTCGCCTAAAAAGATGATAAAAAGGGTCAAACTCCAAAACAAAAGCCGATTGGCATGCCACGGGAATTCAGATCGTTTGTAGTCGAGCCATGTTCTTAACAGGATGGTTCCGCTTAAAGCAAACCAGATTAGAAAGGAAACCAGACTGCTGACGGTTATGGTTACCCAAGTTGAATTTATGGGGGTAATAACCATATTGGGGATGAAGATGTCAACAGCAATGGTGGCAGGAATGGCGAGCGATGCCAGAATAAACCAATATTTCTTATTCGGCCAATCCACGTAAACGGCCGTTGTCATACCCAAACACATCGTACCAATCAATAATACGATACTGGGTATGTTCAATGGCAAATTACTAAAGGGGACAAAAAAGAGGAAGAATTCCCAAACAATAGACGTGCCTAAAAATGCCAGAAACCATTTCAGGGCACTTTCTTGCTGACTACGCCGAATAGATGGCGCAATTAAAAGAAAGGTATACGCAATTGCGGCAATAAGGGGAATAATTGAAAATAGTTCAGATAATATCATTGTTACACGCCCAGGATTTTCCTAATTGTAACGGCCGTTATCTGGCATGGCAATGTCATTTTGAGCAGAAATAAAAAAGGCGTGGAATGTATCCACGCCTCTTCTGGCGGACGGGGTGGGATTCGAACCCACGGTACGGTAAACCGCACACAGCATTTCCAGTGCTGCACCTTCAGCCTCTCGGTCACCCGCCCACTATGCTAGTGAGATATTCTCATGTTAAGCAAGACGAGAATTATAATCATAGTTCGTTAGTTTGCAAAATCCCCATATTCATGCTTGATTTATTCTTCAAAATGAATAAAATTACAAGTGTGCAAATAATTATTTTGATGCACCTAAATTTATAAAGTGGTGACCTTATGACATACGATCCTTTAACCGCACTTCTTATTGGGACTTTTTTGCTGGGCATAACGGCCGTTATCTTTTGGCCTGAAAAAGGCATCCTGGCACGGTGGCAAAAAACCAGCCATCTAAATGAGCGCGTCCAAAGTGAAGACGCCCTCAAACACATCTACAAATTTGAAATGAAAGGACGGCGGGCAACCATCGAAAGTGTCGCTGGTATCCTCCATATCCGGCTGGATGACGCCGCCGAACTATTAGTCAAAATGGAAGAGAATGGCCTGCTGACCATCACTGGTGACAGCATCCAACTCACAGCCGCCGGACGGGAAACCGCCCTCCACATCATCCGCGCCCATCGCTTATACGAACATTATCTCGCAGAAGAAACAGGTTACGAAGAAGCAGAATGGCATGGGCAAGCTGAACGGTACGAACACGATCTCACCGAAGCAGAAATCAACAATCTGGCCTCAAAACTCGGTAATCCCGCCTACGATCCACATGGCGATCCCATCCCCACAGCCAGCGGCGGGTTAGTGCTGCACGGCGGACATCCCTTAACCGAAATGCCGCAAAACGCTCCGGGCCACATTGTCCATCTGGAAGATGAACCGGAAATTGTCTATGCGCAATTGGTGGCAGAAGGATTGTACCCGGGCATGCCCATTCGAGTGCTGGAAAAAACACCGACACGCCTTCGCTTTTGGGCCAACGGCAACGAGCATGTATTGGCCCCCATTGTCGCCTACAACATTTCCGTTGTTGAAGTGGAGCTTGAACAAGAAGAACCAGAAGAAGTCATCCCCAACGGCAGTCAGCGTTTAAATAGTTTAGAAACTGGGGAAACGGCCCAGGTTGTTGCCCTCTCCCGCAAATGCCGGGGAGCAGAACGCCGTCGATTCATGGATCTCGGGATTCTCCCAGGCACGAAAGTCGTCGCCGAAATGCGCAGCCCCAGCGGTGATCCCACCGCGTACATCATCCGGGACGCCCTAATAGCCTTGCGATCAGAACAAGCGAGTCTGATTCAAGTTAAAGTAATGAAGGATGTAGCATGAAAGATGAAAAAACACACCAACGCCCAGTAACCAAAAACGTGCCAGCCACATCGGCCTTGCGCCTCTTGTCCGGCTCACAATCCGGGTAATTTGCTTAAATTGGGCATTGATATGACAGATTGGGATTATGTAGTAGCGCTGGCTGGCAATCCCAACACGGGCAAAAGCACCGTTTTTAATGCGCTCACTGGTCTGCGCCAACACACCGGCAACTGGCCGGGAAAAACCGTCACCAGAGCAGAAGGTGGCTTTAGCTACGCCGATAACCGTTACAAAATGGTGGATTTGCCTGGCACTTACTCCTTGCTTTCCACCAGTTTAGATGAAGAGGTAGCCCGCGATTTTATTCTCTTCGGGCAACCAGATGTCACGATTATTGTGGTTGATGCGTCCCGCCTGGAGCGCAATCTCAATTTAGCCTTGCAGGTGCTGGAAATTACAGACCGCGCCGTTATCTGTTTGAATTTGGTAGATGAAGCCAAACGGCATGGCATCACCGTCGATGAGCGCCGCTTAGCGCGTGACTTGGGTGTGCCTGTTGTACCGACGGTTGCGCGGCAAAAAGATGGCATCCCAGAGCTGTTAAAGGCAATCCATGAAGTTGCTACTGGCGAAACCATCTGCAAACCACACCGCATTAAAACAAAATCCTCATGCAATCAAGAAATGCAATTGATGAGTTGTCGGCTCAAATTGAAGCCGCCTTCCCTGGTGTGCCTAATGCCCGCTGGGTAGCGCTGCGTTTGCTGGATGGCGATCAACAAATCATTGAGGCGATGCAGTCTGGCGCTCTCGGTAATTTGAGCAGCCAGAATGAAGACGCTGTTCAAGATTTGGCGATTCAATTGGAAGTACGATGAGCAAAGCAAAAGGCGAAAAACAGAAGGCAGAAAGTAAAAAGGTAAAGACAAGATGACTACAATTTCGACGACTAAAATAACGACTGATGATATTATGGCGAGCGCAGAATCATTGCGTTGGCAAATTGGGCGGGATTTCCATGACAAGTTAATGGAAGATATTTACACGGATGCGGCGCGACTGGCTGATCGCTCTGTGACTCGTCCTGATAAGAAGCCACGTTTCGACCTCGACCACACAATCGACAGCATTGTAACGAGTCGCATTTGGGGCTTCCCGATGATGATTCTGATGCTGGCAATTGTGTTTTGGCTCACGATTACGGGGGCAAATTACCCATCCCAATTTCTATCAAACATCCTCATCGGCACGATCTATCCGTTGCTAAATGAGGCGGCGGCCGCAATTGGTATGCCGTGGTGGTTGTCGGGTTTTCTCATTGATGGCATTTATCTGGCGACGGCTTGGGTGGTTAGTGTGATGCTGCCGCCCATGATGATTTTCTTTCCACTATTTACGCTGCTGGAAGATTTTGGCTATCTACCGCGTGTGGCGTTTAATCTGGACAATGCGTACCGGAAGTCTGGGGCGCATGGCAAGCAATCGCTGAGTATGATGATGGGCTTTGGCTGTAATGCGGCCGGCGTGATTGCCACCCGTGTTATTGACAGCCCCCGGGAACGATTGATTGCGATTATCACGAATAATTTTGCGCTGTGTAACGGCCGTTGGCCGACACAAATTCTGATGGCTACTTTATTCATCGGGGTGCTGGTTCCGCACTATATGGCGGGTATCGTTTCTGCCTTGGCGGTAGTGAGTATTGCGGTGCTGGGCGTGGTTCTTAGTTTTGGTATCTCTTGGGGGCTGTCCCGGTCGGTTTTGCGCGGGGAAGTCTCAACGTTTAGCCTGGAACTGCCACCTTACCGGCCGCCCCGTGTACTGCAAACAATTTATACGTCTATCATTGACCGCACTTTGCCAGTGCTGTGGCGTGCCATTCTTTTTGCCATGCCGGCTGGGGCTGTGATTTGGTTGATTTCCAATATTCAATTCAGCGGCACAAGTTTGGCGGAATACATCATTAATTTCCTCAATCCGCTTGGGCTTTTGATTGGGTTGAACGGCGTGATTTTGCTGGCGTATATTGTCGCCATTCCGGCTAATGAAATTGTCGTTCCGACAATTCTGATGTTGACGGTGCTGGTTTCTGGTGCATCTGGTGGCGATGGTGCCGGCGTGATGTTTGAACTGGATTCATTAGCGGATACAAAATTGATTTTGACGGCGGGTGGCTGGACATTGTTAACGGCCGTTTCCGTCATGCTCTTCTCTCTCATCCATAATCCCTGCTCGACCACCATCTACACCATCTACAAAGAAACAGGCAGCAAGCGCTGGACAGCATTAGCCAGTCTACTGCCTGTGGCGTTAGGCTTCATCGTCACCTTCTTCTTTGCCCAAATTTGGCGATTGATTGCTGGCTGGTAAATTTCGGTTGTAACTTGATTTTTCACTCGAGAGACCCTAACCTGGACAAGCCAGAGCCAAAAAAGTTTATGGCATCGAATTGGCGCGAATTTTCACGAGTTTCTTTTTCGCGTTAATTCGCGTTAATTCGATGCAAAATCCTTGTTTTTTGTACAAGCAGTTCATTCATAAGGTAATAAGGGTTTTGTATAACGCAGCATTGAATTACTCGAGGTCAAACCCTTAGGGTCTGTACAGTTACCTTCAGTTTACAAAACAAACGTAAAAAAAGCCCAATGACGACGTTTTTCACCGTCGTCATTGGGCTTTTTCTGTTCTTGACCTGTTAAACAAACCATAACAACTTGTTGATGTGGCATTAAAACAAGATTGGTACAGTTTTCATCAAATGAAAAAGAGAAAAATAACTATTCCACGGAGAGAACTGAACCATGTTTGACTTATTTCAAGAGGAAAATACACGATTGAAACGAGACCTGGCTTCTTTACGCCAGGCAATTATTGCCGCTGAACCCACAGTGATGATAGACGGCCGTTTTGAAGAAATGATTACCGCCCCCAGCCGTACCATCAACATTGCCCAAGCTTTAATTTTGGAGATTACGCAAAATCAGCAGAGTAAGCAGTTGGTTTAAGAGTTGCAAAGTGGCAAGGTTGCAGAGTCACCTTGCCACTTTGCAACCTTGCCACTCTTAAAACTCTCGAAGCAATTGCACGTAACCTCGCAGGGCTTCATCCATCATAGCGATACTGATGTGCTCATCGGCGGTGTGGGCTTGTGATTCGTCAGCCGGAGAGTAGCCGATGATGGGGATGCCGTATGGCACAAAGAAGCGGCCATCGGTGGCAAATTGGTAGCTGATTAGGTTTGGCTCCCGACCCATTCCTTGGGTAACGGCCGTTTTCACTCTCCCCACGACATCAGATTCCGGCGGCGTGTAATAACCATAAATCAACTCGTCTGAGTCTGCCACAGGAGTTCCTGGCGCACACCAGGCGTCTGTAATGGTATGAGGCCAGTCGCCGACCAAATCCTGCACGAAAGCTTTGAGGCTGTTGGCATTTTCACTGGCTGTACGAAAATCAAGCAACACCCGCGTCCAGGCCGGTGTAACGTTCGAGCTTTTGGTATCAACTTCAATTATCGTGGGGGCAACGGTGGTTGCTCCCAGCAACGGATGTCTGCGCAGTTCACCTTGGCGAACTTGAAGTATATTCAGGAACTCAGCTAGTTTGTAGTTCGGGTTGCGCCCTTTTTCCGGCACGCTGGCATGGACAGAACGGCCGTTTAGCGTCAGCCACATCTGGATAATTCCCCGGTGTCCCAAAGCTAGATCATTACTCGATGGCTCACCCAGCACGACCAGCGCTACCTCATAATCCAAATTCTCGACCCAATGTTTGGCCCCTGCGCCGCCAATTTCTTCTTGAACGACACCCGAAAATACGACATCGCGTAACGGCCGTTCTCCATTCCGAATCAGCGCCGCCATACTAAAAATTTGCACCGCCAACGGCCCTTTGATGTCACACGCCCCACGCCCTACAATCTTGCCATCGACAATTTCTCCCGCATACGGGGGCGAAGACCACAAAGCCGGGTCGCCGGGATCTACATGGTCTGTGTGACTGTTGAGGACTAATGCAGGCAGGCTGCGATCTTTACCGTGTAAACGGCCGTTTACATTCCCCATCTCATCCAACCACACCTCATCAAAACCCAGCGTCCGCATTTCATCTGCAATCAACTCAGCTAACGCATCTTCCGCAAACGACATACTCGGTGTCTGAATCAACCGCTGCGTAAAATCCACACAATCTGCCAACAATCTATCCCAATCCATCATTCTGCCTCCAAATGTCCTTTACAATTTGTAGCCGCGGCTATACCCAAAAAGTATAAAGATGGTTAGTTATAGAATGAACAATGCCCAAATAGCAAAAACTTCGTGACACTATCCAAAAACAAAAAAGGCGCGGAAGATGCAAAGGTAACCATTGCATCTTCCGCGCCTCCAAATTAAATTGAGTAATTAAAGATCTTTCTTAAACGTCAACAGCGTGGCACAGGGATTAAAGCCAACGCGGCGATACACATTTTCTGTGCCATCAACAGATGTCGTCAAGAAAACCGTATCAACATGGCGCGAAAAGGCATACTTGGTCATATAACCGGTCAGGTAAGCGGCAAATCCCTGGCGGCGATAATTCTCCAATGTCGTCAATCCGGCGACTTGGGTCAAGCCATCATGAATCTCTTTGAACATGCCCGCCGCCACTGGATTTTTGTCGAGGCGCAAAACAAAGGCTTGCCCCGTCACTAAAGTTTTGCGGAACATTTCCGCATCCGTATCCAGCATTCGGGTGGCAAACGGATTAAAACCAAGCTGACTGGTTTGCTGCAAGCCATCTTTGACATCATCCAAAGAGGAGTCGCCAGATAAAACGAGGGTCGTCAATCCTGGCATTTTGGGCGCGGGGCGAATCGAATCAGCGGTACAAGCCAGCACCATTTCTTCCCGCACCAACTCATACCCATTTCGTCCCAACAGCGTGGTCAATGCCGGATTGTAACTATCCAAAAATTGGATGCGCGGAGATTGGCGACGCTGCCAAAACGCATCCTCCATGAGTAATAAATCATCGTCGCTCTCGATGATGCGGTGGCAAGGCACGGCCACACTTGAATCAGGTTTTGATTCGGCCCCGCCAAAATAGACATGAAAAGGCGCGGCATCTACCCCTTCTCGATCTTCATTATCTTGACGCAAATAGGTTTGGATACGATCAACTAGGTGTGTCACGGCACTTTTTCCTTTTGGGTACGCACACTACAGGTCGATAATCACAGCAATTATGTTAACAAAACAGCGTCTGGTTAACCATAGCCAATAAGTTTGAGAACGGCCGTTATATTCAAAACCGTCTTCGGCACAAACGCAGCCGGGAGGCAGTATTCCTGCTCCTTGCTGCCGTCTTCGCTTTGCTCAGAACAATGCGCGTTACTCCCAGCCGCACCCAAGCCATCGAGGCAGGGTATCACATCCCAGAAATAGTTGCCATCGCTCAAGCCGCCCCGTTCTTCTGAAACCACCTCAATGCCGAGCGCTTCGCCCGCCTCTTGCCAGATGGCAAGTAAGCGATCTGTGCCGTCATTGCGAGGCCACGGTTTTGTTTTGCGAGTCTGGCTCACCCGGGTGTGGCAAGGAAATTCGCCAGTGGTGCTTTCCACGGTAGACAGCCCATCTAACGCCAACATAGCCGCCACACCAGCATCATACACCTCTGGCGTAAAGGCACGCATTTCCACATCGGCGGCCGCAAAATGTGGCACGCGATTGGTAACGGTTCCGCCTTCAATTCTGCCCACATTAAATGTTAAGTCACGGTCATAATCAGTGAGACGGCATACTCGCTGCACCACATCTGCCAGTTGACTGATGGCATTGGCGCCCTGTTCATGAGCGCTGCCCGCATGAGAGGCTTTCCCTTCCACTTCAATCCGGTAAATCGCCATGCCCTTCCGCGCTACGACCACTTTTGCTTGATTATTTTGCAAATAGCCTCCCTCAAAAATGAGACAAGCCAACGCATCTGCACCCAGTCGATCCGTACAAAGGTGGCCGAAATCTGTGCCATCGACTTCTTCAGCAGCATCGAGCAAAATGACCCAGGTAATGGCTTCAAAAGCATCCGGGGCGAGTGCTTTCAAGGCGGCCATCATCATGTAGATGATGAGTGTGCCGCCTTTTATGTCTACCGTGCCGGGGCCGTAAATCCGCTCGTCTGCTTCCCGCCACGCAAAATCGTTGCGAATCTCTTCATCACGGGGGAAAACGGTGTCTAAATGGGAAACTAACCCAATGGTGCGCCCAGAATTTCCGGGGCGTGTCATAACAAGATGATGCCCATAGGCATTATTTTGGGAACGGACGTATTCAGATTGAAAACCAAGCTCAGAAAAGGAAACGGCCGTTACCCTTCCCAATTGATCAACCCCTTCCAAATTTGTCGTAAAGCTGTTGATGTCCACCCACTCCTGAAGCAAACTCAAATAGTCTGGCAAATGAGCAGTCAAATAATCATGTAGTTCTGTTTGATCCAATGAGGTCATCGTCTTTATATCCCGTCACGCAAAAGTTTATGTTGCCCTTGAAGTCTCTTTTATAACATCAGAAGTCGGAATTTTCATTGTATTGCGCAAAACGTTCAACAAACACGCACTTTTCTGGATTTATATAGCCCTTTTCGCTAAAATCAGTTCATATTCTTTACCAGGAAAGCCATAAATGGAACAAAAATTAGATAAAGTAGACCGTGAACTGCTCAACCATCTTCAAGAAAACGCTCGAATTACCAATGCGGAATTAGCCCGTCGGGTTGATTTATCCCCCCCAGGTTTACAAAAGCGTGTCCGCAAGTTGGAAGAGGCGGGCATCATCGACCATTACGCCACCATCCTCAACGCAGAAACGGTGGGGTATGACATGCTCTGTTTTGTGCAAATTACGTTGGTGCGCCACAAATCTGAGTTCTTGCAGAATTTTATGCATGTGGTGCAAGACATCCCCGAAGTGTTGGAAGCGTATCACATCACCGGTGAATACGACTACCTGCTGAAAGTGGTCATCCGCAACCGGAAGCATTTGGAAGAGTTCATCCTGGAAACGCTCAGCCCTCTCGCCGGTATGGACAAAATTCGTACCAGTCTGGTGTTGAACAAGATTAAAATGACAACGGCCGTTCCCATCTGACCAAATTAACGAACCTGTCCTGAGCTTGTCGAAGGATTGAAGATTAAAGATTGACGATTGTATTTCTCTCAAGGAGCCTGGAATGAGTCCAACACCACAACCACCCGACAACAACCGAACGCTATTGCTAGTGTGGATCATCAGTTTCATTGGAGCACCAGTGGCAGCTGGATTTGCATGGAATGCAACCAATGACTTGCAGCTCGGCATTGCCGTCATGATTCTGTACCTGGCTGTAGATATTACGGTTGGTTTTGTAGCTAAAGTTTGGGGGAATTTAAGTGATACATGGGCAGATTCGAACAGCTAACAAGATAGATGATCGTGCAGTACGCGCTTTTGGCAGTCGAGGCTACAAAAATCGTTACCTAAAACATCTCACTTATCCGCTACCGCGATTTTGATGTGAAGGGGTTGTCCACGCAAGGGACTTATAACTTGGATCTGGAAAAGGTGTTTGTGGAGTTGAGTGTTTCTCCACAAGCCATACATGAAATTCCGGTAGACCCTTTGCACAAAATTCCAGAAGAACTCAGCCAGGGATCCCACACCATCTGGCAGTTTTTACAGGCGGACAATCTTGCAAGCCCCAATTTAGCCGTGATTGGTGCGCCAGGGTGTGGTAAAACCACTTTGCTCAAACATATGACGCTCGTTCTGGCAAGACAGCAAAAGAATAAACCGGTCGATAAACTACCCGTTCTATTGTTCTTAAGGGACCTGACGGGAGCTATTCAAAACGATCCCGATCTTTTCTTGGAAAACGCCATTCAAAGTACCCTGAAAAAATGGAAAGCCGATGCGCCTCAAGGTTGGTTTGAAGAACAGCTAAAAAAAGGGCATTGTTTGATTTTATTAGACGGGCTTGATGAAGTGGCTGACCTAAAGATTCGGCAGGCAATGGTGGCCTGGGTAGAAAAACAGATGCAGATTTACGCCACAAACAACTTCATCGTTACCTCTCGCCGCTTTGGTTATATCAGCAATCCATTGAGTGGTGTCTCCGTGTTAGAAGTGCGACCCTTTACAGCGGCACAGGTGAATCGTTTCGTGCAAAACTGGTATCTGGCGAATGAAATCATGAGCAGTCAGAAGAATGATCCAGGAGTGCAGATGAAAGCGCAGGAAGGAGCCGAAGATTTATTGAAGCGGATCAATGCTTCTGGGCCGCTTTCTGATTTAGCAGTCAACCCCTTGCTACTGACGATGATTGCCACGGTACACCGCTATCGCAGCGCCTTACCAGGACGACGCGTAGAATTGTATGCCGAAATCTGTGAAGTGTTTTTAGGTAAACGGCAGGAAGCACGCGGCCTGAAACTGGACCTAACACCCGCTCAAAAACAGCGAATTTTGCAGCCGCTCGCGTATGTCATGATGGTACAAAAAATTCGGGAAACCGGGGCTGAAAGTGCAGAATCAATCATCCGCTCTCCATTAACATCAGTCGCGCCAGATATAGCGGCAAAAGATTTTCTCAAAGGGATTGAAAATCAATCTGGTCTGCTTATTGAACGAGAAAATGGCATTTACAGTTTTTCTCATTTGACGTTCCAAGAATATTTGGCTTCTGTTCACGTCAAAGAGCAAAATTTGGTGGCTGAAATGGTCACACATGTGCATGAAAGCTGGTGGCATGAAACCATCCTCCTGTATTCTGCTAAAGCAGATGCCACACCGATTATTGCCGCTTGCCTGGCAGATGATAAACCAACGATCCCAGCTTTGAAATTGGCGTTGCTTTGTCAAGAAGAGGCACTTGAAATTGATCAGGATACGCGAGCAAAACTGGAGCAGATATTGGATGAAGGCATTGAAGACGAAGATGAAGAACGTCGACGCTTAATCGCTAATGTGCTATTAGAAATGCGACTATAGACCATGATACGTATCAACGAAAACACGTACATTGACAACAGCCTCATCACCCATGCTGAATTCCAGCTTTTTCTGGATGAGCTACGCGTAGAGGGCAAGTATTACCAACCAGATCATTGGCAAACCTATACCTTTCCATCAGGAACGGGGCGACAACCAGTGACAGGGGTGCGACCCTCAGCCGCGACAGCATTTTGCCAATGGCTTACACAACGCTCAAAAGATGAATGGCTCTACAGACTTCCCACCAGTAACGACTGTAAAGGAAACATGCCGACAGTTAAGGCGGAAGGTAACAACCCCATAGGATTTTGGGTTATAAAAGGCAAACAAACTGATTTCTTCTGGTTAGCGATGCCTGTCGCTAACCAGAGGAATTCAGTTTTGAAATTTTTTTATTTTCTTGACCTTGGTCATGACCGTAATCGTGCTCTTGCCCTTGCCCGTGACCTTGCCCATTACCTTGACCTTGCCCGTGCCCACGCCCTTGCCCATTACCTTGACCTTGACCGTGACCTTGGCCTTGGCCTTGCCCGTGACTTTGCCCTTGACCTTGCCCTTGACCGTGCCCTTGACCGTGCCCGTGACCGTGCCCGTGACCGTACCATTGATCGTGCCCGCGCCCGTGACCTTGACCTTGCCATTGCCCGTGCCCTTGACCTTACCCATGCCCGTGCCCTTGACCTTGACCTTGCCCGTGACCTTGGTCATGATCGTGCCCTTGCCCTTGCCCTTGAACATGCCCGTACCCATGCCCGTGACCTTGCTCTTGATCTTGACCATGCCCGTGCCCGTGACCTTGCCCATTACCTTGACCTTGCCCGTGCCCATGCCCACGCCCTTGCCCGTGCCCATGACCTTGACCGTGACCTTGACCTTGGCCTTGGCCTTGCCCGTGACCTTGCCCGTGACCTTGCCCTTGACCTTGCCCTTGACCTTGCTCTTACCTTTGACCCATTTATCAAAACAGGGAATCCACTTGATTTAGATCAAACATGGCATCATGTTTTTTTAGCAGGAGCTACAAAAAACAGCGTTCAAGATCATAAATTTTCCCTGTTGGTGGAGAACAAACTCGATCAAACCATTGAGGAAAGGCAAGGCAGTCGAGATTCTCTCCGCCAATTCGTTCTAAGTTTATATTTTGATCATGAAGTGGAAATAAAAAGTTTAGAAGCCAATCAACCCCGGTTACTGTTCCGCCAAGACACGGAGAAAAAACAAAGGGTCGCAAAACTCAAGCAAGAGAAAGCACAGTTGGCCGGTCTGTACAATAATCTACTCACATTTGAAGCACGCATTCAGGGCGAGCTACCTACTTACGAGGGCATCCTCATCGTCAAGGAACGTAAAGAGCCAGTTTGATTATCAACAGCTAATTAAGGTACGTCGTATTTGATTGTTCAATGTTTGTTCGGAGTCGTAGAGCGTATCTTCTATCTTTGTTTGTAATTGTGTTATTGTGCTAGTGGGCATTTCTGGGGTATCCCGCCTTTGTAGGCAGAATCGGGATAGTGTGCGTTGATGTTTCTACTATGGCCCATAAGCTAACGCCGATTAGTAGGATTGATGAAGAGGAACGTTCCCACGGTGCGTAACCAAAGTGTTTTCTATTTATAAACGACGGTGTGCACAGGTTGATTAAATTTGTTTTGCCTGGAACCTATACTGAGAAACCCCCAGGTAAGTAGGAATGTCATAAGCCCTATGTTGATAAGGGTAACGATAAGTATGTAAAGAAGTAATGGCCCCATTGTTTATTGCTGCCTTTGTGCAAAAGGGTAAAAAGTTGTTTTCGTGTTTGTTTTTTGTTGCTATGCCCTTTCAATAATTCTTGAATGATATCGCTTGATATCGAGATTTGGTTTGTTTAATTAATGGCGACTATACACACGAACATTTTTAACAGCCGTTTGCCTTAAATTCCCCCATATATCAGATGACACAACATATTTTTGGGCGCGAACATAATTACCAGATGCGGTATCGTTTGACGTACGTCGTAGACCTTCTCAATTAATTCCGCCATGTTGGTTGCGCTCAGCATCCGTCCATTCAATCCTTTTTAATTCCTCAACACTTTCAAGTGATCTGTCAATCTCCCATTGCACAACACGGGTCAGATTGAGGATACTGCTGCAAATGGGTTTAGGCAAATCATTGTTGATTTGGCTTACGTAGATTTCTGTAGCGACAACGGCCGTTATCACGGCAATTAAACAAGATATGCCCACATATATCAGCCAAGTATTGAGCATGGTATCTGTACCAGGCAACGTGTCTGGCCCGTCGTTGGCGCGTTTGATGACCTTCTCAATTGTGGTCACGTCACTCTCGATACGGGCGAGAATTTCGGGATCGTCGGTTTGCTGAACCAGGGTGCGTACTTGTTGTAGTGTATATCTGATTTTACCGGTCAATGTGCCCAAAAAAACAGCACCAGGATCCCCTGCCTTTTGCAAATATTCTACGATGGTGAGGACGGCTGGATCGTTGCAGACGGGGTTTGTGGCGATGTCGGCGGCATGCGCTGTGATACAGGCTTGCCACGTATCTGCGTTCAATGTGCTTAGGGGCTGAACGGCGCTGATGACGGTATTGGGGTCGCAGGAGCCGTTCGCGGCTTGCGTTTTTAGTTGTTCCAGATGATGAAAGGCGTTTTCAATGAGAACTGCCGTTTCTGGCGATATGCCTTGCGTGTTCATATCCCCTAAATTTGTGAGCATGGTGTCAATGTCGGCAGGATCGCACAAAAACAGATTGTTGGGCATCAATCCTTGCAAACTGATGAGTGCATTGTTAGCCGGTGCCAGTTCGTTGCTATGGTTGTCCGCTAAATCTTGCATGGCGGCATCGTCTAAAGCCACTAACACCTGATCGATTCGTTCAGTCAGGAGTTTTTCATTTTGGTAGGCTCCTGTTACCCCGGGTAAAAGAATGTAGACGACGGTCGGAATGAAGAGCACAAATAGTCCAAAATACAAAACCCCTTGCACCAATGCCGGTGAAAGCAATTTATACCAAGGGAGGGTTTTGTCGAATTTGGCTATGATTTTGTGGATACGTTCTGTTCGCCATTGGCCGGTAATCGCTGTGATTGGGATAACGGTTCCTAAAATGATTATCACAAACACCAGGGCATAGGTTAATAAATACTCATTACCCCATTCACGCATTAACAGACGGATTAACAAAAAAAGCGTAACGGCAATACTTAGCCAGGTTAGGCTAAAACGGTTTAGAAAGTCCCAAATCTGTTCTAATTTATTGCCTGGATGGGATGCATAGGACAATCGCAGCCAGTTTTGATTATCGGTGCCACAACGAGGGCAGTTAATGAATGTTCTTTGAGAAAATGGCTGCACATAATCTTCTGAAATAATAAATACCTCTTTACAACTAACGCACTCAATCTGCCGTTTTACCAATGTGTCTGGAGGATGCGGAAAATGAAACATTTGAAACCTCGATCCCAAAATCGAAAAACAATCTAATATGAATACCAAATATCCTTACCAATTAGGGTAGATGAAGGTATTTTTTGAAGATACATGATATAAGTCAGCACTACATTTACTGGCTGCGGAACATAAATTTTCTGGCTTTGCGTTTAACAGTATTGCTGACATTTCTATGAAAACGACAATGATTTTGACCTGATTTTCCAACCACTCCTACTGCAAAACGCATTTGCCTAGCATACACGAAACGAGAACTAAAAATCAAGAGCTTGTGATAAATTTCACTGACCCAATTCGTCGAATTCCCTACGAAACCTGTGTTCATATGAGTTTCGTTCCCTTCTATTTGGAAAAGCGTTCACAGACTAGAAATAGAAAATTTAGAAGTTAATCAATCCTGGTTACAGTTACGCTAAGACAGAGATAAAAACAAAGGGTCGCAAAACTTAAACAAGAGACATCTCAGTGCGCTGGTCGATCTGCTGGTGATAGAAGCACGCATTCAAGGAAAACTACCTGCTTATGAAAGCATTCTCATCGTCAAAGAACGTAAAGCGCCACTTGAGTTCTCAGCTATTCAAGCAAAAAGCTAAATTCTCTATTTAGTTGAAGTAAATGGTCAGTCAAATGCGGTCTAATAGCTTCAGCTTTTTCAATGAGACGGCGTGTCCAAATGGTTGTGGCGTCATCGCCAACGAGCATGTCTAGCGCTTGAGAACCCGTCAACCAGCAGTACTCATCATGTTCTTCGCTGATGGTGATGGCTGTGGAATCAGCATCGTGCAGAGGTAGATGATGCCAATCAGTTCGTTTTCAGGAACGGCCGTTCCCCGATAAAAATGCGTCGTCCCTAAAATATAGAGTGGCTGCACTTCCGCCCCAATCTCCTCACGCACTTCCCGCACCACCGCTTCGTCAAACCCTTCGCCTTGATCCACTCGCCCTGTCACACATTCCCAGACACCCGGCGCAAAATCTTTTGTCTGCGCTCGCTTGAGCAAAAGATAGGTGTCATTCTCAGGATTAATAATCAGCGCTCCCACACCACCTAAAAATCGTCCAATTTCCGGCATCATTTCCTCCTCCGTAAATTGCATCGAATTGTCACGAATTAACACGAATTTTTGTTGGATAAAGCCGAATAATTAGCGTAAATTCGCGTAACTTCGATGCCATATTTTCATTCATCGTAGTGCGGTGCCGCCCATGAGAACTCCTCTGTCAAAATCTTAAATCGCTACTCGACATTCAACAACCGGGAGTAAATCGCTTCAAACTGGGGAATGACGACACGCCAATCATAATTTTTGGCAAATTGGCTGGCATTTTGGCCGATTGCCGCCCGCTTTTCTGGATGATCAAGCAAATCGAGAACGGCCGTTACCATCTCATCTTCCGTATCCGCCAACACAATCTCACGGCCGTTTTCCACCGGAAAACCCTCCGCGCCAATGCGCGTACTGACAATCGCCAAGCCAGAGGCCATTGCTTCAATCAGCTTCAAGCGTGTGCCACTACCTACACGAAACGGCATGATGTAGACACCCGCCCTCGCCAGATACGGCTGCACGCTGTCTACCCAACCCGTCACCGTGACGCCTGCCACCTCTTTCAACCGTGCCAGCCGTGCATGTGGTTTTTGTCCGACGATGGCCCAGGTTGATAACGGCCGTTTTGCCAAAATTTGAGGCCACACCGCATCCGCAAACCACAACACGGCGTCGATGTTGGGGCGATAGTCCATTTTGCCGCTAAAAACTAAATCAAAGGATGAAGGATGAAGTGCCTGTCCTGAGCCTGCCGAAGGAGTGAAGGATGAATCATTATTACGCAAAGCGTATTGGGTAACATCAATACAATTGGGAATAGCGGTAATGTTTTTCCTCTGCGTCTTTGCGCCTCTGCGTTGAAAAAGTTTCTTAAGATGCGTAACGTCTGCCTCGGAAACGGCCGTTATCCAATCCGCCGCCGCACACGCCTCAGCCTCAAATTTCTCCAAGCGCCCCACCTGCACCCAGGAATAAGCCGCCGCCGGCCACCGTTTAGGAATCGCGGCATCCGTTTCCATGTTGCGGCGCTGTAATTCAGCCTCGGCATTGTGGTCGTCAAAGACAATTTTGCTGGCGGGACTTAGTTCTCGGATGGTGGGGATGTAACGCGCCAGTTCAATGCCTTCCACCTGCACAATATCGAACTGCGTCTCAGCCAAAAGCTGACGCAGTTTCACATCATAGTCCACGCTGTACAGCCGATGCGCCATATCGGGCAGGCAGCGTTGTGCCCATCTGCGCGAACCGCTTAGCCCTTGGTGCGCTGCGGCACAGGCGTCGTCACAATTTGCTGCACACAAGGCAAACAACGGCTCATTTGCACCTGGATCAGCCGACTGGTTATCCTCTAAGAAACTGAGCAAGATGATGTCATGCCGCTCTGCCAAACCACGAATGATGTGGAAATTTCGCAAACTGGTGCCTTGATGCGGCGGGTAGGGTAACTGGGGTGTCAAAATGAGAATACTTGTCATACGTGGGCACGCTTTTTTTTATTTGTCCGCAGATTTCGCAGATGGCGCAGATTATTTTTACGGTTTAAAAAATCTGCGTAATCTGCGAAATCTGCGGATTATCTAGTTTTTGATGTATAAAGTTCCAGAGTCATTTCGGCGGTTTTTTGCCAGGTGAATTTAGCGGCTTGCAAACGGCCGTTTTCCACCATCTCATCCCGCAATTCAGAATCCAGCAGCACCAGTTGCCATCGCCTCCGCCCAGGCAGTCTCGTCATCTGGGTCGAGCAACATGCCAGCCTCACCCGCCACCTCCGGCAGAGAGCCACAATTGCTCACAATCACCGGACAATCACAATGCATCGCTTCCAGCGCCGGCAGACCAAAGCCTTCATATTTAGACGGTGTCACCAGCACCCCCGCCGCGTGGTACAGATGCGCCAATTGCTCATCAAAAATACCGCTCAAATGCCGCACCTTATCCCGTAAGCCCAACGCATCAATCGTGGCGAAAATCTCATCGTAAATCCAGCCTTTGCCGCCGACCAGAATCAGCGGCATGTCAACGGCCGTTTCCTGCACCATTTGTCCATACGCCCGAATCAACATCGGCAAATTCTTGCGCGGTTCCAGTGTGCCAACCGCGAGCACAAACCCACGCGGCAAATTGTGTTGGCTTAATGTGGCGTCGATTTCTGATGGGGAAAACGGCCGTTCATACAAAGGATTCGCCGCTAAATGAATCGTCGTGATTTTTTCCGGTGGCACCAGCAAACGGTCAATCATATCCTGACGGGTCGCCTCGCTGTCGGCCGAAACATGATCAGCCTTCGCCACTGCCCACGCCAATCTGATCTCGATAGTAACGCAAGCTCTCCGTCGTCAAAAACTCCGGGTAAAAGATGAAATTGAGATCGTGAACCGTAATGAGAGTCCGTTTTGCGCCCGCCGCTGGCGGAATAAAATCAGGGCTATGCACCACGTCCAGGCGGTACGGCAGCAGTTCCGCCGCCAACGCCTGTCGCTCAAAACGATGGTGGGCAGGCGTCCGTAAATCACGCCGTTGAAAATTAGGGGAGGATGGAAGGTAAGAACGGCCGTCTTTACGGCTGTGAAAAATAGTGTACCGATTCTCTTGGTCAATTTTCGCCAACGCTTGAATGAGATGAATCGTATACTGACTAATGCCACCCATCTGGTAAAACGGCAGCCGACAATCAATTCCAATATGCATGGGCAGATTGTAATGGAGCAAAGAACAACGGGCAAAACGTTTAATACTCTTCATAAAGTACATTAGAAACTCAAAAATTCACTTGCAACCTGCAACTGCACATGCAACCAGAAGACAAAATGTAGATTATGCCCGTTGACAGTTACAATTCTCCTGCTATTCGCCCTCACGCCCCGCGCAAGCTATAATGCAAACTGATACAAAGCCCAATTCAAAGGAACGTGAACATGGCTAAAAACCCGATAACACCACAGGCACAAGAACTAGCAGACCTGCGCAAACAACTCGAGTGGCTGGACGAAGAACGACGCAAAAGCAGTCGCAAATTTGCCGAGCTTGAACAAAAACTAGAAGTACGGGAACGAGACGTTTCGGCAGCGCGACCAGCGCATCAAATAACTTGAAGAGCAAATATCCAAACTAAATGCGCAAGTTTCACGCATCCCGCAAGTAGACGTACAGCTCACCCAATTCAAAGATGAAATGGTGCAGCTCATCGAGCAATACGACCAACGCCGCCTTCAAGCTGAATCAGAACTGGAAGCGATGCGCCGTGTCGAGCATGAATCAAACGTGCGTGAAATTGCCGATGTGCGCAAGGAACTGCCCGCTATCGGCCGTTTACAACGAGAAATGGAACTGCGCCAGGCAGAAGAAAATCGGCTGGCAACCCTCATCGGCCAACAGCAAAACAAAATCAGCACGGTGGGCAACCGCGTCGATTCCTGGGAAAACTCGCTCTCCTTCCTCGAAGAAAAAGAGAAACAAAACGCCCGCAACCTCAATGAAATCCAGACGCAATATGATTGGTGTCAACAAACGTTGGTCGCCCATTGAGGATCGATTGGACGTGCTTGCCAGTAATCTGAGCAAACTAGACATTAACGTAAGAACGGCAGTTGACGCCCAACAAGCTATTCGTGATTCCACCAAAAACTGGATGGAACAAATCCAAATTGGCGAATACGAACGAAATCAAAAACTGGAAAACTGGCGGCAGCAGCTAGACGAGCAAACCAAAACCATCGAGCAATTTTCGCGGAGAGTGGGTCTCCTTTTCTGACCAGTACAAAGAAGCCAAAATGGCCGTGCAAACCCTGGCTCCCTGGCAAGCTCAAATCGAGCAGTCATGGGAGAGAAGT
>CAVVFA010000035.1:0-351825 GCA_963747345.1 uncultured Chloroflexia bacterium | reverse complement strand
TGGAGGCTGGCGATTTTGTTGGCGACCACTGATAGAGATGCCCCGCCTGGGGCGTCTCTATACTCGACAGGATTATGATTTTCGCCAGTGTCCAATAAATAGCAATAATTCGTCCAGCCCTATTTAATCCATCACGCATTGTTTTACTATGGGGTACGGATAACAAACCCGCGATATCGGGTCACTAGATTAATGCCAGATAAAAATGAGTTATGTCTTCTCTAACACGTCAGGAATCCGCCTATATGGAAGCGGCTCACCCCAATCTCTTAACACCCAAGCCGCACTCAACCGTTCTCGTGATTTTGCTAATCAGGAAAGCCAAACGGCCGTTTCTCCTATACCCAAGCACAACCAACCAACGGCCGTTCTCACCCCCACCGCTCATCAACCAACCCCACCCAGCCGGTCTCGAAATTTTGCTATTCAGGGAGGACAAAACGGCCGTTCCTCACCCCAATCTCTCAACACCTAAGCCGCACTCAGGCGGTCTCGATAATTTCGCTACTCAGGAAGGCAAACGGCCGTTCTCCCATCCCCCAGCACACCCAACCAACGGCCGTTCCTCACCCTCATCTCTCACCAACTAACCCCACCCAGCCAGTCTCGAAATTTTGCTACTCAGGAAAACCAAACGGCCGTTCCCATCCAACCAATCCTTGCACAAAGGGATTGCATAACGGCCGTATAGAATCAGGGTCGTTTCCAAAGGGTTGCAATCATCAATAGTGTTCCTGAGGACACTAGGCCACATGAAAGTGGTCATATTTGGGGCGTTCTATCTCGCCAGTGAAAACCAGAGCGTATGCCATATTTAGCCTGGCAAGGCTACTCGACTGAAACAATAGACTTTCCGCGAAATTTGGATTAATGCTCGGAAAGCCCATTTAATCGCCATTCTGGGGCGTTTTCTGAATTTTTATCTTGGAATTACTCCATTATTGCCGCTTTAATATGATTTAACGGTCTTTCGAACCTGGCGGAGTCTAACGCCCCAAATATGACCACTTTCATCTGGCCGGGTATCTCCTGAGAAGCCATCCAGCGTATAAGTTACTGTTACCGGCACACCCTCAACTATGGTAGTGCCCAAGACGAATTGCCTGAATCATAAAAACAAAATCAAACAAGATTTTATGGAAATTCGACTGGAGTCCAACCAATGATATTGACTCCATATCCTGGCTCTGGCTCAAATATGACTTGCGTTGTCCATGTAGGAATATCTAAAACACGTAGTGAATGTGTTGGCTGTCCACCCTTTTCAATCAAGATGCGGTAGACGAATTGATTGTCTGGTAACCAAAGCCCAACTCTGTCACGTGCTGGTACAGAAGCCAAGAAAGAGGTTCCAGGATCACATATCTCGTTTACCTCCCCCGTGATCACATCTACTATAAATGCTCTTATTTTCCCTTCAATTTTTTGTTCATCCGATACCCATGCCTCATAAAAAAGGTATCGCCCATCTAACGAGCTTGAATATTGAACTAACTGACCTTCTTCAACAAATGGGAAAGGTTGTGATGGCAGTGCAATGACTTGTCCGTCACGATTGAGGGAAATGATTTCCCACCAACTTTGCGTATCATCAACAGATACATTTATATCAAACAAGACACTACTATTATCCCTAGACCACTGTGGAACAGAACTGCTTAAGTATTGCGTATTGTGTTGCCAAAGGAGTTCACCTGTTTCCAGATTTAATAGACGAACTTCAAATTCATTGCTGTCATCTTGTTTGGCTGAGTATAGAATAAGCTGGCCTGTTGGGTCTACAGAATCGTAGCCATAGAATAAGCCTCGTTCAATTTCGGCGTCATTAAAAGCGAACTCTGGCAAGTTCAACTCTTCGGTAGAGTTTTTAACTCGCTCCATAATTGGATTGAGAATAGCAACTCCTTGCAATTCGCCTTTACCTTCGATTCGCTCGATCACATTTCCAAATTGGACACGATCGTCCTGAAACCACCCTCTAAACCCATAATCGCAGGGAAGTGCCAGGCGGACTTTCTCGTTACCACTTACTATATCGTAGAAAACAGCGACTTGTGTAGAATTTTCAACATCCCGTATAGTATCTAACAAAATCATACCATCAGGCGAGATCCAAGCTCCTCCAGTTGTTTCTTGAACCAGGTAGCTCGCTAGAGTATTTGCAGAGACTGCCCAAATACCGGGTTGCGGAAAGATAGTGTCTGTTTGTATGTCATCGACAATCTTTCCTTCATTAAACAGAATGCTACCCTGTGCCCATAAAGGGGGGAGGCTTTTATCAACCAAGATAGGACAATTAGGAGACAATAAATTAGTTTTGGATGGAACTGCCGTGTTAGCAACAATTGTAGGAACAGAAGTTGCGTCTAAAGGCAGAGGTATTATCAAAAGTTGTGGATTGGCGAACAAAAAAGGGTGGCGTATCCTCGTAGGTGACCAAACCTATGAAGCGGTTAGAAGCCGCAAGGAGAATACGCCGTGGACAAACATACCACACACATTGCTGATATTCGAACCGAAATCTATTCAACCCTAGATGACCTTGTCAGACGCGGAGCACAACGCATGCTGGAAGCCGCCTTACAGATCGAAGTAGAAAACTACATCCAACGTCACAGCCAAGAGCGTGATGAAAATGGACATGCGCTGGTTGTCCGCAATGGGTTGGCTCAAGAGCGCATCGTGCAATGTGGCGCGGGACAAATCAAAATAAAAGCGCCTCGCGTCCATGACAAACGGGATGGGCAAAAATTCACGAGCAACATCCTGCCGCCCTATATGCGCAAAACACCTCGCCTGGAAGAAGCGGTGCCCGTTCTCTATCTGCGAGGCCTTTCTACAGGCGATTTTCAAGAAGCCTTGGGCGCTTTGCTTGGAGAAAAAAACCTGTCCGGGTTCTCGCCCACGACCGTCACCCGTTTGCTCGCCGTCTGGCAAGATGAGTACAAAACGTGGCGCAAACGGCCGTTAACAGACAAGACCTATACCTATATCTGGGCTGATGGTGTTCATTTTAATGTGCGCCTTGAAGATGACCGGCTGGCTTGCCTGGTCATCATCGGCGTGCGACCAGATGGTGTTAAGGAGGTCATTGCCCTGGAGGATGGCTATCGAGAATCAACCGAATCCTGGGCCACCTTACTGCGTGATCTCAAACAACGCGGGCTGCAAGCACCCAAACTGGCCGTTGCTGACGGCGCACTGGGCTTCTGGGCTGCTTTGCGCCAAGTCTACCCCGAAACCGAAGAACAACGCTGCTGGGTTCACAAAATCGCCAATGTACTCGACAAGTTGCCTAAACGCCTACAACCTCGCGCTAAATCCCACCTGCACGAAATCATGCGTGCCCCTGACAAAGCAACGGCGCTGGCGGAAATGGCCCGCTTTCAAGAAGAATACCAGGCCAAATACCCTAAAGCGGTCGACTGTCTGCTCAAAGACCAGGAGACGCTTTTTACTTTTATGGATTACCCGGCCACCCATTGGATTCATCTGCGCACTACCAATGCCATTGAATCCACCTTTGCCACCGTGAAAGCCAGAACTCGCACTACCAAAGGAGCCGGGTCGCGCAACGCTGGTCTGGCAATGGCCTTCAAGCTGCTGACGATGGCTGAAAAGCGGTGGCGCAAGGTCAACTCGGCCCATCTTGTTCCTCTGGTTCAGGCCGGGGTGAAGTTTCCCGATGGCAAGACCCGCATCTTGCCGGACTTGCCGTCTAATTCTGTTGTTAACCTGCCGATGGACGCCACCCTGGAACCGGCGATCCACAACATTTGACAATATCTCCTAAAGGCAAATTAATATCCTCTGTTGGGAATGGTGTTTCAGTTGGTGTAGTTAATGTCAACACAGGTTGTGTCGCCATAACTGTTGCAGTCGAAACTATCGCTACTTCTCCCGGAGTAGGAGTATTCTTTGGTTGCATAGCAGAACAGGCGGAAAAAGAAATAACCAGAACAAACAACAAATATGTGAAAACGATTTTTCGAAACATATATCTCATCTCCAATTACGCTAGCATCAATACTTTTAGGGTTCTGGGTAATCCCAGTCCTGTAAGGGCCGTAACGTGTAAAAAGGTGGATCGCCAAAAAACAATCTCACAAGAGCCGATTTTGGAGACTTGTAGACAGCAACCAACTGCAAATCCTGTTTGAAATGTCGGAACATATTGTTTCATTTTGGCAATTCAGGCTGTTAAAACAAACACTTTTCAACTGGCAGACAAGCCGAACTAACCTTTCATACTCACCAGGCTGAGAAATTAGTATTTTGATGAAAGTGAATCAGATTGGACAAACGGCCGTTTTATCTGATGAACGAAAATAGTCGTTGACAATGCCGCCCAGAATCTGGCGTTGTTTCACTATTCCAGTCGTCTCAGGCTCTGGACGCGGAATCGGGGATTGCTGCTCGAGTCCCTGGTGTGGTCTGTACTTGTTGTAATATTCCAAATACACATTCAGCACACGTCGTAAGTGAGCTTTATTCAGAATTAATATCCAATCGAGGCACTCTTCACGCACACTTCTGATCCAACGTTCAGAGTAAGAATTCGCATTGGGTGCTCGAATAGGCGTGGGAATAATGTGTGTTTGCTGTGATTCAAAGACAGTATCGAATGCTTCAGTAAACTTGCTGTCATTGTCACGAATAAGACAACGAAAGCTGGTGTTGGTCTCTTCAAATTGCCAAACCAGTTGTTTAGCTTGTTGCGCCACCCACTGCCCATCAGGATTGCTGGTGATACCTGCTAAATGCACCCGTCTCGTACCAATCTCAATAAATATCAGCACACAAATCGTGTGCAAGAAAATCGTTTCAACTGTGAAATAATCGCACGCTAGCAACTGCTCTTTGTAATGGTTCATCATCGTTTTCCAGCCAATAGAGCCATAGCGTACAGGAGCCGGAACAATCCCATTTCTGTTGAGAACATTGCGCACGGTGCTGATTGATACCCGATACCCTAACTTGAGCAGTTCCCCTTCGATTTTGCCATAGCCCCAGCGAATGTTCTCCTTGGCCAAGCGTACGATCAAGCTTTCTTTTTCCTGATGAATTCTGGGTCGACCCCCTTTGTTCTTTTGCTCATAAGTCCATTTCCGGCATATCAATTCTCGCTGCCAACGGAGAACCGTCTCTGGTCGGATGATGCGAATGACATCACGAAGTTGATTAGGTGAGCGATTTTTCGATTGCCGCAGCTTATTCGTCAGTACTGCCAAAGTCATTTTTTCAGCGCGATTGGGTTTGACTGGTTTGCTATGAAGTCTGGTCATCACAGCCAATTGATGGCGCAAAATGATGACTTCCAGATCTTTGTCCTTATCCGATAAACGGCCAACTTGAATTAACGACAAAATGGTTGAAAAAATGTGTGCGAGAATGAACCAACCCATGAAAAAATCCTGCTCCTAATGAGATGAAGCAGGATTGTAACAAACTGTTTGGCAATGTCATCAACCGTCTGTTTCTCTCGAGCAGCTTCCCACGATCGCAGTTTTTACACGGTACGGGTCCACCATTTCTTCTATGACGAGGTAACAGGCCTGCTTCCTCAATAATTTCCGACACCATCTCTTCCTGTCGGTAAGCCATCACATGCACACCAGCTACCCCATCAAGCTCTTGAACTTGCTGGATAATTTCCACACAAATGCGCTTCCCCTCATTTCGTTTCTGCTTCTTCGGTGTTTTACGCAATCGTTCCACAATTACATCCGGGATAACGACACCGGGAATCTTCATACGCATATACTCGGCTGCCTTATCAGAGCGCAGCGGACCAACACCCACCAGGAAATAAACCTTATCCAGCAGACCCAAATCTCGTGCCTTGTCTCAGATAATTACGCAAACGATCCACGTCGAAACAGTATTGAGTCTGGATAAAATCTGCACCGGCAGCAATTTTCTTAGCCAAGCGCATGGGCCGCCACTCGTATGGTGGCGCAAATGGGTTAGCAGCCGCGCCAATAAACAGGTTGGGGGACGTTGTCAACTTTCGTCCGCTGAGAAACATACCTTCGTCACGCATCATACGCGCCGTGCGCAATAACTGAATCGAATCGAAATCAAACACACGTTTTGCCTCTGGTTGATCCCCTACCGTGACATCATCGCCGGTTATGCATAAAACATTATTCACCCCCATGGCAGCCGCACCTAAAAGATCCCCCTGAATCGCAATACGATTCCGATCTCGGCAAGAAACCTGGTAAACAGGCTCATAACCAGCACGGACAAGCAGCGCACACATGGCCACGCTGGACATATGGCAATGAGCACCAGAGGCATCCACCGCATTGATACCATCACACACGGTAGAGAGTACCATGGCTGCCTTGTATACATCTTCTGGATCTGCGCTGTCAGGCGGATTGAGTTCAGCCGTTACTGCAAAATTTCCAGAACGAAGCACTCTTTCTAAACGGCCGTTTCCCCTGAAATCACTATCCATCCCACTTCCCCTCAATTTGCATCTCCGGGGAGAAAATCTCACCCACACTCACCCAGCCATCCGGCATGTGATCATCAATATCATGCAACATATTTATCCAAGACGATGTACCTTCTAACCGCCAATTAACAGGGGGCTGCGTCGTCAGCAATTCATTTCCATAAATAGGCATCCTTTGCGACCGCTCAAAAGCCACCACCCACACACAGCGCATCTCTGGCTTAACTTCACAACGCTCATCGGTACGGACACCCCCGCATGGCCCATTGCGTAGATTTTTGGGGCACGTCATCGAACAAGTCATTCCCGTACTATGCAAAATACACTGACCACACATCTGGCAATCAAAGACAGCCTCTTTCCCCACTTTTTCCACCCAAAGCAAAGGGGAGGCAAGACGAGAATCTGGCGTCAACCAGCGACGAAAAGGCTGCAAAACCCGTTCAAGGCTATCGTAGATTATCTCCAGAGCATGTGGATAATTCTGCAAGAATCGGAACATCAGGATTGTCCGCCTTCGATCCAAAGCACAACAACAAGAGACAAACCAGCCAAAACAGCCATTCCTATGATGAGAGGTAGAACGGTGCCATTGTAACTTTGTCCAATCATAATCCCCAGCGGAACGGAGACGAATGTTGAAAGCGAGCCAACCACCGCGGCCCCCATACCAGCCATGCGCCCCAACGGCTGCATTGCCAGCGCATTATTGTTGCCAAAGAGAATGCCAACACAAAAGAACGTCAGCATGAGATAAACCATCAAAAACAGGAGGGGTGGCTGTCCATTAGTGAGCAAGGCGATTGCAAGCGATACCACTGACAGCCCCAACATAAGTAACAGTGACCAGGTAACCAGAGAGCGCATGCCAAAACGCATTACTAAACGGGCATTGAGAAAAGAAGCTAATCCAATTGACAAAGCGACCAGCGCAAAAAAGACGGGGAAAAGTTCTCCCAAATCGTATTGTTCTTGAAAAATTTGTTGGGCAGAATTGAGATAGCCGAGATGCGCGCCACTGACAAAACCAGCGATGATGGTATAACCCAACGCAGGCCGAATTTTGATTATTTCTACAGTCACATTGACAATCCTGCGCAGTGAAAATGGAGCCCGGTTTTCTGAAGACAAAGTCTCCGGCATTCGCAATGCAAACCAAATCAATGAAATGATTGCCAACAAGATAAAGCTGCCAAAAATAGTGCGCCAACCAGAGAAAAGTAGAATCGCCTGACCCATCATAGGCGCAATCATCGGCACCAGGATAAAGACAGTCATGACAAAGGACATGACTCGCGCCATCGCCCGCCCTTCATAACGATCACGCACCAAAGCCAAACCAACAGCCCGTGGTGCAGAAATGCCAGCCCCCTGTAACAGCCGACCAACTAGCATCATTGGAAAACTAAGCGAAAACAAAGCAATTAGCGAACCGAAAATATACAAGGTCAGCCCAGCATAGATCGCCGGTTTACGCCCCGTTTTGTCAGATAACGGTCCAAAAAATAGCTGTCCAGCAGCTATACCCAAGAAAATTAACGAAACAACCAGTTGACGGTCATTCGCATTTTGCACATTCAAATCACTGCCAATTTGAGGCAAAGCTGGCAGCATCGCATCAATTGATAATGCCGTTAGCGACATCATCAAAGATAAGATGACCACAAATTCAACAAGTGACGGTTCTACTTTACGTTTCGTCGAAATCACTATAATTCATCCATCGTATCAAGATTAATAAAAAAAGAGGACCCTAAAAGCCTAAAACCTTTAGAGTCCCTAGTTTAATGAAAGAAACGTTACATTTTGACCGACTCGATGAAAGCACGCAGCTTATCATCAGTGGTATTTTCAAAGTAACATCCATGAGCCATGATATATCCGGGTGTATCTCCGAATAACGCCATCAAATTAGCACAGTAAGCACGAACCTCATCGGTTGTACCAGTTGCCATTAAGGAAGCAGGAACATTCCCCGCGATGATAAATTTATCACTTAGAATTTCCTTTACCGGCCCCATTTCAGTTTGGTCAAAATGACACACCAGTGATTTCTCTGGCATTTCAGCCAGATTTTCCAGCCGCTTGTTATAGGAGCCTTCAATAAATAAGTAACTGGTGATACCTTCTTCATACAATGCCAACATGACTTGCTTCCAGGTGGGCCAGTAGAACTTCTCGAACTGGGCCTGTGACATAAAGGAATCGGCACCCTTGTGCAACACATACAAAGCCGCAGGTGCCCCGTTTCGATCACTGGCGTTGACACAGGCGTTGATCAGAACAGGCACATAGGCTTCGCAAGCTGCCAACAAGTCATCTGGACGGCGGTACATATCCGTTAAAATGCCCTTGGTACCACGCAAAGTATCACCAAGATAATCAAAGGGAGTTTTGACAATGTTGAGTCCCATGCTGGGGAAGCCAGAGGCGGCGATCATCCCTGCTGTCTGCCCGACAACACCCAACATTTTCATCATTTCATTACCGGCTTCCATCAACGTTTTGAGCATTTCTTGAAAAGGTGGCAACCCGAAGGGCACAATCAAGTCGATAATATCCACATTTTCCGAAACACGGGGGAATTCTGTCAGCATCGCCAGTGGTGCCAGCGTAGGCATCACACGCGGCAGATACTTTTTCATCCAGAAATTAGTGGGATCGGCGGCGAACTCCCTGTACTCATCGCCCATCATGTATTCGCCCTCCACCGCCTGGATCGTCAGATTATCGGGGAGCTTTTGCCCTCCCCAAATATAGGATTTGTAATCCAGCATATCCATCACCTTGCCAGGATAGGGAAGAGGCGTAGCTGCTGTATCTGGTTGGAATTCGTTGTGGAATTCCAGGAGAGGTTCTCTCAATTTTTCATGGTTGTAAACCATGTCTTTGCCATTCATCCCTTTACGGCGCACGATGTATTCATTCGCACCCATGAATGGATCGGCTATCGGGCGATCATGCGGCTCCATATCGTAGATTTTACGCAGGCGGTTAATACGTTCCTTGTAATTCGCTTCTGCTTCTGGGCTAACAAACTCCATCGGAGCATTCTGCCAGTTATCCAGACGCAGCTTACGACGCTCGAGAGGGGATAACTCATTCCAATTATCAGGTCTGATAAACATGTCTTCCTCCTATGCCCACTCTTTTGCCAGGGCAACGGCAGCCATGGCATCGCTGCCATAGGCGTCAGCAGCGGTGTATTCTCGGATTTGCTCATCAATCTGTCCACCACCAATCATGATCTTAATATCCAACCCAGTCTCTCTAAGTGCTGCAACTGTCTCCTTCATCGGGTCATAGGCCAGCGTTAGGAATCCACTCAAACCAACAATGGTGGCCCCTGTTTCTTGAACAGCTTCAACAAACTTAGCTGGGGGCACGTCGACACCTAAATCGGTTACTTCAAAGCCATTAATATCTAGCATGAAGACCACGATGTCTTTAGCAATATCATGAATATCGCCCTCGACAGTGCCTACGACAACTTTGCCAAGTTTCTTGGCTTCCGCTTCTCCTACCATACGCGGTTTTAGGACCTCGGAAATGGCTGTCATCATTTCACCAGCTAGTATTAATTCAGGGATGAAAGCCTCTCCTTTTTCAAAACGATCCCCAATTACATCCATTGCTTGTTTGCAGGCATTGAGTACATCCACTGGGGGTATGCCTGCCTCAAGCAGGTCGTTGGTGATCTTGATGGCCTCCTCCTCCTGCATCTCGATTATGGCATTAACTAATTCTTGTGACATATTTACGCTCCTTTTCGATCTAATTCTTCCACTTCTAATCAAAAATCCCTTTACGGGAAGCCCGAATATAATTCAGGCAATGCCTATCTTGTCCAAGCAAAAGCTCTGTTGTTAAGATGGCTGCCTGTAACTCTCGATTCAACGGATCGACGATGGCACTGTCCAGCCCGGCTTGTATGGCCAGGGTTAAAAATGTGCGGTTGATCTGGCTGCGTGCGGGGAGGCCAAAGGATATATTGCTTAGTCCCATAGTGAAATGCACGTCCGGGTATTGTGCTTTTACGGTACGGATGGTTTCACAGGCCATCACGGCGCTTTGGTTGGCAGTGGCAATGGTCATTGCCAAGGGATCAACGTAGACTTTATTATCTGGTACACCTGCTGCGCGGGTGGCGGTCATGATTATTTCGATTACTTCCAATCGTTTTTCATAGGTCTCAGGGATTTTTTTGTCATCCATCGCCAAAGCGATAACTTCGCAGCCATGTTCAGCGACCAGTGGCAAGATTTTTTCGAGCCGCTCTGGTTCGCCGCTGATTGAGTTTATCATAGGGGTTTTGTTAACGGCCGTTATCGCCACATTCAACGCCGCCGGATTAGCACTGTCTAAACACAAAGGGGTATCAACCACAGATTGAATCGCTTCGATGAGCCAGATCAAATCTTCCGGCTCTTGGTCAGGGTGCGTGCCAGCGTTGACATCAAGCCAGGTGGATCCCGCTTCGGCCTGTCTGCTCGCCAACTGTTTGATAAAATCCGCATCCCGTTCGGCAATAGCACGCGCCACTCGTTTGCGCGTTCCATTTATTTTTTCCCCAATAATTTTCATGCTAGCTCCCTTCTTTAATTTCGGTGTAATTTATTCTTCAGGTCTAGGAAAGAGCATTCCCAAGGCAAAATGTCGACTAAATTTGGGATAAATTGTTAATTCCTGATAAATTGTTTGGTCTGTAATTTGTTGGGCGCGTTGGCGGGCTTCCTGCGAGACGAGCATCCATTTTGCGCCAATAAGGGCAGCATTGCCCACCTGTCGATACGTGGCCTTGGGTAATCGCGGAAAAAGACCCATGGCGATGGCATTTTTTACATCAAGAAACGATCCAAATGCACCCGCAATGATGACTTCTTCAACTTCTTCCACAGCAGTATCAGTAACTTCGAGCAAGATATTAAGACCGGCGTTTATAGCTCCCTTTGCCAGTTGGATTTCGTTGATGTCTTTTTGGGTGATGGCAATGTCGTGATTGCTGCCACTGTCTTTGGCTGGCACGAGCAGATATTGGGGACCGAAACGGCCGTTTCCCACCTCGCTATTCTCCTTATCAAACCGTCCCCTAAAATTGATCAATTCTGCCCCATATAATTCCGCCACCACATCCACAATACCAGAACCACATAAACCCACGGCTGGCGTATCATCCACCGTCTTAAGCATAGGTCCATTCTCTGTAATGCGTACTTTTTCAATGGCACCGGATGCCGCCCGCATACCATCTGCGATATGTGCTCCCTCAAATGCTGGGCCAGAAGCACAAGAGACCGAATTAAGAAATGGCATCCCTGGTTTGCGAATGGAGATCTCGCTGTTCGTACCCACATCAATCCCCAGCGTCACCTTGTCACTTTGGTCCAGATCACAGGCCAGAATCATGGCCACATGGTCCGCACCCACAAAACCACCGATGCAGGGTGGAATGTAAACAAAAGCGCCAGGAGCCATTTCCAAACCCATTTCAGATGCATTCACTTCCAAAGCACTACTGGCCGCAGCGATGTAAGGTGCCTTCACAAGCTGCGCTACCGGCAGTTGCAGCAGCAAGTGTGTCATAGCCGTGTTGCCCACAATAACCGCATCCACAACCTGCTGCCTGGATGCCCCAATCTGCTGCACCAAATCGCCGAGCATTTCATTCAACGTCTGCTGTACTTTTCCAGCCAGCACCCGTCCGCCATCCTCGTTCCGGTAAACATGATTTAAACGGCTGATAACATCCTCGCCATAACCAATTTGGGGATTGGGCGCCCCTTTAACGGCTAAATCTTCCCCAGTTTCCAAATCAACCAGATAGGCGGCGATTTTTGTCGTGCCTAAATCAACAGCGAATCCAAGCGGACGAGAACCCACCGGTCCCAGCCCCACAATTTCGCTGTTTCGAAGATAAACTGTGACTTGCCAATTTTGTTCGCGCAAGGTGGGTGACAATTGGCAAATGACGACCGGAGCGGCAGAAATCGCAGAAACACTAAATGCTTCTTCTAGTGCCGTCATTACGCGCGTCAAATCAGATTTGGCATCATCTATTGTGGGTGGTACCAAACTCAGTTGGTATGCCTGCACCATCGGATCCACTGCAATTTCACGCAAGTTGCTTTCAATCTGTAAACGTTGACCAGTAATCAATGATTCACGGGGGATATGGATGGTGACGTCGCTTTTCACTTCAGTACAGCACGCCAGGCGCTCCCCGTTTAACCGTTCCATCTCGTCGAGAATAAATTCTTCGTCCAACGTTAGCGGAGACACGTCCCCATTTAAAACAACGATACGGCACTGACCGCAGTTTCCTTCCCCACCACAGACTGAAGCCAAATCAAGCCCTGCTTCAAGCGCTGCCTCAAGCAAATCAGTTCCAGCAGGAACCGAGACCCGCTTACCAATAGGCTGAAACTGGACTTGAACGGTATCTACATTGCTCATGAGGCAGGTCCCGTTTGGTATAGATTAAGATTAACGGCCGTTTTTGTATTCGTCTTAAAATCTGCGTAAGCAACCGTTTCGCCTGGTCTGGCAATAACAAAATCTGTGTCCCAATTTTGCGCAACCATTTTCTGAATAAGCTCATTAGAACCAGCCGTTTCTTCAAATTGCAAATTAAATTGCTCAGCGACTTTCCGAGCATAGGCACGATATTTTTCTTGATTCTCTAAGCCAGTATCAATGTAGACGAGTCGCTTATAATTTTTGAGCATAACGCCCATCAAACGATCCGCTGTTTTTTCGCCATATTTTTCGACCATGCGATTGTATTCATCAAGAAGGGTGTCACTGACTTCAATCCAGCCTTTGGTTAAATAGTAGGTACCTGGCTCATGTTTTTGCTGCTGCCTATAGGCGTCTTGAGAGCCTAAAAAGCAGGCAATACAATCATCAACACGGGGGATAACGAGGGTGCAGTTATTGGCTATTAAGCCAACAACCGCCATGGAACAAAGGCCATAACCAAGAATGATGATATCGTACTCGACCGATGCAGCATCAATCGCTTCTTGTAACGCAAGCTTCAAACTTTTCGGTCGCAAATGCAAGCCAAAATCGAGCACCTCATACGCCTGATCTGGAGAGAGGAGTGGCAGCATTTCTTCGATAACGGTTGCACAGGCAATAATTTTCAAACGGCCGTTTTCCATGATCTCCTCTTCCAGAAAATCGACAAACGGGGGGGGTAACTTGTCAAATCTCCCTAAACCTTTTACACTTCTATAGGGAAGTTGCTCCTATAATTTATACTCCTATAGGGAAGTTGTCAAGAAGATTCTATTCCAGGTATCATCAGGAAACATTTATGACGATTTCTAACGGAAAATCAGTCGTAAAAGAACAAATCGATCGGGATGCACACGAGCCTGCGTATGCTCAACTGGCAAACATCCTGCGCCGCAAAATTTCTACTGGCGAGTTCCGCCCAGGCGACCAACTTCCTTCTGAAGCCCAGCTTTGTCGGCGCTTTGAGATTAGCCCCATGACTGTGCGGCGCACAATTAATTTACTCGCTGACCAGGGCATCATCAGTACCGCCCAGGGCCGGGGAACATTTGTAAAGCCACTCGAATGGAGTACAGCCCAATTCGATCTAAAAGAATTACAAAATTTCTTTCAAAACAGTGACGGCACTGATATTAAATTATTAGACGTGCGCATCATTTCTGCCGACACAAGAACCGCACGCAAACTAGCATTATGCGAGGGTGACAATACCATATATATTCGCCGTTTAGTCAGACGAAACGGTCAGCCCCTTTTTTACCACCGCGCCTATCTCATTTATGATCCCAAACGCCCCATTGTAGAAGCAGAAATGGATGTCACCTCCTTGCAGGGACTTTTTGCTAACAGCGATAATGTATTATTGAAACGTGGCGAGTTAACCATCGCTGCCACATTAATGAACGAAGAAGAAGCAAACATGCTACAAGTTACGCCGCCTGCTGCTGCATTTTTTCTGGAACATACCTTTTATGATTTTGATGATCAACCCATCAGTTGGGGTTGGTTTATTTTTCCAAGCGATTATCTGCAATTCTCAACACAAATTGGAATCGATTTCCCCCAATAATCACGTATATTCTCCCAAACAAGGAACTTGAATGCAGCCAACGAATAAAGATGAACAACGGCTTACTTTTATAGCTCAAGTCGCTGACTTGAGAGAACCAGATGTGCTCGCATTGGTAAAAAAGCGGCTGGCTCATGGAGAAAATCCGCTGACAATTATTGAAGATTGTCAGCAAGGACTACAGCAAGTTGGCGAACGATATGAAAAACAGGAATATTTCTTGTCAGGGTTGATAATGGGTGGTGAGATTTTTCGTCAGGTAATGGAAATGGTTCAACCAACCATTGAAGAGCAGTTGTCGGGAAACGACTCAGGTACAATTTTACTCGGTACGGTAAAGGGAGATATTCATGACATTGGTAAGAATAATCTCAGTATGCTGCTAACATGCTACGGCTTTTCCGTGCAAGATTTAGGCGTTGATATCCTCCCTTCCGAATTTTTACTGCAAGCGATGCAAACAAAGCCGGATATTATTGGTCTTTCTGGCTTATTGACCAGTTCGTATGATGCCATGTTGGACACAATTAAGCTGATTCGCATGTCAGGTGATCATGAATTGTTAGAGATCCCCATCATCATTGGCGGTAATCAGCTTAATGAGCAGGTTTGCCAGTATGTGGGGGCGGATTATTGGGTGAATGATGCCATGAATGGGGTGCGATTGTGCCAGGAGATCATGCATAAGAAGACTTATACCCATTAGCAACAAACTGCTCCCCCACCCCATTATCTGGCCTATGATTCATAGCTGACCACAGCAAAGGATTGGGTTTTGCAAGGCAATCATTTCGCGATTGTCGTCCACCAGTTGGCGCAGCCAGGGCCAGGCGTCAATCAATTTTTCATGGGCGATGGTCACGGTGGCATGGGTAATAGCTTCATGTGTTATCTCTTCACTACTCGTAGCAACATCAGTCGTAATCAGGCGCACGTCTTCTTGTGCCAGGGCAATAACAACTGCCTCCACCGCTTCTTGGTTTGTTCCGACAGGTACCAACTCCGTGAAGGCGGCGGTGCGGCTGGTATCGGCGCGGCCTTAGCCCACTTCAATCAGTTTGGAGAATACACCCCGTGCCAATGCTTTTTGCTCGTCGGAAAACTCGTCAAACACTTTGTTGGCGTGCCGTTCCAAAGCGCTTTCGATACCACCCCGCTCTAAATATGCTGGCAGAGCCAAATCCATCGGCTGGCCTTTGGCTGATTTTTCCGCTTCAAATAGGTCGCGTAGGGCAAAACTCATCAGGGGCAGCGTGCCCGGTTCGCCTTTCATGTCGGTCATGATGCGCGAAACCAAGGCGGGGTCAATTTCTGCGCCCACTTCCAGGGCAGGCAATGTGATTGCCTTGGCTAAATCAGGCGGGGCCATGGCGCCTACCAGTTGGAACTGTTGGCTCATCAGGCTGCGTAGTTCGGGGTAACGGGCGCAGTGGGAGATGAAATCAGAGCGTAGAGATAGGAAAACGACAATGCGTCCGCCTGTCGCCTCTGCCGCCGTTGTCAGCAAGTTAATGAAGGCGGTGCGGGTCTCTTCGTTTTTGGTTTGGGTGAATGTTTCCTCGAATTGGTCAACCAGCAGCACACAGCGCTGGCGCCGCCGACGATGTTCAACGGCAGAGCAGATAGTTCATAGATGCCGTCCGGTACGTTGGATAAGGCGAGTCCTTCCAGGATGGCGATGCCGTGATGGTGAAGGGCGTGGTGTCCAGGCAGGGTTTTGCTGTCGAGGGCGTCCATGGAGGGGGCGTCGCTGCCGTAGAGGATAATGCGGTGTTGGGCGAGAAAATTAGCCAGTTCGGGGCTAGGGTAGTGACAGTCGGCGGGGAACTGGTTGAGCGGCAAATCACTGAGGGGAGAGTGAACGAGCAAGCGTGGGGCTAATGACAGGTCATAGGCAGCGAAGTCGGCAGGAGTAAGCGACCCGGTGGCTTTGTGGATGGTGACGAGTTGAGCTATGCCCCAAAACGGCAGTAGATCGAGCTGTTCAATGGTTTGCCCGGCGTCAGTGAAGTGATAAGGGGCATCAATGTGGGTGCCGGTATGGCTGTTCATGAGCAGGTTGCTGAAGTTAACACTGTCGCCGTTTTGCACACTGAGTTGAGGCGTGAGGGTGAAGGCTTGGGATTGGGGCCAAACGGCCGTTACTTTTGTCAGGGGGCGGCTAATGTCAATGAGGGTCATGACCAGTAGTATACTGAAATTGACTGTTTTTGCAGATATCTGTTCACATGAAAGTTGACACATGTGGTACATCAGACTTCGCCAGGTCAGAACCAGAAAAACAGCCAGTTCACTAGAGGGAAATCGAACACGAGTTGCCTTGCGGCAGCAGCTAAAGAAGCACGACGTTTGGCGTATTCAGGGCGTCGCGCAATCTTCGTCCATTGAGCGTCATCCAGTTCAAATGATTCAAGTTGGGGAGATGCAAATGGCGTAGCGTAAAGTTTGGGGTGTGAAATCTTGCATAGTTTGGTTGAACGACGTTCCAGCCGATAGCGATAACGAGCCAATAGCGTTTGTCGATACGCTCCATGCAATCGATAAAGACTGGGATGTTCCAGAATTGTCATGGGCATTCCCTGGTGGGAAAATCGAAAGGGGCGCGGCCCTACAACAGTCTCTAAACCGGGAACTCAGGGAAGAGATTGGGATTGAGCTAGAAGATTCGACGCTGGTTTTTGCAAGAGTGATCCCCCAAACCAATATCCTCGCCCTGTACTATCATTGCACCCTATCCTATGACCAAAAGGTCATCACGAACAGCCAGGAAGTTGTTGATTATGCCTGGGTGACTGGAGGAGAAGCGCTCATGCATTTTACCAGTAATGTTTCAGATGAGATAAAAACGCTTCTTTTAAGTTTTTCATCTGGAAGCGGAATCTGAAGGTACGAAATCTGATTCTGCGGCAATTATTTCACCTATTAACTACCTCCAGGAAGACACCTTCGGGACAATAGAGGGGAAACGGCCGTTTCTCAAACCTTCTCTAATAATGACTAATCGCCATTTTTAGTTCCTTATCTATATCCTTGCCTATAAATACCCAAGCCCCTAGTGAATCAATATTTGGCATCATCTTTACAAACCGGACTCCAGCATCTTTTCCTCCCGAAAACTTCAAACTGAACACTTGCGTGCTTGCACTCATCATCTGAACCATTATCCTAATACACACAATTGCAAAGGAACGTGCATTCAAATGAGACTGGTTTTCAACAAGAGGTATTTCTTCTTTTTTGTTTTCGTTTTTTTGATAGAAGCGTACATAGCGGTATACATCAACGATCAATTCGTGAGGCCGTTGGTTGGGGATGTACTGGTTGTGTTGTTGCTCTATGCGTTTGTCAGGGCATTTTGTGAGGTACGAAACGACAAAGTCTTAGCGTTGGGCGTTCTGTTATTTGCTTACCTGGTTGAACTGGCTCAATATTTCAAGTTAGTTTATTTGTTAGCGTAAGTTTTGTGCAACCAAAGCGAAAATCGTTCAAAAATGCGAAAAATGAACGTCTTTAAAAAGCGGTAAGGGCAACTGAATGACCCCAACGCCTAAACGCAGAGAATGCCCTGCATAACAAAACAACTCTGCTCAGTGAACCTAGTATAGAAAATATGAAACAAGAAGTATCCTTTTGTACCTTCAATCAACAAGCAAAACAAAAGGAGACTTCTTGTGAGCAGAACATTAACAAAGAAATTAGCCATTATCAAACCAGGAATGCTATTAGTGGGCATTGACCTGGGCAAGCGAACAAATGTAGCCGTGGTGATTGACCAGCAAGCACGCCAGTTAAACCGATTTAGCTTTGGCCATGACCAGGAAGGGTATGCTTACTTGATCCGACAACTGCAACGAATTTGTGAGCAGGTCGGTACTGAGGAAATACTGGTGGGTATGGAACCAACCGGGTATTTCTGGAAGCTGATAGCAGCCGAGTTGGACAGATACGGAATCAAGTACCGATTGGTTAATGCTTACACAGTCAAAAAACATCGAGAAGGTGACCAACTCGACCGGTCCAAAGACGATAACCGCGACGCCTTTGCCATTGCCGACTTGTTGCGGACGGGCAAGTTCACGGAAACACAACGATTGACCGGTGTCTATGCCGAACTGAGAGAATACCATGTCACTTACTATCGCCTTACCCAGGAAATCGGGCGACTCAAGGGGCTGCTGGATACCACTGTTGGGCAGTGTTTTCCCGAACTGAGGCAACTATTCAAATCCCTGACGGGTAAGACGGTGCAGGCGATGTTGCGGCAACATGCTGCCGCTCAAGCCATCAGCCAGTTGTCTGCAAGCGAGTTTCTGACCAGAGTTGAAACTGATTTCACTGGGAAACGCCTGCAACGCAAAAAGCTGTATCAAGCTCATCAGTTGGCACAAGTATCTGTGGGTCTGGCTGATAGAGGTGCCCATCAGGTCACTATTCGTTGTTTGCTGGATGAACTCGCTTTGAAAGAGGCGCAATTAGCCGAAGTTAAAGAACACCTAATGACGTGCTTTCTCTCCTGTCCAGAAGCTGAGTACATGCTGTCATTGCCGCTGGGTGATGTCACCACCGCCCGTATTCTGGCCGAGATAGGTGACCCCAGACGGTACAGCAGTGCCAAACAACTGGTCAAACTGGCTGGTATCCAGCCAACGCCAAACCACTCCGGCCAAAAAACGCGCAGTCCTACACCCATGTCGGGCAAAGGACGGGCCGCCTTACGCACCATGCTCTTCTTTGGTTGTTTACATCTGATTCGTACGGACTCAGCCTTCATCGCCTACTACCAGCATCTAAAAACCCGCCCCAAGAACCCGCTCTCTGGTTTGCAGGCCATTGGGGTCTTGATGGGCAAGGTGTTACACATCTTATGGGCGCTAATTCGCCAACAAACATACTATGACCCTGCCAGTTGGCAACTCGTCTACCAATAGGGCAAATCCGTAGCTACTTCTAAGCAGGGTTCCTCGGTTCGGACAGGTATCATCTTGGGGACAGCGGATTACTGCACCTTGGGGCGCTTGGCGACCCCGTTGTTAAGCTTGTTGCCCCGGCCTGCCTGTTTATCTCGAATGAAGTTTGTTGAGGCACTAGGTGACCTCGGATGCACTAGGTTGAGACCAGGCATTCTCCCGGCCGGTTTTGCTCCTATGATTGCGACTTGACCGATACTGGCTAACCAGCTTTCTTAATATTGGAACTGACCCCAGCTAACCTGATTTTAGTCTGTCTGCCGGGGGTAGGTTCATGCGCTTTATTAAGGTGCAATTTGGGCCTTGACCTATTTTCTATAGTATGCTTACCAACTGAATTGCTTGAACAAATAGCCGAACAAGGGCTGGATGCCATTCCAGCGCTGATGCGCACGCTGATTAACGCCGCTATGCAAATGGAGCGGCAGGCGTACTTGGGTGCAGCGCCATATGAACGGACTCTGGAAAGACGAGACCACGCCAATGGTTTCAAGCCCAAAACCGTCGCTACCCGCATGGGTCAAGTTACTTTCGATGTGCCACAAGTACGTCATGGAACCTTCTATCCCCAATCGTTAGAGAAAGGGTTGCGCAGCGAGCGTGCTTTGAAACTGGCATTGGCGGAAATGTACATCCAGGGTGTCTCTACTCGTAAAGTATCGGCCATTACTGAGAAGCTGTGTGGGTTTGAAGTCTCTTCCACGCAAGTTAGCCAGGCAACAGCGCTGCTGGATGAACAACTCCAGGCATGGCGGGAACGGCCGTTAGGTCAGTACCGCTATCTCTATGTGGATGCTCGATATGAAAAAGTGCGTCAAGATGGGCAAGTGCGAGATGCAGCCGTTCTCATCGCCGTCGGTGTCAACGAGACTGGCAAGCGAGAAGTTCTGGGCGTTTCTGTGGCGATGAGTGAACAGGAAATTCATTGGCGCACCTTCTTTCAAAACTTGGTTGCCCGTGGGTTGAGCGGGCTAGAATTGATTGTTAGCGATGCCCACGCAGGTCTAAAACAGGCGCGTAAAGCAGTCTTTGGCGGGATTCCCTGGCAGCGCTGTCAATTCCATCTCCAGCAAAATGCTCAGGGATATGTACCACGACAAAGCATGAAACGAGAAGTTGCTGCCGATATTCGGGCCATTTTCAATGCCGCAAACCGATATGAAGCAGAGGCCTTGCTCGCAAAAACGGTGCAGAAATATACTAAGTCGGCCTCGCGTCTAGCTGTCTGGATGGAAGAAAATCTGCCAGATGGCTTTGCCGTCTTTGCTTTCCCATCCCATCATCAACGCCGGTTGCGGACGACCAATGGGCTGGAACGATTGAACCGCGAAATTCGCCGTCGTTCACGTATTGCTGCTATCTTCCCGAACGAGGCCTCTTGCCTGCGCTTGGTCACAGCCATTGTGATGGAAACCAGCGAAGAATGGGTGACTGGATACACTTATATGCAGTTAAACGAACTGTGATGTAAAGATTCTGTATTAGTCGGCTGACCGTCGTAGCGGCTGTGGATATGTGGGCAACTTGGAGTTTACGGAAAGTTGTCCACATATCCATCAGCCGACGAATTTATCACCAAGCAATTCTTGTAGGATGTTTTTACAGAAAAATATTTGCATTATCTTCCATTGAAAGCAAGATTAACAAATGAAACTTAAATACCTCAACAATAAATAGTGGTTCACTTTAACATAAAGCCGAGTTTATGATTTTGTGACAGGAAACTGTTGGATAAATAAGGTTTAATGGCCTCCGCTTTTTGAATAACACTACGTGTCCAAGCGGTGGTAGCATCATCACCCGTTAACATCTTCTAGAGCTTGAGCGCCGGTTAGCCAGCAATAGTCATCATGCTCTTCACTAATGGTGATAGTTGTGGAATCAGCAATCGTGCAGAGGTAGATGATGCCAATGAGTTCGTTTTCAGGAACGGCCGTTCCTCTATAAAAATGCGTCGTCCCCAAAATATACAGCGGCTGCACTCCCGCCCCAATTTCCTCACGCACTTCCCGCACCACCGCTTCGTCAAACCCTTCCCCCTGGTCTACACGCCCCGTCACACATTCCCACACGCCAGGGGCAAAATCCTTTGTCGCCGCTCGCTTGAGTAAGAGGTAGGTATCGTTCTCAGGATTAACTATCAGCGCTCCCACACCACCCAAAAAACGTCCGATTGTTGGCTCATTATTCATTATTCGTTGTCCGTTTGCACTGGGCATTGAAATGCCCAGATGCCATAAAAAACCTGTTAAAACAGGTTGACGCGGCGTTTTCAGTGCGTTAAAACGCACTGAAAACGCTGCCTGTTGACTTCAGTTCTCAGGCAGCGTCAGCAACTGCTCATAAATCGCTTCAAACTGGGGGATGACAACCCGCCAATCATAGTTTTGGGCAAACTGGATGGCATTTTGGCCGATGGCCGCCCTTCTTTCTGGATTGTCTAGCAAGTCGAGAACGGCCGTTACCATCTCATCTTCCGTATCAGCCAATACAATCTCACGGCCGTTTTCCACCGGAAACCCTTCTGCGCCAATGCGCGTACTCACAATCGCTAAACCAGAGGCCATGGCTTCAATCAGTTTCAAGCGTGTGCCACTGCCTACACGAAACGGCATAATGTAGACACCAGCCCCCGCCAGATACGGCTGCACGCTGTCTACCCAACCCGTCACCGTGACGCCTGCCATCTCTCTCAACCGCTCCAGCCGTGCATGTGGTTTTTGTCCGACGATAGCCCAGGTTGATAACGGCCGTTTTGCCAAAATTTGAGGCCACACCGCATCCGCAAACCACAACACGGCGTCGATGTTGGGGCGATAGTCCATTTTTCCGGAGAAAACTAAATCAAAGGATGAAGGGTGAAGGATGAAGGATGAATTGTCCTCTGGCGGAGCGTATTTCGTCACATCAATGCAATTGGGGATAGCGGTTATAAAAAACTCATCCGCAGATTGCGCAGATCGCGCAGATTTTTCTCTGCGACTTTGCACCTTTGCCCCTTTGCGTTGAAAAAGGTTTTTTAAATGTGCTACATCCGCTTCGGAAACGGCCGTTACCCAATCCGCCGCCGCACACGCCCCAGCCTCAAACTTCTCCAAGCGCCCGACCTGCACCCAGGAATAAGCAGCAGCCGGCCACCGTTTAGGAATCGCGGCATCCGTTTCCATGTTTCGCCGCTGCAATTCAGCCTCTGCATTGTGGTCGTCAAACACAATTTTGCTGGCGGGACTTAGTTCTCGGATGGTGGGGATGTAACGCGCCAGTTCAATGCCTTCCACCTGCACAATATCGAACTGTGTCTGCACCAAAAGCTGGCGCAGTTGCACATCAAAATCCACGCTGTACAGCCGATGCGCCATATCGGGCAGCAGCGTTGTGCCCATCTGCGCCAACCGTTTGCCCTTGGTGCGCTGCGGCACGGGCGTCGTCACGATTTGCTCACACAAGGCAAACAACGGCTCATTTTCACCTGGATCAGCCGACTGGTTGTCCTCCAAGAAACTGAGCAAGGTGATATCATGCCGCTCTGCCAAGCCACGAATGATGTGGAAATTTCGCAAACTAGTCCCTTGATGCGGCGGATAGGGTAATTGGGGTGTCAAAATTAGAATGCTTGTCATTTGTTTGGGAAGGGAGATTGGAGATTGGTTTAATCTCCAATCTCTAATCTCTTATAGGTTTCCCCTGTAAAGTGCCAGGGTCATTTCGGCGGTTTTTTGCCAGGTGAATTTAGCAGCTTGCAAACGGCCGTTTCTCACCATCTCATCCCGCAACTCAGAATCCAGCAGCACCCGCGCCATCGCTTCAGCCCAGGCAGTCTCGTCTTCTGGGTCGAGCAACATGCCAGCCTCACCCGCCACTTCCGGCAGGGAGCCGCAGTTGCTCACAATCACCGGACAATCACAATGCATCGCTTCCAGCGCAGGCAGACCAAAGCCTTCATATGTAGACGGTGTAACCAGCACCCCCGCCGCGTGGTACAGATGCGCCAGTTGCTCATCAAAAATACCGCTCAAATGCCGCACCTTATCCCGTAAGCCCAACTCGTCAATCGTGGCGAAAATCTCATCATAAATCCAGCCTTTGCCGCCGACCAGAATCAGCGGCACGTCAACGGCCGTTTCCTGCACCATTTGCCCATACGCCCGAATCAACATCGGCAAATTCTTGCGCGGTTCCAGTGTGCCAACCGCCAAAACAAACCCGCGTGGCAGATTGCGTTGGCTTAATGTGGCGTCGATTTCTGCTGGGGAAAACGGCCGTTCATACAAAGGATTCGCCGCTAAATGAATCGTCGTAATTTTTTCCGGTGGCACCTGCAAACGGTCAATCACATCCTGACGGGTCGCCTCGCTGTCGGCCGAAACATGATCAGCCTTCGCCACCGCCCACGCAATTTGGTCTCGGTAATAACGCAAGCTCTCCGTCGTCAAAAACTCCGGGTAAAAGATGAAATTGAGATCGTGAACGGTAATGAGAGTTCGTTTTGCACCGGCCGCTGGCGGAATAAAATCAGGGCTATGCACCACGTCCAGGCGGTACGGCAGTAGTTCCGCCGCCAACGCCTGTCGCTCAAAACGGTGATGGGCAGGCGTCCGTACATTACGCCGTTGAAAATTAGGAGAGGATGGTAAGTAAGAACGGCCGTCTTTACGGCTGTGAAAAATAGTGTACCGATTCTCTTGGTCAATTTTCGCCAACGCTTGAATGAGATAAATCGTATACTGACTAATGCCACCCATCTGGTAAAACGGCAGCCGACAATCAATTCCAATATGCATGGGCAGATTGTAATGGAGCAAAGAACAACGGGCAAAACGTTTAATTAGCAATTCTCCTGCTATTCGCCCTCACGCCCCGCGCAAGCTATAATGCAAACTGATACAAAGCCCAATTCAAAGGAACGCGAACATGGCTAATAAACAGATAACACCACAAGAACAAGAAATAGCAGACCTGCGCAAACAACTCGAATGGCTGGACGAAGAACGGCGCAAAAGCAGTCGCAAATTTGCCGAACTTGAACAAAAAATAGAAGTGCGGGAACGAGATGTTTCGGCACGGGATCAGCGCATCAAATTACTTGAAGAACAAATATCCAAACTAAACGCGCAAATTTCCCGCATCCCGCAAGTAGACGTACAGCTCACCCAATTCAAAGACGAAATGGTGCAGCTCATCGAACAATACGACCAACGCCGCCTTCAAGCTGAATCAGAGCAGGAAGCGATGCGCCGTGTCGAGCATGAGTCAAACGTTCGTGAAATTGCCGACGTGCGCAAGGAACTGCCCGCCATCGGCCGTTTACAACGAGAAATGGAACTGCGCCAAGCAGAAGAAAATCGGCTGGCAACCCTCATCGGTCAACAACAAAATAAAATCAGCACAGTGGGAAATCGCGTTGATTCCTGGGAAAACTCCCTCTCCTTCCTCGAAGAAAAAGAGAAACAAAACGCCCGCAACCTCAATGAAATTCAGACCAATATGATTGGTGTCAACAAACGTTGGTCACCTATTGAGGATCGATTGGACATTCTTGCCAGCAATTTGAGCAAACTGGATATTAACGTGAGAACGGCCGTTGACGCCCAACAAGATATTCGTGATTCAACCAAAAACTGGATGGAACAAATCCAAATTGGCGAATACGAACGAAATCAAAAACTGGAAAACTGGCGGCAGCAGCTAGACGAGCAGACCAAAACCATCGAACAATTTTCGCGGGAGTGGGTCTCCTTTTCTGACCAGTACAAAGAAGCCAAAATGGCCGTGCAAACCCTGGCTCCCTGGCAAGCTCAAATCGAGCAGCAGCAGCGCGATGCCGCCGAACTCCTCAGAGTCGAGTCCCACCGCAACCAATCCTTATGGGACAATTTCGTCCTGGAGAATGACAAACGCTGGAAATCGTACGACATGGAGCTTGAACAACGCTGGTCTTCCCTCAATCGGCAGATGCGCCAGATTGGTGAACAGCTAATCCTGCTAGAAGAATCAATCAAACAAGCCGAAATGGACAAAGATACCCTGTGGCGGGTGCAAACAGCCCAGGCAGATGCCCTCAAGCAATGGCCGCGCCTGTGGCTGGAAGAAGTAGAAAAAGCCATCAACCAGAATCCTAACCGTCGCCGTCAACCGGCGCTTGTCCCCATCCGCGAAGAATAAACAATTTAACGGTGGTTAGAGGTTAGAGATTAAGGCAGCATAATCTCCAATCTCTAATCTCCAATCTCGTAATCCTTATGTACGTCATCGGCACAGCCGGGCATGTAGACCATGGCAAATCCACTCTCGTAGAAGCCCTCACCGGCATCGATCCCGACCGCTTGCGTGAAGAAAAAGAACGCGAAATGACCATCGACCTGGGTTTCGCCTGGCTGAAATTGGGCGATGGCCAAGAAGTGGGCGTGGTTGATGTGCCAGGCCATCGAGATTTCATCGAAAATATGCTGGCTGGTGTCGGCGGTATTGATTTAGCCCTGTTTGTGGTGGCCGCTGATGAAGGCGTCATGCCCCAAACCCGTGAACATTTAGCCATTTTAGACTTGCTCGATGTAGGCGGCGGCATCGTCGCCCTCACCAAAACAGACCTCATCGACGACCCCGATTGGCTGGAATTGGTGACGCTGGATTTGCATGAAACCTTTGCCGGCACCATCTTGGCCGATGCCCCCATTGTGCCAGTCTCCGCCAAAACGGGAGCAGGACTGCCAGAATTACGCGAGTTATTGTGGCAGCAGCTCTCTGCCGCCGCGCCACGCCCTGACTTGGGCAGACCCCGCTTACCCATTGACCGTGTATTTAGCCTCTCCGGTTTTGGCACAGTGGTGACGGGTACGCTGCTCGACGGCCGTTTTCGCATTGGTGATCTGGTTGAACTGCAACCCTCGGCGTTAAAAGGGCGTATTCGCGGCTTGCAAACGCACAAAACCAAGCTGGATGCGGCGCTGCCGGGCAGTCGTGTTGCCATCAACATCAGCGGCGTGGACAAGGATGAGGTACGGCGCGGCTATGTGGTCGCTGCCCCCGGCGTCATCAGTCACACGATTTTGCTGGATACCTCGTATCGCCATTTGGCAGATGCTTCTGGGCCGTTAAAACATAATATGGAAGTGAAACTGTTTGTGGGCGCGGCCGAAGTTGTGGCGCGAACACGAGTGCTGGGCGCGAAGCAAATCAATCCGGGCGAAACGGGTTGGCTGCAATTGGCGCTTTCGGAACCGATTGCAGCGGCTCGCCGAGACCGCTACATTTTGCGCCGCCCGTCTCCTGGGGAAACGTTGGGCGGCGGGCTGGTGCTAGACCCGCATCCGGGCCGCCGTCACCGCCGCTTCCGCCCCGATGTGGTGGCCCGGCTGGAAACGTTGGCCCAAGGCACCCCATCGGAACTGCTCCTGCAAACGCTGCGCCGCATCGAGCCAGTAGCAAAGAGCAAACTTTTGCAACAATCAGGCATGGATGAAGCAACGGCCGTTACTGCCCTGGCTGAATTGGAAGCCGAAAACCAGATTGTCACCCTGGACAAGCAGATATTGACGCGCGTCGGCTGGCAAGGTCTGTTGGATAAACTGGTTGGCAATCTCCAACAGTATCATCGTGAAAACCCCTTGCGCCTGGGTATGCCGCGCGAAGAACTACGCAGCCGCCTTAAATTATCGCCCGATGTCTTCAATCCGCTCATCCAGGCAGCCATTGAGAACGAGTTGGTTGTTGAAGAAGGTACGCTGCTGCGCCAACCCAACCATCAAATTGCGTTCTCACCGAAACAGGAAACGGCCGTTTCCAATTTAATGCGGCGCATGTCGGCGGATGGGGTGATTTCTCCGAGTGTTAAGGATTGCAAAACGGCCGTGGGGGATGATGTCTATTTTGCTTTGCTCGATTTAGGCCAGCTCAAGCAAGTCAACAACGAGGTCGTCTATGCCCAGCCAGAATACGACAAATTTACCAACCAAATTATCCAATTTTTGCAGAAAAACGGCGAAATCGACGCCGCCCAAACCCGTGATCTGCTCAAACCAGCCGCAAATACGCCATCGCCCTCTTAGAGCATCTGGATGATATCAAAATCACAAAACGGGTAGACGACAAACGTATTTTGCGCTAATTGAAAACTCGCTGTTCCCTGTTCACCCATAGTCGTTCAGGTATAATTCATCCAGACTAAATTAGCTAACAGGAATATCTATGCGAATCTTTATCACAGGAGCCACAGGTTTTGCCGGTTCTCATCTCGTTGACGCTCTTTTAGAGCAGGGACATGAGATTTTTGCGCTGACACACCCGGCAACCAGCCACCAAACGTTGCCAGACCATGCCAACCTGCACGGGATTAATGGTGATTTGCTCGACTTGGAGTCCTTGAAAACGGCCGTTCAGCAAGCGCAACCGGATACTGTCTACCATCTTGCGGGGCAAGCTTACCCTGCCCGTTCCTGGAATAACCCTGCCTTAACGATTGCTATCAACACCGGCGGCACAGCCAATCTGCTGGAAGCGGCGCTTGCCTACGGTCGGCCTCGGGTGGTGGTGGTGTCTAGTGCCGAAATTTACGGGTATGTGACTGAGGAAGATTTGCCCTTAACGGAGAATACGTGGCCGAGACCCCGCCATCCTTATGGGGTGAGTAAATATGCGGCGGGGCAGTTAACGGCCGTTTACGCTGAAAGATACGATTTGCCCGTAGTAGAAGCACGACCATTCAACCACATTGGCCCCAGACAGGCGCTCGGATTTGTCGTGCCAGATTTTGCCAGCCAACTTGCGGCCATCAAATTAGGCCAACAGCCGCCCATTATCTCAGTCGGCAATTTAGATGCTCGCCGCGATTTCACCGATGTGCGCGATGTGGTGCGTGCCTACCAAATCTTGGCAGAACGAGGCACGCCCGGCGAGGGCTACCTGATTTGTTCGGGACAAGCCGTCTCAATCCACTACCTTTTGAATGCACTCATTGAGGCGGCAGAAATAAATGTGGAAGTAGTCTATGATCCAGAACGAATGCGTCCCTCAGATACGCCCTGCCTTTATGGCAGTCATGCAAAAATAACCAATGACACAGGCTGGAAGCCAGAAATTCACTTACGCCAATCTTTAAACGATGCCTTCCAAGACTGGCTCCACCACCTAAAACAAAGCTAATTATTGTATGTAGCCAGAGTTAATCATTTTATGGTAAACTAAAGCACGTATACATAAAGTAACGTGTACTGTTTAGGTAAGCAGGTAAGGAGTGGCAGATTATGTCTGGAACGCAAAGTCCAAGACAACAAAATTCCAGTGGTGTGCCTATTTGGCTCATTGTAGCTATTGTGTTATTGATTCTTTTTTCCTGTGGCATCATGGCACTTCTCTATCAAAGACCTTCTGGTGGTGATTCAGCGGCAGAATTGCCAACGCAAGCGGCCGTTGCCGAAGCGCCCAGCACAACCCCCAGTGCCACCTATGATCCAGCAGGGCCAACCTATACCCCCACCTGGACGCCGCGTGCATCTAGTACACCGTATCTTACGCCAACCTTTGTCAACACGGCCGTTCCGGCAGAAGTAAACACCAGAGCGGCGGGCGATGTTACAGGGTCTTCAACAAACCGAATCATTACGGGCGGCGGCAGTGGGAATCCAGTCGTCGTTTCCACTGTGACAAGGGCCATTCCTCGTTCCACCCAAACATCTATAGCAGCTACCGCTACCCAGGCTATAACAGAAACAAAAGTAGCGGCAACCGCAACCCAGATAGCAGTTAATACGACACTAATTGCAGCCACTGCCACCGCAGCCGCCGCACAAGCCACTCCTATTCCGGGCAATTGGCGTGCCAACTATTTCAACAACACAAATTTACAAAATCCCGTTGTTCTTGCCCGCGATGAGCCGGTACAAACGCTAAATAGTTTGTTCCTTTTGAATAATTGGGGAACAGGTTCACCCAGTTCAGCGGTCAACAGTAATAATTTTTCTGCGCGCTGGTTGCTGAATGCCGATTTCAACGCCACAAATTACTTGTTCTACGCCTTTAGTGATGATGGGGTTCGTGTTTATGTAGATGATGGTTCAGTCATTGATCAATGGACAAATGCATCTAATCGAGTCCTTTTTGGCAATCGCTCATTATCTGGTGGACAACATCGGATTCGGGTCGAATATTTTGAGGGTGAGGGTGACGCCCGTATTGCTGTCGGGTGGCAGCAAGCTGTCGAAAATGCGTGGGTTGGCGAATATTATGCAAATAGGAGTTTTGGTCAACCACCTCTCTACATACGCCAAGATAACGCCATCAATTTTACTTGGGGAACGGGCTCTCCAAGTGCTTTGCCATCAGACAACTTTTCAATTCGTTGGTTTAAGAATTATGATTTTGGATCTTCGGCAACTTACCGATTCACCGTCAATGTTGATGATGGGGTAAGAATCATAGTGGGGAATGAGACGATTATGAATCTGACCAGTCCTCAAACATTTTCGGTTAACAAACAACTCTCAGGCACGCAAAAAGTGACGGTAGAGTATTATGAAAGCACGGGCGATGCTATCATTCAACTTTTAATCGAACGTATTGATTTGCCAACACCAAATGCAACAGCCACATCAGCCGCAGCCACTGCTATCGCAGGAACGGCAACGGCAAATGCAAACGGCACAGCCACATCAGTAGCTGGCACAGCAACAGCCTATGCAGGCGCGACAGCAACCTCAGCATCTGAAACAGCAACGGCAGCAGCTACTCCATAAATTTTTCTATGGCACAAAACAAAACACGCATCGACAAGTTATTGGTTGAAAGAGAGCTTGCCCCTACCAGAGCAAAGGGGCAAGCTCTTATTTTGGCTGGCGAGGTGTTTGTTGATGGGGAACGTATTGACAAGGCGGGAACGGCCGTTCCCAATGATGCAGAAATCACGCTCAAAACACCGATGCCATTTGTGGGGCGTGGTGGCTTTAAGTTAGACGGGGCGCTGGAAACCTTTGATATTGATGTAAACGGCCGTTTATGTGCGGATGTCGGCGCGTGTACAGGTGGGTTCACCGATGTTTTGCTGCAACACGGGGCGGCAAAAGTCTATGCAATTGACGTCGGGTATGGACAGTTAGACTGGAATTTACGCCAGGATGACCGAGTAGAAGTCATAGAGCGCACCAATGCCCGTTATTTAGAAACATTAGGCGAACTCGTTTCATTTGTCTGCATTGATGTCTCTTTCATTTCGCTCAGGCTCATCTTACCCGCCGTGCAAAAGTGGCTGACTGAAAAAGCAGATATTGTCACGCTTATCAAACCACAATTTGAAGCAGGCCCCAAGCAAGTGGGCAAAGGCGGCATCATCAAAGACACGGCCGTTCACCAACAAGTGCTGCGAGATACTATCGACTGGGCACAAAATAACGGCTTTGCCTTTGTCGATTTAATTTGTTCTCCAGTCAAAGGGGCTAACGGCAATATTGAGTTTTTAGCGTGGTTTCATGTGGGGGAACGGCCGTTACAAAATCAAGCGGCCATAGAAGAAAAAATCAAGCAAGCGTCAGAAATTCAAGAAGAAAGCACAGATTGAACCCGCTCAAGGAGCATTTGAGCATTAAATGGTTTTTTCAAAATCGATGTCGGTCTAGGCTCCCCAAATCTTTCAATCACATCATATTCATCATAACCTGAAGAAACAATCACCTTCACATCAGGATTAACACGCTGCATGAGTTGATAAACTTCTGGCCCCGCCATGCCTGGCAAATTCATATCCAAAATAACAACATCGATTTCACTAGAACGCTCTTGATATGTAGCAACGCCCCGATTCCCATCACGAACACAAATAGACTTGAATCCACCAGAGGCAAGAATCTCCTCCATTGCATCCAAAACAAAAGGTTCATTTTCTACAATTAAAATAGTATTAATCATACCAGTTTTATAGTTACTTAAGCTGTCCCGAATCAGATTCTCCCAAACATATCTTATTGAAACACTGATTGATAGCTCATCGCAGCTATGTTTAATTCGTTCCTTAATGAATGGAAGAAAAATTGTCAAAGCGATATGGAAAAAATATTCTAAACGATGTGCCACTACCAAGGACACTCTTCACCCGAATATAGCCACCATATTTCTCTACAATACCCATAATCGTTGACAAACCCAATCCTCTGCCTGTTGGTTTAGTTGAAAAAAATGGATCGAAGATTTTCGAGAGTATTTCCGGTGATATCCCCTTGCCATTATCACTAACTTGGAGGAAAACATAGTTACCCAATGGTATTTCGTTACCATCAACAAACCTACACGAATTCCCCCAATTGGTTGCACGGCACCTTCCCGTTGAAACCTTCAATTGTCCATTTTCAGGATCATCAATGGCCTCTGCTGCATTGATTAGTAAATTCATAACAATCTGCTGCACATGAGTATGTGATGCCTCGATTTTTGGCAATGCTTTACTCAAGTTCAGTTCAACAGCTAGCCCAGTTAATAATACGGTCTCAACTAAACCAACCACTTCACTAATAACCTCATTTAAATCAATATGTTCAATATACTGGGCTTGAGATTGCTTGCGCGAATAATTTAGCAATTGTGATGTTAATGCAGATGCATATTCTGCTGTTTTAACCGCTCTTTCAATATGCAATCTTGCATCATCATCCTTTGACGTTTTTAGAAGAGCAAGTGACATATGCCCCATAATATTCGTCAATAAATTATTAAAATCATGCGCAATACTACTAGCTAAAAGACCCAACTGCTCCATATTCTCATTTGAGGAGGTTGGGATAATTGGCTTAACTTCTGAAGGCTTAGTTACTTTATTTAGCATATTTACTGACCAATGTATAACTTTACAAACAAATTTTTTGCTCGAAACAAACACTTTGTTATCAGCTAATTACAGTACCAGCATTTGCTTTAGATTTATTAGGAGAGGGAGCTAAGAGCTAACACTAACAATACTACTCAAATGTTAGCTCCCCCTCAAAAAACTTCCGCTACAGCGTCGTAAATAGAAATTCAATCTTCATCGCAAGAATAACATATAAAATTCAAAAGCGACTGCAAATCACCTGCAAATCAACTACAAATCACCTGCAAATTATGGGGAACTCAGGAGAGGATTATTTAGAATATGCAGCTAAACGGCCGTTAATAATTGATACAAGTTCTTGAATATGTGATTCGGTGGAATCTACTGACAGCCATGACAAAGCTAAATTTAAAACACGTCGAAATTCAAACGCATCCCCCCGACTTTCATAAACATCAGCAAGATTATCTAGCGTATTCGCCAAATTAAACGCCATCTCCATTTCTTCAAATATTGACACTGCCCGCTTCAACATACCTTCAGCAGTATCAATTTCCCCCAATTTTGTGTAAACCATCCCCAAATTATTATAAATTCGCGCCAATTCAACGGGCTGATTTATTTGCAAATTAATTTGTAACGCATCTTGCCATGCCTTTTCAGCTACATAAAACTGCTCCTGAGAAAAAGCAGCAACACCCATATTATTTTTAAATTGACTTAATTTAATGAGATCTCCCGCTTCAACTAACGTCGCTTCTATTTTTTGGGAAATAGCCTCTATTTCTTGCCAATTGCCCAGTTCTGTTTGAATTGCAATAATATTTAGCAAAGCTCGCATCTCTACTCTATTATTCCCGAGTTCTACAGCCAATTCATATGCAACTTGAGCAGATAATAATCCTGGAAGCCATTCTCTCGCGCTATAATATGCACTAGACAGCGATAAGTTAATCAACATAAAAACTTTTCGATCTTCTATCAATTTTGATACATGTAATGCCTCTTCCAATAAAGCGAGTCCTTTTTTTAAATTGCCTTGCTGCTCATAAGCATTTGCCAATTTAACCAATACATTGACATAGTTTCCCGTATCACCTAGTCGTTTATATATTTGAATACATTGATCATATAAATTATGCGCCTGTTGATAATCCCCCTTAAAATGTAGAATTTCTCCCATACGACTTAATAGATCCGCTTCATCAGGCTCACTTTTCAAATGCCGACTCAACGCAATGGCTTCTTCCAAATAAACAAGCCAACGCGCCCAATCTCCATAACCAATTACAATAGAAAATAGCTGATCTATTAAACGACATGCTAAGTTAAACGTTTGATCTTTCTGCAAAGATATTTCTAAGGCGCGAAGCAGATTATCATACTCTGCAACAACAACAGACGCTACGTTCTCTTCTTGTTCCAATATAGCTAGCCAGCGTTCTGCATTCGCTAATTGCTGCCTTTCAAATATTTCCTTCCATTTTGATTGAGGGGAAACGGGCTGAGGCATCATGTATTAAACATAGTGAACAAGAACACTTCTGTCAATCGGTGGAGTTTATAACGACGTTCCTGTAAATTCCCGCTTAAATCTACCAATGAAAGAAGAATTAAATTTTCCAGGCTGCGGTCAACATCAAAGTCAGGAAGGCCAGAAATCGATACTATATGCTCAAAAGTGAACCCCGTTTCACTAGCCTGAGACAAAGATAACAATGTGGTCTTACTATCATCGTCTAACGTTTCCCATATTTCCTGATAAATATAAACAAATAATTTATCCGAACTTTGTTGCCCGCCAGCTTCATAACGATCCAACACTCTAGACAACGAACGAAAACGCAACTGACCAACAATCAATTTCAAAGCCAAAGGATGCCCCCCCACAACCTCATATATTTTTTGTAATTCTTCATCAGGAGATTCTGCTAATACAGAAAATCCAGTCCGCGATGCCTCTTCCCTTAATAACTCAAAGGCAGATTCCCGAGATAACTCTTTCAATGATAACGAGTAAACACCTGGTTCATCAAACAGCCGCAAGCGAGAGGTTAACAAAAACTTTGTAGGATTCTGATTAGCACGCAGTTCAGGTAATAAACTGCGATAATCAGCAACCGTTTCCAAATTATCTACCACGATCAGGCAAGCTCGCTCGTTCAAACAGTTTTTTACAATTTGCTGCCTTTTTAACTGTGTCATTTCCGGCAAATCAGGAATATCAAATTGATCCGCTAATTTTTCAATTAATAAAGGAAACGTCAATGCCGGCCGACCGCTCTCAACTTTCAATCGCCCTAATGACGATAAATGGGTTTGTTTCGCAGTTGTCCACGCAATTTCTTCAAAACCAAATTGGTCAATAATATCTCTGGTTACTTTGTCCGCTAATGCCGTTTTACCCATACCGCCCAAACCATCAATGGCAATAATAAAATGTTCATTTTCCTCTGATAGCTTATCAATAAGCATCTGAGATATTTCTTCAACGCCAACGAGCCTCGAATAGGTTGGCAAATCTAATCTAGCAACCATCCGCTCTCGCCAGTCAGTTCTTGCATTCTCCTCCAGTCTATTTAGGATTTCTGTCAATTGGTTAATCGCTTGTCTCTGACGATAATAAATACTGGACTCAGAAATATTCAAACGATTGGCAACCGCTAATACATCTCGTCGATGTTCAAAACGTTCACGCAGAAGTTCCTCTGAATCTGGAGATTGTGTTTTAAGTGCATATAGTCCATGATTTAAAATAGCACGGTTTCTTGCTGCTTGTTTCCCCCCAGACATACTGCTAAACGCATCTTCCTCAGCCAATATCTGCAATCCCAACCTCAATTGAGAGAGCGGCCAAAGTGTAACTGACTCTTTGCCATGCCACGCACGAAGCGATTCTAGAACATCATCTGTTGAAATATTATGATACTTCATTTTTTTCTTCTCGTTTTCATCCGTTTTCACCCATGATAATAAATCAGAAAGCAGTTTTAGAGCAAATATGTATTCATTTTACAGTTACCTTATAGGTGCTTTAAAGGCAGCTTGAAGCTGATTTAAAAATCATTCCTCGAATTCTTGATTATGCTTATTGCAGGTTATTTCGGAAGATTTTAAGTCAAACAAAACAAGAGGAGACAAAAAAATGTCAATGTCAAAGAAAAACACAAGTTTATTATTCATAGTTGCTTTATTACTAGTCATCGCATTGGTTACAGTTATATTAATCACACCTACGTTTGCTGGGATATTACCATGGTCTTCAACACATTATGTCGCATATTGCGCTGGAACAACTTGCGGTTTGGGCTAGTCTATTACAGTCAGTACATATTTTTGAGTTTCTGAAAACTAATTGCAACTTGTGAGTTGTGAGCAGCACGAGGTTAATCATGTCATTACCGTATCGAAACAGTAAGAAAAAACAAACCCCCACCTATATTTTAATTGGTGATGGTTTTGATGAATTAGAAGTTATTGTTTTCCTACATAAATTTCGGCAAGCCGGATTACCAATAAAAAGCGTGAGTCTTTTTGACAAACTGGTTTTTAGTCGGCAAGGCGTTGGCATCAAGGCCGATTATGCGCTTGCTGACAAGCCAATTGATCCGAATCAGGATTGTTGGCTCGTTCTTCCCTCTGGTGGGCGCAATGGTGATGTCTTGCGGAATGATGTGCGCGTTAAGTCTTTATTGAAGACGTTTAATCTTGGGCAAGGCAGTGTTATTGTCACAGACAGTGGCAGCGAGTTGGCGGATGATGTATCGGTTTTAATTACAGAACGGCCGTCTTTGTCTCGCAGTTCTACACAAAATTTGGAAGAGTTTGTGCAAGGGCTGACAGATCAGGTCGTATATAACTAATGTGTATTTGCTATTGAAGCAAATAGGGTTGAGAAACCTCATTTGCTTCAATAACGGCCGTTTTCAATATTGCCCCTCTCCTTCCCTGTTTCATCTGCATACCTTTGCTATAATTGGTGGCATGAAACAAGAGAACATACGCAATTTCTGTATTATCGCCCATATTGATCACGGTAAGTCAACTTTGGCTGACCGTATGCTCCAAGTAACCGGCACCGTGTCTGACCGTGAAATGCAAGAACAAGTGCTGGACAACATGGATCTTGAGCGCGAAAAAGGCGTTACCATCAAAGCCTCTGCCGTGCGCATGAATTACACTGCCCAAGATGGAGAAGTCTATGAGATGAACCTCATTGACACGCCTGGACATGTGGACTTTGGCTACGAAGTCAGCCGTGCCTTGCAAGGCTGTGAAGGGGCAGTTTTAGTCGTAGATGCCACACAAGGCATTGAAGCCCAAACCCTCGCCAACCTTTATCTAGCCGTCGAAGCAAATCTCGAACTCATTCCCGTCGTCAACAAAATCGACCTTCCTGCTGCGCAACCAGAAGAAGTTGCCACGGCAGTTGAACATTTAACCGGCATTCCCGCTGAAGATGTGGTTCCCATCAGTGCCAAAACTGGCGAAAACATCGAACAGGTTCTGGAAGCCATCGTCAAAAACGTACATCCCCCCAAGGGAGATGCGAATGCCCCGCTACGTGCCCTCGTGTTCGATTCCCATTATGATACCTACAAAGGGGTTATTGCCTACGTGCGCGTCTTTGAAGGTACCATTCGAGATCGAGATTGGATCAAGATGATGTCCAATAACGTCGTCACAGAACCTATTGAGATCGGCATTTTTGGCCCCGCCATGAAGCCCGTAAAAGAAATCTCGGCAGGAGAAGTGGGGTATGTGGCCACTGGTCTAAAAACGGTGCGTGAATGTCGGGTCGGGGATACCATTACCTTACGTAACAATCCGGCAGAAGAGGCATGGCCTGGCTTCGAAGCCGTCAAACCAATGGTTTTTGCTGGTTTTTTCCCCAGTGATGGTGAAGATTATTCTCTGCTCAAAGAAGCACTGGAACGCCTGCAATTAAATGATGCCTCCCTCGTTTACGAGCCGGAAACATCGAATGCCCTCAACTTTGGTTTTCGCTGTGGTTTTCTAGGCATGTTCCACATGGAAATAATCCAGGAACGGTTGGAACGGGAGTACGATCTCGATCTCATCGCCACAGCACCATCGGTGCGTTATGAAATCGTCATGGCACATACTTCTGAGGTGAAAATCATTGAAAGCCCAGCGGATTTACCAGACCCTGGCACGATTGAAGAAATTCGTGAGCCATGGATGCGGGTACAGCTATTCACACCTGAGGAGTATTATGGCGTCATCACTGACTTAACGATGAAGCGACGTGGCGAATATGTCAGCCAAGAATTTCCCGCGCCAGGGCGCATTGTTCTCACGTTTGACATCCCCTTAGCCGAAATGATTGTCGATTTCTACGATAAGTTAAAAAGTGCCACACGCGGCTATGCCTCGATGGATTATGAATTTTCAGGCTATCGCGCTTCAAATCTGGTCAAATTAGAAGTATTAGTTAATAAACAACCGGTTGATGCGCTGGCTATGATTGTTCATGAAGATTATGCATATCATCGTGGACAAAGATTGGTAACACAATTAAAGAAAGAGATTCCCCGGCAAATGTTTGAGGTTCCTATTCAAGCGGCCGTGGGTAAACGTGTTATTAGTCGTGCCACCGTGAAAGCGATGCGCAAGGATGTATTGGCAAAATGTTACGGCGGCGACATTTCCCGGAAGCGCAAATTGCTTGAGAAGCAAAAGAAAGGCAAGAAGCGTATGAAGATGATCGGGAACGTCGAAGTGCCACAAGAAGCGTTTATGGCAGTTCTGAAACTTAACGACGATTAGTACAGTTATGCAACTTTACAAAAACCTTTTTTTCCCTGCTATTAAACAGTTTGATCCGGAACAGGCCCATGACCGGACATTGACGGCATTAGAACAAGCCCAGCGTTATGCAGCTGGACGAGCTGTACTTCGCCAAATTGCTGGTACGTTGCCTGAGCAACGGCCGTTATCCATCTGTGGCCTCAATTTCCCGAATGTACTCGGTATTGCGGCGGGCTATGACAAAGACGTACGCGCTGCTACGGGACTTGGTATTTTGGGATTCGGCCATGTAGAAGTTGGCACGCTAACGCCTAAGCCTCAGCCAGGCAACCCTAAACCGCGTATTTTCCGTTTGCCGGAAGATGACGCAGTAATCAACCGAATGGGTTTCCCAAATGGAGGCGTAGAAACGGCCGTTCCCCGCCTCCGCGCCCTCTACGCCAAAAGCCACAAGTTCATTTTAGGGGTTAGTCTCGGCAAACAGAAAGAGACGCCTCTTTCTCATGCTGCGCTTGACTATGTAAAAGTGATGCAAGCCGTTTTCCCCTTCGCTAACTATTTGGCTATCAACATTAGTTCGCCCAACACGCCAGGATTACGCGAGTTGCAAGGCGGCAATTATCTCGATAGCCTTCTCAATACGATGATGGTAGAAAATAAAAAGTTGGCTTTGGAACAGCACATTGAAAAACGGCCGTTATTCGTCAAAATCGCTCCCGATCTCACTTGGACAGAGCTGGATGAAATTCTATCCGCCATTCAGAACAACCATATCGACGGCATTATTGCCACGAATACGACCTTGAGCCGAGACGGTCTAACAAGCAAATATCGGGAAGAAACTGGCGGACTTAGCGGACGGCCGTTAACCGCCCGCAGTACCGAAATCATCCGTTACATTGCCCAGCAAACAAACGGAAACCTACCCATCATCGGGGTGGGCGGCATCGCCACCGCGAGCGATGTCAAAGAAAAATTGGATGCCGGTGCCAGTCTGATACAAATCTACACCAGTCTCATCTATGAAGGGCCAGGTATCGCCGGTCATATCCTCCGCGATCTCTACCAATCATAAATGTTTTATCAACGAAGCTCTCCTGAGACTGCCTCCCCAAATCAACGCAAGCTATAATCTCTTTCGTTAAATCGGAGATAGGGATCCACAAATTTCTATGAATAAACGAATCGAAGCCACAGTTTACGGACGGGTACAAGGAGTGAGCTTCCGTTATTACACCCAAAAAGAAGCATTTCGCCTTAACCTTACCGGCTGGGTAAGCAATGACAGCGATGGCTCCGTTCGTATCATTGCCGAAGGTTCAGAAGATGTTCTAAAGATTTTGGTCAATTTTCTCTACATCGGCTCTCCAGGCGCACAGGTTGAAAGAGTAAACTATATCTGGAAAACAGCTACAAACGAGTTCGACAAATTTTCGGTGCGCTGGCTATGACCAAAGAAAACGAATACCCTCAACGTGAACGACAAAGATTAGCATGGATTGTTGTACTGGGCAGTTTTAGCTTATGCTTAATTATGACCATCGCTATCCCCCTCACAGTTAACGCGGCATTGCAGAATATGAAACGGCCGTTAACGACCATCGTTCAAGCCAATCAGGGTACAGTCCGCGTCGACAATGTCCTCAACGAATCATCCGTCCTCATTGCCGGAGAAGCTGGGCAATCAACTCAACCCGGCTCCCGCATCCTAACAGACGCCACGTCAGCTTCGACCATGCTTGTCTACCCAACGGACGAAGAAATCCACCCACTCGCCCGTTTACAAATCTACAGTCGCACAACCGTCAACTTAAACGAAGCCGATACACCTCGTTTTTCGATAAGCGATAAAGATCAACTGCTCAATATTCACCTAGACAGCGGACGCATTCAACTGAACATTCCACAATCGTTTGGGCGCCCGTTCCACACGACTATTACAACCCCTCATGGTGAAGCAACCTTCTCCGAAACTGGTCAGTATGCCATACTCGTGAACAACGAATCCTCCCAAGTAACCGTTTTAGATGGCAGCACCATCGTTATGGCTCAAAATGAAATCTTGCCATTAGCTTCCAACCAACGGGCTGAAATCATGGCAAATGAAGCCCCAACTGGCCCCCTCGCTATCGAGCGCAACCTTATCCAAAATGGGGATTTCAATGATTATTGGGATAACTGGTCTGTATACGTTTGGAACGTAGAACTTCCTAATGAACCCAAAGGTCTCTCTAGCCTCTCAGAAGTTGCTGGAGAAACCGCCATCCAATTCCAAAGAGAGGGTGTGGGCCATGCCGATGTTAAAATGCGTCAAGTTGTTGACCAAGATGTTACTGACTTTGACTCTCTACTGCTTCAACTCACCTTCCTTATTACGCAACAAGAATTAGGAGTTTGTGGGGTACAAGGTAGTGAATGTCCGCTCTTCGTTCGTGTCAACTACACAGATGATAATGGCATCCGGCGCACCTGGCAGCAAGGATTCTATGCCAACGGAGACATCACACCCAATACACCTGATGCCTGTATCTCTTGCGCCGTCATTCAGGATACCCACATTCAAGTTCCCTTGAATGTGGTGCAATTTTATGAAGCAGATTTATTAGGAGAATTAGCCCGTCAGGGTTTTCCTCCCCCCAGTTTCATTGAAGACATCAGCCTTGTTTCGTCAGGCCACACGTTTGCCATTGATGTATTAGATGTAGCGCTCGTTGGTGCAGAATAACTATAAACTGTAGGGCTGCGCCAACGAACTATTTAAATCCACATTACACCTCGACCATTACCTTTTCAGGCTGGCTATAGGGTTGTCGCTCACCACATTTTGTACATTCAGCAGTCGTATTATTTTTCTGAACCAGCAAACCGCCACAACGAGAACACGCCGGTTCCGCTAACGGCCGTTTCCAACTCGTCCAGTCACAATCAGGATAATTGGCGCATCCGTAGAAGACACGCCCCTTGCGGGTATGCTTCTCAATCAAGTCGCCACCATCTTGAGGGCAGGCGACCCCAATCTTAGCCAGCACCTGCTCTGTATATCGGCATTTCGGAAAATCACTGCATCCGATAAAACGGCCGTAGCGCCCATCACGGTAGAGCAAATCTTCACCACAAGTGGGGCAAGCACGACCCACAAGATCAACCTCTTTTTTGAGATCAATCTTGGGAATTCCCTCATCTGCTTTAGCAAGGTCTATCTCAAAAGGCCCATAAAATTCAGCAATAACCGGAACCCACTCTTTGGTTCCCTCTGCAATTTCATCCAATTCGTTTTCCATCCGAGCTGTAAAATCTGCTGACAAAATATCAGGGAAATATTCCACCAACAAATCAGTCACAGTTAGTCCCGTTTCCGTGGGAACGAGCCGTTTATCTTCACGGTCTACATAGCCACGCGCCTGAATTGTGGAAATAATGGAGGCATAGGTACTTGGACGACCAATGCCATTCTCTTCTAATTCTCGCACCAATGATGCTTCTGAGAAACGAGGAGGCGGTTGCGTGAAATGCTGTTCTGGCAGCAACCGCATCATATCCACCTCATCACCCGGCGTTAAGTCAGACGGTACGTTGCCATTACCATTTTCTGACGGTTCATCAGACGGTTTGGCCTCTTCATAGAGAGCCAGGAAACCAGCAAAACTGAGCGAAGAACCAGATGACCGGAATAAATACGGCCGTTTTTCAGCCGCCACATCTGCATCCCCAGCCCAAATATCAGCCGACACGGTATCGTAAAGGGCGTCAGCCATCTGGCTAGCCACAAACCGATCCCAAATCAGCTTGTAAAGCCGATATTGGTCTCGTTTGAGATGATCTTTCACGACCTTGGGGGATCGCATCACCGAGGTAGGACGCACGGCCTCATGGGCTTCTTGTGCCGATTTTGATCGGGTTTTGTAGATAGGGGATGTTTGTGGCAAATACTTTTCCCCAAAACTATCTGTCACGTATTCTCGCGCCTCTTTTTGTGCTTCTGTAGACACCGTCACGCTGTCAGTACGCATGTAGGTAATTAAACCCGTCGTGCCGTCTTGCCCGCCTAAATCAACCCCTTCATACAATTGCTGTGCCACCTGCATCGTTTTGCTTGTCCCGAAATTAAGCTTACGTGAGGCTTCTTGTTGCATGGTACTGGTTGTGAAGGGTGCCGCTGGTTTGCGCTTACGGGTGCCAATCTTCACTTTCCCCAACGTCCAAGCGGCGTTTTCTAAAATATCCAAATGCGGAAGCATATCGGCATCACTGTTGAGAACCGGTTCTTCCCCCTGGAATTTATGGAACTTTGAAATGAAGAACGGCCGTTCCCTTTCATCTCGATACTGTTGTTGGCTCAATTCTGCGATCAGCGTCCAATACTCAACCGGCTCAAAATCATCAATCGCCCGCTCACGCTCAACCACCAGTCGCACCGCCACAGACTGCACACGCCCAGCCGACAATCGGCCACGCACCTTGCGCCACAACAACGGACTCAACTTATAGCCCACCAACCGGTCTAAAATCCGACGCGCTTGTTGAGCATCCACCTGATCCATATCAATTTCACGAGGTCGTTCAAATGCAGCTAAAATGGCAGGCTTCGTAATTTCATTGAAAACGACCCGTTTCGTACGTGCCGGATCCATTTCAGCCGATTCTTGAACGTGCCAGGCAATCGCCTCACCTTCACGATCAGAGTCCGTTGCCAGATAGATTTCTTTTGCTCTTGCCGCAGACTCGGTCAACTCTTTTACCAGTTTACGCTTGTCATTAGGCACACGATATTCAGGTGTGAATCCATTATCGGTATCCACACTCAAGCGGGATTTCAGTAAATCGCGCACATGTCCCACGCTTGATTTTACGGTATAGCCCTTCCCCAAATAACGCCCAATTGTCTTTGCTTTGGCGGGTGATTCAACAATAACCAACTTACCTGAACGAGACGCTGTATTCTCTGTCTTTTTCGTAATCTTTTTGGTTGTTGGCTTTTGGGTTATTGACTTTTTAGTTGTTGACTTTTTGGCTGTCGACTTTTTCTTGGCCCCTGCTTTCTTTTTAGGCTTCGGTTGAATCTCTGGTTTGGGCAGATTATCATGCGCTGCCGTATGTCCACGTTTGTACATATTCGTGCTACACACAGGGCATGTACCTCGCGTCGCGGGGCTGCCATTGGCTGCCCACTCCACCTGAGGAGATACCATATCCCGTTTTTCCTTACATTTTAAACAGTAACCTTCTATCTTCAATTCATCAGTCATAAAAAACCCAGTCTATTGACAATTAGCACTGTCAATTAATTAGCTATATTTTTCTAAATCTGTACCTTCTAATCCATTCACCATTTTCTTGACCAATGGAATCTGGTCTTTGTGAACCACAAGAAGTGCATCTTCCGTATTTACCACGATCATGCCTTCAACGCCAACAACGGCCACTAATTTATTAGCATCATAATTATAGATGAGAGAGTCAGAGACCGCTTCAATGATAACTTGCCCTTTGGTGACATTCGCCGTCAAATCTGGGTTGATAGCTTCTTTCAAAGCGTACAAGGTTCCCGGATCACTCCAACCCATTTCGCCATGCAACACGGCCGCATCGGTCGGAGGAATGAATTCTAAAATCGCATCGTCAAAACTAATTGATTGCAATTGCGGATACACGTCATTCAACGTGTTCAAATAGCTTTCTTCGCCAATATCTGAACCAATTGCTTGCAGCTTTGCCCACATTTCTGGTTGGCGGTGTTGGTACTGGTTTTGAATGTAACCAACGGTGGTCACGAAGTAGCCAGTATTCCACACATGGCTTTTTTCCGCAAAAAATTGGTCACACAGTTGTTTTTCAGGTCGATAAGTTAGGGAGTTAAATCCGTAAAACGGCCGTTCTCCCACCTTACCTAGCTCTTCACCCAAACCAATCCAGCCCAGGTTTTCATTCGCAAATCGGGGAGTCTCGCCCACAAACAAGATTTTAGCTTTATTCTCCGCTAATAACGTTTCGGCCGCCGCCAACACCTCGCGGAACGTCTCAACTTGATCCATGTAATTATCGCCCCACAAAATGGCGATTGGCTCATCGTCAGAGTCGCTGGCATGAGCCAAATGCATCATCGCCAGACCAACCGCTGCTGCCAAATCGCGGCGAGACGGTTCTCCTATCACATTTTTCACAGGCAATTCAGGCAGTTGTTCGCGCACAAGGTCAACATATTTGAAATTCGTAGAAATAAATACATTTTCCGCGCCATACGCATCTAAAACACGATCCACAGCCAACTGCAATGTTGATTTACTACCTAGAATCGGTTCAAATTGTTTCGGTGATTTCTGGCGGCTAATCGGCCAAAGCCGCCGACCAGAGCAAATCATCCCTGCAAACAGGATAACTAATTTCATTCGTTTTCCGTCTTTTCCTTTTCAGATGTCAGTTCATAAACAGGTTCGGGTTCACGACACAGCACATAATTCATACCACCAACCTGCTGCACCATGCCCTTCAATTCCATCAATGTTAGCGTACTGCTCACTTCACTGCTCGACATCCCTGTTTCCCGTCGTAGTTCGTCAATATGCACAGGCTGTGCGGAAAGATGCGTATACAAGGCCACTTCTTCATTCGTTCCAGGGAGCGCAAGCTGAACGGCCGTTTTCTCGGCAACCATATGTAAGTTTAATTCTTCAAGTACATCGTCAACTTTTGTCACCAGTTTCGCGCCCTGCTGAATTAACCTGTTCGGCCCCATGCTCGCCGGACTATTGACATTGCCTGGCACTGCAAATACATCACGGTCTTGCTCAAGGGCAAATTTAGTCGTAATCAAGGCGCCACTGCGTTCGCCCGCTTCCACCACAATCACCCCCAGCGACAAGCCACTGATGATGCGATTACGCGGTGGAAAGTTCTTCGCTTCTGGGCGCACACCAAGGCCATATTCAGAAATCAGAGCGCCTTTGCCCCCTGAAATTTGTTTAGCCAACATCCGGTTTTCTGATGGATAAATACAATCCAGGCCAGCCCCTAAAACAGCAATCGTCCGGCCATCGAGATCAACGGCCGTTTGATGAGCCACCGCATCAATTCCCCGAGCCAAGCCACTCACCACCGTCACGCCATTATGAACCAGCCCCGTCACCAAATCCTTCGTCACTTGGCGGCCATAACTCGTTAACCGACGCGTACCGACCACTGCTACCGCAAACTGATCTACCTCTTGCAAATCCCCAGACAAATAGAAAAGGGGCGGCGGCGTTGGCGTTTCCTTCAAATAAGAAGGGTATTCAGCCATTTGCCACGTCAACAATTGAATACCAGCCGCCTCAACCTTTGCCAATTCAGCATCGAGGTCAAGTTGAATCCGCGCTTCACGTAACGTTTTTAATGCCCGCTGGTCAATTCCAAGGCGCTCAAGCTTGTTCTTCGGGAGCCACCCAAGCAACCGATAACTCGCCAAAGAAATCGAGCATCGCCTGAACCTTGGCCGGCCCAATGCCTTTAACAATATTAAATCCCAGCCAATATTTAAGTTCAGACATAGGAACTAAAATACCACCATGAACGGTGGTGTCAAATTCTAGGGTTCAGTGAACACCAAACACGATTATCTGAAAACTAGGTTTAGGGTAATAATCCTGGCAACAAATGAACAGTCAAACGGCCGTTATCAAAATCAATATCGGTCACAACTTCTTTGGTATCAGGCAATAAAATATCCTTCTGACCCTCACCTTTGACCACAAACACATTATTCGCGCCTGTTTCAATCACATCTTTCAATTTACCAAGATACTGACCTTCATCTGTATAAACATCCAAACCAAGCAACTGAAAGAGATAATATTCACCCTCTTCCAAAGGAATCGCATCTTCCCTTGGCACGAGCAACAGTCTCACCCTTTAAAGCATCCGTTTGGTCTCGGAAATCATAACCAACCAGCTTCAGTAACACCAATTCTTGGTGAAAACGCACGCCTTCTATTGCCACCGGTTTCGGATCGTGTTCACCCACATACACTTCTTTCAGCCACGTAAACCGTTCCGGCATTACTTGTATGCGGCAACACTCGGATCTCACCACGCACACCATGCGCCCTGAGAACCTTACCAATGACCAAAAAACGAGGCTCAGTAGAAGATTCCACCAAGCCTCGCTGGTCATTCTTATTTGAACGAGAATTTGTTTTTTCGATCAAAGAACACCGTATATCAGCTTCGGTCAGCTTCTAGCACTTCCAAATTAACGCGCTTACCTTCTTTCGCTGCCGATACCTGAACAAGGGAGCGAATCGAATTGATCACGCGCCCATTCTTGCCAATAACCCGACCCATATCATCCGCCGCCACAGATAATTCCAATGTTGTTTCAGAACGATCTTCAATGGCGTTGACACGAACCTCATCTGGGTTATCAACCAACGATTTGACGATATACTCAACTAATTCTTTCATAAAGAATTATTCTTCTTCAGTGATAATTTCAGCTATCTCTTCAGCAATCTCAACGGCAATGACAGCCGCAGCTACAGCTTCCAAGTCCACACCTTCATACTCAGCAACCAAAACTTCCATAGATTCGCCTGCATGCAAACGCTGCAAACGATCACGGGTACCTTGTTTCACCAAGAGACGTTCCACAGCATCAGATGGCTGGGCGCCAACGCTCAACCAATACAATGCGCGATCTTCTTGAATGAGATATTCTGCCGGATCAGTCAGAGGATTGTAGTGACCAATACGCTCTACAATACGGCCATCCCGTTTGGCAGTCACTTCTGTAACCACAATACGGTAGCTAGCTTGACGTTTTTTACCTACTCGAGTTAAACGAATTCGTAACATGTTCTTTCTTAATCTCCAAAATTATTAGTCTTATAGTATTGTCTATCAGTAGTCGTGTAGTCTGTTGGTGCTTCAGTCTGGAAGTTGGACGGTTAGACTGCCTGACTAAATGACCATCTGACTAGGCAACTATCTGACTAATGAAATCGCCATTCGACGACTTTTTAACTTATTAAGTGGGGTTTTCGTTCGTGATCACCATTCGTAGTCACCACTTTATGCATATCAATTATACACACTGATGGCTAAAGCCATCACTACGAACCTTTCTTAAAAACCACCGCCGCCTAACATATTCATTAGGCCCTTGCGCCCTCTACCACCACCGCGCAATTGTTTCATCATGTTTTGCATCTCACGGAACTGCTTCAAGAGCTGATTTACTTCTTGAACCGTGACACCTGAACCAGCCGCAATACGTTTCTTGCGACTAGCTTTGATAATCTTTGGATTACGCCGTTCTTTGATTGTCATGGAATAAATGATTGCTTCAATGCGTTTCAATTCGCCTTCAGCACCACTCAAATCCACACCACCAGTCATTTTACCCATACCCGGAATCATTTCCAACAATTGACCAATTGGCCCCATGCGCTTAATTTGCTGCATTTGCTTGAGGAAATCTTCCAGGTCAAACTTGCCTTCCATCATCCGTTCGCCCGCTTTCTGGGCTTCATCTTGATCCATTTCAGTCTGGGCTTTTTCGATAAGTGTCATCATATCGCCCATGCCTAAAATACGGTTTGTTAATCGATCCGGATGGAATTCTTCGATGGCGGTAAGTTTTTCACCCGTACCCAAGAACTTAATAGGCACACTGGTTACTTCACGCATGGAGATAGCAGCACCACCACGCGCATCACCATCGATTTTGGTCATAATAAGGCCGGTAATTTGTACGGCGTTGTTAAAGTCTGTAGCCACACGAACGGCTTCTTGCCCCGTCATCGCATCAGCTACGAGCAGTGTTTCGATGGGGTTGATCGCAGCTTTAATCGCTCTGATCTCATCCATCATCATTTCGTCAATGTTCAAGCGTCCGGCCGTGTCGATAATGACCACGGTGGCATCGGTATTCTTGCCCATTTTAACGCCATTCTTGGCAATGTTCACCGGATTGGCATCAATGCCTTCGCTGTAAACCGGAATGTCTAGTTGCTTGCCCAGCGTTTGTAGCTGATCAATAGCGGCTGGCCGGTAGACATCACAAGCCACAAGTAACGGCCGTCTTCCCTGCTTACGCAAAAAGAGAGCCAACTTACCCGCCATTGTGGTCTTACCAGCACCTTGCAACCCCACCAACATAATCACGGAAGGTGATTGCATGCCCAAATTGAGCCGCCCGGGTTCGCCTAGTGTAGCAACCAGTTCTTCATTGACGATTTTAACGACCTGCTGCCCTGGCGTGAGGCTGCGCATCACTTCATGACCCACTGCTCGTTCCCGAACACGCGCCACAAAGCTCTTAACTACCTTGAAGTTAACATCGGCTTCCAACAAAGCAAGACGCACTTCACGCATCGCTTTGTCTACATCTTCTTCGGTTAACTTTCCGCGTTTTTGCAAGCCATCAAAAACAGTTTGCAGACGCCCACCTAAGGTTTCAAACACTTATTTCACCTGACAATTTTACTCCCACAGACATGACCTCAAGTTGATGTTACCATGGAGGTCTGCCTGCGGGAGACAATTTATCCACAAGGACATAGGATTCTAACGCACCCCATTGCGTGCGTCAAGCTAAGTTTTTTATTCTTATGTGAACCTAACTCGTTCTATGCTCTGCGTTCTTGAGGACGCAGAGCGTCCCAGACAGAGCTTAGAAACCAGGAATGGAAGAAGTTAAGCAGCCACAGCAAATTTTGCAGCAGAAGCACGAAGCGCCTTAGACTTGTCTGTGTTTTCCCAAGGCAGGTCAATGTCGGTACGGCCGAAATGACCATAGGCTGCGGTTTGACGATAGATGGGGCGGCGCAGATCTAAGTCACGAATGATAGCACCTGGGCGCAGGTCAAAATGCTCGCTAATGAGTTCTTCCAGTTGGGTGGAGTCCAGTTTGCCGGTGCCAAAAGTTTCGACGTTGATGCTCAACGGGTGAGCAACACCGATGGCGTAAGCTACCTGTACTTCACAGCGCTCGGCTAAACCGGCCGCAACGATGTTCTTGGCAACCCAGCGAGCAGCGTAAGCGGCGGAACGGTCTACTTTGGTGCAATCTTTACCACTGAATGCGCCACCACCATGACGACCCATGCCACCATAGGTATCGACGATGATTTTACGGCCGGTGAGACCAGCATCACCCATTGGGCCACCGACCACAAAACGGCCAGTTGGATTCACGAAGATTAATAGTTCGTCATCGACGAGTTCTGTAGGCAAAACTGGATTGATAACGTGTTTAATAATTTGCTGCACGAATTTCTTCTTGGCTGATTTCTGGCGCGTGTTGGGTGCTGATGAGGACGGTATGAATGCGCTTTACTTTGCCGTAGCTGTATTCCACAGTGACCTGAGATTTGCCGTCAGGGCGTACCCAGGGCAAGGTGCCGTCTTTGCGGACGTCTGCCAATCGTTTGGTGAGGCGGTGAGCCAGGTGAATGGGCATCGGCATCAGTTCTTCAGTTTCGTTACAAGCGTAACCAAACATCATGCCCTGATCGCCAGCACCCACCGCGTTGATGGCTGCTTCTTCGTTGCCATTGCTGCGGTATTCCAGAGCGCGGTCAACACCTTGGGCGATGTCGGGGCTTTGGCTGGCAATGGCTGAAACGACGCCACAGGTGTTGCCATCGAAGCCTTTGTCACTATTGTCAAAACCAATCTCGATGACGACTTTACGCACGAGATCATCCACGTTCACGAATGCGGTTGTGGTGATTTCGCCTAAGAGCATGACGTAGCCGGTTTTAACGGCCGTTTCGCAAGCTACCCGGGCGTTCGGATCCTGTTCCATTACAGCATCCAAAACGGCATCACTAATTTGGTCACACATTTTGTCGGGATGCCCTTCGGTCACGGATTCAGATGTAAATAGCAAGCTAGGGGCGGTCATAAAAGTTGTTGTCATGGGTAATACCTCCAAATATTGTTAGGGGATCAATATCCTCTATATTCTCTTAAATTTTCCCAAAAAAAAGCCTCTTGACTGGTGTCAAGAGGCTTGCCAAAACTATCTGGTTGCCTCTTATCTGCCAGCTTTCGCTGTCGGATTTAGCACCTTCCCTGTTACGGGGGTTGCTGCAGCTTCATCGGGCCGATCCCTCAGCTGCTCCTGATAAGAGTGTTAAATTTTGAAATCGATTTCGAGTATAACGAATGAGATTGGTTTGTCAACCCTCAAACATTGTACTCATCAATCACTGATTTTTAATATATGCCCAGTTACTTACAGTGAAAATTACACACACCTCTATTCGAGTTCCGTTAAATGTCGCGCCAACTAGTCTGGCAGAAAACGGCCGTTTCCAAATCGTTCTACATACCCCTCCCACGCTAACCAGATCATCAACACCCAGAATGAAAGTGCAAGTACAATAATGAGAATCCCAGTCAAAGTGAACGAGCTTTGATCTGGTTGAAAAATTGGGGACGTTATCTGGGAATATGGGTTTTCCAAAAACGAAATCTCATCACCCGTTTCGAAAGAATGCCACCACTGAGAATCTTTCAGCCGCCTGCTTTCACCATTGATAGTTACATAATAAACAGTACCGGCACGACTATAATCTGTATGTTTTCCTTGAATATGGCTAATCGTTAATTGAGGGCCACTTTGTAAGCCTTTTATTACGTTAGGCATATCAGGTAAAATATAAGAAAACACCAATAACACTCCAAAAAACAAAATAAAACTCCAAGCACCTAAGAAAAATATTCCTTTTATTCGGCTATCAAAAAAATCGACATGAACAGGAGAAATTAACTCAGCAAGAGAACCTAAAAAAACAACAACCGCAAATACCATCATGGCTGTCGTTAATAGAAGGTTTAGGAGCAAATCATCATAATACGTTTTGACAAGACCATATCCAAAAACGATGATGAAAAGGCCAACCAAGAATACAAACCAAAACAGATTCATCAAACAGTTTGAAAAACAAGCAAAACGACGGTATGGATAAACAACCATCATCTCTTGCTTGCGTATAAAAGCACGATATTTTAAAACTAATCCAATTGCACATACGATAATAAGCAAACTAAGAAAGATATTCATCTTTTAACCTAATATACCGTTGAACTGGTTCTGGTAAATTTTGAAGCATTATAGGCTGTGATGAAACGGCCGTTTTCCCCACCACTTTTCTCTAACATAACTCCCCCTTAAGATTTACTCGAGCGTCAACAACATCATATATTTATCCAGTCCCTGATCATATCCATCCTTTTCAATAGATTGAACCACGAACCCTTGCTTTTCATAAAAGCCTTTCGTATGTTGAGACGTGTCAATCATAACGGAGGAATTAGCATACTCCGCTTTGATAACATCAAGTCGATACAAAGTTAACGCTTTGCCATATCCCTTTCCGTGAAGATCCCGCCGCACCATGCCCCAAGTCAAAACCATCTGGTTTTGAAATTTTGCATATCCGCCACACGCCGTCACCATCCCATCGTCAATAACGACAAAATAAGGGTGACTTGTTGTCATTTTCTCGAGAAAAACCTCAAACTCGGCCAGTTCATATTCTGCAAAATATTTAGGTTGATTTGAGATGAATATTTCAACACATTGGTCAAATTTTTCTTTTGAATAGAGTTGAATTTCCATCAAAGTTTCCTAATCATGATCAAACAAGGATTTTGTTCACCCCAAATTTGCTTAAATTCTTCCAAAGGGCTAAATCCCATCGATTCATAAAAAGCCCGCGTCTTGGCATATCTCTCGTCAGCATTTGATGGACCTAACGTTTTGACCTGCACATATTCCAGTTCTTGCTCAACCAACCCGGCCAATGCCTGATCCATCAGCATCCGACCAATTCCTTGGCGATGCCATTCGGGAAGCACACCCATCACATAAACCTCAGCCGAATAAGGGTTGTGTTGTTTCAGGGTTACAAACCCTATTATCTGCCCATCGTTGTACGCCAAAAATGTAGGCAGTACCTCAATCTCGGCGGCATACTGAACGAGCGACGCTTCAATGCCAAACCAATCTGGTAAAGCTCGCAAAATTGGCAGACAAACTACGGATTTGCCCAATTCAGGGCCGCAAATTTCAATATTCAAAGGTTGCTTCATGAGTTCCATTTAATACAAATTCTTCAATTTGAAAATAGCAAAAAAAACGGCCGTTATCAACAACGGCCGTTCCAATTCCATACAAACAATGAACCATTAAGCTGTCGCTTCAGGCTCTCCAGTAACGGCCGTTTCATCTGGCGGCGGTGGTGGCGGCGCAAAATCAATCTCAAGCACACCATTGCGCAAAACACCACTAGTCGCTTTTCGTTTTGCCAGAACCGTAGGCAAAATCATCTCGCGTTTAAAGTTGCCGATGGTGATAAACAGTTCATCACCCCGCTTGCGTAAGCGCACCTCGCCACTGGAGGCAAACGTAATCGGAATACGCAACTGATAACCGCCATCGGGCAGCTCAACAAATTCTTGCAACGCACCGCGATAGAACACGTCACCCGGATCGCTGTCGCCAAAACAATCGGAAGCGAGCTGGGACAGTGCCTCGATTCCTACCACTTCATTTGAATAGTAGGGCGCACGCCATAACGGCAGCGGCGAGAAATTGTTTTCGATCATTTCCAGGTATTTATTCTGTAACTCGCGCCGTTTCTGGAAGAACTCCCCTTCGCCTAACGTATCTGGCAAGATGCGATTGATGATCACGCTATCTACCGGGTAGTTGAACAGACCCAAATAACTCACAGCACGTTCGGCTTCTCGCACGACCATTTTCTCTGGCTGCAAAACCACGCGATAACTGCTAATTTCAGGATCGCTCAATGTTTTGCGCAATTCACCTGTTTGCTCGTCCAATTTCTCCAACGCCGCCATGATTTCGGCTGGCCCTTTGAGCATACGGCTAGCAAACGGCTTAATCGCCTTCATCACCCCTGTCTCAAAGCGGGACATTTGCCCGGCATACCAGCGGAAGGTATCGGGCATAGTTAGGAGGCGAATAGTCTCGCCGGTTGGGGCGGCATCGATAATGACGCGGTCAAAGTTTTGCTCAGTGGCCTGTTTGTTGATGTGGAGCAAGCTGACAATCTCGTCCATGCCCGGGAAGGCGGACAGTTCATCGGCAACCACGTTACTGATGCCTTTGCTGGTGATATTTTCGGAAACGAAGGCTTGCAAGGTTCCCCAATTGCTATGGATGTCAGCCACGACGCTGATTTCTTGCGCCCACAAGTTTTCGGCAATCTGCACAGGTTCAGAACTCAGAGGTAAGTCCAGTGAATCGGCCAGACTGTGGGCAATGTCGGTGCTGGCGACTAATGTTTTGTAACCTAATTCCGCACTGCGAACGGCCGTTGCCGCCGCTACTGTTGTCTTGCCAACCCCGCCCTTTCCTAAATATAAAATGATACGCATAGTTTCTCCAGTGAAGACTTGTCTCGTCTAAGTTTCAAGAATCGTTCAACTTTACGGGAAACGGCCGTTCTCGTTGCAATAAGACCATTCCTACCAGCAAGGATATACCACGCGCCACCAAAGAGGCAATAAAACTCAGGCCGGATTCATGACTGGCTCAATCGCCGGCTCGCTTTCCTGGATATCAATGCCCAGACGCGCCATATCGGCTAAAAACCGCTCTGGCTCCACAATGAGCGCCTGCCACTGCAAACCTGGCTGTCTAGCCGAACCATCCAACAGTTGCAGCAAACACGCCACCGCCGGAATCGCGGTAAATACGTAGCCATCCTCATGCGTCATCTGCACATCCAGCGCATAAGGTTGACCGTGCTTTGTGCCGCGTGCTTCCAAACGCAGAATCGTGCCATAAGGTGGTTTAGAAAATTTACGCAAACTCCATAACAGCAGGCGGCCCAACGGCCGTTTCCACCCCGCATGTATCTTCACTCCCACCGCCACGATGGGCATGACAAACCAGTCAGTAAACCAGTTGAAGCTACCGACAAAAAAGCCGGTATCCTGCAAACTGGGTATCAATTCAGGCAAGCCTCTCATTTCGTCCAGGCACATGGGCACGGCATATTGTTTGCCAAATGGCTCGCCATAATCGAACGTCAACATGCTGCCCATGCCCATCATGACTACTTTGTGCCAACGGCCGTTACGATAATAACCGGAATCCATGCCCATGAATTCACCCGCCATTTCTTCGGCCGTATCAAGGCCCACGTTATAACGCAGCCAATCAATTTTGATGACGCTGCTCACAGTGGCCTGTGCCAACTTGTCAAAGCGGGGCGCGGCATAACGCACCAAAGCGGCGGGCACACCGGGATGAAAGCCGCCATCGGTGACAAAACACAAGCCTGCTTCTTCGATTTCTGGCGCTAACTGACGCAAAACGGCCGTTTTCCTCGCAGAAAAGTTCACGTCAAAATAATCAACCCCAGCCCCTAAACACGCCCGTGCCACTGTCTGCGTGTACTGCACGGTAGACGAGGCCACCACGACCACTATCCACCTTAGCAAACGCCGCTTCTAAACTGGATTGACTGGCCGCATCAACGGAAACGGCCGTTGCCCTCCCCTCACCAAACTGACTGTTTAGTTCAGCCGCCAATGCCGCAGCCTTTGCCAAGTTGCGACCAGCAATGACCACTTTCACAGTTGTTTCCCGGAGTAAGAGCGTGCATAACGGCCGTCCGGTACTGCCATAACCACCTAAAACCAAAATTGTCTTGTTATTCATAGCTCCACCTCAAAAGTTTTTGTATTCAATCAAAATAATTAGGGACACTAATACGGAAAAACACTGATGGTTTTATATCAGTGTGCGACAGTATCAGTGTCCAATAAATTAACCCCGACACCGCCAAGCACCAGTTGAACCACAACTTCCACGACCTTCTCCAAAGAAGTTTCTTCATCATAAACTTGATAATACACATTCAAATAAGGCAGCAACTGGGCATCACCCAGGGCAATCATCAAGGTGTTGATGATGCGGGCATTGGCAGCCACCTCCACATCTGCACGCAGTTCGCCGCGAGCTTGGGCTGCGGCCAACATCTCCGTCACCAACTCGCGCATTTGCGTTGCCAACGGTCGCACAATCGACTCTTGCAGTGCCGACTCGCCATGATAAGCTGCCCGCACAAGAAATTGCATCAACGCCTTCTGTGTTTCGCCCCAATACACGCCGCCCAGCAAATAGGCCGCCAAGCCATCCCGAATGGGCAGCGCCACCAATACATCCCGATACTGGGCAAACGTGTCCTGGATATACCGACCGCACAGCGCCACTGTAAACGCCATCAAGCCATCCCGACTGCCAAAATATTGGTACAACGACCCCACCGAAACCTCAGCCCGCGCCGCCACCTGTTTGATATTGAGCAAAGTCGGCCCCTTCTCAATCGCCTCCGCCAATATGGCGGACAGCACCGCTTCTTGGCGGTCAGGGTCTAGCCGCCGAAACGTGCGCGTGACTAAGCCATCCTGTTCCAACTGCAAAATATGCGTATGAATTTGTGACCATTCTGAAATTTCCATAATATGAACCTATAGTTCATATTATATGCCCAAATGGTTCATGAAGTCAATGGATGGGGTGGAAATGGGCAAAGCGTCTTGTGTGAGAAGGGGGAATAACGGATGAATGGGGAAACGGCCGTTTTGCCAAAAAAAAAGTTACACGGAAAACACAGAGCGTCAAGAGAGGAAAAGAAAGAACGTTATACTGGAAACTGTACAAAGAATAGATTATCAATATGCTTTATATAGTTATCAATAAGTTATCAATAGGTTATTAATAAGGTATGAATAGGTTATAATTGGAGAAAGTTAAAAGAAAGCGAGGAGGCATTGAGATGGCAACTGTGAAAAAGAATCCTGTTATTGAGGGGTTGAGCGGCGGCGTGGGGAAACTGGTGTTTAAGCAGTACGGCGATAAGACGGTGGTGTGTGCCTGGCCCGAGCATGATCCCAACCGGCAGCCCACGGCGGGAGAAGCGCGGCAGCGGGGGCGGATTAAGGAGGCGGCGGCGCGGGCCAAAGCTGTTCTGGCGACTGAGGCGGGGCAGGCTTATTATGGGGCGGCGCGAAAACGGCTGGGCAAGCACAGCGCTTATCATACGGCCGTTTTTGATTTCTTTGACGCGCCACAGGTTTTACATGTGGATTGGGGCGCGGATGGCGTTTTGCTGATACGGGTGTGGGACAATGTGGGGGTGAAGGCGGTGCGGGTGCTGCTTGACGGGGAAGTGGGCCTGGCTGATCCGGTGGGTGGACTCCCCTGGTGAATGGTGGCGTTTTGCGGTGGGTGGGCGGCCTATGGCGCAGGTGCAGATTGTTGCTGAGGATTGGATGGGGAATGTGGGAGAGAAATTAATTGTGAATGGTGAATTATGAATTGTGAATTGTGAAGTGGGCGCGGGGAGAACGGCCGTTTCTTCTTATGCTGAAATGTTGTTAGTATACATACCTAACCTGGACAAGCAGAGCCAAAAAAGTTTATGGCATCGAATTGGCGCGAATTTTCACGAATTTCTTTTTCGCGTTAATTCGATGCAAAATCTTTGTTTTTTGTACAAGCAGTTCATTCATAAGGTACTAGCTCTTTTGTCAGACCTTGCTGACAAAAGAAGGACAAATGCCAACGAGTCAAAAATTCGGGGACACTGATACGGTAAAACACGGACAGGAAAAAAACAGTGTTCTTTCCGTATCAGTGTCCAAACAAACATCGACAACTTTTTGTCGATAATGGCTCTGTTAGCGCCTAATACCCCCACTCCTCATGTGCCAGCGGCGACGCATTCAACACATCTCGATGCCAGCGCCACTGCGGCATAAACCTATCCATATGAGCGCGGAATTGGTCATTATGATGGCGCTCTAGCAGATGCACCATCTCATGCACCAGAATATACTCCAGGCACTCCGCTGGCTTCTTCGCCAGCTCCAGGTTGAGCCAGATGCGCCGCTCGGCGATGTTGCAGCTTCCCCACTTCGTCTTCATCTTTCTAACACCCCACTCCCCCACCGGTTCACCAATGATTGGCTCCCATTTGGTAATGAGAGCCGGGATGCGCTCCTTGAGCGCGGCGCGATACCATTCATTGAGGGCCAACTCGCGGTTAGCGCGGGTAGTGTTGGGATTGACAGTTAGCAGCAGCTTCGTATTGTTCTTGATGATCACTTCGTGTTTTCCGCTGTGCTCTTCGACTTCCAGCAGATACCGCTTGCCCCACACGTAATGGCTTTCCCCGGACACCATTTCCCGCTGCGACTGGCGAGGCTGGGCTTGAAAATGGGCTTGTTGTTTCTTAATCCAGCTTAGCTTGGAAATGACAGCCAGGCGCACGTTATCATCGGTGACGTGGCTGGGGGCGGCCACGCGCACCCGGCCGTTTGGCGGGTACACGCCCAGATGCAGATTTTTGATGTCTTTGCGCACCACCTGCACTTCAATATTGTTGACGGTGATGGTGCTGGCTGAAAGAAGTTCAACTTTTTGAAGAAGTTCAACTTTTTGAAAAAGTTGAACTTCTCCGCTCACGTCATCTATATTCATCTTGAGCCTTTACCACACTCATGACATCATCCAGATTCACATTGATACTCGCCTAACTCTTCACGAATGGCGTTGCGCACCTCTTTTTCTTTGAAGCGGTTGCCGTTCCAGCCGTCTTTTTTAGTGTAACGCACGGCCGTATCCACCCGGATTGTCAGTTCTTCATCTTTGTCCAGCGTATCATACAGGTTTCGTTTGGCGCGGGTATTGAGTGAACTGGGATAACGCCCGGTGCCTGCGCCTTCTGGCTGCACCACTTTGGTCGCCAGTGCTTTGATTTTGGCGAGGTATTCCTGGTATTCAATGGCTCTTTGCCGCCGTTCTTCGATCAAGGCATCGAGCAGTTCCGACATCTCTTCGTAATACTTGGGATTGACTGGCTGCTCATCGACGATGAGCTTGCGCATGTTGTTTTCGATGGTTTCGGCCATCGCTTCCTGGTTCTCTTTGATTCCTGTGGGCAGATCATCCAGGGCACCCAACCCTTTTTCCACGATGAGTTCAATCAGGCTCAAATCATCAAAGTCCGACACCTTTTGGCTGTCATCGGCGCGGATGTAGGTGTCGAGCAGGTGGCGCATGGCTGGCTCAAAGCGCTTCATGTCCAGGTAGTCGCCGCTGTGGATTTTGATCTCGTCGGACAGTTTTTCGTAGAAGTAGACATCGTCTTTGATGGCGTTGATTTCGGCGCTGCTGTAGTCTGCTTCCTGCATTTCGTTGGCGATGTTGGCGTAGGCGCGTAGGAAGGCGGCGACGGCTTTGTACAGGGCCACCCGCTTCGGCTCGTTTTGGCGCATGGTGTCGCTGTCGGCGTTGTCTACGGCGCTGAAATAGTGCGAAATAGTTGGCTTGTTCACGGGGGGCCAGCACCGGTTCACAGATGGCTTTGACCGCTTCGCGGGTAGTCTCCAGCCGTTCCCGTGCTTTTTCCAGGCGGTTGGTGAGCAGTCCGGCCACGTCTGCCTGGTCGTAACCGTCTAAGGCGCCGCTGGTATAGTCTCCGATGGCTCCTTCCAGGCTGTTGAACAGGTCTTTGTAGTCGATGATGTAGCCGTACTCTTTGTCATCCCCGTCCAGGCGGTTGACGCGGCAAATGGCCTGGAAGAGGCCATGATCACGCATGTTTTTGTCGATGTAGAGGTAGGTAGCGGGCGGCGCATCGAAACCGGTGAGCAGTTTATCGACGACGATGAGCAGGCGCATTTGCCCCGGCTCTTTGATGAAGCGTTCTTTGACCTGCTGCTCAAACACTTCGACCTTGTTCATGGCGGCGTCTTCCGGCTCATCGAAGTAGTCGGCCAGCATTTTGCGGTAGATGTCGTACTGGCGCAGCTTTTCGGTCATGCCTTCGCCGCTTTCTTCGCCGGTGATGTCGGCGGGAGCGGGTTTGTAGCTGGTGATAATGGCGCACTTTCCGGCCAGATCGGTTTTGCTGAACAGATCATACACTTTGCACGCCTGGTAGATGCTGGCGCAGACGAGCATGGCGTTGCCCCGGCCGTCCATCAGGCGCGGTTTCGTTTCCATGTCCAGCATGATGTCGCTGACAATCTGTTCCAGACGATCCTGGCTGGAGAGCACCTGCTTCATCGTGCCCCATTTTTGTTTGAGCTGTACCTTAGCCATCTCAGACAAGCCTTTGGTTTTGGCTTCAAACCATTGGTCTACTTTCTTTTGGGAGGTGACGTTTTGGTCAATATCGCGGGCTTCGTAACGCAGATCGAGGACGACGCCATCGGCGACGGCTTCGTCGAATTTGTAGGTGTGGATGTAGCGGCCAAATATCTCGACACTTTTTTGTTTGTCTACCTTGAGCAGCGGGGTGCCTGTGAAGCCGATGAAGAGGGCCTCTGGCAGGATGGCTTTCATGGCTTTGTGCAGCTTGCCCGATTGGGTGCGATGGCATTCATCCACAAAGATAAACAGGTTCCCTTTGGCGCGGAAATCGGTGGGCAGGTTTTGCTGAATTTCTTCGACAAAGGCGTCGGTGGCGGCGGTTTCGCTGTCGCCGCGCCCGAATTTATGCACCAGGGAGCAGATGAGCCATTCTTCAGGCGAGTTGAGGGTGGTGATGAGGTCGGCGCCGCTTGTGGTGCGGTAGATTTGTTCATCGACGCCTATGAAGACGCCTTCAATTTGTTGATCCAGTTCGGTGCGGTCGGTGATGATGAGGACGCGGGCATCGCTGACGTTTTCGCGGATCCATTTAGCCAGCCAGACCATTGTCAGGCTTTTGCCGGAACCCTGGGTGTGCCAGATGATGCCGCCTTCGCGCTGATCGATGAAGGCTTGGGCGGCGCGAAGGCCGAAGTATTGGTTGTGGCGCGGCACTTTTTTGATGCCTTTGTCGAAGACGATGAAGTCGTGGATGAGTTCCAGGAAGCGTTTTTTGTTGGCTAGACGCAGCAGGGCGCAGTCGAGGGCACTGTCTGCCTGGGAGCAGGGGGCGTTGGGCAGGTAGCGGCTTTTGCGGTCGTCGCTGTTGGCGACGTAGGCGGGATTTTCTTCTTTCCAGGACAGGTAATATTTTTCTTTGGTCTCCACGGTGCCGTAGCGCAGTCCTTCGCTGTCGTTACCGGCCATGACGAGCTGCATGGTGGCGAAGAAGTTGCGGATGAACGTTTTGTCCTGGTTGCCCAGATTTTGGCGGATGCCTTCGGCGACGGAGACGCTGGAGCGTTTGAGTTCCAGGACGCCCAGGGCGATGCCGTTGACGTAGAGGACGATGTCGGGCCGTTTTTTGAGTTCACCGGCGATGGTCACTTCTTCGGCGATGGCGAAGTTGTTGTTTTCGGGGGTGTGCCAATCGATGAGCCAGACGGTTTGGGTTTGTTCGCCTGCGCCTTCTTTGACTTTGACGCCGTAGCGCAGCAGGTTGTAGACGGCTTTGTTGGCGTCGTAGAGGTTTTTGCCTTCGCCGAGGGCGGCGGCCTGACCCAAGACACGTAGGGTGCGGTTGATGAGGGTGTCGCTGACGCCGCGACTTTGGAGCCAGGGGGTGAGATGGTTTACTTCGATGTTGCGGTTGTTTTCTCGATACTGCCAGTCGCCGAGGTAGGTGTAGCCGAGTTCTTTTTGAAAGAGTTGGATGACTCGTTTTTGGGTGGCGATTTCGCGTTGGCCTATTTTGCTCATGTTAGAAGTTCAACTTTTGTTAAAAGTTGAACTTCTGACTTCTGAAATGCTTAAAAGTCGATCATGTGGCTGTCATTGCCGCAATGCTCGCAAGGGAATGTGACGCCGTAGGTGCATTTGTTGCATTTTTCGCAGTGCCACTCGCGCCAATCGCGGCATTGACCACATACATTACAATGCCACGTGTTCCCCCATTGCTCGACGCTGTCCCAGCAAAAGGAGTACCAGTATTCTTCGCCACATGCTTCGCATTCAAAACCGTGCAGTAGTTTCTGCAAAGGGACGCTTTGGTCGCCGCATGGTAATTCGTATTCTGCGGACAACTGCTCTGGTGTTAACGCCTGGTACGCTTTGATGTTTTGGATGGCACAGTCGGTTAAATTTTCTATATCGACGCCGTTCAGTGGGTTTTGACAGTTCGTGCAGCCACAGGTTTCGTCGCATGGTTGGTTGTTCTGAAACAAGTGCAACGACGACTGTACAGTTGGATTTGCATTTGCAGTGTGTTTCTTTTTCCATTTGTCTTGTAAAAGAAGTTCAACTTTTGATAAAAGTTGAACTTTGTCTCTTAAAAGTTCAACTTCTTTGAGAAGTTGAACTTTTTCTTGTCATCATCAAATAACAGATGATTGATTTCTTGATCATTATCCCCTGCCTCGACGTATGCGGCATATTCTGCCGTTGAGGTGAATTGTGACAAGATTATATCTGGCTGGGGTAGTGTGCCTTGCCGAAGTCCGATGTAATCTGGATAGCTGGAAAAGTGCCAGGTCGGCGGGCTGGGGGATTAGCCCGGCCGTTACGGGGTTGCGGTGGATGTAGCGGGATAGGTGGAGTAAATAGCCATCGTTGTCTACGTGTACGCCTTTGTAGCGACCTTGAAATAAGGAGCCGACACGATTTTGTTCGTTGTTGATGGCTTTGGTGTAGGAGGTGCTGAAGGGTTGCATGACGGTGAGGCCGAAATCATCGCATAGGACTTGCACGAGCAGGTGGTAGTGGTTGGGCATGAGGCAGTAGGCGATGATGATTGCTGTTTCTTCGGTAAAGTAGTCGCGTAGGCGTGGATGAAGAAACCCCAGTTGTGTTTGGCAAAGAAGATGGGCTGGCGGTTGACGCCGCGATTGTAGATGTGGTAGTAGTGGCCTGGGGTGTAGGTTATCTTTGTCATTTTGTGTGCCGACTAAAAAGTTATGTGCTGACCCAGAAGTTCAACTTTTGAAAGTTGAACTTCTTGTTTGATTGAGGGTGACTTCGACGGGTTCATTTTGCATCGTATGGATCTCCGTACACTTTGCGGCGGTTTCTTCGCCAAGTAGGAGGACGGCCAGCTTGAAATGGAGTTCTGCTTCGCTGGCATGGGGGAACTGGGCGCGTAAACCGTTGCGCCAGGAGGCGGGCGGATTTGTTGAGCTGGGCAACCATTTCCATTTTGCGTGTAGGCGGCCTGGCCAAGTGGATTTGCAAGGCTTCTATTTGGGGGTGGGTGTCGCTGTATAGAGATTCCATAGTCGTTTCGTTTATGCAGAAGACCCAGAAGTTCAACTTTTGTTAAAAGTTGAATTCCAGACGGGTTTTGCCGGTGAGTAGTTCTTGCATCATACCTTGTTTGATGGCCTGGGTTTTGGCGCGACGGGTTTCGAGGGCGGTGATTTCGGCGTCCATGTCGGAGAGCGACTCTCGCAATTGCATGTTGTTCGTTTACTTGGTTGAAGCACTGGAATTGTGCAAGCTTTGACTTCTTTGTTTAGATTGTGCTTGCCAGAGTTCATACTTGAAGACATAATCAAGGTATTTCTATCATATTGATAGTAGAGATAGCCTGTGTCATATTGTCATTTTGGCTTCAAGAACATGGCATGATTGTTTACCCGAATCGTTCTTCAATCTGACGACAAGTCAGCTATGGCGACTTTGCCTATCTTCGCACATCTTCTCCTCAACAATAAATGTCATCTTCGAATAGCATAGTCATTTGACTGTAGGTCATACGATTCCAGACGACTCTATTATATGAATTTAATTTCACGTCATCTATTGCCCATGATCACTAATATCTTTTCTGGGTTTTCGCTGTCCATCAAGAAATCGACTGCATCACCAAGACATGTTACATTCCAATCTTCGGGAATTATGCCGATTTCGGTTTGTTTGTATGAACGGCCGTTCCCAAACCCCGGCAATCGCTTTTCACCAGTAAGCAGCACCTGCATAACGGCCGTTTTCACATCCCGCTTCTTCGCAATCAACTTATCCAACCCCGCAATCAGCGCATCTACATCAGACAGACGCTTCTGCAATCGCTCGTTGTTCTTCTAATTGTGGAACTCGCAATCAGAATTGCGTATAATATGTTAGATTTCGATTGTAGATTGACCTGCGATTGTGCTCCACCAGTTTTGTAATGATCAAAATTCGATATTACAGCTGTAGAAAATAGAACGAGATAAATCGAGGTATCGTTTTGTTGAAAATCGAATTGCATATTAGCACCGATTGTTGTGCGGCCAATAGATTCTTCTCGCACAATAATGAACTTATTCCAAATGAAGCACCACTTCGTCCAACTGTGAAGATCCTGACCTCTTCAATCATTAGATATGTTTCATGATAATCCATTTTGCTCTGCTGAATACTGCCATGACACCGGCATATTTCCTGGTACGTCGCTCCCATTCGAGTCAGGTGATGTACCACGTTGCAAGGATATGCAAATTCTCTAAGTTTTTTTACATCCCAATCTTCTGGAATAACCCCAACCTCAGTTTGCTTATACCCTGCCTTTACCATGACAGCCCCATCCTTTGCAGGTGGGCGTCCACCTTGCGCGACAGGTCGGCCACCTCGTCCACAATCCGGGGCAGCGGCTCGGCATACCGTTCTTCCAGCAGGCTCACGCGGCTGGTCAACTGCTGCGTCACCCGCTCAATCTCGGCGGCAATCGCCGCTTGCAGCGCCGCCTGCCATTTGTCCGCCACCACCAGCGTCTTAATCTCAGCCACGCTCAGTTTGGGGTAACGGGCAAACAGCTTGTTGTCCAGCGCCGCCTGCGCCTCCTTCACCTGCTTCCCGGCTTCCGCCTCCGCTTCCATCAAGCGCAAACAGTTCCGCAGCAGCCCCAACTCCTCTTTCTCTGCCGGATCCACGGCCAACTGTTTACCGTTCCCTGTTAACTGTTTACTGTTCACTGTTAACTGCTTCACCCGCGCCGTCACTGTCGCTTTCGTCACTTTGCCGCTGTCACTGGTCGCCTCGGCCAACAGCCCTTCTTCCCCGCCATGCTCCTCCAGCAGCGCTTCCAATTCCTGCGCCAGCCCATCCTGCTGGGCTTGCAGCCGCTCAATCGCCGCCTGTTCCGCCGCGAAATAACGGGCCACCAGCAGGGCGGGCGGTATCAAGTCCGCCTTATATTTCTTCTTGTTGATGAGGAGGTCGGGCGTTTCTTTGCTCTTCTCCCCCTTCGCCGCCGTCAGTTCGCGCAGGACACCGCCCGCCGCCCAGCCATCCTGCACAATCAGGTAGACATCATCCTGCATCGTCTCCGCCCAATAATCGAGCAGCAGTTGGTAGATGCGGTATTTATCCAACAGCGCCGCCGCCGCAAACCGCGCCAGCAAATCTTCCGCCAGTTCAGCAATCAACGCCTTGGGGTCGTCGCCCAGCGCCACCCCACGCAAACGGGCATCGTGGGCGCTCTGCCAATCGTGGTAAAGGCTCAACGAGCGCCCGGCAAACGCGGTAAATTCGGGATGCGCCAGAATGGTGGCCTTTACCTGATGGGCGGCCACCAGCGGCGCGGCGTAACCGTCTACCCGGCCAGGGCCAAACAAGGTGCGCCGCAAACTGGGCAGCACCTGCCAATAGGCGTCCATATCATCAATATCGGCCTGGGGAATGCCGCCGTTGAGATGGGCTGTCAGGTCGTGGCGGTCTTCCGGCTCACTGCTGTCAATGTAGCGCGGGATGTTGAGGTTGTACTCATTGCCCTCGATTTCGCTGAACGGCACCAGCCGGGCATAACCGGGCGTTTCCAACTGGTTGTTGAACACGTCCACAATCTTGTGAATGTCCCGTTCGCGCAGCCGGTTCTTGTTGCCATCCTTCAGAAAGCCCTTGCTGGCGTCAATCATGAAGATGGCTTTCCGCTCGGCCGCGCCCGCCTTATCCAGCACGATGATACAGGCGGGAATGCCCGTGCCGTAAAAAAGATTGGGCGGCAGGCCGATGATGCCCTTAATAAACCCCTGCCGGATTAGATTGCGGCGAATGGCGGCCTCGGTATTGCCCCGAAACAGGACGCCATGCGGCAAAATAACCGCGCCCTTGCCCGTGCTTTTCAGCGACTTGAGGGTATGCAGCAGGAAAGCATAATCGCCATTTTTGTCCGGGGGTACACCATACTCAAAACGGCCGAACTCGTCAGCAGCCGGGTCCACGCCATTGCTCCACGATTTATAGGAGAAGGGGAAATTGGCGACGGCAAAGTCAAATTGCTTCAGCGTGCCATCCACGTTGATCCAGTGAGGGTTTGCTAACGTGTTCGCCTGCCAGATAACGGCCGTGGGATTGTTGTGCAAAATCATATTCATGCGGGCCAAAGCAGACGTGGCGTTGTCCATCTCCTGCCCATAAAGCGTCAGGCCGTTCGGCGCTTCATCGGACACCTTCAGCAGCAGGGAACCAGAGCCGCAGGTGGGATCATAGGCCGTCTTGTCTTGCCGCGTCTCTCTGGTAATGCCCACCACCTTAGCCAAAATGCGCGAGACTTCGGCGGGGGTGTAGAACTGTCCCTTGCTCTTGCCCGATTCAGTGGCGAAGTGGCGCATCAGGTATTCGTAGGCATCGCCCAGCAGGTCGTCGCCCTCGGCGCGGTTGGCGCTCAGGTCCAGCCCGTCGAAGATAGAGACCAGCTTGGAGAGGCGGTCTACCATCTCCTTGTCTTTGCCCAGCTTGTCTTCGTCGTTGAAATCGGCCACGTCGATGACGCCTTTGAGGTCGTTGGCTTCAGCCAGCTTGCCGATGATCTTGTTGATCTTGTCGCCAATCTCTTTGTCGCCTTTGAGCCGTACCATATCGGCGAAGGAGCCGCCCTCGGGAATTTCGATGATGGCGTAGGGGTCTCCGGCGTATTTGTCGGAGACGTATTTCATGAAGAGGAAGGTGAGCACGTAGTCTTTGTATTGGGAGGCGTCCATGCCGCCGCGCAGTTCGTCGCAGGACTGCCAGAGGGAGGAGTAGAGTTCGGTTTTTTTGATAGCCATCGGTGTGGTTGAGATCTGGTTGAGATGATTTGTAACAAAAAAGCCACCCAAAGGTTACCTGAGGTGTGTAGTTCTGGTAACGGCCGTTTTGGGTGGCTAGTAAAACTGAATGAATTGTAATGGAAAAGTGCTAAAAGGTACTAAATCCAGTAACCTGGCCGCTCTGCTTCCTCGGAACTCACACGGGAATAAGCATAACATAATGGTAACGGTTCGGCACTATGACAGATGTCATGGAATTTGCATGTGCAGGTGTGGTGGGAGGGGTGCTGGTGGGGAAACGGCCGTTTGCTTCCCCAAATATCAAAATGTCGAGACCGACTGGGTGTGGTTGGTTGCTGAGAGGTGGGTGAAACGGCCGTTAAGTTCTGACCGAACTATTAAAGTGTTTTTTATCTATCTTTTCAGATTCCTGGTTGAGATGATTTGTAACAAAAAAGCCACCCAAAATGGTTACCTGAGGTGTGTGAGTTCTGGTAACGGCCGTTTTGGGTGGCTAGTAAAACTGAATGAATTGTAATGGAAATAAGTGCTAAATGGTACTAAATCCAGTAACCTGACCGCTCTGCTTCCTCGGAACTCACACGGCAGTAAGCATAACATAATGGTAACGGTTCGGCACTATGACGGATGTCATGGAATTTGCATGTGTAGGTGTGCTGGATGGGGTGCTGGGAGGGGAAACGGCCGTTTGCTGATTGTGCTGGGGGAGGTGAGGAACGGCCGTTTGCTGGTTGTGATGGAGGATGGGAGAACGGCCGTTTGGCCTCATTGCACCGAGGGTGGGTGAGAAATCCGATGTGCTTCAATTAGCCTATGGTTTCTTGTACAATAGACTTGATAACAAAACTTTGCACGGAGTGATAATCTAATGACAACTGTTACCCTTAATCCAGAATTGGTGCAACAGATAGAAAACTGGAGTAGTCAAGAAGGTGGTGATGCTCAGTCTTTTGTGGAAAAAGCGGTGCGCACCTATCTTGGGCAAATGCGGCAGGAAAAAATCCGAACCGAAACAGAAGCATTTAACGAACAGTACGATATGCTGAAAGCCAATTATGCGGGACAATATGTTGCTGTGCATCAGGGTAAAGTCATCGATCATGACACAGATATACGTTCTTTGCACTTACGTGTTTATGAACAGCTAGGCCGTACCCCCGTATTATTGAAGCAAGTAATGGATGAACCAGAACGAGAATTACACTTTCGCAGCCCCCGCCTGGAGAGAAAGAGGATATGAAGTTTACGTATAGCCAAGACTATTTTCCACCTGTGCCAATAGCTGAGGTTACATTTATCACAGCCGCCGAATTGCTACGAACTGAGCCACTTGAGGCCATAATCGACACAGGTGCAGATGGCACAATTGTACCCATCTCATACCTGGACGAGATATTGGCAATGCCTACAGTGGAAATGACCATGCGTAGCCAATGGGGTGAAAGACGCCACGTCTTATTGTATCTTGTCGATGTGCAAGTTGGAGAAATCACGTTACCTGGCATTGAAGTGGTTGGTGATGAACAATCTAACGAGATCATTTTGGGACGCGATGTCTTGAACCGCCTTCACGTGTTGTTGAACGGACCTGCTAATAGCACAACCATTTCAGAATAAAATGCGATTGGCCGTTTTCTTCCCCACGAACAACAAAATAAAGAGACTGACTGAGCGCAATTGATTGTGCTGAGGGATGGGGAACGGCCGTTTGCATTCCCCGAATATCAAAATATTGGGACCGACTGGGTGGGGTTGAGTGATGAGAGATGGGGTGGGGAACGGCCGTTTCTTCTTGTGCTGAAATATTGTTAGAATCAGTCAAATAGAAGATAACCCATGTTCAAATCAAAATTGCCCAGGTTTCCAGCCTAACCTATAATTGCCAATGGGCTTTGAAGACATTCCCTGTCTCCCATGCCAGAACACTTTTTACTTAACAAAGGAAAATCCTTTGCCCAACTAAACAGGAGAAAAACAAACATGCGTACCTTATTTATTGCTGGTAACTGGAAAATGAACAAAACGGCCGATGAAGCTGTCGCCTTTCTGTCCACAATCAAAGATGAACTCAATGCCATCGAAGGCATCGACATCGCCGTCTGCCCGCCCGCGCTGGCGATTCCGGCCGTGGCTGACTTGCTGAAAGGCACCAAAATCGGGATCGGCGCTCAGAATATGTACTTTGAAGAAAATGGGGCTTATACAGGCGAATTAGCGCCCAACATGCTCACGCCCTTCTGCCAATATGTCATCCTCGGTCACTCTGAACGGCGGCAATACTTCGGCGAAACAGACGAAGGTGTCAACAAGAAGATCAAAGCGGCGCTGGCTCATGGCCTGACCCCCATCGTTTGCTGTGGCGAAAGTTTGGAGCAGAATCAAGCGGGGAAACCCATGCCTTCGTCAGCGGTCAGATTAAAGGCGCTTTTGCCAACATGACGGGTGAAGAAGCGACAGCTTGTGTCATCGCTTACGAACCAATCTGGGCCATTGGCACCGGTCTAACTGCCACTGTCGAACAAGCTGGCGGCATCATCGGCGATACCGTTCGCGCCACAGTCGCCGAGATATTTGGCGACGACGTGGCGCAAAAAGTCCGCATCCAATACGGCGGCAGCGTCAGCGAAAAGAACAGCGCCGAACTGATGGGTCATCCCGAAATTGATGGCGCACTTGTCGGTGGCGCCAGCTTGAAAGCGTCGTTTGTTGACTTGATTAAGAACGCGCAATAAAACAAGTATTCGGTAAACGGTGATCGGTAAACAGTAGAACCGATCACCGTTTACTGTTTACCGATTACCCAATATGAGCTTCGACCTCATGCCTTTCATCTGGGTCACACTTTCTTTTGTGATCCTGCTTTTTTTACAGCGATGGATTCATACTCATCTGCATGGATTGTCGCTGCTTGTGACGGGGAAGCCTGAGTTTGCACTGATTTTGTATGCGATTGTGCTGCTGCCGGGGGTGGTACTGCATGAGTTGAGTCATTGGCTGGCGGCTTCGCTGCTAGGCGTGCAAACGGGCAAACTGTCACTGCTGCCCAAACGGCACGCCGATGGCTCCATCCAACTGGGATACGTGGAATATTACAAAGGACGTACCCTGGGGCCAATTCGGGAAAGCATTATTGGGGGCGCACCACTCATCACCGGTACGTTGGTCATTTTGTTCATCGGTTTTCGGGTGTTTAATGTACCCACGTTTTCTCTCGCCCTGCAAACGGGAGATGTAGATCAACTGACCCGCGCTGTCAGCGAATTATTCCAAACGAATGATTTTTTTGTCTGGCTCTATCTGCTGTTTGCGATTAGTAATGCGATGATGCCCAGCGCTTCTGACCGTCGTTCCTGGCCTGCTTTTTTACTGACGATGGTGGTGCTTGCTGTCATCACCATTTTGCTGGGTTTGACGGATGTTTTGGTAGCGAATTTTGCGCAGCCGGTAACGGCCGTTTTCAGTTATTTAGGTATCGCCTTATCCATGTCCATCGGGGTGGATCTCGTCTTCATGGCACTCATTGCCCTGCTCGAAGGCATCGTCAGCCGCATCAAAGGCGTTTCCGTGCGCTATAATGCGTAACTCTCTCACAAACCATTTTATTTGGAGCCACTTACATGAAAAGAATATATTTGTTAACAATTGTAACCTTATGCTTTATTGCCCTAATCACTCTCTCAAAAAAAGTACAATCAGCAGATGGTGACGAATATATCTATCTACCCATCGTCACAAAACCCAAAAGCCCTTACTGGAGCAAAACTTACTCAGAACAAGGTTTAAGAGACTTTGCCATGACACAGGATGGCGGACATCTTGTATTAGCTTCCGACACGAGTTATGGTTTTACCCTTGCCAAGCTAGATGCCAATGGTGAACCGGTCTGGGAAAAAACTGGCTCCACTTATGCCATACAACCTATCACGTTAACCGAAACAGATGACGGTAATATCATTATCGCAGGCGCAACCAATGACGACATCCTATGGGCTGCAAAATTTAGCAGTACAGGCACATTAATTTGGCAGAAGAACTATTCCTACAATCAACGTGACAGCGATGCTTTTGCCCTAACACCAACCAGCAATGGCGGCGTAGCGATGGCCGGTCATACAGACTCAGGTTCTGATATTGATTATTGGATCTTAAACTTAGACAAAGATGGGGCAATCATTTGGCAAAAAACCTTTGGCGGTGACGCCACAGATTTGGCCTCCCTTATCAAAACAACACCTGATAACGGATTCATCGTTTCCGGGTACACTTATTCTTTTGGGCCATTATCAGATACTTGGGTTATCAAGTTAGATAGTGGAGGAAATCTAATTTGGCAAAAAATGCTCCAAAGAGAGCTTAGTTGGGACTTAATCAATGATATGGCAGTAGCACCAGATGGCAGCAGCTATTTCATTGGTAAGAAAAATGACTCATCAGGATCAGGCACCAACAAATGGTGGGGATTTAAACTGGATGCAGCTGGAAATTTAGCGTGGTCTAAAACTTACGGCATCACCGACAGCACAGGCAGCAGTGGCTACCACATTGAAATTCTGGATAATGACAATATTTATGTATCTGGCTCCTCTTATAAAGATAACCCCCATTCGCTCATCATGAACCTGGATAGCAGTGGCAACGCCCGTTGGCACCAAGTGTATGACCACACAGTTTCCGTACGAGGTGTTGACAATCAGTTTATAACCGTCACAGGTTCTGTAGGCGGCAATCTTTTGCTTGCCAAAGCAGGCTTAAATAACAATAGCTCAGGGCTTGGTTGTTCATCAACGACACAACCACCAATTACCATTGAAGACATTACAAAACGAATCCAAACAACAAGTGCTTCAATGAACAGTTCCACAATTTCTATTAATGAAACCAGCTTTTTTGTGACGGACTCAACTTTCCCCAGTTCTCAAACACTCGTTTGCGGAGGCTAGTTGTCTTTAACTATTCTTATCACTGCATTTAAGGAAGCAACGACTATTGGGGAGGCGATGGACGCATTTTTGGCGCAGATGCCAGACGATGCTGAACTGCTGGTGGTATGCCCGGATGATGAGACAACGGCCGTTGTCCACCATTACGCCCTATCCCATCCCCAAATCCGCCACATCCAAGACCCAGGGGCAGGCAAACCGGCCGCCCTCAACATCGGTCTGGCGGAAGCAAGCGGTGATATTGTGGTACTCAGCGATGGCGACATTGTGGTGGCGAATGAGGCGCTGGCTCCCCTGCTGGCTCCCTTTGCCGATGAAAACGTGGGCGCGGTGACGGGTCATCCGCTTGAGCAGCAGCCCGCGTGATACCAAGTTGGGCTACTGGTCACACCTGCTCACGGCAGGCGCACACCAGGAACGACTGCGGCGGGATGCACTGGGCGAATTTCTGCTCTGCTCCGGTTATCTGTTTGCGTATCGCAAAGCGCTCATCGACCATATTCCTGAAGATGCCTTGTCGGAGGATGCTGTCATTTCGCACCGCATTGCCGAGCAAGGATACCGTATTCGTTATGCGCCCTGATTCGCTCGTCTATGTGAAGTATCCCACCACCTATCAGGATTGGCTGATACAAAAAGTGCGCTCTGCTGGTGGCTATGCGCAAGAAACCGTGCGTAATTCCCCCTACCAGATGCGTTCGGCCAAACTAGAAGCGATTCACGGCACACGGTTGGCGCTCAGTTACGCTAAAAGCTTGCGCGAGTTTGGCTGGACGCTGCAATTGTTTGCGGCACGAATCCATTTGTGGAGTTTGGTTTTCTGGCAAGTTAGAGTGAAGAAACGGCCGTTATCTGAATTATGGCAGCGCGTAGAAACAACAAAGTAACGCTTGGTCTCCTCATAGCAACTGTTCTGGCTTGCGCCTTCTGTGGCCTCAGTGTGCTGGCGCTGCAACCAGCCAGTCCCCCGCCGCCCATGTCTTTCGGCGATATGCCGGTTGAAGTGTGTGCCGGGTTTTCAAACAATCCAAAATGGCAAGTGGGCGTCAGTTGGACGCTGATTTTCATGAGCTACAGGCCACCTCTGTCCGATTCGCCTTATGCAGTTTGTGTCAGCATTCCTTCTGCCTGGGTTTCACCTTTTCTGACAAGACAATATATATTTCCACCATAAATTTTGATGAAACTACTCTAGATATTGGGCAATCAATTCAGTGGATGGGAAGTAGCGAACTTTTTGTAATGCAGCGAGAGGCTCTTGGACGGGAACGGCCGTTTCCATTTCCTGCAATATAAGCTCAAACGCATCTGTATCTTCTGCCGCTAACAACCGACTCAGATAATGTTTCAAAGCCAGCCCAGACAAATACTTCTTCAAGTGGCGATGGAACCGTCTCAAGCCAGCCGGATCGCCATAATAAGCCAACATTTCTTGCAAATGCAGCCGAATACCCGCCATGATTTCAGCGAATATCACATCTTCGCGGGCTTTGCGCTCAAATATCCAGGGATTGCCTACCGCCGCCCGCCCAATCATGACGGCATCACAGTTTGTGTAGGCTTTCAGGCTGTCGATATCAACGGCCGTTTTCACATCCCCATTGCCAATCACCGGAATAGACACCGACTGTTTCAGTGCCGCAATCGGCATCCCAATCAGCCTCGCCCATATACTTTTGCGCTCGCGTGCGGCCGTGAATCGCTACCAGAGACGCGCCATTGTCTTCCATGATGTGCGCGATTTCCAAGAAGTTTTTAGACGCCTCATCCCACCCCAGGCGAATCTTGCCCGTCACCGGTACATCCAGATGCCTGGTAAGTAAGCGAAATGTTTCCTCGACCAATTTAGGCTTGCGCATCATGCCCACGCCTGCCCCATACTCGCTCACTTGCGGCGCAGAACAACCCATGTTGATGTCGATGATGTCTGGCCCCCATTCCTGAATGACAAGCGCCGCCGCCAACAATTCCTGCGCGTCAAAGCCAAAAATCTGGAACACCATCGGCTTTTCCCCGCCCGGTCTCACATCCAACCGCCGCCACATCGAATTCTCAGGGTGAAGCAACGCACCCGCTGGCACAAACTCCGTGTAGTTCATGGCCGAGCCATGCGCTCGGCACAACGTGCGGAATGGCACGTCAGAATACCGCGCCATCGGCGACAAAATCGTATCGCCATAGATGGGTATATCACGCACATAAAAGGTTGGTTTTAGGTCGACAGGTTGTTTTTCTTCCATAATCAGACGGAAATTATAACAGTAGTTTCGCTGCCCTTCCATTCCGTTTTTTCCCTGACTGCTTTTGAGATAAACTTACGCGCTTGATTTGCGAAAATCTTTATTACAAAGAAACAAAGGGATGAAGAAACAAAGGGTTTCTTTGTCACTTTGTTTCTTTGTCACTTTGTATGATTCTTGTAGCTGATTAACTATGACAAAAAGACAACTTGGATACGTCATCATCGCTTTGGGGGTACTGGCTATCGTCGGTTCCTTTGTGAACGACTTGTTTGGCGGCGGTGATTTTCAGGGCATTGGCCCGACACAAAAATTGGCACTCATGGGCGCGGGGCTGGTCATTCTCATTGGCATTTCGCTGTTACCATTGGGAGATAGACCCGCATGAGCAGTGACATGATAACACCGCAACCCATCGCCCTGCCGTCTGATGCCCCCTGGTGGCAAAAAGCGATTTCTTATTTGCCCAAAGTGCTGATTGGCCTGGCGCTGTTGGCCTTCGTTTTTTACTTGGCAGTGTATGTGGTGTATGCCGTGCGTCTGTTCCAATTCCCCTTTGACTATGATCAGGGCGAAGGCTTTGAACTGATGGACACTGTGCTGTTCAGCCAGGGCGAATGGCCTTACCGCGACAACGATGCTTACCCCTTCTACTCGTCCAACTACCCGCCGCTGTTTCATGTGGTCATCGTGCCGCTGGTGTGGCTGTTTGGTCCGCAGTATTGGACGGGACGGCTCGTCTCATTTTTAGGCACGCTGATTACAGCGCTGGCGATTGGCTACGGGGTGCAAAAGGCTGGCAAACGGTGGTGGCTTTCCACCATTTCGGGTCTCATTTTTCTGGCGTCCAACTATGTCTACCACGTTGGCCCGCTGTTCCGGCAGCACATGTTTATGGTGATGTTTGAGACGGTGGCAGTGGTGCTGATGGCGCTGACGATTGATAAAGAAGAGCGAGATGGCACGGCATTATAACGGCCGTTTACTCATCGTCATGGCTCTCTTGCTTTGTGCGGGCTACACCAAACAACTCGCCTACGCCACCGTCGCGGCCGTGTTTATCTTCTGGTTCATCCGCCAGCCGAAACGCGCCATTATGTGGGCGATTCCATTTGCCGCCGTTACCGGTCTCATTTTCCTTTGGATCGACTGGTCCACTGATGGCTGGTGGATGGTCAATACCGTCACCGCCAATATCAACCCGTTCATCCGCGAACAAGCGATTGGGTTGTTCCGGCAATGGTTCAAACTGCACACCGTCATCACGGTGATTGCATTGCTCTACACCATTTACCAATTCTATTTTGAACGGCTGTCGCTTTACAGCATCTGGTTTGGTCTGGCTTTGCTCAACAGCATCACCGCCGGTAAATGGGGTGCGGGCGAATCCTATTTTGCTACCGCCATCGCGGCTAGTTGCATTTTAGTGGGCATCGCGTTTGCCCGCGATCTCGACTTTGTAGAAAAGAAGAATTGGCGCAGTCAGCAGCGGGGGTTTTGGGTACAAACGGCAGCCCTGTGTGTGATCGCCATCCTCTTCCTCATTCAAGCCAATAAGCTGTTCCACGCCCCCACCGATGTGGCACTCTTCCGCACCGTCGCCGCCGCTTTAGGCAAGCCCACCGAAGTCGCCATTGCGCCGCAAACCTCCTGCTCTGCGCCGCGCGACCCAGAAACCATCTACTATGTCGATTCCGGTGGTGTCTCGCTCTTGGGGCGGCCTCCGAACCAGGCAGACACCGAAGCTGGCAAAAAAATTGCCGCATTTGTGGCGGCGCAGGGCGAAACCCCCGCCTTCGCTGAAGATGCGGGTTTCAACTTCCACATCAACCGCGCCATCATCACCAATCCGACCCAACTGCTCAACCTGTACAACAACAATCAGGTTGACATCACCGAAATGGTCGAGATGCTCAATGAGCAAGCATTTGACACGATTGTGTTACGCGCTCAGTTTTACCCGCCACCTGTGCTGGATGCTATCGGTCAGCACTATGAAACTGTGGAACTGGTGCAGATGAATGGCTTTGTTTACTGTCTTAATGACACCGCGAGAATGAATATGTGTGGCAAGTTGCAAGTTGCAGGTTGCAAAGTGAAAGTCCTCAGGGCAAAGATACGCGCCACTTGCCACCTGCAACTCCTAAACCTTTAACTTATGACTAGTCTATACAAGATTGATTTGCCCGAATTTGCAGGGCCACTAGATTTATTACTGCATCTCATTGACCGTCAGGAGCTGGATATTACGGCTATCTCTTTGATGCAGATTACCCGTCAATACCTGATGCAAATTGAGGAAATGAAGAAGGATCGCGTGGAGCATCTCATCGACTTTTTGGTGGTGGGCGCCCGCCTTTCGCTCATCAAGAGCCGCGCCCTGCTGCCTAAAATCCCCACGCTTCCCGGTGATGATGAAGATGAAGAAGACCTGGCGGAAGCGCTGATACGCCAACTGCGGCAATATAAACGGTTTAAGCAAGCGGCTAATTGGTTGGGAGAACGAGAAGAGTCTGGCCTGCGCACGTATTTGCGCATTGCGCCGCCGCCCAAGCTAGATACCCGCCTGGATTTGACTGGGGTGACGATTGAAAGTTTGATAACGGCCGTTCAGTCCGCCTTAGATCGTGCTGAAGACCTGGAAGAGAGCGTCGCCATCATCCAACCCCGCCGCCTCACCATCGAAGGGCAAATAAAACGACTGCGCTATCGGCTCAAGCACCAACATACATTTTTGTTTAATGAATTACTTGCTGGAGAAAATTCGCGGGTAGCCATCTCAGTAACATTACTGGCGGTCTTGGAATTGATCAAACGCCATGAAGCCTCAGCAACACAAACCCACATGTTTGGCCCCATTGAGATAGGCCCTTACATAGAAACGCTCTCATCATCTGTCGTTGAAGATTAATCTCAACGATAGATGAGACTTAATCTCAACAACGGCTGAGACTTACCCACCACTCACCCCTGTTCTCGCCCCATCTTAAATACCAAATAAATCAATAACCCAATCACAAATAATGGCAGCAAAAAGCGGAACAACATTAAGCCGCCAAAGCGAAGCAGCACCAAAAACAAGATGACGCCGCCAATGATTAAAGCGGCGCGTCGCCAAATAGAAATTTCAGATATTTCAGGAAGTTGTAAGCCCCCACTCCCCATTCGCTCTCGCTGTGCTGTTTTACACCCCTGTCCTGTGCCAATATGAAGCACATCCCCCTTCAACGTCCACTCACACCCGCAACGCCGGCATTGATAATAGCCTTGGGCGGGTCGGCCATGACTTATTTTTCGACTAAGCAGTATTTCTCCCCCACAATGATCGCAATCATAGCCACTGTCTTCTTGATTCGTTTTTTGTTCTTCTGTCATCCCCCCAGTGTAGCCTGACTTTATACTCTTTCGCAACTATCCAGCAGCAGATTGTAGGTTCCAGAAAGACTGACGTAGATAAAGCCACCACACGCTTTACACGCAGCCTGATATTCGATACCTTCAGCCCCGGGCATCTGTTCCCACTCAGACAAGGCATGGCCATGAATGCTCGCCGCTGCTTCTGCTTCACGCATTTGCCGTGAAAAGAATGCTTCAGATTCTTGCAAGCGCAACCGTTCAGCCGCGCCAACAATGGAACGAACAACCGAGGCCTGCACTAGATTTTCAGGCACTTCATCTGGCAACCCTTCTACTTTTTCAAGCATCAATTCCAGGACTTCGGCAATTTCATCACGGGTAGCAGAATCATAGTTTTTCACCAATGATCCTTCTTCTAACAGGCCAACAAAATAGTGAACGGCCGTTTTCAATTGTGCTAGTTCTATTTCAGCCGATTTACTCATACCCACCTTTCCTCGATTATATTCAATCAGTTATTTTAAGAAATATCAACCCATTTTCGCAGGATTCAAACCTTGTATCAAGAGGATAATTGTACTCATTACATCCCCATCATTCCTTTCATGCATATGTAGTACCATTTTAGCCTCGTTGGCAAGACATGACATTCATCCAGCTAATTCATGATAATCCCCACAACGGCCGTTTTCCCCAACCAGTACCATCAATCCCAAATCGCGTGATACAATAGCGCCTCGTTGCAAGCACATGGATTCAGAACAGGAGGTTCTATGAAAATCGTTTCCTATCTTATTGCAGCAGCCCTGGCCTTTTTTGGCTTTGTCTTCCTTGTCGGGTCACAAGGGCAGATCATGCGCATCGTCTTTGCTCTCATCTTGCTCGCCGCCGCCGCTGGCTTCATCTACATGGCACGGATGCGCCCCCAGCAGAACCAAACCACCATCGTCCAGAAAATCGACCTCAGCGGCGACGTAAACCTGGAGCAAATCCGCTGCCAAAACTGCGATGCCCCCCTCAGTGACAAATCCATCACCGTCGAAGCCGGAGCTATCTTTGTAAATTGTGAATTTTGCGGAGCCAGTTATCAGTTTGAGGAGAAACCAAAATGGTAGAAAAAGTGGCAGAGTGGCAAAGTGGCAGAGTGGCAAAGTGGCAAGGTGACAAAGCAGCGCGTTACATTGATGCCCTGCAACTTTGCAGCTCTGCAACCTTGCACCCTAAGGTTGGGTTCCCATGGTAGGCGTCGATTTAGGTCAACGACTATGGCAAGGAGTACGGCGGGATCTGGGGAGCTTCCGCGCTGCGTTTTCAGAATTACCCACGCCCACGCCTGGACTACACACCTTCGACATTCCCCTCAATGGCGGGCAAAAACGTATCCATTTTCGGTTAGAAGATGACCGGTCGGGCGTGTTGTTTGTCGATGTGACCGATGTGGTTCATCTCAATCCCACGGCCGCTGAAATGGCCTTCTTTGCGCTGTGCGATGTGCCGCAAAACCAGGCCAGCGCCAGCCTCAAGCGGCGGCTTCATCCTCAAGATCGCCCCCAAATGAAGACCGAACTGAAGCAGATTTACACGATGGTGCAAAGTTTTCGGGAACCAGAAACGGGCTGTCCCACCTGCGCCGTCAACGATTTACAGCCCAACACCTTGCAGACCACAGCCCTCTTCAGCCATCGCGCCAACGCCCCCTACAAAGCCGATTTAGCCATCACTTACGGCTGCAACAACTCCTGCAACCACTGCTACAACGAACCCGACCGCTTCGACATGGCCTCGTTAACCGCCGACGATTGGAAACAGGTCATCGACCGCTTGAACGCGCAGGGTGTGCCGCATCTCATCTTCACCGGCGGCGAGGCCACGCTCAACCCCGACTTGCCCGAACTCATCCGCTACGCCGACAGCTTGGGGCATGTGGTGGGCTTGAACTCAAACGGCCGTCGCATGGCGCACCAACCGTTTATGGATGAATTGGCGGCGTCTGGCCTCAATCACGTACAAATCACGCTCGGCTCCAATCGCCCCGATGTCCATGATGCGGTGATGAACGTGCGTTCCTTCCACCAGACAGTGCGCGGCATCGAAAACGCCGTCGCCAGCCGCGTGCATACCATCACCAACACCACCCTGATGCGGCGCAACATGGACCACGTCGAAGAAATCATCGACTTTCTCTATGACCTGGGCATCCGCACCTTTGCCATGAATGGCATGATCTACAGCGGCGGCGGTTTTGCCGATCCGAACGCCCTGACGGAAGAAGAAATGCCACCTTTGTTGGTGCGCGTGCGTGACCACGCCGCCAAAAAAGGGATGAAATTCCTGTGGTATACGCCCACGGAATATTGCCGTATGTCGCCTGTGGAACTGGAAATTGGGGCGAAACGGTGCAACGCGGGTGAATATTCTATTTGCATTGAGCCAAACGGCGATGTGTTGCCCTGCCAATCGTTTTACGTGGCGGCGGGCAATATTTTGCGCGACGAGTGGTCGCAAATCTGGCGCAGCGAGCTGTTTCGTACCTTCCGCAACCGTGAGGATGATCCGGTGTGGGCAGGTTTGCCGGAAAAATGCTGGGAATGCCCCGACCTGCCCCTGTGTGGCGGCGGCTGTCGCATCGAGCGTGAAGCCCGCGATGGCAAACGCACGGCTGACGGTGAAGGCAGTTCTTGTGGTGGGGCGTGTAGTACGGGGAATGGAAACGGCCGTTCCGGTTCCGACACCCGCACCACCACTTTTATCTCCCTAAAAAATATCTCACTTTAAACCCTCGTTCCACGCAGAGCGTGGAACGATTGACCCGACGCTCTGCGTCGATACGGAAGAAACAAAAACAGAAAGGACTAAATCATGGACAAAGAGCGACTTCGACGATGGTTCATTCCGAACAGAGCCAAGCCACCCAAACCAGTGGCTTCCGGCCTTTACCATTACCAGCGGGAATCCGACGGTGCATACACCCGCTTCCACCTGCGCGTGGAACCCGACGGACAGGGTATGCTCCTGGCAAATGCCTCTGCTGCCGCCCGATTGTCTGCAACTGGGGTGATGATGGCCTATGAATTGCTAAACGGCCGTTCTCCCGAAACCGTCCTCCATTCAATCAAAGCAGGCTACAAAGGGGCTGACAGCGACACCATCCAGGCCGACGTAGCCAAAGTCTCCGGCCTCATCAACACCCTGTCCGCCCCTGGCGACAACTACCCCATCATCAACTTCGACGAAATCCAAATCGACATCTTCCAATCTCAGTTGATGGCGCCGCTAGAAGCCAACATCCCCTTGGCCGAACCAGAAAAACTCGCGCCACTTCTCGATAAACTGTGGGACATCGGCATTCCTCACGTCACCTTCCTCATGCCGGAAAATCCAAATACTGAACATTTGGTACGCGCTGTCGAACGGGCTGAAGACCTCGGTCTCATTGCGGGCGTGCGCGGACGTGCCACCGATTTGATGCAAGAAAACCTCATCCAGGAGGTAGCAATGGCTGGCGTAGACCATGTAACCGTTCTCTACGCCTCGTCAGAGGCCGAAATCCACGACGCGCTTGTCGGGGAAGGCGATCATGCCCTCATGCGCGACCTCTACCAAACCATCCAGGAAAACGAAATCAGTATTGTGGCTGAGATTCCGTTGGTAGAAAGCACGTATGAAACGCTTCGCCCAACAATAACGGCACTCATTGAGGCTGGTATCCACAACTTCTCCTTCTTCGCCATCGTCGCCCCCGATGAGATGGCAGATGAGGCGCGAGACGGGGCTTTACCAGCCCAAGCGATGCCACAAACGGCTAATTGGGTTGAAGAAATCGCACAAGAAACAGACGTCCGTTTCTTGTGGCAGCCACCCATGCAACGAGACCCCCGCGTCTCGTTGGCTGAACAAGTCAAACAAGGGCCGCGCTGCTCCGGTGACGCCGCCGTTCGTGTCGAGCCAACTGGAGACGTGATTCCACCACGAGGCCCCTACCAAACTACGGGCAACATCCTCACAGATAAGTGGCAGACCATTTGGCAGCATGAAGCGTTCAAACGATACCGAGAGCGCGTCGAGGCGCCCACGCGCTGTCTCGATTGCCCCGGATTGGTGATTTGCGAAGCAGACTGCCCCCGTGAACAAATCGGCTGGGCGCAAGGTGCGGGAGAGGCGTTATGAACGAGAAGAAACAATCAACTGGGAACAAACAACAATCAACGAATAACGATAAATCTTCAACCATGAATCGTAAACTATCGGAAAATGAGGCTCAATCTCCAACCTCTAATCTCCAATCTCCAGTCCCCAAATCTTCAACATCAAATCTATACAACGTCGTGAATCGCCGGGGTGGTATGTGGGTGCTGGCCTTTCTACTGGCACTGACGCTGTTTGTGCCAGCCTCCAGGGTGTTGGCGCAGACGTATTGGTTCCAAGTGCCGGAATTGCGGATGCAAGTCTTTGTGAACCCCGATGCCTCAGCCAGAATTGTATATGACATCACCTTCGATAATTCAGGCAGCCCCATCGATATTGTCGATATTGGCACGCCACATGACGGTTATGACATCGGTAATTTCACCGCTTCAATTGATGGTTATCCATTAACTGATATTAGAGTCTCTGAATATATTGATACCGGTGTGGAAATCCACCTGGATGAATACGCCATTCCTTCTGGCGAATCAGGCACGCTGCATGTGGAATTCACGATGCCCGACATGGTGTACGAAGACACCACCCAGGATGGCTACGCTTCTCTGCAAATCACACCAACCTGGTTTGATTCGGATGTGGTGTATGGTACCAGCGATATTTGGGTGCTCATCCATATGCTGCCAGAAGTGCAGCCAGAGGAAGTGTTGTATCAGGATGTGGCTTTTACCGACAAGGCAATTTATGAAGAGCATACCGTTGTCGGCTGGCGTTACCCTGATGGCAGCGCGTCACAGTCACATCTGGTAGGCACCTCGTTCCCCACCACAGGCATGACGCGGGTAGTGGAGCAAAGTTTGCTCGATATTACCCTGAAATGGCTGCAAGATAATCCGGCCGTGACGTGGACGCTAGGAATTATCGCGTTTATTTTAATCGCGGTGGCGTTCTTTAGATATTCAGGCGGAACTGGTTTGTCTATATTCGCATTACTCGCTTGCGGCACTATTTATGGTATGACGGTCTTTCCATTGATGGTGTTGATTGCGTTCCCCCTATCTATTTTGCTCGTGATATTGGTTGAGCGCAGTCTAAAAAAGAAGAAAAGTTCCTATTTGCCAGCCATTGCTCAGGTGGAAGGCGGTGGCATCAAACGTGGCTTGACGGCTCCAGAAGCGGCCGTTTTGCTAGAATTGCCGTTAAATAAAGTGCTGCTGCTCATCATGTTTGGGCTGCTGGACAAACGAGTGATCGCGTTGGAAGATGATTCACCACTGGCGGTAAAAGTGGACAATGTGTATGTGGTAGATGGCAAAACCAAGACAAAGCGCCGCACGGCTCGACAAGAGGTAGCAAAGAAACAAGGTATTGTCTTGCGTGATTATGAGCATGACATTCTTGATGTATTGCAAGAGGACGGCAGCAAGCCAGTCCACAAGCAAGATTTTGGCGAGCCAATGCGAGATTTGGTTAAAAGTGTCGCGGGCAAAATGAAAGGCTTTGACCTCTCTGATACGCAAGATTATTACAAGAAGATCATTAGCCGTGCCATGGAAGAAGCGAAGGGTATGGGCGATGTGCCAGAATTCGAGGCGTTCCTGGATAAAACATGGCCGTGGGTGATGATGGATGACAATTATGGCCCAGTTTTCCAACGGAGCGGGTATACGTATCATCCAACCTGGGTACGGCCGTATGTGGTTAGTCAGGCTGGTGGCGCATCCATGCCCTCTGTCGGTGGTAGTAAATCGGGCCCATCGTATGGGGGCAAGACCTCGTTTAGTGATGTGGCAGCCTCGTTTGCCGGTTGGACAGAAACGCAAACCGGTAATCTGGCGAGTGCGATTTCTCCTGGTGGTTTGGATTTGGGTACGGCCGGTGTTGTCAATCTTAGCGGTGCAGACAAAGTGACGGGCGATATTTTCAAAGCGCTCTCTTCTGGCTCTGGTGGTGGCAGCGGCGGCTCGTCGGGTGGCGGCTGTGCTTGTGCCTGTGCGGGGTGCGCGTGTGCGTGTGCCTGTGCGGGTGGCGGACGGTAATAAAAGAAGAGATTAGAGATTGGAGATTATTGCGATTCAATCTCCAATCTCTAATCTCCAATCTCCTGTGAATAATCCAGCTTTACCCTCAAAATCTCTATTACAAGCGCAAGCTGAATGGTTGGCTCCGGCGCGGGCGCGACTGCTGAGGCGGGTGGGCATTGCGCGGCGGCGGCGGATTTTGGATTTGGGGGCGGGTTATGGAGCGGTGACGGGGGAGTTGGTGCGGAGAGGTGGTGGGTTTGTGGTGGCGTTGGACACTTCGGCAAGTTCAGTGACCGCACTTTTGAATTCTCCTGCTTTTCCTCTTTGCGGTGATGCCCTATCTCTCCCGTTTGCTGCTGATAGTTTTGATTTAGTGTTTTGCCAGTGTGTATTAATGTGGGTTACTTCGACAGGCTCAGTGGACGGCACTTCGACAGGCTTAGTAACGGCCGTTTCCGAAATCCATCGCGTGTTAGAGCCAAATGGGGTCTTAATTGCCCTTGAGCCTGATTACGCAGGCATGATCGAGCATCCGCCAGAGATTGCGACACGGGACATTTGGTTGTCGGCGTTGGCGCGGGTGGGCGCGGAGCCGCGTGTGGGGCGGATGTTGCCGGGGCTGTTGGCGGCGCAAGGTTTTGAGGTGCGTGTGGATTTATTGGATAACGTGCACATGCCATTGGCAACACGTTTCGATTTTTTGCGCACATTACCACTTTTGCCAGAGGAAAAGAGTACTCTTGACCGTGTAATGGCCGTGGCTGATAATTTGCCTGGGACTTGGGAGCAAATAGCCCACCTGCCGTTTTTTTTAATTTCGGCGACAAAATTCTGATCGATGACGAAGGACGAAGGATTGAAGATTTTATAGCTTCCGTCCTTTGCCATTGATTTTCCGTCATTGGTCATTTATGAATCCTTCAACTTCATCATCCCCTCAACACCACAATTTTTCTATGCGCTTGCGCCAGGGAACTGCTGATTACGCTGGTAAAATTCGGCTGTTTTCACCGAATGCGCGTCTATATCTAGGTTATACCGTGCTGAATGGCATGGCGTTTGGCATGTTTCGCCTGCTGTTCAATTTTTATGCGCTAAGTCTTGGTTTTAATGAGGCGAATTTGGGGCAACTTTTAACCGTTACAAATCTGGTGGCGCTGTTGACTGCTCTGCCCGCTGGTATCATTGGGGATCGCATCGGGCGCAAACAGACGTTGATTCTGGCTAGTTTACTGACGACAACGGCCGTTTTCGGCACCGTTTTATGGCGTGAAAGCATGAGTTTCTACCTGTTCAGTGCTGTGTTGGGAATGGGGCAAAGTCTGTCGGGAGTCACGCTAGGCCCCTTTATTATGGAAAATAGTGGAGAAGAAGAGCGTACCTATCTCTTTTCCTTTAGTTTTGGCATTCAAATGATAGCGGGTTTTGTGGGGAATTGGCTGGGAGGGCAGTTGCCTGGTTGGTGGGGAACGGCCGTTAACGCCGATGCCAGCAGTGCCACAGCTTATGGTTTGACGATGGCTGTTATTGGGGGCATTGCGGCGCTTTCTTTGATTCCTTTAACCTTTATCAAAAAGCCCAAACGATCTGCCGATGAAAAAAAGAGACAATTATCTCCTTTGGAATATGCACGGAAAAAACCTCGTTTGTTAGTCAAACTCATTCTGCCAATTTTTATCACCTCTTTAGGTGCTGGCTTGCTCATGCCCTTCATGAACATCTACTATCGCCACACGTACGCAGCCACGGATGGCACCATCGGCACTCTTTTTGCACTGGGGTCTTTAGCAATGGCGATTGGTTTACTGTCTGCTCCGCCGTTGGCTGAACGATATGGCAAAATGAAAATCGTGGTCGTGTCTCAGGCATTGTCGATTCCATTTCTGGCGCTCATGGGTTTCGCTCCTTGGTTTTGGTTGAGTGCTGGGGCTTACTTGGTGCGCTTGATGTTGATGAACATGAGCAATCCTGTTTATCAAGCATTTGTCATGGAGCAGGTGGATGAAGATGCAAGAGCGACCGTTGCCAGTTTGGTAAGCATGAGCTGGAATTTTGGCTGGGCGTTTAGTCCCTCTATCAGCGGTTGGTTGCAGGTGAATATGGGCTTTGCTCCCATTTTTATGGGGACTATGCTTTCGTATGTGGTTGCTATTATTCTGTACTGGCGTTTCTTTGGCCGAGCGGAATCTAAAGAATTGCACATATAATGCAAAGATATTGTTGACAATTTGTTGTTTTTCTGTACAATTCATTTCAAAATAAAAAAGGAAATTAATTATGGCTCAAGTAAAAATTGACACCCCAGCCCCCGATTTCACGCTGGATGATTACAAGGGGAATTCGGTTTCCCTATCAGATTTCAAAGGGAAGCAGAATGTTTTGCTCGTGTTTAATCGCGGGTTTATGTGACCGTTCTGCCAAGCGCATATGGCGCAGTTGCGCCAAGATAATGATAAATTTGTAGAAAGGGAAACGGCCGTTATCGTCCTAGGCCCTGAAGATGCAAAAAAGTTCACAGCGTATTTCACCGAGAAATCCCTCCCCTTCATCGGACTGCCGGATCCCAACCACAGCGTCTTAAAACTGTATGGTCAGCAGGTGAAACTCTTCAAGTTTGGCCGGATGCCAGCACAGGTGCTGATCGATAAAGAAGGCGTGGCACAATATATTCACTACGGGCACAGTATGCAGGATATTCCAGCGAATGAAGAAATGCTGGCATTGATTGATATGCTAGAAGGTGATGCTGCGTAACGGTGTTTAGACGTTCAACTTTTCAAAAAAGTTGAACGTCTAGATTACTACGGGGAAACGGCCGTTTTCTGATGCACATGGCAGAATGGAGACCCATCAAGCGAACGGTTCTTGCATTGCGTGCCACTTTTTGTCAACGCCTCGCAGCGATCTGGATCCGGTTGCAGGGCGAGTGGTTCGGTCACTTTTCCCGCCTGTTTGGCGATGGCTAGTTCTTTGAGCAAGTCGAATTCTTCATAGAAACCGGCGAGAACCGCATCCGGATCAGGCACCAGCCCCTCGTCTGAAATGACACCGACATACACGTTGTCATTGTAACTAATGATGCTCAAGCCCAGCGAAACACGACCCGCCTGCGGTACCCACGCCATAATTGAAGCCAACTCTTTGCCCGCAATGTAAAGCGGCATTTGTGGCCCTGGCACATTGGTCATCACCACAGAGGCTTTGCTGCCAAACACATCCACAAGGCGCGTTTGCGCTTCGGCGGGGGAAAGACCAATTCCCGTTAGAATACCAAAAGCGACAAACGCTTCCGGTGTCGATTTCAACTCTTCCATGCGTGCTTTTACCACAGCGAGTCGTTCGATTGGGTTTTCAATGCCGACTGGCAAGGTGGGATAGACAATGCCAAACTCATTGCCCAACTCTTCCATCTTTTCCGGCGGACGAATATTAACGGGCATGGCCGCCCGGAAACTGACGCCATCCACCACATGCCCCCTTTTGGATCATGTAGCGGCGCAAGCCCCCAGTAAGCGCGGTAACCAATACATCGTTAACCGTCCCCCCGCAAATATTTTTGATGGTTTTGACATCCGCCAACGGCAATCCATGAGACCAGGCAACCCGCTTGGAAACGCCTAAATTCCCTTTGAGAATCGTTTTGGGATCGGGGGTGCGGAAGACGAGTCGGCCTGCGGCAAGCGAAAGGTCTGTGCCTTGCGCGGCGCGATCTACGGCATGACTGGGATTGGTGATGCTTTCGTAGGTTTCGTGGGCTAGTTTTGCCGGTGATGGAACGTGTGGTGGAAACGGCCGTTCCCGTCCGTTTAGCCACTGATCCCAACAGCCCCCAACGACTACCGCGCCGTTTCCTTTGTGTTTCTTCAGCCACATTATCGTGAGCCACATCATCGTGAGCGAGTGACGCTTCTGGCGTAATATCGGCCATCGACAGCAGCACATACATGAGCGCAATCCCATCCGCAATGGCGTGATGGAGCCGCGACATGATCACCGTGCCTTCTTCATATCCTTCAATAACATGACATTGCCACAACGGTTTTGTGTAATCAAGCGGCGTTGACGCCAAATCACTGATGAAATTTTGCAAAGTCGGATAATCACCAGGAGCAGGCAGCGCTACGCGATGAATATGGGCATTGACATCAAAATGAGGATCCAATTCCCAACGAGGGCCAGCCAACGGACGTCGAATGCGCGGATACACCACATGCTGTTGAAAGCGATCAAACTTCAACCAACGATGCCTCACCACCTCAACAAAATCATTAAAATCAACGATTCCTTTGAATAACAAAATACCGTTAACCATCATCAGGTTGGTCGGGTCTTCCATACTCAACCAAGCTGCATCAACATGTGATAGGGGCGTGTTCTTCACTTTATAGTTCTCCTTGTGAGACAGCGGTGTCCCGTCTCTATCCCCACCCAGTCCTATCTCACCTTTCAACGTGAATCTTGCAATAGTTTGAATCGTCTAATGACCGATTATGACAGCGGCTGCCATTTTTGGTGACAGCATGACAGCGGTCGGGATCATCTTGGAGCGGCGCTTTTGGTTTTCCCGCTTGTTCTGCAACCGGCTTTTCAACTGGTTTGGGGCTGGCTTCTGGCTCGACTTGCGTAACCAAACCCAACAAGGCATCGAACTCAGCATAGAAGCCTTCAATGATGGTGTCAGGGTCGGGAATGAGACCTGCATCTGTATTGACACCCAGGTAGACTTTGCCAGCATAGCTCAAGATGCTGATGCCCAGAGCGACTCGTCCCGCTTGCGGCACCCAGAACATAATTTGATCGATTTTTTTACCGGCCAAATAAAGCGGGATTGGCGGGCCAGGCACATTGGTCATAACGGCCGTTGCCTTACTCGCAAACATCGACACCGACTGAGATTGTACTTCCATTGGTGACATACCAATCATATTCAAGATGCCAATAGCCACAGCCGCTTCCGGTGTGTTTTTCAACGCATTCATGCGGCGATGCACTTCTTGCAATCGGTCAAACGGGTCAGCAATGCCCACAGGAAGCGAGAGATAAACGAGGCCAAATTTATTGCCCAGGGTTCCCATCTCATGCTCTTTGCGCAGATTTACAGGCACGGCCGCCCGGAAATTCAACCCTTCAACACTTTCGCCACGTCCAATGAGATAGCGACGCAGTCCACCCACCATCGCCGCAATCAACACGTCGTTGACCGTGGTGCCGGTGACGCTTTTGATGGCCTTAACTTCTTTGAGTCGTAACGGCCGTGACCAAGCCGCTCGTTTAGACACCCCCAATTTCCCGCGATAGATGGTGTGCGGGTCAGGCGGACGGAGCACCAACCGACCGGCTGCCATTGCGACATCCGTGCCTTTCGCGGCTAAATCAAACGCACGCGAGGGCTGCTGCAACGTAGCCACGCTCTCTCGCACCGCACGTCGCGTCATGCGCCGCGAAGTGCGTAAGGTGGAAGCCGTTTGCTTGAATAAAGCACCAATCAACCCACCTGGAAGGCTATCATCTACAGTGGGGGGCTTCTCAATCTCGGGATAGCGGAGTGAAGCTTCGGGAGTCATATCTGTGAGCGAAAGCAGCACGTAGATGAGTGCCATGCCATCAGCAATGGCATGATGCAAACGCATGAAAATGGCACAACCATCTCCATAGTTTTCGATGATGTGCATCTGCCACGGCGGTTTGGTGAAATCCAGCGGCGTAGACATTAAATCGCTGACTAAATCTTGCAATGCTTTCTGGTCGCCAGGGGCAGGCAGCGCAATGCGATGCACGTGGGCATTCACATCAAAGGATTCGTCATCTTCCCAGTAGGGAGCGGTCAGGGGGATACGGCTTTGCACGATGCGTTGTTTGAAGCGGTCGAACTTGAGGAAACGATTATCGAGTACGTTTTGAACATCTTGCAGATTAAGCGGCTCTTTGAAGGTGAGAATGCCTGTAACCATCATGAGGTTTGTCGGGTCTTCCATGCCGAGCCAGGCGGCGTCTACGTTGGATAATGGTTCAGATTTTCCCATACATCTTCTCCCTATTTGCTGACGTGGTCATTCAAGTGAATTTGTGCGCTTCTTCACTAACAGTATAACGCAATTTCGTATTCTGGTGAATGCGATTTTTACAATTTGTCTCCTCGGAAAATGTAGCGCGATTTGACAAATCGCGTTACGGATTTTCATTCATCGTGGTGCGCTGCCGCCCATGTGAACTCCTTCTGCTATGCAGCTTTGAACGCCTTGTCTGCCGAGGTTTTGTTGATGACGATATGAGTATTTGAATTTACAAGTTGCAAGCCACAAAGTTCCTGATACTGTTGATTGAATCAGCAAAATATCTAATCTCTAATCTCTAATCTCGAGAACCACATGACTACTAAAGCTTCTTACGACATCGCTATTATCGGCTCAGGGATCGCAGGTTCCACATTAGGCGCAATTTTGGCACGGCATGGCTTAAATGTGGTGATATTTGAGGCCAAGAGCCACCCGCGTTTTGCCATTGGGGAATCGCTCATTTTGGAAACTTCTGAGACGATGCGGGCCATGGCTGATTTATATGACGTGCCGGAACTGGCGTATTTCAGTTCAGAGAATTTTTTTCCGTTTGCGGGAACGACACATGGCATAAAGCGGCATTTTGGCTTCCTCCATCACACACCAGGGCAGCCCCACGACCCCAGCCACACGCTGCAAGCCGTCATTCCAAAGGAGCCGCACGGGCACGAATTCCACCTTTATCGGCAGGATACGGATTATTTCTTGATGGCAACGGCCGTTTCCTACGGCGCCACTGTCCTGCAAAACACACCCATCACCGACATCGGTCTCCAGTCAGATTGCGTTACCCTCACCACCGCCAAAGGCGACCAGTTCACAGCGGGTTATGTGGTTGATGCCGGTGGGTTTCGCTCCATTTTGGCAGACAAATTCGAACTGCGAAAATACGACCTGGAAACTCACTCGCGGGGCATGTTCACCCATATGATCAACGTGCCAGATTATCATGAGACGGGCGGCTCGCAAAAATCATACGGCCTGCCTTACTCGATGGCCGAAGGCACGCTCCATCACGTTTTTGATGGCGGCTGGCTGTGGGTCATCCCCTTCAACAACCACCCGGCATCGACCAATCCCCTGTGCAGTGTCGGGCTGCTGCTAGACCCGCGCCAACATCCACAGCGCGATGACTTGTCGCCAGAAGCAGAGTTCCGCGCCTTTATCGACCAGTTTCCCAACATCAAGAGCCAGTTCGCCAACGCCCATGCCGTGCGTGACTGGGTACGCGCGGGACGCATCCAGTACAGTTCCAAACAAATCGTCGGCGACCGTTGGGCGCTGTTGGGTCATGCCGCCGGGTTTATCGACCCGCTTTACTCGAAGGGATTGTACAGTTCGTTAACGGCCGTTTCCCTTCTCTCTCATCTCATCCTGCAAGCCCAACACACGGGCGACTACTCCCGCCAAGCCTTCCTCGACCTGGAAACCGTCACCGGCAACTTCGTGCGCACTGCCGACAAACTTGTCGCCAACAGCTATAAATCATTTAAAAACTACAAGTTGTGGCAGGTGTATTCCGTACAATGGCTGCTGGGCGCGTACACCGAACTGGTACGCCTCAACATGATCCGCGCCATCGCTGGCACCGACCGCCACGCTTATATGGAGCGACTGGTGCAACTCAAACTGGCCGGTGGCGGCTATCCCGAATTTGATGAGATTGCGAAACAGGTGAATGATTTAATTGAAGCGGTGGATGTTGGGGACGAAACGGCCGTTGATCAAACCGTCGCCCAAATCAATGCCATCTATGCCAGATGTACCCTGGATGGCAACCCCTTTCCGCGAACTACTAAAAGGTAAAACGTCCCTGCCCAAAAACAAAATCCGCCTGGAACTGCTGCAACCGGGCGCAGGCTTCATGGGCAAAGGCGCTTATCGCCAACATTTCTTTGAGGACTTAACGCTCGTGGATTTGGCGCGTTACGGTCTACGCGAAAAAGTCCGCTACGCAGCTCCAGTGCTGGCTCGCCAACACAAAAAGAATTTCAAGCAGCGCACTCAATAAAAATCGAGTAAGAGCAAGTTTGCAACTCACCCTTACTCGATAAAATTCCAATTTTCGCCAAAATTAGCCTAGGTAAAAGCGGGAAAGTTTTCGGAAATAAAATGGCGCGAAACCCGCTTTTCCTTGAAGGAAACCACAATTTTGCGTGACAATAATTTTGAAAACTTTTTGTGGTTTGCCTAATAGGTAAAAGCGGGAAAGTTTTTGGAAATAAAATTGTGCAAAACCCGCTTTTCCTTGAAGGAAACCACAATTTTGCGTGTTGGTAATTTTAAGGACTTTTTGTGGTTTACCTAATTCAAATCATCCGGTGATTTTTCCTTGGACTTTCTTGCTTTCCAAATAATCGTCAGTCCCGCGATGATGAGAATAACAGGCCAAAGATAGGCCGCAGCTTCCAGCACGTTCATGAAAACACCTTCAAACAAAACAGCCAGACCGACAAATCCAATAATACCACCAGGAATTAACGCCCACCATTGAGTTTCATCTGAAAAGATGGCAGACATCAAGGTAATGGAAGCCCATCCCAGACTAAATACCAGTAAAAACAACCCACCTTCATTTAGACCAGCAGGTACCATATCATTAACCAATAAGACAATCCCCACACCAATACCGGTTAAAATACCGCCAGGAATCATAAGCCCAGGTTCTCGTGCCGCAATGCCCCAGATATAAAACACCAATCCGAGTAAGAGCACAAAGTAAATTCCAAAACTTTCCCACGAAATAAAATCAACGAATTGGGACAACAAAGCAATCATGCCAATCCCAATCAAAATTAAACCACCCACTAAACCTTCATGTTTTTTGTCTTTCATCGTAACCTCCAATTGATTACCTTGATTACCAATGCGTCTATCTTAGCAAATTAGTTGTCATGGCTATAGTGAAAGAGGTCATGGCAAGGTCATATTATCCACTATGACCTGCGGCAATCGCTTGAGTGCAGCGAATCTATTGAATTTTTACGTTGGGATGGTGGGCGTTGATTTTTAGTTCAGACCCTCTCCCCAGCCCTCTCCCAAAAGGAGAGGGAGCCGGTTTCCCCTCCCGGTGGGAGGGGATTAAGGGGAGGGTTAGCCAGCAAACAGCGGCGTGGGCAATCCTTTAACACCTGGTTTGCACGAGAACAAGCTGCCTGCCAACGGATAATTCCCCAACACTTCTTCAGCAATATGCAGGCGGGCTGTCGTGATGAACAGGGTGTCTAAGTTCTCTCCGGCAAACGTGCAACTGGTGATATTGGGCACCGGCATGGGGATAACTTGCAAAACTTCGCCCGCCGCAGAATAGCGCGTAACCCGAGACCCCCCAAAATGGCACAGCCACAGACAATCTTCACTATCAACCGTCATGCCATCAGGATGACCTTCTTCTTCAGTTAGGTGAACAAATACACGTTTGTTGCTGAGGCTGCCATCTGCGCTGAGGTCAAAAGCATAGATGATACGCTTGGTGCTGTCGTTGTGGTATAGGGTTTTACCATCAATGCTAAAGGCGGGGCCATTGGTGATGATGTAATTTTCATCCATTTTGCGCACAGACAAATCTTTATCCAGACGGTAGAGTGAACCGGATGCCTGTTCGCCATCGCCCATGGTGCCAGCCCAATAACGGCCGTTTCCATCCACCTTCCCGTCATTAAACCGATTCCCGGGCATATCCGCTTCCACCATCTCAATCGGCTCAAGATTGCCAGAGGGTAAATCGAGAAACGCAAAGCCATCGCGCACCGTGCAGACAAAGCCACCTTGCGCTCGGGGAGAAAGGCTGGTCACTTCCACATCAAACGACAAGGTTTGTCGCGCCCCATCGGCCAACGAAAGCCGGTGCAAATTTTTGTTCATAATATCGACAAAATAGACAGCGTTTTCCGCCGCCACCCACAGCGGCCCTTCACCTAAAATCGCTTCAATTTCCCATTCACATTTCAAATCAATCATTTTCAAATTCCTTTTGCAATATCCTCTTGTGTCCAACGGCCGTTTACCAACCGCCACATTTCGCCATTCGGATTCTCATCTTTCAACTCAGCCGGGAGACGGTGGGCACGCACGTTGTCGTAGCATTGCAGGGCGGCAAAGCGATGGATGGACGCGGGGATACCGACGGCCGTAAAGCCCGGATGTCCCGTCGAAGGATACGGGCCGCCATGCACCATCGCCGGTGAAACCGCCACGCCCGTGGGCATTTTATCGTTGAGCAAACGGCCCACTTTGGTGCGCAGCACGGGAGCCAGTTGGTCATAAGCCGCATCATCGCTGCCCTGTGTATCAGAGTAGATACAACCCGTCAGATTGCCTTCCAGACTGGCAGCAACGGCCGTTATCTCAGCCACACCATCCGCCACCACAATCAAGGAGACGGGGCCAAACGCTTCCGTTTGCAACGCCTCTGAATTCGCCAAGAAATCTTTGCCCGACACGCGCAGCAGCGTATTGTCGAAGTGGAAGCCGCTGCCCTCGCCGCCGACCACGACCTCAGCGCCGGCGGCTTGCAGGGTGGCAATGCCCTGGGCGATGTGGGCAGCGCCAAATTCGCTCAAAAGCGTGCCTTGCGGACTTTCCTGGAAGATGGAAACGGCCGTTTGCAAAAACGCCTCTCCCACCTCACCCGCTGGCAGCACAACCAGTCCCGGATTGGTGCAGAACTGACCCGTCGCCAACATGCAGGAACCGGCAAATTCAGCCGCCAGCGCCTCGCCCCGTTCGGCCAAGGCTCCCGGCAGCATAAACACCGGATTGACGCTCGACATCTCCAAATAGATGGGCTTGCCGGTGCTGTCCGCCGCCTGTTTCAAGGCCAGACCAGCCCGGCGACTGCCCGTAAAGGCCACCGCTTTCACGCCAGGATGGGAAACCAGTTTCAAGCCATCTTCTGGCTCGCAATGGTAAAACATCTGCACGGTTGCCGCTGGCAGACCGCAACTTGCCAACGCCGCCTGTGCCGCTTCCGCCAGCAAACGGCTGGTCGTCAGATGCGCCGGATGCGCTTTGGCAATGACGGGATTGCCCGCCGCTATTGCCGCCGCAAAATCGCCGCCAGAGATGGCGTTGAAGGCCAACGGGAAATTATTCGGGCCCATAACCACGACTGCCCCGTTCAACGGCCGGTACATGGAGCGAATGTTGTTGCGCCGTGTCGATGGTGGCCTGAGACCAGGAACGTTCACGAACGGCCGTTGCCGCCTGGCGCAGTTGATTGGTCGTGCGATTGCACTCAATCACGCGCAACCGGGTGGCATAGGGCAGAGGCTGTTTCCTCTGCGGCGACCCGGCAAATTTCGTCCCCATTTGCTTCAATGTTATCGGCAAATGTCTCTAAGAATTGGGCGATGGTTTCCGGCGGGGTGGCGAGCAGGATGGTGGCTGCTTCTTGGGCTGAGAAAACGGCCGTTTCCAAATCAGCAAAATCCGACACAGGATATAAATCAGGCAATTTCTCGCCAGTGGCCGGATTAAACGATTGCACGACAGCCCTGGTTTTAAGCGAATCTAGTTGGCCCACAATAAATGGTTTGTGACTTGTCATACCACTTCCTCAAAGTTGATTTTTGTAACTGGACAGCTGTTGATTTTTCACTCGAGAGACCCTAAGGGTTTTGTATAACGCAGTATTGAATCACTCGAAGTCAAACCCTTAGGGTCTGGACAGTTACGATTTTTGTAACGATTGGAGAATTATAGCAGGTTAAGCGCTTTGGCTTTAAGCGCCGCCTGTGTGCGGTCGCGCACGCCTAGTTTGCCCAGGATATTGGTGACGTGATTCTTAACAGTGCCTTCGGTGATGAACAGCTCACCCGCGATTTCTTTATTGCTCGCGCCCGTGGCAATAAGATGCAAAATCTCTAACTCGCGCTCGGAAAGCGGCTCGACTAGGGGGGCGAAACAGGTGCTTGCACAGCGGAAAGGCGGGTAAACTCGGCCACGACTTTAGCGGCAACGGATGGTTGCAAGAAGGTTTGCCCCTGTGCCGCCGCCCGAATCGCTTCAACGAGTTTCTCCGATGGCACATCTTTGAGCATATAACCAACTGCGCCCGCGCGGAGACCGTCAAACACGTGATCATCATCGTCAAAGGTGGTGAGGACGATGATTTTGGTCTCGGGCATGGAGTCGTGCAGCAGGCGAGTGGCGGCCACGCCATCTAAAACGGGCATACGCAAATCCATCAAGATGACATCTGGTTTGAGCTGCGGCGCGACATCGACGGCTTCTTGTCCGTTATTGGCTTCGCCTACCACGTCCAAGTCATCATACACAGACAGCAGGGTGCGCAGTCCTTCTCGGAAGAGGGCTTGGTCGTCAACGAGCAGGAGTCGAATTGTCATGATGGGTGTTCCTTTCATTTATTTATCCACAGATTTCGCAGACTTGTGCTGTGCATTGCCGAAGCACTACGCAGATTAAAAAACCGGTCGATCATAATGCAGGAATCGTGACGGTGAGTTTGAAACCAGCTCCAGGAGCCGTTTCTATGGCACATTCGCCGCCAAGTAGTTGGATGCGCTCGCGGATGCCTAGTAAACCAAAACCACCATTGGCAACGGCCGTTCCCACCCCATTATCCGCAATCAGCAACCCAACCACGCCATCCTGGCTGTAGTCTAGCACCACATCAACGCGGGAGGCGCGGGCATGTTTGCGCACGTTGGTCAAGCCTTCTTGGGCGATGCGATACAGGGCATATTCCACCGGATTGGGCAGTGGATAAGGCTGCGCCTGTCACGCTAAATTCGGTGACGATACCAGCCTGGGTGGTGGTTTCAGTCAGGAGGGAGATGGCTTCGGATAACGGCCGTTGTCCCACAGGTGATTCGCGTAAAGCCGCCACAGATTGCCGGACGGCTTTCAAGCCTTCCTGCGTTAGATTTTGGGCTTTGTCCAGGGCGTCTTTGGCCTTGCTGGGGTCTTTGTCCATGAGCACTTTGGCCGCGCCGATTTGCACGTTGACAACCGTCAGGTAATGGCCCAAATTGTCGTGGATTTCTCGTGCCAACCGATTGCGTTCTTCGATGGTGGCTAGTTCTTCAACCTGAATGGCATAGGCGCTTAATTGTTGATTGGCCGCTTCCAAATCGGCAGATAATTCTTCCGCCTGGAGGCGTGCTTTTCGTTCGTTTACGCCCAAATTGGTAAACACAACGACAAATAAAATGGCTGGTGCCACACTAACCGCAAAATAGATGGCCGATTCCCCCTGATCATAACGAAAAATCAAGGGAACCATCAACCCAAAAAGCAGCGCCGCATAAATAACCCAGCGCCAAATACCTGTTAAATATTGCACCGCCTGCGCCGCCAACGGCAGGGAGACCAACCAAATACCGCCTGGGCCAATCAGCCAATGGATGGCAATGAGTAAGGCAAGCTGGATAATGAAATAAACGGCCGTTCCCCACCGATGCCGGAAACCGTTCAAAATAGGCCTGGTCAAAAATCAGGAGCAGCACATAAACGATGCCAAAAACGATGCTCAGGAGTGTCTCAACGGCCGTTCCCTGATAACCATCAGACGAAAACGCGCCCAAAAACGTAACAGCATAGCCAATACAACTACGACAATAACAGTCCAGAGACTTTGTCTGTCAATATCGTGATTGGTGCTGTGGATGGATTTAGTCATAGTGATTTATCCCTCTTGACGGAACTATACCACAATCATCCTGGCTCATAAATCTACAACAACACCACAAAAGTTATGGTGACACTGATACCGATTCTTTACTTTTTGCCAATTCTCTTGATATTTATAGACACGTTCGCATTTCGCACTCTTATCTTGCAGAAAACAGGTGTACAAAGCAGCATCAAGCATTCGCTTGTTTTTCTAAAGCAAAATGTGAAAGATATTTTGTTTCTAACTATCATTTGTCTTCTTTTTGGCTTTATTTATTTGGCTATAGCTGACCTCATTTTGACACCATTATTAGACGTCTTCATGACATCCACAAAGGCCATCGCCCCTCATTGTTTGGGAAGCGATGGCCTTTATTTTGAGCTAACAAACTGTTTAGCGTAAATACGAGTTCCAACCTCGGCGTCATTCCTCTGTTGATTGTTATAAGTATTTTGGTGGCAATTTTGACCTCAGTTTGGTTAACATTTCAATCGGCCGTTTTCACAATTGCTTATAACAAACTTTCCCCAGCAGAATCAAGCCTTATTTCAGAATAGCTGGCAAATAAACCCAGGTCACGTTTTCGACAATGGTAAATGTCTTGGCATTGGAGGTGGCGTTTTCACTGGGATCGTAGACGGTGATGGTGGCGCTGCCTGGGGGTGGAGAGATTGGCGGCGGGAATAACGGCCGTTATCACATAAGGACTCACGTAAGTCGTCGCCAAATTGCCGCCATTCCAGCGCACCACACAATCAGATCGTGAAATTGTAGCCCATGCACCGTCAGCGTCTTGTTCGGCCGAGATTCATTCACCCCGGCAAACGGCGGCACAAGCTGCGTAATCACCGGATCCGCCGTCGCGCCCAGTTCAAACGCACCCACATCACACTGCCCATCCTGGCGCAGATAGCCGCGCTGGTCGGTGGCAGGGCAACCGCTGTTCACGCCGCCATTCACGGCGGGGCTGCCTGCCTGGAGTGCCATCGTCTGAGTCGGGCCACCATAATTGCCGAGCGCCATCAACTTTGGATTAACGGCCGTTTGTGAGCCAAAACATTCGTAATCATTCCAGTTTCCCGTCGTCTTCTGCGGATACTGAATATTGCCGCCCTGATTCGTGACCACATCCGTGCAGTTTTGCTGAATATCCCATTCATTGCCGCCGGTGTTGTTGGCAATAATCGTATTCTTGACTTTGGCGCCGCCAGCCAAGCCGCCGCCGACAAATCCAGCCGTATTGCCCACAATGGTGCTGTTCAAAATCGTCGTGTTTTCATTGGTGCGAATCGCACCGCCAAAACCACGATGCCAATCATCCGCGGGCAAATTGTACGGCATTGGACGCCTCATTTTGGGTAAACGTGCTGTTCGTAATCACCAGCAGTCGCCAGCGTAGACCAAATTGCGCCACCCTGTCCCGCACTCATCCGCATCAGTCGAGCAATGGCGCGGTTGTTGACAAACAAGGAGTCATCAATCGTCATCAGGGCGCACCTGATTGGCGCTTTGATGGTAAATCGCCCCGCCCTGCCGGTGGTGTTAGACACATTGCCGTCGAAAGTGCTCGTCGTAATGTGACCGAACCGGTGCCTTCGGGATACGTGAACATAGCGCCGCCCAATTGGTTGGTGCGTATTGCCGTTAAACTGGCTGGCCACAATGCGCACTTCGCCTGCCAGGCTCTTGGTGCCATCCATGTAAATCGCACCACCACCGCCACCACCAGCCGTGTTATTGGCCGAGTTGTTGGTGAAGGTGACGTTCGTGGCAAACAGATTGCTGTGCAGTAAGTGTATCGCACCCCCGTTTTGCGACTGGTTGCCCGTGAAGGTGGAATCGGTGACGGTGAGGGCGGAGCCGCCAGAAAGATACAAGCCGCCTCCCCCATTGCCACCTCCAGAGATGGCCGCCGCCGTGGCGGAATTATTGGTAAAGGTACTGTCCGTGATGGTGACAGCGACACCGCCGTCATTGGCTCCCCAGCCATTCGTAGCAATCGCCCCGCCATTATGACCGACGTTGCCGCTAAAGGTGCTGTTTTCGATGGTCAGTGAACTCAAGCGTTCGACGGAAATGCCACCACCATTGTTCGCAGAACGGCCGTTTACCACCTTTAGGTTCCGTATCACAAACGCATAACCGCTGGCATTGTTATTGTTTCGCACGTGAAAAACGCGGGTGCTGTTGCCACCACTGATCGTTACCAAGCCGCCTCCGTCGATGGTGGTATTAGCCGTGATATTTTTCTCGCTCGTCACCGTGATGGTGACTGGATTCACCCCGCAGTTAAACGTGATTGTGCCACCTTTGTCAATCTCACTCTTCAAAGCACTTTCGGTACAGCTTGCGGGTGTGCCAGTCCCCACCACACCTGCTGCTGATAAAGGTTGTTTTATTCCCAACAACCAAAACAGCCACAAATCCCACAATCGCTACGCGCAATATATTTCGCATCCAATTACTCCTTCATAAGTAAATTTGAAGCATGTCAATTGGGTCGGGGAAATTAGAGGGCAATGAGGGCATCAGGGCAATGATGGATTCACAATTGACGGCTTCGTATAAAAATGTCGTATTCATTATAGGGGTGTTGCGCGTTACTGACTTGCTCCGTTGGTACTACCGGCTGTCAAAACAAAAAAGCCAGTGGCGGGGGAAATACCTACCACTGGCTTGAAAACGGCCGTTACACCTAAATTTTAGTAGCCGCGGCTACAAATTGTAAAGGGCATTGTTAAGTTTTTTGAACTATGCCCGATAAACAGTTAGACAGCTTGTTTAATTTGCACCACATCTTCTGCTGTATAGGTGTCGGTATAAGGCTCCACCAATTTGCCTTTGCTGCCTGTCGATGCGCCACCTGTCAGTTCCGGGAAAACATTACGGCCAAGCAAAAGCACACCTGTACCCGACGAGAACAAAGGCGGCAATCACACTCACCCAGCCTGTCAAAACCAGCGCCATCAGGGCAAAACCAAACCCGGCGATAACACTCAAGATGATACCGGCTGTAAACAATCCTTTTGACTGTACCCAGAAATTCACCAACAACAAGGAAAAACCAACCGCGAACAGTTCAACCGGCCACATTGCTGCCCATATTTCCCATAAACCCGTGACAGCGCAAAAGAGGAAAACGAGGCCATTGATACCAATAATTGTCGCGGGAATCAAGAACCAGACGATACGAGTCCAGGCTGCGGCAGCCATAAATCCTAGCGCAATGCCGATGATGATCAACGGCCACAGGTATTCCCACATGCCCCACCAATCGGTAATGCTGGCTAACAGCAACATACCACTGGTGACCACAATCGGTACACCAGGAATAAACAACGCGCCCAATCCCCGACGTTCACGAGCCAGAGAACGGCACCAATACCAAGAGAATGCCAATATTTGCGACGAACAAAGGCCATAAACGGCCGTTACCCGTCTCCAAACCAAACACTGGCAAAAATGCCCGATAGAAAAATGTCTGCACACCCAAGAAGATGAGCAATAAACCAAAGACTGCTGAAGATCGTTTTGTCATGATAAGCCTCCTAAAATTGTTGTAACAAATCTGCCTTCAGCATACAGGCATTCAATGGGTGCTAAGCCTAACCGCTACCTAACGGTTAGCTATCTTTTGGGTTGCAGGGTTGCAGGGTTGCAGGGTTGCAGGGTTGCAGGGTTGCAGGGTTGCAGGGTTGCAGGGTTGCAGGGTTGCAGGGTTGCCCACTTTTAAATCTCCCAGAGTAATCTTTACTTTGCCACTTTGCCACTTTGCCACTTTGCCACTTTGCCACTCTGCCACTCTGCCACTTTGCCACTTTGCCACTCTGCCACTCTGCCACTCTTGCCACTCTGCCACTTTGCCACTCCGATCAAAAAAGCCGGTGACGAAATCGCCACCGGCTTTTGCTACTAACATCCAACAACTTGTACCTATCAATGGCCGAATGGGATTGAAACAAAGCCTATAAATATCACAAACCCATAGGAAATTCTGCTAAAGAGGTGTCCCGTTGCATACGCTTTTCGCCGTGTTACCTCGCCATGACCCGCCCATTTCATCGACCACCAAATCGTCCCCATGACCAAAAATATCACCAACGGCCAGATAAACGCCCAAACATGCCAGGCGCCCAAAAAATTGGGGAATGTAAACAAAACAGATAACCCTAAAAAGCTGCCTGCCGGAATCATAAGCCAGATGTTTCTGGTTGGTTTCATGATATAGAACAAACCAGCCGCCATCAATGTTAGTTCCGCAGGCCAGAAATAGGTGAACGTATTGCCGCTGTTGAACAGACCCATGGCCATGACCATGATCAGGTTAGCGCTAATGAAGACGACAACGGCCGTTACCGCCGCACTGCCCGCCGTTAATTCTGGGCTTTGCACAGGCATGGTCTTGTTTGTGGCCAGCGCAACCCGTGAACGGGTGTCGCGCTGTTTTTCAGCTTCCTTCAATGCCGTTATCTCTGCCTCCAAGTTTAGGTCCCAACGACGCATCTGTTTCCTCCGAGGCAAACGTCGCATCCACCAATTGTCCCCGCGCCGTGCCTGAAATAACCGCCACTGATTCTGATGGCGACAACTCCGTCGAGAAAGAGAGGGGCAAAGAAATACGAGACGGCAGTTCAAGCTCCGCTTCTTCTGCCGCTTGGCGCAGTGATTCGGCCATTTCTGCTGCCGATTGATACCGATCATCCGGGTCTTTACACAGCGACTTCAACACCACGCGCTCCAATCCCACCGGAATCGTCGGGTCAATCTGATGTGGCACCGGCAGCGGATCGTTGACATGCTTCATCAGAATTGCCAACGGCGTATCAGCTTGGTAAGGTGGCTGCTGTGTCAGCATCTCGTAAAACACAATGCCCATGGAATAAAGATCACTGCGAACATCGCAAGTGCCTTTCATGCCTTGCTCTGGAGCCATGTAGTTGAGCGTGCCCAAGAGCGCCCCGGAGACAGTGTGCTGGGTGCTGCCAATAATTTGGGCAATGCCAAAGTCGGCCAAAACCGCCTGCCCCTTTTTCGTCAACAGGATATTGGCGGGCTTGATGTCTCGGTGAATCATGCCTTCTGAATGGGCATAGTCCAGCCCATCCAACACATCCAACAATACGCGCACCATCTCGCCGTAGGGCATCACCTCGCCGCGAATGCGATAATCGTTGAGACGGGTGTGCAGCGAATCCCCATCCAACAGTTCCATGACCATGTAATACAAGTCATCGTCTACATCAAAGTCGAACACCTGGATGATGTTGGGATGGCGTAACGCGGCGACTGCCTGCGCTTCTTGCCGAAAGCGAGATAGGAATGTGGGGTCGTCTACCAAATCGGAGCGCAATACTTTGACTGCGACGTAGCGGTCTAACTTGGGATGATAGGCGCGATAGACTCGTGCCATGCCGCCGCTGCCCAATGGTTCTAAGATGGTATATTTGCCTAATTGCTGCCCTTCTAGTGATGTCGCCATGATGATACTCCGTATCAGTTTACAGTTTACAGTGTTCAGTGATTAGTTGGGGCTATTTTACTCGCTCGTGGAACGTAGGCCATTTACCAGTAGAACCACGCCGCTGCCAATGAAGAAAACGCCAGCACTGAGCCTAGTCGAAGTGGCCGTTATGCCATAAAACGATGTCCAGGAAATGCCTAATAGCTCAATAACGGCCGTTGCGCCGCCAAAAAACGCAATCCCCAACAAGGCTATCACACTTAAACTCATGGTTCCTAAACGGCCGTTAAGCCGAACCGCTTGCAGCAACGCCCCCATCGCGGGAAAGGCGATAAAAACGCCCCACCACTGGAACTGCTCAAACGTATTCAAATCAATCCAGCCCAGGGTATGTGCCAGAAAAACCCCGCCTAAAGCAATCATCGTCGCACTCAGCCAGCGCACGAAACCAATCCAGGCTGCTGAAGTTGGATTTGGGCTACTTTTGCCGGCGGCGATAGTCAGAGCCACACCAGGCGCCACAATCATCAGCGGCCACCACACCGACCAGTCCAAATTGACCAAAAACATGCCAGCCACCACCAGCACGACAAAGCCTGTGGCAAAAAAGAGACGAGAAATGAGGGAGAAACGGCCTGCACTGAGCCTGCCGAAGCGGCCGTTTTCCCCCCGAGGTATCACCCAGCCACTGCCAAACAGTACCAACGCTGGCAGTAAAATAAACAACGCCCACCAGTTCTCCAGCGACCCTTTCAACAAGGTCAAGCCTAAAACAACCCCACCCAACATTACCAAAAATAAACCACTCCAACGGGAAACGGCCGTTTGTTTCCCTTCCACTTGTTCCACCATCGATTGATTCCGCATCATTTTCCTCCAAAAATAAAACCAACACCCACTCTGGCATCAGCCTTTGTTATATCAATGAACCGTATTTATTTGAAGATAATAGATGGAAAAAGAAGTGGCTGCCTATCTGTTAGCTAACAACCAGCTATCGAAACAAACAAGCCATCCGGGGGCTGAGCCTGTCGGGGGGGCTGAGCCTGTCGGGGGGCTGAGCCTGTCGAAGCCCAGTTCGCTAAATCAATCGTATAAAACCAGTTTGTAACCCCGTCCCCGCACCGTCAACAATAATTGTGGATCACCCGCATCAGATTCCAACTTGGCGCGAAGCCGTCGCACCAAATTCTCAATCTGGTAATCAAAAACACCTTCTTGATATTCCGGCCACACCGCCAGTCCAATCTCGTCCTTGGAACATACCTCGCCTTTCCGTTGATGGAGAAACGCCAGCAGAGAAAACTCTTTGGGTGCTAACGAGACCGGCTGCCGATTCAAACGCACCACCCCGCCCAAAAAATCCACTTCCAATTCCGGCAGCGGTGTCTCCTGGTAAGTCACATCCGGGTCATGAAAGGTAAACAGCACATCCCCCACCTGAATCTTGTCACCATCTCGGAGCTGCATCGGTGCCCCAATACGCTCATTGTTGAGATACGTGCCATTGGTGCTGCCCATATCTTCCACATACATGCGCCACCCATCGCGGCGAATTTGCGTATGCTCACGGGAAACGCGCTTGCTGGTGATGACAATGTCACCTTCAACCGCCCGTCCAATAACGATCTTATCGTTTTTGAGAGCGTGTTGGCGACCGGTGGGGTCTGTAAGAAGTGGGATTTGCTTTTCGTTCATCATATTATCGTATATAAACTCAGGAAGATTAAGCAAACAGTTTAACATAGTTCTAGGTTCCAAAAAAGAAAAAAGCAGAGACATAATCGATTCCACCACAGAATAAGCGAAACACTAACTGCATGTTGCTGTAAGATGGGGAACTTTTTGCAATGCATAATCGTCTATATGCTATGACATTGACAAAAAAAATTACGCGGCAGAAGCATTCAAAAAAGGAGTAGAATTGCGTATGAGATCCCCGATATGGTTAATAATCATAATGACTGCCATTACCCTTGTCAGTTGTATACCTACAACTAATACGGTTAATCCATCTTTGGAAGAATCACCCCATCCATTAAATACAGCAACTTTTGAGCCAACATCTGACATAGATATTCAGCCAGAAACAAATGACCTAAACTTGGTGACGACCGTTGACCCGAGAGCCCCTCAGGTGAAACCCGGCCAGTCTAGTCCCAGAGAAGGCGAAGAGGCTCCAGTACCGCCAATAAGTTCGGAGGAAATATCAACCATGGCTCCCAATAACATTGATGAGCAAAGCGCAAACAAGCTGCCACAAGTGCAAATGGCTAAAGAAGATTTGTCTAACAGACTAAATATCTCCACAGACAGTATCGAAATTATTGCAGTTGAATTGGTTATTTGGCCAGATAACGGCATGGGATGCCCTCAACCGGGAATGGCCTATAAACAAGTACCTGTAGATGGAGTTTTGATAAGGTTCAGTGTTGAAGGGGTGGAATACAACTACCACAGTGGTGGCTCAAAAGACCCATTTCTATGCGAGACATCTCCAAGAATAAAATCTACTCCTGTCGGCCTCAATATTGAAGGAGATATCACGCCTGCCTCTAGTAGTATTGATAAATAAAGTCGGAATCAATATTGACAAAAAACCATAACCAGTTCCGCAACTTTCTACAAACCAGAAGTTCGCACGCGCAGACGTGATTAGCCCAGCCACCACGAAGGTGTACCACACTCAGCATCTCTCAAAATCATAAAGTTGAAAGTTAAGGTACTAGCTGAAAAGAAAAAAGGGCAGATCAATTACCCGATCTACCCTTCATTCATTAATTAACTGGCAATCTTTCCACCAGAAATCAATACGTGCTTATCTACGAGAAATTTCACCATTGACACAAGCAATATTGGTACCAAAGATTGCATCAGATTCCATTTCAGCACAATTGGTCCATTCACCTTTGCGAACACCCCAGGCTTCAAAGGAAATGGTGTGGGATTCACCTGGTTGACCCGGTGTGGAGAAGACATCTACCTCGTAATCCCCGTCTGGATATGAAGGAGCTGGCGGTGTGCCAACACCATTAAAGTAAACTGTGTTACCTGAACTGCCAAAGGCATTTTCAGCGCCTATTGTGAGGAAACCACCATCACCATCAGTAATATCAGTGCCATAGACAAAACTAATGTCATCAGGTTGAGTATAACTAATCCAGACCTGGAAGGTATTAGGTACATCATCTCCATAAGTATGGACACCTTCCCACTCCACAACCATCCAAGAGTTTGTGCCATCACCCACTAAAGCCAATAGTACACGACCACCGGCCCCTGGGTTCAAGTCCGTCCAGAATGGGGCAACTATGTTATTTGGAGCAGCCGGATCTGGTAAATCAGTATTGACGTAATCAACATCTGCCTGAGTTCCACCACCAAGAACTACATATCCATTGGATACGATACCAATTCTACTGTAGGTTTCTCCAGCAAATGTGAATGCAGGCACATTATAATTAGAAATACTTTCATCCGTAGCCGCAACGACAACAGGTCCAAAGCCAGCCATTGGCAGATAACCAGCTGGAGAGGCAACAGGGTCTACAGCAACATCAACCAGTGGAGCCTGTGCGCCAGCCAAAGTCCCTTCGTAGCTCAAGAATCCGCGACCACGGGAATCTGCACCTTCCAAACTCCACTTGTTTAAGAGCAAGTTATTGGGCAAGTGATCTGTAATGCTGATAGATGCCTCATCAAAGCTGGTATTTGTAGCCGTGATAGTGCAATTTGTTGGTGTGAGTAAACGGAAATTAACTGGATCGCAACTTTGTTCCAATGTCACAACAGGTTGATTACGCACGATAGTCACGGGGAAACGCAAGACGCCTTGCTGGGAATAAATGTAGACTGTAGCAAAACGAACCTCACCCAACGGCACTTCAGATGCATCTACAGTTATCGAAGCTGTGCCCGTGCTGTTAGCCGGCATACGTACGATACGATCTATTGAAATATGAACATCATCTGGGGCAACTACATAGGTATAGCCAACAAAGGTTTGATTTAACTCATTGTGAACGGTTCTTTCCACAGTAATACGACCAGGCATTACCGGTACGTAAAGACTGGGGTAATTTGCATCCCATAAAGAGTCCGCAAGCGCATTGTAGTTCTCAATGGTCTCATCCATGGTCAATGGTGAATCAGCAGCGCGTGCCAAGTCTATACGGCCGGAGCCATAATCAAATGGATCAGCTGGTGTCACACCATCTTCTTTAACGTGGGTACCATTGGCCGTAAGCATCATCGCTGATTTGATTTGACCAGGAGTCCAATCAGGATTAGCCGCTTTAATCAAAGCAGCACTACCAGCGATGTGGGGACTGGACATGGAAGTACCTTGAATAGCTTGGAACAATTGACCAGGTTGTCCACCATCTGAAGTAGCCGGGAATGGTGTATTACCAGCAAGAATCTGCACACCAGGAGCGGTAATATCAGGTTTGCTGATACCTAATGTCTGTCCTGGGCCACCACGGGAACTGAAGGAAGCCATCATATCACCAGGAACGGCCGTTGCTTCACCACCGGTAAACGTAGCAGTCACACCTGTGTGAGTAGCCATGAAATCTGTCAAAAGAACACCATCATCACCATCAAAGTGAACACTGGGAATGTAATGATTGTCAGTCGCTAAGCCTTGATTGGCAGGATTGTAAAGCAGCATCCCACCAGCACCACCAGCAGCAACATTAAAGCTCTTGGCAACACGGGCATTAACGCCACGCTCACAAACAACAATTTCACCATTGAATGTGCCTGGGGCAAACGGGGCTAAGCATAATTCATCACCAAAGTCTACCGCCATAACAACATCGGTTGGTGTATCAATACCAGCTGTTACCGTTGCGCCTTGCAAGACAAGCTCATCACCATTATCAGCAACCAACGTAGCCGTACTCACAAAATGACGATCAGACGTGCTAGCAGCGACTGTTGTTGTCCAAGGTTCACGATGAGCAACGGTATCAGGGCCAGGGCCAGAGTTGCCAGCAGAAGCTGCCACAAAAACACCATTTGCATAAGCAGAGGCAAAAGCCTGACTCACTGCATCAGAGTAAGGATTGCCACCCCCACTAATGGAGAAGTTAATGACATCAACGCCATCCAGAATAGCTTGCTCAACAGCAGCAATCGAGTCACTATTATAACAACCATCTTCGCCACAAACTTTATAACTAATCACATAAGCACGTGGAGCAATCCCAGAAACAACACCACGGTCTACGCCAAGCAATTCAGCAGAGACACCACCATTACCGGCCGATGTTGTGGCTGTATGCGAACCATGACCATTAGAATCTCGGCCAGAGTTAAACTCGGTTGGCAAAAGTCCCACAAGAGCCTTATAAGTAGCTGTGAAATCATAAGCGCCGATTAGTTTGTTATTACAATCAAATGGAACATCATTTTCGTTATAGTCCGTGTCACCAAATTCACAAGGAAGTGGAGCGCCAGTTGGAGCATCATAAGCATTCCCGAAGGGGTCTGGGTCACTGAATGATGGATGCTCTGGCCATACACCAGAATCTAAAATACCAACAATAACACCTTCACCTGCATGCTCTTGGCCACCGAGATCATTCCATAAGACATCAGCACCAATAAATTCAGGACTGGCATCAGTATCAAGTTGCATCAATTGATCCAAGTAAATACCAGTTACACCAGAAACCTGTGAAAGCCCTTCAACGGCTTCCCCTGCCACAAGCATTGATACGCCATTGAAAACATTATCGTAAGTGTGAATAACCGTACCACCAGAAACTTTTTCTAATGTATCAATATTGAAGGATTCATCCAGGGTGACAATAATACTAACTTGTTCAATCTCACCTGGGTTAACTGTACGCCCCATTGCTTGTGGCGCATTTGACACAACTTTATTATCTGTATTCCCATAATAGGTGGAATCTGGGGTAACGCCGTCAGGCGCAGGTTGCAGGTCTTTGTCTTGCGCTTGCAATGAAGTTACAGAAAGTAACAAAACGAACATGAGGGCGAACATTAATATGACGCGGCTTTTAGAGTTTTTGGACATAGTTTCCTCCTCAAGAAATTATGTTATACGTATATTTATTTAGGCACTTCTACCAATTTTGGATTTGATTTATCTCGAATTGGTAAATTCCAACAGATTTGAATTGAGACACTAACTACTTACAATCGTCTCCAATGTCCCATTCGCGTATTACATTTAATTTACTATCGATTTCACCTCCTTCCAAACAATGCCCCCACAGCATAAAACAGACTACTCTATTTTGAGTAGACAAAATACAGCGGCTACATATTCAAAATGCAAATTGATTGTGGGAACAAATAGGTTGAGAACGGCTTTAATTGCGTTCATTTCACAACGTGTTTTGGACATGACATTGCTAAGGAAAATTTGATGCTTTGATAATTCAAAGCTCCCTGAAACAATACTTCATATTGGCTACGATGCTTGTCTATGTTGTCATTTTAGTACTGAGGTACTTCTCAATGAAGGAGATAGTATACAGGAATTCTTACAAAAATACTTAATGGAAAATTAACGCCTTGTTTCTTTTACATTTTTTGTAAGTATTGGGAGGTGGTTATTTTTACTCGTGTAAAATACTATTCAACCAAAAGCGCGTTTCTACTGGACGAAGAAATTGCCCAAAATAATAGGTTCCTGACCACAGTTCAAAATGGAGATGCGCATCACTATCCGGGCTGTCCAGCGAGGCTGGCGACCCAGAATTGCCGACTGTGCCGATAAACTGGCCGTGTGCAACCGTCTGTCCCTCTTCAATATCCCAGGCAATGCTGCTTAAATGAATATAACGAGAAATCAAGCCGCCTTCATGCTCAATCCACACTTGCTGGCCTCGATAAAAATCGAGCGCTTCCTCAGAGGTATAGCCCAATTCATACGACTGGTTGCGCATCTCATAAAATGCAGCGGGGAACGGAGGCACATAATCTTTCATCGCCCGCACAACGACCCCGTCAGCCGCCGCAAAAACTTGCGAATCTCGCGCCCAATAAAAATCAGCACCCTGATGGACACCCAAACGATAATGACGTGGCGCACCTGGCATTTGTAAATCTCTGGTTGTAATATCCCAGCCAATAGGCGGCGCGAAACCAGAAATCGAGGCTAAGAAATCAGGATCGTGGGGCTGAATGCCAGTGAGTAGCGATTGCCCTGGGATATTGGCTAATTCATTGGGTTGTTCGTAAAAATAGAGTCGATTTCTACCTGCAAAAAGCAGATGTCCTGTATCAGGATGCACAGCGAAGGTGCTGATGGCATCGTCCTGCGGCAATTGAATGATGGTTTGTAACTGACCCGAATCAGGCGAGAAATGTAATAAGCGTTTGCCATTCTTATCGAGCACATAAACAGCCCGCACTGAGCTTGCCGAAGTGTCAGTTTCTGTCCCCACAGCCGCAGCGACAACCTGCCTTGCCTGATCCATCTCGAAATTCGGCCGGAACGCATCCACCTTGCTCGTCTGTTCATACAACGTCAGCGAAGCAAGCGTATCGTCCATACTTTGCTCAAGCACATACACAGACTCCCCCGCTGACGATAAGTCAATGCCTCGCTCCTCGGGCAAATTCCACAAGGATTGCTGTTCCCCGTTTTCGTACTTCACAGCATAGTTGTAGCTCGTTTCCAGGAGATAACGGCCGTTTCGACTAGGATCAGTGTTGGCGTTTTCCTCTCCATCCAGCGCCACATAATAATGGCTCGACGTGTCACGTATAGGCCGATCATACCAATCTAACAGCCATATCTCCGTCTGCCACTCATCACGATACACATCTCCGGCTCTGTCTAGCACAAGCAAGCCATCGGGAGCCGCGTATAAATCCAACGGCTCAATCACGGTAACACCCTCAACGACATCACCGCCCTGAAGCAAAACCTTTGCCTGCTCCGGTTCCGTTAAATTCAAAACTAAGACTTGCCCCGCATCAAGCAGATAGGCAGCGTTTCCTTTGATAGTAAAAGCAATGGGATGAATAAAGGTGTCTTCTGGATATTGCCACACGCCGGTATTACTCCCATCCACTACAATCAAGGGAACGCCCGCTTGTTCGGCCGCTACCACAAATTCCGGATCAGCCAGGTTTTGAATGGCAGGGAGAGGGCGAGTTGGCTCGGGAATGTCTGCATTGAGCGTAACCGAAGTGTCCATTGGGGTGATAGTAGGCACGGTTGTGGGCGTTGCCGGTGGCAATAGTAGGGTTGTGGGAACGGCCGTTTCTGGCGCAGGCTTGGCTACAACTTGCGTATTGCGGGTAGGAACGCCGGCACTGAGCGTGGTCGAAGTGTCCGTTTCTACTACAGGCTGGGGCTGCAATGCAGCCGTAGACCCACAAGCCACATTTAAGAATACAAACAAGCTCCCAATAACAACAAAAAAACCATACTTGATTACATTTTTTTTCTTCACGCGGGGGATTGTAGACCAGTTCAGCAATACGGCAACGGCTCTCATATGGTATTGAGAAACAGGCAGGGTTTTAATGTAGTGCACAAATCCCCCCCAACTACGCACTATATTCTACGCACTGCACCCTATTCTGTGTTAAAATGCCGCCCCAATGGACGATTCAACCACAACGCCACGCCGCCTCTCTAAACGTAAACGGGCAATCCTTATCATTCTGCCATTTATCATGCTGCTGCTTTGTTTGGGACTGTTAAATGCGTGGGCTATATCCGTCGCTCCGCCACCAACGCCAACGCGCCTATCAGCCTCAGCAACGGCCGTTACCACCCAAGCCCCCGCCCTAGAAACCGTCGCCACAGATGCCGCGCTGCCCACCTTAGCCGCAACGGCCGTTCCCCCGCCAACAACCACACCCATCCCCCAGCCGCCCCTGCCCCCCACCGCCACCATCACCCTGCTCGGCCCCCCAAACCAAAGCCGCTTCATGGCCGAAGACAACATCACCCTCTACTGGACATGGCCGCTGCCGCTGGCCGAAGACCAATACTTTGGCATCTATTTGCAAGAAGAAACGGGGGAATCGCGCATCGGGCGCTTAGAAGAAGCCAACTTCGGCACCGGCTACCGCTGGCAAACGGAAGCCCAATACCTCACAGACGATGGCGGTGAAGTGCGCTACCTCATCAAACTAGAAACCATCCTGTCCGATGAACCTCTCATCAGCAGCGAACCACGCACCTTATTTATTCTAAAATAACCTCACGCAGAGACGCAAAGAAAACAAAAGAAAACCTTTGCGGTCTTTGCGCCTCTGCGTGAAATCTAAAGCTTCAAAATGTGCCGCGCAATCACCAGCCGCTGAATCTCGCTGGTACCTTCGCCAATCGTCATCAGGCGGGTGTCGCGGTACATGCGCTCCACCTCAAACTCAGCGCTGTAGCCATAGCCCCCATGTACCTGAATGGCATTGCGGCACACACGCTCACTCACTTCGGTGGCAAACAATTTAGCCATCGCCGCTTCTTTAGTGAACGAAGCACCAGTTTCCTTCAACGACGCCGCCCACAACACCATTAACCGCGCCGCTTGAATTTCCGTCGCCGCATCGGCCAACATCCACTGCACAGCTTGATGCTGGGCAATCGGCTTGCCAAACGTCTCGCGTTCATGGGCGTATTTGAGCGCCGCTTCATACGCCGCCTGCGCCAAGCCCCACGGCCAATGCGCCAATGCTCACCCGTCCACCATCCAGCGTGGCCAAGGTTTGTTGCAGACCACGCCCCTCTGTCGCCCAATAGATTCTCCAGCGGCACGCGCACTTCATCAAACGTCACGGCATGGGTGGGCGAGCCATTCAACCCCATCTTTTTCTCAGCGGGGCCAATGGTGATGCCTGGGGTATTTGTGGGTACGAGAATGTGGCTCAAACTGTGGCTGCCGCCCGCCGTATCGGTGCGGCACAACACCACCATCAAATCTGCGATGGAGGCATTGGTCATCCACATTTTACTGCCATCGATAATCCAGGAATCGCCTTCTTTAACGGCCGTTGTCCTCACCCCACCTTGCAAATCAGAGCCAGCCCCCGGTTCTGTCAGCGACAAACAAGCCAGCTTGCCTTGCCCCGTCGCCAACGGCGGCAGCCAGGTCTGCTTTTGCGCGTCTGTGCCATACCGCACGATTGGCCCCAGCGCCAAGCCCGTTATGCGCCGACACCGCCAGCGCCGTGGAGCCGCAGCCCCAGCCCAACTCTTCAATGGCAATGGCCGAACTGATGGCATCGACTTCTGCGCCGCCATACACTTCCGGCACTTCTAGCCCTAATAAGCCAAACGGCCCCATTTTCTTAACGGCCGTCCAGTTAAACTCCCCCGTCTCATCCGTATGCCGCGCCAGAGGTTTGACCTCTTTCGCCACAAACTCATGCACCACATGCTTAAACTCGCGCTGTTCTTCGGTCAGTTGGAAATCCATTTTTACTCCTTTAATTGGGAAATAGTGGGTTGTAAGGGTGCAAAGTTGCAGGGTTGAAAGGGTGCAGGTTCCTGCCACTGGTCACTGTTTACTGAAAACTGTTCACTGAAAACCCGCCGCCGCCAAAACCAGCAGCAATAGCTGGCTCAACCCGTCGGGCAGATGAATGGGATCAATGTATTCATCCGTGCGGTGGGCATTGGCAGATTCAGTGAGGCCGACACAAACGGCCGTTATCCCCCGGCTCAAAGGCACATTGGCATCGGTACTGCCAATCATAAACGTAATATTGCGGAAACCGACATAGTTAAGCGCGTCAATGGCAAACCCAACCAGTTCCGTCTCTCGTGGAATCGACCCAGCCGGTCGCTGTCCAATCAGTTCCATGCTGATTTCAACGCCATCTGCCGCAAAACCAGCCCCCACCTCCGCCACAATTTGCCGCACACTTTTCACCAGTTTCTCTAAAATGGCTACGTTCTCAGAGCGCAAATCAAGCTGCAAACTGGCTGTCTGGGCGATGGTGTTGATTGACGTGCCGCCTTCGATAGTGCCGACATTGTAGGTGGTGCGCGGCGCTTCCGGCACCTTAAGTCCATCAATCGCCGCCACAATACGGCCAAGCACATGAATGGCGCTGGGCGTGCCAAAGCTGCCCCAGGAATGACCGCCCGGCCCTTTCACGCTAATGCGGAACCGCGTAACCCCAATGGCTTGATGGCACACTTGCCCAAACAGACCGCCCTCTACCACAATGTAGGTCGCTTCGCTGCCAAATCGCTCCACAACGGCCGTTATGCCCTTGCAAATCGCCCAATCCCTCTTCACACACATTTGCCACAAACCAAACATCTCGCGGCAAGGCAAGTTGATTCTCTGTGAGCGCTTGAGCCAAAATAATGAGACCCGCTACCCCTGTGGAGTTGTCACCAATACCAGGACCAGAAAGATAACGGCCGTTACGCACCACCGTCAAATCCGTCTCCAAGGGGAACACCGTATCCAAATGTGCGGATACAATCACCGGGGAACCGGGCTGAGCGCCCGGCAAACGCGCATACACATTATGCAGATCGTCCTGCACCACATCACACAAGCCCAACGCCTCAAACTGCTCCTCTACAAACTGTGCCCGCCGTGCCTCAGCAAAAGTCGGCGCCGGAATTTGTTGCACACCCAGAATCAGTTCAAGCTGTTCTTTTTGCTGGTGATAAAAAGAGCGCATCGCCGCCTGAACACGGGCATCTTCAGCGATAAAATCAATACGGTTCATACTTCAATGGGAAGAGGTGGCAAAGGGGCAAAGTTGCAAGGTTGTCAAAGCCCAAGACACCCTATTACTCTGCCACGCTGCAATACGGTCACTTTGGTTACGATAAGGCTCGCACCAGGAGCAAACCAATAATACTCATAATCACCCCGATATGGAGCAAGAAGTTACTATCCACAAACCAGCCACTACCAGGGCCAGGATAAATTTGCAATAACAAGTTCAAAATGACCAGAAAAACACCAATCAACGGAAGCAATCCAGGGCGTTCTGCAAAAAAGTCATTCAATCGTTCAACCAGTTCGTTCATCCAAGCTCTCCTTCTCGTCTTGTACTAAATAGTCTGCAAAATAAGGGACTAGACGGTGGGGTAAACGGCCGTTAATCCCAATACCATCTCCCGCATGAATTTCCTCATCCACCTGCCCACGTTCATAAAACAACGACAGCAAATCACCCCGTTTATAAGGCAAATGAATCTGCACAGGTTCCATCGTATTAACCATCACCGTTTCAATCGTCTTAAGCAATTCAGCAATACCCGCTCCGGTTAAAGACGAAACCACCACCACCGGCCCCTCAATATCCAATTCCTTCACCGGATCACGGTCTGGAGACAGCATATCGGCCTTATTCAACGCCGTCACAAGCGGCAGATGGTCTACTTCCAATTCAGCCAACGTATCTTCCACCGCATCAATCTGCGCAATCGCATTGGGATGTGTCGCATCCACCACATGCAGCAAAATATCGGCATCAATAATCTCTTCCAACGTCGCCCGGAACGCCGCCACAATCTCCGTCGGCAGCTTTTGAATAAAACCCACCGTATCCGTGAACAACACCTCACGTCCGCCCGACATCTTCACCATGCGCGTCGTCGGATCCAGCGTCGCAAACAACATATCGGCCGACAATACATCTGCATTCGATATCTTGTTCAGCAGCGTCGATTTACCCGCATTGGTATACCCCACAATCGCCACCGTTTGCAGCTCAGTCTGCTGCCGCTTGGCCCGATGCCGTTCACGATGGGCACGCACCCCATCCAGCTCTTTCTTCACAAAGGCAATGCGCCGCCCCATTTCGCGCCGGTCTGTTTCCAACTGGGTTTCACCAGGGCCGCGGACACCCACACCCCCCGTTGAACCGCCAGCCCGACCACCAGCCTGTCGCGCCAAATGCGTCCACATGCGCGTCAGGCGCGGCACACGATACTCAAGCTGCGCCAATTCCACTTGCAGCTTTCCTTCACGAGTATGCGCATGAAGCGCAAAAATATCCAAAATCAACGCCGTGCGGTCAATCACCTTCACATCTTCACCAAAAATCTTCTCCAACTCACGTTGATGGCGCGGCGTCAGTTCATCATCAAAAATAATGACATCCACATCCAGTTCTTCAACCAGAATTTTTATCTCTTCAATTTTGCCAGAACCAATAAAAGTAGCACCATGTGGCTTATCCAAGCTCTGTTGGGTTTGCCCCACCACTTCAAGCCCGGCCGTATCAGCCAACCGCGTCAATTCTTCTAAACTTTCAGACAAGGATGTTAATGAACGAACCCCTTTAATCTCTACCCCCACCAAAAAGGCGCGTTCCGTTGGGGTTTTTGTTTCAAAATTCTTCGTTTTAGTCGTAATCGTGTCCTCCAAAGACTATTTAAGGCAAGTCTGTCTGTAACCGTACAGACCCTAAGGGTTTACTCAAAAAATCAAAATTTTGCGCTAGTTCAAATTTGGGGTGTAGCCGCGGCATCCTTGCCGCGCAGGTTAAACACGGCAAGGATGCCGCGACTACAAATTGTTAAACTTTTTGAACCATGCCCAAAATCATTATATTTGTTCTGCAATCGTTGGTTTTTTCAACCAGATAGGCAGTTCAATATGGAAGGTAGAGCCTGGGCAATTTTCTTCATCACATTTTTCACTATCTGCCCAAATTCGGCCACCATGAGCCTCTACAATACCACGCACAATGGGCAATCCCAAACCAGGACCACCCCCTTTAAAGTTTGTCTTACTGGATGAGTGCAGGCTCGCATCCATCGTACTGGTGAATTTGTCAAAAATCATTTCCAGGTCTTCGGGATTGATACCAATGCCGGTATCAGCCACCATCACATCTACATAACCGCCCAAATCACCACCGGCCTCAGCCAAACGTGTTGCCGAAAATGACACGGTTACTTTGCCGCCATCTGGTGTAAATTTTAACGCATTGAGCAAAATCTTACGGAACGCATTCACCAGTTTTTCCTGGTCAGCATAAATCCGTAGTTCCTCACTTGAGGGCATGATCACCAATTCCACCTGGCGAGAAAAGAAATATCTATCCAGATTATCAGCCACTATTAGCATGATGCGTTCTAAATTAAATTGTGTGTAATTCAACTCGACTGCATGAAGATCAATTAATGAAACATCGATCATATCATTGATGATTTCATGCATCCGCTGAAAACCGTTGCTGAGGCCATCAACATAGAGCATGATGCGCGATTCAGGTTCAGAGTCATACCGAATCATGTTGGCATACCCTTCCAACAAGGTGAGTGGGGTCTTGAATTCATGTGCGGCCACGGCGACGAAGTTGGATTTACTCGTTTCAAACGCTTGTATTTGTGTGCGTAAACTTTGGGCATGTTCCAGCAAAGCGGCGCGGTCAATATCACTGGCTAATTGGGTGGCTTCAATCAGAGCATACGTGAATAAATCATCCATCGCTCGCCAACTCATTAGCGCATCACTTGCTGAGATCTCTTTCTCAAGCTTTTTGCCTATCTCTTCTTTGAGTACACGGAGAATGGTTAGCCAATCATTGGCGGCACGGGCATCATGTCCAATGTCAGTTAATGCCCAAAATTGAATGGAGGAGTGCTGGATTTCACGGGGACGTCCCAGATTGTCTGCCAATATAAAAATAAGTTTTTTAACGTCTTCGATATCAGGCAACATGCTTGGCGCACGGTAAATCGTCGCATTGGTAAGTGCGTCTGCATGTTGATAAAGCCACTGCCTTAAATCGTCGAACAAATTTTGCTCCTTAAGTATAGCTAGGTTGCAACGCGCTGTAAGCAAAGTTTTCGCAAATAGAATGGGCGAAACCCGCTTTTCCTTGAGCCCTTTGCGTGGAAATTTAAGAACGGGCTAAAGCCCGCACTACGAACCTTTTTCTTTCATCGCCACAGATAAATCAGATTCTGCAATTTCTCGATCATAATGCAGCCCATTGGCACGAGCAAAACGGCGCAAGGAAGTCAAGTGACCGTTCGCTGTACCATTGATAGCGGTCTTTTTTGCCTATTTTTCCCGGCGGTTGCTCAAACAGGCCAAAGTTTGCCTTCATGGGTTGGAAAGTTTTTCGCTTCAGCATGGGTGATGTAATGACACAGTGCGCCCAACATGGTATTGGTCGGGGGCATGACGGGGAATTGTCCGAGAGCAAACGGGCGGCGTTGATGCCAGCCAACAACCCGGTGGCAGCGTTACCCATGTAGCCTTCAACACCGGTAATTTGCCCGGCGAAGAACAAGTCGGTACGCAACCGAAATTGCATAGTGGCATGGAGCATTTGAGGCGAGTTGATGTAGGTATTACGGTGCATCATGCCGTAGCGCAAGAATTCTGCGTTTTGCAGGCCAGGAATGAGACGTAAAACGCGCTTTTGTTCGCCCCAACGCAGGTTGGTTTGGAAGCCAACGATGTTGTAGAGGGAACCAACCAGGTTATCCTGACGAAGCTGTACGACGGCAAACGGCCGTTCTCCATTCCGCGGATCAATCAACCCCACAGGCCGCATCGGCCCAAACGCCAACGATTGGTGTCCACGCTGGGCAATTGCCTCGATGGGCATACAGCCCTCGAAGAAATGGGGGTCTTCTTGCTCAAACTGTTTGAGCGTGATGGTTTCGGCGTCGAGCAGCGCTTCGTAAAAGGCGTCGTACTCTTCACGGGTCATGGGACAGTTGATGTAATCGCCGTCAATTTGCTCGCCCTCATCATAGCGTGATTGACGAAAAGCAATGCTCATGTCGATGCTGTCGTGGTTGACGATGGGGGAGAGCGCATCGTAGAAGTAGAGATATTCCTGCCCGGTGAGCCGGCAATGTCGGTTGCCAGGGCCTCTGAGGTGAGGGGGCCAGAGGCGATGATGGTGGGGGTGGAGGGAACGGCCGTTACTTCTTCCCGTATCATTTCTATACGGGGGTGGCTCTCGATTCGCTCCGTCACCAGTTCAGCAAAACCATCCCTGTCTACTGCTAAAGAGGAACCGGCGGGAACGGCCGTTTGCTGGGCACAGTCCAAAATCATCGAGCCAAGACCGCGTAATTCTGCTTTGAGTAGCCCAGGGGCTTTGTGGGGCAGCATCGAACCAAGCGAGTTGCTGCACACGAGTTCCGCCAACCGATCTGTGACGTGGGCAGGCGTTTCGCGCTGAGGGCGCATTTCATACAATTGAACGTTAAGGCCAAGTTTGGCGGCTTGCCACGCGGCTTCTGTACCCGCCAAACCACCACCGATTATTGTTAGCTGCTTTGTCATAATTCAATTTTAGCACAACCACAGGGGATTGGTGTGGAACTTTTCACAACATTTTTGCATGGAAACAATAAATGCCGCACACACATCATGAATGCACGAACGGCCGTTTCTGCCCTATGCCTTCCAATTTCTGCCTCAATACTTAACCACACCCTGCAACACAGTGTTATCCAGTATAAATTGACGAGAACCGCTCTCGTTGACAAGCACCACATCGCCCTTGCACACCACATCCCGCCCAAAGCGGAAATCACCAGTCACCACAAAACTGTGCGCGTTTACGAGCGACGGCGGGCCAAAGGGGAACCGTTCGTCCAAATCGTTGACAAACTCAAAGTGCGCCGGATCGAGCTCTACGAGCAATTCGTCATACCGGCGCTCACGAGATGGTTCGACGTGAAAAGCGGCGGTCAATGAGTACGAATCGGAGCGCACCGCCAGCAAGTCATCCGTTTTTTTGACGGGCGCAAAGCGGGTTCGCGGCACACGTACTGCCTGCGAATCCTGAAAAACGGCAATAGCCGAACCCATCGCTGTTTCTAACTGGTAAACGGCCGTTGACTCTGGATCACGTGGGTCAACTGTTTTGCTGTTACGAATCATGGGCAAGCCCAACCTGTTACCACGTCCGGCCATCAATTGAGCCAATGAAGGCAAGTGGATCCATAAATTATTGGTATTAAAGTATTTATGCCGCTTCACGTCTTGAAACGCGACCATATCAGCTTCTGGACACTGCGCCGACTCGCGCAAAACAAACTGACCATCTGTCCGCTGCGCTAAATGACCGCCCTTCTTATCCATCTCAGTCCGGTCAGCCACTTCCATGAGAAAAGGAATCTTGTTCTCGACCACGTAGCCCAAAATAGCGGGGTCTAACACAGCGCCTAAATTGTCTGCATTCGATACAAAAACATATTCATACCCTTGAGAGGTCAATGCCGACAAGGTGCCGCGTGTGATCAACGCCGTATAAATATCACCATGCCCTGGCGGACACCATTCCAGGCTGGGATTTTCAGGCCACTCTACTGGGCTAAAATCTGCCTGCGTGATTTTGGGTTCTCGATGTTGTCCAAAACTCAAAGGAATCGTGCCTCGATTCAAATCGTTATACGAATGCAAGGCACGCAAGGAGTCTTGCTCGGTAGCAAAGCTGTTCATGAGTACCAGCGGCACGTTGGCTTTTAGGCTTTGTCGAGCAATGATGTCGAGAAAGGTAAGGTTGTCTTTGACGGGTAGCAGGGATTTCGCACGTTCCAGCCCCATACTTGTGCCAAGACCGCCGTTGAGTTTGATAACGGCCGTTTTTCGCATCGCCTTTTTACCCACCATCGCCTGTTTTGCCGGAAAAGTCTCCACATTCGGCAGCGATTTCACAGGCTGAATAGAAGATTCCGGGATCATACCCGTCTCGCCAGCAACAAGTTGATTGTAATAATGTTCAAACGTGTCAATGAACACTTGGGGCTGCCGGTCAGCCTGCATCCGTTGAGCAAAAGGCGCAAAATCGGCCATAAGAAAACTCCTGAGTGATAAGTGATAAGTGATAAACGATGAATGATGAATGGAAAGCCGCACTTCCACATTCATCACTCATCATTCCGCATTCTAAAGGATGCCGACGTTACTGTGGTCAGCTAATGTCAGTTTAAGCGCTTTGGGTTTGATGGGAGAGCGTTGGATAACCACGTCTCGACCAATCAGACTATCCTGGATGCGCGATTCAATGTCGGTAATGCGCGAATTTTCCAGCACCATCGAATGCTCAATTTCGCTGTTCTCCACCAACACATTATTCCCAATACTGGTGAACGGCCCAACATAACTGTTTATAATGCGGGCATTTTCGCCAATGATCGCCGGGCCACGAACAATGCTGTTCACAATTTCCGCGCCCTTCTGCACGCAAACACGTCGCCCCACCTGGCTGTCACGATCCACATAGCCTTCGATCACATAGTCGATCTCTTCCAACACCACATCATTGGCTTCCAGCATATCATTAGGCCGCCCTGTATCAATCCACCAGCCACGATGAATATAAGGGTGGACAGAAAATTTATGATCAACCATCCATTGAATAGCATCGGTAATTTCTAATTCACCACGCCAGGATGGTTTGATACCCTCAACCGCTTCAAAAATATGTTTGTCAAACATATAAATTCCCACCAAAGCCAAATCACTCGGCGGATTTTTTGGTTTTTCAACAAGACGAATAATTTTGCCATCGTCTCCCAGTTCAGCCACACCATATTGCTCTGGATGATCAATGCGGGTGAGCACAATCTGGCTGTTCCATTTGCTGTCAGCAAACTGGGAAATCAGCGGACTAATGCCGCCTTCAATCACATTGTCGCCCAGAAACATGACAAATCGATCGTCACCCAATAAAATCTTTGGCAATTTTAACGGCATGAGCCAAGTCCCAATGGCGCATCTTGCGGAATGTAGGTGATATTTACACCCCACTGCCCACCACGACCAATCGCTTCTTTAATTTGAGCGCCTGTATCACCTATGACAATGCCGATGTCTGTAATGCCAGCATCACGGATGGTTTCAATAACCCGCACCAATACAGGCTTGTTTGCCACTGGAATGAGTTGTTTGGCGTTGGAATAGGTCAATGGATACAAGCGTGACCCTTTGCCACCACTTAGAATTAAGCCTTTCATGCTTTCTCCTTGAATTTCAAAAATGGTCTAATCTTTGAGACTAGACCATTCTGCTTATTGTTTTGTGAATTTACTGTTTGGGGATTTTAGGTGATAACGGCCGTTATCACCAACATCAACGCGAATCGTTCTGGCTACTTCTTCAGTCTCATCTTTGCTCATCACCAATTAATTGTAATAATCGCCCAACGAACTGTCCTTAGGCGCATTGGTCAAAGCAACACCCACTACACGCACATGAGCCTGCTCCAGCATCTCTTTTGCCTTCTCCGCGTGGTCTCGGCGCGTTTTGCCCGCCGTAATGACCAGCAGCACACCATCTACCTTCGCCCCTAAAATCGTGGCATCCGTCACCGCCACGATGGGCGGGGCATTGAACAAGACAAAGTCATATTGTTCCGTCATATTGATAATGAGTTGATCTACCTTCTTGGAACCCAACAAATCAGCCGGATTCGGGGGTTTGGGGCCACTCGCCAAAAAAGCGAGGTTTTCAACGCTGGTTTGCTGTAACGGCGGCTGTTCCGCATCGTTTAAAATCATGTTGGTCAACCCATCATCATTACTCAAGCCAAAGAATTCATGCAGAACCGGTCGGCGTAAATCGCAATCGACCAACAATGTTTTTCGGCCACTCTGCGCCATCGTCACAGCCAGGTTTGCGATTGATTCGCCTTTATCCTCACCGACGGCTGGCGACGTAACAACCAAACTGCGCAGCGGTGCATCCAGACTATAAAATGAAAGATTCGTCCGTAAGGTACGATACGCCTCACTAATCGGCGATTGCGGGTCTGTCAAAGTTATCAAGCTCATAATTCACTCGTTTTCTATCTGTTCACTGAACACTGCTTACTGAACACTGTTCACTGTTTACTGATTCGGAATACTACCAATCACAGGAACATCTAAATACCGTTCCACATCTTCCGGCCGTTTAATAATGCCAGACTCGTACCACTCCAAGCCAAACACAAGAAGAACGCCTAACAACGCACCAAACACAAACCCTGCGGCCGTATTGATTTTCGTGTTAGGACTGGCTAATCCAGCCTGGGCATCATCCAGGAACTCAATCGTAATACGATCCTCTTTTTGCAATTTATCGTTGTTTTGATTTTGCCACTGGATGAGCAAACTCCCCCAGGCCGTCGCGATATTATTAGCCAAATCAGGATTGGAATTTTCCACCGTCATTTGAATAACAAAACTGGAATTATCGGAGGCAACTTTTACATCACCCAATAACGCACCGGCCGTCATATCCAAGCCCAATACATCAATAACATCTTGCGCCCGGTAACTGCTGACCAACCATTGTTCATAGCTGCGCAGCAGTTCTTTTGCCGCCTGTGCTTGCCCAAAATCTGTGCGGGAGGGCAACACCAATAATTTCAGGTTCGATTCAAATATCTCTGTTTGCATTTTGCTGAAGCCAAACGCGGCAGCGGCTGTCAACAAGGCTACGAGGATGATAATCCAGCCGCGCTGTTTCAAAATGCGTAAATAATCACTTAGTTCCACAAATCAACTCCTCTACTTTTTGGGAATCTCGACCATAACCGTTAAACCAATCGTTTCTAACTCACGAGATTCACGGATAGTCGGGTCTAAATATTCAACGAACAACGCCAAGCCAAGACCCGCAATGAGCGCCACCAAAATACGTACCGGCAAATCTAGCTGGCTGCGAATGCCGGGTGAAATTTGATTCACAACTGGTTGGCTAAGCGGCACGATAACGGCCGTTTCTCCCCCCAGTTGTGGCAAAGCAGCAGCGTTCTGCTCCTGCACCACCACCGTCACCGCCGCTATCATCGCTTCTAATGCTTTTGGATCTGCATTATTCAGCGAGATTTCCAGCTTGCTGCGCACATTGTCCGCCGCCAAGCTGCCTTGAATCGCACCGGCGGGGATGTCTAAGCCATTCTCTGCTAATTTCAGGGAAACGGCCGTTGCGAATTCGCCACCTTTCACCCAATCCGTCAAGCCATTGACAATGTACTCTGATGTCAGCCAGTTGTAATATCGCTGCTCGTCGGCATTAGCGGCTTCGGGGGATGGCTCCTGGCTCACCAAATAATACATGCCCACATTGTAATAAGTGGCCGGTTTCTGATAGGTGACAACCGTCAACACCGCCACCACCACCACAGGGATGACAATGAGCAGCCAGCGCCGCTTCAAAATTTGCCAATAACGTCTTAATTCCATAAACAATATTTATGACAAAGAAACAAAGGGAAGGAAGGGACACAGGAATTGCTCTTCTTTGTTTCTCATGTTTCTTTGTGCCTTTGTATTAATTTCTTCAATCAGCGAGAAACGGCCGTTTCTCACTAGCCATCTTCTCTTCCACAAACTGCGCCATCTTCTGCTTAAACACCGACACATCATACTGAGCCGCATGGTTTACCATAAAGCCCACATCCATTGCTTCCGGACTCAAACGATTCTACCGCTTCGATAATAGCCGGAACAGACTGTTCCGTAAACAACCAGCCCGTTTTCCCATGCAGCACTGTTTCTAACACGCCGCCACCTGCATACGCAATCACAGGCCGACCCGCCGCCATCGCCTGAATCGGGGCAATGCCAAAATCCTCTTCACCGGGAAACAAGAAAGCCCGGCTGCGTGCCATCAAATCTGGTAACTCATCATCTGGCACATACCCCAAAAAGGTCACATTAGGGCCGGCCATCGCTTCCAACCGTTCCCGATCACGGCCACTGCCAGCGATATAAAGTGGTCGGTCTAACATATTAAAGGCTTCAATCAGCACATCCAGTCGCCGGTATGGAACCAATCGTCCCACAAACAAATAATAATCTTCAACCTGACTGGAAGGCTGGAACCGGTTTGTGTCCACCGGCGGATAAATGATAACCGAATCGCGGTGATATATCTTTGCGATTCGCCGACGGACTTCTTCTGATATGGCAATGAAATAGTCAACCCGATCAGCAGCAGCCCGATCCCACAGACGCAGCACCGTTAGGTAAGGCGGCAAAACAGTTCGCGCAAAACGACCCAGGTTTTCTTGTTCTGCGTACTGAGAATACCGCCACACATATCGAGTTGGTGTCAGGCAATAACAAATATGCATCGTCTCTGGCCCAGTAATAATGCCATGACAAAAGCCACTTTTATTGCTAATCACCAAGTCATGTCCCCGAAAATCAAATTTCTCAAAAGCATAAGGATACAACGGAAAATAGAGTTGCTGCCTGGTGTAGGCAAAGGGGAGTTTATCAATAAATGAGGTGCGAATATCCCATTCTTGCCAATGAGACGCCATCGCTTTGGCTGAATACATGGATGTGTAGATAGGACGGTGCGGGTACAGATCAACGAGTGCTTCTAGCACATCCTCTGCTCCCCCTATTTGATTCATCCAATCGTGTACGAGTGCGATGTTCATAATGATTTACGATTTACGATTGTGGATTGACGATTTCTGCGACGTCGCCCCATCGTTAATTCAAGCCAAGCCTTTCCATACGAGCAGCTAATTCCGATTCCACTTCTAAACTTTGCATGGCATCATCAAGTTGATTGTCCAAACTACTAGCTTGGATTTCCCAAGCGGCGTCAGCATGATCCAATCGTCTACGAATGTTTTCAGCGGCTGTTGCCACTTCTGTATCTTCATTAACCATCAGATCGTCTAGCGATTTCATAGCCTGCGTAGAAATTTCTTTTGCCTTTGCCATTTTCATCAGAAATGAAAGCTCTTCTCGTTCCTGTTTGGCGATGGCAAGCCGCCCTTCTAATTTCACACGTACATCATCTAGCGTTTCTGCTGCCGAAACTTGTTTTTCCAGAGAATCATCATAGATGCGAATCAGGTTCATTGTGGAACTGAATTGTTTTTGCATCACCATCGCTTCGGTTTTTTCACCGTTTTTCAGGTAATGATCCACCATCAAATCTTGCTTTGCGGCTTTGGTAGCTAATGCTTCCCGTCGCCGCCTGGATGTCTTCACTTGGGCAAACATGGGCTCGATGGAGCGTTTGAATTCTGCCACTTCTACCTCGGCTTGCCGAATGTACTCATCATAGACAGCCAAGTCGCTTTTTTGCAGGGCTTGATCAGCCGCTTCATGCAAGGTTGCTTTGAATAAGGTTCTCAGTTTTCGTAATAAGGATGCCATGAGGGGGGATTATACTCGAAACAAAAGGGGGATACACAAAAAAACGGCCGTTCCCACATAAGCAATGCGCAGAACGGCCGTTTCTGAAACTCCGGCGTCAGGAGATTGAGGCAGGCATCATCATGCCTGTGCCAGAGATGACAGCTATTAAATCAACCTAAGTACCTGGCAAAAGTAATCGAGTATTATCCCAGTGTAGGAATACTCAGAAACAATTGCTTTGGTACTTACATTCCTTTGATTATGATTTCATCTTCATCAAAGGGGGTTGCTTTTGCCACTGCCATACCTTCTTCCGGCATGATAATCAGCAAAATCAAGTAAATGAGAATGCCATGAGCGCCGATTAAAGTTAACAGCACAAACAATAAGCGGACAATCACTGGATCAACACCTAAATATTCGGCCAATCCAGCCGCCACCCCAAATAACATTCGACCATTTTGTTTACGTACCAGACGCTTGTTTTTCATCGTAATTGCCTCCATAAGCAAAATCGTTTAAGATTCACTACCAATACGCCAATGATCATTCAAAAGGTTGCAGTTCATCACTCTAACTTTTTGTCTTTTTCAACAGGTGTTTGGGCGGACGGTCGATTTTTCCACAGCAGCCACAACCCAGCCACAATGATCAAAATCGGCCAAAATTGACCCAAGATGCCTAGACCACTGAAAAATCCAGCAAATACCACAAACAAAACAACACCAATCAAAACCAAAGCACCGCCTTCACGCAACCCTTGTCGCCAATTGCCTTGCAAGCCTGTTCATTAACATGATGCCAAGCCCGACAAAAATGGGATACAGCGACCAAATATAAGACCAACTTGCCCCAATCACCTGTTGCATTCTGGTAATATAAAATCACGCCAGTACCCGAAATAATCATGCCTGGCACAGCTAATGGTGGATTGCCAAACAAGGCTCCCAGCAAAAACAAAACGCCAGCCCCAATAATAATAAGCGGCCATTGTTGACTCAAGTTAAATAAATCTGCTAATCCGGGGAAAAATTGGAGCAGGAAGAAAAATACGCCCAATAAAATCAGAATAATTCCCCCGATAATAGATCCTTTCTTTTCCATAATACACATCTCCTCTAAACAAACGGGCAAGATACTGTCAATGTTTTTCGACCATCAAACTCGCTATAATTTAATTATAAGTTCAATACGGATTTGGGTGGGATTTAGTCGCAAATCTGAGATACAAAAACCGAGTAGCAACCATGATTTTAACAACAAATCAGCAGGAAAAATTTTGATGTTACTAAAAATGCACAAAAAACCGAGTCTCTTTTTTGCTTAAAAATTTTTGTGTAAATCTTTACCAACAGGACAAATGTGCTAAACTCAGTTGTATGAAACAAAAAATATTGTTAACGATGTTTGCTTCGTGGTTGCTGTTAATGGCTTCTTCAAAGCAAACTTTTGCTTTAAGTCGAAAATTCATCAACTGCTGCAAGATTCGGAACCTACTGCCACACCAGAAACGGCCGTTAACATGACCGAACGCATCAACAACTATCGCACCGAACTAAATCTGCCCGCATATTATCAGGACCAAGCACTCGCCCAAGCCTCTCAATGGGTCTGTCGATACCATGGCTGCAACTGAGTTCATCAGCCACTACGACGACACCGGTGCAAATCCACAACAACGCGCTGAAAAAGCTGGCTACGACGAACATGTCACCGAAATCATCTTTGGTGGTTTAGGCGGTGTCGATGCGGCTTGGGAATGGTGGACTGAAAACGATCTGCATCATGGCTTGCTCATTAGTGAAGATTATGTTGAATTCGGAGTTGCCACTGCCAGTCAGCGAACAAAGTGGGCGGCAATACTGGGCCATCATGTTTGGCTTTGGTGATGGGCATTACGATACCGACGGTCTTACCACTGGTCACAGTGACGCACTCTAATGTCGTCACAAAATTACCGCCCACCTCAACTTCTGAGGTAACGGCCGTTTCCGCCACCAGCACCGCCACCCTCCCAGATCCCACTGCCACCACCGAGCAAGTCGCCATCGTCACTAACATAGACACCACAGACCCCAATTCCGACAACAATGCTTCCCCCCCAAACAAATCAAACATCAGCTCGCTTGGTGAAAGCCAATGGCTCATGATTGCCGCCGTTGCCACCATCATTCTCGGGATTGCCATTTTTTATTTCCCACGCTTAGGAATAAACCAAAAATTTAAGGAAAGAACATGATCGAAGTCCTTGTTACGGCCTCCTTCCCCGAAAATCTACTCGACAAACTCCGTGCCGTTTCCACCGACATCAAAGTCGAACAATATGTGGGGCCAAACGGCCGTTATCCCGAAGATCACCCCACCACCGCCGAAATCATCTACACCTACGGCAACCTGCCCCTGCCCGAACTGGCGCCCAACTTGCGCTGGGCACAACTGCATTCAGCCGGCATCAACCACATCAAAAACCAACCTTTTTGGAACAGCGACATCCTACTCACAACCACCAGCGGCATCCATGCGCCCAATATGGCACAATACGCCTTCACCCAAATTTTGGCCTGGGCTTACCGCGTGCCCACCTGGTTCGAAGTTAAAAACGAAGGCACCTGGCCCAACAATCGTTGGGACAAACTTACGTGCCGACAGAACTGCGCGGGCAAACATTAGGCATCATTGGCTACGGCAGCATTGGCCGCGAACTGGCTCGGCTCGCCAAAGCCTTCGGCATGACCATTCTCGTAACCAAACGGGATGCCCGCCAAACCAAAGACACCGGCTACGTACTCCCCGACACCGGCGATCCAGACGGCGACCTACCAACCCGCATCTACCCGGGCGAAGCCACTCGTTCGATGGTCGCCCAATGCGACTACATCGTCAACACCCTGCCCGACACCGCCAAAACCCACCATCTCTTCAACGAAGAAATGTTCCGCACCATGAAACCGTCCGCCTTCTTCATCAACATAGGTCGCGGCGGCACTGTTAACGAAAAAGACCTCGTTCGTGCCCTCAAAAAAGGCTGGATTGGCGGCGCCGGTCTCGACGTATTTGAAGAAGAACCTCTGCCCAACGAAAGCCCGCTGTGGCAGCTAGACAACGTCATCCTCACCCCCCATACCAGCGGTTTCACGTCGCTCTACGACGAACGCGCCACCGACCTCTTCGCCGAAAACTTGCGGCGCTATCTACAAGGTAAACCCCTGCTCAACCTCGTCAACCGTGAAACTGGTTACTAAAAGCCAGTGAACAGTTTACAGTGAACAGTAGCCAGTACGAATCACACGAACTACGCACTACGGATTACAAAAACATGTACCAACGAATCGTCGTCAAACTTGGCACCAGCGTTCTCACAGGCGGCACCCCCAATCTTGATTGGCCGCACATGGTCGATATTGTGCGCCAATGTGCGGCTTTGCACAACCAAGGCAAAGACATCATCATCTGTTCCTCCGGCGCCATTGCCGCTGGCAAACAGCGCATGAACTTCCCCAAACTGCCGCCCACCCTCGCCAGCAAACAGCTTGCTCGCCGCCGTGGGGCAGAGCTGGCTGATGTGGAATTGGGAGCGTTTCTTTGAGATTTACGGCATCCATGTCGGCCAAATGCTGCTCACCCGTGCCGACACGGAACATCGCCGCCGCTTCCTCAACGCGCGTGACGCCCTGCAAGCCATGGTAGAACATCGTGTCATCCCCATCATCAATGAAAACGATGCCGTCGCCACCGAAGAAATCCGCCTGGGCGATAACGACAATCTCTCCGCACTTGTCTCCATCCTGGCAGACTGCCGACCTGCTCATTTTGCTCACCGACCAACCTGGCCTGTTCACGGCCGATCCACGCAGCCACGCCAGATGCCCAACTCATCCCAGAAGTCCATGACATTGATGAGACATTACGTGACACTTGCCGGAGGCACAGCCACCGGACTGGGCACCGGTGGCATGGCTACCAAACTGCAAGCCGCCGATGCCGCCCGTCGCGCCGGTATTGATGTCGTGATTGCCGCTGGCACTGCGCCCAATGTGATTTTACGAGCGGTGGCAGGCGAGTCTGTGGGTACTCGCTTTCCAGCCATGGAAACACCGCTGGAAAACCGTAAACGCTGGATTTTTGCCGGGCCAAAACCACCCGGCAGTGTGGTGATTGATGGGGGGGCTGTGACGTGCGTTGATGAAAAACGGCCGTTCCCTCCTCCCAGCCGGTATCATCCAGGTAAACGGCCCATTTGAGTCGCGGAGACACCATCAGCATCCACGACAACCAGCAAAAAGAACTGGCACGCGGTATCGTGCGCTACACCAGCCAGGATTTAGAGCGCCTGCAAGGCTGCCAATCCAAAGACATCGAAGCCCGTCTGGGTTATGCTTATGGCCCTGTAGCCGTGCATCGCAATGATTTGATACTCGTGTAAAAACAGAGTTTAGAGATTAGGGATTGCAGATTGCAGATTGGGTCACGAACTAAATCTCCAATCTCTAATCTCCCTAAAAGGAGAACACACATGACCAACCTCCCCCTCATGGGCCAAAACGCCAAAACCGCCAGCCATATTCTGGCAACCCTCACCACCGACAAGAAAAACGAAGCCCTGCTGGCTATCGCTGACGAAATCGAGGCACAGGCAACGCCACCGTTTTGGCAGCCAACGCCCTCGACATCGAAGAAGCCAAAGGCCAAGGGCTTGTCCGACTATCTGGTTGACCGGCTGCTGCTGAACGAAAGCCGCGTTGCCGCCCTGGCCGCCGATACGCGCAAAGTCGTGTCACTTGCCCGACCCGGTGGGCAGTGAAATCGAGAGCCGGATGCTGCCCAACGGCATGAGACTCACGCGCCGCCGCATTCCCATTGGCGTCCTGGGCGTCATCTATGAAGCCCGCCCCAATGTCACCATCGACATTGCCACGCTCGCCCTGAAAACGGGCAACGCCACCATTCTGCGCGGCGGCAAAGAGACCCTGCGCTCGAATTTAGCGCTGGTTGAGATTATTCAGAATGGCGTTGGAGCAAGTTGGTCTGCCGAAAACGGCCGTTCAGTACATAGACAACCCCGACCGCGCCCTCATCACCGAACTGCTCAAGCTCGACAAATACGTCGATATGATTATTCCGCGCGGGGGACACGCCCTGCATCGCCTGGCCGTCGAAGAAAGCACCATCCCTGTCATCACCGGCGGCATGGGCATCTGCCACATCTACGTCGATGAAAGTGCTGATTTGGAAAGCGCCGTAGACATCATCGAAAACAGCAAAGTACAGCGCCCCAGCGTGTGCAACGCCCTCGACACCCTGCTCGTCCACCCCACCGTCGCCCCCACCCTGCTGCCCATGCTGGCGGAACGGTTGTCCCTCAGCAAAGTCGAACTCCGCGCCACCAGTGAAGCCTACGACATCCTGACCACCAGCGAACACAACTGCACCGTCAACCGCGCCGGTACCGACGATTTCGACCAGGAATGGCTCGGCCTGATTTTAGGCGTGCATCTGGTCGCCGACTTAGAAGAAGCCATCGCCTTCATCCAGGCCCACACCACCGAACACACCGAAAGCATCCTCACCAACAACTGGCAGCACGCCAACCGCTTTGTCGATGCCCTCAGTTCTTCGGCCATATTCGTCAACGCCTCCACCCGCTTCAACGATGGCGGTCAATTCGGCCTGGGCGCAGAAGTCGCCGTCAGCACCCAAAAACTCCACGCACGCGGCCCTATGGGGCTGGAAGAACTCACCACCTACAAATGGATTGGCTATGGCAACGGCCACATCCGGCCGTAATACTACCCATCTCGCCTAACCCTCCCAAGATGGGGAGGAAACCTCGGCTGGTCTCCTCTCCTTTTGGGGGAGGGTTGGGATGCGGGTTTTGCCAATCCTTTGAATAATAGTAAAATGCGCCTTACCCAATATCAAGCATTTTAGCCGCAGTAAAACCATCACAACAACACCATTTCTCATTTTCATAAACCCACAATTTCACACGGAGGAAAATCCACATGAAAATACCCAGCCTTATTCTCAAACAGCTTTATACCATTGGTAGTTTGGAAAACAAGAACGGTGGTGTTCAGTTTTCTGTTAAAAACCGACTCAGCGATGCCTCTTTCACGGGCCTCAAAAGCATCAAGTTTGATGGGGTGGAGATGCCCATTGAAAGCGTGACCATCTTGTTAGCAGATGGTTCGGTTGTGCCGGTTGGGGTGGTAACGGCCGTTAATCCCATCGATTTTCCCCTGCGTGAAGTACTCACCATCCGCACCAAAAGCGAACCACTGGCAGAAGGCATACACAAGTTGGAAATCTCCTTTTCCACCGACCCCTTTGGCGACCTCAAACTCAAAGTAGATGACAGTATCGCCGAAAGCACCGCCGAAATGGTACGCATTCCCCGCGACAAAAGCGATGATTACAGCGAAGCCATTATCGCCGAACGGCAGCAATTTGTGGAAGAGTTTACCGGGCAAAAAGTGAACCACATTCGCCACTATTCTTTTGATCCGCACACCACACAGGGTAATATTGAACATTTCACGGGAGCCATTCAAATTCCGCTGGGGTTTGCCGGGCCGCTCACCGTCCACGGCGAACATGCACAAGGCGATTTCCTCATTCCGCTGGCAACCACAGAAGGCACCCTGGTAGCCTCTTACAATCGCGGCATCAAAATTCTCAACCTGAGCGGCGGTGTCACATGCAGCATCGTCGGCGATTCGATGCAGCGTGCGCCTGTATTCTCGTTTAATGATGCACGGGAAGCCCGGGATTTCTCAAAGTGGGTGTATGCCAATATGGCCCAAATTCGAGAAGAAGCAGAAGCCACTTCCAGCGTAGCCAAGCTGCAATACGTCGACACCTATTTAGCCAGTCGTTTCGTTTACTTACGTTTCAACTACACCACTGGCGATGCCGCCGGCCAAAACATGGTCGGCCGGGCCACATTTGCCGCCTCCAGTTGGATTTTAGACCATTATCCCCAGCCCGAAGCCATCACCCATTTCTTCCTGGAATCAAACTTTGCCACCGACAAAAAAGCGTCCCAAATCAACATCATGCGCACTCGTGGCAAACGGGTCACGGCCGAATGTACCGTGAAACGAGACGTGCTCATCAACCACATGCGCGTCGAGCCAGAAAACCTTTCCTATCATTATGGCGTAGCCAATATCGGGGCCATTCTCTCTGGGGCAAACAATAACGGCTTGCATTCGGCCAATGCCATCACCGCTATTTTTATGGCGACGGGGCAGGATGTGGCCAATGTAGCGGAATCGTCGGCGGGCATTTTGTATACGGAACTGACAAAAGAGGGCGACTTGTATATGTCGATCACGATTCCATCGCTGATTGTGGCGACTTATGGCGGCGGTGTGGGTCTGGCAACGCAGAAGGAATGTCTGGATTTGCTGGGCTGCTCTGGCAAGGGCAAGGTCAACAAGCTGGCTGAGATTATCGCAGGCGCGGTGCTGGCTGGGGAAATTTCGCTGGCCTCGGCGATTGCTTCTTCTGACTGGGTGTCGAGCCACGAGAAATACGGTCGGAATCGGTAATAAGCCGTTAAAAAACAAGATGTAGCTTTATCGGAGATTGGAGATTGGAGATTAGAGCAGTCTCCAATCTCCAATCTCTAATCTCCTAAACTTTTGTATCTTCTATAAGCTCTCATTTAAAAATCTATGTCTTCTCGAAACATTAAACGTCCCCCTGGCCCCAAAGGCAACTGGCTTACCGGTAATTTAAAAACCGCCCAATCTGGCTCCTTCGATTTTATGTTTACATCGCGGGATTTGTATGGCGATATTCTTTATTATCGCATCGCGCTGTGGTCTGTATACAGATTGGGGCATCCTGATTTTGCCCAATACATTCTGCAAGACAATCACCGCAACTACAACAAACAGTCTATCGACTACAACCTGCTGCGGCGGGTGTCGGGCAATGGGCTGATTTCCAGTGAAGGAGATTTCTGGCTGAGACAGCGGCGTTTAATGCAGCCGCTGTTCCACCGCAAACGGATTAACGCGCTGGGCAGTGTGATGACGGAGGCGACGGAACGCATGTTGGGTCAATGGACCATAGAAATCAAAGCAGGCGAACCGTTTGATGTGACGGAGGCGATGACGGGGCTGACGATGGATATTGTGAGCCGGGCGCTGTTTAGTTTGGATATTGGGGAAACGGCCGTTTCCTTCAGCCGCGCCTTTAGTGATGTCAATGAATACCTGGGGTCGCTCGATCCCCTGTTTGCCATTGCGCCCTGGCTGCCCACTCCTGGCCTGAACAAGTACCGGGCTGGCATGGCCGAACTCAACCGCATCATCTACGGCCTCATCGCCGAGCGCCGCGCCAACCCCCTGCACGGCAACGACGACATGCTCACCCTGCTCATCGAAGCGCAGGACGAAGAAACTGGCGAGCAAATGACCGACGAGCAAATCCGCGACGAAACCATCACCCTGCTCATCGCCGGACACGAAACCACCGCCAATGCTCTGGCCTGGACATGGTATCTGTTGGCACAGCATCCTGAGCAGAGGGAAGAGCTAGAGCGAGAGCTAGAGGCGGTGCTGGCGGGGCGCGTACCTACGATGGAAGATATTCCCCAACTTGACTATACACAGAAGGTTGTCAAGGAGTCGATGCGGCGTTATCCGCCAGCCTGGTTTATTTCGCGCACGACGATTGCTTGGGATGAACTGGCTGGCTACCCCATTCCGCCCAAGTCGTTTCTGTCCATCAGCACCTACCTCATCCACCACCACCCCGACTTTTGGCCGGAGCCGTTCAAGTTTGACCCGGAGCGATTTACGCCAGAGCAGGAAAAGGCGCGACCCCGTTACGCCTACCTGCCTTTTGGCGGCGGCCCGCGCATGTGTATCGGCAATCACTTTGCCATGACGGAGGCAATTTTGCTGCTGGCGACGATTGCGCAGGAATACCGGCTGAGACCTCTCGCCGGGACAAGTGGTGATACCGGAGCCACTGATTACGCTGAGACCAAAAGGTGGTTTGCCGATGATGGTGACGCAGCGGTCACGCTGACGAGGTTGGCAGACGAGCCTTGGAATTGGGAGAAACGGCCGTTTAGGTTATTTGGGACATTGATTTGATAACAAATGAGAAAAATTAAGGCGTATCCACATGAAACCCCGAATATTTTGGTTACTGATTTTAATAAAATCGAGTGGCATGCTTCATCGTTTATGCAACAATGCCGTTGCCAAAATTCACTATCCACGCGCAAAAGAAATAAGGTGGAAAAACCCACCTGAATGGGTAAATAAAAGCCCGACTCTTCCTTTGTTATATTGCAAATGTCAAGTTGAAGGACAGTGGCTAGATTTGTATAGCTTCCCCTCGGGAATAAAAAGAGATTTTTTTCTCGCTGATTTAGACTTGGAATTTGATGGCGTTTTGCTGATTGTTGATTTAGGCGCTAAACAATTTTGGGAGAACCGAATTACACGTCTGAATGAAGATCATACGGCACAAGATCAATCCTCAAAAAGTAAGGTATTGAGGATACCTGATCCAATTTGACCTAACCGAAACTCTCAAATACGTAGTGCGGAACTATTGGGTTTTCGAGGCTCTACTGTCAGTTGGGCTGCCAATGGCAGTACATTTATCACTTTCACCACAGAACCAATTTCTGAAATTCCTGCTCCAGAGGGAGGTGGTCTATTGGAGGGCTTGGCGTTACACTGTTAGGCCAAAGTTCGACAGCGACCGCGGAAGCTTGTCGATTTGCCCTGAATCAAATGAACTACCTTATGGGATGCGGGATGCTTACTGGTCTATGGATGGGCAAACTGTTGCATTCGCCTCGACCGGACGAATATCAATACCTACAGACATGATGTAACGGAATCAGATGTATTTGCTCTTTCGAATGAAGTATAAGCAACTAACATTTTCTGACAGAAGTCACTTGAAGGACTATCAAAACCGTTAGCTGGGCCACAATCAAAGATAAGGACGAGGGGATGAGGTTGGTGGAGGTGTTCTGGGAATTGGCGAAAACGGCCGTTTCCTCCATACTCCATAAGTAAACCAAAACAAGCCAACCTGTCACATTTGTAGTCTGCTATAATACCCAATATCTTGAGTATTTCCTGGCTGTAAAAGAGGTGAACCCGATGCTAAAAACCCGAGAACGCATTATCACTGCCCAAGAGTTGGCAGAAAGCACACAAAAAGCAATTAGCAACGCCCAAACAGAGCCGTTGGTGGTTACAGAAAACGGCCGTCCTGCCGCTTACCTCATCAGCGTCGATTTATTCGACTCGATCATGGCGCAACTAGCCAGTGTGGATGATGCAGAGTTACGCTCTCACATTGAAACAGGTGAATACCAGTTTGCTCAGGGCGCCTATAAAACATTAGCCGAAGCCGCTGACTTAGCCGAACAAGCCTGGAAAACACGAGAATCTTCTGAATGACAGAAATATTGCTCTCCGATTTAGCAGTGGAGCAACTGCGTGAGATGCCGCCGCCAGTTGGTCGGAAGCCATGATAGAAGCCCTGCAACGTTTACGCAGCTTCCCCCAATCCGCCCCCACAATTTCACTAGCAGGCTACGAAGCATACCGTCAGTTGAATGTCCGTTCGTTCCGTGCTCATTTATCGTTTCACAGAAGAGGACAACCTCGTGCGCGTTTATTGCATCCTACATGCCCGCCGCCGTTTGCCTGCCTCGGAGTTTTTAAAGCATCAAGTTTTTTGATAACGAAATACGGGGATGAGGTTGGCGGAGGGGGCCTGGAACACAATCAAAAACGCCGCTGCATTTTCTACAAACCTGAGAAAATACAGCGGCGCAATGTTTATGCCTGTTTACCGGATGTGTGCATTATGCCAGGAGACCCGGTATCAAAGAAAATAACCTGCTTCCCCTATCCTGAAAAATAACGCCAGATTTCAAAGAATGTCATGCCGCCGCCGGCTACCAGAGCGGAAAAATAGATAACGGTGACCACATTCGACAGATGCCCCAATAAAATGCTGCCCCCGTCTTTTTGCATGGCCCCCACTGCCAGAAAAATGAGCGCAATGGCCGGCAGCGTATTGCTAAACGGAATAAAGCCAAACGGCACCATCAACAAAACAGCGGCAAATATGAAAGAAAGCGAATTAAAAATATCCATCTTCCCTTCGCTGGTGAGCCAATTCATACGGTGGGGACGGCTAACTTTTTCCAGCCGCCGAAACCAGACAAGCGCCCGGTTCAAAACCTCTGTCAGCTTTTCTGCCCCAATCGTCCGATTCGCAATTCGCTGCGGCAGCCACAAGATTACGTCCAAATAAGCGTGAAATTCCGATCAGTAAAATGGCGCTGCCAAACACGGTACTAACCCCGGGAATGGAAACCGGAACCAAAAATACCAATGACAAGAATATGGTGACAAACATCAGGCTGTCATCGCCGATCATGTCCAGTATTTCTCTCAGAGTAATCTCTGTGGGTGGCATTTTTTTGATAACTGTTTCGAGCTTTTCCCCCAAGGATTCGGCTCTCAACTCGCCTTTAATCAGTTCCATATTCTGCATAACTTTTTACCTCTTCCATGTGTGTTCATTATTATTACGATCATTCTGAATATAGCGCTTTGGTTAAGGCCGGTACAGAATGACATAGCGCACCGTTTATACCAATACCTTCCAGACTGCGCAAAACCGGGTGGATGACAAGGTGATTCCTTTGCACGGATTGTCAGAAATGTTCTACGAAGAGGGGTTTCTGCTGAGGAAAGCACTTGTTGGCAGTAGTCAGGGACAGACGGCAAGGGTGGAAAACAGCGCCGCAAATGCCGGAAATGGCTTTTGCAGGGGGTATTTGAATAACGAGGGAGGGAAAATTAAGAGTTGCTTAACGAAGAATAGGGTATGCTCAGGCTGGCGTTGTTGTGACGCGAATGGTATTGGCGGAGGGGTCTTGGAACTGGAGAAAATGACCAGCACTGAGCTTGTCGAAACGGCCGTTTCTCACCACCGCCACGCCCGCATTTTCTAACCGCTCTTGCAGAGCCAGTACTGAGCTTGTCGAAGCTGGCCGTTTCATCCATCCACCACAATCTCATACCAGAGCAGTCGGGCAGTATCGGCTGGCGCAGGGGGAGCACCGACCCCGGCCCAGGTATTCAGCCCCAAATGATGATGATAGCCACCTGCCGACACAAATCCGGCCGATGGTCCATAACGCATCACCAGGTCGAAACCCACCACATTTGTGTAAAAATCCAGCGCGGCGTTCAATTGACTGACATGTAGATGCACGTGACCCATGACGGTTTGGTCAGGCATTAGCACAGGTTCAAGGGCAGACCGTCCAGCACTGAGCTTGTCAGCGTGACCGTTTAGCTCTGCCAATACACCATTCACGTCAAACGGATCCGTGCCCATTTTGAGCTGCCCCATTCTAGATAGTGCCACTCACTGCGCGGCCGGTCGCGGTAAATTTCGATGCCATGCCCATCGGGATCAGTCAGGTAAAGTGCTTCACTGACGTTGTGATCGGATGCACCGTCAATGCGGCGTTTCTGTATTGATGAGATGACGCAGGGTTTTTGCCAGAGCCAAACGGGAAGGCAGCAGCAAGGCAAAGTGATACAGCCCTGTCGTACCTCGTGTAGGCCGTGCGCCTGGCTGCTCATAAAGATGAAGCAGTTCGCGCTCTGGGGTTCCCAGAACGGCTACTTCGACACGCTCAGTACCATGCGTTTCCCCTTCAACATCTAGCAAACTCAAACCGATACGCTCCTGATAATAAGTCAGCGAACGCTCCAAATCGGCCACAGACAAAGCAACTCGCCCCATATGGGCGCTGGCAGGCAATTTATCAGGCATAGGCCACTTCCGGTTGACGGCTCAATTTCCAGGTTATATCTCGCAGTTCAAGCAGCAGACTGCCCAAACGGGCGCGAGTGGCCTCATCCGTCAAGTTGCCATTCTCGTCAAAATGTTCCCAGGCCCGCGCCACCATCAACTGGGGATGGGGCAGCACATAGAGCCGATTATGAGCCAAAATTTCGCGCAAATGCATCTGCGCCCGCATCGTACCATAGCCGCCCCCTGCACCCATGATGGCCACGGTTTTGTTATCAAGCGGCACCTGGGCATCGGGACCTTTGCGGGAAACCCAATCCAGGGCGTTTTTCAACACGCCGGGAATCGACCAGTTGTATTCCGGCGTGGCAATCAACAGGGCATCGGCGGCTTTCAGCGCTTCACGAAAGGCCATTACCGATTCTGGAATACCCGCTGCCTCCACATCCTGGTTGAACAGGGGAATGTCGATTAAATCGAATATCTGCAAGGCCATACCTTCAGGTAAAACAGTTTCAGCGGCATTCAATAAATTACGATTATGTGATTTTTGGCGTAAGCTCCCGGCAAAACCGAGAACGTATTCGGTTATTCATGTTTGCTCCAAGATTGAAGATTGAAGATTGCAAGCCACCCTATCTTTAATCTTTAGTTTTTAGTTCATGAATGGTTTTAAATAGAAAGATAAGTAGTTTAACGGTTCATCGCCTGCCTGGATAACGGCCGTTTCCGCTTCCGGTTTCGCCATAACAACATCGTAGATATTGACGGGTTTCTCTTGGGCAGATGTGGTAAAACATGCCACTTACCATCCACAAAATAGAGAAACAAATTCTCGCCATCCTCAGGCATTTCCATTTCAGCTTGCCACCCGCAGGCAGCAGCGTGCTGGTGAGACGGGCTTCCACATGGGCATTCGTCGCGCCGTGTGGCCCAATAATATCACGCACAAGACCATCACCGACCTGTCGCGGCGGCATATCAGCCAGAGAGATTTGCTCATAATGCGGTTCAAGCCCCCGATACTGCGGTTCAGCCACAAACCAAATCTGGATCACCCGCGCAAACTCATCTGAACGATTCAGCTCTTGATGTTCGATATAGTCACCAGAGAACATGCGCTGCACTTCACCGGCCGTAATCGAGCCTTTACCACCTGTCGTATCTTCGTGGTAAAGCGTGCCATCGATGACATAGGTAAAAATTTCCAGCCCGCGATGGGGATGCCAGGTAAAACCGTTACGCGGGGCAATCTGGGTCATGTGCGCCGTCAACATGCCGCTCAACCGCCGCAGCGGACTCCAACCGCCCACCGCAAAATGCGAAGTCAACCAATGCACGGGATGAATGACCGGAAACTTATCCGCCTCATAAAACCGTAAATCACCACTCACATCCATGCCTGCTATTTCGCTGGCAAATACATCAGTAAACATAGGAATCTCCATACAGAACGGCCGTTTTGGGAAAACGGCCGTTATCGTCACTTTCATTTTTAGTACATCGTATTTCCATTTTCAGATTTGTCAGGAATTTCCTGCACGGCATCCCAATGCTCAACAATTTTGCCGTTTTCATCAAACCTGAAGAAATCCATCGTAACGTATTCGACACCGCCCGGCCAAGTTTGGTGTGTGTGCAATGCCACTAAGTCACCCTCTGCCACGGAGCGGACAAATTCAATGCTTTTTTCAGGATACTCCTTTGTCATTCTTTCAAAATAGGCAATAAACGCATCTTTGCCATTAGCGACCGAAGGATTATGCTGAATATACTCATCTCCAACATACTGCTCGACTGCTTGGCGCGGTTGACCATCATAGGCCATTTGATAGTAGGCTATCGCATTTTTTTTGTTTTGTTCCAGGTTCATGAGTATCGCGTTTCCCTTTATTGTTTGAACATTATTGAGTCTATCGAAAAAGCTTTTTTCACCGCTTGGCACGGAGAACGCGGAGTTTTTCTCTGGTTTTTTTGTTCTCCGCGCCTCCGCGTCCTCTGCGGTTAGTTTTTTCAGTGGACTCATTAGATGCGTTATGCGATTGCCACCTTACCCAACAATTTCACATTTTAGGCAGGAACTGCTTCAACTTGTTGCACCAATTCCAATTCGATCTCGATTTTAATTTTTTCGCCAACCAAGACGCCGCCCGTCTCTAAAGCCTGGTTCCAAGTCAATTCCCAATCCTTACGGTTGATGGTAGCGGTGGCGGAAAAACCAGCGCTGGTGGTACCCCACGGGCTTTTTGCCTGACCCGCATACTCCACATCCAAAACGACGGGTTTGGTGATACCGCGAATGGTCAACTCACCGTGCAGTTTGCCTTCATCATCCCCATCTTGTTCAACGCCGGTGCTTTTGAAGTGCATTTCTGGATAGGCAGCCACATTGAAGAAATCGGGTGACCGCAGATGGTCGTCACGCTGTTGTTCACGGGTGTCTACGCTTGCCAATTGGACAGTCACGTCAACCGTCGAATTAGCTGGGTTCTCAGGATCGAAGTCAATAGTACCACTCCAATCTGTAAAACGGCCGTTTACTTTTGAAATCATCATGTGGCGCACGGTAAAGCTAATATCCGAGTGTGTGTAATCAATTTGCCAAGTCATCTGTTATAATCTCCTAGTAGTAACTAATTTGTTTAATTTTCATTTTTAAGTGGACTTTAGTCCGCTTATTTGCTAGGATATTAACGGACTGTAGTCCGCTTGTCAATATTAAACCCCAAATACTGTACTTTTGATCAGGTAAGAAGCTCATGACATCCAATTCACCCAGCATCCCGCTAGGCAACATTGATGAAGACGGCCGTTCTGAACGGAAAGACGCCGCCGCCAACCGCATCCTCATCCTGAGAACCGCAGAAACCCTGTTCGCAGAACGAGGCGTTGCCAATGTGTGCATGGCTGATATTGCGCAGGCAGCAGGCGTGGGCAAAGGCACGCTCTATCGGCGCTATGCGAATAAAGCAGAGTTGTGTTTAGGGTTGATGGATGAGCAGATGACCACTTTCCAAAATAAAATGCTGGCTGAATTTCGCAGCATGTCAGCCAACAGCGTGCCCAAAATGTCTCAGCTTGAGTTCTTTATAGACGCGCTGGTGCATTTCACGGATGCCCATTCGCCGCTGCTGACTGAAGTGCAAAGTGCCGGGCTGTTCCAAGAGGGACGCAGCACAGAAATGCCCCATTTCTGGCAATACATGACTGTCCACGGCCTATTCCAAGCCGCCATCAATGAAGGGGAAATCCCTGAAGGTCTGGATACAGAGTATTTATCTGATGCCATTTTGTCGCCGCTCATGGCAGATATTTTCCGGTTTCAACGGGAAGTGCGGGGGTTTTCGTTGGCACGCATTAGCGAAGGCCTGCGCATTCTCATCGCGGGTCTGCGCCATTGTGTAGATGAGAGATAGTCGGTTAGTCGAGCAGACAGGTAGTCGGGGATAAGTCAGTAAAGAAATCTTGTTTAACTTTAGAGAAATCAGGAGCTGCGCCAATGACGTTGGGCAGAGCGAGTGCCTCGTGTGATGTGAGCGTTGTCAAAATGGCATAGGCGTCCATATTTGCCCGACGCGCCGCTTCAATGCCCATAAATGAGTCTTCAAAGACGAGGCAATCTTCTGGTGCAATTCCCAGCGCCGTCGCCGCTTTAAGAAAAATTTCAGGATGGGGTTTGCTGTTTTCAATGTCTTCTGCGCCGATAACGGCCGTTATTTCCCCATTCAAGCCCAACCCTTCCAGCGTAAAGTCAATATTGAACCGATTAGCCGACGTGGCGATTGCCACTGGCATTTCTTTTGCCTGGCAAGCTGTTAACAACGTCATAAATCCAGGTAACGCTTTCATATGCTCTCGATAAACAGCCTGGTATTGAATTTCTTTTTGCGTCGAGATTTCATCAATGCGAGCCGGTAATGTTTCTCGCCCTAAAACTTCTAGCAATGTTTCCTCATTGGTCTTACCAGATAGCTGCCGATTAAATTCCGAGATAGTCAGCGGATACCCAAGTTGTGCCAAAATCTCCAGCCAAGCGGCAGCATGGTAAGGCATGTCGTCGATAATAGTGCCGTTCATGTCGAAAATAAATGCTTTGTATGATTTCATGGGCTAACTTTACAGAGCGCGATTCAATAGCGCAACCTATTCTGTATAACTGACGTGAAAAAGAGTAGGAGCTTATGGCAAACGGCCATTTCTCCGTTAAACTACTATTGAATTCAGAGATTTAGGAAGCAGCGTGTATGGAAAATTCCGTCACACCCAGACTAGCACAAATTACACGGCCGTTATTCATCGGCACGCTGCTTGTTATCTCCATCATGGTCTATCTGGTGGAGAATTACACGGGCGTGGAGGCGGGCGTTGTGGGGGAAACGGCCGTTATCCCCACCAACGAACCCACAGCCGCCCTCATCACCCAAACCAACCCCGCCTACGGCCTCAACCGCATCAGCAACTCCGAACAAGCTTCCGTCCCCGAAGCCCAATACCAGGCCGGACTCAGCACCGGCGCCACCTGGGATCGCTGGCCGCTGTATTGGAGCAGAATCGAAAGCACCCCTGGCGTTTTCAATTGGACGTATCAGGACACGGCCGTCAAAGGGGTCATCGACCACGGCCTCAACCTGAATGCCATCCTCTTAGGCACGCCTGAGTTTTATCACACGAGCAGCCTCACCTCGCAGACTCATCCGCCCCACCCCCAATGTGCCGACCAATTCACCGCTGGCGATTGATGCCATACAAACTGGTGTGCCGCTAGATTTATACGCGCCTGTTTTCAGTGATGGCACGGATGAACCGGGCGCTGGAAAAACCATCAACCCTAATAATGTCTGGGCGCGATTTGTGGCAACGGCCGTTACTCGTTACAAACCCGGCGGCATCATCGCGCAACAAGAAAGCTGGCCTGCTGGCGTCGGCGTGACGCATTGGGAAATGTGGAACGAGCCAGACCTCACCCACTTTTGGGATGGCAGTGCCGACGATTATGCCCGTCTGCTCAAAGTGGGCTACCTCGCCGCCAAATACGCCGACCCCGATGCCCAAGTCATCTTTGGCGGGCTGGCAGATGTGTACAGTAACCCCTGGGATATTCCGTATTTAACGGCCGTTCTCACCACCTATGACGCCGATCCGCTGGCCGCCAGTCAGCACTACTTCCACGACATCATCGCTTTGCACAACTACAGTTATGCCTATCGCTCCTGGCGAGCTGTTTACATCGCCCAGCGGCGATTGAATACACGCAGCCTGGATAGCGACATCTGGCTCAATGAATCAGGCGTCTCGGTGTGGAACGATTACCCCGGCCCAGTGTGCGACCCCACCAGCGCCTACCGCGCCACCATGCAGGAACAAGCTGATTTCGTCATCCAAAGTGCCTTGTATGGCCGCGCCGTCGATGTAGACAACATCTTCTTCTTCTCTCTTTATGATGAATGTGGCAACATGGGCGGTAATCCAGCCTATTTTCCGCCTGACCAATGCGTGAGCAATCCGCCATCTGGCCTTTATGCAGGTGATGCGTTTGGCCTCTTCCGCAACCCGGCCGATTCTCAATCTCAATGTTCTACCCACCACCCTGAACCAGGCACAGCCCGTCCTGGTTTGGCAGCTTATCAGGTGCTCACACGCTATTTTGTCAACGTGGAACCGTTGTGGCGGGCACGTCCGGGTGAACCGGGCAGCGGCAATGGTCTACAAGAGTGGATCGCCTTTTATCAACCACACACTAAATCCCGTGTTCTGGGCTTCTGGGCGCTCACAGATGAACCGGCAACGGCCGTTTTCAACAGCATCAGTCTCAGCCAAACGGCCGTTCTCGTCGCCCCAGATGGCATCACAGAAACGATTTACGCCACCAACGGCGTCTTCTCCGTAACGCTGCCAGCCGCCACCAGCCACATTACGCCCACCGAAGTTTACGCCGGGCGTGGCACTCATGGCAATTGGTGGACGGCCGTTTCTTGTCATTGAGCAAGATGATGTGCCGCCAGATGTAACGGTGTCTGCGCCGCCTAACGCCGCTTTGCAAGTCAACGTTTCCTGGACAGGCAATGACCTGGGCAGCAACCTCGCCAATTTTGACGTAACTGTCTCCGAGAACGGTGGTTCAGAAACACCCTGGCTTACACAGACAACGGCCGTTTCCGACACTTACACCCCTCTCAACGAAGGCAGCACCTACACCTTCACTGTCTACGGGCGAGATCAGGCGGGCAATGTTAGTGCTGGCGCAGCCACAAACGTCATCGCCGCCATTCTCGACAACCACGTCTATCTACCCGCCATCCAAAAATAACCTGCTTGGAAAACAAGTGTGAAAGTGATAGCATTATTTCACGAACCTCACAGGAGAACCGGTAGCAGAAAAGCCTCATGTCTGAATACATAGAACTCACAGGGAATATGCACATGCATACCCCTTACTCCGACGGCGAAAAATACCACAAAGAAATCGCTGATGCGGCCATCGAAGCGAAGCTCGACTATCTCATCGTCACCGACCACAACATCTGGGTCGATGGCTTGGAAGGCTACTACGAAAATAAAAACGGCCGTGTGCTCCTTCTCGTCGGCGAAGAAGTTCACGATGTTCGGCGAGAGCCACAGGCCAGTCACTTTCTCGCCCTTGGCGCAGAACGAGAACTCGTCAGCTTCAGCGCCGACCCCCAACGCCTCATCGATGAAACCAAAGCCGCCGGGGGCCTCGGCTTCCTGGCACATCCCATCGAAAGAGACGTACCCGTCTTCAACGAACCCAACCTCGGCTGGCATGATTGGGACATAGAAGGCTTCCATGGCATCGAAATCTGGAACTACATGTCCAGCTTCAAAAGCCAACTCGCCATCGCTATTGAAAACCTGCCCATCCAATCCAAAATTCTGGCCTATCTCGCCGTCATCCGCGTGGGACTCAATCCAGAAAAATATATCACCGCCCCAGAACCGGAAGCGCTGGCCTTGTGGGATAAGCTATTGGCGGAAGGCAAACAAATCGTAGGCATCGGCAACAGCGACGCCCACGGCACGCCTATTAGCATAGGCCCCCTCCACCGCGAAATCTACCCTTACGATTATTTATTCCGCGCCGTCAATACCCATATCCTGGTTCCACAACCGCTAAACGGCGACCTTAACCGCGACAAACACATTATTTTCAACGCCATTCAACATGGTCACGCCTGGGTTGGCTACGATTTGCCCTATTCTACCCAAGGCTTCAACTTCTCAGGTCAAGGCATTGGTAAAGGAATCATGGGCGACAAGGTGCAGCTTGATGCTGGGGCTACGCTCCAAGCTAAAACACCCATCCCAGCTAATATGCGCCTCATCCATCAGGGAAAAGTTGTGGCCTCCGTTGAAAACAAAACTAATTTAACTTATATTCCTGTGGAAGAAGGTGCCTATCGCATAGAATGCACCATTCCCTTCCAAGGCAAAGAGCGTGGCTGGATTTACAGCAATCCTATCTACCTCTGGTAGCCTGATTAACAATCCCTACTGGCAGTTGTACAGGTTCCGTTGTATCGGCTAAAATGATTAACTACACTATTTGATTCGTTCTCGCTATGTCGTTTGATCAGCAAGAACGTTACGACACGATTACCATCAAATGAAAGCGGAGAATCTATGTCAGACACGCTAACCGGTCGTACCATCGGTAAATACCAATTCCAAGAAAAATTAGGCCGTGGCGGTATGGCAGAAGTGTACAAAGCCTACCAGGAAAATCTGGATCGCTACGTCGCCATCAAATTGATGCACGCTTTCCTCGCCAACGAGGAAGATTTTTTGCAGCGCTTCAAACGAGAAGCACGGGCTATGGCCGCTATGAACCATCCCAATATTGTGGGCGTCTACGATTTTGATGTCTACAATGAATCCACTTACTATCTGGTGATGGAATATATCGCTGGCGGAACCCTGAAACAGCGTATTGAAGAACTGGCTGAAAAACAAGAGGGGATGCCCCTTCAGAAATCCATTCGACTTGGGTATCAAGTGGCAGACGCCTTGGATTACGCCCACAATCGGGGCATGGTGCATCGAGATGTGAAACCCGCCAATATTATGCTTGGCGAAAATGACAAGGCACTGCTCACTGACTTTGGCATTGTTAAAATGATGGGTGGGCAAACGATGTCCTACACCGTCACTGGCGCACTCATCGGCACACCTTCTTATATGTCGCCAGAGCAGGCGATGGGTAAGGCGGGCGACAAACGTGTCGATATTTATGCGCTGGGCATTTTGCTCTTTCAGATGATAACGGGGCAACTGCCTTACACGGCCGATACGCCGTTAGCGGTTATCATGAAACATGTTAACGAGCCAGTCCCGGAACCTGTTACGTTTAATCCAGACGTGCCGATTGGACTGCAAGATATTGTCCTCAAAGCGATGGAAAAGAATCCAGATTATCGGTATCAAACGGCCGCCGATATGGCTAAGGATTTACGCGCCTTGCAGTCTGATTCCAGATATGCGGCGGTGCTTCTGGCTGGCACAACGGCCGTTATTCCCCAACTAGAACCACAACAATCAACAGAAATTGTCGAGAACGCTACAGCGGCAGCTGCTACAGCCTCTGCCGCCATTTTAAACGATGCCCCTTATGGCAACACACCTACCTTCCAAAGCATCCCCCTCCCGACAAAAACAACCACACCCACCCCACCAGCAGCGGCGCCAACCACTCCTGCTGCAAAGGCAACGCGTTCACCCTGGTTGTATGTGGGGATTGTCGTGGGATTGTTAATTTTATTGGGCGGAACGGCCGTTATCTTTGGCCTGTTCAACGGAAATAAGGAAGGAGCCGGAGAAGTCGCCCTCATCACCGAAGAACCAAGCAAGACACCCACAGACACACCCGAACCAGAAGACACACCAGACACAGCCGCCACCATCGACGCCGCCATCCTCCTCACATCAGAAAGTCGTCCCACAGAAGAAGGTGGCAAAGAAGAGACACCCACAGCCACGCCTACAAAAAAGCCAACCGCCACATCCGCACCAACCATTGATGCCACCATTGCATTTTTAGAATCATGTGTGTTTGATGTGACCCTGGAAAACACCTACACCTACCAAAACGAAGACTTCGACGCTGCCCCGACCGGCAAAAAATTCCCGGTAAACTGGGTACTACTCAATTCCGGCACCTGTCCCTGGCCTGATTCATTGGTTTGGCAATTTAACAGCGGCGAAGAATTTGGGCATGAAGAAGAGCCCATCCCCGTCGGCGCTTTGGCAGCCGGTGAACAAACCACTCTCACCACCGACTTCACAGCCCCTGCCCGCACCGGCAGCTTCAAGAGCACTTGGCAGCTCATCGACTCCGCCAGCGGAGAAACAATCGGCACTCCTATAGAATTTACATTAAAAACTTACGTTGATGCTACGCCCACCCCCGTGCCAACCAACACACCTATTGCCTCACCAACCGCAGCCGCCACGGAAACAGTCGATCAACCAGTCGATCTCATCTTCGTCATCCAAGATTGTGAATATATTGGCACTGAATACCGCTGCCAGGTGCAAATTACGCCATACGGGGGTGGCGGAGGCCCTTATACAGTGTTCGTATTTGATTCAGACCAGCCAGCAGAATATCGTGGCACATTCCCCACGTACCACTTTGCCAAATCTCGTCGCTGCGCTGCCTACAATCAGGAAGTAAAAGCAATCGATGACGCCACTGGCACAAGCATATCCAAACAAATCTATATTGACCCAGACATTTACATTCCTGGGGGCTGTACTCTGCCGTAAACGCAACTAATCGTAACCTGGAAAGCAAAACGCCGAATTCTATTTCTAAAAGAATTCGGCGTTTTGGGTTTGTAATGAATGCCCTCTCCCCAAAGGGGCGAAGGAGCGGACGCCCTCTGCTGTAACCGGTCTCGCGACTTGCCGCTTGAACTCATTTCTTAGGGTTCGCATCGTTTTAACTTGGCGAATTGACTAATCTTCGAATTGTCCAATCGAAACAATTCCTTAGCGGAGAACTGCCTCAGTCCAGGCTTCAATCCATTCATCTCGGTGAGCGTCAATATCGGCAGAAGAGACCGATGCCGGTTCAGCCGGAATTTGCGCCCAAGCAGTAAAGGCTTCTGGCAATGCTGCCTGTTGATTGGCAGGAAAGACAAACATATTTAAAGGAATATCTTCCTGAAATGTCTGAGAAAGCATGTAATCCACAAAGAGTTCTGCCAATTTTCGCTGTTCGGTTCCCTGCAAAATACCCACAAATTCAATCTGGCGGAAGCACATTCCCGGTTCAACTAAGCTGGCACTTGGGGCTTCTTCCAGGGTGGATCCGCGTAGATAAACTCGGCTGGCGGGCTGCTAGCATAAGAAACGACTAACGGCCGTTCTCCATCACTCGCCACCGAAAAACTGCCATAATACGCATCTTCCCACCCATTTGTCACCAGCACATCATTGCTGCGCAAGTCAGTCCAGAAATCCAGATAGGTGTAATCGCCATCTGTGCCAAACTCGCTGATAGAAGCCAACATAAACGCCAAACCAGGGCTAGACGTTGCCGGATTTTCCACCACCAACAGACTGGCATACATCGGATCCGTCAGGTCACGCAAACTCGTCGGAAGCGCCATGCCATTTTCCGCAAACCAAGCCTTGTCATAGTTAAGGCAAACATCGCCATAATCCACAGGTAACAGTTGATGGCTGCTATCTAATTCCAACGCATCATCCACATCCGCCAAAGCTGGCGAATCATAGGATTGAAAAATTTCAGACGCTAAGGCCCGACCCAAAAAGGTATTGTCTACGCCAAAAAACACGTCGGCTAACGGATTGTCTTTTGCCAAAATTGCCTGATTCAAGGCAGCCCCCGTATCGCCCGATGGCAGCAACATAATTTGGGCATTGTGCGCTTCTTCAAAGGCAATCAGCACCGCTTCACTAATAGCAAAACTATCATGGGTCATCACGGTCAAAACGGCCGTTTCCCCAGATTCAGGTTCCGTTTCTTCAACAACCGCTGGCGTTGAGCTTACCGAAGCACCCGATTCGGCCACTTCTTCAACAGATGCGGAGTCTCGCGCCCCACACCCTACCAATACAAACAAAACAACCAGTAACAGTAACAACTTTTTCATTTCTCACTCCTTTTTAGGTAAACCACAAAAAGTTTTCCAAATTACGATCACGCAAAATTGTGGTTTCCTTCAAGGAAAAGCGGGGTTCGCGTCATTTTATTTCAAGTTACTTTCCCGCTTTTACCTATGATCCAAAGTATGGATACAAACTAATTTTCCAGACGCCACCTCAACTGAAGCAGAAACGGCCGTCATCACATTGCTCACCCCACGCGCTAAACCAAAAGACAACACACTGTCAACTAGCGGCCAGCGTAAGCCAACTGTTTCCTTCACCAACACATCTCCGCTCAACGGAATCAACGAAACCGTATCCCCAGTTTGCCCCTCAAATTCCGTCCGACTTGTAACCAACCAAGCCCGTTCATATTCCTCAAACAGCCTAATAGAACAAGCTGCCAGCGCTGGATGTGCCAGCAAAAGAATATTCGCCAACATATGATCTAAACGACCACCCAGCGCCCCAAACAGCCAAATCTCCTCGTCAAACGTCTTGGCATACAGCAGCGCCAACTCCAAATCCGTCTCATCTTTGCTGGGATCATACCGAATCATCTCCACCGCAGATTCAGACAGCCAGACGCTCACCTCACGCGACAGCGAATCCATATCACCAATCACCACATCCGGCAGCACACCCAGCTCAAACAGATGACGTGTCCCCCCATCCGCCGCAATAATACGAGAAGACTGGGACAAAAACGGCCGTGTCCAGGCTACATCTTCCATTTCCCCATTCGCAAAAATCGAAATCGTCATCACGTCATCCTTAAAACAAAAAAGCCACCCTGATTGGGTGGCTCGACAGATTCAAAAAGCAATTCCTCCGCCGGCATTACCCGGATCAGGTTCACAGGTCGGTGACATATTCAGCCACCCTCTCAGCCGGGTTAATCCCAGCTCCCTGATAGAGTATTCAATTTGAAAACATTATAGACGCAACTTTCCATTAGAACAAACTAAAGACATTTTCGCCTTCATAAAATCGAGTTGGCTACCAGTTGGTTTTATGTTATGATCCTTTCGCTCTCACGCCTACCGTGAATATAAAATAATTAATATTTCGGAGGTATTTTTACAAATGGCGAATACAAAATCTGCCAAGAAACGCATACGGCAAAGAGATAAACGTACAGCGCGTAACCGCATGTACCAAGTATCTGCACGGACATACGTAAAGAAAACACGTATGCTCATTGAACAGGGTAAACTGGAAGAAGCTGAAGTGGAAGCACAGAAAGCATACAGCACTCTGGACAAAGCAGGACGGAAAAACATTGTTCATCCAAGAAATGCCGCTCGACGCAAAGGCCGCCTGATGGCTGCCTTAGCCAAAGCCCGTGCTGAAGCCGCGTAACCATCTTTGTTTTTGCAACCAAAAACACCCCCTTGAAAAAGAGGGTGTTTTTATTTTAAAAATAACTACAAAGACCATCGAAGCCCAGTTTCGCCTTCGATGGTTCGACTAAGCTCACCAACCTCAAGCTCAGGCTACACCTGTGAATATACTTCAAGTATTTATCGTTGAGGGTATGATAAAAATATATCCTTTACCACGAACCGTCTGCAATCGCTTTGGCTTACCGGGATCAGTCTCAACAACCTCACGCACCCACCGGACATGTACATCTAATGTGCGTGTATCCCCAATATAATCTGTATTCCAAACATGTTGCATAAGTTGAGTTCGAGTCACAATCTCATTGGGGTGACGCATAAACTCTTGCAACAATTGTGCCAACTTGGGTGTTAATCTTTGTTCCCCCTGGTCAGCAACATCTACAGAGGATTTGTTTGGATAAAACTTGACATCACCGTAACGCACAACTTCCTCTGTTACCTCGTCTGCTGGAAGCAAAGTACGGATACGGTTGAGCAGTTTTCGTGGGGTGAACGGGTGTTCAAGATAAATATCAGCTTCGGCTTCTAATTCTTCCGGGGCGCCACATTTGCGAATATGGATGATGGGTATATCGCCTAAAGCACGCCGCAGCCGTCGGCATGTCCGCGACCCATTGGAACGCATAGTAGCTGCATTAAACACGACCAAATCAGGTTTAGTTGCAGCAATAGCGTCCATAGCATCCTTACCATTATAGCAAACGACAACTCTATATTTTGCTTTTTGCAAAGCATTATTGAGAGAGTGAGGAGTGATACTTTTCCCCTCTAACAGTAAGATGATTGAGTCTGGCATTAACCTCTAATCTAACCCCACTAAACTAGACTAACCTTAAATAAATCTATTACTAGTGGGATTATAGAGGTAATCATCTTTCGTGCAAGACTGTTTTGAGCCTATTTGTCCTATTGCAACGGGGCTACAAACAATCTGTCCAAAGCCGTAGCTTACGGCTGACCACTACGATCTCGTAGGCAGGCCATCCTAAACTGCCGGAACACCTTTCCTCGCTCACCCTGGTCTAACTATTGCAATATTATGTAAGGTTATGATATAACATTGAACAACTTTTTATGTTTATTAAACAATCCAGAATTAGCATCGCTTAACCTGCATCAGGAGGAACCCCATGACAAAACGAGGCTATGATATTCTCCTCACCGTCTTGATTTTTTCGGCAATCGTCGTCACCATTTTGTTTGCCTTTTCGTTGTTTAATTATTTCTCCGATTCAGCCAGTGGATCAGCAACCAGCGCCTATGCCGCCCATCGAGCAAGACCCATGGGCAAGAATTCAAGCGTCAGGAAAGATGGTGGTTGGCACTTCTGCTGATTATCCTCCTTTTGCCTTTTACAATGATAATTACGAACTAGATGGTTTTGATGTGGCGCTTATGCGTGAAATTGGGCAGCAAATGGGGGTGCAGGTTGAGTTTAGAGATATGTCTTTTGATGGATTGGGGGGCGCCATCCAATTGGGGCAGATTGATGCGGCGGCAGCGGCTATTTCCAGGAATCCAGAACGAGAACAATCAGTTGACTTTTCGAACGTTTATTATGTCAGTTCTGAGGGTATCATTGCGAATCAAAACTCGGCTATTGTCGCCATTACCACTGTTTCGGAAATGGCTGGATACCGTATTGGAGTACAAGCTGGTACGGTTTTTGAGCATTGGCTGCAAACAACGTTAGTTGACACGGGTTTGATGCCCGTGAGCAATTTGTATAAATACCAATCGGCTGACCAGGTTGTGACAGATGTGCGCGAAGGTCGTGTCGATTTGGGTGTATTGGATCTTTTGCCTGCGGAAACGGCCGTTTCCACTATAGGTGGCATCAAAATCGTCGGCAGCGGTCTCAACCAGGAATTGTATGCCATTGCCCTGCTCAAAGGGGCAACCACGCTGCAAACCGAACTTAACAACGCGCTCGCCCAACTCAGTAATTCAGGTCGGTTAAACCAACTGATTACGCAATATTTGGGCATACCACCAGAACATATCCTACCCACGCCCACCCCGAATCCGGTAACACCGACACCGCTGCCTACGGCAACGGCCGTTCCCTGCATCAACGGCATGACATTCGTCGCCGACCTCAACCTCAATGACAATAACATGCAAAGCCCACCGGCTATTCCCGCAGGCCAGCCCTTCCAAAAAGGGTGGCGCATCCAAAACACAGGGACTTGTACCTGGGATCAAAGCTACAGACTCGTTTTTGTGAACGGCAATACGCCGCAGTCACAAATGGGTGGTCAACCCACTCCCATCATCGGCACCGTTGCCCCTGGACAACAATATGACATCTTCGTCAACTTCGTTGCCCCCTTACAACCAGGAACCTATCAGAGTTTCTGGTCTATGAGCGACCCGCAAAACACAACTTTTGGCAATAGAATTTGGGTAGGCATCACTGTACCAGCCCCTCTAACACCAACGCCCATGGCTACGCAAACACCCAATCCCAGTATCGCCTTTACAGTGAATCAAACCCAAATCAGAGAGGGTGAATGTGTGACGTTCACCTGGAATGTCACGGGAGCCAACTCCGTTTTCTTCTACAGACAAGGCGAATCGTGGCAATCTTTCCCCGTAGCCACCATCTGGCACACAAACTGACTGTCCGTCGCGAACCACCACCTACGAACTGCTTGTGGTATGGCCCAATGGCAATCAGGAAATCCGGCAAATAACGGTTTACGTGCAAGAGTCTGCTACTGCGCCCAATATTGCTCGCTTCATTGTCTCCCCTAGTCAGATTCAACTTGGACAATGTGTGCAAATAGAGTGGTGGGTGGATGGCACGATTAGCAATATCCAAATCACCAGTAATAATGTTGTCATCTGGGATAGAGCGCCGATTGCCGGTAATATGCAAAATTGCCCCCAAGTTGTTGGTCAAATTACCTACGGCATCACGGCGACCGGCCCTGGCGGCACGAGTCGGCAGCAACAGACGATTAACGTGACCTCAGCCTGCGCCACCAACCGCCACACCGCAACCCAATACGCCAACGGCCGTTCCCGTTACCCCCACGCCGCAACCGCCAGTCATCACCTCATTTGTCGTGCAGCCTTCACAAATCGTCGCCGGGCAATGTGTCACGGGCAATTGGAGCATTGGCGGCGGCGCCACCCGTGCGCGACTCTTGCGGAATGGACAAGTTATTCTGGATAACGCGCCTTTCAACGGCAGCGGTACAGATTGTCTCAATACAGCAGGCAACTACGTTTACCGCCTGGAAGCCACCGGCGCTCAAGGGGCGCAAACAGCACAAGAACGCACTGTCACCGTCACCAGTGCGCCAGCCACCCCGACCAATCCGCCCACCACACCACCCATCGCCAATACCAATTGGTCATTGAAATCTTACAATGACGGCTCGGCCATGGTCGCCCTGCTGGCTGGCACACAAATCACGGCTAATTTCACCAACGACCAAATTAATGGGAATGCGAGCTGTAATACGTATAACGGCCGTTACACCACCAACAGCAGCAGCAACAATATCACCATCAGCGACCTGGCCACGGGGCTAATTGCCTGCGCGAATCCACCAGGAATCATGACTCAAGAAACCAGCTATATGTCATTATTGGGTCAAGTTTCCAGCTATCAGATTTCCGGCACGCAAATGACCATGATGGATATGAATGGGCGCACTTTACTGCAATTTGATAGCGCCCCAACCGTTCAACCCCGAACAAATTAATGGAACGACTCACCTAAACGAAGCTCGCCCTAATCTGGGAGATTGGTCGACTCTAAACTTTTCAAACCATCAACGCAATAAACCGTTCCATATAATAAGCAGATGTTTGTGCCGATGGGGAAATACGGGGCAGAACCGATTCAAAACTGTGATCACAGCCGGGCAGCGGAATAAAAATCGAGGGGACATCGTTCTGGCGCAAAGCCGCGAGTAACCGCTCCACCTCCAAATGACTTACCAACAAATCATGCGTGCCATGAATCAGCATCGTCGGCGGACAATCTGCATCCACATAGGTGATGGGGGAAATGAGACGGTACATTTCAGGCACATCCAACACGGAACCGCCAACCAGCCCGGCAAGGCCATGCGTCAACGTATGCTCACCCCCAACCCGTTCTTGCAGCCCCCGCCCCACTTGTCCCTTTAGCACCCTGCCAAACCGCGCCTCCACGTCATCATGCAGCGCCGCCATATCGGGTGGCCCATAATAGGAAATCACAGCGCGAACGGAGGTGTCGGCAGCGGAGCCATCGGGCTGTAAAGCAAGAAAATTCCCCGTGTAAGCGGCCAGCAAAGAGAGATGCCCGCCAGCCGATTGCCCAGCCAAGACAATGCGCTCTGGGTCGATGTGGTAACGCCCGGCATTAGCTTTGAGCCAGATAATGGCACGCTTGACATCCATCACCATGCCCGGCACAGAAGTCTTGGGGTTGAGCGTGTAGTCGATATCCATAATCAGATGCCCCTGCATAGAGAGTTGGCGAAAATAGGGGAATTTGCTGATGTTGCGTTTGCCGTAAGCCCAGCCCCCGCCATGCACATAAATCAAGGCCAGCCCACTGGGACGCACGTTTTCTGGCGGGTGCATAATATCCGCAAAAAGACGGACATCATCTGCGGTGTCTGGATTACTGCCATATTCCACATCTCGCTCGATGACACCACGCGGCGGCTGTTTGAGAATGGGCCGCCAGCGGTGGGCGGACAGTTTGGGCTGGATTGGGCGGGGAATTTGAGACTGCCACTCTGCGCCGAAGGCTTGGGCAAAGTCGTCTTCGTGGCGGGTGGTGACATCGGTGAAATGTTTGAGGGAAACGGCCGTTCCCATTCCCCCTAGCAGCACCAACACCCAATCCCGCCGTTTTAGCCCCACCAATCCCACAAATGCGTGCCACACCATCAACAAGGGAGACAAGGCATCGGCCAACAGTTTGGGCAGCCAGAGAAAAAAATGCAGCAAGCCATTGTGGGGATTCAATAGAATTGAATGGGCAATAGCGGCAAGCACCAGGATAAAGAGGCGCATAGGAAGCTCCTTTTTTAACCCTAACCCAGAAAGGGAGAAGGGACGTCTGCTCCCTCGCCCCTTGGGGAGAGGGCTGAGGAGAGGGGGTCAAGCTGACAGCGGTTGGCTTTTGATGAACGCCGCTACCAAATCAGCTGTACGATCCGCGTTGGGGGTGTTATCCGGCAACGTCGAATGTCGATCAAAATAATCACCTTTGCCCGTATGCTTCATCGGGCCAGGGTCAACCACCGTTATCCGACCATCCGCTTTAGCCTGATTCCACTCGGAATAACGCACAAATTTCCAACGCCCCGGATAGAGAAGATCAGCAATCTTGGGGAATTTATCTTTGGAACTTTGCAGATGATAAAGGTGTTCAACAGAGGCCACGCCTGGATCATCGGTGATGACACCGCCAATAGAAGCGACGTAAATCGGAGCATCAAGGGCTTGGTGCAAATAAGGCACAACACCCACCGCAATTTGGCCGCCACCACTCCATCCCATGACGGTTATCGGCTTGCCACTGCCGATATCGTAGCCATGTTTGAGCAAACTCAAGGCAATTTCACGCGCCACGCCAACGTTGTAAATGGGGCCATAACGATGATCGCCCGACACACCGACTTGCAAGACGTTGCGAATGAAAATCAGGGCGACTAGCAGGCGTGTTTTCCCTTGCCTGCGGTCATTATGAAGGCGTGTCCAGAGCCAGCTAAACAGCCTTTCGCCATTTAGCGGATTGTTGCTAACAGAAAAGGGGAAGACATCATCGACAATGACCGCATCTTCCAGGCGAGTTTGCAGTCGTTCCAGGAAACCTCTTTCCCGTTTAGAAATGTCGGCGGCAGATACGCCACCAACGGCCGTTAAATAAACCAAATAATACGTGCCATCATCTTTGGTAACGGTGTCTCGTTCTGGTAATCCTTCAACGGGTTTTTGTGGGGTAATATGATTGCTCGACCAACCCGACCACCAGCCCAACGCCTCCAGCGGAGACAAAAGCGCCATCACAAATACCAGCAACAAGCCCAGGCTCAAGATGCAAAGAAGCGGTTCAATCACAAAGTTCATGCGTCATCCTCCTCTTCCCATTCTTCAGCCGATGTCCGCACGCTTTGCACAAATTCGGTCACAATGTCGTGCGTATCTTCCAGTCTCATATTTGCCGGAAAAGAGACGCCACAACCAACGCTCAACGGCCGTTATCGCCGGAATCCGTACAATCAACTCCAGAATAAACCAACCCAGCAGGCTGCAAACAACCGCCGCAAACCAGCTAAAGCCAAACAATGCCTGCACCGCTAATCAACAAGACCAGCATAATCCAGACACGAAGGATGATGTAAATAATGTTGCCCAAATAAGGCAGCAGCACCAAAAAACCATAAAGCAGGGGCGCGTAACTCAAAGCCACCACAATAAAAACAGCGGAAAACGATTGGGTTGCATCAAAAAGAGTGGCGGCTAACAGCCAAACGGCCGTTGTCCAAATAAACACACCAACGACCAACAACGTGGCAGAAAGCCCCAAACTCAAGACAAAACGACGACGCCCCACGCGGTTTGCAAACAATACCACACTCTGTCCCAGACTAAGCGAAAGCGTACCCAGAAAAAGCACAGCTACCGCAATACGCCCGCCGCCAGGCTGTTGAAGCACGGCAAGATAGGCATTGGGGTCAAAAGAAAGTACGCCTTTGATGATTTCCCACATAGTGACTAAAAATGCGCCGATGGATGATACGTCGATTTCGTACATTCCTAACCTAAACAAGCCATCATGATAGCAGCAAATTAACACGAATTAACACGAATTAACACGAATTTTTTCGCGCTAATTCGTGTCCTAAAACCTGTGATTCTCCATAAATAATTATTATTCTGCTTCTGCCGTTACCAGCCCAGCGCGTTTTGATTCTAAATAGACCAACGCCACCGCGCCCATGCCGACAAACGTGACGATAAAGCTAATGGCCCAGCCCGCATAAGGAATGGCTATCAACAGCACCAAAATGGTTAAACCAAGCAGCAGCGGCCAAATGCGGCGTTGGGCTTTGGGTACAAATCGGCGCAGCAGCCAGCGGCCGCTCCAATAAGCCACAATCACTTTGCTGGCATAGGCCACCAGCAGAATAAAAAACCAGAACGCTAAACTCAACGCAGAAATCGTGATACCGCCCCACATAAAGGCCAAGCCCCAGAATGTGAGTGCCACGAAGCCCACGCCTATGGCGATCAACAAAATTAGCAGCAGCGCGGCTCCCAAAAAGCCGACAATATAGAAAACCAGACCGGCGCCAAACGTCGCAAACGGCCGTTCTCCCACCTTATCCGCCCACCTTTCATTCAGTCCAGGCAGCCACCAAATCATCAAAATACCGACCGCCAAAAAGCTGATAAACATGCGGGCATGTTTCAAAGCCCAATCAACCGACTCATTTGTCTGGGCTTCCGGTATTTCTGTGCCATCCTGGCTGTTTACGCGGTAATTGGTTGAGCGTGTGCGCGTATCAACGGTGATGCCCGGTTCCAAAAAGGCCACCGATTTCCCGGTTGTCACCTGATTGACGGCATTCATGACCCACTTAACGACTTCAACCAGACCAACAATTGCCACCGTATCCCGTTCACCACCACCGGCCAGACGTGCGCCTAAGGTAATCGCCACTAAATCACGGCCAATATAGGAATCTCTCTCGATGACCATGCTGACGCCCACCACATACAAACTGCGACCAATGGATGCGCCTTCACGTAACTGGGCAGAAACGGCCGTTACATAAGCACTGCCTTCCACATCCCCCACAATCACTACATTCTCACCCAGGGCAAATAAACTACCCTCGACAGTGCCGTTGATGGTGATATTTTTGCCCACCACAAACAAGTCACCTTCAATGGTGCCGTTGACCATCACATCCGTACCATTCATGATGGCATCGTTTTCGATGGTTTCGTCTGACCCCACTTGATTGCCAATATAAATGCCATCAGCCCGAGCCGTCTGTGTCAGCCCCAAAAAGATGATGGATAAGAGAAGGATAACGGCCGTTATCTTGCCTCTGTTTTGTCGTTTTTCAATCATGATGTTCCTCCAGTTACTCAACTGCAAACCCTAACGTTTTGGTTGAATTAAAAAAACCAGCACAAACCCTAAGGGTTTGGTTACATTCAAGTTAAATATCCAGCGCCTCAAACCCTTAGGGTTTTTCACGCAACACAGCCCAAACCGGAAAATGATCACTGGCGGCTGTGTCTGGATACGTCCCATTGTCCTTCGGAGTGAAGCCACGAGCAAATAGATGATCCGCTTCAATGCCCACCCCCGCCACTTCCACAGAAGCACCAGCCCCAGCCGACACCCGTTCTAGCCCAGCCTGGGCAAAAATAGCATCCAACTCATCCACATCCGGATCCGTCACCGCGTTGAAATCACCGCCAACAATCACCGGCATAGACTCCGGCTCCGCCAAAATATCGTCAACAATCGCGGCCGCCTGCGCATTGCGTTTGCCTTGCGAAAGCCAATACGTTTCCGTATGCACAGAGTAAACCAGCAGCGCCTGCCCATCCATGTTGACTGTGGCACGCACGGCAATGCGTATTTGCTCATTGCTAGGATTTTCATGGGGCAGAATCAGCTTTTTATCAGCCGTGATCGGCCATTTCGTCAAAATCGCATTGCCAAAGTTGCGGTTGTGGTGACTGTGTACCGACGCCGGATAGTAGACGTAGTTATAACCGAGTGCCTGGGCAATGTGCGCCACCCCCGTCTCATCCATCTCTTGCAAAAGCAGAATATCAGCATCTTGCAGGTCTGGGATGGCTTGGAGTTCGGAAACGGCCGTTTCCACCTCCTCCGCAAAACGAATATTCCAGGTAAGCACCTTCAACTTCCCCTCAAACTCAGTCGGTTCCGGCGCAAACTCACCCGCAAAACGCGGCCCTTCTGGCTCCTCAAAATTCTTCATCGAACGCACTTCCCGTCCAATAAACAAGCCAGCCATCAAAACAACCGTAATGCCCAAAAAAATCAGAAAGTGCTTTCGAGTTAGCATATCTTCGCCATTAAGCCGCCCTGTAAGGCACGCTGTGTACTATTGCAGTTGGTTTCCGTTAGGATATTTCACATCAAAATCAGCACGGTATTACAAAAGAAAACGGCCGTTATCGTCAAATAAAACAACAATTTCACACACGCAAAAAACCTTTTGAAACCCAACATGATTCCGCATCCATTTCACCTACACATAAGCAAAAGTCTACTTTATTCACGAGTCCTACACAAACATCACACTCGTTACTCAGTATCCTAGAAACAAACTGGTGGGCTATGTTTATTAGCTTTCGTATAAATATAAAAAGAGGAATCTGTGGTAGAACATATCGTTCGCCCAAAAACACGTGACAAATAATCAATCTCCACTAGGTCGATTACGTTACGGAATCGGCACAAAAATAATTATCCCCTTTTTACTCCTCACGCTCATTATTGCGGGAGCGGGCACCTATTTACTTACCACCTTCATTACCGATTCTCTTAACGAGCGTTTAACAAACCGACTCGTCGATGCCGGCCGTGTCGTCTCTGAACGACTTGTCAATTTTGAAGAAGACCGGCTCGAAACCTTGCGCGTCATTTCCGCTACAGAAGGCGTTGGGCGACTCTTAGCAGATGGTGACGCCGAAGCCATCAAAACGCTCATTCTCCCCTATGTTATCAATGCTGAAGCCGATGCCATTGAATTTATCGATATGGATGGTATGGAAGTTTTTGGCTGGCAGCGTATTCCAGGCGCACCTTTATCAGAAGCACTTGAAAAAAGCGGCAGCGATTTCTCCCACCTGGAAGATGTTCAGTTTGTTCTGGATGGCTTGTCGGACGATTCCGGGGATAAAACTGTTTTTCTAAGCACCACACCAGAAGGCGATCATATTCTGTTCACTGTTGGCCCAGTGGTCCAACCAGGGGTCGGCCAAGTTGGGGCCGCTATGGTAGGCACCATCTTACACCCCATGACCATCGAACTGACCGAAAACGCCGTCGCCCGTGTCACATTTTACGACAAAAATGGGATCGTCATCGACACCACTCTCAGCGGCGATGATGAAATACCCGCCATCAATATTGCACAAGATGCAGAAAAACTAGATATTATCCGCGAACAATTACAACTCGACCAGGAAAACTACGAGATTGTGCGCACCAAAGCCACTGAAGAAGTCCCCATCGCCGATTTAACCGTACTAGAGCAAGAATATTCTCTGGCTTATGGCGATTGGCGCTTAAGAGACCAATCCTTCGGCTTATTTAGTGTAGCGCTACCCACAGACTTTCTGTCTACTGTCCAAGATACCAGCCGAAATAGTTTCCTGGTTCTTTTTATGACAGCGTCGATTGTCGTGCTGATTGTGGGCTTCCTGCTAACCCGAGGCATCACGAATCCGCTTAACAGACTGGTAGAAACGGCAACGGCCGTTGGCGAAGGCAATCTAGATCAACGCACAGGCATCGAGTCAAAAGATGAAATCGGGCAACTAGCAACCTCCTTCGATTTAATGACCGTGCAGTTATCACGACGAAACGAACAACTGGTCAATCAAACCATCGAACTCGAAACCATCCTAAACAGCATCACAGACGGCGTCATTCTATTAGATGATCAGGGCAACATCATCTCAGCCAATACCGCCGCCCAGCGCCTACTCGCTGATTTATCCTACGACTTCCTGACAACAGGCCCCTTCCGCGAATTAACCACGGCTACCCAAGAAGATCGTTTAGCGCATCATCCCAGACACAAAAGCAACTTCTCTAACCACCACAAAACGATACCAAATTGGGGACAGAACCTTAACCGCCTCAGCCGCCGAAGTGGAAACAGAAGAAGGTCTCCATCTAGGAACCGTCATTGTCATGCGCGATATTACACAGGAAGTAGAATCAGAAAACCTTAAAGACGCCTTCATTACCAGCATCTCTCACGAACTACGCACGCCATTAACCGTTATTAAAGTCTATGGCGATTTGATGCAAAAAACAGCAAACAATCACCTGGATGATCGGCAGATCCAATTCATCCGCAGGATCAATCGCAGCACTAAACAGCTAGAAAATCATATTAATCAGTTAATCAATATCTCAGAAATTCAGGCAGGCACCATTCGGATAAATCTCGAACAACTCGATTTTGTAGAATTGGTGCACCGTGCATCTGAAAATTGGGACGACCGATTTAAGAATAAAAACATCACATTCACCGTTAAACTTCCTGATTCGCCCCTGATGATTTCCGCTGATCACACACAACTAGAATGGGCTGTCGAAAGCTTACTCAGTAATGCCCACAACTACACACCCTCTGGCGGACAGGTGACCGTGACCGCACAAGCAGTCAGTAATCTAATAAGGTTAGATGTCGTCGATACGGGAATTGGCATCCCCGCCGCTGATCAGTCCCAATTATTCAACCGCTTCTTCCGCGCCCAAAACTCGATCAATTATGAAACCAGAGGCGTTGGGCTAGGTTTGTTCATTGCAAAATCAGTGGTTGAATCGCATAATGGAGAGATTGAAGTAACAAGTGACTTAGGACAAGGAAGCACCTTCTCAATTATGCTACCACTAGACCCAGTAACCATATGAGCAATACGGAACCGCTACGCCAATCATATAGAGACCGGATCAAACGCCACAGTGGCGCGTTGCTCTTTTTCTTTTTCGCTCTAGCTGCAAATTTTTTGTGCGTATTTACTGCCTTCTGGATGGCTATTTTAGTCAACCGGCCCGAGGTCGCCTACACAACTATTTTAGCGCAACAGCAAGCTGATTATGGCGCCTTTCCTGCCCTAGAATTCGCACCAGTTGATGAAAGTGTGATTGACTCGGCCGCAACTGATAGCGCTTTTCTACGAATCACACCAACCGCAACAAAAGACAGTCCGAGCATAGAAAGCACACCTGAAGGCATTGTCCCCCTACCGCCGACCCCAACCCTCACACCTTCTGCCACATCTAACGCACCACCAACAACAAATCCCAATACACCTACAATTGCAGCCACTACCACTAAGACAAACACACCCCCACCCGGCTCAACGCCCACAAACACCAGTGAACCAGGGGGAAACACACCAAAGCCCACCAATACACCCCCAAACACGCCACCCCCAGGCTCCACATCCACCCATACGCCACGCCCTACCAGCACAAAAACGCCACCACCAGGCTCCACTAAAACCAGCACACCACAGCCTACCAACACACTGCGCCCAACTAATACGCCGCGTCCCACCAACACACCAGTCCCAACACCAACCAATACGCCTGTCCCACCACCAACCAATACGCCTGTCCCACCACCAACCAACACACCCGTCCCACCACCAACCAACACACCCGTCCCACCACCAACCAACACACCTGTCCCACCACCAACCAATACACCTGTCCCACCACCAACCAACACACCCGTACCTGACCACCAACAAGCACCGTTGAAGCAACCCACTTACCTGAAATCACTGATACCCCTGTTCCATAGGAAGTGCTATATATCAAGCTAAACATCGACCAGCAAACGATCTATACCTATATTCGTGATTCGGCATGGTTCATTCTATGACTAATCCATCTTTGCAATTTTGGGGTGTAGCCGCGGCATCCTTGCCGCGTTTACACCTGCGCGGCAAGGATGCCGCGGCTACTAAAATACACAAAATCCGTCAGGAGTAGAAACAAACAGCTATGAAATCTTTACTGAATAAACTGGGTCTACAAGCCGTTAATTCCGGCACTTGTATGGGGCCAGATGGTTGGTTGGATACCGGTGGCGCTGTGATTACCTCCATCAATCCGACAACGGGTGAACCGATTGCCCAGATTGTACAGACAACGCCGCCAGCATATGAGCAAGTTGTGGATCACGCTCAATCTGCGTTCAAAACTTGGCGTGAGATGCCTGCACCCAAACGTGGCCTTATGGTGCGTGATTTGGGTGTGGTGCTGCGTGAATACATTGAGCCATTGGGTGAACTGATTAGCCTGGAAATGGGCAAGATTCGAGCAGAAGGCATTGGCGAGGTGCAGGAGGCGGTTGATATTTGTGACTTTGCTGTGGGGCTGTCTCGTCAGCTTTACGGACTGACAATGCACTCGGAACGGCCGTTTCACAGAATGTATGAGCAATGGCACCCACTCGGCCCGATTGGCGTGATTACCGCCTTCAACTTCCCGGCGGCAGTGTGGGCCTGGAATTCTGCCATCGCGGCGGTGTGTGGCGACATGACCATCTGGAAGCCGTCGGAGGTCTCTTCGTTGGTGGCGGTTGCCATGCAGCACATCGCCAACCGTGTGATGGCTGATTATGGTGTGAGCGGTGTGTTTAGTTTGGTGACAGGCGCGGGCGATATTGGCCGGTTGATGACGGAAGATGAAAGATTACCTCTGATTTCTTTCACAGGATCGATTCCAACGGGGCGCAAAGTGGCGCAAACGGTGGCGGGACGGCTGGGTCGGTCGCTGCTGGAACTGGGTGGCAACAATGCCATCATCGTGGAAAAAGATGCGGATTTGGATTTGGTGGTGCGGGGCGTGGTCTTTGGCGCGGTCGGAACCTCTGGGCAGCGCTGTACCTCTACGCGCCGTCTGATTATGCACCAAGCGATTGCCGCTGAACTCACAGAACGATTGGTGAAGGCGTACCAACAAGTGCCGATTGGCGACCCGCTGATTGAAGGTACTTTGATGGGGCCGTTGGTGACGGAAACGGCCGTTTCCCACATGCAGTCCGCCCTCGCCCAAGCCCAACAAGAAGGCGGGCAAATCTTAACCGGCGGGAGTACCCGACCTGATCTCGGCCCTCAATTTGTTGAGCCAACCATCGTCAAGATGCCCGCCCAATCTGAAGTCGTCAAAACCGAAACGTTTGCGCCGATTCTCTACTTGTTGGAATACGAAACGCTTAGACGAAGCCATCGCTTTGCAAAACGGCGTACCGCAAGGTCTCTCCAGCGCCATCTTCACCGACTCCATGCGTACCGCTGAAGCATTTTTGAGCGCGTCTGGTTCCGACTGTGGCATTGCCAACGTCAACATTGGCACATCCGGTGCAGAAATCGGGGGCGCGTTTGGCGGCGAGAAGGAAACGGGCGGCGGACGCGAATCTGGCTCTGATGCCTGGAAGGCCTATATGCGCCGCCAGACCAATACGCTCAACTGGGGCAAAGACCTGCCGTTGGCGCAGGGCATCCAGTTCGGCGACGAGTAAACTAAAAATCGCAGGTTAAAGCTTAAAACGGCCATTACAATTGGACCGCCGACAATTGCCACGGCTACCAAGAACTACAAAAACTTCAGTCATGTTACGTGAATCGGCGAAATTGCGCCACTCTGAGCATTAACAGATTTCCAAAACGGCTACAACTGGTTACGTCAATAAACGTCAATGTCCGTTTTTATCTACACCGAAACGCTACCCCGAAACCGGTTTATTACAAGAAGACGGTAATTTCACAGTGGGATTGGTATTGATGCCAGTCAAGGCGATCTCCACGTCAAAGTTCCCTTCAAACTGTAACGGGGCGTATTCGCCGCTGTAACTGCCGCTGAACATTACTGGATACCCGTTTTCGTCCACATACAAGTCAGCATCTTCAGCCGACCACAACGCCTCACCAAAGGCTTGCAGTTTCGGATCAGTGCTGTTTTGTGCGGCGGTGAGAAACGCATCCCCGTCGATGACATAGTGCGAAACGGGCTCGCCATTCAACGTCTCTTCGCCAACTAATTTACCCCGCGCCACTTCACTGCTTGTGAACATGCTCAACATACTCAACGGACTCATCTCGTCCAGCGTGTCCGTGGCGTTAAGCGCTTCCGGTTTGATACACACAGGAAACAAGCCTCCGAGAACCACATAAGCCCCTTCCGGTACTTTGTAGAGATCGACTTTAGAGGGCGTAAACAGCCCGACGAGAGAACCACCGACCTTTGCCGCCAAATCTCCAAGCAAGCTGCCAGATACCGTGATCTGGCTTTTTCCCTGCTCGTCGATTGCCAACAGACCCGTCAAGTCGCCTTGAGCGCGTTCGCCATCGATGAGGCCGTTGACGCTAATCTTAATCGTTGCATTGAGCGAGGTGAGATCAGAGACCGATTCAAGCGGAATGACTTCATCGAGCGATGCCGCAGGCACACTGCCTGGTACGGCAAATCCCGCAAATCGACCAGAGGAAAATGCAGAAACTGCCGCGCCAATCCCCAAAAATAAAACAACCATAATCGCGCCAATGGCGACGCCTGCTAATAGAAACTGTTTTCTCGTTTTCATACCCGTAGACTCCTTTTTTTAGTGAGATTGAACCGTGCCACAAATGGGCAACGGCCGTTACCCGTCCAAAAACTACCAACCTACCAGCTATGATAGCAGTATTCTTGATGGCTGTCTGCAAATGGTAAGCAACGGCCGTTTCCCCTACCACCCACTCGCCTGAAACACAGTCGTCAGCGTCTGCTCCCGTTCTTCAGGCGTCATCAAACGGGGTTTGGCATAGCTTTCAATAAGCCCCGTCCACAAGTCAACAGAAAGCAAACGGCCGTTATAAAAAGTGTACGTATCAACCAGCGTCTGCCGCGTACCCAGTTGGTCCATCTGGTCAAAGAAGAGATTGCCCGGCCCGTAGTGGATGAATGAGCCATTGTGGAAATCGAACGCTTGCAGATGATGAGCTTGACTGCCGGAAACGGCCGTTGCCCCCGCCTCCGCTAACGCTCGGAACTGGGTTTGCTGCTCGGGCATCGCTGGATATTGGTAATACTCCGTCCCTTGCAGCGTGGCGATGACCTGATACCCATCAGCCGTTAATTGGCGAATTTGCGCCACCATCGAACCGTCACATTGACGCGCTCCTGGGCTGTCCGCCCCCGCCCAGGCATAGGTGGGGCCAAACGAATTGCAGCCAACAAACGCAATCTTGTTCCCGTTATGCTCAAACAGCGCTGGCACCGCCGCTTCTGTGGCATTTCGACCGCCGCCATACGTCGCCATGCCTGCCGCCTCAAACATTTCCAGGCTGCGAGCCAAATTCTCCGATCCCCAATCATTCAGATGGTTACCCGTCAGTTCCACCACGTCTGTGCCGATATATTTGAGCAGTTCAAACGTATTATCGCCTGAGCAAAATGTGGTGCCGCCGATGGGATTGGGATACGGGCAATCTGACGCAAAGGAAACCTCGTTGCTAACGTGGGCAATATCGGCCGCTTGCAGCACCGGCCCAACATCTTCGGCGGGCCACAACATGCCATTTTGCTCCATGTTGTAGGCCGTCGCCCGCACCAACGCGGTCACGCCGGTGATGGCGACGCGAGTCAGTTTAGCTGCATCCCGATTGCTCGTTGGGCCATCCCACGCAGACAGAAATTCGGAAACGGCTTGCCCTGAGCTTGCCGAAGTGTCATCCCCCACCGCGCTCACATTTGCCTGCAAGCCATACTCACTCGCCCGAAAATCAGGCGTCAGCGGCGACTGCCCGTCCAGGCGCAGCACTTTTAGCTCCGGCTGCAACTCATCAAACGGCACAATGCTCCAAGACGGCCGTTTTTGCCAAACCATGTCCATCCGCTTTTCCGGGGAGGTGAAAAATACATGGGAACTGGCCGATCCCCATTTGTCAGCGAGCCACCCCGCCGTCGCCGAATCGACAACCAGCGGCTGTCCGCTTCCCTGCCACGCAGATTGCAAGTCCGCCAGCCCTACGTCATCAGTCACCGTGGCAAACGGGGCGGCAGCGGCAAATATCCAGGTCGCAAACGGCCGTTCATCCCCCAAAGCCACGACTAAATCCGCATCCCCATCACCCACCCAACTAAATCGATCAGAATGCCGTCCAGCAAACGCCTCTACCTCTTGTGCCAACCCTTTTGGCACATTGCTGGCAATGCCCACGCGCCAAGTCTCACCAGCGAGGAGGGTGTCTGCTGGCGGGGCGACGGCCGTTTCCACAAGCTCAACACTAAGCGTTTCTTCTTCAGCACGGGGTGTAATCATGGGAGTGGGTGGTCGGTTTAAAGCAGCCTGCGCCGCCAACTCTGCCGGAATGGTGGCAAGCAAAATGGGGGTAGGTGGTATGGGTTCAGGGCGACAGGCTGTGAGGAAAACGGCCGTTATCATCACCATCATGGCAGCAACTATCCAAAACTTTCGCGGTTTGGGGAAACCTCGGAAGTTTCCTACAATTATCTCTCGACTGGACAAGAATCTATTTCCCATTAAAATTCAAAGTATCGTCCTACAAAAAAGGTACATATGTCCAACATTGATCTAAAAAATCCAAGTTTATACATCAACCGAGAATTGAGCCATATCGAATTCAATCGGCGCGTCTTACAAGAATGCTACAATGAAGAGCATCCCCTGTTAGAACGGCTTAAATTTCTCGCCATCTTCACCAGCAACATGGACGAGTTTTTCATGGTGCGCGTTTCCGGTCTCAAACAACAAGTGCTTCTGGGTGTCACCAAAGCGCCCATTGATGGCCTGCTGCCCCGCGAACAACTCGTCGCCATCCACCGCAACGTCACCCAACTTTTTGCCGAAGCAATGACCTGTTGGCGCGAGACCCTGCAACCCGCATTAGCTGAAGCAAAAATCACTATCTCCGATTACCAAGATTTAAAGCGGCGGCAACAAATGAACCTGCGTGATTATTTTGAACGCAGCATTTTCCCTGTGCTCACCCCGCTGGCCTTCGATCCCGGGCATCCCTTTCCCCATATTTCAAATTTAAGCTTAAACCTGGCCGTCGTCCTCCGCGATCCCAAAACAGAGGAAGTACACTTTGCCCGCGTGAAGGTACCCGCTACCCTGCCACGCCTCGTACCACTCAAACCCATCGATCCCGATGAATTGCTTATGCCCACCATCCACAAATTCGTGTGGGTAGAACAAGTCATTGCCGCCAATATAGATCGGCTCTTTCCCGGTATGGAAATCATCGCCGCCTACCCATTCCGCATCACCCGCAACACCGACATGGAAATTCAGGAAGAGGAAGCGGATGATTTGCTGCTCACCATGGAAAAGAATCTGCGCCAGCGTCATTTTGGCTTCCCTGTGCGCCTGGAAATAGATGAAAATACGCCTGACGACATCCGTGAACTGCTGTTAGCCAATTTGCAGATGAATGTCTATGACATCTATACCTTTAGAGGCCCATTGGGCTTAAGCAGCCTATGGGAACTGCATAAATTAGAGCGCCCCGAACTAAAGGAGGCCAGCTTCCGTCCCAAAACCCCAGCCAGTTTACATGGTGATGGAGATATTTTTTCCGCCTTGGGCAAACAAGATTACCTGCTGCACCATCCCTACGACAGCTTCGCTCCTGTCATTGATTTATTACGACAAGCGGCCGAAGACCCAGATGTGCTGGCGATTAAACAAACATTGTACCGCGTTGGCCCCAACCCGCCGGTTGTGCGGGCGCTCATGCGGGCGCGAGAAAACGGCAAGCAAGTGTCGGTCTTGGTAGAACTTAAAGCCCGTTTCGATGAGGAGAGCAATATTGAATGGGCGCGGGCATTGGAAAACGCTGGCGTGCATGTGGTCTATGGTCTCATCGGCTTAAAAACGCACTGTAAAGTGACGCTCATCGTGCGCCGTGAAAAGGATGGCATTCAGCGCTATGTGCATGTAGCGACGGGCAATTACAACTCAATTACGGCTCGCCTTTACACCGATTTAGGGCTAATGACCAGTCAGAAAGATATTGGGGAAGATGCCTCGGAATTGTTCAACTATCTCACCGGGTACTCGAAGCAGCGTGTCTACCGCAAATTTTTGGTGGCACCCGTGAATTTGCGCAGCAGTTTGCTTAAATTTATTGGACGGGAAACCGCGCTAGGCAAAAAGGGACGCATGATTCTCAAATCAAATTCTCTGGTCGATCCAGAGATGATTCAGGCTTTGTATCGTGCTTCGCAGGCTGGCGTGAAGATTGATTTGATTATTCGTGGAATCTGCTGTTTACGCCCTGGTGTGGAAGGTATCAGCGAAAACATCCGTGTGGTCAGTGTCGTCGGCCGTTTTCTGGAACATAGCCGCGTTTATTATTTCCACAACAATGGGCGACCCGATATGTATGCGGGTAGCGCCGACTTGATGCCCCGTAATATTGACCGGCGTGTGGAAATTTTGTTCCCCATTGAAGATGCCCACATGCAGAAACATGTCCTCACCCAAATTTTGGATGTGTATTTACGGGACACTGCCGATACCAGCGAACTCAAGGCTGACGGCCGTTATGTACCACGCTCTACGATGTTGAAAGAGAAGGAACGGCCGTTCTCCGCTCAGAAATGGTTCTTAAAAGAGTCACAAAATGGGGATGCTGAAGAATCGGATAGTGAAGGGGAAAAAGAACAATCGTAGTAGGCACTTCCCTCCCCTCAATCCCCTCCCAGTGGGAGGGGAAGCCTGTCATTACGCCACAATATGACCCTCAAAATCGTCTACAAACTCAGGTGGCACGCGAATTGGCCTGCCGGTGGCTAAATCGACCCACACCCACACCGTGTAAGCACGGGCAACCAATGTATTATCGCTGGTGCGCTTGATGGTGTAATGACGAACGGCCGTTGCCCGTTTCGCATCCGCAATATAAGTTTCAATCTCCAGTTCATCCCCCATCACCGCTTGCTGCTTATACTCAATGTGGTATCGCCGCGCCACCACACCAAACCCATGCTCTGCCATGCGAGTCATCGGCCAGCCAAAGGCATTGACCGCTTCTACCCCCGCCGTTTCCAGATAGGTCAGGTATTGTGCGTTGTTCACGTGTCCAGCCGGATCAATGTCGCCCCATTCCACCTGACGGCGCATGGTAAACGCTTTGGGCGGTGGCGGCGGGGCGTTGGGGAAGCGTTCGCGGGGCGAGAAATCAGCAGCAGAACCATCGGGCAAAAAGGCAGCTTCCATTTCTAGGGGGATGGTGACGGGGCGCTGGGCAACCATATCCAGGTAAACCCAATCGGTCATGGCGGTGGCCACAAGTTCGCCGCTATCGGCCAGCCGAAATTCGTAGGCCCGGCGGCTGCGGACGCGATGAAAATCAGCGACCCAGGTTTTGATGATGACGGTATTGCCATAGGTGAGCGGACGGAGGTAGGTGATGTCAGTTTCACGAATGAGCCAGTAACGGCCGTTTTCCTGATACCAGTCCATACTAAAGCCAACCGCCGCAGAAGCATCAAAGGCAGCTTCTTGCATATAACGCACGTAGTTAACGTGATTAACATGACCATATGCATCACATTCATAATGGCGCACGCGGAAGGCGCGTTCATAAGTTTGAGGCACTAGATTGGTCTCCTAATTATACACTGTCCCCAACCCTCTCTCTGTCAGGGGGAGGGGGCGGGAGGGGGTTGCGTGCGCTGCATTTCCTGCACTTGCTTCACTTTGGCGAAAGTTTGGTCGTACTGCTCTGCTAATTCCACGAAATAGTCACTGAAATTTTCCCAGGTACGAGCCATGAGTGTGCGTGCGTTTTCGATATCCTTGTCGGTTTTTCCCCGGCGGACACGGCGCAGACTTCGCAAAATATGATGGGGCATGGCAATGACTTGTTTCGCCAGTTGAGACAGCGGACTGGTGGTAATCGTCTCCAGAATTTTTCGCAGCGCTTCGGCGGCGATGATGCCTGTTTCTTCATCCTGAAGATAGCCTGCTTTGCACATATAATCGAGCAAAAAGGCGCGGTGCCAATACAGGCTCAACAGGTCTGATGATTCCTTGATGGTAAGAAAATAGAGAATGGTGCGGAAGAGGCGTTTGAGCAGGAGCACGGTGAGCAAAATGGGAGCCATCAAACAAGATTGCAAACAGCTAAACCGTCCCCGATTGATTTCAATTTGCAGGCGCGGCGCTAACTGCAAGCCATTGCGGCGGGCAATGATGCGCGGCATCCGCCGCCGAAAAAACTGCTCAAAGGCAACGTCTACCAGCGGAATGGGAATGAGAATTGCCAAGCCCGCAAAAGTGGCGTCTGAATAGATTATCCAGTCGAACTGGGCGCTTTCTTGGGCTTCAATGGCTTTCTTGCTGTCATCGGGCATACAAAATCTTCTCTACTCTATGTCGGCCAAGCTGGATCAAGGAATTTTTGAATCTCGACAAGATAACCGTTCGGATCACGCAGAAAAATATGGTAGATATTGAAGGTTTCGTTGAGTGTTGGCGGCTTTTCGATGGATACGTTTTGCGCCACCAAATAGTCGTGCCATGCATCTACTTGTTCTGAAACCAGCGTCAGGATAACGCCATCTGGATTGGCGCCCTCAACGTGTTCGCAAAACCCAATGAAGGCATCGGCACTCACCTGGAATATTTGGCAGACCCCCTGGTCGAGTACCATTTTTAGACCGAGGATAGTTTGATAGAAAACGGCCGTTTTCCCCAAATCCGCCGTATGTAAAAATGTAACCTGCTGGGTTAGCTCCGGTCTGATCATGCCAATCTCCTGACGGAATTATTTCTTTTTTTGAGCCACGATGCAAACCTGGAAATTGTGCTTCACTCATTTTGAAAACGGCCGTACCTTTTTAGCGATTTATGCGACATAATAGGTAAAGAAGTATTTTGTAACCGATTGGAGAAAACTCATGTGGTTGGTACTCATTTCAACATATCTCGTCCTTTCCCTGACATGTGCAATTTTATTAAGTTTTGCATGTATGCGTTCTGCGCAAATCAGCCAGATTCGTGAATACAGCTTCATATCATCTCTGGGCGGAGATTAAAAAAAGGCAGTCCAAAACGGATTGCCTTCTATCTTCATTTATTCAACTAGAATTCAAATAACCGACTAGGTAAACCACAAAAAGTTCTTAAAATTACCAACACGCAAAATTGTGGTTTCCTTCAAGGAAAAGCGGGTTTTGCACAATTTTATTTCCAAAAACTTTCCCGCTTTTACCTAACCTACCTGGCGGATTTTTATGTCGCCCACAAAACACGTGGCTTGTAACAAGATTTTCTTCTCAGCCACCTTGTAGTTAGTAGTGCGCATATGGACTGGGGTAAGGAAGTTTTCTTCTTTCCCGTCTGGCAGCGCAATGTCACTCACAAAAGCTGTAGAATCCACAGCCACACCGACATCACTGGGTACGTAAATATCAATATCGCCCACAAACCCGATGGCACGAATTTTCGTTACGCCATCAGGTATATCAGCGTTGATCATATCCAGTTCAATATCACCGACGAAGTACCAAAATTCCTCATCTACGACTTGCCAACGCCCAGCGCGTTTCACTTCGCCCAGAAATTTTTGGGTCATTTCTGTGCCTGGCTCCACCATTTTAGGTCGATAAATTAAGAAAACACCCAAAAAGATGAATACCGTCGGCCAAAAGAGAATCCATAAATTGATGTTGAAAATATTAGCGATTAACAGCACCACACCGAATACAACGATGATAATGCCTAAATAAAATTGTCCTTTGTTTCGCATCACAAACCCTCCAGGTTGGATAAGTTATGAAGCTATACGGGAAACGGCCGTTACCGTTGCAACAAAAGGGATGAATTTATGGGTCGGGGAACGCATGGGGGAAATCCTGCTTGTACAGACGAACACAGTGGGGACAGACTTTTTCCACGCCAATGGTGCTGACTCGGGAATGCGTGCGTTGATTGGTCATTTTTTTGCCGCAATGGGCTATTTTGGAAGAACGGCCGTTTTCCGCAATATGCCACGTTTCTCCGTCTAAAATCACGACAGGGTTGTTTTCATCCATACAAATCCACCTTTTTTAAGGTGATGAAGGGCGCTTCATCGCCCGCAAAATAATCGCTGTACACACAAGCACGACAACAATCAAAACCAAGACTGCCCCGATAAGGGCTATCATCAAATTATTAGAGCCGTCATCGCCTTGCTCATCATTTTGAATAGCAGAATTGGGTGATGCTGTGGTTTGTTCGGAAGCAATAGGTCCGGTGGATTCTAGCTCTGGTTGATGTTCTATTTCGGATTCAACTGTAGAAACGGCCGTTGGCGGCGCAGCCGTTGGCGATTCAATCGTTGGCGACACAAACACCGGCGCAACCCCAGGCTTACCCAGTTGATTGGCTAACGCCGCATGAAACACCAGGGCTGAGTTCCAGTAAATAGTATGTTCATTCGTCGTCCAGTTTGCATTGCTGTCAATATAACGCTTGCCGGCAAAGTTTGAATAGAGCAAAGGATTGGATACTGCATTCGGGCCGCCGACAAAAACACCATCCGGCACTTCGGCCACACCATCATAGCTCCACTGATTAGAAAACGGATATTGCACGCTGTGTTCCCCGTAGCCAGACACGTAACTAAAACTCAACGGGTTGTTACCCAAAATATAATCCAACGCTTGTTGTGCCATGACAACGGCCGTTCCATCCATCTCGCCTAACGCTTCAGACCCCACCACCATCACCAACGGCGTCGTCAACGCCACATAATTACTACTCCAGTAAAAATCATCATCCGTCAACGCAATATCCCAGTTAGACGCTTGCCACCGCGCCACCATCCGCGCCGACCAATCATCAAATATCGTGACAAAATAGGCCATCACCTCAGGATCGGGATTATCACTATGCGCATAATGCAGCCAGCCAATCATCTCCATACGGGTCACACCATACGCATTATCATCTTCGCTCTCAAAGAAGTTCTCTACATCCTGATAAACACGCTTGACATAATCATTATATTCTTGATTCCCCGTCACCCGATACAACGCCGCCGCCGCCCAAAACCGATTATCGCTGTCATCGTCGTCATTATAAGGGCCAGGAACGCCCGCCACACCATCAGGATTCGCTTCTAAGTATGCCCAGCCAGCTTCGGCCGCGGTCAGTAATTCCGCCGCATAATCTGGATCAATCGCGGCAAACACAGTCGCCCCGTGCGCCAACGCCGCCACCGCACTACCGGTTGTAGCCGTGGGGCGAATGGTGTCACGACTGCCATCTGTATCTTCAATAAAACGGGGTTCTTGCGCCTTGTCAACAGTCGTGCCTTCCGTATCTTGCACCATATGATAAAAACCACCCGATGCCGGGTCTTGCATTTTGAGAATCCAATCCAATTCCCAGCGCACCTCATCCAGCAAATCAGGCACACCATTGCCGCTTTCTGGAATATTCAGTTGTGAATCTACAAACTGCTCGGGAAATAGTTCATAGGCCCAAAGGAGATCAGAAACGGCCGTTGCCCCCGCATTCACATATTTCCCATAATCTCCCGCATCATACCAGCCACCAGACACATCCAGCGGTGATGGAGAGCCAGAGCGAAATGCCGCCGCCTCATCCTGCACATGGCCTGTCCCCCGCGCAAACTTCCCCGCATACTGCGCATCCAGCGGTAACCCAGCACGCTGCAAATAAAAATACCGCAGTCCATCCACCACCAAACCCTGATACACATCCTCGTCAATCGTAAACAACGACGAATCCTCAATCTGATACGCATCAACAGACAAATAATACTGCCCCGGTGTTTGCAAATCCGTAAAATCTGCCGCCAGCACCCGTTCACCCGAAACAACTGCATCATAATCCGCCACCAGGGTCAATTCCCCCTGATAAACAGGCTCATTGTTGCTGATACCACGCACCATAAACGGCGTGCCAGCTTGGGCAAACAAATCGTCATCAAAACCAGAGATATGGGCAATTTTTTGTCCGGCTGGCGTGTAGCCGAGTTGATTCAATTTAATTTGTGGGTAGCTCGGCTCAACACTCGGCGATGTAAAGCGGATGTCATTCAGCCAAAACGTCATCTCCTTCGCCTCTTCCCCAGTAAACGTGCCAGAAAACACCACTGAAAACAACTGATCCAGATTAAGCCCCGCGCCCTCAGAAAGAAACGCACTCAGCGGAATGCTCACATGCTGCCAATCATCCGTAACCGGCAGCAGTTCAGAAATTTGAATTTCATTCGATCCAAGATTTTCTGGATTCCTGCCCACCACATAATCATTCAGTAAAATCGAAAACGCTTCACCCCCGGTGGCTCCCTTGATATTAAATTCCAAGGCTCCGTCTGGATAATAAGGCGTAATACTATAAGATTCCCAATCCGGCCCAGCCAAAAGAAAACTCCACCATCCATTTGCCCCATTTACACGGACTCGGTAGGATGGTAAATCGTTTAACATTTCGGATTCATCGATGGGAAGATTGCCATATTCCCCCGTCTCAATCTCAAGGCCACTACCAGAGCCAACCCATTGCCCATACGGCGTTTCTGCAAAGACATGCAAATCAGGCAACTGCCGATAATCAGTCGGCATCGGTGACAAATCTTCCGTCTGAGCCGACACTCTCCCCGTCACCAATACACTGCATAAACCCAATAAAAACCAGGCAAGGAAATGCTTTTTCATGATAAATAATCCTTTTTGTTTTCGCACCATTCCTGCCAAATTTATCAGCGTAGGCTAAAAGCCAACCTTACGTAATCCGGAAACCAACGGACATATAATAAACATTCATCTTTGTTGTTCAAGATCAACTATAGACGGCCGTTTTCCCTTGTGGTAAATTCTCTGACCATGAGCAAAAAAAGAGCTATTCTCTCTGTATACGATAAGGCAGGGTTGGTCGAATTTGCAACCGCCCTGGCCGAGATGGATTGGGAGCTAATCGCTAGTGGCGGCTCCGCCCGCCAACTGCGTGAAGCTGGATTAGACGTCATTGACGTAGCCGAAATCACAGGCGCACCCGAAATGTTAGGCGGGCGCGTCAAAACCTTGCACCCCGCCGTACATGGCGGCATCCTCGCCCGAGACATCCCTGAAGACAAAGCCGATCTAGCCGCCCAACAAATCAACATGATTGACCTTGTTGCCTGCAATCTATACCCCTTCGAAGACACCATCGCCAAACCAGATGTCACCCTCGCCGAAGCCATCGAGCAAATCGACATCGGCGGCGTGACCCTATTGCGAGCCGCAGCCAAAAACTTTGCTCGTGTCACCATCGTCTGCGATCCAGATGATTACGCCACCGTTCTCTCCGAACTCAAAACCAACGGCAGCGTAAACGAAGCCAATCGCAAACAATTCGCCATCAAAGCCTTCGCCCACACCCGTGATTACGATACCGCCATCACCGCTTACTTAAAAACCAGTTAACAGTTAACAGTAAACAGTAAACAGTTATCAGTAAGCATCTCCGACACCGATTACCGATTACCGTTCACTGATTACCAAAAAGGAATACCCATGTCTTCTGAAATCAAACTACGCTATGGCATGAATCCCCATCAGGCACCCGCCCGTATTTATATTAACGAAGGTGCCTTGCCCATCGAAATGCTCAACGGCGCACCGGGCTACATCAACCTGCTGGACGCCCTCAACGCCTGGCAACTGGTGCGCGAACTCAAACAAGCCACCGGCTTGCCCGCCGCCGCTTCCTTCAAGCATGTCAGCCCAGCCGGTGCGGCTGTGGGTATCCCCCTGGACGACACGCTCAAACAAGCCTACTTCACTGGTTCCGGTGAACTATCACCCCTGGCTTCCGCTTATGCCCGCGCTCGCGGCGCAGACCGCATCTCCTCCTTTGGTGACTGGGCGGCCGTCAGCGATATTGTTGATGTTCCCACCGCCAAGATGCTCAAACGAGAAGTTTCTGATGGCGTCATCGCGCCAGGGTATGAGCCAGAAGCCTTAGCCATCCTGCAAGACAAAAAAGGGGGCGACTACCGCGTCATGCAAATCGATCCAGACTATGAACCACCCGCCCAGGAAACACGTGAAATTTTCGGCCTCATGCTGGAGCAAAAACACAACGACGCCATCCCCACCTACGATGACCTGACAAACCTCGTCACCGCCAACAAAAACCTGCCAGAAAGCGCCAAACGCGACATGCTTGTGGCGCTGCTAACGCTGAAGTACACCCAGTCTAACTCCGTTTGTTATGTGAAAGATGGGCAGGCGATTGGCGTCGGCGCGGGGCAACAATCCCGCATTCACTGCACGCGGCTGGCAGGCACCAAGGCAGATACCTGGTATCTGCGCCAGCATCCCGCTGTGTTAAATCTGCCCTTCCGCGAAAAAATCAACCGCACCGAGCGAGACAATGCCATCGACCAATATTTGCTGGAAAATCTCACCCCAGCCGAAGAAGCAAACTGGCTGCAAAGTTTTGACTCTGTGCCTGTACGCCTCACGCCAGCAGAAAAGCGGGAATGGCTGTCCAATCTCACGGGCGTTACGCTGGGTTCTGATGCGTTCTTTCCCTTCCGTGACAGCATCGACCGCGCCCAGCAAAGCGGCGTGAGTTACGTGGCGCAGCCTGGCGGCTCTATCCGCGATGATGTGGTGATTGAAGCGTGTGATGAATATGGCATGGTGATGGCGCTGACGGGAGGCCGGTTGTTCCACCATTAATTTACCAGAGTGATAGATGATTGTAGAAACGGCCGTTCTGCAGAACGGCCGTTTCTCTTTAAACCTTCTGCTCCATCAAAAAATATCCGAACCAAAACCATAATATGCCTGACCACGACAGCCAAAGGGTAGACAAGAATGAAAAATAAAAAATCACTTACAAGTGTATTATTCCTGATCTTTCCCGTAATCTTGGGTGCTTGCAGATTTCAACCGGTTGCACCCCCATCTCCAGAATTAACCCGCCAACCCAAAGTTACTCTATCACCTACTCCCTTACATGTAGAGCCAGCTAACAATTACAGAGAACTAACAGAAGAAGAACTAGCATCGCTTATCCATACAAACATCATTGAAATCGAAGCGGCTGCAAAAACAGCCGCAAATGCCACAACCCAGTTCCTATCTGACAATATTTTAACGGATGCGGAATTATCCAAAACGTTGAGCGCAATGTACGCCCAACAAACTGCAATCGATACCACAGGCGAACTTATCAACATTTTTATGGATCAATACGGGGAGCTTGCTCCCAAAACGGTGGATTTGCTGATTGCAATTGACCAGGGATTACAAGAAATAGCGACAAATTCAAGTGAAATAATCACCCACTTGGAAAAAGATAAAAACACCACTGTAGCCATAATAACTTCAATTGCGGAGCAATCCAGCAATATTCAGATGCAATCTAGCGTTTGGCACTTAAATGTTGAAATCCAAATTGAGGAACGTGAAAAACTCTATGCAAACACGGCGTCACAGCCCAGCCAGGTCACATACAATCGCGTTGATGCCTTCACACAAGCACACGATTTCTTGGATGCAACCACAATAGCACTCAACGACAAAAAGATTTCCTCTGCTGAACTCGCCATTATTAGTCAACTAGCCGCCAATGCCAAGGCTAGCCTCTATAACACAGGCGATCCAGAGCTCATCGGCTTTGCCCAGCAAATCAACAAACTCGCACACACTGCATACCGTGGCGAGTGGACACAGACAAGTAACGGAATAGCCGAACTCAAACAATTGTTGCCCGCCCGACCCAGGCCATTATAACCTGAGTCCGAAATTGGATGAGAAATAGTTCACTCGTGTAAGAAAAGCTATAATATACTCAGCGAGGTCATAAAGTTACATTATAATTGGTGGCAAGTTGCATGTGGCATGTGGCAAGTTACTCTGGAAAAATCACCTGCAACCTGCAACCTGCAACCAGAAGGCACAATGTCAGATTATGCCCGTTGGCAGTATAGCAGCCTATGATAGATAGTAAACGAAACCTCCCTACACAACACATTTTACTATTCTCGCTGATTACCCTTTTTGTTTTGTGCTCAGCAGCCACCCTCCGCGCACAAGATTCACCCGACGACCAAAACGTCCCCCTAAAAGTCTACACCGCCGATGCGCCACCTTTTGTCATTGTAGAGCCGGAACGATTAGCTGGCTTCAGTGTCGACCTGTGGAAAGAAATCGTTTTGCGCACGGGTCTGGAATACGAATGGGTCGTCGTTGATAGATTCCCTGACATTCTGGAAGGCGTAGAAAGTGGCGAGGCAGATGTGGGCATCGCTGCCATTGCCATCACCTCAGAGCGGGAAAAGGTGATGGATTTTTCCCATCCTTACTTTGTCTCTGGTTTACGCGTGATGGTCCTAAGAGAACCGATACGGCCGCTTCGTAATATCTTCTCCGCCATGTTTTCACTTGACATACTCAAACTCTTTGGTGCCTTCTTCTTTCTCATCCTCGTCGTAGCCAACATCATTTGGTTATTCGAGCGACATTCCAATTCCCACTTCCCAAAAGGTTATTTTCAAGGGTTATGGGAAGCAATTTGGTGGGCAGCCGTTACCGTAACAACTGTGGGCTACGGGGATAAAGTGCCACTGGGAAAAGCCGGACGGCTAATGGCTCTTTTCTGGATGATGGCTGGCTTGTTTCTGGTCGCCAATCTGACGGCAGGAATCACAGCTCATTTAACAGTGGCGGCCTTACAAGACAGTAACAAACGGCTTGAGGATATGGCAAAATCAACCGTTGCCACAATCGCTGATGTTGTGGTGGCAGAAGATTTTCTCACACAACGAGGCATCAACTATATTACTGCGCAAGATTTAGAAGAGGCACACCAAATGCTTTTGGACGGAAGAGCAGAAGGGATCGTCATGGAAGGAGCAATTCTTTCATACTATATTCAAACACATGAGAATGACGGCCTGGAGTTAATTGGAGAGTCACTTGAAGAGGCGTTTTTGGGTATTGCGCTGCCGCTTAACAGTCCACACCAAGAGTTGATCAATCAAACTTTGCTAGAAATTTTTGAAGATGGCACGTTTAATGAGATATATAGAAAGTGGTTTGGTGAAGATGTGGAATGGTAACTAATTTTGGGACTTGACAGGCAATAAACCTTAATCCGTTAAGCGATAAACGTTTAACGGATTAAGGTTTATGATTTATTGTTTACGGGCAAGCGGGCCAATTGACTCCTTGCCATGTCGTGGCAATCGCAGAATCTGCTCCTGGCGGCCACGTTGCCAAATCGCCTGAAACTACCTGAACCATCATGCCATACGGATTCGCCAAGGCAGGCATTTCCAAGCCAACGTCTATCTGCATTTCTACAATCCATTGGTTCGTGCCTGGCTCGCCGATAACGGCCGTCCAGTTAGCACTACTATAACCAGAATTCCATGTCAATCCATCAGCGTTGTTACCAATGCCAGCTTGCACATTCAGACTGTCATCACGCACAACCTGGAAGAAACGGTCAGACGTATCGGGATCGCCCACATTGCGGGTAGTATCAAAATAGAGTTTCAGAGCATCACTCGGATTGTTGGTCGTATCATTCAGCAGCCAAGCCATATAGAGCGTATTGCCATTCCGCACGAGATACCCTTGCACCAACCCGCTTGGATTCCCTTGTGGCGCAAACTGAATTTGCGGGGACGCAGACCATTCGGTGATGTTAAACACGCCATCAATCGTGGGCGGCGTAGCTTGGCAAGCTACCACGGGGTTCGGCAACGGCGTTATTGTGGGCGTTGCTGTCACCGTTGGCGTGGGCGAAACAGGCGTAGCGGATGGTGAAGCTGTCGGCGTAACCGTAATAATCGGGATAGGCGTGGGTGTCCAAGACGGCAACGGTGTGACCGTGATGATGGGAATGGGGGTAAATGTCGGCGTAACACCAGGGGTACTGGTTGCCGAGGGTATCGAGGTAATCGTTGGCGTGGCTGTCTGCCGAACCAGTGGATCCCAGCCGCGAGCCACGGCTTCCCCATCGGAGATACCGTCACCAGACGTATCCCATTTCAACGGATCGGTTCTCCAAGTTTTTACTTCATCCCCATCAACAAGGGCATCTTTGTCTGTATCACGGTTAAGGGGACTTGTGCCATATACCAGCACTTCTTCCCCATCTGTCAACAAATCAAAATCTGAATCCGGGTTATTGGGATCTGTGCCAATCGCTTTTTCTTGTTCGTCACTGAGGCCGTCCCCGTCGCTGTCTTGACCGGGGGCTGGGGTGATGGTAACGGCCGTTACATCCACAGTCGGCGTCAAAGCAATCACAGTTTGCGTCAGGCCAATCGCGTCTGGCGTGGGCGTACTCGTGGGGCGGCCACCTCCGCCAAAGATATTACCGCTGCCAAAAATAGCCGTGATAAACGCGATGGCAATACAAAAGACCACCACAAACAGCAGCACATAAAGCAAAGGCAGCGGCACAGCCGATCCCGTTCTTGCCTCACCGGGCAACGTGACACTCCCCCCATTACGCGCATTCACCACCACCTCAAACGGGTACATTTCGCTGTCACCCAACCAACTTTGATGGTAAGCCGATAATTCTAAATCAATCGTTTTGGAACGGCCGCCTTCAATAACAATACGGCCCTGCTCTCCCTGAACCTTTATCGCCTTCTGCCGATCCGTCACTTTGACACTAAACTCAGCCGTCGTATTGCCCACGTTTTTAATCGTGACACCTATCGTATCAGCCAACTTTATTTGTGCATTGCTTAAAGAAGCCTCAAAAGCCACAAAACCTGTCACCTGCAAAGTGGCACTGACTCCCACTTGCAAATCTCGATACCGCTGAGAGCGCAATTCAATCCGCATCCGCTGGCGACCACTGGGGGTGCTGTTGTGTTTAGGCGGACGCACGGCAATCGCTACCTGTATCGTCTCGCCGGCTGGCACGGGGATATATTCCGTGGGTACAATCACCCAACTACTGGGAATCCCCTGCACACGCACCGTCACTCGATCATCTTGGGTAGTGCGGTTGGCAATCTCCAGGTTGATGGGTAGGCGATTACCGGGTTCCACCGTCAAGGAATCCTGTGCTAAAAACAGTTCCAACGGATCTTCTTCTGGCAAGATTTGCCCGGCTGATGGTGTGGTTTGTCCCAAAGGAGGGGATTGTGTCAGGCCTGACGTGGATTGTGTCAGGCCAACGGCCGTTATCGCCCCAGCCATTGTCGCCGTTAAATCAGATTCATACGGGGTCACTTCTGGCCCTTGCAGCACCAACTCATACGGCCCCACGCGCAGCCGTTCACCCGGCATCATCGGCGTCGGATCATCCGCCCGCAGCCGTCGATCATTGACAAACGTGCCGTTAATGCCACCCTGATCAACCACCTCCCAGCCTAGCGATGTCGCTTGCAGCCGCGCATGATGCCGCGAGACCCCCTCCGCTGGTAAAACAATATCGTTATCTGCATTGCGCCCCAAGGTGATCGTTGCCTGCGTCAACGGCACATGGCTGGCCGGATGACCTGGCGTATTGATTACCAGCTCAAATCCCTCTGGCGGATCTGTCACTTTGGCAAAAATATCTGATTCTTGAGACACGACCTGCGTCGGCGCCCCTTCCAAAGAGATCATGGCACTGCGCAGCGCTTTTTCTAAATCCGCACCTGTGGCATACCGATCATTTGCATTTTTTGCCAGCAATTTATTAAGGATAACGTCGATAATTTGGGGCAAATCGGCACGCGCATCCCGTGCCGGTTCTGGCATAGCCCCTCGATGATGCACGGCAATCGCATCCGATAAACTTTGGAAGGCAAACGGGAGCCGGTTGGTGAACAGTTCATAGAGAACTACACCCAGACTATAAAGGTCAGAACGGCCGTCTAACAAACCACCTTCACACTGCTCTGGCGACATATACGTGGGCGTCCCCATTGTCATGCCACTTTCCGTCAGGTTAGAGCCTTCAGCCAGCTTAACCAGACCGAAATCAGTGAGAACGGCTCTGAACGGCTGCTCCCCCGGCTCATCAGACCGCGTTAGTCGTTTGAGGATAATATTGCCCGGTTTAACATCCCGATGAATCAGGTCTTTCCGACTGGCATAATCCAGCGCCGAGGCCATATGAATGCCAATCTGCAAACTTTGCGCCAACGGCAGATATTTATTTTCCTGCTGCAACCGGCGTAAATGAGCACGTAAACTGCCCCCATCCACATACTCCATGGCGATAAACAGCCCTTCATCCGAATTGCCAAAATCATAAATACGCACAATGGAGGGATGATCGAGTTTTGCCGCCACCTGTGCTTCTTGAATGAGCCGATTGCGGAACTCCTGACGGCGGGCATAATGCGGGTGCATCAATTTAATCGCCACCTGCCGATTTAAATTCCGGTCTTGGGCGCGGTAAACAGTGCCCATCCCGCCATCCCCCAAGAGCGATTGCAGTTCGTACCGATCGTTAATGGTGTGTCCGATCATATTACTCATGATGCTTCTCCGGTAAGCGTTCGTACGTTTACTTAAAATATGGTGCGTTCTAAAATAGGGCGGAGTGTATCGAGATATAGCTGAATTTCATCAGCGCCAATCCAATAATGGGTGACGGCACGGAAGGATTTTCCACCCGTTGCCCCAGCCCAAATATTCGCTTTTTCTTGCATTTCCTGTGCCACTTCTTCTGCACTCAACGAAACTTCATCAGAAATTTTGAAGAAAACAAGATTCGTTTTCACATTTTTGGGATCGATTTCGATGCCAGGAATCTCTGCCAATCCTTGCGCCAACATCTGGGCGTGGTGATGATCTTCATGCAGTCTATCCACCATGTCGGTCAGCGAAATGAGACCGGCGGCGGCTAAGATGCCCGCTTGCCGCATCCCACCACCCACCAACTTTCGGTTGCGATGGGCTTTGGCGATGAATGCTTTGGAGCCGCACAACACAGACCCCACTGGCGCACACAAGCCTTTGCTCAAGCAAATAGAAACGGAGTCTACGTGTTGGGTTATTTTGCGGGCGTCTATATTCTGAGCGACGGCCGCATTAAACAACCGCGCTCCGTCCATGTGGAGTGCCAGCCCATGCTTGTTGGCAATGGCTTTCATGTCAGCAAAGTAGGAGGGGGGCAGTGGGTAGCCATGCTTACTGCCATAGCTGTTCTCGACTAAAATGAGTCGGGTGATGGGAAAATGGGCGTCGTCTGGGGAAACGGCCGTTTCCACCTTAGCCAAATCCATCATCCCAAACTCATCCGTAGGCAGCACCGTTGGCACAATACCGCCCAACACCGCCATACCCCCTGCTTCATAGCGATACGTGTGCGCATCCTTGCCCACAATCGCCGCATCACCACGTCCCGCATGGCTCAGAATGCCGAGCAAGTTGCCCATCGTGCCACTGGCAACAAACAAGCGCGGCTTCCATGCCTGTTTTCTCAGCGGCTAATGCTTCTAATTCTATAACGGTAGGGTCTTCGCCGTAGACATCATCCCCCACAGCGGCTGAGGCCATTGCCTCCCGCATTTCAGGAGTAGGCCAGGAAACTGTATCAGACCGGAAATCGATTCTATTCATGGAATAAGTTTACGTAATATTGAGAAAGGTTGCAAGGTGGCAAGAAGGTTGCAAAGTGGCAGAGCGGCAAAGTTGCAAGGTATTCGTTACCTCAACACCTTGCAACTTTTTTACTTTGTAACTTCTTTTCTCAACAACGGTTCAATTTCCATTCAGTGCTCGCCCCCGGTGGCTGATTTGGTGCTTGACACTTGATGGCACCTGCGCCATCGTCAGGCCGTGATCTGGCAGGAAGAAAACGGGGTCGTAGCCAAAGCCGCCGTCACCAGTTGGAGCTTCAGCAATCATGCCTTCACACACGCCATCGGCCGTGCCAACCAGACCCTCCGGAGTTGCCAAGGCAATCACACAGTGAAACCGTGCCGACCGGGCGTCACCAACTACATCAGCCATATTCTCCAGCAGCAGTCGATACCGCCCCTGATGGTCTAAACCAGCGCCACCGTAGCGGGCTGTATAAATGCCAGGCTCACCATTCAAGGCGTCTACTTCCAAGCCGGAATCATCGGCCAACGTAACATAGCCAGTTTCAGCCGCGTACGCTTCTGCTTTCAAAATGGCGTTCTCTTGAAACGTTTGGCCGGTTTCATCTACATCTTTTTCCAAACCAATATCATCTAAACTGAGCCATTCCAACTCTAAATCAGCCAACATTTCCGCAAATTCTCTGACTTTCCCCTTGTTGTGGGTGGCTACTAACAACTTTTTGCTCATTTCTGTCTCATCCTTATGGGCAGCAGTATGCGTGGCAGTTACTGCTATGATATACTTCTCGTTTAGGTAAATTGCAGAAAGTTTTCGGACAACCGTAACGTCAAAATCAGCAGTTTCCTTAAAAATTGGCAAGATTATACATGATCTAGTTTTGAAACTTCTTGCCGATCACCTAATTCTACCTCAAATAGGAGGTTGTCATGGATAAGCAACATCCTTCACGACTGCGTTTCAATTTTGGTTTTCTATTAGAATCAAAAATAGGTACGAGTCGCATCATCGAGCTAGATTACCCTACCATCGATGTTGAAGATATTACCCTTACACCTTTAACTGGAACAATTGTAGCGACACGAACTTCTGAAGGAATTTATATAAGTGCGATGTTAAAAACAGCAACGGCCGTTACCTGTGTCCGTTGTCTCAATGATACGTTAGCACCCGTCAGCGTCTCGCTGGAAGAACTACTTTATTACCCCACGGCACCGCCAAAAGAACTGGCAATTGGCGATGATGGCTACATCGATTTAGCGCCATTGGTGCGTGAATTTACCATTCTTGAACTGCCCATACACCCCTTATGCAAGCCAGACTGCAACGGCTTATGTCAGGAATGCGGCACCAATCTCAATGAAAACGAGTGCGGTTGTATTATCGAAGAAATCGACCCACGTCTAGCCAAATTAAAAGAACTACTGGAAAAAGATTAGGTAAAAGCGGGAAAGTTTTTGAAAATAAAATTGCGCGAAACCCGCTTTTCCTTGAAGGAAACCACAATTTTAAATGTTGGTAATGTTGAATACTCTTTGTGGTTTACCTAATTCCATACAAATTTAGATTGGATCAATTTTCACGGGAACTGGTTAGTTCCCGTGAAAATTGATCCAATCTGTGTGTAACTAGAAAGAGATATGTTTTTTGATACAGCAAAAATTTACGTAAAAAGCGGCAACGGTGGCGACGGCATGATTAGCTTTCGTCGAGAAAAACACGTCCCTCTGGGCGGGCCAGATGGGGGCGATGGCGGCAATGGTGGCGAAATCATCTTTGTCGTGGACAAAAGCATCAACAGTTTGATTAAATTCCATCGCAATGTGCATTACCGGGCAGGCGACGGTGTACATGGCGGCAGAGTACAACGCACCGGCGCCCGTGGTGAAACGCTGCGTTTAGCCGTGCCACCTGGCACCATCGTTCGTGATGCGGATACGGGAGACATCCTGGCCGATCTTACCTACGAAGGGCAAGAAGCGATTATCCTAACAGGGGGTCGTGGTGGTCGAGGTAATATCCATTACTCCAACAGTCGTAATCAAGCCCCCCGCTTGGCGGAACGCGGCGAACCAGGCGAAGAGTTGTGGCTCAACCTTGAACTCAAACTGATTGCCGATGTGGGTCTGGTTGGTTTGCCCAATGCTGGCAAATCCACACTGCTCTCCGTCATATCCGGCGCTACGCCCAAAATTGCCGCTTACCCCTTCACTACCTTACAGCCCAGCCTCGGCGTCGTTAACCTGGACGATTATGAGACGATAATTGTGGCCGATATTCCCGGTCTCATCGAAGGGGCGGCGGAGGGCATTGGCCTGGGGCATGAATTTTTGCGCCACATTGAACGAACGCGCGTACTCATCCATCTGATTGATGGTTCTGCCAGTGAACCGCTGCAAGATTGGGCGATTATCAATCAAGAATTAGCCCTGTACAACACCACGTTAGGCATCAAATTAGATGAACGTCCGCAATTGGTTGTACTTCAATAAAATGGATTTACCCGATGCTGTCGCCTGGGAACCTCTCGTTGAGGAAGAAGTTGTTAAAGCTGGCTATGAGTTCATCTCTATTTCTGCCTTAACCAGACAGAATTTGCGGGAAATGCTTTTCAAAATAAAGAAGATACTCGATGATGCCCCAGAAATAGCCGTCGTCAGTGAAGAAGAGATTGTCATTCGGGCGAAAGAAGATGATTCGTTTACTATCGAACCGGTAGAAGGTGGCTGGCGCGTATATGGCAGGAAGATTGAACGGATTGCAGCCATGACTTATTTTGAATTTGAGCCAACAGCTCTCCGTTTCTCCAAGATGCTGGAAGTGATGGGGATCACTAAAGAATTGGAAGCAGCCGGGGTAGAAGTTGGCGATATGATCTACATCGGTGAAGAAGAACTGGAGTGGGCAGAATAAAGTTGCAGAGTTGCAAGGTGGCAAGGTTGCAAAGTGGTCGCTAGGATTGGTTTGTTGGGGGGCACGTTTGATCCGCCCCATATGGGACATTTGTGGCTGGCAGAAGCGGCACGAGACCAATTGTTATTGGACAAGGTGTTGTTTTTGCCAGTCGGGCAGCCTCCTCACAAACAAGGTCAGCAGATAACGGCCGTTTCCCACCGCCTGGCCATGTTGCAAAAATCAATCGACGGAAATTCATCGTTTGTCATGGATACCACAGACATTGATCGGCCTCCCCCCCATACCACTTGCTCCCTCATCCCTCTTGTTCAACAAGCGTATTCTCAAGCCAAATTATGGGTAATTATCGGCTCCGATTCCCTCGCTGATTTCCCCACCTGGGTTGAACCCTCGCTCATTATTCAACACTGTCGTTTGGCGGTGCTGCCCCGCCCTGGGGTTAAAATTGATTGGATGGCACTGGAAACGGCCGTTCCCGGTGTCACCCAGAGTTGTGGATATGCTGGAAGGGCCATCTATCAACATCTCATCTACGGGACTGCGTGAGTGGGCCAGGCGGGGGCGTTCATTGAATTATTTGGTGAAAACGGCCGTTCTCCCCTACATTCGTAAAAAGAACCTCTATTCTTCTTCTTCAGATTCAGACGGTTTTGGAACATAACGCCGCATCTGCTTAATACCCACCTTGTTTCTCTTGCGGCATTTGGGACATTCTACTGCACAATATTTCTGTTTTTTCTCATCTGCTTCTGCGACGGCTTGCCCAATAAAATCGCGCCCTAAATTAAACGAGTGTCGGCAATACTGACAATGTACATTCATATTATTCGCTCCTCAGCGTACGCATCCTGATAAATTTTCTCAGAATACAACTTCATTCTAACCGCCATTCATGCATTAGGTCAATTTGAATACCTTCCCTCCCCCAATCCTCTCCCGAAGGGAGGGGGAGCCTAGCTCCCTCTCCCCTCGGGAGGGGGCTGAGGGAGGGAGTCGCTTGTCGATTAAACCTCCATAAGAACATCACCCATTCTCCTGCAAAATTAATCTTACTGGCCTAAAATCCTTTCACATGACCCACATCAATCCATCTGCACTGAACGACATGCTGAGAGACAGCCTCAAACAAGGGCAACAACCTCGGCTCACCGTTACCAGCAACAGCATGGCTCCCCTTTTCAAAGTGGGCGATCAGGTCATTTTAGAAGCAGTCCAACCTGAACAATTACAAGCAAACGACATCGTAACCATCATCGACCCGCACCAGAGCGGCCAAAGTTTGCTGACCCATCGCATTTGGGCGATTCGTGATAATGTCATCTTAACGCGGGGCGATCACGCCCTGGTTTTTGATGACCTGTACTCACCAGAAGTCATTCTGGGACGTATTATTGGGCGCACGCGCAAGCAGCGTACCTTGTCATTCAAAACAGGGCTGGGACAGTGGCTAGACCAATATTTAGCCGCACTGGCCCATCAGGAATACCGTTGGTTGACTGGCTCTCAGGAGGTTCCGTTCACGGAATTGGAGCCAATCACCTTCAACACCCGCACCAAACTCGTCCATCGCCTGTTTTACGGGTGGGCGATCTTCATCTCATCCGCAGTCAATTTGGCGACTCGCATAAAACCAGGAGATAACAAAATCTAAGTAGGCACTGCAACTACAATAGTAAGGTTGCAGCCCATTCAGGACAAGCTTTATGCGTGTTTATCGTTTGGCAATTTTGACATTGTTGGCTGGGTTAACGGTTATTTTGCTCGGAACGGCCGTTTACGCCATGCAAACACCGTCAGCGCCAATTACTCACAACGAACTGTATAAACAAACCCAACGGGACACCCCGCTGCGTATCTCTGGCCGAGGTGCAGATTATCTGGCAATCGTCGCCGATGAACCGGGCTTTATGGCGGCATTGGCTCCGCTTCTGGCGTATCGGGAAGAAGAGGGGTTGCAGGTAACGGCCGTTTCCCTGGCACAAATCGCGTCTGAATTCGGAGACGGGACGGCTGACCCGCAAGCCATCCGCGACTTTCTCGCCTACACCGTTGAGAACTGGCAGCCAGCGCCGCAATTTATTCTCCTGGTCGGTGATGCCACCAGCGACGGTCAAGCCAGCGGTACCGGCCAAAATCTCCTGCCCACCTATTTACTTGAAGCCGAAGATGGCTCCGTTGCCGCCAGCGACAGTTGGTACACTTCCTTTGAGGTGCCTGCCACTCTGTCCATTGGCCGCTTTCCGGTGCAAACGACTGACACAATTAACGGCCGTTGTCCACAAAACAATTGCTTATGAAACGGCCGTTGCCCATTCTCCCGATGCGTCGTGGCTGCAACGCGCCCTGCTCATCGCCGACGACGAAGCCTATTTTGATAGAGCCACCGATCACCTTGAAGATAATTTAGACGACAGCGGTTACCAAATCCACGACCTGCACATGTCTCAAGATCAAGACATTTACGCCAACATTGTGATTGTTTTGAATCGGGGCGTGGGGCTGCTCAACTACACCGGCCACGGCGGCAAAACCAGCTTCGCAGACGGCGTGGCCTTCACCGCCGACGATGCCCGTCTCCTGCAAAACGAAAACCGACTGCCCATCTTCACCGCCTTCTCCTGCCAAAACGGCACCTTCACCGATCCGAATCAGGCAAGCCTGGCGGAACAACTGCTGCTCACCGAAAACGGGGGCATTGTGGCGGCCATCGGCACATCAGCCTACATGCAAACGCAGCACAGCCTCTCCCTGACCAATACGTTCTACGGCTATCTTCTCCATGGAACGGCAACCACGTTAGGCGAGGTATTGGCGGACACCAAAACGGCCGTTACGGATAATGATGGTCGGGAAACGGCCGTTCACACTTACAATCTGCTCGGCGACCCTGCCCTGCACATATATCAACCCGCACAAGGCCAACTCGCCAGTCCGCGGCCGGCAGCCAATCCGGCGGTATTCGTCAACGATCAGTAAGTAAGGAATGGAAATTTAATAACATGCGCAACTGAGATTGGAGATTGGAGATTGAATGCTCGACCAATCTCCAATCTCTAATCTCCAGTCTCGTTCCTAACTATCTGAAAATTATGTGACGCAGATTGGTCCAATCTAAAAATTTGACATCCCGTCTCAAATCTGCATAATCAGCACCGTCATTCGACAAAATCTGAAATACAAGGACGAATACCTCTTCAGGTAGGCCATGCGCAACTAAGTTTACAACAACCTTTTTTCCCTCTTTTTTTGAATTAACCGGAAACGGCCGTTTTCATCGCCCATATCTCCTGACAATGACATACGGCAAAAGGAAGTGAACTTATGCTGGCAGTCCATCAACTAGCCAAAGCCTACGGGCTAACCCCTATCCTCAAAAACATCACATTTAGCGTCAACAGCGGCGAGCGCGTGGGTCTCATTGGGCCAAACGGCAGCGGCAAAACCACCCTGCTGCGCATCCTCACCGGCCAGGAACATGCAGACAGCGGCCACGTCAACTTCACACCGGGCAGCTTGCGTGTGGGCTATCTGGCACAAGGCTTCGAGCCAGACCCCGCGCTCACCATCGCCCAAGTTCTCCAGGAGGCCACCAGCGATCCCGACGCCTTGGAAGCAGAACTAACCCACATCGCCCAAGCCCTGGCCCACAACCCCGACCAAATCGAGTTGCAAAACGCCTATGACGACACTCTCGGCCGTCTCAGCAACAGCGACCCAGGGCAAGTCCAAGCCTTATTGGCAAGCTTCAACCTGGATGGGCTGGACGAGGACGCAAGTGGTGGGCACGTTGAGCGGCGGCCAAAAGACCCGGCTATCACTCGCGCTCGTCTTGTTAGGCGAACCACAACTGCTGTTGCTGGACGAACCCACCAACCACCTAGACATTGACATGTTGGAATGGCTGGAAAACTGGCTGGCAAGTTTCTCCGGCGGCGCGCTCATTGTCTCCCATGACCGGGCGTTTTTAGACCGCACCGTCAACCGCATTCTCGATCTAGACCCGCAACACCTTGTCTGCTGCGCGAATACAGCGGCAATTACACCGACTATCTGGAGCAGCATCTCAACGAGCAGGAAAAACAATGGTCGGCCTACAAGGATCAGGTGTATGAAATCCGGCGCATGAAACAAGACATTGCCCGCCAACGGGAAAGCGCGATGGCGATTCATCGGGCGACTACGGCTGGTCAGCCGGGGGCACGTATGTATGCTAAAAAGGCGATGAAACGCGCCAAATCCCGCGAAAAAAAGATGGAGCGCTACGAAAGCTCAGATGAACGGGTGGAAAAGCCCGGCCAAAGCTGGCACATGAAGCTGAATTTTGACGATTCAGGCCACATCGGGCGGGATGTACTGACGTTGGCAGATTTGTCGGTGGGATACGGGCCAGATAATCCATTGCTGCAAGACCTAAACGAGCACATTCAGGCAGGCAGCCGGGTGGTGCTCACCGGCGCGAATGGCTCTGGCAAAAGCACGCTGCTGCGCACGATTGCGGGGCAGCTGCCGCCACTTAGCGGTCAGGCGAGACTGGGCGGCAGTGTGAAGCTGGGTTATATGTCACAAGAGCAGGAACTGCTGGACCCGGGCAAGACGGCGCTGGAAACGATTCAAGCGGCTGCGCCTCTTAATGAGACGGATGCGCGTTCGTTTTTGCACTTTTTCTTGTTTACGGGGGATGAGCCTCTGCGCCCTATTGCTAACTTGAGTTTTGGCGAACGGGCGCGTCTGGCTTTGGCTAAGTTGGTGGCGGAGGGCTGTACGTTTCTGCTGCTGGATGAGCCGATTAACCATCTGGATATTCCGTCACGGTCTCGTTTTGAGCAGGCGCTGACGCAGTTTGAAGGCACGATTTTGGCGGTGGTGCATGACCGTTATTTTATTGAGCGTTTTGCGTCGGAGGTGTGGTTGGTGGAGGGGGGTGGTTTGCGGAGGACGTTGTTGCGGTAGAGGGGAATGTTCACTAACTATTGTGGTGGGAAACGGCCGTTTCCCAACCAAAGATTAAAGATTAAAGAGCAGCCCCGATAATAATTCTCCTCTCACCTGCCTATTGATTGGAGAATGGCAAGCGGGGTGTGGCAGGATCGTGTTTGATTAACATAAGACATTATCCTATTGATTTCCTGAAGACACTTGGATGGATTGCCCAACGGCCGTTTTCAGCCGCCGCCGTATTACCCAATGACACAAACGGCCGTTTTCCATCCCACATCCTTCCCTTGCTACCAGCGCATTTGAAAACTTCTTGCCGATTACCTAAGTCAACACCTGGTTGGTATTTTCAAGAATTGTGTCGACGATGCGTGAAAGGGGTGCCGTGGCGTCGATTATGATTGCGTTCGTGGGAAGGCCTTCTTTTGTCGCATGTTGTAACCGCGCAAAGGATTCCCCTTCACTTGCCGTTCCTCCCCACTCGTCTTTAGGTCGGGCGGCAAGACGCTGGTTCAGCGTATCCAGATCGATCTCAAGAACAAAAACTTCATCGAACAGACTGATAAAGCGGTCGGAATTCCTGGAACCGCCGCAAAAGAACGTTGCCACATGACTTTGGTCGGCCACCAAAGCTCTGACCTTCTCAACATCCCACATCCAGGCACGATGCTCGTCAACGCTACCATCCACGGGCTCTCCAGTTTTTAGATCGCCCCAATAGGCCAACTCCCTGTCGCCGTGGATGGTGTGGCAGCCGCGCCTGTGCAGCTCGTGGCAGACTGTGGTTTTACCGGCGCAGGAAACGCCTTCGATTAAGTAGTTTTTGACACCCATGTTTCTGTTTCCCAATAAAAAACATACGGCTTTGTAGGTTGATAAGTTTTACAACTGGCTAAAAACTTCCCGATTGGGGAAGGGACTTCCAGTAAGGTGTGTGGTTGGGGAAAACGGCCGTTTCCCAACCAAAGATTGAAGATTAAAGAGCAGCCCCCGATAATAATTCTTCTCTCACCTGCCTATTGATTGGAGAATGGCAAGCGGGGTGTGGCACGGTCTGGAGAGCAGCCACAGCAGCAAAGCCTGACTGCCCACAGCCTTCACGGGCAAGGGCCTTAGACAACCCGACTTCTCACAGCCCAGGCTCGCGCCTTAAGCGTTATCGAACCATCTTCCGCACCAGGGAGTTCGAGTCGCAGCTTTTCTCGTAAGCGTTCCCTAGAGCTTGGAGCGAGGCTGGCGCAGTAACCCGGCGCGGGACCCGCCCCGAGGGTAAACGGTTGCCAAAAGTCATTGAAGTCGCGGAAGACTGTCTCTACTTCAATCTGTGTGACTTTAATGCTTCGCAGCTCGGCATTCTGTGCAATCTCAGTCAGACCCTCGCGTGTGCAAAATGGAAACCGTTTGTTTTCTGCCAGATCCGCAGCGCTGGGATCGAGGGAGATCGCAGCATTCCAAAACTTCTGCATGAACTCAATGCCTCTGCCTGGATAGTCCCATACGTAGAAAGCCACGATTCCACCCGGACGACAGACCCTGCGCATCTCTAGCATGGCTTTCTGGCGGTCAGAGATAAAATTCAAAACCAACGCCGATACAATAACGTCGTAACTTGAAGCTTCAAATGAAAGATCTTGCGCATCTCCAACACGAAAATTAATTCGAGAGCCTTCCATCTTCTGCATTGCGAGATTGATAAACCCTTCAGATGGGTCAATGCCAACTTGACTTCTAGGTTGGCAGCGAGCGAGTATCTCCACCGACAAGGCACCTGTACCACAGCCCACTTCTAGCCAGTCCCGCCCATCTTTCACCCCGAGCCATTCGAGGAAACGGGGTGCAATTTGACGGCTCCAGCGGCCCATGTACTGGTCGTAGTTATCCCCGGCACTCCATGCATCATGTCTGGAATTTGTGCTCATCATCCCTACTCTCCGTTAATCCATAATGAGATAAGCCGCGCCATGCGGTAACGGCCGTTCTTCGTTAAATTTTCTGTTCTTTCTGCTTTGTTTGTTAGCATGGGCATCTAACTTCCCCTGTGTAAACCAAGACGGTCTTCAAAGGATACTCAAAAAGGGCATATTGGCAACTCTCTTAAATTTTGGTCGGCAAACAAGGTGGGAAAGGCGGGATTTGCCCCCACCCTGGCTCTCCCCCAAAGGGAGCGGGAATAGTGGGCAGTTGGTTAGCTTTCTATGTAGCGGCGCAGGGCGTACAGTCGGTTTTGGACTTCTCGTTTCAGCAGGACGTTCATGAGGGGTTCCAGCAGGGGGGCGAGGAAGCGGGGGCGGGCGCGGAAGGCGTAGATGTAGGTGGTGCGGGAGTGCTTGTCGCTGAGGGCTGTGTGGCGGATGGTGGCGGCGAAGGTGTCGAAAAAGGGGGGCTGGTTTGTTAGTTTGACGGCCGCTATTTGCCCTGGCTGGAAGCGAATGTACTCTGTTTCCAAGCCTATGAAGGCGCCTTTCCAGGTGCCGACACACAAGGAGCGCACGCCGAGGCCAGCGGCGGTGGCGCCGTCGAGCAGGGTGGCTTGACGCAGCATGGTGTCCCAGTTTAGGCGGCAGTTGTAGTCATGGATGACGTCAAAGACGGCGGCGCAAGGGGCGTTGATCTCGATGGATAGGGTTTCTCTAGGCATGGGGATCTTTGTGTGGCGGGGTGTGTGGTTTGTCTGGGCGTTCTGCATTTGCTTTGATGCCTTTTAGCAGATAGCGCTGGAACAAATCCAGGACGAGTCGTACTGGGGGATACAGGCAAGCGCCGCTGAGGCCGTGCAGGGTGTATTGGCTGGACAATGTCAAGCGCACGCCAGCTGGGTTTGGGGTGATGTGATATGCGCCTGCTTTCATTTGAAAGGGGCCAGCAGCCAGGTCGAGCAGGTAGGCGACGCGAAAGCCGGGGTCGGCTTGAAATGTGAAGGCGTAGTGCGTGGGGGGCTGCCAGGCGGTTATGTGTTGGCAGAAGCGGCGTTTGTTGGAGAAGTGGGCGATTCTGGGCGCCCCCTAGTCCCGGCTGCACAATCTCTGCACGCAGGGGTTGGGGGATGCCTAAGAGTGAAAAGTAGGCTGGATGGTGAAATGAGGTGATGTCTACCTCGGTTATGTGCTGCCAGACGGTTTGGGGGGAGGCGTTGATGGGGGTGGTGTGGGTGATTGTGTGTTGTTTGGGCATGGGATTGGCTTCGGCAGGCTCAGCCACCGGCTTCGGCAAGTTCAGCCGTCGTTACGCCGGGACCGCTTTGGCTTCGACAGGCTCAGCCACCGCTACGACCGAACCGCTTTGGCTTCGACAGGCTCAGCCACCGCTGCGACCGAACCGCTTTGGCTTCGACAGGCTCAGCCACCGCTACAGGTCGAGAGGACGTTCGGCGAGCTCAGTCGAGCCGCTCAGCCGCCGCTATACTAGGGGTGTCTTCGGCGAAGGTGGGGGCAAGCTGCTGGGCTTCGGCAAGCCATGCCTCTGGATCCATGCGCGACGAGGATTTCAGGTCAAGAATTTCACGCAGGCGTTCGGGGGTTTCTGCGGCTAAGTCGGCGACGGTGACGATGCCAGCGGCTTTGAGTTTGCGTTCGGTGGCGGGGCCTATGCCTTTGATGAGTTGCAATTGGCTTTTTCCGGTGTGTTTAATCTGCGATTTGGCTCGCCCCAGCGCTGTTTGCATGTTGCCTAGCTGTGAATTTGAGGTTTGTAGTTTTTCTTCTGTTTCTTTGAGGTTGGCTCTTAGTCTTTCGGTTTCGGCTATCTGATTGAGCAGTTCTTCTACTTTGGCTTTGCGCTCGTCCCGTTCTTTTTCTACGATTTCTAAAGTGGTGGTGAGTTTCTGGTTTTCCGCTTCCAGTTCATCCAAGACGGCAAGTTTTTGGCGAGACTCTTCTAAATCTTCTGCCATGTACTTCATTTCAACCTGGGCGACGGTTAGCTGGCGGGCCAGTTCGACTTTTTCGTCACGCAGGTCGTCCATTTCGTCGTCAAACTGTTTGAGTTCGGCTTTGAGGGAATCGGTGTCGGCAACGGCCGTTTCCAATTTTGTTTCTAGTTCCACCCGCAGTTCATCCAGCCGGGTTGCCTCGGCTTGCTCCTCGTCCAACTCCCGCTGATACGCGCGAATTTGCTTGCTTATATCCGCATAGTTCGCTTCTGCCCGACCCAGTTGCACCGTGCGCTGGCGCAGTGTGTCTTCCAACTGCTCCTTGTCTGCCTGCATGGCTTCATGCAGGCGGCGCACATAAAAGGTATCGACCAAAATAGTTAGCAATACGCCCAGCATCATGCTGCCAAGCAATGACAAAACGACTGTCCAGGTACTCATTACATCCACTCCTGTTCAGCGAGAAAGAGAGGCTCCCTCTCGCGGACTCGCTGATTTACTGGATACGCTGGGCTTCGAGCAAAATGGTGGCGGCTCGGCCTTCGGAGATAGTTAGGATTTCGGCGAGTCTTGGGGGGAGTAACGGCCGTTAATTCAGCCAGAGTATCGATGTCAACAGCCTGTAACTTTTGGGCAAATACGGGGCCAATGCCTTTCACCCGCTGCAAATCTTCAGAGGATGCCACAGTTTCCACCGCTGGGGGTGATGCTGTCGCTAAAAACGGGGGAGCTCATCACCAGTTGGCTCCAGGGTAATATATTTTTCAACAGATTCCGCAGGCAATTTAGACTCTAAATCACGAATTTTGAAATCGGCCGCACCCATCTTATCCAGCAAATCCAGCGCCCCATCTTCTGCCGACGTTGATTTGTACCAATACCAGATAAGAAGACCAACTAATGTGCCAAATACCAAACCAAAGCCAAAGGTCGAGGGATTCTTGAATTTTTTCATTTTGCGCCTCCATTTACGCCACATCCTAACCCTAAATTATGCGAATGGAACGCAAACGTGCAAGTTATCGTGAAATCAATATCGGATGTGGAAACTCGCGCAGCATTCTATCTACCAAACTGCCCAAGACGATGCGCCAAAACGGCCGTCGGCCAAAACCCCCCATGATCAGCAAATTGCAATCGTATTCTTTAGCCGTTTCCAAAATCAAATCACCCGCGTTATCACTTACCTTGACAATGATTTCAGCCTCAACACCATGTTTTTCCAAATATTCCCGCGCTTTTTCTCCGGTATCAAGGGCAACCCGATCATTGGAGGCGACCAACACTACCAGCGGAAAACCATATTTAACAGCACGATAGGTGGCGATAAACAATCCTTCCTCAGATTTCGGACTGCCATCATAGGCCAACAACATCCTGTCCATGACACTATCTGCGGTCACTGGCACGGCCAATAACGGCCGTGAACAGCTTTGCAAAATGGGTGTCAGGCGGGAGCGGAACCGCGCAGTGGCTCTATCATCAGGGGGATGGGCCATACTAAATACAACGAGGTCTGCCCAGACAGATCGGCGCAATATCGCCGCCGACGGCATACCCCAATCAACCGCAAATTCATGCCGCACACCTGCTTCTTCACAGCGGCGGTCAAATTCAGTTTTAATGGCGTCGATTAACCCACCCTGCGTCAATTGTTCTTCTGTGGTCAAATCTTCTTGATGTAGGGCCACGTACAAACCCAAAATGCGCCCTTGTGACCGTTTGGCAATGGTCAGCGCATGGTTTAACGCTTGCCAATGTGCTTCTTCACCGCCTAATGCGACGAGTAAATCTTTGAAGATGGAGGTTGGCACAATGGGTTCCAGCCGTTCTTCACGCCAAATGCCGGGTTTGGGGCCAGGTTCCAGTTCATAGGGAATGACTGCATCCACTAATTTATCTCCGACACGCGAAATGATGCTTTCTGACTGTCCGCCTTTGTTTTCAGTTAACTTGGTAACGGCCGTTTCCGCATCCATCTCCCAACCCAACTGTTCCCCCAACTCACGCCGGTAGTCAGCCAATAACGCATACAAATCCGCCTCAGTTCGCCCCGGAAATTGGTGAAACAAGCCGCGTTCATAAAGCAGACCCATCACCGGCAGATACACCTCATCATACCAGTGCGCCACCGCCTCCGCATAAGGAATTTCCCTTTCCTGGTTTATCCCCATGTAATAACGATGGACTTCAATTTCTTCCAACAACAAGAAATAATACCCCGTCCAAGTCATCCGCAAATCTGCCTCGGGGCGAATCTGGTCAATATTCGTCTGCTCCAGAAAATGGGCATAACGTGCCTTCAGAATAATTTCCTCAGGGTTATCATCAGCCGCCAGAGGCACGCGGGTACGCACTTCCGTCACATACGCTTCAATGGTGGCATTGCCCAACTGGCGTGCCACAGAAACACGATGATTGCCATCCTTTACAAAATAGGCATCGCCAATCTGGTACACTTCGATAGGCGGCACGCCTGTCTGGCTCAGAATTGCCATTTTTACACTGGCCCAACGTGCCTCATCACTATCATGGATGGGCATAAAGTTTCGCGTGTAATCAGTGGAACGTCCCACACTGCCCACAATCGAATCCAGCGGGATTTCCTGGATACCCCGTTCAGCCATACCCGTTACTCTTAACTGCTTCCGTATTTCTTCATATGTGAGCAGTTCAGATGATTTGCCTCGTAGTCTGGCGAGTGTCTGCTGCAAGGCAGCCTGTCGTCGAGCACGTTCAAAATCGTACAACGCCGTTTGAAAATTGTGTGTATCACTACTTTCCATTATTTTTCTCTAATCTCCCAAAACGCGGAGTTATTGTTTTACAAGTGCTTAGCGACAAATCAGCATCGGCTGATTGCAATGGCACAGCATATGGTCAACGGTACTGCCCAAAACAAGATGAGGCACCGGGCGGAAACCAAATCCACCCATAATAACCAAATCACAGTTGTGAATAGCACTCGTTTCCAATACCAAATCCCCGATGTTTCCTTGTCGCACTAAAAATTGAGCCGTAACGTCATAATCGGCTAAATATTCTTGAGCCATTAAAACAGACTCGGCTGAAGTAAATTTTGTCTCTACAGTTAAAACAGTAAGCTGCATATGCCAACGCACTGCCAAATAAGCGGCAATGAACAAGCCTTCACTGGCCTTGGGACTGCCATCATACGCCAGCAAAGCGTGTTTCATGTTGGAACCCCGTCCCCCAGGCAATACCAGCACAGGACGGGGGCTTCTTTGAATTAACGTATTAAAACCAGACCCCATACGCCGCAATGTTTTTTTCGTCGGCGGGTGCATCAAATTAACCGTCACTAAATCTGCCCACGCGGCTCGTTCTGTAATGACACGCGCTACTTTGCCTGTGGCTACGACCAGTTCACCACGAACACCTGCAATTTCACAACGGCCGTTAAAAATCTGCATGATACTGTTTACAGCCGCACTTTCTTTTTGGGATTCGTCAGCCACAATGTGCAATCCCATCAGTCGCCCTTTTTCTCGCCGCGCAACATCCAGTGCCGCTTCTACCATGTACCAATCTTGAGGAATGCCACTCACCGGCACCAATATTTTGGCAAACAGCCTGTCGTAATTGCGCACGGACAACATCTGCTGCCGCCATGCGCCAGCTTGGGGGCCATCTTCTAAACCAAGGGGGGTGACGGCATCCCGCAAACGAGAGCCAACTTCTGCACCCCGACGGGTTTGCGCCCGTTTAACAAGGTCAGTAACGGCCGTTTCCGCATCCAAAGACCAACCCAACACCTCTTCCAATTGGTCTCGACGCTCTGAAAGCAGCACATACATATCCGCTTCGGTGCGTTCTGGAAAACTGTGCAAAACCCCCTGCTCCCGCACAATGCGGATAACAGGCATATACACATCGTCATACCAAGCCGTGATCGCTTGCCCATATGGCACAGGTTCGCCCCGTCTTTCTGCCATCAAAGCCTGATGCCTTTCAATCTGATCCAGCAAATGACGATAATGACCCGCAAAAGTCATGGTTAAGTTCACATCAGGGCGTAATTTGTCCAGGTTTGTTTTCTCTAAAAACTCCAAATGCCGTTCCGTACAAATCAACTCATCCGGGTCGGCGTTTTCAGTCAGCGGCACGCGGCTGAGAACTTCTGTGACATGGGCGGCGATGGTTTCACTGCCCAACTGCCGCGCCACCGATACCCGATGGTTGCCGTCATTAACAAAATAAGCCTCGCCCACCTTGTAGACATCTATGGGTGGAATACCACGCATATCATTAACGGCCGTTTTCACACCAACCCAGCGCACCTCATCCTGATCAGAACGGGGCATAAAGCTGCGCGTAAAATCCTTATACCGCCCCACACTGCCCACGATGGCATCCAATGGAATCTCTTGCACACCCAGTTCCCGAGAGCCAGACACCTTCAGGCGGTCACACACCTCGTTATAAGCCAGTAAATCAGCCGATTTCCCGGTGATGTGCGACATCAACTGCTGCATCGACGCCTCACGCCGCGCTCGCTTAAAATCACGAACTGCCAGTTCATGCCTCAGATTTTCCGGATCACCGATCACGTTTCAGTCCTTCATCAAATCATAACCAACGACAAAAGATAAATGACCAATGCGTTATTTTGCGTCATTGGTCATCAGCCATGGGTCTATTAAACAGCTAAATTTTAACGTACAAATTATACCACTTTATCTGTTGACCGTAGATGGTACGTATGTTACACTCCCCGCCGTTATGAAAACAACAGACAGCTTAACCCACGTAACTGCACAACTTTTAGGCAACCATGTACATGGTCATGGACATGATCATCATGCAAACCATCATAAGTTATGGCAGTCTAACACCTCGGGTTAAGACGGCGCGGTCACACGCGCCATCATCAGGTTGGTCAATTCGCACCCTCCTCGGAAACCCGGGGAGGGTGTTTTTTATTTACAAACTTGAGATTAGAGATTAGAGATTAGAGATTGGAGCGCAATCTCTAATCTCCAATCTCCAATCTCCGATCAGGAGAAAGTATGACACGTACAGACATCCGCCTAGCGCTGCCCAGCAAAGGCGCATTGCAAATAGAGTCACTGGCTCTATTGGCTGAATGCGGCCTAACCATCAAAAAATCAAACCCACGCCAATACAAGGCGACGATTCCTGAATTACCCGGCCTTACTGTCCTATTTCAACGGCCGGGTGATATTGCCGTCGGCGTTCGTGAAGGCAGCATCGACTTTGGCATTACGGGGCTTGACATCATCAGCGAGAAGGGCAACATCCACGATGATGCCCCCATTCTCACCATCCACGAAGCACTTGGTTTTGGTCCCTGCTCCCTCAATCTAGCTGTGCCGGAAGAACTTCCCATCCACAATTTGGCTGAGTTACAGAATTGGGCAGAGGCATTAGCGGGAAACGGCCGTTCCCTGCGCATCGCCACTAAATTCCCCGTTACCACCGGACGGTTCCTAAACGAGAACAACATCGGTCCCTATGAACTTATCGACGCCGAAGGCACACTGGAAATCGCCCCCGACATCGGGTTTGCCGACATCATCGCCGACCTCGTTTCCTCGGGCATCACCCTGCGCGACAACCACCTGCGTCAATTGGACGATGGCTTGATTCTGGAATCTGAAGCGGCGCTCATCGCCAACAAAAACGCGCTGCAAACGCGGCCCGAAGTCCGCGCCGTTGCCAAGCAGCTTTTGGAGTACATCGAAGCGCACCTGCGGGCGCTCGGCTCCTATCTTGTCATCACCAACATGCACGGCGATACACCGGAATCCATTGCTACTTTGATGGCAGAACGGCCGTTTATCAGCGGTCTGCAAGGCCCCACCATCGCCAACATCGTCTCCCCCGACGGCGGCGACAACAAGCTATTCTCCGTCACCATCGTAGTCGCCAAGAAAAACCTTGTCAAAGCTATTGCAGAGCTGCGCGGTATTGGCGGCAGCGGTGTCATCGTCACGCCTATTTCCTACATCTTTGAAGAAGAGCCGGAGCGATACAAGGCGATGTTGGCGGCATTGGAAACTGGAGATTAGAGATTAGAGATTGGAGATTGCATTATGATCAAAATTTTTACGGTAGAAGAAGCTCAAAAATCGATTTTAAGGCGAGATATGGCCTTGGAGCCACATGTGCCATCCGCTTTGCAAGCCAGTTTGGATCGTTTGTTTGGACATGGTGCTACGCCAGAAACGGCCGTTTCCCACATTTTACGTGACGTGAGAGCCAAAGGAGACGCCGCCCTGCGCGATTGGACACTCAAAATCGACGGCGTGCAGATGCCCATCTTAAAAGTAGACCCGGCCGACATTGAAACGGCCGTTTCCCGCATCTCTCCTGAGTTAGCCGACGCTCTGCGCTTTGCCGCCAGCCGCATCCGCCAATTCCACGACTTGCAGCCCCTGCCCAACTGGACAACTAACGAGATGGGCGGCACCCTGGGCCAGCGCGTCACTCCCATCAAACGGGTCGGCGTCTACGTGCCCGGCGGCACCGCGCCCCTGCCCTCCTCCCTGCTGATGTCGGTCATTCCGGCGCAGGTGGCAGGCGTAGCCGAAATCATCGTCGCCACCCCGCCCGACCGCGAAACCGGCAAAGTAGCCGATGTCATTTTAGCCGCCGCCGCCATTTGCGGCATCGATACGGTCATCATGCTGGGCGGCGCTCAAGCCATCGCCGCTATGGCCTTTGGCACCGAAAGCGTGCCTCGCGTAGACAAAGTTGTGGGCGCAGGCGGTCTGTTTACCACGCTGGCAAAACGACAGGTCTACGGCATTGTGGGCATTGATGGCTTGTATGGGCCAACAGAAACGGCCGTTGTCGCCGACGACAGTGCAAATCCAGCCTGGGTGGCCGCGGATTTACTGGCGCAAGCGGAACATGATGTACTGGCAACGGCCGTTCTCTTCACCCCCTCCCGCGCCTTCGCCGAAGCCGTGCAAATAGAAATCGGCAAACAGCTCGAAGACCCTCAGCCGCGCCGACATCATCGCCCAATCGCTCAAAAACCAGGGCGGCATCGTGCTCACCACCGACCTCGACGAAGCGTGCCAACTCGCCAGCGACTATCGCCGCCGAACACACCTGCATCGCCACCGCCAACCCCGAAGCCTACATCGACAAAATCCCAAATGCCGGCGGACTGTTCATCGGCGAGCGCAGCTTTGAAGTGCTGGGCGATTACGTGGCTGGCCCCAGCCACGTCATGCCCACCAGCAGTACCGCCCGCTTCGCCTCGCCGCTCAACGTGCTGGACTTCGTCAAAATCACCAGCATCATCCAGCTCGACGACGCCACCTCCGCCCGCCTCAGCCCCATCGCCGCCCAAATCGCCCAAGCCGAGGGATTGACGGCTCATGCGAATGCGGCAATTAAGCGTACTGAGTAAAAAGAGAGATTAGTGATTGGAGATTGAGATTGTTTCGTTTCTAGCAGGCTGTTGTGGGAAAAAGTCAGAAAAAGAATTTCTTGCAACGAATCAACACTAATATTCGCTAATTACGGCTCTAATTCGTGTAAATTCGCGTTAATTCGTTGCTAAATTGACTTTCTTCGACAAACTGCTATTCGCCCATTTCGTAATGGGATTTACAAGAGACGATTTCTACTTGCTCTTCAGCGGCATACACGACATAAACAAGACGATGTTCATGAGAAACACGACGCGACCACACTTCACGATCAAAATATTTAAGACGTTCGGGCTTGCCGATGCCTTGACGTGGGTCAATGGCAATGTCACGCACCAAATCGAAACACTTCAAGTAAAGGTTTCGGTCGTGTTTGCGAAACCATTCCAGGTCTTTTTCAGCTTTTTCCAGAATGAGAATTTTCCAGGGCATCATAAATCAGAAAACACATCTTCTGGCGTTTTGCCTGTTGTTTCGCGGGTATCATGGGCAGAGAAGGAGTCAACGAGTGCCTTAAGCGCGGCTTTATCATTCAGAAGTCGCACGGTTTCCTGGTATGACTCCCACTCATCCATCGAAATAAGAACCACGTTGCCATTCTTGTGGGTCATAATGACACGATCATTATCGTCTACCACTTGTTGGCGCAGTTCAAAGAGTCGTTTTCTGGCTTCTGAAATGTTTAATGCTTCCATATTATCTCCTTTCGTACAATATCTTGTACAAGTATAGCATGAGCAAAACAGGACACACAACTATGAAAACAGAAGAATTTATTCGACCAGATATTGCTGAAATGGAAGCCTACATTCCAATTGTGCCGTTTGAGGTATTGTCACAGCGGTTGGGGCGAGACCCGCAGGACATTGTGAAGCTGGATGCCAACGAGAATCCGTATGGCCCTTCGCCCAAAGCGCTGGAAGCGTTGGCTTCTGGTAAATATTTCCACATCTACCCCGACCCGGAATCGAATGATCTGCGGGACGCGCTCAGTGCCTACACAGGCGTGACGCAGGGATCGCTTGCTGGCAGGCATGGGCGCAGATGAGCTGATTGATCTGGTTTTGCGCGTCGTTTTGCAGCCGGGAGACGTGGTGGTGGATTGTCCACCGTCGTTTGGCATGTATCCGTTCTCAACGGCCGTTAACAGCGGCACCTATCTCCCAGTCAAGCGCCATGATGATTTTAGTCTCGATGTGGCAGGCATTGAAACGGCCGTTCTCAGCCACCACGCCAAAATCCTCATCCTCTGCTCGCCCAACAACCCGGATGGCAGTACCATCGACGACAACACCCTGCGCCGCCTGCTCAACCTGCCCGTACTCGTCCTGCTCGACGAAGCCTACGCCGATTTCGCCGAATACGACGGCTACCGCAGTCACCTGGATTGGGTGCTGGAATACGACAATCTGGCCGTCCTGCGCACCTTTAGCAAACTGGCCGGTCTGGCCGGACTGCGCGTGGGTTACGGCGCGTTCCCGGAGTGGCTGCTGCCCCACATGTGGAAAATCAAACAGCCTTACAATATCAACGTTGCCGCCACGCTGGCAGCCCTGGCCTCGTTAGATGACAAAACATGGCTGGCAGAAAAAATGCAAGCACTGGTCGCGGAACGGCAGCGTTTAAGCCGGGAACTGGCCGAAATTCCTTATTTACAGCCCTATCCAACTCAATCCAACTTTATCCTCTGCCGCGTCATTAGCCGGGATGCCAAACAGCTCAAATTAGACCTGGAACAAGCGGGCATCCTCGTGCGCTACTTCAACAAACCAGGTCTCGACAACTGCATCCGCATCAGCGCTGGCCGACCAGAGGATACAGAGCCGCCTGCATTAGAAAGATTAGATTGAAAATTAACGACTGTCGACTAGCATGACTTCGACTACCTGGCTATCGAGAACTGGAGATTAAAGATTGGAAATTAAACCGCTAATTTCACAAACTGAATTATTGGCTTTGTTGACAGAGACGGTTTGGCACGGCCGTTTCGCAAATCGAACCAATTGCCACCGGACAAATTGCCAAAGGTTTCTTTTTTGTGGCGAGTGGTGAGGCGTATGTCATCCGGTTTACGCAGGCAAATATGGCGATGGGGCTGCACAAGGATGCGTATGCGTACACACATTTTGCCTCGTCTCTCGTGCCTGTTCCGCCAGTCATCTGCGTTGATGAATTTGGCACATTCACCTACATTATCACGCGGCGAATGCCGGGGGAAATTCTAGATCGACTTTCAGAAGCGGAATATTTGCAGCTTTTGCCATCTCTCATAGAAACGCTGGATGCCATTCACCAGACCGATGTGCGTGACGCCAGCGGCTATGGCTCATTCAATGAACGAGGCGTGGGACTGGCGGCAAGCTGGCCGGAGCATTTGCGCCACGTGTACGAAGAGGAAGATGAACGCTGGTTTTATGGCAAATGGCACACTCTCTTCGAGACCACGTTTCTGGAGCGCGATTTGTTTGACCGTGTTTATGCGGAAATGGAATCGCTGCTAATCTACGCGCCAACTGAACGGTTTCTGGTTCATGCTGATTTTGGCTCGGATAATGCTTTGGCGAAAAATGGGAAGTTAACGGCCGTTCTCGATTGGGCCAACGCCGTCTACGGTGATTTTCTCTATGATGTGGTCTGGTTGGATATGTGGGCTGGTATGTGGACACCGCCACTGGACATAAACGGCCGTTTCCGGCACTATTACCAAACGCAAAACAGAATCATCCCTCACTACGAAGAGCGATTTCGCTGCTGCCAATGTTACATCGCTCTGGACAGTTTCCGTTTTTATGCCAAAACCGGGCAGGAAGCGGCTTATAATTGGATGCGAGACGAATTCTGGGTATTTTAGGAGAATTTTGGAACAAAGATCAAAGGAACACGAGAACACAGAGAGATCAGAGAAAAATTCCTTTGTCCCTTTCGTGCTCTCTGTGTAACTTTTTTTGAGGGAATCATGACGAACAGCAACCATCCAACGCACCACCGGCGAGACCGACATTACCATCACCCTCAACCTGGACGGCACAGGCCAGCACGACATCAGCACCGGTGTTGGCTTTTTGGACCATATGTTAACGGCCGTTGCCGTTCATGGCCTCTTTGATCTGCAAGTGCAGGCGCAGGGCGATCTGCACATCGACAGCCACCACACCATCGAAGACGTGGGCATTGTTTTGGGGCAGGTTCTCAACGAAGCGCTGGGCGACCGCAAAGGCATCAACCGCGTCGGCCACGCCTACGTGCCCATGGACGAAGCGCTCGGTTTTGTGGCGCTCGATTTCAGCGGCCGTCCCTACACCGTCTTCCAGGCGGAATGGGCCACGCCCGCCATCGGCCAGTTCCCCACCGATTTGGTGCAGCATTTCTTCGAGTCGGTCGCCGTACACGCCCGTTTGACCCTGCACGCCAAAGTCGAAGGCCGCAACGACCACCACAAAGCGGAAGCGTTGTTTAAAGCATTGGCACGAGCTTTGAGAACGGCCGTTGAACTAGACCCCCGCCGCACAGATGTCGCCAGCACGAAGGGAACAGTAACGGCGTAGAATAGTGAACAGTTAACAGTGTACGGTTTACAGTGAACGGTTCACTGACGAACAAGACGAACCAGGCATGGCAAAAATATCTGTCAAAACGGTAAAAAAGGTGAGTTGGACAGCTTCTGGAATATGGCTGGTCGTCTTTCTATGTTTTATGGTGTTTGACCTGGCCCTTAAACCATACATTTCACAGCCAGAGCAAGAATGGGCAGAATCATTTGCCATGGGTTTCATGTTCTTGGTCGCAGGATTGGTTGCGTTTGTTACAGGGCTAGTGATCACCATCGCTTCCTGGACCATGTCCGCAGAAGAACACCATGACATGCTCATCGCGTCCTCCCTGTTCGGTAAATCTAGCGAAGGTTTTTTGGGGATTCTGCCAAAATCATATTGGCTTTGGCAAAACAGAATCTTGGGTTTGTTTTTTACTCCATTTGGGCTGATTTTAGCTGTCGTGGGTGCTGTTATATTGGTGATGACAACCATCACTTACCTGTTGAAATAATTGGAAGGTGGAAGTATATGAAAATTGCGATTTTTTCTGACATTCACGGTAATGATGTTGCGTTTGAAGTGATTTTGGCTGCCATTGAACGAGAGAACGCGGACAAGATGATTTGTTTAGGCGACGTGGTGGTCAGCGGGCCGCAGCCACGGGAGGCGCTGGCGCGGCTGCAAGCGCTGGACTGTCCGGTGGTGATGGGCAATACGGATGATTGGGTATTATCGCCTACGCCGTTTACCATCCACACGGACGATGACCAGAAGTTGTATGAGGTGGAATTGTGGGCTGCTGAACAGCTTACCGAAGCAGACAGGGCGTTTATCCGCACGTTTCAGCCTACCGTTAAAGTAGAATTGGATAACGGCCGTTCCCTACTCTGCTGTCACGGTTCTCCCCGAAACTACAATGAAGGTATCTTTGCCGATACGCCTCAGGAGAAATTGGCTGAAATATTGGTGGGGGTGGACGTAACGGCCGTTTTCAGTGGTCACACCCACGTGCCTCTACTGCGTCGCCATGAAAACACATTGCTCGTCAATCCCGGCAGCGTGGGCCTGCCCTACCTCAAAATCGGCGAGAAAATCAGCAATCCACCCTGGGCAGAATACGCCATCGTCACCAGCCAGGGTGAGCAGCTAGACATTTCGCTAAAAAGAGTACCCGTCGAGGCAAAAGCCATCATCCAGGCCGCCTATGACAGCGACATGCCCCACGTAGAATGGTGGGCGAAAGATTGGGAAAATCAGTGACCAGTGTACAGTGTACAGTAAACAGTGAGCGCGAACACTGAACACTGTAAACTGTTCACTGAAAAACGGAGACAAACATGATAACCATGATCGACTACGGCGCGAGCAACATCCGTTCCGCGCAAAAAGCATTTGAATATATTGGCGCAGAAGTGGAACTGACCGAAGACCCGGAAGTGGTGCGGCGGGCGACGAAACTGGTACTGCCCGGCGTCGGCGCGTTTGGCTCCGGGATGGCTGGACTGCACCAGCGCAATCTGCCCGAAGCCATCCAGGAAACCGTCGCCAAAGGTATTCCTTTCCTGGGCATCTGCGTCGGGATGCAGCTCATGTTTGATGAAAGCAATGAAATGGGCATTCATCAGGGATTGGGCTTGATGGCGGGCAAGGTGAAACGATTTCCAGCAAAATTGTCAATAGCTAATCCTTCGACAAGCTCAGGGCAAGTGGGTCAATTGTCAATTGTCAATGAAGGTAACGAGACACAATCTCCAATCTCCAATCTCCAGTCTCTAAAAATTCCCCACATGGGCTGGAACCAGCTTGAACCGGCCTGGGAAAGCCCGCTGTTGGCTGGCGTGGAAACGGGCGACTACACCTACTTTGTCCACTCCTATTACTGCGATCCGGCTGACGCAACGGCCGTTCTCGCCTGGACTGATTATGGTTTCCCCTTTGCCTCTGTGGTGCAAAAGGATAACGTCTACGGTCTGCAATTCCATCCTGAGAAAAGTCAGGCGGTTGGTCTAAATATTCTGAAAAACTTTGTCAATATTTAACCGCAAAGCACGCAAAGAACGCGAAGAAAAAACTTTGCGCACTTTGCGGTAGAAAAAGGAAACGTATGTCATTCACAATCTACCCCGCAATTGATTTACGAAACGGCCGTGTCGTGCGGCTGCAATACGGCGACCCGAACAGAGAAACCGTGTTCGGCGATGATCCGGCCAAAATGGGCCAGAAATGGATCGATGCTGGCGCGGAATGGCTCCATGTCGTCAATTTAGACGGCGCATTTAATGAAAAAGGCTCTGCGAACTGGACGGCGCTGCCCAAACTGACCCAACTCGGCGCAAAAGTACAGTTTGGCGGCGGCATTCGAGCGTTGGCCGACATCGAACGAGCATTAGACGCTGGCGCAGCCCGAGTCATCCTGGGAACCGTCGCTATTGAGAACCCTGATTTGGTGGCGCAAGCGATGGCGCGGTATGGCGCGGCGCATATCGTGGTGGGCATTGACGCGCGAGATGGCGAGGTGAAAACGAGGGGCTGGATGCAGGGAACGGCCGTTTCCCCCATAACCCTTGGCACCCACATGAAAACACTCGGCGTACAAACCATCATCTACACCGATATCAGTCGCGACGGCGTGCTCACCGGCGTCAATGCCGAGGCGACTGCGGCTTTAGCGCAGGCCACCGGTCTGCAAGTCATCGCTTCAGGTGGTGTGGCAACCCTGGACGACATCACCAACTGCCACGCTTTAGCCAGCCAGGGCGTCAGCGGCGTCATCACTGGTCGCGCCATTTATGATGGGCGGATCGATTTAGCTCAAGCATTTTCCAGCCTGAAAAAGGACAACTAACTCATGCCTACTTATTCCTGGCTCATGTTCGACGCTGATAATACTCTGTTTGACTATGACGCCGCAGAAGCGACAGCGCTGGCAAAAAGTTTTGCTCAATTTGGGCTAGATTTCAACCAAGCGCATTCGGTGCAGTACCGCGTCATCAACGCCCAAATCTGGCGCGATTATGAATTGGGCCACATCACGCAACAGGCGCTGCGCGCGGAACGCTTTCGCCGCCTGTTTGCGGAAGTGGGGCTGGCGCTAGACCCCGAAGCCTTCAGCCGCCAATACCTGGTCAACCTGTCTCAGGCTGGGCACTTGTTGGAGGGCGCAGAGGCGCTTATCCGGCAATTGGCCGCCGAATACCACATCGCCATCATCACCAACGGCATCGCCGACGTGCAGCGGCCCCGCCTGGAAAACTCGCCCATCCATGAATTTGTGGAAGCGTTTGTCATTTCGGAGGAGTTGGGGGTGGCGAAACCAGACCCGGCCATTTTTGACGCGGCGTTTGCGCTGATGGGCTGGCCTGGGAAAACGGCCGTTCTCATCATCGGCGACAGCTTATCATCAGACATGCAGGGCGGGTTGAACTATGGCATTGATACCTGCTGGTATAACCCAGGCAACAAGCCAACTGCTATGCCTGTCACCTACAACATTCAGAAACTGGAAGAACTGCAAACGATTTTATAACCGTTAAACAAACAAGAGGTTTTCATGCTAGCAAAACGAATCATTCCCTGTTTAGATGTCAAAAACGGCCGTGTGGTCAAAGGTATCAATTTTGTGGAACTGCGCGACGCGGGCGATCCAGTCGAGCAAGCCAAAGTGTATGACGACGCTGGCGCCGACGAACTCGTCTTCCTCGACATCACCGCCACCCACGAAGCGCGGGAAACCGTCATCGAGATGGCGAAAGCGGTCGCCGAGCAAGTCTTCATCCCCTTCACCGTCGGCGGCGGCATCCGCACCGTAGACGACATGCGCGACATTCTGCGCTCCGGCGCGGACAAAATCAGCATCAACTCCGCCGCCGTGCGCACCCCCGAACTCATCAGCCAGGGCGCAGAAGCCTTTGGCAGTCAGGCGATTGTGGTGGCGATTGACGCGAAAGAGTAGTGCAACAGATGAGAGATTAAAGATTGAAAGATCAAGATTGGACGTCAGCCGACTGCACAATCTCCAATCTCCAATCTCCAATCTCCCCTCGTTGGGAAGTCTTCGTCTCCGGCGGACGCACCCCCACTGGCCTGGATGCGGTCGAGTGGGCGCAGAGAAGCGGAACGGCGCGGCGCGGGCGAAATCCTGCTGACGAGCATGGACGGCGACGGCACGCAGGCAGGCTACGACCTGGAACTGACCCGCGCCATCGCCGAGGCGGTCAACATTCCGGTGATTGCTTCTGGCGGGGCGGGTACGCTGGCCCACTTTGCCCAGGCGCTCACCGAGGGCAAGGCGGACGCGGCGCTGGCGGCGTCGCTGTTCCACTACAAGCAGATGACGATTGCGGAAGTGAAGGATTATCTGGCAGAGCAGGGGATTGCGGTTACGACGGTCTATCACTTCTACAATAACCAATGACTACCGATCCTTTAACTATAAGTCATCAAGCAAACTCACATTAACAGTTTTTACGTTTAATTGCTGGGAAAACAATTCGCTATCCTTATGTATGGCTGCCTGCTGATACTACTCATACAACCGCTATTTCGAACATAGCAACCCCTCACTGATTACTAACGTGTCTGTCCTGATCTGCTTGATTTTCCTAGGAATCTTAATCTGGCAATTGCGACAAACCTCGTTCATCGGGTTGGTTCTGGGAAATAAAAGTATCATGTCAAATCAACTTACATTGCCAAACACTCAATCAAAATTCGATTATTATAAACCAGAACAGACGATAGAGCATTTGAAGGTCGAAATAAAACAGGAATCTACTAGTTTTCAGCACATCATCTCAACAACTACACATAAATTTGCGTTCACTGCCGCCCAAAGAAGACAGAGTTTTGTTCATGCATACTATTGGAAATTGGGTACCACGCTCAATACATCCACCCCAAACTCAGATTGAACTATTGCAGTTCGAGAAAACAAGACGAAGAGCCAATTCGTTCCATGGGAAATGCCTCTCACACTGCCCGCAGAAATCAAAGTAGTCGATGGGAAATTCGGGGATTTGCTCTAGCAATAGGGCTAGCGTTTTGCGAGTATGTTTAGTTCTGGGTTAGCATACAAGGTTCGTGAAAATTCAACCGGGAATGGAGACAATACTCATAACTTTGGTAATCATTGGGCTTCCATTCGCACTAACCTTTTCGATATGGGAGAGCACAACGTGTTGATGCCAAATTCTAGTAGACAATAACTGGATTTCCTATACTCATGGCAAACAATACTCCTGCATTTCCCTGGGAGCAAATCATTGCACTATTACATTGACATTCGATTTAACACCAATGATTTTGCTTTGGGAGGAAAATAAAAAAGGAAAAGAAATTAGTCTCAATTATTTCGACCAAGACGACAAGGTTGCAATCGCCGATACAATTAACAAACAAGCTTTTGCACATAATATTCCATTCAATTTCGGTTAAACCATCAAGGATATATATTCATGGAATTAGAAAATTTGAATGAGAAAGTGGGCTGATAACGGCCGTTATCCAACACCACACCACCCGCGAAGTCCTCATGGTCGCCTGGATGAACGCCGAATCCCTGCGCCTCACCCAAGAAACCGGCGAAACCCACTTCTGGAGCCGCAGCCGCCAGGAAATCTGGCACAAAGGCGCCACCTCCGGCAACATCCAGCACGTCCAGGAAATCCGCGTTGACTGCGACGGCGACACCCTGCTCATCCTGGTTGACTCGGCTGGCCCCGCCTGCCACACTGGCGAAGTGAGCTGCTTTTTTACAAAACTAGAAAGACTGAAGATTAGAAGACTTAAAAAACTATTGAATCCGACAAAGGAATCCAAAATGACAGACTTTATCGACACCTTATTCGCCACCATTCAAGACCGTAAACTCAACCCGAAACCCGGCTCCTACACCAACAGCCTGTTCGACGACGGCGAAGACGAAATCATCAAAAAAGTAGGCGAAGAAGCCGTAGAAATCATCATCGCTGTCAAAGGCCAGGGCAAGGAACGCATCATCGAAGAATCGGCCGACCTCGTCTACCATTTGCTCGTGACCCTCGCTTCTCAAGACCTGACGTGGGCTGAGGTGTGTGCGGAGTTGGAAAAACGGCACAAGTAAAAGTGAACAGTAACCAGTGTTCAGTGAACAGTAAAACCGTTTACTGAGCAATAACTAGCTGAACACTAGCTGTTCTCTGTTTCCTTACTGCTGGCCGTCCTTAAGCAACAGGAAAATCGATTATCTATGAAAAAAGCAATCATTGTATTGACGTTCTCTTTGCTCGTATTAGTGAGCACAATCGTACAATCTAACGCCGAACAACAAGGGGATCTCATTCCCAGAGCGTATTTGCCTATTGTGATAAAACCTGTGGCATTTACCTGTGCCACCAGTTCAAGCAACACTTATATCAGCGGCATAGTTTTTCAGCACGACACCGATAATCCGGTGCGCCCCGCCACCAACCACGCTGACAAAAATATCGAACTACGCGGCTATGTTGCCAACACGGATCCCAATCTCAGGCGAGACTTGGTTGATTATGGTTCTGGGGATTCTACCCAGCCACCACAATTTGCCACGCTTTTCAGTCCGTATCAGGTGCCGCCATTTGCTGAATTTTATCGAGTGTATCAGTGGCAGTGGGCAGCCTCGCCCAATCCTGGTATCCGGGATGCTCCCATAAATGATTATCCGACAACGGCCGTTTCCTTCTCCCTCCCTCCTGGCAAAACCCTGCACACACCCGTCTCCGGCTATGAAATCGGCGGTGGACAAGAAGTCATCGTGCTTTTTGCCGATGCCAACACCGTGACTCTGCACTACACGCGCCATGATTCTGCCGCCGTTGGCTACACTATCCACATCGACCACATCTGCACCGATCCAAACCTGCTCAAGTTGTACAACACTCTGGATACGCCCTCTGGCCCCCGTTACCAATATCCCAACGCCAACTATCAATTGCCCACCCTGGCAACCGGACAAATTTTTGGCACGACGAGCCTGCAAAACATGGTCGTCGCCATTGCAGACACCGGCGCTTTCCAAGACCCGCGCTCCTGTAACGAATGGTGGCAGTCTCGCCCTGGCTACGATTTCTGTGACCGCCGGTCAGTAATCAGTGAACAGTGAACGGTGGCAGGACTATTCACTGTTCACTGAAAACTGTACACTATTTTTATGACTTGGAACCGCGTCATCAACCTGGAAGCAGGCATCGCCATGGTCGTCACCGATTTGCATGGCGATGGCGAAGCGTATACCCGTTATCGAGATCGCTTTCTTGACTTGCACGCCCGCGGCCAAGCCGATTTCTTCATCCTGACGGGCGATTTGCTGCACCGCACCCCACCTGCTCCAGATGACTCGCTGGAAATGATTCTGGACATCATCCACCTGAAAGAAGAATTGGGAGATCGCCTTATCTACTTGATGGGCAACCACGAATTCCCCCATCGTTACACCATCACCCTGCAAAAAGGAAATGATTTGTTCACACCTCGCTTTGAATGGGCGCTATCCCATTCAATGGGTGAGCATCGTCCCCAAATCATGGCGTTGCTGGACAGTTTGCCGTTTTATGTGCGTACAAAAGCGGGCATAACCCTGTGTCATGCGGGGGCTTTTCCGGGGGTGGACCGGCGTTTGTTTGGATTGTCACATGAGAGGATTTTGGCAGAAACGGCCGTTACCATCCCCCTAGAATCACGCCCCGGCTACCGCACCCTACTCGCTCGCCAAAACAGAACCACCTACGACCAACTCGTCCACGACAACTTCGCCATCACCAGCCCCCACGATCCCCGCTACGATGACCCCCTCATTGGTTCCGTCGCCCTCAGCCGCCACCCCGACATGAGCCTGTTATGGGATGCTTTGTTTACGCGGAATGAAATACAGCATGGTTCAGCCTACCCCCTCTATCAAAAAGAACTGCTCCACGCCCTCTCCCATGAGTTTTATCCCCAGCGCGTTCTCGTCACCGGTCACATCGATTGCGAAGGCGGTTATACCCTTGTCAACAAACAACAACTCCGTTTAGCCAGCGCCAAACACGCCAATCCACGAGAATCCGGTCATTATCTTTTAATTGATAGTGGGGGAAAAATAAACTCGGCAGATAAACTTCTGCCCAACCTGGAAACAGTTTTCAGCTAACCAAGCAACTCCGTTCGCTTATTACGCTTTTGAATGGCATCCAACAAACGTTGGCTCTTTTCCTGCATATCATCATCATCCATACTGCTGAAAAGATCAAAAGCAAGCTGTCCACTTTCCAAAGCCTTGTCCCATTTTTCTTGACGATAGGCAACCAGCGCCACACGATAATGGGCTCGCGCAATAGGTGCTTTTTTCTTACTCTTTTCGGCCGTTTTCAGCGACCTGTCACCAAATCGAGTCGCTTGCCACTGCTTCCCCATGAGATTAAAAGCAATGCTCATATTGCCTAACGTCCAAGACTCGCCCACTAAATCTCCATTGGCACGGGCAATATCCAACGCTTTACTGTACAAATCAATAGCATTCTTACTACTGCTGCCATCACGAGAGACATTTCCCATTTGATTCAGGCCATCCACCACCGCTTCTTGATTACCAGCCTTATCCATCAACGCCACAAACTCTTCAAACGCATGGTAAGCTGGTACAAGTTGTTTAACTTTTTGGTAGCGTTCACCCAGAGCATACAACATATCTGTTACAGCCACCCAATCCCGTTCTTTACGCGCAATAGCCAGATATTTCTCAAAATAATCAATGGCACGTGTGGGGTCGCCCCATAATTCATACGATTCGCCAATACCCACCAACGCTTTCTTGCCCGCCTCACGATTTCCCAAATCACGAGAAATAACTAATTGGCGCTTATAGAAACTGGCCGCCTGCATAGAATCACCAATCACCATATAAACGTCACCCAGTTTCCCCATCAAATCCATCTCGCTGGCTTGAGTACTCATCTGTTTGGCAATAGCCAGCGCATCACGGTAATATGTTTCTGCCAATGACAATTCATTCATTCGATAATGCAAATCACCTAGTCGATTAAAAATCTGGATTTCATGAATGCCATTGTTGCTTTCTTGAGAAATTTTCAAAGCCAATTTGTATAATTCAATGGCACGATCTGTTTGCCCCATGGATAAATACAAATCACCCAAATCGCTAAACGATTCACCCTCGCCCAGGCGATCACCCATTTGGCGCGATAGTGCCAGGCTTTGCTTAAATAAGGCAGACGCCTCATTGGTATTGCCCATCACCTAAATAAATGCGCCCCATATGGCTCAAGACGCTTTTTATACGCACCTGATCACCAATGCTGGTGGCAATGGCCAATGTTTCTTTATTTAGATCGACGGCTTTGTTCACTTTACCAAGTTGATGATACGTTAAGGCAAGACTATCTAACGCGGCGGCTTCTTTGTACCGGTCGCCTAACTCTTGGGCGATGGCAAGCTGCTGTTCATGAAAGCGGATGGCTCGGCGGGGGTCTTTCAACGCGCGATAGGCTTGCCCCAATTCGCCTAGAGCACGGCCTTGCTCCGCCCGATTCCCTGTCTCATGGGCGATAGTCAGTTGTTCTTCATGAAATTCAACAGACCGTTTACCATAGCCCATCACGCGATACACTTCCCCTAAATTGCCTAAGCCAGCGCTTTCAAGGTCGGCAGCTCTTTCAGTACGGGCGATGATGACTGCCTGTTCAAAGTACATGACGGCCACATCGAGTTTGCCAATGTCAAGATAGGAAAGTCCCATGCTGTTGTAGGATTGTCCGAGGGCAATACGCTCGTCTTTGGTGGTGTCGCCAGCGACCCGTTCGGTAGGCACGTCAAGGGAGACAACGGTTTTATAGACTTCAATGAGGGCTTCTTCCATTGCCAGCCAATTACGATACCGTTGATCTGGATTGACCATGAGGCAGTTGAGCAAAAAGCGAACAACTTCTTTGGGCAAATCGGCTGGCGGTGGTTGAATGGCTCCGGAGAGGTGAATTTCTCGAATTTCTTCGCGTGTTTTCCCATTGGCCGCAAAACGGCCGCTCACCATTTCGTAAAGGATACAGCCGAGGGCATACATATCGGCGCGCGCATCGAGTGGTTGATGCTGCCATTGTTCGGGCGCCATGTATAACGGCGTGCCTACGATTCCCCTGGTTAACTGCGTCCGCCCAAAGTTTTCTTGACTGGCTGGCAAGGTAACGAGGTCTGCGCCCATGCCAGTCAGGGTGCCAGCCAAACCAAAGTCGGTGACACGTGCCACCCCGTCATGGCCGACGAGTACGTTTTCTGGTTTAAGATCGCGGTGAACGAGGCCGGGAATTTTTTTTGTGGCGTGTTTCATACCCCTCACGATATGGAGAGTGAAGAGTAAGGCTTGTTGGACGGATAACGGCCGTCCTCGAGGCATCCAGGAACGTAAAGAAGGGCTGGCTTTCCCTTCTGGCTGCACAATCCATTCCAAAACAAGATACACTTCGCGCCCATCGCCAATGCGTTCGACGCGGTAAGCGCGAACGATGTTGGGATGGCTGCCCAGTTCAACCCACATCGTGCCTTCACGCAAAAACAAATCGCGGGCCATGCGATGGGAGAGGTATTCTGGTTTGAATGTTTTGAGGGCAACGAGTTCGCTGGTAGGTATGTCACGACACAAATAAACCAGCCCCATACCGCCAGCCAGTTTATTTACAACTTCATATCGTTCTGCCAGAATCATTTTCTGAGAAATGGTTTCTGGTTCTACAGATAGGATAGGATCTTCCAGTGGACGATCAAGTAAGTCAGTCATGATGAAAGTATACTCAGCGTGGTCATAAAGTTACATTTTAATTGGTGGCAAGTTACAAGTTGCATGTTGCAAGTTACTCTGGAAAAATTCACTTGCTACCTGCAACTTGCCACATGCAACCAGAAGACAAAATGTCAGATTATGCCCGTTGACAGTATATTATAGGCAATAGGTACCAACCATACAAAATCCAACCCATTTCTTGTTTATAATAAGGGTTCCTGAACATGATGATTGGTATTGGAAAGGAGTTGGTGGTATGGATTCGTTACTGTTGGTTTTTCTTTTTACTGGTTTATGTGGCGTTTTTGCGTTGGGAATGAGCGCCTTTATTCTAGCGGCAAGTATCCAGGCTACCCGCATTAGCAGAACAGAAATTTAATCGTTTAGCCAGGATTGGATGTGGGCTATAACGGTTTGGTGGGTAACGGCCGTTTCTCCCCCATCGCCCCCCATCTCAAACCAATCAATACAGGGGTCGTCTTGCCCAAACCAGGTATTCTGCTGGCGAGCAAAGCGGTGGGTTTCAAATTTAATGCGCTCCACAGCCTCATCCAGCGTCATTTCCCCCTCAAGATACGCCCACAATTGTTGATACCCCAAACCACTCATCGCGGGCAAAGAACGGCCGTAACCCGCCTCGCGTAACCCTTCTAATTCGGCCAACAAACCAGCCGTCATCATCTGGTCTACCCGCTGATCGATGCGTTGGTAGAGCGTGTCTCGGTCTCGAATGAGGCCAATCATTTGAATGTTGTAGGGCGGCGGGGTTTTGCGCTGCAATTCGGTAATGGGCTGACCGGTGACCAGCGTGACTTCCAAGGCGCGCACCACACGGCGCACGTTGCGCGGATCGATTCGCTCGGCGGCAGTGGCATCGAGCCGTTGCAGCCAACGGGCTAATTCTGGGCCACCCAATGATTCCAGGGCTTTCCGCAGGTCTGGATGCGGCGGCACTTCGGGGATACCCCAGCCTTCAACCACGGCTTTAACGTATTGGCCTGTGCCACCCACTAAAATGGGTAAACGGCCGTTTTCCAGCACAGTATCTATCGTCTTATACGCCAGTCGTTGATATTCACCGAGCGTCAGCGTTTCATCCGGGTTGCAGATGTCGATGAGGTGGTGGGGAGCTTGTGCTTGCTCGGCGGCAGAGGGTTTCGCCGTGCCAATGTCCATCCCCCGATAAAAATAGCGCGAATCGGCAGAAATAATCTCGCCATCAAACTGTTCTGCAATCTGGAGCGACAGGGCTGTTTTACCAACGGCCGTTGGCCCCAAAATCACCAGCAGCTTTTTACTTTCATCCCTCATCCTTCCGCCTTCATCCTTTCCCCTCACCAGCCTAAAACCGCATTCGGAATATGTTCACAGCGCAGCAATTTACCGCTTTTATCCAACTCAACTGCCACCAAATCGATACGCCAATCGACATCGAGAGCATGTTCGGCCACATAAACTTGCGCCAATTTCATCAATTTTTTCTGTTTGATGGGAGTAAGTCCTTCTTCCGGGGAACCCATTTCTTGGCCGCGCCGCGTTTTTACTTCGACAAACACCAATTCTTCGCCTGCCTGGGCAATGAGGTCAACTTCACCGTGGGTGCAGCGCCAGTTGCGGGTAACAATGCGATACCCTTTTGCTTCCAGGTGGTGAGCGGCGACAGACTCTCCCCAGGCGCCCAACTGCTTACGCCCATCAGTCATCGACCGCCATCCAAATCTTCTGCTTTTTGAATCCCATTTTCGCTCTGATCTGGGTTAGAATACCATTTCAAACTCAAGGGAGCTGTACCCGTTTTGTCACTGCGAAGCAAGGCTGAAAGTTGGTCGAGAACAGGCAGCCATTTTGCTTCCTGGCGGAGCCACCGACCATGCCGTTTTTTACGGATTAAATCAGGACGAGTGCCTTGCAGTTTTTCATACAGTGCCACTGTACGCTGAACGGTTTTTTTGATGTCATAAAGTTCGCTGTCAGCTTTGGCTTTTTGTCCCATAACCTGCCGTCGGTTCTCATCTAAAGCCAGCCCCACGATGGCTCCCGCTAAACCCGTGTCTGGGTTATGAACCAAAAAGCCGGTTTCACCGGAAGTAACGGTATCGACAATGCCGGGAGCCACAGAAGCCGCCACAGGCAAGCCAGAAGCCATCGCCTCGATCACGGTCAGTGGATGCACTTCTGAAGTGGAGGCAGTCACAAAAAAGTCGGCGGCAGACAGGTAGTTGGGCAGTTCTTCATACGGGATGCTGCCTAAAAAATGAACAGCATCTGTAATGCCTAGTTCTTCCGCATATCGGTGCAGCGCCTCTTCTAGTTCACCTCGCCCCCCTAAAGCGAGATGCAGATTAGGTACAATATCCCGTGCCGCTGCCACTTGATTCAGTAAGGTGTATAGATTTTTTTCTGTGGCTAAACGACCAACATAGATAGCAAGAACGGCCGTTTCTGGAACCCCCAGGTCTGATTTTATTTTAGGCGCAGATGGATTGTGGAATGGCACCAAATCCACCCCATTTTCGATTACCTCGATGGGTCGGCGAACCCCAAAATCCAACATAACCTGACGCACACTTTCTGAAGGAGTGATTACCACATCGGCAAAATCAGAAAACTCCGGCCAAATCTGGCGCATCAGCACATCAGCAGCTGGCTGCGGCAGAGATGCGATGCTGTTAGCATACAAATCATAGCGCGTATGGTTGGTGTAAATGACAGGGCAGTTGGCGTAGCGATGAGCCAGTTCCACACTCATAATAAGGTGGTGGCAATGCAAAATATCCATTTGGTACATAAGTTTTTGCGCTTCACGACTGTAACGCAGGCTCATGTAATAACCATCCTTGAACGGGATGGCTGGGGAGCGGATGACATTGCTATCTTCACCTGCCGGGTCTGGTAGCCCCAATGTAAATACATAAACCTCATGCCCCATCGCTTCTAATTCCCGTTTATAGGAAGAAACCATGTGGGTGACGCCGTTAACGACAGGCTTGTAACATGATGTTACCATGCCGATTTTCATAAATTATCCTACGGAGTGAGCCAGGAACCATCGATGCAAATGTGATAATCCCAAGGTACTTGCCCAATGGTTGATATTCTCTGGATGGCCGCCAAAGGAACGTTGTGTCACGGAAACACCCAGGTTTGAAGATAAAAAGGAACTAAGCTGCACCCCACCCTGGTTTACATGGCTATATAAAAACAAACTCAAATCAACCTCTTGTTTAAGACGTAATTGTTCAGCTACCAAACGGCACCACCGTGTAAATTCTTCATGAGATACCAATGGATTTATGCCTAAATAAGTCGCCAGTTCATCAGATGTGTTAAAAGATAACGTTTCTATCACAGCATCATGATTAGGCACTTTGGCCAAAGCGTGTGCTAAATAACGGCTGGTATTACACTCAATAATGGCTAATTTGTAATTTTTATGTCGCAGCATATTGAGAATAATCACTTCTAACTGGTCATTCCCTTCACCATAGATGTGATCGCCTAATCGGCTGCGTACTTTAAGGTTAAGTTCTGTTAACTGTGTTTCAATCTCGCGCTCGTTACCCGCTTCGACTGATAAGCGGATATTGGTTTGCCCAGCATAGGAGTCAAAAGAGAGGGTCTGATTCGGTTCTACGACAATGTCTGACAACATGTGGCGAATGTTGCTTTCCATGATTCCCACGGTGCGCAGCAAGACCCAACCGGATTTTAGCTGTTGCTGGCGCTGAAGATAGGGGAAAACGGCCGTTTCCAATATATAAGCCATCTCCCGCCGATTCCCTGGTAAGCAAAATAACAACCTGCCATTTGTTTCAATAAAAAAGGAAGCAGAATGTCCAGAGGCGACATCAATGGGTATGGCATCAATCACAACATCCTCGTCTGGATCGTATTCCAACCCAGTAGCCGCCGCCGCCGCCGCTTTTGTTAAATCATTAACGGCCGTTCCCAAACCGCCAATCGCAAACACCACATCCGCCCGTTCCATTGCCACCAAAAAAGATTCCGTAATTCGCTCCAAATTATCGCCAACCGTAACCTTATAAATTAACTCCGCGCCAATCATCTGCAAACTACGAGAAATATATGCAGAATTCGTGTCAAGCACATCACTCATCAGCAATTCAGTTCCAATGCTTACTACTTCGACCTTCATCACTGCCTTTCCAATCGTGGCACATTTGTCGTGCCTTACCTGTCAAACATCACCTGTCGTGCAAAAAAAAACCGGTTGGCTCAGCCAAACCGGAATTGACAATCATGCCCTCAACAAGGACAAGCTCAACAGCTTATATAAGCCCAACAGTCTGAACTTATGACTGCGACAACATCAACTGCAACTGCCGAACCGTCAAATCAGTATTCCGGATCTTAAAAGCCAAATCTGCCGCCAAATTCTTCATCAACTTATACCCTAACTCTGGGTAAGTATCGCACAACATCATTAATCGATCCCGATGGATCTTAAGCAAATAAGTGTCATCTTCGCCAACCTTCACCGTCGCAGACCGCGTGCCTTCATCCACCAAAGCCACCTCGCCCGTAATCTGACCTTGATGCAATTCCGTCAACTTCACAGCCTCGATCTCCTGCTGTTCAGCATCCCCCACCAAACCAGGGCTCATAATGATTTCCACATGTCCCAAACCAATCACATAAAGCGCTTTGGATGTGTCATATTCATGTAAAATCACATCGCCCTTTTGATATGTTTCTGGTTCACAAATAGCAGCAACCAACTCCAATTGCGTTTGGCTGAAATCATGAAATATTTCGGTGACAGATAAAATTGCTATAGTATTTGGCTGCATCCTATTCCTTATAAAATTCAACGCCCAAAACACCAATAAACATAAGCGATTTTAGCATAAAGAAAAATCAGTAGCAAAAGGTTGTAGGGCATGGCGTTCATGGGGCACAGACCTCCGAGGTTTTAAAAACCTCGGAGGTCTCCTACAAAACGTCACGACCTCAGGACATGACATCTATCACTTGACACCACACAGAGAATAATTGACACTCTACGATACTCATTTCAACCTTTAGGAGCATATTTATGAATTCCACTCCCTCTGAACTCATGATCGTCAACGCCTCTCGCGCTTTAAAAGGTAGCCGCGTTGTATTTGTGGGCGTTGGTTTGCCCAACATAGCCTGCAATTTAGCGCGACGCAGCCATTCGCCAGATATAGAACTGGTATACGAAAGCGGGGTTTTCGGCGCACAACCCGCCCGCCTTCCCCTTTCCATCGGCGATCCCACATTGGTCAGCCGCGCCACTTCTGTAACCAGCATGTCTGATTTATTTATGTATTACCTGCAAGGTGGATTGGTTGATGTGGCACTCTTGGGCGGCGCACAAATCGACAGGTATGGAAATCTCAATACCACCGTCATCGGCGACTACGCAAATCCCAAAGTGAGGCTTCCTGGCTCTGGTGGTGCCTGCGAAATTGCCATCAATGCCAAAAAAATCCTCATGATCATGCGTCTTAAAGGACGGGCTTTCGTAGAAAAGCTCGACTTCATCACCAGTCCAGGTCATCTCAATGGTGGGGATCAAGCAGCCCAACTCGGAATTCCAGGCAAAGGGCCAGCGCTCGTCATCACAGACCGCGCCCTATTTGATTTCGATAATCCAGACCATGAAATGACGCTCATTGAAATTGCCGAAGGGGAAACCATCGAAAGCATCCAGGCAGATGTCGCTTGGCCGCTGCGCGTATCACCCACCCTCAAAGCGATGACGCCACCCACTCCCGAAGACCTTGACATTATTCGTTTACAGCTAGACACAGAAGGGCTATATCGTTAAGCCTAAAAACCTGTCAGGTTTGGCACTCAAATGAGAATTTAACCCTATGACACAACTCTATAAACACCCGCAAGGACACGTTTTTTATCGAAAAATGAACCATGCCCGCCCCATGATTTCTCACGGCGAAGGCATCTATCTCTATGACAAAAGCGGCAAACGGTATTTGGATGGGTCCGGTGGGCCGCTGGTTGTTAACGTGGGCCACGGCCGTTCTGAGATTGTGGCGGCGATGAACCAGCAGGCGCAAACGGCCGCTTATGTTCACGCCACCATGTTCACCAGCCAAGTCATTGAAGATTACTCGGCTGAACTCGCCAAAATCGTACCCATCCCAGAGGCACGCTTCTACTATTTGAGCAGCGGATCAGAAGTGGTAGAAGGCGCTATCAAGCTGGCACGACAAATTCAAATGGCACGTGGCGAGCAAAATCGGTCGCTCATCATCAGCCGTTCCCTGAGCTACCACGGCATGACTCTGGGCGCACTCAGCGTCAGTGGGCGACCCGGATTACGCACACCGTATAGAGGCATGATGCAAGACATGCCCCACATCCTGCACCCGTATCCCTACCGTTCTACCGCCTCTGGGCGTGAACTGGCTGACAGGCTGGAAGAATCTATTCTGGCGTGTGGCGCGGAAAACGTCGCCGGATTTATCGCCGAACCGATCAGCGGGGCTGGTCTGGGCGCTATCGTGCCGCCTGCTGATTATTGGCCGCGCATCCGCGAGATTTGCGACGAGTATGGCGTGCTGCTCATTGCCGATGAGGTGCTGGTGGGCATGGGGCGGACGGGTACATGGTGGGGCATTGACCATTGGTCTGTGACGCCGGATATTCTGGTCACGTCTAAAGGCACGGCTGGCGGCTACTTCCCGTTGGGCTGGATTGCTGCGGCTGGCAGGGATGTGGAGCAAATCCAACAAGTGCTGGGCGATTTCAATCATGGTGGCACATACAGTCATCATGCCGTGGGCGCGGCCGCTGGCTTGGCAACGCTCAACATTATCCAACAAGAGAATCTGGTTGAAAATGCCGCTGCACTTGGCCCGTATCTTGAAAAGAAACTGCACCACGACCTTTGCGGAACACCCCAACGTGGGAGATATTCGCGGACGCGGCTTGTTTTGGGCGTTGGAATTTGTGCAAGATCGCACCACCCAAGCACCTTTTCCCGCCGCTGATCACATTGCTACGCATATTGTTGACCGTGCCTTTGAGTTGGGGCTGATTGTGTATTATGCGCAAGGTTGTGCGGATGGCGTGAATGGTGATTTGGTTATGTTGGGGCCGCCGCTGATTATTAACGAGGCACAAATTGATGAGATGGTTGGTATTTTGGAAACGGCCGTTTCCGATGTTTTGACCTAGACACCCATTTTACATATGATTCTCGGCGGGGTACAGACTTGTTCTGTACCCCGTTTTTTGTGTTCAATCGCGTCAACAGCAAAGCAAAAACCCAAAACCGATTTCCAGATTGAAACAGGGAGCGAACTCATGCTCATTGAGCGCATCGAAGGTGCAGAGCGGCTAGCGAATAGTTGACCATGTTCATAGGTCTATTTCTGTTATAATACGCTTGAATTCTTGTCCATAAAGAATCGCATACAATCATCGGAACTTTTTCGGTTAACATCTAACCACAACCTACTAGGTTATCACTATGGAAATTGAAATCAGCAGCGAACAAAATGTTACCATCGTTACTTTGAATGGTGAGCTACAACGCCAAACCGCCCCTGGCATCCAAGAAAAAATCCTGCCTCTGATTGCCCCCGATTGCAAAATCTTACTCGATATGAGCCATGTAACCTATATGTCTAGCGCAGGTCTGCGCCTGCTCCTGCTCTTTTATCGTCAAATTGAAGATCAACAGGGACATGTTGTGCTAACAGGTCTGCAAGAGATTGTAAAAGATACCATGTCGATTACTGGTTTTCTAGAATTTTTTACTGATTACGACAGTATCGAAGAAGGTATTGCGACCCTAAATAACTAATGGATCGAATAGACGTATACCCTACCCACCGCTACGAAAATTTCTTGCTTCGCGCGGGTCGTGCTTATCCATTTGGCGCCACATTTGTTCCCGGAGGCGTCAACTTTGCTATCTTCTCTCGCTATGCAACGGGATGTACACTCGTTCTATTTGAGAGCGGGGCAGCCGAGCCACTTGGCGAAATCCCCTTCCCTAAAGAATTCCACATCGGCAATGTTTACGCCATGATCGTCTTTGAACTCGATCATGAAAATATTGAATATGGCTTCCGTTTCGATGGCCCTTATGCCAAGCATCAAGGCCACCACTTTAACCGCCAAAAAATACTGCTAGACCCCTATGCCAAAGCAATTAGCGGCCGGAATGTATGGGGTAAACCACCTGTCAACAACAGCCAATTCCAACATCGGGGTTTGCTGGTGTATGATGATTTTGATTGGGTAGATGACGTGCCACTGGGCATTCCAGCGGAAGACCTGATCATCTATGAAATGCATGTGCGCGGATTCACCCGGCATGAGTCTTCTGGCGTTAAATATCCAGGCACATTCGCCGCTATCCGCGACAAGATTCCTTATCTCAAAGAGTTGGGCGTGAACTGTGTGGAACTAATGCCCATCCATGAATTTGATGAACTAAAAAACACATTTCTAGACCCGGAAACAGAACAACCTCTCAAGAATTATTGGGGCTACAGCACTATTGGTTTCTTTGCGCCTAAAGCTGGCTATGCCGCCACTGGCGCCTTGGGAATGCAGGTGGATGAGTTCAAAGCCCTGGTGAAGACGCTGCATAAAAACGGCATTGAAGTCATGTTAGATGTTGTTTTTAACCATACGGGTGAAGGGGGTAATGACGACGACTACACCTTCTCTTTCAAGGGGATTGATAATAAAACGTATTACATGCTGAAGCCAGACGGCCGTTATTACAATTTTAGCGGTACCGGCAATACCATGAACTGCAACAACCCTGTCGTACGCAACATGGTGCTCGACTGCCTACGCTATTGGGTCGCCGAATTCCACATCGACGGCTTCCGTTTCGACCTCGCCTCCATTTTGGGGCGTGATGCGCAAGGCAAACCACTCTCCAATCCGCCGCTGCTGGAAGCGTTAGCCTATGATCCGGTGTTGGGCAAAACCAAGCTCATCGCCGAAGCATGGGACGCGGGCGGTCTGTATCAAGTTGGTTCTTTTCCGGCATACGGCCGTTGGGGTGAATGGAACGGCCAATACCGCGACAATGTCCGCCGCTTCCTTATCGGCGAAATGGGGCAAGTGGGCGGTGTGGCGGAAAGCATCCAAGGGTCTCCCAATTTGTATCCTGAACGCGGCCCCACCGCCTCCATCAACTTTATTACCGCCCATGACGGCTTTACATTAGCTGACCTTTTCTCGTACAATGAAAAGCATAACTGGGCCAACGGAGAAAAGAATCGTGACGGCCACAATGGCAACTACAGTTGGAATTGTGGCGAGGAAGGCCACACCGACGATCCAGCCATCAACGCGCTCCGCCGTCAACTCATCAAAAACGCAGCCTCCATTCTCATGATAAGTCAGGGCGTGCCTATGATTCTGATGGGCGATGAAGTTGCCCACACCAAAGCAGGTAACAACAATACCTACTGCCAAGATAATGAGCTAAACTGGTTTGACTGGACTCGCGTTGAATCCGAAGCAGATATCTTCCGTTACTTTAAAAACTCCATCGCCTTCCGTCAGGCACATCCTGTTTTAAGGAATCGCACCCATTTTCGTAATGAGGATTACGTCGGCAGCGGCTTTGCTGACATCTCCTGGCATGGCACAGATGCCTGGGAAGTCGATTGGTCTTATCATAGCCGTACCCTGGCCTTTATGCTGGACGGCCAACATGCTCGCGGTGGCAGCGAACCAGATGATTACATCTATGTTGCTATGAATATGCACTGGGAAAGTCACTCCTTTGAACTCCCCAATTTACCGGGGAAACAGCAGTGGCATTTGTTTGCCAATACGAGTTTGCCTTCGCCAGATGACATTTTTACGCCCGGTGACGAGCCGCTCCTAGAAGATCAATATACTTTTCTGGTGGGCGCTCGTTCTGTGGTTATTTTGGTGGGGCGTTGATCGACGATTCGTTTTGCTCGTAAGCAAGCTGATGCAAGAGGGAAGTTGTGTAATGGACACTCTTAAAGTTCGTGGAACGTTACAAGATATTGAACCTGTCATCAAGTATGCGGTGACAGCGGCTCATGAAGCTGGTTTAAATGAACAAGGGATGCATCGTGTTCGGCTGGCTGTGGATGAGATTGCTACCAATATTGTGATGCACGGCTATGAGGAAGCTGGCCTCAGCGGTGATTTATCTATCTCTGCGGAGTATGATGATGATCAGTTGACAATTTATCTGGAGGATACGGGAGAGGAGTACGACCCCCGCAGCACGCCTCCACCAGATTTAGAGACGGTTGTTGAAAAACGGCCGTTAGGCGGCCTCGGCATCTATCTAGCATTATGGGCGGTGGATCAGTTTCATTACGAACATGCGCAAAACCGAAACCGTAGTACCCTCATCGTGCAAAAACCGTGCGATTACCCACCTTGTCGGGGCAAATGTCCCGACAACCAATAACCTCCATGAAAATCAGCTACGCCAACCTTCTTGCCGTTGACCCAAACGAATCCCGCATTCAAACGTTAACCGACACCATGAAAAAACAAGGCTGGTACAACGTTACAGCCTGTACAAATAGTAAAACCGGCCTATTCTTCTTCACTAGCAAGCCATTCGATGCCATTCTGGTTGATGTTAACGTCGCTAGTGAGAACGATTTTGAATTTTTAAATCGCATCCGTATCAATCCTCGATATAGTCAAACCCCCGTTATCGTATTAGCGGAAACAGACGAATACCCCTTAGTGACAATTTGCCTGCAACATGGGGCAACCGACTATATCCGGATGCCTACCAACGAAACATTGCTACAAACCCGTCTCAGCACCCATTTACAACAGCGGGAAATCCGCGCACAAGCACTCTCCTGTCTTAATGCATTCAACGCCATGAAAAAGCTCGCCGACGACTTACGCGAGGTTGTTTTGCCTTTAGGTATTGCCCTCTCTGCCGAGAAAAATTTTGATTTTCTGCTGGAACGGATTGTGCAAGAAGCGCTCAACCTCTGTAACGCTGATGTCGGTATTTTATATCTGTGGTCAGGTGATAGATTGGACTATGCCATTTTACGCACCCATTCTCTCAATATAGCCTATGGTGGGAACAATCAAGAACCTGTCCCTTTCTCTCCCCTACCTCTATACGAAGAAACAGGTCAACCAAACCATCACAACGTCGCTACCTATGTGGCTTTGGAAGGTAAGTCGGTCAGCATCCCTGATATTTACAATGCCGCTGAATTTGATTTTTCGGAAACACGGGCATTCGACGAAAAAAACCAGTACCGTTCCATCTCTTGTTTAACTGTGCCTCTCAAAAACAGTGGTGTGATCGGTGTTTTGCAGTTGATAAATGCCAAATCACCAGAAGAGGATCACATCGTTCCGTTTTCTGTTTATCACAAGCTGGTGGCAGAATCTCTCGCGTCGCAAGCGGCCGTTGTCATGCACAATCATGTTCTGCGAGAACGTCAAAAAGAGTTGCTACAAGCAGAACAGGAGATTCAAATTGGGCGCAAGGTACAGGCCAGTTTTTTACCACAAGAAATCCCGCAACCACCAGGCTGGGATATTGCCGCCTATTTTGAGCCATCACGCATGGTGGCTGGCGATTTTTATGATGCCTTCCATTTGCCTTTGAATAAAGTGGGGCTGATTATTGCCGATGTGTGTGATAAGGGTGTGGGTGCCGCTATTTTTATGGCACAAGTTCGCAGTTTATTGCGGGCTTTTATTCAACAGCATTATTTTCTTGCCGATCATAATATGCTATCAAGTTCCCTGGCTGATTATGAAGTACCGGACTGCGTAAAGTCTTTTCTGCCAATTGATTTAGCGGCTTTATTTGATGCGGTGGCCTTAACCAATGTGCAGATAGGCAATAATCATCGTGATTCTAATATGTTCGTAACGCTTTTCATCGCCTCTCTTGATCCGGAGACGGGTGAGTTTATCTACCTGAATGGGGGTCATCCACCTGTGCTTGTATTTAATGAGCAAGGTATCAAGGAAAAATTGATGCCGACAGGGCCAGCGTTGGGGTTAATGTCAATGGCCCGCTATCAGATCAAATGTGGCAAATTGGAGCAGGGAGATACGCTGCTCGCCTACACAGACGGGATTACTGAAGCACGTGATTTAAATGGGGAATTGTTTGGTGAGTCTCGATTGACTGACTGTATTGGAGAACGGCCGTTTTCCGCCCCAAACCTCCTCCACCACATCGTTAACAAAGTTCATACCCACATGTCCCTTGCTGGACAATACGACGACATCACCATGCTAGCCGTGCAACGCAAATAAGCCGACTGGTTCTATGCTATAATGCGTTCATTATTCAAATCCCACATAATTTCACAACAGGGGGTAAAACGACATGGCAAAGAAGAAAAAAGATAAAGATGCAGCAGCAAAACCCAAAAAAGTCACTGCGCCAATAAGCATCCTCACCGAAAACGCAGAATTTAGCACCCGCGCCCATTACATCGATCAAGAAGCGGCTGGCTATCAAAACATCAAAATCAAAGAACATCTCCTGCCCAAAGAACCGCCTCAATATAAAGCAAACGGTAAGCTCAAAACAAGCTATTACGAAAATGAGCTGACCCGCTTACAAGAAGAACTCGTTAAACTGCAATATTGGGTCGCGGAAAAAGGTCTGCGCGTCGTCATTGTCTTTGAAGGGCGCAGTGGCGCAGGCAAAGGCGGCGTTATCAAACGCATCATGGAACGCACCAGCTCACGCATTGTCCGGGTGGTGGCTTTGCCCACGCCCAGCGATCGTGAAAAAACACAATGGTGGTTCCAAAAATACGTCGTTCATTTGCCAGCAGGCGGCGAAATCGCCCTCTTCGACCGCAGTTGGTACAACCGCGCCCTCGTCGAACCTGTTATGGGCTTTTGCACCGATGAACAGTACCGTGAATTCCTGCGTTCCTGCCCCCAATTTGAACGGATGCTTGTGCGTTCTGGCATTATCCTATTGAAATATTGGTTCTCAGTGGCCGATGAAGAACAGGAGCGCCGGTTCCAGGCACGGGTCGATATTCCGTACAAACGCTGGAAACTCAGCCCGATGGATTTGGAAGATCGGCGGCGTTGGGTGGAATATTCCAAAGCCAAAGACCGCATGTTTGACTATACCGACATCAAACAAGCCCCCTGGTATGTTGTCAATGCCGACGACAAGAAAAAGGCGCGGCTCAACTGCATTACCCACATTCTCAGCGCCATTCCCTACGAAGACATCACGCCAGATCCCATCGAACTGCCGCCACGTGAGCAAAATGTCGATTATATCCGCCCACCCATCACAGAACAGACGTTTGTGCCGTCAATTTACTAAGCCACTCTAAGACCTCCGAGGTTTTTGAAACCTCGGAGGTCTTCTATTTGTAGTCGCTTCAAGGTTCCCCACATGCTTGATATTTCTGAAATCACTGATTATTTGTACATTGCCGCTTATCCCAGGGGTGAATTTGCCGAAGAAGTTTTGATTCGTGACATCCGTCTTGTCATCAATATGATCTGGCTCAAGCCCGCGAAAGAATATACGATGGATCCGTTTCGCATGGTGACACTACGAACCCTGGACGCGCCATTTTCCCGTATTCCCGTTGAGACATTGGTCAAAGGGGTGAAAGAGGCGTTGCCAGTGATTGCTAACGGGGAGGCAGTGATGGTCTACTGTCGTGAAGGTCGTCACCGCAGTGTGGCAATGGCTTCTTGCATCTTAATCGGCTGCGGTTATTCGGCTGAGGATGCAATGAATCTCGTTAGCGCACATCGGGAGGTCGCCGATCCGCGTGCTGCCCATATCGAGAGCCAAATTCTCCTGTTTGAAGAAGCGTGGAATAAAAAAATCATGTAGAGACGCCCGCTGGGGCGTCTCTGGCGTTAAAATTACAAGGAGACGGGTTGACCTGTGCGCGCTGATTCGTATAAAGCCAACACGGTTTTGACATGATTTCGCGTTTCGGCCAGGGTTAAAAACTGCGGTTGTCCGTCTAAAATGGCGGCGTGCATGTCTTCTACTTCACCCAGATAAAGTTCTTTCTTTGGCATTTTTATTTTCTTCGTTTTGCCATCGGGGTCGGTGAAATAAACTTTACCATCTTGCGGGTTTGACAAACGGCCGTTCTACCATCAATCTCCCTTCCGTTCCCACAATTTCAATATAAGTCTGGAAAGGCGAGCGGAAACCGCAGCTAAATTGCCCGATCACGCCATTGGCATACTCCATCTGTCCCGCAAACACCTCATCCACGCCAGACTCGCCCACCCACTGCGTGGCAAACACTCGTTCTGGCGTGCCGCCCATCAAGTTTTGCATGTAGCTCATGGGATATACACCCACGTCCCACATCGAGCCGCCACCCCACTCCGGTTTCATACGCACATTGGTCGCCGGATCACCCATCGCAAAGCTAAATAAGCCATTGATAACTGTGATGGAACCGAAACGGCCGTTATCCACCATTTCCTTAATCAGCTTCGTTTGCGGATGATGACGATACATAAACGCCTCAGCCAACACATTGCCCGTGCGGTCTCTGGCGGCAATCATCGCGTCCACCTCGTCCAGCGTGAGGGCAAACGGCTTCTCACACAGCACATGCTTGCCATGCTCCAGCGCATAAATCGACCACTCTGCGTGCAGATGATTGGGCAGCCCAATATAAACCGCATCGACCGCATCAGAATCCAGCATCGCTTCATAGCTGGCAAACGCCTGCGGAATATCCCACTCCGCCGCATATGCATCCGCCGATTCTTGGCTACGGCTGCTCACCGCCGCCAACTCGCCCCGCTCCGACGCTCGAATTGCCGGAATCAAAGCCTTGTTAATATTCGCCGTCGAAACCAAACCCCATCGTACTTTCTGCATAACTACCTCCAATGAAATTCTAAAAGATTAGGCCACAAAAAGTTTCAAAATTCCAACACGCAAAATGGTTTCAAGTAAAAGCGGTTTCGCCTTTTTCAAAAACTCCCGCTTTTACTAAAAACAAATCCGCAAATTTCACAAATACCACAGATTATTATCAAAAATCTGCGTAATCTGCGAAATCCGCGGATTATTTATTCTTTCACTCAAGAAATATTAGCTGATCAATCCCGCTAAAACTTCCTTCGACTGTGCCTGGATTGTTGCGTGTAAGCTAGTGCCGTGACTATCCATCGTCACCACAACCGGGAAATCTTCAACGCGAATGACCCACATCGCTTCCGGCACACCAAAATCCAGCTTGTAGACGCCAATCACTTCCTTCACCGATTGGGCGATGTAGCTGGCCGCGCCACCAATGGCGTGCAGGTAAACGGCTGGCTGTTCTTCACAAGCCTTGAGCGTCTTGACGCCCATACCGCCTTTGCCGATGACCCCTTTCAGATTGAAATGTTTAATCACATCAGCCTGATACACTTCTTCACGAATACTGGTGGTGGGGCCAGCCGCCACAAAGGAATAGGAACCATCTTCATGCGTTTTGACCACAGGGCCACAGTGATAAATCACACCGCCATCCAACAGCTCTTTCAGATTTTCATACAGTTCTTCATCTTCTGGCTGCACGGGGTGCTTAATGAAATGCTCAACCATAAACTTATGCGCCGCATCTCGTCCGGTGACGATGATGCCGTTCAAATGGACGGTATCACCCGCCTTCAAACTGCGGATTTCTTCATCAGAAATTGGGGTTGTTAACTTAGGCATACGTCACCTCCATTTCTTCTCCTGCGAGTTGCACATCAAGGATGGCGCGGCGGTTGGCCCAGCACATGTAGGCAACAGACACAAAATAGCTGGCTGGCAGCCTGTGCTGCGCCGCAATTTTCACCCCCAATGCCGTGGTTTCACCGCCAAACCCCATCGGGCCAATGCCCAATTCGTTTGCTTCGTTGAAAATGCGTTCTTCCAAGCAGCCAATTCCGGATCAGGATTGGTATCATCCAACTGACGGAAGAGCTGCTGTTTGGATTTGAGATAGCCAGAGCCACGGTCGCCGCCAATGGCAACGCCCAGCACGGCTGGGCCACAACCACGCCCTTGGGCTTGATATACAGCATCCAATACCACGCGGCGCACGCCTTCCAGATCACGTCCAGCACCCAGAGGGCCGTTTGGCAGTGTGTACTGGGTGGAAACATTCTCGCAGCCGCCACCTTTGAGCAGCAGGTCTACGTGAATGGCGTCTTCATCCCACTCGTGGAAGTGCATGGTGGGGAAGTCTTCACCGATGTTGTTGCCACTGTTTTTGCCCGTGAGACTGTCTACCGCATTGGGGCGCAGGTAGTTGCTGTCTGTGGCAATAGCCGCGGCTGCCCGAATTTGGTCAGCCAGTTTGCGGGTGGAAACGCCTATTGGGTATTTCACTTCAAAGATAGGGGTTCCCGTGTCTTGGCAAATCGGGGTGCTGTTTCTTTCAGCAATGTCAACGTTTAATAAGATAGTGTCCAGGGCGCCTTCGGCGGCGGAGCCGGGTGCTTCGTTTTTCTTGGCTTCGCGCAATCCCTGGCGCATGTCGGCTGGCAACTGCGTGGCAGCACGACGGATTAACTCCACAAATTGATCGGTTAGATCGAGGGTTTTATAATCCATAAATTGGCCTCCATAAGTTTGTTGTGGAAATGTGCAGTTTAAGTGGTGAAATAGTCCCCCTATGATGCACTAAAACAGCGCGAAAGGCTAGAGGAAAACGGCCGTTTCCCCCCAACTATTCATCAAACGGCCGTTTTATTTGCAATAATATTTCAGACACAGTTTAATTACAGGAGAAAGGAGATTCCGTGAAATTATGTCCATCAAAAAAGCATACCTCACCATCGACGATTCCCCGTCAGCCCATATGGAACAAAAAATAGCGTTCCTTTTTAACAAAGGGATTCCTGCCATCTTCTTTTGTGAAGGGCGCAAGATTGAAAAACGCCCAGAAGCCGTGATCAATGCCATCCAAAAAGGGTTTATCATTGGCAATCATAGCTACAATCATCCGCAATTCTCGGCGATTACCTTGGAAGAAGCTTACGAAGAAATCAGCCAAACCGATGCCCTCATCGAAGAAATTTATCGACGCGCTAACGTCGCCAGACCTGCCAAATATTTCCGCTTTCCTTATGGCGACAAGGGAGGACTGGTGGGTGATTATCCCATTGCAAAGTATGGGGAAGAAGGGGCAAAACGCAAAGAAGCCATCCAACAATATTTGCGCGACCTGGGCTATACACAACCAACTTTTGGGATCACCACCACCTATTTTCGAGAAGCGGGTTTGCTTGATGAGGTGGATTGGTATTGGACGTTTGACACGTTTGACTGGTCGGTTAATTCTGATGAACCGCTGTATGGCATCACCAGTCTACAAGCGGTGTACGACCGCATAGATGAAGATGTGCCAGAAGGAGCCCGAGGTCTAAATCGGCCAGAATCGGAAGAAATTGTGCTCATCCACGACCATGAAAATTCAACTGATATTTTCTACCCGATTGTGGAACGCTTGCAAGAAAAGGGGCTACAGTTTTCACTGCCGGATGAGTTGGTGAACGGAGAATAGAGAGTGGAGATTGGGTTAGTCTCCATCTCTTGTTAGTTTGAAGGGGTAACGGCCGTTTTCTTTTGCGGATAACGCCGTCCAGCATGAGTCTGTCTAACCAGAAAGAGCGCGGGTACTACCACCACCAACGATAACGTCGCTCCAATCAAGAAGGGGAAGCTGGGGTCTATTAAGAAAATCGTGCCGGCAATTGCCGTGGAGGCAATCGTAGACAGGCTAATCGTCGATTGATACACACCGAGCACCCCTCCACGCAATTCATCAGAGACGGTATTGGTAGACAGGGATTGCAGCGGCGGCATCATCAAACCAACACCCATCGCAAAACACAAAGAAGCAAACGCCCCCACAAGTGGTGTGGCAAAAAAAGCAAACCCCAACAAGCCAATTGTACGAATTACCAGACCGATGACCACCAGCCAGGCTTCATCCAATTTCTTTAAGGCGCGTGGCAAAATGGCAACCTGTGTTATCACCTGCCCGATTCCCACAATGGTCAGCATGACCCCAACCCCGATGGTTGCCATCTGGGGACTGTATCCTTTGAACAGAACCGCTTGCCCAAACAGAGCAAAGGTTGCTTGCAGTAAGCCCAAGCCAAATTGTCCCACAAAAGCCACAAGTAAAATGAGCAGGAGAGACGAGTTCCGCGCGATTGTGCCGAGGCTCATTTTCTGGGCATTGGCACTGCGATTGGCGCGGCGCTGTTCTGGCGACACGGACTCATCCAATGTAAACCAGGTCAGCAGAACCACTACCACAGCCGCCACAGCCGCCAGGTAATAGGGCACACGTGTGCCAAATAGGGCTGATAAGATGGCTCCCAAGGCGGGGCCAATGACGAAACCCAATCCAAATGCCGCAAAAACGTATCCCAGCGATTGCGTGCGCTTTTCACGCGGGGTGACATCGGTGATGTAGGCTTGGGCCACGATGATGTTGCCGCCGGTAATGCCATCTAAAATGCGGGCGAAGAAGAGCATGGCTACACTCTGCGCCGCACCCAACATGATGAAGGAAACGGCCGTTCCTATCTGGCTGATGATCAAAATCGGCACTCGACCATATTTGTCTGACATCCGCCCCAGAATAGGGCCAGCGATAAATTGGGCGGCAAAAAAGGAAGTCCCCAGCAAGGTAATAATTCGCGGGGACATGTGGAATTCGTTTTGGGCGTAAAGGGGCAGAATCGGCATGATCATGGCCCCGCCAACCATTTGCACAAACACAATAATCAGAATGGTCAATAGACGGCGGTCAATGGTTTTTAATTTTTTCATGAAGGGAAAGCCTCGGTTGGTACGCTTTTAATCGGGTAGTCTGGAGACAGGTAGTCAAATAGTCAGACTACCATCAAGTATTCTAACGCTCATCACAAATCCAACCATGTACCTTTAATCCTATGTTCATGCCAAACACAAAACGGCCGTTCCCTGCCTTCCGAAATCAATCAGAGACAAGAAACGGCCGTTACCCAATCAAACTATATGTGAGTGATGTCTCTTAACTAATCAACCTCACTCGTCAAAGTCATCGTCATCGTAATCATCATCGTCAACATAAACGTAATCATCAACTGCCGAATCATCATCGAAATCTTCATATTCCTCAACCACCTCCGAAATAACCACGGGGTTGAGTTCTACCACCTCTAACTCAGCATCACATTCATCACAAAAAAAGAAAAATCCAACAAAAGGTTTCTTATTAAGACGAATTTTCGTCTGACATGAAGGACAAGTTGCCGTCAAATTAGGTTCCATCGTTTTTACCTTTCTCCTATTTGAGTGCAGCGTCAGTTCACCACTCACGCTGCGAAATTTTTATCTTTCTGCCAAAATTATGCCCACTTTTTAAGCAGATGCACGAAATTGCTTCATGACTTTTCAGCACTCTCATAATTTATTTCTGGACACAGGCGTTTTTAATATTCCTATCTGGTAGGGGCTTGGCGCGCCAAGCCCCTACACTCGACTGGAATTTGATTTTCGCCAGACTCCAGTTTATTTCTGAAAACGATCTTCACTCTGGTAAACGGTGATGAACGGCCGTTCTCCTCCTTCATCTATCACCAAATCCTCATACCAACCTGGCTCACTCTGCCACTGCAAACTAAACGACCAGCCCTGCCACTGCCACACCGCCACCGACTGCGCCAACCCATCCGCCTGCTCAACAATCACCACCAACTCTTCAATGCCATCTCCGTCCACATCGGCCAAAGCCAGCTCTTGAATCGGCTCCGCTATCGGACGACCACCCCACATCAACTTGTACTCCCCGCCACGATAGCCCACCATGTAAGGCTGACTGCGCTCATAGCCCGCTCCATCTTTACGCCAAATCGCCAGCATGATTTCATAACGGCCGTCATCATTCGGATCCCCCAGCGCCACATCAACCACGCGCCAATCAGTTGGGCTTTGCCAAACCGCCTGCACTGAGCCTGCCGAAGTAGCTGTTCCGCCTTCATAAATCGTAATCTGCTCTCCTTCGCGTCGAATCGTCTCCGGCTTGCCATCCCCCGTCAGGTCAATCTGACCGCTATAAAACAGACCGCTTTCTGTGGCGGACGGGGCTTCAAGAGGCAAACAGTCCACCTCCGTGCAAGCAAACGCAGTGCGGAGCGGCGGTGGCAGCAGCGCAGTCAGCCAGGATTCCGCTTCGGCCACAGTCAGCAAACGGGGGTTCAAACCCGCTTTCACCGGCAGCACTTGCCCCGCCCGCAACCCTGCCGCGTCAAAATATGCCAGCAGTGCCAGCCCTTGTTGCGTAACGGCCGTTTCCTGGTCAAACACAAAGTTCCCTAAACTATAAGCCACCACTCCGTCATCATCCGCCGTAATCGGTTGGGCAGTGTGCGGATGATGACCCAGCACCAAATCTGCGCCCGCCGCCCGCAGGGTTTCCGCAATGCTTTCCTGCGCCAAATCAGGCTGGTTTTCATACTCAAAACCCCAATGGATGAACACAATCACTACATCAGCCTCGGTTTTGGCTTGTTGGATAGCAGGAACGGCCGTTTCCGGCTCCCAAGCAACAGGACAAGACGATAAAACCATCAAGTTGACAACGCTCTCCTTCTGGATCAGGAACGCTGTTGAAAGCAAAAAAAGCGAGGCGTACACTATTGACTACGCGAATAGTCGGGGTCACAAGAGGGCTGTTTTGCAAGCCAATTGGAGCTAGATCAGCTTTTTCCAGGGAAACGGCCGTTTCCGTCAGCCCCGCCTCCCCCAAATCCAGACTGTGATTGTTTGCCAGCCCCAATAAATCGAAGCCAGCGGTTTGAAGGTGCGTAACGGCCGTTTGCGGCATCGTAAGCATAATCCGCGAACTATGAACCGTTGACTGTTCACTGTCCACTGTAAACTGTTCACTGCTAACCACCCCTTCCAGATTGCCCAGCGTCAAATCCGCCGCGCCCAACCAGCCCACATTGGACAGCGGCTCCGATGCTTCCAAAACGCCCCGCCCCAACATCAAATCTCCTACCGCCAACAGAGCTGACCACTGGCTCATCCGCCGCCACCGGTTCCCCATCACGCAGATACACCCAGGGATAGGGCGAGAAATCTGGGGCAGAAACGGCTGCTTCGGCACCGCTCAGTACAGGCGTTTCCGCCGCCATGCCACAGCCAGCCAGCAGACATATGAAGAGGAAAACGGCCGTTTTCAAAACAACATTCCCTCGTTCCACGCTCCGCGTGGAATGTACCCCCAGACGCTCCGCGTCCTCACGCCAGGGACGCAGAGCGTCCCGCCAAGCGTTCCACGCAGAGCGTGGGAACGAGTAAGCTACTCTTCCCATTCCGGGGGCTCATTGGCATAGACCAAATTCGTCACCTGCCAACCATTCTCACCGCGCGTCAACGTATAGGTAGCTTCCAGCGTAAACGGGCCACGGTGTCCCAGTACCGGATCGCCAAAATCCGGTATTTCGCCCGCAATTTCATACAGGGTATCGTCCCAGGATTCGCGCACTGTTACCACCGCCACATCCGGCGCTTGCAAGTCAAATGAACGGTAGCTGGCATCCAGCCACTGCCGCCCGATGTACTGCCTCGCCGCCTGAAGCGCTTCTATCTCTGCCGCGAAAAATTGGGCGGCATTCGCCGGATCATAGCCGCCCGGCTCCCAAAGCGCCCAGGGGCTATCTTTCTGGAATTGGTAGATCGCGGCTTGCACACCGGCAAACTCCGTTTCATTCGTGAAGAAGGTGTCGATCCACACTGGGCGATCCGGCGCTTCGCCGTTATCCAGCATCTCGCGCCATTTGTCGTCCGTCAGGCGGTCGTCGGCAGGCCAGGGGAACTCGTAATAGGAGAAGACGCCGCCTTTCGCCACTTGCAGATAAACCGTGCCATCTTCCCTCACGGCCGGCACGACCACATAGATTTCATCCACGCGCCCCACGCCTTCTTCCAGCACGGTGGGGTCTGGCACACCGTCACGCACATAATCTGGCGCAGTGGCAACATCGGCGATAACGGCCGCTTGTGGTTCTTCGTCCATATAGGGCATCGCCGCCGGGTCTTCATCCGGGGTGTCACCAGAAGCCATCACCAGATGCTCCAACTCGCCGCCATAGTAACGAATCAGGTTGGCTTCTTCGTATGTCAACGGTTCACCGCGCAGTTCTTTTTCCGCCATGATTTGGAAGGCATCGGCCAACCGAATCAGGCGATCCAGACTGCCCGCGTCTTTTTCGCTGAGCAGATCGCGTTCTTGCAAGCCGTCGCGGGTCATCGTCGCCAGGGCGGAAAGACGGGCATAGAATTCTGGCACGGGTTCCACATAGCCCATTGCCTCTTTCGGGGGCGGTGGGGCATAGCCGCCGCCACCCAGTTCGGCATAGGTTTGTTTGGCATAAAGGATGGTATCGTGCTTGAGTTCGGCCCAACTGCCTAGACTGGTAGAGAGTTGTTTGTCCAACCAGGCGTCTGACTGCATGAATTGGGGGTAGCCGTCGCCAGGAACCGTCATCAGGGGCTGCAAGGTGTAGAGCCAACCGTTGTAAAGCGTTTCAGTCCAGTCGTCAGCAGCGAGGCTGCCGGTCCAGTCACGCATTTTTTGCATCTGGCTGGGGTAATTCTCATAGGAGGTTTCGCCCAGTGTTTCCAGGATGGTATAGGCGCGATCTGAACCCATGGCGGCCATTACGTCTAAGCCCATGGGCAGTTGGCGCGGTTCATCGGTCGTACCTACGTTGCGCCAGATGAGTTCGCGCATGATGTAGGCATCCGGCACAAAGCGCTGGCCCATGAAGCGGAAGCCTTTGGTGACCTCCTCCACGTCGTCGGTTTCGCTGATGACGAGACCGAGAATGCGCGGGGGCGGCAGTTGGTTGGCCGCTTCGATGAAGGTATCGAGACGGGCTTCGTCGCTGATGGTGGGCAGGTCGGGGGATTGGCCGTAAACGGCCGTTATCACATCCAGATATTGAAACGCCGTTAAATCATCACTGCGGCCTACCAGAAACGCCGTCGGATCGTACAGATCGCGCCAGCGTATCGAGAGCCGGTTGGCCGTTGACCTGCGCGTTTTGCAGCGCTTGCACCAGGAGCAAGGCGGCGCGGGTTTCGGCGCGGCCCACGTCCGCATCATCGGTTTTCAGGCGGAACGTCATGCGGCCGTACCACATCATACTGCGGAAATAGGCTTCCAGTTCCTCGCTGAGCGTGTAATGACCGCGCGGAATGTACTGCGTGTAATCTTCGCCAAATTCCAGACCGGGGAACAGCGGGGATGGTTCAATGCCAGCGGCGGCATCTATCTTCGCCAGTTCTGCATCCACCAGTTCCTGGGCATAGGCTGGCACTTCGACTGGTTGGGTCTAGCAAGTTTGCTGCCCACGCCGATGAAGGCGACGGAGCGCATGGCGGCGTCTTCCCATTCTGAGCCGATTAGTGCCTGGTATTGCGCGTCGGTTTCGGCCAGCAGAGCGGCGTTGAGGTCACTGAGCAGGGGAATGAACGATTGGCGTTCGGCGGTGCGCAGTACCTTGTCGAAGATGAGGTGGTAGCTGTGCAACAAGGTGTCGCTGGTGACAAAGATCGGCACGTTGGCATACCGCGCCTGTTCATAGACGGAAAAGAACTCCTTCTCCGTGCCGGGGCTAACGACCACGCCGCTTGCTGCCAACCGCGCCCGTTGATCCAGCGACAACGGGAAGGGCACGATAACGTTGCTTAAATCTGGAGCGATGGGATCGTGGAACATGGCGGGGACGGCGTCAACGGCCGTTTGCTTGAATTCAGCAAATCTGGGCATCTCACGCGGAATAATTTCGCCGACTGGTTGAGGGGATGGGGCTTCGGTGGGAACGCCTGTACTGAGCGGCGCCGAAGTGGCCGTTTCAGCAGGCGGTTCCGTTTTAGTGACCTCTGGAATGACAATCGTCGGCGTCATCACCGGGGGAATGGTGGCTGTGGGTTGTAAGGCTGTGGAAACGGCCGTGGGGTCAGGCGCTGTAGGTGTCGCCGGTTCTTCCGCACAGGCCGTTAACAAAAGTGGCAGTGCCAGTAAGCTAAACAACGTAATCAAAATCCATTTTCGAGACATGATGTCCTTCCTTATCTTCATTCAATTGTCATGATAGAAAAAGTACGGGATGGCTCCCAGCCCTGAATGGGCTTGTCGTACACATGCAATTATAGATCAGAGAAAGGATATTTTGGAAGGAGGATGGCGTGATGCGTGATGTGGGGTCACGCATCACAAAATTATGAGGAGAGGAGAGGGGTAAGATGGTTGGAAACGGCCGTTTCCAAAGCCATCCCCTTGTCTTGCGAAAAATCACCCGAAATTCGCCACAATACGTTTCCATCTCTATCAAAGAGATACGCCCAAATCGTGCTTTCATCTGGAATTTCTAGCGCGTCTCGGAAATCAGATTTTTCCAAATAAAGCGTAATGGTACGGGCGCGAGTAGCTGGGTTGGGAATACCGGCCCGCATCCCTTCGTTGAGAAAGGTGCGACCCAACCAACCCATCTCATAAACGACAGGGAATTCGTAATAATGAAAATCGGGAATGGTTTTTTCTAGTTCGTTCAGCCAACGGCACCCATTCGTTAATCAGATCTTGATGCCACTGTTGAAAAGCGATAAAAACCAGATTTACTTCGCCCACAAAATCCTGGGGAAAACTCAGCTTCTGACGATTAAGATTTGAGCCATTTACAGGTGGTAATTTCATCATATCTTTCATTCTTAACCTTCCGAAACATACCTTCTAAACAGTTGGTTTCACTACACAATTTGCGGATCTGGGGAAACTGATTCCAGGTCACGCGTACGCCAATATCCAATCAAAGCAAGAATAACGATAAGCCCTGCCGCGACGAGTGCCGTGTTAGCAATCACGGCTACATCGGCATACGCGCTACGGATACCAAATAACGCCCACACGAGAACACCCGCATACGCGAGATTGCGCCGGTTGAAGAGCAGCACACCCGCCACCACCACCGCCACCATCATCATAATGGCCGACCAGATTTGCCCATCGATGCCAAAGCCATTCCAGCCCAAGTACGCGGCAACACTGGAGACATTGGCGATGGTCGCTACGGTAATCCAGCCCAGATACAGGCTGAACGGCGTCTGGTAGAGCAGCTTGTCGGCTGTGGTGAGATTGGCATCTCGATGGCCGATGTCGAGGCGCAGATAAATGGCGATAAGTGTCACCAACAAGCGCGACCATAAATAAAACGGAGACGGCATAAAAACCATAATGCCAGGCCAGCAGCCAGAAGACGTTCAACACGGTTGTGACAGCGAACAACCAGCCTATTTGCCCAAGAAACGGCCGTTCTCGCTGAGACGGCAGTGCTTGATAAATGGTGAAACCCAGCAAAAACAGATAAATCACGCTCCAAATGGAAAATGTATATCCAGCTGGCGTGAAAGTATGAAGGCAGGGCATCTGAAATTTCACCGGCGGTACGGCCATTGAGCGGCAGCGCATTCGACAAAGACATTCATGGCAACAACAATAACGAAAGCTGACAATGTTTACTATTTGCAAAGTTTTTTGGTTTGTATTTTTTGTATTCATGTCCATATTTTAACGAGACTTGCAAATTTTGTCAAGTTATTTGCACGGTTTTAGCCTTGTAGGATTTTCGGGGAACGGCCGTTGGGTTTACCCACCCAATCCCGTTAAAATAAACACCATGAAAATAGCAATTCTCTCCGACAATCATGGCAATATACCCGCTTTAGAAACCGTTATCGACCATATTGAAACCTGGCAGCCCGATCACGTCATTTTTAATGGCGATGTAATCAATCGCGGCCCCAAGTCATTGGAATCGTGGCAAATTGTGCAAGCCAAACAGGAACACAACGGCTGGCTGGTGACACGCGGCAACCACGAAGAATACGTACTGCTGCATGAACAAGAAGACCCAGGTGTTAACCACACGGGCATCAAAGCAGAAATCAACCAAAATTCGCGCTGGACACATCAACAGGTAAACGGCCGTTGTGCCGAAATCGCCGCCCTACCCGACAGTCACACCCTGATTGCGCCAGATGGCAGCAAGCTTTTCGCCACCCATGCCTCTGTGCGCGGCAATACCGACGGCATCTATCCCCATTACGATAATGACACCATTCGCCAGCAAATCACGCCATTGCCAGCCGTCTTTGTCACCAGCCACATCCACCTGGCCTACATCAAGCAAATTGACGAGACCCTTCTGGTGAACACTGGCTCCGCTGGACAGCATTGCTACGGAGAGACGCGGGCGAGTTATGCGCAGGTTGTTTGGCAAAACGGCCGTTGGCAAGCAAAAATCATCCGCCTGGACTACGACATGGCCGCCACCGAACGCGACTTCCACCAATCCGGTTTCCTCGACGAAACTGGCCCCATCGCCCATCTCATCTTCCATGAATGGAAAACTGGACTGGTCATTTTGCCCGATTGGCGCGAAAACTACCTGCAAGCCGTCCTAAACGACGACACCGACCTTGAAACCAGTGTCATTAAAACCCTATCCAAATTTGGCATTGACTAATAAACAAATGAGAAAAGTAAACGGATAACTTATGAACAATCCAACTGAATTCTGGCAAACGCTCTCCCCACCCTGGCAGGCCTGTACCGATGAAGCATGGCAAGCCTATCAAGTTGGCTCCCTGCCCATCGGTGCCGCCATCACCAATGCCAAAGGCGACATCGTGTCTCGCGGTCGTAATCGCATCTTCGACAAACAGGTAGCTGGCGAATTCATCTACAACTCCCGCACCGCCCACGCTGAAATGAATGCCCTCTTCGCCCTGAACGAGGACCAGAACCCCCCTGGCACTTGCACGCTTTACACCACAACCGAACCTTGCCCCATGTGCCTGGGCGCGATCCGTGTCAGCCGAATGCGTGAATGCCATTATGCCTCCCGCGATCCCATCGCGGGCAGCGCCGCCCTCATGGACGCCTCCCCTTTTATGCGCGAACCAGGCATCAAAATGGCACCACCTATAAACCAAATGCTTGAAGATATCCTCGCCGCGATGTTGATCGAATGGTTAATCAGGTCTGAAAAAGAAAAACCACTCAAATCGATTCCCATTCGGGAGGCAATTTTCCCAAAAGCAGGCGTATTGGGTCGTGAGTTGTTTATATCCGGGGAACTGTGTCAATGGGCAAAGGCTGGCATCCCCACCGCCCAGGTTGTCGATTTATTAGCAAATAGGCTCTAAGGGCATCAACCACCCACAAATTTTGTTTTGTAGCCTAACTTTTGCAGCTCTTCCGCAATCTTCTCGCGGTGATCCCCCTGGATTTCGATATTGCCTTCTTTGATGGCACCACCCGTGCCGCATTTTTGCTTGAGCGTTTTGCCCAAGTTTTTCATGTCATCCGGCGTCAACTGCAATTCCATGATAACTGTCACCTGCTTGCCGCCGCGCCCTTTCTTCTCGCGGCGAATGCAGGCGGTTTGTTCTTCTGGCGGCACACTTTTCGGTTTAGGGCAGCGGCAGGGATAACTGCCACAGCGCAGGCAGCGTTTCTCAAAGGCAGAATCAGTGGAATAGACGACGTTTCGTTTTTTATTTGACATAATACCTTTCTCTCTAACAAGATCATCTTGAAAATTGTAGCTGAAATCAGCGATAAACCGTAAGATTTTGCGCCACCACCTTGTCAAACCATAAAATAAAACGAGAAAGGGAGCAGCTATTATGAGTTGGTTCAGCAACATATTCAAAAAAGAGAGTGCACAAAAACGCGCGGCCATCATGGATGTAACAGACACTAATTTTCAGGAGCAAGTGATTCAACGCTCGTATAAAACGTTGGTGCTTGTTGATTTTTGGGCAGCGTGGTGTGGCCCGTGCCGTCAATTAGGTCCTATTTTAGAAGGCATCGCCGAAGACCCAGAGCAAACGTTTGTGTTGGCAAAGCTGGACACAGAAGCCAATCGGCGGACGGCGACCAAGTACCAGATTCAGAGTATCCCCAATGTGAAGGCGTTTAGAAACGGCCGTTTAGTTGATGAGTTCACAGGCGCTCGTCCAGGCCCTCTTGTCAAGCGATTTATCAGCAAATTGGAAGCGCAAGAGCCACCCGCGCCCGCCTTGAAAGTGAGCAGCAATTCCAGGTCAGCGGCTCAAGCAAGGGGAACAATATTTGCGTAAAGGACAAGGGTTTGAAGCGTTTGTGATGCTCAATCAGTTCCCTGAAAGCCCAGAGGCAGAACAAGCTGCCACACTGCTGCCGTTAGCCAGTTTTCTCTTTGATATGGATGATGGCGATGCGCTAACAGGTGTAGAAGCGTTGGACACGGCGTATCAGGATGCTGAAAAAGCGTTCAAAAAACGTCAGCCCAAACAGGCGCTTGCGCCCTTGTTTATGGCGTTGGCATCTGGCGAGGAAATGGACCAAGCGTATACCACCCGTATTATCGAAGCGACTTTTACCCTGCTAGGTGAGGATGATCCGGCGGTGAAGGAATATCGGGAGAAGTTAACGGCCGTTACTGGCTAATTTTCTGATTGATACAAAGAAAAGATGGGCTAAACGGCCGTTTTCCTGCAACTCGGCATCAACATTGAAGCGTTGGTTGATGCACAAGGCTTTTCCGTTGGCGGATCATCACAACCGTAACGAAAAACGGCCGTTTTCCAAAAAAGACCTGCATGGTTTTTGAAGCCTTGGAGGTCCTTTGCATATTACACTTAGACTATAAAATTTTTCGCGACTATACTCCTGAAAATTCAACGTTTTATAAAGGGAGCTACATGAACGCAAATTCAAAAGGTGTGCATCTTTTAGAAACTATTTCTCTTATCCTTTTCATTGTTGCAGGGTTAAACTGGTTCGCCCCATCCCTGATTAGAAACACAAAATTTATTCAATCAAGTACAGAACTACCTTTAGCACATTTACAAGGAATTGTTGCGGATCAACAAGGTAACGTATATATAGGAATCCAGTTTTACGAACGAATCCAACTATATGATACGACAGGCAACTTCCAAAAAGGCTGGTTTGTAAATACTGCTGGGGGAAGTTTTCGGCTAAAAATGAACGAGCTTAATCAACTAGAAGTAGCCACTGCCCGAACAAACTTGCATTATATTTTTGATCAAGATGGCAATATAGTAGCCCTCAATGAAAACAGTGACGCATATGGTGATTTTGGCGACACAAATGAATATGTGTATAAATCAGAAGATGGCACGAATTACACAATCTCATTGCCGACAGTATGGCCTCAAATCGTCAAATCCACGTCTCAAAATCCTGGGAGTGCCATTATCAGTGTACAGTCTAAAAACTGGGTTTTTATTGGTATATTCCCAGCTTTATTACTTGGATTGCTAGCCATATTATTCTCATCACTCGCATACAAAAGATCTCATCCCTAATACATTAAACTTCCGAGGTTTTTTAAACCTCAGAGGTTTAGTGCATTTTACACAACAAGAACCCTTATCTATTATCCACTTTTGCCAAAAATCAAAGGTTGACGCATCCTTTTCAAACTGGTAACATGCCTTTTATGAATACATTTTTTGGCTTTTACTTCTTTTTTAGCAAGCAATCCCACGCCGCCAATGGCTGAGGAAAATGCCTTGCGCTGAGAAAAAGCCAGACAGCAAGACCAGACTCAACAAGACGCGGCCCGCAAGGTCGCGTCTTTTTTGCTTATGACCAAAGGAGACCTATATGAAAAGAAAAAACGGCCGTTCCCATCAAAATCCCATTCTATGTCGCGGCGTACGGGGTGCCACCACCGTCAGCAGCAACGACCCGGAAGCCATTTTTGCGGCCACCCGTGAACTGCTCTACACCATGGTGCGCCACAACGACATCAATCCCGAAGACGTTGCCAGCGCCTACTTCACCACCACGCCCGACATCAACGCCGCTTACCCGGCCACGGCCGCCCGTCAGCTTGGCTGGCTGGATGTGCCGCTGTTGTGCGGTCATGAAATGGATGTGCCAGGCAGTCTGCCTCACTGCATCCGCATCCTGCTCCACTGGAACACGTGCAAAAGCCAGCCAGACATCACCCACGTTTACCTTCACGAAGCCCACGCCTTGCGTCCCGACCAGGACACCATCCCACCCATCCCTGCTGAAGAAATCGAAATGGTCATGGCACTGCACAAACAAAATAATTAACGATGAATGATGAGCGATGAGTGATGAATGGAGCGCATCCAATTCATCATTCATCGTTCATCACTCATCATTCAAATTTGAGAGAGAAAGGAAGAGAGAACTATGATAGTCGTTATGAAACCAGCAGCAACAGAAGAAGATGTCCAGGCCATTATTGATCGCGTTGAAGGCGTCGGCTGCAAAACCCACGTCATTGTCGGCACAGACCAGACAGTTATCGGTGTCATTGGTGATGGCAGGAGTCATTGATATCCGCCAGATTGGGCGCATGATCGGCGTTGAAAACGTCGTGCCAATTTCCAAGCCGTACAAAGGAGCCAGCCGCCAGTTCAAACCCAGCGACACCATCATCAAGGTGGGCAACGTCACCATCGGCGGTAACGACCTTGTGGTCATGGCTGGCCCTTGCTCCGTTGAAGGGCGCACCGAACTGTTGGAAATTGCCCACGCTTGCAAAGAAGCAGGTGCCCACATCCTGCGCGGCGGCGCGTACAAACCGCGCAGTTCACCCTACTCCTTCCAGGGACTAGGCGAAGAAGGGCTAAAATATCTGGCGGAAGCACGTGAAGCGACGGGTATGCCCATCATCACGGAGGTCATGGAGCCAGCACTCGTGCCGCTTAGTCAGCGAATATGCCGACATTCTCCAGATTGGTACGCGTAATATGCAAAACTATGCCTTGCTCAACGCCGTCGGCAAATCCAATCGCCCCGTCCTTCTCAAACGCAGCTTCAGCGGCACCACGGAAGAATGGCTGATGAGCGCTGAATACATTCTCAGCCACGGCAACAATGATGTGATGCTGTGTGAACGTGGCATCCGCGCCAATGAAACCGAAACACGCAACACCTTCGATGTCAGCGCCATTCCGGTCATTAAACACCTCTCCCACCTGCCCATCATCGCCGATCGCCAGCCACGCGGCCGGCAAATGGGAATATGTGGGGGCGCTGTACTCGGGCTGCCGTCGCCGCTGGTGCGGATGGTGCGATTCTGGAAGTCCATCAACAACCAGACCAGGCGTGGTCAGACGGTCGCCAATCGCTCAAACCAGAACGTTTTGCCAAGCTGGTACAAGAGATGCGGGCGATTGCCCAGGCTGTGGGAAGAGATGTGCCGGGAAATGAAACGGCCGTTCCCGCCAACGGTCAAGCGACAACCTGAAGAACTCCTCACCACCATCGCTGCGAATTAACCAACATGTACAGGAACCTGGCTGCTAAAAACAACCAGGTTCCTCAAATTATTTCCCAAACAGGGCAAATTCTCATCCCCTTTGTACAAATTGCGTTTTGGAAAAGACGCTGTATCTTCGTCAGCAAAAAGGTATGCTATAATCCGCTCATGACTGTTGAACAAATATTAAAAGAAGTCGCTTTAATGCCTGCGCCAACGCGTGCTTTTATCGCTGAAAAAATTCTGGAGATGTTAGATGTTGAGGAACAAATCAATCTATCACCAGAATGGATGAGTCTGATTCAACAACGTATTTCAGACATAGATGATGGCATCGTACAAATGGTCGGCGCAGAAGAAGCCGTGAATCAAACATTCGCGCCGTAAGCCTCAATATTGGTCGAGACGACGCTAAAATACGGTTGATAATTTAGTGACAACGGCCGTTTCCACCCCAGCCTCCTTCCCGCCAATGGGCAAACACAACAAAAGAGCACGATGAATTCCCTACCTCTCTGTACAATATACTTGATGATAGGTCTGAAACATTCGCTTGCGCTTCGAAGCGGAGCCGGAACGGAACATGGGTGCCAAAAACAACTTTATCGAAGGCGTTAAACTAGATTCTAATAATGATTACTCAGTTTTCAAATCTAGTTCATCCAAAGCTGTCTCTTTGTCTTTTGGCATCTTAGGAAACACTTTTAATAAAACAACACCCCATATCACTATCAACAAAATTGTGAACAAAAAGAAAAACTGTATTCCGACAAGGGATAGCAAAAATTTAGCATACGTTAATGGGACTAAAGCTAACAACCCTACTGTCAAAACTTGCCCATAATTAACAGTACGCCGCATAACTGTGATGAACCCCCACATAAGAACAGCGATAAATGTTAAATACATGAAGCGAACTAACACGAACCATATTAACAATACTGTGAATAAGATCACTGCTGCCCATAGCAAAACAGTTTTCCACATCGACAAAGTTGTTTCTTCATTAATTACGATTTTGTCCTTTTCAAAAGCTGATAAAATTTCATTTAATGGAAACGTTTGGTAGTCTCCATCATGAAGCATATGAAATGAAGTTTCTGTCAATAAGAAACCTTGAAAATATTTTAGTCTATCAATATCTGAAATATCACCAGTGGTATCCACGGCAATCAATGTTCCCTCGACATCATATAAAATCAATGGTTGCTTCCCTACAACAGTAGTCTTACCATCTTCAATGACAATCTCTGTTAATTCACCTGAATTGAAAAACTCTTGAATATTTCCAATGTTTGATGCTTCAGTCAGAACCCGTATTGTATTTAACGCTGTTAAAACTATGGCAAACAAAACAAAAAGCGCCACAGAACGCAATATAGAACTTTCTACCGCTCCTTGATAAAAATCTAATCGAAAACATGGGTAAATAAATCCTGATAACAGCCATTTAAGATGTTTCATATGTTTTTCCTTACAGGGTATTTTGTCATACCCCCAAAAAGGTGTATTCCAAAAATATCTCTCAACTACCAATAATCAAAAACTAGTAAAATAACAGATTGTAACTACATTAGCTTACTCGACTAAAATGTGCTGAACTATACCTTTTTTTAGGGGAGATACAAAATACCCAATTTGGGAAAAACGGCCGTTTTAAATCATCACTGTCTACCCTCCCATACCTTTTATCACCCCCATTTCGTGACAAACCCAATATGCCCGACATCGCAAACGTAGGTATAATAATTGTCTGTTCATTTGAATGTTTAAAAACGGCCGTTTTCCCAGTAAATAATCCCACTGTTTACTGTCCACTGAACACTGTACACTGAAAAACGGCCGTTCCACAAAATTCCCTTAGGAGGCATTTCATGTCAGAAGAACGTATTAAAGTAACCTATTCCACCCTCGCCAGCCCCGATCCCAGATTGCACACGCTTTACGACGAAGCCGTCGTCAAAGCCAAAGCAGATTTTGGCAAAGTTTATCCCATGTTCATCAATGGCGAAGAACGCTTTGCCGAAAAAACCTTCGAGAAACGCAGTCCGGTTAATTTGGATTGGGTCATGGGCGAATTCCAGTACGGCTCCGAAGCCGATGTCAACGACGCCATCGCCGCCGCCAAAGCCGCCTTCCCTGCCTGGAGCAGCCGCCCCTGGCAAGAGCGCGTCAGCATCATGCGCCAGGCCGCCGACAACATCAGTGACCGCCTGTTTTACATGGGCGCCAACATGAGCCTGGAAATCGGCAAGAATCGCCTGGAAGCCCTGGGCGATGTCGAAGAAACCGCCGACCTCATCCGCTACAACTGTGATGCTGTCGAGAAAAACAACAATTTCAACTTCCCGCTATTAGCCGAAAGCGACAAACACCACAACCGCAGCGTGCTCAAGCCGTACGGCGTGTGGGTTGTTATTTCACCGTTTAACTTCCCCGGCGCGCTGGCTGGCGGGCCGGCTGGCGCGGCGCTCATCGCGGGCAACACCGTTGTCCTCAAGCCTGCCACCGATACCCCGTTGACCGCCTGGTTCCTCACCGAATGTTTCCGCGATGCGGGTGTTCCGGCTGGTGTGTTCAACTTCATCACGGGCAGTGGTCGCGTCGTCGGCCAATCGCTCATCGACCATCCCGATGTGAATGGCATTACGTTCACCGGCAGTTATGATGTGGGCATGAATATTTTACGTACGGTGGCAAACGGCCGTTATCCCCGCCCCGTCATCGCTGAAATGGGAGGCAAAAATCCCACCATCATCAGCAACAAAGCCGACCTCGACAAAGCCGCCATGGGTGTCATGCGCTCCGCCTTTGGCCTGCAAGGGCAAAAATGCTCCGCCTGCTCCCGCGTCTACGTGCACAAAGATGTCAAAGACGAATTCGTCGCCAAACTGCTGGAAAACACCAGCAAAATCAACGTAGGCGATCCCACCGACAAAGACAACTGGATGGGACCCGTCGCCAACGAAAGCGCTTTTAAAGAGTACCAGGAATTTGTCGCCGATCTGCACGCCAGCGGCGACGTGATCTTTGGCGGCAAGACTCTGGAAGGCAACGGCTACTACGCCGCGCCAACCATCGTTGATAACCTGCCCCAAGACCATCGCCTGTGGAAACAAGAGATGTTCCTGCCCATCGTCACCATCGCCGCCTTTGAGGATTTAGACGAGGCCATGGCTCTCGCCAACGATGTGGAATACGGCCTCACCGCCGGTTTCTTCAGCGAAGACGACGAGGAAGTGCAGTGGTGGCTCGACAACATCGAGGCTGGTGTGCTTTATGTCAACCGTTCCTCGGGCGCGACCACCGGCGCCTGGCCTGGCTACCAATCATTTGGCGGCTGGAAAGGCAGCGGCTCCACCGGCAAAGCGGCAGGCAGTTTCTACTACATCCAACAATACATGCACGAACAAAGTCAAACGGTCGTAGACTAAAATTATGAAGGATGAAGGATGAATTATGAATGGGTGGTTTTTTCATCCCTCATAATTCATCCTTCATAATTTCCCATGAGCCAATCAAATAAAGTAATGACGATGGCCGAAGCAGTCGGTCAGTATGTTTCTGATGGAGATAGTGTTGCCATTGAAGGGTTTACGGCGTTCATCTGCTTTGCGGCGGCACATGAAATCATGCGCCAGCAAAAGCAGGAGCTAACTCTGATACGCATGACGCCCGACCTGGTGTATGACCAGATGATCGCGGCAGGCGTGGCGAAGAAGCTGATTTTTAGCTATCTGGGTAATCCAGGGGTGGGCAGTCTGTACTGCATTCGCCGCGCTGTGGAGAAGGCGATTCCTAAACCGTTGGAAATCGAGGAATATTCGCATTTTGGCATGGTGGGGCGCTACATTGCCGGAGCCAGCAAACTACCCTTTTTCCCGCTGCGCAGTTACCTGGGCAGTGACATGCCCACCGTCAATCCCGACATCAAGTTTGTCGAAAGTCCGTATGGCGATGGCCCCATTGCCGTGGTGCCGCCCCTCAATCCAGACGTGGCCTTTCTCCATGCCCAACGCGCCGATGCCAAGGGTAATACCCAAATCTGGGGCTTGCTGGGGATGCAAAAAGAGGTCGCGTTTGCCTCAAAGAAAGTAGTCATTGTGGTGGAAGAGATTGTGGATGAAGAGGTGATTGCCCGCGATCCCAACCGCACGCTCATTCCGGGGCTGGTCGTCGATGCTGTGGTGCACGAGCCGTATGGCGCACATCCCAGCTACGTGCAGGGCTATTATGACCGCGACAATGCGTTTTATCTGGATTGGGACAATAACTCAACCAAACAAGACGCCACCGAAGCGTGGCTGCAAGAATGGGTCTACGCTGTGCCTGACCGCACTGCCTACCTGGAAAAACTCGGTCAGGAACGCCTCGAGAGTTTAGCGCCCGGCGAATTAATGTCTGATCCGGTGAATTACGGCCGTTATGATTAAGTTTCCAGCGTCTTACTAAAAGTTTGCCCGACAAGGTCATTTGCAATTGTTAACAAAAGAATTTGATCGCCAAGTAGAGAATTTACTGCAAAAAGGATACCCGGCAGTCAGCCAATCTATCAAATGCGGCATTTCTCGCGCTTGTCGAACTGCTCAAAACAAGAGTCGAGGAGGAGCTTGTTTTCTCTGAAATAGATTTGGAGAAGGGGTATCTCCCGTTTGTTATCGTGGTCAAAAGCGATCTCGTACCTGCCGAAAAAGCGATGTCTCTTGTGGAGCGTGAAGGTAAACAAGGCATCACAAAAATGTACCCGCGTGAGCCAACAGAATTCAAAACCATTGAGGGGATCGCTGTTCCCAACGGCATGGTATATCTCCTACTAGATGTCGATAGAGGCAAAGAAACCATCAATATTATTCCCAGTGAAGCATTGACAACAATTACCGGGAAGCAACGTTCTCCACTTACCATTGATGAGGGTATCGCTGTTGTTACGCACTATCCTGAATTCCTCATGAAAAACAACTGCTTTTCTTTACTGGCATCTCGTTATAGTGGGGACAAACGTGTACCGGCAATCTGGATCAACAGGCAGAAAAACCCCAACCTGGGCTGGTGCTGGAATGGCAATCCGCATACGTGGTTGGGTTCGGCTTCTTGTGGCAGTAGAATAGGTCTTTGAACTTGTCGGCGATAAGGGTCTGGCTCTTTTTCGTTTTATTGGTCTGGCTGATGTGTGCCTGCCAGCCAGAAACCATTCCTAACTTGATACCAACGCTTGGCAGCAACGGCCGTTCCCATCCCACCAACCATCGCCACAAACAACCAACCCTTACCCGCCACCCACACCCCCAGCAGCAACCAAGCCCATACCCACCTTGCCCGTCACCTTTACCCCGGAACCAACGGCTTCGCCCAGACCAACCCAGCGTTTTTATGAATCGTTGGAGATAACGCCAGAGGGAACGGCCGTTCCGCCGCCCCGTCAACCCTTCCCCAAAAGCGACGCCATCACCAACATCGTTTTGCTGGGCAACGACGTGGCCCAACCCCAAGGCGGGCGCACCGACAGCATCATCATCGTCTCCATCAACCGCGACACCAAAACAGCGTCGATGCTCTCCCTGCCCCGCGATTTATACGTTTACATTCCGGGCTGGCAGATGACCAAAATCAATCTGGCTCTGCCCCACGGCCACGGCGTGGAATATGCCAACGGCGGCGGCGGCGGTCTCATCAAAGACACCATCGAATACAACCTGGGCATTCCCATCGACTATTACGCCCGCATCGGCTTTGATGGCTTCAAAACAATCATCGACACGCTGGGCGGCATCGAAATCATCAACAACTGCAAACTACGTGACTGGCGGCTCATATCACCTGAACTCGACCCAACCGTCGAGGAAAACTGGGAGCAGTTCATCCTGGAACCGGGCATTCATGAAATGGATGGCGACTTCGCCCTCTGGTATGCCCGTTCGCGGCGCACCACCAACGATTTTGAACGAGGCCGCCGCCAACAGCAGGTACTACGCGCCATCTTCGACAAAGGTCTGCAACGCAATACCCTCACCGAGATTCCAGAACTGTGGCAACACCTACCAGCAAACCGTAGAAACCGACCTGACGCTGCCGGTTATGCTGGAACTGGCGGCGCTGGCTCCGGCCGTGCGTGAAAACGGCATCCAGCATTATGCCATCGCCGGAGATGCGGTGCGCTCCTGGAGCGAGCCGGAAACTGGCTGGTCGATGCAGCTTCTCAACTGGGAGAACGCCGAGCCGATTTTGCGTCAGGTGATGGTGCCGCCGCAATTGAATCGCGGTACCCGCGCCTCCATTTTGGTGGAAGTGGTCACTGACGATGCCATCCTCTACCAGCAAATGGCCGACAACCTGGCCTGGTTTGGCTTCACGCCGCAAAACGCTGCCGCTGCTGATGGTGAAACGCCAGCGCAAACGGCCGTCACGTACTATGGCTCTAATTTCAAAGGTTCTTACAATTGGCTGTTAAGCTGGCTTTTCCATCAAGACACATCACAGATTATTTTAGAAAATGATGGTTCCAGTGAGGTTTATTATCGAGTTGTTCTTGGTCAGGATGCGAATCCGTGTTTGGAAATGTTGGATGCACCGAAGCCCCCACCCTAACCCTCCCCCGAAGAGAGAGGGAACTGAGGTGCGACGCACTTCTCGAGTATTTTTATGAAAACGGCCGTTAAACAATCCCTGCTCATCTTCCTTGCCGCCCGCATTATCCTGGCGGTCTGGTCCATTTTGGTGCCGTGCTCATTCCCAGCGCCCACCACGCCAGACCCGGTACTGCGTCCCTACCTGGGCCAGCCCCAATTCAGCGAAGGTATCACCGGTCATCTGCTCGGCCCCTGGCAGCGTTTCGACACCCAACACTACCTGCGTATCGCCGCCGAAGGCTACGCCCACGAAGAAGATTCTGTGTTCCCACCGCTGTATCCTCTTGCTTCGCGTCTTGGCGGCTATTTATTCGGCGGTGGTCCGGCTGGCAATTTATGGGCGGCCACACTCCTCAGCAATCTGGCGTTTATCGGTCTACTCATTTTGCTCTTTATCATGACCGAATATGATTTGGGGCAAAAAAGTGCCACCCGCGCCCTGATTTATCTTACGTTTTTCCCGACCGGCTTTTTCCTGCTGGCTCCCTACACGGAATCGTTGTTTATCTTTTTTGCGTTGGCTTCGATATGGGCGGCTCGGCATAACGGCCGTTTCTGGTTAGCCGGTCTTCTCGGTTTGTTGGCTTCCCTGACGCGGTTGACGGGCTGGATTCTCGTTGTGCCGCTGGCCTATGAGTGGTGGCTTCAGTGGGGGAAACCGTTATTAACGCGGACGGGTGCTGAGCGTAGTCGGGTCAAGCTGTTTTATGGATTGGTCAATTTGGTAGCTGTGGCATTACCGGGATTGGGAACGGCCGTTTTCCTCATTTGGCGTTGGGCGGCAGGCATCCCCTCCTTGCCCGTCATTTACCAGGAATATTGGTACCAAGTCACCGGCATTCCGGGCACAGACCTGCTTCGCGCCCTGCAAACCATGTTGCTTCTGGACGGGCAAGCCCGTCAAGGCGAATTCACCCTCTGGTTTGATTTCTTTTGCGTCATTTTATTGGTCGTGACCACCACTTTCGTCTTCCGCCGCCTCAACATGACCTATGGCTTGTACGCTGTCATGCTGCTGCTCTTCATGCTCCTGCCCGTCTCCGAACTCAAGCCCCTCTACTCTTTTTCCCGCTATACGCTCGCCTTCTTCCCCACCTTCATGATTCTGGCCCAGGCTGGCAAAAATCCCTGGATCAACCGAGCCATCCTCTACCCCTCTTTCATTCTCTACCTCTATTTCAGTGGGCAATACTTCATTTGGGGGTGGGTCGCCTAACCGTTTTCCTGCAAGTATGGTCGAAATGGCAAACACGGCAACTCGTCATGAAATAAAATATGAATTAGAATCAAATTGACACAGAAAGTATAATTGATCACAAGATAGATTTAATGCAATGAATATTGAAGACATCAAAGAACTCATTCGTACCGACCAATACGACTACAGCGCACATGCAGAAATTGAACGAAAAGCTGATGAATTAACATTCGCTCAAGTTGAAGAAGCGATATTAAAAGGCACGATTTTAGAGCAATATCCTGATACTGGACGTGGCGAAAGTTGTTTGCTAGTTGGATTTTCAGGGGAAATACCGGTTCATATAGTCTGTGGTTGGCGTGGTGAAAAAATTGCCCTGATAACACTTTATATCCCCACTCTACCCAAGTTTATTGATCCGTGGACACGAGGAAATGAAAGCGATGAATGAAAAAATTAAAAACGCGCAATGCAATTTTTGTGGCAGTGAACAATTCGAAGAACGGCGCATTGAATATCTCTACAGCCACAAAGGACACTATTTACTCGTGCCAAATACACCTGTAGAAGTTTGTACCAACTGTGGCATGATTTATTATGACGCCGCTGTCCTCAAGAAAATTGAGCAGCGCTTTTTTGCCATCCAAGAGAATACTGAGAAACCAGACCGGTACATCCAAATGCCCACAGCCACGTATGCTTGATTCGTCTACAAATTAGATGGATTTGGCAACTGGGGAATACGAATGATGGGGGGGTAACGGCCGTTTTCCAGCAACCATAATCAAAATAGCAAACACCTAGACCTCCGAGGTTTCAAAAACCTCGGAGGTCTGTCTGCCAACGGCCGTTTTCAATCGTTACTGGTTGATGGATAATGGGGGAACATGAATGATGGGGGGGAAACGGCCGTTTTCCAGCAAGCGCAGTCAAGATGTCAATCAGGGTATAGCTCCGTTCAAAAAGCAACAACCATAGCCAAAAGAAGGGTGCGCCGGACAGAGTATCTTTTCCCTTAAATATTTAAGTGTTCTCAAATTGCTTCTTCAATTCAATACATCTTTCCATATAGCGCTCAGCTAAATCAAAATTGCTGTCCATTTCTTCATTTACAACCATAAAAGCCAAAATATTAGCCATTGCGTACTCGTTTTTCAGATCCTGGTAAATATCGAAACTATTTTGATAACAAATTCTGGCAATAGAAAAGTTTTCCTGTTCACGAGCCTCATGGCCTAATAAATAAAAGTCTCTAGCTATATGTTCTTTAGCTTTCGGAGTCGTTGCAAGCGACAATTGATTTTCTTTATAAACTTTTGCTGCCGTAAAATCACCTAAATTATGCGAAAGCCGTGACAAGGAATCCAAGAATTGAACCTCCTGACTTTGGTTATCGGATTTTTTTGCTGCCATTAGTCCTATCAAGGCAAATTCCACACCTTTATTCCAAAGTTCTCCTGCTGTTTCTCTTGTCTTATCTGCGTTTTGCATTCCATACATTGTCATTATGGGACGAGTATCAACAATATGGTCTGTAATAATGTCTGTAATCGTTATCAGGATATCCCATCTTTTTTGTTGCTCAGCCCATATTACAACTTGTTGGATATCATCTAGTCGTTCTAAAGCGACATCAGATGGAATAGGTAACATCTGTAACTCTTCTATCAACTTAAGGGAAATCTTTTCATCCATAATTAGTCCTTTCTCTGCTCTGGCACGGGATTATTCTACTGGTTGGTACGCCGCTTCTCCAGACTGTGACACACCTCAGAATTTACTACAAAGAAACAAAGGCACAAAGGGACAAAGAAAAACCTTTGTCCCTTTGTGCCTTTGTAATGAGGGTTTTTGTTTTTACAACGCCGGGCGCGTCCGGTCAATCCACAAGCGAATCAAATCCACCTTAAACCGGTACATCGGGCTTTTCGCCGACGGCCGTTTTAATATATCCCGGCCTTCCAAATTCAACAGCGCTTGCTGCCAGTCGTCAGACGATTGGTAGCCGCAGTCAGTCAGAAACGTCTGCATATCCTTCACATTGACAGCGTCCGTGCTCACCAGCAGTTCCGCAATGGCTTGCAGCACCAGCCGTTCTTCCTCAGACGATTCTGACCAGATGAATTTGAAATGCGCTTCACCCCGTTCCACAATCCGTTCCAGGCCATTGTCCACATCCATCACCGTCATATAACTGCGCTGAGATTCGTTGTGCAGTACCACCATTTCATGCAGCACCAACTGGGCAAAATAGGGATGCCCGGCCGTTACCTTAATGATGCGTTCTTCGGCCAACGGATCGTATTCCATATTGTACTGGGCAATGGGGTGGCGAATGAGACGCTCCATATCGGCGTCACTGAGAAAAGTGATGGGTTTGTAGGCGGCGGTATTGAACAAAATTGACCAATATTCCGCGCCCAACTCTTCCAGCTTGTGCGTACCCGAAAAAACAAAATCAACACATTCTTCATGCTGCATCAGGTTGCGCAAGAACTGGAAGATTTCTGGTTGTAAACGGCCGTCTTCCACCCGCCGCTGTAACTCTTCAAACTCATCAAACAAAAGCAGCAAGTTCTTGCCGTTCAGATGGGAACGCAGCCCGCGCAAGAAGCGGGACTGGAAGAAAAATTCCGGCTGTTCTTCAAAATCTTCTCGTTTAGGCGGCTCCACAATAATGTCATGGTCTTCCAGGGCAAACACAATATCATCGGCAATGGAGAAGAGGAAATCTGCCTCGCCCCGCGCCGGTTTGCCCTGCATGTCGATGAGCACCCCGTAATGCGATTCAGCCATTACCTCGCCCAGCCGGTACAGCACCGAGGTCTTGCCCGTGCGCCGCTGACCGTGCAAAATGATGACGTTGTTCTGATGCGTGCCCAGCATGTTCTCTTTGATGAAGGCAAACACGTCCTCACGCCCCACAAACACGTTATCCGTTTTGAGCGGGGTGCCTGTCACGTAGGGGATGGGGAAAATCCGTTGGAATGGTCTGTCTGGCTCAGAAAACTCGATGACATCGGCAAATTCCAGAGAACGTTCTGCGTCAACAGCGTCGTCGTAAACCACTTCCCAGGCCACGCGCAGGCGGCGCACCCCATTTTGCGGTTTGATGCTGAAATGTACTTGCTTCTTTTCGCCAGGAGACAAAATATCGATCCAGCTTTCGCTTTCATTTGCCAGCCGGTAGTCTTCACCTGGCAGCACTTTCAGGTGTACTTTCTGGGCCACATTTAAGCCCTGGTTGCTGATGGTGTAGACCAACGGCAGTTCAGCCGCCATGGGACACAGTTTGCTCATGAGAACGGCCGTTACATCAGCGCGGCCTTTGATCCGTTTGATGGCGCTGATGACGATGCTCTGCCAGTGATCCAGAGTTGTTTGCAGGGCGGTAAATTCAGGGGTAACGGCCGTTTCCGGGTCCAACAAATGCTTCTGCACAAAACGCTGTGCCTCATGAATCGCGGCCAGCCCATTCTCCAAAAAGATGAGCTTCGTGCCCAAATCATCCACCTTTTCAACTTTGTGCAGTTCCTGTACCACCCGCCCAATCTGCTTGACACTTTGCACCAACAGCGGCGGCAGTGAGGTCGTCTCCTGCTCCATCGGCGAACGCAGTTTGACAATATCATCCAGGGTGTGCGCCGCCAAAATATGCTCCAACGCGGCAAATATATGCTGAAAATCTGGCGACCAGCGCCAATCAGGCTTCCCTTCCAGCACAAGCCGCGCCGCCCAAATCGTCTCTGCCTGCGTTTCCTCATCGCTAGAGAGACCCAGCGTGTGATAGGCCGCCAGCAGTTGCCCAACTGGTGGATTTTGCCGGTGCGCACACACCGTCAAATGGGGCAAAATGTCATAAGCTGTCGTTTCCTCGTTAAACAAACTGTAAACGATGGGTAATACCTCAATCGGTTCTCGTTTGATGCGCTGCCACCACTTTGCCGCCCTATCCACCGGTCGATTGAGCACAAAAGGCATCGTCAAGCCATACACCACAAATTGTAATGAGCCAAAGACCAGCGCCACAATCAACGCGGCTAGAGCCATAATCCAGGGAATGAGCAGTACAATAAAAATAAGCACCCCTGGTTCTTGCAACAGTTGCAACATGCCGCCAAACATGTTACTGGCATCGCCCGCTGTGATGTCAGGATTTCTACCCGCATGACCCATCATCCAAAAAGGTGCCAGGCCCACATTAAAATAGAAAACCCGCAGGCCAATGGCAAACATCGACTCAAATATCAAGACCGAGGCCAACAAAATGGCGCTCAGGCGTGAAAAAAAGCGGTACCGTGGATTCTTGATGAGGTAGACGACAACACAGCCATAAATCAGCAGTCCCAAAAAAACAAAAGGTGTCAACACTGTACCCGCATGGCGAATCGGTCCCGTCACCACAATACCAAAATTGCTGTCCTGCAGAACGGCTTCCAACTCCGGCCAATCTTCGGTGAAACCCACGTAAAACCAGCTAAAAGCCGCCACCACCGCCAGAATGCCGCCGACCAGCCCCACTATCAAACCGGCCCACGCGGATGAGTCGTCACCCTTGAAGAACCGGCGCGGACTTTGTTTTGTTTTGACCAGTTCATACAAAGACGGCCGTTTTACCACCGGTAAATTTCGCCGCTTCCAGCCCATAAAAGCACCCTGCGAACCAGCAATCAGCGCCGCCAAAACCATCGTGATTTCAAATAAATAGTTCCCCTTCTCAAAAAGCGCCACGTACTCACTCAGAACCGATACCGGCAAGGTTGGTGAGTTGCTCATTTCCATTAAATAGCTGTTGATGGTGCCATAAGCAAACAGGGCATTGATGGGAGAAATGAGCGTAGTATAGACAAACAAACCGGCAATCAGACCGGCAATAATGCCGGCTTTCGTGCCCATCTTTATGCCTCGGGCATCCGCTTTGGCCGCCGCAAACAAGCCCAACGTCAACAGCACGGGCACAGCAATGCCAGCCGAAACCATCAACAACAGTCCATGCGTTAACGGACTGGGGAGAAACTTGCCCCAGGCCGGATCAATCAACGGCGCCAGCAAACTGACCACCGGATACAAACCCGCGATGCTCAATAAGAAGCCGCCAATCAAACCAACCAGCAAGGCACGACGGATCATGAGCGCACCCCGGCAACGGCCGTTACCGCTTCAGCAAGTTGTCCGGCGGTGGCATAACGCTCTTCAGGATTCTTGGCTAACCCTTTGAGTAAAATCGTTTCAAAATGGATGGGCAGGTCTGGCACCTTTGTCAAGACCGATGGCGGCGTCGCTTGCATATGCTGCAAAAGCACCGCCACAGGCGTATCGGCCGTGAACGGCAGTTCGCCCGTGAGCATTTCATACAGCACAATCGCCAACGCATAAATATCTGAGGCGGCGGTAGCCCCTTGCCCTCGTGCCTGTTCTGGCGACATATAGTCGGGCGTGCCGATGGTGGCGCCTGTACCCGTTAACTGCACCCCTTCCAGCATCCGCGCCACGCCAAAATCGGTGAGTACGCCCGTGAACGGCGCACCACCCGTTAGCTGTGCCAACCGCGCTTCCTGCCGCAGCATAATGTTGGCCGGTTTCACGTCACGATGAACAATGTGGTGGGCATGGGCGTAATCCAGCGCCGCCGCCATATCATTGACGACGCAAATTACTTCTGGCAGCGGCATACGTTCGCCACTCTGATTATGGCGCACCAGGCGCTCTTTAAGCGTTTCGCCGTCAATGTATTCCATGACCATGTAGGAAATATCTTTTTTCAAGCCAAAATCGACCATCTGCACGATGTTTTGGTGACGCAGTTGCGCCACGCCCGCCGCTTCCCGCTGGAAGCGATCCACAAAGGTCTGGTCGTCGGCCAAATGATGAGACATCACTTTGATGGCAACGTAGCGATCCAGCGAAGCCTGGTAGCCCTGGTAGACAACCGCCATGCCACCCCGTCCCACAGGAGACAAGACACGGTAATTGCCCAATGTCGTGCCAGTTAGATCGGTGGTATGGCTGCCACGTTCACCTGTTTGGGCAGACGGCCGTTCTACGGGATTGGCTCTGGCTAGAAATTCAGAAAAAGCACGGGAGAAGGGTTGAAAACGGCCGTTTTCCGTCTCCATAATCAGCGATTTCAATTCCAGTTTACGCAGTTCGTCCGGGCTGGCCGACCCTAAATAGCGCAGCGTACCCTTGCTCTCGTTGATCCAGTTGATCCCACAAATACCGATAATGGTCTTCCGCTTCGGCTTTGTACCGCTTTCCCACTTTTTCAAGCAATTCCATCTCAGGAATCGGTTCCTGGCGCATGGTGTAAAGATAAGAAGCCGCAATATTCAAGAAAAAGGGATGGGGGCCAGCCAGGTCATACAAAAAATCAATTTCAGGTTGGGTAAATGGCTTACTGCCCGATTTTGCCGACAAGCCTTGCAACAAACAGCCTACTTCACTTTTAGGCATTAAACCCAGCCGTTCTTCCGAGAAAATGTTAAAAAATGGCGATGAAAGGGTGTCGGCGTTTTGGTAGGTCAGGTCATAGAGGCTGTGTTTGGACGCGGTGAGGTAGACAACGCCCAACTCCCCCGCCAGACTGCGTAATTCACCATAAAAACTGGAGTTAAACTCAGGATTACTCGCCAAACTCTCAAATTCATCCAGCATCACAACCAGGGTCAACCCAGATCGTTCGATGCGACGCAACAGGCGGCGCACCTGCATGAAGCGCACCTCTGGCTGCGCTGCTGCCGCTTGCACCATCTCGCTAATTTCGGTCTGACTAAACGGCAGCGAAAGGTCAAGTCGATCCAGAATTTCCGGCCAAAATTCATCATAGGTGATGTTCGCCATACCTTCTAAATCCACATAAATGAAGGCGTATTGCTCTGGATCAAAGCCATGCTGGCTGAGGCTGTCGGGGCAGGCAAGCTGGGAAAGCAGGGAGCTTTTCCCCAGTTTCCGTTCACCCACAATGGAACGGCTCTGGCGCGTGGCGATAGCGCTGTAAAGCGCTTCTACCTCGCGTTCCCGTCCAAAAAAATAAGAGGGGTTGACCACTCGTTGTCGATTAAAAAAGGGATTGTTCTTGATGATTGTGTACGTTTGCCATAGTGACCTTGATTATAACATGCTGATACGGCGTTCTTTCTTTAGTTTGATAGGTAACAGGTACTACAGGCCAGGTGGCTCCAACCTAATACTACAAATTTATACGGGATAGGTGTGGGAAAGTTGTAAAAGATAAGCCGGGTAGTCTTGTAGTCTTGTAATCTCATAGTCTGCTAAATGACTACTTGACTATTTGACGACCAAACTACCCGACTATCTTACCTAGACGTTGAATTTGATGTTGATAATGTCGCCATCATGCATGAGGTAGGTCTTGCCTTCCTGACGCAGTTTGCCAGCGGTACGCGCTTTCGCCATACTGCCCAATTCGATGAGGTCATTATAGGCAATCGTTTCGGCGCGAATGAAGCCTTTAGCCAGGTCAGAATGGATGGTACCCGCCGCTTCTACGGCATTGGCTCCCCGTTTCACTGTCCAGGCTCGCACTTCGTCTTCGCCGACGGTGAAGAAGGATTGCAGCCCCATCAAGTCGTAGCTGAGGCGAATAATTTTATCCAGACTCAACTCGGTGACGCCATACTCATCCATGAACATTTCCAGGGAATCGGTGTCCCCTTCGGCGCTCATTTGAGCTAGTTCCATTTCCAGCTTGCCGCGCAGATTGGTGACGATGGTGTCGGGGTAGTCGTAATCGAATTCGATTTCGTCCTGGTCGTCGCCAATGTTGAAGACGACGAGGGTGGGTTTGAGGGTAAGCAAGCCATAACCGCGCACTAATTTTTCTTGTTCGACGCTGAGATTGAGGCTACGTAACGGCCGTTCCTCGGAAAGCGTCTCGTTCATTAGTTCAAACAACGCCAACTCTTGCTGCGCTTCTATCTTGTTGTCTTTGAACGCGCCTCGCCTTAGGCCATCTTGCAGTTTTTGCATCCGTTTTTCCACTGAGGCCAGATCACTCAGCATGAATTCCATGTCTACCGCTTCCAGATCACGCAAGGCATCCACACTGCCATCGGCATGGGGAACCAGATCGCTTTCAAACACACGTACCACATGCACAAAGCCATCCAGTCCAGACAGATGATTGAGCAGTTCACCGCTGAGACCGCCGCTTTCACCAGCCCCTTTTTGCAAACCAGCCACATCGGTATAGGTGATGCGGGCGTAGGCTGTTTTCTTGGGATTGAACATGGCAGTAAGGATATCGACGCGGGGATCGAGAACATCGACAACGGCCGTTAACACATCAAAACGGCCGCCCATACTTTGCCCGGTGGGGGCATCGCCTTTGGTTAAGGCGTTAAAAATCGTAGTTTTGCCTGAGCTGGGCAGGCCGACAATGCCTAATTTCATAGCTTTCTCTCCGGTTAATTGATCAACCAAGAAGTATAACAGGAAAACGGCCGTGTAGCATCTGCCGCGGTGAGAGACCTCCGAGGTTTTTGAAACCTCGGAGGTCTGCACGCCACGATTTGTGGCTGTGCTCTCTGGCGTATAATCCTCCACTTATGGCAAAATAAATCTGTGTCATCTGTGGATGATCTTCTTGTTTTTTACAAATAGTTCACATCTGATCCATCACACCAACTGCGGCTCGGAAATCTGCACCTGACACCATTCCGTTAAAGTGGTGGTTGGTTTTCCCAGTAAACCATTCGCTTCATCCCCCGCACCGGTTTCCGTGGCTTTCTCTGTATACCTCATAAATTGAGCGACATCTTTCATCTCTGCATTCCGAGACAGCCTGGCCATGGCCGACAGCATCCAGATTGGCATCTGAGAAAAGGCTAAATCTGGGCGCACGGCGGCCTGGTACCGTTTTATGGCTTCCGTCATCGAGATGGCTTCTGGACCATAGATGTAAAGCGTCTTGTTTGCCGCTTCAGGTGTTTGATACGCTTTTGCCACCATCCGCGCATAATCTTTTGCGGCTAACCAATGCAGAGGCACGGTTTGTTTGCCCACCACAACGATACGCTTGTTTTGAATAAAGAGGGGAAATGATTCCATGAACCAGGTAGCTCTGAAAATGGTATAGGGGATGCCGCTGGCTTTAACGGCCGTTTCCGCCATCAATTTAGCATCCGTCGCATATTCTTCACCAAAATGGGTCTCGCTGACAGAGAACCCCGATAAATAACTGATACGCTTGAGTCCCAATTCGGCCGCCACCTGCGCCACTTGCGCCGTACCCCGATGCTCAATGCGATCATAATCTTCAGGTGTTGGGCCTCCCGCCAAATTGATATGTACTCCGTCGCAGCCAGCCAACGCCTTGCGTATGGTTTCTGGTTGTGCCACATCGCCATAAACGACTTCAAACCACTCCCCGAATTTTGTCTGCGCCTTTGCCACATTCCGGCTTAGCAGGCGCACCGTGTGCCCATCTGCTTGTAACTGCCGCGCCACTGGCTCACCCAACATGCCCGTCGCTCCCACAATAAGAATCTTCATGCGTTTGATTACTCCTAAAAATGATAAATTGTTTATTTGCTTTTATGTTGACGATGTCAACATTGTCAGATTAACACAACATGTTGACGCTGTCAACACTCTCGGTTAAGCTATTGTTTATGCGCGAAACAAAACCATACCATCACGAAAATTTAAGAGAGACGCTGCTGGCAGAAACGGCCGTTATGATTGCAGAAAATGGCGTAGACAGTGTCACGATGCGCAGCCTGGCGGCACGGGCGGGGGTATCGCGTGGCGCACCCTATCGACATTTTCCAGACAAGGCCAGCCTATTAACGGCCGTTGCCGAAGATGGGTTTAAACGCTTGGTACAACAAATGACCAAAGCAGCCACTAGCGACAACCACCTCCAAAATTTCTACCAGATTGGCGCAGCCTACATAAACTTTGCCGTCGAAAACCCTACCCATTACCGCCTGATGTTTGGTTCTGAAGGCATCAATCGAGAAGAAACCCCAGAACTTTCACTGGCTGCCGATGAAGCATTTATCGTGATGCAAAACACTATTGAATTATGTCAACAAGAAGGTGTCATTAAAGCGGGTGATCCTTGTTTGCTAGGGTACACCACATGGGCGATGGTGCATGGCACCGCCTCACTCCTCATCGACCGCCAAACCCACGACGATATTGAAACCGAGGCATTCATCCAACTCAGCTACCAGGCGCTGGCAAACGGCATCGTGGTATAATTTTCCTACATTTTTATTCCCTCGTTAGGTAAAAGCGGGGAAGTTTTTGGAAATAAAAGGAAGATGGACGGAAAGCCAAAAATAAGTTAGTCTGCAACCAAAGAGCTATCGTCTCTTTTCAGCAAACTGATAAATTGGGGCACTAATCACGAAAAACAGGAGAGAACCGATGATAAATATAGAACAAGCAAACGAAACGGCCGTTTCCAACATGATGTCCGCCCGCCCGATTCTCACCGGGGTGGGTCTCGCCCGCGACCTCATTCCCGGAATGCGCGACAACCTGCTCCTCCATGCCGGACCACCCATCACCTGGGAGCGCATGTCGGGGCCACTGCGCGGCGCGGTGATTGGCGCACTCATCTATGAAGGGCTGGCAAAAGACGACCAGGAAGCCATCGCTCTAGTCGAAGCGGGAAAAATCGATTTTGAACCGTGCCATCACCACAATACCGTCGGCCCGATGGCTGGCGTCACCTCCAGTTCCATGAAGGTCTACGAAATCGAAAACACCACCCACGGCAACAAAGCCTATTCCATTCTCAACGAAGGCTACGGCAAAGTGCTGCGCTACGGCGCCTACAGCGAAGAAGTCATCGCCAAACTGCACTGGATGAACGATGTGATGGGACCGGTCTTGGCCGATGCACTCGCCCTCATGGAGAATGGCATCGACATGCGCGCCCTCCTGGCGGAAACGCTCCACATGGGCGACGAAGGGCACAATCGTAACAAAGCTGGCTCGATTCTCTTCCTCAAACTGTTTGCCCCCTTCATTCCCAAAGTGACGGATGGGGAAACAGCAAGCGCCGTTATGCAGTTTATGGGCGACAACGCGCTGACTGTGCTCAACCCCGTCATGGCGGCCTGCAAAGCAATGGCCGACGCCGCTCACGGTGTCGAAGGCAGCACCGTCATCACCGCGATGGCGCGTAACGGCACCGATTTTGGCATTCGTGTTAGCGGCCTGGGCGAGCAATGGTTCACCGACCTCGCTGGCGTGCCAGACGGCCTTTACTTCCCTGGCTTCTCCTTCGCCGACGCCAACCCCGACATTGGCGACAGCACCATCACGGAAACGGCTGGCATTGGTGGCTATGCGATGGCTTCGGCTCCCGCCATCGTCACCTTCATCAGCGGCACGCCGCAAGATGCACTCAATACCACGCTGGAAATGTACGAAATTACGGTGACCGAACACACGCATTTCACAATTCCGCCCCTGGATTTTCGCGGCACGCCCACTGGCACAGACATTCGCAAGGTTGTGGAACTGGGCATTACGCCGCGCATCAACACGGGCATCGCTCACAAGGAAGCGGGCATCGGTCAGGTCGGCGCGGGGCTGGTTCGTCCGCCGATGTCGATTTTTGAGCAGGCGCTGCTGGCGTTTGCTGAGAAGTATGACCTTGCGTAAGGAAGAGATTGGAGATTGGAGATTGGAGATTAGCGACGATCAATCTCCAATCTCTAATCTCCATTTTTTAACCGCACGAACCACGACAACGGCCGTTTCCCACTGGCTAGAAACAACTAAAACCCCTCGTGTTTTGCATGTCTTCGACCAAGTTTGCAACGTGGTCGATGGGGAGCGGCGTGTCATTTCCCTCGTCACGCCAGAAATCGGGAAGGGGCCATTTTCGCTGGTGGTGGAGTTACCACAGGGCAATTTCACTGATTTCATCACGTCAGAATCACGAGTAAGCGTTGATGGGTTTGTATTGCAGATTGGCTCATTGGTTGTAGATACAAGCCCGGCAGAACTGTGGAACGCACGGCCGTTATGGGAAAGCGTACCATCATCAGCCATGCAAACCTATTTGCCCCTGTTTGAGAGCAAGTTAGCAAGTTCTTCGCCTGATAGTTTGTGGTTTGTAAACGGCCGTTCTGATCCAATCTCTCTAAAAGCACAAAAAGCAATATTTACACTTCAAAAAGGTCTCAATACTGGCAACTTGCTGGCTTGCCAAGATGGCGCACGTGAGTTAGCCGGATTAGGCGTGGGGCTCACGCCAGCCGGTGATGATTTTCTGCTGGGGGTCATGTATGGTTTGTGGCTTAAAACTCTCAACGCAGACTTGTGCTGAGCGATGTCGAAGTAGGCGCAGAGGCGCAGAGGGTTGTGGAAATTATTGTAGATGAAGCGGTGGCAAGGACGACAACTTTGTCTGGAGCGTGGCTGGAAGCGGCGGGACGAGGAGAAGCGGGGCAAGCCGTGGCATGAGTTGGTGGAAGCGATGAGGGATGAGTGTACGGCGTTTACTGAGCCTGCCGAAGCAGCCGTTTCTCAAGCCATCGACCGTATCCTAACCACCGGCCACACCTCCGGCGCCGATGCCCTTGCCGGATTCATCATGGCACTCAAAACCTCTTAACACAACCAAACAACGGCCGTTTCTCAAAACATCAGTCCTCAACAACTAAATGTACTCAGTCCCCTAAGACTCATTGGGAGTACCCAATCAGGTTTGGTAGATTGTTTGCAATCCGAAATGCCTATTTGATAAGCTGTTTCTCCCTTTATGTCGATTGTATTCAAAATGAGAGTATAGCTATCGTCATTATGCGCCAGAGTGAAATGCCTGCCCAATTCTCAAGCTGTACACAAGACTGATGTGATTGAACGCTAACTTCAGAGGATCGTGACGTTTTCGATGTCTGGACAAAATCGCCTGTGCGGTGAGCATCAATTGTTGAAGTTATCATCCAAGTTCCATGTCCCTTCACCTGCAATTATACTTTACAGTCTGTAGTCCTTATCTGGATTAAAATAAGCGCAATGGAATAGTTGGCACGTATAAAGACTGTGGAACTCCGCCAATTCACTGAATGGATTTGTATCTATAGAAAAACTTGCTGACGTGGAAAGTACCATCATATTCTCAAACATTGAATCTAAGGAGTATTGCTGCCAATCTTGTATAAACTCCGATTTGCCCCGCCCAGGAGATGGACGTGAAACAGAAATCCGAACATATTGAATATTATTATCGGTATCAGCATGAAAATCCATACGAACGCCAAGGTAAAATAGACGTTCTGCTATATCATAATAACCAGTAATAATCCCACCCATTAAGCCGCCATCGCTTAAATCCGATGTTCTTACATTCCAATTTGATATTCCAAGATTACTAAATCTTTGACCGGCATCCTCCAAATTGTCGCAGTAGAAAAAACAATTTGCACTCCCCACCAGCATGGCAATTGACAATTTTCATTTTTAGCCATAAGTTCTTCTAGTAAAACTTCCCTTTTACGAATGACATCCCTCTGTGCAAATGTAAGTGTAGATAAAGGGGTACTTGATGTTGGAGTCTCAGGTATTGGGGAACTCAATGTGCCAGTTCTTACTTCTTCTGGATACTCTTGTACAGTCAAAGATGTACAGCCAATTGTGGAAATCCCAACCAACAGGAAAAAGCACAAAAAAGACAGCTTGTTAACATTTAGCATGTTTATGAGTTCCAAAATCACAATCCCAAATTCACCAACGTAATCAACAAGACCTGGGCCAGCACCACATTGATGATAATAGCGAATGGAAACATGAGCGTATAGCCAATTCCAGGCAGCGGATTCTGCGCCTGTTCTTCCGCATAACTCAACACGGCTGGCTGCGGCGACGTCATGCCAATCAGCAAACTGTATGGAATATGCATCAGCTTGAAACCCACATACAACGCCACAAACGTCGTCACCACAATCAACACAAAGCCAATACCCAAAATCTGCCAGCCAGCACCGCTAGAAAACGCCTCTAAAAACGCATTGCCCGAACTAACACCCACCGACGCCAGCAGCAAGATCATGCCAAATTGACGCAGCGTCAGGTTGGCGCTGTAGGGCATCGTCCACAAAATGGGGCCGGTGCGCCGCAGGGCGCCAAATACCAGCGCCACCAGCAGCGGGCCACCTGCCGCCCCCAAGCGGAACGTCACCCCGCCCGGCAGCGGAATCGGAATGAGGCCAATGAGCAGCCCGATGCAAATACCCAGCCCCATCGTCATCAAATTAACGTGGCTTAACTGGGCATACGAGTCGCCAAATAGTTTCGTCAGCTTGGGGATTTCTTCGCGCGGAGCCAGCACGCGAATGCGATCTCCCCATTCCAGCACCGTATCGCCACGCGCCAACAGTTCAATATCCCCTCGGCGCACGTGGGATACAATCGCGCCATATTCTTCTTTGAGATTGAGCGTTGTGATGGGCTTTCCGGCAATATCTGGATTAGAGACGAAAAGGCGGCGGCTGGAGTACACGTCATGATCATGCACCAAGTTTTCAGCCGAACGCTGACCAAAGTCTTTCTCGACCAGATCCATTTCTTCAACCGTGCCAGCAATCACAATTTGATCGCCTGCCTGAAACTTGGTATCGCCGCTGATAAGGCTGATGTCGCCGCCGCGATAGAGGCGGCCAAACAACACATCCCACTCGTGATCACGCTGTAATTGGCGCAAAGGCACGTTCATAATTGCCGTCTGAGTGACATCAATGGTGCAATACTGCAAATCTTGGGCGATGGGGTATTCTTTGCGTAGAGAGTATGCTTCTCCGGCAAAATCAATCTTCCAGAAACGCAAAATGAAGGCCAATACCATCATCCGCACCAACACCCCCAGCGGATAGACCACCGAAAAGCCCACAACCGCTTCTGATGCCGCGACCTCAGGGTCGGGAAAAGAATTACTGATGAGATCCAGCACACTGGCTAAAGCGGGCGTATTGTTGGACATGCCGGTGAAGATGCCTGCCGTCGTGGCGGGCGTGAGCCGGAACACCACATGCACAATAAGGAGCAGTACGGCAGGCAGCACCATAATGCCCACGATGAACAGGACTTCGCGCAAGCCTTCCCGCCTAAATTTGCTAAAGAAACCAGGGCCGTTTGCCAGACCAATGGTGTAGACGAACAACACCAATCCTAAATCCAAGATGATGGATGGAATGTAAAGGTCGGGGTCTAACGCGCCAAAGGCAAGCCCCACAAACAGAACGGCCGCCACGCCCATGCTGCTGCCCCGAAACCGAATTTTCCCTACCCAAAAACCAATGGCAATGACTAAAAACAGCAGCAGCAGCGGGGTTTTTTCAAGAATGTTTATCATCGCTCTCCTCAATTTCTCGCTTTTCTTTGACTATACCGCAAAGTCTGAAATTGAGGAGAGGATATTCGATTGACTTTAGGAAAGCTCAGATGTTTACGCAGGCTGAGGAATGGCTCCCAACTGACGCAAGACACCAAACATATCAAACTCTTCCCAATGCTCCAGGAAACGGCCGTTTTCCAATCGATGAATATGCATGGCAGTCACAACCACTTCTTTGCCGGTAGCAGGCACCCCAACAAATGCACCAGTCTGCGTCCCTCTGGCCTGCCAATGGGTCACCACTTTGTCTGCCTCTGCAATCTGATCCAATATCGTCACCTGCAAATCAGAAAACGCCGCCAAAGACATACCCAAGATTTGCCCGTACTGCTCCGCATTAACAAAATCGCCACTAGGCATATAACTCTTGAATTCTGGACTCAACAACTCGTCCAAAACAGCCACATTGCGCCCATTCATCGCTTCTTCAAAATAACGCCGCACCACTTGTTTATTCGTCTCTAAATTTGTCATGATTGGCTCCCTGCCAGCGTCGGCTGGTTTGTTAAAATGGCATAGTTCAAAAAGCTTTACAGTAGCCGCGGCTACTGTAAAGATGGATTAGTCATAGAAATGAACCATGCCGTTAAAATTAATTATGTTGCGGTTTACTATCCTTCTGCTAACTCCTGTACCAACATCAGCGCCTCTTCAATGCCATCTAAATCAGTATCCAAAGCCAGGCACTCAATCAAATCCAGCAAGCCATATCCCGGCTCCGAAGCTGCCACCAACTCATACAACTGCGGGTCTGCAAACACACGCTGCATCAACTGCTCTGTCACGGGATTATCAAAGCCATGTGGCGCCACCCGATTCATCTGCAACGTGACAGCTCGCAAATCGGCCAGCCAGCTTTCCATCTCAACCTCAGGCAAATCGACGCCTAACTCTTGAAACAACGCCAGTGTCATTTCCGGCGAGTTTGGATCGCCTTCCAATGCTAAACTCTCAACCACATCGGTCATGCCCGGTGTTAGTTCCTGGGTTACGAGCAAATCATAATAAAGTGGTTCACGGCTGATAATCTGTGCCAATCGTGTGCCAAAAGGATGCGGTACAACGGCTCTATTCCACGGCATAATTCGACTCCTTTCCATCAGGTTTTGCCACAAGCGGGGCAGTTTTATATGCTGCCATTCTTCCCCGTGTTCTCTGGGTATCGTCGTCACTAAATCAAATAATGTACGCCACCATAACTGCCCCACACCAACCCATCCTAGACGAGCCAGTGCATCCTGACAGCAAACTTGAAAAACCATCTCCATTTCAGCGCCATATTCCCGACGAAAACCAGCCGGATATGCCCACAACCAGACACGATAAAAATAGAAAGAAACGGTCAGGAGCTTGGAAATCTTCATCACATTTTAGGCAGAGTTTGGTAAAAGTTGGCGAGCTTGTGCTTGCTGCACCAATTGGGCCAGGCGTTCGGCCTCTAGCGTTAATACACGATGTCCAAAGGGCGTGAGCCGGTAATAGCGTCGCCGCTTGTCGTCTAATGTGGGGTCTGGCCGCTCTTCGGTTTCTTCGATGAGATTGGCAGCCAACATGCGCTTGATGGAGCCGTATAACGTACCCGGCCCCATACGCACAGTCTCGTTGGTTATCTCCCCCACTTCTTGCATGATGCTGTAGCCATGCCGTTCACCATCTGCTAATGACAGCAATATGTAGAAAACGGCCGGAGTCAGCGGGAGCAAATCTTCTGGTTGTTGTTTATCACTCACTAATTTTCACCTTCATTGTATCGTTCGTGGATATATCTGTTACAGATATATTAAATGAATTAGGTGAGCGTGTCAAGGGGCTGGCATCGAATCCTTCATACGCCTTTCAAAATCCCAAGTCGTCAGGTTGACAGGCGTGATACGCAATGCTACTTCTGGTGTGGAGCGGGAGAGCAACTTTTGTGCCAACGGATTGTCTGTGCCGCCCAAATAGCGAATCAGTAAGCGGCTTAAGATTTCAAGACCCTTTTCTGGCAGGATAACGGCCGTTGCCTGACCCCGCACACCACGATAAGGAGGCTGATCACCCGCCACCTCAAACGCACACCTTGAATCTTGCTGCAAATAACCAACCACTTTGGCACTCGCCTGAGTCGCGCAATAAAAATGCCCATCCTCATACAAATACCACAGCGAAAGCACCACCGGCCACCCAGAATCAGTCACACAAGACAAACGCAGGGGAATGGTCATTTCATCCAAATATTTTTCGATTTCTTCCGTAAACATCTCACCCTCCAAGGTTCTTACTTCTTTCTATCCCAGAAACAAAAAAACCGCAAGACACGGAAAACGCAGATTTTTCTCCGCGTCCTCCGCAATCCTTGCGGTTGAAAAGAAGGAAGATGAAGGGTCTAAATAGTGGGGAGGATACCCTTCACCTTCCACTGAGGGGACTTTCAAGTTCGTAGTGGCGGCTTTAGCCGTCAGTAATCGCTAAAGCGATTACTACAAACTTTAGGTGGCGACGGCTCGGTAAGTAAATGGTTCCAGATAAGCATCATAACCACCCTCAACCCCTTTTATAATCACGCTGATGGCATCGTGCGAATGCAAGGATTCTTTGTGCGCGGCAAACACGCGGAAATCTTTGATACGTTCTTCACTGTCCAGCCCTTCGTAGAGCAAACGGACGGCATCTTCGACAAACTTGAGATTGGCCGCATTTAGCTCAGCAAATGCCTGCTCATCTTCGCGCTTGACGATGACCTGGGTCTCCGTTTTCAGGGTATCACGGGCAATATCAACCACATCTTCGATAAACAGATCACCGTCATGCTCCACAGAAATTTTGGCAACAGAGCGCTGACTGTGCGGCACAGCGGCGACGCCCCGCATCAAGTTGGCATGAACACTCAACTCGTAGCTGCACGGGCAAGCAGAAGAGTACACAAAATCCAAATGGACGAACTGGCGCACGCCCTTTTCCGGCGTGACGACGGTTTCCAGAACTACAGGATAGTATTGATACCCAGACAGTCCACTACGCAAGCTGTGTTGTATGAGTGGATAATCAAAGGCGATGGCAATCCGAGCCGAGGAACTTTCCAGGTTTTCCAAGTAACTGCGTACGATATTCTGCAAGGTCACTGGATTGAGTTCGCTGTCACTGTATTCGTCGTAGAAGGTGCGCATGATGCGGCTCATGTTGATGCCTTTTTTATACGCATCCAACGATACCGTACCGGTGACGGAACAATGAACTTGTAAGGTATCACCCGCTCGCGTCACAATCTCCATTGGGATTTTGAAGTTGTGGATGCCGACGTGCTGAATAGCAACATTTGAGCCTCGATTATCATCGGTGTTTTGCATGTCGGGCAAAGATTTTTTGTATAGTGGCGTTACCATAAACTCGCCATCATAGTGCTGCTGTAAATCTTTAACGAGGCGGGTTTCGGCCACCGTTTCTGGATTCAGTTCTTTGATGTCAAGTTCCACGATGGCGCCATTACCATTTTTGTGACTATTTCTATTGGTATAACGGCCGTTTCCATTAACAACCGGTGCGTAACCATTCATTGGCTTGTACATAATTTGTCTCCTATATTGAGAAGTGTTCGATCTTTTCCCTTGGCAGAAAAGATGTAACGATAAGTGTGCAGCGATAGTCGTAACAGTTTAGACGAAATCACTGCACGTTTACTTACGCATATATTTATTATTTCAGGGTAAGTTATGAGAAATTATTAATGTCGGCTCTGCCACCATAAATTTGGCAGCAAGCGTAATTTGCCCCAGGTGCCGACATGGGCACGATGATTAAAGACGTCGTAATCATTCGCCTCAATGCTGTCCAAAATGCCACGATATAAACCAGCGGCAGCGGCAATGGCAAAACGGCCGTCTTTGTGCAGCATCATAATGCCCGTCCAGGACTCTTCATACAATTGGCGAGTATGTTCAATTTGGAAGCGCATGAATTCGCGCCATTTTTCCGTGACAACGCCCGCCGCAATGTCATCTTCCGTCAGGCCAAACGCTTGCAACTCTTCGCTGGGCAAATAGAGGCGGCCGCGCTGCCAATCTTCACCTACATCCCGCAGGATATTGGTCATTTGCAAGGCCAGCCCTAGTTTGATGGCGTAAGAAATGGCATCTGGATTGGTAAAGCCGATGATGTGCATGCTCATCAGACCCACCGTCGAAGCCACGCCATAGCTATAGGTGGCTAAATCGTTAAAGGTTTCATACCGGTCTTGATGCAAATCGCGGGAAACGCCTTCAATCAATTGTTCAGCATAACGCCCGGGAATTTGATACCGCTGCCGCGCATCGGCCCAAGCGACAGCGACTAAATCATCCTTTGGTGGTGTGTTTGAAAAAGCGTGACGATGCCACAGGCTCAAGTTCGCTTCAACATTTCCCTCTGGATTATCCACAATGTCATCGGTGATGCGGCAGAAAGCATATAAAGCCCTGACTGCCTGCCGTTTTTCCTCTGGCAACAAACTAGACGCCATATAAAAGGAACGGCTGTGTTCTGAGGTGATTTCTTCGCAACGAGCGTAGGCGTCTTTGAGCAATTTATCTTCAGCGATTGGTTCGGCGGAAACGGCCGTTCCCATCTGCCAAGCTTCCCCTGCTAATGAAAGTAATTGATTTTCCCAAGTTCTTGTCTGTGCCACCATGACCGTTTCTCCTCGCGTTTTTTTACGACTTAATCTCAAGACTCTTAGCCTTACTGCTTATTATCAAAAGACCATTTCGTTGATAACTCGGTCAGGTCTTTGCTAACAATAGTAGCAGTGTATCAAATTGAAATGGTTTTGTCAACTATTTTCTGTGCAATATCTTGACAAATCGAGAATTTCATGTTATCCTCATTTTTAAGTCGTAAACCGGGAGCTGTAATCCACAAACGGTTTACCCAAAATGGAATAAGGATTACAAAAAAAATGAACCACAAGGTAATGACTATGACACCAAATACAGAACCGGCATACAATTTAAAGGTCGTAGTCCAGGAAACAAGCATCAAGCCTGACACATTACGGGCCTGGGAGCGACGGTATGGATTACCAGAACCACAACGAACAACAGGAAAGCATCGTCTCTATTCCGATTACGATATTGCCGTCATTAAATGGTTGATGGTGCGGCAAGAAGAAGGACTGAGTATTAGTCGAGCCGTGAAGTTATGGCGAAATTTAGAGGAAACTGGGCAAAATCCGCTTAGCGATTCAATACCCTCTCCCCTCGGTACTCATTCAACGCAAGGTCATAGTACCATAGTACCTTCGCATGTCAATAACTTGTCCGGTTCTACTGTACAAGATTTAAGAAATGCATGGGTTGATGCCTGTCTACAGTTTAATGAAATGGCTGCAGAAGCGATGCTAACGCAAGCCTTTGCCCTCTACCCGGCTCAAATGGTTGTCCTCGAATTGCTGCAAAAAGGACTCGCTCACATTGGCGAACTCTGGTATTTGAATCAAGCGACTGTGCAGCAAGAACATTTTGCCTCGGCCTTAGCCATGCGCCGTCTCAATACCCTGGTTTCCGCCGCGCCAATGCCCCATAGACCGGGCAAAATCATTGTAGCTTGCCCCGCCGATGAACATCACGTTTTTGCGCCTCTCTTCCTCACCCTTATGCTGCGCTATCAAGGCTGGGAGACGATTTACCTGGGGGCAAACGTACCACGCGACTATTTGGAAAATACCATCGCTACCGCCAAACCAGACCTCATCATCATGACGGCGCAGCAGCTACACACGGCCGCTTCCCTTTATGAAGTTGCAGAGTTTTTACAGTCAGAACGCATTATGCTGGCGTATGGTGGACGCATTTTTAATCAAACTCCCGCCCTGCAAGAACGCATCGCCGGGCATTTTCTGGGGCAAACATTAGACACGGCCGTTTCCCAAATAGGCACATTGTTATCAAAACGGCCGTTTCTCCCCCCATTACTCCCGTTGCCCAGGAATACAGCGACACCTTGCACTATTTCCGCCAACACCAAGCGGAACTCGAAGCAGAAGTGTGGCACACCCTGCAACACGCCAACATCCCCTACGAAGAACTGACCAACGCCAACCTGCATCTGGCAAAAGACATCACCGCCGCCCTCACCCTGGGCAACGTCTCCCTGCTCAGTGAAGAAATCTCCTGGACAGAAAAATTGATGCTCAACTACCACATGCCCGCCGACCATCTGGCAACCTATCTTGTCGCCTACCATAAAGCTGCCAAGAAAGTCTTAAACGGCAGCGGCACACTCATCGCACAATGGCTGGACAGCATCGCACAAGATAGGTAAAAGCGGGAAAGTTTTTGGAAATAAAATTGTGCAAAACCCGCTTTTCCTTGAAGGAAACCACAATTTTGCGTGTTGGTAATTTTAAGAACTTGTTGTGGTTTACCTAGGTAAAAGCGGGAAAGTTTTTGAAAATAAAATTGTGCAAACCCCGCTTTTCCTTGAAGGAAACCACAATTTTGCGTATTGGTAATTTTAAGAACTTGTTGTGGTTTACCTAAGGCAGAAAAATAAAAGCAGAAGACAGAAATAAAATCTGCAACACTCAAAGAGTGACAATCTGTAGATAAAAACAATGAACACAGCAATCTGGTGGATACGGCGCGACCTGCGCCTGACAGACAACGAAGCCCTAACGACAGCGCTACAAACTGCGAAAAACGTCATTCCCGTTTTTATTTTCGACCCCGCAATCCTGAATTCACACAATTTAGGCGAAAAACGACTCGCTTTCTTGTTTGCGGGATTACGGCAGCTTAATGCTGATTTGCACAAACGGAACAGCTATTTAGTGCTGCGTGAAGGCAATCCGCATTCAGAACTAGCGACTCTCATGCTGGAAACTGGCGCACAGGCCATTTTCGCTGAAGAAGATTTCACTCCTTTCGCCCTGCGCCGCGACAAAGCCATCGGCGAGCAACTGCCGTTGACGCTGGTTCCCGGCGTCATCATCCACCATCCTGACACCATTTATAAGAAAGATGGCAGCCCCTATACCGTTTTCACCCCATTCAGCAAGCAGTGGCTAGAACGGCCGTTTCCCCACCCATCAGCCATCCTACCCGCACCGGAAACCATCAACACACCACCCAACCTGACCTCACTTACCCTGTCAAAACCGTTACCAACGGCCGTTCCCTTCATCCCAGGTGAAGCAGAAGCCCAACGCCGTCTACGCCAGTTCATTGACGGGGACGATGCACCGATTTACCATTATGCAGATGGGCGCAATATGGTAGACACAATGGGAACCTCTCAACTTTCACCTTACTTCCGCTTTGGCATGATTTCAGCCAAACAAGCGGTTGTTGCCGCCCGTGCCGCCTGCCGCGCCACCCCTGATAAAGCTGCACAGCAAGGAACCCAGGCATGGCTCAACGAACTCATCTGGCGCGAATTTTATAGCCACATTCTTTACCACTTTCCGCACGTCTTGCGACGGCAATTTCCGCCCAGAATACGATACCATTCCCTGGCGCAACAATCAAGAAGACTTTGAAGCATGGCAAAACGGCCGTTCTGGATTCCCCATTATCGACGCCGCCATGCGCCAACTACACACCATCGGCTGGATGCACAACCGCGCCCGCATGATCGTTGCCTCCTTCCTCGTCAAAGATCTGCTCATCGACTGGCGCTGGGGCGAACGCCACTTCATGCAGCATCTGGTCGATGGCGATCCCGCCGCCAACAACGGCGGCTGGCAGTGGACGGCTGGCACAGGTACCGACGCCGCCCCCTACTTCCGCATCTTCAACCCCACCACCCAGGGCGAAAAGTTTGATCCCAAAGGTAATTACATTCGCCACTGGCTGCCCGAACTCGACAACATTCCCGATGCCTACATCCATGAACCAGCGGCCATGCCGCCGCTCGAAGCCCAACGCCTCGGCTTCCAACTGGGGCGCGACTATCCCGCCCCCATCATCAACAGAAAGTTAACCCGTCCGCTCACGTTAGCGGCCTATAAACAAGCGAAATTAAAGCAAGATACATAACTGAGATTAGAAATTAGAGATTGGAGATTGCACGCTAATCTCCAATCTCTAATCCTCCAATCTCACATAGTCAAAATTTTTTAATCTATCAAGGAAGAGCCATGTCTAAAAAAATCATCATCATCGGTAGTGGATTCGGCGGCCTGGGGGTCGCTGCTCGGTTAGCCGCCCAAGGCTACGACGTCGAGCTATTTGAAAAACGAGACAAACTAGGCGGTCGCGCCTATGTCTACGAGATGGACGGCTTCAAATTCGATGGCGGCCCCACCGTCGTCACCGCCCCCTTCATGTTCGACGACATCTTTGAACTGGCAGGGCGCAAGCGCGAAGATTACATCGAATTCACCGCCCTCGACCCCTTCTACCGCATCTTCAACCACGAAGGTCGCCGCTTCGACTACAACGACGACCCTGAGTTTATCAAAAGCGAAATCGAGAAATGGAATCCGGCTGACAAACAAGGCTACGATGATTTCATGTCAACAACGAAAGCCATTTTTGAAAAAGGCTTCCTGCAACTGGCCGATCAACCGTTCCTGAGCGTCGGCGATATGCTCAAGGTCGCCCCCGACATGATCAAATTGCAATCCTACAAGTCCGTCTACGGCTACGTCTCTCAATTCATCGAGAATGATTTCCTGCGCCAGGTATTTTCGTTCCATCCGCTGCTCATTGGCGGCAATCCCTTCGATTCCTCCTCCATCTATGCCATGATCCATTACCTGGAACGCGAATGGGGCATTCATTTTGCGATGGGCGGCACGGGCGCGATTATCGATGGCCTGGCCCGACTGATTGAAGAACTGGGCGGAAAGTTCCATTTGAATACAGAAGTGCAAGAGATATTGGTAAACGGCCGTTCTGTAACCGGTATTCGTCTGGCTGATGGCACTGTCCACACAGCCGATCACGTCATCTCCAACGCCGACGTGCCCTGGACTTACATGAACCTCATCCCCGCCAAAGCACGCGGGCTGCGCAACTCAGACACCCGCTACAAAAAGCTGACCAAATACTCCATGTCGCTCGTCGTCATCTACTTTGGCACAAAAAAGCGCTACCTCGACAGCGAGCTGGCCCATCACAACATCATCCTCGGCCCACGCTACAAACACCTGCTTTCCGACATCTTCAACAAGAAAATCCTGGCCGAAGATTTCTCGCTCTATCTCCACATGCCCACCATCACCGACCCGTCGCTGGCCCCCGCAGGCCACGAAGCCTTTTACGTGCTCTCGCCTGTGCCGCACTTAGGCGCTGATATCGACTGGACGACAGCCGCCAAACCCTACCGCGACGCCATCATGCAGTTCCTGGAAGACAACTACCTGCCCGACCTGCAAGAAAACATCGTGGCCGAACACATGATCGACCCCATCCACTTCCGTGACGAACTGAACAGCACAATGGGCGCGGCCTTCTCCATCCAACCCGTCCTCACCCAGTCCGCCTGGTTCCGTCCGCATAACCGTTCAGAAGACTTTGACAACCTCTACTTCGTCGGCGCAGGCACCCATCCCGGCGCGGGCTTGCCTGGTGTGCTATCTTCCTCTAAGATCGCTGAAGATTTAATCGTCAACAGTGATCCGCTGCCCGCCAGTGCCAGAAAAGAACGCCTTAACGGACAATTGGCAGCAGAACATTAAAACAAGTAAACAGTAATCAGTGTTCAGTAATCAGAGACCATCAAGCTGAAAACTGAACACTGATTACCGAACACTGATAAGAAGGGTGCCATGTCCGAAACCAAACCATCCTGCCCGCTGCCTATCGCTGAAAGCGAACAAGGCTTAACTATTCTCAAAGGGCTGTTGAAAGAACGCTCTTTGTTAGCCGCTTTGTCACTGATGCGGGCGCATGTGGGGCCAATTTTCCAGATTACCTTGCCAAAATTCAAACCAGCCGTTGTCATTGGGCCAGAAACCAACCGCGAAATCCTCATCACCAAGCGGCAGGAATTTAGCTGGCGCAACGAAACCGACCCGGTCGTCAAGCTGCTGCGTCACGGTGTGCTTATTGTAGACGGCGAAGAACACGACCACCTACGCGCCATCATGGATCCGCCGCTGCACCGAGGCAATGTCATCACCCACATTCCCGATTTCTGGCGCTATACGAATACTGTTACTAATTCCTGGGCGGATGGCAGCACCGTTGACATGCTCGTGGAAATGCGTAAAGCGGCGCTGCTCATCCTGATGGGCACGATGTTCCAGGTGGATTTCGCGCCAGACATGGAGCGCCTCTGGAAACCCATTCTCAAAGCGATTGCCTACATTTCGCCCGGATTCTGGATTATGGCTCCCACTATGCCTCGTCCTGGCTACCAAAAACATCTGGACGTGCTGGACACCTACCTCTACCAAACAATTCGCGCCAGACGAAGCGAACTAGAAAATGGGAAAACGGCCGTTGCCGGAGACCTGCTCGCCAAACTCATCCATGAAGGACTGGACGACGACCTCATCCGCGACCAACTACTGACCATGCTCATCGCTGGACACGATACGTCTACGGCACTGCTGGCCTGGGTGTGGTATTTGCTGGGCACCAATCCAGAGGCGATGGCGCTGGCGAAGGCGGAGGTGGACTCAGTGTTCAGTGAACAGTTTTCAGTAAACAGTGAACCGTCCACCGATACGGCACCGCTGACGAACCGATGACGGATCACGCCCCAACCATCGAACAAATCAACCAACTCACCTACCTCGATATGGTCATCAAAGAAGCCCTGCGCTTGTATCCACCGATTCATATCGGTAATCGACGGGCGCTTGAGGACATGGAGTTGGCTGGGTATGACGTGCCGCAGGATACGCGGGTGATGTACTCCATCTACCTGTCCCACCGAGATGAACGGTATTGGGATGAACCGGAACAGTTCTGCCCGCATCGCTTTGACAAGAGCGAGGCACAGCAAGGAGAACGGCCGCCGTTGACCTACATTCCTTTTGGCGGCGGGCCACGCAATTGCATCGGCGCGGCGTTTGCGCAGGTGGAGAGCAAGGTGGTGCTGGCACGCATTTTGCAGCGTTTTGACCTAACTTTGCTCAATGGCAACAAAATCAAGCCATACATGGGCGCTACGCTGGAACCCAAACCGGGTGTCCTCATGCGCGTCCGCCAGCGGAAAACCAGCGGAGGAATCCGCCAATGAGCCATCTTGAACGTTGGAAGAAGACTTTTATTCTGTCGCTGCTGGCGCCGCCGCTGGGTTATTATGCGGAGCGCATGTATCAATCTTTACCGCCACTCACGCGAAACAACTGCCAGGAGCCGCTGCCTTCGCTTTCCATCATCGTGCCAGCGCGGAATGAAGCGGAGAATTTGCAGCATTTGCTGCCGTCGCTCAATGGGCTGCGCTACGATGGCAAGTTTGAAGTGATTGTGGTGGATGATAATTCAGAGGACGAAACGGCCGTTATCGCCCAACAACACCACGCCAGAGTCATCAAACTCACTGAGTTGCCACCCGGCTGGATGGGCAAACCCCATGCCATGTGTCACGGCGCGGCAGCGGCGCGCGGCGATTGGCTGCTCTTCACCGACGCCGATACCATCCACGCCCCGCAACGGCCCAGCAGATTCCATGCGCTACGCCATCGAGCATAACCTGGATGGCTTGAGTCTCTTTCTGGAGCAAGAGTGTCGCGGCACCAGCGACAGGCTGGCGCTAATGGCGGCGTTTGCGGGTCTGTTTACTTCATGGAAACAAGACTCTGCCTATCTCAACGGACAGTATATGTTGATCCGGCGGGATGTGTATGAGGAAAGTGGGGGAATAACGGCCGTGCGTCATGAAGCGCTCGAAGATGTGGCCCTGGGCCATCACCTGCAACAATCCGGCTACAACGTGCAAATGATGCGCGGCGAACAAGCCGCCAAAGTGCGCATGTACAAAGACAACCGTCAAATGTGGCAGGGCATGAACCGTCTCGGCTCCCAATCGCTCCGTTTTTCCGGCTGGCGCTCGTTGATTACGGTGTTTTTTATCACCATCGCCATGAATCCGCTGCTGGTATTTTTGGCGGTGATTTCAGGTAACGCTCGGAAGCGCTGGCTGCCATTAACATGGGGCGCGGTATTTCTCGGCTTCATTCCCTGGGCGCGGCGCTACGGCTCCATCTGGTACGCCGCCCTCTCGCCCATCGGCGCATTTATCGTACAGCTAGCAGGCTTTTGGGGCCTGATTAGAAAGGTTTTTAAGAAAGGTATTAACTGGAAAGGAAGAATGGTTTAGTGAAAGGATGAAGGATGAAGGATGAAGTTGTCTTTTCATCCTTCACTTCCTTCATCCTTTGGATTTTTTATGACTTACTTCGGCTTTCTCGCAGTTTTTGTTGGTATTCCCATTGGTATTCTGTTGGCGTTGACGTGGTGGGACAGACGGCGCGGCATTACGATGCCGGATCGACTGCATTCCTTCTCGCCAGCCTGGGTACTGTTTATCCACATCATCATCGCGCTGGTTTACACCACGCCCTGGGACAACTATCTGGTGGCGACCCGTGTCTGGTGGTATCACCCGGAGTTGGTAACAGGTATCGTCATCGGTTGGGTGCCGATTGAGGAGTATACCTTCTTCATTGTGCAGCCCATTTTGACAGGATTGTGGCTGTTGTACTTGATGCGGCGCGTTCGCCCTTCATCCTTCCTCGAACCGCGTTCAGCGTTTGTGGACAACGGCCGTTTACGCTTCATTGTCACCGGCATAACAGCCGTTGTCTGGGCAATCATGGTCGGCATTCTCATTTTCCGCTGGCAGCCGGGTACCTACCTGGCGCTGTTGTTCACCTGGGCGCTCCTGCCCATCATGACACAATTGGTCTTCGGCTTCGACATCTTGTGGCATTATCGCAAATTGGTGCTGATGGGTATTGTACTGCCCTCCCTCTATCTGCCCTTTGCCGACGCCCTGGCTATCGAGTCCGGCACCTGGACCATCAACCCGGCGCAGTCGCTCAACATCTTCATCGTCAACCTGCCCATAGAGGAGTTCATCTTCTTCCTGATGACCAATATCCTGCTCGTTTTTGGCATGACGCTGGCGCTGGCGGCTGAAAGCCAGCCCCGTTTGCAGCATTACAAATCGCTGCTTACGCGCAAACAGAATCCGCACGTAACAAACTCAAACAGCTAGACAGCTTCAAGTTTCAGATAACTGGGAAGCCCTTGGCAAAATAAATTGTCAGGGGCTTTTTTGTTTCTCACCTATTCCTTCATCGAAAGACTCTCACCTCTGGCAAAAAGTTAACCTCGGTTCACTTTTTATTGAACCGGTACTTACTGACTAATGTCACCTGACATCCTGACGAATGTCACTACCCCAGGTTACCCTTTCATCATAGTATTAGGTCAACCTTATAAATTCAAGTTGGGTAAGCCCAAAAAGCGAGAGGATAGAGCGAGAGCTAGAGGAAAACCAACAAGCCTCTAGCTCTTGCTCTCGCTCAAACCTTCTATGAAACACGATTCTTTTAACGAAAGCACCGAGATGTATCTGAAAACCGTCGTCGAACTGGCGAATGGCACAGGCAAACCTGTGCCTATTTCGGCGTTGGCCGACCGGTTGGGCGTGTCTACCGTTTCGGCGACGGAGATGATCCACCGGCTGCAAGACCAGGATTTGCTGGCCACACGCCGTACAAAGGTGTCAGCCTGACGGACAAAGGGCAGCGTTGGGCAACGGCTTTGATTCGCGCCCATCACATGTGGGAATGCTTCCTGGTCGAGAAGTTGGAGACTGCCCTGGGAAAAAGCCCACGATTATGCCTGTCGCTCGAACATGCCACGGAAACGGCCGTTACCGAAGCCCTCGCCGCCTATCTAGACCAACCCACCACCTGCCCGCATGGTAACCCGATTCCCAGTGTAGAGGGGGTGGTGGCTGAACTGGATGATGTGGCGTTAACGGCCGTTCAGCCCGGACAATCCGGCACCATCCAACGCATCCATCCCGAAAGCACCCTGCTGCTCGATTATCTGGCAGGGCGCGGTCTGAAACCGGGTAATCGCTTCACCGTCACCGAAATCGAACCCTTCAACGGCCCCATCATCGTCGACTGCTGTGAACAATCACATCCCCTCGGCCAGGAAGTGGCCGCCCATATCTTTGTAAAAATAGAGGACACGGATACACACAGATAAACGCGGATTTTTAGAACCCTCTGCGTTCTCTGCGCCTCCGCGTAAGATTAAATGACAGAATCCCAATCATTCCCCTTAGCCATGACGGCCGTTGGCGAAACCGTGCGCCTCGTCCACATCGACGCCGGTAAAAAGCTCAAGCACCGGCTCACCGAACTGGGCCTGACACCGGGCGTCGCAGTCACCGTTGTCCAGCACAATGGCTGGCCCCTTACTGTTGCCGTGCGCGATTCCCGCGTCGCCATCGGGCAGGGCATGGCGCACAAAATGCGGGTCATCCCCAATCTAAAATCCATAACCAGAGATTGGAAATTGGCTAGAACACCAATCTCCTAATCTGCTAATCTCCAATCTCAACAACTATGAAATCAATCCATATCGCCCTCGCCGGAAACCCAAATGCCGGCAAAACATCCATCTTTAACGCCCTGACCGGTTCCCATCAACATGTGGGCAACTGGCCGGGCAAAACCGTCGAGAAAAAAGAAGGCTTTTTCCTGCGCGACGAGACCGAATTCCGCCTCGTCGATCTGCCCGGCACCTACAGCCTGAGCGCCTACTCGCCTGAAGAAGTCATCGCCCGCGACTACATCATCAACGAAAAGCCCGACGTCGTGGTGGTGGTGGTGGACGCCGCCAATTTGGAGCGCAATTTGTATCTGGCGGTGCAGGTGCTGGAGCTAGAAGTGCCGGTCGTGCTGGCGCTCAACATGATGGACGTGGCCGAATCACGCGGTCACACCATTGACTTGGCTAAAGTCAGCGCAGCGCTGCATGTGCCCGTCGTGCAAACCGTCGCCCGCCGCGCCAAAGGGCTAGACGCTCTGGTCGAAATCATCCAAAAAGTCGCCGAGGAACCCACAACTTATGACTACGCTTAATTCTAGTTACACTGCACCCACCTTATTCACCATCGACTATGGACGTGATTTAGAAGCGGAAATCGAGACCTTAACGCTCGAAATCAATCGCTATCCGGCGCTCACCGAAACCTACGCCGCCCGCTGGCTGGCCGTCAAACTGCTGGAACAAGACCACGACATCCAGCAAAAGCTGCTGACGCTGGCAGGCGGCGCTCCGGTGCTTACCCACGCGCAAATGAGCTACACGCGCCTGACCGAAATCTACGGCGAGGACATAGACGCCGTCATCGCCGACCGCCGCTATAACTGGATTCACGGCCTGGTCAGCAGCGCCGTCCACAGGACAAACGCCAGCCAGTTCACCACTTCAGACAAGATAGACCGCATCATGACCCATCGCGTCTTCGGCGTGCTCATTTTTCTGGCGCTGATGTGGATGGTGTTCAAGCTCACCGCCGATGTGGCCGCGCCGTATGTGGACTGGATTGGCGGGGTGATTGAAGGGCCGCTGACGAATTGGGTAACGGCCGTTGTCTCCATCATCGGTCTCGGCGGCACCTGGGTAGAGAGTTTGTTGGTCGATGGCGTGATCGCGGGCGTGGGCGGCGTGCTGGTCTTTGTGCCGGTGCTCATGTCGCTCTATTTTGCGATGGCCGTGCTGGAAGATTCCGGCTACATGGCCCGCGCCGCCTTTGTCATGGACTCGTTGATGAACAAAATCGGCCTGCACGGCAAGAGCTTTTTGCCGCTGATGGTCGGCTTCGGCTGTTCGGTGCCAGCCATTTACGCCACGCGCACCCTGGAAAGCAAAAAAGACCGCATCCTCACCGGCCTGCTGGTGCCGTTTATGAGCTGTGGCGCACGACTGCCCGTCTATGTGTTGTTTGCCGCGATTTTCTTCCCGGCGCTTGCCGGCACGGTGATTTTTGGGCTGTATTTATTGGGCATTGTAACGGCCGTTATCCTGGGCATCATCCTGCGCCGCACCGTCTTCCAATCAGACGACCTGGGCGCTTTTGTCATGGAACTGCCGCCCTACCGGATGCCCACCCCCAAAAGCATCTGGTTCCACATGTGGCAGCGCACCAAAGCCTTCCTGGAAAACGCCTGGACGCTCATCCTCATCGTCAGCATTTTCATCTGGCTGCTCATGTCGATTCCCGTACAAGGCGAAGGCAGTTTTGCCGACACACCGGTCGCAGACAGCGCCTACGCCGCCGTGGCTGGTGCCATCAGCCCGGCGCTGGAGCCGTTGGGCTTTGGCAGTTGGCAGGCCAGCGGCGCGCTCATTTCCGGCTTTGTGGCCAAGGAAGTCGTCGTCAGCACCATGGCGCAGGTCTACGGCGTGGAAGCGCTGCAAGAAACAGGCGAAACCCCGACCTTCCTGGAAGACGTGGCCTTCATCGTCACCAGCTTCGTCTCCGCCACCATCGACACCATCAAATCCCTGCCCCTGCTCGTGGGCATCAACCTCTTCGCCGACGAGCCAGAAGAAGAGCCAACCGCCCTCATGACCGCCATCAAAGAAGGCTTCGACGAAACCAGCGGTGGCTACGGCGCTCTCGCCGCCCTCTCGTTCATGGTCTTCGTGCTCATCTACACGCCCTGCATGGTCGCCATCGCCGCTGAAAAGCAGGAACTTGGGCACCAAATGGATGTGGGTCAGCATCATCGGCCAATTTACACTGGCCTGGGTGATGGCGTTTATTGGTCTTCCAGGGTGGAAAACTGTTAATTAGCTAGAGCGAGAGCAAGAGCGAGAGAGACTGCGCAGTACCTCTCGCTCTCGCTCTATCCTCCATCTTCTGTAAAATTATGCTAAATCAAGTTTTACACGAAATTCAACAGGCCAACGGGCCAATTACGATTAACGAACTGAGCCGGAAGACTGGGCATTGAGAGCAGTGCCCTGCAAGGCATGATCGACTTCTGGGTGCGCAAAGGCCGCCTGCGCGATGACGATGCGCTGGTGGAAGATGAGGCGGCTTGCGACACCGGCTCCTGCGGCGACAACTGCTTTGGTCTGAGCGCCTGCCCTTTCACGGCGAAGATGCCGAGGTCGTATTCGATTCCGTTGAATAGGGTTGAGTGAGTTGTGCGCGAGAACGGGAAGATCTCTTCTCGGAAAGCAATTACAAAATCCGATAAACTGCCATATCCTCTGTTTCTTGGACTAATTCAAGATTTGAGTTAATCACCTCATCGCGGCTCAAAACTGAATTAAAATATCTTCTCATTGTAGATGGAGTCTCTAACTGCCCTATTGGAAATGGCATATCACTAACTGATGGAACCATTTAATTGTTTCTTACTTCTCAATTCTTCATCTGTCACTTCAATTATTGAGCACCCCTCTCTAATTGTGCTATCAAAAAGCCATATAAATCGCTTATCATAAGTTCTGGAGCTTCATCTTCGGCAACATGTACTTTTCTGGCCAAATACGGATCATCTAAATACTCTCTTAGAACATCATTCATTTGGGAATCTCCCTTTGTTGGCTTTGATTTGATTACGATTCTAAATATCTCCCAAGGATAGCATGGCGAAAACGGCCGTTTCAAGTAATAAATGTCATTGTTTTGGGCACTGTGGGTAACCACCTGAATTTTGATTGCGATTTTTTCTCCCTCACCCTGTTTGCCAACACCTATCTTGGGTGAGACGGCGCGGAACCACCATCAACTGCCTACACCGATTCACCTATATGTCCACCACGATTTATTGAGAAGATTCAGATTTGGTGCCACATTCGCCGCAGAACTTGGCATTGGGCGGTATTTTTGCGCCGCATTCCTGGCAGAACTTGCTCACTTCCAGCTTGCCACCACACTCCGGGCAGAATTTAGAACGGCCGTTTAACGCCGCATCACAATGAGGACAACTCGCCTGAATCGTTTCCTTGTACCCCTTGGCAATCACTTGCTTGTCTTCCTGCGAGGCATCCGCTTGTTCCCACGCTTGCTCCACCGCTTTGCTCGACTGTGCGGCCGACATTTCCACATCCAAATCCGGCGCACACTCCTTGCACAACCCACGACTATCTGTTCCAACAATTCTTGCGACACACCCAAGAATTACACTTGGGGCAACGGGCAAACTGCGGCATCACCTCTTGGGCGGCCTTCTCAAAAGCGGCGTCATGCGCCTGTTCCCAGGTGGCAGAATTGGCCTGATCCGTCAAATCAACAGCCTTCCCCAAGACACCACCAAACAAACTGTTCGCCGCCCCCAAAAACGAGGACGCCGTGCCTGTCAACGAGGGCTGAAACCTGGTGCGGAAACCATCACTGCACCGATCACAAAAGAACTCGAACTGAAAACCTTTGTTTGTGCTTAAATCGCTGTGATTCCGTGAAAATTGAATATTGTCTGTCATCTTACCATTCCTTTACTTAAAAAATTGTGGTAAGGGCTCCCCACCACGTTTAAAATTATATCCCCTACGTTCCACGCTCTGCGTGGAATGCCATCTACGACGCTCCGCTCAAATAAAACGCAAGAACCGAGGGGTTTTTTACCATTATAAACTCGCCAGCCGTTCGCTTAATTCATCATAGCTGGCCTGAGATTGTACCAGTTTCTCACGCTCTTTTTCAACAACCGGCGGCGGCGCTTTTTGGGCAAAAGGACTGTTCAACAAGCCCGTAAGCCGGGTGATTTCCACCTGTAACTCTTCCAGTTCCTTCTCCAGACGTTCTTTTTCCTTGCTCAAATCCACCATGCCAGAAAGCGGCAGATAGCAGGTGATGTCACCCAGGGCAATCGTGACGGCGGCATCAGGGGCTTCCGCGTTCGGCTACGATTTCGAGACGTTCTTCATCCAGCCGCGCCAGGAAGCTGAGGACGCCGCTTTGGGCTTGCAGCATGTCGGCTTTGTCACCAGCCGCGATGATGGCTTTGATGCGGCGACCCGGTTCCACTTTGTTGTCTGCCCGTGCGCCGCGAATGCCATGCACCAACTCACGCAGGCGTTCGTAATCGTCAGCGCCTTCGGGCGAATTTTTCGCCAGCGGTGGGCCAGTCGGCGATGATGAGGGCTTCGGCCCAGCCTTCGGCTGGCTCGATGCCCAAGTCGGCCTCGATGAAGGCGGCTTTAAGCTGCTGCCACGTTTCTTCAGTGACGAAGGGGATGTAGGGATGGAGCAGACGCAGACAATCGTCCAACACTTTCCGCAAAACGGACAGCGTTGTCCAGGCACGCGCTCCGCCTGCCTGCATCTGCACTTTGGCGGTTTCCAGATACCAGTCGGCAAACTCGCCCCACAGGAACTCGTAGACCTGCCGTCCGGCTTCGCCAAATTGGTAATTATCCAGCAGGCGGTTGGCCGTTTCGGTGATGTCGGACAAGCCTGTCAGAATCCACTGGTCGGCGGCGGTGTAGCTGAGGGTGTCTGGCTTGTCGGCTTTGCTGGCATTGCCCAAGCTGTTGGCGATGAAGCGGGTGGCGTTCCAGATTTTGTTGGCGAAGTTGCGGTTGCTGGCTACTTTTTCCAGCGACAAGTTGAGATCGTTGCCCGGCGCACCGCTGGTCAACAGGGTGAAGCGCAAAGCATCCGTGCCGTATTCCTGCATCACATCCAGCGGATCGGTCACATTGCCCTTGGTTTTGCTCATCTTTTGGCCGTTGCCATCTTTCACCAGTCCATGCAGATAGATGGTGTGGAAGGGGATGTCGTTGGTGAAAAGCGCCGCCGACATGACCATGCGTGCCACCCAGAAGAAGAGGATGTCGTAGCCCGTTTCCATCACGTCGGTGGGATAGAAGCGTGCCAGGTCGGGCGTTTGCTCGGGCCAGCCGAGGGTGGAGAAAGGCCACAAGCCGGAGCTGAACCAGGTGTCTAGCACGTCGGGGTCTTGCTCGATGTGGGCGCTGCCGCAACCTGCGCAGGCTGTCGGGTCTTCTCGCGCCACGGTGATGTGGTCGCAGTCGGCGCAGTACCAGACGGGGATGCGGTGGCCCCACCACAATTGGCGGCTGATGCACCAGGGGCGGATGTTTTCCAGCCAGTTGTCCCACACTTTGACGAAGCGTTCGGGGATGATTTTGATGCGGCCGCTGTGAACGGCCGTTAAGCCCATTTTTGCCATCGGTTCCGCATCCACATACCACTGCTTGCTCACCAGCGGCTCAATAATTTCGCCGCCGCGCTGACTGCGGGGCACGTTGATGGTGTAATTCTGCTTCTTGATGGTCATGCCCGCCGCTTCCATGTCGGCCCACAGCTTTTCGCGGCAGGCAAAGCGGTCTTGGCCTTGATAGGGGCCAGCCTCTTTGTTCATGGTGGCATCTTTGCTCATGACGTTGATGAATGCCAGACCATGTTTTTTGCCAATCTCGAAGTCGTTGGGGTCGTGGGCAGGCGTGATTTTCAGCGCGCCGGTGCCAAACGCGATGTCCACATACTCGTCGGCGATGATGGGGATTTCGCGGTTGAGCATGGGCACCAGGCAGGTTCTGCCGATGTACTCCTGGTAGCGCGGATCGTCGGGATGCACGGCCACGGCGGTATCGCCCAGGATGGTTTCGGGGCGGGTGGTGGCCACGGGCAGGTGCGCCGCCCCCTTTGACCGGGTAGTTGAAGTAGTAGAGGAAACCGGGTTCTTCGCTGTATTCTACTTCCAGGTCGGAAACGGCCGTTTGCAGCCCAGGCGACCAGTTGACCAAATATTCCGCCTGATAAATCAGACCCATGCGATACATACGCACAAACGCTTCGCGCACGGCGCGGGAAAGCCCTTCATCCAGCGTAAAGCGTTCCCGATCCCAATCGCAAGAAGCACCGATGTGGCGCAGCTGTTTGGTGATGTAACTGCCATATTTTTCTTTCCAGGCCCAGGTACGTTCCAAAAACGCTTCGCGGCCAAGTTCCTGGCGGGAGGTTCCTTCCCGTTCCAGCATTTTTTCGACCTGGAGTTGGGTGGCAATGCCAGCGTGATCCACACCGGGCACCCACAAGGCGGCCTTGCCCTGCATCCGCGCCCGCCGAATCATCAGGTCTTCCAGCGCCACAAACATGACGTGGCCCATATGCAGTTCGCCGGTCACGTTCGGCGGCGGGATAGAAATGGTAAACGCTTCGGCGTCGTCTGGTCGGGCTTCTGGCTTGAACCAGCCAGATTCTTCCCACCATGTGTACAATCGTTCTTCTGTGCCTTGAAAATCATAGGCTTTGGGCATGTCGGTCATAACTTTTTCCTCAATTGACGATTGTTGATTTTGGATTGACGATTTTGCCCGTTGCCAGCAAATCTCGTCAATTTTCCATCACCAATGCAAAATAAAAACTCTTCCATCCAATTAACAAGGACGAAAGAGTCATTTCTTACGCGGTACCACCTTGATTGAGCATTTGTAAAATGCCCCTCTCAATTGTTGCTGTAACGGGCAAACCCGAGTCAAGTTACTATTTTCACTTGACCAACTCCTGGACGACTTCGGCGGGCTTGGGGCGTTGTGGGGGCTTTCAGCCTATGACCACCACTCTCTACTGCCTCTGCAACCGCTTACTACTTCCATTCGCAGTTTTTTGATTATTTAGTGACGGTTAGTATACCGTTGCGGGTTGTCAGTTGTCAATTTTGAAGTTGGGGGTTATTCTACTGATAATCATGAGTCGTTTCTAGCAGAGTGAATCAGAGTGGCAAGTGATAAGCAGAAAAAATACCAGAGCGCAAATTGTTCTTGTGTGAAAATAACATACAATTTTGACAAATTAGACTTTTTTATGGATAAAAAAATGGCAACAGACGATGATGAATTTCTCAAATATGTGGAGCACGTTTCTCAAATGCGAAGCTTGACTCACAATGAAGTAATCAATACATATTGGCACCATATAAATGAAATTGAGAAAAATGGTTTTTTATCATTTATTATTCGGGGTTCATTAGCTTGGGAGTCGAATGGCAGTGCAAAACTACTGTCACCTAGCAAGTATATGTGGCTTCAATCGGATTACTACGAACCAATAGGAAAATCGATTTACAATAATCCCGTAAAAACTTATATGCAGCGAGAATTAAATCAACATGATATGTGGGGCGGTTTAGTTGTAAACGTAGATAGACAAGATGCTCAGTCTACGAAGAATGTTTTAGAACAAGGTTTTCGTGACATTTCACTTTGTTGCAATTTAGTATCGTTACTTACCAGGGCATCAGTTTCTTGGTTGCCGGCAGCATATATCGAGGTAAACGTACTTGCGGAAACGTACAATAGCGTAGACAACAATTCGGAATCTACCAAAAAATGGATGTGTATCCCACTTTCTCGTCAGCAAGAAGAACGTACATCTGTGAGAGTAAAGGATGATTTTATCGAGCATGAATTACTGACATTGTTTGATGTGGTTCGACTCGCTGCTCATCACGAAATTGGAGTTCTATTGAGAAGATCCATTGCATGGTGGTCCACAGGGAGTTTTCACGGAAGTGGAATCAATAGATTTTTGAACCACTGGGAATCGGTAGAATTACTCGCACATTATTTTTATCGGAAATTATCTCCCGATGTTGTTGCTCGACCAACTAAATCTGAACGTAAGGCAAAAATTCTCGATTTACTTACGAAGCAACCCATAACTTCCTCTAATTGCCTCGCCGTGGCTGACAAATGCGCTAATGAGATAAAATCAAGTATTAGAAAAGAAATGCTTGCTGTCATCCCATTTTTGGTGGGTAAACAAGATTTCATAAATAAATTTTTCGAGCCTGATGAAAAGACGAATCGGAGTCTTTATGATATTAGAAATGACATAGCTCATGGTAATTATTGTGACCATGATGTGCAGTTTACAGAGCTAATTGAGGAAAGACTTGACGATATGTGTGCATTATCAAGGGAAGTCATAATAGCTTGTATACAAAGATTGCCGATTATTCAACAGTCTCTATTGAAATGAAAGCGGACTAACCTTGGGTTGCACTTGACAGCTGCTACGCAGCGAGGTGGATTCTGGCTTTGCAGAGAAGTTATGGATATGGTTTTGAGTCTTGCTATAGTCGCAGCGGCAAGTGAACCCAAACGTCAGCACCATACTTTGAGGATAACGGCCGTTCCTGTCCCAAGACTCAAGATTTTTCATTGAGTTTTTGTATGGAAACGGCCGTTTTGTTTGCCAGTGCTAAATTATGAGGAGAACGGCCGTTTTGTCACCTCATTCGTCAGCACTAAATTGGAAGGGAAACGGCCGTTTTCTGCTATACTTTTACGATAAAAATCAGGTCAGCTTTAATCAATGCTGTGGAAAAAGCGGATTGCAGACTATCGGTACTTAATGATATGCTAAAAGAAAAAGGAGATTCGTGCGATTATGAAATCTACAATTACGGTGCCGAATGAATTTTTGTTAGCGACGCGCATGACCACTGAAGAAATACAGCTTGAACTGGCTGTTAGTCTATTTCAACAAGAAAAACTCTCCTTTGGGAAAGCTCGTGAGCTAGCAGGTTTAGATTTTTGGACATTTCAACAAATTCTCGGCAGTCGTGGCATTGCGCCGCATTACGATGTCGCCGAGCTTCATGAAGATTTGGCTACGATTGAGAGACTACAACAAAAATGATTGTTGTGAGCGATACTTCAGTTCTGGTCAATTTGGCTTGGCTTAACCAACTTGATATTTTGCCAGCACTGTATGGAGAGGTGATAGTTCCCACGGCCGTGTGGGAAGAGATTGTCGTTTTAGGTGCTGGCAAAGTCGGCTCGCAGGAAATCACGCAGGCTACATGGATCCAACGAAAAAGTCCACACAATGAAAACTTGATCGATTCTTTACGCCAAACATTAGATAGTGGAGAAGCTCAAGGCATCGCATTAGCTTTAGAATTAGGCGCAGACTTGCTTCTTATCGATGAGCGTTTGGGACGCATGACAGCCAAGTATTTTGACATTGAAATCATTGGTCTTCTGGGTATTCTGATTCAGGCAAAACAAGAGGGGGTTATTGAGCAAATAAAACCATTAGTCGATCAACTACGTTTTGAAATTGGTTTCCGCATATCGTCACAGTTGTACCAAGAAGTATTGCGTTTAGCTCAGGAATTATAATGATCTTTGAACCGAGCGCGTTAGGTCTAAATTGCACTCCATTCACCAGCGCAAAATTGAAAGGGAAACGGCCGTTCCCACCCCCACTAGATTGAACGCGAATAATTGGATGGAAAATGGCCGTTTGGCACCCCCTCTTACCAGCGCAAAATTTGAAGGGAAACGGCCGTTCCCACCCCACAGATTTAACGCGAATAATTGGATGGAAAACGGCCGTTTGTCATCCCACTCATCAGCACTAAATTGGAAGGAAAACGGCCGTTTTGCCACCTCATTCACCAGCACTAAATTGGAAGGGAAACGGCCGTTTGTCACCCCCTCTTACCAGCGCGAAATTGGAAGGGAAACGGCCGTTTTCCCTTTCCCCATCTTCCCAAACACCCTCGAATTCTGCTACACTATGCAGTGCAAGTTCAGCAATTAGACTGGGAAGCCACCGCTGTCTTCATCCCTCCAACAAGATTGAAAATTGATAGTTTGGTTACGTAACGGCCGTTACTGATTCGCAATTTGTGATATCTAGCGTGGTACTTTTTCTTCTATTCATGCAGAAATGTTCCACATTAGCAGTTTGGCCTGCACCGTGTGTCCTAACAAATAGTTGGGCGGTCTATGTACTCGCCCACTTTAGACAAAGCAAACGTCTTATTTTTGAACAGAAGTGAGGAGGAAGTAAAATGTCACCGAGCAAGTCAATTTCAGCCAATATCCAAATTGCGATCCCAACACTGTTGCAACGTCAAATTATAACCCACAAAGACATAACTACAGAGAACGTGTCCCTGATGCCACTATCAATGCTGATATTAGAGTCAGCACGGCGATACCTTGCAGATCCCAAAAAATTTGGGAAAAGTTCAAGTACATTAGATGAAGCCCTAAGACCTATATTTATAGAAATGTTCGCCACAAATGAACACAAGTTGGCGGCTAAGGCGGGTTTCGCTGTTTATAAGAAACTTGCCGACCAGGTCCCGACGACTGTGGCAGGCATGAAGCTAGGCGCATATTGTAGTACCGTACCGTCACAAAAAACGCTCCAATCGGTATTAGAAGAGCTTAGCGCTACAAAAGGTCTTCACTTCACGGCTTTGGAGGCGGGTAAGGAAATATTACCATGCTCAACGTGTACGAGGCGAGCCAAGGCAACGCTTGACTTTATTGAATGCAAGAATCCTGAAGAACAGCAAGTCGCAAAATTTTTGGTTGGTAATATCATCAACCCAGCATTTCTAGCAGGTTCTGGTGATGAGATTTACTATGCTACTTTTGGAGCTGTTTATAGCACCGAGGGGTATTTGGACCGCACATCGTACGTGAGTCCTGTAAAGGAACATGTCGGAACGGTACAAGGGCACGTGAAGAAACTTAAGATCCCAGACAATTTGAAGTATCCCGTGTATTACGAATTAAATAAAACCACTCTTCCGACGCTTTCGCTTCCTTATTACAATGTAGCCTATTCGTTCACGCTGTTTGAAAAGGAGCATTCGGACGAGGAGAGACGTCAGGCTCTTGCGCAGGCTGCAATAGATGCCACAGAAGCCGTGACCAGTCTGCTCACCTTAAATTGGATTAGTTTCGGTATTAACATCGCCCAGCTCTTGTACGATCTGGCTATTGCATTAGACAACGATGATCTACTAGGCAACCGTGCATTCCATTTTGGCGACATCTGTAATATGCAGTTAGGCACAAGGGATACTACCGTTACTTTCACGGATACCCATCTACTTAACAAGTACAACTATGTTGTCAGCAGTCATTTCACACTTGAAAGTCTAACATGACGAATGAGAGTACAAGAGATAGGACACCAGATCTACGGTACTCAAGATCCAGATCAACCACGTGAAGATTCTCGATTTCAGTAATTTGTTGAACGAGAGGCAAGGTAAACCAACCAAGTGATTGTGTTATTTAGCGTTTGTAACACAATGATTATGTAAGTTTAATCACAATCGCGTTTTGTTGTCTGACGGAAACATAGCAAAATGCATTGGTCAACTCCGTCTTCGTATGTTAGGAGGATGGCTATGAAAAAGTTCATAATATTTGGAGCAATAGGAATAGTATTGTCTTTGTTATTTGCTTGTAGTTCCGATGCGGGGACACCACTCGATGTGACCGCAACAGAGATACAGCCAACAGCAACGGAATCACAGGTTACAGCGACACCCAAAATCGTAGAACTACCAACTATAGCACCACCAACGAAGACACTCCAGCCTACAACCATAGTGCCACAAAATACTCAAGAGCCAACTCCAACCGAAGATTTATCTGAACAAGTGGCGGATGTGCCGAATACAGGATTCGATCCTGAAAACACAAAAGATGGCATGGTGATGGTGTATGTGCCGGAGGGGAAATTTGAGATGGGAACCAGCGATGAACAAAGAGCTCGTTTGATTGACGAACATATCTGGGATAAACAATGGAATGAGAGCGAGCGACCTGTCCATACTGTCTACCTGGATGCATTTTGGATTGACCAAACAGAGGTCACAAACGGGCAGTATGCACTTTGTGTGACAGACGGTGCTTGCCAGGAACCCCATTCTCTGGCCTCAGCCACCAGGGATAATTATTATGAAAATCCGGAATATAAAGATTATCCGGTAGTTTATATCAATTGGTATATGGCGGAAGCTTACTGTGCATGGGCGGGGAGAAGGCTGCCAACGGAAGCGGAATGGGAAAAGGCTGCCCGGGGGATTGATGGGCGCACCTACCCATGGGGCGAGGAGATTGACAGAACGTTCGCTAACTTTAAAGGTTCTGACAGTGGCAGTGGTGACACAGCCCCGGTGGGGAGCTATCCAGATGGCGCCAGCCCCTACGGAGTACTTGATATGGCGGGCAACGTTTGGGAGTGGGTGGCGGATGAGTTCGATCAAAGGTATTACTACGATTCGCCTTCACAGAACCCGCTGGGACCATCTCTTACTGGAACCAGGCGTGTATTCCGTGGCGGATCATGGGACGGGACAATAAACAGCATGCGCACAGCCCAACGTTATCATCAGAATACGGATTACGCAGACTTCCCGGTCAGCGGTATCCGATGTGCCGTCTTACCCTAATTCTCCGAAAATACTGCTAGTTGCTGAAATCTCTGGATTCAGGTGGGGGTGGGCAATGCGCGCATCAAGAGCCGCCCCACTGAGCGAAACGGTATTCACAATACCGCCAGTTACACGGAAAGGACACAGGCATGACCATTCGCACTGATAACCAAATCAAGCTGAGTAACGGCCGTTTTCTGGGATTTGCTGAATACGGCGACCCTAACGGTAAACCGCTCCTGTACTTCCACGGCTGCCCTAGTTCACGGTTGGAAGGGAACCTCCCGGCTGTCGACGAAGCGGCCACGCGGCTTAACATTCACATCATCACCCCTGATCGCCCTGGTATTGGGCTTTCTAATTTCAAGCCATACACCATCATCAGTTGGCCCGACATCGTGACTGAGTTTGCCGATAAATTCGGGATCAGTCGTTTTGCCGTGCTGGGCAGTTCCAGTGGCGGCAAATATGCAGCGGCTTGCGCTTGGAAGATTCCCGAGCGTTTGACCGTTGCGGGTATCATCAGCGGTAATTGTCCGTATGATTTGCCTGGTGCGAAAGAGACTTTGAGCAAAGAAGATAAGCAGATGTATACACTTGCCGATAAAACCCCCTGGTTATTGCGGTTAATGCTCTGGAAAAACGCACGCGATGTGCGCAAGAATCCTTCCATTATCCTCTCGTTATTCAATGAATGTGAACTTGATAAAGCGACAGTTGCCCAACCGGACGTGAAGCAGATGTTTGAGAAAATGGTGGTTGAAGCCTTTCGGCAGGGTGTACGCGGTGTGGCGCATGACTTGATGCTTGAAGCACGGCCGTGGGGGTTTTCGCTGCCAGAGATTGACATACCTGTCCATGTTTGGCACGGAGAAGCAGACAAGATTGTTCCTGTCGAACAAGGGCGCATCCAGGCATTAGCGATACCGAATGCCCGTGCCAGGTTCTTTCCCAATGAGGGACATACACTGGGTGTGAACCAACTTGAAGCGTTCCTCGACATCGTGGTTGATTGTTGAACGCCTAGGATAATAGTCAGTTGATAACATAGGAGATGTCTTAAGAAATCTTATGAAAGGAGCAAAAGATGAATAAGGAACTTCGTACAGAAATCGAGATTCAGGCTTCCCCAGACAAGGTGTGGCAAGTTTTAACGAGTCTAGACGAGTATCCAGATTGGAACCCATTTATCCACCAGGCAATTGGCACAGCAAAGGTGGGTGAAAAAGTGGACATCACTTTTCAGTCTGGGTCAAAAGAAAAAACGTTGCATTGCACCGTCGTCAAAGTAGAGCCAAATAAAGAATTACGCTGGAAATATCACGTTTTCCTTCCCAGCCTGTTTCAAGGCGAACATCGTTTTATCATTGAGGAAGTTGAGAGTAACAAGGTTCGCTTCATTGACCAAGAAATATTCAATGGCTTACTTGTTTCATCGCAAGCCAAAGACATCGATACGAACTCAAAACAGGGTTTTGAAGAAATGGATAAAGCGCTTAAGGTCAGAGCAGAGGCTGCCCCGCAGCAGCCCAACAAATAGTTAGGTCCAGTACAGAAAAAAGGAAAGGCAAAAAATGGATCGAGTGACATGGCTAAAAGAAATGAGATGCGATTGTGAAGAGCAATATGATACTCGTTGGGCTTCGTTATACGGGGAAAAATGGGGCTTGTACAGCAACGTGACACACCAGGAATTCATCAAAGAATTCTTACGCTATTTCCCCCAAAGCAGCACTATCCTTGATGCTGCCTGTGGCGCAGGCAGGTATTTGCCATTTCTTTTGGAGAAGGAGCATGCCATCGTTGGGATTGATCAGTCAGCAGGGATGTTGGCGAACGCCAAGGCAAAATTCCCCGATGCGCAATTTGAGAAAGTCGGTTTACAAGAATTAGGTTATCGAGGGAATTTCGATGGTGTGATTTGCATGGATGCCATGGAAAATGTATCGCCAGAAGATTGGCCTCTTGTTCTCAATAACTTCCACCGGGCGTTAAAACCATCTGGTTATCTCTATTTCACCACCGAAACCATTGAAAGTGCTGATGAGAACGAAATTAAACAAGCCTTCACAAGGGCGCTAGATGCTGGTTTACCGGTTATTTATGGAGAGTGGCCGGATGACGAAGGTGTCTACCATTATCATCCGACGAATCAACAGGTTAGGGAATGGGTTAAACAAGCGGGGTTTGAGATTCTCAAAGAGGGGAATGGAGAGATTTGGTACTACCATATCCTGGTACAAAAAATTGGGTCTTCAATGAATAGTGCGCTAAACGCCACCATCGTCAGGTGATTTATCATCTGCCTACCAGATTGCGCCCTATAAATCGGTCTTTCAATCAAGTAATCGCCCGATGACTGTTTATAATGATTATTTTTACCGCAGCGTATGAAACGCTTATTTTGGTGGACAGGGTAGTGATGTTCTCTGTTCACCTACTAATCTGGGAGGATGTCCAAATGCGAATTAACTGGATGCTCGTTCTAATAGGAGGTTTGCTCCTTATTCTCGGATCACGTCTACCGTGGATGTCAGTTCCTGTTCTTTTTGGCGTTGAAGGGCCTGCTTTCGAATCTATTGAAACAGGTTGGGAAGGGGATGGCTTTATCACTGGCACTATTGGTCTTATCCTTCTGCTTACAGGGATATTTTGGAGGGGGAAAATTGAGAAAAGATACGCAATTCCAGGCGTATTCCTGGCTGTCTTGGCTGTCTTAGTGGTAATCGGAGATTTCTATAGAATCCTTGAGATTGACCCTGATGCAGGTTTCTTTGCGGCCACAGATGTTGGTATCTATGTAACGCTCATCGGCGCTTTGCTGGCTTTAACTGGCGCACTATACCAGACACGCATAAATCAAGAAAAGCAGGGCACTACCTTATCTGCCAGTTCCTTGTAGCGCAGGTAAGGCAAGTCATTAGAGGAACGGCCGTTTCCCCCAAACATTCCAAGAGGAACGGCCGTTTCCCCCAAACAATCCAAGAGGAACGGCCGTTTCCCCCAAACAATCCAAGAGGAACGGCCGTTTCCCCCAAACAATCCAAGAGAAACGGCCGTTTCCCAAACAATCCAAGAGGAACGGCCGTTCCTTACCCCCAAAAAACAGTTACTCCACCACCACAAACGGCCCGGCATTGCCAATCGCAATATCTGGTGAGCCACCCCAGCAGACCATGTAAAGCAAACCCTCATCAACCGTAAAATCCTGATACGTTTCGTTTGCATCTGGCGCCAGTTCTTTGAGAAACAGTAAATTTGACCATGAAGGCGGCCCCGCATTGTACGTTGACGCCATTAAGTCGAGCATATCTTTGTCCTCGTCCAGCGTAAACAACGACATTGCGTACTTTTCCCAAATCTCATCCTGCACATCTACATTGACAGTCAACTCACCGGCTTGCAAAGTCATAGGCCCATCGTAGGCGCAGCTGCCGTCGGCAATGGTGAAGGTTACCTCACTGACTGGCGTTTCACCCTCTGGCAGCGCCACCTCAAACAGTTCTGGCATCACCGCCGCCAACGCCGGTTTGAAATTAGCCAGCGCCTCCTCCGTGATCATCGAGACGTACAGCGTAATCTTGCCATCCTCGACCACAAAAATCTCATGCCAATTGTTCGGAGCTACCCCCAACTGGCGCGTAAAATCCATCCAGGTTTTACTTTCGGCATAAACAACGCCATCCTCAATACGCTCAGGGATCACTTCCCACTCAAAATTTGCCCCAGTGCAGCACTCAACCAGAAATGTTTGGAACTGATCCTTACCCCGGTAAATCTCCATGCCGGTTGGCGGCATGCCGATAAAGTAAGCCATCATGTCGTCAGCGACTAATTCGGCGGCGCCAGCATAATCTTCGGCATTGGCCCGTTCAATCATGTTCAAGACAATGGCCGCAGCCGGGTCAACAGTTGGCTCGGGGACGGCCGTTGGTTCAGAAACGGCCTGCCCTGAGCTTGTCGAAGGGGACGTTGGCATCTCTGTAGTCACTTCCGCAGTTTCCGGCGTCGGCACAGGCTGGTTTGTCGAACTGGTACAACCAGCCACACTCAACAACACGATTAACAACATTACAGTCAACAACTTAAATTGGGTTCTCATGGTTCACTCTCCTTTGTGATAACCGTAAGCGGCTCCCAGAGCCAGGTCGGGAAATCTCCATTCTGTCCCAACCTCCCTGCCAGCATACCCATTTAATTGCTGCAAAATTTGACAAAACTTGCCAAAATTCCCCGTTCACCCTCAAAACCGACTATACTATTCAGTATCATCGGATCGCATGGGGAGCATGTGCATCTCACCCAAATCTCGGTTGTTCATCCTATTTCGCCTCTCATCCGGTTCCTTAAAAAAGTTTTTCTCTGCGTTCTCCGCGGTTTAATTATTTTGCAGGAGGCTCAAATGTCAGTCTCAAGCACCAGTTTCGCGCTGGATCGTTTCACAACCTTTGGCGACTTGCTCAAATACCTGCGCCGCCGCGCCGGTTACACCCAACGCGAACTTTCCATCGCCGTCGGCTACAGCGACACCCAGATTTCTCGCCTGGAACACAACGAACGCCTGCCTGACCTTGCCACCCTGACTGCCCGCTTTCTCCCCGTTCTAAACCTGGAAAAAGAGCCGGAAGTCGCCGCCCGCCTGTTGGAATTGGCAACGGCCGTTCGCCGGGAAGATGCGCCTGCCACCGGACTACCCCCCTACAAAGGCCTGTGTTATTTTGATGAGAGCGATGCCGACCTGTTTTTCGGGCGGGAAACCCTGACGGAACGTCTGGCAGCGCGTCTCACAGAACAGGCGAATGCGGAGCAGCGATTTTTGGCAGTGGTGGGTGCATCGGGCAGCGGCAAGTCATCCCTTGTACGCGCCGGGGTGATTCCCACGCTGCGCTGGCAGCCGATATCGTCCGGCTGGCCGTTGTTTGTCATGACGCCCACGGCGCACCCCCTGGAGAATTTGGCAGCCACCCTGCATGGCGAAACACCGTTTGGTTTGCCATCCAGAAAATGTGCCGATGAATTGGCGCAGCAGCCGGATAAACTCAGCCGTGCCTTACAAACAGTTGCGGAAACGGCCGTTTCCACCCATACCCTCCTCGTCGTAGACCAGTTTGAAGAACTGTTCACCCTCTGCCGCAGTGCCGCAGAGCAGTTGGCCTTTGTGCAAAACTTGACGACTGCTGCCTGCCAAAATGGGGGAACGGCCGTTATCCTCCTTGTTCTCCGCGCCGACTTCTACGCCCATTGCGCCCGTTTCGACCACCTGCGGCAGCTGCTCGCCAGGCACCAGGAATACATCGGCCCCATGACCACCGACGAACTGCGCTGCGCCATTGAAGAACCGGCCAAACAAGGTCATTGGGAGTTCGAGGCAGGGCTGGTTGACCTGCTCCTCCACGACGTAGGTGCCGACGCCGGGCACATTCCCGAACCGGGCGCACTGCCTCTACTCTCCCACGCCCTGCTGGCAACCTGGCAGCGGCGGCGTGGTCGCACCCTCACCCTCAGCGGCTATACAGCCTCTGGCGGCGTGCGCGGCGCCATCGCTGAAACGGCCGAATCCGTCTTCTACGACCAGTTAGACCGCGACCAGCGCCAGATTGCCCGCCAGATTTTCCTGCGCCTGACCGAATTGGGCGGCGGCGATGCCCAGGCTGATACCCGCCGCCGGGTCACGCTGGCGGAACTGTCTGCCAAACCAGAAGACAAGGAAACCGTCCATCAGGTGTTAAGTACCCTGGCCGATGCCCGCTTGGTAACCACTGACCAGGATACCGCCGAAGTGGCCCACGAAGCTCTCATCCGTGAATGGCCAACCCTGCGCGGCTGGCTGGAAGAAGACCGTGAAGGGCTGCGCCTGCACCGCCACCTCACCGAAGCCGCTCAGGAATGGGATGCGCGAAATCGTGATCCCGATGGCCTTTATCGCGGGGCGCGACTGGCGCAAACGCTGGAATGGTCAGCGCAACATGCGGAAAATGTGAATGCCCTGGAACGCACATTTCTTGATGCGTCCCAATCCCTGGCCGAAAAAGAGCAGCGTGAACGAGAAGCGCAGCAGCAGCGCGAATTAGAGGCAGCCCGCCAACTGGCTGTAGCAGAGCGAATACGCGCTGAGGAACAGACCGTTGCCAACCGGCGCTTACGCCAACGGGCGACACTGCTGGTAGTGGCTTTGTTCATTGGTCTCATTTTGGGCGTAACGGCCGTTGTGTTTGCGCAGCGTGCCATCCAGACAGAACAACTGGCCTCTTCGCGCGAACTGGCGGCCGCGGCCGTGACCAACCTGGAAGTGGATGCCGAACGTAGTGTGCTGCTGGCTTTACAGGCGCTGGAAACAGCCGACACTCTGGAAGCACGCAACGCCCTGCACCAGTCCCTGCCCGAACTGCATCTCCTGCGTACTTTTCCCCTCACGAAGGCGGCGCGCCGGATGTCGCTTTCAGTCCAGACGGTTCCCGGATTGCCAGCATGGGCGCTTTTGGCGATGTCACCGTCTGGGAGGCAAATTCAGGCCAACCGCTGCTCAATTTGCAAGATGAGCTGCTTGAATTTGGTCGCAGCCTCGCCTTTAGTCCCGCTGGTGATATGCTGGCTACTGCTGGAGAGACCAGTGTGGTCTTGTGGGATGCCGACAGCGGAGACAAATTATTCACGCTGGCGGGACAATCGGTGGGGACCACGGTTGGCTATAACCTGGGTGTCGGGCAAATCAGCTTTAGCCCGGATGGGACAACGCCTGGCCGTTGCAAATATGGATGGCGTTTCCAAAGTTTGGGAATTTTCCACGCAAACAGAACTGCTGGCTCTGCCGCCTTTTGACCTGCCCGCCAAAGCCATCGCCTACATCCCGATGGCAGCTTACTGGCAACCGCCGGCGATGATGGCATTGTCACTCTCTGGAACGCCAACGATGGCACAAAACTGCACACGTTCACGCTAGGCGGCATTATCCACAGTGTCACTTTCAGTCCGGATGGGGAAAATGTAGCAGCAGCCAGCGAAGATGGCAGTACCAAAATCTGGGACGCGGCCACTGGTCAAGAAGTGGTCAATCTGCCGCGTTTGTCCGGCATGTATGATCTGACTTTTCTGCCAGATGGCCGTTTAGCTACAGCCGGTCAGGATGGCGTCACACGCGTCTGGGATGCTTCCTCAGGACAGCAGATGCTCTCCCTGGCTGTCTCGGCCAGCACCGTCATCGGCGTTGCTGGCAGTCCTGATGGATCACAGATTGCTACCTCCAGCTATGACGGCAGCGTACGCCTGTGGGATGCTGCACCGGGGCATGAACTGTTGACCATTCCCGCCCATGATGGGATTGTTTGGAATGTGGCCTATTTTCCGGATAACGGCCGTTTCGCCTCTGCCGGAATCGATGGCGTCGTTAAGATTTGGGAAGCCAATACAGGCGAGCTGATGCATACTTTGTCCGCAGGCGAAGCCACCGTTGCTGGCTTGACCGGGCTGGCTTTTAGCCCGGATGGGAAACGCCTGGCTGCCGGTAGCGCCGATGGTTTCGTCATCCTTTGGGATAGTGAAACCGGGGAAATCATGATGTCTGAGAATGGTCACACCACGATGGTGACCGGGTTAGCTTTTAGCCCGGATGGTACCCACCTGGCTAGCAGCAGTTGGGATGGCACAGCAACAGTCTGGGACCTTGTTCACGAAACCGCAATCGCCACATTCCGTGGCAACATTGCTCCTGGCCTTGCCTTTTCCCCAGACGGCCGTTCCGTTTTTAGCGGTGGCGATGATGGTATCGTCTACCAATGGGACGCCATGACTGCCCAGGAGATACAAAGGTTTTCCTTTGAGGGTAAGGAAGTTTATGGTGTAGCTGTTAGCCCGGATGGGCAGACATTGGCAATGGGTCATTTCGACGGAACGATTTCGCTGTGGGATGTGGCATCGGGCAGCATACTGCGCACGTTTGCCGGTCATGCCGGGTTGGTGCTGCGTCTGGCTTTCAACCAGGATGGCTCTCAACTGGCTTCGGCCGGGTTTGACCGCTTGGCGAAGGTTTGGGATGTCGCCAGTGGTGAAGAGCTGTTCAGCCTGTATGGCAATCTCAGTAATGTGTTTGGCATTTCGTTCAGTCCGGATGGTAAACAGTTAGCGGCAGGCGGGGCCGATGGCACGGTGCGGACATACACACTGGCACTGAATGAGCTTCTCATTCTGGCTGAATCCCGCCTGACCAGAGAGTTAATGGATGAGGAATGCCGCAAGTTTTTGCATGTGCAAACCTGCCCTTGAACGCTATTTGCTTTTGGGAAAACGGCCGTTACCGGATGGCGCAGCTTATCTCATTTGTTAGGCGGCAAAACAAGGTTCATCTAATGTTGGAGTGGATGATACGTGAAAATATCTATCAGACATGAAGTTGAGAGCGAATATAGAGAAGTCGAAGAACTAACGCGAGAAGCCTTTTGGAACTTGTATGTTCCGGGCTGTGACGAGCATTATCTCGTCCACAAAATGAGATCCCACCCAGATTTCATTCCAGAACTGGACTTCATAGCTGTTCTCAAAGATAAGATTGTCGGGAACATCATGTATACCAAAGCATATATTGCCAATGAAGCCGACACCAAGGTGGAGATAGCGACGTTTGGTCCCATAAGTGTTTTGCCTGCCTACCAAAGACAAGGTATCGGCTCTGCATTGATTTCTCACTCAAGGCAGATAGCACTGAAAATGGGGTACAAAGCCATAGTCATTCACGGTCATCCACATAATTATTGCAAACATGGATTCAAAGGCTCTAAAGATTACGGCATCAGTGATGCTGAACGCCAATTCCCATATAGTCTGTTAGTGCTTGAACTTGAGAAAGGTTTCTTGGAAGGGCACGAATGGCGATATTTTGAAAGCGAAGTATACAGTGTTGATGCAATGGCTGCTGAAGAATACGATAAGCTTTTTAAGCCAAAGAAGAAAGAGTATCGTTATTCTCAAGAAGAATTTCATATCGCAAGTCGAGCCTACCTTACGTGAGTTATTTATGCTGCACCCACTTGCGGATAACGCAAGCCGTTCAAGGATTAGGTAAAAGCGGGAAAGTTTTTGGAAATAAAATTGTGCAAAACCCGCTTTTCCTTGAAGGAAACCACAATTTTGCGTGTTGGTAATTTTAAGAACTTTTTATGGTTTACCTAAATGGAAAAAATGATAGAAATTAAGGAAATCTCTCCAGGCTTGGTTCCCCAAAAACTGTTACTGGAGGCGGATCCATCAATTGAACGAGTAAACCAATATTTAGAAGACTCATTATGTTATGTGGCTGTAATCCAGGAAGAAATAGTTGGAGTCTGTGTTTTAAAACCCATAGACAAGAACAGAATTGAGTTATTCAATATCGCTGTCTTGCCGGAAAACCAGAAATCAGGTATTGGGTCACAATTACTCCAATTTGTTCTGGACAGTCTCAGAGAGATGAATATTGAATCAGTGGAATTAGGAACTGGAACCTTTGGTTATCAATTAACATTTTATCAACGTTTTGGATTTCGAGTGGACTCAATACGCAAAGACCATTTCATCAACAATTATGATGAACCAATTTTTGAAAATGAAATCCAACTTAAAGACATGCTACGGCTCATTTTGAAGCTGTGACAAGAACCATTTAACAAATGCATTAACACGGATGTTTTTCGGGCGCTGACGCTGCCCGAAAAACGCCGCGCTCACTCAGACTGATACGTGGTTCGAAGGAATAGTATGTTATGGAACCAGATAATCAAAAGGCGGTTCAAACAGCGTCCCCTCGCCAGTGGATCCGTTTAATTGTGGTGTATCTCTCCATACCACTAGTTCTCTTGGTATGCGGAGGGGATTTCGGTTGGTGGCAGGCGTGGGTCTATTCCCTGCTGATCGTTGCCGCCGGCATAGGAGGGCGCATTTGGGCGGAATGGCGGCATCCGGGGTTGACGGCCGAACGACAAAATATTGAGAAGATCCAAAGCGCGAAGGCTTGGGACAGAGTGCTTGCTCCGCTGATGGCGCTGAGTATAAGTTTCCCACTGGTCATTGTGGCAGGGCTGGATCACCGCTTTGGCTGGTCACCCGAATTCCCGCTATGGCTCATCGTGCTCGGCTTCATCTTGATCTCGCTCGGATACGCTTTCGCTGTATGGGCATTTGTAGAGAATCGCTTTTTCTCCAGCACGGTACGTATTCAGACGGATAGAGGGCATGTGATGTGTGACAGTGGCCCATACCGGATTGTGCGGCATCCTGGCTATGCCGGGAATATTCTGCCACTACTGGGCATTGTGCTGGCTTTAAGCTCGGTGTGGACACTTATTCCAGCGGCGGTGGCGTTGATCATCGCGGTGATCAGAACCGCACTGGAAGACCAGACTCTTCAGGAAGAGTTGCCGGGCTATCGAGACTATGCACGGCGCGTGCACTATCGGTTGATTCCGGGAATTTACTGAGGACTCGTCCCCGCGATGCGATTTGGGTAGAGGAATTTGAATACATACCCTCTTCCTACTATCGTTGCGCTGCCTAACAACGCTTGTAGCGGAGTGCGAGATCAGGGCTCATTCACGATTTGAGTGTATGGTGCGCAAAGGTGTCCCCCCCCCCCACCAAAAAGTTGGATTCTTCTCGCACCTGCTGAAGCTGACGTTGGGCAGCTCTAGGTTGCATGGGAAACGGCCGTTTGGGTAGAACAGCCCCCAATCTCCTCAAAAATGCTCCTTTGTCGCCTAACTGGCAAACGGCCGTTGTAGATACGTAGACAAGGCCATATTTCCCCCCAACAGTTCCCCTTACCAGAGTCTGTTCCTGGTTACGCCACCTAACCGTCTGTTTTGGCTTGGTGATGCATGTGGCCATCACCTATGACGGCATGCTCGACCAATGAGCGGCAGCCGTGGGGTTGCCTGGTAATGGGGTGGATGAGTAACGGCAACGGCCGCTTGCCTTGCACCGATGGATAAATCAGCCGAATCATCGTCAGGCCTGACTTGTGAATTAATTCCTAATATGGACGAGAATCCTGAGCAGTAATACACTAGTTGAAGGTATAAAATCTTCGGGCGTATCCCATTCCTCACCTTATATCTGTAATTATCAGCTGGTTCAATCTTTCTCCAGCAGGCAGTGCCTAAGACGACAACGAGATTTCAGTTAAAGAAGGTGCTGGACAGCTTCAAAAATTACTTTCTCACCTGTTACCAAAATCGAATGGTAAACGATCACGTCAAACCTTCATAATCCTAAATAATCAGACTGTTTAATCTACTTACACCAGAGGAGGTGGAAATATGGAAGTCCCTTTATCACCCTTGGAGTTTGCGCGACGAGCGCGCAGATTGTACGCTGACCGTGAAGCGGTTGTAGATGGAGAACTGCGGCTAACTTATGGGCAGTTCTTTGAACGTTGTGACCGATGGTCCTCGGCCTTGCAAGCGTTCGGCGTTAAGCCGGGCGACCGGGTGGCTTATATTGCGCCTAACACCCATGCTCAACTTGAGTCATTTTATGCTGTGCCACAGATTGGAGCGGTTGTTGTGCCGATTAACTATCGGCTCATCGCTGATGACTTCGCCTATATTATCAATCACAGTGGCGCGCGTATTGTGTGCGCCCACAGCGACTATCTTGAAGCTGTAGACAGCGTTCGCGCCCAGTTACCAAACGTTGAGCAATTTGTGGCTCTGGAAGGCGCCAGAGAGGGTTGGCTTGACTATGAAGCGACCCTGACCGCTGCGGCAACCGACTTTATACGTCCGGCTATTGCTGAAAACGACCTCATTTCTATCAACTACACCAGCGGCACTACGGCGCGTCCTAAAGGGGTGATGATTACCCATCGCAATGCCTATCTGAACGTGGTGGGAACGCTGGCGCATTATGCTTTAGCGCCCAAAGATCGCTATCTTTGGACGCTGCCGATGTTTCATGCCAATGGGTGGACGTTTGTGTGGATTGTCACAGCGCGGGGTGCGACCCATATCTGCTTACGCAAAGTTGAGCCAGGCACCATTTTTGAACTGATTGAGAGCGAGAACATCAGCATGTTTTGCGCTGCTCCGACGGTACTCATTGGTGTTGCCAATGCGCCTGAAGCGTTGCGCCACAACGTACGCCGGGGCGTGCGTTTGCTTACAGCCGGTGCCCCACCGGCTGCCGCCACCATTGAACGCGTCGAGGGTGACCTGGGCTGGGAACTGACCCAAGTTTATGGGTTAACAGAGACATCGCCGTTTATCACTATTTGCGAAGAACGCCCAGAACACCTTCAACTCTCGCCACAAGAACGCGCAGTTATCAAGGCGCGACAAGGCGTTGAGCTTATCACCTCCGGTGAACTCATCGTTATGGACGTTAATGATGTCGAAGTGCCACATGATGGCATGACAATTGGCGAAATTGTGGTGCGGGGAAACGCGGTCATGAAAGGCTACTTCAACGACCCTGAAGCCACGGCCGCTGCGATACGTGACGGTTGGTTCCACTCAGGTGATGCCGCTGTGGTGCATGTTGATGGCTACATTGAGATTCGTGACCGCTTCAAGGATGTAATCATTAGCGGTGGCGAGAACATCTCCTCGGTGGAAGTTGAAGGCGTGCTATTGCACCACCCGGCTGTACAAGAAGCGGCAGTTGTGGGTATGCCTCATAAGAAGTGGGGCGAATCGCCTCATGCTTTTGTGGTATTGCGCCCAGGCACAACGGCAACAGAGGACGAGATGAAACAGTTTATACATGATCGTCTCGCACATTTTAAGACGCCGCAATGGGTAACATTTGTGGATGATCTGCCTAAAACGGCGACGGGGAAAGTTCAAAAATACATTTTACGGGGCAAAGACACATCAATTGCCAAGCAGTAGTGCCGCCCAACAAATCGTTGGTGCCGCATTGCTAATTGCGGCTTTAATTGAAAGCAGCTTGGACCACAATCGTTCTGGTAATTGAAGGTGTCGTTGCTAAACTCACAATCGGCATAACTCAGGCGTTAGTCGGCTCGGCAGGTCAAATTGTCGATTTTTACCCCCATATTACCCGTATTACTAGACGGGGGTTGTGGCGTGAACGAAACGGCCGACTACCTACCGATGAAGCCGACGCGCTGACAATTTTGGAAAACGGCCGTTACCGAATGGCACGGCTTATCTCATTAGTTGGGCCGCTTCTCCAGGTGTAGCCAATCAACAGGTTCACATCAAACGGGTGACGTGCGGACCGTGATCTGGTGCTATACTGAGGCGACCAACAAAATGTATTTCACTCCATACACACTCTCTTCCAGGAGGTATTTCAGATGGGAACCTTTGTCCTTGTCCATGGCGGTTGGCACGGTGGTTGGTGTTGGAAACGAGTAACTCCCCATTTGCAGGCTGCTGGCCATACTGTCTATACGCCGACTCTCACGGGCTTAGGGGAGCGCAGTCACCTGGCATCGCCTGAGATCAACCTTTCGACCCATATTCAGGACATCCTCAACGTTCTGATATATGAAGATCTGACCGATGTTGTCTTGGTTGGGCACAGCTATAGTGGGATGGTCATCGCAGGCGTCGCCGATCGCGCACCAGAACGGGTGACCGGGCTCGTGTACCTGGACGCCTTTGTTCCTGAAGACGGACAATCTCTGCGCGATATTTTCCGACCGCCATACGGCGAAGGCGTGGACCTCGAAGCCCTCTTGGTTGATGGATGGCGCTTACCCTATCCCTTTCTTGAGCGTCCGTTTGGCATTACCTCCGAGGTCGATAAGCACTGGGTCCTCGACAAAATCACACCCCAGCCAGTCAATACGTTGCTCGAAGCCGTCCGCTTTACGAACGACGGCGCGCCCACAATCCCACGAACCTACATTTATCTCCGGTCTCCGGGAGGGGAACCTGCGGATACTGAATTTGTGTGGTTCGCGGAGCGGGCGCGTACACAACCCGGGTGGACCTATCACGAGTTGGTCAGCGGTCATGATGCAATGATTATCATTCCAGAGGCAGTCGCGGCACTCCTCCTTGAAGCAGTGCCGGAGTAGCGAGTGAACTGTGCCACACCGTCGCCCCCGGCCCTGTGTCTTACACGGACGGCGTGCCGCCGAACCCGCAGTTGCAGGCGACTCGCCCTTCGCGGTCTGCACTCCGGCCAAGCGTCTGAACCGCCACGTTAGTCGGCTCGGCAGGTCAAATTGCCGAAACGGCCGACTAACTGCCGATGAAGCCGACGCGATGGAAATTTTGGAAAACGGCCGTTGTCCGGAGGCGCGGCTTATCACATTTGTTAGTCGGCCTTCCGTCTGGCGCTTCCTTTCATTCAAAACTGACTATTTGTCCTAGAGGCAAGCATGATTGAGACAATTGCACCTGAAAGCGTGGGGATGTCATCTGGTCGTCTGAGCGATATGCATACGGCTATGCAGGCCTTTATAGATCAAGGCAAACTCGCTGGTATAGCCACGTTGATAGCACGCCGCGGCCAGGTGGTACACTTCGGGTGTTACGGAAAACTCGACCTCGCCGCTAACAAGCCCATTCAACCGGACAGCCTCTTTCGCATTTATTCCCTCACGAAACCCATCACTTCCGTAGCAGCCTTGATCCTTTACGAAGAAGGGCACTTCAATCTAAATGATCCGGTATCTAAATGGATTCCCGAGTTTAGTAACTTCAAAGTCTTGCAAGAGAGCGCCAGTGCAGATATTGAACTGGGTGTACTAACGAAGGAAATCACCTTCTGGCATTTGCTGACCCACACGTCCGGCCTGGGATACGGTATCAACACGGAGCCAATCGAAGAGATATATCGCGAATCGAAGATACTCAGCCCGATTCTCACTTTGCAGTTCCCTTTGCCAAAGATCATCCAAAAAGTGTCTGAATTACCGCTGGCTGCCCAGCCAGGAACAACTTGGCACTACAGCCTGTCCCACGATGTTCTTGGGTATTTGATCGAACTGATTTCGGGGAAGCCTTTTGATGTATTTTTGCGCGAGCATATTTTTGAACCGCTCGGCATGCAAGATACAAGCTTTTATGTGCCCCAAGGCAAGCTCGAACGTCTTGGTCCTTTGTATGGTGCCCCTGATGAGAATGGGTTATCGATATTAGATGACGTGATCACTAGCCCCTTTGTGCGCCCAGAGGCAGTGCCTTCGGGCGGTGCCGGACTTGTCTCCAGTATGCCAGACTACTTGCGTTTTATGTTGATGCTGGCAAATGGCGGTGAGTTGGATGGCGTTCGAGTGCTTAAGCAGAGCACCGTCACAGCAATGACCACCAATCAACTCACTGGTTCGACTTTCCCTGTACGCTTTAATAACGAGCCATTGCCTGGCATGGGATTTGGCTTCGGTATTGGGGTTCAAGTAACGGATGAACCACAGGTGGGATGGAATGGCGTAAGTGGCACAACGGCATGGATTTATCCCCGTGAAGAGATGATTGTGATTGCCATGCCACAGGCACTCTTCAACTGGGAAGCAAGTGACACTTTATTGAGAATAGCCCGCGAAGCGATTGCGATCTGATATCTCGTTCTCCGGCTTGGGCCGCCCAACAATGGCATGAACCCGACGAGTGCTACTTGTGCGAAAGCATAGTTGGCTGAAATGCCCCGCACTCCCGGGTTATGCCCAGCGTTAGTCGGCTCGGCAGGTCAAATTGTCGAGTTTTTAACCCCGTATTACCCCTTATTACTAGACGGGTGTTGTGGAGTGAACGAAACGGCCGTTTACTTCCACAAAACCGACGCGATGAAAATTTGGGAAAACGGCCGTTGTCAGATGGCGCGGCTTATCTCATTTGTTAGTCGAGCTTGCCAAATAATTGACAGCAAATTTCAATGATATGCATACCACCACCGAATTAGAAAGCCGAATGAGGCCGGGCGCATGGTCGGACGGAGGATTTTTAGGTCCAACCGAGTCACTTGAATCTGTGATGGCTCAAGACGCTAAAGCACTTACATCATATGGGGTCTCTTATGAACAAATTGCTGATACACTGGAGATCCTTCTTGATGCTGCCATAGAACATACTCGCAGCGGATCACCCTATCCCAATTTGTACCATCCGGAAAGCGTTCCAAAATTTGACTTGAACAATCTACCTGATAGGTCAGGAAGTTATGTTACTGGCAATCTCCAGGTCTTTACGGTGGGTTACAAAGGTATGCAATTATGTCCCTGGGGCTGTAGTGCTGGTGGAAGTCATGACTTTTTGATTCTCAACCGGGAGATTGGGGAGTATATCACCGGTGCTGAATTGGTAATCCATCTCATACGTGAACACCATTTCTTTGAAGGAATAGAAAGCCCTTATCGGACAGACCCGACAAAACTAATCCGCATTCTTGAACTACGTGCTAAGAAATGAGTGATGAAAAGAAAACGGCTATTGGCTCTTGCAGGCTTTGGTTATAATGAGAAGGTGAGTTGGGGACGGCCGTTTCGTTCAGCAAAAGCTGTGAACGCAAAGCGCCGCAGGCTGGTTGAGGTTTGCGGGAAGTGCCAGATGATGGGTGAGAACGGCCGTTTACTTCCACAAAACCGACGCGATGAAAATTTGGGAAAACGGCCGTTGCCCAACAGCGAGGCTTATCTCATTTGTTATGTATGGGACGACAAGGTAGCGATTCCGCTGAAAGGAGACTTTCTTTGGCCCCATAACAACCAGTTGCAGCAGACGGTCTGCTTCTATTTCCAGTCTGTTTTAACTGTTTTACGCTTGTGGATGTATTTGTCGGCGGCTATCGCGGCAATCACCCCATCGGAAGCAGCAATGACGGCTTGTTTGATGTGTGAACACAGCAAATCACCAATGGCATACACTCCGGGAACGGCCGTTTGCATTTCAGCATCCACCACCAAACAGCCATCCGGTTTCAACTCAAGCTGCGCCATCAGATAATCAGTAATCGGCTTACCACCCTGCAAGTAGACAAATGCGCCGGAAACTGGCAACTCCTCATCAGAGCCACCACGCGACCGCACCCGAATGCTTTGTACAGTGCCGTTCCCTGAAATTTCTTTGAGACTGGTAGCCTCACGGATATCAATCTTGGGGCTTGCTGCCACTTCCGCCAGCAGAACCTCACGCGCTTTAATTTGCGGGGTCGGCACAATGAGGTGAATTTTCTCAGCAAACTTCGTCAGGAACAGCGCTTCTTCCAGAGCTTCATCGTTATTGCCAATAACCGCCACCGTTTTATCACGGAAGAAAGCCCCGTCGCAGGTGGCACAATAACTGACACCCCGCCCCAGAAATTCCTCTTCCCCTGTCACTGAGCTGGTACGACCCATCGAACCTGTCGCCAGAATAACCGTCTTGGCATAAAAAGTGCCAGTCCCGGCCATCACCATCTTTGGCTCAGACTGCAAGTCTACACCGACTACTTTGTCCGTGAGAAATTCTGCGCCAAATGATTCAGCTTGTTGGCGCATGATTTCTACGAGTTCTGCCCCCGTGACCGGTCCCGGCACACCGGGGTAATTGCTGATTTTGCCGGTGATGCCCAGCGCCCCAGCCGTCAACCCTTTGTCGATGACCAGAGTACGCAAGTCGGCACGCGATGCGTAGATGGCGGCTGACGTTCCGCCAGGGCCGCCACCAATGATGACGACATCGTAATTATTGTTTGTGCTGCCCAAATGGGACATGCCCATGTTGAAATTTAAATCGAAAGACATTTTTTACGTCCGTAGTTTTCCAAGAGACCCGAAGTATTATTTTCCTGCAAGCCCTGACCCTCTCCCCACCCCTCCCCTTGCGAGGGGTGGGGAAAGGGTCAGGGTGGGGAATTTACGCAACCGCTTCTTGCAATTTGCCTAAGAGCATCGGTTCAGGAGCCGCGCCTTCCATGTAGAAATTGTCGTTGATGACGGTACGCGGAACGCCTTGTACGTGGTATTTGTTGGATAAGTCTGGGAATTCGATGGCTTCGACCATATCGGCGGTGATCAAGTCACTTTCCATTGCCAATTGATGAGCCATAATGACGGCTTGTGGGCAGTAGGGGCAAGTTGGCGTCACAAAAACTTGCATGTGCACGGGTTCTTCCAGTCCTTGTACCCACGCTTTCGTTTCAGCGGATAAGCCAGATTCGCCGCTAGAAACCATCATGATATTTTCAATCAGGGAACTAAATTCGTAACCGGAGGGGATGCCGTATAAACGAATGCCATAATCTTTTGGCTGCTCACCACCGCGCACAACGGCGATGGCGGGGATTTTGTTGATGTTGTATTGCTCGACTATTTCCTGGTCACGCACAAAATCGTACACTTCCACAGAAATATTATCAGACAAGGACGCAACTTCTTCGCTAATTTGGCGGGTTTCGCGGCAATATTGACATTCCATTTCCTGGGTGAACATGACGAGTTTCACCGGGGTTTCTAACGCTTCAAATTGTTCTCTCAGATGTTTTTGATCAGCTTCTTGTAATAAGGACATGAGGTTTCTCCATTTTTATATTTTTCAGATTATGAACGGTGCAATGCGCTGCACCGATATGTTTGTATTTACATGAAGGAGTATATTTTTCTTCTATAAACAACCAGTAAGAAGGGTGTAAGGGTTATGTAAGGAATTTCGCAAACGGACTAAAATATGGTAAAAGTGATCCGGTTCACAAACAATGATTATTAATTTAAGATCACGATTAAGGAGTGACTTACTATGAAACGAAATATTTTTTTGATGTTGGCAATTGTGTTGGTTTTGGCTTTAGCGGCGTGTGGTGGTGGCGGTGAAACGGCCGTTTCCGAATCTACAGATCTCGCTACAGGTGAACTCAACCTGCCGGATACCGTCGATGTGCAAACCGTCGCGGAAATCATGAATCGGGATGATGTGGTATTGATTGATGTGCGCGAGCAGAGTGAATATGATGAGGCTCACATCCCCGGCGTCACCCTCATTCCGCTAGGAGAAGTTCCGCAGCGTCTCGATGAAATCCCCACTGACAAAACCGTCATCATGACCTGCCGCAGTGGCAATCGCAGCGGTCAGGCTACCGATTTCTTACGTGAAAACGGGTTTGACAATGTTCACAATATGGAGGGCGGCATCGGCGCCTGGCAATCAGCCGGACTGGAAGTTGAGTAGAACGATTGGGATAGAAGAATAAAGATTAAAGATTGAAGATTTATATCGTCTTCAATCTTTAATCTTCAATCTTTTCTATGGGCAAAGTGATTGTGAATGCAGTTCCCTTGCCCACCACGCTTTCCACGTTTATCGTTCCCCCGTGCATCAACACAATCGAACGAGCAATCGCCAGCCCTAGACCCGATTCGCCTTCGTGAGCCTGTCGGGATTCGTCGGCTTTGTAGAAGCGGTCGAAGACTTTGGGCAAGCACCTCTGCGGGGATGCCTGCGCCGTTGTCAGTGACGGTATAGTTGGATATGGGTGGCATTTGGCTGAACGGCCGTTAATCCAATTTCTCCATACGCTGGCGTAAACCGCAACGCATTACTCACCAAGTTCCCCAACACCTGCTCCATCCGCCCCGGATCCACCTCAATTTCTGGCAAACTCACAGCCGCATCTACCGTCAAGGTGATGTTCTGCTGTTCGGCTTGATGGCGATATTTGCTGGCAACAATATTTAGCAGTTCAACTGGCGGCACAATTTGCCACTGTAACGCCAGTTTTCCGGCATCGGCTAAGGAGAGCGTGCGTAAATCTTGAACGAGACGGCTAAGATGTTCAGCTTCGTCGTGGATAATGTCGAAGGTCTCGGTATTGGGCGGCAAAATGCCGTCGCGCAAGGATTCGGTGTAGCCCATGATGATGCTCAACGGGGTGCGTAATTCGTGGGCGATGTCGGCGGTCATTTGGCGGCGTTGTTGGCTGGCGTCGGCCAGATCCGTACTCATTTTGTTGAATGAATTGGCGAGTTCACCAATTTCGTCTTTAGAATGAACCTCAACTTGCCGACCTAACTCACCACCGGCAACGGCCGTTGTCGCCACAGTCAGCTCTTTAATCGGATTGGTAATCGTGCGTGCCAGCAAAATGCCAACCAGCAAAGCCACCACCGTGGCCGCCACCAAACTCAACAGTACCCCCTCCGTCACGCGATCCAAAAACTGCTCTTCGGGCGATGGATTTGGTGAACGGAAGGAGTCAAACGGCACTCTGACCAACCAGCCCACCGATTCCCCAGCCACGACCAAAGGAGTGCCTTCCGCGATCTGCCGTGAATTGATTTGTTCACCAGGTCGATTACGACCACCCCCCATCACCACCTGGCCCTGTCTCATCAACCACCATCCAAGGCGACTCAAACGGCCGTTCTATGGGCCGATTTCCAGGTTGATACGCTTGCATCAAGACCCGTCCAGCACCTTCCCAAGTACCGGTTTCTGCATAATAGAGTTGCAATTGTTCTACCAACGTGGCTTCAAAGCTATTTGTCAAAAACTGGTTGAATTGACGGCGCATTTGGATGCTGACAAACAGGCCAACAAGCACCGCGCCAACAACGCCGACGAAAAGAAAAGCAAGGGTGAGTTTGAACGCTAATGATCGCATAATTTAATTTTCAGAAATCAGTTTTCGGCATGGTTCAAAAACCGGTTTCACTGAAAACTGTTCACTGTTCACCGAACACCGGCACTTCAGTCCGTAGCAAAACGATAGCCAATGCCATAAATAGTCTCAATATAACGCGGGTTGCGCGGGTCTGGCTCGATTTTGGTGCGCAGGTTACGCACGTGTACGTCGATGGTGCGTTCGTACCCTTCAAAGGCGGTACCTTGTACGCGGTCGAGCAAATCCAGGCGCGAAAAGGCGCGACCAGGGGATGTCATGAGCGTGGCTAAAATGTCAAATTCTGAAGGAGTAAGGTCAATGGCATTCTCGGCAACTTTCACAGAACGGCCGTTTCTATCCAGCACAATATCCGCCACCCGCAGCACATCAACCTCCGGCGTATCCTTGCCCATGCGCCGTAAAACGGCTCGAATCCGTGCCGCCAACATACGCATACTAAACGGCTTCGAGATGTAGTCGTCTGCTCCCAATTCCAAACCCAGCAGCGCATCCGTTTCCTCGATTTTTGCCGTCAACATGATAATCGGCGTTTCGCGCTCCTTACGATGCGCCCGCATGAACTCATATCCATCCATTTCTGGCATCATGATGTCCAGCACAATCAAATCCGGATTCTCTTCACGCGCCACAAACAGCGCCTCGCGCCCATCGCCAGCCGTGACCACACGGTAGCCTTCCTGAGTCAGGTAGGCTTTCACCAGAGTACGCAAACGTTCGTTATCATCGACGACAAGTATGGTTTTGGACATAGTTTTTCCTTAAAGGTGGCAAGGTGGCAAAGGGGCAAAGTTGCAAGGTAACAGTGTCACGAGATTACTCTGCCACCCTGCAACTTTGCAACCCTGCAACTTTGCCACTCATCACCCAGTCTACCAGACTATTTTACTCGTTTCCAGAACGGCCGTTAAACCCGCTCCCATTCCAAAAAATCAGTCACAAACGTCTCCACATCCTGGCCTTGCAAGAAATCAGAGCCAGCCAGCGCTTCGGTCAGTGTTGTTTTGACGGCTTCTACATCGCCGCCATTTTCAGTGATGATTTCGGCCAGGGTTTTGCCTTCGCTCAGGGCAGTTTGCACTGCTTCTGCGCTCAGACCGGTGGCTTCGGTAACGGCCGTTAGCGCCTGCCCCATAATCCCACCTTCAGGAAAATCATTCTTGGGGAGCCACACCCGTCTTGGTTTCCAACAAACGCACGACCGCGCCCGTCATTGCCATGGTTTGGAAACTGGAGGCATCACCACCACTTTCTGCGATACGTTCGGCAATACGGGTCTGCTGGGCACTCGGATCAGCACCAGCAAAACCACTGCCTGGGCCACCACCTGGAACACCGCCACCGCCGGGCAGTTCGCCACCCGGCCCAGCCGCCCGGAAAACCACCCTGCTGCTGCTGTCATCTGCACTCTGATTGCCGCCAAAAGCGCCGCGCATGGAAATCGTGCCATCAGCCAACATCGCCTGGAAACTCTCATCCGTAAGCTGCATGGCGACGATAGCAGCCACTTGTTCTGGCGTCATGGTATCTTGAATCTGATTGAGAACGGCCGTTACTTCCGCATCAGCCGCCGTCTCACTATTTGCCAAACTTTGCACCGCTTGCCACAACGGCAGCAGTTCAGCCGCCAGGGTTTCGTCTACGGCATTATCTCCATTCTCTAATTGCAACGTACCAATCGCCAACTGCGCCTGCACCGGCAGTGCCGCATCATAATTTTCACTTAAGCGCACCGTATCGCCAGCCTGCGCTGCCGCCGCCCTTCCCGGCTGCGGCTGGTTCAGAAGCCGTACCGCCGCAGGCAGTTAAGGCCAATGCTAAAATCAATCCAAAAATAATCAAAATCCTGTTCATCTCTTCACCTTTTATGGCTGACGACAGAAGTCGCCAGATAGTATTAGAAACGTGCTGATGCACTGTCAGTAATAATCCGATCCCAACCCTCTCCCAAGCCCTCTCCCTTTCAGGGGGAGGGTTGGGGAGAGGGCTAATTAACAATTATTCATGCCGCAGCGCCTCAATCGGATCCAACTGCGCCGCCTTACTTGCTGGGAAAAAGCCAAAAACCACACCTACTGCCGCCGCCGAACCAAACGCCAACAAAATAGAACTTGGCACAATCACCGTGCGCATGTCGCTGGTCGCCCCAAACAAATACGCGCCGCCCACACCCAGCACCACGCCAATCAGCCCACCAACCAGGCTGAGCATCACCGCTTCCGTCAGGAATTGCAGGCGGATGTCATTAGGCGTTGCCCCCACCGATTGGCGAATACCAATTTCGCGGGTGCGCTCAGTGACGCTAACCAGCATGATATTCATGATGCCAATACCACCCACAATCAGCGACACACCGGCCACCCAGGCCAGCAAACTGCGAAAGGCGGCCGTCGTTGCCCCCTGTGTATCAATAATGTCTTGCTGGGTCTGAATGGTGAACGGCAGTTCTTCAACTGTTATATCTTTGCTATTAGCGAGTTTTAGCTCGATCTGCTGAATCACCATATCCATATCAGCCGCTTCGTCAATTTGCACATAGATGAGGCGCACACGGTCGCCGGCAAACTGGCGGAACTGCGATGGTACGAATTTGTCAAAGACCAGTTGAATGGGGACGTAAAGCTGCTGGTCAAAATCGGTATTGCCCACCACGCCTTTGGGCGCGGCCACGCCAATCACCGTTAATTTGGTCGTGTCTACGGTAATGGATTGGCCGATGGGATTGCTTTCGCCAAACAGGTCAGTCGCCAAATCTGCGCCCAGGACGGCCACTTTGGCACTGCGCTCACTTTCGGTTTCGTTGAAGAAACGGCCGTTTTCAACCACCACATCACGCACAGAAGGGAAGTCTACCGTCGTGCCTACCAACGGCACATCTGTCAAATTCACCCCATCTGCTTTGACGGTTAGGGTGCTGGTCTGATCAACGGCCGTTCCCGTCACGCCGCCCACACTTTCCACAATCGCCGTATCGTCAAAAACCAGCGTTGGCCCTGAATTGTCTTGGCCCGGGCCACCGCCTCGACCAAAACTGGCCTGGATAAAGATCAGGTTAGACCCCAGTCCTTCAATTTGGTCGGAAATAGTCGCTTCCGTGCCCGCACTAATGGCGATCATGATGATGACCGCCGCCACGCCGATGATCACGCCGAGCATTGTCAGCAAGGAGCGGACTTTGTTGCGCACCACCCCTTCCCAGGAGATACGCAAGATTTCTTTGGGGCTGATGATGCCGCCCGCTTCGGTCACGGTCACTGAGCCGGTCACTTCGACAAGCTCAGTGACCGGCTCAGTGACAAGCTCAATGACCGGCTCAGTAACTTGTTTATTTTCTAATGTTGTCGCCATGATTAGGCTCTCCCATCTGAGGAAATTTTGCCGTCATAAAGCGAAATGGTGCGCTGTGTTTCGTTTGCGATTTCCGTTTCATGGGTCACCATGACGATGGTGCGCCCTCGGCTGTGCAGTTCGTGAAACAGTTCCATGATTTCCAGACCGGTTTTGCTGTCCAGATTGCCCGTCGGCTCATCAGCCATGAGCAGCACCGGATCGTTGACCAGTGCTCGGGCAATCGCCACCCGCTGCCGCTGTCCGCCAGACAGCTCGTTCGGCTCATGATGGGCGCGATCTGCCAGTCCCACCGATTCTAACGCCGCCATTGCCTTCTCCTCCCGTTCTTTGGGCGAGAGCGTTTCCTGTCGTTTGTAGACGAGAGGCAGCATCACATTACGCAAGGCGCTGGTGCGCGAGAGCAAGTTGAAGGATTGGAAGATAAAACCCAGCCGTCGATTACGAATGGCCGCCAACTGCACTTTGTTCAGACCACTGACATCTTCGCCAGCTAGAATATAACGGCCGTTTGTCGGCCGGTCTAAACAGCCCAAAATATTCATCAGCGTACTCTTGCCAGAGCCAGAGGGTCCCATCACGGCTACAAATTCGCCTTCATCAATGCGCACGTCCACGCCGTCTAGCGCCGCCACCTGAATATCGCCCATGCCATATACTTTGCGTAAATCGTAAGTTTGAATGATTGGTTGCATTTTTTCTCCATCTTTCAGTTTTCAGTGTCCAGTGAACAGTTTTCAGTGAGGACTCAACTGAACACTGTCCACTGTTCACTGTTTACTGTTCACTGTCCACAGTCTGCACAATCCCCGTCGTCACTTCCTCCCCGGCTTCCAGGCCAGAGAGAATTTCCGCAAAGGAAAAGTCCATGATGCCGACTTGCACCATACGCAGTTTTGGCTCACCGTTCTCCATCACAAAGACAGCATATTCGTCTGGCGACAATTCACGCAGGGCTTCAACGGGCACAATAACGGCGTTGGTCGCCTGTCCACCAATCACTTCAACGGTGGCATTCATCCCCACGGGCAAGGTTTGTGGTTTGGCAAAGGAATTTAGCTGCACGAGGGCACGAACGGCCGTTATGCCACTTTCATTCACCAACTGCGGATCAACCTGTACCACCACGCCTGTAAACGTTTCATCAGGCAGCGCATCAAACACAACCTCCACCGCATAATCCAGCCCAACCATATTCATGTCAGATTCGTCAAGATACACTTCTAGCAGTGGCGTTTCCAGATCGGCCAGGGTAATAAATTCGGCCGTACCAACGTTTTCGCCAACATCGGCAGAAATAGACATGATTGTGCCAGCCATGGGCGATAACATCACCGTATTTGTCAGTGTCCGCTCTGCTTCTTCCAGGTTCAACTGGGCTTGTTTCACACTGAGCGCATCATTTTCTTGATTAATAAGCGCCTGCTGTACCACTAATTCTGCTTGTCGGACCGCCATCTCCGCTGTCTCGATTTCATCTTCTGAGGGACCAATTTGAGCCTCTTCCAGGGAGATTTGGGCACTGACAATATTACTGTTGGCACTGGCTGAACTGCTGTAGTTGATACCAACCGTAGTTGAATCGAATGTCGTTTGCGCAATGGTCAAGCTTTCTTGAGCATTAAACAGGGCGTTAACTGTGCTTTCCCGTTCTTGTTCAATGCGTTGTTGCCAGGTTTGACCTGAACAAGGCTCCGGTTCACCCGGATCACAGATTGGCTCCGGCCAGAAGGTTTCCCAATCTCTGTCAACTGTCCAGGCCGTATCATAATTTTCTTGTGCCTGCTGTAAATTTCGCTTTGATGTATTCAATTCAATTTCAGCAATAGTCAGATTATTCTGAGCAGATGTTTCTGATCCGGCAGCCGCTGAATAACTGGCTCTGGCTGCATTTAAATTGGCTTGTGCCTGTGCGATTTCATTCTCATCTGGCTCCCAATTCAGCAACTCGTCCAACGCGGCCTGCGCTGTTTCCAGGCTGAGCCGGGCTTGCTCAACGGTAATATCACTCAGACTGACACCAGCTCCTGTCGCTTCCGCATCGGTACTGAAGGCAGCTTGTTTCAATTGCAAATCCGCATTGGCAACTGCTTGCTGGGCGTCAAAATCGTCCAACTTTGCCAGAATATCACCACTATCTACGTTTGATCCGACCTGGACATCGAGTTCTTCCAAAACGCCACCCGTCAGGAAGGACAGAGTTATCTCAGTGGCCGGAATCACTGTGCCAGCACCCGTCGCTGAAATGGTGATGTCGCCTGTTCGGGAAACGGCCGTTTGCAACGGCGCCTCTTCTGCCACAACCTGAGTCGGTTGATAAAACTGGTTGTAAGCAAAATAACCGCCCACAGCTATCAAAGCCACCACCACCAAGCTAATCCAAAAACCTTTCTTCTTCAACATGCCGTATTACTCCTAAAAATGATTCAACGCACAGAAACCCGCTTTGCCATGCGCTTATAGTTTTATTTATCCATGGGAGTATAGAAGATGAATCAGAAGAACTTCTGAAGGAATTATTTGGAAATTGTTAAGATTGGACGACTTCAGAAAGTTAAACGAGCAATGTCGCCCAAACAAGTGGCAAATATCATTTGCCACTCAGCCTGTTATTGATTAAGGTACACATGCACATTTCAATTTATTGGCATGGTTCAAAAAACCATGAAGTTAGCTTGACACTTTTCATTGATATATGACAGATAAACAACCCTTCAAACCCGGGCAAAAAAACTCCGGCTTTTCCCTGAGCGCTATTTTGGTGGCATCTCAGTTTTTGACGACGATGCCACCTGTGATTAAACGGCCGTTTACCGATCAAGAACTCGGTCGCGCTGTGGCCTTTTTCCCATTGGTCGGTCTCGGACTAGGCCTGATCTTGGCAGCTATAAATGCTCTGCTCAACCTCCTGTTCCCACCCAATTTAAGCACCGCCTTGCTGTTGGCAGCTTGGATTCTATTAACCGGCGTTCTTCATTTCGATGGCTTTTTGGATGCTTGCGACGGCTTGTTTGGCGGCTTTACCCCTGAATCACGGCTACACATCATGCGTGATGAACGGGTTGGCGCCTATGCGCTGGCTGGCGGTGTTTTGTTGCTGCTCATCAAATTTACAGCGTTAACGGCGCTCACTGAGCCTGTCGAAGCGGTCGCTGAGCTTGTCGAAGCGTCCACTTCGACAGTCTCAGTAACCGCTGCCCTCATCCTCATCCCCACCTTGGGACGTTGGGCCATCAGCCTCGCCGTCGTCAGCTTTCCTTATGCCCGTGAAACAGGGCTGGGTCGCACGATGAAAAATGAAGCTGGGCCAGCCGAACGCCTGCTGGCAACGGCCGTTACCCTCATCGTTGCCATTTTTGCTGGCGGATTACTCGGTTTGGCAGCGATGGTCGCCGTCGCCCTCACCGTCTGGCTGGGCAGCAAATATGTGATGACACGTATCCCCGGCTTAACGGGTGATATTTACGGTTCATTATGCGAGATCAGCGAGATTGTGGTGCTGCTGCTCTTAGTTGCCGCTGCATATTAAGGTATCATTGCATCACCATAACCCAAGGAGGAAACAATGTTTAAAGTCTTATTCATCGGCGGTACCGGAATTATCAGTTCCGCCTGTACACAATTGGCCGTAGACCGCGGTCTGGATCTATACCTGCTAAATCGCGGCCAAAGCATGCGCCAGGCACCAGCAGGCGTCACCATTCTGAAGGGCGACATTCGAGACCCGGAATCGGTGCGGCAGGCATTGGGCGACCATCAGTTTGACGCAGTTGTCAACTGGATTGCCTTCACGCCAGAACATATTGAGACAGACCTGGCTTTGTTCAGCGGTCGCACAAAACAATACATCTTCATCAGTTCCGCCTCCGCTTACCAGACGCCGCCCGTGCAGCTGCCCATCACCGAATCGACGCCGCTGCACAACCCTTACTGGGCCTATTCCCGCAACAAAATCGCCTGCGAAGAACGGCTCCTGAAAGCGTACCGCGAAGACGGTTTCCCCATGACCATCGTGCGCCCCTCCCACACCTACGACAAAACGCTGCTGCCCATGGATGGCGGCTACACCGTCGTCAACCGGATGCGCCAGGGCAAAAAAGTGATTGTGCATGGCGATGGCTCCTCGTTGTGGACGCTGACGCACCATCGAGACTTTGCCAAAGCGTTTGTGGGACTGCTCGGCAACAACCACGCGCTGGGCGAAACCTTCCACATCACCTCAGACGAACTGCTTGACCTGGAACCAGATTTTTGAACTAGTCGCCCAGTGCCGCCGGCACAGAAGCCAACATCGTCCACATTCCTTCCGACTTCATCGCAAAGTTTGATGCGGATTGGGGCGCCGGTTTATTAGGCGACAAAATGCACAGCATGATCTTCGACAATACAAAAATCAAGCGAGTTGTGCCAGATTACGTGGCGGCCATTCCGTTTGCCCAGGGAATTAAAGAGATCATGGCCTGGTATGACGAAGACCCAGCGAGACAAACAATCAACACAGAATTCGATGAACGCATCGACAAAATCATCCAGGCTTACGAATCTGCCTGGACACAATAGGAGACAACATCATGACAACACAACAACTTGCAGGAAAATGGGCACTCGTCACCGGTTCCAGCCGAGGCATTGGGCAACAAATTGCAATGGGACTGGCGGAGCGCGGCTGCAATGTGGTCATCCACGGCCGTTCTCTGTCCAATACCGAAGCCACCCAAAAACTGTTAGCCGACTACGACGTGCAAACCCACGTCACCACTGGCGATTTAGCCACAGACGAGGGCATTCAAGCGATCATTGCCGGAGTGGTCGCTGGCCCAGGAACCGTAGACATTCTCTACAACAACGCCGCCATCATGAGTCCGTATACCCCCATCTTTGAAACTTACCATGGAAGATGTGGCTGCAAACCATGCAAGTCAACCTGTTTGCCATGATTCAACTGTGCAACGCCTTTGCCCCAGGAATGCAGGAACGGGGCTACGGCCGCATCATCAACCTCACCTCTGGCATAGCCGACCAGCCCAATTTGTCGCCCTACAGCGTGTCCAAAGCGGCCGTGGACAAATACTCGCGGGATTTGGCGGTGGCGGTTAAAGCCGACAATGTGCTGGTCAATTATCTGGATCCGGGCTGGCTAAAAACCGATCTGGGCGGTCCTAACGCCTGGGAAGAAGTGGAAACGGTACTGCCGGGCGCGTTGGTTCCCGCCTTGTTAGAAGACAATGGCCCGACGGGGCGCTTATACGCCGCCCAAGATTACAAAGTTCTGGGTTAAGCGCACATTCCGATTGGACCAATTTTGGAAATTGGTCCAATCTCAGCCAGGAAACACAGAAAAATGGGCGAATTGACTTTGATTTTAGGCGGGGCACGCAGTGGAAAATCGACGTTTGCCGAAAAGCTGGCGACAGAGCAAGGTGGCGCTGTGGTTTACATTGCCACCGCCGAAGCCAAAGATGACGAGATGGCGGCTCGCATTAAAAAGCACCGGACAAAACGGCCGTTATCCTGGCAAACACGAGAAATCCCCATCAATATCTCCGGCAATCTGGCAGACAATCCCATCAGCGCCGAGGTAGTGCTGCTCGACTGTGTGACGTTGTTGGTAACCAATTTGCTGATGGCGATGAATCCTGATTTGGATGATCTGGATGAGGTGGGGAGCGAAACGGCCGTTTCCGCCGAAATCTCAGCCCTCATCACCACCATCCAGCAAAGCAGCGCCCATTGGCTCGTTGTGTCCAACGAAGTCGGGCTGGGTCTCGTGCCGCCCTATCCCCTTGGGCCGCATTTACCGCGACACCCTGGGCCGCGCCAACCAGCAGCTTGCCCAAGCTGCGGATCACGTTTACTTTTTGGTGGCGGGTTTGCCGATGGTGGTGAAGGGTTGATGGGGAAACGGCCGTTTGTTAGCAAGTAAAATCGAGATGGTAGATGAAAGATTGTATTTGAAGCGGACGTGTAATATATCTTTGAGGGAATGAAAATGAACAGACGGGATTCTTAGCATTAAACATATTGTGTCAATCATTAGGTTTGCTCACGGTAACAGGGTTTATATCCATACTTCCATTATCTTTGTATCCGCAAAAGAGGAAACAAGTTTATCGAATATGGGGAAAGTGCCCTGGGCACCGATGGACAATTGAAATCTGAAGGTATCTGATGACACATCTTGAAATTAATGACTATTACTTGGGTTGACAATATTTCAATCTTCTTATGAATCTATCATGTTTTATATCTTGATATGGTTGGACTATTCAAGTTTTACAGTAAGATTCTTCGCGAGGGCGATGCTGTTCCACGGATCGCTGTGGCATATCTCCAGACCTATCCACACCCCGCTTGTCATTCTCCAGCGCCTAGACCTCCGAGGTTTTTGAAACCTCGGAGGTCTGGAAACGGGACGTACTATTTAGATGATTACGAAGTGGTGTGGGGAAAACGCCGCACCACCATCACCCAAGCTATCAATCCCATTTATTTCTAAATCGCCAAACTGCCAATAACTGTCAAAAAACAGAATATTCGCGTCAAATAACGTAACTCCCACCCCCCTAAGTGTTTTTTCCTTAGGAACTTTCCTAAACAATGTGTGACAAAAAACAAAAAGGTTTTTTCATTCTGCCCCACAAGCGTTACACTTAAGCCAATCCAGGGATGTACATTGGTCAATCTATAAAGCCAATTCCCTCAACCCTTGAAACAAGCGGGCTTTTCAAGAATTGGCGTACCACTTGGGATAGGAAAAGTAAAATCGCCCCTCCTGACTTACAGGCTTGGGAGAAAATATTTTGGAGATGCGTATGTCTGATCAGAAAAATACAAATAGCGCTTTAAGCAAAACACCCATTGCCATTATTGGCCTCGCCGGTGTTTTCCCGCAAGCAGAGAACGTACAAGAATATTGGGACAATATTGTCAAAGAAGTAGACAGCATCACCGAGGTGCCCCCCTCGCGCTGGCGCATCGAAGACTACTACGATCCCGACCCCACCGCCCCGGACAAAACTTACTGCAAACGGGGCGGTTTTCTGCCAGACATCAACTTCAATCCCATGGAATTTGGCCTGCCGCCCAATATCCTGGAAGTGACAGATGCCTCACAGCTTCTATCGCTCGTGGTAGCAAAAGCCGCCATGAACGATGCCGGTTATGGCGAAGGCATTGACTTTAACCGCGCCCGCACAGGCGTCGTCCTCGGCGTCGGCGGCGGGCAAAAGCTCATCACCCCGCTAACCTCCCGCTTGCAATACCCCATTTGGGACCGCGTGCTGGAAAGCAGCGGCGTCGCCGAAGCAGACCGCGCCCAAATCATCGAAAAAATGAAAAAAGCCTACATCCATTGGGAAGAAAATTCCTTCCCCGGCATGTTGGGCAACGTCATTTCAGGACGGGTAGCAAATCGACTAGACCTGGGCGGCATGAACTGTGTCGTAGACGCCGCCTGCGCCGCCTCCCTGGCCGCCATCAAAATGGCCGTCACCGAGCTAACCGATTACCGCGCCGACACCATGATCACCGGCGGCGTCGATACCGACAACTCCATTTTCATGTACATGAGCTTCAGCAAAACCCCTGCCTTCTCCCTGAAAAACGAAATCCGCCCCTTCGACGCTGATTCCGATGGCATGATGATCGGGGAAGCAGTGGGCATGTTGGTTCTCAAACGTCTGGCAGATGCAGAACGGGATGGCGACCGGATTTATGCCGTCATCAAAGGCATTGGCACTTCCAGCGACGGCCGTTATAAAAGCATCTATGCCCCGCGTGCCTCCGGTCAGGCAATGGCAGTGGCCCGCGCCTACCAGGACGCCGGTTTTGACCCCGCCACCGTCGGCCTGGTCGAAGCCCACGGCACCGGCACACCCGCTGGCGATCCCACCGAATTCGCCGGACTAAACGAAGTCTTTTCTCACAACAATCCAAACAAACAACATATCGCCCTAGGCAGTGTCAAATCCCAGATTGGGCACACCAAAGCCGCCGCTGGCGCCGCCAGCCTCATCAAAACCGTGCTGGCTCTGCACCACCGCATCTTGCCGCCCACCCTCAACGTCGATCTGCCCCACCCCAAGATGGACATTGAGAACACACCCTTCTATTTAAATACCCACTCCCGTCCCTGGCTGCCGCCCCATAACGGCCTGCCGCGCCGGGCTGGTGTGAGCGCCTTTGGTTTTGGCGGCACCAATTTCCACTTTGCCCTGGAAGAATACGTCAGCGAACACACAGGCCCTACCGTCTGCATAAAACACCAGAAGATATTTTCCTCACCGCACCGACAGCCGCTCAACTTCTCACCAAATGCGAAAGCGAGCTTGCCGCCCTGCAAGCCGAAACAGGCGAAGCGCATTATCGGGCGCTCATCCATGCTTCGCGCACGCCGACTATTCCCACCACTTCCGCCCGCCTGGGTTTTGTCAGCGATTCGTTGGCACAGGCGATTGAGTTTCTGGAAACGGCCGTTAAACTGCTCAAAAACAACACGGCTGACCATTGGGACCATCCCAAAGGGATTTTCTACCGCCAAACCGGCATCGCCAGCAAAGGGCGCGTTGTCGCCCTCTTCCCCGGACAAGGGTCACAATATCTGGAAATGGGCAAAGAACTGGCCCTCAACTTCCCGCCAATCCGCCACACCTACGGCCGCATGGACGCCCTGTTCGTCTCCGATGGACAGCCGCCGCTCTCCGAGGTTATCTTCCCCGTCCCGGTATTCAACGACGAAGAAAGACAAGGCCAATCCGACACCCTGCGCCGCACCGAGTTTGTGCAGCCCGGCATCGGTGCCTTCAGCGCGGGTCTGTATAAACTGCTCAAACAATCAGGCTTCAGCCCCGACTTTGCCGCTGGTCACAGCTTTGGCGAACTGACCGCCTTGTGGGCTGGTGATGTGCTGGATGACAACACCTTCTATTATCTGGCAAAAGCACGCGGGCAGGCGATGGCCGCCCCCGGCAGTACCACCTTTGACACCGGCACCATGGTCGCCGTGCAAGGGGATATTGCCCAATTGCAAAACGATATTCAAGGCATGGAAGACGTCACGATTGCCAATTACAATTCCAACGACCAGGTCGTTTTAGCCGGTTCTACACCTGCCATGCAAGCCGCCCAACAGCATCTTGGCGCCAAAGGATATGTGGTCACACCCCTGCCGGTATCTGCCGCCTTCCACACCAACTTTGTGGGCCATGCCCAACAGCCGTTTGCCCAAGCCATCGAAAAAGCCAGGTTTGCCCCGCCGCGCTTCGCTGTCTATGGGAACAGCAGCGCCCAACCGTATGGCAACCAGCCAGAGGCCATTAAAGCCACGCTCAAGGACCACATCCTCAAGCCCGTACTGTTCCGGCAAGAAATCGAGAACATTTATGCCGCTGGCGGCGCGATTTTTGTGGAAATCGGTCCCAAGCGCGTGCTCACCAATCTGGTGAAGAACATTCTGGGAGATCGTCCTCATATTGCCATTGCGGTCAACCCGTCTGCTTCCAAAGGCAGTGACCGCCAACTGCGTGAAGCGTATGTGCAATTGTGCGTCGCCGGTTTGCCGCTGCGTGCGATTGATCTTTACAGCCGCGAATTTTCTGCACCGACCAGTGAGAAAGAGAGCTTAATCAACGTCAATTTGTCGGGCAATAATTATGTCAGCCCGAAAACAGAAAAAGCGTATGAGGCGGCTTTGACAAACGGGCAGGTGATAACGGCCGTTGGGCAACCAGTAACCGTTGCCAAAGCAGTGAACAGTGAACAGTTGACAGTGAACAGTAAAGCAATCGCGGCAGTTGTGGCTCCGGTGAAAGCGAAGGTGGTTACAGCGCCAGTTCCCGCTGCTGTGCCAGCCCCGATGCCTGCCGTTCAACCGAAAATCGTGGCCGCGCCGACTCCGGTTCCTGCCGCTGTGCAGCCAGCAAAAATTGCAGCCGCGCCTGCCCCCCTGCCCCAGACCCCACACCAGCCCCAAATCCAGTGTCAAAGGTAATGAAATCTATGAATGAACCCTCCGCATTGCAAGCGCGTATCGAGAAAAGCCTGGACATGCTCCATGAGCATCAAGCAGAAACAGCCCGTGTCCATGAAACCTACCTCAAGGGGCAGGAAACCTACGTCAAGAGCGTGGTGCAGTTGATGCAGCAGTATTCGGTGAACAGTGAACAGTTGACAGTGAACAGTGTTCAGTCTTCAGTGGTCAGGGAGCCAGCGCCAGTCGTTGCGGCTCCGGCACCCATTCAGCCGAAGGTTGAACCTGTGGCAGCAAAACCTGTTCCGGCTCCTGTTGTGCTGAACCAGTTGTTGTTGAAACGCCTGCACTGAGCGCGGTCGAAGTGGCCGTTTCGCAACCAGCCACCAGCCACCAGCCACCAGCCACCAACGTCGCCGCCCTCGCCGACGCCATGCTCGTCATCGTCAGCGAAAAAACCGGCTATCCCGTGGAAATGCTGGAAATGAGCATGGACATGGAATCCGACCTGGGCATCGACTCCATCAAACGAGTTGAAATCCTGGGCGCGATGCAGGAACAGCACCCCGAACTGCCAGAAGTCAATCCGGCTGAACTGGCGGAACTGCGCACTTTACAGCAAATTGTGGATCACCTGTCAGTGGACAGTGAACAGTTGACAGTGAACAGTGTTCAGTTTTCAGTGGCCCCTGAACCTGCCGCCCAATCTCCAATCTCCAATCCTTCGACAAGCTCAGGACAAGTTCTCCAATCTCCAGCCTCCAACGTCGCCGAACTCGCCCAGGCCATGCTCGTCATCGTCAGCGAGAAGACCGGCTACCCCGTGGAAATGCTGGAAATGAGCATGGACATGGAATCCGACCTCGGCATCGACTCCATCAAACGCGTCGAAATCCTGGGCGCGATGCAGGAACAACATCCCGAACTGCCAGAAGTCAATCCGGCTGAACTGGCGGAACTACGCACTTTACAGCAAATTGTGGATCACCTGTCAGTGGACAGTGAACAGTTGACAGTAAACAGTGTTCAGTTTTCAGTGGCCCCTGAACCTGCCGCCCAATCTCCAATCTCCAATCCTTCGACAAGCTCAGGACAAGTTCTCCAATCTCCAGCCTCCAACGTCGCCGAACTCGCCCAGGCCATGCTCGTCATCGTCAGCGAGAAAACCGGCTACCCCGTGGAAATGCTGGAAATGAGCATGGACATGGAATCCGACCTCGGCATCGACTCCATCAAACGTGTTGAAATTCTGGGCGCGATGCAGGAACAGCACCCCGAACTACCTGAAGTCAATCCGGCTGAATTGGCGGAACTGCGCACACTGCAACAGATTGTGGATCACCTGTCAGTGGACAGTGAACAGTTGACAGTAAACAGTGGGCAGTCAACCGATAAGGGGCAACGGCTAACGACGAACGGCCGCCACACCAGCCCATCTCCCATCCTTCGCCAAGCTCAGGACGAGTTCTTCATTCCTGAGACTGATTCAGGACAAGTTGTCGAATCTCCAACTACCAACGTCGCCGAATTAGAACAAGCGATGCTCGTCATCGTCAGCGAAAAGACCGGCTACCCGGTGGAAATGCTGGAAATGAGCATGGACATGGAATCCGACCTCGGCATCGACTCCATCAAACGGGTCGAAATCCTGGGTGCGATGCAGGAACAGCACCCCGAACTGCCAGAAGTGAATCCGGCAGAATTGGCGGAACTGCGCACTTTGCAGCAGATTGTGGATCATTTGCAAAACGACCATCTCAACGGTTCATTAACAGGAGAACCGGAAAAAAAATTAGTGCGGCTGTAGCGGGAGCCGATTCTTTCCAGCAGCGTAATCGTGTGCCCGCTCCCACCAACCACACGATCACGCGAAACCTCGTTACCTTAAAGACGCTGCCCATGCCAGATTTTCTGGCCTACACGCTGCCGTCTTCACACTGCTGTCTGCTCACCGATGACGGCACAGAGACCACGACTCAGGTTGCACAATCTTTGCTGGAACGCGGCTGGCGCGTGGCGGTACTCAGCTTTCCGCAGTCGTTGGTCTCCGCTCAAGCGGCGCTGCCAGCGGGTGTCGAGCGCGTGAGTTTGGCGAATTTGGATGAGGTGGATTTGGTGGAAGGGATAACGGCCGTTACCACCCAGTTTGGTCCCATCGCTTCCTTCATCCACCTGCAACCAGCGCAAGCCGATTCAGCAGCGGTGCTCAAGCAGGTTTTCTTCATCGCCAAGCACCTCAAAGAAACACTCAACGAGACAGCCCAACAGCAGGCTCGCGCCAGTTTCGTCACCGTCGCTCGCATGGACGGTTCATTAGGTCTCGATGGCGAGATTGCCTTCGACCCCATCCATGGCGGTCTGTTTGGGCTTACCAAAACGCTCAATCTGGAATGGCCGCAGGTCTTCTGCCGCGCCATCGACTTGCATCCGGGCTTTACGCCAGAGCAAGCCGCCGCCTATGTTCTGGCCGAACTGTACGATCCCAACCAGCTGATCACAGAGGTTGGTTATGGCAACCAGGGGCGCGTTACCCTCACGACCGTTGAGGCGCCGCTAACAGCCTACACACCAGACAGCCAAATCACGCCAAACTCTGTGTTTTTGGTGAGCGGCGGCGCAAAAGGGATTACCGCTGACTGTGTCATCAATCTGGCTCAGCAGTATCAGTGCAAATTTGTACTGTTGGGACGCTCAGCCATTGCGGACGTAGATACCAGTTGGCTGCAAGCTGGCTCCGATGAAGCCGCCATCAAACGGCAAATCATGGAGCGCCTGGTAGCTCAAGGCGAAAAGCCTACGCCCCTGCTTATTGGCAAAATGGCCCGGGCTATCAGTTCCAAGCAAGCGATTGAGGCCACGCTGCGCACCATCGAGCAAGCGGGCAGTCAGGTTGAATACCTGCCTGTGGATGTGACAGATGGGGCGGCGTTGGGGGAGGCGTTAACGGCCGTTTCCCAACGGCTAGGGGCTATCACCGGCATCATTCATGGCGCGGGCGTGCTCTCCGACAAGCTCATCGAAAAGAAAACAGAGCAGGATTACACGGCCGTTTACAGCACCAAAGTTGATGGTCTGCACGCCCTGTTGCAAGCGGTTCCCGTCAATCAGTTACAGCATCTGGTCTTGTTCTCCTCAGCGGCTGGCTTCTACGGCAATGTCGGCCAGGCCGACTATGCCGTTGCCAACGACATCCTCAACAAGACCGCCCATCTCGTCAAGCAGCAGCATCCCCACTGCCACGTCGTCGCCATTGATTGGGGTCCGTGGGATGGCGGCATGGTGACGCCCGCGCTCAAACAGTTGTTTGCCGAACGCCATATCCAGGTCATTCCAATTGAAGTGGGTGCCTGGATTTTGGCAAATGAACTCAGCGCTGCCAACCACGCCGTCTGCCAAACCGTCGTCGGTGGGCCTCTGGCTTTCCCGGATGGAGATTTGAACGGCCGTTTACGCCAGCATCGCATCCACCGCTTCTTGAGTGAAGCGGCAAATCCGTTCCTGCAAGACCACGTCATCGGCGGCAATGCAGTTTTGCCAACGGTGTGTGCCATCGCCTGGATGGGCAGTGTGTGTGAGCAGTTGTATCCCGGCTACACCATGGCAAGCTGTGACAATTATCAGGTGCTCAAGGGCATCGTTTTCGACGAGACCCACCCAGAAGCCAAAGAATACGTTCTGCAATTGGATGAAACGGTCAAAGCAAACGGCACGATCCGCTTCAAAGCAATGGTTTCCAGCCAAAATGAAGACGGCAAACCGCGTTTTCATTATCGGGCAGAGATTACCCTGCAAGCCAGCCTGCCCGAAGCTCCCGTTTACGCCAACTTCGACCCTGGTGTGATCAACCCCATCAGCAAAGAGGATTTGTACCAGAACGGCACGCTGTTCCACGGACCAGACTTCCAGGGTGTGGCGCAGGTGCTCAACATCAGCGAGCAAAAGGTGACGATGCGCTGTGAATTGCCTGCGCTTTCTGACCTGGAGCAAGGTCAGTTCCAGGTGCAAAGTTTCAACCCGTTCATCGCGGATGGACAGTTCCAGAGCATGGTCATCTGGGCGCGTCATTTCCATGATGCGGGCAGTCTGCCGCTGCACACCGACCGCGGCGAGCAGTTCCGCCCGATTCCGTTTGGCGTCACCACCTACGTGACGATGGAAGTGAAAGAAAGCTCAGACAGCAAGCTGGTGGCTGATATATTGACGCATGATGAAAACGGCCGTTTATATGCCCGTGTCTTGGGTGCACAAGTAACCATCAGTAAACAGTTGAACCACCTGTTTGTACCGGCTGGATAAATTGTGAAACACGTCTTGTATCACACTTCTTTTGGGATATGTTATGCTAACTGAAAGCATGGATTACTCGCAGCAATTCACAATTCAGGTACGGTCGCAGGGGCGGGTAACAATTCCGCGTAAACTACGAGATGCACTTTCGCTTGAAGACGGCGATTTCCTTACCCTCTTTCAAGTCGGAAATGTTGCTGTCCTAGCTGTCAAACCATCACGTACCTACGAATTGACAAACAAAATTACCCATCTGATGGATGAAACGGGCGTGACGTTAGCTGAGTTACTAGAAGATTTACCTAAAATCCGAGAAGAAATCTTTAAAACCTCATCAAGTGTTGTATAAAGTACAATGACCAATAAAAATGATATTTTATGGTCAGTTCAAGATCGTGACGGAAACGAAATTTATCTAACTCAAGAGCGATGGGAACATATTGTCAATCCAATTAATCACCCTGAAATGATTGGATTTGAACATCACCTTCAAGAAACGATACAGCACGGAAAGCGTAAACAAGATTCATTGAATCCACAAAAATATCGCTACGCCATGCAATTTGATGATTTACCTGTAGACAATACTCACATAATTGCCATTGTATTATTTCGTTACAAAGTAGGCGAAACGGGCGAACCCATACGCAATAATTACATTGTCACCGCATATCAAAAAGAAATATGGTGAGAAAAATGGATAAACCAACCATAACCTATGATGAGGCAAGCGATACCTTATATGTTTCATTCATCCCAGGAAAAGAGGCGACAGGCATTGAACTAAATGATCATATTTTGTTGCGAATGGATAAAAAAGCGAAACAAGCAGTTGGCTTAACTTTTTTTGATTATTCGTTACTCACCCAAAAAACCGAAATGGGGCTGCGCAGTTTCCCCTTATCGGGATTGGCTGATCTGTCGGAAGAGGCACGGCATACGGTTTTGCAAATTTTGCAAACAGAGCCAATCTCCAGTTACCTTAACCTATCGGCGTTTACGCCATCTTCTAATGAAATGATGCCGATTACAACATTGACATCACAGCAAGTATTGACAACGGCCGTTGCCGAGTCCCGTGCCGAATATAAATTAAAATAAACGGCCGTTTATAAAAACTTATGGAAAAAATCGCAATTATTGGCATTTCCTGTCTCTTCCCAGATGCCGAAACACCGGAAGAATATTGGCAAAATCTGCTCGCACAAAAAGATTCCCGATCCGCGGCTACGGCTGACCAGATGGGTGTCGATCCTCAAATTTTTTACGCTCCCAATTCTAAAACTACCGACAAATATTACTGTCTGCAAGGTGGTTACATTCGAGATTTTCAGTTTGATGCCAACGGCTACCGGCTGCCCGCCGCCAGTATTGAAGGCATGGACGATCTGTTCAAATGGTCACTTTATGTGGCACAGCAGGCTTTACAGGATAGCGGCTACAAAGAGGAAACGGCCGTTCTGCAACGCACCGGTATCATTTTAGGCAATCTCTCCTTCCCCACCCAGTCTTCAAACCACCTCTTCGAGCCAATCTACAAACAAGCACTAGAAGCCGCCACCCACGATTTGCTAGGTCAGGAACTACCCCTCGTTACCTTGCCTGAAGTTGGCCCCATTTCGCCCGACAACTTGAAGATCGCCGGCTATCCAGCCGCATTTGTGGGGCAGGCAATGGGTTTGGGCGGCGCAAACTTTGCTCTGGATGCCGCCTGCGCGTCGTCGCTCTACGCCGTCAAACTGGCCGGGCAATATTTGCTCTCCGGCAAAGCGGATTTGATGCTGGCTGGCGCTGTCAGCCGCGCCGATCCCTTCTTCATCAACATGGGTTTCTCCATTTTCCACGCCTATCCAGAAGGCGACGCCGTCAGTGCGCCCTTGAACCAGGGGTCAGATGGTTTGTATGCGGGCGAAGGCGCAGGCATGTTCGTGCTCAAGCGCCACAGCGACGCCGTGCGCGACGGCGACAAGATTTACGCTGTCATCAGCGGCATCGGCCTTTCCAATGATGGCAAGGGCAAATTCCTGCTTCAGCCAAACCCCAAAGGGCAAATTTTGGCCTTTGAACGGGCTTACGAAAAATCCGGTGTCAGCCCAGCCGACATTGATTACGTGGAATGTCACGCCACCGGCACCCCCGTTGGCGACAAGACAGAACTCAACTCCATGGAGACCTTTTACAGCAGTGTAGGCAAGGCACCGCTGGTCGGTTCGGCCAAGTCTAATTTCGGCCATTTGCTGACGGCGGCGGGTATGGCGGGCATGACCAAGGTGATTCTGGGCATGGCGCACCGGCAAATTCCGGCAACCCTGCATTTAGACCAGCCGCTCTCGTCCAAAAACGGCACAATCTCCGCTGAGCAAATGGTTTCACAAACCATTCCCTGGCCGCAGCAAGGTAACATGGAACGCGCCGCTGTCAGCGCCTTCGGGTTTGGCGGCACGAATGCCCACCTCATTCTCGAAAAAGATGCACAACCCAATCTCCAATCTCCAATCTCCAATCCGCATACAAAGATGGCAATTGTGGGTATGGATGCGTTTTTTGGTGGGTGTGATGGCCTGGATGCCTTTGGGCAGACGATTTATCGGGGACAACAACAGTTCACGGCCGTTCCTGAAGGACGCTGGCAGGGTATTGAAAGCGAAACAGAACTGCTCAAACAATACCACTTCCCTGACGGGCAAGCGCCACAAGGGGCCTACATTTCTGATTTTGACATGGACTTTTTCCACTTCAAAATCCCGCCCAATAACGACCAGCCCATCCCCCAACATCTGCTCATCCTCAAGGTGGCAGATCGCGCCTTGCACGATGCCGGTCTGGCAGAAGGCGGCAACGTGGCTGTCATCATTGCCGCTGGTGCGGAATTGGCCCTGCACAGCTTTCGCGGGCGCGTGGATTTGACCTGGCAAATTAAAGAAAGTCTGGCAAAAAGCGGCCTTGATTTAACGCCAGCTCAAGAAATACAGCTTGAAAAAATTACCAAAGCGGCCATCCATGAACCGGCCGAAGTGAACCAATACACCAGTTTCATCGGCAACATCATGGCCTCACGCATCTCGTCACAGTGGGATTTCTCCGGGCCAGCGTTTACCCTTTCAGCTGAGGAAAATTCAACATTTAAGGCGTTGGAAACAGCGCAGATGATGTTGGCGAACGGCGAAGTGGACGCGGTGGTTGTGGGCGCGGTGGATTTAGCGGGCAGTGTGGAAAACGTGCTGCTCCGTCACCAACAAGCGCCCGTCAACAGCGGCGCGCCGACGATGAGCCTCGACCAAAATGCCAACGGTTGGCTGATTGGCGAAGGCGCGGGCGTGGTGGTGTTGAAGCGCAACGAAGATGCGGTGCAGAATCAGGATCGCGTTTATGCCGTGATTGACACCATCGCCATCGTGCAGGGTGCGGGGCCAGAACCAACGGCAGAACGTGTGGCACAAGCGGCGCGGCAAGCGTTGGCCGAGCAAGGGCATTGTGCCCAGCGACATTGGCTATTTGGAACTGTTTGGCAGTGGTGTGGCGGCTGAAGATACGGCGGAAATGGAGGGGATAACGGCCGTTTACCAAGGCAACGGCAGTCACTCCACACCGCCCTCGGCAGTGTCAAAGCCAACATCGGCCACACCTTTACCGCTTCCGGTATCGCCAGTCTCATCAAAACGGCGCACTGTCTGTACCATCGCTACCTACCAGCCACACCCGGTTGGACTGCACCCAAAGCGCCGGAATTGTGGCAGAATGGGCCATTTTTCGTGCCCACTGAGTCGCATCCCCTGGTTCAAAGAGCCGGGACAGACACAACGGTTTGCCGCCATCAACGGTCTGGGCGCAGACGGCGCGTATGCCCATCTCATTTTGTCTGATGCGACTGAGCCGCAACCGCCCGATTATTCGCTGTTGCAACACACGCCGTTCTATCTGTGCCCTGTCGCCGCCAATGACGCGCCTACGCTGCTCCAACGTGTGGCGGATTTGCAATCTTTGTTGACGGACAGTATTGATTTGGCAACGGCCGTTTCCCGCAATTTCCATACCTACCAACAACATGAACAGGAGACGTATGCGCTCGCCATCGTGGGACACAACAAAGAAGAACTGCTACGCGAAGTTCGCTTGGCGCTGTTGGGTCTGGGCAAGTCGTTTGAGACAGGCAATTTATGGAAAACACCGGGCGGCAGTTTCTTTTCGCCGCAGCCGTTGGGACAAGATAGCAAAATCGCCTACGTTTATCCGGGGGCGTTTAGCGCCTTCCCCGGCATGGGGCGCGACCTGTTCCAATTGTTCCCGCAGCTTCATCCCAATTTTGCCGACAAAGTAGACAATCCGAGCCATCTTATCGGCGACAAAATGCTTTTCCCGCGCTCGATGCATCGTCTCTCTGAAAAAGAGGAAAAGCGGCACATGATCAAGCTGATGACCGATTCGGTGACGATGCTGCAATCGGGCGCCAGTTTCTCGACGTTGGCCACGAAGGTGCTGCGCGACCAGTTCAAGGTGCAGCCAGACGGGGCGCTGGGCTACAGTCTGGGCGAAATGACGATGATGTTTGGCACGGGCGTGTGGTCGGTGGCGGACAATAACAGCGAATTGGTCGGTACCTCGCCGCTGTTTACGGAACGGCTGGCTGGTTCACAAAACGTCATCCGCGAGCATTGGCATTTGCCGCCCGCCGATCCCCAAGACCAGATGCCGATTTGGGGGATTTTTGTGCTGAAAACGAATGCGGCTGATGTGGAAACGGCCGTTCTCTTTGAAGATCGCGTCTATCTCACCCACATCAACACCCCGCAAGAAGTGGTCATCGCTGGCGATCCCGAAGCGTGTTGGCGCGTCATCCAGAATTTGGAATGCGATTTCATGCCGATGCCCTACAACCAGGTGCTGCATTGCGAAATCATGCAGCCTGAATGGCCGGAATTCGCCCGCCTGAACACCATCCCCGTCAGCGCCACGCCGTCGGTGGACTTTTATTATGCAGCCGACAATGCTTCCCCCGTATTGACCAGCGAAGCGATTGCCCAGAATATCGCCCAAGCCTCCTATCAGCGCGTCGATTTTCCGGGTCTGATTCAACGCGCTTATGATGATGGCGTGCGTATTTTCCTGGAACTGGGGCCACGCGCCGCCTGCTCCTGGTGGATTCAAGATATTTTGGTAGACCAACCCCATCTATCAGCGGCGATGAATCGGCGCAGTATGGATGACCACACGATGATTGTGCGCTTGCTGGCGCAGTTGGTGGCGCATCGCGTGCCTGTTGATTTATCGACTTTGTATGTCGAACTAGAAGATGAAACCGAAGCCCCAGCCCGTTCTTTGGTACGCACCGTTAAACTGACCAAACCTGCCATTCGTGACGTTATTTTAACGGCTGAGAATCGAGCAATATTTGCTGACATTGCTTTGAAGCCGGTGAAGGAAATGGTGCAGTGGAAACGGCCGTTTCGACGGCCATCAGCGTTCCCAACCATTCCCACACTTGCCACACGCATCGACAACCTATCCCCAATTTGGAAGAAAAACAACCTATGACAATTATTGAAACAATCTCACGCAGAGAAACAGAGAACGCAGAGGAAAAATCTGTGCAATCTGCGAAATCTGTGGATTTTGCCTTCTTAGACCAACAACTTGAAAAACTAAGCAGTTCCATGAGCCGCTCCAGCCAGGTACACGAAACCTTCTTGCACATGCGCGAAGAAGCCATCCTGCAAATGAGCGCGTTGGTCGAAATGCAGATTAACGCGGGCGAACAGGACGAAGCCCCAACCGACCTGAGTCTGAGCAGGAAAAACGATTTGCCAAAAACAAAGCGTACTCCGAACGCTCCCTGGCGCGCACCATGCCGCCCCAAGACCCCAATCGCCCCAACCAGTATGAAACGCGCGGCGAGGTCATTTGGGGGCCAGACGAGTTGGAAGGATACGCTGGCGGCAGCATCGTGCCCATGTTTGGCGAAGAGTACGCCATCATCGACAGCTACCGCCGCCGCGTGCGCCTGCCCATGATGCCCTACCTGCTGGTAGACCGCATCACCGAGCTAACCGGTCAGCGCGGCGTCTACGAACCATCCACCATGACCACCGAGTACGACATCCCCTTTGACGCCTGGTACGCCACCGACGGGCAAATTCCGTGGGCGGTTTCCGTGGAATCGGGGCAGTGTGACTTGCTGCTCATCAGCTATCTGGGCATCGACTTCCAAAACAAGGGCGAGCGCGTTTACCGTCTGCTCGACTGCACGCTGACCTTCCTCGACGACATGCCGCTGGAAGGCCAAACCCTGCGCTACGACATCAGCATCAACTCCTTCGCCAAGAGCGGCGACAGTTTGCTCTTCTTCTTCAGCTACAACTGCTTTGTCGGCGACAAGATGGTGCTGAAGATGCGCGGCGGCTGTGCTGGCTTCTTCACCGATGAAGAGTTGGCAGGCGGCAAAGGCATCATCACCACCGAACGCGAGTTGGAAGCGAAACGCACCATGCCCAAAAGCCATTTCCCCGCGCCGCTGACCTGCGCACGCACCAGCTTTGACTACGCCGATATGGTGACATTGGGCTACGGCGACTTGGCTTCTGTGCTCGGTCCGCAGTACGACCCGAAAGGACTGAATCCGTCCCTGCAAACTGCCGCCAGAAGGTGTGTTGATGGTAGACCGCATCGTCGAAGTGGATCCGCAAGGCGGCGCGTGGGGGCTTGGGTCTCATCGTCTCTGAGAAAGATTTGGAGCCAGACCATTGGTATTTCCCCTGCCACTTCAAAGGTGACGAGGTGATGGCGGGATCGCTGGTGGCGGAAGGATGCAGCCAGCTTCTTCAGTTCTACCTGCTTTATTTGGGGATGCAGACGGAAACAACGGATGCCCGTTTCCAGCCGGTGCGCGATTTAGGCCAGGTGGTGCGCACGCGCAAGCAGATTATGGCCTCGTCTTCCAAGCTGACGTATCGCATGGAAATCACAGAAATCGGCATGGACACCCCATCCGTATGCCAAAGCGAATGTGGACATTATTTATGAAGGCATTGTGGTGGTGGATTTTAAGAATTTGGGCTTGCAGCTTGTAGAGAAGTCGGCGGATGATCCGTATGCGGTGAATGGTAAACAGTTAATCGGTAGATTGGTAGATCAGTCTACCGATCACGCCAGCCAATCTCTAATCTCCAATCACCGATCACCGATTACCAAAACCCGTTGAAGCTTTTAACCCCCGCCCCGCTCTTGTACGACGATTTCCACATTCAGAATTTTGCGATGGGGTCGATTTCGGCTTGTTTTGGGCCGGATTATGCGGTGTTTGAAGGCAAACGGATTCCGCGCACGCCGAATGGGGATTTGAAGCTGTTTAGCCGGGTGGTGGAGATTAATGCGGAACGGTTCAAGTTTGGCGGCAAACCGAATTTGACGACGGAGTATGATGTGCCGGTGGATGCCTGGTACACGGAAAAGAACAGTTATCCGACGATGCCGTATTCGGTGTTGATGGAGATTGCCTTGCAGCCGTGCGGCTTTTTGTCGGCGTATGTGGGCTCGACGCTGCCGTACCCGGATGAGGATTTCTATTTCCGCAATTTGGATGGCACGGGCAAGCTGCACCGTGACTTTGATCTACGCGGCAAAACCATCAGCAATACGGTGGCGCTGCTGTCGCAAACCGCCCTGTCGGGCATCATCATCCAGAAGTTCAGCTATGTGATGTCGGTGGCTGGCGAGGTGTTTTATGAGGGAACGGCCGTTTTCGGTTATTTCCAGCCAGAATCATTGATCAACCAGGTTGGTCTCGACAAAGGACAAGACGTGCTGCCCTGGTTTAAGCAGGAAAACGCCAGCGGCACAGAAATCAACTTGCGCGGCGGCAAAGAACTGCTGGCAAAAGCCACACCCCATTATCGGTTGGCTGGCGGACAGTTGAACTTCATCGACAAAGTGATTGTGATTCCCGATGGCGGGCGCGAAGGCAAAGGCTACGTCTACGCCGAGCGCAACATTGACGCCAGCGACTGGTTCTTCACCTGCCACTTCTACCAAGACCCGGTGATGCCTGGTTCGTTGGGCGTGGAAGCGGTGATTGAAGCGATGCAAGCGTATGCCTTAGACCAAGATTTGGGCGCACATTTGCAAAACCCGCACTTCACCCACACCGATAATCATGAGGTCGTCTGGATTTATCGCGGGCAAATCGCCCCCACCAATGCGCAAATGTATCTGGAAGTGGACATCACCAACGTGGCAAGCAGTGCCGAGCAAGTTGTCGTTACCGGCAATGCCAGCCTGTGGAAAACCGGCATGCGCATCTACGAAGTCAAGGATATTTCGATTCGACTGGTAAGCAGGTAAGTTAACTGCTTATCCCAGCCAAAAGTATGGGCTTTCATCATATCTAATCCATAAAAAAACAAAACGTTTGTTCCATGTGGGCTAGATATGATATAGTATTCAAGTGGTCTGGTAATCTATTAGTTTTGAGATATTTTTCGGGAATAGATGATATGCCTAAAATCCCCCAACCGATTCCATATCAGGGAAGCAAGCGGAATACTGCGCGGCAAATAATAAGAACTTTTCCTAAAAAGTTTAGTTCCCTGGTTGAGCCTTTTGCTGGTTCTGCTGCGATATCTGTTGCCACTGCTTACTATCAAAAAGCTAACAAGTTCCACTTAAGTGATCTCAATGAACCATTGATAAATTTATTTGAAAAGATTATTAATCAACCTCAACAAATCGCGGATGCTTACGAAAATTTGTGGAATGCCCAGTTAGGTCAAGAAAGATCATACTACGATTTTATCCGTAATGAATTCAATCATACGCATCGGCCAGACTATTTCCTCTATTTATTAGCACGCTGTGTAAAAGCATCAGTCCGTTACAATTCAGAAGGCGAATTTAATCAAAGCCCCGATAATAGACGAAAAGGCAGGCATCCTAAAAGTATGCGCCAGGAAATCTTTGGTGTTTCCCAGCTTCTACAAGGTAAAACAGTTGTTACCTGCGGCGATTATAAAGATAGTTTAAATATCATTACCAAATCAGACTTGGTATACATGGATCCTCCTTATCAGGGAACCTCGCAGAACAAAGACCCTCGCTATTACAGTGGCCTTGACGTAGCTGAGCTAATCGACTTTTTGGGGGAATTAAACGACCGTCAAATCATGTTTATTTTGAGTTATGATGGACGTACCGATGAGAAAACATATGGCATTGACTTGCCTATAAGTTTAGCACTGCACAAAACCGAAATTTGCGCGGGAAGGTCTAGTCAATCAACCCTCTTAGGCGGGAAAGCGGAAACAATTGAGTCTTTGTACCTCTCTCCTGCTCTTATAAGACAATTACGTGCCGAGCATAAAAATATAGATGCACTGAGAATCTCAAATAAACCTTCTCATGAAACATCCTCCGTTCAATTAGCACTCGGTATCGCATGAGCAACGACGAAAAATTTCCTGAGGATTTCCTACAAAAACTACAGGCTGTAACCAACAAACGAGCCAAAGTTGTAATCGCCCATATCCTCGCGCATGGCTACATCACAACTGAAGATTTAGAAAAAACTTATGGATACAATCACCCGCCACGCGCCGCCCGTGATGTACGAGAACTCGGGATACCTCTGAAAACATTTAGAGTAAAATCATCAGACGGTCGTTCGATTGCAGCTTACAAGTTTGGTGATTTGGATGATATAGAAAGTGGAAAATCAGGTGGTAGGAAAGTTTTTTCTAAACAATTGAAAGACACCCTTTTTGATTATCAAGAAGGGAAATGTGCTGTTTGTGCCGGGCGTTATGAAAAAAGATACTTACAGATAGATCATCGGATTCCATACGAAATAACTGGTGATATAAATCATCTTGAAAGAGATGCAAAAGATTACATGCTTTTATGTGCAGCTTGTAACAGAGCAAAATCATGGTCATGCGAACATTGCCCCAATTGGCGAAACAAATTCTCTAAAATCTGTTCTCACTGCTATTGGGCATTCCCAAATGAATACACACATATCGCCCTACGAGAGGTAAGACGGACTGATATTCTTTGGGACAGTGCAGAAATTCACGTTTATAACGAGCTAAAAGATGCAGCACAAAAAGCAGACTTTGATATTCCTGATTTTGTTAAAGAGATTGTAAAAGAGCACTTCTCAGATGATAACAAAGGCTAAAATTCAATTATGTGTTTATGGAATCCGGTGATTGGGCATGAATGAGTAGTCGAATTGCTTTTGAGAGCAAATACGCCTGAGCGCATCGGTCATGCGTATCTGATTACCGGCTCCGACCAGATTGGACAGACCACACTAGCCCGTATGTTTGCCCAGCCGTTTCCCCCACCAATAAATTCATACCCCATTCATCCGCGAGTTTGTTGAATAACATATCTTATGTGCCACCTCCACCCAATGACGTGACCAGGCAACAAAAAACGCTCAGATTTGAGCTTTTTTACCTCTGTATTCTCCACACAAGATTCAATCTCATGTTTCGGCCTTAAGAGAAGTAGGTCACGCTCTACTTCAAGATAAAAACAAAAGCCAAAACGGGATTATTAACCTGAGTTCGGAATTAAATGATCGCAGGTAATGTACTTCGCTCTTTCTCTGACAAGTTCAAGGAAGGCTTCTTCTCTTGATGGGTGTAAGCAATTAAACCCGCAATCAAATTGACCGCAAAGTTAGTTACACTACGATGGCGTGTGTGTAGAATTTGCGAAATATTTTTGAGCTGGTCATTGATTGTCTCGATTATGGAGCGCTTGCGAGACAGCACCTTATCCTCCAGTGGCAGCAGTTTGTTTTTCATGTTTTTACGAATGGGTGTGATTAACTGTACGTCTTGAGCATACAATTGTTCAAATAATTGCTGGGACAGGTAACCTTTGTCGCCAAACAATTTCCCAAAAAGCTCCTGCGCCAATTGCGGTACTGGGTTTCGGTCATCAACATTGCCTGGGGTGAGGCAAAAACTGAGGATTTCACCATATTCATTGACGACCAAATGTAATTTAAAGCCATAAAACCAGCCCATTGAACTTTTGCCACGAGCCGCTAACCCTTTAAACACTTTGTTTCGCTGTATACGTTTGTTGTGACAAACTGGCAAACGTGTGGAATCGATAAAAGAAATTCCTGTACAGTTGCCCATTCGGAAACACATATAAAGACAAAGAAATGGTAAAGTTGCTGGCATCAATTCCACAAAACGAGTGTAACTCACTAAACCAGGAAATTCGGGACGAAGATGTTTACGCACTTCACTATTATAGTAGTGCTTGAACGACCGATAATGGGACATATGAAACCAGATAATGATGGTCATCACTTCGCTAAGGAACAGCTTAGACTGGGGGCCCCGTTTTTTAGCGGGTTGAGGTAACGCTTGTTGCGCAACCCATTTTTCAGCAGCAAGACAAAAATCATCGACATCGCAAAATAATTCATCTAAACTCATGATTGGTATCTCCTTACATATTGGTGATTTTTCGCAAAACAATTTTACCAATATTGGAGATACCAGCGTTATTCAAAAAACTCCGAACTCAGGTTATTAAGTCATTTTCCATTTTTCCTTGTATTTAACGCCTTTATAACGGGCCGTAAAAGCGAAGCTTTTGCTGCCCAGCCACGAGGTGGATTTCGTAGATAAACTTGTTATGCCTTTGTTGAATTAACTTCCTTGTTAGCGATTACAACAACTTTATTTAACGCCTTTTGGAAGTGCTGAAACTCATATTCGTATATATCCCAACTTGCGTTTTCTTCCCATTTTAGCTGTTCTCTGTTGCGAAGTTCCATGAGCACCGAATGAGCCTCACTGGAAATCACGAAGGCACCAATGTCAGTTGCCTTTTTTATCTTCCAAAATGCCTTGCTATACTCCTCGCTAAACTCATTCTCTTTCTTTTCGCTATACCCTGTTCCTCCACCATAATCCTCTTTTTGTATTTCGCAATACTGAAGCATATTGTAGAGTGCATCGATTATTTCGGTGTAAGCTTTTTCTTGACGCTCCCAAAGCTTCTCTTCCTTAAACTTCCTAATGGCCAGGAGCGACCCGAAGTAGGCTGATATAAAGCCTATAAATATCGGTGTAATAATTTTGGATAGTTCTTCCAATTTGGACTCCTCGGTATAACTGTTTTGGCCTTAATGTACTGCCATTTCTTCCCCTTTCGGGTTAAAAACTAACGACCGTACCCTGTTGTCTAGCAGAGAGAATATAGCAGAAAACGGCCAGTTGTCATCTGAATAACGTCACCTGTTCTGGGTGAATATCAGTACCCTGTTGTCTAGCGGAGAGGATTGGGGGCGAGACGGTTGTCACTGACAAATGTTACCTATTCTGGGTGAGTAACGGCCTGAGGACAGGGCTTTGTTGTTTTTCGGAGAGAATTAGGGGAAAACGGCCGTTGTCACTGACAAACGTTACCTCTTCTGGATGAGTAACGGCCTGAGGACAGGGTTTTGTTGTTTAGCGGAGAGAATTGGGGGGGAAACGGCCGTTGTCACTGACAAATGTTATTCATTCTGGGGAGATAACGGCCGTTCCCACGCCATCATTCCGGTTGATTCAACTGCTTAAACAGCTTCTTATTCTGCTTGTAAAGCTGCGTAAACACTGCAAAATTCCGGTCGTAAACGGCGCGGTTTTCTGGCTGCGGCGTGAAGGTATGCGATACGCGAATGAACGGCGCGGCTTCCTGGAATGTCTCGAAAATGCCCAGTCCCACCGCACACACGATGGCCGCGCCGATGGTGCCCGCGTTCTGCGCGTTCTCTACCACCTCAATGCGTCGCCCTGTCACGTCGGCCAAAATCTGCCCGGAAACGGCCGACTGCGCCCCACCGCCCATAAAACGCAGTGACTCCTGATACGGCACATTTTTCTCCACCCGTTCCAGCATCCAGCGCATGTGGTAGGCCACACCTTCCAACACCGCGCGGATCAGCAGCCAGGGGCGGACACGCGGAAGCGAAGTCTTGGTGAATGGCAAAGAAATGCCCCGCCTCTCCCACCCCCTACGATCAGGTTTCAATTGAGAAAATGCTGAAGATGCGTTATCATTCCTTTGTTCAAATTTGCTAACTGGCTCAGAAAAGTCTACACCCAAAACGACACAACATGGCAATGAACAAAGGCTTTGGCAATGACAGCAAACAGACACAACAACCTCCACATTGGCGTACAAATCGCCCCCAATGATCCCTTCTGGGTGCAAGTCAACGAAACCGTGCGCCAGAACTAGCCAAACAGTTTCTGCCGTTTGAGGTCATCGCCCGTGGCTGCAATCTGACGGATGACCAAATGAAGGAATTGAACGAAGAAATTCTCTCAAACGAGTTCGACGCCTTCATTTGCATGATTTTGCCCTCAAAAATAATCCATCGTTTACTTGAAAGCGGACTGCCTGTTATTTGCGTTGAAGATGAAATAGAAATTTCACATCCCCTGTTTTCCTCCGTTCAGGGCTGGTACGACGCCGGCAAGATCATCGCCCAATTTTTAGCCAACGCTTTACAGGGCAGAGGGAATGTTCTTTGCCTGACAGGCAATGCCCAAAAACGCAAGGTCTCGATTTCTACCGGCAGCGGTTGGCTGGGATCAACGAAGTATTCGACCTTTATCCTGAAATCCATGTCCAGGTACAGCAAAGTTATTGGGACTATGACGCTGCTTTAAAACAACTCAAAAGTCAGATTGAAAACCATGAATTTACGCCGCCCGACGCCATTTTAGGCTTATCGGATTTAGTGGCTCTGGCGGCCAAGCACGCCGGAAATGCCACCAATTTCATCACAGAAAATACCTTAATCGTCGGTATTAATGGCGAACCCACGGCTTTATCTGGCATATTGAAGGGACTTTTCAGGCCACTGTCAATATTCGGGCAGATGAATTTGCTGGGCAGGCTGTCGCCCTTGCCAGAAAAGCCGCCCAGGGTGAACCATTACCCGACCGCTTTTATTTTTCAACCGAACTGGTCACTCTCGACAATGTCGCTGAAATATC
>CAVVFA010000034.1:0-42871 GCA_963747345.1 uncultured Chloroflexia bacterium | reverse complement strand
TCATCAATTCTGTGCTGACAATGCGTTCTGGTTGGAAGATTTTGCCTTGTTTATGGCGATTAAAAATTATCATAAAGACGAGGATGGCGGCGTGTGGAATACGTGGCCGACTGACATTGCCAAACGTAAGTCCGCGGCGATGAAAGCGTGGGCGGAGAAGATGGCTGACGAAGTTGAACTCTACAAGTTCACGCAGTTCCTTTTCTTTGAACAATGGCTGCGTCTTAAAGCGTATGCGAATGAACGTGGCGTCCAGATTATCGGTGATATTCCTATTTTCGTGGCGTTTGACAGTGCCGATGTGTGGTCAAACCCTGAGCTGTTTTTCTTGGAGGAAGATGGTTCGCCTCAGGTTATCGCGGGTGTGCCGCCGGATTATTTTAGTGAGACGGGACAGCGCTGGGGCAATCCACTTTATCGTTGGGATCGCATGAAAGAAAACAAGTATGCGTGGTGGATCGCCCGCCTCAAGATGACGTTTACGCAGGCGGATGTGGTGCGTATCGACCATTTCCGGGGTTTTGAGGCGTATTGGGAGATTCCGGCAGAAGAGGAAACGGCCGTTAAAGGCCAATGGGTTAAAGGCCCAGCCGCCGATTTCTTCCAAAGCATGAATGAACAACTCGGTGAGCTGCCCATCATCGCTGAAGATTTAGGTTTGATTACACCAGAAGTTGAAGAATTGCGCGACCAATTTGATTTCCCAGGCATGAAGATTTTGCAATTCGCCTTTGGCGGCGAACGTAACAGCGATTTTCTGCCTCACAGCTTCGTGCAAAACAGCGTTGTCTACACCGGCACGCACGACAACGATACCGTCATTGGTTGGTATCAAAGCGCCAGTGAAGATGAGCGAGACCATTTCCGCCGTTACATGGGTGTGGATGGGCATGATGTGGCCTGGGACATGATTCGCATGGCCTATATGTCTGTATCGGACACGGCCGTTTCTACCATGCAAGACCTCTTGCGTTTGGGCAACGAAGCGCGGATGAATTTCCCGGGCAAAGTGGGTGGCTACTGGCGCTGGCGCTACACGGCCGATATGCTCACCAAGCACATTTCTGACAACCTGAGTTTGCTTACAGAACTGTACGGTCGCACCCCGCTTCCTCCGGAACCAGACGAAGAAGCGTAATCCCTGGAAACAAAAATGCCCGCACAATGCGGGCATTTTTTATGATGTTTATTCGTCGGGTGGATGCCAGCCTGCTTCAACCCAATGCCTTTGGGCGGGCAAGATGTACGCATTGCTCATTTTCAGGGCGAAAAGAGGAGCGGTTTGCCACCACGCAGACTGAGCAAGGCGTAGGCGCGGGCTTTGATAAGGGTAATGCGACCATATTCCTGGCGTAGTGCTTCCAGTTGTTGTTGTTCTTCTTCAGTTAACGGCCGTTCCCCGTGTAATTGGGAAAGTTGTTGCATGTGCTCTTGAGCCGAGATCGTCATTTGCCTCTGCGCCATTTGCCAGAGTTCATCATTGTCTAGCCAGGTCATGCGCATGAGTTCAACTTGCAACGCAGAGGGTGCATCTTGTACGGATGGCAGCATGGCTGACAGCATCTCACTCAACACTTCTTCAACGGGACGGCGTAACGTGGCCGCAGCCTGTTGTGCTTGTTGCATTGTCTGATCAGATAATTGAAGCGTAATCATCGTCATAATCACATCCTTGAGAACATCATAGCATAGGGAAAAAAGGGAAGCAATTTCCAGCAGATCAGATAACAAGCTGCTCTGGTAAAATTTCTATTGGTGCTTTAGCTTGTCGCCAATGCCAACAATGGATAATCACCCCGTTCGGCCGTTTTGGGATCAATGCCAAACAACTCCAACAATTCCGTGATCAACCCAGCCTTTCGCTCTGCATCTGTGCGTGACCAGGTGCGGGACTTGATTTCCAGGTAATAACCGGGCAGTTCTGGCTGCTTGAGTTCATCCAGGTTGATAGCGAAATCCGTGTCTTTGTAAATGATGCGCCAGCGCAACCGTTCCTTTTGTACGTCAATCTCCATTCCCGGCGCAAAGTATTCCTGATAGAAGCGCAGGCTGCGGTCGGCCGTGGCCAGGAAGCGGGAACGGGACAGCATGACCGCGTTGGGAAACTCCTGCCGCTCTTCTTCGCCGATGAGCGTCAGCCGCGCGCGCGCTTGGTTGACATCCCCTTCTTGCGTACAAACTCGTCTTCGCGATAGCGCAGGCGAGCCGCATCCGGATCATCATTTTCAAAGATGAAGTAGGTGTCGAACTGGCGATAGTGGGATTTTTTGGTGATTTCGAGGGCTTCGCTGTCTAGACGGTAGGATGGCGGCTTTGTCTGCGACAGGCACTTTCACCTGCACCTCGAAGCTTTCCTGTCGTTCTACGCCGGCCAGGAAGACGAGCTTGTTGTAGGGGCTGGATTCCCGTTCCACGACAAAGGCGTCGATATCAGCGGCTACTTTGGCGGCATTGACTTTGGCGGCGGCTTCGTCGACGGTCAGCAGGGTTTTGTTTTGCATGAGCCAACGGCCGTTACACATCACATGCGCCACATCCGAACTCTTTGCCGCATAAACCACGCGGGAGTAAATTGCATCGGGGTTGTTGTTGAAGTGGGGTTGGTTGTGAATGCCACCCAATTCCACGATGGCAATGTCTGCCCACTTGCCAGCTTCCAGACTGCCGGTTTTCTCTTCCATGTGCAGGGCGCGCGCACCGCCGATGGTCGCGGCTTCCAGTGCCTGTCGGGCGGGGAGCACGGTGGGGTCATTGCTCTTGGTTTTGGCCAGGAGTGCCGCCAGTCGCACTTCTTCAAACATGTCCAGGTCATTGTTGCTGGCGGGGCCATCGGTGCCGACGCCCACCTTCATGCCCAGTTCCAGCATTTTGCCGACGTTGGCGATGCCGCTGGCGAGTTTGAGGTTGCTGGTGGGGCAGTGGGCGACGCCAGCCCCGGCTTTTTTGAGCATAAACATTTCGCTTTCATCCAGATGGACACAATGGGCGGCCAGCAGTTTTGTTTCTAACATGCCATTTTTCTCAAGCCAGGGCACAACCGACATGTGGTTGAGTTCCTGACAGTTTTGCGCCTCAAAGGCTGTTTCGCTGACGTGGGTGTGGATGGGCACATCGTACGCACGAGCCAGATCAGCGCAGGCGCGGTTCATTTCTGGCGAGGCCGGTGTACCAGGCGTGGGGCGCGACAGCCGGCTGGATGAGTGGATGGCCGTTCCATTTTTCGATGAAGCGGCGGCACAGGAGCAGGCCGTCTTCATAGTTGCCGGCGTCTGGGGCGGGGAAGACGAGAATGGTTTGGCCCAGTAAGGCGCGCATGCCGATAACGGCCGTTTCTTCCGCAATGGCATCTTCAAAATAATACATATCGGCAAAAGAGGTGATACCGGAGCGGATCATCTCCGCACACGCGACCTGTGTGCCCAGCTTCACAAACTCCGGCGTGACAAACTCGCGTTCCAGCGGCATCAGGTAGCCCAGCCACACATCCAGGCGCAGATCGTCGTTCAGACCGCGCAGCAGCGTCATGGGGATGTGGGTGTGGGCGTTGACCAGACCGGGCATGATCACCCGTCCGGCACAGTGGATAATCTCATCTGGCGCTGTAGTGGGCGGTCACGTCAGCCGTCGTGCCGACCGCCACAATCGAATCGCCGTCGATAGCCACCGCCCCATCTTCATAGACGGTGAAATTTGCATCCATGGTGACGACGATGCCATTAATGAGAAGGGTTTTTACTTTTTCAGTCATGATGTTTTCCTTTAGCAAAAGCTCGTTTCAGTGTGGGTAGGGATTGGCTCCGCCAGTGAATCTGGTCGAATTTTCCAGCAATTATAGCAGACTTTGGGGATGAATCTGGGGGGACGTCTTCTATCAACTAAAAACAGTGAACGGATAACGGCCGTTCCTTCACAATTCACCATTCAAACGGCCGTTCCCACCACAAAAGTTCTATGGAGTAAACGGCCGTTCCCGCCACAAAAAGCCTATGCAGTAAACGGCCGTTCTCGCCATAAAAGATTCTATGAAGAAAACGGTCGTTCCCACCCAATTCACAACTAGACCAGACTACCTTGCTCTGGCAAGGTTTTTATCTCGATTATACTTGGGAGCAAAACGGCCGTTTTCACCATAATTAGTCTGCAACGAGAACAGTCGATTACGAGACTAACATATGGCTCAGTCGCAGACACGGTCATAGTGCGTAGGGTAAGAAGATCCCGCCTCAGCAGAGAGTGCTTGAACGGTTGTTTATTCTGTAGGCTTAGCTTTCCAAACTCGATAATACAAGTACCCAATAACGATGAATCCACCTGTAATAATCAAACTTAAAAGCCAGCCTAGATAATTAAATCCAAGCGCATCCATCACTAAAAAACCAACAAAAAAGACAGCTAACAACGAAAGGGGAAAGATACATCCAAATCCACAGCTAGGAAATAAACTTTTTTGTTTATAGTCAAGTGTAATAGGATCCCATATCCAGAAAAACAATTTATTATAGAGGATTCCTAATATTCAAACCATTAACGAATCCGATAAATACACCTTCTAGCATATAAGCATCATTTTCTAGCTCTGATATTATCAACGATAATACTGAACATAAGACCAAGGCCATAAGAAACATGACAAACAATAGGTTTTTTAATGCTTGTTTATGAGTGAGAAAATACCTATTATCATCGCTCATTTATCAAAAACCTCTCCCAAAATGATAGGGGTTAGATGCGAATATATGTGTCTTTGCTCGACCTGTAACCTGGCTTAAAGCAAATCCAAAAGCAACGGGAATCGCAATAAATCCTCCAAAAGGAATCAATGCGGCAAATAAAAATGCACCCACTACCCCTGACCCTAATCCTAGCATACCTGCCATAAAAGCGCTGCTGTGGCCGCCGTTCTCGCCGAGCCAACACCCCGCTTGTCAGTCTCGACCATGCTTGCCACAGGCACAGGGCTAAAAAGGACCGCGCTCAAGTAAGTAATCTTTCTACACCACATGTTAAGGTCAATTGTAAAATCTACTCTTGATTAGTTTTCGATTTGTTTTCACTTTGACAACTGTGAAACATAATGAAACCACTGATGAGTAAAAAACAGGTTCCTACAGTTTCAAAAACAAAACCCACAGCAAATGACCCTAAAAAATGGATGACGAAACTGTTAATTAAAGCAGCAACTATAACCCCCCATGCTATATATTTATTCTTGGAATGTGCCCAATTGGGATCTTTAGGGGACCATGTCTTTAAATTATGGGTTTTGGATATATACCAACATGTCACAATGCCCAAAGCGGCTCCAATAGGTATGCTCAAAAGAATGTTAACTTGACCTTTGTCAACAAGAAATGTAGATAATATAAAAAAACTGCCAAAACTTATAACCAGTAATGAGCCTAAAGTGATGATTATCATTCTTTTACAAATTGACATATTTATTGTCCTAAGGGCGCGCCCCAATCTAATGCTCTTTCTCTTATAGATGCTCCCTTGCTCCGGCATGGTCTTCCTTGCGCCACTGTGGCCGGACTCCTGTCCGAGCCACACCCCGCTTGCCAGTCTCGACCAGATTTGTTGGGAAACGGCCGTTCTCACCAGAGAACGATTCGCAACGGCCAACGCATAGCTGGAAAAATAAAGTATAATAACATGCATGAGATTATATTTAGACAATTGTGCGTTTAACAGGCCATTCGATGATCAAAGTTCTATTCGTATTCGGCTGGAAACTGAAGCCAAACTATACATTCAGAACCAAATAAAAGAGGGTCATCTTGAATTAGCCTGGTCGTATATCCTTGATTTTGAGAATGCACAAAACCCATTTAGTGACAGGCGCACAGCAATTAAAAAGTGGATCGCTTTCTGTGCAATTGATATTGTCGAAACACCAGCACTCATAGAAAAAGCGAAGCAACTGCTTGCCTTTGGCATAAAATCAAAGGATGCCTTGCATATTGCAGCGGCTGTGGCTGCAAATGCCGACTACTTTTTGACAACAGATGACAAGTTACTCAATAAAACGGATCTCATCAAGGATGTAAAATTGATGAATCCAATCGAATTTGTGAAGGTACTGGATAATTATGATAACTGATACGGAAATTAGACAAAAAGGCATAGAAGTATTAATCGCCGCTTTGGGAGAAGTTGAAGCAGAGCGGTTCATTAGTTTAATTAATCGAGAGCCATTTGATTATACCGTGTGGCAAAGAAGTCTATGGCAAGTAGAAGATGTGGAACAACTTAGCCAAAAGGCTATGAATTCCCGAAAACAGGATAGCTAAACGGCCGTTACTTCACAATTCACCATTCACAATTAGAAACGGCCGTTCCTCATTCGCTTGGTCACACCAGAAGTATGACTTGATTTGCACTTCAATCCGCCGTAAAATGAGGAATAACTATTCCTATGGAGGTAAGTAAGGCGCATGACAATTTCTTTGGTTCAAAAAGTCACCATTTCTCTGCCCCAGGCATTGTTGGAATATGCTGACCATCGCGCGGCGCAAACCCAAAAAAGCCGCAGTCAGGTCATCAGCGAGGCACTGGCAACCATCAAAATACAAGAAGAAGAACGTTTAGCAGTTGAAGGGTATCAGTTTTATGCGCAGGAAGCGGCTGAATTTGCCGCCGCCAGCGCGAGCAGTTCGGCAGCCGCCTGGGCCGCGACTGAAGGGATGAACAATGCCAGTTAAACGCGGCGAAATTTTTTGGGTGGAATTCGATCCGGTGAAAGGGAGCGAACAAGGGGGGCTGCGCCCGGCGCTGATCGTGCAAAACGACATCGGCAACCGGTACAGCCCCACGACCGTTGTCGTGGCTATCACCAGCGCGATTCCGCCAAAGCCCTATCCGTTCATGGTGTTGATTGCGCCAGCAGAAAGCGGTTTGCCCACTGCCAGCGCGGTCAATTGCAGTCAAATGGCAACTATTCACCAAAGCGGAGATGAGAGCAGACTGCGACCCCCTCGTGGGGCAAATCAGCTTCGCCCCATTGGGCAACTCAGCGACAGTAAAATGGAGGAGGTGGCTAGAGCCTTGCAGTTTAATTTGGCGCTGTAGGTCGGTGGCAACTCATGAAGAAACGGCCGTTCCTCCCCCATTCACAATTTCTCCAACTACGCTTGCCAGCAAACGGCCGTTCTCGCCCCAAAAGGTCTATGCAGCAAACGGCCGTTCTCGCCTCAAAAAGTCTAAGCAGAAAACGGCCGTTCCCATCACATAAGGTCTATGCAGAAAACGGCCGTTTCTACCCAATTCACTAACTAGCCCAAGCCACCCTGCTCTGGCAACAAAACGGCCGTTCCCACCCAATTCACAACTAGCCCATGACACCCTGCTCCAGCATGGTTTTCATTTCATCTACATCTGGCAGCAAAACGGCCGTTCTCATCACAAAAAGTCTATGCAGCAAACGGCCGTTCCCACCACAAAAGGACTTTGTTGGCGAAGTATATTAGTTGAGAAAACCGCATCAAAATTAACAAGAATTTTGACTCAAACAATGTCGAAACGTTAAAGTTTGTTGCTCGTTTTAATGTTTTTTGACTTCGCCAACAGAGTCAAAAGGTCTATGGAGTAAACGGCCGTTCTCGCCTCAAAAAGTCTATGCAGCAAACGGCCGTTCCCGCCCCGAAAGGTTTATGCAGAAAACGGCCGTTCTCATCACAAAAAGCCTATGCAGAAAACGGCCGTTCCCATCACAAAAAGTCTATGCAGAAAACGGCCGTTCCCATTTGCAACAAACGCCGTTCTAACCACAAAATCTATACAGAAAACGGCCGTTCCCGCCCCGAAAGGTTTTGCAACGGTCGTTCCCGCCTCAAAAAGTCTATGGGAAAAACGCCGTCTCATCACAAAAGTCTTGTAGCAACCCGTTCATCACATTTGCCGCAATAGTTTGGACAAAAACGGCCGTTACTTCACCATTCACAATTTAACTAGCCCTATTACTGCACTGATAATAAGTGATATATCCAAAAACTATTAATAACCATGTCATACCACATCCCATTACGAAATTTCTTATTTCTATTCCCATAAAACGGGTAACGATATTAGCAATAAAAACTCCCAAAAGAACACCAGCATAACCGCGATTATCTGAAAGAAATGCGTTTGGATTTTTTGGACGCATGGTTATCACATCATATGTTGTTTTTAAATATATGCACGACAAAATCCCTAATACTATGCCGGTGATAGCTCCCCAAAAGAAAGTAATTGTGAGCTCGCCAAGAAAGTAATTCATCACTAAACCCGCGCCAAAAAGAATGGCAAAGGCAAGAGTACCTATAAAAGAACGTTTGCACCGTGATGTTGTCATTGTTTTCTCACCATTTTATTGAGCCTTCTGTGTAACATATTCTAGTCCCCTGCTCAGGCGCGGTCTTCGGCTGGTTGCTGTGGCCGGCGTCACCGCCGAGCCACACGTACCTGCGGCTGCGCCACACCCCGCTTGCCAGTCTTGACCAGATTTGTTAGCGCCCAGTCTAGCACAAAACTCAGCCCCATCGCTGCAAATCAGGTGCAAACAAACTGCAACGTTTTGGGAGTGCGGCATTTACCCTTTGCCCACAGATTCAAGATACCTTTCTAGCGCTTGCCGTGTCGTCACCCAGTTGCGACCTCGCTTAATCGCTTCCAGTTTGCCCGTGCGTGCCAGCAAACTCAGATACTCCTGACTGTAAGGCGTTAGTTCGGCCGCCTCTCGCAGTGGCAGCCACTCATCTTCTACGGGCAAAGGTGCGGTCTGCGGTGTGCAGGCTTCTATATAGAGGGTCAAACTGCGCTCCACCGCGCGCCCCACAAAATTCACCAGCGGCGTAGGATTGCCACTATCGGCCTGTGCCAATACCCGGTAGTATTGCCGCCGATTGACGCGGGTGATGATAGCTGGTGGATAATCGGCCCGCAGTAATACCAGATTCATGATCAGGCGAGCAGTACGACCGTTTCCATCAATGAACGGATGAATGGCTACCAGTTTGTGGTGAGCCAGCGCCGCTAAGGTCACCGGATCCATGAGACCAGTTTGCGCTTGCAGCCAGTTTGCCCAGTCATCCATTTGTGCCGGGATGTCCCAGGCAGGTGGGGGTTCATGAGCAGCACCCACAATGCGCACGGGCACATTTCGGTACTGCCCGGCGTTTTCATCGTCGATCTTTGCCAAAACCAGGGCGTGTAACTGGCGCACATAAAAAGCCGTGAGCGGTTCTTGCTTGTCGGCCAGCGATTCCACCAGCTTAATCGCATCCTGGTGGTTAATCACCTCAAAATGCTCACGCAGACTTTTGCCCCCAATGGTAATACCCTGTTCCAGAATCAACTGGGTTTCGCGCAAACTCAGGGTACTGCCCTCAATGGCGTTGGAGTTATAAATCCACTCGATGGTCAGTTGTTCGTTTAAACGGCGAACGGCCGTTACCGGGAGCGGTCGTAACGCATCTAGCGCCGCTTTCTTGTCCAAGATACGTTTAAACAAACGTGCTTCTATCATGATTCACCCCATCATCAATATCGGATAGACCGTATTGTACCATATCCGATACCGATATGGGCTAAGACAATTAGTCTATGGAGAAAAACTGGCCGTTACTTCACAATTCACTATTTTCCATTCACCATTCACAATTCAAACGGCCGTTCTCCCCCACCACCTCATCGTCAATTGACAATTCCTGTCCCCCTCTGCTTCCATACCCGAAAAACTCCGATTCCTGCTATAATCTGAAAACTGCTTCCTGGCCTCCCAGGAAAAGATATTTTATGAGTCACGGAGCAAGGCGATAAAACATAGAAAATCCGTGTTCATCTGCGCTCATCCGTGTCCCCAATATAAAGGAAGTTGCTACCATGAGAATGGTTGACCTAATCGCCATAAAACGTGACGGTGGTGAGCTTTCCACCGCTGAAATAAACTGGTTTATCACCGAATACACCGCCGATAATATCCCCGATTACCAGGTATCAGCTTTATTGATGGCAATTTATTTACGCGGCATGAACCGTCGTGAAACCGTTGACCTGACCCTATCCATTGCCGGTTCCGGCGACCAGCTAGACTTGCACGATGTCGCTCCCTTCGTCGTAGACAAGCACTCTTCCGGCGGCGTGGGCGATAAGACCACGCTGGTGGTGCAGCCCATCGTGGCGGCGTGCGGCGTGCCAGTCGGCAAAATGAGTGGGCGCGGTCTCGGCTCCAGCGGCGGCACCCTGGACAAGATGGAATCGTTCACCGGTTGGTCGTGCCAGATGAGTCTGGACCAGTTCAAAACGCAATTGGCCGACATCGGCCTGGTGTTGGCGGGGCAAACGGCCAAACTCGCCCCAGCAGATGGCAAGCTCTATGCCCTGCGTGATGTGACCGGCACGGTGGCTTCCACGCCGCTGATTGCTGGCTCCATCATGTCTAAAAAGCTGGCGGCGGGCGCAGATGCCATCGTGTTGGATGTGAAGGTGGGCAGTGGGGCGTTTATGCCCACCGTCGAAGCCGCAAAAGAGTTGGCGCAAATCATGGTTAATATTGGCAATGATGCCGGTCGGAAAACGGCCGCCCTTATTTCTGATATGAACCAGCCGCTGGGCAATGCCATCGGCAATGCGCTGGAGGTCAAAGAGGCCATCGACACCCTGCAAGGCGGCGGGCCAGAGCAGTTTTGGGCACATGCACTGGATATTTCAGCCTACATGCTCTTGTTGGCGGGCAAAGCGCCCACGATTGAGGAAGCGAAAGAACTGGCAAGTGCGGTGCGTGAAAACGGTGCGGCCTTCCAAAAATTCCGGGCGATGGTTCAAGCACAAGGCGGCGATGTGCGACAGGTTGATGATCCATCGCGGCTGCCCCAGGCTCAATTTGTGGAGCCGATTTTAGCCCCACAAACAGGCAGTATTGCTGCCATGGATACGGGCGAAATTGGCTGGGCTTCTGTGCATTTGGGCGCGGGGCGTCTCGTTAAAACAGACAAAATTGACCACGCTGTCGGGTTTGTTTTGCCCTGTGCGGTCGGTGATTTCTTTAATGAAGGTGAGGTTATCGGCACGGTTCATGCCAATGATACGGATAAGTTAGAAGAAGCGCGTACCAGTTTGCTGGCGGCTATCAAGTGGTCGGATGAGCCGGTGTCACCGCTGCCGCATAATTACGGTACGATTAGTTAGTGATGCGTTAGTGTCACGAAGTTTTCGCCACTTCTTATACTCGGCGAATGAATGGTCGCTTAGGCGACGCTTCGCCCTGCAGTAACAGCTACAAAGTCCACCTTCGTGGACTAGAAACTTTAGTCGGCGAAGGCCGACTTCGTAAATGTCGGCGCGGTTTTAACCGCTGGCTAAGGGTGGCGAAAAACTAATGACACTAACGTAATGCGAAAATAAATTCGTGAAAATTTGTGTTAATTCGCTGCCATAACTTTTATTGGTTCTGGGTTGTCTAGGATAGGAAGCTTACAAATGAAACTAGGATTAGCTCTTGGGGGAGGCGGCGGACGTGGTGCCGCGCTGATTGGTGTTATTGAAGAATTGGATCAACTGCATGTGCAGCCGGATCTCATTGTGGGCACTAGCATTGGTGGCATGATGGGCGCGTTGTATGCATCGGGGATTGATAGTGTTGGCCTGGAAGCGTTTTTCCGCCAGATGCATGTGGATAACCTGTTTGCCTGGCCGAAGGATTCCTGGTCGTTGGTCAGCAATAAGAAAATTGAAGCGCTGCTGGAAAAAACGATTGGTCGCCCTGATTTTTCTGACTTGAAAATACCGTTGGCGGTGACGGCGACGGATCTGGTTAACCATCGGTTGATGGTGTTGGATGAGGGGGATGTGGTAACGGCCGTTCTCGCCACCATCGCCCTTCCCATCATCTTGCCACCCGTCGAGCAAAACGGGTTTGTCCTGGTTGATGGGGGATTGCTCAATAACGTCCCCTTTGACGTGGCCTATGCGCGGGGGGCAACGCATGTTATTGCCATCGACATCACCAACGCCACATCTGATCAAGACATGAAACCCAGCACGCCCCCCTCAGGAAAACTTGATAAACTACTCAAATACACGCAGCGTTACGGCGCGTATCAGGTAATGACAGGTGTTATCGACCTGATTACTGAACAATCATTGAAAACGCGACTGGCGCTATCAGAACCCAATATCCTGATTCGCCCGGATATTGGTACGATTGGACTGCTCGATTTTAATCGGATGGATGAGGGCATAGCGGCTGGGAAAACGGCCGTTATCACCCATAAAGAAGCGATTATCAACCTACTGAACCAAGTACACCCACAATCTGTTTGAGGAGAAAAGATATGAAATTACTCGGCATCGACATCGGCGGCAGCGGCGTCAAAGGCGCACTCGTAGATACAGAAAAAGGCGACCTCGTTACAGACCGGCTGCGCATTGACACTCCTCAGCCAGCCAACCCCAAAGCCGTCATAGGCGTTATCAAAGAGATTGTGCAGCATTTTGATTATCAGGGGCCGCTGGGCGTTGGTTTTCCGGGTGTCGTCATGCACGGCGTCACCATGACCGCCGCCAATGTGGATAGCGGCTGGATCAACTATCCAGCCGGCCGCCAAATTGCCCTGGCAACCAACTGCGAAACCACCATCCGCAACGACGCCGATGTGGCAGGCATCGCTGAAATGTATCACGGGGCAGGCAAAGGCGAAACAGGCGTTGTCATGATTTTTACACTGGGTACAGGCATTGGTAGCGTCATGTTTGTTAACGGTCATATCGTACCCAACCTGGAACTCGGACACCTCTACCTGAGTAATAGGAAAAAGGATGCCGAATATTACGCCGCCGAACGCATCCGCACTGAAAAAGGGCTCTCCTGGAAGCAGTGGGGCCAGCGTTTAAACGTATATTTCCAACACATCGAATTCTTATTCTCCCCTGATCTCATCATTCTTGGCGGTGGCATTAGCAAACAACACGAGAAATTCCTGAAATATATTGATCTAAGAGCCAAAGTTGTGCCTGCTGGTCTGCGAAACGAAGCTGGCATTGTAGGCGCAGCCATGGCCGCTTTGCCCGATATTGATTGACCTCATACAGTTTGTAGTCGGTGCTTTAGCGCCGATTGTCAGCGCTAAAGCACTGAATACAAACCAAGCTGATTATTATGCTGAAACAAGAACCTGGCCCACGCCTCATCTATTTACCGCTTGCCGACCCAGAAACGTTGGCAGAATGTTTAGTCGCGCTGGCGAATGCAGACGGTGGCTTGATCGTGTTGGGCGTGGATGGACAAGGACGGCCGTCTGACCCCATTTGGGAAGAAGAAGCCGAAGGCGCGTTGTTAGAAGCCGCCAGCATGTGCCGCCCTCCTGTGCCGAGCTATTGGCAGCCAGTAGAAACCCCAAATGACACGTTTGTCGGCCTTCATGTGCCGCGCAGCACAGACCTGCACAGCCTGGATGATGGCCGGGTGCTCATTCGCAGCGGACGGCAAAATCGCCCGCTCTCCGGTGATGAAGTGCGACAGCTTGCGGCCAGCAAAAACACCGCTGAATACGAAACTGAACCCGTGCCTGGGGCGCGTCCGTCTGATTTAGACCAGGATGTCATTCGAGATTATTTGGATAGGCGGGAACGGCGCGGCGCGGCCAAAATTACCTCGACGCAAGAAATGCTTTTTGAAATTGGGGCGACTGACCGTGACGGCAACCCCACGACGATAGGTATCCTTTTGTTCGGCAAAAATCCGCAGACCTTCTTTCCGCAGAGCGGCATTGTGTTTGTGAAGTTTGCTGGCACAGAACCGCGCGGCGAGGATGGCGGTATTGGCTACGGCCGTCGTGATGAAATCAATGGCACGGTTGCTCGTGTTGTGGAGCGTGCCTGGAATATTGTCTTTGAAGAAATGCGTGTCGGGGCGACCGTCAACCGGTTAGAGCGGGATGACGTGACGGAATATCCCCGGTTTGCGGTGCGCGAGGCGCTGGTGAATGCGGTGGCCCATCGTGATTATCGCATCCAGGGACGGCGCATTGAAATCCGCATGTATGCCGACCGGTTAGAAATCATCAGCCCTGGTGGACTGCCCGGTTATATGACGCTGGAAAATTTGGTGGAGGAGCATTTCTCGCGGAACCCGCGTTTGGTGAACGGGCTTTACCAGTGGGGATATATCGAGGAATTGGGCTTGGGCATCGACCAGATGATTGAGGAGATGGTGCAGGCAGGCCATCCGCCGCCTAAGTTCAAGGCAACGCCTCATATATTCACGGTAACGCTGTCTAACAAGCAAGAGCGAACGGCTATTCCCAAATGGACGCGGGTGATGAATGAACGCCAAACCCGAGCGCTTACCTATATCCGTGAAAATGGCAGCATCACGAACCGCGAGTATCGCAATCTTTGCTCAGATGTGTCGGCGGAAACACTGCGTCTGGATATGGTGGATTTGGTGGAGCGTGGTGTGTTGCTGAAGATTGGCTCGAAGAAGGGTACGCATTATATTTTGAAGTAAGTTTTTCTCTCCCGTGCATCGCTTTGGCTTCGACAGGACGTTCGGCGAGCTCAGTCGAGCCGCTCAGCCGCCGCTGGTCTGGGGAATGCAAGATGTTTGTGTTACGGACTTATTTCCCAACTTTCCCCAAGTGTTTCCAAAATTTAACCCAAATATCCCAAATATATCCCAAATTTCCGGTTGGGATATATTGGGATAATCCAAATTCCCAACTTTTGGTTATTCGTTGGTATAATGCGTGGGCAACCGTGTAATGTTAATTTTCGTAACAAAACGGCGCTAATTATGTCACTCACAATGCAGTTTATTCTCATTTCGATTTTGCCTCTTAGTTTTATTGGGATGATTTTTTATCTCTGGTACAAGGGGGGGAAACGGCGCAAGGTTCTTATCCGGTGGACGTTTGTGCTGTTGGCAACGGCCGTTTGGGCAAGTAGTGTACTGCGTTTTTATGGGGGCCTCAATTTAACACATTATATTATTTATAACTGGGCAATTCTGGGGCTGTACGCCTTCAGTTTTGCGGCGTTGTGCTTGTTGATGACGACGGCGCGGTACATGTTTGTGCCATCGGGGTCTGGTCGGGGGGCGATTATCGTTAGTGGCGTTTTGTGGCTGACGGCCATTGCGTTAGACCCAGCAATCTGGGCGTATGGGATTTCTGACTTTCCTCTGGCTGGGCAACAAATCCGCTTTTTTGATGTGTGGGCGGCGGTGTGGGTGGCTAGTTGGGTTGTGCCGTTGATTGCCTCCTGGATGCTGACGCAGCAAGTGAATCGTTCTTTGCCCCGTTCCTTATATCGCAACCAAATTCGGTATTGGCTGCTGGTGCTTACCATTTTTGGCATCGGCGGCATTTGGGCTTCTATTCAACAGCCGGGGCAGCCCATTTGGCAAGAATTAGCTGTCTTGATTGTGCTGCTGGCCGCGTTTATCGGCACGGTGAGTCTGACGCATGGGCAACTGCCTGACATCCAGATGGCGGCTCGGCAACTGTTGTACCGTTTGTCTGGCACGCTCATTATTTTTGGGCTGACTTGGCTGGCTTTAACGTTGATTGTGCGGGGCGTGCTGCCTAATTTGCCAGCGGAAACGGATCCTAATCTGGTATTGATTTTGATTGCGGCCGTTTTTGCGGCCTTGTTTATGATTGTTAATCGGGTGGTTAGCAATTTGATGCGGCGTATTTTTCTACCCTCTAAAGCCAAGCGAGATGCGGCGTTGGCCGATTATACCAATGCGGTAGGCAATTTCCCTAATCCAGAACAGTTGGGGCAGCTTGTTTTGCGTTACATGCAGTCTTCCCTTGGGGTTGATGATGCCTGGATAATGACGGCTGAGGATGGGGCGGCTGGGTTGTTGATTTTACGGCCGTTATCCCAACTTGCTGGTCACCATGAACTGCAACTGGAAACGGCCGTTTTTGCCGCAGATAGTCCCTTTTCCACACACCTGCGTCAACAGAGCATTCCCCTCAGCCAGTATGACATTGATGCCTTAGAAACCTTTGATTCGCTGCCCCTGGCAGAACGCGAGATTTTGGGGCAATGGCAGCGCGTCTTATTTATGCCGCTCCACGCTGGAGATTCTTTGCTTGGTGTGTTGGGCCTAAACCACAAAAGATCTGGCGAACCGTATGAGCGAAAAGATTTTGAACGGCTCCAGGTTTTAAATGAGCATGTTTCGCCTGTCTTTGCGCAAGTGAAGAATTTGGATGCACTACAGCGCATCAATGAATACGTGTTTAGCCAGAATCGGACGTTGATACAGGAAAAGCAATATTTGCAAGAGTTTGTCCGGCTTTACAGCCAATTTGTGAGCCTTGTATCGCCTGAATTAAAACGGCCGTTTGCCAACATCGACGACCGGATAGCAGACCTGCAAAACAGCGTGGGCGATAATCCCCCCCTGCAAGAAAAAGTAGCAAAATTAGGTCAACTGATTGCAGACAGCAAACCCCCCATCGACAATCTCATCAATTTGGCGGCTCGGGTCCAGTTGCGGCGCGAGTTCCATTTTCAGCTTCTCCAAATAGATGATGTTGTTCAAATTGCCATGCGCGGCTTAAAAAACATGGTGGAGGCGCGCCGGATTACCCTTGAATTTGAGCCAGCGCGTGAAAATGCCCCTGTATTTGGCGATCCCGATCAACTTCAGGAAGCCATCAAACACATCATCCACAACGCCATTAAATTCAACAAAATCGGCGGTCATATCAAAATAGAAACACATATGACCGGAGGTGATATTGTTGTCGTTGTTGCCGATACGGGCGTGGGCATTCCCGAAGAGCGCATGAAGGATCTGTGGCAAGGGTTAACGCCCGTTACTGGCAATGCAACCAGTAAAAAACGGCTCGGTATGGGATTGGCGCTGTCCCAGTTTATTGTGGTGGCACATGGGGGCCATATCACGGTTGAAAGCAGTTACGGCGCGGGCAGCACCTTCTCCATTTACCTGCCGTTGGTCTTCGATGAATAATTAGTAGAGATTAGAGACTCTACTAATCTCCAATCTCCAATCTCAGTCACCTAATCTCCATTCCTTAATGGATTTAAACCATTTCCATCCAAAAATCCCCCAATTCCCCAATCTCCGCTAAAATCTCTTTGTGAGCTTTACAACACCACTTGCCCTTCTCCTTTTATTTGCCATCCCATACTTTGTGTGGCTGGCGCGTCCGCGTGTGGGCGGCTGGAGCCGGCGACGGTGGCGCGATTGGGTGAGTGTGGGGCTGCGCATCATTATTTTGGTGCTGGTGGTGCTGAGTCTGGCGGGTATCCAAATTGTGCGGTCTGCGGATGAACTGGCGGTTGTGTTTTTGGTCGATGCCTCCGATTCCATTAACCAGGAACAGGCAGCGCAAGCGGAAACGTATGTACGCAGTGCCATTGAGACGATGGGGCCAAATGACCAAACGGCCGTTATCCTTTTCGGAGCCAACGCCTTAGTAGACCGTCCCATGAGTGGTCTGGCAGAGCTGGCACCCATCACCACCGTGCCGCAGTCGCTGCAAACCGATATTGCCAAAGCAGTGCGCTTGGGATTGGCGCTGTTTCCGGCAGGCAGTGCGCGGCGTCTGGTGGTAGTCAGTGATGGGCAGCCGACGGTTGGCGATGTGGAAGAAGCGGCGAGACTCGCCGTCGCCTCCGGGGTACAGCTAGACTATGTGGATTTAGAACGGCCGTTACCCACCACCGAAGCCTTGCTCACCAACGTCAGCGCCCCCACCAAAGTAAGCCAGGGCGAAACCTTCCGCATCGACATCACCGCTGAATCCACCGCTGACATGCCTGCCAAATTGCGCGTATTGTCCGGCGGCAGCGTCGTTCACGAAGAAGATGTGCAGCTTAGAAACGGCATCAATAACTTTGCCGTGCGCCTGCACGCTGTCGAACAAGAATTTGCACGATACCGCGTCCAACTCATCCCCATCGAAGATACCTACTACCAAAATAATGAACTGGCGGCCTTCACCGAAATCACCGGGCCACCCCGCGTGCTGCTCGTTGCCAACGAAGGCGGCATAGATGCAGAAGGCAATGCCATCCCCGACGAATCGCCGCAGTTGCAACTGGCATTGGAGGCAGTGGGACTAGAAGTGGATCGCACCACACCCGCTGGCTTGCCCAGCAATTTGGAAACCCTTTCCGACTATGCCAGCGTCATTCTCGTTAACGTGAATGCCCGTGACCTGACGCAGCGCAAGATGGAAACGCTGCAAAGCTACGTGCGCGATTTAGGCGGTGGGTTGGTCGCCGTGGGTGGACCAGAAAGCTACGGCATGGGCGGTTATTACAAAACGCCGCTGGAAGAAATGCTACCCGTCGATATGCAAATCAAAGATCAGGAACGATTCCCGTCCGTGAGCATCGTCATTGTCATTGACCGCTCCGGCAGTATGGGAATGCAGGAAGGGGGCGTGGAGAAAATCCAACTGGCGGCAGAGGGTGCCGTTCGTGTCGTGGAACTGCTTAACGATTTTGACGAAATCACCGTCATCCCTGTAGACACACAGCCAGATAACCAGATTGGACCGCTGCCTGCCAGCGACAAGGAAACGGCCATCAGCCTCATCCGCCAAATTGGGGCAGGGGGCGGCGGCATTTATGTGCGCACCGGGCTAGCAGCAGCGGCCGAAGCGTTGGCCCAGAGCCCCAATCAAGTGAAACACATCATCTTGTTGGCGGATGGTGCTGATTCGGAAGAAAAGGAAGGGGCTCCAGAACTGATTGATGCCTTGGTGGCTGACGGGGTAACGGTATCCACAGTGGCGATTGGGGAAGGGCCGGATGTGTTGTGGTTGCAGCAGATGGCGAAGCGGGGAAACGGCCGTTTTCATTTTACAGATCGCGCCGCCAATCTGCCCCAAATCTTCACGCAAGAAACAACCGCCATTCAGCGCAACTACTTGATAGAAGAGCGCTTCTTCCCCGAACTGGCGAGCAACAGTCCGATTTTGGCGGGTATTTCGGCTGTACCGCCCTTGTATGGCTACGTGGGCGCCAGTCCAAAAGGGGCGGCGCAGGTGATTCTCAACACCCATTTGGAAGACCCGCTGCTGGCGGCGTGGCAGTATGGTCTGGGGCGTTCGGTGGCCTGGACCTCGGATGCGACGGGGCGTTGGGCGAATGAATGGGTGCAGTGGGAAGGCTTTCCGGCCTTCTGGGCGCAAGCCGTGCGCTGGACGATGGCGGCTGAACGAGACAGTAATGTGGAAACGGCCGTTACCTTCAACGGTGAACAAGCTGTTTTACAAGTTGATACACGGGATGATAACGGCCGTTATCTCAACGACATCACCATGACGGCCAACGTCATCGCGCCAGATGGCACCGTCAACAACGTGGTGCTGCCCCAAATTGCGCCCGGTCGGTATGGCGGCGAATTCACACCGGCACAAGATGGCGCGTACTTCCTGCGCATCAACGGGGATGATCCGGCTGGCGAATCAGTGGTAGGGCAGACTTCCGGCTGGGTGCTGGGCTACTCGTCTGAATACCAACCCTCTGTGTCAGAAACGAATGTGTTGACACAATTGGGCGAGAATTTTGGCGGACAGGATTTAACGGAGGGGATAACGGCCGTTTTCGAGCATAATCTATCTGGCGAATCCGTGTCGCGCCCCATTTGGCCCTGGCTCGTTCTCATAGCTGTCTTGCTGCTGCCCTTCGACATCGCCGTCCGCCGTCTCGTCATCACCAAACGAGATTGGCAGCGTGCCTGGGCAGCCTCTTTTGGCCGACTATTCCCGCAACCGGCCACCACTGAACCCCAAACCGAACAAGTTTCTCGCCTTTTCCAAGCCAAAGAACGCGCCGCTACCCGCCGCCCACAGCCTGAAACAAATATCATTCAAGAAGAACCCGTCCCAGTAGAAACCGAACAAACCGCGAAAGAATCTTCGCCGAAAATGGTTGATATATCAACAACGCCAGCCTCACAAAAAATAACCCCAAAACCTGGTGATTCTGCACAAAAATCAGGCTCTCTTGCCTCCCGTTTACTCGATAAAAAACAGCAGCGTGACCAAGAGTGAAAAGGCTCATAGGAAATAAGTACTCAATATCAAAATGCTCCTTGTATAAGTGCCTGATTTCTTTCATACTATGAGTGTGAAAGAAACGTGAAAAAATGTAACAATCACGTATTTGTATTAGTCATATGTAATTGTAAAAAGGAGTTTCACATGAAAAAGTTAGTTGTAACAACACTTGTGTTACTCGTTTTGGTTTTAGCGGTAAGCGCCCCGACAACCTCTTCGAGTTCTGATTCTGAATCCCTCATTATTCAAGCAAACAGTGTAGAAACGGCCGTTGCCGTCGCGCAGGCCTATGGTGGTCAAGTTACGCAAGAGCTGGCAATCATCAATGCCGTATCGGCAGACTTCCCTGAAGGCGTTCTTGCTGCACTAGAACAAGATGCCAGAGTCATCGCCGTTCAAGCAGACAACATGGTTGAGGCTGCTGGTATTCAAAGCAGCGCTCGCTCCCATCGTCCACAAGCAGATTTTCCCGAAGTAATGGGAGTTGATGAAGCGTGGGATGCTCGTGTGAAAGGCAGGGGCGTTGGTGTTGCGCTTGTCGACTCTGGCATTAACCGTATTCCTGGAATTAGCCGCAATGTCGTGGCTCGCTACGATGCCTTAGATAATGGCCCAAGAATACCTGATGCCTATGGTCATGGTACGATGATGGCGAGCCTTATCGCTAATTCCACCCGTGATAACAATGGTTACATCGGCATCGCCCCCAAAGTGGATTTGATTGACGTGCGTGTCTTGGATGGCGAAGGCAAAGGTAACTATACGGATATTATCGAAGGGTTGAACTGGGTATTGGAAAACAAAGATGAATACAACATCCAGGTTGTTAACCTCTCTATCGTCGGTGCTGTAGACAGTCCCTATTGGGCTGACCCACTTAACATGGCTGTCGAAGCTTTATGGGATGCTGGCATCGTCGTTTTGGCCGCATCTGGTAATGGCGGTTCCGACCCTATGACCGTTGCTGTTCCTGGTAATGACCCCTATGTCATCACCGTTGGCGCATTCACAGACAACTATACCCCTGAAGATAGCAGTGATGATTACGTCACCCCATTCAGTGGTGCTGGCCCCACTGAAATGGGATTTGTAAAACCAGACGTGGTTGCTCCTGGTGCCCACATGTTGGTACAAGGTATGCCATTCTCCAACTGGAATCGTGAACATCGTGATTCATGGGTGAGCGGTATTTATTATGAAATCGCTGGTACTTCAGCAGCAACGGCCGTTACCAGTGGTGTGGTCGCCTTGATGCTCGATGAAAACCCAGACATGACCCCCAACCAGGTCAAATATGCTCTGACGAATACGGCGGAAACGGCCGTTAACGAAGATGGCACCCTCACTTGGAGTCTGTTCCAACAAGGTGCTGGCCGGGTTAATGCGGCTGAAGCTGTTCTCAATCCCCCCGCAGGGGAAGCCAATCCTGGCATGGAAGTTGGACAAGCCTATGTTGGTCCAGTTGTCTACCGTGACGATGCCTTCCAATTTGTAGATGCTGACGGCAACGTAATCTCCGAAGCCGCTGGATATGCTTGGACAGGCGGCTATGCTTGGACAGGTGGATATGCTTGGACTGGCGGTTACGCTTGGACAGGCGGCTATGCTTGGACTGGCGGATATGCCTGGACCGGTGGTTACGCTTGGACAGGCGGATATGCTTGGACAGGTGGTTACGCCTGGACTGGGTCCACAGAGTGGCAAGCACCGGAAGAAGGCGCTATCTGGCAAAGCGGCTACGCTTGGACCGGTGGCTACGCTTGGACCGGTGGTTACGCTTGGACGGGTGGCTATGCTTGGACAGGCGGCTATGCTTGGACAGGCGGTTACGCTTGGACGGGTGGCTATGCTTGGACGGGACTAACAGATTTCGCTAACTAGACCAATCAAGCTGTTAAATTAAAACGTTAAAATCCCCTTGATGTCCTATAGGCATCAAGGGGATTTTTTGTTTTAATGGAACTACTTTTTATCTGAATCAGAAGGACTTGCTTTTGACTACATTGGTCAAAGAACCACGCCTTACTTGGCGTAATATATATCTTGCCCTTATTAGCCTTACAGGGTTGGTATTAGTCGGCTGGGGAATCACCCAAATTCCCACGTACGACGATCTTCCGATCTTCTTCTTGCTCCTCTTCCTTGCGATTGCTGCCCAAATTACCGCTACCTCTCTAGTAGACAGCAGTGTTACAGTTGAAGTTAGTTCGGCTGTTAGCATGTCGGTGGTTGCTTTATACGGAACATCTGGTGGGGTCATTGTAGTAGCTATTTCAATGTTTGCCCTCTCCCTTATTAGTCTACGACAAAATTGGCCTGGGTGGCGAGGTGCTTCTGAACGTATTGCCTTCAATATGGGGATGAGTGCCATCGCCATTTTTATAGCTGGTATTGTTTTTTATGCGATGGCAGAGCCTTTTGGGACATCAAACATTCTGCTTGCTTTCATCCCATGGGTAGTCGCTGCTACCGTTTACGATCAACTAAACTTATGGATACTCATTGTTTTGTTGCATTTACAGATGGGGGCAAAGTCGCTTGATATTTGGAAAGAGCATCGTTGGGTTATCCCCATCAATGTGCTGGTAATGAGTGCTGGCGGTGGGATTCTTGCTTTAGCGGTTCAGCAGTTTGGGACTTTAGGTATTGCTATATTTTTTCTGCCTATTGTACTTTCTGCGTACTCCTTCCGTCTTTATGTCAGTAAAGCCAAGATGCAACTCGAACAATTAGAAGAACTTGTAGAGCTTAGAACGGCGGATTTGGCATGGGCCAACGAGAATCTAGCAGAAGCAAATAAAGAATTAGAAGGACTCAGTAAAGAAAAAGATGCCTTCTTGGCCGTATTAACCCACGATATGCGTACACCTTTAACTAGCATTAAAGGTTATGGGAGTATTCTCAGAGATCGAGAATTAGAACGAAGTCAACAAGAGCATATTGCTAAAGTTATTTTGCGTAGTCAAGATACCCTCCTTGAAATTGTCAATAATCTGTTGGAAATTGGGAAGATGCAATCTGGTAATCCAGTGCTATTAGAACGGGCTAGTTTCGATTTGGCTCTTTTGGTGAAAGGTTCGGCCGAAGCATTAGAAGCGCTTGCCATGGAAAAAAGCATTACGCTAAACTATGATCCTGTACCATCCCCAGTTGAGATTACGGCCGACGATAAAAAGATTCAACGAGTTGTTACCAATTTGATTTCCAACGCGATTAAATACACACCAGACAAAGGCGAAGTATTTATTGAAACGTCTGTTTCTGGTAAATATGCAGTTATTGATATTCGTGATACCGGTTATGGGATTCCGGCTGATGAATTGCCATTTATTTTTGATCGCTACAGTCGTGTCAAGAAACACCAATCCATTGCCATTGGCACTGGTTTAGGCTTAGCTATTGTAAAAAGCCTTTTAGAAGCGCACAATGGCGAGATTTCTGTCACCAGTGAAGAGAATGTTGGCAGTACCTTTACCGTGAAACTGCCAATCCAGGTTATGTCGAAATCTGCAGAAAAAGCGGCCGAAATAACTGCTGTCTAAAAAATAAGAGCCCATTCACGAAAGAGTATTAAAACAAAAAGGCCGCTCATTGAGCGGCCTCTCGTTTGTAAAAACTTACAGTTTAGCGTCCGCTCATAACTCCATCGATTTTGTAGTAACCAGGGTAGCAGCACGGTCAATAAACTCAGCCACCGCAATCGCCCCATGATTCACATTGTCACGAGTTCGTACCGCCACCGCGCCATCTTCTTCTTCCTGATCACCCACCACCAACATGTAGGGAATCTTCATCAACTGAGCATTACGAATCTTCTTGTTCATGCGCTCATTGCTATCATCCACATCCACACGTAAACCAACGGCACGCATTTGGGCGGCAACCTCATGGGCATAAGCAACATGGCGGTCGGCAATCGGCACTATCATCACCTGTACCGGAGACAGCCACAGCGGGAATGCACCATTGAAATGCTCAATCAAAATACCGACAAAGCGTTCCATACTACCAAATGGGGCGCGGTGGATCATGACTGGTCGGTGCTTCTGCCCATCTTCACCCATGTATTCAATGTCAAACCGTTCCGGCAGTAAGAAGTCCACTTGCACCGTGCCCAACTGCCATTCCCGCTTCAGCACATCCCGGAAAATGAAGTCGAGTTTGGGGCCGTAGAATGCTGCTTCGCCTTCTTCAATGGTGTACTTCATGCCGGCTTTATCGGCTGCTTTCTTGATGGCGGCGATGCCTTTGGCCCACATTTCTGGTTCACCTGCATACTTGTCGCTGTTGGGGTCGTTAACACCCAAACGAGCACGGAAATCGTGGAAACCCATTGTCTCAAACACGTATTGAATCAAGCTGACCACACCGATGAATTCTTCTTCCAGTTGGTCTGGTGTGACAAATAGATGAGAGTCATCAACGGTGAAACCGCGCACGCGCGTTAAGCCGTTCAACTCACCGCTTTGCTCATAGCGGTAGACCGTGCCGAACTCGGCCAGCCGCAAGGGCAAATCGCGGTAGCTGCGCGGCTTGCTCTTGTAGATTTCGATGTGGTGGGGACAGTTCATCGGTTTGAGCATGAACTGTTCGTCATCCACGTCGATGGGCGTGTATTGACTATCTTTATAGTAGGGATAGTGACCACTGGTGATGTACAGGTCGATTTTGCCGATATGGGGCGTAATAACCGGTAAATAGCCCCGCTTTACCTGGGCGTCACGCAAGAAGCCTTCCAGGTTGTCACGCAAGATGGTGCCGTTGGGCAGCCACAAGGGCAAACCAGCGCCAACGAGCTGGGATATATGGAATAACTCCAACTGCTTACCCAGGCGTCGATGATCCCGCGCTTTGGCCTCTTCTAACAGTTTGAGGTAGTCGTCTAGTTCCACTTTGTTGTGCCAGGCTGTGCCGTAAATGCGTTGAAGCTGCTGACGGTTTTCATCGCCGCGCCAGTAGGCACCGCTGGTACGAAGCAGCTTGACGGCGTTAGCTTTGACTTGTTTGGTGAAGCCAACGTGCGGACCACGGCACAAATCGACAAACTCGCGCTGTTGGTAGATGCCTACTTCTTGCACGGGTTCGGAGATGGGATTGCCATTTTCGTCTACTTTGCCAGCCGATAATTCCTCGATGAGTTCCAATTTATAGGGCGCATCGGCAAAGAATGCTTGCGCTTCGGCGATGCTCATGGTTGACTGTTCGAATTTAGCGTTGTTTTTGAGCAGTTCTTTCATATCTGCTTCGATTTTCTCTAAATCTTCTGGTGAGAAGGTTCGTGGTTTGCCTTTTTCATCCTGGCCTAAATCGAAGTCGTAGTAGAAGCCGTCTTCGATTGGCGGCCCGATGGCTAGTTTGGCTTCGGGATAGGATTGCAAGACGGCTTCGGCCATCACATGGGCGGCCGAGTGGCGAATGCGGTACAGCTCAGATTCTATGTAGGGTACGTCGTTGTCAGACATGATGCCTCCGGTAAAAAGATTAAAGATTGAAGATTTTTGATTGACGATTGTATGCGCACATCAATCTAAAATCTGAATTCTTACAATAAAAAACGCCATCATCCTTGTTGGGACGATGGCGACCGTGGTTCCACCCAAATTCAGTAATCAGTGTTCAGCACTAATTACCCTCGAAACGGCCGTTAACGGAGCCATCCGGATTTTCTTAATTGATTAAAAACGAGGCAGACTTATTGTCTGCCTCTAAGAGCAAACCAAAAGTTTGCTCTTTCCGTTCAGAAAACCACTCACGGGGGGTATTCGTTACCTGGTTTGTGGCGAGGACTTTCAGCCTGCGATCCTCTGCTCTCTTGTTTCGGCCACGTAACTACTCGTCCCGATCAACGTATTACTTATAAAACTGATGTATGATGATTATAAAACAGGGTAGGAACTTGTCAAGAAAGAAAACAGGAACACAGCGAGACACGAATACACAGAGAAAAAGAACTGGGGATATTTCTTTATTTCTCTCTGTGTATCTCTGTGATTCCTCTGTGAAACTCCGTGTAACGTCTTTTCCCACTTCCCTGCAACTTTTGAAAAATAGGTGCGTAATGGTGGGTGAACTGTCAGGAGATTGAACATTGAACGAAGAACAAGTCTGGCTAGATAAAGCCAGGCAAGGCGACAAAGAGGCGTTTGGGCAACTAATCGAAGCATACCAAACACCGGTATACAACTTAGCTTACCGCATGTTGAATAATTCAGGCGAAGCAGAAGAAGCCGCTCAAGAAGCGTTTATTCGTGCTTACACCCGTCTGGAGAGCTACAACCCGGAGCATAAGTTTAGTACCTGGATGTTGTCGATTACGTCCAACTATTGCATTGACTTGATTCGTAAACGGCGAGCATTACTGCTTTCCCTTGACGAACCGCTGCCGGCACACCCGGCTTTGCAATCGGAAAAGTCGAAAGGACCTGAATCTCAAATGGTCATAAATGAACAACAAGAAATGGTTCAAGAACTCTTGCAGGAATTACCGGAAGATTATCGTCAGGCAGTGGTATTGCGGTATTGGTATGAAATGTCTTATGACGAAATTGCAGAAGTGATGAACACAACTGTAAGTGCAATCAAATCTCGATTATTTAGAGCACGCCGTCTGTTGGCTGAAGTTGGCATGGCACACGGCCTCCAACCAGCTATGGAAGAGGCAGTGGCGTAGCGATGAGTAAAAAACAAAGAAGAAAGGATTAAGGATATAGGGAGAAGACTTTATGGAACATGAAGAAACTTACGTCATGATGATGGACGCGCTTGATGGTGAGCTAGCCGCTGAGCAGCAAGTTGAGTTGGATACTCACCTGCGTGCGTGTCCACCATGTAGGCAAGAATGGCAAGCTGTGTTGGCGGTGCATATGCTGTTACAGCAAACGCCAGCTTTAGCGCCAGCCGCTGATTTTGCCCAACGCACCATTGCCCGGTTGCCCAATCGCCGGGCGCGTTTGGCGGCAACGGCCGTTATCTATTCATTGCTCTTAATGGGCGGCATTCTGCCGTTGGTATTGGTAGGGTTGCTGGTTGTTACCATCAGCCCCATTTTCCAAGACCCTGGCATTGTCGGCAGTTTATGGGCGATGGCACAGCAAGGCTTGAGCTTGATAGGAACTGTCATTTCGGCACTCCTGGCTGGCTTTGGTGAGCTGGCTATACAACAACCGGCCATTATCGGCTGGTTCCTGGTTATTATCGGTATCGTCTCGGTATGGGGCGGTGTTTCCCGCCAATTGATTTTCCAACCCAATTCCAGGCAAATTCAATAAACTGGAGAAACACGATGAAAAGAAAACCTATTTTTGTACTCGTACTCGTCTTGTTGTTAATGGCTGTTCCCGTAGGCTCTGCCTTCGCGGCACCGCCATTCCAAGAAGACACCACCGTTGAAACGGGAGAAACTGTCCGCAACGACGTGATTCTGTTTGACGGTGATTTGGAAGTTGAAGATGGCGGCACCATTACGGGCAACGTGGTCTTGTTTAATGGTGATGCAAATATTTCTGGGACGCTCAAGGGCGATCTGGTTCTGTTCAATGGTGATTTTAAGGCTGACGAAACGGCCGTTATTCATGGTGATTGCGTCATCTTCAACGGTAACATCGAAGATAACACGGTAGCCGGATTAGACTGCACCAACGTTGAAGGGTTGCCATTTGCTCCGGCTTTGGCTGGGTTAATGAGCAGCGTTTCCGCTCAAATTGACGATGCGCCACCTGTCCCAGATGTTCCTGATGTACCCGATGTGCCAGGTGTACCGGATGTGCATATCGATCCACCATCCACCGGCGTGGGCTTTGTGGCAGGCACCTTTGGTGCTATTGCTCGCAGCCTTGTGTTTGCCGCCCTGGCCTTTGTCGTCGTAGCGGTAGCTCCGACGCACTTGCAGCGAGTTGAAAGCACCATCCGGGAAAAACCGGTGGCAGGTGGCACTGTTGGTTTCTTAACCGCGATTGCCGTGCCAGCTTTGGCAGTCATTCTCGCCTTGATTTCCACGATACTGCTGTTGATTTGCATCGGCATTGTCGGTTATGCCATTGTCTTTGCCATGATGGCGCTGCTCGGTATTGCTGGACTGTTTGGCTGGATTGCCATGGGTGATTTGCTCGGCCAATGGCTGGCGGGGCGCTTTGACTGGCACAAGATAAGTCCGGCCGTAGTCGCCGCTTTAGGCACAGGTCTCCTGACGTTTTCACTCGGTTTCTTGAGTGCGATTCCGTTTACCTTCGGTGTGGGACTGGTCAGCATGATCGTTTCCTTCATCGGCTTGGGGGCGGTGGCGCTGACTAAGTTTGGCACACAGCCTTACCCGTTGGTGCGTATAGTCGGCGAAGATGATATGGATGCCATCAAAATTCAATCCGTCTTAGATACGTTACCTGATGACGAATAAAACAACCTCTTAAAACCCTCAACTCCTCTTCCTCTCCCTTGAAAAAGAGGCGTATCCTCCCCGGATGCGCCTCTTTGCTTTTAAATGGCGGCAATGGGAAACGGCCGTTTTCTCCCCCTCTAAAGCTATGTTATCATCCACACACGCAATGATGCGACCATTCTCCTAATTCAAAAAGCGACTCAATCCGGTATGCTACAGCGTATGAAATCTCCTGGCTTCCAATACGGCAAAAATTTAGGCAAACTACTGCGTGGCAGCCAACTGCTTGAACCGTTGGCGGCGACGTTTTATGTGACCACACGTTGCAACCTCAACTGTACCTACTGCGAAGATTTTGGGGCGCGGCGCAATGCTCAGCAGCCGCCGTTTTTGCCTTTGGATGACGCCAAGCATATTTTGCGCGTCATCCGCAGTGGCACAGACAGCCTCATTTTGACGGGCGGTGAACCGCTGCTCCATCCCCACATCGCGCAGTTGGTGGCGTATGCCAAAACAGAGCTGGCTTTTGCCCACATTACCATGTTGACCAATGGCCTGCTGCTGCCAAAATACGAAGCGATTTTGCCACACCTGGATCGACTGGTCATCAGCCTGGACAGCCTTGATCCGGAATATTGGGCGACAATTATCGACATGCCCGCGCAAACGGCGCAGTCGATTCTGGACAACATCAAAACGACGGCCCAGTTACAACGGCCGTTTCATTTTAGGCTGGTGCTCAACTGTGTCATCAGCCCGGAAACGCTGCCCGGCGCACCTGCCATTCTTGATTTTTGCCAGCACCACGACTTGCTGGTCTCTTTTTCGCCGCAAGCAGTGGACGATTGGCCGCGTTATGACCTGCTCGTTTCGGCAGAATATAAGGCGTTTATTGCCCGGCTTATCGCGGCAAAACGGGCGGGCACGCCCATTTTGGGCAGTGATGCCTACCTGCAAACGCTTTACGATTTCACTTCCTACGCCTGTTACCCGACGTTGGTACCGCGCATTATGGCCGACGGGGCGCTGGTGTATCCCTGCCGACCGATTGAGCGCAAGGGAGCCAGCAATGGGGGCAGACCGGTTAACCTGTTGCATGTGGATTCGTGGGCTGAGGCGATGGAAACGGCCGTTTCCATCCACGGCACGCCTCCCCAACACTGCACAAGCTGTTTCCAACAATGTTTCGCGGAACCGTCTCTCATGCAGGCGCGGCCTCTGGCGCACGCGCTGGAATGGCTGCGTTATCCCGCCAGCCGGCAGGCGAAGTTGTATAAACATGCACCGGGCTAATAAATGCAGAAATCAGAAGGCAGAAGGCAGAATTTTCGTCATTTGTGGGTAAATTTGGAAGGCTATGGCAGAAAACAAAGTAATTATCATTGGTGGGGGATTGGCGGGGTTGACGGCGGCTTTGCATGTGGCGGAACGGGGCTTGAAGCCGCTGGTTTTGGAGGCAGATGAACGGTTTCCTGGGGGGCGGATTGCTGGCGGCGAGACGGTTGAGGTGGATGGCTGGACGTTTCGGGGGGAGCATGGCGTACATGGCATCTGGTCGCCGTACCGCAATTTGCAGGCGATGTTGGGGCGGCACGGTATCCGCCCTGCCTTCGTGCCCGCGCAGGAAGAGACCTGGATTTACAAGAAAAACGGCAAAGTTAAACGCGCCGATGTGGGCAGTGCCTTGCGCCGCAGTTGGATTCCGGCGCCGCTGCATTATCTGGCGTTGTTTATTCGCCCCCGCTTTTTACGCATGTTGGGCTGGCGTGACTGGTTTTCTTTGCCGCTGGTGTGGTACAGCCTCATTTTGTCAGTGGGCATTGACCCGTTGGCCGAAAATCAGCCGTTGGCAGGCATGTATCTGACAGATTTTACACGCGGCTGGTCGGATGCGATTCGTGCATTTTGCATTGGCCTGGCGCGGAACAGCTTGTCGGGCACGCCGGATGAGGTGCCGCTGTCGGGATTCATTGCGTTTTTACGTTATTACACCCTGCTGCGCCGCGATTCGTGGGGCTTTTCTTATTTGCCGGGGGATGGCGGCACCAGTTTGATTGATCCGCTGGCGGCGAAGGTGGTGGCGTTGGGTGGAGAGATTCGGTTGGGAACGGCCGTTACGCATCTCAGCCGCCACGAAACTAGCTGGCACATCCACACAAACGGCGAAACCCTGTCTGCCCAACACGTTATTCTGGCGACTGACCCCGACAATGCCCGAAAATTGGTGGAAGCCAGTCCAGACCTGGTGGCTGATGTTGTTGATTTTTACTGGCCGCTGGGAAGGGAAACGGCCGTTGTCCGGCTCTGGTTCAAGCGGGCGGCTGAGGCGAAATCGGGCGCAGAAGGGGGCATGTTGAGCGGTGAATTCATCATCGACAACTACTTCTGGCTGGACCGCATCCAAGACCAGTATCGCGCCTGGCAGCGGGAAACGGGGGGCAGTGTGCTTGAAGTGCATTTGTATGGCCCGCCTGAGGTGCTGGCGCAGTCGGATGCGGTGCTGCTGGCGCGGGTTATCACGGACGTGTATTCTGCTTTTCCAGAACTGCGCGGGGCGCTTATTCAGCAAGTGTTGCAGCGAAACACGGTCAATCATACGCTTTTCGGTGTGGGGCCAGCCGGTCGCCATCTTGCTGTCCAGACGCCCTGGCCGAATATTTCCTGCTGTGGCGATTGGGTTTATGATCCCAACCCGTCTTTCTTTCTGGAGCGGGCCACGTTTACCGGGATTGAAGCGGCAAATCAGGTACTGCAAGCCGAGGAATTACCGCTCTGGCCTACCGTCGCTTATCCACCGCCGGAGCGCTTTGCCGCGTTTTTGGAGTGGGCGATGCATGGCGGGCGGGGCTTGCTGAGAAAAAAGAAACGCCGCGATTGACGTCTTGATGCCTCTGAAAGTTACTGATAAAGTTACTTCCTACAAGGAGCTTCGCTATGAAATTCACAAATGGTTATTGGCTATTTCGAGATAATGTTACGCCGCATTTTGCGGTGCAGGTACATGATGTTGAAGTGGAAGCTGATGCGCTTGTTGTCTATGGCTCGACTCGCCGCCTGACGCATCGCGGGGATACGCTGGATAATCCGCTGCTGACGTTCGTTTTTCCTCGCCCATGCCCAATGTGGTGCGGGTGCAGATGACCCATCATAAGGGCAAACGGCCGTTATCCCCCACCTTCCCCCTGCTACCTCAGCCAGACTCAGTCGTTCACATTCAAAACAACGACGACAGCGCCAGCCTTACCAGCGGCGACTTGACTGTGCGTGTGGACAAAGGCGAAAACTGGCGGGTGGATTACCTGGACGGCGAACGCCTGCTTACCCAAAGCGGCTGGCGGGCAATGGGTTATGTGGACACGGAAAACGGCCGTTTCGACCTTGCTCAGAGCAGGCGGTATATTCATGAGCAGCTTGGCCTCAGCGTAGGCGAAAACGTGTACGGTCTCGGTGAACGTTTCACACCGTTTGTTAAAAACGGGCAGGTCGTTGATTTGTGGCAGGAAGACGGCGGCACCAGCAGCGAACAGGCATATAAAAACATCCCCTTCTACCTCACCAATCGCGGCTACGGCGTTTTTATCAACCATCCCGAACTCGTTTCTCTCGAAGTCGGCTCTGAAAAAGTGGAGCGCGTGCAGTTCAGCGTGCCCGGCGAAACACTCGACTACTTCATCATCAACGGCCCCACGCCCAAAGAGGTGCTGACCCGTTACACCGCCCTGACTGGCCGCCCCGCCCTGCCGCCCGCCTGGTCTTTCGGCCTCTGGCTCTCCACCTCCTTCACCACCGACTATGACGAAGCCACCGTGACGAGCTTTGTGCAGGGCATGGCCGACCGCGACCTGCCCCTGCACGTTTTCCACTTCGACTGCTTCTGGATGAAGGAATTCCACTGGAGCAATCTGGAATGGGACGAGCGCCTGTTCCCCGATCCGGCAGGCATGTTGCAGCGGCTCAAAGAGCGCGGCTTGCGTATTTGCGTGTGGATTAACCCCTACATTGCCCAACGTTCGGCGCTCTTTGACGAAGGCATGGCCCACGGTTATCTGGTCAAAACGGCCGATGGCAGTGTGTGGCAATGGGACCGCTGGCAGGCGGGCATGGCTCTGGTAGATTTTACCAATCCAGAAGCGTGCCGTTGGTTCAGCGATAAACTGCGCGGCTTGCTAGATATGGGCGTAGACTGCTTCAAGACCGATTTCGGCGAGCGCATCCCCACCGACGTGGTTTATCATGATGGCTCAGACCCGTTGAAAATGCATAACTTCTACACCCATCTGTACAACAAAACGGTGTTTGACCTGTTGGTGGCAGAACGGGGCAGTGGCGAAGCCGTGGTGTTTGCTCGTTCGGCTACCGCTGGCGGACAGCAGTTTCCTGTCCATTGGGGCGGTGATTGCACGGCCACGTTTGAGTCGATGGCCGAAAGTTTGCGCGGCGGTCTGTCCTTATCCCTCTCTGGTTTTGGCTTTTGGAGCCACGACATTGGCGGGTTTGAGCATACCGCTTCTGCCGATGTGTATAAGCGTTGGTGCGCTTTTGGTCTGCTTTCTTCGCACAGTCGTCTGCATGGCAGCACCTCCTACCGCGTGCCCTGGCTCTACGACGAGGAAGCGGTGGACGTACTGCGCTTTTTCACACGGCTCAAATGCCGCCTGATGCCCTATCTCTACGGGGCCGCGGTGCAAGCCCATGAACTTGGCTTGCCCACCCTGCGTGCCATGATGCTGGAATTCCCCGACGATCCGGGCTGTGACTATCTGGATCGGCAGTACATGCTGGGCGGCTCGCTGTTGGTGGCTCCTGTTTTCCGGCATGACAACGTGGTTGACTACTATTTGCCGGCTGGACGCTGGACGCATTTTCTAACGGGGGAAACGGCCGTTGGTGGCAGTTGGCGGCGCGAGACGGTATGACTTCTTCAATCTGCCGCTGTGGGTGCGCCCCAACAGTGTCATCCCGGTGGGCGCTAACGAGACCCAGCCTGATTATGATTTTGCCGATGGGGTGGTGTTTCAGGTGTTTGAACTGGCGCAGGAAACGGCCGTTTCCATCCCCATTCCCACCCTGCAAGGCGACACAGCCATGACACTGCACATCCAGCGGCAAGGCGAGAAGGTAACGATTGAAGCGGATGGGGCGACTAAATCATGGAGCGTGCTGTTGAGGGGGATAACGGCCGTTGCCTCCATCAGTGGCGGCACTGCCGAAACGACCGAGCAAGGCACACTGCTTCTGCCCGCTGAACACACGAGCCGTCTTACCGTACAGCTTTGAGTGAAGCGCAGACCTCCGAGGTTTCTGAAACCTCGGAGGTCTGCGTACAGGGAACCTCATTTTCCAGATGAAAACATGATGATTGGATAACGGCCGTTACTCCACCACCACCGCCCCCAAAATGAATCGATCCCCTGCTAAATTCCCAGCCTGATCCGAAATATGCAGACGGCGGCCACCGACCATTTCATACATACCCACTTCCAGGTAATAAGTTCCAGGCGGCAGGTCGGGCGGCACTTGCAGGCGGTAGGGGTCGCGCATGGTTTGGCCGGGGAGCCATTTGGGAATCCAGAGGTGGGTGGGCATGGAGCCGCCCAACGGCGTGTAATCCAGGCCAGCAACGGGCTGGTTGCCAGCATCGATGAGATGCAAGAAGATGGTGTAACTTTCTTCGGCGGGAGCCAGACTTTGCCAGGTAAGCGTGGTTTTAAGGGTATCTCCAGGCTGAACGTGTGGAGCCTGTTCTTCATTCCAGGGTGCTTGGGAACCGTTCGCTTTTGCCGCAACCAAACCAACACGCTGCCTGAAGTTCGCCAATAAATGGTCCGTGCGGATGGGATATTTTTGTCCCGTGACGGTAAGCGTGCCTAGATTGAGATTTAGGGGCACGGTGGTGTCTGTGCTGAGATTCTTGAGGTCTAGGGTGACGGGATAGTTACCGGATGGCAAATCGTGGGGCAGGGCGAAGTCAAACGATTCCACGACGATTTCGTTGGGGGTGTAGGTGGGAGTAAGCTGGTGGCTGTCGGTGGTGAAGGTGTAGTTGAGGTCGCCGACGTGCAGTTCAGGCACGTAGTAGTTTGTCGGTGTGACCGGGAGCGGTGAAGGCGAGGGTGAGCGGAATATAATCGCCAGCAGAAACGTTGGTCACTGAGCCTGTCGAAGTGCCTGTCGAAGTGCCCGTTGTTTCGCCCCACTTGTAGCCCACAACCGTTATCTCTTCCCCGACTGCGTCAACTGGTGTCAACTCTGGCGGCAGGCTAAATTGCAGTTCCGAGCCAATGTCGATCACCTGGTAAAACGGCCCGACTGGACGCAGGCGGAAGCCATAATCCACAATTTCGCGCCGGTAATTGCTCAGGTAAACGGGGCCGCCGGGCAGATTTTCGATGACCGCTTCCAGCCAGGGATTAGCCGCGCCGGTGGAAACCAGTTTGGGGGTGACATCGGCCGCTTCGGGCCAGCGTTTGTCTATGTATTGGCTGTACCAGAGCGGGGTCATGTGTTCCCAATCGTTGAGCAGAACGGCGCCCTCGCCGGAACCGTTGAAATGCTCAAAAACGGTGTCTACGTAATCCTGGGCGGCTGTGTAATCGCCTAAGCCGACGCGCGGGCCATTGCGTGCGATTTGCAGGACAGGGCCAAGAAGAAACAACGCCGCCACTAATAACCAGATTAAATTCTCTGCGTTCTTTGCGCCTACTTCGGCATTGCTCAGTACGAGTCTGCGTTGAAGAAATATGCTTAGAGTCGTTAATAAGCCATACAAACCAATCCCAGCCATCAAGCCCAAGAGCATAAAAATACCTAGCAAATAGGCCATGATGTCTTGCACGCGCAGGTTCATGACAAAGGCATAATTCCCCAGCAAGGCCAGCCCATACAAAATTGCCAATGGCATCAACGATTCACGGAACGACACTTTGCCACCCTGCCGCTTTGTAACCCCTTCGACACGGCTCAGGGCAAGTTTGCTGCCCCATAAAAGCCACCCAAACCCAATCAACGTCAAGAAAATGATTGGTAAAGAATATTGTAAGCGCAGGATTGTCCAGAAAACGGCCGTTCTATCACCAATATCTGCAAGCCCATAAAAAGGCAGGCTTTCACTCAGACCTCGCGCGAGAATGTAGTTGAGGAAGCCGTGGAGCGTGTTCAAATCGGTGGGGCCGATGGGCGTGGTCGGACTGCGCAAGGGGAAGTAGAGCCAAACCGTCAGACCAAGCAGACCGCACAAGGCCATGCCCAGCAGAGTGCGCCATTCTTTCCAAATGGAGGGGCGCACGACGAGGATGAACAAGCCATACGCAGGCCAGGCCATAACGGTAAGCGGATGGTGGGTGATGCCCAGTCCCAGGGTAAAGGCAAAAGCAAAAAGCCACTTTGCGTAAGCTGGTGGATGGGCAACTTTGCCACCTTGCAACTCTGCCACTTCTTCGACATGGCTCAGGACAGGTTTGCTACTTTGCTCCCAAAACTTTGTCAAAAAGAACAAATTTGCCATGAGGAAAGTAGCGGTGAGGATGTGGGGGTTGGCGTGGATGGCGTGCTGCCAGATGTCGGCGCTGGTGGCGATGAGGAGGGCGGTGAAGGCAGAAGGCAGAAGGATGAAGGCAGAAGGAATTGTGAATTGCGAATTGTGAATTGTGAATTGTGAATTGTGTTTGGCGATGGTGTAGACGGTGCCGAAGGCGAAGAGGGCGGCGGTGAGGGAGGAGAGGGCGGCGAGCAGGTGCATGCGCCAGGAAACTGCGCCGAAAGGAATGACGGTTTGGGCCAGTTTGCCGAGCAGGGTGATGAAGGCGTAGCCGGGTGGATGGGCGAAGCCGAGTTGGTGGGCGACGACGGTGTATTCGGTGGGATCGCCGAAGACGGGAGCGGAGGCCAGGGTAAGTAGATAAAGAACGAATATGATGATGGTGACGATAAGGAGATTGGAGATTGGAGATTGGAGAGCACGCCATAATCTCCAATCTCTAATCTCTAATCTCTTATTTTCCGAGGAGTTGGTCATAGATGGCGATTGTCTCTTGAGCTGTGCGCTGCCAGCTAAATTGGGCGGCTTGCTGAAAGCCGAGTTGGCGGCGATGGGCGTATTCTTCTGGGTCGGTGAGCAGGCGGTGGATAACGGCCGTTATCTCCTCCACATTCTCCGGGTCATAATAAGCGGCGGCAGTGCCACCCACTTCAGGATGACTGCCGGCATTGCTGGCCGCCACCACCTGTCCGCAGGCCATTTCTTCTAAAATGGGCAGACCGAAGCCTTCGTAGAGACTGGGCTGTACCGCTAAATCGGCGGCGGCGATGACGGCGGGCAGGTCTTCGTCTTCCACCCAGCCCAGCGGCAGGACGGCATCTTGCAGGCCAAGTTGTTCGATTTTGGCGAAGAAGTCGTCGTAGAGCCAGCCTTTGCCCCCGACCAGAACGAGGGAAAGAGAGAGGTGAGGGAGGAGTTGGCGCAAGGCCAGGAGGGCATCGAGCAGGCGGCTGAGGTTTTTTCGCGGCTCGATAGTCGAGAGGTGGAGGAGAAAGTGCTCGGGTAAGCTGTATGTTTGTCGTACATAGTCGATCCTGGTCGGGGGCGGCGGCTGAAAAAGGGAAGAGGCCGCCTCGTACACGACATGTATCTTAGCGGGATCGAGGTTGTAGTGCCGGACGCAATCTTGTTTGCTTGCCTGTGAAACGGCGATGATGGCGTCGGCTTTGCGGCAGAAAAGGGGCATGGCGGTGTTGAGGTACCAGTAGTTGAGCCGTTTGTGGTATTCGGGAAACAGTTTGTAGATGAGGTCGTGTACGGTGAGAATGGTGGGCACGCCGCGCAGGGGCATGAGCAGGTGTTCGGTGCTGTGGAAGAGTTCGGTACCTGGCACAAGGCGGTTGAAGCCGATGCCTGTTTGTTGGCCGAGAAGTACGGCCATGCGCCACGGTTTGTAGCCGAGACGAATGTGGTTGATGGGCACGTTGGTAGGCAGGTTGGGGGGGAAACGGCCGTTACTGCCCTGGTTATAAAAAAGCCCAAAACGCCCCGGTTGTTCCTCAATGAGAGCCTGCGCCAGACGGGCGCTGTAACGGCCTAGTCCGGCACGGCTGTGTACGGCGGCGGAGATGTCTACGGTGATCATGGTTTAGCGCCGTTTCTTCTTATTCAGTTTTTTAATTTTTCTCTCTTGCGCCCGTCTTTCTTTGCGATTGAGCTTTTTCTCTTCTTTCGGCATTCGAGAATCCTGGGCGTAGGGGCTGGGCAAGCCTTGTTTGAGGGCTTGTAACCCGGCCGCAGACGACATCGAAACGCCCATTAACTCTTCGTCTTTGAGCATAGCCATTGGTGAAATGAGCTGAATTGCTTTTTGATAGAGCGAGAATGCTTCCGCATGATTACCCAGATCGTGTTCTGTGGTAGCGGTGGCATAGTTTATCCACGGATCTTCCGGCTCAAGACGCAAAGCGGTTCGGTAAGCCGAAAGTGCTTCTTCATCACGCCAGATCGTGCGCAGGATGTTACCCATGCGCCAATTGGGTTCTGCTTGCTTGGGATTGCTTAATGCTATCTGCATATATTTGTTCAGCGCAACGAGCGGATGCATATCCTGACCGAATGCTTGTGGGCGAGTTTGGGTTACAAATTGATTAGGGGAAGCTTTTTTTGGTTCTTCACCCTGCATCTTCGCTAATATATTTTCAATGTTGCCACCCAGTAAAAGACGCATGCTTGTTAATGGGTTCGTTTTATAGTGGTCAATAGCACCACATTTAGGGCAGATGATGGGGCGGTCCATGATGTGAGGGTCGTAAGGAACTGTTTGCCCTTCGGCTTGTTCGTTGAGCGTGGTCATGTCGATGGTGACATGCTGCACAAAATATTGGCGTGTGCGCTGGCATTTTTTACATTCTAGCTGCACATAAAGACCATCTTCTCTTCTCTCTGTGGCGGGTAGTGGCGGCAGATCCCATTTATCATGGATAAAAGCTAAGTCAGTGACAGTAGGATCGAGCCGATCTTCGTCGAAGGTTTGTTTGATTTCTGGATATAGCTCCCTGGCATCTTGATCTGTGATAGCTGAAATGAGCAGCGCGATGAATAGTTCTTCATCGGCTTCATAAGCCTCTTTTCTGGTAAGTAAGCGGCGGCAATATTCAATGATGTCTGCCCGTTGCTCCGGTGTTTTTTCTAGCCATTCGAGCAGCGCTTCAGCGGCGGAATTGCGAACGAAGGTGTCTAGTTCTGTGTTGGAGACGATGGTTTTCAGTTCAGGGGTGGTGAACCCGCCAATTTTGCCAATGTGCTCGCATAGGAGTTGGGGCCAGTTTTCATCGGCAGCCTGCTCTAGCCAATGGTCTAGAGCGTTGAGGGCAGGCTCTTCTTTGCGGATTTGGCGCAGGAGGGATATGGTATGGCGGTTAACGGCCGTTCCCCAATAATCTTCGTCGAAAGCCAACTGAATCAGTTCTGGGATAAGAATTTTGCTTTGTGCTTCGATGGCTGTTTGCAAATTGGGGTCTAGTGTTTCGCCTAGTGCCAGCAGGTCTGCGACGGGAGGCAAGTAGAAAGGTGGTTCATCTTCATCTTCAACTGTCAAGGTGAGGGCGTAGTGGAATTGAGCCAGGGTGGTGGGTTGGATGGCTGAGGGTGGGGAAACGGCCGTTTTCGCATTTGTAGTAAGCTCATCATAAAAATCTTGCAATTCGCTGGTTAACTCGGTCAGATCGCTTTCTTTTGCCAATTCCAAGGCGCGTTCCAGGATTTTTAAGGCGAGATCAGGTAAACCGGTATTGGACAGCATCTTGGCTAACGGAATGTACCCCCATAAATCGGTGGGGTCTGATTGGATTAAACGTGTAATCAGTTGCAGTCCGGCGTCCAGTTCAGCTTGCCGCAAGTAAATTTCAGCCAGGTTGCTTTGGTGACTCTGGATATCTGTTTCATCGGGATAATGTTGGAAATCGTAAGCCATCGCGGCGATGACCCAATGAGTGGCGGCGGCAAAATTTTCGGCCTGCATATGTGCCTGGACTAAATCGAAATAGAGTTCGGAATAATCCACCATATCGTTGTTATTGTCTGGTGAAGAGAGAATAAGTTCGAGAACGGCCGTTTCCCGTTCCATATCGTTCATTTCACTAAACATTTCAAGAGCATGTAGCAAATCGGAATCACTCCATTTGCCGGGAACTTCTTGAAGAATTTCATCTGCGGAGAGCGATTCAAAATAAGAAAGTGTTGAATTGGTCATAACTTTCCCCTGTTTATTGATAGATGCAGGCATCTAAAATGCCCAAAACATCTATCATCACATCCGTTGTGGCTTTCTCTATAAATTTAATCTGACGACTGCGGTAATCAATTGATTTCACTTGTTCTACCATAATAAAACCAGTCAGCGATGATTCCGTTGGGACAGAAACATGAAAGGGATGCCGGCGGTTTGTATTGGTGATAGGACAAACAATCGCTAAACCGGTATGTTTGTTGAATGTGTAATTGCTAACCACTAACGCTGGCCGACGCCCTGTTTGTTCATGACCGGCTTGAGGATTAAAAGTGAGGATGACAAAATCGCCTTTTTCAGGAATATAACTTGCCATTTACCAGACTTCCTCACCGGATGGTTCACCCCAATCTATTTCTTCAACTTGATAATCGGCTGGCATTTCGGCGACCAATTTCTGAATATCGAATCGGCCGCGTACTTGATAAACGGGTTCAATAATAATGCGCCCATCTTCAACACTGATACGCACTTCATCGCCAACTTGGATTTCAGCTTTTTCAAGAATTGCTTTAGAGAAACGCAACCCCTGACTATTACCCCACTTTTGAACTTTGGTCAGCATCATAATCACCTCAATTCGCAATAGTATATCCGAAGTTTATACAATTACGGCGAGAAACACAAACATTTTGTAAACCATTCACTATTCACTGTTCACTGAAAACTGAACACTGCTCACTTACTCTTCGCCCACCAATCCAGTGACCAGGCAACGCTTTTGCGAATGCCTTCACGCAGGGGCGTTTGCGGATTGTAGTCGAGCAGGGCGCGGGCTTTGCCGATGTTGGCGACATATTGAGTCACTTCGCCGACCTGGGAAGGCTGGATGGTGATGTCGGGCGTTTTGCCCAGTTCCTCGCCGATGTACTGCGCCATCTGGACGAGACTGCGCCCCTGACCGTAGGCCAGGTTGATGGTGTGGTTCTTAATCTCGCCGCTGACGAGCCGTTCCAGGCCAGCATAGACGCCGCTAATGCAGTCGTCAACGTAGGTGAAGTCGAGGATTTTGTCTTCGCCGAAGATGGTGATGGGGCGCTCGGCGCCGATTTCCTGAATGAAGTAGGGAATGACTCTTAACATGCGCTCGATGTCGTTATCATAACGGCCGTAGACGTTGCTGAAACGGAAGACGAGGTAACGCAGGCCATAACATTGGGCATAAGAGTAGATGAGTGCCTCGCCGGAGATTTTGCTGGCGGAGTAGGGGCTTTCGGTGAAGGCAAAGTCGGCGTAGGATTCTTCGGTGATGTAGCGGTGAATGTCGCCATAGACTTCGCGGGAACTGCTGAAGATGAGAGGCAGGTTGTGGTGGCGGCAGTATTCCAGCACGTTCCAGATCATGGTGATGTTTTCCAGAGCGCGGTCTGGCTGTTGTACCAGTTCATGTACTTTGGCGTGGGCGGCAAAGTGAACGACGGCGTCGATATTGGGCGGATAATCGACGTGACCGATGCCCCGGCTGAAATCACGGTAGGGGGTGCTGAGGTCTTGCAGCAGGGTTTCGATGTCGGTGGTCCAGGCGTTGGGACGTTTGTCTACGCCGAAAACGTAGTGGCCTCGTTCTTGCAGGGTGAGGCCGAGGTTGGTGCCGATTTGGCCGCTTGAGCCAGTGATGAGTATGCGCATGGGAAATTAACCTTTTTGAAAATTATGAATGATGAGGGATGAAGGATGAATCTTCGCCCAACAATACTTTCTGGAATTTTAGTCTGTTCTTGGGGTTGCGTAAACTTTTGTGATGAGACAGACGGGTTTACGCAGACGAGTTCTTAGGTTCCCCATAAGGAGGGGCTGTCGTCATGGTCTGTGCTGGTTTCGACCATGAGGGTGTTGCCGCAGATGGGGCAGGGGATGCGGTAGATTTTGGCGAGTTGCCCGCCTCCCTGGTCGATGACTTTGTAGGTGTCGATTTGACTGAGGTCTTGGAGCCAGTCGTGGCTGCACAGGCCGCAGATTAGGTTGACGGATCAGATTGGTCATGATTTACCTCTTTTTCCACAGATTACACCGATTGCACAGATTTTTGACTGCATTTTTCCAGAGTGTTGAGGACGTGAACGGCCGTTTCTTGCCAGGTAAATTTCTTGACGTTCTCAACCCCTTTTTCGGTCAATTGTTGACATAATTCGTTATTGTTGGCTAAGTTTTGGATGGCGGTGGTGATGGCGGCGGTGTCGAGAGGATCGACCTGAATGGCAGAACTGCCGACGACTTCGGGCATGGAGCTGGTGTTGGCGGTGAGAACGGCCGTTCCGCAAGCCTGAGCTTCCAGAGCGGGGAAGCCAAACCCTTCGTATAGAGATGGGAAGAGGAGGGCGGTTGCGCCAGAAAGGAGAGCAGGTTTGTCTGATTCTTCGATATAGCCAGGCAGTAATAAATTGTGAATTGTGAATTGTGAATTGTGAATTGTGAATTTCGCTCGATGCCTTATCTATTTCGTCAAGGATGGGTTGGCTGAGCCAGCCGGGTTTGCCCGCGAGGACGAGTTGGTGGGGGACGTTGCTGTTGGCGAAGGCTTGAACCAGTCGCACCAGGTTTTTGCGTGGTTGCAGGGTGCCGAGGTAGAGAAAGTAGGGTGGGGTGATGCCGTATTTTTGCAGAACGGCCGTTATTTTCTCTTCATTCTCTACCGGCGCTAAATCCGGGTCGATGCCTGGGTAGACCACATCGATTTTGGCGGCGGGGATGTGGTCTAGTTGGATGAGGTCGGTTTTGGTGGCTTGGGAATCGGCGATGATGCGGGTGGCGGAACGGCCGTTGTGGCGCGTGCTCCAGCGCAGATAAGCCAACTGCCGTTTGGGATGGGCTTCCGGGAAGTGGTGGTAGCCCAGGTCGTGGATGGTGGCGGCGCTGGGGCGGCGATAGGTGTAGGGAATGACGTGGGCGGGTGTGAAGAAGACATCGGGCGGATTGCGGTGCAGTTCCCAGGCCAGGCGGGTGTGGGTCCAGAGGCGGCGTTGGGGGAGAACGGCCGTTTCCACATGCGGCGCATCTGGGAATAATCCGGCTGGCGGCGGCTGGTTGAAGTAGAGGCGCAGTTTGTGGTGGCGTTCAGCGGTCAGTGGAATGAGGGCGGCGATGAGAAAATAGGCGTAAGCCTCTGTGCCAGTGCGCTGCTCAGTCACCGCTCGACTGGCATCAATGCCAATCATCATCTTGCCACCCCTTCGGCATTGCTCAAGACGAGTCTGCCACTG
>CAVVFA010000033.1:0-13842 GCA_963747345.1 uncultured Chloroflexia bacterium | reverse complement strand
AAAAATCGGACGAGAAATCGGACGCCTCATTCGCAACCTCAATCTGCCCACCCTGCTCGTGCAGGAAGGGGGCTACAACATTTCGATGCTCGGCCAACTCGCCAATGAATTCATATCTGGCATGACCAGCATCCCATCTGGAGAATTTCAACATGCTGCATCCATTGATTAAAGTCGTCGATTTAGGGGTTATTGAAGGAAGAGGATTGGTGGCACAAGGGCTCATCCGCCAAGGAGAAATTGTCTCCCAACTTGAGCCAGACCAGCCCATGTATTTAATTTCTGAGGTTGTTAACTGGCCGGAAGCGGAGCAAGAAACCTTGCTTATCCACGCCTATCAATGCAGTGAAACCCATCTGGTCAATGAACAAGGTGACGAACGCTTCATGAACCATTCCTGCGACCCCAATACCTGGTGGGGCGGGATCAATGACACGGATGATCGCCCGCCGTGATATTAAACCGGGCGAAGAAATCACCTACGACTATGCCACGACGGAAATAACGCTCCCCTTTGAAATGGCTTGTGGCTGTGGCAGCCCCCACTGCCGGGGTGTTGTCACCAATCTGGATTATCGAGACCCCGCCTGGCAAGCAGCCTACGGTCTGCATCTACCGGATTACACGCTGCGCTGCCTTGAAAGGGAAAACGGCCGTTAACCGCACCAGACCCTTTTGTTGACATAAGCCTGTCTTTTTGGCCGACATTGGATAAATACATATTTTTCACAGCATGTCAAATACCAGTTAGCGGAAACCAGAGAATTTCGATGGGAAATTCAGATAAAAACATGATGCAATCAAATTTTAGCAAGTGGAGCGCATCTGCCTATTTGCGCGAGTATTATTCAGAGTCTGCCGATCAGGCATACGCGCCTTCGCTGAAGTTCTTAGCGGAACAGAGAAGCCGTCTGTGCGATGATCCGGACTTGGTGGAAATTGGCTGTGGGCCAACGGTGTATCATCTGCTGCCTCTGGCGCCGGCGGTCAAGAGCGTGGTGGTGGCAGATTATCTGCCTTCGAACCTTGAACAGATTCGTTGGTGGGTGCAAGAGATGCCGGAAACCCATTCGTGGGAGGTTTATACCAGGTATATTCTGGGGTGTGAGGGTGTGCCGCAGACCTCTGCTGAAATTCAGAAGCGGGAAAATCTATTGCGCGGGGAAATTATCGATTATTTGCCGTGTGATGTGCGGCACAAAGATCCGCTTGGTCCGGCGCAGCGCCAGTCGTGGCGTGCCGTACTGTCATGTTATTGTGCTGACAGCATCACGCGGGATGTGGCAGAATGGCGGACTTATATGATTAACATTTTGTCTCTGGTGGCTCCTGGAGGCGTATTTTTGGGTGCGGCATTGGCGAAGTCACAGAATTATGTGGTGGAAGGGAAAATGTTTCCCTCCGCAGGGGTTACGGCGGATGATTTCGTTCAACTTTTTCGGGATCTTCGCCACGAAGATGTTGTGGTTGAGTGCGAGATGAGCCAGGAATTTGGGTATGAGGGACAACTGTTTGCGGCGGGACGTGCGCCCAAGTAGTTGGAAATGAACCATGCCGAAAATCTCAATCGCAGTTGAGCCAGGTGGCACCTGCTTAAGGATGGGCGCTTCGATTTACGCCGTCGTAATCGCCCGTTCCGCAATGCCAAAAAGGAACAGCGTGGTAAACGCCAACAACCACTGCGCCTGATTAGAGTCATCTCCCTTTAGCCAGACCAGGAAGACAAACGGCAAGAAAACCAGCGCAAATGCGCCGTAGAGAATGTGCATTTCCGGCCGAGAAACAGCCCCGATATGCCCTGTCGCCCACAAAATCCCACCCATGATGCCCTGCAAAACGTACAAAATCTGGCCGATAATCAGAGCGCCCATGTAGCTGCCATCAACGCTGTACCGCCGAATGGCGCGGTACAGTCCCCAAATGCCCAGAAATAAAAAGAATAAAACGACTGTTTGTGATAAACGGGAGTGAACGAGTATGAGTGTATCCATTTTGATGCCTCGGGATCAGTTTTCAGTATTCAGTTTTCAGTATGCAGTGTACAGTGACGAGACCCACTGTTTACTGAACACTGTTCACTGTTCACTGGATTTTGATGGGAGTGTAGCCCTGCCAGATACCCTTGTCAACGGTTCCATTTTTGCTTGATGTTGGTACAATATGCCCCTAATGACAGGCACTGGACAAATGTTGCACACCTACAACGAAGCACTGAGTTACCTCAACAGCTTGATCAACTATGAGCGGAAACCACTGGATAAGGATTCGGCCAGTACGCTGGATCTGGATCGTCCCCGGCGGTTGGCTGACTTGGTTGGTTCACCTCAAAATGATTTTCCCGCGATTCATATTGCGGGCACCAAAGGCAAGGGTTCCGTGGCGGCGATGACAGCGTCTTGCTTGCGGGCGGCTGGACTGCGCGTCGGTTTGTATACCTCGCCCCATTTGCAAGAGTTCCGCGAGCGCATCCGCGTGCTGACGCCTGGAGATGCGGACGGCCGGATTTCTGAGGCGGATTTTGTGGCGGTGGTGGCTGAGATGAAAACGGCCGTTTCCCACATCCCCTCTGCCACCTGGTTTGAAGTCGTCACAGTCAGCGCCCTGCTCTATTTTGCCCAGCAAAAAGTAGACATCGCTGTCGTAGAGACCGGGCTGGGCGGCCGTTTTGACGCCACGCGGGTGGTCAATCCGCTGGTCTGCGTCATCACCAGCTTGAGTCTGGACCACACCGACTTGCTGGGCAACACCCTGGCCGAAATTGCCTTTGAAAAAGCGGGCATCATGAAAGCGGGCGTGCCGGTGGTGGTTGCGCCGCAAGTTGAAGAAGCGATGACCCGTCTGCAAGAGATTGCTTTTGAGCGGGGTTCGCCGTTAACGGCCGTTTCCGACCACTGGCGCTATCACGGCGAACGACAAGCCACGGGCCAAACGCTCGTCATCGACCAGTCGCCTGACTCCACATTTATCCCCAACTCATCCCCATTTCCCGCTGGCTTTGGACGGCGACCATCAACTACAAAAGGCGTGGTGGCGCTTGGCGGCTTTGCAAGCGATTCGTGAACCTTTCCCGGCGCTGGACGAAACGGCCGTTTTGGCAGGGATTGGCCGATGTGGTGTGGAACGGCCGTTTGCAAACCATCCATCAGGCCCAAAATACGCCAACCTTCCTTGTCGATTGTGCCCACAATCCAGATTCCATGGCGCGGCTGGTGTGCCGCCCTGCAAAACAATTACACCTACCAACGCCTCATTCTCATCTTTGGTGCTCCCAGTGACAAAAATGTACCCGCCATGTTAGCGCAGATTGTGCCCCTGGCCGATCTTAACCATCACCGCCGCCGCCGACCATCCCCGCGCCACCGCTCCGCCAGAAACGTTGGCCCAAATCGTGCGTGACCTGAACGGACAGTTATCGCCGCCCCAACTCCTGCCGCCGATGCCTTAACCACAGCCTGGCAAAATGCCCATCCGGGTGATCTGATTTGTGCCACGGGTTCCATCATCTTTGTGGGAGACTTGCTAAATCAGTGGGACAGCTTAAAATCACACCTACTAAATAATTGACAGACAATCTCCTAAAATAGATGATTCCACTTACCCAACGCCACTTGAGGAACAAAGCGAGATGATGCAAGAAGACGACTTTGAGTTAGCCCAATACCCAGATTTTATGGATAGCCTCCCTGGTTTCGAAGAAAATGTATTCGAAACAGACATCCACGAAGACGATGACGGATATATAGAATTCCCCTTCCTCCCCTTGCGTGATTTAGTCCTGTATCCCCAGATGGTGACCCCCCTGTTTGTAGGGCGCGAACGCTCATTAGAAGCCATCCGTGCCGCCGTCAGCAACAACGAAAACATCATTGTTTCCGCCCAAAAAGACGGGGAACTCATGGAACCGGGCATCAACGACATTTTCAGCGTCGGCACCGAAGTAACCATCGGCAAAGCCCTGCGTATGCCCGATGACAGCACCAGCGTCTTAGCACAGGGAAAGCGGCGCGTTGAAATCATCGAATTCACCCAATGGACACCCTACATCCGCGTCCGGGCACGCCGAATTCGTGAGCCACAGAATGGGAACGCAATACCGAAGCCCTCATGCGCGCCGTCATCACCTTATTTGAGAAAGTCGTCTCCTTGAACCGCAATCTGCCCGAAGACGCCTACACCTTTGCCATCAATATCGAAGAGCCAGGCTGGCTGGCTGATTTTGTCTCATCTACCCTGACAACCGACTTAGGTGTAAAACAAAACATACTAGAAACCATCGATCCGGCCGTTCGCCTGCAAAAAGTAAGCATTTCCCTGGCTAAAGAATTGGACGTCCTGGAACTGGAAGACCAAATCCACATGCAAGTTCAGCAGGAAATGGACAAAAATCAACGGGAACATTTCCTGCGAGAACAAATGCGCGTCATTCAGGGTGAACTGGGCGAAGCGGATGTATTTACCCAAGAAATCAACGAACTACGCGAATCCGTTGCCGCCAAAGAGCTGCCACCCGATGTCCGCGCAAAAGCAGAAAAAGAGTTAAGCCGGTTAAACGCCATGCCCCCCATGTCACCAGAAGTGGGCATTATTCTCACCTATCTGGATTGGGTTTTGAACCTGCCGTGGATGAATGAATCGGAAGACAATCTGGATGTCATCCAGGCAGCCGAGGTGCTGGCCTCAGACCATTACGGCCTCGGAAAAGCAAAAGACCGCATTTTAGAGTACATTGCCGTCAAACAAATTGCCCCAGACACCTTACGCAGTCCCATCCTCTGTTTTGTGGGGCCTCCCGGAACTGGCAAAACGTCGATCGGCCGTTCCATCGCCCACTCAATGGGGCGGGAATTTATTCGCATGAGTTTGGGCGGCGTGCGTGATGAAGCCGAAATTCGGGGTCATCGCCGCACCTATATTGGCGCCCTGCCAGGGCGTGTCATTCAGGCCATGCGCCGCGCCGGAAAGAAAAACCCGCTCTTCATGTTGGATGAAGTAGATAAATTAGGCCAAGATTTTCGGGGCGATCCCGCATCTGCTTTGCTGGAAGTGTTAGATCCGGAGCAAAATTATGCGTTTGCGGATCATTATCTCGGTTTAGATTTTGATTTATCGAAAGTGCTGTTTATCACCACCGCCAATTACCTGGATGGCATCCCCCACGCCCTGCTCGATCGGATGGAATTGATTGAATTCACCGGTTATATGGAAGAAGAAAAATTGGAAATTGGCCGCCAATTCCTGGTTCCTAAGCAAATCGAACAGCACGGCTTGGCTGACAAGGGCGTTAGTTTTGAAGACGATGCGTTAAAGAGCATTATTCGTGAATACACGCGGGAAGCAGGTGTGCGTAATTTTGAACGAGAGACAGCCAATGTCTGCCGTAAAATTGCCCGCATTGTCGCTGAAAAACAAAAATATCCCCGACGTATCACTGCCAAGCGGGTACAAGACCTCCTGGGTCCGCCTCGGTTTATGTCGGAGGAGTTGCAAGAGGAAAATGAAATCGGGATTGCCACAGGTGCGGCCTGGACTTCAACAGGTGGTGAGATTCTGTTTATCGAAGTGAATTTGATGCAAGGTAAGGGCAGTCTCACACTAACCGGTCAATTGGGCGATGTGATGCAAGAAAGTGCCCGGGCGGCGTTGACGTATACGCGCAGTCAAGCGGAAAGACTGGGTATTGATTACGAACGGTTCGATAAAACCGACATCCACATCCATGTGCCGGAAGGTGCCGTGCCAAAGGATGGCCCATCGGCTGGGGTTGCCTTGTCTTCTGCGCTCATTTCCGCGTTTACCAATCGCCCCATTCACCGCGATATTAGCATGACGGGTGAAATTACGTTGCGGGGTCGGGTGCTGGCAGTGGGCGGTGTGCGGGAGAAAGCGTTGGCGGCTCGGCGGGCGGGTATCAAGACCTTTGTTTTGCCGCATAAGAATGAACGGGACTTGGAAGAGATTCCGAAGAAACTGCGTCAGGATTTGAATTTTGTGCTGGTGAAGCGCATGGAAGATGTGCTGGATGTGGTTTTGATGGATGCGGTGGTTGATGGTTAACGGCCGTTAAACACCAAGTTGAACTTCTACATGCAATAAATCCAAATAAAAAGAACGATGACAGGAGACCTGTCATCGTTCTTTTTATTTGGGGCTGACTATTGGTGTGAACCTATAAGGTTCTGATATGATACTTAACAGGAGAAAGTATCATGGATGGTTCACCCGTTGCGTTTTCGAGGGGGCAGAAGTTGTTGGTGGCGTTGTGCCTATTGTGGGTTGTGGGTTGTTATGGCTCAATATGTGGGCTAACGTTGTTTATGTGGGCTGGAGGGGATCCGGTAGCAATGGTGATCGCACTGACACCAACAGCAACAGCAACACGCTTTAAAACGCCATTACCCACATATACGCCGTACCCTACAAGCACACGAACCCCAGTACCAACAGAAACGCCAATTTTCCCTGATTATTTTTTCCCAACATTTACGCCAGTGCCTACGCTAACACCTGCTCCTGAGAACACTGTAACGTTAACGCCAATGCCTACGGACACCCCCTTGCCTGCATCAACTGATGTCCCTTTACCTGTCAATACGCCCACTTTAGTACCCACGATGACGCTTTACGCAGGTTGCACATGTGAATCAGACAATTTGAATTGTGGTGATTTTGAAACTATAAGCGCGGCGCAACAGTGCCATGATTTTTGCCAGAGTAAAGTTTTTAAGGATATTTATGGACTGGATGGTGACAATAATGGGCTTGCTTGTGATGGTGCTGATTAGTAAAAAAAATAGAAAGGTAGCCAATCCTTGCAATACATGGAGATTGTCAAATCGACACAGCTTATTTGTCGACTGATACAGGTGGCTGTGATCTATACCAGAATCCAAATCTCAAAGTAAAATTATCATAAGGGAGCAGGTTTTTAGCCCCAACCCATCCTCCTTTTTTAATTCGTAATCATCGGCAAGAAAACAGGCGGTTGGTCCGTGAGCAAGAAAGACACGTCAACCGTCTGCGGTGAATTGTCCGCACTACCCGCATCGATTGTGAGTGTGGCAGTCCGCACCCCGGTGCTTAACCCATTCCGCGAAACCGTGATGTTGACGGTGGTACTGCTTTCAGCCGCAACGGTGCCGCTGGTGGTGTCGGCAGTCAGCCAGGCAGTGCCTGGATTCTCAGTAAGCGTCCAGTTGAATGGCTCCTGGCCTGTGTTTTGAATCGTGAGGATTTGGGTCTGGTTCAGGGGTCCGTCGCTCTGCAAGGCAAATCCCATTGCGCCAGGGGAAACAGAAAGAGACGGTCCAGTGCCGTTGAGAACAATCGTGTCACTGGCGCTTTTAACAGTGCCGCCGCCATCCTTTATTTCGGCATTGACGGTTTTACTTCCATTACCAGCACTCAAAGTCCAGGCGGCATTGGGTTGGTAGGCTTGCCAGGAAGACCATGTGCCATTTTCGTTCCGAAAGCGCATTTGCGTCGCCCAGCCTGCGCCATACATGTATAAATTCACTTGTCGCGTTTCCGTTTCATACGCTTCACGGTTAATAACCACCGGATAAGTGCCGTTTTGTAGGCCAAAATTTTGTGTCCAATAATTACCATAAGGGCCATGACCGCCGCCGTCGGCAAGACAATTCCCGGCATCGTAACGGATATTATTTTGATCGTTGCTTTGATAATAAAAGCCAATCCCAATTTCACGATATGTTTGTAGATAGGATATTTGCTTCGATGTCCAGAGCTATTCATCCAGCCCACCATGACAGACGCCGGTGAGCCATAACCGGCAGCGATGTTCTCGCCATAGCAATTGTAACTATACCCGGCCGCTATCATACGACTCCCAGGGAGAAGTCTTGGTATCCAGATCGCAGTGGGCAAAGAAATTACGGACCGCCATGTTGGTGCTGTGTCCTTCGGCGGCGTTATCCAGCAAGGTATTGCCCTTCAGCGGCGGTAATTGACCGTTATTCCACCGTTCCTGGTTAACGATCTCCAGGACTTGTTCTTCATAAGTGGCGTCAACGGCCGTTTGCTGCGGTTCTTCTGGAGACGGGATAGTTACAGGGCCGTCTTGGGCTGAGACCAATTGCGTGAGTGTGAGTAGCATGAGGGCGGCGATGAGTAATAGTTTTTTCATAGAGTGAACCTCATTGTTTGATTGGGTTGATAATGAATATATGGTAGGGGAAACGGCCGTTTTCTCCCATCCCCCCTTCCTCCCATGACCCCAACAAAAAAGGGCCAGTGCACCCGCACCAGCCCCTCTGTTCACTGTTCACTGAAAACTGTTCACTGAAAACTGAAACCTATCCCACCGGCTGCCTCATCGCCTCCAGCACCACCTGCGCCACATCCTTCACCTGCATCGGCTTGCCCTCTTCATTGTTCGCATCCTTCATCATCGTCATGCAGAACGGACAGCCCACCGCCAGCGTATCAGCACCAGTTTTGTGCGCCTCGTGGAAACGGTTATGGCTGACAGCTTCCGTGCCATGTTCCTCTTCCTTCCACATCTGCGCCCCACCAGCCCCACAGCAGAACGAATTCTTCTTGTTGCGATCCATTTCCAACAGCGTCACCCCGGCTTGAGCCAGCGCCTCACGCGGCGCATCTAGCACTCCGTTTTGGCGGCCCAGGTAACACGGATCATGGAACGTCGTTTTTTCCAACACTTTCCCGTTAAGGCTGCAGTTTGCCTTTGCCCACCAAATCCGCAATCACCTGCGTATGGTGGAAGACGGTGTAATGGCCGCCCAACTCGCCATACTCCTTGCCAATCGTGGTAAAGCAGTGGGGACAGCTCGTCAAAATTCGCTTCTCGTGAGCGCCAGCCGCATTCAGCGTTTCAATATTGCCCATCGCCATTTCGTAGAAAAGATACTCATTCCCGGCGCGGCGGGCAGAATCACCCGTGCAGGTTTCAGACTCGCCCAGAACGGCAAAGCTGACCTCGGCCTCGTGCAAAATAGTGGCAACGGCCCGCACCACTTCTTGCGAATCGGGGTTAAACGCGCCAGCACAACCCACCCAGAGCAGATATTCGTAATCAGGGTTTTCTTCGACGGTTGGCACCTCGAAAGGCAGGGATTCAGTCCAGGCCATGCGGCTTTCGGTGGACTGCCACGGATTGCCCGTGCGTTCCATGCCCACAAAAGCGATTTTGAGTTCATCGGGGAACGCACTCGCCATCATCACCTGATCGCGGCGGATGTCCATAATGTCTTGCATGGGCGAGTTGCCCACCGGACACGCCTCAATACAAGCGCCACAAGCCGTACAGGCCCAAACCGCGCTTTCGCTGAGAATAGTGCCCATCAAGGGAATACCAGAGCCGTTGCCGCTGCTGCCGTCCACACTGCCGCCATTCGACAAAAGCGCCATATTCTCGCGGAAATAGTACCGTTTGTTGACTTCAATGGCGGCCGGAGACAATTCTTTGCCGGTATTGTAAGCCGGGCAAGCATCCTGACAGCGGTTACACATAATACAGGCAAAGCTGTCTACGATTTGCGTCTGGTTCAAATCAAAGACATCGCTGGCTCCGAACTGCTCAATGGACTCGTCTTCAAAATTTAAGGTAAACATTTGCCCCAGGTAAGTGCGTTCAGGATTGGTCATAAAGTTGAACGGGCCGACCATGAGGTGGATGTGTTTGGTGTAGGGGAAGTAAGGCAAGAAGAGCAGAACCAGACCAATTGCCAGCCAGAAGGTGACATGCCAGCCAAACATCAACGCAGATTCCGGCACGCCAGACATGAAACTGGCGATGAGACTGGCGAATGGTTCCCACGGATTGAGACCTTCGGCGGCGTTACAGAAACGCAGAGCCAAGCAAACGACTGCCCACATGCAGAAAAATGAAGACGATAACGATGAGAGAATCCTTGTTGATGCCATCAAAATCCCGCGCTTTGGGATGCACAATGACGTTTTCGCGGATGCGCAGATGTCTGTCTTTTTTGGCAAAGCGGCGCAGGAAGAAGTAGCACGAGTCCAACCAGCACGGCCACGCTAAACAAGTCGGCTAACAGATCGTAGACATTGGTGATGATGTTGTCGGGCAGGTGGAAACCGGTGATAAGACGCTTCGGCTACGTCGAGCAAGTTAACCAGGCCGTAGAAGATGAAGCCCCAGGCGACGCCCCAGTGGAAAAACGAAGCCAGCTTACGACGGCGTATGATGTGGCCCTGTGTGAACAAGGCCATAATGCCATCTTTGAGGCGGCGACCGGCGTGGTCGTAGCTTAATTGGCCTTGACCACGCAGCCAGATTTTGATCATTTGGCTGAAGGTGTAATAAGTGGCGACCAGAGAGAAAATGACCAATAAAATGAACAGTACTTTTTCGATTCCGGTTAACATAGACTCCTCTTTTTTGCGATTGTATGGACTGGTTTATGTGTTCCTGGAAGCGCATAAACCGTATCGCTGGGAAAGTTTGGAAATTATTGTAACACAAACTTGACGCACTGCATTATGGGTTTGGGGTGGCAAAGTGGCAAAGTTGCAGAGTGGCAAAGTGGCAAGGTGGCAAAGTTGTATATTTTGTTGTGTCACGAAGTTTTCGCCACAACCGACCCCACCCTAACCCTCCCCCTAAAATGGGAGGGAACCGGCTCCCTGCCCTTGCAGGGAGAGGGCTGGGGAGAGGGTGCGAACGAAGGGCGCTGTGGTTTGAAAAACAGGTATAATCGCGCTCTATGTCGAAGAAAACTGCATCGATTTTGAAGAAAATTGTGATTGGGCTGGCTGTGGTCATGCTGGTGGTGTCTTTGTGGCCTCATGCCAGTTCGTTGTATGACTTGACGGGTGAGGAGAGCTTACCGGCGCAGTTGCGGGGTGTGGTGCATTGGTGGGAAACGGCCGTTCGTCCTGCACCTGATTTAGCCATTGACGCGTTGGCTGAACAGGGCGACGTTTCTCCCTTTGGTGTCAATACTTTTTTGCAGCAAGAAGTGGAGCCGGAAAAGCGAGAATTGAGTCTGAAATTGCTCCATGAAGCAGGTTTCACCCATATTCGCCAGGAATTTACCTGGGAAGACATCGAAATCCATGGCAAAGGTGACTTTGAAGATCGCCGGAACATGGAGGCGGTGGGCGCGGTTGATGCCTGGGCCAAGTATGACCAGATTGTGGATTTGGCCGACCAGTACGACATCGAAATTATCGCCCGTTTAAGCAATCCGCCAGCCTGGACGCGGGCGATGACGGATACGATTGGTTCGATGGCGCCCCCGGACAATCTGGCGGATTTTGGCGATTTTGCAGCAGCGGTGGCAACTCGTTATCAGGGGCGGGTGCATTATTATCAGTTGTGGAATGAGCCAAATGGCAATGAAGAGTGGGGCTTGCAGGATGTGAACCCGGAAGCGTATACGGCGCTGTTGTGCGAAGGCTACCGGCGCATCAAGGAAGTAGACCCGGAAGCGGTGGTATTGGCGGCGGCCTTGACGCCTACGCTGGCGATGGACGGCCGTCATATGAACGACCTGATTTTCCTCCAGCGCATGTACAATGCCGGAGCGGGAGCTTGTTTTGATGTGTTTTCGACGCAGGGTTATGGTTTGTGGTCTGGGGCGACGGATCAGCGGCTGCGGCCAACCGTTATCAATTATCCGCATAACATGCTGGTGCGGGATTTGATGGTGCAAAATGGTGACGCGCATAAACCGATCTGGATCAGTGAGATGGGCTGGAATACGGTTCCGGAAGAGATTCCTGCTAATTTTGGCCGGGTGACAGAAGAGGAACAGGCGAAATACACGGTTGAAGCGTTCCAACGTCAGCAGGCAGAATGGCCCTGGGTGGGGGTGAATAACGTCTGGTTTTTCAAGCGTGCCGGGGATTCGGAGCAGGGGGAATCCTGGTATTATTTTCGCATGATGGAGCCGGATTTTACGCCGCTGCCGGTGTTTGAGGCGGTGGCCGCATATGCCACTGGCGAACAAGTGGTTGAGCCGATGGCCGCGTGGCTGTATCGCTGGGATGCCCTGCGTCCTTTGCTTTTTACGATTAGCAGCGCCATCTTGTTTTATGCGCTGCTGGCCTGGTTGATGCCGAAGAAGATTGGAGATTAGAGATTGGAGATTGAAATCAGCCCGCCCGAATCTTCTCCGCGTCCTTTGCGTCCTCTGCGGTTTAAGTTTCTTCTTTTTACCATTCTCATCTTGCTGTTGGCAACCTTTCTCCGTTTCCACAATCTTGATGCGCAATCCTTATGGAATGATGAGGGCAACAGTGCGCGGCTGAGTGAGCGTTCGATTCAGCTTATTCTGGAAGGCACGGCCAGCGATATTCATCCGCCGTTTTATTATTTGCTGCTGCGCGGCTGGCGCGAGTTGGTGGGGGATTCTGAGTTTGGCTTGCGGTCGCTGTCGGCGTTTGCGGGGTTGGTGGTGGTGGCGGGCACGATGGCGTTGGGGAAGGTTAGCTTTTTATTACAAGAGGCGACAAAGGCACAAAGGGACAAGAGGTTTGTTTTAACGGCCGTTCTCCTCTCAACCCTCATAACGGCCGTTTCTCCCCCGCTCATCTACTACAGCCAGGAAGCCCGCATGTATGCCTTACTGGCTCTCGAAGCCACCCTTTCTACTTTATTCCTGCTTTGGTGGTGGGAAACAATAAGGCAGAAAGGCAGAAGGCAGAAATCAGAAAAAGGTCGTTGTGCTGGCTGTGGGGTACGTGATTTTTGCGACGCTTGGCTTGTATACGCATTACTCCTTTCCCGCCGTGATTGTGGCGCAGAATGGGATGCTTCTGATTTTAATGATTAAAGATTTGAGACTTAGAAGATTAAAGATGGTGGCTCAATCGTCGAATCGCTAATCTTCAATCTTTAATCTTTCCATTCTACCTGGCTCGCCATGATGCTCGCCACCTTCTTGCTCTATCTGCCCTGGCTGCCCATTTTCTTGGGGAATATTGGCGGCGGGCCGACAGAACGGCCGTTTCTGCCCGATTTTTTGCTGGCGGTTTTCCGTTGGCTGGCTTTTGGGCATACGCTTACCGCAGAAGAGGCGGTGGTGCCGTTAACGGCCGTTTTCATCCTCATGGGTCTGGGAGTTGTGCTGGACAGGAGTTGGCGAACGGCCGTTTGGCTGACAGCCCTCCTCGTTCCCATATTAGCGGCTTATTACGTGGGCGCCTTTGAGCCGCAACTGTTCAAAATGCTGCTCACAGTTATCGCCCCTTTTGCCATCATGATCACGCTTGTTGTCTTTGCCTCTTCTCAAAAAAGCAGACAGTCCAACAAAAAATCTGTGCAATCTGTGCAATCCGTGGAAAACTACTTTTTTTATGGCAAATGGCGCTTGCAATATATCGGTTTGCTTGTTTTCCTCAGCTTGATGGTGACTTTAGGCATCGTGCAATCGCTTGCCAACCTATACACCAATCCTGCCTATGCCCGCGCCGATTACCGCGGCATGGCGGCTCAAATCACCGCCGACAATCACGCCAACGCCGGCATCATCCTCAACGCGGCCAACCAGTGGGAAGTGTTTACCTACTACCACACCGAGGGCGCACCGGTCTACCCACTGCCTCTGGCGGGCATGGGGCGTGAGCAGATTCAGGCCGAACTGGCAAAAATCGCCGCCCAGCATGAGCGGCTCTACGTGGTTTATTGGGGCGATGGTCAGCAAGACCCGGAACGTATTGTCGAGAGTTGGCTGGATGAAAACACCTTCAAGGCCACCAGCGAATGGAACCAGGACGTGCGCTTTGTGGTGTATGCTGTGCCGGCCGAACCGATTACAGAAATGGAAACGGCCGTTACCCTTCCTTTTGGGGATCACATTTCCCTACAAGGCTACACCCTGGCAAACAGCGAATTGA
>CAVVFA010000032.1:0-39230 GCA_963747345.1 uncultured Chloroflexia bacterium | reverse complement strand
TAAACTGTTTAGCTACCATAAGTGTGCTTGTGATTGATTCACCTGATTTCGACAGCGCTAATTTTTCGATTCTTGTTGTTGACGATACCGAAGCCAATCGGACGGTTGTTTCCACGCTGTTGAAAAATAGTGGCTTTCAGGTGATGGTTGCCCAAAACGGCCGTTTAGCCCTCCAGTCCATTCAAAACCAGCAGCCAGACCTCATCCTCCTTGATGTGATGATGCCAGAAATGGATGGCTTTGAAACATGCCGTCAACTCAAAGCGAATGAAGACACAAAAGAAATCCCTGTTATTTTCATGACATCTTTGGCCGCTACTGAAGAAAAAATTAAGGGGTTTAACGTGGGGGCAGTGGACTACATTACGCGCCCCTTGAGCCAAAGAGAATTGCTGGCGCGTATTACCACCCATCTCAAAAACAAACTGCTCACAGAACGTTTTAAGCAGCAAGCACATTTCATGGAAACGATGAATGAGATTGGACAAGCACTCACCAGTACGCTTGATCTACGCAAAGTGCTTACACTTATCCTGGATGAACTAAAAAAACTGGTTGCATTCGATTATGGGGCCGTCCTTATTTTCCAGGATGATAAGCTGGAGTTTGCCGCGGCCAGGGGCTTCCCCTCAGATACGGGACTGCTCCGGGTGGCGATTCCCATTTCAAGAGAGAGCAATGACGTTTTTTATCAGGTGTTAGGCACAAAACGGCCGTTATCCATCACCAATCCCCTGGAACACCCCGGCTGGCCCAATATTCCATCTCTGTTATCACCCGCAGCCTGGTTGGGGCTGCCACTTGTTCATCAAGACCGAGTAATTGGCATTTTATCGTTAGCCCGCAATTTCTTGATGCCCTTCACAGACGCCGACATTGAACTGGCTACAGCCTTCTCTTCACAAGCCGTTCTCGCTTTACAAAATGCCCGTATCTACGATCAGCTTTCCCGATTCAATAGTACCCTTGAAGAAGAAGTCCAAATACGCACAGAAGACCTGCAAACCGCTTATGCCCAATTAGAACGGCTAGACCGGACAAAATCAGATTTCATTCATGTCGCCTCCCATGAGCTTTTTACTCCTATATCCCTCATTAGTGGTTACTGTCACATCCTTTCTTCAGACCCCACGCTTGCCCAAAACCCGTCACAAATCAAGATTGTTGAGGGCATCAACAAGGGGGCGCAACGATTAAACGAAGTTGTAGAAAATATGCTGGATGTTGCCAAAATTGATAATCAAGAATTGCAACTTTATTTTCAAGAGGTGTCACTCTACCCTGTTTTGTACCAAATACGGCAATCTTTAGAAGACTCATTGCTGGAACGTGACATCAGCCTGCTGATTCATCCGTCCTTGCAAACAATAGGGTCTATCCAGGCTGATCCAGAAGCGTTATACAAAGCATTGCGTCAACTCATCCTTAATGCAATTAAGTTTACGCCAGACGGGGGGAAGATTGTGGTAAACGGCCGTTCTCCCCAATCCGATACCATAGAAATTAGCATCCAAGACACAGGCATTGGCATTGATCCTGCAAATCAAGAACTCATCTTCATGAAGTTTTTCCAAACTGGCGAAGTGAATCTCCATTCCACCGGCAAAACTAAATTTAAAGGCGGCGGACCGGGTCTGGGGCTTGCCATTGTTAAAGGCATCATCGAAACGCATCATGGCAAAATTTGGGTCGAAAGCCCTGGCTACAATGAAGAAACCTGTCCGGGTAGCACCTTTTTTATCCAGTTGCCCCGCCGATCCCCGCTCCCTTTGGGTGAGGGCTAGGGTGGGGGCGTTGGCATTTGTGAACATTATCCAAAAACCATCCTCTGAATTTGTAAAGCTCTCCGTAGCGGCAACGGCCGTTTTTCATTATTATTCTAAGTGACTTGTGCTGAAATGCGCGGTTCAGTGGGAAATAGTGGGAAGAAGAGGACAGCTAGTGGGGCTGTCCTCTTCGCTTTTTAAACACGTACACAAACCTCCCCACAGACCTCCTTGTTGTCTTATAGAGTTGTTCCCAAATAGCCATAGTAAATTTTTAGAACACTGATACGGTCGAACGCTGAGGTTTTTTTATCAGCGTTCGACCGTATCAGTGTCCCTTTTTTATTCAGGAACAAGTCTTATGTACACAATACCCAAAAAAGAGTCCTCATTTCCCGTGATGATAGCTGTAGTGGTAACGGCCGTTTTTCATTATTATACTAAGTGACTTGTGCTGAAATGCGCGGTTCAGTGGGAAATAGTGGGAAGAAGAGGACAGCTAGTGGGGCTGTCCTCTTCGCTTTTTAAACACTTTCTTCCACTATCTGCTAAACTTTCTCCATGAACCAAGACCTCATTCAACAATACGACAAAACATTCGCTGAAAAATTTCCCGTCCGCCTCAAAAAAGCACAAAAAGAAGCTTTTCTTGATGAACTTGAGCAAGAACTGAAACGACGCAGCTACCAAACCGAACGGCTTACCGTCAAAGCGCTGCTCAAAAACCGCTTGCTTATCACCGAATGCGAGAAGCCAAAAGTCATCTTCTTAGCCCACATCGACACCCCCACCATCGCCCCCTTTTGGATGTCGCCCCTCTTCAAATTTCTCGGTCACACGCGGCAATACGAGGGCTTGATCCTTCTCCTCCTCGTCATCTACGGCCCCAGCTTGCTGGCAAACTTCTTCCCTGAATGGGCACCCGTACTCAAAACAATCACAACCCTGTTACTCCTGCTCTTTGGCTTGTCATTCATCTCTCTCTTCATCCCCAATCCCCACAACCGCGAAGACAATACCAGCGGCGTCATCTCCCTGCTTGCTCTTGCTGATTGGCTCCAAGATAAACCCCACCTGCGCCAATCTGTTCAATTTGCTTTCCTTGATAATGAAGAACTCGGACTGCTCGGTGCGACCGGCTTACGCAAACAGTGGCAGCAACAAGGCCATCCCTATCAAAACGCCGCCATCATTTGCCTCGACTGTGTAACACGCGGCCAAATCCCCCTCATCGTCCACCACAAAAACGATGCCATTGCCCGCAAAGTTGCCCCACACGTACAAACCCATTTGCCCCAAACACAGGTTCTTAACCTCAAACACCTGCCCCTATCCGATAACTACGCCTTCAAAGAGCTGGGCGCTATCGACATCTCTTTTGCCGATGTGAGCACCATTCCTGGCGGCTACTTCATCCCGCGCATCCACGTCCCCCAAGACAACGACTTTTCCGTTGAAAACCTCATGCCCCTGTTAACCAGCCTGACTGAATTTTTAGAACAGGAAATAGGAGACTCAGTTGAAGCGGGAAGAAGCCCAAGTGACTAAAATCCTATAGTGGCACAGCGTTAATCTCCATCTTTTGTCATATAATGGGGTCATAATCCCATTGAACAGTAGGTCATGAATCCCACAAATGACTTACCACACTATGTAGTATGGCTACCTCAAAGGAGACCACTTCATGAAACGATACCTGTGGCTTACGACATTGATCATTTTAGCGCTCTTTGTTGTGTCTTGCTCCACTGGCATTGGTACACCTGATGCCACAGAAATTCCCCCTGCAACCGCTGAACCGACACCAAACACCTCCGTCGTGTTTGATGGCACGGGCAGCATTGCCGTCCTATTACCTGATTCCACGTCTTCCGACCGTTGGGAAGCAGATGATCGGCGATTCTTTGAAGCAGCATTTGAAGAAGCTGGGGTCGATTATACGATTGTCAATGCCGAGGGTGATTCACGTATTCAACAAACGCAAGCTGACCAGGCGATTGCCAATGGGGCTAAAGTCTTGTTGTTTGTTAATCTGGACAGCGGCAGTGGTTCAACCATTATTTCAAAGGCACGGGAAGCGGGCATTCGCGTCATTGATTATGATCGGCTGACTATCGAAGGGCCTGGAGCTGATATGTATATCAGTTTTGATAATGAAGCGGTTGGTCGCCTCATGGGAGAAACATTAGAACCTGTGATTGATGGGTTAGATGCCGATCCAAAACGTGTGATTCAGCTTAACGGGTCGCCTACCGATAACAATGCTACTTTGTTCCGTCAGGGTTACTTCTCTGTTGCGGAGCCGCATTATGAAGCCGGTGATTGGAAATTGGTTGGTGATCAGGCCGTTCCTGATTGGGATAATCAGCAAGCCTATATTATTTATGAACAAGCCTTGTCGGCTGCTGATGGCGATGTTGATGCTACCTTTGCAGGCAATGATGGCTTGGCAAGTGCGGTTGTAGATGTCCTTAAAAGCCAGGGTCTTGATCCGATTCCGCTGAGTGGACAGGATGCCACGGTAACAGGTTTCCAAAACATCCTCTCTGGTTGGCAAACCATGACCGTCTATAAACCGATTGAGTTAGAAGCAAAAGCAGCGGCTGAAGCAGCAATTGCGTTGTTAAACGGGGAAGACGTGGCTTCTTTAACCTCAGATACTATCAACAATGGACAGGGTAATTTGCCTTTCTTGAAACTGATTCCGCTGGCGGTGACCAAAGACAATATTGCGGAAACGGTTATTGCAGACGGGTTCCGTACTTGGGATGAGATTTGTGTGGATGAATATGCTGAGTTTTGCCCTGAAGATCGGTGATAATAGACAATGAGTAACAAAAAACGGCCGTTTCTCCTTCAAGCTAGAAACGGCCGTTTTCATAAACCTTAAAACCAAGCACTACGCACTCAGTTTATTTGCCCAAAATTCTGTGAAACTTAGGAACGCATACGTTCGTTGATGTAGGTAATTGCTTCACCAACGGTTGTGATTTTCTGGGCTTCTTCGTCAGAAATTTCGCCATCGAATTCTTCTTCAAAAGCCATGATCAGTTCGACTAGATCCAGGGAATCTGCTTCCAAATCTTCACGGAAACGGGCTGGGGGGACAACCTGATCTTCTTCTACGCCCAATAAATCAACAATAATGGCGGTTACACGCTCTTGTGTGTCGTTTTGTGTGTCACTCATTTATTTTCTCTCCTTCAGGGATATCTTGAAATCAACTGCTCAATTGTAGAGACAGGTGACGAGTTGTCAAGCAACAATTCTACCACGAATTGATAGTACCGTAATGAGAAACACAACCGTTTTGCTAAAGTTACGTATTTGCTGACTGTTTCTCTGCCAGCCAAACGGCCGTTCCCAAGACTAACATGAAGCTGTAGGCCAAATCGACCAGGAAGAAGCTGTGGTCTACCAGGCCGTGAAAGAGGATAGCCAGCAAAACGCCGCCGAAGCCTACCAGCACTGGCTGCCAAACGGCCGTTACCCTTTCAGCCCTGCGCCATAACCGTTTCCCTGCTTCCCAGAACAGCCAGATGCCCGTGAGAAGCCCAAAAATACCCAGGCGCGTGGCAAAGTCCAGGAAAATGTTGTGGGGATGGTTCAAGTTTGGCTCCTGCCACGCCGCATCCAAAATATAGCGACCGCGATAGGCGTAGAGAAAATTGTCCAGGCCGACGCCAAACCAGGGATGCGCCTTGACCATGTTGAGGCTGGCCTGCCACAAATTGAGGCGGAAGAATCCGGTCTGACTGCGCGGGTCGATGCGCCCGGCGATTTGGGGAATTTGCAGGGCAATGGCAAACGCGACCACCCCCAGGACACCAAACAAAATAACATAGGGCCAGGTAGAACGGCCGTTTACCTGCTGCCATCGCCAAAAAACATATACAAACGCGGCGGGTAAGCCCAAAATCAAGGCACCCTTGCTAAAACTGAGCAGCACCGCCACCGCCATCGGCGCGAGGAACAGCGTGTAGAACCAGCGTCGTGAGCCATTTTGCTTGCCCAGGAACAGCATGGCGGCCAGCAGGGGCAGGATGCGCCCCAGATAGAGCGCCAGATTGTTGGGCGAGCCAAAAATCGAGCGTACGCGCATCAAGCCGCCCTCGGCCGTAATCAAACTGTCGGGGATGAAGGCGTACTGCCACAGGCCAAAGAGCGCCAGCCCCAGACCACTGAGCACAAACGCATCCAGCACTACCCACATCTCATTATCTTTCAGGTTTACGCCGCGCAATAGCAAATAAAACAGGGCTGGCTCGATGATGACCATGCGCCACTCGTTGGTGGCTACGCCTAATCGTTCTGTGAAGAACAGGGAGACAGTTGCCACTAAAACGAGGGCTAAGACGGCATAGTCTACAGACTTGAGGAGCGAGGCACGCCCACGTGCCGGTTGAGTCGCCCCGTCTGCACGTGGGCGTGCAGACTCCGCTGAGATGTGCTTCTCCTCCCCTTGGGGGGAGACTGAGAGGGGGGCTTTAACGCGGACGCGCCAATCGGTAATTGAACGTAAAAGCCACGCCCCTAGTGTTACCAATGTGAAAATCTCGACGGGGGAGAAGCGGAATTGGAAGATGGCTTTCGGCAGTGGCGGCACGTAAAACGGGATGCAGAAGGCGATGAGCGCCACGCCCCAGGCCGGTCGAAAATAGATGAGCAGGAACAGGACGAGGAGGGCGACGATGTAGATGTAAAAACTGGGCGCGACGTAGAAAACGGCCGCCGCGCCAGCCGTCAGTGCCAACTGCGCCCCGTCACCCAGCCGCCGGTACATGCCCGCCGCTTCTGCGCCCCAGGTGAGCCAGGCGGTGAGGGCGACGATGGCAGCGGTAACGGCCGTTATCCCCATCTGCATCTTGTCACTCAACCCCGCATACCAGCGGGTCTTGTCACGCAGCCACGCGCCCCACTGTGCCTGGGTGGCACAGTAAATGGCGAGAATGAAGGCGAAAACGGCCGTTCCCGCCAAAATCCCCATCAGCCAGACTAGAGAGCTTGTACTGAGCTTGTCGAAGGATGGCGCATACCGCACCGAAAAGCCATTCAGCGCCCACTGATCCCAGCCGCGATTCGCCACAATTTCCAGCGTGTGGACGCCTGGTTCCAGCTTCGTGGCGACGGGTTCAATCGTTAGATAATCTTCATTCGGGTCGGCGGCGGTGAGGACGAGAACCGCGCCGTTCTCATCTTGCGGCAGGGCGTTGGCCGGTTGACCGTCTACCGTCACATTCAGCCGCGCCCGGAAATTGGCACGGCGCACCCGCAGCCCCACATCCGTCCCCCAAAAGGTAAACGTCACCTTGTCTGGCGCTTCCCCGTCTGCCGTCTGGCTAATATCCGCCCCAAACTCCGGCGAAAAACGCCACCCCCCTTCATAAACCTGCGCCGGATCATCGGGCGAGGCGAAATGGAAGCCAGGGAGAGCAATATTTGGAGATTGGAGATTGGAGATTGGAGATTGTATGCCTAATCTCCAATCTCTAATCTCCAATCTCTCTTTGACACTAAACCCCCAATGCGCGTCATCTTCCGGCGCATCTGGTTCCCAGTTTTCCAGGAAGAGGGTGCCTGCCCAGGACCATTCTTTGCTGGCGCGATCCAGGGCGGCGAGGGTCCAGTCGGCTTGTTCTTGGGCGGTGGTGCTACCCCAAGCGGACGGGTCGCCCGTCCAGCCAGCGGGCAGGCTGTTCCAGCCCCAGTTGCCCGCCCAGAGCGCTTTATCGCCGTCGCCATTGCGGGTCATCACTTCGCGCAGGAGGATGAGGCGGCTGAAATTGAGGGTGTCGGGGGCGACTGTGCGGTCGGCGGGGCTGGTGTAGAAGCCGTAGGGCTTGCCTGCGGCTACGTCGAAGGCCGGGCCTGCCCCTTCTTCGTAGAGCTGCTGCAAATACAGATGGTCGGCGAGGTTTTGGGGGCCGGTTTCTTCGTTGGGCGCGAGCGGGGCGGCGACGATGACAGCATCGGCGTCGGCGCGGCGGATGGCGGCGCTGGCGGCGGTGAGCAGGGCGGCGTATTCGGCGGCGTTGACGGGCTGATTGCCCCAATGGGTTGTCAGATTGGGTTCGTCCCAGATGATGTAGGCTTGGATGTGGTCGCCGTAGCGCTGGGCGAACGCTCTCTGCCCACTGGGCGTAGTCGTTGGGATTGGCGGGCGGGGCGAAGTTGTCGGCGGGGTTGCCGTCGAGCAGGGGAGTGAGGGTGAGATTGGCGGCGGTAACGGCCGTTATCACCCTATCTGCCTCATCCCAATCAAAATCTTCACTGTAATAGAAGGGCTGTTTGATGTGCTGGATACCTGCGTCCGCAATCTGGGTGAGGTTTTCCGCTAGTTCGTCGTCGTCGTACTGGTTGAGGTAGACATTGAGGCCGAGCTGCGTACCGGCGTGGGCGATGGGGCCGGGCAGTTCGGCGGGGATGCCGCGCAGTAGAAAATCCTGACGGAGTTTGAGTGCGCCCAGGCCAAGCAGAGCCAGGAGTGCGATGGTAAGCAGTATGAGGGAAAGCCAGCGGGCGCGTGTTGTCGTTAGCATATGGTTATAGACCGAGGTGGGCGTGGGAAACGGCCGTTTTCTCTGTTTGCGCACGTTCTCCGCTTAAGCCTGGGGTGTGGATAACAAAGTGGAAATAATTGGGTGAGTTGGAGAGGAATGTGTGTGCTTCGCCTGGTTCTAGCACTATCATGTCGCCCGGAGTGAGGGTGATGGTTTCTTGCTCGACACGGATGTCGGCGGTGCCATTTGCCACGAGGTAGATTTCGTTGATTTCGGTGTGCAGGTGAGGTTGGTCGATACCTTCGTTGGCATAGCCAACTGAAATTGTCAGGCCTGAATTCCAGGGCCCGACATACCAACCTTTGTCTGCTGTATGGCTTGCTTTTTCAATGCGCATTTGTTTCCTTTTGGATGCAGGAGTTTAGAAAATCGCGGATTTTGTTGTTTTCTTATCCTTCGTTTTCTAAATCCTTGTTGTCATTCTAATCGCGTGTGTATTTTAGTCGAATTGGGCGGATTGGGAAACGATGGCACACCGACGGGGAAGTGACGTTTTTCTAAATAAGAATGGGGGTCAATCCTGGACAAGCCAGAACCAAAAAAGTTTATGGCATCGAATTGGCGCGAATTTTCACGAATTTCTTTTTCGCGTTAATTCGCGTTAATTCGATGCAAAATCCTTGTTTTTTGTACAAGCAGTTCATTCATAAGGTACTAAAAGCGAGCAAAAATTCTCGGAACCTGCACGATTCCGGGAACTTTTTTGTTACGCCACGATGCCCAGGCCCAATGCTTCTAAATACTGCGGATCATCCATCAGGACAATGCGTGATAATTCGCGGAACTCTATGTACCAGTCTTCCAGCGCATCCAGGGCGGTATTCCGTTCTCTGGTGGCTCGCTGCGCTTCTGATATTCTTTTTTCTTGGGCGGCATTAAGGGTGGCTACGGCGACAACTGACCCAATTCCCGGCGGATATGGGACGAGGACGACTTTATATTTCATCTGTGAACGGCCGTCCATCTGTTAATGAGTAAATATCTTCTTCTGGATTAGCAAGGAACGCAAATGCAGGATTACGGGACGCGGCTTGTAACCAGGTAAGTTCATCTACTTCGTCGTCAAGCGTTGATAAGACGATAACTCTCACACGTTTTGGCCCAGCAAAAGGAAGTGTCCCATCAAGGATGAGTTGACTATCTTCATTCACTGTACCTGTCATTTCTATTGCTGTCATTGGAATTTCCATTTTATACCCTCGCCAATCTATCAAATGACTTTCTTTTTAAGTATAACTGATAACAAGGTCGCTTGAGAAACTGATTTATGAATAGGCAATTGTGATTTGTTAATAATGGCGCGAGGGTTCTGCCGCAAAATGGTGATAAAATGATGGGGAAGGGGAACTGGCCGTTTTCCATCAAACACAATCCAGTAAAGACAAGCCGGGAGCAAGAGTACAGCTATTATTCTGTCTGCTTGTGCGGGTCATGGGGAGGAAACGGCCGTTATAAATCCATTGCTCGGCGTAAACAATCGTTAACAGCAGACAAATCAGCTACGGATAGATGCCCCACACGATAAACAACAAGCGATGGTTCAATTGCCGCTATTTTTGGGCGTAAAAATGAAGGCTTAGGTAAACCAGCCGCAGCCCAATCTGTTAACAAGTAATCAATTTGAGGGTTTGCTTTACTGACTTGAGAAGAAACGTAGGCAAGTAATAATTCTGACCGAACTTCGTGGTAAAGTTGACTGCTAATAACGATTGCTGGGCGTGTTTTTGTGGCGGTTAGGTAAACCGCAGAAAGTTTTCTGATAACTGTAACGCTCAAATCTGCGGTTTCCTCGAAGGAATCGGCAAGGTTTCGCATGATTTATTTCTGGAAATTTCTTGCCGATTACCTAAATCGGTAAAAGGAAAGGGAATCAGAACCACATCACCCCGTTGATGGTTGGTCATAAAGCTCCCTCCAATTGTCATAAATGGCGTCTTCTGGATTTTCCCAATCAGCCTCAAAGGCAGACAAAGAAAGATGCTGCCAATCGGCGTCGTCACCTGCCTCAGCGGCAACAACGCTGTCGAGCAATAGTTTTGCCAACACTATTTTCTCTTGTACGTTTAATCTATTAACGATTTGCCACGCTTGATTCATTTGTGCAGAACTGTTTCCCGCTAACATCGTCATCTGAATCCTCCAAGTTTAGCTTGGTTGGATTATATCATATTAGGTAACGGCCGTTTTAACAGCAAATAGTTAACAAGATGCGAGGGTGTCTGCCGCAAAAATGGTGATAAAATGATGGTGATGGGGAGTAACGGCCGTTCTCCCTCAAACACAATCCAGTAAAGACAAGCCGGGAGCAAAAAATGAAGGGTAGCTATTTTTCTGTCATCAAATGGAGTCTTCTGCTGACTGTTGTTTTTAGTCGTGCCAGTATGAAGCGGCTTATGAGGGACGTCGGATGCGTAATCCTCTAGGTGTTACCACAGCAACATTGCCTGATAACTGAGAGAAATCAACCTTTTCCAAAGTGATTTGCAATAATTCGAGTAACGGACGGATGCCATCTTCATCAGGCCGTAAAAGCAAGATTCCTGCATGAGAGCCGGGCGGATACACGCGAATGTCGCCAAAACCTTTATCCGCAGTTAGCAAAAACTGGTTGTCTGACTGGACGACCTGCCATAATTTGGGGTCTTTCCAGCCGCCCATTCCTTGATCGATTACGGTGCTTGCCGTATAGCCTTTTTCTTGCAGCCAGCGAGCCGCAATGGGGGGAAGGTCTTCGTCAACTTTGATGTGCATGGGTCAACTGGCGAAAGGGATCAATAATTCCTGGCGCATGACGTCTGCGGCATAAGCTAAGGCAGCTTGTATGGCTGAATCATTTAATTGAGGGTATGTGGCGATAATTTCATCTGGCGTCATGCCATCGGCCAAACTGCCTACGATGGTGGCTACGGGGATACGTGTACCGCTAATGCACGGGTCGCCATGATGTAAATCGGGATCGGTAGTGATGTAGGTTTTCCAGTTGATACGACTCATACGAATCCTCCAGATTGGGTTAGCAGCATTATAGCACAGGACGGTTTGAACAGAGTGATATGGTTTGAGTGCGTAGGTTCTGCCGCAAAATGGTGATAAAATGATGGGGATGGGGATAACGGCCGTTTTCCATCAACCACAATCCAGTAAAGGCAAGCAGGGTTGAGCAAAAATGATGAACGGAACATTCTTGTTAATTGGCATGGGGCTTCTGTTTTTTCCGCGACTGTTTGAATGGAATAATGCACCTTTGCGTGGGTTAGATTACTGGGCATCGGGAGGCTATTTAGGGAAATGGATATGGTTTGGGTTTCCGTTGCTGACAATACTTTTGGTCATCCCTTTGGCAACTTTTACGCAAGGCTCAGCAATTATTTTTCCAGCAATGGCATTTTTGAATGGCATATTTGCTGTTCTGACGCGAGTATGTCCAATTCCGAGTAACCGAGTATATAGCTATGTCCATGATCTTCGTGCCCGTCGAGTTGGCTTTTTTCAATTTATATTATCAGCGATCTGTTTAATATTCTATTTTCGATACTTTTATGAATTATCGTGAAGTAATCTTTCATTGTTAATCTTAAATCGTTTTGTTAGTTGAGTAACGGCCGTTTCCCATCAAACACAATCCAGTAAAGACAAGCCGGGAGCAAGAAATGAAGGTTAGCAATTTTTCTGTCATCAAATGGATTCTTCTACTGACTGTTGTTTTCCTTTCGGCTTGCGCGGGTTTTGGAGATGGGGAAACGGCCGTTTTGCCCCCCACACCAACCATTGCCTCCCCCACATCTGTGCCAACCGAAACAGCAACACGGACACCAAGCCCAACACGACCGCCAGAAGAAACTGCTATTATCCCAACACAAGTGCCAACAGTCGCGCCTACAGCGACAGTTACACCAACACCATTACCAACATTGCCACCAAATGAAGCAATAGCAAAAGTTTTATCTTTATTGCAAGATAATCAAAATCCTGATTGCTTGCTGCCTTGCTGGTGGGGAGCCGCTCCAGGACAGACGCAGTGGCAGAATATTGAGCCGCACTTGAAGTCTTTTGCTATAAAGATTGAAGAGTCTCCCAAAGGAGCATTGGTAAAAATTCCGTTACCGTCATCTGTAGCAGAACATGGCTTTAGTTACGTTGGTTATGGTAGGGATGAAAATGGGATTATTCGTGGTATTTCCATACATTCCATGAATATAGCTGGATATGATCCTAAGACAATGATGTCTTTGTATGGGGTCCCGGATGAAGTATGGATGAAAACATTTGATGATAATTTGCCTGAGGGTGTTTTGCCATTTCAATTGATAATGATTTACCAGGAACAAGGCATCAGTTTTCACTACTATGTTGGTGCTTTCAGAATTGATGATACGGTTACGGTCTGTTTTGAGCCTGGGATAGTGGAGGCGCACAGACCTGACTTATTCCCTGTCGGACCTCAAATTCGCTTGTGGGAACCTGGGCAGTACAGAACAGTTAATGAGATCACCAACGTCTCTGATGAAACTTATTACCCTTTAGCAGAAAAAACGGATTTAACGCCGCAAACGTTCTATGAAAAGTTTACTGACCCAAACGAAAGCCCTTGCATAGATACGCCATCGGATTTTTGGGATTATTGATGGGCCATTTGTTGAAAACGGCCGTTCTCCCTCAAACACAATCCAGTAAAGACAAGCAGGAAGCAAATAATGAAGGTTAGCAATTTTTCGGTTTCCATCACTTGTAAATATCAAAAGAAGCTAACATTCGCTCAAAAACTGCTTCTGTCTGTTCATCATATTCTTTAGCGTAAAAAGCCAACAGAAATACTTCATTATCTTCAATGATAAAATAGGAAACTTGATAATCATTTTGCTTCGTGATATGCGTGTATTCTTTTTTTATCGCCGCATAATTTCCCACACCTACAGTTTGTGTCACAATTGGAGTTGGTTTAGGTATTGCCCGAATCGACATGGCCTCATCTCCCCATTCAAGAACACTTTGCAAATCCATTTCATCTAATGAATGCCAATAGATTTGTAAAGAACAATGATTTAAAATTTAAAAGGAAGCAAATAATGAAGGCTAGCAATTTTTCGGTTTCCATCACTTGTAAATATCAAAAGAAGCTAACATTCGCTCAAAAACTGCTTCTGTCTGTTCATCATATTCTTTAGCGTAAAAAGCCAACAGAAATACTTCATTATCTTCAATGATAAAATAGGAAACTTGATAATCATTTTGCTTCGTGATATGCGTGTATTCTTTTTTTATCGCCGCATAATTTCCCACACCTACAGTTTGTGTCACAATTGGAGTTGGTTTAGGTATTGCCCGAATCGACATGGCCTCATCTCCCCATTCAAGAACACTTTGCAAATCCATTTCATCTAATGAATGCCAATAGATTTGTAAAGAACGATGATTTGACAAAATGGGTGGGTGAAAATATGCACGAAGATCCACTGAGTTATGATAACCTTTGAATACTTCGGTATTCCAATTAGCAGGGTATTCTATTCTATAACCATCTGGATATTCTGTTGTATAACGAGTAGGGTTGCTATCAAATGTTTGCCATTCATCTGCTCGATAAAAACCTTTTGCTAATAAATATAAAACGACTACCACAAAAATTATTGCTGCCGTTCGCAATGAAATTGGAATTGAGTATTTTAGTCTGATTCCCATAATTAAAATCTCGCTTTGGTGAGTAATGATTGCATCGTCCCTCTTCAATTATCAATAGATTTCCCAGAGTATTATACGTTGCTTCGTAAGTCATAACCCATACAATTGAGATGGAATTGATTATCTCCACCACAATGCAAGTAATAACGGCCGTTTTCTATCAAACACAATCCAGTAAAGACAAGCAGGGAGCAAGAAATGAAGGTTAGCTATTTTTCTGTCATCAAATGGATTCTTCTACTGACTGTTGTTTTTCTTTCTGCTTGCGCGGGTTTTGGTGATGGGGAAACGGCCGTTTTGCCCCCCACACCAACCATTGCCTCCCCCACATCTGTGCCAACGAAACAGCGACACTGTCACCAAGCCCAACACGACCACCAAAGAAACCGCTATTTCGCCAACATCAACACCTATTCCCCCAACACAAGTGCCAACAGCTACACCTACCGCGACAGTTACCCCAACGCCATTGCCAACTTTGCCACCAGATGAAGCAGCAGCAAAAGTTCTGTCTTTATTACAAGACAATCAAAATCCAGACTGTTTGTTGCCTTGTTGGTGGGGAGCTACTCCAGGGCAAACAAACTGGCAAGATATTGAACCATTTTTAAGGTCTTTTGCTATGAAAATTTACTAAGTCATCTAAAGGTGCCTTAGTGAAAATCCCTTTACCTGAATCTATTGTGATCCACCGTTTTAGTTATGTTGATTATGGTGGAATGAATCCGGAATTATTCGCGGAATTTATGTAGACTCGTGAATATTCCTGGATATGATCCCAAAACAATGATGACTTTATATGGTGCTCCAGATGAAGTATGGATGAAAACATTTGGGGATATTTTGCCTGGAGATGTTTTACCATTTCAATTGATAATCATATACCAAAATCAAGGGATCAGTTTTCACTACTATGTTGATGCTTCCAGAATTGAGGATACGGTTACTGTATGTTTTGAACCAGGAGTAGTGGAAAAAGAAAGACCGGAATTATTCCCTGTTTCACCTCGAATTTGGTTATGGGAACCAGGATTGCCTAAAACCATTGACGAAGTTGCCAACACTCCCGATGAAATTTATTTTCCGCTGGAAGAAAAAACGGATTTGACGCCGCAAACGTTCTATGAAAAGTTCACCAACCCAAATGAAAGCCCTTGCATTGATACGCCATCGGATTTTTGGGGTTACTGAGATAAGATAATTGCCCATACCATAGGACTTTCGCTTTGGATAGATATCCAGCCGTTTCCCATCAACCACCATCCAGTAAAAGCAAGCAGGGAGCAAGAAATTAAGCAACAGGAAGCATCAGATTTGTTTTGAATTTCCGAAGTTTAAGTTTATTGTGTTGGATTTGTTTCAGCCAGAATGGATAGAAAACGTACCAGAGTTTGTGATTCCTAATCATTTGGAAGATTACACTTCTTTAGAGTCGGTTACTGGAATTATTCGCCAGATTGCCGTGAAATCCATGAATATTCCTGGATATGACCCCAAAACAATGATGGCTTTATATGGTGTTCCAGATGAAGTATGGATGAAAACATTTGATGGTGATTTGCCTGGGGATGTTTTGCCATTTCAGGTGATAATGATTTATCAAGATCAAGGCATCAGTTTTCACTATCACGTAGATGCTTCCAGAAATGGAGAATTGGTGACTGCTTGTTTTGAATCGGGCGTTGTGGAAATGAAGAGACCTGACTTATTTCCTGCTGGGCCTCGGATTCTTTTATGGGAACCTGGACAATTTAAAACCGTTGACGAAATTGTAAATATCCCTGATGAAACATATCTTCCTCTCGATGATGTGACAGATTTAACACCAGATACGTTTTACGAAAAGTTCACCAATTCAAGTGAAAGCCCTTGTATTGATACCCCAACAGACTTTTGGAAATTTTAAGAATGCAGGTTGCCTCATAAGCCATAATCCATACAATCTAACTGGAATTGACAACCCTTCCCACAAAGTAAGCAATTCCAAACCGAATCCCACAAACCCACTGAACGGAGGTAAACGCGCATGAGTCCATTTTCCCACAAACCATTTGTGCCATCCCGTAACGCCTTCCATCATGCCTTTTTGAATTTATAAGTCGAGGCGTGTTGCGTGAAGCGTGAATGTAAACCATCACGAATCACGCTTCACGAATCACGCACCCGGAGGTTCACATGATTGATGCAGATAAAAAACAGGGAGCCGCAGAAACAGAAACACACCTTCACAGCAAGTGTTCATATCAGCACCGCCGAAGTGCTGCGCGACTACAGTCTGGCGGCGCAGAGCAGGCAGGCCAGCCTGATTGGTCGGCGTGAAGTGCTGAGCGGCAAGGCCAAGTTTGGCATTTTTGGCGACGGCAAAGAGATCGCCCAAATCGCCCTGGCGAAGGCGTTTAACAAAGGTGATTTTCGCGCCGGTTACTACCGTGACCAGACCTTGATGTTTGCCCTGGGCATGAGCACCATTCAGCAATACTTTGCCCAACTGTATGCCCATGCCGACGTCGTCCACGAGCCAAGTTCAGCCGGACGGCAGATGAACGCTCATTTTGCCACCAGGAGTTTGGACAAAAACGGCCGTTTTCTCCCCCTAACCGATCAATACAACTCCTCCGCCGACATTTCACCCACCGGCGCCCAAATGCCGCGACTGGTGGGTCTGGCCTACGCTTCCCGGCTGTACCGCGAACTGGAAGAACTGCACGCCTTCACCCAGTTCTCCCGCCACGGCGACGAAATTGCCTGGGGCACCATCGGCAACGCCAGCACCGCCGAAGGCATGTTCTGGGAAGCCGTCAACGCCATTGGCGTGCTCAAAGCCCCCGCCATCATCTCCATTTGGGACGATGGCTACGGCATCTCCGTGCCCAGCGCCTACCAATCGACCAAAGAAAATCTGTCCGAACTGCTCAGCGGCTTCCAACGCCAACCGGGCAGCAGCGAAGGCTACGACATCTACACCGTGCGCGGCTGGGACTATCCGGCGCTCATCGAAACCTACCAGAAAGCCGCCGACATCGCCCGCCGCGACCACATCCCCGCCATCGTGCACGTCATCGAAATGACCCAGCCGCAAGGACACTCCACCTCCGGCAGCCACGAGCGCTACAAGCCTGAGGAACGGCTCCAATTCGAGAAAGAATTCGACTGTCTGACCAAAATGCGCCAGTGGATTATCGAAGAGCGCATCGCCACCGCTGGCGAGTTAGACCAGATTGAGCGCAACGCGCAAAAGCTTGTGGAAAACACCAAAGTCAAGGCGTGGATAGCGTTTACGCTGCCCTTCTTCAAGGAGCGCGACGAGGCCATCGCTCTGATACGCGCCCTCGAAACCCAGTCTGCCCAGGCCGCTGAACTGGACGCAGTGCGCCAGCAGTTGGGCGCACTGGCCAACACCATATAGACGGGAAATAGTAACGGCCGTTCACCAAGCCCTCACCCTCACCCGCCACGAACCCAGCCCGGCGCGTCAGCAGCTTGTTGACTGGCGGCGGCAGCAAATCAAGCTCAACCACCAGCGCATCGGCTCCGATTTACACGAAGAAGAAGACGAATTCTCCGCGCTCAACGTGCCGCCCGTCCTGCCCGTCTACGAAAAAGACGCGCCCGAACTGCCCGGCTTCAAAATTCTCAATCAAGCCTTTGACGCCATGCTGGCCCGCGACCCGCGCGTGATTGCCTTTGGCGAAGACGTGGGCCAGTTGGGCGGCGTCAACCAATGTTTTGCCGGCATGCAAGAAAAATATGGCGAACTGCGCGTCTCCGACACCGGCATCCGCGAAGCCACCATCATGGGGCAGGCCATCGGCATGGCGATGCGCGGTCTGCGCCCCATCGCCGAAATCCAATACCTCGACTACCTGCTCTACGCCCTGCAAATCATGTCCGACGACCTGGCGACGGTAAGCTGGCGCACCGCTGGCGGCCAAAAAGCGCCCGTCATCGTGCGTACACGTGGGCATCGACTGGAAGGCGTGTGGCATTCCGGCTCGCCCATGGGCGCGATTGTGCATTTGCTGCGCGGCGTTCACGTCGCTGTGCCGCGCAACATGGTGCAGGCCGCCGGTTTCTACAACACCCTGCTCCAGGCGGAGGAACCGGGTCTCATCGTCGAAGTGCTCAGCGGCTACCGGCTCAAAGAGCGCGTCCCCGCCAATCTCACCGAGATTCGCATTCCGCTTGGGCGTAGCCGGAAGTGCTGCGCGAAGGCGATGATGTCACGCTTGTCACCTATGGCGCGGGCTGCCGCCTGGGGCTAGACGCGGCTGAGTTACTGGCGCAGGTCGGCATTTCGCTGGAGGTGATTGATGTGCAGACGTTGTTACCATTTGACAGAAACGGCCGTTTACTGGAATCATTAAAGAAAACCAGCCGCATCGTCTTCATGGACGAAGACGTGCCTGGCGGCGCGACCGCCTACATGATGCAGCAGGTCATCGAGGCGCAGGGCGGCTACCATTGGCTCGACTCCGAACCGCGCACCCTGACAGCCAAGCCCCACCGCCCCGCCTTCGGCACCGATGGCAATTACTTTTCCAAACCCAACGTGCAAGACGTGTTCGACATCGTTTACGAGTTGATGCACGAGGTTGATCCGAGCAGATATCCGGAGTTTTATAACTAGAGATTAGAGATTAGAGATTAGAGATTGGGGAACGTGTTCAATCTCTAATCTCTAATCTCCAATCTCCCACTTGAGGCATTATGGGAACCAAAATTATCATGCCCGAAATGGGCGAAGGCATTATTGAAGCAGTCGTAGCGCAGTGGTTGAAAGCAGAAGGGGAACGGGTTGAGCAGTACGAACCCATCCTGGAAATCGAGACCGACAAAGTCACCACAGAAGCGACCGCCGAAGACGCTGGCACGCTGTTGAAGATTTTCGTGGAGGCTGGGACGACGGTGGCAGTGGGTACGCTGCTCGGTTTCATCGGTCAGCCGGGCGAGGTGGTTCCGGGTGGAAGAGCAAGAGGATAGAGCAAGAGCTAGCGGCAGCTAGCGGCGGCTGAGCCTGTCGAAGCCAAAGCGATGCGTTTGCCCCAATCACCCAAACCAAAAGGCGTGAATGGCAGTCCACAGCCAGCGAAGACCCGCTATACAGGACGCATCAGCCCAGTGGTGGGGCGCATTGCCGCTGAGAATGAGGTGGATTTGGATTTGGTGACGGGCACGGGCGAGGCTGGACGCATTACGAAGCGGGATATTCTGGCTTATTTGGAGAAGGGAGGGTAAGGAGCGAGGCAGAGTTGGTTGAGCCTGTCGAAACCAACGGCATTCAACAGGCTCCGGTTCCGTTTTCCCAGACTATGGAAAAGATACGAGAGAAAGATGAAAGGAAAACGGCCGTTATCCCCCCATCTCCCAAACCCGCCCCAACTCCCGTTTCCACCCAGCCCGGCGAAATCCTGCCCCTCACCAGCATGAGACGCGGTATCGCCGACCACATGGTACGCAGCAAACACACCAGTCCGCACGTCACCACCATCTTTGAATTCGACTTCACGGCCGTTGCCAAACACCGCGCCGCCCACAAAGCCCAATTCGCCCAAGACGGCGCCCGTCTCACCTTCACCGCCTACATCGTCGCCGCCACCGTGGCCGCGCTCAAAAAACATCCGCTCGTCAACAGCACCTGGACAGATGACGGCATCCGTCTCCTGCGCGACATCAACCTGGGCATGGCAACGGCGCTGGACGAAGGCTTAATTGTGCCCGTCATCAAAAACGCCGATTCGCTCAACTTGCTCGGTCTGGCGCGTATCATCAACGACCTGGCCCAACGCGCCCGCAACAAGCAGCTTCGTCCCGACGAAGTGCAGGGCGGCACGTTTACCCTCACCAATCACGGCACCTCTGGCAGCCTGTTTGCCAATCCCATCATCAACCAGCCGCAGTGCGGCATTTTGGGTGTGGGCATGATTGAAAAGCGCGTCAAAGTCATCAACGACGCCATTGCCATTCGCCCGATGGCGTATGTGGGCCTCACGTTTGATCATCGCATTCTGGATGGGGCCACGGCCGATTATTTTGTAGCATCTATCAAGGAAATGATTGAGAATTGGGCGTAAGACCCTCTCCCCAGCCCTCTCCCTTTGGGGAGGGTTGGGGTTGGGGGCAGGTTTTTACGCGAGGTATAAAAAAAGCGCATGTCGTTGAGACGACATGCGCTTTTTGCTACTAAAAATCAAGGTGTCACGTAGACCCTGGTGACTAGCACCAAGACCTAAGGGTTTAGTTTCCAAGGAGTTTAACTTCCTGGACATAAAACCCTTAGGGTTTAAGGTGACATGTTAATTACTCGGACGGGCTTCCAGGGTGATCGGCACTTGAACTTCTGCGCCATCACGCAAAACTGTCAGGGTCACCGTTTCGCCGACTTCGGTTTCTTGAATGATGTAGCTGAGCAAATCATCAAATTCCTCGACGACTAGGTCGTTGATGCCGATGATGACATCGCCGCCAATTTGGGCAGGGAAGCCTTCAATAGTCACTTCTGAATTGCTGCCACGCAGGTCGGTTTTGGCGGCGGGGCCACCCTCAACGATTTCAGCAATGAGAACACCTTTTTGGTTCGGATCCAAGTTCATGGCTTCAGCTACTTGTCTGCCGAGTTCTTGCCCGGAGATACCAAGCCACGGATTCTTGACTTCGCCATTGGCGATGAGCTGCGGCACAACTTTGTGCACGGTCTCAACTGGTACCACATAACCAACACCAGCGAATTCGCCACTGTTGGTGGCGATGGCGGTGTTGACGCCAACCACTTCACCGTCTAAGTTCAGCAAGGGGCCACCGGAGTTGCCGGGGTTGATGGCGGTATCAGTTTGGATGATGTCGGGAATGGAGAAGGAACGGCCGTTTGCAGCAAAAGAGTCAGCAGCCAGCGTTCGTCCTAAACCAGAGACAATACCAGAGGTCATCGAACCAGACAGGCCAAACGGATTGCCAATGGCGACCACATATTGGCCTATGCGCAATTCGTCGGAATCACCTAGCGGTACGGTCGTCAAATTTACTTCGCTGGGATTGACTTTGATGACAGCCAAGTCAGAATCGGGGTCAGTGCCAACCAAAGTGGCGTCAACCTCTGTGCCGTCAGCGAAGATGACGGTGATTTCTACCGCATCACCTACCACATGATTATTGGTGATGATGTGGCCCAGGGTATCGTAGACAAAACCGGAACCTTGTCCATAACCAAAGTTGAAGGGATGGTCTTCGGGTAAGTTTTCTGGATCAAAATCTTCAGGGTTCATGCCTTCAGGTAGCTCAAAATCTTCGGGCAGTTCAAAACTACCGAATTGACCACCAGATGCCGCGTCTACTTTCACCTGAATATTGACAACGGCCGGATTGACCATTTCATACAAAGCAATGAGCGTATCTTGGGCTTCTTGTAAATCGAGGGTAGTGATATTGTCAGCCGCACCCGTCTGGGCAGGTTCTTCTTGAGCCGGGGCATCCATCGGCGCTACGGCAGGCACAACGGCGGCGGCGCTGTCGGCGACGATATTGGCCGTTTCTGAGATGGTATCAGCAACGGAATCGGCAACAGGCAGGCTTTCTGCCCCTGTGCCACCACAGCCTGCCAGAACCAGGATACCTAGAACGAGAACGGCGATGATCGATAATGATTTTTTCATGTATTAACCTCCGGGTTAATGAGCTATGGAGGGGGGTGGAGATTTCCCGCCCTTAGCCAAATGATTAAATTAAGACTGATGCCAAGTTTGCCCTAAAAAGGTAAAAAAAATGTAAACAGGAGGTTAGGGAAGGATGAGGGATGAATTATGAATTGTGATGGGGAGGTGGTGAGAAACGGCCGTTGCATAGAAGCTCCAGTTTAAAAGTTGCAGGGTTGCAAAGTTGCAAGGTGGCAGGGTCTGGTTGTTGCTAGAGAGGGCGGATGTTTGTAAAAGGATCGTGAGAATCTTCCCATTTATCAACTTGCCATGTTTGCCGCCACGTTTGGTACGATTGCCAAAAATCTGGCTGAGATTGCTGGGAAAGTAACAAGTCATAATCTTTAGCTGAAAGAATAACAGCTATGGTCTTTCCCAGACGAGTGATAAACACGGGTTGTCTTTGTTGTTCAACATGTTTAACCAATGCCGTGAATTGGTCGCCAGCTTCAGCAATTGAATAGCTTTTTATAGCCATAAGCTTCTCCTTTTAAGCGAGTTGGATTATTGAGAATTATCAACGAAGCCTGAGCGTTCGACTGAGCTCACGCCGAAGTCTTGTCGAAGGCAGGCGCATACCGGACTTCGACAGGCTCAGCCCTCGTAGCGTATTTAACAGGAAACCATCTTGTCGCACTCTGGTATCACAGATGCTTCCCAAGCATCTATCATAATCAAAACTCACTTGCTACCCTGCAACTCTGCAACCTTGCCACTCTGCAACCTAAAGATTCTCCACAAAATAGTCCCGCACCCGCTCTTCCATATAAATCCGGTCTGCCAGACTGCGCGGGCTGTGGCGTTCGTTGGGGAAGAGGAGCAGGTCGTAGGGTTTGCGGGCTTTGATGAGCGCGTTGATGAGACGGGCGGTGTGCCGGAAATGCACATTTTCGTCGATGAGACCGTGCACGAGCAGGAGCTTGCCTTGCCAAATTTTTAACATAGGGCATGACGCTGCCTTGCGTATAGCCATCAGGATTTAGTTGCGGCGTGGACATATAGCGTTCCGTGTAATGCGTATCGTAGCCATCGTAATGGGTGACGGGCGCACCGGCCACCGCGACCTTGAACGTATCTGGCGCTTGTGCCAGACACATCGCCGACAGGTAGCCGCCGTAGCTCCAGCCGTAGATGCCGACCCGTTCAGGATCAGCCAAACCCTGCTCAACGAGCCAGCGCACGCCATCCACCTGATCTTGTACCTCGATGATGCCCATGCGCTGTCGAATCCAGCCTTCAAATTCCAGCCCGCGCCGTGAACTGCCCCGATTATCAAGTACAAATACGAGGTAGCCTTGTTGTGCCAGGTATTGCGCCCGCATGTTGACGGGGCCGCGCCAGCCATGTGCCACAAGCTGCACATGTGGCCCGCCGTAAACATTAACGATGGTCGGGAAGGGGCCGCTGCCAAATGAGGCGGGCGGGCGGTAAATTGCGCCATACAGGTCTATGCCATCCCGCGAGGTCACGGTGACGATTTCTGGCGATGGCAAGTCGAGCGTTTCTAAACGGGGATCGTTTGGCGTGAAGATAGGGCGCTGTTGGCTGCCATCGGCTAAATTACAGAGGTTGATGATGGGCGGTTGGGTGAGGCTGTTGAACTGGTCGATGAAACGGGTGAATTTGTGGTCAAGGGTGACGGTGTGCGTGCCTGCTTCTTGGGTGAGCCGTTGGGGTGTGCCACCATCAAAGCCGACGACGTAAAGATGGCGTTCCAAGGGGCTGTCGAGCGTGCCGCTGAAGTAGAGTTGTTCGTTTTCCTGGTCGATACCATCGATGCTTTCCACCTGCCAGTCGCCGCTGGTTAACGGCCGTTCCAGTTCCCCATTCTCGCCATACAAATACAGGTGCATAAAACCGGCGCGCTCAGATGCCCAAATGAAACGGCCGTTTTTGAGCGGACAGAACATGTTGTGCAAGTTGATCCAGACTTCGCTGGTCTCGGTGAGCAGTATCTTGCCTTGACCAGTGGTTGGGTCATAAGAAATGAGGTTGAGTTGAGATTGGGCGCGATTTTCAATTTGGGCAGTGAGGCGGCCGTTGGGCAGCCATTTGACCCGCGCCAGATAAATATCTTCATCCTCGCCCAAATCCATCCAGGTGGGATCTCCGCCCGCCAAGCGAGACGACACCCAGGCGCACTTTGGCATTGGCTTTGCCCGCAAACGGGTAGCGATGGTCTTCCTGTGCGCCTTCGCCGACCGCGTCTTGCCCCTGGTGGACGATGCGGTAGACGGGGATGTGGGTCTCGTCCACTTCGGCAAAGGCGATGGCTTTGCTGTCCGGCGACCACCAGTAGCCCTGCCGCCGCCCCATTTCTTCCTGCGCGATGTACTCGGCGAGACCGTTGGTTTTGCCCGTGCCGCGTGCGCCGCTGGTAAGCTGGCGTGGTTCGCCGAGACCTCCGAGGTTTCAACAACCTCGGAGGTCTGTATACCGGTTCACTGGCAACGACGTAGAGTTCAGCATCTTGCACGTAGGCGATCCAGTTGCCGTCCGGTGAAAAGCGGGCATCCAGAATGGGATGCTCGCCCTTTGCCAAAATTTGCTGTAACTCACCGTCTGCGCCATTTTGCACAAAAAGACCACCCAGCAGGGGAATGAGGATGCGTCCCTCTTTGCTCCAGGCGTATTGGGTGATGCCGGTTTCGCGCTGGCGCATCCGTTCGCGGCGCAGTTTTTCTTCGAGTGTGAGATTTTCTTCGGTATCGCCATCGCCGGGTGGTTTGACGAGCTGGCGGGTTTCGCCATTCGCCAGGTTGAGCGCATACAACTGCCGCACCAGACTGCCTTCACCACTAAACAGGTAGGTGATGAGGCTGTCGTCTGGGCTAAATTGCAGGTTGTCAGGAACGGCCGTTCCCGGATATGGATAGGTGGCGACATCTTTAATGGTAATGGGGGATTTCATAAAAGCTCCTAAAAAAGGATGAAGGTTGAAGGATGAGGGATGAAAGGAACGATATCCTTCATAATTCATCCCTCATCCTTTTCTGTTAGTTCCAGCCAACGGAACTCTACTTCTTCCTGCTCTTCACGAGCGGTGTCGAGTTGGTCGGAAAGGGCTTGCAGGCTGGCATAATCGGAACCGATGTTGTTGATAGCGGCTTCCAGGGTGGGGATGAGGGTTTCTAGTTCGGACAGGCGGAGGGTAACGGCCGTTAACTCCTGTTTTTCCTTCCACGTCAGCTTACGCGCCTTTTCCGTTACTCGTTCACTGTTCACTGTTGACTGTTGACTGCTGCTCTTCCGTTCCTCATTCAGCAATCCGCGTTCAGCACTTTCTTCTTCCCGCTTCTCTAAATACGATTCATACGGCGTGGGATAACGTGTACCTTGAATACCATCTTCAAATGGAATCAGAAAATCCACATTGCGGTCTAAGAAATAACGGTCATGGCTAACCGCAACCAGACAGCCTTTGAAATTGTCGAGGAATTCCTCCAGCACCGCCAGCGTTTGAATATCTAAATCATTGGTCGGTTCATCGAGGAAGAGCACATTGGGCTGGGCGATGAGCGTGTGCAGCAGATAGAGCCGCCGCCGTTCGCCACCGCTTAGGCTGCCGATGTACGTTTGCTGCTCAGAGCGAGTGAACAAGAACCACTCCAACATTTGCGCCGCGTCGATGCGCTGCCCGTCGGCGTTTTGGATGAGAGGGGCGACGTCGTTGATGTAGTCGATGACGCGCTGGTCGTCGCGCAAGCCTGCGCTCTGCTGGTCATAGTAGCCCAGCACCACCGTTTCGCCCCACTTTGCTGTGCCGCTGTCAGGCTGAAGTTTGCCCGCCAGCACATTGAGGAAGGTGCTTTTGCCTGCGCCATTTGGCCCCAAAATGCCGATGCGATCCCCTGGATTCAGGTCGAAATCTTGATGCTCAAAAAGCGTCAAGTCGCCAAAAGATTTGCTGAGATTGCGGGCTTCCAGCACCCGTGTCCCTAGACGGCGACCCGCCAGCGACATGGCAACCTGATTTTCGCGCCGGTCGAGGCTCAGTTTTTGCATCTCTTCGACACGTTGAATACGTGCTTTTTGCTTCGTGCCGCGAGCGGTGGGGCTGCGCCGTACCCAGTCCAACTCGCGCCGCAAAAATTGCTTGCGCTTTTGTTCGGCGGCGGAAAGCTGTTCGTGGCGCTGCGCACTCATTTCCAAATAGCTGCTGTAATTGCCGGGGTAGCTGACCAGTTGGCGGCGATCCAGTTCCACAATGCGGTTGACGACGCGGTCGAGAAAGTAGCGGTCATGCGTCACCATGAGCAGGCCGCCGTGCCGGTTTGCCAGATGTTGTTCCAGCCAGTCGATGGTGTCGGCGTCGATGTGGTTGGTGGGTTCGTCGAGGATGAGCAGGTCGGCGGGGTCGATGAGGGCGTGGGCCAGGGCGACGCGCTTGTGTTGGCCGCCGCTGAGTGTGCCCACTTTGGCGTTGAAATCGGTGATGCCCAGTTTGGTGAGAATGGTTTCCGCTTCGGCTTCGGCTGCCCAGCCGTTGGCCTGATCCATCTGGGCGGTGACGGTGGAAAAACGAGCCTGTACGTCGGCGTCTTGGGGATGAAGTTGGAGTTGTTTGCTGACTTGTTCGTAGGCTTGCAGCAGTTTCATCTGCGGCGCGTCGCTTTGGAAGACGGCTTCCAGCACGGTGAGTTCGGGGTCGATGGTGGGGTTTTGCGGCAAAAATTGCAGGCGCACGTTGCCCCAAATGGTGAGGCTGCCGCTGGTGACGGGTTCTTCACCGGCGATGAGGCGCAGCAGGGTGGTTTTGCCGCTGCCGTTGGGGCCGATGAGGCCGATGCGGTCGCCGTCGTTGAGCAGCAGGCTCACGTCGTCGAGCAGGACGCGCTCGCTGATTTGAATGGTGATGTTTTGCAGGGTGACTAGATTCATGAGGGGAATGTTACCGGAAAGGGGAGCGATTGGCGATTAACGATTTGGGATTGACGATTTACGAATGGGGGAGGGCGGGGTTAGAATGGGTAGTATGAAAAGACACATGGGGTTGACGGTTGTAGGTGTGGGGTTTGGGCTGCTGTTGTTGGGTTGGTTGGGACAGGTTGTGTGGCAAACGGCCGTTCAGGCAGAAACAAAGCCAGTGGTGGTACGCGCCTATTTTGATGAGCGCCAACAGGTGTGGGAGTTGGCAAGCTGGCGGGAACCGTGGCAGGTGGATTACGAGGCTGGTTTTGTGGTGCTGGATGCCACGGGGGCGGAGATTGCCAGACTTGAACGGCAAGGTTTTCGGGTGGCGGTGGATGAGGCGTTAACGGCCGTTTACACCCAGCCTCGCATCAAGCCAAACACCGTCACAGCCGGTATTCCTGGTTACAGTTGCTATCGTACGGTGGAAGAAACCTATGCCAGCGCAGAGGCTTTGGCGGCAGCGCATCCCAGTCTGGTAAGCTGGATTGATGTGGGGGATTCTTGGGAGAAAACGGCCGTTTTGGGCGGATATGATTTGATGGTGCTGAAACTCACCAACTCAGCCATGCCTGGCCCCAAACCGGCGCTGTTTGTCATGTCGTCCATGCACGCCCGCGAGTATGCCCCGGCCGAGTTAACGACACGTTTTGCCGAGCAGTTGGTAGCCGGCTATGGCGTAGATGCTGACGTGACCTGGCTGCTTGATTACCATGAAATCCATCTGCTGCTCCAGGCTAATCCTGATGGGCGCAAGCAAGCCGAAACCGGTTTGTATTGGCGCAAAAACACAAACCAAAATTATTGTGGTACGACCTCAAATGCGCGTGGCGCGGATTTGAACCGGAATTATGAATTTGGGTGGGGCGCTTACGATGGCTCGAGTGACAAGGAATGCGAAGAGGTGTATCGAGGGCCGACAGCCGCGTCTGAACCAGGAGACGCAGGCTGTGCAAACTTATGTGCATACCATTTTTCCCGACCAGCGCGAGGCTGATTTGGCGGCGGCGGCGCCGCTGACGGCGACGGGCGTTTTTCTGGATGTACACAGTTATAGCCAGTTGGTTTTATGGCCGTGGGGCGGCACACATACTATTGCGCCCAATGGCATTGCGTTGCAAACGATGGGGCGTAAGCTGGCTTATTTTAATGGCTATGAGCCAACGCAGGCGATTGATTTGTATCCAACCGATGGCACAACGACCGATTTTGCGTATGGCGAGTTGGGCGTGGCCGCTTATACTTTTGAGCTAGGCACGAATTTTTTCCAGGATTGTGCCACGTTTGAAAATCAGATTGTGCCGGATAATTTGGAGGCGCTGTTGTATGCGGCGAAGGTAGTCCGCACCCCGTATTTAACTCCCGCTGGCCCAGATGTTTCAAATGTAGCGGTTTCCCCTTCGTTTGTGGCGGCTGGGTATCCGGTGGTGGTAACGGCCGTTGTGGATGACACACATTTTCGGACTGGCACAGGTGAACCCACGCAAGCCATTGCGGCGGTGGAAATTTATGTGGATGAGCCGCCGTGGGAAGAGGGGGCGCTGGCTGTAACGGGAACGGCCGTTGATGGACAGTTTGATGAGAGGGTGGAGGGGATAACGGCCGTTGTGCACAACACATTTACCCTAACGCCCGGCCGTCATACCTTGTTTGTGCGTGGGCAAGATGAAGTGGGGAATTGGGGGGCGATAACGGCCGTTTTTTTGGAAGTGGGGGAAAGCGAGTTGGAGCCGAGGGCGTATTTTCCGGTGGTTTTTGGAGATTAGAGATTAGAGATTAGAGATTGGTGCTGCTTAATCTCCAATCTCTAATCTCTGATTTTAGAAAAGAACCGATGCCAGTTCCCTTCGATATTGTTGCGTTAAATCATCTTCTTCGCCTAGCAGCTCAAAAAGAGACAGCATAATGGCTTTGGCGCGACCTTTGTCATAATGCTTGTCTTGGCGCAGCAAGTCGATGAGACCGTCCATACCTGCGGGGTAGTTGCTCCGTTTGAGCAAATGAGCCGCCTGCCGGTATTGAGCTTCAAGGAGTGGCACATCATCTAAAGCACCCCAAGTGGTACCTACTTTGCATAGAAATTCTGCCAGGGGGAGCAGCGTTTGGGCTTTTGAGTAGGCCAGGCCATCGCTGCAATCTTGCAGATAGCCGATTGCCTCACAGCCTTTGCCTTGAGAAATCAAGGTGTGGCCCAAATTAACCATCGCCTCTTGATGACCTGGGTACAGGCTCAAAACTTCTCGATAAGATTTCTCTGCTTCTGCGTAATGGCGAATTGCCAATAAGGTGTTTGCATCCCCTACGGCTAAATCGACTTCGCTGGGAATTAAGTCTTCGATAAATTTACGAATCTGTGATTCTGTTTGAATCCCGACAAATTCGTCAACAGGTTCGCCGTCTAAGAAAGCGATAACGGCTGGGATACTGGGTACCTGATAGGCCATGGAGAGACCAGGGTTTTCATCAACGTTTACTTTTGCTAAGACGAAGTTGAAGTTTGGGTCTTTGGCGAAATTTTCCAGGATAGGACTTATTACCCGACAGGCTCCATTCCATGAAGCCCAAAAGTCGACGATGACGGCGATTTCTGTGGAACGTTCTATGACCTCATCTTCGAATGTTTCTTCGGTTACTTCAATAATGTTGTCGATGCTCATTTTTTATGCACCTCTGTGGACGGTTATGCCCAGTGTCGATTTTTATACTGCTAAAGTTTAACTTGAAAATAGGATTTGACCATTAGAGGTGTATTTGTGTTTTTAGGGTGGCAAAGGGACAAGGTTGCAAGGTCATAGCGGGGCTGTTGATTGATACAGGATTCCTTGTAAAATTCTAGTCTGTATTAAGATAATTGCACTGTATAGTAAAAATGATTCAAAATATACGAGAATTTAGCAATTATCTTGACATGGTGCTGCGAATTGTTTATCATGCACGCCAGATAGTTAAGCGAGATATTAGAAATATTTATATGTTTGTTAATAATATTCAAAAATGATGGGAACGGCCGTTTCCTAATCGTACCCGTTCAGTCCTCACTGCCATTCCCACAAGCAGTAAGCGGGAATGGCAACTTTGTCAGCAAGGGGGTGAACGATTACTCCTAATCCAAATTTTCGAGGCGACAACATGAATCAAACAAAATCAATGAAACCCTTTCTAATCTTGTGGTCGGGGCAAGCCATTTCATTGTTTGGCAGCCAATTGGTGCAGTTTGCGCTGATTTGGTGGCTGACACAGGAAACCGGCTCGGCGACGGTGCTGGCAATGGCCGCTCTTGTCGGGCTGCTGCCACAGGTCGTGTTAGGGCCGTTTGTGGGGGTGTTGGTTGACCGCTGGAATCGGCGCATGGTGATGTTGGTGGCCGATAGTGTGGTGGCGTTGGCGACGGTGGTATTGGCGCTGTTGTTTTGGTCGGGTGCGGTTCAGATTTGGCAGGTGTTTGTGATTTTGTTTGTTCGTGCCTTGGCGGGTTCGTTCCATTGGCCGGCGATGCAGGCATCGACAGTGCTGATGGTGCCGGGAAAGCATCTAACGCGTGTGCAAGGTATGAACCAGACGATGCAAGGGGCGTTGAATATCGTGTCTGCACCCGTGGGAGCGCTGCTGCTGGCGGTTTTGCCGGTGCAGGGGGTGTTGGCGATTGATGTGATAACGGCCGTTTTTGCCATTGTGCCGCTCCTGTTCATCCATGTGCCTCAACCAGAAAACCAGCGCACCCAGTCGGCACAAAGTTTGCAGGCGTTTAGCCACGAATTTGGACAAGATTTGAAAGCTGGACTGCGCTATGTCTGGTCTTGGCCTGCCATGATGATGATCATGGTGATGGCGATGATCATTAATTTGGTCTTGAATCCCGCGTTTTCATTGCTGCCTTTGTTGGTGACAGGGCATTTTAATGGGGATGCACTGCAACTGGGTTTCCTGGAAGCCATGTTTGGTTTGGGCTTGGTTGCGGGCGGTATTTTGCTTGGCGTTTGGGGCGGATTCAAACGAAAAATCGTGACGACTTTGCTGGGTCTCATTGGCATGGGCATGGCGACATTGGTTGTGGGCTTTACGCCACCGACGATGTTTTATGTGGCTGTGCTGGGTGCGTTTGCCATCGGGTATATGAATTCTTTTGTCAACGGCCCTATTTTTGCCATTATGCAGACGACTGTTGCGCCCGAAATGCAGGGTCGCGTGTTTACGCTCATTGGCAGTCTGTCGGGGTTGATGACACCGATTGGCTTGATGATTGCTGGCCCCTTGGCAGATAAGTTTGGGGTGCAGTCCTGGTTTGTGGTGGGTGGGTTTGTGACGATGGTGATGGGTGTTTCTGGCTTTTTTATCCCGATGATTATGAATGTTGAAGCAGACCGGTCGCCGCTGGGGGAGTTGATTTTACCGGAGTTGACTAGGGAGCGGGAAACGGCCGTTACGGCTCACGGATAGCAGTTCAAAGCCTAGACCATGCAAGTAGCGAAGTAAACCGATCAAACCAGATTGATCGGTGCGGGTGGTGCAGGTGGAAACGGCCGTTTCCACCTGCACCACCCGTATTTCCAATGGACTCATCACATTGATTTCCGCTTCATTAACTATTCCGCGAATCTGAATATGATACGTAAACACCATGTCTTTATCCTTGAGGTGTATCTTTTCCCAATCGAATCAAGTCCCGACCAAGCAGCGGGAACCAGATTAGATAAAATACCCCACCAATCGCCAACACAGCAGCAGCCAGCGCCGGTGCAAACAGCATGATAAAAACATGCAGAAAATCCAATCCGTTAGACAAAATACCCGTATACGCCGTCCATTTACTAAATCCTGGGCTGCGCAGCATCACAAACGAGATGAAGGCAAAGCCGCCTTGCATAAACAGCCCTGCCAAAAAACCTCCCGTCGTGTGCCACATATCGGTGGCAATGACGGCTTCTCCTGCCGCGAGAATTTGAGCCTCTTCCGCTGGCGTGGCCGCCGCCGCATACCGCTCACTGAGGTGTATGATAGAGAAAGCAGAATGATCTGCCAGACAAAGCAGCGTGCCCACCAGAATCAAAACCAATCGCCAACAGTGCGTAAGCCTGTCTGCTATGCCGGAATGCACCATAAATACCAACCGCCACAAAAGGCATGAGCGTTATTAGAATCATAGTTCCGAAATCAAGCCGTAATAACCCTGCCAGACCGTCTTGATTGATTGCTCGATAATAGTCAGCAGCGGTTGTTGGCTCACTGCCAATGATGGTCAACAAAACAAATGTAACCAATAAAAGAGCCAATTGTATCCAGGCGACAATACCGCCTAACTGGATCAGACGGTTCCAATCTGATTGCGTTGTTTCGGATTCTTGAGTTTGTGAAAGTGTTAGTTGTGACATGTAAATCTCTCCTGAAATAAAAAATTTAACGCAAAGGCGCAAAGACGCAGAGAAAAAATCTGCGTAATCTGCGGATAAATAATCGAGGGGTGTGCATATGCAAAAACCAGAGGTAGCCTTACGTAAATAATGCTTACTTGGTCATGTCATACCCGCGTAGGCGGGTATCCAAAACAGCCAACTCAATGGATTCCCGCATTCGCGGGAATGACGCTCGAGTGAGGAGGTTGCACACTCCTCAAATAATTAATTGATATAGGAATATTTTAGGGGAAAACGGCCGTTTACTCAGCAGGCGAAAGTATAATTTTGAGGAATGAGTCGGGGAGAAAGTTACTCGAAAGTGTAATTTTTAGAGCAAATTTAACTGGCGTGCCCGCGCCACCGCTTGCGTGCGGCTGCTGACACCCAGCTTGCCGTAAATATTGCTGCTGTGCTTCTTGACAGTATGCAGCGTCACCACCAGTTTTTCCGCGATTTCCTGGTTGGAATAACCCGCGCCAATCAACCGCAAAATCTCCAGTTCGCGTTTGCTCAATGGTTCAATCAACCTATCATCAAGCACAGGCTGTGAGGGTGACAGACTACCGAAATTGGTGGCAATTCCTGGGGAAATGCAGACAAAATTTTGCGCACATAATCGGGTGGCACAACGCCGATGTTTTTCTTGTGCAGGAGTGCTGTCAACATGTCCGCAATGGGTTTGCCCGCTTCCACAAAGAGGGTGATAAGCCTTCCGGTTCAGCCAGAGCCAGCGCAGTTTCAACATCGGCACGGCTGGCAGATTCGTCAGTCAGGGCAGCGTACAGTTGGGCGCGTATGAGCAGGCGTTCGATAACGTGCGGTAAATAGCCATGTTCCTGCGCTTCGGCAATCAAGCGATCTGCCAATTCTATACCCTGTTTTAAGCTTTTCACGTCACCGCGCAGGAGCAAGATTCGCAAAGCATTGTTATACAGATGTTCGGCTGAATTATTGTAGACGCCCTCCGAAATCTGCGGAGGGACAGTAAATGGTTCATTGAAGGAAAAACCTAACGGTTTGAGCCGGGCTTCAGCCCTGTCTAGTTGACCTTGGGCCAGCAAAACCCGCACCTCTTGGGAAACCACTTCCTGGCGCACGGCAGCAGGGGCATTTTGGTGCATCAAGTCAACCGCAGACTGAATTTCGTAAACGGCCGTTTCCACATTCCCCTCAATCATTGCCAGCCGCGAACAAATAACATGGTGGTAAAGCGCCGCGTCACTGTAACCGCTGAGCAGGCTCACCTGTGTTGCTCGTGCAAAATAACGGTGCGCCTTTTCCAATTCATGCCATTGATAATAAATGCTGCCCATTTCGCCATAAACGGCCGCACTGATGGGCGGCAGCGTGCCTGAACGCTCCACCAGTTCCACCCCTTCTTTGGCAAGCTCAAACGCAAAATGAAGCTGTCCCCGCTCCATGACATACAAAGCCAGCGCCGACCGCCCCATCAATTCAGAAACCAGACTGTTAGCCGCCCGTCCATATTGGATGAGTTCCTGAAAGGCGTCAATAGCTCGCGGAAAATCATCCAACAGTTTGTAGGCAGTGGCCTGGGCGCTGTAAATGAGACTGCGCACGTAGGCTTTGTCTTTTGGCACGAGCGCCAACGCCTGATTTGCCAAAGCCAGACTTGCGGCTGGTTGGTTTTGGCCGTTGAGCAGTGTGGCTTGCAGCGCCAGCCATTCTGCTTTGACCGCCGGGTCGTTTTCATCCAGTTCATCGCCAGAAAACATCATCTGCAAGCGCCCGATGTAGGGCATCGCTTCTGCAAATTTGCCACGTGAACAAGTTCATCCAGGCGAAGGCGAGATTGGTTTTGGGGCTTTTAGCGGCCCATTCTGGCGGAATGGCTGCCATCCAGGCTGTGACGGTTTTGGCGTGCCACTGCATGAGCATATCCATGGCATGAGTTTCAATGAGGGAAACGGCCGTTTCGTAATCCTTACCATCGATAGCATGTTGGATGGCTTCGCTCGACTGCCCAGCCTGCGCGTACCACTGGCTGGCGCGGCGGTGCAGCTCGGCAGTTTCGCTTTTGTGCAGCGACTGCTGGCGGTCACGCAATAAATCGGCAAACAGGTGATGATAACGGTACCACTGCTGGTCGTCATCCAGGGGAATCAGGAAGAGGTTGTCCTGGCAAAGCTGTTCCAGGAGGAAACGGCCGTTTTCTCCCCCCGTCAGCGCATCACATAAATCGCCCGTCAGGTGGTCTAAAATGGCGGTACGCAGCAAAAATTCCTGAATTTCAGGCGGCTGTTGGTTCAGCACTTCTTCGGTGAGATAACTCAAAATATGGCGATGGCTGCCACTCAATTCCGCAATAAACGCCGAGGGGTTGGCCCGATCCCGCACAGATAGACCTGCCAGTTGCAGCCCAACAACCCAGCCTTCGGTTTTCCGTTCCAGCGCGACTATATCGGCAGCAGAGAGAGATAATCCCATCACTTCTTGCAGGAAAACGGCCGTTTCCGCATCCGAAAAACGCAAATCAGCCGCCCGAATCTCAGTCAGTTGGTTATTGGCCCGCAGCCGTGCCAGAGGCAGCGACGGCTCTTCCCGTGTCAATAAAACCAGATGCAACGACTGTGGAAAGTTCATCACCAACGTTTGGAACACTTGCAGAATAAAATCGTCTTGAATGGCCTGGAAATCGTCCAAAACAAGCAAAAACGGGGACTTCACAGCCAACATATCATTGATGAGTGTGGCGCTTACGATCTCTTCGGGCGGCAATTGTCCTGCCCGTAAAATCCCTTCGATTGCCTGTCCCAGTGTCGCCTCAACGGTTTGCAGCGCCGCCAGCAGGTAGCTAAAAAAGCGACCCGGTTCGTCATCTGCCGCATCCAGCGAAAGCCAGGCCACCGGCAGCGTCAAGGTTTGCAGCCAATCGCTGATGCAGGTTGTTTTGCCAAAACCAGCGGGCGCGGAGACGAGCGTAACTTGCCGCCCTTCTTCCAGTCCAGATTGCAGACGTTGGGTTAAAAACGGCCGTTCTACACGTTTAGCAGGTATTGTGGGGCAATGGAGTTTCGTTTGCAGTAAGCTCACCATAATCAGCTAATTCTAGCACAATCCCAATCAAGGGATAGCTTGCTTGCGGTGATCCTATTCCAGTTCCTTTAGGAAACCTGCATTACTTTTTTTAGGCGCTAACAAGAAGTTGTCATGAAAATTTAATAGGGAACTTCGCAGTTTTCGAGGAACCATCGGGCAAAATCCTGGTCACCAGTAACGGCCGTTCTGCCAAGTGTTTCTGCGAGGGTAATGCGCCCAGAGGCTCGTAAATTAAAATCAAATAAATCAATGGCTATCGTGCAATCTGGGGTGGCTGCCGGGCCAAACTGGTATTCGCTGTCCACATCACCCAACAACCTCACGGTGAGTGTCCGGATTTTGAACTGATTATGAAGCTTCCTGGCTATATCCCGCAGAACCAGCTCCACTAAACGGCCGTCATGATCCGGAGTGGTAACCATCTTCTTGCCGGTCGCTGCACAAATGTCATAACGGTGCATCCATTGATCACGTGGATAAATGGTGTCCATCAAATATTCAAACGAAGCGAAACCCAAAGATCCCATCGGCAAATGAATTTTGCGAATCGGCCAGGGCAATTTCTGCCGATTTGTAACCGCGATTTGTCCTTTTTGCCGAAATTCTGTCACCAATTCCTCTGGTGTCTTATCTGCCCGTTCTTCGATTTGCAGTTTGTTTGTGCCATCTACCGGATCTTTAGATTCTTTTGCATAGGGGTTATCGATATTTTGCCGTTTAAATTCAGAAAAACTGCCACTGCCTGCCACAGCCCCGGCTATATGGGCTGTCATATCCCGCACATTCCACGCTTGGCAATAGGTTGGCTTCTGCCAATCATCACCGCTCAATGATTCCAGAACAGCAAGCAGGCGCTCATATTCAACCTGAGACATTATTCCCGCTTCTTTATGCGTCAACTTCGGAATATCTACCACTTGCTGGTTTACCATGTCACTTGCTTCCATAGAAATTGTCATTTTTATATCCTCCAAAAATTAATGTGAAGCTCTGATATCTATTTTTGCCATGCATCTAAAATCATCTGTACAGCTTGCGGAATAAGTTTGCCAAAACGGCCGTTCCCCACAGTCATCTCAGGATCATTTGCCAAATGAAGTTCAGTCAACCCATGCTGCATCGCAATAAATAAATCACGCGCTTCCTCAAAAGGAAGCGAAGTCGTTAATTCGCCGCTGGTAAACATGATAGAAAACTGCGTACGAACTTCGTCCAAACGGGCCAGGCTCACTGCCATACTTGCTTCAGAAGGAATAAATTCTGGGACCGGTCGCTGAAACATCAGCTGATATAAATCTGGATTTTCTTGAGCAAAACGCATGTAAGTTGCCATAGCGCTTTGTAAATTATCCCGAAGGCTGCCGTCTTGAAACGGCCGTTCATCTATCCAACGGCCAAACTCCAGAAAACCTCTGCGAAACAATTCGTCGTAAATAGCATTTTTACTATCAAAATACGTATAAAGAGAAGGGGTACGCATCCCCAATCGTTTTGCTACCACGCCCAGGCTGAGGGCAGCCACACCATTTTTACGCATCTCTTCACGGGAGATTGTCAATATCTTTTCAATTGTTTCCAGGTGAACTTGTTGTCGTCGGGTCAACGGTTCTGTCATATATTTCCTAATATCATTAGATTTACCTAATAGTATTAGGAAATTTGAAGATTGTCAACCCCCAAAATAAAACTATCGTTCCCAGTGTAATGATGGTGCCTGAAAAGCCACCCACCCTTTTGCCAGACGAACGGCCGTTTTTGTGGTAAAACTACGCAAAATTTCAGCCAATCAAAGGATACGTATGACACCCAAATATCCAGAAAAAGTAAACTTCGCCCATTTACCTACACCACTCGAGGAAATGAAGCGATTAAGCAAACATTTGGGTGGCCCACGCCTCTTCATCAAACGCGACGACCAAACTGGTTTAGCCACCGGTGGTAATAAAACGCGCAAACTGGAATACCTCCTCGCAGACGCGCAAGCCCACGGTTGTGACCACCTCATCACGCCGGGCGGCCCACAAAGCAACCACTGCCGGCAAACGGCCGCCGCCGCCGCCAAAATGGGCATGGGGTGCAGCGTCGTATTAAGCGGACAAGAACCAGAAGAAATCTCCGGCAACCTGCTCCTCGACAAATTATTAGGTGCTCATGTCTACTGGACGGGCGACCGCCCTCGATCCCTCGTGATGGAAGAAGTCGCAGAGGAACAGCGTATCCTTGGCCATAAACCGTATCTCATTCCATTAGGCGGCTCCAACGTGATGGGCGCGACCGGCTACGTCTGCGCCATGAACGAACTGGTCGAACAGGTGACTGAACAGCGTCTCAATGTCGATTTTATCATCGTTGCCAGCAGCAGCGGCGGCACACAGGCAGGCATGGTGTTGGGCGCGGCGATTTCTGGATTCACCGGCCAAATTCTAGGCATCAGCATCGACCATGAAGCGGGATCGCTTAAAACGCAGATCGCCGCTTTAGCCACAGCCACAGCCGCCCATCTCAACATTCCCCAACTGGCATTGGCAAACAGAGTAGAGGTCAACGACGATTATTTGGGCGGCGGTTACGCTGTGGTGGGGGAAACAGAGCGGGAAGCGATTCAAATGGTCGCCCAACTGGAAGGCATCTTGCTAGACCCCGTCTACACCGGACGAGCCATGGGCGGCTTGATCGACCTCATTCGCTGGGGCGCTTTTATTCGCGGCCAAACGGTGCTGTTCTGGCACACGGGCGGCACTGCGGCTCTGCCCGCCTTCGCGGACTCACTTATTTCCTAAATTTCAAGAATTTAATACAAAGAAACAAAGGTACAAAGGATTTTCTTTGTCTCTCTGTTCCTTTACGCCTTTGTAATAAGTTTTTATTCAGTAATGGTGATGGTTTCCAGGGGAGTGCGTCTAGGATGCCGTTTTCGGTTTGGATGGGGAGACGGGTATTGGGGTCGGCGATGTCGTAGAGGCCGAGGGCGAGGGTGTAGCTGCCTGGGGCCACATCAGCCGGGATGAGAATGCCGTGATTGTCGGTTATGGTCTCGTTGGGCGGCCAGATGGTGGTGGGCTTGAGGGTGCCGCCGGGTTCGCTGTCACGTTGGGCCACAAGCTGTCCGTTTTCGTCGAGCAGGTGGAGGAACACTTTGTAACGCTGTGCCAGCGGTGCAGTGGTCTGCCAAAACAAGGCGATTTGCAGAATATCGCCCGGAGTCAATTCGCTGTTTGCCAGGGTGTAGCCTTGTAAGGAAATGTGATCCCCAAAAGGAAGGGTAACGGCCGTTTCCATGTCTGTAATCGGTTCGGCCGGCACAGCATACACCACAAAGCGCACGTCCTGATTCCATTCGCTGGTGGCCTTGAAGGTGTTTTCATCCAGCCAACTCTCGACAATACGCTCCGGGTCTTGCTGACCATCGCCCCAATAAACCACGTAGAGCCGCTCATGCTGGGCGGCGATTTTTGCCAGTTCGGCCTGAATCTGCTCACGCCCCATGCCCGCCAGAGGCAGTGGGTAGACCGGTGCGCCCTCGGTGTGGTAGTAGGTAAACACTTCCCACTGGTTGGCCGCGTTGAGGATGATGCCGGCGTTGGCGTGATTGTCGGCGGTGATTTGAGCCGCCATGCCGCGGTAATCGGCGCGGGCGTAGGCAGGATTGGTGTATAGGTTGGCAAGTGATTGCACGATGCCTAAAGTCACCATCAAGCTGAGGAAAACAAGCAAACCGATATATTGCAAGCGCCATTTGCCATAAAAAAAGTAGTTTTCCACGGATTGCACAGATTGCACAGATTTTTTGTTGGACTGTCTGCTTTTTTGAGAAGAGGCAAAGACAACAAGCGTGAGCATGATGGCAAAAGGGGCGATAACTGTGAGCAGCATTTTGAACAGTTGCGGCTCAAAGGCACCCACGTAATAAGCCGCTAATATGGGAACGAGGAGGGCTGTCAGCCAAACGGCCGTTCGCCAACTCCTGTCCAGCACAACTCCCAGACCCATGAGGATGAAAACGGCCGTTAACGGCACCACCGCCTCTTCTGCTGTAAGCGTATGCCCAAAAGCCAGCCAACGGAAAACCGCCAGCAAAAAATCGGGCAGAAACGGCCGTTCTGTCGGCCCGCCGCCAATATTCCCCAGGAAAATGGGCAGCCAGGGCAGATAGAGCAAGAAGGTGGCGAGCATCAT
>CAVVFA010000031.1:0-13236 GCA_963747345.1 uncultured Chloroflexia bacterium | reverse complement strand
TCAATTCGCTGTTTGCCAGGGTGTAGCCTTGTAAGGAAATGTGATCCCCAAAAGGAAGGGTAACGGCCGTTTCCATGTCTGTAATCGGTTCGGCCGGCACAGCATACACCACAAAGCGCACGTCCTGATTCCATTCGCTGGTGGCCTTGAAGGTGTTTTCATCCAACCAACTCTCGACAATACGCTCCGGGTCTTGCTGACCATCCCCCCAATAAACCACGTAGAGCCGCTCATGTTGGGCGGCGATTTTTGCCAGTTCGGCCTGAATCTGCTCACGCTCCATGCCCGCCAGAGGCAGTGGGTAGACCGGTGCGCCCTCGGTGTGGTAGTAGGTAAACACTTCCCACTGGTTAGCCGCGTTGAGGATGATGCCGGCGTTGGCATGGTTGTCGGCGGCAATTTGGGCCGCCATGCCGCGGTAATCGGCGCGGGCGTAGGCAGGATTGGTATATAGGTTGGCAAGTGATTGCACGATGCCTAAAGTCACCATCAAGCTGAGGAAAACAAGCAAACCGATATATTGCATGCGCCATTTGCCATAAAAAAAGTAGTTTTCCACGGATTGCACAGATTGCACAGATTTTTTGTTGGACTGTCTGCTTTTTTGAGAAGAGGCAAAGACAACAAGCGTGAGCATGATGGCAAAAGGGGCGATAACTGTGAGCAGCATTTTGAACAGTTGCGGCTCAAAGGCGCCCACGTAATAAGCCGCTAATATGGGAACGAGGAGAGCTGTCAGCCAAACGGCCGTTCGCCAACTCCTGTCCAGCACAACCCCCAGACCCATGAGGATGAAAACGGCCGTTAACGGCACCACCGCCTCTTCTGCGGTAAGCGTATGCCCAAAAGCCAGCCAACGGAAAACCGCCAGCAAAAAATCGGGCAGAAACGGCCGTTCTGTCGGCCCGCCGCCAATATTCCCCAGGAAAATGGGCAGCCAGGGCAGATAGAGTAAGAAGGTGGCGAGCATCATGGCGAACCAGGATAGAACGGGGCGTTTGAGATTGGAGATTAGAGATTTGAAACTGAAGGAAACAGCCTCTCTCATCTCCAATCTCCAATCTCTAATCATTAAAATCAGAAGCATCCCATTCTGCGCCACAATCACGGCGGGAAAGGAGTAATGCGTATACAAGCCAAGCGTCGCAAAAATAACATACCCCACAGCCAGCACAACAACCCGCTTCTGCCCTCTGCCTTCTGCCTTCTGCCTTTCTCCCTCCGCCTTCTGCCTTATTGCCCCCCACCACCAAAACAGGAATACAGTAGAAAGGGTGGCTTCGAGAGCCAGTAAGGTATACATGCGGGCTTCCTGGCTGTAGTAGATAAGCGGGGGAGAAACGGCCGTTATGAATGCTGAAAGGAGAACGGCCGTGCATACAAACCTCTTGTCCCTTTGTCCCTTTGTCCCTTTGTAATAAAAACCAGCCTTCCCCAACGCCATCGTGCCCGCTACCACCAGCAATCCCGCAAACGCCGACAGCGACCGCAAGCCAAACTCAGAATCCCCCACCAACTCGCGCCAGCCGCGCAGCAGCAAATAATAAAACGGCGGATGAATATCGCTGGCCGTGCCTTCCAGAATAAGCTGAAGCGAACGCTCGCTCAGCCGCGCACTATTGCCCTCATCATTCCACAAAGATTGCGCATCAAGATTGTGAAAACGAAGAAAGGTTGCCAACAGCAGGATGAGAATGGTAAAAAGAAGAAACTTAAACCGCAGAGGACGCAAAGGACGCGGAGAAGATTCGGGCGGGCTGATTTCAATCTCCAATCTCTAATCTCCAATCTTTTTCGGCATCAAACAGGCCAACAGCGCATAAAACAAGATGGCGCTGCTAATCGTAAAAAGCAAAGGACGCAGGGCATCCCAGCGATACAGCCACGCGGCCATCGGCTCAACCACTTGTTCGCCAGTGGCATATGCGGCCACCTCGTCAAACACCGGCAGCGGCGTAAAATCCGGCTCCATCATGCGGAAATAATACCACGACTGCCCCTGCTCCGCGTCCCCGGCACGCTTGAAAAACCAGACGTTATTCACCCCCACCCAGGGCCATTCTGCCTGCTGACGGTGGAACGCTTCAACCGTATATTTCGCCTGTTCCTCTTCTGTTACCCGGCCAAAATTAGCAGGAATCTCTTCTGGAACCGTATTCCAGCCCATCTCACTGATCCAAATTGGCTTGTGCGCGTCACCATTCTGCACCATCAAATCCCGCACCAGCATGTTATGCGGATAATTGATGACGGTTGGCCGCAGGCGTTGATCCGTCGCCCCAGACCACAAACCATAACCCTGCGTCGAAAACACGTCAAAACAAGCCGCCGCGCCAGCATTGTACATACGCTGGAGGAAAATCAAGTCGTTCATATGACGGCCGTCCATTGCCAGCGTAGGCGTCAACGCCGCCGCCAAAATCACCGCTTCCGCGTCAACTTCCTTAATACGCCGGTAGCCTTCGCAAAGCAGTGCCGTATATGCTTCCGGGTTCACATCCTGCAAGCCCCACTCTTCATTGCCATTTGGCTCATTCCACAACTGGTAATAACGCACTCGACCCTGATAGCGCTCCGCAACTGCCGTTGCAAAATCACCAAAATCCGCCACATCATCCGGCGGCGCCATCGAGCCAATCGTATCCGTCATAACTCGCGTCCAGGAAGGTGGATTGCTCAAACGGGCGATGATTTCAATGTCGTATTGGTCGGCCAGATCGACAATCTGGTCATACTTGGCCCAGGCATCCACCGCGCCCACTGCCTCCATGTTACGCCGGTCTTCAAAATCACCTTTGCTGTGAATTTCGATGTCTTCCCAGGTAAATTCCTGGCGAATGTGGGTAAAACCTGCTTCATGAAGCAATTTCAGACTCAATTCTCGCTTTTCCGGCTCCACTTCTTGCTGCAAAAAAGTATTGACACCAAAGGGGGAAACGTCACCCTGTTCAGCCAGCGCGTCAATGGCTAAATCAGGTGCAGGACGAACGGCCGTGTTCAGCCAATGCACTACCCCCCGCAACTGCGCTGGCAAGGTCTCCTCACCCGTCAAGTCATACAACGAACTGGCATGAGGCCATAATGAAACCAGCAGCATCACCAGGGCCAGCCCAATCACAATCATTTTCAAAATCGATGCAGTTTTCTTCGACATAAGCGTGCGATTATACCCGTTTTTCAAACCGCAGCGCCCACCGTCAAACAATTGACAACAACCCTTCATTGTATCACTTTGCCACCTTGCTCCCTTGCAACTTTGCCGCCCCAAACACATAATGCAGTGCGTCAATTATGTGTTACAATAATTTTCAAACTTTCCCAGCGATAAGGATTATGTGCTTCCAAGAACACATGAACCAGTCCATACGAATCGCAAAAAAGAGGAGTCTATGTTAACCGGAATCGAAAAATTACTGTTCGCGTTATTGGTCATTTTCTCTCTGGTCGCTACCTATTACACCTTCGGCCAAATGGTCAAAATTTGGCTGCGTGGTCAGGGCAAATTGAGCTACGATCATGCAGGTCGGCGCATCAAAGATGGCATGGTGGCCTTGTTTACACAGGGGAACATCATCAAGCGCCGTAAGCTGGCTTCGGTGTTCCATTGGGGCGTCGCCTGGGGCTTTATCTTCTACGGCCTGGTTAACTTGCTCGACGTGGCCGAAGCGGTGTTCGCCGGTTTCCACCTGCCCAATAACATCATTACCAATGTGTATGATCTGTTGGCAGACTTGTTCAGCGTGGCCGTTTTGGTTGGATTAGGCTACTTCTTTTTACGCCGCTTCGCCAAAAAGGATAAACATCTACGCATCCGCGAAAATGTCATTGTGCATCCCAAAGCGCGGGATTTCGAGGGTATCAACAAGGATTCCTTGATTGTGATCGTTTTCATTTTTCTTCATGTGGGCAGTCGTTTACTGGGTTCTGCCTTTCTTAATGCGGCAGAAGGTCTCAATCCGTGGGAACCCTTCGCCAGTCTTATCGCCAGTTTCATGTCTGGCGTGCCGGAAACTGCTTTGATGTTTGGCTGGCATGTCACCTTCTGGCTGGCAATTGGACTGGCTCATGCTCTTCTTGCCTTATTTCCCCTACACCAAACATATCCACCTCATGGTCGGTCCGTTCAACTTCATGACCAATCCTGAACGTACTTACCTGGGGCAAATGTTCACCTTAAATTTTGAGGACGAGTCTATTGAGCAGTTCGGCGCCAGTGATGTGTTTGATTTGAACCAGACGCAGATCGTGGACAGTTTTGCCTGCATTATGTGCAATCGCTGTCAGGATGCTTGCCCGGCTTACAATACTGGCAAAGAATTGTCTCCGGCCGCCATTGAGGTCAACAAACGGTACTATTTCCGCGAGAATATGGCGCTTTTGTCGAATGGTGGCAGTGTGGACGGCAGCAGCGGTAACGGCTCTGGTATCTCCTTGATGGGCACTATTCTCAGTGAAAGCGCGGTTTAGGCATGTACGGCTTGCGGCGCCTGTATTGAGGCGTGTCCGGTTGGTAACTCGCCCATGCAAGACATTATGGACATCCGCCGCGATCAGGTGATGATGGCGAGTGCCTTCCCCGATGAACTCAAAATCGCTTTTGTGGGCATGGAACGCACGGGCAATCCGTGGCAATCCACCGAAAGCCGCATGGCCTGGACTGAATCCCTGCCTTTCGAGGTGCCAACCGTCGAAGAAAACCCTGATTACGAATATCTGCTCTGGGTGGGCTGTGCGGGCGCGTTTAACCCCGATTCACAAGAGGTGGTGCGGGCCGTTGCCACTATTTTGCATGAGGCGGAGGTCAGTTTTGCCGTTCTGGGCGAGTCTGAAACCTGTACGGGAGATTCTGCCCGCCGCGCTGGGAACGAGTATCTTTTCTACGAAATGGCGAAGGGCAATATTGAAACGCTGAATGCGGCTGGCGCTCAAAATAAGCGAATTTTGACGAGTTGTCCCCACTGCTTTACGACGATTGGCAAAGAGTATGGCGAGTTGGGCGGCCATTACACCGTCTTCCACCATACGCAGGTGATTGCGGATTTGGTGGGTAAGGGCAAGCTCAAGCTGAACGGTAAGGTGTTAGAGAAAACTACGTTCCATGATCCATGTTACCTAGGCCGCAAATGGGGTGCTTGATGCGCCGCGTGAGGCGCTGGCTCAAGCCGGGGTAACGCTGTTGGAGATGGATCGCAACAAGAAGAATTCGTTCTGCTGTGGGGCTGGTGGGGCGCAGATGTGGAAGGAAGAGGAACATGGCACGGAAGCTGTCAGCCTTAACCGTTTCCACGAGGCACACAAAACTGGCGCTGATACGCTGGCGGTGGGCTGTCCGTTCTGCATGACGATGATGAAGGATGCGAACAATGAAGAAGGGTCGCCCATGAAGGTGAAGGATGTGGCGCAGGTGGTGCTGGAGGCGATGAGGAAGCCGGTGGGATAGTTTTCAGTTTTCAGTTTTCAGTGAACAGTTTTCAGTGGGGCTAGTGCGGAGGCACTGGCCCTTTTTTGTTGGGGTCATGGGAGGAAGGGGGGATGGGAGGAAAACGGCCGTTTCCCTACCATATGTTCATTATCAACCCAATCAAACAATGAGGTTCACTCTATGAAAAAACTATTACTCATCGCCGCCCTCATCCTACTCACACTCACGCAATTGGTCTCAGCCCAAGACGGCCCTGTAACTATCCCGTCTCCAGAAGAACCGCAGCAAACGGCGGCAGGAGCAACCTTCGAAGAACAAGTGTTGGAAATCGTCAATCAAGAGCGCTGGGATAACGGCCAACTGCCGCCGCTCAAAGGAAACCAACTACTAAATAATTCTGCTGAAGGCCACAGCACCAACATGGCTGTACGCGATTTTTTTGACCACTGCGATCTGGATACTAAAAAGACATTCGATCAACGAATTATTGATGCCGGTTATAACTATTGGTATGCAGCAGAAAATATCGCAATAGGCCAGCAAACTCCAGCTAATGTAATGAGCAGTTGGATGAACAGCTCTGGACACAAAGCAAATATTCTTTCTACTAACTATCGTGAAATCGGAATAGGCTATTATTTTCAAAGTAATGATCAAGCGAACGTTCGCGACGATACGAATGAGATTGCAATGCAGACCGAACCTATGGTTTGCATATTATCATTATTGGACTCAGAATTTCGGCAGTCGCAGCGGCAGTCTATCCTGTGGTCATCAACCGTGAAGCGTACGAAACCGATTCACGTCAAGTCGATTTGTATATGTATGGAGCGGGCTGGGCGACGCAAATGCGTTTTCAAAACGAATCTGGCGCGTGGTCTTCCTGGCAAACCTACCAAGCCAATGCAGCCTGGACTTTGAGCGCTGGCAACGGCACAAAAACAGTCAATGCTGAAATTCGGAACGGCAGTGGCACGGTTATGAGCGCCAGTGATACGATTATTCTCAACGGAACCGGACCGTCTCTTTCTGTTTCGCCTGGCGCAATGGGATTTGCCTTACAGACCAATGGCCCCCTGAGCCAGACCCAAATCCTCACGATTCAAAACACAGGCCAGAAACTCTTCAACTGGACGTTTAACTGAGACTCCAGACACTGCCTGGCTGACTTGCCCACACAATCAGCGGCACGGTTGCGGCGGAAAGCAGTTCCCCTGTCAACATCACGGTTTCGCGGAATGGGTTAAGCACAGGGGTGCGTACTGCCGCACTCGTCATCGACGCGGGCATTGCAGACAATTCACCGCAGACGGTTGACGTGATCTTTCTTACTCACAGACCAACCGCCTGTTTTCTTGCCGATGATTGCCAGGTAACAAAATGGAGTGATGGGTTAGGAATTGGGAACCTGCGCTAAATGACAAAAACGGCTGTTCCTATTTGACGTTCGCCGCATGTTACAGTGTAGTCAGCTACCCCCCAACTAAAGAAAACATGACAATTGACTGATTATTTATGATTTATGTAACGTGCTATTTACTCGGTTGGACAGGTATCCTAATCTAGTACAGTTTTTTAGAATATTGTCCGTATAAAAAAGACAGGAGAGAAAAATGGATTTCATCGATAAAATCAAACAACTTTCTGCCCGTATCCCCCAACAATTGGATTATTGCAAAACAGAAGAAGCCACAAAAAACGCGCTTGTCATGCCGTTTATTAATGCACTTGGGTATGATGTTTTTAATCCAATGGAAGTAGTACCAGAATTCACAGCAGATATTGGTACAAAAAAAGGGGAGAAGGTGGATTATGCCATTTTAATTGAGGGTAAACCGATAATCCTATTTGAGTGTAAGTGGTCGGGTTCTGATTTGGGCAAGGAACACCACTCCCAATTACATCGATATTTTACATCTGTAAAAGAGGTGCGCTTTGGGGTGGTGACAAATGGTGTAATTTATCAATTTTTTTCAGATTTAGAAGCACCAAATAGAATGGATGACAAACCATTTTTTGAATTCGATATGCTGTCATTTCAAGAACGGGACATAACAGAGTTGAAAAAGTTTACAAAGTCAACCTTTGACTTAGATGATATTGTGAACTCTGCTAGCGATTTAAAATATACAGATGCTATCAAGAAAATAATTAATGCAGAGTTTGAACAGCCATCAGATGATTTCATCACATTTCTAGCTAGGCGGGTTTATTCTGGGCGAATGACTCAAAACGTGAAAGATCAGTTTACTGATCTTATACGAAAAGCACTACGTTCGTTTTTAAATGACCAGATTAATCTACGATTAAAACAAGCGATTGATGGTGATGTAGAATTATCAAGCAAACCTACGCCAGTAGAACCAAATAAGGAATTAGAAGAAAATGCAGAGCCAGAGCGAACGAATGAGATTGTGACCACCGTAGATGAGATTGAAGGATATTTTGCGGTGAAATCTATCTTACGTGAAGCGATGGATATTAAGCGTATTCATATGAGAGATACAAAAAGCTACTGTGGCATATTGCTTGATAATAACAATCGTAAACCTGTGGTTACAGTTATTCTCAACCGAGAACAAAAATATTTAGGGGTATTAGACAAAAATAAAAAAGAAGAGCGTATTGCCATCAATGAAATTGATGACATTTATAAATATGCAGACCAGATTAAAGCAACTGTGGAAATGTATGATGCTGAATGATTTGGTTTAAATTTTGATAATTGTGAAAAAGCCAGCTTTATATCTCTCTATTACTCTTTTGATCATCCTGTTTGCCTGGATAATCTGGGGTACATACAAGGCTGATAATCTTGGCTTTGATAAAACATTATGGGAATGGATGGAACTGCTACTTGTTCCTGCGGCGTTAGCTGCTGCTAGCGTTTGGTTTGCCCAAGTCCAGAAAAACGAAGATAGAGAAACGGCCAAAAAAGCCAGAGAATTGGATAGGGAGATAGCTCTGGAAAGGCAAAGTCAGCAAACTCTTGAGAATTATCTGGACAGGATGAAAGAGCTTCTCTTGGATAGAGGTTTAGGAATTGATGCAGAAGTGGAAGTAAAAAGACTTGCTCGGACGTTGACATTAAATGTGCTTAGAGAATTAGACGGAACGCGCAATAGTCAGATTATTCAATTTCTACAGGAATCAGAGCTAATAGGAGGGACAGAAGTTGTTGATCTAAAACGTGCTAAGCTGATGGATGCCAAGCTGATGGATGCCAACCTGAGTGAGGCCGACCTGAGTGGGGCCAACCTGAGTGGAGGGCCGACCTGAGTGGGCGAGCTGATGGATACCAAACTGATGGATGCCGACCTCAGAGGGACCAAGCTGATGGATGCCAAACTAATGGATGCCGACCTGAGTGGGGCAAACCTGAGTGGAGCAAACCTGAGTGGGGCCGACCTGGGTGGAGCCAAGCTGAGGGATACGAACCTGATCGGAGCCGACTTGCAGTTTGCCCTCCTGAATGATGCCAAACTGATGGATACCAAGCTGATCGGGGCCGACCTGAGTGATGCCATCCTTATCGGTGCCAACCTGAGGGGCCAACCTGTGGGCGGCAAACCTGAGTTGCGCCAAACTGGGCGGAGCCGACCTGAGTGGGCCAACCTAACTGGAGTCATGAACTGGACAGTAGCACAACTCTTACAAGCTAATAGTCTGGAAGGTGTCGCCATGCCAGACGGCCTGATACTAACTGAGGTAGAAAATACCTAAGAGGTAAAATGAAAAAACAGGACTCTATGTCTTTTAAGTCTGCATTACAGTAATTCATATTCAATTGTTAAAGTGCAAATAAGCCAGGGTATCGACTGCTTTATGAGGAAAATCCGTCGCGGAACGACAGGGTATTAGGAATAAAAAAAGCGATGGGCGCAGATATCCAGTGTGCAGTACATCCGGTGCAACTGCGATGGAGTATTGAAGACATCCAGCATCTGTGCCAAACAACAAAAAACGGCCGTTACCCCAATGCAGGTAACGGCCGTTTTTTCATCATGTTAATACTTCATCACCACAAGAAAGAATATCTGAAGATACAAAACGCGGCAGGGATGCCGTGACTCACGGAGGACAACGAAAAACGGCCGTTATTCCACCACCGCATCCATCAAAACCACATCCAGCACATCTTCCATGCGCTTCACCAGCACAAAATTCAAATCCTGGCGCAGCTTCTCCGGAATCTCTTCCAAGTCCCGTTCATTCTTATGCGCAAAACAAAGGTCTTGATGCCCGCCCGCCGAGCCGCCAACGCTTTCTCCCGCACCGCCCACTGCCAGCACCCGACCCCGCAACGTAATTTCACCCGTCATGCTGACTAATATCACGATGGATGGGGCGATTGGTAAACGCGGAAATAAGCGCAGAGGACAAGGCAACCCCAGCCGATGGGCCATCCTTTGGTACCGCACCTTCCGGCACATGGATGTGGATGTCGGTTTTATCGAACCGTTCGTAATCAATACCCAGTCTTTCCGCTTGACTGCGCGTATACGTCAACGCGCCCTGGCACTTTCTTGCATCACATCGCCCAATTGACCGGTTAGTGTGAGACTGCCCTTACCTTGCATCAAATTCACTTCGATAAACAGAATTTCACCCCCTGTCGAAGTCCAGGCCGCACCTGTGGCAATCCCGATTTCATTTTCCTCTTGCAACTCCTCCGACATAAACCGAGGCGGCCCAGGAGGTCTTGTACCCGCTTGGCAGTGATACGTCGGGGGTATTTTTGTTTTTCAGCGAATGCGGCTATTTTACGGCAGACATCGGCTGTCTCTCGCTCAAAATTACGCACACCTGCTTCCCGTGTGTATTCACGAATAATGCTCTTTAACGCATCGTCTTCAAAACTAACGCCTTTGTCAGCTAAGCCATGCTGTTCGATTTGCTTAGGAACCAGGAATTGGCGGCCAATTTCCAATTTTTCTTCTTCCATATAACCGGTAAATTCAATCAATTCCATCCGATCGAGCAGGGCGTGGGGGATGCCATCCAGGTAATTGGCGGTGGTGATGAACAGCACTTTTGATAAATCAAAATCTAAACCAAATAATGATCCGCAAACGCATAATTTTGTTCTGGATCCAATACTTCCAGCAAAGAGATGCGGGATCGCCCCGAAAATCTTGGCCTGACTTATCTACTTCATCCAACATGAAGAGTGGGTTTTTCTTTCCAGCTCGGCGCATGGCCTGAATGACACGCCCTGGCGCTAGCAGGGCGCCAATATAGGTGCGGCGATGCCCCCGAATTTCGGCTTCATCACGCACGCCGCCCAAGCTCATGCGAATAAATTCCCGCCCCATTGAGTGGGCGATGGAACGGCCGATCGACGTTTTGCCAGTTCCGGGAGGCCCACCACAAAACAGAGGATGGGACTGCGTAAGGTGTCTGGGGCAATTTGTTTGACGGCAATGTACTCTAAAATGCGGTCTTTTGCTTTTCCGAGGCCGTAATGGTCTGAGGCCAGCACTTCTGCTGCCTGGATGACATCCAGATTGTCTTCCGATTCATTCATCCACGGCAGGTTTAAAACCCAATCCAGATAGGTGAAAATAATGCCCACTTCTGGTGACATGGGGGGCATGGCGTTTAACCGGCTTAGCTCTTTTTCTGCTTTTGCGCGGACATCCGGTGGCACTCTTTCCGCGGCCACGGATTCGCGTAGTTCGTTGATTTCTTGGGTAAATACATCCGCTTCGCCCAGTTCACCCTGAATGACGCGCATTTGTTCTCGCAGGAAATGTTCCCGTTGATTTTTGTCCATTTCCTGCTGGACTCGCATGTGGATTTGGTCTTCCAGTTCCAGGACGTCCGATCTTGAGCCAGGGAAATGCTTACTTTTTGCAGGCGAACGGCCGGATTCGATGGTTTATCGTATGTTTTGTTTTACACCTAAGTCGGTTGTCAGGGTAGATGAGACAAAATCAGCCAGCCAGCCTGGCTCTTCGATATTGATGGCAAAGGTGTAGGCGTCTTCGGGCAGATTGCGGTTCAAGGAGACGACTTTCTCAAATAGGGTGATGACGGCGCGCATGAGGGCTTCGGTATTGCGTTCCCATTCTTGTGGCTCACGAATTCGGCGTGCCCGGACGCGGATGTAGGGTGTCCATTGGGTGAATTCGATGATTTCAACGCGCCGCTTTCCCTGTGCTAAGACGCTGGTGCTGTCATCGGGCATACGCAGGGCTTTGCCGATGGTTACTTCGGTGCCGACGCTGAAAATGTCGTTGATGCCCGGTTCCATAAGTTCCCCGTCTTTTTGGGCGGAAACAATGATGTTTTCGTTGTTGCTGACGGCGGCACGGATGGCTTCTAATGAGCGTTCGCGCCCTACAAACAGGGGTGTCACCATCTGGGGATACAGGACTAAATCACGCAGGGGGAGGAAGGGGAATTCTATATATCCGTCATCGTCTTCGTGGATGTCTGTTTCGAATACATTTTCTTCGAAACCAGGGAGGCTATCCATAAAATCTGGGTATTGGGCTAACTCAAAGTCGTCTTCTTGCATCATCTCGCTTTGTTCCTCAAGTGGCGTTGGGTAAGTGGAATCATCTATTTTAGGAGATTGTCTGTCAATTATTTAGTAGGCGTGATTTTAAGCTGTCCCACTGATTTAGCAAGTCTCCTACAAAAATGATGGAGCCGGTGGCGCAAATCAGGTCGGTGGGGGCGGCGTTTTCCCAGGCTGTGGTCAGGGCATCGGCGGCAGAGGAGGCGATGATGACTGTGCCGTTTAGGTCGCGCACGGTTTGGGCTAGTATGGCGGGAGCGGTGGCTCGGGGGTGGTTGGCGGCGGCGGTGATGGTTAAGTCGGCCAGTGGCACGATCTGCGCTAGCATGTCTGGCACGTTTTTGTCGGAGGGTGCGCCGAAGATGAGGATGAGCCGTTGATAGGTGTAATTTTGGTGCAGGGCGTCACACAAGCGGGCAATGGAATCTGGATTGTGGGCGCAATCGACGAGGAAGGTGGGGTTGTTTGGCGCGTGGTGGATGGTTTGCAAACGGCCGGTTCCACACCACATCACTTAATCCTGCCTGAACGGCCGTTTTTATCCAGCGCCGGGAATTGTTCTCGTACAATTTGCAGGGCGGCCAACGCCACCACGCCATTTCGTAATTGATGCTCTCCGTCTAAGGCCATCGGAAACTGGGCATGGTCGGGGATGAACCCCCGCGCTGGCGACTGGTCGATGATGAGGGTTTGGCCGTTGGCGTGACGTTCGCCATGATAGCGCCATTGGGAGGAAACGGCCGTTAACGGCGACCCTCGTTCGGCGGCAATATCTAATAATTTACTGAGCGCTTCTGCTTTTTGCGGAGCGACGACAACAGGTATACCAGGTTTCATGATGCCTGCTTTTTCAAAGGCAATCTCCGCCAGGGTATTGCCCAGCAAGTCGGTATGGTCGAGGCTCAAGCTGGTGATGACGCATACCAGCGGATTGACTACCCGCGTGGCATCAAAACGACCGCCCAACCCTGTCTCGATGACGGCGATGTCTACTTTTTGTTGGGCAAAGTAGAGCAGCGCACTCGACGTCACCCATCTTCAAACCAGGTCAGCGGTGGGGATATGGAAAACGGCCGTTTTCATCTCATTCACCACGTCCACAAAATCTGCCTCAGGGATACGGCCGTCCGCATCTTCAGGCGTTAGCACCCGAATGCGTTCGCGGAAATCTTGCAATGGGGCGACGTATACAGCCCCACTGATGCGGTAGCCCGCCGCCCGCAAACAAGACGCCGTCATCGCCGCCACCGATCCTTTGCCTTTTGTACCCGCAATATGAATCGCCGGA
>CAVVFA010000030.1:0-410197 GCA_963747345.1 uncultured Chloroflexia bacterium | reverse complement strand
GGCACGAGACCCGCAGAACCAGAAACGGGAACGGAAACGGCCGTTCCCTCTGCCTTATCTGATCTACTGCAAATCTGGTTGGGGGTTTCTGGGGCGCAGGTGCAGGGTTATCTGAACAAGTTACTCACCCAAAAATCCACCTGGGAGCACTCGTTTATCGAGTGGGCAGAGCGCAACCCGCTAGACTCTGCCTTTGGTTTTCTGGGTGGGGCCGCCATCGCGTTTTTTGCCGTCGAGAAAGATGTCAATCCTAAGATCAACTCCTATGTCGATGCCTTCTATTACATTGCCACCTGTGCCTTCATCAGTTTGATGTTTTTGCGGTAACTCAAACCGGCAAAGCGATTGCCGCCCTGGTTATGGCAGCGTCCTGGCCTGGCTGACCCGCGCCTTAAAACCGCTCCGCATCTTAAAGGTAACGGCCCGTGCCATAGCGAGGGTCGGGTTGCCGTTGATATCACATTATGCAACCACAGCAAAAGCTGGCCGCGTATGAAGGCATGTTTGCTCGCTGGAAGCGGCGGCGACCATTGCGGCGCTGGAAAAACTGGTGCCGAGGAACTGGTGACGCCGGACGGAAAAGGTGTTGGTGTTTAATACGGGCAGCGGCTTGAAATATCGGCTTTTGCTGGTGTAGCCCCAGACCTGGACAAGCCTAAACCTAAAAGATTGCAGCCTTAAATTCAGTTATCGCCTGGCATCGTGACGACCCTAACCGGGCGGGAAAAAGCAAGCTGACACCAATGGTATAAAGCATATCAGGAGGTAAATCTTGACTGGTTGGCGACAATCGAGATTGCAACGCCAAGTTCAAGCGCGCTGGCCCGGTCGTCCAATAAACGAATCGCAGCCAAAGCGAAAGCCGTCCGAGGACCCGCGTCAGCGTCGCCTGGAACCAATGTTAGCAGTTAGTTAGCTACCCCATAAGTCAATTAATTCGCTGACAAGCTCTTGAAGCTGCTTTGTGGGTTCGGAAAGGCTAGGGGCTTGGTAGGCGTGACATAACGGTTGCGGATGGCTTGAAGTTCTTTCGTTCTATCGAACTGCTCCATAGAAAGCTCACCTTGTGAATAAATGTCATTTATCAAGACAAAGTAGGCAATCTTTCTATAGGGATCGACATTTTTTTCGCTTGTCGCCGAAGTACTGCTTCTAGTATTCCCCAATAAGATATAAACGTTCCTTCAACTTCTCCGAGAGACATAAGTCTTTCAGCCTGTTTTTGTCGTTGATATATTTGTTCCCAACTTAATAATTGGCCTTCGTCTTCGGTTTTTGCACTTTGTTGAACATCTTCTTCAGTTACTAAAAGAAAACTCCAGCCAGCATGTTGAGCAACCAATTCCGCCATTTCTCGATAGCGGTCAATTGGCAGTTTAGCCACTGAACTTTTTACTTCGACGACGTAGTGTTCTGTGGAGATTTTTCGACTCATGTCAGGGCGATAGTTCCCTAAATCGAAAGGAAGCTCGGATTTCCGAGGTTTTAGAATAACCTTATACCCTTGTGCTCGATATTTTCCGCAACTTTTGATTCAAGAACACTGTCAGCACGTCTAGCGTCAGAAGTCATAAATAATCCTCCATTGATCGAGATGTACACACCCTAACATATACACATTCTTCACCAGCTACTACACCTTGTATAAGAAGACTGGGGCATCGTGTAAGGTCAAATGTGCCAGTTAATGGACGCCGATGTGCATCTACATCCGTAATCAAAACGTCATCTTCATAAACGACGCCCACAAGAGCATCTTGTATAGGCTTTATTATGTTATCAATATCTACAGGATCACGATCATAAAGAACACGAAAGTAAGCTGAATGTCCTGACCTCAATGCGAATTCCCGACCAAGTTGTACTAGCTTCAGTTTGCACATAATTTTTCCAGCCTGTAAGTTGCTGCGGTTTTTTGTCTGCAACGATACTGGACGCCTGGGAATGAGAAAATCAAAATACATAGACGCTTTAGTTATTTTTCAGTAGAGTCTAACGGTTGTGTAACCGGCTGCGAGAAAAACTACATACTTCACGGGCGTGGAACCTTCAACATTTAAAGGCAAAGAACCGCGATTCCGCCAGTCCACGTTAACGCCATGCTGCGAGGCTAATCACTGAACGGGATTTTTCTTGAAAAAATCCAAGAGGATGTCTTTGAATCCGAAGGCCAGTTTCATTGACATCTTTGAATTTCGTTTTTTGTAAACCACTTCAAACGTTGACCTTCATGCAACACAATCTGAGTTATGTCAAAATTAGCTCTTTGCCAAAATGTATGTTCGATTCTATCAACAAAAATATTATATACATTAAATAATGTGGGATTATCAAGAGCAATTTCAATTTCCTCATCGATTTCCCTAATGATGGTTTCTACGGGGGTTTCCCCATCCTCAACATGTCCTCCTAAACATCCCAGGTATTTGGAAAGGTATTGACTCCTTGTCATCTCTCAAGAAGAGAAGATACTTGATTTTCGCCATTCAAAACAATTATACTGGTTCCTCTTTTTTCTTCTTTTTGGTTCCAAAATCACTATCAGCATCCCACATCTTCAAAAATTCTTCTTCAATTTTCCGATAACCTCGTTCATTGAAATTCTTATTGAAGTGCAATGCAAAACTTGATTCTCCGGAACCCGAGTGCTATCGTAAAAGGAAATAAACGCATCATCATCAAAAAATAGTGATGTTTGAATACATTATCCCAGTATATTGCTTCAAGTATTTCTCAGGATTTGGTACATATCCATAGATGATTTCTTCAAGTTTTTGATATGAAGTCTTAGCCAGTTCTATCTTATTGGCTACCAATCCGGCATCAGCAAGTTTGTCATATTTCTCTAATTGCTGTCATGATAAAAACCCCTCTTTAGCACATGAGAGAGCACTTTACTATCTCTGATTCGTTTCTTCAAAGTACTTTTGTATCAATCCCCTTTCAATAACTCCTACTAAAGAAGTTCCACATACCCAAAATTTATGTCTGACGCGTTTATTAAAAGGTATCCAGAAGATGTCGTGGCGATTTAAATACATTTGGTGTTTGCCAAGTTCATATACATTGTTTAACTCGTCTTGTTTGTTGGTTTTTACTTCAACAGGCAAGCCTGAACCCGGACGCAGTTGAGAAACGGTTTCGATTAAAACATCAATACGATCACGACGCCACATATAATCTACCAGTTCACGTGCTTTATCTGCCTTGCTAGAACCTAGTAGACCATCATAATCGATTTGAAGATTGAATGATAGGTCTCTCAATTCACTATCATTGAAGTAAAGTCACAATAAATTGTCGTAATTGCGATAGATTTTCTTTTTCTTTCATGATGGAGGGTCGGATTTAACATAATATAAGACTTGATATAAGACTTGCAAAAATAGTTGCTCCCATTCAGACTGGAAAGTGTCTACAAACCAAACTGAAAAGGAGCAACCCAATGATAACGTCTGTTAACGCACTTGAACAATCAATTATTAACCGACTGATGGCTTGCGACCCAGTTGTCCAGGAGTATCGTGCCTTTTTTCGCCTTACTTGATTGGAGTCAAGTACCCGAAAGGGATGAAGCTAAACCCTGGCCTGGCTCACAACCACATCCAGAAAAGGCGTATGTCAAAGCGTTGCTGGTCAAGAAATACGAAAAATTCGATTATGTAACAGACCTACGCCGCTTTTTAGTTAACCATCCCCTGTTGGTATTGGAACTGGGTTTCCACCCCGAAGGGGCAAAGACCCTGCCCACGGCTTTGATGTTGAGGAAACAGTCCCGCTGCGACCGTTGGCTCAGACATAAGCAGCAAGTGATGGATAACGACATTTTCCAAGACATGTTTCGGAAAACAGTCCATGACCTCCAGGATGAAATTCCGGGATCGGGCGTCACATCCGCTATCTGACATCAAGCATATCTACGCATGGGTCAAAGAAAATAACCCACGTGAATTCGTTACCCACCGCTACGTTGAAGCACAGCCGAGTGGCGACCCGGACTGCAGCCTAGGTGTTAGCCGCAGCAATCAGGATAAAGAAGGCAAGCAACTGCCCAAAGTCGAGAAGGAATATCTGTGGGGTTATGGCAGCGGAATCATGGCCGCTACCGATCCGAAGTACGGCGATGTCGTTCTGGCCGAATACCCAACCCTTCAACGAAACCAATCCCACTTATTTCGCCCCGCTATATGAGCGATTAGTAGCCACTATCGGGTTTCGCCCTCATTTCTTTGCCGCTGATGCCGCTTTTGATGCCTGGCATATCTATCAGCCTTTTGCTGAAGCAGGTGGGATGGCTGCCATTCCACTTAATTTACGCGGTCATGCACATCCCAAATTAGGCGCAGGTGGTTTTCATCTTTGTACACACGGTCTGGAAATGGTACCTTCTTATGAATACGCTCATACTCAAGGCTACCGAGCACAAATGCTGCGCTGCCCCAAACTATTTCCGAACAAGACCGCTGATTCCTGTGACCACATGCAATTTTCTAAGGGTATTGGCTGTGTCAAACACATCAATATTGAAGCTGGCGGCTGGATGCGTGTTCAGATTGACCGCCAATCGGATGCATATAAACAGCTTTACAAGCAGCGAACTGCATCTGAACGCATTAACAGCCAAGCTAAAGATTTTGGAATCGAGCGACCCAGAGTACGTAACATTCATTCAGTTGTTAATCTGAACACGCTGACATACATTGTTATCAATGCCCGTGCCTTACAGCGTGTTCGCAAGATTAAATCTCAAGCACGGGCTCCGTGAGTTAGCGTTATGTTAACGCCGACCCTCATGATGCTAAGTGAAACTTATTCAGAAGAGTTACACAAGATATGCCTAACAAATCAGAAAGCCGCGCCATCCGGTAACGGCCGTTTTCCAAAATTTTCATCGCGTCGGTTTCATCGGTAGTTAGTCGGTCGTTTCGTTCACGCCACAACCCCCGTCTAGTAATACGGGGGTACAAACGAGTTATGTTAACTGCCGAGCCGACTAACTTTGCGTAACCTGCCCGGCGATTTCGACCCAAGACTCTGCCGACAAGGATTTTTGGCCGACCACGGCGAGAGCGCAGCGACAGCCGGGTCAGGGTTAGCGCAGGGTTAGATGCCAAACTCATTTTTTCGCAGTAAAAACAGTATAACTCTTTTCTCCCGCAATCGTAGCTTCTTCAACATGACTGAAACCTGATTTTTGGAGCAGTGCGATTAATTCATCATGTAAAAGTAAATAACTGTAATAGCTGTAGTTGTGTTCTTCGCCATCGATATACATGACTGACCTAACCGTCCGAACCCGCTTTGAGTAGTCATGATGCACAAACCAAGTTATTTCGATTTCCTGCCCATTGATTTCTCTCTTACCTAATTCTTCAATAAGGGGATATTGCGGCTGGAAATACTCATTCTTGTTGATGATATCAACATACAAGAAACCCTCATCGTCGAGTAAACGGTGGAATTCTATCAGTGATTTTTCGATGTCTTTTGGGGCATCTCGGCTGATATGGTCATTATCCCAAGAATCTACATAAATGAGTAATTGCCCCGACACAAAATAGTATCAAACTTTTTCGAAATGGTGGCGCTCAGTGTTTGCCAATTGGCTAAATAAGAAGGAATTTCTACACCTTGTTTCTCTTTGTTTTGCAAAAATTGAGCCAGCATAACTTCATTACCGTCGACATAAGTAATATCCCAGCCGCGTTGCGCCAAATTGATGCTAGGAAATCCGGACCCCACCGCAACTATCCAGAATTGTTACTACGCTACTATGCTGCAAAAATGCTTCTAAACCAGTGACAAATTCGTCACCCCAAAGAAAAGCAATATTGATCTCCCATAGTTTGGACACATCTAGTGACATAAAAGTTATTCCTGGCGACTTTCCCAAATCACAGTTACAAAAACTTATATCCTTCGTGGCATTGCTTTGGCACCTAACGCCAGGTTCAGGCGCGCTGCGCGGGTCACTAAAACCTTTGCCATTAACCAAGTAGCAAGCCGTCCGAGACTTCGCGCCAGCGTCAGGTGGAAGGTTTGTTAGACCACGCTGTCATATTTAAAAGGGAATATCATCTTCTTCAATCACTTCACCTGCCGGATTGTCTTGAGCTAGAAACTTTCCTGAAACGTGCCTACCATCTTCAAGAAAGATTTCTGGATTATCAGGATCGGTGAGAGAAAAGTAGTCTTTCCACGCATGCCCTCCATATTGAGGAAGAATGGCGAGTCATGAAAGAACAAAGTTTGTCCTTTAAAAATCTCATCGCCTCTTTCAAGGGAAGTTGATATAGCGTCGACACATGTTTTTATTTCTTTCTCTTCAGTGAATATGTCTTCCAATGTATACATCATGTATTGACCAACGAAGTTATGATGGTCAAAATCTTCGCTTCTGAGTTTTTTTATCAATACAGTGCCCAGATTCTTTTTTCGTAAGAAATACTTCGTGACATTTGGCGCCCAAGTGGCAGCCGGGTTAGTAGTTTTTCGCTTGTCGGGAAAGTACCATGCGTTACTAATAGATTCTGTCAACATACCTTCGACTCTTAATCGTGGCATTTTCTCCAATCTAGGCCATAGGTGCGAAGGCAGAAATTTTAAGATTAAGCTGACATCCGTATCTTTGTCAGTAAACAATAATTCATCCGAAACAACGGTTAAAAACTCGCTTATTTCTGGCTCAGCGAGTTTGTCTACAATAGCACCAATTGTTAACCGAAGGTTATCTGAAAACACCCATGTTTTCTCTCGGTATATAGCAACCAAAGTGTCTACTCGCTTTCTTACAGGAATCTTTTGAACCAATTCATCAACGTACTCTCTATCCTGGACGAAATAACGGTCTGTTACAAAAGCCAAAAAACCTTGAATAGTGAAAGACTGCTGGAGTTCCCCTAAGAAAGTTAGCAGGTAATCTACAAATAAAATGATAGCATCGGCCGAATTCCTAGTATCATTAAGCCGCTCGTGATTTCGCGGGTTGCGTATAAGGCTATACATTCCTCGTAATACTTCTTGAAGACCAATCTGAATATTTCGTTCCGTTTCGGTTTGTAGCTTGTTAATTTGAAGCTTTGGCGGTTTTCCAGCACTAAACCCCAAGCTTTTCCCACCAATTCTTTCCCATCTCCATCAAGGCCGGTTTTATCACGTAGAATATCAGTGACAAACGACATTGCATCCTTAATGGCATGTGTGTAGTTTTCCGATTCATATGAATGGGAGATGGCTACCCAAAGTTCAGGTCGGATTTGGGATTCAAGATTCATGGATTTCGATCTCATGTAAGAAGTTCTATTTAAGGTCTAACAAATGAGATAAGCTGCGCCATGCAGCAACGGCCGTTTTTCAAAATTTTCATCGCGTCGGTTTCATCGGTAGTTAAACGGCTGTTTCGTTTACTCCACAACTCCCGTTATGTAATATAGGGGTAAAAGTCAATGACCACCCCCAAAGGGGGTGGCTTGAAGCAATGCACCTAGAAGGTGCGCTATTACCTACCTAATCAAACAATCTACCTTGTGTCGCTTCAGAATCTTCACTTTTTTGATTCTGCCACTTCACATATTTCCTGATTCGTTCTTCATCCAGGCCGACAGTACTGACACAGTAGCCACGTGACCAGACGTGTTGGCCCCAATACTTTTTGCGTAGTTCTGGATAGTGGTCAAATAGATCCAATGCCAATTTTCCCTTCAGAAATCCCATGAACTGCGACACAGCATACTTGGGAGGAATCGAGACCACTAAATGTACATGGTCTGGTTGAACATTGATTGCGATTACTTCTACATCATCTTTTTGGCTACACAGTACATGGATTTTTCGCTCAACATACTTGGCTACTTCGTCTCTCAATATTTTGTACCGATACTTTGGACAAAATACGATATGATATTTGCACTCATATAACGAGTGCGCTAGTCTCTTAAATTGACGAGTCATTTTATTTCTCCTATTAGTTGCACCTTCTAGGTAGAAACATAATACTCGTCATACTCAATACACTGGTAGAACCTTTACTTGTTCCACTGCCAGAGGCAGTGGTTTAGGCGATTTAATCAACAATTTGACCTGCCGAGCCGACTAATATGCTGTATATGAGTTTTATGACGCAAATTTGCGTTATAAAGAGAAGGAAAGCGTTTTATACCGCAAATTTGCTGGCTAACTATCTGATTCTGGTCGTTTAGGCCGCTGCTGAGTTTGCTTTTCTGCATGGTTTGGCATCCTGTATAAATAATGATGGGAAGTAACGGCCGTTTTCCAGCCTCTCCCTTCCCACTGTAAACAACGACATGCCCCATAGCATACTCAAAAAGGGCAGCGTTGACATCCTGACAAAAGTCACAGATTAGCAGGAGTTTTGTCATACGCTGCCCTATGAATGGGTTGCGCCCCCAATAGTCGCGTTTTTTCTTGTCCATTTCCCCATCTCTTGCTACCCTTCCCCTAAATTCCCACAACCGGAGGCAGCCCCATGACCGAACTCGTTCTCACCCAACAACGCGGCACACTTTTTGAAATTATTCTCAACCGACCCGACAAACGCAACGCCATCAATATGGAAATGTTTGCGCAACTGGAAACGGCCGTTACCCAGGCCAACCGCACCCCCGACATCCGCGCCGTCCTCATTCGCGGCGAAGGCAAAGCATTCTCCGCTGGCATCGATGTCAGCAGTTTGCTCGGTCTCGCCAGCGAATACGGCCCCCATTGGCAAACGCGGATGCGCCGCATCACCGACGATTTCCAGAGCGTGCTCACCAATCTGGAACGGCTGGAACTGCCCACCATCGCCCTCCTGCATGGCTACTGCCTCGGTCTGGCGATGGAACTGGCGCTGGCCTGCGATTTCCGCATCGCCACCGCAGGCACCCTGCTCGGCCTGCCCGAATCCCGCCTGGGCATGATCCCCGACGTGGGCGGCACCACCCGCCTGACGCGCCTCGTCGGTCCCTCCCGCGCCAAAGAACTCATCTTCACCGGCAAGCAGATTGAGGCGGCGCAGGCAGAAGCGTGGGGTATCGTCAACTACGTGGTGGCAGAAGACCAGTTGCTGACAAAAGGGGAAGAACTGGCCGCCGAAATCAACCAGGGCGCACCGCTTGCCGTCGGCATGGCAAAACGGGTCATTGACGGCCTCAGCGACGTAGATCGCGGCCTGATGCTGGAAGGCTGGGCACAAAGCCAGCTATTTGCTACCGAAGATTTTATGGAAGGGGCGCAGGCGTTTATGATGAAACGGCCGCCGGTGTGGAAAGGAAAGTAAACAGTTTACAGTGTACAGTGTTCAGTATGTGATCACTGAACACTGTTCACTGATTACTTTCAAATCGTTTAACTTCCGCCAACAACTTAGCCGGTTTGCCGTCATAGTCGCGCCAGTCGAGTTCTTGTACGTGCCAGACCGACGAGGATGTTGGTGAGCGCGGTGTTGACCGGCGTGGGAATGTTGCGGGCGCGGCCCGCTTTGGCAATAGCACCGTTGTGGTAGATCACTTCTGTTTTGCCCTCTGCCCGCCATCAAGTCAATTTGGAAAGATGGCATTTTGTCCCCGCGCCCTTTGGTGACCACATTGGTGAGGATGGGTTTGAGCAACAGTTGGGAGCGCGTTGCACACCGATGGCAAATTTTGGTGGCGGGGGAACCGGGCAGAGTCGATGACTTTAATCTTGAAGCGTTCATCACCGCCAGGGTTTCACGCAGCATCCGTTTTTCCAGGTCGAAGAGGCTGTCTGATTTGTAGATGACGCCAGGCGGCCGGTTGAGTATGGCGGCGGTGGCGTTGCCCACGATGTTGAGGAACGCTTTCGACCATTTCATCGACTGGTAATCGGGCAAACTTTCTGTGGGCACACCGGCATCGTTGAGCAGTTTGTCCCACTGCTGCACTTTTTTGCCTTTGACGGCGGGCGCGATAGTCAGCCCGCGATCTGCCCGTTCCACTAAAATCTGACTGTTGGTTGTTTTGCTGACGGGGGTGGTGAGGGCGCCAATGATGAGGTTATCTGCACCAAATTGCTCGATTAACGGCCGTTCTACCCCAATCCCGTTCTGCAATGTCAAAATCGGGGGCGGCTCCGGGCAGAAAGCGACCAGATGATTGATGGCGTCGGCCAAGTCGTATGCTTTCATTCCCAGGATAATCAAATCGAAATTAGCATCTGGGGCGATAAAGGTTTGGGCGATGGAGGTGGAGATGTGGGGCTGAACACGAACCGTTTGCTCACCTTCGGTTATGGACAAACCTTGTTCGTTAATGGCATCGCCGGTGACTTCACGCACGATAAAGGTCACGTCGTGGCCTGCTTGGCGCGAGACGACCACCGATGTAGCCGCCAACCGCACCAGCCCCGTAAACGAGAATTTTCATGTGGGTTCCCCTAGTTGACTACCGGCAAACTCGGTGCGACCACGCACAAAATCTGCGGCCGACATCGCTTTTTTGCCAGCCAGTTGAATCGTTTCCAAAATCAAACTGCCAGAACCAGTGGCGACAAAAGTTTGTCGCTCATCGGCCTCATACAACACAACCCCGGGCAAAGCGCCGCGTGGTCTTATCACTTGGTGTCGCTTTGATGAATTTTAATGACTGTCCCCTGCCAGGTGGTAAAAGCCCCAGGCCAGGGTGTCATGGCCCGGATTTGACGGTCGAGTTCAGCCGCAGATTTTGTCCAATCTAAACGGCCGTTTTCCTTGTCAATCATGGGGGCATATGTAAAGTCAGCCTCAACTTGTGGCTGGGCGATTAGTTTGCCCGCCAGAATGTCGTCCAAAGAATCGCGCATCAAGTCTGCGCCAATTTCGGCAAGGCGGTCATGAAGGCTGGCGGCGGTGTCGTCAGCCGTGATGGGGGTGGCGCGACAGGTGTAGACAGGGCCAGTGTCTAGTCCCACATCCATTTGCATCAGACAAACGCCCGTTTCGGCATCGCCAGACATGATGGCATGTTGAATAGGAGAAGCGCCGCGCCAGCGAGGCAGCAGGGAGGCATGGATGTTGAGGCAGCCGTGAGGCGCCAATTCCAACACATGGGGGCGCAGAATCTGCCCAAACGCGGCCACGATGATGACATCGGGCGCCCATTCGCGCAGCGGATCAGCCGCCGCTTCTTTGCGTAATGATTTGGGCTGGTAAACGGGAATGCCCGCCGCTTCTGCCGCCACTTTTACGGGCGACGGCTTTACTTGTTGCCCCCGCCCGGCTGGACGATCCGGCTGGGTAACGACACCAACGACATCCTGGGTTTCGATTAAGGCGTTTAGACCGGGTACGGAAAAATCAGGTGTGCCCATAAAGACAATTTTACTCATAGCGGGCATTCTAACTGGGGAAACGGCCGTTGGCAAGTATATCGTCAGGGCGTCAGGGCGATTGCATGCTCACCAAAAATTAGCCTGACAGCAGCGAATTGACGCGAATTTCGCGAATTCAAACCATTTCGCGTAAATTCGCGTCAATTCGCTGCAAAAATCATGGATATGCGTCTGAAACAAAATCTATCTGATTGCGTATAATAGATTGTTAACGCGATTTGGACAGAAGCTTGGCGGCAAGTTAAATCACTCGCTGGTTGACATAAACCGCACAGGCTCTTACAATGAAGTCTATATGATTTAGTTTAATTGTTCATAATACAGGAGATTAAAAAATGAGCGACGAATTTGAAAATAACGATGAATTCCCAGAAGATGACATGCCGGAAAAAGACCCCATGCCAGAAATGGATGAGCCGTCTGCCTATAAAGAGCCAGCCAGCAGTTTAGACATGGATATCACCGATGATGATAAATTGTGGGCGCTGTTGGCCTATGTCTTGACGCCGCTGATTCCCATTATCATTTTGTTGATGGCAGATAAAAAAGAACGGCCGTTTCTTAAAGCCCATACTATGCAAGCCCTGGTTTGGGGTGTGATTTTAGTCGTGGTAGGCATGGTGTCGTCCTTCTTATGCGGCATTCCGGCCTTGATTTTGTGGTTGGTTGGTTGTTATTGGGGTTACCAGGCGTATCAAGGTCAGCTTGTTACCATCCCCGTGCTTTCCGATTTAGTAAATAAGCAAAAATAGGCGTACCCATTTACAGTCACCCTTAAAATTTATTGAGGGTGACTGTTTTATTGTGCGATTTCAAAAAAGTGGAGGATTAGAATTATGGATGTAGGGAAGTCATTAACATTTATTACTGAAGACGAACGCTGGGTGAGCAAAGTCATTATCTTGCTCATTGTTTCCTTCTTCTCGTTTCTCATTTTTCCCATCTTTTTCTTGATTGGCTATGCCATTGGCATTACCCGAAATGTGAAAGATGGTGTGGAAAAGCCCCTGCCAGAATGGGAAGATTGGGGCAAATTGTTCATGGACGGCTTGTATATCTTTATTGCTCAATTTGTATATACCCTGCCGTTTCTCATCATCGCCTGTATTGCCACGGTGGCAACAGGTGGGTTGGGCGCACTCGCTGATTCGGCGGCAGTTCTGATGCGATGGCGTGCCTTGTTCAGGCACAACAGGGCTCATCATTGGCTGTTTAGGCTTTTTGTATGTGATTGCTTTGGTCTTCATCAGCCCAGCCATCATCATTCAATACGTGTTGCAGCATGATGAATTTGGTGCTTGCTTCCGCTTTGGTGAAGTATTTGGCATTGCCCGCGACAGCATCGCTAATATCCTGATTGTTATTTTGGTGACAATGGGTATTGGTATTGGGCAGTGAGTGTGGTGACTGGGGTTTTAAGTCTCATTCCTTGTATAGGATGGATTGCGCCATACTTATTGGTTTGTTGATGAGTCCGTATTTAACGGCCGTTTCCGGTCATCTATACGGTCAAATTGCCACCAACTTCTTAAGCGGCAAAGAAAAACTCGTCTAAACCGAGTCAGTTTTTAGCCAAATAAAAAGAGGCGCATCCTAATCGGGTGCGCCTCTTTTTTATTACACACTTAGGCTTGAATCAGCCAGTCAAAATGGCGAGTCATTCTGGCTACATCGGCCAATCACGCAGCATCCGTTCCGTTTCTTCCGCGTGTCCCATCTCATCGCGGATCATATCTTCCAAAGCCACCACCAGACCTTTGTCGCCATAGGCGTCTGCTTCTTCAGCGCGTTGAGTATATCCCTTGCCGGCGTCCAGTTCAGCCGCCAGGACGGCTTGCAACATCTCCCGATTGGTGGACGCTTTGGGCACCGGGCTGGCAACCGTATTGGGTTCACCGCCAAGCGCCACAATCTTATTTGCCAGGAACAAGGCATGCAACTGTTCGTCGGCCACTTCTGTCAGGAAAAATTGTGACAACTGAGGGCGATAAGGACCAGTCGCCTTAGCGGCGTAAGTGATGTACTGGGCGATGGCGCTCAACTCGTTGCCTAAATCTTTGTTCAAATTATCGATTAAAGTTTGTTTGTCCATTTGTGTCTCCCATGTAGGTTGCGAACAAAATAGGCGTGACTTTCGCTTATCCTGTCTGCTGTAAAATGATTGTCGATCCGTGTGGATGGCTTTCCACTGCAATACGTCTGATTGTAACACAAATTTGACTGTCAGTTGGTTACTTTTGCCTGCTCCTATAAAAATCTAACGCGAGTTGACGCACCCTATAACCAGTGCTATGATGTGCGCACAATGAATACAATTTACCAAAAACGATTTTTTAGCTTTTTCTTTTTTACCAACACCACCCACGCTGTGTTTGCGCAGGAGGTTGTTTTTAGCTGAAAAAGCGAAAACAACGACCTTGATTTTGAGAAGACGCGGCCAACCCCGCGTCTTTTTTATTTTCTGGGGAATATGATATGCTTCCAGGCTGGTAATTAGCGATTAGAGCGTGGTGATTACGCTTTTGACAGACCCTCAATAATCTCCAATCTCTAGTCTCCAATCTCAATGAAGAAGGTAAGTAATTATGTTGGCACAACTAGACGAATTATATGTAAATTCACTTGAACAATTAAAACAGGCAGAGACAACGGCCGTTCTCGAAACCTGGTATACAGACACATTAGGGCGTAAGGGCAGCATCTACCTGATGACCCGGCAGATTGGATCATTGTCGGCGGAGGAACGGCCGTTATTTGGCGAGCGTATCAACAAAGTCAAAAACGAGCTGGAAAGCGCTTATGAAAATCGCTTGACCGCACTGAAAGCCTCAGAACTGCAAGCCCAAATGGACGCTTCCGCCATCGACGTCACCCTGCCCGGACGCAAGCAGCGGCAAGGCGGACTGCACATCGCCACCCAAACCCTGCGTGAAATCTACGCCATCTGGGCCGACATGGGCTTCCAGGTCTACCGCAGCCGCGATGTGGAAACCGACGAATACAACTTCGAGCTGCTCAACATTCCGCAGCACCACCCCGCGCGTGACATGTGGGACACCTTCCACACCACCACCCCTGGCGTCATCCTGCGCACCCACACCAGTCCTGGGCAAATTCACGCCATGCACGAATACTTCCCAGAACCGATTCGCGTCATTCTGCCTGGCATGTGCTACCGCTACGAGCAAATCACCGCCCGCAGTGAACTGCAATTCCATCAGGTAGAAGGGCTAGCTGTCGGCAAAAACATCACCATGACTGACCTCAAAGGCACCCTTACAGACTTTGCCCGACGCATGTTCGGCGCTCAACGGCAGGTGCGTTTCCGCGCCAACTACTTCCCCTTCACCGAACCCAGCGCCGAAATGGACGTAGAGTGCATCATTTGTGATGGTGATGGCTGTAACGTCTGCAAATACACGGGCTGGGTTGAAATTCTCGGCTGCGGTATGGTGCATCCCACCGTCCTGCGCAATGGCGGTTACGATCCGGCAATCTACTCTGGTTTCGCCTTTGGCATGGGGCCAGAACGCATCGCCATGCTCAAATACCGCATCGACGACATTCGCTACTTCTGGGGCAACGACTTACGCTTCCTGGAGCAGTTCTATTATTCACATGGCGCAATTGGGAAAAGGTTCAAGCGTATCAAGATAATCTGATGCAGGAACTGTTCATCACAACAGGCTTATTGCTGCTGACGGTGGCGCTTGTGTGGTTGTTTGTGCAGTTCAAGAATTATCAACCGCTATTGCTTTGGAGTATTGTGTTGCTGGTTTTTATGGATACTTTCTGGTTTGGTCACCTGTTCAATCCTGTTGGTCAGATTGAACAGCTTATGCCGGCCACACCTGGTATTCATTTTTTGCAGAGCCAACAGGTAAGTCATTATGCATCTGTTGCGCCAAAGCGACTGGTTGCTTTACAACAAAATAATCAGGTGTTGTTTGGCGCCAATGTCCCAACACTTTTTAACCTATCAGAAGCTGGTGGCTATTCATCCTTAGTGAATAAGCGTTATCATCAACTGATAAGCGCAGGAGATCCCGAGTTAGATGTTTGGTGGATGCGCCGCTCGGGAAATATGGTCACGTTTAGCAACCCATCGGAACGAACTGGCAGAATTACCCCATGCCACGCGCCTATGTCGTGTATGCTGCCGAATATTTATCAGATGACAGCCAGACTGTAAATCGCCTATTGGATGATACCTTTCCCATTCATCATACCGCCATTACAGCGCAAGCAACCAATCTACCCCATACCAATACACTGCCATTAACACCAGTTGATATTACAGAGTATCAAGATACAAAAATCAGAATTCACGCAAAAACTGAACAAGATGGATTATTAATTTTGGGTGACCAATATTATCCTGGCTGGCAAGCAACAATTGATGGCACATCCGCCCCAATTTTGCGTGTTAACCACATCTTTCGCGGCATTTTGCTGCCTTCTGGCGAACACAACGTGATTTTTACATACCGCCCGTTATCCTTGTACATCGGGATGGTCGTGTCTCTCGTTGGCTTCTTGCTCATCGCCGCTTTGTTAATAATGAATTGTCGCATAAAGACGATATTAGAAAGACAATAAGAACTTATATTTTTCGGAGAACATCATGCTCATACCAATTTCCTGGCTCAAAGATTACGTAGACATCAACATGTCGGCCCAAGAACTAGCCGACATGCTCACCATCGCGGGACTAGAAGTCGAAGGCATCAACTACATCGGCATTCCTGGCGGCAACGACAAAAACCGGCTCGTCTGGGATCGTGACCTCATCCTGGTCGGCCACATCCAAAAAGTAGAACAGCATCCCAATGCGGACAAACTCGTCCTGGCAACCGTCGAATACGGCGGCAACGAACCAGAAATCACCGTCACCGGTGCGCCCAACCTCTTCCAATACCTGGGCAAAGGCGACATCAGCGACCTCAAACTCTACTCCCCCTTCGCCATGGAAGGCGCGGAACTGTTTGACGGCCACAAAGAAGGGCAAGTTAAGAGCAAAATTGAAAGGACGGCCGTTACGCGGTATCCAAAATCGCTGCATGTTGTGTAGTGAAAAAGAACTCGGTATCAGCGACGAACATGAAGGCATCCTCATCATGGCAGGAGATTACACACCAGGCACCCCCCTGCAAGACGTGCTTGGCGATGCCGTCATCAGCATCGACATCATCCCCAACATCGCCCGCTGCGCCTCCATCGTTGGTGTGGCGCGCGAAGTAGCCGCCCTCACCGGCCAACAAATGCGCTACCCCAGCTACGATGTCGTCATGGAAGGCCCATCTGCCGAAGGCAAAGTCGTCATCACCACCGAACAGCCAGAACTCAACCCGCGTTTCACCGCCTTCATCATCACCGGTGTCGAGCAGAAACCCAGCCCCGCAATGGATGCAGCACCGCCTCCGTTTAGCCGGACAGCGCCCCATCAACGTCGTCGTAGACATCTCCAACTACGTCATGCTGGAAATGGGCGAACCCAACCACACCTTCGACTATGATTTCCTGCGCCAACGCGCCGACCAATACAATGGCACCGATGGCCCCGTTCACCTCATCACCCGTCTCGCACAATCCGGGCGAAAAACTGACCACCTTAGACGGGACGGAACGATCTGCCCAGAATCCACCATCCTCGTCACGGATCCCGCTGGCTCATTGAGCTTGGGCGGCATCATGGGAGGTGTCACCAGTGAAATTCAAGACGACCACCACAGACGTCTTGTTAGAAGCGGCGGCCTGGAACTTCATCAACATCCGCCGCAGCGCCACCCTCATGAAAATCAATACCGAAGCTGGGTTCCGCTTCAGTCGAGGTGTACATCCGAGCCAAGCCATTCTGGGGGCAAAACGGGCCGCAGAACTGCTGCGCACCTTAGCTGGCGGCACCGTTTGGAATGGCGCGATTGATTATTATCCCAATCCGCCGGAAGTGTGCGCCCATTCGCTTCACCGCTGCCGAAGTGACGCCGTCTGGGTGGCATCGACTTAACCAACACCGAAATCAAACAGATGTTGGAGGCACTAGAATTCACTGTTGAAGACATGGGCGATGCGTTGCTCGTCACCAGCCCTGATTTCCGACTCGACATCACCGGCTCCCATGACTTGGTGGAAGAAGTGCTGCGTATGGTTGGCTACGATAAACTGCCATCCACAGAAATGAGTGACACCTTGCCACCCCAACGCGGTAATGTGAAGCTAAAGCAAGAAGAAACAATCAAAGACATCCTGGTGAACCAGGGGATGCAGGAAATCATCACCTACCGTCTTACCACACCAGACCGGGAAGCAAAACTGCTGTCTGGAAATGCGGCGCTTTCGCCTGATGAACGGCCGTATGTTAGCCTTGCCAATCCCATCACCGTAGACCGCGTGGCTATGCGACACAGCCTGCTTGCCTCCGCCTTAGAAATCATGGCTGATAACAGCCGTTTCAAAGATTACATTGCTCTGTTCGAGGTGGGAAAAATTTACCTGGCTTCTGAAGATGGCGTACTGCCAGATGAATTAAACCGGCTCTCTCTCGCACTTACGGGGCCGCAACAAAATCCATATTGGCAAGCAACTGGCGCTACAGGCAATCTCGATTTCTTCGACCTTAAAGGTATTGTTGAAACGCTTATTGATACCCTGCATATTGCAGATTTCACTGTGGAAGCCGCTTCCCACCCCACCTTCCGCCCTGGACGCACGGCAAGATTGCTCATTGGTGAACAACAGCTTGGCTTGATGGGCGAATTGCATCCCAATGTGGTTGAAGCATTTGACATTCGTGGCGGAATATCCTGTGATGGCGGCAGAACTTGACCTTGACTTACTGCTTACCCACATCCCAGATTTACATTACCTTGTTCCGGTAGCGAACTATCCAGTTGTGCGTGAAGATTTAGCCATTGTGGTAGACCGCGATGTGCCAGCGCAAACAGTAGAAAATGTCATCAAGCAAACGGGGGGATTCTTGTTAAAAGAGGTTTCCCTGTTTGATGTGTATGAGGGTGAACAGATTGGCAGCAGCAAGAAAAGCCTTGCTTACCACCTTGCCTTCCAATCCACCAGTAAAACGTTAACCGACAAAGATGTGAAGAAGCAACGCCAGCGCATTCTCCAGCAATTAAACCGCACGCTCGGTGCCAATTTACGCGAATAGCCTGATCCTCTTAGGAATGGTTAATGACATGCGCAACTGAGATTGGAGATTGGAAATTGAATGCTCGACCAATCTCCAATCTCTAATCTCCAGTCTCGTGTAAGTTATTTAATTCTCGTTCCTTAACGAAAATCATACCGTGTGCTTTTTCGACACTGTATTCAATCCCCCCAGATTACTCTCCTTTTGGGGTCATACCTCCCTCCGTTTAGACAAAATAACCAATAACTTCACTGATTTATTGACATTATTTCACAGGCATGATATAGTTGATGTATCAACAGTTGAGCTTGCAACTATATTTAGTCAAAATGAGCAAGTTATTATCTTATGGCCGACGCAACCCTAATCTATAACCTACTCAAAGAGATATTCTTCCTCATTGATGATGGAGATCGTCACCTGTTCAATCAGTATAATCTTAGTGTGCCTCGTTTTTACATACTGTGGCATCTAGGCAATGAACCTGGTATTTCCTCGCGCCGTTTAAGTGAATTGATGATCTGTGACAAAAGTAATATCACACGCCTTTCTAAAGGGTTGGAAGCGGATGGCTTGGTTGTACGTCAACCGCATGAATCTGATGGACGTGCGCTGCGGCTTTATCTAACAGACGCGGGCGAAACGGTACGCGAACAGGCATTGTCGGCACATTTAGCTTATAACGCCCAACGGTTCAGCAATTGTTCAGCAGAGGATGAGAATTCTATGCAACAACAACTGAACTGTCTGAAAGATAGTCTTATGACGCAGCTAACTGATTTTTTGGATACTGTAGAGTCTTGAGTGATGAGAAAGCTCATTCATGAATCCAGTTGGCTACGTGGGTGTGTTTGTTTAACGTTAACAATTTTTATATTGTTGTCAGCTTGTAATAACAATGAAGGGCAGTCTTTACCAACGGCCGTTCCTGTGGCCATTATTGAAACACCGATTCCACAACCAACAGGGGCTTTGGCTGTAGAAGTGGCTGTGCCGACGGCCGAACTCGTGGAAGTGGTGGTTGATGCCGAGCAGGTGGTGATGACGTTGTGGCACAGTTGGCAAGAAGATAAAGCAAATGCGTTGGCTGAATTGGTGATGGCGTATGAAGCTGAACACCCGGGTGTGGGTCTGACGTTGGTTTATCAGGCTAACTTGGTGGATGCGGTGAAAACGGCCGTTCCCCTCGGCGAAGGTCCCGATTTAATGCTGATGCCACAAGACCAACTGGGGCGCTTTGCTGAAGACGGCTTGGTCGTGCCAGTGAGCAGCGCTTTTGATGCGGCTTTCATGGCAGAAAACTTTGCACCCGCTTCCCTCGCCGCGATGACTTGGCAAGACGATCTTTGGGGCATTCCCGTGCTTCAAGAAAGCATTGCCATCGTTTATAATAAATCTTTGATAGATGGCTCACTGATCCCAGAAAACCTCACCGATTTTGATACGCTCCTTACCAATGCAATTGCTTATCATGAAACCAACCCAGACAACTATCTGCTATGCAATCAAAGTTTGTCCGCCGATTCTTTAGATGTTTACCATGCGGCTCCCATCTTCTTTGGTTTTGGGGCTGATTCAGAAGTTGGCTACATTGATGATAAAGAACAGGTATTTGTGAACACGCCAGAACACATTGCCGCAGGCGAGTGGCTTCTCTCTTTTATGGAAGCCGCGCCAGCCGAAGCCGGCTATGAGATTTGCCTGGATGGGTTTAAGTCTGGCGAATTTGCTTCCTGGTGGATCGGGTCTTGGGCGCTGGATTCGCTGCAAGAAGCGAACATAGATTACGGCGTGCGCCCATTTGGACGGCCGTTTTCTCATGTAACGGGTTTATTTTTAGGCGCCAATGCACAGGAACGTGCACATCAAGAAGCGGCGACAGCGTTCATGACCTATTTTGCCAGTCCAGAGGCGCAAACAAAACTCGCCCTGGCGGTCAACGCCGCCCCCGCCAATCGTGTGGCACTGGCATCGGAAGCAATTCAGGCAGACGCTAATTTGGCGGCTTTTGGTGAAGCCGCGACAAATGGCATCCCTTTTTCATCGTCACCGTACGCGGATGCGCAGTGGGAGCCAGTGGGCAAAGCAATCAGTCAGATACTCAGCCGGGTTCAATCACCGGCAGAGGCATTAACAGAAGCACAAACGGCCGTTGAACAGACCATTCAGAATAGTAAAAATCAATAATACTAACATCGAAATTCTAAAATAATCATATAAGGAGGTGGTGTCTAGCGTCGTTTTCGGAACAAACCCTTTGATTATCAATTTAAAATATTTTTCACATACATTCTACAGTGAGGAGAATTATGAAAAACAAAAAATGGTACGTGTTAGTAATGATGTTGTTGTTAAGTGCGCTCGTTTTGAGTGCATGTGGTGGTAGTACTGATGACGTGATGCAACAAGCAGAGGAAGCGGCAGAACAAGCGGCAACGGCCGTTGAAGAAGCCGTTCCTGGCGCAGAAGAAACCGCAGCCGCAATGGCCGCAGAAGTTGAAGCAGAAGTTGAAGCCGTTGCAACAGAAGTTGCCCCGACCATAGAAGCAGTGGTTGAAGAAGTCGCAACTGAAGAACCGATGGAAACAACTGCAACCCTGCGCATCTGGGCTGATGAAAACCGCATCCCAGTTCTCGAAAGCTTGAAAGAGCAAGTTGCTGAAACCATCGGCGTCGAGCTAGTTTTGGAACAAGTCGCCTTAGGTGACATGGCCGAACAAGTCCGCATCGCTATCCCAGCTGGTGAAGGTCCCGACATCTTCATCGCTCCGCATGACCAAATTGGCAGCTACATCGACGGTGGTTTAATTTCCCCCATCGACCTCGGTGCCAAAGCTGACAGTTTCGTCCCCAGTAGTCTGACTGCCTTCACTTACAACAGTGAACTGTACGGTATGCCATACGCTTCTGAGAACGTCGCTTTCTTCCGCAATGCGGATCTGGTTCCCGAACCAGTAGAAACCTTCGATGACATGGTAGCTGTTTGTAAAGATTTGATGGATGCTGGCACAATTGAATATTGCACCGTCTTCCCCAATACAAACTACCACATCTACGGTATTCACACCGCTTTCGGTGGCTACATTTTCGGTCAGGATGCTGATGGTAACTACCTGCCAAGTGAAGTAGGGTTAGACAGCGAAGGGTTCATCGCATCCGGTGACTTCATCCAACAATTGGTTGAAGAAGGTTTAGTGCCTGCCACCGCTGACGGCGCAACCGCAGACGCTCTCTTTAGCGAAGGTAAAATTCCGTTTGTATTGAATGGCCCTTGGGGATTAAATACTTACCGTGAAGCTGGCGTCAACTACGTCGTTGATCCGATTCCGGCAGGCCCTGCTGGTCCAGGCGCTCCTTTCTTAGGTGTACAAGGGTTCGTTATCAACGCTTTAAGCGAACAACAACTGTTAGCCCAAACCTTCCTGACCGAGCTGGTTGCCTCTGATGAAATCATGCAAGCCATCCAAGAACAAGATCCTCGCATTCCGGCATGGCAAACCACCTTGGACGCTGTTGACGATGAAGACCTGGCTGGTTTCGGTGCTATCAGCCCATACGCTTCGCCAATGCCCAACATTCCGCAAATGGGTGCAGTTTGGGGCTCTTGGGGCGACGCCGTTCAGATTATTATGAATGGTGAACAAACAGCCGAAGAAGCTTTGATAAATGGTGCAACGCAAATCCGTGAAGCTATTGCTGAATAACAAAAACAGAAGTAAGCTTTGAAACCATGGGTGACAAGCTGATGTAATTAGTAAATGAGGCCGAGAATGTTGTTAAAAATGTTCTCGGCCTTTGTCTATCAGGAGGAAAACGGTGAGTAGCACAACGTCCACTATTCCAGAAGCTCCCAAACGAAAATCACCAACCGTAACAATAAAGGGCATGTTGCTTCGCCTATTGCTATTGGCCGTATTTGATGCGGGGGCAATTTGGCTGATCGTTAGCATGATGCAAGATGGCTTATGGCCATTGGCAGGTATGTTGACGCTCATTACAATTTTTGTAAATATCGTTTTGTTAAGAGAGGGGATGTATCCACTACGATGGATGGTCATCGGGCTTTCCCTGCTGGCTTTGTTATCTGTATACCCCATTTTGTACACAGTTTGGATTGCGTTCACCAATTATGGCGATGGTCATTTGCTCACTGAACAGCAATCTTTAGAGCAATTAGCAAAAGTAAACTATTTGCCGGAAACTGGTGCCTCATTTACCTGGACAGCTTTCCAAGATACGGAAGGGGAATATGCTTTGTGGCTACAAGACGCAGAAGGGAATTCCTATGTCGTATTTCCTGGTGAACCAATGGAACCAGTTCAAGACATCACCCAATTTGGGGAGTTAGATGAGAATGGCATCCCCCTTACTGTTACGGGTTATACCCGTCTTGCCCGATTGCAGACGGTGACACTTCTTGATCAACTGGCTGCCATTCAGTTTGGTGCTGGCCAAGAAGCGGTGAGTATTCGTAATTTAGATAGCGCCGCCGCCATTCAGCCTCGTTACAGTTATAATGAAGAAACAAACACATTGACGGATGTATCCACGGGTGTCGAATATGTGCCAATTCAAGGCATATGGACGGCTGAAGATGGGTCAACTGTTCCCCCAGGTTTTATCGTGGGTGTGGGCTTTCAGAATTTTGTTTCATTTTTCCAAAGCTCAGCCATTGGCGGCCCGTTATTGCAAGTGACTATTTGGAACTTTGTATTTGCTTTTTTAACGGTGATGACGACATTTTTCTTGGGATTGTTTACAGCGATATTGTTCTCCGATTTATGGGGAAAGAAAGTCATTTTTTCACTTTTAATTATCCCCTATACGATCCCCAGCTTGGTTACAATTTTGGTATGGCGCGGAATGCTCAATCCACAAATCGGTGTCATTTCGACGACAATGCAAAGTATTCTGGGTTGGGCACCGAATTGGTTTAACGATCCTACATGGGCCAAAATTGGTATATTGTTGGTTAATCTTTGGCTGGGTTACCCGTATTTCATGCTAGTTTGCAGTGGCGCCTTACAAGGTATCCCTTCAGATATTTATAGTGCGGCGGATGTGGATGGCGCGAACGCTTGGACAAAGTTCTGGAGAATCACGATGCCGTTGCTGTTGGTGGCAGTTGGTCCCTTGTTAGTGGCTTCCTATGTCTTTAACTTTAACAATTTCAATGTGATCTTCCTTTATAATGGAGGTGGCCCTCCTATTGCTGGGGCGGGTACGCCTGTGGGGCATACTGATATTTTGATCAGTTATGTGTATAACCTCGCCTTTGGTGGATCACGCGGTGCAGATTTTGGCTTCGCTTCGGCAATTAGTATTATCATTTTTGCCATTGTGATTGTGATTACGTTATTCCAATTCCGCTTCACTAATATGTGGGAGGAGGCAGACTAGACATGATGAGAAAAATACGTTCAACTCAAAGCATGAAACGTTCTCGAGTGATTAGTAAAGTCATTCGGTATATTTTAGCGGTGTTTATGATTGGATTTTCATTGTTTCCCGTACTGTGGACAATTTCTGCTTCGTTCGATCCGGCGGGCAATTTAGCCACGCAGCAGTTGATTCCCAATAATGCAAGTCTCGCTAATTATCAACAGTTGTTTAATAACCCAAACTTACCTTATGGCGTTTGGTGGTTTAATTCAATGAAAGTGGCAATATCGGTAACGATCATTTCGGTGTTGATCACAACCACAACTGCCTATGCTTTTTCCCGTTTTCGCTTTTATGGGCGGGGTACGCTTTTAAAAACGATTTTACTTATTCAGGTATTCCCGGCGATTTTGGCGATGGTGGCTATTTTTGCGTTAGTGCAACAACTTGGTAGTTATATTCCTGTCTTGAGTCTCAATTCGCTAACGGGTCTGGGATTTATTTACCTGGGTGGGGCTATGGGTATCAATATCTGGTTGATGAAGGGGTTCTTTGACACCGTGCCAAAAGACATTGATGAATCGGCCATGGTTGATGGGGCTACGCATTGGCAAACGTTTTGGCGCTTGCTCTTCCCGTTGGTACGGCCGATTGTGATTGTGGTTGGTTTGCTGACATTTATTGGGACGTATGGTGAATTTTTGTTAGCCCGTATTTTGCTTAAAAGCACGGATAATCTGACGGTGATGGTGGGTTTGTATGTTTTGCAAGCTAATCAATTTAGTAAGAACTGGGGTGTATTTGCGGCTGGTTCTCTGTTAGCCGCAATTCCCGTAGTGATTCTTTACTTGTTGCTACAGGATTATATCGTTGGTGGTTTGACGTCCGGTTCTGTGAAAGGGTAGAAGACTTCTTAGAAACAAGTTTGGTATCTGGATTGTTTTATATGATTTTGAGAGGACATACGTAAGCATGTCCTCTTTTTTTACAGGTTATTTTGATGATGAATGAATCGATTTTTGGCTTGTTTACGACGAGGGAGCGCAGAGCAGATTATGTGCAGAAGCGTGACTTTGGCGTCACGCATCTCAATCGTATGGCACCAATTGCACCGCGTGCAGATGATGCCCCGGTGTTGACGGTGACGGTGGAAACGGAGAAACGGATTGAGCGGGTGGAATGTGTGGTGAGTCGGCCAAAAACGGCCGTTTTCCCCTTCACACGCACCGATATCAACTGGGACCTACTCAATTGGTCTTACCGCGAAACATGGCAGTGTGCCTTGCCTGCTCAACCAGAAGGCACGCTGGTGCGCTACCAAATCGTGGCGTACCCAGCCGATGGCAGTGAGCCGATTTTGGCTGATGATGGGGCAGTCTTTTCTTACTTGGTTGATTCCCAACCGCTGCCCGACTGGGCTAGAGAAGCCCGCATTTATCAGATTTTTCCAGACCGATTTTCACCGGGAAACGGCCGTTCCTGGAACCCCGTTTCGCATCTCAGTGACATCTATGGCGGCACCCTGCGCGGCATCATCGACAATCTCGACTACATCGCCGACATGGGCTTCAACTGCCTCTGGCTCAACCCCTTCTTCCCCGACGAAACCCATCACGGCTATCACGCCACCGACCATTTCACCGTCAATCCCCGCCTGGGTACGCTGGCTGATATGCAAGAACTCGTCGAAAAAGGCCACGCCCAAGGCATTCGTTTTCTGCTCGATTTTGTAGGCAATCATGTCGGCAGCGGACATCCCTACTTCCAGGATGCGCTGGCACATGAAGACAGCCCCTACCACGATTGGTTTCGCTGGGAAGCATGGCCGGAAAAATACGTCGCCTATTTCCATGTGCCAGACTTGCCGGAAATTGATACAGACCATCCCGCTGTGCGTCACTACCTGTTCGACAGCGTGCGCTACTGGCTGGGCGAAATCGGCTTCGATGGCCTGCGCATGGATTATGTACTTGGCCCCTCCCACGATTTTTGGACGGAACTGCGCCAGGCTGTGCGCCAGGTGAAGCCCGACGCCTGGATGTTTGGCGAAGCGACCCATACACCCGAACAATTGATGACGTATAACGGCCGTTTCGACACCTGCCTGGATTTCCTACTCACCCAGCATATCCGAGACACCTTCGCCTTCAACACCCTAAACGTAGCCGCCTTCGACAACTTCCTTCACCTCCACGACGCCTTCTTCGGCACAGACGCCGCCATGCCCACGTTTCTAGACAACCATGACATGGACCGCTTCCTGTTAATAGCAGGCAACGATCCCCGCAAACTCAAACTCGCCGCCCTCTGCCAATTTACACTGGCAGGCCCACCTATCATCTACAACGGCACCGAAGTCGGTGTGCGTCAAGAACGCCTCATACACGCACCAGACAGTCAGGGCATGGAAGAATGCCGCCAACCCATGCTCTGGGGCGACGAGCAAGACTCAGACTTACGAACCTATTTCCGCCGCCTGCTCCACTTGCGCCGCGACCATCCCGTCATTTGGCAAGGTCATCGTGAAACAGTTCATATAGATAATGTCGCCGGTACTTACGCCTACACCCTCAGCAACAATACCGAATCCATCCTCGTCCTTTTCAACATCAGCAACCAAGAGCGCACCTTCGCCATCCGCTTCCCAAACCAAAGCACAATAACACCCGTAAAACTCCCTCCGTGGGGCGGCGATTTTCAAGTCATACACCTATGATAACGAGACAGTTTTGGCTGGTCTAAAAGACCCCACCACCCTCATGCTGACAAAACACGCTTGGACACAATCCCTCATCCTGACTATACTCCCGCCCTACTGAGCATTCATCCCGATTTTATCGTAGCATTGAAAGGCTTCGTACCTTATAATAAAATAATCTCAAAAAAATAATAAAAACTCACCCCTCGTTCCACGCTCCGCGTGGAATGCAATCCCAGACGCTCTGCGTCCCCAAACGGTGCAACCATGATGACACCCCAACAAATAGACAACTTCCTGGAACGCAACCTCCTCCGCGTTGACAAACCCGGCCGTTACACAGGCGGCGAATACAACCAAATCGTCAAAAACTGGGACGACGTAGAGTTCAAAGTCGCCCTCGCCTTCCCCGACATCTACGACATCGCCATGTCCAACCTCGGCCTGATGATCTTCTACGACCTCATCAACAAACACCGCAACCTGCTCGCCGAGCGCGTCTTCTGCCCCTGGACCGACATGGAAGGACTCATGCGCGAACAAAACGTGCCCCTCTTCTCCCTGGAAACCAAACACGCCATCCGCGACTACGACATGTTGGGGCTTACGCTCCCATACGAATCACTCTACACCAACGCCCTCAACCTCATCGACCTGGCTGGTATGCCCATCCACAGCCTTGACCGCGACAACAGCTACCCGCTCATCATCGCTGGCGGCCATTCCTGCTACAATCCAGAACCGATGTCACCGTTTATCGACGTATTTGTCATTGGCGAAGGCGAAGAAGCCATCCTCAAAATCATCGGCGTGCTGCGGGCCAGCAAGCATTTAGACCGGGAAACGCAACTGCGCTACATCGCCCAAATCGAAGGCTGCTACGTGCCCCGTTTTTACGATGTGGCCTATCACGACGACGGCCGCGTACAAGCCATCACCCCCACCATGCCCGAAGCACCCACCAAAGTGCTCAAAACCATCGTCGCCCAGATGCCGCCGCCCGTCACCGACTTCATCATCCCCTTCATCGAAACCATCCACAACCGCGCCCCCATCGAAATTATGCGCGGCTGTACGCGCGGCTGCCGCTTCTGCCATGCCGGTATGGTCACCCGCCCCGTGCGCGAACGCCCCGTCGAAGAAGTGCTGACCGCCATGGAGAAAATCCTGGAATCCACTGGCTACGAAGAGATTGCCCTGCTCTCGCTCTCGTCCAGCGACTATACCAATGTGCTGGAACTAACGGAAAAAATCGGCCAGCGTTTCGGCCAGTTGGGACTGAACATTTCGCTGCCCTCACTGCGCATCGAATCCGTGTCCACGCAGCTCATGGACAACCTGGGCGACAGCCGCCGTGGTGGCTTCACCCTCGCCCCCGAAGCTGCCACCGAAAAAATGCGCAACACCATCAACAAATACGTCGCCGACGAAGAACTGCTGGAAACGGCGCGTGAAATCTTCCGGCGCAACTGGCGCACCATCAAGCTCTACTTCATGATTGGGCATCCCATGGAAGAGATGGTCGATGTGCAAGCCATCATCAACCTCTCCAAAGCGGTACTGGCTGAAGGGCGCAAGTTCCACGGCAAAAAAGCCAGCGTCAACGTGGGCGTGAGCACCTTCATTCCCAAACCCCACACCCCGTTCCAATGGGAACCGATGGATGATGTGGACAATGTGTATGCCAAATTAGACCTTTTGAAGAAAGAACTGCGTGGCCCTGGCCTGCGTCTGCGCTGGAACAACCCACGCGAATCGCTGTTTGAAGGCTTCTTAAGCCGGGGCGACCGGCGCGTCGCCGAAGTCGTGGAACACGCTTGGCGCAATGGCGCAAAATTCGACGCCTGGTCGGAGCATTTCTCCGAAGAACGTTGGGCAGAAGCGTTTGCTGCCAAAGGGCTAGACCCCAATTTCTATACCCACCGCAAACGTACCATCGACGAGATTTTCCCGTGGGAACACATCGATATCGCTGTGACCAAGAAGTTCCTGACACAAGATTATCTGATGAGTCAGGCGCAAGAAACGCGCGTAGACTGCCGCAATCAATGCTTTGCCTGCGGTATCCTGCCCAAGCTCAAAGACCTACGCCGCGAAACGCCAGATGATGCCTGGGAATGTCCAACCGTTCCCACACGTAAGCACCACACGCCACCCCCGGAACGCATCCTCATGGTGGACAGCATTCCACTGACGATGGTGGGTGATTAAACCAGAAAGACCTGGCCTTTTGAGCCAGGTCTTTTTTGTTATGGTCAAAGTTTCCTCCCGGTAATAGTAATGATGCTATAATGCTGGAATTATGACTGTTTCGTATTTTGCTTTAGCCGTTGTATGGGTATTTTTTGTAATGGGGCTTGGATTTGAAGGGTATGGGCTTTATGTCAATCACGAAGATGAGCCTGTCGTTTTGGGCAGGTGGATAATTCGCCGCTTTGTTCGCCCGATTTGGTATTTCTGGGTACTGCTTGCACTAGTCGTTCTTTTGGCCCCTTATTTTTTGCAAAGCTTCTATGATTATTATGCTACCTCAATCAATAGCCAATTCCTCGCTTCCATCTCGCTAAATAGTTTTTTCACTTGGGCAATAATACTTATTTTAACATTTGAAGGATTGCGTTTTAATGACAAGAATTTTTGGATCCCGATAATTTGTGGTGCTATATTTTTGTATTTCTTGGTTTTATTTGTTACGTTGCCACAGGCCAATCGTCAACTTCAATCATTAATTGTAGGACCAAATTATGGAACTGGTGTAGTTCAGGAAAAATTTTGGCATGGTAAAAACTATTATTACATTGATGTCGATAAGGAGTCTTTTTGGACACCAGATGGGAATTGGTATGGGGGAATCCAAGTTGGGAGAGAACTTGAATTTGCCTACAGTCCATTTACTGACTTGATATCTGATCCCCAAAACACTGAATTTTCTATATTAGGAATTGTGATAGTTTTATGTGGCTATATCTTTTGGTTTCTGGGGGCCTGTTTAGCTATTGATGGTTGGTTTGTGTTTTTAAGTCGGCGTAAAGCAAAATCTTTATAAGTATAACTATTTGTAGTGAAACGTAGCCTACTTTACTATTTTCACTGGGCAAGATGGTTATCATGCCAATCCCCAACAATGTCTTGCTGAACGGCCGTTTCCATTTCTTCTATCGCCCTAGCCATACCCTCATACTTGAGACAACCTGCAACTTCTTCCAGGGTAGTGGGAACAAACGGCCGTTCCCTATCCCCCCCACTCCGCTATCATCCCCTAACGAACAGCAACCCTAAAAGGCATAACATTTTTTATGAGTCAATCTATTTCCATTCCACAAGCGTTTGCCGACCGTATGGTTGAAATGATACGGCGAAAACGGCCGTTCCTGGCTAACACAACTCCCGCATCTACTCAATGAGTTAGCCGAACGCTGGCAGGTAACGCTCCAGTCTCCCTTCAACTTGAGCTACAATTACGTCGCTCCTGTTATCCGCGCTGATGGCACAACGGCCGTTCTCAAAATTGGCTATCCAAACCCTGAACTACTCTCTGAAATGGAAACGCTGCGGCTGTATAACGGCCGTTTTGCCTGCCAACTCCTCGCCGCTGACCCAGAAAACTACGCCATGCTGCTCGAACACATCCAACCCGGCCAACCCTTATGGTCTCTAGCCGACGATGAAGCAGAAACAGAAATCGCCGCTCACCTCATGCAGCAGTTGTGGCAGCCCATTTCACCCGAAGACCATCCCAACTTGCCCACACTTGACCGGCGCACGCTTGCGCTCACACGGTTATCTGATTATTTTGAGGATGGGTTTGGGCCCTTTCCGAGGCGACTGGTGGAAACGGCCGTTACCCTCCGCACAGAACTCTTAGCCGAAACCATCCAACCCATGCTCCTCCACGGCGACTTCCACCACGAAAACATACTCACCGCGCAGCGCAAACCCTGGCTGGCACTCGACCCCAAAGGCGTCATCGGCGATCCCGCCTACGAAGTCGGCACTTACCTTTATAACCCCAATGCAAAACTCGTGGCACAGCAAAACCTACTCGCCCGTCGTATCGACCAATTCAGCGAAGCCTTGAGCATAGACCGCCAACGGCTTATCAATTGGGGCATCGTGCAAGCCGTCCTCTCCGCCATTTGGAGCTACCAAGACCACGATAGAACGCTATCCCCCACACTGCTCATTGCAGATCAGTTAACAAAATTAAATGCATGATTCATAAACTCGCCATAAGAGTCACTGACATATCCTTGACGCACCTCCGCCAAGTGCTATGATCGCCCCATCTTCATGCCGACGACATTCGTCGGCTTTTATTTATCTGCTATGGTTATCAAACGAACCGATCCACGCTACCCCCGTCAAGGGCCGTCCTGCTTACTAGTCATATTTGTGCTGTTTGGCATTGCTGTCGGCCTCTTCGTTATCTCCAATCGTGAAGAAGTGCGCGATGTCATCATCCCTACCCGCACCCCTGAACCGACCCGTTCCGCCACTGAATTCGCCTTGCTCGCCGACCTCAGTGAAGGCGACAACGAATTAATGACGGCAATTGAGTATTATGAAAATGCCGTTCGCCTCGATGCTACCAAACCGGAATTCTTCATCCGTCTCATCAATCTACTCGTTAGAACAGGGCAACCCGAACGCGCCTTAGAAGTGGCTGAACAAGCCATTATCTTAGCCCCAGAAAGTGATGCCGTCATGACGGCCGTTGCCGCCGCCTACATCGCCAATGGAGACCGCCTTTACGATCTGGGAGACCCAACTGGCGCAATTCTTCAATATGCCCAAGCCCGGCAAGCCGCCGACAAAGCCATCAATATCAATCCAGAAAACGCCTCCGCTTACGCCTATGCTGCTGCTGGATGGGTATTACCTGGCGAGCCAGAAAACTACACCCGCGCCCAAGAAATGGCCGATCTTGCCGTCACAGTTGATCCAGATAACGCCATTGCCCGTTATTACATGGCTACCGTCCTCGACTACCAAGGCTACTACGATGCCGCCCGCGACAACTACCTACTCGGTATCACTGCCGACCCCACCAATGCAGATTTGTTAATCGGGCTGGCCTACAACTTCTTCGGCACCGGCAATATTCCCGAAGCAATCACCTATTTTGACGAAGCCATCAAAGCAGACCCCAACAGCGCCGCCGCTTACGATGGGCTGGCCTACATGTACCTTCAATTGGGACAAGAGCCATTGGCAGAAGAAAACGCGATTGAAGCCGTGCGTTTAAATCCCAATGTCGCTCGCGCCCAAGGCCGATTAGGGGAAGCCTATTTCAAACAATTCAAATACCCCAATGCCATCGAAGCATTGGAACACGCTATCTCACTCTACGGTGACGCCACAGACCTGAATTCCCGATTTTTTCTCATGCTTGGCAACGCCTACATCCGCGACTCTTTTGACAACTGCCCCCAAGCTGTGCCTTATTTTGAACAGGTCATCAAAGTCAGCACCGCTTGGGGGGAAGATGCGGCTGCCAGCATCGAAGAATGCCGTCGTGCCGCCCTGGAAGTAAACCCCTAACCAAGTTTATAGTGGCGACTTGAGCCATCATAATCGCTTAACCAATTGCCAAAACCAAGGTTGTGTTAGAATCACATTATACTTTAGCACTCTCCCCAACTGAGTGCTAAAATTGTCTTGACAAGCATATAATCTATGCTAAAATTTTATTTATTGAGATTAGCACTCTCCATTCGCAAGTGCTAACTTCCCAGAAAGACACTTAAAAAATTAAAGATAATTCAAAACAAAAAGGAGATTTACATGTCCCTGAATTTGAAGCCGCTTGCCGACCGTCTGGTTGTCGAGCCAAAAGAACGTGAAGAAACCACCGCTTCCGGTTTAATTTTGCCGGAAACCGCCAAAGAAAAGCCGCAAGAAGGCACAGTATTAGCTGCTGGTCCAGGTCGCCGTGATGACGATGGCAAGCGTATTGCCATGGATGTCGTTGTAGGTGACAAAGTTCTGTACGCCAAATATGGTGGCACAGAAGTTAAAATTGACGGCAAAAAACTGCTTATCCTTAAAGAATCTGACATCCTCGCAATTGTCGAGTAATTGGTAATTCATAGAACTTTTTTGAAGTTTACCTAATCCAAGGAGAACCCTAAACAATGGCTAAACAACTTATTTTTTCCGAAGATGCTCGGCGCAAACTGAAAACCGGCATCGACACAGTAGCAAATGCTGTATCCACTACCCTTGGCCCCAAAGGCCGTAACGTCGCTATCGACAAAAAATTTGGCGCTCCTACCATCACCCACGATGGTGTCACCGTCGCTAAAGAAATCGAACTCGAAGACCCATTTGAAAACATGGGCGCTCAGCTCTTCAAAGAAGCTGCCATCAAAACCAACGACATCGCTGGTGATGGTACCACCACCGCCACCGTCTTGGCGCAACACATGGTACATGAAGGCCTGAAAAACGTGGCCGCTGGTGCAAACCCGATGCTGCTCAAATTGGGTCTCGAAGCTGGCACCGCCGCTTTGGCCGCTAAAATCAAAGAAATGGCTGTCAGCATTGACAGTGTAGAAGACATCGCTTCCGTCGCCTCCATTTCTGCCCAAGACCCGGCCATCGGCGCTCTGATTGCCGAGGTTATGGACAAAGTCGGTAAAGACGGCGTCATCACCGTTGAAGAATCCCGTGGTTTGGAATTTGAAACTGAATATGTTGAAGGTATGCAGTTCGACCGTGGTTACATCAGCCCCTATTTCGTGACAGATGCTGAAACCATGGAAGCCGTCATCGATGATGCCTACATCCTCATCCACGACAAGAAGATCAGCTCCGCTCAGGACATTGTCCCGATTCTGGAAAAACTGATGCAAATTGGCAAGAAGAACCTCGTCATCATCGCCGAAGACATTGACGGCGAAGCGTTGGCTACTCTGGTTCTGAACAAACTGCGTGGCATGATCAATGCCGTAGCCATTAAAGCCCCAGGCTTTGGCGACCGTCGCAAAGCTATGTTGCAAGACATCGCTGTTTTGACCGGTGGTCAAGTTATCACCGAAGAAATGGGTCGCAAACTGGAAAGCGTTCAGATTAGCGACCTGGGTCGTGCTGCCAAAGTTGTTTCTTCTAAAGACGAAACAACCGTGGTTGACGGCGCTGGCGATGAAGAACAAATCAAAGCGCGTGTTGAGCAGATTAAAGTCGAAATTGACCGTTCTACCTCTGATTACGACCGTGAAAAACTGCAAGAACGTCTGGCTAAATTGGCTGGTGGTGTTGCTATCATCCGTGTGGGTGCGGCAACTGAAGTTGAACTGAAAGAAAAGAAACACCGCGTTGAAGATGCTTTGTCTGCAACCCGTGCTGCTGTGGAAGAAGGTATTGTCCCCGGTGGTGGTGTGGCTCTGATTAATGCCCTGTCTGCATTGGACAATGTGGTAGTCGCTGCTGGCGACCCAACCACTGGTGTTAACATTCTGCGTGAAGCCTTGCTGGCTCCGATGCGTAAATTGGCTGCCAACGCTGGCATGAACGGCGATGTCATTATCCAGAACGTGCGCCGTGAACAAGAAGCAAAAGGCGATGATAAGATTGGTTTTAACGTGTTGACAGGTGAATATGTCAATATGTTAAAAGCTGGCATCATTGACCCTGCCAAAGTGACTCGTGGTGCAGTTGAAAATGCCGCCAGTATCGCCGCCATGATTCTGACGACTGAAGCGCTGATCACTGATTTACCTGAGGCTTCTTCATCTATGCCAATGGGTGGTGGCGACCCAGGTATGGGTGGCATGGGCTTCTAGGAAGCTGGGATTCTAGTCTAATTGTCAATTGTCAATTGTGAATTGACAATTGCTAATTTTGAAGTTGAAGGCCCCTCTAACGAGGGGTCTTTTCTTTTTTAAAGGGTTCCGGTAAACTGACAAAGTAGTTATTTTTGTTTATTTTTTCAAGGACAGGACGATCTCATGGGTGAAAATTTACTTCAGCAGATGATACCTTATTTGAATAAGGCGAATTGGTCAGGGGAAGATACTGTCACGCCGCAGGGTCGTGAAGCGTATGTGATCGGCCTGGATAAGGTGGAAACGTATGCAGGTGACCCAAAGTCATTAGTGGAGGCGCTTCGGGTATTTCAATCTGGTGGGTCGCTGCCGTATGCTTATGCGGGCGCAGCGTATGTGCTGGTGACGGCATCTCGGGAGCGGGATGGCTCTTATGTGTTAGACGGGTTGGATAAGGCGATGGATTGGCTGGAAAAGGCGCAAGCGCTGGAACCTGACTATGTGGACATCAATATGATTGAGGCGTTTGTGTATGTGTATAACGGCCGTTCTGATGATGCGCGTCTCGTGATTGATTATTTGCTGGATATTGAACCTGGCAACTACCACGTCCACCTGGCTAATGTGGCTTACTGGATTCAACAAGAAGCGTTACCTGAAATTGAAAGTGCGATTGATGCGGCGGTGAAAACGGCCGTTAATTCCCCACAAAAAATACGGCTAACCAATCAATTGGGTGATATTTACTTGCAATACGGCGAGTTGGATAAAGCCTTGGCTGCTTATAAAGAAAACGTCCACTTCAACCCGAAAAGTCCCCTGTTGTGGCATAAAATCAGCTTAGTTTACTGGCGTATGGACAATATGGATGAAGCGGAGCGTGCCAATCAACAATCTTTGCGGGTGGGTAGTTTGCCTGCTGCCGAAAAAATGGCAGAACAAATCAAAGAGCGAAAAAAGCAAGATACAGGGCTGTTTGGCGGGTTGTTTAACAAATAATAAAAGATTGAAGCGTAAAGATTGTTGCAGACTTGGTTTTCAATCTTTAATCTTGTTTAGAAAAGCCAATGCCTTCTCTTGGATTTCCAGAGGCGCAAGATTGCTGGTATCCAAGTACAAATCACAATGTTCGTAAGCGTGGGTCAGACGGTGGTGTTGTTCAGCCAAGCGTTCTGGCCCACCATGATTTTTAGGGCGGCGCTGCAATAACGTTTCGAAGTCTAAGTCTAAATAAATGAGTACATCTGGCTGGGAGAAGCGCTGCCACAGGTTAGAGATATGGGCGTGTTCTTGCGCAGGCTGCTTGACTTTGTAACCAGCCGCACACAAAGCATGACCCAATGTGGATTTGCCAGAAGCACAAGGGCCGACAATCGCAATCAGAATAGGATCAGGATCATCCGCGTCTGTCATCATCAAGAGAGCGGCAAGTGAACATCGAGTCGGCGTGTTCTATCATCTAAATCGGGCAAGACCGAAGCGACGAGCACGCTAATATCATCTCGCGGACGGCCGTTATCCATGGCCAACGCATCTGCCAACAACCTGTCTGCAATCACCCGGGGAGAAAGTTCATGATCCACCACAAATTGCGTCATCGCCGCCACCGGATCGTAGTTATCTGTGCCGCTGATACTGCCCGCATGGCGCAGTCCATCGGTATAGACCACGATAAGCGTGCCTACTTCAATGGGGAATTCTGTGATCACAGGTTTCGTATTTGGGTAGATGCCCACACTGCAAGAAGATTCATCCAGCAAATAGAGTCCTTTTTCGAGGGTGTAGACAATTACGGGCGCGTCACTGTTACGCGAAATGACAAACGTTTTAGTACGGGAATCAGCGGAGAGGATATTGAGTGTTGAACTCACTTTTCCGCCGCGATAGGTGTAGAGATAATCGTTCGCGGCACGGGCGGCCGCGCCATCACGCACCCCTTCAGACAGCAGTTGAATGGCTTTTCGCGCCACCACATTGCTGATTGCTTTGGCCGACTTGCCGCTCCGCTGTCCATCAGCCAATACAAACGAAATGCCGCCATGCGGGCGTTCGACCATTTCCAGGGTATCTCCGCTTTCGCGGGAGGCGTATTTACTAATTTTGGCGACGGCAAATTGGACATCCATAACAACGATTCCTTGGAAATCTAGAACTTGTAAAGCAATAACTCCGCAGGTTGCGGAGATTACAGAAGAATCTGACGCTCTTTAATCTCCATCTCTATGCTCTACAAGTTACGAATTTATCTTACAGTTTCTAAGGAATTATAGCACCGTCGGCTTGCGCCCCCCAAAGATAGCATGTCCCGCTTGCATCCAGTAAACGTCTACAGATTCAAAACCGATAGCGGCAAGCCATTGCAATTGGTGGAAAAGGGGAGATGGTTTGTCGATGGCATCTGGGTAATGGTACATGTTCCATTGTTCTTTTTGGAAGAAAGTCGAAGGCGTCCATGTTGCCATCGAGTGCCAGCGCCGTTTTTGCACAGCCGCTATCCCACGCTCCCGCCGCAACGGCCGTTCCGAATTGATTGGTCGGTTGAATGACATCCGCGATAATGAACGCCCCGCCTGGAGCCAGCATCGAGAACACATCTCTGAACAACTGCTGCTTCTCTGCGCCATCCAGATGATGAATCGCCAGCGACGAAACGACGGCGTGTAAGCGACCAGGGCACAGCCCGCCAGTCCGCCGCGCCTAACTCAAACTGGCTACGTATCAAACCGCTCGCCAAAATCAGCCAGTTTCTTTTGCGCCGCTGCCAACATGGCGGGTGAGCCATCATAGCCATGCACGATGGCGGCGCGGTACGCTTGAGAATTGCTTCTGCCAACAGACCTTCGCCACAGCACAATTCCAACACATGAAACGGTTCAAAACGCGGCGGAATGAGATCGCAAATGGTTTGCATCTGGGTTTCGCGCTCTGGCACAAAATAACGGCCGTTGTCGATAAATTCTTGGGAGGCTTCTTCGTTCCACTTGGGGGTTGAATCACTCATAAATAATTAGCCTCTTTTATCTTATAAATATTGCTACAAAGGTAAGCATGAACAAAACCAGAATGAGTAACAGCGCAAAAATCCAAAGAAATACTGGTGATGATTTGTCTAGTAGATTTTTCTCTTGAAAGGTATCTTGTGGAAATGGATTTTGGGAACTCATTTCTTTTTGCCGCGTGTCATAATCCATCAACCATTCAGGTAATTCATCTTCATTCTTAGTAACGGGTAATTCCGCGTCTGCTATTCTTTCTAATTGAGCCATCGCTAGATCTGGATCATCACTTAAGCCCGACCATACTCTCCCCTCTTTTATTGATGCAATTAATTCGGGATCATTTAAAATGTCTTCTAGTGTGAGTAAATCTGTTTCTGATTTTGCAGGTGGATAGACACGATTAAGCCAATACAAAAACAAAGCTGCCACGATAAAGCTCCCTGCCATAAAAATAAAAGCCATTACTTCATCTGAAAACAAAACGAGCCACAAGAAGTAGGAAAACGATGCCATCAACAAGATACTTTTGCGACGCATGACAGCACCCAGAGCAAAGGCAAACAAGGCCATCATCGTGCCAAAACAAGCCAGGTTATACATCTGATCAGCATAATCACTGTAGTTGGAAGGTATGATTGCCATTAATGCAAACGCTGACGCACCTAAAAACAAACCCCAACCAGCCCCCTCCCACCACCGATCCATATTGGGAAGGGCATTACCTGTTATCAAACCAAAGAGCATGATGATAACGGCGCTAAACAGTAAAATATTGCCCCAACAAAAGTAAAGCGGCAGCCATTCGGAAATGGACATAGCCGCCACCGACATAACCAATGACACGCCTAATAATACAATTGTCACAACAAGGGCGATACCCCATTTCCTTCTGTTTTCATTCCGATCAACGCCCATCACAACCTCCTTTTTACACCTCTACAAATACAATCAATTGCTAATCTTTACGCAGGAAATATAGACCGAGTTGCCGGTAAACGGCCGTTTTCTATCGTTTCAGTCGCCAATCCAAAGCCGTGTGGCGCTCAGTCGTCTTGTTGTTTTTGACGGCAATGGCGATGGCTTTGCGCGTGCCCATCAGGATGGCGAGTTTTTTGGCGCGAGTAACGGCCGTGTACAACAAATTGCGCTGCAACATCATATAATGCTGCGTCATCACGGGTATCACCACACAGGGATACTCCGCCCCCTGGCTCTTATGCACCGAAATGGCGTAGGCGTGAACCAGTTCATCCGCCTCCAAAAAGTCGTAGAAAACCGGTGCGCCGTCGATGCTGACCGTCATCGTTTGCTGAATGGGATCGATAGCGGTGATGCGGCCAATGTCGCCGTTGTAGACATTTTTGTCGTAGTTGTTGACCGTTTGCATCACCTTGTCGCCCGTGCGAAAGACGCGCCCGCCCAAGCGCCGTTCCTGCTTTTTGCCGTTGAGCGGATTGAGGGTGGCTTGCAGGAGCAAGTTGAGATTACTCACGCCCATACTGCCGTTATACATCGGCGACAAGACCTGAATATCGTCCAGCGGATCCAGGCCGAATTTGTCGGGAATTCGCTTTTGCACCACTTCCACCAGGAGCGCCGCCGCTTCGTCGGGGTCTTCCTTGATGAAAATGTAGAAATCAGAGGGTGGCCCATTGGGGTCCGACGGTTCGGTTTCGGGGATGCGTCCCTGGTTGATGCGGTGGGCATTGCTGATGATGAGCGAGTTGGCCGCCTGCCGGAAAATTGTCTCCAGGCGAATGACAGCCACGCGCTCTGACGCGATTAAATCGCCCAATACATCACCTGCGCCCACGCTGGGCAGTTGGTCGATGTCGCCGACGAGCAGTAAATGGGTGTCGGGGGCGATGGCTTTGAGCAGGTTGTTGGCGAGCACTAAATCGAGCATGGACGCTTCGTCGATGACCACCATGTCTACATCCAGCGGGTTTTCGTCGCTGCGGCCAAAACCTTCGCCGGGATTAAATTCCAGCAGGCGATGGATGGTTTTGGCTTCGCGGCCGGTGGTTTCGGTGAGGCGTTTGGCGGCACGTCCGGTGGGTGAAGCCAGGGCGTAGGTGCGTCCGTTGGCGTCGAGCAGGTCGAGCAGGGTGCGCAGGGTTGTCGTTTTGCCTGTGCCTGGCCCGCCGGTGAGAATGGTGACTTTGTGGGAAACGGCCGTTTCCACCGCCATCATCTGTTGTTCAGATAAATTAGAAGATTGTCCACCCTCCTTTAATCTTTGTTCTTTAATCTTCATCCCTTTCAACCGGCTCGTCGGATGCCCAATCATCTGCTCCACCCGCCTCGTCACCCCAATCTCCGAATAGTAAAACGGCGTCAGATAAACTGCACGTTCCTCCCTAACCACTTGAGATTGGAGATTGGAGATTGGAGATTGGGAAGCCTTCTCTGAGCCTGTCGAAGGCTGCCCTTCTGCCTTCTGCCCTCTGATTTCGTATTTAAGCGTCTCCCGCTTAATAAAATCACTCGTCTCCAGCGAATCAATCACCTTCGCAATCTTCTCCGTTTCCAGACCCAAAATCTCCGCCGCTTCTGGCTCCAGTTCCTCCTGCGGCATGTAGACGTGGCCTTCCTCCGCCATGCGGTTGAGCGTGTAGGCTACGCCCGCCTCAATGCGCCCAGGATCATCCGCCGCCAGACCGAGCGCCTGCGCAATTTTATCGGCCGTTTTAAAGCCAATACCATACACATCATTCACCAGTCGATAAGGCGTATTTTGCACCACCGCCAGCGAGGTGTCGCCATACTGCTTGTAAATTTTGGTCGCCAGGGTGGTGGAAACGCCGTGGGATTGCAGAAAAATCATCACGTCCTTGATGGCTCGCTGCTGCTCCCACGATTTGGCGATGCTGTCCACCCGTGCTTTGCCAATGCCCAGCACTTTGAGCAATTCTTGCGGCTGATAGTCGATGATGTCCAGCGTCTCCTCGCCAAAGCGATCCACGATGCGTTCGGCCATCACCTTGCCCACGCCGCGAATCATGCCGGAGCCGAGGTAGCGTTTGATGCCTTCGGTGGTGGCGGGCAGTGATTGCTCACAAAACTCAGCCTGAAACTGGCGGCCGTGTTTGCTGTGAGCGGCCCATTTGCCGCTGAGTTTGAGCCATTCTCCTGGCTGGACCTCCGGCAGATTGCCCACCACTGTGATCAATTCATCCCGGCCGCTGGCGTATTTAAACGGCAGCATCCCGCGTGTATCGGGCTTAAGCCGGATAACGGAGTAACCGTTTTCCTCGTTGTAGTAGGTGATGCGCTCCACGGAGCCGCTGATTTGATCTTCGCTGGTCATGGTTTGTATTGTAATGTGGATAAGGGGTGGCTGGCGAATTGGGTTGACAAAGGCCTGGCATGTGACATAGTATGTGGATAACTATCCACATACTTATGGTGATAATGATGATGAAAACCGTGCAAATGACGATAAATGAAGACCTTCTCGCGCAAGTTGACGTGGTTGTCAAAGCAGAAGGGTCAAACCGTTCCGCTTTCATGCGGCAAGCGCTAGAAGAAGCCTTGCGCCATTACAGCATCGCCCAGTTGGAACAACAGCACACGGCAGGCTACCTGCGGCAGCCTGTGGAAGCTGGAGAATTTGATGGCTGGACAGAAGAGCAGGCATGGGGGGATGAATGGAACGTGGCGAAGTAAGATGGTACACATTCAAACAGCCCGATAAACGACGACCCGTGTTGCTGCTAACGCGCAGTTCTGCCATTTCGGTGCTGCACGCTGTCACCATTGCCCCCATCACCACCACTGTGCGCCACATCCCCTCCGAAGTTTTCCTTTCCCCGGCCGATGGGCTACTCACAGACTGTGCGGCAAACTTCGACAACTTGCAAACCATCCCCAAAGCCAACCTCGGCTCCCTTATTACCATTTTATCGCCTGACCAAATGACAAAAGTGGATCAAGCGATTGCCTTTGCTTTGGGGATGGATGCGTTTATTGAGGTGGGGTAAAAACGGCCGTTTTCGTTCATGTTATTAGTTTTTCGCCACCCTTGGCGGTAGGAGATTGAGTCTGAATATGGCGGGGTAACGGCCGTTCTCTCGTAACTAAAAACTTTAATAAAAATAATGTTGACTTTTTGTAAATATTTTACTAAACTGGACAACATATTAGGCTTGCTCTTACATGTTTTTATTCAAAGGGATAAAAGTTTCGTAAATGAACGAAAATGGCGCAGTTGATTCCACAAAAATCACCATGACAGACATAGCGCGGGAGAGCGGCGTTTCCCCAGCTACCGTTTCCCTGGTGCTGCGCGACAAGCCGGGCATTAGTCCCGCCACCCGCCAACGGGTTCTCGATAGTGCCTCGGCGCTGGGTTATATTTTTTCACCGACTAAAACGAATGAACGGCCGTTTTTCAGCAGCATCGGTCTCATCTTCAAAGTGCGTCCCAACGATCCGCCCGAAACTAACCAGTTTTACGCCCCTGTTTTGTCTGGCATTGAATCTCACTGCCGTGCCCAAAACATCAATTTGTTTTACGCCCAACTGCCGGTAGACGAACAAAATAACCCACTGGAAGCGCCGCGTTTGCTCAAAGAACAGTCGGCCGACGGCTTGTTATTTGTGGGCATTCAGCTTAATGAGGCGGTGACACAGGTGCTGCAAAAGCAAAACCAGCCCATCGTGTTGGTGGATGCGTATGCCGAAGATGAGCAGTATGACGCCGTGGTGACGGACAATGAAGCAGGTGCCTATCGAGCCACACTGCATCTGATTCAAAACGGTCATCGGCAAATCGCCATCGTAGGCAGTACCCCACAGGGCTACCCCAGCATCCAGGAACGGCGGAGTGGCTATCTGCGTGCTATGCAAGAGCATGGGTTAACGCCAGAATTTGTAGACTGCTATCATAATTTGGACAGTGCGGCCCCGGTGGCTGAGGCTTTTTTGCGCGAGAATGAACGGATAACGGCCGTTTTCTGTGCCAATGATGAGGTTGCTATTTCGGTCATGCGGGCAGCACAAAGATTGGGGCTGAGTATTCCGCAAGACTTGTCGGTCGTGGGCTTCGACAACATTCAACTAGCCCATCTCGTCCATCCCGCCCTTACCACCATGCGTGTGGACAAAATGGGCATGGGGCGACTGGCGGCACAATTATTAAGTAACCGTATTCAATACCCAGAAGCCGGATACGTTAAATCAGTCATTCAACCCAACCTCATCGAACGCGATTCAGTGGCAAATATTAACGACTAAACCAACTTCCCGGAAGTTTGGTTACAGATAGACAGGATTGTAAGCAGCTTCCGGGAAGTTTATTTTCAGGAGAAATCATGAGCAAAACAACCATCATCGGGCAATCATTGCCCAACATACCCTGGCAAGAACGGCAGCCCGGCAGCAGCGATGTCGTCTGGCGTTTTGACCAGAACCCCATCATTCTCCACGATCATATTCCCAGCAGCAACAGCATCTTCAACAGCGCCGTCGTGCCGTATGGCGCTGGCTTTGCTGGCGTTTTCCGCTGTGATAGCAAAACGCGCCAGATGCAGCTCCATCGTGGTGTCAGCGATGATGCCATTAATTGGGACATTACAAACGAACGCCTCAGCTTTTTGCCCGATCCCCACACCCCCTCGGCCGCTGAAATTAACGAGTTTGAATACGCCTATGATCCGCGTGTTGTCTGGTTAGAAGACCGCTATTACGTCACCTGGTGCAACGGCTACCACGGCCCTACCATCGGCGTGGGCTACACCTACGACTTTGAAACTTTCTACCAGATGGAAAATGCCTATCTGCCCTTTAACCGCAACGGCGTCTTATTCCCGCGCAAAATTAATGGCAAATACGCTATGCTCAGCCGCCCCAGTGACAACGGCCACACCCCATTTGGCGACATCTACTACAGCGAAAGCCCCGACATGACCCATTGGGGTCGTCATCGTTTTGTCATGGGAACCACCAATGGCTGGCAATCGACCAAGATTGGCGCTGGCCCCATTCCCATTGAAACCAGCGAAGGCTGGTTGCTCATTTATCACGGTGTACTTACCTCTTGCAACGGTTTCGTTTACAGTTTTGGCGCGGCTTTGCTGGATTTGGAACAACCGTGGAAAGTGCTTTATCGCGGCGAGCCCTACTTGCTGGCCCCGCAAGCCCCTTATGAACGTACCGGCGATGTGCCTAACGTGGCTTTCCCCTGCGCCGCTTTAGCCGATGCTGATACTGGTCGCATTGCTTTATATTACGGCGCAGCCGATACCTCAGTCGCTATGGCTTTTGGTTATGTGGATGAGATTGTGGATTTTGTGAAGAATAACAGCGTGTAAAACGTGGCAAGTAGCAGGTTGCGGGTGGCGAATAACTCACCACTTGCAACCCGCTACTTGTAACTGAAAAAGTAACACCTTCCCGCCAGCGACCAAACTTTCAGGAAGGTGTTGATTAAGAGGAGATTTGCTTATGGCATGATCGACAAGCGCCCATTCCAATAAAACAAACCTTTCTTACTTTCTAGTATAGATAATTCCTTGAAATTTAGCGACAGGCTTTTTGAAGCTTATCTGAATTTTCTCTCGGAGGAGAAAATATAATGAAATCGACCAAACTATTTCTTATCTTATCTTTGTTATTTGTTGCTTTGCTGGTGGCAGCTTGCGGCGGTGGGGCTGAGGAAACGGCCGTTACCCCAGAAGCCACAGAACCCACCGCAGAAGCCGCAGTTGTAGAAGAACCAACAGAAGAACCGATGGCAGCAGAAGATATATCCGGCAAGATCGTCTTTTTGAACCACCGGACAGACATCGTAGACACCGTTTTTGTTGAATACGCAGAACGGTTCAACGAAATCTACCCCAATATCGAAATTGAATTTGAAGCTGTCACCGATTATGAAGGGGAAGTCAGCATTCGCATGAACACCGAAGAATATGGCGACGTCTTGATGATTCCCAATTCCGTGTCTCAAGACGAATTACCAGACTTCTTTGTGCCCTTAGGAACCGTTGAAGAACTTGATCCGATATACACCTTTGTCACTCAAAAAGCCTACGATGGCAACGTTTATGGCATCAATATAACGGGTAACGCTCAAGGTGTTGTCTACAACAAAGCTGTATTTGCCGAAGCGGGTATCACCGATCTTCCAACCACGCCAGAAGCGTTTTTGGAAGCGATGCACAAGATTAAAGACAACACCGATGCCATACCTTACTACACCAACTATGCCGCAGGCTGGCCGTTGGTTCAATGGGAAAGCCAACGTGAATCTGTCAGTTGTAACCCCAATTTCGCCAATGAGATGGTATTTACTGAAGCGCCGTTTGCTGAAGGGACGACGCATTACACTATCTACAAATTGATGTATGACTTGGTGGCTGAAGGGTTGACTGAAGCAGACCCGACCACTACTGATTGGGAATCTTCTAAACCAGCTATTGGTAAGGGTGAAGTTGCGACAATGGTCTTGGGGTCTTGGGCTATTGTGCAGATGCAAGATGCCGCCGATAACCCTGATGACATCGGCTACATGCCATTCCCGTCCAATGTCGATGGCACGGTCTGTGCTGGCGCTGGTGGTGATTATAATCTAGGTATCAATATCCATTCAGAAAACCAAGAAGCAGCGCGTGCCTGGGTAGATTGGTTTGTTAATGAATCTGGCTTTGCTTATGACCAGGGTGGTATTCCGCCGCTCAAAGGCAGTGAACTGCCGCCGCAGTTGCAAGCATTTGCTGATTTGGATGTGGAATATATCCAAACCAATCCCGCTCCCGCTGGACAAGAAGGATGGCTGGACAATATTGACAATGAAGCTGAAGTTGGCTTGTGGGATCCGGCATTCAAGCAACGCATTGTAGACGCCGCTCGTGGGGCCACAGATGAAACATTTGACGATATTATGGCTGACTTAAACGGCCGTTGGGCGGAAGCTCAAGCTGAGGTTGTCGGTGATGCCGAGCCTGTTCCGGCAGCCGAAGTCGTTGAAGAAGAAATGGCTGTAAACGAAGATGTTTCTGGCACTATCGTCTTTTTGAACCACCGGACAGACATCGTAGACACTGTTTTTGTTGACTATGCAGAACGGTTCAACGAAATCTATCCCAATGTCGAGATTGAGTTTGAAGCAGTCACCGATTATGAAGGCGAAGTCAGCATCCGTATGAACACCGAAGAATACGGTGATGTCTTAATGATCCCGAATACCGTTTCCCTAGATGAACTGCCAGCCTTCTTTGAGCCATTGGGAACCCTTGAAGAACTAGATCCCATTTACAACTTTATGACTCAAAAAGCCTATGATGGCAATGTATATGGCATCAATATCACAGGTAATGCGCAAGGTATCGTTTACAACAAAGCTGTGTTTGCAGAAGCCGGTATCACCGAAATGCCAACGACGTCAGAAGCGTTCCTGGAAGCGATGCACAAGATTAAAGATAATACCGACGCGATACCTTACTACACCAACTATGCCGCCGGTTGGCCGTTGGTACAATGGGAAGGACAACGTGAATCCGTAAGTTGTGATCCCGATTTTGCGAATTCGCTCGTTCACACGGCCGAACCTTTCACTGAAGGTCAACCTCATTACACCATCTACAAACTAATGTACGACCTAGTTGCTGAAGGGTTGACGGAAGAAGACCCCACCACTACCGATTGGGAATCCTCCAAACCAGCCATTGGCAATGGAGAGATTGGGGCGATGGTTCTAGGTTCATGGGCGATTGTGCAGATGCAAGATGCTGCCGCTAACCCCGACGATATCGGCTATATGCCCTTCCCCTCTAATATGGATGGTACCGTCTGTGCCGGGGCTGGTGGTGACTACAATCTAGGTATCAACATCCATTCAGAAAACAAAGAAGCAGCGCGTGCCTGGATAGATTGGTTTATCAATGAATCTGGCTTTGCTTATGACCAGGGTGGCATTCCACCGGTCAAAGGCAGCGAACTGCCGCCCCAACTGCAAGCATTTGCAGCCTTGGATGTGGAGTATATTCAAGCAAACCCTGCTCCTGCTGGAGAAGAAGGGTGGCTGGATAACATTGACAATGAAGCTGAAGTTGGCTTGTGGGATCCGGCATTCAAGCAACGCATTGTAGACGCCGCTCGTGGGGCCACAGATGAAACATTTGACGACATTATGGCTGACTTAAACGGCCGTTGGGCGGAAGCACAAGCTGAGGTTGTCGGCAATTAAATAGTCAGGACTTACGCACCCATCCGGCTTGGTCAGAAACTGGCCAGAGCGTGTAAGTCCTTTAGTAATAGGGTGACTGTGGGAAGGGGCTCCCCTTCTCACAGTCACGTCATAATGAATGATTGGGAGCAAAAAATGGTACAGCGACCCCTTCAAGCACATGGTGACAAAATGGATATGTCAGGCAAATCAGAAAACGGTGAACCCTGGGCGGAGAAATCCTCTGTGTCAAAATCCGCAAGGTCTTATAAGTTACAAAAGAAAATAACCCCCATTCTGTTTTTGGCGATTCCATTGGTATTGCTTGTTGTATTTACATATATACCTGTCGCGAGCATGATTGGATATAGTTTTTTGAAATGGGATGGCCTTGGGGATGACAAGGTTTTTATCGGATTAGAAAATTATACCGAGATTTTTACAAGGCCCGAGTTGTTTAGCGTGTTTGGCGTTAGCCTCTATTATTTCTTTGGCTCCTTTGTCCAAATGGGGCTTGCGCTCTATTTTGCAACAATCCTCAGCTTTAAAGTGCGGTTTAAAAACTTCTTCAAAGGCACCTTGTTTTTCCCTTACCTTATCAATGGTGTTGCCATAGGCTTTATCTTTTTATACTTCTTTCGGCCAGAAGGTGTTTTAGATACGCTGATGACGACTGTAGGTTTAGGTGAATATACCCAGCTTTGGTTAGGGAATCGGGATATTATCAATATCTCTTTGGCCGGGGTGTCGGTGTGGCGCTATATGGGGTTGAACTTTGTCCTTTTCTTAGGCGCTATTCAATCCATTCCTTCTGATATTTATGAAGCTGCAGAAATAGATGGCGCCAATCGTTGGCATCAATTTCGATACATTATCATCCCTAGCATCATTCCTATCCTCAGTATCAGTTTTATCCTGGCTATTTCCGGTTCGCTGCAAGTCTTTGAAATCCCATACATTATGACGGGGGGATCAAATGGCAGTGCCACTTTTGTCATCCAAACCGTTGATATGGCCTTCAAGTTCCAAAAGGTGGGGTTGGCTTCGGCGATGGCTGTTGTCTTGCTCATTCTCATTGTCATTATCACGATGGTGCAGCGTATGCTCGTAAAAGAAGACAACCAGGGAGTTTTCTAATGACCAAACAAAATATTGCATCTCCTAATGCCAAACACGACTCGGTTTCTCGGCCTACTTACCGTGTTAATCAATGGGTTACATCCATCTTGAAATATGCAACCTTGCTTTTAGGGGTATTTATTGCTTTGTTACCGTTGGTTGTAATCCTTCTTGCTTCATTAAAAACAGGCGATGAATTAACTTCGACAAGTTTATTAGCCCCGCCTGCTAATTGGCTTAATTTTGATAATTATGAGAGAGCCTTTACGCAAGGGCGCATGTTGAATGGGTTTATCAATACCAGCATTATTTTAGCTATTTCGTTAGTAGGAACGGTTTTATTAGGTACCATGGCTGCTTATGCAATTGATCGGTTTCATTTCCGTTTTCGTAATGCGGTTATTTTTCTATTTTTGATGGCGACGCTGATACCTGGGGTGACGACACAGGTGGCAACTTTCCAAATTATTAACACATTGGGGCTGTTTAATACGAGGTGGTCGGTTATTTTGCTGTTCTTAGGGACGGACATTATCTCAATTTACATCTTTATTCAGTTTTTGCGTAGTATTTCACATGAGATTGATGAAGCGGCTTTGATTGACGGCGCGTCTTATTTCACAATCTATTGGCGGATCATTTTGCCCCTGCTTAAGCCAGCAATTGTGACAGTGATTATCATTAAGGGTGTCGCTATCTACAACGAGTTTTATCTACCCTTTTTGTATATGCCTAAACGAGCGCTCGGAGTGATTTCGACGACGCTGTTTAAGTTTAAGGGACCGTATGGCTCGGAATGGGAAGTGATTAGCGCGGGGGTTATGATTGCGATTATTCCCACTTTGATTATTTTCCTGGCGTTGCAAAAGTATGTTTATAACGGGTTGACTCAAGGGTCTGTGAAGTAACTCTCTTTAGCGAGCGAAAAAAGTTAAGAGTCTTTGGGAACTCGCAGGGTAAAGTTTTTCACTGTTGATTTTTGCAACGAATTACACGAATTTTCGCTAATTTTTTGTTTAATTCGTGAAAATTCGCGGAAATTCGTTGCGTAATTTTTGAGACCCCATCAAATCCTAAAGAGCCAAAGTTAATAATGAATTTAACTGATTATCAAGAACAAGTATCCCAAGAACTAATCACAAATATTCTGCCATTTTACGGCCGTTTTGCGCTCGACAAGAAAAATGGTGGCTTCGTTGGTCTCATTGAAAACAATTTAACCATTCATGCCGATACACCCAAAGGGTTGGTACAGCACAGCCGTCTACTATGGACATACGCCCACGCGGCACGCAAATTACAAAATGATACCTATTTAGAAGTAGCGCATCATGCTTATACCTACTTACTAGACAAATTTGTTGATCCGGAGCATGGGGGCATGTATTGGTTTGTCGATGCCGACGGACGGCCGTTTTCCACCAACAAGATTACCTACGGCCACGCTTTCGCTATTTATGGCTTTAGTGAATACTTTTTGGCGACAGGAGATGAGCGCAGTTTGCAAACGGCCGTTTCCCTCTACCTTTGGCTGGAAAACAAAACGTGGGATCCGGAGTTTGGTGGTTACTTTGATGCCTACCTGGCAGATTGGACACGTGCTGATGAGCTTAATGTCGACGAAGTGGAAATGCCTGTCGCCAAAACCATGAACACCCACCTGCATATGCTGGAAGCCTATACCAACCTGCTCCGCGCCTGGGACAACGAGCAACTGCGTCACAGTTTACGCACACTCATCAACATCATGCTCGACCACATCATCGACCACAGCCGAGGCCAGATGATGCTCCATTTCACTGGCGATTGGCACTCGCTCACGCCCCACATCTCCTACGGCCACGACATCGAAGCGAGTTGGCTTCTGGTTGAAGCCGCCGAGGTGTTGGCTGATGAAGAACTGCTGGCAGAAGTGAAGCGTGTCGCTATCCATATGGCACAAGCCGCTTATGAACAAGGACTAGACCCAGATGGCAGTTTGCGTTACGAAGCCTCCGACTCAGACCGTCATTGGTGGCCGCAGGCGGAAGCTATGGTTGGCTTTCTCAACGCCTATCAGTTAACTGGACAAGACCATTTCCTCACAGCGTCACTTGGTTGCTGGCAGTTTACCCAGGCAAATATTATTGACCATCAATACGGCGAGTGGATTTGGGGAGTGACGGCTGAAGGGAAACCCATAAACCGAGAAAAAGCTGGGCCATGGAAAACACCTTATCATAACGGCCGTTCCTGCTTTGAAATCATGCAGCGAATCGACCAAATCAATCTGACAAAAGAACAGGTGACAAATGCCCCGATACGGATTTAACTTTCAATGGATGTTCTCCTGGGAACCGGGCAAACGACCCGCTCCCGTAGACCGGCGTGCCCTCGACTTTTTAGCCGAATACGGCTTCGACTTCGTGCGTATCCCCACCGATTATCGCTTTTGGACAACCAACTTCGATTATACCCATCCCAACGAATCTGTTTGGGAAGCCATCGACAGCTATCTTGATGCCTGCCAACAGCGCCACATGCACCTCAGCCTCAACGCTCACCGCGCCCCAGGCTACTGTATCAACGGCAACCATTTGGAAAAACACAACCTCTGGCAAGACGAAATCGCCCAAGATGCCTTTGTCTTTCAATGGGAAAACTTCGCCAAGCGCTACCAAGGGGTTTCCAACGACTTTCTCAGCTTCGACATGATTAACGAGCCGCCCAACATCGGCCAATATGGCATGACTCGTGACATCCACGAAGCAGTCATCCGGCGCACCGTCGCCGCCATTCGGGCTATTGATCCAGAGCGCGAAATTGTGATTGATGGCCTGGAAGGCGGTCACATCGCCATGCCTGAGCTGGCCGATTTGGGCGTCGTCCACAGCGGGCGCGGCTATCAACCGATGCCCGTCAGTCACTACCAGGCCGAATGGTGGCCCGACCACCATCTGGTCACAGAACCACCTATCTATCCGAATACGAATTGGGCAGGAAAACAGTGGAACAAAGCGGTTTTGCGTGACTTTTACCAACCCTGGCGTGACGTGGCCGCTCAAGGTGTACCCGTCCACATCGGCGAATTTGGCTGCTACAACAAAACGCCCAACGATGTGGCCTTGCGCTGGTTTGCTGACTTGATATCCCTCTACAAAGAATTTGGCTGGGGTTACAGCTTGTGGGAGTTTGACGGCGTGTTTGGGGTGGTCAATCACGGCCGTTTTGGGGCAAGTTACGAAACCATTCACGGCTACGAAGTGGATCGCGCACTCCTTGATTTACTCTTGGAAAACCGTATTTGAAGTAAGGGCGGGATAGGCGGGTCGTGTTTTTGCCAATCACCAACGTCTTTTCTCCCGCCTGTCTCGCCCTGGATTGCTACATAAATTCTTCCACCAAACTCAGGGGCATAACGGCCGTTCCCACAATCCCCGGCCCCGTATGCACACCCAACACCGGCGAAATACGCAAAATCTCCAACTTCGCTACCGATAAGCGGCTTTGAATCATCTCAGCCAACTCGTCAGCCTTGTCGGGAATCTTGCCATGCAAAACAGAAACCCACAATGGCGTCTCGGCATCATATTGCTCTGCCAGATAATCGACAAGACTCGTCATCGTGCGCTTCATGGTGCGCCCTTTGCTGACGGTTGTGTATTTGCCATCCGCTTTGTCCACTTTGATGACAGGTTTGATTTTAAGCAGCGAGCCAGCCAAGGCTTGCACGCGCCCAATCCGCCCGCCACGTGCCAAATATTCCAGCGTTTCCAACGTGTAAATCAGTTCGGTTTTGGCGCGAATTTGGTCTAACCGTTTCACGATGGCTTCAGTTGACCAACCCGCATTTGCCGCCCAAGCCGCTGTCAAAACCTGAAATCGTTGTGCGCCAGAAAGCGTCAGGCTGTCAATAAGGGTGACTGTGGCATCTGCCGCCTCCTTCATCCCCACATTTGCCGACTGGACGGTGCCGCTCAATCCTGAAGAAATATGAATCGACAAAATTTCTTCTCGTTTCTCAGCCAACTGTTCGTACAACTTGGCAAAAATACCCGCCGATGGCTGTGCCGTCGTGGGAATTTCTGGTCGCATCGCCGCTAACCGATCATAAAAAGAATCAGGGCTTATCGCCGATGATTCTATTTCTTCGCCTGGGAATTGAATAAATAACGGGGCAACGGAAATGTCTAACGCTTTGGCTTCCGCGATGGTTAGATCGCCGCCGCTGTCTGTAACAATTTTCATGTATGTGTCTCCATTCAAACGCAGCAAGGATTTAAACGAAATGCCCGCTCTCCCAATCCCCGCCCATCATTTTTATCTTACCTAAAATATTGTAACCCACTTACTCAAAGACTTTAAACACTCACATCATCTATCAGTTGCCACTGTTCACTGTAAACTGTAAACTGTTCACTGAATACCAAAACCAAAAGGAAACACCATGACCAACCTCTACCCCCTCCTCTTCACCCCCGTCCTCAAAGATTACATCTGGGGCGGACGCAGCCTGGAAAAACTCGGGCGTAAATTGCCCGATGGTATCATCGCCGAAAGCTGGGAAATCGCCGGACATCCTGATGGCACAACGGCCGTTGCCAACGGCCGTTACGCCGGAAAACTCCTCACCGAAGTCCAAGATGAACTCGGCCTCGACTTGATTGGCACGAACTGTGCCTGGGCGCAAGACCGGGGCAAATTCCCCCTGCTCATCAAACTGCTAGACGCCAATCGCCCCCTCTCCGTGCAAGTCCATCCCAAAGACGACTATGCCCTGGCCCACGAAGGTAACGAACTGGGCAAAACCGAAATGTGGGTCGTGCTCCACGCCCAGCCAGGAGCCAAAGTGCAATTGGGCGTCACTGCTGGCACCACCCCAGAAGCCTTCCGCGCGGGCATTGAGAATGGCAACCTGGAGCCATATCTGCATTACATTCCCGTCAAAACCGGCGACCACATTTGCGTACCCGCTGGCTCCCTGCACGCCATCATGGATGGCCTGCTCATCGCCGAAATCCAGCAAAACTCCAATACCACCTACCGCGTCTACGACTGGAACCGCCTGGGCAATGACGGCAAACCGCGCCCCCTGCACGTGGACAAGGCGCTGGATGTCATCAACTTTGAGCAAGTGGCACCGTCACTCTGTCCGCCCACGCCCATCAGCCATGAAAACAATGTGCGCCGCAGCTTGCTGTGCAAAAACGAATACTTCGTCACCGAGCGTGTTGAAATGGCGGCGGGCGCAGACTTTTCGAGCGACTGCACAGGTGACAGCCTGGAAATTTGGGGCTTACTCAAAGGGCAAGTGACGATTAACGAGCTTGCACTGAATCCGGTGCAGTTTACGTTACTGCCGGCAGCGCTGGGCGAATTTGCGGTAACGGCCGTTACCCCCGCCACCCTCTTACGCACCTACGTCGTTTAAGCGCTCAAAAAACAGATGCAGAACGCCAGGCCGCTCGATTTTTCGCTTTGCATCTCTTGGGGCATAATTAAGCCATGTCGCTGCTCACTCAACCACCCGAAGGATTCTATTGTTCGCAGATCGCGCTTGAAAGTGACGAATTGATGGCCGGAACGGCCGTTTCCGCCCCCGTATGGATCCTATTAGAATATCGTCAGCTATGGCAAGCCAAAGCAACCAGCGACAATACCCTGCCAGTCCCGGTAAAAACATGGTTGGATGAACAGATGGGGATGGTAAACGGCCGTTTGCAATTCATTCGCCAAACACCCTACCCAGAACAATACACCTGCTTTATCAGCATTCCAGACGCGCAAAACCCACGCCTCTACCGCTTCGACTTTGCCGAGTACGAGCAGTTACTCACCATTGACCTGGCTGCCCTCGTCAAAGGCGCAGCCCAATACGCCCCCTACCTGACAACCGAACCGCTGTTCCTCGTCTGCACCAACGGCAAACGCGACCGCTGCTGCGCCAAGTTTGGCATGGCGTTGTACAAGGCGTTTTCTACTGTGGTGGAAACGGCCGTTTGGCAAACAACCCATCTCGGCGGCCATCGCTTTGCGCCCACCCTCATGAGCTTCCCCGCAGGCGTCTGCTACGGGCAAGTCACCGTTAAAGACATTCCGCAACTGCTCGCTGCCCAACAAAATGGTGAACTTTACCTACCTAAACTGCGCGGACGAGCCGTCTATGACGCCATCACCCAACTCGCTGAATACTACTTATGTCAAGAATTAGCCGAATCCGGGCTAACCAGCTTCCAGCACCTGCTTAGCCATTCAACCAAGAGAACGAGTGGTCTGTTCAATTCCAACACAACGAAACAAGTCATATCTATCAAGTTGACATAACAGAAGATAGATCCAAACCTGTTTATGCCTCGTGCGGCTCATTCGCAACCAAAACCCCGCCAACCTACCACTTGCAACAAATCTCCAAAATAGCATAGCCCTTGCAAAACAATAACACCATATTTTTGGAAATTAGAGATCGGAAACCAGCACTGACCTCTAATCTCTGCCAAGCAAATGTCACGTCAAAAACGTGACATTTGTCATTTTTCAGCACATTTCAATCCAGATATAGTAAGAACTCGTACATAGATTTGCATAGATTTGCTATTCTTTGCTAATATTCCCACGGAAAAGAAAAAAGGAGTTCATATGGAGACATCAGCCTATCCCCCACCCCGGCTCATATTTTGGGAAAGCACGGCCGGCTGCAATTTAAAGTGCATCCACTGCCGCCGCATCACCGTCGCCGATCAACTCATGCCGCAAGATTTAAACACGGCCGAGGTTTTCAACATGATTGACCAGATTACTGCCTTTGGCCGGCCGATTTTCGTGCTGTCTGGTGGGGAACCGCTGTTCCGCCCCGATATTTTCGACATTGCCCGCTACGCCACAGAGGCTGGCTTGATCGTAGCGTTAGCGACCAACGGCACGCTCATCAACGCCGCCGTCGCTCAAAAAATCAAAGACTCTGGCGTGAAGCGCGTCAGCATCAGCTTTGATGGCGCCGATGCCCCCACTCATGACATTTTCCGTGGGCCAGGCGCTTTCGACGCCGCCATGAAAGGCATCAACCACTTGCGCGACAGCGGCGTACCGTACCAAATCAATACCACCGTCGCCCGCCACAATGTGCATCAAATGCCAGAAACGTTAGCGCTGGCAAAGGAAATCGGGGCGGTGGCTCTGCATCTTTTCCTGCTGGTGCCGGTCGGCTGCGGCGTCGAAATCGCGCCTGACCAGCAAATCCACCCAGACGAGTATGAAGCGGTTCTGAACTGGATGTACGATGCCGAAATGGCAGGCGGCATTGAACTGAAAGCAACCTGCGCCCCTCACTATTTTCGCATCGTGCGCCAACGGCAGGCAGAAGAAAAGCGGAACGGTATTGTGCGCGAACGGCCGTTATCCATGCATCGTCAGGAACACGGCGGCAACACCGCCACAGGTGGTCATCCCGGCCACGACCCAAGCCGCCACGCCATGAACGCCGCCACCAAAGGCTGTCTGGCAGGCACCGGCGTCACCTTCATCAGCCATCGCGGCGAAGTATTCCCCTGCGGCTACCTGCCGGTAGAAGCTGGCAACGTGCGCGGGCAGGGCTTCCAGGACATCTGGGAAAACGCGCCGCTTTTCGCCGAATTGCGCGACGTGGACCTGCTCGGCGGCAAATGCGGCGCCTGCGAGTTCAAGAAACTGTGCAGCGGCTGCCGTGCCCGCTCCTACGGCATGGTCGGCGACTACCTGGCAGAGGAACCATTCTGCACCTATGAACCACACGGCTGGGAAGAAACGGCCGTTTCCCTTGTCTGATATCAGCATCAACTAAAAAATGGAGATTAGAGATTAGAGATTGGAGATTCGCGTCATGCAAAATCTCCAATCTCCAATCTCTGTTTTTTTCTATGACCCACATCGCCATCATCGGCGGCGGCATTACCGGACTAGCCGCCGCCTACTACCTACAAAAAGCCGCGCAAGAAAGTGGACTGCCCCTTAGCTACAGTCTGCTGGAACAGTCCGACCGCTGGGGCGGCAAAATCGCCACCGAAACCGTCAGCGAATACAGCGCCGAGCCGTTCGTGGTCGAAAGCGGGCCAGATTCCTTCATCACCCAAAAACCGTGGGCCTTGCAGTTGGCGCGGGAACTCGGCATGGGCGCTGAACTGCTGCCCACCAACGACCACCTGCGCAAAACCTATGTACTCAACAAGGGCAAACCCACGCCCCTGCCCGATGGCGTCATGCTCATCGTGCCCACCAAAATCAAACCGTTCGCCCTGTCGCCGCTGATTTCGCCGCTGGGCAAACTGCGTATGGGCCTGGACCTCTTCATCCCGCCCAAAACCGACGACAACGATGAGACCCTGGCGCAGTTCATCGCACGCCGCCTCGGCTCTGAAGCGCTGGATAAAATCGCAGAACCGCTGATGTCGGGCATCTACAATGCCGACGCAGAAGTGCAAAGCCTCATGGCAACCTTTCCCCGCTTCCGCGCTCTTGAGAAACAGTATGGCAGTCTGACAAAAGGAATGCTGGCAGGGCAAAAAGCCAACGGCCACGCCGCCAACGGCTCCCAACCACCCGCCGCCAAACTAGCCATGTTCATGTCGATGCAGGGCGGCATGGAGACGTTTGTATCTGAGATTCAGGCTCAGTTGACGGGAGATTTGCGGTTGGAAACGGCCGTTACCAAAATAGAGATTGGAGATCGGAGATTAGAGACAGAATCTCCAATCTCCAATCTCCAATCTCCCACCTCCTACGAACTAACACTAAACGACGGCTCCACCCTCACCGCCGACAAAATAATCCTGGCCGTGCCAGCCTTCGTTGCCGCCAGCTTATTACAAGAACTGGCTCCCGCCGCCGCTGAAAACCTGGCGGCCATTCGTTACGTCAGCACCGGCACCATTTCACTGGGCTACCGCCGCGAAGAACTCAACCACCCGCTCGACGGCTTCGGCATCGTCATCCCGCGCAGTGAAAAGCGCAAAATCAACGCCATCACCTGGACCTCCACCAAGTTCAACCAACGCGCCCCCCACGGCTACGCCCTCCTGCGTGTCTTCTTTGGCGGTTCGCGCACTCCAGAGATGATGGACGTAGACGACACCAGCCTGCTCAGCACGGTGCGCCGCGAACTGCGCGAAATCATGAGCGTGAACGCAGAGCCGCTGTTTCACCGCATCTACCGCTGGCACCACAGCAATCCCCAATACGACGTGGGGCATTTGGATCGGGTGGACGCCATCGAAGCCGCCCTGCCCGCCAATATCTTCGTCAGCGGCAGTCCCTATCGCGGCATCGGCATTCCTGACTGTGTACATCAGGGCCAGGAAACGGCTCAAAAAGTAATTAACGATTGTGGATTTTTGATTGACGATTCGCTCGTAATCCCTCTACCAATCGTCAATCAAAAATCGTAAATCGTAAATAAAAACATGATGACTCAACTTTCCGAGACCGATAAATGGCTGTCTTTAAGTGCAGCCGCCAAAGAATTAGGGGTGCATCTCACCACCCTGCGCCGTTGGGCTGATAATGGCGAAATTCCGGTGATGCTCACTCCTGGTGGACATCGTCGCTTTTCAACGGCCGTTATCGCTCAATTTTCCCAACAGCGGCGCACACTGAGTGCGGGCAGCATCGAAACAACCTGGGCAGATCAGGCACTCACGCAAACGCGGCAGGAAATTGTGGTGCGCGGCAATCAGCAAACCTGGATCACCACGCTCAATGATGCCGCCCGCCTTCAATATCGCATTTTAGGGAAGCAGTTGTTAGGGCTAACCATGCAGTATCTTTCCGATGAAAATGGAGGCGAAATCCTGGTAGAAGCCGCCAACATTGGTCATCAATACGGGGAGATTGGCCTGCACGCCAGATTACCGTTAACAGAAGCCCTGGAAGCCTCCATGTTTTTCCGCGATATGCTCATGGAAACCGCCCTGCAACTGCCCGAAAACACCCGCATTAAACCAGACGCCAACATGCGTCTGTTACGCCGGATCAACACATTGTTAAATACCGTGCAGCTTGGTATTGCCGAGGTTTATGATGTCAGTTTTTCAGATAGTTTGCCTGGGACTTAGTCACCGCACAGCACCGGTTGAGGTGCGCGAGCGTTTACGCTGCTCGTTCATGGCGGTGAGCCAGTTATTGCCCATGCTGGATGATGGCATTGCCAGCGACTACGGCCGTTTTTCAACCATTCGTGAAGCCGTTATCCTGGCTACCTGTAACCGGATGGAACTCTACACCGTTGTCGATGTCTCTGTGCCTGAACCACGCCAACTGCTGGTCGATTGTCTCGCCACCATCCATCCCGCCGATTTAAATGCGATGGGCGATCAGGTTTACTTTTTTGAAGGGGAAACGGCCGTTACTCATCTGCTAAACGTGGCGGCCGGGCTGGATTCTCTGGTGCTGGGTGAGCCGCAAATTTTGGGGCAGGTCACAGACGCCTACATGGCGGCTGTCAAAGCCCGCACCATCGGCCCTCTGCTCGACACCTTGTTCCAAACCGCCATTCGCAGCGGCAAACGGGTGCGCACCGAAACCGCCATCGGCAGTAATCCGGCCAGCATCAGCTCCGTTTCCATCGCCCTGGCAAAACAAATCGTGGGCGACTTGAGCGACAAACAGCTTCTCATTATCGGTTCCGGCGAAATGGCACGGCTGGCAGTGAAAGCGTTACAGGCACGCGGCCTGACCCAAATCAGCGTCGCCAATCGCAGCAAAACCCGCGCCGAAACGCTCGCCAGCCAGGGCAGTGGTCAAGCCTACAGCCTGGCAGAATTGCCTCAAGCCCTGGCCGCCGCCGATGTCGTCATCAGCGCCACCAGTGCGCCCAAACCCGTGGTGACTTATGAAACGTTGGCCCACATCATGAACCTGCGCCCGGAACGGCCGTTAGTCCTCATCGACATCGCCGTTCCCCGTGATATTGACCCGTCTGCACGCGAAATCGCTGGTGTATACCTCTTTGATGTTGACGATTTACAAGACACACTCGACGAATCCTTGCAGGCTCGCCAGGCAGAAGTGCCCCAGGCAGAAGCGATTTTGGCGCAAGAAATGTCCTGCCTCAAACTAGAACTGCGTGCCCTGACCGTCCAGCCTCTCATCGCCGACCTGCACCAAAAAGCAGAAGCCATCCGCCAGCACGAACTGGAGCGCACCCTGCGCCAGCTCGGCGATGTTGACGCCCAAACCTTAGACCAACTCCAGCACCTGACCCGTTCGCTGGTAACAAAACTACTTCACGAACCGACCAAACAATTACGCACCCAGGCTGGTAACGGAACGGCCGTTGACTATGCCAGCACCGTGCGCGAGTTGTTTGGTCTGACGGCGAATGGAGATTAGAGATTAGAAGATTAGAGATTAGAGATTGGAGATTGGCACGCCTCAATCTCTAATCTCCAATCTCCCAAAATATTTCATGACAACAACCACTCACTCCTCAAAATCGGCAGCCGCACCTCCAAACTGGCGCTGTGGCAAAGCAACCACATTATTGAACGACTGCAAGCGGCCTGGCCTGGGCTGGAATGCCGCATCGAGCCATTTGTAACCCAGGGCGACAAAACACTCGACCAGCCACTGCCCCAAATCGGCGGCAAAGGGCTGTTTACGGCCGAACTGGAAACCGCCCTGCGTGAAGGTCTCATCGACATCGCCGTGCATTCGCTCAAAGATTTACCAGTTGACAACGAACCTGGCCTGACCCTGGGCGCGATTACCAGCCGCGAGGCGGTGGGCGATGGTCTGGTCGCCCGCGAAGGCTGGACGCTGGCAACTCTGCCGCCGGGAGCCATCGTGGGCACGAGCAGTAACCGCCGCCGCGCCCAACTGTTAGCCGCCCGCCCAGACCTGGAAATTCGCTCGATTCGCGGCAACGTGCAAACCCGCGCCAGCAAGGTAGCCGCAGGCCACTACCACGCCACCGTTCTGGCCGAAGCCGGACTGCGCCGCATGGAAATGGCACATCTCGTCACGCAATGGCTGCCGCTCTGACTGTGATGCTGCCTGCGCCGGGACAAGGGGCGCTGGCTGTGCAGTGCCGCGCCGACGACACGCACACCCTGGCTTTGCTGGCGGCCATTGAGGATGAGGGAGTGAGAACGGCCGTTACCGCCGAACGCACCTTCCTCAAAGCCCTGGGCGGAGGCTGCTCTGCCCCCATCGCTGCTTATGGACAAGTTTTTCAACGCAAAGGCGCAAAGGACGCAGAGGGAAGTATCCATTTAGAGGCGTTGGTCGCTTCAACAGACGGGAAGCAAATTGTAAAAGTGGTTGGCAAAGGAAATGATCCTGTCGCCCTCGGACAGCAGCTTGCCGCCCAAGCCATTGCCCAAGGCGCAGACCAAATCCTCGCCGAGCTTCAATCTCCAATCCTTACAGTCAACAATCTCCAATCTCCCCTTGTCCGGCAAGCGCATCGTCGTCACCCGTTCTCAAGAACAATCCCAAGAATTTGCTGACAAACTGGCGGCCCTAGGCGCAGAACCCATCGTCTTTCCCGTCATCCAATTTGAGCCGCTGCCCGCCGACGAACTAGACGCCGCTCTGGCAAAAATCGAAACCTACGACTGGATTCTTTTCACCAGCGGTAATGCGGTTGATTTCTTTTTCCAGAGATTGGAGATTGGAGATTGGAGATTGCTCGTACCCAATCTTCAATCTCCAATCTCTAATCTCCCAAAAGTTGCCGCCTCCGGCTCCGCCACCGCCCAAAAACTCGCGGAGCTTGGCCTTGAAGCCGATTTCATTCCGGGCGAATTTGTCGGGGAAAAGCTGGTTGAGGGATTGGGTGATTTAACGGGTAAACGGGTTTTACTGCCTCGCGCCCGCATTGGCCGCCCCAAGATTGCTGAACTGTTGCGCGAACAGGGTGCAGAAGTGGATGATATTGCGCTGTATGATACGATAACGGCCGTTCCCACCCCGGAAGCCCTGGCGCAATTGGCACAAGGTTTTGATATGCTCACCTTCACCAGCCCCTCCAGCGTGCGCAACTTTCTAAAGATTGTCGAGACCACAGACCTCCGAGGTTGCCGACTGCGCGTCGGACAAAACCTCGGAGGTCTAAAAACGACCGTCGCCTGCCTCGGCCCCATCACCCGCGACGAGGCCCAAAAATTCGGTCTCACCGTCCACATCATGCCGCATGAGTACACGATTGATGGCATGATAGATGCGATTGTTGACTATTTCAAGAGACAACCCTTTAGAGATTAGAGATTGGAGATTGGAGACTAGCGACGCCTCTTTAATCTTCAATCTCCAATCTCCTTTTTACTCATGACTACAAATTTCACCTCCTCCCATTAGACCAAGACGATTACGGAAAACGGCCGTTCTGCGCCAAATGGTGCGCGAAAATCATCTCAGCGCCGACGACTTCATCTACCCGTTGTTTGTGCGGCACGGTGACGGGCGCACGCCCATTGCCTCCATGCCCGGTATTTGCCAGTTGTCTGTGGCCGAAGCCGTTGTTGAAGCAGAAAAAGCGGCGGAATTGGGGATAACGGCCGTTATCCTCTTTGGTCTGCCCGCCGCCAAAGACCCGGTCGGCCTGGAAAACTTTGCCGACAACGGCATCGTCCAGCAAGCCATCCGCGCCATCAAAGCCGCCCTGCCCGACCTGCTCGTCATCACCGACGTCTGCCTGTGCGAATACACCGATCACGGTCACTGCGGCCTGCTCAACGAGGCAGGCGACATCCTCAACGATGAAACACTCGACGTGCTGGCGAAAGTTGCCGTTTCCCACGCCCAGTCCGGGGCCGATATCGTGGCACCAAGCGGCATGATGGACGGCATGGTCGCCGCTCTGCGCACAGGACTAGACACAGGCGGCTTCAGCCACATTCCGGTCATGTCCTACGCCGTCAAATACGCCTCCAGCTTTTACGGCCCCTTCCGCGATGCCGCCGACGGCGCCCCCAAATTCGGCGACCGTAAAAGCCACCAAATGGACCCCGCCAACGTGCGCGAAGCCCTGCGTGAAGCCGCCATCGACGTGGCCGAAGGCGCAGATTTTCTCATGGTGAAGCCTGGTCTGCCCTACCTGGACGTGGTGCGCGCCGTCAAGGAAAAGTTTCCCGAACTGCCTTTAGCGGCCTACAACGTCAGCGGCGAATATGCCATGATCAAAGCAGCCGCCGCCAACGGCTGGCTCGACGAACGAAAGACCGTTTTAGAAGCACTGCTGGGTTTCAAACGCGCCGGTGCTGATTTAATTATTACCTATCACGCGCTGGATGCGGCGCGGTGGTTAAAAGAATAAATAGAGATTGGAGATTGGAGATTAGAGATCAAAAAATCTCCAATCTCCAATCTCTTTGGAAAGGTGCTTATGAAACCAGAAGTCGAAGAAGTAAATATAAGTGAAAACGGCCGTTCTCCCGACGGAGAAGTCATTTCACTCAACAAACGCTTGTTCGTGCAGGTGATGGCGTTCGGCGGGGTGCCGGAAACGGCCGTTCTTATTGACGCGCTCCAGACCAGCCACATTCACGGCGCTCTATACGAAGACATCAACGACCCGCAGGGTGTGGCTCTTGCCACCTTCAGCGACAACCCTGATTACTTTTTGACGACGATGCGGGATTTTTACAGGGAACGGCCGTTTAGCCAGCTAACACCCAAACCAGAATACACCATGCTGGGGCGCACCTACTCTCTCGGCTACGAAACCGACCTGGAAGACACCCTCATCAACCGTCCCATCCGCCGTTTGCTCGACCCGGCACTGCCCTGGGTCGTCTACTATCCCTTTGCGCCGCGCCGGTTCCTTTGAGCAGTTATCCGCCCAGGAACAGCGTGCCATTCTGCTGGAACATGGCGGCATCGGCATGGCCTATGGCCGCGCCGGACTGGGCCACGACCTGCGTTTGGCCTGTCATGGCCTGGACAAAAACGACAACGATTTTGTCGTCGGTCTCATCGGGCCAGACCTGACGCCGCTTTCCATGATCGTGCAGCGGATGCGCAAAACCAAACAGACCTCGCTTCACCTGGAAAAACTGGGACCGTTCTTTATTGGCAAAGTGGCCTGGCAATTGTCGATTGACGATTTGGGATTTTCGATTGAACCGTCAACGACAGCTCGTCCCAAATTAGCAACTTTATAAAAAATTTAACGCAAAGACGCAAAGGAACAAAGAACAGAGAGAAAACCTCTGAAAATCTACATTCTTTGTTCCCCTTGCGATACAAAAATCGACAATCGTTAATCGGAAATCACTATGACAGAACCTACCTCAAGATTCCTCCGTGCCTGTCACGGACTGCCCGTAGACCAGACACCCATCTGGCTGATGCGTCAGGCGGGGCGCTACATGCCTGACTATCTAAATGTACGCGCCAAACACAGCATGTTGGACTGCATCAACACCCCGGAATTAGCCGCCGAAATTACACTCCAGCCCATCAACGCCTTCGGCTTCGATGCCGCCATCATCTTCTCCGACATCTTGCCGCCGCTGATGGGCATGGGTCTCAACCTGGAATTCGTCAAAGACAAAGGGCCAGTCCTGCACAATCGCCTTGACAGCGCTTATGCCGTTGACATGCTGGCAACGCCGCCCGCCGAAGAAAGTATGGCAGGCACGCTCAAAGCCATCGAACTGGTCACGGCCGAACTGGAGCCTCGCGGCATCCCGCTGATTGGTTTTGCCGGGGCGCCGTTCACATTGGCGAGTTACGCCATCGAAGGCGGCGGCACCAAGACCTACCAGCGCGTCAAAACGTTTATGTACAACGAACCGGCGGCCTGGAAACGGCTGATGAACAAACTCGTCACCGTGCAGGCCGATTACCTGCATCAAGCAGGCCAAAGCGGGCGCGTCGGCGTTGCAACTGTTTGATTCCTGGGCAGGTCACGCCCTGGGCAAGCAAGATTACATCCGTTACGTGCAGCCGTATAACACGACGCTGTTTGAGATGCTGAAACGGGCTGACGTGCCAGTCATCAATTTCTCCACAGGCACGACGCCCTACATCGAAGAAGTGGCAAAATGCGGCGGTGACGTGGTCGGCGTGGATTGGCATCTGCCGCTAGATGAAGTGTGGCAGCGCATCGGCACGGACACGCCCATTCAAGGCAATCTGGATCCCATCGCCTTGCTCGCGCCCTGGCGTGAACTTAAAGCCCGTGTCGATGATGTGTTAGATCGGGCAGCGGGTCGTCCAGGCCATATTTTCAACCTGGGACATGGCATTTTCAAAGAAACACCAGTCGAGAATGTACAACGGCTGGTTGATTATGTAAGAGAAAAGCAGTGTCAGTGAACAGTGGAAACGTGAGCACTGTACTGAAACTGCACTGACCAATGAGTTAAATAAACAACCCAATCGGCGTCCTCATCATGGCCTATGGCGGGCCGAATAATTTGGATGAAATTCCGGGATACCTGGCTGATATTCGTAACGGCCGTTGTACCACCCCCGCCATTCTCGAAGAAATCACCCACAACTACACGCTCATCGGCGGCAAATCGCCGCTGTTGGAATTCAGCACGCAGCAGGTTGAGGCCGTTCGCGCCAAACTCGATCCTGACAAATTCAAAGTCTACATGGGCATGCGCCACTGGTCGCCCTGGATTGAAGACGTGGTGGGGCAGATGATCGACGACGGCATTACCCAGGCCATCGCCTTGGTGCTGGCGCCCCATTACAGTTCCCTGAGCGTGGCCAAATATCACAGCAAAGTGGCCGATGGCCTGGACATGTATCGCGGCGACATCAACTTTGAGTTCATCGACAGCTACCACGACGCGCCCCTGCTCATTGAAGCCCTCGCCAACCGCGTCCACGAAGGGCTGAACCGCTGGCCGGAAGCTGAACGGACTGATGTGCACGTCATTTTCAGCGCCCACAGCCTGCCGGTGCGCATCATCAAAATGGGCGATCCCTACGACGACACAACTGCGCGAAACCGCGCGTTTGGTCGCCGAAAAAGCGGGTCTGCCCGATTCCCAATGGTCGTGGAGCTACCAGTCGGCTGGCGGCAGTCCGGAACCGTGGCTTGGGCCTCAGTTGGAAGCGTATATTCCTGAATTGGCGGCGAAACGGGCATCAAAAACATGATCAGCATTCCGGTGGGTTTTGTGTGTGATCATGTGGAGATTTTGTTTGATATTGACATTCAGGCTCAGGAGGCGGCAAAAACGTGTGGGGTGCGGCTAGAACGGCCGTCGGCGCTCAACGATGATCCGCTTTATATTCAGACTTTGGTCGATTTAATTGAGGAACGGGCGAGGAAAATCAGTAAACAGTAAGCAGTTTACAGTGAACAGTTAAGATACGTGGGTTATTCATTATCTAAACTTTGCATGACTTTCTTAGCAACGTACTGTTTCGTTTCTTCACGAAGCGCCTCAAAATCAATTGGACTTTCGACAGGAATTGTGCCAACCATATCAAAAAGCGTTTCCGTAACGGGTCGTAATTCAAGATGATCAACCATATCTTTTGCAACTAATCTTTTTGCTTCTTCGATTACGGCTTCAAAATCTTGCGGTTCAGAAACAGGCACAGAGCCTCGGAGATCAAACAGCGTTTTTTAACAGGCGTTAGCACAAATTCACCGTCTTTTTGCGTAATGAGTACACTGTCCCCAGGTTTGATACCTAATTCTTTTCTTAAATTTTGAGGCAGCGTTATTTGCCCTTTTGCATTAACTTTTAACAACATTCCACACCTTTCTAAATCGCCATATTTTTTCTAACCAAACTATGGCATATTTTCCGTGTGTTTGTCAAAAAACAGGAGCAACTCATGTTAACTATTGAAAAATCAATCGAATTGTTTAACGAAGCCAAAGAACCTGCTGCCGGGCGGCGTCGATTCACCTGTTCGCGCATTTAAAGCGGTAGGCGGACAGCCGCTTTTCATTGAGAAAGGGGAAGGTGCGACGATGACCGATGTGGATGGCAACCGCTACATCGACTACGTGTTGTCCTGGGGACCGTTGATTTTGGGACATGCTCATCCGCGGGTGGTAAAGGCGTTGCAAACGGCCGTTACCCACGGCACAAGCTACGGCGCACCCAGTCAGCTCGAAAACGAACTGGCAAAACAAGTCATGGCTCTCATGCCCAACATTGAGATGATCCGCTTCGTCAACTCTGGCACCGAAGCCACCATGAGCGCCCTGCGCCTGGCACGCGCCTACACCGGACGCAGCAAAATCATCAAATTCCAGGGCAACTACCACGGCCACGCCGACATGCTTCTCGTCCAGGCTGGCTCCGGCGTGGCCACCCTCGGACTGCCCGATTCCCCCGGCGTACCCGCAAGCCACCACCGCCGACACCCTGGTCGCGCCTTACAACGATGTCGATGCTGTGGAGCGGTTGTTTGTGCAGTTTCCCGGCCAAATTGCGGCTGTGATTGTGGAACCGGTAGCTGGCAACATGGGCATGATCCCGCCCGTTACTGGCTTCTTGCAAGGCTTACGCGACCTGACAGTCAGCGATTCGTCGCTTGCTTATTTTTGACGAGGTGATGACCGGTTTCCGTGTGCATCCTGGCGGGGCGCAAACGCTGTTTGGCGTCAAGCCAGACATCACGGCCCTGGGCAAGGTGATTGGCGGCGGTCTGCCCGTCGGCGCCTACGGCGGACGGCGCGACATCATGCAGATGGTGGCTCCCGTTGGCCCGATGTATCAAGCTGGCACGCTTTCCGGCAATCCATTGGCGATGACGGCAGGCATTGAAACGCTCAAAGCGATTCAGGAAGCGGGCGTGTGGGAAAAGATGGAAACGGCCGGGGCACAGTTGATTGAAGGATTAACGCAGGCGGCCAAGAAAGCCAGCATCCCCGTCACGCATAAATCGGCTGGGCACGATGTTTGGCATGTTCTTCCAGGCAGGGCCAGTGGTCAACTGGGAGACGGCATCACGCTCGAATACAGTTCGCTTTGCCAGCTATTTTCAGGCGATGTTGGAGAATGGCGTTTACATTGCGCCGTCGCAGTATGAGGCTGGCTTCATATCAACGGCGCACGGCCCAGCCGAAATTGAGGCGACGATTGCTGCGGCGGAGAAGGCGATGGCGGGGTTGTAACGGAGATTGGGGATTGCAGGCCATCTATATCAGACTGCACGCTTTCCAAACTTGATGTGAACTTCTCGCTGATCAATTGTGTTCAATAGGGCAATCAAACAAAAACAATATACACTTTGGTACAATTATCCACATTTTTATGGATAAAAAACGTTGGCAAATAAGAACATGGAAATTTAAGCAGATGACATTTGATGCTATTACACATGATAAATTTGGTGATGAGGTCATTCCGTCAATATATCTCGAAATAGGGCTTGACTTGAGTACATGAAACGTGATATTGAGTTTCGAAGCAGAGGCTTCCATGAACTGATACCGACCTGTGCCAAAGATGATCCCGTTCGCAATCAATTCGCATTCTGTGATCGTTCTCCCCATTTTGATGATTGCTTACAGCAATTTGAACTCAGCTACAGTATTCCTCTGAAGGTGGTTGTTGGAGATGTCCCCAAAGCAGCCGATTCTAAAGTGTGACATCCACGTACCTGCTTGTGACGCTGAAGAAAACGATGACAGGATGAGGCTGATCCTTGAGTTTGATCAATTTCGGCTTGAATCTCCTGGAACGAGCCGAGGGTATGAGTGGGAACTTGGAAAAATACAATCTAAGCTTGATGATAGCACATACTTAAGATGTTGCTTCAATTGCCGATATTCTGACTACAATCCATATTTCAATTCTGCGATGATGGGTGGGTTGGTGTGTTTCTTGAACACCCCATTCAAAGAAGACCGTTACAGAGGGAAGGGCTATCAGGGTTGGAGTGAACATGTGTCAAAACGTGCGTTTGTGCAGGAATTCCACATTTGCGAGCATTTCGATAGCCGCATGATGTGAACCTGCAAAAGCATGGAACACTTTTTCTGTATTCAGTGCTTACGAGTTACGGTTCTGCTACGCTGAAATGCTGCTGCTCAAGCAAAGCCTGAGTTGATTCGATAAGCGCATCACGCACAACGGCCGTTACCAGCCACCCCAATAAGACCAAACTCTATCTAAACTTGTTGTGAGTATTCACACCGATCAAACTGTGTACAGCAGGGCAATTGAGCAAAAATAACATATACTTTGCCACAATTAAGTAAAAGCGGGAATGTTTTGTGAAATAAAAGTGCGCAAAATCCGCTTTTCCTGGAAGGAAACCACAATTTTGCGTGATGGTAATTTTGAAATCTTTTTGTGGTTTACCTATCTGGGTGTGTAGATAAAAAATGTGGGTAAGTTAGCTCAAACATTGTTGCCCACTACAAAATCAAACAGTCTCTTTAACCGAGAATCTTTTACATGCTTAAGCAAACTCATTTAAAGCAACTATACAGCGTCTCTCTGTCCTGGTTTACAGCCGTGTTTATCCTCATCATCCTGATGGGCTGCACTGCTCAAGATACGCCATCCTCCCCTGCTTTATCTGAACCCGCCATTCAGCTTAGAGATCTTCAGATATCACGACCGGACAAACCATCTACGTGCCTGCCTACTCTGAAATGTACTTCATGCCAGATCGCACCCTGGATTTGGCTGTCACCCTCACCATTCATAACACCGATTTTGAAAACCCTATCATCTTAACCTCGATCAGATATTATGATACCCAGGGACAACTCCTCAAAGAGTACCTGACAGAACCGCGCCAGTTAGACCCGTTAGCCTCCACCGACTTTTTCGTCGAGGCAAGTGCACAAAGCGGTGGAATTGGTACGAACTTTATCGTCGAGTGGGGTGCTGAACAGCCCGTATTTGAACCAATTGTTGAGGCAATTATGCTCAATACGTCCAACGATCGAGGCATCTCCCTTAACCAGCCCTGGTCGTGTCATCAAGCAAATTACGCCACAAGAAAATTAGGATTCGGAAAACGCATGGGAATTGCTGCTGATATTGCCATTATTATTGTTGCCGGTTTGATTGGGGGATTAATTGCTCAGCGTCTGAAACAGCCCCTGCTGCTTGGTTATATTTTGGCAGGAATTATGGTGGGACCATTCACCATTGGACCAACCGTTTCTGACGTGCATGATATTGAACTGCTGGCTGAAATTGGTGTGGCTCTGTTGCTGTTTGCCTTGGGTCTGGAGTTTTCCTTAAAAGAGCTGCAACCTGTCCGAAAAATTGCCCTCATTGGTACACCTATTCAACTTTTGCTGACCATAGCATTGGGGTATGGTATTGGGCAGGTTTTGGGCTGGGATTGGTTTTCATCCATCTGGTTTGGCGGTTTGATTGCCCTTTCCAGCACCATGGTAGCGCTCAAAACATTGATGAGCCAGGGTCGTATGGGTACGCTCTCCAGCCGGGTTATGATTGGTATGCTAATTGTGCAAGATCTGGCTGTAGTACCGTTGATGATTATTCTGCCGGAATTAAACAAACCAGGGGCAGGGCTTTCAATTTTGGTGGCTGCGGCGTTAAAAGCGGCTATCTTCCTTGTTCTCATGATAGTGGTAGGGACACGAGTTATTCCTCGGCTTGTGGCTTACGTAGCCCGGTGGAATTCACGCGAGCTTTTTCTGGTAACGATAACGGCCGTTGGCCTGGGCGTGGGTTATGTTACCTACCTTTTTGGTCTCTCCTTTGCCTTTGGCGCTTTCGTCGCCGGTATCGTCCTGAGCGAATCAGATTATGGCCATCAGGCACTCAGCGACATTATTCCTCTGCGTGATGTATTTGGGCTGCTCTTTTTTGTATCTGTAGGTATGCTGTTTGACCCCAACTTTGTCATTCAAAATTGGCAAATCATACTATTGTTGGTCGCGTTAATTAGTGTTGGTAAGGCTGTTATATTTGGCACACTTAGCCGTTTGTTCGGCTATCGTAACATCGTCCCCGTTGCTGTGGGGTTAACCCTGTTTCAGACAGGCGAGTTTTCGTTTGTACTGGCACGAGTAGGGATCACCACCAACTCTATTGACGAAAATTTATATGCCCTCGCCCTGACTGTAGCCGTGATGACCATGCTCCTAACGCCATTTGTATCTGGTTTCGCCACACCATTGTACGCCTGGCGCAAACGACGCATCCAACATGAGCCGCTGCAAACCATCAATCTACCAGAGAGGGGATTACAAGGCCATATCGTGATTGCGGGCAGCGGCCGGTTAGGGCTGTATGTAGCCCACCTTTTGCAGCAGTTAGATCTGAAGTTTGTCTTACTGGAACTGGATTACCGGCGGGTGGAGCAGGCCAAGGAAGCCAACTTACCGGTTATTTTTGGGGATGCCAGCCAGGAAATTGTATTGGAAGCGGCGTATGTGCGCGATGCCGGTTTGATGCTTGTGACGACACCGGCGGCTGAGACTACACAAGCCATTGTAGAGCGGGTACACCAATTGAATCCAGAAATTCACATTGTGGCCCGAGCGCACAGCATGGAAGCGATGCAAGGATTGCGGAAGCATGGCATCTATGAAGCGGTACAACCGGAGTTTGAGGCCAGCCTGGAAATGACACGTCAAGCACTGCTCCACTTCAACATTCTACCCACCGAAATTCAAAAGTTTATGGATTCAATTCGCCAAAGACTCTATGCACCGCTTTATGAAGATCATGACAATTATCAAACGGTGGCGCTGCTGCAAAACGCAGCCCGCCTGCTGGCGGTGAATTGGGTGGAATTGCCACCAGGTAGCTCGCTAATTGGGCAGACAATTGAAACGGCCGCTGTACGCACCCAGACCGGGGCTTCGATTGTGGGTATATTGCATGGGAGTGAGCTAATCGTCAATCCTGAACGCACCTATCGCTTTGCCGCAGACGACATGGTGGCTGTCATGGGTAACGGGGAACAAATTGCTGCCTTTCAAACTCTGATAATATCAGGCCGAATGCTTCCCTAAACATCATGGACATAAATGGCCCCAATTGAAGCATTTTTTGCTTTTCCGTATTTCTTACTTGCGGATTAGGGTTCTGCCACGCCAAATCTCTGCCGCTCAAGCAAAGCCTTGGTTGACTCAATAAGGGCATCACGGACAACGGCCGTTTCCAATCCCACTTGCTCCATCCCCATCAACACCCCACCCACCACCGGCGGCACCGTCAAAGGCACCAGTCGAGCCTGAGGCGCTTCCGCCAGAATCGTTTCGCGCATGGGAGCGATGAGCGCTTCACCCGCTTTGTACAAACTGCCAGCCAACACCACATCAAACGCCTCGTCGGCCAGATTGAGTTGGCGGATAATGCCAATTGCCAGACTGCCCAGTTCCTCGCCCGCCCACTGCACAACTTCTTGCGCCACGGGGTCTCCCTGAACGGCCGTTTCAAAAACCAGCAGGGCAAACGAAGGGTCAATGTGATACCGGCCTCGTCCCAGACCTGCCAGCATATCGTCAGCATCTTTAGCGCCTAATGCGGCCACAAAAGCATCCGTCAACGCCGTTTGCGGTGCGCGCAAACTCCAGGCACGGCCGATTTGCTGCATGGCACGCTGCACCACCTCGCCCGCGCCGCCATATTCGCCAAGCGTCGGCCCCATGCCCGATAAGCGACAGGCGTTATGGGCTTTGTCTCGGCCGCAGCTGTTGTTGCTCGTTCCCGCCGAAACCACGACACCCCATCCTGATTCAGCGCCCGCTACCAAACCAATCAAGGTATCGTTGCCAAACTCAGTCGGCACACCCAATTCCAGGGAATCGATAAGGTCTTGATGTCCCGGCCCATCTTCCGGCCAATCATAGCCCGCAAAACCAAAGCCCGCCCCCGCCAGACACGCTTTGCCGATGCCAGCCATCGCCAGTGCATTTTGGGTGATGGTATGCAGCACCTGGCGCGTGCCTTCCCAGCCAATGACTTCCCAATTGCCTGGCCCCCCTTCTGCAAAACCGACAGAACGGCCGTTTTCATCGGCAATCAGAGCGTGACTTTTGGTCGCACCCGTATCAATTCCTAAAAAATATCGCATCTTCTGTCCTTCTACTTCACTATTGTCTCATCATGTCACGCAATACACATGCCAACATCATCCACATGAAAAATCACCACACGTTCATTATCAGATAAGCCAAGTTTCTTTGAAAGCGAGTTTGCTGTCATAAGATTAACTAATTGGAAATCAAAGGTATGCCCTCCCCTCAGTCCCCTCCCAAAAGGAGGGGAAGCTTGGCTCCCTCTCCTCTTGGGAGAGGGCTGGGGAGAGGGATTTAACTCCAAAATTGCGGCAAATACGGCTTATTAACTTCCAGCATATCGTCCAACACCGCCTCAATCTTATCAGCCGACGGGCCAATTGGGTTTGCCAACAGGGCTTGGAACGCCGCGTTTCTATCACCCGTAACGGCCGCTTGCACCGTCAAGATTTCATACATTTTCACCTGGCTCAACAAACCAAACACCACCGGCGGCAGCGGCTGAGTCGGAATCGGCTTAATGCCATCTTTGCCCACGATACAAGGCATCTCCAACACCCAATCGCTCGGCCAACCAGCCACCGCGCCACCGTGCCGCGTATTGACCACGTGCATTTCCTGCAAATCATTGTAATGGGCATTCAATAACTGCGTCGCCACCGTTGAGTAATACGCGCCGCCTCGTTCCATCAATCCTTCTGGTGGTTCCGTACGATCTGGCTCAGCATATTCAGCCAACAAACTCTCTTCAATTTTCATGACCGCTTCCGCGCGAGAAGGCGGCCAGCTATCCTGCTCTGCCAATTTATAAGCTGTGTTATAGAAATATTTAAGATAATAATTGGGAACCATTTGCAGTGACTCAATAAGTTCTGGTTCCCATTCTGGATGTTCTGCTTCTTTCAGTTCCGCCACATATTTTTCCATCAGGCGCGGCCACATCTCTTCACCATCAACCGTAAATCCGCGATGCCAGGTCAGGTGGTTCAAGCCCAACGTATTGAGTTCGGCTTGTGCTGGGTCAATTTCCAGTCCTTGCTCTGCCAATGCCTTCAGCATGATCATCTTCATGTTATACGGCACATTACACACCCCCACAGATGGCACATTGGGGGCATGGCGAGCCAACGCTTCCGTCACCAGCCCCGCCGGATTGGTAAAGTTGACCAGTAGTGCGCCGGGAGCCAGTTCTTCCATATCCTTGGCGATGCTGAGAATAACGGGGATGGTGCGTAACGCTTTTGCCATGCCGCCGATGCCTGTGGTTTCTTGCCCAATCAATCCATGCCGCAGCCCCAGATATTCATCTTCACGGCGAGCTTGCATCCACCCAACGCGCAGTTGGGTGGTGACGTAGCTTGCTCCGCGAACCGCCTCGCGCTGGTCTGTTGTCAGGTGCACGGTGAACGGGCTGCCTTTGGCCTCAACCATACGTTGGGCAAAGCCGCCCACGACTTCTAGCCGCTCTGGCAGCACATCCATCAACCACAGTTCTGTCACTGGGAAACTGTCTACTCGTTCTAAAAATCCGTTGATAAGTTCTGGGGTGTAGCTGGAGCCGCCCCCAATAACTGTTACTTTCATGTGATTGCTCCTCATTTTTTGGCTCTAGCCAAAACAAGAATGTTTGTGTTATACTCTCGATGTAAGCGCTTTCTGTAAGCGCTTACAGTTTATAGGATTACGAAATTGTTGTCAAGAAATAACTGTGCAGCTTAAACGAGGGCTGAGCTTGTCGAAGCCCGGTTTCGCCTTCGACAAGCTCAGGCTACACCTGCATATGTTTGTCAAGAAAAGGATGTAAAAGATGAGTTCTCAAACTCGGGTAACGATTGATGATGTCGCGGAATTGGCTGGCGTATCTATTGCCACTGTCAGCCGGGTGTTGAACAATACGGGCAAGGTGGCAACAGCGACGGCCGAACGGGTACACGCGGCCGTTGCTGAACTAGACTATGTGCCTCATGCGGGTGCACGCGGGCTGGCGGGCAGTCGACGTAATACGATTGGGCTTATTTTCCCTGGGATGGGCGATGCTTTTTTGACGGAGTTGTTAACGGGCATTGACCAACAAATTACGGATGCGGGGTATGAACTGCTGCTTTACTCGACAAGGCTGCGAAATCGTGATCAGACGATTAAATCGATTCCGGTGGGTGAGCATAATACGGATGGCTTGATTATTTATGCGAGCAGCTTGAAAGAGGCAGAAATTCGTCGTTTTTATGAACGCGGGTTCCCGGTGGTGCTGCTGCATCAATCTGCACCGGCGGGATTAGACATTCCGAGTGTGACGTTTGAGAATAAGGCGGGGGCGCAAACGGCCGTTTCCCATCTTATTAGTCTTGGCCGCCGCCGCATCGTCTATTTGACAGGGCCGGAGGAGAATGAGGATTCCCAGTGGCGCGAGTTGGGCTACCGTGATGCGTTGACGGCGCATGATATTCCGGTTGACCCTGACTTGATTGCTTTGGGTAATTTCCACGATACCACCGCTGAAGCAACGGTTAAGCAGTTGCTTGAGGATGGGGTGGCATTTGATGCCATTTTCGCGGGAGATGACCGGTCGGCAAGTGGCGCATTACTGGCCTTGCACCAAGCGGGTAAACGAGTGCCAGAAGATGTGGCGATTGTCGGTTTTGATGATGCCAGCTATGCGCGTTTTCTCACGCCGCCGCTTTCTACGGTACATGCCCCCATCGCCGAATCAGGGCGCAAAGCGGCGGAGCAAATTATCCGGCTTATTCAAGGCGAAGAACCTGATATGCTGACGTTATTGCCGACGGAATTGATTGTGCGGGAATCTTGTGGGGCGGGAACGTAAGGAATAGGCCGTGAATCGACGACTCACGGCCTACAGGTTAATCTTCTTCAATGAATACGGGGATGATTTCGTCTTCGTATTCGGGGAGCGCTTGTTGTTTTTTGTTTCTACGCAGACGTGGACGGCGGGCGGCGGCGGCTGATCCTACTTTTTTGGCGCCAGTAACGGCCGTTCCCCCAGCCTTCTTCAACGCCAGCCCACTCGTTTTCGCCCCACTTGCTAACAGTTCCCGATTAATGCCAGTCAGTGCGCCAGCACTGGCTCGCCAATCGTTCATCGCTTCTGGGCCTAAGCTGAAATACGCTTCTGCCCGTTTGCCGATGACGTAGGTCATCAAGGCGTTGGTGGAAGCGGAAGCCGCCATGCCGACGACGGGCATGGCCCGCACCACATATTTGGAGCCGAGACGCGCCGTCACCCGCTTGGAAATGCCTTTGCCGGCGCGATGCGCCAGCGTCGTTGTGCCGACGCTCAAACCGGTCACGAGCATCACAACACGCCGCTTTTCCTCGGGGGTCATGGCATGTCCATACAAGGTGGCAATTTCGATGACGAGTTCGGCTTGCAGCTTGAAGGTGATACCAAAATCGGCCGCAATGCCTAGCGTTAGTCCAGCGATGGTGCCGATGCCTGGGATTATCATGGCCGCAGAGGTTGTGGCGCCGACAACGGCCGTTTCTCGCGCTTTTGCCAAAATCAGCCGATTGGTCAACTGGTCTACCGTGTCATCTGGGTGCTTGGCACGCAAATTAGCCACGCGAGTGGCGGCTTCTTTTTCATCGGTATCGTCAATTGCTTTGGACAGCCGATCCATTAATTTATCTGCCAGCGTGAATTTGCTGGATTGGGACTTGTCTGGGATAGCTACTAGTTTGCTCATGCGTGCCATGATAGCAGATTGTGTGCCGGTTGAAAATATTGTCTGTTGATTCAGATATACTTTTTATGCAATCTCTAAACGGCAGTTGCTGCCACAAGCCCCATTCATCACAAAAACTAGCTGGTAACAGGAGCCAACACCCGTTCAATCGCATCTGCCAATATGGCATCGACTTCGATCTCTTGCATCGTCACCACATCTGTAAACGACCGATAAGACATCGACTGCGCCGCTTCCACAATCCAGTCAACCGCCATCCCGATTGAAACAATACTGGTATCCAAGACCATACTAAACTGGCTGGCTGTATCCACATCCACATTATAAAACGCCTGGATAAATGTGTGTCGTGCTTTGTCATTTTCAGCCACGATTTTTTGAGCGGCCTCAAAATCGGTTAACTGTTCCCGTTCCTGAATGCGTTTGACGCGCAAAGCAAACGGGGCTTGAATGCGCACATGCAGCACATCGGTATACCCGCCAAGTGCCGCAAACCCGCCGCGCCCCAAAATCACCGCATCACCTCGCTGGGCAATGCCTAAAATGATTTTGTTCAGCATGGAGATAAGCTGCAAATTGGCATCATCCAAACGCGCCCAAAATCCAGGTGATGTTTTATATAGTGTATCAAGTTGGACGAGGCCATATTGTTGGAGGATTTTTTCAAGGCTGTGCTTCGCTACCAGTTGATAACCCAGCCGATTGGCGACCTGTGCCGCAATGGCCGCGCCGTTACTGCCTAACTCTCTGGAAATCGTAATGACTGTCATGACCATACCTCCTATTTTGATTGAGTCGATTGGTTCTGATTTGAAGCCTGGTTGAATAAGCGAGTTTGTTTAGCAGGTGGGTGTGGTGGGCTGGGATGGAGAATTTGATGAGGTGGCTCCGACACAAACTCCATGTTGCTTATAGTATGGCGAATTTTGAGCGAAATGTACAGTGTGTTTCCCGTTGATCTGCTTTCGTGGATTTTACTCACTTTGAAATCAATCCAATCATCAGGATGGGGTTCGTAAACCGTTACAATTTTGATTCTTGGACGGGATGGGTAACTGCATTGGATAGGTAACGGCCGTTTCTCCGGTCATCAGACCAAATATCAAACAACTGAGTGTAGCGGAATTGTACTGTCGCGACAGGGATGTCGCGGCTACTAATCCACAAACAAATCGACCACCTCAAACCTGGTCACATCCACCAGGCCGAGGTCGGAGAGGCGCAGTTCGGGGATGACGACGAGGGCGAGCAGGCTGAGCTGCATGTAGGCGTTGTGCAGGGTGCAGCCGCATTCAGCCATCGCCGCGACCATGCGGGCGGCTTTGTCGGCCACGATTTCAGCGCGTTCGTCGGACATGAGGCCAGCGATGGGCAGTTCGACGAGGGCAATTTCCTGGCCATCTTTGAAGACGACGACCCCGCCGCCGACTGCGCCGAGGCGGTTGGCGGCCAGGGCCATGTTGGTTTTGCTGGTGCCGGTGACGATCATATGGTGGCTGTCGTGGGCGACGGTGGTGGCGACGGCGCAGGGCGTGTTGAAGCCAAAGCCCTGCACGAAGCCGTTGGTGACGCCGCCGGTGGCTTGATGCCGCTCGACCAGGGCAATCTGGCATACGTCTTGCTGCGGATCGCCCGTCACAAGCCGTTTTCGACGGGCAGGACGCGGATGAGGGCGCGGGTGGGGGCTTGATTTTCGACGACGCCGATGACGCGGGCTTTGAGGGAGACTGGAGATTGGAGATTGGAGATTGGGATGTCGAAGTCATGGGCGGTGAGGTGTTTGCCGAGTTTGACGGTGTTTTTGGCGAAGTCGGGGTAGTTGTAGGGGGGCAGGTTGGTGGTTAAACGGCCGTTTTCCGCCACCACCTCGCCCGCCAGCAATCACCAACTCAATCGGCAGCGCAATCAAATCACTGGAGATGACAATATCGGCATAACGGCCGGGCGTAATCGAGCCAATGTCTTTTTCTACGCCGAAATGTTCGGCCGTGTTGAGGGTTGCCATTTGGATGGCGGTGATGGGTTTGAGTCCCTGGGCGATGGCGTGGCGCACCACGCGGTTCATGTGGCCTTCGTGGACGAGCGTGCCGGAGTGGCTGTCGTCGGTGCAGAGGATGAAATTGCGGCTGTCGAGTCCGCGTTCGGTGATGGCTTTGACTTGGGTGGCGACGTCGTACCAGGCGGAACCGAGGCGCAGCATGGCTTTCATGCCCAGGCGCACGCGGGCGATAGCGTCTTCGATGCGGGTGCCTTCGTGGTCGTCGGCGGGGCCGCCAGCGACGTAGCCGTGGAAAGGGCGACCCAGGTCGGGGGAGGCGTAATGGCCGCCGATGACTTTGCCGGCTTTCATGGTTTCGGCCATTTCGGCGTGCATGTTGGCGTCGCTCATGAAGACGCCGGGGAAGTTCATCATTTCGCCCAGGCCGATGATGCCGGGCCAGGACATGGCTTCAGCCACTTCGGCCGGGCCGATGGACGCGCCGGGAGTTTCCAGGCCGGGGGCGCTGGGCACGCAGCTTGGCATTTGCACGTAGATGTTGATGGGCAGGGTTTGGGCTTCGTCGTGCATCAGTTTGACGCCGGGCAGACCGAGTACGTTGGCGATTTCGTGGGGGTCGATGAACATGCTGGTGGTGCCGTGGGGAATGACGGCGCGGGCAAATTCGGTGACGGTGACCATGCCGCTTTCGACGTGCATGTGGGCGTCGCACAAGCCGGGGATGAGATAACGGCCGTTCGCCTCCACAACCTCTGTCCCTTCCCCAATGGTATAGCTGGCATCTTCGCCCACGTAGGCGATGCGGCTTTTGTAGATAGCTACATCGGTGTGGGAAATGATTTCGCCGCTGTGGACGTTGACCCAACGGCCGTTTCGTGATCACCATCGTGGCGGGTTTGCGCCCCATTGCCACGTCTACTAAATCTTTTGCCAGTTCATGCCAGGGTTGTCGGATTGTCATTGGAAGCTCCTTGTTAGTCGGGTAGTCTATTCACTGTTTCTGAACACTGTTTACTGAACTGGTATTTTAGTGGAAACGGCCGTTCCGTGAAAGAGGATTATGCGACAGCAGAAAACCGGGGGGCAATGGGTAGGTGAATGATAATCGTGGTTCCTGTATTGATTTCGCTTTCAATCTCAATTTCACCACGATGCAAATCAACCAATTCTTTGACCAACGATAACCCTAACCCGGTTCCAGGCATTGTCGATTGGCTGACATTAGATGCACGATAGAAACGATCAAATACGTGATCTAATTCCCGTGGTGGAATACCCATACCGGTATCTTTGACTTCAACACCTACACGATTCTGCACACCATCCCAATGCGTTGCTATACAAACCAAACCGTTTTGAGTATAAGCGATCGCATTGTTCAGCAGATTTGTTAATACCTGGGCGATCTGTATTTCATCACCCAAAATAAGTGGCATATCTGGATGGAATTCAATTAGCAAGCGTGTATTACCATCCATTTGAGCCGCGCATTTCTCCACCACTTGTTGAACAATTTTGTTTATATCCAAAGAGACAATATGGAGCTTCGTTTTGCCCATATCTAAGCGAGAGATACTCAAAATATCTTCAATCATCGTTATTAAACGATCAACTTGCTGCCGCAAGATGTCGGCGTATTGCTCACGACGTTCTGGCTTACCCCGCTTCATCAAATCTAAATAGAGGGAGAGATTCGTGATGGGGGTACGCAGTTCATGAGAAACATCAGAAACAAATTTGGTTTTGAGCCGATCCAGTTCGGTCAGGCGTTCGTTGGCGTTCGCCAGTTCCCGAGTACGTGCCACAATCCGCTGCTCTAAAGTATTCAGAACGATGGCACGATCAATGGCGGTACCTGCAATTTCAGAAACGGCCGTTAACAACTTAACTTCCGTGTCAGAAAAATCATGCAGTCTATCCAGGCCGACACTAAAAACTCCCACCACCCGTTCTTGCACACGCAGCGGTAAATTAATTCCCGAACGTATTTTCCGTAGAAAAACATCTTCGTCTGGCAATATATCAAGCAGCGGGTCTGTTTGGAAATCCGATGCAATATAAACACGCCCAGTTCTCGCTACAAAACCAACTATTCCTTGCTCAACCGATTGCCGTATCCCCAGCATCTTGGGCATGTGGGGCCTAATCGCACGGAGAATCAAATCACCACTTTCTGAATCGATTAAATAAATTCCCCCCAACGTCCCATTAACCAATTGCAGGACATTTTTTAAGATAATGTCCAGCAGATGATCCAATTCGACCGTCTCACGCAGGGCAGCAGAAAGGGTAGTGATTTGTTCCAATTCTACCGCACGTTGTTGCGCTTCTTGGAAAAGTTGCGCATTTTGCAAGAGAATGGCGGCTTGGCTCGTAAACCCTTCGATTAATTCAAGATGCCTCTCATTGAAATAGCCTGGATCAACTTTATCAATTGAAAAACAGCCCAAAAACTGCCCGCCAGCCACAATGGGTACTCCGATCCAACTACGCACGTAGCTGCTTAGAGTAGATGCTTCCCAACGGCTGTCATTATGGACATCAGAAATCAACAACCCTCTCTGAGTACGCACGATCTCCTGGAAAATGCCATTGGTATTTACATTGATTCGCAGTTGTTTTAGTGCTTCGACATCCGTCCAATTTTCGACACCTTTAGCACAGGTAAATTTGAGCGAAATCACCTTCTACAAATAAAACGCTGGCCGAATCAAACGGCACCAACTTGTACAAATAATCCAGCAAGATATCTAAAATTGTGTCCATGTCTAAGGTTTGCACCATCATGGAACTGGCTTCGCGCATGATTTCAGCACGTTCTCTGGCTTGTTGTTCAGCGGCATACAATCGGGCATTGTCAATGGCGATGGCGGCTTGATTGGCAAACGACTGCGCTAAATGGGCTTCAACGGCGCCATATATGCCTATTTGCTCATTATCAATCGTCAAGACACCTAAGACTTGATCTCGCACAATCAGAGGCAAGCAGATCCAACTGTGGATGTTTGTGTTTAAATTTATAAAACGAGGATCTTGTTGGGCATTTGCTAGATATAACGGCCGTTTCGTCTGGCGCACCTCCTCGAAAAGCAAATTAGCCTGAAAGCTCTGGCCTATAAGCCTGCCTGGCTCTGCAAAACCGCGTGCGGCGACAATCACCAATTCTTCTCCATGCCGCAACATCACAGAAGCGCTATCATGCGGTACAACTTCCTCCAACCTGCTCAAAATATTGTTAAAAACTTGCTCCAAATCTAATGATGTCGTCAAAAAAGCGGCTGCATCACGTAATTTTTCTGCCTCTTCTCGATTTTTACGTTCCGCTTCCAGCAGTTGAATTCGTTCAATCCCAGTCGCTAATTGCTGCGACAAGGCCACCAGGAACCGTTCATCTGCTTCGGTAAAGGCACCAAACAAAATGCTTTCCGCATTAATAGCGCCAATTATTTGCCCCCGCACCTGCAATGGCACACATAACTCTGAATGTGTATGCGCCACAATATCCGCATATTTTGTATCCGTTCGAATATCAGAAACATGGCGCATTTGCCCCATTTGAATAACTTGGCCGACCACGCCCGTGCCAATCGGCAGTTTTTTAGGATGCAAGACTGGCAGACGGTTATGAAACGCATGATGGGCACTCATAGTAACACCATCATCGTTGACGAGAATAAAGCCAAAGCTGTCCGGGTATAGTTTCTCAGCGACAATCTGCGTACAGCGGGTAAGCAGTTCATCCACCGTCATGGCTTCTGTGCTGGTCTGGGCAATGGCATGAAGCGCTGATAATTCTGAAACCTCTCGCTGACGGTTTTGGTGGATATGGGCATTATGCAAAGCCAATGCCGCCTGGGCCGCAAATGCCGCCAACATCTGTCCATCATCATCTTGATAGACATCTGGCCGCAGGCTGTCTAGCGTTAAGATGCCCATGATCTGCCCCTTTACAATTAAAGGAACACCTATCCATGAACGAATGTAAAAATCGGATCGAATATGGATCCAATCTGGGTAGTTGTCGATGTTTGGAATGATAAGATAACGGCCGTTTTCCACAACTTCTCTCAAATTCCGAGTCTCGGCAAGGGAGAATATCGTATTCGCAGCTTTTTCCATCGCCCATTGCACCGACTTGTCTACATCAGCCGTCCGCAGCCGTTCAATGCGCACCAAGTCTTCCTCTACGAGCATGATGGTTGCCATATCGTAGGGGAAGAAATAAGCTGCATATTTTAATATGCTATCCAGCATCTCATCGTAATTCAGGATGGCATTCATCTCCACACCCGCCCGCAATAGCGCCTCAGAAATCTGACGATGCTCACGCGCTTTGTCTCGGATAGTGGCATAGTGGCGCACTTGATACGCATGGTACAACACACGCACAAACAGCGGCGCGGTGAGTTGCGCTCGTGGCAAAACATCAGTTACCACCGAGGTCTGTGCCATTGACTCAGTTTGGGTGTCGTCGTTATCTGTAATGAGAATAATTGGGGCGTGGGGGAACTGGTCAACAACGGCCGTTATCTCCAACTCGTCATCACTATACAGCAAAACCACATCAGGGGGCGTGGTTGAGTTTTTCTAGAGCTTGGGGAAGGGAAACGGCCGTTTCCACCACAAACACCACCTCAACCATCGGCACAGACTGTTGCAGCATCGCCACCCACTCGTCAGCGAGTTGGGCATCAGCAGATATAAGCAAAAGTGAGAGTCGTGGGCTATCCATTTATGCAGTATCCAAAATTAAAGAAGCGGGGCAATCAACCTACAACCAGATTGTGCCTAATAATTTATCAAAAGACCAGAGGAATATCCAAATAAAGATTGGCTTTGCAAAAAAGCCAACCTTTATGGAAATAACATGATTGAGGATAAAAATGGAGTTTCAGCTTAAGATCAAATAGCTACGCTGATTTGAGAAAAGAAATTAACTCGGCCAACGGCACGGATTCACGATCTTCCTGATTACGGCGCTTCACTTCGACCGTACCTTGCGCCAGTCCACGTCCACCAACCGTCACGCGCCAAGGCAGCCCCATCAAATCCGCATCGTTAAACTTCACACCCGCGCTGGCTTCGCGGTCATCGTACAGCACTTCCAAACCAGCCTGGCGTAGTTCCGCATACAGGTTATCCGCCGCTTCTTTCACGTCGTCGCCCTTGCCCAGATGGAGCAAATGAACTTGATACGGCGCGACCGCATCCGGCCAGACAATGCCCTGTTCGTCATGATGTTGTTCCACAATCGTCGCCATCAGCCGGTCTAGCCCAATGCCGTATGAGCCCATGAAGATGGGTTGTGGCTTGCCATTTTCATCGAGGAAAGTAGCACCAGTCGGGTCAGAGTAACGGGTGCCTAGTTTGAAACAGTGTCCCGCTTCCGTGCAGCGCCGTGCTTCGATTGCCGCGCCGCAGTGGGGACATTTGTGTCCCGTATCCGCCTGGGCAATGTCAGCAATTTGGCTGACGGCGAAGTCGCGCGGGTAGTTGGCTCCGGTGAAATGATAGCCAGCATCATTTGCGCCCACGACGAAGTTGCCACCTGCCTCAATGGAGGTGTCGGCCATGACAAACACGCCTGGCTGCTCAAAATCTTGGGCGATGTCCAAGCCAATGGCTGAGGCGTAGCCCGGTTCTGCTCCCGCCGCCCGAATTTCTTCCTCGGTGGCGGCACGAAGCTGCCCGCCGCCCAACGCATTGATGAGTTTGATTTCGTTGATATCTAAATCGCCGCGCACAAGTATGAATACGAAACGGCCGTTTCTCCTCACTTTCTCCTAACGGCCACCGCCAGAAAAAGACAGCCTTCACCGTCTGGTTCGTCTCGACACCCACAAACGCCGCCACATCCGCAATTGTCTTGCAATCCGGCGTGGCGACTTTGACCAACTCGGCCAACTCAGCCGGTTTGTCACCTTCACGCACGAATTCGGCCGCTTCCACATTAGCCGCATAATCGCATTCGGTACAGGCGATGTAGGTATCTTCGCCTTCTTCGTGCGGCACAACAAACTCGTGCGAGGTTTTGCCGCCCATACTGCCGGTATCGGCTTGCACGGCGACAGCGGGTGTGCCAACCCGTTCAAAAATATTGTAATACGCCTGGAGCATCTGGGGATAATAGGCGTCGAAGGATTCTTCGTCGGGGTCGAGGGTGTAGGCGTCTTTCATGATGAACTCACGCAGGCGCAGCAAGCCGCCACGCGCACGCGGTTCATCCCGGAACTTCTTGCTGATGTGGTAGATCATGCGCGGCAAATCACGGTAACTTTCGATGTCGCGCAGGCACAGTTCCGTCACTACTTCTTCGTGAGTAGCTGACAGGGCATATTCACGCCCGCCGCCCGCTTTCACTTTCATGAGCACATCTACCGTGTCCCAGCGCCCGGTTGCCTGCCACAGCGCCGCCGGATTCAGGTTGGGCATCCACATTTCCTGCCCGTCGATGGCATCCATCTCCTGCGCCATAATCTCCCAAATTTTGCGGATGACACGGTAGCCCAATGGCATAAATACGTAAATACCCGCCCCAATCGGCCGTACGTAATTTGCTCGAATGAGGAGTTGATGGCTGGCTAGTTCGGCGTCGGCCGGTGCTTCTCGTAATGTTTTGCCAAATGCTCGTGAAAGTTTCATATAAATACCTGAGATTAGAGATTAGAGATTGGAGATTATCGATCCCAAATCTCCAATCTCTAATCTTTTGTTTTAATAAGCGCGGCCAAAGATGGCGATTCTATCAGCTGGTTTGCCGGTGAAGAAACAGGTGCCTGTGCCGCCGGGCTGGTCGATGGGGAAGCAGCGGATGGTGGCTTTGGTTTCTTCTTTGACCTGGGTCTCTTCGGCGCTGTCTCCTGCCCACCACACGCGAGCAAATCCTGTGGAAACGGCCGTTTTGAAATCATCATAGTTGTCCACGTCATGCGTATTGTCGTCACGGAATTTGGTCGCCCGATCCAGGAGTGCTTGCTGCACCGTCACCAGCAAATCAGCCACCGTTTGCGCAATGCCATCCTGCGACACAAACTGCTTGCCATCCCGTCCTGGAATATCGCGGCGGGCTAAGGCCACCGAATTCTTCTCCACATCACGCGGGCCGATTTCAATGCGGGTTGGTACGCCGCGCATTTCCCAGTCGTTGAACTTGAAGCCAGGGGTCAAGTTTTCGCGGTCATCGACTTTAACACGAACATGAGCGGCAATGAGTTCTTGCTGAATGCGATTGGTCGCTTCGAGAACGGCTTCTTTTTCTTCATCATTCTTGTAAATCGGCACAATCACTGTCTGATAAGGAGCCAAACGGGGCGGCAAAATCAAGCCGTGGTCGTCACCATGCGTCATGATAATGGCGCCGATGAAGCGGGTACTCAAACCCCAGGAAGTTGTCCACGCATTTTGCAATTCGTTGTTCTTATCGAGGTATTGAATATCGAACGCTTTGGCAAAATTTTCGCCCAAATTGTGAGAAGTACCCGATTGCAGCGCTTTGCCATCGCCCATCATCGCTTCAATGGTCATGGTTTCGTTGGCCCCAGCAAACCGTTCCATATCTGATTTAATACCAGGAATCACAGGCACGGCCGCTTCGTTGACAGCAAAGTCGGTGTACACATCCAGCATCAGGCGGGTGCGTTCATCCGCTTCTTCGGCGGTGGCGTGGGCGGTGTGGCCTTCTTGCCAGTAGAATTCCAGGGTGCGCAGGAAGAGCTTGGTGCGCAGTTCCCAGCGGACAACACTGTTCCACAAATTGAGCAGCATCGGCAAATCACGGTAGCTCTGAATCCAGTTGGAGTAGGCGTGTCCAATCATCGTCTCCGAGGTGGGACGGACGACGAGAGGTTCTGCCAGTTCCTGCCCACCGCCAATGGTGACGACGGCGAGTTCAGGGGCAAAGCCTTCCACATGGGCCGCTTCTTTTTGCAAGAAGCTCATGGGGATAAACATGGGGAAGCCGGCGTTTTGCACACCTGTGGCTTTAAAGCGGCTGTCTAACGCGCCTTGTATATTTTCCCACAAAGCCCAACCATAGGGCTTGACGATCATCGTGCCACGCACTGGCCCATAGTCGGCCATATCCGCTTTTTGCACGACGGTGTTGTACCATTCGTTGAAATCCTCGCTGCGCGGGGTGAGTTTGTCTTGTTTTGCCATTATTCTGCCTCAATTGATTGCTGGGTGTTGATTTGTGGTCGTTGACTCCCACATGTTGTGACACCTCGACTACTTTCCAGCAAGCGAGGAGTATAACAGTGAGGAAAATTGGCGTCAAAAGCGGGGGAGCAAAACAGCAATTCTCAATCCGGCTGTTTTTAGTCCGCGAAGGCGGACTTTGTATACGACTCGGAAAGAGCAAATTCAAGAAGAAGGCTGATTGCTTTCTGTGCTACAATATTTTTGTGCGAAGGAAGGTGAGCAATGACAAGCACAGAAAGTGAATCCCAGGCAGTTCCCCACCCTATTTTGACATTGAACGACGCGCAGCAGCGTGAGCTGCTTGTTTTAGCGCGTGAAGCAATTGGCTATTACCTGCAAGCCAAGCGGTTTCCTCCGTCACAAACAGATGACCCCATTCTTCAGCAGAAAGCGGGGGTATTTGTTACGCTGCGCACCCGCTGGCAGCCTGGCCTGCCCCCCGATACTGCCGCCCGGCTGCGCGGCTGCATCGGCCATATGACTGCGGATGAACGGCTGATTGAGTTAGTGCCGGTGATGGCGGTGAAGGCGGCGCTGCGTGATCCGAGGTTTCCACCGGTAACGGCCGTTGAGCTGCCCACCCTCCACATTGAAATCTCGATCCTCTCGGCGTTAACGGCCGTTACCCACATCGAAGAGATTGAGTTAGGCGTACACGGTCTCGTTATCGTCGGCGGCCAAAAGCGGGGCTTGCTGCTGCCGCAAGTGCCGGGCATGTTTGGCTGGTCGCGGGATGAATACCTGGAAGCCATTTGCCGCAAGGCCGGCTTACGCCCTGATGCCTGGCGCACCGCTGACTTGTTTATCTTTACCACGCAGGTATTTGAGGAAGACGAGTAAGAGCTATGCGATGGGGTATGTTCTATGCCAAACGCGATGCCATTTCACGCATCACGTCGCTCGATTACCACGCGGGTAAGGCAATCGGTGATGAAAAGGTTCTGCGTGGCAACGGTTTTACACGATTGCCTGGCCCTTACCTAAAATCACGCCATCCATGCCATCAACCCTCGCGTTTTCCAACCTCACAGTCGTCACCCTATTAAACAAATCAGCAGGGCCGTGTCCGTTGACGCGGATGTAGTTGTCCGTGTAGCCCACCCAGCGCAGGCCGTGGCTGTTCGCACCGACACTGCTTTCCCAGAGCACATTCATCGTTTTGCCTTCGTACTGCTGGTGGAAGGCGAGGCTCATCTCGTTGCCCAGGGCAATCATGCGCTGCACGCGCTCTTTTTTGACGGGGCCTGGAATCTGGTCGGGCATGGTGGCGGCGGCCGTACCGGGGCGCTGGCTGTAGGTGAAGACGTGCAGCCGCGAAAAACCAATCTCACGCACATAATCAAGACTGGTTTGGAACTCATCTTCCGTTTCGCCAGGGAAACCGACGATGATGTCGCTGCTCAGGTTGAGGTCGGGGATGTGGGCGCGGGCGGCGTCAGCCAGTTCACGGAAGCTGACCTGATTGGTACGCCGCGCCATGCGCCGCAACGTGCGGTCACAACCAGATTGCAGGGGCATGTGCAGATGGGGCAGCAAGCGCGGGTTTTGCCACAGGGTAAAGAAGCCGGGCGCAATGTCCCACGGTTCCAACGAGGAGAGGCGCAAGCGGGGGATGTCGGTGTGGTCGAGGATGGCCTGCACCAGTTCCATCAGTCCAGCTCGGTTGCCAAAATCGTAGCCATAACTGCCCATATGCACGCCTGAAAGCACCGCTTCTTGGTAGCCAGCGGTGGTCAGCGCCTGAATTTCGGCGATGATGTCGCCCAAGTGGCGGCTTTGGCCTTCGCCTCGCGCAATCGTGGTGACGCAGAAGGTGCATTTGTTGTTGCAGCCATCCTGCACTTTGATGAAGGCGCGGGTATTGCCCGCCGTGCCTGCCAAAAATTCGCGCATGACGGGTTCCTGGTCAAACAGGGGCAGGTCGATGCGGGCTTTGGGGTCGAGCAGGGGCACGAGGTTAGCTTTGTCTTTGTTGAGGACGATGCGTCCGGCTCCGGCCACTTTACCCAGTTCGTCGGGGGCGATGGTGGCGTAACAGCCAGTGAGCAGAATTTCGGCGGCGTCGTTTTGGCGGTGGATGCGCCGCGTCATGACTGCGGGCGTCGCTGGCGGCTTCGGCGGTGACGGCGCAGGTGTTGATGATGACTTTATCGGCAACGGCCGTTTCTGTGACAATCTCATGTCCGGCGGCAAGAAGCTGGCGGGCCATGGTCTCGATTTCGCTCTGGTTCAGGCGGCAGCCGATGCTGTGGAGGTAAACTTTCATAAATAAGATTGGAGATTAGAGATTGGAGATTGCTTCACGTTCCAATCTCTAATCTCCAATCTCAGTTTTTCTATTTGCGTTTGATGATGTAAATCCGACCCCACTGGCTGGCGGGTTTGACGGAGTAGCCGGTCATGATTTCCAGTTCGGGACGGTAGCGGATGGTGTCTTTGATTTTGTCGTATTCACTGCTGAGGATAACGGCCGTTCCCTCCGGCCTTAAGACACGCCCAATTTCCTTGAAAACAGAACCCAAATCCATCTCCACTTCCATCAAGTTGGTCGCAATCTTGTCTACCGACTCATCTTCCAAAGGCAGCTTCAAATTGACCCAAGTCGCCAACGTGATGTCCGTCGAGAGCCGATTGCTTTTCTTGGAAGCCAGGTTCATTTCAGCAACTGAAACCTGGCTGATACCCTCATTGGCTCCCCATAAATGGGCATAATTGCCAAACAGCTTTCGCTCTTGCAACATAATGCCATCCCCACAAAACGGATCCAGAAAGACATCATCATCATCTGGCTGCGTCAGCCCCACCATCGCGGCCGCCACGGATGGGCGCAGCGAACTAGGCGAGGCTTTGCGCAGTTTATGCTGCTTTTTCATGCCTTTGTCCGTGATGCGGAACCCACACAACAATTGAGAGCCGAGCAAGTTGATCCACAATTCCACCTGCGGCCCATCGGTAATGGGCTGCCAACGTGGATAGCGCTTCATCATCGCATCAAGAACAACCTGTTCCACATTAGATTGGCGATACTCATGCGTGCCAAACTTCCGGCAAATGACGCGGTACGATGGCGGGTGGCTAAACTGTCGGAAGCGCAAGAACTGGTTGGTAGCGCGGCCAAATTCTTCACCTTTTGCCACAGCTTCCTGAATCATAGCCAAATCTTGCCGTCCCCGAGACAGCTTGGGTATCGACAGCGCTTGCAAAAACTCATCTTCACTGGTCAGCAGTTGATTGACATCGGCCATATTCCCCTTATAAGAAAAGGTGACGACGCCATTTTGCTCTTTGGCAAATAGATATTCGCCAAATTTAGCATACGGCAGCATATCTCGAATTTCTAACCAGGCGATTTCTTCTAAACCAGGTCGGGTTTGTACGTAATAATCATTAATTTGATTGGATTGATCAGCCATTGCTGTAGCCTTTTCTCTTTCTCGTTCTACAAAGACCTCCGAGGTTTTTAAAACCTCGGAGGTCTGCAAACAAGTATATTATTTGGTATCGAAGCGGTCTTCGCTTCTCGCTCTAAAAACAAGGCGCATGGGAGAGCCTTCAAACGGATATTCTTCCCGCAGTCTATTTTCCAGGTACCGTTGATAACTAAAATGCACCCATTCTGGTTTATTGACAAACATCACAAACGTCGGGGGGGCGGTGGTAACTTGGGTCGTGTAGAAAAACTTGACGCGCAAGCCATTATGACTGGGCGGTGGATGCACGGTGATCACGTCACGCATCCATTTGTTCAACTCAGAGGTGGGGATGCGCTGGTGGCGCGTTTCTTGAACTTCCAACGCTTTAGGCAAAATCTTCTCGACGCGCTTGCCCGTTTTAGCAGAAATGAAGATGATGGGCGCGTACGGAATGAACTTCAACGCCTCACGTAACTCTTTTTCATAATCATAAATCGTAAACGAGTCTTTAACGACGGCATCCCATTTGTTCACCAGCACGATAACACCGGAGTTTTCTTCCGTGAGCATCCCCGCAATATGCGTATCTTGGGCGGTGATGCCCGCTTCGGCATCAATGAGCAGCAAGGCAATATCGGCACGGCTCAACGCTTTGATGGCCCGGAGAACGCTGTATTTTTCCACACCGGGGTCAATCTTGCCGGGACGGCGAATACCGGCGGTATCGATAAGCGTAAATTCCTGTCCCTCAAAGGTGAGCTTGGTATCGATGGCATCGCGGGTTGTGCCAGCAATGGGGCTGACGATAGCCCGTTCTTCACCAATGAGTTTGTTGAGCAGGGTCGATTTGCCGGCATTGGGCTTGCCCAGGATGGCGATTTTGATGGTATCGTCATCTTCATCCTCTTCGGGAACAAAGGGGATGGCCTCGGTGATGGCATCGAGCAAATCGCCGGTGCCACTGCCATGCAGCGCAGAGACGGCAAAGACTTCGCCCAAGGCTAATTCATAGAATTCGTAAGCATCGTCTCTTCTATTGATGGATTCCAGTTTATTGGCGGCGATGATAACGGGCTTTTTCGTCTGGCGCAGAATATCGGCGACTTCCTGGTCGGCGGCGGTGATGCCCGCTCGGCCATCTACCACTTGCACGATGACATCGGCGTCTTGGATGGCGATGGCCGCTTGGGTGCGAATCGCAGGCAGGAAGAGTACGGAGTCTTCGGACAACGGCTCGGTCTGCCAGCCTTCGGTCACTTCGATGCCGCCGGTATCGACGACGGTGAAGACGCTGCCCGCCCATTCGGAGTCGGCGTACAGCCGGTCGCGGGTGGTTCCAGGCACTTCGGAAACGACAGCAAGCCGCCGTCCGACGATGCGGTTGAATAAGGTTGATTTGCCTGCGTTGGGACGTCCAACGAGGGCGACTAAGGGTTTATAACTCATAATTATTCTCTTTTGGTAAGGCACAGACCCAGTTGGCGATAATTCTCGGTGTGCTCACTATAGGTGTGATTGGATGGGGTGCTTCGACAGGTAATCGTCTATAAATAAGTTCCGCGAATGCCCCCACCCTAACCCTCCCCCAAAGGGAGAGGGGATCGGTCTGGCTGCCGAAGCGGGTCATTGCTGGTAAGGAAGTGATTTTTAGATGGCTACTAAACTCAGTACGCGCCATTTTTACGCCATCGTAAAGGCGTGATGTTTCTGTATTGGTAATGGTATTGGTCATTGTCGGCGTAATCTCGACGGTGATCAGCGGGGGTTGGATGGAGCGCAGTTCCAGCCCTCGCTCTGGGAAAGTGACGACAGGTTCCAGGCTGTAGGTGCCAGTAACAAGGCCAAAGGCATCGACGGTAACGTGTACCTCGTCTTCTGTCAGGGAATCAAGGATGGGCAATGGGCCAAACAAGACTACCCGGGCTTCTTCAGGGGTGGCGATGGCATCCATGCCTGTCTCTATTCCTTGGAATTCTATGGGGCGATTGTAAACGGCCGTTGTCAAAATCGGCTCAATCTCCACCGTCACCGTATACCCTTGCACCGCATCCAGCGTGATACCGGTTGGCAGCTCCAACGTAACCGGCTGTGCAAACGTTTCTGTTAGCCCAGTAATATCAATGGGTTCCGTGGTCAATTGGGTCAAGGCATTCAACCGTGAGGGGGAACCTTGCAAAAGCGCACTGGGCGGATCCACATTGATACTCAGCAGTCGATAGCCGTCGGCTGGAGAGCCGCTCCAGTCCACATCAATAATCTTCTCCGCAAAATCGGCAGATTCCTGGACGGGAATCGTGACAGCCACCGATTCTGCGCTGACCTTATCCAGGCCGCTGACACTCGCAATCTGCCCCTGCCGATCATAAAAAACAGGGAAGGGCATCGATGTAAAGGTATCACGCACATTGTTTAGAAAGACGGTGACGCGGGCAGCATTCAGCGGTTCCACTTGTTCGGCTGTGCCCACAACCGTGATAACCGCCGGATCAATCAACGCATCCCCTTGCGTGTGTCCACGGGCAACGCTGCCACGGATATCCAAAACAACCGGCACATCTCTCGTCACTAACTGTTCCAAAAGCACATCAACTGTTTCTGGTGAATGGGAGTTGATAGAAACACCGGATGTTTTTGTGTTGACGGTTACAGGCAAAGCAACTTCTTCACCTACAACCACATCTCTTAAATCAATAACGGCCGAAAAATTGTCTGGGCCAAGTGTCTGCATCACAGAAGAGGATGCTTCCACAACGACAATGATGGTCTCAGTCGATATGTCAAGATTACTATCTTCTGGTTTGCCTACAATATCGACTGGAAGCTGGAAGGATTGGAGCAAAGTCGGGTCATTTTCTTGAGAGGCAATTATCCAGATGAGCATAGCCAGCAGCAGCGATAAGATAAATATCGCGAGTTTGGAGAGGAAGCGTCGAAATGTGTTCATTTTTTCGTTTTTTTCCTCTTTCGCCCGCTATTTTGCAGATACGCATCTAGCTGCTCATCTAATCGTGACGGATCTTGTTTGCGGATGATACGGCCGTTATGGGCAATAGAGACCTGACCCGTTTCTTCAGACACGACAACCGCCACCGCATCACTCACCTCACTGATTCCCAACGCGGCGCGGTGGCGCAACCCCATCTGGCTGTCTGATAAGCTGCTGGTGGAAAGCGGCATCACACACGCCGAAGCGGCAATGAGATTCCCCTGAATAATCACAGCGCCGTCGTGGAGTTCTGTGTTTTTGTTGAATATAGTGAGCAACAGTTCTGGCGATGCCTCAGAGTTCATCAAGATACCAGTATCGATGTACTCTTGCAAACCAGTATCTTTTTCAAAGACGATTAACGCCCCATGACGCCGTTGTGAAAGGCGCAAACTCGCATCTTTCACATCATAAATGATGGGGCTGATCTCGTTTCGCCGAAACCACCGTTTAATGCTGCCCGTGCGCCCCAACTGCTCTAAAGCACGTCTGATTTCCGGTTGAAAGATGACGGGAATAGAAAGCAGCAAGATGGGATAGGTTGTTTTTACCAGCAAGGTAAAGGCGGGTAGTTCAATGACAGAACTCAGCAAAAACCGAGCCACCAGAAAGATAAGAAACCCCAATAGGATAAAGCCACGCAGCATTTGCACAGCTCGCGTGCCTCGGATAAGCATAAATAGCCCGAAAATAATGAAGGTTACGAGCAATATATCGATTACATCAAGCCAGGTGATGTTCAAGGGGTAATTAAAGATTGTATCGAGCAAAATGATGCCTATCCAGGTTAAACTATTTTTGTGCGCTTGTATTGCACCCCATATTTTACCCTAATCGTGGTGGAGTGCCTCTGTTTTCGGAAACCCTAATCGGGGGGTAATAAAAAGGCTCGGTAACGGCCGTTACCAAGCCCCTCGTCTATAGAAAAATTTGCTGCCACACTGTCGTTATCTGAGCTGCTTCAACAATTGTTCATAACTGGCTTTATTAGGCGGATTCAGCTTCAGAATCTTCTCGATCGTAATCACCGCCACTGCATTATCACCCGCTTCTAACTGCGCTTCGCCCAACTTATCCAACACCGCCACCGCATCCTGCTGCCGTTTCTGCTGCAAATACAAACGTACCAAACGATCCGCCAAATTGGGATCAGACGGCCGTTGTTCAATCATATCTTCCAAAATACCAATAACTTTGACGCCGCGTCCCTTACGCACCAACTGCATCAAATATTGGTCCAGCGCCTTAACCGCATTATTCGGCTGTCCCGATTTGTAATACAAATCAATCAACGTAATCGCCGTCCATTCATCATCCGGCTCTAATTCACGCAATTCCTGCACAGACGGAAGGGCACGCTGCCATTGGAATCGTTGAATATCAATCTCCGCAATCGCCCGCAAAATTCGACGCTTCCAGGATTGATCTTGATCGTCACCTCGCGGCACAAGGCGCAGGGCTTCTTTATAGGTATCACGCGCCTTATCAACTTGCGCTAGTTGATAATACGCATCCCCCATCGCCATATAATGCTCTAGCGCATGGTCAATCTGGCCTTGTTGCTTCAACAAATCAATCAACCGCGCCCGCACCGATAAATCAAGCGGCATAATATCCAGCACCTTCTCATAAGAGAGAATAGCGCCATTCATATCGCCGCGAGCCTTATACGTATCACCAATCATAAAAAATTTAGACGCCGCTACTTCCATCCGCCCTTGATGCGCTAATACTTCACCCAACTGCACATGCGCCGGCAAATAATCTGGCGACAATTGGATAGCACGGAAAGTCTCTTCGATAGCCGTGTTATACATATTACGCCGTGCATATTCCTGGCTAAGGAACAATGATTCAAGCACTTGCTCAGAACCGGCCGTGAGCACATCGCCCAAAATCATCATGCCCGCATCAGAAATCGTATCAAGCCGTTTCCGAGCTTCCTTGACCTTGTCTTCCCACCCCTTCTGGCTGAGGAACTCCACCAACGAGTTCGCAAAATCTGTGGCCTTATCTTTTTCGCCTTGCGTCATTAATCCATCAGACAGGTTTTCATACAACTCAATCAGCCGATCTGCTTGATCGTGTCGCACCGTCCGCATATCAACGATTTTTAGCACATTGATGAAATTTTCAATCGATTCATCCAACAATCCACGCGCCCGATAAGACTCACCCAAAGCAAAATAGCTGGCTAAGCGATATTCTTTATCTTGAACCGAAATATCAAATTCATGAATGGCATCTTCAAAGCGCAATTTATCCTGATAAAGCAATCCCAGATTGAAGTGCGCCGCCGCCCCTGACAAACCAGAGGCCAATGCTTTTTCATAGGCATCTATCGCCTCATTAACCATCCCTCGCCGTTGATAATCGAGCGCCAGGCTAATCAAATGCCCTCTTTCTAAGACGGCGGGGGTAAGCATTTCCTCACTATCATCATCCCCAAACAAGCCACCAGCCAATTCTTCCATAGCCGTTTGTTTTGCTTCTTCTACGGGTGCAACAGTTTCGACAACGTGGGCGTCTGGCTTCCAATCTTTAGCGGCTTGAACCGTCTCCAATGAAACACGGTTCAAGAGCCCACTGCCCGCTTTCGGTTTGGGTTTGCCCCCAGTTTTGGTTTGGGCATCACGAAAGATGGGTTCGCCTTGCTTAACTAATTCGATGGCTGTCAGGATATCTGGGTTGCGCGGGTCTAATTGCAAGGCTAATTGACACGCCTGCAACGCCTTCTCGTTACTTCCCTGGCCTTGCAAAATGCGGGCAATGGCTAAGTATTCTTGGATAGCATTACGCACTGCGCCTTGCCGTTGATAGATGGAGGCGAGACGCTGGTGGGCACGCAATAAATCAGGCTCCAAGCGAATAGCAAGATGCCAGTTGTTCATAGCTTCTTCGAGGTGATTCCGGGTTAGTTCAATCTCACCAATAGCCATGTATGTTTTGCCAGCTTCTTCAAATAAGCCGAGGCTTTCTTGGGCGCGAGCAACTTCACGCAAGTAGATAACTTCGCCTTTTGAATATTTAGCGGCCAGTTTGTAGTTTTCTAGCGCTTTTTGCAGGTTTTTTAGTTCCAGGTAAGCCATACCTAGCCCGGCATACGGGGCTGGCTCATGGGACTCTTCACTGGCAGCAATTTCAAAGGCTTGAATAGCCTCTTCATAGCGTTGATCCCAGCTATAGGAATGTCCCCGATTTAACGCTTCTTCGTAGCGTGCTCGATTATTTGCCATTCACGAATCTCCACGGTACTACTAGACTGATTATCACTTTTCTTGAATTAACTGCCTGCCATTAATTTAACCAAGATGGCTTTTTGGGCGTGCAGCCGATTTTCTGCTTGTTGGAATATGACGGAGTTTGGTCCGTCTGCAACTTGGTTTGTGATTTCTTCGCCACGATGGGCCGGAAGACAGTGCATTACAATACAATCTGGCTTGGCTGTGTTGACCAGGGCTTGGTTCACCTGAAACGGTGGGAATACTTTCAATCGTCGCTCTGTTTCTTCTTCTTGCCCCATACTCGTCCATACATCTGTATAAATCACATCTGCATCGGCAACGGCCGTTATCGGATCATCAAACGTCTCAACAGTCGCGCCATACGTGGACATCGCTCTCGCTTCAGCTAAGTCTTGCTCATTAAAGCTATAGCCCGGCGGTGAGGCAATCGTCATGTGCATACCCAGCTTCATCGCCCCAAACATAAGCGACCGCGTCACATTATTACTGTCACCCACATACGCCACTTTAAGCCCTTCCGTTTTCCCTTTCACTTCCAAAATAGTGAAAACATCAGTGAGCCCTTGTGCCGGATGATTATAATCAGACAAGCCATTGATAATGGGAACAGAGGCATATTCAGCTAAATCAAGAATGTGCTGGTGGTCAAAAACTCGTGCCATCACCCCATCCACATAACCAGATAAGACACGCGCCACATCTGGCACACTTTCGCGCCCGCCCAGTTTTATTTCTGCCGGAGATAGGTAGAAAGCGTACCCGCCTAATTGCACCATGCCAATCTCAAAAGAAACGCGCGTTCGTAACGAAGGTTTCATGAAAACAAGTGCTAAATTCTTACCTTTTAAGACGGGTTTGTTCCCACCCTCGCGCAGTTCGGCTTTTAGCGACATGCCTAAATCTAATAAATTCTGTAGTTCGTCGGAGGTTAAGTCTGCAATGCTCAGAAAATGCTTCACCTTCAAATCTCCTGATGGAATGGGGATACCTACCTATTATAATTGAAGCGGCTAACCAGAGACCAAGAAATTCACCTCGAGTAATTATGCATGGCATACATTTAAACTCTGAGTCTCTCCCAAGACGCCTGTATCGCTACGAATCGGAAAAAGTATACCACAGGCAAAAGAGAGAAGGAAACCATTCACTCGTGGAAACAATTAAACATAACTTGACTGGGGATTCTGTTATGGTAAACTACAAAATGCAGAGGGGATGTCACTATGTCGTCTCATTCATGAGCTAGTAAGGTAGGTGACACATGGATTTTGTTCGCAAAAATCCCGCAATTTCATTGTTAGTCGTTTTTGTCCTTGGCCTGGTGATTGGTCTGGTTGTGTTGGGTTGGGGTTGTTCCCTGTTCAGTGGGATGAGGCTACCCCCAATGCATTCGCACAACCATATCAAGATGTTACGTAAGGGCAGTTGCCGATGCGTATTCCTTTGATGGTAATACGCAAAAAGTGCAAGAAGCTTTAGGTGGATGGGCTGGCGTTGAGGCAACATGTGATCTGGCTTCGCGTTCAACCGATCCGGCAGAACAGGCACGCTTAAATGCATCCGCAGCTGTTGTTAATGGCGTAGGTTGCGCTGATATTGGGGCGGCTCCCGTTACAACAGGTGAGGAAGCAACTGCTGCGGAAGAAGGCGAAAGCAACAGCCTGGTTCCTATATTCCTCTTGGGGCTGCTGCTGCTTGTTTTGATAGGTGCCATCATTTTTGTGCTTAACCGCCGAAATGCCTTGACATCATCTGAGTCATCCCAGGCCATGCCTGATGTGGCGCCGGTAGCAGATACAGACCACGGTGCAGAAACCACACCCATTGCTAGTGTAGACAGCACGTACGTTCGTGGGGATGATCGGTTTGAATACTCGTTCCCCATTGAAAATGAAGGGCAAGAGTTCTTGGGCGACTGTGGTATTGCCATTGCAGAATCGCTTGGCTCAGATACACCGAAAAATGTCACCGCATTTGAAGTGTGGCTGTTCGATAAAAATGACATCCGCACCCGAACCAAAATTCTGATGAGCGAACATGCTTTCCATGATGAAGGGCTCAAAGCAAAGCTGGCGACGAAGGGTACCGAGCAAATTTTGGCTCGTGAAGGGGAAACTGTTGTTTTGGAAACCGTTTCTCTTATCTTGAATGCCATTGTCACTGAGATTGAGTATGGCAACGAAGCTGAACAACCGCCTGAAAGTTATTTCGACCGCTTGTCTATTAAGTTCCATGTCTGGCGTAAAGAAGGTGATTATGCGGCCGATATTGAAGGACGCGTTGAACAGCTTCAACAAGACGGCCAAGCTATGGATGATGACGATACGCTAGACTTCTAGCCAACAGTTAGCATTTCAAACAACTTTTAGAAGCCGCGCTCAATTCTATCATTGAGCGCGGCTTTTTCGTTTAACCCACAGAAAAATCGTAACCATTCACCCCCTTCTCGTTCCCACGTTCTACGTGGGAATGCCTGCCCGAACGCTCCGCGTTCGCCTCGACGCAGAGCGTCCAACCCCTCATTCCACGCGGAGTGTGGAACGAGGGATCTGAATGGATACGAAAAATCCTAAGTCCGTTCATACGGGTCGAAAATCTTCTTCCATTCATCCAGGGCATAGCGGTCTGTCATGCCGGCGATATAATCTGTGATGACACGCGGGAGTGGTATTGTTTCCAGATTCGCTTGAGCCGTATCTGGCAGCATACGTGGATCACTCAGGTAGACATTGAACATCTCTGAAATGAACCGCTCTGCCTTAAACTGCATCCGCATAAGCCGATAATGACGGTACATATGCTGATACAAAAAGCTTTTAAGCTGCTGAATCTTTTTCCCAAATTCTTCTGAATACCCCACAATATTTTCGGAATGAGTTTGAATTTTTTCAGGAGTATCGAGTTGGTGAGTTTCCAAATTGTTTGACGTGTAGGTAAGCACATTGCTGATGGAACGGCCGATCAACTCTCGAATAATTTCATGGCGGCAAATATCAGAAAGGGATGCCTCGTTTTGCCAACTCACAGAATCGGTCAGTTCCCCCCAAATGGTTAGTTCCTCTAAATCTTGGGGGGTAAATAACCCCGCTCTCAGCGCATCATCTAAATCATGGGCGTTGTAAGCGATTTCATCTGCCAGATTGGAAATTTGGGCTTCCAGAGAGGCGCGTTTTTCCGGCTCGTAGCCAGTGGCATCACTTTTGTCATAGGCTGTTTCATGTTTGATCATGCCAGAGCGGGTTTCGTAGGTGAGATTAAGCCCGTTAAACTGCGGGTAACGGTGTTCCAATTCAGTGACAACGCGGTAGCTTTGCGTATTGTGGTTGAAGCCGCCATATTCGGCCATAAGTTGGTTGAGGATATGCTCGCCAGCGTGTCCAAAGGGGGCATGACCCAGGTCGTGAGCGAGGCAAATAGCTTCTGTGAGGTCTTGATTACAACCTAACCCACGTGCCAAAGAACGGCCGAGTTGGGCTACTTCTAGCGTGTGGGTGAGTCTGGTGCGGTAATGGTCTCCTTCATAGAAAACGAAAACTTGAGTTTTATATTCCAGCCGACGAAATGCAGTGGTATGAATAATGCGATCTCGGTCTCGTTCAAACGCAGTCCGGCTGGTTGACTCATTTTCCTCATGGATGCGCCCTTTGGACGCATAACTTTTGAGCGCATAGGGGGCGAGGCTGTTTTTTTCAATGATTTCTTTTTCTTCTCGTTGATAGATCATGGATTACTCCTTCTTGAAAGTGGGCAAAACCGAGTAGGGTGTGGCGGATTTGCTGGTTCATGTGAAATGGGTGGACGGTTGATATGAGTGCTCCCCTGACTATTTTCTTGCTTGCTATTATCTTATGACAAGTGTAACATAAATTTATGGTGACTGTTATTATCGAGGCAAGTCACGGTTGACCTACTATCTTGGAAACGCTATGCAACAAACAGAAGTAAAACCTTATGTGTTGATCACGATTATTATTTTAGCCATTTTGATGGCGTTTGGTGTTTTTCTGACGGTGATGTATTTGCAGCGTCGCCCACCAGACAATTCATACACTGTGGTCGTAGAAGGGCAGGAGATTGTGGTGAATCCAGTACCGGAAGATCAAGTTATTCTTGTTTCACAAGAGGGAACGGGGGGAGAAACGTTCGTTGTAGAGCCTCAGGTTGAGCAACCAGCGGAGCAGATTGTGCTGACGAACACACCTGAGCCGCCGCCGCCGCCCACGATAACGCCTATTCCAGCAACGGCCGTTCCCTCCGCAGACATGTATACTTTTGTCTACCACACCGTCACGGGCAACGATACCCTCTACAGTTTGGCAAGGCTCTACACCACATCGATCCCGCTTATGGCGCGTTTTGGCATTTCCTCAACGGAGATGGTCGTAGGCAATACGCTGTCGATACCTGTCGCTAATCCCGCTTATTGCCCTGGACATCAAACGGCTGTGGCGATAGAAGGGGATACCCCGTTGGGATTCAGTTCCAGCGCCGGTATCACGTTAGACCAATTTTGGGCGCTCAATCCTTTAGCAAACAACGCCATTTACGAAACGCAGGTAGTTTGTTTGCCCTGAGGTAATGATTTATTATGAGTGCAAAACATGGAACTTCTTTGGATAAACGGCCGTTTTTCATCATTATCCTCATCACCTTCTTCCTACTCCTACTTTTAATCTTCACCTTCTTTGCCTATCAGCTAGGACGGCAGGCAGCACAACAGCCCAGCGACGACACCCCAGAAAACGAGCAAAACCCGAGTATCGCCACCACCATTGCAGAACTCGTCCCTTTCACCAACGCCGATAACAGCCCAGAAACCCCACAAGAAATTGCAGGACAAACCCGCGTCAATCCCTTGCCCCCTGGCAGTATCGTCAACGAACACCAATGGACAATTGAACTGTTAGAAATGGAACGAGGTGAACAGGCTTGGCAAACGCTTCATAAAGCCCATCCCCATAACCAATTGCCTTCCCCTGGAGAAGAATACCTCAACGTAAAACTACGCATCAAAAACAACAACCTCACAGAAGAACAGTTTTTAGCTTACGGCCTCACTGGTGATGCACTCATAAAATATTACTCGCACGAAAACGACCTCATATCTCAAGACCCCTGGTTAGAGCGCAGCGTACCAGCACGCACTGAATATGAAGGATGGGACACCTTCGTCATTCAAGAAAACGAAGACAATCTCATGCTTGTGTTTGATATTGGCGACTACGAATATCCGCCCGTCTATGTAGCGCTAGAAGCAAATACAAGCATCCCGTTTAACGAAGCAATGGTCAACATCACCCGTACCGATTTAGGGACAGACCCCGAACAGCCCGTTCCTTTTGGGCAGACCGCCACAGGCGAAGATTGGCAAATTAGCGTTATTGATGTCGTCAAAGGGGAAGAAGCGTGGAAGCAAATCCTGGAAACAAACCAGTTCAATGATCCACCAGAAACGGGCAAAGAATACATCATGGTTAAACTGAATGCCCGCTATATCGGCCTTGACGATGAAGGGGATAATATTTCTTATTCCCCATTCTCAATTCGCACAAACTCAGGCAACGAGTTTAAGCCAGCCTCTGTTGTAGATCCGGCTCCAGCACTCGATTACAATCTATACCCTGGTGGTGAAGCAGATGGCTGGATCGTGCTATCCGTCCCTGAACAAACAAAAGATTTGATGCTCTTTTTCAGTCCCGATTCCTCCGGCGCTAATGACCGGTATTTATCATTGGGGCAAGGAAGATAATATGGAGGAACAACCTTGCAATTCGTCGCAATCGGCGTAGGGGGTGCCATTGGTGCCATACTGCGCTTTGTCATTTCTGGCATCGCTTATAATGTATTAGGGCAAAATTTCCCCTGGGGAACCCTCGTTGTCAATATGATTGGCTGCTTTCTGATTGGGTTTCTCTCTCAATTATTTGAAGAGATGGCAATATCGCCCAACTTACGGGTTCTCATTCTTGTGGGTGGGCTAGGTGCATTCACAACCTTCTCAACCTATGCCTTAGAAAATGTAAATCTGCTGCGCGATGGGCAGTTTGGCATCGCTTTTCTCAACATCATCGCCAGCACCGTCCTCGGTATCGTTTTTGTGTTTGTGGGGATGGCTTTGGCAAATTACCTGACTGTCACGCTGCGCGGCGGGTAGAGGAGTCTGGCATATGAAACTGCATGAACAAGGGCAACTATTACGCATCTTCATCGGTGAGTCTGATAAGTACCAGGGGAAACCGCTTTATGAGGCAATTATCCACAAAGCCAAAGAGCTAGAATTAGCGGGGGCGACTGTTATCCGAGGCATTTCTGGTTTTGGCCCACGCAGCAAGATTCATACGACCAAATTTTTACGCTTATCACTCGATGCCCCCCTTATCATTGAGATTGTGGACAGCGAAGAATATATCCAGCGCATCCTGCCCTTCCTTGACGAAGCAGTGACAAACGGTCTCATCACAGTAGAAAAAGTGCAGGTTATCAAATACGAATCGGGTCAATAGAAAACTAATTCAAAAAAAGTGACAATCGTCACTAGCAAACAAGGCAGATTCGTTATATAGTTTTCTGCTGGAAACACTCTGCAATATAAACAATTAAATTGATGTATTTCATACCCCCATTCATATTAGAAATACTCAGATAAATCTCTTCAAGAAGGATTGATTCATGAAAACAAAAACGATTCAAGATATTGATGTAAATGGCAAGAAGGTTCTTGTGCGCGTGGATTTTAACGTGCCTCTGAGCAGCAAAGACCCCAACGACGACATCTATGTAACCGATGACAACCGCATTCAAGCAGCCCTGCCAACCCTCAACTACTTGCTCGACAATGGCGCAGCGCTCATTCTCTGTTCACACCTGGGTCGTCCTAAGTCAGCAGAAGACACGCAATTTTCGATGGGGCCGGTGGCTGTGAAATTGAGCGAGTTGTTGGGTCGCCCCGTGCTGAAGATGGACGAGGTGGTTGGCTCGCAGGTGACAGCCGCCGTTGCTGCTATGCAGCCCGGTGATGTTATTTTGCTGGAAAATACACGCTTTGAACCTGGCGAAAAAAAGAACGACGAAGAGCTTTCCCAACAATTGGCTGACTTGGCTGATGTGTATGTGGGTGATGCGTTTGGCTCTGCGCACCGCGCTCATGCCAGCACGGAAGGTGCGGCTAAAGCTATTCGTGCCAAAGGTGGCCCGGCTGTGGCTGGGTTCTTAATGGGGAAGGAGTTGGATGCGCTGGGAACGGCCGTTACCAATCCTGCCCATCCCTACATTGCCATCATGGGTGGCGCTAAAATCTCCGACAAAATCAAACTCATCGAAAATCTGCTGAAAACGGCCGATAAAATTCTCATCGGTGGCGGCATGGCAAACACATTCCTGAAAGCCCAAGGCCACCAGATCGGCACCTCCCTCGTGGAAGAAGATGCCCTGCCAGAAGCCAAACGGCTCATGGAAATGGCTGCCAATCGCATCGTTTTGCCGTTGGACGTGGTTGTGGCTCCCGAATTTTCGGCTGATGCTCCAGCCACCACCGTTTCTGTGTGGGGAATTCCAGCAGATGAAATGGCTTTAGACATTGGCCCCGACACGCTGGAAAAATTCAACGAAGAACTGCAAGGTTCCCAACTTGTTATCTGGAATGGCCCCATGGGTGTGTTTGAATTTGACACCTTTGCCAAAGGCACCAACGCTTTGGCACTGCTTTTGGCTGACCTGACCAAACATGGTGTGCAAGTGATGATTGGTGGCGGCGATTCTGCGGCGGCCGTGCGCAAAGCTGGCCTTGACGACCAAATGACCCACATCAGCACCGGTGGCGGCGCCAGCCTGGAACTGTTGGAAGGCAAAGACCTGCCTGGTATCGTGGTGCTAGATCGCAAATAAAAACAATCAAGATATACAATTTCGGCGACTATAGATCGCTTGCGGAGTGGTATGTCTGAATAACTGTACGACGTAACAAAGGGCTGAATTTATCAGCCCTTTTTGTTACTTGATGACTTTTTTCTGGAAGGTGAAAAACATATCCTGGATCATTCCCAGAAAATAACGGATACCTTCTTCTGCTTCTGCAAACCAGCGATTATTCATAGGGTACCCCTCCCGTTTTGTGCGGTGGGATCGGATCTATCTGGTCAATTGCATCCTCTGCTAGACGATCTTCTCTGTTGAGTTCGCCGATGCAAATGAGGGCGATGCCAAAAAATAAGGGCAGCAGGCCGATTAACATCCAGGGACCAAAACCTAACGGGAATTTAGGGGCGTCACCCATAAAACCTATGGGCCATAAGCCACAGGTGAACGCCAAACCCACGGCTGAGATGACAAAGCCCCATTTTGTCGTTTGCCGGTCATTGTTTTGGCGTTGGGGGCGCAGCAGACCTCGTTCAGCTAAGGCAATCGTTTCCTTGTAGCGCAAATAGCGCATAAACGCGAAGAATGCAAAGGGAATGCTAAAAATCATTGTAACTGAAAGACCAATGGCAAGTGCTTCAATGGCGTCATTCATGATTGTTTCTCCTTTTTGGAAATAAGGCCATACTCTTCGAGAACGGCCGTTTCTTTTCGTTTTAGATAGCGGTTAAAAATAGCATAGCCAATCACCGGACTCGCAATTAATGCGAGTGAAAGCAGAATGGCTAACGTTTCAATAAAATCCTTCATGTAAACCTCCGACCTGATATTTTTGAGCCTTTCACTAAATTAGACCGTACTGTGTAGAAAAAGTTTCACAGATTTGAGAAGTGGCAGGGTTGCCAGGGGGCAAAGTAGCAAAGTAACCTGGTCACACTACCACCTTAAAACTCTGCAACCTTGCCACTTTGCCCCTCATTGAAACTTTTTTAGATAATCATTGTCTAATACAGTAAGGAACAGTGTGATTTTGTGAGTCAGGATGAAGAAGCGTTGATCAAACAGGCCAGACAGGGCGATACAAGCGCCTTTGAGGCGTTGGTAACGATGCACGCTGCCCTCGTTTACAATCTGGCGTTCCGCACATTAAACAGCCCACAAGAGGCTGAAGATGTGGCACAAGAAGCGTTTATGCGTGCGTGGCAGGGATTACCCCGATTTCAGGCAAAGGCGCAGTTCAGCACCTGGCTGTATCGCATTGTCATAAATCTTTGTTACAACAGACTGCCCCGCTTAAAAACTGAACTATTGGCGCTGGATACGGAAACGGCCGTTACCCTTCCTGATACTCGTGCTGCCATCGAAACCGATCTGCTCTCTGAAGAAATCAAGTTATCATTGCACAATGCCATCGATAATTTACCAGAGAGTTACCGGCTGTTAATTACCTTGCGCCACCTGCAAGAAATGAGCTATACAGAAATCGCCGAAGTTACAGAAATGCCCTTAGGCACCGTTAAAACAGGCATTTATCGAGCCAGGCGTTTACTGCGGGAAAAACTTGAAGATCTGGAAGAATCCTATGAACGATGACAATCAACGTACAGAATCAATGATTGACGAGGTGTTGCAAAGCTACCCGCAGGTGGCTTTACCTCCGGGACTGGTGAATCGCATCATGCTACAAGTTGAAGCCCAACCGCGCCCTCAGCCAGAGCGATTTCAGTTACAGTTTTTAGACATTGCGTTGGCTTTGTGTTTTGGGGGAATGATTACCTTGCTGTTAGTGGTAATTTTTGCCACTTTGGGCATCGTGAATTTGAATTGGCTGCCTGCAAATGTTCTTTCATCTTTCAGCTTCATCACGCTGTCAGCGTCTGCCCGATTTTGGTTCATACTGGGCATCGTCCTCTTCGCAGAAGTGGGGCTGGGTGCGGCTGTATGCCTACAGTTGTGGCAAGATCGTCCTTATGCTGCCACCTGATTCAGATTTCAATTGCTTGCCACCCTGTGTCCAATCAAAATTAGTGAGAAGTGAACGGAACTTGATTAAGCTGGATAAAGAGGCTGTTTTTATGGATTCTTTGGGGGATCTTTTTCAGTGGGTGTTGTGAAGCGGTTAGACAGTTCGCTTACTTGTTGACTGAGCCATTTCAATCCGGTCGCGGTTCCTTTTTGTGCTTCCGCCTTCCAGTCGATTTCTTGAGCGCGGGCCTGCATGGCTTCCACTTGTTGGCGGGTTTGCTGCTCAATGATGTCGGCTGTTTTGTTGGCGATGGCTTTGCTGCTCTTGGCTGTGACCGAGGCCACACCTCGAGAAACGGTTCCCGTTACTTTCTTGCGTGATTCACTATCCCAGGCTTTTTTGGCGGTACTGCCTGCCACTTGTCCCGCACTGTTGGCTGCATTTTGAGCCGCGCCTTTAACATCTGGACCCCGTCGATTTTTGTCTTCGGGCATCAGCGGAATGTCTTCTTCCTCGATAATAATGCGGATGGGTTCTTGGTCTTGTGTCATCATGTCACCATTTTGGGTAATCAGTTTTCGGTAATCAGTTACCGGTAGTTTGTGCGGCAAGCTGTTGATAAGTGCCTTTACGCAGAAGTTAGAGATGGGTTTCAAATCACTTGTGTTCACGAGATGATATAGGGTTGCCGATGGTTTCTCAAATGTCAAGTCCGGTTTCTCATACACAAGTTAACAGATATACATTTTTTCATTGACAATTGGCAATTTACAATTAACAATTCCCCATGTTTTCCATTCCTTTTGTAGACTTCGGGGGCAGCGGTTCGCTGCTCCATTTTGCCCACGCCAACGCGTATCCACCTGCCTGTTATCAGCAATTTATGGAGCCATTTCTGGCAAATTATCACGTGCTGGCGATGAAACAACGGCCGTTATGGCCCCACAGCCAATCCCGATGAACTAACCAGTTGGCAGGATTTCACTGACGATTTGATTCAGTTCTTCGACCAGGAAGGCTTGCGTGATGTCATCGGCATGGGACATTCGCTGGGGGCGGTGGCGACGATGTATGCCGCTGTGCAGCGCCCTGATTTGTTCCGCGCCATCGTGCTGATCGAACCGGTGTTTTTGCCGCCGCAGATTTTGCAATTGGCCGCCGCCCATCCTGACAAAGCGGCAGAACAGCCCTTTGTGCTGCGAGCCTTGAACCGGCGCAATCGTTGGCAGTCGCGGCAGGCGGCGTTTGACCATTTCAGAGTCAAGTCTGTTTTTGAGCGCTGGTCCGACGCCGTGTTGTGGGATTATGTTAACAATGGCATACATGAAGAGAACGGCGAGTTTGTCTTAACCTATCCACGTGAGTGGGAAGCCCGTGTTTATGCCCGACTCCCACTTTCCGTGTGGGAGCGCATTCCGCAGGTGACACAGCCCACCCTGGCGATTCGTGCTACGAAATCAGACACCTTGTTCCCCGATTCCTGGCAGTTGTGGCAAGAACTACAACCGTCAGCCACTTTTGTAGAGATGGCGGATTTAGGCCACATGCTGCCCATGGAACGGCCGTTACTGGTTGCTGAAACCATTCAAAACTGGCTAGAAAAAGAGAGATTAGAGATTGGAGATTAGAGATTGGTCTCCCAATCTCCAATCTTCAATCTCAGTCTTTTAATGGCCGCAAAATCCCGCACAATCTCAGGCGCCTGGTTTGTTTTATTAGCCGCAACACTGTGGGGGACCACTGGCACGGCCCAAACCTTTGCGCCAGCCGGCACATCGCCGCTGGCGGTGGGAACGGTGCGGATGGTGCTGGGCGGGGCGCTGTTGGCAGGCTTGATGTTTGCGCGTGGCGGCTGGCGGCACGGCGGTCGATGGCCGATTGTGCCGTTGGTTTTGGCTGTATTGGGGATGGTGGGCTATCAACTTTTGTTTTTTGCGGGTGTGGCGCGAGCAGGCGTGGCGATGGGCACGATTGTGGGCATCGGTAGTTCGCCGATTATGGCCGGATTGCTGACCTGGATCGTGTTTCGGACGTGGCCGGGGCGGCAGTGGGCGATTGCCGACAGGTTTGGCGATTGTGGGCTGCACGCTGCTCATCGGCGGCGGCCAAAGCATTCAGGTCGATGTGGGCGGGATGCTGTTGGCGGTGGGCGCAGGCGCGGCGTATGCGGTGTATACCATTGCCAGTAAATTCTTGGTCGGAGAACGGCCGTCTACCGTTGTTGCGGGAGTCGTTTTTGGCCTGGGGGCGCTGTTGATGCTGCCGCTCTGCTTTGTATTGGATATGAGCTGGCTAACGGAGCCAAGCGGGTTTGTGGTATCGCTCCATTTGGGCGTGATCACGTTGGCTTGTGCTTATTTGCTGTTTACAATTGGGTTGAAGACGGTGAGTTCAGCAACGGCCGTTTCCCTCACCTTAGCCGAACCGTTAACCGCCGCTCTCCTGGGCATTTTCGTGGTAGGCGAATCATTGGAGCCACTGGCCTGGTTGGGGATTGGCCTGTTATTCGCGGGGCTGGTGGTATTGACTAGGCGTAGTGAATAAAGAAATCACAGTTTGATTTTAGAGGTAGAAGATCATGATTGACGTAATTTTTCCGCTAATTATCTCAATAATTGCATTCAGCATTGGCTGTTTCTTAGTCTATAAGATGCTGAAAGATACGAAAAAATGGGATGAATTTTGGGAAAGAGAAAATCGTCAGAGACCATTAGCTCCGAAAGGTTGGGCTGAGTCTGATGTTTCAAAATTGCTATCATACCTGTTTGCATTATTATTTTTCTTTGGCGGTTTGATAACGATGATTTCATCTTTTTTCACCCTATTAAAATATTTACGGTGATTGAATTTGGATGATTTCCAGAGAGCCTTTGCCTTTGACGGGGATGGTATGAGTGGCAACGGCCGTTTCCCTCACCCTAGCCGAACCGTTAACCGCCGCCCTCTTAGGCATTTTCGTAGTGGGTGAATCGCTGGAGCCGCTGGCCTGGTTGGGCATTGGCCTGTTATTCGCGGGGCTGGTGGTGCTGACACGACGTAATGAATAATCGGAATGAATAGAACTGAATAGTAAAGCTAACGAGGATGAACAACGCATGAAGTTTTCCATCAATAACCAGATAAAATTTTTTAGCGGAAAAATTCTATTTATTATCATTTTTATTCTTGCTGCTTGTACAGCGACAGATGTTGAAACAAAGAACCCCGAGCCAACAGCGACGCATCCGGCTGGAATTTCAGAGAATACCCCAATGGAAACAATTACGGAGATACCTGAGCCAACTTCAACTTTAATTCATAACACGCCAGTAATAGAAACAATGACCCCTGTGACAGAACAAGTAATACCAGATCAGGTCAAAAGCGAAAATTTTGATGGTGAAAGCGCTTTCTTGAAAGGCCCGCTAGTCGGCTACCGTAATTTTGATGATCAGGGGGATTTTGTAGCCATTTTAGATATTGGCAATGCTAATGTACGGCAAGTTAGAGGGAAAATAGATCATCCATTTGGCGATCTTTGGTATGGAGATGGATGTCAAATCTACACGAGTCAGGGTTTAGTTAATCTAAATGGAGATATTGTTTGGCAAAAACCAGATTTGGATTGGGAAATATTGCTTTCACCAGAAGGAGCCTACAATGAAGTGACCCGTCTATCCCCTGATGGGAAGTGGTTGGCTTATAACATTTTATATGGCGAACAGTATTATGAAGACGCGGAATTCACAGATATTGGCATTGTAAACCTAGCCGATTCGAGCAACCCGCAGATTTTAACAGCTGATGGTAAGGCATATACGTTTGCTTGGTCTCCAGACAGTCAGTGGCTTGCATTTAAACATGTAGATGAAGATGGCCTCACACAACTCTTTCGGACGTCCCCTGATGGTGATGTGCGTGAGCAATTAACATTTCATACGGAGAAGATTGGGATTCAGTACATTGTCTGGTCTCCTAACGGCCGTTATGTGGCTTATGCTGGTTATCAAAGTAAAGATCAAGGAGAAACTGGCATCGGATGGGTTGATATTGTTGATACAAGCACAAACAGTTTATATCAAGTGAGTCCGACGGAAAGCGATTTTGGCGGAATAACTGGTGACAACATTTGGTGGAGTTTAGATGAGACACGATTGGTATTTGCAGGTCGAGAATGGCAAAATTTCACAACCACCACGCACATCTATTGGGTAGATATAGAAAGTGGATCTATTTTCGATTCTTTTTTTGCCGCTGATTTCCCAGAAGGTCCAATTGATGAAGTCCATGCGGTAGGCAGTGTAGATCAACTCTTGCTTCGCACGAATGAGGATTTTTATTTATTTGATGCGCTGGATAAAAGCTATAAGCAAATTCCTATTGATGTTAACTTTGTTGGGCCACAAGTTGATTCTGAAAGTGCGCCATTTAATTTCCCCGGCGAAGATAATTGTCAAAAACGAACCATTCCCTCACCCTAGCCGAACCGTTAACCGCAGCCCTCTTGGGTATTTTCGTGGTGGGCGAATCATTGGAGCCACTAGCCTGGTTGGGGATTGGCCTGTTGTTCGCGGGGTTGGTGGTGCTGACGAGACGTAGTGAATAAGTTAAAATTAAATTAATTCTTGGAAAGGAGCCGGTACATGACGACACAAAAAATTAGGCATAAATTTCTTACAGCTTGGTTGGTTTTTTTATTGTTTGGAAATTCATTATTTATCCTATTCAATTTATGCAATAGTCTAACTGCCAGAGAGATTGATCCAAACATACCAGTCTGGTTATTTCCATACTTTATACTTGATAATATTCTGAGAATCATCTTCGTAATCGCCTTGTTTCGTTGGAAGAAATGGGGGTTCTGGGGCTTTGTGGCAACAACTTTTCTGTCATTTATTACAAGTTTGCTGACGGGACTAAGCTTTGTTTCATCAATTTCTGGTTTTTTAAGCGCACTTCTTCTTTTTGGAGCTTTGCAAATTGGTAAAGAACACAAAGGCTGGACACAACTAGAATAGAATTACGAACCATAGTGATTGTGTTTTAGATTTGAATGATTTCCAGGGAGCCTTTGCCTTTGACGGGGATGGTATGGATAGCAACGGCCGTTATCCCCCCATCCACCTGTGCAAAAGCCGCCCGACTCAAGTTGATCGCCCCCGGCTGCCCATGACTTTCGATGCGCTGCGCCGTGTTCACCGTATCCCCCCACACGTCAAACAAATACTGCCGGTGCCCCACAATGCCCGCCATCACCGGCCCCACATGGATGCCAATGCGCACCTGCCATTGGGCGGGTAAGGTGTGCATCATCTCAATCATTTCCAGGCCGCCCGCGATGCACTGCGCCACCGGATTCTCCATGGGCACGAGCAGGCCGCCCGTTGCCATGAAGGCATCCCCAATCGTCTTGATTTTTTGCAGCTTGTATGCCAGGGCAATCGTTTCATATGCTTCAACCATTGTTTGCAAATTGCTGATGACATCCTGTGGCGAATGGCTTTCGCTGTAGGGCGTAAAACCGACCACATCGGCAAACATGACAGCCACATTTTGGTAAAGACGCGGCTGCACCTGATTCGTGGCCTTCAATTCCGCCACTACCGGGTCGGGCAGGATAACATGCAGCAGTTCGTCTGCTCGCTTTTTCTCCGCTTCAATTTGCTGTAAATACTCTTTTTCGCGGTCACGCAGCGATTTTTTCTCCAGACAGGCTTCGATGCGGGCTTTCAGCAAGATTTGCTCGAATGGTTTGGGCAGGTAATCGTCCGCGCCGAGTTTGATGCCTTTGACCACGCTGGGCATGTCATCCAACGCGGAGATGATGAGTACCGGAATATCGCGCAGGTTGGGGTCTCGCTTGAGTTCGCGCAGTACTTCAAAGCCGTCCATCTCCGGCATCATGATGTCGAGCATAATCAGGTCGGGTGGGGCAGATTGGGCAGAGTCGAGGGCTAAACGGCCGTTCTTCGCCGGACGCACTTTATGACCCATATCGGTCAAAATACGAATAAGCAAGCGCAAATTCACCGGATTGTCATCTACAATCAAGACGCTAGCGGATGTGGTAGCAAGTGATTCAGTCATATAAAAAAGGGGTCGTGCTGGAATCAGACCGGAATATATTGACATTATCGGGGAATATTGCTAATATTCCCCGTATATGGGTCGAAGCATTATTTTCTTCCCACCTAATTATAAGCATCAATATTCCTCTCGTCGACAGGGGCTTGACGTGAGAATCAGCAAGATAGTAACAGCCCCGGTGGTGGTGGATTATGAATAGCAACCAACTTTTTTCCTTCCCTCCCTGAGCGTAACGCTCACCTAGAAACCCCTATATCACTCTGTTTTGGTGTGAAACGGCCGTTTCACATTTTTATATTCTGCTAGCTAGCAGAAACAACACAGTCATCCCATGTCTGTCATACCCGCGAAGGCGGGTATCCAAACTGACCTGTGTCGTTGCTGGCAGCGTATTTCGGTTTGCCTGGATGGCGCAGCAGCAAGCCGGTCTCTATTTTGTGTGCGTCAAGAGGATTATCAACATGGTAACGTTTTTAACGGTTATGGGTATTGTATTAGTCGGCCTATTCATTCTTTTGCTCTTCAGCAAATCCTTGTTAGGCCTGGTGGTTATCAATGAACGCGAAGTCGGCGTCGTCATTAAAAAGTTCGGCCCCCGGCTGCCTCCTGGGCGGCATATCGCCCTCAAAGGCGAGGCGGGTTATCAGGCACAAACCCTGGCTCCTGGCTGGCATTTTGGCTTTTATCCCTGGCGATTCACTGTCAAGAAAACGGCCGTTACCATCATCCCGCAAGGTCAAATTGGACTGGTCGTCGCTGCCGATGGCAGTCCGACGCCCGCCCATCGCATCTTAGGCAAAGTGGTGGAAAGTCATAACTTCCAGGATGCCGCCCAATTCTTGATGAACGGTGGCGAGCAAGGGCGGCAGTTGGCGATTCTCACGGCTGGTACCTACCGCATCAACCCGGCACTGTTTACTGTCATTAGCACCGACAATGCGGATAAGCACAACATGCCTGCCCGTGATTTGCTCGTCTATCAAATCGAGCCAGACAAAGTGGGTATTGTCACTACTTTAGACGGTCAGCCTATTGATAATGGCGAAATCGCTGGTCCCATCATACAGGATCATAACAGCTTCCAGGATGCGCAAACCTTCCTTAACAACGGTGGACGGCGTGGCTTACAAGAAGATGTGTTACTTTCCGGTTCCTGGAACTTGAACCCCTGGTTTGTCCATGTGGAACAGTTCCCGATGACTGAAATTCCGATTGGACATGTGGGCATCGTCATCGCCTTCGTGGGTAAAGCCCACATGGATGTGAGCGGCGACGGCTTCAAGCACGGCAATCTGGTTGATCCAGGCCATAAAGGTGTGTGGGTAACGCCGTTGTATCCCGGCAAGCACCCCATCAACACCCGTGTCATGAAAGTGGAACTGGTTCCCACCACCAACATCGTGCTCAATTGGGCCGGACGCACCGAAGCGCACAAGTATGACGCGCATCTGTCGCCCATAACTGTACGGTCAAAGGATGGTTTCGCCTTCAATCTGGACGTGGCTCAAATTATCCACATCGGTGCGCCTGAAGCGCCCAAGGTGATTTCGCGGGTCGGCTCGGTGCAAAATCTGGTAGACCATGTGTTGCAGCCGATTGTGGGCAACTACTTCCGCAACTCGGCTCAGGAATATACGGTGCTGGACTTCTTGAGCGCCCGTAGTGAGCGCCAGGAAGAAGCCACCGACCATATCCGTCGCGCCATCAGCGCGTACGACGTGCAGGCTTTGGACACGCTTCTGGGTGATATCACCCCGCCTGATGAACTGATGCTCACGCAAACCAACCGCAAGATTGCGGAAGAAGAGCGTAAAACATACGAAACGCAAAAGCTGGCCCAAGACGAACGGCAAGACCTGGTTCGCGCCACCGCCCTGGCAGATATTCAACGGGACATGGTAACGTCTGAACAAGGGGTGCAGATTGCGGAACTGCAAGCGCAGGCAGCCATTAAACGGGCTGGCGGTGAAGCGCAAGCGACGAAGTTACGCGCGGCTGGTGAGGCAGAAGCCATTCGGCGGACGGGTCAGGCCAAAGCAGAAGCGTATCGTGATGGTGTAAACGCACTGGGAACACATGGCTATACCACGTTGCAAATGATGCAGATTGTGGGCGACCAGGGTGTGCGCATTGTGCCGGATGTGTCGGTGAGTGGTAATGGCAGCGGCACAGGCATGATCGATGGCTTGATGGGTTTGATGCTCCTGGAAAAGACACAGCCCCAGCCTGTTGATAATGGAGAAGTTGGGGGATAACGGCCGTTTAGCCCCAAATTTCTAAACTGCCCGATTAGAATTTAAGGTTCTAGTCGGGCATTACCTTGTGGCAGGGTTTCAATTGATTAACGAGTAACGGCCGTTTCCCCCATAAAAAAGTATTCCTCCGTACGCCAGAAAGCCAGATTTGCGGCTTCTTCGACAGTGATGTCGCCGTAGAAGGCGCGTTCGATTTCCTCGTCGGCCACACTTTCGATTTCTTCCCAGGTGCTGATGACAGGCACGCGCCGCATCACGCTGGCATTGTCCAGATACACGTGGGCGCGGCTGGGCGGCTGGCTGGGGTTTAAGAAGGCGTCAGACTGAGCCACAGCGATGAGCGACGGCACGGTTCGCCCTGAACCGGCAATGATGGTTTGCCCTTCAACTGAATTCGCAAATTCGATAAACTGCCACGCCGCTTCTTTGTTGACGGTTGTTTGCGAGAGGCAGTAGGCGTCGGAGTGGAGAATGCCCGCAGATGTTTTGTTGTTCGGCAGTGAGGCCACATCCCAGGTGAACGAGTCGATTTCGCGGTAGGTTGGCACGCCGCGCCGACTGTTGAGGTACATGGCGGTGGTTCCGGCCAGGAAGCGGCTTTCGCTGTCCTGCGCGGCTTCTTCTACGCGCCCCGGCACGACGCCATGCACGTTATGCAGGTCGGTGAACCATTGAAATGCCGCCAGTGACGGGGGGCGCGTCAATGTGAGGCGGGTGGGCTGCACGTCATCATCGACGATGGGCGCATCGTTTTGCCACACAAACGGAGCCAGCCGGAACAGAGAGGGTTCAATGCCGAGCCCGTACTGGTCGATGGTGCCGTCTGCGTCGGTGTCTCGAGTGAGGGAAACGGCCGTTTGCACAAACTCAGCCCACGTCCACTTGTCAGCCGGATAGGGGAGTCCGGCGGCATCAAATAAATCTTCGTTGTAATACACCACCAGACTGGAAATGTTTTGCGGGATGCACATCAGTTCCCCTTGCCACATGAAGGCATCCGTCGCCACGGGGTAAAAATCTTCCAGGCTGATGAGATCACTTTCTGCCAAAAACGGGCCAAGCGGCGCGAGCATATCATTGGCGGCAAAACTGGCGTAGCGGCGATAGTTCATCAGCGTTACGTCGGATGGTGTGCCGGCGGCAAACTCCGTCACCAGCCGCGTGCGGTACTCTTTGGGCGATGGCACGTGGGTTAACTCCACCACCACCTCTGCCTGGCTGCCGTTAAACGCATCCACCAGTTCCTTGTAGGCGTTGTATTCTGCCGGATCACCAAACACCATGAAGGAGATGGTTTCTTGCGTAGGTTGGCTCGTACAAGCTGTGAGAAATAAAAAAATTAAGATTAAAAATTGAAGATTAAAGATTTTAGGCCAGCGATACGCACTAATCTTTAATACGTTGATCATTAATCCTCTGAATCGTAAATCGTTAATCATGAACTTTCTCTTTGACCTCTATTAAAAACAGGTTGGAGCAGCAAAAACAGCAAAATGGGGATCGCCATCGTCCAGACGGCGGCGGCGAGCATGAGCGACCAGTCGGAGCGGCTGAGCTGCTGCAAGGTTTGCAGGGCAACGGGCAAAGTGTATTTGTCCCCCGTGCGCAGATAGAGTAGGGGACTGATGAAGTCGCCCCAGTAAAAAACAAACGTGAGGAGGGCTACACCAACGGCCGTTGTGCGAGCCATCGGTAAAATAATCGACCACCAGATGCGCAGCACACCTGCACCATCAATCAGCGCCGCGTCAAACAGGGCTGACGGAATGCGGCGGCAGGCACGGTAAAACATGAGGATGTAAAAGGGACTGGTTCCCATCCAGGCGGGGGCGACTAACGCCCACACCGTGTCGTACCAGCCCAGCGTGCGGTAGAGCAAAAAGCGGGTAGACCACAACGCGATGCCGGGAACCATGAGCACCGCCAGCGAAATCACAATCCAACGCCGCTGTGCTGGCCGAGACAGCCGCGCCATGCCCAGTCCCGCCCACGAACTGACCACCAACGTAATCGGCACGGCCAACAGCACCACGACCAGCGAATTGAAGGTATAGCGCCACAGCGGCAGCAGTTCAAAGATGCGCTGATAATTGGCAAATGTGGGACGGGCAGGCAAAAGGCGCAGCGTCGTTGGCAGCGGCTCGCCTGGGGGATAGAGTGATGTCGTCACCATAAACAACAGCGGCAGTAGTAAAAGAATTGCCGCGAATACACGCAGTAAGGTGATGCCCAATTGCCTAAATCCTTTGCTGCGGCCGGTCTCCAGACCGAGCCACCGTTGATTACTAGAGGACAAGCGAATCCTCCGTCGTGCCGATGTTCCACTGCTTGGCGATGATGTAAAGCGCCACCACAATCAGGCCGGTGATGGCATACATCACCCACAGAGCGGCGCTGGCTGTGCCAAAGGCGCGTAGGTCGAAACCTTGCTCATAAATAAAGAAGGGCAAGGTGAAGGTGGCGTAGTAGGGGCCGCCTTCGGTCATCAAATAAATGTGGGTGAACGATTCCTGGAAAGTGAAGATGGCGTCGCGGAAGGTGAGCAGGAGCAAAATGGGGGCGATGATGGGCAGGATGATGTGGCGCAGTGTCGCCCAGGAACCCGCGCCATCAATACACGCCGCATCTTCCAAATCAACCGGAATGTCATACAGCGCCGCCAGACTGACGATGAAGCCTTCGCCAATTTGCCACAGCGCCATCAGCACCAAGCCTGGCTTCGCCCAAGTGGGATCGACAAGCCAGGCGGGGCCGTTGAGACCGATGCTTTCCAGAAATAAATTAAGCGGCCCATACAACGGGTTGAGAATCCACAGCCAGGCCAGGGCAAAGGCAGCTCCCGGCACAATCGTGGGCAAATACACAGCAGATCGGAACCAGGAGAGGAAACGGCCGTTTCTCTGCATCAATCGCGCCAGAAAAAAAGCACCAAACAACCGCAACGGTACCGGAATGAGAATCAGCGCCAACGAATTGCGAATACTCAGGCTAAACAACTCGTCTGTATAGGCCAGGGTGAAATTGAGCGTGCCAGCCCAAACAGGCGGCGACAGGGCATCGTAATGGAAAAAAGCGAGGCCAAAAGAAAACAGCGCGGGAATGACAACAAGAACGATGATACCCAAAGCGTAGGGCAGTAGGAGTAACCGCCAGCGCATTTGCTGTGATAATCGGAACGATAGTTTGCGATCAGTCATGGCATGGTTATAAAAATTTCTGCTCACTTTGTCAAAATGAATAGTTTGGAACAAACAGGCTCGCTGGATCGTTATCCATGTTAGAATCCTAGGCGGTGTCGTTGAACCTTGAATCGACATCGAGTTTTATTTTCAGAACGGAGGAAACCTATGAAGTATTTGACCATTTTTGTAATGAGTATAACCGTTTTAGTGTTTGCCGCTTGTTCAAGCGGAGGGGGCGAACCCACCGTCGCCCCGGAAGCTACTGAGACAAAATCTGCCCTGGAAACGGCCGTTGCCGCCAAAACCCCAGCCGCCACCGACGAATCCTACCCAGCCAATGCGCCAACTCCAGAGCCACAAGACTCATACCCAGGTGCAGCACTACCCGCAGCCACCTACGATCCATACCCTGATCAAAATGCGGAAACAACCTCAGGAATCATTACCGGTTCAGCTTATCCAGCCGAGGTTGACTTATCAGCTATCACCTCAGAACCCGGAGCGGGACAACCACAAGAAGCCCCCAAACCAGGCGTGCCAGACCAATCCGTAGCCGCAGCTCATCTGATTAGCCAAGATTTAGCAACACGGTTAGGCAGCGACATAAGCGAGATTACCGTTGTCAGCACAGAAGCGAAAGAATGGGGAGACAGTTCATTAGGCTGTCCGGCTCCAGGTTATGCCTATGCCCAAGTTATCACCCCAGGCTATCAAATCACAATTGAAACCGGCGGTGAACAATACACATACCACACAGACCAAAACGGTAATTTTGTCCTGTGCGGGGAAAATGGCGAACCCGTTGAATAAATAACTTGCGAAGCCAGACAAAAAAGAGGGTCTCGTCATGAGACCCTCTTTTTTTATTCTAGTACACTGTCACAAATTAACGAACGATATCAAAGGCGTCCATGACCTCACCGGCAAACCCATTGGCCGAGCCATCCCAATACATGCTGAAAGCACAAGTTGTGGTTGAACCAAAAGAGCCAGCACAAGCAAATATGTCCGCGCCGTCACCGCTCACACCGGTAACAGAGAAAGCGCCAAGTGTTGTCAGATAAACCGCACCAGAGGTACTGTCAATCCAGGCACCATTAACATCTTCAGTGCTCGACGTATTCAATGCTACATCAGAGCCATCAAAGTGTAATGCCCAACTGCCGCTGGTTGTAGAGCCAAAGGCTGAGGCCGTGAAGATAAGCAGGTCTTCATCTCCCCCTGATGCGCCGGAAACGCTGACATTTCCGATCGTGCTAATTACCAATTTACTATCAGTTGATATAGCTATGGCATCAATATCCTCATCATTTGTCGTCAGGCCCACGTCCGAACCATCAAAGAAGAAGCTGAATGTACCGGCCGTGTTGCTGCCGGTCGAAGTGGGGAAGAACTGCACAATGTCGGAATCATCCACTGATCCGGCCGCGCCTGCGGTTGTCGTGGCATCAAAGCTCATGAGAATAGACCCATCTGACAACAGCGAAAAGGCATTGATATCGCCTGTGACGCCAACATCGGAGCCGTCGAAGTACAGCGACCAGGTGCCAGTACCAGTATCGTAGGCCACAATGTCTTCATCATTGAAGGCGAAGCCAACATTGCCGTTTGTAGATGAGCTCATGTAGATCACGTCACTGCCGCCAGAAACTGGCGTATTGGTCGCGGTGGGCATAACCGTATTAGTTGCTGTCGGGCCAGGGGTGTTGGTGGCTGTGGGCAAAGGTGTATTCGTTGCGGTTGGCGGCACTGGCGTATTTGTGGCAGTCGGTGGTACGGGCGTATTTGTAGCAACCGGGCCAGTACCCTCAGCACAGATTTCAAGGCTCCAACCGTTTAGGCTGCCGCCATCCAAATTGGCATTATCATCAATGCGCAGAGTCCAAGTGCCAGTGCTGTTTTGCCCGTCAAAAGCGGACAACGCATTGCTGGGTCGGTATGTACCGCCACCAACCGGTGGACACGGCCAACTGCCAGCGGCAGCTTCATCATCCAAATTCAAATTAAAGTTGTCAGTGCTGGTGCAAGAACTTGCCATGATTTGTATTTGTGTTCCAGACGGACTGGTCAGATTGAAGTCTAAGTCGCCAATGTAGGTATGTGTCCCATTCAAATTCAGGACATTAACATCAGCGATGGTGCCGCCGCTGCCCACATTGAGAACAGAGCTAATAATAGGCGTACCACTGGTTGAAATGCTCTTTGGCACATCTGCACTGTTATAGGTGAAACAGGAGATGGGGCCAGGCGTATTTGTGGGCAAGGGTGTATTTGTGGCTGTGGCTGTGGGGCCAGGGGTTGGTGTTGGCCCAAGATTACAGTCAGACCAGGTGTGGGCAGAAACCCAAGTAGACCAGCGGGCGGTGGCCTGGTTACGGGAATATTCACCGAGATACCAGAAGGTACGCCCATCTGGATCCAACGCCATACCGGTGTAGTCACCCCAGCGACGAGGGGCACTGTCGTAGGCGGTGTAATAATCTTCACCCGCGTGAACCAATGTTTCAGATTTCAATTGCCCAACTGGATCAGCGGCTTCACGGCCGGCAACATAGACGCCAGGGTACATGCTGCTGCTTGTCTTGGTGTAACCAACCATCATGTCGCCACAGGCATTGACGCCCAGGTCGGGGAAGCTGCGGTATTCACCACTGCTGGAGAAGGTGCCTTGTTGTACGAGACTGGGCGTGCCGCTGCTGATGTTGATTTCATACCAGCGAACACAATTGACGGTGCCGCTCCCTGGGTTACAACCAACGGCATGGGTCGCCCATAATTTGCCACCCCAGTATTCTACGTCGAGCAAGCGATTGTCGTTCCCCTGGAGGTTGCTGCCGCCAAGCTGCGGTTGATCGACGGTGAGGCTGTAGCTGTTGACAGTGACTGTGCCAGCCTGGGTAAAGGAAGGCGTTCCCCATGGATCAGAGAATTTCCAGACCGTCAATGTGTTTTGATTGTTGCCGTATTGGGCATCAACGAAGTAATGAGGTTCGTTGGCGTTGGTGGGCCAGCCACCCGTTAGATACCCTTTTATTTTGGCGGGCTGTAAGGTGAAGTTAGTGCTGCCCACGTTGATTTTGACGGAGTTTGCAGATTGTCCAGCGTACATCTTATCTTTTTCAAAGGCGAGGATGTGGTTGCGCACAAAGGAAGCGCCAAACATGTTGGAGCCAAGATAAAGGGCGTTTTGGCCTATGCCGATATGGGGATAGTCGAAGAAGTAATCTGTGCCAGTTCCTGGATTGCCATCAAAGGAGTAGAGATACCATTGCCCGGTGGCGCTGTCTGTTTGGGAGACGGCAATACAGGCCCAACCGTTGTCGCCGCCATTGACGGCGGTGTCGTAGGCAGTGATACCTAGCACGTAACGGCCGTTTTCCTCATCATAAGCCGAATAGGGGTCAAACATCACCACGGTGCTGGCTCCGGTGGCACAATTGTTGCCCCAGAAATCTTCGTATAAAGTTGGCCCAATCAGGCTGGTTCCCGTTTTGTTAAACACCTGGAAGCTGGTGTTGACTCCCACTACCACGTGGTCTTTACCGACCATGATATCGGGGTCAGGCGGGACGCCTTGCAATGATTGAGTGTAGTCGATGGCTTTGAAACTGACTCCAGCGCCGAGTACGCCAAAGGGCTGGATATCGGTTTGGTTTAACATTCTTGATTGCACATCATAATTTTGCACAGATGTATCAACACCCTGCTTCTTGGAGGCATCAATCAGGGCCTGATAGGCAGCGTCACTCACGGGGCCTTCGTTGGCGCTCAAATCCATCTGCCCGGATTCATATGCCAGCCTGAGTTGATCCACATTTGCGGATCGGCTGGGGATTGAATTGATATCTACAACGACTGGCGAAACCGGCTCACCGGGGACGATGGATGGGGAATCTGCGTCTGGGGCGGATATACCGGTACCACGATCTTGACGACCAGGGGCCAAGGCTAACTGGACAGCATCTTGACGAACGGCCGTTTCCGGAGCCAAGCTGCTGGATTGAAACAACAGCCATGCGCCTGCCCCTAAAATGGTCAGAACAACTACAATACGAATACCTTTTGATTTCAACATACGTCTTTTTATTCCTCCTACTAGAATAAAATGGGGTTCACGCCATGCAAAACGGTGAAAACTAAACTGTGGCTCCCTCATCAACTTAGCAGGTGTGGGCATATGCCCAACGTAAGCAATTTTATATTGCCACAGGGGAGATCATCCTATACTATTACGTTCCTACTCCGAGTATGTAGAAAAATATTCCGAACTTACTCCGAATTTTCGGAATGGAGGGTTAAAACAATGGCAAACGTCTCCGCCGAGTCATTTGCCCGACTGTTAACGGAAGCTGTTTATCAGATTCGGCATCGAGAGTCTAAAAGTTTACAAGCAGTACAAGACAATTTAGGATACGCATTAGGCAAGAAGGGCGGCTCTTCTATTGAGTATTGGCGCAAAGGACATTTACCGTCAAAAACGTCTGATGTCGAGAATTTGACACGCTTGATCGTGCAACGGGGTGGCTTTTCGCATGAATGGGCAGCCCGCTTCTTGGTGAGTGCGCAGCATCCTCAACCGAATCAGTTTTTAGACGAACTATTTCAAACGGCCGTTTCCCCATCAACCCCTCTCTCCCCAACCACCACGCCGTCAGTTGCCGCCAACATCTTCTTACCCATTCAGCCCACCTCGTTTGTGGGTCGCCAAGAAGAATTAGCTGCCATCCAGGCGCAACTGCATGATCCCGACTGCCGTATTCTCACCCTGATAGGGCCAGGTGGTATCGGCAAAACAAGATTGGCGCTACAAGCTGCGGAGGAAACGGCCGTTTTCTTTCCTGATGGTGTTTACTTCGTCCCCTTAGCCACCCTGATTTCTCCCGATTTCCTCCTCTCCACCATTGCCAACAACATCGACTTTTCCTTCATCGATGGACTCGCGCAGCATACCCAACTAATCAACCACCTCCGCGATAAAAGACTGCTCCTGGTAATGGATAACTTTGAACACCTGATGATGGAAGCGCAATTGGTAGCCGACATTATTAGTCAAGCCCCACAGGTGCAATTCCTGATCACTTCCAGAGAACGACTCAATCTACATGGCGAGTGGGCCTTTGAAGTCAGCGGCATGTCGTTCCCGATGCGGCGCGTCACGGGGATGCTGCCGGAACCAGCAAAACCCCATCTGGATTTTGAACAGTACAGCGCCGTTCAGCTTTTTGTGCAAAGCGTTCGCCATGTCCGTTCTGATTTTGTCTTGGCAGAAGCGGATAAGTCGGCAATTGTTGAGATTTGCCAATTGGTCGATGGCTTTCCGCTGGCAATTGAACTCGCGGCAACCTGGGCGCGTCTGCTGACCTGCGCAGAAATTGCCAAAGAAATTGCCCATAATTTTGAGTTTCTGGCTACCAATTGGCGGGATATTCCACCCCGCCATCGTTCTTTGCGGGCTGTGTTTGATTATTCCTGGGCGCTGCTTTCGGCGGAAGAGCAGCATGTGGTGTGTCGCTTGGCCGTTTTCCGGGGTGGTTTTAGGTGGGCAGATGCGCTGGCTGTTTCCCACACTTCATTTTTCATGCTGGGGCAGTTGGCTGATAAATCATTTTTGCAAGGACAGATAATGAGTGGCGAAACGGCCATTGGCGAAACGGCCGTTTCGCGGTATGAAATGCACGAACTCCTACGCCTGTTTGCTGTGGAAATGCTCAATAAAGAGCCACATATCTTAGTGGGAAACGATCTGTTTTCTGACGAAATGGTCTCAGCCTGCGACAGTCACGCTCACCACTTTGCCCGTTTTTTGCACGAACGAAACCCCCAGCAAAAACCCGCACAACAAGCCGAAATCCTAAAAGAAATCGGGCAAGAAATTGACAATGTGCGGGCGGCCTGGCATTGGGCGCTTAATCGACAACAAGTCGCGTGGGTGCAACTGGCTTGCGACACCCTTTTTCATTTTTATGACATGCGTGGCTGGTTGGAAGAAGGACGTGACTTATTCGGAACGGCCGTTATCCACTTGCGCCAATTACGAGACCAAAACAGTGACGCCGTGGATGATGTACTCTGGGGGAAATTGTTGGCACGCGAAGGGCAGTTTGCTTACCGAAACGGCCGTTATGAGCAAGCACGCCTCCTGTTAGAAGAAAGTTTGCCCCTCTTCCGCCGCGTGCACATGCAGCGCGAAACTGTGTTCACCCTCAATTTATTAGGCAGAATCGCCTACCGCCAAGGACTGTATGAAGAATCAGAACAGTGGTGCCAAGAAAGTTTAGCCCTGTGCCAGATCATTCCCTTTGTGGGCGGCATGGCGAGCGCCCTGGCCACGCTCGGCCACATCGCCGCCGACCAAGGCGAGTATGACAAAGCCCGCCAGTTCTACCAAGATGGACTGGAAATCTGTGACCGTATCGGCGACGAACACAACAAAGCGCGGCGGCTTAACGAACTGGGTAATATTTCTTGGCGCTTGGGCGAGTACGCCACGGCGGAAACGTTGTGCCAGCAAAGCCTCATCCTCTTCCGCAAACTAGACGACCGTCAAGGCATTGCCATGACGTACAAAAATCTGGGCAACATCGCTGGGGATTCCGGAAACTATGCGCAAGCAGAGACCTGGTACAAACAAGGCTTACTCCTCTGTCTAGAAATTGGCGACCGTTGGGGCGAAGCCGCGCTGTCCAACAATTTGGGCAATATTTATTGGCAGTCGGGGCACTATGAAGAGGCACGGCAGTTGTGCGAACAGAGTGTATTGGTCTGGCGTGAGTTTGGCTTCCAATGGGGCATTGCTGGCTCGTTAGAAACGCTGTCCAATGTCGCCATCGCCCAGGGGGCTCTGGCGGATGCAAAAGCGTATATCCGAGAAGCGCTGTCCATCGGCCACGAGATGCAGGCGACGCCGTTGGTGCTGGATGTCTTGGTGAGCCTCGCGCAGCTTTGGGGGCGTGAAGGCAACCTGGCAGATGCCCAAAAACTACTCGCTTTTGTCAAAAGCCAACCGGCAATGGATCAGGAAGGGCGCATGAAGGCAGAAACCGTCTATCTTGAAATTGCGGCACTAGTGACGATTGATGTGGTTGTGAATGAGGGGATGCAGACGTTGGATGGGGTGGTAACGGCCGTTCTGCACCAAATTGCTTAACTCCAAACCGGCATTATATAGAAATCATCTATAGATACTATAAAAATCATGAATGTTTTGCATGGTGCTGGAAATGCGTGAATCCCGCTTCTATACTTGCCCACATGCTTAATTCACTCACCACCAAACACATCTATTCCTATTCCCCACTGAGCGTAGAAGCCCAAGTTGGTAACACACCCTTATTGCATTTGAAGCAAACGGCCGTTGCCGCCAATCTCCCAGAAACCGTGCAGCTCTATGCCAAAGCTGAATGGTTTAATCCCAGTGGCTCCGTCAAAGACCGGGCGGCGCTGCACATTATTCGCACCGCCGAAGAAAATGGGCAGCTATGGCCCGGCATGACCATACTCGATTCTAGCTCGGGCAATATGGCGATGGCTTACGCACTGCTCGGCAAAGCACGTGGTTACAAACTGCTGCTGTGTGTGCCAGAAAACGTTGGAGATGAACGCATCTCCCACCTGCGCGGCCTGGGTGCGCAAGTCATTCTTACCGACAGCAGCCAAGGCTCCGATGGGGCCATTCGTGCCGCCCGCGAAATTGCCAAGAGCGACCCCACGTTGTTCTATGCCCGTCAATACGACAATCCCGCCAACTGGCAAGCGTACTACGAAACAATGGCGCCCGAAATCTGGGCGCAAACGCAAGGCCAAGTCACCGATTTTGTGGCGGTTTTAGGCTCCAGCGGCACATTTCTAGGCACAGCTCGTCGGCTGCGAGCGTTTAACCCAGATATTAAAAACATCGCCGTCCAGCCAGCCAGTGCCAAAGAGGGCATCAAAGGTTTGAAGCATATGCCCACGGCTATCCGCCCAGCCATCTACAATGAGATAGTGGCTGATGCCGCCATGACCATCACCCGCGTAGAAGCGGATGCGATGCAAGAGATGTTGGCGTTGTGTGAAGGCATTGAAGTCGGTTCTTCTGCCGCCGCCGCCGTCGCTGCCGCTGTAAACCATGCCCGTACCCTCGAATACGGCCATGTGGTGACGGTGCTGCCAGATGCACCAGCCCGAAATTAAACTCTTTGGTTCTTTAGGATTTGCTGGGGTTCCGAAATTTTTGCAACGAATTTCCGCGAATTATCACGAATTAGGGAATCGGCAAGAAATTTTCAAAAATAAATCATGCGAAACCTTGCCGATTCCTTGAAGGAAACCGCAGATTTTAGCGTCCCGGTCTTCAGTAAACTTTCTGCTGTTTACCTAAACCCAAAATTAGTGATAGGTAAACCACAAAAAGTTCTTAAAATTACCAACACGCAAAATTGTGGTTTCCTTCAAGGAAAAGCGGGTTTTGCACAATTTTATTTCCAAAAACTTTCCCGCTTTTACCTAATTCGTGTAATTCGTTGCAAAAATTGGCAGAGAAAAACCAGAATCTTTGCCTGCTTCGCGCTTTTTGCCGTGAATGCCCCAATCGTCAATCCCCAATCGTTAATCGTTAATCGCTGGAACCTTTTTCTTTATTGCAACGTCTTTTAATCATAGCAAGCAGCTTAGGAGGCATTTGCCATGAGAAAAACGATTGCGTTATTCCTGACTTTATTTGTAATTTTGATGAGTGTGGTGGGAACGGCCGTTGCCCAAGACGACCCCATCATTCCAGAACCACTGCCCATCGAGCCGCCTGTGTGGGACATGAACGGCTTGACCATCGAATACCAGCGCGTCAATACCACCATCGACAACCAGATTGCCACCACCCACATCGAGCAGCTGTTTGTCAACGACAACGACTGGATGCTGGAAGGCACTTACCTCTTTCCGCTGCCTGAAGGGGCGGCGGTGAACCAACTCACCATGTGGGTGGATGGGCAGCCCATCGAAGCCAAAATCCTGGAGAAAGAGGAAGCGCGTCAAATCTACGACGAAATCGTGCGCCAACTGCGTGATCCGGCGCTGCTGGAATACGTGGGCACGCAAGCCATCCAGGCCAACGTCTTCCCCATTCCGCCGCGTGATGAGCGACGCGTGGAAATCGAATATACGCAGGTGCTGCCGGCTGACAATGGCGTCATCCACTACGTCTATCCGCAATCAACTGACTTGTATACCAACACGCCGCTGGAAAACCAGAGCATTCGCGTGGAAATTTTTTCTGACGAAGCGATTCGCGCCATTTATTCGCCCAGCCATGCCGTTGCCATTAACCGCGACGGGGATTTTCACGCAGTGGCGGGGTATGAAGACAGCAATGTGGTCGCTGACACCGATTTTGAACTGTATTACACAGTCTCGCCAGAAGATATTGGCCTGAATTTGCTCAGTTACAAAGAGGCAGACCAGGATGGTTTCTTCACGCTGCTGGTCGCGCCTAGTGTGGATGTGGCCGAGGTGATTGCCAAAGATGTGATTGTGGTGATGGATACCTCGGGCAGCATGGAAGGCGAGAAAATGGCGCAGGCACAGGAGGCGGCGCGATACGTCGTTGGGCATTTGAACCCGGAAGACCGCTTCAATATTGTGCCGTTCTCGACTGGTGTGCGCCTGTATGAGCAAGATTTGGTTTCGGCAGACGAGCCGGGTGGCGTAGACAGCTTCATCAACAGTTTGGAAGCGGTTGGTGGCACAAATATTAGTCAGGCTTTGTTGGAAACGGCCGTTATGCTTGATCCCCAACGTCCCACCACCATCATCTTTTTAACGGATGGTCTGGCGACCGAAGGCATTGTGGAGACGCCGCTGCTGCTCGATGCTGTGGCACAGGCGATGCCCCGTAATGCCCGCATTTTTGTCTTTGGCGTGGGCGACGATGTAGACCCGAATTTGCTGGATGCGCTGGCGGAAAACCATCGCGGCACCACGACTTATGTGCGCCCGCATGAGGCCATCGACGAAGAAGTGAGCAGTTTCTTTGCCAAAGCCAGTGCGCCGGTGCTGTCTGACATCAGCCTGGATTTTGACGGCATTGTGGTGGAGCAGCTGTACCCCGATACGCTGCCAGACCTGTTTGCGGGCAATCAATTGGTGCTGACGGGACGGTATCGTGACGGCGGGGCGGCGACAATTACGCTTAAAGGCATTGTCAACGGCGAGCCGCAGGAATTTGTGTATGAAGACAATCTGTTCCGCACACGCGGCGGCGATGATTTCATCCCGCGGTTGTGGGCGACTCGGGCCATCGGCCATCTGCTGCGTGAGATTCGGCTGCATGGGGATAATCCAGAACTGGTGCAGAGCGTGGTCAATTTGAGCATCCGCTACGGCATTATCACCCCCTACACCAGCTATCTTATTGAGGAAGATGACATCTTCACGCAAACGGGGCGAAATGTGATTGTGGAGGAAGAAATCGCGGAGGAACCGACTGAGGAAGAGGGTGGTTTCTTTGCCCCGAGCAGCGAGGCTGTGGATGAAGCAGCGGCCTCGGCCGATATGGCGGAAGCGGCAGCACCGATGGCCTTACCGACGATGCTGCCGAGCGCGGAAAAGGCGGATGGGGATGTGAACGGCTCTGTGGATGAGGCAGTTAAGTTGGTGGGTAGTAAGACGTTTGTATGGCGTAACGGCCGTTACACAGACACCACCTTCGATCCTGAAAAACAAACACCCGCAGCCGGTCGGGTTTGCCACCGATACCTACTTCGATTTGCTCGCCGCTGCTCCAGAACTAGGCCAATACTTTGCGCTGGGACAGAATGTACTGGTGGTCTACGAAGGGCAGGTGTATGAAATAGTGGAAACGGGTGGCGCGGAGACGATTGTGCTGCCGGAGACAACTGAGGTGGAAGTGGTGGAAGAGGGAGATGGGGGGGAAACGGCCGTTACCAATCCCCCAGCGACACAACCAGCCAACACCGAACCCGAACCATCACCCCCTGGCGCAAAGCCAGAAGCCACAGACCTTACCAGTGGTATCTGCGGGACAGCCATGCTGATGCCGTTATTTATTGTGACGGGGTTGGTGGGGTTACGCCGGAGAAAAACAAATAAGGAATGAATATAAAAGAACATGCATAATTGAGATTGGAGATTAGAGATTGGAGATTATGCCAGTCTCTAATCTCCTCATTCTTCATGTGCTGGCAGCGTAAAATAGAACAAACTCCCTTTTCCCACTTCACTTTCCAGGCCGACAGCGCCACCTAATTTATGAATGATGCGCTGCACAATCGAGAGTCCCAGCCCGTATCCACTAATACGCACTTCATTCAAGCGCGTGAAAGGTGTGAACAGAAACGTTTGTTGCTCGGCAGGAATCCCTTGCCCATTATCACGCACCCAAAATTGAACCATACTATGTTCAATCTTCTCCGCCCCAAGGCCAATCACCGGAGGATTACCGCCGTATTTCATCGCATTGGTGAGATAATTCTCCCACACTTCTTCAATCCATTGCGCATGCCCCATCGCCGCCGGCCATGTTTCGGGCAAGATGATGGTGGCCTTGTGTTCGTCGATGAGATACTGAACACGCTCTATGGTGGAATCGATAATATCAGTCATGGATAACGGCCGTAACGTGACATCAGCTTTGCGCACACTAGAGAGAAGCAGGAGCTCATCCACAATACTATTCATGCGGTAAGCATTGTCGATGATGCGCTGCTTAACGTTTTTCTTTTCTTCATCCGTGAAATGATCCTCATCAATGATAAGCAGCTCGGCAAATCCAGCTAATCGGGAAAGGGGGCTTTTTAGATTATGGGCGACGGTATGAGCGAAGGCATCTAGCTCTTCATTTTGGGCTTGCAGGTCTTGTTTTTGATATTGAAGCGTCTCAACCAGACGCGCATTTTCAATAGCAATAGAAGCAGATGCCGCCAATGATTCAGCCACGGCCAAATCCTCATCATCAAAAAAGCCATTATGCTTGTTGATGACTTCTAAAACGCCAATCACCCTATCTTGAACGCGCATGGGAACCGCAAGCAGAGAGGTCGTATGAAAACCACTGCGTTTGTCTATTTTTGGGAAAAAGCGGGGATCCGCTTGAACTTGATTAACGATGGTGCTCTGGTCAGTCAACGCAGTCCAACCAGCAATGCCTTGTCCTGGCTCTAAAATTTGATTCACCAACATGGCATCATCGCCGCCATTATCACCCGTACCAGAGTGGAAAGCCGCCCGGCATATCAGTAGTTCTGGATACGCGTCATGACACAGCCAAACAGAACTGCCGTGTGCACCAATGATTTCAATGGCAACTTGCAAGAGACGTTCTAAAACTTCTTCTGTTTCTAATGTGGAGGTCAGTGCCTGGCTGGCTTTGTTGAGCAACCGCAACAAGCGATTTCGTCTGGCGAGTAAATCGACGGATTGGGGTGACTCGTTTTGAAAATCACTGCTAATGGTCATGGCCTTCATTGAATGCTAAACAGATAGGGTGCGCTTATCACTGCGCGATATGCTATCACTTTTGGTTGTGTACGGCTATTGGATCAGCCACCAGAAGTTGGAATCACGCCCAAACGGAAAAATCGCAATCCCAAATACGAATAACTTTGTCTTTATCGCCTAAGGTGGCGAGTTGAGTGCCTTGCGGTTGGAAGGCGATGGCGGAATAGGCAAAGGATGAATGTGGTTCAGCAAGAATGGCAACGGTTGTCCAATCTGAACAACGCCAGATACGCACAGTACCGTCAGCCGATTTTGAGGCCAGAAACTGGTTATTTGCGGAAAAGGAAACGCCAGTAACGGGCTTGGTATGCGCTTCAAGGCTGGTAAGGGGGTGCCCCGTGACAGTATCCCAGAGGCGAATGGTGTGGTCGTAAGCGGCTGAGGCAAGCAATCTGCCATCAGGGCTTAAGGTGATGGCGTGAATTTCGCCGGTATGGCCGCGCAAGGTGTTGATTTCACGCTGCTGGTCGAGGTTCCATACCTTGATGAGGCTGTCTCCACCGCAGGAGTAGGCAATTTGGGAGTCGGCACTAATGGCGAGGTCGTTGACACGGCCGTTATGCCCCCGCATCGTCGCTATCGTTTCCCCAGTCTCAAAATCCCATAATTTGATGGTTTGATCATAAGCTCCAGAAAGCACGGTGCGTCCGTCTGGGGTGACAGCGACGGTATACACATAATCTTTGTGTCCCCGCAAGGTTCGTGGGCGGTCTTCACCCGCCACATCCCAAACCTTGACCGAATTTTTAGACGCTGACAGCATATAGATGCCGTCAGCGGTTATGGTGACGGTGAAAACGGAACCACTGTACCCGAGAATCTCGCGCAGTTCCTTACCGATTTCCGTATTCCAGAGGCGCACGGTTTGATCATAGGAAGCAGAGGCCAGTAAACGGCCGTTTGGCGACCAAGCAATACGAGTAATCGCGCGATTACTCGCTTTGAGAATATGCCGAAGCTTAAAACCGGCTGGACAAGTTTCTTTTTTCATAGGTTAAAGGTTACAGAGTTGCAAGGTGGCAAAGTAGCAAGGTGTCTTTACCCTGCAACTTTGCCACTCTGCAACTTGTTTACTCTTTTTTATTTCGTAAAAGCCACCATAGGGCTACAGCCACAACACCGCCTATCAACGATGCAAACAAATTAACCATGTCATTGTTGAGCCAGGCGTAGCCGCGAATTTGGCGGGTTTCTGTGCCGCATTTATGGATTTTGCGTTCGGTGTCTTTTTGGCAAGTGTCGCAGTAATAGATTTGTTGCACGGTCGCCCCCAGTAAGCTGTCAAACAGAGAACCCGCCAGCCCGCTGAATGCCCCGATGATGGCCATCTTCCACACTGATTTTTTGCCGAGCAGCCCGGCGGCCAGGCCAATGATGAGACCTGCTAACGTGGAAACGGCCGTTCCCAACAAAGACACACCGCCCGATGTACCAACCTCCACCGATTCGCCCGTCGTGATAAGACGTGGTGGATTTTGGCTCAGGGTGCCTAATTCAGTGGCCCAGGTATCGGCCGTAACCGTGGCGATGGAGCCAGTAAACATGAAAAACCAGGCGGGGGAGGGCAGCAATACGTTCAGCAAGGCGATTATTGCGCCTGTGCCGCCATTTGCCATGGCTTGCCCAAAATCACGACGATGCCCCTTCTCAAATTTCTCTGCTGCTTGACGCTTTTCAGATTCCTTAAAGTGAGAGAGCAAACTTGAACTGATGAAAAAGATGCCTAACAATATTCCCCAAAACCAGCCGCCGAGACCAAACGTTAACGTGCCGACAAGCAAGGCACCCGCCACGCCCGATTTAGAAAGTGACCCTCGCCAAAATGCCAGGGAAGCAACTGAGCTGCTAAAGAAGAAGGCTGGAATGAGTTGTTTGAACATACAATCCCCGATTTATAGAATCCAAATGACAGACAATATCAAGGTGAAGTTTACCAAAGCTGTCTTTGATTGGGTAGAGATGTGACATTTGTTAGTTTTGCCCTCTCGATAAATTATGTACAATCATGACATCATTCCGCTTCATAGCGCCTTTCAGAATGCACCTGTGGCATTTTGAAAATAACGGGTAGCATCAGAGAAGAAAAAGGAGAAAAATCAAATGAGCGAAAATCTAAATCCATTTGCAATTGCACAAGCACAGTTGGATGAGGCCGCTAAAATTTTACAACTTGACCCAGATATGCACGCCTTCCTGCGGGAACCGATGCGCGAATTCCATTTCACCATTCCGGTGAAAATGGATGACGGGCGAACACGCATGTTTCGTGGGTATCGTGTGCAGTACAATGATGCCCGTGGCCCAGCAAAAGGCGGCCTGCGCTTCCACTGGGAAGAGACCATCGACACCGTGCGGGCTTTAGCGGCGTGGATGACTTGGAAAACGGCCGTTATCGATATCCCCTTAGGTGGCGCAAAAGGTGGTGTCGTTTGCAACCCGCGCGAACTCTCCCAAACAGAACTGGAACGGTTATGCCGGGGCTACATGCGCTGTGCTGCTCGTTATATTGGCCTCACTAAAGATGTACCCGCCCCGGATGTATACACCAATCCTCAAATCATGGCGTGGATGATGGATGAGTACGAAATACTCGTCGGCCATCGAGAACCGGGCGTCATTACTGGCAAGCCCCTGGCTCTGGGCGGCTCTGCTGGTCGAGAAGATGCCACGGCGCGGGGCGGCATCTGCGTCACCCGGGAGGCTGCCAATTTATTGGGCATCCAGTTAAAAGGGGCAACTTGTGCCATTCAAGGGTATGGCAATGGAGGTTCCTTCTATCATTCCCTGGTAGACGAGTTGTTAGGTATGAAAGTGGTTGCTGTCAGCGATTCTCGCGGTGGTATTATTAACTGGGATGGCTTAAATGCCCCAGCCGTGAAAAAACACAAAGCAGAAACCGGCTCTGTCGTCAACTTCCCTGGGGCAACCAATATTTCTAACGACGCCCTGTTAGAACTGGAAGTGACGGTGTTGGCTCCTGCGGCGCTAGAAAACGTTATTACCAGTCGCAATGCGGCCCACATTAAAGCAAAAATAGTGGCGGAACTTGCCAACGGCCCTACCACACCCGAAGCTGATAAGATTTTAGCTAACAATGGGGTGTACGTACTACCAGACTTCTTGTGCAATGCGGGTGGTGTTACTGTCTCCTACATGGAAATGGTGCAAAATGCTTACCAATATTACTGGACGTCTGACATGGTGTATGAACGGCTTGACCAAAAAATGACGAAGGCGTTCCATGATGTTCATCACATGGCACAGATCAAGAAGGTGAATAATCGCGTGGCAGCGTATCTGGTTGCTGTGGATCGCGTGGCGCAGGCTGTGCGGCTGCGCGGTTGGGTTTAGCGAGCAGTCAACGGAGACAGTGAATAGTCAACTGTAAACGAGGCTCGGTACTTTTTGGAGTGCCGAGCTTTTTTGATTTCTTGGTAATTGGCAACTGGTGTCTATTGTGGGAAAACGGCCGTTTTCCCACAATCTCCCTCTCAAATTAACAGGTTTTGCATGGGATTGGTTGATCAGTTGCGGTATGGTGTAGCGCAACTAGATTGCTTGTACTAACAAGGGACGAACACCATGACAAAACGACGACTGATCACACTCGCGGCTTTATTAACAACGCTGGTCATTTCCATGATGGGGGCTTGGTTGACAGCCGCCCAAGATTCTGTTGAATTTATCTATTTGCCAATCGTGGTGAAACCAGCGCCACTACCGCCACCGGAATTCCGGGGATTATGGGTGACACGTTTTGACTGGACGGAATGGGATGGTGCCCATCCAGCAAAAATTGATGAAATTGTGCAAAACGCCGCCGCTGCCGGTTTTAACGTTTTGTTTTTCCAGATTCGTGGTGAAGCCGATGCTTACTACGACTCAGACATAGAACCGTGGGCCAAGCGAATCAGCGGCTATTATGGCGCCCTGGGTCAGCCGCCTAGTTCAGAATGGGACGGATTGGGTGATCCGCTGGCGTATATGATTAAAAAGGCGCATGAATCAGGTCTTCAGGTGCACGCTTATTTGAATGTGTATCCGGTAGCCTCATGCCGTACCATCCCCGATGCCACTGTCAGCCCCACGCCACTTTACCATCAACTCATCGCCGCACACGGCACAACGACGGTTGGCGAAGAGCAAGTGGTCAACGGGTTACAGTGGCTCATGGATAACCAGGTTTTTTGCGGTGAAGACCAATATTTGTGGGCTGCACCCGCCTCTGAATTCCATGAGGATCATGTCATTGCGGTGGCGAACGACATTGCCGATCGATATGAAATAGACGGGCTGCATCTCGATCGTATTCGTTTTGCTCAGAGTTATGTGTCTTGCGATCCGGTGAGTTTGGCGGAAACGGGCGAATGTTTTGGGGCTGCCCCCGCTGGCTATAGCAGTTATGAAGATTGGCAGCGTGCACAGGTGAGTGATTTTGTGGCACGCATTTATGATGAAGTGCTAACGGCTCATCCAGATTTATGGCTATCAGCGGCGGTGTGGCCCGTTCATACGAAAAAAGCGGAGTGGGGTTGGGAGGAGGCGTACCAGGAAGGCTACTCCTCTTATTATCAAGATTCAAAGGCATGGCTGGCAGATGGCACGATAGACGGTATTTTGCCGATGATTTATCCGGGTAGCACCACTGTATGCCCAGATGACAATCCTTATTGGTCACAAGAACGATGGGGAACTTTAGTGGCGGATTTCGAAGCAGATAGTAACGGCCGTTATATCATTCCAGGCATCGGCGGTCATTACTGCTCGTTTGACGAAATCGCAGCACGCATCCAGATGGCACGGGATATTGGCACGGCCGGACATGCGCTCTTTTCATATAGCTTGCTGCTGGAGAAGGCGTATTTTGATGATTTAGCGGCGGGGCCTTATGCAGAAACGGCCGTTGTGCCACCCATCCCCTGGCGACCCTGAACACGTTACAAATAAAAGTTCACGCTCCTCCGCTTCCTAAACTTGAGGGGGCGTGAACGCGCTTCTTCCTAGCTTCCCTTTATTCGTATGGTAGAATCCAGCGTCTTTATCTAACAACTTGCTTGGTATTTTGCGACCCTACTTATGACTGAAATCTCTGTAATCATCCCACTATTAAATGAAGAAGAAAATTTAGCGGTATTGCATGAACGATTAACGGCCGTTCTCATCCCGCTAGATCCTTCCTACGAAATCGTCTACATTGATGACGGCAGCACCGATAATTCCCTGGCCCTGTTAGAAAAACTATACGAGCAAGACAAAACCCACGTCCGCATCATCGAATTTCGACGCAACTTCGGCAAAACATCCGGGCTAGTCGCTGGCTTCGAGCAAGCAGAAGGCGACATCCTCATCACCATGGACGCCGATTTACAAGACGACCCAGACGAAATCCCAGCCATGATAGCCGAACTAAACAAAGGGTACGATCTCGTAAGCGCTTGGCGCACCGAACGACAAGATCAGTCAAAAAAGAAACTCTCATCCAAACTATTCAACTACCTCGTTACAAAATCAACAGGAACCACATTCAACGACCTAAACTGCGGCTTCAAAGTCTATCGGCGCAGCGTCATCAAAGGCATCCGTCTCTACAGCGATCTGCACCGTTTTGTCCCCCTGTTAGCCGTATGGAAAGGATTCCGCGTTGTCGAAAAACCCGTTATCCATCACGAACGGTACAAAGGCGAATCAAAATATGGCACAGGGCGAGCCTTTCGTGGCTTTATGGATCTCATCATGGTTCTCTTTTTGATGCGCTACGCCCGTAATCCACTCCGTCTCTTTGGTTGGACGGGAATAGCCGTTTTTATGGTCGGCGTATTGATCAATATCTATTTTGCAATTTCATGGGTTCTTCGCTTAATGGGCACTGCCGACATTCCCCCCATCGGCACAAGACCCCTTTTTACTGTCGGGATTCTCAGCATGATATTGGGGTTCCAATTAATCTCCATTGGTTTGCTAGGTGAAATGGTGCGCTACTACCTCTATGATCCCGGCGAAGAATATAGCATCAGGCGAGTATGGCAATGACAAGAGAAGAAGAACAAATCAACGCAAGACATGGCAATTTACAAAAACATACAAATCCAAACAAATACCAAGCAGCCCTCATCCAGAATTTTCATCAGAAAATTGCGGGCTTAATTCAGCAGACGGGTGTTAACCGCATGTTGGATGCTGGTTGCGGCGAAGGGTTCTTATTAGAATTTCTTCAGGGACAAGGGCAAAATCTCGACTATACCGGAGCAGATTTTAGCTTCGAGGCCATTCAATGGTCACGAGCCAACCTCATTCCGCAACTTCGGGCCAATGTGGCCGACATCCACGCCTTACCCTACGCAGACAACTCGTTTCCCTTAGTCACCTGCTTGGAAGTTTTAGAACATATCCCAGACTCGGCCGTTGGCGTCCGTGAATTAGCCCGTGTCTCATCAGAATATTTAATTATGAGTGTGCCTCATGAGCCATACTTCCGGGGAGCAAATTTCCTACGGGGCAAACATATAGGACAATGGGGAAATGACCCAGAGCATCTTCACAATTACAGCGGTCGAGCCTTCCGGCAAATGCTTTCCGGTGTTGTTGATATCCTTTGGCACGGCTACTCCTTCCCCTGGCAAATGGCCCTGGCCCGCAAAAAGTAACAACGGCCGTTTGTTTTTAACATCCTCTCCTCACAACGTGACATCTCAATAGATCGCGGCAAAGACCTGAATATTGAGAAGATACCTCACAACCAAGACAAACAGAACATTTAAGTAGCCCCGCGGTGTCAAGAATTTTCGATACTGCGGGGCTGCTGTTTTTGTTACGCTGTATTGATGACGCTTTCAAAAAAAATGACGAGACTCCACTGGTACACTTTTCCCGCTGTAATTTAGATTCGTATTTAATATAATGAAAGACTTAACAAGAATTTTAAGGGTTAAGGTACCGTCAAGGTAACAAATAGGGGAAGGATTTCTTGGAAGAAGCAGGACACGCCTTCATGAAAAATTCACTCCCTATAAACGGATGATACGTTTCCCATAGGTTAGAATGGCCATTATGGATCAAGAATACCGGCAAGAACTACGTGCAGATTCCAGTCAAATAATCTTCCCAGTCACTGCTATTATTATCATATTTACCGGTTTGGCAGTTGCTGTAACATACGGGTTTGCAGATGGATGGCAGTTTCTTGCTTATGCTATTTTGGGGCCAATTGGCATCGTTGTGGCCTGGAACCTTATTAAGCGCGGCAATCAAGAAGTGGGTGGATGGATCTTTACTATTCTCAATCTTGTCATGATTACACTCGTGATGATGAGCCATTATAACCCAGATAGTATAGGTGTCTATCCGTATCTTTACGGTCTATTTATCATAATTTCCAGCATGATTTTACCGCCATCCTCTGGTTTTATTACTTGGGGTTTATCTTTATTATTCATGATGATTGGTTTCTGGTTTATTGGCGAACTCTCTGTGTACACACTGCTCAATTTTTTACCTCCCATCGCCATTAACTTTTTGCTCAGTTTGGTTGCCTACTTGAGTGCAGTTGAATGGCAAATTGCTGTCGAATCGACAAGTCATTTACACTTGCGTGCCCAACAACGGCGTGATGATTTATTTAGCACACAAGAAGAATTACGAATGACAAACGGCCGTTTGAACTTCATGAACAGTCAACTGGACTTAGCTCGGCAGGATGCCATTGGCGAAAGAGATTTGCGTACACGCTTCATGAACAACGTCAGTCATGAGTTGCGTACACCTTTGAACTCCATTGTAAACTTTGCCCATATCTTAACCTTGGGCGGTCGTGGTGTAGTAACTGATGGGCAAAAAGATTACCTGGGACGCATCGAACAATCTGGCTGGCATTTATTGACTGTCTTGAACGATTTGCTGGATATGGCTCAAATCGAATCGGGTGAATTCAAGCTCCACCTTGAAAAAACACACCTCTATCACATTTGCGAAGAGGCGATGACCAGTACCCGAGGCTTGTTGTTAGACAAAGACTACGAAATTGAGCTTGAGCGAGAATATCCTGATGAATGGCCGATTGTAACTGTCGATCAAATGCGCATCAAGCAATCATTGATTAACTTATTAGGCAATGCGGCGAAATATACAGAAAAAGGCCATATAGCTTTGCGTGTCATCCCTAGCTCCAAAACGCTTACTATTTCGGTTGAAGATACCGGTATTGGCATTCCGCCAGAATATCATCAAGCGATTTTTGAAGAGTTCCGACAGGTTGATGAAACGGCCGCCCGTAAACGGATTGGCACTGGTTTAGGACTGCCCATTACCAAACATCTTATTGAACGGCACGGGGGATCGCTCACCGTTACGAGTACAGTAGGCAAAGGTAGTACGTTTACCATTTCACTTCCCCTTCATGAAGCAGAAGAAACGGCCGTTTTGCCCCTACTTGAACTCGCTTAGGGCTTAATCATTGATGATACCCTTCTATTTTGATACACTCGCCACATAAAATTACCTATCAAATCTGATATTTTGGATTAAAAATTTATGACCTCTCTAGCTGATGCTTACATCATAGTTGTTGAAGACGACCCGAACGCGCTGCTCGTCACGATGGATTTGTTGCGCTTAGGTGGTGCTGACCAATGTTATTCACGCAAATCCGCCGATGCCGCCTTAGAATTTGCCCCCAAACTGCCGCAAGTAGACCTGTTTCTGGTTGACATTAATATGCCGGGAAGGAGTGGTTTTGAACTGCTTGAAGCCGTTAGAAGTAATCCCATATTAGCTGGGGCAAAAGTTGTGGCCGTCACCGCCGGTACATTTGAAGAAGATGTGCAAAAAGCCCGCGACGCCGGTTTTAATGGGTTCATCAGCAAACCGTTAAAATCAACGGCCTTCCCAACACAAGTGCAGCGTGTCTTAGATGGGGAAGCCATCTGGGATTGGCGTTAATTTCTCCGCAGTTTACACAGCAGAACAATACCGTACAAAAAGTTCATTGAAAATCATCATCGGAGGCTCCGTGAAACGGCCGTTTCTCATTCATCCGCATCAACACAAATCAGTAGTCAGCCTATTTGGGCTGGCTCTTTTTTTTCTGCTAGTTGTCTTGGGATGTAGTCGGGGCGGCGATGAAGCGCCCGTTGTAGAAGGCGCTCCCCAACAACAAGGCACCCTGGTGTGCAGTGAAGAATGTGCCGCCAGAGGCCAATGTGGCAAAACCATAGCTGGAAATGAATCCGTCATTTTAGGTCACCCCGACCACCCCGCCTGTGCAAGACCACCAAATGACCTTCCAGGCTGAGTACACCTTACCCATCGTCGGCTCAACAGAAGAGGTAGTCCAGGTTGTATTGACTGGAGAACAATTCCCCCAAACCTTTTTCCTCCTGCAACGTTCCGATGGACGAACTGGCTGGGTCGCTGGCTGGTGTCTCAATCCTCAATGATTTTTTATGAGTAACGATACCAATCCCCAAATCGTAGCTAAACTCCTTGCCGCCCAAGAAGCTGGCGAAACCGTGGTGCTGGCGACCATCATCAAAACACGCGGCTCCACCCCCCGCCATGCAGGTGCCAAGATGATATTTTACGAAAACGGCCGTTCCAGTGGCACAATCGGCGGCGGCGAATTAGAAGCACGGGTGCGCACCATCGCCCAAGAAGTGCTGCAAGACGGACAACCGCGCACCATCCCCTACACCCTCGTCGACGCCGAGCGCGGCGACCCCGGCGTATGCGGCGGCGAGCTAGAAGTGTATTGCGAACGGTATCAGCCGCCAGCCACCGTCTTGGTGCTGGGCTGCGGCCATGTGGGGCAAGCCGTTGCCAGCCTCGCCAAATGGATGGGCTACCGCGTCGTCGTCAGCGACGACCGCCCTGAACTCGTCTCGCCAGACGTCATCCCCGAAGCAGACATCTACATTCCCGGCAGCATTGAAGACGTGCAAAAAACAGCCCCCATCACGCGGCAACACATTCGTCGTCGTCGTCACCCGCAATGTAACCGTAGATCGCCACATTCTGCCCACCCTCGCCCAGTCACCCGCACCCTACATTGGCGTGATGGGCAGTCGCCGCCGTTGGGCCGAAACCATCCGCCTGCTGCAAGAAGATGGCCTCACAGAAGCCGATTTGGCACGTTTTCATTCTCCCATCGGCCTGGAACTCAACGCCGAAGACCCCAACGAAATTGCCATTAGCATCATGGCCGAAATCATCATGCTGCGCCGCCAAGGAACAGGCAAACGCCTGAGCAATTAAGCCAAGATTTCAACCGTCTGCCCCGATTTTCCTATCAAAAACACTTGACACCTGAGCCGCTTAAATGAATACTTGAGCTATGAACCAACCACACACCATTTCACGTTACGAAACACCAACCACCCTTGATGAAACCTTGAAACTGCTGGCTAAAAACGGCCGTTTTGCTCGACTTGTAGCTGGTGGAACAGACCTGCTTCTGGAACTGGAACGGGGACAACGCCGCAACTGCCACATGCTCATCGACATCACCCGTCTCCCTGGCCTCAACAAAATTAGCCAAGACGACGATGGCACCATCCACCTCGGCCCGCTCGTGACCCATAATCAGGTCATCGCGTCGCCGCTGCTGGTGGCACAAGCACTCCCGCTGGCTCAGGCTTGCTGAGAAGTTGCCTCGCCGCAGCTGCGCAACCGCGCCACCGTGGCGGGCAACATCATCACCGGCAGCCCCGCCAACGACACCATCTCGCCGCTGTGGGCGTTAAATGCAACCGTCACCCTGGCCTCAGTCAACGGGGAGAGAAAAGTGCCGCTTTCCGAGTTTTACACAGGCGTGCGCAAAACCGTCATGCAGCCAGATGAAATGCTGGTAGACATCAGCTTTGCCCCCATGCCGGCCACCGCTCGCGGTGTGTTTGTGAAACTCGGCTTGCGCCGTGCCCAGGCCATCTCCGTCATCCACCTGGCGCTGATTCTCGATTTTGAGGCGGATGGCGAAACGGTGAAACAAGCCGCCATCACCCAGGGCTGTGTCGCGCCCACCATCATTCCCACCCCCAAAGCAGAATCGTATCTCGTCGGCAAACAGTTGACCGATGAAACCATCGCCGAAGCCGCCCGCTTGGCGGCAGCCACCGCCACCCCCATCGACGATGTGCGCGGGCCAGCCGTCTATCGCACGGAAATGGTGGGCGTACTCACAAAACGCGCCCTCGCCGCCCTGCGTGACGGGGCAGAACGGACCACTTGGCCGCAAGCCCCCACCATGCTCTGGGGCGATACTCATGGCGAATTCCCCACTGGCTCTGAGTTTACAGCTAGTCATGATAAAGATGGGGTGATTACAGCAACGGTGAATGGTAAAAAGATAACGGCCGTTGGCGGCATACACAAAACACTCCTCCACTGGCTGCGCGATGAAGGCTATCTCACCGGAACCAAAGAAGGATGTGCTGAAGGCGAATGTGGCGCTTGCACCATTATTTTAGATGGCATGGCCGTCATGTCTTGCCTGGTTCCAGCGCCCCGTGCCCATAACGCCACCATCACCACCATCGAAGGCTTGGCGACTAATGGCACACTTCATCCACTGCAACAAGCCTTTATCGACACGGGCGCTGTGCAATGCGGCTACTGTATTCCTGGCTTTTTAATGTCAGGCGCCATGCTGCTTGAAGAAAATCCTTCCCCAGAATTGGCTCAAATTCAACAAGCCTTTGCTGGCAATTTATGTCGTTGCACCGGTTATTACAAGATTATCGAGGCTGTGGAAAAAGCGGCTGAAGCGGCATCCTAAAACCGATATAGCTGTGGCTGGTTGGTGGCCTTACAAAGCCACCCCACACCCATTTTTGGAGATGTACTATGAGACTTGAAAAGAAGAGAGATGAAGAAACTGCAGCACGTCAAGGCATGACAGGCAAAACTATTATCGCCTTTATTTGGCTGGCAATCACAACTGTAGCTGCCTACTTTTTAGTGAAATATGTCTTTGACACAAACGTTTTAAGATACAGCACTTTCTACAGTATGGGTCTTCCTAGACAGGTTCCTAATTGGGTAATTATGGCAGTTCTGATCCTCTTTGTTGTCGTTATTATGCAATCATTCCTGATGTTTGGATTTATGATTGCCAGTCCGGAAGGACGGCGGCGGACAGGAGAAGCATCTCTTCATTCGCATTCAAAAAACCCGTATGAAGAATAGTCGGGCATTGGAACAAGTTGGCAACCTTCAAGGTGTCACGGTTATCAGTTTTTAAGATTTTTTACCGTCACACACGTGTTTCGTATTAAGCAGAGAGAACTCTATGACAATTAACACCCAATCCATCCCGCGTGTGGATGCTAAAGGAAAAGTTTCAGGGCTTGCTGAATACTCTGGCGACCGGTCGCCAGAAAACCTGTTATATGGCAAAGTGCTATTTAGCGAGCAACCCCATGCCCGTATGCTGTCGATGGATATAGCGGCCGCAGAAGCCGTTCCTGGTGTTGTTGCTGTTTTCACAGCAAAAGATGTGCCTGTCAACGAATATGGCCTCATCGTGCCAGATCAACCCGTTTTTGTAGGTCTCGGCAGCCCCAAACCTTACAGCGATATCAGCTTGTGGGAATGTGACCATGTGGCTCTCGTCGTGGCGGAAACGGAAGAAGCGGCGGCTATTGCCTGCGCCAAGATTCAGATTCAGTGGGAACAGTTGCCCATCGTCACCGATATGTTTGAGGCGATGAAGGATGAGGTCATTGTCAACCGCGCTGATGGCACCAATATCCTCAAGAAATATCAGATTCGCAAAGGAGATATGGAGGCTGGCTGGGCAGAAGCCGATGTGGTTGTGGAAAGCGAATATCACTTGCCTTATCAGGAACATGCGTATCTCCAGCCAGAAGCGGGCCTCAGTTATATGGATGAGGAAGGGCGCGTTACTATCGAAATTGGCGGGCAGTGGACACACGAAGACCAGGAACAAGTAGCTCACTCTTTGGGTTTGCCGCTGGAGAAAGTGCGCATCATCTATCCAGCCATTGGCGGTGCCTTTGGTGGACGGGAGGATATGTCACTGCAGATTGTGCTGGGGCTGGCGGCGATGCGTTTGCATGAACGAGGGATTGACCGCCCTGTGCGCATGGTTTGGTCCCGCGAAGATTCGATTCGCGGCCATCACAAACGGCACGAGGCGGTGGTTAAAACAAAGTGGGGCGCGACAAATGATGGCATGATAACGGCCGTTTCCGCCGAAGTGTTCATGAATAGTGGCGCTTATGCCTACACCAGCACCAAAGTGTTGGGCAACTTCCACCTCATGGTCACTGGCCCCTACGAAATCCCCAACGCCCACCTCGACAGCTACGCCATCACCACCAACAACGTGCCTGGCGGTGCTTTTCGAGGATTTGGCGGCCCACAAGGGGCATTTGCCGCCGAAAACCAGATGAACAAGCTGGCTGAAATGCTGGGCATCGACCCCGTTGAACTACGTCTGAAAAATATCCTGAAAGACGGCAGTATGCTCACCGTGCAAACGCCTATGCCCAAAGGCGTCAGTCTGACCGAAGTGCTTGAAACTTGTGCGGAACGGGTTGGCTGGGGCAGTGAACAGTTATCAGTTAACAGTGAACAGTTAACAGTGAACGGTGGACAGTTTTCCAGCGTACAATCTTTAGTCTCTAATCCTCAATCGTTAAAAAGAGGGCGAGGCATTGCCTGTTCGTTTAAGAATGTTGGCTTTTCTTTTGGCGCTCCAGAGAATTGTGAAGCGATTATTGAGTTACACGGCGGAAAAGAAATCGAGAAGGTGATTTTGCACCACGCCGCCGCCGAGGTGGGACAAGGGTCTCACACCGCGCTCAAACAAATGGCAGCAACGGCCGTTAATGTAGATGTAGCTCTCGTTGAAATCGACATGTCCGACACAGCCAGCAGTGGCAATTCCGGCTCCGTCTCGGCTTCGCGCATGACCTTTATGGCAGGCAATTCCATTCGCCAGGCTGCCGAAAAAGCGTTGGAGAAATGGCAAAACGAGGAACGCCCGGCCATCGCCCATGAAAAATATATTCCGCCTCCCGACTCAACCCTATGACCCGGAAACGGGCGTTTGTATGCCCAACTTTGCCTATGGTTATGTTGCCGAAGCCGTTGAGCTAACGGTAGATGTGGAAACCGGCCACATCCGCATCGACCGCGTGGTTTGTGCCAATGACGTGGGCAAAGCCATCAACCCCATGCTGGTTGAAGGGCAGATTGAAGGGGCTGTGGTGCAAGCGCATGGCTACGCGCTGATGGAAAATTTACAGCTCAAAGATGGCCGCATTCTTAATCCTTACTTGAGCCAATACCTCATTCCTGGCATCAAAGACATACCCACCCATGTCGAATCCATCATCATGGAAATACCAGACCCGATTGGCCCCTGGGGGGCACGTGGCATGGCCGAAATGCCCTTCTTGCCGCTGGCTCCCGCCATTATTGCCGCCCTGCATGATGCCACGGGCATCTGGTTCGACGAGATTCCGCTCATGCCATACAAAGTCGTGGCAAAACTGAAAGAACACGGCTAGATTCTGTTCCACTATAAAATCTGGGTACAAAAAAGCCTGCGGCGAGATTATCGCCGCAGGCTTTTTCATTTCTTTTAGCTCTCAATTGAGCAACTTTTAATGTCTGAATTATTCCGGTTTTTTACCGATATAGACAACATTAACGGTAAGCAGTTCATCGTCATCGTAATCGGCTAATTCTTCACGAAGTTCTCCTTGAAGCGCGGGGCCAAATACTTCTGGATGTTCAAATTTCTCAAGAATTTCCACATGGCCTGGCGCTTTTGCAGAAAACGTTTCCCGATATTGTGACAGTCGCCATTCATTTAAATAAGAGCTAGGGGTGATCATATCTTGGGTAGACGGCCGCAAGTGGCCCCATAATGGCAAGGCATATTCATTGCCTGTAAAAGCACGTATATCATGATGCCCAGAATTTGATGTGTATAGATGTAAGCTGATATAAAAAATACCACCCGGTCGTAATGCTCTTAAAATATTGTCTAATGCGGCGTCTGGATCAGGAACATGCTCAAAAACTGACCAACTCATCACGACATCAAAGGCGTTTTCTTTGGGAACTTCCTGGCAAATATCGCCATATAAATTTTCTGGCGCAGTTAACTTTTTGGCGCCAATGATGTCTGCCCATGTTGATCGGTCTTTGCGCCCTATGATGAGTTCACGCCCAAATGACTTTAGTACTCGTCCGATACCATTTGTATGCAGCATTTGCCAATAGGCTGGCACATCTATTCCCCGCGCAATAACATCTGTATCGAGTGTGGTAATCCGATTTTTCTGCCCAAAATAGTACGCTCGTGTCATGCCTTGGCCTGGGCCAATTTCAAGGATATCTTTGTCTTCAATTGGGCCACCGTAGATGGATTCCATCCTCTTTTCTGATTCAAGCACGGTATCAAAAAGGATTGTCATGCCATCCTTGGATGCACCACGTTTCCCCAAAGCATATCGTAATTGATGATACGATTGTTTTAAGCCAAATGTAGCGTAACTTGTTTCAAATTCAGATGATTGTGTCATAATAACTTCCCCTTAGACGTTCAGTTCTGAATGCTATTATTGCATTATGATTTCATCAGCTTACACACCTACTTAATACGCGATTTATGGTGGTTTCATGAATCCAACTTGGCGTTTTATGCACTATTCGTTATTTTGTACGTGTTTTAGGATTTTTATCTATGCTATTCTCTGATTCTCTCGTTGTTATCCGTGGCGGCGGTGATATTGCGACTGGTGTGGCTTACCGGCTGCATAAGGCTGGTTTTCCGCTAGTAGTGCTGGAACTGGAACGGCCGTTAGTGATCCGGCGCACAGTGGCATTGGCAACGGCCGTTTTGCAAAACACAGTCACCGTCGAAGACCTGCACGCCCAACTCGTTCATTCTCCTGAAGAAGCTCTGCAACTGGCTCAAGCCGGCATCATCCCGATTCTCGTTTCGCCTGAATTGCCACATCATTCACAATTCACAAGCGGCCTCAAGTCGCCCACAATCTCACAATTCATTATTATCGACGCCCGCCTCGCCAAACGAAACATCGACACCCATATCGACCAGGCTCCCCTCGTCATCGCCCTCGGCCCTGGCTTCACCGCTGGTGTGGACTGCCACGCCGTCATCGAAACCATGCGCGGACACAGCCTGGGGCGCGTCATCTGGCAGGGACCGGCACTGCCCAACACAGGCACGCCGGGCATCATCGCGGGCAAAGGCAAAGAGCGCGTGCTGCGTGCGCCAGTCGAGGGCGTGGTGCAGTGGAGATTGGCGATTGGCGATTTGGTTGGTGAAGGTGATTTGATTGGCGAGGTGGCTGGACAGCCGGTGCTGGCTCCGTTTGACGGGGTGATTCGCGGACTGATTGCTGAGGAAACGGCCGTTACCCAGAACTTAAAAATCGGTGATGTAGATGCGCGACAGGATGTAGACCGCGTGCTTCACCATCTCAGACAAAGCACTCGCCATCGGCGGCGGCGTCTTAGAAGCCATCTTAACCAGGATGAACAAACAGTCGTAAGTTGCGGGTAGAAGTAACGGCCGTTAATTTGTTGACTTATTTAGCTAAATTCTGTACAGTATTTCTGTACAATTAGCGAGGTGTTTTATGATTGCCACAACTTATACGAATGTGCGCACCAATTTAGCTGAATTCCTAGATGCCGTGACTAACAATCGGGAAACTGTTGTCATTCAACGGCGTGGACATGAAGACGTGATCATGATTTCGGCTAATGAACTGAATAGTTTGCTAGAAACAGCCCATTTATTGCGCTCTCCCAAAAACGCAGAACGCCTGTTAACGGCACTAGAACGAGCACGCTTGAATTCAGAGCCATCCCAATCAATCGAATCATTGAAAAGTGAACTGGGACTAGCCGATGAACCCGCGTGAAGCAGTCTTTCACCCAGAATTCCGAGAAGATTTAGAATACTGGGTGAAAACAGACCGCAAAACGGCCTTGCGTGCCTTCAAATTGATTGAAGCGATTATGCGTGATCCATTTGAAGGGCTGGGCAAGCCAGAGCCGCTCAAATATCTGGATGCGAACACGTGGTCAAGACGCTTAACGCAAGAACATCGTATTGTCTATCGCGTTACCAGTAATCGGGTTGAGTTCTTGCAAGGCCGGTACCATTACTAATCTTGTCTCGCATCTCCAATCTCCCAACACACTTCTATGCCTAACCACACCTTACAACAAGCCTTCAACCTGCAAGAAACCAATGAACTCGTTGCCATCGTGGGCGGCGGCGGCAAAACAAGCCTCATGTTTGCCCTGGCGAATTCGCTCCCGGGCGCATCGTCGTCACCACCACCACGCGCATTTTTGCGGCACAGATGAAGTTGGCGGCGGCGACTGTGTTTTTTACCGCGGAGAGCGCGGAGGACGCGGCGTTTTTTAAGCGCGTGTCAGAAAACTTGGATGAGTTTGGGCAGTGTTTGGTGATTGGGGAAGTGGGAGAACGTGGAGAGAAGGCGTTTGGTATTCCGTTGACACTGCCAGGACAAATGCTGGCACGGCCAGACGTGGATTTTGTGCTGGTGGAAGCGGATGGTTCCCGCATGAGACCCATCAAAGCGCCTGCCGATCATGAACCAGTTATTCCGCCGGATGCCACGCTGGTGGTGCCGGTGGTGGGGATGGATGCGTTGGAACGGCCGTTATCCGAAATCGCCCATCGCCCGGAAAAAGTAGAAGAATTGTTAATGGCTGATGGTCAATTGTCAATTGTTAATGGGATGCTGACGGCGCAGGCGGTGGCGCGGCTTTTAATCCATCCCCTGGGCGGACTCAAAAATGTGCCGGATGAGGCACGCATCGTGCCATTGTTGAACAAGGTGGACAGTGAAGAACGGCTGACTTCGCGCGCGAGAAATTGCGCAGTTGGTGTTGCAAGCACCACGTATCGAGCGCGTTGTGTTAGGCGCAATGCAAGCCGACGAACCGGTGCGTGAAGTGTGGGGGCAGGATAACGGCCGTTGTCCTGGCCGCCGGAGAAAGCAAACGCATGGGGCAAACCAAGCAGCTTCTCCCCTGGGGCGATACCACGGTGCTGGGGCAGGTCTTGCAAAATCTCAAAGCCTCATCCCTTCACGATAGTCTTGTAATTTCTGGTCATGAGGCGAGCGCTGTTGAAGCGGTTGCTCTGGCTGAAGATGTTGAAGCGGTACACAATGTGCACTATAACTCTGGGGAAATGATCTCTTCACTGCAAACGGCCGTTCGCCATCTCCCCACCAACACTGACGCCATCCTTGTCATGCTCGCCGACCAGCCGCTCGTCACCCCCGCCATCATCGACCACCTGCTAACCGCTTATCGCCAAGGCAAAGGCGACATCATCGCTCCTGTTTACAATGGGCAGCGCGGCAATCCCGTCCTCATAAGCCGCCGCTTCTTTCCAGACCTGTTGGCGCTGTCACCCGGTTCCGCCCCCCGAGATTTACTGCGCCGCCAGCCAGATGCCATCCACCTCGTTGAAATTGCCGACGAATCCGTTCTCATCGACCTGGATGATCCCAAAACGTATCAACGCTGGCAGCCCACCTAATCGTCAATCAAAAATCATAAATCGTTAATCACCACTTGCCCGTCGTGGATTCATATTGCGGATGGCAGTTTCCATACGTGTCATGATGAAGTAGACACCAATGGCAGTGACAACGGCAGTTGTCGCCCCAGCCGCTAGTCCAAAATGCACCCCAGGAATGCGCGTCGTGATTTCTGCAAAAAAGGCCGATAATACGCCCACATAAGACCCCGTTACCATCGCCCCATGCAAGTTGAGCCATGATTTGCGTGGTCGGTGGAAGATAACAGCGCCCATGCCCACACTCAAAAACAGCAAGCTAAAAACCGCTGCGATGTGGAAAAAGTTGATGGTTCCCGTCAGCCGATAGATGAAAAGCGCGGTGATGTTGGTTCCCAACATGCTCGTAAAGTAGACATAACCGATGGAGCGGTGGGCGCGTGTGCCTTTGCGTATGAACACGACGATGGTGCCGGTGAAAACGGCCGTTAAGCCAAAAATTAAATGAACAAGTCCAAGTAGTGTCATGATAATCTCCGTTTTGTGATGTGATGCTTCAATCATACGGAGATTGCAGGTTGTTGTAATCAGGTGAATGGATGAATGGGGAGGAACGGCCGTTTGATTCTTAAATCAACCGATCGGTTGATGCGATGTCTATTCAAGAGAACTGATGCAGAGGAACACCGGTAAAAGATATCAGTGTGCCTCCGTATCAGTGTCCTTGCAAACTTGTATAAACCTATTTTGCAAACAACGGAAACTGGCTCGCCACCGCTTTCACTTCTTCACAAATCCCCAACAAGACCGGATCCGCAGCCGCCCGCGCTTTAAAGGCTTTCAAAAAGGCTGCGCGTTCTTTACTGTCAACCGGCAGTGTCTCTTCCTTGACATGATCCACCACCCGCACGATCCAGTCAGCAATCTTCACCATTTCCGCTTCGCCCATGCCGCGTGTTGTTACCAGCGGCGTGCCGATGCGCAGTCCAGAGGGATAAAACGGCGAGCCTGGTTCGTTGGGGATGGTGTTGCGATTGGCATAAATGCCAGCCACAGCCAGCGCAAACGCCACCTGTGTGCCCAGCCCGACGCTAATCGGCGTGAAATCAAGCACCATCAAATGATTTTCTGTGCCGTCGCCCACCAGTTTGATGCCCCGTGCGATCAAAGCCTCAGCCAGGGTATCGGCATTGTCGCAGACTTGTTGGGCATAGACCTGAAAAGCGGGTTCACTTGCCTGCCGCGCGGCAATGGCGATGCCGGCGATGGTATGCAAATGCGGGCCGCCTTGCAACCCGGGAATAATCGCCGAATTGATGGCTGTGCCCAATTTGGGGTCGCGTGCCAGACCGCGTTCTGTCACCAAAATCATGGCGCCACGCGGACCGCGGAAGGTTTTGTGTGTGGTAGACATAATCACGTCGGCGTAGGGCACGGGCGAGGGATGCTGTCCGCCTATGACCAGCCCGGTGATGTGCGAAATGTCAGCCACCAGCCAGGCGTCCACGGCATCGGCAATTTCACGGAATTTGGCGAAATCCAGGACGAACGGGTAGGCAGTGGTGCCCGCGATGATCATTTTTGGCTTGTGTTCTTGAGCCAAGGCCAATACCTGACCAAAGTCAATGCGGTCGTTTTCATCCAGTCCGTATTGCACGGGATTAAAGTATTTGCCGGAGAAGGTGACATTTGGATGTCCGTGGGTTAGATGCCCGCCACCCGCCAGTTCCAGGCCCATAATGGTGTCACCCGGCTCCAACAGGGCAAACTGAATGGCGGAGTTGGCTGGTGAGCCGGAGTAGGGCTGTACGTTGGCATAGGGCACGCCAAAGAGTGCTTTCAAACGCTCAATCGCCAGGGTTTCAATCTCATCGACGATTTGATTGCCCTCGTAATAGCGGCGTTTCGAGTAGCCCTCTGCATATTTGCTAGAGAGACAGGAAGAGAGAACGGCCGTTACCTCTGGTGATATCTGGTTTTCTGAAGGAATCAGCCCAATCTGTTCTCGCTGCCGTACTTCTTCCTGGTCAATCAGGTCATAAACAATGTCTTTCATAAGAATTCCACCTCAACTTTAGTTTCAATATTCTGCGTCACCTAAACATCCACGCAAAGCCTTACAGTTTCAATTAACTGTACCAATAAAAAAGCACCGGTTTGATTTTCCGGTGCCTGACCCAGACGAACGGCCGTTTTCATGGCAGCTTTGGGTTTCCTTGTGGTTTATTCCACCTATTTCGTCAGTTACCCAAACCTTTTCTTCAATTTATCCTCCCGACTATACAAAAATAAGATCAGATATTCAAGCTCAATATGAACGAAACATTAAAAGTGACGTTCTTCACAAAGGAGTAACCAGGGACATTTGTCCTGATGGGGTTGACATGCACCATCTGATCGCGTTTAATATTTTGGGAATTTTGGAAAAATATGGAAATTTTGGATTTTTATGAAATTAACACGCAGACAAACCGAATTTGTTGAAAACTTAATCACCCTGACCAGTGAAGTCAATGGCCCCATCCACTACTCCATGCTCGCAGAGCGATTGGGTGTCAGCCCTTTTACCGCCTACGATATGCTGCGGCTGCTGGAAGAAAAAGGCATGGTCACTTCTGAATATCAAATGGCAGAAGGCAAATCTGGCCCCGGCCGTGCCGAGCGCCTTTTCTGCCCTGTTATACCTGAAAGTCACAAACAACAATTTGTAGAAAAATTTGGGAACCTGGATTTAAGCCAAGAAGAATTAAAACATTTCCTTTTAGAACAGGCTCGACAAGGCGAATTTCCGCAAGGAGAAATCCCAGAAGAACTGCTGGCACGGGTTCCCCCAGATGGTCCTGAAGAAATTCGGTACTGCGTAGGCATCATGATGGTCATCGCCCTGCGTTTGCGCCACCATGACGGGCATCAAAAATTCCTGGCCTATCTCTCAGATATATTGCCGATTGACGGCATCATTACACCTGCTAACCTATGCCTCTTGGGCGGTTTTGCCTTTGGCATCATGGCGCAAGAAGAAACAGAAGACCAAGAATGGTCGCAAATTTTACTGGAACACAGTTTGCAATATCAAGAAATCGTGCGCTGCATGGCTCCAGACGAGTGTCAACGGTTAGCCAACGATTTAATGCTAGTTTTCACACCACTGACAGAAGCAAAGTGGCAAAGTGGCTAAGTGGCAGGGTAATCTCATTACTTTGCAACCCTGCAACTTGCAACCCTGCAACTTTTAACCCTTCAAGAAGGACTCTATCTTTATGACTGAAACAATTTTTCAAATACAAGATGTCGCCAAAATTTATAAAACGGGTGCGGGTGACTTTGCCGCCCTCAATGGCGTTTCTTTTGCTGTAAAAAGAGGAGAATTCCTGGGCATCATCGGTAAATCTGGCGCGGGCAAAACAACATTGCTCAATATGATCTCCGGTGTAAGCCGGATTAGCTCCGGCAAAGTGCTGTATAGTCCGCAAGCCCAAAGCAAAAAGAATGGCGACGTCAAACCACTTTCCATCGGTGAAATGAGCCAGGATGAACTGTCTGTGTGGCGCGGCGAAAATATGGGCATCGTCTACCAATCTTTTGAACTGATGCCACAGTTGGATTTGGTCAACAACATTATGCTGCCGCAGGATTTTGCCGGACGCTACCAGCCTGGCCCCAGTCGGGAACGGGCGCTGGCACTGCTGGACATCGTGGAACTGAGCGAACATGCCAACAAGCTGCCCGCCCACATCTCTGGCGGGCAGAAACAGCGGGTGGCAATTGCCCGCGCTCTGGTCAACGATCCGGATGTCATTGTGGCCGATGAGCCAACGGGCAGTCTGGATTCAGTGACGGCCGATACCATTTTTAATATCTTTGCCCAACTGGTGGAGCAAGGCAAAACCGTCATCATGGTGACGCATGACATGGATCTCGCCAGTCGTTTTTCCCGCCGACTACTTATATCTGATGGCAAGTTGGTGGAGGCATTGACAGAGGAAGCCCCGACTGAAGTAGATGATGTCGTGGAATTTGCCTTAGACGATGAGCAAGACAGCAGCCACTTACTGGCTAATCTCAGCACAAAATCAAGCCATGACATGTCGAAACCGGCCGTTTTGCTGCAAAATGTGGTGAAGACGTATGTCAATGCGGCGGGTAGTTTTACGGCGCTGAAGGGCGTTGATTTAGAGATTGAGTATGGGCAGTTTGTGGCGATTGTGGGTAAGTCGGGCAGTGGCAAATCGACGCTGCTCAACATGCTGACAGGCATTGATCATCCCACCTCCGGGCAGGTGCTGATGGGGGGCGAGGATATTTACAGCCTGTCTGAAAGTAAACGGGCGCTGTGGCGAGGCAAAAATGTGGGCATTGTTTTCCAGTTCTTCCAACTGCTGCCGACGTTGACGCTGTTGGAAAACACGATCTTACCGATGGATTATTGCAACGTTTATTCGTATCAGGAACGGCCGAAACGGGCGATGGATTTGCTGCGCATGGTGGGGTTGGAAGATCATGCTTATGATTTGCCCGCGAATGTGTCGAATGGACAGCAGCAAGCGGCGGCAATTGCCCGTTCGATTGCCACGGATCCTTCTATTATTGTGGCTGATGAACCAACGGGCAATCTGGACAGTCGTTCTGCTGATGTGGTGATTCGCGTTTTCCGGGAACTGGCGGCACGCGGCAAGACGATTTTGCTGGTGACGCATGACTCGTCATTGCGCAGCCGCGTTGACCGCACGATTATTATTTCTGATGGCAAGATTATTGACCCGACGGTGGCCAGTGCGCTGCCTTCTTTGGATCATCCGCAAATGCTGCAAGCGACGAATGATTTGGAAAAACGGATTTATGAGCCGGGCGAGGTGATTATTCGCCAGGGTGAGCCGGTTAACTACTTTTACATGGTGGCTGAGGGTGAGGTGGAGATTATGGGAGAAGGGGAAACGGCCGTTTCCACCCTGACTCATAACGAATTCTTCGGCGAGATCGAGCTAATGGGTGACGAAAAAGCCCTCGCCACAGTGCGTGCTGGTTGCCAACCAGTTGAACTAGCCCTGCTCCCTAAAGAACACTTCTTTAAAATTATGGACGAATCGCCAGAAACATCACAACAAATCATGCAAGTCGCCAAAGAACGGCGTGCAGAAAATGAGGCTCGCCGCCAACTGGAGATCGCATGAAACTCAATTTTTTAAAACCAAGCTGGCGAAAAGTATTAGCCGATTTAGCTACCAATAAATCCCGTACCGCTTTAGTGGTGGCCTCCATTGCCGTAGGCGTGTTTGCGGTGGGAACCATTGCCACCATGTATGCCATTTTTTCCACGGACATTGCAGTAAGTTACGCCTCAGCACAACCGGCTAACATCGAGGTTATTACTTCTCCGTTTGATGACGAATTTGTTAAAGCGGTAGAGCGTATTCCTGGTGTATCTACCGCTGAAGGTCGCCAAATGGTTTCGGTGCGCGTGGGCCTAGATGGCAAAACCTGGAAACCGTTGGACGTAATGACTGAAGAAGATTTCACGCGGTCAAACATCAACTTGTTAACCCCCGTAAGCGGCACCATTTTCCCCAATGATCGGGAACTGCTGGTGCGCGAAGACCCCATGAACAGTACTGGTTTGCAGCCAGGTGATGAAGCGTTAATCCAATTAGCCGACGGCACCATCCGCACGATGCCGGTGGTGGGCGTGGTGGGCGATCAGTATGCGGCAGGTGATTTTGCCGCCCCCCCACGCGGTTATGCGACGCTAGATACCGCTGAATGGCTGGGTGGGCAAGATAGCTACAATCGGCTCTACGTTCAAGCAGAAATTGGAGACGATGAAGCGGCGATTGCGGCGCTGGCTAAACTGGTCGAAGACAAAATCGAACGCAATGGCGGCACTGTTTACCGCACCAATACCAATTTAACCACTGAACATCCAATGGCCTCTACGGTTTTGGCAATGGTTAGTGTGCTGGGTGCATTGGGGGTGCTGATTATGCTTCTAAGCAGTTCTTTGATTGTGAATACACTCAACGCACTTTTGTCACAACATCGCCGCCAAATTGGGGTAATGAAACTGGTGGGTGCGCGAAGTTTTAATATCTCGGTGATGTATATTGCCTTGATTGTGGGCTATGGATTGATTGCCCTGGTGATTGCTGTACCGTTGGGTATGGCAGCAGGCTATGGGCTGGCTTTGTTTATGGGTAATTTTATGAGTGTTACCATTCAAGGCTTCCGCGTGGTGCCTGCTGTTGTTGTGCTGCAAGTGATTCTCGCTTTTGCGGTGCCCTTGATTGCGGGCTATTTCCCCGTCAACAAAGGATCTAAAACAACGGTGCGCCGCGCTATTAGTGAGGATGGCCCTGGTGAACAGAGTAGTGGCACGGGTTTGTTGGACAAGTTGGGCGTTTGGTTTAAATGGTTGTCACGGCCGTTATTACTCTCCATCCGCAATACCTTTCGGCGTAAAGGGCGGCTTGGCACTGACGCTGTTTACCCTCATTGTGGCAGGAGCTATTTTCATTGCCGTGTTTAACGTGCGTTATTCCCTCAATAGCTTTATGGACATGCTGGGACAGCATTTTATGGCAGATGTCACTGCCAGCTTGAGCGAACCGTATCGCATTTCACAGGTTGAACAGGTTGTCTCCCAGATTCCGGGCGTTAAAGAAGTGCAAGGATGGGGCGGCGCGAATGGCGAAATTGTGGATGAAAACGACGAGTTTGTTTCCAATGTTATTATGGTCGCGCCACCGAACAACTCGACGCTGTTAAAAGCCGATATGCTGGCTGGTCGTTGGCTGGAACCTGATGATGAAAAAGCATTTGTGGTCGCGGATTCGATTTGGTCGATTTACCCGGATTTGAAGCCTGGTGATACGCTGCGCGTCGATCTGCCTGGGAATCGTGTGGAAGCGTGGGAAGTGGTTGGCATTTTCCGGTTCATCGACATGCTGGGCGACACGTTGGCTTACGCCAATTATGACACGGTGTCCAGATTGTCAGATTCGATTGGACAGGCTGCTTCTTTTCGCGTGGTGGCTGATGCAGAAACGTTAGAGCGCCAGGAGCAGGTGAGTAAGGATCTTAGTCTGGTTTTGCGCGAACAAGGTTACAAAGTGGGGAATGTGGAAGCGGGCATGGTCACACGTCAGCAGCAGTCTCAGGCGATGAATATTTTGGTGATTTTCTTGCTCTCTATGGCGATATTAACGGCCGTTGTGGGCAGCATCGGTCTCATGGGCACCATGGGCATGAACGTCATGGAACGCACCCGCGAAATCGGCGTCATGCGGGCCATTGGCGCGGTGGATGGCGAGATCATCAAATCAGTCGTCATTGAAGGCATGATGATTGGCTTGATCAGTTGGACGGTGGCCGTGGTGCTCTCATTCCCCATCAGTTTTGTGCTGCTGCGCCTCATCAGCACCGCCATGTTGGATGTGGCGATGCCGCTGCGTATTACATGGCAAGGGTTTGGCATCTGGTTGGCAGTGGTGATTGGCTTGTCCGTGATTGCTAGTATTCTGCCAGCCAGAAGCGCGGCTCGTTTAACAATTCGGGAAGTGTTGGCTTACGAGTAAAATTAGGGAACAGTTTTCAGTGAGCAGTGAACAGTGGTTGGCACGATACAGATGCCAACCACTGTTTTTATTCTTTGGGGAGCCGCCCCGTCACGCCCAGCACCCATTTCATACATTTGTGACCCGTGTCGAAGAACATCATCGGGCAGCCACCGGCAATCACGGTGATGTTGTTTTCGCGGCAAACGGCCGTTGCCTTATCAGACACACTCGACGGCATAAACGTATTGTTGTGCATCCACACCCGGGGCACGCCTGCTGCCACACAATCCGCCACAACTTGTTCGCTGATTTCCGGCTTCGTAACAATCATCGCGCCATCCAGTTTCACGGGCACGGCTTGCATATTGGGATAGCAGGTATCCCCTTCTACTGTATCGGCTTGCGGATTAACGGCGTAAACCTGATACCCTTTATCGCGTAATGTGCGGTAAATACCATTGGCGGCTTCGGCACTAGACCGTGAAACACCGGCCACAGCAATATGCTTTTGGGCTAAAAACTCGTTGGCTAACTCGTCAAATTGACTCATTTGGACTCCCTGTTCATTCTGAATATTGTTTATCATCAGGTGCGGCGCACTTTGTCAATGTGCCGCACCTGAAAAGGTATCAATAAATACGTATAATAAGCTAATAATGTTTCACAATTGGCTCAATCCTGGCCAGTTGACAACGCCACAAACGCTAGGCGTAATAGCCGCGTTTGTGCAGTTCCGCAATGATGGCGGCTGAGGAAAAAGATTTGTTCAGCGTATAGAAATGAATGCCGTTTATATCCTGATCCAGCAGGTCTTGCACCTGAGCCGTGCCATAGATTATCCCTCTTTCAACGATGCTTGTTTCTGAGTCTTCTGCTAACAGCCTGGACAGTTTTGTGGGAATGGCACAACCACACAGAGATTGAAAGCGGGCTAACTGGTTAACGGCCGTTACCGGCATAATCCCCGCAATAATCGGCATCGTCACCCCGGCGGCTCTGGCTGCATCCCGGAACCGATAAAAATCTTCGTTGTCAAAAAACAGTTGGGTGATGGCAAAATCTGCGCCGCAATCCTGTTTCAATTTCAAAAAGTCAATGTCTTGCTGCACGTTGGCTGATTCTATATGTCCTTCCGGGTAACAGGCACAGCCAATTTTGAAATCGTATCGATTCTTGATGAATTCGATCAATTCGCTGGCATAATTGAAGCCATCGGGATGCGGCTCGAAATGAGTGCTGCCTTGAGGCGGATCACCACGCAGGGCCATAACGGCCGTTATGCCATCAGCCTGCAAATGTGAAAGAATGCCATCCAATTCAGCTTGCGAATGACCCACACAGGTGAGATGCGCCATGGCATCAATCGTCAGCTCATTTTGTAGGCGCTCAACCAGACTGAGGGTTTTCTCGCGCGTGGAGCCACCCGCGCCATAAGTCACAGAAGCAAAGTCCAGGTTGAGTTCTTGAGCCGCCGCCAGGGTGGCATACAGCGTCCCCCAGCCAGATGGGTTCTTTGGCGGAAAGTATTCACAGGAAAGTGTTGGTTCAGAAGCATGTAATTTGTGCTAGCATGTCCATAAGTTTAGCCTCATTATTTCTTTGTGCGCTGGATCGTGGTGAATGTATGTGATTTGGGAAGTATGGGCTGCGGGCATCCAGATCGCCAATTATTATGCAAATCTTCACTTAACATGCCAATTACGTTGAGACTGTTCGTGGAATTTGCAAAATCTCCCGCGCCTCCGCCACCGTAGCCGGTTCCACGCCGACCAATCTCGCTAAATCCACCGCTTTCGCCACCGCTTCCCCATTGGACTTCGCCAATTCCCCATCCGGCAAATAAAGATTATCCTCCAGCCCCACACGCACATTGCCGCCCATCGACAGCGCCGCCGCCACCCATTTCCACTGCTTCGCGCCAATGCCAATCACCTGCCAAAACGAATTTGGCGGCAGTTGATCCACTTGATGCACCAGATTTTTGGTGCTGGCCGGAATACCGCCCAACACCCCCATAATCAGGCTAAACTGGAACGGCGGGCGCAAAACACCCAGGTCAATCAGCGGTTGAGCATTGTTGATATGCCCCGTGTCGAAACACTCCATCTCAGGACGGGTTCCCGCTTCGTTCATGGCTTCCAGGAAAAACTGGATGTCTTTAAACGGATTGGCGAAGATGTGATCGTGGTAAAAGGTTTTGGCTTTGCGCGAGTAGATGGCGTAATTCATCGAGCCCATGTTGAGTGCCGCCATATCTGGTTTGAGCGCCCGGATTTGATGGATGCGTGTCTCCCGTTCAATGCCAATTGCACCAGTCGAGTAGTTGATGATGACATCATCACAGACCGCTTTCACAGCGGCATCAATGCGGGCATAACTTTCCACGTCAAAGGCGGGCAGGCCGTTGTCTTGCCGGGCATGGATGTGGACGATGGCCGCGCCTGCTTCGACGGCCCGCCGCGCTTCTTCTGCGATTTCGTCGGCGGTGTAGGGGATGTGGGGTGACTGTTTGCGGGTGGCGAAGACGCCGGTTAGGGCGGCGGAAATGATAACTTTGTCAGACATGGTTTGTCTCCCTGTCATCTAGACGCAATTGCAAAAATGAGACCCTGTATGGTAGGGGCGACACAGGCGGGTGAAACTTTTGCCACGAAGAAACGATTTTGCCCCGCCTGTCTCGCCCATTAACCGCGGTGGGCGAGACGGCGCGTAGCAAACGGGTTTCGCTTGTATTGAGACTATACTGCGCCGTGTCGACCCTACCACAAGGTATTACCGGATTTAATTTTGAATCTGCAAAAGCTCTCGACTAGGCTAGACCAATAAGGATGCTGAGAACTTGATCTAAAGGTCAATTCTATTATTTCACGATTCATTGATTACGCCTATCATTGCGGGATTAACTGGAAATTGAGAGAATTCAACTGAACACTGATTACTGTTCACTGAACACTGAAACCTATGCCAAAAAACACCCAAATCATCCACTGGCGCGTCCGGCGTCAGCAGCGGCGGAAACGCAGCGGGCAAACCTATCCTCAAAATTGCGGGGATTTTGGCGTTGGTGGTGTTGGTGGGCGTGTTTTTTGTGGCGATTGGGAGTGATGGGGGCGGTAACGGCCGTTTACGCCTACTTTACCCAAGACCTGCCCGACTACACCCAGTTGGCCGCGCTCGGCCAACACGAATCCGACACCTTTGAGACCAGCAAAATCTACGCCTGGGGCGACGAGCAAATCGACGGCAACCGCGACGCCGTGCTCATCTACGAAATCATTGATCCGCTGGGCGGCGACAGGCAGTGGGTGACAATCGATCAGGTGCCGCAAAGCTTCATCGACGCCACCGTCGCCATTGAAGACAAAACCTTCTGGACCAATCAGGGCTTTGACGCGCAGGGCATTGGCCGCGCTTTTTACGAATACGCGCTTAAAGGCGGCGGCGTGCAGGGCGGCTCCTCCATCACCCAGCAAGTCATCAAAAACAACATCATCGAGCCGGAACGGCGCACCGTTGGCGACAGAAGTGGGCTTTGACGATTACCGGCGCAAAGTCGAAGAACTGCTTTTAGCTCATAGAGCGACCAACACCTACTCCAAAGAGCAAATCCTGGAGTGGTATCTCAACACCAACTTCTACGGCAATCTGGCTTACGGCGTGCAAGCGGCGGCGCGGGTCTACTTCAATAAGTCGGTATCTGAGCTGACCTTGCCCGAAGCGGCGATGTTGGCCGCCATTCCGCAGTCGCCCGCGCTGAATCCCATCGACAACCCCGACGAGGCCAAAACACGGCAGGAATTGGTGCTGGACAGCATGGCGCGTGAAGGCTACATCACGCCAGAACAAGCCGCTTCTGCCAAACTGGCTCCCCTGCAAATTCAGGCCAGCACCGAAGAACGCTTCGACATCATCGCGCCCCATTTTGCCCTGGAAGTGCGGCAACAGCTTGAGCAGATGTTTGGCCCCGAACTGGTTTTGGGCGGCGGTCTGACCGTCTACACGACGCTGGATTTGGTGATGCAGCAGCAGGCAGAATGTGTGGCGCAGGCACAGGTGGCGCGGCTTTCCGGCGCACTCGGTTCTGGCTTACCGGCTGACGTGGAAGCAAGCTGTGCGGCGCTGGCGTATTTGCCGCCGCTCAACAATGCCGATGTGGGCGTCGATCACCAAGTCAACAATGCTTCTGTGGTGATGCTCGACCCGCGCACGGCGGAGGTGAAGGCGCTGGTGGGCAGTCTCAACTATTGGGATGAGGCGATTGACGGTTCCTTTAACGTGGCGGTGGATGGCCTGCGCCAGCCGGGGTCGTCGTTCAAACCGTTCACCTATTTGACGGCGCTGAGCCAGGGCTACACGCCCGCCACCATGATGCTCGACGTGGAAACCGACTTTGGCACGCCCTACAACGGCGTGCCGTATGTGCCGCAAAACTACGACCGCCAGTTTCATGGGCCGCTGCGTCTGCGCGAAGCGTTGGGCAACAGCTACAACGTGCCAGCGGTGCAGGCGATGAGCTGGGTGGGCGTGGACAAAGTGCTGCGCATCGCCCACAATCTGGGCATCACCAGCCTCGACCAAAGCGCGGGCGATTATGGCCTGTCGCTGACGTTGGGCGGCGGCGAGGTGAGCTTGATGGACATGGTCTATGCCTACAGCGTGATGGACAACAACGGCGTGATGGTCGGTCAGCCGCGCCCCGAAGCGGAACAGCGGTTGGGCTACCGGGCGCTGGATCCCGTCATGATTTTGCGCGTGGAAGACCGCGATGGCAACGTGCTCTACGAGTACACCCAGCCGGAACAGCGGGACATCATCACGCCCCAGTTGGCCTATCTGATGAACGATATTTTGTCTGACCGCCGTGCGCGGTGCAGCGGTTTTGGCTGTCCCAACGCCCTGGAACTGCCGGATAACCGTCCCGCCGCCGTGAAAACCGGCACGACCAACGATTATCGGGATGCGTGGACGGTGGGGTATACGCCGCAGTTGGTGACGGGCGTGTGGCTGGGCAATACCGACAACAGCGAAATGGATAACGTGCCGGGCAGTAAGGGGGCGGCGCCGGTCTGGCACGCCTTGATGAGTTGGGCGCTGGCGGGACAGCCGGTGGAATTGTGGCAACGGCCGTCGGGTTTGGTCGAGATGGCGGTGTGCAATATTTCCGGTCTGCTGCCCACCGAACATTGCCCCACCGTGTCGGAAATTTTCATCGCCGGCACACAGCCGACCGTTTACGACAACATCTACCAGGAATTTGCCGTTAACAAAGAGACGGGGCGGCTGGCGACCCTGTACACGCCGCCAGAACTGATCGAAAACCGTGTTTACCGCGTCTACCCTGAAGCGGCGGCCGATTGGGTGCGCGAAAACGAAATCGAAGCGCCGCCGTCGGAGTACGACACCATCACCGATCCCGGGTGTTGAGGCGCGAAACGCCCAGATTGAACTGCCGGAGATGTTTGACTTTTGTCAGCGGCGAGGTCGAAGTGGTGGGCACAGCCAACGGGGATGATTTTTCATTCTATCGACTGGCTTATTTCGAGGGACTGACGCCGGATAATTTGCAGTCGGTTGTCGATAATGTGACAGAACCGGTGACGAATGATGTGCTGGGCGTGTGGGATACGAGTGAGTTGAATGGGTTTTATACGTTATTGCTGACGGTGGTGGGGGAAAACGGCCGTTTTGAAGAAACCAGCGTGCATGTCACCATCGACAACCAGCCACCCGAGGCGGAAATTGTGTTCCCGCTGCCCAATCAGGAAATCTTCACGGATGAAGAGTGGGTGCTGGTGCAGGCGCAGGTCAGCGACGACCTGTCGCTGGATCGCGTGGAGTTCTTTGTGGACAACGCGGAAGTGCCGTTTGCCATCAGCACGGTGCCGCCCTTCACCGAAAAATGGACGATTCCAGGTCCGGGCTGTCATACCTTCCGGGTGGTGGCGGTGGATGCGGCGGGGAATGTGGGGGAGGAAACGGCCGTTAGGGTTTGTTTGGTTGAGCGGAACTAATTTATTCCCATGAAGTCAAGCACATAAACGCCAAAATCATTGGCTATAAAACCTTGTATAAGCTCCAAAGTTGGTGTATCCATATAAAAATCACCAAGCTGTTTTTATCCCCAGGGAGGGAGACTTATGCTAAAACCAATAAGCTTCATTATTTCTACCATCATTTTTGTGTTGCTTGTTTCAGGTTGTGATTCCAAATCAACCGAGCAGTTTTGGGGAAGCCCAGGATTTGGCATTACTTTAGAAAAACCACGAAATTGGAAAATAGATTCTTATGAGCGAAATGGTTCAGTTTGGCTAAGTGCCGAAAAAGGAATCTTAGCTAAAGAATCAGCATACATTAAAATTTGGGTTGGTGGTGTATCTCCCAATCCACCTAATGAAATCAATAGCGCCATGGATCAATTATCTTTTGATTTTGAAATGATGCACTTGTATTACGATATAGATTTAGAAGACATACTGGTTTTACAAGAACCAACTGAGTTGAAAAATGAAACATATGATATAGCTGTTTCTACCATTCAGATACCAACCCTGTCGATGCCAGAAAATTCATTAGTCAATCAAATTGGAATTCAGGCTCCTGATGTATTTCAAATTGTTGAATTACGTGCAATCAGATGTTCAAGCACATCTGCATCTGTTTACGCCTTCAAAAGTAGCAATGAAAAGCTAAATGATGAAGCTACAGATATAGTTGAAAGTATTGATTTAATCTGTACAGAGGAAGAACTGGAGTAAGTACTCGTCCAAGCTCAGGTTGCATACCTTCTGGGTGGTGGCGGTGGATGTGGTGGGGAATGATGGGGAAAACGGCCGTTACTGTTTAGTTGAGCGGTAATTCTCGTTTCAAGTTTAGGTTGTCATACCTTTTGGGTGGTGGCGGTGGATGTGGTGGGGAATGATGGGGGGAAACGGCCGTTAGGGTTTGTTTGGTTGAGCGGTAAATTTAGGTGGCTTATGAAGAGGAAAGTATTTCTAAACCAAAATCGTCTTGGTATCCAATCATTTTTGTCGGTTTCTCGGTTCTTGGATGTCTGCTGCTTTCTACCTGGATAATTTTTGCCAGTTCAAATCCAATTGGTTCTCTAATATCTGTGGGGGAAGGAAAAGCAATCCGAATATTCCATCCATCCGACTTACTTGAACTTTTAGAGCCCTATATCGCATCTGACATTTGAGGTTCGCGAGATGGGACAAAACTGGTTCATGAGGGCTGCGTGCTCATCTTTGATCCACCGGGAGAAAAACATCGATTCAAGACGATTTATTCTGCAGATAAATCTATTGTTGGTGTGCAAGACTTAGCACTTGATTCACAATCTGCTCATTATGTGCGATTTAGAAACAGATACATGCTATCCTTGCGATGCGAATGATTCTGAACGAGATGCCATGTTTGCTGAACTACAGCAAGCAAATGAAGCTTTGGCAAAGTCCTTGAGTTCTTGGAATCCCAAGATTAACTTCAAATTCAGGCTGCCATACCTTCGGTGGTGGCGGTGGATGTGGTGGGGAATGATGGGGGAAAACGGCCGTTAGGGTTTGTTTAGTTGAGCGGTAATTCTCGTTCCAAGTTCAGGTTGTCATACCTTCTGGGTGGTGGCGGTGGATGTGGTAGGGGCGCTGAATGATTGCTGGGAGGAATTCGGCCTCAGTCTGCTGTCTTTTGCATGCGCTAATGGGTCTGGCAATTCGTGTCAAGTTCAGACTGTCCGTGCCGTCTGAGTGGTGTTGCCGTGGCCATGTCAGGTTGCGGATTCGATGGGCGTGGACATGGTCAGATACTGTGTTACCCCGATTGCTACACCCTCATCTTTGCGAGTAACAAAGATCGATTGAAATTTTGGAGCTTTCTGACTACTCTGTGAAGATTTTTGGTGCAGATGAGGCAAAATCCAAACGGGATTCGCTTTAATGATCTCTGCAAAGTTTGTGATCATTATTTTGGTGAACCACGCCAAAGTGGCAGCAGTCATCAAGTATACAAAACACCGTGGATTGGTGATCCACGGGTGAATATCCAGAACCAGAAAGGGAAAGCAAAATCTTATCAGGTTCGGCAAGTGGTGAAGGCAATCGACCGCTTTCAGGCAAATTATGGTAATTGAAAAAGATCGTTATACCTACCGCGTGATGTGGTCAGAAGAAGATGAAGAATATGTGGGGCTGTGTGTAGAGTTCTCCCAGCTTGAGCTGGCTGGCAGAATCTCCAGAGGAAGCGCTGCAAGGTATTCGGCAGGTTGTGGCAGATGTGGTCACAGACATGGAAGCGAATAACGAACCGATACCAGACCCCATTGCCATCAAAAAATACAGCGGGAAATTTATGGTGCGCGTCCCCCCTGATTTGCATCGGCGCTTAGCGTTGGAAGCGGCTGAATCAGGCATCAGCTTAAATCGTTTGGCCAGCACAAAACTAGAACAGTGACAACTATCGATTGCTAGTTCTGCTATAATGCTTCAAAAGCCGATAGGAAAACCAAATGACAAACTCACAACTCTTATCCGAAAACCGACAGGAAATTCTCGCACTGGCGCAACAATATGGCGCTAAAAATGTGCGCGTGTTTGGCTCAGTTGCTCGTGGGGAAGATGATGAGCAAAGCGACATTGATTTCCTAGTTGAGATGGAACCCACACGTAGTTTGTTCGATCTGGGTGGCTTCATGATGTCGCTCCAGGAGTTGTTAGGTCGTCCTGTGGATGTCGTTACTGAAGACGGCTTAAAAATGCGCATTCGAGAACGTGTTTTGCAAGAAGCAGTGGCCTTATGAGAAGTGATCGTGAACGCCTTTTAGATATGCTTGAGGCCATCGAACGAATCGAGAAATATACGGAATCTGACGAACATCTTTTGATGAAGATGAACTTGTCAAACATGGGTTATCCATCATCTTCAAATTGTTGGCGAAGCGGCTCGGAGTTTGTCTGAAACATAATACAGCATCCAGAAATTCCCTGCGAAATATTATCGGGATGCGCCAATTTTGGTTCACAATTATTTTGGTATTGATACAGCGATTGCTGGCGAGCAGTCAAAGATGATTCACCAGATTTCAAAGCAGAGTTCAGTAACTTCTCCAGATAGTTCAATCCTTCAGAAATCTCGACGCGAAGCGTGGAACGAGCAGAACTACTCTACCTTGCCACCCTGTTACTTTCTAACTTTGACGTAGCCAGCTCTTACAAATACGGCCGAATATCAGTCGCCACCATGCCCGCTTTAGCGCCCCAATCAACCCCATATCCCCATCTTCAAACACTTCACACGCTTCAGCGGCAACGCCTAAACGAGCTGCCGCCGCCAGGAAAATGTCTGGCGCCGGTTTGGGCTGGATGGGGTCGTCGGCGGTGAGGATGGCGTCGAAATAGTCGAGCAGACCAATGGCGCGGAGCGAGGTCTCGACGCCAGCAAGACGGCCGCCAGAGGCCACCGCCAGCGGCAGTGTGCCATGATAGCGATAGACCAAATCGACTACGGGCTGGATGGGACCGACGGTTTTGAGTTTTTCGGCGGTGCGGCGTTCTTTGTCTTCGGCAACGGCCGTTATATCCAAATTATGTCCGTATTGCTCATTAAACAGAGCCAGAATGTCTGAAGAGGGCATCCCGGCCGTCTCATCCAGCAAGGATTGGGGGCAGGTGACACCAACAGCGTCAAAGGCGGCGTGCCATGCTTCCCAGTGCAGGGGCATGGTATCGACAAGCGTACCGTCGCAGTCGAAGATGAGGGCTTTTACGCCAGGAGTAATGTCCAAGGTTTTGTTTATCATAAATTTTTCTCACGCAGAAACACAAAGGCGCGGAGGGGTTTCTCTGCGTCTTTGTGTTTCTGCGTATTATTTTTGAATTTTAGGTGACGTAGGTACGTAAGAGGGTGGCGGGGGTAACGGCCGTTTCCCCAATCATATCTCTCACGCAAACCCAGTCGGATGCTTGCCATTCTACTTGATCTTTGCCACTTTGCACCCGGTTAACTAGATCAGGCGGATAGCAACCTCTGTTTCCCACTTCGCGGGGTCTGGCTCATTGCCCGGATCGGTATGGTAAATCTCAATACGTGCGCCAAACGCATCCCCATTTTCGTCATCCCACCGATCCCAGGCGATGCCATTCTGCTGTGCCCACTCGATGAGCACCCGATTCGCATCCATCAAACCAGAATAATCTCCGGTATATAAAAGGGTGGCATACTGACCCGCAGGCAAAAACTCGGCGGAGACGTTGCCCTCACCTGGCAAAACCGTCGCCACCGGCCAGCCCATTTCAACGTCAAGTTCCGCCTCCATATTGATGACGTGATAACGAATAAAAGGTGCCCCACTCGGTGACACACCCCGCTTTTCTAACATCTGATAGATCTCATCATGCAGTTGCGGTATGACTGTCGGCAATTGTGACATAGCCGCTTGGGTTCTAATGCCCATATAAGGTTGTTCTTCACGATGTATGATTTTAGGTTCTGTCGTTGTCATTTTTTCTTCTCCCGCCAAACAGTGGCATATTTCTTGCGATATTTCAAATCTTCTTCCATCTCAATCAAGGCCAGCGCTTTTTCTTTGATGGCTTCGTCTGGCACGGCGTCGTATAGGTTTTTTAAGTCCTGGATGATGTCATAGCGAATCAGGGTGCAGTTTTTTTCGGTGCTACATTCCTGGTAACGGCCGTTTAGCCCAGCTACCACCATTTCCCGTTGTGCCAACCCAGCCAGTCCTACCTTCCAGAGAGATTGCAGCGTATGCCGCGCCGTGACAAATTTTTTATCTTTTGTCAGTGTTAGCAGCTTGTCAAAGTCAGTCAATATACGCTTCTCTGGGTCGCTGATGGCTAGATTACAAAGCAATTGAGCGGAAATTGACCGCGCATGGTTATCTTTATCATTCAAACCAGCAAGCAGATCATCCCATGCTTCGTAGGCCCATTCAACGGGAACGGCCGTTGCCGCCATCAAATACTCATAAGCCGCATTCTGCAACGCTTTATCGTTAGAACGTACATTTTTCAGGTGTGTACTTGTGATTTCATCCATCTGCTGCCCTCAAGAGCTTATCTCAGCGTACATAACGCCTGCCGAATCTCGCCAAGATGATAAGCGGTGTGAACTATCATACCAATAGCTCCCCCGATTTCCTGCTCACTCGGCCATTCTGTCGCATCGGCAATCAGCACTTTGATGCGGTCATAGCTTTCCCGCAGCCCCGATTTGATCGTTTCCCATTCTTCTGGCGTAACGGCGCTGGTCTCGCGCCAGATTTTGTCCCAATCCTGTTTGGTAAAGGTTTGGGTGCGCACCCCTTCCTCCAACACATCCAGGTAAAAAGCGACATGCTTCACCTGTGCCGCCAGTGTCGCACATTTTCCGCCAACAGGGATCGAAGCCTCAGCCGCCGAAACGGTGGCTAACGTTTCAAAAAGAGACGTGCCTTTATCCAGATAGATGCCCTGCACATTGTCAAAAGTCTCATCGAGCAACAAATAAAGCGCCTGAGTAAAATGTTCTGATTGAATTTGGGTAGACATATCTTCTCCTTATTCTCTTGCCCTTACTCAGTCGCAAACGACAATCCTTTCGCTTCAAGAGCAGCTTGCAATTTTTTGAGTGCATTGGGACCAATGCCATGCAGGTTTTTGATTTCCGCTTCGCTAAATTCGGTCAACTGATCCAGGCGCTGAATGCCAGCACCTGCCAACGCCCGTTGCGCTGGTGCGGCCAAACCCGGCGGCAAATCACTTTCTTGATTGTCTTGTTGCATGATTTTCACCGTCATTCCCTCGGTCTCAATCCCTGACAGGTTGGTAGCGCATTAAGACCACGCCCGACGGAAACGGCCGTTCTTCCACCAGTTTCAGGTTAATGCGCAAGCCATCTGGGAAAACCCGCTTGCCACTGCCCAGCACCAGCGGATAAACAAGCAAGCTGTATTCATCCACCAAATCATGCTGCTGCCAGCGTATGCACCAGCACACTGCTGCCATCCACATAGATGGTTTTGCCGGGCTGTTCCTTCAGCTTGCGCACTTCATCCACCACATTCTGGCTGATGATGGTGGAATTTCGCCAAGCATCGGCCGTTGATTTCAGCGTGGTCGAAACCACAACCTTGCGCATACTTTCATGACATCGCCAAATGGATCGCCCTCCGGCATCGGCTCAAAAGCCTCTCCGTGAGTCTGCCACGTTTTGCGCCCCAGCAGAAAGGTGTCGCACTGACTAATCGCCTCAAAGAAGTGTGTACCAATGTCGTCATGCCAATAAGGGTGCGTCCAGCCACCATGCACAAAGCCGCCATCCGTATCTTCATCGGCACCACCCGGCGCTTGCATCACCCCATCCAACGAAACAAATTCAGACACAATTATTTTTCTCATTTTAACGCTCCTTTATCATATTGCCTGATGTTCAAACGCTTCTCGCCCATTTCTCCAGACTGATTCAGCCACATGCTCTGCTCATGCCGTTTCATAATGCAAAGCGACAACGCCTGAACGAAACGTCCTTGAGTTCACGAGTTTAAGATTTATTTTATCTTCAACGTCTGCAAACAACGGTATGCCACTGCCCAAAATTACAGGATTTATGGTCAGTCGATAGGCATCAATTAAACCTAATTGCATCAAGCTTCGTGCTAGACCAGGACTACCAAATATCACTAAATCTTTACCTGGTTGTTGTTTTAACTTTAGAACTTCTTCGGCAATATTATCTTTAATTAGCCTGGTATTGTTCCATTCAACCTTTTCCAGCGTTTCAGAAAAGACGATCTTCTCTACATCTTCCACCCAACGCGCATGATCTAAGTCATGTTTTGTGGCAGCAGTATCCTGTAATACCGTAGGCCAATAACCTTCCATCATTTGATAAGTCACCCGTCCATACAATGGCGAGCCGACTGTACTGACGATGTCTTCTGCGTGTTTTTCCAATTCTTCATCATAAGATACCCAGTCCAGTTCTCCATGTGGACCAGCAGCAAAGCCATCAAGTGATAGATGCATAAATAGAACTAATTTCCTCAATTTGATTCTCCTATTGTTTGTGTAACCTTTTTTAGACGATTATTTAGGTAGAAGTCGCGAAAGGTTTTCGGATTTACGAATTGCGCAAAATCCGCTTTTCCTTGAAGGATAATCCACAATTTTCCGCTGATAGTAATTTTGAAAACTTTTTGCGGTTTACCTAGTCGCTTTGGTCACGCGCTTCTTCTAATTTTTGGATGTCAATTTTCTGCATTTGCAACATGGCATCCATCACTCTTTTGGCCTTTTCCGGGTCTTCGTCTCCAAGCATCTCCATTAAGGCAGTGGGAATAATTTGCCAGGATACACCGAATTTGTCTTTCAGCCAGCCACACATGGACTCTTCGCCTTCTGCTGTGAACTTTTGCCACAACTCATCCACTTCGGCTTGCGATTCACAGTCCACAAAAAACGAATTGGCTTCTGTGAAGGTAAACACATGACCTGCGCCACCGTCCATCGCCATGAATAGTTGTCCGTTGAGAGCAAAGGTGGCATGTTTAACAGCGCCGACCACGCCGCCTTCACCTTCACCAAACCGTTCTATATTGATAATACGCGAATCCGCAAACAGCGAGGTATACAGTTCAATCGCTTCTTCCGCTTGCCCGTGATCGCCCACATACATGAAGAAGGGTGTGATTTTCTGCGACAAACTGCCCACATTCAACTGCCAGGAAAGCCCATATTTGTCTTCAAGCCAGCCGAACTTTTCGCTGAAGGGATAGGTGTCCAGGGGCATCAGAACTGTGCCTGCCTCAGACAGCTTTTGCCACAGTTCATCCACTTCAACGGCCGTTTCACAAGTCACAAAAAAGGAAACGGACGGTGTGAATTTGAACTGCGGCCCGCCATTGAGCGCCATAAATTCCTGGCCTTCAAGCTGGAATGTGGCCGTAAACAGTTTGCCATCTGGGCCTCGATTGGCATTCACCACCTTTGAATTCTCGAAAATTGAAACGTAAAAATTGATGGCCTCTTCAGCCTGATCATCGAACCATAAAAACGGGGTGATTTTTTGCATCATATTATCTCCTTGAATTGTTTGAGATTGACTCATCATTCAAATTTTGCACTAAATACGTTAATTTTGGGGGACACTGATATGGTCAAACACGGATGGTTTCTTTTATCAGCGTTCGACTGGTTCAGTGCCTCCCAATTTAGTTATGGCTGCGCCCCGTTTCAAGCACTCAAATACGCACTCGTCAGCGACTGTTTGGCGTCCAGAAGCTGCCGAGGTGTACCTTCAAACATAATTTGTCCGCCCTTGCTGCCGCCTTCAGGCCCCATGTCGATAATCCAATCTGCATTCTTGATGATGTTCAGATTATGCTCAATGACGATTACCGTATTGCCCGTATCCACCAGTCGATTGATCACGCCTAGCAAATGACTGATGTCGGACATATGCAGCCCGGTTGTTGGCTCATCCATGATATAAATGCTGCCTTTTTTGTGCAGTTCGCTGGCGAGTTTCACCCGTTGGCATTCCCCTCCAGACAGTGTGCTTAAGGGTTGGCCCAGAGTCAGATAATCCAGACCCACATCGTGCAGCGCTTGCAGCGTATGCAGCACTTTTTTGATGTCAAAGTAAGCCAGCGCCTGCTCTATTGTCATTGCCAGCACATCGGTGATGGATTTGCCATTCAATTTGTAGGCCAATACCTCATCCTTGAACCGTTTGCCCTCGCAAATTTCGCACGGAATTTTGATGCCGGTCAACGGCCCCAAGTCTGGGTATAACACGCCAAGTCCCTGGCAATTTTCGCAAGCGCCCTCCGAGTTAAAGCTAAACAGTGACGGGCTGACCTCGTTAGCTTTGGCAAATGCTTTGCGTACATCATCCAGGATGCCTGTGTAAGTGGCGGGATTGGAACGCGTGGAAGTGCCAACGGCCGTTTGGTCAATCATAATCGCGTCAGGATATTGGTGGAGAAATACCTGGTTGATCAGTGAACTTTTGCCTGAACCGGCCACCCCCGTCACTACCGTCAAAACTCCTCTGGGGAATGTCCACGCTGATATTTTTTAAATTATTCACACGCGCATTGACGATGGGCAGTTTGCCTTTTGCCGCCCGAAATGTTTCTTTCATGGGCAGTGTTCTGTTTCATGTGTTGCCCGGTCAACGTATCCGATTGCAGCAGTCCTGCATAGCTGCCTTCATAAACAATCGTGCCACCGCCGCTGCCAGCGTGTGGTCCCACATCCACCACGTGATCCGCCACCTTAATCACATCCGGGTCATGCTCAACGACAATCACGGTGTTGCCCTTGTCGCGCAATTTTTGCAGCAGATCATTCATACGATGCACATCACGCGGATGCAGTCCCACGCTTGGCTCGTCAAAAATATACATCACATCCACCAGGCTGCTGCTGAGGTGTTTGACAATTTTCACGCGCTGCGATTCGCCGCCAGACAAGGTGTCGGTCTCGCGGTTGAGGCTGAGGTATTCCAGGCCAATATCTACCAGATGCTGCAACCGTTCGCTTAAGGTGGCAACCAGCGGCGCGGCGGCTTGTTCGTCTATGGCTTTAACGACATCTACCAATTCCGCCACTTCCAGCGCCGCGAGTTCGGCAATGTTACGGCCGTTTATCAAGCACCCCAGCGCGGCCTGACTCAAACGCGCCCCTTTGCACAAAAAACAGGGGCCATTGGTGATAAATTGTTCCACCATTTTCTGGGTGCGCTCCGGCCTCGTTTTAAGATCGCGGCTGATATATTTTTGATTGAACTTTTCAATAATGCCATCAAATGTGATATTGACGGTATTGCCCGCAACGGCCGTTTTCACCTTAAACCCTTGGGTATACAGCAGCCGTTCCCTCTCTTCATCACTGTAATCCACCAGCTTTTTGTCAGCGTCAAACAAGCCCGTCTGGATTACAAAGATTCCAATCCCATTTATCGACGGCATAATCCGGGAACAAAATCGCGCCTTCGTTGAGCGACTTGGATGTATCCAGAAACATGTCCATGTCCACGCCAATTTTGCGGCCAATGCCGTTACACTCCGGGCACATGCCCTGCGGATCGTTAAACGAAAACAGGTTGGCCGTGCCGACATGGGGCTGCCCAATACGCGAATACAGCAGGCGCAGCACAGAGTAAATATCCGTGATGGTGCCCAGCGTCGAGTGAGAGCCGCCGCCCAACCGTTTCTGGTCTACCACCACCGCCATACTCAGGTTTTCGATGGCGTCGGCTTCGGGCTGGGCGTAGCGCGGCAAGAAATTACGCACAAACAGGCTGAAATTTTCGTTGAGCTGGCGCTGCGCTTCGGTGGCTACTGTGTCAAAGACGATGGACGATTTGCCAGAGCCAGAGACGCCGGTAAAGATGGTTATTTTGCGTTTGGGAATACGCAGCGAGACATTTTTGAGATTGTTTTCGCGGGCGCCGCGAATCTCGATATATTCTTGGGGCATGGGGTAGCTATCCTTTTAGGCAGACGCTTTTTCCCACTCGTTTAGAGTGGCAATTAATGCTAATTCTTTATTCTGAATATCCATCATATTTGAGAAAGTGGCTACAGCCCTGTCGTTGGTTGCCCATTTTAGAAGTCCGGCAGGATCTTCAATCAGTCTTTCCGATGGCATCACTTTGGCCTTTGCGCCGCGATGAAAAACGATGTCAACAGCGTCTGTAGCGTTTAGTTTAAGCGTAAATCGGTCCTCACCATTAAGGCAAAAACTGGGCGCATTCCATTTTATGTGTTCGGTTATCTCGGAAGCAGAAGCTAGAATGATTTTTCGCAGGGCAATGATTTCAGCTTTAAGCGGGTGATTCGTATTTTCAATGAATAGAGCAACTTCTTGTTCACCTGTTAGTTTTGTTTTCTTGCTCATAATATTTCTGTTATTTACGATTCGCTGAGGGTGTCAATAATTTTGGCAATGCGCCGTTGGCGCGTTTCTTCTGCTTTGGCAGAAGTGACCTGGCGCACATGTTCTTTCCGTTTGGAGGGAGCGAGGGCATCGAAAACGGCCGTTACGCCTCCCTCCGCCAACGCCATTGCCAAATCATCGGGGATTTCAACCGTGCGCGGCTCGGTATCCAATTCCAGCGTCACTTCCACCTCATCACCCGCCTTCACGCCAGCCGCGTCTCGATGTTCTTTGCTCAGGGGCAGCATAAACACATCGCCATAAGCGGCGACGGTGCTGCGGTAGGTGTAGCCATTGAGGCTGATTTTGACTTTGGGACGTTTGCCGCTGTCTAAGGTGGCAATGGCTTCTGCTGGTATGGGCAGCCCGGTGGCGTTCATGCCTTCTTCTTGAGTAACGGCCGTTGTAAATGTTGCTTGCATGAGCAATCTCCTACTGCTTGATTTTGTATTACCTGGATGCAGGCTATTTTGCGGCGTCGTAGGCTTGTTTCAACCAGGCCAACACGTCAGCATCTATTTGGGACGGATCGCTGATGCGCACGCGATGCGTGACCATGTTGTTCCAGGTTCCGGCGGCTTCAAACCGTTCGGTTGGGGCAGCATCTTTCAGCTTGATACCGATGTCCAAACGTTCGCTGGAGGGCTGCACGATGCCAAACTTCTTGGAGCCGCGCAGCAGGCTGATGTAACTGCTGGTGGCAGCGACGCCCACATCTGTGCCAAACTCGTTGAGTTTTACCAGCAAATCATCGTATGGCTGCCGCCATTGTCCCTTCTTTCCTGTAAACAACTTATCGATCTTTTCATCTGGCGTGACCTTGCTTGTGTCCGGTTTTGTCAGAATTTGGGCGATGACGTTGGCGTGGCCGTGCCCCAGGCTATAATCAGCCTTGAGCCAGGCCATGACTTCACTGTATTGGGTTAATCCTTTTTCAGCGGCAATTACCCGAAAATCATCAGGAGTTTTGCCTGTTTTAGCCTTGATCGTGTCGAGATATGCTTGATATGACATAATTTTCTCCGCTGTTCTTGAGTTGTTGACGGGTAACGGCCGTTGCCATTTCCATCATCTTGCTCACAGTGCGCCAGTTGCGGGCAGTGGCCGCTACACCCAGCGCCTTTTCTACTTTCTCCGCCAGTTTGGAGCGGCCGATGCCATCGGGGGCGTGCAAATAAAACACGGTTTCGCTGAGTTGAAACTGTTCTCTCTCTGTTTTCAGCGCAGCCAACAGGGCTAAATCTGGAGCAGGTGGCACGCTTTCCAGAAAGTAGAAGTGAAGCGTTTTGTGATCGGCTTGGGCTTCGGGGAAGGGGTTGTGGGTAACGGCCGTTTCCAATTCCGCCAATCGCAACAGCAGCACCTGTGGTGTAAACCCGTGACTTTTCCCAATTGCCGCGCCAATCTCATGCGCTAATTCAGGCAGGTCAGTCCGATCCGTTTGGAAAACCACATTCCCACTTTGGATGTAGGTCTGCACGTTCTGCAAACCCAGCGCTTGCAAGCTTGCCACTAAATCCCGCATGGGCAGCCGATTATTGCCGCCTACGTTAACGCCTCTGAGTAACGCAATAATTGTTTCCATTATGCTTTCTTCTTCTTTTTAGCTTCCGCATTGCGCAAATTTTCTTCTATCCTGAACTTGACAACCTTCGTGATCAAATCATAAGGAATGGGTTTGTCATAAGGGAACTGGATGGAGCCCTTGCCTGTTTTATAGGGAGCCAAATCTTCGGCATAAGCCTCAATGCCTGTGGGCACCGGATAGAAACCAACATGCTTTTTAAATCCGCCAAAATAGACCAGATTGCCTTTTAATGTAAACGCAGGCAATTGATACTTGATTGTCTCTTCTGCACTTGGCGCGGCTTCTCTAATCGTCGCCCTGACTTTTTGCAGAATCTCTTGCACATCAGGGGGAAAGTTGGCAATGTATTCATCAATGGTGGTGGGTGTTGTTTGCTCTGGGTTCATCTAATTATTTTCCTTTGTTCAGGTCTGAACGTTGATAGCGCAGGTAAACCACGCCTGATTGAAACGGCCGTTTTTCCACAAGTTGCAGATTAAGCGGACTGTCCAGAGCGGGAAAGAAGGGAATGCCACTGCCCAGCACAACCGGATGTACAAACAAACCAACTTCGTCAATCAAACCCAGCTTGAAAAACGTGGCGGCAAGGGTGGAGCCGCCTACCCCCATATTCTTTCCAGGCTGCTGTTTCAGCTTCCCGATTTCGGTAGCAATATCTCCCTGAAACAGCGTGGCGTTTCCCCGTACTTCTTCCAACGTATTAGAAAAGATGATCTTGGGCATAGCCTGCCAAATTTTGGCAAATTCCAGTTCATATGCGGAGCTGGACAGGTCTTGATCGGCCGTTTCCCAGTACGTCATCACCTCATGCATCTTACGGCCGTGCAGATACGTACCAATCTCACGCTGCTGATTATTAACAAACGTATGAATTTCCTCATCAATCAGTCCCCAATCCAGATCGCCGTTTGCTCTGGCAGTAAAACCATCTAGGGAAACCATCATGGAATAGATAATTTTTCTCATGTTCAACTCCTTGCCTCAATAAAGTTTTTCTTCTTTTTCCAGCATCGCTAGAAAACTGTCGAATCGCTTCTGCCGTGTTTCCGGTTTTTTGGCCGTTTGCAGCCGGTAGGCGATGGCATAGCGATTTTGGCGATTCAGCGTTTCAAAAAAGGATTTGGCAAACGGCCGTTCTGCCAGGGCTGCCATAAAATCTTCAGGCATGGTCATTTCGCTGGCGGGTGCATAGGCTGACTGCCAACGGCCGTCTGCCTGGGCAGCCCGCACGTGGATCAGGCCAGGTTCCTGCATTCTGCCCTCAGCGATAAGGCGTTCCACATGCTCGCGGTTCCGTTTTGACCAGTTACTGCCTGGACGGCGCGGCGTAAATCGCTGCAAATAAGCCTGGTCGTCAAACGTCTTTTTGATGCCGTCAATCCAGCCCCAACAAAGGGCTTCTATGACAGCCCCTTCCCAATCAATCGTTTTTTGACCAGAGCTTTTTTTGTAAATCTTGAGCCAAACCTCTGGTTCCGCGTCATGATTCTGCGCCAGCCATTGCCAAAATGTAGGCCCGTCCTCAAAGGCACGGATACGTGTTTTATCTGGTTCCGGCATAAAATTTCCTTGTTTTATTTTTGAAGTTTTGCAGTGTGATGATGCAATTCAAGCTGTGACTTTGAGCAGTTTATTGGGCTGGAATTAGTTGATAGGCAAACCACAGGGAGCTTTCGGACAACCTTTACGCCAAAATCTGCGGTTTCCTTCGAGGAATCGGCAAGGTGACGTGTGATTTAAATTTGAAAACTTCTTGCCGATTACCTACGTTAACGGCCGTTTTGACACATTTTTACCAGCCACAAGTTATGGTTGATTGGCTGATGGGGAACTGTTGGACACATCATGAACGATGTGCTTTTGATGATCTCAATTGGGTGTAACTTTGTGTTGGATACGGTGATTGCCTGAAAAAATATGGCATGTAAACATTTTGAGCATATTATAAAATAAGTCAAGGCATAAAACAAGTGTTCTATAAAATAGGGGTATGAGGCAGTTCTATTGATGTGCTGAGTTTGCACGCCCACGTGCAAACGGGCACGTGGGCGTGCCCTGCTCTGCCTCCCCAAAACTCCGTGTCCCCACAAAAAAAGAAGGGCTGAGTAATACTCAGCCCTTCTATAAAATCACCTTTGCGATTATTCGAAGAATTTTTTGTGAATGATCTAAAGTTCCCCAGCCAGCGATTTTTTCAACATCAACGGCAGCAGCGCATAAAACTTAGTCGCCTCAACCACATCCTTCATCGGCACATGTTCTTCCACAGCGTGAGCATAAATTTCATTACCTGGGCCAAAGCCAATACCCGGAATACCAATCTTCCCACACCAGTAATTGCCATTTGTGGAGAAATTCCATTTGCCAGCCGCGCCTTCTTTATGCCAGAGCGCCAGGCGTGCTTCTTTACCAGCCACGACAAAAGGATGGTCTTCGTCCAACGCCCAAGAGGGGAAGTATTTTTCATAGGCGATTACCGCACCCGTATGGCTCGGTTCTTCATAAAGCAGTTCGAGAACTTCAAAATCACCACGGGTTTCTTCAGGAATAAGTGCCTGAATAGAGGCAATGACGCTTGCTTTGGTCTCGCCAAAGGTAACACGCCGATCAATAAAAATGCGGCATTCGTCGGGAACGGCATTTAAGCTGGGGCTGATGTTGGAAATGTTGGTGACGGTGATGCGCCCTTGCCCCAGGAATTCGTGAGTGGGCAGGTTGGCATCCATATCGCGGATACCAGCGATAACGGGCAGCATTTTGTAGATAGCATTGTCGCCCATGAAGTTGCTGGCGGCGTGGGCGCTGACACCCTTGCATACCACTTCAAGCTCCAGGCGCCCTTTGTGGCCGCGATACACTTCCATGTTGGTCGGTTCGCCGATGACGACAAAATCAGGGGTGACGCCTTCCCATTCCAGGAAAGCTTGGCAGCCGATGCCGTCGCACCACTCTTCGATGTTACCCAGATAGTAGACAGTATAACCATCCAGCAAGCCTAAATCACGGGCCATTGCCATGCCATAGATCATGCCGGGTGTGGAGCCTTTTTCATCGAGCGCCCCACGGGCATAGAAATTGCCTTTATCGTCCATTTTGCCGGTGAACGGATCCCATGGCCATTGGGCGGGATCGCCAATGCCAACGGTGTCGATGTGGCTGTCGTAGAGCAAGATTTTTTCGCCGTTACCGATTTTGCCGACGATGGAGCCGTATTTATCGACGTAGACTTTGTCGAAGCCGAGTTTGGTCATTTCTTGGCCGATTCGTTCCCCGACTTTTTCAATGTCGCTGTCCATGCTGGGGATGGCGACGATTTCGCGGAAGAATTTGATCATGTCGTCTTCTGCGGCGGCGACGCGTTGGTTTAATTCTTGAATGATTTGTTCTAGATTCATTTTCTGTCTCCTCTATAAGGTTATTGAGTTTCTGTTGACTTGTGTGATCTATAATATGTTTGTAGAAAACGGCCGTTTTACATCAATCGGTCTCTCCTCACTCAATTGCTTTTGCAAATTTGGGTTGGGTTTCTGTGAATCAATGGGGTTGCCCAGATTGAGTTTCACAGAATAAGACGCCGAATAACAGCATTGTTTAATTATACTTGAAAACCTATCAACTTGCTTTGACACGGACACGTGAGACAACGGTCGTTAAAAATAACCCGTTACTTTTTTCATGGATTTATCACTTTTAAAATAGAGGTGATCGATCATAGAAGGATTTCCTTAAGGAGACGTCATGCAAAAACCAAAAGTACATTTATTTCTACTTTTTTTGATAGTATTAGTTATGGCAACGGCCGTTATCACCTTTCTCATCCTCCCCCCAAAAACAATTCTCCAGGCGGCTCCCGAAGAAACACAAACGGCGTCTGACGACTATATCGTACTCAGTTGGAATGATTTAGGAATGCATTGTTACAATCAAGATTTTCAAGATATGGCTGTGCTGCCACCCTTCAACACCCTTTGGGCGCAAGTTGTGAAAGTGGGTGATCCACCAGAAATTGTTACAAGCGGCATCACTGTCACCTATGAATTTCCAGATAATACCTACTCCGTGGGCAAGTCCAATTTCTGGGACTACGAATATGAGCTGTTTGGCGTAAATTTACCGGACAATGTTGGGCTGGCAGGCAAAGGTTTAGCAGGTGATATGGATGTGCATGGCGATCATTTCGTAGCCGAAGGCATTCCCCTCACCGAGTTCAGCGATAGTGATCTCAATAATCGTGAGCCGTATCAATTGGCATTGGTGAAAGTGCTTGAAGCCACCAGCGGCCTAGAATTGACGCAAAGTTCAGTTGTTGCTCCCGTTTCTACCGAAATGCACTGTGACAACTGCCATTTCGACGGCGGTGTAGAAAACATCAGCACTGGCCGAGTTGAGACAAACATTCTCACGCTGCACGATAAAGAAAATCAGGATGAGTATCCATCCGGTCACGAAACGCCGTTGATGGATCGGCGGCCTATTCTGTGCGCGGAATGTCATGAATCAAATGCGCTTGGTGCTCCGGGACTGCCTACTATACCGAGCCTTTCAGGCGCGATACACGAAAAGCATGATGAAGAGGTGTCTGACAATATTGAGGGCTGCTATAACTGTCATCCGGGGCCGGAAACCAAATGTTTGCGCGATACGATGTGGCAAGATGGCATGGAGTGCCAGGATTGTCATGGCGGTATGCAAGAAGTATCGCGTAATCCTCAACCCTGGCTGAATGAACCGCGCTGTGATGAGTGCCATGATGACGGTAACTACGACCAGGATCAGGCGCTATACCGGATGTCAAAAGATCACGGCGGTCTTTACTGTGCTGCCTGTCATGACAGTCCCCATGCCATCGCGCCGAGTGCGGAGCCGCGTGATAATATCAAGTTTATTGAGTTGCAAGGGCACTCCGGTACGTTACAGCGGTGCACGGTTTGCCATGCCACACAGCCGGATGTAGCCGGCCCGCATGGTTTAACGGGGCCAGGCCTGTGGGATGGTTTTTTGCCAGCGATTACGAAATAGGAAACGGCCGTTTCCCCCAAGGCAAGCGGTCTCAAATCAGTCATATACAAAAAAGGCGTTCCTGCCAGCCATGACAGGAACGCCTTTTTACGCTTCAGAGGGAATTGAAGACAAATTACAGAGTTATGCTCGTTCCCACGCTCCGCGTGGAACGTATGGTGGGACGCTCTGCGTCCTACGCCTAAGGACGCGGAGCGTCCGAAGGTGCATTCCACGCAGAGCGTGGAACGCGGGTGATTTTATAAAGTCTCTAACAAACCAGTGCGTTCGTTGAAACTGTCAATTAAGGCGTCAATTTCATCGACATGACCGCGAAGGCTGGTCCAGTAATTGGGGTCGTACCATTGGGCTTGAATTTCTGCGTAGGTTTTGCCTTGTTGCTCAACCCAGGTGAAGTATTTCAGGTTGTGTATCCGTTTGCGATCTTGATAGGTGAGTTCTTGCATATCTGCCGTGTTTTCGCCGAGCAGGTATTGGTGGAAGACGCCAGACGCATCCATGCTGGTGAATTCGCCAAGCTCTTCTGTCAGTTCGACGAGGCGGCTCTGGTACATTTCCATCGAATCGGTAGCGACGGTGATGATGACATCGTTGGCGTCCATTTCGTAATATTTGGCTGTTTTGATGGCGGCCAGCACATTGGCGATACTGGAGATGCCCATCAATTCCAACTCGTCCACCAACCCGGCGTCCACACCCTGGCTGACCAGATATTCTTTGCCAACGGTTTCGTTGAAGAGGCGGCTGAGTGCCATGGCGGCGTTGTCGTCGATGGCGGTAACAATGTCTGTGTTTTTGACGTTGTGGATCCAGGGCACGTGTTTGTCGCCGATGCCTTCGATGCGGTGAGCGCCAAAGCCGTTGTTGAGCAGCGTCGGGCATTGCAGCGCTTCACTGGCGACGATTTTGCTCAACGGGAACTGCTCTTTGAGGTAGTCGCCGCAGGCAATAGTGCCGCCGGAGCCGGTGTTGGAAACGGTGGCGCGGAAGCGGTCGCCTTCGCCCATGACTTCGGCCAAGGCTTCCATGAGGGCGCGGGAGGTCACTTCGTAATGCCACACGTAGTTGCCAAACTCTTCAAACTGGTTGAAGATGACCAAATCTTGGCCCGATTCGCGCAGTTCCCAACATTTGTCGAAGATTTCTTTGACGTTGCTTTCAGAACCAGGGGTTTTGATGGTTTCGCCAGCGACGTCAGCCAACCAGTCGAACCGTTCTTTGCTCATGCCTTCGGGCAGGATGGCAATGGATTCACAGGCCAGCAGGTTGGAATCATAAGCGCCGCCACGGCAGTAGTTGCCGGTAGAAGGCCAGACGGCTTTTTGGGTGGTGGGGTCGAATTGGCCGGTGACGAGGCGGGGGACGAGACAGCCAAAGGCAGCTCCCACTTTGTGGGCACCGGTGGGGAACCATTTGCCGATCACAACGACGATGCGGGCATCGACGCCTGTTAGTTCTTTGGGTAGAACCAGGTAGTTGACGCCGCTGTAGCCGCCGCCGCTGGTGACGGGTTCGTTGTGCCAGTTGATGCGGAACAGGTTGAGGGGGTTCAAATCCCAAAGACCCACTTCGGCCAGTTTTTCTTTGATGGCGTCTGGAATGAGGTCGGGGTTGATCATCTGCTTGAAGGTGGGGATGATGATGTTTTGTTCACGGGCGCGTTGGATGGCGCGTTCTAATTTTGCTTCGTCGTGGATGGTTAAGTCGATTAAATCGTTCATTGTTTATTCCTTGTTATGTTTTTTTGGGCGACAGTTCTGTGAGGTGGCTGTCTCCTGCGCGAACCCTGTCAGGGCAGCAATTCAAAATAAGCACAGTGAAGGGGACGGATGATGGCGAAATCGCGTCGATCCACTGTTAATATGTAGTGTACTTGTAAGCGTTCCGCTAGTGTGACGATAACTGAGTCTACAAAATCCAGTTTTGCATCGCCGTATTGACTTAGCACCTCATTGATGCGAATCAAATCGGCTGATGTGATCGGAACGAGATAGAGGGATTGGGACATGAGCCGCTGCATGATGCCGCGCATGGTCTGGTGGCCTAATCTCGTTTGCAGCAAGTAAGCTAGTTCTACCAAAACGGCCGTTGGCAATAACAATTCACCTGACCAATTTGATAGCACTTGCACGACGTTTGTGTGGTGCTGATCTGTCGCATCAAAAACCGCGTACAGAAAACCGGTATCTAGCAAGGCACGCATTATTCGTACTTTTGGGATACAGATTCAGCCACGATATGTTTTACATTCATAGATGTATCGGTGTATCCAGATTGCACGATGCCAGCCATATCCAACAGAGATTGCGGTTGGGAAGCGGTTGGCGGAAGTTGCAAGGAGAATGGGATGCCCTGCTGCAAGGCGATTTGCTTGAAATATAGCAAAATCGCCTGCGAAATCGTGAGTCCCAATTCGTTCAAAACAGCTTCAACTTCAGTTTTCAATTCCGGTTCGATGCGGGTGGTGACAACGGCCGTTTTACTCATAATCTCATCTCCTTTTGTATGACGAATGTATAAACATCGTACAACAAATGAGCGACTAAGACAAGGGGGTGTCCGCCAGCACCCGCTTCAAATCGGCCATCGTTGGCTCGACCAACGTAGCTTTTGTACCGACCATTTCGACCGATTTCATGGCGCTTTTGATGTCTTTAAGACCACTGCCTGTGTTGAGAACAACAATACGTTCGTCGGGATCAACCAGAGACATCTCTACCGCTTTGATCAAGCCAGCGTAGGCGGCGGCTCCGGCTGGTTCGGCAAATACGCCTGTAGCGCGCGCCAGAGCCGGAATGGCAGCCAGAATTTCGTCGTCGGTGACGCAGACGTAAGCGCCTTCGGTTTCGGTGACGGCGGCGAGGGCTTTGATACGGTCGCGGGGCAGTCCGGCGCTGATGGAGTCGGCGACGGTTTTGCCGGAAACAGGGGCTTTGGTCAACACATCTTCCCCGTCAATCCAGGCTTCGTACATGAAGGCGCTGCCTTCGGCTTGCACACCGATGATGCGCGGCATGTGGTCGATCCAGCCCAACGCCAGCAAATCTTTCAAGCCTTTGTGCAGACCGCCGATGATACAGCCATCGCCTACGCTGACGAAGATGACGTCGGGGGCGTGCCAGTGGAGCTGTTCACAAATTTCGTAAACGGCCGTTTTCTTCCCCTCTGTCATATACGGATTGTAGGCCGTATTGCGGTTGTACCAGCCGTACTCAGCCGCCGCTTGCAGACAGAGTTCGAAGGCGTCATCGTAAGTGCCTTTGACCAGCATCACGGTGGAGCCAAAGACGAGCAGTTGGGCAATTTTGGCCTGGGGTGCAGATTCTGGCACAAAGATGACATTCTTTTGCTCGACACTGGCGCAGAGACCACTCAAGGCGGCGGCGGCGTTGCCTGTGCTGGCGGTGGTGATAATCTCTGCCCCTTTTTCCTGTGCTTTGACGACAGCGACGGCACTGGCACGGTCTTTAAAGGAGGCGGTTGGTAAACGGCCGTCGTCCTTCAGCCACACATGCTGCAAACCCAGCTCTGCGGCCAACCGATCTGCTTTATACAGGGGTGTACCGCCCACTGTCAACGGAGGCACAGGTGCATCAGCGGCTACCGGCAGCAGCGGTTTATAGCGCCAAATTGTCTGGTCTGGGTTGGCCGCCAATGATTTTTTGCTGATGCGCTGCCTGATTAACTCGTAATCGTACACCACATCGACAATACCCTCGTTGCCATGGTCGGGACAGATATATTCAACTTCATCCGGCGCATATTCCTTGCCGCAGATGAGACATTTTAGGTGTTTTATGTGATCCATAGTTTTCTTTTGATGCGTGATACGTGATGCGTGAAAAACCTGACTTATCACGCATTATGCCTCACAGCAACTTATCAAACAACGACATGTGTACCCGTTTCACCGCGCAGCGCTTTGCCAATATTTTCCGGCGAGGTGATGATGGCGTGTTTTCCGCCGTTTTCCAGGTAGCGGACGATGGCTTCCATCTTCGGTTTCATACTGCCTTCGGCAAATTCACCCGCTTCGATATATTTTTTTGCCATCGGCGCTGTGATTTTATCGAGTGCTTCTTGTTCTGGGGTGTTGAAACGTAGATACGCTTTGTCAACGGCCGTGCTGATGATGAACATATCGGCATTCAACTGCTGGGCGAGCAAACCACTGGCGCGATCTTTGTCGATGACGGCAAAAACGCCTTTGATTTCGCGCAGTTCGCCTTCGCTGTTGTGGATGATGGGAATGCCGCCGCCGCCAGCCGCAATAACAATATCACCCGCCGCGATGAGGGTGCGAATGGCGTCTTGCTCGATAACACGCAATGGCATGGGCGAAGCGACCACCCGTCGCCAGCCGCGCCCGGCATCTTCCACGACTTGCCAGCCTTCCTTTTCGAAAATGCGGGCTTGTTCTTCTGTCATGAAGCCGCCAATGGGCTTGGTGGGATGCTCAAAGGCGGGATCATCGCGGGCGACCAAGACCTGGGTCACCACGGCGACGACAGGCTGTTTGAGACCGCGACTGTACATTTCGTTGCGTAGGGCTTGTTGCAACATGTAGCCAATGGAACCTTGTGTATCGGCAACAATGAGATCTAGCGGGGTGGTATGTACTTCGCTGGCCGCCAACTCGTTGCGGCGCAAAATGTAGCCGACTTGTGGGCCATTGCCGTGCGTGATCACCAGCGTCCAGCCATCTTCAATCATATCGGCCAGATGACGGCACGTTTCACGGATGGCATCCCATTGGTGGGGGACATCGGGATGATCTTTGTCTGTGATCATGGAATTGCCACCTATAGCGACAACGGCCGATTTTCTTTTTAATATTAGCGGTCATCGTGGGAATCTCCTCAGAAATTGGCATCGAATTGTCACGAATTAACGCGAATTTTTTGTTACGAAAGGTCAAATAATTCGCGGAAATTCATCTGTTAATGTCGATCCTCATGTTCTCGATTTCTATACTCTTGCTTTCTAGCTCATCGTAAGAGCCATGACGGCTTTTTGGGCGTGCAGGCGGTTCTCAGCCTCATCCATGACAACGCTTTGCGGGCCATCCAGGACTTTGCTGGTTACTTCGATGTCACGGTCGGCGGGCAGGGGGTGCATGTAGATTGCGTCTTTTTTGGCGTAGGCCATCTTGGCATCGTCAACAAGCCAATTCTTGTATTTGTCTTGCAAGATTTTGCCTTCGGCGGGGTCGGCGGTGGTGACCAATGGCCCCCATGATTTGGCGTAGATGACATCGGCGTCCTGATAGGCATCTTCCATGTTGTCCATCATCTCGAAGCTGGTGCCGTTCTGTTCGGCTAAGGCTTGGGCTTGCGCCACGATTTCGGGCATCAATTCAAATTCCGGCGGATGGGTGAGGACAACATCCATGCCAAAGCGCGGCATCTGCAAGATGAGCGATTGCGGCACGGAGATAGGTTTGAGGTAAGAAGAGGCATAGGCCCACGAAACGACAATTTTCTTGCCACGCAAATCTTTCCCTTTTTTCTCCTGAATGGTCATCAGATCGGCCAGGCATTGGTGCGGATGGTAGATGTCGCACTGCATGTTCAATACAGGGGCGCGGGAGGCTTCGGCTACCAGGTTGAGGTAACGATTGCCCTGCTCCCAGTCACAATGGCGAATGGCGATACCGTCAAAATAACGGCCGTAAATATCGCCCATCTCTTTTTCGGTATCACCGTGCGAAATCTGTGTCGTTTTGCTGTCAATAAAGGCGCCATGACCGCCCATCTGTGCTATCCCTGCCTCGAACGAGCCGCGCGTGCGTGTGCTGCTGAAGAAGAAAAGCATCGCCAATACTTTATCGCGCAAGTAGGGGTGCGGTTGGCCCAATGCCCGCTTCATTTTCAAATCCCAGGCCAGTTCCAGCACGGTTTCGACTTCCTCTTTCGAGAAGTCTAAGTCACTAATAAAATCTCTACCTCTTAATCCTGTTTGCATATTTTTCTCCTATTGAAAAATGATTGTTGAGTCTATTGAAAAAGCTTTTTTGCCGCGGAGAGCGCGGAGGAGCGGAGGGTTTCTTTAGGTTTTTATTCTCCCCGTCCTTGACGGTGTTTTTCGATAGAGTCATAGTTTTGTTTTAATTGGTTTGCCGCCGGATGAGGCGGAAACGGATTAGATCATCCCGAAAGCAGGATGTTGATTTTAGAATAGGTTGGTTGTCGTCGTTGTAGCCGATTTCGTGCAGGGCGAGCAAGGGTGTTTGCGCCTGGATGTGGAGTGTTTTTGCCAATTCTGGGCTGGCAATCATGGGCACAATTTCTGACAGATAGTAGTTGAGGTGAGAACGGCCGTTTTCCCATAAATACTATAAATCGGCTCCACAAGGTCTTCTGGCTGGTAGGGTTCGGCCAAGAGTTTGGTGGGAATGTAGTTGTGCGCCAGAATGACGGGTTGGTTGTCGGCCAGGAACAGTTTGCGGGCTACGATCAGTTCGTCGCCTTCGGCTAAATTTAACTCGGCGGCAAGGTCGGCGGTGGCAAGCTGGGTGGTGACATCCAGGATACGGGTGGATGGGGTGTAGTCGTGGGCGGCCAGCATTTCCTGGTAAGACCAGATTTCGTCCAGGCGGGATTTGATTTGCAGTCCCGCTTCGTTGACGAAGGTGCCTGCCCCTTGTTTGCGGTAAAGAACGCCTTCGTTTTCCAGGCGGCTTAGGGCATCACGGATGGTGGTGCGGCTGACGCCTAAATCGACGGCGAGTTCAGTTTCAGAGGGGATTTTGCCATCCACGAAAGCACCATCCAGAATCAATTGCTTGATGTGGGATTTGGCTTGTTCGGTTAGGGAGGGCGTTCGTTTTAGCATGTTCCTGCTTTCGTAGGGTCGTATGGTTGTATGACAACTTATAATACGCTATTTGGTAACAGATTGTCAATAAAAATAGAGGTTTAGGATCAAGTTATGGCTTTTAACAGTATCAAATTTCTACCTGATTGGGGGAAAGCGGAGTAGAAAAGTGAGGGATATGCGTTCGAACACGAGGGAGAAACGGCCGTTTCTCGTTATCCGTCCTCTATTCTCAGATGTGTTAAAATCTTTGGCAAATGGTTGGGTTTCAGGGAAGGGAAACGGCCGTTCTCCAACAAATGTAAAAGGAATGGCAAGTGGGCGAGGCACCCTACCAGACTGAAGCGGCTACAGCAGCAAATGGATGCTTCTGCTGGAGCATGGTCAAGTATAAAAATTGTTGAACATTAGAAAGAGATAGTGGCACATGAAATATTCAATCATTCAACCACCTTTTACATTGGATTTCCGAAATATGGATAAGGTAGAGGCCAAAAACTACTTTAACTGGTTTATGGATCAAATGCCTATTAGAATTCATGAGCTTGAGTTCGCTGTCCAGTCTGTAGCTTCTTATGAAAATTGGCGGGCAGACTTTACTTTAGAATCCCTAGAGAAATTAGGGCAATTTTTCTACGAACACATTGAGATACGGAGAAGAACCGAGAAGGAAGTGGAAGCTATTTATATAAGAGCCCCAGATTGGTTCAGGAATGTAGACGTAGAAGATTGGGAATTAACTAATCGGTCTTTTTCTTTGGCAATAGATATAGGGATGTATTTAAGTCAGGTATTTGAAAGGAACCTAGTTGGACTAGAATGGATATTGGTAAAAAAGCCTAAAAGCGACATAAGTTATCAACAACCTGTTCTGAAGGGAACTGGAAAACTTGTTTTTAATCCGGTACACATAACAACAATATTGGCTTATGGATTTGCAAAACAAAATAAATCACCGGAGCGTCTGAGAGGAATTTACGATAATTGGGCAAACTTGCTCATGAGTTAGTACATTCAGCGAGCGTTGGTCGCTGTGGTAGGTCTCCAGACCTAGCCACCCCTCGCCTGCTATTTTCCAACACCGATGTAAGCAAGTTCAGTCAGCAAGCGCAAGCAAAATTTCACCAAGACCTCCGAGGTTTCAAAAACCTCGGAGGTCTTGTCCATCTAATCCCCTGGCTCGTAAGCAATACCCGCTTCGTCGAGCTTACGCATCCGCTCCCAGGCGGGCATATCAGAGTCCGCGCCCGCGTCTTTGAGCGCCATAATCTGGCGCATTTCCACGATCTGGTCGCGTAAAAGCGCCGCCTTCTCGAACTCAAGCTGCTGCGCCGCTTGTTTCATCTGTTTCTCTAATTCTTTGACCATCTGTGCCAATTCTGCTTTAGGCAGTTCGGCCGTGGTCGTATACTTGCCTTTGCCTTCCGCCAACGCCAATTCCCGATCTTCGCCAAAATCATCCGTGAGAGCGCGGATTGATTTCATGATGCTCTTTGGCTCGATGCCATGTTCCGTGTTGTAAGCTTGCTGCACGGCACGGCGCTCATTGGTCGTTTTGAGAGCGGCTTCCATTGACCGGGTTATCTTGTCGGCGTACATGATGACTCTACCTTCCACGTGGCGGGCGGCGCGGCCAATGGTCTGCGTAAGCGAGGTTTCGGAACGTAAAAAGCCTTCTTTGTCCGCATCCAAGATTGCCACCAGGGAAACTTCGGGCAAGTCCAGACCCTCGCGCAGCAGGTTGATGCCCACCACTACATCGTAGACACCCAGGCGCAAGTCGCGCAGAATTTCGGTGCGCTCCAGCGTATGCACTTCGGAGTGCAGGTAGTGGACTTTGACGCCCATTTCCAGCAGGTACTCGCTCAGGTCTTCAGACATGCGTTTGGTGAGCGTGGTGACGAGTACGCGCTGCCCAATCTTGGTACGTTTCGTGATTTCGCCGAGCAAGTCGTCTACCTGGCCTTTGACAGGGCGTACTTCCACTTCGGGGTCAACGACACCTGTGGGCCGGATGACCTGGCGCACGATGCCTGCCGAATGTTCCAGTTCAAAGGGGCCAGGAGTGGCGCTGGTGAAGATGGCCTGGTTCACGCGCTCCCCAAATTCGTCGAAGTTGAGCGGGCGATTGTCCAGGGCGCTGGGCAGGCGGAAGCCATAGTCAACCAGCGTTTGTTTGCGGCTGCGATCCCCGGCGTACATGCCGCGCACTTGCGGCAGCGTCATGTGGCTTTCGTCCACCACGAGCAGGTAGTCGGCGGGGAAATAGTCGAGCAGGGTTGAGGGCGCCTCGCCTTCGCTGCGATGATCCATATGGCGGCTGTAGTTTTCGATGCCCGAGGTGAAACCCACTTCGCGCAGCATTTCCAGATCATACATGACACGTTGTTCGATGCGCTGTGCCTCCAGGTGCATGTTGCGCTCTTTGAAGAAGGCGATGCGTTCGGTTAGTTCGGTTTCGATGTCGTTGATGGCCTGCGCCAGCTTGTCTTCATCGGTGACGAATTGACGGGCGGGGAAAATTTTGATGCTGGTGAGGTCGCGCAGCAGTTCGCCCGTGAGCGATTCAAATTCGGTGATGCGCTCCACTTCGTCGCCCCAGAATTCGATGGTGAAGGCGGTTTCGGCGTAGGCGGGGTAGATTTGCAGCGTATCGCCGCGCACGCGGAAGGTGCCTCGCCGTAGTTCGAGGTCGTTGCGGTCGTACTGGATGTCAACGAGACGGCGCAGGATGGCATCGCGCCGGTATTGTTTGCCGCGCTCAATGTCTACGGTGACTTTGCCCCACGCCTGCGGGTTGCCAATGCCGTAGATGCAGGAAACGGAGGCCACGATGATGACGTCTTCGCGGCTGAGCAGGTTGGCGGTGGCGAACAGACGCAGACGGTCGATTTCTTCGTTGATTTGGGTCTCTTTTTCGATGAAGAGGTCGTGGCGCGGCACGTAGGCTTCGGGCTGGTAGTAGTCGTAGTAGGAGACGAAGTAGCTGACGGCGTTGTTGGGGAAAAATTCGCGGAATTCGCTGTAGAGTTGGGCAGCCAGGGTTTTGTTGTGCGCCAGGATGAGGGTTGGTTTTTGGGTCTGCTGGATGATGTTGGCGATGGTGAATGTTTTGCCGGTGCCGGTAGCGCCGAGCAGGGTTTGGAAGCGGTCTGTCGTTGTTGATGCCAGCGACGAGTTCGGCAATGGCGGTGGGCTGGTCGCCGGTCGGTTGAAAGTCGGATACGAGTTCAAATTTGGGCATGGAAACCTCTGAAAAGGATGAATTGGGAAGGATGAAGGATGAATGAAAATGTACAGAACGTTAGTTCGTTATTTTAGCACAGATGAGGGGGAAGGGAAACGGCCGTTTCCATCCAATTCCTTACTCCACACCAAATAGGATTATACTGGTAAGGCAAATCATAATGATTATCCCGCTATTTGCCGCTAACCAGGAGAACGTATGAACAACAGTTATCAGCCTATCAGCAAACGCACCGGAGCATCGGGTGACACGACTCTCACGACTTTCAATTTATACAATTTGTTTGATACGGAGGAGGATGTGCAGGTACGAATTAATGGGGAATGGCAACGGCCCGTTTCTTCCCACCCAACTCGCCAAACTCAGCCTTGCCATCCAGTTTGAACTGGCTCTGCCTGCCATCATCGCCGTGCAGGAAGTGGGCAGTGAAGCCGTCTTGCAGCAGTTGGCCGACCAGGTGAACCAGTCTGCCGGAACCGATTATTACGCCATTTCTGCACCGACCAGCGACCGGCGCGGCATCCAGATTGGCTTTCTTTATGATCGGCGGCGCGTGGATTTGCGGAAATGGTATCAGTTAGCTGGCGCGGCGGTGGCGGCGGCGTTTGGCCCACAAAGCGCCAATCCCGGGCGGGAACCGTTGGTGGGCGTTTTTCAAGTTTTCGGGCAAGAGCTAACCATCATCAACAACCATTTCAAGAGCAACTACATCCCGGATGAGCTGACAGACCAAACCAAAAAGCTGCTGCGGGCAAACCTGGCGCAGCGCACGGCACAGGCGCGGGTGGTGCGTGATTATGTCAATGAAATATTGGCGAAAAATCCGGCGGCGCTGGTGCTGGTGACGGGAGATTTGAATACCTCAAAACGAGGCGGCACCCAGGCAGACCTGATGACGCCTATCCGTCTGTTAATGGGCACATCACCGGAACGGCCGTTAACCAACCTGCTTCCCCTCAAAAAAGATATTTTTGAATACACCTTCATCTGGGAGGGCGAAAATGAAATTCTCGACCACATTTTGGTCAGTCCCGCGCTGTTAGACTGTTTTGCGGGGGTGGATGTACTGCATTTTAATGCGGGTTATCCTGAGGCGATGTGGCTGGATGGGAAAACGGCCGTTCGCTGTTCTGACCATGATCCGCTGGAGGGACGGTTTCAACTGATGCGTGAGGCGTGAGAAACTTTCACGCATCACGCATCACGTTACAAATAGCGCACAAACTTGTTCTCTTTGTCCACCAAAATTGCTTTAGGACTCGCCAATGGCTCATCGCGCAGTTGGTAGCCAATGATGATGATTTCGTCCCCTTTTTTGATTTTGTGCGCGGCGGCTCCATTCATACAAATGGTGCCAGAACCTCGTTCGCCCACGATGACATACGTTTCCAGCCGGGCACCGTTGGTATTATCGACAACCTGTACTTTTTCCCCAGGCCAAAAACCCGTTTTATCGAGTAAGTCCTCATCAATCGTAATACTGCCTATGTAGTCGAGATTAGCATCCGTGACGGTTGCCTTGTGTATTTTTGCGTGCATGACCCAACGCATAAGATTTCGCTTCGCTCCTCACTTATCAAGTCTATCGAAAAAAGCTTTTTTACCGCAGAGTCGCGGAGAACGCGGAGTTTTTCTCTGGTTTTTTTGTTCTACGTGTGTTCGTGTGCTGCGCGGTTCGTTTTTCAGTCAAGTTACTGCTTAACGCAGAGGTGCTGAGAAAATCTTGGCATCCAAGCAACTTTGCGTGAGATTTATGATACTAACAGGATTTTAGCAAAATTCCGATGAGAATGGGCAGATATTCACGAAAGGTTTAGTGGAAAACGGCCGTTTCCATTTAGTTTATTCATCCCGTTATCGCTATAATCTCCGCCCATGACACGCCAAAAAACAGTGCCGCGACATCGTGCAAACGGGCCATTCTTGCTGGCCTTTATTGGATTACTCCTGTGTTTCACCGGATTGTATGGCTCGGCCATTCGTTTTGGCTTGATTTGGGATGATCCGGAATGGTATATGCGCGTGGTGGGGAAATCTGTTTTCGAGTTGTTACTGCCTTCCACCAATTTTCAATTTTATCGCCCTGGCGTGTTGAACTACAACCGGCTTTTTGTACAAGCAGACAAAACTCTGGCTGTCACCCTGCTGCATTGGGCGCAAATTTGTTGGTATTTACTCAATCTTGCCCTTATTTTTGCCATCAGCCGCCGGATGGGGTTTGGGCGTTGGGCGGCCTTGATGGTGGTCGTGCTATCCGCCCTGCATCCCTTTGTGTATCAAGCCGTGGCGTGGGCCGCCCCAGGACAGCCGTTAACGGCCGTTTTGCTCAACATCGCCTGGGTTTTATACCTGATAGGGCGAAAGCGTGAGCGCCGCCCGGCCCAACCCGTCGTGCTCATTTTGAGCGTGCTTTGTTTTCTCCTGTCGCTAACCGTCAACGAAACGGCCGTTCCCTTAGCCGCCATGCCCTTATTATTCGAGACAGCCTTGCGTCTGAAAAACAATTCCTGGCGCGACGTTCTAAAAAGCTGGCGGCATCCCAGACAAAATGGCTGGGTCTGGCCCTGCCTCTATCTAATTTTGACACTCCTATTTATCGTTTTTTGGCTGTTTGCCCCCAAAGAACCTGGCATTACCGGTTTTTTCGCAGATTGGCGCGTCTATGCCTATTTATTGCAAGGGTTTGTGCTGCCGTTTTCCAGTTCTCGTTATGCCCACCTATTCTCTAATAACCTGCTGCTGGTCACCACCTGGGGACTGGTTATTTTAGCATTATGGGGGCTGGCGATTTATCGTAAACGGGGCGTGCTGGCTTCGGTTGGTTTAGTCTGGGCATTTTTAGGCATTGCGCCGGGACTCATCGGCCTGCCCTACAGCTATGTCAGCATTGCCTCTCGCCTGTTTTACACGGCCGTTCCCGGCGTGGCCTGGCTCTGGGTTTCTGCCCTGTGGCCTGAGGAGAAGAAACGGGGAACGATAACGGCCGTTCTCGGCATTGCATCTTTAATTTTCGTCGCTTTCTTTGGCTTGCTTACCACCGTTGGTTTCCGTCACCTGTATACCGACGGCATCACCCATTTAAACGAAGTCGTTGAGGCATTGGCTGAAGAAAACGGCCGTTACCTCTTCATCAATTTCCCCGACCGTTACCACCTGAAAGAAGAACCGCTGGCAATCGGTTATTGGGGTCTCACCTTAGCGCCGGTGGTTGTCGATTTAGCCGAATTTCCGGCACTGTTAAACGGCAGTCAAGCACAAACGGAGTCTTGGAGTATGCCCTGGGTCGATGGCGAAGCGCGGGAAAACGGGCCTTATCTGGTTGATATGCGCGGTGTCATTACACAGCCAGACGAGTTGTACCAAGTAGCACGCGAACGAGATGGCATTTTTGTAACCCGCTATGATGACGCGGGCAACTTTGACCTCGTCTATGCCGGCTCTTTAGAAAAAAGCCATGAAGCAGACTGCAAAACGGCCGTTTTTACAGACACCGACAGCACCATTTGCTTGCAAGATGTCCAGGTAATCCCGCAGAACGGCACGTTCATCATACGCACTTCTTGGTGGACAGAAGCCCCACTACCACCCCATCTGTCCCTATTTAACCATTTAGGACTGCCCAACTTACCTCCTGTCGCGCAGGATGACAGCAATAGCTGGCAAGACACATTGCCTCTGGCAAACTGGCAGCCCGGCGATTTGATCATCGACGAAAGACAGTTAACCATTCCGCCTGGCAGTGAAAATTATCCAGTCTCTCTGGGGATTTACAATTGGGTAACGGGGGAACGGTTAGCAGGGTTTGATGCGGCAAAACGGCCGTTGCCCAATAGCATCTATACAATCCCATCACCCAAATAAACTATCGTATCTCACCCTGAAATCCCGTATAATGGAAACCTAACTGACCCTATTTCTCACAAGCAAGGAGTATCCCATGTTAGTAAAAAACAGAATGTCCTATCCTATCATCACCGTTGAGCCAGATATGCCCATTATGGAAGCGCTCAACCTGATGCGCACAAAAAATATCCGCCGCATGCCAGTTGTTGATGCAAATGGAAAGCTGATTGGCATCATCTCAAACAATGATTTACTTAATGCGGGGCCTTCCCAAGCCACATCCCTCAGCGTTTGGGAAATTAATTACCTGGTTGGCAAAATCACCGTCAAAAAGGTGATGACCAAAAATGTACTCACCATAAGCGAAGATACGCCTATCGAAGAAGCGGCGCGCATTATGGTCGATAATAAAGTGGGCGGCATGCCCGTGATGCGTGGTGACAAGATTGTGGGTGTTATCACTGAGTCCGATTTGTTTAAAGTGTTGCTTGAGCTCATGGGTGCACGAGAAGAGGGCTTACGGGTAACAGCGTTAATACCGGAGAAGCTGGGTGAGCTAGACAAACTGACGCACGCCATCGCCGAAGCTGGTGGTAGTTTTATCTCCTTCGGGCAGTTTAACGGGGATGAGGACGACAATCGGATTGTGACGTTTAAGGTTTCTGGTCTGGATGAGGATGCGGTGAAAACGGCCGTTTCCCCCATCGTCGATAAGATTGTCGATATTCGTAAAGCCTAAAAAAAAAGAGACAGCGTGACAAGGTGGCCTACTCACCTTGTCACGCTTACGGCAGCCATACCGGAAGAATTCCGGGCGACACCAACGCCTCCAGTTCTCCCGTCTCCACATCCACTAGCCACAAACTCGGATCAGCTTCCGGCTCTGCCTGATTAAAACTCTGCATCACAATCTTCGTGCCATCAGGAGACCATGCCGGATTGTTATAATGCATATTGGCGTCTTCGGTAAGGCCAATGGGGTCACTGCCGTCAGGGTGCATCAGCCAAAGTTGTTTGCCCATAGGCGCACGCGGCTTCTTCCTTCCAAACGCAATCCATTCCCCATCCGGTGAAAAAACAGGCAAGCCATCATTGGTTCCGATCTCTTCACCACTGATATTTTTCAAGGCCGCGCTCTCCAAGTCAAGATTAAATAAATGCTGGGAAAATGACTCCCCCTGATACACCATATCACTCATCAACAACGCTTTCCCATCGGGAAACCAGACCGCCGGTTCACCCGTTTGGCTCAGGGCAGAAATGCTCTCCCCCGTTTCCAACTGCGTCACCCGAATCTCTTGCGCTTCCGGCACGGTGTAACTGAGCCACTGGTTATCTGGCGACAAACGCGCCCCCATGCCTGTCTGCTTGGCGTCGGCAAAAACCGGCAGCGTTTCGCCAGTTTGGGTATCGAGCCACCATAACTGTGGCGCCTCCGGCGGCGCCCCTTCGCCAAACAACTGGCGGCGTTCCACAATCACCCGGCGATTATCTGCCGCCCACACAGGGTGCGTACAGAGCGCCGTTTCACATGTCCAAAGCTGTTTCTGTTTGCTGCCATCTGTGTTCATCAACCAGATATCGATATCGCCGTCTTCGGTTGCCACACTGTAGGCCACCTGCGTGCCATCAGGGGAAACGGCAAAACTCGTTATGCCTTGCATCGTTTCTGTCAGTCGTTTTGGCGTACCCTCTTCTGGGTGGACGAGGTATAGTTGATTGACTTGCTCACCTTCTTTCCAGCCCAGGTAGATGATGTTTTCGGAGGTGCTTGGTTTGGAAAAACGGCCGTTCCCCCAAACCAACAATCCAATAATCAACAGCCCCACGCCACCCAGCACCACCCAAACCCATTTGGGAATAGCGTGCGGTTTCTTTTCTTCATTTTCTACCGCTTCTGTTTCTGTCATCGCAGCGCAGTTTATCGCCTGGAAATTAGGGCGTCAAGCAAACCTCATGTGTCATTCACTGATAAATTTGGATAACAATCAGAATCTAATTTGACTTGGTTATCATCTTCGTTATAATCAGCAATTATTCTTATTGATACAAAATATCATAAATACATGGAAGGAATTCATGACACAATTAACCCGACGCCTGCTATTTCTCGCAGTTATGTCTACTCTTCTCTTGACAAGTTGTACGCAAGCCAGTAACGAAACAGAAAACGAAACGGCCGTTTCCCATACCACCGAAACAGCGAGCCCCACCATCCTTCCCCTGCCAGAATTAACAGATGCGGCGCTAAACGGCCGTTCGCTCAAAGTTATCGCCACGACCAGCATCATCGGGGATGTGGTGGCGCAGGTAGGCGGCGAGGCCATCGAGCTGACAACGCTGATCCCACCAGGCCGGGACCCCCACAGTTTTGAACCAGGCGCACAAGATTTAACGGCCGTTTCGTCTGCCGATATTATTTTTGTTAATGGCTGGGATTTGGAAGAAACATTGGTACAGAACCTGGAAAGCATTGGTAAAAATGTGCCCATCGTGCCTGTCGCCGCCACTATTCAGCCGTTGGCTTTTGACGGTGGGGAGCATGGCAATGTGGATCCACACACCTGGTTCAATATCCAAAACGTCGCGCAGTGGACTACAAATATCGAAACCAGCCTCAGCCAACGTGACCCAGCCCACGCCGAAAGCTACGCCAGCAATGCCGACGCCTATCGAGGGCAGTTAGCCGAGTTAGAAACCTATGCTAAAGCAGAACTGAGCAGCATTCCACCAGAAAAGCGGTTTCTCATTACCAATCATGATGCGTTAGGCTATCTAGCCGATTCGTATGGGTTGCAGGTTTTAGGAACGGTAATTCCAGGCACCAGCACCTTGTCCGAGCCATCAGCCCGCGAAATCGCGGATTTGATCGCCACGATGAACGACCACGATATCTGCACCATTTTCACAGAAACGACCATCAGTGATACGCTGGCTCAAACCACCGCCGCCGAACTAAGCAATTGTGATACTATCCAAGTCATTCCCCTCTACACAGGCTCTTTAGGTGTCTCCGGCAGTGGTGCAGATAGTTATATCGGCATGTTTCGGGCCAATGTTGAAGCCATTGTCAACGGATTGAAATAATGCTCCCCACCTTTTCATGACACTAATGTAACTACGTTTTGCTACGTTTTATGGGGCATATGGCGAGTGATGATTTCTGCCAATGTCGCAAAACTGTATGGTTTTTGCAAGTAACCAACGAGTTGTTCGGTACGTAAATTATCGGTGATTTCCATTTCGCTATACCCAGATGAAAGAATAACGCGCACATCAGGGTCAAATTCACGCAAGGCGGCAAACGTCTCGGAACCATTCATCTCAGGCATAGACCAGTCTAGCAAGACCAAATCTATGATCTGCTGGTTTGCTTGATAGCGCTCTAAGCCTAAACGGCCGTTTCCCGCCTGTAGCACCTGGTATCCTTGCATTTCCAAAATATCTTGCACCGCTTCCAATACAGGCTGTTCATCATCAATCACAAGCACAACCCCTGACGACACGGGCATATCAACCTTTTCTGATACAGGTATCGGCATATTGGCCGTAGATGCCGGGAAAATCAACTCAAACACAGTGCCCTCTCCTGGTGCGCTGGATACCTGAATTCCGCCACGATGTCCACGTATAATCCCTAAAACGGCCGCCAATCCTAACCCGCGCCCTGTAAATTTCGTTGTAAAAAACGGATCAAATATACGAGCTAACGTTTCTGCATCCATGCCGGCGCCATTATCCTCCACCCGCAACGATACGTAAGTCCCGGGAAGAATCTCCTGATTTATCTGCCGCCAAAAATGTTCGGTATCAGCCGAGATTGTTTTGACCGTTGTTTCCATGAGGATACGCCCAGATTGGCCAGCTAACGCCTCAGCCGCATTGATGATTAAGTTCATCACGACTTGCTGAATTTGCCCCGGATCTGCTTCAATCAAAGGTAAATTTTCAGCCATGTTCAGTTCAAATTTCACCTTGGGGGGAACGGCGACTTCCAGCAAATGCCAGTTTTCCATAATAATGGTATTTAAGCTCAATGATTCAATCGCAAACTGACCTCGACCAGAATAAGCCAATAGTTGATTGGTTAACTCAGACGCACGCTCAGCGGCGCGAACGGCTTTATCAATATGAGCGTACGCCAAGTCGGTTGGCTTAAGCATGGACAGGGCCAACGAGGTTTGCCCCAACATCGCCACCAGCAGGTTGTTAAAATCATGCGCCACGCCCCCGGCAAGAATACCTAAACTCTCGATTTTTTGCGTATGATGCAACGCCACTTCGGCTCGCTTCCGTTCTGTAATTTCACGGGTGGTCGTAACAAAGAAAGTAATGTCACCCTGTTTATTAAAGACGGGGTTGATGGAATATTCAAAGTAGCGCACCACGCCGTCTTCATTCATTACAGATTCACCGGTAACAGGCGCTCCCGTAGTTAATACCTGTGTATATTCTTGTTCAAATTTTTCAACAGCCTCTGTAGGAACACCAAGCTCCGCCCATGTTTTACCAATCATGTCGGCAACCGTGTGCCCTAACAAAGCTGCGCCAGAACGACTGAGAAATATGAAACGGCCGTTTCTATCATAAATGTAAAAATTATCCGGCGTGGAGGAGAGGACAGCATCCAACATACTCACTTGTCGCTCTAATTTAGCCGTTAACTTAAATCGCTCTTCTTCTGTCTGCTTGCGTTCAATCGCTGCGGCAATCTGCCCTGATACAAAGACAAGAAACTGCTTTTCTTGTTCTGTATAAATATTTTTATCTTCATAATTTTGCACGACAATGGCCCCAAATGTTTCCACATTGTTTTTTAGCGGCACACCCAACCATATCTGGCTACCTGGGCCAACGGATGAGACCATCCCGTTTTCAATCAGACGCATATGCTCTGTCCCGGCAATGAGCTGGGGCGATCCGCTGTGAATCACATATTCTGTCAGGCCATTGCCAGCCGGATAAGGTTGACCGTCATACGTATCCTTTTCATCAACAAAATAGGGCACCATTAGCATATCGTTTGCCCGATCATACAAAGCGATGTAAAAGTTTTTTGCTTCCATGAGACTACCCACCACTTGATGAATAGATTGGTACAAATTATCGAGGCTGATATTGGAATTAGCGATAGTGGCAATTTGGTAAACGGCCGTTTGCAGAGACTCAACTCGCTTCTGTTCAGTAATGTCGCGCAGAAAACCTTGCAGTAAAAGCCGGTCTTTCAACTTAAATGGTTTCGCCGAAATTTGCACGACCAACATGCCACCATTTTGCCGTTGGAGCTGCGCTTCTACCATCGGCGCATTGGGCTGCATCGTTCTGTCTAGCAAGCTTGGCTGAAGCGGAAGCTGCCCATTGGGGAAAAGCTGGTTCAGAGGCAAAGTATACAATGCTTCCAAGGTATATCCCGTCATCGTCAACGCCATCGGATTTGCCGAGATGATACGCTCTGTAGAAACATCAAATACCAAAATAGCGTCATTGGCTGTTTCAAACAGGCGGCGATATTGCGCCTCGGTCTGCTGAATTGTCTGCAATAAACGGGCTTCCACCAACGCAATCGCTATCTGATTTGCAAAAACGGAAATAACAGAAACATCTTCTGACAGCAGTTGGGAGCCTGCCAAATACAATGTGCCTTCCACTTTGCCATCTAACGTAATGGGCGCCACAATTGCCGGCATTCCAGAGAATGGCCGTAAGGCTTGCTTGCCAATCAAACCTAATTGCGGGAAAACTTGTTGTAATTTTTGACTGTTATCGTTGAGATAAATCGGCTTGTTGGTTTCCAATATGTGGCGGTCTATGTCGGCTGTTTCCAGACTGTAGGTGTACCCCACACTTTCAATGTCTATGATTTTTTCTGCTGCTTTAACCGCTTTGTCCAGGTTTTCTGGCATCACGAGGCTCTTAATAACCAAATTCTTCTGCGTCTCATCAAGCATACTGATGACGCCATTCAGCCCCAAATTTCTTAGTTCGATAGTAAAGGCATTAAAAACGGCCGTTTCCGAATGAGTCGATTTTGCCAATACAGCGACAGCCGCGTTAATAGCCTGCAAAAAACGAGCTTCTCGACCAATAGCAGATTTAGAATTAAGTGTGGGAGTTGATTTTTGCATAGGGTCTCAAGAATTATCAGTTTTTTAAAAACTTAATAGCAGGTTACCAGAAACCCCTCACAAAATAAATTCGTCTTTTGTCCTATTTTCAGGAAATCAATGCGTTTTAGTAAAAGCGGGAAAGTTTTTGGAAATGAAATTGTGCAAAACCCGCTTTTCCTTGAAGGAAACCACAATTTTGCGTGTTGGTAATTTTAAGAACTTTTTGTGGTTTACCTAATACGAACAACAGGCCAGCGACAGAATGCATCAAGTACAATCTGGTTGATATTTATGGATTCAACGCCAGCGCATCTGGCCCCACTATTAGTTCAGGGGAAAAATAACTTAAACGGCCGTTCCCATCCAAAGCCGACACACTCACCGAATAATTCACAGCCGGATCCATATTGGTCAGCGCCACATTCCCCGCCTGATTTGTTTTCACCAAACGGAACGCCCCATGAGAAGGGGTATCAATCGGGCGGAAAGAGATGGCGTATCCGGCAGAGCTTTCATCCACAGGCCAACTTAATTGATACGTACCCAACGCTTCCGTTGTTTGCACCACAGGCGCTTGGGGGCGAGCTGGCGCTCCCGCAATATTGGCCGCCACCGCCACATTCATTTGCACTACCTTTTGCAAATAATCGTAATTGATGGCATCCCACGTATCACGCACGGAGTTGACCATATCGGGGTCTTCAATCGATTCCGTGAGTCGCACGGCAGGAATACCAATGTTGACGAATTCTCGATGGTCGCCCCAACGCCCTTCACGATCCAGCGCATCAATCACATTCACACCAAAATCAGGCACATACAGACCACCCACATATTCATAATATCGCGCCAACTGCCCTGACCCTGAAAAGGCTAGATTGGGCGCAAACAGTCGAATCGAACGAGGAATACTGTTACGGCCACCCACCGCATCATAATTGATGGTCGCTACAATGTTCATATTATTGAGAAACGCATCCTGAGCAAAATAACGAGAGCCGACCGTACCCTGTTCCTCAGCGGCTGTAGCCAAAAAAATAACCGTCTGATTCCATTCCTGAGAACTAAGTAACCGCGCCGTTTCCAGCAGAAGTGAAATGCCAGAACCGTTATCATTTGCGCCAGGAGCCTTGCTGTCGCCATCGGTTTCATTGGGCGGGCGATTGTCGTAATGCGCCATGATAACCACCACACCCGCATTCTCTGCCCGACCAGGCAGCACCGCCACGATATTTCTTTGTTCCGCGTACAGCCCATTGTAATACAGAGGGAACTCTTGGAAATCAACTTGTAAACGGCCGTTACCCACCCGTATAAACTCATCATGCAGCCATTGCCGAGCAGCCCCAATGCCAAAATTCTCAGACTCCGTATCACTAAAGGCATTGCGCGTACCAAACGTTTCCAACGTCTGGATATACCCCATCAACTGCTGCTGAGAGACCTGATCCACCAACATTTTCACAGTCGGATCAACATCAGGCACCACATCGCTCACTGGATTCGTCACCAAATCAGGCACAGGCGTCAAACTCGCGTCAAACGGGCGAGCCGTCGCCACAGGAGTCGGCAATGGTGCACGTTCCGGTTCATCCAACGCGCCACACCCAGCCATACTCATCACAAAAATTGCCAATAAACTGGCGATTAGAAAACTTTTGGTTCGTTTACTCACGGTACCTCTATCTCTCCACAACGAATGTATCACAATGATATTGTAGTCAATCAAAAGTCAGGGGCAATAAAAATGAGGGGGTTCAACAAGAACTTTAAGGTTGCTCCAAAGCAAAACGGCGCTGATAAAAATCAGCGCCGCTTTACCGAAGAGAAAGGAGGAGGAGAAAGTTGTTGTTATACGATAGGTACTTACATGACTGAGGCTAGAAAAATGAGAGCGATGCCAATGACACCCAGAGCCTGACCAACCAGCGCCATGCCCCATTCTGATTGTTCACGACGGCGGTTGCTAATAATCGCCACCCCAATGAGGCCAATTGCCAAACCCAACAGCCACATGCCAGCTACGGCCATCAGCGGCAAGCCATTCCACAAAAAGGTGAATAAGCCGCCCAAAACGAGACCTGCAATCACGGCAACGGCCGTTGTGCTGTTATTTTGTCCACGTTCTTCACTGTACCTGTTTTGAAATGTATTGGCTGTCATTTGAAAATCTCCTCAAGTCATGTTTGTTTGTGTTGATAGTAGTATCGTCTATCTTGACGGCCACTACTTGCCGCAAAGCGTATGGTAAAACGATACAACTTATACGTTCCCTACGGTGTCGTACAAAATACAGTTGGTTTGCGTACTTTCATACATAAAAGCGGTTACACAAACATAAAAGCGGTTACACGGAGTTCACAGAGAAGACACAGAGAAATAAGAGAGAAATCAAGCAAAATTAAAAACCTCTCTTTTTTCTCTCTGTGTATCTCCGCGTGTCCTCCGTGAATCTCTGTGTTCCTGCTTTTTTCCTACTTCAACGTATAATTCTGGCTATGTTTGAATTTGAAATCACTGCACAAGATAATGATAGTGGGGGGCGAAACGGCCGTTTCCACACCCCACATGGCATCCTAGAAACCCCCGTCTTCGCCCCCGTCGGCACCGCCGCCACCGTGAAGGCAATGAAACCAAATGACCTCAAAGAGATGGGCACGTCCCTCGTTCTGAGCAATACCTACCACCTCTACCTGCGCCCAGGGGACGAACTCATTCGCGACCTCGGCGGTTTACATAACTTCATGCAGTGGAATGGCCCCATCCTCACCGACAGCGGCGGCTTTCAGGTATTCAGCCTGAGCGACACCCGCAAAATCGACGCCGATGGCGTCACCTTCCAATCCCACATCGACGGTTCCTACCACCGCTTCACGCCCGAACGCAGCATCGGCATCCAGGAAAATCTCGGCGCAGACATCATCATGGCCTTCGACGAATGTCCCCCACCCGACGACCGCGCCTACGTAGAAAAATCACTGACACGCACGCATCCCTGGCTGGAACGCTGCCTCGCCGCCAAAACACGCGACGACCAGGCACTCTTCGGCATCGTGCAAGGCGGCATCTTCCCCGATTTACGGGAAGCCAGCGCTCGCTTCATGATGGATTTGGATTTACCGGGCTACGCGATTGGCGGTCTAGCCGTCGGTGAAAGCAAAACCGACATGGCGAAAACGCTGGATGCGCTCAATCCCGTCTTGCCGCAAAACAAACCGCGCTACCTCATGGGTGTGGGCGCTCCCGAAGATGTGGTGAACGGCGTCCTGCGCGGCGTGGATATTTTTGACTGCGTACTGCCCACGCGCATTGCTCGTAACGGCTCCGGCCTCATTAAAGGCGGCCGACTCAACCTGCGCAACGCCCAATTCAAGCACGATCCCGCGCCTCTGGACGCCACCTGCTCCTGCTACACCTGCACCCATTTCAGCCGTGCTTACCTACGCCATCTGGTCAAAGCGAACGAAATTCTGGGCCATGTCTTGCTCACCACCCACAACATCCACTTTCTACTAGAACTCGTTCGCCAAATACGTACCGCCATCAGCAAAGGCGAACTACGGCCGTTTGCTGAAGAATTCTTGAGTTTCTATCCACCGCTATGGACAATTGATAATCACCAAAAGGGAGCTTTCACATGAGTCTTACAAGCACACCAAAAGAAGTTGATAGCAGTCGTATTTGGCTGGGCGGACTGGTCACGATTGTCCTGTCCGTTATTGGCAACCTGATTTTGCTCTGGATAGCTAACTTGCTGGTCGAAATTCCGCCGGAGTTTGAGCCATTAGGCCCTCTGCGGATTTCTGTCTTTCACGGTGGCATTTTTGCTGGGCGCCATCATTGTCTACGCGATTTTAGCGGCCAAAGCAGAACACCCTATCCGCACTTATCAACGCATTGGCTGGGTATTTCTAATCGTGTCGTTCATCCCGGATATTGCCATGCTTTTTGTGGATTTCATGCCAGGGGCGACGGTAACGGCCGTTATCATTCTTATGCTCACCCACGTCGTCCCTGGCCTCATCGCCCTCTATTTGCTGCCAGCTATGACAAAAGCAAAATAACCGCAGATTTCGCAGAGCGTCGCGCTTCTTGTTCTATCTATTTAATTAATAAACAGGCAATGAGGGATCAACTTCTTGCGCCCAACGGTTAATCCCCCCATCCAAATTCCACAAATTCTTAAAACCAAGCTGCTGCATCACCATGATAACATTGGCACTGCGCACGCCGGAACGGCACTGCACCACAATTTCCTGGTTCTGATCAAACTCGTCTATGTGACCCATGACTTCACTTTGGGGAATCAGTTTGGCGCCTAGTGGTTCCAGGTTAGAAATTTCCCATTCGTGACGTTGGCGCACATCTAAAATCAGCAGGTCATCCCCTGCATCTAAGCGTTCTTTAAGTTGTACCGGTGTTATTTGTCGTACTTCGTTCAAGCCAATCTCCTCGGTGGTATATGGGCTGCGATCGTGCGCAGGCGCACCACAAAATTGTTCATAATCAATAAGCTCTGTGACGGTTGGATTCTCACCGCACACAGGACAGTTGGGATTTTTGCGTAATTTTACTTCGGTAAATTCCATGTTTAAGGCATCGTATAAAACTAAGCGACCAATCATTGAGTCACCAATGCCTAAAATGAGTTTGATGGCTTCGGTGGCTTGCATAGCACCAATTGTTCCTGGCAAAATGCCTAACACGCCACCTTCGGCGCAGCTTGGAACCGATCCAGGTGGCGGCGGTTCGGGGAAGAGGCAGCGGTAGCACGGGCCTTCTTTGGCGTAGAAGACGGACAATTGGCCTTCAAAGCGGAAGATGCTGCCGTAGACATTGGGCTTGCCCAGCAGCACACAAGCGTCGTTAGTGAGATAACGGGTGGGAAAATTATCGGTTCCGTCGATGATAATGTCGTAGGGTGCTAAGATTTCCAGGGCATTGGCTGAGGTTAACGCCACTTCATAGGTGTCTACCTGCACGAAGGGATTGATAGCCAACATGCTCTCTTTGGCGCTTTCCAGTTTGGGTCTGCCGACGTCTTTGGTGCCGTGAATGATTTGGCGCTGCAAGTTTGTGTAATCAACGACATCGTAATCAACGAGGCCAATACGGCCGATGCCAGCCGCGGTCAGGTACAGCGCCAGCGGCGAGCCAAGTCCACCTGCGCCGATGAGTAAGATGCTGGCTGCTTTTAATTTTTTCTGCCCGTCCATGCCCACTTCTGGCATGATGAGGTGGCGGCTGTACCGTTCAACTTCTTCGTTGGAGAGGGTGACATCAGCCAGGGCTTCTGGGGAAATTAGGGAGTGTGTGAGTAACATAAATTATTAGCCTTCGTTCCAAAACGGTTCACTCAGGTATTTAAATCCGTTATCGGGTAAGACTGTAACTATAACAGCATTTTTCAATTCGTTTTCCTGGGCATAGCGAACGGCCGTTCCTACTGCTGCCCCCGCTGATACTCCCACAAACACACCTTCATTTCGAGCCAATTCACGTGCCATTTCATGGGCTTGTTCCGTGCTGACAGTCACATTTTCATCTGCCAGGGTTTTGTCGTAAATGCCTGGGTTAATCTCTGTCTGCATATGTTTCAATCCTTCCATCCTGTTTTTGGCAATGTCTGGCTGAATGGAGACAAAGCGAATGGCGGGATTGAGTTCACGCAGGCGGCGGGTATTGCCCATAAAAGTGCCGCTGGTTCCCATGCCAGCAATGAAGTGGGTGATGGTGCCACCGGTTTGCTGCCAAATTTCGTTGGCGGTTGTTTTGTAATGAGCCATCCAGTTGGCAGGATTGTTGTACTGGTCGGCATGGAAGTAAATGGGATCAGTGGCTTTGAGGCGATGCACTTCGCGGATGGCACCATCTGCGCCCTCTTCGGGATCAGTCAAAATGAGTTCGGCACCGTAAGCCCGCAAAATAGACTTTCGTTCTGGAGAAACGCCAGCCGGTAAGGCTAGTTTGACGCGGTAACCATAGGCGGCACCAATCATGGCGTAAGCGATGCCGGTATTGCCAGAGGTGGCATCAAGTAATATTTTGTCATGATTGAGCGAACCATCTTTTATGGCGGTGCGAATGATGTTGAGAGCGGGACGATCTTTGACAGAGCCGCCAGGGTTGAACCATTCTGCTTTGGCATACAGGGAAACCGTTGGTGGCAGACCATGCGCGGCGGCTGTACGTGACAGGTCTAAAAGCGGGGTATTTCCAATCAGTTCTTCGAGTCGTTTGGCTTTTGTTTTGGGCGTTGAAGAGATTGATTTTGTATGATAAACGGGTTGATATAAAGACGATAACATAATTCAGGATTCCTAAAATAACTTTATTTGATGGTGAAACTTACGCTCACCCTAGACAACAAAAAACGGCCGTTCGCTACAACAAAGTAGCAAGCACGACAAACAATCATCGTGTTGCTTTGCGAGAGTAGCTTACCGCCGTTCGTTAGGTCGTCTGTTAGTTCAGGCTGAAACGAAGCTGGTTAGCTCTCTCGCTTCATACACCTGCAATGTTGCCAATTCATATCAAATCCTGGTTCGTACTTATTATCAATTTCTTGAGAAAAATTCTGTTTCGACAGTATAGCAAAGGCAATTTGCGTGTCAAGTTAGCAAAGTATTAAATTTTTCTGTCCAATTCTTGGACACCTGTGATAGTAGATGGGGACGGGGTGGAGATTCTTACGAATTTCATAGGGTTGCAGAGTTGCAATGGGGCAGAGTGGTAATGTTGTAGAGGTTTGAGGTAACAAGACCACCTTGCCACTCTGCCACCTTGCCACTTTGCCACTCTGCCCCATTGCCCGCCCTTCGCCCCGTGTTATACTTTCTTCACCATGCAAGCCATCTTAAATCCAGAGCAGGAAGAGCTGCTCAAACGCACCCGAGATGTTTTAGGACAATTGCGCGATGTTTTGACGGAAACGGCCGTTTCCCCAGAAAATCGCAGCGCCCTCATCGAATCCATCCGCCAGTTGGACGAACTGTTTATGCTCGTCATTGCGGGCGAGTTTAACGCCGGTAAGTCGGCCTTCGTCAATGCGTTGCTTGGGCAAAAGCTGCTGCCGGAAGGGGTGACACCTACTACCAGCCAGATTTATCTGCTCAAATACGGCGAGAAAACAGAACAGATGCCCGTCGAGACTGGCGTGTGGGTGCAAACCGCACCCGTCGATATTTTGCAGGAAATCGTCATCGTCGATACGCCCGGTACCAACGCCATTTTGCGCGAACATGAGGCACTAACCGCCGAGTTCATTCCGCGCAGCGACCTCGTCCTCTTCATCACCTCTGCCGACCGCCCCTTTACTGAAAGCGAACGCGCCTTCCTGTCGCAAATCCGCGATTGGGGCAAAAAGGTGGTACTCATCGTCAACAAAATTGATATTTTGGCGAGCGCTGCCGAACGCGAACAGGTGATCACCTTCGTCACCGATTCCGCCCGCAAACTGGTGGGCGACGTGCAAGCGGTGTTCCCCACCTCGGCCAAATTGGCGCAAGAAGCCAAAGCCGGACAGCCGCAAAAATGGGATGCCAGCGGCTTTGCAGGCACTGGAAACCTATATTCACCAAACATTGGACGATAACGGCCGTTTCCGCCTCAAACTCTCCAATCCCTTAGGGGTGGGGCAAAAGCTGGTCAAGAAACAACTCACCCTCGTCGAAGAAGATTTGGCCTCGCTCAAAGACGACCGCGAGTTGCTGGACGACATCAACGGGCAGATGGTCTACTACAACGAAGATATGCAGCGCAATTTCAAATCACGTCTCGGCGAAATCGACAGCATTTTGCTCGCTATGGAAATGCGGGGCAACGATTTCTTTGACGAGATCATGCGCTTTAGCCGCATCCCCGACCTCATCCGCAGCAGTCGTGTCGAAGCCGCCTACGAAGCCGAAGTGGTCGCCGATGCGCCGCAGCAAATCGACAACCGCGTCAACGAACTCATCGACTGGCTCGTCGCCCAAGACCTGCGCCAATGGACGGCCGTTGCCGACCACATGGCAAAACGCAAAGAAACGCACCAAGACCGCATCGTAGGGGAAGGCGGCCCCCGCGAAGGCACCCTGGCCTACGACCGCCAACGCCTCATCGACTCCATCGGCAAATCAACCCGCCTCGCCGTGGAAACCTACGATAACGAACAAGAAGCCGCCGATTTAGCTGAAGCTGCCAGAACGGCCGTTGTCAACACAGGTTTAGCAGGCGTCGGCGTAGGCATTGGCGTCGCCATTGCCGCTGCCGCCCATGTGGTTTGGATAGATGTGACGGGTATTTCAGCGGCGGTCTTAGCTGCCGCCCTCGGACTGCTGGTTTTGCCAGCCCGAAAGCGCAAAGGGAAGCAGCAATTACAAGAGAAATTGGAAGAACTGCGGCTCAATCTCGTCAACGGGCTGACAGAACAATTCGACCGTGAAATGCGCCGCAGCACCCAGCGCATTGAAGACACGGTAGCCCCCTTCGCCCGCTTTGTCCGCGCGGAAACGGATAAGCTGACAGTTCAGCATGACGCGCTGGTGGAAATTGAGGCGCATATTACAGGGCTTGCAAGGGCAGATTAACGTTAAGACTTCTGTAGACGAGTAAAGAATAATCTTGGGGAAATAAAAAAAACGGCCGTTTTGTATTCAGATTCCTGTTGTATCTATTACGATACGTATCTTGGTAAAGGTCGAATTATGGGATTGGGGGCAGTTAACCATCAATGAATAATCCACCAAACAAAATAAAGTTTTTTTTTAAGTTTCTTGTGGGGCTAGGGCTGCTTCCCATTTTAACCGGATGTATGCTCTTGCCTATCCTAACTAGCGAATCTTCCCCCCGGGAAATTGTCGATTCTACTTTGCCCGTAACTTTAGAATGGCAGAGTAATCTTGATTCTCCAGTTAAAAGTCAGTCTCTAGGTACTGAGTTTTTTTTCATTGTCCCAACAGCGAAAACCATATATGGGATAAACAGTACCACTGGTGAAACTACCTGGGAGCATACTTTAACATCACCGCAAAGTGTGTCTAAGGTACCATTAGACTCTGATGAAGCTATTGTTGTTTATGGAGACACTAAAAGTAAAGTGACAGCACTTGAATTGGACAGCGGGAATATTCTATGGCAGCATGAAATTAGTAGTGATAAAAAATATGATCATCGTGTTGTAGATATTGTGCTTGAAAATGGTTGGGTTTACGTAGCATATCAGCCTACTTTTATAGAAGCACTCAATGCAAAAACTGGAGAATTGGTCTGGGGCTTGGAAGGAACAGAAAATGGGATGGATAGTCGAGGAGCACAGCTGGTTTCCGATCCGAGTATGCAAGATCTAATCGTCACAACATATGATGCTGCTTTTCTTGATAAAGCATCTGGGAAGATAACAAAAGTTGTTAAGAGTGGATTCGGAGGTTTTCCTCAATTAACGCAACTACATGATGGGAAACTATACGGACCTGAGTGGGTCAATGACATCGGAACTGGACGTTCTAATAAAATCACACAAGCCGGTAAATGCGGCTTCAGACAACCATATCTTTTTTACGAGGATCGCTATTTTGCTGTAAATGAGTGTGGTGGCGTCTATGCTATGGCACTAGCTGACAACACAGTCCTGTGGAAGTATCGTCCGGATTTAAGTGGTGAGAGTCCTTTAACAATACAGGATCGGTCACTCTATGTTATGTTTGGAAATGGAGAAATTCATGCAATTACACCAGATACAGGTGAAAACAATGGGAAACTAATAACAAACTTGCGTTTACCTGGGTGGGTCGAAGCTGCGAATTTTACGTCTCGTGGAATTACAAGCAATGGCTCCACGTTAATTGCCACTTTTAATGATACGAATGTTTGGGGATTTCGCTGATCGTACAAAAAAAACGGCCGTTCCCCACACAGTAGCAGGAAACGGCCGTTTTACAATTTTAATTTCCAGTTTAGCGGCTACCCAGCAAAAATCATACGCCAGATAGGCGGCAAAACAAACAAGTTCAACACAATAACAGCGATAAAACTCAGAACTACAGCTCCGAATGATTTGAACGAATCCAAGTCAGCAGACCGTTGAATCGCCAACACGGAAGCAATCAGAGCCATAATCCAACCACCAGCCGCAAGAACAAATCCAAGGCAAGGAATAAAAGAAAACACGGATAACATTCTGGGTGCCTGCGCAAACCCAATCGTACGCAGCATTTCACCCATGTTGGTATCACCACCAAACAGTTTCCCCGCAATCAAGAATGTGAGGAACGACCACACAATCCACACGATAAACGCGCCCACAAACTCATTTACAAACGAGCCTAGCGGCGACAAACCGCTTGCTGATAAGGACGCATCATACTCTTGCATAGAGCCAATAGCGCTGCTCATATCAACAAGACCACTACTGCTTACATAGGCACTGATACCACCGAACAACGCCACTAAAAAGACGACAAGCGCGGCTTGCCCTGTTGCGCCTTTGTCAGCTTCAATGTCTTCAAACGTGTCAGCGTTTAAGCGAAACACGCCTACGAGTCTATCTTTAAAGGTCATCTATTCCTCCTGATTCACTATAAGTCTGAACCAAAGTTGGTACGGCCGTTGAAGCGCCAACTCCCAAACAAGCCAATTTATAAACTACCAACTTGGGCAAACGATTATGAATTAAACATGATATCTTTCTTGTTTTTACGTCGTCTTAAAGTGCGTACACCAAAAAACAACCCTACAACCATAAGTATACCAGTGATAATCGGGAGGAACAGGGCGAATATCGCCACGAAAAAGGACACGATGTCTTCTAAAATACTGACCACCCAGTTGCCTGTACCACCTGTGGTAGCCGTAACAATGGGTCGAGCCAAACTCTTTGTGACATGAACGCCGCCAGAAGTCAGCAAACCAGCGCCCAGGGTGATAATGGGGCTGATGTCGGTGATGACGTTGGCGCTGCCGGCAAACAAAATCGCGCCAGCCGCTGGCCGGATGAAGGTCTGGATGCCATCGTTGATGGAATCGACCACCGGAATTTTATCTGCCAACATCTCGATAATGAGCAAGATAGACAGCATGAAAATAATCCAGGGATTCGACAACAGACTATACGGTTCAGCCAAATCTATTAAGGGATTATTGAGTGGATAGCGGGCGGCTACCCCTACAATGAGTAATGGGATGTAGGCATTGAGACCCGCGCTGCCAGACAAACCAAACGCGGCACCAATACCAGCAAGTGCTTCAAACATAATTTCTCTCCTGTCAACCAACAAAAAAATAAAAGATGGCTGATTTATAGTCGGGTTTCGTAAGATAGAGATTAGAGATTGGAGATTGGAGATTAGTTACTTCTCAATCATTAATCTTGCATTGACATAGTAGCCGCGGCATCCTTGCCGCGCGGCTACAAACCGGGCAAACCCGTCATTGTGCCAGTCCAGTTGAAGCGCAGGGTGCTGATGATGCTGAGTTCGACGATGGCGAGAATCAGGCCGATGGTTAGTGGCAGGATGACTTGCTGCCACTTCTCTGCCCGCCCTTCGCGTCGGAATATAATCAGCAGAAATACCACGTTTAAGCTCATGACAATCAAAAGCAAGCCAACTGTGCTGGCTAACGCCAATACGTAGTTGATCGCGGGATGGTTGCTCAGGAGCAGCAGAACGAGCAGGAGCGCTACGAAAATTACACCGGCAAATTCTCGGTATGAGGCGATAATCGGCTGATAACTCACGTTTTTCCACAAGGTTTGGATGAGGGCTGGGGCGATGATGATGCCCATCATCAGGCCGGTGCCCATGCCGGTGAGTAAGCGCAGCCAGTTGTGCGGCTCATAAAGATGCGGCGCATTGGGGAAGAAGTGGGAGTAGGAGTTGATGCCGTCGATGCCCATGATGGCGACGAAACCAAACAAGATAAGCAATATAGGGGTCGCTGGCATACCGCCTCGGTGTAAACGGCCGTTTAGCCACAACAGCATAAATATCAAAAACACGCCCAAGTACATGCCCGTGCACCGCGCACACAAGGGAAACTGCCGCCCGGCAATCGTAAAGGAGCGTTCGGTGAGGCGATGGCAGATGGCGTAACCCATCCAGTCAGCGCCATTAAGCACATGGCTGTGGGTGAGATGGGCGAGGTCGGTGATGGTGTAGAAGGCCATGATGAGCAGGATTCCCAGACCCACCAGCAGAATCACACCACGACGGAGGGGTAACGGCCGTTTCCTTTCCGTAGTCTCGGTTGTCAAGGAATCATCTTGTGCTGTCATATCTGCCTTTTGGGAGTAAAATAAGAGAAGATTTACCGGATTATAGCATACTATATTTATCCACAGATTTCGCAGATGGCATCTAGGAGATGAGCAGATTTTTCTTTGCCTCTTTGCTCCTTTGTGTCTTTGCGTTAAGGTTTTTATCAGAGGAAATCATGGCTAAACAACCGACTGCTTATTACCGTCCCACTAATTTACCTGAAGCGCTGCGTTTGTTGCAGCAAGCTGATACAGTGCCGTTGGCAGGTGGCACGAAGCTCATCGCCGCTGACATCACGGATGCCGTCGTTGATTTGCAGGATTTGGGTCTCAATCAGGCCAAATCTGACGGAGAAATCCTGCAAGTTGGGGCAACGATGACCCTGGCTGCATTAACGGCCGTTCTCCAAGAAGCGTCAGAAAACAGCCCAGCCCCACTCCTGCTGAAAGCCATCCATCAGGCTGGCCCGAACACGTATCGCAATGCTGCTACGCTGGGCGGCTCCATTGCCAGTCGTTTGGCTGACAGCGAGTTGTTGGCGGCGCTCCTGGTGCTGGAGGCTACCGTATTGTTAAACACGCCAGATACCGTTGCCTCTGGGATGAGTTTGGTTGACTATTTGGGCGCGGCGGAACGGCCGTTTGGCCTCATCACCGCCATCACCATTCCCTGGCAAACGGGGCAGTTCGCCAGTGAACGTGTCGCCCGCACACCCGTTGACTATCCCGATCGTCTCGGTGACGCTGTGGCAAGCGGATGGCAAATCGCCCAACTTGGCTGCGACGGGCATTGAGGCGCGGCCAGTACGTTTGGCCGAAGCTGAACAGGCGTTGGTGCGTGAGATGAATGAGGAAACGGCCGTTGCTGCGGCAAAATCTCAATGCACCCATCCCGGCGATTTCCGAGGCGATGCTGCCTATCGCGCCGACATGACGGCCGTTCTCACCCGCCGCGTTTTAACTGCTGTTCAAGGTTAATAACTGAGATTGGAGATTAGAGGTTGGGTCTTGCATTCAATCTCCAATCTCTAATCTTAAATTCCCAAAAGCGACCATCATCATCGATAATTCCCAAGCCCTCACCTCATTTCTCGTTTTTATCATCGTCTTTGCTGCCATTTTTACCCAAACGGTAACCGGTTTTGGTCTAGGGTTGATATCAATGCCGCTGCTCGTTTTGATTCTTCCCATTCAAGTGGCGGCTCCCCTCGTGGCCTTGATCGGAGTGTTGGCCGAGTTGCTGTTACTTTTGAAGTATCGAGAGGCATTTAATTTTCGGTCGGTATCTGTATTGATTGTGGCTTCTATTATCGGGTATTCCGGTGGGGGTTTATTTGTTGGGATGGGTAGATGAAGGGGTGGTAACGGCCGTTCTCGGACTCATCGTTATCGCTTATGCTTTGTTTGCGCTCATTGGTTTTAAGCTGCCTGAATTAGAGAGCCGACGGTGGGCTATGTTATTCGGATTCATCGCTGGCACATTGGGCGGTGCTTACAATACCAGCGGCCCGCCCGTCATCATTTACGGTAGCTGCCGCCGTTGGCCTCCCGCTGAATTCAAGAGCAATTTGCAAGGTTTTTTCTTAGTCATCGGCATCACTGTGATTTTTACCCACTTTTTAAGTGGCAATTTCACACCTATTGTATGGTACAATTTTTTTATCGCTGTCCCCGCTATTTTGCTGGCCTTGTTTGTCGGCTTTCGCCTAGACAAGTACATCGATCTCCACCGTTTTCGTAACATCGTGTTAATCGCTTTAGTGATATTAGGTATTGGTTTAATTGTGTTGTGAGAGAGAGCCTCAAACTATGTTACGACTCATCAATAAGTTCGTTTATCGACCGGAAGCCACCTTTGCTGAAGAAAATTTCACCCCAGCCGATTTAGGCTTGCCCTACGAAAAAGTGCTCATCAAAACGGGCGACAATCTATTGCTATCTGCCTGGTATTTCCCCGCCAATAATCCATCCCATCTCATCATGTATTGTCATGGCAACGCGGGCGACATCCGTGACTGGTCACACGCCATGCCCCCGTTTTTAGAAATGGGATGCAGCGTTCTCTTGTTTGATTATCGTGGGTACGGCCAAAGTCAGGGCAAACCCTCAGAAGCAGGGCTTTATTTGGATGGGGAGTCGGTCTGGGGCTGGGTGGAAGAAAAAGCGGAGGAGGAGGGGATAACGGCCGTTATCCTGGGCAAATCATTAGGCAGCGCTGTCGCCATCCACGTCGCCATGCAAACACCCCCTGCCGCCCTCATTCTAGACAGCGCCTTCACCTCCATGCGTGAAATCGTGCTCACCCTCACCCCCTGGCTGCCCGACTCAATGCTGCCAGAACTATACGAATCGCTCAAAATTGTGCCGAAACTCACCTGCCCCACTCTGCTTATTCATGGCCGCAACGACACACTCGTTCCCCTCGCTCACGGACAAGAACTCTTCGATACCATGACCTGCCCCAAAACAATGAGCATCATCGATGGAGCCGACCACAACAACTTGAGCAACTTCCCGGACTATTACGGAGCAATCCAAGCCTTCCTCGCCGCATAATTAAGAACTGGAGTCTGGCGAATTTCATTTTCACCTCTGGTAATGTAAAGCGATTTGGCAAATCGCTCTACACTGGTAATCGCAAAAAACGCCAGTGTCCAGTTAAGAAGAATTTAATATACAAGTCACAAAGAGACAAAGGGTTTTCTTTCATTTTTTGTCCCTTTGTCACTTTGTGTTAATTTTTTGACTTTATTATTTTCAGTTAAGGAGAGATCAAACGGAAGGGCAGCGGCACAAACACCAACACAAACAACGCCATCGTCAAAACAGCAATCACTTTTCGCTTTGTATCCAGCGGGGTCACGCTGTCCAACGGCTCTGCATACATGCGTCCCAATGCCAAGAGCAGCCCAATCCAAATAATCCACATGTACGTATTGCCCAAAATGACGAGCAGCACCAGTCCCGCAATCACCGGCCAAAACAACCGTCGCGCTTTTTCGCCAAATAACGAATAGGCCACATGTCCCCCATCCAACTGCCCCACGGGAATCAAGTTCAAGCCGGTAATCAACATGCCAATCCACGCCGCCCACGCCACCTGATTCAAATAAACGTCCATGCCGTCAGCAGGCAAATAGCGCCGAAAAACAATGAATTTCGCCAAAATATACATCAGCGAATTGCCTTCAAACTGGAAAGGAATGTCTGGCAGCGCCCCTAGTTCTGAGGTGTAGAGCCCATATAAGAAAATAGGAACCGCGACAATGAAGCCAGCTAACGGGCCAGCTGCCCCCACATCCAACAACGACCGCTTGTTATTTACGGGCGCTTTCAAGCGGATAAAGGCTCCCATCGTGCCAATAATCGAGAGGGGCATGGGGATGAAATAGGGCAATGTGACGGGTACTTTGTGATAACGCGCTGCAAAATAATGCCCCAATTCATGCACGCCCAAAATTGTCATGATGCTTAAACAAAAGGGCAGACCTTGGAAAATGTCTGTCCAGTTTTGGGCAATGGCTTGAAACAGTTGAGAGACGCTTGTGATTTCGGCATCAGCGGGGAAGAAGCCCCCTTCATACATGGCTCCCATAAACATGGTGGTGATGATTGTGGCGATGAAAAGAACGAGATTGATGTGCCAGTTGGAGGGGGTGGGATTAAAAACCATGGGCATGGCTTCTATAGCTAAACGGCCGTTATCCTCCCGTAACATTGGCGTAAACCCTTGTGCCTCAAAGATGGTGCGCAGTTCAGCAAAACAGGCATCTGCATCTTGCACAAAACGGCCGCGAAAGCGAAAATGCCCTTTCTCAGGCCAGTCCAACGACGTATCAGTTACCGTAAAATAGGGAGCAATGGCCTCACGAATCGCCTCAACAGCATCCAGCGAGACCACATAGGGGGTTGAGTTATCAAACATATCGTAAACCGTAATCCGCAATCCGTGAACAATCACGCATCACGATTTACGCATCTTATGCCTGCACTTCTTCTTCAAGCAATTCAGGCTCATCCTCATCATCGCCCCAACTAATAATCCAAATGCAGGCACCCGCCACAAGAACAGTAATTGTAATCAGCCAGAACCATTGGCTGCCTTCCAGCCCCACATTCCGCGCTTCATACAGCAAGATGAGCACCATGCCTAGCGCCAAAACAACCCAGGCCGATAAATAAGGATGACTCGAAATAATATTTTTTATCTTTTCCATCTAAATACCCTCAAATCTTTCTCAACGTCAATCGCCAATCGTTAATTTTTATGCAAGCGATCATCCCGCAGCACTCGAATCATTACATGCGTTTCCGGTGGCTGCGATTCTTCAATGGCAACTTGCCATGTATCCGGCAGCATCTCTAGTTCCACATCCATGTATCCTTCTTCAACGAAAAAGCCCTGTAAATTGGTAAACAGGTTCTCAGGAATAAAAGCCGCCACTATTTCGCCAATGTGGGCATCGGCCGAACTTTCAATTTCGCTCAAAACGGCCGCCAGGATGGGAATCATCTCATCGCCCGGCAGGATAAACATTTGGTCAATGCGCGCCACTTGCGCATCAATGCTCCACCCCAGGATAACCGTAATATCTGTGCCCAGTTGGCCGATGAAATAGCTGCGTTCGCTGAACGCCATCAACAGTTCCGCCCGTTTTATCTTCACTTCGCCGTTTGTGGCTTGTTGAATGAGCAGCAAAATAGAAGGAATATCAGACGGTTTGGCACGGCGAACTTTTAAGCCTTCGGGCTGCGCTCGCACTAGTTTTTCTCTCTTTTGGGAAGCTGCGACCATCGTTTTTAAGTCGCCTTTGCCAGCCAGTCGCGCCGTGCGCATGAGGCTTTCACCGACACCGCCAACCTTTAATGATTTGGGTTCGACTCGTTCCGGATCAGGCAGCCGTTTCCAGGCGGTGAAGAATTGGGCTTCTGTTTCAGTCATCAGTCCGTTGGTGTCAATGACCACATCAGACATGGCTACTTTTTCTTCTTGGGCTGGCTGCGCTTTGACGCGCACGGTGGCGGTTTCCGCATCTAGCCCACGGCAAATCATCAGCCGTTGTAGCTGCCGCTGTTTGGAACAGCGCGTCACCCAAATCTGGTGGCAGGCACTCGCCAATTCACCTTCTAGCAGTTTGATGGCTTCCATGACGACAATAGACGCCTCGCTGGTCTGTATGCGTTCTGCCACGACCTGCCGCACCGCAGGATGTACCATCGTTTCTAAATCTTTGAGCGCGTTTGGATCATTAAATACGATTGCGCCTAGTTTTTTACGGTCGATACGGCCGTTTTCCATTCTGACTTCTGAACCAAACGCCACAGCTATCGCCGCTTGAATCTCTGGGTCGTGATCCATCAGTTCATGCACGATTTTGTCGGTATCAATGGTATATGCACCATGTTCCGCAGCTAAACGCATAACGGCGCTTTTACCAGTCGCAATATTGCCCGTCAAGCCAATGATCACCTTATCTTTGAATGTGATAGTTTTCGCTTCGTCACTCATGCGCCATTGTCTCCCACTTTTCCATTAGTGTGTCGATTGATTGTTCTGTCGTGGCGTATTCTATGCTGATGGCTTGAATCTTGCCAACGGACTCGGTTTGGGTAGCCGTTTCCATCGCTTTACTCAAGGTTTCTAGTTTCTCTTCAAGTGTGTGGATTTCAGCTTCGAGAGCAACCAGCGTTTCCGCCCGTCGGCGCTGCTCGTTTTTGCTCAAACCACTGCCATTATTCTCAGCAAGACGCGCCTGTTTGGCTTCCACACGGGCAATCGCGGCTTCTTCTTTGACAACGGCCGTTTTCTCTTCCCGCCACGTCAAATATTCCTGATAATCCCCTTCATGCACATGCAGCCGCGCCTCATCCAACTCCCAAATTTGCGTCGCCAGCCGGTCTACCAAATACCGGTCATGCGTCACCATCAGAATCGTTCCCTGGAATCGTTCCAGCGCCGCTTGCAGCGTTTCCTGCGACAGGATATCCAGGTGATTCGTCGGCTCATCAAGCAGTAAAAAGTTCGCCTTTTGCAATGCCAGTATCGACAAGGCCAAGCGACCACGTTCGCCACCACTCAGCGTACTCACCCGCTTATACACATCATCGCCCCGGAATAGGTATTGCGCCAGATAATTACGCGCCTCGCTAACCATCATCTCTTGATGGCTCAGAAGTTCGTCCAACACCGTATTCTCTGGATTCAGCCCTTCATGTGCCTGCGAAAAATACCCAACTTCTAAACTCGCTCCCAATATTGCCGATCCAGACAAGGGAGGAATCTCTTCCAAAAGCGTCTTGAGAAATGTCGTTTTCCCCGTACCATTAGAGCCAATCAACGCCGCACATTCTTGTCGGCGCAGTTCAATATCGTCAGCCGTGAACAACAGTGTGCCGGGATAGCCAATGCCTAAATCATGCGTCCGCAGCACCAGTTCACCACTGCGATGGGAGGCTTGCATCTCCATATGAACCTGTGGCATCCGGCTGGGAGGGCGCAGCGATCTGATTTGCTCATGCAGTTCACCCACATTAGACGCCACAATGTCCAGCCCATAAATCTCTTTGGTCTGCATCCAGCCTTTACTTTTCAAATCCGCCAACACACCTAACCCACCAGAACGAATCGCCGCCACTTCACGGCTGAGACGGCTCAGTTTGCCTTGTGCCATCTGCGTCCGCTGTCCCGCCATGTTGCGCCGGATGTAGTCTAATTCTTTATCAAGACGCGCAATAAGATCGTCAAATTCAATTTGCCGCCGCTCCCACTGCGCTTCCCGTTGATTGATATATGCTGTGTAATTGCCGCGATAGGTGTCAATGCCGCTGCGGTTCATTTCCCAGATGGTACTCACCGTGCTATCAAGGAAATACCGATCATGGCTGACTAACAACACCGCCCCATCCCACACTTTTAAAGCCCCTTCCAACCATTCGATGGCTTCAATATCCAGATGGTTTGTGGGTTCGTCCAGGATGAGAAAATCCGGTTTTTCTAGCAGCAAACGTCCCAACAACACGCGCGTTTTTTGCCCGCCGCTCAGATGAGGCAAGGGCAACTGCCAGCTTTCTTCATCAAAGCCCAAGCCAGTAAGTACCTGCTTGATGCGCTGCTCGTAATCGTAGCCACCTGCTTGCTCAAAGCGTTCCTGCAATCGACTGTACTCGTCAAAGTCTTCCTCTGTCGCGCCCTCAGCCATCGCCTCTTCCATTTGGCGCAGACGCGCTTCTTCGCGCTGTAAATCTTTAAACAGAAGTAATAATTCTTCGTAAACAGAGTGAGTACGCCCGGAGAAGGCTTCGGCCGATTCCTGGCGCAAATAACCCAACCGCGTCCCTTTTGCCATGTGGATGCGGCCAGCGCTCGGCGACATTAAGCCAGCCAGGATACGCAAGAAGGTCGTTTTGCCAATGCCGTTGGGGCCGACTAGCCCCACTTTGCCATCTTTTGGCAGGCTGATAGATATGCCCGTGAATAAATCAAAGTCACCAAAGGATTGGCTGATGTTTGTGGTGGTTACGATTGCCATAGCAGGAGATTATACCGTAGGGGAGGCAATGAAACACGAACGCTAAGGTGTTGATTAGGGACGAAGGTATGGGTACGGGCGTGGCTTCCTAACCGGTTAGAAACGTTTCCCTTTTTCAACTGAAAAATTGAAAAATATGGCTGTTGATGGCTTGTAGTCGCTTTTTCCAGGTTGGGGGCTGATCTTTTTCGTAGCGTGGTCGATATTGGTAAGCGTAGTGATACCCGTATGCCCCATTAGCCTTGACTTTGTTGATGATAACTCCGGCGATTGGGCTATGGACGGCTTGTAATTTGGAAACGGCCGTTTCCAAGTCAGAAAAATGCGTTTGACCCATACTCGTCACAAACAACGTCGTATCCACCAGTCGAGACATAATCACACTATCCGTCACCGCCAGCACAGGGGGGCTGTCAAAAATCACATAATCAGCTTGCTGCTTCAGCCATGCCATCACCACCCGCATACGCTCAGAGCCTAATAACTCGGCCGGATTAGGTGGCAAACGCCCCGCCGTCATCACCCGCAAATTGGGGATCATCGTATTGCGAATATAATGATCATCCTCGCGTCCCCGCACAATCATATTACTTAACCCCTTATCATCATTCACGTTAAGTAACTTATGCAGCATCGGGCGACGCATATCCGTATCCACCAACAACACACGCTTCCCCGTTTGCGCAAAAACAACCGCCAAATTAACGGCGACTGTCGTTTTACCCTCCCCCATATTGGCACTCGTAACCAAAAAAGTGTGTAACGCTTTATCCACATTCGTGAACTGGATATTTGTTCTGATTTGCCGGTAGGCTTCCGCCGCAGGCGAACGCGGATCCAACTCCGCAACCAGCGCATCCGTCGCCTTCCTTATCTTCAATTGTTGTAGCGTTCCCAACGTAGAAAGCCCTGTTACCGCTTCCACATCATCCCGAATCTTAACCGTGTCATCCAGATACTCGATCAAGAACGCAATCCCGATTGCTATCATGCCTCCCACAACAGCAGCCAACAGCGTGTTCTGCAACACATTCGGACTGATTGGCTGCTGAGGTAAACGAGCATATTCATCAATAATCAGACTGTTCAGCCCCTTTGCTTCAATAAGACGTATCTCTTCAAGATCATACTGCAACCGATAATATGTCTCGCGCAAGCGCTGTACATTTTCATTTTGCCGGCTAATCGCAACGTCATTATTCGGCCTGATAGGAAGCGCACCAACTTGCAATTTAGCTTGGGCAACCGCAAGATCATCTCTAAGTAGCGCCAATTCAGCAGCAACAAATTCACCTCTAGCTTGTGCTAATTCAGCATCTGCAATTTTATCTTGAAGTTGTTTCACTTCTGCCGCTACAATTTCATTTTTGAGTTGTGTCAATTCTGTAGCGGCAATTTCCGCACCAAGTTGATCTAGATCTTTTTGTAGACCAGCTTCTGCCGTAGCAATTTCCGCGCCAAGTTGCTCTATCTTCTCTTCCAAACCCTGTTTAATGCCAGAAAATCGGCTTAACTGCTGTTCTTCATTCCTTTTTGCAAAAACGACAGGTATCTCATTGGCCAAATCCCGCGCCACCTGCGGATCGGTGTGCTCCACACTAAAATCTATCACCTGTGTCCTACCCAATGGCTGAACTTGTATATTTTGCGCTAAATTGCCTGGATCTAAATTGAGGTTAAGGTTTGAAATGGCCTCAGACAAGAAGTCGTAATTTAATAAACGTTCCGCTACCATCAACGAGTCGTATTCCGCATCTAAGCTGGAATTGCTATTCAAAAACAGTAATTTTGCGGTGGCTCGATAAACTGGCTCCTGTTTATTGTTGATATAAAAAGCAGCCAAACCGGCAACAACACATCCTAAAAGAACCAACCATATCCAGTGCCTGAGAACATCTAAATAAGTCTTCAACTCCATTCCACACCTCTCATAGATAGCATTTATAGTTTATGAGGAGAAAGCGTGAATTTAGTGAAATTTCAAGTGAATTGTAAGTGAAACATGAGTGAAGATGTTTAAAGTTAGAAATAAAAAAGACCCTCTTTGAAATCAAAGAAGGTCTTTTATTTGAATCTTTTCACAACAATCTAGGTAAAAGCGGGAAAGTTTTTGGAAAAAAAATTGTGCAAAACCCGCTTTTCCTTGAAGGAAACCACAATTTTGCGTGTTGGTAATTTTAAGAACTTTTTGTGGTTTACCTAATTCAGATATTGTCGTAAATGTCCGGCAAAATTAGGATGACGCAATTTGCGTAACGCCTCTTTTTCTAGCTGTCGAATACGTTCACGGGATAAACCGAACATCTCGCCAACTTCTTTGAGTGTCCGAGATTCCCCATCCTGCAATCCATAGCGCAACCGGAGGATACGTGCTTCACGTGGCGTTAACTGATCTAAAATATCGCCTAACTCTTCGGTAAGCATGTTGTTGGCAACCATTTCAGCCGGTGGTGGTGCTTCAATATCTTCGATGAAGTCTCCCAATTCGGCATCAGATTCATCACCAACAGGCCGTTCCAGATGAACTGGCTGACGGCTAGTACGCAACATCCAGCGTACCCGTTCAGCCGGTAACTCCATTGTTTCTGCAATCTCTTCCGCAGTTGGTTGACGGCCGTATTCCTGTTCTAACTCTTGGGCAACTTGATACAGCTTGCTGATACGCCCGCCTAAGTGAGCCGGAATACGAATGGTGCGCCCATGATTTGCCAGCGCACGGGTAACAGCCTGGCGAATCCACCATGTTGCATAGGTGCTAAAACGATTACCACGACGGTAATCATACTTTTCAACTGCTTTCATGAGACCCACATTACCTTCTTGAATCAGATCCAAGAATTGTAAACCGCGTCCTCGATATTTTTTCGCGATGCTGACAACCAAACGCGTATTGGCTCGAATCAAATGGGCACGAGCCGCATCACCAATGGCTTTCACATTGGCTAATTCATCCAGTTCGTCATCAGTTAATGGCTCAATGCCAGCCAGCGCTTCTTCTGCGGCGCGACCAGCTTCAATTTCCATAGCCAAATTAACTTCTTCGTCAGCAGTAAGCAGTGATTGCTGACCCATTTCCCGGAAATATAACCCAACTGAATCATCGATGGGTACATTGCTCAAATCAAATAATGGGGCTGTGTGTGAGTTTGATTCGGGATCGTGATAATCACCTGTCAGTTCTAAACCGCCGGTTAAATCAACCTCTTCATCGCCACTCATGGCACTACTCGCCTCTTCTTCATTTTCAAAGACAAGTACGCCCATGGATTGGGCTTCTTCGTATATTGTTTCTAGTAACGCAAGATTGTTTTCAACGTGTGGCAAGGCTGCTAAAATTTGGTCGTATGTAATATAGCCTTGTTCCATCCCGTTATTAAGCAAACCGCTAACCACTTCCATTTCGTCAAATGGATTGCTTAAATCAGTCAATGTCCCTATTCTCCTTGTATAAATTTGTGCTCAGGTTGTATGGTGTGACTCTCTCGCACCCAACGCTGCCTCTTCTTGCACTGGGGCAGTCTAGCATATTCGACGATTAAAAGTCAAGGGGTATACCAGTCTGATTCATGTCCCTTTCAGGCTGGTTTTTGACTTTGGATTGAAATGCCTGTCTGGTGAAAATTACAGGGGGTTTTACTGTTTTTGAGCCAACTCAAAAACCTGGTCTATGCTTAAAAGGGGGGTGTCAAGAACGGCCGTTCCCTGCCCTATATCAAACGTCAAATCCAGCGGCCAATTACCGCCGGTCGATGGCCCAATCGTCAAGGTATCCCGTTCCTGGATACCCCACCAATCCAGCATCTTTAAGCTGAAGGCAGCGCGTGTCATGGTTTGTGCGCCGGCAATATGCAAGATGCCGACAAACTCATGAGTCGCTAATTCTAGGCACGCCTGACCTAAGGTTGTTGCCCATACGGGATTGCGAAGTTGGTTGTCGAACAAGGTGACGGGTTTCCCCTCACGCAGGGCAGCAGCCATCCAGCTCGTGCCGTGATCCATGTTTTCTAAACTGTAAATCAATGAGGTGCGAATGATGACGTGGTTGGGGTGCTGCTGGACGATACGTTCGGCTTCAGTTTTTGCTTGTCCGTAGGCGTTTACGGGGGTGGGAACGGCCGTTTCGTCATAAGGTGGTTGCAGGCCATCAAATACACAGTCGGTTGAGAGGTGGATGAGCCGGGTATTGGCTTGGGCTGCTGCCTGAGTTACGTTCGTCGCCCCTTGCACGATGACCTCTGCCATATCAGCTGCCGCGATTGGAGCCAGCTAGATGGATGATAGCGTCTGGTTGGAAGGATGGTGATGAGATAGGAAACGGCCGTTTCATCCCGAATATCTAACTGTCGGCCAATCGGTAACGCCAGCGGATCATTTTGATTGTAGGTATAACACACCTCAAAATCTGGTATTGCCAACGCCACCAAATGCTGTCCAAAATAGCTGCTCCCACCCGTAATCAAAAGCTTCATCTGTAGTGCTATTCCGCGTCTTCCACTTCTTCGGCCTGGATCATGGCTTCACGGGCGGCCGCTTGTGCCGCCGCCTGCTTACTGTGTCCGTTACCCGTTCCCCACGATTTCTCACCGACCAGGGCGCTGACAGTAAACACCTTATCATGATCCGGGCCAGATGTCGCCACAACTTCATATCGCGGCGTCACGCCATAACGTGCCTGCGCCCACACCTGAAATTCACTCTTCGCATCTTTGTGAAGCTGCTCATCCAAAATCTTTTTGAGCGCCGGTTCTATCAGCGGATTCATTAATTCTTTCACTTTATCTAGCCCCTGATCCAGATAAACCGCGCCAATCACCGCTTCAAATGTGGCACAAAGAATCGGAACCCGCTCCCGACCTCCGCTTTCTGATTCGCCATAGCCAACTCGCAAAGCCGTGCCAATATCCCATTCACGCGCAAAATCAGCCAATGTGTGCGCACGAACCAAAGCCGCCCGCAAACTCGTCAAATCCCCTTCATCCATTTCAGGGAATCGATGGTACAGATAAGAGCCTACCAAAAAATCAAGAACGGCATCGCCGAGAAACTCCAGACGTTCATTGTCTTCCAACGACATGTCTGGGTTTTCATTTAAATAAGAACGGTGAGTCAACGCCCGCATCAATACGGAGCGATTTTGAAACTGGAATCCCAGTTTTTCTTCAAGAGGAGCAATATTTTCCATACTAAGCAACAAATTCCTTGATAACGAGAACTGAATTGTGACCACCAAAGCCAAAAGCGTGATTCAAACAGACTTTGACACGACCAGGACGCGCCACATTTGGCACATAATCTAAATCACACTCAGGGTCTGGCGTAACATAGTTAATGGTTGGCGGCATGATCTGGTCTTGGATGGCTTGAGTGCAGAAGATTGTTTCAATAGCCCCGGTGGCTCCCATGATGTGCCCCGTCATGGATTTGGTGGAGCTGATGGCGACGTTGTAGGCTTCATCACCGAATACGCGCTTGATAGCGGCCGTTTCGCCAGCATCATTGAGTTGGGTAGCTGTGCCATGGGCGCTGATGTAATCAACATCGGCAGGTGTTAGACCGGCATCGGCCAGAGCCATTGAAATGGCGCGAGCCGCGCCCACACCCCCTTCAGAGGGAGCGGTAATGTGGTAGGCATCGGTTGTTTGACCGTATCCCGCCAATTCGGCCAAAATGATAGCGCCGCGAGCTTGGGCGCTTTCCAAACTTTCAATCATCAACACGCCTGCCCCTTCGCCCACAATCAACCCATCCCGATTTTTGTCAAAGGGCTGTGGTGTTTCACTACCTTTCTTGGAGGTGGCACCAGCTCGTTCAAATCCAGCCAAAGCAACGTTAGCCAGAATCGACTCGGTGCCACCAGTCAGCGCCGCATCGATGAGTCCCGCACGAATAAAATAGTAGGCATTGCCGATGGCATCATTGCCTGAGGCGCAGGCGGTGGAGACGGTGTGGGTGGGGCCTTGAATGCCGTGGTCGATGGCAATCATGCCAGAGGCACCGTTGGGCATAATCATGGTGATGGAGAAGGGGCTGATTCGCTTTGCCCCTTTTTCTTGCATGATGTGGTCTTGTTCGACTAGAGTGCGAATGCCGCCGACACCCGTTCCCAAAATAACGCCGATGCGTTGGCGATTGTCGTCGGTGATGGTTAAGCCGGATTGGGCGAGGGCTTCGTTGGCGGCGACGGCGGCAAATTGTTGGAAGCGATCTCGTCGCCGGGCTTCTTTGCGTCCTAAATAGTCAGCCGCATCAAACGCTTTCACTTCACAGATTCCTTGAATTTCGTGATCAAGTGTTTCTAGCAAGGTGAAGGGGCCAAGGCCAGACTGCCCAGCAATGATGGCAGACCATGTATCAGGAACGTTATGCCCCAGGGGCGTGACTAAACCGGTGCCGGTGATAACGACTCGGCGTTTTTGTGTGTTTTCGTTTTCCATACCTACTCCAGGTTTTTGAGTTTTGGACTTGCGGCTTCTGGACTGCCAATGTGGCCTTTGCAGTGCCAGTGTTCTTCGTATTTTGCCAGAGTAGCTTGGCATAGGGTGTCTCTAAGTTCGCTTTGGAGATTGGAGCTGGGGTGAAACGGCCGTTCTCCATAATCAGTAGCGAGCAGTATTTCCTTGGTAACTTCGCCCAGTTCGCTCATCAAGTCTAAAGCATAAACACTCAGCGGGTGGGATAAGTTGTGTTTTTGGGCAAATTGCGTCGTCCGCTGCTGCCAATTTCCCATGATTAATTGTCAGTTTCCGTGGGTTTATAATGGCCTTCTACCCACACACTTTCATCCTGGCCGATCTCTTTTTTCCAGACAGGCACGATTTCTTTGAGACGGTCGATGCCATAAAGCGCGGCGTCGAATACACCTTGATCCCGATGCCCGGAGGCACAAGCCACATAGGTTGTCACTTCGCCAATTTCTAGCTTGCCAATTCGCTGCACGATGGCAATACCTTTCACAAGCGGCCACTTCTCCCAAATTTCGCGGGCGATTTGCGCCATTTTTAGCTCGGCCATTTCAGAATAGGATTCGTATTCTAAATAGAGCGTTTGCGGTGGCAGCCCCTCGCGTTGGGTGGCGCCGCGCACGGAACCGGTAAACGAAACGACTGCGCCGACATCCGGTTGTGTCAGTTTTTGGTGAATGGCGTTCATATCGATGTCGGCGGTGGTGATGGCAAAGTAGGTGGGGTAAGGGAAAGCATCACTGCCGCCGCTGACAGGTGGGAACAGCGCAATTTCATCCCCTTCGTGAATCTCTGTCTCGGGGAAAGCGAATGATTTGTTGACGGAAACCAGCGATGTTGACAAGGCGGGTTGTAGGGCGGGATACGCTTCTTCGACAGCAGCCAGGAGGGTTTTGACAGTAACTGGGGGCATTGTGTTTACCTTAATGAAGTTTTGTCCGGCAATGTCTTTGAGAGTGGCAAATAGTTTGATTTCAAGTTCCATAATTTTATTCGTCGGCGTTGTAGATCCCACTGCGGCCACCGGATTTATGCGCCAGGCGGATTTCGGTGAGCTGCATTTCGCGGTCTACGGCTTTAGCCATGTCATAAATGGTGAGGGCGGCTACGGAAACGGCCGTTAATGCTTCCATTTCCACCCCTGTTTTACCACGCAACCGGACAGTCGCTTCAATATCCACACGGCTTTCGGGCAGATTTGGCGTACAGACAACGTCTATATGCGTTAGTAACAGGGGGTGACAAAGCGGAATCAATTCACTGGTGCGCTTGGCCGCCATGATGCCTGCCAACTGCGCTATTGTCAGAACATCCCCTTTTTTGAGATTTCCTTCTATAATCAATTGCAACGTTTCTGGCTGCATGACAACAGACCCTCGCGCCACAGCCACACGTTCGGTTTCTTGTTTCTGGCCCACATCGACCATTTTGGCCTGGCCTTGTTCGTCTAAATGGGTAAGTTTTTTCGACATATGGCGGCTATTATAAGGTTCATAGGTTTTATGCGCACACATTACGATGCTATTTATCTGGCTCCCCATCTTGATGATGCCGCTCTTTCTTGTGGTGGACACATTCATCAGTTAACGGCAGATAGCCCAACGGCCGTTGGCAAACATGTGCTTATCGTCACCATCATGGCTGGCGATCCGCCACAAGATGCCATCTACTCTGATTTTGTGCGTGAACTCCATGCCCGATGGGAATTGGCCGTCAATGCCGAAGCGGTGCGCCGCGAAGAAGATGCGGTGGCTTGCGGCATTTTGGGGGCAGATTTTCTCCATTTGTCGATTCCTGATTGTGTGTATCGGATGCATCCTGAGACGGGGCATCCTCTTTACCCAACCTGGCAAGATGTGATAACGGCCGTTCATCCCGCAGAATCCCAGTTGATTCAAGAATTAGCTAAAAAACTGACTATCTTGCCCACCGCCGACCGCGTCGTTGCGCCCTTAGGCATCGGCAACCACGCCGACCATCTTGTAACCCGCCAAGCCGCCGAAGTTTGTTTTGGCAACAAACTGTGGTATTTTGAAGATTATCCGTATGTGCAGGAAGATGGGGCGATAACGGCCGTTATCCCTGAAAACACACCGGATTGGCAAGCCCACACCCACCCATTGCAGCCAGCCGACATCACCGCCAAAGCAAAAGCTATCGCCGCCTACCAGTCTCAAGTCAGCACATTTTTCACAGACTACCAGGATTTAGCACAGCAAATTCAAACATACAGCCAACAAGTAGGTGGAGAACGCCTGTGGCAGCAGACACCAGTTGCCCATTTAAGTGACCAATAGGGCAGAAACATGACTCTATTGTACCGATCCCTTGATAAATTAGGGCAGGTAAACTTATAATACCTCTTCAGAGGACTCTAGGATTCTAATATGGGGCGATTAACGACTCGGACAGCTTCCAGGAAAAAAAGAAAGAAAACAGAAAGGGGCGCAAAGAATTGGGCTGCAACCCGGAGACATGTTGCAAGATCGATACCGCATCGTGGGTTCTTTGGGTTCCGGTGGTTTTAGCTCTGTATACCAAGCCCGTGACATGCGTTTCCCCAATGTAACCAAGTTGTGCGCCGTCAAAGAGATGGTCATCTCTGCACCCGATCCCAAAATCCGGGAACTCACCATCCAATCCTTTGAGCGAGAAGCCAGCATGTTGGCAATGCTCGACCATCCAGCCATCCCAGATGTCTCTGATTACTTCACTGAAAAGGATCGCAGTTACCTCATCCTGGATCTCATCCGGGGCAAAGATTTAGACCGCTGGCTAGAGGAGCAACATGAACCTGTGGCACAGGATACTATGCATTGAATGGGCCATTCAATTATGTTCAGCATTAGGTCACTTGCATCATCAAAAACCTAAACCAATCGTCTTCCGTGATATGAAGCCATCCAATGTCATGCTGGATCAACACGGCCGTATTCGTTTGATCGACTTTGGCATCGCCAAAATATTCGAAGGTGGCAACAAAGGCACGATGATTGGGACAGAAGGCTACTCACCTCCGGAACAATACCGAGGTATGGCAACCCCGGCTGGTGATATTTACGCACTGGGAGCCACCTTACACCATCTGCTAACGAATCAGGATCCCCGCTTAGAGCCACCCTTCACCTTTGCGGAACGCCCCATTCACACAAAAAACAAAACGGTTTCACCAAATTTTGAAGCGATCATCATGCGCTGCCTTTCTTATGATCCCACTGAAAGGTATGAAAATGCGACGGCCTTAAAAGAGGCTCTGGAATCGTTGCAAGCGTCACTGGCCGAGCCGACTGCTGTTCAAAGTGCAGGAGATGGTATGCAAACGGCCGTTTCCCCCATTAATTTGGGAGCTTCCCCAGCAGCAGCGCCAACTGTCGCCACCACCCACGATATTAAACCTATCTGGACATTCAAATGTGAAGATGAAATCCGCTCCAATGTCGCCCTCGGAGATGGGAAAGTCTTTGTTAGCGTCTACGACAACAATCTGTATGCCCTGAACCAAAAAAACGGCGAAATCCTCTGGAAATTCCCAACCTCAGATGGGGTGGGTGCATCACCCTGCATCTATGAAGATACCATCTTCATCGGCTCCTCAGACAACCGAATGTATGCCATCGATGTCCGCACTGGACGGCAAAAATGGCATTATGAAACACAGGGGCCCATTTACTCCTCTCCAAAAGTCCGCTTTGATCATCTATTTTTTGGCTCCGATGACGGTCATCTTTATGCTCTCAACATTAAACAAGGCCGAAAAGCATGGAAAGTGAATGCCTTCGGCCCCGTTCGTTCATCTCCCTATGTTGCTGACGAACGAGTCTACATTGGCACGGAAGGTGGCTATATTTATTGCATGGACTTATCCAGCGGCAAAACCATGTGGCAATCTCAAGCGAAACGTGCCGTCACCTCCTCGCCAACTCTCTACGATGATGTCGTTGTCGTTGGTTCTTCTGATGCCACTGTCTACGCGCTAGACGCCACCACTGGTTGGGCAATTTGGCGATTCCGCGCCAGGCGTCCTATTATTTCTTCGCCCACCGTTCACGACGATACTGTCTATATCGGTTCATCTGATGGCAACCTCTATGCGTTGGATATGAATTCTGGGCGGCAATTGTGGCAATTTGAAACAAGGGGACAGGTTAATTCGTCCCCGGCTGTTTCGCAAAATGCTATTTATTTTGGCTCAACAGACGGTCATGTCTACAGTATTTCGACCAAAAAGGGAGAACTGCGCTGGAAATTTAATACCAACAGCCCCGTTATTTCCTCCCCTGTTATTGATGAAGAAGGTATCATTTACATAGGCTCCACCAATCATATACTTTACGCTCTGCCTGCCTAAAGCAGTCAATACGATTAACAGGCACAATTCAGGTGTCCATGCTGGATCGCAATAATCTATGATCCATATGGCAAACACATAATAGAGATCTTATGGCTATCGATCAGTCAACAGAAATTAACGAACCGGAAGATGATGGCATTATGCAAATGCCTGAAGATGACACACCTCTTGAGCAACAAGACATGGATGATGATGTGTCTGAATTGCAAGACTCACCTGAAGATGACGCTAATCGTATCATTGATACAAAGGCAACCGCGCCTTTTGTGCGGAATCCATTTATCAATTTAGCAGAAGCCGCAAAAACACGCCCTATCATCACAAGACCAACGGAGCCTCTGTTGGATGACGAGCCTGTGATGCAAGCTGCCATTCGCTGCCACGTTGGGGCACGCCGGGAACGGAATGAAGATTCTTGTTTTACGTTTGTGTCTGAGGTGGGGGGACATTTTAAGATGCAGCCCTTTGGCTTGTTTATTGTGGCAGACGGTATGGGAGGACATGCAGACGGGCATCTTGCCAGCAAAATTGCAATGCGTACAGCCGCCCACCATATCATCAACCGGTTGTATCTACCCTTGCTGGAAGATAGTGAAAAGGTGATGCAAACGCCCATTCAGGAAGTGTTGGAAACGGCCGTTCAGCGAGCAAATACTGCCGTCTATGAATATGATCCAGAAATGGACAGTGGCACGACCCTCACGATTGCCCTGGTGTTAGGGCGGCGCTTACATGTGGCCCACGTCGGTGACAGCCGCTTGTATATGTATGCAAATGACAAACTAGAACCGGTTACCAGTGATCATTCTTTGGTACAGCGGTTGCAAGATGTAGGACAGCTAACCGCTGAGGAAGCGACTTTTTATCGGTATGGGCATATTTTGCTCCGTGCCGTTGGGCAAGCAGATGCGGTTGAAGTAGACACCTATATGCGGTTGCTACCCAAATCCGGTATCCTCATGTTATGCAGTGATGGCGTATCGGGCTTTATTTCTGATGCTGAAATCGCTGAAATTCTGAAACAAGACGCGCCTGTCTCCCATATAGCGGATAGTGTCTTTGCGGCTGCCATGTCAGTAGGCGGTTTTGATAATATAACGGCCGTTGTCGTCGAATTTAAACTTTAGCAACAAACTCATGAGCGGGGAAACTTATTACACTATTCTAGGTGTACCACTATCAGCGTCTTTGGAGGATATCCGAGACGCTTTTGCCGTTTTGGCTGGCAAGTTCCCCGAAGATACCGACACCGGCTCAAGCCCTGAACACGCCAAGTTATTGCAAGCGTATGAAGTTTTGATCGACAAAGATCGGCGCAGCATTTATGATTCGCTGCTCGTAGAAACAACCCCGCCCGCCATAGAAGCCAATATCCAAATCAGCCGTTCAAAAATGGCAATGTCTAATGCCACCCAACTGTTCTATCTGCTCGTCGAAATCACACCGCCCACACACGTCGTTCGCGCCCGTAGACCACTCAATTTATGCCTGGTGCTAGACCGCAGCACCTCTATGCAAGGCACACGACTAGATTATTTGAAAACGGCCGTTGCCCACATCATCGACAAACTCGCTCCAGACGACATCATCACCATCATCAGCTATAGTGATCGGGCAGAAATCGTAACCGAACCGACCCACCTACAAAACAAAAACCAAATCATAGCCCACGTTCGCAACATACAAGCCTCCGGTGGCACCGAAATATATCAAGGTCTTAATGCTGGCGTAGAACAAATGCGTCGTATCGCCCTCGACCAATACAATAACCACCTCATCCTTTTAACAGACGGTCATACCTACGGCGACGCCGAACAATGTATCGAACTCGCAAAAACAGCAAGCAAAGTAAACATCGGTATTTCCGCCTTCGGCATCGGGGAAGCATGGAACGACACCTTCCTTGATCAACTGGTTGCTCCCTCAGGTGGACGTTCCGCCTACATCGAACAGCCCGCCCAAATCATAAACCATCTACAAGATCGTATTCAAGGACTCGGTAGCATACACGCCCGAAATCTACGCCTCAAAAAATCCTTCCCAGAACACACTACTCCCCAATACGGCTTCAAACTACTGCCCTTTGCCCAACCCCTTGATCTAAGCGGCAACGAAATAAATTTAGGCAACCTGGAAGGCAAAGGAGCACTAGCCTTTTTAATAGAACTCCTCTTACAACCCCAGGAACATGAAACACGCATCACCATTCCCATCGAAATCACAGCCGAAATTTCAGAGCACAATAATCAAACACAAAAAATAACAAAACAAATCCAAATTCTAGTAACCGCTAGAACACCCGAAACAGATCCCCCAAAAGACATCGTCAAAGCCGTGCGCATGTTAAACATGTACCGGATGAACGAAAAAGTTTGGGAAGATATTGAAGCAGGGCACATAGGCGTTGCCGCAACAAGGTTGCGACACTTAACCACTCGTCTGCTGGAAGCTGGTGAAATACAATTAGCACAGCAAGCCAATGCAGAAACAGAACGCCTTACACAAGCTGGCGAACTATCCGAAGAAGGGCGAAAGCGGTTGAAATTTGGAACAAGAGCCATGATCGGCCAAACCTTGAAGCTAGAAGAATAACATGATTCGTTGTCGAGACTGTGGAGCAAGCCAATACGAAGGAACCCTCTATTGCAGTGAATGCGGACGAAACCTGCTGCAAGATTCAAAGCAAGCAACTGATGTCTTGCCATTCTCCGAATTTGCCCACAAACCCCCACCGCCACCCCTCTCTGAATTAGAAATTGATGCTAGCCAAGAACCCCAGCAAATCACATTTGTCATCCCAAGCAGCCGTCACCGGCAGTCCATCATCTTAAACAAACAGATTCAAATCGGGCGTGCCTTTGATGATCCCACAACCAACCTCGATCTAACAGAAGACAATGGGATTGAATTAGGGGTATCTCGCCTACACGCCGTTTTACAGGGGTCAAACAAAGGCCTTGTCATCATGGATTTAGGCAGCACAAATGGCACATTCCTAAATAATCACCATCTACCCGTAAACAAACCTTACCCAATCCAGAGCGGAGACGAGCTTCGTTTTGGCGAATTACTCGTCCACATATTTTTTTAAGGATGCGTTCACAACTAAAAATCGACAAAAAACGCACCCGCAAGGCTTCACCATTCACCAAAATCAACTGTTATTCACGGTCAAGCCCTAAGAGAAGAGAGGTTGTATGCAATCAGTAATTGTTCATATCGCAAATGAAGACGCTATCGTCTGTGAAATCGAGGACTTGCCAGATCCTAAAGACATCACAATCCTAGTCCATAACTTGCGGCGTCGGGATGGCATGGATGTTCATTATCTCGATGAAGAAGTAACTTCCGTTATCTTTCCATTACACCGTGTTAACTTCATTCAAGTTCTGCCGTCGGCAGAAATCAATGAAGTTGTTGGCTTTGTGCGCGAATAATGGTCGAGCAAATACCTGATACGCTAGAACAAAGCGCTCCTCTCATCATTCTTATTGTGGATGATGAGGCACGCATGCGACGCTTCATTCGCATGAATATGGAGTTGGAAGGATTCCAAGTTATTGAAGCTGAAAATGGGTTGATCGCACTTGATCAAATCCGCAAATACAATCCAGATTTAGTGCTCATGGATGTTATGATGCCAGAAATGGATGGCTTTGAGACGCTACGCCTGCTGAGAGAAATTTCAACCGTACCCGTTATCCTGCTAACCGTGAAAAGCGATGAAGAAGATAAAATTCGCGGCCTTAGTCTAGGTGCAGATGATTATATCACCAAGCCATTTAGCCCTCGTGAACTCAATAGTCGTGTGAATGCCGTGGTGCGGCGTGCCCAGTGGCCTGCTCCCGCCCCAAGAACCGTGCTGCGCATTGATGAGCGCCTATCTGTTGATTTTAATAGACATCAAGTCATCGTTAATGATGAGCGTATTGATCTTCGCCCCACGGAATACAGGCTCTTGAGTCAGTTGATTCAAAATGCAGGTTGGGTTGTGCCTCATGAGACCTTGTTGGCAAAGGTATGGGGCTACGAATATCGAGATGAAACGCATTACTTACGTTTATATATTAACTATTTACGCAAAAAAATAGAAGCCCATCCAACCAATCCCAAATATATCCTTACTGAACGAGGTGTTGGTTATCGTTTTTATAATTTCAAGAAAGCGTCTGATTCACAGACGTGAGCCACATCTGTGGGTTTAACAACTTTTTTGTTTTTTCTGGATTTTTGATAACCTAAGGAGCTATGTTGTCTCATACAACCACTGACGCGACAGAGTTCTTTGAACGCATTAACAGCTACTTGAAAGTAGAAGATCGGCTGCGTGTGCAAGAAGCGTTTGCCCTTGCTCGCCGTGAACACGGGGATCAACGCCGAAAATCTGGTGAACTTTTTTTTACGCACCCCCTGACCGTTGCCTCTTACCTCTCTGAATATCATTTAGATGCGGCCGCCTTAGAAGCCGCGCTGTTGCATGATGTTGCTGAAGATACCAAAGTTTCAATAGCCGAAATCGAAGAAGAATTCTCGGCAGAAGTTGCACATTTGGTTGATGGTGTCACAAAGCTGAAAGATGTTTCGGAAGGGATTGCCAAAGGGATGCGGCTTTCTCCAAAGGAAGTGCAGGATCAAACGCTGCATAAACTCTTCCTGGCGATGACCATTGATGTGCGTACGGTCATCATCAAACTCTTTGATCGTTTGCACAATATGCGCACGATCAAATCGCTTCCCCCTCATAAACAACGACAAAAAGCAAAAGAAACCTTGTTTGTTTATGCGCCATTGGCGAACCGTCTTGGCTTGTGGAAGCTAAAGAGCGAACTTGAAGCGCTCTCCCTAGAAGTTTTAAACAATCGTGCTTATACCATCATAAAAAAACGGATGGAGGAGTTAAGCCATAAACACCAAGAAATTTATGATGTGGTCAGCGGTCAAATTTTCGAGTGCTTAGTTCAAGCAAACATTGATGTGCGCAATGTTCTGTTGAATCCAGAAAATATTTATTCTGTGTATCAGGATATTATTTCAAATGGCGGATCTTATGAGGATATTGACCGGACAGTGCGTCTGAAGATTTTGCTTAATGAATGGCCTTCGTGTTATCTGGCGTTGGGACATCTTCATCAATTATGGAAGCCGGTTCCTGGTGCATTTGATGACTATATTGCGGTACCCCGAGATAATCTTTACCGTTCGCTGCACACAACGGTTGTACATAACAGCGGATTGCCTGTTAAGCTCCGCATCCGCACGGTTACGATGGACAAGGTTTCTGAAATTGGGGTCTTAGCAAAATGGCTTTATGCCGGTACGCCACTCTGGTCGAAGGGTGTTGCGGATCGGGTGGATGCTTTTTTTGATGAGATTTCTGAAAACATCAATGTGACACCACAAGATCCGGCGGCCGGTGTAAAAAGTATTGTTGAAGATGTATTCCGTAAACATATCCGGGTTTATACGCCACAAGGGGAGTCTATTGATTTGGGTCAGGGCGCAACGCCAATTGATTTTGCTTATGCTATTCATACGGGATTGGGAAATCAGGCGCACGCCGCGTATGTCAACGATTTGTTTTATCCCTTGAATAGACCTCTCCATGATGGTGATCAGATACGTATTGTAAAAAAGATGCGGGCGCAACCGCAGCGAGCTTGGTTGGTGGACGACCTGGGATATATTACGACGAATTACGCAAGAACTCATGCGCAACGTTGGTTTAGACGTTTACCTGTGCATCGGGCAATTTTTGAAGGGAAGCAGCTTGTTCAGGATGAGCTTGATATTTTAGGTATCCCTGATTTTTCGCATCTCGATGTGGCGGCGTTGTTTGAGTTTGAGGATGTGCAGGAGCTTTATCACGCTGTAGGACGGGCGGAAATTTTGCCTACGGAAGTGGCTTTGCTGGTGCTTGAACGGGCTTGGGGTGGCGTGCCTGGCCGAAATCTTGATTATTTAGTGCATGATGCTGATGGAGAAGAGTTTATTATCACGAAATCTCCAACAAAGCGAATTAATCTTTGCGGAACCTGCCACCCTCGCGCACGAGATTCTATTTTGGGTTATATGCGCAAGGATGGTGGTATCACTGTGCATAGGAAAGATTGTCATTTGCTACGGCCGGGTCGCGTGGTTAAGTTGGGGTGGAGTGAAACGACACGTCAGGCTCATGAGGTGACGGTTCAGATTGATGTGTATGATCGGCCGGGCTTGTTGTTTGAAGTTTCGCATTTGATGGAAAATGAGCAGATTAATATTGCTTATATTTATACGCCGCCCCGGCGCGGTGGCGAATTGAATATTATCTTGACGCTAGAGATTCTGCGACCGCGACAATTGGTGCGCATTTTGCATCAGGTTCAAGCGCTCCCTAATGTGTTTTCTCTCCGCTGTTTACCGGGAGGCCCTCCTCCTGAACTTAATAGTTCTGATGGTTCTTCTTATTATCATCCTGAGTAGTGATTTACAGCTTGCGAATAAGAGAGGGAACCAAACATTTTCGTGTAAGAATCTGACGGCAATGCTCGTCTAAAACGTGTTAGTTAACAAGCAAAACGGCCGTTACCCTATTATCATGAAACGGCCGTTTACAAATAAAACAAGGAAGAATCATGCAAAAAGAACGTGTCATCATCATCGGTTCCGGCCCGGCTGGTCTCACAGCCGCCATCTACACCGGCCGCGCCCAACTCAATCCACTCGTCATCGCTGGCTCCCAAATCGGAGGTCAAATTGCGCTGACATCAGAAGTAGAAAACTACCCTGGCTTTTGGTCAGAAGACAAAGTGCCAACCGGCCCAGAAATGGTAGAAGTCATGCAAAAACAGGCCGAACATTTTGGCGCTCGTCTGGAATACGACGAAGTCGTCTCCGTTGACTTTAGCAACGGGTCTCCCTTCACCGTCAAAACCTACGGCAACGAATATCAAGCCGAGGCCGTCATCGTCACCGCTGGCGCTTCGCCACGACGGTTAGGCATTCCTGGTGAAGAAGAATTCATCGGGCGCGGCGTCAGTTACTGCGGCACCTGCGATGGCTTCTTCTTCCGAGGCAAAAACGTCATTGTGGTGGGCGGCGGCGATAGCGCCATCGAAGAAGGACTGTTCCTGACCAAATTCGCCGACTCCGTTACCGTCGTGCATCGTCGCGATGAACTACGGGCTGGGCCTGCCCTGCAAAAACGTGCCTTCGCCAATGAAAAAATCAGTTATGTATGGAATACCGGCATCGATGAAGTCGTGGGCAATGGCACGGTAAAAGCCGTTAAAACCCGCAACCTACAAACCAACGAAGAGACGGAAATGCCCATCGACGGCGTATTCATCTTTATCGGCCATTTTCCCAACAGCAAATTCCTGGAAGGCGAGTTGGCAATGGATGAACATGGCTACGTCATCACAGATGAGCTGATGCGCACCAGCGTTCCCGGCGTGTATGCGGCTGGCGAAATCCAAGATCCCATTTACCGCCAAATCGGCACCTCCGTGGGACAAGGTGTGGCCGCCGCCATGCAAACAGAGAAATGGCTCAGCGAAAGAGAGTGAACAGTGAACAGTTTTCAGTGAACAGTCGAAGGATTTTCACTGTTCACTGAAAACTGTATGCTGTATACTGGACAGCATGTTACGTTTTTTATGGGCTTATCTCGTTTATACTTGGGGTGGATTGCATCGACTGTTCGGCAATAAAAGCAGTATTCGCAGCGAGCATGAAGCGGCTGTGCGGTATTTCACCAAAGCGTATGAAATTGATCCCACGTTCCAGCGAGTGCGGTTGGAGCGTGGGATTTTATTATTCCGCGAATTAGGCCGATATGATGAAGCGTTGGCAGATTTCAATTTCTTGCTGGATGAACAATCAGATTATAGCAATCTGGCACTGCTAAACAGAGCCTTGCTCCACCAGCAAAATGCCCAGTTTGAAGAGGCGTTAACTGATTTTGACGCTTTTTTAGGACAGCCCCACGATGATTATTATGCTGAAGCGGTGCGGATGCGTGACATGCTACAAACGCTGCTTTCTGATGAATCGTAGGGGCTAGGGTGTCTGATTGGCCGCGACCTTAGGTAAAAGCGGGAAAGTAATTTGAAATAAAATGACGTGAAACCCGCTTTTCCTTGAAGGAAACCACAATTTTGCGTGATCGTAATTTGGAAAACTTTTTGTGGTTTACCTAACCCCTAAGTCCCCCGCTACTTGTTCAAAATCCTCAAAACTACCAATAAACGAGACGGAACGTAGAAACGCTTTCAGTGATGGGCTGGCTTCACGCATGGCAAGCAGGGTGGGGCCGATGGGATCATCACCCGTTGCGCCGGGTTCGTCTGCGTATGCGCCATAAAAGGCAAAGTAGGCTTGGTTAAGTTTGCGCAGGTTGTAGCCATTCTCCACAAACAGGCGACGTCGCGCTTCCATGTAAGCTTCTGCGCCGTCCACATCTCCCTCAGCCAACATGGTATCCACCTCACGGCGCGTCTCCGCCATTTCTGCATAAAAATCAAAGGGCGGTGGTTCGACGGGTGTTAGCGCAGCCTCTGTTTCGGCCGTTGGCTCCGGTGGTGGCGGCACAAATTCAGGGTAGTAACGGGCCACGACTTGCTCGCCAATTTCCCGTCCCACAATGGAGGCGACGGTTTCGTTGATGGTGCGTATGTTGTGGTCTGTCATATAGTTAAGGCTGATGGGATAGGGCATGAGCCAATGATGCGCCCATTCATGCGCGGTCACGTCAGGCAGCCAGGTGACGCTGCTGGTTTCCATGACCATGGCCGGATAGGTTGCCAATCCGCCGATGGATACAACAAGGGCGGATAGATCAGCATTTTCGTAAACGGCCGTTTCCATTTCATCTTGTTCTGCCACAGTTACGCCAGGGGTTAACGGCCGTTGGTACTTGTTTTGAATCGTATCGCGGGGGGAGACGATCATCATCTTTGGCAGGGGCGTCATGTGCATCATCACGGGCGGCCACGTTTGCCTGGCTATGGCGAGGTCTTCTTCTGCCAAAATCGTCGCCACCTGATCTTGCACAATGGTCTCTGCCAACGGTTGCAGCCGCTTCATCTGTTGCCGCACTTCTATCAATTCAGCTTGCTTCTCTTGAGAGGCTTCATCAGGATTGTCAATATCGGGATCCACGTAGATTTGCTCAATCTCCCAATTCAGCCAGTTACTGTGGTCAATGGTATCCAGATATGCCAACACCAGTTCCTTCTGTGTCTCTTCATCCAAATAAGCGGTGCCACCAGAGAGAACGGCCGTTGCCTTTGCCACAATCGCATCCACTTCCCAGGACACAAAATCAAACGCTTTACTGCCCGTCACCGCATCAACTTGAACCTCCTCATCTCCAAACTCCGGCCAATTAGGGGCAAGCAGAAAGATCAAAAGAAGGAGAACCAGGGTGACAGCTAAGATGGCGTGTGCGGCGTTGTTTTGTCATGCGCGGATCATAGTCAAGGGAGGCACGGGGTTCAAGTAAACGGCCGTTTACTTCACCAGCCCTTAATACAGTTAGTTTACCCATGCGATCCAGCCTACAAACTTGTTATAATTGCCACAAGCAAACAGGAAAGGAAAATATATGCGCTTTTTAGTGACAGGCGGGGCTGGTTTTTTAGGGACTGCCTTAGCAAATCGACTGGTCAAAGACGGACATCACGTTATCGTTTTAGATGATTTGAGCAATAGCAAACAAGCAGGGCTGGAAACGGCCGTTACCTTTCACCAAGGCGACGTAGAGAGCATCCCCCTGCTCTGGTCGCTCTTGCAAGACGTTGATTGCGTCTACCATTTGGCCGCACGAGTTTCCGTCGCGCAATCCATCCTCCACCCCCGAGACTACAACCGCGTTAATGTGGGCGGAACCGTCAGTCTCATGGAAGCGATGCGCGATACAGGCGTCAGCCGCGTGATCTTCACCTCATCCGGTGCCATCTACGGCCACCAGCCCGAACAGCCCGTGCATGAAAGCGACCCTCCCCAACCCGATTCGCCCTACGCCGTCAGCAAATGGTCGGCCGAACAATACATCCACACCATCGGCAATCTGTGGAATATTGAAACAGTGGCGCTGCGTATTTTTAACGCCTACGGCCCCCGCCAAAGTTTGCCCGTCTCTCACGCGCCTGTTGTGCCACGCTTTTTACAGCAAGCAGTTACCGGCGGCTCCATCGTCATTTTTGGCGACGGTTCCCAGACGCGCGATTTTGTCTACGTCGATGATGTTGTCTCTGCGCTCATCACGGCGGCCACCGCCAAAGGGATAAATCGCCAAGTCATCAACATTGGCAGCGGCGTAGAAACAAGTGTAGATAAATTAGTGGCTGAAATTGAAAAGGTAAACGGCCGTTCTGCCAAACGACTCTATAACCAAGAAAAAAAAGGGGGCGTTCCCCGCCTCGTCGCCGACATCAGCCGCGCCCAAGCCTTGCTCGGCTTTCGCCCCCAAACCAACCTGGCTACCGGCTTGCAGCGCATCCTCGAACAAGATAGTCGGTTTAGGTAGGGGCTAATACACTGGCAAAACAGGAAACGGCCGTTCCACCCCGGCTCGCCCACGACGCCAACATAAAAAAAGAGCCGAAGCAACTTGCTTCGACTCTTGTATGCCCAGGAGAGGACTCGAACCTCCACGCCCATAAGAGCACAGGCCCTCAACCTGCCGCGTATGCCAGTTCCGCCACCTGGGCTAGGCGAGGAGTATTATAGCCTGTAGCAGATTCGTGTCAAAAACTCGTTCTGTGTAGGTAATGAGAGTCATCGCACCAGGCACAGAGCATGTTATAATCTTGAAATGAACTGGAGAAGATTTGACTGTTGCACCTGTATTGGCCCGTGTCGGGAAACAACTCGACACGGCGATTCACGTCTTAACGCTCCACGTTCCTCCTCTCTCATTTTTAATTTCTTCCCGTTTCAAACCCTGTTTACATCCATACCCGATAAGGCCAAAAATTCATCAATCTGCCTACATCAATTACCCGTCGAGGAGCGTTCACCATGACCCAAACAATAGCCCCCCCTGCATCCATTAACCTACGAAACCATGTCGTTGGCCTGGAAAAAGAAGTCCCTTTGTTAGATGGCACCTTTGCCCCCTACGTCAACCTGGACAACGCCGCCAGTACCCCGTCCTTAAAACAAGTGTTGGATGCCATCAACCAGTTCATGCCCTACTACTCCAGCGTCCATCGCGGCACAGGGTTTAAATCTCGGCTAAGTACCCAAGCCTATGACCAATCGCGGGAAATCATTGGCAAATTTGTGAACGCAAATTTAGAGACCAACACCGTTATCTTCGGCAAAAACAGCACCGAGGCGCTCAACAAACTCTCCTACCGTTTCCCGTTCAAGGAAAACGAAGTGGTTATCACCACCCAGTTGGAACACCATTCCAACGATCTGCCGTGGCGTGCCCACGCCACTTGTGTCCATGTGCGGGCTTTGGCAAACGGCCGTTTTGATGAAGACCATTTCGATCAATTGTTAGCAGAATACGCCGGTCGCGTGGGCCTGGTAGCGGTGACGGGCGCGTCCAACGTCAGCGGCTTTATTCAGCCCATACACCGGCTGGCACGCAAAGCCCACGCCGCTGGCGCCATGATTCTTATCGACAGCGCCCAACTTGCCCCCCACCGTCAAGTCGATATGCGCCCCGACGATGACCCGGAGCATCTCGATTTTGTCGTGCTCTCTGGTCATAAAATGTACGCGCCCTACGGCACAGGGGCGCTCGTTGGCCCCAAATCTATCTTCGCCCACGGCACGCCTGATTACGTCGGTGGCGGCACGGTGGATGTGGTGACGCTGGATGAAGTGCATTGGGCCGGTGCGCCTGACCGTGACGAGGCGGGCAGTCCCAATGTGGTTGGCGCGGTGGCGATGGCCGCCGCCGCCCAAGTTCTCATGGAAGTGGGCATGGATACCATCGCCGCGCATGAGGAAGAACTCATCACCTATGCGCTGGAACAAATGGCGACAGTGCCTGGCATCAAAATTTATGGCGAAACCAATCCCGCCAACGCCAATCAAAAAGTAGGCGTGATTCCATTCAATTTGGAAGGCATTTCTCACTTTAAATTGGCTGCCATTTTGGGCTACGAAGGCGGCATTGGCGTGCGCAGCGGTTGCTTCTGCGCCCATCCCTATGTGGTCCATTTGCTGCAACTGGATGAAGCAACCGCCCAAACGTGGCAGAAACAACTGCTTTCCGGCGACAAATCGGAGATGCCCGGTATGGTTCGAGCCAGCTTTGGCTGTTATAACAATACAGAAGATGTGGATAAGCTGGTGACGATGTTGCATCGTATCGCCACTGGCGATTATGTGGGCGACTATGTGGTAGACTGCGCATCGGGTGAATACACGCCGGTTGGCTATGAGGATGCCTTCGCTGACTATTTCTTGCTTGAATAAAGAACTTTTATAGAATTACCAGCTTGCTCGTTAACCAAACCTGACAGGTTTTAAGAATCTGTCAGGTTTTTGATTGGTTCATTATAAATTTTTGAACTACAAATGGACAATCCCTAAAAATTTTGCAGAGGCTTTAAATTGAAGATGAAAAAATGGAGTTTATTAATTGTACTTGCCCTGCTGCTGACGCTGTTGGCAGCCTGTGGTAAGGAAGAAGCTATCCCGACCCCCATCCCCGCGCCAGCAGAAGAAACAGCTGCTGAAATTATCGAACCAACCGTTTCCGCGCCCGAGGAAAAACCTACGCTTCCTCCACCGCCGACAATGGCTCCCGCCGTCACGAGTACGCCTATCGTAGCGGAACCGGAAGTGGTGGAGGATGGCCCCATCGTCCTGATGACGGCTGAGGATTTTGGCGACAATCGCAACCCGCTCACGGGTGAGATTGTTGAGAACCCAGATGATTTGGCACAACGGCCGTTAGCCATCAAAATTTCCAACTCGCCGCCTGGACAGGTGCGCCCTCAATCTGGCTTGAATGATGCCGCCATTATGGTTGAGCATCTAGCCGAAGGGGCGGTCACGCGGCTGACCGGTATTTTCTATGGGAAATGGCCGGAGAAAGTAGGGCCGGTGCGCAGCGCCCGCCTCATTGATTTAGAGTTGCCGGCTATGTATGATGCCGGTCTCGCTTATTCTGGGGCGAGTGTGGGCGTCAGCCAGCGTCTGTTCTCATCCGATTTCCGACCACGTATCATCCGTTCCAATACAGAAGGCTATTATCGAGATACGGAATCAGAATAAAGACATCGAACACACGTTGTATGTCAACCCGGAAGGGTTGCACAACACCCTGGCAGAAAATGACCTGAACACGCCTCCTATTTTCAACACGGTTATGACTTTCACGAGCGAACCACCAGAAGGCGGACAACCGGCGACAGACATAACGATTGATTACATTTGGGAAGTGGTTGAATGGAAATATGATGAGGAAAACGGCCGTTACTACCGTTGGGCTGATGGCGAACCGATTTATGATGCCAATGATGGAGAGCAAGCCAGTACCGCCAACATCCTCATTCTCACCCCTAACCATGTGCAAGACCCTGATATTTGCGAACAAGCCAGCAAAGAAGGTGAATGTTTGGCCTTATCGGTACAAATTCAGTTATGGGGGTCTGGGCCAGGTATTTTGATACGCGATGGACAGCAGTATCCCATCTACTGGCACCGCGAAGGGCGTAATGATGTGCTAACCTTCTCTGATGGAGCCGGCAATTCGATGCCCTTACAAATTGGCAACAGTTGGTTCCAATTTGTACCCACTTGGCGCGGGTATGAAAACCATGTGGTAATTGAATAAGCAAAATCACGCTTTCCGACAACAAATCGGCAAGCAGAAGGACGTAGAAAGCGACGATCCCGACCATGCGTTTTCTACGTCCTTTATTTTTTTAAACCCATTCAGATCGACACAAATGACGTGCTATAAAAGTGGGTCACACCGCTGTGCTGAATGGTTATCAAACCACGACCACGTCCTATAAAAGTGCGTCGCACCGCTGTGCTGAATGGGTATCAAACCACGACCATAAGCCTATGTTCCTTTTGGGGGATTAGTTAGTAAAATAGACAGTTGCGTGGGGTAGCACCATTCCTGTGTGGGAAAAGCGATGCACATGCCGTAGCCCCTCCTTAATTACCTTAAAACTATTTTCCTGGATAAGCACGGCTTTCCCGCTGGCTATGCCCTGATGGCTTTTTAGAAATTATGGATAATTCTCAATACACAATTCTTATTGTCGATGACAACCTTCTCATCCGTGATTTGGTGGTAGACAATGTGGAAATAGAGGGGTTTCAAGTTATTACGGCCGAAAACGGACTGGAAGCGCTTACTATGCTACGGTCGCAAACTGTCGATTTGATGCTCCTGGATATTATGATGCCTGTGATGAACGGGTATGAAGTGCTGCAACAGATGAAAGATGACCCTGAGCTAAGTCGCACCCCGGCCATTGTCATGTCGGCGCTAACGGATATGGACAATGTGGTGCGCTGTATCGGATTGGGGGCTGAAGATTGTTTGTTTAAGCCGATTAACAATGCGCTTTTTTGGGCGCGTATCAATGCTGTTTTAGAAAAGAAACGCCTGCAAGACCAGGAACGCCTTTTTGGTGAGGAGTTGGCAACGCTACAACAATTAGACCGTGCTTTAAACAAGACGCTTGATCTAGAAAAGGTGGCTACCATTACGCTGAATTGGGCGTTACAGCAAACGGGTGCGGCGCGTGGCGCGGTGGGGCGCTGGGTTGATGCGCATTTTGAATCATGGGCAGAGATAGGCGGGGAAACGGCCGTTTTCCCCCAAGACCCCGCCCAATTTGACACCATCTTCACACATAAAGCGGGCGACAACTACCAGCTTTACGCCCCCATCCGCCGCTATGAAGATGTGCTGCTCGGCCTCATCGTCTTAGAAAGCAGGTGGCCTTTCACCGACCAAGATCAGCACTTTTTAATGAGACTTTGCAGCCATGCGGCTGTCGCTATCAACAATGCCCAGATGCACGCCCAAATTCAAGCTGCCAATCGTGCCAAAACTGAATTTGTAGCGATGGTATCGCACGAACTAAAATCGCCACTCACCGTGATGCGCTCTTATCTGGAATTATTTGTTCTCATCAACGAAGGCGAGGTCTCTGAGAAACAGGTGAAATTCATTGACACGATGGAAGATGCTGTCATGCGCATGAATACGCTCATCTCTGAACTCGATGACATCACCCGCATTGAAACGAAAAATATCAAACTAGCGTTGGAAACTGTCTCATTACCAGAAGCGGCAGCAAATGTCTATGCTTCGCTGGAAAGCCAGTTCCAGGCCAAAAGCCAAACTTGCACCATCACCCTTCCTCCCGATTTACCCCCTCTCTGGGCAGACCACAAACGCATCATCCAGATATTGCATAATCTCTTGAGCAATGCCCATAAATATGTGCCAAAGGAAGGCAGCATATGGGTCACAGCCCGCACTGTTTATGAGGATGATGCCTGTTTTGTGGAAGTGGCCGTGCAGGATAACGGCATTGGTATTCCCGAGAAAGACCAGAGCAAAATCTTCACTCAGTTTTACCGCACGGATCAGGATGGGGTAACGGCCGTTACCGGCACAGGCCTTGGTTTAAATATCACCAAAATGCTCATGGAACTGCAAGACGGCAAGATTTGGTTCACCAGCAAACTCAACGAAGGGTCTACCTTCTACTTCCAATTACCAGCTATTCAAACAAACGAACCCCTTTTGGCATCCAACCCAACTAAACAATCCCAAAACGGCACCATACTCGTCTAGGCTGCACCAACAAACAACAATGGATTGGCAAACTACCCTCATCTACACACTTCCCCTTTTTGGGGCTGCCGCCTTTTCTGCTGTACTGGCCTATATGGCTTGGCAGAGACGTCCAGGCGTAGGCACCATTACGTTTGCGCTCTATATGGTCGCCTCTGGACTATGGTGTTTTGCTTATGGCATGGAAATTTTAGCCGAAGAGCCAGCCGTCATGCTCTTTTGGGCCAAAGTTCAATACCTGGGCATATCGACAGTTGCCACTTTCTGCCTCATTTTTTGTCTACAATACGCTCGTCGTTGGCGGCCACCCACCTATTTTTACAGCCTTCTATTTATTATCCCTGTTTTTACCATCATCATTGCCTGGCTTGAACCACGCACCGGCCTACTTTGGCAAGAAATTTCTGTTGACAGCAGTGGCCCATTCTCCGTATTGACCTTCACTTATGGCCCCGTATTCTGGCTAATCATTATTTATTCTTATGTAGCACTATTAGCGAGTACATTTATTCTCATCGATCTCGCTCGCCGCGTTCCAGACCTATATAAAAAACAAATCCAACTACTGGTATTAGCCACCCTGTTTCCTTGGTTAGGTAATATTTTTTACATATTAGGCATCAGTTTAATCTCTAATTTAGATCTAACCCCCTTTGGCTTTGCGCTAACGGGGTTTGTCATGGGCTGGAGTTTGAACCGCGTTCAATTACTCGACATTACGCCCGTTGCCCGTAACCAAATACTGGAGCAAATGGCTGGCGGCATTTTAGTGCTCAATCGCACCGAACGAATCATTGATATTAACGATTCCGCCGCAGCCCTTCTTAATATTTCTGCCAGTACAGCTTTGGGTCAAAATACAGTTACTCTCTTCACGGGTTCTCTCGCTCATCTGCAAAACTATCAACAGTTCGATTACACTCACGGCGAAATCAATTTAAGCCGCCCAGACAAACCTTGCTATGTCGACCTGCATGTCACACCTTTGTACGATCACAGAGAATATCTTATTGGGCGCACGCTGGTTTTTCATGAAATCACAGAACGCAAATTAGCAGAAATTGCCCTGACAAAACAGAAGCAACTCTTTGAGAACCTCGTTGAAATCACGCACTTTGTCTTAGGGCATGATAGCATCCATGACTCCCTAAGAGAAACAGTACAAAGTGCGTTAAGTCTCACAGGCGCAGAAGCAGGCAGTCTATTTCTTTTAGACAGCCAGGGCAATGTCGTCAACAGCTTTTTAGCCAGAGGGGATCTTCCTGTCGAAGAAAAACGTATTATTGAAACAGATGTCATGAGTCATGGGTTGGCTGGGTGGGTCAATCTACACCGTCAAGCCGCGCTCATTCCAGATGCTACGCAAGATGAACGCTGGGTGACACTGCCGGATCAACCCTATCAAGCATTGTCTGTTATGGCTGTTCCCATTATTACTGGTTCTCAACTGTTAGGGCTGCTTACCCTCACTCACAGTCACAAACATTTCTTTGAACAAGATGATTTGCAGTTGATGCAAGCGGCCGTAGATCAGATGGCGTCTGGCGCTGCGTAATATACAAATGGTAGATACGCAGCAGCAGTTGATTCTTGAATTATCACAAGCAAAAAATGAAGCTGAACTAGCAAATCGCGCAAAAAGTGTCTTTTTAGCCAACATGACCCATGAACTGCGCACGCCGTTGTCCGCGATTATCGGCTACAGTGAACTGTTGCAGGAATGGCTGGGCATGCAAACGGACAACAATCAGAAAACGATTACTTTCATGGAACCTCGCTTGCAAAAAATCGGCACGGCCGCCCATCATTTGGTGACGGTTATTAGTGATATTCTCGATTTATCGAAGATTGAAGCCGGAAAAATGACGATATATCCGAAGACATTTTCTGTTATCGAGATGCTAGACGGGGTTGCGGGTACCGCTGAATCACTTATAGACAAGAATGGAAACACGCTGACTGTTAATTGTCCACCAGATATTGGCTCGATGACGACAGATCCAACCCGTGTCACCCAAATCTTGCTCAACTTATTGGGCAATTCGGCTAAATTTACTAAGGATGGGAAAATATCAGTAACGGTGGTGGGGGAAACGGCCGTTTCCAATCCATCCTTCATCCTCTTCAAAATCCAGGACAATGGCATCGGCATCCCCGCTGAAGAGCTGCCCCAACTTTTCAAACCCTTTACCCAAGTCAACGAAAACGATCCGGCACAAACAGGTGGCACCGGCTTAGGCTTAACCATCAGCCAAAACTTCGCTCACATGATGGGCGGGCATATCAACGTAGAAAGCAAGTTGGGGCATGGCAGTCTATTCACCGTCAGCTTGCCCCGGATAGCCCCACAATCAAACCAAACCGAGATAACCAAGGTTCAATAAGCATGAATACACTGCTCCTATTCCCTTTCATCATTCTCTTTACAGCGGCACTCATCTCCCTCATCTGCGCCATTTACGCCTGGCGACAGCGCCCAAGAACCGGTGCATTTAGCTTTAGTCTCATGATGTTTTCCGTCTTTATCTGGCTGTTTGGCTACATGTTTGAGTTCCTTGCCATGGATTCAGCCACCCGATTCATGTGGGGCAACATCGCCTACATAGGCATTGCGCTCGTTCCCGCTGCCTTCTTGCTGTTTTCCCTTGAATACACAGGCCGGTCAAACTGGCTCTCCTGGAAAACAATCGGGCTGTTGAGTATAGAACCCATCCTCGTGCAAATTTTGTTGTGGACAAGCGTTCGCTTTGAATTCTTCTACACCCAAGTTAGCTATGATTTCAGCCAGCCAATACCTGAAGCCACATTTGTTTATGGGCCAGCCTTTTGGATCCATGCCATCTATTCCTACCTGTTGCTTTTAGCTGGTACCATCATCTTATTTCTCAAATTCCGCACAGCCGCTGGCCTCTACCGACGACAACTAACCATCATCCTCATTGCCGCCATGATTCCCTGGATAACCAATATCGTCTATCTGTTTTGGCCGGGCGCAACCATCGTAGACCCCACAGCACTCGCCTTTTTTGCCACAGGTTTGCTCTGGGGCTGGGCCATATTTGGCTACCGACTCATGGACATCATGCCCATTGCCCGTGACACCGTCGTAGAGCACATGAAAGACGGCATGTTGGTACTAGACCATGAAAATCGAATTGTAGATATGAACCCGGCCGCAGAAAGAATCATCAACCAGCGTGTCGATGATATTATCGGCTTATTGGCAGAAGATGTCTTGGCTCCCTGGCAGGATGTGGCCGCCCCCTACCAGCATATGGATCAAGTTAGTGATGAAATTGTGGTTACGCACGGAGACCAAACTTTTTATTATGATTTACAAATCACACCCTTACTAAACAAACAGGGCAAACGAACTGGTAGACTAATCCTATTGCGGGATATTACAAAACGGAAACATACAGAAGATGCCTATTACACCTTGGTCAATCAAACATCGCAGGGCTTGGTTATTCTCCAGGACATGAAAATTCAATTTGCTAACCCTGCCTTGTCTGAAATCACCAATATCCCATTAGAAGAACTTATCTCAGCGCCTATCAGCAAATTGATGCATAATATTCACCCAGAAGATTTACCCACGCTGCTCACTTCTATCTCCAATGCTTCTCACATTGAACTACGCTTTCTTGGCTTTCAAGACGCTGTGCATTGGCTTGAATTTTCAGCCACTCAAATCCAATACCAGGGCGCACCTGCCATCCAAGCTGTTATTAGCGACATCACAGAACGAAAAAATTCGGAATTTGTGCTGCGCCAAGCGAGAGATGAAGCCGAAGCCGCTAACCGAGCCAAAAGCACCTTCCTGGCAAATATGAGTCATGAAATCCGTACGCCGCTATCAGCCATCATTGGGTATAGTGAAATGCTTCATGAGCAGGCCACCATGAAAGGCGAAGAAAAACTAGCTGGGCGGCTAAAAAATATCGAATTAGCCGCCTACCATCTCTTAAGCATTCTGAATGATATTTTGGATATTTCTCGGATTGAATCGGGGAAGATGGAATTGCACAAGAACCTATTTGATGTGCAATCGTTGATTAGTATGCTTGCTATTACCGTCCGCCCTCTAGTAACCCGCAACAACAATCGCTTTGTTATAGAAACGGCCGATAATTTGGGAGATATGGTCGGCGATGCCACGAAGATCAAACAAATTCTAACCAACTTACTCAGCAATGCGGGTAAATTTACAACAGATGCAGAAGTCTCCTTACACGTGACGAGAGAAACAACAGCACAGGGGAATGAGGAACTTGTATTCCAAGTGACAGACGCCGGTATTGGCATGTCGCCAGAAGATATTCCCCACTTATTTGAGCCATTTGCCCAAGCAGATGATTCTCTGACACGCGAATATGGCGGCACAGGTCTAGGGCTTGCCATCACAAACCGCCTCATTGCGATGATGAATGGCACGATTGCTGTAAAAAGCCTGCCAGGGGAAGGCGCCACATTCACCGTGCGACTGCCCATTGAAAATGAAGAAGCAGACTCCTTTAGAGGTTAAGAATGATACGAATACTACTTGTTGAAGATGATGATATGCTGCAAGATATTTTGGCGGAACGGCTAGAATTGAGAAATTTTGATGTCATTCTGGCGGGCAATGGACAGGAAGGAATTGAGAAAGCTCGTGCAGAAAAACCAGCTATAATTCTCATGGATATGCGGCTGCCTGTTTTAGACGGCTGGGAAGCTACGAGACAGTTGAAAAGCAACCCCGAAACACAGGATATACCTGTTATCGCGCTGACTGCTCATGCGCTCATTGGTGATAAAGAGGATAGTCTGGCGGCAGGCTGTGATGGCTATTTGCCAAAACCGGTAGATTTTCCACGTTTATTGGAAGAAATAGAACATTTATTAAAGTAGGATCACATGACTAAACCACTTGCCCTTATTATTGAAGACCACGAAATGCTCAGTTCATTATTTAATGAAGCGTTGACTGAAGCTGGCTATGAGACAGAAGTTGCCTTAGATGGGCAAGTTGCGTCTACGCGGTTGCAAGAAATCATACCTTATCTCATTTTGCTGGATTTACATCTACCTTATGTTTCTGGGGCGGAACTGCTCAAACAAATCCGCGCTGACTCGCGCCTGGATGGCACGCGTATTATTGTTGCCAGTGCTGATGGCACGTGGTCTGCTCATCTTGATGATAACGTTGATTTTGTGCTGAATAAACCGGTCAGTTACGTCCAGCTTCGTGCGCTAACCAGCCGGCTCCTTCCGCAGTGAATTTATGACTACTGCTAAAAGCGAATTCCGCGTCGAAAACGAATACCAGTACAATCGCAAGGGGCCTGGGCGCTGGATAAACTCCCATGTGTTTCGCTATCCCTGGCTGCCGATTATTGTGATGGTAACGGCCGTTATCAACAACTTCGCCTACGCCTACAACCAAGTCATCATCGGCGAAACCTTCGACCTCATCACCTCCCCCGACTGGGCCGTGCAAGCCTTGATGCTCCTGGCGCTTGCCGCCCTCGCCGCCGCCGCCCTACAGGCACTCATGGGGCTGGCGCGTAACTGGGCCAACGAAATCATCGCCCAACGCATGGAGCGCGACACCCGCGACGAACTGTACATCAACTTGCTGGGCAAAGACCAAACCTTCCACGGCCGCCAACGCATCGGCGACATCATGGCGCGAGCCACCAACGACGTGCGCACCCTCAACATCATGTTTAGTCCGGGCGTCATGCTGCTCATCGATGGCTTCATGGGCATCGTTGCCCCCATCGTCCTCATCGCCCGGCTCGATACGCGCCTGCTGCTCGTTCCCGTCATCTACCTGATTCTGTACGCCATCACCATCTGGGACTATGCCCGTCGTCTGAACCCAGTCAGCGAAAAAATGCGTGAGCAATTTGGCGACATGAACGCCGGACTCGCCGAATCCATCAACGGCATCGAAGTCGTCAAAGGCAATGCCCAGGAACTCGAAGAACTACGCAAATTCACCACCAACGCTGAACTTTATCGCAAATACTTCGTCAAAAACGGCATCATTCAAGCGTGGTATTTGCCCATGCTCATCCTCGGCATTTGCATCGCGGTTGGCTTTCTCCAAGGCATCTACCTCTGGTGGTTGGGCGAACTGACCTTAGGGCAAGTCGTCACCTACATGGGGCTGCTTGGTGTGCTGCGTTTCCCCACCTTCGTCTCTATTTTCACCTTCAATCTGGTGCAGCTCGGCCTCGCCAGCGCCCGCCGCATCTTGGAAATTCTCAACGAAGAGACAGACCTCGATGAAAACGAAGCCGGACAAATCAAGCCCATCAAAGGCGATTTGGTTTTTGAGAACGTCAGCTTCGGCTACAACGGCAATACGCTTATCAACAATATCAGCTTCTCCGCCAAAGCCGGTCAGACGGTCGCTATTGTGGGGCAGACCGGTTCGGGCAAGACAACAATGACGCGCCTCATCAACCGCATTTTTGACACCGATCAAGGTCGCGTGCTTATTGATGGCGTTGACGTGCGCGACTGGCATCTGGAATCCTTACGCTCTCAAATTTCCACCATCGAGCAGGATGTATTCCTGTTCTCCCGTTCCCTGTCTGAAAACATCGCTTTTGGCGCACCCGATGCGGATCAAGAGGCCATCATACAAGCGGCGAAAGAGGCACAGGCGCACGAATTTATTATGAGCTTCGCCGAAGGATACCAGACAGAAGTCGGGGAACGGGGTGTGATGCTCTCTGGCGGGCAGCGGCAGCGCATTGCCATCGCCCGCGCCTTCCTCACCGACCCGCGCATCCTCATCCTGGACGACAGCACCAGCGCCATCGACAGCGCCACGGAAGACCAAATTCAACGCGCCATGAAGCGCATCAGCAGCCAGCGCACCACCATTCTTATCACCCACCGCCTCAGCCAAATCCGCTGGGCGGATCATATTTTGGTGCTCAACAACGGGAACCTGGTAGACCAAGGCACGCACGAAGAATTACTAGAAAGCAGCGAAGCATACCAACGCATCTTCGCCAGATACGACTAAAGATGACGACTATGAACGATTTCTCGACCAACCCATCCTAATCCAATCAAAATAATTATGGGTTTTATACTAGACGGACTCGACACAGAAGATTATGACCGGCAGTACACCGACAAGGAACTGCTAAAGCGCATCACCAGCTATTTCAAGCCGTATACGCGGCAAATGGTGTTGGTGGGCATCATGATTGCGCTTAATTCCTTGGCGAGTGTTGCCAGTCCCATTCTCATTGCCAAAGGTATTGACATGCTGGAAACCAACCCCACGCTAGAAGCGGTGTTGGTGATAACGGGCGGGGTGTTGTTGTTGGGCGTCGCTGCCTGGTTCTTCAACTTTATTCGCCAATATTTTTCGGCTAAAGTGGCGGGCAGTGTGGTCTTGCAACTGCGCAGAGATGTGTTTGAAGCGACGGTATCGCATGATATGTCGTTCTTCGATGAGCATCCTTCAGGCAAGATGGTGAGCCGGATCACGTCTGATACGCAAGATTTTGCGGAAACGGTGACGCTGACAATGAACTTGTTGAGTCAAGTGTTGCTGGTGCTGATTATGACGGCCGTTCTCTTTAGCATTGATTTCTGGCTGACGATGATCCTCATCCTGATGACGCCTATCGCAGTGGGGCTGGCACTTAGCTTTCGCAAGATTGCCCGTGAGGTCACGCAAAAGGCACGCCGCGTCAACGCCACCATCAATGCCCAAATTCAGGAATCGGTGAGTGGCATTATTGTTGCGAAGGGATTTCGGCAGGAAACGGCCGTTTACCAAACCTTCAACGAGAACAATCAACTAGGCTACGAAGCGGGTCTCAAACGCGGCTTAACCTTAGTCGCCATCTTCCCCGTTTTGAGCCTGGCATCCGGTCTCAGCACCGCCATCCTTATTTTTGCTGGCGGCATGGCAACCCTGCCCAACTCCTTCTTCGCTGGATTTACGGGTGGCATTTCGGCGGGCGAATGGTATCTATTCATGCAATCTGTCGGCTATTTTTGGTGGCCGATGCTCAACGTCGCCTCCTTCTGGAGCCAATTCCAGGATGGGCTGTCCGCATCTGAACGCTCTTTTGCCCTCATCGACGCCGATTCCAAAGTCATGCAAACGGGGAATGAATCAGTCGGGAAATTGCAGGGCCACATCCAATTTGAGCATGTTGTCTTCAGCTATACCGACAAAGAACTGGTTCTGCCTGACTTTTCACTCGATATTGCCGCCCGTGAAACAGTCGCTCTGGTCGGCCATACCGGCGCAGGCAAGAGCAGCATCGCCAAGCTCATCACCCGCTTCTACGAGTTCCAGGGCGGCGACGTTTTGGTCGATGGTCAAGACATCCGCACTTTGGATTTAGGGCAATATCGGCAGCAAATCGGTTTGGTTCCGCAAGAGCCATTCCTGTTCGACGGCTCCGTGCGTGACAATATCAAATACGGCCTCCCCCAAGCAGACGACAAGCGCGTCCAGTGGGCGGCGTCCCAAATCGACAATGGCAACTGGCTGCAAGCGCTGCCCAACGGGTTAGATACGGAAGTGGGCGAACGGGGCAGCAATCTCTCCATGGGGCAGCGACAGTTGGTGGCGTTGGCACGGGTGATTCTCAAAGACCCCGCTATCTTCATCCTGGATGAAGCGACCGCCAGTGTAGACCCCTTCACGGAAGCGCAGATTCAGGAGGGTTTGGATATGATCATGGCGCAGAGAACGGCCGTTGTCATTGCCCATCGTCTCTCCACCATCAAAACCGCCGACCGCATCATCGTCATGGGGGATGGCGGCATTCTGGAAGAAGGCTCTCACGAGCAGCTCATGGCGCAAAGCGGCCACTACGCCGATTTGTACAACACTTATTTCCGGCATCAGAGTTTGTCTTACATTGAGAATGATTTCCTGGAAATAATAGCAGAAGGGGATTGAGGGGAATTTAGTGTGTAGTGCGTAGAAAATCGTCCCTACGCATCACGCAGTTGGTATTCAAAGTTTACATTTTTGGGACACTGATACGGTCGAACGCAGATAAAAAGAAGGTATCAATGATCGACCGTATCAGTGTCCACCATTTGATTGTGACTTTGCCACTTTATGCACTACAAAGCAAGCTGTACCCAAATCGGATAATGGTCGCTGCCGCTGGTTTCTTTTTGACGACCCGCGGCTACCACGGTCATACCTCGTGTGAAAATGTGATCAGCGGCGGAGGGGGAAACGCGCAGTTTTTTGACGGTCGGGCCAACCCCTTTTGAGGCACGCACAAAGCCCAGTTCACCAAAATAGTCAACAAGCCGCCGGATGCTGGTGCGGCGCACGGTGTTGAAGTCGCCGCCAATGATGACGTGCTGTCCAGCGTTGCTGATGTCGTCGGCAATTGCTTCGATCTGGTCTGTGCGGTACTGCCGACTGGTGAGGTAGACTTCGGTATGGACGCAATAAATGCAAACGGCCGTTTCCCCCACATTAATTTTCGCTTTCGTCGCAATGCGCATCTGATTGTTTGCCGGATGCCGCCGCGGCAAAATCAGCTTTTGGGTGCGCACAATCGGCCAGCGCGTCAGCACCGCGTTGCCAAAGTTTTTGTGGTGCTTATGCACAGAAGCCGGATAGTAGACATAATCCAGGTTCATAGCCTGCGCGATTTTGTCTGTGCCCGCCTCATCCATCTCTTGCAGCATGATCACATCAGGCTGGGGAATCGTGCGCATATCTTCGAGGGCTTCGTCGATAAATTCAGCGAAATTGATGTTGTAGGAAACGGCCGTTAACGAGCCATCAAACTGCGGCACTGCAAGCGCATACCTTCCTTCAAACTTAGGCGAGTCGGGGTCTTCATAATTCAGCAGCTCAAAACGGTTTGGCATAATTAAGCCTGTATTCCGCGCTGGACAAGTCCAAACATTAGCCCAACAGCAGACCCTCTACCGCACTGGATGGCTCCAAATCCGGCAGTTTAACCATACGGAACGAATTAAGCAATCCGAACAGACCAGCTAATAACGGGACCATCAGCGCAACCTGCAAACCAAAATTCCTGGCCTCGGTATTGATGCGAATAATCTCCGCTTGCACATCAGTCTGGCTGTCCCACTAGCTGTTCTTCAAGTTGTGTATTGCTCATAATTTGAGCATCTTCTTCCAATGCCTGTGCCACTTGCACCTGCTGCTCGGGGGTCAGTACCAGGCTTTCCTGTGCCATGTTCGTAAAAGCCAATGACATAGCCGCCAGCATCATGGCCCCAGCAAATGCCAGCCCAAAAGAAAGACCAAACGACCCCGATGCTGAATTGACGCCTGCGGCTTCACTGATGCGTTCTTCGGAAATTGGAGATAGCGTATAGTTGTTAAGCTGTGAAACCAACAAGCCTAAACCAGACCCCGTAATCAGCAGGGGGATAAAAAAGCTCAAGCCAGAATCGGCTCGCGGAATCAGTGGAATCAGAAACAGGACGCCAACAAACAACGTGCCAAAACCAACCTGGATGATGCGGCTTGGACGCCGCTTACCCGCTCTGCGCCCGGCCAAAATGGCTACAGCGAAGATACTGAGGGACATCGGGGCGATGGCCAGACCCGTTTCCATGGCCGTATACTCAAACACCATTTGGAAATAGATGGGCAAAGCAATCATCATGCCACCCAGAGAAATATTCTGTAACATCTGCTCAGTAATACCCAGTCTGAAATAGATGGATTTGAACAGGTCAGGATCAATCAAAGTAGGTTTACCTTGCTTTTTGCGCCGTACCAGCCAACTGGCAAACAAGAACATGGCGACCAGACCAATCACCATTAACACACCAACCGCTTCACCGCCTTCCTGCCAAACAAGGATGCTCAAGACGATACCGCCCATACCCAAAATTGAAAGGATGGCACCGACAACATCCACATCCCTGGGACCGGTGTAGGGCACATCTTTAATCATTTTGACATTTAACAGCACAATGGCAATGATGATGAACTCCAGAAAGAAGCCAACGCGCCAGTTCAAGAAGGTGGTAATAAAACCGCCTAACAGCGGCCCCACGGCGGCGGCGATACCGGTGGCCGCCCCGACCAGGGCATAGGCTTTCACTTGGGCCGCGCCTTCGAAATTGCCGTGGATAAGCGACTGCATGGCTGGCAGTAACAGTGATGCGCCTAAGCCGCCGATAATGGCCCAAAAAATGATAACGGCCGTTATACTCTGGGTCAATGTCATGGCAAGTGCCCCAATACCATAGCCCATAAGCCCAATAATGTAGGCGCGTTTTCTGCCGTAGAGGTCGCCAATCTTGCTGCCAATCAAAATGAAGGCGGCCGATACCAGCGCTTCCAGAGCAATGGCTGATTGCACACTGCTCACGGTTGTATCCAGATCGGCGACAATCGCCGAAATCGAAACATTCATCATGGAGGTGTCTACCACAAGAACAAACATCGCCATTGCCAACAGGATTGCCAGTTTAGAATTATTGTTTGCCTTCGTAGGGCTGTTCATTTCAGTGTCGTTAGACATTTCTATTTTCTCCAACAACCATGTTATCTTCAGTGGTTTTACACTTTTACCAATTCTATAGCAAAAGGTCAGATTGTCCTTCCGGGAAAGAAACAAAAAAGGGCAAAGTTAAAAACTTTGCCCCTTTACCTTTTATTTTTAGTGTGGCTCTTTTCGCAAAATACAGGAGTGAAAACGGCCGTTACCTAAATATAATCCAAAACCACCATCAACGAATTGATTCGGAAAACATTTTCTGGCAGCGCACTCACATGATTAAGTTCTGAATCTCGATCAAGCCACAGCCCTAAACCATAGCCACCCGCCCCCACAGAGCCAATTGCATCCACATACAGATCATTACCAACAAAAACACATTCTTCTGGCGCAAATCCCATTCGGCTGCAAGCTATCTTAAAAATCGTTTTTGCTGGTTTATGCACGCCCTCTTCCTGACTAATAATAATATGCTCTGGCTGAAAATAATCACCCAATGTTTCTTCAATCACTGGGCGAATGTGCCGCGAATGATTAGAGACAACACCCAAGGGCATCCCTAGCTTTTTCAACCACTTCAGTAAAGGCAGCGTATCTTCATATAAACTATGCGGCAAAAAAGCATAAGCATCATAAAGATGGTGCATTAATTCCCAATCTAATTCCATATGATCCAACTGTGCCAAAACATCTCGATAAAATTGGGCAATTTCTCGCTGCGTTTGTTTTTTGCCAATACGCTTCAACTGCCCCGTTTCTACATTTTTCTTATAGGTACGAATCGCTTCTTCGATTTCAGGCAACGTATAGGGTAACCCTTCTTTTTGAAACAATGCCGCCAACCGTTCCTCTGGAGAAACGTCACCAACCACACGAGTAAGGGTTAAATCCCAATCAAACAATACACATTTATATTTACTTTCACTCATACCTGTCTAGTCCTAATTTTGGGTGCAAACGACAAATCGTGTGTCAAGCCAGCACCAAACAAGCGCTATTTATTACTGCTGCGCATTGTAAGAATGGACGAGGAGCATGTCTATGTAAAAAGCGTGATTTTTTGGTTGTTGGCCTAAAATTCACGTTTTCTTTGCGTAAAAACCTTAAAAAAAAGCCAGGTTCACATCAAAATGAACCTGGCTTTTTTCACGCGCTCGGGGTTTCCGTTTCAGTCGGCGGCGGAGGGGGTGTTTCAGATGGCAGGGGATCCGGTGTTTCTGTAGGCAAAGCACCGACTGTTGCTGTGGGGGGGACTTCTATGGTGGGAACGGCCGTTGCCTCTGGCGTAAAGGTAGGAACCGGTGTTACGGTCAAAGTAGGTGTCGTCGTCACCGTAACAGTTGGTGTTTCCGTGGGTGTGGTTGTCGGCGTTGGCGTTGGCTCCTTTTTGACGAGCAGCACCCGTGCCTCTTTTGTGATGGGATCATCTTCCGGCGTAAAGGGATTGTCCGGCCCAAAAATCATGACCCGAATCGTGGCTGGCCCATCATAACTGTTATCAGCCACATCCCAAGTTGCCAGCAGACCCATTTTCGACCTGTTCCATGCGGCGATCCTGCACACTGCCCCAGCCACCAGGATCATGGCTGATACCCCAATCCACGATATAGCCAGCAAAGTTGGGGCCTTTAACCGTACCATGAATCTCAACATTATCGCTGATTTCATCGTTATTTTGCGGCTGACTAATGACCACTTCGGGACGCGGGGTATTATTATCGCATTCTTGCTCTGGCGGCAGTGTCAGCGGAATAGGAATGCTGCGCTGGGCGGCCCAGAATTGACCGCCACTGGTTTGCTCCAGCCAACGCTGGGCATTAGCCCGTTCACGCGCAATCACATCAGCCCCACCACTGACGAGCAATTGGAAAAAGTTGGCGTCGTAAACGGCGTCGCTGCATTTGTCGTTGGCGCGGAGGTTCGTCCACAAATCAATGGAGACCTTCTGCAAGAAATCCTGATCCGCAGACAAGGGGGGGCGGTCGCCCGCAAATTGCTCAATGATGCGGCCCTGGCAGTCTGGGCCAGGGCGGGTGCCGGACTCGGCGCAAATTTCAGCGTCTATGATGCCGGGTGGTCGCACAAAATCTAGTGGCTGTTTATCGGCGTGGAACTGGCTCATGTAGCTGTTCCAGATGGGCGCTGCCAATTGGTAGCCAGACTGCCCCTGTCCGATGGGTTGATTGCTGGTATTGCCCACCCAAACGGCCGTTGCCACATGAGGTGTGTAGCCAATCGTCCAGCCATCCCGCACATCGCTCGCCGAAGAGCCAGATGTGCCTGTTTTGACAGCCACACGATGACCAGGAATTTGCAGCAAATTGTTCACGCCAAACTCCGGCTGCCGTGCATTATTGTCTGAAAGAATACTGCTCAAGAGATAGGCATCTTCTTCGCTTACCACCTGCGCTTCAGCGGCCGTGGGCAGCACATGTTCATAAAGCAGATTGCTCCTGCCATCTTCAATGCGGGCGATGGTGTACGGTTTGATGTAGCGCCCTTGATTCGCCAGGGCAGCAAAGCCACCTGCCATTTGCAGCGGCGGCACTTCACCCCCGCCCAGCGCCAACGACAAGCCATAATTGCGCGGCTGGCCGATCTCGGCACAACCGTCATCCGACAGCGCCGTCAAGCCAATTTTCTGCATGTTGGCGATGAAATTACAAACACCCACATACTCCAACGCTTTCACTGCCGGAATATTGTAAGAGTTACCCAACGTCTGCCGCAGCCGCAAGGGGCCGTGGAACTCATCGTCAAAATTTTTGGGCACATAGGGCGGGGCCGTGCCATTGGGGAACTGCGTTTCCACATCCCAAATGAGGGTAGACGGTGTCCAGCCATTTTCCATTGCCGTGAGGTAGACAAACGGTTTGATGCTGGAACCGGGCTGACGCGGCGCCAGCGCCATATTCACTTGCCCATCAATCGCCTCGTCGAAAAAGTCAATGCTGCCCACTAAAGAAAGTACTTCGCCGGTATCTGGTTTGAGGGAGACCAGCGAGGCATTGTTGGCGCCGCCGGCCTGAACAGCGGCGCGATTCTCAGTCAAGGTGCGCTCCGCCAGGTCTTGGGCGTTTGGGTCTAAGGTGGTGTGGATGCGTAAGCCGCCGCGATAGATGGCTTGGGCACCGAGCAGTTCTTCTGCTTGCTGCAACACAGTAAAAACGAAGTGGGGGTACTTGATTTCCTGAATCTTGGGCGTCATTTGGTAGACGCGGGTATTCATTTCATTGAGGGCAGACTGTGCCTCGTCGTAGGTGATGTACCCTTCGGCCAACATCAGGCTAAGCACTTCCCACTGCCGCCCCACAGCCAGTTCTGGGGCAGTGTACGGATCCCAGGCGGCGGGCGCCTGGGGCAAGCCAGCCAGTAAGGAGGCTTCGGCGAGGGTCAGATCGAGGGCTGATTTATCGAAATAGGTTTGGGCGGCGGCTTCAATGCCATAGGCGAGGTTGCCGTAATAGATTTCGTTGAGATACAGCTCTAAAATCGTCTCTTTAGGATAGGTACGGGTCAGTTCTGCCGCCAGCACGATTTCACGCACTTTACGGCGCAGCGTACGCTGGGCGCGCTCTTCTTCGTCGAGCAGCACGGCGCGGACGAGCTGTTGGGTGATGGTGCTGGTTCCGGCTGGCGACTCGCCTTCGCGTGCCGCTTGCAGCACGGCGCGGGTCAGGCCGATGGGGTCGAAGCCGGGGTTGTCCCAGAAGCGGGAATCTTCGGTGGCGATGGTGGCCTGGATGAGATAGGGCGAAATTTCGTCGAGGGTGACGCGGGTGCGGTTGCCGGTGTTGGGATCGGCCTGGGCATAGATTTGGCTGCCGTAGCGGTCGTAGATGCGGGCTGTCTCAAAAGAGCTGGCTTTGGCTTCCAGGTCGGCCACAGAGGGCAAGTCGCTGGCGATGCTGCGGTAGCCAACGAAGGCCACCACAATGCTAAATGTCATAAAGAGAACGGCGAAAATGAGGGCGAGTACAGTGCCTTTCATCAAACAACCGCGATAATCACGGCGGCGTTTGGGTTTGGGTGGGGCAGCTACTGACTGTTGAGGGACAGCAACGTTGGCAGGTGGCGGTGAAGACGGCCGTTGTGGACTACGAACAGGAGGTGGCGATTGCTGTCTTACCGGTTGGGCTGGCGGTTGATTGCGCTGAGAGGCAACTACCACTGTCGCTTTTTCATCGGCTGTAGGCGGACGAGACACCGGGCGGTACAGTTGCGTCGGGGCTGCATCGTCGGGGGTGCGGCTGCCGGGGATAGCAACCCTGGCACTGACGCTGGTGGCGTCGATATCGGTCTCAAACGGCCGTTCTTGCGGCATCATCTCTTCAGGTGTCAAAGGCAACGGGGTCGGTTCGCGTTGAGCAGACATGGCTGGGGGCGGCGCTTCCGTCCACGTCGGTTGGTCATTAGCAGCCAGCGCAGATTGAGGGGGGTAAAGTGTTTGCGTAGGTTTTTCGTTTGCTGGTGGCACATCATCAGCCATTTCCGCCATCAGATCCAACAGAGAAATGGTCTGGATATCATCTTCCTCGCGTGTTGTATCTGGCTTATTTGTAGGCTCAGTGGGTTTTGCGCTTGGATCGTCTTGTTCGTGTCTTTCGTTATCGTCGTTCATCTTATCCTTGGAACGCTGATGTACGCGGACGAACGCGAATTCTTAAATCCTCTTTGCGTTCTTTGCGCTCTTTGCGTTAAAAATCATTCTTTGCTTTTAACCAACATAACCCAATCGCCACGTTGGACAACCTTGTCTTCCTGGTTTAGAACGCTGTACTTCATCGTTATGTTCCCGCCGCCTAAACGACGAAAGAATTTCTTATCTATGATTTCAATTTGAACGCGGATGGTATCGCCAAAAAAGATAGGCAGGCTAAATTTGCAGGTCAATTCCCGGAAGGCTAAGGTAGTGCCTTCAATAATGCCTGATTGCACAGCCAAACCCGTGGCAATCGACTGCACCAACATGCCATGCGCCACTCGTTTTTCAAAAGTATCTTGAGCCGCATGAACAGCATCCATATGAATCGCATTGAAATCACCAGACAACCCCGCAAAGTTAACCACATCAGTTTCGGTAATGGTGCGGCTGGCCGTCGCCATTTTCTGGCCGATTTCAAATTCTTCGTAGTACATCCCGCGAGGTTGGTAGATCGGTTTTTCAGTCATGCGCATTCCTAGCCTTCAGCGGCTGCCAATTTTTCAGCTTCGTCAGCCATGATTAATCTATCAATGAAGGGATCGAGGTCGCCGTCCATAACGGCCGTTAAATTATAACTAGAATACCCAACCCGATGATCCGTCACCCGGCTTTGCGGGTAATTGTACGTGCGGATTTTTTCAGAGCGATCCCCACTGCCCACCTGCGACTTCCGGTCAGCAGATAGCGACGCATTTTGCTTGTCTTCTTCCATCTCTTGCAAACGGGCTTGAATAATCGCCATACCCAGCCGCTTATTCTGCGTCAGGCTCCGTTCCGACTGAATTTTCACCGCAAGACCGCTAGGTTTATGCACAATACGGGCGGCCGTAGCATTCTTTTGCATATGCTGCCCGCCAGGTCCCGCCGAAAACGTCGCCGTAATTTCCAAATCATTTTCATCCAGCGTAATTTCCACCTCATCAATCTCCGGCATCACCGCCACAGTAGCTGCGCTGGTATGAATACGCCCCTGAGACTCCGTCTGCGGAACCCGTTGCACGCGATGGACTCCGCTTTCAAACTTCATGCGCGAAAAGGCCCCCTTGCCTTTAACGCCCAAAACCACCTCTTTATAACCACCGACACCCGTCCGATTTTCATCCAACAACTGCGGCTTCCAGCCTTGCCCTTCAGCATAACGGGTATACATACGCAGCAAATCGCCCGCAAAAATACCCGCTTCATCACCGCCCGTTCCCGCCCGAATTTCAATGTAGACGTTTCTATCGTCCCGTGGGTCTTTGGGAACAAGCAGTTTACGCATCCTTTGCTCAAGATTCTCAAGTTCAGTGGTTAAGTCAGAAATTTCCTGATTAACCATTGCCTTCATATCAGGATCGTTTTCCATCGCCTGCATTTCTTTGGCATCAACCAATTCTTGCTGCTTCTGCTCGTAAAGCCGATACGCATCAACTACTAACTGCATATCTGAGCGTTCCTGAGCCAATTCATTCAATTTGTTGTAATCCGCAGTAATAAGCGGATCTGCCATTTGCATCTCAATTTGTTCGTAACGGGTTACAACTTGAGCAATTTTTTCTAACATAGTTTTTTACCATCTAGGCGCAACACACAATACAAGTGGCGCGCTCCTCAGTGTCTTTACTTAAATGAGAATTTGGATTGTATGTGTGACAGGGGAGACCGTCAAGAAAGGTTAAGAGGAGTTAATCAGGGGCAGAGTCTGAATGCAGACCCTGCCCCAAAGCATGATAATTTAGCTAATCTTCAGCAATCCAGGCCATCCCGACTAAACCGGGGCCGGTGTGTGTGCCAATAACAGGACTTAAATCAACAATATATAATTCTGCGGGATTAAGCTGTTTTTGCAGTTCATCTGCGAAAGATTGTGCCTCTTGCGGCGCACTCGCATTGGCTACGGCCGCATACACCTTGCTCTTGCCTGCACATTCTTCCATGGCAATGTCCAGCAATCGTTTCATCGCTTTTTTCTTCGTCCGCACTTTATCTAATGGTTCAATTTTACCGTCTTTTAACTCCAGGATCGGCTTAATAGACAACATGGAACCGAATAGACGAGAAGCCCCGCCAATACGACCACCCCGATGCAAGAATTCTAAGGTATCTACCACAAAAACAAGACGTGCTTTGGGAACCAGCACGCGGGCAGCCTCAGCCACTTCTTGCAAATCTGCCCCATTTTCAACCGCACGCGCGGCCGCTAAGGCCATGTAGCCCAATCCCATTGAAGTGGAAAGAGAATCAACAATTTCGATGGGGAAATCGCCCATCAATTTAGCGGCGGCGTGCGCAGAGGCTATCGTGCCACTCAATTCAGATGAGATGTGGATGGAAACAATGCTATCTGCTTCTTCTGCCACTTTTGCGTATAAATCATAAAACTCGCCCGCTGAAGGCTGGGAGGTGGAGGGCATCTCTTTCGCCGTTTCAAGACGTGCGTAAAATTGGTCTGGGGTGATGTCTACATTGTCGCGCAAACTTTCTCCAGACCAGTTGACGAGAAGGGGGATGACGTGAATATTATATTGTTCAACGAGTGCCTGGGGAATATACGCTGTGCTATCTACCACAACGGCCACTTTTGCTTTACTCATTATGATTCTCCTTTCAATTCTGCATGAATTTCAATTATTGTAACCCATTCAATTGCAATTCGCTTCGATTCCTGTTTATCTTGCCCAAAATTAGAGGACGGCAAATAAATAGCGGAAAGCGGTATGTGGGTTTGCCAGAGGGCTGAGTTTGTCTATACTTCTTTTGTTATGAGTACAAATCGTCAAATTATTCATGTGGAAAACGGCCGTTCTCTCTTAACCGCCGCAAAATGGTGTGATGGCTTCGGCAGCAAATTGCGAGGCTTCACCTTCCGTCGTCACCTGGCTGAGTCTGATGGACTTGTCTTGGTGGAGAAAAAAGATAGCCGCGTCAGCACCGCCATCCATATGCTGTTTGTTTCCTTTGATTTAGGCGTAATCTGGGTCAATGATGCGGGCGAAGTTGTCGACAAAGTGCTGGCAAAGCCGTGGCGGCTCTCGTACACACCGCAAGCGCCCGCCCGCTACGTCATCGAATTACACCCATCCTTATTAGACGACGGTAACCATTGGCGATCACCTCGAATTTATAAAGAAGGACACGTAATCTCTTGCGACACACAACACACTGGCAGCGAGCAGGTGGTATTATAGCGGCTCTGCTGCTTTCTTTTTGCCTGCTGCCCTTTACCGCCTGGGCGCAAACCGAGCCAACTCCAGAGCCGACGCCTGAAAGTCCCGTCACGGAACCCGTCATTCCCTATGTCCATGCCATTCAAGAAGGCGAGAATCTGACGATTATTGCTACCACTTATGACGTGACAGTGGATGCCATTTTGGCCGCGAATGGGCTGGCTCCGGATGCCATCTTATCCATTGGGCAAGCGCTCATCATTCCGGGCTTGGCCGGAGACGCTATCCCTGGTTTATATACGGTACAGGCGGGAGATTCTTTGGACGGCTTGGGTGAAACATTTGGCACAACGGCCGTTACCCTGGCCAACGCCAATCATCTCATCAATCCCCAACGGGATTTGGTCGTGGGGCAAACCATCTCCATCACCAGCCACACCGGTTCCCCCACCCCCCAACTGCTTACGGGAACACCCCATGTTGTCGCCCCAGGCGAGACGCTGTGGATGATCGCCACGCAAAACAAGCTGACGCCCGCCGCCTTAGCCAAAGAAAATGGACTCGATGGAGAAACGGCCGTTTTTCCCGGCCAACGATTACGCATCCCCAGCGAAGAAACCTACCACCCCTTACCCGGCGAATGGACAGACATCCGCGTAAGCCCGTTCCCCATTCAACCTGGCTCCGCCTTTTCCATCTATGTAGACAATTTACTTGATGGCGAACCGACGGGCAAATTTGGCGACCAAAACTTACACTTTGCCCCCTACGAAGAGGGCTTTGTCGCCCTGGTGGGGCTAGATGCCTTCGCCGCCCCCGGACTTTATCCTTTGGAACTAGCTGGTGCTGGAAAACGGCCGTGGCGACCCTTCACCCAAGCCGTCACCGTTGAACCACGCGAATACGGCACCCAATACATCACCATTCCCGAAGAACTTTCCTATTTATTAGCGCCAGAAATCCGCGCCAACGAAGACATCTTCCTGGACACCATCTACACTCAATTTACGCCAGAACAACAGTGGGATGGTGTCTTCCAATACCCCGTTACCACCACCATCGTCAGCGCAGCTTATGGCGATGCCCGTTCTTACAATGAAGGCCCTCTTGACATTTTCCACACCGGCATAGATTTTGCAGGCGGCATCGGCACCCCCATTCTCGCCCCCGCCGTAGGAACCGTGGTCTTCAGTGGCCCCTTAGAACTGCGCGGCAACACCGTTATTTTAGATCATGGACGGGGTGTGATGACTGCCTATTTCCATTTTTCCGAACTCAGCGTCGCGGTTGGCGATAAGGTAGTAGCGGGACAACAACTTGGGCTAGGCGGCAATACCGGTCTTTCCAGCGGCGCACACCTCCACTGGGATGTACGCATCAATGGCGTTCCCATTGATGGCACGCTCTGGCTTTCACAAATCTTCCCCTAAAATCCTCCATTACACATAGGCAACGCAGCCGCGTGGCAAAGGGGCTTTTTTATGCCTTCCTTCCTTTGTCTCTATGCCAGCATTATGTGTCCCCCCCATAAAGGCCACAAACGTCTGGACAAACTTTGTGGCAACGAATCCTATACTTGGTATAATTCTTGTCTTGAAAACTTTATACCCTCCCCTATAACAGGAGTTAGCTGTGATACAACCCCAAACACAAAGACCGGACTTTTGGGGGTCCGAATTCAAAATAACCGACTCAGACATCGAACAGATATACAACCATTTTCTCGAGGTGGAAAAACCGCAAACCATCGAGCAAATTGCGCTTGTCATCATTGCCCATCGTCTGGCAGAAGAGAATACCCGCATCGAACGGCTGTTAGCTGACCGTATCATCTATCAGCCCAAAAAGAGTTATGAAGCTGGTGATCAACTCGTATTTCCCGTCATAAATTTTGCGCATGGTCAAGTAACGGCCGTTCGTGAAGGCTTCAATCCCAGCTACGGCAAATTCAACGTCATCCAAGTAGACATCAAAAACAAACAACGCGAGTTCGCCGCCGACCTGGACATCGAGCATCCACTCAATTCGGCTGATGAAAATCTGGGCATCACCATCAGTGAAAATAACGTTGAATACCTGTACGAACTATTTGGCAAACATATCGAAGAAAAAATAGCAGACGCGATGGGCGAGCGAGAAGAATTTATACGCCTCGGTCGCCGCTGGTTTGTCATCGCCTTAATGGCCGATGTAAACGCTGGTCATCTACATCTTTCCCAAGCCATTTTAGAGATGTATGAAGGTGGCCCGCTGCCCGTCAGTGAAATTTTGCCACATCTGGACATGGATCCCAGCGTCGATGCTTCCGTACAAGCCTTTTCCTTAAATTACGCCCTCTTAGAAGACAAACGGTTCGACGAAGTTGCCCCCAAAGGGCGTGTTGCCTGGTTCCTTCATGCATTAGAACCAGAAGAAGTCAAGAACACCCCTGAACGCTTGGTCTACGAACCTATTGACTATGATCGCGGCTTACTCACCTCGCAATTGCGGTTGCTGGAACGAGAGCTTGATGACGAATGGTCCGATATCAAACCAGATAGTGGCATTCAATCTGTCGTGTTCACCCTGATGTATCCGCACCGATATGTAGGTACATTGCCATTGAGTTCACGGATACAACCATTATTCCCACTCAGCAATTCACCCCGTCAACGCGCCGTGCTTATAGATGACCAAACCGGTGAAGAAATTGCCGTCTGGATTGTGAAGGAAGGCCGTTATATTTACGGCCTTAAAGCGTGGTATGATGCCAACCAAATTCCCATCGGCGGTTTTGTGCACTTAACACCAGATGCGGAATCCGACACCATAAAAATTGGCTTCGACCGCCGCAAACCCCAGAAAGAATGGGTACGTTTAGCCACCGTCTCCGATAACCGCATCAAATTTGAATTGATGCGCCGGGATGTAGCCTGTGGTTATGATGATTTGCTCATCGTAGGCACGGACGTGGTCGCAGCCATTGATGCGCTCTGGCGGCGAATCGCTTCACATCAACGCTCTATTGCCTCTCTCTTGGCAGAAATTTTCCCGGAATTGGCAGAGCTAAACCCACAACATACCGTCCACGCCAAAACTTTATACAGCGCCATCAACATGATAAAACGTCTACCGCCAGGGCCTGTCTTTGCAGAACTGGTACATAATCCCGCTTTCCAACCTGTTGGGGATCATTATTGGCGTTTTGACAGTAGTCGTTGGCAGAAATAATCAGAAGGAGTTGTTTTGTCCAGTAATCCGCGCCCCCAACTAAAATCAAGTTCCCTGAAACGGGTAAATGCAGATACAAGGTTCTATGTTGATTATGAGTGGTGGAACGAATCCAACATTGACCTGAAAACGTACCTGTTCACACGTTTAGGCATCGGCCAGGATGCTGATTCAGACAGCGAGATCGACGAAGTCGATATGGTCGATCCGACCACTGGCGAAGTCCGTCGTGTAGATGGCTTCCAGTATATGATTCAATCCTATTTTGCTGAGTTACCAGAAGACTTCTTCACACAAACATTATTTGTGGATGCTGTCTTTTGTGTGCTGTTGGCAAACGCGAATCAACCCTTGTCCGCTCATGAAATTGCACAACGGGTTGAGAAACCGGTCGATATGGTTCTTCGCACCTTAGGGGGATCTACTATCTACCAGGGTATCAAACCTATCCTGGATGATGATTAGTCCCTCGTGTAAGTTTCCGTCAGGGAACAGAAGAAACGTCTAGCAGCGGGTGATGGAGATTCCATCGCCCGTTTTTTTATAAGACACCAATTACTCGTTCCCCTGGTCTGCATCCTTATGCTAGGGACACAGAGCGTCCGGAACTTCATTCCACGCAGAGCATGGAACGAGAGTAAAATGAGGTTTAGATGAAAGTATTTATCGGCGGTATCATGCAAGGTCAACGAGGTGATGACCAGATTGACAGTCAACTATATCGCATTCAAATTACAGAAGCATTTCAGAAACATGCGCCAGAAATTGGCTTGATTGACCCCTGGGCGCTGAATCCGAACAGCGTTAATTACGATGAGACCACAGCTCGAAACACGTTCCATACCATGACGCGCAAGGTGCAGGAAGTAGATTTGATGATCGCTTATTTGCCTCGTATGAGCATGGGTACGGCGATGGAGATGTGGGAAGCGTTTAATGCAGGTATCTACATTGTGGCAGTTTCGCCCTATATTCACAATTGGGCGATTCGTTTTACGGCCAATGAAATTCTACCTGATATGAAAACGCTGATTGCTGATATTGAGAACGGCCGTTTACCCCAACTTGTCCGTCAGCAAAATAAAAACGGGGTTTGACCAAACGGCGTTTGACCAACCCGCTCTTGCCGACTAAAATTACACACATCTATCCACTCTGCCCCAGTAGCTCAACGGATAGAGCGCCGGACTTCTAATCCGTAGGTTGGGGGTTCGATTCCCTCCTGGGGTACCTTCTGAGGACGAAAGACGAAGGGCCAATGACCAATTTCTTGGTTGTTCGTCCTCTATCTTTCGTCTTTTTTTATCTCTGCGATCTCCGCGTTTCTGCGTGAGATTACTTTTACAGGAGTAGTTCCCACATGATCCTCGTAACCGGAGCCACAGGCTTTTTAGGCCACAATTTAATTCCCCAACTGCGGGCTGCCGGGCATGAGGTTCGTGCCTTGGTTCGCCCCACCAGCGATACTCGCTTTCTCCAGGAACATGGCGTAGACCTGGCGTACACAGATGACATCCGCGATGCGGCGGCGGCGCTGCGTGCCATCCAGGACTGCGATCAAGTGATTCATGCGGCGGGGCAGTTTCGCTTTTGGGGGGATTCGCTCTCGTTTTGGCAGACGAATGTGGCCGGCACTCACGCGCTGTTGGAGGCAGCAACGGCCGTTTCCGTCAAACGCTTCATCCACATATCCACCATCGTCGTCGTCGGCAAAACACCCACGACTGGTATTCTGGACGAAACGGCCGTTTGCAATCCACAAGAACCGTACCAACGCACCAAATTTGAAGCCGAACAGTTAGCCCTCACCTACCACCAAACCCACGACCTGCCCGTCACCATCCTGCGTCCTGGTGCCTTTTATGGCCCCTGGGGACGATATGCCTTTAACCGGCTCTTCTTCGAGGAACCGTTACGCGGCTGGCGCATCAAAGTCGATGGCGGCAAGCACATCACGTTTCCTGTTTATGCGCTCGATGTGGTGCAGGGGATTATGCTGGCTTTGGAAAACGGCCGTTCCGGCCAAATTTATAATATTTGCAGCCAATCGCTCCATCACAACGAAGTCAACGACATCGTCAGTGATTTGGCGGGAATTAGCCGCTGGCGCTTTAACTTTCCCACCTGGTCTGTGCTGGCGCTCGCCAAAAGCTGGACGGCGCTCTCGCGCTTTACCGGGCGCGAGCCATTCTATCCCATCAACCTCGCCCCCTACGTCTTCCAGGATTGGCACATCAGCACCCAAAAAGCGCAAACCGAACTTGGATTCCAGCCTACGCCGTTTGCAGAAGGTGCTAAAGAAACTTTAGCCTGGTATCGGCGTGAAGGAATTTTATAAAAGTGGCAAAGGACAAGGTGTAAAAGGTCAGCAAGGTGGCAAGGTGGCAAGGTGGCAAGGTGGCAAGGTGGCAAGGTGGCAAGGTGTAAAAGTAACGTGTTACCTTCATACCCTGCCCCTTTGCCACCTTGCAACCCTGCATCTTTTTAACTTTGCAACCTTGCAACCCTGCAACTTTTTAACTTTTTAACTGGAGGGTCTCATGCTCAAAGTATTTACCGTTGCTGAAATGGTCGCGGCTGAAAAAGCGGCCGATGCGTCTGGTGTCACCAGTTATGCGCAGATGATGGAGACGGCAGGGAAAGCGGTGGCCGATGCCATTATTGAGCGGTATTCGGTTACTGGGTTGAGTGTGCTCGTGTTGGTTGGTCCAGGTAATAATGGCGGCGACGGTTTGGTCGCCGGGCGCTATTTGGCAGAAGCAGGCGCAGATGTGGCTTTCTACCTGACCAAAGCCCGCGACCCAGAACAGGACGAAAACTATGCCAAAATCGTGGCGCTGGGGCTATTTGCCGTGGAAGCTGGATTTGACCAACGCTATCGCGTCCTGCACACCCGACTGAGCATCACGGATTTACTGATTGATGGGCTGCTAGGCACTGGCGTAACAAGACCAATTGAGGGCGAGTTGGCGGCGTTGATGGAGCAGGTGAAGAGGGGGATAAACGGCCGTTCTGCCCAACTTGCCGCCACACACAAAACGAATCTGGTCAGCCTAAACAAATTTACCACCAAGTCACAGACTCCTCGGGAAAGGTTTCCTGTTATCGTCGCTGTGGACTGCCCCAGTGGGCTGAATTGTGACACAGGATCGCTGGATAAATTGGCACTTCCTGCTGATTTAACGGTGACATTTGCCGGGCCGAAGCGCGGCCATTTTATCTTCCCCGGCGCAGGGGCTTGCGGCGAACTGGTAGTGGCCGATATTGGCATATCGGTCGATATTGGCATATCGGCTGAGATACCCGTTCAGGTGATGACAGGGGATGATGCGCGGGAGATGATGGGAGAACGGCCGTTAAACGGCCACAAAGGCACATTCGGCACAGCGCTCATCGCAGCAGGCTCTTACCGGTATTGGGGCGCACCCTTCTTGGCCGCCAAAGCCGCCTACCGCGTGGGTGCAGGGTTGGTCACGTTGGCCGTACCCAGCGCCATTCGCGCCACCATCGCCGGGCAAATTCCCGAAGCCACCTTCCCCCTCATCCCCGATGCCCAACTATTTAGCGTGGATAGCGTACCAGTGCTTCAAGAAACAAAAGCCAGCGCCCTGCTCATCGGCCCCGGCATAGATGCTGCCAATGAATTCATGACAACCCTCTTTGCCGAGAAAAAAAACTTACCACCCCTTGTAATTGATGCTGATGGCTTAAACATCCTGGCGGAAACGACAAATTGGTCTAAATCATTACCCACTCAAACCATCCTCACGCCCCATCCAGGCGAAATGGCACGGCTGATGAACATCACTCTCGCTGAAGTGAACGAATTGGATCGCATCACAATCGCACAAGAACAGGCAAAAGTCTGGCATTGCATTGTATTACTCAAAGGGGCTTACACCGTCATTGCCGCCCCAGATGGGCGCGTCACCATCATGCCGTTTGCCAACCCCGCCCTGGCTGTCGGCGGCAGCGGCGATGTGTTGAGCGGCGTCATTGTCGGCTTGCTGGCGCAGGGGATTGCGCCCTATGAGGCGGCGTGCCTGGGCGCCTATCTTCATGGCAGTGCCGCCGCCCAATACACCTATTCATCCGGCTTGCTCATGAGCGAACTCTGCGATTTGCTGCCGCAAACAATGGCCCAACTTCGATTCCATTGACGCTATACACTCAAGCCTCAGCGGAAAGCCACTCGATGTCAAATTGAGAAGATAATGCCTGAAATTCGGGATCACCGGTTAAAAGTGTCGCCCCCAACTCAATTGTCAAAGCTGCGGCAAAAGCATCTGCATAGGCAATGGGGTATTTTGCTTTCAAATGAGCGGCGGATAAAACGCGGTTTTTTTCAACCTCCACGAACCGAATGTTAGTCGCTTCCAAATAAGCTAACGTGATTTGTGTTTTCTCAATACCCCAACGCCGTTCAACAATATACGTTACTTCTCCCAAGTTAATCAGGCTCATAGCTACCACATGATCGGGGTCAGATGCTTGTTTAAGCAAAGAAGCAACTCTTTCTGCCCCAGGTTCATCATTTAACAGAGCCAGGATAGCATAACTGTCTAAAACATAGTGGTTATGCGCCACGCCCGTCCTCCTCGCTTTTTGCCGCCGCCCGCTCTTGAAGTAAAACGGCCGTTAACGATTCTCCACCCATCAACAACCCTTTTAATGCCAAAACAGGATCATCTGGCAGAGGAACAATGGCTAACACACCACCATAATCCACAATCTGCACCCCAGTCCCTGGTTCCAGCGCATATTTTTGCCGCAACGCTTTTGGGATAACAACCCAACCTTTTTCCGAAATCGTCATAATAGTCATGCGAAACCTCAAATAACTGTATGGTTTAATATTTTTAGTATAACTATTCCAGCATTCATGTCAATAATATTCAAAAAAGTATTACAATACAACATTCCGGTGAAAGAATCCCCCTTGACAAGTGCGGCAAGATTCTTATAATTTGCCGCAATCTAATAGCTGTTGACCTGCTTTTGGGTCAACAAACCAAATCAATGATCGGGACGAGTAGCAGTGGTATCTACTCAAGAGAGCGCAGGGTCGATAGGCTGAAAGCCCGCGCAGCGAGAACCACAGTGAACACCACCCGGGAGTGGTTTTTTGAAAATCAACAAGTTTGTAGTGATGGCTTAAGTCATCAGTGGCACAATTGCTAACCACTAAAATGGTTACTACAAACCGACGAGTAGGGAAATCCGGTTTGCTCCGTTATCAGCTTAACTGAGGGTACTCAGTAAACAGTGATCAGTAATCAGTGTTCAGTTCATGCGACAGCACACCGATTACAATTCATCGAATACCGGATACCAAACTTGGGTGGAACCGCGAGCGCCATCGCCCCAATTTGTGGGTGATGGCGTTTTTTATTGCCACTTTATAATAACGATTTTGGATTGACGATTGACGATTACGGCTAGGAGAATCGTCAATCGCCAATCCAAAATCTAAAATTAAAACCGGAGGTTTTAAGATGAGTAACAAAATTCCTGTAGGTATTTTGGCGGCGACTGGTTCTGTCGGCCAACGTTTTATTATGCACCTGATCGACCATCCCTGGTTTGAAATTGCGGCTTTGACTGGTTCAGATCGCACGGTAGGCAGGCCATATGGTGAAGGCGTGAACTGGCTGTTGGATGGGGATCCGCCAGCAGAAGTGGCAAACATGATTGTGCTGCCCACCGAGCCGAATCTGGAGCCGAAAGTGCTGTTTTCGGCGCTGCCCACGGGTGATGCCCGCGAAGTCGAAGCGAAGTTTGCGGAAGCGGGTTACGCGGTGCTGACGAATGCCTCACCTTATCGCATGGATCCCTATGTGCCGCTGCTGATTCCAGAGGTCAACATGGATCACACGGCCATGATTCCCCATCAGCAAGAGGCGTATGGCTGGAAAGGCTACATTGTGGCTAATGCCAACTGCTCAACCACCAGCATTGTGCTGCCGATGAAGATTTTGCATGAAAAATACGGTCTGCATTCGGCCGTGGTGACGACGATGCAGGCGATTTCCGGTGCGGGCTATCCGGGTGTGCCGTCGTTGGATATTATGGACAATATTATTCCTTACATTGGCGGCGAAGATGGCAAGTTGGAAACCGAACCGCGCAAGTTGTGTGGCAAATACGTCAATGGCAAGTTTGAGTTAGCTGATTTCAAAGTCAGTGCGCAAGCCAATCGCGTGCCGGTGATTGACGGACATTTGGCGAGTGTGTCGGTGAAGTTGAAGCAGTCGGCTTCGGCGGAAGAGGTGATTGACCTGTTCCAAAACTGGCAGTTGCCCGAGATTCTGCAAAACCTGCCGACGATGCCGGAGCAGGTACTCATCTACCGCACGGAACCGGATCGGCCGCAGCCACGTAAGGACCGTGATAGTGGCAATGGCTTGGCCTGGACGGTGGGCAAGGTGCGCGAATGTCCGGTGAATGATGTGCGTTTCATGTCGATTGCTCACAATACGCTGCGCGGCGCAGCCAGTGGCTCTGTTTTGAATGCGGAATTGTTGAAGGTGCAGGGTCTGCTGCCGGAGTAATTGCGCACGAGAGACCTCCGAGGTTTATGCAAACGTCAAATCAATTCATGAATAAGCAAAAACCTCGGAGGTCTTGATTGTGTTAAAAATTTGGCAAGCACGGCTGAGTTAGGTATAATGCCCGTCGCTTTGGCGCCATAGCTCAGTTGGTTAGAGCGAGGGACTCATAAGCCCTAGGTCAGTGGTTCAAATCCACTTGGCGTCACCAGAAATGAGATAGGTCACTCGAAAGGGTGGCCTTTTTTATTACATGATAGATTCTACTGAAGACAACGGCCGTTTCCCCTCAATCATCCTGGCGCAAAAAAAAGATCAGGCGTTGGTTATGGCTGCCATTTTTGGTGGGGGTGATGGCGTGTGTGGCCTGGGTGGTGGTAGACGGCCGTTCTATCAAACAATCCATCCGCGCCGACGACATCAACCAGCACCGTGCCAATTCTCCGCTGCCCGTGCCTACCAATGGCCTGACCATCGAGCAATCTTTTTATTCGCGCTGGGATGGGCTGCGGGAAGTGGAATTGTTGATTGCCGGGGATGGGGCAGCGGGGAGTGAAAACGGCCGTTTACAGTTCCAACTCCTCGATGATAACGGCATCATCGTCGCCGCTACTACAGCCGCTACTATCTCCATGAAACCCGACCAATCCTACGCCTTCCGCTTTGGCCCTCTGCCCGATTCGGCGGGGCGCACGTTTACACTGCGCATCAGCGGCAATGACGAGAATCCCGTATCCGTTTGGGGCTACAATATGGATGCGTACAGCAGCAGCGAGGTGGTGCTGCGGCCAGGCGCCTTATCGCCAGACGTACCGTCTACCTTTGCTAAAGATTTACGGTTTATCACCTGGTACGAACTGACATGGCAAGACGCGCTTGATGGCGGTGGGAACGGCCGTTGTGCAAACTGGCTGGCTTCTCTTCGTCTCACTCATTTTCCTGCCACTGCCAGGAATTCTCATGCTGCTCATCAAACCAAGTTGGGGGCGCAATTGGGATCCACTGGCCTGGCTGGGGGCGGCACTGGCGCTGGGCATCTCCGGTTGGGCGCTTGTTTGGCAATGGGTTTCGCTGGTAAACGGCCGTTTCTCCGGCTGGCTGCTCTGGGTCTTGGTGATTGGCGGCTGGACACTTGTCATCTATCTTTGTTGGCGACGCCGTTCATCTTGCATTCATTCCTTCACCTCAGGACAGGCCTTCATCCTTCCACTGGGAACATTTCGCCTCTGCTCGCCCTCCTGCTGATCGCTTTCAGCGTCCGCCTACTTGCCGTGCGCGACCTCGCCTTTCCGCCCTGGGTTGATTCGAGTCGACATGCTTTGATAACGGCCGTTATGGTCGAGCAGGGTCAAACACCATCCAACTATGCCCCGTATTTACCTGTAGACCGCTTCCCCTACCATTTTGGCTACCACACGCTTTCTGCCAGTATGCAGTTGATGACGGGCTGGGATTTGGCACAGATGCTGCTCGATTTTCGGCCAACTGCTCAACACCCTGGTGGTGCTGACGGTGTATGCGGGCGGCTGGTTCTTCACGCGCCGCCGCCTCGTCGGACTGCTGGCGGCACTGCTGGTGGCGCTGCCCTTCTTCTTCCCTGCCTACTATGTTTCTTGGGGACGGATGACGCAGTTAACGGCCGTTTTGCTCATGCCCGTTCTGTTGGGATTAACGTGGCGGTTAGTTCGCGGCGCAAAGCTGTGGCGGCAAACGTGGTGGCTAGTCGGCATTTTGGCAGCGGGACTGTTCCTGGTGCATTTTCGCGTATTTGTCTATTTTTTACCCGTTTGCGGCGATTGTATGGGTGATGAGTTTGGGCAGAAACGGCCGTTGGCTGGCACTGGCGGCAGGCTTAGGCGCACTGCTCGTATCACCCCATGCCATCAACTTACTGCGCATCACCGAACCCGTCAAAACCATTGCCACCACCATCGAAGGCTACAACAAATTCCCGGAAGGCTATCTAAACACCGGCTGGGAACGCTGGTTTGTTTATCTGGCCGGCGGACTTTTCCTGCTGCTGCTCATCCCTGCCCTGCGCCGTAAAAGGTGGACGGCCGTGCCGCTGTCCTTAGTCGCCTGGGTTTCCATCCTCTTCATCATCACCGGCGCAGATCGCTGGGGCTTGCCCGGCACTTCCCTCATCAACATCAACAGCATGTACATCACCATCTTTGTGCCATTATCCATTTTCCTGGCAGTGATTGCCGAGCAGGTCTGGCGTTGGCTGCTGCGACGATATTGGCTGGGGCAGGTACTGAGTGCTTTCATTGCCGGGGCATTCGTAACGGGAATAATTATTTTCGGCCTTTTCTACCAAATCAACATCCTCAACAACGACACCATCCTCGCCTGGCGACCAGATGGTGACGGGCTGGCCTGGGTCGATGAGAACTTGCCGCCAGATGCCGTGATCGCCGCCAGCACCTGGAAATGGCTCGGTAACACCTGGGCCGGCCACGACGGGGGCGCTTGGCTCAATCCCCTCACCGGACGCACGAGCAACGCCCTGCCCATCGACCACATCTACAACCGCGACCTGTTCGCCGCCAACCGTGAACTAAACCAGCAAGCCACCGACATCGAAGATTGGTCAACACCCGCCGCCGCTGATTGGCTGCGCGAAAACGGCTTCACCCACATCTACGTCGGGGCGCGTGGCGGCTTCCTCAATCCCGCCCAACTCAACCAAAATCCAGCCATCAACCTGCTCTACAGCCAGGATGGCGTGTTCGTCTTTGAACTTACTAACTAAAATCATCAATCCAAAATCCACAGTCGTCAATCCTTCATGACGCAGTGCGACATGTTGCGTATCATTTCCCCACTCGTTATAATGATGCTAGCTGTTTTTGACCTGGTGTGGCACGGTCAGGAGTCCGGCCACAATGCGGTCAGGAAACCGGCCATAGCGGGGCAGAAAATCCCACAGCACCCACGAGAACCGGTACCAATGCTAGATTTTTCCCTCAACGAAGAACAATTAGAAGCGGCTCGCATGGTGCGCGAGTTCGGCGAGAACGAGATTTACCCGACGATTAAAGAGTACGACCGGAAGCAAGCCATGAATCCGGCGGCGCTGCCCCGTATGGCAGAACTCGGCATTCTCGGCATCAATATTCCGGTGCGCTACGGCGGACAGGGCTTTGATTACGTGACGCTGGGTCTGGTGTGCGAAGAACTGGAACGTATCGATACCACCTTGCGCGTTGTCATGTCAGTCCATATGGGGCTGAACAGCATGGGCGTGCTGCAATGGGGCACACGAGGAGCAAAAACAGCGCTTCCTGGCACCGCAAGCACGCGGCGAAAAATATGCAGGCTTCGGCCTGACTGAGCCTGGCGCTGGTTCCGACGTGGCCGCCATGCGCTCCACCGCTCGCCGCGACGGCGACGACTACATCATCAACGGCGAAAAGATGTGGATTAGTCTGGCGACCAAAGCCCACCACATCCTCTGGTTTGCCAAAACCGATACCAACGCCCAACCTGCCCACAACGGCATCACCGCCTTCATGGTGGAAACTGACATGGCGGGTGTCACCACCGGCGATATTCATGACAAACTAGGTGTACGGGCTGGCTCGACGGGCTGGATCAACTGCGACAATGTGCGCGTGCCTGCTGCCAATCGCCTTGGTGAGGAAGGGGAAGGCTTTAAGATTGCGATGAGTTGTCTGGATAACGGCCGTTATACAGTCGCATCCGGAGCCACAGGACTCATTCGCGCCGCCATGGAAGCTTCCATCAAATATGCCCAAGAACGGGAAACCTTCGGCAAGCCCATCGCCCAGTACCAACTCATTCAGCAAAAAATTGCCTGGATGCAGCAATGGTATGATGTCGCCCGTCTGCTCTATCTCAAAGTGGGCTGGCTCAAAAACGAAGGCGTCCGCAATACCCGCGAAGTCTCCATGGCCAAGTGGTATGCCACCGACTATTCCTTCAAAGCGGCTCACGAAGCCATCCAGGTTCACGGCGCTTATGGCTTCTCCGATGAATATGACGTGGAGCGTTACCTGCGCAACAGCCGCGGTGGCATCATCTACGAAGGCACCAGCGAAATTCACCAACTGATGCAAGCCGCCTACGCCTTCGGCCACCGCAAAGACAAACCACTGCGCTGTGAACTGCCCGCGTATGATGCGGATTTTTGGCAGAATGAGGATTAGTGGAGATGTAGCCTGAGCTTGTCGAAGGCGGAACCGGGTTTCGACAGGCTCAACCCTCGACGATCTACACACCAAACCGGAGCCGGGCGAGTCGCCCTAACTACGTTTACCAACGAGGTGTTCCAGTAACGCTTCGAGAAATGAATGAACCATTTAGAAGTGATGAATGATGAGTTATGAATGATGAGTTGTGCAAAGCGCAATTCACTTTCATCCCTCATCCTTCATCCTTCATCATTATCTTTTGGAGGTCAATACATGAAAGTAGTCGTTTGTACCAAACAAACACCCAGCACCACCGCTGACCTGACCGTTGACGCGGCGGGCAGCGTTAGCTGGGAAGATCCGGGTGGAAAGCCCAATGTGGTTAACCCCTGGGATGAATACGGCATTGAGGAAGGCATCCTGCTCAAAGAGAATCATGGCGCGACCGATGTCATCGCCCTGACGCTGGGCGACGAGGGCAGCCAGGAAGCACTCAAAACCGCGTTGGCGATGGGCTGTACTGAAGCCATTTTGCTGTCTGACGCCGCATTTGCGGGCGCAGATTCATTAGGCACTGCCAAAGTATTGGCCGCCGCCGTTAACCATGTGGGTGACGTGGGTGTGGTCATTTTTGGAAAAACAGCCATTGATGGGGATACGGGGCAAACGGCCGTTCAGACTGCCCGTAAATTAGGTTGGACTCCGCTCACCTTCGTGTCCGCTATCAAAGAGATTGGCGATGGGGCTATCACCGTTGAGCGTCTGCTGGACGACGGCAAAGAAACCGTCACAGCCAGTTTGCCAGTGGTCATCAGCGTCGTCAAAGAAATCAACGACCCGCGCTATCCCTCGTTTATGGGCATTCGTAAAGCCAGCCGCGCTACCATTCCCGTATTGAGCGCCGCCGATTTAGGCGTCGATGCGGTCGGCAGCAAAGTCGATTGGTCTCACGTCTACGCCATGCCGCCGCGTGAAGGCAGTGTGACGATGATTGGAGGAGATTCTGTACAGGATATGGCGTCTGAACTCGCCGATAAACTGTTCGAGGAGAAGGTGATATGAGCGGCGTATTTGTATTTGTAGAAAATGCAGATGGTCAGATTCCGGCCATCGCCAAAGAAATGATGACCGCCGGACGCATCATTGCCGACGGGCTGGGTGAAGATTTAGTGGCGCTGGTCATCGGCTCCGGTGTCGATGGCGTGGTGGATGCCGCTTTTGATATGGGCGCAGATGAAGTATTGGCCGCTGATGATGAATCCCTGGCTCCTTTCCGTGTTGAAGCGGTTGGTCCCCTGGTTGTCAGTCTAGCCCAAGACAAAGAGCCGAGTGTGATTTTGGCTGGCGCCTCTACCCGAGGCCGTGATTTGGCCGCATGGGTAGCCGCTGATTTGGATGCTGGTCTGGTTGCCGATGGCACGGGCATTAAGGTCGAAGACGGCATCGTCAAAGTGACCCGTTCTGTTTATGCCGGGAAACTGCTGGCAACCGTATTTGTCACAGAAGGCACGCAAGTGATCACGCTGCGCGGTCGCTCCTTCCCCCAAGCAGAATCCACAGGCGGCTCTGGTTCCGCTGAAACGGTTGAGGCTGTCGTGGCGGAAGACGACATCGCCAGCAAAGTTACCGGTTTTTCAGCAAAAGATGGCGGCGTCAGTCTGACCGATGCCAGCATCATCGTCAGCGGTGGTCGTGGCGTGGGTGGCCCGGAAGGGTTCAAGCCAGTGCAAGCTTTGGCCGATGTGTTGGGTGCGGCGATGGGCGCTTCTCGGGCTGCTGTTGACGCTGGTTGGATTCCGTACGAGCATCAGGTTGGTCAGACGGGTAAAACGGTTAGCCCTGATTTGTATATCGCCGCCGGTATCAGTGGCGCGATCCAGCATCAAGCTGGGATGCGCACGTCGAAGGTGATTGTGGCGATCAACAAAGACCCCGAAGCGCCTATTTTCAAACTGGCTCAGTATGGCATTGTCGGTGACTTGTTTGAGGTGCTGCCCGCGTTGACTGAGGAATTTAGCAATCGCTTGAGTTGATTTTAACCGCAGAGAGCGCGGAGGATGCGGAGATTTCAAATATGCGTCCTTTGAGTTGAATGTTTAACGATGACCTGTCAGGTTGTATAATCTGGCAGGTTTTTTTTATTAAAGGGGGCAGAGTGGCAAGGTTGCAGGGTAATAAGGGTAACGTGCTACTTTGCCACCTTGCCACTCTGCAACTTTATTACTTCTATGCTTAATTTTTTGCGTCGTTATCGATATAGTTTGAGTCTGGTTTTGCTGCCGTTGGGGCTGGCGCTTGTGTTGTATGCGCCGGCGGTGGCGCTGCCTTATTTTTGGGATGATTTTCCCCATTATAATTTTGCCGTATGCTAAAAGTTTTGTTGAAATTTGGACGAATGTAACCGGGCTGCCGTATTATCGGCCGGTTATTTTTTCGTTGTATAAGTTGTTGTTTATGGGACTACCACCGGGAGCAACGGCCGTTCCTCACATCTTAGTTTTGCTCATCCATGTCGCCAACGGGGTGTTGCTGGGTAAAGCAGCGGGGTGGTTCTTTACCAGTGCGCGGAAATCTGCGGCGAAAACGGTCTGGGCGGTGGAACTATTAACAGCCGTTCTCTTCGTGACCTATCCCTTTGCTATTTTGCCGGTGGCACATTTGGCGGCGGCGATGCATCCATTGGTGCTATTTTTTACGCTGGTGGGGGTAACGGCCGTTATCCAATACGAGCGCAGCGAAAAGAAAAGGTGGCTGGCAACAGCGCTGGTATTTGCTTTATTAGCGGCGTTTACGCACGAAGCGGGCATCATGGCAGGCCCAGTGATGGCGCTGACCTATTTGCTCTATGATTGGCGTTTTGCTCGACGGCAATGGTGGTGGCTGTTTGCCCTGCCGCTGGCGAGTGCGCTGTTTTTGCCAGTGTGGTATGCCGTCCCCAAAACGGATAACGAGGGCATTGCCATTCAGTTAGACAGCCTCGAATTGGCGCTGATGAAAACCTCCTTTTTTCTACAAGGGCCAACGTATCCGTTCCAGCCGATTGCCACCTGGCTGATGCAAACGCAAGGCTGGCGCGACATTACGGCGATTTGGCTGATTGGTGGTTTATTTTTGGCGTTGGTGGCTTTAATTTTATGGCGCGGTGGGCAATTGCGCATTTTGCTGCTGGGGCTGGGCTGGACGGCGTTGGCGATGCTGCCCAGTGTGGTGGCGCTGCCGTATGATTACATCTCGATTAGTCCGCGTCTGCTTTATTTTACGGGGGTGGGTGGGGCGATGATTTGGGCGACGGGGATGGTAACGGCCGTTCTCATTTTCAAACAGTGGTGGCTAAAAACCAGCATCGTGGCCGCCCTGCTGATTTTTACGCTGGTACTGCCCATCGTCTATGTGCGCCGCGAAGTGACGCTGCATGAGTTTGCTTTAGCACCACTGTCCGATATGGTCAAGATTGCGCAGGAAGCGCCAGACAGCAGCGACATTGTTATCAATACGGTGAACTGGCTGGCTTATAAACGGCCGTGGTATCCCGTCGGCAATGATGGCGTGGCGGTGCTGGCTCCCTATTTGAACGTGTTGGATTTAGTTGAACTAAACAGCGGCGTCGATTGGCAGGCAACGGTGGCAACTTTCCCGGAAATTCGACCAGATTTAACGGACTATTATTTAGCGACGGCGAATGAGGGGACAGACCAACTGTGGCACATGGAGAAGTTTACGCAAGAAGCGTATGGGCATGGTCGGGTTTGGTTGACGACTTATGGGGATAACGGCCGTTCGCAAGTCATCTATGCTGGTGAAATTAAGCCAGGTGATACGCAACCCCCACCCTCCTATCTTGCCAACTATGAAGACAAGGTTTATTTAACCGACAGTCACGTTAATGTTCAAGACAATATTTTAACAATTGCTCTCGATTGGGTGTATACTGGAGACGATCCACAAGCCACTATCTTCCGCAACGCTTTTGATTGCACGGGAAATCTTCTCGGCGAAGGCAGTGGTTTTGCGCTAGAGAGAATGTTGCCCTTCACATTCTTAACTCCCGGCACACAAATTCATGATGTGAAGCAGATTCCACTCACCGCGTTGTCTGGAGATGGATGTTATCAGGTTGAAGTTGGGTTATTCCGTGGAGACGGCTCTCGTTTATCAGCCTTTTCAGCCGATGGTACGGAATTAGCCAATCAATTGTTTTTAGTACGAGAATAACCGTAGGAATTAGCCATGGAATCGAATTCACCTAAGAATCCAGAATCAGACAATAGAGGCACACGGCCGTTTCCCCCCATTGTCAAAATCACGGTCGCCAGTTTAGCCCTACGCAACGCTCCCCAAGTGGAGAATACCACGTTAATCCGTTATATCCGGGAAGATGAAACATTGGTTGTGATTGAAGCAGATAATCCCTTGGCCAAGATTGGCGTGAAGGGGCAATGGATTCATGTGCGCACAGAAGGCGGTACTGAAGGCTATGTGGCCGCCTGGTTTGTAGAACGAATTTAAGGTTTTTTAGTTCACGCCTCGGCCTGTTTTGGCTATAATGAAGCCATCATCATAAATAAAGGATTAGATTTCTGAATCAACAACTAGAAGGACTCGTCACCAAGGCAATTAGCGGGTTTTATACCGTGCAAACATCGCAAGGTGAGATTGTGTCTCACCTTCCTGGGCGAATGAAACAAAAATGGCAAAATTCATCCATTGTGGCCGTTGGCGATGAGGTAACAATTTCGCTCAACGCGGATGGCACGGGTGCCATTGAAGCGATTGCACCCCGTCGTGCTGTGCTTTCCCGAACACGCCCCTCAGCCGAAGCCCGGCAATTAAACTCAGATCAAGAGCAAGTCTTGGTAGCGAATCCGGATCAACTGGTATTTGTTTTTTCCATTAAGTCCCCGTCTCCCAGTTTACGCAAATTGGATCGTTTCCTCGCGGTGGCAGAGATGAATGACTTACCCACCATCATCTGCATCAACAAAATCGATTTGGCAGAACTTGATAAAACCCGTGAAAAATTCCAACTCTATGCCGATATTGGCTATCGTGTTATTTATACCAGCGCGAAAGAAGATAGTGGCGTTGCTGAACTCAAAGCTTGTCTGCATGACAAAATTACGGTATTTGCTGGCTCTTCGGGCGTAGGTAAATCGAGCTTGCTGAATGCCATTCAGCCTGGATTGGGCTTAAAAGTCAACCAGGTGAGTGATGCCACGGGAAAGGGATTACATACCACCCGTTTTGCGGAATTGATTCCACTGGAAGGCGGCGGCTATGTGGCCGACACGCCTGGGATTCGCGGGCTGGCTTTGTTTGATTTGGAACCGAGTGAGCTAGATGCTTATTTTCGGGAGATTGCCCCGTTAGTGCCAGATTGCCAGTTCAGTGATTGCACCCATCAACATGAGCCGAAGTGTGCTGTCCTGGCGGCCGTGAAGGATGGTCGAGTCTCAAAGCAGCGGTACGTTAGCTATTTGCGTTTGCGCGAAGAACATGAGATGCTAGATAAATCAGCATACTAATGGTTGATAGTTGATGGTGAATTATTAATGCGGTATCGATTGGTTGTAATTGTAAGTTTATTTTTTCTACTGGGCTTGTTGGTTGCCTGTGGAGGAGAGCCGGATATACCACCAACGGCCGTTGGCGAAAATGGTATTCCGATTGCCTCTGAGTTTCAAGGTTTTTACCAGGAGTTTGGCGGCAAAGCTGTGTTGGGCGAGCCAGTTACGGAGATGTTTACCGCAGTGCCGGGGGAACGGCCGTTACAATACTTCCAAAATGTGCGACTAGAATATGATGGGGCAGCAGGGGTATTGGTTTCCCAATTAGGTGCCTGGGAATTGGGCGGTCTCAATGAACAGATTCTAGCCCCCGTCCCTGAAGATGGTGCTATTCGCACTTTTCCCGATTCTGAATTCACCGTGCAAGATGAGTTTCTCCGTTTTTATGAAGACCATGCGGGTGATGTGCTGCTGGGGCTGCCGATTTCAGCCCAGTTGAATGTGGATGGCTTACGTGTGCAATATTTTGAAAACGGCCGTTTAGAATGGCATCCCGAAGCTTCAGCGGCCCAACGTGTCCAGTTGAGCGATCTGGGGCAAACTCATTTTGACAATGAAATGGTCTTTGCCTACCAAGAAATGCGTCCCGCCCGCCCCGTTTCCTCAGCAGGCGTGACAGATGCAGATGTCTCGGCTTATGTGAAAGCCCCCATTTTGTATGAGGGTGAAGACCAAGTTCTCTACGCAACCGTGTTGACAGCGGGTGGAGACCCCGTCTCAAATGTCATGGTAGAGGTAGCGATTTCATATGACGATGAGATACAAACTATTCGCTCTCTGCCCACGGATGATTTAGGCCAAGTAGTGATCCCGTTAACTGTTGTTATTTCCCCTGGCAAAGATGTGGTTTTACGACTAGCGGCGTTGGATAGTAACGGCCGTTCCCTTGGTGAAACTGTACTCACTTACAAAACTTGGTGGTAGCCACCCCGCCGCCTTACCCCTATTCTCTAGTCAAATTCTGGTAAATCCGAACGCCCATGTCCCGTAACTGAACATAGCTAACCGGTTTATTCAGCACATAATCTGCCTGTTCACCAACATGACCAGACCATGTACCATCGGCACTGGCAACAATCACAATCGTGTCTGTTAAGCGGGGGTCTTGACGGATTTCAAGCAACAAATCTGCTCCAGAAATATAAGGCAAATGTAAATCGAGCAAAATCAACTGTGGCACAATCTCTGCCAGGCGAAGTTGAGCCGCTTCTCCATCTAACACAGACACAGAGACAAAGCCGGATTCTTGAATCGCTTCCGTGAATAAGGCATTTAATTCTTGGTTATCCTCAATGATGAGGGCTGTCATCTGTTGGGTCATGTGGCACTTGTCATACTGCTGGGTTCACTCAGCATTATTTCTTTGTGAACCGGTAAAGAAACGGTGAATGTTGTGCCGCTATGCGGTTCGCTTTCAACGATCATGTTTCCGTTCATTATCTGGCACAATCGGTAGGCGATGGACAATCCCAGACCCGTGCCGCCATATTGGCGCGTCATGGAGGTGTCGGCCTGAGAGAAGGGTTGGAATAAGTCTGCAATGGTATCAAATTCCATACCAATCCCGGTATCGATGACTTGGAAGGTAAGGTATTCGGTTGGTATTGTAGAAGCGGAATGGGAAACGGCCGTTTGCCAGTAAATTCGGAACGTTACCAAGCCATTTTCCGTAAACTTGCCCGCATTACTAAGCAAGTTCACTAAAACCTTTTGTATCTTTTGGGCATCCCCATGAATCCAGCCCAAACCATCTGCTTGCTCAACCTCAAGTTTATTCCCATTTCGCGTTACCAGCGGTCGCGTCGTAATCAGCAAATCATTGATAAACGAGTTAACATCTATCAACGATTCCTCAAGTTCAACTTTTTGCGCTTCAATTTGCGTAATATCAAGAATATCATTCAAAATTGCCAGCAGACGATACCCAGATGACTCAATATGGCTGAGTCGTTTTGTCAGCACGTCATCCCCTTTTGCCTTGGCTTGATCATGGAGCAGTTCGCTATACCCAATAATCGTAGACAGCGGTGTCCGTAATTCATGGCTCATATTTGCCAGGAATGTGCTTTTAGCTCGACTGGCATTCTCTGCTTCTTCTTTGGCATGCAAAAGCGCGTTTTCCACTTCTTTCCGTTCAGTAATATCAACCGTAACCACTTGAACGGCCGTTTTCCCCTGAAACTGTATCTGTGTCGCCGTAAACTCTAACCACCGCATCTCACCCGTATGATGGAAAAACCGAAACTCCACCCGACTGCCATCTGGCTGAATATCCGCCATGATATCTTGATCGTCTGGGTGAATAGCCAGCACCAACGATTCAACAGGGGCGCCGGTTAACTCTTCCACAGGCAGCCCGGCAATCGTGGCCAACGCCGGGTTCGCAAACCGAACCAGCCCATCTTGAATGATAGCGAACCCTTGCAGCGTTTGTTCAACTAACGTGAAATAAGCCTCTTCCGTTTGTTTACGATCTGTAATATCCCGAAACATAACGAGCCGGCCTAACGGCCGTTTTCGGTCATCAAGCAGCGGCGAAATCCGCAAATCAAAGTAATAAGTCGCCCCCTCCATCTCCACAGAAATCTCAGTCTGTACTCTCGTCACATCCGTAAACTGCGTTACGAGATTCGGCCAGTTCGCCAACAACAAATGAGCTGGCTTGCCAATCGCCTCAGATTCGTCACAGCCCAGAATCTGCACAGCCGCAGGATTGATGTCAGCCACCCGATTTTGCATATCCAACACCAAAATCCCATCATTCATATACTCAATCACCGTCGTCCGCGCAATGGGCGTAATATCAATAAGCTGATACCCGAAAATAGCCCAGGCAAACAACACACCAGACAAGAAAAAGGCCAACGGCGTGGGATCGAAATAAGCAAAAGCCCCCAACGGGAATACATAGAAAATATTGGCAAACCAGGGAATGGTCGCCCCCACAAGAATAATGCCCAACTGCTTTTTGTATAAACCCTTTTCTCTGAAAAACGCCTGTCCAAAGATAACTAACCCAGCTAACAAAAGCAGATAGGAATAAATGGCATGGACAAAAAACGCAGGGCCATACATCATATGAACTTTAGGAATCGTCCCTGATGTATCAAACAAAACATCTTTTAAGAACAAATGATGGGCGGAATTCGTCCAGATTAAGATGAGGATGATAACTGGCTCCACGAACAACAGCGCCACATTACGGCGCGTCAACCATTTATCCCGCCCCGTATAGTCCAAAGAAAACAGGAACCAGACAACGGGAACGGCCGTTACACCCCAAAACGTCATCCGTGACCAGAAAAGGCGCTGCGTTAAATCAAATGTAATAATTTCCAGGGAATAACTCAGCAGCCAAACCGTCATCCCCACCATCATCACAAAAAACGGTTTAGCACCCCGCAACTGCCTCCGCTGCCAAGCGTAAACAGCTAAGCCAAAAGAGATAATGGCCGAAACAATTAACAACAAAAAAGGGAGAATTAGTAACTGGTTCATGACAAAGCCACCCCGGAACTGCACCCAATACGATATCTATAATGGTTTGTGATGAGTAAGCAGTAAGATTGTACATCGCCCCAAGGGCTGACGCACATTCATTCGGTGAATTGTCACGATATTAAACTAAAGTTTAGCTGTCATGTAAAGGCCATTTACAGCAAAACCGTGTTTCGCGTAATATTCCTGCGTGCCAATAGCGCTGATAACGGCGATATAGTCATAACCCGCCGCCCGTGCCATCGCTTTGGCCTTCTCCACAAGCTGCGAACCGAGGCCAATGTGCTGTGCTTCCCCCTGGCTCTCATCCCCCACCGATACGGCCGGCCCATAAACATGTACTTCGCGGATCATGGCATGATTTTCAAGCTCAGGCAGCGGCAGTTCCTGGTCTCTGTCAGGGAATGACAGGCGTAAAAATCCGGCAATTTTCCCTTCTTCAGACTCAAAGCTCAGGAAATGCTCCGTCGTACCATCCGTCTCATACGTCTCAACCATCAATCTTAAATCTTCAAGCTTAAGTTTCTGCCGTTTCACTTCCCGACAGCGAATGCATTGGCAGTGCAGCCCTTGTTTTGCCATGCGCTGCTGTGCCATCTGGCGCAAGTTCGCCTTCTTGAAACCTTCCACTACATTGGTTGTGGGAATATCGCGGATGATGCGCGTCAGGCGCACGTAACGCGGCGTCTGCACTTTGCAGCGGATCAGCACGTCAATCACTTCTTCTTCTTCATACGGCTTGTATTCACCCCGCTGCCAATATTCATACAACTCGGCGTTTTCCAAAAGCATGGTGGGATACATCTTGAGTTCATCTGGTTTGAAGGATAGATCGCTCCATAACCGGCCGTAATCTGCCACATCACTTTCCACGGTAGCGCCCAACAGGTTTGGCATCCAGTGTCCGTGAATCTTGAAGCCTGCCAGTCGCAGCAAGCGAAAGGCATCCCGCGTGGCCTGCACATCATGGCCGCGATTGTTGAGTGCCAATACGCGCTCGTCCACGCTTTGTATGCCGACCTGCACTTTGGTCACACCCAAGTAACGGAACCAGCGCAGTTCGTCTGCATCCACATGATCCTGGCGTGTTTCCACCACCAGCCCGACATTGCGCCGCTGGCTGTAGCGGTTAATTTCTTGCGCTTCGGGCAACGTTTCCGCATCAACCCCGTTCATGGCGTCGAAGCAGCGTTTGATAAACCATTCCTGGTAATCGCGGCGATAGCTAGACCAGGTGCCGCCCAAGATGATAAGTTCAATTTTGTCCGCCGGATGGCCGATTTGTTCCAAGGCGCGGATACGCCCCGCAGTTTGGTCATAGGGATCGAATTTGAAGCGTTCGGCACGCTGCGCTCCCGGTTCGTCATGCAAATAGCTTTTAGGCATCCGCACGTCGGTGGGGCAGAAAACACATTTGCCAGGGCAGGGATAAGGTTTCGTCAACACCGTCACAACAGTGACGCCGGAGTGGCTGCGTACGGGTTTGGTTTGCAACGCCACGCGCACATCGGGGTCAAAAGTCAAGTACCCGTCAGCGCACAGGGCTTGATACGTTTGCAGTACCTGGCTTTTGGAGAGCCAGGGCAGCCCTTGATTGACGTATTTGAGCATGGTGGCGGAATATTTTTTGGAGGATAACGGCCGTTTCCCCACCAGTTCCTCAATCAATTCAACCAACAGATCTTCCCGGCCAGCAATATCAACAGCTTCATGCTTTGCCTGCCAATCGGCATCTGTTTCATCTATTTCCACAACGGGAATGTACTCAAACGATTTATTCTTATTCATTAAAATTATTAAGCGACCTGAAAAGATTGCCCTAGCGGCTTAAAGTCAGCAGTATCTTGTTGTTTCAATTTCAATCTAATCTGCTCAAAACGTCTAATCGTCTCTTCGGAATACAGACGTTCGCCACAATGTTGGCAAACTTCAGCATTTACACGCAAAACGGCCGTGTGCACACCACCTCTAAGCAGTTTTTCAACTTCTTTTTCCAACATTTCTCCGCCACAAACAGGGCATGTACTAAAAGGCATCATTTTTAGGTCTCCTAACACGCCAATTGATCCAACGTTTGGGGTCTGGGCGATAAACAGTTATCAAAACAGCCCACAGATTATCATTATTATAAGCCCATACACTATGAACCGGATCTCCATCTGGCGTTTTCCCATAAACGAGACAACTGGGAAATGGTCTATCATCAGGATAAGACTCAATAACTTCTCCGTGAAAAACAGAGAAGGATATTTCACCAAATACTATACCATCCGCCACCGCTTCTTCATCAGCATGATCTGTAATTCGTATACGTTTATGTTGGATAGCCTCTTTGATGTTCTCAATATCCATCGAAATATCCTGATAAATTTATTGATACCGATTCATTTTAACACCGTCTCACCTTAAAAGGCAGGTATCTGACGAAGTGCTAAGGCAACAATCGTCGCCCAAGGCAGTAACTTTATTTCACCGGCATCTAAGGCGGTTTCCACTTCGGCACGAGTCAGCAAAAGCATTTCTTGCTCTTCCAAATCATCCGCATCAATCTCAGCAACGTGGTAAGCACCTTGCGCGATGTAGAAATACGCCGTGCCCACACCTCGGTTTCCATCTATCGGGAATTTCCCAATGGCTTGCCAGTCGGATGCGGCATAGCCCGTCTCTTCCCGCAGTTCACGCTGCGCGGCGGCTAAGGGGTCTTCCCCTGCCTCTAAGTAGCCGCCCACAGGCGCTAGTGTCGTGCCTGAAATACTATATTTTGTCTGTCGAAAAAAAAGAAATTTCCCTTCTTCCGTTACCGCCACCACATTGATGTAATCAGGCGTCACCACCCATGGCCAATCCTCAATAATCCGACCGTCCGGCAACTGTATGGTGTGTTCTTCCACAGAGAGAAATTTACTGTAATCTAAAATAGTCCGGCGGGATACGGTTTTCCAGGGTTGCATAATTTAGTTTCCTTGCCTTAGTTTTTACGAAGTGTACTCGGTTTGGGGAATCAACCTGCACGAAAGGGCAATGGTTGCCTGATGGTCAAGTGCCAGGCACTTTTGAAGTGCCTGGCACTTATGCGTGGATGCTAGGAGACCTCTGCCAACAATTCAACCATCGTGCGCAAGGTGTCCACATCAAAAACAGTCATATTCAGGGTGGTGACAGGGCTGTCGAGCCACAATTGGAGCCGTTCTTTGACGCGCTCACGCGGACCAACCAGCGCCACTTCATCAATCAGTGCGCCAGGCACTTTTGCCATCGCCCCGCCTTTGTCTCCGGACAGGTAAAGGTCTTGGATTTCGGCAGCGGCGGCTTCATAACCGTAACGGGCGGCCAAATCGTTGTAGAAATTCTTGCCTTTCGCGCCCATGCCGCCAATGTAGAGGGCAAGGAAGGGGCGCAGCATGTTGTAGCAGATGTCGAGGTTGTCGTTGATGACGACGGAAACGGTGGGCGCGATGTCGAAGTTTGCCAAACTTTTACCATTGCCCGCTTTGGCAAATCCGGCTTCTACTTGTTCTTTGTAGATGGCGTCATATTTGTCTGGGGCAAAGAGGATGGGCAGCCAGCCATCGGCAATTTCGGCAGTCAGTTCGACGTTTTGGGGGCCGATGGCGGCGAGGTAGATGGGAATGTCGGGGGCGGCTTCGAGGGTGCTTTTGAGCGGTTTACCTAAACCGGTGGCATCTTCGCCCATGTAGGGGATTTGGTAGATTTTGCCGTCGTGGATGAGGCGGTCTTCGCGCTGGAAGATTTGGCGCACGATTTCGACGTATTCTCGGCTGCGGGTTAACGGCCGTTTATAGCTAACCCCATGCCATCCCTCCACCACCTGCGGCCCGGAGAGTCCTAGCCCCATCAAGAAACGGCCGTTACTCAGTTGGTTGATCGTCATCGCCGTCATGGCGGCATTGGCGGGGGTGCGCCCAGGCATCTGCATGATGGCCGTGCCTAGTTTGATGTTTTGCGTGTGTGCGCCCAGCCAGGCCAACGGCGACACCGCATCTGAGCCATATGCCTCAGCCGTCCATACCGCATACACGCCCAGCCGATCTGCTTCTTTTACCAGCTCCACCGGCAGTTCGATCCGCCGTCCTGCATACCCAAGCATTAAACCTAGTCGCATGTTGACCTCCCAATCCAATTTTCATTTTACAAGTAATCGTACGAACTTAATTGAAAACCGCCAACAAATATTGTACGTCACTGAGTAATGGATTTTTCTAACACCATAAAGACCCCCAAATATCTAACACGGCCTGACATTTTTGTGCAAATTCATGATCGATGACTCATCAACCAACGAAAATGGTTTTTTTTTGCTAACCAAAGGTATACTAGATGGAAAGTTATATGACATAGTGCCTTTGAAATCGAACATATAATCAAAAATAAATTAAGCGTTAGATAGTGAACAAAATTACAAAAACGAGTCTCCTCAACATTAACTATAATAATCTCTCCTCTCCTATAAAACAAAATAGCCATGCTATTTGGAAGATGAAATTAGCTGAAGTAGTCAGTTCCAAACATCGTTTGTGGCTATTTATGTTTACTATTTTGCTAATGACATTGATTCTCTACTGGCGCAGGCCTGATGCGTTTGTTAACCCGCAGTTGTGGGCGGAAGATGGTGAAGTTTTTTTCACTGATACCTATTTTGGTGGACTCAGCAATCTTTTTATTGAATATCGAGACATCTATCATGTTTTAGGTCGTTTGGCAGCTTTTCCCGGCAAATGGGTTCCCCTCCCCTACATCCCGCATTATTATTATTTTATGTCCTGGCTGATGCTGGTAGCTTTAACCGGATTTATTTTTTCCAATCGCCTACCTTTTTCATTAACGACAAAATTTCTTCTCAGTCTATTTCTTGTCGCCAATGCTGCAGATTTTGAAGTATTCTTCAATATCGCAAACTGGGCTACCATATCCTCTTTTTGGTGGATTTTGCTGGCACTTGCCATCCCTCCAGCTACCATATCAGGGAAAATATTTGACGTGACTATGCTGGTGCTAAATGGACTCAATGCCGCATTTACAGTTGTGCTTTGGCCCCTTTTTCTTTTTCGCTGGGTGATTACGAGACGTCGTTACCATGCATTTCTAGCTGTCATTTCACCTATACTGGTTATTGCTCAGGTTTGGAATATGCGCGGCCGTGTCCCCCCAGGTACAGCTATGCCTTATATCGGACCAATATTAGCCGATGTACTAATCACCCGATTTGGATTTATCTTCGTAGGCGAACTTATTTACCAGATCTCAATTACAGACCCAATCCGTATTGTTGGCAGTATCTTGCTATGTCTATCTTTTGGGGCTCTACTATGGCACGGCTTACAAAACCAAAACTGGGAGATGGTCATAGTCTTGAGTGGAGGCATTCTTTGTTTCGCACTTTCAATCTATGTAAAACGGCTAGATCCTGCTCTTATGCTACGTTGGTCTGGTCGTCACTTCTATATCCCAGCAGTAACAATGGCTTGGGGACTGCTTTTGTGGGAGCCAAGACGCAAGATACAGAAGTGGATCCCTCTACTGCTGATCGCCATGACATTCCTCTTTTTCACGCCAAAACATAAAAATGTAACTTTTCCTGATCTCGATTGGGCAGGAAAAATTGCAGCTTGCACCGGTACTCAACCCCGCTGCAAGATCCCGACCCCTCCAGTCTGGGATCCCCTACGCTGGTTTGCATCTATTGATTCACATATTATCAGTGAGCCTGAATTTTCTGTGCCTTTCAGGGCTAATTTTGACGATCAAATTGAATTGCGTGGTTATTCTATAGAGCAAACCAGCGATGAGCTATTGGTTGAACTTATTTGGTTTGTTTCAGAAACACCACAAGACGTATATACGCAGTTTGTCCATTTGGTAGACGCGCACGGAGAGGGGAGAATCTGGGTACAAAGCGACACTTTGCCGCAACAGGGTATGTACCTGACTGACGTTTGGACGGCTGGTGAATACATCGTTGAACCAGTTACCCTGCCATTAACTTCTTTACCTTTAGATGAGTACACTTTATTTATTGGATGGTATGATGCTAGCTCAACAGATTTAATGCGGCTTCCTGCATTCACTCAAGATGGACAGAGGTGGGAACACGACAGAGCGCAATTACCCTCTCCCGTGACAATTGACCCATAGATCCCTAATCGTCAATTTAAAACAAAAAAGCCCCGCTGGTTAGCGGAGCTTTTTGTAGTGCCCTCACGGAGATTCGAACTCCGGTCTTAAGCTTGAAAGGCTTACGTCCTGGTCCCCTAGACGATGAGGGCTTCCTAAGCGACGGAAATTCTATCAAACACCAGTGGTTGGGTCAAGGCTTTGGCAAGATCAGTTTTTACCGTGCGCAATACGCAGTAAAAAATGATCTTGCTATAATCCATTCTCATGATCACAATTCTCCCCTACAAAACGGCCGTTTCCCAAATATTGGCATCTTACTTTAATGATCTAAATCCTACAGAAACAGTAACAGCACGCCAGTTAGACGGCCGTTTATCTGCCTGGAGCCTTGCCGTGGGTTATTTGCGCGGAAGAAGAACCCGTTGGTTATGCTTGTGTGGCGCCGCTGCCCGGTCTGCCGGGACAGTATGATTTGGATGTGATGATCGCGCGGGCGTGGCAGCGCCAACGGCTGGGCAGCCAGCTTATTGACTTTTTGAAACAGGAACTGGTGGGCAGCGACGTCAAAAACCTTAGTTGGGGCGTACCAGACGCGCAACCGGGGTTGGCCGAATTTCTGTTGCACAATGGGTTTACGGTGGATCATGAGGAGCAAATTTTGGCTCGCCCTCACCTCGACAATTTACCGCCACGGCCTAACCGCTCCCACCTAACCATCAAAACTTTTTCTCGCCGCAAAGCCATCCAGCTTTTTTGCCGTTTGTACGAATCTTCGTTTTCCGGCCATCCCTGGCACCAACCGTATACGCCAGATGAAGTTGCGGCTGACCTGAGTTCGGCACGGGATATTTTATTTTTGATGGCTGGACAACGGCCGTTTGGCTTTGCCTGGCTCCATATCGACGAAAATAACGAAGGCAAGGTCGAACCGATTGGCATAATTCCCGAGGGACAGGGGGTGGGAAACGGCCGTTTTCTCTTCCTCACCGCCCTCCACCAACTCAAACAACAGGGCGCGTCTCGAGCCATCATCGGCGCTTGGGCAACCAATACCGCCGCCATCACCCTCTACAAAAGCCTGGGCTTCAGCCATCAACAAACCATCACCTACTACGCCACCAAAATTGTCAATCGATAATCATCAATCGTCAATCGGTATTATCTAATCATGAGAAACGGCCGTTTCCCACTTTACGTGCCGCGCCCGCCTCATTACAATCATTTCAACACACCCATTCAGCCTTCATCATTCATCATTGAGTTTGTCCAAAAAAAGCTCATGCACTGACACGAAACACAAAATCACTCGACAAAAAATCTGCGAAATCTGCGAAATCTGCGGATAAATTCACCATTTTTCGGAACAGTCATCATTTAACGGAGAAACCCCCATGTTCAAAGATATTAACGATGTTCGTGACCGGTTAGGCCAACAGCAATACATCACCTCCGAAGAAATAGCCACCGTCACCTTCCTGGCACAATCCCTCTCAAAACCAATTTTGGCCGAAGGCCCGGCTGGTGTGGGCAAAACAGAACTGGCAAAAGCGTGGGCCAAAGCGATAGAACGGCCGTTAATCCGCCTGCAATGTTACGAAGGACTAGACGAAAGCAAAGCGCTCTACGAGTGGGAATACGCCAAACAGATGCTCTACACCCAGCTCATGCGCGACACCCTGCACAAAGTGCTGGAAGGCGTCGCCAGCCTCGACGAAGCCGCCACCCGCCTGGCTCAAGAAGAAGATGTCTTCTTCTCCGAAAACTTCCTGCTGCCCCGTCCCTTGCTCAAAGCCATCATGTCCGACGAGCCAGTCGTGCTGCTGATTGACGAAATTGACCGCGCCGACGTGGAATTTGAAGCCTTCCTGCTCGAAGTATTGAGCGATTTCCAGGTAACTGTGCCCGAACTTGGCACCATCGTCGCCAAACATCAGCCCATGGTACTGCTCACCAGCAACAACACCCGCGAACTGAGCGAAGCGCTCAAACGGCGCTGCCTCTACCTCTACGTCGATTACCCAACGCAAGATGCCGAACTCGACATCGTGCGCCTCAAAGTACCAAATCTGTCACCCGAACTGGCACATCAAGCGGTCGCCATCGTGCATCAACTGCGTAATATGGATCTGCGCAAAGTGCCTAGCATCAGCGAAACCCTCGACTGGGCACGCGCCCTTGTCACCCTCAACGCCGAGGCCATCGACGAAAAGACCCTGAGCAACACCCTCACCGTCTTGCTCAAATACGAAACCGATGTCGCCAAAGCCAAACGCATGATGGGCGGCGGCAGCAGCAAAAACCGGTGGTAACACTGAATGATGAACGATGAATGATGAGTGCGGAATTCATCACTCATCATTCATCATTCCGCATTTTGGAGTGCCTTATGGATAACCGAGTCATTGAATTTGTGCGGGGAATGCGGGCGGCGGGGGTGCGCGTATCGTTGGCGGAGTCGATGGATGCCATGCGGGCGATTGAAGCCTTGGGCATTCAAGACAAGGCGGTTTTCAAATCGTCGCTGCGGGCCACGCTCATCAAAGAATCGCAGGATTTTGCCGTGTTCGACCAACTATTCCCGCTCTATTTCGGCAGCGGCGGCCCCCTGATGCAAAATGCACTGGACGACTTGAGTGCCGACGAAGAAGCGATGCTCAAAGCGGCTCTGCAAGCGATGAGCGGCAAGATGCAAAATCTGATGGACTGGCTGACCAGCGGCGAAGGCCCCACCAAAGAAGAACTGGAAGCACTCGCCAATCAAGCTGGCGCACAGTGGGCTAACAATCCAGGCGAAGCCAAATGGGTGACACGGCGCATGTTGCAGCAAATGGGCATGGGTCATCTGGAACAGCAGATGCAAGAGCTGTATCAAAAGCTGCAAGAGATGGGCATGAGCCAGGAAGCCATCGAAAAGCTGATGGGCGTGGTCGAAGCCAACAAAGAAGCGCTGGCCGAGCAAGTCGCCCAGCAAGTCGGCTTGCAAATCGCGCAGCAGCGTGCCAACCGGCCCGATGAACTGCACGGCTCTGACCTGATGCACAAACCATTTTCCGCGCTCAATGAAGAGGAAACGGCCGTTCTGCGCAAAGAAGTGCAGCGTTTAATCGGCCAACTGCGCACCCGCGCCGCCATGCGCCGCAAACGAGGCACACGGGGCAAGTTCGACGCCAAAGCCACCATTCGCGCCAACCAACGCTACGGCGGCGTGCCGCTGGAACTACGCTTCAAGAAAAACAAACTCAAACCCAGCCTGGTACTCATGTGTGACATGTCCCGCTCCATGTTTCAGGTGACCGAGTTTATGCTCACCTTCATCTACCAACTGCAAGACCAGGTCTCCAAAACGCGCAGTTTCGCCTTCTATTCTGATATGCAGGAAGTGAGCCACATTCTCAACGCCAACCGCGCTGAAGAAGCGGCTCAGGCGGTGTTCGACACCTTCTACGGCGGCAGTCCCAGCCATTATGCCACGGACTTTGGCGGCAGTCTGGATACGTTTTATCACAAGTGGTTGAGCGCCATAAACGGCCGTTCCACAGTCGTCGTCTTGGGAGATGGGCGCAACAACTACAACTCGCCGCGCATCGACCTCATCAAAGATTTGCAGAAACGCGCGCGGCGCATCATCTGGTTCTGCCCGGAGCAGCAGCGCCAATGGGGCACAGGCGACAGCGACATGCTGGAGTATGCCTCGACTGTTGATTCGATTTATGTGGTACGGAATTTAGCGCAACTGGCAACGGCCGTTGATAAACTTCTGGCGGGCGATTAAGCATAGCTTGATGCTTATAGGCAAACACCCACTGGTAAGCCAAAAAGAAAGTTCTTTTCCTAACAATCAGGTCTGTTCATACCCTATTGTTAGCCATATTTTCATTGACCAAGTAGTAGGATATACCTTTCATGACCCATCTTTTAACCGTTGTCCGCGAAGAAACATCCGCTTTTCACTTGCGCGTATTCCTAATAAAAGTAGCTACATTTTTTTTGCCCAACTATGTCGGCAATCGTTGGCGCACATTCATGTTCCGCCTGGCAGGCTTTCAGATTGGAAGTGCAACCGTGCTAGGTGGCACGCCCACCCTTACCGGCGGAAAACGGCTGCACAAAAACCTAATCATCGGTAAAGGCGTTTGGCTAAATTTTGGCTGTGTTTTTGATCTCGAAGACCAAATAATCATTGGGAATTGCGTCGATATAGGGCATGAAGTTTTATTTATGACCACAACTCATGAAATTGGGAATCAATCTCGGCGTGCCACAAAAAGAATCACAAAACCAATCGTCATAGAAAATGGGGTCTGGGTAGGTGCTCGCTGTACCATTCTACCTGGCATCACAATTGGGAAGGGATCTATTGTCGCGGCGGGGGCAGTGGTAACAAAAGATGTTGCGCCAAACACGCTTGTTGGAGGCGTTCCTGCGACTGTCATCCGCCAATTGCCGACTGAGTAAGACACGCCAACAGACCTATCTGCAACCCCCCAATCCTAACAAACCATGAGCAAATTCGCATAATCCTACCAGAACCGCTATACTGAACGATTGTGTCTGCGAACAGGCTTTGTTCGAGACCTTACTAAACTACGTGACACCCACCGCTATCGGCTGTGTCACATCACACGATTTGCGGGCTGAGAGTGCGACTTGGCCGTAAAAGTCAAGGAGACTTTCAGTGAAATTCGAAGAATTTAATCTTGATGCACGCCTCAACGCGAACATCAACACTATGGGCTTTACCCAGCCCACCCCTATCCAGATACAAGCAATCCCCCACGCCATGCAAGGCAAAGACGTTATGGGTTTGGCACAAACAGGCACCGGTAAAACGGCCGCCTTTATGCTGCCCATCTTACATCGCCTGACAAAAGGCAAACTGGGACATGTGCGTGCCCTCATCGTTGCCCCCACACGGGAACTCGCCGAACAGATTCATGAAACGGCCGTTTCTCTGGGCAAAAGCACCAAAATCCGCAGCATTACCGTTTATGGCGGCGTCAACAAGAAACGTCAGGTAGACGCCCTGCGTCGCGGTGCCGAAATTGTGGTCGCCTGCCCTGGTCGCTTGCTCGATATAGTTGGTGACAAAGACATCGACCTCTCACACGTGGAAGTATTGGTGCTAGACGAAGCCGACCGCATGTTTGACATGGGCTTCCTCCCCGACATTCGCCGCATCATCAAACTGCTACCAGCAGAGCGACAAAACCTCTTCTTCTCCGCCACCATGCCTAAAGACATTCGAGACCTGACCGACAGCGTTCTGAGAGACCCCATAACCGTGCAGGTCGATCACAGTGCACCAGCCAAAACCGTATCTCACGCCCTGTATCCAGTACCCGATGTCCTCAAGAAAAATTTACTCTTCTCCATGTTGAACCAAACACGCACGGGTCGGGTATTGGTCTTCACACGAACCAAACGCCGCGCCCGCTTCTTGGCACGGGACTTGGAAAAAGAGGGCTACAACGTAGAAGCCCTGCAAGGTAACATGTCCCAAAATCGACGACAGAGTGCCATTAACGGCTTCCGCGAAGGCAAGTACGATATTCTCGTCGCCACCGACATCGCTGCCCGTGGCATTGACGTGGCCGAAATCTCGCACGTCATCAACTTTGACATGCCCGATACAGTCGATGCCTATACCCATCGCATTGGTCGTACGGGTCGCGCCCTGGAAACGGGCGAAGCGTACACCTTCACGGTTCCAGATGATGAAGCAATGATTCGTGATATTGAAAAAGTGTTACGCGCGCCCATTGAACGGCGTCGTTTGCCCGATTTCAATTATGGCAGTTTCTCTCCAGACGCCGCGCCACAACGTGCCAACGCCAACGGTAACGGTAATAAAAACGGCAGCCGATCTAACGGCAATAGCCAGAATGGCAATCGGAACCAACCGGGTAACGGAAACAGCCGTCGGCAACGGAACCCACAACGTAGCCGCTATGCTTCACAGGGAAACGGCCGTTAATTTTTTGACTCTCCCATTACCAAAAAGCTAAATACAAAAAAGCCCTTGTGTGCAAAAACACAGGGGCTTTTTTGTATTTTTGCTTGACAATTCACGCCAAGTTGTGTTACTTTTAGAACGTTCAATAAAAATTGAAAGTTTAGAAACATAAAGGAGCTGTGCATGAAAAAACTTTATTCAGTTTCAACTGGCGTCATTTTATTCCTGGGTGTGGCACACACCTTGCTGACACCCCTGTTCTATCCATCCTTCTCTGAAGATGCGCTGTGGTTTGCCGGCACAGGGCTGTCGCTGTTCTTCCTCGGGCTGCTGAACTGGGTGGCAATCCGGGCAAACGTCAAGTGGATATACAATTTTGTGGTTCCGGCAAATGTGATTGGGGGGATATTTATAACGGCCGTTGCTATCCCTGTTCCTGAAATTCAAGCGATTCTAGCCGTCATTGCGGTCTGGACGATGGCATTTACCTCCATAGGTGCACGAACTCAGAGTAATTCAAACATCGTTCAATCGGTGAAAGGCTAACCCATGACTAAAATCGATTCTGTTCTCCAAACTGTACCGGAATTGCAACCTTATTTGCTTAATGCTGACCACATTGATGTCAAAACGGTTGAAGGGACTGTAACCATACCTGAATTTTTGGCGGGCATGTTTTCATACTATCCTGGTTGGCTGAAGTTTCTTTATGGCATACGCGGGGGTTTTGTGCGCCTGTTGGGTATGAAACAAGAAGGTATGCCTGAATTCCCTGCCTTACGGCCTGAAGATGTATGCCTGACACCCGGCGAAAACATGGCCTTTTTTACAGTAGCGGCTGCATCTACGCATTTTTGGCTGGCAGGTATTGTGGATACACATTTAACAGCTTATTTGGGTATCGTGAAGGAAGCGGTGGAAAACGCCCGTTTTCGTTATCACGTCATCACCATTGTCCATTATAACAAGTGGACTGGGGTAGTCTATTTCAACGTGATCCGGCCATTTCACCACCTTGTGGTAGCCCAAATGGCGAAATCTGCCATCAACTACACAAAATCAGAAACCGTAGTGAAGGGGGCTTTGTAAACATGCTGACCGTTATGCAGTCCTTCTTATACTTGGGCTTGATCGTTGTTCTGGAAATAATCATCTATATCATTTTCCTAAAACCCATTGTGGATACCTGGGGAGCCACCAAAGAAGAAGCAAATATGACCTTGATTGGTGATGAGTTGGCCCCCATCATCATTTCCACACGCGCCATCTCGATCAACGCTCCGATGTCCGAAGTGTGGCAGTGGATTATTCAACTAGGCGCAGATCGAGGTGGATTTTTCAGCTATACCTTTATTGAAAAGGCTCTGGGTTATGAGGCTCGTTCAGCAGAACCCGTTCCCGAATTTCAAGATATAGAAGTCGGGCGTATTATTCCGGTGTCAATTGATGAGTCAAAAAGTTTGATCAAATACAATTTTCGGGTGGTGGCTGTGGAACCTGGCGAATCTATTGTTATCGAGAATTGGGGGGCGCTAGTCTTGCAAAAGATGGATGCGCAGCGAACCCGATTCATTGTGCGTACACATGGGCAAGCATTGCCCAATTTAAAAAGCAAAATTGGCGACTTCTTGGGTATGGCTGCTCATTACATCATGGAAAGACGCATGATGCTGGGTTTCAAAGCCCAGGCAGAAGCTGGCGCGGGGGTGCATCTATCTGCCTTACCAGATAATTTATGGCTTCTAGGAATTTTCCTGTCTGCGCTGGGCATCCTCGTGATACTTTTTCTTAACGCGAGTATTACCAGTTTTCTGTTCGCCGCTGTCTACAGTACCCTATGGCTTTTAACGCTCATGGTTCTCGATCCAAAACCCATCTTCAGTTTGATGTTGCTGCTGGTCATTGCATTTACCATATTCCTTTGATTTGAGGCATGAGCTAATCTTTCCTTCGTAGCCAAATCCAAATGGATACCGCCGCCGGTAACAGCAGCGGAATGGGATGCTTCACAGGGAAACGGCCGTTAATTTTCCTTTACCCCACCCCTAAAACGAAAGCCCGCCTATTCTTGATGTGAATAGGTGGGCTTTTTTTGTGCCAAAAACTTTAGCAGTCATTGTCAGACCTGCGCCGCCACACCTTCGTCTAGGTACATAAATCACAATATACTTGGACTTCATCTTAATCAACTTCTGGACTGGGGAAAGTCAACATCGTTCAATCATCAGTCCTCAATCATCTTTTTGGAGGCAACATGTTAGGCAAAGCACAAACTCTCTCTACTGAATTGATTCGTTTACGGCGAGACATACACGAACACCCAGAACTAGGTTTTGAAGAATTTCGCACGGCCGCTTTAGTGGCAGATACGCTCACGGAAATTGGCCTGGAACCACAGACCGGCGTTGGCCGCACAGGCGTCGTCGCTCAAATTGGCACAGGCGAAGGCCCCACCATTGCCATCCGCGCCGATATGGATGCCCTGCCCATACTGGAAAACACCAACCTGCCTTACGCCTCGCAAAACAAAGGGGTTATGCACGCTTGCGGTCACGATGCCCACACCGCCATTCTGTTGGGCGCAGCACATCTGTTGCAGCAAAGTTTTCGCCAAGAAAAATGGCACGGAAATGTGCGGCTGATATTCCAACCAAGTGAAGAAAGGTTTGACGAGCATGGCATTAGCGGAGCCACCGCCATGATTGCAGACGAGGCGTTAGCAGGTATCGATGCTGTCATCGCGCTGCATGTTTGGTCTGATAAACCGAGTGGAAAAGTGTGGTTTTATGATGGCTTTGGGCTGGCGGCCGTAGATCAGTTTGATGCCTGGATTTATGGGGATGGCGGACATGGTGCTTATCCACACACAGGCAGCGATCCGTTGTTTATGCTTGGCCCCATTTTAAGTGCGCTCTACGCCATTCCTTCGCGGCAAATCAATCCGCTGCGCCCTTCAGTAGTCAGTCTGGGCAAGATTTGCGGAGGTGCCGTGCATAATGTCATCCCGAAGGAAGTCTCATCTGCAAGGCACAATCCGTTCTCATGAGGAAGCTGTCCGTCAACAATTATGGGCGGAGATTGAACGGGCATTGAGCCTCAGCAAGCCATTGGGCGGTGACTACAAACTAGACATTGTGCGCGGGTATCCATCCCTGTTTAATGATGCGCGTGTAAATGGGTGGATGAAGGATGTGGTGATAGATTTGGTGGGGGAAACGGCCGTTGTCGAAGAAGAATTTGGCATGGGCGCAGAAGATTTTGCCTACATGGCACAAAAAGCGCCAGGTGCCATGTTCATGCTCGGGGCTGCCCCCCAGACGATATAGAACGCCACCACCACACAGATACCTTCGATATTGATGAAAGCACACTTCCCTTGGGAGCCGCGATTTTGGCAGAAACTGCACGTCGTTTTGTCACCCGCCAATTGATGTGATAATACAACAGATTCCAACGAGCTTCTACCTCTGGAAATCGATGTTCAATGACACAATTTATACAGTCTCGTAAAAACTACGTGAGTTTCATTCATAAAACAGCCACAAAGAACGTGCGTTCTATGGATTTATGTATAGCTTTTACCTTATAATACGTTCTGTCAACTTCGTATAGAGGAAAATGGTGGGCAGTTCACCATTTTAGCAGAGGGTCGCCCACGAAGAGTTTGACTGGAAAACGCCAGCCTGTGGGAAACACCACCATTTATCTCGTTAAAAATTTTTAGGAGGCTCGTTATGAACACAAATGACTCTACGGATTTAACTCGTGCATCCGTTCGTCAACGGCTGGCATCGCTCCCGCGTTTCCGGACGTCCGCAATATTGTTAGTTGTCCTGGTGGTATTACTGGTAGGTCCCAGTGCAGCCATCTCAAGCACCATCCCCACCATTTCGATCAACAGCGTGGTTACCGATCAAACCGTTTCCATCACGACCTATAACTACCCCGCTAATCAAGATTTTGTGGTGACAATGGGGCCGATGGGGTCAATGGGTATAAATGGGTATTACGTCACCACCATCAATTCTGGGGCTGGCGGATCATTCCCCGCCACATTTGCCATTCCATATCAACTAAAAGGCTCGTATCAAATTGCCATTCGCTTGCAAAGTGCCCAGGGGTTATTACAGTTATAACTGGTTCTATAACAATACAACTGCGGGAACAGGTGGACAACCTGGTTATACCGGAATTCCCACCTTCAAAATTGTCAGCGTAAACGCAGACCAAGATGTGACGGTGGAAACCAACAATTTCCCAGCAAATGAAACCTTCGTCTGGACAATGGGGCCAATGGGAACACAGGGTATCAATGGCACCGTCGTTAATTCAGGCTGGAGTTCTGGCGAATGGTGGCACCATGACAGCCACGTTTGCCATTCCGCAATAATCTGAAAGGTTCGTATCAACTATCCATTCGAGCCCAAACCGGACATACCGCTCCTTATAATCCGTTTTATGCTTTTAACTGGTTCTACAACAATACAACCGGAACAGGTGGGCAACCACCGCCGCCACCACCAGTTGATAGCGGCTATACAGGTTACCCAACCTTTACAGTTTGCAGCGTTGTTCAAAACAGTTCCATAACTATTCGGACAAACAACTTGCCACCAAACCAGGTGTTTGCCGTAACAATGGGACAAATGTGGACGGCAGGTGTGAACGGTTATTTGGTTCCAGGTTATGAAGCATGGAATTCTGGCGCTGGTGGCACACAAGACTTGACACTGTCAATTCCTTCTCAACTTAATAACTTATCTCAAATTTCTGTTCGGATGCAAACAGGCCACACCTATCCATTTTACGCCTACAACTGGTTCTTTAACACGCCGGCATCTGGTTTCTGCGGCTAAATTTGCCAACAATGTAGGAAAATAATTTTTTCTACATACTGTCTAAATTTAAAACACCTGACTTCTCCATGGAGTCAGGTGTTTTTGTTTTCACCCAAATTTGGAGAGGAAACGGGCGTCTTCTCTTAGTCGCTCTAATTATTTTGCACGACTGCTATGCTGTTGCCTGGGGTATGGCGGTGGGATAAACTCTTCATCGTAACTTTTTCAACATTACACCACTTTAATCTTGGAGAAACCCTGTGCTAAAAGCCCTGTTCAAAACGATGCGTCCGCGACAATGGCCGAAAAACGGCTTTGTCTTTGTGGCGCTTTTCTTCGATGGTAAATTGTTAGACCCCGTAAGTGTGCTGCATACTTTAGCCGCATTTATCTTACTTTGCCTGATGTCCAGCGCCGTCTACATCATGAACGACCTGGCCGACATCGAGTCTGACCGCCAACACCCTGAGAAAAAGAAACGGCCGTTACCCGCCGGAAAACTCAACCCCACCATCGCCGCTATTGCCGCTGTCATTTTTGCCCTGGGCAGTTTAATTGCCGGGTTTGCACTCTCTGTTCCGCTGGGTTGGATATTGTTAGCCTACCTCGTCATTCAAATTGCCTACACCTTCTGGTTGAAAAACGTCGTGCTTTTGGATGTGCTTGTCGTGGCTTCTGGCTTTATTTTGCGTATCGCAGCCGGTGTAGCCGTCATTGAAGTGCAGCGTTTTTCGCCCTGGCTCTACGTCTTTGGCGGCTTCCTGGCGTTGTTCATGGTGTTGGGCAAACGTCGCCACGAACTGACCCTGCTGGGCGAAGACGCCAGCAGCCACCGCGCTATCTTGCAAGAATACAACCTGGAACTCATCGACATCATGCTGACCATCGTCACCACGAGCGCCATTGCCGCCTACATCTTTACACTTTTCTGGCTGAAGGCTTGCCCAAAAATGATGCCATGATGCTCACCATTCCCTTTGTAATGTATGGCGTTTTCCGCTGGCTCTACCTTATCCATGTGCGCCATGAAGGCGGCGCACCGGAAGAAATTGTCTTGCGCGACCGGCCGTTACAAGCCACTCTGGTTTTGTATGGCCTTCTGGTTTTCGCCATTCTCTATAATCCAATCGCTTATTTCATGAACTAAAACTTTTTTCTCTGCGCCTTTGCGCCTACTTCGGCCTTACTCAACACAGGTCTACGGTAATTATCTTTGCTATGACAACCGCAACTGCTCCCGGCAAAATCATTCTTTTTGGCGAACATGCCGTGGTGTATGGGCAACCAGCCATAGCTGCTCCCGTTTCACAAGTTCGGGCAACGGCCGTTGTCCAAAACAGCCCCACCCCTGGTATCCGTCTCATCGCCCCCGATTTAGGCAGCAACATATTGCTCAGTGAAGCCGCTGATGACGATGCCGTCGCGGCCGTCGTTTACCAGTTTCAAGCCGCTGCCGGATTAAAAGACCTGCCCGATTTGACCATCAGCGTGAGCAGTCAGATTCCCATTGCCAGCGGTTTAGGCAGCGGTGCGGCCATCACGGCGGCCGTCATTCGCGCTTTGGCCGCACATTTGGGACTGTCGCATTTATTGAGTGACGCCTGGGTTTCTGACCAGACATACGAAGTGGAAAAAATCCATCATGGTACGCCCAGCGGCATCGACAATACCGTAGTCGCCTACGAACGGCCCGTCTATTTTGTGCGCCAGAAGCCGCGCAACCGCATCGAGCCATTTGCGGTGGCAAAACCGCTGCATTTGTTGGTGGCTGATACAGGTGTCCGCAGCAGCACCAAAGATGTGGTCGGCGATGTTCGCCGCCAGTGGGAACTTGATCCACAGTCGTTTAACGAAATTTTTGCGGACTGTGGCCGCATCGCCGATACGGCCAGGCAAGCCATTGAAGTGGGAGATTTAACCCAAGTCGGACAGCTCATGACAAAGAATCATGCTTTATTGCAAGCGATGACCGTTTCTAGCCCTGAATTGGATGATTTGGTGGCAGCGGCTTTGGCGGCGGGAGCGTTAGGGGCCAAGCTGAGTGGCGCCGGACGAGGTGGGAATATGATTGCGTTGGTGGAAGATGGGGAGGAAACGGCCGTTTACACCGCACTTCTATCCGCTGGAGCCAAAAACGTCCTTAACAGCGTAATACGTCGCTTGCCAATCTGAAACCGGCTAACACGTTCATATTGTCCATGCTCACACTTCTGCGCCTTATCGGTTATGATGGCAACAACGGTATTGTTTGTAACGATAGTTGAAAGGGACTCCAACATTTGCCACAACAAACTCTCATTGGGATGCACCTCTTTATGGGTCGATTGCCAGTTTGACTGTCTGCCATAGGGTACATCGGCGATCACCAAGTCAATTTTTCTATCTCTAACCGCAAGTCTGAGCGCTTCATCATTTGTGGCATCTGCTGTAAATAGCAGCGTATGGACGGGATGATCTGCTAGATGTTTTTGCAATTGATTCCCCAGTTGTTGTGCGCTTTGGGCGGCGGCATCATGAGATGTCTTGCCATACTGCATTTGCATGGCCTCGATTTCTCCAACCCGTCTTTCTATGCCTGATTGCGTGAGTAAACTCAGATTCCGCTCTGCAACCGAAAGAATATTTGCATCAATATCTGAGCCGATAAGCGTATCAATCTCATGCCAATGTAAATAGGCCAGTGTGCTTAAGTGATAAGCACTGCCACAACATGGATCATAAAGAACAACAGGCGTGGTTAACCCCATAGCCTGTCTTATTGCCCAACAACGTTGAAATATTTCACTAATGAGTCTGACAGGAAAAGCGGGATGCCCCGGTGTGCCGTAAAAGACATGCCCACTGGCATAATCCGAATAATCTCTATTTTGTATGGCAAATTGGTAAGGCATTATCCACTAACTGGCTCATCGACTATTAGCCGAATCATCCCCAAATCCGGTATCTTTTAGAGGAACATGAGAAAACAAAAAAGCCGACCTTTCGGCCGGCTCAATTTGCTCAGAATGGAACGATGCTATTTAGACAATGTCTTTAAGCAGCGTGTACAAACATGTTTCTGTACTTTACGACCACTATCATAAAAGCTGGCGCGTTGAATATTCGGTTTGAATTGACGCTTTGTCTTCCGCTCTGAAAAGCTGCGGTTCTGACCCGACATGGGTTTCTTGCCACAAATTTCACATTTAGCCATAATTTCACCTACCCGGGCAAATTAAAAGCGACCGAATGTGGTCGCTTAGATTTCCAATCAACAGCCGATGATTATAAACAAGAGCAGAAATTTGTGCAAATGAGGCATTGTCGTTACTCTAATAGGCTAAAGACTATTGAGAAATCATCTCAATAATTCGCTATTTAATGGCTGAATCGATAGGAGATAATATGCCAATAAAGGAAGAAACTTTGGGAACGATAGAAATTTCAACAGGAACCATCGCAACCATCGCCAATCAATCAATTTATCAATGTTATGGGGTGGTGGGCATGGCCAGCAAAAATTTGGTCAATGGCATTGCCAGCTTGTTGTCCATTGATGGGGCGCGTCGCGGTATTGACGTATTTATGGAAGATGACAAAATCGTCATCGACGTTTACGTGATTGTAGAATATGGCGTTCGCATTCGCACGGTAGCGGAAAGCATTCAAAACACCGTTAAGTATCACGTTGAAAAATCGTTAGGTCTGCCGGTAACGGCCGTTAACGTATACATCCAAGGCTTACGCCTCAGTAATAAAAATTGAGGTTGCTCCCGAAACACAATATAGAAGCAACCGCAAGCCAATTCCAGAAATGCAGTTTATTTTCAAGTGATTAGTTTGAGGAATCGGCCTAAATCGCAAAACCCAACTCGTTTGGAGGATGGAGATAGTGACGGAGAAAGAAATTGCCGCAGCACCCCCCACAGACCGTAAATGGTTACAGTGCAACGGCCAACAACTACGCAAAATGGCTCATGCCGGGTTACTCTGGCTGGATCAGAACCATGAAGAAGTAAACGCACTCAACGTATTCCCCGTGCCGGATGGTGATACCGGCACCAACATGCTGCTGACCATGCGCTCTGCCTACAAACAGATCATGAAAAATGAAAGCCAGCATGTGGGACAAGTCGCCAGCGACTTATCCTATGGCGCATTGATGGGCGCTCGTGGCAATTCTGGCGTAATCCTGAGCCAGATTTGGCGTGGTTTAGCCAAACCGCTCAAAGAAAAAGAAACGTTCAACGCCGACGATCTGGCTGAAGCCCTCAAAAATGCCGCCGATACTGCCTATGGCGGTGTCATGCGTCCGGTCGAAGGTACCATCCTAACGGTTATCCGCTCCGGCGCAGACGAGGCTGCCAATGCCGTGGAGATCACCAAGGATTTGCGCTTTATGCTGGATCGTGTCATTGAAAGCTGTCAGCAAACCCTGGAAAAGACGCCTGAGATGCTGCCTATTCTCAAGCAAGCTGGCGTGGTCGATTCTGGTGGACAAGGGCTTGTTTACATTTTGGAAGGGATGCTGAAATACGCCAAAGGTGAACTTTCATTAGAGCCAGTCACAACTTCACGGACGGTATCAACGATTGCTGATGCTCCCGCCCAAGCCCATGCTATTCCCGATGGCGGCGAGCTCGAATTCCCCTATGACGTACAGTTCATTCTGATGGGACAAAACCTAAACGTCATCGAAGTGCGGAACAAGATTGACTCAATGGGTGATTCCACTGTTGTTGTGGGTGATGAGAACACCATCAAAGTCCACATCCACGTTGCAGACCCTGGCGAACCACTCACCTATGGCATCAGTTTAGGTAAAGTGACCGATGTTGTTGTGGAAAACATGCAGATGCAGATGGAAGAAATCATCGGTGACACAGTTTCCGCCAACGGAGCCGCCCCTACCCCTGCCGTGAAAGTTGAGCCAGGTCAAATTGGCGTCGTTGCCGTAGCACCAGGTGACGGCTTAGCTGATATTTTCCGCAGCTTGGGGGTGGCCTATGTCGTCAATGGTGGGCAAACCAACAATCCCAGCACCGAAGAAATTTTCCAGGCCATCCAGGATGTGCCTACCGACAAAATTATTATCTTACCCAATAACAAGAATATTTTTCTTGCCTCTGAAGCAGCGCAAGCATTAAGTCCTAAACAAGTCTCTGTTATTCCAACACGTACGATTCCTCAAGGGTTTAGTGCCATGCTGCATCTTGATCCAGATGGTGATTTTGCAGATACCACAAATGCCATGAATGCATCTTTGGATCACGTTTCCACGGGTGAAATCACGCAAGCAACGCGCACCGTGACCATTGATGATGTGGATGTGAATGAAGGGGAGATATTAGGATTGGTAAACGGCCGTTTATGCACATCAGGCGCCACCATAAAAGGCGTTTTGGGACGGATGCTCACCGAAATGGACATGGACGAACGCGAACTCGTCTCCCTCTACTACGGGGCTGACGTCAACGAACAAGATGCCCAGCAAGTAGCCGACCAAATTGAAGAACTCTATCCAGATGTCGAAGTAGAAGTACTGCCCGGTGGTCAAGCCCATTACTTCTACATCCTAGGTGCCGAATAACGCTCATGACCCTCAAAATTGTCACAGACAGCGCATGTGATGTGCCTCCCGATTTAGCCGAATCATTGGACATCACCATCATCCCCGTATACATCAACATCGGCGAAGAAGGCTACCGCGAAGGAGTAGACATCACCCGCGAAGCATTCTACAAAAACCTTTCTAGCTACCCTGTTTATCCTACAACCGCCGCCCCCGCTATCGGCACCTTCACCCAAGTATACGAACAGTTAGCCGCAGAAGGCGTCACCGAAATCTTGTCCATCCACTTGGCGGCACAGCATCAGCGCCACCTGCAACTCAGCACGGTTAGGGGCTGAAGCTGCAGAAAATGTGGCCGTAACCGTTTTTGACTCCCATCAAATTACATTAGGGGCTGGTTTATTAGTCGTTATTGCTGCGGAAGCCGCCGCCGCCGGCAAATCACTGGATGAAATTGTGGCAATGTTGACCGATAGAGTGCCACGTTCCCGCGTCTTTGGTATGCTAGACAATCTGGAAGCGTTGCGACGCAGCGGACGTGTGAATTGGGCGCAGTTTGGCTTAGGCACCTTATTACGCATCAAGCCTGTCATGATGATCCAGGCAGATGACATTTCTGTTGTTGCCAAAATCCGCACGCGGAAACGGGCGCTGGAACAAACGATTGAAATGGTCAGCGCGTTTAGTCCGTTTGAGTGGCTGGCGATAATACACGTTGATGCCCCTGAGTTGGCTGAAGAATTACGACAGGAAGCTGTAGATTTATTCCAAACAGACCATCCCCCGTTCATCATGGAAGTTACACCCGCCATCGGGGTTCATTTGGGTGTAGGTGCCGTCGGTTTTGCTTGCGTCGCCAAAGAATAGCTAGAGTCGAGATAAAGATGGGGGAAAAAACACCTTGCATTTTTATCATTCGCCCTCAATCCAAATTATACAAATAGAGGTAGAGATAAAGAGGCAGTAGTAAACCAACCTTTCTATCTCCATCTCCAATCTCAATCCTAAAAAGAAGATTACATGGCACGAGCATTTAGTCGTTTAGAGCGCGTTTTAGATTTAGAAGCGCAACAAGGGTATCAAAATAAAGCTGTTGTGGGTGGGATTCGCCAATTTACTCTTTTTTGGGTAGAACAAGCCCGCGAAGAAGCTGTCGATGAGGCCGACAAGGCGTTTGTCGAACAAACTTCAGAAGTTTTGATGGAGTATGGCAATTTACCAGGTGTGGAGGCACGGCAAAAAGCGGCCGATGCCCTCATAACCAGTTTACAAAAACGAAAGGAACGCTTGGGTGATAAAGCCCTGCCTCCCAAAAAGGAACACCGGCCACAGCCACCGCCAAAGAAAGAGCCCCCTCCCAAACCGGATAAACCGAAACAACAAAACGACAAAAGCACAGGAAGAAGAACCCCGCTGCCGTCATACGAAGACGATGCACCAGAACAACCGCCGTCTTTAACACTGGCAACACCTGATCCTGAAGGCTTGGCGCAATCGGTGCAAATCATCAAAGGGGTTGGCCCCAAACTTGCTGAAACTCTGGAAAAACTGGGCGCCAGCACCATTTGGGAACTTCTCTACGTCTTCCCGCGCCGGTATGACGATTATTCCTTGATGAAACCCATCAAAGATTTAGTCTATGGTGAGCAAGTAACCATCATCGGTACCATCTGGGAAACAAGGGCGCGTCGCGTTCGTGGCACACAAACCTTGGTGCAGTCCACCATTAACGATGGCACTGGCTCCATACAAGCCTCTTGGTTTAACCAAGAATGGTTGGCTGACAAACTCGAAGGCGGGTATGCAAATTGTCATCAGCGGCAAGGTCGATCATTATCTGGGACGGCTGGTCTTTAACTCGCCGGAATGGGAACCGTTGGAAATCGAGCCATTGAAAACACGACGTATCGTTCCGGTATACCCATTAACACAAGGCTTGAACAGCAACAAAATGCGCGACATTATGCGCAATTCGGTCAATCGCTGGACACCACATATCCCAGAAACACTACCAGAAGAGATTCGCAAGCGGCGGAATTTATATCCGCTGCCGTTGGCGATAAACCAAATCCATTTCCCCCAAGGGCCTATTGCGCTGCATGATGCCCGTCGGCGCATTGTCTTTGACGAGCTGTTCTTGCTGCAATTGGGGATGCAAGGCTTCAAACGAGATTGGCAGTTACATGCAGGGCAACCATTGGGGGTGGAAACGGCCGTTATCGACCAATTCCGCAGCCACCCTCCCCTATGCACTCACCGGTGCGCAAGACCGTGTCGTTAATGAAATCGTTACCGACATGGGGCGCAGACATCCCCATGAACCGGCTGCTCCAAGGGGACGTTGGCTCCGGTAAAACAGTCGTGGCCGCCTCCGCGATGGTCAGTCGCCGCCAAAGCAGGCGCACAAGCCGCCCTCATGGCCCCCACCGAAATTTTAGCCGAACAGCATTTTAGCGGTCTAAACAGCCTGTTGGCTCCGTTAGGCATCAACGTCTGTTTACTCACAGGCAGCACGCCAGCGGCAGAAAAAGAGCAGATTTACGCTGGATCTAGCCGACGGCAGCATCCATATTGCCATTGGCACCCACGCCCTCATCCAAGATGCCGTCAATTTCCACAATCTGGGATCTAGCTGTTATCGACGAGCAACACCGTTTTGGCGTGGATCAACGGCAAGCACTCCGCGAAAAAGGAACCGTGGTCAACGGCGAGGAAGAAACCGCCATTCCCCACGTCCTCGTCATGTCGGCCACACCTATCCCCCGCACCCTGGCGCTGTCACTTTATGGTGACTTGGACTTCTCCATGCTAGATGAGATGCCGCCCGGACGCCAAGAAATCAAAACACGCTGGCTGCGTACCAGCGAGCGTGAACGCGCTTACTCGTTCACCCGCAGGCAAGTCGAAGCTGGCCGCCAAGCCTATATCATCTACCCACTCGTGGAAGAGTCGGACAAAATTGATGCCAAAGCGGCCGTTGAAGAACACGAACGATTGCAAACACAAGTCTTCCCAGATTTCAAAGTCGGGCTAATCCACGGCCGTTTGAAATCCGCCGAGAAAGAAACCGCCATGCGCGCTTTCCACGCAGGCGAAACCCACATTTTGGTCGCCACTTCTGTCATTGAAGTGGGCGTAGATGTACCAAACAGCACTGTCATGATCATCGAAGGTGCCAATCGTTTTGGTCTGGCGCAGCTCCACCAATTCCGGGGGCGCGTCGGACGCGGCGAGCACCAATCCTACTGTATGCTCATCGCCGATAGCGAATCTGCCGACGCAGAAGAACGACTCAGCGCCCTGGAAAAAACCAACGATGGTTTTGCCCTGGCTGAAAAAGATTTAGAAATTCGCGGCCCAGGAGAATTCTTTGGCCGTCGTCAAAGCGGTATACCTGAACTACAAATGGCTTCAATTCTCGATATGGAAATGTTGACAATTGCCCGTGAAGAAGCAGAAGCCATGATCCAGGACGATCCAGACTTGGAAAAACCAGAACATCAATACTTACAAGCTCGTGTGCAAAAGTTCTGGGAAAAAGCGGGAGACGTTAGTTAATTAAGTGGCCGTTGCGCACTATAGTTAATAGTCATTTTTCATGAGGAGCACAGTTTGATACGACGCGCATTATATCCAGGGACATTTGATCCCGTACATTACGGTCATGTTGATTTGATCCGTAGAGCCTCGTTGATTTTTGATGAGGTTGTCGTCGGCGTTTATAGCCATAAACGGCCGTCTAAGTCCATTTTATTTACAGTCGATGAACGACGAAAAATGATCGAAGATGCGATTGCAACGCTGAATGGGACAGGTAATCGCATCACGACAGTGCCATTCAGCGGCCTAACAGTAGATTTGGCAAATGAACTTGGCATTCCAGTCATTATGCGTGGTCTGCGCGTGTTTTCAGACTTTGAATTTGAGTTTCGGTTTGCCTTAGCCAACCGGCGGATGGCTCCTGGTATAGAAACGGTCGCCTTGATCACACGTGAAGAACATACCTTCCTCAGTTCCACAACAGTGCGTGAAATCGCCTCTTTGGGCGGTGATGTCAGCAGTATGGTTCCGCCCAATGTGGCTGAAGCACTCTACTCACGCTATGAAGCGATTGATGCCAAACTAGACGACCAGGCTGACACGTTGCGTGACTAAGCCAGGTGACATTATAATAGCTTACTTAAAGGAACTGTTTGTAATACGAAAAGGCTTGGGGTGACATGATGGATATTCAACAACTCGTTGATCGTCTGGAAGAAGTTATCGATAAAAGTAGGGCCGTGCCAATGAGTGCATACCGCCTGGTCGAAGAAGACAGCGTGTATGGCATTATTGATCAAATGCGCGTTGCTATTCCAGAAGCAATCAAACGAGCAAACCGTGTAGAAGCGGAGAAGGATCGTGTGTTAGCGCAAGCCAATGAAGAAGCTGATCGTATCCGCGAATTAGCCAGACAAGAAGCGGCTGAACTGGTGAAACGAGACGCCATCATGGCATCTGCCCAACAACGTTCGGACAATATCCTAGAACGTTCCCGCCGTGATGCAGATGCGTTACGCAGTGATGCTGACTTATATGTGATTGATGTTTTAACTAAGTTGGAAGAAGATTTGCTCCGGTCTTTAGCTGTGGTGCGCAATGGTATGCGCAAAGTACAAATCGAGCAGGATGCCGATTCATAAACTGGGTAATGTTAATTTAGCCAGCTTTTGTGTAGATAATTTACAGTAATCAGTGCTTTGCGCATTGATATTTGACAGAGTAGAACCGGGAGCTATAATTATTCGTTGCGGCTTAATTGCCGCTTGTTTTTTGTATGGGCATAAATGCCCCAGAATTTTGTTTAGAGAGGATGTAACATGGGTGCTTTACCGAAACGTAAGATTTCCAAATCTCGCCGAGATCGTCGGCGTGCGCATGACTTTATTAAAACTTTTCATCTGGTTCGTTGCCCCAGTTGTGGTTCCATGAAACGGTCACATCATATGTGCCTGGAATGTGGCTCCTACAAGGGTCGGCAGGTTTTGCCAGTTTCAGAAGAATAGGATTAAGAACGGCCGTTTTCGGATGGTCATTTTGACGAAAGTTGCAAGGTTGCAGCGTTGCAAGTCATTGAATAGATGACAGATTGCAGCATTGCCATTTTGCAACTTTTTGTTTTCCGATTTCACAGTTGATAAATTAATATGAGCATTGCCTACCTTTTTCCCGGACAGGGATCACAACAAGTGGGGATGGGGCGCGATTTATACGAAACGAATGCCGAGGCACGCAAGCTTTTTGACGAGGCTGATGCGCTGCTTGGCTTTTCGCTATCAACTCTCTGCTTTGACGGGCCAGAAGATGAACTCACCGATACCGTCAACCAGCAACCAGCTTTATTCACAACAAGTTTTGCTATGTTTGTGGCCTTGAAAGAGAAAGGTGCTTTGTCGCCATCTTTTGTGGCTGGGCATAGTATGGGAGAGCTTTCGGCTTTGGCGGCTGCCGGCTGCCTGTCGTTTGCGGATGGGTTGAAATTGGCACGGCGGCGCGGTGAGTTGATGGCGCAGGCTGGTGAGCGTGAACCGGGGGCAATGGCGGCGGTGTTGGCGCTGGATACCCCGACTGTGGCTCAGATTTGCCAGGAAGTTTCAGAGAGAAACGGCCGTTTTGTGCAAGTAGCCAACGATAATTGTCCAGGGCAGATTGTCATCTCTGGTGACAAAGATGCTTTGAATGAAGCCGTTGAGCGGATTCAGGAAGCAGGCGCACGCAAAGTTGTGGTGCTGCCCATTACCATTGCCGCTCATTCCCCACTCATGGCATCCGCTTCCGCAGAATTTGCAGAAGCGATTGCAGCGACGCCGATGCAAACACCCCATATTCCGATTATCGGCAATGTGTCGGCGCGGCCATTAAGCACCGTTGCAGAGATTCGGGCAGAATTGCAAGCACAATTGACTGCACCCGTTCGTTGGACAGAGTCGATGAATTATCTGGTCGAGCAGGGTGTGGATGAGGTGGTGGAAGTGGGGCCTGGTGACGTGTTGTTAAAACTCATGAAGCGCATTGACCGCAATACAAAGCGGTTGCCATTTGAACTTTAGCATTTAGGTAAAAGCGGGAATGTTTTTGGAAACAAAATGGTGCGAAACCCGCTTTTACTTGAAGGAAATCACAAGCTTGCATCATGGTAATTCCAAAAACTTTTTGTGATTTACCTAACAGACAGGAGAGAACGGTGATGTTGGAAGGAAAAGTAGCATTAGTGACGGGAGCATCACGGGGAATTGGCCGCGCCATTGCCATAGATTTGGCGGCAAACGGGGCCAAAGTTGTTATCAATTACAATTCAAGTGCAGAGGCTGCAAATGAAGTTGTGGCAACAATTGAGGCGAATGGGGGAGAAGCAACGGCCGTTCAAGCAGATGTTTCAGATTTTGCCGCCGCCGACACCCTGGTCAAAACAGCTATTGACACCTACGGTCATATCGATATAGTGGTAAACAATGCTGGCACGACCCGCGACAAGCTGCTACCCATGATGAAAGAAGATGATTGGGATGTGGTGCTAGACACGAACCTCAAAAGCGTGTTTAATTGTTGTAAGGCAGCAGCACGCCCTATGCTTCGCCGGAAACAAGGTGGCCGCATCATCAATATTTCATCGGTAGTTGGATTGGTTGGACAAGGTGGACAATCTAATTACGCAGCCTCTAAAGCGGGTGTCATCGGATTTACCAAGTCACTCGCAAAAGAGTTAGCACCCCGCCAGATCACCGTCAATGCCATCGCTCCCGGCTTTTTCCTGACAGCATTAACCGATGTTCTGGCAGATGATTTGAAAGATAAGTCATTGGAATACATTCCACTTAGGTCGTTGGGGTGAATTGCCAGAAGTGGGTTATCTGGTTTCGTTTTTAGCTTCTGACAAAGCAGCCTATATCACCGGACAGGTGATCAATGTCGATGGTGGCATTGCCATGTAGGAAGGCTTGACACCAGCGATAGACATTTTTTAGCAATTGCCTTTCGTTAAAGATTTTTTATGAGTGAACAGATGAGTGAAACAAGAGAGAGTATTGGCCGCATAGAAGTAGCCCCTGGCGTGTTGGCGACGATTGCCCTGAACGCCGCGTTACGTGTGGATGGCGTGACAAAAATGGCACCCATTCCGGCTGATGTCGCCCGTCTTTTCCGCAAGGAAGTGCGGCAAGATGGCGTATTATTGCAAGTAGGCGACCAAAATCAGGTCAAAATTGATATTTACGTTATAATGGATCCGCATGTTAACATTATGGAAGCTAGTCGGCGTATACAAACGGCCGTTACCGAGGCGATAGATACGATGGTCGGCATCCCAGTGGAAGCGGTTAACGTGCATGTAGAAGATGTCGTATACACTCAGGGAGAAGCAGTCTGAGGTTATCCGCATAGGCTGACGCACATGAAAACAAGAAGACGCGCACGACGTGTAACCCTTGAGACACTTTACGAATATGATATAGCAAATCACCCACCTGGTGAGATTTTACAACGCCGACTTGCAGATAATTACATGGAACAAGCTGGTGTTGAATTTGCCTCGCAGTTAGTCCAAGGCACAATTGCGTACCAGGAAGAGATGGATATGCTCATCTCTCGTTATGCCCCAGAATGGCCTTTAGATCAAATGGCGGTGATAGATCGCAATATTTTACGCATTGCCATCTATGAATTCTTGATCGACGGCAATACCCCAGTCAAAGTTGCCATCAATGAAGCCGTTGAATTAGCCAAAACCTACGGCTCTGATAGCGCTCCCCGTTTTATCAATGGCGTTTTAGGAACATTAGCGGATCAAACGTCAAACCTACGTAAGGAACTGCTTTTAGTTCCTATACCTGAATAATCACCCTTTTTAGTCAAACGAGGTTGTGCCAATGACAATGGTTCAAATCTTTAATGATCAAGGTCAAGCGCAGGCTGTGGCCTCTAAAGACCTCGTTTTTCGTCCGGCTGTTTATGGCATTTTTATAGAACTTGATCAAGTTTTACTACTCCGCAATCCAGAAACGCAGCTTTTATTTCCCCCAGGTCGTATTATCAATGAAAATGAAGAACCCACTCAGGCTATTCGTCATTATTTCCGCGAACTGGCGAATATTACGCCAGCTTTAGGTTCTCTTTTATTTATTGAAACCCAATACCGGCAGGAAAACGATCAGGCATGGCAGTTGTCTGCGCTTTATTATGCAATAGAACGGCCGTCTTTAGCCTCCATCAGTTTCTCCGAAGATACAACACTACAACCCGAATGGTTGCCCCTCAACAGTCTGGAACGCACGCAATTTCAGTTTGGTTATGAAGCTGTACAAGCTGGGAAGCTCCATCTTCAACTTTAGCCTTATTTATCATCCAAAAGTCCTGTCTATCTTGACCAATTAAGTAAATAGCTTACCATAATGTTATGAGTAAAGATGGTGGATACCAGTTAGAATACATGGATAAGGCTCGAAAACGGCCGTCTCCGCCCCCCAAAAAATCTCCCGACAAGAAAAAAAAGCCGAACGGTTGCATCCGTTTCCTTATTATTTTAGTACAACTGAGCCTCATTGCTCTCCTGTTTGGCGTCTTTGCTTCCATTGGCGGGTACATCTATTTCAGCAATCAGATGTCTGATGCCATCGAGACCGTTGCCAACTATCGTGGCTCCGGCGCGGGTGGCTCTCCTCGTTTCTACGACCGCAAAGGGAATCTTCTTTTTGAATTAACCACCACCGAAAAACGCTTATGGCTCAAATACAATGAAATTCCGCGCGACATTATCGACGCCGCCGTTGCCGCCGAAGACGATACCTTTTGGACGAATATCGGCGTGGATATTCCGGCCAATGTAGCCGCTATTGTGCGCAACTATCGCAATCCCAGACGGCCGTCCGGTGGGTGCGAGTACTATCACACAGCAATTGGTGCGCCACATCGTCTTCAGCTATGAAGAACGGATTGGTGTTAGCTATGAACGCAAATTACGGGAAATATTCCTCTCTGTGATCCTCACCCAACAGCGCAGCAAAGAAGCCATCATGCAGATGTATCTCAACGAGATTTACTATGGCAATCTAGCCTATGGCATCGAAGCAGCGGCACAAACTTACTTCAACAAACCGGCGATTGACTTAACACTTGCTGAAGCCGCTTTTCTCGCTGGCTTGCCCCAATCGCCCTATGAGTTAGACCCTTACTCTAATTTTGAAGGGGCTAAAACACGACAAGAATTCATCATCAACTTGATGTGGGAAGAAGGTTCCATCGATTATGTGGAAGCAGAAGTAGCCAAAGGGGCTTCGCTACAACTGGCTCCCTTAATCCCTGTACAAATGGAAGTAGCAAACAAGGTGCTAGAAGCGCCCCATTTTGTCCTCTATGTGCAAAACGAGTTGGAACGAAAATATGGGCCCGACGCCTTGGTCAAAGGTGGCTGGCAGGTAACAACCAGTCTCGATTTAGACTTACACAAGCTGGCGGAACAGGCGGTACGAGACCAAGTGGCGGCAAATGCGCCCAATCATGATGTGAGCAACGGCTCTGTGGTGCTGCTCAAGCCATCTACGGGTGAAATTTTGGGCATGGTTGGCAGCCTGGATTATTTCAATGATGCCATTGCGGGACAAGTCAATGTGGCGCTGCAACCGCGCCAACCAGGGCAGCACGATTAAGCCAATCACTTATGCCGCGGCTCTGCAAAAGGGCTGGTCTACGGCTGATGTGTTGTGGGATGTGCCTATCAAGCTAGATATGGGGCAAGGGCAATATATGACGCCGGTGAATTATGACGGCCGTTATCGTGGCCCCATTCTTTTCCGTGATGCCTTAGCGAATAGCTACAATATTCCCCCTATCCAATTGCTGCGTGATGTGGGTATTCCCTCTTTTATCCAGACAGCGCGCAAACTGGGGATTGAATCTTTGGATGAGGATGCCGGTCTGTCGATTACGTTGGGTGGCGGCGAAGTGCCGTTGTTGGAAATTACCCATGCCTTTGCCACTTTGGCGAATATGGGGCAAAAGCCGCAGCTTACCAGCATTTTGCAAATTACGGATAGTCGAGGCAATGTGATTTACGATACGCAAAGTGAACGCGTGCCGCCGTTAAACGCCCTGGATGAGCGCATCGCGTACATCATCACGAATATTTTGGATGACGATGAAGCCCGTCTCCCGGCAATGGGACAGGGAAATGCCTTAGAACTGCCATTCCCCGCAGCGGTAAAAACAGGCACAACCACTGATTTCCGCGATGCCTGGGCGATTGGGTATACGCCCGGTTTGACGGTGGGCGTTTGGCTGGGCAACTCGGATGGTCATCCGATGAACGATTTGCCGGGACTGCGTGGGGCGGCTCCGATATGGAATCGGATTATGACGGAGATTTATGCAGATGAGGAATTGCAGCGGAGTTTGATGGTAAACGGGAACCCTCCCTCTCCAAATTTCACAGTACCCGGTGGCATTGAGACCCGCAAGGTCTGTTTGCCACAAAATACCGGCGGCAGTCAATGCAGCGCCACCCGGGACGATTTGTTCCTGGTTGGCGTACCGCAACATGGCAACCCTCGCGTGCAATACAATATCAACGCAGGAGCCAACCCAGGCGCGTGGACACTCATCAGCCATGCGCTCTCTGGCGATGATGCGCAAAAAGTGCAGCTCGCGGAGCTGGACGATGGCACGAAACCCTCGTTACCTACCGAATGTGTGGTCAACTCCAATCGTGTGCCTGCGGGCGGGACAACGCGGCTCTACTTACAAATCCCCCCCCACTACCCAGATGAAGTACGAGCGCGGCTATGGGCACGCGGCACTGGCTACCGCATGGCACCCGCTACGGTTTGCCCGATGAGTTCCTTGGATTTCCCTGATTCAGCCAACGCACAACCCACGCAAAGCAATACGATCCGCGAATCATCTGGAGCACCGGTGGCCGCGCCAGCCAGCGGTAATTATTATATTTTAGCGCCGTCAACCGGGTCACAGGTGAACGGGATTGTGATGGTGTATGGCACGGCGATGTTTGAGCCAACCCAGGTGCAGCACTTCAAGGTAGAAATCGGCGCGGGGGCTAATCCGACTGAGTGGCAGGCCATAAATGAAGCTGGCACGCTCCCCATCAGCAATGGCACGCTGGCTCAATTAAATGCCAGTGACTTTGCGCCAGGTGATTATACGCTCCGTTTAGCTCTCGTGGGGCATGATGGCAATCTGGTGGGCGAGCCGCATGACGTGCCCATCAAGATTGGGCCATAAGCATCATCGGTCAAATTTTTGACTTTTCGTTATAATCCCCCCTTATGCAATCTGAAAATAGTGAACGTGATAGTGGAAAACGGCCGTTTCGCATTGCCATCAACGCCCATCTTTTATCAGGGGAGGCGGGGTATCGGCGGGCAGGCATCCACCACTACATCGCACAAGTCTTGAGCCATTTGCCGCCACAAGCGGCCATTCAATACGAGATTTTCACCCGCTACGGTGACGACTTGCCACAGCGTGAAGATTTTGTGCTGCGCGGCAGTCGCTGGCCGACGGAAAGTCGTTCTGTGCGGATTTTGTGGGAACAGGTGGCCTGGCCCTGGCAATCGCGCAGACGAGATTTGATGCACAGCATGGCGTTTGTAACCCCCTTTATCGCGCCTTGCCCAACGGTGGTGACGGTTTATGATTTGAGCTTTCTCCATTTTCCAGAACGATTCCCCAAACTGCAACGTTGGTATCTCACCAGTCAGACAAAACGGTCTTGCCGCGCGGCAAAACGGGTGATTACGATCTCTGAATCGAGCCGCCAGGATGTGCATACGTTTTTTGGTGTATCGCTGTCTCAGATTGATGTGGTGGTTCCGGGGGTAAACGGCCGTTATCGCCCCCTTCCGTCTAAACAAATCACCGCCTTTCGCCAACAACACAACCTGCCAGACCGCTTCATCCTCCATGTGGGTACTTTGCAGCCACGCAAAAATATTTCCACACTGCTAGACGCCTTTGCCAAACTCGATGACAAGGCTATATGCCTGGTGTTGGCTGGCGGCAAAGGCTGGCTCTACGACGAAATTTTTGCCCAAATTGAAGCCTTAGGTCTGGTAGATCGCGTCATTTTTCCAGGCTATGTGGCTGACGAGGATTTGCCGTTGTGGTACAGCGCCGCCGCTTTATTTGCATTCCCTTCTGTGTATGAAGGCTTTGGCATGCCCGTGGTGGAAGCGATGGCTTGCGGCACGCCCGTCGTGGCTTCCAACGCCTCTTCCATACCAGAAGCTGTCGGGGATGCCGGGTTGCTTTTTAACCCACAAGATGCAGCGGAACTCGCGGAACGTATGACTGACGTACTTAACGATTCTAATTTATCAGCTACAATGCGAGCGAAAGGCTTACAACACGCACAAAAATTTTCATGGGAAGAAGCAGGCCGGGAAACGGCCGTTATCTACCAACAACTACTGAATGACAAAAAACAATCACGCGGTGCACGCCGTACCCGCCGTGATTAACCTTGATTTTCAATGAGCAATCGACGCATTCGCAACCTCACCATCCTCTCCGATCTGATTCTCATCAATCTGGCCTTTCTCTTTGCCTACATGGCGCGGTACGAATGGCAGATCTTTCTAAAAGTTCCTGAAGAATTCTACGAGCCTTATTCTCGCTATCTCAGCCAACAGCTCATTCTCAACGGCTTACTCATCCTCACCTTCTCGCAAAACAAAGTGTGGCGCAGGCGGCGCGGTGAATTTTGGGTTGATGAAATATCACGGGTTTCCTTTGCCACGGGCACAGCCATCGTCCTCATGATGGCAATCACCTTCTTTTTGCAGCCAAATGGGCCTTTTTCTCGCCTGATGCTCTTTTGGGCATTCCTGTTTATTGTGTTATTTGTGGGAATGGGGCGGCTGATGCGCAGGTGGACACTCAGTTATCTCTATCGACGAGGCAAAGCAGTAGACCGCGTATTGGTCATCGGCTCAGGGGAAGTGGGACGCAGCCTCATACGCACGCTGTTGGCACGTCCAGACCTGGGCTACAAGGCGGTTGGCTATCTGGTGGATGGCTCTGAGGAAAACAATATCGGCTTGGGCATGATACCTCACCTGGGTGATTATGGGGATTTAGAGAAAATTTTGAAGGAACGGCCGTTGCTCCATACAGTCTTCATCGCCCTGCCCGGAGAGCAGTACCGAAAAACCGTTGATCTTCTCACTATTTGCGAGCGCTATGGCGTTCGGTCACAAGCTGTGCCAGATTTACTACAAATCAGTATGCACCGCGTCGAGTTCACCAACATGGCGGGGATTCCCATGCTGGGTGTGCGCGAGGTAGGCATCTCCCGTTTCGCTCAATTCATGAAACGAGCGATGGATCTCACAACTGTGATCATACTAGCCATCCCCACACTCATCGTTGGCGGACTGATTGCCCTTGCCATCAAATTTGATTCTCCCGGCCCTGTCATTTACTCAGGTGAACGAGTTGGCCGCAATGGCAAACTATTCAAAATGTACAAATTCCGGTCGATGGTGGTGGATGCGCATAAACAAAAAGCGGCACTTGAAGAACTCAACGAAGCGGATGGCCCCCTCTTCAAAATCAAAGACGATCCCCGACTAACTCGTGTGGGACGTTACATCCGTAAAACAAGCCTGGATGAACTGCCGCAATTGTGGAATGTGCTAATCGGCAACATGAGCCTGGTCGGTCCTCGTCCGCCGTTGATTGAAGAAGTTGAGATGTATAAACCGTGGCACATGCAGCGGTTGACAATTATTGGAGGGGTAACGGGCTTGTGGCAGGTCAGTGGCAGGTCAGATCTGACATTTGACGAACTCTGCCTGCTAGATATTTACTACATCGAAAACTGGTCGATTTCGCTAGACATTCGCATTTTACTGCAAACGATACCTCATGCCCTGTTCGCCCGTGGCGCGTACTAGGTAAAAGCGGAAAGTTTTGGAAATAAAATGGCGCGAAACCCGCTTTTCCTTGAAGGAAACCACAATTTTGCGTGTTGATAATTTTAAAAACTTTTTGTGGTTTACCTAACTGAAGGCGGAAGACAAAAATCAGAAAGCAGAATATAAGTCGTTCTTCTGCTTTCTGCCTTTATCAACTCTCATCATCAGGAACAGAGGGCTGGTCAATAGCAACGACTTCACCATGGACATTAATTTTGATGCGAAAACCAAACATGCCTAGCATATCACGCGCTTGTCCAGGAATACCTTGAGCAAGAATCTGATCCATGTCGACATTATTGAGTTGCGCGTCAATGGCTGCTTTGGTGAACAGGTCATCTTTGCCCATCATGTTGAGCATCTGTTCCACAGCTATCTCGCGGTTATCTTGCAGTTGGGCGAGAAACAGGCTAAGAACGTGTCGGTCAATTTCTTCTGAATCGATGTGGCGCAGAAAACCCGCATCATCAATCACATAACTGGCTTCATGACCAATCAATGCCGTTTGTACCGGACGATCCCATTCGTCGTAGACTAATCCTTCAAAAAGTGCTCTATTTGCCATAGTTTTATACCTGTTGTTATCTGATAATCTTTTGCCAAGCTATTACAAATCATACGGATTACAAGTTTCATATGCAAGAGGCAACGGCCGTTTTCTATGAACTTTCATATATGTACCAACTCGATAAATTATGGCTTACATGAGGACAAAATTGGTATCGCGTGCAGAGCAAAGCGCGTATGGTATAATCGTCAATTGGTTACTCTGGGAAGAGTGAAGTATATAGAGAAGGTATTGAACATTGTTTAGACCATTAGACTGGCTTTTAGGCTTGTTTTCACTGGACATCGGTATTGACTTAGGGACAGCAAACACCCTCGTTTATATCCGAGATAAAGGTATTGTAATCAACGAACCGTCATGGGTTGCGATCAATAAACGCACCCGACGGCCGATAGCCATTGGGGCAGAAGCACGTGAAATGGTAGGTCGTACGCCCGCGACATTGTGGCAATCCGACCGTTGCGTGACGGTGTTATTTCCGAATTTGAAATCACCGAAGCGATGCTTAAATACTTCATCGACAAAGCCCATGAGCAGATGATTGTGCCCTTCCCCCGCCCCCGCGTTGTTGTCGGCATCCCCAGTGGTGTGACAGAAGTGGAAAAACGTGCTGTTTATGACGCTACGATTTCGGCTGGCGCACGAGAAGCTTTCCTCATTGAAGAGCCAACCGCTGCCGCCATCGGTGCGGGATTGCCCATTATCGAATCACGCGGCAGCATGATTGTGGATATTGGCGGTGGCACGACAGAAGTGGCGGTCTTTGCCATGGGTAGCATCGTCGTCAGCCGTTCCATCCGCGTGGCGGGTGATGAGATGGACGAAGACATCATCAACTATGTGCGCAGCAAATATAATTTGCTCATCGGTGAGCGTATGGCAGAACGGCTAAAAATCGGCATCGGCTCTGCCTTTTCGTTGCCAGAAGAGCGCACGATGACGGTGCGTGGCCGCAATCTTATCAATGGACTGCCTCAAGCTGTGGAAATCAGCAGTATCGAACTGCGCGAAGCGATGGCGCCCTCTATCAACATCATCGTGGATACGGTGCGCGATGCACTGGATGACACGCCGCCTGAACTGGTCGCCGACCTGATGGAGGTGGGTGTTTGTTTAGCCGGTGGTGGCGCGCAGATTCGCGGTCTGGCAGAACGGTTGGAAGATATGGTGAAGATGCGCGTTTGGGTGGCAGAAGATTCGATGACCTGTGTCGCACGTGGTGCGGGGCATGTGTTGGAAGACCTGGACAACTATTCACGCACGCTGGTCGGCACGCATCGGGGCAGCACGCACCATTAGAATGCTGAACGATGAATGATAAATGATGAACGAATAATTCAGCATTTATCATTCAATATTCATCGCTTGATTCATGAATCTCAACGAAACACCGCAGCGACTCCGAATTGTTTTTATTGTGGTGTTGGTGGCAACGGCCGTTTTCCTCTCTATTCTTGATTCCACTGGCAATTTAAACTCCGTTTTCAGCTTTATCCGTGATCCGATGACGACGGTTATCTCTTGGACATCGGGACGAGCAGAAACCGTGTCCAACACCCTCTCTGGCCCGCGTGATATACAGTCAGCGCAGGAACAAATTGCGCTCCTTCAGGCACAAGTTGATGTGCTGGAACGCGAAAACGAACAGTTACGCGAAATCCAGGGTGAATACCAACTCCTGCTCGACCTCTTCAACCGTGCTCGTCAATCCCCTGAATACACCCGTCAAACCGCCTCCGTCATTGGCCGAGATACCAGCCCTTCCATCCGCAGCATCATCATAGACAAGGGCTCTGATGATGGCGTGCGCGTGGGGATGCCGGTGGAAAGTGCGCGTGGTTTGGTGGGGCGCATCTTCCGTACCACCCAACAATCAGCGCAAGTGGCACTCATTACCGATAATGCCAGCGCCATTCCTGCCCGTCTGGGTAATTCTCGTGCCACAGGGCTACTGCGCGGCGGTGGTTTGGGCGGCTCCTTGACGATGGACTGGATCGACTTGAAATATCAAGTTGAGGTCGGTGAAGTGGCGCTAACCTCGGGTCTCGGGGGCGAGTTTCCGCAGGATATTGTGATTGGCCGCGTCTCTGAAGTGACACGTAGTGAAGCTGAACTTTCGCAACAAGCCATCGTGCAGCCCGCCGTCGATTTTAACGCGCTAGAAATCGTTTTTGTAATTACCGACTTCCAGCCGATAAATATTGATATTTTCAATGATCCCCCTGGGAATTAAGAATCAGTTAACAGCGAACCGTAAACTACGTACAGTGGTGTATTATCAGGGATTGTAATGAAATCTTCTGTGTATGTAGCGATTCCTCTGTTTTTATTGCTGGCTGTGGTGCAAACGGCCGTTCTCCCCTACTTTCCGATATTTGGTAAAGTGGTACAGATTCCGCTACTCATTGTCATTAGCTGGACGTTGCTGCATGGCATGGAAGAGGGACTGGTGTGGGCATTTGTGGCTGGCTTGGCGGCAGACTTATTTTCGATTGGGCCTTTTGGGGCGACGGCTTTGGCTTATATAACGGCCGTTCTCGTCATCTCAGGCATCCAAAGCATATTGCCCTCTGGTAAATTCTTTTTGCCCGTCCTCTACGCCGCCTTAGGCACATTCGTCTATTTACTCGTTTATCTACCCTTTGTGCGCCTTCTAGGTTTTGGGGCATCTTTTGGCACAGTCTCAGATTTAGTGACCTTGATCTTGCTCAACGCCGGTTTCATGCTGCCCGTTTATTGGGTCATTTCAGCCATTGAGCACACAATTCGGCCACGCAGAGTAGAGGTATAACATGTCTCGTATGGGTTGGGATCGTGTAGAAGAAGTAGAAGAACAAGAAAACGAAGACATTGGCATTCGCGGTCGTCTATATTTCCTGCGCGTCGTCATGATTGTCATTCTTGGGGCACTCCTCTTTCGTGTTTATTACTTGCAACAAACCAAAGGGCAAGATTTGCAAGCATTGGCACAAAACAATCAACTCGCATCCCTCACCACCGATGCCCCACGCGGGGTTGTGTTCGATCGTCACGGCTTCCCCTTAGCCATCAACCTGCCCAGCTACAACGTCACCATCACCCCTGCATTTTTGCCTGACGATGACAATGAACGACAAGCCGTCTTTGAGCGACTCTCTATTTTGACTGGCGTACCCGTTACCAACACCGTCCAACAAGAAGCCTTGATCGCCGAAGCCAACCCTGAATTAGTCAACTCCTATTCACGTCTCGCTCAAATCTATGGCGCCAATGTAGAAGACACACTCGATCAAGCGGGTGTTGTCGAACAACTTCCTGACAGCATCGAAGGAATTTGGCGAGAAAACAGCTTTGCTCAATATATACCAACTGTCATCACCTCCAATATTCCAGTCACCCTCGCTTATACCATCGAACAAGAAAGCATTTTCCTGCCAGGTGTGCGTGTCTTGCAAGAACCGCTGCGCGAGTATCCATCTGGCGAGTTAACATCCCACATTATTGGCTTCATGGGGCCTATTCCCAATCAAGGCTGGATTGATGAGTTTGGCTACGAGCGCGACGATCGGGTCGGTTGGTCTGGTTTGGAATCATCGATGGAAATCGAGTTGGCTGGTGTCAAAGGGCAGCGCCAAATTGAGCAAGACTGGACAGGCCGCGAAGTACGTCAGCTTGGCGAATCCGTGGAACCCCAAGCCGGACTCAATATGCACTTGTCGCTTGATTTAGAATTACAGCGTCAAGCCTATGAAATTCTTGGGCAGTACATGGAAGAAGATCGACGCACTGTACGTGTTGATGAAATAACAGGCGAACGCACCTACCCTGAAATCGAGCAAGCAGTCGTCGTCGCCCTGAATCCACAAACGGGGGAAGTGCTGGCAATGGTCAACTACCCCACCTATGATAATAATCGCTTTACCTCAGAGGTTCCGGTCGATTATTATCTTGGGTTAGCCAGAAGCGATTACACGCCTCTGGTAAACCATGCTATCAGTGGCACGTATCCCCCTGGTTCCACTTTTAAACTTGTCCCTGCCGCAGGTGCTTTGCAAGAAGGCTTGATCTCGCCTTCCCGTTTACTGCAAGCGCCCGGTGAAATCGTAATCAAAAACCGCTTTGCCCCCAATGATCCGGGGCGGGCACAAACCTTTGTCTGCTGGAAACGGGATGGTCATGGCTTAATGAATACCGTGCTAGGGTTAAAAAACTCCTGTGATATTTACTTTTATAAAATCACCGGCGGCTTTGACCAAGATGGTGAATATGTCGAAGGGCTAACCGTGGATGGTGTCGCAAAATATGGCGAACAATTTGGCTTTGGTCGGGTACAAGGCATTGAGTTGCCGCTGGAAAATCCTGGCAATTTGCCGCCTAATCGTGACTGGAAAGCACAAGCATATGGCGAACCGTGGTCTACAGGTGATGATTATAATCTAGGCATCGGCCAGGGATTTATGACGTCAACCCCGTTACAAGTGGCACAGATGGCCGCCGTTATTGCGAATGGCGGTTTTCTCTACCGCCCCCGCATTATCCACCATATGACAGATGAAGATGGCAATGTGGTACTGGTAAACGATGATAGCGAGATTATTGCCCGAGCCCATCAAGACGCTGATGGCAAAACAATTATCACTGATGCCGATGGCAATCCATTGGACGACCCCACAATCAATGTGGAGTTTGACGCAGACGGCAATGTCATTTTTCAGCCAGAAGTGGTGGATGCGTTAGACGTGAACCAAGAATACATAGACGTGGTGGCTGAAGGGATGTTTGAAGTAAACAGGTTAGAAGTGGATGGTGATGACCGAACCTATGGAACAGGTGCCACTTATGTAGATTGGCTAGATCCGTTTGGCATTATGACGGCAGGGAAAACGGGAACATCTGAATATTGCGACAATATTGCGATTAAACGAGGCTGGTGCCGCTTTGAAAAGACGGCTATTCAGCCGACTCACGCCTGGTATACCGGCTATGCACCGTATGAAGATCCAGAAATTGTGGTGGCCGCGTTTATTTTTAATGGTGGGGAAGGATCTCAATGGTCTGCCCCGGTTGCCTGTCATGTGATGGCAGCCTATTTGGGTGTGGGGCAATACGCTGATGGCTTGACTCAAACTGAATGGGAAGCGATTATGCGCTCAGATACACCGGCTTGTAGAACGTATATTCAGTCTGAGAATCGTTTTTATGTGCCAATTGTGGAACCGACTGAGTTTGCCCCAGAGCCGGATCCATTAACAGATCCGCTGTTAGCTCCGATTGAAACGGCCGTTCCCACCCCAACTGAAGCACCGTAATCTATAAACAGTAAACCGGTCACAAGAAATTGTGCTATCATTGGGAACATGGCTACAGTTATCCTCGTTCGACATGGAGAAAATGATTGGGTTAAAAAGAACCGTTTAGCCGGTTGGATTGAAGGCGTCCACTTGAACGAAAACGGCCGTTCTCAAGCAAAAGATGTGGCAAAACGGCTGTCCAAACTGCCCATTACTCATATCTACAGTAGCCCCGTTACCCGCTGTGTCGAAACCGCAGACTATATTGCCAAATCCCATAAGCTAAACATCATCGAGCTAGAAGATGTAGGCGAAGTTCGTTATGGTGATTGGGAAGGCAAAAAAATCGAAAAGCTCGCAACCAAACCCGAGTGGCACGCTGTCCAGTATTATCCCAGCCGCTTCCAATTTCCCAATGGAGAAGCGCTGAGAGAAGTGCAATTCCGCGCCATCCAAGCAGTCGAAAGATTGAGCACACAACACCAAGACGACATCATTGTGGTGGTTTCTCATGCAGATTTGATCAAACTGGTTTTAGCCCACTACTTAGGCGTCCATATCGACTTATTCCAACGTATTGTCATTTCACCGGCATCGGTGAGTGTATTAGCGCTCATAAATAATGGCGCGGTTCGTGTGGTTCGGGTAAACGATACCGGTCTACTTCAACCACCACCCAATCCGACACCAGAAAAAAACAAATAATCCACAATCCTGCTCTCACCCGAGCAGAAATCAAGAAGGTACGCGATCATGGCCGATCATAGAGAACTCAATCCGGTCTCTCATTTAACAGTCGGTACTGTTGGAGAGCCGGGCAACCGTACATTTTACTTACAAGGCAGCCAAGGCTCCCAAATCATCTCCCTTGTCATAGAAAAAGAACAAGCCGCCATGATGGCAGCCAGCTTTGAATCCTTGTTGTTTGATCTTAACAGTAAACATCCAGAAAAAACCAGAACGGGCGCAGAACCAATTTGGTCTGATATGCGTTTACGCGAACCAATCACGCCCTCATTCCGGGTAGGCCACATGGGATTAGGCTACAATGAAGTTAGTGACCAAGTTGTATTAATCGCGTACGAATTAGTCGAAGAGGGAGAGGAACCCAATATCGTCAGTTTCTGGATATCACGACCCCAAGTGAAAGAGCTTATTAAACACGCGGCGACGGTGGTGAGTGCCGGGCGTCCCATTTGCGGCAACTGCGGACAACCCATGGATGCAGACGGACATTTTTGTCCAAACCGTAATGGACATATACATTGAGTGATGGCTGTGGCCGATACATTGCACCTGTTACAACATGGGTTGTTAGACGTTGTGGGACTGCTTCCATGGAGTTCTAATTATACGTTTTTGGTTAAAATTTGTGGGGAAAATGAAGAAGTAGAAGCTGTCTATAAACCACAACGGGGGGAACGGCCGTTATGGGATTTCCCTCAAGGTACCTTATATTTACGAGAACAAGCAGCATTCCTAACCAGTCAAGCACTGGGGTGGGAGCTAGTCCCCGCCACCGTCATACGTGATGGGCCACATGGCCCCGGCTCCCTCCAACAATTCATAGACCACGATCCAGACCGGCATTACTTCACCATCGAAGGGCAGTCTGAATATGCCACACAATTACAACAGATCGCGCTGCTCGACATCATCATCAACAACGCAGATCGCAAAGGCGGCCACCTATTACTCCAGGAACGAGAAAACTTACCAGATCGTTTATGGGCAATCGATCACGGTGTCTGCTTTAATATAGAGTACAAACTCCGCAGCGTTATCTGGGAATTTGCCGGTAATCCTATCCCCCCAGACCAAATGGCAGCCTTAAAAGCATTTCAAGAGAAACTCGCCGTTGACACAGACCAGATTCGCTCACAGCTAAACACATTATTAAACACACAGGAAGTCACAGCCTTATTACGCCGTCTGCGAAACTTGATTGACACAGCCATTTTCCCACTTCCCGGCCCAGGCAGACATTATCCCTGGCCTCCTGTATAATAAGCATTATTCCTAAATACCATCAACCTTCTGCTATTTTTAGCATTCAGAAGATTTTGCTCACCGTGCAGTAACAATTTGTATAAAGAATTGATATGGCCTACAAAATTTTAATCATCGATGATCATCCAGAAACACGCAGCATTATTGGACATGTGCTAAAACAGCAAGGGTATCACATTGTCACGGCCGTTAATGGCGCTGATGGGGTGGAAGCAGCCAATAAAGAAAAGCCCCATATTATCCTGTGTGACTACATGATGCCGATAATGGATGGGGTGGGAGTCGTCACGACGTTGCGCAAACAGCCAGAGTTCGACAAAGTGCCCATCATCATGTTTACGGCCGTTGATGATCCGCAGCAAAAATTAACCGCTTTCAACGCTGGCGCTGATGATTACCTCAACAAGCCAACAGAACCACCAGAATTAATAGATCGCGTGGGGATGTTGCTTGAATCAGCCTACGGAGCGCTACCAGAACCCATAGACAGCGATGGAGAAACACAACTTCATGCCGGCCCCCTGTTATCACCACCGGAAATGGATTTCACATCCTCAGAACCACAGCAAGTCATCGCCATAATGGGCGTTCGTGGGGGAGCCGGCACCACGACAATGGCTATCAATCTCGCCTCTGTGCTGGCTGCATCTGGCACCGTAACCACCTTAGCCGATTTTGACCTGGCACGCGGCCATATCGCGCTTTACCTCAATCAAAAAACAGCAGGCGGCTTAAACACATTAGCCACAAGCCCAAACAGCGAACTCGCAGCGCAACTCCCGGCACATCTTGTCTCTTATACCAGAAATTTACGGTTACTCCTCTCTCACCTTAATATAGACGGCCGTTATCCCATCCTTTCTGGTTCCCAAGCCGCTACCATCCTGACAGAATTGTCTCAATCGACCCAGGCAACGGTTGTCGATTTGGGCAGCACCTTTAACGACGTTTCCCGCAGCACGCTAGAAATGGCCGACCAAATTGTGCTCTGCCTACGTCCAGAACGGATTGCGCTCGTCGCCGCCCGACAACTACTCTCGCACTTCAAGAAGATACTCTTTCCTCACACAGAAATACATATGGTGCTGATGGATTTCAGCAACGGCGGTACCAATTTGCCGAAAACGGCCGTTGAAGGATTCTTAGGCTATCCCGTCAAAGCAACCATCCCAATTCCACCGAGAGAAATGGCACAAACAACCAATAAAGCAAAACCACTGGTCACATTAAGCGCCCAATCTGAAGCAAGTATGGCGTTTAGACAGTTTGCCCAACAAGTGAAAAAAGTATAAGCGCATCCGGACCAATCAAACCATCGTACAGTCCTGGATGCAGGCATAAAATTACAACTACTATTTTCGAGAGCGAATAAGGTGGACAATCACCAGGATTTAATCAACCAGGCCATCAATATCTTGAAAGATGCCAAACATGTCGCCGCTTTAACGGGGGCTGGCATCAGTACCAACTCGGGAATTCCAGATTTTCGCAGCCCGGAATCTGGACTGTGGGATTATATGGATCCGATGGAAGTTGCCACCATCACCGCCTTTAAGCGCAATCCAGAAGCCTTTTTCGCTTGGATTCGCCCACTCGTGCAAAAAATCATGACAGCGCAACCGAATCCAGCGCATTTAGCCTTGGCTCACATGGAAACGTTTGGCCCGCTCCAAGGCATCATCACCCAAAACATTGACATTCTGCATACCAAAGCAGGCTCCCAGACAATTTATGAAGTTCACGGCCACCTGCGTGATGCCACCTGTATGCAATGCCTGGAAACCTTTCAATCTGAAAAAATTCTGGGTGTCTACTTAGAAAACGGAGGCATTCCCCGCTGTCCAACATGCGCTGGTGTGCTGAAGCCAAATATCATTTTATTTGGCGAAATTTTGCCTGTCATGATCTTAAATCGCGCGAAAAGATTGACGCAGGCATGTGATGTGATGATTGTGGCGGGTTCATCTTTGGAGGTGGCTCCGGCGGGTGATTTGCCAATGTTGGCAAAATATTCAGGAGCCAAGGTGATCATCGTCAACTATGGTGAAACACATCTGGATTATCTGGCCGATGTGGTTATTCATGCCGATGTCGCGGAAGTATTGCCCCAACTAGCCGCTATTTTTGTGCCAGAAACAGACCAGTAGACGCAAACTCTACCATGTCATAAGGAAGTAGTATGTCTCCTACAATTGAACCAACACAACGGCCGTCTTTGGCTGAAATCAATCATAAAAGTTTAGCAAAGCTCCTGGAAATCAGCACCCAACTCAGCTCAACATTGCAATTAAATGATCTGCTGACGCTGGTCATGGATGTGGCGGCCGAGTTAACCAATACTGAGGCTTCCTCTATTTTATTGGTAGACCAGAGCAGTGGACTGCTGCATTTTGTGGCCTCGTCTGGCTCATTTGTGCCAGAGAATATGACAGTGCCGTTGGACAGTTCAATTGCGGGATGGGTGGTGCGTAACGGCCGTTCCCTCATTCTGGACGACGTGCAAACCGACGAGCGTTTCTATGCCACCGTAGACAAAGATTTAGAATTCCACACCAGTTCTATGCTGGCAGTTCCCCTAACAACCCACAAAGGCGTCATTGGCTGTTTAGAAGTTATCAATAAATTAGACAACAGTCATTACAGCAGTCAAGATGTGGCTTTGCTAGAAGCGTTAGCCTCCCAATCGGCCGTCGCCATTTTGAATGCCCGGTTATTTAGCCAATCCGATCTATTGGCCGAGATTATGCACGAACTAAAAACACCGCTAATGGCTATCACCACTGCCAGCGAACTGTTGGCTCGCCCGGAACTGCCAGCCGACAAACGCGCCGATGTCGTGACCATGATTCAACGTGAAACAAAACGGCTTTCGCGCATGACAAAAGAGTTTGTCGATTTTGCCCGTCTGGAGTCTGGGCGGATGAGTCTAAAAACGGAACCGATTAACTTATCTGAGGTAATCACAGATGTGGTTGGCTTGTCGTTGGCGCAAGCGGAGGCACGTCCCGTTGAACTGGTGGTAGACTGTGCGCCAGATTTACCAGGCATCGACAGATTCGCCCTGCCTGATGGGAGACCGTGATCACTTACAACAAGTGCTGCTCAATTTAGTGAGCAACGGCATCAAATACAATCGGGAAAACGGCCGTTTAGCCATTGTTGGGCGTCGTGAAGGAGCACATGTATACGTGGCCGTCGCCGATACCGGACAAGGCATCGCCCCAGAAGCCATCGAGCATCTCTTTGACCGCTTCTACCGCGTGCCAGGCAGCGAAGGCAAAGCCGAGGGCAGCGGGCTGGGGCTGGCAATCACCCAAAAAATAGTCGAACAGCATAACGGTCGTATCTCCGTCAGCAGCATCCTGGATGAAGGCACCACCTTCACCATCGAACTCCCCCTTTCCCCCATCCACTTGTAAAAGAAACCTATTCATCATTTAAACCATGGCTACTCAATATTCCAGATGGAACACCATCACAGACAAAGCAAAACAACTCTTCCAGTCTCCGCAAGAAACAACATCTGCGTCCGACCTTCGCCCCGCAGCGTCAACAGCTACCTGTGCCGGCTACCCGCGTGAGGACTATGCCCGTGAGTATTGGGTACTGCCGCAAACCGTAGAGCCAACGGATTACAACGCGATAGCAGCCCAAGCCTTTGCCGAAAAACGCACCATCGGCTTTAGCCATGATGATGCCGGGATTGGGGCGCTGGATGACAAAACGGCCGTTCTCTTTGGCATTCCTCACACTGAAAAACAAACCTACATCGACTGGTACACCGAACATTACCCTTGCGTCAAAGTCATCTTCCGCAACTTACCCAGCCAGCATGTTGCCAACATCGGCCTACACGCCTCCGCAGATCCCGGAGACTTGTATGGCGGGGAAGCAGAATTTAAGGAATTTGGTGTTTTGCAACCCGGTGTGATCAAGGTATTGTCAGCCCATTCAGAAGCAAGCATCAAGCGGTTGGCAACGGAACACCCCAACGTCCAGTGGATTATTCGCGCCTTTTTGTCAATGAACGGCCGTTCCGTCACCCCGCAGCAATTCTATGATTGGACAATCAGTGACTTGACTCGCGCCATCAAGACCCTGCGCACCAAAGGCGTAGCCGATGACGATATGTGGGTTGAGATCCACAACGAACCAAACTTAGTGGTCGAGGGCTGGACAACTTCCTGGCAGAACGGTAGCCAATTTGCAAGCTGGTTGAAGGCGACGAAGTCTCTCTACCAACAACAATTCCCCAAAGTTAATTACATATATCCAGGGCTTTCTCCGGGAGCAGATGTGGCTGGCGTCCGCACAGATTCATCACGATTCTTAGCAGAAAGCGAAACGGCCGTTATCGCCTGTGATGCCGTCGGCGTTCATTGCTACTGGTCACAAACATGGGCCATGTCTACCGCCTTCACCTATTTAGACAGCTACGAGCGGTTCCACATGCCCGCCTGGGTTACAGAATCTTCACGAAATGATCCAGTACCACAAGTTTCCTGGGCGCAATACGCCTCAGAATACACAACCTTCTGGCGCGGCTTAAACACACGCCCCTGGGTGAACGGTGTTACATACTTTGTAGCCTCCGCCCTGGAAACCAGTTTTCAAGCGGAATGCTGGGTTGTCAATCAACAAAGCCGGGGAATTGCCGCGTATATCCACGCAGACATGAAGAACTAACAAACGCTGAAAACAAAAAACGGCCGTTCTCATGATAAGAACGGCCGTTTACCTTGTGTCGGGGCAGCGGGATTTGAACCCACGACCTCGCCGACCCGAACGGCGCGCGCTAGCCAAGCTGCGCCATGCCCCGAACAGAAAGAGAATTATAGAGGAAGCTGGTCAGATTGCAACAACAAACCCCCGTTTTGTGACCGCCAAACGGCCGTTTTCACTTCATGCTCATATCCCAACAATTGCTGGATTTGCTGGCTAAAGACCGTGGCTGAACCTGTCGTCACCAAATCCGATTTGGCACTGAGTGAATTTGCTGCCAGCAAATTGTGTTCAGCAAGCACCCGCTTAACTTGCCGGGCAACGGCAGGCGCGGGATCTATGATGGAAACGGCCGTTCCTACCACCCTCTGCAACACCGGAATCACAAACGGGTAATGCGTACATCCCAAAACCAACGTGTCCACCTCAGCCGCCATCATAGGCAAAACAATTTCCCGAAGCAACGCTTCCGTCTCATCAAATTGCCCCCGCTCAATCAAATCCACAAGCCCCAAACAAGGATCCTCAAACACCGTCACATTCTGAGCAAAACGAGCCATCAAATCAGCGTACCGTTCGCTGGCAAACGTGCCCTCCGTCGCCAGCACCCCCACCTTACCCGTTTGCGTTCGTTGCGCCGCCGGCTTTACCGCCGGTTCCATGCCCACAAACGCCACCTGCGGAAACTGTTGTCGCAAAAAACTAAGCGCCGCCGCCGAAGCCGTATTACAAGCCACCACCACCAGCTTCACATCCTGCGCCAATAAAAACCGTGAAATCGCCTCGCTAAATTGCCGTACTTCAGAAATAGAACGGGAACCATACGGCACATGAGCCTGGTCAGCTACATAAACAAGACGTTCATTGGGCAGTTGGTTATAAATCTGGCGTAAAATCGACAAACCACCCACACCAGAATCAAAAATACCAATGGGAGAAGAAGGTGAAAATTTCATGAGCCTGTGGTGTTTTTTTGCCTCGAGAAACCCTGATAAGTTGAACACTTGGGCATAGCTTAATCAATGTCCTTTAATTCTGTAGCCGCGGCATTCTTACCGCGCAGGTGTAAACGCGGCAAGGATGCCGCGGCTACACCCCAAAACTGTAAAGATGGATTCCATGCCAAAGCATACAAAGTGGAACTTCTCAAGGTCAAACCCTTCGCGTCTATCATGTATGATCCGAAAAGCAAAAATGGGTGAAAGCAATATTGCTTTCACCCATCATTAAAATTTTAAACCTTGTCAGAAACTAAAGAACCATTCAGTCCTTAGTTTCTAAATGCTAGTAAATACGTTTTTCACGCAGACGGGCAGATTTACCAGTCCGGTCACGCAAATAATACAATTGAGCACGGCGCACATGAGCGTGACGATGAATCTCAATCGCCTCAATGCGTGGAGAAGTGGTCAGGAAGGTACGTTCCACACCAACCCCATTAGCAGCAATACGGCGAACGGTAAAGTTCTCATTGTTGCCACTACTACGCTTGCGGATGACGACGCCACGAACAAGCTGCACACGCTCATTTCGCAGACCAACATTAATGCGGAGGTGAACGGTGACGTTATCGCCAACATTCAATTCCGGTAAATTTTCATTTACTTCAATATCAAAAGCTTTTAACAGTAAATCAGACATAACCTAGTTCTCCGACAAATTTGTTCAGGTAATAACCTGCTGGTGTCACATAAAAATAACCCGCTAGGCAGGTTAGAGGAGCAAATATAACACGACCTGCACAGTCTGACAAGCGAAGTACAAGATATCTTTAAATAACCTGAGAATTCAAGGCTAAGAAATATATCTAGGCGGGAGGTTACTTAAATTTCGCGGCTACAAGATAAAAAAAAGCCCTGCTGAATGAATCAAACAGGGCTCAGGTTTTTGAAAAAGATAGCGCTAGGCTGCTTTCTTCAAAACCGGCAACCCATTACGGCTTTCGGAAACCATATAGCCATCTGGCACGACATCCAACGCATCATCCTCTCTGACGTCTTTCGCAAAGAAATAGATAGTTTGCTGACGGCCGTTTTTCAACGTCGTGTCTTTCTTGTGAAGATAATAAGTCTTGTTCTTGGAATTTGTAAAACTATAAGCCATTTTATTTCCTTCCTTTTGCATTAATATTTGCCGGCTTCGCATGATAACGAAAATCGGCATATGCCATGAGAAATTTTACAGGAAATCACCCTTGTGGGAGCTTGCTACTCCTGTAATAGATTCCCATCTTAAATCAACTTCCCTGAGTTGGCAAGAAATTGGTACTCGAGTACAAAGATTCGTGGTCTAAACACCACAACCCTGATAAACTTTAGGGTTCGCATTAGATATACGTCTAATGCAAACAGATCGTTGACCATCCATGCTAAAATAACAGGTCTGTCGCCAGATTAAATAGCACAAAACAACAGAATGTTAGTCTTCGTAGGTAAAATGCTCGTTTGAACTATGATGTTCTGTCGTATCTATACAGACCCTAAGGGTTTGGACTCGGGAAATTCAACTTTGCGATAGTTAAAACCCTTCGGGTTTCTCGAGTAAAAACCAGATAGTTACGTTCTATCTACAATAAATCATAGTTTAGGTAAACCACAAAAAGTTCTTAAAATTACCAACACGCAAAATTGTGGTTTCCTTCAAGGAAAAGCGGGTTTTGCACAATTTTATTTCCAAAACTTTCCCGCTTTTACCTAAGAGAATCACGTCATGTTGAGGAAATTAAACAATTTCCTGCGTGAACAGGGGTGCAAAAGCACATGACAAATCGCTCAGATGTTTATCAAAGATTGTTGAGGTATTTAAAACCGTATCCCAAACAAGTGTTCTGGGGATATTCGGCCATGTTATTGGCCACACTTCTCAATCTACTTATCCCACAACTTATTAAATTTGCCATTGATGTCGGGTTGGCGGATGGGAGAGCCATCGCCCTATTTGCTGCGGGCGGTTTAATTTTGCTCATTGCCCTCATCCGTGGAGCCGCCGGATATGGACAACGTTTTTATGGCGAATGGCTTACGCATCGGGTGGCGTATGATTTGCGTAACGAATTTTATAATGCTGTACAGCATTTACCTTTCGCTTTCCATGATCGCACGCATACAGGCGACCTCATGAGCCGCGCCACCAGCGACATCTCTGAAACAGAAAGTTTCGTGGGGATTGGCCTCATGGATTTGCTGGCAATTGTACTTCTTTTAATCGGGGTCATTTTTGTGATGCTGTGGGAATCATGGCAGTTGGCGTTGATTGCCTTATTGCCATTCCCCATTCTTTTGTATACCACGATTCGCTTTGGGGGTACCGTGCGCCCGATGTTTAAGAGCATCCAAGAGCAGATGGGTGTACTTTCCACAACGATGCAAGAGAGTTTGACCGGGATTCGTGTGGTGAAAGCATTTGCTCGTGAGCCGCATGAGCTTACAAAATTCGACCGAGATAACGATGAATGGTTTAACCGCCGCTTCAAGCTCATTCAAACGTGGGCCAACAATTGGCCGTTTTTTACCTTTTTAGTGACGTTGAGCATTTTTATCTTGCTCTGGTTGGGGGGGCCGATGGCAATTGACGGCATCATCACGGTTGGCACGTTGTTTGCCATGATTTCTTATGTGCTGATGATGGCTGCGCCGGTACAACGGTTGGGTTTTTTGGTCAATCTGATGGCAACGGCCGGGGCGAGTTCGACTCGTGTCTTTGACATTATTGATACACCCAATGAAATTGAAGTGCGCGAAGACGCGATTGCGTTGCCAGAAGCCAGCGGTGCGGTTGCTTTTGAGCAGGTAGGCTTTGCCTATGCGGGTGGGCAGAAAGTTTTGGATGATGTCAGTTTTTATGCAGAGCCGGGGCAAAAGGTGGCTTTAATTGGGCCAACGGGGTCTGGGAAATCAACTGTGACCAATTTGCTGCCCCGTTTTTATGATGTCACGGAAGGTCGCATCCTGTTGGATGGGCATGATGTGCGCGATTTGAAATTACAAGATTTGCGCAACCACATCGGCATGGTGCTGCAAGACCCGTTTCTTGTTTAGCCAAACCGTCGCTGAAAATATTGCCTACGGCCGTCCTGGAGCGACGATGGATGATGTAGTGGCCGCGGCCAAGGCGGCGCGTGCTCATGAGTTCATTCTCAATTTGCAAAACGGGTATGAAACCCGCGTGGGAGAACGCGGGGTGACGCTTAGCGGCGGGCAGAAACAACGTGTCGCTATTGCGCGGGCGCTGTTGAACAATCCGCGCATCCTGATTCTGGATGATTCTACGAGCAGTGTGGATACGGAGACGGAATATCTCATTCAGCAAGCGTTGGAAATGCTAATGGAGGGTCGCACGACTTTTATTATTGCCCAACGATTGCTCACGCTTAAGAATGCTGACTATATTTTGGTGCTGGATCACGGCCGTATTGTGGAACGGGGGAAGCATGATTCGTTGTTGGCACAAGATGGTCTTTATCGGGAAATCTATGATTTGCAGTTGAAGGATCAGGAAGATTTTGTGGCGCTGCAACAGCGCATGGACAGCGGGTGAGTGATATGGCTGACGTGAATGATGTGAAGGAAAACGGCCGTTCCCAGAATAAACTATACGATTCCAGCATCGGCATCGAAGAAAAAGAGCGCCGCGACCGTGAAGAAAAAATCCGCACCATGTTGGAAGACGAAGAAGATGATGTGCTCATTGGCAAGGCGTACGACGGCCGTTTAGTGCGCCGTCTAGGTGTGTTCCTCAAACCGTACCAGGCAAAACTAATCGTAGCCATCATCCTCATGATCATCAGCTCACTCTTGAGCGTGGCCCAGCCCTGGATCATCGGGCAAGCCATTGATTCCGGGATTCGTACAGGCAGCGTTCCAATTCTTCGTACCTGGACTGCCATCTTTTTAGGTGTCGCCATATTTGAGTGGATTACAAATCGGTTCCGCATCTCCCTCATGGCCTTTGTTGGCACCAAAGTCGTCGCCGATTTTCGCAGCCGCTTGTTCCGCCATCTGCATACGCTAACGCTCAGTTTTTACAACAACTACAGCGTTGGCCGTCTCATGAGCCGTCTCATCAGCGATGTAGGCGTGCTGCAAGACTTCATCACCTGGTCAATTACCGGTTTATTTCGGTCTGTATTCATCCTCATCGGCATTGTCATCGCCATGCTCATTTTAAACTGGCAGTTGGCACTGGTTACGTTTGCCGTGCTGCCCCTGATGATCATTCTGACCAACTATTGGCGGGTGCGGGTGCGTTACGCCTACCGTGCCACCCGCCAGCGCTTGTCACTCATCAACGGCTACCTCAACGAATCTATCTCAGGCATTCGCGTCACCAAGAGTTTCACTCGCGAACAACTGAACGCCGATTACTTTAACGATTTAAACCGCTCTTATTTTGACGCCAATGTAGAAGCCACCCGTTTGTCGGCGCTGTTCTTTCCAGGGGTTGACTTTATTGGCTCCGTGGCGACGGCGTTGGTGGTGGTGGCGGGCGGCTGGCTGGTGCTGCAAGACAGTCTAACGGCCGGTACGCTGATTGCGTTTGTGTTGTATGTGGAACGCTTTTTCCAACCGATTCGGGAACTGGCTCAACGCTACAATGTGTTCCAAGCAACGATGGCCGCCAGTGAACGCATTTTCAACTTGCTAGACACAACGTCAGAAATTCAGGATGCCCCAGATGCTATCACCCTGCCCACGATTGAAGGGCGCGTTGAGTTTAATCATGTCAATTTTGGTTATAACGACGGACAGCTTATTCTCAAAGATGTCTGTCTCAAAGCGGAACCTGGGGAACGCATCGCCTTGGTAGGGGAAACCGGAGCAGGCAAAAGCACTATTATTCGCTTGCTTTCTCGCTTCTTTGAGATCACCGATGGGGAATTGTTGATTGATGGCTACGATATTCGCCACGTTACCCAAGCTAGTTTACGCGCACAATTAGGCATTGTGCTGCAAGATACATTCCTCTTTGCCGGAACCATCGCGGAAAATATTCATTACGGCCGTTTAGATGCCACAGAAGAAGAAATTGAAGCGGCGGCCACAGCGGTAGGCGCGGATGCGTTCATCAAGCGGCTGCCAAATGGGTATCACACCACGGTCGCAGAAGGCGGGCAAAACTTGAGCGTCGGGCAGCGGCAGTTGATTTCTTTTGCCCGGGCGCTGCTCTCTGACCCCCATATTCTTGTTCTTGATGAGGCTACTAGCAGTGTCGATACCACCACGGAGAAGCAAATTCAGCTTGCGTTGGAAACGTTGATGCAGGGACGCACCAGCTTTGTAATTGCCCACCGGCTAAGCACGATTATTAATGCCACGCAAATTGTGGTATTGGACAACGGGCAGATTGTGGAGCAAGGGACGCATCAAGAATTATTGGCGCAAAAGGGACGCTATTACAAACTGTATACGATGCAATGGGCACAGCAAACCATTGGCACAGCCAGATAAGCAAAAACGCGCATCTAGCTTGTGGGACGGTTTATTCTGTTGGAGATTGTTAGGGAGTTAGAGAGACTGGCTGCGGTGGCAGCCAGTCTCTTTTTAGGTGTGGGGAAAACGGCCGTTATCAAATCTTGTTCGTATTCTGTTGCTCTAGCTGCAATTGAATATCCAGGTGGCGATACCCCCCATCATAATATGAAATTATATCTTGCAACGTGGTGTAGACAGCAGACTTGAGTAGAGTACGCTTATCTACAGACGTAAGGCAACGATCTAAGTATCGAGCTAATTCTGGGTCATCAACAATATCAGCAGTGATTGTCAGCTTCATTTCATTTCCCTCGTTCTATCTCTCAAAATCCTCATAGCACACTGCCAAGGTTCTCATCACACTCTATACGATAGTCGTAATTTCTTAAATAAATTGTTAAACAGGCGCAAGGTTCACACCACTTTCACGCCCATCATGATTTATCGAGGTTCTATTTTTTTGTGTGCCGTATTGTTGGTATACTCCCCCCTTCAATTTTTATTGAGGAGAATAGTGTAGATGGCAAGAGAATTACCAAAGAAACCGCGCAAGGTAAGTGATGATGAAGTGCGCGATACGTTATTATTGATGTGCCGAAATGCTGGGTTAACTGGCTCTATCAAACCAGAGGATGTTGCCAAAGCTGTTTTGCCCGACTTTTGGCAAACGCTGCTCAAGCGAATCCGGCTCATGAGCCGCCAGTTGGCAGTGGCGGGCAAGATTGTGATTTTGCGTAAGGGGGAACCGGCTGACCCCGATGATTTCAAGGGTCTCTATCGCTTGCAAATTTCGGAAGCGGGATTAACCCTAGATATCGAAGAAGATGAGGAAGCGTAGTTTTGTTATGAAAATTCGCCGGAGTGATAGAGCCAACGGCCGTTTACCTTCTCAAACCGGCTCTTTTCTGTAAAGGACACGTCTCGTCCCGCTTGCATGAGAATGGCGCGGAACGTCACCCACCCGATACTCCCCTGAGCCTCCTCCGTTTGTAAAATCTGTAAACCGACAAAATCAGTCTGGTGGCAAAACGCTTTAAGGTCTTGCCGCCAGCTTTTTTGATCCGCCTCTGCATGGGGGCTGTGGGGATGGGTGGTGCGGATGATGTAGCCCACATTGCCCATCGCGTAGGCCGCAAAGCGAGACCGCATGAGGTGTTCTGGCGATGGCGCGGGTTTTCCTTCATGCCAGGGTTGGCAACAGGTGCGAAACGGCCGTTTACTGCCACAAGGACACGAATCAGTCGGTTTTATTTTCATGCCCACTATTCTACACCTGCCTCTGCCAAAGGCGATTCATCTCATCACAACACAGCAATTCTCAATTTAGCGACGTTCTATGGCCGGGGCGGGATGGTGCGGCGACTATTCGTCGCAACAGTAGGTTTTTTCACCGCGCCATCTCGCCCGAAAGGCTAAACGGCCGTTTGCGTTGAATGCGTGATTTGAATTCATGCATTTTATAGATGGTTGCCCCCTCAAAGCAAAAACCCCGCATGTCGGTTAACAACATGCGGGGCATCACACAGGTACACAACACAAGAATTTGTTAGCATTTCATGAATGCTAACAGGGACATTCTACCCCACCTGCACGGGTAAAGTCAATTTCATTTGCGGGAAAAGGCAACTGTCTAGTACACTCTATTTTCCCAAGTGAAGTGGGAGCCATTGTCAACAAATCAAACCGCAAAAAATCATTTACGAACAGCAAAAGGAGCAAAACATGGAATATCGTCATTTAGGAAAATCTGGCCTGAGAGTGAGCGCTTTATCATTTGGTGCATGGGTTACATTTGGTACGCAATTTGGCGTCGATGAGGCGTTGGAAATCATGACCGCCGCCTACGATGCCGGTGTCAACTTCTTCGATAATGCAGAAGTCTACGCGCACGGTCAGGCTGAAACGATTATGGGTGAAGCGTTGCAAAAAGCTGGCTGGGCGCGTGATAGCTACGTCGTTTCCAGCAAAGTTTACGGTGGCGCTGTCGCCAATCCGAAGCCCAATCAGAATCTCTTGAGTCGCAAGCACATCTACGAAGCATGCCATCAGGCGATGGCTCGTCTGCAAGTTGATTATCTGGACTTGTACTTCTGCCATCGACCCGACCCCAGCACGCCTATGGAAGAAGTGGTGCGGGCGATGACTGAGTTGATTCAGCAGGGCAAGGTGTTCTATTGGGGCACATCGGAATGGTCGGCACAACAGTTGATGGAAGCGTACAGCACGGCTCGCCAATACAACTTGATTCCGCCTACGATGGAACAACCGCAATACCATATGTTCCATCGCCAAACCGTTGAGGTGGAATATGCCCGTCTGTATGAAGCGATGGGGTTAGGCACGACCATCTGGTCGCCGCTGGCTTCTGGTTTGCTGACCGGTAAGTACAACGACGGTGTGCCGGAAGATTCCCGCATCAATTTGCCTGGCTACGAATGGTTGAAGGCTATGTTTGAGAGCGATGAAGGGAAAAAGCGATTGCAAACCGTGCGTGAACTGGTGCCTGTGGCCGATGATTTGGGGATCTCGATGCCGCAGTTGGCGATTGCCTGGTGTCTCAAGAATCCGAATGTGAGCACGGTTATCACCGGGCGCTTCCCGTGCCAGCCAAGTCGTGGAAAACATGAAGGCGATGGACTGCCGTGGACAAGTTGACCGACGATGTGATGGAAAAGATCGAATCGTTGTTGGACAACAAGCCGTCTGGTATGGAATTCCAGCAGTAAGAACAAGAAGACAATAACATAACTCTTTGAGAGATTGGAGATTGGAGATTAGAAGCAGAAAAATCTCCAATCTCCAATCTTTAATTTTATGAAACGTTTACCTCATACCGATTTAATTCCTGGCAGTATCCCAACGGCCGTTATCACCTGTGGTGATCCGGCGCGAGCCACTGAGATTGCGGGGCGGCTGGATGAACATGAACTGCTCGCTGAGCAGCGTGAGTATCGGACGTATGTGGGGAAGAAAAACGGCCGTTCTCTAACCGTTACCTCGCATGGCATTGGCGCACCGGGCGCGGCGATTGCGTTTGAAGAGTTGATTGCGGCAGGCGCACAGCAAATCATCCGCGTGGGCACCTGCGGCAGTATGCAGCGGCATATCAAACCTGGGCATTTGGTGATTGCGTCAGCAGCCGTGCAACAGACCGGGTATGGCCGTGAAGTGGTGCCGGAAGGATACCCCGCCGTCGCCGATGCCCGTTTGCTGGTGGCGCTCATGGACGCGGCGGCAAAACAATCGCATCCAGCCCATACCGGCATCGTGCTAACGCGGGATGCGTTTTTCAACATCATCATCAACCCCAACACGCCAGATTATGGCCTGTTGGCACAAGCAAATGTGCTGGCGGTGGAAATGGAATGTGCGGCGCTGTTTCTCCTTGGGCAGCTTACGCGGTGTGCAAACGGCCGCCATCTTGGCCGCCAATGGCTCTGTGGTCGAAGAAGCTGAAGATATGGATGTGTTTGTGAAATATGAGGCTGAAGCGAAAACGGCCGTTGCTACCGCCATCGACATCGCCATACAAACCGTGATAACCGCGAAACATGGCTTAACCTCTTATGGACTTAAATCAACGACGACGCGCCATTCAACATTTATTAAGCGATACCCCAGCCGATGCAGCGGCGGCTTATTACGCCTTCCATCATCCAGATGGCAAATCTTCCGTGCTGCCTTATCCAGCAGAAGCAGAACGCGCCGAAGGGTTTGTCACCTTTTCGCGCACGGGGCTGGATTTATTTCGCCCGCTGGTGACGATGCGCCTGCCCATCACCGACCTGGAAACCAGTGCCGCAATGATTTACAACGCTATTCAGCCAGAAACGGCCGTTATCATCCAAGCCCCCACCGATTATCTCCCCCTCCTGCAAGCCCTCTTCGACGTGCAAACCATCGAGCATTTCCACCTCTACACCACTCAACCGCAGCCGCTTTGAGCCAGTCATCAGCGTACTGGTCACGCAAACCACCGGCCCCAACGGACTGCCCCGCTTTGTGGTGCGCTCCCAGCAAGATGATCGCGTCATCGCCTCAGCGGGTATCAACTGGCAGTCGCCCGACTACGCCAGCCTTTCCGTGAACACGGATGCAGCGCATCGGCGGCAAGGCTTGGGGGTGAGTGTGCTTTCGGCAATTGTGGGCTATGTGTTGGATAACGGCCGTTCCCCCCTCTACGAAGTCGCCACCAGCAACACCGCCTCCCAAACCCTCGCCGAGCAAACAAATTTCACCAACACCGGCGCAGACAAAGTCCTACTCCAAGCCGTCCTAAAACCTCGCTTCGTCTAGGAAACCCAGCAAATTCTAATCGCTAATCGCGCATCTAAATCTCTAGTCTCTAATCGTCAATTTCCCTGTTCCTTACGCATATTTCCCTCTTCTTTCACGTCTCTTTTATGGACGCCCCCCTGAAAAAACGGTTAACTATAGAGCATATATTCACTTGGTCTAGTTGAAATCGGAGGTATGCAGTGATGAGTAAAACAGAGGGTGTTGTGAAGTGGTTTAGTCGGCTCAAAGGATATGGCTTCATCAACCCGGATGATAGTGAACAAGAGGTCTTTGTCCATTATTCTGCCATCGATGGTGAAGGTTATCGTAATTTGTACGAAGGCGATAGGGTAGAATTCGAGCTTGTTGATCGAGGCAAAGGTCCACAAGCCCAAAACGTATCTGCCAAACGAAGTTATGGCGCCGCTTCACAATAAGAAAACCAGCCCGCGCAACGCGGGCTTTTTCTTATATTTCACGCATTCTGCCTAAATCCACCCTGTGAATGGGTATTAGTGGCTATTTACCTCCCCCTTTTTCTGCAATACAATTCTTATATCATGGCACTATTAAGCAATATACTCGTCGTTGACGATGAACCATCACTCGTAGAATTGTGCAGAATTATCCTCGAACAAGCAGGGTATAAAGTTCGTGGCGCGTATAACGGCCGTCAGGCGTTAAGCATGGTCATAGAAGAGACGCCCGATTTGGTCTTGCTAGATGTGATGATGCCCGGCATGGACGGCATTGAAGTGTGCCGTCGCATTCGCACAGAGCATAAAAAGCCACCGCCCTGCATTGTCATGTACACGGCAGATGAACGGGATGAAACGCGCGACAGCAGTATGACCGCTGGCGCAACCGATGTTCTCACCAAAGAGACCCCCGTTTTTGATTTGCCAAAACGTATTGGAGATTATTTGAGCGCTGGTTGCTTATAGCAAGCGGTTCTCATTAGTTTAGGGAAAGAGAAAAAGAGAAAATGAGGCTGTTAGCACCATGCTAACAGCCTCATTTGGTTTTAAACGGGGGTATTGGGTGGATTGGGCGATCACAAGAGGTACGCCTATAATTCCTTCTTCTTGCCGGATAAACGCCAGCAACCCAGCACAGCCATCTTCTACCAAACTGTAAACGTAATCGAATCCGCCGACGTAGTAGGGGTCTGGCACGTCTTTCTCTTTGGTTTTTGTGGCGAAGTCGAGCAAGCGGTAGGTTTTTTTTCGCTGGCCGAAAGCGCGGTTGAGATCGCTCAGGTTGCTCTCGTCCATGGCGATGAGGTAGGTGTTGGGGATTGTTGTCGGCGTGGTTGATTTGGCGGGAACGGCCGTTATAGACAATGCCATGTTTCTTCAATTCGTTGCGTGTTCCCTGGTGCGCCGGGTCTCCCACATGGTAGGAACTGGTTCCCGCTGAATCGACCAGGATTTGATCCTGCAAACCCGCCTCGTTCACCATTGCCTGAAATACCCCATCAGCCATTGGTGAACGACAAATATTACCAAGACAAACGAATGTTACCTTAACAGTCATAAAGTCTCCTTCGAGAACTGTAGCGTGCTTTGACAAATCGCGTCACGGATTTTCATTCATCGTGTGTGCTTGCACTCATGTGGTCTCCTCTATAAAATCAGAAGGCAGAAATCAGAAGGCAGAATTTTGATTTCTGCCTTTTGCCTTCTGCCTTTTTCCAAGCTCGCCTATAAGCCGCATTCTGTAGCGAAAACGTTGCCGTTCTCACTGGTGATCATCTATCTGGGAGTGTTGTTACCAACACCCTCATGCAACCTACCCGGATGTGTGACGGGACGAGCCGCCCCGTAGGCCGAAGTCCATTGGCCGAAGCCAATGGGCCGAAACCTTTCATCCTGCTTGGTCTTGCTCCCGATGGGGTTTACCTGGCCGCGACATTACTGCCACCGCCGGTGGTCTCTTACACCACCGTTTCACCCTCACCTGCTGCAGCAGCAGGCAATATACCTCTCTGTTGCACTTTCCGGCGAGTCACCTCGCCCGGCCGTTAGCCGGCACCGTGCTCTGTGGAGTGCGGACTTTCCTCAGCCAACGTTTCCTACGGAACCGCCAGCCGCGATCACCCGGCTTGCTTGGAGCGATGATCGTAACGGGGAGTGGGCTGGGATGCAAATAATAGACCGTTATCCGTATTCCGTAATCCGTGATCTGTACCCTTACGGTTTACGGCTCACTGTTCACTGAAACATTCTGCCACTGGCGCACACCCATCGGGGTGAGCACGTAGTTTTCGACATGGGGTTTGACGAGAACGGCCGTTAAGCCATGACTGGTAAACACAACCGGAGCCGCTTCAACAAGTGCTCGTTCCGCGTCGGCATACAGGTGCAGACGGGTGGTCTACGTCTGGCTCGATGCGCGCCGCTTCGAGCATGGCATCGATGTCCGGATCGCTGAACCCGCCAATATTTTGGCGCGACTGGCTGTGGTACAAAATGTCGAGGAAATTTTGCGGGATCGGGATAGTCGGCACACCAGCCGCCGCTGTAAAAATGACCGACGTTACCGCGTACAGTTCGTCGTAATAGGTGTAGGGGTCGATGATGACTGGCTCGATGGTGACGCCTAAATTTTCTTGCCAGAGGGTGATAACGGCCGTTACATACGCACCCACATCCCCATAACCAGACACCGAGTAAGTCAGCGTGGGAAACGTACTCATATCGGCATAACCAGCCTCAGCCAACAACTGCCGTGCCAGTTCAGGATTGTACGGATAGCCATCGACGTCGCTCAGGCCGTAACCGGGCATACCTGGCGGCAAGGAGCCCTTGCGCGACCAAGGCCATTGCCCTCGGAGAAGGTTTCGATGAGCAGTTCCTTGTCCAGCGCATAGCTAAACGCCTGCCGCACCCGCACATCGTCAAACGGAGCCAGTTTATTATTGAGGCCAATCGTCGAGGTACACAGGGCAGACGGTGGTGCGTAATTCCTGATTGAACGGGTTGTTGGGGTCTCGTGCTTTTTCCAAGATACTGCCGCCGACGTCCAACAAGTCAATTTCGCCCTGTTCATACATCGACAAGGCCAGTCCTGGCCCTAACTCATAAATAAGTTCCCCACTTTGGCTGGTTCCAAATAGTAATCATCAAAACGGGACAGCACGATGATTTCATCGTCTTGCCAGCGCTCCAGTTTGAAGGGGCCACTGCCATTGGCCTGATGCGTCCCAGTCAGACTGCGCCACGTTTTCCTGATCCACCACATACGCCACCGGATAGGCCAACTTCGCCAAAAAGTAGACGATGGGCGCGGTCAAGCGCACTTCCAGGGTATGGTCGTCGATGGCACGCAGGCCGCTAATCTGCGCGGCTGTGCCATCCAGTTTGGCTTGCACCCCTTCGATGTCGCCCAGATAGGTTTGGGCGGTATCAGAGCCAGTAGCGGGATCGGCCGCCCGTTCCCATGAATAAATGATATCTTGGGCGGTGAGAGAACGGCCGTTATGAAACAGCGCATCCTTCCGCAAATAAAAGGTATAGGTCAGCCCATCTTCGCTCACTTCCCAGCCTGCCGCCAATTCCGGCTGAACCTGCAAATTCGTGTCGAGAGAAACCAGGCCGCTAAAAATATGGCCCAACGGGCTGTCTGGCCCGCCCAACGTCAGCGCCGGATCCATTGTGAGCGGCTGTCCGCTGCTTAAGACGATGGCGTCATTCCGGTGACAGAAGACGCAGGGCTGCCGTTTTCCAGCGCCACGTTCGCCAGTTGGCAGCCAAGCAGAAAGAATACCGCAGTAACGAGAAAAAATGTTCTTTTAGATAAGATAAAAACAGACACGAGTTCATCCTTTTGACACTCAATCGACATATTCTCATGCGGTTAGATCAATCAAAAGTTTATCCAAACCATCTCTTTCTTGTTAAAATTCAGGTTGATTTCTGTCTGTAATGAAAGGTGTTTCATGTTTGTTTAGGTTTTTCAGTCATTCCAGAAAAAGGGGACGGGTTCAGCTTTTTGGTAAAAGGGAACGCCGACACGCTGTATATGCGCTACGACGTCAGGGTCACCAATTTCATGGAATATAGAAAGGTCTATGGTGTAGGGCAGAAGCAGATCATCAAGATCATTGAGGATTTGGTACACTATATTCAGGGTTAAGTCCGAGCCACCATGCAGCGTCAAATCAATGTCGGAACCGCTTTTATAATTGCCTTTGGCGCGAGAACCATACAAAGTGGCACTATCTACTTGCGAATAGTGGGCAAGTATTGCATTTATCTTTTCGACGACAGTGGGGGAAAGTCCGTAGCTCATCGTTCATCCTCCTCACGCTCTTTTAAGTGAATCAGGTTATTGTGGAGGGTCTCAAATTCCAGGAAGTAGTCATTGCGAATGGCGGTGATATACTCAACACGGGCATAAACTGACATTTTCGAAAGTCTGAAAATTAAGTGTGAGTAACCGAGCCAACTCATCTTTGTACTCATTTTGTGTTTGTTTTAAGCAATTGCTGATTGCCTCTTTGAATGCCTTGAAATCTTTATGGTAATGAGAGTACAGACATTTTTTCTTGACGAATTTCCATAGCCGCTCGATTAGATTGAGTTGTGGAGAGTAAGATGGTAAGAAAAGTAATTCAATTCCTAATTCTTGGGCTTGCTCTATCACATATTTGCAACGTTGATAGCGAGCATTATCCATCACTAAGGTAATAGCAGTATCTGTGAATTGTTCCGCTAATTGTTTGAGCAATGCGACCACTGAATGGGCATTGATGTAACTGTCATTGGTAACGGTTACCAGTTGGCGTGAAGTGGCATGCAAAGCAGCCAGCACATTGAAACGTTGTCGTCCGGCAGGGGCTTGGATAAACAGACGAGCAAAACACCAGAGAAAGCCCAGAAATGGAGCTAAGACGAAATGGGCGGCATCAACGAAAAACAAATGTCGTTTTCCTTGTTTGGCCTCTGCTAGGCGTGGGGTTAGTTCATTATCGAGAAACGCTTTTTGCTTGACCACATCCGCTTTGGCTGGAATTTGCCCCACTTTGCGTAATTTCAGCCCCAAATTTTTCATAAAGACCAATACTTGGCTTTGTTCACGTCGAATCCCAGTCAGTTTTTCAATCCGCTCAACCGCTTCTTTGACTGTAGCTGGTGGTTTTTCTGTAAATGCCTGACGAATTATCGCTTCCTGAGTCGTCAAAGCACTAATTGGTTTATAGAAATTAAGTCGTTTGAGAGCCTCAATACCACCATCTTTATAAAGTTTCATGTAGCGGCGCAGCGTAGTCGGCTCAATGCGGGTAATACGACATATTTCTTGATGAGGTAATCCCAACGCCTTCAAATAGAGAACTTCCATCATTTGACGCACACGAGGGTGTGGATGAGTTGTCCGCTCACGATAAAGTTGGTCAATATCTTCTGGGGTAAATTGTAGTTGAATCATGGGATTTTCTTGTTATTGCTCCGTTTTTTAGTCGAGATTTTTTGGAGCCATATGATACATCTACAAAACGGTTGTTCAAGGATTTGGATCTAAAAATGCCATTTTATGACCGAGCGCAGTATAATTTGGGCGGCCGTGGTTTCATTGTAAGTGTGGGAGGTGAGGTTGCGGCTTTGAATCATATCCATCCAAACCTGTCCGTTTTCAATTAAACCCGTTTTGAAGGCTTCGCGGGTTGTGTCTTTGGAACCGTACAAATTCTGGACACCACGATTTTCCAGAAAATCTTTCAGCGTGTTCCAAGCTAGTTCGTGGGTGAATTCAAATGCCTGGATCATCCCCTGATCTTCGAGTTTTGAGAGTGGGCGCTGCGCTGCCAATTGGACGGCTTGCCGTAGTTGGGTTAAAGCTTTGCTGTAATTATTGAAGCGTTGTTGCCAGCGAATATCTTGTTGACTCATTGATTGCCTCCATAAGCAGAATTAAATCTTCTTTCTTCTCTATCAATAAAATCATCAATCCATTTATTATAGCTAACAACTGATTTAATTTTGTGGTTAGCAATCACTGGTACTATCGTTTCATAAAAGAAGTCTTTATTTTTCATTGACTGCAATCCAAAAGCGAAATTGCCGCATTTTATTCTAAATTCATCAAATCCATCCAAATCAGTTAGATCAAATGGCTCATCCAATAGATTCTCAATTCCTTGGACTACGTAAGTTTTATTTTCTTGGTCAAACTGAATATCCTCTACAACCAATTCTGACCATAAGTAATATCTGTTGCGAGTACAACCTTTTGGTTTTCCCCCCAATATTAATACAACACTTGATCCAAGCATGTTTATTGCAGTGCGGTTTTTAGTGAAAATCCCATAGTTTACATTTTCAGTTGTTATTGAATCATCATTTGTGTCGCCAGGGAAATAACCCATTTTTTCAATGCTATGATATTGTATGAACTGTTGTGCCTTTTGGGTATCTCTTTTGGGAAAGATTGGATTGGCTCCCATACGCTGAACATTATATTCTGGCATCAATTTTTGAATATAGTAAAACTCCCGCTCAATTAGCTTTTCTTCATCACATATTTCGATGATGTCAAAACTGAACCTCCCGAAAACCCCTGCTTTACTGACTTGCTCTCTCAACTTGTACTTGGCAAAGGCCATTCTAATAACCGACTCGTTTGAATCGTCACTTAATGCACTTGTATGAGCCTTCCACCGAGTAAAAACATCACGCGATTGTCCAATATAGAACTTATCGTTTACTAAGTTTGTGATTTTATATATACCCGTTTGTCTCATGCGAAAAATAAACCTACCATACTGTCGTCTTGCCACGTTGACCAGAGGAATATGGGGTAAGCTAGACCACTTGAACACGGCTGTACCCTTAGAAAACTCGATCAGATAATGGTATCTTTTAACGGCCGTTTCTAACCTTCACCTCTCACCCTTCTTCCGCCGTGCTTGCATAGAAATAACAAGACCTATACCCAACAATGGGATCATGCCCAAGCCGCAAATTTCGATATTGTTGGTAGACAACGGCCGTTCCTCCCCATTATCAGGTATCTCAGCAGCAGAAGGGGGCGTGGGCACGTTTTCCGGTTTACCGAGGGGAACGGCCGTGGGCACGTTGGCGGCGATGATGGGCGTCGGCGTTGGCGGGAATGTGCGCGGCGGCAATCCCATCGCTACGCGCCAGGCCGCTTCCACGCCATCCACATCCAGGCCATACACTTGCGTCAGCGCCTCATCATAGCTTGTGCCAGCGGCCAACGTCTGCAAAAGCAACTGCATCGCCTCCTGGCCGTATTGGCGCAGCAAGAAATCGACGACGCTGTAACTTTGCGCATAAGCGATACCCGCCGCTGGCCCATGCGAAGAAAAAGAACCGTTGAGACTGCGCAGCGGCTCGAAACTGTTGTCTTGGGTGGCTAACTGGATGCTGGCAATCGTATCGGCGTCTGGCTCGCCTTCGGCGTACATTGCCAGCCCTTCGTTGAGCCAGGTGGGGCGCGAGCCGCCAACGCAGCTCCAGCCATATTGACCCACCACCAGATGCGCCAATTCATGCCGCATGGTGCTGCGTCCCCAGCCTTCGGCGCTGGACGGCTCCACGCCCATGAGGATGGTGTTGTATTCGTCGAAGGCAACACCGCCCGCCCAATCCTGCACGAACAAGAGCGCATCGCGCATATCGGCGGCACTGCCGTAGATGTAGATGTCTACGTCGTCTTGCAGTTGGATGCCCATGTCGTTTTCGAGCGTATCCAGTCCGGCCACGGCCGCATCCAGTAATATTGGCCCCACTTCTTCGCCACGATACCAGTGCAGGTTGATGCTTTCTGCGGAGATGGTTTGCCAGGGAAAACGGTCGTCGGTGAAAGTTTGGGTTTGCACGGGGGTTTCCATGACGTTGCCCTCGCTGTCGGTCAACGTCCATGACCAGCTCAGTTCGGCTCCCGGCGGCGGATTGCCAGAGCGCCCCATGACCCACGTCCAGTCGGCCACGATGCTGTCTGTGTTTGTCACCAAATTAACAGGCACTTGGGCGGCCGCGTCCAGGCAACTTACGTTGTTTACATCATAGTTGAGGACAGCGGAGGTGATGGTGGCGTCTGCCGGCCATTCCAGGAGAAAGCGAACGTCTTGGGGAAAATTGATTTGGGCTTCGTTCTGAATGAATAGGGGGAGCGCGTTTTGTTGGGCAACGGCATCTCGTGTGAATAAGCAGTCACCTGCCAAAAGCAAGAGGAACAACAAATATATCCGTTTCTTCATGAAAATATTAGCACACGATCAAAGGATATGATAATGGACGTCTCTCCTCATAATTTTATGAAAGGCGCATCTTCGCCTTTTCATATACGTCATTTCGATCTCGTTTGCCCACAGCAATGACCAGCACAGTAATTGTGTCATCATCAGCTTCATAGACCAAACGAAAACCGGATGCACGCAGCTTTATTTTGTAAACTGAATCAAAACCATGCAATTTACTTGCCGGTACATGCGGATTCTGGAGTCGTTCAGCCAGTTTCTTTTTTTAACTGTACCTGATTTGATTTATCCAGCTTTTGCCACTCTTTCAATGCAGTCGGCAAAAATTTTAGGCTATAGGTCATTGATATCTATTTCAAGGGCATCTTTTTTCTCTGCCTGTCGTTCACGGACAATCTGCCCCAACTCATAATCTTCCAAAAGTTCAACCATGGCAGCATACATATCGGCTGGAACAAGATATGCGGTTGGCCGATTGTGGTTTAATATGGCCACCGGTTCGCCTTCGGCTTGTGTCAAAAGGGCTGTTGGGTTTTTCTTTAGTTCAGAAATACTTGCCGAAAATTTTGTTAGAATTAATTCCATCTGTCACCTCTCAATAAAAAACCTTAGTAAAAATCTTTTAATCGGTCTTTTTATTGACCATATATTAGTGCTTTATTTCATTGGAATCAATCCTCAAATTATTTCATCCGTCGCCAAAGCCACAAAATCAAAATTAATACCACCAACGCACTGACCAAGAAGGTGCCCGAAGACAGGAGGATGGGGGACTTTTTTCGGGTGTACTAGTAGGAGCAGGAACGGCCGTTTCCTCCACAATTGACATAACAACCACTTTTGCTGGTATTTCAGTCTGTGTGGGTGCTGGTTCAGGTGTGCCGAAGCAGTCGCCGTTGGGGAACTGGTGGCGGTGGCGGTCGCGGTAAGCGTTGGGGCTGGCGTTTCTGTGGGTAAAGGCGTGGCAGTGGATGTGGGCGTTGGCGGCAGGGATGGTTGTTCTTGAATCAGGTAATAGGTTGTGCCACCGATCATGCAATAATCGCCAATAGACTGGGAACAGAGCGCCCCAGGCAGTTCGATGGTAAATACGCCATTCCGGGCCACGACATCCTCCAGCCGCTTGCCCCACATGTCTACCAACGCCGCTTGCTCAACTATGGCTGGCACTTTGGCTACTTGCGGCTGCGGCAAACGGGCAAAAAGCACAGTAGTCGTTTGTTCATCCTGATAAACCTGGAACTGGCCGATTTCGTCCCATCTTTCGCGGGTAACGGCCGTTGCGCCCCCCAACTGCTCAATCGACTCCCGATATGTATCAAAAGCAGGCCGCCGGCTGCCATCCCGCTTCACCAGTCCAAAAGGCTCCGGATTGGCCGCCTTATCACCCGGCGTATCCTTCAATTTGTAGACAGCAATACGCTCCGCGCCAGCAGCCAGCGCTGAAACCATCGCCTGGGGCATAAACGCCGCCTGCTCCGTCAATGTCACCGACAGCGTCCATTCCTTAACACCCCAATACGGGTCGTCAATGGGCGGCGCATTTGTCTCAACTAACCAGACCGGCTTCCCCTCAATTCCGCGACTGTGCATCGATTCATAAAATAATCGGACGAGTTCATAAACGCGCTCTGGTTGAAAATAGAGATGGGTAGTCGCCACGTCAAAATAATAATTATGGGCAAAGGCATCTGGGTCTGCGACCAACGTATCAAAAAATGTGTCGATGTAGCCGGGATCCCAAAAATAGGTGATGGCCGGTAGATGAATCATCGCCTCGGGATTGGTCTCCTTCGCCACCAAATAGGCTATGCGAAGCAACTGCACAAAATCAGCCACATCCCCGTCCCAGGTGTGACCAGGCGTTTCCGGATCAGAAATATCGGGTTCATTCCAGATGATCCAATGGTCAATCCGTCCCTCGTAACGGCTGACGGCTTCGCGCACAAACTGCGCCCAGGTGTTGTCAGGGTCGTCGTGAGGCAAATACAGACCAGCGGGCAATTCATTCTCGCCTCGCGCCCAATCGGGAATGCCGATGAGTAAGCCGACCACTTCCCGCCCGGCTTCGATTTCAGCGTCGATTTGGGCATCGATGGTTTCTGTTTCCCACGAATCGGCTCCCGCTGCTTGCACATCAGCCCATTGAAAGCGCACCCGCGTCCAAGCTACGCCTAAACTATCCGCCTTGGCGGGGTCTTCGTAACTTTCGATCACGCCAAATGGATTGATTGGCGCGTCATCATCTTGCGCCAGAATTGGCTCATCAATACCAGTAGAAAGAAGCAGTGCCACAAGTAGGCACACGCTCCAAATTTTGTTTTTATTCATGGCGGGGGATTTTAGTGAAGGCTGGAAAAAGGGCAAGCTCAATAGTTGAGAATTAGCAGTTCTTTGACGAGACCGCGCTGGCTGCCTTTGCTATTGATGTTGCGCCGGGCTTGCATTTCTACGAGCTGGTAATCACGTTCATACAGGTCATAGATGATGGGGGCGCTGGAATTACTTAACATAACCTTGACGCCGCGTTTGGTTAGTTTCGCCACCGTTTCTGATAAACGAATTTGGTCAGCGAGGGCAAAGCCGTGTTTGTCATACTGGGTAAAACTGCTGGTCGCGGACAAGGGGGCATAGGGGGGATCAAAATATACGAAATCACCAGCAACGGCCGTTTCCACCACATCCTCAAAATCAGCCGCCAGCAAGGTCACATTTTGCAGTACTCGTGAAGCGCGTCGCAGCCGTTTTTCATTGCAGATTTTGGGACTTTTATACCGGCCAAATGGTACGTTGAATTTCCCTTTGGAATTTTCACGGAACAGGCCATTGTAACAAGTTTTATTGAGGAAGATGATGCGTGCCGCCCGTTCGGCCAATGTCAGTTCACCCACATCTTGCCCCCGCACTTCGTAGAAATAATCAGAATCGTTGTAATGCACGCGCAGCGCTTTGATGACAGCCTCTACATCTTGCTGCACGGCCCGATACACTTCCATCAAGGTTTCGTTACGGTCAGCGAGAACGGCCGTTTCCGGTTGATAGTGGAAGAAAATTGCGCCACTGCCAATGAACGGTTCGTAATACCGGTTGATGTCGTCGAAATCGGGAAAGTATTCTTGATAATGAGCAATGAGCCGCTGCTTACCACCAGCCCATTTGAGGAAGGGGCGTAAGGGTTGTTCTGTGATCAGGGTTGAGGGGGAAACGGCCGTTGTCGGAAGCATAAAATTTAGTTAGCGACTAAATTGGTTCTTTGAAATCATACAAGCCATCTTCCACACGCCATTGCCGGTTACATGCGGTATTTTGGCAAACTAATCGGGAATCAGCTTCATCACTTAAAGGCGTGCCGCAAGTTGGGCAAGCAAAAAAGAGATTCTCTTCTGCTGGTTCACCCCAAGATGGATTCGCATTATGAACAAATACACTGGGCGACAACTGCCACAAATTGCCCGTGCGCTGCGCCATCGAATCTGCGATGACCAGTAAGCCAGTAGGCACTTTATCCTTCACCGACCCGACACGGAAGTGGGACACTGTGCGCATGTTCCCTGGATAAAAGCCCACTTCCTGCAAACGCTCTCGAATCCAACCAGGATTAAAATCAAAATTCAGTTCTACAAATTCCACTGGCTCGGGTGTAAAGGGCGACCAATCTTGCCGTTTTGCCAGGTACCGCAGAATCGCTTTAAAATTCTGCTTATTGGCAAATTCCAGCACGTAGTCGCCGCCCGGCTTGGCAATACGCGCCAACTGGGAAAACAAGGCTGGCACATCCGCCGCATGATGCAAGGTGCGGATCTGTACAATAGTATCGAACAACCCATCGACAAATGGCATATCATACCAATTCCCTGCCACATAAATAAACCGGGGATCATCACCCAAATGGGCTTGCGCTTCTCGCAGTAACGAACGCGAATAATCAAACAAGACCACGCGCTCATATCCCACATACTCATCAGCCAAACGGCCGAATCCAGCCCCAATTTCGATGAGCGTGCCACCGGTTGGCGGCATCATCTGGCGCAAAGCAATGCGCTCTACCTGGTCTTCATAATCCCGACCCTGATTCTCCCAAAAGCGGGTGCGATAATCAGAGCCTTCATAATCACATACGGGTGGTGTATCAGACATTCAACATTCCTAGCAAGATCAAACTTGCCCGAAAATTATCAATTCTCGGGCAAGCCAATCATCAAAATCTTAACGAAATCTCTTTAGTTTCCGCTGCTCTCTTCAGGAACCTCTTCAGTTTCAGGAACAGGTTGCAGAATACGATTAAATAAATCTTCGTTGCTTTTTGGCAACCCACTCAATGTTTTATCAAGTGGGCCAAAGATTGCTTGCAAATCAGCAAAGGGTTTTCCCAACTCTGTTTCATCCAATGGAATCTGCACATCGACAGCCAATTGAACAGGAATGATTTGGTCTACCGGCACTTCCAACGATAGCTGCACGGGCAATTCCAATCCCACAGGCAAAGTCAAAGACACAAGGCCATTGATATAGCCACCGCCCCCCGGCAAAAGAAATTGTGCCGGAATATTATTCAAAGGTACACCCTGCGTCACAATTACACTTGTTTGCGTATCTAATGGAAGTACAAAATTGATGGGAATCTCATCATCCACCATAATCTGACGGGTAATTTCAGCCTCTCCCATATCGACAAAGCTCTGGTTCAAGCCGGAAACCAATGGATTAACTATTTCATTGACAATTGGCAAGATAAGTGGGGCAATAGTCAGCAATACAATAAAGAAAATTATATTGACGATAAAGGAAAATATCAGCGCAATCGTTTTGAATGCGTCCCACGGTTTACCGCCATAGAAAAAACCGCCACACCCTTTATTCTGATTTTGTGTGTCTTCTTCATCGGGCACAGGTTCAATTGTTTGATTCTCGTTTTCTGTCATTGCCGACCTCCTCACTGCTCAGGCAATCAGTTGCCATTAGGTTGACATATTGTTTATCACGTTATGGTAACATGGATTGGGCAAATCGCAAAAACAATGTTTCCCGGGAAACATCACATTCAAGTTTCTGTCACGCTTTGCGGTACAGAGCAAGCTTAGCGAAGCCCAACTTGTGACAGTCTTCGACAATCTCAGGCTTCGTGGTGATTGCAGAAAAGTGATTGAGTATGTTTCCCGGGAAACAATTGCGAGAAACCCTATATTGAGTAGAATTGCATGGAACAAAACTTGGGAGTATCAATATCGACCCATGGTGGGATTTAATGAAAAACGACATCGCTGTCTTTCTGGATTTAGATAATCTGGTCATCGGCGCAAAACAGGCAAATCTGCAATTCGATATCAACTTTATTTTAGAAAAGATTGAGATAATGACCAATAACGGCCGTATTGTTTTGCGTAGGTCGTATGGTGATTGGCGTCAGAATCAAAAATTATTGGAGCAGTTAACCATCGCAGGGTTCACCACGCAATCCACAGTACGCATCAATAATTTCAGCAAGAATTTAGCTGACATGCAAATCGTTGTCGATACGATGGATACGCTAGTCGATGGTCATCAATACAACACCTATGTACTCATTACAGGGGACAGAGATTTTACGCCTTTGGTACAGTCATTGAGGAAGCGGGGCAAGCAGGTTATTGGCGTGGGCGTAAAACATACAGCAAGTCGTAGTTTTGTTGGTTTGTGTGACGAGTATATTTTTTATGAAGAGCTTGTTCCTATGCCAAAGCTGTCTGAAGAAGATGTGACGTCGCTGCTCCGCCAAGCATTGGATAAACTTTTAGCAGATGGGACTTCTCGTGTTCGCGCTAGTATATTGAAGGAACAGATGGCTGTACTCAGTCGGGATGGTTTTGAACAGTCACAGTTGGGGAGTGGTAGCTTTCGCAAATTCCTGAGTAAATACCCAGATGTGGTTGAAGTGGAACAAGATGGCACAACTATTTATGTTTGTTATCCTAGAAAGAAGGAACAAGAAGTCACCGAATCGTTAAACAAAAAGTACCGTAGTGGTATGAAAAAACAACGGTATCGGATTGTGCCAGCCTCTATTCGTTTTTTGGTATTGAAGGATGGAATCCGTATTCTCGGTGAACAAAACGATCTTCGCTGGCGACAACTAATTGATCAAATGTCGGCTTCCTATGAAAAAGAAAACAAAGCTATCTCAAAAAACATGATCAATGATGTCTTGTTAGTTGGCAGACAAGGTGGGGTTTTCCACACGCTAAAAGGGAAATCATTGGCAACTGCGCCTATTCAACTTCAATTGCAAGGAGCCAATATGTTCCAAGAAGCGGTTATTCGGTGTGATGCGGCTTACTTGAATGGGATATTGGAGCTGGACGATCCGTTTGATATTGAGGAAGCGGCGCTGGCTCTTTACGATTCCCCGAAGTATGTAAATTATCTGAAGATGGTTATGGATAAGTGGATGGAGAAATAACTTGATTGGTATTCCGAACCGAAGCGTGCGGCACTCTCCTTCCTCGTTTCGGAGCGCCAATTTAATGTCACCTATCAACCTGTCAGCGAAATTTCAACTCTGTGACCCAGCCCTTTGCTGTTATCAATAAAATAAAGACGTGTTGGCGTTAGCTGATACCAATTAACTTTGGTCAATGCCTGCGCCATTTTGGTGTTGGCGTTCGCAAGAAATGGGTATTTTTTGCTGTACTGGGCGATTATTTTGATTTGCGCAATGCCGCTTACTTGCTCAACTACACCCTCTAGCTGAATGCCTTTTATTTCTGACCAATCTGCATAATCTTCTTGTATGGTGGCGGCGATGTGTGGTTGATAGCTGAAGTTTTGGGCATGGCGTGTATGCCCCGCCGAGAGAAAGTATAAATTGAAATTCTGGTTGGCATAGAAAACGGCCGTTCCCCAAACCCCTTCTTCTCCCACTGTTGCTAACACCATCACTTGATGCGTCTGTAAATAAAGTAATGCTTCTTCTCGGTCTGCATCAGTCAAGGCTCGCTTTGCCTCCTTGCCACCGTTGAAACAAATCTTGTGACAGTTCAATATCGGACAAATCTAATACGCGATTTACTGTTTGATTTACGATGTCATCAATTGTCTGAGGTTTATGATAAAACGCGGGCATTGGTGGCGCCACAATCGCGCCCATTTCAGTAACTTGTGTCATCAGCCGCAAATGACCCAAATGGAGCGGCGTTTCTCTGGCAACGAGGATGAGACGGCGGCGGTCTTTTAGCACAACATCGGCGGCACGTAAAAGCAAATTGTCGCTAAAGGAATTGGCAATACCCGCTAACGTCTTCATGGAACAAGGGGCGACTATCATGCCATGTGTCTTAAAGGAACCAGAGGCAATCGCGGCTGCAATATCACGGAACCGATACACCACATCAGCCAACTGCATGATTTGTTCTGGCGATTGATCTGTCTCCAACCCAATTGTTGTGGCGGCGGCCGTGCTCATGACTAAATGGGTCTCAACATCAGCTTGCCCACGCAAAACTTCTAACAGACGGATGCCATAAATCACACCACTTGCGCCCGACATACCAATAATTATTTTTTTCATGCTTTTTGCTCCTTCATCATCACCCTTATCAAAAAAGCCGTCAACCGTATTATTTGTAACTGTACAGGTATCTGCCAGAATCTATGTGCCACGACGGTTGAGCGTTCGACTGAGCTCAGTCGAACGCTCAGGCTACGGCTACTTGTGTTTTATGTAAATCTAAATCGATTGTATCAGATTAAGGATAAGATGTGAAAATGATTTTCTTTGCTATCCTCAATTCTAGCGGATGCACCCAACCTGCCAATATCTCAAAAATCAATTACAATCCACTCATTCAATGAAAAACATTTATTCAGATATTATTTTTTACTCGAGAGACCCAAAGGGTTTAAACTATCATAAAGTTGAATTACTCAAAACTAAACCCCTTGGGTCAGCATCGTTATAAAAAAGAGGTAACCATGAAATCATTCTTTGTTTCTGATTTACGCCCAGGCGATGACCTGGTTAATGAATTATTCTTACTACAAGATGTTGCTAGACGCACGACCAAAGACGACCGTCCTTTTTTGCTATTCTCTGCGCGTGATAAAACGGGAACGGTTTCCGGAGTTTTTTGGGATGTTCCAGACCATGTTAGCAGTTGGGTGCGTTCGGGTGAAGTGGTTTTGCTGACGGGCCGCGCCAATAATTACAAAGACTCGTTGCAAATTAGCACCACCGATTTAATCCGAAATCAAACATCGCAAATGGAGGATCTGCTGCCCAGCAGCCCCAGACCACAAGCTGAGATGATCGCCGAATTACGGCAAACGATTGAAAGCCTCTCCGATCCGTGGAAGCGACTGGTCAGTCACATTCTGCTTGAAGAGCGCTTTTTAGCGCTCTATGCCAATGCCCCAGCCGCTCGGCAAATGCACCACGCCTATATTGGCGGCGTTTTAGAACATACATTGAGCATGTCAACTGTCGCTGATTTCCTTGCCAGCCATTATCCTTATGTCAATAGAAATTTGTTGATTTCAGGAACGCTGTTACACGATATGGGCAAGACAGTCGAGTATGATGTGGCTGGCTCATTTAATTTCACGGAAGACGGCCGTTTAGTGGGCCACATCGTTCGCGCTATTATTATGGTGGAACGGGCGGCTCAAGAATTGGGCGACATTCCGCCGGCAGATGTGCAGTCTCTCGTCCATCTCATCGCGTCTCATCATGGCAATCTGGAATGGGGCTCGCCCACAGAGCCGAAGACATTGGAAGCGCTGCTGCTACATCAGGTTGATTTGCTCGACAGCCGTGTTCAGGGATTCCTGGAACATGCGCAAACCGATGTGGATGAGAACGGCTGGACGGTGAAACCCAGCCCCATGTTCCGAAATGAAATCAAACGACCAGACACGTTTGAATAACGATCACTCCTGAAAACCAGGTGGCAATACATATAACGTCGCCAGTAAACGGCCGTTTACTGGCGACGTTATTTTTTTATACAAACCACCGGGATACACCGCTTCAACCTGAGCAAAATCAGAAACACGCAGCTCGTGAAAAATAAAAACAGCCCCCATTCCTGGCTGGATCCCAATCCGGCTCACATCGTCAATCTCATCAATTGGATCATGAACATCTTGTGCCGTGGCATGGGGAACCAGATAGCGCAGCGTTGAAAATCCCCAATACATATGGGGCGGCCCGACAAACAAAAACTCATGATCCCCCGTCAAGGGTAACAACTCCGGCACAATCGTCGTCGCCATTTCCGCATTCGGCCCGGCATAAATACGCTGCGGCAAATACTCAACAAAATAAAGCCGCAGACTGCCTAACGAAAACAAAACAATCGCGCCAGCTAACAGCCCGTTCGCCAACGAGTTCGGATATTTACCTCGTGTAAATACACCCAATACCAGACGAATCAGTTGCCAACTAGCCACCGCCAGGAAAAAACTCACCGGCACAGCCACCGTAATCAACCGTTGACTGGATGGTGGGCTCTCCGTTAAAAAACCGCCCAGCAACATGCCGCCCCACCACCAGGCAACCATCGGGGCATAACGTGGATTGGAACCGCGCCCAAATAGGCGTATCACGCCGTAGCCCATCCCCACCCACAACATCACGCCCCAAAACGGAGAAAGCAGCGGCTCCCGTAAGCCGTACCAAACCGTCCGGTCAGCATAGAAGTTAAACGCCAATATCGCGCGGCGAAATTGTTCAAGCAAAACGGGAACCGGCCCCGTCCCTTGAACCTCCATGGCAAGGTCTAACCAACCACTCTGAAAAATACCGACTTCGTTGACCCGCGCATTAAAATCATCAGTGAAGCGGAAGGCATACTGAATCATTGGCGCCCCCACAATCAAAAAAGCTCCGGTGGCAATCAAAATACCACGTCCATATTGGGGAAAGAACTGTCGAGGTTGCCGCAAAAACAAGTAGCCCAACACCACAAGAATGATGATCGGCGTTAATCTGGCACCCGCATAAAAATAAAGCGCCAAGGCAGAAACGGCTCCCGTTAAGGCCCAGTCTAAATTATTTTTTCGATCCAGGGCGCGATAGAGGAACAGTAACGCCAATGCCAAAAAGAAGGGGTCTGCAATTTGGTTCGACCCCAGCCGTGAGTAGTGGATGTGGTAATGGTAAAAGGAGAGGATAACGGCCGTTGCCCAAGCCAAGCGCACGCCCATCAACCGTTTCACCAGGAAAAAGACTACCAAAACCGTCGCCGTCCCCACCAGAACCCAGGGCAACCGTAAGCCAAAAACCGTGCTGCCAAACAAATCAATCGACCAACTATTGAAGAAAAAGCCCATCGTAGGCACGCCGAGCCAGCCTGTTGTAAAGGGATTGCGCAGCGTGCCTTCCAAGACATGCACTGCTTCCAATCCTTGCGACGCTTCATCGCCACCCAACGCAAAAGGCAGTGACGCGACCCGCCAAAACCGAACCAGGAATGCTCCCAAAACAAGCGCCGACAACTGCAAAATAAGCTGTCGATTTCTTTCCCACCACGCCCGTATGTCCCAGGAAATTGAGAGGCTGGGGGCAACGGCCAGCAGATACAACACGGCCGAGACCAACCACAGCCAGAAATAACGGCTATAGTTTGCTTGGGGCGGGCTTTTTGCCAGCCACCACAATACGTAGATTGTCAGTAAAATGGCGAAGATGAAGGAGAGATAACGGCCGTTTTTCGACAAAAAGCGCGACACCCTAGTTTCCCGCCACCGGGTTGCCAAGTCCGCCGATTCCTCGGGTGGCTCCCCCTGTTTATTGAGCGTATACCCGCCAATTGCCAACCCCGCCACCGCCAGCAGCACCCCAAAATAGGCCGGTAAAGGCGGCAAATCAAAAGGCGTCTCGGTTAACCCTTTTCCAATCCAATAGGTGGCAATAAAAATACCAAATAATACAGCCGCAAACGAAAGGTAGAGTAAAAAGTTTTTAGGATTATTGCTTTTGGGATCTTGTTGATTGTCTGCCATGCAGTTGATATTCCTGATTAGCAAGTTACCAATGGTTTTCTTTAATCTGCGTCATCTGCGAATAAATCTTTTCTAGTTTATCCAAGTGAAGCAGACCTGACGCAAATGGTATCACGTTTTGAAATGATCTATGAAACACAGGCAGCCTGTGAGGTGAACAGGCAACCTGCTACAATTCTGCGCCATGGACTCAAATACTCGGCAACTCGTTCAAGCCATCCATGACAGCCCAATGCAACTCGTCCTCGTGGCGGCGGGGGCTGGCACGCAGGCACTTTCCAATCTGCTCAATGTAGCCGGCGCCTCACGCACGCTGCTTGAAGCCTTGGTGCCCTACAGCGAAGCCAGTTTCGATGCGTTTTTGGGGCAAACGCCAGCTCAATATGTTGCCGAAGAAACAGCTCGCCTCATGGCCGGTCGTGCTTATACGAGAGCCAGATGGCTGCAATCTACCGCAACGCCGGTGATAGGTTTGTCTTGCACCGCCACCATCATCACCGACCGCCCCAAGCGTGGTGAACACCGCGCTTACATCGCCGTTTGGCAACCAGAAAAGCTGACATGCATCTCAATCCAACTAGAGAAAGGCAGCAACGAGATCGGGCTGGTGAAGAAGAGGTGGTTAGCAATCTCATGCTCTCCTTGTTGGCTGAAGTGTGCGGCCTTGAAGCCAATTTACTCCTGCCCCTAGGAACCGGAGACTACCTGACTGAAACGCACGATGATTTTGAAGGGAATGTACAAGCCCTGTTGCATGGGGAACTGCCTTTTTTTAGCATTGCGGACAACGGCCGTTTATCCCCCACAGCCCATCCTGCCCACCTGCTCCTCTCCGGCTCCTTCAACCCCCTGCACAAAGGTCATCTGAAGATGGCGCAAGCGGCAAGCAATCTAACCGGCAAACCCGTCGCCTTTGAACTGTCCGCCACCAATGCCGATAAGCCGCCGCTGCCCTTGGAAACGGTACTGCACCGCCTGGCTCAATTTGCCGGTCGCCACACGGTTTACGTCAGCACAGCGCCCACGTTTATCGAAAAATCACGGATTTATCCCGGTACAACCTTTGTCGTAGGCTACGACACCGCCCAGCGCATCTTCGAACCTCGTTTTTACGAAGACAGTTATGATCACATGCTGCTATCGCTATCTGAAATAGCCAGTCGGGGTTGTTCTTTTCTGGTGGCGGGACGGGTGGCTGACAACGGCCGTTTCCAGCAAGCCTCCGACCTCACCATTCCCCCAGGCTTTGAAGCCCTCTTCACGCCCATCCCCTTCCGCAAAGATATTTCCTCAACGGAACTGCGTAATGCTGGTCAAAAAGGAAGTCGATAAAGGTGGCAAAGTTGCAGAGTTGCAGGGTTGCAAAGTAGCGCGATACGCCAATACCTTGCCCCCTTGCCACTTTTTCACCTCTCCAACCGATCAATCCGTCGCACAGTTTGCCGCAGCTTCACAATACTATCTGCCGGATGGAAACCTTTCCGCAAACTCAGATTCGCGTAAATCAAGGTACGTTTTCCGATAACACATCCTGGATTCAAGACTGAATTACAGCCCGTTTGCGCATCATCCCCCAGAATTGCACCCAGTCTTTGCCAGCCCTGTATCGTAGGTTTCATCGTCAATTATTAGCACAATAGACGGCCGTTTTCCCGACTGCTTATCTTTCTCACTCAACATGCCCAGATTGCTCAGCTTGGTTCCCGCCCCCAAGTTCACATGATGTCCTAAAATCGAATCGCCCACATAATTAAAATGGGGCGCGGCTGATTTGGGCAAAAAGAGACTGTTCTTCGCCTCACTGGCATGACCGAGAATAGACCCGTCCAGCATAATCACATTCTCACGCACAAATGCCCCATGCCGCACAACCGCATTCGGGCCAATATAGGCCGGCCCATGCACATAGGCCCCCGGCTCAATCCGTGCGCCTTCAGCAATATAAAGGGGACGGTCGCTCAGGTAGGCTCCAGGCATCACCTCACCCAAAATGGTCTGCTCATTCCCCACCAAGCGGGCGGTATGCGCCGCAATTTGGGGAATTGCATCCCAGACAAACGTGCAGCCTTCAAAGAAAACGGCCGTTTCCGCCGCGCTTAAATCAAAAAAATCAATGGGGGCTAACATAAATCTCTCCTGTGAAAAAGTGCAACTTATATGCAGCCGTAACCTTTTTTGGCAGAAACGGCCGTTATCATCCAGACAAACAGTTAAATTTACAGGGTCACCATGTTGTGTTCTGGCTGACCCTTTGTTTGATACTTGATTTACAGAAACCAAGACCAAACCACAACTATAATCATGTTATACTCTAAATCAAACAAACATAAACCAATACCAAAATGAGCGATTCAACTGGCCCTTTAGTTTCACAACAACAAGAAATCAATAACATCGAAACCACCATCGTTGCGCTGGAAGCCCAGCGCAGCGCCCTGGGAGATCTTGTTGTAGACACTGCGCTCGACCTCCTGCGGGAACGACTCGCCACCCTCATGCAGCCAGACCAGGCATCCAACGAACGCAAGCGCGTCACCGTGCTCTTTGCCGACGTCTCCGGCTACACCGCCCTCAGCGAAAACCTCGACCCCGAAGACGTGGCCAACATCATGAACCGCCTCTTTGAAGCCGTCACTGTGGAGATTCACCGCTATGGCGGAACCGTAGACAAATACAGCGGTGATGCCGTGATGGCCCTCTTTGGCGCACCGCAAGCCCTGGAAAATCATGAAGAAATGGCCGTGCGTGCCTCTCTGGCGATGCAGCGCGTCATTGGCGAATTCAGCAACGCGCTGGAAAAAGAACGCGGCTTCAGCGTCGCCATGCGTATCGGGCTAAATACCGGGCCTGTGCTGGCGGGACTGGTCGGCGGCCTAAAAACGCGCAGCTATACCGTGATGGGTGATACCGTCAATCTTTCTTCTCGACTGGAACACGCCGCCCCGGTGGGCCGCATTCTCATCAGCGCCACCACCGCCCAGCCCGTACAGGCCATTTTCGACCTGGAACCGCCTCAGCAAATCACCGTCAAAGGCAAAAGCGAACCGATCACCGTTTATTTAGTAAATGGAGAACGGGCAGAACGCGGCATTGTGCGTGGACTGGCGGGTCTCTACGCGCCCATGGTGGGGCGTGAACTTGAATTCCTCGAACTGCTGGATACGTATCGGGATATTGTGCGCTCAAGAAGGTGGCAAGCAATGGCCGTTTTCGGAGACGCCGGTATCGGAAAATCCAGAATTCGGCGGGAGTTTGTAGCCTGGGTCGCCGGCACCTACCCGCGCACCCGCATCGTCACCGGCACTGGCTATCCGCATACGCGCACCACGCCCTATGCCTTCATCATCGAGCAAATCCGGTCGTTGTTTGGGTTGAGTCGTGATGTGGGCGTGGAAACGGCCGTTACCCAAATCAGCAACGAACTCCACAGCCTGCAACCCACCCTGGACGACACCGAATTCCACTATCAACTCGGGTCCGTGTCCAGCATTCTCGGCTTCAACTTGCCCGATAGCCCATTAGCCGCCCTCGACCCAGAACAGCGCCGCGACAGAACCTTCCTCTCCCTGGAACGCATCTACCTCGCCGCCGCCAGTCAAGCCCCCATGCTGCTCATCATCGACGACCTTCATTGGGCCGATATGCTGTCCATGTCCTTCCTGGAACGACTGCTGCAAATGATTTCTCGCGGCGTATTCCAAAATAAAGGCGGCATGGTTTTGATTCTCAGCCGTCCGGCAGAAGACCCCACTTCTTCCCTGGGCAATATTCAGGCAGAACTAAACCAAGACCATCAAGTCATTACCCTACCCGCGCTGAACGATACCCAAGCACAACAACTCATCACAGAATTACTCGACCAAGAGCTGCCGACTGACCTGACTCAGCTCATCATCAAACAAACACAAGGCAACCCCTTCTACGTCGAAGAGATCATCCGCAGTTTCATTGAAGATGGCACCTTGGGACAGGACGATACCACCAATACCTGGCACGTCACCCGTGCCACTGCTGATGTGGAAGTCCCTGGTTCTGTGCAAGACATCATCGCCGCCCGCCTGGATCGGCTGCCCGCCGGCAACAAACGCATCACTCAGCACGCCGCCATCATCGGACGCACGTTTTGGCAAGAGTTGCTCTCCCACATCACAGAAACGGATACGGTTGAACCCACGCTGTCGCTGCTAGAAGTCCGTCAACTTGCCGACCGCCTCAGCCAATCCCAAATTGCAGAAGATTGGGAATGGATGTTCCGCCACATCCTCATTCAAGAAGTGGCGTATACCACCGTCCCCAAAGCCACGCGCCGGGAAGTCCACAAACAAGTCGCGGAAAAATTGGAAGCTGAACTGGATGAACAAACCCGCTTTTTGCTGCCGCTTATCGGTTTTCATTTTGAACAAGGGGATGTGCCAGACAAAGCGATTTTCTATTTGACCCAAGCTGGCGAACAAGCGGCCGAACAGTTTGCCAACGAAGCGGCGCTTGGTTATTTCACCCGCGCCCTAAACTTGCTAGACACGCCCACTGACGGAACGGCGCTCTCCGCAGCGCAGCAAGCACAACAATACAATTTACTGCTCAATCTCGTCGAGGTTTATCACCTGACGGGCCAACGCGAGCCGCAAGCCGAAACCCTCACCCGCCTGCAAGGTCTCGCCAACCACTCTGCCAATGACGAGCAGCAAGCAGAAGTGGCGCTCAAGTATGCCACTTACTATCAAGCGATTAGTGATTTCCCAACGGCCGTTATGTATGCCAAAACGGCCGTTGATCATGCTCAAAAAGCCAATAATATGTTTATGAAAGCAAAAGGCTTGAATGAATGGGCTTTCACGTTGGTTCGTTTAGGGGAATTCAACGAAGCCACCAAAATTCTCAACCAGTCTCAATCTTTAGCTCGTGCTCACCAAGATCAGGCGAATGAAGCCACCAGTCTACTCCGTTTAGGCGTTGTCCATTATTTCCAAGGAAACTATAGCGAAGCTGAAAATTATTACCGAAAATCTTTGCGTATATCACGCACCCATAATGATCTTCAACGCCAGAGCTCTTGCCTATTAAACTTGATTGCCGTTTTTCATGCTTTGGGTGATTTTGCCCAGGCAAAAATCTATGGGCAAGAAGCTTTAGTTATTGCTAAAACCATTGGAAATCGGCACAACGAGGCTCGGATCTTAAATAACTTAGGCGTTATTTACCATACGCTAGGCAATTTAGGCACTGCACGAAAGCTTCATGCAGATGCCTTATCCTTAGCACAATCACTTAAAGACAGACTAGAAGAATCTTCCGCTTCGAGCAATTTAAGCTTGGTATTACATGATTTAGGTCAAGATTCGTCAGCCATCTCATTTGCAAAAGATGCGTTAGCTATTGATAGAGAAATTGGAGATCGCCTCGGACAAGGCTACAGCCTGACAGCATTTGGCAAAATCCAAGAAGGGTTGGGAGCCTATCAAGAAGCAATTTTGGCTCATCAAGAAGCGAGCGTCATCCGGAAAGAACTTGGACAAGAGGCTAACGCCATTGATAATGTGTCCGAATTAGCTCATATTTCTCTACAGAAAAACGATGTTCAAGATGCATTGCTTTTTACAGGAGAAGTCATCGACTGGATAGACGCACATGGTATTGATGGCGTGGAATACCCATTGCGTGTATTAGTTCACTGTGCTGAAGTTTTGCTAGCTACAGGTAATGTAACAAAAGCAGAGGAATTATTGGTGTCTTCCAAAAATATATTACAAGAGCAAGCTGGGCGCATTAGTGATGATGATTTACGTCAAAGTTACCTGCATGATGTTCCCCTACATCAACGAATTCTAAATGAACTGAACTAAAAAGAGAGAGGGCGCTTAGTGGCACCCTCTCTCTTTTTCTACAGCATTCCGAACCTTCCCTAAAGGTTATCCAGCCACACTGAAACGACTTAGATGACAAACTTGTACTGTATAGTAGTTTTCATCTGGGTGGTAGATATATGTGTTTTCAAGGTTGCACTCTTGAGCAATATCTATCCAATCCTGGAACTCTATGTTCCAGTAAAGCAATTTAAGGTTTTCTTCTTCTTCTAGCGTAAGTCCTGTATCTGAATAGACAATGGTAACGGTAATCGGTGTGGCGAAAATGTAGCTATCTGTTGTGCTTGTACCTGCTATTGAATTGACAACGGCCGTTCCCCCACCATTCGCAGCTCCATTCATCACCACCGGCAAGAAGACCTGATAATCCGGCAATTCCGTGTCCAAGTCAAAGTAATAGCCTAACGAATTAGCTGGCGAGGGTTGGGTAATCGTCGTCAGCGGCGTATATGTCAGCTTGAATGTCTCCGAAACTGCGCCTGGGGGAATGTTTACCCCAGTACCGAAACCCGTCGCTTCATTGACAAACTTAAACTCACCACCGGTTGCTGGATTAATTAATGAACTAGCGCTGACGGTAACGGCCGTTGTCGCTGTCATTTGGTCGGTTAAACTGGTGGCGGTAATAACGGCCGTGAAATACCCTGGTTCCGTGTAAACATGGTCAAACGCAACCTTGTCAGACGTGGTTCCATCGCCCAAATCCCACGCATAACCCAAGAAGCCACCCTCATCAACTTCCGCCCACAGCTTCGTAGCGTTCCCAAGCGTTGTTGGACTGTCGTTATACGCTTGCAAATTGAGTATCTGCCCAGAGCCATAATATGAAAAAGCTTCCCCTGCCGTACTGTCTGGGCTAGGCATCTGGGGCGCACCGATAATAATGTCGGCATAACCATCCCCATTCACATCCCCAGCTGTGCCTACAGATGTACCTAATTTCGCATCGGCTACGTTTGAGGTAAGCTCCCAACTGTTGTCAAATCCGGCTGGTGAACCAAGATAAACAAACGCGCCCCCACCCTGCGGAGCAGTAACCTTATTGGGATTAACTGCATTGTCAAATTGAGGGGCGCCTACAATCACATCATCATAGCCATCCTGATCCACATCACCAGTTGTGCCGACAGCATAGCCAAAGAGCGCATTATCTACACCGGTCGCTAACGACCAACTAGTGAATGCATCGACATTGGTATTCATATTGCCAATGGGATTCGTTCCCGTAAAAATGAAAGCGGCTCCGGAGGATGCCCCAGAAAATTCTGTGTAGTACGGCGCGCCTACAATCACGTCATCAAAGCCATCGCCATTCACATCTCCGGCAAAACCAACAGCCGTGCCATACTCAGAATCAGACAAAGAAGAGTCTACGGTATGCCAAGCGGCGGATGAAGCATCGACGGGTATATTCCCCCAACTCCCAGGCAAACCAGCAACCGTGCCACTAAAGATACCCGCATACCCCGTCAACCCTTCTGGTGCATAATAAGGCGCACCGATTATGACATCGGCAAAGCCGTTCTGGTCTACATCCCCGGCCGTGCCTACAGAAGATCCAAACCCAGAGGCTGAATACTCAATATCGTTTTCTGCCTGCCAGGCCAACGAAAAAGCCGATTGCCCATTTGTAACATCCTGCCCGGAAAAGACATAAGCTCGTCCGCCATTCGGGACGTTATCACCGAGAATATCATAAGAAGGCGCACCAATGATAATATCATCATAGTCATCGCCATTAACATCGCCAGCAGTATTAACGGCCGTTCCAAATTCATCCCCATCTTGATCCCCAACACCCGTCCAAACAGGTTGATCGCTTAGGCCAGACCCGCTGCCCAAATACACATGCGCTTTGCCCCTCGGCGTTAGGTTTGTCCCGATAATCACATCATCAAAACCATCGTTATTAACATCACCCGCCGGATTAACAGCAAAACCCAACTCCTCGTAGTCAAGATTCCCTTCAATCTGCCATTGATAGACCTGAGGTAAGCCATCCGGGCCACCATAATAAGCAAAGACCGCGCCTTCATCGACTTCGCCGCCATCAAACCAATGCGCCCCGACGAGTACATCGTCAAAGCCATCATTGTTTACATCGCCTGCCGTGCTAACGGCAAATCCATAATTAGCGTCCTGGGCAGATCCATCCTTCCCAATCCACGCCGCCACCCAAAAACGGATCGACAACGATGGGGTACGCCGCATCAGCCACCTCCACCGCCAAGCGGATAACAGATTGTCCCGCAGCTAAATCAACCACTTCCATCTTGGCGGGCAGTTCTTTGCCTTGCGCGTCATAGGCAACCAACTGTTGATACGTGAGCATTTGTTCACCAACGGCCGTTACCAACCGCACCTCATCATCACTAACCAATTGCGGAGTCAGGTTGCCCGTCACCGCCATATCTATCTGCAACAGCCCCGTTTCTTGCGCAAACAGCGGTTCTGCAAATGTAAAGCCTTGCTCCACACCTCGCGCATCATTGACATACCAGGCTTGCCATTGCCCATAATCCATCGTCACCCGATTCTCAGCCGTCGTGTGTCCCACTAATTCTGGCACAACAGATTGCAAGCCATTGTTCACACCAACAAGTTCCAAGCCAAGCTGCCACGCCGCACCTTGAACAAGGCGTGCTTCTACCTGAATCCCGTATTCAGAAAACGAGGTCCGCAGATTTTGAGCACGATTCGGGGCTTGATATGCAATTTGCATCGGCGACCCATCGCTGGAAATGGCATACTCAACTGCTTCTAACTGATCAGAAACGGCCGTTAACCACCCATCCCCCATCGCCACTTGTTGTACCGAAAGCTGATTTGTCTGGGAAACGGCCGTTTCGCCAGACAAACGCAACATATTCAGGAAAACTGAGAAAAATAAAACCCCCATTACCCCGCAAACCACACCCACAACACCTGTCAAATAAAGAAAACGATGCTTTTTCATAAAACCTCCAAATTTCAAATAAGCCATTCACTATCGTAAATAGAAATTCTGACAATCCCTGCTAAATAAACACCGCCCCGCTTACATTATTCATTGATGCCGTCTAAAAATCAACGAATCCACCCAACACCGCAACATCTATTCATAATCAATGACAGGACAGCAGGCAAAAAAAAGCACGGGTGTTTCCCCGTGCTTCTCCCATCATGTCACGTTATTTAGTTATCAACTGCGTGGTTCAACTAAAATTCTGATAGCCGTTCTTTCTTGGTCATCAATTTCAACTTCCACAAAAGACGGCACACAAATTATATCCACTCCTTCTTCAGCTAAATACCCCTTTGCTATTACAATCGCTTTAATCGCTTGGTTCACCGCACCAGCGCCAATTGCTTGCACTTCTGCCCGATGCGCCTCGCGCATCACACCGGCAATTGCACCCGCAACAGCCGCCGTTCGGGACCGAGCAGAAACTTTTATTACATTCATGTAAAGCCTCCAAGTTCTTTTATGTTGTGACAGTCTTAGCACAAAAATCACATGACTTCTGTACCCTTGGGACTATAAAATTCTAGTCAATTCCAGCATCTATTGTCAAGCAATTCCCCATACTAGACAAATTTAGACGCTAATACATAATGACACATCAAAATCAGTTAGGAAAACGGCCGTTACCCCACATCAACAAGATACCGTATATAACTATGAGAATCGCGTTATGGAAAACAGTACCCCAATATTTAGGGGGTCGCTACGCTATCATCCTGCACGTTGCTATTCGTGCATCTTGTCAAGAGTCCAACCTTAAAAAAACGAAATCCGATCCTTCCATTTTTTAAAATTCATCAAAACCTTTTAAGGCAAAATTCACGGTTTTTCATTGCGCCGTCACCATCCATTTGTTAGAATGTGTAGACCGTTGCAGCCTTTTATTTTATGCACTCATCTTAGTTTTTGTTCACGTAATATCGGGTCGTGAACACCAAAACGGGAGCTAACCTGAGTCAGGCAGGGTCACTGTTGAGGTGAGGGTCTCAATAGCTATAATCACCCAAAATCAGTAACGGCCGTTGTACCCCCAACTATTTAATTGAGTATTTCGCCATGGTCTTAGGCCACAGTTTGTTATGCCTGCCTTATGATTGCAAGCATACCTATTAATGGATAAACAACATGACTCCAGAAACAGCTTGGAAAGCGACCCTGGGCGAACTCGAACTACAGATGACAAAAGCAACTTTCAACACTTGGTTGAAAGACGCGCGGTTGTTAGCCTGTGAAGAAAATGAGTTCGTGATAGGCGTTCGTAACGATTATGCCAAAGATTGGCTAGAAAACAGATTACGCGACACAATTTTGCGGACACTCTCCGCCATCGTGAATCAACCAGTAACCGTGCGCTTTGTGGTATGGTCAGATGAACTCATCTCCCCAGCCCCTTCCGTCATGGGAGCAACAACGCCGAGACAAATCCCAGAAAGAAAAGAGCAGCCTACGCATACACCCTCCTATCAAAATGGAACCGCCGAGGTAATGGAACCTTCTGGATTTGGGGCTATTCAGGGATTAACTTTCAACCAACGGTTCACCTTCTCCACCTTTGTCGTCGGCCAAAGTAACCGTCTGGCACATGCCGCCGCCCTATCCGTGTCAGAAAATCCCGGACAAACCTACAATCCCCTATTCATTTATGGGGGTGTGGGGCTAGGAAAAACACATCTACTTCATGCCATCGGTCAAAAATGTGTTTCAGAAGGGTTAACCGTCACCTACATCTCATCAGAAACCTTTACAAATGATTTGGTGCAATCCATTCGTAACAAACAAATGGCACAGTTCCGCGAACGCTACCGCACGCCGGATGTCCTGCTTATCGACGACATCCAATTCATTGCCGGTAAAGAAAGCACCCAAGAAGAACTGTTCCATACCTTCAACGATCTTCACAGCCGAGGCAAACAAGTCGTCTTATCCAGCGATAGAACGCCTAAAGCCATGGCGACCCTAGAAGAACGGCTGCAATCACGGTTTGAATGGGGTCTCATGGCAGACATTCAACTGCCAGACACAGAAACACGCAAAGCAATTTTGCAAGCCAAAGCCGAAGACCACGGCATTGCCGTGCCAGATCATGTCATCGACTTAATTGCCCATCATGTGCGCAACAATATCCGTGAATTAGAAGGGGCCTTAAACAAAGTAATCGCCTATGCCCAACTCTCTGGAACCAACACAGTCGATACCGCCCTTGTCAACATGGCCTTGGCCGATCTCGTGCGCCGTCCTGAAAAAGTAACCATCGACCAAGTTATTCACGTGGTTTGTCTTTATTACAATGTCACGACTGATGCCCTTTCCAGCACAAGCCGTAGTCGCTCCATCGCCTTCCCCCGGCAAATGGCAATGTACTTGGCACGTACAGAAACAGACGCCTCGCTCCCCCACATTGGCACGCAGCTAGGGAATCGTGACCATACTACAGTCTTGTATGGCTATGAAAAAATTTCCGCCTTATTAGAAAAAGATGCCTCCACGCGGCGGGATATGCTGGAGATTAAAGCGTCTTTATATGAGTCGAGTGTCATTCCTGCTTAAATACACCCAACTCGGGCATCACAAACTGAAATATAAAGGTCAATTCTCCTGAATTGGCCTTTTTTGGTGTTTTCCACCCACAATATCTGCAATCTGTCAAGCGCAATAAAACCCTCGTTCACCTGTATTTCACGGCCGTTTCTGTGGATAACTAGCGGATAACTGTGGAAAAGCAGTCCCTTTTGTGGAAAAGTAACCCTTTCAAACAAATGACGTATGTCACATTTATCAGCCATATAGGGGAAGAACATCTGTCCTAGCTAAATATGGGGGCTGATCAGTGTTATACGCAAAACCGCGCTTATTTCTTCCATAAAAACTTATAGACAGGTAGACACAGGAACTCCACACACGGCACAGCACACCTTCGACTAAATAGCCCTACATACGCGGGTCGCCAGGGACATCTCCGGCTATATACGGGTGGAAAAGAGTTATCCACTTATACACAAGCCCTACTACTAACTACTATTAAATATACATATAAAGAGAATTTATTGAATAACTTTTTAACTACCTATCAGCGCACGCAGGCAAAAAAAAGACCCGTCAGTGACGGGTCTTTTCTCTATAGTTGTGCCGGTTACGCGAAATGGTTAAAGAAATTCAATGAGGCCATACCCATCATCTTCCACTGGTAGTGCGGCCACACGGATAGACACTTGATTACCAGATTCATTCTTCAACGTTAAGGTTTCAACCGCATTCCATTGCTCCCACAGGTCACCTTCAAGCATGACAAAGCTGCGCATGGCGCCGCTGGTTGGGAAAAGTCCGCCAGCATGAATGTCGTAGCCATTTAAAGCGATGCGTGCCACACGTTTGCGGTTTTGGGAATTGTATACATCAAGTGCTGCGGTTAATTTGTTTGTCATTTATCACTGCCTAATTTGGAAACTATGTGTTCAGTATATACGTATTTTTCACGCAAAACAACAGTACTATAGTGGACAAAGCTTGCATTATTAGTTAACGGAGATGTTTTTTTCCAAATGATGGGCGGCAACACCGGTTTGAACATGCCACAATCCGGCATAGATGCCTCCGTCAAGAGCAACCAGTTCTTCATGACGGCCGTTTTCCTTCAACTGTCCATTCTCCAAGACAAAAATCACATCTGCATTGCGCACCGTTGAGAGGCGATGGGCAATGACGATGGTCGTGCGGCCCACGGCAATGCGTTCCAACGAACGTTGGATGGCGGCTTCCGTTTCGTTGTCCACCGACGAGGTGGCTTCGTCTAGCACCAGCACGGGCGGATCTTTGAGGATGGCGCGGGCAATGGAAATGCGCTGACGCTGTCCGCCGGACAGTTTCTGACCCCGTTCCCCGACGACCGTGTCGTAGCCAAAAGGCAGCGCCATGATAAATTCATGGGCTTCAGCCAATTTGGCCGCCTCGATAATCTGCTCCATGGGTGCGTCAAAAGTGCCATAAGAAATGTTTTCCCGGACTGTGCCGTGAAAGAGAAAAACATCCTGGCTGACAAAACCGATGGACTGCCGCAGATCGTTGATGTCTAGCTCCCGTAAATCATAACCATCCAGGCGAATATTTCCGGCGGAAACATCGTAGAAACGGAGCAGCAGTTTCATGAGGGTGGTCTTGCCCGCCCCGGTTGCGCCCACAATAGCCACCGTTTGCCCGGCCGCAATGCGCAGAGAGAGGTTGTTGATGATGGCTGGATAGTTAAGGGGAGAACGGCCGTTTTCACCCCCACCATACGAGAACGACACCGCCTCCAACAATATTTCACCCTTCACCGCCGCCACCGGCACATGCGTGTCCCCGCTTACGATATGTGACTGCGTATCCAGCAGTTCCATGATACGGTCCGTTGAAGCCATGGCGCGTTGGTAGAGATCCAGCGTTTCCCCCAGACGTGTCAGCGGCCACAGCAAGCGCTGTGTCATGAAAATCATCACACTATACGCCCCCACTTCAATCGCCCCGGAAATGGCAAGCTGACCACCCGCCACCAAAATAGCGATAAATCCGGCCATAATGACCATGCGAATGAGAGGCACAAACGCGGCGCTCAGAGCAATGGCTTCCTGGTTTCGGTTTTGGTATTCCTGGCTTTCTCGGCTTACTTGCTCCAATTCATGCGCTTCAGCGGTAAAACTCTTGATCGTAGCCATGCCGCCCAGATTGTTGCTGAGTTGGCTGTTGAGAATGCCCACCTGTTCCCGCATCCGCGCATAACGCGGCGCCAGCCGTTTCTGAAAGCGAATGGATCCCCACACGATAATGGGCATGGGCAAGAGGGTCATCCAGGCGATTTCCGGGGCAATGACAATGAAAATACCGCCGATGACGACGATGGTAGTGATCAACTGCAAGATTTCGTTGGCGCCGACGTCGAGAAAGCGCTCCAGTTGGTTTACATCATCATTAAGCACCGACATCAGTCCGCCGGAACTGCGTTCTTCAAAGAACGCCATATCCAGATGCTGGGTGTGGTCATAGGCATCCAGCCGGATGTCGTTTTGAATGGTCTGTGCCAGGTTGCGCCATTTAAGAGCATACAGGTATTGGAAGATCGACTCGCCAATCCAAATAACAGCGGTCAGAAAGGCCAGCACCCACAGTTGGTTTGTCACCGACGTGATGCCCCAATCGGCTAAAATTGAGTCTTCTTGCTGGACGACGACATCGACAGACATGCCGATGAGGATGGGCGGCGCCAGGTCGAATATTTTATTCAGGATGGAATAGAGCGAGGCAACTACAATCGTGCGGTGATAGTCACCCGTGTATTGCCATAACCGAGAAAGCGGATTTTGTTGAGTTTGTGTCATAATTTAGATTGTCCAAGAAGTGAGATTTTTCTTGATCATACAGCAAACAATGATCTACGTCAGGTCATAAAAACCTAATACAAAGGCAAAAAGTTACAAAGGAACAAAGGTTTTCCTTTGTTTCTTTGTAACTTTGTTTCTTTGTAACAAAAATTTGGAGGTAAATGATGACGACCGCCCTGTTTGATTTTCTCAATGAGTTACAGAAACAAGTGACTGGTGATTTGCGCACCGATGAGGTTAGCCGTGTGCTGTACAGTACCGATGCCAGCATTTATCAGGTGATGCCTCACGGCGTGCTGATTCCCAAGACGATAGACGATGTGCAGGCGGCGGTGGAATGTGCCCACCGTTATCATGTGCCTATCGTGGCGCGCACCGGTGGCAGCAGTCTGGCGGGACAGGCGGTTAACGAAGCCCTCATCATCGACTTTTCGCGCCATCTGGATGCTGTGTTGGAAGTGAACCAGGAGGAACAGTGGGTGCGGGTGCAGCCTGGTATTGTGCTGGATGAACTCAATAACCAGTTGGGCAAGTTTGGTTTGCAGTTTGGCCCGGATCCGGCGAGCAGTAATCGGGCGGCGCTGGGTGGGATTGTGTCGAATAACTCGACGGGCGCTCATTCCATTCTGTATGGCATGACGGCCGACCACGTTTTAGAGACGAATGTAATATTGAACGATGGTTCAATGGCGTATTTTTCTCCTTTAACCGAGGCGCAGTTGGCGCAAAAACAAGCCCTTTCCAGTCGTGAAGGACTCCTCTACCAACAGACAGCCCAACTTACCCACAATGCCGCCAATCAGGAGCATCGTCCGCCGTGATACGCCGCGCCATTGGCGGCGCTGTGGCGGCTACAATTTGGATCGGCTCATGCCGCCAGAGGGTCTTTCTTTTCAATGGCCGGTGGATGAGCGTTTTAATCTGGCGAAGCTGGTGTGCGGCTCTGAAGGGACGCTGGCGCTGATGACAGAGATCAAGCTCAATCTGGTGCGTAAACCGACGAAGACGGCACTGGCGGTGGTGCATTTTGGGGCACTGCATACGGCGTTAACGGCCGTTCCCACCATCCTGGAAACCGATCCTTCTGCCATTGAACTGCTGGATAACCTGGCGCTCGTCATGTGCCGCGATGTGCCGGAATACGCGCGTCTGCTGGATTCCTTCATCGAAGGCCAGCCCAACTGTGTGCTGATTACCGAGTTTTACGGCGAAAGTGACAGCGAATTAAGGGCGAAGATTGAAAGATTAAAAGAACATTTAACCAGACAAGGGGTGGGGGAAACGGCCGTTGTCGTCTGCCTATAATTCTGCCCAACAAAACAACGTGTGGAAAGTGCGCAAAGTGGGGCTGGGCTTGCTCATGTCGGTCAAAGGCGACCACAAACCCATTCCCTTCATCGAAGACGCCGCCGTGCCCAGCGCGTATCTGGCCGAGTACGTCACCAAAATAGAGCAGTTCTGCAACGACCTGGGCACAGACGTGGCCTATTACGCTCATGCCAGCGCTGGCTGTATCCACATCCGCCCGCTCATCAACGCCAAACTTGCCAGCGAAGTGGCCAAACTGCCAGAAATCGCCCGCTTTTCTGTGGATTTACTGCGTGGTAATGGCGGCTCCCTCTCCAGCGAACACGGCGACGGCCGTTCTCGGAGCTGGCTCAACGAACAATTCTTCGGACCAGAGTTGTACGGTCTCTACCGCCAGGTCAAAGACATCTTTGATCCCGACACGCATTTTCAACCCGGGCAACATCGTTGAAGCCGGGCCAATGACCGAAAACCTGCGCTTTGGGGCCAGCTATCAGCTCATTCCCATCACGCCCCACCTCGATTTCAGCGAACACGAAACGGGCGAGGCGGGCAGTACCCCATCCGGCGGCTTTAACCGCGCCGTGGAAATGTGCAACGGAGCCGGCATTTGCCGCAAGCGCACCGTTGATACCATGTGTCCCAGTTTCATGGTGACGCGCGACGAACTGCACGCCACGCGCGGCCGCGCCAACCTGCTGCGGGCGACCATGAGCGGCGTACTGCCGCCCAGCGAATTCACGGGCAAGCAGATGTATGAGGCGATGGATTTGTGTATCGAGTGCAAGGCGTGTAAAGCGGAATGTCCGTCGGCTGTCGATATGGCGAAAATTAAGTTTGAATGGCTGGCGCAGTATCAAGATGTGCATGGCGTGCCCCTGCGTGCCAAACTTTTTGCCGATTTCGGCCGTTTTGGCAAACTGGGCAGCGGCGCGTTGGCACCCCTGGCAAACTGGGGCGCCAACCTGGGACTGGTGCGCAGCGGCATGGAAAAAGCGCTCGGTGTCAGTAAAAAACGCCAACTACCCCCTTTCGCTCGCCAATCCTTCATGACCTGGTTTGAAATCGCCAATCGCCAATCTCCAATCTCTAATCTCCAATCTCAAGTCGTGCTATTCGTCGATCCGTTTACCAATTACAACTATCCGCACATTGGGATGGCGGCGGTGGAGGTGTTGGCGGCGGCTGGATTTGAGGTGGTGGCGGTGCCGGTGGCCGATGACGGCCGTCCGGCGATTTCTAAAGGGCTGGTGGACAAGGCGAAGGCGGCGGCACGGGACATCGTGGGGCGATTGGCTCCGTTTGCGGAAAAAGGGATACCGATTGTGGGACTGGAGCCGAGCAGTATTTTGTCTCTGCGGGACGAGTTTCTTTACTTGCTGCCAAAGGATTCACCGGCGCAGGTGGTGGCCGACCAGTCCTATACCTTCGAGGAATTTATTGCCAAATTGGCCGACGCGGGACAGCTTGACGCTGTCGTTTACGGAGGAGCCGCGCCACCTGTTACTGCACGGTCACTGCCACCAGAAGGCGTTGGTGGGCACGGCTCCGAGCAAGCGCATGTTGACACTGCCGCCCAATTACACGGTGACGGAGGTGGATTCGGGCTGCTGCGGCATGGCGGGTACGTTTGGCTATGAGGCGGAGCATTACGAGATTTCGCGGCAGATGGCGGAGCGCCGCCTGCTGCCCGCTGTTCGTGCCGCCGCGCCGGACACGATTATTGTGGCGGCCGGGTTGAGTTGTCGGCAGCAGATTGGGCATGGGGAAAACGGCCGTTCTGCCCTGCATCCGGCGGAGGTGCTGCGGGATGCGCTGATTTTGACTGATAAAACGTTCAGCACTGGGTTGTTTTTCAAAATTCAGGGCTTTGCCAACCGTATTGCCTCGTAGCCAATCGGTAAATGATCGGTCACCGACTGCTTTTTTGAAAGTTGCTCAGATAAAGGGATACCAACTTTTTTTAATTGGCGCAATAGGCGTCCATATGTTGGTTTACGCGCTCTATCCCAGAAGCCGGTTCGGAAAGCAGGCAGCGTTGCCGCCGCATATTTCAGCAGCGACCCAAAGATCAGAGACAATACAGGTAATCGCTGCATGGCAATCGGATGGTGCACATAATGTGTTCCTGTGCCACCAGACAGAATGTATTTGCCCGTTTGCGGCAATCCTTCAACTGGCCAACGAGCGGCGTATGTTTCGATAGCCGCTTGTGGTTCCAGCGCCAACACTTGGGTTCCAATCAACAGAGGGTTTTCGTAGTCTGGATCATAAATCGCCATCACCTTCAACGGCATTTTCCGCAGCTTTTTCTTCTTCCGCTCATCAAGCACCTTCTCTAATTGTCGTTCTAAAAAATATATCTTACGCCAAATATAGACCTTTATCTCTCGTCCATCTTCACCCGTTATCATACAAATTTCATCTGCCTCAGTTGCCGGTAGTGTTTTATTCCCATGTTGTCGCTCGAGCGGTCGTATGATTTCGGCTTTATGCCGGGTTGGTGGACGCCCTTGTGATGACGTTCGTGCTGGAATCTTCCCTGGCGTTTTGCCAAATGTGGAATTCTTTGCCAAACGAATAACGCATCTTTCAAGTCCTATATCCGCTGCCTCTGCCAGTTTAAAACCGGCGTCTAGTACAGCCAATTCGTCTTCTTCTAATAGCTTCGCTGTCTCTTTATACAGCTGTATTTTGTGCGCGGCACTGTCATTGACGCTTAAATCAGTTAGGACTACGTTTTTCAACAGTGCTACTCGCTGCTCATTTACCTTGCCCACAGAAGCTATCATACCGATTGGCACTGCCGATACTGCCCGATTTGCATCTGAATTATAGGCTTTTGCCTTCAGTTTTTTGACGGCTGCTCGTCGATATGCAGTAAAATCAACGGAAACAATTGAATACCCTTGCACCCTCATTTGTTCCCACTTTCCCTCTGCGCGAACGATTTCTTGCAACCGTTCTATTAGCTCTTTCATGTTGTAACTGCCATAGGTAATCGCTTTGCTTGCTCGACGAGTGCGCGCTTCACGCTCTTTCTCCTCGTTTATTTCTTGACGTAAAAATGCCTCTATTGCGGGCGTAACCGCACCGCCCGATTCAATGAAGTAACCGCTATACATAGCGCTAATTGCGTCGCATAATCCAAGAGATGTTCCTTTGGATGCGACTGTTGTCATTTGTTCAATCAGATTTAGAATGCGATAATTCGCTTGAGTAGGTGTTTTTGAAAATTTGTTTTGCATAACATGATTTTCTCAGAAAACACCTACTCAGAAAGCTGGATATGGTATACTTTTACTAAACATAATCAGCTAGATTCAATATTTGGAGGTGCTTTTGTGGCTCAATCTTCGATTGAATGGACAGAATCCACGTGGAATCCCATCACTGGTTGCACCAAAATCAGCCCAGGATGTAAACATTGTTATGCGGAGCGTATGGCTTTTCGGCTGCAAGCGATGGGGCAGGAAAATTATGCCAATGGCTTTGAATTGACGTTGCAAGAGCATATGCTGGAACGGCCGTTACAGTGGCAAAAGCCGCAGCTTATCTTTGTAAACTCAATGAGCGATCTTTTCCATAAAGATGTGCCGCTTGAATATATTCAGCGCATTTTCGATGTCATGCGTCGCGCCCATTGGCATACGTTTCAGGTCTTAACAAAACGCTCTCAAGTCTTGCTTGATTTGAGCAAAGAAATTGAATGGCCTGACAATGTCTGGATGGGTGTTAGTGTAGAAACTCAAAAATATACGTATCGAATTGAGCATTTACGACAAACTGGCGCGAAAACAAAATTCCTGTCATTGGAGCCGCTCATTGGCCCCTTGCCTGACCTGAATTTAGAAAATATTGATTGGGCAATTGTCGGAGGAGAATCAGGCCCTGGCGCTCGACCGATTCAGCCAGAATGGGTTTTGGAAATTCGAGACCAGTGTGTTGCGGCAGGTGTTCCATTTTTCTTTAAACAGTGGGGCGGGATAAATAAGAAGAAAAACGGCCGTTTGTTACAAGGCCGCACATGGGATCAACTGCCAACGACGCAACAACAATTCGCTGCCCTTTAGCAGTATCAATCAATGGCTCAATAGGCACACCCTGAGACTCTCACTGCAACCGTGCCAACAAATACCGAACTTCAGTCAAAAACACACCTGGATTGAGGATCATCACATCTGGATGTCCGGGCTGGAAATGGCGCAGATTGAAGGTGAGGAGCCAGGGCATTGTTCACGAAGGATCTGATTTATATGGCCGATGACGCTGGTGGTTTATTGGTACGGAAATTCGTAGAGCAACCGTAAAGAGGAGTCTTGTATGCCCAGATACGCTTTGTTTTTCGTGGCATTCATTTTGATGTTCCTGACAGGGTGTGGCGATGCGGTGTCAGTGGCTGAACCGACTGAGGTTGTGGCGGTAGTTGGAGGGGAAACGGCCGTTTCCCCCAGCCTCAGCGCCAACCATTTCCCCCACCAGCACCCTCGCGCCATCGGCCACTTCTACGCACACGCCCATCCCGACTGATACGCCATCTGCTACATCCACTGTAGAGCCAACATTGACGGCAGAACCATCGCTTATCCCGCCGTCACCAACTGTTGCTCTTTGGACTGGTATTGGCACACCAATGCCTGTAGCGCAGGCTGTGATTTCACCAGATAATGCTGCTCAAATTCAGGAGTTAGGGCGCTGGGGAAAGGGGAGCATAAAAAACGCACATTACTCATCAGATGGAAAGCAACTGATTGTAGCAACAGCATTTGGCGTTTATTTTTATGATGCAGAAACAGCACAATTGTTACAGTTTTTCCAAGCAAGAGACGAATTAACCGCATTTTCTTTGTCTGACGATGAGAAGTTGCTGGCAATAGGATATAAATGGCCTGGGAGTATTGATGTTTTTGAAGTGGATACTGGGAATCTGTTACTTACAATTGATACCGAGCATACTGTTTGGAGTTTGATTTTTGCGCCAGATCAAAAATCATTGATTGCAAATATATGGTATAACGGTGTGAAGCGGTGGCGTATTCCTGATGGTGTGCCATTAGATACAAATCCGTCAGATGCTGCTATATTTAATTTAGCCAAAGATGGAAAAACATCGGTTACGACGATGGATGAGCAAGTGCAATTATGGCAACTTGTTGATGGCGAGTTCCGTGAAGTGCCTACTAATATCGTGCCAGACATGTATTTTGATAGAGTGAAAATATCTCCGGATGGGCAATTATTAGCAATCGGCGCTAGCGATGGTGGGTTGCAAGTAGAAATTTGGCGATTAAGTGATCAAAGTCGTCTTTATACACTTGATACAACACCACCAGAAGTTGCAGGGGCGAAAAGGCAAGCGCTTGGTAAGCCTGTTTACCGCAGCGGTCCAGGGCAAACTATATCAGGGATATGGAATTCAGCCCTGATAGCAAATCGTTGACTGTCATAAATGGTTATTCAGAGTTGAGTATCTGGAGTATGGAAAACGGTGAATTACAAAAGCGGATAAAAGATTTTGGCGGCAGAATTGATTATTCACCGGATGGCACTCGGTTAGCTGTTTGGTCCGTTACTTTATCGCAAATTCAGATAGATGATGGTTCCCTTATAAACACGTTGCCCCACTATATTGGGAGCGCGAAATGAACTTGAATTTATGCCAGATGGGAATAATCTAGCAATGGGTTCATATGATCATTCGATTTATATACGTCGAGTTTCCGATGGCGCTTTGTATAAGCGGTTTTATAGCAATGACGGCGCTATTACAGCACTAGATGTATCTTCTGATGGGGCGATACTTGTTTCTGGGTCAGCAGATAGTATGGTTCGGATTTGGAATGTTGATGACGGTTCATCTATCGGTACCGACTGGGGTGAGCGGATTTGAAATTGAGCATATTTCAATTTCACACGACAATCAATATGTTATTTCATCTATTTGGGATGGAGGACTAGCTCTATGGAAGATGGAGGATGGTGCATTAATGGAGTCGGGCTTTGGATTTGGCGACGCGGCACTTAAACCCGTAGCCTTCTCCCCGACTGAAATGGTTTTTGCTACGATAGCGAATGAGAACAGGTTGGGTTTGTGGTCAAGTTTTGATGTATTTAAGGCTCCGCAGCAATTATTAACAGGATCTACGGAGTTTTGGACGCAAAGTTTAGCTTATTCGCCAGATGGGAAGTTATTAGCAGCCGGATCAGGATCCGATAGTCAAGTGTGGATATGGCGTATTGCTGATGGGGCTTTGGTGCTGCAATTAGATGAAGCATTCTCTGAAAATGCGGGTATTGAACAGGTTGAATTTTCTCCTGATGGAAAATTACTGGCTGCTATTTCGTCGTGGAAGATCTATTTGTGGGATCTCAGTGATGGTGAATTGTTGCATACAATTGATTCCCAATATGGATGGCTGGATGATATTGCTTTTTCACCAAACGGCCGTTATCTAGCAGTTGGGTCTAGTGAGGGTGTAGTCCGTTTATGGGGGATACCCTAGATTACTGCAACCGAGCCAACAAATACCGCACCTCCGTCAAAAACGAACCTGGATTGAGCACCGTGACATCTGGATGACCGGGCTGGAAATGGCGCAGATTGAAGGTGAGGAGCCAGGGGCATTGTTCACGAACGGCCGTTAAATTCCCTCGCAACAAACCCGCAAAAATTCACGTATATAATGATTGATAACTCCTGATTGCAGGAGTCGTATATTGTGTCGTGATGATCATGGGAATAACCATTCCCGATCCAAACAAAGAGAGGAAAAACATGAACAAGCGTCAATTGTGGCTCAGTATCGTGTTAGTTGGCGGTGCTGTGCTTGACGGTGGGCGTTACCCAGGCGCAAGAAAAATCATACAGCGCCGACCGCTTCGACATCGACATGACCGTCGAAGAAGGTGGCTGCGGTGCTGGTGACAGAAACGGTCGTTTTCGATTTTATCGGCGGCCCGTTTACCTTTGTCTTCCGCGAACTGCCGCTCGACCACACAGATGGCATCTCCGTGCTGGAGGCCAGCGTCGATGGCGTGGTCTATCCGGTAGGCGCGAATCCGGGACAGGTGGAAATCAGCACGGGCAACCCCATGCGCATCACCTGGCATCTGGAGCCGACGAGCAATACCAGCCACACCGTCATGCTGACCTATCGCGCCGAGGGTGTGGTGCGCCAGGAAGAAGGCACCGATGCCTTGTATTGGCAGCCCCTGCCCGACAGTTACGAATACACCATTGGCGAGAGCCAGACCAGAGTGAACTACCCCACTTATACCACATTGATTTCTGAACCGGCGGTTTTGGCGGGAACGGCCGTTGTCAACCAATCCCCCAACCAGGTCACCTTCACCGCCCAAGCCTTGCAGCCCAATTCCCCGTTGGTCTTCATGATGCAGTTTGCGCCCGGCAGTTTGATTTCTGCGCCGCCCACCTGGCAGGTCGAACAGCAGACTGCCGCCGCGCGGCAAGACGCCCTCAACGCCCAACTGCCCATCTGGTTTGCCCTGGGATTGTTGATTTTGGGCGGCGGACTGGCGGGGATGTTCATTGTCTATCGGCGCGGCAGTTCTGCCGTCGTAAATAACAAAATAACCGTGTTGGAGCCGCCCAGCAGTCTGCCAGCCGGTATGGCAGGCTTGTTGACCACCGGGGGCAGCAGTCCGACCTGGGTTCAGGCGCAGGGCACGATGTTTAGTCTGGCAGAACGGGGTCTGCTCATCATCGAGGAACTGCCCGACAAGACGTGGTACCGCAAACACGACTTTGTGGTGAAACAAGTGGAGCCGCTCACCGGCCTTCGGCTACACGAAGAGGGTTTTATGGACATGCTGTTTACCGAGAAAAACGGCCGTTCTACCTCCATTAAACTCTCCGACATGGGCAAGAAAATCACCGGATCCGCCTGGAAGCGGTACCAGGAACCGTTGCAAGAGGAACTGAAACAAGGTGGTTACCTGAGCAAATCACGCCAAAAATTGAGAACCCAATTCTTTGTTCTCAGCGGCGTTTTGTTCATAGTCGGTTTGTTGGGTGCGGTGCTGGCTTCTTTGAGCGGGGCGTTTGGGTTTGGTCCGATAGTGATCATGGGCGTGTTGGTGGTGCTGGCTGTGGCGGCCCTGATTTTTGGCACGGCGCTTGTCGCCGTTGTCTGATGCAGGCATGGAAACGGCCGTTGCCTGGAAACAGTTCAGCCGCTATCTCAAAGACGTTAGCAAAGGCAAGCGCACCGTCACCAGCCCCACCATGTTCGAGAAATATTTGCCGTATGCCGCCGCTTTCGGCCTGCTTCAGCAGTGGACCAAACATTTTGAGAAGGAAGGCTGGACGGAAACACCCGCATACTTCCGCGTCCTGCCCACTACGACGGGCAATCAGGCAATGGTCGCTTTTGTGGCGATGTCGGCGGCGACGAATTCATCAGGTGGCAGCGCAGCGGCGGGGGCTGGTGCGGCTGGCGCGGGCGCGGCTGGTGGTGGGGCGAGTGGCGCTGGATAAATAGGTAGCTGTGAAAATGAGAGACCTGCTGGGTGATTAGCAGGTCTTTTTTTAGGCGAGTTGGTCGGATAACGGCCGTTCTGGATTGTAATTTTGTCCACTGGGGAGAATGGTGTCACTATCCGGCACCGCACTTTTAGTTGCGCTTCAGATATGTTCAGTTGCCCCGATCAAGTTTGCGCCAGCAAGGTTGGTGTCGTTTAGCTTCGCAATCTGTTAAATTCGCACGCGTGAAATTTACCCCAGTGCAATCAGCCTTGGTTAAGTCAACGTCTTGAAAGGTCAGCGGCAGTAAAATTTGCTTTGATTGCCGTTTGCATTTTCTGAGATTCGCTCGGCTTAGAAATGACTTACTGAAGTCAGCTTCACGTATGGTGCTTTCCATCGAAATGCTGCATAGGAAAGATTAGTCCATTGGAAAATAAGCGGCAAAATTGCATCTCGTACCAACCCATACAGATGTGCCACAATTGAGCGCTCATTAAAATCAGCATGTTGGGCATTTGCCGATTTGAGGGTGGCTTGTCGTAAATCAGCTTTTTGAAAGTTGACCCCGCTTAAGCTGTGCGCCATCTAGATTGCGTGTATTCTGAGATTCGCGTTGTGGAAATCTGCGCCGCGCATATCGATACCGCGTAAGTCAGTTCGGCTTAAATCTGAAAAAGGTAGGTCTACGCCGCGCAGATCCACGGGCGCTAAGAAAACTTCACCTAACGGGACTATGGGCGTGGGTGTGCCAATCAGTTGGCGCTCATACAAAAAAGTTAGCAACCGTCGTTTATCAGTGGGATTGAGGGTGATACACGCTTGCCTTGTGAGGTTAACGGCTTTGAAGCGATCTTGGGGGACTGAGTTATCGGCTGTTAATTGATACTTATAAATCAGGTCTGTCATTTCGGTGAAATAGGTTGATAAGTTCATGGCCTTTTACTTTTGTGCCACTCCCTTCTAAGCCGTCGTAATTAACACCTAGATCAAAACAAAGTGTTTTTAACTCTTCTTTGTTAAACAGGTCAAAGATTTGTTTCCGCAACTGCTCTATTTCTTTGCGATTGCTTGAAAAAATTTGTTCTCTACTCTCTTTTTGTTTTTGCGAATTTGAATTAATCATTTTTTCCCCCCTGGTTGATTGACACACACCTATTTTAGCGGAAGGAACGGCCGTTGTATAGATAAAAACGCAAAAAGGAACGGCCGTTAACGACCGTTCCTTTTGCCTAAGGAGAAAAAACGAAAAAATTTATTAGCGACGTTAGTTGTGCGCGTGCATATGGGCGGATTCTTCCATCTGCGTATCCTCGAACTGTTCTTCTTCCGTCGAGCCTTTCAGGGCTACGGTAGACGAGGCACCGCCAGAAATAACCAGTTGGATTTCATCAAAGTAGCCTGCGCCCACAAAGCTTTGATGCTTAACGGCCGTGAACCCTTTTTCGGTGTGCAGATCAAATTCTTTTTCCTGGAAGTCGGCGTAAGCCGCCATGCCGCGATCTTTGTAAGCGTGAGCCAGTTCAAACATGCCGGCATTCAAGCTGTGGAAGCCAGCCAGGGTCACAAATTGGAAGGCGTAGCCCATCTTGCCTAAATCACTCTGGAAAGTTGCAATTTCTTCCTCGGACAGATTCAGTTTCCAGTTGAAGGATGGTGAGCAGTTATAGGCCAACAGTTTGCCGGGGAACTGCTCGTGGATGGCATCCGCGAAGCGTTTGGCTTCTTCCATATCGGGGTGAGAGGTTTCGCACCAGACCACATCGGCGTAAGGAGCATAGGCCAGCCCGCGAGCGATGGCTTGATCCAGCCCGGCGCGGGTGTAATAGTACCCTTCCGACGAACGTTCGCCGGTGATAAAGGACTGGTCACGCGGGTCAATGTCGCTGGTGATGAGATTGGCGGCATCGGCATCGGTGCGGGCGATGATGAGCGTGGGCACGCCCATCACATCGGCGGCCAGACGGGCGGAAACGAGCTTCTCGACGGCTTCACGGGTGGGCACCAGCACTTTACCGCCCATGTGGCCGCATTTCTTGGCCGAAGAGAGCTGATCTTCAAAGTGAACGGCCGCTGCGCCGGCTTCGATAAACATTTTGGTCAGTTCAAAGGCATTCAACGCCCCGCCAAAGCCAGATTCTGCATCGGCGACGATGGGGGCAAACCAGTAGATGCCGTTTTTGCGATTGGCGTGGTGGATTTGATCCGCACGCTGCAAGGCGTTGTTGATGCGCTTGACGAGCAGGGGGGCGCTGTTTGCTGGATAGAGGCTTTGGTCTGGATAGGTGTTGCCTGACAGGTTGGCGTCGGCGGCGACTTGCCAGCCGCTGAGATAGATGGCTTTGAGGCCAGCCTGCACCATTTGCACGGCCTGGTTGCCGCTGAGTGCGCCCAAAGCGTTGACATAATCTTCTTCGTGCAGCAGTTGCCACAACCGTTCGGCGCCCATTCGCGCCAATGTCTGTTCAATTTGCACGGTTCCCCGCAGACGCACCACTGCTTGGGCGGTATACGGCCGTTTTACACCAGTCCATCGTTTGTTAAATTGCCAATCATTACTCAGTGCATCAATATCATAGGTACGCATAATTTAAATCCTCCGGGTTTGTGGGCGAAAGCGAAAGCTAGAGATTTTCCTCTCGCTCTAGCTCTTGCTCTCGCTAGTTCAAATATTCGTATGCCTTCAAAGTCAAAAAGTCTGCGTAGTTGTCATCGGTGATAAGCTGTTCAAAAAGTTGGGCGGCGAGTTCGTATTTACCCTGGTTGTAGGCTTCTTCGCCGACGCGGGTTTTGATGTCTGCCAGCACTTGGGGGGCTATTTCACGGTAGAGATCTTTGTCGATAGAACGGCCGTCGGTGAGCAGGCGTTGTCGTTATTGACCCATTGCCATAACTGCGAACGGGAGATTTCGGCGGTAGCGGCGTCTTCCATGAGATTGTAGATGGGCACACAGCCGTTGCCGTCGAGCCAGGCCGCCATGTAGAGAATGCCCACGTCGATGTTGACGCGCAGTCCCTCTTCCGTGATAGTGCCTTCTGGCATGGTCAGCAAATCGGCGGTAGTCACGTTGACATCTTCCCGTTTGCGGAAAATTTGGTTGGGCGTGGGCATGTATTTGTCGAATTCTTCTTTGGCGATGGCGACGAGTCCCGGATGCGCTACCCAGGTACCATCATGCCCTTCTTTGGCTTCCCGTTCCTTGTCGGCGCGAACTTTAGCCAGCGCTTTTTCGTTCGCTTCGGGGTCAGCTTTGATGGGAATTTGGGCTGCCATGCCGCCCATGGCATGAATGCCGCGCCGGTGGCAAGTTTTGATGGTGAGCAGCGAGTAAGAGGCCATCATGTGGGTGGTCATCGTCACCTGGGCGCGGTTGGGCATGACAAATTCTGGGTAATTGCGGAATTTGCGGATGATGCTGAAGATGTAGTCCCAGCGGCCGCAGTTGAGGCCGGCGGAATGGTCTTTCAGCTCCCATAAAATCTCATCCATCTCAAACGAAACCATGATGTTTTCGATGAGGACGGTGGCGCGGATGGTGCCTCGCGGAATGCCCAGTTCGTCTTGCGCCAGGTTGAACACGTCATTCCAGAGACGGGCTTCCAGGTGGCTTTCCAGCTTGGGCAGGTAGAAGTAAGGACCGGTGTTTTGCGCGATTAATTCGTGGGCGTTGTGGAAGAAGTAGAGGCCGAAGTCGAACAGGGAGGCGGAGATGGCTTTGCCGTCTAGCAGAGCATGTTTCTCTTCCAGATGCCATCCGCGAGGCCGAACCATGAGAACGGCCGTTTCTTCATTCAATTCATATTTTTTATTCCGGCTCGGATCGTGGAAGCTAATCTCGCGGCGCACGGCATCACGCAAATTGATCTGGCCTTCCAGCGTGGCCTGCCAGGTGGGCGAATGAGAATCCTCAAAATCGGCCATAAACACATTGGCGCCAGAGTTGAGCGCGTTGATGATCATTTTGCGGTCCACCGGGCCAGTAATTTCGACACGGCGGTCCTGCAAATCATTTGGAATGGGGGCGACAGTCCATTCACTGCGGCGAATGTTGGCCGTTTCTGGCAAAAAATCGGGGAAGTTGCCAGCATCGATTTCTGCCTGACGTTCTTCGCGGCGCAGCAGCAGATCGCGGCGGCGTTGGCCGAAGGCGGTTTCTAGCCTGGCGACGAAGGCCAGGGCTTCTGGGGTGAGGATTTCTGCAAAGTCGGGTGTAATGTCGCCGCTGATGGTTAATGGGTTGACGGTCATTTCTTTCTGCATAGGGTAGCTCCTCTTTGTGTAGCAAAAATCCGTTTATGGTGTATAATTTCTTTTAGCGAATATTCGCTAAACGTGAAAACAAGTATAAACAGGAAATTTCCCTTGTCAAGCCCTAAATGGTAGAATTTCTCAAATAGCGAAAATTCGCCAGGAAGGCTTGCTTCATTTCATAGGCGGCTTCCTTCTAAATTAATATAGACCGCAAAGAGCACGAAGACCGCGGAGAAAAATCTGCGTTAATCTGCGAAATCTGCGGTTTAATAAAAAGGGATGGCTCCGGTGTTTGGGTGCAGTGAGGGAGGCTACAAGGATATGGTACAGGGTGGAAACGGCCGTTGTCCAGTTCCAATCATCCCATTCTAGCATGACAAATGTCATGTTTTGGCGCAGTGCGTCATAAAAGGCATAGACCTGACAGGTTTATAAACGATCTTGTCTAGGCTGCCATGCAAAGACACCTAATCGGAAAAATGCTTTGTAAACCTGTCAGGTCTCCTTCGGAAATGTAGCGCGATTTGCCAAATCGCGTTACGGATTTTTATTCATCGTGGTGCGTTGCCGCCCATGTGAACTCCTCTGAATATTGAGAAGATACGCGGGCAGCTTAATAAAAAGGAAAGTCTCATGGGTCCCAATTTGGTAAATATTATATTCGGCATGAAAGTGCGGCAAGCGCGTATGGAAGAAGGCATGACACTCTCGGAATTTGCTGTGCGTTGTGAACTTTCCCCTTCATACGTCACCGAAATCGAAAAAGGGCGTAAATACCCCCGCGCCGACAAAATCATGAAAATCGCCGAGGCACTGGGTAAAGAATACGACGATCTCGTATCCATCAAACTCGCACCCACATTGACCTACCTGGAATCAACCCTCTCCTCCACCATGTTGCAGCGCTTTCCCTTCGATGAATTTGGGCTGGAAGCGGGCGATTTGGTCAACCTGCTCACGCGGGAGCCAGAAAAAGCCAGTGCCTTACTCCACGCCATCCTCGACATGATTCGCCGTTACGATGTCAGCGAAGAAGATTTTTTACGAGCCGCGCTTCGTTCCTATCAGGAGATACAGGAAAACTACTTTCCCGATATTGAAGACGCCGTTCTTTCCTTTTTAGCCGACTATGGCGCAAAGTATGGCATCACAGACAATGAAACCGTCTCGATGAAAGTATTGGAAGAAATGGTCACCAAAGAATTTGGCTATGAACTGGATTTTACGACCATCGGCGAATTTGAAGCGCTGACAACCTTTCGCTCCGTGTTTGTGCCAGGTAAGCCCCCGCACCTGTTGATCAACGGTAAGTTATTTTCACGGCAAGTTAAGTTCTTACTGGCGCGAGAATTGGGCTACAAATATTTGAACATGAAAGAGAGATCTCAAACCTCTACCCCAGATGAAGTCAAATCTTTCCAACAACTGCTCAACGACTTCCGCGCCGCCTACTTCAGCGGCGCCTTACTCATCCCGCGCAAAGCCATACTGGCAGATTTAAAAGCATTTTTTGCGATGGAAACCTGGAATCCGCAACCCCTAGACGACATGTTGGCAAAATATGATGTGACGCCAGAAATGTTGTTTTACCGCTTTAGCGAACTTATTCCCCAACATTTTAACATTCAAATTCACTTCTTGCGTTTCCATCAGGAAGAAAACCAATACCGTTTGATTAAGCATTTGAACATGAATCAACTACTTGTCCCTGGTGGCATTGGCTTGAACGAGCATTACTGTCGGCGCTGGCTTTCAGTGCGCCTGCTCCAGGAAATGGATGAACGACGTACCGTGGGCGATGAAAATCTATTTCCACCGCCTGATGTACATATTTCCCGTTATTTGGAGTCGGAAGAGCGGTATCTGGCTTTTGGTTATGCGCGATCCTTGCTGCTTACACCTGGCGTAAACAGCAGCGTGACGGTGGGTTTACGGGTGACACCAGATTTGAGCCGCACCGTCAAATTCCTGGATGATCCGGCGATTGCACATGTGGTTATTAACGAAACGTGTGAACGCTGTCCGTTGACGGCTGAAGAATGCCAGATGCGTGTGGCTCCACCCACCAATCTACAAGCAAGACAAGCGCAGAAGGCACGCAAAAAAGCACTCAACCGTGCTGTTGCGCAGTTACGAGAATGAAATAAATTCGAACTTTCAGGAAAACGATAGGCCTTGAGGGTTTACGAAGTGCGTAGAAAATAGATTGTACAACCTATTTTCTACGCACTTTTTTGCGTTAGGTAAACCACAAAAAGTTCTTAAAATTACCAACACGCAAAATTGTGGTTTCCTTCAAGGAAAAGCGGGTTTTGCACAATTTTATTTCCAAAAACTTTCCCGCTTTTACCTAGTGCCGCGACATGGTGTAGCTGTCTATTTAATGATAGCAGGCAAATAAACGGAGTAACGAGGGCAACTAGACCAAGTATGGGCAGAGACCCAGGTAGACCAACTTGCCCCGTCCTGACTGCGCGAATATTGGCCTAAGTACCAAAAGGTTTCGCCATCTGGATCCATCGCCATGCCGGTGTAATCACCCCAACGATAGGGTACGCTGTCGAAGGCTGTGTAGACAGCCTCGCCAGCGTGGATAAGCGTTTCGTTTTTCAAAGTGCCAACTGCATCCCACGATTCCCGACCCGCGACGTAAACACCAGGGAACATGCTGCTGCTGGTTTTGGTGTAACCGACCAGCATATCGCCGCAGGCATTTACAGCCAGGTCAGGGAAACTGCGAAACTCGCCGCTGCTGGCGAAGGTGCCTTGCTGTACCAAGCTGGGTGTACCACTGTCATGTCAATTTCGTACCAGCGCACGCAGTTGACGGTGCCGCTGCCCGGGTTACAGCCGACTGTATGGGTAGCCCACAATTTACCGCCCCAATATTCCACGTCTAACAAGCGATTATCGTTACCCTGAATAGAACTACCGCCAAGCTGTGGCTGCGAAATGGGCAAGTTGTAATTATTAACGGTGACAGTGCCAGCCAGTTCAAAGTCTGGGATACCCCACGGGTCTGATAATTTCCAAACGGTCAGCGTATTCTGGCTATTGCCATATTGAGCATCAATGAAGTAATGGGGTTCATTGGGATTGGTGGGCCAGCCGCCTGTTAAATAACCTTTGAGTTTGGCAGGTTGCAGGGTGAAATTGTTATCGCTTACATTGGCTTTAATGTAACTGGCAGATTGCCCAGCATACATCTTGTCTTTTTCAAGCGCGAAGATGTGATTGCGCACAAAGGATGCGCCAAACATGTTGGCTCCTAAATAAAGCGCATCTTGGCCTACGCCGATATGGGGATAGTCGAAGAATAAGTAATCTTCAGGATTTACACCCGGGTTGCCATTAAATGAGTAAAGCCACCAGGCACCCGTGGCGCTGTCTGTTTGAGAGACAGCGATGCAGGCCCAGCCGTTGTCGCCCCCGTTGATAGCGGTGTCGTAGGCGGTGATGCCTAGAACATAGCGTCCCGCTTCCTCATCATATTGCGAGTAGGGGTCAAAGAAAGTGACGCCACTGCCCGTGCCACAGGCTGAGCCCCAGAAATCCTCATAGAGTGTGGGGCCAACCAAACTGTTACCCGCTTTGTCAAACACCTGGAAGCTGGTATTGACGCCCACCACAATGTGGTCTTTACCCACCATGATGTCGGGGTCTGGCGGCACACCTTGCTGCGACTGGGTGTAATCAATGGACTTAAAACTAGCTCCTGGATTTAGCGACCCGGCCGCTGTGTTTGGTTTATTGGATTCTGGTAATGATGTGTAATTTTGCACCGAAGGATCGACACCTTGTTGTTTTGATTCTTCAAGGAGTGCCTGGAAAACAGCCTCGCTGACCGGCCCTTCATTCGCATCTAAATCTATTTCTCCAGCTTCATAAGCACGGCGCATTTCATCGACAGCGGCGGCACGGCTGGGCAGGGAACTCATGTCAACCAGAACGGGCGAAACAGGCTCGCCATAGGTGAGGGTTGGGGCTGTGGTGTCATCAGAAGAATCTGCTCCGCCATTCCCCTGACGATTTGGCGCATAGGCGCTTTGAACGGCTTCCTGCCGCGCTATTGTCTCCGGGGCGGGAGCTGAGGATTGAACAAGCAAGATGATGCCCACAATACCAAGTAACCCGATGATGATTATTTTTCCTAAATGAGATGTTTTCATATTGCCAACTTGCTCCATTTTGGGGTTTTATATGGGAATTGCTTTCCGGCTTTAAACTTTGGAAAGCGCTTAGAGCTTACGGTCTAGGGAGACTATTTCCTGCACAATGACATAGCAAGCTTTCCGTCTAGCTTTCTCTGTAACGGTTTTATATTTATTTTTGCTGCAGCTTCTCAATATTCAGGTCTTTGCCGCGATTTATTGAGATGTTACTTGCGCAGCTTCTCAAAAAAGTACAGCAGGGTTGTTTACACGTTCGGCGGATATCTCGCCAAAGTTGTGGTGAAACCAACGGCTCGGGACAGTCTCGAGCCCTGTTTCTCGTCAGAAATTCGGGAAGATACCACGTTGGTCGGTTAAGGATTAATTACCCAAAAAGATCATCGTTAAGTTCAGCAGATGATTTGTGGGAAGAATTACTTTTCTGACTGGTTCCCCGCCCTTTGATGGCGTCGTAGAAGCGTTCGTCGTAGCGGCGGGACTTGACGGGGATGGGCATTTTGACACCCCAACCGAGCAGCAGCACTTCCTCTTTTTCTTGCAGACGAGCGAGCATACCGCGCAGTTGGTCGCGCCCTGCCAGACCGGTGAGTACGGCGCGGATGTCGTCTTCGTCGCCCAGCCAACCGGTGATGCGTGTGCCAAGTTGGGACATAATTTCGTCGTCAATGCCCGACGGCCGTTGATCAACCACGAGCAGTGTCACAAAATATTTACGCAGTTCACGGGCGATGGTGCCAAAAGCAGTCTGGCTGGCGAGTTGGGGATTGAGCAGTTTGTGCGCTTCTTCGATGGCGATGAGCAGGGGGCGCGGCGCGGCTTGCCCAAGTGTTTTGTGGTCTTCTGTTTTTTTGATCCAGTGCTGGCGGATGCGGCGCGTGAGAATGTTGGAGACCAGTAGGTAGTCGAGGTCGTTGTCGTATTCGCCAAAACCCAGGATGACATGACGGCCGTTTTCCAATTTATCAATAATCGCTTTTACCGGGTCGCCAGCCGGGTTGACTGTGACATAACTGCGGTCATAGATGAGTTTGAGTTTGCGGTGAAGCCCTTCGGCCGCTCCTTCGTGAATGTTATTTCGCCTTGCCCAAAAAGCTACTGAGTTTGGCGCTGGCTGTGTTTTACCTGTTTCGGGATCCGTTTCTGTGGCGCCCGGTTCCAGTTTCATGAAATCAGCAAACCAGGTGTGGCCGAAAGCACGTTCCAGGGCGTTGAGGGTGACGGCGGCCGTGTCGGTGAGATTGAGCGATTCAGAGAGCAGGAGCATGTCGCTGGTTGTGAAGTCGGAGAGAGACAGTTCCAGCGTGAAATCAGGTGTGTGGCCGCGCACCTGAGCGCCTGCGCCCAGTGCCGCCACCTGTACTTTCTGCCCAAACAAGTTTTTCAAGCCTCTTACACGGACATCCCGATCCGTATCGCTGTCGTCGAAAGCGTATTCGTTGTGCATGTCGAAGACCAAAGCGGCGGCGACATCTTCCTTCATTAGTCCGGCCAGCACCATGCGTGTGAGGAAGCTTTTGCCGGTGCCGGTCGCGCCAAAAATACCGCTGGAGCGTTTAACGAACTTGTTGAGGTCGAGGCACACTTTGTAATCTTGCTCGATGGTATTGCCGATGTGGAAGATGCCAGGCCCTTCCACCCCAAATATTTCGGCCACGTCGGCTTCATCAGCGGGGCGCACGTCGGCGTGGTGGGCGGGCACGGTTTTAACGGGTTTGGGACCGGGCTGAATTTCGCCCCGTTCCCTCATTTCTTCCCACTTACCCCGCTCAGGATCGGTTAGTTCCGGGCCGCGATCCATGAGTAAGGTGGGATACATTTCCAGGGTGGTGTAGAGGGTTTTACCCAGGAGGGCTTGTTGGATGGCGGGCAGCATCCGGTCCGTTTTTTCGTCGGCAAAGCGGGGGTCGGTGGCTCCCAGTTGTAAATCTGTGACGAGGCCATAATAGCGGAAACGGCCGTTGTCACACACCAAAAAGCTCCCTTCCTGTACGGTATCGGCCGGCACCGTCAGCCGAATCCGAAAGCCTTCTTTTAATCCACCACCCACAATGTAGCCTATTGGTGCGCCAATTGATTCACTCATAACAAGTTTCCTTTTCGCTAAATTACACAACTACCAAACATTAGCAATCTTTCCTGAGGTTGCCAAATCGAATTGTTTAGGTACGAAGTTTTATCCCCCAAATAACCGCTGGACAAGGTTGGTTTTCTCCACTAAGATTCAGCGCATGTCAACAACTATTATCAAAACCGAGTGTGCCACCTGGACGAACATCGTCAAACCGACTCAAGCCGATATTGACCAACTGCGGGATCGCTACCCGCAGTTCCATCCTCTCAATCTCAAAGACTGTCTGACCGAGTTGGAATTTCCCAAACTAGACCATTATGACGATTATGTGTTCCTCGTCGCCCAGTTTCCAAGATGGGATGCTACTTCACTCATTTGCCAACCCGCAGAAGTTGATATTTTCCTCACTAAGGGTGTCCTCGTTACTTCCCACCAGGGAAACTTGAAGCCTCTCAATGAATTGTTTGATAGCCTGCAGAACGACATGGCTGTCCGTGAAAAGCTGATGGCGCATGGTGCCAGTCCCCTGCTCTATGAAATCCTCAATGTGTTGATTCAATATTGTTATCCCATTCTACACAAAGTGAACCAAAAAATCCGCCACATTGAGCACGATCTCTTTAGTGCTGATACGCCGCACATTTTACAGGAGGTGGCGCTGGCCCGGCGGGATGTTATTTCCTTGCGCCACATCCTTGTGCCACAAATTAAAGTGGTTTATGAATTAGAAAAAGGAGACTGGCATTTTATCCACGATGACCTGAATATCTATTGGGGTGACATTGGCGATCATCTGGCGCAGATCGGGTCGATGCTGGATGAACAACGAGAAGTAATCTCCGGTTTATCTGAGACGATAGACACCCTCTCGTCTCATCGCATTGATGAAGTCGTGCGCCTGTTGACATTGGTTACTTTGGCGAGTGTGCCTATCACCGTGATTGCTACTGTCTTTGGTATGAACGTGGCGCTTCCCTATGGTTCTCACCCAGTTCCGTTTTATGCAATCATTACCATAGCTACTTTGATCACGGTCATTGTTGTCTGGTATTTACGACGGAAACATTGGCTGTAGAGAAGCTGTTCTAAAAATTCCCCGTTTTCTATGAGATTGGAAAGTGTAAGCGGATTGTTTTGTTTCTTACGGATGAAAAAAAGACTGGTTACAAGCCAGTCCTTTTTCATATGTCGGGGTGCAGCTAGAGTTACGCTTTTTTGTTCGTGGAAAATTTGAAGGGCTTGTATAAGGGGCAAAAGCCAAAAATACTGGTGAGCAAAAAGACGATGGCCAAAATGCCGAGAATGATAGCCACCGTGCCGGAAATAATCCCGGCGAAATACAACACAGCGACAGCTACAGCAAACACGGCGCGAACAATGCGATCAACAGTTCCCATATTTTTTGTCATGATAATCCTCCGTTGGAAATCATTTGATTAAGCAAGATAAGTTTCTTGCTGGTTGTTTACTCTTTGGACGGATTAGAGAGCAAAAGGTTACAAAACGCGGAGAAATTATGAGTTGGGGGATTCGGGTGTGTGGAGAAAGGCTTGTTGCAGTTTGTCGAATAACGGCCGTTTCCGTTCAGCCGGAATCGTTTGTTGACTGTGGGCGCGGAACAGGGAGATGGTGCGCTGAGTGGTATCTAGTACCACGCTGCAATTTTGGCAGGTAGCCAAATGCGCCTGAGCCTCGGCAGTCAATTCTTCATCGAGGTCCTGGTCGATGTAGTCGGATAAATAGTGGAGCAGGTCTTCACAGTTCATGGCATACTCATGGCAAAGGATTCGGCCAGCCGCTCACGCAAGAAGAGGCGGGCACGATGCAGGCGTACTTTAACGGCGCTGAGAGATAATTGGGTGATAACGGCCGTTTCCTCCGTACTCAACCCTTCAATTTCCCGCAAAACAAACACAACCCGAAACTTTTCCGGCAGCGCCGCAATGGCTTTGTTAAGTTCAACCGCCAGTTCAGACGCTGTTAACAAGTCTTCCGGCATATGTTCCCAATCGACCAATACCGCTGGACCAGGTATCGTTTCGTCATCTGCTTCATCAGCCATCATAACTGTCGGGCGACGCTGACGCAGGCGATCCATCGTCAGATTATAAGCCACCCGATACAACCAGGTGCTTAATTGAGCCCGCTCCTCAAACTGATCCAGCCGCTCCAAAATCCGCAAAAAAGTATCCTGAACCACACACTCAGCCTCGGTTTCATCGTCCAACAGCCCAACAGCCAGACGGTAAACTTTATCTGAATAAGCGTCAAACAGAGCGGCAAAAGCGGCCGGTTCACGGCGGCGTAAGGCAGATACAAGCGCTTGTTCTGATGGCATTATCATCCTTTAGACGGGAAATCGCGTGTTTGGTTACACAGTTACTGACCTACTTGAGAGGCTAAATTTCTACCTGATCAATCTCCAACGCATTGCTAACGGCTTCCAGCGTCGGAATCAGCACATCGTAGTTGGCGCGTAGCAGTTCAATCAGTTCGGTGATGACGCGCATGGCCCAGGCGCTATCGCCGCCGCGCAGGTGGTGAACCTGAGTGATGTGGGCTACGAGCAGTTGATCGACTGGCACATTGCCGCCTTGAGCACGCAAAATGAGGCGCAGGTAGCCCAAATTGTCGGTGAAGCGGATAATTTCCGCCTGCTCCTGGCACAGTTCAACGGGGTCGAGGTTGAGTGGGGGGCGGGGCGGCAGACTATGGCGAATGGTGCCGTTTTGGGTGTAGCCCACCGCCAAGACGCTCATTTCGATGGGCAGCAGGCGGTTGTCACGCTGGTCGTTGATGACTGATTCTGGCGGATTTTCCGCCAGCACCAGCCGCCGCACCAGCGGATCATCGTCGATGTGCATGTCGTAGATGAGGCCGTAGATGGCTTCGCGTTCGTCTACGGGCTGCGCTTTAACGAGGCTGCCAAAGGCGGGCGTTTTTAATTCCCCCACCCGACATCCAACAGCGAAGCCAGCGGTTGAAGCTCTCAATATTCGTCCAAATTCTTGGTTTGATTTCAAGTTCATTTGTTAGCTACCATTTTTTAATTTTGTTGTTTCATTTTCATTTTTCGCAACAATATAAGTTAAAAAATCAAGCATAGGGATACTCAATTAGTAATAATGATATGCTTGTAGGTAAGCTCAATGGTTAACATAATATACAGAAATGGATAATAGGGCAAATCATATTAAATCCTAGTGAGCCGAGATTTTGAATTTCTGGAGTGAGATCCGATCCTTGGATAGATGAAAAAGTCGATCTCGCTAAACATTTGCAGCGAATGGACAGCACCCCTGTTAGCAATATTCGCGGCTGAATCATCGGTTAAGACCAGTGGAGCATTTGCAAACCTGCCTGCTGGTCCGTTGTTGATCGAATTGCAAGCCAGCGAAGTGGCATCTGACATCATCGATCGTAACGCGCGTCATCAGACCAATCAGTTGGAACTCTTGATGGCCTGTGTTCGGCGTTGTTTAACGTCGCCTGCATGATTATTTACATCCCGACTCAACTGAGAAAAGCTAAAGAAGTTAGTTTGCCCACATTTTGTCGGTAAATTCCTTGTTTTGGCGCGTTCTGGTGTCATCGCCTCTTTCTATCACCCGCAGGCCTTCCGTGCTAATGTTGTCATTGGGTACCCGTTTGCTAGACATTGGTGGTTGCTGATCATAATACTTCAATTTAATCAGATTGAACTAAGCGCGCACGCTGATCCCAGCGTTTTGTAATATCCGAAGCATTTGTGTTTATACATTCGATAGCTTCTCTTTGGTCTTCAGTAATCTCACCAGCATGCCCATCTAATAGAAATTCAGAATAAGCTTTTATCCTGTTTAAATTCACGAGATCTTCTGTGACCCAATTTAGCACCATAAAAGTGAACTTCTCTTCAAATTTCATTTTATATTCCCCTTTTATGTAGGCATGACAAATGTTCCCCGGATAATCCTCTGTCAATGCGTGTTCGGTTGACCATTAATTATTTCGCAGATGGTCCCAAGTGCTCCGTCAAAATCAGCCAGTTCCCTTCTTCATTCACTAAAACAGAAGTGCCCCTGCCGCCGCCGTTTGCCATTTGGCCGTTGATGAACCCGCTCCAGTGAAAATTGTAAATGCAAACCGCAAAATTTTCATCAGAGCGAATCCAGTGGATATTGGAAAGGGTGTAGGTTTCATCTTTAATCAAGGTAAATGTTTTGCGGAAGGCGGCTTCAACGGCCGTTATGCCTTTATGTGTGCCTTCGCTGAACGTGACACAGATGTCGGGGTGCATAAACGTGCTGATGTTTTCCCATTTCTGGGTGGCTAATGCTTTTTCATAGGCTTGAAGTCGTTCTGTTGGTGTCATAGCTGTTTCTTAACTTCCAAAACGTGTGCGTCCCCCACGGGCAAGGTCTTTGCTGCCTTGTTTGGCGGTGAGGCCGGCGCGGATGCCGTGGCGTTCCATGATGACGTCGATCATGAAGTTGAGTTCACTGGCGTCTTGTCGGCCGACAACGGCCGTTTCGTCAGCCCGCGCCAATACATATGGATAATCACCCAGGAGTCGGCATTGGTCGATGAGCAGGGCGTGCACGGCGCTGACGCTGGCTGGATTTTCAGCCACCCAGCGCGGAATATCCACACGGGCGATTTGCTGGCCGTGGCTGGCGGGGTTGATGTAGAAGAAGCAGACTTCGTTGTCAGGGTCTTGGGCGGCGAAGGTGTCGTTGGGCGGCGAGACGTTGACGAAGACTTTGCTGCGCTGGCCGGGGGCGAGCAGGTCGCCGAAGATGTCGCGGTCGGTGAGTCCCTGGCTGGCTTGTTTGGTGCCGAGGGTGCGCCAGTTGAAGGTGGGGTCGGAAACGGCCGTTATCGATTTCAACAAAGTCACCACAGCACTGGTTCCCGGTCGGTCGATGTAGCCGCACAGCAGCGCCCCCGCTTGATGGACACCCGTCATATGCGTGCCCCATTCGGTGACAGCGGCGTTGTCGGCGATGCCGGCGCCGCCAATGGGCCAGTAGAGCAGCCGCTGGTCGAGAATGGAGAGCGTCAGGTCGCTGTCGTGGCGGTGGTGGAAGGTTTCTTTGGCCAGGGTGCCGATTTCGGCGAGGTCGCGTTCGACGCTGACGGCACCGCTGCTGTCGTTGAAGGTGTCGAGGGCGGCGTCATCTTCGGGGTAGGTGATTGTGGGAATGGCGAAAGTTTCCGGCGCGAGGCTGCTGCCGTGGTGGTAGACAATGCCGCCGACGTTGATGAGGTAGTAGAGGTAGGCGGCGTGGCGGTCGGGCATGATTTGGGAGCCGTCGGTGGCGATGATGGTGGCGGCGGCGGGCGGTGGCGGTGGGTCGATGGCGGCGTCGAGCGGTTCGTCGTGGTCGAAGGGGCGGGCGGAACGGTACAGTTTTTCGTCGCTGCGTTCTTTGGCGAGGGTGAGGGCTGTGGAAACGGCCGTCCAGTTGGTGCGGTTGGTTTTGAGGGTTTCCAGGGCGACATCCAGCCGTTCGCGGCGCAGTTCCAGCCGCCGCCCGGTGGTGAGCGCCATTTTTTCTAAATCACTGGTGAGTTTCTCGAATTCTAAGGTCATGTTTTTTAACCGCGGAGAGCGCGGAGGGCGCAGAGGATAATTAGTTTTCTCTCTGCGTTCTCCGCGCCTCTGCGGTTTATTTTTTTTGAGCTAATAAACGATGCCAAGCTGCTTCGATTTCTGCCTCGGATGCCCCATCTGTCAGGAGCCAGCCGAGGATACTGCCACAATCATAGCAGAATTGGGTGCTGTCGGTTAGGGTAACGGCCGTTACCTCTTCCCATTCTCTCCCCAACTCCCTCCTCAGCCGGAGCGCACACGAGAATGACATCATGCACGAGGGCGTTTTGGCCGACGATGTGGCGCGAGGCCAGGTTTTCAGAATGGACGACGTAGCGGTTGACGAGGCTAAATCCGGCACGCTGCAAGGCCAGCGTGAGCGCCGCCCAGCCTTTGGGATTCCAATGGTGAAAGGTGAAAATGAAACGGCCGTTTTCCTTCAATACCCGTTTACATTCTGCGAAGATGCCGCTGAGAACGGCCGTGTAATCCGCGCCGCTGCCGTTGGTCGTCGCTTCCACCGCCGAGCCGCCGAGCGCATACTGCCACATCGGCCTCATCGGGCAAAAATTGATGCAGCCAGACGCGGAAGAAAGCCGCCAAATCGCTGTACTGCACACTGTCGAAATAGGGCGGGTCGGTGACAATAAAATCCACACTGTTGTCTGGCAAAGCAAGCGCTGTTGAGGAACCTTGCTGGAGCAAAAAGCGGCGTGAGCCTTCTTTCAAATCCGCAAAATCAAACACCTCCTGTCCCGCATCCACTTCGCCGCATAATTTCTACTTTTTCGGCACCCTTTTTGCCATTTAGCCGCCGTTCAACGGGCTGTCTGGCCCAGGTGCGCCCGCGCATGATGCGGCTTTCGAACAGGTTTTGCAGATTGCCCGACGCCCGCCGCAGATAAAGCGGGTTATTTTCCAACGCCGTGTACGGGAATGAATAGGCATGGTAGGTGAAGGCATGGCGAATGGAGCCAGGGCGCTTGGTTTTGGTGCCGTAGCCTTTGTAGCCGCAAAGCAAGGTGTTGAATTCAAGAGAAGTGGAGGTGAGAAGGGCGAGATTGAGACGCGAAAGATCCGTGTTCAGTGTTCGGTGTTCAGTGTTCCGTGAATCAGTTCCTGGCCCTAACACCGCTCACTGAATCACTGAAAACTGATTACTGTTCAATAAACGGCTGGCGGCATCCAGATACAACAATTGCCGACTGGTAAATAAGTCCAAATAGGTGTGGATGCCCCGATCCAGAAGTGCCTGGGATTTGGAGCCGGGGTCGATGGTGAAGTCGGCGGGGTTGAGGCTGAGTTGGCGGCGCAGGGCATTGGCCTGATCGATGGCGGTCCAATCATCCTGGCGCAGGGCGGCGAAAAAGAGTTTGTGCTCAGGACAGCGTCCTGTCAGGGCGATGGGGACGTAGCGCTGCCAATAGGGAAGGGTGTGGTCTTCCTGGTACTCCTGGTGACAGGTTGGGCAGGATGCGGAATGGTGTTCGCGTAACGGCCGTTTTTCCTCCCCATCCAGCGCTTCACTCACCAATTCATCATCATAATAAACAGCGTGCGTCACCGGATCAAGCCGCACCGCTCTGCCATCCGGCAAATGGCGCAGTGTCAGCGAATCCACCACCAGCGATTCGCCGCAGGCACACTGCTGGCGCAGGGCGTAAAGCATCATCCACAATTCCACCGGTTGCGCACAGTGAGGACAGCTAGTACGGAAATATTCTGTAACCTGGGCGCGGAGGACACGTTGAAACTGGTCAAACATTTGGGCCAGGTCTGCCAGACGCAGGTCTGAGAGAGAGGCACGGGCTTGCAATACCGGAATGGGATCAATATCTGCCCCAATCACATTGGCGCCCAAGCCGAATCGCTTCATGCATCGTCGTGCCGCCGCCCATCATTGGATCCAGCACAATTTTACCTGCCAGCCCGCCCGCCGTATAAAAATCTCGCTGCGCTTCATCTGCTGCCAGCGCCTTAAGAATCAGGCGAAAGGTGCTGCCACAGCGCCGCGCCCACCATTTATGCAAATAAGTGTTGGGGCGATAAATATGCTTGTTGTAGGTTTCAAGCCGGGCTAATTCATCTGCGAATGTTTCGTCGAAGGTGGCGTCGATGGGAATGTTAGTCATGGGGGATAAGGGTTGCAAGGTGGCAAAGTTGCAAGGTGACTGGAGAACTCGCCACTTTGCAACCTAACTCTGCAACTCTGCCACGTTTATTTATAAAATTCAGGCGCGACGAAAGGAGCCAGGGCATATGCCACACCCAGGGCGAAGGCTTGTTCGCGGGGAATTAGTCCCGCCAGTCAATGCCCCAATCGCGCCGCCTTTGGCTTTGACATTGGTTTCGCCAAGCAGATCTGTCCATGATGGGGCCGAGTTCTTCACCTGCCAATACGCGGTCGGCGATCATGGGCGGCAGGGGCAGTCGCCCCGCACCGGCCACCCCTTCACGGCCGTTTCCATCCGTCACCACCACCCAGCCTTGCAGCATCAGCCCGATGGGGTCTGAATGCACCCCTCCTTCCAGACCAAAACCCAGGTCTGCGTTGATTGCCAGCCGCGCCGCGCGGGCACGATTGCGGGCGCCGGTGATGGTTTCTTCGTCGCTCATGGGCATTTCGCTAACGCCCGTGGGCACATCGACGGACTGTATCTCTGCCTCCGGCCAAAGTTGGCTGACGATGCTTTTGACGGCCGCCACTTTGACCGGATTTGTGGAGCCAACGGCTATTTTCATGCCTGTTCCCAGCGGATTTCAACCTCGCCATGTTCGTCGAACGCTTTTTGGAATAATTCGAGCAGATGCGCATCGGCTCCTTCTCTTTGTCAGATAGTCCAGAGTTTGTTCGTCCAGGTAATAATCCTGGTCGTCGTAGGTCTCTTCGGCGAGTTCCTTGACGAGGAATTTCAATTCTGCTTCGCTGATTTCACCAATATAAACGTCGGTTTCTTTGTTGTATAACTTAATCATCGATTTCTCCTGTGAATAAGGAGACCTCGCGAAGGTCTGGCAATCGAAATCTTTCATTGCTAGACAACCTCGCAGGTCTTGTTAATTATTGCAGTTCGAGTCTGCGTGACAGCATCAAAATTCGAGCGTATTGCTGCCACCGAGGACGGTTTCCAAGCCAATTGGGCGACAGTGAACAGGGCTTGCAAGTCGGCGATGCGCTCCAGATAGAATTTGGCCAGTTCTTTGTCTTCTGGTGACAAGTCATCTTCTGCATTTCTGAGTTTTTCAACGCTATCGCCGAGCACTTGTATCGCAACTTGTACTTCACGACGTTCTCGGCTGGACAAGACGTTGCGGATAACTTGCCACAGGTCGTGTTCGGCAGCGTAATATTTTTTGCGTTCGCCGCGCACCCAAATTTCTTTCGCCATGCCCCAGCGTTCCAGCGCAGCGCATGTTCATGCTGACGGAGCCTTTGCTGATTTCAAGCTGGTCTGACCAGATCATCCAGCGAGAGTGGGTCTGGACTCATGAGTAAGGTGCCGTAGAGCCGACCCATAACTTCGGCGAAACCAAAATAATTGGCCAGACGACCGATGCCTTCTACTGTACTTTCGTTGACGCTAATTAAACTATTGTCCATGTAACTCCCCTGCGTTCAAAACGTTCTGAAAGTACAGGTTATCAAAAAATTTGAAGGCGTCAAGGAATTGAGTGAACAGTGTTCAGTAATCAGTGAACAGTGGATATTTTCTGGCTATTTCGTCGGCCAAACGGGGCCGTGGCCGGTGCTGAACTGCCAGGTGGCGGCGTTTTGGATGGCGGTGGCGGTGAATTGATGTGCCTGGCGAACGGCCGTTTCCATCCCATCCCCTCTCGCCAAAAAAGCACATACCGCGGCTGACAGGGTGTCGCCGGAACCGTGGGTGTTGTTGGCGTGGAGAACGGCCGTTTCCAGCCTAATCATTTGCTTCCCATCAAAAAACAAATCCACAAAGCGGTTTTCGTGG
>CAVVFA010000029.1:0-108139 GCA_963747345.1 uncultured Chloroflexia bacterium | reverse complement strand
AAATTTTTTTGGTGACATCGTTCGGTTAGCTGAACGTTTGTATGGCTTTCTTGGCGATGTGACTCTAATTTAGTTTTTGCTCATTCATTTGAACGAACGCCCCGTCGTTAAGCAAAATAATAAACAATATTGTAAAATCATCGGATTCTAAATTGTTCCACTAAGTAACCCCAAAAAAACAAGAAACGACCCTAAAAAATCCCCCATTTGACGCCAAATTGACAGTATTGATTGTTTTCTATACAATTTTCTAGGTTTTCTTGTATAACTACATCAAGGGTTATCCGATTTTGAACTCAACATATCCTTACAATTTGTTAAGACCTGTTTGTTAAGGTATAGTTTGAAATCCTAGACAGAGGAGAGATGCTCAAAATTGAATTCTTTGTTCCCCCTAGTTCCATATCTGGAGCATCCACAACGAGACAACAAACCAATTACATACCAAACGGGGTACCATGGCTCAACTATTAGAAGTTAATAACCTTGTAACCAAGTTTTATACGGAAGCTGGCATTGTCCATGCCGTAAATGGTATTTCCTACTCCTTAGCAGAAGGAGAGGCAATGGCTATTGTTGGTGAAAGCGGTTCTGGAAAATCAGTAGGTGTTCTATCCATTATGGGATTGATACCTACCCCGCCAGGAAAGATAGAAGCCGGAAGTGTGCTTTTTAACGGCCGTGATCTGCTCCAACTTTCTGATGAAGAAGTGCGGCATGTTCGCGGTAATGAAATTGCCATGATCTTCCAAGATCCGATGACATCGCTTAACCCAGTCCTCACCATTGGTCAACAAATGACCGAATCCATGGAATTACATTTAGGCATGAATCGGGAACAGGCAAATCACCGAGCTGCTGAAATGATGACGTTAGTCGGCATACCAAATGCACTCGATAGATTAGACGATTATCCCCATCAATTCTCTGGTGGACAGCGGCAGCGTATCGGCATCGCCATGGCGCTTACATGCAACCCATCCCTTCTCATTGCAGATGAACCGACAACAGCCCTTGATGTCACGATTCAAGCTCAAATTGTCGATCTAGTAACTCGGCTGCGCAAGCAAATGGGCATGTCTATCATCTGGATTACTCATGATTTAGGCGTTGTTACCAGTGTCGTAGAAAAAGTGGCCGTTATGTACTCCGGCTTCATAGTTGAGATGGCAGATGTAGCTCAACTCTATCGCCATACAAGTCACCCCTATACATTAGGACTTTTAGAATCTCTCCCCAAAGTAAATGCCAAAGAAAAGAAAAGACTCGTTCCTATTCATGGCTTGCCACCCGATCTCTTAAAAGAACCAAAACATTGTCCATTTGCCCCAAGGTGTCGTTATGCTATGGACAAATGTTGGCAAGAAAACCCGCCACTTGAAGATATTGCCCCAGGCCACAAAGCCGCCTGTTTTCTCTGGGAAGTTGTACGTGGCGGCTTGCGCATCGAAGCTGAAGAAGATAAACCAATAAAATTGGGAGAGATAGGATGAGTCAGGAAAACGGAAATAACAAAGAAGTTCTCCTTCAAGTGCGAAACCTAAAAAAACATTTTCCCATTCGTCGTGGGGTGTTTCGTCGGCAAGTTGGTGCTGTTCAAGCGGTAGACGGTATTTCCTTTGATATTTATAAAGGTGAAACCTTGGGTTTAGTTGGCGAGAGTGGGTGTGGCAAATCAACTGCAGGGCGCACAATTCTACAATTAATTGAGCCAACTGAGGGTGAAGTTATTTTCAATGGGGATGATTTGGTATCCTTAAAATCGGGTGAAATGCGCAAAAGACGCCGACACATGCAGATGATTTTTCAGGATCCCTATTCTTCGTTAAATCCGCGTATGCAAGTGGGTACCATTGTTAGTGAACCTTTGGACATTCATGGGATTGGCAATGCTGCTAGTCGAAAAGAGCGTGTTCAAGAACTGTTAAGTGTCGTCGGGCTCAATCCTTATTTCGTCAAACGTTATCCTCACGAGTTTTCTGGAGGCCAACGGCAGCGCATTGGTATTGCGCGTGCTCTGGCAACGAACCCTTCATTCATTGTTGCTGATGAGCCTATCTCAGCATTAGATGTGTCTATTCAGGCGCAGGTAGTAAATCTTCTTGATGACCTAAAAGCAGAATTGGGCCTTACTTATCTATTTATTGCTCATGACTTGTCTATGGTTCGCTACATTAGCGATCGCGTAGCCGTCATGTATTTGGGTCGTATTGTAGAACTAGGTGAGCGTGATGATGTTTATGATCATCCCCTACATCCGTATACACAAGCGTTATTATCTGCTATTCCAATTCCCGATCCAGATGTAGAAGCAACACGGAATCGGATTATTCTTGAAGGCGAGGTGCCTAGTCCGGTGAATCCTCCGGCTGGGTGTCGCTTTAACCCGCGCTGCGCTTATGCCACTGATATATGCCGCCAGGAAGACCCGGAATTTAGAGACATGGGCAAGAATGGACAATCACATATGGTGGCTTGCCATCACGCGGAAAAGTTTGATTAATAATAAGGCATAACCGCATCTCAGCAGTAAAAAAATATTAAGGAGGTGATGTATACCAAAAAGAGTTAATGAACAAATAATTTTGTTTTACTTTAATGCAGTTTAATTTAACGATCCTTGGAGGAGGTTTTACAGATGTTTAATAAAAAAATTGGCTTAGTATTGGCCATAATGATGATGGTTACTGTTTTTATGGCTGCTTGTCAGCCACAAACGGTAGAAGTAGTTAAAGAAGTTCCGGTGGAAGTAACTCGTGTTGTCACAGAGACGGTCACCGAAGCTGGACAGGAAGTTGAAGTTACGCGTATCGTAACTGAAGAGATGGTTGTTACTGCTGTCCCAGAAGAAGCTGCTGCTGTGTCAATGACAGACGCTAGCCCCGATACCTATGTAACCATACAGTTTGGTGATGTCGATACATTAGACCCAGCTTTAGCTTATGATACAGCGAGCGGTCAGATCATTGAACAAGTTTTGGAAACGTTGATTTATTACAATTACAAAGACGGCACTACCTTTGTACCGCAGTTGGCTACAGAAGTACCTAGTCTGGAAAATGGTGGTATTTCTGAAGATGGGCTGACCTACACCTTTAATATTCGCGAAGGTGTGACGTTCCATGCTGGTGGTGAACTGACTCCCAGTGACGTGGCCTATTCTTTCCAACGTGGCTTGCTGCAATCAGATCCAAACAGTGCGCAATGGCTGTTGTTGGAACCAATCTTGGGCTACAGCAATTGCTACGATATTACAGAAGGGATTGACCCCGAATGTAATATGGCAGGTGACCCAGACGCCGTAAAAGCAGCTGACCCAGCAGCTTTAGTGGCTGCTTGTGAAGCTGTTCAGGCAGCCGTTGTCGCTGATGATGCTGCCGGCACCGTCACGTTCAATAATACCCTGCCATGGGGTCCGTTCTTGGCGACACTTGCACAATCCTGGGGTGGCATTTTAGATATGGAATGGGCAGTTGAGCAAGGATCTTGGGATGGTGACTGTGCTACCTGGCAAAATTATTATGCGCTTGGCTCAGAAAACAGTGAATTAACGGCCGTTATCAATGGTACTGGCCCTTATATGATGGATCACTGGACACCTGGTGAGGAAATTGTATTAACCGCCAATGAAAACTACTGGCGTCCCGAAGGTGAACCAATTTGGGAAGGTGGCCCCTCTGGAACCCCACGAATCAAAACCATTATTATCAGTTTGGTTAATGAATGGGGTACTCGTTTTGCCTCTTTACAAGCTGGTGATGCTGAAAATGTGGCAGTTCCACCGGAAAATCAGCCTCAGGTTGACGAGTTTGTGGGTGAAACTTGTGATTGGATTACCGATGAATGTGTCCCCACAGAGAATCCCGATGGTCCGCTGCGCAAATGGTCTGGTTTGCCATCAACGAATAAAACTCACATCTTCATGACGTTTGAAATTCCTGCAGATTCTCCCTACATTGGCAGTGGTCAATTGGATGGTAATGGGATTCCAACCGGTTTCTTCTCCGATATTCATGTGCGGAAAGCGATGCATTACTGCTTTGACCATGATGCATTTATTAATGATGTGCAACTAGGCGAAGGTATACGTACCAATGGGCCAATCATTAATGATATGTTGGGCTACAATGTAGATGGTCCGCAATATGACTTCGACTTGGCAAAATGTGAAGAAGAATTGGCACTAGCCTGGGATGGACAATTACCAGAAACTGGGTTCCGCTTCTCAACAGTTTACAACACAGGTAACACAGGTCGGCAAACAGCTGGTGAAATTCTTCAAGGCAATTTAGCCGCCATCAACCCAGCTTATCAGGTTGAGGTCGTCGGTTTGCCTTGGCCTACTATGTTGGCTGCATTCCGTGCTGCTCAAATCCCGATGGTCGCCAGTGGTTGGGCTGAAGATATTCATGACCCGCACAACTGGGTTCAGCCATTTACCATTGGTACTTACGCTGGTCGTTCCGCTCTCCCCGAAGAACTAACTGCGAAATTCACCGAGTTGGTAAATGAAGGTGTGCTGTCATCTGATCCGGCAGAACGTGAAGCGACTTACTTTGAACTGCAACAACTTTTCTATGATGAAGCCGTTTCTATTCCATTGTCACAGCAATCAGGAACACGCTACGAACAACGTTGGGTAAAAGATTACTTCTTCCGCGTGGGTGCCAATAACCCATACTTCTATGCGTTAGGCCTTGATGGTGGTGGCTAAACTTCGTCATTGGAAGAAACGGCTTGTTATGATGTCCGTTTTTCCCAGTAGACTTTCGTAGGTTAACAAGGTTCGCTGGTAATTCTTAAACCTGCCAGCGAACCTTATCAGCATTTGATTTGGTTGTTATTGAAACAAAGATTTGGGGAAAGATACTATAGGACGAAGCTCTTTCTTTAATTATGACAACGACAACTTAACGAAGTAGAGAATTTTTGTCCACGAATATCCCTCGTTAAATGACAGGGGGTATTCGTGGCTAAAGGTTCAATTTCCCACTTGTGGGATGAATAATTCCTACAGTTTTTCAGGTATCTGGTTTTTACTCGAGAGACCCTAAGGGTTTTAACTATCGCAAAGTTGAATTTGTCGAGTCCAAACCCTTCGGGTCTGTATAGATACCAGTTTTTTACAAGCAACAAAAACCCTGATGTGGAGGTATTTATGACTGCTTATATTATTCGTAGGGTAATGATGATGCCTATTATATTGATAGGTGTTACGATGCTCATTTTTGCAATGATGCAAGTGCTTGGGCCAATTGAGCGTTCTGCATTATATGTACGTGATATCCCCAAAACTGAAGCACAGATCAACGGCATTATTAAACGTTATGGTCTTGACGATCCATTTCTTATTCAATATTGGAGTTGGTTGGTTGGTCGTGAAGATCCCCAATCTGGCGAGATTGTCGGTGGTGTGCTGCGTGGTGATTTGGGTTATTCCCGTACCGGGCGAGAGCCTGTCGTGGATCTCTTGTTAAGGCGATTCCCAGCTACGATAGAGTTGGCTTTATGGAGTATTATACCTGTGGTGGGGTTTGGCATCTGGTTTGGCATCATAGCGGCGCTGCATCACAATAAGTGGCAAGATCAAGTCTTACGAATAGTAGCTATAATTGGCTACTCTTTTCCAACCTTTGTTTTTGGCTTACTCATGCTGTTGATTTTCTACGCAAAGTTAGACTGGTTTCAACCTGGACGATTGTCAACTGAGTATAACCAAATTGTGCAAAATGCAGCGTTATTTACAACCTACACAGGTATGTATTCAATTGATTCTTTACTCAACCTACGATTCGACATTTTTCTTGATTCGTTACGGCATTTAGTTCTGCCAGTTATCACACTTGCCTATATTTCATGGGCGCAACTCCTGAAGGTAACTCGTTCTTCTATGCTGGAATCACTGCGTCAAGATTATGTGACAACCGCCAGGGCTAAGGGCTTAAAAGAAAAGGATGTCATTAACCGCCACGTGCGCAAGAATGCGTTAATTCCAGTCGCAACCATTGCGGGTTTGACGATTGCCGGGTTGCTTAGTGGTGTTGTTATCACAGAAACGATTTTTAATATTGCTGGCTTGGGGTCGGCGGCAGCGGCAGCGGCATTGAGTCTTGATGTTTTAACGATGTTGGGTTTTGCTTTATTCACGGCGATTCTTTTTGTGGCGATAAATTTAGTGGTTGACGTGATGTATGGGATTCTGGATCCCCGTGTTCGTCTAGAGTAGGAGATTTGATATGAGTGCAGAAACAAATGCAACGACCATAAAACCTGTCAAACTCGGAAATGATTATCTGGATGAGCAAAGTCGATTAGAGCAATTGATAGGGCCGGAATGGTATAGACTGCTGAAAGGTATTGTGACCAATCCATTATCTGTGACCGGGATTCTCATTATTCTGGGTTTTGCTTTCATGGCAATTTTTGCGCCCCTGTTGGCGCCTCCTATTAATGAGAATTGGGATACGACCGTTTTACCGCGTGATGGGTTTGGTGCTGAGCCGCAACCGCCTGGCTCTGAATGGACTCGTAATACACCGGAAACGATACCGGGCTGGTACAAACTCTTGACCGGCAATGACGAGTGGGTTCATCTGTTGGGTACGGCTAGTGGACAATATGATATCTGGTATGGCATTGTTTGGGGGGCGAGGACGGCTTTAGTCATTGGAAGCCTTGTGGTATTGGCTGCGGCGGCAATCGGTATTTCAGTTGGTGCTTTTGCTGGCTATTATGGCGGCTGGATGGATGAGGTCTTGATGCGTGTGGTTGAGATTTTTATCGCCTTCCCGTTCCTGGTGGGGGCATTGATTCTGTCATCAATTCTGGTACCGATTTTTGGGCGTAGTATCTGGCCAGCAGCCATTGCTCTGGTTGTGTTTAGCTGGACGGGCTATGCGAGGCTCTTGCGTGGTGATATTTTGTCCACAAAGGAACGAGATTACGTGCAGGCGGCGCGCGCCAGCGGAGGCCGAGATTTACATTTAGTGACTCGTCATATTTTACCAAACGCTATTTTTCCTACTTTGATCGTGCTGTCACTGAATATGGGATCAATTGTGCTTAGTTTTGCGGCTCTTAGTTTTTTGGGTATTGGTGTGCAAGTTGGTTATGCAGATTGGGGACAGATTGTAAGCAGCGCACGTGACTGGATTTTGACTCTGGATCAACATTGGTACATTGTTGTTTACCCTGGTATGGCTCTTTTGTTATATGGGTTGGGTTGGAATTTAATTGGGGATGCGCTTCGTGATATTTTAGACCCCAAGATGCGTGGCTAAGGTTTAAACCAAGCCTATCAAGACATGCTTTATCTTTTACTGGCGGACTGTAAGTATGCAGTCCGCCAGTTTTTTACAGGCTATGCGTTATTTTATTTTGGTTCTCGTTTTTTTTGTGTTGCTAATGGGCGTTGCTTTTGAAATGGCGATGGCACAGGATGGGGTAACGGCCGTTACCCCCACACCTCAAGCAGTAACCCCAACACCCCCACACGACCCACAACCGATGCCCACAGTTGATCGACTGGCTCCACCGCCTACTGTCGAAAATCCAACCCAACTGAGCGAGGGTGCCTATTTATACTGGCTTTATTGCATTCCTTGCCACGGAGATAGGGGACAGGGGCTGACAGACGAATGGCGTGCTGAATACCCAGAGGAAGATCAGTATTGCTGGAATTCTAAATGCCATGGCACGAATCCCCCTGAGCCTTATGGCTTCCAAATCCCTACAGTTGTCCCCGCCATCGTGATTCCACATGGGGGGCTTGAGCGTTTTGATACACTGGGCCAAGTCTATTATTACACACGAGGAGCCATGCCACTTGAGATGCCTGGCAGATTGACGGATGAAGAGTATCTGGCAATTATGGCGTTTTTAGCTGATGAAATGGGTATTTGGAATGGTCAGGATTATGATGCTCAGAACATTTTGAAAGTCCGTTTACGCCCGGAAGAAGTTGTTGAGTTGGAACCGACCGCGACGGTTGAACCAATGAACTCAAATAATGTGACGACTGTATCATCGGGATTCTTGGGGATGCTTGCTTTAGGATTTGGTCTTGTCGTCGTTATTGGGGGTGTTTGGGTATGGCATCGACAAACCCCATAAATAATCAACAGCACATAGCCAGCTTGGATGCAGATATTATGGAAGTCCCTCCCCGTGCCATTGGGCGCGTGGGCTTGCTGAATGGTGTGTTAATTGGCGTTGCCGTGGCGATTGGTCTTTGGGGATTGCAAGTTTTTAACCTTTTCCCACTCCCGTTGGCGCAAAAATACAACAGTTTATTACTGGCGAGTTTACTGATTGTAATCTTGTGTGGTTTTGTGGGCTGGTTTTCCGGTTGGTTGCGAAAAACGGCCGTTTCCATTCTATTATGGTCGATAACGGCCGTTCTCATCACCTTCATTGCCACTTATCAACCGTATCAGATTCGAACCTTCACTTCTTGGATTGTAGACTCTCGTTTTTGGGGCTTAGACATTTTCCCATTTGCCAGTTCCTTCACCGTCTTGGTATTCCTCAGCATCCTTTTAGCAAGTATATTCTTGATACTCGTATTCATGATAATGGCATTATTTCAGGACTCGCGCCTGGAAACGATCAATCAAGAACGGGGTAGTAACGGCCGTTTGAACAGACGTGCCTGGACTAAATTATTACTCCCCATGCCCATCGTCATCGTAACCGGCTATCTCACGGCCAATATCATGGCGAATAATTCCTGGAAAGCAATTCCTGTTGTCGATCAAGTCATCCAGGTGGTACGTGACTATGATGGTGATTTATTTCAGCTAGGCCTGGGTGATGGCATCAATTATGCCGCTGCAAAAGGTGTCAAAGATCAACTCGCCGGTGACTATACCTTGTCTATGGGAAACGTTGATGCGGCAAGCCTCACCACCATCATCGTGGCCGATTTTGACAATGGTGCCTGGGTCAATTGCCGCTTTTTGAACGACCAACTCAATTTTTGTTACGACGGCTCCCTCCCCTACACAACAGGCTTTAACAACCTGATAACCGGCGCAGCCGTTCCAGAAGATTGTCGCGGCTGTCAAATTGATGTGGAAGATGATCAGTGGGCGAAGTGGCTCCAAACGCGAAGTGAACAATTAGGGACAAATCCAATCCTCACCCGCACTGGTATGCAAGGTGAATATGTCATTATGGAAGCCAAATCAAGCGAAGGAGATTACGCTGTGCAATGCTGGTTCAACGGCCGTTCTCCCGTAAACATACTGCGATGTGAGGAAATACACTAATTTTAACGGTTTCATACTTGCTGTTTGATTAGGAAGTAACGGAAAGAAAATGATTTGATCGCTAGAGTTGAACAGGGCAGAGAGGAGTCCTATGCTTGATTTCTTGAAAATTATCGGTCGTCGTCTGTTAGCTATTCCACTTATGCTGGTCATTATAACGGCCGTTCTCTTTGCCCTCATTCTCCAATCTCCCGCTGAAGAACGGGCGACGCTTTACCTGCCCCCTCGTTTGCCCAGCAGCCTCACCGCCGAAGGATATCAGAACGTCATCGACACAATTATTAACGAGCATGGACTAGACCAACCTTTTCTAGTGCAGTATACGCGCTGGCTCTTTCGTCTGATTCAAGGTGATTGGGGGTATAGTCCAGTATATAAAGATGAAGTACTGAACATCTTGCTGCGGCATACCCCTGTCACCCTAGAATTAGCTTTTTACTCCCTACTGGTTTTTATTCCTTTGGGCTTGATAACTGGCGTTATCTCCGGTTGGCGGGCATACAGTCGCATAGATAACAATCTGCGCTTGGCGGCCTTCATCGGCGCGGCGATCCCTCCCTTTATCCTGGGGTTGTTTTTGATCTCAATTTTTTATGTGGGGCTGCACTGGTTTCTTCCGGGGCGGTCTAGCATCATCGACATTCGCATGAGCAACAGCACCTTTGTCGCGTACACTGGTTTCCTCACGGTGGATGGTTTGCTAAACGGCCGTTTAGATGTGACCCTGGATGCGTTTCGCCATCTAGTCTTGCCCGTCATCGCTCTCAGTCTGTCCTATTGGGCTACCCTTAGCCGCATCACCCGCGTCGCCATGATCGAAGAAAAAGACCAGGATTATGTCACATCAGCCAAGGCACGCGGCTTAAAAAACCGAACATTGATCTGGCGGCATACGTTTCGTAACGCGCTCACGCCGGCTCTCACCAGTATCATGCTTTCGGCAGCTGCCATCATTACCGGCGTATTCGTTATCGAAGCCATATTCGACCTCAAAGGTTTGTCTTATCTGGTGGTTCGCGGCATGTCAGATGTACCAGATGCACCCTTAGCGCTGGGGTTTTCCGTATACAGCGTGCTGTTGGTACTACCACTAATGCTGGTATTGGATATTCTCCGCGAACTCGCCGACCCCAGAATACGCGAAAATAGTGATCATCTTTAGGGGGGAGGGTGTTAAACTGGCATCGTTTTTTTGCGCATAAACAAAATTGGTTGGGACTGGTTATTGTCCTTATTTTTCTGCTGGTAGCCCTGGCTGCTCCCTGGCTAGCACCACCGCCTGACCCTGAAACTCCTGGTTACCTGGAAATTGAAAGCACCTTTTACCAACTACCTGATCCCCCCCGAGCAGGCAGCCCCTTAGGCTCTGTGCCGCGTCCACCTATATCCGGCCCCGGTGTACCAATAGGAGAAGGGCCATCTTTCCAGTGGGATATTTATCATTCGTTGGTGTGGGGTACGCGGGCGGCGTTAATATTTGGTTTGACGGTGACGGGGATAACGGCCGTTTTCGGGGTTATCATCGGTGCCAGCAGTGCTTATATCGGCGGGCGGACAGAAAGCGTTCTCATGCGCAGTACAGATGCCTTCCTGGCTTTTCCTATCATTGCCGCTGTCTGGTTGCTAGAACAATCCTTGTTTTCTTACAACATCTCGCCGTTTTCCCGACCACTTACCTTCTTTTTGGGCAGTGAATTTCAGCTTAGCACGCTTCAACAATTCTTTGTCCATTTTAACATTGATTCTGTGATGCTGGCTCTTATCCTATTCTCCTGGATGCCATATGCCCGATTGGTTAACGCCGCTGTAAACAGGCAAAAAAATGCAGAATACGTCATAGCGGCCCAGGCAATGGGTGCCAGCGGCTTGCGAATAGTAACCCGTCACATCATGCCTAACTCCATCTCATCCGCTATTGTAATGGCCACCCGTGATGTGGGGGCTATAGTCATCTTGGCGGCAGCTTTCACTTTTATTGGGCTAGGCGGTACCACGCTGCCCTGGGGGTTGGTATTGGTAGGCGGTCGCAATTATATTCTAGGGATGGGGGGTAATCCGTTTGCTTACTGGTGGGTGTTTGTGCCAATCTCTTTGGCACTGATTTTATTTAGCGTAGGCTGGAATTTATTGGGGGATGGGTTCAATGACTTGTTGAATCCACGCCGACCGCATTAAAAGGCGACAAGGAATAAGACCATACTTTAGCTTCATTAAAGATTGATGGCGATTCCCCCGACCTTCACTTACGGCAAGAACGACCGTGTGCCTAAGAACGTATTCTTCAAATGATCGACAGTCTGAACATCATCCACATAGACGCCATTCCGAGAACGTGATGAGTGAATAATGTGCCAACCACCCAGGCTGATTGCTACATGTGAAACAGAACGATGTCCCTTGTCACTCCCAAAATAGAGCAAATCACCTGCTGTGAACGGTTCCCTCACCTCAGCCCCGGCCGCAAACTGCATATCGGCATCCCGAGGAATCTCCACGCCGACCATGCGGTACACCAGTTCTGATAAGCCCGAGCAATCGATGCCTAAGGCCGTGCGTCCACCCCATGAATAAGGCACACCCATCAAGCGACAAGCCAACGCGGTGATTTGTTGCCGCTTTTCTGCCTCTGTTTGCGGAAGGGCATCCAGCGCCCACAGCTCTTTTTGGGGCAGCCAACCAGTCAAGCCATCAGCTAAAGTTAGTTGTGCCCATTCGCCGGAAACGGCCGTTATCCCTACTTCCATCCCAGCCAATACCCGCCCAACCAGAGGACTGTCACCATCAGCCTGCGCATAAAGCAAACTGATAGGCGCATAAACCATATGCGTCGCGGCTGGTGGTGCAGCTTCCGTCAAATAATGCCGGTAGACCCAGCCCAAATAGCCGCTATCTTGCATTTGGCGCACAAAAGCCCATCCATCTTGTTCAAACAAAACCTCAACCTGCCATCCCCCCATCACCTGGCTCATCTGCTCGGTAATCCAGGAAGATTCCCGCATCAAGTTTGTGACATTAGTAGCGACGGTTAACAGTTGCTTCTCCGGTTTGCTCAAAACAGTGACCTCAGACGTGTCAAAAGAAGCCGCCGGAAAACGTTCCTGAAGTTCAGCCACAACTTCAGCCAATGACGCTGCATCCAGGATTGCACCACTAAGTTTGCAGTGATTCTTTTTTAAACTGTCGGCATCAAGCCAGCAATAATTTAAGCGATTGTCACGTTTGGAAAAATCATTTAATGCGGACTGAATTTCGTTAAGCATGAGCGTTGTCTCCTATGAAGCGCGTAACACCCCAATCCCTGGGCGCTGCGGTAATTGAATCTGTATTTTACTCGTATACTGCAAACCAACAAACGGATCGTTGGCAATCAAAAGGGGAGCATCCAAGTCCAACCATTCGGCAAAGCCCGAAAGATGGGCCATAGCAGTCGTTCCCAGTGATGTTTCCACCATACAACCCAACATGATGCGCAGTCCGAGTTCTTGCGCCCGTTTGAGCATCATGACTCCAGGCGCAATGCCACCCACCTTCATCAATTTCAGGTTGATGCCAGCCACGCCAGCCGCGGCTAACGCTTCGACATCAGCGAGTGTCTGCACGGATTCATCGGCCACAATCGGCACGTCAACCGCTGCCTGCACCTGTCCCATCCCTTTGATATCACCTTTGGGTGTAGGCTGCTCAACCATTTCGAGATCATACGGAGCAATCGCGTCAATACGACGAATCGCTTCTTCTGGAGACCAGGCGGCGTTGGCATCTACGCGGATTTTCACATCAGGGCGAGCCTCACGGATGGCGGCGATGCAAGCCACGTCATCGTCGCTGCCCAGTTTCACCTTGATGATGGGATACTGCGGTATCTGCCGCGCCTTTTCGGCCATCGCCTCTGGTGTGTCTATGCCGATGGTAAACGAGGTGGCGAGCAAATTGGGTTTTGGCAAGCCTAACAATTGATGTAGCGGCAAGCCTCGTTCTCGCCCAATGCGATCATGCAGTGCCAAATCTAAGGCACAACGTGCTGGGCGCTGGCCCATCTTGCCCAATCCAGGCCGGAATAGCGGCGGGATCATCGGGGAAGGGGTCGGTACGGTGGGCAGCTTTTTGCCAAACGGCCGTTATCGCCTCATCAGAAATACCATAATAAGGGGGGATCGTGCCTTCGCCCCAGCCTACATCGTCTGCCAGCCGCAGCCAAAACGCCTGGCGCGTCTCGCTCACGCCATATGAAATACGAAACGGGTCTCGAAGTTGAAGGGTAATCGTTTCCCAGGTTAAGCGGGGGATGTTAGTCATAGTTACCTCTGGTTTATAAAACAGTGTGACAAACGGCCGTTACCTCATCATTTCGCAGTGCCATACAGTTTACACCCTGCACCACACCCTCTTTGACAGGCACTTCCTCCGCCTTAAACCGAATCAATTTGCCCAGTTGCGAGATGATAAATAAATCGTCTTCCGGCTGAACGGTGACAGCGCCGACCAGTTTGTCCGTTTTCAGCGCCACTTTGCCGCCTGCGCCCGGTGCCTTGTTCAACCGGAAGCCCGACATATGACGGATAGTCCCTTTGCCATCATTCCCCACAAGGAAGACGCCGCTTTCTTCGGTAACGGCCGTTATCGCCGCCACCTCATCCCCCAAATCCACCCGCAAACCCAGGCTGCCAGATTTATGCACCTGCCGTTCAGAAAAGCGAATCGCCTTCCCCTGACGTGTTACTACAAATAGTTCATCATCGCCACTCGTCCAACACGCGGCCGTCATCTGGCCGCCCTGCTGCACATCGTAAAAGCTCATGCCAGGGATCAAGTTGCGGTTCAAACGGGAGGCATGAACCGTGCGCACCCACCCCCGCTGACTGGCTAAGGCCACGGCTTCGCCACTGTCCGCAGGCAGCGCCGCAATAATGCGTTCATGCGGCCTAAAGTTGAATAGCGTCATGATATTTTGTCCCCGCGCCCGCACCGCCGCTTCAGACAAAGCCTCAACCTTCAAGCGAAACGCTCGGCCAAAGTTTGTGAAGAGTAAAATTGAAGCCTCTTCATCGGCGACAACAAGCAGGTCTGGGAAATCGTTGTCAGCCGTTTCCAAATCGAACACGCCCATGCCACTGCGCCGCTGTCGGCTATAAAGATGGCGCGGTGTGCGTTTGCCAAAGCCAGCACGACTAATGGAGATGACATTCATGGTTGTGGGCGGTTCACTTGGCTCCAGCGGCTTTTCCTCAACCGTGCCCCGAGCCGGTGTTGCGGTCTGTAACTGCAACAATTCCATTTCTAATGCTTCAATATAAGCAAGAATTTCTGGGTCAACATCGGTTAAGTCAGGACGTTCACTATCCATGAATGCTCTCCAGTTTTTAGGCCACACCATCGTATGCTTCGCGCAGCCATGTAATTAACTCGTCGTCAATGTCGGTAACGGCCGTTACCATTACCTTATGCGTTACAGAATCACTGCCAAAATTTCCAGGTTCCACCAGTCGAGCCGTTGTTTCCACACCTGGTAGTTTGAGTCCCACATCCACACGGGTTTTAGTGCTAGGCTGAATGACACAAAACTGCTTTTTTCGGGCAAACGCTGCATATGTTTTGCGTGGGGCAACCACCACATCTGTGCCAAATTCTTGAATAATGGTCGCAAGTTGGTCATAAATAGGCTTCAAATGCGCTTTGGAACCGTTGTACTGTGCCGCAATCATATCTGTCTCCGGCACGGATGGCCGAAAACGCAGCGCTGACCAAGTCTCATCCACTGCTATTTGCCGAATGGGGCGAAACCCAGCTTCTGTAATAACCGACCACCCCTCGTCACGGGTGAGATCCGTTTTAAGACTAGCCGTTTTCTTAGGGTAAGCAATCCAGAATAAACCGTCGGGAACAACGGCCAGTTAACGCCGCCTCACCATACGCTGCCAACTCACCACTATCCTGCGCAAATAAGAACACACAAGCCACTTTGTCGGCAGAATAAGTGACAGTTGAACAGCCATCAGGCAAATCCGTTAGTTTGAAATCAAAGGGAGCATTGAGGAGAAGGATTTGAGAATCAGGGTTGATTTGCAGTTTCTTCGCTAAAATCATCGCCATCGATCACGCTTCTTTAGAGGATTTGACGCTTATTGTACCCTGATTTGTGAAAACCAACGCCATAAAACAAAAACGCGAGGTTGATAATAATTCCAACCTCGCGCAAATTAAACTAAAGTGAAGAAAGTTGTTACGTCGTTGGCGCAATATCAGCAATCGAAATCTCTCGCCCTTCGAAATTAGCAAATGTCAGGTCATCAAAATCAAGCTGATGGAATTGTTTCAACTCAGCCATCAACCCCAGATAATTATTATTGATGCGCTTGCTCCAGGTTAAACCGAGATCCGTTGCCGCCGTTTTGATGTCCGCTTCTGCCCCTTCCAATTCCACAAAATTACCATAAGGCATTTCATCCAGCACCACTTCCACATCGCCCAGCATAAAGGTTTCCCGATACTTTTCATACACCTGCACCGGCGCAAACCCCAGCCGTTCAAAAATGAGTGCCGTTGTGTCAAAATCATTGACAGTGACCTCTACTTCTTCGCGGACTTTGGCTTCACTCTGCAAAGCCTGGGGCACTTCCCCTTTGAAGGTGACACGCACGGCACTATCCTGGCGCAAACGCAGCAGTTCGCCTTTTTTCAGCAAGCCGCCATCTGGCGTATCGAAGCGCACATTTCGCTCAAAAATGCGCTCTTTTTTCAACGTGCCACCAGCCGCCACCAAGCGTTCACGGAAGGCAGCCAAATCAGCAACCAGGAATTTTACTTCCACTTCAAGCTGCGTATCGCCACTCATTTATTCGTCCAAGTCATCCAAATCGCCAAGAGAGATCAATATTTGGTCTTTCTCCACGCTGTCGCCAGTGCTTACTTTAACGGCCGTTACCACCCCACTTCTCGGCGATTTCAGCTCATTTTCCATCTTCATCGACTCCAGGATAATCACATGCTGGCCTTGTTCGATGACATCTCCTTCCTCTACCAGCACCTTAACCACCAACCCAGGCATAGGCGCTTTAACGGCCGTTGCCGCCGAATCATCCACACCAATACCCCGTGCCTGCGCCAACCGGAAACGCTCGTTCATCCTGCACGTAGACATTGTACAACTCGCCCTCCGTCAGCACCTCCCAATGCGTATCCCGATCCTCAACCACCGCTTCCAGCGATTGATGATTCATCAGCAAAGACGCCAGCCCACTAATCGGCAAAATCTCAAAATCAATCGTATAAGGCACATCATTAACCAAAATCTGGTCATCCTGATTAATCTCGATGATAAACTCTTTCTCATTCACTTTTGTGTAATATTTCATAGCAATTTATCCCAACCTCGGCTCCCTCTCCCCTTGGGAGAGGGCTGGGGAGAGGGCATTACCGCCTTCTTCCCCATTTCCAATTGCTAGCATTACCATTTCCCGCTGGTGCCATTTTCAGACTTGTTTGTAGCCCTTGCTCATGCGCCACCAACGTCGCCAAAACGGCCGCTTCCATTTCCTTGTCCGCTTCCCGGTCGCTCATACTAAACCGTTCCTCGACAAAATTCGTATCAAACTGCCCCACCAAAAAACGATGGCTGTCCATCATATGCTGGTGAAACGGAATATTCGTTTTCACGCCCATAATCGCGATACTCTTCCAACGCCCGCCGCATTCGCAGCACCGCTTCCGCCCGTGTCTCGCCATAGCAAATCAACTTGCTAATCATCGAATCGTAATAAGGCGTAATTTCAAAGCCACGGAAACCGCCAGTATCCAGGCGCACCCCAGGGCCAGAAGGCAAACGCATCGTCGTAATCGTGCCCGTAGATGGCAAATAATTGTTGTACGGGTCTTCGGCGTTAATGCGGCACTCAATCGCCCAGCCGCTGATTTTGATATCCGCTTGCGTAAACCGCAGCTTGCGTCCGCGGGCAATACGCATTTGCTCCTGCGCAATATCAATTCCCGTTACCAATTCTGTGACGGGATGCTCCACCTGCAAGCGCGTATTCATTTCCAGAAAGTAGAAATTCTTGTCTTTATCAACCAGAAACTCAATCGTGCCCGCGTTGACGTAATTTACCGCTTTAGCCGCCGCCACCGCCACTGCGCCCATGCGCTGCCGCAGTCCTTCATCCACCACAAACGAGGGCGCTTCTTCAATCAATTTTTGGTGACGGCGCTGCAAGGAGCATTCCCGTTCGCCCAAATGAATGACATTGCCGTGTGCATCTGCCAGAAGCTGAATTTCAATGTGCCGCGCCCCCGTAATCATCTTCTCCAGGTAGACTGTGCCATCGCCAAAAGCCGATTCCGCTTCACGGCGAGCCGCCGCAATCGCGCCGGCAGTTCAGAGGCTTCATGCACCGGGCGCATCCCCTTGCCGCCGCCGCCAGCCACCGCCTTCACCAACAGCGGGAACCCAATTTCCATGCCAGCCGCGACCATTTCTTCATCCGTCAAGCCCGGTTCTGTGCCAGGCACGATGGGTACACCGGCCGCCTTAACCGTTTCGCGGGCAATTTGCTTGTCGCCCATCATTTCGATGGCGCGGGCGGGCGGCCCCACGAAAACCAGATCGTTTTCCACGCAAGTGCGGGCAAAATCAGCCCGTTCGGCCAAAAAGCCGTAGCCCGGATGAATGGCTTGCGCCCCTGAGCGTTTTGCCACATCCAGCAGCTTATCCACGCGCAAATAACTGTCACGCGCCGGAGATGGCCCAATATGGTACGCCTCATCCGCAAAACGCACGTGCGGCGCTTTGCGATCTGCATCGGAGAAAACCGCTACGGTTTTGATGCCCAGCTCATGGCAAGCCCGCAAAATCCGCATCGCAATTTCGCCACGATTGGCAATGAGTAGTTTGTCGAAATTTTTTGTGAGTAATCCGTCGTCTCGTTTCATGATAGTAATCCGTGATCGGTAGTCAGATGTTCAGTAATCGGTATTCAGTAATCGGTTAACAAGACCGAACACTGATCACTGTTTACTGATTACTGTTCACTGCTAAAGGGGCATATTGCCGTGTTTCTTGTAGGGGTTTTCGTCTCGTTTGTTTTGCAGCATGTAGAGCGCATTGATCAAACGGGGACGTGTCTCTTTCGGTTCAATCACGTCATCGATGAACCCGCGCTGGGCGGCGATGTAGGGATTGGCGAAGAGTTCCCGATATTCTGCTACCAGTTCCGCTTTTTTCGCCACCGGGTCTTCCGCTTCTGCTATTTCGCGGCGGAAGATAATGCTGACAGCGCCGTCTGGCCCCATTACGGCAATTTCGGCCGAAGGCCAGGCCAGATTCAGGTCGGAACGGATGTGTTTGCTGTTCATGACGCAGTAAGCGCCGCCATACGCTTTGCGTGTGACGACGGTGATTTTTGGCACAGTCGCTTCGCAAAAGGCATAGAGCAGTTTCGCGCCGTGGCGAATGATGCCGCCATATTCCTGGTCGATGCCGGGCAGGAACCCTGGCACGTCTTCAAAGACGATGAGCGGAATGTTGAACGCATCACAGAAGCGCACAAATCGCGCCGCTTTTTCGCTGCTGTTGATGTCGAGTACGCCTGCCAAAACCATGGGCTGGTTGGCGACAATGCCGACGCTGTAGCCGCCCAGTCGTGCAAAGCCCACCACAATGTTTTGGGCGTAATGTTCGTGAATTTCAAAGAATTCTTTGTCATCGACGATGAGATTGATCACGTCTTTGATGTCGTAGGGTTTGTTGGGATTGTCGGGAATGATGCTGTTGAGGGCTTTTTCGGTGCGCAGCGGATCGTCGTTGCTGGGCTTGAAGGGGGGCGCTTCCATGTTGTTGGAGGGCAGATAGCTCATCATTTCGCGGATGAGGTAGAGGGCGTCTGCTTCGGATTCGCAGGCCAGATGGGCTACGCCGCTTTTGCTGTTGTGGGTCATGGCGCCGCCCAGTTCTTCAAAGGTGACTTCTTCGCCGGTGACAGATTTGACGACATCTGGCCCGGTGATAAACATGTGGCTGGTCTCTTTGACCATGAAGATGAAGTCGGTGAGGGCTGGGGAGTAGACGGCGCCGCCGGCGCAAGGCCCCATGATGGCGCTGATTTGCGGCACAACGCCGGAGGCCATGGTGTTGCGCAGGAAGATGTCGGCGTAACCGCCCAGGCTGATGACGCCTTCTTGAATGCGGGCGCCGCCGGAGTCGTTGATGCCGATGACGGGTGCGCCGTTTTTCATTGCCATTTCCATGATTTTGCAGATTTGCTCGGCATGGACTTCGCTGAGACTGCCGCCGAAGACGGTGAAGTCCTGGCTAAATACGTAGGTTAAACGGCCGTTTATCGTCCCCCATCCCGTCACCACACTATCGCCTGGAATTTGCTGTTTGTCCATGCCAAAGTTGCGCTCACGATGCACCACAAACGCCCCAACTTCATGGAATGAGCCTTTGTCGAGCAGCAGGTCGATGCGCTCACGGGCTGTCATTTTGCCTTTTGCTTTTTGTTGGGCAATGCGGGCAGCGCCGCCACCTTGTTGTGAGCGGACACGCATTTGGTTTAGTTTTTCGAGTTTTGGATCCATGTGATCTTCTATTCCCTCCTGCTTTTAAATGATGAAGGATGAGGGATGAAGGATGAAACTGTCCTTCTGCCATCGCCCTTCGTCTAAATTTAGGATTTGGTTGTGAAGTAATTGTTTGCGGCTGTTCGGTTGAGTGCCCAGGTGCTGAACAATATTAGGAACAAGTAGAAGCTCAGGTTGAGCCAGATGGCTTGTTGGGCTAAGGGTGTCTGGGCAAACAGGATTGTTAAACTGAGTTCGTAGGCTGCATATAGAATAAGAATGAGCGGTAGGAGTTTGCGGGTAAACGGCCGTTTCCTCCTCACCATCCACCACAACCCTATAAACACAAAGCCCCAAATCAGGGCCATTGTTAAACGAAAGCGGGGGTCTGGCTGGATGTGTTAATTCCAATAACAAGATCCATTTGTTGGCTCAAAGCCAATGCCCGACCGAAATTCCACACTCCTAAGAGAAAAACCCCGACAAGGGTTAGAGTTACGGAACGCGGGCGCGTGATTGTTGGTGAAACGTCATCCATGTGGTGTTGATTTTAGCGGACAATGTTCAAAACGGGCAAACAAAGCAGGGCAGTCGGTAGCAATTGGCAGGGAAAAACGGCCGTTTTTCGGTCGACTCAGATGCGACGCACTTTGGAAGTGGTTTCACCTTGTTATACTTCTCCGCTATGGCAAAACTAAAAGTAGGACAACAAGCGCCGAATATACAATTGCAAACCCTTGAGGGTGAATCTGTGGCGCTGGATAAGTTTTGGGGAAACGGCCGTTTCGACAGGCTCAACACAAAGCGTTCTGTTCTTCTCATCTTTCTGCGCCATTTGGCCTGACTGCCTTGCCGAGACCATGTGGTGCAGGTTGCAGCACACAACGAAGCATTTCAGGCGCTCAACACCGACATCGTCACCATATCATTTGGCATTGAGTATTGGGCACGCATGTGGCTGCAAGAAACACAATCCCCCTATCCCTTTTTGGTAGACCCCGAACGGAATGCCTACCATGCCTATGGCTTGCAATCGTCGGTGTTTCGCTCCTGGATGCCGCAGAATTTGTGGTTTTACGCCAAAGCCACCCTGCAAGGACGCGAGAAATTCGGCAAACGGGGCGACCCGCATCAATTGGGCGGCGATTTTATTGTAGACAGTCAGGGGATTGTGCGGCTGGCGCATCCGAGCAAGGAGCCGACGGATAGGCCAAGCGTGGAAAAACTCTTACAAGTTTTGAGTCAAATATAACATATCGTCACTAGATTGGTTCAATCTCAAAGATTGAACCAATCTTTGACCGTTTGCCATAACAACCCGCCCCTTTACTTATGTTTCCGGGTAGTTGGAGAATGGCAAGCGGGGTGTGGCTACGGCGGTGACGCCGACCACAGCGACAAATGGAAGACCGCGCCACAGCAGGGGCACCGTCTATTGATTAAGATAGAAATTATACTGAGACTTAAGCCTCGTTGCGTTATTACGATTTGGATCAAATTCCATGTTTCGTGGAACATAATCACCAATTTCAGTCCGTATAAGTGAATGAGTAGCGCGATAAGCTGACAGTAAAACTCCACCTTCAAAGCCTAAAATACCATTGACTTTCTTCACCTCCAAGTTCAGTCCAAACCTCTGCAAACGCCTATCAAATTTGGAAAATCCTATTTCCAGGTCTATTGGGTCCCTCAATGAGTGAAAGTGATTTCATAAAAGAAAACCTCATCAGCCAGGGTCATCAAGGCGAAGCCTTGTGCCACCAATTCATAGTTTTCTTCGGTGACTCGAATATTGTTCGCTGACAAAAGTTGATCGAAGTTTTCCGCGGTATATTGAAGATCATCCTGTCGTGCAGCCAGTTGAAACCAATGTTGACCTCCATATTCCTGGCTATTGGAATCGAAAGCTGTAACAGATAGAAATCTCGTATCCAGGGTAAAAGCTCTTGCCATACAGGAATGTGATAATCTCTTGGGTACAGAATCGCAGAGAAACACATTTTTCCATTTGCCCAGACCAGACTGCGTTCAGGCAATCATTGGAATTTGGGACATAAGTTGATACAAATTCCTGCACAGCAGTAGCCGCGGCAAATTCTCCCCTTCTGTAGGGGTGGAAGTCGGTTGTGTAGGCGCGTCAGGCGTACTCATATCAATACCAGGTTCATCTGTTTGGGTAGATGGCCTAGTAGCAGTTGAAGAAATATATATCGTTGGGGTTTGAATTGCTATTTGGCGGCAAAGTCGTCGCCATGTCTGCGTTTTCTCCCCCAGCAGTCGACTCCTCTTGATCTGTAGTTGCTGGAAAACTGCCGTTACGCATCACCTAGCTTACGACAATAACCGGCAAACCTCTGCTCCAGACCGTGCCACACCCCGCTTGCCATTCCCAGACTTGTTTGCTGGAAAAACGGCCGTTACGCACCACCTATCTCACGACAATAACATCGGAAACCTCTGCTCCAGACCGTGCCACCCCTCGCTTGCCATTCCCAGACTTGTTTGCTGGAAAAACGGCCGTTACGCATCACCTATCTTACGACAATAACACGGAAACCTCTGCTCCAGACCGTGCCACACCCCGCTTGCCATTCCCAGACTTGTTTGCTGGAAAACGGCCGTTACGCATCACCTATCTTACGACAATAACATGGAAACCTCTGCTCCAGACCGTGCCACACCCCGCTTGCCATTCCCAGACTTGTTTGCTGGAAAACGGCCGTTACGCATCACCTATCTTACGACAATAACACGGAAACCTCTGCTCCAGACCGTGCCACACCCCGCTTGCCATTCCCAGACTTGTTTGCTGGAAAACGGCCGTTACGCCCCACCATCATGCATATCCCCCCATTACCCAGTAACCGTTCCGCAATTCAACCATGAACGATTGTTGATTGACGAATGACGACTAAAATCCCACGCGCCCCATTAACAATTGAAAGTTGACCATTAACCATTAACAATTGTTCCGTTCTTCAACCCCTTCAACTCATAAATCTGCTCAAGCGCCTTGCGGCCTTTCACCTGCATCAACTGCAACGTCCCCAACTTCCACCCAACCCCGAACGGCGTTCATAGGCGGGGCCACTGAGCAAAATCTGTCCAGCCTGTGCATTTTCCTGCACACGCTTCGCCAAATTCACCGCATCGCCAATCGCTGAGTAATCCTTACGCAAGGCACTGCCCACATTTCCCACAACCGCTTCACCCAGATGAATACCCGTGCCAAAATAAAGCCGCCGGTTTTCTGGCAGTGTTTTGTGATAATCGCGCATACTTTCCTGAATCATCAGGGACGTGCGTACAGCCCGTTCTGTATGATCTTCCTGCGGGTTGAGCGGCGTATTGAACAACGCCATCACCGCATCGCCCATAAACTTATCCGTCATGCCGCCATAATGGGAAATGGCTTTCACCGCCTCCGTAAAATAGCCATTGATGACTTGAATCAACTCTTCCGGGTCGAGATTCTCGCTAAAGGTGCTAAAGCCGCGCACATCGGCAAATAAGACGGTCATCACGCGGCGCTGCGGTCTTTGAGCCGCGTCAACGTCGCGTACCTGGTCTACCAGAGCAGGCGGCAGATACCGGCGCACACTTTCCAGACGCTTCGTCTCAGAAATATCATTGAGCACCATCGCCACCCCCATCGACGCTTGCTGCATATCGCGCAGCGGGGAAAAGGTGAGATTTAAGGCTGTCGTGCCGGGGCGATCCAAAACCACAATATCCATTTCAGCATGACGCATATCACCATTGAGCTTCACATCTTCCACAATCAACCCTACTGGCAAATTTAAGGTTTCTATTGCCTTTATGTACGTTTCAAACAGTACCGATTGCGGTGAAACGCCTAAAATATGCTCGGCCGCATGATTGAACAGGGCCACACGGTCGTTTTCATCAATGGTGATCACACCACTGGCAATGGAAGCAAACACGTTGTCCATCAAATCTTTCATCTCGGTGATTTCGATGAGATGTTGGCGAATTTGTTGGAACAACCGCGCATTTTCAATGGCGACGGCCGCCTGGTTGGCAAAAGTGGCGAGCAAATCGCGGTCTGCATCGCCAAAAATGCCAGAAACGATGCGATTGTCGGCATACACCACGCCGATGATGTTGTCTTTGATTTTGAGCGGCACACAAAGGATGGAGCGCAGATTGTAGCTGATGATGCTTTCCGTGGCGGAAAAGCGAGGATCAGATTGCGCGTTCATGGTAGCGACCGGCTCTCCCGCTTTCAGCTACAGAGCGCACAATGGTACGGCTAATTTCAAATGAAGAAGATTTCTCGATGGTTTCTTGATCGACGTTCCGCGCCACTTGCACTTCAAGCTGTCCCGTCTCTTCATCTGTAAGCAGGAGGATGGCGCGTTCTGCCTGGGTGAGACGGATGATGGCATCCATGACGAAGGTGAGCACTTCGTTCAACTCTAGCGATGAGTTGATGATGGCGCCCAATATCTTGCATGGCCATCAACTGAATGTGTTCTTTTTCCTGCGCTTCAATACGACGTTCTAATTCTTCCAGCGTCCGGCGCACATCGACAAACAAACGCGCCATATCGTCAGAGGATTGCATTGCCTCTTGCCGATCGATCTGATCACGGGTAGTGATCATGGTTTGCTGCTGATTCACAGCCCCGCCTAATTGATCCACCATACTCCGCAGATGTTTTAAGTTGAGATGGACTTGTGTCGTTGTTTGTGTTTTGTTTAATTCGTCGCTCACGGGAGATTCCTCCAGACAGGTCGCATGAAACGCGACCTCTTTTACCCTACCGTAATTTCCACACAAGTTAGATTATAGCAAAGCGTGTGTTGGAATTGTAGATTGGTTTCAAGTGTACCCCACAATGCTTAAAGTCTTGGTATATTGGGTGATCCGGGTTTACGAACGAATTGCGAGAGCCGGAGACGGGGAGTTTCCTTCGTAAATAGCATCGAATTGCACGAATTAACACGAATTTTTGTTGGATAAAGCCGAATAATTCGCGTAAATCCGCGTTAATTCGATGCCATATTTTCATTCATCGTGGTGCGCTACCGCTCTTGGGAAACTCCTGGAAAATAAAACCGCGGAGGACGCAGAGAACGCAGAGATTTCTCTGGACACACCTCCGCGTCTTCCGCGCTCTCCGCGGTTCAATTAGTCGTTACGGCATTTTGCAAAATTATTCAGTTGGGAGATGGGGTTTGTATCAGCGTCTTGGCTTTTTGCGCCACTGCTCCAGCCGTTTTTGAATGCTTTTGCGCAAGAAGATGGGGCGGAGGGTGCGCCATTCATCTCGGGGGTTGAAGTTGTCTTCGTTTTCGTGGGCTGGGCTAAACTCGCGCAGGACGTATTGTTGCGTGAGGTTACGGACTTGGGTGCTGCCTTCTGGCACTTCGGTAAGGATGATGTCGGCGCGTTCGTAGGGTGTTTTGGCGGGCTGGAATGTTAGACCCAACCAGCCTGCCCAACTTTCCAGGCGGCTGTAGCTGCGGGTGACATCGCCTTCAACTCGTTTGTTGAGTTCATTGGCAACCCACATGAGCAGGAAGGCGGTAACGAGGATGATGAGGAGAACGGCCGTTTGCCATACAAACAGCCGCTGTATCCAAGCATCTGCCGGGACTGTTATCCCCAATTGCCTCGCCGGCGGCACCAAAGCGTAATTCGTCATCTACCTCTGGGGGAAATATGTCACTTAAATCAACGGGCGGGGCTTCCAACTCTGGTGTTGTTGAGCCATCGGTAAGCCGCTGTTGCCGCACCACAACCGGAATGGAAGATGTTGGCTCAAACTGAATCCAGCCATACTTCGGGAAATAGACTTCAACCCAGGTGTGGGCATTAGAAGCGCGAACCCGATAGGAATTTGTCTCGTCGTCAAAATCGCCTTGCGCGTACCCATTGATAATGCGTGTGGGAATACCTTGCGCGCGCAGCATCATCGCCATGGCGGAGGCATAGTAGGTGCAATATGCCTCCTGGCTTTCAAAGAGCGTGTAGTGAATCGGCTCGACATCGGGAGGAGGCGCATCTATCTGGTCATTATAGGTGATGGCTTCGCGCAAATAATTCTGAACGGCCGTTGCTTTGTCATAGGGATTATCGAAACCTGCTGTCAATTGTTCTGCAAGCGCCAAGGTTTCTGGGGTTATATCATCTGGCACTTGCAAATAAATATCTGTCACCCAACCGGGATATTCAGTTGAAGCGGTCTGTAAACTTTGCACATCTGCCTCAGAGATACGCGACGTGACCTGGTATTGATCCCCCAACGTCAACACAAAACGAGACCGTACGGCCGAAACCAGTTCATTCCCAGCTTCGTTGACAGACGAGTCGACAAACATTTGACGGCTAGAGCCAACCAGTTCTGGAGCCGCATAGAGGATGCTGGAATTCGGGATGTAGTTCACCACCGTTTGCGTAATCACTTGGCGATCCGCCATTGGCTCCGACGTTTAGATAGCCATCATCTGGAAAATGAAGGTTGGACTCCCAGTCTTGAGCCGACCAACTGCCATCGTTATACGTATCCATGGCAATGGCTCGCCAATATAAGTTGGGCAGTTCACGCGGCACATACACATCCATAACAAGATCATTGCTAACGGTACGTGGCCCGCCCAGCGACATCGTGTCTTGATATGGGTCGGTGGTGACGGTGCCATAAGCACGAAGCGCCGCAAAAAGGCGTGTCCACGTTTCCTGGAAATCGCGCCAGGGGCCGCGGGTATCGCTCAATACGTCATTTACCTGGGTATTGGCGGCAAATGTGGGCATGACATAGGCCGTTGACAACAGCAGCAACGCCACAACAAGTCCGGCACGCATAAAGTTGAAACTGATGTCCCGTTCATACCGCACTGACGCTTGCTTCCAGATACGCTCTTGTGCGACGAGGTGCGTCCGTGCCACAAATAAGAGTGCCAGAACAACGTAAAGTGCCAGGTAATACATTAAGGGTTTCGGCCCGTAGTAGTAATAGACGACGCTCAACAGGACGAGGCCGGTGGGCACAACCACTCGCCACACACGCGGCTTACGGAAGGTGTACCAGGCGGCGGAGTAGCCGAGCAGCCAGAAGACGGCGGCCGTTTGCAAGACAAATATCAGCCCATCGCGGCTTGTGCCGCCCGAAAAGGCTTTGTTTAACCAGTCTGCTTGGCGGACACCCAGATTGATGATGCGTTCATGCCAGGTAAGTGTTTCGGGCAAGGTGGTGCCGACTAAATAGCCAACGAGAACCAGCCCATAAGCGAGCGCAAAGAAATGGGAGGTTCGAGATGAAAACTGACTTTTTGAGAGGAATAGGCCAACGATAACGGCCGTTCCCCCCACAATAGGCAGCACGTACATCCCTGGCGTCAGTTCCGCTTGCAGGATGGTAGTGGCCGCAGTTAAGATGAGCGCGAAAAGCAGGGCAAATGTTAGCCAGCCTTCTTCTATTTTTAGTTGGGGTTTTCGCATCTGCCCGACATCCTCAAGGTTTATTTAGTTTGTACAGGAGATTATCTATTATGGCGTGATGGATTGTGCTGTGATGAAATTGAATTGTACTCGTTTCGGGAGTGGATTGTTTGGGATGACCTTACTGTATCATCAACTTCTAACCGACCCACTATCTAAATTATAGTGTTTTTGTCACCGTTATGCCACCTGGATGACCGGTTTGTCAGTTGGGGTGATGTCGTTAATCAGCAGAGCGCTTGGAGAGGATAAAGCCGATCACCATCACGACCACAAGCCCGCCAATGCCGATAACGAGCCAGTTAACAGTGGGTTTAGCTGGAATAATTTCAAAATCAAATGAAACATCACCGGTGCCTAAACGGCCGTTTACCGTTGTCACTACCGTATACATGCCCGCCTCAGGTGCTTGGGGGAAATCAGCCTCGTAAAACAGTTTGTTCACCGACTGCTCTGTGGTGGCCGGGCCAGAAAGGATGAGGCGTATCAGAACCGGCGGCGTACACGTCGATGTTGACATCTGCATCGAGAATCATGTCGTTGTTCTCGCCTTCGACGACAGCGACGGTAAAATGCAGGGTTTTGCCCGCTTCCACGACATTGGGCGCGACCCACACCGTCACTCTGTAATCTCCGGCTGGTTCACCCGCCACGTAAATCAAACCACCACCATGCGCTAAGACGGGCATAACGGCCGTTATACCAACAACAGTTGCCACCATAACCCACACGAGTATCAAGCCAAAGCCAATCCTTTTATGCAGCATCTTTTTCCTGATCCGTAATCCATTTGTTGATGTAAATCACGTAAGCCACACCCAGCCCAATGCAAAAAATAAACCATTGGTACGCATAGCTCTCGTGATTGCCTTCCGTAATTTCAACGGTCCTGGCTTCGTTAAAGGGCACGGCCACATTGCCTTCGGGCGGTGGTGATTGGATCACGTAAACGGGCAATAAATTGTAGGGGATTTGCGGCTGAATGGAGGCGATGTCTACCCGATACCATTCCTGGCTGGGGCCGCTGGGGGCAGATTCGGCTGTACCCCGTGAAATGACTTGGGAGAGGGCAATGTAACCATCAATGGAGACCGACCCCGTTTCATCATATTGGCTCCAGAATTGCGGATCGCGCTGATCATCTGGTATCCAACCTCTATCTATGAGAACGGCCGTTTTCCCATCAGCCAAGACCAGCGGTGCAATGAGATGGATGCCCGCCATGCCTTGCCAGTTTTGCACGATAAACGCGAACTGATTGTCTAAATCATATTCGCCTTCAGCCACCACCAGTCTGTTTTCCAATTCGCCTAAATCACCCGATCAAATCCACATCAGTCAACAGCATAGGGGGGGCATTCAAGGCCGCCGCCAGCACCACATTCTCAGCGCGGCGTTGATCCAGTCGATCAAACTGCCAGACACCCAGTCGCGCTAAAAGCGCCATCAAAGCCAGTACAAGCAGCGTTACCCACCACCATTTTCGGCCAAATAAGGTTTTAATTATGAGCGTTATTCGTTTCATTTATTGTTGTTCCCACAGCCCCATAAATTTTGAGATTAGAGAGTAGAGATTGAACAAGTTTCAAATCTCTGGGTTTTTATTTCACCTTTCACGACCTGGCGCTATCATCTTCTCATCCGAACCCCACATACTTTCTGGCATAGGTGGCTTGCGCTCTTCTTCACCTAAAAGCTGAGCAATCAAAACCAGCGCGGCAATGATAAACATCATACTGCCCGGCACCCACATGATCACACCAGACCACATTTGATCAGTTAATACATCCACGTTCCAGATGCGCGGCACATTGAGATAATAGGTGTACTGCGGTGTCGGCGTGAAAGCGATGACCATGCCGGTAAGCATATTGGGTGGAATCGCCAAAATCACAAACGCAATGCGTCCAATTAAACTGAACTGTTTGTGAATGCGTGGGCCAGCCCCGATGACGAGCCACCAATACAACATGCTCACCATGAAAAAGGTGATGTGCTCCAAATTATGGGCAGCTTCGCTTTCCAATGCCCAGTTATACATGCCTGGATCATGCCAACCAACAATCACAATCACCCACATCAGCCACACAATACCTGGTGAGGTGGCGTTGCGAATCCAATCCTCGGTACTTGGAATCAGAGTTCAGGACAAAGCTCAAGCCCTTTGCCTACCGGCTTACGTACTTTGCGCGGCATACCCCACAAGGTCACGGCCATGGGGTTGGCAATGAGCAGCAGAGCGGGTGCAATCATAATCAGCAGCAAATGCTGAATCATATGCATGAAGAAGAGCTGCCCCCCCAGCACGTCGATGGGGGACAAGAGGGCAATGCCGATGACAACGATTCCGGTAGAGATAGAAAATTAAGCGCCAAACGGCCGTTAACGAATAAGGTTGACCGGCCCGTCGTTTGCGCTTATTGGGTTTCGTCCGTCTGCGCAGCAGCACCCAGCCTCGAATATATAACCCGCGGCCAGCCCCAGAACAATGATAACTTCTGGTCGCCAGTTCCACGATAACAGAATAGCTCTATTGACAGGATCCATAGCTCACTCAAAACCCCTTAGGGGCTGCTCCCCAGTAAAACAAAAAACCGCAGAAGTCACAGAGAACGCTGAGAAATACTCCGCGTTCTCCGCGCCCTCCGCGGTTAACTTTCAAACGATTTGGTAATGGCTAGTGAACGGCCGTTCCAATCAAATACAGCGCCGGATAGAAAACAATCCAAACCACATCCACATAATGCCAATAAAGCGCTGTCCCTTCCACGCCCCAATGACCGTCGGCCGTATAATCACCCTTGCGCCCGCGATTCCAAACCACCAGAATCAAGAAAATGCCAGAAAGCACATGCAGCGCGTGCATCCCCGTCATCATAAAAAAGACGCCGCCATACACACCATCCCACGGCCGTAGATGTCCAAACAATTCAATACCAGCTACTTCACCACTTCAGGCCAAAAATGTTCCACTCAAAGAACACCACACCCACAAAAAAGAGCGCACCCAAAAAGGCCGCCAGCATAAAACTGCGGGTAAACTGTTTCACATCGCCAAATTCAATAGCCGTCTCGCCACGATAAACAAAATAACTGCTGATAAGCAGAATAGCCGTGGTGATAAACCCCATTTCCTGGCTCAAAGCCGGTCGCGTCTGTCCGATAGCAGGGTCAAACCATAAATAGAAACGAGTCAGAAGTAATGCGCCAAACAGAAACGCCTCAGAAATAAAGAAGAGCCACAAGCCAAAGCGATTTGCTTTTACTTGAGTCGCATACGGCAACTCATGTTCGCCTCGTCCATGTTCATCGTGATGAGCAGTTACAGCACTCATGAATGATCCTCCTCACCGCGCCACAAGCGATACACATGCATAAACACCCATACCACCACAGCCGCCTTCAACAGTGCCACAATCAACAGCAGAACCGTTGAGGGACTGTTCAGGGCAATATAAAATTCCACAATCGTTAACAGTGCCAGTACAACCAAAACAATATTTCCGCGCCGCATGGCTGCTTTTTTTCTATCTGCCATGTTCATTCTCTCCAAATCATTGGTTCGTAGTAACCGCTTTAGCGGTTATGATGACTAATGTCATCACTACAAACTTGTTCGTATCTACTATGCTAGTCCCCAGACGGTACAGGTGCCACGTACATTTTCACGTACTCCGGATCATCTGGTGCGCCATACCCATACGGGTCGCCAACCACTTCAAACGGTTGCTCATAATTAAATTCTGGCACCGGATACGGAATTTGCCATTCTGGTGAACGGGAACCCCAAGGATTTGTAGGTGCCAACTCCTTGCTTCTGGCACTACTTATCAAATTGTAAACCATAATCAATACCGACCAGCCAATGATAAACGCCGCAATCGTGATCAGTACCTGCGTATTTTGCACACCCAAGGCCGGATCATAATCCGCAATACGACGGCGCATACCCAACAAACCAATCTGCATCTGCCCCAAGCTCATTACCCAGAAACCAGGCACCATCAGCCAGAAATGCAATTTACCCAGCGACTCCTTATACATACGCCCCGATATCTTGGGGAACCAGTAATAAATAGCCGCAAAATAAGCAAAAACAAACCCACCAAACATCGTCGCGTGGAAGTGACCCACCACCCAATAACTGTCATGTAAATGCAAATCAGTGGGAACTGTACCTAAAATTGGGCCAGTCACACCACCAATCAAAAAGACAGAGATAGCGCCTAATACAAACAGCATTGGCGTCTCAAAGGAAAGCTTGCCCTTCCCACATCGTTGCCATCCAACTAAAGAACTTAACCCCTGTTGGAATCGCAACCACCAGACGTTGCCAGCATAAACGGCACACGCAAAGAATGAGCCATACCAGAGGTGAACATATGATGCGCCCACACCAGGAAGCCAACCAAAGCAATACCTAAACTCGATAACGCAATCCATTTATAACCAAACAGCGGTTTGCGCGAGAAGACCGGCAGCAATTCACTAATAACACCCAACCCAGGCAGAACAAACACATACACCACCGGATGTGAGTAGAACCAGAACAAATGCTGATAAAGGATGGGGTCGCCCCCCGATGCCGGATCGAAGAAAGTTAGCCCTGCTACACGTTCCATTACGTTCAATGTCAGCGCCACACCAACTGTTTGTGTAGCGGTAAACTGAATCAAGGAAGCGGCGATAGCGCCCCACACAAAAATGGGCATACGGAACAACGACATACCAGGTGCCCGCATAAAGGCCACCGTGACTAATAAGTTGATAGAACTGGCAATCGATGAGAAGCCAACTAAATAGAAACCCATCAAGAACAGCACTACACCCAACGGTGCGCGGAAAGTTAATGTGGGATAACCAACCCAACCGGTATCCCAACCGCCCACAAACATACCACCCAAAATCAAGACGACAGCGGGCAAGACCGACCCAGTAGCTAAAGGCATTTAAGCGGGGGAAGGCCATATCAGAAGCGCCAATCATGAGCGGCACAAGATAGTTAATCATCGCACCAACACCCAAGAGGATACTAGCAATCATGATGATGCCATGAGCGCTAAACAAGGTATTGTACTGGTCATTATTGAGAAGTTGCATCCCTGGTTGGGCAAGTTCAAGGCGGAAGATGAGGGCAAATAAGCCACCCACTAATAGCACCAGAACACTGGTGTAGCCATATTGAATGCCAATCACTTTATGATTAACGTCAACGTTTAAGTAGCGAGACCATTCGGGTCTCCCTTCTTTTACGCCATGTTGTAATGGAGTCGTTTTGCCAAAGATCCATTTAATCCAATCGGTTAGGACACCGGCAAAAAGCAAAAAGCCAAACACGCTCAGAATAGAGCCAAAGACGATGCCTGGTTCCACGTTTTGGTCTAAGCCCATCGTGGAACGAATCGCGCCAATAAAGGCTATGCCGCCGAACATAAATAGGGCTTGACCGATGAGTCCACGTACATAAGCAGACGTTAACAGGATTTTCAATGTTCTCATATACATCCTCCCAAAATTAGCATTAAATTCATAATTTTTGGGCTACTCTTCTAGTGTTTGCATGAAGTTGATGAGGTCATCAATAATGTCGATCTCGATGCCTTCGTTTGCTAGTATTTCTGCTTGTTTCGCGTCAATGCGGGTGCCGTAATCTTGGGGCATGATGCCTTCGTTAAAGCCGGAGACAATTTGACTGTTTGGCTCTAAGATTGACTGATAAATGTAAGCATGATCGACAATGATAGTTAGGCCATTGGTAAGCAGTTCTTCACGGCCGTATACACCTTTCCAAGATGGGCCAGCGCCACCGGGTGCTCCGGTGATGTTATGGCAGCCGCTACAGGCTAATTCGTTGTACCAGATTTCGCCCCGTTCGGCTGGTGTCATATCCGCATAAGCAGGTAGGCTTGCTCTTTCTTCCGCCCACGCATCAAACTCGCTTCGACTCACCACACGCACATCGGCTTCCATCAAGGAATGATTAAGACCACAGATTTCGGCACAGAGCAATCTGTAATCCCCGAGTTTTGTTGGTGTAATACGCAGGTTGGTGATTGTATTGGGAACCAAGTCTTGTTTTACGCGAAATTCTGGAATCCAGAAAGAGTGCAGAACATCTCTGGATTCCATTTCTAACACGATCCGCTGATCAACAGGCAAGACCAGTTCTTGAGAAGTAATGCCTTCTTGTTCTGGGTATTCAAATTGCCACAACCACTGTTGTCCGTACACTTTGACGACCATTTCATCTGGTTGTTTGGCCGTTAGGTCATTCAGTACGACAACACCCCAGTAGCCAAAAGCGATGACAAAAAAGATGGGGATAACTGTCCAGGCGATTTCCAAGCCTGTATTGCTATGAACATGTGGTCCTGGCTCGTCATCTCCTTCTTTACGCTTAAAAACGGCGGCCGCATAAAGCATAAAAACCATGATAAAGGAAAACAGGAAGGAGATCAGCCAAAAGTGGGCATTGAACATTTGATCGATTGGCACTGCCTGGGCGCTGGCGGCTACAGGCAATCGATATAAGTATGACAATACCCAGCGTAAGAACAATGTGCTGATGACGATCAAGAGCGCAACGGTAATATAATGTTTTGCTTTACCCATAAGTTTGTATCCTACGAGAATTATTTTTTACAGGCAAAACGGCCGTTACTCCCCATAAACGGCCGTTACCCAAATGATTGGAACAGACACATCAGTTAGAGAGGTCTGTTAATGAATAGCATGAGACCAATACCAACCCCACCACCAGAAGTCCCAAAACCAATACCGCAATAAAGTCCCACGGAATGGGATCGTTATCCGTATCAGCAACGGCAGACAGGCGACTCTGGCGCACACGCCAAGCCAGTAGAGGAATGGTAATGCCAAGAAATATCAGGAGTATCGGCCAACTGGTGTAGAATGTTTGACCGAATAACGTGAATTCACCAGTTGGTGATCCGAGTGCATAAATGAGGGTAGCTAATAGCGCCACAAAGAAAAGAATAATCAATGAATAACTTATCGTATCTAACCCGTACACATACCCTTCGGGTTGATGTGGTTCCGGTTGTTTTTCCCGTTTCGCTTTCAATGTTTCTTTTTCTTTTGCATCCAAGGCCGCTACATGCTCTTGGTAATCTTTACTTTCTGCCACTTTTCCGGTGAATTTCCCACCCAAGCGCATAAAAACCGTGATGATTAGCCCAGCGACGACAACGCTGCCAATTACAATTGCCGCTAAAACAGCAAAGGCAACAAAGCCTTGTAAGACCAGTTCATTCATACCCACCATGGAGGCAACGGGTTCTGGAATTGTAATTACGATGGGGGCAGGGCTGATCGCGGGGCGTGTGGCTCCACCAAAGAGCGTACCAAATCCGCTAAAATTGAGGGATTGTACGATTAGCGGCCAGATAACAGCGACAACGGCCGTTCCAACCAAAAGTATGATGATAATTAGCCCATTTCCTAACGACTTTAAGCGTTCCAAAAGACTTTCTCCTCTTCAACTATGGCTCACTCTCGATGGGGTGACTGTGACGCTATATTTTGACATCCTTGTGGATAAAATCACAATCGCTTGTGCATTGTAGCACAAGCAATTATTCTCAACAATTTAAGATTATTGCAAAATTTCAATAGAAATAAAGGATACGTGCCGGAAATTTTACAAGCAAGTCAAATGAATGCAAAATGAAATAAGGAGCCGTTAAGGAGAACCGACGGGGTGTTTGTGATTGGCCGTACCATCTTGTATTCGTTTTCAGGTGGGGTAGCTAACGAGACAAAATATTGCGAGCGAATAAAGAACGCCGTTTGGCCGGTTGGGGACTGTTGGCTTCAAATTCATCTCGCAGGGATAAGAGTGTACGGTGGTAGAGTGACTTTACCGCCCCTTCGCTGCGTCCCATAATGTCCCCAATTTCAGAATTAGGCAGGTGTTCAACGAATTTGAGGATGAGTAATTCTTGACGATCCGCAGGTAATCGTCTGATCGCCTGCAATAAGACATCTTTATCTTCAATAATTTGGGTGGCAAATTCAGGGTCATCTTCACCCACATGCCACTGCGCAATGTCGTCTAAAGCAATGATACGGCGACGGCTGCGATCTCGGTGAAAATTTGCCACTAAATTATGAGCGATGCGATACAACCAGGCAGAAAACGGCAACCCTTTGTCTTCATACCGGCCAATATGATTCATGGCTCGTTCAAAGATACGAGCCGTTAAATCTTCAGCATCATCAGCATTGCCCGTGCGGTAATACACGTAGTTATAGATACGTTTGTAATAACGCTCATAAATTATTCCGAATGCGTCACTATCTGTTTTGGCGCGTTCAATTAATGCGGATTCTTCAGGGTCTATCGTCAATATGTTTGCCTTGTTGCACCCGACATGCTGTTAGGCGCTGAAATTCTGGTGCAGTATATCAGAAGGAACATGGCCTGCCTATAACATCAAAGCACAAAAAATAGAGACTTAACGTTTGGCACATACTTCGATTCCATGCTTGACGGCCGTTTTCCCCTCAGTTATTCTCGTCGCCTATGGCGAAAAAACAGAACCTATTTGTCCTCATCATTATTATTTTATCCGTAAGCATTTTACTGGCTGCTTGTACCGCAGAGCCAAGTGTATTTGAAACACAAGTGGCCACGCCCACCCTCATCGCTGAGGAATCTGCGACTGTGACTCCCGTGCCCAGCCCGACTTTGGCCGCACCTGTTATCTCTGTTTCAACAGACATAACGGCCGTTCCCCAACCAACTGAGCAACCGCCTTCTGCTAGTGTGGAGGAAACTGAGATGGAAACGGCCGTTATCCCCACAGAAATACCCGTCATCATTCCCCCTGACGTGCCACCGCCCACACCCAGCGGCAGTAACATTTGGGATTTGCACGTGCCCATCCTCATGTACCACTACATCAGCGTGCCGCCCGCCGACGCCGACATCTACCGCACCGACCTTTCCGTTACGCCTGAAAACTTCCGTGAGCAGATGGCCTACCTTGCTGAAAACGGCTACACCCCCATCGACCTTTACCAGCTATCTGCCGCTGTCGCCGCCCAAATAGAACTGCCCGAGAAACCCGTCATTCTCACCTTCGATGATGGGTATCTCGATAATTACGAAAACGCCTTTCCTATCCTGCAAGAATTTGGATTTGTGGGTACCTTCTTCATCATCACAGATTTAGCGGATCAGGGCGCAGAAGGGTATGCCAACTGGGAGCAGCTCAAAGAAATGACCGCGGCGGGGATGCGTATCGAGACGCACACCAAGAACCATCCCGATTTAAGCACAATGGGACGGAATGACGTTATTTTTCAAGCCTTAGGCTCTCAAGAAACGATTGCCGCCCACATCGGCTACACACCCCGCTACTTGTGTTATCCAGGCGGCCGGTATAATGAAGAAACGATGCAAATTTTGTCAGAACTAGATATGTGGGGGGCTGTTACCACGCAGGGGGGTGCCTGGAACGGTTTTGCCGACCGGTATGAATGGTCGCGGCAGAGAATACGGTATGAAACCACGATGGATCAATTCCGCATTCTCGTTGACACGGAAGGTACGGTAGGGGGCAAACCGGTTACTGCCAATTAGGCAACTTAACAAGTTTGGTTTGTCGTGACAACTTTAGTGGTTATCTGGCTTCACTCCGTCCATCGTCTGAACTGGTTCTCGCATCTCTTTTTTACACGAGTGGCTCCGTCCCGCGTGATTTGGAAATGGTCAAAGTCGCGGGCTACATAAGCGCCAGGGAAGCCCGCTTGCGCTTCAATGCGGATGTCCCGTTCGTAGTAACGGCGGGAGAGATGGGTGAGAATGAGAGATTTAACGTTGGTTTCTCGGGCTAACTGGGCGGCGCGGGCGGCCGTCATATGCCCAAACTGCCGCGCCATCTCATCATCTTCTGACACATACGTCGATTCAATGACCAGCGTATCCGCATCCTGACAAACCTCATGCAAATTATCGGTACGCCCCACGTCTCCGATGTGAACGTATTTTGTGCCGGGAATGGCTTCACCCAGCACTTCTTCCGGCTGTATGATACGACCATCGGGCAAGGTGATGGGTTTCCCTTGCACGAGCAAACCACGCTCCGGCCCCACGGGAATGCCCAGTTCAGCGGCTTTGTCATCGAGAAACGGCCGTCTTTCCTTTTCCTGAAAAATGAAACCAAAACAATCTGGTCCGCGATGGCTCACGGGGAAAGCGGTTAAGGAAAACTTGCTGTCTTCCATAATTACACCCGGCTCCAAGGTGATGAGGTTGATGTCAATTGGCGTTTTTCCACTGGGAAATACCACCTTAAACAGCAAGTCTTTGACTCGATCCAGCGTGGCACGGCCTCCGTAAATATCAATGCTGTCCAGATTTTCCCAACGGGTTAGCGTGGAAACTAGACCACCCAAACCCAGAATGTGGTCGAGATGACTGTGGGTTAGCAACACTTTATTGAGCCGCTTAAAGCCCAGTCCACTTTTGAGAATTTGGCGCTGTGTACCTTCGCCACAGTCTAGTAAAAAACGGTATTGGCGATGGGTGATAACATGGGATGATAACCCACGATGAACGGAGGGAGCGGATGATGATGTGCCAAGAAAGATAAGTTCAAACATAGTTGTTATATTTTTTATCGAGACAAGGGGTTTGGGATTGAGGGCTAAATAACTTACAAAAGATTGGAAATTGGCGGCGAGGCTAATCTCCAATCTCAAATCTCAGTTACATGAAGTATTTAGTTTTCGTTCCTTAATCTCGCCTGAAAGCGACCCCTTCAATCGTGATTTCTGCCGCTTCTCCAATCTTTCCCTTAATATCAATTTCAACATCTAGCCATTGACGCAGGAGGTTTGCGTTCGTTACTGTGTGCAATGTCAGGTTGTCCGTTGTGAATTGGGAAGGCCCCACAGCTAAGGCGAGGGGAAGCAATAATTGGTCAGCGAGATATTTGTCAACATCCGCACCGTTTTCCATAAAATCTAGCAGTTCAGTAACGGGTGCGGCGGCCACGTTTTGTGCGGAAAGTCCTTTTCTGCCTAAATTGCTAAATCCGGCTTGTGTTATCCATAAACATATTCCTGATCCGGGGCCGCGCCCACGCTCTTGAATAGACGTGATTTGTGGGGTGACACCATCTTGTTGCAGGATTGTTTCTGCTTGTTTGACCATGCTCTGCGGAATGTGTGAGCGCAAATTAGTAGCCCCGGCTACTCCGTTCACAACCCGCCAATCCTCAATTTTTACTGCCCATTCTTCAACGGCTTCCAGGAGAGCTACCGGCTCGATCTGAGCCTCAAATTCACCGCCGCCCGTTGGATTCCAACCCCACACATTGAGCTTTGTGGTAAACGTTGCCCCCAGCCGAGCGTAAGCGGGTCTGGCGACTTCGGCTATGTAATGGTATGGCGGGCTAAATGGCACAAACGTACCGCCGCGTAAAATAACTTGAGACGGTTTGTCGGCGAACAAAAGCGGCCACAAGGCGGCCTGAAAAATTAGTGTGGCGGCACCAGCAGAACGACCTTGCGCGGCATCAGCCACATCAAAGGTATAGTCGCCCCCTTTTGGTTTTGATTGGGGTGCGAATGTGAGGGTGGGGGAGTCGATTGTATCGCCAGTGACTTCTGCATCACAAATAGAAGCAACGGCACGAACGGCCGTTACATGTTGTGGGCGCAGTCCGGGTTTAGATCGTTTATCGCGAATATTGGTCAGCCGAAACGGCTGTCCTGTCAGCGCTGACAAACTCAAACTTGTCCGTAAAACCTGTCCCCCGCCTTCACCTTGACTGCCATCAATTTCTAACATAATCATTAACCAATAAAGACCTGTACTTGAGCATCCTCATCATCCACGTTGATCATAATCGGGTCGGCATTGGCATCATTAAAGCTTTCTTGTGCCGCAGCAATGGCTGTGGCCGCCATCTCTAAATTGTCCAACGCTTCACCCTCTACAAATTGACGTGCATAGTCGATTGCCCAACTAGCTAAACTTAAAGGAAGCGGCATACTGATGGCAATGTTTGTGCCATTTTTCTCTTGTACGCGCACGTGGACCCATGTCGATTTCCGACTCATGAACATCAACACGGTCAATCCCAAGGAAAATAGAAATAAGCTGGAAACAAGTAAGAAACCAAATGGCAGCTTGCTTTTGCGATGGGTGGCGAGTGCTTTCAGCCACAGCGCCAACAGCGTTGTTACGGCTGAAAAGACGATGAAGGGAGCCATCCAGAACCGGCGATACCGATCCATATTGGGAATGTCGCCAGTTGCTTCTGAAACGGCCGTTACCACCATCTCCCCGTTTTCTGGTTCCAGCGCTTCAAGCAGTTCGTTCGCCTGCTCAGCATCAATCGTACCGTCCTGCAGCATTGCTAATACTTTGTCTTGTTCGTCACTCATTGGTTTTCCTCCTACTGTCTGTTCCTGCCAGTTTAACACAAAAGGCTAAACGGCCGTTGCTATCGCCGTAAACAGAAGCACCACCACCGCGCACGCCAAATTCAAACGCAGCATCAAAATCTCACGACGACTCAGTTTTGTTTGTTCAGTTTCAGCGAGTAACGGCCGTTTATCCCCCAATAACTGCAACCGTGCCATCCCTGGATACAAGACAAACTGCACGTAAGCCATAATCAGCACCATGCCCACAAACGCAACATGTTTCAGCAAAATCGCCCACGCCCACACACTGTCCACCGTCAAAAAACCATTGTAATTGGGATCATTGGTCATCTGCACAAAGCCCGTAAACAGCAGCAGCACCAAACTCACATCGGCCCAGGGCAAAAAGCGGCGCTGTAAATCAAACCATTGATTATCAGCCAGCGTTCCCTTGCGCAACGCCGGCAGTGCGACCATCGCCATCAAGGCCATGCCACCCAACCACACCACAGTGGACAAGAGATGAATCCAATAAGAAATGGCGAGAATCCAGAAGTTCATAATTACAGAGACTGGAGATTAGAGATTGGAGATTACATGTTTTTAATCTCCAATCTCTAATCTCTATTTATTCATTTCACTCAGCGCCCAATACGCCTCTCGCGGCGTGCCATCAGGCAGCACAATCGACCACCACCACTGCTCATTTTCTTCCGGTGTCCAATCTGCATCCGCCATGTAGACTGTCGTCATCACCCCAATCCACGGCTGCCAATTCTCTTGGGCGTACTGGTAAGCGCGTACCAAATAATCGGCTTGTTCTGCTTCAGTTACGCCGTGCCAGGTATAACTTGGATGCTCATCCTGGCTGCAGCATCCAACCCATTTCCATAATGGCAACCTGCTTATCGCTGTCACCATTCGCTACCATAATAGCACGCATATCTTCCACATGCCTGAAGGCAAACCAACGGCCGTTACCATATTCCCCATGCTCAGCTACTTCTTCCGGCGACATTTCCGGCGGCGCTTTGAACCCTGGCGCATGCACACCCAGCGCGTCAAAATAATCAGCCGCACCCGCATCATACATACCCTGCAAAAAATCCGTATCCGGCATCGCTTCTGCCGACGAAGTGCCGGTGGGCGCAAGTCCCGCAGAAATCACAATCGCCTCTGGATCAGCCGCTTTGATGGCTTCATAACACACCTTGAGCAGCGCCGTGTACTCCACCGGGTTCGGTGTTTTCTCGCCCCATTCTCGATGCAAATTCGGCTCATTCCACACCTGATAAGCAGCAATGCGACCTTTATATCGTGTTGCTAATGCGCCGCAAAAATCACCAAAATCTTGGTAATCAATGGGCGGCTGATTAGCTGTAACTCGTTCGCCAATCTTTTCCAATGCATACACAGACCAAACTGGCTGGCGGTCAATACGTACAATCAAATCTAAATCAGCCCGTTCCACCGCTGCCACAATTTCATCGGGACGATACCAGTCATACTGACCTTTTTCAGCGCCTTCAATGTCGCGCCAGGAAAATGTCTGCTTTACCCAGCCAAAGCCCATGTCATTAGTAAGCGCTAAATCTTTCTCTAACACATCCATCCGCCACCATTGAGCGGTGTGCATGCCATAAGCCGGAGATGCAAACGTCTCTGCTACTGGCTGCTCATCCATGAGTGCCGTGGGCAAAGACGTAGGAGTAGTAGGTAGGGCTGCTGGGGGTGTTTCTGTGCAACTTGTGACGACTATCAGCAAAGCCAAAGCACATAAATGAGCGAGAGATACCCCTCCAAAACGGTTTTTTTTGTGTTGCCGCATTGTCACCATTGATGCTAAAAAACCTAATATTTTTAGAGTGGACCAATCTTTAAGATTGGTCCACTCTAGTCGAGTTTAGGGCGTTTTCTCCATTGATGATACAGTCCCAAAGGCAGGGCGCGGAACCCCGTTTATATCCAAAATACTGTAAGGTACTGGATCATCTGTCGGGCCGCCACCTTTGTTGCCAAAATCGTAATTGAACAGGAATGCTAACCACACATTGCCAGAATCATGCATCTGTTGAAAAGCTTGTCCAATGTAATCAGCCTGTTCTTGCAAGCTGTTGTCCTGCGCAAATTCAAACCCGGGCGGGAAAGCATCATACCCTTCTACGGTCGCCCAACCAAACTCGGTGACACATAATTTCTTATTGGGATCGATGGCCTGTACCTTTTGGGCATAGGTATCAATCGTCGTCTTAAAACTCCAGGAATGATGGGGATTGTCGAAGGGGCCGCGGAAAACGGCCGTTTGTGATTTTGGATGGCTTGGGGCGGCTTCTGCCGTTACATCGGGAGGAATATTATATCCATTGTGATGCGCACCCACGCAGTCAGCATAATTTAGCATACCCGCTGCCAATGCGCGATCCAAATACTCAAAGTCATCTGCCCAGCCAACCCAATCGCCAGGGCCAGTTGGCGACAGCGCCCCGCTAATCACAATAATATTAGGGTCATTCCGCTTAATCGTTTCATACGATTGGCGCAAAAACTCGACATAATCTTCAGGGCTAATTCCATTTGGTGTAGTCCATTCGCGGTCTAAATTTTGCTCATTCCACACCTCAATGGCTTGAATTTGACCAGGATGACGGGTTAAAAGCTCATCTAAGAACGCTGTAAATTGAGCATAATCATCAGGCGGCCCATTTTCAGTGCCTTGAGCGCGTGTCCATTTTGGTGCGCCCACCACACTGACCATCAAATTGACGCCATTTTTGTTCGCCTCTTCAATCACACTGTCATAGAAAAACCATTGGTCAGCATCTGCTCCAGGATGGACAACCGGCCATTTCAACTGCATCTTCACCCAGTCCAATCCGAGCTGGTTCCGCATGGAAGACATCGTATCTGCGGCATTGCCCACACTGGCATTGCCATGCACTTGTGCGCCATACCCAAATGACTCAACAGGCCACGGCACAATGGGTCCTAATGGCACTTCTGGTTGCGTTTCTGCGACAGCTTCCTCCCCGCTTACCGCTTCTCCCTCAGCCACAACGACCGGAGGAGGCAGTGTAGGCTCTGCCGTCGGGGGCGCCTGCTCAACAGGCAACTCTTGCACCGGCTGTTCCGCTGGCTGCATCTGCTTCACCGCCGCCACAGGCCGCCAGCAAAGCGATTAATAAAATCATTGAAGAAAACAGCAAAAATCGTTTCATGTCACTCCTCTCTTTGAGACTCCACCTATAACAAGGAAGGTAGATGCCAATAAAAAACTAAAAAGCGCATTCCGGTCTATCATACCAGAATGCGCTCAAAATCATTCAGTAATCGCATCTCAGCAAATAGATGACTGATCACCGATTACTGAAAACTAATTGTATTTAACGACCCATCACCGAGCCCAATGTACCACACGCCGGACAGCTACCACCCTTACGAATCATAGCATACCCAGCCTGCGGGTCAGAGCCCCATTGTGTAAAGTCCACGTTGAAGACAATCACCAAGCGCACCTTACCACTATTGGCAGACAAGCTAACAGCTTCAGCTAACCACGCGGCATGTTGATCCACAGTCGTATTGGATGCCCAGGAGAAACGGTCTGGTACACCACCATAATCCTTGCCAGACAAGTAGCCCAATTCTGTAAAGCAGACAGGCTTACCAAGCTGCGCATACACATTTAAGGTGGGCAGCAAATACCAACTATAATGGTCGTTTCCTGCAGGATGACCTGTTACTGCGCTTGGGGCGGTGGCTCCTGCGTTGTAGTGGGCGCCAACACAATCTAAATAGTTGGCAGCCCCGGCGGCAGCCATACCAGCCATGTAGCGGCTGTCTGCCCAAGCGTTGGTATTATTATCAAACCCAGTTGGCGCTGGCGCACCACTGATAACCATCACATTCGGGTTAGCCGTTTTGATGGCGTTATAAGCTGGAGCCAACATGTTGTTAACATAAGATGTGGGGTCGATTTGACCAGCAGGCCACTCGAAGTCAATGTTCATTTCGTTCCAAACTTCGATGGCATCTGGACCTAAAGCCGCCACACCACCCAGGAACTGCACGTATTCTTGATACGCGATGCTATCTGGGTAGGTATTCGCGCCAGGGATGCTCAATAAAACTTTGAAGCCAGAAGCATGAGCATTGTTAATGCGTCCTGCCAAATCGCTGGGATTACCACCTTGTCCCCATTTATGCTGGAATTTTACCCAGTTCATACCGGCACTAGACATCAGTTGTGGATTGGCGAAGGTGTGGGTTTGCCCCCCCAATTCAAAGCCAGCATTCGTAACAGGACCAGCCGCAACTGGCGGTGGCGCACCACCTGCACTTGGTGCGGGAGTATCATCCCCACCACTGCTGGCAAGAGATGGGGCTTCTCGTGCTTCCCCAATGGGCAAGGAGGCTATATCGACACCTGCATCAAGGGTGACTAAGGTAGAATAAATCCAGGCTTCTTCCCCGTTTGGAATGATAATATTGAGCCAGGCTGAGCTTTCATCACGGCCGATTACTTTAACTTTAGTACCGGCTTGCAACCCGTTGGCAATGATGCCATAGGTTACACCGGGGCCGTAACGAATGTTAGAGGCTGCATTTACAGTCGCATCAGCGCCTTCTATGGTGTCTGCTGTCGGTTCTTCTGGTTCTTCCGCTTCGACGACGACTTCTTCTTTCTCGCCTACCGCGATGGTGGCTGCACCTAACGGAATAATGGTTTCGCCTAAAGCGAAATCTGCGCCGATGGTATAGTCACCTACATCTTTGGAGCCATCCCAGGTAAAGGTTAGCGCTTCGCCGGTAGCACTGGCAACGATGCTGTCTGCCCCGTCACGAACAGTCCAGACAATGGCGGCGCTTTCAGGGGCGGGTATTTCACCATTGGTCAGGTAACTGTTTAAGGCGGCTGCGTACCCGGCACCATCAACAACGCTGCCAAGACCACGTACGGAGATGCCGCCTAAATTGTATTCTTTAGCTAAGTGCAGACGACTTGCCAAGGCGGTGGCATTGCCTAGCCAAACATTATGTGTCTGACTGTTTTCATCAGTGTAGCTGTATTTGTAGGTGAGACTTTCGCCATCCCATTCTAAGGGGCCGGCTGTACCGGAGAGGGCAACTTCAACGGCCGTTCCCGGTTCCACCTTCTCGGAGCCTTGTACAAATTCCATCACACCAAAGTTGGCCATGGCTTCTACATTTGGTATTTCCTGAGAGAATTCGCCGACGCGAGAGATGGCATTTGCGGTGAGCAGCATAATCAGCTTGTCACGCGGAATTTGGCGCACGGCCCAAGCTAAAAGCTGGTCTGCTGCCCCATCTTCTGCATAAGCAGCCGGGTCTCCTGGCATTTGCACAAAAACATCGTCAGCCAGTTCACCAAGCGCCACCCAATCTTGTCCAGCGGAATCCCAAGAGTCACCGATCTGATCGGGCGTGGCGAGGGTCAGTGCCAGTTTCATACCTTGTTGATCCAGCGATTCGGCTAAACTGGCTACAAACTGGGTGAATGCGGCAGTGTCGCTTTTGCTTACTTCTTGGTAGTCGAGATTAACACCCGCATAACCACCATTCGTGGCGGCAGAGACCAATGCCCCTAGCTGTGTTGCCTGGGCATCAGCATCATTGAGCATAGTGGATAGGGCTTCTTGATCAATAATAGCGCTGACATTGCTTGCGGAGACGTATTGATCGTAGGGGCCATCTGGGAGGGGTTGTGTTTCGCCTTCAAGTGCGCCCGCATCTGCCAAGGTTAGTCCGGCTACGCTTACTTTGGTTAAAAGTGGCAATAGTTCAAGAGCCAGTTCTTCCCCTGGCTGAATGTTGGTTCCGATTTCGGGACTTTGGGAAGCTGCCAACACGACAAGGGCATAGGCTTGAGGCATGGGCTGGTTACCACTGGTTTCGATTTGCTGTTCTGCGCTGTCCACTTGGCTGGGAATGAAATCCCAAGCCGACCCATTCCAACCAACTAGGTCGATGGTTTCAGGTGCGGTGGCCGCGGGAATGGCTAGTTCAGCTTGCCCGTTTGGGGTGTCACCTTCATAGGTGATGGTGTAGACGTTGCCTTGAACGGCCGTTCCTTCGGGCATAGCCGCGTTGGTATTGGCTTGGATAAACTCATCCAAGGAGGTGGCATTAACGGTTACCGTTCCTGCCCCATCGGCTACGGTTAAGGTGATTTCACCTGGTATCGAGGTGGCACCTTCGCCTGAATTATCAACTGCGCCATCTTGGCTTTCAGTTGTGGTCGTTTCTTCAGCACCGCCGCCAAAACCCAGGCGTTCGCCTAAGGAAATAGGGGGTAGAAATAAACCAACAATAATAAGAATGGCGACAACAACAATGCCACCAATGATGAGACCAGACGGCCGTTTTGAACTGCCGTTGTCATCTCTTTGAATTTCATTCAGGATAGGTTCTTCGTTTTCAGAATCCATGATTTTGTCCTCGTTGGGAGGGCGTTACTCCTCTGCGTACTTCTTTTTTATCCTATAATCTTCGTTGGGTTGATTTCCAAAAAAAAAGCGACTAACGATGCCAGCCGCCACGAATCCAACCTATTAAACGAGGAAGATTCTAGCAAAGGGGGGAGGCTTGGCAAACAGGGAGCCCCGTAATGAGGGGTATCGTTGGGTAAACGTTAAGGAATCGGCACAGAAGCTGTTGTAAAAAACTAACTTTGCTTGACAGGGTAACGGCCGTTGTTATACTTTTTCCATCGCATTTAAGACCCATTTGCTCACTTACACAGGAGCCATTTCACAACAAGGAGAAACCTAATGTCCGTAACAGAAATTTTCAACAGTATGGCAGGCAATTTTAACGCAGAAAAAGCTGGCGATTTAAATGCCAGTGTCGTGTTTGACCTCAGTGGTGACGATGGTGGTGCTTGGACTGTGTCCATAGCCGACGGCGCCTGTAACGTTCAAGAAGGTGCTTCCGACAGCCCCACGGCTACCATCAAAATGACAGCCGCTGACTATGAAGCCATGACCAGCGGCTCGTTGAACCCGATGATGGCCTTCATGTCTGGTAAAATCAAGGTAGACGGCGATCTCAATACCGTTATGAAATTTCAGACCTTATTTGGCATGGGCTAGTCGATTCATACCCTGCTTTAACTAAAAGTCCGCGTTTGCTATTTTGAGCAAACGCGGACTTTTTTTGTTTCTCGAATCTTAACAAAGTCTAAACATTATATTTAACTTGGTCTCACATCGTTAAACTATCATGGTGCCTGTAAAAAAACAGGCATGGTTCAAAAGCTTAACAATGTCCTTCACATTGTAGCCGCGGCATCCTTGCCGCGGCTACACCCAAAAATTGTAGAGATGGATTAGTTAGAATGAATCATGCCAAAAATCATTAGTTTCATAATTTAGGAGAAAACCCATGATAAAACGAGTTTTAAGTATGATATTGGTATTGCTGATTGCTGTATTGGCCTTGTCTGCCTGTGGCGTGTTGAGTGAATCCGAAGCCCCCAGCGCTCCCATTGAAGCAGTACCGCTTGAAGTAGTCGCTTCCCCTGAAATTGAAGCCTATCCAGAAACGGAAGGTGCTGCACCAGTAGCGGTGGAAGCTGTAGATTCCTATCCGGCGACTGAGGCTGTTGCCCCGATAGTAGCAGAAGCATATCCAGCAAATGGGGATAGCGGCGGTGTGAAAATCTATACCATATCACCAGAAGGCTCTGCTGTTCGGTTTGAGCTAGATGAAGATTTACGCGGCTCACGTATTACGGTTGTGGGGGAAACAGATCAGGTGGCTGGAGAGTTGGCGCTTGATTTAACGGACTTAAGCACTGCTCAAGTCGGGGTGATGCAAATTAATGCACGGAGTCTGGTAACTGATAATAATTTCCGCAACCGCGCCATCCAAAATGAGATTTTGAACACAGGTAATTTTGAATTTATTACGTTTGAACCAACGGCCGTTAATAATCTACCAGATAGCGCCGCCGTAGGCGACACAGTTGAATTCACCATTGACGGCAACCTAACCATCACCGACAAAACACTACCAGCTACCTTTACCGTAACCGCTACGGTGGTTTCTGAAGATCAAATTACGGGGACAGCAACGGCCGTTGTTAACCGCACTGATTTTGGTATGAATATTCCGAATGTACCCAATGTGGCAAATGTAGAAGAAGAGGTCGAACTGCACATCGACTTCACCGCAAACGCTTCGTAACTCGCTTTTTGGAGATTAGAGATTGGAGATTGGGGATTGCGTGACTCCCTTAATCTCTAATCTCCAATCTCCCTTTTTGAGCCGCAATCTGAATTGTCTGTAATTGAATAGCAACCGTCTCTTCGATAGAACGGCCATAGCCGCCAGCCATCACCACCGCCACCGGCACACCCGCGTCACGACAATGCGCCAAAACCAGTCGGTCTCGCGCCGCAATTCCCTCTTTTGTCAGACACAAACGCCCCAATCTATCTCCCGCAAACACATCGGCTCCCGCTAAATAAATGATGAGTTCTGGTTGTGAACGGGCTAACGTTTGCTTAATGCCTTGCGCTAATGCTGCCAAGTACGCATCATTCCCTGTATCGTCGGGCAAGCCAATGTCCAGATCGCTGGGAACTTTGTGGAAGGGGAAGTTTTTTTCGCCGTGAATGGAGAAGGTGAAGATAGAGTCGTCGCCCGCCGTAATTTGCGCCGTGCCGTTGCCTTGATGCACGTCGCAGTCGATGACAGCCACGCGGCGCACGCGCCCTTCCGCTTGCATCGTCCGAGCGGCCACCGCCACATCGTTGTAGATGCAAAACCCTTCGCCTTCATCCCGACGGGCGTGGTGTGTGCCACCGCCCAGAGTGGCGGCAATGCCATCCTGCAACGCCACCCGACACGCGGCAATGGTCGCCCCAACCGAGTGTTTGCAGCGCACTACCAGTTCTGGTGACCAGGGCAGGCCGATTTGGCGTATTTCTGCGGGGGAGAAACGGCCGTTTTCCACCTTTATCTAAATACACATCACTATGCGCCCGCTGGAGTTGGTTGGTTGTGGCTGGGGTAGGCACAATCAAATTATCTGGTTCCACAACCTGCGCCGCTTCGACAGCTTCTCTCAGCAGTCGATATTTCTCCGCTGGGAAGCGATGGCCGTCGGGCAATGGAAAGGTGAACTGGTCGTAGGTGAAAATTTTCATGACCGGTTTCCAGATAGTTTGATTTGCAGCCAAGCATTACTGCCGCCGATGCGTGCTACCGCCGACCACACGGCAGGCAAACTGGCCGCGCCTGGATAAACCAGATAACAAGGCGTGGTTTCCAGAGGCAGGGTCTCCGTCAATGTGGATGGCACTGTTTCCCACATGGCTGGTTCCATCGCTTTATAGATGCCTTGCGCGGCGCGTTCCAGGGCTGGATTGTCGCTGCGTTTATCTTCGGGCAGGGGCTGCAAGCCCAGATTGAGGCGGGTGATGGCTTGCGTCTGTGCCCATTGCGCCAACGTTTTGATGAGGTGGTCGTGGGCATCGGGCGATACCGCGTCAAGATAGCGCAGCATGGATAAGGTCAACTCCCCTTTGACGGCGGTGGGTACGGCATGGACAAATGCCAAAATATCACGCCCTGGCACGGATAGCGTCGCCAAGACGCCCTGGTTGAGGTAGTTCCGGTTGAACCAGCCATGGGCAAAACGGCTTTCTTCACGGTGTTGGTTGCTCAGCCAGGCATCGCTCACCAGACGTAAACGTTCTATCAGGTCTGGTGAAAATGGCGGTTGGTAAACGGCCGTTTGCCAATCTGATGCCGCTTCTTCTTCTACTGGAGGACATTCTTGCACGGAAACGGCCGTTTCCAGACCAATACACAACGTTTGCAGTCCCGCTTGCTCATACACTTCCAAATAATCCGGCGATGTCCGATAAAAAGCCTCTCGCCAATCATGCCGCTGGCAGTAATCGCGGAACTGAAAAATAGCCTCTTCCACATCGTCTGCTGGCCCCACCGGATCACCCAAGGCAATCGCTGTGCGGTGATAGAGCGCAAATCCGACCACCGAACCCCCCTCACTAAAAAAGAAGGATTTATCCGGCAATGGCACGAGATGCGCCAATGAAGAACGGCCGTATTGCGCCACAATCGTTTCCGCCCGCCGCCGTTCCCGTTCCCCGGCTGGCGCACGCACCAACACTGGACGGAGCATCAGAATCAAAGCAAAGCCAAACGTGATCACTCCCACTATATAAATTGACGCGGCCAAATAGTCAAAAGGAGTCGTCAGGGTAAATAAGCCTGGCTCCGAAGAAGTCGTAAAAAATAAAAACGTTTTTCGCCACGCCTCAACCAGATTGAAGGGCAGTCCATAAATCTGATCCAAGACATAAAAGCCAATCGTGCCATAGGCCAGCGTAAACCCAAACGCCGCTAATAGCACCTGCACACCTTGCCATACCGATGGCCTGTCTGACAAAGCGTGGAAATGGGAACGCTGCGCCACCAGATAAAACGCCAGCAACCCAGCCAGCACGGCTTCGGCCCTATTTTGCTTGAGCAGATGGCCGACAATCGAAAGCAGCAGCACCGCCAACGTCAATATCCAGGCCATGCGTTTATGCCGCCACAAGCCATAGGCCAGCACAAGCAGGGCAAAGCCGGTAATAATGGCCGTCATCGCCCCATTTTGGCGCACGGCAACGGGCGAATATTGAGCCAGCACTGCCACCCGTGCGAACAACTCCGGCTGAAAAACGGATAGCACGTTGAGAATTCCCATCAAAGCAGTCAGAATGGCGATAAAACGGACTTGCCCCGACTCGGCCAGGGCGCGTTCGGAACTGCTGAACAAGGACAACTGTTTGAGCAGGAAAAAGCCTAACAACATGGGCAGCCAGAAAGAAAGCCCGCGAAACGAGAGGGTGATGGCTGTGCCAGCGGCGGCCGGTACGCCGAGCGAAGCGTACACCAACGGGACAACGACTTCTACCACGCCAATGCCGCTGGGGGTTGGCGACACAATCATAAACAAGAACGACATGGCGTATCCCACGACGAGAATCACGGGCGTAGGCGTTTGGTGAAACGCTTGAAACAGACAGAAAAGGCTGGCAACACTGGTTAGATGTAGGCCCAAGGCGATGAGCAGGGTGATCGCTAATTGAGATGGATGAGCGCGAATGGCGCTGGCCGCCCCGCTAAAATCCTGTGCATTTTTCTCTGCCCACTGCTCTGACAGGAGTAACGGCCGTTTCACCCACCCCCCTATCCCGTTTACTAATCTAGCTACGCCAGCAAACAGACCCCGCAGCCATCTGGGCCGCCACAAAGCCAGCATCAAGACCCCCACGAGCATGCCTGCTAACACAAACATGATGAGGGCGCTGATAAACTCTAGCGTTGTCAAGTTGTGATAACTAAACAAATAAGCGAGCCCCACACTTAAAAAGAGGATAAACACACCAAATACCGAAGCCTGCACCAGCAAAGTCCCTGCTGTCGCCGCCGCCGCCGACTGGTCTCGTCGTCGGGCATCGTCGATAAACAACGCCATGCCCGCCGCCCCTGCTGTCGGCGTCGTGGCGTTGACAAACAGGGAAGCAAATGCGATGGGCAGCAGATCAAGAACTCGGGATGGAATATCTACCAGGCGGAAGGCAGACTGAAACAGGACGGCATAGATGAGGTAGTAGCCCACTTGCAGACCTGCCGCCAGCACCACCCATGTCCACTGTCCTTGAATAAGCGTGCCCAATAGCTGCCGAATTTCGGCAATACGGTTGATCAGAACCCAGAGGAATCCCGCTACCAAAAGGGCAAACAGCCAGCGTTGAATCGAGAATGATTTAGGAATACGTTTCACAGTTTGTCAGTACCACTGGAGAAATTCTACTGTATTTTGAGATTTGTTCCTATGGGGAGAAACGGCCGTTACCGTAACAAAAAATGCCCGATGAGGATCATCGAGCATTCTACAGATATTTCAGGGAATGGATAAGCGTTTCTAATTAGCTGGGATCATACCCCAAATTCGGAGCCAGCCACCGCTCGGCCGTTTCAACATCCCAGCCCTTGCGTTCCGCATAATCCGCCACCTGATCAGCGTCAATGCGACCTAGCCCAAAGTAGCTCGAATCAGGATGGGAGAAATACAGGCCGCTCACTGAAGCCGCCGGACGCATCGCAAAATTCTCTGTCAACGACATGCCCACATTTGCTTCCACATCAAGCAGTTGGAACAAATCCCCTTTCGTCGTATGGTCAGGACAGGCGGGATAACCAGGAGCCGGACGAATACCACGATACGCTTCCTTGATGAGATCATCATTGGCGAGCGCTTCATCAGCCGCATAGCCCCAGAATTCCCGCCGCACACGCGCGTGCATTTGCTCGGCCAGCGCTTCTGCCAGCCGGTCTGCCAGCGATTTGAGCAGAATGGCGCTGTAATCATCATGCGCCGCTTCAAATTCTGCGACCTTTTCTTCAACGCCTAGACCAGCCGTTACCGCAAAGAAACCGATATAATCTTCCAGTCCCGTTTCCTGCGGTGCAATGAAGTCGGCCAACGCATAATTTGGTCGTCCTGGTGGTTTCTCCATCTGCTGCCGCAATGTCTGAATTGTTGAAATCTTTGTTTCTTTGTTCCTTTGTTCCTTTGTGTTAAAGATGTAAATATCATCCCCATCGCTGTTAGCCGGATAGAACCCAATCACAGCCCTTGCCGTCAGCCATTTTTCAGCGATAAGTTGTGCAAGCATCGCCTGTCCATCCTGGAACAGTTGCGTCGCTGTTTCACCGACCACTGCATCCTCAAGAATACGTGGGTATTTGCCCGTTAGTTCCCAGGCGCTAAAGAATGGTGTCCAGTCAATGTAATCAACTAGAGATGCCAAATTGATGTCGTCAAAAACCTTCTCGCCGGTAAACGTGGGGACCGGCGGTTCGTAATTTGCCCACGCAGTCTTGAATTTGTTGGCACGCGCATCTGCAATGCGGAGTAACTGTTGTTTGTCACGTCGGTTGCCATGCCGTTCGCGCAACAGGGCATACTCCGCGCGGATTTCGTTCACGTATTCGTCGCCATCTTTGAGCAGGTTTGTAACCACACCCACCGCCCGAGAGGCATCGACCACATGAATGACGGGGGCGTTTTGGAAGGCTGGCTCAATTTTAACGGCCGTGTGAATTTTAGAAGTCGTCGCGCCACCAATGAGCAGGGGCAGTGTCATGCCTTGTCGCTGCATCTCTGCTGCCAGATAACGCATTTCTTCCAACGATGGCGTAATAAGACCACTCAAGCCAATGACATCCACGTTTTCAGCACGCGCAGTCTGGATAATCTTCTCGGCTGGCACCATCACGCCCAGGTCGATGACATCGTAGCCGTTACATTGCAGCACCACGCCCACGATGTTTTTACCGATGTCATGCACGTCGCCTTTGACGGTTGCCATCAAAATTTTACCGTTGGACTGGTCGGCGAGTCCCATTTCTAATTTCTCGGCTTCGAGATAGGGGACCAGATGGGCTACCGCTTTTTTCATGACGCGGGCGCTCTTGACGACCTGCGGCAGGAACATTTTGCCCGCGCCGAACAAGTCGCCGACCCGGTTCATGCCGTCCATGAGCGGACCTTCTATGATGTGTAACGGCCGTTCTGCCTCCAACCGTGCCGCTTCCGTATCTTCCACAATATAGGCATCAATCCCCTTTACCAAGGCATAAGCCAGCCGTTCGTTGACCGGAGCCTCGCGCCAACTGAGGTCTTCCTTATTTTCTTTGGCACTACCGCGCACCGTCTCCGCCAGTTCCACCAGTCGATCCGTGGCATCCGGGCGACGGTTAAACAGCACATCCTCAATGGCTTCCAGCAGCATCGGCGGGATTTCTTCATAAATATCCAACTGTCCAGCATTGACAATACCCATGTCCATGCCTGCCTGGATAGCGCGATAGAGGAAGGCGGCGTGCATTGCCTCGCGCACGGCATCGTTGCCCCGGAACGAAAAGCTGAGATTGCTAACGCCGCCGCTGACCAGGGCATAGGGCAGATTTTCTTTAATCCAGCGCGTCGCTTCAATATAGGCCATAGCGTAGCTGTTGTGTTCCTCGATACCGGTGGCTACCGCAAATACATTAGGGTCGAAGATAATGTCTTCCGGCGGGAAGCCAATTTCTTCGGTGAGGATTCTGTAAGCACGGGCGCAGATGTCGATTTTGCGTTCATAGGTGTCTGCTTGCCCATCTTCATCGAAGGCCATCACCACCACCGCCGCGCCGTAACGCCGCGCCAGTTTGGCATGGCGCTTAAACTCGTCCACGCCCTCTTTCATGCTGATGGAATTGACGATGGATTTGCCTTGCACGCATTTCAGCCCCGCTTCAATCACCGCCCATTTAGACGAGTCGATCATAATCGGCACTCGCGCAATATCGGGTTCAGCCGCAATCAGGTTGAGGAAATGGGGCATCGCTTTTTCTGAATCGAGCATCCCCTCATCCATGTTGACGTCGATAATTTGAGCGCCGTTTTCCACCTGCTGCCGCGCCACGCTCAACGCCTCATCATATTTTTCTTGCAAGATCAGGCGTGAAAATTTACGGGAGCCAGTGACGTTGGTGCGCTCACCCACGTTCACAAAATTGAGTTCTGGGGTGATGACAAACGGTTCCATACCGCTCAAACGCATCCGTGGCTCGATGGTTGGTAATCTGGCGTGGGGGAATACCTTCAACCGCTTCGGCAAAGGCGCGAATATAAGCTGGCGTCGTGCCACAGCAGCCGCCGATGATGTTGAGATACCCTTCTTCAGCCAGTTCACGCAAAACCGGAGTCATGTCCTCGATTTGTTCGCTAAATCCGCCAAAACCATCTGGCAAACCGGCGTTGGGATAGAAGCTGATGTAGGTGTCGGCCATGTTGGCGATGCTGGTGATGTAAGGGCGCAAGGTGCTTGGCCCAAAGGAGCAGTTCATGCCCACGATAAGTGCGCCTGCATGACTGATGGAATTGTAGAAAGCCTCCATCGTTTGCCCAGACAAGGTGCGGCCGCTGGCATCCGTGATCGTGCCAGAAATCATGATCGGCAGTTCGTTCCCCGTTTCCAAAAAGACGTCTTGAATCCCGAAAACGGCCGCTTTGGCATTGAGCGTATCGAAAATCGTTTCGATGAGCAGCACATCTGCCCCGCCATCCATCAGACCACGTGCCGCTTCGCCATAGGCTGCTGCTACCTTGTCAAAGGATGGTGGCACGGTAAGCCGGGTCTTCTACGTCTGGCGAGAGGGAGAGCATTTTATTCGCTGGCCCCATTGAGCCGAGTACAAATCGAGGTTTATCTTGTGTCAATTCTGGATTGGCCGCAGAAAATTCAGCAATGGCTTCACGCGCGAGGCGGGCGGCATGGTAGTTCATCTCGTAGACATACGCTTCCATGTGGAATTCTGCCTGAGAAATAGATGTGCCGTTGAAGGTGTTGGTGGTGATGAGATCTGCCCCAGCTTCCAGATAGGCGGTATGCACCGCTTTGATGATGTCGGGCTGGGTCAGGTTCAGCACTTCGTGGTTGTTTTTGATGTCGTAGGGGAAGTCGGCGAAGCGCTCCATGCGGTAGCCAGCTTCGTCTAGTTCATAGGTTTGCAGCAGGGAACCAGTGGCCCCATCGGTGACGAGGATGCGGTTTTTGAGTTGTTGTTTGAGGAGTTCGGTTCGATTCATGTTTCTCTCGTGAATGAGACCCTAAGGGTTTGCCGGAATACGATATTGAATGATTCGCTGTTAAACCCTTAGGGTCTTTGGTCTATAAGTTCTGCTAAGGTCGGGATGCTGGAAGGCCAACGGTTTTCGTGCTGCAAGCGAGCGATTTCCAGATTGAGCTGATGTTTAAAGCGCTGACGGGTAGGATCAGAATAGATGGCGTTATAGGCAAATTTATTACGCAAGGCACTCAGACAGCTCACGTAAAAATCCCAGGGTTCGATGACAGCCAGTTTGCCATCAAATTCAGCAGGAAACCGGGGATTGATACGCGCTCTCTGCTGGGCCAGCAGGATGTCAATTTCGTTGGCAAGCAAAATGTCTGTAGAATTGCCTGCGGTCAGTTCCAGCAAGGGTGCTGGCGAGGTAATGGTACAGGTTGTTTTGTCGAGAACGGCCGTTATCTGCAAACGACCCCCGAATGAAAATATATCTATAAACTTCTGGTAACGATCAAAGACCCGAATGTGTCCGGCACAAAGCCGATTTTCGCCTGCCTGCCGCCACGGATGATGAATATCCAACGATTGCACCCCGCGTGGCGTGCTCACCTTCAGATGAATTTTTTCAGGATCAAAATGTTCCTGTGTCGGTTCTTGCCGCAAAAAGACATCAAGTTGTTCATCACCAAAACAACTGCTACCTGAAATAAAAACATAGCCCAGTTCAGATTCGGCCATAACTCCCATTTTCCCCATCTAAAAATAAAAGACCTCTCGGCGAGAGGTCCCATTTTCCTTGTTACCATCTCATCTGGCAATCTTTTTGTCAGGTAGTCTTTTTTGTCAGGTAGTTTGCTAGTTAGCCGGTTTGTTGATGAACAGACGAATGAGCCATCCGTTGAACAGACTATCTCTAGTGAATCATTCTCTACAGATGTAGGGATACCTATCATGCTAAATTTAGTTCGTTACAAAGTTTATTACGGGGAACCCAGTGTGTCAAACAGGCATGGAAAATGTTTGGAATTATTGATGCGGTTCATTCTGAGAGAAATGCAGTCGCGGCATCCTTGCCGCGCTGGTATAAACGCGGCAGGGATGCTGCGACTACCAGTTCACCGGGAATGGCAGCGGCTCGCCCTTAACACCGGCAATCAAATTATCCACGGCCATCATCGACATTTTGGTACGGGAGGTGATGGTGGCGCTGGCGATGTGGGGCACGATGATAATGTTGGGCAGTGTGAGCAGTTTGTGGCTTACGGGCAGGGGTTCCGGATCGGTGACATCGAGCGCGGCGTAGGCAATTTGGCCGTCTTTTAAAGCGTGATAGAGTGCGTCTGAGTCGATGACGGGGCCGCGAGATGTGTTGATGAGAACGGCCGTTTCCTTCATCTTCCCAAACGCATCCCCACCAAACAACCCTCTGGTCTCGTCCGTCAAATTCACATGCAAAGAAATATAATCCGACTCCTGTAAAAGTGTATCGAAATTAACAAATTCTACTCCCAACTCAGCTTCTACCTCAGGTTTACGTGTGCGGTTGTAATAAAGCACACGCATATCAAAACCAGCCGCTCGTTTCGCCATTGCCTGACCAATACGCCCCATGCCGACGATGCCCAACGTCGCCCCCGCAATATCTTGTCCCAGCAGCAGTGTCAAGCCCCAGGTCTTCCACTTATCGGCACGTACATAATCCATGCCTTCCACCACCCGCCGTGCCGCCGACATCAGCAGCGTAAACGCAAAATCGGCCGTGGCATCCGTCAAAACCCCCGGCGTATTCCCCACGGGAATGTTGCGCTCCGTCGCCGCTGGAATATCAATATTGTCATAGCCCACCGCAATCTGGCTGATCACCTTCAAATTGGGGCCAGCATCCATCAACCTGGCATCGATTTTGTCAGTCAGCAAACAAACCAGACCATCTTTGTCAGCCACTTTTTCCGGTGAGCCATTCATACGACGGCGGGAATTCTTCATCCCAAATCTCCACATCACACGCTTCAACCAATTTATTCAAAGCAACTTCCGGCAAATGCCGCGTTACATATATTTTCGGTTTCATCGTTCTCCCTCGTAAATAAAACCGCAGAGGGGCGGAGGACGCAGAGAAAACCCTTCGCCAGACTCAGAAGGAACTTACCAAGATTTCCATGCCGGGAATGTTTCGCAGTAGAACGGGATCCCTGCTGCCGAAACCATGCACAATTCCACTTGCTCACTCCTGTAATCGCCGTCGCTTACTCGATTGAATTCCACAATGAGCTGTCCCAGCCCTAACGTTTGCCCGCTGAGATAAGTGGGCTGCACGAGCGTCGTTTCAGGCAGTAAGCGAGCCTCGAGTCGGGCATCGTCGCCCTGAGTGCCGACATAGGTGTGGTACACCTCCAGGCGCAGGTTGCCGCTGGACGAGGTCACGCTGGGGTCATAAAAATCGTCGCTGGGGACGGGGATGGTGGCGGCAACGTCGATGCCGTCGAAGGCGTCTTCATCGTCGGTGGCAAGCACATCGACATGGAGCCAGCCGCGCGTGTCATCTTCCAGGAATGACGTTGTACCAGGTGGCGTCGCTGTTTCGCCCAATGACGCTAACGGCCGTTCCCCGCTCAGGAAAACCGATAATCCGATAGTTGATACCGGGGCCAGCACGTAAAAAGGCTTGCTGCGCCACCACATCCATCGGCACGGGTTCAGAGGTGGGGACGGGTGTGGGTGAACTGGTTGCCGTTGGTTTTTTGGTGACTGTCGGTTCTGGCGTTGAGGACGATGCGAGGCGAAGCGGTTGCTGTCGAGGTTGAGGCTGCCGTTGGTTTAGGCGTGTTGGTTGCTTTTGGCGTGGCGGTTTTGCTGGCAACGGCCGTTTCCGTGACAGGTGGTATCTTTGTGGCCACGGCCGTTTTCTCTACTTCTGCGGTAGCTGTGGGGGATGGGGTTTCGCTGGCTTCCGGAGCTATGGCGATAACGGCCGTTGTTGCCGAAGGTGCCGGTTCAGAGGCGACAGAGCCGTCACCAGAAAACAAACCGCTGCTAACGGCGTAAACGCCAAAAACGGTGAGCAACAGCAACAAAATCAGCGCGATAATGCCGGTGCGCCGTCGGGTAGAAGCTGGGGGAACCGTCTCGGTTGCTGGTGAGGGGGCTGGAGTGGGAATGGAAACGGCCGTTTTCTCTGCGGCACACGAGGCCAGCACCATGCTGTCCAGATCATCAGTGGTGGCGATGGTCGGCGAGGCCGCTTCTTCGGGAAGTTGGCTTTGCATGTAGATACACAGTTCAGCAAACGTAATAATGCCATTTTGGTCACTGTCTGCGGCGCCTTGTAGCCCATCGACCAAGGGGCCAGTCAATTGGGGGGCGATCAACACGGCCCGATTTTCTGCTTGAAATGCTTTCGCCAACATGCCGAACCCGTCGATATGCCGGTCTGTGGCGCCGATGAGGCTGAAATTACAATCCAGCAAAACCACCTGCTGTGCCGGGCTGGCGTTGAGCCGCCGCCGCACAAAGTCGATTTCGACGGTGGTCGCATCCAAATATTCTTCGGTGAAGGTGTCGGTGGTGGCTAGATAAATGTTTTGGTGGTGGATGAGGCTGTGACCCGCAAAATAGAAGAGCACGAGGTCGTCTGGCTGCATTTCTTGCTCGAAGAAGCTGGCAATGCCCAACTGCAAATCGAGGGCGGTTTGGTTCAATAGGGGGACAACGCGGTCAAAACGGCCGTTTTCCGGGTCACGCAGCTGTTCGATTAAGGTGCGAATATCGTAACTGGATGTGGTTACAGTCAGTCGATCATCGGGGTAGGCTGTCATACCCACAAGAAGCGCAAATCGTTTACTCATAGGCGTATTTTACACGGTTCACGGATTACGGAACACTGTCCGCTATTCCCGAATCGCTTCTTGTAAATCTGCGAGTCGCTGCTGATAAGCGTCGGTAAACATGCCCCACTTGTTGATGGAATAGGCGATCAGGAGAGGGAGAACGGCCGTTATGCCCAAACCAACCGCCGCCATAAACCCGACTAGCGCCCACGGCAGCACAGCCGCTTCAAAGAAGCCAATCATGCCCAATATCAGGCTCAACGAAAATAACAAAGCCGCCCCAATACCGATCATCCGTGCATAACGTTTTGCTTTTTTCAACGAGGCTCGCTGCGTGCCAGCCAGTTCACCCGTTTGCCCATGGGCATAAACCATGCGCACGATGTCATCGTCATCACGGTAGTAGGTGGCATAGATAGGCGCGAGCATCTGCGTCCAATGTTGGTCGCTGTACGCCGCCGACCAACGGAACTGGCGGATATGGTCGGCTTTGGCAGCCAGTTGGACTTCAGTGGTGGCGGCCGTTTTTAAGGTAGCTTCAGCTTCCGGCCAGGCATCTCCAGGCGGACGGTTTGGCAGCCGCACCATCACCCCCTCCACCGATTCTGCCTGATACGGCTCTGGCGACTCCGTTTGAAAACGGCCTAATAGATTGCGCCATTGCGTATGTTCTTCCAGCGCTGGGGCAACCTGATTATCATAACGCCGCTGAAGATCGCCCACACGCGGTTCCCAGCGCACTTTCGTCTCTTTGATTTTTTCAGACTGCCACCCGCCATCACCAAATTTCTCCTGGTGGCTGACGATCTGGTAGTTGAAACCCACTTCTGCCTGCCAGCGGGCCTCCGTTGAGGCATCGACCAACCAAAACGGAAGATAGAGCGGTTGTAGACGGGAATTTAAGTTCTGTGGTGTCAGATCTGCCGGAGCAAACTTGGTGTTTTTGACAAACTGCGCCACGTTTTGCTGCAAGGTCTCTTTGGTCACAGTAAAAGGCAGCATCAACTCTGGTGCGCTGGCTGTAGACAGGTTTGTCTGCGGCTGCTTCCAAATATGTCAGCACTGCGTTGCCACAATACGGACACATATCGATTTCCACGGAAAGCGACACGATAAAATTGCCATCGCAAGAGGGGCAATGGCTCAAAACCATGCGGTCGCCCCACGCTTCTGTCCAGTTTGGTAGCGGTGTATCAGTCATTAAATATCATCCATCATGGCCGCTTGTGAAACCATGATAATGGCAATAATCAGCCCCACAACAAAGGCAAAAATAGCGGCAAATCCAGCCAGCGGCGCATAACTTTGATCAACACCCGCGACATATGCAAAAATGAGGGCAAGCAATCCTAAAACGACGGCGGGCATCATCACGCCGCCGGTAACAAGCAGCACCTTCTTCCAATCGGCGGGACGCTGCCCGGCGAGTGCGCCTGTTTGCCCGTTGATGAGTACCTGGTAGGTTTCTGTGCCGTACTGATAGGTCGCTAGATAGAGAGGCATGAGCAAGTAGCGCCAGTTTTCATCTTTGAAGGCGAGGTTCATGCTGAAGTTGCGCATTCTCTTGGACGTGGCTTGCGCTTTGCATGACTCTTTTGTTTTGGCACGCATAATGTGGCGACCCTGTTCCCAGCCTGCGTCTAAATCAACATCGTACGCTTGGGCCTGAATGCCTGCCAAAAAACTGGCATCGTAGGGAACGAGCGCCTGGATGTCGTAGTCTTCTATCTCTTTGAGCAGGTGCGGACTTAACTGTGCGCTGCCTTTAATCAGTAAGTCGTCAAAATCTACGCTGGCTCGCCCTTTTTCCCAGCGCCATTCGGTGACGGTGCGTGTTTCCCATCTGCCATTGTGAAACTCCCGTTTTTGTACCTGATGCGCCACTTCGGCTTTCCAATCTGCCTGGGTGGTGGCATCGAAAGTCCAGTAGGGGATGTAGATGGGGGTGTATTCTGCTTTGTGAGCCAGTTTGTTGAGTTCTGCGGGTAACATCCAACTAGCTTGCAGCCAAACGGCCGTTTTCTCTCTGCATTCCTCCGCCGTCACCGTAAAAGGAATCAGGAAGCGTGGACGCAATACATCTTGCGGCGCTTTGACCTGCACGACCTGATTGGAACCGCAGAAAGGGCAGGTGTGGGTGAGCATGTCGGTGGAAATGGTGGTGCGGGAAGCACAGCGATTGCACGCCAGCTCTTTGCGCTCCGCACCCCACCCATGCGCCACGCGCTCCATCGTCTCCACGGTAAATTCAAAGGCTTCCGCCTGCTTGCCCACGATTTCTTGCTCTGGCGGTTCGTAAAAGCCGCAAAAGGTGCAAGTTAGTCCCCCGTTTTCCGCGTTGTAGGCCGATACCCCGTCACACTGCGGACAGTGGAAATCGACGACTTCTTGGTGGGTTTCTTTTGGCGGCCTGGGCATGTAAACAACGATACCCGGCACGGCTGACGGCGTTTGTATGTAATCTTTGGGTGGAAAATCAGTCATGAATTCCTCGCTTCGTGATGAACCGTCATCATTCTACCAAAGATTGCGCTCCGTTGATAGCGCATCGTTAAAAAACAAACCTGACAGGTTCATCGAGGCACTGGATAGCAAAGTAAATGTGCTGTGCAAAATCAACGTTAATTCAAGCTGTTGATGAACCTGTCAGGTTTGTTTAGTCGATGAAAGAAAAAAGACGCACAGAAGTTGCGCGTCTTTTAAAGGTGGAGGAAACAGTAGAAGCGGTTTTAAGAAATTACCACGCAGCCATCACATGGTGATTTTCGTCGGCAATAGCATCGTAATCGAGTTCGATAACAATGTCGTCGGCCATGACGTTAACGCCGTGCAGCATCGTTTGCGTCAGTGGACATTTACTGGTGATGAAGCTGCGGAATTGCTCGATTTTTTCCGGCGGGGCGCTGGTTTTGATGTAGGTTTTCATGCGCACTTCCTGGAAATGTTCGGCATCATCTTCGTCGAGAGAAACCATGCGGTCTGGATCAATATCGCCATGCAGGTCGATGTTGAATTCGTGAATAGCGATGCCGTGCAATGCCGCATATTTTTTGGCGGCCAAACATTGGCAGGAAGCCAGGGCGCTCAGCATCATTTCAATGGGATTGACGTCATTGATGGGGGCGCAGCAATTTGGCTCGTCCATTTTGATGATGTAGTCACGGATGGAACTGGTAACGGCCGTTGCCGTCGAAAACATATGAGACGTAGCGGTGAATGTTGTTGTTGACATAGGTGAGGCTCCTTTGGTAAGTAAGAGGGTGTTGTCTTCACCAGAAAAATTACCTATCCGTGAAGAGTTTAGCAGAGTTGGGTAAGGTTTGATTGTGATAAATGTCACAAATGCGCCTGATAAATGTAATATGCACTGTTTTTTGCCAGGTTGTCAGGCAGCCGGCTTTGATTGACAATATTGTTTATGCAAATATCGTCAAAAGTGCCGGGTGGATTTAAGAATGCGTTGATTGTGGACTATTTGTCTACGCGATTTACGTATTTTTCGGCGGAAAAGTGGGGGGAGTTGGTGGCAAACGGCCGTTTAACCCTCAACAACCAACCTGTCACCCTGGAAACGCGGGTGCGCCAGGGTAATGTCGTCACCTACGACATGCCAGACCCGGAACCGCCAAAAGATTTGAGCGTGCCGATTGTGTATGAAGATGAATGGCTGTTGGCCGTGAACAAACCTGCTGGCTTGCGTGTTCATAGCAAAGGTAAATTTGTCACTGAAAACCTCATCTATTATTTGCGCTATCAGCATGATCCCGCTTTCCCTGAAGCTGATTTGGTGAACCGGCTGGATGCCAATACGTCTGGCGTGGTGGTGTTGGCGAAGGATAAGGAGACGCTGCGGCTGCTTGCTGACTGTTTTGCGACAGGGCAGGTGGAGAAGACTTATGTGGCGGTGGTTGTCGGCCAGCCTCAACCCGCCAGCGGGGTGATTGATTTACCAGTGGGCAAGGTGCCAGGCACAAAAACGGCACGGCAGCAGGTGATGGGCGAGGGAGAAGGGAAAACGGCCGTTACTCATTACCAAACGCTCGAAACCTCTCGGCGCTAACCATGCGCTCGTGCAGCTCCAGCCCAAAACGGGACGCACCCACCAGCTTCGGGTGCATATGGCGGCCATCGGGCATCCGCTGGTGGGCGATGCCCTGTACCAGATGGATGATGAAGCGTTCATGGATTGGGTGGAAAACGGCCGTTCGCCCGCCCAAATGCCGCACCTGCAACGACAAGCCCTCCACTCCGCTGCCACCCAGTTCCCCCATCCGGTCACCGGGGAGATTTGTAGCCTCGAAGCACCTTTGCCTGCTGATATGGTTCAGTTGATCAAGGCGTTAAAAGCGGGTGTTGGGAAGAATTAAAGCATTAGAGTTGTTCCCAAATAGCCAGAGTAAATTTTTAGGACACTGATACGGTCAAACACTGAGGTTTTTTTATCAGCGTTCGACCGTATCAGTGTCCCTTTTTTATTCAGGAACAAGTCTATTAGAAAATCTTGAATCGCCCCCAAGTCCTTCTAAAAACATTTTTACCGCAGAGAGGCGGAGGACGCGGAGAAAAAAGATTCCTCTGCGTTCTCTGCGGCTACTTCGGCAAGCTCAGTACAAGTCTGCGTGAGATTGTTTTATGACCTTCGGCGTAGAGATAACGGCCGTTCGTCACTAGCCAATCCGCTCCTAAATCCAGCATACTACACCCACAGTGGACATAGGAGACACCCTCATGAGCGATACCGTCGATGTTAAGAAAACCCTTTGGGCTGAAGTTGATGAAAACGGCCGTTTAATCCTCCCCCCAGAAATCGCCCAACAATATGGCATCAAGCCAGGAGCGCAACTGCGATTGGATGCGGACACCAACTCAGTGCGTTTGCATCGTCCGGTGAGCCATTTGGCGAAGGTGTATCTGGAGCCGACCAACCGCTGTAACCTCGACTGCATCACCTGTATGCGCAATAGTTGGGATGCTGAGTTCGGGCAGATGAGCGCCGACACGTTTAGCCGAATCCTGGCTAGTTTGGCGGAAATTGGACCGCCGCTGACTGTGTTTTTTGGCGGCTTTGGCGAACCGTTAGCCCATCCACATACCATCGACATGATCCGCCAGGTGAAAGAACTGGGACTCACCGTCGAAATGATCACCAACGGTACGCTTCTGAATGAAAAACTGTCAAAAGCGCTCATCGCGGCGGGGCTGGATACGCTCTGGGTTTCCATTGATGGCTCGCGCCCAGAAAGCTTTGCCGATGTGCGTTTGGGCGCGGAACTGCCCACCGTGCTCGCCAACTTGCGCCGCTTCCGCCAATTGCGTCCAGCCGCGCACAAACCCAGCCCGGCCATCGGCATCAACTTTGTGGCGATGAAGCGCAATATCGCTGATTTACCAGAGGTGCTGAGTCTGGGGAAGCGGCTTGGGGCGAGTAAGTTTGCGGTGAGCAATGTGCTGCCCTACACGGAAGAAATGGCGCAAGAAATTCTGTATGAAAAGACGCTGACGAGCATCACTTACTTGCCGTCTCCCTGGCTGCGCACGCTGAGTTTGCCCAAGATGGACTTCAACGAGCTGACGGGCGAACCGCTGTTGAAGGCGTTTTCCAGCGGCTACAACGTGACCTTTGCCGGCAATAATTTGGGTGGGGCGAATAATGTGTGTACGTTTATTGAAAGTGGCTCGTTGACGGTGGGGTGGAACGGCCGTTTAGCCCCCTGCACCCCTTTACTTTACGAACACACCGGCTACCTGCGCGGCTACGAACGCCGCTCGCATCCCCATTTTATCGGCGACATCCATCAGCAAACATTGCTGGAAATGTGGCAAGACCCTGCCTATGTGGAGTACCGCGACCGTGTGCAGCGTTTTGCCTTCGCCCCCTGCACCTACTGCGGCGGCTGTGACCTCTCCCGCGACAATGATACCGACTGTTTCGATAATGTGGCGCCGGCTTGCGGCGGCTGTCTGTGGGCGCAAGCGGTGATTCAATGCCCGTAATGATTAACGATTGACGACTTGGACATTTTGGATTGACGATTGGTGGTTTCGCGCTTCCGTGAAACACGTTAGAATCCCTTAACTTGAGACAATGGGAGGTACTTGATGGGTTTGTTGGCACTATTAAAAGAAGAAGCGGTAAAACGTGATTTATTAGCACCGGAAGCAACATCGATGCCGCCACCGCTTTTTATTTGGTGCGCGATATGCCCTACATTCGTGCCAGTTCGCGGGAGCCGGAAGCGATTATTCAGGAATGGCGCGGCACTTGCTCAGGCAAGCATTACACGCTCAAGGCGCTGTTTGAGGAATTGGGGATTCAAAGCCAGGTGATGGCCTGCACGGCCGTTTACGAATTTGGTTTTGAAAACGCTCATGAAACAGTCCAGCAAGCTTTGGACAACAGTCATGTCAAGTTTGTAGACGTGCATAATTATCTGGTTTTGGAACTGCCTGAAGGCGACATGATTGTAGATGCCACCTTTCCGCTGATAAGTGAACCGTTTGGCGCGACGGTCAATAAGCAGTTTGTGCTGGGCGAGAGCCAGGCCATTGCCTGTGAGCCACATTCAAACCTGGGTCGTGCCGGAAAACGGCGATCCGCAAGCGTTTAAGAATGAACTGCTGCACGCGAATTTTAGTGAAGAAGAATTGGCCATCGAGACGAGATCATTAAGTTGATTAACTCGTTTTTCGAGCAAGCCAGTCAGCAAACCGAACTTCCCTGAAGTTGAATTCAAGACTTTTCTGAAGAAGTAACTTCAGGGAAGTTATTTACAAGGAGGATGCATGACAAGTAAATCAGCCGCTGAATTGGCCGCGGACTCCAATGTTTCCAGTAATATTAACCTGCTCTCAGCCTGGATTGAGTCGCAGATGCTCTATCGCAATCAACCAGGGCTTTCAGTGGCTGTGGTGTATGATCAGGAACTGGTGTGGGCCGCCGGATTTGGTCAGGCAGATGTGGCACAGCAGCAACCTGCCATTCCCCAAACAATTTACCGGATTGCCTCCATCACCAAGTTGTTTACGGCAACGGGCGTTCTCCAACTACGTGACGCGGGTAAACTCCAACTCGATGACCCGGTCAGCAAGCATCTGCCCTGGTTCAACATCCAAAATCCGTATACTGACGCACCACCAATTACGCTACGCCATCTACTCACCCACACCGCCGGCTTGCCCCGCGAATCGGCGTTCCCCTATTGGAATGATGCCAACTTCCCTAGTATCGAGGAAATTCAAGCAAAATTGCCGGAGCAGACAACCGTCTTGCCCACTGAGAAACGCTGGAAATATTCAAATTTGGGTTTGTCATTAGCGGGCGAGGTGGTAACGGCCGTTTCCGGACAACCGTATCCCGAATATGTCGAAGCTCACATTCTCAAGCCCTTGGGTATGGCCGACACCTTCGTCTCCACCATCGACCCAGAACATCCACAGCTTGCCGTTGGTTATGGCCGCCGACTGCCAGATAACAGTCGCGTTCTCAGCCCCTTTACCGATTCACAAGGACTAACACCAGCCGCCAACATCGCCACCACGGTTCTTGATCTAGCAAAATTTGCTATGCTCCAGTTTCGTGATGAACCGGTGGGCGACGCGCAAATTTTACGCGGCAGCACCCTGCGTGAAATGCAGCGCATCCACTGGCTGGAACCCAACTGGCAGGCAGGCTGGGGTCTGGGCTTTCGCATCGAGCGTGCTAAAGACAAAACCTATATCGGACATGGCGGTGGGGTATTGGGCTACCGTACTCAGCTTCGTATGTGCCCTAAAGACAAAACGGCCGTTATCGTGTTCACCAACAGCGATGACGGGGATCCAGGCATGTATACAGAAAAGGTTTATGAGTGGGTAATGCCTGCCCTGGTCAAAGCGACGAAACCTGAAGCGAAAACGGCCGTTATCAATCCAGAATGGCACAAGTATGTGGGCCGGTATCGCGATCGCTGGGTGGATCTACAGGTGCTCGTTCATCAAGGAAACCTGGTGATCATCGATCCCACCTCGCCAGATCCGTTGGCAGATGCCGCGAAATTGGAACCGCTGCCCAACAAACCGCACACCTTCCGCATGAAAAGTGACAGTGGTTTCGCCGGAACCGGAAGAGTTAGCTGTTTTTGAACTGGATGAAGCGGGCAAAGTTATTCGGCTAAAGAATTGCGAGAATTATGTGGAACGTGTCGAACAATGGTAAACGTTCATCAATCGGGGAGATAACATGATGTCAATTGTAATTTTGACTATTTTTGTGGTTATAACGGCCGTTCTTGCCATCTGGGGTGAATACAAACCAACCCGTACCCAAGTCTACATCTTCAAACCCTTGACCACGATACTCATTATCGGCATCGCGCTGCTGGGCGTGTCGCCCAATACGTTATACAAAACCCTTATCATCATCGGCCTCGTTTTTTGCCTCGGTGGGGATATGTTTTTGATGCTGCCCGCCAAATATTTCATCATGGGACTGGTCAGTTTTCTCATCGGCCACATCTTCTACATTGCCGCCTTTGCCACCGATGGCGGACTCGCCTTATCGTGGTGGCTGCTGCCGTTGATTGTTTACGGAGCCATCATGTACCGCATCCTGCACCCGCATCTGGGCAAAATGCGCGGCCCCGTGATCGTCTATTTACTCGTTATTTTGACGATGGCGTGGCAGGCGCTCACTCGCTGGTCGGCGCTGCAAACCACGAGCGCCGTGCTGGCGGCCGTTGGCGCACTAACTTTTGTGGTGTCTGATTCGGCGCTGGCGCTGGACAGGTTCCGCGAAAAATTCCGCAGCGCTCGTGTGATTGTGCTGACGACCTATTGGCTGGCACAGTGGTTGATTGCGCTTTCGGTGGGCGGTTATTTGGCGTTTGTGGCCGCGTAAATTTCGGTAGATTCCTGAACAAAAACTTCGTTAGCCTAATTCTGAATTACATCTTGACAAATCGTTTTTCCTCGCTATCATATAGACAATCTTCGATATGTACTAAACAAAGTTAGGCCATTTCTTTGAAATGTGAATGACTATGAATTCTGTTCTTTTTGCCAAAGCGATTGCTGACGAGACACGCCAAAAAATTATGAGCCTTTTGTGCTGTAATTGGTTTTGCGTATCTGATGTGGTGGATCGGTTGGGCAATGTGAGCCAGCCGACTGTTTCCCACCATCTCAGCATTTTGCGTGAGGCAGATTTGGTTTTTACACGGCGCGAAGGCAAGCAGATTTTCTATTCACTCAATCAAGAAGCGGTGGCGGTGTGTTGTGGCAATATTCTCGTTAAATTTGCCCCCGATACCGTGAGTAGTAACAGTGTGATTCGGTTAGAAGATATTCCTGTTGGGTAGTTTGTTTTGTGCCGCCAGCAGTGGCTCGGTGAGGACACCGGCCACAGCGATAGGGACGGCTTTTTTTTGACAATATATATAGACAGTTATCAATATGAGGTGAATGATGAACGATTTAGCAGCAAATCAAATACATGAAGAAGTGAAAGCACGCTACGGCCGTTTAGCCGACGAGTTCAAGATAGAAGTGGCAAGTTCTTGTTGCAGCCCAAACGCAGACGAAAGGGGCTGTTGCGACGTGGATGAAGACGCCCTGTTCAGCAATTTGTACACGGCCGATACCGGCTGGCTGCCAGAAGATGTGACGGGACTCTCCTTGGGCTGCGGCGATCCCATCACGCTGGCGAATTTGGAACCAGGGCAAACGGTGCTGGATTTAGGCTCTGGTGCAGGTATCGACTGCTTCATGGCGGCACGGCAAGTCGGGGAAACGGGTCATGTCATTGGCGTGGATATGACACCAGTCGATGCTGGAGAAGGCAAATCGCAACAAAGAGAAGGTGGGGCTGGCCAATGTGGAGTTCCGCTACGGCCAGATTGAGGCGATGCCGGTGGACAGTGATACCGTCGATGTCATCCTGTCGAACTGTGTCATCAATTTGAGTCCTGACAAAACGGCCGTTTTCCAGGAAGCGTATCGGGTGCTCAAACCAGGTGGTCGGTTGGCGGTCTCCGACGTGGTGACGCTGGGCAAATTCACGCCCGAACAGCGTGCCGACATGGCGGCGTGGACGGGCTGCATCACTGGCGCAGAAGATGTGGCCGACTACGTGGGTTTCATGAAAGCGGCCGGGTTCACCCGCATTTCTGTGCGTGACAAGAACAATCCAGAGGTGGAACTTGTTGATTCATTGGCCCATGACGGGGCAGCGAAGGTATTGAGTGCGCGAGTAACGGCCGTTAAAGCTTAAGGATGAAGGACTCGCCCTGAGCTTGTCGAAGGAGTGAATGATGATGGATGAAATGGTAGTAACACAGCCAGATATTTTAGAGGCTAAGCTGAGTAAGGAACGCGTACCGGAAGTATATTCGGCGAAGGCACGTTTTTATGATGTGTGGGGCAAGTTTACCGAGTCGAAGGCGCAGGAGCGCAGTCTGGAAGTTGCCGGGATTCAGGATGGCGAGACGGTTTTGGAGGTGGCGGTTGGCACGGGGCTGACGTTTGCGCGAGTGCTTCAAGCGAAACCCGTCTGGCTGGAATGAGGGCGTGGATGTGACGGCGGCGATGTTAGCGAAGGCCAAAGAGAAAGCGAGCCAGTCTGGCGTGACCAACTATCGTTTACAGATTGGGGATGCGTATGATTTGGCGTTTGAAAACGGCCGTTTTGACCTGCTCATCAACAACTACATGTTCGATCTACTGCCCAAAGCCGATTTCCCCAAAGTGCTGTCCGAATTTCAGCGCGTATTGAAGCCTGGTGGTCGGCTGCTTCTGGTCAACATGGCAAAAGGACGGCGTTGGTACAACCACATCTGGGAAAGTCATCTACAAACGAAACGAAACATCAATGGCTGGCTGTCGCGGCGTATCGATGGTGGCTCCCCTGGAAGCCAATGGTTTCGCCGTCACCCATCACGAATACATTAGCCAAATGACCTTCCCGTCAGAGATTATCTTGGCGCAAAAATGACCAATTTTGGTAGGGGCGACACAGGCGGGTAAGGCAATTGCCATGAAGAAAGATGTTGTTCCCGCCTGTCTCGCCCACCGAGTCCATCGCCCGACACCATCGAGGGCGAGACGGCGCGAGCAAACGAGGTTTCGTTTATGTTGAGACTACGCCGCGCCGTTTCGCCCCTACGAAAGGCCGTTTCGCAGTACCCGTTCCCGCCGCCGATGCGTCCAGGCGTCGTTGGGATTGTTCTCCAGGGCGGAATCAAAATCCTCTAGCGCCTTCTCTTTTTCTCCCATCAAACGGTACGTTTCGCCACGACTAGCCAGCGCCCAATTGTAATCAGGATCGAGTTCCAGCGCTTGATTAAAGTCTGCCAGCGCTTTGTCGTATTCTCCCATTGTTTGGTACGTTTTTCCCCGTTCCGCCACTGCCCAGGCATAACTCGGATTCAATTCCACAGCGCGGGTGAAATCGCTCACCGCTTCTTCGTATTGCTGTAATTTGCGGCGCGTTTGGGCGCGTCCGGCGATGGCCCAATAATAATCGGGGTTGAGTTGCACGGCATTGTCGAAGTCAGCCAAGGCCGCGTCGTACTGCTGTAATTTGCGGTAGGTTTGCCCTCGGCTGGCAACGGCCCAGGCGTAGGTGGGATTGAGTTCGATGGCTTGATCCAGGTCGGCTAGGGCGTGGGTGTACTGCTCCATGGTGCGGTACAGTTCGCCTCGACTGGCGATCACCCAGGCCAGATTGGGGTCTAGCGCGATGGCTTCGTTAAAATCAGCCAACGCCTTCTCGTTTTCCTCTATTTTGCGATACATTTCGCCGCGATGGGCGATGGCCCACACAAATGTTGGTTCCAATTCGATGGCTTTGTCGAAGTCGGCGATGGCTTGCTCGTACTGTTCTAGCCAACGGTAGGTTTCGGCGCGTCCGGCAAAGGCCCAGGCGTAGTCTGGGTCAATTTCGATGGCTTGATTGTAGTCGGCGATGGCCTTGTCGTCGTAACGGAGGTGGCGGTAGGAATCGCCGCGCCAGCGCAGGGCGATAACGCGGTGGCGGTCTTCGAGGGTTTTACGTTCGATGAGTTGGTTGAGCATAACGGCCGTTTCCGCATAATCCCCCGCGATAAAAGCCTGAATACCGTTGCTGAGAAAACGGCCCCATTCTTGAATATGCTTACTCCCGCAATCTTTGCCGGCTTGTTCAATGGTTTCTGCCCATTTTTTGGCAAACTTCTGGTCTGCTTGCAAAGCAAATAGAAAATCGCCCAAAATCGGCGAAAGGTGGCGGCGGCGGGAAGCACGGGATTGGCACAAGCGATGGTAGATGATTTCCAGGGTGCTTGTTTGCCATCCTTCATGATTCCATTGATTATCAAGCGGTTGCGCGATTTTGGCGCGGTAGCCCAAATGGTAGGCAGCCAGGCGCTCCTGAAGGGCAACCCAGTTGACGGTGGCGGCTTGACGGCCGTATTCCAGAATGTCGGCGCGCATGTTGTCGTGGTAAATCCAGGTATTGGCGCTTGTCGCTTTGACAAACGGCCAGGCCATCAGCCAGCCTAACTCATCTGCCACATCATCTTGATCCAAAAGCAAGGCCAGGATGTTTGCATCTAAACGGCGGGGTAGCGCGGCGCAAATAGTGACATCCCGTTCCTGTTTATCATCGACAGTCCGCAGGAATAGGGTGACGGCATTGCGTGATTTCCGTGAAAAGTTGGTGGTGGTCGTACCGCGAGAGGCAACGGCCGTTGCCAAGTCCAGCATCAGGTAACGATTGCGCCCCGCCATTTTGACAGTCTTGAGAATCTGGTCGATTTGCTGGGGGTCGTCTGTCCCTTTAAGCGCCAGGAAATTGCGGGCTTCGGTTTCGGTAAATGGCTCTAAATGCTGGTTGGTAATCAGTTGCAGGTAGTTGTTCCAGCAGTTTTCAGTGAGGGGACTATCCCCGGCCAATACGATGATGATGTTTTCTGGCACGGCTCCATAACGGCCGTTTAGCAAGCCACAAAACCACGATTCCAAAAAGTTACGTTTATCCTCATACCCATCGACAAAAAGGATCAACGTGGTCGTCGCGCCCAAAACCAGGTGCAAATCTTCTAGCAAATAGCGAGTCAAGACATCGGCGGGCTTTAACAGCAGATCAACTTGTTCATCATCTGTCACATGACGGCGGACATGTGCCTCCCACAACGCATCGGCATCAATTTCCTTGCGCATATCGGTAATCATCGCCACATCCCGCCAATCAACGTGTTCCCGCAGCACCATACATTGCGCAATCAGCTTGGCACGCAGGTTATGACGGTTGCAATGCGCCACCAACGACATCGCTTTTGTCTTGCGTGTATCCCCCGGCAAATCCTCGTAATCAACGCCTAAATCCATGCACAATTCTTGCAGTTCATCCAGGCTAAAATATTGCCCGATTTTGCGGTGTAAATCTGTTGGTTGCGAGAGGTCAACCGTTTGCTTTCGCGCCGGTTCCATGGCCTTCAATTGAGCATAAATCTGCTGGTAAAAATGGGAATGTTCTTGGTATTGGGATAGTGAAAATGGCTCGGCAATGCGCTCTAATACGTCTAGTACATTGCTCGTATTTTCGTTAATCCAGGCAGAGACAACGGGTATGTTTAGCTCTTCTTCTGCCAAAAACCGATACCGGCGCAGCAAGGTGCTTTTGCCCACCCCTTTTGGCCCATACACGTTGAAAATATAACGGTGTTCATTGCTGCTCACGGGCAGCGATAGATTGCTGAGAAACTGTTCGACTTCGGCTTCCCGTCCCACAAACTCTTCTTGCACCAACTGATCGTAGCGATCTTGCAGGTTCATCTTGGCTTCACTCCATACCTGATTCCGGCTGGTGCAAGATTACCAAGTTACCCTGTTTTTTGCCAGAAAAAAAGCGAGTGCTGTAAGGAGCACTCGCTTTGATGATTATGCGTGAAACCCAAAGGGTTTGGAATCACGCAATTTTGATTTGCTTGTAATTAGGTAAAAGCGGGAAAGTTTTTGGAAATAAAATTGCGCGAAACCCGCTTTTCCTTGAAGGAAACCACAATTTTGCGTGTTGGTAATTTTGAAAACTTTTTGTGGTTTACCTAAACCTTTTGGGTTTTGAGTAATGTGCTAGAACGGAATGTCGTCTTCTTCTTGGGCTGGGGCAGCATCATAATCGCCACCACCATCGCCACCACTGTAGCTGGAATCTTCACCACGAGAACTTAAGAAGCGCACAGTATCGGCGACAATTTCAAATGAAGAACGAACGGTACCATCTTGGGCTGTCCACATACGCGGGCCGCCCGTATTGGGGTCTGGTTTGATGCGCCCTTCGACTAAGACTTTGCTGCCTTTGCTGAGGTATTGATTGGCAGTTTCAGCTGCTTTTCGCCACACTTCTATGCGGAACCAAACTGTTTCTTCACGTGGTTGACCATCAGCCCCACTCCAACGACGGGAAGTCGCCACACTGAAATTGGTAACGGCCGTTCCGTCGGGCATGTAACGCATTTCTGGGTCTCTACCTAAATTCCCCACAACAATTATCTTTTGATACATGGCACACTCTCCTTTTTTGTTCTAAGTTTCCAAATTGACATTTACGGTTAGGACACAGAAATAGTAACATGTTTTTTTGTAAATCCCAAGGAGTTTTCTCTCGTGTCAGGATCGCTTTACCGTATACTAAAAAGTATAGCACAATTGTTCTGTTTTGACAAATATTGTCACATATTCACCAGAGAAAAAAGGGATGTGTACGCTGTTGCACACATCCCTTTTTTATAATTGAATAATTGTTCGGATTATCTTTCAGTTACACAATCGCTTCAAGCATTTTAGACCCAGCCGCGCAAGCGCACCGCCTCGGCGACACGATTTACAGCGACCAAATAGGCAGAAACACGCGGGTCAACTTTTTTGGCAAGAGCCATCTCATGGACGGCTTGGAACGCAGTCGTAATCTTCTGATCGAGCCGTTCGTTGACCATATCTTCAGTCCAGTAGAATTGGTACGCATTTTGCACCATCTCGAAGTAAGAGACGATGACGCCGCCGGCATTGCACAAGAAGTCGGGGATGATGTAGATGCCTTTATCGTTAAGAATCTGGTCGGCTTCTGGGGTGGTGGGGCCATTTGCCAGTTCCGCCACGATTTTGGCTTTGATGTTGTTGGCATTTTGGCTGGTCAGTTGGTTTTCGATGGCGGCGGGAATCAAAATATCGACTTCAAGTTCTAATAGTTCTTCGTTCTTTAGCGCATCGGTGCCGGGGCAGCCAATGACTTTGCCTGTTTTGCGCAGGTGGTCGTTGACTTCGTCTGGGCTGAGGCCATTGGGGTTGTAGATGCCGCCAAATTCATCGCTGACGGCGACGACTTTCATGCCAAATAAGTTGTGGGCGAGCTGATGGGCGAAGCCGCCGACGTTGCCGTAACCTTGAATGGCGCAAGTGGCACCTTCCAAACGCATGCCTTTCAGTTTGGCGGCTTCTCTGATGGTAAACATGCCGCCCATGGCGGTGGCCGGGCCACGTCCGGCGGAGCCACCCAGGGGCAGCGGTTTGCCGGTGATGGCACCTGGTTCCCGATGACCGGTCAACATTTCGTATTCGTCGAGCATCCAGGCCATGATTTGGGGATTGGTGTGTACGTCTGGGGCGGGGGAATCTTTGGTGAGGCCGATGTAGCGGGCGATGTTGCGCATGTAGCCGCGACTGAGCCGTTCGAGTTCGTCTTGCTCCATTTCACGCGGTTCACAGATGACGCCGCCTTTGCCACCACCTAACGGAATATCGGAAACGGCCGTTTTCCAGGTCATCCAGGCAGATAGCGCCCGCACGGTATCGATGGTCTCGTTGGGATGAAAGCGAATGCCGCCCTTGGCTGGGCCACGGGCGTCGTTGTATTGCACGCGGAAACCTTTGAAGATTCGCGTATGCCCATCGTTCATCTTAACGGGAATGGTGAAATGAAACTCACGCATGGGTTCACGCAAAAAGGCGTGCATATCTGGGTCTAATTGTAAAACAGCGGCCGACTTGTCTAGCTGGGCCTGAGCAATAGCAAACGGATTCAGATTTTCTGACATGGGAAATTTAAACTCCTTTGGGGATTTGAGGGGAAAACACCTCTGGTTATGAAATGTGCTTATTAAAGTAGAGTGGGAGCCACTTTAACAATTCTGCTGAGATTTATGATTTCTCGCTATCAATGATACTTGCAACGGTGATAAAAAGAAATCAATTGTCTATACAATTACATTTGTGCCATAAGTTTCAACTATTCGTGATTTGCTGTCAAGTTACCTTTGTCAGGCGGAAGCTGTTACGGGTGAAAAACCCTCTAGTTATGAAATGTGCTTATTAAAGTAGAGTGGGAGCCACTTTAACAATTCTGCTGAGATTTATGATTTCTCACTATCAATGATACTTGCAACGGTGATAAAAAGAAATCAATTGTCTATACAATTACATTTGTGCCATAAGTTTCAACTATTCGTGAATTTGCTGTCAAGTTACCTTTGTCAGGCGGAAGCTGTGACGTGATATGACAGGTGTCATGTTTCGGTGAATAGGGAGAGGTGGGCTGGACGATGAGAGGGGGGCAAAACGGCCGTTTTGCTGCTAAACTAATGGTATCTGACTAGTTGGGGAAAATAATAATGCAATTACGTATTTGGATCATCACAATTTTATTGATAGCAGGATTAGCCGCTTGTGCACCTGAGGTAATTCCTACACCATTGCCTACGCTTGAAACTGAATTGGCTGAACTAGTGCCTGTGACAGTGGAACGAGTTTTACCCACAGCTACCAGTTCGCCTCAACCTACGAAAACGGCCGTTCCCAAGGAAACAATTTCACCAATTCCACCAACCAATAGCCCCGCACCTACAGCGTCTGTGCCCTTTGTACAAACAACACTTACTTTGCCCAATTTGATTTGGTCTGAAAACGTAGAGAATGCTGTAACTGTTGACAGCCTTTCTCTTGAATGGTCTCCAGTGGAAAACGAATTTGTTTATAGTGATTGTCCTTGGCAATCTGAGCCAGTCACATTTCCTGATGCATTTGTATTTCTTGCTGCCGCACCCACATTTGAAGATGTTGACATTACACCTGAAGGATTTTCATGTTTTGGTATCGGCAGCTTCATTTGGCCTCCAAGTGGACAAGAAATCTTCTTCACTGGTATTCAGGATTCCCAAGCAATGTGTCCCTATGACGATGTTGCAAACGTTGAATTATGGCGAATGGACAAGACTGGAAACAATGTCACTTTTACCGATCTGAAGGGATGGTATTTACAAGTAGATGATTGGTTAAACGACGGAACGATTATATATAGCCTTTATAGTGGCGGCATGGCACGCAATTTAATGATGTATGATCTGGCTAATAAGCAAGAAATTGCCAATATGTGGGTTCTTAATCCACATGTTTATGCCACAAACTCGGACTATACAGTGCTGGAATTTGGGCAGCCTGAATATTTTAATTCTGTAGCCATATTTTCCCCTACACCGCTTCATGAAAAACGCAGCGAACTAGATGATCTTGGCCCCAATTCATATGCTTTATCTTATGATGGCACAACCAACTACCCTATCCCGGACTTCTTTTCAAGCTATTCTGATTGGCTACCAAATGAAAAACAGGTTTTAGTTGAAACCTGGGATAAAGAAGTGAATATTCTTGAGCAAGATACGTTGCACGAAAAAGTTATCGATTTGCAACTTTGGGATATTGAAGCTAATACCCTGGAATTAGTAGCAAAAGGAGCATTTCTAGGCGATTTGTCGCCAGATGGAACCGCATTTGCCTATTAACCTCAAATGAAACTGGTCCTGAAATCCAACTACTTATTCGTGATACAGGTGAAATACTATTTTCGTTACCTGTGTATTTAGAAAAAACATCCTGGGAAATTCTTATTTCATTCAACACATTCTCCCCAGACGGCCGTTACTTCACCTTCTTCACGCCCGAAACCGATCTGGTCGTGTATGACATACAAACGGGAGAGATGTTGCCGCCGATAACGGCCGTTCCCGCCGAACCACTTTGGTCACCCGACAATACCCGCTTTGTCTACTATGACCCGGCACTAGGCTTGTCCATCTATGATATCCGCAGCCACACCACCTATCCCCTGGCAGAAACGGGTAGTGAACGCCTGTCCAATCCGCAGTGGTCGTATGATGGGGCGTATTTGAGTGTGACAGTTTGTACGGAGAAATGCGAATGGAAAACGGCCGTTATCATCCCCTAATACCTAACTCAGGCCCGAACGAATGAACGGTCGTAGCGCCATTCCCAGCGGTGGCGCATCACAGGGTCTCCCGTGACTACCGCTTTATTGCCCCGCCAAAACGGTTCTGCTGGCAGACCGAAAACATCCGCCTCTACCATATGAAACGTGTATTCTGTGAGCAGGCCAGGATAGGAATAAGAGTCTAGTAACTCAGTACGAGAGAAGTAACTTTGTGGCAGCAAATGGATAGCCTCTGACGTCACGCCTAGTTCTTCTTGCAAACAGCGGGTAGCCGCCTCCAAATAGGATTCTCCCGGCTTGAGTTTTTCTGAGGGTGGCTGGTTGCGAAAACGACGACTGCCGTTTTCCATGATTTGCTCCGCCTCTAGCAATACCTGTCGCTCTCGCCGAATGACAACCTGCACTACATGGACAATACGGCGAGGCGGATCGTCTAAAAGGGTGATTTCCCCCAATGCAATTTCATCCCATAGTTGAATGATACTTTTGGCATTGCCCTCTCCCCATAATGAGATGTCGATGTTGTGTTGATCGAGCCAAATAATAAGTTCGTTGATAGATTTAAACATGTCAGAATACCCAGTAGCGTGACTTCGTTGTTGGCATAGAAACTATGATAACCGACACTTTTGTTAGTAACCATAGGACAAGAGAACTTATTGACGACTCCTTAAGCTCTGCTCAAATGCCATTAAGCATTCGTTAAAGTTTAAACGGCCAAAACCCATGCGTATGTGTTGATCGCCGTAGCCCAGACAACTGCTGGGTAGCAGCAAAATACCTGCTTCTTTTGCCAAAGTATGACAATAATCGGTGGCAGATGGCACGTTTAGCCCCACTAAGGCTACGGAGCCAGCCAACGGCCGTTTCCAGTCAAACAGGTCAGGCCAGCGGGCAAAAAACGGCTCTGCAATTTGCAAATTATCGCTGATGATGGTGCGGTTGCGGGCGATGAGGGAGTCGTGGGCTTGCAGGGCAGCCAGCGCCAAGAATTCGCTGGGCGCAGGCGGGCAGATGGTGGTGTAGAATTTCCAGTTGATAAGCTGCTGCCGCACGTCTGCATCTCGAACGATGAGCCAGCCAGCACGCAGCCCTGGCAAACCATGTGTTTTGGACAGCCCAGAGAGACTGATGGCGCGTTCGTATTGGGTGGCGGCGGCAGGGAGGGTGGAATGCGTGGTACTGAGCTTGTCGAAACGGCCGTTTCCTTCCAGTCCGCGATACATTTCATCACAAAACAGCCAGGTTCCATGCTTCTGGGCAATCGTAATAATTGCTTCAAACTCTGACAACGTAGGCAAAAAGCCCGTCGGATTATGCGGAAAGTTGACGACGATGAGTCGCGTTTCGTCTGTGACGAGTTCTTCTAGTTGAGAGAGGTTGATCTGCCAACGGCCGTTACCTGCCTCAAGTTCCCATTTATCCACATTGGCCTCACCGACAATGTGCTCAGCCAAATTCAACAGCGAATCATAGGCTGGTGTCAGTACCACCACCCGATCCCCCGGTTCCAACAGCGTGCGCATCGCGGTGTAAATGCCTTCCTCCGGAGCTGTCAGCACGACCACTTCTTCAGCTTCCACGCCCGGATACAAGCCGGCAATTTGCATCCGTAACCCAGGATGCCCCTGCGATTCCGTGTAACCCAAATGCAAGTCGGCCAATCCTGCCAGTTCCATGCCAGAAAGAGCCAACAACTCGCCAATCGTCATGCTTTCACAATCTGAAGAACACAACAAATAGGGTGTATTAAACTCATACAATGCAAAAAATTCTTCAATCGAAAACGGGGCAATCTTCATCACAACCTCCTTTAAGCGAGAGGCTAGAGCAAGAGCAGAGATTTCTAACCGCGAAATCTCGCGGATCAACTAGTCCACTTTGCGCTATGATAACGCCACATCAAAATGGGAGCATCTATCATGAGAAAAATTTTAGTCTCTGGCCTCATTAACATCGAAACGACCCTTAAAGTCGATAGTTTTCCGGTGACGTATGAGCCGGTGCGCTATCCCTTTTGGGGAGTGGGCAGCACCGTTTCTGGCGTCGGCTATAACGTGGCGAAAGCGCTAACCACATTGGGAGACGAGGTGTCGTTTCTCTCGCTCATAGGCAAAGACTTGCTCGGCGAAGTTGTAAAAACGGCACTGGTTCAAGACGGCATCCCCGCCGCCAATGTGCTGCGTTTGCTCGATCAAACTGCTCAATCCGTCATTATTTATGAGTGGTCTGGACGGCGGCAGATTCACGTCGATTTGAAAAATATTCAGGAGTTTGTGTATCCGCTGGACCGGTTTGAAGCGGCACTGTCAACTTGTGATCTGGTGGTATTGTGTAACATCAACTTCAGCCGTCCCTTTTTGGCACGTGCCCAAGCTGGTGGCAAACGTATCGCCACAGATGTGCATACCATCGCTAATTTGGAAGACGACTACAATGGCGAGTTCATGGCGGCGGCCCACATCCTCTTTATGAGCAATGAAAAGCTGCCTTGTTCTCCTGAAGAATGGGCGCAGCGCCTGCAAAATCGATATGGCACGCCCATAATCGTTATTGGACTGGGTGGGGAAGGCGCTTTGCTGGCGGTGAAAGCGGATAACTTTATGGAGAGGATTCCGGCGGTGAGCACGCGCCCCATTATCAACACGATTGGGGCGGGGGATGCGCTGTTTTCCAGCTTTGTCCACGTTTTCAGCGAAACCAATGACCCGTATCTGGCACTGCGGAAAGCGGTTGTGTTTGCCTCTTACAAAATTGGGGAAACAGGGGCGGCACAGGGATTCTTAACGGCCGTTGCCCTCAACGACCTCTACGATTCAATAAAAGGGGCAGGTTAACGGTACACCGCTGCCGCGCTGTTGCGCAGTTCCACGTAAATCGGATGCAAGCAGATAATAATTTCTGCCAGACGATGCCCCAGTTTCTCCTGGTACTCGGTCGTCAAATCTTTCTCTGGCACCACTTCATAAATCTTCGTCCAACCGTGATCCCACATCTCGGCTTCGATAGAATTGCCCAATATATCCTTGATTTCAAACAAGTTTCGGCGAAAGCCATCTAGCATCAGGCGGTTCAGGTTCTTATCCGTTGCTTCACAGTGAAAACCCAATTCCCAGCCGCCAGTGCGCGACACCTTTGATATTTCATAATGCAAACGCGGCTCACCATAGTGAAATTGCACCAACCAGCCCCACGGCTGCCGCGATTTAATGCCTTGCAGCGCAGGCGGCAGTTGCGCCACCACCACCTCAGGAAAAGTTTGTAGGAATTTGCTGTTAGAAAGAGAAGACATAGTGATTGACGATTCGTGTTACGTGATTCGTGTTCCGTAGTTCGAAGTCCGATAACTGATTACGGATCACCGCTCACGAATCCCGCTCGTCATGGTACAATATTCGCGTCATTATAATGCATTCGAGTGGGAAGGGAAAATGACCCATGCCAGACAAACAACACACTTTTGGTCAATTTGAAACGCCGCCAGACGTGGCGGATTTGTTGCTTGGCTTTTGTTTGCGCCGGCCAACGGATAGGCTGCTAGACCCCAGTTGTGGCGAAGGTGCATTTTTGGCGCGGGCGGCTCAATGGCTGGACTGGCTCACCGACCAGCGCGGCGACATTCCCGCAGAGGCGCTGTGGGGCATTGAACTGGACCCAGAAACGGCCGTTATCGCCCAATCATCGCTCCCCCAGGCCCACATCAGCAAACCAAAATTTCTTTGCTGTGACATTAGACGAAGAACGGCCGTTTGACGCCATCATCGGCAATCCTCCCTACACCCGTGCCGAATGGTTGGGCAAACTGCACGTGATGCGGGGCAGCAGTTGACCTTGTTTGCGGGGGCGGACACGGTTCCAGACCCCAGACGCGACAAAAAGTGCTCTGCCCGCGCCGTTGTGGGATAGTTTGGGCGGACGTTCCGGGCTGCACGCCTACTTTTTCCTGCACGGAACCGAATTTTTGCGCGAGGGCGGACGGTTTGGTTTTGTCGTGCCAAATGCGTGGCTAGATGTGGCTTATGGCGAACGACTCAAGCAATATTTACTCGACCATTACAAGATTTTAGCCATTATTGAATCAGATGTTGAACATTGGTTCAGTGACGCCAAAATTAATACCTGCCTTGTCGTGCTGGAGAAGTGCAGCGGCCCAAATCGGCGTGCCGCTAATCTGGTGCGACTGGTGAGGTTGAAACGGCCGTTATCCACCCTCATTCCCTTCGCCCTCAACAATTACCAACGCGGGACAAGCCGTCGAACGACTCGTGACCCGCTTGCTGCCCAGCATGAGCCGCACCACCGACGAAGTATGCCGTGCGCGTGGTGGCGCAAAAAGAGCTGCGCCCGTCGGCCAAATGGGGACTGATGCTGCGTGCGCCAGATGTTATCAGCCAGCCCCACGTGCAAACCAAACTGCGACCGCTCAAAGAGTGGGCCAACGTGCAGCGCGGCTTCACGACTGGCGACAACGGCTTTTTCTACCTGAACGAAAAAACCATTGAGACAGTGGCAAATTGAGCCACAATTTCGCCGCCCCCTGCTCAAATCACTGCGCGGCCTCGACCGTCTCACGCTTGCTGCCGCTGATTGCAAGCATGAACTGTTGTGCATACCGCCGATGCTAATTTGACGGGAACGGCCGTTTCCAAATACATTACCTGGGGAGAAGAACAAGGCATCCACCAACGAAGCACCTGCGCTGGCACGTCAGCCCTGGTACAGTTTGCCTGACTTAGCCACCCGCCCGGCTCGTCCTGCCCAAAGGTATTTGGCGGCGTCATATGGCACCGCTGCTGACAGAACCGCTGCTCGATCGACCAGCAGCTTTATCAAATTCATCTCCCCGCTGAGATGCAGCCAGAAGTGGCGGCGGCGCTGCTCAACAGCGCCTGGTTTGCCCTGCAATGCGAACTGTACGGACGCATCAACTTTGGGGCGGGTGTTCTCTGGCTCGCCGCTTATGAACTAGGCCGCATCCGGCTGCCCGATCCGCGCACGTTTACCACGCAACAAGCCAACCATCTGGCTCATTGTTTCACTGAACTGGCAAAACGGCCGTTTCCCACCACTGAAGACGACCTGAGCCACCCCGCCCGCCACGCGCTAGACACCGCCGTGTTTGATTTGATTGGGCTAAATGATGAAGAGAGAACGGCCGTTATCACCAGCCTCCACGAACGCATTCAAGCCCGCAAAAAATAACGCAGAAGGCGTAACTGAGCGCTATTTTCATCCTTCAACCTTCATCTTTCATCCTTTTTTTCACGTTTTCTATGCGTGTTATAATCCCGTTTGCCATTACAATGAGGCACGGAGCAGTCATGGATTTACAAGAGCAGTACGACATCGTTTACAATCTACTTGCAGGAAAAGTACGGCGAACGATACCTGGCGGCAGCACCTTCCTCCTGAAGACGAACTCGTCTGCACCATCCTCTCCCAATCCACCTCCGACACCAACCGCGACAAAGGCTTCGATGCGCTCAAAGCGCGTTATCCAGATTGGGAAAGCGTCATGAACGCGCCCGAAGCCGACATCGTGGAAACCATCCGGCCAGCGGGGTTGGCGAACCAAAAAGGGCCACGCATCCAGGCCGCGCTGCAAGTCGTTTATGATGACCAGGGCAAAATCTCCCTCGATTTTCTCAACGACTTGCCGTTAGACGAGGCCAGGCAGTGGCTGGTAGACTATCAAAGGGGTTGGCCCGAAAACGGCCGCCATCATCCTGCTCTTTGGCTTTAACCGTCCGGCTTTTCCGGTAGACACCCATGTCCACCGCATCACCAAACGCTTAGGACTAATTGGGTCTAAAGTAACGGCTGACAAAGCCCATGTTTTATTAGAGAATGTAAACAGGCCGGAAACGTATTACGCTATGCACCTCAACCTCATCCGGCATGGTCGTGAAACCTGCATAGCCAGACAACCAAAATGTGATGTCTGCGTATTGCAATCCGTGTGTGACTATTATAAGGAAGATTAAAGATTGGCGGCTTGGCTAATCTTCAATCCTTGAAAACCCTATGAGCGAACAAACCACAAAACTTAAAGACGAACAGGCACGACTCGAAGCCTTATACGAAGTTAGCTCCCAACTTGGCACCAGCCTAGACCTGAGCGAAGTATTGAATCAGGTAATGGATGCCATCATTCAGTTGACTGGTGCGGAACGCGGCTTTTTGATGCTCTACGATGAAGATAGCAAACTGCGCACCGAAGCTGCGCGTAACGTAGACCAGGAAACCATCGAAGGCCAGACGATGCAGATCAGCCGCACCGTTTTGGAACGGGCCGCCACCACGGGCAATGGCATTCTTACCAACAATGCCCAAGAAGATGAACGCTTTTCTGCCCAAGAAAGCGTGATCGGCTTTCAACTGCGCTCGATTATGTGTGTGCCACTGCGTGCACGTGGTCGGGTTATGGGGGCAGTCTACGTAGACAACAAACTGTTTAGCGGCGTCTTTGAAGCGGATGATCTGGAACTGCTGGCTACTTTTGCCAATCAAGCGGCTATCGCCATCGACAATGCCCGCCTTTTTACGCAAACGGATCAGGCACTGGCAAGGCGGGTTGAGGAGCTTTCTATTTTCCAACGCATCGACCAGCAGCTCAACCAGTCACTAGACCTTAACGCGGTTCTTAGTTCTGCCTTGGGTTGGGCGATGCGGCTTACCACGGCTGATGCTGGTTCCATCGGCCTTCTCCAGAAAAATGAAGGAGTGACGCGCAGGTCTTGCAGCTGTTGGTCAATACCAGCCGTCAAGAAGGAACATTACCTGTTGTGCCTATAACCCATCCCATTTTGGCGCAAGTGTTAGCAGAAAAACGCGCCGTTTTCACGCGCAATGCGACGCATGGCTCAGTCGATTGATGGCAGTCCGGCGACGACGCAATTGGCCGTGCCTATTATGCGCAATGATGTGGTCATTGGGTTGATTACTTTGGAAAGTCAGGTGGCTGATGCGATTGATGAGGAAGATAAGGAGTTTGTAAAACGATTGGCCGACCGCGCGGCGGTTGCCATTGAAAATGCCAGTCTGTATGAAAAAATCGCGGCTGCCCATCAATCAAAGAGCGAGTTCATTTCTATTGTCACGCATGAACTGCGCCTGCCGATGACCTCTATCAAGGGGTATACGGATTTGGTTCTCAGCGGCATGGTGGGGGAACTGAATGAGCAGCAAAAGCAGTTTATGGAGGTCATTAAGCGCAATCTGGGGCGGATGAGTGTGCTGATTAGTGACCTCTCTGACATCAATCGCATGGAAAGCGGCCGGATGGCGTTTGAGTTTGCCCCGTTTGATATTCGGGATGTGGTGGAGGATGTGGTTGAAAGTTTGCAGGAACGGATTGATACCCGAGAACAAACGTTGACGGTGACGGTTTTGCCTGAGGTAACGGCCGTTTACGCAGATTCTCGTCGTGTCAACCAGGTGCTTACCAATCTACTGAGCAATGCCAACAAGTACACCCTCAGACGGGGGTGTTGTACAGATACAGGTTTCGCAGGAAAACGGCCGTGCGCAAGTGTCAGTCATCGACGCGGGCATTGGCATCTCTGAAGAAAACCAAGCCAAACTCTTCACCCAATTCTTCCGCGCGGAAGATGAAGCTGTGCGTGAACAAGCTGGCTGGGGTCTGGGTCTTTCCATCGTCAAGAAAATGGTGGAAGCGCAAGGGGGCGAAATTTGGTTTAAGAGTGCATTAGGAGAAGGCAGCACATTTGCTTTTACCGTGCCATCCGTTAATATGGAGTCTGCGGAGTAAAATCAATGGCAGATAAAATCCTGGGCTATAAAGTAATGCTCACTTACGAAATCAAAGAAGAGCTATTGCAAGAGTATTATCAGTTCGTCATGGGACAATATGTGCCAACCCTGCAATCTATGGGCTTGCAAATGAGCGAGGCGTGGCAAACTGCTTATGGTAATGCACCCAATCGGCTGATTGGTTTTGTGTGTGAAGATCAAGCAACAATGATGCAAGCCATAAACAGCGAGACCTGGGGGTCGCTCATCGATCAGCTTGAAAATTTTGTAACAGATATCACCTATAAAGTGATTCCTTATCGGGGTGGTTTCCAGATTTAGTTTCTAGGCCACCGCTTAATTAGAGTGATTTCAGACCCTGGTGTTTTTTGAAACCCAGGGTTTTTGTTTTCATTAGCCATACTACATCAGCTTGAATTTCGCTCTCTTTCTACTTTGCGGTATAATTTTTCCCATGAAATTCTCATCTTTTTCTGTGGGGGCGTTTTTTAAGAGATAGATCGGTTTGGGGTTCCATTACAGTATGTACTATTGGAATAAGCAAAAGTTGATTGCTAAATAGTACAAATATCCTACTTGTCCCCCACTATTTCTCACCAGCGAATAACGTACTCTACTTTATACTGTACACATATATGATTATTTTATTTTTTATTGAGTGTTTTGTTGTATTTATTTTATTTATTTAGGAGCGGTGTTATGAAGATTTTAAAGATTCCAAAGAAAGAAGAGGGACAAGGTTTGGTTGAATATGCTTTGCTCTTGGTGTTAGTGGCGGTGATAATTATCGCTATTCTCACCTTGCTCGGATCACAGGTTATGCTCGTTTTTGCTCGAGTCGCGGGTGGATTAAACGGGCAGGTGATTACGGGTGTCGGTTCCGAAACCATTATTACAGGTTATGATAAAACTGTAACCCAATCTGGGCCAAGTTGCAGTGCAGCCATCACGGATGTGACATTTGTTGGGCTGCAAAATGGAGAGCTTGTAAAAAATGGTTCTGTTTCTGTAAAATTCCGTATGGGGGATGATGTAGAAACCGTCACGGGAAGTACAGGAGATAACGGAATGGGTACTTATTCGGGTACGATTAACTTAAGTAGTACCAGTTGTAATATTACACCTGGTGGTTAAATAGTGGGGGTGGGTATGGTGACGTTTCATACCCACCCCCGTTTCTTTTTCTCTTGTCGTTACACGGTAGCAAATGATTTCCTATAGAGGGTGGCGGATTTTATTGCCTATGCATGAAACCTGCCATGACTCAAAGCTGACGGCAAGTGTTACTTTTCTTTATTATTTATATTTTCCCAAAATCTTGTTACAACTGACTGTGAAGGTGAATATCTTATGGCTGACTTACGTATATCCCACTATTCCGCGCAAACAACCTCGCCAACAAACAAGCAACAAATAAAACGAATTACCTATTTAAGTATTATTCCTGTGTTGGTTTTGTTTATGCTTGTGGCATTGTTTGGCATGATGGGCGCTTTGCCAACTTTAGCCCAGGGAACGGGTCCCTTTTTTGTGACGCCAGGTGGGTCTGGGTCAGTCTGTTCGATAGCCGCGCCATGTTTGCTGGAAACGGCCGTTTCCAAAGCTGATCCAGGGGCAGAAATTAGAGTTGCCAAAGGAACATACATCGCCCCAGATAGTGCATCACCCGTCTTGGCACTCACCAAAACCCTTACCCTCATTGGTGGTTATGATGATAGCGATGATAGCAGTTGGAATGCTGAACCCAGTTTAACGCTAAACGAAACCATTTTAGATGGACAAGGATCTCATCGCGTCATAAGCATTACGGCCGGAATTAGCCCTACGATCAGCAACTTCTTCATTAAAAACGGTAACGTGACCGGACAAAATGGTGCAGGCATTTTCATTGCTTCGGGAAACGGACAGCCCATTATCTCTAACAATATTATTGAAAATAATATCACCTCCCAGTACGGCGGTGGCATTTATGATGGAGCAGGTTCCATTATTGAGCATAATGAAATTTTCAATAATAAAGGCAATGGTGAGGGAGGTGGCGGCATTGCGGTAGAAAACGATGTTGCTGGTATTACCACCACTATTCGCTTCAATAAAATTTATAGCAATACAGCGGCGTCTACGGGGGGCGGTGTGCTGCTTCGTCGAAACGGATCTCAATCCCCCCATGTGCTGCTCATTGCCAACGAAATTTATCGCAATGCGGCCCAATATGGTGGGGGCGTAGGCGCTTTTCAAACCAACACAGAAATGACCTTGTTCAGCAACATGATCTTCACCAATACCGCAACAGGGGTAAGTGGGAGTGCCGGTGGCGGCTTGTATACAAACGGCAAGGCCACACTTTGGAGCAATACCTTCGCAGAGAACAGAGCAACCAGTAATGGTGGCGGTATCGCTTTAGGCTCCGCTCCCTCATCTGAGATTAGCAACAACATTATCGCTTTCAATACGAGTACGACCAACGATGGTATTAATGCTGGTACACCAGGCAATGTAACGGGCACACACAACAATATCTATGGTGATGCCACCAATGTGACTTTACTCAGCACAGTCACGACAGACCCAGAATTTGTCAATCGCGCGGGGCTGAATTTTCATATTCAAGGAACAAGCCCAGCAAGCCCAGCTATTGATGCGGGTTCTACTGCGCCCACTTGGGTAAATATTGATATTGATGAGCAAGTTCGTCCTAATCCAGCGACCAGCATCCAGGACATTGGGGCAGATGAATATTACGCAGATTTTGCTGAATTTGAGTTAACACCACCTGTCACAGATAACATTGTAGAACGCAGTACGACAGAAATCTTCACTCACAGCATCAATAATATCGGCACAGTCGATGATCGTTATGACATTGAATGTTCTAGCGACGCTGTTTACCGTGAGCATTTGCGCCTCACCTACAGTCAGTGTTACGGCCGGTTCATCCATAAATATACAAACCAGTGTGGATATACCAGAAAATTTAGACCCATACCAAGTAGGCACTACAACTATTACAGCCACATCGCATGTTAGCCCAACATTATCTGAAGTCGCTGTTGTGCGTTCAACAGTGGCCTTACGCCCTGGTATTGAATTTACCCCAAATATTTCACGGACAGAACTACCCGGTGAAATTATCACGCTCACCCACATTCTCACCAATACCGGTGATTCATTTGATGATTTCACAATCACCAAAATATACGATCCTGGCGGGTGGGCAACACTACTGCCGCAAGATCCCCATACAATTTCCTTGAACGCGGACGAATGGCAAAATATACGTGTTCAAATCAATGTGCCGGAGTTTGCCCCACAAGGCTTGTCAAATATTATCCGAATTGAAGCGGTATCAAATTTTGATCCAGCCATATCAGCAACCGTTGTCGAAACCATTACAGCAAAAGCAACGACTGGCACACGCTATGTCAGCATGGTTGGGAACGACACAAATAACAACTGTACCCAATCAGATAAACCTTGCCGCAATATAGCTTATGCTGTCGGTCAAGTGGCAGTTGGGGATGAAGTTCGCATTGGCGCTGGCGTTTATACAGATACGGTTATTAATGTGAACGATACCATTCACATCAGCGGTGGTTGGACAAATTTCAAGGATGATGGACAGGGTGATGAACCAGACGCAACGCTGACAGAGATTGATGGACTGGGTGCTGCCCAGATTTTTAGAATTCTTGCCGGGAACCCAATTATTAGTGACCTGACACTCCGCCGGGGTAACAGCACCAATGGCGGTGCTGTTTTTGTCGGTAATATAAGTGCGCAATCAGAATTGAACAACATCATATTTGATACCAATACAGCAACGGAAGATGGTGGGGCTGTCTTTATGAGCAATGGAACTTCGCTTGCCGTGAAGGATAGCTTTTTCATCAATAATACCGCAGGTTCAGAGGGTGGTGGGTTATATATGACGGGTGGCTTCCTGACCATTAACCAATCACGCTTCCTCACCAATACCGCGAGCGTTGGGGGTGGTGGGTTTAGTATGAATACGGGAAACCTGGCTGCTGCTCAAAATAACTTGTTCTACAACAATACCACCAGCGGTAATGGCGGTGGGGTACGCCTCAATGGGGGTAGTGCGAACTTTGACTTTAACACCTGGGTTGAAAACTCGGCAACTGTAAATGGTGGCGGTGTCTACAACAATGGAACAAATGCTTCCATCGAGAACAGCATTTTTGCAGATAATAGCGCCAACGCGGGTAGTGGTATTTATCAAAACAGTGGCACTACGGCTCTCGATTATCTGAACATGTGGCAAAATCAAAGTAATGTTGCCATTGGAACACATAGTTTCACAGCGGATCCGATGTTTGCTAATGAAGAGTTCCGTTTGGCTGATGGTTCGCCGGCCATTGATACGGCAGATCCTGATGCCATATTGGGTGTTGATTTCGAAAATGATGCACGTCCTGCCGATCAAGGGCATGATATTGGGTATGATGAACGTGCTGGCTGTCGAGCCATGCGCGATGAAGATGTATTTGGCAGCATTCAAGATGCTGTTGATGTGGTGGATGCCGAGAGTGATTTGGTCAAAGTCTCCGGTATTTGCCGAGGTGTTCACACCATTGACGTGGCTGGTGTTGCTATTAGCCAAACGGTTCACTTGACAAAGAGTATTGTTATTCAAGGTGGCTGGAATGATGATTTTAGTGAGCGCACCTTGGAAACAACAATTGTTGATCCAGAAGAACGTGGACGTGGCTTTGTGGTAACAGATGGTGTCAGTGTAACCATTGAAGCCATTTCTGTGACAAATGGTATTGCGATTGATTTGGGTGGCCCTGAACCCATTGTTGATGGAGCCGGTGGTGGTATCTACAATGTGGATGGCGATCTGACGTTGCGTGGCGTGACGGTGGTTAGCAGCACCGCTACAACGGGTGGTGGCGTTTACAATGAAAACGGGTCGATGCTTATTACTTGGGAAGCTGTTGGCGAAGATGATGAAGTTTATTATTTGACAAATATTTTCACGAACACGGCCGTTTCTGGGGCAGGTGTGTTTAATGAATCCGGCGATTTGACGATTGATGGTGCCTGGATAGCAGGGAATGAAGCTCAATCTGGGGCTGGTGTGTTTAACCAAACGGGCGTCATGACCGTCGTTAACACTATTTTAGATGGCAACACGGCCGTTATCAGCGGTGGTGGTCTCTATAATGAGGCCATATCCGCGACAGTAGCATTTAATACCTTTTTCACCAATACGGCCGCTACAAGCGGTGGCGGTGTTTATGATGACGCTGGCTCCCTGGTGGTAGAAAGCAATATCTTTGAATCAAACCGCGCCAATGATGGCTCTGCTATTTTTGCTTCTGGAACTGGAACTCAAGCGGATTACAACTATTACTATGACAATAGCAATACTGCCGTCAGTGGCACTGATGCAGGCCCCGATTCTATTGCATCGGCGACAGCGCCAGGTCTTGTCGATCCCCTGGCTGGCGACTTCCATCTGATGGATGAGGCGCCAGCTATCGATATGGGTAATCCTGATTCCTTCCTAGAAACAGATTTTGAAGATGACCCCCGTCCCGCAAATCAGGGTTTTGATATGGGCGCTGATGAAGTTATTGGCTGTCTTGTCATGGTGAATGATGTGATGTACGGCAGTTTGCAAGCGGCTATTGATGCCGCCGAAGTAGGTGACGACGTCAATGTTTATGGCACATGCAGCGGTGTGCATGAGTATGATACTGGGTTTACCAATGCTTGTGGTGGCGATGCGGGTGAAATACAAACGGCCGTTCACCTCATTAAAAACGTCAATCTGCTTGGCGGTTGGGATGAGGAATTTGAAGAACGAGACCAAATAAGCATACTAGACGCCAAAAATCGAGGGCGTGTTCTCTACATCGGCCCAGGCGTCACCAGCACAGTTGATGGCTTTGCCATGATAAACGGGCTTATGCCCGCGCCGCAAGGTAACGGTGCCGGCATCTGTATAGACCAAGCATCGCCCACTATCCAAAACAACCGCATCTACAGCAATACCGCCGCTGCTAATGGGGGTGGTATCTACAGCCTCAACGGCGGTGCTTTAATTGATGGTGGCAACTATATTTATGAAAATGAGGCTAGCAATGGTGGCGGCATTTATCTCGACGTTGAAAGTGGCGAAACCATCACCAGCAGCATCAATAACAACTTTATTTATAACAATCAGGCCACAAATGGAGCTGGTGTTTACGCCAACCGTGGCGCGCATAGCATTTTGCACAACACCGTAGTCAGCAATACGGCTGCGGTTAACGGCGGCGGGTTCCATCTGACTGCCGACGTTTCTGAAGGAGCGGATATACGTGGACAAATCATTATGGGCAACATCGCCAACAGTGGCGGTGGTGTTTATGGTAGTGGTACAGCTCCCAACTTGGATTACAACGACTACTATCAAAACAGCAGTGATTTTGGTGGCAATGCCACAGGTGGGGCAAACAGTATCGCCGTTGATCCCATGTTCTCTAATCCGGTCTCCGGTGTATTCACTATCACCATCGACTCTCCCGTTGTAGACATTACCATCCCTGATATGCCCTTGACGACAGACTATGAAGGCGATATCCGGCCGTCAAACCAAGGGTACGATCTCGGTGCCGATGAAGTGGGTGGCTGTTTTGCGATGATTGCGAGCGATCCAGCTACTATTTACGGCAGTGTGCAGTTAGCCGTTGATCTGGCTGAAGAAAACGAAACTATTTTTGTTGATGGCATTTGCCAGGGTGTCAACAGCCGTCAGGCTGATAGCAGCCAGGTATCGCAAACGCTGCTGCTCACCAAATCACTCACCATTGATGGCAGTTGGGACTATGAGGAAGATACCTCTACCATTACGACAACGTTGGATGCTTTAAGCCGCGGACGAGTGATCTATGTGGCCGCTGCCGCAAATGTCACCATTACTAATATTATTTTGCAAAATGGGGCTGGTGATGGCGCGGGTAACGGTAACAATGGTGGTGGCATTTACAATAATGGCTCGCTCGTGCTTGCCAATGCCTGGGTACAGCAAAACACGGCCGTTTCCGGGGCTGGTATTTATAATCAGGGGAGCTTGGTTGTGACAGAAACGGCCGTTCTCACCAATACAGCTCAAACTAGTGGTGGTGGTCTCTTCAACAACGGCCCAGCAACCATAAACGGTAGCGATTTCCAAAATAACACCATCACGCAATACGGTGGTGGTATCTTCCAAGAATCTGGCACGCTGATCGTTGATGGTAATCGCATTCACCATAACGGCGTCGCCAATACCAATGGCAGCGCCGGTGGAGGGATTTATCTTAACAGCGGCTCAAGTAGCGCCATCGATATATGGAACAACTTCATCTACAAGAATCAAGCCGAAACTGGTGGTGGCTTATACAATGCCAACACAGACGTCGATATTCTGCATAATACATTTGTCAATAATATAGCTGATGGAAATGGGAATGGGGCAGGTATTACTACGCTTGGCGGTTCTCCCGATATCCGTAACAACATAGTAGACAACAACTTTGGTTCCGGTATATATGCGCGAGGCAGCAATGCTGATATTGACTACAATGTCACTTATAATACTTTGGGCTTCACTGATATTGATGCAGATGGCACTGCCACCATTGGCTCACAAAACTTAGCCTATAGAAGACCCAGTTATGTAAACGAGGCCGAAGAAGATTATCACCTAAAACAAATTTCAGTAGGTGTAGACACTGGCGAACTTGTCGTCTCCACTGTGGTAAAAACTGATATTGATGGCGATATACGACCTAACAACAGTGGCCCAGATATGGGGGCAGATGAAATCAACTCTTGTCTGGTTCAAGTAGGTAGTCAAATTTTCACCGTTTTGCAAACAGCCATTAATTACGCTGAAGATAACGATTTTACCGAGGTTCGTATTGCACGCGGTGAATGCCGTGGTGTCATGACAAAAGAAGGAACCGAGCAAGTTGCTTACATTTCCGCAAACAAAACCATCCAACTCATCGGCTCCTTAAACCGAGAGACCTTCGGCTTTACCAATGACTACGACAGCGATGAGGTTGGCACCGTTTCAACCCTTATAAATGCCATTGGAGAAGGACGCACAGTCTATATTGCACCAGGAGCAAATGTCTCTTTCACACACGTTGCCCTTGTAAATGGTAATGCCTACGACGCCAATGACAGTAGTAGCGAGAATGGGGGGGCGGTATACAACAACGCGGGCTCTGCATCTTTTAGTGAAACATTTTTATGCCAGAGTTACGCCCAAGATGGTGGTGGTTATTATGGGGCAGCCAGTTCCAATGCCGATACAACCGGCACAACAATCGGGCAATGTACGGTGGCGCAAGTCACAGAAGACCCACCAGGCACATTAGATCCCGATAGCGTTATATACTATCGCTTCTTGGGGAATGCGGCAGAAGAAAATGGTGGTGGTATATTTGTGGGTGGTAGCGCGGACTTCCGCAATGTTGCCTTATGGGGCAATTATGCTGGTTTAGGCGGAGCTGGTAATGGTGGCGGCATCTATAATTCAGGTAATAACAACCGGATTGTAAATGGCATTGTCTATAGTAATACGGTTCCCAATAATGGAGCGGGTGTCTACAACAGTGGCGGAAATTTCCAACTGTTACACAATACCATCAGTAAAAACACGGCTGGCGGAGAAGGCGGCGGCGTTTATAACAGTGGCGGTGGCTTCTCCATGAACAGCAGTATTATCTATGATAATAGCTCTGTGAGTGGCAGTGGTGGGTTACAAACTGGTTCTGCTGCCCTTAGATACAACAATTTTGAGGCAAACACACCATCCAATTCATCAGTAGCGCTTGGAGCGACTGACTTCACGGGTGATCCTGGGCTTTTCGGCGCATATCTTCTTAGTGTGGATTCCCAAAACATTGATGCCGCCGATCCCGCATTATTAGAATTACCCTTTGAGATTGATTTTGATGTTTCAATGAATTACAGACCTGATGGGATTGATCAGGCATATGTGCCGCCGGCGGGAGTAAGCTCCGATGTGGGTGCTTGGGAATATATAAAAGACTTTGCTTGTGCTATCGTGCCAGACGAAAGCAGTAAAATTGCATATCCTGGTGATTTCATTACCTTCACCTTGAATATTACAAACACAGGCAATCCCTCATACCTGAATGAAGAGTACTGGCGATCAAATGGGTATACAGACACGATCACTGTTACTGTGGAAAGCCAGGTGCACGGTTGGGGTGAATTTGAGGGTGGTGATATTCAAACCGTCGAGCTAGGATGGCAAGATTTTTACCCCTATGGTGAAGCCACAACACGTGTTTTAACAGTAACCGTGCCAGCCACAGCGACCATCGGTGTGAATGAAGTGATTGATCTAAAATGCCAATCCGCTTCGCTCCCGAGCCGTAAGGATACGACCAGCGTGACGGCCGAAATCGGTGTGTTAAGCGGGGTGGAAATAGTGCCGCCTTACTTTGACGAAGCGGCTCCGGGCGATGTGCGCGTTTACACGCATACTGTTATAAACAAGAGTAATGATGTACAAACCTATCTCTTGATTCCAAGTTCAGGGCCGCGTCATGCCAGTGCCGTTCTGCTAGAAACTGACACGCTATCGGAAACAAATAGCATCACGGTAACTTTGGCTCCGTTTGAAACTGAGGGGTACACCACAACGACCTATCTGCAAGTAACAATTCTAGACACGGCTATGGCTGGTGATACGGCTACGCCGGGCATCGTTGCGACAGGTACAAAACCAGATGACAACGGCAATCCGATTGTAGGTGCAGTGCTCAATGTTATAGATATTCTGCCTACTACGGGCACGCGATATGTGGATGTAAGCGGCTCTAATACTACGAACTGCACCAATCCATTGCTCCCCTGCCTTACTATTCAACATGCAATCGGTCAGGCTTCTGCTGGCGATGAAATTTTGGTGGCGGAAGGTACTTACCAAGATGATGTCGTTAGAATTGTAGAGGGTGAAGAGCTGCACCAAACGGTGTTTGTGAACAAACCGATTACCCTTCGCGGTGGGTATGCTACGGGCGATTTCTCTATCCAAGAGCCGCTTACTAATACGGTTTTCCTGGATGGTGAAGGTGCGCGACGTGTCATTTATGTGGCGGATGGTATTAGCATGACGATGAGCGGTCTTTTTATTCAAAATGGGTATGCAAACACTCAAGATTATGGAGGTGGTATCTACAACGTTAATGGTAATTTGACCATTACTGCTACCTGGGTTTTGAGTAATGGAGCCAGATTAGGCGGTGGTATTTACCATGAAAATGGCGAATTGCTTCTCAACAATTCTGTTATTGCCCAAAATACAAACAAAACTGGCAGCAGTGGTGCTGCTGGTGGTGCCGGTTTGTTTATATCTAATACCATAGCTACATTAGAGAATAATACTTTTGTTAATAATCTGTCGGTTACAGGTGCTGATCTAGACGGGGATGGTATAGGTCATGCAATTTATCAGGATGGTGGTAGTGCTGTTTTGGTAAATCATATCTTTGATGGTAACCAACCTGGCCTTGCACTCGAAGGTGATAGGCACGCTGTTTATATTACGGGAACGGCCGTTATCACAAACGACTACAATCTCTATCATAACCAGACAGATCCCATCAATGTAGCCATTGGCGTAAATAGCATCTCAGATGGTGATCCACAGTTCATTGATACCTACTTCCACATCGGGTCTAGCTCGGCGGCGTTGGATAATGGCACGACAGCCGATACGCTTGTTCGCCCAGACTTGTTGACGAGCGGTGATTACGAACTAGAAGACCGCACCCAAGGCACTAATATCGATATGGGCGCCGATGAGCGCACCCAGGCCCCTGGTTTCTTATTTGAGCCCGAAGTTTTGACTGCTACGATTGAGGCGAATACCGCCATTACCTACAACCATTACCTAACCAACACGGGCGATTTTGTGGATTCGTACGTCTTATCGATGACAAATCAGGTGGTGCCAGATAGTGACCCATCCTGGAGTTGGGATTTCTATCCAGATGAGATTATAGACCTCGGCATTGGTGAATCTGCGATGGTTACGGTCGTCATCACGGGGGGCACGCCTGGCTTCTACAATGTTACGACCATTACGGCGACCTCTGCATCTGAACTGACAGCCAGTGTACAAGATACGACTACTATCTCGCACACGGCCGAGGTAGATATTGAGCAGTACGGCGCTCAAATTGGGCTGCCTGGGCAGTTGGTGACTTACTCTCACACGCTGACCAATACGGGCAATGGTATTGATCAATTCGAACTGACAGCAACGGCCGTTCCCACAGATTGGATTGTGACACTGGTTCCGGCACAAACAGAATTCCTGTCACCGACGGAATCCATCCCAGTCACTGTAACGGTACTCGTGCCGGCTGATGCCTTTAGCGGCACACAGCATGTCATTACGGTAACGGCCGTTGCTACCGATCCATTTGCGACGGATTACCTCACCGACACGACCACTGTGGGGTTGCTTAGTGCGCTAACCTTGGAACCAGACAATGCCAGAGATGTTCCCGATGGCACTTCGACCATCTACACCCATACGCTTACCAGCAACAGCAATATTGTCGATACGATTACCTTGACGGCAACTGGGTCGCTAGCTGGCTGGGATGTCTCCATCGAACCGGAATCGGTGATTATGAATCCGCTGGAGACTCGTATTATCTCGGTGACGGTCGATGTACCGCCGAACACAGGTGGGTTGATCCATCTGACCCACGTCACGGCCACATCAACCCTGCCAGATCTCATCGCTACGGCGACAAATACCACCACGGTTCCGACGACCACAGGCTTGTTGTTCACGCCCAATCTCACAGAGACCGTGTATGCGGGCGAGATGGCCTACTACACCCACACGCTCACCAATCTGGGCAACCTGATGGATACCTTCAACATCAGCAGCAATAGTGTTGAAGGCTGGATTTATGATGTTACAGGTGGTCTGTTAGAAGTTGGTCCGGGCGCATCGGTACAGGTAACGGCCGTTATCAGCGTCCCCCTAGGAACTCCGCCTACTACTGATATTCTGGAAATCACGGCAACGTCTCAAACGGTCGTAACCACGACCGCCACTGTCACCGATACGACGCGCGTCATTCAATTTGTGGCGCTGACCTTTACCCCCGATCATGATGAAACGGGTAATGCGGGTACGACAAAAGTCTATACGCACACACTGACCAACGATGGGGATGGCTCCGACACCTTTAATTTGACGTACAGTGGCGTGCCACCTTGGACGGTGACGCTAGAACCTTCCACCTCGATTACGTTGGGTGTGGGGGAAACGGCCGTTATTACCGCCAATCTCACCATTCCCAATGGGGCTTCAGGGTATACAAACACGACCACCATCACGGCAACGTCGGCCTACAGCCCGGCCATTTCGGCCGCGGTTGTCAATACGACAACGGTATCGGGCGTAGTGGCTCAGTTGGGTGTGCTTCTGGAACCAGATCGATTCGCGGTTGGCAATCTCGGTGAGACGATAACCTATTACCACACCGTCACAAACACGGGAGACGCCACAGAGGACTTTGACCTTTTCGTGGCCTCATCTGTGTGGGTGACGACAGTAGAACCAGAGCAAATCGAGTTGGCGTCTGGCGAGAGTGCTCCGGTAACGGTGACGGTGACGATTCCGCTTGCGGCACCGGCTGGTGAAGAAGATATGGCTGTGATAACGGCCGTTTCTCAATCAGACCCATCCGTCAGCAGCAGTGTCACAGACACCACGCGGGTTGTACAGACACACGGACTCTTGTTCTTCCCCGATAATGCGCAGACAACAGATCCGTCTACGACCGTTTTCTACACCCATACGCTGCAAAATACCGGCAATGCTGAAGATACCTTTGTCATCACGCCAAACAGCAGCAATGGTTGGACTGTGGCTGTCGATTCGCCAGTGACCGTGGCCTCTGGTGAATCGACCACCGTTCACATCACCCTAACCGTTCCCGCTGGCACAGATGGAGCAGGTGGATGTAATGCAGGTGACGGCCAGCTCCATCATCAGCCCCGCTTACACGGCGATGGTGACAAATACCACGACTGTTAATGAAGGCATACCCCCTGTCGTTGGTGTTGATATTGAACCAGATCATACAGAATATGCCGTCGCTGAGATGTCATCACCTATGTTCATGTGGTAACAAACACAGGCGAGGGTGCAGACACCTTCAGCGTCACCGCTGTTTCCAGTCAACGCTGGATACCGATCTTTTCGCCAGCGAGTTTGACCCTGGCGTCAGGTGAAACAGGCACGGTTATTGTTACCGTGACAGTTCCAGTTGGTGTTAATCCAGGTACTCGTGATGAAACAACGGTAACGGTTACCTCTCAATCTGATGCGACGGTGACAGATTCTGCGGTAGATACCACCATAATTCCTGGCATTTTCTTGCCCATTATTATGAAACCGGCAACGGTTGTTAATCCGACACCAACACCGCCGCCGGGACCAACCGTCACACCGTCACCCACAGCAACTCCAGGCTGTACGGGCAACACGGGGATAGACTTGATTGTGGAACGCATTTTGGTTGATCCGGGAATACCGGCAGCCGGTATTCCGGCTGTGGTTCACGTCACAATTAAGAATCGAGGCACGGTGAACGTAGCCCCCAATAACAATTTCTACGTAGATTTTTATGTAGACCGCGCACCGGCTCGCTACTTGGTTGGTGAAATTGAATGGGGTGTTCAAGGTGAATGGATGCAAGCTGGACAGAGCTACACGTTCAGCCGCAACTATACGTTTAGTGGTGGTTCTCATCAGTTATGGGCACAAGTTGACACGGATAATACTGTAGATGAATGTCCGTTTGAAAACAACAATGTTTTGGGGCCGCTTCCGATAACGGTTTCAGGCACGAGCAACGTTACGGATCAAGACGCGCAGAACCAACGATCTGTGCCGAATGATGCACCACGCCACACGCCGACACCAAACAGCAGTGCCGGTCTATCTGAAACGAATGTACAGCCTGTGATTACGGAACGGCCGTTGTCCACACCAACACCCGTGTTCACCGCAACACCGCCCCCTCGTAATTAGTCAAGGGGTGTGATTTAAGCATAGAAAAAGGCCGGTGGTTTTACCCACCGGCCTTTTTTCTTGCGACCCACGCCGGCACAGAATAAACAATGCCGTAGGGGCGATGCGATGGGGCATTACGCTTGCCTATCGTATGGTGTTGTCACCCATCGCCTTGCCCCTGTAATGACCTGCAACCCATTTCCGATATTATCCCAAAGAAAAAGAACGCTGGTGATCGTCTAAATGATCACCAGCGTTCTTTATAGTTTACTGAACACTGGCGTTTTTGCTCGTCACCAGTGTAGCGCGATTGGCAAATCGCGTTACGATGCCAGACTCCAGTAGTTTATTGTAAGTTACAGCGTTAAATCTGTTATCTTTTGGTCTCGTACCAACGCAAGCCCAAGCCGACAACAATCAAGCCTAATCCTAAAAGGAGTGGCAGAAGCGTCGTGGTAGCTGAGGCGGGTGCGCCTGCCTCGGGCAAAACGTATTCACCACTGGCTGGTACCCCTGACGCAGTTAACGGCGCTAACATGGGATAAACGGCCGTTACGCCCCCTTTACTAACACAAAAATTCACACCCGTCGCCGCCAGATTGTCCTTAGACACCAGCGCATATTGCGGGTTTTGCGAGGTTACAACCCATGTGGAATCTGGCTTGGCTGTGACCCGCCAATTGCTTTGCCCCGCACCCGCCAGTTCATAATCACCCTTGTTACCGCTGGTGTGGGTAATTACATATTGCTCATTGCTGCTCACAAATTCTACAGAAATCCCGGCGGCTGGTTCTTCCCCCGCGACGCCCGTGTTCATGCATTGCCCGTCGCCATTGACATCAATATAAACAAAACCACGCACAGTACCCGACTGATTTCCATTTGATCCCCCAGGTTCCGGTGTCGTTTCTGGGGATGGTGTTACAGGAATGATGTCTGTAGGTGTGGGCCGGGGGCCATCCTGCGCATACGTAGCAGAAGCCATAGTTAGCATCACACAGATAAGAATTGGAAATAACACACTGACTATAATTTTTCGTGACATAATCACCCTCCAAAGAACTTTGCTCAAAAACAACTAAATTGATGAAAATGCGGCTGAAACGTCATGTTCGATTTTGTTTGTGAGGACGATTTGTAAACCGTCCAGACGCCCCATTTGCCACATTCTCGCAAATTATACCCGCTCCAAAATTTTTGAATATGGGTCATTGGTAAGTTATGTGAACTCATTATGTGAATATTGTAACGGTTTCTTCGTTAGACTTCAACTTGCGTACACAGTTTGCTACTGGTTACAATCTAGGAATGGATTTATTTACGCAAGGTCGCAAAGCTCAAATTGAAAAAGAGTCGCCGTTGGCGAATCGGATGCGCCCGCGCACGTTGGATGAATACGTGGGGCAGGTGCATATTATTGGCCCAGGCCGACTGCTGCGCCGGGCTATTCAGGCAGATCAGTTGGCATCGCTTATCTTTTATGGGCCGCCAGGCACGGGCAAAACGACGCTGGCAACGGTGATTGCCAACAGCACCCAGAGCCACTTCATTACCATCAATGCGGTGTTATCTGGTGTGAAGGAGATTCGGGAGGCGATTGCCGACGCGAAGGAGCGCCGCGAGTTGTACGGGCAGCGCACCACGTTGTTTGTAGATGAGGTTCATCGGTGGAACAAGGCACAGCAAGATGCGCTGCTGCCGCATGTCGAAAAAGGCACCATCATCCTCATTGGAGCGACGACAGAAAATCCGTATTTTGAAGTCAACAAAGCGCTGGTGAGCCGCAGTCGCATCTTCCAGTTGAAACCGCTGACAAAAGAAGATTTGTATGAGGTTGCCTGGCAGGCGTTGAAAGACCCGGAACGGGGGTATGGCAAGCTGGATGTTCAGATTGAGCCAGAAGCGCTCGACCATCTGGTTGATGTGGCGAATGGGGATGCGCGGGGCGTGCTCAATGCCCTGGAATTGGCTGTGGAAACGACGGTGGCAGATGAAAACGGCCGTTATCACATCACCCTGGCCGTCGCCGAAGAATCTATCCAGCAGCGAGCCGTTCTCTATGATAAAGAAGGCGACGTTCATTACGACACCATTTCCGCCTTCATCAAAAGTTTGCGCGGTTCAGACCCGGATGCGGCGCTCTATTGGATGGCAAAGATGGTGTACGCGGGGGAAGATCCCCGTTTCATTTTCCGGCGCATGACCATTCTGGCTGGGGAAGATGTGGGGATGGCGGATCCGCAAGCGATGGGGGTGGTGGTGAGCTGTTGGGAAGCATTTGAGCGCATCGGGATGCCAGAAGGACGGTTCCATCTGGCGCAGGCGGCACTTTATTTGGCAACCTGCCCCAAATCTAATTCAGCGCTGGGCTTTTTTGATGCGTTGGCTGCGGTTGAAAAAGAACAAGAATCGGATGTACCCAACCATTTGAAGGACGGCAATCGAGATAGTGAAGGGTTTGGGCATGGTAAAGGGTATCTTTATCCCCATGCCTACCAGGATCACTGGGTCGCGCAGCAATATTTGCCCGACGCGCTGCAAGGCAAGCTGTTTTATGAGCCGAGCGACCAGGGGTACGAACACGCCATCGGAGAAGATGTGGCGCGGCGGCGTGAAGCACAGTTGGCGGCGATGGTTGAGACTGGAGATTGGCGATTGGAGATTGGGGAAGTGTACACAACCAGTCCCGACAACAAAAATAAGGATGCCTGGTTGCAGCGCACGATCTCGCAGTCTGGCGCGAATCTGGGTGCGCAGCGAGACAGGCTGTTTGAGTTGGCGCAGGTACAGCGTCATCATTTGGTGCTGGATGTGAATGCGGGCAGCGGCTTGCTCACGTGGGAAGCGGTGCGGCAAGCGCCGGAAGGCGGCGTGTGGGCGCTCACCTCAGATGCGCAGGCGGGTGAGGCGCTGCGGCAAATGGCGACAAAATTACCGGATATGGAACGGCCGTTTATCCTCATTGGCTCCCTTTCTGAACTAGATTACTTGCTGGAACTGCGCGGAGAGCCAGATTTACGTTTTGACCGCATCATCGGACGGAATTTGTTTACGCAGTACGCTGGGGAGTTGAGACGGGATGAGTTGGCGAGTTTGTTGGTGAATAGGTTGGGGGAGAAACGGCCGTTTGTGCCTCATGCAGGTCATTCCCAAACACGGTCAGCGGTTGTATGAGTTGGTGAATTGGTCGGGGCATGAGGATTTGCGTGAGAAGGTGGTAGTGGCTGAAGAAACGATTTATCACGATGAGACCGATCCTCTGGTTAATTGGGATGAGCGGGATTTGGAAACGGCCGTTCGTGAGGCAGGTTTATCGTCAGTAAGAATAGTGGTAGAACGGCAGTCAGCGCAGCGGCAAATAACATCGGCACATGTTCAGCGCTGGTTTAGTGAAAAGGGCGAGCGCTTGAGCTATAAAGAACGGTTGCTGGCAGACAGGATGACAGTGCCTGAGGTAGAAAAAGTCGAACAATTGTATAGTAGACAGTTGGTGAATCAAATGGTGGGCTGGAAAACGGCCGTGGGGTTGGTAACAGCTAGCTGATTGTGACTTGAACCAAAAAAGTGGTCTGATGATTTCAGACCACTTTTTTCATGTTTACCAATTTTGCCTTGTTTCTTCATACGAAGAAATATATGTGTGGTAATGCGATATTTAATTGTTTGACCTTTAACCTCCTCGTCGCTTCGGCCATTAAATGAAACAGGTTTATAAATTATGGGGATGTGTCTGAATTTTTCTTCGATATAGATTCCTCCTTCTGTTAAAAACGTCTTAACAGCTTTTTTTAAGGCAATGATTGCTTATCTGGCGAGTTTTGCTTCGTTCTTATTGAATTCAAGGGTATCAAAATAGAGGTCTTCTCGGCGGCTGATCTGTCCTGAAAGCATCAATGCTGGAAAGACGAGAAATGATGCGCTGATAGCTAAAATGATATAGGTAATCAAAATTGTGTAGAAAATAGACATCTGAGCCTTCCTATAAAATAATGAGTGCGGTTCCCATGGCGATGAATGCAATGGTCAACCCACCTAAAAGACCAAGTAGTGTAAAGCTAAAACCGTCATAGCTGTCGCGCATTGCTAGTCCTAGCATCAAGATAACTAACAAAACCACGAAAATTGCTACCAAACCTAAGAATGCCATTGTTTTCCTCCATTCATCTAGGTATGAGTGGAAGCCATTCAAATTATGGTCATTTTTGCTGCGTTGCTGACAAAGCCAGATTTGTTGTGTAGATGACTATCCCCTTTGGAATTGAATGCTTCCAAATGTGCCAAATGTTTTATGAACATATCATAGATGGGATATCTGACAGTTAAAACGGAAGTGGCAAACAGAAACCTACTGATAGGCTGACAATAAAAAACGGGAAGCTGTTGCCAGGCTTCCCGTTCGCTGTCATATACCTGACACAGGAGGTCAGTTAGTGGAGATAGCCGTGGGTTTTGAGGAGGCGCAGCCCTTCCAGACGGAGTGCAGCGGGGTAGAGGGTTTTGTAAATGCGGCAGTTTGGGCTTTGCACATCCCAACGGCCGTTTACGCGATACGTTTCCAGCGGACAGCCGCCAGAGCAGCGATAGCGAAATTCACAGTCACGGCAGCCCGCTTTGTCGTCCACAGACAAGTTGCGCAGAGGTCCAGCGGCTACTGGCAGCAGTAAATCGGCATCCAACGAGTTGCTGACTGGCTGTTCCAGATGCATCTGGCACTGCGCCAACTGCCCTTCGTGGGTGATAACCAGGTAGCTCTGGCCGACGCCGCACGTGTGGGTGTGGGCTTCAGCTTGTACTCGATCCAAGAGGCCATTGAGAAACGGCCGTTCCGGCAAATATTCCTCGATGACAGCATAGGCAGCCAACATGCCCTCAATCAGCGCCTTTTCTTCAAAGTCAAGGTCAGCGCGAGACGCAGAAAGCAGATTTTGGCGATAAAAGTTAAAACTGGTGGGCAAGTCGCGGTCAATGAGTGCCCATTTGGCTAAATCCGCGGCGCCGTGGGCGTTAACGGCCGTTACCGTCATGGTAATGTCTGGTTTGATGCCCAGTGGCAGCAGAATGTCGTCGATGGTGTGTTGAACGTGTTGGAAGGTGTCATAAGGGGAATGGTTGGATAACGGCCGTAGCTGGTTATGTAATTCGCCCACGCCATCCAGAGAAATCATCAGCTTCACGCCGTTGGCGGCCAACCACTCTGCGTCGTCAGGTCGCAAATGGACACCGTTGCTGAGTACGACTTCTTTGAGCGCCAATCCGGTTTCATTTGCCAATTCAAGAGCGCGTTGGTGTAAGCGGCGCACCAGTTTGAAGTGCAGCGTGGCCTCACCGCCAGCATACTTGAGCTTGACGCGCTTAAAACCATGCTGCTGCGCCGTGCGGAAAATGGACTCGACAGCCTGTAAACCAGTGGCCTCGCTCATACGTGCTGAGGATTTGCGCACGTAACAAAACGGGCAGTCCAGGTCGCAGGCATTGGTGACGTGGATCCAGGCGGTGAGCGTTTCGGGTTGGCCGGGCTGCGGCTGAGGGGAACGTACCCGTTTGGGTGAATGAGCATCTGTTGAGCCAGTTCGGCGTCAATGGTCTGACTGTCCAATTTGTGGGGTTGCAAAACTTTGCCAGCGCTCCCAGGCGGTCTGGTTGAGCACGCTTGGCCCACCGGGAGCATACGGGCTGAAGACGAGATGGAAGTCGTTTGGCAGGGGCGTGGTGTGGGTGGCGGGTGTTTGGGTGTAGGCGAGAGATGATGGGGGTGGAAACGGCCGTTAACCCCATCACCCCATCCGGACAGGCGCAGTCATGCATCTAGTTTCTTGCTAGTAACTTATCAAATGTCAGTAAAAATGCTTTATCCGGGCAGGCGCAATCATCATCACATTCATCTAGCTGACCGATTAACAGGATGGGATGTTGTGAGTTCATAGGCTTTCCTTGAAAACGGCAGTGTTTGTTTTTGTAGAAACATAATAATCGCCAAAACAGTCCTTCAAGAATTCCTCTACGTCGCCAAAATTTTCAAATTGTATTTCGGCGATTTTGAAACTACTACGGGCATCTTGTTCGTAGCTATAAAAGTCACTAAGTTCTTGTTGATTTAGCTTTTTCAAAAACTCATAAAGATCATCATAGGCCATAGTTAACTGAACTGAACCAGGGGCAAACAGTTGCGCATAAGCGACGGCTTGGATGAAAGCAAAAGCAGAGTCACGCAAAATTTTCTGAAGCTTTTTGTTTGTATGCACCAATGCCTGACGTTCTTTAATAGATAAATTCGGCATATCCTTCCCTAATGATGCCACGCCTTGTTTGAATTTATTGCCAGCAATTTGCCCGCGTAAGCTGTATATTTTGCTCAACTGCTTGAATAAGAAATTGGGATGTTCATATGGATTAGGAGGAAGTTTCCCTTCACGCAATCGGGCATTAGTAGGGACAAGGGCTTCTTCAGCTTTTTGTAGGATAGTTTCTGTTTTATCCCATTGACCAACGTGATAATAAGTCCACCCCATATTCACTTGAGCATCCAATTCCAGATGTGTTAAGTTAAGTTCATGAGCCAGATCGGTTGCTTCTTGTAAATAGTAAATGGCATTATCTTGGCGCTGTTGACGAATGTCTAACGGGATACCTTCGCTGGGAATAAAGGCTACCCAATCTCGATAGAGGCTGCCTAACTCAATAGCAGCCTCTACCCGCCGGATAAGTTCGGTGCTTACACTACTATTTGGATCGCTGAAAAGCTCATACGCTTGTTGCAACACATCCGCCGCCTCTCGATAGATATCTTCTGCTGATTCACCAGTCATGAGAAGATCATTGCTAGTCGCTAAACGCCGAAGCGCCTCGCCTACCTGAAGAAGTGCTAACCCGATGACACGTGGATCTTGAATATATTGTGCAATAGCGAGTGCTCGTGCGCTGGCTGTTAAGGCATTTTGTGGCTGGCGCAAATCATTCCAAATAAGCGCCATTGTATTGTATGAATATGCGATGGGAATTAAGACACCTTCTTGAATACGAAGCTCAAGCGCATCTTGGCAGACTCGAAGAGCACGTTTTTTGCCCATCTCAATTAGCGCACGAGATAAATTATTTCGTGCATTTGCCTCTTGAGTTTGGGTCATCATTGATCATTTCTCTATAATTTCTAAGCGCTTCTGTATAAGCATGCACCGCAGCCCTATAATCCCCTAAAGAAACATAGCTATAGCCAAGATTAGCATGAATTGTAGCGATTAGAAATTGTAATCGTGGCAAAGCTGGATGTCCGATAAAACCAAACTCCTGACTTTCAGGGTATACCAAAGTGCTTGTATCTGATTGGCTGAGAGGTACAAGGCGATTCAAAATAGTTTCCAGTGCAGCTATAGAATCCTGGACATCGCGACCTGTATAAGTACGAGCAAGGTCTCGCCAACTATCTCGATCTGCACGGGTTAACGTGTGATTCCAACTGTGCTTTTCACGCTCGTTGGTCAGTTGTTCAACAGCGGCATCAATATTATCAGCCAACGCCACAGCACGTTCATATTCACGGCGAACGTGTAAGCGCACAATCCACTTGGTGGCATCATCTGTTTGTGCAGCTCGATACAAAACTTGAGCCGGTGTTTCGCCCCACGCTTGCATAACTTCTCTCGTTTTCATATCTGTAAAACGTAAAACTGAAGAATCTGTAATGACACGCCACATTTCAGCTTGAAGCAGAGCTGTTTCTGTTTCGTCGTAAATTTTAGCTAACCCATTGGCCAAGTCATAATAAGTGTCATTGAAGTGTTTTTCAGGATCAATGAGTAATTGATAATGGAGATATTCCAAGCGGTGATCAAGCGAAATCGCTGCAATATCATTTCGTCGTTTTTGTTCGACTGGGCTGGGTTGAGGTAAACGAGTACTGAGAATATTAGACGGCCGTTCTACCCGAATCCGTGACAAATCTTCTCGTATAAAATGTTCTCTTTGCACTTCTAGCCGGGCAATACGAGCACTGGCCCATTCACTTAGCCGCTCATATAGCTCGTGGCGTGCAGCCATTTCTTCTAGTCGGGTTGCTTCATCATCTGACATCCGTTCCGCATAAATACGGTAGACTTCGTCTTGTAAACCAATACGACCACTTGGTTTGTCCTTTACAATCGAAAGAGTACGAATACGGTTTAATTCTTCTTCAATTTCCCATACTCGTATTCGATCTATTTCCCAGGTTGCTGCCTCGTCTTCTGGCTTACTGTTCAATACAAAATCAAGTTGATTAGAAGTCAAACCGCGTGGCGTACGAACCAACATTTGTAGGATTTGTGTATGAACTGCGGCCCGAGCGGGGACAACTACAAGGTTTCATGCGGGAAATAGCGATGATGATTTATCGCGTGCCGGTTGGTTAAAAGCCAATTGCGGATCGAAGACACACCAGGTAGGGCAGAAAGCATCTAGCTCCTGGGGCTTGTACGACATGCACGGAAACGTCTATGAGTGGGTGCAGGACTGGTTCCGTTTATATTCCGCCGTCAGTGTGACGGACCCGGCAGGACCATCATCGGGCTCGAAGCGTGTGCGTCGTGGCGGTTCCTGGAGCAGCATTGCCCGGTTCTGCAGGTCAGCAAATCGCGACTACTTCGGCCCGGATCAACATAGTGGCCTCCTCGGCTTTCGCCTTCTCAGGATACAGTAGAGTTTTGGTTTTTATAAGTTGATTATCTGGTCAGCATCCCCATACATACCATACCCAAATACAGTATCGAGAATCCAAGTATAGACCAACAGAATAAATCAACCCACTTCTCGCCCTTCAGGATCTGCCGATCCCAGGCAGTGCCTTCAACGAGCTGCTTGATTTTCCCGGTCACATTGATCTTCCTCGGGATGATCATGGAAATC
>CAVVFA010000028.1:0-258797 GCA_963747345.1 uncultured Chloroflexia bacterium | reverse complement strand
TAGATTGTGCTTTTTTGTCGGGTGCATTTTCTGCAAACAGATTATAAATCTCACCCCAACTGCTGTTCACTGCTCGGTATCCATAATTCTGGTATGTGGTGGAAGTCGTGGCGTTGCCATAAGCATCATAGGTAGAACCTGAATCAATGGTTTGATACGCATGAGCGCATCCCCCTGGTTGCCCCGCCGGTATTTGATTACAAGGAATTTCCCATGCTTGACGAACTCGTGTCAATGTCCCTTTTCCGGAAGCGGGCAAAACGCCCGGCGAAGTACTGCCATCATAATAATTCCAGGTCGCTGATACCATATTCCAACTATCACCATCATAAAGAGCAGATGAGGTAGGCCGAACCACCCAGTTACCATTCTGGTTATTAACTTGATACCAATTTCGGGTTAGGCGATAAGGCACGCCATCTTTATATTCATAGATATGGGTTAGCTGTCCTAACTGAACAGGATTCCCAGCGGCGTCTTTTTGATAAACGGTACTATGAAGTTGGGGATAATAGCCATATTCAGTGCGCGTCGTCATAAAACTGGACGTCTCACCATTGTCATAGGTATATGATTGTTGGGCGCTCATATAAGTGAAGGCATTAGGTACGCCATTAACCGGTTCAGAGCGATAGGAGGAAACCACCTTATTCAGCAAGACACCACTCGCATTTTCCAGGCGCTGTTCGGTAGGCTGACCGAGGTTGGTAGCTGCATCCTGAGAAAAAGTTGTGATTTGCTTGTTAAGCGTTTCACCACTGTAGCCCTTGGTGGTAACAGTCGTTTCTTTGAAACCCGTGATGTTGCCAAATTTTGGGTCTTGGGATTGGTAACATGCCGTGGCACCAGCCAGAGTGCCCACGTTTGGATCACTTTGACCATAACAGGGTGACTTGTAAGCATAATCAGTGGTGGTAGTATTGCCCCGGCCGTCATTGGCCGTCACCTGAGTCACAAAATAGTTATACCCTATACTCGGCCATTGGGTTGTGTCCGTGCCGCCATAATAGTGATAGCTGCCAACTGAGCGGTTATCGCTGGAATAGGCGAAGCTGGTCATACCGCCATAGCCATTATGCACCCGATAGAGATAGCGGAAGGAAAAGCAATTTTTACCGTTATTATAATGGGGCTTGCTGGTGTATTCAAAGGTGACAGCCGGCAACATGTTGCCGCCATCAGCAGTGGTTACGTCGGCATCTGTACCCGTGTGCAATCGAATGGCCGTAACTACCAATGTTTTAGTCCATCGTGGATCAGTTTCTGGTCGATTACAGCCAGGACTTTCTACCGAGTCGTTCTGGCTGCTAATGCGAATCTCTTTGATGGGGGTGGCAGCATTGTTGTGGAAGATGTAAACACTGCTGATAGGGTTGATAAATTGTCCAGTGCTGTCGTTATCTCCCACTGCTCGGAATTTGACGGCTGACCCCGATGTGCCGCCCAACCGGGCTACGACGTTTGTCACGCTGCCCGTGACTCGCGTGGGGTAATTATAGGTGATGTCTTTCAGGCGGCTGGTTCGAGTCTTAACGGGACGTCCCCCCACATTTTCACTCTGGATACGGTTATAGTAGTTGTACTGCATTTGGTTACCAAAGGCATCTGTGACAGTATCCACGTTCCAGGTAATAGCAGAAATATTATTATTGCTATCGCCCCAATGGGTTGGAACCTTAGCATACCAAAGGTCACCTTGTTGATATTCTTCCGAGTCTGCCGTGTAACCCATTCGGTATTGGATACCATCGGCGGTCGTGACGACCCAGTACAAGCCATCGGTGGGCAAGCTGGCATCGTAATATCGCCAGATTTGCAGACCCGGCGCATCTTTGGCGTAATAGCGGATAGTACCATTGGTAATGGCGTCTCCTGCAGGTGTCAGAAAGTGACTCGTGCCATTTAATACCAGACTAAACTCATCTGGATGGAAAATGAAAAAATGACCATGATTATACTCTTCCATTTTCACACCGCGCCTCACGATGGCAATTTGAGCCAAAGACCAACCATTCGCCAAATCACCCGTTTCAAGGTCGTCTGTAGCGCCATCCAATGACCGGCTGTTATAGGAGAGGCTTACAGATGGTTGTAGGCCATGCCGTCCTGGTGGTACTTCAATCGGGTATGAATAGGTTGCTGCGCCGCTAAATTCAGAGACGACAGGAGGTACCAATACCGGATTCCATCTTTCTGGTCGCGCACCACCTGCCCACGTTGAAAAATGCATCACCTCTGCGCTGATGAGACCGTCTTCCTGGTGAATCGTAATGGGGACGTCGTGCCACAGCCCTGGCTCGTTTTCGTCGGCGTAAGCCAGGAAATAGTTCCCGTCATAAACCGGATCAAGGCTGCCAGTTAGTGAGCGCATATCGACTACAATTCGTACTGGTTTTTCAAACTGGTCAGAAATGATTTCGTCACCCTGCACTACGTCTAATTGGAAACGCTGCAAAATGATACTATCAACTGAATTGGTGAAGGTATCAGTGTTTGTCAGGGGAATGGCGGGGGTGGGAATAGTGGTGAATTCGAGAACGGCCGTTTCATTTACCGTATCTGCTTCCATGACCACTGCCACTTCGCCGCCCTCAAAACTGACGAGGTTGGATTGCTTACCGTTGAATGAGACTTCGGTAACGGCCGTTATGGGCATAGTGCGCGTAATGGCGTCAACGGGGGCATCAAAAACAGAAGCTTCAAGGGTGTTAGGCATGATAGTGGTGAGAGGGTTAGTGAGGGGCGCTTCGAGCATCTCTCCTGCGGGTGGCAGAAAATCACTTAACTCGTTGGCATCGGACGGAGGCTGAAAAGCCATCTTCTCTGGTTGAGGCGGGGTAATGGGTTGAGCCAAATCCACATCAACAGGTGGGCTAGGTGGCACATCTGGCTGCGCAGCGGCAGCTTGTAGATTTCCCAGGAACAATACAACAATGGCTAATACCAGCCAGGACAAACCGGCAGAACGATAATACGACATGGAAGTTCCCTCCTTCTATGAACGTTACAAAGAAACTAGCAATAAATTGGGTGAAGTCTATCACGAACGCAGACAAACAATCTGCAAAACAGCTACAAATCACCTGCAAATTTGATACATATTTTTTACAAATAAAACATGGGTTGGGGGCTGGTAGATGAACTAATAATCTTAATGGTGCTAATACCCGATACAGTTAGAACTAGGCATCATCTATTTACCATTTACGCGGATTATTGTTTGTGGTGCATTTCCCAAACTTTTTACGACGCTAGAAGTATATAAGAAGGGAAGACTAGGAAAAAAGTACTGTTTGTCATGCGTGTTTTGTGACATTTATCACTTGTATGTTGGGGTCTTCCCTTCGTCGCTGTTGTTGCCAACCGCATCATGCCCTAATGCCACCCCCCAATCATCACCATTTTGCTTGAATTTCTTCGTATCCGCTTCTTAATTCCTTCGTATTCGCTTTTTAATTCCTTTTTAATTCCTTCGTAGTTCCTTCGTAATTCTTTTTAATTCCCTGCAAACAAGCTGCTTCCATCCTCCCTATCTGCCGCGTGGCAAACTTATTGTTATCTTGTTCTCTCTACTAACTTCAGCACTGGACTTGTTCCTGAATGAAAAAGGGACACTGATATGGTCGAACGCTGATAAAAAAAACCTCAGTGTTTGACCGTATCAGTGTCCTAAAAATTTACTCTGGCTATTTGGGAACAACTCTATTATTTACCCAATAACCGTAGTAGCCAGAAACGGCCGTTCTGCCCATATTCATCAAAGTTTTTTTACAGAAAGCCCGTACGCCACCATTGCTTTCACAAGCCTGTTGTTCGTTTGCCTCGCCAGTTCAGTTATAATAGACAACTGGCACTCACAATCAGGACAAAAAAACCGTGCCACTGATTTGTGACAACCCTGGAGCTTCCGACTCCCCCTTTTCAAAAATTCTGCGCTAAACCGCTTCATTTTCCCTTTACATTTCACCAAGAGAGGTGCCTGTATGGAAGAACAAACCATAAAAATCCCATCCGTAAAGAAGATAGAGAACCTGCTCGAAAAGAACAAAACAGGCAAAATAAGACGCCTTCTAGTTGACGTTCATCCCGCCGATATTGCAGACATTTTAGATCAACTAACGCCTGAAGAAGCCCTCATCGTCTTCGACTTGCTGCCGATGGAAACCGCCAGTGAGGTGCTGGATGAAACAGGCAGCCTTGTGCGCCAGCACATGCTGGAAATGGTCGATGAAGAACGATTGGCCGACATGCTCGACGAACTGCCGATGGATGATGCGGCCGAGTTCCTGGAAGATTTAGACGATGCTCAGGCAGACCGGCTCATCGAGTTAATGGAGCCTGCGGATCGCGCCGAAGTTGAGGAACTGCTTTCTTACGGAGAGGAAACGGCCGGTCGTCTGATGACCCGTAACGTTGCCGCACTGCACAGTTCCTGGACGGTAGATGAAACATTAAAATATATGCGTAGTTTGGGCGAGACTGAATCATTGTACTATCTCTATGTTGTCGATGAAGAGAATCGGCTAACGGGCGTGATTCCGCTGCGTAGTCTGATCCGCACGCCAGCGGAGGCGACGATTGAGTCGATTATGCGCGAGGGCGTGGTGACGATTCCTGCCACTGCCGACCAGGAGGAATTGGCGGAGATGGTAGCCCGATATGATTATTATTCGATTCCAGTGGTGGATGAAAACGGCCGTTTCCTGGGCGTAGTCACCGTCGATGATGTCTTAGACATTGTCGCCGACGAGGCCACCGAAGATATTCAGCGACTGGGTGGTTCCGAACCTTTAACTCAGCCTTATTTTGCCGTCTCTGCCATACAAATGGTTAAAAAACGGATTGGCTGGCTGTTTCTCCTGTTTGTTGCCTCCACGCTGACGGGAACCGTTCTCAATGCCTTCCAGCATGAATTGGAACTTGTCATCACCCTCAGTCTTTTCATTCCGCTTATTATTGGTACGGGCGGTAACGCTGGCTCCCAAACCGTAGCCACTATCATCCGTGCCATCACCCTGGATGAGGTGAGACTGGGCAATGTGTTACACGCCGTGCGCAAAGAGCTGTCGGTTGGGCTCATGCTGGGTGTGACGATGATGGGGATCGGCTTTGTGCGGGCCATCACCTGGAATACTGGCTTTGAAATTGCCATCGTTGTCGCTATTACCTTAGCGGCGGTTGTCCTGTGGGCCATGATGGTGGCGACCGTCGTGCCCATTGTGGCTGACCGATTTAATATTGACCCCGCTGTCATTAGCGGCCCCATGATCTCCACCGTTGTCGATGCAACTGGTCTGCTGATTTATTTTTCACTGGCGAAGCTGATTTTGGATCTGATATAAGGACGAAAATCCAGACCCGAAGGGTTTAGTCCCGAGTAGTTTGATGCCGTAACTATTCAAACCCTTCGGGTCTTGGGAAGTGAATGATGACTGAACTATTTCCACACAAACTCATTGAGGCATTACGAACAGCCAATCACGTTGCCGTGTTAACGGGCGCAGGCATTTCGGCGGAAAGCGGCGTGCCTACCTTCCGCGAAGCGCAAACGGGGCTGTGGGCGCAGTACGACCCGCAGGAATTGGCAACACCCCAAGCGTTTTACCGCAACCCCAAGCTGGTGTGGGAATGGTATGCCTGGCGGCGCGAGTTGGTCGCCAAAGCAGAACCGAATCCCGGCCATCTGGCCTTGGTGGGCTTGGAAAGCAAGGTGCCAACGTTCACGCTGATCACCCAAAATGTAGATGGGCTGCATCAACGGGCTGGCAGTCAGAACCTAATTGAACTGCACGGCAATATCATGCGCACAAAATGTTTTGATAACGGCCGTTTAATCCAATCCTGGCCGCCAACTGATGAAGTCCCACCCCGCTGTCCCCATTGCGGCGGCCTGTTGCGACCAGACGTGGTCTGGTTTGGGGAAAGTTTGCCACATGATGCGTTGGAAACGGCCGTTTCCAGCGCCCAATCCTGCGACATCTTCTTCTCCATCGGCACCTCAGCGCTCGTGCAGCCCGCCGCTTCACTGCCCATAGAAGCCATCCAGGCGGGTGCCATCACCGTCGAAATAAATCCGCAGCCTACACCCCTCACCTCGCATGTTGATTATGCCTTAACCGGGGGAGCGGGCAGCATCTTGCCAGCGTTGTTGGCTGCCACTTTTCACACCGTCTAAAGCGCTTCATAATTCTTTACATAAGCGGATTAGTCGTTTATACTACGGGCATGTCTGGACAAAAAAGGGCGAATGAAGCCCGTGTGCCGCTAAGTATCGTTTTAATCTCCATTGGTATGATTGTTTTGCTGACGGTCGCTGCCATTTGGCTGTTGATGCCCAGTACCATGCCCTCATCTGTTTACAATGTAATCCGCCCCCTTGTGCCAGAGACCATCGCCATTCCCACACCTGCTTCTGTAGCGGTTGTGCCGACCCTAACACCTCAGCCGGAAACGGCCGTTTTGCTGCCAGAAACACCTGTCGAAGAACAAGCAGCAGTTGATGGCCTCGTCACCATGGACGAAGCGTTGGCGCAAGAGCCGTTGACCGGTTTCCCCATGCGCCTCGTCATCCCCGCCATTGATCTCGATGCACCCGTTGAACGAATTGGCGTTGAGGCTGTGATCCAAGGCGGGCAAACCTACTACCAATGGCTTGTTCCCGCAGGTTATGTAGCGGGGTGGCATGAAAACTCAGCTAGACTCGGCCAACCCGGCAATACCGTTCTCAATGGACATCATAACGTATACGGCGAAGTCTTCCGAGATTTAATCGATTTAGAAGAAGGCGATGAACTCATCATGTTTGATGAGAACCAAGAATATACCTACCGCATTACCGCCAAAGAAATCTTGCCAGAACGCGGTCAGTCTATTGACGTGCGTCTGGAAAATGCGCAATGGATTGCCCCAACAGAAGACGAACGCATCACCCTCGTCACTTGTTGGCCCTACACAGATAACTCCCACCGTCTTGTGGTGGTGGCAGAGCCAGTCAAAACAGCGCTTTCGCATTGATTGGCAAATAGAAATTGGTTTGTTCGTTATTAATAGGAGGTGTAATCAGATGAAAAAAACAATCATAATTGGTCTAACTTTGATGATGTTGTTGGCTTTGACGGTAAGTATTGCCAGCGCCTATGGTGAAGGCAGAGGTACGATTCGTGGCGCTGTTTACCAGGATGTCAATGGTGATGGCAAATGCGTCAATACCGGTGTCGCGGGTGAAGAACCTGTGGCGGGTGTCTCCTTGGAATTTGTGAGCAGTGATGGCAATCATACAATCCATCTGTACACAGGTGAAAACGGCACATATGGGCTGGCAGAAGCAGGCTTTAGTAATTGGAAAGTGACAGCAACGCCCAGTTCTGATTGGGTGGTGACTTCTGTAAATCCCCTGTATGCCAATATCAACTTTGGCAGTGAAGAAGCACTTGATGTGAATTTCTGTGTCGCTAAGGTGGGGTACTGGACAGGGCCTGTGCAACCAGTCTATCCTATCCATCCGATTTATATTGGTGGACAAGTCCCTGCCTTCTGTTGTGCTGCCGGAATCTGGCGCACCAGCGGCTCCTACTAACTATGTTACGTTGTTAACGGCCGTTGTTGCTTTTGCTGGTTTCGGGTTCATCATGCTCGGTGTTGGCCTGGAAGTAAAACGCCGTCGGTTCTAGTTTGAATGTTAGATTGGACCAATCTCCAAGATTGGTCCAATCTTCTGTCACGGTTTCAGCAGCACCTTCCCCACATTTTTCCTGTCCTGAATATATTGATGCGCCGCCGCCGCCTCTTCAAACTTAAATACCTTATCCACATGCGGCCGAAACAGCGCTTCATCATACCAAGCGACAATTTGCTTCATCCAATCTTGCATCAGATCAGCATGTTCCCACATGTGGCCTAGATTGACGCCCAGCACCGCTTTGTTGTCATTCATCAGGCCAAACGGGGTGTGGAATGGCACACGCAGCACTGTTTTGACCATTTCTAACCGAGAACGACGGGAACCCGTTGCCATACTGCTCGCGCCAAAATAGATGAGGCGACCAGTGGGCATAAACAGTCTGTAATTCTTTTGCCAATGGCGGCCGCCCAGGGAATCCAGCACAATTTGCACCCCTTTCCCCCTCGTTAAGTCCATTACCACCCGTTCATAATCATAATTTCGGTAATCAATAGGATGATCCAGGCCGCGTTCTCGGAGAAAGTCGTGTTTTGCGGGGGAGGCTGTGCCGTATGTTTCTGCGCCGATGATGCGGCAAATATCCAGGGCGGCCAGACCCACGCCGCCAGCCGCTGCATGAATCAGCACCTTATCTCCCGGTTTGAGCGAACCCATCACCACGAGCATTTGATAAGCCGTTAAATACGCGACGGGAATAGCGGCGGCATCGTTGATGGGCATCCAGTCCAGTCGTTTAAATACCTGATTGTGTGGCACGCAAACCACATCGCTGTAGCCGCCAAAGCGGGTGAGTGCCAGAGCGGCGTCTCCTTCTTTGACATCAACGGCTCCCTGACTAATGGCATCAACAACCCCCGTTACTTCGTAGCCAGGCACAAAGGGGGTTTCGGGGGCGTCTGGATACATGCCCATGCGTCCTAAAATATCGGCAAAGTTGACGCCGCTGGCCTGTACGCGAATGCGTACCTCCCCATTTCGGGGAATGGGGTCGGGGTTTTCTCTCAGTTGCAAAACGGTGGGCGTACCGGCTTTGCTTATCCACACTTGCTTCATAGTTGCTCTCCATGCTCAACACTCTCGATGAAGCTGAGAGCGAGCAAAGTATAACGGGAACGGCCGTTTCCCGTCAATTATGGTTGACAATCATCAGGCTTTTTGCTAGTTTTCCTGCATGGAGACAACATGCCCAAAATTGACGCACTAGATCAAGGTTCCTCTACTCAACGAGACGCGCTGAATCATCAAGCCATTGAAGATTATTTAAAGACTATCTATATGCTGGCTGAGGAAGAAAGCCCGGTTAGCACGTCACGCGTTGCGGAAGCCCGCGATGTGAAGCCGGGGTCTGTTACCAGCATGTTGCAGCGCCTGGCCAAGCTCAATCTGGTTGATTATGAAAAACATTATGGAGTCAGGCTCACCGAGGCTGGGGAGAAGATTGCGCTGGAGGTGATCCGACATCATCGCTTATTAGAATTGTATCTTTCTGAAGCCTTGGGTTTTGAATGGGATGAGGTTCATGAACAAGCCGAGTTATTGGAACATGTCATCAGTGAAAAGTTGGCAGAACGGATTGCTGCGGTTCTGGGCAATCCCACAATTGACCCGCATGGCGATCCGATTCCTGCCAAAGATGGTACGATAATCCACCAAGAAACACGCGCCTTAACGGCCGTTTCCCCCGGTGAAATAGTGATCATTGCCCGCATTCCTGATGATGGCAATAGTGAACGGCTGCGCTACCTGGCTGAGTTGGGGCTGCGTCCAGGCACAGAGGTGTTGATAACGGCCGTTGCCCCCTTTGATGGCCCCATCACCTTTGAAATTGAAGGCAGCAGCAACGTCATTGGTCACACGCATGGCTCAATCGGTGCAGGTAAGTGAACGCCCACTCCCCCTAATCCTTTAAAATAAGCGGCAGATAAAGCTCATACCATGTTGAAAAAGTAAATGGCTGAGAAAAAACTACCACGCCCACAGCCATTACTCCCGCTGACTCGCCAATAATAGGTCGTGCTTGCAGGCAGTTTGGCTGTCTGATAATTTGTTCCGGTTAAATCCGTTGCCGTTTCAACCAAATTTGTAAAGGTGTTGTCTGTGGCAATTTCGACGGAATAGGTCTTTGCCAGGGGTGAGGCATCCCAGGTTAAAAGCACAGAACCCGACGCCACGCTTGTGCCATCGGCTGGTAAATTTAAAGCCGGGGCGTCTGGATTCTGGGCAATTAATTCCAGCTCAGCCTGGGCGGTGCGCGTCATCACCGTTGAAACACCCTGAATGTCAATGAGATAGTTGCCGGCTGGCGCTGCGCTTTAAATTAGAAAGGGTCAGGGTGCTGCTTGCCGGATAGATTGCCGGATTGGGATTGAAACCGGCCGATGTGGCCGGTGGCAAATTGGCGGCACTGTAGGTTATCGTTTCATTCACTTCTGATGCGGAAACGGCCGTTACCGCATACACCACCTCGTTGTCAGTTAATGCACAAACCGTTTGGCTGGCAGGCACGACCTCCAAAAACTCAGCACAGTTGTAACAAACCAGGGCAAAATCCTGATCCGTCGTATCCCCATTATTCGGCACGCCATCGCCGACAATATTAAATGCCGTCACCGTTAGACTTAACGTGCCAGTCTCACCCAGTCGGTAAAAAGATAGCTTCATAATTATTTTTGCTGTCCGGTTCATCCGCCGGCGTACTCCATTGAAGTGAAAAATGATTGCCAAGATACGTTTCTGTGGCTGTATCCAGGCGCAAATTCAAATCATTCACTTGTGGACTGCTGCCCACGGCTCCGGCGGCGTCCGTATATGCCAGCACAATGCGCACCGGTTTTGAGGGATCAGCGCACACTAATTTCTTTAGTCCACTGCTCACCGGAACTGCCAAATAACAACGTTCTGATCCAAGAAGACACGTGACGTATCGTCCAAACCGAGGCTCATATCGGGCATCCCATATCCCTGCGCCGCACCGGGCAGCGTATCATTTGCTCTGGCGCCTGTGAGATACAGCGTGTGGGCTATCAGATAAGCCTTCATCATTGCCGGACTAGGTGTCTTTAGCTGATACGTATGTTCAAGCCAGTAATAATAGAGAGAGGCAATGCCCGCCACGGCCGGAGCGGCGTGACTGGTTCCCGACGACCAGGTAAACACAGTTTGACCTATGGGGTAAAAGGCATCCGTTGCCGGGAATTGGCCGTCATTGGTTTGACTACCGCAAACGGTATTGCCATTAAACAGCGGATTGGTAGAAGCTGTCGCCTGCACGTGTGAGCCGGGGGCAACTAGCTCTGGCTTGGCTCTGCTTCCCGATAGCTGGGCCGCGACTAGAAAATGCGGCAATATCCATCACATCATCTGCCTCTAATGGCCCTTTGTCGCAACCATCCATGTCATACGGCCGGTAATTTTCCGAAGCGCCCACGGTAATCACGTTTTTGGCTGTGGCCGGATTGCCAATTGAATAGCGGAGCTGCCAGCGTTGCCCGCTGAAAAAATATAGATTAGCTCCTGATTTCCTGGTTCGTCTAAGTCAGCATCCCGCACGCCTACATCATAGGCTTGGGCTGAGATTCCGTAGCTGGTTGACGTATTCCCCCAAGAGTTGTTGCTAATTTGGGCACCGCTGTCGTGGTTTTGTTTGATAATGCCTGTATACGTACTGCCGCAGGCTGACCAATCCCAAAAGGTGCCGCTATTGTAATTAAATAGACGAGTGCCGCCAAAACGGCCGTAGGGATTGATACCTAAACCGAGTTGATACCACTACTATCACGATACGGGAAGCCTGAACGGGTATCATATCCACCCGCGATGCTTAAATTAAGATGCCCATGACCGCCCACGCCACCGCCATTGTTGGCCTCTGTGCAATTGCCAATATAGGCCAATTCGGCTGGCATTGGCTGTGGAACCCAATGTGCCGAAAGGTTTGGTCGCCAGCAGCAGTATTGGCGTTGCCATTGCCAATGCCATCATCGGTTATATCGACGATGGGGTAATCAGCGGGGTTTTGGCTGAAGCCGTAGCTGTCTAGCCCAGGCCAGATAACCTGGGCCGGTGGGTATGGCGGAATAGGCGCTGGTGGTGATGATATTGCCAGCGACGATTTGGCCTTGTACTTCATCCATCAATTCAGGGGGCTGCTGTAAGCCCATCCAGTAGACATCGGGCAGTTGGGCGATTGTGGACACGTCGCTTTGCCGCACTGTGCCATGAATGGTCTGGAATTTTAGGACGGGCTGCCAAGCGCTGGTTTGTGTGACGAGCAGATTTTCTATGATTGTTTCGCTGGCGGCCTGACCGTCATGCTGTACGATTTGGATGATGATGGGGACAACGGCCGTTTCCTTCCCATCTGCCATCTCCGCCACCAAATCAGGACTCACTTTCAGGCTGGGCGGCAAGGGGCGCATTAAATTGCAGGAATGTATCTTGATTGGTTAGGGTATTGAGCTGAGAACGGCCGTTTTCAGCCGTCCACACCAGATACCCATTATTGGCAATATAGTGAATTGGGTCACTTCCCGTGGCGCGTATCGCAGTCAGCCACTCATCCTTTATCGGCCCCACAAACTGAATCAGGTGCAACGAGCCGCCAGTTGGCGTTAGGGCTGAATTAAAAGGAGACACCAAGGCCGCATCATGTTGGGTATTGATGACATGCCCATTGAGTTCCATCACATTCATCTCATCCGCCACATAGGCATGAGTCTGGGTGCTGTTTAACCGATTTAGCTGCGTGGTGGAGACAGAAAATAGCTGGTATGAGCCATAATCTGCCAACAGCGTTACATCAGGAGAGATCGGATTCAATTCTCCTGGTTGAGCGACAACTTTATAGGTTTCGCTTCCTTGATTTTGGGGTAAACTCTGCTCACCTGCTTGTACCGCTACAACGACAATACTTAACAGAAGCAAGAGCATAAATAGTAGGGTGTAAAATTGCCTCATGAACCATATCCTATCAACGTATTCTTTCTTTTTTGATGGCGAAGTGTACCCAACCTTCAGGAAAAATTGAGATAGTACATGAGTCCATAATTCTCCTGATAGGCTTGGCGAATAATCGTAAACTTTCTATACTCTTCTTATCCGGCAGGTGGCAAAGGATAAAATCACCATTATGGTTGCTGAACAAGCTGCAAACACAACATCGACGCCAGAAAACGGCCGTTCCTTCTATGGCCGTCAGGATGTGTTTGCTTGGATACAGAAGGGTCTCGCTCAAAAATCACCCACCCAGCCCCTTGTTCTCACGGGTCCCCCACGCATTGGCAAAACGGCCGTTCTCAATCAAATTATAGACGGGCAACTGGGGCGCGACATCGTGCCTGTCTACCTCAACTTCGACAACCTGCTCCACGACAGTTTGAGCATTTTCCTCAGTGACATGGCACAAACGGCCGTTCAAGCCTTGCAAGAAAAAGGAATCGACATCGCGCCACCCACCAAGGCCGATTTTGTTGTTGCCCCCTACAAAGCATTCAGCAGTCAATTTTTGCTCCCCGCCCTGGAAAAATTAGGGCAGAAAAAATTACTCCTGCTTTGTGACAACATCAATTTACTGCTCAACGCCGAGAAAGATGGCAGTTTTGAACCACAAACCTTCGAGGCATTCTATAGACTCATCCATGCCCAATCTCGGGCCTACACCTTATTTACGTTCAACTACCCCTTGCCTGATGACGATACCGATGCCCTCGCGGCCATCGGCAATATCCCCCACTACAAAATCCAAACCCTGTCGAAAGACGAAACCATCGTCATGATTCAACAGCAGAATGATTTCACCATATTTCGGGATGCTGCCGAATTCGTCTACCAGATAACGGGGGGACATCCTGCCGAAACCCAGCTTTACTGCAACGCCATCCGCAAACGACAAGAGACATCAGGCTTGCGCCACGTTACGGTGGCTGACGTAACGGCCGTTCACCAACAATTAGTCGCTCGTCAACCCAAGACACCCAACAGCACCCTGCCCGCCGCCAGCTTCTACATTCGGCGAGAAGCACCCCAGAGAACGCACCGACTACCGGATGCCCGGCGAACGACAAGGTTCCCGTATGCCGATTTATGCCTTAATCGGACTGGTTATCCTGGCCTTTCATCGTCGCCGCTTTCATATTCCGCACACCCCTGCAACAACAACTCGCCGGAGGACCGCCGCCTATCTCAGAAACGGCCGTTCTCCAGACCACAGAAGCGATGGCCGCTGCCATGATTGCCGCCACACCTTCAGCTACCGCAACGGCCGTTCCCACCGAAACAGCCACACCACTCCCCACCGACACCCCCACCACCATGCCCACATCCGAGCCAAGCGAAACACCCACCCCCGCCCCCAGCCCAACCCTGGACGCACCCGTGGAAGATTACACGCGGGTAGAAGACGGCATGAAAATGAGCTACATCCCCGGTGGCACCTTCATGATGGGGGCGCTTGAAGCAGATTTCACCGCCGCTCCCGACGAAAGACCGCAGCACGAAGTCAAACTCGACCCATTCCATTTAGACCAATTTGAAGTCACCGTGGCTCAATATGCGGCCTTCCTCAACCGCATCGGCACCTACAAAGAAGCGTGTTCCGGCCATGACTGCCTCCATCCCCGCTTTGAAGCAGGGTTCACCAGCTACCTCATCGAAGAAGACCAAGGCGATGGCAGTTTCATCTACATCCCGTTCACCGGATACTCCAATTACCCCATCAACCACGTTTCCTGGTATGGCGCTCAAGCCTACTGTGAAGCGATGGGGGCGCGGTTGCCCACCGAAGCTGAATGGGAATTTGCCGCCCGAGGCGACGACGGCCGCATTTATCCCTGGGGCAACGACGCGCCTGACGAAACCAAAGCCGTCTTCGCCAGCACTAGCTACGACAACCTCAAACCCGTGGATGCGCTTCCCGACGGGCGAAGCCCTTTTGGCATCTACGGCATGGCCGGCAGCCTGTGGGAATGGACAAACGATTGGTACGACGAGGATTATTACAGCATTAGCCCGCGCAACAATCCACTTGGCCCCGAAATAAACCTCAACAAAGTCATTCGCGGCGGTGCCTGGCCTGATAATAATCTCGCCGACCGTATCCGTTCCGCCAACCGCAGTAATTTCACCCCAGATTTTATCAGTGCCACCGTGGGCTTCCGCTGTGCTCGCAGCCCGTAGACGAGCAGTGGTGGGCGGGAGTATACCGGAGCCTCCTAGACCCTGGTTTCTGACAGGTCACTCGTGAACCCAGCCCCTTTTACATTTGCCACAACCAACCATCTTGCGTATCATCACGCTTGATAAAAAGCACCAGAAAACAGATGCTTGTGGCGCTTTACGACTGATCAGTTGCGTAATCATAGTGTCACAAAGTTTCGACCTTCTAACCCAGCGAATAAATTTGCGCATCGCTTACAAAAGAGTCCACCTTCGTGGACTGAGAGCAGTCGGCGAAGGCCGACTTCGTAAATCTAGGCGCGATTTTAACCGCTGGCTAAAGGTGGCAAAACCTAATGACCAATGACCGTATCAGTTAACCTTCCAAGAGAATATAAATTCATAAAAAGAGGTAAATATGAGCACAAAAACATCCCTTCCCATTAGCCCTGAATTACTAGAAATCCTGCGTTGTCCCGTAGCCGTGCAATCCACCGAATATGGCGACGATCCTGGCAAGCTCGAACTTGTCCATGATTGTTGGCTTGTTTGCGCCGACTCTGGCTACAAATACCCCATCCGCGACGGTATTCCCGTCATGCTGATTGATGAAGGACAAAAATGGAAGGAAACGGCCGTTGCTGACCTCCCCGTCCCGCCACCAGCCGCTTAATAAAGAACAGATTCACAAAACAAGGAGCAATGGGGCATGATAACGATCCTACAAATCGAGGACAACCTCGCCAATAAATTGCTCATTGAGCGCGTGTTAGAACCATATCCTTATCGGCTTCTCCATGCTGCAGATGGTGAAACGGGCGTTGCCATGGCTATCGACGAACAGCCAGACCTCATCCTCATGGATATGGGGTTGCCGGATATTGATGGTCAAACTGTTGTCACATTGCTCAAACAAATTCCTGAAATGAAAGATGTCCCCATCGTGGCCGTAACTGCCTGGCCGGCCGATACGGCAGAAAAGATGGCCCAGCGTTATGGCTGCGATGGCTGTATCACCAAACCTATCGACATCCGAAAATTCCCAGATCAGGTAGCAGCGTATCTTGACTGATCCCACAGCGTTCATGGATTTAGTACCAGCTAACCTCTTTTCCTATGAGGAGCTTGTCGATGCCTATAATCAAACCCGCATCGACTATGTTGTTCCTATGCCCATGAACGTTGCCCGCATGCGAGAATATTCAACTGTCTATGATGTTAACCTGGCTCGTTCCTGCGTTGTCATGGATGGCAACATTATTCAAGGGTTAGGCATGTTGGGGGTACGTGGCAGTCGGAGTTGGATTACCCGCTTGGGTGTGCTGCCCGTTGGTCGGCGTAAAGGGGTGGGGCGTTTCATCATGAATGAGCTGTTGAGACAGTCCCAAGTCATCCTGGATGTGGATACAGTCTGGTTAGAAGTTATTAAAGGCAACAAACCAGCTCATCTGCTTTTCAAGGACATCGGCTTTCAAGAAACAAGAGAACTCATCGTGGCCCGCCGACCGCCTAATTCTAATACGGAACTGCCAGCCCACATCAAATACAAAAGCGTGACCCCGTTGGATCATGAAGATGCCATCATCTTGTTGTCCCATCGCAAAGAGCGCCCCAACTGGCTGAATGAAATCGAGACTTTCCGTCATGTTAAAAACTTGTCTGCTCTGGTTGTGGAGCTAGAAAATGGGGGACGTGGCTGGGTAACTTATCATGCCGGGTTATTACAATTGACCCGTGTCATTGTAGAAGTGACAGTAGGCGATACCGCAGAAGTAACTGCCGCTATCCTCCACATGCTCCACCATCGCCATCAACGGCAAGACACCATCACCGAAAACTTATTTGATGAAGTACAATATGAAGGTTTCCGGGAAGTCGGTTATTTTGAAGCCTTTCGCCGCATTGAGATGATAAACCGGCTGCGGTGAACGGGGATTAGTGATCAGTAAACGGTAAACGGTGAACGGTAAAATCTACCGATTACCGAATACCGATAACCGTTCACCAAAAACAGGAACTCACATGACAAATCCCATCGATATTTCTGCTGCCGCTGCACGACTGGCAGGCATCGTCAACCGTACTCCCGTTATGACTTCGCGCACGCTGAATGAGATTTGCGGCTGTGAGGTTTACCTCAAGTGTGAGAACTACCAGCGCGTTGGGGCGTTTAAGTTTCGTGGCGCGTACAACGCCATCAGCCAATTGACGGATGAGCAGAAGACTAAAGGGGTCGTGACGCATTCCAGTGGCAACCATGCGCAAGGGCTGGCGCTGGCGGCGAAGTTGAACGGTGTTAAAGCGACCATCGTCATGCCCGACGATTCACCGCCTGTGAAAATGGCCGCCACGGCCGGTTATGGCGCAGAAATTGTCACCTGCCCGGCCGTTGACCGTGAAAAGGTGTCGGCAGAATTGGTTGAGAAGTTTGGCTACACGCTCATCCATCCCTACGACAACGACGCCATCATTGCGGGACAAGGCACGGCCGCCTGGGAACTATTTGAAGAGGTGGGCGAACTGGACACGCTGTTTGTGCCGGTGGGCGGCGGCGGCTTGATTAGTGGCAGTGCGTTGGCAACGGCCGTTAAATCCCCAAAATGTCGCGTTGTCGGTGTCGAGCCACAGGCGGGCGACGATGCCAACCGTTCCTGGCGCAGCAAGCAAATCTTCAGCCTGGACAATGTGCCAGACACCATCGCCGATGGCTTGCGCACCCGCTTCATTGGTGAGCGCAACCTGGCTATCATGGCCGAATACGTGCACGACATGACCACCGTCAACGAAGATGCCATTCTGGAAACGCTGGAATTTCTGTGGACGCGGCTCAAAATTGTGGTGGAACCCAGTTCGGCAGTGGCCCTGGCGCCGTTGTTTACGGGACAATACCAGTCGCACGGCAAACGGGTTGGCGTGATTCTCAGCGGCGGCAACGTTGATTTTCAGGCCATCGTGCCGCTGTTGGCCGCGCGGAAAGCACCCATGCCCGCCCAAAAACATGCCTCAATTCTGACCCCGCTCCGCAAACCTGCCAAACTTCCCCGCGTACTCGTCTGTGACCCCATTGATGCGGCGGGACTAGAAATTTTGGAGAAAACGGCCGTTATCGACCTCCAGCCCAACATTTCAGAAGCAACGCTGTTAGAGAAAATTAGCAGTGTCCACGCCATCATCGTGGATCAGAATACAAAAATCAGCGAAGAGATCATCGAAAATGGTATTAACCTGCGCGCCATCGGCTGTTTAGGCACACGGCTGGACAATATCGATGTCAGTGCCGCCCGTTCGATGGGGATTAGCGTGGTGAATGTGCCGAGCAGCGGCTCCGTCGCCATTGCTGAACATGTGTTGGGCTGGATGTTGGCGCTGGCTTCCAGTTTTGCCGACGGCCGTTTAGCAGGCAAAACAGTGGGCATCATCGGCTTCGGTCGGGTGGGACGGCAGGTCGCCCGCCGCGCCCACGCCTTCGACATGCGTGTCCTTGTCAACCAGCCCCGCCTCACGCCGGAACTGGCGCTCGCCGCTGGCGTGGAAGATACCGATCTCGTGGAGTTACTCAAACAGTCCGACTTTGTGAGCCTTCATGTGCATGAAAACGAAAAAACGAACCCCATTCTTGGCGCAGAAGAAATTGCGCTGATGAAATCATCGGCCAGTGTCATCAATCCAGGCCACACTGAGTTGGTGGATGAGGCAGCCCTCTTGGCAGCTTTGATAAACGGCCGTTTATCCGATGCCGCCGTCCCCGAATTCCCCCATGATCAGGCTGAAATCGACGACACTGCCCAGCAGTTACGCAATCATCCGCGCGTGATGGTCGTGCCACACGCGAACACCATCGTGGGCAACCGCCAACGGGATGCCGCCATCAATATTGCTCGCCAGATAACGGCCGTTCTCGAGAAAAAGCGCCCCAGTGAAACCCTGTCGCTGGAACTCGTTCCCGCCGAACTCGTCGTGCCGCATGAGCAAGTAGACGACAAACGGGTCGCCCGGCTCATGAATCGGCTGGAAGAAGATGGCCTCCTGGCAAACCCGCCCATTGCCACCTTCTGGAACGGTAAGTATGTCGTTCTCGACGGCGCGACGCGCTCCACCGCCTTCAAACGACTGAATTATCCGTACCTCATTGTGCAAGTTGTGCCGCCAGACGAAGGGCGCTTCCAACTGCACACCTGGTATCATGCCATTTCCGGCGGACAGCGCGTCACCCCTCGCACCTTTACTGATTTGCAGCACCATTTGGCAACGATTCCGGGTCTCATCTTTGCGCCTTTGCCCGCCATCAAGGTCTCGCAGGTTTTTCAGAATGAACGGAACTTGTGTTATTTCCTGGATCGAGACGGGGAAACAACTGTCGCCCAGGTTGCCGATGGCTATGATCGGCTGGCTGTCATGAATGATCTCGTCGCCGCTTACACGCGCTGGGGCAATGTGGAGCGCACCCTGCTCACCGATATGCCGCGTTTGTTGAGCCAATTTCCACAGATAACGGCCGTTGCCATATTCCCCCAATTCCAACCCGAAACCATTTTCGACGTTGCCAGCCGAGGCGGGCTGGTGCCTGCCGGGCTGACCCGCTTTGTCATCCCCGGCCGCATCCTGCGCCTCAACGCCGACCTGGCTCGCCTCAAACAAGATGAGCCGGTGCAAGCCAAACGCTTCTGGTTCAACGAGTTCCTCGAAGAAAAACTGTCCCGCAGCCGCCTGCGCTATTACGAAGAACCCGTTGTCCTGCTGGATGAATAACGTACCATTCCAAAATACAACATCTCGTTCCACGCTCTTGCAAGTTAAAAATTTAATCGGATCATGGCGGAGTTCGCACGCCCACGTGCGAACGGGTCTTGCAAAACCCGGCACGTGGGCGTGTGGCACAAAAGCGTGCCTACCTCAGCAAATGATTACCCGATTATTTTCTTAAACTACAACAGCGTGGAACGAGTACAAAAAATTCAAAAATTCACTCTTGACGATTTACACACCCATATGCTATGGTTAACATCGTCAAAATTCTTAAAGGAGGCGCACCGACATGAGCAATACAATCAACAAGATGTTCACAATTTTTACCGTTCATTCTGGCAATTTACCTGCTCGTTCTGCGCCTGCGATCCATTAACTTGACATAATCAACAAGTTAAGGCCGCAGCGCTCAACAGCCTGCGGCCTTTTTTGATCCTCAATTCTGTTTGATCTCCCAAGGTGCAGGCGAAAATTTTATATCAGTTGCAGGGTGGCAGAGTTGCAAGGTTGCAGGGTAAATTCGATACACGGATACCTTTTTACTTTGCCACTTTGCAACCTTGCAACATTTTTTGGAGATTTCACATGATAAAAGCAATCATATTCGACATCGGCGGCGTCATCGTGCGCACAGCAGATCACAGTAGTAGACGGCAATGGGAAAAGAAGCTCGGTCTGGCTGCGTGGGAATCAGAAACCATCGTGTTTAACAGTGAGATGGGAACCAAAGCTCAATGCGGCGCTATAACCGATGATGCGTTATGGGTTTGGGTCGGGCAGAGGCTCAATCTGAATGATTCTGAGTTGGCGGCGTTTCGCGCTGGATTCTGGGCTGGGGATGTGCTGGATAGTGGGTTGGTGGATTTTATTCGCACGCTGCGGCCGAAATATGAAACGGCCGTTATCAGCAACGCCACCGACAACCTGCACAATGCCCTCACCAACCAGTTCCACATCGCCGATGCCTTCGACCTCATCGTCGGTTCCGCCGCAGAAAAAGTGATGAAACCAGACCCGCGCATTTACCAGCGCACCCTGGCACGCCTGAACCGCCAACCCGCTGAAACCGTTTTCATCGACGACTTCGCCCACAACATTCAGGCCGCTCAAGAGCTGGGCATGGCCACCATCCACTTCAAACCAGGCACAAATGTGCCTGATGAATTAGAAAAATTAGGCGTCACAGTATAAAGGCAGAAGGCAAAAGGCAGCATCTGCAACGCATATTTTTCCGCCTTCTGATTTCTAAATTCCACCTTTGATAATCGGAGATTTATCATGTTACTTGAACAAATAGTAGAAAACACACTACCAACTGGCTTCACCACTCGTCCCGCCACAATGGACGATATTGAAGCCATTATAGACTTGCTCAACGTCTGCGCTATCGCCTATACCGGTAAACCGGAAGTGTCTATGAGCAATATGACAAGTTTCTTTACCACACCTGGTTTTGATCTTGCCACCAGCACCCGGCTCACCTTCGCACCAGATGGCAAGCTGGTAGGCTACAACGATGTAGATGATACAAACCCAATTCCTGTCAAAATTGGCACATGGGGACGAACTCACCCGGACTATGAAGGACTAGGAATCGGCTCAATTGGCATGGCATGGGCTGAAGCGCGTGCCCGTCAAGCAATTCCACGCCTGCCAGAAGATGCCCGTGTCGTCATGGCGAGTTTTATAGCCAGCACCGTTACACAGGCTACTCAACTGCTGCGAGACAATGGCATGTCCAACAGCCGCCACTTCTGGCAGATGGTGATTGACCTGGAAGGACAGCCTCAACCACCACCTCGTTGGCCAACAGGTATCACGTTGACATCATTTGTCGAGTTTAACGACTTAACCGCCCTTTTCCACGCTCAACACGAGGCATTCCAAGACCATTGGGGCTTTGTTAAAGAACCGGAAGAAGAAAGCCTGAAACGGTTCCGTCACTGGGTTGAAAATGATGAAGAATTTGAACCTGGTTTGTGGTTCTTGGCGATGGCTGGTGATGAAATTGCCGGTTTTTCCCTTTGCCGACGGCACAGTAATGAAGATGAAGAAATGGGCTGGGTCAATGTGCTGGGTGTTCGCCGACCCTGGCGAAAACAGGGGTTAGGATTGGCACTGCTCCACCACAGTTTTAATGTTTTTCAACGGCGTGGCAAGAAGCGGGCCGGTCTCTTCGTCGATGCCGGCAGTTTAACCGGAGCGACCCGTCTCTACGAAAAAGCAGGTATGCATGTTAACCGTCGCATAGATGATTACGAAAAAGTATTACGCGATGGCAAAGATTTAGGCAAAAGATCAATTGAAGCATAATTTACGCAGGTGCGACGCACTTTTGAAGTGAGTCGCACCTCAGGAGAACCTATTATGTTAGCTGAATTAACGAACGAACAACTTTTACCCGCTGGTTTTACCGCTAGACCCGCGACGATGGCAGATTTGGAAACGGCCGTTTCCCTCATGAACGCCGCTTCCCAAAACCAGGTTGGCCGAGCAGAACACACAATCGAAGACACCAAACTGGATTGGTCGCAAGACAAATTCAACCTGGAAACCAATACCCTGTTAGTCTTTTCGCCAGGTGAAGAATTGGTTGGCTATTCAGAGGTTTGGGACATTCGCGCCGTACCGGTTAATACCTGGGTGTGGGCACGAACACACCCAAATTATGAAGGGTTGGGCATCGGCACTTACCTGCTGAGCTGGGCAGAAGCACGTCTGCAACAAGTTTTTGCGCGTGTGCCAGAGGATGCCCGTGTGACAATGTCCTGTGGCACAGTTAGCACCCACGAACCATCAAAACAGCTTTTGCAGGATTATGGCATGACGCCTGTCCGTTACTTCTGGACAATGCGCATCGACCTGGAAGCACCGCTGACTTTGCCCCAACTCCCGGATGGGATGGTGATTAAAACGTTTGCGGAGGTGGATGACTTAACGGCCGTTGTCCGTGCCGCTGACGAAGCCTTTCAAGATCATTGGGGCTACGTGCCGCAGCCGTTGGCAGAAACCGTTAAAGATTGGCAAGGTTGGCTGGCAAAAGACGAGAAATTCGACCCAACACTGTGGTTTTTGGCAATGGACAAGGATGAGATTGCTGGCATTTCACTCTGTCACCCAGAATACAATGGCGATCCTACCTGGGGGTGGGTGAACCAACTCGCTGTGCGGCGCAACTGGCGGCGTCAAGGCATTGCCCTGGCCTTGCTCCACCATTCCTTTGCCGAGTTCCACACACGCGGTCGGCAATCCGTTGGCCTGGGTGTCGATGCCTCCAGCTTGACAGGTGCCACGTACCTTTATGAGAAGGCAGGTATGCACGTTTATCGTGAATACCACAACTTCCAGAAAGAACTGCGAGCCGGTCGGGATTTATCGACACAGACCCTTGAAGAGTAAGTAAGCGGTTTTTAGATTGGTTCAATCTTTAAGATTGAACCAATCTATCCATCTTTTGGCAGTCAATACCCTGACAACTTGCACCGCATCGCATACAATTCACGCGACAACTAAAAATTGGAGGAAGAAATCATATGAGCAAATCAGAAGCGAGTGGTTCCAAAGTAATCAAAGGGGCAATGACCCGAGGTGGGTGGCAATTATCCTTCTTACGTGGCCTTATCATGATATTGTTGGGAGTGGTTGCAATCGTCGCGCCAAAACAGGCGTTACTTATCATCGTCTTGGTGATTGGGCTTTACTTGCTGATTGATGGCGTCATCACCAGCGTGGCCGCTTTACGCGGACGGGGTGGTAGCAGCAGCATGGCAGTACTGGCACGTGGGGCGTTAAGTATTATCGGCGGACTGCTTATATTGCTGCTGCCCTTTGTATTTCCCGAAGCTGCCACAACGATTTGGGCCTACATGTTGGGCTTGATCGCGCTCATTGTTGGACTGCTCGACCTTGTTACCGTCGCCAGAGCGCATCGAGAATTTGAAACGAAATCCACGATGATCTTGAGCGGCTTTTTACTGTTGCTGCTCGGTATTTTGCTGCTGCTGTTACCGACTCTTATCGCCCGTGATCAATTGTTTGTGGTGGGTTTAACGATTGCCGGCCTAGGGCTTGTCAGTCTCGTGGCAGCATATATTCAGCGGCGGTCTGCAAAGAAACGGCAAATTCAATTCAATGCCTAATGATTTTAAGCTGATCATAAACTGAGAAACGGCCGTTCTCCCTACCCGTTCCTTCAAAAACATGTTATCCTAGAAAAACCTCTCGCCCAGCAAACAGCGAGAGGTTTTTTGTGTATATCATCTTCATTATTTTAGGACAAAACAAATCATGACCGAGCAAGCACTAGACGGCTCATATCAACACGAAATAGAAGCACGGCGCACCTTCGCCATCATCTCCCATCCTGATGCGGGGAAAACCACGCTTACCGAAAAGCTGCTGCTCTACGGCAACGCCATCCATCTGGCGGGCAGCGTGCGGGCGCGGCGCAACCAACGCAGCGCCACCTCTGACTGGATGAAAATGGAGCAAGAGCGTGGCATTTCCATCACCTCCACCGTGCTGCAATTCCCCTACAAAGAGCGCATCATCAACTTGCTCGATACCCCCGGCCATCAAGATTTCTCCGAAGATACCTACCGCACCCTCATGGCCGCCGACAGTGCCGTCATGGTTCTCGACGCTGCCAAAGGTGTGGAAGCCCAAACCCGTAAGCTCTTCGACGTCTGTCGCCAGCGCGGCATTCCCATGTTCTCCTTCATCAACAAGATGGATCGCCCCACTCAAGACCCGCTCGACCTCATGGATGAAATCGAGCAAATCATGAAAATGCAGCCCATTCCCATGAATTGGCCCATCGGTGAAGGGACAAGCTTCATCGGTGTTTACGATCGGCAAACCAAGAAGGTTCATTTGTACGACCGGACTGCCCGTAACCAAACCATCTCGCCGGAAACCATCACCACGCTGGATGATCCGCGCATTCGAGAAGGGCTCAATGATTTCCAGTTTGAGGATTTCCATACCAACATTGCTCTTCTGGAGGAACTCGACTTAGAGTTTAATCTCGACGCATTTATCCGTGGCGAACAAACCCCTGTTTATTTTGGCAGTGCCTTGACTAATTTTGGCGTGCAGTTGTTCCTGGATGACTTTGTGCAATATGCACCTGTTCCGAGTGCGTATCCCACCGACCACGAACCTGTCGAACCGAGTGCGCATGATTTCTCTGGATTTGTCTTCAAAATTCAGGCGAATATGGATCCCAAGCATCGGGATAGTGTGGCGTTTGTGCGTATTTGCAGCGGCCGTTTTGAGCGCAATATGGTCGTCAATCATGCCCGTACCGGCAAGACGATGCGCCTGCCCATCCCCTACACCTTCTTTGCCGATGAACGGCATGTGGTGGAAGAGGCGTATGCGGGTGACATTATTGGTCTGCCGGGCAACCGAAATTTCAACATTGGCGATACCATCAGTGTGGACAAAGGCTTTCAGTTTGCCCCCATTCCCAAGTTTGCTGCCGAACATTTTGCGCGGGTTATCAACCTGGATATTGGCAAACAGAAACAATTCCTCAAAGGCATCCACCAGTTAGAAACAGAGGGGGCGATGCAAGTGCTGTACGAAACAGATTCCCAGCGCCGCGACCCGATTGTGGCGGTGGTTGGTGTGCTTCAGTTTGAGGTGGTGGCTGCTCGCCTGGAGAATGAGTACAACGTCAAAGTACGCATGGAGCCGCTGCCCCATCAACTGTGCCGCTTTGTGACTGGTGAGCAGAAACTAATCGACGAACTCCCCTGGCGTTACAGCGGTATGATGCGCACTCAGGATGCCGACGGCCGTTTAGTGGGCCTGTTTAATTCGGAACATGAGTTTAATTACTACCAAAATAAATACCCAGACATTCAATTCAAACAGATTATCTAGTCATCACTGCTATCATTGCTGCCCCCCAAACGGAGGTATGTTTTATGAAGCATTTAGCGCGAAGACATTCTGATTTATCCAGTCAACGGACTGGGCTTGTTTTTGTGTTTGTTGTTGTCGGCGTTACTGGTGGGGATAACGGCCTGGCTTGTCGAAGGAGCCGTTACCCTCGCCAAACCCGTTGAACCCAGCCTAAATCTTTCCCTCAGCAACGCTTTTCCTGCCCTCACATTTTCCAAACCCGTTGATATTGCTCAACGCTGGCGATGAACGGCTGTTTATTGTTGAGCAAGTCGGCATCATCAAAGTCACCTCCTTGATTCCTGGCTCCTCAGCCTCTGTTTTTCTCGATATTTCGGATCGGGTTACAGAGGTTGATGAAAAAGGATTGCTCGGCCTTGTCTTTCATCCAGATTATGTCGAACAATGGCTATTTTTATGTCAACTACACCCAGCGAATTGACGATACCTTATATACAAATATCGCCCGTTTTCAGGTAACTGCCGATAAAAACATGGCTGATGAAGGGAGTGAATTTACCATTCTGCGTGTCGTGCAGCCGTATGAAAATCATAACGCAGGTGACTTAGCTTTTGGTGAGGATGGCTATTTGTACGTTAGTTTGGGAGATGGCGGCAGTGGCGGCGATCCCCAAAACCGCAGCCAGAATCCAGCCATTTTGCTGGGTAGTATGCTGCGTTTGGATGTTGACGGTGGCGGAGGCGGACTACCTCCTGATTGTGGCGAGGCACCTGCCGACTATGCTATTCCCGCAGACAATCCCTACGTGTCGGATCATGATGAAAAGTGCGATGAAATTTGGGCGATTGGGCTGCGCAATCCCTGGCGATTTAGCTTCGACTCTCAATTTCATGATCTTTATATTGGGGATGTTGGACAAAATGCCAGAGAGGAAATAGATTTTCAACCGGCGGGAATTGGAGGGCTGAACTATGGCTGGCGCTGTTATGAAGGGAATTTGCCATACAACCTCACGGACTGCAATCCTGACACCTCGGTCTACACGTTCCCGATTGATGACTATGGCCAAGAAAACGGCCGTTGTGCTGTTACCGGTGGTTTTGTTTATCGGGGGTCTAATTATCCCGCACTGAACGGTCAATACTTCTATGGCGACTATTGCAGTGGTGAAATCTGGTCAATGCAGACAGACCCGCCTGGAAATTTCCCCCAAACCGCGTATTTGGACACAAATTTTTATATTTCTACCTTTGGTGAAGATGCCTTTGGCGAATTGTATCTGGCTGATCGTTCGGCGGGAAAGATTTACCGACTGCAAGATGACGATGAAGCTGTCTACCTGCGTGTGCAGAAAGAAGCGCCTCTGTCTGTGGTTTCCGGCCAACCTTTCACCTACACGCTGACCGTGCAAAACAGCCACAGCGTCACCCTAACCAACGTGACCATCACGGATACCCTGCCGACTGGTGCTGACTTATGTGAGTGGGGGCAGCTTAAATGGCAATATCGTCAGTTGGCCGACTTTTGACCTGGCTCCGTACAGCGAGGAGATGGTGCAATTTGTGGTGACGGCGGAAACGGCCGTTATCAACAATGATTATCGCGCTACAGCCAATGGCGGACACGAAGCGGTGGGGTCTCCCGTTACCACCCTCATCGAACCTGTTTCGCATATCTATCTACCGGCCGTTATGAAACCAAGGTAGCAAATTACTGGAAAACTGGTTATTGAAATTACCCAAATAGGTAAAAGCGGGAAAGTTTTTGGAAATAAAATTGCACGAAATCCGCTTTTCCTTGAAGGAAACCACAATTTTGCGTGTTGGTAATTTTAAGAACTTTTTGTGGTTTACCTAAATCGGTAATCTGCTGATAAATTTTATTAGACTTGTTCCTGAATAAAAAAGGGACACTGATACTGTTGCACACTGATGGTTTTTTTATCAGCGTTCAACAATATCAGTGTCCTAAAAATTTACCCTGGTTATTTAGGTACAACTCAATCACCCAAATAATTCTCTAAGTTCCATAAAGAGGCTGGCGCACTTCCAGGTTATATTGCTCGGAAGAATGCTTCTAAAGTGGGCAGATCCACCCCGTTGAGGGCGAGTATGCACGGTGCTGTCTAACGGCCGTTCTCCCTTCATGCCAATCCGCGTTTCCAAATCTAGCTCAGGGATGAGCACCACATCCTTCTTGCCCCGTTTTTCAATGACAATCCCTTCCCCCGTCCACTCCGGGTTTTGCAGCAGATAGACCATCGTCCAATGCCGGTTGGAGAGCCGTTCCGCGTAGCGCACATCACTCGATACAGCGGCGGCCGCCCCCACACGCGCCATCACCTCTTGCTCATCGAGCGGCGTATCGCCGTTGATGTGGGCGCGGAGTTGTTGGTGGACAACCATGTCTAAATAGCGGCGCAGCGGACTGGTGGCTTGGGCGTAAAAGCCCATACCCAAACCGGCATGAGCGCCGGGCTGCGTGCTTTGGTAGCTGGGTGTCATCAAGCGGCGGCGCGCAAAGAACTCGGACGGTGTTTCGGCGGATGGCAGTGGTTCAGATGGGGCATCCTGGGTGGTGTAGGGCAGGGGAATTCCCTGCTCAAAGGCGTAACGCGCTACCGCTTCGCCGGTCATCAGCATCGCGTCCCGTACCATATCACGACTTTGCAGCCGCAATAACGGCCGTATTTCGACCATGCCATCTTCGTTTACAGTGATGCGAATTTCGGGCAAATCAATGTCGATGGCTCCATTTTCTTGCCGTCGCCGCTCGTAGGCTTGCGTAATTTCGTATAGAGACTTGAACGGCTCCGCTTCCAGCCGCGTATTCACATCGGCGTAGGTGAGGCGGGTGACATGCACCCAACTCGGCACAATTTCCAGGTCGCCCACGTCGCCGCTGTCGCTCACGGTGAAACCAAAGGAAAGCGCAGGGGATTTTTCTTGCAGTCCAAGCCCCAGGAGGGCAGTGGCTTCTGGGGGCAGCATGGTGACGGTGCCTTCTGGCAGATAGAGGTTTGCGCCTCGCCCGCGTGCCTCTAAATCAGCGAGACTGTCCGGTGATACCAGGGCGGCTACGTCGGCGATATGAACCCAGAAACGGCCGTTGTCCCAACTTATCGCGTCGTCTGGGTCTTTGTTGCCTTCATCATCAATGGCGAAGGCAGGCAGGTGGGTTAAATCGCGTCGTTCTTCAGTAAGTAAACCATCTAATGGAAACGCAGGTGATTTGGTAGCAACGCCCAGGCGCACGGGGTAGGGATTGCGACTCTCATCCCACTCCCCAATTTTGAGCAGCAGGGCATGGGCGTTTTCTAGCTGTTTCGGCTTGTTTTAAGGCTTTGAGGGTTTTACTCTGCTTGCTTTCCCCTTGGGCTAAGGAAATGATGTCTGGCAGATAACGGCCGTCTTCCGGTTTCAATTTGTTTTCTTGCAGACGGGTTAGAAAGCCAGTCCATGCTTCCGCTTCTGCCTCTTTTTCTGCTCTGTCTGCTTTGATGGCGGTGACTTCTGCTTCGGTGCGGGTTTCGATGGCTTCTGGCGATCCCACAAAATAAAGCCCTTCCTCCACAAGTTGCCAGGCAGCCCAGGCGGTGGCTGGCGTAAATGCGTCAAAGGCCAATTCTGCCAGTTGGGCTAACGTGCTTGTCTCGCCTGCCAGGAGTTCCCAGGCGGTGGTGATGTCGCCCGCAACCGGGCGCAGGTCGGCCAAACTCGCCAGCGGCCCAGGGTGCAGGCAGATAACATCTTTAGGGCGCACACTGATTTTCCCTGCTCCCAAGACATCGATTTCAATCTTTTTTGGATCAGGCGTAACCAGTCGAGCCGGTTTGCTTTTATAAAGAAGTAAACAATTTTGTTTGAGCAGGGCATCAGTCATAAGGTTTCTCTCAGTTTTGGTTCTCGTATGGTTGGTATTGTAGGAGAGCGCGGCGGTGTGTGCCACTGATTAAATCTCGCCTCCATTTCTATTTTTATACTCAACATAAATCGAAATTTGTTACCATAAAACTTGACGTACCAGTGTAGCACATGGTATTATGAGGCAGATTTTAATATTATGTATATTGGGTTATGTCACATCAAAATCACCCTGCGTTGGGAGATTAATCAAAATTGAATGAACGAATTACCCAAAATCTTGCGAAGATTGACTAAGGAGGTCATGCAATGTTGCGACGGATTTTAATCATTATCCTCGTTGTCGTCGTAATAATCGCTGCCATTTTTGCCATACGGTGGTTCCTGAATCGTGATTCAGGGTCTGAAGAAGCGACAGATGAGCCGGCAGGGGTTGTTGAAGGTACTGATGTTGATGTCACGAATGATGAAGCCATAGTTGTTGAAGATGGTGACACGAGTGAAGCCCCTGTTGCTGAAGATGACAGGCGCGGCTGATCAGCCTGCTGCTGGTGAACAAGACAGGCGCTGGTTGATCAACCTGCTCCTGGCAGAGACAGGGGGCAGATGCTGTCCTGCTGAGGAAATAGCAGCGCCGGCGAAGGTGGTGACAGCTCCTGCTGAAGGTGATACAGCACCTGCAGAAGGCGATACAACTATGGGCGGTGATGCCGCCAGTGGATCAGATCCAAATGCAGGTGGAGGTGTACCCGCCGAAAGTGGTGAGGCTGCACCAGCTGTGGGTGATGCGGTTGCCGTAGAACCACCTGCCAGTGGCATTGGTAGCGTTGCTGCTGTCAGCCCTGCTGCTGTATTTGTACAGGCTGGTGTGCCTGTGACACATACGGTTACAAATGACGAGTGGCTTACCCAGTTGGCTCGCTGCTATGGCACCACCGTGGCTGATATTCAAGCGGCTAACAATTATGCCTGCCCAGATTTGATTCATCCTGGCTGGGTTGTCAATATTGCTAATCCTGGTAATGCTGGCCCCATCACCATCAATGATATGCCTTGTTTCAACTACCACACGGTGCAGCAAGGTGAAACGCTTTACAGCATTGCTACCCAATATGGTATTAGTTATCAATGGCTGGCACGTATCAATGCCATTTACAACTACAACTATATTTATGCCGGTCAACAGTTGGTGATTCCGAATCCGGTTGATCCTGTGTTTACACAAGTACCACCAGCGCCGTTCTTTTATTCAAATTGTTGGTATGGTAACTGCTCAGTTTACCCGGTTTATCCGGCACCATACACACAATAATTGTCTGACTGTTTGACTTAACGATATAAAAAAAGACCTATCTCCACTAGTGGGATAGGTCTTTTTCTTTTCAACAGTGATGGTCGCGTCACTGAAAACAGTGAAACGACTTTTTATTATTCGTCAGTCACACAGCCTTCGGAAGCGGATTTGACGTTCTTGATGTACTTGTAGAGTGTACCGCGCGTTGATTTGTAGGCTGGCATTTTCCAGGCAACGAGTCGAGCCGCTAACTCTTCGTCGCTGACATCCATGTCGATGGTGTTTTTATCAGCGTCGATGGTGATGGGGTCGCCAGTTTGTACCAGCGCAATGGGGCCGCCATCTTGCGCTTCTGGGCAAATATGCCCGACGATGAAGCCATGACTACCACCCGAGAAACGGCCGTCTGTGATCAACGCCACATCTTTGCCCAAACCAGCACCCATGATGGCGCTGGTGGGGGTCAGCATTTCCGGCATACCAGGGCCGCCCTTTGGCCCTTCATAACGGATCACAATGACATCGCCCTTCTTGATTTCGTCGTTTTCCAAGCCAGCCAGCATATCTTCTTCTGAGTCGTAAACGCGAGCCGTGCCTTTGAAGACGAGACCTTCTTTGCCTGTGATTTTGGCGACAGAGCCATCTGGAGCCAGATTGCCGCGCAAAATTTGCAGATGACCTGTTTCTTTGATTGGTTTCTCCAATGGCTGCACAATCTCTTGTCCTTCAGTCAGTCCAGGTAAATCGGCCAGGTTTTCGGCAACGGTTTTACCGGTGACGGTGAGGCAGTCGCCATGGATTAGGCCGTTTGCCAGCAGGTATTTCATGACGGCCGGGGTGCCGCCTACGTCGTGTAAATCTTCCATCACAAAACGGCCGCTGGGTTTGAAATCCGCCAGCATGGGTATACGGTCACTGACAGACTGGAAATCGTCGAGGGTGAGGTTGACACCCACGCCGCGAGACATGGCGATGAGATGCAGCACGGCATTGGTAGAGCCGCCCAAAGCCACCACCACGACCATCGCGTTTTCAAACGCTTTGCGGGTCATGATGTCGCTGGGTTTGATGTCTTTTTCCAGCAAGATGCGGATGGCTTCACCGGCGCGAACACATTCGTCCAGTTTTTCGTCGGAGACGGCGGGGTAGGAGGCACTGTAGGGCAGGCTCATGCCCAGGGCTTCAATGGCGGAGGCCATGGTATTGGCGGTGTACATGCCGCCACAAGCGCCTGCGCCAGGGCAGGAGTTCTGCACGATGTCTTGCCGTTCTTCTTCCGTGATTTTTCCGGCGATGTATTCACCATAGCTTTGGAAGGCGGAGACGACATCGAGTTTGTCGTGTTTGAGGGTACAGCCTGCCTTGATGGTGCCACCGTAGACCATGATGCTGGGGCGGTCGAGACGAGCCATCGCCATGATGCAGCCGGGCATGTTCTTGTCGCAGCCGGGCAGGGCGATGAGGGCGTCGTACCATTGGGCGGCCATGAGCGTCTCGATGGAATCGGCGATGATCTCGCGGGATTGCAGGGAGTAGCTCATGCCGTCGGTGCCCATGGCGATGCCATCGCTGACGCCGATGGTGTTGAAGCGCATCCCGACAGGTCGGCGGCGGTGACGCCTTCTTTCACTTTGGCGGCGAGATCGAGCAGGTGCATGTTGCAGGAGTTGCCTTCGTACCACATGCTGGCGATGCCGACCTGGGCTTTGTCCATGTCGGCGGGCTGCATGCCGGTGGCGTAGAGCATGGCCTGGGAGGCACCTTGGGCTTTCGGTTGGGTGATGCGTGAACTGTATTTGTTAAGTTGGGTCATGATTCCTCTAATTTTTCTTGGATAAAGTTTTTCATTTTATTGATCAATAGCTTTTTATGGGAAGATTCCTAAGATAATCCATTGCGAACGAGCTACCATTTGTAAAGGTGAATTCATGCGTAATTGCATAATAGTTGCTCGTCCTGTTTCAGTTCTGCCAACTAACCGGAAGGGTGGTTCTGGTTGAGGCTCAAAATGTTCTGACCACTGTTGTGTGCGGGGGTTAAAGAGTGGAGTTTCGTGAGTTGTTTGGGGATCAACGGCCGTTATCACATCTGATTTCCATAAATTGCAAGAACGACAAGCCAAAGCGAAGTTCGTGGGATTATCTTCTCCGTTTTTGCTTGTCGGAATAATGTGATCAACTTCAAACGGAACATTAAAAACTACCTCTGGCGCCCGGCAGTATTCACAATGATGACTGGCGCGTTGCGCCACAAGTGGATAGTTAGAATTCACGATAAATTTTATAGATTAAGGAGTTGGTGGCTGATGGGTTTGTGCCAGAATAGTGGCTGTCCGGGCGATGGCAGCTATCCATTCGGCGTCTATCAATTGCTCTAGTTCCGTTCGTTCTTCTGCTGTGAGTTCTGTGTCTTGATTGATAGCATCGTGAAAGCGGGACATAAGTGCCTGCAAGCGCATTTGCGCAGTTTCTGGGAATAGCGCATCTGGTTGAAATCGTTGCAAAATGACAAGGGAATTGCTTGATTCGCCGGATGTTGTAAGCATTTTTTCTAAAGAATCCAAAGCTTGCCCGGCTGTCTCCCCTTCAGCTTGTTGTTGTCCATGGACAGCACGATAATTTTTGTTCCGGCGTGTGCCTGATTCTCGATAAATTTCAATTGTTTGTAACATAGTGTCACCTTCTGCCAATCACTTTAGCCCATTCTATCACGTCTAGGCGGCTGGTGAAACTGGAAGCTTGGCGGAAAAAGAGTCTAGAAAATCTTTTGCCAACTATAACCTTTGTACGCTTCGCTGAAGCCCAGACTGTCGTAGAGGCGGTTGGCGGGGATCATGTCGCCGGTGCCCACGGTGACATCGACGGCGCCGATGGCTTTGAGGCGCAGCAGTCCTTCTTGCATGAGCGCCTTAGCCAGTCCATGGCGCTGGTGGCCGGGGTGAGTGCAGACTGGCTCGAAGATGCCGAGTCTGTTGGCTTCGTCGTAGGGGATGCCTGCATAGGCGGCAAAAGAGCCATCGGGGGCAACGGCGACAAGGTCGAGATCACGGCGGAAGCAGGGGGCGTTGAGGGCCAGGTTTTGGTAATCTGAACCTTTGTGGAAATCACGGTTGAAGGCGGCGTTGAGAATGTCGGCGATGCGTTGACAGTCGTCGGGGTCGTCGGGATTGGTGGTGCGCAAGGTGTAGCCTGTGGCAAATTGAGGCTGCGTTAGGGGCTGTTTGCCCAGGCGCAGGTGGCGGGTGACGCCGCCGTATTCCAGTTTCTTGTAGCCGCGTTCGTGGAGCAGGTGTTGGCGGTAGCTGTCATATTCGTAGACGAAGAGTTCGAGTTGACGGCCGTTTTCACAATCAACAGCCAGGTTCTCTTCCGCCCAGGTGAGCATGGCGGGTTCAAGATAGCGGTAGTCGGGATGGAGTTGGAACTGGGCGTCGCCAGGGCCATCAGGATGGGCGACGGCAACGAGAGTGCCGCTTTCGGTTTCCCAGAGCTGGATGTTTTGTGCCCAGCGACCGAACTGCTCGGGGTTGTCGTCGTGGAAGCGGCGGCCTTCCCAGCGGCGGATTTCCCAGTTGAAGCCGAAGGGGGTGAGGGGGTAGGTTTGGATGAGCAGGTCGCGGACGCGCCAGAAATCCTGGTCGGTGGTGAGGGGGCGAGTCGTGATTTTAGGTAAAGCGTTCATTTTTCTCCACAGATTGCGCAGATTACGCAGATTTATTGACGCCGCAGCAGGAAAACGGCCGTTCCCACCACAGCTAGAATCGTGATAACAACAGGTCCCGTTACCTTGACAATGTCATCAGCTTCTTCTGGTGAATACCCTTTCTCTACCAACGACCATTTGAGGATCGTGCCGCCGTCGATAATAGGCAAGGGGATGAGACAGCCAAAAATCATGCCGTGATAGAAGCTGGAAATATCAGCCAATTCACGGGATAAAGAAGCGGGCGGCGAGAAACTGCGCCAAAGCAAGCTAAGGGTAAGGCCGATGGCGCTGTAAATGGGTCCGCCGCTGGCGCGGATAATGTGGGTACGCGGCGGCACGTCGTTGTTGGCGTAGAGGGTGCGGGGCATATCGGCGGAGAGCAAGATTTCGTCCATGGGCGCTCCGGCGCGTTTGGCGCTTTCGGTGTGGGCCATGGCGTGGCCGATGTCGGCGATGAAGGCCAGGGGCAGACTAAGGGTGCCGATGAGGATGTTTTGGGAAAACGGCCGTTCTGGTTTCCGTCTCCCAGCTAACCATACAAAAAATCCCCACATGAATCCCGTGAGCAACCAAAAGGGTGGTTTTGCTTTGACGGGGACGCCGTTGAAAGTGTAGATGGTTTTGGCATTATCTGTATCTGACATAAGTTTAGCTCCCGAATTTCCTGTTTTTAGCGAATACAGTTTAGCAGCAGGAAAACAGGCGGGCAATGACAAACGGCCGTTTTCCTGCTGCATAATGTCATAAAAAAACCCGGCAATAATCCAGGATATCGTTCACAATCTGCCGGATGATTTCGCAAACAAGCAGGGATGCTTATATAATCTAGGCGTGTTTGTCCTCTTTTCAGAAAATGGGAATGGAATCTTGTACAAAAAATAATTTGGGTTGAGAATAAAGTGACTGAGCAGCAGGTATTGGAACAAGCAATTGCTACGTTGAGAAAGCATCGAAGTGTGCTTGGAGACGGGGTCGTGGAAACGGCCGTTGCTGCGTTGCAGGATCAAATTGTAGCCACCGGAACCGCCCCCCTCATTCAACATTTTGAAACCGTCACTATTCTACAAGCGGATATTTCTGGATTTACAGCCATGTCGGCGCGGATGGATGCGGAACAGGTGAGTGATGCCGTCAACGCCTTGTGGCAGCGGCTGGATAATGTAGTGTTATCTTGGGGCGGGCAAATTGAGCAGCATACCGGTGATGGGATGATTGCCTTGTTTGGGGTGCCCTTGGCGCAGGAAGATGATGCGCATCGTGCTATTTTAGCCGCTTTAGATATGCAGTTGGAACTGTCACTGTTTAATGAAGCGACATCCGAGCCAACAGATACCAGTCCGCTGGGGCGCTCTTTGCTGCGGACGGATTTTCGGATGCGGATTGGTGTGCATAGCGGCCCTTTGTTGTGGGGACGGGTGGGGCATAGTTTGGGAGAAACGGCCGTTGGTGATACCGTGAAAATCGTGGGACGGCTGGAAAAAATATGCCCCGTTGATGGCGTGCTGATTTCCTATGATGTGTACCGGCAGGTGTTTGGTTTGTTTGACGTAGAGCCAGGAACACCGCTTTCTTTACCTGGAAATGATAAAGGCTTACCCGTATATGTCGTGGAAAGGGAAAAATCACGGGCATTTCAAACCATGTCACAAGCCGAATATGGCATCAAATCCATTTTTATGGGGCGAGTGGTTGAACTGGAACGACTGAAGTTTGCCTTACAAGAGACATTAGACAATGGCGTCATCCAAGTTGTGGCGGTGACGGGTGAAGCTGGCATTGGTAAATCACGACTATTCGATGAGTTCGAGCGCTGGCTGGAGATGATGCCTGTGCGTGGTTGCCTGATGCGTTCTCAAAGTGTGCCAGCCGAAATATCAACCCCTTATGCCACTTTGCACCGCTTGTTCATGAACTATTTTGAAATCCATGAACGCAGTACGTTACCCGTGGTATTGGAACGGTTTAGTCGAGGTGTCGCTCAAATTGGGAGGCGGCATAAAATTAGTCCTCAAGAACAGGCTCATGTGCTGGGGCAGCTTTTGGGATTTGATTTTTCTAGCAGCGCTTACGTCAGGAATTTGCAAGGCGAGCCAGAGAAGCTGAAAAAATACGGACTACAAGACTTGGCGTGGTTTTTTACTGATTTGTCGGCGCAGATGATGCCGATTGTGATTTTGCTGGAAAATGCGCAGTGGGCGGATGCTGAGTCGCTGGATGCTTTCGATTACCTGTTGGAAGTTTGTTATGACCTGCCGATTTTGGTGGTTTGTTTGGCGCGACCGGAGTTGATGGAAAAACGGCCGTTATGGAATGCCGAAAACGATCCCTTAAGCCCCTACGTACACTTGCCTGTGGAGCCTCTGTCTGCCATCGACAGCCGTCACATGATCACCGATATTTTGCCCAAAGTACGCCACATTCCTTTTAGACTGTCTGACTTGCTGGGCTACAGCGCTCAAGGCAACCCGCTTTATCTGGAGCAGATGATTCATTTGCTTTATGAAGAGGGCATCATTCAAAAACAAGAAGTGGAAGACACAGTCAACTTAGGCAAACTGGAACAGTTTGATATCCCCCTATCCTTGCCCGAAATTTTTGCCGCACGGATAACTATTTTGCCCGATGAAGAGAAGAAAGTGATTGAGGCGGCGGCCGTTAGCGGACACCTGTTTTGGGATGAAGCGATAGTAGGGATGCTGTTTCCTGATAGTGAATTGAGTCCAGAAGTTTTGCAAATGACTTTGATAGCGTTAGAGCAAAAAGGATTCATTTTACGCCAACGCGCTTCGATTCTAATGGGAACGTCGGAATTTGTTTTTGCCCACGACATGTTGGTGGATGCGGTTTATGCGCAAATAGAGCCATCCGTGCGCCAAGCGTATCATGGGCGGCTGGCGGATTGGTTGGTTGGTAGAATGAGGCCTCCGCATTTGTCATTGTATTCCCCTCTGATTGTGACGCATTATCAAAAAGCAGGACGAACGGACGCGGTAACGCAGTGGTCGGCTCAACGCAGTGGTTGGCGCAGCGAGGTGAAGACCAGTGAGTAGCTTGTTGGATCTGGGCAGGGCGGTGGCTGTCATAGGCAGCCAGCGAACACTTTTGGGTGATTCGGTGGTGGATGTGACGTTGGCGGCTTTACGGGCAAAACAAGCGAATTTGGGCATGGAAACGGCCGTTTCCACACCAGATCGCCCCACCCAACGTAAACAGCTCACCATCCTTTTTGCCCATGTTTCCGGCTTTACCGAGGCGGCACAAGCCATGCCCGACACGAGAATGCTCAATGTCATCAACTTATTGTGGCGGCGGCTTGATGGCGCCATTACCACCCAGGGCGGTATGGTTGACAAACACATGGGCGATGCCGTCATGGGCTTATTTGGCGTTCCCGTGGCGGCTGAAGATGACCCAGAACGTGCCGTGCGTGCCGCTCTCGCCATGCGGAAAACATTGCACGATTTTGTTGCCGAAATACGGGAAGACTTTGCCCCAGAAGCGGAGACGGTGCGTGAATCGGCGGCGGTGTTGGCGGCTTTAGATGCGCTGAGTCTGCGCGTGGGCATCAACACGGGGCCAGTGCTGGTCGGTGAAATTGGCACGGGTGACGAATACACCGTTATTGGAGATCCGGTGAACGTAGCCAGCCGGTTAGAGCAAAAAGCACCCAAAGGCGGCATTCTCATCTCCCATGAAACATACCTTCTGGTACATGGTTCTTTTGAAATTGAACCGCTTGGTCCCCTGTTGGTGCGGGGCAAACCAGACCCCATTCAAGTTTATCTGGTGCAGGGCAACCAATTGCGGGCCTTCTCATCACGGGGACGGGGTGTGGAAGGCGTGGAGACGGCTATGGTGGGGCGGGATAAAGAGCTACTATGGCTGCAAACCAGTCTACGTGATGTGGTGAAGAGCGGCAAGGGGCGCATCATTACCGTTGTGGGCGAGGCTGGCATTGGCAAATCACGGCTGACGCATGAATATGAGCGTTGGGTGGATGCCCTGCCCATCAAGGTGAATGTACTGAAGGCGAATACGGAACCCAGTATGCAGCAAGTGCCATATTCGTTGATGCGTAACTTGTTCATCACTTTTTTTGACATCCATGACAATGATCCGGCTCCTATTGTGGAAGCAAAATTGCTAGAACGCATGATGCAGTTGTTCCCGCTTGATTCGCCTGATAAGTTGAACCGTCGCAATCATGCGTTGGCGCAGCTTTTAGGGCTGAATTTAGAAGATGATTTGGCGTTGGATACGGTCTCCCAGACGCGGGAAGATAAGTTTGCAGATGTGGAGCAAATTTTGCGGGAGGCACTCGCTGATTTTCAGGCGGGACTGCTAATTTTGGAGGATGTGCATTGGGCTGATGAAGGGTCGATGGATTTGATTGACCATATCGCGGAGTTGTGTCGCCAAGTGCCGCTGTTGATACTGTGCGTATCTCGGCCGGCGTTGTTGGATAGGCGGACGAAATGGGGGTTGGAAACGGCCGTTAATGGCAGCCAACACCTCCATGATGAACCCCTGGGGCAACACATCGTCAATCTGGAAATGCTCACCGTCGAAGAAAGCCGTGAACTCGTTGAAAACATTTTACGCAAATTGCCAGAAATCCCGCCAGCCCTGTCTGATCTGATCGTCCATCGTTCCGCTGGAAATCCCTTTTATGTGGAAGAACTGGTGAAAGTGCTCATTGAAGATGGTGTGATTGTGCCTGGCGAGGGGGAGTGGCGGGTTTTGCAAAAGCAGCTCGTCAATGTGCGCATTCCAGCCACGTTAACAGGTGTACTGCAAGCCCGTTTAGACCGGCTTTCCTCTCTGGAACGGGTGACGTTACAGCGGGCGGCTGTGATTGGGCGTGTATTTTGGGACAGCCCAGTTATTTTGATGAATCATGATGCGGAGCAAACGGCCGTTCACGCTCCAGAAACCGTCACCGCCCTAAAAGCATTAGAAAAACGCGAAATAATCTTTCAGCGAAACGCCTCCGTCTTCACCGGCAGCACCGCCTACCTCTTCAAACATGAGATGCTTCGGGAAGTGGCCTACGAAAGCGTGCTGCTGCGAATGCGCCCCGCTTACCACAAACAAGTCGCCGATTGGTTGACACACGAAAGTGGAGAACGAGTAGCCGAGTATGCTGGGTTGATTGCCGACCATTATGAAAAAGCACGCGAGAAAATTCCGGCGGCACAAATGTACGAAATGGCAGGCAATCGGGCGCGGGAACTTTCCAATCCCCAGTTGGCCCTGTCTCATTATCACAAAGTGCTAGAACTGATAGCCGAAGAGCCGCATCAACTTACCTGGCGCGTTTCCATTTTGCAGCAAGTGGCAGAACTGCTGCAAATGCGGGCGCGTTTGGTTGAAGCGGCAGAAGCGTATAACACCATGCGCCAACTCGCTGAGGTGGATGGCAACCTGAACGCCCAAGCCAACGCATTAGTCGGTCTTTCCAGTGTTCTGATTGATCAGTTGCAGCATGAAAAAGCCTTGGCCACCGCTGAAAAGGCACAGAAAATTGCCTGGTTGGTGGGAGATAATTTGCCGTTGGCTTGGGCGTTGTTGAATAAAAGCCAGGCATACCATCGTTTAGGCAGCACTACACGAGCGCGAGAAGCGGCTCAACAAGCGCTGAAGTGGGGCGAACAACTAGAAGATTCCGTGTTGGTGGTGCGATGTCTGCGGTTATTGACACTGATAGAAGTTGATGTGGGCAGACAAACCTATGTGGCCCATTATTTGAATCGTTTGCAAGAATTGATTAACCGGCTAGATAAAGCCAAGGTTGATTTATTAGCCATCGGCACAGGTTTCATCGCTTTAGGTGAAATTAACAATCGCTTGGGCCGGTATGATAAGGTGGCGCGTCCTTCGTTGTTGGCAGTGCGCATCTTCAAGAAATTAGATCGCCAGGATCTGGCGGCGATGGCTCTCTATAATTTGGGGGAATCCGGCCGTTTGCGGGGCGACAATGAGCAAGCGATGCCGTTTTACCGTGAAGCCTTGGCAATTGCCACCACCATCGGCGACCAGTATCATGAAATGTTTTACCGGATTGATTTGGGGGCGGCACATATTGGGTTAGGACGGCCCGATCTGGCGGAAAAGGAGCTGGTGCGCGTAATTCGTCTGATGGATAACAAGACGCGATTCGAGCAGTGGCGTGGCATGGCGATGGCCTATCATCAATTGTCTCGAGCGATGCTCGGCCAGCAGCGATTGACGGAAGCGTTGGCGGCGGCGCAGCGAGCTTTTTTGATGGCTTTGGCGCTGGCTGATGAGCGCGTTATTGGCATAACCTGGTATGGCTTGGGCTTGGTGTCGGCGAAGATGCAACCTCAAGAGTTGCCGATTATGGTTCAAGATAAGAATTTTATGCCGGGAGATTGTTTCTCGGAAAGTGTGCGTTTTCTCCGGCGAGCCAATGGGGACAGCACGGGTGCCTTCCGTGAACAAGCGCTGACAATGCGAGCCTGGGCGCAGTATGAAACGGAACAGGGCAATGAGCGCCGAGGCCAGATTTTAGGCTTTGAGGCGCAGGCGTTGGCGGAGGAAGTGGGGCTGACGCTTTAATCTCCAGAGAGACTGACACGTTCTAATCTCGTTTTTCTGGGCATGGTTCATTCTATAACTAATCCATGCAGCCGCGGTATCCTTGCCGCGGCTACACATTGTAAAGTTGTTAAGCTTTTTGAACTGTGCCTTTTTCGGCTACGTAAATCACCCATTCTTCTGCATCATAAACGGATAAACCATCCCACGCTTTGTAAACGGAGACTGAGCCGAATCCGGCCGTTTTGAGCATGGCGGTCATCTCGTCGATGGCGTAGGTTTGGTCGCTGAGGATGATTTCATCCAGTTGGCCAGTTTGCAGGTGGAGGATGTGGAAGCGTTCGGTGGAGCGTTTTTCCTCGGCATTCCAGAAGCGTTCGCCCAGGTGGAGGAAGGGAGCGTCGCCCCACAGACCGGTGTCGTCGGTGTACCACCAGTTGGAGGTTTCTTTGTCTACGCGGTCTTGGTTGAGCAGTTCGATGACGAAACGGCCGTTTTCCCCCAAAGCATCTGCTGCATTTTTTAATAATTGCTGGGCTTCCTCGCGGGGAAAGACGGCAAGCTGCCCGTAAAGGAACATCGCCGCGTCAAAATTAGCGCCGCCATAGTCAGCCTCGCGGATGTCTTGCTCGATGATCTGGCAGGTGTCGCTGACGCCATGTTGGGCGGCGAGGTCGCGGGCGTAGCGCACAGAGGCAGGGCCAAAGTCAACACCGGTGACACGACAGCCGCGCTCAGCCAGCGCCACGGCATATAAACCCGGACCGCACGTCATGTCGTAGACGGTGCTGCCGGGTTGCAGCTCCAGTTTTTGCCACAGCCAATCCAACTGCGCGGCGCGTTCTGGGTCTGTGCGTGAGGCGGCGCCATGCGACTGATCCAGGTGTTCGCGCAGCATTCGGGCTGAAAACTCGGGATCGTTCCAGGGCAGGTTGCCGTTGTTTTTGTCCCAGGGTAACGGCCGTTCTTCCCGCCGGTATATTTTCCACAAAGCATCGGTCAGGTTTTGGTTTTCGTGATTCGTTGTCATCTTGCCCTCAGTTTAATCCTAATCAGTAAATTTAAATTCGACCCTGATTATAACATCCGGTAAACTTTAGCGGATAGTTGATGCCCCAATCAGTTCAAGGAAGACGAAACATCCCCATAATTTATGCCGCATTTCTGATCCTTTTGCCAATATACATACACTGGAAATTGTTGATACTATTGGCTTGGTGATGAAAAAACATTGTGGTAAAGGATTTAATCAGTTGATTGATTTTGATGCCTTAGCAAAGTTGCCGGAAAACGGCCGTTGGTAACAGCAGCGCTATCCCGTCCCCGTGGTGGTGGCGATTATTCGGCGTGAAGTTACAGACAATACTCAATTTCTACTGATTCAGCGCAACTCTGACTCTTATGGCGGGCAGTGGGCGCTGGTTGGGGGCAAGTGGGATTTTGGCGAGACGTTGGCAACGGCCGTTACCCGTGAAGTGCTGGAAGAAACCAGTTTAGAGACTCAATTTGTGGCGCTCAAAGGCCTGGTTAGTGAGCGCGTGCATCCCCCAGAAGCGGATTTGTCTGCTGCCCATTTTTTGCTGTTGGTCTGTGAACTTGTCGTTACCAACGGCGAGGCCAAGGAGCAAAAAGAAGGGGCTGTGGCCTGGTTTACGTTAGCCGAGATTGAAGCTTTGCACGCGGCTAACGAAATCATTCCTAGTGATTATGCTATGCTGCACCAATTCGCAGAACAGCCCAGCGATGCCGTCCACTTTGAAGCGGAAATGATTTCTGCTATTGGCGGGCAGGCCAAGATCTCCTCTCGACAATGGTACGGTTTGAGGATGTAAACGGCCGTTTGTAGGTTTGCAGTAATCTCCCTTTTCCCCAAGGGGCGAGGGAGCGACTATCCCCTCTCCCTTTCAGGGGGAGGGTTAGGGAGGGGGTTGTGACCCAAAAACCAGACAACTCAACAAAACCATAATTTCTGAAACAAAAAGGCTCCTATAATGCAAATTCAAACCATACTTTTAATATTACTAACTTTTCTTGTCGTTGCCCTGGCTTCCCAGCGCTTTGGGCAGTTGTTTGCCCGTTTTAATCTACCCAAAATCAGCGGTTTTTTGGTCGCTGGTGTCGTCGCTGGTCCCTTTGTCTTGGGCATCTTCACAAAAGAAAGTTTAGAGCAGCTTCGCTTTTTAGAAGAATTGGCTCTGGCATTTATCGCCTTTGCGGCCGGGGCTGAATTGTATTTGCCTGAGCTGCGGGGCAAACTGCGCAGTATCGGTCGGATTACCGGTGCTTTGGTGATAACCACGCTTGTTTTAGGTACGGGAGCCATCTTCTTGCTGGCAAATTGGATTCCCTTCATGGCAAACATGGAAACCGTGGAACGGGTGGCTGTGGCGTTTTTGGCCGCGTCCATCATGATTGCCCGGTCGCCATCAGTAGCAATTGCCATCATCAATGAACTGCGTGCCAAAGGGCCATTTACGCAGATTGCACTGGGCGTTACCGTTGTCTCTGATGTCGTCGTGATCTTCATGTTTGCTCTAGCCGTCTCTGTGGCAGATGCCTTCCTGTCTGATATTAGTTTAAATATTGGGTTGGTCTTACTGCTGCTGTTTGAACTGTTCCTTTCCGTTTTTGTGGCGTTTGTTTACAGCAAATTCCTGGAACTGATTTTGCGGATCAATACCCGTCATTGGGTGAAGGCGGGTCTTATTCTTTTGTTGGGCTACAGCGTGTATGCGCTGTCATTTTTCGTGCGGGATTTCACCCATGCGAACCTGCCCTTTGAGATTTTGCTAGAGCCATTGTTGATTTGTATGGTAGCTAGTTTCATCGTCAATAACTGGTCGTCTTCGCGCACAGAATTCACCCATTTGCTCCATGATACGGGGCCTCTCATTTATATTGCCTTCTTTACGTTGGTCGGGGCAGAACTGAAGCTGGACGTATTGGCCGAGGTTTGGCCGATTGCGTTAGCGGTTTTTGGGATACGCATTATTTCTATTTTTGTGGGTTCGATGATTGGGGGCATTGCCGCTGGTGAACCAATGGACCAAAACAAGATGCGCTGGATGGTGCTGGTGACACAAGCGGGCGTGGCTCTGGGGTTGGCAAAGCAAGTGGGGGTTGAGTTTGGCACTTGGGGCGAAGCGTTTGCCACGACGATTATTGCGGCAGTGGTTCTGAACGAGATTGTGGGGCCGATTGCGTTCAAAAGTGCCATTATGCGCGTAGGTGAAGCTCATCCCAAACATATGACACCTGAGTTTAGCGGCACGCGGGATGCCCTGATTTTTGGTCTCACGCCGGAGTCCGTTTCATTGGCGCGACAGCTGCTCCTCCATGATTGGCATGTGCGTTTGCTGTGTTTATCTCCAGAGAGCCTAAGCGATATGGAGACGCCTGATTTGAATATTATCTACATGCCTGAACTGACGCCAGAGTCACTGCGCCGCATGAATATGGACGAAGTGGAGGCTGTTGTTGCCATGCAGTCTGATGAGGAAAATTACGCGATTTGTGAGATGGTGTATGAGCATTTTGGCACGGATACGTTGGTGGCTTACCTGCAAGACCGGGAGAACTATGACAAGTTCCAAAAATTGGGCGTATTGGTGGTTGAACCGAGAACGGCCGTTGTCAGTCTTTTAGAACACTTTGTCCGTGCCCCGGCCGGAACCTCCTTGCTGCTGGGTATGCAAGATGAGCAAGATATTATAGATGTGGAGATGCGAAACCCAGATTTAGATGGCATTCCGCTCCGAGATTTGCGGCTGCCGCTGGATGTTCTCGTCCTTTCCGTGCAGCGTAATGGGGAGCATATTATTTCGCACGGTTACACCAAATTGACGGTTGGTGATAAAGTTACGATGGTTGGAAACGTGGAAAAATTAGAAGAGGTTATGCTGCATTTTGATGCGTAGAAGTGGGAACATTGAAGAGCGGGAACAAAGAGAGCACTGAGTTTGCACAGAGGTACACAGAGAGGATAAGAGGTGTTTCTCTTAAAAACTCTGTGTTTCTCTGTGATTTCTCTGTGTATCTCTGTGTAACAAAATAAGACATGCCATTACTACCAGGGGAACTCCTTAACGGCCGTTATCGAATCACCAGCCTCTTAGCGCAGGGTACGGTTGGCTGCACCTATCAGGCATATGATATTCATGCTGCACGGCGAGTCGCCATCAAAGAGGTGCTGGATGCTTCCGTGGAAACGCAGAAAGCATTTCGGGCGGGGGCGCGGCGCTTAAGTGATTTGAGGCATGAACAACTGGACTCTGTGCTCGATCATTTTGCGCTTGAAGCCACCGGCCAATATCTGGTCAGCGAATATGTCGAAGGTGTTGATTTAGGCCAACTGTTAAAGCAATATGGCCCCTTGCCTTCAGACCGAATCATTGGCTGGCTGCAAGCCGCGTGTGTGCCACTGACTTATCTTCATGAACACGACATCCTTCATTTGAACATCAAACCAGCCAATATTCGGCTGACACCAATGGGTGAAATTAAGCTGGTGGGTGTGCAGGTGCCGGAGCTGGGATTGATGGGGGGAAACGGCCGTTTAGCTCCACCCGAGCAGCAAAACCAAACCGCCCTCACCCCCGCCACCGACATCTACAGCCTGGGCGCGACTCTCTACATGCTCTTGACAGGCGAGGAACCGCCCAACGCCTTAAGCCGAGAAAGCGGCCTGTCTGATTTGATTCCGGCGCGGGAAGTGAACCCCAATGTGGAGCCGTATCTCTCGCTGGTTGCCAATCGCGCCATGTCATTACGGGCAGATGCCCGGTATGACGCTGCTGATGCGTTTAGACGGGCTTTAGAACGGCCGTCGGGCTATCCCGTGTCCGAAAACAGCGACTTACGCCGCACTCCTGACCCGGCGCAGCCACCCCCGAAGCCGCGTCCTGTCGTGCGCCGTCGCAGCCGCCAAATCGAAACCAAAACCTTGCTGGGACTGATTGGTCTCATCCTCGTATTTTCCATCATGATTGGCACAGTGATTATGCTGAACGTCAATAGTAACAACCCGCAGCCCGTCACGGAAGCAGAAGCGACATCCACGGTTGAGTCGGCGGTGATTGCCGCGCTCACCCAAATCGCGCCCACGCCCACGCCGCTGCCCCGTCCCACCGATTTGCCCACGCCCACGCCAGAACCGATCATCACCGACCTGGGTAATCGCATGTTGTTTGTGCCAGCCGGTCTCTCTGTGATGGGGCTGGAGGAGGGCGAACGGGATGAGCAGCCTGCCCGTCCCATCGAACTGGATGCTTATTTCATCGACGAGACCGAAGTAACGGTGGCGCAATATGCCGACTGTGTGGATGCTGGCGAATGCCGCCAACCGCTGTCGATTGGTGAAAACTATTACGGCGATCCCAATTTTGACGATTATCCGGTGATTTTTGTTAACTGGTATGATGCACAGGCTTTTTGTGAATGGCGCGGCGCTCGACTGCCGTCAGAAGCGGAATGGGAAAAAGCTGCCACATTTAATCCGGCGACGAACAGCAGATTTATTTATCCTTGGGGGGATGTATTTGATGGCACTGCGCTTAATTTTTGTGATGTGAACTGTACGTCTGCGGAACGGGATGTGACGGTGGATGATGGCTACCGTTATGCTGCACCGGTGGGAACGTATGGCAACGGCCGTTCTCCCATTGGCGCGTATGATCTGGCCGGCAACGTCATGGAGTGGGTCAGCGATTGGTATGAGTTCCGTTACTACCGTGAAGGGCCAGACACCAACCCGATGGGGCCGACAGAGGGCGAGTTTAAATCATTCCGGGGTGGGTCGTGGCTTTCATCGGCTGATGAAGTCATCTCTGCGGCTCGCGCCAACTTTGATCCGCTGGTCAACCAGTCCAACCTCGGCTTCCGCTGTGCCATGACAGCACCGTAATGAAATCATTGACCTTCATGCTACAATAAACTTCAATGACGAAGGTACAAGATGCGAATTGTAGACATCGTGTGGTTACCACAAATTATCGACAAACTGGCTTGGAAACATGGTGTTGAACCAGAAGAAGTAGACCAAATCTTGTTTGGGCAATCTCGTTTTCGTAAAGTACAGAAAGGTCATATTCCTGGTGAAGATGTATATGCTGGCTTAGGTCAAACTGAATCAGGTAGATATTTGATTGTGTTTTTTGTTTACAAACAAACTAGAGAAGCATTGATTTTGAGTGCTCGAGATATGGACAAAAGTGAAAAACGACAATATGGACGCAGATAAAAAGATACCTGAAATGAATAGTTACGAGGAAATAGGTGAATTTTGGGATTCACATAGTCTAGGTGATTATTGGGAGCAAACTGAAGACGCGGCATTTGAAATAGATCCCTTTGCTAGACAGCGGTATTTGGTTGCGGTTGATCCGGGTGTATTGAAGCGTGTTCGACAAATTGCCCAAACCCGTGGGTTGACGACGGAAAGTTTGGTTAACTTATTGTTGGAACAACGATTACATGAGGTCGAAAATCTATCAACTTGAGTTTGTCTCCTGTTTTGAGGACAGGCAAGATGGGTTGATCGTAAACGGCCGTTTCACTATCTCAAATCCCTTCCCTTCTGCACAATAATTGTGCGTCACTTCAAAAAATGTTGATGAAAATTTGGTTTTCGCTGGTTCGCTTTGGTTTTCGGCTGCTCTATTACGAGTTTGCCTGGACGTATGATGTGGTGAGCTGGGTGGTGTCGCTGGGGGAGTGGCGGTGCTGGCAGTTGGCGGCTTTGCCGTTTGTGGTGGGACGGGATGTGCTGGAGATTGGGCATGGGCCGGGCCATATGCTGTTGGCGTTGCAAAACGCGCGATTCGAGGTTGTCGGGCTGGATTTGTCACCCTACATGGGACGGCAAGCACGAAAACGCACTCAGCGCACAATCCCGTTGGTGCGTGGTGTGGTGCAGGAGTTGCCATTTGAAACGGCCGTTTTCGATACCGTCCTCTCTACCTTCCCCACAGACTACATCATTGATCCTGCTACGTTGGCTGAAGTGACTAGAGTTTTGCGGGTAAACGGCCGTTTTGTCATCGTGCCAGAAGGTCATTTAACGGGTGATGGGGTGGTCAACCGCTTCATCGAATGGCTGTTTGCCATCACCGGACAACGCTACCCAGTTGACAATTCAGACCAAAATGTACCCTTCTTTGAAGCCATTTGGCAGCCGTACCTGCAGCGTTTTGAAGCAGCCGGGTTTTCTGTTCATTTTGAACAAATTCAACTAAACCGCAGCGCACTCACCGTTATCATTGCAGACAAGATTCCCTCGGAAGCCTAGTTCCCTCTCCCTCTTTGGAGGAGGGTTAGGGTGGGGGGAATAAGAACTTCCAAAGAACCATTCGCCCCATCCACTGCCCATTGGTACAATGTCAGACGCAATTTCGCCCTACTTGGCCGTTTGCAAAATCATGCTTGGCAAAAACGGTTAATGACGAAGGTAATTTATGACTAAACAAGACACCCAAACATCTGAACCAACCGAACAGAAAGCCTCTTGGAAACAAATGGCGGTCGTTCTTATCGTGGCCTTGGTTGTGATCCTGTTGGATCAGGCCAGTAAATGGTTTATCGAAGCCAACGTTGTTTACAATACCAGTTGGATGCCGCTGGAATGGCTGGCTCCGTTCTTCAAAATCACCCACATCGGTAATACCGGCATCGCTTTTGGCCTGTTTTCCGGGGGCAGCATGATTTTTGCCCTGGTGGCCATGTTTGTGACGGGAGCAATTCTTTATTTTGCCTACACGCTACCATCCGGTTATATGGCAATGCGAATTATATTAGGCGTTATTTTAGGTGGCGCAATCGGCAATTTGCTTGACCGGCTGCGTCAAGGTTACGTCACTGATTTCCTCGATTTTGGTCCCTGGCCTGTGTTTAACGTAGCCGATATGGCTGTCGTTTTTGGTGCCATCGCCCTGGCGATTTTGATGTTCCATGAGGAGCGGCAGTTGAAAGCCGCCGAAAAAGAAGCGGAGCGAAATAATTCGCCTGTTGAGGAGTGAAATGATGAGCAGCAGTCAGCAAATTGAGTTAAAACCAGAAGCCCCCGGTGAACGGTTAGATCGTGCCCTATCAGAAGTTTATCCCGACCTGTCTCGGGTGCAGTGGCAGCGATTGATTAAAGAAGGGGCGGTGACGATTAACGGCCGTTCCCCCAAATCCAGTCTAAGATTGTCAGGTGATGAAGTGATAACGGCCGTTTTGCCCGAAGTCATCGATGTGGGTCTGAAACCGGAGAAAATTCCCCTGGATATTCGTTACGAAGATGATGACATCATTCTCGTCAACAAACCGGCAGGTATCGTTGTTCACCCGTCCGTGGGCAATGAAACAGGAACCCTTGTCAACGCCATCCTCTACCACTGTCCCGATTTGGAAGACATCGACTTCACCTTGCGCCCGGGCATTGTTCATCGCCTGGATAAAGATACGTCTGGCCTCATTGTTGTGGCTAAAAATGATCAAGCGCTGCGCTACATGCAGGCACAGTTCAAAGAGCGTACCATCAAGAAGCGATATGTGGCCTTGGTCGAAGGAAAAATCACACCAGAGGCGGCGCTCATTGATGCGCCATTGGGACGAGACCCCAAACAGCGAAAAAAGATAGCTGTAATCCCACGTAATTCCTCAGCAACATCGCGTGAATCTCAAACTCGTTACGAAACGGCCGTTTCCTACAACAACTTCACACTGGTAGACTGCTACCCAATCACCGGCCGCACCCACCAGATTCGTGTTCACCTGGCCTACGCAGGCTATCCCATTGTCAGCGACCATATCTATGGCCGACGCAAAGCCTCGTTCCCGCAACTCAAGCGACATTTTCTCCACGCCGCACAGATCACCTTCAAACGGCCGTCCGACGATGAAGAAATGACCTTCACGTCCGAACTTCCCTCTGAACTCCAAGCCATCATTGACATCCTGAATACCCCCATCCTAGAAGCTGTTGACGAATTAGAATACGAATAACCAACTTCGTCCGCCTCGTTCCACGCTCCGCGTGGAATGACCCCCAGGACGCTCCGAGTCCTCCAAAGAGACAAAAAAAGGACAGGTTTTCAAAACCTGTCCTTTTTAGTTAACATAAAATCACTAATCCGCCCCATGCTCCGCATGGAAACAGATTTATAACGCAATCGGTTTCGACAAAATCTCTACCAGCAGTTGAATACACGCTTCCACGTCATCGGCATCAACCGTTTCGCTTTGCGAATGTACGTAGCGACATGGAATCGAGATACAGCCAGCCGCCGCTCCCCCGTTAGAAACCTGCATCGACAAGGCATCGGTGCTGCCACCCGTCAAAACTTCCAACTGGTACGGGATATTTGCTTCTTCTGCACGCAGTTTCATTACATTAACCAGACCCACATGCGCGATCATGCCGCTGTCTTTCACTTTGATAGCCGCGCCATTGCCCAGCGCAATCGCCATTGGTGCGGATTCGGGTAAGTCACCAGTTGTCGTCACATCCAGCGCAATGCCTACATCGGGGTCGATATGATTAGCGGCGGTGAGGGCACCCCGCACGCCAACCTCTTCTTGTACCGTGAAAGCAAAATAAACGTCATGAGGTGTGTTTTTGAGCCGTTTCAGAGCTTCAATGGCAATGACACAGCCGATGCGGTCGTCCATGCTTTTGGCGGAGAGGTGTTTACCTTGCGCCAGGAATTCTCGTTTGAAGCCAGCCGGATCGCCAACGCTGACGGGGCAATCTTCTTTGCTGGCAGCGCCCACGTCTATAAAATGTTTGTCTAGACCGTGGATTTTACTGCGGTCGGTGAGGCGGTCGCTGCTAATGATGCCCACTGTGCCATCGGCGAACTGCACGCGGCTGCCGTTTAGATTGTGGGGCAGCACGCCCCCGATGTTGGTGAAGCGGCAGAAGCCTTCTTCGGTGATATGGCTGACCATCACGCCAATTTCGTCCATGTGGGCGGCGATCATGACTTTGAGGCCGCTGCCATCCCCTTTTTTTAGGGCGATGAGGTTGCCCAGATTGTCAACGCTGATGTCGTCGGCGTATTGTTCTACTTCGGGGCGGATGAGGTCGCGCATCCCGTCTTCAAAGCCGGATGGGCCAAATGCTTCTACGAGTTTTTTGATTAAATCGTTCATAAGTTTCCTCGGTTCAGGGTTAGACCCTCTCCCCAGCCCTCTCCCTTTGGGAGAGGGAGCCAGGTTTCCCCTCCCTTGGGATTAAGGGGAGGGGATTAATTTCTCTTTACAATGTCCGGTGTCAAACTGCGTAAGGTGGCCTCTGCCAGTTTAACGACGTTGGCGTAATCTTCGAGGTTGATCATCATGGTGGGGGTGTGGGCATGACGTCCGGGTACGGCGATGGTGGCGGCGGGAATGCCACCCCGTGAACGCTGGATGGCAGCCGTATTGGTGCCACCCCCGCCCGGTCTGCGAATTTGGAAGGGGATGTTGTGGGAAACGGCCGTTTTCGTGATATGTGAAACGATGCGCGGATCCTGAATCGTCACCCCGTCCATGACATAGATAGATGGCCCTTTACCCAGCGCCACATTTGGGCTGGCATCATCCTTGTTGGGCAAATCATAAGCGGGCGTCGATTCCAAAATCAATGCCACATCTGGATTAACGCTGTAACCCACCACGGTTGCACCGCGCAGTCCCACCTCTTCTTGCACAGAGAAGGAGGCAATTAAATCAAACGGGTAGGGCGCGGCTTGCAGCAGTTCAACTAACACGGCACAGCCAGCCCGATTGTCAAACGCTTTGCCAATGGCGCAATTGCCCACTTCTTCATATTCAGTCACAAAGGCGGCCAGTTCACCTACTTTAACCTTGCCTTCTGCCGCTTCTTTGTTTTTGGCGCCAATATCAATGCGCATGGTATCGCTTTTAGGTACGCTGTCTCTCTGGCTGGCGGTCAGCAAGTGAACGGGACGCGCTCCGATGATGCCGGTGATTTTCTTGGGGCCGATTTGTACCACTTTGCCCAATAAGGTACGGTCGTTAAACCCGCCCACTCCTTCAAATTTCAGCGTACCGTTGCTGTCATAGCCGGTAATCATCAGTCCCACTTCGTCCATATGGGCATCGACGAGGACACGCAGGTTGGAAGCACCGGTTCCCTTTTTGGTGGCGATTAAATTGCCCATCGCATCTACGTGCCATTCGTCTACGTGCGCTTTGATGAGGTCTAAAATGAGGATGCGGACTTCATGTTCGTAGCTGGAAACGCCGACCGCTTCTGTGAGTTCTTTAAGTAGTTGGTTCATTCCGGCTTCTCCATCATGCTCTCGGTTAGTTTTTCCACAAAATCGCTTTTCAGATTGGCGATGAATTCGCCCATGAGTTTGCCTGAGCGTTCGACGTCTTTCATGTCGATGGATTCGACCATGGTGTGCATGTAGCGCAGGGGAATGCTGATGAGACCGGTAGGAATGCCGGCTTGCGCCACTTGTACGCCAAAGGCGTCTGTGCCGCTGGCTCGGGTGTGGAAGCCGATGTTGTTTTTCATTTCTAAGTCGTCGGCGGTCTTTTTCAAGCCTTCGTACATGCCAGGATGCACGTTGGGGCCGATTTCGATGACGGGGCCGCTGCCTAGTTCATAGGAGCGTTCATCGCTCGCCCCTGGCCCATTGCCGAAGGTAACGTCGATGGCGATGGCGGCATCCGGGTTTTGAGAGAAGGTGGCGGTGAAGGCTCCAAGCAACCGTGTTTCTTCTTGAGCGGTAGCGACGGCGACGACATCCCAATTGTGGGAACGGCCGTTTAGATATTCCAGACACACGCTCACAGCCGCCACCGAAGCCCGGTTGTCGAGAGATTTACCCGCAATACGCTTACCCATCAGCTTCCGCAGCGGCTGCCGAAAACTGACGGCATTACCGATAGAGATATTTGCCTTTACTTCCTCAATGGGCATACCGAGGTCAACGACCAAATCTTCAAACCCAAATGGTTTGTCGCGCCGGTCTTCTGGCAGCATGGGGGGCGGCAAACAGCCCATCACGCCAGAATAATTCTGTGTGCCGTGGACTGTCACCAGTTGGGCATACAGTTGGCGAATATCCACGCCGCCCAGGTTGGTGACGCGCAAGAAGCCTTGCCCGTTGCATTCGACAATATCGGATACCATCAGCCCGATTTCGTCCATGTGGGCGGCGATCAAAATGCGGGGGCGCGGTTCGTCCCCTTGTCCTCTTTTAACGGCGATGAGACTGCCCACACGATCAATCGTGATTTCATCGACGTAGGGTTCCCATAGCGCTTCAATGACTGGCGCAATTTTATGCTCAAAGCCGGAAGGTGCTTGGGTTTCGGTTAATGTTTGCAAGTGCTTAAATAGGTTCATAGGCGTTCTCTAGGGAATTGGGTGTCTCCGTGGGGGTTTCAGTTGGGGTTGCCGTCATCGTAGGGGCGATGGTAGTCGGCACTGATGTTGAGGTGGCTGTGTTGGTAGGTAAAGGCGTGGCTGTAGGTGATGGAAGAGGTGTCCAGGTAGGAATTGGTGTTGCCGTCCACGTGGCTGTGGGCAGCACGGTGGGTGATGGGATGAGCGTGTTTGTTGGTAGTGGAGTAATGGTTGGCAAGGAAGTGGCGGTGGCTGGTGGTGGTGTGGGTGTCTCAAATTGAATAGGTGTGGCCGGTAGGTGGCGGTACTGATGGTTGAGCGGTGTTGATGTAGGGATGGGGGTAAGGGTGCCTGGTTGTAGAATGCTGTTAGGGGTGGTAGTAGGTGTTGGTGAAATAACGGATGGCAAGGTTGGCGGAATGAGTTCAGTCATTGTCGTCAGGGGCAAACATGTAGGTAACAAATCCTAACCCGTAACAAGGCAATGTCAGTAATATTATTCCAATCAAGATGAGAATTGTACGACGTCTTGAGTCCATCCAGTGGCACTCTTTTCTTCCAGTATGCAGTATTTTGCTTTCAGTATTCAGTTTATGAGGTTCAGTCGATTTTCAACTGGTTTGTACCCACTGTTTACTGTTTTCTATGCAGGGGGATGATAGTAGATTTGGCTGTTTTGGACAAATTCGAGTCACCTAAATGTCCCCGGTTCGCCACGACAGTGACTGTCGCCATATGGTTGCACCCTGAGGGAGGGCTGGCAATAGCAGGCTGCCATTTTGTACGATGGCTTCTTGTCCGCTGAACTGTTCTACGAAGCGGGTGCCGTTGGCGATGCCGCCGTGGGCGACGGGTAGCGGGCGTGCTGGGCGGGGTGTTGGGGCACGATGGGCGATGATGAGAAAACGGCCACTTCGGCTTTGCTCAGTGCAGGCGTTTTCCCCCTCTCTCTGGTAGGCAAATGTATCTGGTTCGACAGCCAGCATTTGAAAGCCGCCTGTTTGCAAAACGGCCGTTTCCCGCCGCAGCCGAATCAAATCCTTGTAGAACTGGAGCAGGTCTTGATTCCACTCAGTCTCGTCCCAAATCATACAGCCGCGTTGGTGCAGATAGGCATCTTCCACCATGCCGATTTCGTCGCCGTAATACAGGCAGGGGATACCCGGAAAGGTGAATTGCACGATGGCGGCTAATCGATGCAGGGCATCATTTTCGCCGACTTCCGTGCGCAGGCGGGGCGTATCGTGGCTGTTGAGCAGGTTGAACTGCTGCAAGGCGATGCGCCAGGGCACAGCCGCCAGATACTGCTGTAGCGTTTGGGCTAACGCCGCCGTCGGCCACGGAACAGGCGATTTGATGGTATCTTTCAAAACCAATTGCGCCCTGGTTGAAGCCGCGCAGCCAGGCCAATAGCGGTATGGCAAGTCCTGCATAATTCATGACCCCATCCCACTCATTGCCCTGTAGACTAGCGGTGGCATCAAAGAAATTCTCGCCCAGGAGATAAGCCTCTGAATTGGTTTCTTTGACAGCGTGCCGTATTCCTTCGACTATTTCTGTGCCGATTTGCATATCGCCTTGGCGACCCAGCATGTTAGCCACATCGACGCGCCAGCCATCGGCCGAATAGGGGGGCTGGAGCCACTGCTTGAAAATGGCATTATCCGCTTTGAACATGCGGTGGCGCAGTTCTTCGCTGCGGTAATTGAGTTTGGGCAGCATCCAGACGCCCAGCCAGGAGGCATAATCGTCAGGATGTTGGCGGAAGGTGAAAAAATCGGCTTCGGGCGACTTGGATGACTTGTTGGGCGGTTTGGAACCAGGGATGCCAGTAGCCGCAATGGTTGGGCACGATGTCGAGCAGATAGCGCATGTTTCGAGCAGTGAGGTCGTGGCGCAGGTGGACGAGCGCCTCGTTGCCGCCAAAATGGGCATCGACGTTGCTGTAGTCGGCGACATCATATTTGTGGTTGGAGTGGGCGGTAAAGACGGGATTCAGGTAGAGGGCATTGATGCCAAGTTCTTGAATGTAGTCGAGCTTTTCGGTGATACCGGGCAAGTCGCCGCCGTAAAACACGATGGGAAACGGCTGGTCAGAATGGGGTGGTTCACCCCAGGCGTAGGTTTGGGGACGGGCGCCGTTGAATTCAAAGTCGTATGGATGCGGGTTGGTGCTGGGGTCGCCGTTGTGGAAACGGTCGGGGAATATTTGGTAGAAAACGGCCGTTCTCAACCAATCCGGGCTGTGATAATCGGCTAAAATCTGAAAGTCGGTGCTGTCTAAGGGCATGGCGGCAGTGGGACCGGCGGCGCTGTAAGACCACACGCCGTCTTCAGCTTCGAGGATGAAGCGATAATGTACGTTGGGTTGGTTGATGAGTAGGGGCGCTTGCCACAGGGAAAAAGACGAGTTGTCGTCAACACGTTCCATAGACGTAAATGCTTGTTCGCCGTCGGGAAACGTGCGCAGAAATAGCTTGCGTATGGGCGCATTTAGGCCAACGCGCAGCTGTATGGTTACTGTGTCGTTTAAGGTGGGGTTGGGCGTAGAAACATAAGTTTCTGAGCTGTTGTGGTAGACGGAATGGAGCCAGTCGGGGAGCGTAAAAGAGGTCATGAAGCAAATTCCAGGTACAGGAGATTGGGGATTGGAGATTGCACAAATCTCCAATCTTCACTTTCTATTTTTTATAAGTTCCCATAAAGAAACTGTGTCGAAATGATATGTTTGGGGGCTGCTGTCGATGGGCTGAATCTCCGTTAAGCGGTAGCCAGCTCTGGTGAGACGCTTCCCGTCCCGGGATAGGGTGGCGATGTCGGAGCTGATATAGAGCAGTTTAGAGGCGGCGCGGGCGATGATATGATCAACGGCCGTTGGCGAAAGCCCCTTAGCCGAGGGATCAACGACAATTACATCCGGCTGGATGTCTAGCGTCGGCAGCACATCTTCTACCCATCCCTGATAGAGCGAAACGTTTTCGGTGTGGTCAAGATTGACAGCGGCATCATTGACGGCATCTTCATTGATTTCGATGGCGACGACTTCTTTGGCTTGTTCGGACAGGGCGGCGGTGAGTACGCCGACACCACTGTACGCCTCCAAGACCGTTTCTGTACCTTGGAGGTTTGCTAGAGAGAGGAGGGATTGGATAACGGCCGTTCTCATCCCAGAATTTGGTGCAAAATAACAGCCAGGAGACACTCGGAAATCCCGGTCGTTAATCGTCTGCACGGAATAGGTATCGCCCACCAAAGCTGCGGCAGTGCGATTTGGCAGCACAAGTGACACTGATACCGGGAAATCAGCCTCTAATTCTGGCGGCTCTGCATCATCAATTTCCATAGCCGCCAAAAGCGCAGCATCATCCCCAATCCGAAGCGTGAGTTTGCGTAAATCAGGTAATTCCAGATCGACATCCTGCCACAAATCAAACAATTCCTCTCGAATAATGGGACAGGCTTCAATGGGCATCACCTGCCGCAATGTTGGCGACCAAAAACCAAGACCTCCACCAGCTACCGGACTCAACTGCACTTCTGCCCGATACTCCCAAGTTGGATCATGGGGAATAGGGTCAAGAATCTTAACATCTTCAATGCCGCCAATCCGGTTCAGTTGATCCGCAATAATTTGGGGGATAACAGCTAATTGTGCCTCATAAGCCATATGCTGATAATGACAGCCCCCACATTCGCCAAAATGTGGACAGCGCGGTTCAATACGAAATGGCGATGGCTCTAATATTTCGCGCAAATTTGCGTGCGCAAAATGTGCTTTTTGTTCTTCAATTTCCACCACGACTGTTTCGCCAGGAATGCCAAATGGCACAAAAATTGGACGCTCTTCGGTATCATGGCCTATAGCGGAGCCGCCATTTGCCATCGTAGTAAGGGTTAGTTGTAAAGTGTTTGTCATAGAAAATAATGTATCGTTAGAACCTGACAGGTTTGCAAAAACAGGCTGATTTCAAGCTTATTCTGCATTGCAAAACATGGTTTTTGACGCAACTAGGTCATGAACCTGTCTGGTTTTGCGAACTCCGAACTGAGATTAGAAATGCCCCAACGCAATGAGCATGGTAAATGTGGCAATAAACCAATGAATAAGCCAGGGATAAACAAAAGATTCTGTTTGCCACGCAATAAACCCAAAGCCAATACCGCCAAAAATCGTCGTCAACGTCTCAACTTCCGGTTTGCCTAAGTGCATAAAGGCAAAGGGAATCGCTTGAACAAGGATGGCTGGCCCAGGCCCAATCACCTTTGCCATGCCAAAAAGCATAAAACCACGCCATACAAATTCCCAAGCGAATAATTCTACGCCATTTTCCCAGATAACCCGACCCACACTCTCTGGTGTACGGGCTTGATAATAAGTTTGCATGGAGGGCGACCGCGCCACAAAGTAAAGGATGATTGCCATAATCAGGCACACGCCAAAAGTCCAGATTAGCCCAGCCTTCCAATTGCCCAGTTTGAACCCGTAATCTGCTGGTGATTCTCTAAAAAGCAGCAGAATGACGAGCATAGGCAAAATGAAATATAAGATGAAGCGATCATACGCTTTTGTTGCCGTTAATCGATGCCCATAATAATCGAGCATGGGTACAACGGTACAGAATATAATGATGAAGGTCAGTTTGAGATTAAACTCAACGCCGCCGATGGTCACGCTTTTTTCCCTCATAGGTATAGTAAAGTATAAAAAAAACGTGCTCAGCTTGGAAGCTGGGCACGTTTTGTAACTATATCAGGTATTCAGTAAATCAGACAACGGCGTCTGCTAATTCAACCATATCCCGAAGAATGCGTTCGATGGCCATACTATGGCTGCAAACACCACGAGATGCAAAGAAATCACAATCGCAATTCCACGCGCCTTCATTATATTCAACTTTATGGGGGGCGTTGTTGTCACCAGCAATCTCTGCGTTGAGTGATTTAAAGGTGATGCGATCTCGTTCTTCCGAATAAATTTTCGCCTTCTCAATTTTACTGATCATCCCATAGTCCATAAGATTATGCTCCTCTGCAAATATTGAACGTCTTAAGCGTTTAAACAAAAAACGCACGCTGACAGCGTGCGTTAAAGATTTCTGTTTGGGGCTTGTGAGATTAGTATTTTGCTCACGCTTGATTTCATGCCTAAAAGTATACAGATCATTGTGAATGTGTCAATTGTATTTGTACAAATTAACCAACGAATTACCTACGATTACGAGAGGTGGCGAAAAATATCATTAGGCTTCAATGGCTTGGGGGATGGCGAAGGAGAACGTGGTACCTTTGTTGATCTCGCTCTCGGCCCACATGTGGCCGCCGTGCAGTTCAACAATACCTTTGGTGATGGACAGGCCGAGTCCCGTGCCGGTGGCTTTGCGAATGTTGGGGTCTTCCGCGCGGAAGAATTTGGTGAATAATTTAGCTTGATCTTCTGCGGAGATACCGTAGCCGTTATCTTTGACGGAGCAAATGACGACGGGTGTAGGCCGTTGTTCATCTTTAATTACCATTTCGTCAGCGTAGATTTTGACGTATACGTCTGTTTCTTCGGGGGAGTATTTGCAGGCGTTGCTCAGTAGATTGGTTAGCACTTGCACTAAACGGCCGTTATCCCCCATCACCATCGGCAAATCAGGAGGCATATCGAGGTGGAGTTCAATCTGCTTTTCGTCAAACGGCCCACGAATGGTTTGCAGCGTATCACTGACGATGTTCGTGAACCCGGTGGGCGAGGCTTCCACGCGTAGTTGGCCGGTCTCGATGCGGGAAATATCGGTAAGGTCTTGGATTTGTTGGCTCATGCGCCGAATATTGGCCGAAATCGTTTCCAGGAATCCTTTTTGTTGGTCTGAGAGATCGCCCGTCATGCCAGAAAGAAGCAAATCGGTGTATCCCCGCATGGAGGTCATAGGTGTTTTTAGCTCATGTGAGACCATCGACACAAATTCAGACTTCGCCAGATTCGCTTCGAGCACTTGTTCATACAAAATAGCATTGGCGATGGCTACGGCGGCATGATTGGTCATACGAACGGCCGTTTCCAGTTCATCGTCACTAAAAGCATCCAAGGTGTCACTTTCAATAGCGATGACCCCGATCAGTTTTTGTTGATGGATGATAGGCAGTGTGATTTGAGAGAGTGTATTGTATGAGGCGGCTACGTAGTCGGGTTCAGAGAAAACATTGCCGGTTACTTGTGGTTTTCCTGAATCTAACACCTTGCCCATGATATTTTGCGCCAGGATATTGCTGTCAGCAACCTCAACAAGGAAATTGCCATCATAACTGCGTCGGGCTTGCAAGTATGGTTTTTGCTGGGTATCGACCAGTACGATGGAGCCAGCAGAGCCATCATTAACGCGCAAAGCCCAATCTAGCGCGAGATTGAGCACATGCTCCAGTTCCAGAGTTGTTGTCAGGTCACGATCCAGTTGTTGCAGCATGAACAATTCATTGACGCGCTGCTGCAACTCATGGTCTGTTTGCTCCAGAAGACGTGCGTTTTCCAGGGCGATGACGGCTTGTCCGGCAAAGGCGGTGAGTAGTGATTCATCTTCATCATTGAAGGGTGCGGCGTTTCGTTTGTTGATGACTTGCAGTACACCCAGGACGCTGTTTTTACGTATCAACGGCACGGTGAGAATAGACTCGCTGACAAATTCCGCGCTCGGATCGATCTCACCAAACCAGCGAGCATCTTCCTGTACTTTATTTTGGATGACGGCGCGGCCTGTTTGGGCGGCGCTCCCCGCCAAGCCCGTGCCGATGGTGAGCCGTCTGCCCATTAGTTCTGAACTAGCTGGTCCCCGCACGACGCGGAATTCCAGTTCGCCGGTGTCTTCGATGGTGAGCATGAAGGTGCCAGCTTCTGTATTTAGAATTTCAATGGCTTTGTCGAGGATGAGGTCGAGCAGCGGCTCCAGTTCCAGGGTGGCGGCGAGCTGGGTGGTGACTTGATTGATGAGTTCCAGTTGCTGGGCGCGAGCCGCTAGTTGATGCCTTGTTTGCAGCCGATCCAGGGCAACGGCCGTTCTGTCGGCAAATACGTTGAATAGTTGGTGATGGCGGGCGGGAATGTGGGTGGCGTCTTCAAAATAGGTATACAAGACGCCGAGTGTGTCTGCCCCGGCATTAAGCGGCGAATACCACCATAAACGGCCGTTTTCATCCGTTTCCACCACATCTTGTCCCGTTTCCAACACCTGGAAAACAGCATCCTGTGTTATCAGTTGGCTCTTGCCCTCTTCTTCGCTCAGGCGTTCGCTATTTTCCACATAATAAGCCATATAGTGGAGGTGCGTGGCGGGGTCTATCAACGCGATGAAAAAATTCTCAATATTGAGCAGTCGCTGGTAATTGATAAATACCAGCTCCATTAAAATATCGGGATCGATAGTGTAGTTGAGCGCCTGAGAAAACTGCCCCAACAAATCCAATTCCGCCACACGAGCTTCCAAACGGCGCATCACATTAGCGCGTTCCAAACCAATAAGCGATTGATCCGCCAAATCACCCAAATAGCTGAGTTCATTTTGATTATATGGTTGTCCGCCGTGCTTGTTGAGCAATGTGATCCAGCCCAGCAACTGCTGACCATTATTCATAGGGGCAATCACGGCGGCGTTTTGCGATAAAATATCGAGCGGTTGTTCGCGTAGTTCTGTGGGCCAGGCACGTTGTACCGCGAGGTCTAATACTTCCGGCGATTGGCTCATGTAGGTCACCAATGGCGACTTGTTTTCGACAATCACACTGCTTCCGTTTTCTGCATAATTACAAAAGCCACCCATTTGATTGTCGGGCAGATAAAGCTGTGGCTCGCTGCCGGGAATACCCTTTTCCACGTAATTGAGCAGAATAAGCGCCACTTGATCCGCATCAACGGCCGTTGTCAACTCTCTACTATAATCACTACGTAATTTTTCCAAAGTCAGCGGCTGCTGGAAAAGATATTGGTCGATGCCAGATTGAAGCCAGCGGCGTAGTGGGTCGAACACAATGGCGACAAAAATGATAATACCTATCAAGAGAAATGGGTTGTTCAACGAGACAGTGTTGCCAAAAGCGGCCGTTAATCCCGTGGCAATTAGCACCAATACGCCCGTCATCAACCCCAAAATAAGTGCGTAAGTAACGCCTCTGCGCGCCACCATGTTTGTATTCATGATTCGGTAGCGCACAATGGTATAGCTGATAGCCAGAGGGTAAATGATAACGGGTGGCAGCCATAATGATTGTGGGAACCAACTGGGGATAGTGATCCCCATACCTGCGCCAACAAAAAAGAGGAGCAAGGGCGTAAAAGCCAGAATTGCACCAATCAGAATGATGCGAGCTTGCTGTTTAACGAGGGGGGAGGGGGAAGAAACGCTGCGGTATCCCAGTAAAAAAAACGACAGAACAATCCCGAAACCATCCAAGAAAAACAAGGCACGCCAGGGAATGGCATATGCCCACGGGTCTGATGGTAAATGAAGCCACCATTGTGCCCAAATCAAGGCGATTAGGCTGGGTATAAAAATGACCCAATTTAGCCATCTCTGGTTGACGAAGGCTTTGTTTTTGTAAGGGAAATGGGCGGCAAGAAGCAAGTTTACACTTCCCACAAAAGCCATTCCCGTTAACCAAACTCGCGTGAAATATTGCGTGGTGTTTAAATCAAACACAGCCCCAAGACTGATTGCCCCAATTACTGAGAGTAAGGCGAATATTTGGGCGGAACTTGTATCGGAACGCAAATAAAAGGTACCAATACCAATAAGCAGAAAAATAAGGCCGCAAAAATAGTAAAGCCAGAAATAATTCCACATATCTGTCGCGCTAAAGGCGATAAGCGGAATAGTTTGCTCTCTAAGAGGGATTTGGGTGGCTTCGATTTGGCTGTCTTGCGGCTGCTGAAGGGTAAGAGTAATGTCCTCACCGATTTGATAGGTGGATAGCTGCTCCATATATTGATTGACACTACTGGGTTCCGTGCCATCCATGGCTACGATCTGGTCGGGGTAGGTAATGGGGGGAGAGATGGTTTTGGCAGGCCAATCGCTATTGCTGCCGATAGCGGAGACAACGAAATTGGGATCTAGCATGAATCCGGGGAAGGGAAGGCTTGCCCACCGCAAGGCAATCACTGGAAGAATCACATATATGGCAACACAAAGCGTCAAAATGACTCTCAATGCTAAAATTCGGTTGCGGTGTTTTGGCGTTTGATTCACAAAGCTAATTGCCTAAAAGTCGTGAGCGCAATGACTGTAGCAGACATCGGGCTTTTCTTACTCGGTTTCGGAGTTTTGAACAATGCGTACACTGGATAATGATAAGCGATTATTCAGAACATGTCCATCTTCGGCCAATGTATTTTGGGTTCCATTCGTCCTGGTGTCAATTAACTTAACGTGAATATTGTAAGTGCCTGAAGGGTAAGAGGGATCGATGTAGATGAGATGCCTGTCTTCGACGATTGTGCCGGGTTTCCATTCATCAATTATAGAGGCTTCATTGGGAAAACGGCCGTTGCCCCGCGTAATTTCTCTCCCTGTCTCATCAGTTATCCGTACTTGAACTTCAAAATCAGTTGGTTCTTCGGTAAGCAGCTTCCAAAAAAGCCGCAAATCCAACACATCCCCAGACTCGAAAATCCGCTGATTGTAGTCATATCCGGCCAGGCTCAATTGGTTGTTGAAGTTTTGATTGAGTTCGTTGGGCATTTCGGGGTTGCGCGGCATGATGTCTACCGTGCCTAAGGTCAGTGCGTCGCCCAGGAAGGTGCCGTCTGCGGCGGTGATGCCCAGCCGATAGGCATGGGGGTCGTAGAGGCCAATGCTCAGATCGGCTGAGGCTGGTGTGAAGGTTGTTTCTGGCAGATAGAGGCGGATGTTTTCTATAAAACGGTCGCCAGTTTGCCACTGGCTGCTCTGGAAACTGCCTAGACCAGGATGGGTATCTCGCTGGGCTACGATGGTGTCTGTGCCATCAATGAGGTGAATGAATAATAGGTAGTTTCCTGGCGGGTCTGCCGTGACTTCCCAGTAGAGTTGGATGTCGATAGGCTCACCCGGTTGGATGGCTTCTTGTTGGATGTGGTAGCCGCGTAAATTGACTAAGCTGTCGAATTGGGCGTTGGTGGGATTGGGAACGGCCGTTTTCTCATCAAAAGTAGGTGGCCGCGCATAAGCCGGTCGCAAATAACCGAAGATTGCCACCAGGGTGAGCGCGGCCATGCCGATAGCGGTCAGAATAGAGAGCCACTTGTCTGTTTTGGGTGCATTCCTGTTGAAGGCCCACCAGAAATAGTGGCGCAAGCCGTAAAACATCAAAATTGCCAGGGCGGGCATGGCTGGGAAGAAAAAGCGTCCCATCGGCCCGGCGGGACTGATGAGCAGATAGTTGAAAATCACACCGAAGAAGATGGCGACATTGAGCAGCAAAATGAGCAGAGGCGCAGCCGCTTCCTTGAGTTCTGCTGTTTGGCGGCGCAGGAACGGAATCACATAGCCGAAGGCGGCAAATGCTGCCAGCCAGCGCAAACCCGTATACAGGGCTTCAGGCAGCGGCACTTGTCCATAGCCAAAGCGTCCCCATAAACTCGTCCAAACGTAAGGCAGCTCATAAATTGCCAGCCCAAAGCTGTCTGCGGGATTACGCACCCCCCACAATTCTGTCAGCTTGGCAACACCGGTCGGTTCGCCATAAAGTATTTGATTTCGGGCGAACCACCAACCCGTTAGTAGCAAGATAAGACCCGCGATGATGAGTACCATTTCCAGCCACAATCGCCACTGCTTTTTTCGCCAGGCGACCCAAGTCATCGTCACCGCCACGAGCAGGGCAATGGCGGCCAAGTTGAACTTGCTCATCAGCGCCATGCTGTATAACAGGCCCATAATCACGCCCCAGCGGCGGCTTAGTCCATCTGGATCGGTGATGAGGCGGACGCAGGCCAAGGTGATAGCCGCACCACTGAAGGCGGCGATGATGTCATTGTTGATAGCGCCGCTCATGTAGACAAACATGGGATTGAAGGCGATGAAGGCGGTGGTGCCGAGGGCGAGTAACGGCCGTTTCGGCCAAACGGCTCGGGCTATCAACCAAGTCAAAAAGACAGTGGCGGCGCCGATGATGATGTTGACAAAGCGGGTGAGGTGGGCGGCTAATGCGGCCCCTGCCCAGGGGAACTGTTCTGCTTGCGTGTGCAGGTATTGATTTTTGTTGTCGCTGCTTATTTCCCAGTAGCGGTAGGCCCAAAACGGATTGTCTTCGGGGCCAGAGCAAACCTCCTGCCCCGTATCCACCCAGAATGTAGCGGCAGCGGCTAGTCCGTAGAACAGGGGCGGGTGGTGGCCTTGAGCGCTGCAACCTTCTTCCCCTTGAATGGGTAATGCGCCTTCTTGTGCAATTTTGCGGACAAAGCGGTAATGACGCAGTTCGTCGGTGGCTTCGTGCAGCGGGTTAATGACGCTGGCCGTTACTGATAGTAGAATGAAGGCGATTAAAATGAGGAGGATGCCTTGTTTGCTTTGTTTGGTTGCTTTGTCTACAGTGCTATCGTGCATAACGTGAATTATCCAAAATTTATAAGACAAAGAAACAAAGTGACAAAGATACAAAGGTTTTTCTTTGTTTCTCTGTTACTTTGTGCCTTCGTAATAATTTTTACGGCAGTGTTAATGCCACATGGTCTTGCCCAGACGCCGTGAGGATGCGGTTGCCGGTCATTGGATCGTAGAGGCCGAAAACGGCCGTTTCCGCAACAGCCGTTTCCGCCGCAACATCCGCTGGCAATGAAAACTGGTGCTGCTGCCGGAACACGTCCCCCGGTTGTAGGGAGTAAATGTCCACCCACAAACCATCATCCCCAACGATGAAATTGCCACTTGCATCGAGCAACTGAGCGAATACGAGCAAACGCGGCCCCGCATACACGTTCGGCGGTGGTGGATTGCTGATGATTTCCCGTGCTGGCAGGGTGAGTGTTTCGCTGACGCGCCAGGTGAGGTCGATGGTTTGGTGGGCGGGGTGATAAACGGCCGTTTCCAGGCAAAGTCCATTTTCAAAACAAATCGGCTCGGTGGTTGACTGCGCGTAGTCAGTTTGGGCTAGTGTGAAACCGCCCACATGAATGTCTGTGGGTTGGAAAGCATCAGGGTAGGCAACGGCCGTTTCTGGATAGCCAACAAAGCTCAAATTTGGTTCTAGCAAGACGGCTCGCTCGGCATTAAAGAAGCGGGGGCGGGCTTTTTCATTGCGTAAATCGCTGGTGAAGGCCAATTGATCCCAGGGGCCAGCCAGTAAACTATTGACCCCAAAGTCCGTTAAGTCTTCGTTTTTATTGACATAACTAGCCAATTCGCGGAAATCAGCCCGGTACAAAAAGCGTACCATGCCCCGTTCCTGCCAGTTTACGAAATAATCAGGCAAATCCCGCGCCGCAATGCTGCCGATCAAAATGAATGCGAATAGAGTGACAACGGCCGTTTTCCACCGCCCCACTTTCCACTCTGCACTCTCTAATAATCGAATCGGCATCGCCGCTAAAATAAACACCGCGGGCAGTGCCAAAATCGTGTGGCCCAAACTAGCAGGCGGTACGCTGATGAAGGCGGGTGAAATGCCAGCCAGCCACCAGAGCAGCACAAAGCCACTGGCGAGTTCGATATGTTTGGTGGGGCGGACAGGGTGCTTGCGGAACCATTGATTGAGTTTGTGCCAGAGGGGGATGAGGCTGAGAACGGCCGTTATCGCCACCCCCAGCCAGAAGAAAACCGACCCAATCGAAGTCATTACGGGCCGACCCGGGATATTATAGAGCCATTCGCCGTCTCCCTGATTGACAAACATACCCAACGTAATCAGAACATGCTCCATCAGCGGCGCAAAATCACCCTTGCCAGCCGCGACTAACGGCACAGCCAATTCAGCCACCCGAGCTTCCGACTCCGGCTGGTTCTGCAAAGTTAGTATCAGGGGCACTGCCAGCACCATTGCCAATATAAACAGCCAAATCAATCCAAGCCATCTACTTTTGACGGTCGGCCAGGCTATCAGCGCTGCATACAGTAAAAACGCGGCTAAAATCAACGGTACTCCCCGGCTGGCAAAATAAGTGTAGAAACCCAATCCCATGAACAGTGATGAAATTGTGAAATTGAAGATAGGCGAGCGGTGAGTGAGCGCCAATCTCCAATCTCCAATCGCTAATCTCTGAGTTTTTATCTCAAACCCACGCCAGAAAAAGTAAAAAGAAGCCAACGTCAACGGCGGCATGAGAATGTGGCGCAGCCCGATGCGAGAGTACATAAGCGCCCAAAAACTAACCGCGAGACTTGCCGCCGCCACCAACCCCACAGTCGAGCCAAAGAGTTTTTTGCCCAACAAATAGGTGAGCGGCACGGTGAGCGTGCCCAAGATGCACGGAAAGATAGCGGATACCCCAAATCGTCGCCCCAAATAGGCCTAAAAAGATGGCGTTGAGCGCGTGGTAGAGCGCTTCATGGCCGGATGCATCGGCATAATAAACAGCCCAGTCGCCATCCAAAACGTGCTGTGAAATGACGAGAGAGTTGATGATTTCATCGTCACGCCAGCCAGGGGGAGTGGCCTCTAACTGCCAGAGGCGCAGGCCAAAAGCTAAGAGAGTGATGGTAACAATTAACGCGAGTTCGATCTGGTTTCGTTTGTTCATTCGTTGGTAACTATTAGCTTAATAGGAAGCGTTAAATAATTTGCTGGCGGATCACCCGTCGAGATGGGCTGTGGGTGCGATTTCTGCCGGACAGTTGACAGGGCAACTGTAGAGTCCGATGATGACGGGATATTCTCCTGGCGGTGTTTCGGCTGGCACTGTCATTTGGTGCAGTTGGATGAATTGGTCGCCTGCCTGCCACAGGTCGCTGGGCACATCGAGATAATCTGCCTGGGTGATTGGGAGCCTGTCGGCTCCCAGGATTTGGGTGAAGAGAACGCCGTCGGCAAACGGTCGTTCTGCCTGCCACCAGGTTGCGATTGAAACCACATCTCCTGGTTTAACGATTGGCGTGTGTAAATCGTAGCCTAAAAAGAGTGCATTTTCGCCAAACGGGGTCGGGTCGATGGTTGTGAACTGGGTTGCCCATTGCTCGCGCATCGCTCGGCTGTCTAGTTGGTAAATAGTTAGCGGTTTGTCCAGGTCTGTTTCTCGCAGGGGGAGGGTGGTAGCGAGAACGGCCGTTTCAAAATAAGGTGCCAGCGCTGGATTCATGGGCGTAAAACCAGGCATGATAATGGTGCTGGTTTCACCGTCTGGTAGGAGCAAACTGTTCTGCCCGTCAAACCAACTGAGTGCCACATTTTGATTATGTAAAGTTAAGTGCCGCCACAGCGGGACTGTGGACTGGGTGTGGGGTGATGGTGGAAACGGCCGTTTTGCCATCTCCAAACTCGTTCAAATAAGTCATCGCCGTCACCAAAGTGGTTTCATATTCCACGCGCACCTCTGGTTGATTGGCCCAGATGTTGAAATATTGATGGAAGGTGAAAACGGCCGTTCCGCCCAAAATGAGCAGCGCGGCAGCAAAAGTCCACCGTTCCCCGTGATGATGTTGCACCGCTGCCCATCCCATGCCTTGTCGCAGCGCCAACGCAGGGAAAAGATACAACACAGGCTGCATCCCAATCGCCTGCGTCGTACTAAGCCGAGCGCCTGTCACCAACACCGGAGACAGCCCTAGAATCAGCCACCCTAACGCCAAGAATGAAGCTGCTGAAATATTATTATTATTTATCCACAGATTACGCAGATTACGCAGATTTTTTTCTCTGCGCCTCTGCGCCTCTGCGTGAGATTTTCCCGCAATGATCCACCAGCCTGCTAACTAGCAACCCAATAAGAAACAGCAATGCCAACAACATCGGGAGCAACGGTTGACTAGAAATGTTGTAGCGCCAATAACTGTCTCCTGTGAAGGCGATGATGCCCAGCCCTTCACGAATATGCTGCCAGAGTAGTGAAAAATCGCCGTTCGCCGCAGCATTTAACGGTTGGCTCAACTGTCCAATGCGGCTTTCGGCGGCGGGATTGTTGAACAAATACAGAAGTAAAGGCAGGGCGGTGAGCAAAGCCACGCCAAGCATAGCAAGGGTTTGCTTCCAAATTTGATGAAATAACGGCCGTTTCTGCCAAGCCACATACACAACCGTCGCTGGAAAAATCAGCCACAAAATCCGCGCGGGAATATACGTGTAAAACGTGAGTCCCAAAACAAAGCCACCGCCCAAGAAATAGAAGACAGATATTTTCTTTTCTTTTCTCTGCGCCTCTGCGCCTCTGCGTGAGATTCTTTCTCCACTTTGCGTCAATCCGCGCCAAAACAGATAAACCGCCAGCACAAACAGAGCAGGCAGCATCTCCGAGCGCAATGATTGCCGTGCCGTCATCACCGGCCAAAATCCGACCGCCAGACCAGCCGCCGTGAAAACGGCCGTTTGCCAATCAAACGCCCGCCGTACCCACGCCCCCATACCTGCAATCATAAGTAAGCTGGAGAAAACGGCCGTTAATCGACCCGCTAAAAAGGTAGGCCCAAGCACAGCCATCAGCAGCGCCGTCACATAATCAAACAGCGGTTCACGCCCATACCCAATCGTAAAATAAATATCCCGCACCCCGTTCACAATAGACCATGCTGTGATACCGTGATCGGCTTCATCATGTGTGAGGCCGGGTGGGGCAGTGGTAATAGCAACTAGACGCAAAAAAACGGCCGTTAGCAAAACCACCAGCATCCAGATGAGATATTTTCTTTGGGGGGAAACGGCCGTTTTCAACATACCAGAAGAATCGTACTCGACAGATGTATTGCCGACAACTACGCTCATCCGTCGTTTACCAGATGAAATCTGCCAGAAATGACATAGTGGCAAAAAAAACGCCACGCTTGAAACCAAGCGTGGCGTCTTCAATCTGAGGGTAGAGCGTATGTGCTGTTAGGCCAACGCTTGTTTCGCTACATTCACGACAGCAGCAAAAGCTGCCTCATCACGGACCGCCAGGTCTGCCAAAACCTTGCGATCCAGTTGTACATCAGCCTGTTTCAGACCGTGAATCAACTGACTGTAGCTCATGCCGTGCTGCCGTGAACCCGCATTGATACGCGTAATCCACAGACGACGGTATTCACGACGACGAACCTTGCGATCCCGGTACGCATACCATTGGGATTTCATCATGGCTTCATTGGCCCGACGGAATAGCTTACTGCGCGATCCCCACTGGCCCTTCGTCATGCTTAAAACTTTCTTGTGACGACGTTGGGTTGTAAACCCACCTTTAACTCTCATAGTTTAAATCCTCGCATTTAATTTTGGCGCTGGACACTCAAGCTTTTTTCGCCAGTAATCAAATTACTGGGTACTCCATAACCGAGGCCAGGCAGCGATATAAACAACTTATCTTGGATTGGCTTTGTACTTTTTCATGTACGGTGCCATACGGTTGATGCGTTTTATGTCACCTTTAGCGGTAACCACCAACATCTTGTCCAACTGCCGCTTTACACGACTAGAACGACGACGACGGAGATGGCTTTTACCGCCTTTTGTGCGCACTATCAAACCGGTTCCTGTAACACGGAATCGTTTTGCAGCCGCTTTGTACGTTTTGATCTTGTACTTTTTTGTTTTTGCTTTTGGCATAGTATCTATCCCTCATTAAAAAGCCCCCTGAGGAGCTTATGATTGACATGTTTTGTTGTAAAGCGTTAGGCTATTATGACGCTACAGACTCTGGTGTGAGCATGAGTGTCATAGACCAACCTTCTAACTTCGGTCTTTGCTCAATTTCACTAACATCCGATAGTTCTTCCGCAACGCCGTCTAGCATTTTTTGACCAATTTCGGGGTAAGTGATTTCTCTTGCTCTAAAGCGAATTTGGAATTTAACCTTTTTCCCTTCGATAAGCCATTTACGTGCTTTGCTAACTTGAAGCTCCCGATGGAAACCTGCTGTTCTGGGAGTCAATTTTAGCGTTTTGATTTCAACTGACTTCTGGAGTTTACGTGCTTCCCGCTCTTTTTTCGTCTTTTCGTAGGCAAATTTGCCATAATCCATAATACGACAGACTGGCGGATTAGAATTTGGTGCTACTTCTACCAGATCAAGGCCGGCTTCTTGAGCCATTTCGAGTGCGTCTCTTGTGGAAATAACATCATGATTGTCTCCATTATGATCAATTAGCCGAACTTCGCGGACACGAATTTGATTATTTATCCGGTAATTGACACTACTGGGTTTAGTTAGTTTTGGTTTGCCTCTTCTGCGAATTGCTAAACGCTCCAATTTTTGGCGTAAGTGGACAAATCTTTACTTGTCCAACATTACAAAGCTACTATAAGAACAAAAATATCCGGCCAACTCACCGGAAACGCGGATCATAGCACAAGCCACTAGAGGCGTCAACAAAATTATGAAGAATTTTCGCCTGTAATGAGGTCGGCAAAGACAACGATGCGGTCGGTATTAATTTGGTAGGGATAACAGGAGATGAGGGTGGTTTGGGCGTGTTCCGTGGGCGCCATGACGTGCGACGTCGGTCGGTTTGACGACTTCGATTTCACGCACGAGGTAGTGATAGGTGTTGCGTTCGGTGGAGATGATGATTTCGTCACCGGGGGCTAATTTGTCCAGATGGCGGAATATTTCACCGAAGATGTCGTTGTGGGCGGAGAGGACTATGTTGCCATTGTTACCGGGTTGGGCGGAACCAATCATTTGGCCGACGCCTTTTTTTAGTTGGTCCCAGTGATCGCCCTGGACGATGGTGCTGTCTACGCCAATGGCTGGTATTTCGATGCGGCGGGCTTGCTCGGGGCCAGGGGTGGGTAAGGGTGGTGGCACGTAGGCGTTGAGGGCGGGCAGGAGGTGGGCAGGAATGTCTCCGGCCTCTCCGGCTTCTGGCGGACGGCCGTTTATGGGTGGCTTGTGTCCTGAGGGCAGCACTACCAGGTCGATGATGGGGGTGGCGCTGGGGGTGGGCAGGGCGATTTCTTGTACCTGTACTTGCTGTGCCTGGGCGATTTCCTGGTTAAGCTCTTGCCGGGTAATCCAGATGCCGCCCAATAAAACGATGAGACCTACGACGGCTCCAATTTCAACAAACAGCCAGAGTTTGTTGGAGATCCAGCGCCAATTGATGCTTTTTTTGCCTTCATCGACTGGTTCTGATGTTTCTTCTTCGGGGGTGAGGATGTAGTTAGCCATGGCACCGGTGGGGATGACTAACGGCCGTTCCAGACGAGGTGGTTTGGGATTGGGTGATTCTATGCCATCTACGACGATTAAACGGCCGTTTTCCCGCATCCGTTCTAGCCGTTGCTGCCGTTCCTCGCGCTTTTTGCGGTACAGGAGCTCTTCTAACTCTTTGACTGATAGGTTGTCGGCTGACCGTCTTTCGCTCATAAGTAGCAATGATAAGTCGGATTGCTGGAATCGTAAAGAAAAGGAAGGGAAAAATTAATGGTTAATGATGAGCGATGGGGCGTCGAAGAAAGTGTCAACGGGGTTTCCGTTTTCGTCGAGGGTGGGGACGCGCTCCAGCGTGGGGCGGTCGTAGATGCCGATGATGGTGCGGTAGTCGCCGGGTTGGCTTTCGGCGGGGATGGTGAGCGGATGAACCTGGATGAGGATGTCGCCAGTCTGCCAATCCCAGGAGGGGGCGTCGAGGGCGTCTCGTTGGGCTGAGAACGCTGCCATCGGAGGTGAGGATTTGGGTGAAGAAGACGGTGTCGGGCGTGTCTGATGGGGGGTGTGAGGGGCCGATTTGGGTGGGATCAAGCACCCGCCAGATGGTGATCATGTTGGTGGTTTCCCCTGCCTGGACGGCTGAATTTGTCCAGTAGGCATCAACCAGTTCTACGGCGTTGCCGAAGTTGGCGAGGGCTTGGTTGTGGCTTTCATCGGGTGCTTGTAATTGGTAGCGGGTGTAGTTTGGATCGTGATCGGTGGGGCGCAGGGATTGGGTTTCCAGCGGTGTGAGCCATTGGGCGAAGGCTGGGTTGGGCGGTGTGGAGGTGGGAATGATGGCTTGGGCAGCGCTGCCTTGCGGCCAAATCAGTGCGAAACGAGCATCGACCCAGCGTTGTTCTTGCTGGCTGTGGGGCTGTATGACCAGCGCGATGGAGGCGTCGTGCACGGGGCCAGGGTAGACGGTGGAGATGACGAGTGCGTGTGTTGGGGTCGGTTTGGGCGACGTGGTTGAGCGAGTCGATGAGGTTGACTTGATAAGCGCCGCGCACGTCGGGCATGTTGGCCCAGCGCACGAAGTAGTCTTGGGTAGGTGTTCCAACTGACGAGAAGCAGCCAGAGAACGGCCGTTCCCACCACTAACGGCCGTTTCACCCAGTCAAATCGCGCCATCAAGCCAGCTGCCATTGCCCAAAAGCCGACGGCGGGCAGCAGATAGACGGCGGGCAGGGCGGCCATGTTGCGGGTGGTGTTGGCGGTAGCGCCGGTGATGAGCGAGGGAATGATGCCGACGCCAAACCAGAGCAGCAGGAAGGCGTAGGCGGGTTGTTTCCAGCGCCACATGGAAACGAGGAGACCTGTTATGAAGAAAACGGCCGTTATGCCATCTAAAACCGGTCGCCCAGGAATGTTGTAAGCGAGAAACTGGTCGCCATAGCCAGGCCAGATGAAGGCCAGCAAGGCTTCAGAGACGTTTTTGAAGAGTGGGTATGGATGTTGCCGGATGTGAAGGCTTGCAGCGGGCCATCGAGCATATCCAGGCGGGTGAGTGCCTCTGGATGCAGTTTCAGGTAAGCAAACATGGGAATGACAAGCAGCCCCGCCAGCAGTAATCCGGTCAAGACTGGTTTCCAGGTTTGTTTGAAGATGGCGCGATGGATAAGCAGCAGATAGAGCAAAAACAGCGGGAAACATCAACCAGGCGACGCGGGATGCGAGGTAGATGTGGAGCGTGAAGGCGATACTGACGCCAAAGGCGATGGTTTGCCAGATTGGAAAAGCTGATTTATCCGCAGATGACGCAGATTTTTCTCTGGAATTTCTCTGTGTCTTTGCGTCTACTTCGGCATTGCTCAGCACAAGTCCGCGTGAGAATGCTTTTGCAGTTTCGAGGATGCGCCAGAAGAAGTAGACGGCGGCGGTGGTGAAGAAGGGTAGCATACCGACGCGCAGGGCTTCCCGACTGCTGGCGATGGGCCAAAATGAGATGGCGATGAGGGCTGCGCTGAGAACGGCCGTTTTCCGATCAAACGCTCGTGCTCCCCATAAATAGGTCATGAGGATGGCGGCGAGGCCAAAGATGACGTTTACCAGTCGCAGGGCAAACAGTCCTTCGCCAAACAGCCACATGCTTAAAGCGGCCGTGTAGCTGTAGAGCGGTTCGCTGCCGTAATTTAAAGGAAAGTAGAAGAGGAAAACGCCATCTAAAATGCCCAAGGCTTCGCGGCCATGATTGGCCTCGTCGTGGGTAAGTCCAGGCGGAATCGTTCGTTAACTGGAACAAACGCAGCCCAAATGCCACCAGCAAAATCAGGAGCAGCAGCAGGATGAGGATGCGTTTGTTCATGAGGGGATTTCAGTAATCAGTTTACAGTAAACAGTGAACAGTAGACATCTTACTGTAAACTGTCCACTGCTTACTGTTTACTTTTTTCCGCGACAGCGAACACTTCGCGCTCGAAGAACCAGCGGAAGGGCGGCACGTCGAAGGCAATATAACGCAGGCCAGCGAGGATGAAATTTTCTTGCCGATTTTGCGGTGGGGAATCGAGCCATACTTTGCCAGTCAAAGCCAGCGTCTGACAGCGTTTTTTTCATGCTGCGCATGTCTTGTTCATTGACATGCACATGTTGGTTGACGGGCGTGATGGCACGAGGGTCTTTGGGATATTGGTCGCCATGCCCGTAATATTGCGGAAGCGGCGTACCCAGGGATAGGCGTATTGGTCGTACCACCGGTTGGGCGCGGTATGGATGATGAAACGGCCGTTATCCTTCAATACGCGGCTTACTTCCAACATGGCCTCATGCAATTCCCAGGGATACAAATGCTCGACGACGTCAAACATGAGCACACGGTCAAAATAACCGGTGGGGAAAGGCAGTTTTTTGGCATCTGAGAGGCAGACGCCGGCTTTGATGGTTTTTATATCTTGGCCTGATTCTGCCATTTTCTGTTGTTCCACTTCAATAACATCACGGGTCATTACACCGGCGGCCAACGCGTAATCGATACCATACGCTTCAATGCCTTGTTCCATACAGTAGCGTACAATTTCGCCACGGCCGCAGCCGACGTCTAAAACACGCATACCGGGTTGGACTTCTGCCATCTTTAAAGGAGTCATGCAAGCGGCGGGATAACTGCACCCCTTCTGATTCAATGAACACATCATAGCCCTCACAGGCCGTTAAAAAATATTCTTCTGTATAAAGCTCAGAAGGCAATGATTTGTTGTCTTTTTCTGTCATAAAATTATTGGTCTCATTTTCTAATAAATTTCGTTGATAACTAAGCTGATAATAAAAATTATCAAAGAGACGCTCATGGTTTAAATCTTGTAAAGTCGATTTACTCGAGATGAACTTCTTGGAGCCTGAATAATTACCATCGCGCATTATAAGTCAGGGGGGGTGGAGCGTCAAAAGCTTTTTCTTACAGATGTTTTTGAATTTTAACCATGACGCACTTATGCTATAATGCCTACCTCATTTTTGGGTAAGGCTTGAAGGTATGACATCAAATTCTCGTAATCATCGCCCCCGTTCAAAAGTAAGGTTGCCGTTGTGGGCTTTAGTGCTCTTGGCAATTCTTTTACTTATTTTTGTAGTGGGGAGCTCAGTTTTATTATTTAGAACCGTGCGCGGTCTGGTTTCAAGTTATGAAGCGACCGATCCCGATTTTGCACTTGTGGATGAAACGCTTCCTGTAACGGCCGTTACCAATACGCAATCGTCGAACAACACTGACAACAACAGCGGTATTTCTCTGCCCGCCATTGAACTACCAAGTCGATTCCATCAAACCTTGGTCGGGCAAAGAACGAGTCACCATCCTCATGCTGGGTATTGATCAGCGCTGTGATGAAGCTGGGCCTACGCATACTGATAGCATGATGCTGGTGACGATTGATCCGGTCGGGCTTTCGGCTGGGGTTATGTCTTTGCCGCGTGATATGTGGGTGGAGATTCCTGGTTTTGATGTAGACCGGATCAACCAGGCGCATTATTATGGCGAAGCGTATGAGTACCCTGGGGGCGGTCCGGCGCTGGCCGTGGAAACTGTGGAGTCTTTCCTGGGCATCGAAATTGATTATTATGCGGCCGTTAATTTTGATGCATTTATCGAAGTTGTTAGATCAAATAGGTGGTATTGATATCACTGTGCCTGAAGCAATTGATGATGAAACGTATCCCGATCGGTGTTATGGCTATGATCCATTCTCTATTGAAGCGGGGGAACACCAATTAAATGGTGAGATGGCATTGAAATTTGCGCGTACCCGCGCGACGCTTGGGTGGTGATGTTGACCGCGCTGGCAGACAACAAGCAGTGGTAATGGCGGTGCGAGACAAAGTATTGAGCCTGGATATGATTCCGCAGCTCATTGCCCGTGCGCCAGAGATGTGGCAAACATTGCAAACCAATGTACGCACGGACATGACGCCGGAAGAAGCGATTCAACTGGCGTTATTGGTTCAGGATATACCACGAGACAGCATCAAAACGGCCGTTATCGATTATGATTACGTCTACCCTGAAATAACACCGGATGGTCGTCAAGTTTTAGTGCCTAACCGTGACAACATACGTCAGTTGCGTAACGATTTGTTCACACCACCTGTGGTTCCCACCCCGCAAATTCAAAATTTACCGGCACTTATGGCTGACGAAAATGCGCGTATTGCCGTTTATAATGGCACGCCTGAATTTGGTCTAGCCAGCGTGACACAGGAATATCTGCTATCTCAAGGCGTGAACGTAACTGAAGTTGGAAACGCTGATTCCGCTACTTACCGCACGACACAAATCATTGATTATGGCGATCACCTAAATACAACCCGCTTCCTGATTCAATTGATGGGTATTCCACCGCTAAACGTGAGCAGTGGCGAGTCTCCAGAAGGGGATTATGATTTACTCGTCATCATCGGGGGCGATTGGGCAGTGCCCGGACAATAGTTTTTAGTTTTCTACCTGCCTGATCATCGAAACAACTGAGGAGATTGATGCAGAACAAAGGCTGGTCGTGCCTGACAATCGGCTTCCTGTTTGTCACGGTGGCCTGTAAACCCCTCTCACCTGAGAATAGCAACATGGTTGTTGAACCGGCTGTGACGATGGTTGTCACGAGTGTGGGGCAGCAGTCTACCGCCACGAATCAGTTCAAACCCACCCCGACTCCCCCGCCTAAACCGACCCCCGCCCCCACCAGTTTCTTGTTAAGCAATTGGGAAATCATGGGTGACGAAACCTATGGCATGCAAATGGCTATTCCCGCAGACTGGGCAGATATGTCTGGTGAGATTCAGCTCGATACGACGAATCTGAAGAGTCCGGTTGGGTTGATTAGCTTGTTTGCGGCCAATAATCCACGTTCTGGTGCGGCTTTATTGGCCGGTAAGGAGATTCAGGTAGGTGCTTTTGCGGCTGGCTTGGTGACGAATATTGATTTGCCATCTGATAATCCCGTGTCTTCTTTGCAATTGCTGGTGGCACATTTGGGCGCTGAGAATCGGATGGTGAGTGAAATTACGCCGATTACGATTAGCGGTACGCCGGGCGCTTTTGTGGATGTGTTGGGTAATCCCGTCATCTTCCCGGATGGCAATGGGCAGAATTTGGTAACGCGCATCTATTTGTTAGCGCAAGCCGTGGGCGAGGGTTCCGAGGAAGTCATCCAACCTTTATTTTTATTTAGCACAACGCTGCCTGACTGGGAGCGTTACTTGCCATTTTTTACGCAGATGGTGGATACGATTCGTGTCTTTGCTTTGGATCAAGAGGTGACGCTGAGTGCGGGGAGTTTGTTGGTGGCAGGGGAATTGGAGCCTGGGGTAGCGGTAAACGGCCGTTTAGATTCTGGCGTGAAAGATGTGTGGACGTTTTCCGTAACGGAGCCGGTCTATACCTCCATCATCCTCAACCCGGCCGCTGATAACCTTGACCTCACCTTGAACCTTTCAGACCCGTTAGGCCAGACGATTGGCAGTATTGACACTGGGTATGCTGGCGATATTGAAACCGCTATCGATTTATTTCTCAATCAAAATGGCGTGTACGTGGTTGAAGTGAGCGACTTTTTTGGCGAAGGGGGTAGTTATGCTCTCACCATGTCCCAGGCAAATGCCCCCCAGTTTACCGGGGGAGGGCGTGTTGAAATAGGGCAAGGTATCCAGAGCGAAATCGTGCCAAACGGCCGTCAATATTGGACGTTTGACGGGGCGGCTGAGGCATTGGTTAGTATTGTGGTGGAACCAGATGTCAGTTTTGATGCCGTTCTCACGGTGTATGGCCCGGATGGCAGTCAACTGGCGGGATTGGATGAAGGCTTTAGTGGGGATGCCGAAGTGTTGGCGGGGCTTAAACTGCCTGTTACTGGTGAATATTCCATTATGGTGGGCAGTTTCGGTTTAAATGGCGGTTCCTATACCTTGTCTCTCGATGAAGGGGGAGAAGATACAGTCAATTTTTACGATGCCGGAGATTTGGTTTATGGGGATGGGAAGCAGGAAACACTGCAAGCTTATGAAGCGCACACCTGGTTTTTTGAAGGCAAATCTGGGGATGTGGTGGTGGTTGATGTAGAACCTCATGCGCCTTCTCTCGATTTAGATGTGTGGTTGCTCGATCAGGAACTAAATCGGTTAACGGCGCAGGATGAATTTTTGCAAGGTGAACCGGAAATGCTGCGGGCTGTCCTGCCAGCGGATGGGCAGTATGTGGTACTGATTCGTGATTTTAACGGGATACCGGGTGATTATGTGGTGCGCTTGTCGGCGATGCCGATAGCCACGCCAGAAGCGCGGGGGATGCTGGTGTTTGGAGCAGCCGGTGAGTGGCGTGTCTGGAAATGGCGCATACGGTGGTCTATTATTTTGAAGGCCGCCGCAATGAGACGATTCAGGTGGTGTTGGAGCCGGTTTCGTTGGAAAGTGATTTTTCGTTTGCATTGTTGGGGCCAAACGGCCGTTCTCGTTACCAAATTGATGAGACAGCAACCGGTCAGCCTGAAACATTTATCACCACGTTGGATGAGGATGGCAGGTGGGGGATTGTAATTAGCGAGTTTTTTGATGAGGGTGGAGACTACGCCTTGACGATCAACCGTCAATGATTTTGCACAAAATCAATACGCACCAGATTTTGATTACAACTTGAACGAGTTTGCACACGATATGCCTGGGAAACGGCCGTTCCGTTTAGCTGATTCTAATTGCACGTTATAGTCCCGAATGACTGGCGAATCGAATAAAAACTGCTCCCAGCCAGAGGGACTGTAATTCGGGGCACTGCCCGCGGCAACCCGTTCATCAATTCCGTTACCCCAGACATGAACGCGATAGGTGCCTGCGGCAACCGGGTTTCGGCTCAAATCCAGCACTTCACCGGCCACGCCCATCCAGCCACAGCCTGCATCCTCAATAAAATTTTGCAAGTAAAATGGGCTGGTATCTGATTTTGTGAAGGGGTACTGCGAACGTGTGGGACTGGCGGTCGGCGTGGGACCGGGTGGTGTAATGGTCGGCGTGTCAGAGGGTGTGGGTGTCCAGGTGGGTGTGGGGGTATGTGTGGGGAAGGTGGGAACGGCCGTTGGTGTTTTTGTCGGTTTTGGCGTGTTGCTGGGACGGATGGTGGCGGTCGCTTGCGGTGTTTCGGGTGTCCAGGTTGGCTGTAAGGCCGTAGCCGTTCCCGTAGGCACAGTTGGCACTTGGGCGACGCTGGCGACGGTGGGCAAGGGGGTTGATGTTTCTAATGCTTTTGCCAGTTGAACTTTGACGTTGTTGTTGAACTGAGTGACATTGGCGCGAAGTTGGGGTGAGAGGATAAACAAGATGAACATGAAGACGGCGAGCGCGGCAAAGATAAGCAATGCTGCTGTTAACACGTTCAAACAACTACCAAAACAACCGTTACTAGATTTTTTTTGACTCAATATAGCTTTTCTTTTTCTTGGTTTATTGGGTGTCGATGAGCAGTTCGATGTTGGCCTGATCCCATAAGTTACCTAACCAGGCCTGAAATGTTTGCTGTAAGAGAATGTAGCGTAGTTCGGCGGTTAACGGCCGTTCCATATCCCGTTCAATGAGTTGTACCACATAATAAATCGTTGCCCCGTTTTCATCCGTAACGCTGATAATCTCGCTTATATCGCCTGGCTGTTGCAGGGCGAAGGCGGCCGTTTCCACCTCTGGTACGAGCAGGGAGCCGCGTGTAAAAAAGCCAAGTTCGCCGCCATTTTGAGAGGTGACTTGGTCGCGGGAGTTTTGCTGGGCTAAAAAGGCAAAATCATCGCCTGCCACGGCACGTTCGTAGACGGTTTGGGCGAGTTGCGGCATCATCCACTTGAATGTAGCGGGCGTTGACTTGCTCGCTGGTGGTCGGTACATCGGCAGTTACGCGATCCCGCATTTGGCCGGTGATAATTTCGGCGGTGAGTGCTTCGCGGAAATCTGCTTCCGTCCACTGGTTGAGCGCCAGCCACTGGTTGAACGGTTCGGCTCCGTCGGCGGCGGCTTGCAGTTCCGCCATTTTTTCATCGACCATTTCTGGGGTCACGATGATACCAGCGGCTTCTGCGGCTTGGGCGATCAACTGCTTTTCAATGAGCGCTTCCAGGACGGTGTTCTGATACGCTGTGCCCTCCAACGTGTTGCCAAGTTGCGCTTGCGCCTGTTGATAACGCGCCAATTCCCGTTCGTAGTCAGACAGGGTGATGGCTTGCCCGTTGACAGTGGCGGCTAATGGCTCTGTGGGGGTAGCGGTGGGGGGAACGGCCGTTTCCGTTGGCACTTCTGTTGGTGAATCTGATGGGCTTGGGGTGCCGTTTTCGGGTAGTTCGGCTACAGCCGCCTGGGTGGGTTGCGCGGTAGACGAAGCGTCTCCACCACAGGCTACCAGGAAGATGAGAATGAAAAGTAGTCCGAAAATTGCTGTTTTTTGTCTCATAGTTGCTCGTCAGAAAATGACATAATGTTTTGTCATTAAACCTTGGCGATTATACACAGGCAGAGGTTAAGGGCAAATCACGCTGGTACTATCAATCTCTAACCAGACCCTAACCCTGAAAGGGAGAGGGGATTATAAAGTTAAAACCCCCCCCTCAGAAGCTTACGTCTTATGCCGCTACGCTAAATGAGCCACATGAAGAGAGCAACGGCCGCGACAATAAGTATACCGATGAGGCAGCCCATTTTGACGACTCCAAACGCCATTTTCATCACAAATTTCATGACAAACAAGATAACAAGGATGATGATGGCTAAAATGAATAGTCCAGTTAAATCCACAGAAGTGAACCCTAATACATTCATGAATGCTCCGAATTGTTTATGTGTATAGATTGCCTGTATTGTTGTATATGTTCATCAAATTGCAAGCTGATGGGTAGTTGGCTTGTGGAATTATGGCTGTTTATTTCAATTAATATCTTGTTTTCCTGGGCTGGGTGGCCGTTGACAACCCATTCAAATTGTTCCAGGTCAGCAAGAAGTTGGTCAGCGATGGCGGGTGGGTTTGTGAGGACTTGTTCAGTCATCAGGGCGATGGCGAGCAGGGCGATGGCGGTGGAGTCGAGGGGAATGGCTGGGAAACGGCCGTTATCACCGCTGATGCCTTCGGGTAAAAATTTGTTTGCGAGTAGTCGTGACAATAGAGGGGCGAACAAAATGGGGTCGGCTAATGATTGCGTATCGGTTTCGTTGTTTTTGCCTAAAATAGCGGGCAGATACTTATCGAAAACGGCTTGGAGTACGTCGGTTAAACGGCCGTACCGTTTGTCTACAGAGTCCAACGACCAGTCGCCGCTGCCCAGGCTGAAAAAGACCATACATTTGAGGGGTCGCCACTTGGCGGGCCAGGTGCAGCCCTGTTCACCCAAATAGATACAAGCGCGTTCGTTATGATGGGTTTGCGCGGGCAGAACGGGCAGGTCGTGGCCTAAAACGGTGAGCGCGGCGGCGTCTATCGGCGTTATAGCAGAGGCGCCGACCACACAACAGCCGCCTAAACACATTTTGCAAAATGGGAAATTTTTCCACATCTCCCGATTATATTCTTGGAAAAGGATGATTAGCTGCAAAACGGCCGTTTTCAGCAACTGCCCCGCCTCTTCATTATCCTCAAGCCAGCGCGTTAGATCGGCCTTAATCGTATTGGTTAACGCCTGATCCGCACGATACTTTTCAAACTCTGGATGCTGTCTAAGATTCATAAGTGCGTGTACGATAACGCAACCACCACTGCCAAGCAACTTGCGGGTGGGGAACGGAGACTAGAGATTGGTAGCGTCTCCAATCTCCAATCTCTAATCTCCAATCTCTTGCCATGTCTCGATTATAAAATTAGCGGTTGAATGCCGTTGTACCGAGCGCGGGGGCGGATGAGTTGGTCTATCTGGTATTGCTCAATCGCGTGCCCAATCCAGCCAACGATACGGCCGAGAGCAAACAAGGCAAGGGCAGAATCTGCTGTCAAGTTCAAGCAACGAGTGAGTGCGACTAAGCTAAAGTCGATATTGGGTTTGAGGCCGATGCTGTGGAAAACGGCCGTTTCCAGTTCCCGCGCCAAAACCAAGCCATCAGCCGCAGGATGAGCCGTTTCGACCCATTGCCAAAAGCGCCGTCCCACGCGGGTCGCCTTCCGGGTAGAGTGGATGACCAAAGCCCGGAATCGCTTCCCCGCGCCGGAGGCGGCTGGCGATGGTACGCGCCGCATTTTCTGGCGTGTCCGCTTCTTGGAACAGCGCTTCGACCCGTTCGGTGTAGCCGCCATGCTTCGGCCCTTGCAGCGCAGATAGCCCCGCGATGACCACGGCATACGGCGTGGAGCCAGCCGAGGCAACGCAGCGAGCTGTGAAAGAAGAGATATTCAGCTCATGGTCGGCGCAAAGAATGAGGGCGGCGTTGAATAAGTCAGCCGCCGATTCGTCGTTTGGGGAGAGTACTTGTTGCAGTTGTTGGGGAATGGGCAAGTTCGTGGTGGCTGCTTGGTGGGTGAAAACGGCCGTTAACAATTGCAATATCCGCGCACCTGTTTGGGCAACGGCCGTTGCCGATAAATCATAAGCGGCAAAATCTTGAGCAGCGGCGATGGGCAGCACCGTTTGAAAGGTTTCGATGACGGGCAAATTGGGTGGGGGGATGACTGGCTGGTCGTCAACATTCATAACACTGGCATCAAATTCACCTGACCAAATGAGGGAAGCCACTTCAGCGAAGGTGCGCTCTTGGGCCAGTTGGATGGCGTCGTGGCCTCGGTAGTAGAAACGGCCGTTTTCGATGAGCGTAATGCCAGATTCCAATACCGGTGCGCCAAAATGCAGCGCCGATTCCACAGCTTTCCCCGGATCGCGGCGCATTTCCTTGCGCTGTTTCAAGGCAACCACATCTTCACGCAAATATCGTCGGGCGCGAGTTTTGCCATCCGCCTCCTCAGAACGGAGCAAACCTCGGCTGACGTAGGCGTAGAGCGTTGGCACCTGGATACCTAGTTCGGCGGCGGCTTCTTGGGCGGAGAGATATTGTTTCATGTGCTCACGAAGATTGGCAGCGAATGAGCACGAATTTCCGCGAATTTTTGCGATAATTCGTGTAATTCGTTGCGAAATTTAGCTGAATTCTTGAAGGATGGCTTGGAGAACGGCCGTTTCCAGATTGCCGCCAGAAAGCACACACACCACCGTCAGCCCCGTCAAATCGACGGTGTTGGTGAGCAGCGGCGCAATCGCAATCGCCCCAGATGCCTCCACAACCAGTTGATGCCGGTGCAGCAGCGTGAAGATAGCCTGCCGCATCGTTTGTTTCGCTCGACAAGACGATCTCGTCGATTTTGTCATGCGCCAGGGCAAACGGAACTGCGCCAAAACCGCCAGCCAGCCCGTCAGCCAGGGTGGGTTCATGGTCATAGGGGTCGATGGCCTGCCCTTGCTGCAAACTGAGCAGCGCCGCCGGACTCGCCTCTGGCTGCACGCCGATGACGCGGCACGTTGGGCTAAACGCCTTCGCTACCGTGGCGATACCGGCCATCAGCCCGCCGCCGCCGATGGGAACCAGCACCACATCCGCTTGCGGGCGCTGCTGGAATATCTCCAGACCGACGGACGCTTGCCCAGCCACCACGTCCACATCGTCGTAGGCCGAGATTTCCAGAGCGCCTGTCTCTGCGGCAAAATTGGCGGCGGCTTGATGGGCATCTTCGTAGGTATCGCCGGCTTTGTGAAGGGTGACGGGGTAGTAGGCCAACTTGTCGATTTTCGCTTTGGGTGCAGTGCCAGGCACGAAGATGTCGGTGGAGAATCCACCTAGTTTTTCCGCCGCATACGCCACACCCAGCGCATGGTTGCCCGCCGAAGCCGCCACGATGCCTTGCTGGCGCTGTGCCTCAGTCAGACGGCTCAGTTTGCTCAACGCGCCCCGAATTTTGAAGGAGCCAGTGGGCTGCCAATTTTCCAGTTTTAGCCAGACATCGGCGCCGGACAGTTGGCTTAAATAGGGACTGCGAATCAACGGAGTTTGCCGGATGTAGGGGCTGGATAGTTTGCTGCGTTTGTAGGATTTTTGGTAGTCGTAATTGCATGGTTTAGTCTGGTCTCCTTAGCATGGATAAGGATTTGCGTATTGTAACATAGTATGTATTGATTATCAAATCAATATTGACAACATTGATTTCTCGTTCTAGGATCGAACTATAACAAACTCTTTTTGGAGGCAGTGATGTTAACAGTCAGCAAAGAAAAAGCACAAAATCGAGAACGGAATGGCTTGACTTCCTATTTTCTGTTAGACAGACGCAGTGAGGTGGCAACTGATTTGGCGGTGACGTGGGTAACGGTTGCGCCGGGTGGGCGGCAGATTCTGCATCATCATGAGCCAGAGCAAGTGTATGTGATTATTCAGGGGCAAGGCGAGATGCAAGTGGGTGCAGAAATTCAATTGGTTTATGCGGGCGATTTGGTTTACATTCCGTCCAATGCAGAACATGGCATCGTCAATACAGGTGATGGTGTGTTGGCCTATATTTCGGCCGCGACCCCACCGTTTGATTTAACAGAAGCGTATGATCGCGGTCAATTACAATCAGAAAGTTATAAATAGAGGCGGAATCAATATGACGACAACATCAAATTATCGACCAGGATTAGAAGGGGTGGTGGCTGCGGAAACGCGGATGAGCAGTGTGGATGGGCAGATTGGCGAGCTGATTATTGGCGGCTATGCCCTGGAGGAAATTGCGGGTAAGGCGACATCTGAACAGATGGCGTTTTTGCTGTGGTATGACCGGCTGCCGGATGCAGAAGAGTTGGCTGCATTCTCGCAAAGTTTGGCGGAGAAACGGCCGTTACCCCCAGCCACACTCGCCCTTCTTAAAGCCGTCGCTCAAGAGAAAGCGCCGGTTATGGATGCGCTGCGCATTGGGGCGGGTACGCTCAGTTTGGGCCTGGATGATGCCTCGCCGCGTGAATTGGCTGAAGCGATTGTGGCCCGTTTTCCCACGATTGTTGCCGCTTATTGGCGCTTTTTGAACGGCCAAGAAGCCATCGCGCCAGACCTGGACCTGGGACATGCGGCCAATTATCTCTATATGCTGACGGGAGAACGGCCGTCTGATGCCCAAATGCGCGGTTTGGAAACCTATCTCAATACGGTCAGCGACCACAGCCTAAACGTCTCCACATTTACGGCGCGGGTGATTGTCTCCACGGGGTCGGATTTGGTGTCGGCGATTACGGGGGCGGTGGGGGCGCTGAAAGGGCCGCTGCATGGCGGTGCGCCGGGGCCAGCGTTGGATATGGTCTTTGAAATTGGCTCGGCAGAGCAGGCAGAGCCGTATCTGCGTGAAAAACTAGACCGTGGCGACCGGTTGATGGGTTTCGGCCATCGCGTCTATAAAGTGCGTGATCCGCGTGCCGATGTGTTGGCGCAGGCGGCGGAGAAACTGTACACAGCGGACGGTGATATGGCGTTGTATGAATTGGCGAAATCGGTGGAGGAAACGGCCGTTTCCCTTTTAGCTGAGTACAAACCAGGGCGCAATCTGCAAACCAATGTGGAATTTTACACAGCACTCTTGCTGAATGGGCTTGGTATGAGCACTGCCTTGTTCACCCCCACGTTTGCAGTGGGTCGTGCCGCTGGCTGGCTGGGCCACTGCTTTGAACAACTGGAAAACGGCCGTTTGATGCGACCATCGTCGGTTTATGTTGGGGAAACGGGTCGGAAATGGTAGAAGTTGCAGGGTTGCAAGGTTGCAAAGTTGCAGGGTCATGTGGCGCTTAAACACCCTGCAACCTTGCCCCTCTGCAACTTTGCAACTTTCAAGGAGTTCTCATGTTCCACAACATCCCGCAAAACATGCTAGACCGAATGCATTATTTAGAAGAGACCGATACTCGTGACCGGCAGGATGGCACGGCGCATTTGCGGCGTCTGCGCCAAATCCCGCCGGATACGGGTCGGTTTTTGGCTTTGATGGCGGCGAATGGGGAAAACGGCCGTTATCTGGAAATTGGTACCAGCGCTGGCTACTCCACCCTGTGGCTTGCGCTCGCCTGTCGGGCAACAGGGCGCACCTTGACCACATTTGAACTGCTGCCAGAGAAAGTGGCATTAGCGCAAGAAACTTTTGCACAGGGGGGCATCGACGATCTGGTTACTCTCGTTCACGGAGATGCGCGTGACCATTTAGTCGAGATTGAGGATGTCGCTTTTTGCTTTTTAGATGCGGAGAAAGAGGTATACGAAGAGTGCTACGACTTGTTGATTCCGCGTATGGTGACTGGCGGTATCTTGATTGCCGACAACGCCACCAGCCACGAGCAGGCATTACGGTCGTTTATTGAACGAGTCCTGGCTGATTCCCGCGTGGATGCGCTGATCGTGCCTATCGGCAAAGGGGAACTCGTCGTCCGCAAACTCTAACCTGTTTTGTTAACCAACCAGACCCAAAGGGTTTTAGGCTTCGCGCCATTGAATGACTCGAAATTAAACCCTTTGGGTCTTTTCTGTTCTACTTGATAATCGCTGGCAAATACACCCAATCCGTCGGTTCAAAGGCTCCGATTTGCAGCCTTAGCAGCGTCACCGAATAGGGCGCAAAAGAGTAAGTCATCGGATTAGCGACTACGCCCAAGTTAGTAGATGGTGCGTTTGAAAGACTGTCATTTGGATTGCTGTTGCCATTAAACGTAACAGAGGTACTGCTAAGCGAAGTTGCTTTGACGACATCGGCCGTGCCACCCAGCAGCAGGTTTGGTGCTCCATTTAAGGCAATGCTGCTACTGATTTGATTGCCCGTTTTGTTAATTGCCAGCACAGAAACAGTCCACGGATCAATCCGGCCAGCGTAAACGCTTAATTGGGTGGCAGCGTTGTAGGATGAAGTGATGGGAAGCATTTCTTGTCCAAACTTGGCCCACAGAGGGAATACATAGTATTGTGGGCTTCGTGCATAGTCATCGGAATGCATAAGCCCATATCTTGATGGAATTCCCTGACTCCAATCACCATGAGAAATATCCCATTGGTTGGCAATGTCAAATTCGTTTTGCATCATTTGCCCAATCGTATCGGCTAAAAACAGCCCATTTACAGCCTGGGACATCCACTCATTTGTATCCTGACCTTCAAAGGCAAATAGGTTGTATTCAGTTACAGCAATGGGGACGCGACGGCCGTTTGCCCGTTGATCAAACGACGTATTAATATCTGCCTTAATGGCTTGCCACGTACCTTGTGGCTGCGCCAAAACCTCTTGATAGGAAGCTGGCTCACCAAACGCATATTGGTGAATGATATAAAAATCCATCTGGCTGCCAGCCGCGGCAATCACTTCATTGCCCCAATTATTATAAGTAACCCAATAATCAGGCGAGTTCCCATAGGTGACGCCGACAGCGCCTACTTTGATGGTGGGATCGACGGCACGCATGGCATTACGGAAAGCGATGAATCCTTCATGATTTCCTTTGCCATTGACATACTCAGTGCCATCACAGGTCCATACATCTTCCCAGCCCCAGTCAAGACAATCTTTTCCTTGTCCTGCTTTTCCCCCATAAATTTCATTGCCAATCTCATAATATTTAATATTGATGGGATTTGGGTTGCCATGATCGCGGCGCAGCTTTGCCCATTTGCTGACCGTGCCCCAGTCATAACCATTTACATCGACGCCAATGACACGGTTATCAGTGACCGATCCGTTGAAGAAAGCGACCAGCGCCGCCGCCTCTTTGGAGGTGCCATTCATGTTGATTGTAAACATGGCATCTGACCCTGTCGCCTGGAGAAAGTCGATAAAAGCTGTGGGGTTTAGTCCCCAGCCAGCACTCCAGCACTTGCTGCCGTCGTTGTTTTCACAGGCCAGCCAATTGTAGCCATTGCTCCAACTGCCACCGGGAAGGCGCAGCATAGGTGTGTTTAACGTTTTTGTGCGGTTTATAAATGTATTATTTTGGGTACGAGCTGTTCCCAACCAGGCTGGCAAGTTGGTGCCTAGCAGATAGGGGTTGATGTCTTTACCAGCCGCATTGACATTGAAAGAGATGCTGGCATTGGTTTCCGTGGGACTGTTTTGTATAGGGGCGGGCATGGTTTCTGCGGCAGAGCTTTTTTGCCCGATGAATAGTGACATGAACAAGATTGTAAAAATAGAACTGAACAGGATAAAACGGCCGTTACGCATGGGTAAACCTCCAATTTCTGAAATGGTAGATTTGCGGTTTGGGAATTCAAGAGTTTAGTTCGTTGGGGGGATGAATACGTGGTTCAAAGAGAACAAAATACCCGAATGTGGGAGCTGAATCTTCAATTGTCGTAATCGGGGAGCATTGTATCAGAGTTTTGCGACAAGATGGGTCAATAGTACCAATTAGCTAGGACTCAGGTGTATTGCGTTAAGGCATAAAACGGATAAGGGTGACAGAATAAGGGGCAAATGTGTGAGTGGTCGGGTTTTCAATGATTTCTATCATAGTCGGTGGGGCATCAGAAAAATCATTAGCCGGGTTGGCTACGTCATTCCAGGTGACTTGTTGACTATCCAGCGAATCTGCTTGCACCACATCAACGGTAGCAGATGTGAACGAGGCAGGAGCGTTCGCAAATTTAATACCCGAGGTGATGGGAGCGTTCGTTTTGTTGATAGCCAGCAGAGAAACCGTGCCGTCTTCGTGCTGGCCTGCATATACGCTCATAGCCGTATCGCTGGCAAAGGGGGAGGTCACTGGCAATAGTTGGGAACCAAACCGCGCCCACAGGGGATAGACGTAGTATTGAGGATAACGCTCAAAGGTGTCGGCGTGAAGCAGCCCGTAATCGGTGCCGTTTTCGGGTTGACCACTGGCTAAAGTCCATTGGTTGGCAATGGTGACGCCATGTGTTGCCATCTGACCGACGGTATCGGCAAGGTAGAGCATGTTGACGGCGCGGGTCATGAGTTGGTCGTTGTCGGTGTCTTGGGCGGCGAAGAGGTTATATTCGGTGATGGCAATGGGGAAGGAACGGCCGTTACCATTCTTCTCAAACGCATCCTGAATATTTTCTGTCATCGGCCCCCAAACAGCTTGCGGATTTGCCAAAAGCAGCTCATTGCTGAGGGGTGGTTCAAAAAAGCCATATTCATGGACAGAATAAAAATCCATGACATCTCCAGCGGCGGCAATCACTTCATATCCCCAATCATTCCATTCATCTTGGAAGGGAACGCCGACGGCGCCAATCAAAATTGAGGGATCCACCGCTTTCATCGCGGCCACAAATTCCAGAAAGCCTTCCTTGCGGTTCTCGCCTTCACCAATACCCAACACATATTCTGTGCCATCACAAGTCCAAACATCTTCCCAGCCCCAACTTTGGGTACAGTCCGTACCCATATCTTGCTTTCCCGCATAGATTTCGTTGCCCACTTCCCAGTAGCGTATGTTGATGGGGTCGGGATTACCATGCTCACTGCGCAGTTGTGCCCAGTCGCCAACAGTACCCCAATCTTGCCCTAGCACATCCACTCCAATAACCGTTTCGTCGCCGACAGCGCCGTTAAAAAAGGCAACGAGCGCGGCCGCTTCTTTTGCCGTGCCATTCACGTTGACGGTATACATCGCTTCAAGCTCTGTGGTATTGATGAGGGTGATGAAATCGGTGGGGGTGAGAACGCCCCAGTCCCAGGGGCAGATATTTTCCTGTTCACACGGCAGCCATTCATAATAATTAGACCAACTACCACCTGGAAGACGGAGCATCGTAACCCCGGCGGCGAGGGTGCGGTCGATAAATGTGTCATTGCTTGTGCGCTCTCGGCCCAACCAGGCTGGCACATTTGTCCCCAACAGTGCCTTGTTGAACGGTTTGGTTTCACCAGCTAGATCAATGACGATACCATCGTAATCTGACTCTGCTTGCGTGGTGATTGGCTCATTTCCATCGTTGGTCTCTTCATAATCGTCAGAAAACATAGGATGTACGCCCTCTGTCATTTCCGGTAATGGCTGACTAGAAGATGATGAGGTGGCGGCGCAGGCGGTGAGGTGTAAGGTGATGAGGAAAACGGCCGTTACTAGAAATATAAACCGAAACGTGACAGGTCGATTATTGGAATTCATTGGTTCTCCATGAGCATAATAATGCGTCCATTTGTTCATATTGTATGTGGGAAATTAAATTTCGGCTTATATTCGCTTGTTGCCTCCTGATACGCATGATAAAATCCGCCTCGCTACTCTACAGGGCGCACAAAGATGCGCCCTGATTTGTGAAGGAAGGACATTATGCTCAAAACACACTCATGCGGCGATTTACGCGCCGAACATGTTGGACAAACCGTAACCCTGGCTGGTTGGGTTAACCGCACCCGAGATATGGGTGGCGTTGTTTTTATCGACTTGCGTGACCGAGATGGCAAAGCCCAGGTTGTCATTAATTCTGGCGAAAATCCAGAAGCGTTTGCCATCGCTGAACAAGTCAGCCGAGAATATGTACTGCAAGTGACTGGTGAAGTCGCCCTGCGGCCAGAAGGAATGAGTAATCCTGACCTGGCGACGGGTGATGTTGAGGTGCGTGTCGACAGAATTTGTAGTCCTTAATCCTGCCAAAACGCCGCCATTCATGATTGATCGGGATGATGTGGCGGACGAAACTTTGCGCTTGAAATACCGCTACCTCGATTTGCGCCGCGAAAAAATGCAGCGTAATTTGATGATTCGCCATCGCGCCATTAAATTTATCCGTGATTATCTGGATGAGCGTGGTTTTATTGAAATCGAAACCCCCATTTTGTTCAAATCCACACCAGAAGGGGCGCGGGACTATTTGGTTCCCAGCCGCGTGCATCCGGGCAAATTCTTTGCCTTGCCGCAAAGCCCCCAACAGCTCAAGCAGTTGTTGATGGTGGCTGGTTATGAACGGTATTTCCAGATTGCCCGCTGTTTCCGCGATGAAGATTTGCGTGCAGATCGTCAACCAGAATTCACCCAGCTCGACATGGAAATGAGCTTCATCGAGCGTGATGACATCCTGGACTTGATCGAAGGGCTGGTCGTGGGCATGGTTAAACATACCAGCCTCGTGCCGCTGGCTCATGAAGTATTCCCGCGTATCACCTACAGAGAAGCGATGGAACGGTTCGGCACAGACCGCCCGGACATGCGTTATGGCCTGGAGTTGGTGGATGTGTCTGACATTGCCGGAGAAAGTGCCTTTAAGGTGTTTGCGGAGAATGTGGCCGCAGGCAATCCGGTGAAGGCGATTTGTGTGCCGGGCGCGGGTGATTACAGCCGCAAAGATGTGGGCGACTTGGAAGAAATTGCCAAAGCCAATGGCGCGAAAGGGCTGGCCTCGATGGCGTTGAGTTCTGACACGGGCGAAATGAAGGGCTTTATCACCAAATTCTTCACCGTTGACCAGTTGATTGCGTTGACGGAACGGCTGGGTGCGAAACCGGGCGACTTGCTGCTCTTTGCCAGTGATACCAAAAGCGTGGTTTACAGTGTGCTGGGCACATTGCGCGAGGAATTGGGCGCTCGTATGGGCTTGAAGGATACCGGTACGTTGGCGTTGTGCTGGGTGATTGACTTCCCGCTGTTTGAGGAAGGTTTGGAAGATGGGCATTATGCGCCCAGTCACCATATGTTTACTGCACCGAAAAAGGCGCACATTCCGCTGCTGGATACGAATCCGGGCGAGGTGTTGAGCGAGCAGTATGACCTGGTGTGTAACGGGTATGAAGTGGCTGGCGGTAGTATCAGAATTCATGAACGGCCGTTACAACGCAAAATCATGGAGTTAATCGGTTTCTCCATCGAGGAAGCGCAGGATCAATTTGGGCATATGCTGGAAGCGTTTGAGTATGGCGCACCGCCGCATGGTGGTATTGCTCCTGGTATCGACCGTCTGGTAGCTTTGATGGCGGGTGAACCCAATATCCGTGAGGTGATGGCCTTCCCCAAGACGGCCCAAGCCACAGATTTGATGTCTGATTCGCCTTCTGAGGTAGCTCCCAAGCAGTTGAAGGAATTACACATTACGCTGGTGAAACCAGAAAAAGCTAAAGCTAATGTTAGCGCAATTGTTACGAATATATGAAAGCCCGGTGATGAGCCGGGCTTTTTTTGTGTTTTAGTGGATGGGATTTTATGAGAAGATTCTCTTTAACTGCGATAGAAAAGCCAGGAATAGATCTCACAGTCATCTGTATCGTTCTACTGGTAAAATATCGCGAATATCTGTGCTAACAGAACGGTAAACCGTAATGCTTTGCGTGCGTGGGAGAAACAAGACAAACGATTTGGGTGCCAGCATTCCAGATAATCAATCAGATTGCTCTTCAATGTCATCCATCGTTTCGTTGGGAGAAATGACTTCTACAGACCAGGTCTGGGCGCACCGTTCAAAGAAGCCCGTCTTCTTTTGTATTGCATGAGCTGCACGATTTGGTCTTGTTACAAAAGCTACATCAGGAGCGCGTACTGTGTCGGGATTGCGTCTTGAGGATGAATCCCGTTTCAGCGGCATAGACTTCGCCATGTCTGATGCTTCTAAATCGATATGAACTTGTTGCCAGGATAAGTGCCAATTTGTTACTGCGATACGCCCGATGATAAAGCCGGCTGGTGACATACTGATAAACTCTCCCCCGATAGTTCTGCCGCGACTGGCTTCAGGCGACTTTGGTTTGCTAATTCTTCGGCTGTCATGATTTGTTTTTCAACTGCTTCAGCTAACATATAAATCTCCTATGCAATTTCCTCTTTCTATTGCATTGTAGTTGCCTCAGCAAGTTTCGTGCTCTTGTCAAACGGCTCATCATACTTGAACTTTTCTGTGCCTGCGAGTTAGCTTCTTCTACAAGAAGAAGTCCTTGAGTGCTGCGAAATATCGCCAACGAGGCTGTGCCAGGGTGCTTCTGGGTCGCGCACCAGTGATCATGTTTTTGCCATCAATTGTCAGGTGGGCAATGCCATCGATCATGGCTAAGGCTTGGGCGACGGGGGAACCTTCTTCAAGTGCTTCTAGTGAATCATATTCCTCTGGTTTGCCATCAGCGAGTTTGAGATTGGTGCTGATGTGCATGGTTAGATCGTCATCATCTATTTCTGTTTCGATTTCCATGTATTCAGACATAAATTGGTTTATCTTCCTTGGGTTTTTGTCACGAACCAGTGTGAATTTTATTGTTTCAGAACTAAGCAGTGAACTGTGGCTGTCACGCATGACTTTTTCTGTGATGCTGGTTTGGAACCAGTGGCGAGCGCTGGAACGACACATAATCAGATCGATGCTGTTTTCTAGCAGCATAATCTAGGATGGCATCTTCTGTACGCCGCTGCGAACGGCCGTTATCGGCCGTTGCCGTACCATATCTTTCTTCCAAATCTTCCAGATAGGCACCTTCTTGATTGTAAATATCTTCAACCAGTTTTTCGCTAAATGGTTTTTCGCCTGGGGCGATTTCGATGTCGTCTTCACGCAGTAGGGCGGCATCTTGGGACACAATGAGCAAATGAATTTGGGCAGATAAGGCACCGCCGATGGCAAAACCAGAGTCGAGGGCATGTTCAGCCAGCAATGTCTGGTCGAGCGGGCATGAGGATGTTTTGGATGGCGTGCTCATCTCGAATCGCCATGACGGGACAAGGTGCTTGATGCCAGACCTTTTGGGTGACACTGCCTAGCAAAAAGCGGGAGACACCAGAACGGCCGTGTGTGCCCATGATGATGAGGTCTGACTCGTTCGGAAACGGCCGTTTCCACCACACAACTCGCCGCATCCCCTTCCAACACCATTGTGCGAATGGGGACACCAATGCCTGCGCGTGTTTCCGCGATGCTATCCAGATAATTCTCCATCCGCACCCGCATCAGGCTGGGTATCGAGTGGCGCAATGGGGGGCGTAGATGCATCAGAATACTCATCCACCTGCACCATTTCCTTGTCCATGATGGCACTCATCAAAATCAATTCTGCCTTATTTGCTTTTGCCAAGGCCAATGCCGGATTTAACGCAAACTCTGAAAGCTGTGATCCATCTAACGGTACCAGAATTTTCTTAAACATGTTCCCCTCTCCGTTAGTGAATAAAAAATCTTTGCATGGTACATATCACAAAAAGTTCTTAAAATATACCAACACGCAAAATTGTGGTTTCCTTCAAGGAAAAGCGGGTTCTTGCACAATTTTATGTGTCCATAAAACTTTCCCGCTTTTACCTAACAAAGTTATAGTCTATTGTAAAACACGCATCATTGCAAACACCAAACAAAAAAGGCTCCTCACATTCGAGGAGCCTTCTCATAATATCATGCAATTACCGTTTAGCGATAATCATACAGCTTACGGATAATTCGGTGAATAGGAACTCAAGACGCGCATATAATTTGCCCGTTCAAAAGCGGCCGGTTCAGCACAGTTGATCTGGCTGAGACTGCCCTGCAATTGAGCCAGGGATTCATATTCGTTTTCTATGAGCCATTCTTCCACGCCCATCTTCAAAACCTCAAGACGGTCGATGCCGTTGCGCAGCAGTTCAGAAGCCAACATGGTGATAGCCGCCCCAGCCGCCACCCCTTTCAGCACGTCAGTAACGGTGTGCACACCGGTTGTCAGCGCCAAATCAGCATTGACTTGTCCGTAGAGAATAGCAATCCAACGCAATGGCAGACGCAGTTCGGTGGAGGTACTCAGCTTCAAGTTCGGCACCACTTCCAGGTTTTCCAAATCGAGGTCTGGTTGGTAGAAACGATTGAACAGAACGAGACCATCCGCGCCAGCATCCGCCAAGTTGCGAGCGGTGTGGGCCATTGAGCTGAAGTATGGGTTGAGTTTCATAGTAATGGGCAGGGAAACGGCCGTTTTCACATCCGTCAGCACATCCATATAAATCTGTTCCACTTCATTGCCCGTCAGATTAGGATCCGTAGGGATGTAATACACATTCAATTCCAACGCATCCGCGCCAGCTTCTTCAATTTGCTTCGCATACTTCACCCAACCGCCCGTCGAAACACCATTCAAACTGGCAATCACCGGAATATCCAAAACCTTCTTCGCTTTTTGAATATGTTCCAGATAGTCAACTGGTCCAGTTCTGTAATCAGACGCTTCCGGGAAATAAGAAAGCGCTTCAGGATGGCTTTCCACACCTTGCGTCAGATAATGATTCAAAGTATGGCTTTCTTGCGTAATTTGTTCTTCAAATAGAGAGTGCAGCACAACAGCCGAAGCTCCTGCATCTTCCATCGCGCGTAAATTGTCCAGCGTGCGCATCAATGGCGAAGAGGATGGTACCAGCGGGTTCTTCAAAGTCATGCCAAGATAATTGGTAGTCAGATCCATGACGATTCTCCTTAAAAACAAGTGGGAATTTGAGGATTTAGAAAATACCCAAATTCCCACTAATCTAATTAATATTATCTTTGCCGTCTTTTTGAGCCATCTTCGAATATTGTTCCCAACGTTTATCCACATCACCTTGAGCCAGTTCCAATAACTTGGCAGCTCGTTCGGGATGAGATCTTGGTCAACATACGGTAACGCCCTTCGCGGTAGATGTATTGATCCAATGAAATCTTTGGTGCGCGTGAATCCAGCATGAATGGATTTTTGTCTTCCATTGCCAAATCTGGATCAAAGCGGAACAACGGCCAGTGACCTGAATCCACAGCCGCTTTTTGCTGATCCAGGCCAAATTTCATGTCGTAGCCATGTGCCACACAGTGACTGTATGCCAGGATGAGGGATGGGCCATCGTAGGCTTCTGCTTCGATGAACGCTTTGATAGTTTGTGCATCATTCGCACCCATTGCCACCCGCGCCACGTAGATGTTGCCATAGCTGACGGCCAGCATACCCAAGTCTTTCTTGGCAGCAGCTTTACCAGCGGCGGCAAACTTAGCCACAGCCCCACGCGGCGTCGATTTAGACATCTGACCACCGGTGTTGGAGTACACTTCCGTGTCCAAAACCAAAACATTTACGTTACGGCCGGAAGCCAGCACATGATCCAAACCGCCATAACCGATGTCGTATGCCCAGCCATCACCACCAACAATCCAGACACTCTTCTTAACGAGTACATCAGCCATATTAAGCAGATTTTTCAGCTTCGCTTTCTCTTCTGTTTCTGGCAGAATCTCGTTGATGCGGGTTTTCAATACCTCAATACGTGCGCGTTGTTCATTGATGCCAGCTTCGTCGAGTTGTTCGGCGAAGAGAATGGAATCGGCCAGTTCAGAGCCAATCACTTCACGTAGTTCACGCAGCGATCCGGTGGCGGCTTCAATGCGTTGGTCTAAAGCCACGCGCATACCCATACCGAATTCGGCATTGTCTTCAAACAAGGAGTTCGACCAGGCCACACCGCGACCGGCATCGTTTTTGCCCCAAGGTGTGGTGGGTAAGTTGCCACCATAAATGGAGGAACAACCTGTGGCATTGGCGATGACGGTACGGTCGCCGTAGAGTTGAGAGAGCAGCTTGAGGTAAGGTGTTTCACCACAACCCGCGCAAGCGCCAGAGAACTCAAACAGCGGTTCCAAGCAGTTGCGAGTATTTGACCTGATTGACTGGGATGCTGGTACGATCCACTTGCGGCAGCGTGCCAAAGAATTCCCAGTTTGCTTTTTCCGATTCGCGCAGTGGCAGTTGGTCGGCCATATTGATGGCTTTGAATTTCGGCTGCGTTTTGTTCTTGACCGGGCAAACTTCCACACAAAGGGTACAGCCAGTGCAGTCTTCTGGTGCGACTTGCAAGGTAAACAAGTCGTCTTTGAACTCTTTATAACGAGCCGGCGCAGACTTGAAGGTCTCAGGTGCGCCTTCTAGCTTGGCTGGATCATAAACTTTCATGCGAATGACACCGTGCGGGCAGACCAACGCGCATTTACCACATTGGATGCAGATGTCCGGATCCCACACCGGAATTTCAATGGAGATATTCCGTTTTTCCCACATGGTGGTGTTGGTGGGGTAGGTGCCGTCGATGGGCATGGCGCTTACCGGTAAACTGTCGCCAATACCTTCGATGATACGGGCGGTGACAGATTTGATAAATTCCGGGGCATAGTCAGGAATGGCGGGCGGGCGTTCAAAGGTGCTGGTGGCTGTGGCTGGCACTGTCGACGCGGTGCATGTGGGCCAGAGCGCCATCTACCGCTTTGTAGTTGGCTTCGACAACGGCATCGCCGCGCTTGCTGTAGGTCTTTTTGATGGCGTATTTGATGGCGGCGATGGCTTCGTCTTGTGGCAGTACGCCGCTGAGGGCGAAGAAGCCAGTTTGCATGATGGTGTTGATGCGGCGGCCCATGCCAGTTTCTTTGGCAACTTCGTAACCATCGAGTACGTAGAATTTGATCTCTTTGTCGATGATTTGTTGCTGCATGGCGTTGGGCAGCTTGTCCCATGTATCATCTGGGCCGTAGGGGCTGTTGAGCAAGAAGGTTGCACCTTGTTTGGCGTTGCTCAGCATGTCGTACCGTTCCAGGAAGCTGAACTGGTGGCAAGCCACAAAGTTCGCCGTTGTTGACGAGGTAGGGGGCGCGAATGGGCCGTGGGCCGAAGCGAAGATGGGACATGGTGACGGAGCCAGCTTTCTTGGAATCGTAGACGAAGTAAGCTTGCGCGTAGTTGTCTGGTATCTTCACCGATGATTTTGATGGAGTTTTTGTTGGCGCCGACGGTTCCGTCGGAACCGAGACCGTAGAAGAGACCACGAACGACGTTGTCAGCTTCAATGTCAAAGGATGCATCCCATTCCAAGCTGGTGTGGGTAACATCGTCGTTGATACCGATTGTGAAGCCGTTCTTGGGACGGGGTTTAGCCGCTTCGTCGAAGACGGCTTTGACCATGCTGGGCAGGAATTCTTTGGAAGAGAGACCGTACCGACCCCCGAAAATTTTGGGGAAGACGTCGAAGGGGGCGATTGTCGTCTGGCCATGGCTTGGGCAACGGCCGTTACCACATCCAAATACAGCGGTTCACCCGTTGCGCCTGGTTCTTTGGTGCGGTCTAAGACAGCGATAGATTTAGTGGTGGCTGGCAAAGCCCCGAGAAATGCTTCCACAGAGAAGGGACGGTATAAGCGAACCGTGACCACACCAACTTTTTCGCCTTGTGCCGTCAGATAATTCAGCCGTTTCTTGTGCCGTTTCTGCACCAGAACCCATGATAATGATAACACGTTCCGCATCTGGCGCACCCGACATAATCAAACAATTTGTATTGGCGACCAGTCAGCTCAGCAAATTTATCCATCGCATTTTGCACGATTTCTGGGGTCGCCAGATAGAACGGGATTGACGCTTTCGCGTGCCTGGAAGTACACATCCGGATTTTGCGCAGTACCACGCAGCACTGGATGATCCGGGCTAAGTCCACGATCCCGATGGGCACGAACCAATTCGTCATTAATCATCGCCCGCATCACATCTTCATCCAGCAGCTCGATTTTGTTGATTTCATGAGAAGTGCGGAAACCATCGAAGAAATGGAGGAACGGCAGACGTGTTTCCAACGTTGCCGCTGAGGCGATGAGCGCAAAGTCGTGCACTTCTTGGACGGAATTAGAAGCCAACATAGCCCAACCCGTATTCCGAGCGGCCATCACGTCAGCATGATCACCAAAAATGGACAAAGCTTGTGCGGCTAAAGACCCGGCTGCGATATGGAACACAGTCGGGGTCAGTTCACCAGCAATTTTGTACATATTGGGAATCATCAGCAGTAAGCCTTGGGAGGCGGTAAATGTGGTGGTGAGCGAACCGGCTTGCAACGCGCCATGCACAGCACCAGCAGCACCACCTTCGGCCTGCATTTCTACAACCATAGGAACAGAACCCCATATGTTTGTTTGCACCTTCAGCAGACCATTGGTCAGCAAATTCACCCATAGCCGGATGAAGGGGTAATGGGGTAGATAGCAATGACTTCGTTGACCTTATGGGCCACACGAGCAGCAGCTTCATTGCCATCAAGGGTAATCATTTGTTTTGTCATAACAACTCTCCTTGCACAACATAAATTCGGGACACAATGCAACTTTTAGCCTGTTGCTGTGTCATTATTAACAAATTTACTAATAAATTGACCTAAGTCTGATGAGTATCACCAGTGGGATTGGGTCATGAAGCAGGAATTAATACGGTAAAGTTCCTGAATTATTGTATGTGGGTTACTGTCATGGTGACAGTGACAGATTGCATGATTGCTCATGACAAAAGTCATTTGGTTGTCATGTCGTTTTCCTGTAAAGAAACATGGGGACTTGTTGATTTTTGGATAAAGCTATGGTTTTTGATAGAAGGCATCTGCTTTTCTTGACAGGTGCACGCTGTTTCGATAGCATCGCCTCTCTACGTAATCGTGGACTGTAACTTTTAGAAAGAAGAGAGATTTGGAAATGGAAACAGAAGCAAAAAAAGAAGAAGCTCCGCAAAAACAGACATTAACCGATATTTTGCGTGTTAAAACAGTCGGGATAATTGATCCGATTGTTACGTTTTTAGCGAAATATCATGTATCACCTGATGCGCTGACTGTGATAGGCATGTTGGCGCATTTCTTTTTGGCGTATTTAGTCGCCATTGGCGAAATGCGTTGGGCTGGTGTTGCGATGATATTGTTAGCTCCCTTGGATGCGTTGGATGGCTCTCTAGCGCGGAAGATGGGGCGTAAGCAAGGCGGCTTTGGTGCCTATCTCGATTCGACGCTGGATCGACTGGCGGAAGTTATCTTGTTTGGCGGCTTCATTTATTATTATTTGCAAGCTGACAGGGCGCCTATGCTGGCGATTTCTTATTTGGCGATAACGGGTTCATTGATGGTTAGTTATTCTCGTGGGAAGGCTGAATCATTGGGCATGGATGCCAAGGTTGGGGTTGGGAGCCGTGTGGAAAGATATGTGGTGATGGTGGTGTTTCTGCTACTTGATTATCCCGGCTGGGGTATTGTGCTGTTAGCCATCATGACTTATGTGACGGTTGGGCAGCGTATGTATCATGTGTGGAAGCAGTACCAGGAATTAGCAAAACAAGAAGAAGATGAAGCCGCCCAAGCCAAAGATGTGCAACTAGATGACATCCAAAAAACAATGAGGAAGAATCCGCAGTGGATGCTTAATACCTCTGTGGTTGAGATGAATTTATGACTGTTAACCAAAGTGTGAATGCCCCCAAGCAAAAACGGAATGTTGAGATTTATTGGATTTTGATCGCTTTGTTTTTGGCGATTATGGGTGGTTTGTATGTCTATCATCTGATTACGGGGCAAACGCCCAATCGGGTGGCGTTTGCTTTGGGCGGGGGGTTTGAGGTGTATTGGTATGGCATATGTATTGTGGGTGGTATTGCCCTGGGTGCGTATGTGGTGTCACGATTGGCGGAGGAAAGGGGAACGGCCGTTTTCACCAAAGAAGTCCGCTACAACATCCGTAAACAACCCTTGTCAGTCCTCGACTTGCCTGAAGAACTTGCCCAGACACTCGCTAAACACAAAATCACAACCATGGGCGACCTGTTGCTTGTGTGGGGCTACAATCCCAAAAATACAGGGTTGAATAAAGAAGGCATTCAAGTTGTCCAGGCAAAGCTGTATGACCAACGCAAAAGTAGAAGAAGCGTGGATACTGGATGCCCCCTGGCGCATCTGGAACCCGGATCACGTCTGGAACGGCTTGATTTGGGTGCTCATCTTTGCCGTGATTGGGGCACGTCTTTACCACGTGCTAACCCCTTCCCCCAGTATGGCCGCTTTTGGCATTGAATCGCCTATGGATTATTTCCGTAACCCTGCGCAGCTTATCAACATACGTAATGGCGGGCTGGGTATTTATGGCGGCATTTTAGGGGGCTTGCTGGGGCTGTTCATTTATGCGCGGCGAGCCAAAATTCCGATGCTGCCATGGGCAGACTTGGCTGTCGTAGGCTTGGCATTGGGGCAAGTTTTTGGCCGTTGGGGCAACTTCTTTAATCAGGAACTGTATGGAGCGCCGACTGATTTGCCCTGGGCGATCACCATTGACCCCAATTTCCGGTTGCCCGCATACAGCCAGTTCAGCAGTTTTCACCCAGCTTTTTTGTATGAATCATTGTGGAGCTTGCTCACCTTCTTTGTGCTTTATTTCCTCGTTAAACGCTATTCCAGCAAATTGCTAGATGGGGAAGTGATGGCACTCTACCTCATCTTCTATGCGATTGGTCGTACCTTGCTGGAATTAGTGCGCCTAGACAGTCGCATGGTCGATTTTGGCTTCATGCAACTGAACATGGCGATTGCTACCTTCGTTTCGCTTCTCATTGCCGCTGGCATGGCGGCCTGGATTATTATTCGCCGTTGGCGACAGAGTAAGCGGTAATTCGTAATCGGCGAACAGGTCATCAAAACCTGTTTACCGAAGATTCTGCCCCTTCGTAGTAAACACAGTGTGACTGGAGTTTTTGTTGATAGGAGAAGTTCGCACGCCCACATGCCCGTTCGCACGTCGGCGTGTCCTGTTCATCGTTAACAGAAATGCCGCGCACCCGTAAACATACTTCCTATTGCCCCCGGTTGTGTTTCTCATCTACCCTAATTTTCCAGGCAATGTTACAAAATTTGTCATCGTGGTGTTCTATATTTGCAGGAGGAACCCATCGGAGGTTTTTCACATGATCAAAGCAGAATAATTTAAGCAAAAAATTTGATGAATTTGTTGCTGTGCGTGATTTGTCATTGAACGTGGGCGAAGGCGAGCTCTTGGCGTTATTAGGGCCAAATGGAGCAGGCAAGACGACGACGATTCGTATGTTGAGTTCTATCCTGAAGCCGACGACCGGACAGGCGTGGATCAATGGCTATGATGTGGCGGCTGAACCGGCAAACGTGCGACGCAATATTGGTGTATTAACCGAGCAGCCCGGCCTCTATCTACGCATGACTGGTATGGAATATTTGGAATTTTACGGCCGTTTATACGGCCTCAAAGACAAGTTCATCCAACAGCGGGGTAGGGCGCTTTTTGAGCGGTTCAACATGAGCGATGCAGCGCACCGTCGCTTAGGCCAATACTCCAAAGGGATGCGCCAAAAAGTGGGACTGATACGAACCATGTTGCACGATCCTACTGTGCTGCTGCTCGATGAGCCGACCTCGGCGATGGATCCGCAGAGTGCCAAACTGGTGCGGGATGCCATCCGTGAAATGCGGGCTGATAAACGCAGCTTCATCCTCTGTACCCACAATCTGGCTGAAGCCGAAACGTTAGCCGACCGCATTGCCATCATTAAACAGGGCGAGATTGTGGCCGAAGGATCGCCTCAAGATTTGAAGAATCAACTATTGGGACGAACCCCAAATTGAAATTCGTGTGGATCAGCACTCTGAATGAAGAGATCAAAGAATTGAGCGAAGTGGTAACGGTTGAATGGGTTGGCGAAAATGGATTGCGTTATCGAACTACAGAGCCAGCCCGAGACAATCCGGTGATAGTAAGGCGGTTGGGCGAGTTGGGATTGGGCATTATCTCTGTGCAAGAAGTGATACAAAGCCTGGAAGAAGTGTATTTGCGGGTTGTGGCGGATGAGGAAGAGAAAAAGTTTAATGAGGTGGCGCAATGAGCATGGCAACTTTGAAAAAACCATTTCCAGTGACACGGCATGATTTTTATATGGCGCTGGTATTGGCTCGCCGTGAGGTGAAAGATACGTTCCGTGATTGGCGTATTTTGACGCCAATCATTATGTTAACTTTGCTTTTCCCTGCGTTAATGAACTTTACGGCCGGGCGAATGCTCAATTTTGTGTCTGCGTATGGTGCTGAAATTATTGCCACCCAGTTGATTCCGTTTTTGCTGCTGGTGGTTGGCTTTTTTCCTATGTCGTTTTCACTCATTATCGCGCTTGAGGCGTTTGTAGGGGAGAAGGAGCGCAAGAGCCTAGAGCCGTTATTGGCGACACCGTTGACTGACCCGCAACTTTACCTGGGCAAAATGGTGGCTGTGCTGGTGCTGCCTCTGCTTTCTGCTTATCTGGGCATGACGGTGTATGTGGTTGGTCTCTATTTTAATATTGACTATAAGGTACCGCCTCAATTGTTTGCCCAAGCCATTATGCTGACGACGGTGCAGGGCGTGATTATGGTGTCGGCGGCGGTGATTGTTTCTAGCCAGACGACGAGTGTGCGGGCGGCGAATCTATTGGCGAGTTTTATTATTGTGCCAATGGCGCTGCTGATTCAGGCGGAGGCAGCAGCGTTGTTTTGGGGGAATCATTTTGGCTTGTGGTGGCTCTTTTTGGCTTTGGCGATAACGGCCGTTGTGCTTGTCCGTATGGGTCTCCACTTATTTAACCGCGAAGAGATGATGGGTCGGGATTTGGATCAGATTCGGCTCGGCTGGATTATGATACAGTTTCGAGATCGGTTTACAGGCAAATGGGAAAACGGCCGTTATCCAAACCCCATCCGCTGGTACAAACAAACATTTGCCATCATTCCCACAACTAGGTCACGGTTTATCCATATTACTCGTCGCTTTGGTCGCGGCATTGGTGATGGGGTGGCTATTAGCAAACATTTACACATTACCACCGGCAATCCAAGCCCAATTTACCGGTGAACAAATCACCGCTAATCTCGATGAATTAGAATTTATGCTGGGGGCATTACCGGGGTTGATATTTGGGCAAAACATTCGTGTGCTTATTCTGGCGGCCCTGTTAGGCACCTTCACCTTCGGCGTACTTGCTATTTTGATATTTATGCTGCCTTGGATCATAGTTGGTTTTGCTGCCGGGCAAGTATATTTGGCGGGAGAAAGCCCTTTCTTGTTTATCCTGGGAACCATAGTGCCACACGCCATGATTGAGTTACCAGCGATTCTCTTGTCGATGGCTGCCGCCTTACGCTGGCATTTAACCGTTATTGCCCCACCCCCCAACACCACGATGGGCGAAGCCTTTATTGCCGCCTCTGCTGATTTTGGGCGGGTATTTGTAGGGTTGGTGATTCCGATGTTGTTTTTAGCGGCCTATATTGAAGCGTATATAACGCCCCAGGTATTGTTTGCCCTGTATGGTGGTTAATTCGACTTATTTGTGACGCGCCACAAATGGTATGTAAGTAGTCCATGGATCAATTTTGATTGAATACGTGAATTGCGCCATACCATTCCCCGAATTATTGACCGTTACCGTAATTACCTTAGTGCCTGGATTAAGCCAGGAAAATGTAATTTCATCCTGGAATATATTTGCGTGTGTTACAGGAATTTGTCCAGTAGCTTCCCACATGTAGGTGATGGGTAATGTGGCTGATATTGGTTCAGAAACTGCCAGGAAAGTTTGCGGCGTGTTTACGTGACCTTGACTTGCGCCAGATAGGGAAACGCTCAGTAACTCTATTAATTCCTGACCACAGGCTGTATCCCAGCGGATAAATTCTAGCACTAACCAACTTGACCCAGTAATCGCATCGATGTGGTAGCCAACTAAACGAAATATACCAACTTTCGCCATCCGATATGAATAATTATTACTTTCATCCCAGACAACTAATCGTAAAGTACGATTTTTATCAATATGATCATTGAGTTTCTCTTGCACAATTGTGGATGTGATGGCCGTGCTTTTTCCTAAGATCCAATCGTTTTTACCCAAAGAAATATCACGGTTGTCGGCTGAGTTTACATACCCATCCACAATCCAAGGGAAGAGTGGGGTTGCGGGAGAAATGGTGGTATAGCCATGATCTTTGTAATCAGAACTATTTCCCGGCCATGAAATGCTGTTTCTTAAAACCTCGTCTGTATCTGGTTTTCCACTATTCCAGCGCAGCCAACTAAAATCACCTGTGCCATTCCCATCATAAAGGCGGAAAATATAGCCTTCTTTTGCTTGAGCTAATGGCACATTGGGCATGTGGGAAATAAAGCGGTTATAGCTCGGTGGTGTTGTGGGGTAATCAAATTCAATTTCTTCTGGATATTCATTGGAACCAGAGTCAGGTGGGGCAACGGAAATGGCGTTTTCATTGAGGGCGATGGGAAAGGCTGTGCAGCTTGCTGTGTTGTCGAATATTGGTTTTTCAGGTTGCTGCGATTCCCAGGCGTAAGTGTCGTGCTTGCCACTGGTAAAGCTAACCATTAGCCGTCCCCCATAAAAAGGTGTGCATAGTTGAGGGTCTTGAGCCGTCAAATCACACTCATCTGTAAACTGTGGCAACTGGATTTGATAGGCTGGGTCTATCCATTTATTATTACATTCTCCAGGCAAACATCGAACGCCAGGGAGAATGCCATCTGGATCAATTTGTCCGGAAGCACCAAATGTGAGTGACCAGTCTGAGGGGGCAATGGTATCCATGTAAATGATAATGGGGGATGTGGCTGTATTGTCGATATCAAATGCTGTCATGGTGATGGTTTGGCCTGCATATTCAGGATCGAGGTAAATGAGGGGTATATCCAGGCGGGTTTGTATGTTTGAGTTTTGGGGCAATGTTTCTGAGGCAAAAACTGTGATGCCATTGGAGCTATGGGTTTGTGGATTGTTGATGATATGTAAATTTCGCGCATTCACTTCACTCGGTATTGACGTGATAGAATCGGGTGGCCCTGCCCACACATCAAACCCATTTTCTGAGGCTCCGGAAACGGCCGTTATCTCCAAATAGAGTTCCCGATGCCCCGTTAGCGGATTGACAACGATTCCCGGCACATCTTGCGTAAGATCAACTGTAAACGATCCGGGAGAATCCGCATCAACTGGTACAAACACGGGTTGGTCAACACTCTGGTCTGCACCAGGCGATACCCACCGCATATCTGTAGCATGATCCCCATTGTCTCGAATACCGTCCCCAGTTTGACCGGTATACTTTGCTAAGAGAATTGCTTGCGTCAAACCATTATCAGCGTGAGCGTTATACGATAGCTCATACTTCGTTTCGGTATTGTACCGAGGCGTGTATTCACTAGGCTCTTTACACTGACCATCTCCATCCTCAATACCAGAACCCCGATTTTCATCAATGCGTATCATCCAGAATGGATTGATTTGATCATAACTTAATTCTGGATGTGTATTGAGAATGCTTGTTTCACTGGTATCTACAATGCAAGGATGCCTTTGATCTTCTGGGCATACCGCAGTGTTTGTGATTGGATACCCCGAATCAACAGCAATTTGCGAATAGCTGAAAGTTGTTGACGTAATCTGATTATTAATAGAATCAGGATCAAAAAGCTCAACACGAACAAAATCAGATGGATAGTCTGGGGGAATCAAAATACGGTATTGATACGTAAAAAGACCAGGCTTCCAATCACTGCCGATAGGAGAATAGGGGTCGCCGTAAGAAGTACATGACTTGGGTCCAAAAACGGCTTGATTAAAAGCATTTTCCACGCCATCAGTACGTCGGTTTAAATAAATCCCCTCAGGTTCAGGCAATGGAAAACTGCCCTGTGTAGGCAAATATTTTATAGATAACGATTTGGTTGAATTATTGACCGCTGCCGAAATAAGTGAAACCATCCCCAAAAAGCTAATTCCAAAGACAAATGCAAGGATAAATGCACGCTTTTTCATTATGACACCTTTCTTTGAATAATAAAGAAACGTAACAAAAAATCATTTTTAGAATGATCCCTTAAAATCTGATTTTTTTGATACGATCCTATTCAGGTGGCTCTGTTGTGAGGGGGGGCTGCCAACTACATTGGAAATTCACTTTGAAAATGATTATCTTGAATTCCTATCCCCGACAATTTGATGATGTAGTTTGGCTATGAAACTTCAGATCAATAATCCAGCATAAAAATTGCTTTTAAACTTAAGATTCTTAAAGATTAGAAAAACATAGAGCATTCGTTGCTTAACCATCTCGCCCGGTGGGGAGGGCTTTGGTAAACTTACTCCCTATGAAAAATTCGAAACAGTTTCCATTTTTGGTTGGATTAGTTGCTTTAATTATTGTCGTGGGCGCGATTGCGCTAGGTTGGCGCTTGATGAATGGTGATAGCAGTTTGCTGCGCAATGTGACCCTCCAGCATGAGCAAATCACGCCCAATGCCGATGGTGATACCGATGCCACGCGCATCAAATATGAGTTGGCACGGAATGCGGTTGTCTCCATTTATCTTGAGAATGAGGCGGGAGACCGCTTCTATTTCCGTCAGGATAAAGATCGGGGGGCGGGCGATTACGAGGTGCTTTTTAGTGGTGTAGTAGACGGCTACACGCTGCCCGACGAAACCATTCAAGGCGAAATCATCTCCCGTTTGCTCAAAGACGGCCGTTATACCTGGACGATAGAAGCGATTGATAAAGCCGGTGTTGTGGAAACGCAGCAGGGACAGATTGCCATTGTGGATGCTGACCCGGATTTGCCTGAACTGCGTGATTTTTCGTTAGATATTGACACGTTTACGCCCAATCGAGATGGGATTGATGACCGCATTAAAGCCCAGTTTTATCAGACAAAAGAGGCGGATGTGCGGGTTTTCCTGCTAACGCCAGATGGACTAGAGATTCCAATTTCTGAACTGGAACGAGATATTCCATCTGGGGCGGCTGGGCGGCATTATTATGATTATGAAGGGGGCGTGGATAACGGGGAAACGCCGCCAGCAGACGGCACGTATCCCATCGTGGCGATTGCCTCTGATGCTGAAGGGCAGCGGGTGCGTGTGGAAGACGAATTGACGGTTGCTTACGGCGGTGTGCCGCGTGCTGATATTTTTGCACCGCCCACCGGTGAGACGCTGGCATTTAACACAACGGCCGTTGCCATTTGTGATACCCTCTACTTCACCATGACCGTTGAAAACTACGGTGACACACCCATCCGCACCACTGGCCCAGAACCGGGAACCGTCTACGATTCTCGAGTGGAACTACAACACCTTAGGCTGGCATACAGAATCTGGTGCGTTTCGCGCCGCCATTGGTTACGAAAACGAATTGAGCAATTATCCTTACCGCTGGGGCTTGGGCAGCACCGACAACTTGACTAAAATTGGTGACCACTACTACTTGATGCCTGGAGATCGGTCTATCATCACCGGTGGTATTCGCCTGACTGATGTGTTTGGAAACCGTAATCCGCAGCCGGTATGGGCAGGTCTTATTCATGAGGATGTGCAGATCACCGAGTTCAACAATCGCGTCGATCCCCAAGCGATCCTCGTTGATATTCCTGATGCGGCCAATATGCCAGAATGTGAACCCCGCGAAATACCAGTTAAAAACCAATGATGAAGGTTGAGGGATGAAGGATGAAATAGATCCGCTATTCATCCCTCATCTCTCATTTTTGCCATTCCTTTATTTCTCCCTTTCTTAAACGCAACTTAATAGACGGCCGTTTCCGTTGGCGAGGGTGGGGTGGTACAGGTACACTCCCTTTCATCAAGACCTGACAGGTTTAGAAGTGTGAAGGCGGAACATGGTAAAGAAGTGGGTGCTCGGTGGGTTGCTGTTATTGCTGTTATCGGCGTGCCAGCCTGACGTTGTAGAAATTGAAGTGACTCGGCTCGTAGAGATGGCACAGCCAACCGAATCTGAAACGGAAACGGCCGTTTCCCCCAACACCCAATCCGCAGAGACAGACACCCCGCCCACACCAGAAATACAACTCATCGAAGTCACCCGCATTGTCACCCAAGAAGTCATCGTTGAAGCCGAAGCGGTGGTGGATACCAAAGCGAAATTGGGCAGTGCCGAGCGACCTGTACAATTGCTTTTTCCGCCTGATGCCGGAACGGCCGTTATCAATTTGCGTGGTCAAGCTGTAGCCGATGTCTTGAACAGAGCCACCGGTCTCGAATATCGCCATTGGCATTGCCGACAGCGAAGAAGCGCTCATCGACCTGATGTGTACCGCCCCAGCCGACACCATCGGCTTTTTATCATCGCTGGGCTATGTCAAGGCCAACGAACAATGTGGCGCCCAATTGGGCAGCGTCGCCGTCAATGCTGATGGCCTAACCTGGCAGGCAGGCATGATTGTGGCACGAAACGAACAGGGTCAGGCGCAACCTGGAAGATTTGGCCGGACTGCGCGGCGCTGTGCCCGATGGTGCGAGTTTGCCCAACGCCGCCGCTGTGAAAATGATGCTGCAAAAAGCAGGCGTAGAACCAGCGGAAATCATCGAAGTACAGGGTGATAACGCCGCCATGTTGGCCGTATTTGCAGGCGATGTCGATTTTGCCGTAGGCACCTTTACGCCACCCATCATGCCCGACGGCGAAGATGCGTGGCAATATGGCGAAGACGCCAACGAAATTTGGCGCTTTCTTGGGTTTAGAACCGGAACGCAGTCCCATTGGCTACGTGCTGGTGATTGCAGAGCCAGAATTTGGCGGCTACCGTATCCGCGATGCCCGTTCAGGTGTATTCGACATTCAGCCAGAAATTTTTAGTTCAACGCGTATTGTCGCGCTAACGCCACAAATTCCGAATGAAACTGTGGCCTTTGGCGCGGAATTTCCCATCGGGCTGGCGCGGCAAGTGATGGCCGAACTACAAATTTTTGCCGCTTCTGAGGATTGCATCGACTCCCTTTGCTCCAGTGATTTCTTCAACTGGACGGGTCTTGAACCGGCAGAAGAAGCATTTTATCAGCCGCTGCGCGACATTGTCGCCGCAGGATGTGATTGACGAATTAACGATTGAGGTGGAGACTGAGCCTGTCGAAGGCGCAACCGGGCTTCGACAAGCTTACCCTCGTTAATCGTCAATCCTTAATCAACAATCGTAAATCAAACAGGAATTTATGTTAGATGTAGCTGTCATTATCGTGAGTTGGAATGTCCGGGATTACCTGGTGAACTGCCTGCGTTCTGTGTGTAAAGAAGCGGGGAGTTCTGGCCTGAATATCGAAACCTGGGTGGTGGACAATGCCTCTACGGATGGCACGGTTCCTTATTTGCAAAGTTTGTTTTCACAGGTGCATCTTATCGCCAATGAGCAGAATGTGGGCTTTGCGGCGGCGAATAATCAGGGTATGAAAGCGGCGGCTGAAAAGGAGCCGCGCTATTTCTTTTTGCTCAATCCAGACACGATTGTGCGCCAGGGAGCTATCGAGCAGTTGGTGAAATTTTTAGATAAACAGCCCAATGTGGGCATGGCCGGGACGCGCCTGGTGTATGGCGACGGCCGTTTTCAGCACAGCGCCTTCTATTTTCCCGGTATTACCCAGTTGGCCTTTGATTTATTCCCCATGCCTGCTCGTTTGTATGAGAGCCGCTGGAACGGCCGTTATAAACCAAATCAGTTCCGTTTCAGCAGCAAACCGTTTGCCATCGACCATCCGCTGGGCGCTTCCATGATGGTGCGTGCCAGCGTGGCAGAAGCCACCGGCGGCTTTGACGAGTCTTACCACATGTATTGTGAAGAAATTGATTGGAGCTGGCGTATTCAGCAGGGTGGTTGGGATGTTTACGCCGTGCCATCGGCCGAAATTGTGCATTTTGGCGGCGAAAGCTCCAAGCAGATTCCCGCCCGCACCGTTGTCAACCTGTGGCGCAGTCGTGCCCAGCTCTATGATAAACATCATGGTCGGTTGACCCATGCCGTCGCCACCAAGATGGTGCAAATGAGTATGGCTAAAAAAGCCGCCAATACGACTGATCCCAAACTCAAAAACGCCTATCAAGAAATCATCAAAATCTGGTCAAACGGCCACGACACGATACCTTGCCGCTCAATGAACAAGCCTGAGCTATCCAATCGTCAATCACCAATCTCTAATCTCCAATCTCCAGAATTAACGGCCGTTATCCTCACCTATAACGAGTCAGCCCACATCACCGACTGCATTCAAAGCCTGAACTGGGCCGACCGCATCCTCGTGTTTGATTCGTATAGCAAAGATGATACAGTAGCCTTAGCCGAAGCGGCAGGCGCAGAAATCGGACGGAGCAAGTTTGAAAACTATGCCCAGCAACGCAACGCCGCCCTGGACAGCATCAGCACCGATTGGGTCTTTTTTGTCGATGCCGATGAGCGCGGCACGCCAGAGTTGGCGGCTGAAATTCGGCGCGTGATTGCTGAACGGCCGGAGCGCGGCTGGGAAGTTCCCCGTCACAATTACATTTTTGGCAAGCTAACGCTGGGCGCAGGCTGGTATCCCGATTATCAGGCGCGACTGTTTGCGCATGGCAAAGTGCGTTACGAGCGTCCCGTGCATGAACTGGCGGTCGTTGATGGCGACGATTGGACAGCTTGAAAATCACGCTCATCCATTACAATTATCGGGACATGGCGCACTTTCATGTCACGCAAGCAAAAATACACCAATTATGATGCCAGTATCCTCTATCAGGCGGGCATCCATCCCAAACCGCAGAATTATATTTTGCAGCCGTGGCGGCAGTTCTGGTGGCGGTATGTGACGCTAAACGGCTACAAAGATGGCACTCATGGTCTACATTTGAGTCTCTTGATGGGCTATTATGAGTGGGTGAAGTATCGGAAGCTGAGAAAGCTTTGGCGGCAGGGTGGCAAGGTTGCAGGGTAGAAGTGGTTATGCGTTTATTTTTTATCCACAGATTTCGCAGATTTCGCAGATTAAAAACACCAGCAAAAATCTGCGTATCTGCGAAATCTGCGGATAAATTGTTTTTAAAGAGAACTATGATGATTGGGGTTGAGTGTACGTTTGCCAAAAACGGCCGTTGTCACATCAAACGAGTCCAAATTGATGAGCAGTGGCATACGGTGGAGCAGGGTCGGCAGTGGCTTGACCAGCAGGGCAGACATGTGCTGGTGCTGATTCCAGGCCGCCCGGTGCAGGAAATTGTGCTCAAGCCGGATACGCTGACCTGGGAGTTGGTAAACGGCCGTTCTGATATTCAAATCTGTATATAGGGCGACCCTGCGGATCGCCCTAAAAATCAATCTTATTCCACAATCGGCATATACAAGTCCAGCACAAACTCATTTTCTGGCGTAGGCGGCGGGGTTAACACCTCTTCCAGCCATTGATGAGAGCCGCGCCGGTAACTGCTATTTTCCGCCCAGGCCACCAACTGCTGCCACATCGCGCCGATATTCTCGAGACCCTCACAGCGCAGCACCGCATACAGGCCGCCCGCAAAATCCTTGATTTCTGCCTCGTCGGTGGCTGTCACCTCTGGTCCCACTGTGATCCACTGCTCATAGCCATAATTCGGACTGCCCGGTGAAGGGCTTGGATTATTGAAGCCAAAGTACCGAGTCCTGTCAGGCACATCTTTGCAGTCCTTTTTCGGCCACAAACGCCCCATGTTTTTCCCAGACTAATACCTTCTGGTTCTGGGCCAAAGCCGTGTACCGATGCCACGCGCATCGGTGCTAACTGCGATAATTCTGACACTTTATTTTCGTTCATGATTTAGCTCCTTGAAAATATGTGATGGCACACCTGCCACCCCGTTTAATTGTTGATGAAGCCAGTTTAACAGGCAAACCCTGACACCTAGTGTCAGGGTTTCGTGATAGAATTTAAACATGCGTGCAGATCGATTGTTATCATTGCTGTTATTGTTGCAAACACGGGGTCAGATGTCGGCGCGAGCGTTGGCGGCCGAACTGGAAGTTTCGGAGCGGACGATTTACCGGGATGTGGAGTCGTTGGCAATGGCAGGTGTGCCGATTTATGCGGAGACGGGAGTCAAGGGTGGTTATGCCTTGCTCGACAGTTACCGTACCTCGCTCACCGGTATGAATGAAGCAGAAGTGCGGGCGCTGTTTATGCTCAGCATCCCGGAGCCATTGGCTGATTTGGGTGTGAGCCAGGAACTACGTTCGGCTCTGCTCAAACTGACGGCCGCTTTGCCCGCGCAGCAGCGTCAAGATGAAGCCTTCGTGCGCCAGCGTATTCATCTGGATGCTAACTGGTGGTTTCAGGGCGGCGAATCTATCTTGTACCTGCCAGTCATTCAACAGGCTGTGTGGCAGAATCGCCGCCTATTTATCCATTACCTGACGCCGTTTGGACCGCTTTCGGGCATGGAGCAGGTGGTTGAACCGTATGGTCTGGTGGCGAAGGCGGGAGTGTGGTATGTGGTGTATGGGCATAACGGCCACTTCGGCCATACTCAGCGCAGGCGTTTTCAGGCTAGACGTATCTCTAAAATTCTTAAAGCAGTAGTGTTGGATGAATCATTTAGCCGAGATCCAAAATTTGACCTGCCTGTCTTTTGGCAAACGTGGTGCCACACCTACGAAACCCAACGTAATCAGTATCCGGTGACAGTACGCGTGGCACCCCATTTTGTAGAGCAGATGCCGGCCTATTTAGGGGAATCGGCTTTGGATGCGGTTGTTGTTGCTGAAGCCGCGGATGCCGCTGGCTGGCAAACCATGTCACTTCATTTTGAATATTTAGAGGAAGCTCGTGCCAGACTGTTAGCCTTGGGCGGTGTGGTTGAAGTATTGGCTCCGCTGCCTTTGCGTTTGAGTCTGGCTGATTTTGCGGCACAAATTACAAAAATTTACGCAAAGGAAATTCAAAATGTCTAAAAGAGATATGATGATTGGGGTTGAGTGTACGTTTGCCAAAAACGGCCGTTGTCGCATAAAACGAATTCAGATTGGCGAGCAGTGGCATACGGTGGAGCAGGGTCGGCAGTGGCTGGATGAGCAGGGGCGGCATGTGCTGGTACTTATTCCAGGCCGCCCGGTGCAGGAAATTGTGCTGCGCCCGGATACGCTGATGTGGGAATTAGTAAACGGCCGTTCCGACAGCCAAACTGTTTAACCTTTGATCTTTAATCTTCTGGACACTGGCGCTTTTACACGCCACCAGTGTAGCGCGATTTGCCAAATCGCGTTACGGCTCCAGAGGTAGCTGCCAATTCCGCCAGACTCCAGTAATCTTCAATCTTTCGTAAGTTTTTATTCACGTTCCTGATGCTCTGATGTTGTTTCGCAAACGGCCGTACACATCGCCGCTGCCGGGGGGTAAAGCAGGCAGGCGGCGGATCAGTTCCTCGTTCGTTAGCCACTGCTCAAAGTGCAGTTTATGTGTTTCCCCGACCGAAAAATTAAACTGATACGCTCCCAATTCCGCCAGGCGGCGCAGGCAGGCTGTGGTGAGATCGCTTGACGCGGGAATGTGTTCAAAAGAAAGGGCTGGCAGTGGCGTATCCAGACCTTGCAGTGCCGCGTACTCATACCCTTCGATGTCCAGTTTGCAAAAAGCGGGGCGGCCATACGCCTGAATCAATTCAGAAAGCGTCATCACAGGCACGGTGACTTGCTCGTCCCAGGTAACGGCAGCGAAAGAGGGGTCTTGTTGAACGGCCGTTATCCAGGAAGCTGATAAGGTGCTGACGGTGGGGGTGCGTGAACTGATGAATAGGGTGGCTGAGCCGGGAGTGGCGCCAACGGCCGTTTGCACCAGAGTCACTTGTGGAGAACGGCCGTACAGTCGGTTTAGCCAGCGCATCATCTCCGGTTGAGGTTCCACCGCCACCACCCGCGCCCCCAGCGCCCGCCACACCCGAATTCGATTACCCAAATGAGCGCCCACGTCAAAACAGAGGTCGCCCGGCTGTATAAACTGGCTGTAAAAACGGCGCATCTGGCGGTATCGCCCGGGAACACCGTAGTAAATAAGAAAAGATCGAGCCAGTCCGGCCGTTTTTTGTATCATAGGTTGGGGTAGTTACCTTAATTAAGCGTTAGTTTTCCGCAATCGGCAAATCTAAATCTAGCACAAATTTGGCTGGAGGCGTAGGCGCTGGAGGCGTAAGCGGCAGGGGGCAAGCGTATTGCCCCGTTTTGTGGGAGACCTCCGAGGTTTCAAAAACCTCGGAGGTCTGCACGCCACGATTTGTGGTTATACTCCGTGAGTACATCTTCCAGCCACTGGTGATAGTGGCGCAAATAGTTATTTATACGAGGGAAAATGATTGTGAAGCGATTTATTCTGGTCATGTTTTGGAGTTTGCTCATTTCAACGGGGTGTGGGGGAACTACGATCCCCGCTAGTCCGACGGCGACCCGCATGGATGGAGTCGAGCGGGTGGCGGGTTTGTTGGACGGCGTTTGAGGTGGAAGAACGGCCGTTGCCCTTCCCCCTAGAAACCGTTCAAGCCGAAGCTGGTTTGCATCTAATGACCCCAGACGAGACGGTGGACATCTTCATTTTTGAACTGGAACCCGGCCAAGATTTTGCGACGGTGGTGGCACTGTTAGCCGGACAGGGCATTGATGTGGCGGCGGAAGCGCCACTCTCGTTTGTGGGCACGAATGGCGCGGTGTTGTTTGTGGTGCGCAATGTGGCCCCGCCCGCACAGCAAGAAGACACACGCCGCGTCGTTTCTGAGATGGTGGGGGTGTTGTCCGGGGAAGAGTAAATGAAAATCTTCAAATTCAGCTTGATGAAACATACGGCATAGCCGTATAATAAGAACATGATTTTCATCGAGACATCCACCTTTACCAAACTCATTGGGAAATATCTATCTGACGATGAATATCTTGGTCTGCAAAAGGTTCTTTTAAACTATCCAGATGCAGGAAAGGTGATTCGAGGGACAGGTGGTGTCAGAAAAATACGTTGGCGGCTCCCAGGTAAAGGGAAAAGTGGTGGCATTCGTGTCATTTATTTCTGGCGAGTCACTGAAGACGAAATTTGGATGTTGACGGTTTATGGCAAAAGTGAAAGGGATACAATTCCTGCCCACGTCCTAAAGAAAATTGCGGAGGAAATTAAAGATGTCTGACAGAGATATTGGGAACGAAATATTAGAAGGATTACGAGAAATAAAAGCTTTTAAAGCTGGCAATGTTAATCTGAAAACACGTGACTTATTAGAACCATCTTCAGCTAAGGAGATTCGGCAGCAGTTGAGGCTGTCTCAAGCTGCTTTTGCTGGCTTGATGGGGGTTAGTTTACGTACTGTGCAAGATTGGGAGCAAGGACGACGAGAACCCAGCGGCCCGGCAAAATCCTTGTTGCGGATTGCCGAACAACATCCTGAAGTTTTTACACAATTGGCATAACAAGACACGGCCGTTTTCTGCCAACTTGCGTTATGATACTGCCCTATGCAAAACCCCAACATGCTTCTCGACCAACGCTTGATAAAACGGCCGTCTGGCTGGCTGGATATTCGCTCTGATTTGCGCCACTTTGCCCTGATCAATTATGCCGTCCCGCCTGAACGATTAGCCCCCCACATCCCCACAGACCGTTTTGAGATTGCCACGTTTGAGATAAACGGCCGTTCCACTTGCCATGCTCAGTGTGGTGCCTTTTGTCGATGTCGATTTCTGTTTCTACCGCCTGTTTCCCTGGTTCAAATTTCGCTTTGCGCAAACCAACTATCGGGTGTATGTGATTGATCGGGCGACGGGCGAACCGGGGGTGTGGTTTTTCGGTACGACATTGGGGTCGCGGGTGGTCAGTCTGGCGCGGGCTTTGTGGCGGATTCCCTGGCATCGAGCGCAGTATGAGGTGGATTGTGAGTTTGATGAGCAACGCGGAGAACGGCCGTTACGCCCACTACCGCTTCACCATCCAATCCGACTGGTGCAATGCTCACATCGAAATCGAAGATACAGGCAATCCCGTCGACCTGTCAGATGAAGAACGGCTTATTTTGACCCATCCGGTGGACGGCTACTTCTATCGCCTGGACGGTCGGGTGGGCGGCTATTCCATCTGGCACAACATCATTCCCTTAACTACTGGCAAACCACGCCAACTCTATTTCAGCCTTTTTGAAGACCTCGCCATCATGAACCGTGATGAGATGCAGCAGCCCCATTCCATATTCCTCTGCCCCTCCATCAGTTTTGATATTTACATGCCACCCAAACCAAAATAGAATGAATCAGAAATACTACGATTATTTTTGGAGGCAATATGGCATACGATGAAGGTTTAGCTCAACGCATCCGTGAAGTTGTGGTTGATTATCCCACTATAGCGGAGAAGAAAATGTTTGGGGGCATTGCTTTTATGCTCCATGATTACATGTTTTGTGGTGTGATTGATGATCGTTTGATGGCACGTGTCGGGCCAGACAATTACGCCGATGCATTGACCCGACCCCATGTAGAAAAAATGGATTTTACGGGACGGGAGATGAAAGGGTATGTCTATGTGGATGCCACTGGCATCGAAGAAGATGACAGCCTGCAACAATGGGTGACGCGCTGCGCCGATTTTGTGCAAACCTTGCCACCCAAAAAGCCAAAGCAGAAAAAATAGCCCTGTCTTATATTTTGGGATTTAGCAGCAAATAAAAAGTGGCGATGGTTAAAAACAAGGTCAAATAAGGGGTGATGTGGTGAATGGTGAGAACGGCCGTTGGCAACTCCAAATCTGTGCTGAGCAACCCACCTGCCAAAATGGTGCCGATGAAGAAAACGGCCGTTATGATCCCCAACATCCACTCCAGCCCACTCAACCCGGTGGCTTTGTTAACCTGAACCATCGTCACAACTAAAAAGACAAACACGGCCAGCGAAATCAGCTTGTGAACCGTAAGCAGTCCCGTGCCATATGGCGACCCATTGCGACTCAGCCAAAATCCAGAGAGAAAAATAAAGAAAAAAACGAAACCTGTACCAATAATTTTGAGTTGAATTGTAGTCATTTGTATACCCTTCAAAGAATTTAACGCAGAGGTGGAAAGGTGCAGAGAAAATCTGTGTAATCTGCGCAATCTGCGGATTTTTTACTGTTCTGATGCCACTAAAATCACATTCCCAATCACGTTTCCGCTTTCCAGCAGTTCATTCGCTTGGGCGGCTTCCAGCAGGGGGAAGGTTTGCATGATGATGGGTTCGATTTGACGAGTTTCCAGGAGGTTGAAAAGCTTAGGCCAATCTTCCAGAAACGGCCGTTTACCAAACTTAGACGTCGTCGTGCCATACAGCTTAAGCGATTTGCCATTCGGCCATACATTGAACCCAATCAATTTGCCTAAGAGCCGCAGCAAGCCGGAAAAGCTCAAGGGATTGCCATACGCCACCCACGTCCCGCCGTCGGCCAACAAATTGAAGCCACGTTTCAGATAATCACCGCCCATGCCATCAATCACCGCATCTAGTCCATCAGGCGCGAGCTGCCGCATCACTTCCACAAAATCCTGCGTATGATAATCAATCGGCGTCGCGCCGTAAGCTGTCAAAATGTGATGTTTGCTGGTGGAGGCAATACCATACATTTTCAGACCAGCCAGTTGCCCCAGCTGCAATAAAGCAGTGCCCACACCGCCACTAGCGCCGATGATGAGGACCTTGTCGCCGGCCTTTACCTTCGCGGAACGATGAAGCGTTTGGTAGGCCACGATATAGTTCAAAATTAACGTCGATACTTCTGCCGGGTCAAGCGATGCTGGCACCGGAATGAGTTTGTCTTCCGTCAGGTAGATGACTTCTGCGTACCCTCCGGAAACAGTTAATGCTGCGACACGATTGCCAGGAACGGCCGTTTTCACCCCATCCCCAATCGCTTCCACATCACCCACAATGGCATACCCAGGCACAAATGGCACCTTGGGCGCGATGGGGGTCTGTCCATATCGCGCTTGCACATCTGGCAAACACACTGGCACTGCCAACACGCGCACACGCACTTCTTTGTCTGTGGGCGGACGTAGAATATTTTCCACCACATGCATAACCTCAGGTCCGCCTCGGTCTGTAACGATGACACATTTGTAGTTCATCCAAACCTCTAACTTTTAATGCCATCCCAAAACAGCTCAAAACCGATTCGGATGGTGCCTTCTTGTTTACTCTCGTCTGTTTGGCCAACGAGTTGACTCATCACAGCCATAATATCGTAGTATAAAAACGTGCCCGCCAGTTCCAGCGCGTAAGGTTTAATACTGTTTTCAGCCAATCCTTTCTGGATGGCTTCGTAATAGTAACTAAAGTAAGTTTCCGTTTCCTGTGTCACTTCGTCAGGAATGATGGTGGAGTCTCTGACTTGTTGGATGTACAGGTACGATTCCAGATTCTCTAAAAACCAATGAATGGTGCTTTGCCAGATTGTGAAAAACGTGTCTCGGGCTGAAAGCGCCGGATCAAGCTTCGCTTTGGTGTTCTCAGACTGTTTCCGTGCCAACTTCAGGATTAGTGAATTGACTAAATCCTGCTTAGTGGGGAAGTAGATGAACAGGGTGCCTGCGGCTGTGCCTGCTTCTTGCGCGATTTTTGCTGTTGACGTATTTTGCACGCCATGTGTTACAAACAAGTTCAGCGCTGTGTTTAGGAAGGTTTCTCGTTTTTCAGGGTCAAGTTTTCGCACCATTTTCTTACCTCAGTTAATAATGAGTGACTACTCACTCATTATAGAGAAAGAGCAAAAAATTGTCAAGACTTTTCTGTGCTATACTGCATGGCGATGTGGCAAAACGGATGACTGACTTATCGTTTTGATTCAGGATGAAGAGGATAAGCAAACATGAATAATCAAGAGAATGAAGAGCTAGTTGTGCGAGAACATGTGGTGCAGACGGTTTGTGGTTCCGTGCCTGCCAGCGAACTGGGTTTTACCCTGCCTCACGAGCATATCATGGTTGATTTTGGCGGTGCTGCCACGGCCGGCAAGCATCGTTATGATGCTGACAACGTTATTGAAATGATGCTGCCATATCTGCAAGCCGCTGCCGCGCAGGGCGTGCATACCTTCTTTGAGTGTACGCCAAATTTTCTGGGCAGAGATCCGGGAATTTTCCACACACTGTCTGTTAAATCCGGCCTGAATATTGTCACCAACACCGGGCTGTACAACAATCAGTATTTGCCGGCATACGCCAAGGAGCAAAGTGCCGAACAACTGGCAGCAGCCTGGATTGCAGAGTTTGCGGAAGGGATTGATGGCAGCGGTATTAAGCCGGGGTTCATTAAAACGGCCGTTAATCCCCAACCAACCGCGCTAGACCTGAAACTCATCCACGCCGCTGCTCTCGCACACAAAGAAACCGGCCTGACCATCGCCACTCACACCTGCACGGCTGATGCTGCCAAAGCAATTATGCGTATACTCAACCAATATCAGGTAGACCCGTCACGCTGGATTTTTGTCCATGCCCACGTGGAAGAAGATTTCAGCCGGGTATTGGCGTTGGCGCAAACGGGTATCTGGATTGAACTGGATGGTCTGGCGTGGGGTGGAGACGAGGACCATGCCCACAAGCTGATGGTGCTGTTGGAACATGGCTATGAAGACCAAATCCTGCTTTCTCAGGATGCGGGTTGGTACCACATCGGCGAGGAAGCTGGCGGCGAGGTGATTCCCTATACCCGTTTGCAGGCTGAATTTCTGCCCTTGCTGGCTGCGCGTGGCGTAGACAGTGCCATGATTGACAAAATCACCCGATTAAACCCCGCTAACGCTTTTGGTCTCCGTTGACTGCTTAGTGAGGGATAGATAGTTGACGAAAACGGCCGTTTCCGGCAAAGTACCACTCAAAATTATTTAGGGGAACATTTCATGACAGAAGTCAATCAACTTTCACGTAGAAACAATTTGTTAGTCGCGCTTGCTATTTTTCTGTTCGCCTTTGTGGTGTTGTTCATCACCGATAAAAACATCTCTATCACCTGGGATGAACCGGCTTACATGACAGCCGGCGAATCCTATGCTGGCTGGTTTGGACAGCTAGTGCAAGATCCAAGTTATGCGCTGAGCGCCGAAGGCATAGAGACCTATTGGAAGCCCAACCACGAGCATCCGCCACTGGATAAAATTTGGTCAGGTCTGGTGTGGGCGGCGGTGCGTTCGGTTTTACCCGATTTAACAGCGCATCGACTGGGCAATATCATCTTGAACAGCTTGTTGTTTGCCATGCTCTACTTGCTGGTGCAGGATGTCTATGGCTGGTGGGTGGGTCTGTTGGCGAGCGCCTTCCTGTTTTCAATGCCGCGTGTCTTTTTTCATGCCCATTTGTCGGCACTCGATTTGGCAACGGCAGCGATGATTATGGCGGTGGTGCTGCTGTTTTGGAAAACGCGCCACAATCGTTCCTGGTGGGTGGATATTGCGTTGGGCATTTTATGGGGATTGGCGGTGGCGACGAAAGTCAACGCGGTATTTACCTATTTTGTGCTGCTGATTTGGATTTTGGCGTTCCAACGACAACGATTGATGGCCCGACGTTTGCTAGTGATGGGTGTCTTGGCGATTCCTATCTTTTTCCTCTCCTGGCCTTGGTTGTACCACGATACGCTTAGATCGCGTGTGGACGTATATTTTGTTTATCACAGTGGATCATTGGGAGATTGGGCAGTGGTATTTCAATAAGTTCTATATGCCGCCACCCTGGCATTTTCCGTTTGTGATAACGGCCGTTGTCGTCCCACTCTCCCTCTTCATCCTCTTTTTTATCGGTGTGGGGCGGGTCTTGGTGCGGAAAGCAGAACGGCCGTTTGGCTGGTATCTGCTCTTGAACGGCTTTGTGCCCATGCTGGCGCTTGCCATTGGGCAGTCGATGGTCTATGACAATGACAGACTGTTTATTGGCTCCATGCCCTTTATCGCGGCCTTGGCGGCGATTGGCTTCTATGTGGTGGTGGCAATTGCTGGGGCGTTGGTTGACGGGACGAGCGCGGCAGGTGGTCGTCGCGCTGTTGGTCATCCTGATTTTATTGCCGCAGATATGGGCGATTCGCACCTTGTATCCCCATCTGCTCTCCTACTATTCGGAGGCAATAGGCGGCGTGGCTGGGGCCACAAAAATGGGGCTAGAAGCGACCTATTGGTGCGAAACTTACAACGAGGTGCTAGATTACCTGAATGAAAACGGCGAAGCTGGTGACATCGTTTATATCGATCCCTACAGCCATGATGTCATGTACTATTATCAGCGTCAAGGTCTATTACGGGATGACCTTGTATTTACCTCAACGTATCCAGCCACAAGCATCTATGATGAAGCAATCAAAACAAGCCAACGGCCGTTTAGTCGAGCTGATTTTGTGGTGTTACACAGTAGAAGCACGACATTTGGGCCAGAGGGTTTAGATAGCCCATTAGCCAAATGGTTGGCAAAACAAGAGCCAGATTTTGAGATGGTGCAGGATGGCGTGCCGTTGATTAGGGTGTATCAAAAAGAGTGAGAGCAGCGGTTGGAGAGTAGAGATTGATGGCAAACCGACAAGATTTTTCACAAGAAAATATGCAATTTCAACTGAATTTGCCAGACTGGGCCATTTTGGCGCTCAATGAACTTCCGCCTGTGATGCCCACGCTAGAAGAACGCATGACGGCCGTTATCAACTTCGCCCGTCTCAATTTTGAAAACCAAACAGGCGGGCCATTCGCGGCGGGCGTGTTTGAGCGAGACAGCGGCAAGCTCGTTGTCATTGGCGTGAACCGCGTTGTGCCGTCCAACTGCTCCTCAGCTCATGCCGAAGTGATGGCCTTGTCGCTGGCGCAGCACGTTTTGGGAACCTACGACTTGGGCAGTCAGGATTTACCTGCCCACCAACTTGTCGTCAATTGGCGGCCGTGTGCCATGTGTTACGGAGCTGTTGTGTGGTCTGGGGTGCGCTCGTTGGTGGTGGCTGGTGATGGGCCAGAGCTGGAAGAAATCACTGGCTTTGACGAAGGCCCCATCCATCCCAATTGGCGGCATGAACTGGAAGTGCGTGGTATTGATGTAGTGGAAGATGTGCTGCGGCATGAGGCGATTGTGGGGTTTGAGGCGTTTCGGGCTAGTCAGCAGTTGGTTTACAACGCGCGGTTGGGGGATGATGATTAGTTTTCTAGCAAATATTGGTTGTTTTATGGGGTAACGGCCGTTACCCGAGCCATGTGGCGAATGACATCATAGTCGCTGTCTGTAACCGAAACAAACTGCGCCACGTCATGAGTGGCCAAAATGGCACGTCCTTCTGGCGAGTGGTGCATGGTTAGCAGGATTTGTTGAATTTGCTGCCGCGCCGCCTGGGGCAGGTCACGTCGAATAACCCAGGGCGGAATGGGGCTGGGGCCGAGGGTTTCAATTGTGCGAAAGTGGGTGTGTAAGTTGGGATTCTTGGCAAATTCAATGTCCAGGACGGTACTGTCGATGGCAGAGGCATCACAACGGCCGTTCCTAATCATCTCCAACGACACCTGATGCGCCCCAGAAGCAAAGACCTCATTGAAATAAGACCAATCTTCGCCCAATGTTGTCAGATGATAGGCCACCAGGTTGTAGCCGGAGTGGGAATGCGGTTCATTGTAAACCCAGCGTGCACCGCGTAAGTCGGCGAAACAGGTGAATGGGCTGTCGGCTCGTACAATCACGTCTGAGAAGTATATGGGCCTGTTTTGATAACGTGGTGCTGCCATCACTGGCGCGGCCAGCAGTTCCACTGGTGGCTGTCCGCTGTCGGCTTTCCACACATATGGCAGACCGCATATCCACCCGACTTGAATCTCACCGGCGTCAAACAGGCGTTCTCGTTCTTGCCAGGGGATATTGATGGGGAAAACGGCCGTTATTCCCATCTGTTCACCTAAATAACCCGTCACATCCTGAGCAAAGCCATCCTGATTAGGTGCTTGAATTGACATAACGTGCAGTATGGAATCAGGGAGATGGGGGAGCATACAAGTTTGATCTGCCTTGCTTTCCGGTGATTTCCAGCAGTTTCATCTGGCATAAGGTGTAGGTGATTTTTGTGGCCAGGTCGGGACGGCAGGCGAGGGCGTGGGCGAGGTCTTTGTTGGTAAACGGCCGTTCCAGCCTCTCAGGTAGCACCGCCAAATAATCCGCAGGGGTGGTAAACGAACGTTGCTCAACCACGTTCAACAGCAGCCGGTCGTGGATGCTCCATCGCTTGCGCCGCCAACTGCCTTGCCCATCATCGCGCAGAATTTCTTCTTCTTGCGTGAGCAGCACTTCGATAGTCAAGTTGGGATGGGGGATGAGGCCAGTCAAGCGCACCATTTCTTTGAAGATGTCGAGCGTCTGCCCCCGTTTGGGTGATTTGCGCCGATTGATGGGTTCACCAACGGCCGTTTCCCGCACAATCCACTTATCCCGCGCAATCGGATGCAAAAGCCGAATTTCATGCCCATTCGCCAGCAGCTTCGTCAGCTTGCGCTTCATGGCATACAGATGGCGCGTCTGAATCTCAATGAGCGTTTGCCCGCGCACCACATCGATGAAAAAACCATCTACCTTAACCTCGAACTCGTCACCTGGCTGGCTGACCCATTCCTTCAAACTGGCGTGCAGCGATTTCTCACTTAATGTTCCAATTGGCATAGGAAATCAACCGCCAAGGATGCAAAGAAAGGCTTTAAAAACTTTGCGCTCTTTGCGCCTTTGCGTGAGAAATTAGTCACCAAATGAGATACTCAGATCGCGGGCGGTCAACACGGTGTCACAATCTAGGGGAACCGTTTTCATGCGGCTGGTGGCATCTGCCAGAGGCACGTAGCGCACGGTGGGCGGATCTAGTGCCACCATCACGCCAGATTCTCCTTCAGCCAGCGCTCGGACTGCCGCCGCACCGAACCGCAGCGAGAGAAGCCGATCAAACGAGGTGGGCGTGCCGCCGCGCAGCAAATGCCCCAGGGTGACGTTTCGGGCTTCCTTGCCTGTTAGTTCGCCTAGCACCGCCGCCACTCGGTCGCCCACACCACCTAGCCGTTCGATTGTGCCTATGCCAGCCGCGTGTTTGACAATCAACTCGCCATCTTTCGGTTTTGCGCCTTCAGCCACGACGACTATGGAGAAGGAACGGCCGTTTCTCTCCCGTGCTAGTATTTTTTCAGCCACAATAGTGATGTCGTAGGGAATTTCAGGGATGAGGATGGCATCGGCTGTGGAGGAGACGCCTGCATTGAGCGCAATCCAACCCGCATACCGACCCATCACCTCCACCGTCATGATGCGTTTGTGCGCTTCGGCCGTCGAGTGAAGGCGGTCGATGCATTCTGTGGCAAAAGAAACGGCCGTGTCGAAGCCAAAAGTTAGCACCGTGCCATCCAGGTCGTTATCGATGGTTTTCGGTACACCTATCACGCGCATCCCCTTTTGGGCCAGCACATTGGCAATAGACAGAGAGCCGTCGCCGCCGATGGCAATTAGGGCGTCAAATCCCCCATCTTTCAATCGCTCAACCAGTTCGGCACAGCGGTCTATTTCAGTCCAATTCCCGTTTTCATCCTGGATGGGGTAGCGGCGCGGATCACCTCGGTTGGTTGTGCCCAAAATGGTGCCGCCGAGATGGGTGATCCCGCGCACCGTGTCGCGCGTCATGTTTATCAGTCCGCCTTGCGGAAACAGTTCTGGGCTGAGGATGCCGTTATACCCTTCACGGATCCCGACACATTCCCAGCCTCTTTCCAGTGCCGAAAGCACAATAGCGCGAATGACAGCATTTAGCCCTGGCGCATCGCCGCCGCCCGTGCTGATGGCTATTTTTTTAATTGGTTTGTTTATCATTGTTTCCCCCTTTTTGACCGGCGGTGATAAAAACGAAAAAACGCAAAGAATACAAAAACTGTTTGCACCCTTTGCGTGCGTGACAGTAAAAATTAACTATTTCAAGACGACTTTGATAAACGGCCGTTTTCGTGTTTCATCATACAAATACCGGCTCAAAGCCCTCTCGATTTTGCGGTCTAGCTCCTCTAAATTGCCAGCTTGCTGTTCGACAACGCGAGCGACAGTCTCCTCCGCCCCCAAGATGAGGTCTTCATCATCCATATTTGCCAAACCCTGCGAGATAAACTCTGGCTGATTAAGCACATCACCCTTATTGTTGACGCTGACAATCACCAGGAAAAACCCGCTTCCCGCTAACCGTTCGCGCTCACGCACAATAGACCAGCCTGTATCGCCCACCGCCGAACCATCCACAAATACATACCCACCGGGCAAACGCTCGTGAATCGTCAAGCTATGCTCATCTATATCAATCGGCGTGCCATTTTCCACGACGGCAATATTTTCCGCTGGGATACCAAGCTGTTGGGCTAACTCGCCATGCTGCTTGAGATGGCGCAGTTCACCATGCACCGGAATCAAAAACTTGGGGCGCACGAGGTTGATCATCAGCTTCATTTCTTCGCGACTGGCATGGCCGGAAACATGCACATCTGCCACTCGTTCGTATAGCACGTTCGCCCCGCGCTGGAAGAGACGATTGATGGTGCGGTACACCACTTCTTCGTTACCAGGAATGGGGTGGGCGGAAAAGACGATGGTATCACCTTCATGCACGCGCAACTGATTGTGCCGTCCGCTTGCCAGTCGTCCCATCACGGCAGATGGTTCGCCTTGAGAGCCAGTCGCCATAATCACGACTTGGCTGTCAGGATAATTACCGGAATCGGAAATATCGATGATGATGTCATCTTCAATGTCCAAATACCCGAGACGGCGTGCCATTTTGGTATTGTCACGCATGGAGCGACCGGTAATCGCCAGTTTACGGTTGTATTTCTTTGCCATATCGCCGACTTGTTGGATGCGGGAGATAAGCGAGGCAAAGGTGGCGACAATGATGCGTCCTTCTGCTTCGCGGAACAGCTTGTCGAAGGCTTCCCCAACAACCGTTTCTGAGCGTGTCCAGCCTGGACGGTCGGCATTGGTACTGTCTGCGAGCAGTGCCAGCACGCCGCGCTCTGAGAATTCAGCCAGTTTGGCGAAATCGGGAGGCCAACCGTCAGATGGGGTATGGTCGAATTTGTAGTCGCCGGTATGGATGATGAGGCCCACGGGCGTGGTGATGCCAAAGCCCACACAGTCAGGGATGCTGTGAGCCACATGGAACGGTTCCACTTTGAAGGAGCCAATGTGGAGCACATCACCGGCCTCGATGGTGCGTAAATCAACGCGGTCACTGAGACGGCGCAGTTTCACTTCGATGAGTCCGGCCGTGAGCGGTGTGGCGTAGATGGGCGCGTCCACGTATTCCATCAGGTGGGGCAGCGCCCCGACGTGATCTTCATGACCATGCGTCACCAGCACACCGACGATTTTATCAAGTTTGTCCATCAAATATTTGAAATCAGGAATGATGAGGTCGATACCCAACATGTCGTTTTCTGGGAACATGATACCGGCGTCAACAATGAGGATTTGATCCCCAAATTCAATCACTGTCATGTTTTTGCCAATTTCACCCAGGCCACCCAGGGGTAAAATGCGTAGTTTATCTATCATATTTTTTTCACCTGTATTTGTAGTGTGAATGTGATTGCTTATACATTGTTTGTGTATTTATTTTGTAGAAGCAATTTAACTAAAATAAAAATCATCGACTGTTTGACGTCGATGACAACAGTTCGAATTGTGTTTTCTTGTCTGGGAAATGGGAGGGTTTGTGCGGGAAAACGGCCGTTTGGGAAACCAATTATCCGTTTCCTAAGCAAACAACATGGCCCATAAAAAGACAATCAAGAAGGTTTGTACAACTGTTAAGAGAAGTGTCAGACTCCATAGACTTTTGGATGATTGGTTTTGGGGGAAAACGGCCGTTTTTGCCAATCATTGTTTTATTGTTAACCGTACCGTTCTCTTGCGATTTTTGTAGTGAAGCGTCCCCCAGAAAATGCAAAATACTAACCGTAATATTATCTTGTCCGCCACGATTATTTGCCAGATCAACCAGTTGATCGGCCGTTTCTTGAATATCATCATGCGCCAGATACTCAGCCAATTCATCATCAGAAACGTGGCGGGTCAGGCCATCTGAGCAGAGTAAAATTTTGTCATTTGGCTCTAAAAACCGTTCAAACAAATCAATTTTGGGAGAACGTTCTGAGCCGAGGCTGTAAAGAATGACATTGCGGCGTGGATGATTTTCAGCTTCTTCTGCTGTGATAGCCCCTTCTTCCACCAATTTGGCGACCAGGCTTTGGTCTTTAGTCACTTGTTCAAAGGAGCCCTTGCGCCACAGATAGCCGCGACTGTCACCCACATTAGCGAAATACGCTTTGTGAGCATCAATAACGACAGAAACCATCGTGGTTGCCATCCGGCTGTTGTCATTACGTTCAGCCACCATGCGTCGCAAATCGGTGTTGGCCGCTTGCATGGAATCAATGAGCCGCTGTCCCCAGTTTTCTTGGGAATGGTTACGCAAATAATTGTTGACTGTTTGCTGGCTGGCGAATTGGCTGGCTACTTCTCCGGCATCTGCGCCGCCCACGCCATCAGCAACGATATAAAGCCAACCATTTTGGGCGAATTCGCTCTCATTGGTAGGTTCCTTGCAAATGACATAGTCCTCGTTGTGGTCACGAATTTGTCCCACATCGGTGTGCATGGCGGCGTTGATGAGCCTGTGATTACTCATAAGATGGACTATATACAGGTTTAATCATTAGGGCAAGAGGATGTGGTAAAACATGAGTGGATTTCTGCGAAAAGTGGGAAAACGTAGGCGAAGTTGATTGCAACAAACTTCGCCTACGAGAATTTACATAGTGAAAATCATGTAGGCCATAATCAAGAAAATAATGATGGCAACAACAATTAGAGCAATGAGTATGTAGTTAAGATTAGCTTCACTCGATGCTTTGGGTTTTGCTGGTTTTTTCTCTTTTACGGCCGTTTCTTTCTTGCCTGCTACGGCTTTTGCTTCGGGCTGTTTATCTTTTGGCTCATCTGGAACGGTTTCGTCTACGGCCGTTTTCTCTTCTCCGTCCCAATCTTCATCTAAGGAGCCATCTAGCCAATCTGGCACAACTTCTTCTTCGACGACAACGTCGCCAACGGCCGTTTCTACCCATAATCCCTGGTCTTCATCTTCAGTCGGGGGCAAATCGTCTGCCATCCAATCAGGTAAAGTCTTACCTTCATCTTGGGTTTCCAAAGCAGATGATCCAGAGGATAAGACAACAGCAGCCACTTCCGGCTCAATATCTTCTATCCCGCGCTCTTCTGCGACAGGTTCAGGTTCGCGAACGGCCGTTTCTGTGATAGCGACTAGCTGCTCATGCGCTTTCGCGTGATCGGGATCTAGTTCGATGACCTTCATGAGATAGGTCTGCTTCTTCTCTTTATCATCGACAAGTAGACTAAGTAAATACCAAGATTGTGGATTATCTGGGTCTTCTTGAATGGCCTGTGTAAGTAAAAACTGAGCATTTTTCTTATCACCGACGCGAGTAGCTTGAATGGCTTGTTGTAGTTTTTCGCTCATCTCAAATCCTTTTTTGTTGCTCAAGAGTTGCGGGTTATGTCAAACATTTTAGCACAATTAAGATATTCACAAAAATAAATGCAAAACAAATAATATAAAGAAGCAAATCATGGCAAGTTAAACGTTTTGCTTTTTGTTCAAATCAGGAAAGTTTATCACAAACAGGGCAGGGGAAATCTAAATTTGCGACTCGATGGGAATGGCGAACGGCCGTTAAATCAAACCGACGAACGACATCCATCTCATCCAGTGCTAAAATCAAATCACAGACAGGTAATCCCATAACGGCCGTGTAGCAGCCATTTAATTGGGCAACTGGTTTGAAATCAGGATGTTGAATGGCGTAAGCGCCTGCCTTGTCCATCGGGTCGCCTGAAGCGACATACCCAGCAATTTCTTCGTCAGAATAATTACGCATGGTAACAACGGCCGTTGACACCCGTTCCACTTGTTGCCCACTCCGCAAATCCATCAGTACAAATCCGGTATGAACCTCATGAGCTTGGTTTCGCAGCGATTGAAGCATGGCTGTCGCTTCGGCTTCCTGTCGAGGCTTGCCCAACATCTGACCAGCCAAAGCCACCGTCGTATCCGCCGCAATAATGATTTTATCCTCTGCTTGTATTTGCTGAGCGATGGTAGTTGCTTTGAAAACGGCCGTTTCTCACCACATTTACCGCCGGGTCAGGATGAGTTATTGACGCCTCATCCACATCTGCCACCATCACCGAGACCGGATAACCTAGTAACTGTATTAACGATTGTCGTCTTGGGGATTGTGAAGCAAGAATAAATTCCAACACAGTCAATCAACCTCCATCACCAGCGTCAAACAAAAAAGGCCAACTCGATATCGAGCTGGCCTTTTTTAGCATCATCGTACGAAAAACTATTTCAATTCGACGACAGCGCCTGCTTCTTCCAATTTAGCTTTGGCTTCTGTTGCAGCTTCTTTGCCAACGCCTTCCATCACAGTACCCATATTGTCAACAACTTCTTTGGCTTCTTTCAGACCCAAGCCAGTCAAAGCGCGGACTTCTTTAATAACATTGATTTTCTTCGGACCAATATCCTTCAAAACAACATCAAATTCGGTCTGTTCTTCAACTTCTTCAGCAGCTTCGCCACCAGCCATTGGCATCATGCCCATAGCCATAGGTGCAGCAGCGCTAACACCCCATTTTTCTTCCAACATTTTTGTCAATTCAGCAGCTTCCATCAGGCTTAAGCTGCTTAGATCTTCTACTAATTTTTCTAAATCTGCCATTTTAAATATCCTCCAAACAAATATTTGTTTGCTGTTTAATTAATAAAATTACGCTGCTTCAGCAGCCTCTTCACTTTTTGCGTAAGCATCAATAACATTGATAACTTGACGCACACCATTGGCAACCACAGACACAATATTTTGGGCTGGGGCATTGATAAGACCAATCAACTGACTACGGAGCTCATCTAATGATGGCATCGTTGCCAAGGCTTTTACTTCATCAACCGTTAAAACACGTCCATTAAAAATGCCACCTTTCACAACAAGGCGCTCTTCTTTATCAGCAAATTTAACAAATGCTTTTGCTAATGCAGGTGCCTCGTTCAAGGCAAAAGCGGTTGCTATTTGCCCTTGTAACAAATCTTCCAAAATAGGTTGATCTGCTTGCTCAAGTGCAATTTTCAGGAGTGTGTTTTTGGTAATATGAAAAGCCCCATCAGCTTTATCAACTTCTTCACGAAGAACTTCCATGGATTTGACAGTCATGCCTTTATATTCAGCAATGAAAATCCCGTCGCTTTCTTCGAGTAGCTTTGAATATTGGGCTACCAGTTCATCTTTGCGTACTTTTGAAATAGCCAAAGATTATTACCTCCTATGAGATTTCTTGACCTTTTTTGAATTGAAGCAAATAAAAAAAATCGCTTCAAAAATTCACAAATTATAAATAAAAAATCCTCATACCGAAGTATGAGGATTCATGGCAATAATCAAGCACAATAAGCGAATCACCTTTATGCTATTTCTTGTTTGAACCCCTACCTCGGCTGGCTCATTTTAAGACGATATATATCGTCACCAACTGTCTTGAGCAGAGAATCTTAATTGTCAGATATCAATTACAATTATACAACCAACTGATTGATAATCGAATAATACTTTACATCAAAGCTTCATTTGTATCAAGTGCAATGCCAGGTCCCATTGCATTCGCCAAAACGATACTCTTAATATAGACGCCCTTAACAGCTGCTGGGCGATTCCGCTTAACTGAATCAATAACAGTCTGTAGATTTTCTATCAATTGTTCTTCGGAAAATCCAGCTTTGCCAAACGGTGCATGAACATTCGCTGTACGATCTACACGGAATTCCACACGACCAGCTTTCGCTTCATCAATCAAACGTGGTAACTCACTTCCTGGTGCTACCGTTCCAGCCTTCGGGTTTGGCATCAAACCGCGAGGCCCTAAAATACGGCCCAAGCGCCCCACCTGACCCATCATCTGTGGGACAGCAATAGCAACATCAAAGTCAGTCCAACCGCCTTGGATTTTCTTGACCGTTTCGTCATCAGCAATAAAGTCAGCACCAGCTTCCAATGCCCGTGTAGCATCTTCACCTTCAGCAAACACTAATACACGCACAGTTTTACCCAAGCCATGAGGCAAATTAACAACGTCACGAATTTGTTGGTCAGCATGACGGGGATCTACACCCAAACGAAAATGAACTTCTACTGTCGGGTCAAATTTAGTATAAGCAGTCTCTTTTAGAAGCTTAACAGCTTCAGCACGACTGTATAATTTTTCGCGGTCAACTTTAGCCGCTACTTCTTGATATTTACGTCCACGTTTTGGCATTTTAACTCCTTGTGGTTATAGCGAATGCTGCCGCACTCTCCCACATTATCTTAATCTTAATCGACAATTGTTAAACCCATGCTGCGAGCAGTACCAGCAATAATGCGTTTTGCATTATCAATATCTCGAGCATTCAGATCTTTCATTTTGATCTCGGCAATTTCTGTAAGTTGATTCTGTGTAATTGTCCCAACTTTATTGCGATTTGATTCAGAAGAACCGCTCTTAATACCAGCAGCTTTTTTCAATAAATCGGCAGCAGGTGGTGTTTTCAGAATAAAAGTAAAACTACCGTCTGCAAACACAGTGACTTCAACTGGAACAACTTGCCCAACCGAATTGGAAGTTTTAGCATTGTATTCTTTACAGAATTGCATCAAGTTGATGCCGTGTGGCCCGAGAGCCGTACCAACGGGGGGGGCTGGATTAGCCTTTCCACCTTGGATTTGAATTTTGACTACAGCTTTTACTTTCTTTGCCATTTATATCTCCTTGGAGTGCAATCGCCTGAGTTAATCAGGCTCCTCCTAAAACATGCAACAAAAAAATAATGAGTGAATTTTCCACTCATTATCAATATACTTAAAAGTCTTAGACTCTATACTTTTTCTACGTGCATGAAGTCTAGTTCAACAGGTGTTTCTCGGCCGAAGAAGGACACCATCACCCTAACTTTAGCTTTCTCTTGGTCAATTTCAGAAACTGTACCAATAAACTCGGCAAATGGACCAGTACCAATGCGTACTTTTTCACCGATTTGGAAGTCAAATTTAACTTTTGGAGCTTCGGCTTCCATGCGGTTTAAGATACTTGCTACTTCGTCGGGACGTAGGGGAGTGGGCTCTTGACCCATACCAACAAAACCAGTTACACCTGGAGTATTACGCACCACATACCAAGAATCTTCCGTCAAAATCATTTGAACCAAGATGTATCCTGGGAAGACATTCTTTTTTACGGTACGACGTTTACCATCTTTGATTTCTATTTCTTCTTCAGTGGGAACAACAACATCAAAAATCATATCTTGCATGCCCATCGTTTCGATGCGCTGCTCAATACTGTGATGAACTTTGTTTTCATAGCCAGAATAACAATGGACGACATACCAAGCACGACCATCTTCAGGAATACTATATTTCTCTGCATTAAGAACAGAAGGAACATCTTCTACTGAAGCATTTTTGCTATCGTTATATAGGAAATTGTTGTCATCAAGATTGTCAATCATCTTACACTTATCCGAGACACGGTCATCGTACAAAGGTATGAAAACCGGTGTGTTTTATGCAATCAGAGTTTCTATTAGCCAGTGGATTGACTGGGAAAAGACAAAATCCCAGAACCATAAGAAAAATGCCATGGCTGTAGAAACAGCAATGACAATTGCTGTTAACCGCCAAGATTCTTGACGTGTCGGCCAAGTTACTTTGCGTAGTTCCCCACGTGTTTCGCGGAAATAGCGCGCAATAGGGTTAGCTGGCTTGGCACCTTTTTTCTCAATCTTTTTAGCAGATCGAGTTTTTTTTGTTTCTTTTTTCTCTTCGTTTATTTTTTCTTCTGCCACAACGCACCACTATTTAAGATAATTAACCTCCGGGTAGGATTTCCTCCCAGAGGTTATTGAAATACAGGGGGTGCAGGAATTGAACCCGCAGCCTACGGTTTTGGAGACCGTCGCTCTACCAATTGAGCTAACCCCCTACACGTAGTGAATGTTATCTAATTTATACTACCTTACCGAGTCTCTCGATGCAACCGGTGTTGACGGCAGCGGGGGCAATATTTCATTAACTCTAATCGAGCTGTTGTATTGCGCCGATTCTTTTCGGTGAGATATGTACGTTCTTTACATTCGGTACAAGCTAATGTAACGTGTGTACGGACTGCTTTTTTTGCCATAATAATTAACCTAATGCCGAGGTGCGTATTTGCACCTCGGCAAAATATGCTTGATTTTTAAATTATTCAATAATTTTGGTGATGATGCCGGCACCGACAGTCAAACCACCTTCGCGAATAGCAAACTTGCTACCTTGTTCCAACGCCACTGGCATGATGAGTTCAACTTCCAAGTTAACGCTGTCACCAGGCATTACCATTTCCACGCCTTCCGGCAAGGTGATGGCACCTGTCACATCCATGGTACGGATGTAAAATTGGGGGCGGTAGCCAGGGAAGAAAGCCTTGTGACGTCCACCTTCATCTTTGCGTAAGACGTAGACTTCACTCATGAACTTGGTGTGGGGGGTGATGCTGCCTGGTTTAGCCAACACCTGACCACGTTGAATCTCTTCACGAGCCACACCACGTAGTAGGATACCCGCATTGTCGCCAGCTTCTACTTTGTCCAGAATCTTGTGGAACATTTCCATAGAAGTCGCCACAACTTTGCGAGTTTTTTCATTTAGCCCGACAATTTCAACTTCGCTCATCGCAGTCAATGTGCCACGATCAACACGACCCGTAACCACTGTACCACGACCCTTGATGGAGAAAACATCTTCTACTGACATCAAGAAGGGCAATTCGGTTTCACGTTTTGGCTGCGGGATGTATTCATCAACCACACGCATAAGCTCCCAAATTGGAGCCAGTTCAGGAGCATCTACATCACCGCCTTCATATTCCAATGCGGCCAAGGCGCTACCACGGACGATGGGTGTCTCTTCTCCAGGGAACTCGTAGCTGTCTAGCAGTTCCATGCAGTTCCATTTCAACCAGTTCCAGCAGTTCTTCATCGTCCATCTGGTCGATTTTGTTCAAAAAGATGACCATGGATGGCACTTCCACCTGGCGCGCCAGGAGAACGTGTTCACGTGTCTGCGGCATCGGGCCGTCAGGCGCAGACACAACCAAAATTGCGCCATCCATCTGAGCAGCACCGGTGATCATGTTTTTGATGTAGTCACGGTGACCCGGGCAGTCTACGTGAGCATAATGCCGGGCTTCGGTTTCGTATTCGACGTGCGCAATAGCAATGGTGATACCACGCTCGCGTTCTTCTGGAGCATTGTCGATTTGATCGAATGCAGAGAATTTTGCCAATCCTTTCATGGCCAGCGTCTTTGTGATGGCCGCTGTTAGGGTTGTTTTTCCGTGGTCGACGTGACCGATAGTTCCAATATTTACGTGTGGCTTTTCGCGCACAAATTTTTCTTTGGCCATTTTTAAACCCTCAAAAAATTTTGGATAGCCGGAACATTTCCGATGTATCCATACTAAATTACATGTTGCTTTTTCATATAAATACCCCGCCACCCTAAATATTTTTGGAATGGCGGGGCAAAGAGCCCACAATGGGACTTGAACCCATGACCTCATTCTTACCAAGAATGTGCTCTACCACTGAGCTATGTGGGCAAAACTACTCTAAAATTAATATTCGATTCAATTTGATATTGAACTGAATATTGTGGGCCAGGTAGGACTCGAACCTACGAAGGCTATTGCCAGCGGATTTACAGTCCGCCCCCTTTGCCACTCGGGACACTGACCCATATTTATTTACCCAAGCCGACGATGGGACTTGAACCCATAACCTATGCTTTACAAGAGCATTGCTCTGCCAATTGAGCTACGTCGGCAATTTGGTTTTGTATGTTAAATGGTCTGAAAGCATTTTGATTGGCTCAGAACATGTACCGAAAGACAAGTATATCCAAGACATTTTATTCGTCAAATATTTTTGGCGAAATGTGCCGTTTTTGAGAATTTACCAAGCTCTCGTGGAATTTATATTAACCAAATACGTGGGTATTCTAACAATACGCGAGAAGTTTATAACAAGGTTGGTTTTGGGGCAAGACATTTATGAATTTTGGTGTGAATGCGTAACGATGATTAAGGGATTGTGGAGTATAATTTGATGAATTCATGAACAGAAACGGCCGTTTCTGTTCATGTTGTATCGGGAAAAGTGGTCGTTTATGTACAATTGGGAAGTGTGAAAAAGCGATGGATATCTCTGTTAGTCATTTGAATAATCGGCTGGCTTTGCAACTGCCTGCGCAGTTGCCTTTGGGCTTGGTGTTTGTATTGGGGGTGATTGAGGGGTTGATAGAAGCGGAGAATGGGCATAATTCTCAGCCACAGTTTGATTTAGTTGAGAAAGCGCATCGTGTGCGTTGTTTGTTTTCTGATCGGGTGGCGTTGGATGCGGATTTACAGGAGGGGAGTACGATTCGAGCGGGCGGGCATCTTATATTCGATCCGACTCGGGCTGATTATTATTTGTTGGTTCGTGATGTGGAAATTGTAAATTTATTGCCGCAAGCGAGTGTGCCGTCAACGGTTGCCAAAGCAGAAATGGGCTTGATGATGGAGGATGTGCGTAAGCGGGCGGCGGAAGCGAAGCTTGTTCCAGGTGAGTTGCCCATTTGGGTTAAGAAGATGGCTCCTGTTGAATATAGCGAGGATGTGGGAGACGGGAACGGTATCACTGCTGTTCAAGATAACAACGGCAATGAGCTGGAGAGAAAGCAGTTGGCTGAATTGTCTGCGGCAATGGAAAGTGATGAGGATGTGGAGTTGACCAGCAGTTTATTAGAAGTTGCTAAAAAATTAAATCAGGCGCGTGGGGTGCAATTGGAAGAAAGTGGGTCTTCAGGATTGCTGCCACCGGTGATGGGGTCGAGATATGCTTACCCAACAGATGTTGAGGATCCCGATGCGTATACGCCAACGGGGAAAATTACCACCGACCGTATTCTTATTCTTGTAATTATTGTGGCGTTGGCGCTATTTTTGTTGATTATGCTTGTTTTGTTGACGAGCGGGTTCTTGGGTTGATGAATTAGAGCTGGGATACGTAAATAGAGCGTATCCCTGTGTTGTTTGTTAGAGTTGATTTTGCTGCCGGTATTGGGCGACGGTTTCACGCAAGGCACGGCGTTGGGCAACGGCCGTTTCCAGGGGAATAGCCACTTTTTCATCATAGGTTAGTTTAACGGCTGCGGCTTGCAAATTTAATTCGTTGGCTTTGCCAATGACTTTTTCGCGCATCGGTTTGATGAGCGTGCGGCGCAAGCGGATATCGCCTTCGTCATAGGCGAGCCAGTGGTCGAGGGGCTGCACGACGTTGGTATTGAGTCCGCTGATGGTGTGGGGTGTTTCGCTGAGGAGGGTGGTGGCGGATTCCATGATGACGATGGCTTTTTCGCCCAGGTTGAAGGGGAGCCATTTGCGTACATCGGTGAACCAATTGGTGAGCATTTCCAGGAAGGGGGCGATGTGTTCGACTGCGTTTTGCAGGAGTTCTTCCAGGTTGACGAAGTAGGCTTGTAGTTTTTGGGTATGCCCTTCTAGCCATAAACGGCCGTTTTCCAGTAAAGGTAGATGTGCTTCAATCTCGTCCAGGGCTTGCTGTCCTGCGGCGATGCCTTCCGCCAGGAGGGGGGAGGTGGCGACCATGCTGTTGATGGATTCGGAAACGGCCGTTAAGCCATCAGTCATCAGCTCAGATACATCTACATCGTCCAACTGTTCATAGAGGGCAACCAAGCCGCTGAGGACCCCAATTTGCATGGTGGCGTTGTCCAGTTCGACCGATAATGTTTCCATTTGGGTGGAACTGTTGCTGTTGGTTTGCTGCCAGGTGGACAGATTGCGCTGGGAGGCGTCGAGTTCGGCTCGGAGGCGCACATTTTCAGCCTGGGCGGCAGCTAGTTTGGAGAATAGTGCGGCGAGGTCTTCACTGCCGGTGAGTATAGCTTGTGCTTGGGGGACAATAACGGGAGAGGTGTCTATAATGGTGGGGGCAGAGGTGCTGACAGATGTTAATTTGGCGGCACCTACCCCAGCGGCGGTGGCGGCAACGGCCGTTATAGCGGCTGTACGTAAAAAACTCCGGCGACTATGCGTGGCTTGTTCTGTTCTTGTCATTTTATTCTCCTGTTTCCCGTCACAAAAGGATAGCGATTGCTTTTGCTATCTTCCGCTTTTGTAGCCTAGCCGATTAAGCGACTGTTCATTATGACGCCATTTTGGCTCGACTTTTACAAATAGTTCTAAAAATACTTTCCCTTCTACCAATTCTTCGATTTCTTTACGAGCGGCTTTGCCGATTTGTTGCAGTTGGCTGCCATTTTTGCCGATGATGATGCGCTTGTGGCTGTCCCGTTCGATGTAGATGTTGGCGTTGATATAGGTGACACCGTTTTCGCGTTCTTTAAATTCTTGCACGACAACGGCCGTTCCGTATGGAATTTCGTCACGTACCTGCAAGAAAATTTGTTCACGAATGAGTTCCCCTGCAATATCTTTGACAAAAACATCAGTTAGTTGGTCTTCGGGATAATATTGCGGCCCGATGGGTAGGGCATTGACCAACATTTGGAACAGTTCATCACGGCCGTTTCCTTTGGCCGCAGAGAAGAGAATCCAATCTTCTATTTGGGGCAATAAGGCGCGGAATTCGGTTGTGCGTGGCAAAATGTCTTCAATGTTAAGCAAATCACCTTTGTTCATTGCCAAAATGATTTTGGTATGGGCGGTTAGCGGAGCCAGTTGTCTGGCGATGGCGCGGTCGCCAGACCCAACGGGTTCGCTGGCATCGACCATGTACACAATCACATCCGCATCGGAAAAGGTATCAACGGCCGTTTCCACCATAAACTCGTCTAATTTGTGACGGGGTTTGATGAGACCGGGTGTATCGAGGAAGATCATCTGGTAGGCGGGGTCGGTGATGATGCCCATCATGCGCGTCCGTGTCGTTTGCGGACGTGGTGAGACGATAGCCAGTTTTTGTTCCATATAGGCGTTGAACAGGGTGCTTTTGCCTACATTGGGACGCCCCACAAAGGTTACGAACCCTGATTTATAAGCAGTTTCTTGGTCTTCGTTATTATCGGTTTGTACTACTTCTTGTTCACTCATTAACTTTCTCTTTTTAATTTTGATTGGTTGGGAGGATAACGTAAATAAAATAGGACGTAAATAGTCGAGTGGTCATAATCATCAATCACTCAACTATTGTTGATGTGTTTCTGATAGTATAACATAAAAAGTGCGGAAAATAGAACAATTGTTCCATTTATTATCACGTCCAGGCGATAGGATTCAATCATAGGCATGGGATCACCACGCAGCAAACTAATGACAATATTGCCTAAACTGAGCAATCCCAAGGTTAGCCAGAAAAGTTGTCCAGTGCGCCAGCGAGGGCGTGTTAGCATAATAACGGTAAACACAACGAGTGACCAAATTGCCCCTATTAGTTGCGTCTGGTAGCGCACGGCGAAAATGCCGAATTCGTCTGGCAAATCGGCGGATAGCGGCCCGAAGACGGTTTCTAGGCCATAGGCGCAGCCTTCAAACCAGCAAGCCAACCAGCCAAAAGCGCACAGCAGGGCGAAGCCGGGGGCGAGAAGATCGGTGTAGGTGGGAAATGAGTTGTTCTGCCAATGACCCCACAACCACAATCCAACCAGCGCCGCAAACAATGCGCCAAAGTAACTGTAGCCACCTTGCCACAACCTGGGAATTGAAGATGTATGGTCTTGAAAGTAGTCCCAATTAGCCAGGACAAACCCAAAACGGCCGCCAATCAAGCCCGCAATGAGGCAGACTAACACGGCGTCAAGCCAGTTTTCGATTTGTTGTTTTTTTGCCAGCCAGCCGGTAACGGCCGTTGCTGCCAAAATACCAACGCCCAATACAATCGTATAGCTGTAAATAAAAAAGGGACCCACCCGATCTAATAATGGAAACATGGCGCGTATCTTAATGGATGATGGAGGCGTGGGCAATAGGCATTGGCAATTGGCATTGACAATGTTTGAAAATCCACTCTGTTCAGGTACGCTAAAAAATGGTAAAACTTGCATAGAAAAATGATAGAAACGGGGATTTAGGACTAACGACTAAATAAGATGTGCATTTAATAGTTAGCCAGGAATCCCACAATAATTTCCCGTACAGGAGATGTCATGGACATAAATATCCTCCCCCTTGATGAATCGACACTGAAAACACCCCCCGTCGATGATTTTGGCTTTGGCAACAAATTTAGCAACCGCATGTTTACCCAAAAATATACGGAAGGTGTGGGCTGGCATGATGCTCAGGTTGGCCCTTATGGCCCGTTTGAACTGGATCCGTCAACGGCCGTTTTCCATTATGCACAAGAAATCTTTGAAGGCACCAAAGCCTATCGTCGTGATGATGGCAACATCAACCTTTTCCGACCTTGGGAAAACACCCGACGCTTCAACGTCTCTGCCCAGCGCATGGTCATGCCAGCGGTGGATGAAGAAGAGCATGTCGCCGCTATCATCCAGCTAATTGAGCTAGAGAACGAGTGGGTTCCCAACGTGCCTGGGGCAACGCTCTACATTCGTCCGGCCATGATTGCTACCGATGCCGCCTTGGGCGTTCATGCCAGCAAAACATATATCCACTTCATCATTCTCAGTCCGGTAGGCGCTTACTTTAAAGAAGGCTTTGCCCCCGTGCCAGTATACATTTCCGACGAATACCGGCGTGCGGTTAAAGGCGGGACGGGTAACGCCAAAACGGGTGGCAACTATGCCGCCAGTCTCTACGTCAGCGAAGCGGTGAAAGCACATGGCTACTCCCAAGTGCTGTGGTTGGACGCGATTGAAGGCAGATACATTGAAGAAGTGGGGGCGATGAACATCTGCTTTGTGCATGGCAATAAAATCGTTACGCCCAAACTGAGTGGCAGCATTTTAGATGGCATTACGCGCAAATCCGTCTTGCAACTTGCGCCCGACCTCGGCTATGAAGTGAGCGAAGAAACGATTGATGTCAACGACATGATCGCTGATTTGAAATCCGGCAAAATCACAGAGGTGTTTGGCTGTGGCACGGCCGCTGTCATCGCGCCAGTAGGCAAATTTGGCTACAAAGGGGAAGAATACGTCATCAATAACAATGAACCTGGCCCCGTCTCTGCCCACCTGTTTGACCAGTTGACCGGCATCCAAACCGGCCGTTTGCCAGACCCGTATGGCTGGACACTTATGGTCGAAGTGAAAAAATAAGGTAATGCGCGATGCGTGAAAATCATCATTCACGCAGCACATTTCATTTTTTAAACGCGGCGTATCCTTTAGCGATGGGTCGCGTTTTTATGTTTTGGTAGGTGTTCCGGCAAAAATTGATAGTTTCTGACACTGGGAAACGGTAAACTAGATGCTCTGTGAGCTAACAACAATAAACTTATAGACGGCGATTTGTTCAGCTTTGAAGATCGCCGTCTTTTTATGATTCGGAGGTAATGATGCAAGAAGTTGCAATTTTAGGCGTAGGACAAGTGCCAGTGCGCGAACATTGGGATTTGTCTTTGCGCCAACTAGCGGTTGATGCGGGTCGGGCGGCGCTGGCTGACGCGGGTGTAGACTAAGATCGATGGCCTGTTTGTCAGCAATATGACCAGCGGCGATTTGAACAAACAGCGTCATTTGGGCGCGTTGGTAGCTGATCATTTGGGGCAGCGGGGTGTGGAGGCGGTGAAACTGGAAGCGGCTTGCGGCTCGGCTGGTTCGGCAATGCGGCAGGGGATTTTGGCGGTTGCCAGTGGGGAGATGGAAGCGGTGCTGGTTATCGGTGTGGAGAAGATGACTGACACGGGTCTCACCCAAACGACTACCGCTTTAGCGACGGCCGCTGATGCCGATTACGAAATTATTCATGGTGTCACCTTTGTGGGTCTGAATGCGCTGATTATGCGCCGCTATATGCATGAGTATGGCTATCAGCGTGCAGATTTTGCGCCGTTTGCCATCAATGCCCATGCCAATGGCGCTAAAAATCCCAATGCGATGTTCCGTGAGCCGATTACTCAAAAAACATATGACAAAGGGCGCATTGTGGCAGATCCCATCAGTTTGTTTGATGCGTCTCCGATTGGGGATGGGGCGGCGGCGCTGCTGTTGGTTCCGGTAAGCAAAGCGCCGAACGCGATTCGTGTAGTCGGCTCGGCGGCGTCAACGGATACGTTGGCGATCCATGACCGTGAACAGCCGCTGTGGTTGAAGGCGGCCGAACTGTCGGCAAAAAAGGCATATGCGCAGGCAGGAGTTAGCCAAGAAGACATTGATATTTTTGAATTGCACGATGCCTTTAGCATCATGGCGGCGTTGTCGCTGGAATCTTGTGGTTTTGCGGAACGGGGTGAGGGTGTGAAGATGGGGCAGCGTGGTGATATTTTGGCAAACGGCCGTTTACCAATCAGCACCATGGGCGGTCTTAAAGGGCGCGGTCATCCGGTCGGGGCGACAGGTCTGTACCAACTGGCCGAGGCCACCTTGCAGCTCCGTGGCGACGCCGGCGACGCGCAAATCGACGGTGTGAACATTGCCATGACGCAAAACATCGGCGGCAGCGGCGCTACGATTGCCACACATATTTTAAAACGGCCGTAGTGTCCCACAGTTTGTCGTTTGAAAGCTAAAAAGAGGGCGAATCCACAGAGATTCGCCCTCTTTTTTTTAGCAAAACAGGACAGAAGTCCCATCCCCACAACTATCACCCATGGTTTATCAAAGAGACATAAAGTGATAAAATGCAATGAACAACCAATGCACTGATCATCCTAGCCAATCTATACCCAATAACTCAAAAAATTGGATAACCCTTTGAAAATCCTTGATATGCAGGTTCCCAAAATATCACCAGATTTACAAGAAGTGTTGCAACAGATTGCCAATGATGTTGTGAATTGGCTCGATTGCATGGGGGCGATGGTCGCCACATTGGAACAAGGCCATGTGCTGGCTGTGCGGTCATATAAGTTGAGTGATGCCCTGGCTGATTTGCCCGATCCGACTCTGCTTGATGAAATGGATGAACTGGGCATCGGCACACTATTCAAACTCCAAGACCCCGATTTTCAAGATAATCTAGCTGTTAAAACGATTACCAATAATGGTGAGAGCTCTCCAGTATCGCGCACCTCGGAATCATTGTATGATTTATTTTCTCCTTACTTGACTCGAAGTAATTCAGACGCGTTACAGCAAGCAGCGGGCGTGAAGCAGGTCATAACCGTACCTTTCCAAATTTACGGAGAAGTTGTAGGCAGTTTAATGGCGGCGGCACCGGAGCATCTCAGTGAACGTGACATTAATTTCCTTAATGCATTTGGACAGCAAGCAGCCACAGCGATTCAGAATCAACGTCGTTTAGATTCCATGCAAGCCCTGGAACGCATTATTCTTAAGTTGCAGGCTCACATGACAAACGAAAAAGATGTCTTACAGGCGATTGTCGATGCGGTTGTTTTGGAACTGGGTTACGCGGGCGCCATGGTTGCTACCTTAGAAAACGGAAATGCCTTGCCGGTTCGTGCGTTTGCAGTTGATGAAACAATGCCGTTTGTCAGTCAATTTGAGGCGCAAGCAGGCGCTTCGCTCATTGGCGATCAGGCCGTTGCTTATTTGGATGACGAAGCTTATAAGGAGAATTTGAGTGTGCGGGCGGTGAATGGGCTAAACGGCCGTCCCGAAAACTACCTCATTTCCGAGCATCTTTATGACCTGCTGCGCCCCGTTGCCACCCGAGAAATAGCTGACCAAGTTCAGCAACTATTGGGCATTAAACGGGTAGTAGCCGTACCATTTTTCTTGGACGATCAGGTGATGGGTAACTTATTTGTCACCAGCCGGAAAGCGAGGTTTTCAGCCTGGGAATTAAGTGTACTCACCGCCTTGGGACAGCAAGCGGCCGTCGGTATCAACAATGCTCGTTTGTTCCGAGAAACAGCTGAACAGCGGCAAATTGCCCAAACATTTGGCCGCATGGCCTTTAGCACCATTGCTTCGGCGCATTCTTTACGTAATTACGTCGGTAATGTAAACGGGTATATGCAATTACTGCAAATGTTGCCGGAACTTTCACCAGACCGCCAACAATTTTTATTGCGTGAACTGCCCACTGCTGCTGATCAGCTAGAGAAAATCATCGCAATTCTTGATAATCTGAATGCGCCCTGGGAAACGAAAGAAGATGCGCCGGTAGATGTTCATGACTGCATCGCGCGTGCCTTATTAGAAATATATCCACGCACGTCAATCTTACGTAGTACGGCTAAAGTCATGACAGAAACGGATGTAACCTTGCATCTTGATTTTGCAGAATCGTTAGCTCCGGCAGAAACGGTTAAAGATATGTTGTCTGAAGCTTTCCGTATCATCATCAAGAATGCGGCAGAAGCGATGGCTGCGTCTGCGCGAGATGCTCAAATGTGGATAAGTTCAAAACTGATTTCTGAGACAGAAGTCAAGATCATTATCCGGGATAATGGCCCTGGTATTTCGGTAGAAAACCTGCACAATATCTTTGAACTTGGTTGGTCAACAAAGAAACAGGATGGTGGCATGGGCTTTGGTTTGTTCTGGACTAAAGATTACATTGATGGGTTGGGCGGCAGTATTCAGGCGTCGAGTCGGGTAGGTGAAGGCACTACATTTACGATTATACTGCCGCTTGCCGTGCCTGAAACAGTGGTTGTATAGCACAATGCGGAATTTACAAGACGAGGACTAAGGAACGAGAATTAAATAACTTACACGAGACTGGAGTTTAGAGATTGGAGATATGGTCTTCAATCTCCAATCTAAGGCTTTTTTAATTCATCCTAAGCCTGTGAACCCGGTATTTGTCGGGGATTTTAATATTTTCAGAAACCTATGGCCTTTCTTCCATCGAAGAGAGGCTTTTTTGATCTGTGGGTCGATACCTGTACAATCCACGCCTACCCAAAAACAGACTGCGAATAAAGGACATCAATGACCCAATACACCCAAGTGAAAAAACCATTTAGCTACTGGCGCTTGTTGCGCTTGAGCAGTTTCCAGATCGGCTCTGCGATGGGCGATATTCTGGTGACAAGTATCTGGAACCGCGTCATGATTTCCAATTTTGGCATTCCTGCTACCCCGGTGGGATTGCTAATTGCGCTGCGTTATCTGCTGTCGCCGCTGAGTTTGTGGGCGGGCTATCGTTCTGATACGAGATGGTTGTTTGGCTTTCGGCGCACTTCTTATATTTGGCTGGGACGGGGGTTGATGGTGTTCTCTCTGCCGCTTCTGGGCTTTAGTTTAATGAGGCTGGATGGGGCGACGACGGATGCGGTGGGCTGGTTGTTGGCATTGGCGTCGTCGTTGATGTATGGCATTGGCACGCTGATTTCGGGCAGTCCGTTTTTGGCGTTGGTGCGTGATTCTGCGCCGCCAGAAAAGCAAGGGTTGGCGATTAGCGCCGTCGAGACGATGCTCATCATCTTTTTCGCCATTGCTGGCATTGGGTTTAGCATTTGGATGGAGTCGTATTCAGAGGCGATTTTCTGGGAGATGGTGATTGCCACGATGGTGATTGGCGGTTTCTTCTGGTTTTTTGCTATTTTTGGCACGGAGAAGCGCGTTAAGAAGGCGGATCAACCCGTTGAATCAGAGGCAGAGCGTGAGTCTCGGCCAAGGTTTGCGGCGATTATCCAGAAAATCTGGGCAGATCCACGTACCCGTCGCTTTTTCTTTTTTCTGGCGGTGGCAACGATGGCGGCCTGGGCGCAAGATGCGATTTTGGAACCGTTTGGGGCGGAGACATTTGGTTTGCCGCTGAGTCGCACGACGCGATTTAACAGTTATTGGCAAGCAGCTACGGTGGTGACGCTGCTGGTTAGCACTTATTTGTGGCGAAAACGGCCGCCAGAACGTCAGGCTCAAATTGCGAATTGGGGTTTGGGGGTGATGGCAGCGGGGTTGCTTCTGCTATCTGCATCAGCCTTGATGGGGCAGGTGCATTTGATTGAGGTGGCACTGCTTATTTTTGGTGGCGGATTTGGTATTTATACGTTTGGCGGTCTCAGCTTGATGGCGGTGATGGCTTCTGATGCCGAGGCTGGAGCATATTTGGGCTTGTGGTCGGTGGCGATTCTGGTGTCGAAGGGTCTTGGCACGTTTTTGGGCGGTGCGACGCGCGATATTTTGTTGTTAGGGCTGGGACTGCCGCCAAGTATGACGTATGCCATTCTTTTTGGACTGGAAGCGCTAGGTCTTGTTGGTGCGATTTTGATCTTGTCTAGCATTGATGTAGTGGGGTTTGCGCGTGATGTGGGGCGGGTGGTAGATCGGACGGATGTGCAGATGGCGCTTTCGGATTGACGATTGGGGATTTGGGATTGACGATTGAGGGGTGCGATGCGCTTTAGCAGTGGGTCGCACTTTTATTTTTTGATAGGTGTGTTGGTCAAAGAATAGTTACACAGAGGTACACGGAGAAGTCACGGAGATTCACGGAGATGTGGGAGGAAATCTGCGGATTCTATTAATCTCTGACCAGCACTTTCACTTTTTGACATGTCTATTTTTGGTGATGTTTCGCAAGCGTATGAGTGGCCGAGGGCGATTTTGCATCTGGATATGGATGCGTTTTACGTCAATGTGTATCTTTTGGATCATCCAGAAGACGCGGGTGTGCCGCTGGTGGTGGGTGGGAAGCCGGATTTGCGGGGGGTGGTGGCGTCGGCCAGTTATGAGGCGCGGAAGGTGGGGATTCGTTCGGCTATGCCTACGGCAACGGCCGTTCGTCTTTGCCCCTCGCTCAAAATTGTGTCACCCGATTGGTCTCGTATCCATGAATGTTCGCAGCAGGTAATGGACATTTTGCGCCAGTATGGACCAGTGGAGCAGATTAGCGTGGATGAGGCGTATATAGACCTGAGTGAGGTTCGGGATCCGTTGTCTCTGGTGGCTGAAATGGGAACGGCCGTTTTCACCCAAACCCATCTACCAGCCTCAGTGGGTCTGGCAACCAGCAAACTGGTGGCGAAAGTAGCCTCAGATCACGAGAAACCTCAGGGATGCACCATCATTTTGCCTGGGTTTGAAGCAGTTTTTCTGTCGCCATTGTCAACGCGGGCGATTTGGGGAATTGGCCCGCGTACGGCCGAAAAACTGGCAGCCATGGGCCTTGAAACATGTGGTCAATTGGCTGTGGCCGACCTGGACGCACTGTACCGTCAATTTGGCAATCAGGCGGAAAATTTGCAGCGACGCGCCAGAGGCATAGACAGTCGTGAGGTGCATGAGGAGCGGGGTTTGCCCAAATCCATCAGCCAGGAATGGACGTTTAACGAAGATGTAAATGAGCCCAGAGATTTTGCAAAAGCAGATTCGTGAAGCAGTCGGAGAGCGTGGCAAAATCGCTACAAAAACGCAATCTTGTAGGCCATACCATCCGGGTGAAATTTCGTTGGGCTGATTTTACGACATTTACGCGGCAAAAATCTGTCGAGCATGGCGTGGATGATGCCGATTCCATTTGCCGGTTGGCAACGGCTATCTGGCAAGAAAATTGGCCTCCAGAGCAGCAGATGCGTTTGATTGGCGTCGGTGTCAGTGGTCTGGAAGAAGCCCAACTACGTCAGTTGGGCTTTCGCTTTGATGAGGAAGGCGCCTGACTAACGTGGCAGTTGGTTTGCCTCCAGAATCATTTGTTCCATCCGAGGATAAGCGTCGAGCAAAAAGGCCAGAATGGCACGTGAGGACTCTTCGCTGATTTCACCGCCTTCTGCGTTGCATAACGGCCGTACTTCTGCTGTTAAGCTGACAATTTGCCGTAGTTTATTCCGATATTCTGTGTAAGATGGCTGCCAGTCAGCCGGTACCTCTGTAAAACCGGGCGCTTCCAAAATCCAAAGGCCGGTCCAGCCCACAAATGTGCCGCAATCAAATGGTTTGTCAGTGGTTAATGCCAGTTGGTATTCGCTGTTAAAACTGCGGAATGAATCGCGCACCAGGCCTAAATAGCGCACGTAGGTATCGGCATTCCAGGGCTGAATGGGCGTTTCGGCGAAAGTATGGGCGGTTCCAGTTGTCGGTGGGGGGGATGTGGGCGGAACGGCCGTTGCTGGTGCTGTTGTGGGCAGGGCTGGCTTGGCGGTGGCTGTGGGACGTGGTGTGTTGGTTGCTTTTGGCGGCTCAGTTGGTTCGGGACTGGGAGTTTTTGTCGGAGTGTTGGTGCTGGTGGGAGAGGGTTCCACAGTTGCTGTGGCGGTTGCTGTGGGGTATGGGTGGGCAAGGGGGTTTTTGTCGGGGCAGCGGTTTCTGTGGCTGTGGCTGTGGGCGGGATGGCGCTGGGGGTGTTTGAAGGGGCGATGGCAACGGCCGTTGGTGCGACTTCATTGTTACAGCCAGTTAAAACAAAGATACAACCGAGTATGATACAAACTCCAATTAAAGCGACATTCGTAATACGTTTCATGGTTCCTCCTGATTTGTTTGGGGAAAATTTCTTTTACTTTTTCGCCCCGTGTTGGCAATGTTAAAAAGTATATTAGGGAGTTATCAACCTGACATAGTGAGCATTGTCATGCTGCGTTTCTAAAAAGATCATGTTTTTCACATGACATATACTATTTGAGTAAGGCTCCCCGCATTTTAAAGCGTGCTAAAATAACGTCATGCAAACAGAATCGCCGCACGACCAAGACCCCCATTACGATTTGTTCAGCCGCATGTTCAAGGCAGACCCGTTTCCCACTTATGCGGAAATGCGCCAGCACCATCCCATCTACCCCCACATCGCGCCGGACGGCTCCACGATTTGGTACATCAGCCAGTACGACGATGTGGTTGAGGTGCTGAAAGATAACGAAACCTTTGTCAAAAACAGAAAGAATACCTTGCTGCCTGAAGAGGTTGGACCGCAGCAGACGCCCCCGTTCATGCAGCGCCTCATTAACGAAAACATGCTCTTTTCTGATCCGCCTGATCACACCCGCCTGCGCGGACTGGTTAACCAGGCATTTACGCCGCGCCGCATTGAGCAGATGGCTCCCCGCATTCAAGCCATCGCCGACGATCTGCTGGCGCAAGTGGCTGTTCAAGGTGAAATGGATCTCATTGCGGATTTTGCGTTGCCACTGCCGACCATCATCATCACTGACATGTTGGGCATTCCTGATGCGGATCGGGATGAGGTGCAGGATTGGTCACAGGCGATTATTGCGCCTGGGCGGCATGGATTGAGCTACAAGGAGCGGCGGCGCAAGGTGCGGGCTTTTGTTGATTATTTGCAAGACTTGTTTGAGGAACGGCAGCAGCGCCCACAAGATGATCTAACGACGGCGTTAGTCGCGGCTGAAATAGCCGGGGCGGAAAAGTCAGGTGAACGCTTGTCGGTACCGGAATTGTCTAGCATGGTGGCTTTGCTGTTGGTGACAGGGCATGAAACGACGGTGAATCTGATTGGCAATGGGGTACTGGCCTTGCTCAAACATCCTGAGCAGTTGGCGTTGGTGAAGGAGGGAGCGGGGTGGGAAACGGCCGTTAATGAACTCCTGCGTTACGATGGCCCTGTAGAAACCTCAACCACCCGCTGGGTACGCCGCGATGTCGTCTACAAAGGCCATGCCATGAAACGGGGCGACGTGGTGCGGGTCGTCTTGTCATCGGCCAATCGGGATAGCTGCCAGTTTCATCATCCAGATGAGCTGCATGTGACACGCCAAAATAACAAGCATCTGGCATTTGGGCACGGCATTCATTACTGTCTGGGTGCGCCGTTGGCGCGGCTGGAAGGGGTGATTGCGCTGCGAACTTTGTTCGGCCGTTTTCCCGAGGTGCGTCTGGCTGTGCCGGAAGCGGAACTCAAATGGCGTTCCGGTGTGCTGTTTCGCGGACTGGAGCGCTTGCCATTGGCGTGGTGACCACCCCCTCCCTAACCCTCCCCCTGAAAGGGAGAGGGGATCTGGCCCTCTCGCCCCTTTGGGGAGAGGGCTGGGGAGAGGGGTCTTACAATTCGTAGCGAGCGATCGCTTCATCGAGAATGCGATTCACCAACTCTGCATAGCTCCAGCCATCTGCTTTAGCTTCAATGCAGAGGTCGGAATACTCGGCATTTAAGCCGGGCAGCGGGTTGATTTCCAGGATATAGGGTTTGTTGTTGTCGCTGGCATCCAGACGAAAATCAACACGAGCCACATCCTGGCAGCCAGTGACGCGGAAGGTGGCGGCGGTGAGCCAGTTTAGCTCTTCAATCTGATCTTCTGTCAAGGGCGCCGGACACAAGTAATGGAATTCATGAGCCAGTTCCGTTTTCATGCGACTGGTGTAAACGCCACCTTCTTCTTCTGAGTAACGGCTCAAATCCACTTCAAGCGGTGGGAAACAGTGCAGCCCCCTGGAAACACGCGGCGCATCTTCATCTTCTGGCACACGCCAGGCGACCGGACTGGTAAGATTACCAATCACACCCACCGTGATTTCTCGGCCATCGATGAATGTTTCCGCCAAAACGGGCTGGTCATATTGGTCGAATAAACGGCGCAGTTGGGTGCGCAGTTCTGTCTCGTCACGGATGATGTTTTCGGCGCTGACACCCATGCCGGTGCCTTCGCGGCTGGGCTTGACGAAAAGAGGAAAGGCTAAATCGTCGTTTAGCGGCTCTGTGACCCGTTCAAAAACCTGGAACGGGGGTGTGGGCAGTCCGTGATAGGTGAGGATGCGTTTGGTCATCGGTTTATCAAGGGTGAGTGCCAGTGTGAGCACTTGGGAACCGGTGTAGGGAATGCGCAGCATTTCCAATATGCCTGGCACTTGAGATTCGCGGGCATCGCCAAAATGCCCTTCGCAAATGTTGAAGCAAATATCGGGTTTCAGTTGAACCAGGTTGTTGAAAAGGGTGTGGTCGCCTTCTAAAAAGGTGACCTGATGGCCTTTGCTTTCGAGTGCTTCTTTGATGGCGGCGATGGTGGCTTCAGAATCTAAATCGTCCCACATGTCGGGTGACATATTGGGCAAGACGGGGGCATTTTTTTGTAGGTTGGCTAATAAGGCAACATGCATGTTTGTTATATTTTTCTCCTTAAAAATAGGAAGCCCATCGCAGAGAGTTCAATGAAATGGGCTTGTTGACTGGGTGAATTGAATTCGGCGGTAGTATATGCCTTGTCGGGTAAAAGTCTACAAATTGGTGCATGAGTTTTCGGTAACGGCCGTTTCCCACCAGTTGACTTTTCCTCTCTTGAGGGATAGCCTTAGACCCTATGGAAATTGACGCAAAATGGCTCGGCCAAATCGATTACGATGTGGCCTGGGACTTGCAAAAAGAAATGGTAGCCGCTCGGCTGGAAGCGCCTGAACTGTGCGACGAAATTCTCCTGTTAGAGCATCCCCCCACCTACACCCTCGGCCGCAGTGGCAAGCTAGACCATCTGCTGCTCAGTGAAGCAGAGTGGGAAGCGCAAGGGTTCACCGTGCGCTGGGTGGATCGTGGTGGCGACATTACCTATCATGGCCCCGGTCAACTGGTTGGCTATCCCATTCTCAGTCTCAAGCGCCTGTTCCAGGTGGAAGGCTTTGATAAACCAGATTTGCACCGTTATTTACGCAATTTGGAAGAAGTCATCATTCAGACATTGGCTGTTTTTGACATTGTGGGCTGGCGCTATGATGGCTACACGGGTGTCTGGGTGGATAGGCCCGATGGCCCGCGCAAGATTGCAGCGATTGGGGTGCGTGTCAATGCCAAAGGGATTAGCAGTCACGGTTTTGCTCTGAACGTGAACCCCGATATGAGCCATTTCAGCCATATTGTGCCCTGTGGTATCAGTGAGCATGGTGTGGTCAGCATGGCGGAAATTTTGGAACGGCCGTTAACCACCACAGACCTTCTGCAGCCCATCATGGAAGCATTTGCCAATGTATTTGAAATATCAGTAAACAGTGAACAGTTTACAGTGAACAGTTCCCCGACTAACCGACTATCTGACTACTCGACTAAGGACTAAACTTCATGTCTGAAATTAAACTAGATTCAATCAACGTCACCGAAAGCGCCCCCATCAAACCAGGGCGGCGGCATCCCGACTGGATTCGGGCGCGTATTCCCAGCGGCGAGAATTACGAACGGCTTAATGAATTGATGCGCAGTAAGTCTTTGCACACCGTTTGCGAAGAAGCGCAGTGTCCCAACATGGGCGAGTGCTGGGGCGCAGGCACGGCCACCTTTTTGATGATGGGCGACATTTGCACCCGAAGCTGTGCCTTTTGCGACATTAAAACAGGACGGCCGTTACCTTTAGATTTTGCAGAACCAGAACGGGTGGCAACGGCCGTTCAGTCCATGAATTTGCGCCACGTCGTCATCACCTCCGTCAACCGTGACGAACGCAAAGACGGCGGTGCGCCCATTTTCGCCGCCGTCATCAAACGCATCCGTGAAGTGCAGCCCGGCTGCTCCATCGAACTGCTTATCCCTGACTTCAAAGGCGACGCCGACGCCCTCAAAATTGTCATGGACGCCCGTCCAGAAATCCTGGGCCACAATGTAGAAACCGTGCCGCGGCTCTTTAAGAAAGTGCAGCCCCAAGACAAATATGAATGGGCCATGACCACGTTGGCAAATGCCAAGAAAATGGATGCCGAAGTGCTAACCAAGAGTGGCATCATGGTTGGCTTAGGCGAAACCTGGGACGAGCTGCTTGAAGTCATGAAGGATTGCACGGACAGAGGCGTTGATATTTTGACTGTCGGCCAATATTTGCAGCCGCGTGCGGATCAACATTTGCCCGTTGCCAAATATTATCATCCCGATGAATTTGCCGAAATCAAGCGCCTTGGCCTGGAGATGGGCTTCCAATGGGTCGAAAGCGGCCCGATGGTGCGCAGCAGCTATCATGCCGACCGGCAAGTGCGAGCGCTTTCTCCCATTTATAAACAGAAATTTGGCAAGGAATTGGTAAAGACAAGTTGAAATTTTCGATTAACGATTTTGGATTGACGATTTTCGATTAGAAGGTCTCTCGTGTTCGTAAGAATGCTTGAGGCCTTTTTTTGACCAAGTTGCCCTTTACTGAATAGTCTGAAACTCAACCAATAGTTCTGAACAGACTTGATGAAGTGATTGACCGGATTTCTCGACTATAGAACGACTGCTCCAGCGGCTACCAACCATAATACAACAATACCAATGTGCTTCATACTCATCGAATGGTGGTGTGTAGCTAAGGCTTATAGAAGCCGTAACATCATGGTAACTAGACGTTGCAGTTTGAAGTTGATTGATAAGATTTTTTATTTTTTCTTGATGTTGGAGTTCTTTGGTAGGATTATCAGTTTGGTCGGCTTCGATTTGTAGTGCTATTAGTAAATTGTCACATGCAATTTTGAAGGAATCTGCTTTTTCACCAAAGACGAGGCTCTCCATTGCAACAGTTTTAGTAATTCCTCTCCATGCATCAAAATAATCCCAACTCTTGTCTGGATTTAGAACCTGGAATTTGTAGACAAAAGAGAACCCTCGAAGTGTTCGATTTGAAAATTCAATAATTGTTGCCAATGATTTAAGTTCAGACATTTATTACTTTAGTTTCCGCTAACGCGGAATGATAAACAAACTTCAGACGTAATCTGAAATTATCGAACATTAAAAAATAGCTCAATAAGCCACTAAAACAAGTAAATGACGGTCAAGGATGCCGTTTGCATCGCCGATGGGCAGCAACGCCCTTTGGTAAATGCCCCGTAACCGACTGCTTTTTCCGAAATTGCCCATTTGAAAGGGTTTCTTTTGGAAAATCAGCCTGAGCCAAGACCCTACGTAACCTCCCAGGCGTTTTTTTGGGCGTCGATCCCAAAAGCCAGTGGGCATTGGCGGCAAACTTGCCGCTAAATGGGTGAGGATATTACCAGCAAGCAACGATAGTTCAGGCAGTCGTTGACAACTCTCTGGATCAAAGACAAAGTGGCGACCTAATCCTAACATCTGTTTGGCAGACAAAGGCACTTGTTCCACCGGCCACCGATCCAAATACATCTTAAAGGCCGTTTCTGTTGTCAAAGAAACATTGGTTCCTAATACCAGAGGCTCCACATAGAGTGGGTCAAAGAAAACCAAGATGTCAAAGGTGTCACGCTGTTCAGCAACCTTGTGCTTGGTTAAAACAAGGTTGCGCCAACAATGGACACGAATGGTTCGCCCTTCATAGATGAACGTATCTGTTTCATCTGGACTGGAAGCGGAAATGGTCTTCCCTTTTCGTTTTCGTGCCAGGGGGCGTACTAATTTGCCATATTCAGGCGGACGCCCTTTCTTGTTTTGAGGCAGATAATTCCTACGGGCTGTGCAGTTTTTCGCCGAGCGCAGTACAAAGCGAGGGACACCGGCCGTTTGCATGTCACTGATATGAGCGCCGGCATCGAAGATAGCTACTTCATTGTCATCCAGATTTCGGGTTAACCACTCTAAAATTATTTCTTTGAGTTTGTCCTGACTCTGGCGGAGTTGGAATCGGTCGTTAAATCTACTACGATACGTGATGACCTCTGGCATCCTCATGCAAAGTGCCTAGGCCATTTCCTGTATTAATGCCAGTTGGTCCCTGTGTTAACTTTGCGGTTAATCTTCTTGCTCGATCACTGCAATAGGGTCAGTTAGTCGCCATCGTCACCTTCCACTTAGGGGAAACGAAAGTATTACAACCAGTTGGCAATGTCTTCCCAAAGCTCCGGTGTTTCTAACAATTCTGCGAATTGTGTGACCCAATCTTGAATGCGCTCCTGATCTAGATTTGGATGTTTTTGAATAAGCCCTTGAATATCCAATAAATCTTTGGGGCGATGGGCAATGGCCTTCATAATGATCAAGTCTTCAGGTGTGGGAAGGTGAATTTGTAATGTTTCGTCGATTTGGTGAATGGTGCTTCTTTCAACCATCTCTTGTTCAAATGGTAGAATACCAAGCGAAATATCTATGTTAGTTTGGGATGGCGTATGTCGTAGAAGTAAAACTCGATTTTGTCGTGCAAAATCCTCTGCTTAATCGAATACGCGGCTCAATTCCTTCTTTTTTTGCGTTTGCTAGAAATAGGGGGATTTCATCAATGGAGAGCAGAATCATGGCATCGAGGTCTTCTGTGAATCGAGCTTGTCCTAAAAGACTAACGGCGACCCCGCCAATAATAACCCCTCTATTGTCAAAATGAGACAGAAGTTTTTCCAGAGCTTCAAGCGGATCATGAAAAGAATCATGATTTTCAGTTTGGGACATAATTTGCTTTTAACTTAGCCCACAACAAAAAAACTTGCATTTCTCCATCATCATTTCTCTCATGATGCCTAAGCGGTTGGCTCTCTGTTTGATAGCATTGAGCTGACGCCAATTCTCTGCAAGAGAAGTTGATTGCAATTCTTTTCTGTTCGATTTTTTCAACGGCTTGCCACCGATTGATGTAAGCTCTAGCGTCCGATGATTCCATAAGCAAATTATAACATGGAAGTATCTATCAAGTAATTCACACCTCATTCATTGGCTAAGATCAGCAATAGCATCCACTATCTCTGGCCAAGTTTCAGGTGGCATGGCGTGGCCTAGCCCATCAATCAACATCAGTTTGGCGTTGGGGATGGCTTCGGCGGTGGCGATGCCGCCTTCAACCGGGATGATGGGGTCTTCTTTGCCGTGGATGACGAGGGTGGGCATGGTGAGTGATTCTAGGGCTTCTTGACGACTACCTGAGGCGAGAACGGCCGTTAACTGCCGAGCCGTTCCCGCTGGATTTGTGCCCCGTTCCCAGGCAGCTTGCGCCCGCTGTCGTATCGCGGATTCATCCACAGGAAACGCGGAGCCGTTGGTAACTCTGGCCCAGTTTAAATCATTTTGGATGTAGCCTTCGAGAGTCGTGGCAGGTGGTGCCGTCAAAAGGGCGAGTCCTTCTGGCTTGGGCATAGACAGGGGCATCTCGCCCGTTGTTGACATGATCGAAGTCAAAGTAATTACCCGCTCAGGATGGTTGATGGCGATGGTTTGGGCAATCATGCCGCCCAGAGATGCTCCCAAAATATGTGCCTGTTTGCTGCCTAAGGCATCCAACAAACCAATTGCATCCGCCGCCATGTCGCTCAGAAGATAAGGGGCAGAAACCTCTTGCCCCTGAAGGACAGCCATGAAATTGGGTGTGCCCGCTTCATCGAACTTGGTGGAGAGGCCGACATCGCGGTTGTCGTAACGGATGACCCAGTAGCCGCGTTCGGCGAGCAGGGTGCATAAGGCTTCTTCCCAGCCGATGAGCTGCATACCTAAGCCAGCGACCATGAGCAGTGGCGGATTACCTGGGTTGCCAAAAGCGTCATAGCAAATCTGGATGCCGTTGGCGGAGACGATTGTTGGGCCTTGATAGGGAATGGGTTCGTACACGGGTTACTTTCCTTGTATTTAACTAATAGACATTATTGGAAATAAGGATTTCAATCATTTTATCCGCAGATTAACGCAGATTGGCGCAGATTTTTTGGTTTTAATCTGCGAAATCTGCGTAATCTGTGGACTAAATCTAAGGCAAACTTTAATTCCGAAAATGACTAATAAATACCAGCTTTAATAAGTGCCAGACGCTCACTGACGCGATTCGTGTCATTCAAACGGAAAATTTTTACGGTTACTCTGCCTTCCGGAGTTAGCGGTACGATTTGCCCAGCCTCGACCTGAAAATGTTCCAGCCAAAACTGAGAACGTGGATTGAAAAAGAGCACCAGATCGCCTGTTTGCGGATCTAGTGAGCCGATATTGGCACCTTTTTGGCGGTTGCAGCGCATACAAGCCAAAGCAAGGTTCTCGGCTGATGTGACCCCATCATGTTGACGGGGTATGATGTGATCGGGTTCGTGTTTGTGGAGTGAGATGTGTTCAGGGACGAGGCAATATTCACAACGGCCGTTTGCGCGTTCGTGTACCAATCTACGGAGATCAGAGGTTAGATTGGTAGGCACGGGTGGCTCCTAAATTTGTTGGCTGGCGATTTGAGTTTTGAGCATGATCAAGATGTGCTCAATCTGCTCTCGTTCATCGAGTTCTAACTGCTCTTCTGCTGAGAGCAGCCCAACCTCATTTAATGCCAAAAGCCGTTCTACTCTTGCTTGGGTTTCTTCTGAAACATGATACGCAAGTACGGTGGTCGGTGTTGGATTTTCAGAGAGAAAATCGATGATTTCGCTGGCTGTGGCGGTGGCTGCCGTTTGGCAGCGGATGAGACTCAGCTCAATAATGGTTGGCAACCAAAATTTAATAGGCTGTAAACGGGTTGCCAGTTCATCAGAGACTTGTACGGTTAATTGCACCATCAGAAATCACCTGCCTCAAAAGTATCAGGCCATTATACCATGAGAAAAAAATCAGGTCTTTGATTTGTTGACCGATTAGTGTTCTGTGATGGTAAAAGTGACGATGTCCTTTTGAACATTGAGGATGCCTTGCCCACCTATGGGAAAGGTGAATTGGGGCGTGGTGTGGCCGAAACTGGCGTTGGCGATGACCGGAATGTGGTTCAAAGCGGCTTTGGTGCGGATGATTTCGGTGAGCGTGTCATCGTCAACCTCCGATTTGGTTTGGAAACGGCCGATAATCAGCCCACGCACCTCGTTGAAGCCGGGTTGGTGGAGGAGCGATTGCAGATCGCGGTCAAAGGTGGCGGCGTGGGATTCGTAATCGTCTTCGATGAGCAGGATGGAACCAGCCAATTCCGGCATGAAGCGCGTGCCTTGTAATAGATTGAATGTGCAGAGATTGCCGCCTAGCAAACGGCCGTTTCCCTCCCCCTCATTGATTACCAGATAACCTGAATTTGGAATGAACTCGCGCTTTTCTGGATCCGCGTACCAGGCGTCGTCGCTCCAATCTTCTGCCTGGGACACTGGGAACGGGGCGGTTGCCATGAGGCATTTCTGGAAAGAGTCAATGGTGTAGGTCGCACCGTACTTCATGGCGAGAGTGGAGTAGTGAGGACCGGAATAAGTGACCAGCCCGGTTTGAGCGAAAATGGCGTTGCTTAATGCTGTAATGTCTGAGTAGCCGCACAACACTTTGGGGTTGGCGGCGATGAGGTCGTAATCGATGCCGTCTAATAGTTGGTTGACATTGTAGCCGCCGATGGCGGTGAGAATGCCTTTAACCTGCGGCTCGCGGAAGGCATCGTGCAGGTCGCTGAGGCGGTGGGCGATACTGGTGGAATTGAACCGATTGCGTTCCTCGGCGTAACGGCCGTTTGTGACCTTTAGCCCCATTTCTTGCCAGCGTTGATTCGCCAGTTTGCGCTGTTCCTCGTTGATGATCGCCAGGGTGGTGGATGGCGCGATCACCCGAATTTCATCACCGGGATTCAGTTTTGGCGGGAAGATTGGTTTCATAAGCTAATGTTCCTTTGTAAACTTGCGTTTCCATTCGTACAGCTTGTTGATGGCTTCCAGCGGCGTGAGCGTGTTCACATCCAGTTTGCCCAGTTCTTCCAGAATGGGACTGGTTTCGGGGAACAGGGCGACTTGTTGGCCGGCGGTGAAGCGGCTTGGCTCAACGGCCGTTGTCGGGGCATGTTTCTCTAATTCCTTCAAAATCTCATTGGCGCGATTGATCACGTCGCGGGGCAGTCCGGCTAACTGTGCCACGTGGATGCCGTAGCTCTGGTCGGCACCGCCGGGCACAATTTGGTGCAAAAACACCACCGAATCCCCTTCCTCCGCCACCGCCACATTGTAATTGGCGACCATCGGCAGCAGGTCGGCCAGACCGACCAGTTCGTGGTAATGGGTGGCGAAGAGGGTGCGCGGTTTGAGGCGCGGGTGGTTGTGCAGATACTCGACCATCGACCAGGCAATCGCCAGCCCGTCGTAGGTGCTGGTGCCGCGGCCGATTTCGTCCAGAATGAGCAGGGAACGGTGGCTGGCGTGGTTGAGAATTTCCGCCGCTTCCACCATCTCAACCATGAAGGTACTGCGTCCCTGATGCAGTTCGTCATGCGCCCCAATGCGCGTAAAGATGCGGTCAACCAGTCCGATGTGCGCCTCGTCCGCTGGCACGTAACTGCCGATTTGAGCCATCAGGGCGATGAGCGCCACCTGCCGCAGATAGGTTGATTTACCCGACATATTTGGTCCGGTGATAATCTGGATGCGGTCGGTGCTGTTGAAATGGGCGTTGTTGGGCACAAAGCGGTCGCCAATCTGGCTGCCTGTGGCCTGTTCCACCACGGGATGACGGCCGTTTTCGATCATCAGTCCGTCTTCATTGGAGAGGATGGGGCGCACGTAGTTGTTGTTGGCGGCGACCTCGGCCAGGGCGGCGGCGACGTCGATTTGGGCCAGAATGTCGGCGGTGCCAGCAGTCGTTGGGCGGATTGGGCTACCTGTCCGGCAAGCTCGGTGAAGACGCGCCGTTCAATTTCCAGGATGCGGTCTTCGGCGTTGAGGATGAGCGTTTCGTACTCTTTCAGTTCCGGCGTGATGTAGCGTTCGGCGTTGGTGAGCGTTTGTTTGCGGATGTAATCGTCGGGCACGGCAGCTGCTGTTGGCGTGGGTGACTTCGATGTAGTAGCCAAACACCTTGTTGAAGCCCACCTTGAGCGACGAGATGCCGCTGCGTTCCCGTTCACGCGGCTCCAACTGCGCCACCCACTGCCGCGCATGAGCCGACGAGTTCATCACGCCATCCAGTTCCGCCGAAAAACCCGGTTTGATGACGCCCATTTTGTTGAAATTGGTGGGCGCGTCGTCGGCGATGGCGCGGTTGATGAGAACGGCCGTTTCCGGGCAAGGATCAAGATTGGAGATTAGAGATTGGAGATTGACGATTGGGTTGGCGTCATCTGTTAACTGTTCACTGTTCACTGTTAACTGTTTACTAATTTCCGGTACCGCTTCCAGCGCCAGCTTGATGTACTCCAAATCACGCGGCACCGCTTTGCCGCTGAGAACGCGGTTGGTGAGCCGTTCCAGGTCGGGCAGACCTTTGAGCGTGGCGCGGATGTCGGCGCGGAGCAGGGTGTCGCTGTAGAACGTTTCCACCTGATCCAGCCGTTCGTTGCAGCGCTTCAACGGTGAGCAGGGGGCGCGTCACTCGTTTACGCAGCAGGCGGGCGCCCATGGGCGTGACAGTTTTGTCGAGGATGCCCAGCAGTGAGTTTTGGCGAATGCCAGCCAGCGATTCCAACAGTTCCAGGTTGCGCCGCGTATTGCTGTCGAGCGCCATGAAGCCTTCGGTGGAGTAGCTGGCGAGCCGCTGAATCTGGCCGATGGCGCCGCGTTGTGTCTCTTGCAGGTAATAGAGGATGGCTCCGGCGGCACGGGTGGGCAGGGATTTGCCTTCGATGCCGAAGGCGGCGAGCGTGGTCACGTTGAAATGGCGCAGCAAGGTTTGGCGGGCACTGCCTTCTTCAAAACGCCAGGCGGGCAGGTGGCTGATGGCTTTGGCCTGATTGTAGAGGGTGATGTCGTTTTCCGGCACGAGCAGTTCGGCGGGATTGAGCCGCGCCAGTTCTTCGGTGAGGGCACGCTGGCCGTTTCAGCTGGGTGACGGCAAATTCGCCGGTGGTGATGTCGGCGTAGGCCAGACCATAGAGATCATCTTCACGGATAACGGCCGTTAAATAATTATTCCGTCCCGCTTCCAACATGCCCGGCTCGATAACCGTGCCAGCCGTGAACACGCGCACCACTTCGCGGGGCATCAAGCCGTTGATGGTATCGCTGCCCATTTGCTCAGCCAGCGCCACCTTGTAGCCTTTGGCGATGAGCCGCGCGATGTAGCCTTCGGCGGCGTGGTGGGGCACACCCGCCATCGGCGTGCGCACCCCTTTGCCCTGGGGCCGACTGGTCAGCACCAGGTCGAGTTCTCGGGCGGCCGTTTCGGCGTCGTCGTCAAAGGTTTCGTAGAAATCGCCCAGGCGGAAGAAGACGATGGCGTCTGGGTGCTGCGCCTTGATGTCGAGGTACTGCTGGCGGCTGGGGGTGACGTTGCTGGATTTTGGGGCTGAGGCCATGGAAACTCCATTGAAAGGATGAAGGATGAATTATGAAGGATGAAGGGGGATTTTAAAGGGGAATGGGAGAGAGTGCAATATGGGATCCTGCTCCGGCGCGGTGTTCCGCTGGTTGATGTGGCGCATCTTGACCCCATGGTGCTGCTAGGAGGGTAATTTGATAAATTTGTGAAAGTTTAGAATACTCCCTCACTCATTAGACAAACTACGAAGAACAATGAGTTGTTGACTGCTATTAAAATAAATCAAAATTCGTTCTTTGTGAGCTTTCATGATGATATCCGTATTTCGTCCTGGTTCTTCCAATACCTCGGGCAAAAAAGTGGCATAATGAGTCCACTGCTGTGTATCTAGTCTTCCACCATATAATTTTGTGTCATCGGATACATAAAACAATTCGTCCCCATAAAATGCAAGATTGCTCTTGGCTTGGACAGTAGTGTGCCAAATGTGTTCGCCGCTCGTATTGTCTAAGATGGCCACTTGGGTAAAGGGATAGCCCTTTTGATCAACTATAATGGCATCTTCTTCTATTAAGATCTGAGGATACTCTCCATAAGGATCCTTCTCGAATCCGGCATATGTTTGCCACTGGTTGTTCCCTGCTGCCGTGACCTTAGCAAAATAATCTAGCATGTATATTTGAGATCGATTTTCAATGAAATATTCCTCTCTGCTCGCATCAGACTTGAAGGTCTCGATTGGTTCGCCGGTTTCTAAATTAAGCAGGTGATATCTTTCATAGCTATGACTGGAAGCAGTCACTAACAAACCAAGTGGAGTGATTTCTAGTTCACTGATAACTTGATACTGATTGTCAACATTACGCTCCCAAACCTTCTCTCCATCTCCTTTCTCATAGGCTGTTACAGTGCCTAGCTCACTTCCCGTAATATAAACATGGCTTCCTCCAACTACAAATGGCATGCGCCCTGGCATTTCCCAGTTTATCTTTCTGGTTATAGCATCTATGCTAAGGAGGTGAACTGGTTCAGATTTGTCAAGACTGCCGACAATATAATCAGCATTTTCATCTAATATGATGTCGTCTATAAAAACATTCCTGTACTCTTGCTCCAATTCGTAGCGTGAAATTGTTGACACGGTAAGCGGGGATTGGATTGGTTCTGAACGGAGATTGACAACCACAACCTGTTCAAAAAAACCGGATAAAGCGTCACTGGTCATTTGAAGAAAATAGACGCCACCTAGAAGCAATAGCAACAATACAGTGGTGATAATTGCCATCCAAAGAAAATGTATTTTATTCATAGTAGTACAAGTTAGAGTTGACGCTTTCCCCTTTTTAGCTGACATGGCATGGAGTATAGCAGAATTTGATAAGTAGCTGGAGGGGAGAACGGCCGTTGCTACTTCAGCCATGCAATTGAGGGAGTTAGTTTTTGCGGATGGTGGGGGTGGAAAGCTTAGCGCGATTGAGCTTGAATCGTTTGCTCAAGCTCATCCGTTACCCATTGATTCAAGCTTTTCCCTGAAGCTGCCGCCCTGGTCGCAAGTTTGGCGTGTAATTCTTTGGGTATACGCAAGTTAAACTTACCGGAGTATTCTTTTCGTGGTTCAACACCATCTTCCTGGCACATTTCCAGAAAGACTTTCAAAGATGTTTCGCCTTCTTTCCGCAGGCTGTTTATATCTTTGGCATAAAAATCCGCGCCGCCATTCAGCCCAATAAATTCGCCGCGAAACATGTCAATGTCGGGATCGTATTGAATGACTGCCTGATAACCGTTAATTTCCATCATATTCATCATGGTGTCACCTCATTTTCTTCAAGCCATTTGCGGATACTTGCCACAGCTCCTTTATCTGTATCTGGAGAAGGATGGGGCCTGTGGAATACTCGTCTTTCGCCAAATAAACGTACACCAATGCGAGACCCTTCTCGTTCACTTATTTCAGCACCGAGGCTTATAAATAACGCTTCGATGTCACTCCACCGGATGGAGCCGCTGGTTGGTCGTGCAAATAGTTGTTCCAGCGTTTTTTGGTGTTTACGTTTCATGCCTATATGGTACTGTGTATTGGTACTGTGTCAAGGGTAAGAAAGCGGGGCGGGCGAGGCAATCGGAGAGGAGCCGGTTTGTATGGCTTGGGTTTCAACCGATTGCTAGCCTCTATAAGGTTATGCGGGTGGCCTAGGCGTTTCATACTCAAATTTCCTTCCTCGCTTTTTCTTGCCCCCACCACGCCATCCACATTACAATACCGTCATCCCACTCAAGGAAGAAGATGATGATCCACTACAATCCTGAAACCCGCACCTTTAGCCTCAACGGCCGTTCCTCCCATTACACCATGCAAGTTGACTATAACGGCCGTTTGCTCCACTCTAGCCTGGGGAATACGACCGGAAAATAGTGACGAAACGGCCGTTCTCAGCGGCAATAATCGGTTCATGACAATGAGTTTTAGTTCATTTGAATTTCAAAACGGCCGTGATGAACTGCTGGCCTACGGTGATACCAGCTTTCATGAAGTGGCGCTCAAAGTCTCATTCCCCAACTTGCCTGTTGAGATGACCCCGGCTGATGCGCCGCGTACACCCATCCGAGACGTGCGCCTCCGTTATCACAGCCACGAAATTGTGAGCCACGGAAACGAGACCAACGCCCAGCCTGGGCTGGCACCCACACATGGCTTGCCCGTGCGCAACGCCGAGCCACGCCAAACCTTACGCATATACCTGCAAGACCCAGCCCAGCCGTTAACCGCTGTTCTCTGCTACCGCCTGACGCCCGAACACGACATCATCGAACGATGGCTTGAACTGACCAATACAGGCGATACTGCCATCCTGATTGAGCAGTGCAGCTTTGCCAGCCTGCATCTACCGCCAGGAACCAGCGAAGTCACCAGTACCCACGGCGCGTGGGGGGCTGAATTTACAACCCAGCGCCAGACTTTGCCCGTCGGTACATACTCGATAGGACATCGCAGTGTGCAAACAGGCCACTTTTTCAACCCGTTTTTCCTGGCAAACCGGCCGGGGCAAGCCTGGGAAGAAAGCGGCACGGTTTATTTTGGTGCATTGGCGTTTAGCGGCGCATGGCAAATCGCGTTTGACCATCAACACAGCGGCGATGTGCGCGTTTTGGGCGGCTACAACCCGTTTGATTTTGAACTGGTTTTGGCTCCCGACGAAAGCCATGTTACCCCCGCTTTTGTGTGCGGGGTAAGCGATGGCGGCTGGGGCGGAGCCAGTCGGCGGCTGCACGGGTTTGCGCGGGAGCGCGTTCTGCCAGAAACGCCGCTGCGTCCCGTTCTCTACAATAGTTGGGAGGCCACTTATTTTGACTTGAGTTACGAAAGCCAGTTGGCACTGGCGCAAAAAGCGGCGGCGCTGGGTGTGGAGTTGTTTGTGATGGATGATGGCTGGTTTGGCGGTCGGCGTACTGATTTTGCTGGACTGGGTGACTGGTGGGTGAGTCCGGCCGTTTTCCCGGATGGGTTGCAGCCGCTTATCGACGAAGTTCATAACCTGGGGATGCAGTTTGGCCTCTGGTTTGAGCCAGAAATGGTTAATCCAGATTCAGACCTGTACCGGCAGCATCCTGATTGGGTGCTGCATTTTCCGGGTCGGCCACGCACGGAAGCCCGTTTCCAACTTGTGCTGGATTTTGGGCGAGAGGAAGTGGTGGACTACATCTATACGGCTCTGGATACGATGCTGTCTGCACACGATATTGATTTTATTAAATGGGATATGAACCGAAATGTTTCTGAGCCAGGGTCGGTGGCGGGGAAGGCAATTTGGCGGGCGCATGTGGCGGGCGTTTACCAGTTGATGGATAAGTTGCGCCAAAAATACCCCAACCTGTCCATCCAGAGTTGTTCTGGCGGCGGCGGGCGCATTGATTTGGGCATGTTGGCGCGGGTGGATCAGGTGTGGACGAGTGACAATACCGACGCGCTGGATCGGATTCGTATTCAGGAGGGGTACAGTTTGGCGTATCCGGCACGGGCGATGGAAGCGTGGGTGACGCATGAAAAGAACCATCAAACGGGGCGCATTTCTGAGCTGTCAACCCGGTTTGATGTGGCGATGCGGGGAGCGCTTGGGGATTGGCTCCAATCTGAATGAATTGGGGGAGGCGGAGTTGAAGGAGTATGCCCGTTACATTGCATTCTACAAAAAAATCCGCCATGTGGTGCAAGACGGGGATTTGTACCGGCTGTGGCGTTTGGAGGAGTTTGGGGCAACGGCCGTTCTCTATGTGCTTCCTGGTGGTAGTGAAGCGGTCTACTCGGTGGCCGTGAAGGATCATGTCATTGGGCATTATCGGCCACCGGCATTGCTGAAGGGGCTTGTGGCGGAAGCGGTGTATTCGGTGACGGATGTGAATGCGTATGAAGTGGCGCGGTTAACAGGATTTGAATTGATGGCGCAAGGGATTCCTGGTGATACGTTTGGCACAACGGGCATGAGCCGCACGCTTTATATAAAGGTTGAGGGATGAAGGCTGAAGGATGAAAACGATTCGGGCATTTATTGCGGTGGAACTGCCGCCAGCTGCCAAGCTGGAATTGGCACGGGTGGCTGAGGGGCTGGCGACTGGTGTACCCGAAGCGCAGTGTACGCTGGGTGAAGCCGGAGTTGATGCATGTTACGCTCTGTTTTTTGGGGGAAACGGCCGTTTCCCGCCTAAATGCCATCACCCAAGCAATGGACACTGTGACCCAAAAGCAAAGCCCACTCAAACTTCATCTGCATGGCACGGGCTGTTTTCCCAATGCCAACCGTCCGCGTGTCATTTGGGCTGGACTGTCTGGGCAGGTGGCTGAATTGGCGACGCTGAAACAAGATTTGGATGCTGGGCTGGAACCGTTGGGCTGGAAGATGGAAAAACGGCCGTTTATGCCGCATTTAACGCTTGGCCGCGTGAAGGATGGCAGTAACCTGCGTGGGGTGAGTTGGGAAGTTGGGGTGGAGGAGATGATGGTGGGGATAACGGCCGTTCATCTCATCGAAAGCCAGCTAACCAAACAGGGGCCAATCTACACCACCCTTCATGTCAGCCAATTTGCTAAAGTTTAGTACCTTATGAATGAACTGCTTGTACAAAAAACAAGGATTTTTGCATCGAATTAACGCGAATTAACGCGAAAAAGAAATTCGTGAAAATTCGCGCCAATTCGATGCCATAAACTTTTTTGGCTCTGGCTTGTCCAGGTTAGGAGTTGCTGACTAAAGGCAGCGTTTGTATTTTGGTTGCGTAGGTAATCGGGTCTGCCAAAAACTTGTTGGTATCACTCCGGCTGGTTAGATGGATGATACGTTTTCCGGGGTCAAGATTAAAAAGATGAGTCTCAACATCTGGTTTTGCGCGATTGGGATAATCCCAGATGCGGAGGAGATATTCCGGGAAATCTGGCTTCAATAACGTTTCTTTGCAGCCCGAAGCCATATCTGGACGCGGTTTATGGCGATATTGGAGACGTCGTTTGATGGCGCGGCTGGCACAAACCCAGCGAGGCAAATCCAAAAAGATAATGGTATCGGCCGCTTGTAAGCGAATATCAAGCGTTTCTCGGTAGTTGCCATCCATAATCCATTGCTCACTTTTGGTGAGGTCAGCAACTGTTTTTTGCCAAGTTGTCGCCTCTGTTTCCACCCATCCAGAATGCCAATAATGTTTATCCAAATGGATAACGGGAAGCGCTAGTTTTTTCCCTAATTCGCGGGCCAATGTTGATTTTCCAGCCCCACTGGAGCCGATTATGACAATACGTTGTATTCTCATCCAAATTCCTATATGAGGTTTCGTTTTATAGCGTATCCATCTCCGCTTCAACATCGTCCCCTTTAACTCACAAAACGCGGCAACAACAAATCTGTTTTGTAAGGGTCGTGGGTTTTGAGCAAAGGGTTAAGGGACATCTCTCGATGATGCTCAATTTCTCGCTGTATGGGATAATTGGGGTGGCAATGATGTGGTATGGATTCATATCAATTGATGTTGTTTTAAGGGTACGATGCTACTGTTAGGTAAACCACAAAAAGTTCTTAAAATTACCAACACGCAAAATTGTGGTTTCCTTCAAGGAAAAGCGGGTTTTGCACAATTTTATTTCCAAAAACTTTCCCGCTTTTACCTAATTCTCTGATAGAAGAATGCTAACTGAGTAGAGTGAAATTTTGAGTGAATTTGTCGTAAATAGTTTGGCTCCTGCGGACAAAAGTACCACCTCGCGTTGGATTTTTACGCATCTGTCACGCCATAAGCTGTTGATGATGGCGATGTTGGTGGGCGCGTTTGGTAATGCAGCCTTGGCGGCGATGATGCCCGTCTTGATTGGCGTGGCGTTTAATGCCATCCTGGCAGACCCCATTGATGTGCCGTTAATGGGGTGGGCGGCCTTCGGGATTGTGGTGACGCAGGCGGTGCGGGCTGTGTTGCAGTTTGGGCGCAATTTTTCCAGTGCGGTCACGGGTGAGCGCATGGAACGGGATATGCGCGAAGAGTTATACGTGAGCTTGTTGGGCAAGAGCATGACGTTTCATGATTTGCAGCCTGTCGGCGATACCATGGCGCGGGCGACCAATGATGTGCGAGAACTCAATTTGATGGTGTATCCGGGTATCAATCTGGTGGTGGGATCGGCTAATTTCATGATTATGCCGCTGCTGTTAGCGCCCCGTTATGATTGGTCGCTGATTTTTGCGCCCTTGTTCTTCATCGTCACCTACCTGTTGGCACTGGTTCGGTATATGGGCACGCTCAATCCGATTACAGAGTGGGTGCGAGAGGCGTTTGGGACGTTAAACGGCCGTTTAGCCGAAGCAATCGATGGCATAGAAATGGTTAAAGGGGCCGCGCAGGAATCGGCCGAAATCGACCGTTTTGTGCAAAACGCCGCCGATTACCGGAATGCTACGGTTGAGCAAGGGAAGGCCGAAGCCCGCTTTTTGCCGCTCCTTCTGCTCGGGCTGACACAAGCCATCGGGTTTGCCCAGTCGCTTTGGCTCTTTCGGCAAGGTCGTATTGATGTGGGGGATGTGGTGGCCTACATGGGCTTACTGGCCTTGTTTGGCTTTCCCACGTTCATCTCGTTAATGGCCTATTCGCGCTTGTCGCTGGGGTTTGCGGGCGCTCGACGCATTCTGGAATTGATGAAACGAGAGACCACCCTGGATGAGAATGTGGACGGTTTTCAGGGGGAGATAAACGGCCGTTTACAATTCAACCATGTCACCTTTGGCTACACAGACGAAGTGGACGTACTCAAAGAGGTCAGCTTCACCGTCGAGCCCGGCCAGACTATCGCCATCACCGGACAGACTGGGTCTGGCAAAAGCAGCATCGCCAAACTCATCAACCGCACCTACGACACGGCGGGCGGCGAAGTATTGGTTGATGGCATCAACGTGCAAGAATGGAATTTAGCGGCGCTGCGTCAGCAGATCTCCATCATCGAGCAAGACATCTTCCTGTTTTCGCGCACCGTGGCCGAAAACATCGCCTTTGGTGCGCCCGGCGCCACGCAGGAGATGATTGAAGACGCGGCCAAAGCGGCGCAAGCTCATGAGTTCGTCCTCAATTTCAAAGATGGCTATGAAACCATCATTGGTGAACGAGGCGTCACGCTTTCCGGCGGACAGCGGCAGCGGCTGGCCTTGGCGCGTGCCTTCCTGACAAAGCCGCGCATCCTCATCCTCGATGACTCCACCAGCGCCGTAGACAGCGCCACCGAAGACCAAATCCAAAGCGCCATTGTGCGTGCCTCTGAAAACCAAACCACGATATTGATCACCCATCGCCTGTCCCAAATTCGCTGGGCCGACAAGGTGCTGGTCATGCGCAAAGGCCGCCTGGAAGCCGCTGGTAATCATGATGAACTAATGCAGTCGTCACCCGCGTATCGGCGTATTTTTGAGCAGTATGAAGGGGGGTAAGGGTGGCAAAGTTGCAAGGTTGCAGGGTGGCAAGGTGTCGTGGCGACTAATCGACTACAAGACTACAGGACTAATTCATGAAACCACTTGTGTATTACTGCCGCTGGCAGGGGGCTAGTTTGAAATTGAGGGGGCGGGATGAAACGGCCGTTTTCGGTCAATTTGCCTATACCGAAGATGACGGCTCAGAGCGCCTGCAAGAATTCCACTTCAACTTAAAAACCCGTCAACTCACACTCAAACACGCCGCTGGGGATGAACTCATCCAACTCGACGAAATGGGCGTCGTTATAAACAATTGAGAGAGAGAAGAAAAATAATGAGAATAAGAAAATTTATTGTTGCCCTCATGGGCATCGTTTTATTATTACTTTTGATAGGCTGCCAGCAGCAGCGAGACGCGCAGAAAGCGTTGCAAGCAGTCATCACCAGCACCGTGCCAGCCGATGGCCCAGGTGTGGTCATGCTGGTAAAAAGTCCCGAAACAGGGGAACAAATCTTTGCCGAGGGTCTATCCGATCGGGAAAAAGGCACTGCCGCCCGTACCATCAACCATTTTCGAGTGGTGGGGTTGACCAAAACCTTTATCAGCACGCTTGTCATCCAGATGTTGTCTGAAGGGGAGTTGACGCTGGACGATACCCTGGCCGATTTGCTGCCGGAAATCGCCGCCAATTTCCCCAACAGTGACCAGATTACGGTTGAGCAACTGTTGATGATGACCAGCGGCTTGCCGGAATATCGAGACAATCCAGACTTTATAACGGCCGTTCTCGCCCAAGAGAAACGCGGCTGGCAGCCAGAAGAACTAATCGCCTACGCCTACGATCTGCCCGCCCCAGACTGCGCCGGGTGACAGGCTTTAGCTACTCAAATACCAACTACCTGCTCCTGCAAATCATCCTCGACAACATTATCGACGACGACTTGAACGAAATCCTGCAAGACCGCATTTTAGACCGCGTGGACATGCCCGACACCTATTTGGAACCGATTGCCACCAAAACAGGCAGCCATATTTCTGGCTACGCCGATGTGGATGGCGATGGCACCGTCGAAAGTATGCTGCCTTATGACGATGGTCGTGGTTTGGCTGATTTGGGACTCGTTTCCAACGGCATCGACTTGGGTGAATATGCACCCGCTTTGTATGAACGCACACTGCCTGGGGAAAACGGCCGTGAACTCTCCCTGACAACAGTGCCAATGGGCAACGGCGACGAGTACGGTTTTGGCATCATGAAACGGCAGTCTCAATGGGGCGAAATGTGGGGCTATGCCAGCGCAGAAAGCGGCTTCACCAGCCAACTGTGGTATCTACCCGACCATGATTTGAGTGTGGTGGTTTTGATCAGCGGGGAAGAGATGGCGTTGGCTGATAAGTTGGTGGATGGGGCGTTAACGGCCGTTTTGCCTTGAAATAGCCATAGTGGTGCGATTATCAGGAGCTAAGGAACGGTAACCTACAGGAGATTAGAGATTGGAGATTGGTCGAGCATCCAATCTCCAATCTCTAATCTCAGTTGCGTATGTTATTAAATTTCCATTCCTAAAGACGATCAAAGGCGTCACGCGCTTTGGCTAACACTTTTTCGTCTTTCCACAGACCAAATAACTCAAAACGAGACACGGGGTAAGGCACCTTGGTCAATGCGGATATGCGGTTGTAGCTGATTTTTTGCGGTGGTAGATCATACTCCTGAGCAAAGGCGGCTAATTCATTACGTATTTGTTGTTCGAGGTATTGGGTTTCAAATGGCCGTAGTATCATCCCATTTGCTGCAGACATTTTTCGCCTTTTTCACATTCGCAGTTTCGCAAAATACCACCTTCTTTGGGGTCTATATCCCAAAAGCGGCTGGCAATCGTTTTATCCTTCTTGCCCAATAAATAAGCGCTGACACTATCGGAATCCAGCACAACTTCCATGCGGAATATCTTAGGCCCCTTTTTGGGCGCGGAGGCTGGTTTGAGTGCGGCTTTTGCTTTTGGCATAGGTTTTGCTTTGGCCGACGAAGTTTTGGGGCGATTTTGGCTGGGTGCTGGTGGCGGTGGTGGCGATTTTGCTGGCGGTGGCGGCGCTGTCATTTGTGCGGTCAGGTCTACAGGACCGCCGTTATCAGCATGGCATAGTCCGCGATGTTCCTGGCAAGTCTGCCGTCCGCAGTCGGGGCAGGTTAGCTGGCTGTGACGGCAAAGGGGCTTGTGGCAAACGTCACAGATACCAACTTCATGGGCGCAGTCCTGGCAAAAAACGCGCTTGCAGTCTATACAGGCGGGAGCCAGGCATTCTTCGTGAGCCACATGCCCATTGTGGCAGAGATAGAGGCGCTGACCGGCTTGGCCGCATACCTGGCAGTGTAGCGGCTCCAACTGGCGCAGCAGCGGATCCCAAACGGCGTGGACGTTAATCTGGGTAGACCGGTTGGCAATTTGCACCGACTGGATGAGCTTGGCTTGTTGAATGATAAGCAGATTGATGAGGGTGAGGTTGATGCGGACTTGGTAACGCTCGTTCAGGTCGGCCATTTTGTTAGCGCGTTCAGTTTTCACGGCCGTTAATTTGTCTTGCAAACCAGGATGGCGGTCGGCGGAAGCTGTTTTCAGGCGGGTTTGCAGGTCTTTTTCCAGAACGTCGTAGTAGTCAGTGAGGCGGGCTTCGTCGAGTTGGCGGAAGCGAGTGACGCGCTTTTGCAGGGCGTCCATGTCGGTTTTCATTTCTTGGAGAACGGCCGTTTTTGCCCGTTCCAATAAGGCAGAGATTGTTTTTTCTGCCAGAGGCGCTTTCAGCAGCGTGCCATCTTTGGGCTGCCAACGCAGAGGGGCGGGGGGCAGGGAAGCAAGGATGGTGTCGGGAGAAACGGCCGTGGCGCGGCTCTCAATGGCGTCGGCGTCGGCCACGCGGCTGCCACTTTGGACATCAAGTAAAACAGAAACCAACCGTTCTTGTTTGTCATCGGTGAGAATGGCGGCCTTGAAGTTGAAGCGGATGTAGGTGCTGCGCACGCGGGCGACGGTGGCCTGTTTTAGCAGTTGGGCGCGGGCATTGAGAATCACCCAATTTTTGGCGGCTATCTCGTCGATACTACTTTTATCGAGGCGTATATCGTTGATGTAGAGGCTGGTGGAAGCGGAACGGCCGTTTGCCTCTTGTACCATTCGCTCGACCAGGGGATGGTTGTAACCCAAGCGGGTAACGTCTTCCTGCTCAGTATCAGTGAAGGCAAGCTGCAAATAGGGGGCAATTTGCCAGCGTTCGGCCACTTTTTCCGGCAGCAGCACTTCATAAACGCGAAACGCTGGTGGTTCCACCAGACTGCCGGTCTCTTCTAAATAGCCTAGAACAAAACTTTCTAAATCACTCATAAGGTTTTTACGATCTGTCGATTACGCCGTGAAGTCTTCGCCGAAGAGGGTGTCGTCGAAGGTTTGGATGCGGTGCATGGTGTCACGGGCAGCCAGGAGGCGGTCGCCAAGTGCGGTCATGCCAGTTTCCAGCCCGGCCTCGTCGGCGCTGGTCAGCCATACCTCGAGCAGCATCTCCTCAAAGTCTTGCTCCTGAGTGAGATAGCCTAAAATCATCTCCATTTCGCCGATGACCAGTTCAAACATATTTAACTTGCGGTCTAAAATATTGAGCAGGTGGTCTTCGATGGTTCCCTGGGCGGAGAGATTAAATATTTCTACCTGCCGACTTTGCCCTACGCGATGAATACGGCCGACCCGCTGCTCAATGCGCTGCGGATTCCAGGGCAGGTCGAAGTTGACCATGATGTGGCAAAATTGCAGGTTGCGCCCTTCGCCGGCCGCTTCCGTGGAGAGCAATACCCGGCCTTCCTTTTCAAAGCGATGGATAGCTTCGTCTTTTTGCTGGATGGTGAGGCCGCCGTGATAGGGAATGAAGTCGATGTCAACGGCCGTTAACCGTTCAGCTAGCGCATCCAAAGTAGCCTGAAAGTGTGTGAAAACGAGTACACGGTCTTGCCCGGCGCTGTTGAGAATTTTGAGCAAGGCGTCGGCTTTGGCCCAGTCGGTGATGGCGTCGGCTTCGGCCGCCAGGGCAAGCAGGCGTGACTGATGGGTTTTCCAGGCGGGCTGTTTGGCAATTTTATGCAGGGTGTGGGTAACGGCCGTGGCGCTGCTGCCAATCTCCCGCTGCAAAATCCCTAGAGTCAGCTTGCGTGCGCCACTGTCGCGCCCTTCTTGCAATGCTTGGCGCACAAAATTACTGACGTTTTGGTACAGATTCTGCTCGGCCGTGGACAGGGTGAGGCGGACGGTGTGCGCCCGGCGCGGCGGCAGTTTTACGTTGACTTGTCCTCGGCTGTGACGAATCATCACGTCGGCCATCAGTTCGCGCAGCAGCCCACGATTTTTGGGTGAGTGGGGGTCGCCTTTCACCACAAACTGGCGACGGAACTCTTGCGGTGTTTTCAATTGACCCGGTTTTAAGATGGTGATGAGGTTGTAAAGCTCTTCCAACCGGTTTTCCACCGGCGTGGCAGTGAGCATGAGGATGAAGCGTTTTTGCAGGTCGTTGACAAATTTCCAGGTGACGCTGTTGCGATTTTTCAGGTGGTGGGCTTCGTCCACGACAACGAGATCGTAGGTCAGGCTGGTGATGATGTCGCGGTTGCCTGTATGGCGAGCGGCCGCGATGGAGGCAATGACGTGCGGAAATTTAGTCCAGGCATCGTCACCAGCGGCGCGAAAGGCTTCGTCCGTATTGGTGACAAAATCGCGCAGGCCGAATTTTTCGGTTAGCTCTTCACGCCACTGCTGTACCAGGCCAGGCGGGGTGAGGATGAGGATGCGCTCGGCCATCTGGCGCATGAGGTATTCTTTGATAACGAGACCGGCTTCAATGGTTTTGCCCAGGCCAACTTCGTCGCACAACATGCCGCGGCCACGGAAGCGGCGCAGGGCGGCTTGAGCGGCTTTCACCTGGTAGGGGAATGGCTCGAAGTGCAGAGCGTCCAGGCAGATGAGTTCATCGAAGCCGCCAATGAGCAGCATGTGGGCGGCGGCAAGCTGTAAGCGGTAAGCCTGGGGGGAGAGGTATTGTTGTTGAGCAACGGCCGTTATGACCGCATCAGCTCCTGGCTGCAAGTGTATGTTTGGGGAAATACTAGGTGTCATAGCGACTTATTATAACGAGAAATGGAAAAGTAGGAACGCCGAAAGATCGTTGTTTTTTAGCCAGGCTCCGTTCACGGAACGGCCGTTTCCGACGCATACACCAACGGCCGTTTCACCCTTAGCACATTCCCCGCTTCAAAGTCCATTCGCTCATCAGACAAAATAATCGAGCTGCTTAACCCCGCCGCCGTGAGATAAACACGCACGTGATGATCACCAGGGCTGATCATCTCCTCGAAAAATATCGGTTTCGCCTTGCCGATTGTTTGTTGATACAAAACCTCGCCATCCAGTTCCACAATCAGTTGATCAAATGAACTGGGTACAGTGAAGGCAGAAGCCGTTTCTTCTTTCGTCGTGGCTGGTAAGACAACTTGTACGCGGGGGATTTCCGTAACGGCCGTTTTCGTGAAAATATCCGTCAAGAAAATTTGAGCCACCAACACCACCGCCAGCAGCACAAACGCCACCACATAATTGCGCCATGTCATGGGGAATAAAAAGCGGCGCGAGGCCATGTAATCCGGCTCCAGTTCGCCAGCTTCATTGGGTTTGAGCACAGGCTGGATTTGCAGCGCTTCGGCAAATTGATTGGGAGGATTCCAAACGGCCGTTATCGGCGCATTGGCATAACTCTTCTTCAGTCGCGGGACACGGTAGCGCAGCAGACGTTGTGCCTCCCACAAATTCCCCTCACGGTTGCTGCAATCATCCGGCGGACAGCCAATCACTTGAATGGTATCCGCGCCAGCCTCCAGCGACCGTACCAGCAAATCAGGCGGCAGCGTGCCCACACAGGGCAGCGCCACCACTTCAATCGCCACATCAGCGTCAGCCAGAGTGGCTTGCCCGTTACCTTTCCCGTTTGGCAAAAACGGTTTAGCGCCGTGCGCCGCGTGACGGTCGCAGGTAAACACCAGCTTGATGGGTTGGTCGGGCGCTTTGGCCTTCGCCATTGTCAGCCGCAGCGACACTTCATTCCAGAGCAGGGCGGGCGGCAATCGCCCAACGTCACCGCCACGCCATCACACGACCCCACGCAAATGCCGCAAGACACGCACAATTTGGGGTCTTCAATGGCGATGAACTTGTGCGGCTTGTCATCATGCCGCTCGACCATCACAATCGCCCCATACGGACAATCCAGCGCACATTTGGTGCAGCCCGTACAGCGATCTTTGATGATATTGACTGTCGGGATGGCGGCCTTCGGTGTTTCCCGATTGGCCGATTTGTCTTTGGTAAGCCACGGGAGCATGACCGCCAAAGCAGTTGCCGCAATGAGAACCGTCCACAGGATAACGGCCGTTACGCTCCCCGCTGCCGGAATAAAAAACAAAAATATCGGGTCCAGGTTCACGCCCTGCGGTAACTGATCCAGATTGGCTTGCGGCAAAATTGCCAACGGAAATACAATCGACGCCACCAGCAGCACCACAGCAATGCCCACCATCCAATGCGTTTCGGGGAACCATTTGGCTCGTTTGAGACGGCGCACATGCAGCCAGAAAAACCCGGCCGCCATCAGCGTCAACACCACATGGACGCCTAAAATCGTTAACAAAACAGGCCAACTGTCCCCGCTTTGCTCCACTTCTACCAGTTTTGCCACATAAGCGGCCGCCCACGGCGTAAAACGCTGCAAAAAGTTGATGAAACTTTCGTTGATCAACTGGGCGCGCACATCCCATACCAGCCAATAACCCGTGACACCTGCCAGCCAGATAACGGCCGTTAACACAATCCCCGTCACCCAAGCCAGCCAGCGCGGCCCACGAAAGCGCTCCATAAACAACGTGCGATACGCATGGAGCAGCGTCGTGATCACCAACGCGCCAGAGGCATAACGGTGAGCCGCCCGCATTGTTCGCGCAATAAATTGCGAATTAAACTTTACAACCGCCTCATAAGAAGCGTCAAAGCCATAATGGAAAAAGAGGAATAAATAAATGCCTGTGCCAGCCACCACCATCAACAAAAAGATAGCAATAGGCCCAGTATGATAAAGTGGATTAAGCCGATTATTGCCAATCAGCTTGTTGACTGGTTTCTCGACAGCCAGCGCCACACGTTCCAGCGCATGTGCCCAACCACTCTGTTTTTTTCGCCAATCAAGAAGGGTTTCTTCGGTTCCCGCCGCCCCATTTTCTAGCGCATCCCATGTCACATCATGTTCGTGGGCATCGTCGTGATCATCATCTGCTGATTCCTCAACTTGGGTTGTCACTGGCTGACAATCCTCATCTGGGTTGGCTCCCGGCAGCAGTTCAGGGTCTCTGTTTTTATGAAATGTCATGGAAATGAAACGGGGCGGTCGCTTAAAAAAGTGACCGCCCCGAAATTGAATCAGACTTGCTTATTGTGTTTTCAAGAAGGCGACTAAGTCGGCAATTTCTTGCTCGCTTAAATCATTGGCGTAAAACTGGTACATCACACCTTCGGTAAAGCCATCGGTAATATGAGCATTGGGCTCAGTAATTGATTGCTTCAGATAATCCTCTGCACTCAGACCAGCCACAGCACCATTAGCCCGTGCGCCCATCCCATTGTGTGACGGCCCCACAAGCACAACATCTGGTTCCAAGGAGTGGCAGGTGATACAACCGGGGGCACTCGCCTCACCGATTATCGTTTGCTTGTACAGTTCTCCACCTTTCGCGGCATCACCGCCAGCCGGTGCGGCTGCATCGCCACTGCCATTATCAGCACTGTCACCACCGCCACAAGCGGCCAAAACCATGACCAAAGCAACTACTACCAACATGATTAAACTAAACTTACGCATTTCTAATCTACCTCCGAATTTTGTTTGGCTCGTTAGGCGTCAAGGTAACGGTTCGCTGTTGGAACCGTTACCTTGACGGCCTAAACCCCAATAAGATTGTTGTTGACTACCACGGTTTGAAACCGGGGGAAGTCAACTGAATGTTTGAGAGCATATCGAATAAGATAGGCCCATAAGCAACTAAAATAAGTAAAACAGTGACGGCAATCCAGGGCTTCCAGGTGTCTAACCAGCTGGGGACTGTTTCTTCTGGATGGTACGGTTCTGCCACAGGCATTTCGATAGGTTCTTCAAGTGTTTTCTTTTGCAAAACCGTGCCAAGTATGTTGGTATAGTAAAGCAAACCGCTGATGCCTAAGATGGTGCCGCCAATGGCGGCTTCAATGAGTTGGGGCTGCCAGGTGCTAGAAGCATAAGGTGCAACACCCAACATTGTGCGGCGCGGTACACTGAAGTTAAGTCCAATGACATGCAAGCCGTTTGACATTAACACCATGCCGACAAACCATGTCCATGACTGCCACAACCCCAATTTACGGCTAAATAATGGTTTGTTTGCCAGTTTTGGCACGAGCCAATAGGTAATACCGAAGAAGGTGAGGGTGACAGCAGAGCCTACCGTCAAATGGAAATGTCCGGGCACCCACATGGTATTGTGGATGGCAAGATTCAAATTATAGCTGGCATTTGTCAAGCCTCCAATACCACCAAAGGCAAACAGAATCATCGCCAGGTTTTGAGCGGTAAAGGACGGGTCGCCCCAGGGCAGTTTGCGTATCCAGCCAAACAGCCCTGTGCCGCCATTGGCACGGCCGCCAATTTCCATGGAGGCGATGACCGAAAAAGCGGTGAGCATACTGGGCAGGAACAGGCCAAATGTCAGTACAAAATGCACTACTTTCCAGCCTTCAGGCACACCAGGGTCTACAAATTGATGATGCAGACCAACCGGAACCGACATTGCCAGGAACAGCCAGAAAACGAGGCGAGCCAGTGGTTCGCTGAACATTTTACCGCCCACTTGCTTGGGAACCATGGCGTACCAGGAGATGTAGGCGGGCAGCAGCCAGAAGTAGACCAGCGGATGGCCGGTGAACCAGAAGAAAGTGCGGTTCAACTGCGGATCAGTACCGGCGATAAGGCCGAATGACCAGGGAATGACAAAAACGAGCAATTCCGTGGCGACGCCCAAGGTGGCAATTTGCCACATCACCATGGTAATGATGGAGGCCAGGGCGATGAACGGGGTTTGTTCCCCTTTGTGTTCTTTGCGCCAAGAAATATAGGTGGCGTAAAAGCCGTAGCCGCCTACCCAGGAGCCAACCACGACAAGCACCAGGCCAATATAGAAGAAGGGACTAGCCATGAGGGGCGGGTAGAATGTAAAGAGTACCGTCGCCAAATTCATCAAAATGGGAATGGCGGCCATCACAAGCCCAATCAGCATCAAAATAAAGGAGAGCCACTGGACTTTCGGCCAGACCAGTTCTTTATTGAGGCTGCGGGGAATGATAAAAGTGAAGAAGCCGACGATGAAAAAGGTTGTCCATACCAGAGCGTTGAGCACGGCATGGATGGTGAGTCCTTGATAGTAGCTGGCGAGGCCAATGCTGTTTAAGGCACGATAGAGGTTGATGCCGACGTGTTCTAGTTTTTGTAGTGGCCCCAGAGAGCCGCCGATAAAGAGTGAAATCATGCCAATGGCGAGATACCAAGCGGTTAGTTTGTCTGTTTTTTTGTACATCATATTTACCTCCAGAAGATGGCGAGAATGAGGATTCCCCACTACTCTTCTTCAACCACAATTGTGCCAAACATCGTTTGATGCCCAACGCCACAATATTCATTACAGACAAAGTTGTACTCGCCTGCTTTATCAAAGGTCGCCGTCAACGTGGATACCTGACCCGGAATGATCATCATATTGATGTTGGTATCTGCGATGATAAACCCATGCTGTACATCCTTACTGGTGACATAGAAAGTGATAGAGGAGCCTTCGGGAACTGTGATTTTATTGGGCAAGAATGCCCAAACTTGTGCCAAAATGTAGGCTTCGTATTTATAAGGCGCTAATTCCCGTACACGTTCGTCAAGCGGGTCGCCCCACGGTGATGCCCCAGGTGTGGCAATGGTATTCGGGTTGACACGTTCATACGGTGTTGGCACTTGAATGCCATAGGCAAACGCACTGACAAGCAATGCGGTTGCAAAAATGATAACCATGGCAATGGTGACAACGATGTAGTTCCGTTCTCGGGGATCAATATGCATTATCCTGTCACTCCTCGGGACAACAGCGTTAGATAGGCTGTTCCCCACAACAAAATGATCAGCACAATATAGATAGCTAAAATGGCTATCGTTCCTGATGGTACCTTGTATTTCTTCTTATCATCATCCATCAAAAAACCTCCTTTTTACTAAACAAAAACGACTAAATTCGTATATACACTGTAATAAAAAATAATTTGCAGAAACGAGCCGCGCCTGAGCCTTTCGGCAAGCTCAAAAACCGCTTGTCGTAGGCAAAGGTGTTCTTGGCTAATACACCGCTTTGGCTTCGACAGGCTCAGCCGCCGCTGGTTTTGAATAAATCAAAAAAGTACATTATTCTCTGACTAAATGACGTAAATCTTCTGCCATATCTTCGCCAGATGTGCCGAAGGGGTAGAGCAGGCGTAAGTGACCCCGTTTGTCTAGCACCATTACCGTTGCTGTGTGGTTGACGAGATAGCCTGAGGCGGCACTGCCTTCTTCTTTTTCGTAGAAAATGCCCAGTGGGGCGCTGGCAGCAATCACTTCATCTTCTGTGCCTGTTAGCCCGATGAAAGACGGGTTGAAGTGGGTGACGTATTTTTCCAAGACTTCCGGGGTGTCACGTTCTGGATCGAGTGATACCATGATTACTTGTACGTCGTCGGCTTTGCTGCCTAATGCCTGAACGGCCGTTCTCAATTCAACCATGGTCGCGGGACAAACATCTGGGCAGAAGGTGTAGCCAAAATAAAGCATGACAACTTTGTCCCGAAAATCAACCAGGCTCACCGATTCGCCACCTGGTCCCGTGAGGGTGAAATTGGTAACCGGGTTGGGGGAATCGATTTCCTGGCCGTTATAGCTGGGCGGCCTAAGCCAACTAAGTAACAACCAGCCCAACCCCATGCCCATAACCAATCCGCCGCCGACTAATAAGATGGTGCGTAACGGCCGTTTCCCCTTTTTAGTTGTGTCTGCTTCTTCTGAAATCGTCGTCATGGTCTCGTTTTGCTAGTCTGGATAACACAAAAATAGATGGGCGGCTTCATAAGCCAACTTCTGCGGACCGGTGCTGTTATGCGCTTCTTCTATAAGTAAAGCGATGTCTCGCAGGATGATGTCTGTGTCGGGAACGGCCGTTCTGTATTCAGCCCGCAATACCCCACTGCCATCCACCAGCATAAACGCTGGGTCAAACACAAGGCCACTACCCTTTTGGTTGTAGTAGGTGCTAAAGCCGCCGCCGATCACCGATTTAAGCTGGACGGGCGAGCCTGTCACAAAATGCCAAAAATCGGGATTCGCGTCGAACTGCGCGGCATAGGCCGCCATTTTCTCCACAGTATCGACCTCTGGATTGATGCTCATCGTCACCAGATGGACAGGAATACCTTTTGTTTCCAACGCTTGCACCCGCTCTTGCACCTCAGCCATCAACAGGCTGGTTTGCGGGCAATCACCCGCGCAATCGGTATAGGTGAAATTGTAAAGAGCAATGCCGCCCCGCACATGTTCATTGGTAAACTTCTCACCCGTCTGCTCAACTAAGTTGAACCCGGGCGCGAGACCAATTCGGGGTAACACCACGACGGGTTTGATGGTGGTAAAGCCACCGAGCAGGATGGTAATGACAAGCAAGATACCGAAGGTGATGCGCCAGACAAGAGCTATTTGGGGGAAAAACGGCCGTTTTCTCTTCTGTGCTGTCGTCGTCAAAATCTCCCTCTCGATGATTGCTACAATATAGCCGGTTGTGCCACATCAATATCTGAGCGATTGATCAAATAACCTGAGTTCGGAGTTTTTTGAATAACGCTGGTATCTCCAATATTGGTAAAATTGTTTTGCGAAAAATCACCAATATGTAAGGAGATACCAATCATGAGTTTAGATGAATTATTTTGCGATGTCGATGATTTTTGTCTTGCTGCTGAAAAATGGGTTGCGCAACAAGCGTTACCTCAACCCGCTAAAAAACGGGCCCCCAGTCTAAGCTGTTCCTTAGCGAAGTGATGACCATCATTATCTGGTTTCATATGTCCCATTATCGGTCGTTCAAGCACTACTATAATAGTGAAGTGCGTAAACATCTTCGTCCCGAATTTCCTGGTTTAGTGAGTTACACTCGTTTTGTGGAATTGATGCCAGCAACTTTACCATTTCTTTGTCTTTATATGTGTTTCCGAATGGGCAACTGTACAGGAATTTCTTTTATCGATTCCACACGTTTGCCAGTTTGTCACAACAAACGTATACAGCGAAACAAAGTGTTTAAAGGGTTAGCGGCTCGTGGCAAAAGTTCAATGGGCTGGTTTTATGGCTTTAAATTACATTTGGTCGTCAATGAATATGGTGAAATCCTCAGTTTTTGCCTCACCCCAGGCAATGTTGATGACTCGAAACCCAGTACCGCAATTGGCGCAGGAGCTTTTTGGGAAATTGTTTGGCGACAAAGGTTACCTGTCCCAGCAATTATTTGAACAATTGTATGCTCAAGACGTACAGTTAATCACACCCATTCGTAAAAACATGAAAAACAAACTGCTGCCACTGGAGGATAAGGTGCTGTCTCGCAAGCGCTCCATAATCGAGACAATCAATGACCAGCTCAAAAATATTTCGCAAATTCTACACACACGCCATCGTAGTGTAACTAACTTTGCGGTCAATTTGATTGCGGGTTTAATTGCTTACACCCATCAAGAGAAGAAGCCTTCCTTGAACTTGTCAGAGAAAGAGCGAAGTACATTACCTGCGATCATTTAATTCCGAACTCAGGTAAATAAGGAACCTCATTGCGCTGACGTGGATTGGTTCTTAAATCATTGGCTTCATCAATTAGTTCAGCCAAAGTCGCCGCTTGCAATTGTTGCACCACACTGGTTTGCAATCTGCCCCAAAAGCCATGTGCCGGACAAATGGCATCCCGCTCACATTCCTGGGGACGAATCAAACAAGTATTCAAGCAGATTGGGCCTTCTACCGCTTCTAAAATATGGTGTAAATTAATTTGTGTAATAGGATGGTTTAGTTGCAACCCGCCGCTTGGTCCCGCCTGCGTTTGAATCAGATTCGCTTTAACTAAATCTGCTGTAATTTTGTGAAGGAATGCCTTCGGTACATTCGTTCGTCGTGAGATTTGGCGCGCCGGCATCCAGTGACCTGCCTGGAGACCAAGCTCTAACATAATCCGAATCGCATAATCTGCCCGACGACTTATTTGAAACATTTTTATTGTTGACCTATTTACTCAACATTAAGAATGTTATAACTATAATCCACTCAATTATCATACATTAGTGACATTTGCCACCAGATATTTATGACATTTGTCACTGTGATTTTGCGAAAAGCATTATTGTGTTAAGTTGTGATGGTTTTGTGTGATTAGACGTGATCTTAGGTCCAACGCTGACGGTGGACTTCAATGACATTGGGTAGATTTTCAAACTTTTGCAACAGCCAGTTGAGATCTTGCAGGCTCGTTACCTGCACTTCCAGATAAACTGTGCTGATGCTTCCGTTGGTCATTGTTTTTGTTTTGGACGTGGCGATTTGCCGCCCCCGCAGAATAGACGCCATTTCATCGACCAGGCCTGGCCGACGGTACGCTTTAACGATGATGGGAATGGGGAAAGCCTCTTCTTCTGCACCCCAATCGACATCGATAAGACGTTCTGTTTCGGTCATGGCTTTAACCTGGGCACATTCTTGACTATGGATGGTCACACCCTGGCCGCGTGTGATATAGCCGACGATGGGTTCTGGGGGAACAGGGTTGCAACAGCCAGCCATCTTCGTGTAGAGACCGCTGAGTCCGCGTACGGTTAGCCCTTTTGGTTTGGGTTGTGATTGCAATAAGGGGCGCAGCTCGTCATCTTCTTGCAGGCTTTGTTTGAGCAGGGCGATGGCTCCACTGATCTGGTTGCTTTGGATGTCGCCAAAGCCGATTTTTGCCAGAAATTCATCCACATCCTCGTACCGGAGCGCCTCGGCGATTTCTGGAACGGTATAGATGTCGCTCAAGCCAAGTCGTCTTAATTCTCGTTCGACGACTTCGCGGCCTTGGGTGATGTTTTGTTCCCGTTCTTGGGCGCGGAACCAGGTGCGGATTTTGCTGCGGGTGCGAGCGCTGCCGGTGTAGCCTAGACTGGCATTCATCCAATCTCGGCTGGGACCGCCACGTTTTGAAGTGAGAATCTCGACACGCTGCCCAGATTTAAGCTTGTAATCCAGGGTGGACATCTTGCCATCTACCCGTGCGCCTCGGCAGCGATGGCCGACTTGGGTGTGAACTTGGTAGGCAAAGTCGATGGCGGTGGCTCCTTTGGGCAAATCAATGACGTCGCCTCTTGGGGTGAAGACGTAAATGCGTTCTGCCATGACTTCATTTTCGAAGATGTTGTCGTTGTTGTCAGCTTCGCCGCTGTCGCGCATGGCTGCCAGGACTTCACGCAGGTTTTGGATGCGACGTTGGGCGGAGGAGGAGACTTTGGCTCCGTTTTCTTTATACGCCCAATGGGCGGCAATCCCTTTTTCTGCTTCCTCGTGCATACGTAAGGTGCGGATTTGTACTTCCAGGGTTTGGCCGGAATCTTGGTCGATAACGGCCGTGTGCAGGGATTTGTAGCCGTTGGGCTTAGGTGACGCGATATAGTCGTCGAACTCTTTGGGAATGGGCTGCCAAATGCTGTGAACCGCGCCTAAGACTTGATAGCAAAGGAATCGGTCTTCGTCATCTTTCTCTTTGTTGTTTTTCAGAGCGTATGCTTCGCGGTTTCCCGGTTCGACGATGACTCGTATCGCATGGACGTCAAATATTTGGTCGAAGTCGAGATTTTTCCGCTCCATTTTTTTATAGATGGAGTAGATGTGTTTAGGCCGACCGGTTACTTCTCCGTTGATGCCGATTTCTTTGATTTTCGCTTGTAAACGAGCCATTGCCCGCTCTATGCGTTCGGCACGGATGGCGCGTTGTTCATCTAGTTTGCTGGCGATGTCTTTGTAAGCTTCTGGTTGCAGATAGCGGAAAGCAAGGTCTTCTAGTTCCCATTTGAGCTGCCACACACCGAGCCGATTCGCCAGGGGAGCGTAGATTTTCATCGCTTCGTAGGCGACTTCGTATTGTGCTTCCGGGTTCAGTGCGTGGGCTTGGCGTAGGTCTTGCAAGCAGTCGGCCATGCGCAGCAAAATGATACGGATGTCTCCTTCAATGATGGAGAGCATGGCGCGGCGAATAGCTTCCAGGGTTTCATCTTGACGGTGTTGTTGGTAGGCGCTTTCTTCTGTGTAGGCGTAGAGGTTGTTGAGACCGACAACTAAGGTGCCCACTTCTTTACCAAAGGTGGTCAGGATGTCGGCTTCGGTTTTGTTGGAGTGGGGATAGAGGGTGTCGTGGAGAACGCCGGCAACGAGGGTGGCGGCATCTACACCCAGGCTTAATAATATGTGGGCGACGCTTAGGTCATGCTCAACAAATAACTCTCCCGATTCCCGGCATGTCTTGCCATGTGCTTCTAGCGCGAATTGGTGTGCTGCTTTGATTTTTTCGGCTGTTTTGCTTTGTGGCCCGTCGGGCAGGTTATCGAGAAATTCGGCCAGAGATAATTGGGAGGTCTTGGTCATTGTTCACACAAAAAAACAGGCGTCCTCTAGGATAGAGTCGCCTGTACTCGCTTTGAGATAAAAAGATCTCTGCAAAGATAGCTGATGGCAAACGGCCGTTTCCTGGTTAAATTAGGTTGCGTCTGAGGAGCCCTCACTGTCTATTTGATCACTGCCGTCATCAAGAGTGATGTGGGTTTGTTCTTCGGCTGCGTCACTCTCTTCTTGATCCCGATGAATCAGATTGGCGGCTTTGCTTTGATAGGTGTGCATTTTTTCTGTGGATAGTTCACGATACTCGTGTATTCGTTGTCCGCCAGTTTCACGCAGCTCACCGCTTTTGCTGGAAATTTGTCCTCGTGTTTGTTCGCCAGATTGCGGAGCCAGAATCAAAGCTGTCGCTGCCCCGACTAAGCCGCCGATGACAAAGCCTGCTAAAAACGCACCAAAATCACTGTTATTTTCACTCATAAGGTTGTGTCTCCTAAATTGTACCAGTCGTGTGGCTCGGTGAGGACACCGACCACTGCTGGGTAATGACTTTTTATTTCAAATTGTTTTTTGGATTGCCGAAGAGGGTTTTTAACCCTTTACGGACACCCGCTACATAGCTGCTGGCTGTGGTCAGCGGTTTGACAACGTTATCGCCCATGAATACCGTCGTGCCACGTACCATACCGATTGTTTCATTGGTGCGTTCTAAAATGGGCTTGATCTCAAATTCCAACATATTGACGAGCCGGATGACCATGACAAGCAATATCATAATAGCGATGCCAAATATGCAAGATTCCAAGGCTAAGGCAATGATCATGATGTCGCGCAACGCTGCCATTTCAAGGGCATAGTTTGCGGCCATGTATATGATGCCGGCGATGGAAACAAGGGAGATGACAACGGCAATAACAACCCCAATTACCACATATTTTGTCGGAACCAATTGTTCTGGTGGTGGTTGGTAAGGTGGGATTTGGCCTGTGGTTGTTGTGGTTGGATCGGAATAGGCTTGCGGTAAATTAGCGTCTGCCGCTTTAGGTGTTGCTTGTTCAACTGTTTGATTAGGTGTCTGCATACTCATTATTTACCCCTACTGGTTAAGTATAGCACCATTAAAATTGTGTTCAAAGATAAATTAGGATTCGTCTTGTGCAAAAAGCCACCAACTCAGAATGAGTGCCAGCCAGGAGCCAAGGCTGGCGGCGAGTAGATGGAGCGCTCCTAGTTTTAGGAATTCTATATTGAGTAAATCGCCTACGAAATGGCCTATGGCGAATCCTAGCCAGGATGCGAGGACATAAATGATGATACGCTTTGCTGGCCCCCCGATGATAAGGTGAAAACCTGCACCATAGGCGGTTGCCAATAAAAAGCCTAATACAAATCCTGCTGCTGTTCCGTTCAAGCGTGCTCCTCAAAATCGTCGATAATGCCGCCGCCAAGGCATTGGTTGCCCTCAAAGAAGACGGCACCTTGCCCGGCGGTGATGCCAAATACGGATTCCTGGAATTTTACTCGAAAACGGCCGTTTACCATCTTTTCTATCGTGGCGGGAATGGCTTGGGCTTTATACCGGATTTTTGCTTCGACAATTTGTCCGGCGGGCGGGGGCGAACCGGAAATCCAGCTCACATCACGAGCGATGAGGGCTGTTTGCCCCAACTCTTCCCGCGTGCCAACGATGAGCGCATTCTGCTTAATGTCTTTGCGCAGCACAAAAACGGGCTGCGGCGTGGAAATACCCAACCCTTTCCGCTGACCGATAGTATAAGAAGGAAGCCCTTGATGTTCTCCTAGTGATTTGCCGTCTGCAGTGAGGATGGGGCCGGAAACGGCCGTTTTCTCACCATATTCCCGCAAAAAACGACGATAGTCACCGTCACCCAAGAAGCACAGGTCTTGGCTCTCCGACTTGGAGGCCACCGGCAGATTATACTTTTGCGCCAACTGGCGCACTTCCGTTTTGGTGTATTCACCGACCGGAAAAAGTACATGCGCCAGATGCGCTTGCGTGAGCATGTGCAGCACATACGCCTGGTCTTTGGCGGGGTCTAAGCCTTTGAGCAATTGGTAGCCATCGGCGGTGTGCTGCACACGGGCATAATGGCCGGTTGCCAGATAGTTGGCATCCAGCGCCAGTGCCTGATTGAGCAAATGGGTGAAGCGGATTTGCCGATTGCATTCGATGCACGGATTAGGCGTGCGCCCCTGCGCGTGTTCGTCGATGAAAAACTGGACAATCGTATTACGGAAATGGTCTTGCACATCAATCACGTAAAACGGAATGCCAAGTTGGTCGGCGACGCGCTCGGCGTCTGCCATTTGGTCGGGAGTGCAGCAGCGGTTGGCAGGGGCGCTGGCATCGCAGCTCGGTTCGCTCCAGAGCCGCATCATCATGCCCACGACTTCGTAGCCTTGTTCCACCAGCAGCGCCGCCGTGACAGAGCTGTCTACGCCGCCGCTCATCGCCACGACGACACGGTTGGGGTTGAGTGTTTCAGGAAGGTTTAGCGTCAAGAGTTCCTCTTTATTAGTGAACAGTTATCAGTGAACAGTGTACAGTAAGCGTTCGACTGTTTACTGTTCACTGTTAACTGTTTACTAGATTGTTAGTTTCTGTAGTTTCGGCACAATCACCTTCATCGTGTCCAGCGTGTAGGCAATATCTGCTTCGGTGATAGAAGTGCCGACGGTGAGGCGGAGGCCGCCTTTTGTCCACGCTGGTTCCAGGCCGATAGCTTCCAGCGTGGCAGCGGGTTTGGGATTGCCTGTTTTGCAGGCAGAGCCGCTGCTGGCACCGATGCCTGCCATGTCTAAGTGCATCAGCAGGTCGTTGCCGCTGAGATGGCGGAAAGCGAAGCTGGCGTTATGGGCGAGACGGTTCGTTGGATGGCCGGTTAGAAGGCAATCGTCTGGAAAGGCTTGGGTGAGACCGGCTATCAGTTGTTGACTGAGAGTCTGGTAGTGGGCTACAGCGGGTGTCGAGTTCGTCGATGGTGAGCTTGAATGCTTCCGCTGCACCGACGGCAAAGGCGACGTTTGAGGTGCCTGCCCGACGGCCGTTTTCCTGTCCGCCGCCTGTTAATGTAGAGAACAACTCAATGCCCTGGCGCACATACAAAATTCCGACGCCCTTGGGGCCGTAGAATTTATGGGGAGCCATGCTCATCAAATCAATGGGCAGCGTTGCCATATCCCACTGGCGCACGGTGGCGGCTTGCACGGCATCGGTGTGGAACAAGACGTTATGGGCGCGGGCGATGGCTGCCGATTTCCTCGATGGGCTGCATGGTGCCGATTTCGTTGTTGGCGGCCATGATGCTGATGAGAGCGGTGTCTGGTCGGATGGTCGCTTCCACATCAGCAGGGCTGACTGTGCCGTATTCATCAACGGGCAGGATGGTGAGGTCGAAGTTGAAGGAATCTCGGAGGAGAACGGCCGTTTTCAAGACAGCACTATGCTCAATACAGCTAACAATCAGATGATTGCCCCGATTTTGCAGTCGGGCTTGCCACATCACGCCGCGCAGTGCCATGTTGTCGCTCTCAGAGCCGCAGCCCGTGAAGATGATTTCGTCTGGTTGGGCGTTGAGCAGGTGGGCGATTGTCTGGCGTGCGGCGTCCATCGCCCGATTGGCTTTGCGTCCTTGAGCATGGGAGGAGGAAGGGTTGCCGTAGACTTCTGTCCAGTAAGGCAGCATCGCTTCCAAAACTTGCGGATGGACGGGGGTGGAGGCTCCGTGATCCAGGTAGATAAATTTCTTTTCCATAGTGTTCCAAATGGTGTGGATTTTAAACAAAAAGCGGATGATATTTACTCATCCGCCCCTGATTATTCACAATTATAGTCTGTCTGCAAGTTGATGGGTGTTCTCTTAGTGATCACACATTCGCAAGAAAAAGGTAGAAATTTAGCCTGGGGAAGGATGGTAGAGGGAAGAAACGGCCGTTTTAACGCGAAACCCCCATAGATTTGCAGGTATTTCTGTATGGCGTTTTGACTGATACAATCCAAAGATAGCGAGGGAAAAGTGAAGAGCTATTATTGATAAGGGCGGTTTGCCCCCACCAACACGACGCAGCAGCCCCAAGGTGATCTTCCCCCATTACAATGGACTAATCAAGGTGCGGCGCAATCTCAACATCAACATTTAATTCATCCCCAACCGCCTTCAACTCTTCTTGCAAATCATCAATTGACAAAGCTGGTGGTGCGAATACCATAGCATTCATTCTGAAGAGCTTCATTGCGCCAAAGGGTGCATCTTCTGTCCCCGTATCGGCGGATTCTATACTTGCCCCTTGCTGTGCCAAATGACGCATTATTTCATGAATAATGCCCTCATGATCCGCACCGCGCACATTGAGCTGATATTTGTGCCAGCCTTCGAATTTCTTGGAAACACCGCGCACCGTTGGTCGGATGGACAGTTCAAATCCCTGGCTGCGTAAGCCTTCGAGTGCGGTTTGTAATTCTGTCTGCTTGTCTTCTGCAACCGCGACGAGCATGAGCATGGCAAATACCCCACCCAAACGAGCCATCCGGCTGGATTCCACATTAGCATGATTGGCTAATACAATTTTTGTGACGTCGTTTACAAGACCAACGCGATCATCGCCGGTTAAAGTAATTACTAAATGATTTGGCATAGGAACCTCCTGAGGGACTATGTAATTCAAAAATGAGGCTGTATTGTAGTCGATACGCTTCTGGAAGAAAACCAAGCGATTCTGATATTTCCGTACAAACGACGGCTAGTTTATTTTTCGTGGCTGTTGTTGGCGAGTTCGTCGTCGTTGAGGGTGCGGAGGGGGATGGAAGATGGTTTTTCGTAATCTGAATCCGGCATATACATCGTCTGTGATTGCCCGGTGAGCGCGTCCCACACATCACCCAGGGTGTCAGCGAGCGCGATGGGGGTTTGCAGGCGGTTGGCGATGTCTTGGGGGGCGATGTCGTCGAGGGTGATGGTGTCGGGATGGTCAAACATGACACGGGGGAGGATGAATAGGTCTGGAGCTTTGGTATTCGACGCTTCGACAGGCTCAGCCACCTGACCAGCAGATGACGCTTCGACAGGCTCAGCCAACGATGTTTCGATGGATTGAGTGGAGGTTGCTTGTAGCGCTTCTAACACGTCCAAGCCCATCAGCAAGCCAGCAACTGTAATTGTTTCACCCAGCCGTTTGTTGACAACAGGCAGCACATCTAATGTGACCCCGGTCAACTCTGTAAATTCTGTTGCTTTTTCCTGCTAAAACAGGGGCAAAAAGTGTAGCAGTCACAAGCGTTAAAGTTGACAATTGAGCAATTGACAATTGACTATTAACAATTTCTTCTTTCACGCCTTCCCACTCATCCAAAAAGCCGCGCACTTGTCCCAGGCCGTTTTCTTGAAGTTCTTGTCCATCGTAGGCTTCCAGCGGTGGCACTTCACGTCCGGCGACGAGATACCATTCATCGGTGGGGTAGGCGAAGCGGACGCCGAATTTCTCCAGGAATTCTGGCTGGAGTGCTTCGACGTAGGCCAGGGTGGCGGCGGCTTCTTCTTGGGTATGCACACGCATGGAATATTTGTGATGGCGGGTCAGTCCGGCGGGCACGATGCTGATGGACTGCACGGTGGGCCACAGGTCAGCCAGTTCGCGGATGGAGCGTTCCATCCAGGCGCCGTCGTTGAACTGGGCCACGATGACGAGCTGGGTGTGGACTTCGATGTCGTGTTCGGCCAGACGGCGCAGTTGCGGCAGGATGTCGGGGGCTTTGGGATTGCGCAGAAATTGGCGGCGCATTTCCCAATCGGTGACATGCACGGAGACGTAGAGCGGCGACAGGCGCATGGTTTCGATGCGCCACCAGTCATGCTCGCTCAGGTTAGTCAGGGTGACAAAATGGCCGAAGAGGAAGGAGTAGCGGTAGTCGTCGTCTTTGATGTAGAGGGTGCGCCGGAATTTGGGAGCCATTTGCAGCACGAAGCAAAATTCGCACAGGTTGTTGCAGCGGCGGATGTCGATGTCGAAGGTGGGATGCTCAAATTCCAGGCCGAGGGTTTGGTTGTAGTCCCGTTCGGCTTCGTATAGGAGTAACTCATCGCCGCGCCGGATGAGCAGTTCTAGCTCTTCTTCTGCGCCATAAAACTGCACGTCGATGATGTCTTCGACTTGGTTGTCGTTGATTGCCAGCAGTTCATCGCCGGGCTGCAAGCCGATGTCGTCGGCGACGCTGCCTGGTTCGATGCCGGTGATTTGACCACCGTGGAAGGTGGTGGGGTCTAGTTCTTGGAATAGAGGCATTTTGGTAAGTCGGTGAACGGTAATCGGTGATCGGTGAACGGTTTGACCGTTTACTAATTACTGATTACTGATAACTGTTCGAATAATATCATCCACAACTTCCTCAACTGACTGCCGGTGGTGTCGATGATGATGGCGTCGGCGGCGGGTTTGAGGGGGGAGTGTTGGCGATTGCTGTCGAAGTCGTCGCGCCGTTTGACGTCGGCGAGGATGGTTTCAAAGCTGTCGGGATGGCCTTGGGCTTGGCGGTCGTGCCAGCGGCGGCGGGCGCGTTCTTCGGCGGAGGCGGTGATGTAAAGTTTGAGCGGCGCGTCGGGCATGACGACGGTGCCGATGTCGCGGCCTACCATGACGATGTTGCCCCGCAGACCAAATTCGCGCTGCCGTTTGACCATTTCCTGGCGCACGCCGAGGTAGCTGGAGACGAGGCTGACGTTGGCGTCTACTTCGGGGGTGCGTAATTCCCAGGTGATGTCTTCGCCGTTGAGCAGGGCGGTGTAGTGACGGCCGTCTTCGTGACCGGCTGCGGATTGAACGTCGAGGTTGAGGGTGGTGGAAAGGTGGGTAACGGCCGTTTCGTCTGCCAAATCCAGACCTGCATTTAATGCGGCCAGGGTGACAGCGCGGTACATAAAGCCGGTGTCGAGCATGACATAGTTTAGTTTTTCTGCTAAGAGGCGACCCACAGTTGATTTGCCTGAGGCTGCGGGGCCGTCCATGGCGATGGTGGTTGTAGTCATTTAGTCTGGTAGTCCTTAGTCAAATAGTCTCTTAGAAGCTGTCAAAAGATAAACCCGTAATTTATCAGAGATTAGAGATTGGAGATTAGAGTAGCACAATCTCTAATCTCTAATCTCCCAAAAAGCGGAGTTATTGTTTTACAAGTGCTTAGTGTGGCAGTCTGGTGGGTGCTTATTTGTTTTGTTTTTTGTCACGCCGCCGTTTGTTTTTTGCTGATTTATTTCTGGTTGTGGATTTTATATCGGTGGCTTTTTGTAGGGCGGCGATTTCGCTGGTGCGGAGGTGACGCCATTTGCCTTTTTGCAGCGTGCCTAATTCGAGCGGGCCGATGCGAATACGCACAAGTCGGCGTACGGGGTGTCCAAATTCGGCGGCGATGCGGCGGATTTGGCGTTTGCGTCCTTCACGCATGACGATTTCTAATTTTGTGAAAGCGGGATGCTCTTCCATAACGGTAATTTTGACCGGAGCGGTTATATTCCCGTCAAGCATGACGCCGTGCCGCCAGAGTTCGAGGGTTTCAAGCATGACTTGGCCTTCGACTTCGACGCGGTATGTTTTTTCATGGCCGTAGCGCGGATGGGTGAGTTTGTGGGCCAAGTCGCCATCGTTGGTCATGAGCATGAGCCCTTCGGACTGCTTGTCGAGGCGCCCGACGGGGTAGAGATGACCGGGCAGTTTGATGAGGTCACGCACGGTTTTGCGTCCCTGGTCGAGTTCGTCTTCGGTGGAGGAGATGACGCCTCTTGGTTTATTGAGGGCGATGTAGATGAGTTTGTCGGATTTGTTGAAATAGAGGGAACGGCCGTTTACTTCAATCTTGTCTTTTTCCGGATCTGCTTTATCGCCGAGGTTGGCGACGTTGCCGTTTACTTTTACTTTGTCCGGCGCTGATTAGGTTCTCGGATTCGCGCCGAGAGGCGATGCCCGCTTGGGCCATGAGTTTTTGTAATCTTTCTATCATAAGGATGGATTGTACCAATCTCTATGATATTGTGCAGTACATCGAAAACTACGGTTTTTGTTATGCTCTCTGTGAAATCGATGGGAATGGCCTGTGATGTGGGATGGATAACGGCCGTTCCTTTTAATCAGGTAAATGCTCCATCAAATATAAGGTTCGTTCAGAATTTTGAACCGGATCTTGTCTCTTTATATTGAAATAGCAGCTAAATGCTTCTTCAAAGCTTTCTTTTGTAATAGCAAAGTTTACTGTTCCGGGACAAACAGTAAGCCAACCTGATAGTTATCGCCAAGTTGGCTCCGCACATCTGTTTGAGAGGCAAATAAGTTGTTCGTATCATACCAACTGACTGTGAGAGGGTATTCCCCAGGTGGAACATGATTTGGTAAGGTAATTTCAAAGGATTCTGTGATGAGCTGATTTGGTTCCCACTTTGTAGTTGGGGCTAATGCTAATGTGGGTAAATGAACGATGCGGGCGTTCGGGACATTTTCTAGTTGGGATACGGCGATGAGGGGGGGACGGCCAATTAACCCCGGCAAAGCCTGCCAAGTATAAGAGAAGCGGTATCGATTATTTTCTATTGGTTTCACTTGTGCATTAATTAATGCAATGGCATCTCCAAATTGGGTTAGCGACGTTAAGGCCTTAGGTGTCGTGTGAATTTCTATGGTTTGTGCCAGCGGATTCCCTTCTTTGCCAAAAAGAAGTAGTCCATCTTGCGAATTTAGGAGATGGAAATCAGGGTTGTTCATTAGTTGTGTAATTGTTTGATAATCAGCTGCTACGCCACCTTCTGTGATATTCTCAGGTGTACCCAACGTATAATCATTTAAACTGTCAACCACAGCAAACTCAATGTCTGGAAATATTTCATTAAGCTCCTTAAAACTCATATGGGTTCGGTAAATTTCAGTACGATTTGCTAGGTGATTTCCTAGTTGGTCATTGGCTGTGATTGAGACATCGGGGGGAATCTGTCCAGCTAGCCATTCATCTTTGAAAGTATCTCTATCCGTTTTCCCATATCCTGTTTCAGATAGGCCAAGACCTGTGCCTTGTTTTGCAAGATAGAAAAGTGGGCTTAATGGTGTGCTGACTAACAGCATATTTAAAATTAAAGTGAGGGCGAATGTGATCCAAACATAGGTAGTCCAAGTTTGTGGGGGTTTTGAAGATTCTGCTTTTAGGCGGAGGTGTACGAGACCATAAACGGCTGCTGCCATGAGAAAAGGGACTGCTAGCGCATAATGATGATAGCGATAATCAAAGGATGGCCCAGGACCGCTGCTAATCATGACTGGTACTATTATTGAGGTTGCGGGTATAAGCCATAACGGGGCACGGATGGCTAATAGTAGGACAGGCGCAAATACAACAAGTCCATTACTTAAGCGAGTCAAAAATGTTTGATTGTTATTGAAAAACTGAGAAAAGTAATAGTAGAAGTAATAGCTTATAGAAGCACCGGTTTTTGCTGCTTCTGGTGAAGCGAAGATTGGCCGAATTATGAGAAAGGCAACCCCACCCCAAATACCAGCCAGTAAGATTGTTCCCAATCCCACTTTTCGTTTACCTGTGAGCCAAAGCACACCACCCATAGCTGCTACAGGTATGGCGACGTAGAATTTGCAACTTAAGGCAAAAATCAGCCAGATGCCGTAGTTACGCCATGCTTGACGATCCATGGCATCTATGGCGAAGAGTAAAAAAGGCAGGGCTAAAGTATCGCCATGAAAGTGAAAGAGAACGGCCGTTTGCCCAACAGGATAGAGCAGATATGTTGCCACAAGCCCTATAGCCGCCCATTCATTTATCAATCGTCGATAAGCAAAGCGAAACAACGGCCATGCGCCGAGTACGTAAAATGCAGATTGAAGAATCAACAAGGTATCAGGTGAGGGGCGTAGCGCATAGAGAGGGGCTAATAAGAAGTAAAAAAGCTCAACATGTAAAGAGAGACGACTCCATTCGATCCCTTCAGAAGTGAAAATGAGCGGTTTCCCCTGAGAAACACTCCAAATAGATTGGCTCATGTTACCCAAATCAAAAGATTGCAAATTATAACCATGGTATTTGGCTGTGCTAAGCCAAGCCATCATCAAAAAAGATAATAGCATCAACACAATTAAGATGATTTTTGACTTGCCTTTACGGTGGATCTCAGTTGATAAAGGAATTAAATTCTCGTTGTTCGTTGAAATCATTAGGATACACAGTCTATTTATTCCTCTTCGTCTTCCGCCAACGGAGGTAGCTCTATTAACTCGCTTAGCCCGAAATGCTGCAAAAACATCGGTGTCGTGCCATACAAAATAGGCCGTCCTGGCGTTTCCATACGGCCGTTTTCCTCCAATAATCCTTTACTAAGCAGCGTGCGCAGCGCCCCATCCGAATTCACACCCCGAATTTGGTCTACTTGCGGGCGAGTGATAGGCTGCATATAGGCGATAATTGCCAACACCTCCAACGCGGCCTGACTGAGGCGTGTGGTTAGTTCTAATCCCAGGAAGCGTTCGATGGTTTCACTCGCTTCTGGAGCCGTCGTGAGTTGCACGGCATTGTCATCCCACTGCAATCTGAGACCGCGTTCCAGGTAATCGATTTCCATTTGGCGCAAAAGTTTTTGCACAGAATTAGGAGTCATTTCCAGTGCTTTTGCTAATCGAGAAAGGGGAGCTGGCCCGCTGGAAACAAAGAGTAAGCTTTCTAGTAAAGCGGTGGGCGATAAGCTGTTTTGGGTGTCTGATTGGGTCGTCATACAATATCCTCTACGTTATAATGCGTATTGCTAGACAGGATTATACCTGTACTAAAAAAAGAGAGCAGGTACCTGTAAAAGAAAAGGATACGGAGTAACTTATGACAACCCCACTTGATTATGCCAAGACCAATCAAGAGAAACATTTAACTGAGTTGATAACCTTTTTGCGCATTCCCAGTGTCAGTACCCAGCCAGAACATAATGGTGATGTGGCGGCAGCGGCGCAATGGCTGGCTGATTCGATGCAAGATGCCGAACTAGAAAATGTGCAGGTGATTCAAACTGCTGGGCATCCTTTGGTTTATGCCGATTGGCTGCACGCTGGCGGAGAAGCCCCAACAGTTCTGATTTATGGGCATTATGATGTGCAGCCCGCTGAACCTTTCGATTTGTGGGATTCCCCTCCCTTTGAACCGACGATTCGTGATGATTATGTGGTTGCCCGAGGTTCGTCCGATGATAAGGGGCAGGCGTTTATTCATGTAAAAGCGGTGCAGGCTCATTTGGCAGCAAACGGCCGTTTACCCGTCAACGTCAAGTTTATAATGGAAGGTGAAGAGGAGAGCGGCGGGGCTAATCTTCACGCCTTCATCCCCGAAAACAAAGAGCTGCTCAAAGCTGACGTGGCGCTTGTTTCCGATACCGGTATGGTCGCCAAAGGGCAGCCCTCCATCGTCTATGGGCTTCGGGGCATGTGTTACCTGTTCATGGACATCACCGGCCCCACCCGCGACCTCCACTCGGGCAGCTTCGGCGGCGGCATCGACAACCCGCTCAATGTGCTGGGGCATATTATCGCAAAACTGAAAGATGAAAACGGCCGTGTACTCATTCCTGGCTTCTACGATGATGTGCGCGAACTCTCCCCGGAAGAACGCGCCATGCTCGCCGAATACAACTTTGATGAAGCGGGTTGGCTCGCCGAAACCGGCGCTCCCCAAGCCTGGGGCGACCCAGATTACACTCTTGTCGAACGGCTCGGTGCTCGGCCCACACTTGATGTGCATGGCATCATCGGCGGCTACACCGGCCCCGGTGGCAAGACTGTGCTGCCATCCACGGTGCATTGCAAACTCTCCATGCGCCTCGTCCCCCATCAAGACCCACAGAAAATTGCAGAAGCATTTAAAAAATACGTGCAAGAAATCACACCGCCCACCGTCAAAGTAGAAATTACAGGTGGACATGGTGCGCCCGCTACCATTACTGATTTTGACATTCCTGCCATGCAAGCGGCCGTTACCGCCTATTCAGAAACGTATGGTAAAGAACCCATCTTCATGCGCGAAGGCGGTTCCATCCCAGTTGTTGGGCAGTTCCAGGAATTCCTGGGCTTAGAAACGGTGCTGATGGGCTTTGGCCTCCCCGACGACAAAATCCACGCCCCCAACGAACGCTTTTACCTGCCAAACTTCTTCAAAGGCATCGAGACTAGCATCCGCTTCTTAAGCGAACTAGGCTCGTAAACCTTACCTTATCAAAAATATGCGGCTGCCCCCCGATTTGCTCATTTCTGCCTACAGCCAGGGGTGGTTTCCGATGGCTCATGAAGATGGCGAATTATACTGGCATGATCCAGATCCGAGAGCCATCATGCCGCTTCATGAGTTTCATATACCTCGTTCCTTAAAACGCACTATCAAGAATGGCATCTTTGAGATGCGCCTGAACACAGCCTTTGCTGATGTGATGGTCGGCTGTGCGACACCTGCTCCAGACCGGGAGGAAACATGGATCAACGAGGATATTTTTGAAGCGTATACCCATCTGTACCAATTGGGTTTTGCCCACAGCGTAGAGGCCTGGCGAGATGGGCAGTTGGTTGGCGGCTTATATGGGGTAGCTTTGCGTGGTTTGTTTGCGGGAGAAAGCATGTTTTCCCGTGAACGAGACGCCAGTAAAGTTGCTCTGGTTTATTTAGTAGAGCATTTAAAAAAGAAGGGATTTCTGCTCTTGGATATTCAATACATGACAGAGCATTTGCGCCAATTTGGGGCTGTGGAAATTCCGGCAGATACGTACAAGGCACGATTACAAGTCGCCTTGACGCTGCCAGTATCATTTTAGAGACAAGAGGGGAAACAAAAATGGGCAACAAGCAACCTTTGATAGATGAAAAAGATGTCCGCTTTTACAGTGGTCGATCTAATCCTGTATTGGCTAAAAAAATTGCAGATTATTTAGGCGTGCCGTTAGACGTTACTCATTTTTCCAAATTCAGTAACGACAATTTGTTCATTCAACTGGGAGCGAGTGTTCGGGGGCGTGCTGTCTACCTGGTACAATCGCTTACAACGCCTGTGAGCGATCATTTGTTGGGCTTGTTGATGATGTGTGACATTGCCAAAAGCGCGGGTGCCTCAGAAATTCATGTCATCATTCCTTATTTTTCATATGCGCGTTCAGACAAGAAAAACGCGCCCCGTATTTCGATTACAGCGCGATTGGTGGCAGACTTGCTAGCGACGGCCGGAGCAACCCATATCATGACCATGACGCTCCATTCCGCACAAGTGCATGGATTTTTCAGCGTACCGGCAGATCCGTTGACGGCACGGGCGCTGTTTACCGAATATTTGCGGCCGATGAATTTTGATCCGGAAACCACAGTTGTCGTATCACCCGATATGGGGCGAGCCGAATCTGGCGCACGTTTTGCTGAAAGTTTGGGCTTGCCCATTGCTTCTGCCGCCAAAACGCGAGTTTCAGATACCAATGTGGAGTTTGGTGGCTTAATTCGCCGACAAGTGCGAGGGTTTAAGCAAGCGTTGGTGTATGATGATGAAATTGCGACGGGCGGCTCTGTTGTAGGGCTTGAGTAAGATGTTGGTAGAAAGCGGCATTGAGTCGATTCGCTTGATTTGTACACATGGGCTGTTTTTAGGGGATGCGTTTGAGCGTATTAATGCCATTCCTGAAATTAAAGAAATTGATTACGACTGACACGGTTTATATTCCTGAGGAAGAACGGCCGTTTAACATGAAAGTTCTTTCGGTGGCTTCTATTATGGGTGAAGCGATTTATCGCAATTACTCCCATCAATCAATTAATGAATTATTCGACTTTGGCGATGATCCAGAGGAAGAGGAGACAGCATGAGTGACCAACCAGAAGATTTAGGATTGGCTTTTATCGATAGTTGTGATGGTATGGCTTTGTTGATGATCCATGGCTTTCCGTTTAGCAGTGCGATGTGGGAGCCACAGATTGAAGATATAGGCAATATGACCCGTGTCGTGGCACCGGATTTGCGCGGCCACGGCCGTTCTCAACCCACGCCTGGCCCCTATACAGTGGAAATGCTGGCCGACGATTGCATGGGCTTGCTCGATTATCTGGCTATTTCAGGCCCCGTGGTTGTGTGTGGTATGTCCATGGGTGGTTATGTGGCGCTCGAATTCTTCCGCCAGTTCCCCGAAATGGTGGCTGGCTTGATTCTGACCTCCACCCGCGCTTTGCCCGACACAGCAGATGGCAAAGTTGCCCGAGACAAAATGGCAGAAAAAGCAAAAACAGAAGGCGTTGCCGCCATTGCGGCCGACATGCTGCCCAAACTGCTCTCGCCTAAAACCTACGAAACGGATCAAGAAATTGTTGATTTTGTGCAGGAAATGATGGAATGGACTTCGGTTGAAGGCGTGGTTGGAGCGTTGGCCGCCATGCGTGACCGTCCAGATTCCACCCCAACCTTATCCGAAATCGACGTGCCCACTCTCATTATCCATGGTGCAGACGATCAGATTATCCCATTGGCTGAAGCCGAAGCGATGGCCAGGGCGATTGGCGCAAAAATGGTCGTCATCCCAGATGCCGGTCACGTGCCAAACTTAGAACAAATTGATGCGTTCAACGATGCCGTCACCGATTTTTTGATGACGTTGCAAGATACCCAGGATCACCATCATCATTAATGATTGGGGATTGACGATTTTCGATTGTTGGAGGAAACGATGACTGTCATTCAGTTTGAGATTCGCGCTGGGGCTTATTATGATTCAGTGGTTTTGATGCAGTTGCAGCGATCACTTGCAGCATTACCCGATGTCGTGGATGCAGGTGTGGTGATGGCAACGCCTGCCAACAAAGAGTTACTACTTTCGACTGAGCTATGGCCGGAGATGCACACTTCGACAGGCTCAGTGCACACTTCGACAGGCTCAGTGCACACTGTTACCCCCGATGATTTGCTCATTGTGGTTAAGGCTGAAACCGAACAAGCGGCTGCGGACGCCATTGCCCAAGTAGATGATCTGCTCAAACGCCGACACAGCAGCGCCAGCCAAAGCTTTCGCCCGCGCAGTTTGGATTCCGCCGCCCAAGCGTTGCCTGAGGCAGAATGGGTGCTGGTTTCCGTGCCGGGTCGGTATGCGGCTGGCGTGGCTAAAGATGCCCTAAACCTGAACAAGCATGTCTTCCTCTACAGTGACAATGTGTCTGTGGCAGATGAAGTGGCGCTTAAACAGCAAGCACAAGAAAAGGGGTTGCTGGTGATGGGGCCGGATTGCGGCACGGCCGTTATCAACGGCATAGGTCTCGGTTTTGCTAACAGAATCCGGCGGGGCAATATTGGTCTCGTCGCCGCTTCTGGCACAGGTTTGCAAGCGGTGAGCAGCCACATTCACCAACTGGGCGGGGGCGTGTCTCAAGCCATCGGCACGGGTGGACGCGATCTCAAGCCAGATGTGGGTGGCGCAACCACTCGGCAAGGCTTGGATTTATTGGCGCGGGATGAGGAAACGGCCGTTATCATCCTCATCTCCAAACCACCAGCCCCGGAAGTGGCGACCCAGTTGCTCACGGCTGCCCAAGCTGTCGGCAAACCAGTCATCGTCAATTTCATCGGCTATCCGCCACCCGCCCGCCAACTGGGTAATCTTCACTTTGCCAATAATGCCTGGGAAACGGCCGTTCTTGCTGTCCAACTAACCCAAATTGTCTCGGAAACTCCTCCGCGTCCCCCGCGCTCTCCGCGGTTATCCGGTTTTCTCCGTGGCCTATTCTCCGGTGGCACCCTCGCCTACGAAACCATGCTTGGTCTGCAAACCGTCCTTTCGCCACTCTACTCCAACGGCCCTATTCGCCCCGAGCAAAAACTAGCTGACCCCCTGGTCAGCCAGGCTCACACCATCCTCGACATGGGCGAAGACGACTTCACCCAAGGCCGCCTCCATCCCATGATCGACAACGATCTGCGCATCCGCCGCCTGCGCCAAGAAGCAGCCGACCCCGAAGTAGGCATGATTTTACTAGACGTGGTTCTCGGCGAAGGCTCGCATCCCGACCCCGCCAGCGAGTTAGCTCCTGTAATTGCAGAAATTGTAGGCGGAGAGAAATCATTGCCTGTTGCCGTTATCCTCATCGGCACAGACGAAGACCCGCAAGACATGGCGGCTCAGACTGCAAAACTCATCGAAGCTGGCGCTGAAGTCTTCACCGACACCGCCGGTGCCGTCTCTATGATCGGCCATCGTTTCCAACAAACGCCTCCTGCATTGCCCAATCCAGTTGATTTAGCCACCTTCAAAGCCCCACTCGCCGCCATCAATGTTGGCCTGGAATCTTTCTACGACAGCCTCGTCGGCCAAGAAGCCCCAGCCATCCATGTAGAATGGCGACCACCCGCTGGTGGCAACGAAAAAATGATGGCGCTCCTCGCTAAAATGAAGCAGAGCGGCGGCTGAGCCTGTCGAAGCCAAAGCGGTTGGCACCATCGCCCAAATAGATACGCAAAAAAGAGGCTCACTCGGCAACGGGTGAGCCTCTTTTCTTAACTGGAGTACGCTAAAATGTTACCGTAATGTTCGCTGCGATGACTCAGTGATGTTTACTCCACAACTGGGTAGCCAGCTTCCGTCCAGGCTCCGAAACCACCCTTCAAGCTTTTTACGTCAGTGTAATCATTCGCTCAAAGAATCGTCATAGCAATAGCAGAACGGTGACCGCTGCCACAGTAAGTTCCAATCGGTGGGTTTGGTTTGAAGAACGGCCGTTTCCACCAAACATTTGCACCCTATTTTGAAATTGGGTACTTACCCCATACAATGGGTATAATTACCCATGTAATATGATAAATGTCACTACTCAGATTTGAATTTCTTTCGTATAATTGCCTAATTATGCGATATTAGTGGATGAACCTGTGTTAAAATGGGTTATTCACCCCATTGCCTGAAACTGATCCCACCGATTTCCTTAACAGTTTTTAGGATAGTTCATGAGGGGTCATCAGGAGGAAGAATATGCAGAAGAAGACTTGGTTATTAGCAATCATATTTTTAACGATTTCTGCTATGCTGGTTGTTGGCTGTGCAGGCGCTCAAGGTGAACAAGGCCCTCCTGGAGAACCAGGCGAACAAGGTCCTCCAGGTCCTGCGGGACGTGATGGTCAGCCTGGTGCCCCCGGTCCAGCTGGTGCAGATGGATTGAGTTTTGAGCCGCCGACTTACGTAGGTGCGACAGCCTGTGCCGAATGCCATCAGGAATTATACGATGTCTTCAGTCAGAGCGGACACGCCCACCAACTTAATAAAGTGGTAGATGGACAACCCCCCGAATATCCTTTTTCAGAAGTACCGAATCCCCCTGAAGGGTACACGTGGGATGATATTATCTATGTGATTGGCGGCTACAATTGGAAGGCTCGTTTTATTAACCAGGACGGATTCATCATTACAGGTGACGCCGCTCAATACAATCTTGAAAACGAAGACCTGGATATGGGTGATGATTGGGTGGCTTATCACGCAGGCGAAGAAGTGCCTTATGATTGCGGTTCTTGCCATACCACCGGTTACAGTTTGAGCGGTAATCAAGATAATTTATCTGGTTTGATTGGTACCTGGGCAGAAGAGGGTGTGCAGTGTGAGGAATGTCATGGGCCAGGCAGCCAGCATGTGAATCATCCGATATCTTTTGGCATGGAAGTGGTTCGTGATAGTGCGGCTTGTAGTGATTGTCATTCACGCGGTGCTAATCAGAATTTGGCGGTAGCTGATGGTTTCATTCAACATCATGATACCTACGGCGATCTGTTTCAGGGAAAACATGCTGTCCTTGATTGTATTGATTGTCATAATCCCCATACCGGTGTGGTGCAGTTGGCTCAAGCAGGTGATGATACGACGCTGGTAGCTTGCGAAAATTGTCATTTTGAGCAGGACAGGGTTCAAAATGTGGCTTCACATGGAAAGTTAGGGGTTGATTGCATAGATTGCCATATGCCTTATCTCATCCAAAATGCAGTGGCGGATGCCAGCATCAATTCTGGTGACGTTCGGACTCACATGGTTTCTATTAATCCTGCGCAAATTGCTCAATTCTCGGAAGATGGCACTACGGTTAATGCGCAGATTGGTTTGGATTTTGCCTGCCGCAGCTGCCATTCTGATGGCGGTAGTGGCCCTGTAAAAACAGATGAAGAATTGATTGACATGGCGACAGGTTACCATACGCCGATACCGGCAGGGGAAGAAGAGCCAGTTGTAGAAGCTGCACAGTAAACAGTAAACAGTGTTCAGTAAACAGTAGTCACTGAACACTGTTGATTTACGGAGTCATAGAACGAAGGAGAGAATGTTGAAGAGAGAGAGACAAGTCCAAATCGGTTTTGGGGTGATTGCCACCCTTGGCCTGCTCACAATTTTGCTGGGCTTGTTTGTCTTGTCCCCTGCTCGTTTGATGGCGGAGGAAACGGTTCATCTTGAGCTTGTCGAAACGGCCGTTTCCCACCCCACCGTCATATCAGAATCCACCACCTTACCAGAAAATATAGATTTCATGCTGCGTATCGCTTATCCAGCACAGCAGCAACAACCAACCGGTCATCCGCAAACGGGTGACATGGCTTGTAAGCTGTGCCACAGCGATACAGACGCCGAGGTCGAATTCCCTTCTGGTGAGACGATGCCCGTGCAGGTTGATCTGGCGGCATTGGCGATGTCGGTGCATGGTGAGAGTGCGGAGAATCCGCTGGCGTGTTATGACTGTCATATCACTATCAACGATTACCAGTATCCTCATAGTGAGATAACGGCCGTTGATCTGCAAGATTATCAAGTACAAACTGCCGCCACCTGTGAGCGGTGTCATAACCGCCCACACATCACCAGCCATCCCGGTCAAGACGCGGCAATTCCCGTTACCTGTACCTCCTGTCATGGCTCCCATGAAGTGCAGACAAAAGAAGCATGGGATTCCGATGAAGCGGTGAAAGCATGTACAGATTGTCATGAACAAGCAGGTGTTGAACTAACCGATATTGAGCAAGCGAGAACCCTAATTCGGAATGGTTTATTTGCAGACGAGGCGGACAACGATTATTGCTTAGCGTGCCACAGTCAACCGGGACTCACCATGACTTTCCCCAATGGTGATGTCACATCGGTCACGGTTGATCCAGAGGCGTTCCACGCATCCGCACACGGAACAAACAATTCCTGGGATGCGCTCCAATGTACCGATTGCCATTCAAATTACCTGTTCCCCCACGAAGAAAACACAATTGAAAGTGCCCGCGAATTCACTGTAACCATGAATCAGGTCTGTGAAGATTGTCATGTGCAATACTTTGAAAAGTCATTGGACAGTGTGCATGGTGCCGCTTTATTAGATGGCAACCTGGATGCAGCCGTTTGTACTGACTGTCATGGCGCACATGACACGCCGATTTTAGGTGATGGCCCGCGTGCCGCCATTTCACAAACCTGTGAACAGTGCCACAGCACCATTTTCAACGAATTTGCTGAGAGTGTGCATGGGTCTGCTCTGATCAACGACGATAATCAGGATGTACCCAACTGTATTAATTGTCATGGCGTTCACGATATTCACGATCCGACAACGGCCGCTGCCCGAGCACGTTCACCAGAACTATGCGCGGAGTGCCACGCAGACAAAGAGTTGATGACAAAGTATGAAATTTCTACAGAGGTATTTGATACATATGTCTCAGACTTTCATGGCACTACAGTGGCGTTATTTGATTATGAACATGAAGGTGTGGCGCCCAACACGGCCGTTTGTTACGACTGTCATGGTGTGCACAGCATCAAATCGCCCGATGACCCTCATGCCAACTTGCAAGAGAATCTGCTAGAAAATTGCCAACAATGTCACCCAGATGCCACGGCGAACTTTACTGATGCCTGGTTGGGTCATTACCGGCCTTCGTTGGAAAACTTCCCAATCATTTATCTGGTGAATTTGTTCTATCTGATCGTGATTCCGGTTACGTTGGCCTTCTTCGTTTTCATGATTGCAGTAGATATTTACGGACGTATTCGCATACGACGCAGCCACAAGAAAGAGGCTTCGGATGAGTAAAGAAAAGCAAAAAATGTACCCCCGCTTTCGGGTATGGGCGCGAATTGAGCACCTCATTTTACTGACCAGCTTTTTCGTTTTGGGCTTGACTGGTTTGCCGCAGCGCTACTTTGAGTCTCCGTTTGCTGTTGACATGATCAATGCGATGGGCGGCATTACCATGGTGCGTACTATTCATCGATATGCGGCTATTCTGCTTATTCTGGGTTCTGTTTACCACCTGTTTTTGGGTTTTTACCGCTGGTATGTGAAAGGTGAACGGATGCGCATTATGCTGCGCCCCAAGGATGCTGTTGATATTGCCGACACTGTGAAATACAACCTTGGCTTCCAGGAAAATCCGCCCAAGATGGCAAAGTTCAATTATGGTGAAAAGATTGAGTATTGGGCAGTGATTTGGGGAACGGCCGTTATGATTATGACTGGTTTCATGTTGTGGAATCCGATTGCGGTCACTCAGTTCCTGCCCGGTCAGTTTATCCCAGCAGCAAAGACGGCTCACAGTGCAGAAGCGCTGCTAGCGGTACTCTCCATTGTCATCTGGCATTTTTACAATGTGCTAATTAAACACCGGAACTGGAGCATCTTCACTGGTAATCTGCCGGAACACCAGATGGAAGAAGAGCATATGCTGGAGTTGGAGCGGCTGCAAGCGGGCGGCGAGCCATTTCCTGGTTTGCATTTGCCATCGGAAAAGACGCGCAAACGGATCTACTTTTTTGTGGCAACGGCCGTTGGCGTCCTGGCACTCATCGCCATCTACTGGCTCTTCACCTTTGAAGAAACTGCTATTACTACGTTGCCGGCCGTAACACGGGAAGTGTTTGTGCCATTGGCGACGGCAATACCTTAAATTATTTACCAAATTCAGGGAATGGCTCGATTGCGACTCGGTTTTGCCACTCCCTGAAATAAAATTTTTACGGGGGTGTACCGATTTGGTATGCCAACAATCATTGAAAAGGAGGCTTTTCTATGTTTCACCCCAATAAGCGTCTCGTTGTTGTGATCGGGCTTATGCTTATCATCGCCGTTGCATTAGCCGCCTGTAGTCAGGAACCTGTCGAGGTAACTCGCGTGGTTGAGGTTCCCGGTGCAGAGGTTGAAGTGACACGCGTTGTTGAAGTAGAAGTACCGGTCGAAGTAGAAGTTCCTGTTGAAGTGGAGGCAGAGGTGGTAACGGCCGTTTCCGTCATTCCGTTTGAAGAAGATTGGGCCTCATCTGCTCATGCAGATGCCGCCGCCGAAGCCTTCGTCCACTGGAACGAAGAAGATCCAGCCGAAGTACCTGTTGAATGTGCCAAGTGCCACAGCACCCCAGGCTACATGGATTTCACTGGTGCGGATGGCTCAGAAATGGGCGTTGTCAATGCGGCAGCTCCCATAGGTACAGTTGTTGAGTGTCAGGCATGTCATAATGACATCATCATCGAGAAAGACACAGTTATCTTCCCCTCTGGGGCAGAGATCAGTGGTTTAGATGCCTCAGCTCGTTGTATGGAATGTCATCAGGGTCGTGCCTCCACCGTTAGTGTGAATGCAGGCATTGAAGAAGCTGGCCTAGATCCCGTGGCTGATGCTGACATGGTTAGTGAAGATGTTGGTTTCTCCAATATTCATTACTTTGCCGCTGCGGCGACCCAATATGGCACAGAAGCCATGGGCGGTTATGAATATGAAGGCAAAGCCTATGATGCTAAATTCGACCATGTCGAAGGCTTTGACTCCTGTGTTAGTTGCCACAATTCCCATACCTTGGAAATTAAAATTGAAGAATGTTCTACTTGCCACGAAGGCGTAACCAGCCCCGAAGATCTGGTTAACATTCGTATGGCTGGTTCTTTGGTTGACTACAATGGCAATGGCGACATAGAAGAAGGTATTGCCGCTGAAATTACTGGCCTGCGCGATGCCTTGTATACAGGTATGCAAGCGTATGCCACCGAAGTATCTGGTATGCCCATCGCTTACAATTCAGCGGCATATCCTTACTTCTTCATCGATACCGATGGCGATGGTATCGCTTCTGAAGAAGAGTCGGCATTCCCCAATGCCTTCAATGCCTGGACGCCACGGTTGGCTAAAGCTGCTTACAACTATCAGGTATCCTTGAAAGATCCGGGTAACTTTGCCCATGGTGGCAAGTATGCCATCCAATTGCTCTATGATTCATTGGAAGACCTCAACGTGGCTCTGGCTACACCCATCGACATGGCTGCCATGAGCCGCATTGACCACGGTCACTTCGCTGGCTCAGAAGAAGCCTTCCGTCATTGGGACAATGAAGAAGATGGCGGCATTGTGCCTGCAACTTGCAGCAAATGCCATACCGCTGCCGGACTGCCTTTGTTGGCTACCGAAGGTGTTGCCACTTCACAACATTCTTCCAATGGCCTGAACTGCGCCACCTGCCACAGTGACTTGACCACCTTTGAACTGTACACCTTTGAGGATGTTACCTTCCCCAGCGGTGCCACTGTGACCATGGCAGCCGATGAAACGGATGAAGCTGGTTTGACGAGCAATACCTGCATCAACTGTCATCAAGGCCGTGAATCAACGGTGAGTGTTGACAAAGCGATTGGTGAGCTAGGCGATAACGAAGTTAGCACTGATTTGCGCTTCAAGAACATCCATTACTTTGCCGCTGGTGCCACCTTGTTTGGCAGTGAAGTACAAGGTGCTTACCAGTTTGCAGATCAGGAATATGTAGGTCGGAACGAGCACGAGGCGGACTTCGACACCTGTGTTGAATGCCATAATCCGCATTCCCAGGAAGTTGTCTTTGAAGAATGTTCGGAATGTCACGAAAACGTCGTTACTAAGGAAGATTTGCAAGCCATTCGCGTTTCTGAAGTAGACAACGATGGTGACGGTGATGTCACTGAAGGTATCGCCGGTGAAATCGGGACGATGGCTGAGGGCTTGTATGCCGCCATGCAAGCGTATTCCGCAAGCACCGCAGGCGTAGACCCGATTATTTACGATCCTGCCGCTTATCCGTATTTCTTCAATGATACAGATGGTGATGGTCTACCAAATGATGGTTATGTTACCTGGACACCTGCTTTGTTACGTGCCGCTTACAACTACCAGTATGTCCAAAAAGATCCTGGTGCGTTTGCGCATAACAACGAGTATGTGATGCAGTTCCTGTATGATTCCATCAACAGCCTTGGCGGTGACACGTCTGCCATGACACGGCCGTAATTCCGTAATGTGGTAATCCGTTATTTGTAGGCGATTAACGGTTTGCGAGTAAGAATAAAGGTCGGGTATCTGTGGATGCCCGGCCTTTTTTGTTAGGTGAATTCCCCATGCCGGTGTGGGGTATTTGCTGTAATGAGTGAGGCCTGACAGGTTTATCCACCACCTTAATCATACAATGCCAATGGAATCACCACCGTCAGGTCTGGGAGAAACGCTTTCCCCCCCATACCTCTCTTCCTAAATTACCCAAAACACCCCATATAAAAGATACGTTCGTTTCCCAATGTTTTCTACCTCGAGAAACCCGTAAACTAATAGCAATAAAAGAGTAGTTGTTTTTAACTGACGACCAACGATACACACTAGACTGTTTAATCGTTAATCGTCAAATTTCGGAGGTAGAGACATGGACATTTTCTTAGCCATACTCATTTTAATTGGATTGTTCATATTACGTTTTGGCCTACCCATCGCCATTGTCATGGGATTAGGCATGATACAGCAGCATCACCACGAAAGTATTTCCTGATTGTCGGCTGAACATCATTGAAGAGGAGAAAGCCCATGATTAAACATTGGACCATCAGACTACTAATCGGCTTAACCTGCGGGTTGTCGCTGGCATTATTCACCATCATGGTGACACAGGCTAAATCCGCAGACCAGGTAGCGACACCGCTGTCTGACGATTGTGGCGAATGCCATGAAGAAATCGTTGTAAATTCTGAAGCCAGCCCCCATGGGCAGGCTTATGCGGATCCTGTTTTCCAGGAATCGTGGCAGGAACAAGGCAGTCCGCCAGAATGCTTGGCTTGCCATACCACAGGCTACGATGAAATGACTCACGCCTGGGAAGAAGAGGGTGTAGGCTGTGCTACCTGCCATGAGATGGGCGAAAACAGTGCGCATCATCCCGAGCAGGTTATGCCGGTGGATCGCTCATCGGAAGCATGTGGCACGTGCCATGTGGATACGCATGAAGATTGGGCCATCAGCAAACATGCCGAAGAAGATTTGACGTGTGTGCGCTGCCATAATCCCCATACAGCCAGCCTCAAAAAAGAAGAGGTACAGGCCGTGTGTATCGACTGTCATAATGAAGAAGCATATTTCTATGCCTACACCGGCCATTCTGAAGAAGGCATGATTTGCACCGACTGTCATCTGCAAGTAACGGAAACGGAGTTAGGGAATGGCCATGCGAAACTTGCCCATACCTTTGCAGTTGATTTGACAACTTGTAACAGCTGCCACGAAAAACAAATGCATGATACGACTCAAGAAGTTATTTTCAAGGGTACGATGGGCGGAGCAATGGGTTTGAACCTTGATACCAGTATTGAAGACGAAACGGGCATCACTCCCTGTGAATCCTTAGACACCATCAAACAAACCAGAAACGAAATCATCTTCCCCATTGAAATGCACCCAGAAACACCCGCTCCTGAAGCGCCAACCCAGTCAGCGCCGCTGAGTTTTCTCATCGCTGTTGGCTTTGGTTTGATACTAGGTGTTATCGGTACTCCCGTTGCTGAACGTGCATATCGCAAAGCGCGTAAATAGGTAATCACATGGCTACCAAGACTATGAAACGACGTGATTTTCTCAAATTCACCATTGCCGGGCTGGCCACAACAACCGTCGCCGCCACAACCATGCGCAACAAAGCGTCTGGCCCAGTTGGCGAAAGCCCTCATAAATGGGTGATGGTGATTGACCAATCCAAATGTAATGGCTGCGGTTACTGCATCAATGCCTGTCGTGCAGAAAACGATGTTGATCCAGACAAAGCATGGACGCGCGTTGTTGCGCAGGAACCGATTGCGGGAGAGCCTGTTTATTTGCCAATGCCTTGTATGCAGTGTGCAGATGCGCCTTGTGTGGACATTTGCCCCGTGGGGGCCAGCAGCTATCGGCCAGATGGTATTGTCATGATGGATTACGACAAGTGTATTGGCTGCCGTTACTGTCAGTTGGCCTGTCCTTATGATGCCCGTTCCTTTAATTGGAAAACGTTTACTGGCGAAAATCCGGCCGTGCCAGATTGGGGCCAACCAGGCGTGGAGCGTCGTCCGCGTGGTGTGGTGGAGAAATGTTCTTTCTGCTTCCATCGCATTGATCGTGGCTTAGAGCTAGGTCTTGTGCCAGGTGTGGATGCGGAGGCGACACCAGCTTGTGTGGTGGCTTGCCCGCCAGGCGCACGTATCTTTGGCGATTTGAATGATCCAAACTCTGAGGTGAGCCGCTTAGTGGCAAAAGATTGTGCTTATCAGTTACGTGAAGAGTTGGGTACTGAGCCACGTGTCTATTATTTACCAGCTTATGATCCAGAGGAGGGTGCTCCATGTCCCGACAGCGTTTAAGTTTTCTCCGTGATCCGTTTACATGGTGGATTGGTTTCCTGATTTTGCTGCTCGTTATTGGGCTGGCATCGGCGGCGACGGTTTTTATTCGTGGCTTGCAGGTAACAAACCTGACTGACCTGGTACCCTGGGGCTTGTGGATTGGTATTGACCTTTCTTCGATTGCTCTGGCTGCCGGTGCGTTTACGATTTCCGCGCTGGTTTACTTACTGCGGATTAAAAAGTTGATGCCTGTGGCGAAAACGGCCGTTTATCTCGGCTTAATCGGTTACACAATGGCTGTACTCACCCTGTTGCTCGATATTGGCCGGCCTGACCGCTTCTGGCACTCGATGGCTTACTGGAACATCCACTCCCCGCTGTGGGAAGTGACGATGTGCGTTACGCTCTACCTGTCTGTGCTGGCGTTAGAAGTAACACCGATTATAGGTGGCAGCGACATGGTACAAAGTCGTTGGCCTGGACTTGGCGGCCATATGGTATCCGTTCACAAATTAGCACCCATTCTTGCTGTAGTAGGACTCTGCCTTTCTATGCTGCATCAAACATCTCTGGGGGTTACATATGGTGTGCTACGTGGCAGATACGCCTGGAATCGACCAACCGTGGCTGTGCTGTTTATCGTTTCGGCGATAGCAGCCGGCCCGGCGATGGTCGTGTTTGCTTCGCAAGTGACATCGCGCATCACATCCAAAGCCAAAATCAAGCCAGAACTGCTCAATATCGTCGCCAAATATATTGGCTGGGTACTGATTGCATACCTCTTTCTGCGTGTTTGGGATTTGCTTTTCCTGAGTTATAATGTTGAATCAATAGGGAGCGAGACCTGGACTTATCTAACACAAGGAACGCTGGCGATTAACTTCTGGGTGGGTGAAATGCTTATTGGCATCATCATTCCGATGATTATTTTGCTCGTACCAAGTTGGCGCAAGAATGCGCGTTTGCAAATCTGGGCGACGGGGATGGTGGTTATTGGGTTGATTCTCTACCGTTGGGATACCAATATGCTGGGTCAGATGGTGGTCTACAGTTATCTGCCGCAAAATGCAGCGGCGTTGTTCACCAGTTACCTGCCTTCGCTTGTGGAGATAGGTGCTGGGTCAGGTGTGGTTGCATACGGTTTGCTGGTCTTCTCGATTGGTGTTCGTTATTTCCGCATCATTGATCACTACGAAGTGCATGAAGAACATGTGTTGGCACCAATAGCAGTACCGGCAATGTCGGGCGACTGATTTTTAGTGAACAGTAAGCAGTGTACAGTGGTTTCTATCGCTTAACTGTACACTGTAAACCGTTCACTGTTTACTGAAAAGCAGGTGGGAAATGAACGAATTTGAAGCAACTGGGGTGATGGTTTTACTATTTGCATTGCGCTGTATTGCGCCGTTTGTGCTGCTCATGGGGGTGGGCTACTTCATGAACCGCATGGTGGACAAATGGGAGCGGGAGGCACAGGAACAACAAGCAAAAGAACGAGAAGCCTCACCAGTGCCTCAACCAGGACAAATCTTCCCTGAGAATCCGGTCATTACTCAACCTGCTTTTGCGAAACCAGCCCTTGAGAAAAAACCAGCCATTCAACTGCCTTGCTGGATGATCAAAAATTGCGATCCGGCTACTCGCCCTGATTGTGCTGCTCATCAGCAACGGGGAAAACCATGTTGGGTGGCTCGCCTGGCGGCGGAAGGTATTCTCCCTTCTGGTTGTCCCGATTGCCCTGTTTATCAAGCGGCACATGCGTAAAAAGTAGCAAGGTGGCAAAGTGGCAGGGTATTGGCGCAGCACGTTGCTTTGATACCTTGCCACCTTGCAACTTTGCTACCCCAATCTTTTAATCTTCTAAATCAATTAATCCCTTGCGAATTGCATATTTTACGAGATCAACGCGGCTGTGCAGGTTGAGTTTGCGCATGATGTTTTCGCGGTGGCGATCTACGGTTTTGATGCTGATGGTCAGTTCTTCGGCGATTTCGGGATTGGTTAGCCCTTCGGCGATTTGGATGAGGACTTCTTTTTCGCGAGGAGTGAGGTCTTCTTCGTCTGCAACGGCCGTTGTTTCATCCCGGTTGATGTAGTCATTGACGAGGCGGGCGGCGAGGGTGGGGTAGAGGAAGACGTCCCCTCTGCTGACGGTGCGGATGGCGTTGACCAGTTCATCGGGGGCGGCGCGTTTAGGCACGTAGCCAGAGGCACCCGCTTTGAGCATCTCGAAGAAGTATTGCTCATCTTCATACATGGTTAGGGCGAGAACGGCCGTTTCTGGCACACTTTCCTTAATCTTCCGAGTCGCTTCAATGCCATTCATCTCTGGCATCTCCACATCCATCAGCACAATGTCGGGTCTCAATTCTTGCACCTTGGCGACCGCCTCTGCGCCCGATTCCGCTTCACCGATAATCTCCATATCCGGCTGGGCATCCAGCAGCATCCGCAAACCAGAGCGAACAACAGCATGATCATCGGCCAACATGAGCTTAATTTTCTTCGACATGGGCTTCTTCCTTTTGGGGCAAGGGGATACAAACTTGAATAATTGTACCCACATTTTGTCGCGATCGGATGAAAAAGTGACCGCCAATGAGGGAAACGCGCTCCTGCATCCCGAGCAAGCCCCACGATTCCCTATCCTTCTGACTTGAATCCAATACCTTTTCCGTATTGAAGCCTCGGCCATTGTCCCGGATTCTGAGGCAGAGACGGTCTGGGCGGGAAATGAGCCGGACTTTGGCTTCGGTGGCCTGGGCGTGTTTGGCAATATTGGTCAGCGCTTCTTGCGCGATGCGGTAAAGGGCTAATTCCATACTGGGGTCTTCCCGCCGTTTTATGCCCGTATGCGTAAACGCAGCGTGGACACCCGTGCGTTTTTGGAAGGCTTGCACTTGACTGCGCAACGCCGACATCAATCCCAAATTATCCAACAACGAGGGGCGCAAATCGGTGACAAGGTTGTGTACGTCTTGTAAGGTTTGCGAGTTGAGCGCCCGTAATTCTTGCAATTGATGGGCGGCGATGTCTGTATTTTTGTAGAGATTGTCACTGGCGGCGGCGAGACCCAAACCGAGGGCGGTAAGAGATTGCCCTGTGCTGTCGTGTAGTTCACGAGCGATGCGCTGGCGTTCCTTCTCCTGCGCGGCGACGACCTGCTGGAGCATTTCACCGCGCATGGCTTCGCGCTCTTGTACTTCCTGATAAAGACTGGCGTTTTCGATGGCGATGCTTAATTGTCCGGCAATGGCGATGATAAGGGATAGGTCACGATGGGTAAATGGCTCTATGTTTTGCTTAACGCTAAACACGACACTGCCCACGACTTGCTGTTTGGCAAAAAGGGGAACGCCAATGGTATGACCGCCAATATCAATTCTGATGGGTTCTGCAAGATCGCGTGCCATGACGATGTTGATCTTCGCCTAAATCGACGATGTTTTCGCCGTCACACCAGGCGAGATGGCCGGTATCGGCTACATATTGGCCCAGCATATAGGCGCGGTCGTAGGGACATTCAAAAAGCGGGATTGATCTTGCCTCGATCTTGATAGCCAGACCGGGCCACAATTTCTAACGGCCGTCCTGGTTTTTCGCGCAGCAAGACCATGCCACCGCCGATACGGGGCAGGGTATCAAACACTTGTGCCGTTGTCTTTTGCAGCAGCGTGTCACGGTCAATGGTGGCGGCCAAATTACGGGATAGTTCATAAAGAATGGAGAGTTCTTGCACAGCTTCTTGTAGTTCACTGTTAATGGCTTCTGTTTCACGCTGGGCTTGTTCTTGAATGAATAAGGCATCGCGCTGCGCCATCATACGGGCGTCGTTGGCGGTAAGGATTTGTTGACGGGTTTCAACCTCAAAAGCACGCAGGGCCTGGATGATAAAAATGGCGGCGATAACGGCCGTTATCGCCCGAAACAACTGCACAGGAAACCCAAATAATTCAAAGAACAATTCGCTATTGATGATATTGGCCGGAAACAAAAAACTTGGTGTCACAAAAAGCTGCCCGATGAGACCATACAAGGCCAGAGCAATAGCTGCGCCGAGCAGCGCCCGCCCAAAGTCTGGCATACCATAGGCTTTAAATGCCCGCTGCTCCAGGACGATTGCCCAGGCTGCCAGCAGTGCGCCTGGAATCCCCACAATATACCGTGCCAACACATCTGCCGAGATGATGAATTCTTCAGCCGTAGGATCATAGATCCAACGTGTGAGTAAAATGCTGACGAACCAGAAACCTATCAGAATGCCTGCTACGATCCAGGCAAAGTTGTTTTCACGGCCATTGGTGGTGCGATTCGAGGTGATCAGGCGAATGCCAAAGACGATTAGCAGGCCGAAGGAAAACACGAGTTCCCCAATTCGTATGCCATTGAAGAGGAAAGATTGCTCAGGAGAAAGTGACTCAAATTTGCCTAATTGCACAAACATATCGGTCCATTCATGCAGGCCGTGAAGGAGGCCGAATCCCGCCAGGAACATCATGGCGCCCGCGATGCGAAATTCAGAGGTGCGGCGCGATTCCAGCATCACGGCTAGTCCCATACTGAAAAAGGCTAGACCGTAGAAGAAGTAAACGGCGTCGATATGCTGGATGAAGAAGGAGTCGGTCATTGATTTAGTTTGTGAGATTAGAGATTGGAGATTGGAGATTTCATGCGAATCTCCAATCTCCAATCTCTAATCTCCAATTCTCCATGCGTTTATTATACCAGCTTTGCCGACTCTGCCTGGAACCAGGTCGTCCCCCATTCGTCCTGGCGAAAACGGCCGTTTACCACCAACGCCCCCCACACTTCAGGCTTCTCCTTATCCAGCCCGCGCACAATGATGTAGCTGTCGCCATCATCCAGGAAGAAGCCTTGTCCACCCGTCCAGCCGGGCAGGCGTGTGCCAGCGAGGGTGGCACGTTTGCCCAAATAGGACGGCAGTTGGCGGATGGGCAGTCTCTTGGGCAGCTTCCCAACCAAATCCAGCGGATGCACGCTCATGGGCAGACCGAGCAGGTGGTTTTCCCACTCAAAGCGCTGGGCGATGGTTTCTGGCGGAACGGCCGTTTCCTGCCCAAAGCCAAAACTCATCTGCCGTGCACTGCCTGCCCGCAAAATCTCTTCCGCATCAGCCAGCATCGCGGCGCGACTCTCGCCCAGACCCATCCAACGCCCCACACTGAATGAGATGGGTGATTTCCTTCTCCCGTAAGTCTACTTTGTCCAGGAGATCATGCAGGGATGAGAACGGCCGTTTCCTCACAATTTCCTTCACCGACTGCCGCCGCAGATCACGCACTTGGCCGAGACCCATCCACAGAGTTGGAGATTGGAGATTGGAGATTGGAGATTTCATGTCAATCCCCAATCTCCAATCTCCAATCTCCGTTCTTGTTAGCGTAAACTTCCGCCCACTAAAATTAACATGCGGCGCTCTCGTGCCAATACCTAACCGCCGCGCTTCGGCCATGTAGACGGCGGGATGGTGGAAGCCGCCATGGTCGGCGAGACGGGCGCAGAGGAACTCGGCGGGGTAGTGGGTTTTGAGGTAAGCGGAACGGAAACTCACGTCGGCGTAAGCAGTGGCGTGACCTTGATTGAAGCCGTAGCCAGCGAACGCGCTCACCTGTTCCCACAGCGTTTCGGCCTGGGCTGGCGTGAAGGCTTGCCCATTGGGGGCGGCACGCTGACAGCCGTGCACAAACGCCAGCCGCAGCGCCGACATCTCCTTCGATTGGAACTTGCTCATACCTTTGCGCACCCGCTCCGCCTGCGCCCAACTCAGTCCGGCAATTTCTGTGACCACGCGCAAAACCTGCTCCTGAAAAAGCAGCACACCCTGCGTTGGCCCTAAAATCGGCTCCAGCGCCGGATGTAAAAACGTGACAACTTCCTCGCCCCGATAGCGGCGCACAAAGGCTTGCGCCATGCCGCCCGTGGCTGGCCCTGGCTTGAAAAAAGCATTGGCGACGGCGAGATCGCGCACCGTTCTCGCTTTCAATTGGCGCAGGGTGCGCTGCGCGCCGCTCGACTCGCATTGGAAGACGCCGATGGTATCGCCGTGCGAAATCGCGTCGGCGGTGGGTTCATCGTCGAGGGGGATGGTTTCTAATTGGAAGGCGGGGTCGTGGGATGTGCGGATGGAAACGGCCGTTTCTGCCAACACCGTCAGCGCCCGAATGCCCAACAAATCCAGCTTGGGCAGGCCGATGGTTTCCAGGTCGCGGTGGTCAAATTGGGTGGTGAGAAACCCTTTGGTCGCCCACTGGGCGGGTACTGTGTCGGTGAGTGGCCCAGGGGTGATGACCACGCCGCCCGGATGTACGCTGAGATGGTGGGGCTGGCCGACGAGACTGTAGGCGGTGGCAAATACCTCGCGTTCCTGCGCGTCCTCGATTTGCGCCAGCAAGTCGGGCAGGCTCACTTCTTCGCGGCGGCTGGGATCAGGATGCCAGCCACGCGGAATGAGTTTTGACAGGCGTTTGAGCTGCGCCGCGCTCAGGCCATACGCTTTCGCCGTTTCACGTACCGCCGATTTGGGCTGCATCGTGCTAATCGTCGCCACGAGCGCCACTTTGTCCGCGCCGTATTTCTCGACAACGTAATGCAGCACTTCGTCGCGGCGGCGGCTGCAAAAGTCCAGGTCAATATCGGGCAGACTGGTGCGGGCGGGGTTGAGGAAACGTTCAAACAACAGCCCATTGGCGACCGGATCCACCGTCGTGATGCCCAGGGCATAAGCCACCAACGAGTTTGCCACACTGCCCCGTGTGCTCACCGGCACGCCCGTCTGCCGGGCAAAGCTCACTAAATCTGCCACCACGAGAAAAAGCGGCGCAAAGCCGTGATGGTTGATGGCGGCGAGTTCTTTGGTGAGGCGGGTTTGGTAGGTGGGGGGAGATTGGAGATTGGAGATTAGAGATTGCTCGTTATCCGTTGACTGTTCACTGTTCACTGTAAACTGTTCACTGTTTACTGTTATTGTTTCTTTTCTAAACCGCTTTGTGCTTGAATTTCCAGCGCTTCTTCTACCGTTTGTTCTTCCGGCAAATCCAGCGTGGGCCAGAGGGGACGGCCGTTTGGCAGGCAGGGTTGGCATTGGTCGGCGATGTGGGCGGCGTTGCTGATGGCGTCGGGGAAGGCGGCGAAGCGTTCGATAACGGTTTCCGGTGGCAGCCAATGCACGTCGATTTGCGGATCGTCGAAGCCAGGAATGGTGGCGGCTGGCACTTGCTCAAGGGGGCAATTTTGGTTGATGGCGGACAGGAGGCGGAGTAACGGCCGTTCCTCTTCCTGCAAACAATAAACTGGCTGAGTGGCGGCAGGTTCCAGCCCAAAGCGGGCGCCAATGCGGATCAGTTCGGTGATAACGGCCGTGTCTTCCGCGCTGGTGCCATTCCACGCCGATGTAGGCGCGGTCTTCATAGATGCTGCCCAACTGCGAGGCGACGTGGGTGGCGGCCTTGTCATGCCCGGCGCGGACGAAGCGGTCTAGCCAGCCGCGCCGTCCCCCATCCAGGCAGATGAGACCGTCGCTGTGCGGTTTGAGGTCGGCCCAGGTGAGGCCGTGGTGCAGCCGTTCCTGGTCGGGGCTGCCCAGCAGCAGCGTGGAGAGCTTGTTGAGCGAGCGGTAGCCCTCTGGGCCCGTCGCCAGCAGAATGATCTGCCCGGGATAGCTGGTATCGACAGGCGGCGAGTTGGGGGCACAGCTACCGGCACGACGAGGCCGGTGATGGGCTTGATGCCGGCGGCGCGGCACGCTTTGTCGAAGGCGACTGCGCCGTAGAGGCCGAAGGTGTCGGTGAGAGCCAGTGCCTTGAGGCCAGAGGCGGCGGCTTGTTGTGCCAGCGCCTCTGGTGAAGCGGTGCCGCCCAGCAGGGAGAAGTGGGAGTGGGCGTGCAGGTGGGTGAAGTGGCTGGTGTCGCTCATAGGGCGTGATCATAACACGCTATGAGAATGTTGCAGGTGGAATTTTGATTGGATTGGTTGAGGGGGAAAACGGCCGTTTTTCCCCCATCTCGCCATTGCAAAAAGGTCTGGGGCAGAGTCCCAGAACCTTCGGGATGATTTTTTGTGTTAAAGAGATGTGACTGCTGACACGTTTGCGACTTGTTTTACTGATTTGTGGGGATAACGGCCGTTTGCCAATCCTCAATGCGTCGGTTTTGTTGGTAAATGGTCGTTACTCTTCCGCCGCTCACATATTTCTTTCAACCCGCTCGTCTGACACCACATCCCCAACCCCGCGCGAACCTGAATGCTTAATGTTTGTATAACCCGCTTGGCGACTTGCTCAATATCATCATTCTACCAAAGCCAAAGGCGAGTCGGGGTTCATGCTGGGTAAGCTCGGTCACACAACAATTTCTCGGCGTTTATGAATCTTCATCAGGTAAAATGGTAGTTTTAATTCATCCGTATTTCCATAAATCCAGTTCTTTTGATCTTCACGAAGCCTATCACCTGATGACTTCACTTCTACAAAAAAGTACTCGCCATCGTTATAAACTAGCAAATCCGGCCAACCCGTATACCTTTTCCAATAATCGGCAACCAAATATTTGAGAATTCTATGGGTAATTTCTATCGGCAAAATTTCAATTATTTTTCGTGCTTTCTCAACATCTTGTTGGCGATGCGCCCAAAGATATTGACGCAAATCTTCGCTTGGATTTACCCAGTAATCGAATAGCCAAAAAAGTTCTTCTTTTTCGTAAGGAATATTCGCAAGATGTTCCTTAATAGCTGTATCTCGTCTTATCGCGTATTCAGTTCCTCCGAAATCATCGGGTAAATGTGTCCAGATTTCTTCGCCGACTCGTCCTTTTTCAAAAGCTGCACGGTCACCAAAGCCGATAATTTGTTGATGAGGATCCCCGGGGTCTTGAATCACAATCCACATAAAAACACCAAACAGGGTGTGAAATGGGATACTCTCTGTTTCTAATACAGCATAGCCTTTTTGGATATAGTACTGGGTTGCGAATTCTTCAACCGTATACAACTTTCCTTCATACAAGACGCTAGTTTTTCGCTCTTCAGTCTTTACATATGTTCCATCAATATCAATGATTCCCACATTATTTTTTGCCAAAACTTGGCTTTGAGACTCTTCTTGGTAAAGATATTTTGGTGAAAGTTTATGTAACTCTTGAATATCTTGTATTATCAATCTTTCAATTTCAAGGTATTTGTCAGGATGTTCTTGGCGAGCAGTATGCTCATTTCCAAAACCTTGTTCTAAAGCCCAATCCGCAAATCTTTTGGTTGTTTCAAAAAATATCTCTCGCCAGTAATAACGTCGTATCTTTGAAGAATTACCATATATTTCAGCCATTGGGTGCGCTTCTTCGGGTAAGTTGCGACAGGTATTACAAATATTTTCCTGAAAACCAATTGTTACTGGCACACTTCGGCGTGTTCCGTATTCTTGCCCTTCATCAATTTGGTGCGGCAAGAAACGCCTTGCAAATTTTTCTTCACAAGCACACATCATTACTTCTCCGCATGTCTCACATTTGTACTTGCGAATTATCTCGTAATGATTTATGCAAAATATTTGTTCGTGTTCGCACATGATTTACCCACAACAACAACCTAACGAAGCGAGGATTCGTGCGGCGCGGAATCTGCGGAGCCGCCACCTAATCCTATGTTGAACAAAGCCGCATTAGGCTGATGATACATCTTGTTTTTGTGGTTTAGATCGCTGTAAAGTGTGATTTTCTTCACGGTTTGGCGCTCCTGTACAGAGAACAACTGTATAGCTAAAAGTATAAACCCTGTCTAGAGCAGGCGCAAACACAGAAGAGAAGGAAAACGGCAAAAAAGAACAGCCACATCCAAATTCATCCCTTTGGCAAGCTCAGGGTAGGCCCATCTGCCTTCTGCCTGTATCTTTTTTGCTTGTTTGGGTGACTGCTGAGGAACTGAGGAAAAGAGAGGGCAATTGGGGGATAACGGCCGTTTCCCTCCCGCCGTATTTATGCTTTTTGAGTCTCTAGGAATTTTGGGGGTAAATGACATCACCCTTCGAGTAACTGGGCATAAACGTCATCCTCCTCATTATCCCAAATGTCATCTAAGCTGCTCTGGCTGGTTGTGATCCAGAATTGAGATTCGGAATCGGTGAGAAAGGTGACGAGGAGCTTTTGCCCCGCTTCTAAAGGCATTTCTTCCAGCAGTTTGATTTGATTGTTTTCAACAATCGCTTGTACGGTTGTCAACATGTTTCACCTCTTGACTTGTATGGTTTCATTTTAGCATAAGACTTGGGGGGAAACTATCCAGCATCCACCATATGCCCTAAAGAGAGATTGCCAGAAGGATAACGGCCGTTTCCTCCCCCTAAACAGTGAACAGCTAGCCACTCAATACCCAACTGTTCACTGTTCACCGTTCACCGTTTACTGAGTAAGCTGCCCCGCCGCATACATCTTGCGCAGCGTCTGCTTGCTAAACTTGCCCACGCTCGTCTTGGGAATTTCTTCGACGAAGAGGATGGTTTCTGGTATCCAGAATTTGGCGACACGGGTTTCGAGGAATGCTTTGAGATCAGCTTCGGTGAGATCATGTCCATCAGGGGTAGGCACGACGGCGGCAAACGGCCGTTCTGACCATTTTTCATCAGGCACCGCAATCACCGCCGCTTCCATCACCTTGGGATGCGCCATCAACTCGTTTTCCAGCTCAACCGAGGAAATCCACTCGCCACCGCTCTTGATCAGGTCTTTGGTGCGGTCAGTAATCGTCATGATGCCATTTTCGTCGATGGTGGAGACATCGCCCGTGCGGAACCAGCCATCGGCCGTCATGTAATCTTCCGTCACTTCCCGTTTGTAATATTGCTTGATGATCCAGGGACCGCGTACTTGCAATTCGCCCATCTGCACGCCATCCCAGGGCAGCTCATTGCCATCCAGATCGACGATGCGCATTTCCACACCGGCTATGGCATACCCCTGCTTCGCTTTGATGTCCCATTTCTCGTCGTCAGACAAATCCTGGTGCTTGCCCAGCAGGAGTGAAACTGTACCCAGCGGCGACAACTCTGTCATGCCCCAGGCATGGACGACAGGGATATTTAGCTCGCTTTCGTATGCTTTGATGAGCGCTCGTGGCATGGCGGAACCACCGACAACGGTTGCCCGCATACTGGAAGTATCACGCGGATTTTGTTTCAATTCCTGGAAAAGCGCCGTCCAAATCGAAGGCACACCGGCGGCGATGGTTACTTTTTCGTTGGCGATCATGTCGGCGATTGGCTCTGGTTTGAGGTGTGGCCCGGGCATGACGACATCTGCACCAGCCATGGCGCAAGCGTAAGGCAGTCCCCAAGCCATCGCATGAAACTGGGGTACGACTGGCAGCACCACATCAGATTCCCGGATGCCTAGCGCCGAGGCTGAATTCTCGCCCATTGTATGCAGGAACATGGATCGATGGCTGTAGAGCGCCCCTTTCGGATTACCAGTCGTGCCGCTGGTGTAACACAGCCCCATCGCCATGTGCTCTTCATAACAGAGCCACGAAAAATCTTCGTCAGAGTCTTCGATTAGGTCTTCGTAATAAAGAACGTTGGGCAAGCTGGTTTTTGTGTCTGGGGTAGCGTTGATGAGCACGTAATGTTTGACGCACGTAATCTGGTGGGCGATACGTTCGTATAGCGGCAGCAAGGTGGCGTCGATGAAGACGATATGGTCTTCTGCATGATCCACAATGTAGGCTAATTGGTCGGGAAAGAGACGAATGTTGAGGGTGTGGCAGACTGGCTCCGGCACCAGGAATGGCGTAATACAGTTCCATGTGCTGGTAATGGTTCCAGGCAAAGGTGGCTACCCGGTCGCCTGGCTGCACGCCCAGTTTAACCAGCGCTTTTGACAGGCGCTTGACACGTTTGTACATGTCGGCGTAGGTATAGCGATGCATGGAGCCATCGAGCTGCATGGTGGAAATCTGCTTGCGCGGATACATGCGGTTGGCATGTTCCAGAATACGGTCCAGCGTGAGCTGGTAGTCCATCATTAAACCTAACATATGACACTCTCCTTGTGCTGATTATTGACTTGGCTTGTGATAAAGGCTTTTTGATTTCCAATTCCAGCAGATAGTTGTGTCATTCCCGCGAAGGCGGGAATCCATTGGTGGTGGCCTATGGATTCCTGCCTTCGCAGGAATGACAGGTTTGTATTTGAAATCATTGAAAACTTATAACGGCCGTTACCACAAACTTGATACTTACGGATATATCACCCCAGAAGTGGGTGCTTGCCAATTGAGTTGGGTATGCGTCTGCCAGAATGGCATCGATGTTGGCGGCGATGGTGGGTGGGAAGGGAGAGGTGCGGCGCTGGCTTAGGTCGGCGTGGGAGCCGAGGGATTCCAGGGTGGCGGCGAGTTTGCCCTGGGTGTTGTTGACCATGAAGAGCATGAAGTGGACGCGCTTGGCGGAGCGCCCCAACAGGCGTCCGCGAATGGTGAGGTGGTCGTCCTGATGGACTTCTGCGCGGTAGTTGATGAAGTGCTGCAAGGCGAAGGCACCGCCTTGCCCTGATTCGTAGTACGCCTGATCCATGCCGAAGCCGACGAAGAATTCCCAAGCGGCATCGTCGAAGAGAGAAAGGTAGTGGCGTACGTTCATATGGCCCATGACGTCGAGGTAGTCAGCGGGTACGATGCCCTGGTAGATGATGGGCAGCGGTTCGAATTGGCTGGGTGTAGGGAAGGGCGTGTTTTTCATTTTTATCCGCAGATTGCGCAGATTTTTATCTCATCATTTGTTCGATTGAATGGTATTGCTTATGTTAGTTATGAAAATAGTCCAATCTGTATCATCCCAAAAAGAAGTTATTACAATTGGAATATTGTGTTCAGTAAAAAATTGTTCAAGTTGTATTGGTTCATCTTTAAAGATGTCAGGCCAAGATACGACTGGTTTTTCTGTGATATAGAGCAGCCAACCACCCAAATAGCTCCATTCGAAGAAATTTGCCGTTGCTAAGTTTGAATCAATTTGCCATACGTTAGGACTGAATTGCTGCCAATTGCCAGGAATTTTGGAATCAATAGGGGATTCATCATATTCCATGAATACTGGAGAGTTTGATTCGAGCAATGTTGCAATAATTCTTTCTTTGCACTGCAAGGCTTGTCTTGATAGATCCCAGATGTTAAGCTGCTGCCCTTGATATCGTTGGTGAATATGTTTGTTTTGATGGGTCTCTAGCAACTGCAAGATAGAATTTGTGAGTGATTGCGCCATAATGAGTCTAAATTTTCTCGCCCTTTCCTCTAGCTTATAGGGTAGTAATGCCACACACCATCTACTGTTTCTTGCCGGATGGCGCCGTCTGCCAGGAGCAGGTCGAGGTAGCCGATGAGCATCCAGAGTCCGGCGAAGCGGAATTGGGGCGGGTGATGGGCATACATTTTATCGACGAGTTGGGCGGGAACGTGTGTGCCTTCTTTGATGTGGGTGAGGCATTCGGCTTTGCGGCTTTGGATGCGGCTGCATTGTTTGTCGATGATGATGTGGTGGTCGAGACCGTATTTTTCGCCAAACGGCCGTCCGTGACCGGGATAAACGGCCGTTATATCAAGCGCAGCGATTTTGCTCATGGATTGCATGAAGAGAGGCAGGGCTGGGATACGATTGGGGGAGGATAACGGCCGTTCTACCACAGGTGTGGGTGTCGTTTTCAGCAGTTGGTCGGCGGAGAGCAGCATCTTGCTTTCTGGCTGGTAAAACACAGTCATGGCGCTGTTGTGGCCGGGGGTGTGGATGACTTGCCAGGCCATGCCGCCCAGTTGCAGTGTGCCATCTTGCGGGAAAGTATGCAACCGCGCCGGGTCGATGGCTGCGCTTTGTTGTTCGATAGCCCGCATACCAGCCAGAATCATGTTAGCGGCTGCTTCTTCCAGGCCAACACGGACAAGGAATTCTTCTTTGTAGTAGCTGAGGCGTTTCTCCCACATGTCGCTGGTGGCGGTAAGCCAGGGCGCACCCAGGTCACAAATCCAGATGTCGGCGTCGCTGTGAGCCTGAATCAAGCCTGCACCGCCGAAGTGGTCGATGTGGGGATGAGTAATGATGACGCGCGAAAGATCCATGACGGTGAGCTTGTGCTCCGCCAGTCCAAATTGCAGCGCTTCCCAGCTTTCTTCTGACTTGATGCCAGCGTCAATCAACACCGGTTCCGGCTGTTTGAAAAGATAAACGTTGACACCGCCAACGTCGAGACCTGTGGGGAGTTCTATGCGGATGGGTTCCATTTTTTGGTTATCGGTAATCGGTGTTCTATAGTCGGTAATCGGTGTTCAGTAATCGGTTATCGGATTCGTTTACCGATTACTGTTTACTGATTACTGTTTACTAGAATCTAGCCATTCCAACATCATGCGAATCTGTTGTTCATGGCCTTGGGTACGGTAATAGTCGTGAATGTCTTGCCAATAGCTGTTATGGGGTGTGGCTTCGTCGAAGGTTAGATTGATGAGCGCGGCGACATCGGCGTTTTCATCTGGTTTGGCGGGAATCCCTTGCGCTAAGGCTGACCGACAATGAGCTTCCACTTTGGTGAAGTAGGCGATGTTGTCGTGGAGAAGTTGTAACCCGATTGTAACAGGCGCATGGCAGTAAAGCACGGTTTGAGCGTCAAAATTGGCTAGTTTATTGAGCGAGTTGCGCATATGGGGCAGCCCATCAGTGGTACGAGCGAAGGGAAAGGGGATTTCGGCCGCATCAGCGGCTAGAAGGGTATCAATTTCTGGGATGTAAATGGAGATGTGATCGGATGTGTGTCCTGGCGTGGCAAAAAGTTCCAGGGTGAGGTCGCCACAGGCGATGGTGAGGGTTTCTTCAAAAAGGATGGTAGGTGGGGTGGGGATAACGCTATTGAAAATGTCTGGCTCTTGTTCTTGCATTTTTGCCAGACGTTCTTGTGTTTTTATGCTGCGTAATAACTCAGCACATTGGTGGGTGCCGATGATGGGCGTGTTGAAAACTTGATTGCCCCAGGCGTGGTCGTAGTCGGCGTGGGTGTTGATGACGAGCAGTTGGCGGTTGGGGGTGAGGTGTTTTTGGGCGTGTTTGTGGAGGGTAACGGCCGTTTCCGCATTAATCATCGTATCCACCACCACCACGTACTTTTCAGTGACAACGATGAAGGTATCGACCAACTCATCGTTGCGCAGCACCAGGATGCGCTCATCCCAGCCTTCGTTTTTTACCAGTTCGACGGAGTTTGTGTGACTCATGTGAAAACCTATTGAGATTGGGGATTAGAGATTGGAGATTAAGTCTCGTAAATCTCCAATCTCTAATCTCTATTTTTACATCTCGCCGCGCATAAATTGGCTGATGAATGCGGCGCTGGGATGGCCGGTGGTTTCAAGTTGGTCGATGATGGCTTGATGATCGTAGTCAACAAAGCGGGGTTCGATGGTGATGCTGGTTTCGTCGGCGGCAAGGATGACATACTTGGCCCGCAGGTCGCCGCCAACGGGATTGCTGACGCTGCCTAAATTGATGAGACGTATGTCACCCACTTGCTCATCCATGCGTTGATGGGTATGGCCGACAACAACGAGGTCGGCGTTGCAGTTGGAGAGCTGCGCAGCCATTTGCTCCGTATCCATGCCTGGTTTGAAGCCAAAACCGTCATCGGTGCCAGGGGCGGCGTGCACGCCAAGAAAGCGAGTGCCATCGGGAAGCGTGGTGCGGTGTTCGAGCGGGAGATTGGAGAGCCAGTTGAGTTTGTTAACGGCCGTTACCGCCCCTTTTGTCCAGGCAAACCCTGAGTTTAGATCAACATACCGTGTAAGTAGATCGAGATTTTGGAGGACATCTTCTTGGAAGGGAAACGGCCGTTGGTCGTGGGCGACATAACGGTCGGTATTGCCACGGGTGAAGGTGGTGTGGGGCAGTTGGTCGAGACGGGCGAGTACGCCCACTGGATCTGGGCCGAGGGCGACGTAATCGCCCAACAGCCAGAAATGATCAACGCCGCCCTGTGCTTCAATATCAGACAGGACGGCGTTGAGAGCCAAGCTGTTACCATGAATGTCAGACAAAATGGCAACACGCATAGCTGATTTACTCAAATTGTTTCCAGCTTAAGCTGGCAGCGTAACCGACGATGGCGAACGGCAAGAAGGAGGCGAAACCGGTGCCGAATGCGCCAGCGGCAACCATGAGGACGGTACGGGTGACGATGGAGGCCAAGTAGAGCCACAAGCCCCACTTTTTCCATTTCCACATAGCCAGGGCAGCCACAATATCAGCGACGTTGGTGACGAGGATGCCCCAAGCCCACCAAGGCCAATCGGCAACTGTGCCGCCTAAAAGACGTGTTTCATTAAATACCCAGAAGGTAAAGAAGAGGCCGGAAAGTAAAACTAGCAAAATCGCTAGTGAAAGATACCATTTGCGTTCTTTGCGAGCTGGTTTTTCATGAACTTTGCCATGATTTTTTTTGTTGCCAGATGTTTTTACTGCACTTTTATCTTTTTCATTAAATTTTGCTTTACTCATTTCTTCTCCTAAAACGAAGTTGTTTTTTTGCACTCTGTATTTTCACACTTTGCAGCGGATCCGTCCAGTATTGAGAGGATGAAAGATGAAGGGTGGAAGTTGAAAGGGTTATGGGGTGACTGGTTTTAGGGTGTGCAGTCCGTTTTGTTTGTGGACGAGCATGGCAAATGGAAAGCGATCCAGGTCGATGGCGCATTGTACATCTGCTTGTTGCTTCTCATCCAGGTTTGTGTGGTAGATACCGTCTCTGGATTTGACAACTTGCGTGAGATACGGAGCGGGATCGGGCTGTTGGTTTTGCAGCAAGGCAGAAATGTAGGTTGAACAGGCGATGTCTTCCAGCCCGTAGCCTGCTGCATTGGGACGTATGCCGGTATTAACGAAGGTAACTTGCTCTGGTGCCAGGGCGTGAATTTGTTTGGCAGTTGCCCCAGCGATGACAAAACTGCTGCACAGTATCTGGTCGGCGTTGATGCAGTTGACGACCCCTTGGGTGCCAGCTGAGGTGCGTTGAATGAGAGAACGGCCGTTTAGATCCAATCCTATCAACGCTGCCGGAGAATTTCCATAATCAAAACCAGGAATCCATATGCCCCGATTCTCTCCCATCAGCAGAGCTTCGGGCATGGTCTCTCTGAGCGCAAACGCCTTATCAATGCTGCCCACCAACATGATCTCTTTTGCTCCAGCGGCAAAGGCAAACGCTGCTGTTGTAAATGCCCGCAGCACATCAATCACAACCGCGAGACCGGTTACAGCTTCACATTCAAAGCCAGCTACTTGTTGAATTTTCATAGGAGATCCTTTGCCAGTGATAAATCACCGACTACAAACGGGGTTTTCCCCGTTTATATTTTGCTTTTGATTTCCCACACCCACTCACCATCTTTTTCCCCGTTTCGAGCAAATCCAATTTTTTCAAGGACTCGCTGGGATGGGATGTTATCAGGATATGTAGTGGCGATAACGCCTAAACAATCTGGTTGAACCAGTGCCCAGCGGGTGAGCGTTTGCGCCGCTTCAGTCATAAAGCCCTGTTGATGATGATGGGAAGAAAGCCCATAGCCGATTTCCACTTTGTATTGCTGACTATCTGGTTGTCCTTTGAAACCAATGGTGCCGATACCCACGTTACTGTCGCGGCGCACGATTAGCCAGTAGGTGTTCCAATGATGCCGGTCTGGTTTTTCTTGCCGCATTTTGGAGACTTTGATGGTGGTTGCCCGGCGCACAATGGGGCTGAAAATGTCGTCTGCCAGGGGAATATCGAGGTTCGCTGCCAATAGGGATGGGTCTTGCAGGCAGCTTTGAAGTTGAGACTGAGAGAGGGCGATAAGGTGGAGACGGGCGGTTAGGAGGGTGCGTAACGGCCGTTCCCGTTCACGATGCCACGCTAATGCTTCTTGAATTAACGTCAAAATAAAGTCAGACTTGGCGTTGGTATAAGCCTCGGGGCTGTCTTTGTGAACTTGCGCCAGTTCCGTTTTCAGGTGGTCGTAAGCCTCCGCTTTTTGCAGGATGACTGCCTAAATAATCCCGAAACAAAAGATGATGCGCAATTTCTGGGCTGCCAATCTGATAAACGTGAATGTGGTGCGTGTGGTATTGGTCGCTGCCCTTGCGGAAGTAGCGGCGGCCTGGTATACCATGCTCCCCTTTGTGGATGTAGCCCAGTTTTGCCATAGCATCATTCAGGCTGTCTACCTGATCAATATCCCACACAATGGGCATCATATCGATGATGGGTTTGGCTTGAATGCCAGAAACGGCCGTGCTGCCAATGTGGTGAATGCCGACAAGATTGTCGCCAAAAATTTGGGTTAGCGTTGCCGCTTCAGCCTTGAACTGCGGCACCCAATTCGGGTTATGTGGGGCGAGTAGGATTTTTCGATTCATAGCCGTGTGCAGTTACCTTATAGTCAACCCTATTTTGTTGTTTTCGGGATGATGGTTATTGTACCCAACAAGATGCTGTCAGCCCCGTTTTGGGGTGACAGGCGTACCCCTGTTGCGGGATCATATAGACCAGCCCGAATGGTATAGTTGCCAGACGGCAGGGTGGGCGGCAAAACTAAGCCATGTTGGGTGGTGATCGTTTCATCGGGGATCCAACTTGTCATGTTGGGATTGGGCGTGACATCATTTTGGGCTACCAACTGCCCGTTTTCGTCGAGTATGTGGACGAAAATGGTGTAGTCTTGTTCAAGCGGCGCTTCTGTTGACCAGCGCAATTGCACACAAAAGCCATCCCCTGGATTGACGGTTTCTGGCGGGCTTGTGTTGGCAAGTAAATGGAGCGTGTCATTAAAGGGGTAAACGGCCGTTTCCCAATCTCCTGGTGGCGTGGTGACATAATTTCCTGCCCACACATCACCGTACCAAGTTTCCATTATCGGGCAGGCATTGTTTTTTAACCAGGAACGGCCGTTCTCAAGTAAAGGACGGCCCGTTTCCTGACTGTTATCAAATAGCAGCCATACCGTGTCATAGTCCTCTGCTTGTGCCGCCAACCAGGCAGCCGCATCGGTCGTGGGCCAGGCATAAGGCATTAGGGCGATGGCTTGATCGGGCAAATAAGGTTGTAACCGTTCCAGCATATCCGGTTGGGCTAATGCGATCAGGGTGTTGTCCGCGTTGGCTTGTTGCTGGGCTGTGATGAAAGATGCCAGTGGTTCCGCTTCCAGACGGACAGCAGCATATGCCTGATAACTAGGACGGGCTAACACCACAGTCAACAACAGCGATGCGCCTAGTCCCAAGGGAAATGCCCCGCGTTGCACAGCTCGCCACACCCGGTTTTCTGGCAGCGCTCGCGCTAACGCCTCCAGACCGATTAACAGGATAACGGCCGTTCGCCACACAATAATCACCGTCAAAAACCAATCCACCTGGGGCAGCACAATAAAAGCAATCGGCCATTCTGCTGCCAGGAGTCCGCTTAGAATCAGGCCATAGCCCAAACCGCGTCCAATAGGCAGCGCAATCAACGCCAATGTACTCAAATAGGTTGCCCACTGTGGACTGTATCCTTTGCTATAAAAGACAAACCACACCAGGCTGAACAAGGAGAACTGTGCCACCCGCCGCTTGTCTTCCCAATCAATGTGCCGGGTTATGGAAGCCAGATAAACCCCGATAAACAGCAGGGTGATGGGCAGCCAGGGGAGAGACGCTTCATTCGCGGCAAAATTTGCGGCCGCCGGGTTGTAGCGGGAACTCAGCGGCGCCACCAGTCCATAGCCATCGTACCCTTCCCACAAGGCCCACACCGTTTCCCAGGCAGAAACATTCAGCAGCGCCCGCACCCAGGCAAGCACATATTCTGGCGCTTGCAGCAGAGGCATCAGCAAAACCAACAGCACCGTCACGGCTGCACTGCCCACATAGATCACATTGGTGCGCAGTCGCCGGAAAACAAACAAACCAACCGGAGCGATGGCAACAGGTAGCACCTTCGCCATAAATCCCAACCCCATTGCTATCCCTGCCACCACCGGCCAGCGCCGCAAAAATCCATACAGACCCAGGAGCAAAAAGCTAAGGGTGAGCGGGTCAAACCAACTGAGTAAGGTGAATAAGGGGGTGAATAACAAAGCCCACAGTGCTGCGCCGAGCAGGCTTTGTTCACGGTCGGTAAACTGGCGTAAGTTGGCGTAGACCAGAATGAGACAGGCGGCGTCGAAGGGCAGCAACAGCAAGCGGAAGATGGTGTTGAACCAGAAGATGGGTGTTTCCCAGACTGGGAAATGTAAACTCAAGCGATAAGCCCACGTCATCAGCCAGGGCATTAACGGCGGGTATTCCATCCAAAAATCGAAAAACGGCCGTTCTCCACTCCCCGTCAATCGCGCCACATCAAAATAGTAAGTCATGTCTGGGCCATGATTGACTATAAATCCGCCAGGACGCAGCAGTAAGATGGCTAAGAAGCGCAGCACCACAAATGCTGCCAATAACAAGAAAAATGACTGATTGAGCCTGAGCCAATCCTGTAATTTCCCCCAAGAAGGACTAAAGTAAGTGCGGGAGATTTTATTAGCCATAAATTTTTTACCACACAGTCTTATCCAAATACGCTTTCAAATACGCAATATCGTTCAGGTAAATGAGATGATGCCCATCTGCCATATTCGCTTGGAACGCCTCATTTCCACGCTCCGCTTCTGCCTGCATAAAGTCTACCAAAGCCTGCAACCGCTCGACGACCAGACCTAACAATCCCACCCGATTTGCATTGGCTAACCCATACGCATCACAAAATAGCTGCGCTCGTTCAATTTTCTCTTGCAGGCTTCCAAACCCATCTGGATTATCAGGATGGGTCAACGGTGCCCAGCGATAGAGAGCATAGGCAATATCCCACACGCGAGGCGCAGGGTGAGCCGTGTCGAAGTCAATAATCGCCACCGCTTGATTGCCCTGAAGCACCACATTATACGGCGCATAATCCCCATGACAAACCACTTCTGCTGGCTCACGAGTCGGCAGCATCCACACCTCATCCCCGTGTAACGTGCTCATAAAAGATGCCGATGCGTCATGATAAACACGCAAAAGCTGCGCAGCAGAAACCAATGCTTCCACACTGGCTGCTGCTGCTGACAACGGATAATTACGAACTTCACCTGGAAGAAAACTGACCATTTCATTCCCCTCCTCGTCGAAGCCTAGCGGTTCCGGTACACTCAAAAAACCTTGCGCTCGAACATGGTGAAGCAATCTGTGAATGGTTGGTGTCCATTCCCCTGCAGGGCGGACAACTGTTTTGCCAATACGCGCAATTTGGTTGACGCGCCCCCCTTCTAAAGTTTCCCTGACTTCTAAACGCATATCAAAACACTCACTCAGACATAGCCTCGCTTTCATAAAGCCGAATATGGATCCTGTACACATCAATCGAATCTTGTAACTCGGCATGTTGATTTAGCCAGTCAATAGTCCGTTGCTCGGCATCATAATCCGAGCCATGAATGATCAGCCAAATACGTTCGTTTTCATCAAGAATGGTTTGCATAGCATCCGGTTCCACCCCAAATGCTTTCCCCTTTTGATTCGTGTGGCCGCCATTATAGTAATCAAATGGAATGGTCATATAAGATGGTTCAAGCAAAACGATATCACCAGCTTGTTGATGTTGGGTGATATAGGCGTTGGCTGCCCGCCAATCAGGTTTGGGGATGACAGCTATATTTATAACCGAAGCGATGAACGATAACGTCAGGATGGTTGCCAGCCATGTTCTGTTTTGTTTTTTCCACGGCCCAAAATAAGCGAACCCCAGTAAAAGGAACGGCCAAAATAATATCAACTGTCGCTTGATCGAATAGCCTCTGGGATAAACCGATATGACTAAAATCAACACATATAAGAAACCGACAGCGAGTTGTGCCCATGTTTGTTCTCGCAGATTCTGAAAGAAATTTTGGATAGTAGAAAACAAGTTTAGCTTGAAGAATATGAGCCAGGTAAAGAGACCAAAGAGGAGTGTAATTCCCAATACGATACCCAATACGATGGATAAATTGGAAGAAAAATCCAGGTACCGATTTATTAAATGAACAAAATAGTTGCGGTCAGTGGTGGCAAATCCGAGAAATCGGGTAAATGGTGGCGTTTGCAGCCAGGGCCACCAAGCCACAGTCACAAAAAATAGCCCAACCAGCCAATAGATGGCGGGTTTCCAGGTGGTGCGTTTGGTGGCAAGAAAAACGAGAAACAACCCCAATTGAAATGGGATGAGTAAGATGGCAAAATAATGAAGATATAAAGCCGCAGTCATCATCACCACAAAAAGCAGCCACCACAAAAATTTTGGTTGACGGAATAATTTGGTGACAGCCAGCATAATGAGCAGGCCAAAGAATGAGAGTAACGCATAAGGACGCGCTTCTTGGGAAAACCAAACCAGCAAGGGGGAGACTGCCATCAGAGCGGCGGCTGTCATAGCTACGTATTTATCAAACCACTCTTTAGCCAGCAGATATAAAACGGGGATGCTCAATGTTGCGGGAATAACTGCAATTAAACGTAGATGGAATTCACTCCGGCCGAATTGCACCCATTGTTCAAGCACCCAATAAAAAAGGGGGGGATGGTAGCCTTCGGATTGCCCTGCCCATAAAGCCTGTTGTCCCAATAATGTCACGCGCAAGCTGTTTGCCTCGTCAAGCCAGAAACTATTTCTGCCTAAAAACAATAAGCGGATACCCAAACCAAACATGATAATGATAAGGAGGATTATCTGAGGTGATGGGTTTATATTTAGTAATGATTCTCGTTTTTTTCATTTAATTTCTACTTTGAATTTATTGCGAAGTGATAAATTTGCACTTATGGATATTATTTACCTGAGTTCAATATTTGACGATAAACCTTTCAGATTTTGCTAACTCAGAACTCATGTTATTTATTTTAGCGGCAACAAAATCTCGAACCGACTTCCCTGTTCCAGTACACTTTCAACTTTTATTTCGCCATGATGTGCTTCTATGAGCAATTTGGCAACCGCCAAGCCCAGCCCCGCATGTCGCATGGTACGTGCTTTATCCACTCGATAAAACCGATCGAAAATTTTGTCGATTTCATCGGCAGGAATACCAATGCCAGAGTCTTGGATGATAATGCCAATCTGCTTTTCATATGCGATTAAACTAACATGAATCGTGCCATGCCAGGTGGTGTAAATTGGATGGCATTCTCGAAAACCTCCTGAATAACACGGGCTAATCTTGTTGGCATCTGCCTCAAGTGATGAGGTGTGAGTCTAATTTAATTTGCCAATTTAATTGCTTTCCTGTTTGCAGATGGCATGAAATTGTTAATGATGGCTTGTACGAAACCGATCCAGATAGATTCTCTTGGATTTAAGTTCAAGCGTGCTGGTTAGTGTGACAATCTCAAGAATATCATCAAGCATCTGCGTAAGAATTTCGACCTGACTCTTGAATTCTGTCAAGATGTTTTTGGCGCTTATGAATATCTTGAGATTGGCTCACGATGTAGTTGCTTGTATGAATGATGGATAAAGGCGTTTTGAATTCATGGCCAATATCTGTGACGAACGTTTCCAGCAGATGGGCGCGTTCTTGTTCTAGCTGAAGCGCTAGTTCTTTTTGTTGCGCTTGTTTGAACAGTGAAATATCTTCTTGCACAATAACAAAGTTTTCAATGGTATTGCCTAGATAGACTGGAGAAATCGAAACAAATGCTTCATAGGCTGTTCCATTTTTTTTGTAATTCAGGACTTCTCCATGCCATGTTTGCCCTGACGCAATAGTTTCTTTGATGGTTTGCATCGGTTCTACTGGAAAAAGCATAGCCAGGTTTTTGCCTAAAATTTCTTGTAAGGGATAGCCAGAGAGGCGGCAAAAAGAGTCATTGGCAAATTCAACAACTTGCTGTGTATTGAGCACAATAATCATGCTGGAACTATGTTGAACGGCACTGGAAAGCTTGCGAATGGTTTCCTGTTCTAGCTGACGAGAGGTGAGATGCCCAATCGTCGCCCCAAAAAGGCGGAGCAGGTCTGGTTGGAAATTTTCCAGTTCTTTCTTGTTGAGAAGGTTATCGGCCGTTAGGAAGCCTATGAACTCGTTGCCATCCAGGATGGGTACAGAGACATGCCAACCATATCCCACAACTTTAGAGGATTGATTATAAAGAGGAGCATTATCATGTTTAATGTCGGGTTCTCGTTTACCGTTTACAAAATCCATAATAAAGGAATGTGCAAATCCCCAACTTTGGTTGCGTTCGTCACGAATCGCGCCATATTCATCTACGCCGAACGTGCCGACCATTAATGTTTTTGAGGGGTTTAGAAAAAAGATTGCCAGCCGGTCAAATCCAAGTTTTTGAATGCCAAGTTCAACACCTCGTTTACAGATTTCATGAAATGATGCCAAATGTCCTAGTTCTATGGTGATTTCATTCAAAATTTTTAGCTTTTCTTGAAACTGGTAATCGGTATTTTCGCGGCGGCTGAGTTCGTGCCAGAGGCGTGCGTGTAATGATGTGTCTTCAAGGCTGTAGCATAAGAGAGGCTTGTTGATTTTTGTAATGAGCCATTTGCATACTTTTGTGCTGAGTTCATGCCCATCATAATGCCAGAAGGCGCAGTCGTATATTTGGAATTCGATTGAGCTTTCACTGTAGATAATGACTTCTTTTTGACTGTCTTTAATTTCCAACGCATCAATTGTGGTCGCCAAGAGTTCTTCTAAGGGATAGCCAAAAAATTCAAGAGCGTCTGCGTTGGCATCTACGATTTGATTGTTGTCTGGCTGGACATACAAAACAGCATTGTTTAGGTGTTTTTCAAGCTGTTCGCTTTTTGCCGCGTGATCAAGAAGTTCTTTGAGTTGATTATATTCTCGTTCGAGTGGTTCTAATTTTTGGATGCGTTGGTGTAAAAGAGCAACCTCGGCCTTTTCTCTTGATGTCATCATGTCGTTCACCCTTTTGGGATTGTATATCAAGGGTATCATTTCAATAAAGAAATGTGTTTTGTTTTTTGTAGTGTGTAGCGCTAAATTCATACTAAGGGATGATGAAGGATTATTGTGGCTCCGCTATACTGGCAATAACAATTATGATAACGATTCAATATTTGGAACCCAATGCGGCGACACAGGTCGTTTCTTCCCAACAAGCCCAAGCCATACTACTATGCCCCGCCCTGACAGACAGTGAGTGAGTGCCAGTGGCGGGTTGATTCCTTTGATGTTGAAACGGAGACAATCCTATGACTTATACCAAAACATTTCCTATTCAATTTGATGCTGTTGCGCCAGAAACGGCCGTTATCATCCTCCAAAACATGCGCTTCACCATCCTCACCTCGCGCTTGCTGCGTCTGGAATACAGCCCGACAGGCCAGTTTGAAGACCGCCCCAGTCAAGCATTTTGGGTATCGAAATCTGCCTGTGCCAGACTTTGAGTTTGTGGAGGAAAACGGCACTTCGACACGCTCAGTGAGCCGTTATACCCTCACCACCGCCCATCTCCAACTCAACTACACAGCCAACGCCGCCGGATTCACTCCTGAAACCCTCTCCATCACCCTCAAAGAAAGCGGCGCAACCTGGCACTTTGGCGAAGATGATGCCCTCAATCTGCTTGGCACCGCCCGCACCCTGGATGATGTCGATGGCGCGTTGGTGCTGGAAGAAGGCTTGCTCTCCCGCAGCGGCTACGCCGTCTACGACGATACGCCGCGCCTCGTTTTTAACGCCGATGGCTGGTTGGAACCGCGTCACGCACCTGATGGCTACCTCGACCTCTATTTTTTTGGCTACGGGCAAGATGTTGACGCCTGTTTGCAAGAGTTTGCGCAGGTGGCTGGCCCCGCGCCGATGATTCCGCGCTGGGCGTTGGGCAACTGGTGGAGCCGTTATTGGGCCTATTCCGCCGACGAACTGCTCGGCCTGATGGACGAGTTCAAGGCCAACAATGTGCCGCTTTCCGTGTGCATTGTCGACATGGATTGGCACCTCACCGACACCGGCAATGCCGCCAGTGGCTGGACGGGCTACACCTGGAACCGCGACCTCTTCCCCGACCCGCCCGGTTTCATTGCCGCCTTGCACGAACGCGGCCTCAAAACCGCGCTCAACCTGCATCCCGCCGACGGCAGTTTATCCCCACGAAGAACAATACGCCGACATGGCGGCAGATCATGGGCATCGACCCCGCCAGCCAGAAACCAGTTCCCTTCGACATCGCCGACAACACCTTCACCCGCGCCTATTTTGAAAAGCTCCATCACCCGCAGGAAGCCGACTGGCGTGGATTTTTGGTGGATGGATTGGCAGCAAGGCACCCAGTCGGCGGTGCAAGGATTAGACCCGTTGTGGTGGCTCAATCATCTGCATTTTTATGACTTGGGGCGCGATGGGGTCGCCGAGCCTGGCTCCACTTCGACAGGCTCAGTGACCCCAGCTCAGTGCCGAAACGGCCGTTTATCTTCTCCAGATGGGGCGGCCTCGGCAACCATCGCTACCCAATCGGTTTCTCCGGCGACACCCACGTCACCTGGGATTCGCTCGCCTTCCAGCCTTACTTCACCGCCACCGCCGCCAATGTGAATTATGGCTGGTGGAGCCACGACATTGGCGGGCATATGGGCGGCGTGGAAGAGGCGGAACTGTTCGCCCGCTGGGTGCAGTTTGGTGTGTTCAGCCCCATTTTCCGACTGCACTGCACCAACGTCCGCTTCCATGAGCGCCGTCCGTGGGGCTGGGATGCGGAAACGGAGCGCGTCACCGCAACCGCCATGCGTCTGCGCCACCAACTCATCCCGTACCTCTACACCATGGCCTGGCGCAATCACACCGAACAACTGCCGTCTGGTGCGCCCGATGTATCACCAATTCCCCGCCCAAGAACCCGCCTACCACTGCCCCGACCAATACCTCTTCGGCAGTGAACTGCTGGCCGCGCCCTTCATCGAACCCATGGCTGCGGATGTGGGCTTGAGCCGCCAGGCGGTCTGGCTGCCCAAGGGTGACTGGTTCGATTTCTTCAGCGGGACGCGCTACGCAGGCGATGGCTGGCACGCGGTTTATGGCCGCCTGGATGAGATTCCCGTGTTTGCCAGGGCTGGCGCGATTGTGCCGTTGGCCGCCGCCGATGGCGTGGAAAATCCCGACAAGTTGGTCGTCCACGTCTTCCCTGGCGCAGACAACACCTTCCATTTATATGAAGACGATGGCCTGGACAGCCACAGTCTCACGCCCATCCAACAAAGCTGGTCAGCCGATGGCTGGTCGGTGACGATTGGCGCGGCTGAAGGCGAGACGGGGCATTTGCCAGCCGAGCGCACCTGGGTAGTTTGCTTTAGAAACGTGGCGGCAGAAATGGCGTTCACTGAGCCTGTCGAAGTGAACGCCATTTCTGCCACTGAGCCGTTCACTGAGCTTGTTGAAGTGTATGATGCTGAGACCAAAACGTTGCGCGTAACGGCCGTTATCCCCCCATCATCCTCCCTCACCATCCAACTCACCAATCCCACGCTCGCCCCCGACAACCGCATTCTGGACCACCTGTCAAAAGCTCGTTACCGCCTTCCGCATGGACACCTGGACAAAGCAGACGCTCTATAATCAACTGCCTGCCCTCATCGCCGACCCCGCCCAGTTGGTGCAATACGAATTGAAGCTAACCGAGTCACAATTGCGGGCGCTGGCAGAGGTGCTGACGGGCGCTGGCTACCATCGCAGCAGCACGCGGCGCAGTCAGGATGAGGCGATTATTTTGTGGAACAACCAGGAAAAGCAGGAGGTGGGCTATCGGTTGGCGGCATTGGGGCTAAACGGTCCGTTCCGAACACAAACAGGAACCCGTACCCGCATTCGGCATCTTCACCATCGGCGAACAGACGATGAGTTTCCACGAAGGTACCCAGCCATCGGTGGGCAAGGTGACGGTCGCCGCCTGGTTTGATGCGCTGCCAGACCAAATTCGCCGCGCTCCAACCAGTCACGAAGATATTGTGGTGCAGTTTGATATTTCGGGTGAAAACGGCCGTACTGCCTACCTCCTGCGCCAGGATGGCGACATCCATCTGGTTGATGGCACACATGCCACTGCTGATGTGACCATTGCCGCCGCCGCCACTGACTGGCTGTCGTTGCTCAACGGCGAAACAACGCCGGAGTCGCTGTTCCTGGCAGGCAAAATCATGGTGGCGGGTAATCTGGCGTTTGTGGTGCAATTGGCCGACACGATTAGCCTGTCGCCACCCAGCACCTATCGGGCGGATAGGTGGCGGTTGCAGATTGAATATTTTGATGCGTTGCGTATCGATTTTGCCCTCTCCCTAACCCTCCCCCAAAGGGGGAGGGAACTTGGCTCCCTCTCCCTTTGGGAGAGGGCTGGGGAGAGGGTAAAACGAGGATTACTATGAAAAATTGGCAGCCCATAACCGGGCATATCATGACCCGTTGGGCGAAAGAAGTCACGCCGGAAAACGTGTGGCCGGAATATCCGCGACCGCAGCTAGTGCGGGCGGACTGGTTGAACTTGAACGGCTTGTGGCAGTATGACATCCGCGACAAAGTGGCAGAACTGCCAGCGTCGATGGACATTAAGTTTGATTCGTCGGGCGAGATTTTGGTGCCATTTCCGGTGGAGTCGGCGCTTTCTGGGGTGAAACGGCCGTTACTGCCCACACAACATCTCTGGTACAAACGCACCTTCACCGTGCCGACTGGCTGGCTGGGGCAAAAGCTCCTGCTGCACTTCGGCGCAGTCGATTGGGAAGCGACGGTGTGGGTCAACGGGCAGCAAGTTGGCACCCATCGCGGCGGCTACACCCCGTTTAGCTTTGAAATCAGCGAGCAGGTGCGGTTTTCAGGTGAAAACGAACTTGTCGTGGCCGTGTGGGACCCGACGGATACGCACGGGCAAGAGCGGGGCAAGCAGGTGTTGAACCCCAAAAATATCTGGTACACGGCCGTTTCTGGCATCTGGCAAACTGTCTGGCTGGAACCCATTCCGCACACTGCGATAAGCCGTCTCAAGTTGACGCCCGATATTGATAGTGAACAGTTGGAAACGGCCGTTTTTCTGACAGGTGATACGAGCGGCATTGAAGTGCAAGTGGCACTGTTCGACGGCGCTCAACCAGTCGCCGAGGCCACCGTTTCCTATGACCACGCCCAGCCGTTAACCTTGCAGGTGCTCAATCCCAAACTCTGGTCACCTGAATCGCCCTTCCTCTATGACGTGCGCGTGACGGTTTTGCGCGATGACGAGGTGGTGGATCAGGTGACGAGTTATGTGGGGATGCGGAAATTTAGCGTGGGGAAGGATGAAAACGGCCGTTTACGCCTCCACCTCAACAACAAACCCACTTTCCAATTTGGCCCGCTCGATCAGGGCTATTGGCCCGATGGTCTCTACTGCCCGCCCAGCGACGAAGCGCTGCGTTATGACATTGAGCTGACCAAACAGCTTGGCTTCAACATGCTGCGCAAGCACGTTAAAGTGGAGCCAGCCCGCTTCTATTACCATTGCGACAAACTGGGCCTCATCGTGCATCAAGACATGCCCAACGGCGGCGACAGCGTGGGCATGGTGATTTCCACCGTAGCCGTCCTCGTCGGCTGGGGGCGCAACGACACCAACTACAAAAAAGCCAACCGCACCGCCCCTGAATCGCGCCAACAGTTCAAAGACGAACTGCAAGCGCTGGTCGATACGCTGTACAACACCGCCTGCATTGGCATGTGGGTGCCGTTCAACGAAGGCTGGGGGCAGTTTGATGCCAAAGCAATCGCCGCCTGGCTCCAGGAATATGACCCCACACGCCCCATCGACCATGCCAGTGGCTGGTTTGACCAGGGCGGCCCGGATTTCAAGAGCTACCACATCTACGGCAAAAAGTTATACAAGCAAACGCCTAAAAAACGGGCGATTTTGCTCTCCGAGTTTGGCGGCTACAGCTTAAAACTGCCCGGTCACGTCTGGAACGAAGATGCCGAGTACGGTTATCGCAAATTCGGCACGTCTGAGGCGCTGACCAATCTCTACATCGAACTGCTGGAAAAGGAACTGATGCCCTGGATTGCCAACGGGCTTTCCGGCGCTATCTACACCCAAACCACGGATGTCGAAGGCGAGGTCAACGGCTACCTCACCTACGACCGTGAAGTGGTGAAGATGGATGTGGACAGGATAACGGCCGTTCACAAAAAAATTCTTAAAGATTGAAGATTGTGCGCAGCTTCGACAAGCTCCAATCGTCAATCCCACAATCTTAAATCGTAAATGGAAACTCCCATGACCTACATTCTCGCCCACGACATCGGCACGACGAGCAACAAAACCTGTCTGTATCGACTGGAAGATCGCATTGAACTGGTGGAAACGGCCGTTGCCGAATATCCGCTTTACACCTTGCCCAATGGCGGCGTCGAGCAAAACGCCGACGAATGGTGGGCGGCTATTTCCCGTGCCACGCGCACCGTCATGCAGCAATCCGGCATCGCGCCCACCGACATTCAAGGCATGGCCTTTTGCGCCCAGATGCAAGGCTTCGTCGCCGTAGACAAAGACGGCAACGTGCTGCGCAATCCCATGAGCTACCTCGACAATCGCGGCACCGCCCAAATCGAAAAAGGGCTGTATCACGGTTTCCCCCGCATCGAAGGCTGGAACGCGCACAAAACCTTGCGCTCCCTGCAAATAACCGGCGGCCTCTCCGCCAGCGTCAAAGACCCCGTCTGGAAATACCTCTGGCTGCGCGACAACGAGCCAGACCTGTTCGCCCGCCTCCACAAATGGCTCGATGTCAACGATTACCTCGTCCTGCGCTGCACCGGCGAATTCAGCATGGGCGTCGATTCCGCCCACGCCACCTTCATGTGCGACACGCGCCCTGGCAAAATCGGCTGGTCGGCGCCCATCTGCAAGCTGTTTGACGTAGACATGGCCCATCTGCCGCCCATCGTGCAGTCCACCGACATTGTGGGTCATCTCACCGCGCAGGCGGCGGCCGATTTAGGACTGGCGGCTGGCATTCCCGTGTTTGGCGGCGGCGGCGATTTGTCGCTGATTTCGGTGGGCGCGGGCTGCTTCAACTTGTACGACACCCACATCTACATCGGTACGTCCGGCTGGGTGGTTTCCACGATGGACAAACGCAAAACCGACATTGGCGGCCTGATTGCTTCCATTCTGGGTGCAATTCCGGGCTGGTACAACTACATCGCCGAGCAAGAAACGGCCGGGCGCTGTCTGCAATGGGTGCGCGACCATCTCGCCCTCGACGAAATCGGCATCTACCTGGCCGACAATCCCTACAGCGATGAAGTGGAAAAGCTGGACAACCTGTTCGAGTTCATGAATCAAGAAGTAGAAAAAGTGCCGCCTGGCGCCAACGGCGTCATTTTTACGCCCTGGCTGCATGGCAATCGTTCCCCGTTTGAAGACCCGTTTGCACGGGGCATGTTTTTTAACATCGGCCTGGAAACGGGCAAGCGGGAACTGATTCGCGCGGTGTTGGAAGGGGTGGCCTACCACATGCGCTGGATGCTGGAACGGGTGGAGAAAAATGTGCCGTATCAGGAGTCACTGCGTTTTGTGGGGGGTGGGGCGCAGTCGGCCGTTTCCGCACAGATTTTGGCTGATGTGACAGGTCGCCGCATTGAGGTGGTAGAGAACGCGCAGAACGCAGGCACCATTGGCGCGGCCATCGTGTGTGCGGTGGGACTGGGCATTTTCGAGACATTCCAGGAAGCCGCGCCGTTCATTCGCGTATCGCATACCTTCACGCCGCAGCCAGAAAACCGCGCTGTCTATGACCGGAATTTCGCGGTGTTTACCCAGCTTTACAAACAGAACAAGAAGTTGTTTCGCCAACTCAACCAGCCAGCAGTGTGATCTGGCAAAATGTTTCTTCAGGAATTCGCGGAGTGTGCGGCATTTAGCCTAAGAACACTTCGGGAACTACCCTGCCCCAAAAAACCATACACTGGTTATCCATCCCCTGTCTTCAACGCTATTATTTTCCAATAGATTGTCACAAATATACAAGAACACTTATGTTATTCCTTGTATATTTGTGACATGACAGTGGAAAAGCCTTATTTAGTTCTCGTCGAGAACGATCCTCATACCTGGCCTCTCTATTACAGAGAGCTAAGTCCTCACTATTCAGTAATCACCTGTGAGACTGAAACACATGCTGTGGCAGTTCTGGAAGAAGAGGAAATTGCCCTCATTATTCTTGAACCGGCAAATGGCAATGGCTGGGCCTGGAATTTTGTAGACAAACTCAAACAAGATGAACAAACCAAAACAATTCCTGTCATTTTCTGTACGGTTCTGGATGAAAGGAGAAAAGGTATGGCTATAGGCGCTGCTGCTTATCTTCTCAAACCTGTTTATGCCCATGTGTTACGCCAATGTGTGCAAGATTTGTTAATAGAGCAGGAGGTGCCGCAAGCGGAATAAAAGAGATGCCCAAATTTTGAATTTCGTAGCAAACAAGTGTGTGATGGCCGGTCTTTCGACTGTGTTGCCTGAGTAATAAATTTCATGACAAAGTTTCCATTGAACCAAACCTACCAAAAAAGGAGAGAATTATGAACAAGAAATTTTATTTATTGATGATGTTGGCTTTGATCGCCGCATTCATATTTGCAGGTTGCGGTCCACAAGCAGAACAAGCCGCAGAAGTAGAACCGACAGAAGAAACGGCCGTTACCACCACAGAAGAAACGGCACCGACCACCGAAGAGAGTGCTATGTCAGGCTCTCTTGAATTCATGACAGGCACCTCCATTGACTCCCCCCTATACCTTGTCTACGAAGAATTAACCAAAGAATTCATCGCCGCCAATCCGGGCCTGGAAATCGAACTGGTTCCCTCCAGCACCGACCACGAAGGCGAAGTTAAAACCCGCCTGGCTTCCGGCAACATCCCCGATATCTGGATGACGCATGGCTGGTCTGTCGGCCGTTATGGTGATTTCTTATTGCCCCTGGAAGACGAAGCCTGGGCGGCTGACCTGAACCCGGCACTCGATTCCGTCATGATCAGCGATGAAGGCCACCTCTATGCCTTCCCCATTGACCTCGATATTGCCGGAATTCTCTATAACCGCGATGTTCTGGAAGCCGCTGGTTTTGCGCCAGAAGACATCAAAACCTGGGACGACTTCAAAGCCGCTGCCGATGCTGTCTTGGCGAATGGTCAAATTCCGATCTACAACGCGGGCAAAGACCGCTGGCCCACTGGCTTGTACATTGACTGGATTGTTCCCGGAGCCATGACCGATGAGACCTATGCTTCTTTACTGGATGGTGAATTCACCCCTGAAGAATATGGCAAGGCACTAGAATTAGTGGCACAGTTCCGTGATGCTGGTTATTTCAACCCCGACTACAGTTCGGCAACCAGTGACGACATTTCCCTGGCACTGGCCCAAGGCGACACCGCTTTCAGTTTCCTCATGAACTTTGTCGCCAGTACCGCCTATACCTACAACCCAGAAGCCAACATCGGTTTTATGCCGGTGCCAGCCTTTGACAGGCGGCGAGCCGTACTTCATCTCCGGCGAAAAGAACGCCCTGGGTATCAACAAAGATTCTGAAAATGTTGATGCCGCCAAAGCCTACATTGCCTTCCTGGCGCAGCCGGAAAACCTGCAAAAACTGGCAGAATCTGTTGGTTCAGCCGCTGGCCTCACCACCGTTGACGTCGACCTGGGCGGTCTGACCGACTCCTTTGCATTGACCGAATCAACCGCCACTGTGCCCTACTTTGACCGTGTCTATATGCCCAACGGTGCCTGGGACTCCATCGTCTCCACGACTGAAGGCGTTTTGGTTGACCAGATGACCATTGAAGAATCACTGGCTAAAATCGAAGCGGATTTCGACAATCTTTATGCGCAACAAACGGGTGGTGAAGCCGCCCCCGAAGAAGCCGCCCCAGTTGAAGATGAAGCGGCAGTTACAGAAACGATGCCATTGGCCGGTTCCATTGAATTTATGACCGGCACCTCCATCGACTCTGAACTGTTCCTGGTTTATGAAAGCATGGTAGCCGCGTTTACAGAAATGTATCCTGATGTGGAAATCGAACTGGTTCCCTCCAGTACCGACCACGAAGGCGAAGTTAAAACCCGCCTGGCTTCCGGCAACATCCCCGACATCTGGATGACACATGGCTGGTCTGTCGGCCGTTATGGTGATTTCTTATTGCCCCTGGAAGATGAAGCCTGGGCGGCTGACCTGAATCCGGCTCTCGAACCCGTCATGATCAGCGATGAAGGCCATCTCTTTGCTTTCCCCATCGATCTTGACATTGCCGGTATCCTCTACAACCGCGATGTTCTGGAAGCCGCTGGTTTTGCGCCTGAAGACATCAAAACCTGGGACGACTTCAAAGCTGCGGCCGATGCTGTCTTGGCGAATGGGCAAATTCCGATCTACAACGCGGGTAAAGACCGCTGGCCCACTGGTCTGTACATTGACTGGATTGTCCCCGGAGCTATGACCGATGAGACCTATGCTTCTTTACTGGATGGCGAATTCACCCCTGAAGAGTATGGCAAGGCACTAGAATTAGTGGCACAGTTCCGTGATGCTGGCTATTTCAACCCCGACTACAGTTCCGCTACCAGTGACGACATCTCCCTGGCGCTGGCACAAGGTGACACTGCCTTCAGTTTCCTCATGAACTTTGTGGCTGTCACTGCCGCGACTTATAACCCAGATGCAAACATTGGCTTTATGCCGGTGCCAGCCTTTGATGGCGGTGAACCTTACTTGATTTCTGGTGAAAAGAATGCGCTGGGTATTAACAAAGATTCAGAGCATGTGGATGTGGCCAAAGCGTTTATCGCTTTCCTGGCACAGCCGGAAAATCTACAGCAGTTGGCAGAATCCGTTGGTTCCGCGGCTGGTTTGACCACAGTTGACGTAGACCTGGGCGGCCTGACAGATTCCTATGAGCTTACCAAAACGACGCAAACCGTACCCTATTTTGACCGCGTTTACATGCCAAATGGGGCCTGGGATTCGATAGTAGCCACGGCTGAAGGTGTTTTGACCAACCAGATGACCATTGAAGAATCACTGTCCAAGATTGAAGAAGATTTCAATGCCTTGTACGCACAGCAATCTGAGTAATTGACGAAACCTTAACGAAGAGACGCCTCGCCGAAGATGGCGACCGAAATATCCCTCAGCGGGGCGTCTCTTACACAACAGAGTTGTTTTTATCAGATGTTAGTGAACATTCAGGAATTTTTATCATGGTGCAAACAGCAGAGGTAACAAAGTCAAAAAATAAACGAGACTCTTTGTTTTCAAAGCAAAGCAGTATCAATTTGTTTTATATCCCGGCTCTGGTTTTGTTTGCCGTATTCACGATTTACCCGCTGATTTCAGGCATTCGGTTGTCATTTACAGATTGGAACGGTTATACGCCAGCAAGGAATTTTGTTGGGGTAGCGAATTACATGCGCTTGTTTTCTGATGAATATTTTTTGCAGGTGCTCAAAAACACGATTGTTTATGGATTTGGCAGTATGTTTTTTCAGCAGATTATGGGCTTGTCGTTGGCGCTGATTCTGGACATGAAATTTAGGGGTCGTGATGCTGCCAGAGCGGTTGTCTATCTGCCGGTGCTTATTTCTCCGGTGATTATGGGCACGATGTATTATTTGCTGCTGCAATATCGGTATGGGGCTTTGAATGATATTGTGCTGCTATTTGGCGGCGAACGGGTGGCGTGGCTCAGTGATGCTAAGACTGCGGTTGCCATTATTATTTTCATCAATACGGTGCAGTTTATGGGCTTGTCGATGATTATTTATTTGACTGGCCTGCAAAATATCTCTGAAACTTATTATGAAGCTTCAAATATTGATGGGGCGACTTCTTTTCAGCAGTTTCAGCATATTACGATTCCGTTGTTGTATCCGGCTTTTGTGACCAGTGTCATTCTTAATTTGATTGGGGGCTTGAAGTTGTTTGACATCATTGTGGTATTGACCAATGGCGGGCCAGGTTATTCTACGAACTCGGTTTCTACGTTTATTGGTATTACGTATTTTGATGCACAGAGCGCGGGTTATGCGTCGGCGATGGGTATTGTTTTGTTTTTGTTGATTTTGTTGGTGACGCTTGTTTTTAACACGGTGCTTAAGAGAAAAGAGGTGCAGTTCTAATGGATAAGAAGTGGAAAATAATTGGGATTGTGGTTCTCTTGATTTTTATTGTGATTCAGATTACGCCTTTTTATATTGCGCTGACGGTTTCTGGCAAGCCGAAAACGGATTTGTCTTCGCGCTGGTCGCTCCCGACACAAGGGCTTTATTTGGACAATTATAAAACGGCCGTTGAGCGGGGCAATATTCTGACGGCTATCAAGAACAGTGTGATTATAACGGCCGTTTCCACCTTCTTCGTCTGTTTAATCGGCTGTATGGCGGCCTACCCGTTGGCGCGGGTCAAATCCAGACTGAACAGAGTCATCATGTTGATCATTCTGGGAGTGATCATGATTCCTCCACTCAGTACCCTGGTGCCTCTGTATACCATGATGAACAAATTCAACGCCGTGAACACCTATTGGGGCATGATTCTAATCATGGTCACAGGACAACTGCCCCTCAGCATTTTTCTGTATACCAGTTTCATCTCCACCCTGCCTATTTCTCTGGAAGAAGCGGCGCGGATTGATGGGGCAAACTATATACAAATCTTCTTCAAAATTATTATCCCCTTGATGAAACCGGTGACGGCCACGGTGATGATTCTGGCTGGCACGTTTATCTGGAACGATTATCAGATGTCATTGTATATGTTGACCACTTCTGACATGCGCACGATAACGACAGCGATTGGCGCGTTTTTCTCACAGCAAAGCAGTAATTTAGGTGCCGCCTCGGCGGCCTCGTTGATGGGTATGGTTCCCATTTTGCTCGCTTACATTTTCTTGCAACAGTATTTCATGAAAGGCATGGTTGCTGGCGCGGAGAAAGGGTAGAGCTAGAGGGCGGAAGGCAAAAATCCGAAGGCAGAAGGCAGAAATTAGAAGGCAGAAAAGAGCGTCTCTAAATTGGGTGACGTCCGGTTTTGCTTGCGCGTAGTCATTAACCCTTGCATCTTGGAGCTTTTACGATGAACAATGAAACACGAACGTTCTCGACTGAATACTATAAAGTGACGTTTGATTTAGCTGAAAAACAGTGCCGAATTTTTTCTAACTTGAGTCAAAAAATGCTGTTTCAATTTGGCATTGATTCGGCGGTCGATACGCTGGTTGGTTTAGATGAGACGCGGCATATAGAGCTAAAAGGCGTTACCACCGTAGAGGATGTCTCTGCGTTGGTTTTTAAGATAGAGAGTTCCATTTGGCAGAAGAAGCAGGTTATTTTTGAACTGCATGAGGATTGTATTCTGACGTATGTAATCGTTTCAGGGCAGGGGGAACGGATTACGGATCTGAATTATTTGTTGAATCGTGGGGGGGGAACGGACGGGTTAACGGAATTTGAAACGGTATATGTTCCCCGCTTTGATTGGTTTAAAGGGCAGGTTGTCATTGGCAGTGACGAGGACGATACCCTGAGTTGTCAGCAATGGTTAAGTCCGCCGCCGTTTGCGTATGGTTTTTTGAGTGAGCAGGAAAGCGTTTATTGTGGCGCAGTGGTGCCCCAGGGTGAATATAATTTTCTCAGTTTTGATTATGTCGGCAGTCGCGGCGCGTCTTTTAGATTGACATATGAGGGGCACACGGCCGTTTCCAGCACATTCACCTCGCCCAAACTGATTATCGGCTTCGGCGCCCGTGAGAAAAACGAAGCCATAGACAGCTATATCCGCTGGTTACGTGACCACGATTATTTGCCCGCCGAACAGAAAAAAGAGATTCCGGCCTGGTGGCATGAGCCGATTTTCTGTGGTTGGGGCCAAATGCGTTACGACTACCGTGCCGACCACGAAGGCCACGAAAACGGCAATTTCATCAATGTCACGTTTTACTGTACGGAGCAACTCTACCGCAATTATGTCAACATGATGGCGGCGCATGGCATCAATCCCGGTACCATTATCATCGATATGGGCTGGGCTGAGAATCCAGCCCTGCATACACCCAGTTCCAAACGGTGGTCTGATTTGCGCGGTTTTATCGAGGAACAACATGCCAGAGGGCGCAAGGTTTTGTTATGGTACACACCTGTGGTCACTCAAGGATTGCCGGACGAAGCTTGTATGACGCTGAAGGGCAAACCAGTTTGCCCAGACCCGACCTCGCCGGTTTATCAGGCAATTTTGGCAAATGAAATCAGGATGATGGTTTCAAGCGAAGCAGGCTGTTTGAATGCAGACGGGTTTAAGATTGATTTTACGCAGAACACGCCCTCGGAAAACGGCCGTTTCACCAGCTACATCAACAGCTTTTGGGGGCTTATCAACGAAACCAATGAGGCATACATGTATCCCCGGTTGGCCGAAAGACAGGAACTCATCCAGACCCATGGCCCAAAATGGGGGGTCGAAATTCTCAAGGAATACATCAGGCTCATCCATGAAAACATGAAAATCCATAAGCCAGAGAGCCTGTTAATCACCCACACCCCCAATCCCTATTTTACTGAAGTGGTAGACGTGTTGCGGCTGAATGACCTGGATGGGGAGTGCCAGGATGTGCTGGGCGTGATGCAAAATCGCGCCAAAATTGCCCGCATGTGTTCGCAAAATTGGCTACTGGATACCGACAACGACCTCATGGTCGATAAAGCACGATGGCGAGCCTACATTCAACTCCAACCGCAGCTTGGCATCCCGGACACCTACTACGCCAGCGCCATCGCCCAATCGCAGGAGCAGTTTGCTGAAGACGATTACGATTTATTACGACAGGTCTGGGCAGCATACCGGCAGAACCTGCAGAACCCAGAAAATGTTGGTTGGTTCTGCCAGTTAGAGTAGAACGAGAACGAATAGATATTTATACTGCCAATGGGCATAATCTGACATTTTACCTTCTGGTTGCATGTGGCAAGTTGCTGGTTGCAAGTGATTTTTTCCAGAGTAACTTGCTACATGCCACTTGCAACTTGCCACCAATTGAAAATGCACCTTTATAACCACACTGAGTATAGAAGGGGGAAACATGTCGATTATTGCTGTTTCCCGCTCATCTATGCCGATGAGGAGAGCGGCGGTTGGGGCTGAACGGCCGTTTTCCGATACATTTTCGGCGAAACCCCGGTGTGCTTCTTAAACACCTTGCAAAAATAAGCCGGATCATCATAACCCACCAGGAGTGCAATCTCGGTGATAGATTTAGAACTGCTGTAGCTCAGGAGCAATTCCTGGGCCGCCTGCATCCTTAGCCGCGCCAGAAAATCCCACAAGGTGATACCTACTTCCTGGCTGAAAATTCGGCTGAGATAACTGGCATTGGCGTTAACGGCCGTTGCAATCTCCTGCCTGGAAATGGGTTGTTGATAATATTGTTGTAAATAGGCCAGGGCCTGTTTCACCAACAAACTGGTAGGCTGGGGCAGCGGCTCCTCCGTGCCAAAGACACGTTGTAAACAGGCCGCCATTTCCTCCGCCGTCAGCATATTTTTGCGCTGGTACACCACATGGGCATAATCCAATTTCTGCACATCCTCAAACGTCAGCACCTTGCCGCTGATCACAATCACCGGCACATGGCGCGTCCGTTCTGACGAGCGCACCACTTCCAACACCTTAAAACCATCCACCTGCGGCATCATCAAATCCAGCAGAATTAAAGAGGGCGTGATGGTTTGTAATGTCTCAATGGCCTCATCTCCAGCCGTGGCTTCAATCACGGCGAAATCGGGTAAATTTCGGCCAAGCATCTCTTTGTACAGGGCGCGTGTTCGCGGGTCGTCATCCACAATCAAGATGGGATCTGCCGGATTTTCAGGACGCAGGGTTTGTAGATATTCATAGAGCGACTGTTCTTTGACCGGCTTGGTCAAAATATTTGTCATGCCCGATTGGGTACCGAATGAGCTTTCTTCTTGTTTGTAAACCAGGAACGGAATGCGATTCAGCTCTGGGTGTTCGCGGATCCGCTCGATTTTTGCCCACTCTTGCGGGTCATAATCAGTCATATCCCAGGCGATGGCAACTGGGCGAACATCCTCAAGAATGGTGTCGATGTTATTGACATAACGCAGAGGTACATAGTCCAAACCTTGCTGTTCACACATTGCCAGAATGGTGGGGTGGGGGGTGGCGAGGGCAGAAACGACGAGGATTGCAGAACGGCCGTTTTCCGGCACAGTTAAAGACAGCAGTTTTCCCGAAATCGTGGGCAGAGGCAGGTAAACATGAAACGTGCTGCCCTGTGCCACTTCACTTTCCAATGTGAGTTTGCCGCCGTGCAAGAGTACCAACTGGCGCGTGATATTTAAACCCAAACCGATACCTTCCGTGCGGCGATGGGGGGAAACGGCCGTTAAAAAGGGTTCAAATACCGTTTGTTGCTGCTCCTGGGCAATGCCAATGCCCGTATCCCGCACCCAAATATGCAGATAAGGCGTTTGCACTTCCGCGCCCAGTACAATTTGCCCGGCATCAGTAAACTTCCGCGCGTTGCTCAATAAATTGATCAAGATTTGGCGCACACGCACCGAATCCGCCTTGATGATAGGCAGTGTCTCAGGCAAGTCTAGCCGCCACTCAATTTGCTTCGATTCTTCATGCTGTGCCGCCAGTGCCTCGAAAATATCGCGTAGTAATTGAGCCGGGAAGACTGTTTCTGGATATAGTTCCAGCGCCCCAATTTCCGCCCGCGACACATCCAGTAAATCGTTAATCAGGCGGATGAGATGCTCGCCGCTGTTGAAGATGTAGCCTAAATCTCGGAACAAGTCGGGCGGCAACGCCACTCGGTAGAGGTCTGGATTGGTAAGAATTGCCTGGCAGTAGCCCAAAATCACGTTCAGCGGGGCACGCAGTTCATGGCTCACATTCGCCAACAGCCGCGTTTTGAGCTGATTGGCTTTTTCTGAAGCGGCTTTGGCTTTGATGGCTTCTTCGTACAATTCTGCATTATGTAAAGCAACACCAATCTGATCGGCGACTAATTGCAAGCCTGTGAGTTCATTGCGCAAATGGGTTTTGGGCTGGTCGCTTTGCAAATCGAGTACGCCCATGAGCTGTTCACCAAAACGCACGGGCAGTACCACCCGCGACTGCATCGCTTTCCAGCGCGGCTCTTGCGAGTATTCACTGCTGCTAAACCGTACATCGGCCACGAAGATGGCTTCCCCTTTGGCAACAACTTGGCGCAGGATGGATTTTTGGGAAAACGGCCGTTTCCACATCTCCTCCGGTGTTCCCAGCGGATTCTCCAGCAACAAAGCTTGTGATGGTCCATCAATTGAATAGAGATAGACACGGTCATATCCATAATTGATGCGAATAAGTTCCGTGATCGCCAACACCAATTCATTCTTATCGCGCAGCACCGCCATCTTTTGGTTAATTGAAGCCGTCAGCTCATATTGAATCAGCCGGCTTTCTTCTGTTTTGCGATTGATCCCTACCAGCCGAGTCGGAATGCTGGAAATCGCATCCAGTTTAAGAATTGATATTTCAGCGACATTGTCGAGAGTGACCAGTTCGGTTGAAAAATAAAAGTGGTCGGGTAATGGTTCACCCTGGGCGGCTTTTCTGGCAAGGGCGACAGCCTGCCCAGCAAATTCATCTGCCCGAATATTGACAGTGGCCTGAAAAGTCCCCTTCAAGATGCCAGATAAAGCCGTGGGTTCGCCATTAATACCGACGATTAAGGTATTTTCTGTGATGAAATTGGTGGCATTTCCGGCGTGCTTGGCCGCCAGAGCCACGGAATCCGATAAGCCTAAAATGGCGTCGGGCGGCGTAAATTCATGGTTTTCAATCTGACTTTTGAGTTGTTTTAAAGCAGCGTCATAGTCCCAATAACTTTGCTGTACCTGGACATGGATTTCAGGATAAAGGTCGAATACTTCGTTGATCCCAGCCAACCGCTGCCGGCTAAAATCGAGACCTTGCGTTTCTTGGGCATTGCCTGTCAGGCAAAGAACATTCCCTGTGCCCTGTAAAGCGTTGGCTAAAAATTGGGCGATGATCTTGCCGGCGTCGTACCAGCCCTGAACGGAGGAAAACAGGGGATGTGAAATTTCTATTTCATCTTCAACGCAAATAACAGGCAGTCCGCTTTCAAGTAAACGATGGATGATTTTTGAGGGCAAAATCATGCAAATGAAGGCGTCGAACTCGTTTGAGAGAATTTCTTCGCTCAATTCCTCCATCTGGTCATCCGTCAGATCCCAGCCACGGGCGATGACCTCAAACGGCACAAACTGTTCGGCCAATTCCTGGCGCACGGTTTCGTTGACTTGCACCCAGAAGGGATCATTGGGGGCGATTTGTACGCCAATGTGGAGGTTGTTGTGTCTGTTTGCTGTCATTGCCAAAGCCTTTGTTCATTGCCATGTTGTGTCGTTTTGGGTGTAGACTTTTCTGAGCCAGTTAGCAAATTTGAACAAAGGAATGATAACGCATCTTCAGCATTTCTCAATTTGAAACCTGATCGTAGGGGGTGGGAGAGGCGGGGCATTTCTTTGCCATTCACCAAGACTTCGCTTCCGCGTGTCCGCCCCTGGCTGCTGATCCGCGCGGTGTTGGAAGGGGTGGCCTACCACATGCGCTGGGTGCTGGAACGGGTGGAGAAAAATGTGCCGTATCAGGAGTCACTGCGTTTTGTGGGCGGTGGGGCGCAGTCGGCCGTTTCCGGGCAGATTTTGGCCGACGTGACAGGGCGACGCATTGAGGTGGTAGAGAACGCGCAGAACGCGGGCACCATCGGCGCGGCCATCGTGTGTGCGGTGGGACTGGGCATTTTCGAGACATTCCAGGAAGCCGCGCCGTTCATTCGCGTATCGCATACCTTCACGCCGCAGCCAGAAAACCGCGCCGTTTACGACCGGAATTTTGCAGTGTTTACGCAGCTTTACAAGCAGAATAAGAAGCTGTTTAAGCAGTTGAATCAACCGGAATGATGGCGTGGGAACGGCAGTTACTCACCCAGAATAGGTAACATTTGTCAGTGACAACGGCCGTTTTCTGCTATATTCTCTTTACAAGACAACAGGATGCTGGCGTCAGTTTTTTACCTCAAAATAGAGGTTTTATCTGGCAGCCGTGCAGGTCAATATCAATCATGATTTTCGGGACAAAAAAAATGAAACTTATATCTCGCGCTTGCGCTAAAGAAGATGATTTCTGGAACACTCGCAATTTTTTGCGTGAAATATTCCTGCTCAACGGCCGTCTCGAACATAGTTGGCATGTTGCGCGTCTCGATTACTGGCGTTGGCATTACATCAAAACCTGCAAAATATTTGAATCGGTTGAAAATGGAATGGCGATTTGGGAAAATGCCAATGGCATAATGATTGCCGCTTTGAATCATCTTGGTGATGGCGAACTACGTCTGCACGTCCATCCACGCTTTCGTTCCCCTCAGTTGGAAAATGAAATGCTCGCTTATGGGGAAGAAAATTACTTCTCGATTACAGACGATGGCAGGCGGTATAGTTCAATGCCTATCTTTGAGGACGATACACAGCGTCAGGAAATTGCCCAAAGTAGAGGTTACAAAAAACAACCTGGCTGGGGACATCACTACCGTTGCAATTTGGATTCATCCATTCCTGACGCATCGATTCCTTCGGGTTACACGATTCGTTCGATGGGTGGTGTGGAAGATTACCCCACGCGAAGTGGGGCATCTTGGCGGGCATTCCATAATGATGAACCAGACGAAAACTATGACGGCGATTATTCATGGTACGCGAACCTGCAAACTGCGCCATTGTATCGTCGCGATCTGGATATTGTCGCTGTCGCGTCTGATGGCAGCATTGCCGCATTCTGCACCATTTTTTATGATGATTTTACGAGGAGTGCGGTGACGGTTTTGGTCGGTACGGCAGTTGAACATTGGCGGCGGGGACTCGGCAAAGCGGTTATCACCGAAGGATTGAGAAGACTCAAAGAAATGGGCTGTCAACTATGTTTTTTCTACGGCCCATGAAAAACCTGCTGATTTTTTGTATCGTTCCGTCATGCAGGAAATGAAGACAACAGATACTTGGGTCAAAGTACTAACATAATATTTTAAGATCAATTGTCTGCTGGCAGGGGCGTCTAGCTCCGGTGATTGAGGGGTTTTTTGTTTTGTGGCTGTGAAGGGTAACGGCCGTTATCTCCCCAGAATGAATAATATTTGTCAGTGACAACGGCCGTTCTCCGCCCAATTCTCTCCGCTAAACAACAAAGCCCTGTCCTCAGGCCGTTATTCACCCAAAATAGGTAACATTTGTCAGATGACAACGGCCGTTTTCCGCCCAATTCTCTCCACTAGACAACAAAGCCCTGTCCTCAGTCCGTTACACACCCAGAATAGATAACATTTTTCAGTGACAACGGCCGTTTTCTGCTGTATTCTCTCTGCTAAACAACAGGGCACTCTCATCAGTTTTCAACCCAAAGGTAAAGAAATGATAGCCCATATAAAATGGTATGTACACATGCGATAAAAAGGTAGTTCTGTTTTCGGCAGATTTGAAGGGGGGGGAATGTTAGATGATCAAACAATTGTTCAAATAATAGTGACAGTGGGTTTTGGGACTATCCTTTTAATTATTATAGGTGTGATAATTTTTGCTATTTATACCATCAAATCGCTTGAAGACGGAGAAGAAGAATGGGGGAAAATCATGATGCTAGTCTTTGTGTTCGTTTTTTCCCCACTCTTAATCGTCATTGTCGCCATTCTAGTTTTGTGATCCTTGTATTCTTTAGATATTCGCCTATATTAATGGCCAGGTGACAACGGGACGTTTCCCCGCCATCTCCTCTCTGCCAAACAACAACGGCACTATCGCCAACCCGAAAGGACAAAGATATGATTTGGGATGACAACGGTCGTTCTCCGCCCAATTCTCCCCACTAAATAACACAGTCCAGTTTTCAGGCCGTTCCTCACCCAGAACAGGTAACATTTGTCAGTGACAACGGCCGTTTTCTACCCAATTCTCCCCGCTAAACAACAGCCCTTCTCACCTGGCTCACCCAATTCTCCGCTAGAGAGCAAGGTACTGTCCTCAGTATTTTAGTCTGATGAGTAATTCGCTTTTTCTTCTAAAAATGCGAGTTGCACAGCTTTTCGGGGTGCTTGATAAGGTGTTAGACGGCAGATCAAAGTTAGTCACAATTGCTTCAATCATGGGACTGCGGTTTTTCTCACTGGCGCCCACATGATAAAAATGTTCGCGGGTGAGAATATTAAACTGATTCCAAAGCGTGTGGATGTATTCGTTTTCTCGGTAATCATTATGATGCCAGGTTGAGAGAATAAACTTGGCTGGTGAATTGGATAGCATCTCAAATAACTGGAATTCTTGAGCTTCGTCCCAACCGCTGAAATAATCGACATGACGACCAATGTAAGGCGGGTCACAATAAATGATGTCATCTGCTGTGGCTTGCTTAATCGTGTTCGTGAAATCTTGACAGGCAAACGAAAAATCTTTCATTTTGAGTAATTTGGACACAAAGTTTACCTGATTGACAATTTTGGTGATGTATGCTGGCGCGAAACGTTCGGGCTTGCGGCAAAACGGGACGTTAAAGCCACCTTTTTGATTAAACCGAATCATGCCATTGAAGCCAGCGCGGCTTAAAAATAGAAAGTCTAATGGATTATGCTCCTGATTAAACCGTTCACGGATGGCATAATAATGAGACTCGCCAAGCTTCAATAATGTAGAGCCTTCTTCTGTGAGGTATTGTCTGACGATGGCCGGGGTGATTTTTTTGGTGGAAACGGCCGTGTAGAAATCGATTAAATGTGGATTGCTATCTGCCATAAAGGCATTTTGCGGGGCAATATTGAAGCCCACTACACCAGTCCCCATAAATGGTTCGATCCAAACACCATCGAAATCAGCAGGTACAAGACTGTTAATCCAAGGCACTAACTTCGTTTTAATCCCTTGAGATTTAATCGGGGGAACATTCACCCTCATTTTTGATCCTTTTGGGGCATTAAATTGTGCTTTGGCACAATCAATGCAGGATCTCCATGACGGTAATTCACAAAATCTGTGAGGTTGTTAATCTTTTTTGTGCCACCTACCCCATCAGGAATTGTGATTTTGCGGTAGTTCATCCAATAATCATCAAACCACGTTTCGCCCAGTTTTGAAAAGACGCCGTTTCCATTGATGATATCTTCGATATTGTTAATGCTACCGATATTGGCTGTGTTGCCGCTGCCGCTTTTATCACTGGCGATTTGCCACTTCTCAACCACAAAGAATTGAAAATCTTTGATGACAGATGTAATTGATTGTAGTTCGTCAAGTTTGTGTGGTCTGGTTTCATCTATGGTGGCGTTGTCTTCTCGATTATAAATGATGCCCAAACAAAAATGACCGGAGTAATCACTGTACGGAAATTGGATATTTTTGCGACTGGTGCGGTCTTCAAAATATTTTCCATGTGATCCCAACGTAAACCCATTACATAGGTGCGGTTTGTTGGGAAGGCGATAGGTTGTCTTAAAATCAACAGCAAATTTGATGTTTTCATCTGTAGCGTTGACAAAAGATATATCAGGGTAATAGTTTTGGTGATCGGCCAGAACTATTTTGTAACCGTTTTCTCTGGCAAATTCTACGATTCGAGGAAATAGATGGATTTCTAGAATTTTCGAGACAATTTTGGTGTCAGAAGAGATGGTGTAGACATTTTGATAGACATCAATGAACCCTTTGACTGTCCATTGCCCATCTTCGGTACTGACATAGGTTTGCAACTGGTTTGTAAAAGCTTTTAGTTGATTTCCAAATTCTTCTTTCATAGAACAATTGTAACCAATTTTAGGTTTTTGGCTTATTCAAAAAAGACGCCAAGAGAAACCCTCTTGACGTCTTGATACTTTTGCTATTGCGTGAGGTTGTTAATTTCCAACCAACCGAATCGAAATATCCTTGACTTCATAGATGCGCATGCCGGTTTTCCACAGGCTGGCATTGCCGGTAACGATAACTTGCTCCGCACTGCTTTCCACGTTGGTGATGTCCACTTCCAGGTACATTTGCGCATTGGTGGGGGCAATTTGGCCGCGATAAATCCAGACGACCTCATGATGATCGGTGTGGGTGAAGTGCGGGTTTTGCAGATGAGCGCCCAAGTCTTGGTCTAGCGCATATGCCTGCATCGCTTCAATCACCGCTTCCACGCCCAACGAACCAGGCATCACCGGGTCTTGATAAAAGTGGCAGGTGAAGAACCAGTCGCTGGCGTCAATATTCCGCTCGGCGTAGACGTAGCCTTTGCCTTCACGCCCGCCATCGGGAATCACAATCACCTTGTCGATAAAGTTCAATTGTCCGCCAGCCAGGCGGTAATGGGGTGTGGCTTTTGCCAGCAGCTCTTTGCCGCCTTGCAAGTTGATTTCTGTGCCGCTGGCGTTTGCCTGCTTAAACCAAGGCAGCACGTCCTGTCCTTTGTCGAGACCAACCTGGTTGATCAATGATTCTGGCTGGAAATAACCGAAAACGGCCGTTCCCTCATAAAACACCTCGCCATCTACCGACATTACATAGCTAAACTTCTGGATGATGATGCCCGACAGCGCCGTTTGCGACAGCAGCGCCACCGTGTTGCTGATGGTTTTGCCCCGTAGATCAAAGTCACGGTGCAGCTTGCCCGTGCCATCCAGATTGCGGAAATAGAAATCCTCATCCGGGTATGGCAGCGTCGAACCCACATACGCCGACAAGAACCCGCACGGCTGCAAGGCAATCTCCATCAACACCGAATATGGCATCGTCGGATAACTGTTCTTTTCCGTGTACCAGGCATCGACCGGCACATCATATTCCGTCGTCAGATTCGGTTTGCCGCCAATTTTGCCCAAGCAGCGGCGAGCGCATCGAAGACGTGACTTCGCCAACTTGTGCGCGGCCAACATACAGGCCGTCGCCATGGCGCACATCTGCGTTCGAGTCAATATCAAGGCCAACGAACTTGCGGGCTGGCTTTTCCTTGCGGCGGATCAGTGCCTCGCGGCCGATGAAATCATCGGTCTTGGATTTCAGCGGCACGGTAAAGCCGATGCCTGCCTCGAACGGGTCGGTCTGGTCGGAGAAATCATATCCGGCAAAAATCAGCCCGGCTTCGATGCGCACCATGTCCAGCGCAGCAAGCCCCATGGGCCTGCAGGCCGAGGTCTTCGCCATGCTTCCAGACCGCATCGATAAACGGCGCTGCCATCCTTGGGGTGGCAGAAGATCTCAAAGCCGAGTTCGCCCGTATAGCCGGTGCGCGACACCACGAGCGGCGCACCATCAAGGCCGCCCAGACGCGCCGATGGTAAAGCGGAACCAGCCAAGTTCATCGATTGTTGGCTGGTGCGGCGCTGTCCAGATCATGCGGCGCAGGATGTCGCGGCTGTTGGGGCCCTGCACCGCAAGGTTGTGCAACTGATCGGTGAGGAGCGCACCATGACCTTCAGACCCAGCTTCTCGGCCCATTCGCGCAGCCATACGCCGCCGTAATCATCGCCGCCGATCCAGCGGAAATTATCCTCGCCCAAGACGGTAGGCCGTGCCATCGTCAATCATGCCGCCGTGTCGTAGCACATCGCGGAATAGACCACCTGGCCCTGACGCAGCTTTTTCATGTCGCGGGTCAGAACACAGTGCATCAGAGCCTTGGCGTCGGGGC
>CAVVFA010000027.1:0-19402 GCA_963747345.1 uncultured Chloroflexia bacterium | reverse complement strand
CGCCATCGGCGGACCGGATCTGTACGACTACGGCTACTCCGGCACCCCCTGGGGCGAGTGGTCCTTAATGGACGACGGGTCCTATAACGGCCCCAGCAGCGGCGACAAGCCGGCCTTCCCCGGCGGCCATCTGCAGTACGACTTGACGGCCACATTGACCAACGGTATTGACGGCTGGATGACCGCCACGGTGGCAACACCGATTCCATCTCCAGCGCTTACCGCGGCGACGGGCAGTATACCATCGCAGCCTTGGATTCGGCCGGCGAAGCCCGCCGGGGCAATCTCACCAGCGGCATCCGGTTGTGGCGCGTCCGCAACAATGGCTTTCCGCGATTCCGGCCAGGTGTTCTTCGTGGAAAACCGCGCAACGCACCCCGCCCTACGAAGAGGGTCTGCCCGAGAGCGGACTGATCATCACCCACATAGACACCCGGATGGGCGGGGGCTCCCGCTTCAACGACGGCCCGCCCACGCGTCAAATACTATTATTCCTGGGTGGAACAGCCCGGCATCAATCCCAATATTGCCTATGCGGCCGGCGACAGCAACTTCCCGCGCCAGTGCGCCAACGCCGCCTATTCGGCCAACGATTTTCGGCCGGCGGCTATACCGAGAATGCCATAGATTCCCTGACCGCTCCCCAACTGCAAGACCAACGGGGCGCCGGCAACGGCCGGAAGCAACGGCCCCTGGATCTACGACGTCTCGGCCGAGGGCCCGACCATGACCTTTAAGGTGGCCCGCACCGGTATGGCGGCCACCACCCCGCTGGTGGGTTATGTATCCGCGTCATCAAGGATCCGGTCATCGTCGACACCGCCAACAACAACAACGCCTGCTGGATCCCTGGGAGACCGACACCCTCAAGGTAACCTTCCGCAACACCGGCGCGGCCATCACCGCCGGGGCGGCCTGCTCGCTGTATGTGGTCAGCGGCGGGCCTGAAGTAAGCATCGAGAATACCGGCGGCAGACGGTGGGCAGCGGGGCCATGGCCACCAATGCCGAGGCCCTGAGCGGAGCCTTCGTGGTCAAGATCAGAAGGACGTGCCCGTTCACCGACATAGTGTTCGGAGCCATATTCCGCAGCACCACCCCGGCCTACAACACCACCAGCAACTTCGCCGGCCGGATCAGCGGTCTGAAGGTGGTCAAGACCTACGACTTTCAGAATATCCGGGTGGGCGGAACCACTTTCGATTGGCGCATCCAGCCCTCCGATCTGGCTATTTACCGCGATACAATATATGTGACCAACGCCAATTTGGATCACACCGCCGATTTATCCACAAATTATTCCTTATCATTCCGCCTCAGGCCGGCAATGAAGCTAATCACACCTTTTCTCACACAGTGCTTGGTTGCTTAATTCACTCAGTGACCTGGAAAACTCGTATGGTCATCCCGTTTTGGTCAAAATGCGCAATTTCGGGGAAGCTCTCCCAGAGCGCATCATACATTGCCACTTGCTCAGAATATCGTTCCTGGTTGGCATAAAATCGGGCAAACTGACCGCTGCTGAAGACCAGCAAATGATAGTCTTGTTCACTGTACCAATCGGGCGAATTGAGTGTCAGTTGGGGGAAATATGCCACACTGTAACGTGCCGGATCAATAAACGGTGAATAAGACTCAACCGCAATTCGGTTTCCATCCGGAATATTAGTTTCAATCCATTGGCGGGCATACTCTCTGGAGTCGGGCATTGTTTTTTTGATGTTTGCGTCAGTTGTCTTATACAAGAGATAGGCTGTCGAAAGAATAACAAAAGCAATCAATGAAGCCAGCGCCCATTGCCTAAATCGCAGTGAATCACTTTTTAATATGCGCTGCCAGGCACTGTCCAAAACATCAGCGGCCATGATCAAAAGAATCGGGAGCGTGATAAGAATGGTGCGGTCATTGCGAATTTCTAGCGTAGAGATATACAGGATATACGGGATGGCAAAAGAAGCTAAAATCAACCCGATTCGATTGCGAGTCCTGATATAGCCGATGACCGGCACTATACTTAAGAAAACTATCAAACCTTCTTGATTTAATAGATAGGTCAGGTAAAAGTTGACAGTATTGCCTTCCATACCTGGGTGGCTGGCAACTCGATAATATTCCAGATGAAACACGGTATCAGACCAGAACCTGGTAAAGTCCAAAAGAGCGTAAGGTGTTACTGCTAAAAAAGTCAAACCGGCCATGGCCGGAATGATATATAAGTCTGGTCTTTTAAACATTCGCCATCCATAATGCAGGAAATACGTCACACCCACAGGAATCACCAGTAGAGCGGCATTGTATTTGCTGGCAACGGCGAGGCCGAAACCCAGACCGATTAAAATCGATGATAAATATGGGCGCTCTGGGGTCGACCACACACATACGGCTAATGTTAATAATACTAATAATGTCGTCAGTATATTGGGCGTTATGAACTGTGAATGAATAACGAGCGGCGCTGAAATCGTGACTAAAACTGCTGCCAATAGACCAACCCGGCGGCCGGATAATCGTGTTCCGAGCCAATAGGTAACAGGTATACACAATGTTCCCAAGAATACTGAAACCAGCCGTCCGGCAATAACCTGTGTAGGCATAAAAGCCCGCCCAACGCCCATGCCTATCATTTGAATATCTGGAATATCTGTGACGGAACTAAACAGCCCGGCCATTCGCCCCAGATGGTAATATAACCAGTAAACTACAGCATTTATATAGAAAAATAATGAACCATAGCCAAAGAAATGAGGGTTCAGATCATTGGTTTTTACCATGGTAAGCGCATTTTGTAATAGAGGTTCGTCGGGATGGTATAGATAGGGTAATCCGTATTTTATTCCCCAAACTCTTAGCACGAATCCTAAAACCATCAACACGACGACTATTAATCTTGTCGATAAATACTTTTTGTCGAGACTATCAGGTGAAGCGTACTGAAATAGGTTAAGGTTGAAAATTGGTTTGGTATGTTGATTCAAGATAGTAGTCCTTAAGTTCGTCCTGCTGGTTAAAACCCTTCGGCTAAAGTAATATCCAAAGTTGCGCTGTGAAAGGATAGCACAGGGGAAACGGCCGTCAAAACAAATTCCACTATCATATTGACATCAAGATAGCCTATTCAGATTCCACAAGAATAAACCATATGAACCAGAGTAAATCCAGCCAGTTCTCGGTCTGGAAGTAACTAAATCCCATGAAACTAATCAATCCCAGGAAGCCTAACATCCGTGTAACTTCTCTCTTGAACAACGGCCGTTTCTTCACAATTCACTCCCTCGTCATACCCAAAACATGACAAAGATCACCCTGAAAACCCTACCAATGGGACTGGTAAACGGCCGTTAAACAAGCTACATTACTATCCTATTCCCACAAACACGACCAACGAAGCACGCCGGTATGCGGCTTTTCCTCCGCAACCTTCGCGCACTCTGCGGTCTATTGTTTTCCATAAGGAGGAAAACTCATGAAATTTATCGACCTCACCATACCCCTAGGCATCGGCACCCCGCCCTGGCCCACCTACGAACCCCTGCAAGTCAAATACTTCAAACGCCTCGCCCCCAACGGCGCCAACGGTCAAGTCGTCACCCACAGCAACCACATCGGCACCCATCTCGACGGCGAAATCCACTTCTACACCCCCGGCAAAGACATCGCCAGCCTCGACTTCGACTTCCTCGCCGGTGAAGCCGCCATCGTCGATCTCAGCGACATCTGCGGCGACTATGACGTCTACACCCCCGAAATGATCGAAGAGCGCGTCGAAGTGCGCGAAAACGACATCCTCATCATCCACACCGGCTACCACCACTTCGGCTGGGACCAGCCCTACGGCAACGAAGTACGCTACATGGTCATGCACCCCGGTCCCGACGACCGCTTCGCCTACTGGTGCCAGGACAAAAAGCTCAAATGGATTGGCGTCGACTGCGGCAGCGCCGACCATCCCATGAACACCAAAATCCGCGACTGGATGCCCGCCCAGGCCGAAGACTGCGACGCCCATTTTCGCCAGAAATACGGCAAATCCCTGCCCGAATACTTCACCAAAGACATGTACCAGATGATGCACCTGTGGATGTTCGACAAAGGCATCATCCACGCCGAATGTGTCGGCGGCGACATTGATTTGCTCGTCAACCGGCGCGTGCAGGTCGGCTGCTTCCCCTGGCGCTTCGTCGATGGCGAAGCCTCCATCGCCCGCATCGTCGCCATGGTAGACGACGACGAATACGAAACCCTCATGGCCAAGAAAGCCACCATGCCCAAAACCAAATTCGGCGACTGCTACGACCCCGTCCACGTCGAACGGCTCGGCGGACGCGGCAAGGTTTATTAGCCAGAGGAATGAGCGAGAGCTAGAGGGCTTACGATTCCATTTCCTCTAGCTCTTGCTCCCGCTCTAGCTTTTAGGAGGGTAAGCACATGCACGAACCATCACCGGGATTACCAGAATTTGACTATATTAAACCTGACTCGTTGGCTGAAGCCTCCCAGTTTTTAGCCCAACACGCAGGCGAAGCACGGCCGTTATTGGGCGGCACTGATACATTTGTCAGAATGCGCGACGGGGCATGGCAGGACAAATACATCGTCGATGTCAAACAGTTTGGAGGCATGACCGACATCACCTTTGACCCTGCCAGCTGGCCTACGTATCGGCGCGGCGGTGTGTATGAACAAAGTCATCGCTTCGCCGACAGTCAACGCCCACTACCCCCTGCTGGCGGAAGCGGCCCGCACCGTCGCCAGCTACCAGTTACGCAGCCGCGCCACCATTGTGGGCAACCTGTGCAACGGTTCCCCCGCTGGCGACACGACTGGCGCTTGTATTGTTTTGGGCGGGATTTTAGAGGTGCATGGGGTAAACGGCCTCTTCCACCTCCCCCTCACCGCTTTCTTCAAAGGCCCCGGCAAGACCGCACTCAACCCAGGCGACATCGTCACCGCCATCAACTTCCCCCTGCTGCCAGAAAACAGCGCCGGACGCTATCTCAAACTAGGCCGCAACGCCCTGGGCGACCTCGCCATCGTCGGTGTGACTGTCTTTGCTTATCCTGATGCAAAACGGCCGTCCGGATATACCTTCAAACTGGCACTGGCCTCCGTCGCGCCCACGCCGCTCGTACCCACCGCAGCAGAAGCCATTCTCGCCAACCAGCCCATCACCGCCGAGACCATCGACCAGGCCGCCAACGCCGCCATGAACGCCTGCACCCCCATCAGCGATACCCGCGGCTCCGCCCGCTACCGAAAACAAATGGTACGGAACTTAACGCGGCAGGCTGTGACAGAAGTTTGGCGCACTATGCGATGAACAAAATGATTTTTTTATTACAAAGAGACAAAGAGGCAAAGAGACAAAGAAAACTTTTTTCTTTGTCTCTTTGTGCCTTGGTTCCTTTGTAATAAAGCTTTTTGAGGAGAGACCTCTATGTCCCACCACACAATTACCCTAACTATCAATAACGAAGCCGAAATCCTCACCGTACCTTCCCACATGACGCTGCTGCAAATGCTGCGCGAAAAACTGGTACTGACTGGCACCAAGAACGGCTGTGCCGCTGGCGAATGCGGCGCGTGTACGGTACTGCTGAACGGCGAACCAGTGAACAGTTGTCTGGTGCTTGCCGTTGAATGTGACGGTGCGCATGATTACAACGGTGGAAGGTTTGGCGGATAACGGCCGTTTAGCCCCCATCCAACAAGCCATCCAGGAATCAGGCGGCGTGCAGTGCGGTTTTTGCACCCCTGGCATCCTCATTTCCGCCCACGCCCTGCTCCAGCGCAACCCCCATCCCACCGACGCCGAAATCGCTGAATCAATTCTGGGTAACCTCTGCCGCTGCACCGGCTATGTGCGCATTATTGAGGGTGTAAAAGAAGCGGCTAGAATGGAAACTGTCTCAGTTTAGAGCATTCTTATTACAAAGAAACAAAGGTACCAAGAGACAAAGAAAAGCCTTTAAACCTTTGTTCCTTTGAGCCTTTGTCCCTTTGTAATAAAGCTTTTAGGAGAAATCCCATGCAAACCATTGAACTCGAAAAACCACGCGGCCCCGTTGGTGAAAGCGTGCCGCGCAACGACATCGACGAAAAAATCACCGGCGCCGCCATTTACGCCGACGACATTCGCTTTGGCAACGATTTACTTTTCGCCCGCATCAAACGCAGTCCTCATCCCCACGCCCTGGTCAAAAGCATCGACACCAGCAAAGCCAAAGCGCTGCCAGGCGTGAAAGTTGTGGTCACCGGCGACGATTTTCCCGGCCACATCGGCCTTTACCTCAAAGACCGCCACATTTTTGCCCGCGACCGCGTGCGTTTTGTGGGCGAAGCGGTGGCAGGTGTGGCCGCCGTCAGTGAAGAAATCGCGGAGAAGGCGGTTGGTCTCATCGAGGTGGAATATGAGCCGCTGCGAACCCGTCTTCGACCCTGAATATTGGCGCATCGCCGGAAGCCCCGCTCATCCATCCCGATTTGGGCGACTACGAACGGCCCAACTTCATTTTCCCGCAAGCGGGAACCAACATCGCCAACCATTTCAAAATCCGCAAAGGCGATACCGAAGCAGCGTGGCCGGACTGTGCCGCCATCGTCGAACGCAAATTCCGCATTCCCCACATCCAGCACGTTCCCATCGAACCGCATATCGCCACCGCCCAGGTCGCCAAAAACGGCAAGGTGACGCTGTGGGCGTCGTCCCAATCCCCATTTGCCGCCGCGCAATATGATTGCCAAGACGCTGGGCATTTCGCAAAGCGACATGCGCGTGATTGCGCCGTTGGTGGGCGGCGGCTTTGGCTGCAAGGCAGGCGTGACCATGGAAGCCATGCCGGTCGCCATTGCCACGAAGGCAAACGGCCGTCCGGTAAAACTGCGCCTCACCCGCGAAGAAGAGTTCTATACCAACTTCGTGCGCCAGGGACTCGTCATCCACATGAAAGTGGGCTGCGACGCCGAGGGCAACCTGCTGGCGATGGAAAACACGATGTATTGGGACGGCGGCGCTTCGACCGAATACGGCGTCAACATCACCCGCGCCGGCGGCTACAGCAGCACCGGCCCGTATGACATCCCCAACGTCAAAACCGACAGTTTGTGTGTCTATACGAATCATCCCATCGGCGGCGCGTATCGCGGCTTTGGCATGTCGGAACTGCACACGGCCGTTGATCAGTGCATGGACGAGTTGGCGCAGAACATCGGCATGGACAAGGTAGCCTTCCACCTGCGCAACTGTGTGCAGGGCGGCGACATGCTGGTGACGGGCATGACCCTGCATCCGGTGGGGCTGACGGAATGTATTGAGAAAACGGCCGTTGCTATCGATTGGGGTCACAAAGCACCGCCGTCAGCGCCCAACAAACGGCGCGGCAAAGGCATTGCCCTGGCCTGGAAAGCACCCGCCATGCCGCCCAATGCCGGTTCGTCGGCGTGGCTGGAGATGAACGAAGACGGCACCGTCACCCTGGGCTTGGGCGGGCAGGAAATCGGACAAGGCACGTTTACGGTGGCGGCACAAATGGCCGCGTCGAGCGCTGGGCGTGCCGTATGAAGTCTATCCGCGTCGCTGGCCCGCTGGACACGCAGTACAGTCCGTATGAATGGCAGACCGTCGCCAGCCGCCTGACCTGGAGCATGGGCAACGCGGTGGTCGCAGCGGCCAAAGATACCAAGAAGCAAATCCTGGAAGTCGTGGCCGAAGCGTGGGATGAGGATGTGGCCGATTTGGACATCATCAACGGCATCGTCGTCTCCTACAAAACGGAGAATGAGACCTCGCTGGCAAAACATCGCGGTCTACGGCCTGCCCAACGAGGATTTCACCGAATGGACGGGCGGCCCCATCATCGGGCGCGGCAATTTCATGCCCACCTACGTCACCGGTCTCGACGCCGAAACCGGTCAGGGCGACCGCGCCGTCGTGCATTACACCGTCGGCGTGCAAGCGGTGGAAATTGAGGTAGACCTGGACACGGGCAAGATTGAGATTATCAAAGGCGTGTCGGCGTTTGACGTGGGCAAGGCGATCAATCCGGAACTGGTGAAAGCGCAAATCGAGGGCGGTTTTGTGCAGGGCATGAGTTCGGCGCTGTTTGAGGAAATTCAACTGCGAGAAGGCGTGATGATGAATCCCAGTTTTGTCGATTATCGCATCGCAACGGCCGTTGATATTCCTGCATAAAATCGAGTCCATCATCGTCGAAGTGCCGCAAGAAGATGGCCCGTGGGGCGCACGCGGCATCGGCGAACATCCCATGATTCCCACCATCGCCGCCCTGGGCAACGCCATTTATGATGCGGTCGGTGTACGCCTGGAAGGCCCGCCCTTCTCCGCAGAAAAAGTGTATTTGGCGATGTTGGATGCAGGCGTAGTGGAGTAAATAACAAGATTCTTGCAACGAATTGATGCACGAGATGTTAGCGCGAAAGATAATTCGTGATCTCCAATGTCCGTCGCGAAATTTGTCTGCATAAATTATTTATAAAGGAACCTCACATGACTTTACCGCTTGAAGGATTGATTGTACTGGATTTGACCCGCGTATTGGTTGGCCCGTATGCCACCATGATTTTGGCCGACATGGGCGCGGATGTGATTAAGATTGAAATGCCGGGCACCGGCGACGACGCCCGTGCTTATCCGCCGCATGTCAACGGCGAGAGCGCCTATTTCATGAGCCTCAACCGCAACAAACGGGGCATGACGCTCAACTTGAAGAGCGAAGCAGGCAAAGAAGTGTTGCGTGGACCTGGTACGCAAAGCCGACATCCTGGTCGAGAATTATCGGCCGGGCACGATGGAGAAGTTGGGGCTGGGTTACGAAACCCTGCGTGAAATCAACCCGCGCCTCATCTATGCCGCCGCTTCCGGCTTTGGGCAGACAGGGCCATACAGCCGCCGCGCCGCCTACGACGCCATTGTGCAGGCGATGGGCGGCATCATGAGCGTGACCGGGCCAGCAGGCGGCGAACCAACCCGCGTCGGCACGTCGATGGGTGATATTACGGCCGGTTTGTTTACGGCGATTGGGGTGTTAACGGCCGTTATCCACCGCACAAACTCAGGTCAAGGCCAAATGGTAGACGTGGCCATGCTCGACAGCCAGGTCGCCATTCTGGAGAACGCCATCGCCCGCTACACCGTCACCGGCGACATTCCGGGGCGCATCGGCAACCGCCACCCGTCCATCATCCCCTTCGAGACCTTCGCCACGGCCGACGGCACGATTATGATTGCGGCGGGCAACGATGCCCTGTGGCGCAAATTGTGCGCCGCCCTAGAACCAACCAGAATTGGCAAACGATCCGCGCTTCGAGACCAACCCATTACGGGCTGAAAATTATGATGAATTACGACCGATTTTGGCGGAGATTGTGGGGGGAAGGAAACGGCCGTTTGGCAAACCATTCTCGACGACGCAGGCGTGCCCAACGGCCCCATCAACAACGTAGCCCAAGTCATGGCAGACCCGCAGGTACAAGCCCGCGAGATGATCGTGGCGGTGGAGCATCCGGTGGCGGGTCACACGGAACTACCCGGCATCCCCATCAAACTCAGCGAGACGCCCGGCAGTGTACGCACGCCTGCCCCACTTCTCGGCGAACATGCCAATGATATTTTGACAGGGTTATTAGGATATGATCAGGGCAAGATTAAGGAAATCCAAGAAAAAGGCGCATTTTGATTATTAAATCAGCAAAGCACATTGCCATCCTTTTACTAACATTCACATTTTTGGCTAGTTGTTTCTCAAATCTGCCTAAAGAACATGGATTTCATGTTCTCTGTGATTCTATTTCAGCAGAACATTCAATTCCTCTGTCCTATAATTCCCATAATGCGAGAGCCAATTTCATCAGCAACAAACAGATAAAAATCAAAGCACAACCCAACACGTCGTTTGATCTAATATCCTACGAATGGGATTTCGAAAACGACAATTTAGCTCCAAGTCCTTCGATAGACTTTAAGTTCAATCCCCCTTGCGATAAATGTGAAATTTTTGTATTCGATCAATCTCCGGATCAAAAATGGCAGTTGATAAGAACTTACAATACCAACGCGCAATTTGAGGGAAAAACTTGGTTAATCAGCAAAGATTCTTACATCCAACTACCTTCAATAATAAACTCTCTTAATACATGGGAATGGGCTCTTGACAGCACATCATTTTGGTCAGAATACAAAATCAGCGGCCCAGCATGGATGAGTATATTCGTGGATCTTGAAAATAAAACTTTGACGCAATTCAGCAATGATCCAGAAGAAAACCACCTAGGAATACCAGATGAGAAATCAAAACCATTTCCGGTAGCAGGATTGGTAAACATAACTTTTTCACCAGATACAAAGGGGGTTTGGTACACCGATTGGACAAATGGAATGTCAGATGAAGTTAATTACTATGAACCTAAAACTCAAGAATTCAACATAGTTCAAGCTGAAAATGTATATCGAATTTTATGGAACCCGTCCCTAGAACAAGTTCAATTCCTACACAGGAATCAAGATGACTTAACCATTAAATCTTTAGACGGAAGATATTCTGCGAAATTACCTTTGTCATTTTTTCAAGAAATTGTAAATTCAGATCATATATTTGACATCATGTATACGAATCTCGAATTATCTCCAAATGGTCAACATCTTGTTCTCAAATCTACTAACAGTAATTTTGTTATTCTTTCTTGCAACACCATTTCGAAAAACTAATGACAGTTATTATCCTGTACTACAAATTTGCAATCAATAGGATAGTCATATGATGACTGCTACTGTTTCACCCCAATACCATCAGGAGGTTTCCATATGAACGAATTAACACAAACAGCCCCAGCTTTTGTTGAGATGGCGCATCGCATCGTGTGGTGCAGCGTCGCCTCTGTTGACGCTCAGGGTCGCCCCCGCTCCCGGATTTTACATCCCATTTGGCAATGGGATGGCAGCCAGCTAGTCGGCTGGATTGCCACCAGCCCTACCCCCATCAAACGCGCCCACCTCGAAGCCAGCCCTTACCTATCGCTCAATTACTGGACAACCAGCCACGACACCTGCGTCGCCGACTGCCGGGCAGCATGGGCATTTGACGATGAAACGCGTACGATGGTCTGGAATCTATTTCTGCATGGCCCGGAACCAGTCGGCTATGATCCGAGCATTGTGCCCGCCTGGAAAAGCGCCACGTCGGAGGCGTTTGCCGTGCTGCGGCTGGAACCGTGGCATGTGCGGGTGTTCCCGGGCAGTGTGCTGATGGGGCAAGGTGGCGAGGTGCTGAATTGGGTTGAGGGGAAATAAGTAAGGGTGAGTTTCATTGAGTTTGGCGTAAACGGCCGTTTCCCTCCAAAACACCTTGAGTCCCCTACCAAAACAGTCTACAATCCCCCCACTATTAAAAACACAAGGAACCACTCACATGAGCAATCAGTTAATCCAACTCTTGAAACAAGAAGAAGAACTCCAATTCAGTCACTTCAACGAAGATACCGCCTGGGAACTCGGCACTCAACTCGTTGAATATGCCATTGCGGAAGACCTGCCCATCACCATCGACATCAGCCGGTGCAGCGGCCATCAACTGTTCCATGCCAGCCGACCCGGCACGGCCGCCGACAACGATGAATGGGTCAGACGCAAAATCCGCCTTGTCAACCGTGTCGGCCACAGCTCGTTTTACATAGGACAGCTGCTTAAAAGCGAAGGCTCAACCATAGAGCAATCACTCCTACTGAGTGAGAGCGAATACGCGCCGCATGGGGGCTGCTTCCCCATCATTGTTAAAAACACAGGCATGGTTGGCACCCTGACAGTCTCTGGCCTCCCTCAAGAAGAAGACCACAAAGTCGCCGTCCATGCCATTCGCACTTATCTAGCAAGCACACAATCATAAAATCTCAGGAGAATCCTATGTCACTTAATCCAGTCGTATCCATGTTAGGTCGTCGTTTACGCCTTGCCGTTGTTGGCGGTGGCCCCGGCTCATTTATCGGCGAAATGCACCGCCAAGCAGCCCGCATGGACGACCGTTACGAAATCGTCGCCAGCGTTTTATCTTCTAACCCAGAACGCGCCAAACAAGCGGGACTGGAACTTGGCCTGGACGCTGAACGTGCTTACACCAACGTGCCCGAGATGCTCAAGGCTGAAGCCGCTCGTCCAGATGGGGCTGATGTTGTCGCCATCATGACACCGAATGACAGCCATTTTGAATACGCAACCGCCGCTTTAGACCTGGGCTTCGATGTCATTTGCGACAAGCCGATGACCAACACGTTGGCCGATGCCGAAGCGCTGCATCAAAAAGTGCAGGATTCTGGCCTCATCTTCTGCCTGACCCACAATTACACAGGTTATCCGATGGTGCGTCAGGCGAAAGCGATGGTTGACGATGGGCAGCTAGGCACGATTCGCCTGGTGCAAGTGGAATATGTGCAAGGCGGCAAAGCAGACGAAAGCAAAGCCGACCCCGCCGGAGATAACCTGCCCTGGCGGTACGACCCCGTTTTAGGCGGGCCATCCCTCGTTATGGGCGACATTGGCACGCACGCTCATAATCTTGTGCGTTTCATCACGGGCTTGGAAGTGGCCGAAGTGGCGGCAGAAGCAGGCAATATCGTCCCCAACAGACAAATCCATGACTATACTGGCGCCATGCTCCGTTTTGACAATGGTGCTCGCGGTAGTTTCTGGGTGACGCAAGCCGCGGCCGGTGTGGAAAACTGTTTGCGTATTCGCGTCAGCGGCACGTTGGGCAGTGTGGAGTGGATGCAGGAAGTTCCGCAAAAGCTCACCTTTAAGCCGCTCAATGCCCCGGAGCAGACGCGAACCCCCAACGGTCCAGGTTCTCTACCGCTCACCAAACATTCTTGCCGCATTGTGGCGGGACACCCCGAAGGGTTCCCCGAAGGGTTTGCCAACATTTATTCTGACGCCGCCGAAACGATTGCAGCCCGTCGTGCAGGAGTCAATCCCAATCCGTTGGCTCTCTATTTTCCCAATTCATGGGATGGGCTGCTGGGTGTGCGGTTTGTGCATAGTGTGATTAGGTCTAGCGAGGATAACGGCCGTTGGACAGCCTGCTAAACACGTCATTATGAACAGAAACATCCAAGCCTTCATTGCTGCCTGTGACCGGATGGGAATACCGTATGAGTCGCATCATAAAACGAACAACTTGATTTCTGTGGTGGTAAACGGCCGTTCCTACCCCTTCGTTAACTGGACTACCCCCCTCAATACCCAATCGGTCATGAAACTGTGCCAGGATAAAGACTACTTCTATTCGTTCTATCACGACGTGGTGCGTATGCCCAAGACAGTCTCCTTCCTCAACCCCTACACCGAGGAAAAATATGCCCAATACCTCAACGGCAATACTATTTTCAGCATCATCGAGAAAATTGAAGCTGCGTTTACTTACCCCTTGATCGTCAAAAAGAATCGTGGCTCTTGGGGCAGTAACGTGTTCAAAGTGGAGAACCGCCGTTCATTAGAAAAAGGGTTGCTCGAGATTTTTAACATGAGCAGTTCTAAATTCGATTTCATTGGTCTCGCTCAAGAATTTATCGATATTGAGACTGAATATCGCGTCATATTTTTGAATGGTGAATTTCAGTTTGCCTATGAAAAAATGATGGGCGCGGGTGAATTTTCTGGCAATTTAAGCCCGTTGCACACGGCAGGCTCCAAAGCCCAATACGTTACAAATGAGACAATCAAAAAAGCGTTGAATGACTTCTGCACGCCTCTTTTCAACAAACTCATGATTCAGTTTTGCGGCCTGGATATCGCCCAAGACAAGCAAGGCAACCTATGGCTCATCGAGGCCAATTCCTCTCCCGGTTTTGACCACATCATCCGGCACGAAGGGGATGAACGTGTTGTTCACTTGTATGAAACGATATTGACTCAACTGGGGGCTTGAAACCAACAAAAAAATCCCCAGCACTTTTGATAAGTGCTGGGGATTTTTCGTTTAGTTGGGGGATAACGGCCGTTATCCTATTCCAATCCGAGCAATTCCACTTCAAAAATCAAAGTCGCGCCAGGAGGAATGGGACCACTGCCATTATCGCCATAAGCCAAGTCCGACGGGATAACCAATTGACGAACGCCGCCCACTTTCATGGAGGCCACGCCTTCATCCCAACCAGAAATGACAGAACCAGTGCCAATAGCGAATGGGAACGGTTCACCCCGATCTACAGAACTGTCGAACATTGTGCCATCTTCTAGCCACCCCGAGTAATGGACAGTAACCATTTGTCCTGTTTCTGGGCTGTCACCATCCCCTTCAACCAGGTCATAATATTTCAAGCCACTGTCAGTTACGACGAAGTCACCTTCATCTATTTCAGTAGGAAAGCGTGGTTCAGGAGCTTTAGCCACATCCATCAATTCCACTTGCATCAAGAGATCGGAGTTCGGTGGCACAACGTCACCAATACCTTCTGCACCTAAGCCAATTTCGGATGGGATGAGCAACTGCCGTTTTTCGCCGACGGTCATGCCGATCATGCCTTCATCCCAACCGGGGAAGACTGCCCCAGAACCAACAGGGTAAACAAACGGCTGTCCCGAGGTTGAAGAACCAGTGAAATAACGTTCACTATCTGCCACCCAGATTGTGAAGTCTACGGTGACGGTATCGCCCATGGCAACTTCGTCTTCGCCTGTGCCCTCAGCCAACACGGCGATTTGCAAACCGGACTCGGTGGTTTCATAATCAGCGTCAGACAGTTTCTCAGGAGTGGGGGAAGCTTGTACATCCAACAATTCCAGTTCCATAACAAGCGTAGCATTTGCGGGAATGCCAGCTTCAGGAATACCGGCTTCACCAAAGGCTAAGGCTGGCGGGATGATGAGTTGACGAGAGCCACCCTGATTCATACCCATTGCGCCTTCTTCCCAACCGTCAAACACTTGTTGACTACCCATGATAAAAGTAAGAGGTTGTTCAAAGGCAAAGGTGTCATCAATAATGATAGGCTCACCAGTGTCACCATCCATAATCCAGATGGCATAATTCATACTGACAATAGACCCGTCTTCGGGCATGTCTCCATCCCCTGCTGCCAAGTCATAAAAGAGCAGCCCAGTTTCTGATTCAGTGTATTCATCTTCTGCCAAATCTTGTGGCATTCTCTCTGAAACGGGAGGGAGATCAGTGATGTCGGTTGGCATTTCTGCACCCATCTCTGTCCCTTCTCCCTCAACAACAATGTCTACACTTTCCTCCTGAGCGTCAGCTTCTTCACCTTCGCCATGCGTGTCTGTTTCTTCATCCGGGCTGTCTTCACCAGCTACGATGGCTTCGTATTCATCTTCCATACCAGGTGGTATGGCTGGCCCACAGGCAACAACAACCATTGCCAGCAGTAATGCCAGCATCATTCCTACTATTGATAAGCGTTTTTGTTTCACAACTTCTCCTTCAAAAAAAGTTACACGGTGTTTCACATCGGAAACGCCTTTGGTAAATAGTATTAAGCAAGGAGTGATTGTACCAATGATTAAAAGATTACACCGAAATTGGGGTTGGTTCTCTTACGGTTAGCTTAGAATCCAGTGGGGCTATGCTATACTATGAAAGTCTGTGTTTTGGCTTTGCATAAGGAGTTTACATGAGCTAACGCACACCAAAAGCGATGAAAATCCACAGATTGCGCAGATTTTTCTCTGCGATCTTTGTGCCTTTGCGTTAAATTTTTATTTTCAGGAGAGCCTGTCATGAATAAAAACGGCCGTTTCCCCCAAATTCTCTTCATTTCCCTAACTTTCCTCTTTGGTCTCCAAACATTACGTATCTTGTTTTCACTCTCACTGTATGTGCTGCGTGATCGGTTTGGCTGGAGTGCCATCCAGATTGGCATCCTCATGTTTGCCTTTTTCGCGCTCAGTTTTCTAGCGGGGCTGTTCCGGCGCTGGTTGGGGACGGAGCGATTGGTGATAATAACGGCCGTTGCCACCTCCTTATTCCGTTTTGCCCTCCAACTCTGGTCGGGCGACCCGTTCATCGACCTGATTCTGGCTTTCCTCACAATTTTTTGCTTTATGCTTTTTGTGCCAGCAGCTTTGGGCTATGCTCGCAGTCAGGGAACCGGAGCCGTGCCAGAGTTTGTCTTGGGGATGCTGCTGGGGGTGGTATTCGATGTGGCGCTGCACGGCGCTTTCCGCACGTATGATTTAGCGTGGCAAGGTGGCTGGCTACCGGGAGCTCTCACGCTCACACTCGTTGTCATTCAGTGGCTGTCTGCCTGGCTGATCACTCGTCAGCCGCACCAAGAAACCCGTGAACAGACAGACACCACCATCGGTCTGGCGCTTACCTGGATGGCGTTCGGCGCTTTCATCTTTTTAGAACTGCTCATCTTTGGCAATCTGGCTCGCCTCACTGTGCTAACAGGCTGGACGCAGGCCCAAGCATTTTTTGTGATGCTGACTGCACAGCTAATCGGGGTATTGATGCTAGTCTGGTTGTTGAACCGAAACAAGACAGTGCCTGCTTGGATAACGGCCGTTCTCGGTTTTCTATTAGTCGTCACACTTATTATGCCCTGGCCGACGGGTTGGCTGGCAGCCGTACAACTCGTGGTGGGGCAAGTGGTGTTGGCCTTGTTGCTGGGCATGGTTGTGATGGGTATTGGCGGGGAAAACGGCCGTTCTGGACTGCGCAATCTCACCCTGGGCAATGGACTCGGCTGGCTGCTTATGGCAATCTTCGTCTTCCTCTACTACGCAGGGTATGACATAGCGCTGCCTTTCAGTAATGATTTATTATTCCCCATCGCGGCACTAATAACCGGTATCTGTGCTTTCTTTGCCGCCCGTGCCATCCCAAAAACGATGGCCGCCCCAACCAAAAAAGTAGGTTGGGCAATTTTGCTCGTTTTACTGCTGCTCTTGCTGCCGTTGTCACAATTTTTCAATCAGCCGGTGAAAACGGCCGTTGCCTGGCTCTCTGCCACCATCATTCTCACCCTGCTTATTGTACAGTGGCTTACATGTCTGGGTTGTGTTGCCTCGTGCCAAACAGGAAACCATTACTGAAACCGACTCAACTATCGGCCTTGTATGGCTTGGATTAGGGCCATTTCTTTTTTTGTATCTACTCATTTTTGGCAATTTGGCACGATTCACAGTTCTCGCTACTGGTGAACAATCATCCGCATTTTTCATTATGGTAATAGCACAGCTATTAGGCATTCTGTTGGTGTATTGGCTGATTATGCGGAATGGTGGCGTAATCAAAAGCATCATCACAGCTATTTTAGGACTGGCATTGATAATCATGCTTATAAATCCTTGGCCAACGGGCTGGCTGGCCATTTTGCAGGTTATTTTGGGACAAGTTATATTAGCTTTGCTGATGAGTGTGATTGTCCTCGGTATTGGTGCGAGTAACGGCCGTTTTGGACTCCGCAATCTTATTCTGGGCAACGGCCTCGGCTGGTTGCTCATGGCAATGTTCGTCTTTCTTTATTACGCTGGCTACGACATACCACTTCCCTTCAAAAATGATTTACTTTTCTCGATTGCCGCGTTAATCGTGGCTATTTGTGCTTTCTTTACGGCTCGCGTTATCCCACAAACTATCTCAACAAATGAAACAAATGAAAAACCATTAAACAAAAAATTTATCTTTGCACTTTTCCTCTTATTACTCATTCCAGTTTTCCAGTTTCTTTCCTATTTTCAGTGGGCACCTTTTGAATTTCATTATGGTTGGCCTGTTCGTGTCATGACCTATAACATTCATAATGGATTCGATCAGAAGGGACATCTTGGTTTAGAAGCATTAGCGCAAGTGATCGAAGCAGAAAGACCAGACATCATCAGTCTTCAAGAAATTAACCGAGGTTGGGTCGTCAATGGCTCTACTGATATGCTTTCATGGTTCAGCAAACCGACTCAATACCAAATATGAAATGCCCTACACTGTCATTTGGGAACCAACAGCCGATCCACTTTGGGGAACGCAATTTTAAGTCGTCAACCGATCCAAGAAACTAATTTACAAACATTGCCTCCTTCAGATTTACTTCTCCAACGTGGCTTTATTTGGACACAAGTGACAGTTGGAGATGACCAACATCCATTGAACATCATCAACACCCACTACCACCACAAGGAAGATGGCAGCGACTTTCGGGTCGCACAATCGCAGGCTATTTTGGACTATTGGGCAGAACGGCCGTTTACCCTCATCATGGGCGACCTCAATGCCGAATCAAATGCGCCCGAAATCCAAATGTTCCACACTCAAGGCTTCCTGGATGTGCTAGACGAAACCAACGTCACACCTGGCTACACGAATGATGCCCTCAATCCCTCCCGCCGCATCGACTACATCTTCATCACCCCCGACCTCACCCCAATCAACGCCACCGTCCCGCCCGAACCCGCCTCCGACCATCTGCCAGTCGTCACGGAGATACAGCCGTGAAAAACATCCAAGTCAATTCCGTTCAATCTGTCCAATTTACACAAATCATTCCCAATCCGTTGACAGCAAATGATAATTTGTTACCATTCCCGCACTATGTTTAATTTTGCGAGTAGCTCACCCCGCCGTTTGCGTCGTCGCCAGGCTTTTGGTCTGGGTTTTTGGGTTGGCTAAGTCACAAGGACAGTAATACACGCTAATCTAAACCGTCAGACCCCACATGTGGTCTGGCGGTTTTTTTTTGCCTAAAAGACAAACAAAGGATGAGGGATGAATAAAAGCCACCCTCCAACTTTCTAACATTCTGACTATTCAACGACTTGATTAAAGGACTAAACGATTATGATTCAAGCAGGCATTTTCGGCGCAACGGGTTACACCGGTTACGAACTCATCCAGATACTAGACAAACATCCCGATGTGGAGATATGTTTCGCCACCTCCCAGTCCTTTGCCGGACAAACGATGGCCGACATTTACCCCCAAGCGCCACATCAGCCTTTGATTTTGAGCGAAGAAGCTCCTTTAAATAAAGCCGATGTGGTTTTTTTGTGCCTGCCTCATGCGGCTGCGGCGGAAACGGCCGTTCTCGCCCTGAATGCTGGTTGCAAAGTAATTGACCTCAGTGCCGACTTCCGTATCAAAGACGTGGCCACCTATGAAAAATGGTACAAAGTCACCCATCCCGCCCCAGAATTGATTGCCGAAGCCGTCTACGGTCTCACTGAATTTGCTCGGGAAGAACTCAAACAAGCCAGACTCGTCGCCAATCCTGGCTGCTATACGACCACCAGTCTGCTGGCGCTTCAGCCCATTCTGGCTTCCCACGCCGCCATCTCTGGCAGTATCATTATTGACGCCAAATCGGGCGTTTCCGGTGCGGGACGTGCGCCTGCACCTAATACCCATTTTATGGCGGTTAATGACAATTTCTCTCCTTATAAAATTGGACGA
>CAVVFA010000026.1:0-36177 GCA_963747345.1 uncultured Chloroflexia bacterium | reverse complement strand
CGACCATCTGCGTTATCCGCTATAATCAAGCTAGATACAAAAGCAAATGACTCATGACAGATAAACAACCACTCCCCCAAACTTCATTAGCTCGCAGTGAGAATGCCTGGGAACGTACCGATCTCCTTTGGTCAGCTACCCTGCTGGGGTCTGTGCTGTTGGGATTGTATTTTGCGCTGCAAGACACCTCTCTCACGGCGGTGGAAAGGCAAACGGCCGTTATCCTGTCCGTCATCATTATGGTATGGCATATTGTCTGCGTGATCATCCTTCGCCCCAAAACACACATTCGAGAGTATCTTTATGCTGGGCTGATCTATAACATTGTCCTGATCACCCTGTGGTTTGTTTTGGTACAAATAAGCGAAGGCTTCTATTTCATCCTTTTCGGCCTCATTAGCCAACTGTACATCACCCTGCCTGTGCTCTGGGCGGCCGTTTTTACTGTGCTGGTGCTCAGCCTCATGGCCTATATGCAAACCGTCGGCGCGGGACAGCCCTTTAGCTGGCAAATTGTGTTTTTCTACAGCTTAATAGGTGCTGTTGGTATTCTCATCGGTATGTGGATTGACCGCATTATCCGGCAAAGCACAGAGCGGCGAGACCTGATTGAACAGTTAGAAATGACCCAACTCGAATTAGCTGAAGCGGAACATCAGGCTGGTATGTTGGCCGAACGCCAACGCCTGGCGCACGAAATCCACGACACGCTGGCGCAAGATTTCATCAGCATCATCATGCACCTGGATGCCGCCGAGCAAAGCGTTCGTCCAGACGATACCACGGTGCTGCGCCATTTGAACCAGGCGCAAGAGGCAGCACGCGGCGGTTTACAGCAAGCGCGTTACGTGGTGGAAGATTTGCGCCCTGAACCGTTAGCTCGCGCCACTTTGCCAGACGCCATTGCCCAAGTGGTCACACGCTGGTCAAAAAGCAGTGCCATCCCGGCTGAGTTTATGGTGACGGGTGAGGTGGTGGTTTTGGAAACGGCCGTTGACAAAACACTTCTCCGCGCCACCCAAGAAGCCTTAGCCAATATCCGCAAACACGCCCAAGCAACGGCCGTTAGCGTCACCCTCTCCTATCTAGGCGATATCGTTATGCTCGATGTGCAAGACAACGGCATCGGCATGGCAAAAGCCCACGCCGTCTCCAAATCAGAGGCGGGCGGCTATGGCCTCGTCGCCATGCAAGAACGGGTCGCGGCACTGGGCGGTGACGTACTTATCGAAAACGAACCGGAAGAGGGCACGACGGTTGTGGTATCTATTCCGATAGAACGTAGAGCGTAGTGCGTATCAAATACTACGCACTACGCTCTACTCACTACGAAGAAAAACCCTATGGACAAAATACGCTTAATTATCGTAGACGATCACCCCGTAGTTAGAGAGGGACTGGCAGGCATGTTAGCCAGCCAAGCTGATTTTGACGTGGTAGCTCAAGCCTCAGATGGCAGCCAGGCAATCACCCTGGACGCTCAATACCAGCCAGACGTGATCTTAATGGATTTACGTATGCCCGGCATGGATGGCGTGACGGCGATTCAAGCTATCAAAGCGGCGCGAGAAAGCGCCAATATCCTTGTACTCACCACCTATGACAGCGACGCCGACATTGTGCGGGCCATCGAAGCGGGAGCCACTGGCTACCTGCTCAAAGACACCCCGCGTGACGAGTTGTACCGCGCCATTCGCGCCGCCGCTCGGGGCGAATCGGTGCTGGCTCCCGCCGTCGCCGCCCGCCTGATGACGCGGATGCGTGCGCCAGCCGAAGAGAGTCTGAGCGCCCGTGAAATCGAGGTGCTGCAACTGGTGGCCAAAGGCACAAGCAACAAGGAAGTAGGCAAAGCGCTGCACATCAGCACGGCCACCGTCAAAACCCACCTCATCCACATTTTCGACAAGCTAGGTGTCAAAGACCGTACCTCGGCGGTAACGGTGGCCCTGGAAAAGGGTATCTTGAGCCTGGAAAACAATTAAGCAAGCGATACGAGCTGCGTGAAAAGTTAGGTCTCACGCAGCTCGTATATTGGCATTTATGCCCGACCGCAAGTGCGGCAACAGATTTATTAAACGGGGCGGGAAACGGCCGTTACCGCAAATAGTTCCTTCCGCGAACGCCGCCAGGTCATTACGCCAGCAATAACACTGATGATCACCATGCCCAGATATGCCGGAATCTGCCAATCAAAGGGAGCCAACTCAGGGAAAACGAGTTCAAAAGCATTGTCTCCAGCATTCATACCTGCGTGCAGAATAATCACCACCCACAAACTTTCACGCGCATAGTTGTAGAAAAACGTAAAAAGAAAGCTAAAAGAAAACGCCAACAGCAAAGAGACGACGACAGAAATTGCGTCTGATTGTAAGTAGATGGGCAGATGCCAGCCTGCCCACAAAATACCAATGATAAAACTAGCGATTGTTGGCCCATAGCGCACCTGTAAACGGGGCAAGGCAAACCCACGTAAACCCGGCTCTTCACCCAATCCGCCGCGCAGCAGCATGTAAAAGAACAACCCCGCTCCGGCACTGAACAAGACACCCCACAACGTTTCCCATGACAAGTTGGCTGTTTCTAAAATGGCAGGATTAGCCGCAATTGTCAGCAGGGCAGCGACGCCAAACAAGCCATAAGGCAGCAAAATGGCGGCTCCGTACCAACGCCAACGCGCCAGCCGTGGATTAAACTTCTTACCCAATACGTTTAATCCAACTCGTCCAGCGATAACGGCCGTTACTATCAATCCCGCAATCGTAAAAGAAAAATCCTGAATACGCGTCAACCCATACAAGAACCAGCCCGGCACAGTTAATTGGTCGGCGATGGCGGCCATGTCCCAGGATTCTGCCATCGCCATGAGGGTCAGTCCATCTTTAACGCCAGAGGCTTCGGCAACACGGTTGAAGACCAAAAGCAAGCCCCAGGCAATCCCATAAGCGATCACAAAAAAGGCGATCACCGGCCAATCAATATTTGATTTTTTGATGGAAGCAGTTTGTGTGGGTTGAGTAGATACGTTCATGTTAAAACTCCTCAGACGGAAAAGATTGGTTCAATCTTCGAGATTGAACCAATCTCAGCCACTCTTATCTTGATTCGCCAAGTACCAATCGCGTGAACATAGGCACACTGATGGCGAAGGCTACCACATGCATCAGGCTCAAGGTGATGGCTGTGGCGGTGTCAGCTGGCGGTACACCCTCAGCGCCATAACCAAACCAAGCGGACAGTGGCAGAAACATCGAGACGATCAGACCAATGGTGGCCACGATGCGGAAGTGGCGTGCGGGCCGTGATGAAACACGGCTGATGATTGCCAGGACGATGGCGCCGATGAACAGATAAACAATCGTTGCGCCAATGATTTGGCCGGAGCTGGCACCACTCCAAGCGCCAACTGTGGGGAAGATGCGGCTGGCTGCAAAGTAAAGGATCAGATTGGCGATGCTGGTGGCGACGATAGCTAAAGGTGTTACCCAAATCAGTTTGCTGAGTGCGACTTTTTGTGCTGGTTGTTTGTTTTGGGTACTGCTGTTTGTTGTTGTCATTTTTATCTCCATTTATTTGTTATTAGATGAATAGTCTGGTTTCTATATTTGATTTTGACGGCTTACTTCTTGTCTTTGAGCCATCTGTTTGCTGAAAGCGAAGCCAATGCCTACGCTTACCAACGTGGCGATAATGGTCCACAGGAATATCTCGCCGCTGTAATAGCCGATGGCAAACCCTGTGCCCACACCAGCCGCCGACCATGCGGCAATGGGTTGCTGCCGTTCTTGCCAGTGCAGGAAAGCGGGGCTTTCGCCATCCGGGTCTGCTAACCGCGCGGATAACCATGTCAGGCCAATGAGCAGCAGGGGGTCGAGCAGGTTGCCGATGTTTTGGATGGTGTTGCCCGGAGCCAGATTGCCATGAGCGACGATGTCTTGCAGATGGACGATGGTCGCCCCGAAGCCCAGAATGGCGGTGGCGATGATGGCCGCCGTGCGAAAACCATCCCGTTTTCCGATGGCTACTAGTCCCAACACGCCGATCAATAGGTTGGCGTACCCCATCTCCAATTGGAATGGACTGCCAGCTGCCCAACCGATTCCTTCGGCGATTTGATCAGACAAGAAAAGATGTCCAAAGGCACCCCCGATGCCGTTTGCGCCGACGCTGATGGCGAGCAGATAAATCATGACTAGCTCAATCCGTCGTGCCGGGGTTCGTGCCTGCCGATCTAGCAGCATGTGGCCTGCTGCCAGCAGCAGGGGCAGGATTGAGTATGCGAATATGCGTCCTAAAAACAGTTCGTTCATTATTTGTTTCCTCCGGGTGTGAATTAACTTGATGCATTTAGTATAGAGGAACGGCCGTTCCCCGTAACCAATCAGCCGGTGGAAAAACAGGACGCAGGTGGTGGGTTCTGTAATCAACCGATCGGTTGACTGTTGTTTCAGTTTTAGCAAAATATATGGGGAGGGAAACGGCCGTTTTCCATTCACCTTCTCTCCTAGCACCCCCATAAACAGGACGCCTGTCCATACCAATAGGGGACGACTGCCCAATGTGGGTGTTTTGTCGGGTAGCCAGCCAGCGAGCAGCATTACCTGCTCGCTGGCCGCCTACCCGACCTCTTTGGTATTAACCCCAAGCGTGTGAAACCAGAGGTGAAAGAGCGCCTTATCCGCTACCAGCGTGAATGTTATCGCGTTTTGGCGCGAGAATTTGTACAAACGGCTGTTACGCCTGCTCCGTCATCTACGCTGATGCAAGTCCGCGAAATGGGTCTGGCGATTGTAAGTGCCATCTCGCTTTTTCTCAGTATTGCACTCAGCTTTTGGGAAGTATGGCTGATGTCTGTTGTGAATACATTGGAACAGCAAGGCCGTATGAATGAAGGTGATCCAGATGGCTGTTGGTACGGCTTGCTTTTGATGTTGACGCTTTTTCTGGCACCCGCAGTCGGGCTGATTGCGGTCATTTTGGCGCTATTTGGTATTCGATTGAAAGCACGGGTGATTGCCATTGTGGCTCTCGTTGCGGCGCTAATAGCCTTCATACCCTTGCTCAAGTTATGGTTGAATTTTCTGGGGAGCTAGAGAAAACGCATGTATCTATGTCTCGCACAAACCAAACCGACCAAATGTGACATTCAAAGAAATATAGAAGATCACAAAAAATTCATTGCGCTGGCTGTGTCCAATGGCGCAGACGCCATTATCTTCCCAGAGTTATCCTTAACGGGTTACGAGCCAACGCTGGCAAAAGATTTGGCTACCACGCCAGATGATGCCCGTTTTGAAGAGCTGCAACAAATCAGCGACAACCGGCAGATAACCATTTGTGTTGGCATTCCCACAAAAGCTGATGCTGGTGAGTGCATCAGCATGGTGCTTTTTCAACCGAGCCAAGCCCGACAAACGTACTCGAAGAAATATTTACATGCTGATGAAGAACCGTTTTTTGTAAGTGGTGCCAACTTTCCCATTTTAAACATCAGCAAGGAAACGGCCGCCCTAGCTATCTGTTATGAGTTGTCTATTCCCGAACATGCAGAAGCCGCGCATCAAAATGGTGCGTCGATTTATATTGCCAGTGTGACAAAATCGGCAGCGGGGGTGGCACAGGCCAGCAAACGGTTGTCGGACATCGCCAGCACTTATGCGATGACTGTGCTGATGGCAAATTGTGTGGGGCCTTCTGATGATTTTGAAAGTGCGGGGGAAACGGCCGTTTGGAATAAACAAGGCTCTCTTATTGGACCAGCGGGGGCGAATGAACAGAAAGTTACGGTTTCAAAAGGGATTTTAGGCGTTTGTTTGCCCTTTTTACCTATGTCCAGTCTGATTTCCTATTTCTGTGGATCGATTTGTGAGAATTAAGCTCATTTTCTTTCCATTTGGTACTAATCCGTAAGCGATAACGGAATATTTCATCTAAAAATCACGTTTTTTTCCTCTCTAACACGTCTATAACCGTACCTTTCTGCGTGAATGCCGCCGCTAGTCCAGGTTAATCGAATATCTATAGAATGGGGAGTTGGCTGGATGGCCGAAAATCACAAATTCATAGATATGGTTCACAAGTTGTGAAATAAAGATTAACTGGAAAGCCGGATGCGGTTAACGTCGCACGTCCGGTTTCGAGAGCGGCGGTTGGAAACACAGATTATGCTGTGCGCTGGCCGCCGACTCCACTCAATGTCATGATTGCGGCTTGTACAAGAGCCGTAAACCGATACCCATAAGAACATACACCAGGCCAATAGCCCAATAGAGTAGACGCAGGTCAGCCGGTAAGCGAAAGGCGGTTATGAATTGATAACCACCATAGATGAATAAGGTAACGGCCGTTAGCCATAAAACGTTGTTGATTCGCTGCGCCTTTGCCCTTTTTAAAACAAGTACAATGTAAAGCAGCGTGCCAACCCCGCCAATAATGTCCAAGACAACCAGTATGGTAAAGTAAAGTTGCGTTGAGACAGTAGTCCACTCTAATGAAGCAGCAGGTACAGCCACATCAGCCAAACTGGGTAAATTGCTAAAGATCAATTCCGACCAAAACAAAAGGGAGACAACGGCAGCCAGAATAATAGAAGCGATAGTTCTTCTTGAAAGTGATTGGTTCATGTTAAATAACAACCTATAAGGTCGAGAATAATCCGACTTTATTGCCTTCCGTATCTTCGATCCAAGCGCTAAACCCATTTTCTCCCATGGCTGTTTTTGGCAGCGTCACTTTTCCGCCTGCTGCTTCCACTTTGTTCAGAGCGATATTCAAATCATTGTCACCTACTGTTAGATATACCAGTGAGCCCACCTTACTTGGTTCATAGCCAAATTGACTATTTTGTACAAGCATCCCACCCACATCCCCATTGTTGGGGAAAGCGCCAAGCATACTGCCCATTTGGGCTGTCATATCCATAATGGGAATATCCACATCCAGGATCGTGCTATAAAATTTTTGGGCGCGGTTAATATCTGTGACGGGAATTTCAAACCAGTGAATTGCTGACATCATTTTCTCCTTTATATGAGGTGTGATTCACAAAAGCGTGGCACACCAGCTTAAATCGTCAATTGCTGTCAGTCATCATAGGATTTTTTAGAACAAATGTATTGTAAAAAATTAACCAATTATAGGCACAAAGTGGACCCCTTCACCTTGTTGGGGCTGGGCACTGAGCATAGATTGGCGAAATATGACATATTCCGTCGGGGACATACCTGTAAAAGAAGCAAATTCATGGTTAAAGTGTGATTGGTCGTAAAAATGACACGCATAGGCAATATCACGCCAATCAATCGGCGTTATCGGATTGATTTTGTTCAGCACCATTTGAAACCTGTGTATACGGGATAGCTGCTTTGGAGAAACGCCCACTGATTTCTTAAATTGATTGATGAGATGCTTTTGACTGACACCTATATCTGTACTCAATTCTTTAACAGAGAGCGACCCATTAGCGGCAAAAATAGTACGAACTGCCGGTAATACATTAGCCAAGTCCGATCTGTTCTGCTGCATACGCTGCTTCAATATTTGCTCCAACAGAGCAAATTTGTCAGAAACGCAGGGCAAAGCCAGCAATCTCTCGCGTACTTCATCTATAAAATTGCCCCACAAACAATCCATATCAATGACAAAATTAGTGATTTCAGAGAGGGGTATATCCAAAAATGCATGGGCACCACCTGGTTTAAAGCGCACGCCTATCATGCAGGTCTCCGCCACAGGTTCGTTCACGAGAAAACCCGTCTGTAAGCCAGCAATCCAACTCCGTTTTAGCAGATCGAAAGATGTTTCTTCGGCGTTGTATCTTCTATGGGGAGCGCCAAAGTTTATCATGAGTTCAACTGTACCCGTGGGCAAGATTTTCTCGCGGGTATAGGGAACTTGTAACTCAACAAACCAGAAACAGGTGATAAACTGGTCAAGGGGAGGACGTGGAAAATATATCTGCATGGTCATTCGAGTCATCATTTTACCACAAACTTATTGACCCAAATTTCATCTATACTGCCCACGGGCATAAGGGGGGCAACATCAAACCAACTTTAGTTAGCTAACGCTCCCTGCCTACGCAACCACTGGCTAGTGGCTACACCGTTGTCAACGATGCACTTGTCTATTTGGACTAGCGGGAGCGAGTCAACAGGATGTTACGGTCTGAGAAAGTTACACGATTGAGATCTGCGTCAGAGAAAACACAAATTGGGTATTTTTGCATAACGCCCCAAAAAGGCATATTCCAGTATATTTCAGTCGAGTAAGCCAAAGTAATAGGGTTCATTGATTGGGTAATTTTGGGATCATTTGTACTCGAGAGTGATTTTTGAAATATACCTTTTTGGGGCGTTATGCAAAAACACCCATATTTACGCATGAAAATGGGAGATACCCAAACTGCAATTACGCGCCTGGCAAGCGTTAAGCACCCTGGCTGCCTTCTGTGGGGTAGGCCACATGACAACGATGGGCATGGGCGCTGTTGAACAATTATATTGATAATGTTTTGCTTCAAAATTGGCATGAATCCTGAGATTGGGATACCCATTTTTCAATAATCTAAACGAATCCCCTCATTGACCACCTTTGCCCGTTCTACATAGCGGCTCGGCGTCTGCATATTCGTCCAGCCACCCGCATCGCGCAAAACAAAGGGATTGCTCCCCTTGGCGGCTCGTGTCGCCCAGGTATGGCGCAAATCATGGGGACTCAGCTCCCAAATTCCCAGAATATCTCGCCCCAGAATCTTTATCCGTGAGCCAATGGCACGTACCGACATCACTTCATCCGTCAGCTTGTTGTTCTTGCGGCTGCCGCGCAGTAAGATGCCGCTTCGGCGCAGATAGGGTTCATAGGCAGTTAGCGCTTGCCAAATGTCGGCGGATAGTTCCATTCTGTCGATAGTATCGGTTTTCTGTCGATAGACAGTGACGTATCCAGACTCAGCTAAATCCTCTACCTGCAACGCCGCCACTTCACTGGCACGCAGCCCTAAATCCAGGAACAGACAAATGAGCAATCGATCCCGAATGCCTTGCGGGGTGGTGGTGGGGGTTGGTTTTTAAATGACGGGCTTGAACCGCCGTTAATACAATCGCTTCTTCCTTCTTATTACCTACCCGTGTTTTCGGTCGCGCTTCATCCACCCGTTTGCCTTCCGTGCGACCATAGCCGCGCACTTCACGAATCAAAGCCTGTTCGGTGGGGGGGATCACACCTGCTTTAGCTGCCAATCGGGCATAGACCTTAATGGCCGATAATCGGTTATTGACGCTGGCTAGACTGTACCCTTGAGTAAGCAGCCATTTGACGAAACCTTCGACCAACCCCCAAGTGACACCGTGCCAGGCGGCGGGCATATGCTGGCAATAATGAGCACCATATATAATAGGAAGAGAGCCTGGCTGTAATTCAGCATACTGGCGGAAAATGTCTAGCTCTTTTTGGGGAAAATACGTCGTGGCCCACGCCTCTGCTTCACCGAGAAGATCACTGGCGGCCTTAACTTCGACAAGGTATTGTACCCATAGCTGCAAAGCGGCCGTTTGCGTGCGCAGCGTCTTATTGGCGCGGCGTTGACGGTAATCAGCAAACACATAATCAGCGGCGACAAGGTTGGCCGCTTCACCGGCATCAGATAATAGGTTCCCCGTTTTCTCCACTTGACTGGAAGAATCTGGTCGAGGCAACAAAGAACTATTCATCACCACCATCCGAAGCAATAGCTGGCTCTTTATATTTCTCTAACTCTTCTCGGACTTTGGCTTCCATGTCCTGCCGTGATACGCTGCCTTTATGCTGGAGAACCTCTTTTTCGTTAAAGCGCAAAAACGCATCCAGCTTTTCGACCCATTGGCTCATGTACATCGGCCGTTTTTCCACGGCTTGTAGTTCGGCGTAAACCAGGAACTGCTCAACCAATAATTCCAACCGCTTCAATTCAAGTTCCTGGAGATAATTCTTGGCGATCCTGGACTCTTTTGCTGTCACCACCTTGCCCGACCAGTTGGTCAATCCCATGGCTGGGGCTGTGCTGTCTACCCGTTCGCTGATCAATTCGGCGGCGGTGTGCCCGTGAATGGCATAATGAAACTTGTTTTGCACAGTGGCAAAGAATTCCTGAGCCTGGGCGGTTTTGGTGTCATAGTCGATGCTGGTGGCAAAAATATCCAGCACCTTTCGATAGAACTGTTTTTCAGAAGTGCGGATATGGCGCACTCGTTCAACTAATTCGTCGAAATAATTTTGCTCAGTGCCCTTCAAGCGCTCATCGTTAATGACAAAGCCTTTTACCAAATACTCTCGCAACGTCTGCGTAGCCCAAATACGAAACTGGGTGCCGCGATGAGATTTAACGCGGTAGCCGACGGAGATAATGACATCCAAGATTGTAGTAATCAACCTCTCTGGTGATGGTACGCTCACCTTCTTGTTGAACTGTTGCAATTTTTGCAACAGTTGCTTCTTGCTCCAGTTCGCCTTCTTTGAACACGTTATTGATATGTCTTGAGATAACGGATTTGTCTCGTTGAAAAAGTTCAACCATTTGTTTTTGCGTTAACCAAATAGTCTCGCCTTGCATAATGACCTGTACTTGTGTTTTACCATCTTCTGTTTGGTAAAGGATGATTTGAGATTCCTGGTTGGCGTCCATCGTTCACTGGGTCTCCGCTTTATATGGTTGAGTACGCTGAGAAATATTTTTGCGATTCTTTCACAGATTGATTTAATAGCACAAACATTCTAACAGAAATAGTGGGATTTACAATTAACATAGATACCAATAACATTAAATTATCGGTATCTATAAATTAACATAAAAACAAAACGGAAGCAAGTCCTTTTTGCCAAAACCCCGCGGATCACGTTTCGAGAATTGCCCCGCAAATTTCGAGAATGCCATTTCACAGTTTTTGCGAGAAGCCCATTTTGCATACCAGTTACGCTGGAAGCCAGGAGAAGTAATGCAGGCTGTTCTCATTACTCCCAGTCTGCAAAGCTATTTTGAAGATTCATGAACAAAGCTGAATCTGGTTGTTTTGGCATAATGCTGAATAATGTTCATTGAATCAATGAATCAATACTTATTGATGCCTGATAGCGTTTTATACATAGTAATTATAATGTTTTGTATGTATAATGATTTCATGCATGCATTCATTGGACGTACTTCAGAGATACAGACCCTCAATACTTATCAACAGCGTAACGAGTCCGCTTTGCTCATCGTGTATGGACGGCGGCGCGTAGGCAAAACAAGGCTGCTCACCCATTGGCTGCAAACAAAACCAATCGCCCATGCCTTGTATTGGGTGGCGCAACCCGATTCAGCCACGGCGCAGCTGCGCCAATTCTCGCAAGCTCTTTATCGGTTTGAACATCCAGAAGGAACCGTGCTGACCGATTTTAGCTACCAATCCTGGGAACAGGCGTTTGAGCAGGTTGCCCGATTGGCTGAAGAAGAGCGCTTTACACTCATTATTGATGAATTCACCTATCTACTGGCACGAACACCCGAGTTAGCCGGGCTGCTACAGAACACGTGGGATCATCACCTTAAAACAAAAAAATATCATGCTCATCTTAAGCGGCTCGCATCTGGGCATGATGCAAAAACAGATTCTAGATTATCAGGCGCCTTTATACGGACGCGCCAGCGCTCAACTGCACGTACAACCGCTGCCCTTTGGCACAACCAGGTTGTATTTCCCGGATTATGATGCGGCTGAAAGAGTTGCCATCTATGCCATGTTTGGCGGCATTCCGGCTTATTGGGAACGCCTGGATCAAACGATCACGCATTTCTGAAAACATACGCCAACAGCTGCTGACCGCCAATAATCTTATGCAAGCTGAACCTCGTTTGTTGCTGCAAGATTTTGTGCGCGAACCCGATAATTACATCGCTCTTTTCAATGCAATTGCCAATGGCTACCGGACTCAAAAAGAGATAAAAACGTTTACGGGTCTCGCTCAAGGACATGTCTCCAGCTACCTCAGTGTGTTAGAAGCGGCCGGTTTTATCGAGCGGCGAATTCCGGTAACGGCCAGCATACAATCGCGTCAAAGCCGTTATCATATTTCTGATCCCTATCTCCGTTTTTATTATCGTTTTCTGGCATCACGCCAAACACAATTGGCTCTCGGCATACAAGAGCCAGCCTTGGCAGAAATAAAACGACATTTGCTTGATTTTATTGGGACGCATACGTGGGAAGAACTCTGCCGAGAATGGGTTCTGCGGGCTGGGGCTGCCGGTAAGCTACCTTTTCTGGTGGATCAGGTGGGCAGCTATTGGGACAAAACGGCACAAGTAGATGTCGTCGGCATCAATAAGATGGAAAAAACGCTCATTATGGGTGAGTGTAAATGGTCGCCTAAGCAAATGGATGGCGCTGTTCTGGAGACCTTACGTCGTAAAACAAAGGCGGTTGTTCCTACGCAAGGTAATTGGCAGGTTGCTTATGTGGGCATGGCGCGTGGTGGCTGGGCAGCGGACGCCCAGACAATGGCAAGCAGACTGGAGATAGATGAAGAAGGAAATGACCGTAATTGGCGCGTTTCCCAAATCATATTGGTTGATTTAGCAGTAATTGACCACGATTTGTCAGAGTGGAGCAGCTAGAAAATGATGTCTCTAATGGTCAACGAAAAAGGCAAAGACCTGGAAACAGCCTCGAAACAAACAAAACTCCCGACAAAAAAATCCAAAAATTTCTTAGCGCGGCTCTCAGCCGCACAGGTTATGGCTTTATCCAAGGCTTTTGCTTGATTTTCCACGTTTGATGTCGTTTAGGGATCCAAATGTGAGTAACCTGCGTTAATGCTTTCCATTTGATGACGTTCTAAACCTCCTTGAATGAGAAACGGCCGTTTCTCATCCCGACTAGTGGAAAGACTGTCGTTGAAATCAAAAAAGAACAGGGATAAAAGCAAAGCACACATGCTTAGAATGAAGCCCATTGGCTAAGTTTGTGCATTGTCTAATTCCTTGATGTGTCTGGAACTTGATACAACCTTGCGCCTGACATGCTCCCTACGTTGCCAGAGCATAATGACAAAGATGAATGCGTTAATCGCCAGGCTGATAAAAACCAGTTTAGGCATTGTTTGCGCACCCCACTGCTCAATAGCTCGCCCGGTTACCCAGTGGCAGTACCACCGCGCCCAAACTATCGCCCAGGATAACGATACTGCTAATGGTTGCTGTGAGCTTGAGAGATTGTCCGACCAGGTTATAGCCAGTTGCCCAAATGGGAGCCATAAAAAAGCCGACTGCCAGCGTTGCTGCCCAAAGCACGGTGACTGATTGTGGTACCAGGATTATCAACGCAAGTCGCAGCCAGCCCACCGACAAAGGCGACAGTTAGAATGTGCGCGGGCTTGAGGATCACTGCAGTCAGGAATGGAAATGGCACGGCCAATGGTAAATGCCAGCCAAAAACCGGAGGTCAGGTAAGCCGGCACGGGTAGGCGTCGGCTAAGTCCAGCGTGAGGGCATAGGTGTAAATCCAGTTGCCAAATGTGAGTTCTGAGCCAACGTAAAAGAACAAAAACAAGGTGCCAATCAAGATGATGGGCCAGACCCGGTGCAAGCTTGTTGGAGTCGGATTGCTTTCCTCATGTTTGTCAGGATGTTCAGGACTGCCGGGTAAGAAAAGGACGAACACCCCAATTGGCAGCGCTAATGCCGCCAACGCCCAGTAAGCGTTTTGGTAAGTGCCGCCTATCTTCAAAACCAGTGCAAAAATAGTGGGAGCCAGAAAAGCACCTAAGCCAAAGGCGAAGTGCAGCCCGTTGATGTAGGGTCCCGCTTTTTTACCATGCGTCCACATCAGCAGGATGTTGGTACCGGAGTTGACCATGCCAGCGGGTAGGCCGCTGATGAAGAAGATGAGCAGTAAAAGCGGCAATGTGCCTGCTAACGGCGTGACGATGAGTAACACCGCGCTTGTTAGTTGGGCGAAGCCGAGGATGAGATGCCCGCGTGTTGTGTGATCTCAGGATGCTGGCCGCTAACGGCCGTTCCCAACATCCCGCCTAACGCACTTACCAAAAAGATGGATCCGATTGCTCCCAATGTGCTGCCGGTTTGTTCGGCCAGTGAGGGGAGAGCGGGGCCAATGATGCCGAGACCAAAGCCAAGACTGATAAAAAGGAGATAATACCCAACTGTATTACGGAGCTGTTCGTTTTTTGTCATGCGTATATTTTAGCTTTTGTTGTTCATTTAACGTAACTCAAGATGGTCTACTGAATGGTTGCTACCATTGTTGCCCAATATACGGCCGTATTACCTGTTTACGATAGTTTATTTTCTGAATTTAGTGCTCCGTAGACGTTTCAGATACAAGCGGCTTTCGCTAACGCTTTTCATTTGGTGACAATCTGAATCCACTTGATTTGGAAACGGCCGTTTGCCGCAAACGGCCGTTTCCTCAATCCTAATCATCAAACAACGAGAGCCGATCATGGAAAAACTAAAAACACAACTTGAAGCCCTGCCTCCCAAAAAGATAGCTGGCAGGCAATACCTTTCTTACCAGGCGGTTACTGATACAGTAGCCGCTTTTTTATTTCCTCATTCACGCGCAGACCAGATGGCGGTTACGGATTACCAACGTATCCTGGAAACGGCCGATGCCCTTTGCCGCGAATTGGGCTACCGGGAAGTGGTGAAGCTAACACCGCCCGATGTCACCCTTTCCGACATGGGCTTGTACTGGTCGGCCGAGCCAGAATCTCAGCCTCAACTTGAGGCACAAGCAGACCCTATTGTCATTCATGCCGGTCCCGGCCGGGTGGAAATGCTCGAAGAAGGTCAGCTTTTGGATGCACGTCTCAGCCAACTTGGACTCGATGAAGTCACCCGGCAGCATTTCAAAATTCCGGTGGCCGCTTCCGACGGCGTGATTGATCTGATGCATCGAGCCGTAGCTTCGGCTTGGCCCAATGATTACCGAGGCATTTGGCATGACATCTTGGGCATGTGCATTGCCGGCGGCAAAGACAGCGGTCCCAACGAACGTCTCTTCACCGTCATCATTCGCGGCTTGGAAAGCGACGCTATTGGCAGTTCAAAGCGCAGTTACAGCACGATAATAGCGGTGCTCCTTTCCTTTATATAGGCATGGCTGATGAGGAAGACAAAAACGATAAATTGTTCTCTTTCGGCCATGTGGTGATGACACCCGGTGCGGCGGCACTGGGTGTGGACGTTGCTCCCTTTTTAGCAAGGCATGCTCAAGGTGATTGGGGCGATGAGTTGGATGCCTTCGACAAGCAGCAGAACGATCTGGCCGTGAAGGAAGGGTATCGCATCCTCTCTGCCTATAACGTACCTATTGGGAACGGGGACACGGAACGTATTTGGATTATCACGGAAGCTGATCGGTCGGCGACTACAATTCTTTTGCCGTCTGAATATTGAATGGCAGCGCTCGACATTCACAGGTTAACGACCCTGCTGTGACAGCCAGCGCTGCATATCCGTTTCTATCAGGTCTAACGTAAGCAATAATGCTTGGTGTTCTTTAGCCAATTCCTGCGCTGGCGGCGTGAAGCCGCTGCGCGCAAAAAAGGCATAATGAACCTGCCACTTTACCTGACCGGGTAAGACCTTGGCGGTTTTATCAACCAGCGTTTGAATGACGTCTCGGCTAACTGCTTTTTGTCCCCATTTACATTCGCCTAACAAAATATCCTTTGTGCGCCAATTGATAGCCAGTACATCAACCTGGGCTTGCTTCGACCAGAAACTGCCGGTTTGTTCGGGCAAAAAGGGAAACTCCCCCATTTCAGCTTTGACACTTACCCATTCACGGCATAATTCCTCAAAGGTATGAGTGCCAATGAAATCCAGCAAGTGGTCGTAGAGTAAACTGGTGGCCTGCTTGACGCGCCCTTGCTCAATGGCGCTGCGGTGAGGCGCTAGAAATCGGTAATAAAAACGCAGATATGGATCTGTAATCACGTATCGTCCTTGCCTGCTTTTTTCTGGACGGCGCTCGGTAGTTGGCACCAGGCGCTCCACGTACCCTAATTCACGCAATACAGCCAGGTATTTAGTGATGTTGGAACGGTCAATGCCCGCCATGGTGGCGATCTCTGTCAGGCGATGGAACCCAGCGGCAATCGCTTCCAGAACGGCAATATAGTTGCGGGGGTCATCAAGTTGCTCGTGTAACAAGAAAACAGCATCAGACAGCATCACGTTGGCGGGTGTTACGATGCGCTGTTGCAAATTTTGCAGGATGTTGAGGCTGTCATCGAACAGCTCGATATAGGCCGGTACGCCGCCGGTGATGGTATAGACGGCAACGCGCTGTTCGTTGCTGTAATTCGGCAGCATATCGGCCAAAGCCCCAAAGGAAAGTGGTTGTAGCTTGAGACGCGCCGTGGCCCGCCCGTACAGCGGTGACTGATAATCCAGCGCGGTGCGCTGAATTATTCCCGCCAGTGAGCCCATAAGAATCAAGAACACCTGACTTTCTTTAAGATGATGATCCCATGCTTTTTGAATCAGGCTGGGTACCTCGGGGTCCGCTTGCATGACATAGGTGAATTCGTCCAGCACGATAACAACCCGTTGGTTGGCCGCCCGTCTAGCAATTTCCGCAAAAGCGGCGTCCCAAGATGGATAGCTGAAGGTGAGCGTAACGGCCGTATTAGGATTGAGAAATTGAAACAACACCTGCGAAAAATTCCGCAGCTGATTTGTGGCTGATGTTTGCGATGCCATCCAGTATAGATAGGGTGCATCTATTCCCCCACCCCATTGGGTCACCAAAGCCGTTTTACCAATACGACGACGGCCGTATAAGACAAGAAATTGAGCACCTGAGCGGTTGTGCAAATTATTCAGCAGTGCCAATTCCATTTCACGGGATACAAAAGACATGAGTTATCTCCTTTTTGTAAAGAGTAGCTGTAGTATTATACTTGTATCACTCCTTAACATCAAGGAGTGAAGAGGGGTAGCGGGGAAATCTAGGGGCAGGCGCAACAAACGTTTACGGGAAACGGCCGTTCTCTCAAGCCAACGGAGGGCGTAACCGCCCTGATGACGCGATTAAATCCCGTAATCAGGAGGAAAGATAATGCCAAAATTCTCAAACGGAGATATGTGGGATGCTTTTTCTGCCGCCGACCTTTTCCTCATTACCACCAACAGCACCCTCACGCGCACAAACAAATTAGTCATGGGCCGCGGCATTGCCCGGCAAGCCAAAGAACGATTCCCAGGACTCGATTTGGCATTAGGCAGACAAATACAAAGTGCTTGTGGCAATCTGGGATTTTATGGCCTGCTCATCAGTAGGCGCTGGCCGACGGCAAAGTTAGGTGGGTTTCAGGTGAAATACCATTGGCAGAATGCGGCTGACCTGAACCTGATCACCCAATCTACCACCGCCCTGAAATGGTGGGCCAGATATCATCCTGACTGCCAGATTCACCTGAATTTCCCCGGTATTGGCAACGGTGGTCTTGAGAAAACGGCCGTTTTGCCCATTCTGACGCAACTACCCGATAATGTCACCATCTGGGAATACGCGCAATCTTACACACCTAACTGAGAGGTACAAACGATGGACAGCCTGAAAAACAAAATCACAGGATTGCCCCCTATCACAGTGGGCGATCACCACTACCTCCTCACCCAGGCGGTCACTGATGCAGTGGCCGCTTTTTTATTTCCCGACCATGCTGACCAGATGGACGAAGAGACGTACCAGCAGGTCGTGGAAACGGCCGTTTCAACCTGTCATATGCTTGGCTATAAACACGTTGAACTAAAACCACCGGATGTGCCCTTGTCCACCATGGGTCACTACTGGCTGATGAACTCATCGGATGAAAACGTGGTCGAAGAAGCTAGCTGCGATGCCCTGGAACCCATTTGTGGTAGCAGCGGCATGGTTGAATTGCTGGAGGACGGGTTGCTCCTGGATGTCCGACTCAGCCCCCTGGATCTAGAGGAAGTGACCCGGCAGCATTTTAAAATCCCCGTGCTGGCTTCAGAGGCCGTCATCGACCTGATGCACCGAGCTGTTAACTCAGACTGGCCCAACGATTATAAAGGTGTGTGGCACGACATCCTGGGTATGTGCCGTATGATTGGACGAGACATCAGCAACAACGAACGCCATTTCAGTGTAATCATTCAGGGCGTTGGCCGTCGTCGTCATTGGGACTTCAAGGCGATAATTAAACAAGAAAATGTTGGCGACCCATTCATATATATCGACTTGAGGGGCGCGGCCCGAAAACTAGAGAAACAAAACCATCTGTTTGAGTTAGGCCACGTTGTCATGACTTTGGGGGCGTCAGACCTGGGCATTGACCTGCTGCCTTACGTTACCCGTCATGTAACTGGAGATTGGGCGCACATGGACGCCTATGATCAGCGACAGAACAAATACGCTTTGAAAAACGGCGAACGCATCTTTACGTCCTTTGAAATTTCTGTTAGTGACGTAGAAGATGCGTGGGTGCAAACCATCTTTATCATCACCGAATGGGATCGGTCCAGTACAACAGTGATGTGTGCCTCAGAGTATTAATGAGGGGGCAATCAATTGGGCTAACGCCTTGTTTGTTTTGAGTACAGGCATTTGAACCATCGTCTGTTTTGCTAAAAGATGAATGGGTAGAAACGGCCGTTATGATATCAGAGAGGTTTCATCATCATCACCAGACGATAACTGCTCAGATTCAGGATGTTCTAAATAGTTACGATTAGAGAGTACGGGTTTGCCTGTTTTGTCTTCTAATTCGCGCCGGGCATTGCCCGCAATGGCCCCCCCTTCTTTGGCTGCTTTTTCATTTTCCACAAATCCTTGAGCATCCTCACTTCTGGCAATCTGTGTTGTAGAAAGCTCGCCAAGCATTGTGAAACACCAATTCAGCATTGCTCATGTGATCACGCAAATTGTGCTTCTTCTGCAAGTCTTTATATTCTTTGTGCTCACTGGGACTGATCCCAAATGTGCCTCGGGATATTTCAGCTGTGAGAAAAGCATATTCTTTGCCCTCTTTGACCCCACGTTCATGCCATTCATCCGTTAATTCCTTGCGAATGTCAACACTGCGCAGACGAGCTTCAATCCACTCGTTTGAATAGCCTTTTTGTTGGTATGTTTCCCGAAATCGTTGCGCGATTAGTTCTGGATTGTCTAGCTCTTCTAACCGTTCTCGCCCGACCGTTGCCAACCACTGCTTAAACGGTTCTGCTTTGGGGGAAGGAATAGATTGGATGATACGCAGTATGCCTTCTGTGTCAGTGCAATCTTCTAGCCGTCTTTTTCCATCGGCTGCAACTAATTTGAACCCGTGACAAAATGTCACGAGTTGAGGTTCACGCCGTTTTAATTGCCGCCAATAAGACTTCGAGTCCTTGCTATCACTTAATGCACCTACAATATCCGAGACAGAAAAATACCATTTTTGTTCTTTTTCATCCCAGACCCGCCTTATCTCATTGTCCTCAAACTGCACCAACATCTTTTCGTCCATGTTTTTACTCATTGGTTTGCTCCAATATTTTGTAGTGCCAACCGCCCTGCACTACCAGCGAATCCTTTGAGAAATCATCTCATTTGTTAGCTGAAAAGCAAACTACTCACGTGTCTAATTGTAGCACATGTGTTCCGTTGTGGACATGGGAGGTTGACTAAAAAACCATACCCAGCTAACCATGAAGAAAAGCCAAGATAGAGCGTTGGACAAGGCTAAAAAAAAAGAAACTTCAGACCATGGCTGCAATTCAACGTATGTGTTGTCATTTTCTTTGCCAGGCGTATCTGTACCACTTGCATATAGATGCGCCTTTCCTTTAAAAGTACATCCACCGCCCAAAACGGCCGTTTTCACCCCAACCCCAGCGTAATCCCCAATTCAACTCATTCATATACCCCACAAGGAGCATACCCATGCAAACAACTGCAATCCGAAACTTCAAGACGCATCCAGCACAAATGCGCACCACCCATGACATCGGCAAACTGGCGGAGCTGACGCTGCAAATCTACGAGCGCGGTCTCAACGAGTGGCAGCCGATTGTCGCCTCTCCGAATCCTGGGCTGAGCCGTGCCGAAGCCGGAGAGGGTGTTTATATTGTCAGCGGACACCGGCGACACATAAGCAAATTACTCTCTTTTGCCTTGTCCTCATGGGCCAAAGATCACCCGGACACCGACATCACCGTCGAGGTTGTCGAAACCATGATTGTTGCCCTGTCAGAAAAACTTGGCTCACTCGACAATCTGATCACCTCCCTCAAAGACAAATATGGTGACGAAGAAATCCCGTATGTCCCCTTCGATGGCGATGCGAAAGCACAGGTACTGGCTTTGCAAGCGGCCAATTACGGCAGCGCCGAAGCCGATCCCCTGGGCATTGCCCACAGCTTTCGCAAAGCACTTGAAGCGGGCGCCACGCCCGAACAGATTGCCCGTAATGCGGGGCAGAAAGTCAGCTACGTCACGAATCATCTGGCGCTGGCCAATATCCCGCCCGAATTGGCGCAGCGTATCGCCGTTGGTGACTTGCCTATGAGTGTGGGAACGGCCGTTGCTGATTTGCCTGAACCGAAAAAGACGGGTTTGTCTATTTTCATCCTCGCCAATTCTTCAGCCAATACCGGGCAGGTTTCAAAACTGACGGCCAAGGATGTTAAGTCGTGTGCAGACGTGCTGAAAAAATGGAACGGTTTGCACATGCCGATGATGTTCAAACACCAATCACAGAAGAATATCGCCCGGGCGCTGGTGCGGTTGTGGAGTCAAGTGGTCGAAGCGTATCCCGAAGACGCCTATGCGGCCGCTTCGATGCTCATCTTTCGTGGCGTTCATGACGAACCGTGGGCGTCCCAGGACAAACTGACGCTTTGGTTCCAGGCATTGGGCGGTGACACCTATTACACAAATGGCGGGGTCAACTGGGCCGCTATTGTGCAGTACCTCGTCACCGAGGTGAATTGCGAGACCTGCCCCATCAACCAACTGCCCAAAGAGCAGTTGCGATCCGATCTCTCAGGAGGACAAGGTGGCCCGTTGGGCATGCCCTGTCGGGTTGTTCTTCGACAAGCTCAGGGCAGGCACCCTTCGACAAGCTCAGGGCAGGATAGACGTTGTATTCATGGTCTGGCAGCCAATGATTCGGTCGAGGTGCGTGTCCCTATGGATTGGGGTGGGACATACTGGTGTCGTTAATGAGGGTGGTGATTATCGTGTCAAGAGTTATGAGAATTTGCTAGCCTGCCTGGGAAGTGCAACACGCCAGTGAACTGGCTGAAGACGAAGTACAAAACGCAAAGGCAGAAGGCGAAACGCAGAAGCAGAATAGCCTGAGGCAACAATGAACGTTCACAAGTGGTTGGCTCAGCAGGCTCCCCGAAAGAAGCAAAAACCGAAAGGCCGAAGCCCGCCAAGGATTCTCCTATTGTCAAGCAACGGGAATTCACGGCTAAGTATATGCAAGCTGCACCAACAATTGCTGAGCGTCAAGTTGCGCACCATCCCTTTGCTACTTCCTGTACTGGTTGCCGTCACAGCTAGAGAAAAGCCCAACGAAATGATGAATCCGTGCCCCATTGTGCCTGGGCGGGTCGCCTGCGTGGGATTAGTTACAACAAGCTACACCTCTCGATGGCAGGCGCACCCGACATCCTGGTATGTCGACAGTATGCTCCGAATCAGGGGTGGCAGGAATTGATACCGGCGCATCCGGAACCGTCAGGCATGCCGAGAGCCTGGATGAAAGCCCAAATCTTACACCTCGTTGATGCGGCTAATAAGTATGGCAGCAACCGCAATGCGTTTGAATTTCTCACGGGGCGACCGATGGCGTGCCAACGAAAGCCACGGTGATTGGTTTGCCAAGCAGTTGGATGAACAAATTGGTGAACTGAGCGATGCCCAATTGTTCACCCTGCTGGTCTGGGCGTTTGCTGAATGGCAGCGAGCCAATGGTAGCCGTTCCTTTAGCTTGCCTGTTAATGGCAGTGGGATGCAGTTTGCAGACTATCAGTGAAGCCAAATGGGACGGCCAGGGGATCTAATGAACAGATACTTTGCATTAATTTCTTTCTCTCCAATGGAATCCACATGATATACTGGAGGCTGAAAACAATTAACGATCCACTAGACGGGCAAGATGTGACCATCATCGTCACCTTACCCGTCAGCGAAAAACTGAAAGACGAACGGCAGGTTCTAGTCAGTATTGGGGTTGCCAATCAAATACCTGTCCTTAAGACGGGTGTATTTGGCAATCTTACCGAACTGATGGACGATGGCTGGAAAGCATTTGGTGTGCAGGTCGAAGCAACGAAAGCAGCCGAAGGCCCAAGAAGAAGTCGAAGCTGCCACCGAAAAGAATGCAGAAACGGCCGTTGCCCCAGAACTCATCGCCGAAGTAGAAATCGAAGCAGAAGAGTCAGTTCTGGCTGAAGTAATTGAGCCAACACCTGTACGCCCTGCCCCTGCGCCCAAACCGGCGTCAAACCTCAGCTTATTTTAAGGAGATCCGATGACAACCATGCCAGAACCGACCCCTACCCGCCGCGTCTTCAAGTACGGCGGCAAAGTATTTCCAGACCCCGGTGTAGAATACACAGCGCAGCAGGTCCTTGATCATATAAAGAACTTTTTCCCTGAACTGGGCAATGCCACCATCGACGAAAAGCAGGTGGCAGATGGCACCTTGGAAATTACCTTTAGCAAACAGGTGACAACCAAAGGATAGAGCCTATCCACAAAACCAGACAGTCGCTCAAGAGGTGGCTGTCTGATAAGGAGGCAGCGTCATGAGCCATGCAGCAGATATTGAGACCTTGATAACAGTATTAACGGCCACTTCGACACGCTCAGGGCAGGCCGTTCCTGAATACACCGCTTCCCTGCCCCCCTACTATCCACTACTGGCCCAGGCAGAGCCACTGACGCTGCGGGCTGTCGTGGCGCAGAAAACGCTGCTGCGTGACCATGACGACGAAGCGCGTGACCAGCTTTTTAGATTGCATAAGGTGGTGAAAGCATGTTGGCAACTCCCCCCTACCCCTATGAACGATATCCCATTGGGATTTTAGACCTGAGTCCTGTGCTGCTGCCCTCGCCGCCGCTTGCTCCAGAAATGGCAGGCAGTAAACTGCCTCCTTTGGAATATCTGCTGGTGGCGGCTCGGCTTGGTGAGCTATACGAAATAATCTTCCCCGAGCACCCAGAATGGCTAGACGAGATTGTTGCCTGGCAAAACGAAGAAGCAGTCGCCAAAGCGGTTGAGCAATTCTTGAGCCAGGTGGCCGCCCTCTTCCCTATCCACGACGAATGCTGGGAATTTGAGATGGAGATAATCGAATGGCGTTTGTACTCAATCCCCGTGATACCCCAAGGTTTCGATATCTGGCACGACGGTTGGGATGAAGTGTACGAACCTGCGCCCTATCTGCTCCATATGCTGTGGCAGCGGGATGACCCAGATGACCCCGAAAACCCCAATGAGTTCAGGCAGCAATACCCAGAGCATCTTGTACCTCGAGGGTTGGAGCCGCAGCGCCTGATAGATACCTTACGCAGCATGCCCTTGCCCGAACCATTTCATGCCCTGCCCGATCTGATTGAAATGCTCATTCAAGAGACAGGCAACGTCTGGCTCGACATTGGTGAAATCTCGTTAATGGAAGGGGGTGGTTATCCAGAGTGGGATCCGGCTGAAGTGGCCTTTCTCGCTGAAGAATGGCAGGCGGCTGAACCGATTTATGATCGGGTACACGCACTGCTTGATTGGCACAATGAAACCCCTACGTCTATTGAGCGAAAGGTAACGGCCGTTCACAAGATTTTGCTTGAGGCCTACCAGCACCAAGAACCTGGGTTTATGCCACAGTTAAAAATGATATTCGCAGAGGAGACACCAGATGAGCGACCGCACACCCCCACCTTCGCCACAACTGCCGCGCTTGCGCCTTGATTTCTTCGATACCGCCCTCATCATGACGCGGCGCGAAGAGAACGGGCAGACGACGAGCTACCCGGTCGCTGTGCAGGAGTTGGTTAGTGCCTGTACCGAAATCACCTTAGCCAGCGGTTTCCTACCACCCAATACCCTCTTTTGGAAACAGCAGGCGGGCAAGATGACACTGGGTTTGTTTGTGCCTGCCCGCCGGTGGCAGGTGCGCACTGAAAAGAAAACTTACCAGATCCCTATGCCGCCCCTGGTGTTTGTGGGGCATGGCCGGAGTTATTCAATCTATGCTGTGAAGAAACGGCCGTTGTCTGAACGTACCCCGCTTTATCATGTGCCTGCGCCCAATGTGTTTAATGATGGGGGTATTTGTCGGGGAAACACGCCTTTTCCCATTTGTTCTGCCCTAAACATGGCGCAAGCGTTGACCTTGTTCTGGGAAGGCAGCTTCTTCAACAGCCACTTGAGTCAGGGAAAATGCAGAACGGAAGCGAAAGACGTGCGCAAGCTGTGGCGAAGGTTAGATGGGAAAAAGCGGTTCGCATTGTCTGAATTGGTGCCTATGAACAAGTCGCTGTTGCAATTGATTTAAGCTGTATATAATATGTAGAGGTGTTTTATGCTAGAAGGTGATTTTTATCCTGAAGAAATCGAACGACTGCGTCAAGCCTATTTAGAGTTCATGGAAATTCGTTCCACATCAACAGGGTCTGCCTGGGGAGAACACTATAAATTGCGTCTGATCTTGCGTGAGATGGGTGTCCATGAGCAATTTGAAAGCAGTAGTCAGATAGAAAATTATGTGGAGCATGTGATTACCTATGGTAGAAAACCCGATATTTTCTAAAGTTGTATCTGGATTAAGGCCCGGTATGATTGTAGATGCTAATGGCGAAATAGCAGTGGTTGTAGATGTTCTGCGAAGCGATTACACGGAGACTGTTTGCTTGTTTGTGCGCTTTCCTCGTAATGTGGGCAATGCACGACCATACGATATTCTTGAAATCTCCCCTCAACGTACATTGGGTATAGAACATTGGCAACCTGCAAGACAAGAACAACTCGAAGAGCGATTGGCTGCCCGGCAACTTTGGCTTAGAGAAAGAATTAAATCAGCTGAGGCAAGTGGTTGAGGTTGGTGTAGAGATTTAATCTGCGTTAAGAAAAATTGTTTTTGTAAATGTTTATCATTCGAGGAGTAAAAAGGCTGTTGTCATATTTATGACAACAGCCTTTTTGATTTTAAAGAGATGTTTAACAATCTTGTCACCTACCATATCCACCAGCGGAACCCGCTGCCTGTGAACGATGCCCTTGCCTATCAATATATCCTGGCGGGCAATGGCGTTTTCATCCGGGCTGAAACGCGCTTTTTCGAGGCGCATATTCCAGTGACGCATTGTCAGGTGCGCGGCTTGGCAATGCTAAAGTCGTATTTCCGACTGAAAGTACCACGCATGCCAGCGAATCTGCTCGTCACCATTCTGACCGATGCCCGTCGCGCCCGTCGACCAGATGGCTGTTTAAACGAAGCCTTCTACCAGTTTCACCATCAGGGTAAGACGGTGCAGGTGAAGAAACCAGGGCAATACGCCACCGTAACCAGTGTGCTGGCATCTGGCGGTCGTGAAGACGACATCATCTGTGACCTGCATACGCATGGCAATATGCCCGCCTTTTGGAGTACGACTGACGACAAAGACGAACAGGGCTGTCAATTGTATGCAGTTGTGGGTAAGCTCGATACCGTGCCGGAGATACGACTGCGTTTAGGACTTTATGGGTATTGGCTGCCTTTGCCAGTAACGGCCGTTTTCATCAGCAGCGCCCCGTTCAAAGATTTGTATAGTGAAGGAGAGATAAATGAACACATTTGATGATAACCAACAACCATTCCCTGAGCATGAAGACGATGGGTTGGCCTTCAACCACGAGTTAGAAGAACCGGTCACAGCCAAAGGCTTTGCCGTGACCTATGACCGTAAATTCAACCTGGGCGACGGGGAAAGTTTGCATGTTGCTGCCGTTATCTGGGTGAAAACATGCGTGCCAGAAGGAGTCGCCTTCGACCTACATCACGCCAAAGAACGGGTGCGTAAAATGGCACGCGAGAATGTGCGTGCCCAGATAATGCGGCAGAAAGGGAGCGATGAGCTTGTTTTCCTGGGGTTACAGCCGCCATTCACAGGCGGGGATGACCCTGTCTATGTGCGCACGGTTAGCATCAGCTTGACCTACAAGGTGAATCTAGGCAATTCTCAGTCAGTTAAGCCAAGCTTCACAGATTGGGCAGATTTGCGTCATGTGTCTGGCAGTTCCGGCGAACTGCATATTGCGTTGATGCGTATGTGGCAATCGTTGTGGGCCAATGTAGAGGATGAGATTTCCCGTGCCCAGGGACATGGCCCGACGAGCAACTTCTATGGTTATCCCGTTGTAACCGTTGAAGACTTAACCCCGGCCGGTAATACCCCCGCGCCGAAACCAAACGGGTATGTCGGCAGAGCCTGTGCAGAGCTTGCCGAAGTACTCAGTGCCGGCAGTCTGCGGACTGCCGGCAGGCAGGCACGATGAACGAACTCATGATGGAACCAACCTACCGGGTGCTGTTGGGGGACGTGAACCATTTCCGTATCTTGCTGGTAGGGGTTGGCGGCACAGGGTCTGCCCTGGCTTCATGTCTGGCAAGCCTGGCTTATCATGCCCAGCAAAAAGGCATTCAGGTTGACCTCACATTGGTAGACCCTGACACGGTTGAGACGCGCAATTGTGGTCGCCAGAATTTAGCCGTGCAGTCGGCGATGATAGGCGGTATTGCCAAGGTTTTAGATTTGGCACTCAGACTAAACGCCGCTTACGGCCTGAATATAGTTGCCTGGCCGGAGAAGTATGAGGCGGGTATGGCCGGCCAGTGGTTTGAGGGACAGACATGGCGCGGCGCTTGCCTGCATCTCATCATTGGCTGTGTTGACAACTATCTGGCTCGACGAGAAATCGCCCAGACGGTTGCCGATTACAACGGCCGTTTATGGTGTATCGACAGCGGCAATGACCGGTATAACGGCCAGGTGCTGATTGGTAATATGACGGATTTTGCCAGAATCAAGTGTGACCCGTTGGGCATCTGCACGGGGCTGCCCTCTCCCTACGTTCAGGAACCAGATTTACTGAAGCCAGACCCGTCTAAACAAACGCTATCTTGTGCGGAGTTAACTCTGGCTGAAGAACAGAGCTTGATGGTCAACCGCATGGCGGCCACAGTGGTGGCGCAGTACGTGACCGAAATGGTGCTGCACCGAGAGATACGGCAAATGGGTACGGTGTTTAACCTGGCACCGCCCACGATGAGCAGTCGGTTGATAACGAAAACAAACTTGGAGAATTGTGGAAAGATGAGCCAATCTAGTCATTGACGAAGGGTTTTGATGTTTGCAAAAACTGTACATATGTTCTATCTGAAGGTATAATTGAGGCGTGTCTATGTGTGATTTTTTCCAAGCATTGATATGGGTTACATCGTTTTGGCAAAGAGGTGCAATGTATGAATAGCAAACCTAATGAAGAACTTGTATCCATTGGTGAAGTTATTATCCCGTTTTATAAAAACAGCCCGTAAAACCCACCCGCCTCAGACTTTGTTGGCGAAGTCAAAAAACATTAAAATGAGCAACAAATTTTAACGTTTTGACATTGTTTGGGTCAAAATTCTTGTTAATTTTGATGCGCTTTTCTCAACTAATATACTTCGCCAACAAAGTCCTGCCGTGGGAGTATGTCAAGAAAATGATTTGATTGTCCAATTGGGTGAAGATGGCGAGATATATGTGGCATTACGCCCGATTGTGGAGGCACTTGGCCTTGATTGGGCTGGTCAATATCAAAGAATTAAGCGAGATCCAGTTTTCGGTGAAGAATTAAAAACGATTTCCGTTGGTGTTACACCAACGGAAATCGTCAAAGGGGCACTTGAGGAAATACCTGATGCTTGAAAAGCCAACTACCCCATAGAATCTTCCTTGGCGCATAGAAGCATGTTACGGGGTCTCTGTCTCTCGTTGTTTCATCTGTTCCAGATAGACGCGAATGGCGGATAAGGGATCCGCCGTAGTCTCCAGGATGTCCCTATTATGGAAGAAAAACCAGCGCTGCTTCTCCTTTTCTTCTGGTGACATCTGGTTGTATTTGTTCTCAAACCAGCGCACTATTTCGTGGAGAAACCCCAAAAGTGCCTGCTGCTCGCGCCGTTCGTCATCTCGTTTGGCAGATAGGTCATGGTACCATAAAATGAGCCGCTCAAAGGAGAAGCCGCGCAGTTGAGCCTCGGCCGTTTCCAGGTCAGCGACACAATCTACCAGAATGCCCCGGTAAACGACGAGGTAGATAAACTGTTGGTCGTTGGCGCGGCACGTATCACAGTAAAGCCCCTCGCGCATAATGCGTATTTCCTCAGCATGACCTACGCAATCTCCTAGATAGAAGTCGTTCTGGAGGGGATCGAATGCCTTGGTTTGGGTGGAGCGAATTTGTGCCTGACAGGTCGTGCAGATGACTGGTTGTGGCAAGTGGATTGTATCAAACATGCCCATGTTGCAGACTCCTTCTATAACACAATATACCAAATGACTTACCGATCAATTTATTAAAATTCCACATAAATTATACCGCAGCGTGGGCATAGCATCCATTATCTTAAAAAAACCGTGGTTTTGGATTGAATAACTCATGAGCCGATTTCATCATCAGGAGGTGCGATTATGCCCATCTTCGCTACCGGTAATATGTGGGTCGCTTTTGAAATAGCTGGCCTTTTCCTTAGCTGGCAGTGGTGATCTGGATTTTGATGGCTTGCTTAAATCGACACGCATTCACGACGTACAGGACAGATGAGGCAATGCGTTTGGCTGAGGATATAGTATCAAATGTAAAAGTGGCTGTAGGAGAAGTGATTAAAATCCACAACTGGTATGGTGTGGTGCTAGAAACACACTATGACACAAATGGTGACCTTTCAATTATTCACGTACAAACGGCACGCAATATCTTTCGTGGGTATGGTCCGGAATATATTGATGTGTCCATGATGCCAGAAACTGTGCAACTCGCTGCACTCATAGAATTAGAGCAAGAAATCCAAACGCACTATCGGCTGCTTAACGGCGCCGTGGAACGGTTGTTGGTTGCGGTGCATATGCCAGACTCATTGTCCGCAGCGGCAGATTAGGTTGCTGAAAATTGAAGAAGAAAGGCGAGAAATTTTTGATCCTTAAAATGTGCTGTTGAAGCAGACTCGTTTCGCAAACAATTCATCATAAATAAAGGCAGGCCGTTGAATTCATTCAACGGCTTTTTGTATTTTAAAGGCCAAAATTATTATGGTTAAAGAGGTATAGAAAGCTGTTGTCATATTTATGACAGCCGATTTTTGATTTTAAAGAGCTGTTAAATAATCTAGTTACTTACCATATTCACCAGCGAAACCCGCTGGCGCCAAACAATGCTTTGGCCTATCAATATATCTTGGCGGGCAATGGCGTTTTTATCCGAGCCGAAACCCAAAGTCTCATGGTTAACCGTATGGCCGACACCATCGCCGCGCAGTATGTGGCCGTATTCGTCTTACAACGGCAAATCCTGCATCTGAGTAGCACCTTCAATCTGAATCCCCCACTTTAACAAGTAGAATGATTGCTGCAAAGAATATCAAGAAACATGATGATTAATGTGAAATCCAGTCTAACGATAGAAAAACACAAAAATCCTGGATAAGTATAGAAAAAGTAATAAGCTGAATTCTGCCAGTTTGAAGGAGAGTAAGCTTCAACAGCGCTTCGTTACCGGTGTATTTGTGAGACAAAATGTGCTTCGCTTTTTCTCGGTTACGCTGGAAACACAGGCTTATTCCACAGATAGGTTGAATTTTATAATGTCGAACACCTCTGCACATATGTTCTAAAACCGAGTATAATGGGGGGCAATAATCAATATTTATGCGTGATAATTCGTATCATTTGGTTTTCAAGAACGACCAGGTGACAGACAAGAAAGGGCAAGAGAGATGGCGCATAATTCACGAGGATGGAAATGGCCGAATTAGACAAACCTGCCGGGGAAATCATTCTTTATCAGACGGAAGATGGGCAAACAAAGCTAGAAGTACGCCTTGAAGATGAAACAGTATGGCTGACACAGCAGCAATTGGCAACATTATTACAAACGAGCAAGCAGAATATCAGCCTTCATATCCAAAATATCTATGAAGAAGGAGAACTGATGCCGGAAGCAACTGTCAAGAAAATCTTGACAGTTCAGTTAGAAGGTACGCGCCAGGTTCAGCGCACACTTGATCATTACAATTTGGATTTGATCATTTCCGTCGGCTACCGGGTTAAATCTCATGTCGCTACACGTTTTCGCCAATGGGCAACCCGTCATTTACGCGAATATATTATAAAAGGGTTTGTATTAGATGATGAGCGACTGAAACAGGCAGGTACAGGCAACTATTTTGATGAGTTGTTAGCCCGAATCCGCGACATTCGGTCATCGGAAAAGGTGTTTTGGCGCAAAGTGTTGGATATTTACGCTACCAGCATTGATTACGATCCCAAAACAGAAAGTTCACAACACTTTTTTGCCATAATCCAAAACAAGATGCATTGGGCGGCGCATGGCCGCACAGCGGCAGAAATTGTAGCGGGACGTGCCGATGCTCAACAAGAGAATATGGGGTTAACCGCGTGGCGTGGTGAAAAAATTGGCAAAGCGGATGTGGCTATAGCGAAAAACTATCTCACGTCAGAGGAATTGGACACGCTTAACCGGATCGTGACTATCTATCTTGAATTTGCCGAATTACAAGCACATAACCGCAAGCCGATGTACATGAATGATTGGATTACCAAACTGGATGATTTTCTTAAAATCAGCGACCGCGATATTCTGACTCATGCCGGTAAAGTCACTCACAAAGATGCGTTAGAGAAGGCGTATGCTGAGTATGAAATCTATCGGCAGAAGCGCCTCAATGCACCCTCGGCCGTAGAACGCCATTTTCAAGAAGCAATTAATACATCTAAGCAAATTGGAAAATCCAAACCAACCTCACCATAAAATGTCACTGAACAGCGGTCTCTCCACTTTGTGCGCCGCGCATTAGACCTTTTCTCCCTCGCGCTAGGCGTTGCCGAAGCCCCGGGTTATCAGCAGATTTACGCCAGTGTTTTGGTTCTCTGTACCAATTGGCCTGCGCCAGTAAAATGCAGCTAAGAAGCTTTTGGGAAACTGGGAGGAAATTTATAATCCAGTTTTTAATTCCCTCGAATTCGAGGGAATTAAAAACCAAGCGGGATTAAACCGATTTGTTCTGTCATTTGGTTTCCTTTTCGCTGGCACATGGCTACTCCAACCCTTAACGAAATCTACCCCTGAAGATGATTTGGGTTGAGCGCTGTCGAAGTGGATGACGCATTTTGGTTTATATTAATTTTATGGCCGGTCGAAAGATCGGCTTTTTGTTTTAAAGAGAAGCTGAAGATTCCCGTTGCTGTTACGGCAACAGAAATCTTTTTGACCCTCTGTGGGTGTTACACCCACAGAGAGTTCTACGTATTCATAATGAACACGCAGATAGTCGGAAGAATCCAGTAATAAAAGGAGTGAGTTTTGCCGGGTGCAGGCGCTATTTTGGCTTGGCGCAAATTCAATCCTGGCCTGTCACTATTTGTGTGGGTGTTACACCTACGCAAATGCATGGAGGAAGTTATAGTCAGATAGCTGTTTTGATAACGGCCGTTTTCCCCTCATTTCTTCCCCAAATTTTCACAATCCCCAACCCAATCTCGCCATACAGAAGCCCCTAACGGGGCAGTTGTGGCGAGAACCAAAACAAAAGAACCAGGAGGTTCCCATGTCTCTTGTTGCCTACGTAGTAAAAGAAGAATTGAAAGCGCGTCCCCCTACCCGCTGGGATAGTCATGTGCGATTTGCGATCCGGCTGCCAGATGAAGAAATCCAACTGCCTGTAGGCACCTGGCTGCTTGAACTGCCTCCAGATACCAGCCGTTCTCAAGCAGCTTTGTATCAACTGGCAGACGGCACCGTTGTGTGTCATGGATAAACCGTTGACTGCGGATCAGGTTGACCCGCTTACGGATGCCCAGGCTTTGACCTCATTAAGCGCATTCCGCACCCTGACGCGGGCTATGCGGGATGATCATGGTCTGGCCTTTGAACCTGTTTCCGGCGATGCGCCTTTCCGCATCATCCAATGCCCGCTTTGCCGGGGCACAGCCTTCACCACCGTCGCTTTTTCAAGTGTGTGGTGTGATAACTGCAATGCGAAATTCAGTGTGCGCTATACGGCAGGTGATCCTGGTTTTGTCGTGGACTGCACCTGGGAGCATGTGTCGTTCCGGGATGCTCACTACCTCATGCCGCGCACAACAAATCTGCAATTAACGATGGTGTTCAAGAGCGGCGGTGATCCGCTGGACTTAACCCACGACCCGCACTGCCACCGCCAGGATTGCACAGAAACACAGGTGGCGCTCACCGATGGGAAGGACAGTTCCGTGCGCCCTGGCTTGCACGCTTGTGCTCTAGGCGATGTCTACGATTGGTCTTTCTATGGCCGCGTGCCGACTGTCTATAAACACGACACGCACGGGCATCATGACCTGGTGTGGCCGCTTGGTGAAAAAGAGTCCTGGCCCAAGACTGCTTTTGTCCCGGTAACTGGTTTTGCCTATGAGGAAAAACAAATAGTGCCAAACGCTGTCGAAATGATCCGAACCAACGTGCCTGAAAGCAACCGTCGGGAGTCTATTCTCGCTTCTTTGCAGTTACTGGTAGAACGGCCAGCGCAGGCTCCGGCCAGCTACCGCAGTCCCTGGCCGCATTGGCAGCATTTGGCCGAAGGCGAGAAGTATCTGCTGCACCGCTGGCTGATCAGCCAAGAGAAAGGCCATCTGGCAACGGCCGTTCCCGTGTGGCTGGTCGTGAAGGATGTATCTGAGGATGGGTACGGTTTCAAGTGGCAGGTGGTGCGTGATGACATTTGTCCGCAGTGTGGCGAGCCAGCGGCAGCAGCGGACTGGGCAGGCACGCTTGATCCAAAACGGCCGTGGGCCGTCCCACACGGCTACTGCCGCCAATTGTGGCAGGAACATAATTGGCGACCGACGCTTTTTGCGGACGTGGAAGAAACACTGGCGCCGGTTGGTTAGCAAGAAGGAGTGTTTTATGTGTATGCCGATTGTTGTTCAATTTCGTCTTTTGGAAAACCTGTTGGCGGCCCTGGCATCTGGCAGTCAGGTTCATATCCATGTGCTGCAAGAAAGCCAGGTAGCGACCTCCAATACGCTTGTGCGCAAAGAGTTGAAGATTAGCGTCGATGTCCGGGCTGTTGTGCAAGGAAACAAGATTCTCTCCTGGCACTATCCAGTCGATGAATTTAGCTTCTACGCGGGGGCCGGAAACGGCCGTTCCCCGGAGCAAGAGCGATATAACCAAGCCTGGGAGCAAGCCGAAGCGCTGAAAGAAGCGCTGGTGTTGAAAATCAGCGGCCTGATTGTGCAGACAGACGGCATTGTTGAATTGCCAGTCCGCGCCTTAATTCCAGGTACCACAAACCTTGTGCAGTTGAATTCCGCAGGCGGTGTTGCCTCCCAGCAGCCAGCACAGGCTCTGGTTGTTGGGAATTAACGAAGCGGGGAAACGGCCGTTTTCCCTTGCCTTCTAATAGGAAGGAACCCATGAACGACTCCACTAAAGCCAGCAGGAGAACTGCTTGAAACGAACCAAAACAGTCAAGTGTGTATATTGCGGTACCGAGAATGAAATCGTCGCGAAGCTCGATCCGGGACAAACACATTGGCAGGTAGCCCAGCACTGTCCCGATTGTGGCGAGCGTCTGCGGCATGGTCCCGGCCGCTCATATGAACCGGAGCAAGCTGGCCTGGAAGGGTTGGAGCAAATTGAATTAACCTTCCATATCGTCTGTGAACCGGAAGATGCCATGCGCTTGGCCTTGTTAAAGCCAGAAACCAGTCGAGGCTTGAGCAAGGCAGTTGCCGAAACATTGGCGTTAACAGGTCGCTTCCATGTCGCACCGCTGCGCATTGTCTGGACACGAGAGGAAGAACCCAGATCCAGGCGAAGACGCGGAACCCGCCCCATTTTGGAGAGAACATGATTAACCCGGAGATTGCCCGCACACTTTCAATCGTACAGCAGTTGGCTCAAGGTCAGCGGCTTACGCTGCCTGACGGGCAGCAGATTGGCATGGGCCAGGACATGAGTATCGGTTTTGTGTTTGCCAAGGCCAACGGTAATGCGCATATTGGCGGTCTTTCGACAATGGACTTGTGCCAGCTAAACCAGCTCTTAAATGAGCATGATGTTGGCATGGCTATCCCGGATTAGACCGATTCACAAATCACTAACTGTGTTAACGGCCGTTCTCAGGAGCGGCTTTTTGTTTTTAAAGGAGACCGCGTATGCCACGGCAAACAGAAAAGCAGGAAGCGTGCCTGGTTCAGTCTCAATTGTTGGTGCAAACACTCGAAACCTTCTTCTCTGAACAGTGGGGAGAAGTGACGACGGATCAAGGTCTATACCTCAGATTACCAGCAGTTGAGTTGGCTTCAAGTGTGGCAAGCGGTGGCTGAAATGTATCCCGACCAATGGGCGATAGAGCTGTATCCACCTGTTAGCGAGTTGATCAACGACGATCATGTCTATCACCTGTGGCTGATGTCTGAGCAATGGCGGCCGCCCCTATTCATGAACTTGGCTGAGAACTATCGAAGCCGATAACCACCCTGTTTTGAACTGATTATTGTTGCCGACCGAGGGGTAGTGTCCACTCGGTCGGCATTGTTTTTAAGGAGAAACCTCATGACAACAACCATCACCTACGAAGCAATGGATGCAAGACGTAGACCAGGTCGTCGGCGCTATCGCCTTTGGCCTCAGTGTGCACGACTTGCCCGATTTCAATTCACGCGACTTGTTTGAATCCGGTGCCACAGCTCAGGATGCGGCCGAAGAAGCCCTGGAAGGCGCAGATTTTCCGTTCGATGAACTGGATTTTCTTGGCTGATTTCCTCGATTGTGACAGGTGGAAAACGGCCGTTTTCCACCCTGTCATACCTTCCGACTAACGCCACCCATAGAGGAGGCTGTTCATAAAGATTGTTTTAACGACCATCTAGCAACAGGAGCAAACAAATGCCCACAATCAGCACCCACTTTAACTTTTATTGAAGACCCTGGTCACGGTTGGCTGCGCGTGCCGTTGGCCGACGTGGCCGCTTTGGGAATTGCCGAAGAAATCACGCCCTATTCTTTCATCGATAACGACTATGCTTTCCTGGAAGAAGATTGTGATTACGGCACATTCATGAACGCCTGTCAGGCGCAAAATGTGCCTATCCCGGACATGAAAACCGAATATGTGTCGTATTTTGATCGCAGTCAGGCAAGTTTTACCCCGGTTAGATTTCAAGAGAGACTGGCAAAGGTTGCCGATCGTCAAACCGTCTCAAGGCATGCCGGTCACGACACAGTCATCAGGAGGCGACCATGGCGACTATTAAGATTTACCATAACCCCGATTTTCTCAACTATCATGGTGACCACAGCCAGATCATTCCCCCGATTCACCCGGTAGCGACAGTGAACACGCCAGATAACTTCCCGTCTGATGCCCTGCTGGATTTGGGCTTCACCCAAACACAGCACGTTGGCGGCAGTTGGTACGACAATCCTGATGTGATGGTTCATTTGCGCAGCACCTCAGTTGGCGACGTGATTAGTCTGCCGGATGGCACACTCTATGTTGTGGAATCCTGTGGCTTCAAGCCCTACCAGCCGAAGACAATTCGACCGGCACAAAAACTGGCAGAGGCATGTCGGTTGCTGGAAATAGCGGTGGATGAAGGCAGCACCTACCATTTGAGGACGCTGACACGCCAGGCCCTTGCTGCTGTGCAGCACGCCCTGGCGGCTGAAGGTTATCCTGAGCGTGACACGCCTATCCTTTGGGAAAAGGCTCAAGTCGGCGATCTGGTAGGTGAGCCAGAAGTGGGTCAATTTCGTGTCATTGCCCGCAAGTTGAATCGCAAATGGCGAGCAAAGCAACTAGTGGAGCATATTCCCCAGGCACAAGTTTGGATCGATGGCCCCCGCTCATGGGCGGTGTTGCTTCCT
>CAVVFA010000025.1:0-20738 GCA_963747345.1 uncultured Chloroflexia bacterium | reverse complement strand
ACTCATCTTCCCCGGTCTGACGGTGGTGGTGTCGCCGTTGATTTCGCTGATGGAAGATCAGGTGGATCAATTGCGGGAGGTGGGGGTAACGGCCGTTACCCTCAACAGCAGTCTGCCCCAACACCAATACCTCGACAACATGCAGCAAATCCACGCGGAGGCCGTCAACATGCTCTACGTTGCGCCTGAAACTTTGCTGCGCCCTGACTTGTTAGACCTCCTGAGCACGATGCAAGTAGACTGCCTCACTATCGACGAAGCCCACTGCATTAGCGAATGGGCCACGACTTCCGCCCCGAATACCGGCAGCTCATCGACGTGCGCCGCCGTCTGCCCGAGGCTGTTTGTCTCTGCGTCACCGCCACCGCCACCGACCACGTTCGCGCCGACATCAAAGGTTCCCTGGCCATCGCCGATGCTGACGAATTCATCGCCAGCTTCAACCGCGAGAACCTCTACCTCGCTGTCCAGCCCAAAACCGATGGCCTAGCCCAAACGCTCGCTTTCCTCAAAAGCCATCCTGACCAATCGGGCATTATTTACTGCGCCACGCGCAAACAAGTTGATACAGTAACGGGGCAGTTGCAAGCCCACGGCTACCAGGCGCTGCCTTATCACGCCGGACTAGACGCCGATGTGCGCACTTTACACCAACGCCAATTCATCCACGACGATGTGCCTATCATGGTCGCTACCATCGCTTTTGGCATGGGCATCAACAAGTCCAATGTGCGCTTTGTACTGCACTACGACCTGCCCAAAAACCTGGAGAGCTACTACCAGCAAATCGGCCGGGCGGGACGGGATGGGCTGCGCTCTGACTGCCTGCTGCTGTTCAGCTACAGCGATGTACAAACCATCAATTATTTCATCATGCAGCAAGACCCATCCCAGCAAATCGGCGCACGCAACCGCCTGGATGCGATGCTGGCCTTTGTTGAGACAAACATTTGCCGCCGAAAACCGTTATTGAACTACTTCGGCGAAACGTATGACATAGCAGATTGTGAAACCTGCGACAACTGCACTACCGAAGAAGGTGAATTGATGGACGTGACCATTCCCGCCCAGAAATTCCTCTCCTGTGTTAAACGCACCGGTGAAATGTTTGGATCAACCTATATCATCGATGTCCTGCGCGGTTCACAATCGCAAAAAATACTATCGCGGGGACATGACCGTCTATCTACCTATAACATCGGTGGCGAATATTCCAAGAAGCAGTGGCAGTATTTGGCACGGCAGTTTATCCAAAACGGTCTCCTCATTCAAGATATGGAACATGGCAGCCTCAAACTGACGGAAGCGGGCTATGCCGTCTTCAATGGGGCATCCGTAAAAGGCAGTTTGCCTGCGCCGGAAGCAACCTCTCAAGCCACCGCGCCTATGGCGCCTCATGATGTGGAACTGTTCTACCTCTTGCGTGAAAAACGAAAGGAACTGGCGCAGGCGCATAATGTGCCGCCCTATGTCATTTTCTCTGACCGGACGCTGGTGGAAATGGCGATTTATTTCCCCCAATCCCCGTATCGCTTTGGGTCATTATACGGCGTGGGCGCGACGAAGCTGGAGAATTATGCGGATGAGTTTCTACCGATCATTCAGGCGTATTGTGCGGAAAAGGGGATTGAGGAGAAGGGCGCAGCAACTCGCTCAGTACCCAGCGTCTCTCGTCCTCGCAGTAACAAATCCCGCACCGAAGAGGTTGCGGACTTGTTTAACGCCGGCCAATCCATCCCTGAAATCGCCCAGATTTTTGGTGTGCAATACGGCACTGTTCTCGGACATTTATGGAAAACAATTCAAAATGGGGGTGAACTTCGCCCAGCCGATGACATCATTGCGATTTCTCAACTCTCAGCCGAGGAACAAGACCAGGCTCTTCTGGCCTTTGACCATTTAGGCATTGAAGCGTTGCGGCCTGTTTTCCGGGCATTGGGGGAAACCATTAGCTATGACGAATTGCATGTTTTGCGCTTGCATGTTGTGATAAGTCGTATGGGGTAGCCCCTCTCCCCAACCCTCTCCCCCAGGGCGAGGGAGCAGTTGTCGCTTGCGGATTTCTGGGGTGAGGCCAATTTTTGAGCGTGATTAGGGTAAGGAACATAGTTTAAACTTAGTCCTATTCCCCAATGAACGTGGATGCGACGTTCCCTCTCCCTTTCAGGGGGAGGGTTAGGGAGGGGGTAAGATTTCTGCAAACTACCATGACAAAAAAGCCAAACCAAACCTCACCCATCCTGCACCACGCTCGTCGAATGCGTCACGAGCCGACCAAGGCAAAAAGCAACTTTGGCAAAAGCTTCGTCGCTGTCAATTAGGCGGCTACAAATTCCGCCGTCAGCATCCTATTGGTAATTACATCGTTGATTTTTACTGCGCGAAAACCAAGCTTATCGTTGAGGTGGATGGTGATATTCATGCGTATCAAGAATCTTATGATGCTGAACGCACCGCAGAATTGAAAGCGTTGGGTTATGAGGTTATTCGGTTTTGGAATGAGCAGGTTTTGAAGGAAACGAATGAGGTGTTGGAAGTGATTTTGGTTGTGTGTGATGTGCGGAGTTAGCCCCTCTCCCCAGCCCTCTCCCCTCAGGGGAGAGGGAGCAGATGTCCCCTCCCCATTTTAGGGTTAGGGTTAGGGTGGGGGTAAAGTTTGCCCCATCCCCACCCCTTCGCTAAAATAACCAACACACCAAGTGCTAAACGATTCACAGAAAGAACTACAACCAAATAGCGTCGAATTCATAAACTCCGTAAAGGAGAATGCAAGAATGCTACGGTATCAAGTTCCAGAGAGAAGAAACAGTTTAACCACACCATCATCACAAGGGAAAAACAACATGACCCAATTCGGCCGATACGAAGACCTCAAAGAAGTGGGGCGCGGTGGCTTTGCCACCGTCTACAAAGCCCACGATCCTAAGCTCAAGCGAGCCGTGGCCCTCAAAGTGCTGCACGCTGGCTACAGCAGCGACCCCACCTTTGTCGAGCGCTTCCATCAAGAAGCGCAAACCGTTGCCAGCTTCCACCACCCCAACATCGTTACCATTTATGATTTTGGTGAAGAAGACCGGCAGTTGTTCATTGCGATGGAGTTTTTGGATGGCAATGATTTACAGGTGTGGCTCAACCGCAAAGGGGAACCGTTGACGGTAGCGGAAGCGCTCCCTTTCCTGACGCCAATTGGCAGTGCATTGGATTATGCCCATCAACAAGGGGTGGTGCATCGAGACATCAAGCCCAGCAACATCATGTTGCAGCAGGCAGGGGATGAGCTGCGGGTGATATTGATGGATTTTGGTTTGGTCAAAGCGATGGAAGGCAGCGTGGCCTTAACCATGACCAACCAGATGCTGGGTTCACCGGAATACATGGCGCCCGAACAAGCTGATATTACGCGCATGGATGAGATTGGCCCCGCCACAGATTTATATGCCTTTGGCATTGTGGCGTACCAAATTTTAGCGGGACGTGTTCCTTTTTCCAGGGCATTCCATCAGTGTCTTGAATGCTCATGTCAATATTCCGATACCCTCACCCCAAAAGTTGAATGAGAAATTGCCGCCGGAAGTGGTTGAGATTTTGCTCATGATGTTGGCGAAAGCGCCAGCCGACCGCTACCCCACGGCAGCCGCTTTTGTGGCGGCTTTGCAAGCAACGGTACACACCGCCGCCCAAAGCCAGTTGCGCGAAGCCCAGGTAGCGCCACTGTATGCTAACTTGCTGGCGGCAAAAGAGGCGGGTAATTGGCTGGAAGTGATGACATTAGCCGCCCAAATTGAAATAGTTTCACCTGATTACAAAGATGTATCCACTATACAAACCGAAGCGCGTGCGTCGCTTCAAACGCCAGCACCCGCTCCCTACGCAGGGGTGGAAATGCCTACTGCTCCCGCAGCAGAAGTGGGGCAGGAGGGAAGTGAACAAGTGCCAGTTACTGACTCCCATCCTAGCCCTCCCCCTAATATGGGGCAAGAACAGCTTACCTCTCCTTCTGGGAAAAAAGTATCCAAAGAAGACGAAAAACTTCAACAAACTTTTATTCCTCAAACAAACTCCGATCAACAAGTCAAACAAAACACGGTTGACAAAACCAATTTTGATCCTTGGTGGATAGGGATAGTAATATCATCCTCAATATTTTATCTACTACTATATTTTACGATTGTTGCGACCTTTTCTTCCCCGGACCCTGATTATGGGCATATTTTCGATTTTTGGTGGATTAGTTTGTTGGTTGGATTTTTTGTTGGTTGGCTCCAATGGATTTACTTAGGTAAACATGTTGAAGAAAAAATCAAATGGTTTTGGCTAATTGGTATAGCTATAATGTATTTCTTATGTTATTTTGTTGTTCTTAAATTTTCGAGCAATTCGTTTATTAACATAATTGTTACACTTGTTATACCAAGCATTGTACCTATTGTAGTTGGCCGAAAATTAATACTCGTATCACCGGGAATTTCAAATTGATTAGCAGAAGAAATTATTAACTTGCGCGATATATTTCTTACCCCTCCCTTATGTTAAGTGGTTTGAAAAGATATGTATTAGGTAATACCCTTATCTTTTCTGCCTTATGTCGCAGTAGACATTACGTTTACTAAATCTTTGGCACTTTCAAAGAGCTGAGGACTGTATCAGACACTCAATGACCCAACTATCCAAAACCCTCTGGACAAGTAAACTCAACCAACCTGCCTTAATATCCCCTATTGTCGTAGGCAATCATCTGCTTTTTGCCACCAAACCATCCTCCCCCATGGATCCAAACAGCGATTTAATCGGAGTAAACATGGAAGATGGGCAAGTGGTCTGGCAGCATCATTTTGAGTATGCACTCATCAGTGGCTTGCAAGCGTATACCCTTCTGGCTGAAGACCAGCCCATCGGCATTGTTGCCACCCAAAGCAGTGATTTGCTGCATGGGCAAGGCGCGGTATTGGCTTTTGACGAAACAGGCAGCATCGTCTGGCAGTGGCATGGTGAAGAAAAAAGTTATGCCGCGCCCGTAGTACAAGAGATGCAACTGTTGGTCTTGGCTGGCACTAGCACGCTCGCCATCGTCAGCCCAGAGGGAGATGGCGATAAATCTGTGGCACGCATCAGTTTGCCCATCACCAGCAGCGCCTCCGCCCCCGCCGTGCGTGATACCATCGCCTACATCCCTTGCCGCACGCCTGATCTGTTCGCCATTGATTTAACAACCAGCGAACAGTGGCAATTCCATGCCCTCGGCCATGAGCGTAATTGGTTGGATCAAACGCCCGTTTTAGCGGAAGACACCCTGTTTACCGTAGGCCGCATGGGAACCCTCTACGCCCTGGACAGCGATACCTTGCAACTACGCTGGCAGCAAGAAATTAGCGAAAAGTATCCCCTTAGCCAACCCGCAGTCGATGGCAATCAGGTGTTTGTGGGTTCCCGCACCGGTTTGTCCGTTTTAGACAGCCATAGTGGGCAACCCATCTGGACATTCCCCACCACCCGCGCCATCTCAGCCCAACCGCTCATCCTGGGTGCTGTGGTGTATGTCGGTTGTGAAGACCATCATCTCTACGCCCTGGACAAAAGCAACGGAGAGGAATTATGGCAGCTAGAAATGGATCGGCGCATCAGCCTCCCGCCCATTTTGACGCCCACTTGCCTGTTGGTCATAGATCGAGGTGGGCAGGTTATTGCGTTAGAACGACCGGAGTTATCGGAAGAGGCTATTGTCAAAGAATCTGCCAGTGTGCAGATGCGCAAAGAGGATTTGGCGCAAAAAATGATGGAACGGGGCGAATTCAGCAAGGCGGCAGAGCTTTGGCTGAGCTTGGGTAAATTGGAAACGGCAGTAGAAGCGTATGAACAAGCAGGTGCCTGGCAAAAAGTCGCTGATATTTGGCAGCAGCTAGACCGTGATGGCAAGCGAGCCGATGCGCTGGAACGGTATGCTCAATCGTTGGCAAAACTAGCGCTTGATGCAGAAGAAAAGGCCGTGGCGTGGGATCGAGCGGCTCGTGCTCATGCGGAGTTAGGGCAAAAAGAGATACGTCAACGATGCGAGCGAGAAGCGGCACGGTATCGCAATTTACCCATTCTTACTATTGAAATCGAAGTTAAAGATTTGACTGTCAATCAATGGTCACGGCTCAATTTTGTCGTAAAAAATGATGGTTTTGGTCGAGCCAGACAGGTGCAAGTGGAACTGATTGATGATCGGTTTGTAGGGCAAGAAAAACATTCCGGCACCTGGGTGACTGTGATGCCTGATAAACAACACGCCCATTGGCTAGAAATCCAGCCACAAGCGCAAGGTGAAGCCGTGCCGATGCAGTTGTTGATTGAATATGCGGATCGAACTGGCAATATGAAAACGCTGGAACGCACTTTTTACTTACCTGTCGCGGGGGAAATGGGTGTAAGCAGCACACAGATGAGCGAGACGGGCAGCCATGAATTTGCACGCTTGAAGTTGCCTGGGGGTCGTGATCAGGGTGCGTTACGCAGAAATATGGTTGAATTCTTCAATAATGATGAATTGGATTTGTTGCTTTTCGACTTAGGTGTTCGTTCTGACGATTTTGATTCTCGTCTGACTGCGAAGGTGCGGGAAATCATTACATGGGCTGTACGACATAATCAGGTTGATAATTTAGTGGCGTACTGTCGGAGGGAACGGCCTGAGGTGGAGTGGTAGCCCCCTCTCCCCAGCCCTCTCCCCAAAGGGGCGAGGGAGCCGATGTCTCCATTGAAGGTGGTCGTGCTGTTCTCTCTTTCTGTCAGGGGGTAAGGTTTGCAAGTTTCCAATGAAGAAGTAACGTAGGTTGCGTATTAGCCCCTCACCCCAGCCCTCTCCTCAAGGGTGCGAGGGAGCATACGTCCCCTCTCCCTTGCAGGGGGAGGGTTAGGGTGGGGGTGAAAGCGCATCCGCAACGGCCGTTATCGCCCCATCATCAACCAACAACCAACGCGCAAACTCATCATGCGTCAGGTTATTGCGCCACTCGCGATAGGTGCGGTTGGGTAAATCGCGGAAAAACAGCACCACCACGACCGGCGTCGTTTCCCCTTGAGGATAGGCGTAGTAGACAATATCTAACACCCCAGGCATGGTGCCATTTTTGAAACCTAAATTGCTGAACAATTCCTGATTATCGGGGAAAATCATCGGCCATTCCAGGTAGCGGCGGGCCAGAAAACTGCTGTCTGGGTTGCTCAGACCGTTTTGTGCGATTTGCGCCATCAGCCCGGCATACTCTCCAGCCGAGGCTTGTGGATTGAGATTTTCGGTAAAGAAACGTTGGGTGGCGAAAGACGGCCGTTTATTTTCCCGCCGCCATTCATTTTGCGCCTCACGAAACGCCGCATCATTGACAAACGTATCCGCGAAGAGCATGGCCTCTTGTCCATACAATGCCGGGTCTTCCAGGTAGGCCACGAGCGCTTCATAATCGCTCTCGATTGGCGCGTGATGTTGCTCATGGCTAAAAACTGTGCCAGAAAGGGGCAGGGGGCAGTTTGCGTGGTCAGGCCGAGAGAAACGGCCGTTTCCTCAATCCGTTCCTGCGCCCAACAAATGTGCAAATAATCCATCGCCGTGTTAGAGCTAAAACGCATCATCATCCAGGGCACATCTTGCAGGCGCACCTGGTCTGGATTTTTGAGCAGCAGCCCTTGCGTGTCCAGTTCCGCCAGTGCCCGATTAGTGCGCGCTCAATCCAGCCCAGGTTGCTAAAACGCCTCTAAATCAGCGACCGGCACGTAACTGGTCGGGGTCGAGTTCCCCTGCCGCCACTGCTTCCACATAGGCCACCAAATACACAATTTTGACGACCGAAGCCAGCGGCATCGGCACATCGGCATTGAGATAGACGCCATTGGCTTCGTCGCCCACCCGATAAGCGGCCAACCCCACCGTCTCTGGCGATTCAAGCATATAATCCCACGCCTCTTTGGCGGCCTCTGGCATCATGCTTTCCACTCGCGCCAGAGCGGCAGCATCGGGATTGAGTTCGGTAATGGGGCGACGGGTTTCTGGCAAAATCGGCAATATCTGACCACAAGCAGGAGAAAGTTCACCAGTATAAAACGGTGTGGGTGAGGGAGATGGCTTGATAGATGCAGGAATGGGTGTGGCGGTTTCTGCACTGGTTTTCTCGACTATTTCCGGTGGTCGTGGGGGTGGCGCTGGGGGCTAATGTCGGTGTGGGGATGAGAGGTGCGGGGATGGTGGGTATAACGGCCGTTTCTGCTGAAGGCCGCATACAGCCCATCACGATACTCCCAAACAAAACGGCCGTGAGAACGGCCGTTATCATCATCTTATTTAGCTTCATAACGTGGAATTGTAGTTCAAAGAAGAATGAAGATTAAAGATTAACGATTTCCAATCACCAATCTCTAATCTCTAATCTCAATTAAGGCAAAGGCCACACCGTAAACTCACTATATTCCGTCGAGTAACCAGGCACTTCATGCCCCTCAAAGAAAGCTGCTGCCACTTCAATCTCACCCGCATCCATCCGATCAGAGAGGTTTAGTTCGGCGACAAATTCATCATTGAGGAAGAAATAGCCGCGGTCATCGACAGCAATCACGGAGACATTATTTGTTTCGCCAGCGCCAGTAAGCAGAATGCCACTCACGCTGCCTTCGTCGATGTAATAGTCGTCATCTGGCCGTCGATCAATCAAGTGTCCAGGCTCCATCCGATTCGATAATGAGCCAATACTCCTGCTCGATTTCACGGAAGGCAATCCCCCAATCCCAATCGCCAACATCCTCGCCATACGGGTTGGTAAATTCAACTTCCGTGATGAAATTTTGCAGGGTCACATTGGCGTTACGTATTCGGATGAAACCATCATCAGCATGTTCCAACGCGCCATCACGCGGGCCAAATTCAGGCACAAACGGCCAAACTGTAAAATCCTCGTAACCAGTACTTCACCCGCCTGTTTATTATTGGAATAAAAACCTGTACCTAGTGCCACTTCACCAAAGGCATTTTGTCCAGACAAGTCTAATTTTGAAATCAGATGCCCGTTCAAGAAAAATAGTCCCACTTCATCAAAGGCAACCAGGGTGATTTCGTTGCTGCCACCTTCGTTTAGGTTCAGGAATTCAGAAACGGTGCCATCTTGCACAAAACTATCACCTTCATTGCTTCGATTGTTCAAATTCCATACACCATCTGAACGAACCACCAGCCGCAGTTCTTCATCGGCCACTTCCTGCCGGAATAGTATGCCAAAGTCCCAGCTTCCTATGTTTGTGTCATACGGGTTTAGGACAGTTGCCCGCGCAATGAAGTTGCTCAAATTGACGCCTGTGTATAACGCTTCTAACGTGCTGTCTGCTTCATGGAGGAGCTCGCCATTTGCTGGCCCAAAAACGGCCGGAATAGGAAATTCGACAGCCGCCGCCTCGCGTTCAGCGATGAGTGCCGCGCGAGTGGCTTCGACATCGCTGCCTGTTTCTGGCGCTACTGGTGTTTCATTTAACGCCGCGTTGCGGGTGGCAATGAGACTTTCCCGCGTTGCTGCTGCTGGCTCGATGTCGGCTGTTTCTGTGGAGTGGCGGGATGGGAGTGTTTTCGACTTTGGTGGTGGCGACGATTGCTATCTGTGCGCGGGTGGCCATTAAGCCTGCGTCTTTGGTAGCCTTGGCCGCTTCATCTGGATCGAGCAGTGGGAAAGCGATGGTCGTGGAGGTTACGTCAGATGGGGTGATGTCGCTGGAAACGGCCGTTCCCAATTCATCAAACGCCCCATCCTTCTGCATCTGGTTGACCCCAAGCGCGGCAATAATACACAGGCCAAGGCAAGCGACCAGCAAAACCGCGATCATCACTAAAACCCACACTAAATTTTTCCGTTCAGTTGATGATGGATCTTTTGTGACTGGAGGCTTTCCTGTCGAGGCCGGTATGCCCATATCTTCCAGCACATCATCGGCGAGTTCCGGTGGTGCTTGATCAACTGGCGTCCTGGGTGCGCTTGTTTCGGCTTGTTCTGGGGCGATGTCGGCCTGGATATTTGCCAATTGTTGCTGCAGATCGTTAGAAACCGGGATTTTCTTAGTGATGGTTGAAAGCGCGGCAGAGAAATCAGAGGCGGTATCAAAGCGATCCCCTCGTTCCTTGGCTAACGCTTTGCTTATAATGACTTCTGCCTCTGGCGGCAAGTCTGGTCGGTCAGTGAGCAAGTCTGGCACAGGTTCCAGGATGTGTTTCATCATGAGCTTGGCTGGCGTGTCGGCCTCGTAGGGCAAGTGACCCGTCAACATTTGGAAGAGGATAATACCCAGCGCGTAGATGTCAGAACGGCCGTCTAGCTCTTTGTCGCCATACACCTGTTCCGGGCTCATATACATGGGCGTGCCCACCAAACTGCCACTCGCCGTCAGGTTAGAATTGGAACCTGAGACTTGGACGATGCCAAAATCGGCCAAAAAAGCATCGCCGTACTGGTCAAACAGCACGTTGCCCGGCTTTAAATCACGATGAATAATGCCCTGGCTGTGCGCCCTGTCCAGCGCGGAGCCTAATCGCTGCAAAATCTTCGCAGACTCTTCGATAGAAATTGGACCATCTATGAGTTTGTCAGACAAGGAGCCACCGGGCATGAAGCGCATCACCAAATAGAGCAGCCCATCATCTTCGCCATAGTCATAGACTGGCACAATGGCTGGATGTTCCAGGGTGGCGATGGTTTTTGCCTCGCGGTTGAAGCGGGCGCGGAACTCTGGGTCGTGCATAAACTCGCGGGGCAGCACTTTGATGGCGACATGCCGTTCAAAACGGGGATCGTATGCTTTGAACACGGTAGCCATGCCACCGCGCCCTATTTCACCTTCAACTTGATAACGGCCGATTTTTTCTGGAGTCATAGTATTCTACTTTGTTTATGGACTATTCGGGCGTTGGGTTTACTCGAGAGACCCGAAGATTTGACTTATTTCAACGCTGAATTTTTCGAGACCAAACCCTTAGGGTTTGTATACTCACCCAAACTTTAACAAACGATAGCTGTGTAATCAAGCAGTTGTTGTCTCGTTTTTCAGGACGACTAACGTAATATCATCAAATTGGGGGGTTGCCCCTGCATGATCTTTTATGGCTTTGGTGATGGCGATGACGATGGCAGATGCCTCTTTATGATTGTGGGTGCGGGCGGTGTGGTGCAGCCGGTCTATGCCAAATTCGTCAAAATCTTCGTTCATGGCTTCGGTGACGCCATCGGTGTAAAAGATGAGGGTATCTCCTGGCGCCACTTGCACGGCGTTTTTCGCCACGTAGATTTCGGGGATGACCCCGAGTGCCATACCTTCGCCTTTTAACAAATGAGAACGGCCGTTTTTCCCCAGCAGTATGGGTGGATTATGGCCGCCATTGGCATAGGTCAGCATCTGCGTTTTTGGATGCCAAATAGCGTAGAAAACCGTCACAAATAAGTCGGACTGGGTATCGTTGTCCAGGATTTCGTTGGTACGCATCAGCACTTCGGCGGGGTCTGAGCGGTTGAGGGCGACGGTGCGAATGACGGTGCGGCTGAGTGCCATGAACAGTGCCGCTGGCACACCCTTGTCGGCCACATCGGCGATGACAATGCCCCACTTATCATCGGGCAAGGCGATGAAATCATAAAAATCGCCGCTCACCTGCCGCGCCGCTGACCAGAAGCTGGCAACGTCGCAGCCAGAAATGGCCGGACTGCCGTCGGGGATGAAGCTGGCCTGAATTTCACGGGCGAAGTCGAGTTCTTGCTCGAGTTTGTCCCGTTCAGCCGCTTCTTTGTAGAGATTGTCATTGACAACGGCCGTTGCCGCTTGATGAGCAATCCCGTTGAGAATATTGATGCGACGTAATGACAGCGTTTGCTCTGCCTCTTTCGTGGAACCAACTATTAGCGCTCCCACCAACTTGCCCCGGGCATTCAACGGGAAGAAATATGCCTGAGAGGCATGCATCACCTTGCCCAACCAGGAAGGCGGTTTAAAGGCATAATAAGTGGCGTTGGGCGTGCCTGTTTCAGCCGGTTGAATACCGGTGTTCATAACTTCTGCATCTTCAATTGCCAGGGAGCCTAACAAGCCGCGCCCCATTTCTGAAATGCCGAAACTGGGGCCAGGGCGGAAAATCTCATGCGCATCATCGCGGATGAGCACAATGGCGGATTCCACCCCCACCAACATCGGCACAAGGCGCACAATCGTGTCCAAAATTTCGTTGAGGTCGAACAGGCTGTTGACGACTTCGGCTGTTTGCAGGAGAGCGGCATTGACCCACGCCTCTTCCTGCTGGGCAATGCGTAGACAGGCACTTTCGATGGCGCGTGCGGACTGGTCTAAAATCGTTTGCAGGAGTTCCGCACGCCGATCAAAGGGGGTTCGTTTCATCCTCTGTCGTCAATTCGTTGATGATCATGATGCCGAGTATTTCGTTTTTGGTGTCGATGGGATGCAGTTCTAGTTTGCCGGTTAGATCTTTTTTGCCTGAGAGAAAACGACCCCAGGGCGGCTTGTTTTGGGTGGTGAGGGCTTCATGTCCCACATGCACGGCATCCAATGCGCCCCATTCGCCTATCGCCAAACGAGTTTCTGGAAAGCCTGCGGAAAAACGGCGAGAGGCGCCGAACACGGAACCACCCTTGTAGAGGCTGCGGTCTTTGTCCCACAGCAGAATGGCACAGAAATCCAGGCCGAGCAGCATAGGGGTCAAGCGGGAAACGGCCGTTACAATATCCCCTAGTTCTTCTCCCCGCCCAATCGTTTCGGCAATTTGTAACTGGGCGGCGGTGAGCCACGCTTGCTCTCGCTGCCACGCCAACTGCTTTCCGCGTGAAATCGCCACGGCAATTTCGGCGGCTAACGCTTCAAGCATCGTTTTTTCGTTGTGGGTGAAGGCATTGGTATAGGGACTATGAACATCCAACACCCCAATAACCGCACCATCGGCAATCATCGGAATGGCAATTTCCGCTTGCGTGCTGCCGGGCATCGTGCGTTCATTATGAGGCGTTTCCAGGTAACGCGGATCATCCGCCACATTATTCGCCACGATAGTGACCCGCTGCGCCACGGCGCTGCCAATCAAGCCTTGCCCTGGGTGCAGGCGAAGGCTGCCCGGAAGAACCTGGGCGGCGCTGCTGGCCTCCAATACCGCGTCACCCGTCAGCGCATCAACACCAAATACATTGACCCAATGAAACTCAGAGGAATCTTGAATTTCTTTCACCACAATCTTGAACACATCGCGCAAATCTACCATGCCGGAAACGCTTTGGGCAATGCGCCCGACCAGTTCCAATTGGGCTGAACGCTGCCGTTCCTGGTCAAACATACGGCCGTGGGCAATGGCGGCCGCCGCCTGATTCGCCAAAATCATCAGGCGGCGCATATCTTCTTCGGTAAAATGTGATGGCTCTGTACTTTGGGCGGCGATGGCGCCTAGCACCGATTCCCCACTAATGAGCGGTAAAAAGATAGCTGAACGGGGTGGTTTATCGCTGATATAACGGGGTTTTGCCGGGAGAGACGCTTTCTCTTTGAGGAAATCGTTGACTAGCAGGGGGCTGCGGCTTTGGTGTATCCAGCCGATGATGCCGGTTTCCTCTTTCAAATCGAAGGTGCGTGGCGTTTCTTGCGGCTTGCCATCAATTGTCCAAAACAAAATCTCGTAAAAATCACCATCAAACAAACCAATTTGGAAGGTTTTGTTGTTGATGACTTGCCCACATTCTCGGGCGATCAGTTCGCACAAGCTGACAAGGTCTAACTCAGCGGCGACCATGGCTCTGCCCGCATCACTCAACGCTTCTAACTCGGCAACACGCTGCATCAAGGCTCGCCGTGACCGGTAACGGCGTATGGCGATGAGGATGAGGTAGGCAGTAGCCATAGCCACGATAAACACGTAAAGCGACGGCCATGAAAGGCCGATCTGCTGTCTGTAGGTTCATGGTGAGCATGGGTTATGAGGTAGGTGTGGCATTCAACCACGGAGAATGCCTGGTGACCATCAAGGAAATCTCCATATGTTCTGGATTTCGTTATTCCAGGGCTGCTTGTGCTTCTAGACTGGTACCGAATATGGAATACTTTGTCGAAGCCGGCCATCGTAAACACCTCCAGAATATGGTCGTTGAGACCAAATAATATCACGTCTCCTTTTTCTGCTCTTGCTTTGCGCCAGGCACTGATGAGACAACGCAACCCCCCGCTGTTGATGTAGGTGACACCGCTTAGATCGACGATGAGACGGTAACGGCCGTTTTCCAAAAGCCTGTCAACGTTTCATGTAACTGGGGCGTTAAACTCTGGTCTAAACGACCCCGTACCCCAACTAACCATAGGTTATTTGTTGCCGTTCTTGCCAGATAGGTCGTTGGTCATTCATGGGGATTACTCGATATTTTTCACCATGATCAGGGTATTGCCCTGTATTCCATCAAACTGGTAGCGAATTTCGTCCATCAAATTCCGTATAAAATGAATGCCCAGCCCCCCGATTTCGAGTTCGTCTGGATTCGGGTTTGACTCTGGTTTTACAAAGCTGGGTCCTTAACTGCATCGGGATCGAAGGAACGGCCGTTATCATGCAGTGTCATGGTAAAGAATGAGGGGAGGCTTCCCAAATCGCCGTAATGTCGCCTATCTCTTCTGCGCCGTAAGCATGTTCGATGATATTGGTACAGGCTTCATCGCACGCCAACTCTATCTTGAAGATGGTGTCATCATCCAGGCCAGCTTGCTGTGCGCCAGCCGACATGAAGTCACATACTTGCTTGATGTGATCATACCGACCTGCAATTTTGAGGATGTGTTTGTCAGCCATAAAAACAAAAAGATTGGGGATTAAGCGTAAATCTCCACACTACTCCTCAATCTTCAAAAGACAGGTGTCAATTCTATTAATCGAAGCTGTTAACGGCCGTTTCTACATCATCAAACATTTGAAACATAGGCGTGAGACCCGCCAACGAAAACACTTCGGAGACCCGTTCAGACGGGGCTGCAATACGCACATCACCACCTGCTTTTTCTTGGCGCTGCGTAATGCTGAAACAATCCCGCGTAAACCGGCACTGCTCATATACACGACTTCTGTTAATTCAAGAACGAGTTTAAAATGCTTATCCTCAATTAACTGAGCCAATAGGGTGTCTAATTCGTTGGCATTTGAGCTGTCCACCCGCCCTGCCACAGTCACAACATACGCAATTGGCCGGGTTGAACAGAAATAGTTACCTGCGATTCACTCATGAAGTTATCCTCCTTGCTTTTGTGCTTCAATTTGACGACAAGATTATACCACAATTAACCAGACGCGAAGGGCATGGTAAAATCAGAAACATAAAGGATGAAGGCAAAATAGCCAGCGGATCATGGTTCACGGATGACGGAGATCGATTTAGCACAATTACAAGAAAAAGCCCACGCCTTGGGCTTTAACTTTTTTGGCGTGATTCCGGCGCAGCCCGCCCGCCGCCTGGATGCCTATTTGCGCTTGGATTGAGCAGGAACGGCATGGCAAAATGGGCTATATGGCTCGTCCTGACCGCATCAGCCGCCGCCAGGATTTGAATGTCATTTTGCCGGGTGTGCAAACCATTCTCTGTGTCGGTTTGAACTATTTCCCAGGCAAAGTTCCCACCCATAGCCAAGACCCCAGCCGCGGACGCATCTCCAACTACGCCTGGGGTGTCGATTATCATGAGGTGATGACGCCTCGTCTGCAAGCATTAGCCGACTGGCTGAAAGCCCAAACCAGGCTGAGTGTGCAAAATCGTGTTTACGTCGATACCGGGGCCATTTTAGAACGAGATCATGGGGAAACGGCCGTTTTCGGGTTCACCGGCAAAAATACAATGCTCATCAATCCCAAACACGGCTCCTGGTTCTTCCTGGGAGAAATCCTGACGACGTTAAATTTGACCGATAATCGCCAACCGCCAATCCTCAATCAAAATCGCCCTCCTGCGGCTCCTGCCAGCGCTGCCAGACTGCCTGCCCGACCCACGCTTTCCCACAGCCTTATGTGCTTGATGCCCGCCGCTGTATTTCTTATTTGACCATTGAGCTAAAGGATTGGATTCCGCCAGACACTGCGCCCCTTGATGGGCAACTGGATTTACGGCTGTGACATCTGCCAGGAAGTGTGTCCGTTTAACCGCTTTGCGGCGTTGACCGATGAAGCGGGTTTCTACCCTGAAGATTTGAGATTAAAGAGTAGAGATTGGCATGTGGTCGCGCCGCCGTTGCTGGAAATTTTAGCGTTGGATGAAGCGGGTTTTCAGGAGCGATTTGCCCACAGCCCTATCAAGCGGATTAAGCGGAACCGGTTGGTGCGGAATGCATGTGTGGCGGCGGGGAATTGGGGCATGAAACCGCCATTCCCCTGCTTACTGCGCTCCTCACGGATCCCCACCCGCTCATTCGAGGTCATGCGGCCTGGGCTTTACACCAGATTGGCACTGATGCTGCGAAAACGGCCGTTGCGCAAGCCCTAGTCACAGAACCAGACGAGCAAGTACGCTTAGAATTGCTCGATTGAATGAAAGAGGGATGTTACCGGTGTTCTGCGCATGTCAACACCGGTCAAAAAAGAGTATTACGCTTTAACTGCGTCTGACTGCATCATGAGTTCGTTCAGAATAACCATCATTTCCTTGGGTTCCATCGGTTTCTTCATGTAGGCATTGGCCCCGGCATCCAGGCCATCTTCTTCAGCCCCAAGTTGCGAACGCCCACTCAACATGAGCACCGGAATAGATGCCGTCGCTGGGTTCTTGCGCAATTTTTTGCACATCGTAATGCCATCCATTACCGGCATCATCACATCCAAAATAATGGCATCGGGCTGACGTTTTGCCACCTTTTCCAGCGCATCCACGCCATCTTCAGCCTCGACAGTATCATACCCATCCATCTTCATAAACATCGCAATCATCTGACGGGTCAGGTCTTCATCATCTACTATCAATACCAGTTTTTTCATTACCAACTCTCCACTTCTTCACGAATTGTTCACAAGTATAGCGGGTTCAACTCAAAAGTTTAAGACACCGATAGTACCATTTCCCGCAAAGCCCGAATATTGCGGGTGGGTGTCGTGACCATGGCGACACAGCCTGTGCCCAACAAAAGGCGGGTGCCCTGGGTTTGCGCGATGGCATCGTGGGCTTCGGCCAGGGTCTGCACCGGGTCTTCCTGATGCAAGGTCCAATGGTCTATACCGCCGCTGGCCGCCCCAGAAATCTGTGCCAGGCCATCGGCCAAACTGATGCCGGTTTCGCGGTCATGCCAGTTGACAAACTGCACCGGATAGTCGGCGGTCAGGTCAAACATCACGTCGGTGCTGTGGATGTGGACCATGTTGCACCATAAATCGCTGACTGCTTCTAGCACCTGTAAATCGTAGAAACGGCCGTTTTCCACAAATTCTTCTCGACTGAGCACCGGATAGCGGGCGTGCTGCACCGCGTAAAAAATACCGCTAATCCCCGTCGTTTTAGCCGCTTCAATGAAACGCAACGTGCTTTCCGTAATCACCTCCAGCCCCTTCCTGAACGAGTCTGGGTGACTGCGCATATGGCTGAGCATCACCGGATCATTGGCTAAATGTTTGGCCTGCGACAGCGGCGAAAAAATAGTGGCGATAAAAGGCACCCCTTCTCCCACTTGTTCGCCGATGAGCCGCAGTGTTTCAATTTGCTTGCCCAACATGCCTTGGGTGGGGTCTAGCGGTGCCAGTCTTTCCCACTCGTCTGGATGGTGAATGGCTCGGCGGCGGTATTCGCGGGTGCCTTCAATATGACCAACCCATTCTGTTTCCACGCCCCAATCGTCCACCGAATAACTGCTAGACGGCCCCACTTTGAGCAAATCCCAATCGTATTCTCTTTGCCACTGGAGATGCGCCGCCGCCAATGCCTGGGCGTCCTGGTCGTCGCCCGGCCAATGCCGCCACAAGGCGACGGGCACGCGATCTGGCTTTTCCCCGGCTATCACGGCTTCCAATCGTTTCCGTTTATTAAAATCGTTCATGTTACACCTTTTTCCTGCCGAGTGGTTTGCAAGATACCATTTTCCTTACGATTTTTGTTTAAACACGATATTAGACTGTCCTCTTTAGTTGTTTTCGTCAAATTTTGTGGACATCTTCGTCGCTCCGCCACAGTTTCGGCAGCCATTTTTAATGATACAATGCCCACGATATTTTAACAGCAAAGGATAAAGATATGGTTCCCAACGAAACGGCCGTTTCCCTGGCCCAAACCATCGCCAAAGAAATCGCCCCACGCGCCGCATGGCAGACAAACAAGCGGCTCTGCCCATCGAGGATGTGCGCCTGCTCCAAGAAACGGGCTACACAGCTCTCAGCGTACCAAAAGAATTTGGCGGACATGGTTACTCGCTGCTGGATTGTGTTGCCGCGCAAATTGCGCTGGCTCAGGGCAGCGGTTCCACTGCGATGGTTGCCAGTATGCCGATTCAGGTGTTTGGCTTACAGCGGGAATCGACCAATTGGCGCAAAGATGCCTATGAACGCTTATGCGTCGCCGCCGCTCAAGGCGCTCTCATCAACGCCGTTGCCAGTGAACCAGAGATGGGCAGCCCTTCTCGCGGCGGCCTGCCAGCCACAACGGCCGTTCCCACCGGAGATGGGTCGGGCTGGGTAATAAACGGCCGTAAAACCTGGGTCACCGGCGGCGAACATCTTACCCACCTGCTCGTCTATGCCAATGTGGGCAACAGCATGGGCATATTAGTGGTGGAGAAAGATACACCAGGACTGACCTGGGAGCATACCTGGAAAGACGCCCTCAGCCTGCGTGCCAGCGACAGCCACGATGTCTGCCTTGAAAATGTGGTGGTTCCTTGGAAAATTTGATCGACACGCCCCAAAATCCCCAACCGAACATCTGGTTTCCGCTGATCATGGCGAGTGTTTATATGGGAACGGCCGTTGCCGCCCGCAACGCCGTCATCCAATTTGCCCTGGAACGAGTCCCCACCGCCTTAGGCAAACCCATCTCCACCCTGCCCAAAATCCAACGCCAAATCGGCGAAATAGACATCGCCCTGCAAGCCGCACAAGCCCTTTTATTTGCGGTAGCTGGGGAATGGACGGGGAAAAACGAAGACCGCGATGCCTTCCTGCCCCGCATCGCGGCGGCAAAATCAATGGTCACAGAAACCGCCAACCTTGTCACCGACAAAGCCTTACGCATTGCTGGCGGCACCAGCATCACCAAAGCTCTGCCCCTGGAACGCTACTTCCGTGACGTGCGTGCTGGCTCCATGCAGCCCCCCTCCGGCGACACCGCCCTGGAAATGGTCGGCCGTGCCGCCATCGCCGAAATTGAGGCCGAGATTAATTAGACCCGTTTAAGCCAGCGGTGATCGCACTTTAACAGATTAATCTGGTAGTCTGAAGAACCTCTTCTTCGGATAAAATGCCCACATAGTGGAGTAGTTCCAGTGAGCCAGTGGCAAAACGAGCCAAAAAATCACAAACCTGTTGCCTTAACGTCGTCAAATTGTTCATGCGCACTGTCGTGAAGATGAATCACATCCTGTTTCAGCCAGCGCCACAGCTTTTCAATGGGATTGAGCCAAGAGGCATAGGTATGTATTGGATGCGGTTAAAATCAAGGCGAAAAACCAAATGAGGGTTCCCCACTGCGCCACGCCCCGCTTGCCAGTCTCAACCACATTTGCCAGCAAACGGCCGTTTCTGATTACCAATTCAAGAACCTGTTCTGAGCGTGCCGCAGGATTGGCGGTTCAACCCCTATGGCCGTTCTTGGGATGATGGGTGAACAACTGCCGTTGCTCCCCGACTGCCACATAATTGGAGAATGGCGAGCAGGGTGTGGTACGGCGGTTACGCCGACCACAGCGACCAATGGAAGACCGCGCCCAGCAGGGGGAAGACAACAAGTTGTTAGAAAATGGAAAGCAGGGTGTAGCCAGGTTCCCGAAGCCTTGGGGCAGGTTCCCGAAGCCTTGGGGCAGAAGTTCAGCAAAAATCTGTGTAATCTGGGGTTTTAATCCTCAACAACGGCCGTTTTTGCATTCAATACAAACGCCCGCACCAACTCATGATCCTTTTTGCCGGGAGAAGCTTCCACCCCACTCGCCACATCCACCCCATACGGGTGGACCCGGCGTACCGCTTCCGCTACGTTGTCGGCAGTTAAGCCGCCAGCCAGCATGAGGCCGGGGATGTCTTGCGCCAGTTTGGCGCTTATCGACCAATCACCTGTCTCCCCTGTGCCGCCGCGCAGGGTAGGATGGAAGGTGTCGATGAGGATGCTGGGACGCCCGCCATCGCCCCGCTGTCTTTTAATTTCAGCCTCGTAGTTGGGGGGCAAGAACCATTCCTGTGTCCACTTCTGCTTCCGTGAGGGAGGCGGGACGCAGCGCTTTATACGCCACGCCGAATATCGGAGAGTCGGGTTCACCGATGAGGGCTGGCACTTCTTCGCCGCTAAGTTGGGCGAAATCCAGGTCGCACGTATCCATAATGTCGGCCATGCGCTCGGCTGTCTCGTTGACAAAGACGCCGACGAGGAAGGGACAATCCCCTTCTAGCCGCAGCACTTCGACTATGGCCTGCGCCGCCTGAGGGGTGATGGCGCGTTTACTTTCTGGATAAAATATAAAGCCCAAATAATCTGCCCCCGCTTCAACGGCGACCAGGGCGTCTACCAGATTGGTTATGCCACAAATTTTTACTTTCA
>CAVVFA010000024.1:0-136688 GCA_963747345.1 uncultured Chloroflexia bacterium | reverse complement strand
GGAATGTATTGCTATTTTGCTACTCAGAAAGCCAAACGGCCGTTCTCCCATCCCCAGCACAACTAACCAACGGCCGTTCTCACCCCAATCTCTCATCAACCAACCCCCACTCAGGCGGTCTCGTAATTTTACTACTCGAGAAAGCCAAACGGCCGTTCTCCCATCCCTCATCACAACCAACAAACTGCCGTTATCCACCCCAATCTCTCATCAACCAACCCCACCCAGGCGGTCTCGTAATTTTACTACTCGAGAAAGCCAAACGGCCGTTCTCCCCATCTACCAGTACAACCAGCAAACGGCCGTTCCCCCATCTTCCAGCACAACCAGTAAACGCCCGTTCTAACAATGTCGCCAAGCGACGCTGCGCCCAACTGAGAATAGTGAACTGGAAACGAATAACGCTAACCACGCGCTTCATTAACAATTGAAAATTGACAATTAACCATTGACAATTATTTTGGCCGTTCTCCACCCCCACTTCGCACCAACCAGCCGTACCCAGGCGGTCTCAATATTTTGCTATTCGGGAAAAGCCAAACTTTTCTTTGTCAAGCATCACATTAAACAGGGTATGGTATAATCTACCCAAGTTAACTTTGGAGGTTGCAAATGACAATGTTGACAGGAAATGCTTCTCCACAAATGAACCAGGCATGGCAAATAATCAACAGATTGAATGCTCAAGAAAAATTAGTTCTGGCTAAACTGTTGCTAGACAGCGTTGTTGCTGGTGAAGCAGGTGATGAAGCTGACTGGCAGCACCTATCTTTATCTGCATTCGAGGCAGATTGGGATAATCCAGACGATGCCATCTATGACAACTGGAGAGAGCTTTATGACCAGCCATCAACGGGGTGATGTTGTTCTTATCCCGTTTCCATTCACCGATTTAACAACCACAAAAACACGACCCGCTGTGGTTGTTAGCAGCCAGCTTTACCATCAAGTTCGCTCAGAACTACTACTTGTCTACGTTTCTTCTCAAGTGAGCAAAGCAAACGCTTAACTTGATTATATTTTGACAGACTGGTCTGTCGCCGGTTTGCCCAAACCTTCATTTGTGCGTCCTAAACTCGCAGCAATTGAGCCTTCGCTCATTGTTTATCATGTAGGGCATCTTTCTGCTGATGATTTGTCAGCAGTTGACGATTGTTTGCGGAGAGCAATGGATTTATAACGGCCGTTCTCGCCCAAAAAGGTACCCAGAGAAAACGGCCGTTCTCACCCCAATCTCTCAACACCCAAGCCGTACTCAGTCAGTCTCAAAATTTTGCCACTCAGAAAGCCAAACGGCCGTTCTCTCATCTTCCAGCACAACCAACAAACGGCCGTTCTCCAATCCAATCTCACATCAATCATTTCCACTCAGTCGGTCTCAATATTTTACTACTCAGGAAGGCAAACGGCCGTTATCCCATCCCCCAACACAACCAACCAACGGCCGTTCTCCACCCCAAGCTCTCATCACCCAACCACACCCAGCCAGTCTCATAATTTCGCTACTCAGGAAGCCAAACGGCCGTTCTCACCCCAATCTCTCATCACCCAACCGCACCCAGTCAGTCTCATAATTTTGCTACTCAGGAAGGCAAACGGCCGTTCTCCCACCACCATCACAACCAACCAACGGCCGTTCTCACCACCACCTCTCATCACCCAACCGCACCCAGTCGGTCTCAACATTTTGCTACTCAGGAGGCCAAACGGCCGTTCTCCCACCTCCAACACAACTAACCAACGGCCGTTCTCCACCCCAATCTCTCATCGCCTAACTGCACCCAATCGGTCTCGACATTTTACTACTCAGGAGGCCAAACGGCCGTTCTCCCATCACCAGCAAAACCAACCAACGGCCGTTCCTTCACCCCAATCTCTCAACACCCAGCCGGTCTCATCATTTTGCTACTCAGGAAGCCAAACGGCCGTTCTCCCATCCACAGCACAGCCACCCAACGGCCGTTCTCACCCCAATCTCTCTACATCCAACCCCACCCAGTCAGTCTCATCATTTTGCTACTCAGGAGGCCAAACGGCCGTTTTTCCACTCCCAGCACAACCAACCAACGGCCGTTATCACCCAATCTCTCAACAACCAACCCCACTCAGTCGGTCTCATCATTTTGCTACTCAGGAAGCCAAACGGCCGTTCTCCCATCCCCCATCACAGCCAACCAACGGCCGTTCTCACCCCACCTCGTATCACCCACCCGCACTCAGTCGGTCTCAATATTTCACTACTCAGGAAGCCAAACGGCCGTTCTCCCCATCGTCCAGCACAATTAGCCAACGGACGTTCCTAACCACCACCTCTCAGCAAGCAAACACTTAGTCGGTCTCTACAAGTGCTTAATGCCACTAATGGGTAGCGGATGTTCCAGTCGCTACTTATTCATTCCATATCTCTGCTAGTGTATCAATGCAGGATATTTCATTTGGATTGGTGAACTTTTCATAGAATGTTTGGGGTGTCAAATCTGTCTTTTCTTCCAGGCGATAATATGTTTCATCAGGAATATTCACAATTTCATCAATTGTTTTGTATTGTCCAGGTTCCCACAAACGAATCCGAGGTCCGAGTAGGAAATATGTCAGGTCTTTCCGTTTCTACAACACCCGGTTCGAAACAAGCAGTCACAAATTCTCCGCTTCTAGAAGCATCTATGTGATAGTGAAAACTTATGCCCTGTTCTTGATAAATAATAATCAATTGAAATGGTAATACTCCACCGGGAAGTATCTCGCTAAACGTCTTTAACCATACTTCATCTGGAATGCCGTATAATGACAACATTGTTTTAGGATCATATCCACGAATATTCATGGATTTCACGGCAATCTGACGAATAATTCCAGACTCATCCAAACCATAAGAAATATAATAATCAAAATTTGGAACGGCAATAGGTTCAGGTAAAGGTATCTTAACTGTAGCCCCTTTAGGAGATTTTGTGACTAAAGCAAACGATTTCAAGAATGGCTCAATATCCTGCCACTGTGTTTGTCCTGGGGTTGCTCCCCACCAACAAGGAAGCAAACAATCACTGTTCTGATTTGCGTCCAACAACGTTACTACTCTTTTAGCTGCTTCATCAGGTAGCAACGTTGGCCAAGGAGTTGGCGTCCCAGTTTCCGTAGGTGAAAGCGTTTGTAAAGGTTTAGGGTTTGAAATGATTATGGTGCTGGTCGGTGTAGTCAATGTAGAAAAAGGAGCGATAGTTTTCATAACACTAGTGGTTGATGGTGTAATTACAGGCACAACTTCAGATGACGTCTCAACTTGAGTTTGTTCTAGTATTTTTGTAGGAGTTGTCTCTGTATTAAATTGGCATGAAACAAGCAAAACTATTACGATAAAACCTAAATTCAAAAAAAGAGCATCTTTGAGTTTCATTGTGCATTCCTCTTGTTTCGATTAATGACCAAAGCGATCCATCTAGCCATGTATTGATCCATAAAACCTTTTTTAAGAAGTGCGTTGTCAGATAAGTCTTCTGTAAATTCGTTTTTTAATTCCCATTCATTGTAATTCCAACCAATAAACATATCGGCAAAGAATTCTCCCCTGCAACCAGTTGGGTCGGCGCATGTGCTTTGCTGCCAGCCAGGAAATGGCCCTCTAAAACCATCTCTGTTTGCTATGTTATCGGGTAATAGATTACGAACATAGGATCCACCTTTTACAAGATTGACTTTGTATTCAAAACCATGCCCTAACTCATGAGTAGCCCACCTATAGCCATTACTTTCTCTGGGTATTTTGGATGTCCTTGTGTCATTTTCATCGTTTATCTCGTAAATATCTGTGTAAACCTCTATTTTGTTGTTTTTTCCTATCCACTGACCAAAAACTGGTTTATCGTATTTTTGTAAGGTCTTACCTGTTTTATGGAACCAAGCTGATCCTTCGTAAAAATAGAGAAATGCTTCAAATGGTCTTAAAGCTGGATTATCAGGCCCACAGCCGAATAAATTAACTGCCCCACCTAAATGACCTGACAATTCTGGCGGCAAATTTAACATATAGTGATTGTATGTTTCAGCCAGTCGTTGAGCAATTTTCGCTGCTGCCCTATTCACCTCAAATTTTTCTGAAGCAGTCCAATTTTCACCCGTTACACCGTCGAATTTTATCAAACTAACAGGATTTCTATCTGGTGGCAAACAACTACCACCTTCTTCCGAAATGCAAAGGCCAGATGGGTCAGTGCGATTAACTGGGTTGTTGTGAGCATAATTGTATCCGTTTTGTGAAGCTGGTCGTCTCATAGAACCGGGATACGGGTCACGCGATACAAAAACTTTAAGACCATCGTCATAATAACGTGCCCGTAAGAATACAAGGTTTGTAGCGCCGTCATATTGCTCGCCCGTATAACCAAAAACCGTACCGCTGTCCCCGTTTGCACCAACAGCGTGCCGTATGGATCGTAGGTGCTGGTTGTCTCGACTGCGCCACCCGCCATCTCCTGGCGCACACTACCCAGGCCATCAACCAGCAGCGTACGTATCCCTGTGCCATCATCCTGGCTAATCAAATCCAGGCCAAGCAAGCTATAAACGGGTTGGCTACCATCATTGGCTACCAGCACCTGTGGCAAGCCCATGATGTCATTCGTATAGGTCGTCGTGATTGGCGTATCGCCACTGTGGTCTACTTGCTGAATGCGATTACCACCGCCATCATACCCGTAGGTAGCAACGATATGGTGACACCGCCACCCACTGCCCACACGATTGCTCGTTAACAGGTTGCGTTGGCTGAAGCTGTAAAGCAGTTCTCCCGCTGCCCCCGCAGTTACCCCCGGCGGCAGGATTTGGGTCATATTGCCATTGTTGTCGTAATAGTAGCTGGTCGTGCCCAGCACCGTATCGGTCGCCGAATCAGTTGGTTGGCATCGTTGAAGGCGCGGTTGACCACGCTCGTTTCCGTCCCGGAGTCTGTCGCCAGCGTCTCCGTATACGCAGCCATATTGCCCACCGCATCATACGCATACGCATAACTGGCACTGATGTCGCCACTGTAATCCGCCCTCGTCAGCCGGTAGAGCGGGTCATAGGTGTACGTGATGGTATGCGTGCCCAACTGCGGCGCACTGTTGGTGGTGGTGATGGTCTGGCTGGCGCTTTCCGCCGGGCCGCTGCCGCTGGGGGTACTGCCGTCCGTCGTCAGCAGCAGCTTGTCCAAACGCAGCCCATCTTCCCGCATCGCCGCCGTCAGTTCATGCACGCCGCTGCTCAACGTCAGGCTGGCATCGGCATTGTCCATCGTCAGCTTCGACCAGCCCCACGCCTCCGTAAACCCAGTCAACGGCCCATTGCCACTGCCGTCGCCATCCAGGGCCAACAGCAGCGAGTCACCACCCGCATCCGGCGCCATGCCCCGCGCCCACACCGTATAATCCCCCGGCGTCTGGATATTGACCGTAAACTGCGCCTGTGGACTGTTGGCCGCTTCCTCAAGTCGCTGTCCCACATCCGGCAGCGCTTGCAGGTAACTGTCCCCCGCATAACCACTCTGCGCCGTCTGCGTCAGCCACCCTTGCCCTGCCACCTCAGTAGTCGTGGCACTTTCCGCTTCCAATACCAGTTGCCCGTTCTCTTCCAAAAACGCCTCCACCGTCTCCACAATGCCCGGTGCCAACAGCGTCTCCGTCACCACCGTGCGGTTGCCCACACCATCCAATTCATACAGATACTCCGCCAGCAAATCGCCGCCATCGTCCACATACCGCAGCGAGGTCAGCTGGTCGGCGTCATCATACCCATTCACACTGACCACGCCATTGGGCAGCGTGGTCGTAATCAACCGCCCCGCCTCATCATAATCATAATCCGTCAGGCCGCCGCTCCAATCCCACCTGCTCCGGCGAGGTCTTCCTTTTGCTGCTGTGGCCGGTCTGCGACCGAGCCACACCCCGCTTGCCACTCTAAACCACATTTGCCAGCAAACGGCCGTTACTACACACTTCACCATTCACAATCATTCCCTCCCCCACATTCCCCATCCAATCCTCCGCAACAATCTCCACCTGCACCCTAGGCCGCCCGCCCACCGCAAAACGCCACCATTCACTAGGCGGGCCATCCACCGGATCCGCCAGACCCACTTCTCCGTCAAACAGCACCCGCACCGCCTTCACCCCCACATTATCCCATACCCGGATCAGCAAAACATCAGCCTCGTCCCAATCCACATGCAAAACCTGCGGCGAGTCAAAGAAATCAAAAACGGCCGTGTGATAAGCGCTGTGTTTACCCAGCCGCTTTCGCGCCGCTGCATAATAAGCCTGCCCTTCCTCAGTTGCCAGGATCGCTTTAGCCCGCGCCGCCGCCGCCTTTATCCGCCCCCGCTGATGCGCTTCTCCCGCCGTGGGCTGCCGGTTGGGATCATGCTCCGGCCATGCACACACCACCGTCTTATCCCGATACTGCTTAAATACCAGTTTCCCCACGCCACCGCTCAATCCCTCAATAACAGGGTTCTTTTTCACCGTTGCCATACCACACCTCCTTGCTTCCTCTTTACTTTCTCCTATTATAACTTATTCATAGCCTATTGATATCTTATTTATAACCTATATAAAATATATTAGTAACCTATTCAATCTCCACTATGGCGTTCTTTCTTTTCCTCAGTGGCGCTCTGTGCCTGCCCTGTGTCTTCCATTAACTTTGACTCTACCGAAAAAGCCAATATAAAGACGAAATGACTCGGGATTAATCGAGAGAAAAATCTGCATCATCTGTGGTTTTTTCAGTACAGTCAACTTTTCTCGTGACAAAACGGCCGTTTCCCCCATTCCCTATAAAATTCACCCTTTTTGCACAGAATACTCAGCTTCCTTTCACCCTGCTTACAGGATTAGCTTGTTATCATTCATCAGTCTGAGACAAACCATGTTTTCAAGAAAGAGGAGTATCCCTATGAAGTATAAAGTGTTGGTATTTATCGGTATGGCTGTGCTGTTAACGGCCGTTTTTCTGCCCGCCGCCACCCAATCCATCCCAGAAGCCGCTATCGAAACCATTACCGTTAACCCAAACGAAAATCAGCTTCAATCAATCACGTCCCTGGAAGCACCATTCGACTTCAACGCCGTCGTTCCCAGTTGGCTACCTTCTGGAGAATCGGTAGAAATCGAACTACGCACCTCCCGAGATGGCCTAAATTGGAGCGAGTGGCACCACATCCAGGCGCACGAAGATTGGAATCTACCCGATGCCGCCGAGGATGCAGAAGTCGTGGGCGATATGATTGTCGTGCCAGAAGCAGACAGCACTCATCTCTTCATTCAATATGAAATTCACAGCGAAAATAGCACACTGCCTTCTCAACTATCCTTCACCTTCATCAATACTACAGAAGGCCCCACCACCGAAGAAATGCTAAAACAACAGCAACAAATGGATGCCCAAACCCTGACATCTGCCACAGATGGCTACCCGCGTCCGACAGTTGTCAGCCGCGGTGTCTGGTGCATTTATGATACGTGCGACGATACTGAGGATCTGGAATATGCGCCAGCCACCCATCTGATCGTCCACCACACAGTCTCCAGCAATGACAATGTGAACTGGGCCGATACCATGCGTGCCATTTATATCTACCATCGAGATAATCAAGAGTGGGGCGATATTGGCTACAACTATCTGATAGACCGCAACGGCGTCATCTATGAAGGCCACATGAATGAAGATTATCTAAACCTGGATGTCGTCGGCATTCATGCGGGCGGGGCCAATACGGGCAGCATGGGTACGGCACTCATGGGCACATTCACCAATGCCGCAGAGTATCCCGTCACTGGTGTGCCGCCTTACGCCATGCTCAATGCCTTAGCTAACTTATTCGCCTGGAAAGCCGATCAACGCGATATTGAAATTTATGATGCCAGCGGCATGGTAAATCTGGGGCATGGTTTGCCCCACATCATGGGACACCGGGATGTGTACGGTGGTACGAACACACTTTGCCCTGGGGGTAATGCCCAAGACCTACTTCCCTGGCTGCGTAAAGAAGTTGTCACCCGTATGGGCCAAGTCTCACCCTATACGTTTGTCAGTGAAGAAAGCAGTGCCTTCACCAAAGCCCCGGTTAGCTGGTTTGCATCGGAACGCGGCTGTGGCTGGCAAGGCCATGCCTATTACACCTGGACAGAAATCAATCCAGCCAACAGCACCAACTGGGGCGAATGGCGGCTCACAGTGCCGGAAACCGACTTGTATGAGATTCAAGTGTATGCCCCTTATTGCGACACGAATAACTCAGAAACGGCTGGAGCCACTTATGTAATTGATAATGGCAAAACCAAGAAAACGGCCGTTGTCAGCCATCAAGCAAATGTGGGATTGTGGATGACGCTCGGCGCCTATGAACTAACCGCCGGAAACAACACCCTGCGCCTCACAGACCTAACCACCACCGATGAAGGCGTGGGCATCTGGTTCGACGACGTGCGTTTCAAGCTGGCTACAGAGGCCACTGTCACAAATATGACACCGGCAAACACCGCCTGGCTCACCCAACAAGCCGTCGATTTTGCGTGGACGATTGATTATCCTTCTTTGGTACAATCAATCACCCTGGAAATTGCGACCGATGCGACGTTTACAAATGTGATCGAAACAAAAGCGTGGGAAACGGCCGTTACCACCGCCCAACACACCTTCACCCAAAACTACCCCAACCTGTACTGGCGCGTTTCTGCCAACACCGGCGGCACGACAACACGCTCCACACCCACTCGCTTCGGCATCGACAGCGTCGCCCCAGCCTCAAGCGTGAGCAGCCTAACCCACCACGCCTACACCAACACATTTGACGTCACCTGGACAGGCAGCGACGCCACCTCCGGCATCGCCAGCTACAACATCGACTACAAATCAGAAAGCGCGTCCACCTGGACGCGCTGGCTGACCCATACAACCGCTACCAGCAATGCCCTCACGCTCCCCCATACCAGCGACCTCATCTGGTTCCGCAGCCAGGCAATCGACAGCGCCGGCAACACCGAAACAGCCAACAGCGGCGACATGCGCTCTGATCAGGCGACCATCATGTTTAACCCCAGCGCCCAAAACAGCAGCCCCATCGGTAGTTGGACAAATAATCCCACCGTCGCTTTCAACTGGACGCTCACAGAAATAAACACCGTAAACAATTCCACCATCGAAGTGGCCACAGACGACGCTTTTGCCCATATTGTCGCCACCGCCCAAACCAACAATGCGGCCACGCAACATACGTTTCCATTGACGGTAGCTGATGGCCCACTTTATTGGCGCACAAGCGTCGATTTCACACCGCCCCTGCCCAGTCTGACGAACAGGGTGACATCAGAACCAACCCAGTTTGGACTGGATACGACGCCACCAACTTCAACGGTAACGGCCGTTTACACCCTCACCCACAATCTCTACCTGGTCACCACCACCGGCACAGACGCCCACGCCGGCATCAGCCACATCAACCTGGAATATCAAGCCGAAGGCACATCCGACTGGATCCCCTGGACAGAAGGTGCCGCCTTCACCCCACCAGTCCCCGGCCAAGTTTACAATTTCCGCACACAAGCCATCGATAAAGCCGGAAACCAGGAGCCTCCCCACCCCACCTCTGATATGAGTACCAGTCAGGCAAAAGCCATTCCTCATGCTATAATGCTCCCTGTTATCACAAAATAGGAAGGATAGGCTGAGAACCTCCAAGAGGTTCTCAGCCAAAAAGCATTCGTAGGAGGACACGAAAACGATGTCGGACATTCAACATGTAGACGTATTGATCGTCGGGTCGGGACCATCAGGCACCTCTACAGCCTTACATCTTGTCAAAAGCGATCCAGCCTGGGCCAAACGCATTGTCATCGTCGATAAAGCGATACATCCCCGCGAAAAACTGTGCGGCGGCGGCATTACCCACATGGGGCGCAACATCATCTCCCAATTGGGACTAGAACTGGAACCCAACCACTTTGACGTACACGAAGCCAGATTAACATACCGCAATAAGCAATATTCATTCTTCGGCAAGCCCGTATTCACCATTGTTCGCCGTGATGAATTTGACCATTGGCTCGTGCAAACAGCCGAACAACATGGCGTCGAAGTTCGCCAAGGGGAAGGCGTTAAAAACATCATCCCACATGACGATTTTGTCGAAGTCATTACTGAGCAAGCGACATTCCACGCCAAAACAGTGGTCGCGGCTGATGGCTCCAAAAGCTTTGTACGCCGGACGCTCAAATGGGAAGGGAATTCCCATGTAGCGCGTCTCGTTGAAGTACTTACCCCCGAAAATCCAGCCACCACACCCGAATTCCAAGAACGGGTTGCCGTTTTTGAGTTCGATCAGACGACAACGTTTGGCCTACAAGGCTACTACTGGGATTTCCCTAGCTACGTGGACAAAAAACCATTCATGAACCGGGGTCTGTTCGACAGCCGCACCCAAACCAAACGCCCCAAAGCAGACCTCAAAACCACCCTCACCAGTGCGATGGCCGAGCGTGACCGTGATCTAGAAAATTACAAACTCAAAGGGCATCCTCTTCGTTGGTGGGATAAAAATGCACAGTTCGCCAAACCCCATGTGTTGTTAGTGGGGGATGCAGCCGGAGCTGATCCGTTGATGGGTGAAGGCATTTCCTTTGCCCTCGGCTACGGCAAAGTGGCGGCAGACGCCATCAACTATGCCTTCGCTCAAGAAGATTACAGTTACACCAATTATCGTGATTTACTGCTAGAGGATTCTCTATTCAAACAGCTTGAACTTCGTACCAAAGCGGCGAAACTGGCTTATAAATCATGGCCTTCTTGGATGATTAGTCTATTATGGAGTGCCGTAGGCTGGTTTATTAAACAAACACAATGGGGCAATCCAGATTTTGTACCAGTCAAGCCGCCCCAATCTATCTGGACCGACTCACCACAAACTTCTTCTTAACTCCGAGGTGTGCCGCATTTTCAAAGTGCGTCGCACCTATCTATCACTTCGCACACTACTTCGGCCACCCATACAGCCACCAATAGTGAGAGGGCGAATATGCCTTTTCCCAAATTGGATCTAAGATAAATTCGCTGGATTGCCATTGCCCTCTGAGACGTGCATCCATTTGAGCAACCTCCTGCTCCAGACGGGCATTCAATTGATACGGTGGCTGTGATAGTCTGTTGATGAGTGCAGTGATGACAATACGTGTGTCAACCACATTCGCGTAATACTCTCGCTCTGTCGCCATTTTGCTGGTGGCATCATGGAGATAGGATGTCCATTCTCGTAGGCGGGCGTGTAATTCATCATGAGATTTACTTTCAGATCGTACAATCTGGTTGGTCAAGCCTGCATTGAAGCTGTCGAGGCATTTATCTAATCGTGCCTGATCCGCAATTCCAAGCTGCCTACGAACCATCTGTAAGCGATCCTGGCGCATTAAACACCCGCCAATCGTTAATTTCTTTGGCATATTATCACCAGTCATCGCCCAATGGGTGGCGTCGCTGGCAAGATAGGCGTTCATCCCTTCAACCATGACTTCTAAGGCTCTCAAATCTTGGGCTAGCGTTTCGTTCGTTTCACTCATTGCAAACCCCCTTTTCGATTGTTGAAGCTCCCGATCCATAATCGGTTTACGAATGTTAATACTTACATCATACAGAGTTGCTTATTCATGCGTCAAGCATTTTCAGTTGGGTTTGCCATAGAGCCACCAGAACTCGTCTGGGGGATAGGCTGGTTGCCATGCTTTTGCCCAGACAAAGCCTCCAGGAATCCAGCGTTGATGCAGGCTTCTGTCCAGAGTTTCAATGCGGTCTGGAATTTGATGGTCGAATTGGTAAGGTGCTTTGCGTAATTTGTCGATGAGGGCGGCTATCATGGCGCGTGGCTCAACGGCCGTTCCGTAATTCATCCCTGTCACTTGCCCTTTGCGTAAATCGCGCAGATACGCTTCAAACTGGCGAATACGCGCTTCTAGTTCATTATTTGCTTTGGCCTCAAAGCGCACAATTTTTTCGGTTAAGGCGGCGTTGAATTGGATAACGGCCGTTTCCAATTCCCCTTGTTGCGCCTCAGATAACAAATCCGAAAGCGTCAGCAGTCGATATTGGCGCATCAGATAGCCGCCCAACGTCAGCATCGGCATTCCGCTTTGTCCCATCTTCCAAAAGAGAATATCGCTCTTCAGATAATCATCCATCTGTGCCGCCATCGCGGCTAAAATGGCGAGGTCTTGCTCTAATTTCTGTACGCCGTCTGTCATCAGAACCTCCTGAGATAAAGATTAGTTCTCGTCTATCTGCAAACCAATTTTTAAACTTACTGTATAATAGGCCACGCTCTTAGTTTGAGCAACGAGAGGATAGAGAAGATGTCGGCCATACGACGCGCAGCCATTCATAAACTAGCCACAGCCGCCTACGAGATGGGTTTAGACTCGATGACAGGTATTGTAACGCAGGATGAAAACGGCCGTTGGCACATTGGCAATCACGATCTCGAAAACTGGCTTACCTTGCACCAAGAAGAAGAAATCGTCGTCGTTCTTGGCTCCTTGGCCGACGAACGCCCCGTCGAAACACGAACCTGCCGCACTTGTGGCCGAGATTATACAGAATTGGAGTGTCCTCACTGCCGAGCCAACCGCATACGACTGCGTGGTTCATGACAAGTACGGTAAAATTCTCCAACAAACTTTCACTGAAGAGACCACAAACACTATGAAGAAAACATTTCTCCCCATTTTTATGATAGCCCTGTTTAGCTTATTTTTCGCCACCTCCGCCCAAGCCCAACTGCCCGCCACCAATATCGAAACGCTCATCCTCGACATCTGGCCCGATTACGACGAACCCAGCGTTTTAATACTCATGACAGGTACACTACCCCCCGACACGCCACTGCCCGCAACCGTCACCATCCCCATCTCTGAAGATGCTCAAATCAATGCCGTCGCCCGCATCACCAGTGAAAATCAAATGCTCGATGATGTTCAATACACAGCTGAAAATGGGCAACTCACGTTCACGATACCAGATCCCCGTTTCCGCATTGAATATTACGTCCCCTATGAAACAATCGGCAATATCCACAGCCTTTTCCTTTGACTGGCTGTCAGACATCCCTGTGGAAGGGGTTTTAGCCGCCGTACAACAGCCGATAGGGGCTACCAACATGAATGTCACTCCGGCAAACGCCAATGTCGTCACTGATACCACAGATGGATTCACTTATTACACTTACCCACCAAACTCAATCGCGGCTGGCGAACCATTTAACATTACCGTTGACTATGAGATGGCAACACCCCAATTATCAATTAACAGCTTGCCTGCGGCTAACCCTGCGCCAGCAACAAATGCAAACAGCAGTCTAGCACCACGCCACTAGCCCAACCACTTCATCATCTAATTCTTTTTCTTTAGATAATATCAACTGGGCCTTGGTCGTCGGTTTGATTGGTGTCATTCTGACTGGCCGTTGTTATCACCTGGCAAGTAGCCACCCGTAAAACACAACCAGCGAATAAAAGTCGCAAACCACATCCCAAACGGACAACCTCTGCTGCAAAATCAACTGGGAAAGCCCGTTTTTGTCATCAATGTGGCAACGCAATTATACTGGGAATGATAAGTTTTGCCGGAAATGCGGAACGGCCGTTAAAGGCTCCTAAGATTTAACATTCAAAACAAGGGCTGCGCCTGTCAAAGTCCGTTACAGGTCAGCCCTCACCAAGCAAACTCTTCATCAAACAGCCTATTCAGCAAGCGCAGCACACCCCAATCGCTGCCTCCCAAAAACACTTCGCCTACCCAAAACCCCAATCCATTCATTTCTAAATCCCTGTAGCCGTCATAAAAAAAGCCCGACTCGCGTCGGGCTTTCTCAAAACTAATCGTTTGTAGTAACGTAACCACTTTAGTGGTTATTGATTCTATTCACCAAGCAAGTATGCCAGAATATCAGCCATATCTTGCGGACTCGCACTCATACGCGCCGCAAACGTCGAAGGCATCGCACTTGGCGGGCCAGTACATGGGCCATTCGGGCACTCCGGTGTAATAAACACACTCGGATTCAAAACAGACTCATAAACATACTGTTCAGCCGTCTGTCCTTCCACTCGCAGCGCCCCATCTTCAGCAATATTCGCCAAATCAGGACCAACGGCTCCGGGTGTCCCTTCATCTGGAATACCATGGCAACCAGAGCAACCATAGGTGGTAAACAATGCCTTACCCTTTGCCGCATCAGCCACTTCTTGTTCAGCCAAGAAATCATCCACGTTTTCTTGCCAATCATACGTAATAATCGGCTGGCTGCACAATTCCTCAGTTTCAAAATTCAACACAAAGTTTGCCACATTACGAACCTGATCCGGGCGCATCGCCCCGCCAAACTCACTAGACCATGTTGGCATTTGCGGTCCCAGGTCGTCCAGAAGCAATCGTACTTTGAATGAACGCAGCTTTAGACCCTTGCCAGTTCATCGCTTCCATCCGAGCAGACACATCCCCACATAACAGTAAATTACTGTTGAGTGGCAGACCAATGCAGCCAATCTCTTCACCAGTAGCCGGGTCTTTACAATCAACCGCCAGACCATTTTCTCCATGACAATTAGCACAGTTTTGGTTGAATAAATGAGCACCTGTTTCCACCGAACGGCCAAGTTCAGCATCCGTATACCGTTCTAACCGAGCCGGTTCCCGCAGCGCTGCATACCCAAAAATAATCATCATGAGCATAAATGCAATCGTTCCAATCGTTACTTTAACTTGCATAGATGTCTTTCCTTTTTTATGCCTTAAACATCAGTCAAAAATAATCTATAAAGATTAACAAGACTTGTTGATGTAAGTGCATTCCTCCTCATAGTTGGCATCCTCGTGACGGAACCCTTCCCAATCGAGGAAATTGAGGAATTCACCAGGATTTTCCGGATCCTCTGCCTCAATGTGGATAATAAGTTTCATCAGCCCTTCCTGATATGGTTCAATAATCAATTTAGCAAAAGGATCAGGCATCTTGTTATCATCTGGTTGACAAGCGGGCAATGCAATGCCTCCAATTTCTGCTGAACCTTGATTGGTGCAGCTATGCAAGGCCATTTGTTCAGCAAATGCTTCTAACGCATATGTCAGATGGGGGTTGTCATCAAGTACTTGTCCCGGCAAAAATTCACCCTCCCACAAGATATTCCGGCGGTACACCCAGTAACGGACTAACGCCTTCTTCTGGTAAAATCTTTGTCGCCACTTCAATATCAGGTGAAGATTCAACGAGATATTCAGGAGAGCCCATCCAGTTAGAAACCAACATAAAGGCAATAAAGAGCATAGAAACGCTCAAACCAACGCGGCGGTTGGCATACCGTCGGCTCTTGCCCACTTCAAAGTAAGGCATCACAATGAAAGCGACTAGAAGCAGCGGAATAAAACCCACTACCAACATCTTGTCGCCCAATTTCAGCCAACCCTGTGACCAAGAAAGATACCAGGGAGCCACCACATGCAGCGGCGTCACCACCGGGTCTGCATGATGCTCCAACGGCGCATCCCAGAACCAAAGCGCCCCAGCAACCAAAAACAAGGATAGTAATGCTGTCCACATCAATTCACTTGTTAAAATGTCTGGGATGAAATAAGTACGTTCCGTCCGAGGTACACGTTTAGCTGTGTCATCACCAATTTCTTCACGACCAGGCGGTAATGAGAAACCGTGCAAAACGACTTTGTAGTAATGGACGAAGAAGAAAATGCCTAAAATCAACGGCATCAATAAAACGTGGAGCAAATACCAGCGGAGTAAACCACCAGCGCCCAATGAGGGGCCACCTTGCAAAATCAACAGCACATTTTGGTTTACAACTGGCGGAGCTGGCGCAGATTCAGCACCACTCAGGAACACCGTCAACGCCCAATAAGCTAATTGATCCCAGGGCAGTAAATAACCGCTGAAACTGAGCATCAGCGTCAGCACCAACAAAATCATACCAGTGACCCAGGTAAACTGGCGCGGCTTTCTTATAACTACCTGTGATAAACGTTCTCAGCATATGGAGCGCCACCACAATAACCATCACTTCTGCACCCAAACGGTGCATATTGCGCATCAGCTGTCCCAAGGGCACATTGGCTAAGATATTCCACATATTGCCGTAAGCAATCAGGGGACTGGGCGTATAGAAAATCATCAAGAAAATACCGGTGATGGTTTCCCATACAAACATAAAGGTTGATAACCAACCTAAATGGAATGTTGGGTAAACACGGGTAATTTCATTGTGGTAGAAACTGGGGCGAATGTGCAGCCAGAAACCATCGGCGTGGGGGCGTAAGCGAGGGTTGGGGCGGCGTGGTTCATCACCGCGTAAAGCGGAACGAATGTCGTTGACATTCATCCCGGCCGTGATGCGTTCAACAACTTCATCACTCTTGGCGATGACGGCTTGTTTGACACCCATTTCTCTTACTTGGTCAACAAAGGTGGTCATTCTCTAACTCCTTCTCCAACTTTCAGCACGCTAAAACCAAAAGCCCCTCGGTTCGTGCAAGCACCGAGGGTTGGAGGGTTATGCTATGGAATTTGTTCGGAAAAATCACTTAACAAGGTTTGTTTGTTGCCTTGTTTTCTGTCACCGGTATCTACACTGACATATACAGTATCGGCTGGCAAAGGAATAGCACCCCAAGGGTTTGTGCCAGTATCACCAACATCCGGAGATTCTGCCAAAACGGTAATTTTATCTTCTGCCAGAGCATAGATTTTAAAGCGATCTAGATTTCGCGGCGCTGGCGATTCAATACGACGACCATCTAAGCGATATTTTGAGCCATGGCACGGGCATTCAAACCGATTGTTTGAATCTGTCCAGGCATAAATACAGCCCAAGTGGGTACAGACTTTATAGATGGCTGCGACACCCACTATTTCGGGCGGATCTTCTGGTGCATGATACATCAGTTCGTTGGGGTCGTTGGTATCAAGATTAACTAACCAGAAACGGCCGTCGGGGAAATTCCGAGGATCGGTGTTTGGTTCTGGCACATCTTCCACACTAACCAAAAATTCGCCGCCAAATTCACCTTCCCGAAAACGGGGGATTAAAAACCAGACCAGCAGGCCGGCAGCTTGTACAGTTAAGAGAGCTATCGAAGCGCCCCAAATATAATACAAGAATTCTCGCCTTGTAATTCCGTTACCGGAAGCACCGGCATCAACTGCTACATTGGCCATAAGGCTATTCTCCTGACTTCTAAAATTGAATTCTCTTCTACTCTGAGGATTAACTTTCGTGAAGAGCCTTGTCCAAAAACAAAGCTCTTCACGAAAGTCCAAACCTGTGGGAAAGTCATTATGTACTTTTTGTCACAAGCGGATTATAACAGAATGTTAATGGTGATCAAGAATTTTGAACCTCTCGCCCAAATTAGACCAATTGAGTCCAATATGTTCTTGAAATACCAAAATAGCAATTACCTGACGTCACAGGAATCTACAGTTGCAATCAAATCGTATTTATAGTAAATTTTCGGAGTTTTGGGGATAAAAATAATGGGCGCTGAGGGACTCGAACCCCCGACTTCTTCGGTGTAAGCGAAGCGCTCTAACCAACTGAGCTAAGCGCCCTAAGCGGATGGAATTATATCCACTATACCCCAATAGGCAAATCACAAAAAGCCCATTTATATAAATATCATCGCAAATTGCGCTTAAATTCGTGGCAAAACGATGCTCTGCTGCCCTTGATATTTGCCCTTTCGGTCTGCATAAGATGTTTCACACACCTCATCAGATTGGAAGAATAACACCTGAGCAATCCCCTCATTGGCGTAAATCCGCGCTGGCAGCGGCGTCGTATTAGAAATTTCTAGCGTCACATGACCTTCCCATTCTGGTTCAAAGGGAGTGACATTGACGATGAGACCGCAACGCGCATATGTAGATTTGCCCAAGCACACCGTCAATACGTCTCGGGGAATTCGGAAATATTCAACCGTCTGAGCTAACACAAAAGAATTGGGCGGAATAACACACACGTCTCCCGTGAAGTCGACAAATGATTTGGAGTCAAAGTTCTTGGGATCTACCACGGCCGAATGCACATTGGTAAAAATCTTAAATTCATTTGTCACACGAATATCATAACCATAGGAAGACAAGCCGTATGAAATCACACCATCCCGTACTTGACCATCTACAAACGGCTCAATCATGTTTTGCTCTTTCACCATACGGCGAATCCACTTATCAGGTTTAATCGACATCTATCTTCTCCAGTTTCTTTAAATTGCAAACTTCGGACTTTGATTTGTAGTAGCCACTCAATGGCTATGAGACTAAACTTACATCACTTCCGGCGCACTCATCCCCATTAAATCGAGTACACGAACAAACATTTGTTTTGCCGCTCGATAAAAATGCAATCGTGCCAAACGCACATCTTCAGGTACTTCAGAATGTAATACGCGACATGTTTCATAAGTAGGATGAAACATTGAAGCCAATTCATACGCATAAAACGAAATATGATGCGGTGCTGATTCATCTACCATCATTTCTAGCACATTGGATAATTCCAAGGTTTTGAGCAAGAAACGTTTTTCATTTTCGTGTGTAAGCAGGCTCAGGTCGGCATCTTTATCAGCATCTGGGGCAAAGCCTGCTTCTTCCCACTTACGGAAGATACCGGCACAGCGCACAAGCGCGTTTTGGATATAGTAGACGGGGTTTTTATCTGACTGTTCGACAGCCAAATCCAGATCAAAAATTATCTCGGAGTTGCCGGACCGAGAAATCATAAAATAGCGAATTGGATCTGGGCCAACTTCTTCAACAAGTTCATCTAATGTGACATAGGTGCCTCGTCGTGTGCTCATTTTTACTTGTTCGCCACCACGTACTAAACTCACGATTTGGTGCAAAACAGTCCGCACGAAACTTGTGTCGTAGCCCAAAGCCTGCACACCCATCAGCACTTGCGGTGCTGTGGCATGATGATCTGGGCCGAAGAAATCGACGACTAAATCGAACCCACGTTGTGCTTTGTCCCAATGGTAGGCAATATCGGGCATACGGTAGGTTGGTTCGCCTGTGTTCTTGACGATGACTCGATCTTTGTCGTCGCCAAAATTCGGTGGTACGGAACCACTGCGCCCCATCTTTTTCGTAGACGTAGCCTTTTTCTTCGCAAGATTTCTAACGCTTCCCACACTTGCCCATTTTCATACAAGCTGTTTTCACGGAAATAAACGTCAAATTCGATATTGACACTTTTCAGAGTTGCTTTTTGATCTGCTGAAATCTGGTCTTTAGCTATATCTCCGAAATAGTCGCTGGGCTGATCTTGCAGAGAATCTCCGTGCTGCTCAAACAATTCCTGCGCAATATCGGTGATATAGGCACCTTGATAATGTTCGTCTGATAGTTCAACTGCTTGTCCACATTGTTGTAAATAGCGTGTTTTGACAGATTCGCCAAGCATGGTGATCTGCCGCCCGGCATCGTTGTAGTAATATTCCAGGGTGACATCGTAGCCAGCGGCACGCATGGCACGCGCCAACGTATCACCCATGACCCCACCACGAGTACGGCCCAGTGTAATCGGTCCAGTTGGGTTGGCACTGACACATTCAACTTGCGCTTTTTTGCCAGCACCGATGTCGATACTGCCGAAATCCATGCCGTATTCTAAAATCTGCTCAACCAAGCCTTGTATGTATGCCAAGGAAAGGCGAAGATTGATAAATCCGGGAGGTGCCACGGCAACTTCGTCTAAATAATCTAAGTCACTCATTTGATCCGCGATGGCTTGTGCAATTTTAATGGGAGCCATGCGTGCTAGTTTTGCTAAACGCAGCGGTGTGGGGGTGGCGTAATCGCCGTTTTCTGGGGTACGTGGTTTCTCTATGGAAACTTCTGGTATCTCAAACTCTGGCAAGGTTCCTACGGTTTGCGCGTTTTTAATCGCCTGACGAAGGTCTATTTCTAGCTGTGTATCTATTCTCATTCCTTATTATCCTCTCGTGGGAAATCCGGCGCATTGTAATGCTTGTGGGCAAGTGAGGCAAGTGCCAGTGTTCAGTTAACAGTTTACCTACTGTACACCATTTATTCTTTACGGTTTACTTGGTTTACCTGATCATAAATTAACAAAGTCTCGGTAGCTGTTTTCTCCCAGGAAAATTTCGAGGCTTGTTTTTGACTGCTTTGGCACATTTCTGCTGCTAAATTATCTTGGATTATGGTGGCGATGATGGCACCGGCCATGCCACGGGCATCATCAGGATCAACAGTAAACCCGGCATCGCCGACGACTTCAGGAATGGAGGTGGCGTCACTGGTGACGACTGGGGTACCGCAGGCCATTGCTTCAAGCACGGGTAGACCAAAGCCTTCCCGTTTACTGGGAAAAACGAAGGTTTCAGCGTTGCGGTAGAGAACGGGCTTGTCTTCTTCGTCCACATAACCAATCCAATGCACGTATTCTTCGATGCGCAGTTGTTTGATGTAGTTGTCGTAATCAGGGAATGTGGCAGATGGTTCTTTTGGTTTTCGACCAGCCAGGACAAGTGGGTAATCAGTGCCAAGCGCTTGCCCTACGTATGTCCAGGCAAGAAGCAAGGTCTTAACGTTTTTGTGGTTTTCGTAGCCGCCCAGGTAGAGAATGTAAAAATCGGGTAGGTCGTATTTGCGTAGGATGGCCATATCGACCAGGTTGTTTTCTTGGGGTGTGTAGGAAGGGGAGGCGGCAAGGTAAACGGCCGTTATCCTTTCCTCATCTATCCCCAAATAATCCACAATCTCCAACTTGCTCGCAAACGAATCGGTAATAATGTGATTTGCACCTCTGGCACTGGCACTCACCAACGCATTGTACAGCCGCGCCTTCGCCCCGCGATTATATTCCGGCACTAACAGCGTTGTCAGATCATGCACCGTTACGACTAACGGGACTGGGGATCGCAGCGGCGCTCCCCAATAAGGCACATGAGCCAACGTCGCGCCAACTTCCTGGCACGCTTTGGGAAACAATTGCTGTTCAAACAGAACCTTTCCCAAATGTCCGCCACGAGCCGGTACTAATTTCACTTGCACGTCAGGCGGCACATCTTCTGGTTGAGATTCTCCTGGAATTTGGGGGAAAACGAGGGTGATTTTGAGATCGGAGACGAGCTTGTTCAGATGATAGACAAGCTGCCTCGTATATTGACCACTACCCACAAAGGGACGATTCCAAAAATAAGCGTTGATGGCGATATGCATAATGAGGGGAGTTTATCAGGCGGGGCGGCAAATACAAACGTAATTTACCGCAGATGACACAACAGGCGCAAAGAAAATCAAATGAAAAACTTTGCGCCTGTTGCATCTTTATGGTGAATTTATGCAGTTTATTCTTGGTGGATGGCTTCCATGATGTCGACTTTGGCGGCGCGGTTGGCTGGGAAGACAGCAGCAATGTGGGCAATAACGACGGCGATAAGGAATCCCATAATCACGCGAGATATTGGCAGGATAAACTCTAGTTTGTAACCCGACATCGCCGTCATCGACAACAAGAAAATGCGGGAAAGTAAAATGCCAAAAATAACGCCAACAATCCCACCAATCACGCCCATCAAACCCGCTTCGGCCAATACCATTAAAATGACCTGTCCGCGAGACATGCCAATGCTGCGCAACATGCCAATTTCACGGATGCGCTCCATGACATTCATGGTCAGCGTATTGGTAATACCAAGGAAGGCAACAACCATAGCGATGAGCGCCAAGACATCAAACATGCTGTACGCCTGGTCCATCAAGACGTTGACGCGCTCCTGGATGGCTAGATTAGATTCCACAATGAGATGGTAACGGTCGCCAAACAAGTCGTCGATATCTGCTTTGACGGCATCTACACTCGTCTCTTCATTTACTTTGACCATGTAGGCATTGGCATCGTTCAGGCGGAAATGTCGGCGCATGTCGGCCCAACTACCGTCGATGACAAGGCCGTTGTTGTAGAAATCAACGACAACCGCGCCAATGACAAACGGCCGTTTTCCCGTTTTCGTAAACAAGTCTAAAGAATCCCCCGGACTCAGCCCGTATTTCTCTGCCATCACGCTGGAGACAAAAATAGTACCGCCGTCTTCCATCTCAAGAAGGGCGGTTTCCTCCGAAGCGCCATTATCAGTTTGCTCGAAGACAAAAGAAGTGACTTCATTGTAAGCTAATGGTTCCACAGCCATAAACAGACCATCTTCCTCAGCCCCTTCTGGCGTGTACCATTTGACTTCAAAATAACGGACAGGCGCAACGGCCTGCGATTCCTTCCACCGATTGCAGCCGCTGCCACAAATCCGTACGCATATTGACCGACGATGTCACATAAATATCTCCCCCAATATAACCATCCAACCATTCCTCCAAATCCCCTTTAAACGATTCCGTCATTGTCCACACCACAATCATCATCGACACGCCAATCATGAGGGCGGCTACGGTGAGGGTGGTGCGCATTTTGGAGCGCTCCAGGTTGAGGCTGCCAATAAGCCCGCTGTTGCCATACAAACGGCGGATAATGCCACGCATCCCGCGTTCCCAATAAGTCACACTGGAGGGAATCATAAAGGTGCCGCCAAAAAACAGGGCAATCACAGCCACACTGCCCAGGCGAAACTGAGCGTCATATGGGAATGGATTCCATAACAACAGCGCCGTAGAAATAAGTAGCAGCGCAATCCCAACCTTCCAGCCATCACGGATAAACCAACCTTCTTTGCTCGTACCACGAATACGCAGGGCTTCTAACGGCGATATTTTGCCTGCCTGCCAGGCAGGAATCGCCGCCGCGAATAACGTGACAACAAGACCTACCAAGCCGCTGATAATTACCAAATCGATAGGCAGCTCAATGCGGCTCAAATCTTGCCCCAATACCACTTCCATCACCACAGACAACCCCCGAGCTAACAAAATTCCCAAGCCAATGCCAATGGCTGAACCAATCAGCCCCAAAACGGAGGCTTCCAGCATGACCTGCCGAGTGACTTGCTGGCGGGTCATGCCCACGGTGCGCAACATGCCAAATTCGCGGGTGCGCTCGACAACAGTCATGGAGAAAGCGTTGTAGATGAGGAATGCGCCCACAAACAATGCCATGCCGCTCAAAAAGTTGAGACCAATCTGGTAGTTGCCCAACATCTGCACCACCCGTTCGCCTTGAGACGCGGGGAACAAGACAGCAGAGTCGGTACCCAATGCTTGCTGCAAGTCGTTTTTTAACTGTTCGATGTCGGCGTTGGAGGCATCAGGCTTGTCAATGACGACGTCGATTTGGTCTAGGGAACGGTTGCGGTCAAAATACTTTTGCAATGTTTCCAGCGGCACCACACCAAAAGCGCCGTTATTCTGCCGCCCAGCTCCTTCTTCGGCAATCAGACCCACGAGCCGCAGTTTATCAATGCCATAGGGTGTGGTGATTTCGACCCAATCGTTGAGGGTAAGATTTTGTTCGGTGGCAAAGGTTTCAACCAAAACGATTTCTTCGTCATCCAGGCGCTCTGAAAGAAAACGGCCGTTTACCAACTCATACTCTCTCACATCCCCATCCACCTGCGGGTCGATACCCATGAGCGACAGCCCACCCTGATCCATGCCAAACATGCTAAAAGCAATTTCGTCGGGCGGCAGTTCTTCAGCCAGAACCGTGGTTACGCTGAGGGAAGGTGCCATCACCCTAATACCGGCCACCCGGTCAGCGCGGCTCATGATGTTGTCGTTGAAACCTTGCCCGTCAGAATCCGCACTGGTGATGATGAGACTGGATTTGCCCGAGGTGTCGGCAAAGAGACGGGTGACGGATTCAAGTGCCGCCTGGTTGGTGACCCCGATGGCCAGAATGCTGGCAACCCCCAAGATGATACCAAACGAACTCAAAAGCATGCGTAACGGCCGTTCCTTAATCGAGCGCAGAATAAGCAACCGGGTGAGCGTCATTAGGCCTCCAACTCCACCATGGCATCAATAACTGTTTGCCGCCTTACCGCCAAATCGTCCCTTTCGGAAAAAGCAATTTGCGAAGCTACGACACCATCCTGTAAGAAGACCACACGATCCGCATAAGCCGCCGCTCGGGGATCATGAGTCACCACAATAATCGTCTGCCCCAATTCATCGCAGGAGCGGCGCAGTAGTTCCATGATAATTTTGCCCGTTTTTGAATCCAGATTCCCCGTTGGCTCATCAGCCAAAACAATAGCTGGTTCCGTAATCATGGCTCGGGCAATAGAAACACGCTGCTGCTCACCACCTGATAGCTGGTCTGGTTTGTGGCTGCGCCGCGATTCTAAACCAACCAGTTTGAGCACAGTATCTAACCGCTCCTGATATTGCCTGCCATCTTTGCCATCAATGAGAATGGGCAGCAAAATGTTCTCTTCAGCAGTTAGCGTAGGCAATAAATTGTAAAACTGAAAGACAAAGCCAACGTTATGCCGCCGTACCAATGTTGTCTCTTTGTCATCTAGAAGAGAAAGCTTGTTACCTGCAAGCGTAATTTCACCGTCTGTGGGTTTGTCTAAGCCGCCCAGCAAATGCAGCAACGTCGATTTCCCACTGCCCGACGGCCCCATAATACCCACAAACTCCCCTTCTGTTACTGAAAAATCTACCCCTGCCAAAGCATCGACAGTATGCTCTCCCAATAGATACCGCCTACACAATGATTCTGCTGTGAGAACTGACATTTATCGCTCCATTTTCATTCTTGATGTTACAACCCAAAACGTAGACGTACCCTTCTCTGCTTAATGCTTCAAATAATCAACCGCCTGAGTCAGCCATCACCGCATCAATTTTCTCTTTAATAGCTTCAATAACGATGGGATCGTCATTCCAAGCCCCTAAATTGATAATCGGGATATCCTCAGGAATTTCTGCCTCGTTTACCAGTTCTGGAATATCATATTGACTGTGAATAGAGTCAGCGCTAATGGCGGCTGAGTAAAAAACGATTTTTTCAACGCCATTTTGATAAAATTCCTCCGCTTTCTCGGCCGGTTTTGGCTCCTTGAATTCCATCCAAGCTAAACTCAAATTTTCATCATCATAGCCATCTTCAGCGAAAAGATTCAACACTTCATGACGGAAAGCAGTCTCTTGTTCCGTTTCGGTAGGCCATTCCACATCCCATTCGTCAGGCTGACCATGCCCCACCAAAAGCACACCAACTTTACTTTTGTCGGTGCCATCAATGTTGGCGTTGGCTCTTTGGACAAACATACTTCGTAATCCTTCAGAATCCCACATCGGACCAGTAAAAGTGAGTGTTGCGCCATAATTTTCTACATTGACGCTTTCTATCTGCTCTTCCCCTTCTGCCGTGTGGTTGGAAATGGTAAGGAATACTTCGCTGACGATAATGTCACTAGCCCCATCGTTTAACGCTTGAATGACTGCGGCATCAGGACGTGGTTCATCATCTAAAAAACTGATGTAGAACTGGGTGGTTTCATCCCCTTCCTGCCTGTATGCAGCTTCCAGACTTTGCAGCATTTGCAAGTGCATCTCCCGATGATGGCTCTGCCCTACTTTCAAATAGGCATTGCGCAGTTGATGTACAAAATAGGGTCGCACTAAAAAGGGAATGAAAGCAATGCCCTGTTCATCAAATTCTCGAAATTGATTGATCCAACTGATGGGATCGTAGGTGGAGGGTTCTCCATGTGTGAAATAGATAACGGCCGTGTGCCCGTCACCAGGATCACCGGGCGTCCGCGTCAATTCAGGTACAAATCGAGTATCTTCCCGCGAAAGAAAAATGCCAGTCATCACTGCATAACCGGAAATAAATAACGCAACCGATAAAATGATGGCAATTGGCAGTTGCTTGCCTTGAAATCCTTTGGCGATAAGGATGATAAGCGCAAACAAGGCGGTGAGTGTTAAAACGAGAAACAAGCTCATCTGAAGCGGGTGAATCGTCATATACTGTACCAGCAACACCCCTAATAAAACGGAGAGAACAATCAGAACAAGCCATTTTAAATATTTCATTCTTCCTCCTTGACCTCCATATCAGATCACGCACAAAATAAACATGTTATTTTAGGAAACTGGTGCATCTCCTTCTGTTTTCTGTTTTTCTTTGAGGAAACCCATCTTCTTGCCCATACGCAGCACGTATTTCATGTGTGTGGTCTCCATCACTTCATCCATCTGAATGCCTTCCAATTCGCCAGCCTGCCACAAGGCATAATATTGTTTAAGCTCTGGAATCATTGCCAGATAGAAGAGCAGGGTAACGGCGACAGCATAGGCCACGTAGGCCCACTGATGAAAACGGAACCACATCCAGGGAATGAGCAAAATGGTGAATCCCGTGTAGGCGATCATGACATTGCGGAAAAGCGCTAATCCTAAAATATTGCTCACCAATACGGTAACAGGAATAGCCAGCCAATCGATAACCAGTAAACTGCCAAAGATGGGGGAAACGCCGCGCCCACCCTTGAATTTATAGTAAATGGGGAAATTGTGACCAGCGACACCGGCAACGGCCGTTATCAGAAAATAATTCTCCTCCGGATACATCAGCATGAAAGCCAGCGTCGGTATCGATACCTTTGCCATATCGAGAATACTTGTCAGGCAGCCATATTTGGGACCGGTGTGCATCATCACACTGGTGGCGCTAACAGATTTCATTTCTAGACTGATGTTCTTGCCGGGAATCTCCATCATGGTGCTGCTGATATCTGTTTCAGGCACCGCAACCCTCGCCACCAAACGTGCAAATGAGATGGCTCCCAATAAATAGCCGACCAAAATTGCAATACCTATCAACACTGGATCCATCGCGCCTCCTCTTCCCGATCAATCAATGCCCATTGAGAAATATTTCACCCTTAAATCCATCTACGATAACCTGCATATCATCTTGCAAAATGCGGCAGGCACCCGTTACAGACACCACAGCTGGCACCTTATATTCTCTGGCTACGATAGAACTATGAGACAAAATACCACCAGATTCCGCAATAACTGCCCCCGCTTTAGCAAACAAAGGCGTCCAGCTCACATCCGAAAAAGGGATAACCAATACAGCCCCTGGCATCATTTTGTCGAAGTCGCTAATAGTTTGAATAACACGAACGAATCCTTGAAAATAACCCCCTGAAGTAGGAATACCCGACAATCGTTCCTGATTTTTATCATACGTTTCAATAGGTGGAGGATAATCACCATAGATAATTTCGGGCAAAACAATGTTTTTGGCAGTTTCCATTTCTTGCTGACGAATTTCGATGAGCGCTTGATAGTTAACTGAATCTTTTTTGCAGACGATGTCATCGATTTCATGTTTGTAAAGGTAAAATATATCGTCTGGCTGCTGAATAATTTGTCGCTGCACAAAGTGTTTGGCAAGTGCCAGAAAATAGTTTCGCAACAAACCATACCCATACGTGTATTTAAAGCTGATCGCTTCCCGATAGTAACGAAATTGACGCGCTCGCTGATAATGCCATCCCAGACGCCAACGAGTGAGGCGGCTAATGGGCAGTGTATCCCAATTATAAGTGACATTAACGAGCCTTTCCTCTTTATAAGTGCCTAGGAAGCTATCATGCTCAACCTTTTCCCAGTTGAGTACCATTTTTAGTACCAAATCCGGCTCTTCACGCCACGGCCGTTTTGAGAAATCATTGCCACTGTCACTGAGGTGTCCAAACTGGTCGATAAATTGGGAAACGGCCGTTTGCAAATCCTCAATCCCTGCCATTCCTTCAAAATCGGCATACGTTCCCCTCACAATTTGCTGTTTTATTGACTCATCTAGCTGGCTATATAGCTCATGAAGCGCATCCAAGTGCCTATTGGGATTAAAATCTTCAATGCTGTCCATGTGATAAGACAGGTTGAATTGCTCATAATCGACCCCCTGCTTCTGCAAATTAGCCCGTAACATGCCATTGTACATTTGCATCAACAGCGGTCCAACAACATTAGCATAAGCTGCCTTTTGCGTGAAACTACAAAGCGCATCAATTCCCGTCAATAACTCTTGCTCATCCTTACTATCCAGCGGTTTATTACCAAATGAATGGAAAGTCTGATCCATTTCTGGTAAAAACGAATCGATTTCTTTGCTGTAACGTAGTTTGTTCACGACAAATTTAATCATGCGTGGCATATGGCGAAAAACTTTGCTAGATGGCCTAAATCTGGGTCGTTGGTCGCCACCCTCAAGCCCCAACATCACTTCCAAAGTTTCTCGCGGCAAGCCTAACGCAGCAAAAATGCGGCCAATCGTGCCCATATTGAAGTACGCTTGATAATGAAAAGCTTTAGCTAAATCTTGTGGCTCAATGTCATTTGGACCAATTAACTCGGTAAAAATGTCGATCCAGGCACTGTTCACTACTGTCGTATTCACAGACCAAACCAAGGGTTTGATTAACCCAGGCAGCATCTCCCGAGACATACGATTGGAATAGATGTTGAGATTATTACCTGTAGTGATTTCCCGTAACTGCACCCAGTAAACGGCCGTTCCGTCATACACCCACTCTAAATCAATCGGTGCGCCATACGATTTTGCAATCTCAGCCGTTTTTGAAACCACAGTAGCAATTACAGCTTCATCAATTTCAGACTGTTCAGGCCGCTTTACCCAATCCCCCCATTTATAAATCCAACGATCTGGAGACAAACCATCCTGCACCAAAAGCTCCCCCGACCCGCATACAGCTTCCACGACAGTCTCATCTAGCCCCGTCATTGGGTTCTTACTAAAAGATACACCGGAAACAACAGGTGTCACCATTTCCTGAATGAGAACAGCCATGCGTAACTGCTCTTTTGAGAAGTCAGACCGTTGCATATAAGCATCTAAGCTTACCTTATTGATAGAATCCCATACTGCCTGAATAGAATCCAAGACCCCATCAATTCCCTGTACATCAAGCACTGAAACAAACTGTCCTGCAAAGGAAAAGTTTTGCCCATCCTCTACATTTGCAGAAGACCGAACAGCATATGCTTTGTGTGAGTCAATGATAGAAGTTAATTCTTGGCGGAGTTGGGTGAGAACGGCCGTTTTTGTCTTGTTGCTGTTTTTCAAAGGCATCCCACTGACAAATATATGTCTTTGGCACACAGACATTGTTTTTCATCAATTGCTGAATCTGGCTTGCTTTTCCCCCACTGTGTTGAGGTAATTGTTCAGCCCCAAGAAAGGCCAAAAAGGTTTGTGCCATCAGTGATCACTCCATTATTACAACCAAACACAAAAACCCTGTATGCAAAGTCCTGGTACCCTGGTACTAGGATACCATATAATTTCAAGTTTTAGTCTTAAAATTCCTACTAATTATGGATACTGTTGCAACCTATTTACCCACCATTTAATTAGATAAAGTCTCGTTTGCGACCGATTTTTCGATATGCTACAATTGTGAAAACTTCCACGAACAATAATCACGTACTCAGAGGAAATTATTTCGTGTCTAATATTCCCGATATCGTAATAGGTCGATTACCGATTTATCTACGTGAACTCAAACGATTAACTGAAGACGAACACAAACTCACCACCTCATCCCACGAACTCGGGGAGAGATTAGGGATTAGTTCTGCTCAAATCCGTAAAGACTTGTCTCATTTCGGCGAATTTGGCAAACAAGGCACAGGTTATCACATCAACTTTCTGGTTGAAAAACTAGAAGAAATTCTGCATCTAACCCATGAATGGCCGGTTGCACTGGTTGGTGCTGGGTATTTGGGCCATGCTCTCGCAAACTACGCGGGATTCCAGCCGCGCGGATTCCGCATCAAGTGGGTATTCGACAGCGATCCAACCAAAATTGGCGGCAAGATAGGCGATCTCGCCATCCAAAGTATAGATGATCTCAAAGAAATCATTTCCCGCGAAAACGTTAAAATGGCAATTATCGCTATCCCTATTGCTGTCGTACAAGATATCACCGACACGCTGGTCGAAAGCGGCGTCAAAGCCATCCTCAGCTACGTCCCCGTCCACCTCGATGCTCCAGAAGACGTGCAAATCAGTTACAGCGACCCCGTCACCCAAATGCAACGCATGACTTTTTACTTGGAATAAACATACCGTTCCAATCATTAGGTAAACCACAAAAAGTTCTTAAAATTACCAACACGCAAAATTGTGGTTTCCTTCAAGGAAAAGCGGGTTTTGCACAATTTTATTTCCAAAAACTTTCCCGCTTTTACCTAAGGCTTTCACAAAAAATAAAATGTCCCATTGGTATGACAACAAAGCCTTTAAGCCATTCCTGTCATGTACATGTTGGGGATGATTATTTTCTTGGAATGGCCTAAATAAAAAAGACCCTGCCGTTTTCGACAGGGTCTTTTCAATTATCGTCAGTTCAATTCAATCATGCTTAGAGGTCTGGAACACTGCGCTGTAAAATAGGCAGCTCAGACAACGCTCGTCCCGCACCAATTGCCGTACAAGCAAGTGGATTATCCGCTACATAAGCTGGTACATTGGTCGCTTTGGTAAGCATCGTATCCAGTTCGCGCAACAACGCTCCGCCGCCCGTCAAAGCCATCCCGCGATCAATAATATCCGAAGACAATTCTGGTGGCGTTTTAGCCAACACCGCCCGTACCACATTCACAATAGCGACCATCGGCTCTCTAAGTGCTTCAACCACTTCGCTGGATGTAATCGTAATTGTTTTAGGCAGACCGGCAATCTGATCCCGACCCTGAACTTGCATTTCTAGCTCATCATCAAGTGGGGCAGCCGCTCCAATCTTAATCTTAATCGCCTCAGCAGTCGGCTCACCAATGATCAAGTTATACTTCTTACGCACGTAAGCAATAATCGCTTCATCCAAATGAACACCACCCACACGCACCGACTCTGCACATACGATACCATTCATCGAAATAACGGCCGCTTCTGTCGAACCGCCGCCCATATCTACAACCATATTGCCCGTCGGCGTGCCAATCGGCAAACCAGCCCCAATCGCAGCAGCCAACGGCTCTGGAATCAAATGCACTTCACGTGCACCAGCAGACAAGGCCGCTTCACGCACCGCGCGGCGTTCCACACTTGTTACACCGTAAGGCACGCTGATCATCACCACTGGTTTACGCAGTCGAATCCGCCCCGTTACCTTACGAATGAAATACTCCAACATCCCTTGCGTAACAAAGTAGTCGGCGATCACACCATCACGCAACGGCCGCATCACTTCAATTTGTTCAGGGGTACGGCCGTACATTTCTTTCGCGGCTCGACCAACCTCGACAATCGTTGTTTTTTCGCCATCCTCGTGAATTGCAACCACAGATGGCTCTTGCAGCACCACACCACGCCCTTGGTCAAATACCAGGACATTAACAGTACCCAAGTCAATCGCAATATGCGGCGTAAATATAGACACAGACTATCCTAATGCTCGTCGTCCGCAGAACGGAACTCTGTTGGCAGTGTAGTGGAACGCCGCCGACGTTGAGCAACGTTAATACGAACTTGGGCACGCTGTAAAGAAGCCTGGATTTGTGCATACCTGTCCGGATCTTCTGGCACACCCTCTTCCATCATCTTTTCAGCACGATTACGCGCTTGTCTGGCACGATCCATATCAATTTCATCAGAATGTTCGGCCGAATCTGCCAGCACAATCACTTTTTCTGGCTGAACTTCAGCAAAACCGCCACCAATCGCGTAATAATCTTCCTGACCGCCTTGTTTCACAATGACTTCACCATAAGCCAATGTCGTTAAGAGAGGAGAGTGGTTGGGCAAAATACCCAAGCGGCCTTCAGAACCAGGCAAATTCACAGAATCCACCTCGCCTTCAAAAACTATTCTTTCTTGTGTCACAATTTCAACTTTAATCGGCATAATGTCACCACCTGTGTAGCATTGTCTCCACAAAAAATCAACCGCAAAAGTCAGAAAGAGCGCAAAGGATCTTTTGTCTTTGCGTACTTTTGTCCTTTGCGGCTGAAAATCAAAGTATATGCGTTAATTAAGCTTCAGCGCGTAATTTCTCCGCTTTCGCAACAGCCTGATCAATCGTACCAACCATATAGAAAGCTTGTTCTGGCAAGTCATCATGCTTACCATCCAAGATTTCACGGAACCCGCGTACCGTTTCTGCAATCGGCACATACTGACCGTTCAAGCCGTGGAATTTCTCAGCCACGAACATGGGTTGACCCAAGAAACGCTCAATCTTACGGGCGCGAGCCACCAAGCAGTTTCTGGTCTTCACTAAGCTCATCGATACCGAGAATGGCGATGATGTCTTGCAAGTCATTGTAGGTTTGCAGAATTTGCTTCACTTCGCGGGCTGTGTTGTAATGTTCTTCACCAACGATGTCTGGCTGAAGCGCACGGCTTGAAGAAGCCAATGGATCTACAGCCGGGAAAATACCTTTAGCAAATACACTACGATCTAGCGTCAAACTGGCATCAAGATGAGCAAATGTTGCTACAGGAGCCGGGTCAGAATAGTCATCTGCCGGCACGTAAATAGCCTGCATAGACGTAATGGAACCGGTCTTGGTGGAAGTAATACGTTCTTGCAACGCACCCATTTCAGAAGCGAGCGTTGGTTGATACCCCACAGCGCTGGGCATACGTCCCAACAACGCAGACATCTCAGAACCAGCCAATACGTAACGGAAAATGTTGTCAATGAACAATAGTACGTCACGCCCTTCATCGCGGAAGTATTCAGCCATCGCCAGCCCAGTCAAAGCCACGCGCAAACGCACACCAGGCGTTTCATTCATCTGCCCGAAGACCATCGCCACAGAGTCTTGCACACCGTATTCCTGCATTTCGTAAAACAAGTCAGTCCCTTCACGAGTCCGTTCACCCACACCAGCGAAAATGGATACACCAGAGTGTTCCTGCGCCACTGAGCGAATCAACTCCGCAATGGTAACCGTTTTACCCACACCGGCACCACCATAGATACCTGTTTTACCCCCTCGAATAAAGGGTGCAATGAGATCAACGACTTTCATTCCCGTTTCAAAGGTCTCGGCTTTTGTGCTTTGTTCTTCAAAACTTGGGGCTTCCCGGTGAATGGGATAGTAGATATCTGACTTAGGTGTTTCGAGACCATCAACAGCTTCGCCTAGTACATTAAATATCCGTCCCAAAGTAACTTCCCCAACAGGAACCATAATGGGACCACCTGTTGACACCGCATCAACGCCACGGGGCAACCCATCGGTTGAACCCATGGCTACGGTACGGACAGAACCGCCACCCAACTGCTGCTGGACTTCCAACACCAAATTACCGCTAGGCCCGTCTACATTTAAAGCTTCGTAAATTCCCGGAAGGTCACCTTCGGGGAAATCTACGTCAACAACTACACCACGGATGGCTGAAATTTTTCCAATAGCCATATATTCCTCCGTTATCCACTCAATGCTTCTGCGCCACCAACGATGTCCAGAATTTCACTGGTGATGCTCGCCTGACGCGCTTTATTTCGTTCTAGGGTTAATATTTCAATCAGCTCGCCAGCATTATCAGTAGCGTTATTCATCGCTACCATGCGGGCGCTGTGTTCACTAGCCAATGCTTCCAAAACAGATTGGTAAATCTGCAATTGGGTAAAGCGGGGAACAATCACATCTAACAAGGCTTCCGGTTGGGGTTCATACAAATAAACCCGTTCTGATACGCCGGCTAGATCCACACTATTGACGTATTCTGAAACTGCCATGCCTTCAAAATCTAACGGCCGTAGCGGTAACAACTGCTTCACGGTAGGTCGCCGGATAATAAGGTTTATATAATCCGTGTAACCAATGAATACTTGGTCAAATTTACCACTCAAGTATTCATCGGTAACAATTTGGGCGATGGGCGTGACGTCGAGGATAGAGGGGGTATCGGGAATATTTTCAAATGTGGCAATAACATTGTACCCACGGCGAATCATCAGGTCGCGGCCTTTACGGCCCACGGTGATAACTTCACAAGGTGTATGGAGTGCTTTCACAAACGCTTCAACACGATTAACAATGTTGGTATTATATGCACCAGCCAAACCACGATCACCAGTAATTAAGATGAGTGCGGAATTTTTAATTTCTGCCCGAACTGTGAGCAATGGATGTCCTACATCTTGTTGTGAGGCCAGATTGTTCAAAATCTCGAAGGCTTTGCCAGCATAGGCGCGTGTTGCTCCCACCTGCCGTTGCGCACGACTCGCCTTGGAAGCAGAAACAGCCGCCAAAGCACTCGTCACTTGCGAGATATTTTTGATACTTTTGATGCGCTTATTTAGTTCGCGTTCGGTAGCCATCTGTGTCTCCTGTGTTTAATCGCTCAAGTATTGAGCCAGCCACTGGCTGACCACAATTCACTTAAACAGTGACACCATTACGCTGGTAAATAACTGGCCTGGAAATCTTCAATGGCCGCTTTCAACGCATTTTCAATATCGCTATTCCAAGCACCTGTTTCAACAATAGGTTTAATCGCATCTGCATGAGCTGTTTCTACATAGCGAATGAGGTCTTGGGTGTATTTAGAGACATCCTTGACTGCAACATTATCCATGTAACCACGACTACCTGCATAAATGGCGATGACTTGTTGATGAACTTGGAACGGTTGGTACTGTGGCTGCTTGAGCAGTTCCATCAAGCGTTCACCACGACTCAACTGGCGCTGTGTAGACGCATCCAAGTCAGAGCCGAATTGGGCAAACGCTGCCAGTTCACGATATTGTGACAAGTCGGATTTCATGCTACCGGCCACTTTACTCATGGCTTTCACCTGAGCCGCGCTACCTACACGAGAAACGGAAAGACCGGTGTTAATAGCCGGACGCTGACCTGCGTTGAACAAGTCAGTCTCCAGGAAGATTTGACCATCGGTAATGGAGATGACGTTGGTGGGGATATAGGCCGACACATCACCAAGCAAGGTTTCGATGATGGGCAATGCTGTCAAAGAACCACCAGTACCGGGGACTTTAACGGCTTCGTATTTATCTTCATCACCAAGTGCTTTCAAACCTGCTTCTATATTTTCTTCTTCCAAGTTACCAAAGTAAAGCTTGCCGTCAACACCGACGGTATCGGCGGTAACTTCGGTGCCTTTCTCGACGATGACCCATTCATTACGCAAACGGACGGAGCGTTCGAGAAGGCGGCTATGGAGAGAGAAGATGTCGCCAGGGTAGGCTTCACGACCTGGGGGACGGCGCAGAATCAGAGACATCTGACGGTACGCCCACGCATGTTTGGAAAGGTCGTCGTAAATGACGAGAGCGTCTTTGCCGCGATCCATGAAGTATTCACCCATGGTACAACCAGCATAAGGTGCAAAGTATTGCATGGGAGCCGGGTCTGAGGCACCAGCCACAACGACAATGGTGTAATCCATCGCCCCGTATTTATCCAGGGTGTCCACAACTTGGGCAACCTGACCAATACGTTGACCAATGGCGACGTAGATGCAAACCATGTCCAGCCCTTTTTGGGCGAGGATGGCATCTAAACAGATAGCAGTTTTACCAGTCTGACGGTCACCAATGACTAGCTCACGTTGGCCTCGACCAATGGGGAACATGGAGTCGATTGCCATGATGCCGGTTTGTACCGGTGTATCGACGCCTCTACGCTCGATTACACCAGCGGCAACACGTTCTACTGGACTAACAAGATTGGTCGCAATCGGACCTTTACCGTCAATTGGATTACCAAGACCATCTACCACACGGCCAATCAAAGCTTCACCGACAGGAACCGAAGCGATACGCCCAGTGGAGCGTACTTCGTCACCCACTTCGATGGTAGCGTAATCACCCATGATGACGACACCAACGCTGTCCGGTTCCAAGTTGAGCACCAAGCCGGCGACGCCATTACTAAACTCTACGAGTTCACTGGATTTTACGTCTGCCAAGCCGTCTACGAAAGCTACACCATCACCAATTGAGATGACATTGCCAACGCTACGCGCTTCAACTCTGGGAGAAAAATCTTTGATTTGCTCCAGAAGCGAATCTGCTATGTTTTTGAAGTCTGGGGCAAGGGTTGTCATTCACCAACCTCCTTGAAACACACGAATTTTTTATTAGAGGAGTACGAGCTTTGTTGACCTACTACTCTCTATCTCTGCTAATTGAATTGTTATTATTCCCAAGCGTGAACATATGTTATGAAGTGTTTTATCCCCGCGATTGCGGAACATACGCGATATAGCTACTTAAACGTGGGAATCCACTGCCAATAAATATACTCCTGGCAGGGCAAAAGATAATACCCCAGGGATATTCTTTTGTCCAACAATTCACAAACGGTTAACGATGCCTTCTGGTGTAGCGAGGAGCGAATTTTTATCAGTTTGACTACGGTTTGCTGTTTGGAAGTGCAAGCTGTGTCAGGTTGGCTATACTTGTATCGAATTTGTTCAGGTAATACTTGCATGATGCACGTGAAGCAATCAACTAATAAGAAGTGGAGAATTTGTGCGGGCTTAATCGTGATTATGGGTGTGGCTTTTATGCTGCGTCTGATCAATATTGAGGCTTTTAGCTTTTGGACGGATGAGGGGCTTACGCCGCTTAGGGCTAGTTATTCAATCCCGCAGATTTTACGGAATGATGTCCTCATCCAGGGATTTGTGACGAAGGATACGCATCCTCCTTTCTTTTATTTGATTATTCATTTTACACGACAAGTATTGGGGGAGAGTGATTTTGCTTATCGCTTTCCGTCTGCGTTGGCAGGGGTGTTGTTGGTTCCGGTGATGTATCAGTTTGGACGGCGGTTGCGTGGGATTGGTTTGGGCATGATGGTGGCGGTGTTAACGGCCGTTAATCCCCTGCAAATCTGGTATGCCAACGAAGCCCGCATGTACACCATCTTCGTGCTGCTGCTGGCTCTGGCGAGTTATGTGCTTTGGCGAGCGCTGACAGGCGCCCCCCTGGTGCGGTCTCTCGTTTTATATCTAGTGTTAGCAGGGTTGGCGTTCTACACTCACTACACGGCCGTTTTCCTCATTGCAGTTCAAGCGCTCTTTTGGGTGTGGCTGTTGTGGCAGCACGGGCAGAAAAAGCTCATCATTGGGGCGGCAGTCGTGGGGGCATTGGTCGCGATTCCGCTTGTGCCTTACACCATCCCGCGATTGCTTGGTGGTAAAGAGGCCAACTTTTTCTACGTGTCGCCATCGACCATGCTGCAAGATGTGGTGCGCTTTTTCAATTTGGGTCTTACCGTCGATTTTAGTCAGCCAGCAATCAAGCTGATCAATATCGTTGCCGGGGCATTGCTTTTACTTGGTCTTTATGCCGCAAAAGTCTGGAAATGCCGCTTGTTTTTGCTTTCTTATTTGTTAGCCGTCCTTTTTGGCCTGTATGCCGGATCATTGCTATTCAAGCCGATGTACCAGGGTGTGCGGCATATTATGGCGGGCAGTCCCGCTTTTATTTTGTTAACGGGCTGGGGGGTGGTCTTTGCGTGGGAGCAAGCTCGCCAAACCGAGAAGATTCGATGGGGGTGGGTGGTCGTGGGCATTGTTAGCCTAGTCGTCATTTTAGTGGGGCCGTTTGTCTCGCTTAACAATCTTTACACCCAACCAGAAATTTATGCCAAAGATGATTTTCGGGGGCTTATCGCGCAGATGGAAGCGGGGGCTGGCCGCAATGATGTTATCGTCTACAACAATGCCATCCACCTGCCCCTGCATGAGCATTACCGGACGAGACAAGATGTGGCGGTAACGGCCGTTCCCCATTACCCCACTCTCGCCGCCAACACCGCAATCCCAGACCTAATCAACTTAGCCGAAACCTACGATCGTATCTGGTTCGTCACCGATCCCCCCGCCGACCACCGTGACGACGAGAGCTTGACCCAAGAGCTGGCTCGAAGAAAACCTGATGCAAGTTGGTGAAAATCGCGCCCATGCCCGCACCACCATCGTCGAAAGCCTAACCTTTGCCACCGCCCCCACACAAGTAGATACCGTACCCGCAGACGGAAAAGCCCTCGACATCAACTGGTCACCCTTACCCGCTTTGCGCGGCATCAAACTAGACAGCGAGCAGCCCGTCACGCGCCCCACGCTTTGGTTCAATTTGTATTGGGAAGCAGCCCCAATCCCGCCCGAGGCCAAACTTCGCTTCAGCTTACAAGACCAAACTGGGCAAGAATGGGTGGCTGATATTCAACCCCTCATCAAAGATGACAGTACACAATGGGCACAAACCGGGCTGAGCCAACTCGTTTACCAATTAGCTATTACCCGTGGGTCTTCCGCCTGGAAACTACACCCTTTTAGCGCAACCACTGGCGGCAGACAGCATCACATCATTAGGCAATTCTCAACCAGTCGCCACGCTAACCATTGCCCGAGAAAACCGGCAGCCAACCACTAATTGGTCTGAAAATCAGCAGATTTTGTTTGAGAACGGGGTGGAACTGCTCGGATGGCACATGGATGAGGTAGAAGTCCGCCCCGGACACAATCTTCCGCTGACACTTTATTGGCAAACCGCCCGTGACGTTGATGGCATCCAATATGAATTAGCACTCGTCGGCGCAGATGGCAGCGTACTCCGCCGTCAAACCGCAACGCCTGGCGCTGAATGGCTAACGGCGTGGCCGGTCGATACCCCCATCATGGAACGGACAGGGCTTTATTTTCGACCCGAAACGGAACCAGGGACCTACCAGTTACGCTGGCAGCTCAGAGATGGAGAGGATGTTGTGGCCGGACGGCCGTTTTGGCAGCCCTGGTCTACGGAAACAATCACACTCGGGGAGGTCTCCGTTATTCCCTGGCCGCTGGAAACAGCACTGCCCACGGACGTAACGCAAAGCGATGCCGCTTTTGGCCCCATTCAATTGCATGGCTATCGAGAAAACAGTTCCGAACCCAATCAGGTACAACTTGACTTGATTTGGCAAGCAGCCACCAAACCAGACGCCAACACCTTCCTGTTTGTGCATCTCATCGATGCAGATGGCAACATCGTGGCGCAAACAGACCGCGTACCTGGCGACACCCTGCGACCCACAGGCGGCTGGCGCGAAGGCGAAGTCATCAGCGATGCTATCACGCTCACCTTGCCTGCGGAAACGCCCATCCGGTACCTACCACTTGTTCATCGGCTTTTATGACCCGGAAACGGGCATACGCTTGCCTGCCACCAATCAAGGCAAACCTCAAGCCAATGATTCCGTTGAACTATTCACAGTGACCGTGCCATGAGCGACGCCCACTCATCCTCTCAGAAATGGCTCCTGGCGCTGATTTTGGGCTTGTATCTGCTGTTGGCTGTCGGCTACGGCATTCTAAACCCCCTCTTTGAATCGCCCGACGAGCATTGGCACTACTTCACCGCCCAATTCATCGCCGACAACTGGGAACTGCCCGCCGTCACCGAAGATTACGACGCATGGATGAGCCAGGAAGCGGCGCAACCCCCGCTTTATTACATGCTGGGGGCTTTGTTAATTGCACCCGTTGAGGCAGAAAACGGCCGTTCTGCCACCACCCCCAATCCCTTTGCCACCATCGGCGATGCCTCCTACCGCACCAACATCAATCGCTTCATCCACACAGGAGCAGAAGCGTGGCCGTGGCAAGATTTTGCCCTCGCCGCCCACCTACTGCGCCTTTTTTCCACGCTGCTTGGGCTTGGGAACGCTGTTTTGCCTTTACGGCAGCGGTCGTCTGATTTGGCCGCGCCGACCAGAAATTGCGCTGCTGGCGACGGCGCTGGTCGCGTTTTTGCCGCAGTTTGCCTTTTTGCACAGTGCCATCACCAATGATGCGCTGATTATTTTTCTGGCGAGCTTCGCCCTGTGGCAGATTGTGCGGATATGGATTGATGGGGGGAATAACGGCCGTTTCCTCCTATTAGGCATCACCATCGGCCTTGCCATCCTCACCAAAACCGCTGGCATCTTACTCTTGCTTTACGCAATTGGTATCGTTTTCCTGCTTTGGCTGAAAAACCTTAACGCAAAGGCACAAAGAGACAAAGGTACAAAGAAAAATCTACAATCTCTACTCTCCAATCTCCTTTTGATCCTTCTCCCCGCCTTGCTCATCGGCGGCTGGCTCTGGCTGCGCAACTGGCAGCTTTACGGCGACCCCACCGCCACGGAGCCATTCATCCGCATTGCTGGCGGCGACCGAGGCTACACGCTCTGGCAAGTCCTCCGCGAATATGACGGCTTGTGGGCGTCTCTGTTTGCCATCTTCGGCTGGTTCAACCTGCGTCCGCCGGATTGGGTGTTTTGGGTGTGGCATGGGATTGTATTGGCGGCGATTGTGGGCTTTTTTACGGAGATTAGAGATTGGAGATTAGAGATTAAGGCGCGTCCCCAATTGAATCTCCAATCTCCAATCTCCAATCTCTACCAGCCGTGGTTCATCTCTGTGTTACTAGCCATTTGGGTACTGGGTGTTTATGCCGGACTGGTGGCGTTTATGATGCAAACGGAAGCGGCGCAAGGCAGATTACTCTTCCCGGCGATTTTGCCGTTGGGGTTGGCAGTGGCGTATGGGCTGAGTCGTTTCCGCTGGCGATGGGTTTACATAACCATATCACTTTTGGCATTGGCAACATCAGTCTACAGCCTCTTTTTTGTGGTGGCTCCTGCCTATGCCGTGCCACCCACAATTACGAATCTGCCCGAAACGGCCGTTTCCCTCAACATGCCTCTCTCCGACACCCTCACGCTCGTCGGCGCAGAAATCCACACACAAACGGCCGTTCCCGGCGACTACCTCACGCTGACCCTCTATTGGCAAACCAGCTACACCCCAGCCGAACCATCCGAATTTGTGGTCGAGCTAATTGGTCGAGACGGCGAACGCATCGCCAATTTACACAGCCTGCATGGACGCGGCTTGTATCCCGATACGCTCTGGCCTGAAAACGAGATTGTGGTGGACAAATTTAGTATTTTGATTGACGAAACGGCCGTTTCCCCCGTCCTGGCTCCCATTTTTGTGGGGCTGGCAGGGAAGAAGCGAAAGAGTGCGCATCGGTGACGTGAAAATTGTGCCAGAAACATGGCCTGACGCAGAGGGAGCGACTTTGGCACAAATCGGGGAGAACATTTTGCTCACGCAGGCCAAACTTAACACAGACACCGCCAAACCTGGCGATGTGATTACGCTTGACGTGCAATGGCAAGTCAAAAACGCGCCCGGCACAGATTTCACAACGCTGGTTCATCTGGCGGAACCAGGTCAGCCGCCCCTCGCCAACGCAGACAACCAACCACTGACCGGTCAATATCCAACCCGTGTGTGGGAAGCTGGCGAGGTCATCAACGACCAGTATCGTTTGTGTGATACCGGCTGATGTGGCAAACGGCCGTTATCCCATCTGGCTAGGTATGTACAACGCTGAAACCGGCGAACGACAGCCCTTAACCATCAACGGCGAACGCCAGCCAAATGACGTGTTGTTGGTCGGTTATGTGGAGATTAACGATTAGGGCGATTCTGGCAGCAAGCGTACTAAACTGCCATCACCACCAGGCACAGGCAATCTTTCCCCAGTCAGGTAATCGTATAAACCCGTCTCCAGGAAATCCCCCGTTTGCTCGTAGGCAAAACGCTGGAAGAAAACATCCCCTGGCTGCCACTGGTCACTGGTGAACCCGAGACCATCGGCCACCAGCGGCGTGGGGTCTCCGGCGTATAAATGACCAGCAACTGTGAGCGGAACGGCCGTTTCCTTCCCAATTTCCCAGCCCGTCCACCAATCAAACCCATCTTGTCGGTAGCCCAACAGCGCCGCCGTCTCGCCAAACGAAACAGGCAAGGTCAACGGCGTGCCATCGGCCAAACTGGCTTGCTGTGCGGCTGGCAAAATCGCCTGTGCTGGCGCTGCCTCCCCATCCCAATAATAAATGGCATACGACGGCGAATCGCCGGATGCATCATGTTTGTAAACCAGCGTCAGGTTGTCGGGCAGCCACTCTACCATCGGCCAATCTTGGCGTTGGGGCAGCACATACCACCCCGCTTCACCGTCATTGGGGAATACCCAACTATTCGCACAGTCAAAGAAAACGGGGCGATAAGCGGTGACACCTAGCAGATGGGAAACGGCCGTTTCCGCCAAAATCGCCCCCGGATCCAAACATTGCGCCACCCAACTACCTTCTTGCGCTGCCTCAACTTCATAAAGCAAAATCGAATGGCCCAAATTACCGACAGGTTCTTGCCGCCGGAACCAGTCAAACAAATCCCAATCATCGAGCTGGATGCCTTGAATGTGGCTGGCGCTGATGGCGTATTTTCCTGCGGCGGGATTGGCGGGGGCGAAAGTATTGGGGTCGGCAGCCAACCCGTCGGTCAACGGCCGTTGCTCAATCCCCGCCCACGCCGGATCACCTGGGCCAAAATAGCTGAACTGGGCGTCTGGGTTTTCCGCCAAATAAGCGACCATCAGCGGCAAATCCTGCCCCCAATCCAGGTTGGAATCGCTCAGATGATAAACGCCTTGCTCAGAACCGCCAACAAACTCGTTAAAATAAGCCAAATAATCCGGCGACTGGCGTAAGCTGGCAAAAACATACCAGCCCAACAAACCAACCAGCACCACCTGCTGCCACCGTTTTTGCCACCAGTAAACGGCCGTTTCCCCCACCAACAGCCATACAAACGGCAGCACCGGCAAAATGTGGCGGTAGCCAATATTCAGCCCGCCAAAACTCGCCACCACAAACAAAATCAGCGGCGACAGCCACCAATACACCGTCTGCCACCAGCGCCGATGACGGGTGAGCAGCACCACCGTCACCCCGAAAAGTGCCAACACCACCGCTGGCGTTTTTACGCTAAACGCCACCAGAAAATAGTTCCACCAGCCGTCAAACGAGCGTGCGCCCTGCATAAAACCGATATGGCCTTCACCCGAGTGAAGCGAGTAAATCGCGCAAGCTGTTGAAATAAGTGGCGGCAGGCAGCGGCACGTTCAGCCAGGGCAGCGGGCGCAGCTCAAAACCATAAATCGCCCAGACCACCAGTCCAGCCACAGGCAGCATGGTGAGCCACATCAAGCCAGGCTGCCACCACTTCAAATCACCCGACGAGCGGCGGCTGAGCCTGTCGAAGCCATAGCGGACACCGCCTCTGCCTTCGACAGGCTCAGGCGACGGCTTGTCTCTATGAAAGTAGCTGGCATAACTGAGCGCCAGTCCCAGAGGCAGCAGCACGAGTGCCGTCAGTTTGGCGGTGAGGGCGAGGCCGAGCAGAATACCCGCCAGGAGCCATCGCCGCCAGCCCGGTTTTTGCCAGAAGCGCCATAAGGTAAAGACAGACAGGGTGTAAACGGCCGTTAACATCCCATCCGTCGTCGCCAGCGAAAAATGAGCCAGCAGATTGGGCGAAAAGGCGTAAAACACCAGCACCACCACCTGCCCGACCAGCGGCAGCGTATCTTTGCTCCAGCGCACCAGTGCCGCCCCTAAAAACAGTCCCGCAAAAATGATGGGCAGCCGCGCCAACAGCACCACCACGCTCAAATTGGGCGACGGTTCGGTCTGCCATAAGAATTGTTCGGTTAGGGGGATGTGCTGCACCGTTTCCCAATCTGGCAGCGTCTCAATGGGGGGCAGGTTCGGAGCCAGGGGCAGCAAAGAGCCAATCGCCCACTGTGCCAGCGGGGTATGCTCGTATTGCAGGCGGGTATCGCCCGTTTGCCACAGGGCAGCCCCCCGGATGATGTGGACTGGCTCATCCATGGTGAAGGATTTGGAAACGGCCGTTTCCAGTGCCAGCGCAAAAAATAGTAATAAAAAAACAACTGGGTACCACTGGGCCAGTTGTTTCGTGAGACGTGTCATGGGGTTATTGAGATTGGAGATTGGAGATTAGCGACTTCAATCTCTAATCTCCAATCTCTAATCTCTTTTTTAATTGTTAAGCCAACAATTCCACTTCAAAGATCAAAGTAGCATTGGCCGGAATGACGCCACCCGCGCCGCGTTCACCATAACCCAGGTGTGGCGGAATGACGAGTTGACGCACAGTTCCGCCAGTCATAGAAGCCACGCCTTCATCCCAACCAGCAATGACGCGCTGCCGCCCCAAGGGGAAGGAGAACGGCTGTCCGCGATCCAGTGAACTGTCGAATTTGGTGCCATCCGTCAGCCAACCGGTGTAGTGAACCTGCACGTTAGCGCCAGGGATAGGTTGAGCGCCTGAGCCTGCTACCAGATCGAAATATTTCAGGCCACTGGCGGTGACGGTGTAATTTGCTTCGTTAACGGCCGTTGGTGCTTCCGGCGCTCCGGCAGGCCCAGATTGGGCGCTGACCAATTCCACATCAAACGTCAAGGTAGCGTTGGGCGGAATCACACCACCTGCGCCCTTGCGGCCATACGCCAGTTCCGGCGGAATAATGAGCGTGGCTTTGCCGCCCGGTTTCATGAGGGAAATGCCTTCATCCCAGCCTGGAATGACCATGCCTTTGCCCAGCACAAACTCAATCGGTTCGCCCCGATTGAGCGAGTTGTCAAACTCAGTGCCATCTTCTAAAGTACCCACATAATGCACGGAAACCAGATCGCCAGCTTTGGCTTGTTTTCCAGTTCCCGGTTCTATTTCAATGTATTGCAACCCACTTTCTGTTGTCATAGTTTCCCTTTCTTAACGATACAAACCTCCGAGGTTTTCTTCAAAAGGAATGTATTCTGAATAGTGCAAAAAACCTCCGAGGACTACAGTTCGTATCACGAAGTTTCGTTTATGGCGCTTGCGTACTGACCAATTCTACCTCAAAGACTAACGTGGCATCACCGGGGATAACACCTGGTATACCGCCGCCGCCATACCCTAACGCTGGCGGAATGACGAGGGTTGCTTTGCCACCCTCCTTCATGAGCGCAATGCCTTCATCCCACCCCGCAATAACAGCCCCGTTGCCCAGCACAAACTCAATCGGTTTGCCCCGATCCAGGGAGCTGTCGAATTGGGTGCCATCGGCCAGCGTGCCTGTGTAATGGACGGCAACTTTGTCACCAGCTTGGGCTTGGGCGCCTGTGCCGGCTTCTGTTTCAATGTACTGCAAGCCGCTCTCAGTGGTAATGCCCTCACTGCTGTCAGGCAGCATACTTTCGCCTAGTTCAATCGTCTGTGGCTCACTGGATGAACTGCAAGCAACGGCCGTTATCAGCACAAAAACAAGCGCTAACCACCATCCCTGTTTTCTAATGGTCACGTTCTTCATTAAGTTATGATCCCTTTTCTAAAATTTGAATGCCGTCTGGCGCGGCGACGATAACCCGTGTTGCCAGATTGAAAAAGAGGCCATGTTCCACCACGCCCGGCTGCGACCGAATCGCCTGCCCCATTTCCACCGGATTATCCAACCCGCCCTCGAACCAACAGTCCAGGATGATGTTGTTTTCATCTGTTATGACGGTATGCTGACCCGTCTGCCAATCCAGGCGCAAAACAGGTCGTGCGCCCAGCGATTTCAAATACGCTTCAACGGGCTGTCGGGCAAACGGAATCACTTCAACGGGTACGGGGGCGCGAGTAGCTAATTTTTGGACGATCTTCCGGTCATCACTGACCACAATCATCTGTTTGGAGGCGGTAGCCACGATTTTTTCGCGCAGTAACGCCGCGCCCAACCCTTTGATGAGGTCAAAGTTCGGGTCGATTTCATCTGCGCCGTCGATGGTAATATCGATGATTGGGTTCTCGTCGAAATTGGTGAGGGGGATGCCTAGGCGTTCGGCTTCACGCCGGGTTTCTTCTGATGTGGGGATACCGATGACGTTTTGTAAACGGCCGTTTGCCAACATCCATCCAATCGCTCTCACCGCATGAACGGCCGTGCTGCCCGTCCCCAAGCCAACCACCATGCCAGATTCCACATATGTGGCGGCTTTTTCACCAGCTTCTTTCTTCAGGTCTTCAATCGATTTACTCATGGCACTCAATTTCTATATATTCCTGTTTGAACAACAAACCGCAGAGTTACAGGAAACGCAAAAAGGTTTAAAACGCTGCGTTCTCCGCGCCTCTGCGGTGAAATTTTTTTGTAATTTACAGACGAACAATATCGTCTTTAGCAAAAATCGCGCCAACTTCTATCTCAATTCCGGGTTCGCCAAACAAATCAGGCGGCACACTAATATCGGCTAAATACAATTCACCCACAACGCCTCTGCCCGTTTCGTAGCGCAAGCCTTCTTTCGGCAGTGCCAGGGTCATCGTGGCTGTGGCGCGAATCGTCGGCTCAAAAACATGTCCGTTCGTCAATTCCAAACCAGAGGGCGTATCTAAACTTAAAATGGGTGCCTCTTGACCATTCGCCCAACGGATAAATTCTGCCGCCACGCCCTGCGGATTACCGCCCAAACTGTAACCGATCACCGCATCAATAATTAGATCAATATGGGTCATGCCGGCAAGCACCATACCCGTGCCAATCGTCACTGGCACACCCATACGCCGCAAAATTTCCAACTGCTGTGCCGGAATGCCTTTAAAATCACCGTCTGCGTGGGTGATGAAAACGTGGACATTTGCACCCCAATTGTGTAATCGTCGAGCGCATACCAAGCCCCCACCACCATTGCCGCCCCGCCCCGCCAGCACCACCACGGTATTGCCGCGCGGATCGCCGTCTAAAAAGCGAGAACGGGCTAAATGTGCCAGATTACGGCCTGCATTTTCCATCATCTGAATAAGTTCGATGCGATAATCTTCAACCATAGCGCGGTCTACTTCGCGCATCTGGGCCGTGGTGAGGCAAGGCACACCGCTAAGCGGCAGTGGCTGAGTCGCGCCGCGCCGTTCAATAGCCATGCGCCGCAGTTCATTTTTGCTGGTTGGGTTATGGCTAAGCCAGCGACCAAAGGTTTCACGATCAAATACAATGAGGGTAACGGCCGTTGCCGCCCGCACCGTCGCCGTTCTTTTGCCCCCTTCAAGCAAACCAATTTCACCAAAATAATTACCGTTGCTCAACCGGGCAATCACCGTATCTTCATCAGCTTTCCCATGATAATAAACTTCAACTGCACCTTCCACAATGATAAAAAAGTTCTCCGCAATATCCCCTTCACGGATAATGATTTCACCCGGTTCAAAATCTTGCATACCCGCTACCGATTGGGCAGGTAATTTGGGAAAACCTTTTGCTTGCGGTTTTTTTTCTTCAACAATTTCTTCAACTCGCACTAAATCAGAATCCAGTGGCTGCAATGGGCCGGCAGTCCCCATGCGTTCATCCACAATAGCATCCAGTTCATCGCGGTTGATCATTGAGCTATCTAGCCAGCGCTCAAAAGAAGCCGCATCCATAGTCATCACTTCAACATCGGTTTTCGCCCGAACGGTTGCCACGCGCTTGGATTGTTTAAGCAAGCCGATTTCGCCAAAGAACCCCCCTTCCGCCAACTTATTGACAAACACTTCGCTGCCATCGGGGTATTGGTAAATTACTTCCACTTCCCCTTTGGTAAGAATGAAGAACTGATCTGGGTCATCACCTTGATGAATAATATCAGTGCCAGCCAGATACTTTTGAGGACCAAATTTAGGTTTTGTTTCCGTCATGGCAATTTCTCGCAAAAATCAATCTTCAGCCTGCTCTATTTTTTGCCAAACACGCAGCACTTCGGCCACGCTCCAAGCCTGGGCAATGCACCCTCGTGGGGTAAAGGGGGGATCGCCATCAAAAATTTCACTAATACTACCAACCCCATCGTCAAGCAGTTCTTGAACTAAAGGTTTCAGAAATGATTTCGCTAATTTGGGATCGTTGTAAACCTTCAAATGCGCTTCAACAAAGGGGCCAATGAGCCAGCCCCACACCGTTCCTTGATGGTAAGCGCTATCTCGTTTCAGTTGGTCGCCACCATAAGAACCAATGTAGTCTTCGTCATCTGGGGAAAGGCTGCGTAAGCCATTGCTTGTTAGCAAGTGGCGGGCACAGGAATCGACAACGGACTGCCGCTGCGCATCTTGTAAAGGGCTGTGATGCAAGGAGATGGTGAAGAGTTGGTTGGGGCGCAATTTGCCATCATGGCCGTCTGGCCCGTCCAAAATATCATACAGGTAGCCCATTTTGGCGTTCCAATAGCGGCGAAAGCCGAATTTTGTGTTTTCAGCGAGTTCGTCGTAGGCACTGCCATCTTTGCCTAGTTCACGGGCGAAGTCGGCCATGGAACGGAGGGCGTTGTACCAAAGGGCGTTGATTTCTACTGGCTTTCCGATGCGGTCGGTGACCACCCAGTTGCCAATTTTAGCATCCATCCAGGTAAGCTGGATGCCTTCTTCGCCAGCGTAGAGGAGGCCGTCTGTTTTGTCCATCTGGATGTTGTACCGAGTGCCTCGTGTATGCCATTTGATGATGTCTTCCAGGACGGGATAGAGATCTGTTAACAAGTCTTTGTCAGCAGTGGCCGCATAGTAAGCACGAAGGGCTTCAAAATACCACAAGGTGGCATCGACGGTATTATATTCTGGTTTTTCGCCCATATCGGGGAAACGATTGGGAATCATGCCCTGGTCTACATATTGAGCGTAGGTGCGCAAAATGGAGGCGGCGATTTCTGGTCGGTTGGTATTCAAGGTCAGACCAGGCAGGGCGATCATGGTATCTCGCCCCCAGTCACTGAACCACGGATAACCAGCGATGATGGAACGGCCGTTTGCATCTTTAGTAGTCGGCCGTTTAACAACAAACTGGTCGGCGGCCAAGACGAGCTGTTGCACAGCCGGATCAGCCGCTTCTACGCCTGCCTGCGTGAGCAATGCCCGCTCATACGCTTCCCGTTCTTGCAGCGCCGCTTCTCCATCCAGGTTGGGGGCGGGGTCTGTGCTGGCAACCACCACAAAAGATTCGCCCAAACGCAATGTCTGGCGAATGCGCCCTGCCATCATATGATCATCATGAATATCACGTTGTCCGCGATAATCTTCAATGCTCAAGAAGAAATCTTCATACCAATCAAATTGGGGGATGATTTGAGCGCTGTCGGTTAACAAGTAGAAGGGAGTGGCATCTTCATCCAGGATAAGAGAAAGTCCATTTTCCACGTCTTCAATATCGACATCTCTATCATCCATCATCGTGGTGGCATGATAGTCTCGATAGTTTACCAAGGCTCGAATGTCGAGAGTCATGGGGCCGGTGGCACGCACGAGTTTGTATTGAATGTAGGTGGTGTTTGCTCCGGGCTGCATCCAGACGCGCTTTTCCAACAACGCATTGGCGATGGCGAACGTCCAAACGGGTGTGGTTCCTTCCAGATGAAATCGATCCAGGTATTTATATCCGTCTGGCTCAATAGTGCCATTCCCCCAACGATTACAATACAGCTTGTAAAAACGGCCGCTTTCGGGGTAAATGCCATCATATTCAACTGTTTCTTCTAATTTTGATAAGAGTAAAGTGCGGCCTAAGGGTGGTTTTAACGCGGCCATCAACAATCCGTGATAGCGACGGGTAAGGTGTCCGGCGATGGTGCCTGAAGCAAAACCGCCAATTCCGTTTGTAACCAACCATTCCCGCGATTCAGCAGCAGTTAAATTGCCAGTAACTTCGCGTCCAAAATCAATCATGTTCATTAGTCCTGATTTTTATGATTTATGTTGCGTATCTTACGCATGGCGGGGGATTTAGGCAAATAGTGTGAACCAAAAAACCTCCTGAATTTAGGAGGCTCTTCTTTTCTTTTCCAATACAAGTACGGCAGAATCTACCAGTTTGGCAGGGCTTGTGACATGAGGAGGTTTGAACCGGATAGATTGGATGGTATCTCCAGCCACTTATCTTCGATGTAAATATCTTCTGGCAACTGCGGCGGTAAAGCCAGGGAGAAGGTGAACGCAGACCCTTGTTCCGACGACTGCTCTATCCAGATTTTCTGATTGTGGGCGGTCAGCGCCATCTGACAAAATGCCAGACCTAATCCGTTGCCGCTTTCTTTGTTTGGCCCAGTCACAAATTTATCAAATATGGTTTCAGCGAGTTCGGGCGGCAGTCCAAGGCCATCATCAGAAACGGTAACATGAATCCGCCGTTGTTCTTTGTCATGCTGGTTAACGACAACGGCCGTTACCTTTACCATTCCCCCCATAGGCAAGTATTTGATGCTGTTGTCTACCAGATTCTGCACGACGCGCTCTAGCAAATTTTCATCAGCCCAGGCAACGGGTAGGTCGGGAGAAATCTCGCGCACGAGGGCAATGTTTTTGGCGCCTGCGCGTGGTGATTGGCTTACCAATACGTAATCGACAAGTTTTATGAGGGAAACGGCCGTTAACTGCACCGGGATATTACCATCTTCTAGCCGACCCACATCCAAAATTTCGTTGACCAGTTTCAGAACCTTTTCTGTATTTTCATACGTGAGGTTCACGAGGTGTTTGCCTTCAGCATCTTCGGGATGAAATGTGCCACTTCTGAGCATTTCCAACGCAAATAAAGAATTGCTCATCGGCGAACGCAAGTCGTGAACCATCGAATGGGTCATGTCATTGCGTAATACTTCTCGCTGTTTCCGTTTGCTGATGTCGTGAAAAACGAGCATTTCACTGGACGCAAATTTCCGCCAATCGAGCAAGGAAGACAGCTCGATTTCATAACATTCCGACTGGTGATTGTCTTGGCAGCCCATCTCAATAGACTGCTCTTTAAGTGTATTATATTTTTCCGCAACTTGCGGAAAGATGTCATTCAAGGGGCTGCCAATGAGGGCGGATAACGGCCGTTCTGCAATTTTAAGCATCGCCGGATTCGCATCCACAATCACCCGGTCACTATCAATCACCAACACACCGGACTCCAGACTGTTTACCACCATCTGATTCTCTAAAGGTGTGCGCTTCACAAAACGGAAATTCAGCGCGTATTTCGTCACAATCAACCCGCACACCGCAAAAGAAAGTGGTGTCAGATCGATAGCACTCATCCGCGTGACATACAAAACACCGCCAAACCAGGGCAAGGCCAAACCAATCAGCAAAAACAAGCCTTGTTGAGGCAATAAGGAAGCAATCTCATACCGCGTAGAGGTTAGCAGCATCAACGAACCCGCTAAAAACATACCGTACAAATAGACAACAAATAGCCAATACCACATGCCTGGTGTGGCCTGCATAACAAACAAACTACCATTAGCAAGCACATTAACGCGAACCCATACAAGCTGATGAAACTCATTTGTTAACGCAAAAAGAAGCGTTAACAAGGGCACAGACAGCAGCAAAAGCCAATGGCGAGCTGTCAACCACGCTTCCCGTTTGGTATAACGCAATGCAAAAGCCAGCCAGGCCACCGGAGCCAGCCCCACTCCTATAAACTGCAATTTTGCCCAGATAATTTGTGTGGACAACGCATCACTCATCAGTTGTAAGAGATAAGCCAGCACCCAAAATGAGACGGCTATCATAAACACAGAAAAGGCTACCGATCCAGGAACCGGTCGCCTTTTCCAAGCATACAGGGCAAATACAATTGATGATGCTGCAGTCAATAAGAGGAGTAGGCTAACGGCCGTTACATACCAATACATCTTATTTCTCTTTTCCCAAATTCAATGAGTGTGTAAATACGAAAGTGATCATACTCCTTTCATTTTAAATTTTACGGCGAATTCGTCTATGGTACATACCGCCCAAATACTCTGGCATTGGGATTAACGATTGTCGATTTTGGATTAACAATTAGCGGTTGCACATCACAAGCGGCCTTGTGTTAATATTGATTTCATTAATCACCAATTGAATGGAACCGAGAAAACGAGCATGTCCCGGACGATAACTGACCCAGACAAAATCACCGAACTCATCCAGCGACTGCGTAACGCCCACCCCGATGCGCATTGTGAACTGAACTACGAAACCCCTATCCAACTTCTGGTCGCCACCATCCTGTCCGCCCAATGCACCGATGCACGGGTGAACACCGTAACACCCGCCCTGTTCAGGCAGTATCCGACTGTGGTTGACTATGCCGCCGCCGACCGCGCCGAACTGGAACAAGCCATTCACTCGACTGGATTCTATCGCCAAAAAGCGCGGTATATTCAGGAATCGGCGCACACCATCTTGCAAGAATATGGGGGCGAAGTGCCGGATACGATGGCAGACCTCACCAGCTTGTCGGGCGTGGCGCGTAAAACGGCCAATGTGATGCTGGGCGAAATTTATGGCACAGCAGATGGCATCACCGTAGATACCCACGTCAAACGGCTCTCCAATCGGCTTGGCCTGACAACCGCCACCAATCCCGTCATCGTGGAACGAGACCTGATGAAAATCATTCCGCATGCAAGCTGGATTGAGATTTCACACTTGCTCGTGTTCCACGGTCGCCGTGTGTGCTTCGCCCGCAAGCCAGACTGCGCCCACTGTCCGCTCACGAACATCTGTCCCTCAGCGGACGTGTAGAAACTCATCATTTTCAGGAGGAATTCATGGACTTACAAGGAAAAACGGCCGTTGTCACCGGAGGAGCCATTCGCGTGGGACGAGCATTGGTATTGGCGTTGGCTGAATCGGGCTGCAATGTGTTTATCCACTACGGCCGTTCTGCTGGCCCCGCTATTCAAACCAAAGAAGAGGCAGAAGCATGGGGGGTGAAGGCTGCCATCTACAGCGCTAATTTGGCTGAGGTGGGTGCGGCGAAACGGGTAATGGAAACGGCCGTTTCCACCTTTGCCCATATCGACATCCTCATCAACAGCGCCGCCATTTTTCCCGAAAAAGACACCTTCACTAACACAGACCCAGTCTTGTGGGACACCATCATGAACATCAACCTGCGTGCGCCCTTTCTGCTCAGTCAGGCATTTGCCGCCCAGCTCCCCGCCGAGACTCCCGGCAAAATCATCAACATCCTCGATGCGCGTCTGCGCCAACCGGCCACCGACCACTTCGTCTACCGCTTTGCCAAAGGCAGCTTGGCGCAAATGACAGAAATGCTGGCGCTCGAACTGGCTCCCGGCATCACCGTCAACGGCGTCGCGCTGGGAGCCATCCTGCCACCGCCCGGAAAAGATGCCAGTCACCTGGAGGCCATTGCCCAAAAGCGCGTGCCGCTGCGCCGCGCGGGCAGCGCCGAAATCGTCGCCGAAAACGTGCTGCATCTACTGCGCCAGGATTTTCTGACCGGCGTCATCATTCCGATTGATGGCGGGGAGTTTCTTTAACTTAGGGCTTGCCCGTGAATAACTTTTGGCTTTGGTGGACGGTCAAGTCTTGCGGATGCGTTCTCTTATCCATTTTTATTTGTGAACGCATCCTTAGCACCTATCCTGAATTTCACCGCAGTTTTTTCTTTAATAGGCTTGTTCCTGAATAAAAAAGGGACACTGATACTGGCGAACACTGATGGTTTCTTATCAGCGTTGAACAGTATCAGTGTCCTAAAAATTTACCCTGGTTATTTGGGAACAACTCTAATCTGCGAAATCTGCGGATAAATCTTTTCTGGTTTATCCAGATTAGGCAGATTCTCAATCTAAATTCTCAATATCTACTGGCTCCACAGCAACTGGTAAATCAAAAGCAAAAACTTTGCTTAAAAAGTAGAGTGTGCCATCGAGGGTGCGCTTAATGTTTGCCGCTTGCCGGAAACCATGTCCTTCACCGGCAAATGGCAGGTACGCGACTGGCACGCCTTTGGCTTTCAGCGCCTCAAACATCATTTCTGCTTGATTGGGCAGCACAACGCGATCTTCCAGCCCTTGCAGCAGCAGCAGCGGGCAGTTCAGTTGCTCGGTGAAGTGGATGGGCGAACGTGCCACGTACACATCACGCGCTTCAGGGTAGGGGCCAATCATGCTATCCAGATAACGGGACTCAAATTTGTGCGTTTCTTTGGCTAAAACTTCCACATCGCTGACCCCAAAAAGACTAATCCCTGCCGCAAACACATCATGAAAGGTGAGAGCGCAGAGGGTGGTGTAGCCACCGGCACTGCCGCCCATAATAGCCAATCGGTCACCATCAGCTCGCCCTTGTTGGACTAGATGTTGGGCGGCGTTGATGCAATCTTCGACATCAACAATCCCCCATTCCCCATTAAGCCGCTGCCGATAAGAACGGCCGTAGCCTGTGGAGCCGCCATAGTTCACATCTAAAATACCAATGCCCCGGCTAGTCCAGTAAAGAATGCCGGGGCTGAGTTTTACGCTTGGTGGCGCTGGTGGGGCCACCGTGACTAATCACGATGATGGGCGGTTTTTCAGCGGCGGGCGCCTGATAGCCATCATTTTTGGGTGGATAATAGAAAGCGTGGGAGAAACGGCCGTTTTCCGTTAGAAAAGTAATCGCTTCTGGTTCAGACAAGACCGGGGTCGGTATCGTCATATTGGTTTCCTGGCACAAAACTTGCATGGCTTCTGTGGCTAAGTTGAGGCGGACATTACGAGTCGGCGTCGTCGCACTGCTGGCATTAAAAACCACATGTCCCGCGCCAACTTTTAGATTGCCGCGACTGCCGATGGTGGCATATGGTGTGGGAATGGGCGTGAATGTGTTGTTTTCGGTATCTAGTCGAGCCAAATACCAGAACCCGTTCTGCGTATAACTGCAAATGATGGCGTTTTCGCTGGCAAAGCCATAAGCCGTCATGCCAAATACCCACTGCGGCTGGGCAAATTCCGCTTCCATCGGGTACAGCGCCTCAACAGCGCCTTGTTGCCAGCGGTACAAATTCCACCACTCGCTGCGGTCTGAGACAAAATGCAGCACCCCCTCTGGCGACCATTCGGGTTGGGTGACGGATTCTGCGGAGCCACCAGCTACCCGTTCTGGCTGAGCGATTTGTCCGGTTTCTGCCCATTGCCCGACCCATAATTCGGTGCCATCCCAGGGCATGTGGGGATGATGCCAGGTGAGCCAGGCAAGCTGTGTGCCATCAGGGCTGATACGCGGCGACGAGTAGAAATCGTTTCCAGAAAGCAAAACCGTGCCTGCGCCCGGCTCGCCATCCAACGCAATGGTGCCATCCAGGGCAATGGCGACGATAGTGGAAACCGCTTCGCCGTCGCCGCTGTGGTCTTCACGCACGCAGATGAGCCGGTGACGCGGCGCGTCTAGCACCATGTCGGCGTAACGCATCTGGGGCGCAGCGGTGAGCGCTTGCGGTTCCTGGTCGGGCAGTTGGCGGTAGAGCTGCTGGTCGGTGAAGTTGACGAAGTACACGACGCCATCATAAACGTTGTAAGCGCCGCCGCCGTATTCATGCACGCGGCTGCGCACGTTGAACGCCGGCGGAACCACATCCGCTATCCCCTTTTCAGGAGACCATTTTACGAGGGCAGAACGGCCGTTTTCCGCAGGCCGCCCCTCTTCCCAATAAACCGTTTCCCCATCCAATACAATCTGCCCAAACGCCAAATTGCTAGACACAATCATGTCTGATGAGATGGGAGATTTCCAAGCACCATACGGAGCAATAGTAATAGAAGGTTGCATCATTTTTTCCTCACGAAGAAGTTCACTCTTATGAGCCTCGATTATCTATGATTACCCACCCGCTGTCACGCCCACTTCTTTCATCATACAAGACGACACGGAGCAAACGGCCGTTTGCCACCCTGCCACTCTGCTCTAAAATTACTCCATGCTAAATTTAATCAGTTGGAACGTAAATGGGATTCGGGCGGCGCAGCGCAAAGGCTTTTTGGACTGGTTGAGCGCAGCGTCACCTGATATTTTGTGTGTACAAGAAACGAAAGCGCATCCAGACCAGTTGGATGATGTGCTGCGCCAGCCAGAAGGCTATCACACCTATTGGGCGGCAGCCGAGAAAAAAGGATACAGCGGGGTAGCGCTCTATTCCAAAATAGAACCGCTTTCGGTGCAGATTGGGCTGGGCATTGAGGCGTATGACCGCGAAGGGCGCACCATCGTCGCTGATTATGGCGAGTTTGTGTTTATTGGTGCTTATTTCCCCAACGGCAGCCGCGACCACAGCCGTTTACCTTACAAAATGGTGTATTACGCGGATTTCCTGGCGTATTGCAATGCGTTGCAAGCGCAGGGCAAAGCGGTGATTTTCTGCGGCGATGTGAATACGTCGCACCAGGAAATTGATTTGGCGCGACCCAAGCAGAATCAAAAGACGACAGGTTTTTTGCCAGAAGAACGCGCCTGGATGGATGAGGTGGTGGCACAAGGGTATATTGACACGTTTCGGCGATTGTACCCGGAGCAGACAGGGGCGTATTCCTGGTGGTCGAATATCGGCGGGGCGCGAGACCGGAATGTAGGCTGGCGGTTGGACTATTTTTTTGTGAGCCCTGCTTTGTGGCCGAGGGTTGATGCGGCGGCGATTCATTCTGAGGTGATGGGTTCGGATCATTGTCCGGTGAGTTTAATTTTGAAGGATGAAGGATGAGGGATGAAGGTTGAAGGATGACGAAGAAAAAAGCACGGAAGCAAAACGCGAAGGTTAGACGGCAGAAGGCGGCAGAAGGCAAACAAAAGATAGCTAAGAAAAATGCGCCGCAAGTTGGGCCGGTTGGTGGGCTGAAGGGGCTGGCGCAGCGGCATTGGCAGGAATGGCTGCTGGTGGCGGCGTTGATGGGGCTGGCTGGGTTGCTGCGGATGAATTGGGTGGGAATCAGCGAGTTCAAGGCGGATGAGGCACGGCTGTTGGCGCTGGCGTTGGATATGGCGGATGGCAAGATTGCGCTGCGCGGCATTAGCAGTTCGGTGGGACTGCCAAATTTCCCGATGAGTGTGTGGTTGTATGCGCTGCCGCTGGTGGTGTGGCCCCATCCGTATGCCGCGATTTTGTTTACGGGGCTGCTGAATACGCTGGCGGTACTGGCTTGTTATTGGCTGGTGCGCCGTTATTGGGGCATGGTGGCGGCGGTGGCGGCGACGCTGATGTTTGCGGTTAGTCCGTGGGCGGTGATTTTCTCGCGGAAAATTTGGGCGCAGAATTTGCTGCCGCTGTTTGTGATGTTGTGGGTGATTGGCCTGGCGCTGGCGCTGGTGGATCGGAAGCCGCGTTTTATGTGGCTGGCGCTGGTGGCGCTGACGGTGGCGGTGCAGATTCATCTGGCGGCGCTGGCGCTGGTTCCGGCGACGTTGGTGCTGCTGATTGTCTTTTGGCGACGGTTGTCTTGGAAGGATGTGTTAATTGGGGCGGGGTTGGGGGTGTTAACGGCCGTTCCCTTTTTCATCTATCTCTCCCAACAGCGCAGCCTGCTGGGGGATGGTCTGGCAAAAGCGGGTGGCGCGGCTGTTGGCCTTCAGCCTGGATGCGTTGAAGTTTGCCCACATGATCAGCGTGGGCAGCGACCTGCATTCATTGGCGGGCGCAGTGCAAGTCGAGACGTTTTTGGCGCAGGCACCGGAGATGGGGCGGATTGATTGGCTGATAACGGCCGTTATCGCGGCGGGTCTCATTTATTTGGGTGTGACGGTGTGGAAAAAGTGGGGCAGCAAACAGGGTGATATGGCGCTGATTGTGCTGGTGTGGACGTTTTCACTGCCGCTGTTTTTCCTGTTTTGGCGCAGTTCGCCTGTTTATTTGCATTATTTTATAGCGCTGCTGCCCGCGCCGTATATCGCGGTGGGCGTGGCGTTTTCTGATTGGCAGGCATGGTTTGAACTGCGGTATATGCGTGTGATCAACTGGGTGGTTTTGATTGGACTGGCTTATTTTCAGGTGCGTTTTTTGCTGTCGCTGCTGACGTTTGTGGGGCAAATGGCGACGCCGGGCGGCTTTGGCACGCCGCTTTCTTACCGACTGGAGGCTGCGGAAACGGCCGTTTCCGTCATGGAAGAAACGAGCGCGACAGAGATTTTGGTGGTGGGTAAAGGCGAAAATCCAGACCTGGATGATTTCCCGGCGGTATGGGATGTGCTGCTGCGGGATGTGGCGCACCGCTTCGTGGACGGTACGGAAAATGCTGTTTTTCCAGCGAAGGCGGCAGTGGTGGTGCTGAGCGAGAAGTTGGGAGATGAAGGGGATTTGTATCGGGAAAAGGCTCCTTCGACAAGCTCAGGAACCCAATCTATCACTTTGCGGGAAGGTGAAGGAGAGATGCAGGTTTTGTCTCTCTCCGGTGGTGCGCCGGAACCGGATGTGGTTTTTGACGAGACTTATTTGCTGGCTAATTTTGTCCGCTTTTTAGGGCATGATGAATTTGTCGTTGCGTCGGTGGCTGAGCCTGTCGAAGCCACTGGCGAAACGGCCGTTTGGCAGATTTATTGGCAGACGGCAGATAATCCCGACTCAACGGATTATCATATTTTTAATCACTTGCTGGATGGGAATGGCGACCGGGTGAGTCAGATGGACGGGGATGCGTTTTCGGGTAACCACTGGTTACCTGGGGATGTGGTGGTGAGTCGGTTTGTGATGCCGTGGGATGCTGGGTGGAAACGGCCGTTGACCATGCGCTCCGGTATGTACAATTTCGACACCCAGGAACCCGTGTTGCTGCTCGACGAAGCAGGGAATCCGTACACCGATGCGGTGGAAATTTCGATAGAAAAAGAATAGGAACACAGAGATACACAGAGGACACACGGAGAAAAGCTTTAAAACCTCTTTTTTCTCTCTGTGACTTCTCTGTGCGCTCCGTGTAACTGTTTTTCATTCCAAATTGATGTCCGGTCTTTGCCAAATAGAATCTGCTTCGGTTTCGGCGAGGAGGCGGGCGGCGATGGAGGAGAGCAGTTCGCCGGTTTCGGGGTGGGGCATGTCGGGCAGGATGTCGGCGAGGGGCACGGCGACGTGGGGGAAGCGCAGAATGTCTTTGTCGGGCACGCGACGGGTGGAGCCGTCACTTAGCTCATAATTAAATACACTGTCGTTGAAGAGGGCGATGTCGATATCGATAGTGCGCGGCGCGTTTTTGTCTGCCTGGCGCACGCGCTGGAGCTGTGTTTCGATGGCGGCGATGATGGTTTCTTTGATTTCGGCGGCGGAGAGGGGGGTTTGTATGAGAACGGCCGTATTGAAGAAATTGGGCTGGTTGAGCAATCCAGTGGGCGCGGTTTCGTAGATGGGAGCAACGGCGGTCACTGAGCAAACGGGCACTTCGACAGGCTCAGTGACCGCACCTATCGCTCGTAACAAACGCACAGCTTCGGGCAGGTTTCGCTCCTTGTCAATGTTGGAGCCGAGGGAGAGGGCGACAGTATTCACAGTTGCACAGTTGCAGGGTTGCAGGGTTGCAAGGTTGCAAAGCAGCGCGTTACTCAGTCACCCTGCCACTTTGCAACTTTGCCACTCTGCAACTTTTACACATAATCCGCGCGTGTCCGCTCAATCTCAATACCCACAGAATCAGCGAAACGCAGCGCACCCGGTTTTTCCAGGCGTACTTGCACGCGCTCGACACCAAATTCGGTGATGACGAGGCGGGCGATGTCGGTGACCATTTTTTCGACGAGAAAGTCGGGGGAGGCTTCAACATGGTCGATGATGCGCTTGGTGATGGATTTGTAGTTGGTCGCGTCGGCGATGTCGTCGGAGGCGGCTGCTTTGCGAATGTCGGTATAGATGACGAGGTTGAGCAGGATGTCTTGTTTGTTGACGCGCTCGTCGGGATTGATGCCGATGATGCCGCGTAAGAGCAGGTCTTTAATGAGTATTTTGTCCATGAGATTCCTTTTTGAAGATTGGAGATTGGAGATTGGAGATTAAGTCAATCGCCAATCTCTAATCTCTAATCTCAGCAACGTTATGGGTGTCAAGCCAGTTTTGAATATCGGCGGCGGCTTGTTGATGGTGGATGTCGTTGAGGCTTTCGTGATAGCCGCCGTCGTAGCTGATGTAGGTTTTGTCGGGCGCGGTCAGCTTGTCGAAGAAGGCGTGGCTGCTCACAGGCGAGGTTATTCTGTCGTCTGTGCCGTGAATCATGAGGATGGGGATTTGCAGATTGGTGACGTTTTCCTGGCACCAGGCCATGGCGGCGGGGCTTTCCACTGCCAGGCGCGGTGTGCCAACGCCATGTACCAACGGATCAGCTTGATACGCTTTGACAACGGCGGGGTCGCGGGAAATGGCGGTGGCGTCTAGTCCGGTGGCGACGCCTAAATCTGGTTTTAACCGAGACAATATTTTTGAGGCGGCCATGAGTACGGCGGAAACGCCGCCTGTATCCAGCGCGGGGGCAGAAATGACAGAGCCTGTGTAGCCGGTGCTGTCGTGGAGGATGGTGTACAGGGCAATCAGTCCGCCCAGACTGTGACCCATGATGAACAACGGCCGTTTCCCCTCCTGCTCCCTTACCAATTTCTGAAATACCATTACATCCTGTCTAAATTCATCAAAACTATTGACATACGCTTTCTTGCCCGGAGAACGGCCGTGGCCGCGATTGTCAAACGCGTAGACAACGTAACCGTCTGCCACCAGCGGATTCACAAGATTCATGTATCGTCCGCTATGATCACCCAGGCCGTGGACAATGATTAACGTGGCTTTCGGCTCGGTGTCGGGTCGCCAGGATTGGTAATAGAGTTCAATGTTGTCATGACCGGTGAAGGTACTTTCTGTGTGCTGCATCTAGTTCTCCTTTAAAACAATTTAACGCCGACTTGTACTGAGCTGTGTCGAAGTAGGCGCAAAAGCGCGGCGCAAAGGCGCAGAGAAAAACCCTGAATGTTTGCTAATTACGTTGAGCACGCAGCTCATTGTAGATGGCCTGGCTTTCCGGGTAGTTGAAGGTGTAGGGTTTTGTCCAGAATTCGGCGAGTTGTTGGTTGCCTGTTTGTTTTTCATACATGAGTGCTTGCAGGAACATGTCGAGTTTGTCTGCGTCGTGGACGAGCAGGGCTTCGGGCGTTTTTGAAGCGTGAAGTTCTTCCCACCAGGCCATGAATTGTGCTTCAACCACTTCGACAGGCTCAGTGACCGCACCTTCGACAGGCTCAGTGACTCGAATATAACATTTCTTGCATGGCGCTGCGTTCAACGGCCGTTTTCACACCGTCAGGTAAAAATCGCCAGGCAGGCGTAGGAATGTCTGTCGTCAACGCTTCAGGCAGGTCATGCAGGGCGGCCATTGCCAGCGCTCGTTCTAAATTGATGTTAGCGTCAACCAGTGGCGCCAGCACCAGAATGGCATAGACCACCCCAAAGGAATGGGCGGCTACATTTTCAGCCCCGACCACGCCGCGCTGCACCCAGCCTGTGCGGGGCGTGCGTTTGAGTTGATTGCCATGAAGCAGGATGTTGATAACGGCCGTTGTATCCATAAGCTCACCTTTATTTAAGCAGGTTTCGTAGCATAGACCCTATTGTCCAAGATTGCGAAGCATCCGGCAAAGTGTAAAATCAAGCCATCCACAAAACTTTACCGAGGAGCATTTTATGAGACGCATCCTGATAGTGACGCTTACGACAACCTTCTTATTACTTGTTTTTACAGCTTGCAGCCCACAAGGCGAGGCGGGCTTGCCCACCCGCGCCGCGTTAGCAGAGTTTGAAGCACCTGTCGCTCCCGCTGAAAATGGAGAAACGGCCGTTCAACCAGCAGAACAAGAAACAGTACCCGGAGACCTGCCCGTGCTGCCCAATCTGGCATCAACTGCCGGTGATTCGGGTTACACGACCGGCATGGGGGAATATACTGAAACATCCATGCTTGCGCCTGAAATCGGAGACCTGTTTGCCAATGTCACCTTCAGCCTGGACACAGCCTTGCCCATAGGCACTCCCCCACAAGCCCAAGTATGGCAGCAGTCAGCCGTGCCGTTAGACGCAAATCGAGCAAAAGCGATTGCCCAACGGTGGGGATTCACGGGGCCTGTATACACCTTCGCCATCCCCCCTGAATCTGTTAGCGGGGAGCCAGTTAGCGTGGCCGCCGCCCAACTGCCCGCCGATCTGATGGAGTTCCATGCGTTTGACGGGGCAAAATCCATCATCATTAGCAACGGGTCTGCCTATTTCACAGACGACAGCGTCCCCTTTGATTATGAAACGCCGCGCCCCTTTGACCAACATGCGCCAGCGGCTGAAGCCGTGTTACAGTCTATGGGCTTGCTCGACTTTCCCTACACACTGGCCGATGGCTGGGGGCATGAGGTGTGGGTGAATCGGGTACTGGATGGCATGTCTACTGACTATCCTGAAATCGGGGCGGGTGTGGCGGAAAACGGCCGTTTAGCCTTTGCCTCCTATCAACCCCTTGATCAACTAGCCGCCCTCGGCACCTACCCCCTTATATCCGCCGAAGCCGCTTGGCAAAAAATTCAGGATGGCATCGAAGACGACATCCTTTTCTCCATCACCGAAACGGCCGTAGAAAGCGGCCCATCATGGGATGAGTCATCTGCATTCCAATATTGGCCGCGTGAACAGCAACCAGGGCAAGAAGTCCATCTGTATGGATACCCCACTGTTTACTTGCCTGTAGACGAAGGGTATCCCCCGTTAATCCAGGCTCTCAACTACACCGTGCAAACAGACGATGACACCCGTCGCGCTTTGGCCGAACAGTTGGGAACCAATATCCACTTTTGGGGGATGTTGGATATTCCTACAAATTCATTGGTTTTAACGGGATGGGAACCGCTGCCAGAACTAAATCCACTCATAAAAAATGGGGCGATTCAACGACAAGGCGAACAAACCCTGCTTGTCGATCCAGAAGGCAGCCTGTTTATCCTGCCAGATGCTCCCGATGATTTAGCGGATGGCAGCTTTGTCAATGTCTTCGCCTGGGCCGCCCGCGATGCGGGTCTGGCTTACCCCGTGCTGGATTGGGAAGGGATCGACATGCAAATTGGTGACGGCTCCGGCGAGACGATAGCTTTCCCAGAAATTGAACCTTTCGCACCCCCTGTCTATAACCAGATTTCAATTAACCAGGTGGCCTTGGCGTATTATGCGTATCCAGAGTTACATGAAACGGAAAACGGCCGTTATCAACAATCAATCCTCTTACTTCCCGTCTGGCTGTTCACGGGGACGGCGGACAACGGAGATACGCTTCAGTTTACGGTGCAGGCAACAGCAAAGTGATCAGTGAACAGTAATCAGTGGACAGTGTCTACGGACTCCTGTTTACGAGATGCTAACGTATTTACAATGACACAATCAATGCAAGACAAAGTATGTGTGGTAACGGGTGGGACGCAGGGGGTTGGTTGGGCTATAACCCAGGCGTTGGCTTCTCATGGCGCAACTGTATATGCGTTTGGCTATTCGGCGGGCAGTTTAGAACGGGCGAAAGCAGAGCGCCAAACGCTGCCCTGGGGCGACCGCATCCATCTGAGCCGCTGTGACGTGACCGACCGGGTGGCCTATGAGGCATGGCTGGATGAGGTGTGGGGGGAAAACGGCCGTTTAGACATCCTCATCAACAACGCCGCCTACGTGCAGTGGGACGATGTAGTCGATATGAGCACAGACCAAGCCCTGCACGCCATGCACGTCGGCTATGATGGCATGGTCACCGGCATCAGAAAAGTGCTGCCCTGGATGCTAGACGCCAACCAAGGCCACATCGTCAACGTCGGCTCCATCACCGCCCGTATCATTGTGCGCGGGTCATCAGCCGCCTACACCGCCACCAAAGCCGCCATCGACGCCTACACCGTCACCCTGCAAATAGAATTAGCCGGCACGCCCATTAACGCTACCCTTGTGCGTTTAGGCACAGTGGGCGGCACAGACTTTTTTAAACAACATGTCGATCCGGCGCGTACCCCCAAGTTGAACAAATATTTACCAGCCCTTACGCCGCCACCCGTGGCAAACGCCATCCTCAAAGCCATCGATAAAAAACAGAATGTTCTAACACTGCCCCGCTATTTGGGGCCGCTGGCGATTATCTACCAAATAGCACCAGGCTTTTCCCGTTGGCTGGCTGATCAAGGTTGGGGGAAACATCCAAATTATGGTGACAAAGCGTGGTAGTACAAAAACAACATAGAACAGTGAACATAAAATAAATTTTTATCACTAAAACTATTGACTTACTCGTTTATTTGCGCTACATTTTGCAAAATATTTTGTAAGTTTTTATGTTTCGAATAGTAAGAGAATCGGCCAAACTTACCAAGTTTGGCTATTTTTTTATCGAAACAGCAAGGAGAATAGATCATGAGTGGTGTAGAAACTGGGACAGTAAAGTGGTTCAACGATTCAAAAGGGTTTGGTTTCATTGCCCGCGATAATGGCGACGATATATTCGTCCATTTTTCCGCGATTAGCGGAAAAGGTGGCTTTCGCACCCTGGCCGAAGGGGATAAAGTCGAATTCACTGTGGAGCAAGGTCAGAAAGGTCTGGCTGCCGCTAATGTCAACAAAGTTGGTTAACCCTTTCTGTTGCTTGGCTTAAATGCTCCCGCTTGGGAAGAGCAGGTATGTTTCAATATGTAAGCTGCGAGGATTGCGCCTGGTGGCTAGTTAGGTAAACCACAAAAAGTTCTTTGATTAAAAATAGCGCTGTTTTGTGGTTTCCTTTAAGGAAAAGCGGGTTTTGCGCAATTTTAATTCCAAAAACTTTCCCGCTTTTACCTAAATAGGTGAACAAAACATCTTTCATTCATATCTGAAAATTATTATCGCAAAACAAAAGAGGCTTTCTCGATAACGGGAAAGCCTCTTTTTTATGTTTTTATCGTGCGGGGCGTACCCTTGTAATCGCCCTGTTATCTGCGACCAAAAATGCGCAACAAGAAGAGGAAGAGGTTGATAAAGTCGAGATAAAGCTTGAGAGCACCTAATACGCTCAGTTTCGACAACGCCACGCTGCCATCACCACCAGCAGTAGCTCCGGCACTTACTGTTTTGGCGGTCATGTCTTTAATGTATTTGGTATCGTACACAATCAAGCCCATGAACAGGATGACCCCAAGATAAGAGATGATCAAATCCAGGGTACTGCTGCGCAGGAATATGTTTACCAAAGTTGCCAAGATGATACCGATGAGGCCAAAAAACAAGATCGGCCCCCATTTGGTCAGGTCTTGTTTGGTGACGATGCCGATGACACTCATCAGGATGAAGACAACGGCGGAGACGCCAAAGGCCATGGCAATGGTACCAGATGTGTAATACAAAAGGATGGAGGAAAGCGTGACGCCCATCAAGCCAGCATAGGCAAAGAACATAGCCAGTGCCGCGCCTGTTGACATGGTTTGCAGCGCTTTTACCAGTGCCACCACCATCGCAATCTGCAAGATGAACAGCCCCATAATGACAAGGAAATTACTGAAGACGAAATTGTAAACAGCCGGGGTATTAACGACCCAAACGGAAACGGCCGTTGTCACCACCAAGCCAAACGTCATCCACAAATAAACCCGCGCCATCACAGAATTAAACGCTTTGGAAAGGACTTCTTCCGAAACAGGGAAAGCATTCGATTGATATTCAGACATATTTTTCTCCTATATACAAAAATGCTAATTTCTGTGGATTATAACACGAGACTAATTTATGTGTTCTGAATTTCTCATGACTTATTTCAAAAGCTGGCAGGTTAGCGTTGGATTTTTCCTGGCAGAATATAAGGGTATGGCATTCGCAATAGATGATGAATGTTTCTATCAAAACGACGTGCGCCTAAATACAATCGCCACATGAAGGCGTCTTCGCGGTAATAAGATTCGATTTCTTCCAGAGTGATGGGCGAGAAGTCGCGGTCACTGTGCTTGTCGAAGTGCGCCCATCGTTCATTTGCCACTTCTATTAAATAGGGTACCAGTTCTGATTTTTGTTCTTTGAATAAATTGGCTAATAAATCAATTGTTACCTTACGCAGATCATAATACCGGGTGACAAGATCTTCTACGTAGATTGCCTCAAGAATACGACGCAAAAAAGCAGGGGCGCTGCGCAAGAAAATGGTAGCGTCAAGTTCCTCTACGCCATTGCGGCGCAGAAGGGGCGAACTGGTATCCAGATAAACAAGATTTAAGGGCTTGGGTAAGTTCCCTGTCTCTGCATCAAAGCCGGTCACAGCCCAATTGGAAAGCTGCCCATCAAATCCCACTTCCAGGCGTCCTTGATTGGCGGCGTTGAAGTTGAATACTTTATCAAACTCATCAAAAATGTGTGTAATCAAGGTATAAGCTTGTTCTGAATTGAGTTGGTGGATGGCTTTGTGGGCGATGGTTTGGGGGTCGAGCTTTTTCTGCACGAGATAGATGACGGCATAACGGCCGTTTCCCCCCGCAAACGCCACCATTTTCCCCGGCGCAATCTCAATGCCAATCTCCGCAAACACAGCCATGCAATCGTCATAAAGCGCCACATAATCAGTCGCTTCCCTCATGTTTTTGAACGAGGGAATACGCTTGTAAGCCAGTTGATCGTCTCCTGCTGCAATGCTGAAAACGGTGCTGATTTCGCCATAGCCCAGCACCTGTGCGGGAATTTTGCTCTGCTCAGGTTTGCTCGGGTTTAGACCTTGCTCAAATTCCTGCAAAAATGCCACATCAACGGTTTGAGGTTCCATAATCAGCCTCCCAACATCTGTGCTACATCTCCCAACGCCGCATCAACACGCTGTAAAATCTCTTCCGCTAACGGCCGTTCTATAATCAACGGTGGCAGCAACTGCGCTATGCGGCTGTCGTTGGCCGCATAAACCGAAATCAAGCCATGGTCATAAGCCGCCTTTGAGAACAACGGGCCGCAATAGGCATTCACCATCTCGATGCCCATCATCAAACCGAGTTGGCGCAAGCCCACCAAAACCTGCGGGTGTTTTTTCTGAAGCGACTGAAAGCCTGCCGCAAAAACGGCCGCACATTCGCCCACATTTGCCAAAAAGGCAGGATCGCTGCTCATTTCCAGCACTTTAAGTGCCACCGGACAGCCTATCTCCGCCCCGCCAAACGTGGAAATGTGGATGAACGGGTCATCATGGAACACCGTCTCCAACTCTTTGCGGAAACAGGTCGCCGACATGGGATAAATGCCACCCGACAACCCCTTGCCGATGACCATGATGTCTGGCACGACGCCAAATTGTGTACACGCCCACAGCGTGCCGGTGCGTCCTAAGCCGGTCTGCACCTCATCTAAAATGAGCAGCGTGCCGGTTTTGTCACACAGTTCGCGCACTTGGGGCAAATAATGGGGTGGCGGCAGGGGCATGCCCAGCGTGGCGGGAATGGTTTCCAGGATGATGGCGGCGGTGGGGGATTGGGAAACGGCCGTTTCCAACCCATCAATATCACCAAATACCACCTGCTCAAACCCAGGCGCCTGTTCCCCAAAAGGCGCGTACCACTTCGCATCACCCGTCGCCAACGCCAGCCCTGTATGCCCGTGATAACCGCCATTGGCCGAGATAATTTTCTGCTTACCCGTGTAGCCTCGCGCCACCTTAATGGCTAAATCGACGGCCTCCCCGCCGCCCACCCCAAACACGGTGTAAGCCAAATTACCCGGCGTTAGTTCCGTCAATTTGGCCGCCAATGTCGCCCGCTGCTCGCTGATGAGATGGTGATTGCCGATGTCGAGGGTTTGCAAGCTGTCCATCATCGTCTGCACAATCTCAGGATGGCGATGCCCCAGATTAAACACCCCGCCGTTACAATGACAGTTGATGTACTTCGCCTGCCCGTCTATGTCCCACATGTAGACGCCTTCCCGTTTCCCCGGCACAAAATCAATGCCCGCAAACTGAAAAAACGCCGCCTTACCAGAGGAAACATGACGGGCAAATTGGTTCATAATCTCGTCTTTGCTTTGATAGAGAATGTTTTGGGGACTGGTCATAAATCCTCCTGAACTTGTATGGGCGATAGAGATAGCAGCGTGAATAACGAATTTTTAGGGCAGAAGAGAATAAGCTTGTGCTGTAACAAGATTCATTGTACATGATTTGATTGTGTTTTTGATCAATAAATATTGGCACAAGCAGCGTGATGCGTGATGATCTTCATTCACGCATCACGCTTGAAACCTAATTCACTTCAAATCCTGGTGGCCGAATAATCAACATCGACGCATGGCTCTCACGCAGCACCTTCGCCGTCACACTGCCATACAGCCAACGACGCAAACCCGTGCGTCCATGTGTACTCATAACCAACAAATCAATGGCGTGCAGTTTGGCAAAATCAAGAATGCTGGAAACGGCCGTTCCTTCCACCACAAACATCTCTACATCCTCATCCAAATCTCGGGCTATGTTCTCCAGATAAGCCGACGCCCCCGTCCGATTCCATTCAGACAACTCGCGCTCTTTATCTGATTGCAGGTCTGGAAAAATCGTAGACAACCGTTCATTTACCCGCAACAGCGTCAATTCAGCGCCCAAACCACGCGCCATTTCATACGCGGGTTGGATCGCTTGTTCCGCCAACTCAGACCCGTCTAGCGTCACCGCCACCCGCTTAATCGGTTCAGACCGCACCATAAACACCGGGCAAGGCGCACCATAAAGCACTCGCTCCGTAATACTGCCCAACTCCCGCACTTTAGCACTCGACCAACCCTGTGCCGACATCACAATGAGATCGATTTCTTCAGAAACGGCCGTATCCACAATCAGACTAGCCGTATCCCCATCCACCGTCACCGTCCGCAGCGTCACACCAGGCGGCGCATACATTTCCACGAGCTTATCCAGATACTCATGCACTTCTACGCGGCTCTGCTCTCGTGAATACTCCGGCCACGACCAATCATACTCAGCCGCCATCGCCGGCATCGTCATATAAACCGTCTTCATATTGCGCAGTAGAATCACCTCGCCTTCCACCGCCCGCGCCAACTTCAAAGCAGGGTGCAGTGCGCGTTCAGCTTCAGCAGACCCATCCAACGGAACCAAAATCTTATGAAACATGACTACCCCCTTTTTGAGTGAACAGTGAACAGTAAACAGTGAACAGTGGTCAGTTCACTATTTACTGAACACTGTAAACTGTACACTGTTCACTGATTCCAAATCACGGCATCTTTGCCGCCTACGGCATTTTTGCCGCCACGTACTTCACAATATCATCTAACGAAACCAGCTTGCCATAATCCGCTTCTGGAATTTCGACACCCGTCTCGTCATTCAACGCAATCAACACATTCAGAAAATCAAACGAATCAATATCCAACGCCTCCCGAATATCTTCATCCGGTTCAATTGCATCAAAATCTGCTTCCGGCGCCACATCCTCCAAAATCATGATTAACGCTGCCAAAATCTGCTCTTCACTCATTGCATGTAACGTGCTCATAGTTTTTCCAGCTCCTCTATTTAGGTTCGTAGTGCGCACCTTAGTGCGCCCACTTTAGGACGCCTTGCGTGCTAAAGCCCGCACTACAAACGAGTTGTTTATAACTTTTCTGGCTCCTGTAAATAATGATTAAGCGCATCCAGGAACTGACCGCCTGTGCGGCCGTCCGACGCCCGATGATCCCCGGCCAACGTCGCCGTCAGCACAGGCCGAATACCCAACATACCATTCTCAACCCACGTCTGCTCAATGACCTTGCCAAAGCCCACCAGGCCAACTTGCGGCGGATAAATGACACCATACACCTTTTCCACACCCATATCGCCCAAATTCGTCAGCGTGATGGTGGCATCCGTCAGCTCAGAACTGCGCAGTCGTCCGGCACGTGTCCGTTTGATCAGATCACTCATCGACGCCATCAACTCTTCCAGACTTTTCAGGTCGGCGTCATGGATGGCGGGTGTCACCAGCCCGCCCTGGCGCAGTGAAATGGCAAAACCAATGTGAATCCCTTCCGACGTATTGAGCGCGTCATCCAGCCAATAGCCATTCAACTGCGGCACATCGGTCAGCGCTTTGGCAGTGGCTTTGATGAGCAGTACCACCGGCAAAATCCGGTCTCGAATCGAGCGCTGTAAATTCTCTGCTTCCAGCCAGGCCAGCGGTTTCGACATGTCGATGCGTGTCTCCAGGTAATAATGCGGAATCTCCCGATTCGACCGAGCCATCGCGGCCGCAATCGCCCGCCGCATACTCGCCTGAAATTCCGCCGAGCCTTTCTGAGCAGGTTCTTGCTTCGGCTCGTCAACAGGCCGCGCTTGTTCAACCGGTTTTGCTTCCGCCACAGGTTCTGGCTTGGTGGGTTTTTCCATCTGCGTCTCTGGGCTTGTTACGGCTTGGCTCAGCACAGGTTTGTGCTGAACATCTTTCGCCATTTTTTCTACATCTTCGCGGTTAATCACACCATGCGGCCCGGTGCCGACCACCTGGCTCAAATCCACACCCAACTCCGCCGCCAATTTCTTGGCAACTGGCGATACGCGCACTCGTTCACCATTTTTGGCTGATTCAGGCTTCACGGGCTTCACCAGCACCCGCTGATCCATGGGATGCGCGTCGCCACCGGCCAGCGCAAACTGCTTCTCTTCTATTTGGGGGGAGACTGAGAGGGGAGCTTCCCCGTCTGCCTGCACCAGAGCAATGACCGACCCTACGGGAACGGCCGTTCCCGGCTTAATGAGTAGTTCAGCAATGACCCCATCTTCAAAAATCTCAATATCAATCACACCTTTGGCCGTCTCCACCGAAGCAATGACATCGCCCCGCTTCACACGGTCGCCTGGCTTAAAAAACCATTCGTAAAGCGTGCCCTCTTCCATATCCGCGCCCAGACTGGGCATCTTAAATTCAGACATGTTCAGCTACCATCCTTTGCGCTCCCGCAATGATTGTGGCTACTTGCGGAATGGCTGCTTCTTCCATATGTTTGGCGTAGGGAATCGGCACTTCGACTGCGCAAACCCGTTCTACCGGAGCGTCCAGGTCGTAGAAGGCTTGCTCCATGATGCGGGCGCTGATTTCAGCCGAGATGCCGCCTGTCTTCCAGCCTTCATCGACGATGAGCACACGATGGGTTTTGCGCACAGAGGCCATGATGGTTTCATCGTCCAACGGTCGCAGTACCCGCAAATCAATCACTTCTACATCCTGTCCGGCGAGGGCCAGTTCTGCGGCCGCTTCCAGCGATTTGTGCAGGCTCATGCCGTAGGTGAGGATAGTCAGGTCTTTGCCTTCACGGTGAATCTTTGCTTTTTCGATGTCAACGGGAACAGCCTCAACCGGCAGTTCCCCTTTCATGTTGTAAAGCAGGGTATGCTCAAAAATAAGCACCGGGTCTGGATCATCGAGCGCTGGCTGTAACATACCTCGGGCATCTTCCAGAGTAGCCGGAGTCAGCACTTTGAGGCCGGGGATGTGGGCGTACCAACCCTCCAGGCTGTGGGCGTGTTGGGCGGCCAACTGTTTGCCGCCGCCCGTCGCCATGCGAATGACGAGCGGCACGTTGTACTGCCCGCCCGACATGTGCAGAATGGTGGCGGCGTTGTTCAGGATCTGGTCAGCGGCCAGCAGGCTGAAGTTGACGGTCATGATTTCGACAATGGGGCGCATACCACCGATGGCCGCGCCGATGCCTGCGCCTGTGAAGGCGGATTCAGATAAGGGGGTGTCGCGGATGCGCTCCGGGCCAAATTCTTCTAACAAGCCCATGCTCACCGCAAAGCCGCCGCCGTAGCGGCCCACGTCTTCGCCCATGAGGAAAACGCGCTCGTCTTTGAGCATCGCCTCCCGGATACCGGCGCGTACCGCGTCACGGTATGTCAGGGTGATCATTTCTGGGTTTCCGTTTGTTTTCATATCGTAGCTCCTTCGAGATGTAGCGCGATTTGGCAAATCGCGTTACGGATTATCATTCTGAATAGACGAAGCGTTCCAGTTCGGATATGGATTCCAAGTGGCCGGATTCAGCAAAGATAACGGCCGTTTCCACCTCCACCTTTACATCCTTCCTCAATCCGGGCAATTTCCTCGTCCGTGATCAGATGTTGATCCTTGAGAACTTTTGTGAACTGCACAATCGGATCCTGCTTCTGCCATTCCTTCACCTCAGCCTGATCCCGGTAGAGTTCAGCATCAAACATCGAGTGGGCACGGAAGCGGTAAGTGCGAATCTCCAGGAAATAGGGGCCTTTTCCGGCGCGGATGGCGGTTACGGCTTCCTTCGTAGCGTCTGCTACCGCCAGCACATCCATGCCATCGACCACTTTGGCGGTCATGTTGTAAGTGGCCGCCCGTTCAGCGAGATTGACATTGGCATGGGAATATTGAATGGCCGTGCCCATGGCATACTGATTGTTTTCCAGGACGAACAGCACCGGCAAATTCCAGAGTGCCGCCAAATTAAGCGATTCATGGAATTCACCTTCAGCCGCAGCACCATCACCAAAGAAGCAAGCCGTGACGTTGTTTTGCCCGCGCATCTTGCTGGCAAGCGCACAGCCCACTGCCAGCGGCAGACTGCCCGCCACAATACCGCTGCCGCCCATAAAGTTCAGCTCTTTATCGAAGAGGTGCATCGAACCGCCGCGTCCTCGACTGCAACCTTCCAGCTTGCCGTACATTTCGGCCATGATGGCGTTCATGCTCATGCCCCGCGCCAACGCCTGTCCATGCTCCCGATAAGTCGCCAGGATGCTGTCTTCCGGTTTGAGCACACTCATGACACCCACAGCCACCGCTTCTTCACCGATATAAAGATGGAGGAAACCCCGAATCTGCATCTTGGTATACATTTCGGCAGACTTTTCCTCAAGCCGGCGAATGCGGATCATCTCTTTGAGCAGATGGAGGCCATGTTCTTTCTCGACAGAGGTTTCCAGGGTAGAGAGATCGCCTAAATCTTCGCCCAATTCCTGGGCTTTGAGCAGGCGGCGCATAATTTTGCCACTGCGGGTTTTGGGTAGTGTTTTCATAAATTCAAGTTCCTTGGGGGCAACGGCCGAGCCAAGTTTCTGGCGGCCAAAGCCGAGCAGTTCGCGCTGTAATTTGTCGCTGGCTTCATACCCTGGTTTGAGGGCCACAAAGGCTTTGACGAGCTGACCAATGACGTCGTTGGGCACGCCAATGACACCAGCTTCAGCCACCGCCGGATGTTCAAGCAGGGCGCTTTCTACTTCAAAGGGACCCACCATATGCCCGGCCGTTTTGATGATGTCGTCGGCGCGGCCTACGAACCAGAAGTAGCCGTCTTCGTCTTGCAAGGCCAGGTCGCCGCTGATATACCAGCCGCCGACGAAGCACTTTTGGTAGCGCTCGTCGTCGTCCAGGTAGCCACGGAACATAGAAGGCCAGCCCGGTTTGATGGCGAGTTCGCCGTCAACGCCTGGTTTGTCGATAAGTTCGACGGTTCCATCTTCGTGACGGCGCACGATGGCGGCCTGAATTCCTGGTAACGGCCGTCCCATAGAGCCAGGGCGAATCTGCATGGCGGCAAAGTTAGAGATGAGGATGCCGCCCGTTTCGGTCTGCCACCAGTTGTCGTGGATGTCGAGGTCGAGCATTTCTTTGCCCCAAACGACAGCTTCGGGGTTGAGTGGTTCACCGACGCTGGCGACAAAGCGCAGGTGGTTCAAGTCATACGCTTCTCGCGGTTTCATATCCAAACGCATCAGGCGGCGAATGGCGGTGGGGGCGGTGTACCAGACGGTAACTTGCTGGTCTTGGAGGATGCTGTACCAGCGTTCTGCGTCAAATTCCTCTTCATCGACGATGTTGGTGACGCCGTGAAGCAGTGGGGCGATGATGCCGTAGGAAGTGCCAGTCACCCAGCCCGGATCGGCGGTACACCAGAAGATGTCGTCCTGATGCAGGTCGAGGGCGATTTTGGCGGTGTAGTAATGATGGTAAACGGCGTTGTGGACGTGGACCGCGCCTTTGGGCATACCGGTGGTGCCGCTGGTGAAGTGCAGCAGGGCCATTTCTTCAGGGTCGGTGGCTGGGATGGTGAAGGTGGGAGAGGCCGCAGCCATGTGCTTATGGAAGGAGAGCACGCCTTTGTCTACGTCTTCAGGCACGTCGGTGAGCAGTACCACTTTGAGATGCGGCAGACGGTCACGCAGGGCAGCTACTTTTTTGGTGTAAAGCTTTTGGGTGGTGACAAGCAGTTTGGTCTGCCCTTTTTCCAGGCGCTGGAAGATGGGTTCTGGCCCGAAGGCGGAGAACAGGGGCATAAAAACGCAGCCTGCTTTGAGGGTGCCTAATGCCGTAAAATAAAGCTCGGGGATGCGTCCGGCCAATACGCCGACGCGGTCGCTTCTCTCCAGACCCAATTCAGCCAGCACGTTGGCAAAGCGGCTGCTCTGTTCTTTTAGGTCCTGGTAGGTGAAGTCACGCTCGTTATCTTTGCTCAGCCAGCGAATGGCGACTTTATCTTTGAGTGCGCCTTCCGCGTGGCGGTCGACGGCTTCGTAGGCGATGTTGAGTCCTTTGCCGTCTGGCAGGCCAGATATTTCCTGTTTGATGATATCCCAGGAGAATGTGGAAACGGCCGTTTCATATTCCAGTAGATTAGGCTGCACCACCCACGTTTCCGGGGCTTTGTCAATTGCTTTAAAATTCATGTTTTATACTCCCTTTTCCAATGCCAGTAAGCAGTGAACAGTTTTCAGTAAACAGTGATCAGTGGGAGAGATGCCGCACATTGTGATGGCATTGGCTGTTTCCCTTCTAAAATTCGGCTCATTAATTCATGTGGATTGGCAGCACGATGCAAGCTCCCATACAACCTCCTTTTTCTGCCAGGGGCGATGGGTAAAAGACTAGTGAACAGTTTTCAGCGAACAGTTTTCAGTAGTGAAACCTAGTCTGTCTGGATTTTACTGATTACTGTTTACTGATTACCGATTACTGAAACTCAAGAGGCTATGTTGTGGGCATCATGGATGCGGGCTGGGTTGTGGATTGCGGGTTATATGGCGTTTAGGTTTTTGGCTCCCTAAATGCAGTGATTTATGGGAAGGTGATGTGGCAGGGATTTCTCGAGTTTTAACAAGTAAATTGCCCCTTTTCAGCACTATACTCATCTAATCGGTAGGATATAAGTACCATTTGGCACGTTCGATTAGTGACAAATGTCACTTGTCCTGTAAATGATGGGCTATGATCTACGCTTCCATAAATTATTTCTATTTTTTCGCACCAGTACAAGGTTTTTTATTCACATAAGATAAATATTTGATTCCAAATTCGAGAAGCTATAAAATCGGTGATACTACATTCTCTTTTTTGTTTAAGACAGTATACCTTGCACACAGTTCAAACGTCTTGGAAAAAAAATTGGCATATTTCCTGGCAAACGGCCGTTATCACTGTCGGTCTCTTGTCATTTATCAGCTTTTTAACCACTTTGCAAGTACACATCAACGGTAGCCCACACCCCTTTGCCACGGATATAGGTGAAATTCAAAACGCACTGCCTCGTTGGGGAACCATTCATTACAACGGGTATCCACTCTACACATTAATTGGGTCAATCTTCGTGACGCTATTACGCCTCGTCGGCATCTCGCCAGCTATGGGTGCCTCGCTTTATTCCGCCGTGTGGGGAACCATCAGCGCTTTATTGCTGATATTGTTGATGAAATCCTTGGGGGTGCACCCCTTGCCAGCGGCGCTTACTGCACTCATGTATGCGCTTTCCACTTCCATTTGGGTGGATGCTTCAATCGCCGAAGTGCACACCATGTCGATGGTGCTTTCCTTTATAACGCTTTATTATGCCGTGCAATTTAGTCGGTTTGGACAAAAACGAGACCTGTATTGGCTGGCATTTTGGGGCGGTATGGTGCTGGCGCATCAACGGGCTTTTGCTCTCTTTTTACCCGCTATCTTGTTTTGGGCATGGCCTCATTGGCGCTTGATTCTGCGGAAATTATTGCCTGTGCTGGGACTGGGACTTATCGGGCCGCTAACATATCTTTATTTACCCCTTCGTGCCTGGATGGGGGCCGACTGGACATACAGCTCGCCAGGAACCTGGCAAGGCTTCTGGGCATTGGTGTTTTATACACGCGGCGATCTGGTGATTGTGCCAGATACGACAGCGCTATGGCTGGAACGCATCCAGGGGATGGCCGCTTTATTAAGCAACGATTGGCCCTGGATATTGATGGCCTTGGGGATAGTGGGGCTACTGTTGCCAGGCAGTCCCGCTCGCCCGCAAGAACGATTGGGGCTGTTTGTGACCTGTCTGCTCCATTTGCCCGTTAGCTTTATCGTATGGGAAGGGCGCGTCTCGGATGCGCTTCTAGCGGTAAAGTTGCCCATCATTGCCATTTCGGCAATCGGTTTGGCATTGTTGATGGAAGTGCTGTGGCAGAAACGGCCGTTATGGGGCAAATTGGCAGTGGTGGGCAGTCTGGCACTTATTGTCTGGCTATTTTTTAGTAACCGCCCCTTGGTATTGGACGTTACCCGAGATGAAAGCACATTTGCCACCATCGCGTTGGCAGAACATATTCCCACAACAACGGCTGATGGGCGTCCACAAACGCTCTTGGCTTTATGGGGTCACGACTATTGGGCGCTCCGGTACGCCCAAACCTATGAGGGAAAATTCCCTGACCTAACAGTTGTGGATCACGACAATGATTTTGCGGACATCCTACAAACGGATCATTTATTAACGCTTTCAAAAACGTTTTATCTCCGTCCTGTTGCCTGGTGGGAAGACCTTTTAGGCCCTATCTATTTGACCGCTGTCGCGCCAGATATTGTGGAGATTCAGGTAAAGCCACAGGTAACGGCCGTTTCCACAAGCTCAAGACAAACCATTTCTGCAAGCTTAAGACAAACCATTTCCGCGAACTCGAGACAGTCCGTTTCCCCTGAAAACACCGTACTCGATTTAGGCAACGGCATCGCCATCCAAGATGCAGAACTGGTCTGGATTGATGACAATACGCTCCACCTCGCCATTGATTGGCAAGCGCTGCAAGATGACTTGGGTGACTACAGCATCGCCGTCCACCTCGTCGCCCAAGACCCACCCACCGGCCCACAAGCCATTTTGACCCAGGCTGACCGTAATCACCCTGTTTTCGGTTGGTATCCAACATCATTGTGGCAAGCGGGAGAAGTGGTGACAGATCACTTTTTACTAGACGTGCCGGAGGAAGGTGCGCCAGTGGCGGTGCGCGTAGGCATGTATCAGGCGTTGGCGGATGGCACGTTTGAGAACAGCGAGTGGTTGTCGTTGCCTGTCCCATAAAAAACAATTTATTACAAAGAAACAAAGGGACAAAGGGACAAGAAACCCTTTGTCTCTTTGTTTTTTGCTTCCTTTGCTATAAGTCTTTACCTCAGTTCACCATTCAACGTCACCACCAATCGCCGCCCACGCGCCCGGTCTCGATGTTCGCAGAGGTAGATGCCTTGCCAGGTGCCTAAAGCCAACCGACCATCCGTAATAGGAATGGTGACACTGGAGCCAAGCAGCGCCGCTTTGATGTGCGCCGGCATATCGTCTGACCCTTCATAAGTGTGGATGTAGTAAGGTTGATTTTCTGGCACCATCACGTTGAAATGGCTTTCAAAATCCTGACGCACAGTAGGGTCTGCATTTTCGTTCAGCGTGAGTGATGCCGAAGTATGTTGAATGAAAATGTGTGCCAACCCCACCTGATAATCTTGAATTTCCGGCACTTGCGCTGTGATTTCATGCGTAACCAAATGAAACCCGCGCCGTCTTGCTTGCATCGTGATTGTTTTTTGAAACCAACTCATGCTTTCTTTCCTCGTTCCAGAGCTTCAACCTGAATTATTCCTTGCAGACTAATTAGCTCAGGGTCTCCTGTTATGAGGATTGCTTGCCATTCTTCCGCAGCCGCAGCCGCAAACGCATCAGCGTACGACATTCGGTAATTAGCTTTTAAACGAGCCGCCGCCATCACCCGATTTTCACTCGCTTGCACGATGGTGATGGGCAGTTGTCGGATATCAGCAATAGTCTGATTGGCTTCTTCAGCGCCGTAATTGCGTTCTAAAATATAGGCGATTTCCCCCAGATTGATGATGGATAAGTAGACCTGAACGTTGGACGCCATTTGAGCCTGTTGCAAAAGCGTTTTGACTCGTGAGGCCGCTGGTTGTTCTGTTTGCAGCAATGCCAGCAGCGCCCAGGCATCTAGCACATAATTTTCCGCCATGTTTATTGATCCTGCGCAATTTCTGTCAGGTGGTCGGCTTCAAGATCGGCGAGCAAATCCACCTGGGCATATTTCCCATAGAGTCGATCCAGCGGCTGTGTGTGATCAATGGGGGCAAATATGATTTCATCGTTTTCCAGGCGCACATCAAAATAAGTCCCAGATTCCAGGCCTAATGCTTTTCTGATCTCGTTCGGAATAACCAACTGTCCTTTTGTGGATAAACGTACCAACATCATATCACCTCACCGTCTTACCTGATAATATCATTGTAAGACGAATTGCGATCACCTGTCAATCAATTGTTTGAACGCTGCTGGATGGTGATGGATGTTTCCAGGATGGCGTGATCCGCCGTCACATTGCCCGCATCATCAACGAGCAATAAACGCTCACCCGTCACCGGATTGTACAGGCCGATTTCCAACGTGTAGCTGCCTTCCGGCGCGTTTAGGGCGGTGGGCATGGCGTAGGCATCGACGATAACTTCGCCGGGACGCCAGGTGTTGGTGGGGCGGCGATTGTTGGCGGGTTCGTTGTCCTGTTGGCCCCAGAGGAAGTTCTCGGTTTCAGCGTTAAATACGTCGCCCAGCAGGTGGGTGAAGACCTTGAACTGGTTGTCGATGGGGGCTGCCGTTTGCCAGTAGAGCGACATGCGCACGGGTTCGCCGGGGGTAATGGTTTCTTGCTCGACGGCATAGCCAAGCAATTTAATGCCGTTGGCAAAGGTGATGTCTAACGGATTGGCGATTTTTACGTCATCTGCGCCAACAAAGGTTTGGAAGCGCTCTTTAATCCAGACCTGGGCGAACTGGTCGCAGTCGCCGCCGCAGTTGAGCAGGTAGAAGTCATAGATGCCTTCGGTGGTGTCTGGCGGCACCTGGAAGACGGCTTCTTTGCGAATCAGGCCGTCGGCTGAGGCGTGATCGTCAGGGGTGAGCTGCACGGTGGCCCATTGGATGGCTTGTCCGTCTTTGCTTTTTAGGCCGATTTCCATGGCATGACTCTCGTCAGTCATTGGCTCGCCCCGGAAAAAGTAGAGGCCGAGGCGGACGGTATCGCCGCTGTGGTAAGTGCCGGAGGGCAAATCATAGCCGACGAAGTGGAATCCGGGTTTGACGACGGTAAAGGTGTCGAACTGCGGTTGGGCATTAGCCGCCAGGGTGCCGATTTGGGCAGCACGTTCCGGGGTGCGGGCATAGAAGCGGAGGGCTTTGTCGCCATGATTGTAGTTTACGGTGGCGACGGCATGTTGATCTAGCCAGTTGATGATGTGGGCGTTGGGGTCAGTGACGCTGGCATAGGGAGTGAGCGCCAACCAGATACCGTCGTTGTTTTGCCAGAGGGGTTGCAGGAAGGAAACGGCCGTTTCCTCATCAACATCCCAGCCATGCGGCACACCTGCCCACTCGTCCGCGTAATGGTAGGCAAAAATCGGCCAATCTTTGTCGGAATGGAGGATCACGGCGTCGGTCGGTTGGGCATAGGCGCTGATGGTATCGGCCATGGAGATGTAATCATCTAGGCGCACACGGCCGTTATGATAACCACGCAAGCCAACTCCGGCGGCAAAGAGGATGACGAGGGTTAGCAGCAGCGTCACGCCGCGTTGGAATTGACCCAGGCGCACCACGCCCCAAGCCAGCAGCACCGTGTAGGCGGAGAGGAAAATGATGAGGTAGCGCGGGGCAATCTGCGGCGCGTAAAAGAAGTTGGTCTTGGGCAAGGAGACGATGTAGACGACAAGCGCGGGCAGGAGCAGACCGAGTAGCAGCAGCGCCAGTTGGTAGAGCGGTTGTGGGTTTTGTTTGCGGGTTTTGAGGGCATGGTAGAGGAGAACGGCCGTTCCCACCAAAAATATCAGCAACACCGGCAGCGTAAACCGCGCCAGATCATCGACATTGGAGGCGATGCCCGACACCAGCACCGTCCAGTAAATCTTCACAAAATTCACAAACGCCACTGGCGAGGCAGAGGTCCAGGTCGGAATGCGGCCTAACGCATAGGCCAGCCAGGGGGCAAAAAGGAGCAGAACGGCCGTTTGCGCCAGCGACCAGGTGATAAACTCCCGCCATTTGTTACGCGCCCGCGGCAGTACCAGCAGCAGCCAGACCAAATTTGCCACAAACAGCACCATCACAGAGAGATAGAGCGTGTACAGTCCGGCCGTCATGAAAAAAATGTAGGCGAGCCAATCCTGGCGACGGCCGTATTTCCAGACGCGCACGGTGGCCCACAACGCGCCCGCCCCCAACAGCGCCGACAGGGCATACATCCGCATTTCTTGCGACCAGGCGATATTGAAGCGGGAAACTGTCAACAAAAGTGCCGCCAGCAAGCCAACCTTTTTGCCGCCGATGGTTTGGCCGAGTAGATAGGTCATGCTGATGGTCATCAGGCCAATGAAAACGGAGAGCAAGCGCAGGCCAAATTCGGTGTCGCCGCTGATTAGATGCCACACATGGAGCATCCAAAAGTAGAGGGGCGGATGGACGTCGTTGGCAGTCCATTGGATGGCAACCGCAAAGGATTGACGGGCTGCCCAGGCCGCAAGTCCTTCGTCCCACCACACGGATTTATCGCCAAGACGGTGGATACGCAGACCAAAGCCAAACAAGAGCAAGGCCACCATTGACAGCAGATAGAAGCGTGGCTGCTGCCAAAATTTCAAGTTGTGCGATGATGGTTCTGTGTGCATAGCGGAGAATTAAACAATGATTGGAGAGGGTCGTCAATGCTGCTCGGCGAATAAATTCACAGCACCATTTACAAAGTCCACCTTCGTGGACTGGAAGCAGTTGATATGTTACTCGTCATTATTCCCATCATTTTTTGTGGATGGGGCATCGGATTCAGCCAGGGTTTCTTCAATTTGCGCGATGACATCAGCCGAAAGCGGTGTGGGCAAAATGAAATCCGAGGGCAGTTTGGCAGCATCGGGAGCGTGGTAGTGGTCGATAGGCGCGGTGTATAGGGCTTCATTGGCTGCGAATTCTTCGTCTGTTTCCCGCATGGTTTGTCGCCATAAACGGCCGTTTTCATCTGAATGTGTAGGTAGCCAGGGAATCTGCTCTTGATGGTCACGCCACCAGCGCACTTCAGCACCGAGCCGCCGTGCATCCACATGATCGGGGTACTGCGCCAGCAATTCCTCAAACAAGGTCACTGACTCCGCAAAATAACCTTGATCCGCATAAGTTTGCGCCACCCAAAACATCGCCACGGCCGGGTTTGCTGTGCGCTTGATAGCTTCCTCGAAGATAGGCCAGGCCATCTCCCTACCCTGACTTTGCCCGAGCAGATAATCTTGAATCAGTTGATGTTCGCCTTCTTTCAGCATCGTCTTCACATCTGAGGGGCATAGGTCTTCAGAATTAACCGTTTCATCGTATTTTCGGTATTGCCCTTCCCAGCGAGACATGTAGCCGTATGAACGGGCTAAGCGACGACGCTGCTGCCAGGGGCGATCATCCCATTCATCAATAACGCGCCCCAGTGCTTTGCGATACTCGCGGATGAGATTAGGTGCGTGAATGGCTTCAAAAATCAGGTCAGACGCCTCCTGACATTCAGGAAAGAGGGCCAGCACATCAAAACAAAGAGCAGCGGCATCTGGTTCAGAGAAATCATCTTCCTCCAGAAGCAACCGCGCCTCAGTCAATATTTTTTCGATATACGCAGGGTATTCACTCATTTTTTTGATATGTCGATGAGTTGAATTTGGCGCGTAGAGAAGGCGATTTCAATGCCCTGCTGCTCAAATACCAGCCAGATTTGGCGGCGTAAATAACGCTGCACATCGCCTTCCATCCCCGGTTTGGTTTTTACCATGATGCGCAGGCGCACAGCCGACTCATCCAAGCCTTCTACCCCTGTTACCAGCGGGGCTTCGATAACGGCCTGACTGAATTCCGACTCCGCTTGTAAGTCTGTGCCAATCTGCTGCAACGCTGCAATCGCCTTGTCCACATCGGCATCATAGGTAATGCCCACCTCCACCAACGCCCGTGACCAATCGCGTGATTTATTTGCCACCACGCGCACTTCACCGTTGGGCACATGGTAAACCGTGCCGTATAAATCACGGATGATAGTTTTGCGTAGGGTAATGAATTCTACAGTTCCGGTGACACTGCCAACCATGATGGTATCGCCGATGGTGTATTGGTTTTCGATGAGAATGAAGAGGCCGCTGATCATGTCTTTGACGAGTGTTTGCGCGCCTAAACCAAACGCCAGACCAACAAAACCGACACTGGCCACGACAGGCAAAATAGGCACGCCTAATTCGTCTAGCACAATGAGCAGGGCTGTGCCCACGATGAGGACAGCGCCGGTCGTCCATATCACGCCGGTGAGGGTGTCTGTGCGTTTGACGAGTAGGCTGTCTGCTTCGCCATCCAGGGTTTGGACTTTTTTCCTGAGGTGCTTGGTAATCTGGCGCAGCAGAACCAGGCCAACAAGTGACAAAACAATGACGAGGAGGATGGTTAACCCTTGGACTTTTAGCCAGATGAGGATGCTTTCAGAGTCGAACATGTTTATTTTTTAGCCGTGAATAGGATGGGTGTAAACGGCCGTTTCTCCCTGTAAAAAGTACGCCTATCTTCGCAGAAAACGGCCGTTTCTGCCACTTATCATTGGAGTATAATGAATCACCTGCTGTTTACATAGACTTCACTTATTTAGGCTTTAATCTGCGCAATCTGCGGATAATATTCCTTCATGAAAACTTTACTAGAAACCCAACGCCTACGCCTACGCCCCTTCACAAGCGCCGACGCGATCATCTTTTCCACCTCGACAACGACCCCGAAGTAATGCGCTACATCAACGGCGGCACCCCCACCCCGCGAGAAGCCATCCAAAACGACATCCTGCCCGGATTCTGCCGCTACGATGACCGCTTCCCCGGCTTTGGCGTGTGGGCGGCAGAAGCCAAAGAAACCGGCGAATTTCTGGGCTGGTTCAGCCTGCGCCCCACTAACGAAACCCACGACGAAGCCGCACTTGGCTACCGTCTCAACCGCACCGCCTGGGGCAAAGGCTTCGCTACCGAAGGCGTACAAGCGCTCATCAGCCAGGGGTTCACGGCTTGGGGCCTACAGCGCATCGTCGCCACCACCTATGAGGAAAACCTCGTCCTCCCGCCGCGTCATGGAGAAGGCTGGCATGACGTTCGTACGCTCTTTCCGCCTCACCCCTGACGACATCCTAAGCGCAGACACGTTTCACGCCGAGTCTGTTGAGGTGTGGGATGGCGATGATGTGGAGTACGCGCTGGGAAAAGCGGAGTGGGAGAAGGCGCTCAATATTCCATCGGAGAATGAACAAAATGACTGATGTACGTACACATAATCAAAAAGCATGGGACACGGCCGTTTCCAAAGGCAATATCTGGACTTACCCCGTCTCCCCCGGCATCATCGCCAACGCCCGGCAAGGAGAATGGGGCATCCTGCTCACCGAAACCAAGCCAACACCCCGCACCTGGTTTCCCGCCGATTTAACGGGTGTGGATATTCTCTGTCTCGCTTCTGGCGGCGGACAGCAAGGGCCAGTGCTGGCAGCAGTCGGGGCCAATGTCACCGTCTTCGACAATTCCCCCGCCCAGCTAGGCCAAGATCGACTGGTCGCTGAACGGGAAGGCTTGGATATTAAAACCGTTCAAGGCGACATGTGCGATCTATCCGCCTTTGCCGATGGCAGCTTTGACTTGGTATTCCATCCCGTCTCAAACGTGTTTGTGCCAGACGTGGTTCCAGTTTGGAAGGAAGCGTATCGTGTTTTGCGGCCGGGCGGTGTGCTTTTAGCAGGGTCGATGAACCCGCTGATTTATTTGTTCGATATAGCGATGGCGGAAGAGGAAAAAGTTTTGCAGGTACGCCATAAGCTGCCTTATTCAGATATAACGAGCATCAGTGAAGAAGAGCGCCTGGCTCTGAACGGCCCAGATGCCGCGCTTGAATTCGGGCATACGCTCACAGATTTGATTGGGGGGCAGCTCGCCGCTGGTTTTGTCCTCACTGATTTTTATGAGGACGTGCAGCCAAAAGATTTGGTGTCTGAATTTGCGCCATCTTACATCGCTACCCGCGCGGTAAAACAATTAAGCCAGTGAACAGTTAACAGTGAACAGTGGATAATCTGGCTTTGAAAACTTTGAGTTTGGCAGAGTATGAAGACGAAACGTTTAATGGTTTGTCTTTTGACCTGGAAACGATAACCGGCAAGACTTTTACGGACTGTACGTTTAAGGACTGCACATTTAAAGACGCAGTTTTACAGCAGTGTGGGTTTCACGATTGTGTTTTTACCGACTGTGATCTAAGTTTGGCAAAAGTGCCGGGAACCACCTTCGCCACTGTGGAGTTTGCGCGTTGCAAGCTGGTTGGCATTGATTGGTCTTCTGCGCATTGGCCGAAATTTGGCATAAAACGGCCGTTTTCCTTTCACCAATGCGCCCTCAACTACAGCTTCTTCACCGGTCTCAAACTGCCCAATCTGCGCATGACAGAATGCACCGTCACCGAAGCCGATTTCACCGATGTCGATTTCACCAACGCCCTGTTCACCGGCACCGATTTCACAGACAGCCGCTTCATCAACTGCGACCTAACCAAAGCCAACTTCAACGATGCCTGCAATTACGCCATCGACATCAAACAAAACAAGCTCAAGAAAACAAAATTCGCCCTGCCTGAAGCCGTATCCTTGCTGAAAGGTCTTGATATTGTCGTCCGCGAATAAGAAGAAGGATCCTTGAATTGAAAAGCACCTCCGATTGCTATAGAATCATCTTCAATAACTCCACAGAGTAGACATTCATTCTGGCAAACTTTGATGAACCGGGAAAAGCTCACATCTTGAAAACACAAACACCCATACAGCTTCTTCTCTCATTGAGAGCCCCATCATGTCTATAAATTGGCAAAAAGCGACGGACAGCGTTCTCATTGATGCCTGCCTGCAAGGGGAGGAACAAGCGTGGGCGATTTTGATAACACGCTACAGCCGTTTGATCTACAGCATCCCCATCCGTTTTGGTTTTCCCCAAACGATTGCCGACGAAATATTCCAAGAAACCTGCCTCGCCCTGCTAGAAGGGCTGCACACCTTGCAAAATCAAGACCGCCTGAGTTCCTGGCTGATGACGGTGAGCCGCCGTTCCTGTATTCGCCGGATGCGGCAAAAGTCAGAAGTGGAGATGGATGAGGATTGGGAAACGGCCGTTCCCGCCAACGAGCCCCCCCTAGAAAACAGCCTCATCCAACTAGAGCAAGAACATCTCATCTACCAAGCCCTGGAAAACCTTGATCCACGCTGCCAAGAATTACTAACCGCCCTCTTCCTAACCGAACCAGCCCCATCCTACGAAGAAATCACCCAACAACTCGATATTCCCTTAGGGAGCATTGGCCCCTACCGTTCCCGTTGTCTTCAAAAATTACGGTTAGCATTGGTGCAGTTAGAACAGTAGACCAATTTGTATTTTTTCAGTCCAGATCAACACTGTATAGTCATCAGGAGTGCCCCAACTCCTTTATAGGCCTTGATAGGATGACCGTAACTTTCTTGGCAGTATCGTCTAAGACAGATGTAAAACTAACAAACAATCGGTCTTGGGGCAGTCGCTTCGCAATTGTAATGTAAATTCTTGAAGCGATTGCCCCACAGCAATACATGAAAAAAGAATCAGGTTATTATGAACCATTTAGATTTTCAAAAAGCAATCGACTATTTGCAAAAGACAGTATCAACTGAAGAATCAGCCCAAATTGACCAACACCTGACAGGCTGTTCACAATGCCAGGAAGAAATCGAGATCGCCCGAAACTTCTTAGCCGCCCCGCAAAATTTATCCGCCCCCTCTCCAAACTTACTCAATCGAGTCACAACCGCCTTCAAGCGCAAACAAGAACGCCTCGCAACACGCACAGAACGCAAAGCCGCCCTCCAATTCGACAGTTGGTCACAATTAGTAGCCCTCGGCGTTCGTGGCGTCCCGCAAGAACGACAGCTCCTATTCCACGAAGACGAATTCGACCTCGATCTACAAATCATGAATGACCGGGAAGCAGAGAAATACACCATGCGCGGCCAATTACTGGGAGACTTTGCTGACGACACATGCAAACGATTTAGCAGGTATTTCTTTAAGACTCAGAAATAAAACAAACGGACAAAGTCGGCAAGGATTAACAGACCAATACGGCCGTTTTTCCTTCTCATTAGTCGATCAAGCTGATTACGAACTATTTGTAGAACTAAAGGAACGAGACATTATCATAAACCTGGAATCGCTCTCAATAACCGGATGACCCTACACGACATCACTGAACTCCTGGAACTAGACGACGAAAACGACCAGACAAACTGGCTCCTGCAATACGCGCCCATCCGCGACGACTCCCTAATCGCCGCCCTAGAATCAGAAGTTCAACGTCGCGCACGAACAAACCCCAAAACATCATTCCACATTACAAAAATCATCCTTCTTGCGGCATCTTTATGGGCAGATCAAGAAGTCTTGGCAGACAGTCTGTACCTGGAAGCCAGCACCTTTACGATGTTGGCCGATTACCGCAAAGCCTTGAGTACATTTGATGAAGCCGCAAATTTATATCGATCGCTACAGTTAGATTTTCAGGTAGCCAAAGTGGCAATAGGACAGCTCAACGCCATGTTGTATCTGGGCATGTACCAGGAAGGACTAACGCTTGCTAACGAAAATATGCGTATCTTCCAAACGCATAATGATCACATATCTGTAGCAAAAATACGCTTAAACCGTGCCAACATCTTCTTTCGTCTTGGTCGTTTTCAAGAAGCCTTAGAAAACTTTGAGGAATCACGGCTGATTTTCTTGACGCAAAATGATCAAACGTATTCAGCCATCGCGCAAATGAATCAAGCTAATGTAGAAATGACATTAGATGATTTCACACAAGCAGAAAAAAACTATCAGGAAGCACAACTTGTTTTTGAGTCGAAAGACATGACAAGTTACCTCGCACTTATTGAGCATAACCTGGCTGAACTTTCATTCTATCAAGGTGAATATCAACAAGCGCTTCAGCAATTTGATAAAGCACGACAAATATATACGCTGCAAAACAGCCCCGTAGATATGGCCTACGTGGACTTGTATCGCAGCGAAGTGTATCTGGCCTTAAACTTATGGGGAGAGGCGTTAGAGCTAACCACGACAGCCAGAAAGGCTTTTGAAGAAGCCGACATGGCCTGGGAAACAGGTCGTCTGTGGCTCAATGAAGCAGTCGCCTTAGCCCATTTGAAAGACGGCCGTTCCCCCAATTTTGCCCTCGACCGCGCCCGCCACCTGTTTTCAGCCGAAAACAACGCCTTATGGTTGGCCTTCACAGACTTATACGAAGCCGTATTCGCCAAGCAGCGGGGCGATTTGCACTTAGCTGAATCCCGTGCGCAACAAGCTACCCGCATGTTTCGGCAAGTTGGTTTACGTGGACGCACCGCCCAAAGTTTAATTGTGTCAGGACAATCGGCGTTAATGGCAGGGCAGTTGGAAGAGGCTGAACTGTTTTTTACCCAGGCATTGGCAGAAGTAAACGAGTCAGATTTATCCGCCATCACTTATGCTTGCCATGATGGCTTGGGGCAAATTGCAGAGCAGCGCGGACAAAATGAAGAGGCGCGTGCTTTTTATCGGCAGGCCATTCAAGCGATTGAACGTCTCCAAGCCACTATCGGCGCAGAAGATTATAAAATTGCCTTTCTGAGCGATAAACTGCGCATCTATGAAGCCCACATTTTGCTCTGTCTGCAAGCAGGTGAGGAACAAGACCTCAACGAAGCCTTTGCCACCGTCGAACAAGCAAAATCCCGTGCGTTATTAGATTTATTGGTGCGGGAAGTCTCCGCCAACGCCGTCACCGCCGAAGATGAAGCCTTGTTGGCCGAGCTGGATCGTTTGAAACGAGAACTCAATTGGTTTTATAACCGGCTGAATGGCGGCCAATCTGACAGCAATGAACGCTCCGTACAACAGATGCAAATGCTCACAACGGCCGTTACCGAGCGAGAGCACGCCTTATGGCAGTTACTAAACCGTTGGCAAAAACGAGACCTCATCTCCTTGCCCAGCAACCCTGTTTGGACAGTCAACTTAGCCGAGTTACAGCATTGCCTGCCCACAGACACGCTGGTCTTGGAATTCTTCACCACAGATGAAAGCATCCTTATCTTTGGTATCACTTCAAATAAAAACTGGAGCGCCCAACTCTCCATTTCCACAGAACGCATCGCAGATATTTTGGGGCAATATCGCTTCCAGATGAATAAATTCACCTATGGCACCGCTTATAGTTCCCGCTATGCCACTGCGTTGTTGCATAGCACCAATGATACGCTTCATCAATTATTCGCCCTGCTTTTGGAGCCAATTACCTCTCGGTTGACCGAGAAAAACTTAATCATCATTCCCCATGGACTGCTCCATTATGTGCCATTTCATGCGCTTTTTGATGGCACTCACTATTTATTAGAATCCCACACGATTTCATATGCACCAAGCGCTACGATTCTATACCGCATGATGACCCATCCCGATAATCGGAGCTTAACCGCTCCCTTAATCATTGGTTTAGCCGATGATACGATTCCCTATGCCCAAAATGAAGCCGAATCCATTTCAGAACTATTTGAAGATGCTCGTTTATATGTAGGCGAACAGGCAACCATCGAAAACATGTCTGCCCATCTGGCTAACGCTGGCTTGCTGCATCTCTCTACCCACGCCACCTTCCGCGCCGATAACCCCATGTTCTCTGCTCTAAAAATGGCAGATGGTTGGTTAAGCGTTAACGATCTGTATCAAATTGCCAATATGCCACCGCTCGTCACCCTAAGTGCCTGTGAAACGGGAAGATATCAGGTATCCACAGGTGATGAACTCTTAGGCTTAAGCCGTGGTCTTTTAGCAAGTGGCGCACGTTCCATTGTTGTCAGTTTGTGGATGGTAGAAGACAAAGTAACAGCCACACTCATGACACATTTCTATGCAGCATTACAAAGAGGAGAAGAAATCCACAGCGCTTTACGGTCGGCTCAATTAACCATCAAAGCAGAAAACCCACACCCTTATTATTGGTCCGCATTTGTTGTAATCGGCGATGTTCGTAACCCTAAAGAGCAGGAGGGAGTTAATTGAGGGTTAAAAGGAGAATAATCATCATGGGGCACAAATCAGCACAAGTTATCGTAAAAGTTATTCTATTCAGTTGTCTTGCTATCAGTTTATCCTGGCTCATATCAGGAGAAGAAGTCCATGCCGATAGCACAGCGTCCGTTATTATCAAATCAGCAAATGGTTCAGACGTGTCAGCCATCACCACAGATTATGACGCGGTTGTTGTTAAAGCCATTCCTGAGTTGGGTCTGTTTCTTTTAGAGAGCAACCTTTCGGATTTAGCTAGTCAACTGGCTGAAGACACCCGGGTTATTGCAATCTATGAAAACACCGCGTTCGAAGGGCAACCTCGATTTGGCGGTGCTTTTGGCAGTGAACTGGATGCAAAGCCGTGGGGAACAAATAGTGATCCGGCCACAGCTTATAAAGAGCAATGGGCGCTATCAAATATTCGTTTGGCTGACGCCCACGCTCTATCAAAAGGGGCAGGTATCGTTGTGGCCGTCCTGGATACGGGCATTGATTTCACGCATGAGCAGTTCCAGGGCAAGCTCGTCAGCGGCTATGATTTTGTCGATAATGATCCCGCTCCCGCAGAAGAGCGGAATGGACTGGATCAAGACGGGGATGCCACCATCGATGAAGGAGCAGGACATGGCACTCATGTCGCCGGCATCGTGGCCTTAACTGCACCGGAAGCAAAAATCATGCCGATTCGCATTTTTGATGATGAAGGGCGTGGCCTTTATTTTGACATTGTGGCGGGCATCATGTACGCCGTTGATCATGGCGCAGATGTTATTAACCTAAGTGGCAGTGGGCCAGAAGATGAACCGTTTTTAGCAGAAGCCGTTTCCTATGCCGAAGCTCATGGTGTTGTGATTGTGGCGGCTGGGGCTGTGAATACATTTGGCTACCCCGCTAGTTATCCTTCAGTCATCTCCGTCGGCGCTTCCGACAAACTCGACTACCCGACAGATTTTTCCGATTTCCCCGGCGTACTAAACAACACAGTGTATGCCCCTGGCTTCTTCCATTATTTCGAGCTATGACGATGGCAGTTATGCCATTTGGACAGGGAACTCAATGGCAACGCCATTTGTGGCTGGCACGGCCGCCCTGCTGCTGGCAACCGATTCCTGTGATGATGTGTGTGCCAAATCGACGCTAGCTTGAAACAGCCCATCCCGTTGTGGATGACCCCGGCACAACAGATTATTACGGCCGCATTGATGCGTTCGATGCCGTTTCTGCCGCCACAGACCAATTGCACACTGATTTAAATGTCATGTTCATGGATGGGGATAGTCACGCACATAGATGCGCTTCAACTCAAACCTTATTTTAATATCGTCAACAAGGGCAATTCCGTACCGCTTGCTGAACTGACTTTACGGTACTGGTTTACAAAGGATAGCCAGTCGGAGCAAGTGGTTACCTGTGATTTTGCCGCCGTTCAATGTGCTGCAATTTCCAGTCAGCTAGGTGTGGTGTCAGAAACGGCCGTTTCCGACACCTACTTAGAGTTAAATTTCGCCCCAGACGCCGGTACCCTTGTTGGGCAATCACAACACCGGCAACATTCAAATGCGCGTCCACAAAACAAATTGGACACCCTATGATGAAAGCAATGATTACTCCTACAACAGCGCAACTATCTTCACACGAAAGCACAACAAGTCACGTTATATCACAACGGCAATCTAGTCTGGGGCAAAGAACCAGTTGGCGCAGTCTTGCGCTGCCACGTACCAACAGAATCCGCACCAACACCACCTACACAAGCATCGCCTGCACCAGCAGCGCCCCCAGTCAGCGCCCACCTGCCTCCCGCCTGTTTCCAGCCATGTTCGTGTGCAATATCGCACAATTGATGCCAATCCCAGCGACGAAAACATCAAGCCCCAATTCCGGCTGGTAAATAACAGCAGCAGTGCCATCCCCTTATCAGAATTGCGCTTACGCTACTGGTTTACAGATGCCGCAACGGCCGTTTCCCAAGCCCATTGTGATTATGCAGGCATGGGATGTGGTCAGATAACGGCCGTTATCAACCACACCGGCACCCAACACTACTTAGACATCACCTTCTCCGCAGCAGCCGGCCAACTAGGGGCTGCCAGCACCTCCGGCCAAATCCACACCCGCCTCAACCACACCAACTGGCAGCCTCATAACGAAAATGACGATCACTCATTCCTAATCACAGGCACCGACTTTGCCGACTGGCAAAACGTCACCCTCTACCGCAACGACACCCTCATTTGGGGCGTCGAACCCTAATCGCCAGGAGCGACGCACTTCCAAGGTGCGTCGCTCCTTCAATCCCTCTCTTTTCAACCCTCGCCCCCACACTTAGGTAAAAGCGGGAAGGTTTTTGGAAATAAAATTGTGCAAAACCCGCTTTTCCTTGAAGGAAACCACAATTTTGCGTGTTGGTAATTTTAAGAACTTTTTGTGGTTTACCTAGACAATTTATCCCATAAACAGCAACCAAATTCAGGCAATTTGTATTTATTCAAACACAAGCCCCACTGTATAGACAAGAAGAGAAAAAAGAGGAGGTTTTATGCATTAACAACATCAATGAGACGATCTTTAAATATTTTTTTACCCGGAATGAGAGCGCTCTCGAAAATGTATTTTCAACACGTAGTGGGACAAAAAAGAAGAGGAACTTGGGTTCACGAACCCCGGCAAACACGGATAAAAAAAGGGCTCAGGAGACAATGGAATGAGGCTGCCACCTTATCCAAAGCTCCCAATCCCTGATCGAAAACCACCCTCATTATCCCGATAAGTCGAAAAAAAGGCAAAATTCCCTTTGCCTTTCCTTCTCCCGTCCCCAAAACAACCGGAGGATAAATCCAATGAAAAAGATTAAAGAAACGCCTTTTGGGCGTGTTGTTACCCTGTTGCTTGTTCTCGCCATCATCCCCGTTTTGTTCGCCGCAGCAGCGACTGCATCAGCCGCTGCTGATGCAGCCAAACCATCGGCAGCCACCAGCACCTACAATTGGCCTTTATCGTTTGTTTCGTAACCTCATTTTGAACAAGCCATATCAGTTCAGAATGAATTTTTATCGGCGTTTGTTTAGCAAATCAAAACATTTCTGGAGGAATATTTTGAAACAGCGTACTAAAAGTTTAAGTATACCCGTTGTATCACTTGCCATGGCCTTTGTGCTGATGGTCGCGCTTTTCTCGTTTGGCCCGGCGGCAACCATGCCCGTGGCTGCACAGGGAAGCTGTACAGTTGATTATAATATTGTCAATCAATGGAATAGTGGCTTCCAAGCTAATATCACCATTACCAACAATACCAGCACCGCCATCAATGGCTGGAACCTCACCTGGACATTGGGCGCTGGCCAACAGTTTGGCAGTGGTTGGAATGCTACCTTTGCACCATCTGGCTCATCCGTGTCTGCCTCAAACGTAGCCAGCCATTGGAATGGCAAAATTGGCGCCAATGGCGGCACTGTCGCCTTTGGTTTTCAAGGCATAAAAGGCAGCAGCTCAGCGACCGTACCCACCAATTTTGCTGTGAATGGTGTCCTCTGTTCTGACGATGTGCCGCCAACAGTTGTGCCGCCAACGGCCACGAATGTGCCCCCGACAGCTACCAACGTCGTACCACCGACAGCCACGAACATCCCGCCAACAGCTACCAACGTGGTTCCAACAGCCACCACTGTACCGCCCACCGCTACAGTAGTAGTTCCGACAACACAGCCGCCAAGCGGATCATGTTCAGTGGATTACGTGATTGTCAACCAATGGGGAACTGGTTTTCAAGCTAATGTAACGATTAAGAATCATGCCACAACGGCCGTTAATGGCTACACCCTCACCTGGAACTATTCGGCAGGGCAGCAGTTACAAAGCGGCTGGAACGCAACCTTCTCGCAAAGCGGAACGGCCGTTTCCGCCTGCGAACGTTGCCAGCCATTGGAATGGAACAATCAATCCCAATGGCACGGTTAGCTTTGGTTTCCAGGGAACACACAACGGCAGCAACCCCATTCCAACAAACTTTGCTTTGAATGGCAAAGCGTGTGGCGGCGGCCCAGAACCGACCCCTGTACCAACTGTTGGCCCAACGTCAACACCTGGCCCTTCCCCCACACCAGCACCCGCCGCCCTATTCCGTGTCAATACGGAAGGTAGAATTACCAAAGACGGCGAAGTCTTGCCAGTGCAATGTGGCTCCTGGTTTGGACTCGAAGGACGGCATGAGCCATCCAGCGATCCGATTAACCCCAGTGGCGCCGCCATGGAACTCTATGTCGGCAATACAAGCTGGGGCAATGGCGGCGGACGCACCATCCAGCAAACCATGACTGAAATCACCGCAATGGGCATTAATGTGGTAAGAATGCCTATTTCTCCCCAAACCCTCGATCCGACCGACCCGCAGGGTATGGCTCCCAACTTGAAAAACCACTCATCCGTCCGCGTGCCAACCGCACGGCAAGCATTGGAAGAATTCATCGTACTTGCCGATCAGAACAACATTGAAGTCATGCTCGACATGCACTCCTGCTCCAACTATGTTGGCTGGCGTGCCGGCCGTTTGGATGCCCGTCCCCCTTATGCTGATTGGGACCGGGATCAATACGATTATTATCGGGAAGATTCTTCTTGTTCCGCCACAAACAATCCAGCCGGCGTCACCAGAATCCAGGCGTACAATGAGACCAAGTGGCTCAACGATCTGCGCACATTGGCTGGCCTCGGTGCAGAGCTTGGCGTAGACAATATCATCGGTATCGACATCTTCAACGAGCCGTGGGACTACACCTGGCAAGAGTGGAAAACCCTTTCCGAACATGCCTACGAGGCGATCAACGAAGTGAACCCGAATACGCTGGTCTTCGTCCAAGGTATATCGGCTACGGCCAATAACCAGGATGGCTCGCCACAAACCATCACCCAAGTACCGCATGGTGATCCAGCAACCAATCCCAACTGGGGCGAGAACCTGTTTGAAGCAGGCACAAACATACCGAACATTCCGAAAGACCAGTTGGTGTATTCCCCACACACTTATGGCCCGTCCGTTTTCGTGCAGAAAGGGTTCATGGACCCAGCCCAGCCACAGTGTGCCGGACTGGAAGGTGATGCGGCTGGCGACGCCGATTGCAATATCGTGATCAATGTGCCACAGCTCCGCTCTGGATGGGAAGAACACTTTGGCTACCTCAAGGATCAAGGGTACGCCAGTCGTCGTGGGCGAGTTCGGCGGTAATCTGGATTGGCCGCGTGGCGCAGCCAGCCTGCGCGATCAGGCTCGTTGGAGCCACATCACACCCGGCATTGACCAAGTGTGGCAAGATGCCTTTGTCGATTACATGGTTGATAAAGGTATTGAAGGCTGCTACTGGTCGATCAACCCAGAATCTGGCGATACTGGCGGTTGGTATGGTCACGCTTATGATCCCATTTCCAATACGTCAGGCTGGGGTGAATGGCTCGCCTTTGACCAGAGAAAAACCAATTTATTGTTCCAACTCTGGGGCGTGCAAGCCAACTAATCTAACCCTTAACAAGCCTTGGTAGGGCGATACAGCGCGAGCAATTGAGACCATACCGCGCTGTGTCGCCCTTACCTCAAAGCGTCATCCCGACGCTATGCAAGAGAGAAATTATGAAAACAAGAGAAGGATTTATCAAAAAAGGGTTATTTTTGGGTGTTTCATTGATTTTGCTGGTGATTATTATTATGAGCGCCACACCTAAAACATCGGCCAGCGCAGCCAATCCATATCGCTGGCCTTATAACCAACCCACGAATATTAGCTTTAATCAAGCGGATGTGTATCAGGCGTGGACAGCCTGGCGTGATGCTCAGATTACCTCGACTAATGCGGGGGGTAACGGCCGTTATCGGGTCATGGGTGGTGTCGATGGCGGGAGTACCGTCTCAGAAGGTCAAGCCTACGGCATCCTCTACACCTCCATTTTTGATGAACAAACGCTGTTCGATGGTCTCTTCCTCTTCGCCAAAGACCATTACAACGAGCAAGGCGTCATGGATTGGCACATTGGGAATCCAGGTGTACGCATCGGCAGCGGTGGCGCCACTGACGCTGAAGTCGATATGGCCCTGGGGCTTGTCAATGCCTGCGTTAAGGTGCAGAAAAATGCCTGGCCCGCCAGTTCAGCCGGTGTCGATTACTGTGTGGAAGCCACCAACCTGATCAACGCCATCTACACGTATGAAGTAGACCATCCGGGCAGCACACCCCCTGGCGGATTGCCCAATAATCAAGGCAACGAACTCCTGCCCGGTGATACCTGGAACATCAGCGAACTTTATCCACAAGGCATCATCAACCTCTCCTACTTCCCCCCTGGCTACTTCACAGTCTTTGGCAAATTCACCCAAAACGAAGCTGCCTGGAACGCCGTCATCGACCGCAACTACGCAGTAACCGACCTGGTGCAAGCCAAAGCCGACAACTGCTCTGGCCTCGTTCCCAACTGGAACAAATACAACGGCGATGCCCAACTCGTATCCTGGCAAACCAACAATTACAGTTGGTGGAGCTATGATGCGGCTCGTTTTGCCTGGCGTATTGCCGTTGACCAAGCGTGGTACGGTCGCCCAGAAGCAACCGAAACCATGAACGAAATCGGTGGTTTCTTCAGCAGTACCGGCTTCAACAACATCGGTGAACACAGCATGAACGGTACTAAGACAGGGCAGTGGCCCATGGCCCTTCTTTGTCGCCAACGCCGCCTCGGCTGTGTGGGCTGCGCCCAATCCTGTCGCCACCAATTGCGGTACCGGCACAGGTTCTCTGCAAGAATCACCTCAATCTGCCTACAACCGCGTGCTGACGACGAAGGACAATCCCAACAGTTACTATGGCAATGCGTGGCGACTGTTCTCCATGCTGCTGATGACGGGCAACTTCCCCAACTTCTATGAAATGGCTGATGGGAATGTGACGCCTGTCCCCACAAATACGCCTGGTTCAGCCACCAACACACCTGTGCCGCCTACAACCACTTCCGTACCACCCACAGCAACCGTTCCCTCTGGCACGGGAGCCTGCAAGGTGAACTATGTGATCGCCAATGAGTGGGGCAGCGGCTTCCAGGCCAATGTCATGATCACCAACAACAAGACCAGCGCCATTGATGGCTATACGCTCACCTGGACTCATGCTCCGGGGCAAGTTGTCACCAGCGGCTGGAATGTCACACTTTCGCAGGCGGGCAATAAAGTGACAGCCACCAACCCGGCTGGCTCCTGGATGGGCAAGATTAACGCCAATGGCGGCACAGCGTCCTTTGGTTTCCAGGGAACGCTGACCAACAAGGCAGTTGTGCCTACAGATTTTGTGCTGAATGGCACAGCTTGCAATGGTGTCAGTGGGGTCACGCCGACCAGTGTGCCGCCAACGGTAACCTCGGTTCCGCCGACAGCTACATCTGTGCCACCCACGGCAACGGTCATTGTACCCCCCACGGCAACGGCCGTTCCCCCCACCGCCACGAGAGTGTCCCCAACAGCCACATCTGCCCCGCCAACGGCAACGGCCGTTCCGCCGACAGCCACTCCCAGCACAGGGACTGGTTGTTCGGTAAGCTATGTGGTGGGCAATGATTGGGGTAGTGGATTTACCACAAATGTGAGGATTGGGGTGGAAACGGCCGTGTCTGGCTGGACACTTAAATTTAACTTCCCGGATAATCAAACCATCACCAATTTGTGGGGTGGCGCATACAGCCAATCAGGCAAATCTGTCACCGTCAATAACGAAAGCTGGAACGGTAACATCGGAGCCAATGGTAATGCCAGTTTTGGATTCCAGGCCACTTACAGCGGTAACAATAACGTCCCATCCAACTTTACCTTAAACGGCAAACTATGTAATTGAGTTCATAGTAGATCGGTTCAATCGTTGGGACTGTTTATGTATAAATCCTTGAGGAGGATTTGCGATATGGGATAGATAAAAGTAATCGGCAACTTTATTGTGTGAAATGATAGCTGCCTTGGGGAAGCATAGCGACTGTCACTCTAGAAAGGAGAAATAGGAAAAATGAACGTAGGAAGAATAATAAAATTAACCAATTTACGAGGTAGACGCCTCAACTATACCGTCGTTATAGCACTCATCTGTATCGCTGTCCTGGGCGTATCAGTGGTCAGTGCCTTAACTTCAAATTCAACTGGCACCCATAACGGCTACTACTACTCATTCTGGAAAGATAGTGGGGATGCATCTTTCGACTTGTTAGAAGGCGGCCGTTACAAATCTCAATGGACTAACAGTACCAACAACTGGGTTGGTGGCAAAGGCTGGAATCCTGGCGGCCCTAAAGTTGTGAATTACTCAGGTAGCTACAACGTTGACAACTCGCAAAATTCCTATCTGGCGCTCTATGGCTGGACAAGAAATCCACTCATAGAATATTACGTCGTCGAAAGCTATGGCTCTTATAATCCGGCCAGTTGTAGCGGCGGCACGGATTATGGTAGTTTTCAGAGCGACGGCGCGACTTATAATGTTCGCCGCTGCCAGCGAGTCCAGCAGCCCTCCATTGATGGGACTCAAACCTTTTATCAATACTTTAGTGTAAGAACGCCTAAGAAAGGTTTTGGTAACGTTAGTGGCACCATTACCGTTGCCAACCACTTTAACTATTGGGCAAGTAAGGGGTTGAATTTAGGCAGCCATGACTACATGGTTCTCGCAACTGAGGGGTATCAGAGCAGTGGCAGCTCTGACATCACAGTGAGCGAAGGAACTGTACCTCAACCTACCAGCACGCCTATCAGTAATCCCACTAGCACACCCGGTGGTGGTAATATTGTTGTACGCGCTCGTGGCACAGCCGGTGGAGAGCATATTAACCTCCGCGTTGGCGGCAGCGTTGTAGCCAACTGGACGTTGACTACCAGTAACCAGAATTACACCTACAACGGAAATGCATCAGGCGATATTCAGGTTCAGTTCGATAATGATGCTTCTGGTCGTGATGTCATTCTTGACTATATCGTCGTAAATGGCAACACGCGTCAGGCTGAAAACATGGAGTACAACACGGCCACCTATGGCAATAGCCAATGTGGCGGTGGGTCATACTCCGAAACCATGCATTGCAACGGTGTCATCGGCTTTGGTAATACTGGCATCTCACCAACGGCCGTTCCCCCCACAGCCACCTCCGTACCCCCAACGACTACATCAGTACCGCCAACAGTCACCTCCGTGCCACCCACCGCCACCAGCCAACCAGGGGCCACTTGTTCTGTCAAGTATGTCATCAGCAATGATTGGGGCAGCGGCTTCACCGCCGATGTGAAGATCACCAATACCGGCAGTTCAACCCTCAATGGCTGGACAGTGACCTACGCCTTCCCTGGCAACCAAACCATCACCAATGCCTGGAATGCCACCGTCACCCAGTCCGGCAAGAACATCACGGCCAAAGACGCTGGCTGGAACGGCACACTTGCCCCGAACGGCTCCGCCAACTTTGGCTTCCAAGCCTCTTATAGCGGCAGCAATACCACACCCATCGTATTCAAAGTGAACGGCAGTACATGTAACTAGCACCCTGAAATCGAAAAAGGGCGGCCTGTATAGGTCGCTCTTTTGTCTTTACGTCGTTTGGCATGATGATGGGGAAACGGCCGTTTCCCTTTCACCATACAATTTGCCCCATAAAAACAGTCACATTTTTAGGCAATTTGTATTTTTAGCGGAAGGCAAGGCTACTGTATAAGCATTAGACAAAATTGATAGCTACTGGAGGTGATGATAGGCAAACAACAACGTATACCAATTCAGTGATTGTTATAACTGGATCATGCTCATTCAGAGATTTTTATCGTGAAGGGACAGAAGAAAAACAGGAAAACGGGTTACCCAAAACCCAAAAACGACTGTAATGGAAAAAAGGCTTAGGAGAAAATGGAACGAGGCTGCCACCTTATTCAAATCTCCCAATCCTGATCGAAAACCACTTGAATTATTCCAATAAGTCGTCAGCCAGACAATGTATTGTTTGTCTATACTTTCCTCTCTACGTCTTAGGCAGTGTCCCCTAATCAACTTGTTTTCATCGAGAAAAGGAGAAACAACATGAGTAATAGAAATTTGCGTTCGCATTTTGGCTCACTGAGCCGGATCATGCTATTGGGGCTGGTATTCCTACTCCCCATTTTCATGTTTATCGCAGCCCCGCAACCCGCTCAAGCAGCGGCAGCCTGTTCTGTCAATTATAAGATAGTTAACCAGTGGAACACAGGCTTCCAGGTTGATGTTACCGTAACAAATAATACAGCAACGGCCGTTAACGGTTGGAATCTCACCTGGGCATTTGGGCCAGGACAAGCCTTTAGCAGCGGTTGGAACGCCACTTTCGCCCCATCCGGCTCAAATATGTCCGCTTCCAATACAGCGGGACATTGGAATGGCACAATCGGTGCCAACGGCGGCAAAGTTTCCTTTGGCTTCCAGGGTACAACCAGCAGCCCCGCCACCGTACCGACTAGCTTCTCCGTAAATGGCGTTCCCTGCCAAGACGGCGCAGTCACGCCACCACCCACAACAGTCCCGACAACCGTACCGACCACTGTCCCAACAACTGTCCCAACAACTGTCCCGACAACCGTACCGACCACTATGCCCACAACCGTGCCGACAACCGTGCCCACAGTACCTCCTGGCACAAACACCTGTTCCGTGGCCTACAAAATCACCAATCAATGGGGCACCGGCTTCCAGGCTGATGTTACCATCACCAACAAAAGCAGCAGCGCCATTCAGGGCTGGAACCTCGTTTGGACCTTTGCTGGCAATGAACAGTTCAGCAGTGGCTGGAATGCTACATTTGGTAGCACAGGCCAAACCGTTACCGCGTCTAATCCGGCATCCGCCTGGAATGGCACACTTGCTGCCAACGGCGGCACGGCTGCCTTTGGCTTCCAAGGAACCCACTCCGGTAACGTAGTCGTTCCCACAACCTTCACCTTAAACGGAAAGGTTTGTGGTGGCAGCACCAACCCCACCCCCGTTCCCACCGTTGTCCCCACAGTGGGTCCGACCGTTCAGCCCACAGTTGTACCGACAGTAGGTCCAACCGTTGTCCCCACCATCGCGCCCACTGTTGTTCCTGGTACCCATGTGAATAATCCCTATGTGGGAGCCATCCAATATGTGAACCCAGAGTGGTCAGCTAAAGCCGCCGCAGAACCGGGAGGAACGGCCGTTTCCAACATCTCCACCGGCGTCTGGCTGGATCGTATCGCCGCCATTGAAGGCACGGCAGCCAGCCAATCCAACGGCCCCATGGGGCTGCGCGACCACCTGGAAGCAGCAGTAGCTCAAGGTGGCGGACAGCCAATCGTTGCGCAGTTTGTCATCTACAATCTGCCGGGACGCGACTGTTCTGCCCTGGCCTCCAACGGCGAATTAGGACCAAACGAACTGCCCCGCTACAAGAGCGAATACATTGACCCCATCGCCGAAATTATGGCCGACCCCATGTTTGCCTCAGTACGCATTGCGGCCATCATCGAGATCGACTCGCTGCCCAACCTGGTTACCAACCTGAATGTGCCCATGTGTGCCACGGTTAAGGCAAACGGAGCTTATGTACAAGGTATCCAGTATGCCCTGGACAAACTGCACGCCATTCCCAATGTATACACCTATGTGGATGCCGGACATCACGGCTGGCTCGGTTGGGACACCAACTTCGGCCCCACCGCTGCTTTGCTGGCAGAAACCGCCGCCGGTACCCTTGACGGCTACAACAGCATAGACGGCTTCATCACCAACACAGCCAACTACTCAGCCTTAACTGAAGACTACTTCTCGATAAGCGGCACGGTCAACGGGCAGCTCATCCGTCAGTCGGACTGGGTAGATTGGAACTATTACCTGGATGAATTGTCCTTTGCTCAGGCTTTCCGCCAAGAGTTGGTTTCACGCGGCTTCTCGTCCAACCTGGGTATGTTGATTGACACCTCCCGCAACGGTTGGGGTGGCGCAGAGCGTCCCACGGCTCCCAGCAGTTCCACAAATTTGAACACCTTTGTCGATGAATCCCGCATTGACCGCCGTATCCACGCTGGTAACTGGTGTAATCAAGCCGGTGCCGGTCTGGGTGAACGTCCTACAGCCAATCCAGAACCAGGCATTGATGCCTACGTCTGGATCAAACCGCCCGGTGAATCTGACGGTTCCAGCGAGGAAATCCCCAATAACGACGGCAAGGGTTTTGACAGAATGTGCGACCCGACCTATGGTGGCAACGAGCGCAACGGCAACAGCTCGACAGGTGCCCTGGCCAATGCGCCTATCTCCGGTGCCTGGTTCTCGGCTCAATTCCAGGAACTGATGGCGAACGCCTATCCACCGCTTGACTAATATTATTGTCTCTTGAACTTGTCGAAGGCAGAACCGAACTTCGGCAAGTTCTCTCCTCCACAAAAAGCCTCGCTCCTATCTATAAAATGGAGCGAGGCTTTTTGGTTTCTGTGCTAAAATTCTGTGGCAAAAAGGAGGAAGTCATGTCTCAATCATTTGATGTCATTATTATCGGCGGCGGTATTATGGGGTGCAGCACTGCATTCCAACTGGCGCAGCGCGGGATCAACGTCGCCCTGCTTGAAAAAAGCAACATCGGCGCGGGGCCTACGGGGAAATCTTCTGCCATCATTCGTCAGCATTATTCCAACGAGTTAACAGCACGGATGGCGTATCACAGTCTGCAAGTTTTCCAGAATTTTGCGGATGTGGTCGGTGGCGAATGCGGTTTTACGCAATGCGGCTTTTTGATGGTTGTGGCTGAAGCGGACAAAGCGGGTTTGGAGGCCAATATTGCCATGCAGCAGCAAATTGGCATTGAGACCCGACTGGTCGAGCCAGATGAGATTAAGAAACTGATGCCGGGCTTAAAAACAGGAAGCCTTTCCGGTGCTTACGAGCCTCAAAGCGGTTACGCTGACCCGTATCTCACTGTTACCAGCTACGCGCAGGCGGCACGCCGTCTGGGAGCCGCCATCCATCAGGAGACACAGGTGACTGGCATTCGCCTGGTTGATGGCAAAGTGGCGGGTGTGGATACCAATAAGGGTTCGTTTGACGCGCCAGTCGTCTTAAACTGCACGGGCGCTTGGGGCGCACAGGTTGCCGAGTTGGCTGATGTTGAGGTGCCGATTGATGCCTGTCGCGTGCAAGTGTCCATGTTTCGTCGGCCAACGGGGGAAGAGGCGGTACATCCGGTGGTGGCAAATTTTGAACACGCCATTTACTTCCGTCCCGAAACGGGTGGTCTGACGTTGGTGGGTCTGATTGACCCCAAAGAAGCGGACGCCATCGTTGATCCTGACCATTTCTCTGAAAACGTGAGTGATGCGTTTGTATTGGAGTCTGGGGAACGGCTGGTGACATGCTATCCGGCGATGGAGTGGAGCCAGAGTGTAGGCGGCTATGCTTCGTTGTATGCCATTACGCCGGACTGGCATCCGATTGTGGATGAACTGCCGGCGGGCAGCGGCTTGTATGTGTGCAGCGGTTTTAGCGGGCACGGCTTTAAGCTTGGCCCGGCGGTGGGCAAGATGCTGGCCGACATGGTGCTGGGTGTGGAGGAGCCGGAGTTTGATGCACGGATGTTTAGAAACGGCCGTTTTGCAGCCAACCAACCAGTCCGAGGCCAATATGAGTACAGTATTGTGGGGTAACTTATGAAACACCTCTTAGTCATGTTTTCTCTCATTTTTCTAATGGGTTGCCAGAGTAAGCCAATTCCCGCTAATCCTGATGCTCCAAAACTGATAACCACATGGAACACAGAGCATATGGCAACCTTTTCCAGCAACGAATTGGACATTCAACTTGATTATCCAGAGAATTGGATTGTTCATGATGTGAATGAGGCTGTGTTCATTGCCGAAAATGAAACTCATTTCCCTTCACAGGATGATGGCTATATTTATCCTGATTATTGGTTATTACAAATATCACCCTATTTATCAGAGGAACAAAAATTTCTTGGGGAAATGTCTGCTGTACAAGTGGCAAACATGCTCGAAAAAATTGCGCCAAAAGATTCAAAAGAGATTGTTGAGCCAATCACCCAAGTCAATATTAATGGGCTAGATGGTGCGACTAAGCTAGAAAACAATTCAATTTGCTATAGTTATTCGGTGTTTTTATCTCTTAACAAAGACAGCACAATTTTCCTTTCTAGTTGTGGCCCAGAGGATTCTGTGGAAGAAATGAAAGCAGTCCTTAATGCAATCGCTCTAAGCATCCAAGCGTTGGAAAACTAAAGCCACCTTCATTAGTTTAGCTTTGTTTTGCTTGTGCTGATATTTATGGTTGATGTACCACACTACAATTTAATTGTGAACAAATCGTTGATATAGTAGCGTTTATGACAGAAACAGGACTTTAATACTAGATAATTTATTGACAATATATGTGCAAACGGATTACAATAGTGAAAATTCATCCATAGGAACAAACCATGTCTGTAGAAATATTACAAACCTTTCACCAACGAATGATGCCCCTGTTTACGCCACAAGCTGAAAGGCTTTTGGATCAGTTAGCACCAGACAGCCTAAACGAGATCGCCTTCCGCTACACCTTTTCTGTGGATGCGATGACAAAAATTAGCCACATCATCGAAGATACCGCTATTAGCACAAATCTGCCGGCAGATCTTCATGCCTCCTTCCAATATTTGTCACGGCTGAAGGCACAGTTGCCCCGCTACAAAGAAGTCGCACTCAAAGCCAATGGCCTGTGGCTCTACAGTGAAGAAGACACCTCCGATCCAGAACTGCTCAAGTTCATCGCCTCCCCTCGCGTGACACATATTGATACAGCAGGCACGCCTTTGGTGAACTATTGGTACGTGGTTGCTTATGGCAATGGCATTCATATGTCACTGCTGGCACAAGAGATTCCCTCGATGAGTGGTGATGAACGATACTATGAAGGTTTTTACACATTCAAACCTGATGTGGCTTTTCAACTCGCCTCCATTTTAAATCAGATTTACCCAGAGCAAGTTCCGATCCCCATTCCACTCAATATTTAACTGCTTTTCACTAGGTTTGGTTTTATCATTTTTGTATAAGAATAGGCTACATGGAGATAAATTAATTCTCAATGGGGGTTGTCCTGTCATAATTCTTGTGATATTGTTCAGACTAAATTGATATTCATCAACTTAATTACGAGTAAACTATGAACAACATTTGGCAAGCAAGTACCGAGTTCCACCACATAACCGACAATTCAGCCGGGCTAGAACGCCTGCCTGACTCTCAATCCGCGTCGATTAGCGAGGTGGCTCCGCGATAAGCTGACCATTTACTCCCATGATTTTTTTGAAACGCGGACTGCACAGTCCGCGTTTTTTTGTTTTTAGGCAGGTTATGACATGAAACAACAATGCAATTTTAATCAAATAGGGTATACAGCGGTTGGCGACAACGGCCGTTTCCCCCAACCTAATAATTTCCGAGACGAATGGATAGAAGAACTGTGCCGTAATCGGACACTATGGTCGCGCCTGTGCTGAATGCAATAGGCAAATTGTTAAACATTCAAGTTTTTTCAAGCGCGACCCTCAACCGGTCGCGCTTTTTATTTTCTACTTTGCCTGGTTCTCAAAAGAAACTTGCGCAAGATGCAAAGCCCTTTGGGTTTTCCTTTGCGCCACTGCATCTCTGCGCGAGATTTCTTTTCTCAGGCAAAACCAACTGTTCATACGGAGGATACCCATGAACAATACAACCGTTTTAGTAAAAGAACTCAGACAAGCAACCGGAGCTAGTTTTCTGGATTGCAAACAAGCCCTGGTTGCCCATGATGGCAACTACGAGCAAGCGACAACTTTCTTATGGCAGAAGAACCTAAACAAAGCTGCCAAAAAAGCAGACCGGCAAACGTCCGAAGGCTTAATCGTCGTCAAAACAAACGAGACCAGCGTTAGTATGGTCGGGTTAAACTGCGAGACAGATTTCGTGGCGCTTACGCCTGATTTCAAGGCATTTGCCCACCAACTGGCAGACATAGTATTGGTTGATGAATCGCTCACGAATGCGTGGAAGCTGGCAACTGCCACTTCGACAAGTTCAGGACAGGCCGTTTTCCCCACCAATCCTACGCAAACCGTGCAAGATGCAATCCAGGCGCTCATCGGTAAACTGGGCGAGAACATCCAGCTCGGTCATGCAGCCCGGTACACCGCGACAGAAACCAGCATCGTGCATGGTTACGTTCATGCCGGGGCGATTGATGGCTACGGGCAGGATGAAGGTCGCTTAGGGGTGTTGGTTGAGTTGGGAATTGGGGATAAAACGGCCGTTTCCACAAGCTCAGGACATACCGTTTCTGAGCAAACCAGCCACACCATCGCCCATGACTTGGCGCTCCACATTGCTTCTGCTGCACCTAAATATGTGTCGATTGCCGACATTCCGGCAGAGGTGGTGACAGAGCAAACGGAACAATTGTGGGCAGAAGTGGCCGACGAAAACAAACCGGATGCCATCAAAGAGAAGATGGTCGCTGGCCGATTGAATAAGTTTTACCAGCAAACCTGCTTGCTTGAGCAGCCATTTCTCAAAGACGACAGTCTGAGTGTGGCGGAGTGGTTGATTGCGAAAGGAGATGAGGTGGAAACGGCCACTTCGACAAGCTCAGGACAGGCCGTTTCCGTCCTAAACTTCACCCGCGTCGCCATCGACAGCTAACAAAAAAGAGTCAGAGTGAAAAATTCTCTGGCTCTTTTTTATTAGCCTTATGCCAATAAAGCAAAAAACCCTCCATCGGAGGGTCACTGTCTACTATTCACTGAAAACTGTTTACTGACTACTGGCTTTATCCGCCCAGCGACAGGCCAAAAATCGCGGTCAGCAGAAAACACACAAATGTCACCGCGCCACAGCCTAACAGCACGCCGAACACCATAATAAATGCCAGAAAATAATTCGTTGTTTGATCTTCCATCTTTTGCCTCGTTACCTTGATCTCACATTCACAAACTTGGTCACATATTGTAGCGCATCCTTTCGGACACGGCTAACCAGGTTGCCCCGTTTTCCCCTGACCACTGCACCTGCCTCATCATTATTTGGAGGATATTAGTGTCTGGCTCAATGCCTTTTAATCACTTCTGGTTGGCCTACCTAGGAATGGAAATTTAATAACATGCGCAACTGAGATTGGAGATTGAATGCTCGACCAATCTCCAATCTCTAATCTCCAGTCTCTTGTAAGTTATTTAATTCTCGTTCTTTACCATAATGGGTATATCCAGTTGATGGACACTAGCAGCGTTGGGTTCATCGTTGGAATGGTACACATTCAGTCTTTCCCCAGTTTGCCAATCATACAGCCCGACGCTGAGATAACAGGGGCCATCTGGGGCATCTTCGGAAATGTGCATGGTAAATGGCTCGTCCACCACCTCTTCAGGCCACCACCTATAGGTCGGATAGATTTCATTGTACGGTCTTTTGTCTTGCTGCCCTACAAGTTCGCCGCTTGTGTCGTGGATGAGGTGCGTAAACATGGTCCAACTCCGGTCGGCAGGCGCTGAAGATGTCCAATACAACGTGAAATCAAACGGTTCTCCTGGGGCGAGTTCTGTGTCTGGAAACGAATAACCAAGCAATGTGATCGACTCCCCAAACTGAGTGCCGTCTGGATAGTCTATGGTGTAGCTATCTGCCTTTTCTATGGGTTTATCCCCCTCTCTTACCCAGACGTCTACCAATTGATAATCTCTGTTTAACTGCCCAATATAAGAAAAATTGTTTTCCAAAAAGCGGTGAAATCGCGGATAGTCTCTAAGAAATATCAAGTGCCATCCCGTAATAACAGTGACTTCAACGGTTACCAAACGGGTGTCCGTCTCTATTATTTCGTCAATCAACATGTCGCCGGTGATCTGCCCGCTGGTGATGGCACCATGTGATATGGCAGCGCCAGAATAGGTTGTAGGACGGCGAGCATAAAATGCCAGGCCAATATCGTCTACCACTATATGATCTTGCGCTTCTGTATACTCTTGGATGAGGGAGACAAGCCGCTCTGTGCCTGTCTCTACCAAACTGACCTGCTCGATATTTTTCTGTAGGGAAGGGATGAGAATTAGCAGCACAGCAACAACGCCAACAATACGACCCCACCAACGATAACGGCCGTTTACCAAATCAGCCAGAAGCCAAGCCGCCAACAAGACAATCGCTGGCAGCGCATACATGAAATGACGGGTGAGAAGTTCTCGTGACAAGAAGAGTAAAATAAACACAGACGGCAGCTGCCATGCCCAACGGCTGCGGACATCGCCCTGCCTAAACCCCAAAATCGCTGACGCCAGCGCGGCAAACAATAAAACTGGATAAAGGCGCAGATACAAGGCAAAAACATCAATCTGGCGGCTAAGAACGGCTCGTACTGTTTCGTCACTGCCCTGCATGAGATGATGCCCCAAAACTTGATGAAAAAACTGCGGCGAGAACCAGTAAAAACTACCTGCCACCAAAAACACAACCAGGAGCAGCGGCGTGACGAAGGCAATTACCTGGCGTAATAATTGGGAAAACGGCCGTTTCACCCGCCACGCCTCCCACAGCAGCCACAAGCCGATACCGCCGGCGGGCAGCAGCCCAAACAGTTTCACCATAGTACCCAGCCCAAACGAAACGCCGCTGGCAGCCAGGAAACGCCGTTGCGGTTCCGACTTCGGCCACGTCGCCAAAACCACCCCCAACGTCACAAAAAACATAAACAGCGGCTCACTGCGAAAGATACGCATCTCTTTAAAGACATCCGGGTAAAACAAAAACAGAACCAATGCCAGTAATCCTGCCACTAAACTGTGATGCCGCCGCCCCGCGAAAAACAACAATATTGCTGAAGCAAACGTCAACAGCACACTGTAAAAACGCATGACCCACAACGACGCCGACCCCAGTTTCATAACGCCTGCACCGGCGAACAAAAACACAGGCATTTGCGGCGTCATAAAATCTCTGTACGGCATCTCTCCCGCCGTTGCCATGCGCCAAGTCTGGTAAAGATACTCCCCTTCGTCGTCATTAAGACGCGAACCCGTCAGATTAACAAGATAGCCAGCTAATAAAAAAACGATTAGGATGGCAAGCACCCACATATGCAAAGATTTCAAGTTAGAAACTTTCATCTCATCACTCATCAAACTTCGTTCAAATCTCTCTTGAACGAGTCACCTATTTAAATTGTAATATTTCCTGTTGTTTTTATGAAAGGCACATTGATTTTAACAACTATTTACATCCGAAACACCCCATACCTCGGCGCACCCACCGACACATAATCCACGTTATTTGCTACCGATAAGCCCACACACATAACGCCTGCCGCGTAGCTATAAACCAGCTTATGAACCGTTTCGTACTGTAGCTGGCATAAGTTTATACCAAAACTCGGTATCAAAATCCTCTCCTCATGCTATAATGCCTGTTGTGAGAATACCTGACGATGCAATCATACCGAGAGAAAAACTACTACTTTATTTGCTGATACCACAGCTAAAAAACGATAAATCAAAATTTCTGGCGCAATGTGGATTCACTCCACAGAATCCAGATTTGTTAGAAGAAGCAATCAGGCAGTTAATCAGCGAAAACGAAGCCATCTTAGATCGTCAGAATGCGTATGGGGCATTTTATCGAGTTCAGGGTGATCTTAACGGCCCCGACGGTAAATTGTCAACGGTAACGGTGTGGATTCAGCTTACAAATGATAATCGTTTTCGGTTTGTCACGCTAAAACCAGCGAGGTAATTATGAGGCAACTTGAATTATATAAAGAAGTCGCGCTAACAAAAGACATCCCAACGGAAAATTTACGCAAGGGTGATGTGGCGACCCTGGTGGATATCGTACCGCATCCTGCTGGTGGTGAAGATGGGGCTGTTTTGGAACTGTTTAATGCCATCGGCGAATCTATTGGCGTCACCGTTGTCCCCGTTTCAGCCATTGCTCCCCTGCGATCTGATCAGATGCCTGCTGTGCGTCAGCTTGAAGAAGTTGGAATGTAAACGGCCGTTTCCCCTGACCACACCAAAACCCCCACAAAAATCTTAAAGGGCTAGGATTGCCCTCGAAATACCTGAATTGTTATGTACCCAATTGTCGCGCAAAATAGTCCAGCTAAAACACCTGATATAAAAGAACTGACTTCATTACCGAAGAAACGTGCTATCACATTGCCGACAACAATACCTAGCGGGATAGCTAAAAACCCAAGGCGTTTTTTTATTCTGCAATTGCTATGTCTGTATCTCTCTAACATCTGGATCTGATCATGGCTGCATTTTCTCAAAATGCAACGGTACGATTGGTCCAAAGCTATAACCGATGGAATATGCACAGAAACTATTCCAATTAACCACCCTGGATAAGAGGTCCACGCATGAGGGCTATCAATCAATAAATAAGCCAATTACTATCAATAAATCCAATAAACGTAAGAAACAAAAACCTTACGCGTATGCTCAAATTATTAGCCATATTTTTCTGCATAATATTACTCAGCGCTAGGGCATTGCAATGTGACATTCTCATCAGAGAGCTAAATGTTAGTTTAGGCTCTTCGCCAGCAAACAATAACTCTTTTGATTTCCATTAGTAACGGCCATTCCATACCGCGAAAATTTACATCCGAAACACCCCATACCTCGGCGCACCCGCCGACACATAATCCACGTTATTCGCCACCGACAGCCCCACACACAACGCCTGCCGCGTATCACGCGGGTCGATGATGCCATCGTCCCACAGCCGCGCCGTGGCGTAGTAGGGCGACGATTCCTGCTCAAACTTCTGCCGCGTCATCATCTGCATCATCTGGATGGCATTGGCGTCTGGCTCCACCCCTTTTTTGCGGGCGCGTTCTTCCTGCACGATGGCAAGTACGCCCGCCGCCTGCTCGCCGCCCATGACGGCAATGCGGCTGTTGGGCCACGTCCACAAAAAGCGCGGGTCATAAGCACGGCCGCACATGGCATAATTACCCGCCCCATACGAACCGCCCACAATCACCGTAAACTGCGGCACGGTCGAGGTCGCTACGGCGTTGATCATCTTGCTGCCATGTTTGATGATGCCTTCCCGTTCATACTTCGTGCCCACCATGAAGCCGGTGATATTTTGCAGGTAAACGAGCGGCGTGCGCTGTTGGTTGCACAACTGGATGAACTGCGCCGCCTTGTTGGCCTCCTCCGAAAACAGGATGCCGTTGTTGCCGATAAGTCCCACCGGCCAGCCGTTGATATGGGCATGGCCGACCGTCAGAGAACGGCCGTAATCGCGCTTAAATTCCAGAAAACGGGAGCCATCGACCAGCCGGGCAATCACTTCACGGATGTCAAAGGGGATTTTGGCATCGGCGGGAATGATACCCATGAGTTCAGATGGGTCATAGGCGGGCGCTTCCGGGGCCTGCCGTTGGGCGAGGTTGACGGCGGGTTTGGGCTGTTGCAGCTGCTGCATAATCAAACGGCCCATACGGATGGCGTCGCTGTCGTCGGCGGCGGTATAGTCGCTCACCCCTGAGACCTGCGCGTGCATGTCGGCCCCACCCAGCGTTTCGTCGTCCACCACTTCGCCGGTCGCCATTTTGACCAGCGGCGGGCCACCCAGGTAGACTGTCGCCTGATGGCGCACCATGACCACGTAGTCGCTCATGCCAGGCACGTAAGCACCGCCCGCCGTCGAGGAGCCGAAGACCAGCGCCACCTGCGGTATGCCCTGTGCCGACATGCGGGCCTGGTTGGCAAAACTGCGTCCGCCCAGGATGAAGATGTCGTCTTGATACAGCAGATTGGCTCCCGCCGATTCGACGAGGAAGATACAGGGCAGCCGATTTTCTTGCGGCGATGGCTTGCGCGCGCAGTGTTTTGTGCAGCGTCATGGGGTAAACTGCGCCGCCTTTGACGGTGGCGTCGTTGACGAAGATCATGCACTCTACGCCGCTGACGATGCCGATGCCGATGATGTTGGAAGCGGCGGGAGATTCGTCATTATACATGCCGTTGGCGGCGAGGGGGGAGAGTTCCAGGAAGGGTGTGCCGGGGTCGAGCAGCAGTTCCAGGCGTTCGCGGGGCAAGAGCTTGCCCGCGTCCTGGAATTTTTGCTGCCCACGAGATGCCGCCGCCAGCACGAACGGCCGTTAACTTCTCCTCCAATTCGTCCACCAATTTCTGCATGGCGGCCTGGTTGGTCTTGAATTCGTCGCTGCGTGGGTTGAGTTTTGAATCGAGTTTCATAGTCAGTTTTCAGTGTTCAGTTAAGTTGTGCCTACTCATCTAAATCATCAAATAATCCCCGAAGACCTTGCTCCCACACGTCATCCAACGGGAGAAATGGCGTTTCAGTGAACGCTTCGTTTAGGCGTTTCATATACCCTTCAATATCCAGTTCTGAATTTTCTTCTGCCATCTCTTCGATTTTTTCGTCGATAGTCCGAATCATTTCTTCGGTGCGCTGCCCAAGGTCGGTGAGATCGAAGTGCAGATTAAACATGTGGTTAAGACGGCGCATGATGTCGTACCACGCTTTGAAGTCGTTTTCGATTTGGATGCCTTGCGGCTGAAGTGCAGACTGGGCGAAATCATAGGCGGGGACGATGCCATACAAAACAATAAAGGGCATATCCTGACTTTCTGCCGTGCTGACCAGGAAGGAGCCAATGCTGGAACCCCCTTCGTAGTTAGAAAAATTGAGCGCGTAATCATCAAGTCCGGCTCTCATGTTAGGCAGGCTGTAAATGCAAGAGATTGGGCGATCTTTGTCGTATGGGGTGGGACTATAAACACCCGCGACCCCCACAATATTGCTAACTTTCAACAATTTAGCCGCATCGAAAAAGGCACGCGCATAACGCTGCACGTTCATATGCGGTTCATCCCCCAAAAAGATAACAATGTCCTGCTCGCCAAGGCGCGTGTAGAAAAACTCGTTGCGCTGTTCTTCGATTTCTTGACGATAGCCATCTTCCAACCGAATTCTAGGGCGCACCAAATGATGCGTGCCTGGAATTTGGAAAATGTAAAAGCCATCAGAACTCATACTACCAATTTTTCGGGCATTGGTGATGTCGATGAGGTATTGGGGTAAGCCAGAGGATATGGAACCGGCGTCTGCCCATTGACGCCAGCCAACGATCATGATGGTGCTTTCTACGGCAGGGATGTCGGTGAAGGTGAGTAATTCATTCATAAGGGATTTTCCTTTTGGTGATGCAGGCGGCGAATGGCAAAATCGTACCATAAAGTGAGGCGGGGGCAAAGTTATAAAGGGGCAAAGTTGCAGGGTTGTAAGACAAGGACTGAGCCTATCGAAGTCTGGGCTTCGGCACTCAGTCCTCGTCTTTGGGTGGCAGAGTTGCAGGGTGGGACGTATACTTTTGGCTATGATGAATGACAGGGTTGTGACAGATAAAAATGCAGATTGGCCGGTGGAAGTGGTGCGCAGTGGGCGGCGGCGGAAGACGGTTAGCGCGGAATTGAAGAATGGGGTGCTGATGGTACAAGCGCCAGCGTCGATGAGTGACAGGGAGCTGGCTCCGGTCATTGAGAAGCTGCAAGCGCGGCTGGCAAAGCGGGTGAAAAAAGCGCCCACGTCTGATATAGATTTGGAGCAACGGGCGCGGATGTTGAACAGGTTGTATTTTAACGGCCGTTTACACTGGCAGTCCATTCGCTTTGTCACCAATCAAGCCAAACGGTTTGGCAGCTGCACCCCGTCACAAGGCACGATTCGTCTCAGCGACCGGCTGGCGAAGATGCCGCAATGGGTGCTGGATTATGTGATTGTGCATGAGATGGCTCATTTGGAAGAAGCGAATCACGGGCGGCGCTTTTGGAATTTGGTTTACGCCTATCCGTTAACCGAACGGGCACGCGGCTATTTGATGGCAGTTGGCTTAGAAGATGTATCGGGTGAAATCACGGGAGAAGCCGGATGAACGTATTTGCTGCGCATATTATTACGGCGTTGCAGCCATTGTCGCCAGGGCAAGATTTTTCACGGTTTTTGGCACATGAACGAAGATTGTCCGGTATGCGGCACTCATTTTGAACGGGAGCAAGGGTATTGGATGATGTCGGTATTTATCGGCTATGTGGTGTATGGGGTGATTTTAGCGCCGCTGGCGCTGCTGCTGTACTTCCAAGAAGTGCCGGGCAAGACGCTGTTCCTCATTTTGGGGACGGTGATTGTGGTGCTGGCGCTGCCTGTGTTTATTTATGCGCGGGTCATCTGGCTGTATGTGGACGAGATGCTCGACCCGCGCAAAGATGAAAATAATGCTATTCTTCAGAACGCTCTTGATGTAAGCGGCGATAGCCTCGATTCCAATAAATAAGGGGCGGCTCGTCGGAACGAGGCACATCGCTGGCTTCGACTTTGCCCAAGTAGATCGTATGGGTTCCTGCGTCGTAGCGATGGTGGATGGTACAGTCTAGCCAGGCCAAGGCATCTTTGAGAATGGGCGCTCCGGTAACGGCCGTTCCCCAATCCCCCACTGCAAATCGATCCACATCTTTCACCCAGGCAAACCGGTTAGACAACTCCATCTTGTCTTCTGGCAAAATATTGACGGCAAAAACAGTCCCTTCCACTTGTAACATTTCATGCCCAATGCCCCGATGGTCAATCGCCACCATAATCAACGGAGGTTTGGGTGAAATCGAAGCAAAGGCCGAAACCGTTAAGCCATGTGGTTTTTCATAGCCTGGGGCTTTAATGGTGACGATGGTAACGCCCGCCGGAAAATGGCGCAGCGCATCCCGAAATTGTTCTGAACCGATAGTCATGGTTCTCCAGAAAAAGTTTCACAGAGTTACACGGAGGACACACGGAGATACCCAGAGAAGTGGAGGAAATCATTCGGCAAGCTCAGACAAGTCTGCGTCAATCTGCGTAATCTGCGAATTTACTACTTGAACTTATTGTACTGGTAACGAAAGGGCTTGACGAACGGCCGTTGCGATGTCGGTGAGGTCGTGGATGTGGGGAGCGAGTTGGGCGTGGTTTTTGCCGATGAGGATGGTGGGAACACGGTTGCGGGTATGGCTGCGATGGCTCTTGTTTTCGATGTTGCCGTGGTCGCTGGTGATGATGAGCAAGCCGTGTTCATCGTCCCACGCGGATAACAAGCCGCCAATGACCGCATCGACGGTTTCCAGATGGGACGCCGCCTCGTCGAGCGGGCCACGATGGCCGCGTTGATCGGTGGGCCAATGCTCAAAGAAGCTGAAATGGTAGTCGCGGGCGATGTGGGCGATGCGTTCGCCAGCTTCCGGCAATGTCAGCAACGGAATGTCTGTGTAGCCTAAATGATCGTGCCACCCCTGCGCCGTGAAATCTGGACTGACAGAACGGCCGTTTCGCAAATCATCCGCCGTCATCAAAGCCAAACCGGCACTGGTCGCCGCCAACGGCACAGCAGAAAGCAAGCGTTTGCCGCTGTCAATCGCGTCGAAAAAGCCTTGCGGATACGGGGTGATGAGCGCCGCGCGTCCACCCGCATCCACGACTTCCTGAAACAGACTGCCTTCTTGCACCACATCCCGCACCGGCTGATTGGGTTTGGGGCCATAATGCTCGCCGACGAGTTCCGGCACATTGCGTCCGGTGAGAATGGTGGCCTGCCCGGTGGCACTTTGGGGGCGACCTTCTACTCCTAAATTCGCGTCGGTGGGCACGAGACTTGCCCTGCCGGTAATGATGGGAGCTTGACCGTCCAGATACCAGTTTGGGCCAAAAAGGGCGGTTAGATGAGGGAGAACGGCCGTTGCAAACGGATTCACCTCAGGATCATCAACACCAAGCCCTACCCCATCCAGAAAAAAGAGATGAACATACGTTTTGGGAGGATTGGACAGCGGTTGGGTATCAAAAGATTGCGTCATATTTGCATTTCCTGAACGCTTGGATTACCGTATGGACATCATGAGTGAAAACGAGAACGAAATCATCGTCAACGAACAACTGCGCATTCCGATGAGTGAGCTGCAATACCGCTTTTCTACCAGCAGTGGGCCGGGCGGTCAACATGCCAACAAGGCGTCTACCCGCGTCACGCTCATCTACGATGTGGCTCATTCGCCTTCTTTGGATGAGGAGTTGCGTCGTGTCTTGCTGAAACGGCTGGCATCTTATTTGGACAAGGATGGTCTGCTGCAAATCCACGTCCAGGATTCGCGCAGTCAACATCGAAACCGGGAAATTGCAAACGGCCGTTTTCGTGAACTATTAGCCGCCGCCCTCATTCGCCGGAAGCATCGCCGCCCAACACGCCCCAATCGCAAAGCCATCGAAAAACGTCTTGCCTCCAAGAAACAGCACGGCCAACGCAAACAAGAACGCAGACAACAGTTTGATTAAAGACAGAAAGACCTCCGAGGTTTTAAAAACCTCGGAGGTCTAGTCGAAACTTATGGGAGGGCAATCACTAAATGATAACACCAGACGGGTCGTTGCCGGAATCCAGCATGGCTTGTTTGACGTTGACGCGGCTGAGCAAAGCCAGCCCCACGATGAAGAAAACGATGAGCAGCCCAATCGCAATGCGCTGCGAACCGGTTATTTGAAGCGCCAAAGCAAATGCTGCCGTGCCAATCCAGGCAGTACCGCGTTCACTGATTTCGTAAAAACCAAAATACTTCGCCTCTTGGTCGGTAGGAATCATTTGGGAGAACAAAGACCGGCTCAGTGCTTGTGAACCCCCCAAAACGATTGCCAAAACTGCCCCCAAGACAAACAATTGGGTTTCGCTATACAAAAAGGCAAAGGCAAAAATCACAACACCAGACCAGATAACGAGGCTAACAATAATGGCACGCTTAGCGCCGATGCGCCCCGCCAGCCAGCCAAAGATTAGCGCCCCACCAAAGGCCACAAATTGAATCATGAGTACCAACAACAATAGCGATTGAGTTTCCACGCCCAACTCATTGGCGGCAAAGGCGGTGGAGACGACGATGACCGTTTGAATACCATCATTGTAAATGAGGTATGCGACCAAGTAACGCAAAGTCATAGGATACATACGCCACAACTCAACAAAAGTTTTGATGAGTTGGCGAACACCGTGCTTTATATAATTAGTGCCTTTTGGCAATTGCTGTGCAGGGTTTCTTTGAACAAGCCGTTTTTGAGGAAATAGATAGGTGAAAACAAGCCACCAAATACCAGCACTAGCAATACTAATGCGTATGGCTAATGCTTGATCCTCAACTATTATCAGCAAGCCGAAGTTTGCTAATAATAAAAGGCCTCCTCCTAAATAACCGAATGCCCAGCCTTGAGAGCTAACTCGATCTCGTTGATCGGGGGAGGCAATATCTGGCAAGAAAGAATTGTAAAACACAATAGCCGCGCCAAAAGACAGATTAGCTAGAATAAAAAGTAGCATACCCAAAGTAATTGCGGTGTTGGTTCCAACAAAAACCGAGTCTCCACGCAAAAAGGACAATAAGATGGTCGCTATAGCGCCACTGTAAGCAAACGTAAAAAATAGGCGCCTTTTTAAATGGGTATAATCTGCGATTGTTCCCAGGAGCGGTAAAAATAAAACTTGTAGAATTACCGAAATCGAAACAGCGAAAGGGAAATATGGCACCACTCTCAATTTCTAAGCCGAATATTGAATATGGCACCGGACTAGATTCAGCTATCGCTTGTATATAGGGGCCAAGCAGCGCCGTTACGACTGTGGTGCTAAAAGCTGAGTTCGCCCAGTCGTACATCATCCAACCACGAATTTCGCGTTTATTGTTGATGAGGGCAGTCATAGCACGTTCTCCTGTGTGCGGCTTGCGTAATATGGGATTTGAATGGGATAACGGCCGTTGCGTAACGGCCGTTACAATAACCTGCTATTCGTTGGGTTGTGGGGCGTATAACTGCGGTCGGCAGGGGTCATAATCTTCACCCAGCACGACGCGGTAATCATACTCGTAGTTGTCATCTGAGACGAGTTCGATTTCAGACGTTTTTTCGTCAAAAATCCAAGCAATCAACCAATCGTACGATTCTTTGAAATTAGGTTTGTAGTAGCTCATTTGAGTAAGTTCAACAGGCGTCTCCGCCGGTTTGCCCAAAATAGGCGCAAAGCCAAACCAGGCCAGATTGTCCGCCGCCAGCAAGCCCATATCGGGATTGCCGGTGGCATTGATAATTTCAACGGTAATGGGAGGACGGGCGGCCCGGTTGAGTGCTGGCGGGCGGAATAACTGTTGGAAGGTATCTTCCATCATGCCTTGCCCTCTCCAAATGGGGATTTGCACGGCCGCGCCACCAGGCGTCACTAAAGATTCAGTTTTACCAGCCAGGTAAAGGTTTTGGATGCCATTTTCACGAACAGCCGGGGCAATGGTCGCCAGTTGCAGCATTTTTCCCAAGTCCATATCAGTGTCAATGGTGTTTTTGTAAGTATTCCATAGCGTTGGGATTTCTGTGACCAAGCCAAGGTCTAAGCCCTGGTTAAACATGGCACGCAGCAGTTGCTGCTGCCGGCGGCTGCGTCCCCAGTCGGATAAGGGGTCTAGCAAACGGCTCCGCGCATACCAGAGGGCTAAGTCGCCATCCATGTGGTGTATGCCCGGTTCCAGGGTAAAGACTTCCCAGTTATCGGGGTCTTCGACGTAGAGTTCGGGCGATTTGAGCCGCCAGTCGCTGCGTTCACAGCTTACGGCTAAATCTACGCCACCCATCGCATCTACAATATCTTTAAACCCTTGAAAATCGACTTGAGCGTAGTAATGGATAGGAATACCGAAGTTGTAGAGGATGGTCTGCTTGAGCATCCCGATGCCGCCACCAGGATAATCAACATTTTCGCCACGCGCCATCGCGGTATTCAGCCGGTTCATGGTGAAGCCCGGAATGTAAACATAGAGGTCACGCGGCAGGGAAACCATGGAAGCGGTGGGGCCATCTGGGTTGATGGTGACGATCATCATGGTATCGGTACGGCCTGCATCGGCGTCATCGATGGGGTCGTCGCTGCCAAGCAGGAGGATGTTGGTGGTGCCTTTCGGAACTTCAAAGGTGGGAACGGCCGTGGGAATAGGCACAGCCGGCGTTGGTTCTCCTTCGCGCAAATAGCCAACAGCGACGGTCGCATCCAAGGTCGGATCGAGCACGACACGGCTGGTTGGCGAGGGGAGCACGGTTGGCTCGGATGTAGGCGTGCCGTCTGGTTCTTGCGTCGCGTCCGGGTTGTCGCTGGTAGGGCGCGGGGTATTCGTTGGTTCTGGCGTATCAGTTGGGGGCAGTTCTGTGGGGGTGGCAGACGGCCGTTTTACAATTGCCAATGATGCAGAAGTGGGGGTTGGGTCGGGGGTCGACGTTGCCGCAAGCCGCCAGAAGTAGCGCTGTTAAGACAAGAAAAAGAGGCCAATATTTTGATGGTTTGAAGGATGAGAAAGGGTGCATAAGCTATAGTTTTTCGGCAAAGTTGTGTTCGTATCGTTGGAAAACAAAATAGCCGATGATTAGAATGATAACGGCCGTTACAAAAGTACGCAGCAGATAAAGTGGATCCATACTAACTGGCCCATTACTATCCAAAGTCCCCCACAAGACAGTGCGGTATCCATCAATAATAGAGGCCATAGGGTTTATCCAGCGCATGACAACGGATGGGTTGAATGTGACTCCCATAATAGTGGCTGACGTGCTAATTTGTTCAAGCGGATAAAAAATGGGTGTAAGAAAAAACCACGCTAATAACACAACATCCAAAATCATAATAACATCCCGATAAAAAACATGGAAAGTTCCCAGAATCAACATGAGTCCCAGCATAAAAACGAGCTGTGTTAACAGAATTACCGGCACCCACAAAGCGTGGATAGTTAAACCAATTTTGAAGGTGTATAAAAGGATAATTAAGACGATGAACGCTAATAAAAAATTTACCACATTTGAAAACAAAACAGATGTGGGCAATATAACACGCGGAAAATACACTTTGCGCACCAATGCCCCATTTTCAGTGATAGCAGTCGTTCCTCTCATGAGTGAACCAGAGAGGAGTTGCCAGGGAATCAAAGCAACCAGAATAAAAATAGGGTAGACACGGATTGAATTATTTGGGATCAATTTGGTAAACAAAATTGTATACACAATCATCATTAGTAATGGATTTAACAAACTCCATAAAATCCCTAAAAACGAGTTTTTATAACGTACCTTAACATCCCGGATTACGGAATTTTTGAGCAGGGAGCGATAGTGGAACAACTCCTGCGATTTTTCTTTCCAGGTGGGTTTATAGTCTGTGTCGTAGATATTCGCTTCAAAGGTTTGGTTCGGAGCGGTTTCGAGTTCCGAGGACATGTTTCTTTATATTACCTTATCTTTTCTCAATTAAGCAGAAAGCTGTAAATAGCCTACCGATTAGGCATCATATTGGGCATTGTAGATGCTTTGTTGGTATGTAACCAGTTAGATAATTGGATTCAGATCAATCATTTAGATTTAAAATTATTATTTGAGCAATGCCGTCTGTCATTATAACTTGAATACGTTTATTTGGGGAATGCGCACATTTTCGAGGGGTGTGCGAAAAGCTCGCCAGCAGCCAGATCGTAGAGGTTCTTCCCAAACCCCGGCTTCTAATTAACTCTCGACGGAGGTTACTAAATAGTTCTTGTATACTTCAATTATATCTTGTACCTGTTCTCTCATGGTATAGACAGGTTGAATACCAGAACGTAGTTGCACCAATTTGCGGGGGTCATCCTTCAACAAAAGCAATGCCTGAGACAATGCATTAATATCCCCTGGCGGCACAAGTATTCCATCCACGCCGTCGGTGATTTTTTCAGGCATTGCCCCAATACGAGAGGCGATGATGGGTGTCTTAACTGCATATGATTCTTGGATGGTTAGGGGGGAGGCTTCATACCATAGTGTTGGCATCGCTAAAATATCAAAACTGGCATAAGCCTCCCAAATTTCCTCGCGGGCAACCCGTCCCGCAAAATGAATACCAGGATGCTGCGCGATTTTTTTGAGATGGTCTACGTAATCTGGAAAGTCGTCTAGCCCTCCGTAGATGGTTAACTGGATGCCTTCGTATGGCAATTGGTTAACTGCTTCAATTAAATTATGCACGCCTTTTTGTTTAGCGATGCTGCCTACATAGCCTATATGCAAGGTGTTTTCGGGGGATAACGGCCGTTTCTCCAAAATAGCGTCAATAACCTCATGGGGGATTTCTATACCATGTGGAATAACAATGATGTTTTGGGTAGGCACGCCCATTTGCTCATAAATTGTCTTAACAAAATGGGTCGGGGCAATCACCTGATTGGCCTGGGTGATAATTTCGCTGAGCCGGCGATTACGATAGACCATCAACGGGGCAATAAGTGAGGAGACTGAATTAAAGCTTGTCCTTCCCGCACGGGCGACGGCACAGCGGCCACAATTACGGCCCGTTTTATCAGGCCCCGCACATATTTCTCCCGTATCATTTGTAATAAGTTGCGCATTCGCGCAACCATACCAGTAATCATGCAAGGTGATGACGTAGGGAATGCTGGCTTCCCTAATCTGCGCAATCAGGCTCATGGGCAAGCCCATCAAATGTTGGATGTGGATAATATCTGGTTTTTCTTTAGCAAGAACAACTTTGAATCCTGAATCAAGTTGCTTATTCGCAAAGGTATTGCGAAAAACCTGGGTACGGCTTTGAGGCCCGAACTCGACTTGATAAATACGTAAGCCATCGTCCTCATTTTGGGTAAACGGCCGTTGTGAAACCGGCGGCTCCGGTGATGGACTAAAAATTGCAACCGAATGATTCGATTGCACCTGATACCGAGCCAGGGTTTGCGTATATAGTTCTGTTCCGCCCACAAAATGAGGCATATATTGGTGGACTACGTGTAAGATTCGCAAAACTTTAGTTGTGCTTCCCCAGATTCTCTTGAATACCTATCATAAATAATTCTCAGTCTATGCTTTGGCTAAAATAAGCAAGGCATTTTTGGTAATTATTCATTGTTCGTTCAACAACATGGTTCCAATTGTATTTTTCAGCAATTTTTTCATACCCTTTTTGCCCCATTATCCGGTTAAGATCCATGTCCGTCAATAAACGATAAACAGCCTGGGATAGGGCGGGTACATCACCATAGGGGACAAGCAGCCCATTAACGCCGTCATCGATCACACCGGGAATCCCGCCCGCCCGTGCGCCAATAACAGGTTTATTGTGTGCCCACGCTTCTCAAAAGACAATGCCAAATGAGTCACTGTGAGATGGCATGAGCAACAAGGCACATACTTCTAGTAGGGCATGCTTTTCAGAATCAGACAAGGTTCCTAGTAAGGTTATCCCCAATTTTTCAATATCGCTCAAACCCGTGTAAAAACGCTTGAAATCGGGTGCAACTTGCCCGATTATTGCCAAAGTTACAATCTCGCCTTGTTGTCGCAATGTCAAGATCGCCTTGGCGGCATCAATTGCGCCTTTATCTTGATTGGCACGACCAATAAATACAACAAAAGGAGACGGTAATTGATAGTCAGCCACGACTTGCCCAGACTGTAAGCGTGGGGGCAAATCATCCAATCCCGCACCAATTACATCGATTGTTCGTGGATTGATGTGATATTGCCCTAAGCTATCTGCTTCTATCGAAGTTAAGACCAGGGCAGCATCGGCATCATTCATGATGTGTCGCTGATGCGCCATGGTTGAATTTAACGCAACCCGATCCTGCTGACCGGAACCAAAATGAGCAAAAGGAGTAACTACAAAAGGGAGTTCCCGCGCCCGCGCATATCGCCATCCCGCCATTAAGGTATATTCCCAAGAGATATTGAAGCCATGTACTAAATCGAAGGAATCCTGTAGGTTATTGAGTGTTTCATCCAGTTCTAAAATAGGGGGGATAAAGCGAGCCATTTTGAAGAGAAGCCCCGCCGACTTGTTCGACGCCAAGGAAAGTAGTGCCATCCCTTTCCGCCATGTTAACAAACCATTACGTCCACCGAAAAACGGCCGTATGGGACATCTAATAACTTGAACACCATTTATATTTTGGCTGGTTTTTTGCTTGGTCGTCCCCATCCACAGTTCTTGTTCTGTTTGAGCCGTACTCGTAACCACAGTTACTTGGCATCCTTCCCGGGCTAATCCATGAGCAAGAGAACCAACATACCGTTCTCCACCACCGGAAAACGGAGGGAATGCTGGGGCAAGAAACAAAATACGCACAATCCACATCCTTATAAACTTGGTCTTGAGTTTCAAACAACCCAAGACCAAGTTTATAGCATAAATGCAGAAGGAGGGAATTTAGTTATCAATCGCTATCGGTAAAAATACAGCGTGTATTTTGTCAACAACCAACACAGTAACAGGTATCGATGTTGGGCTATTAATCATATGAAGATTATTGGCTTTGCCGGTAATGGTCACATTACCAATTACATTTTCTCCCATAGACAAGCTGTTGGAGTCCACAGTAATTTTGAATGTTGTTTCACCTACAAAAGTCCCTCCAGCCGGAAAAACTGTAGCATCTGGATTATCGCTGATAGCTGACCAAGTAATTAATTGGCCACTGTTATCGTTTAACGTAATCGTAAATTGAACATCATCTGTATCTGACGATTCAAGAAGCGTAAAGGCAGTAGACGGTGCAACAATAATCATCGGTTGAATAAGATGTCCTGTCCGAGCCGCATTATAGCGAAACATCGGCCAATCCGCTTTGCTGCCAGCAGTTGGTAAATCCCACACATACAATGTCGTATTATGTGCCACTAATTCCAGCTTGCCATCATTATCTATATCACCAACAGCGGGGTTGTTTTGCAATAAACCATTGGCAGTAAAAAGTGGTTTTATAGATGTATTCGATGATTTAGTTAACTGTATTCCATCTCCATCTACCACTGTAACATGCCATCCGGTTCTAATAAAAACCTCCATCTTGCCATCACCATCATAATCGCCAAGAACAGGGCTGTCGCCAACATTATAAGCGTTGCTACCACCATCCCCGGCTGTGGGTATCATGGGGAAACCTGCTACTGGTGTTCCGTTTGTTTTCCAAGCGTATAGCTTATGATCCATACTCAGGGCAACAATTTCGGCCATGCCATCCCCGGAAATATCTCCTATAGCGGGTGATGCTGGCGTTGATCCGCCAGTTACTTTCCCACCAGACCATCCAGGCAAATCATTACCCTGATTATCCCATCCATAAATACGAAAACTCATTGTGGGGTGATCCGCACTATTGTTGTAGTAAAAGTTGCCGGCACCCACAAATATTTCTGGGAAACCATCCCGATCAATATCATAAATAGTAGGAGAAGATGATATGACTTCATGAATATGCTTAGGGAATCCTGGTAAATGATTACCCTGGCGATCGATAACATATAAGGCACCACCACAATAATCTTGAGTCAAATAGGAGGGAAGTGAATAAGAGCATGTCCAATTACCAGGCCAAGAACCCCAACTGGAACCAAAATTCCCTTCATCTGTTCCCAGTATGATGTCCAAATAGCCATCCCCATTCATATCTGCCAGAGAAGGTGATGACCAAATCGTATCAGCTAATTTCCCCTTCAAATCTTTCCAACTTGGGAACCGGACACTATGAGCACTGTCAATCGGAAAGTTACTGTCCACTGTGCCATTATGGTGCAATATGTAAATTCGTTTATCAAAACTGCCAACGACAATTTCCATATCACCGTCTTTATCTAAATCTCCTAAAGCGGGCGTGGAAAACACTGTATCTGTACAACCAACCGGAGGAATAACATCATCGCTTGTGCGATAAGGCCAGCCCACCTGTTTTTTCCCATTATGATCGAGGACGATAACGCCTCCCTGTGTACAAAAACCCTGTCCCGTAGCCCCTGTCCCAACCACGATTTCTAAATGCCCATCATTATCAATATCAGCAACTGCTGGCGAAGAATTTATGTGTTGCGTATTGGCCGCCATACCAAAATAAGCTGCAACATCTGTCTCCCAAAGTAATGTCCCATTGTTTCTTATGGCCATCACCCAACCATTGCTTGTAGCCAAAACGATGTCCAGAACCCCATCTCCTGTCAAATCTACCAAAACAGGAGAACTTGTCTCACATGATGGAGATGTACATCGTGTATGTTGTAAATTTGTACTCCAGATAGGCGTTACATCGACTGCTGCACTTTTAGTTGTAGCTATATTTAGTGAAAGGAAAACAATTAAAACTAATCCAACAATAGCTGTTGGTTTTATTAACAAATGTTTTAGTACCATTATTACTCCAAATCATTCAATTGAATGTGTTTATTCGATGTGAGGTATTATGCGTAATTTGCAAGTTCTTACTTACAGACTACGACACAATGTGGTGGAATCCAATAGGAAAATGGAGGGGATTACTTCCTGTTAATAAATGAAACTATGATTTTATTTTGTTTTTTTAATGAGGTTTAGGATTAAAATATTGGCCAAGCGGAGGGTGACACTGGTGTAATAATTGTGAATCGACTATCTATTTCGTTGAATAAGGCTATGCTTAAAGGTTTGTTTATCCTCTTATTTGTGCCGATTTCACAACATTTCTGTTTATGGAATTAAAGTACTAAATAAGGCTTGGTACTTAGTGATTATCGTTTCCCAGCTATAATTTTGAGCTGTGAATTTATGGCCTTGTTCACCCAGTTGTTTACGTAAGCTTGAAGAACTTAATAGTAAATTTAATAAGGATTCAAATTCGACATAGGTTGTATAATACAATCCTCCATTACTTTGACGACATTGGTATTTTAGAACTTCACAACGGCCGTTTACCAACACGGACGTCTTCATCAACCAAGCCTCCAAAATAATAATCGATAGACTTTCATATAAGGATGGCATGATTAGTAATGTTGCCGCCTTGATGGCGTCATATTTATCTCGTTCTGGCAAAAAACCAAGATGGATAATGTCTGGATCCTCAGGTAAATCAAGATGCGATTTACCTATCAATACCAATTTTACCGAGCGTGTACAAGTCTCTTGAAATCGTTTAAAGAACGATAAAAGTTCTGGTACGTTTTTTGATTCGTGAATACGACCAACATAAAGGAAAAAATCCCCTTCTATGCCATACTGCTGTCGAAACCGTTCTGCGGAAGGGTCTTGAGGGGGTTCTACTCCGACACCGCCAACCATAAACGGCCGTTTTTGATTTTGTGTCTCCTGATGAACCAAAGTCCTTTCCGGTTCCGTCAGATAAATTAACGCTTGCGGTAGATGAAAAAGAGAGCGAAAGGCAGACAAAGAGAGATAAGGATCGTCATGCGAGGTTGGCACCAGGATTGCCTTATCTGACACTAAAGGCAGACCAAAAAATGTGGTCGCATACAAGTAGGTGAAAAAAACAAAATGATCGTAATACGGATACACATCAACTAAATGTTCGAACAAAAGAGAAGAATACGGCCCCTGATCCTTCATCCACTCAATTTCATCAAATAAGGTATGCTTTGTTAATAGAATCTTTCGAGTTTTTTGCTGCGCTTTCTGCCAATCACGCGCCTGGTCTACGGGAAAACGGTGGACTTGGACACCATTAATTTGACATTTCCCTGGAGGATAGACATTTTGCCAAGTTGTGTAATCAACGGCACAAGTTGTCAGCACGCTAACTTCAACGGTATGTTGCAAACGCTCAGCCAACCAACGAGCCGCTACCTCTGCCCCCCCATTCACATCTTCGCCGTATCGTTGCACAACGATGGCAATTCGACGGGGGCGACTCACGAAATCTTCTTCCCAAACACGGTCACCAACATGTTTTGCAATGCTGCCATCAAGGCGGTATCCGTAAAATTTTCTGAACGCAATTTGGCGGCCTGGCTTAATGCATTGTATTGTGTTTCATCTTCAAGCATATTGAGAATGGTAACGGCCGTTTCCCCCACATTCTTTTTATCAATCACAACCCCGCCTGTACCTGCAATCTCCGGCAACGGTGGAATATTATGCACGATGGGCGGTGTGCCAAAAAACATCGCTTCTGCAACTGGAACACAAAACGTTTCCCAATCTGATGTGACGATAAGAAATGATGCTTTTTGTAACAATGTCGCCAAAACGGCCATGTCATTCACTTGCCCGGTAAACATAACACGGTCGTCAAGTCCCTTGCGTTTGATTGCTTGTTGAATTTGGTTTTGATAAGAGGGGGTGTGATCTTGAGAACCCACCAAAACGAGACAAGTTTGTGGTCGCTGCTGATGAACCTTCTCAAAAATATCCAGCATCGCCAAAATATCTTTTTGTGGCACAAGGCGACCAACGAACAACAAATACTCCAGTTTGCCCAACAACGCACCCAGATCTTCATCCACCGCATCCTCGAATCGCGGTGTATCGACGATCAACGGTAGTTTGTGGATGATAGTGTCATCAAAACCATTATCAATCAAAACCTCTCGTGTGTATTCTGAATGGACGACGCAGGTATCAAACACATTGTGCAAATCGGGTAACAGATCAATTCCCTGTTGGCATAAAGTTTGCATATGCCTGTTTTGCCCAGCGAATAAGTAAGCTGGTGAAATGCCGTGGAAATCCATAATTTTGTAATCAGGGCTTTTAATTGCCGTTTCTACATTATCGGCATAAATTGAGTAATGATACCATAACAGCGCATCGCCCATTGCCGGATATAAGATGGTGGGTTTTACTAATCCCCCGTAAACAGGGGCCACATAATCGGCATATATTTCTACCCGTGCACCCCATTCTCGCCAAATTCGGGCACTTGATAAAATGTAATTGCCGATGGCATCACCAGGGGTCATTGCCGCCGTCATAATATGTACGGTTAAGGGAACTGCTGTCATGATAGGAATGCCTCTTGAAATATTTTCTGGTATTTTCCGATGATAATGTCCCAATGATAGTGAGTTAGGACATATTGACGCCCTTGTTGTCCCATAGTAACGGCCGTTTCCCGATGATCTAGCAAATAAGTCAAAGCAGCCGCAAACTCCTCATAATTGTGAAAATACAAACCTCCATTAGAACGTTGACTATGTTCTTTCGTTACGGCACAATTTCCATTCACCAAAACGGGAGTCCCTGCCAGCCAACTTTCCATGATGACAATTGAAAAACTTTCATGAACTGATGGCATACAGAAAACATCAGCCGCTGCATAAGCATCATATTTGTCTTGCACCGGAACAAAGCCTAAATCGAGAACAGAAGATTCAGCAGAAGGCGGAATATTTACAGAGCCAGAGCCGATGAGAACCAATTTCGCATCTTGCTTCGACTCCTGTTGAAATCGCTGCCAATAATCAAGCAGCATCGGCACATTTTTGCCTGCCTCACGCCGCCCAGCATAAAGGACAAATGGTTTATCCAAATGATATTTACGGCGAAACCGTTCCCCGTCTGCGGTAAAATCCGTATCAACACCTACCCCTATCACAGTACGTATCTGTTCGTTGGTGGAACCCACTATCTGTTCAGTTAAAGTTAACTCCGCATCAACATTAAAGATGAGCCCTTTTACCTGAGCCAAAACCTCTCGATAAATGCCCAGTCGCGCATAACTTTCATCATGCAAACAAGGGATCATTAAACTGCGTTCGGGACAAATTTTTGCACCATGGTACGTGGTAGCAAACATGTAGGGGATGAATACAAACAACCGATCAGACTCATGCTGGACAATGTACTTGTACAAAGCTGGCACGCGAATCATTTCATTGATAAATATTTGTTCTTGTTCGCTCGTGATGGAAAGGTTATTTATGAGCCGCCAATTTATTTTATCGAATGCTTGTTTGTCACGTTTTTGGACAGGGAACCGATGAACAGTAATACCGTTTACTTGATAGATACCTGGTTTGTGCGCATTTTGCCCCCAGTCAGCATAAAAATCCTTAATAGTCGTTGTCAAAATCTCTACATCAACATTTGCTTGATGCAGCTTCTCAACCGTATGCCTGACTAGTGCCTCAGCCCCGCCAGGGATATCTGGCCCATACCAAGGAGTAACAAATGCCAACTTCATCGTACTAATGGGGGTAGGCAATAATATCAAGGTGATGGCGTGACGCTGAGAAATAACTCATGATCTCATCTTGGGACTGCCTGTGTGAACTTGTTTTCCCTGAGTCATGCAAAATAAATAAATCATAATTTTGTTGTATTGTCGCCAAAAATCCTTCTGGCTGCACCTGGCTTGTCAACTGAATAGCAGAAGGAGAAAATTCAAAAATTACAATAGGTCGATGTTTTTTAATAGTCTCAATCATACCTTGCCAAGCACGGGGTTCTGCCCCTTCAATATCCATTTTGATTAAATCAAGCTGAGATAAATCTGCCAATATTTCATCTAATGTGATGGCCTGAACTTCATAATTAGCAAGGCCACTATCTGTATAAGATTCATGCAATATACGTCCATTACTAATGTCAACAGAAAAATCGAAAGTTTGCTTAGCCTCAGCAATGGCATTTTGATAGACACGTACATTATTAAAGTGATTCTTTTCAATGCTTTTTCTGATAAGCTCACAATTGTCAGGATTTGGCTCAAAGGCAAACACTTGCCCTTCTTCTTGAACTAAACTCGCTGCCATCATTGTAAAAAAGCCAATATTGGCACCTGCATCCACGAAAGTCATGCCTGGTTTTAAGTGGGTCTCAATTTGGTGAGCAACATGCGGTTCATAAGTGTGTGTATGATAAATTGCCGCGCCAATAAACATATCATTCATACGTACATACATATCAAACTTAGGCATTTCAACCAGTGTAGGCTCCCTTAGTTTATCCTGAATGCTTTTGAATTCGGCTCCGTTTAGAAAAGAGTTTACTAAATACTGAGTGGTTATGTTGCTTTGCTTGATCAGTCCTTTATAAAAGTTAAAACCTTCCTCATCTGGTTCTCTGTTGAGAAATAGCCGGTAACAGTATCGTATATCTTCTTTTGTTGCTTTATTAAAATTAGTTATGTTTCTTTGGCGAAACTTGTTATAAATTTGGTTAAATGACAACATAATATACTTTTTCCCTTTAATTCTCGGTTTCCATCTCTTGTGCAATGAGATTCAATGCTTGAAGGATATGGGTGTTGAATTGTATCTGTTGCGCCGCCGATTTATTGACATAAAAAGCAACTAACTCGTGGAGTTTCATCCTTATTTTCTCTAACATAGAGCCAATTATAGGAAGATTGACCTCTGTAACGTGGATTTCGATACCGATTTGGTTATGAATCATGGCGGCTTGGTATAGATGTTCGTAAAATTCAGGGGGGAAACGTTTGCCTTCGATATTGATAACAGGCACATCTTGGCCAGAAACGGCCGTTTTCCGAACCAAAATCTGGCTTCGTATCTGTTGCATAATCTCTTCAATGTTTACTTCTGTCGTGATCTCTTGATCATCCATTATGAAACCCTTTTCAATATAGCTTGATTGCATATCGCTTTATTATGTGCTTTTGCGCTGACCATTATAGCGCTTAACTCGGGATCCGTGAATTTCAAAGTCGTTTCTCGTTTCTATGCACAGCAGAAAACCAGCAAAAAGCATACGCGATATACCTTAACCACGACACGGCACTTAAATTTTCTTAGACTCATCAAAATCCGATTTGGGAAGACGGATTCTTAATCGACTTAATTGGTCATGAATAAATGAGGCATAAGCATTCGCCACAGAATCGGGAAGATGCTGGTTATTTATGTATTGTCGTCCATGTTCGCCTAACTGCTGTCGTATTTTGGGTTGTTGTACGAGTTGGGACATGACAGAAACCAACGCATCTTCATCCAAGGGCGGAATCTTGATGCAAATATCATCAGGGAGTTCACTATACCAGCCATGATCAAACAGGATGAGCGCACGACCAGCCGCCAAGGCTCTTAAAGCAGATGCCGAAGTCTCCCCAATAGTCGGATAACGTAAATTGATGATGACATCAGACGCATAAATCCAATCCACAAATTCTTGTTTATCAGTTACATACCCAATATGCTGCACACAACCACACAGGTCGAGAGCTTGAATGATTCCCGCTAAATCCACATCTCCCATCTTTTCGCCCACTAATAAATAAAAAACATGGGAATGTTCTTCACGCAGCTTCTTAAAGGCACGTAAAGCGAATTCGATTTGTTTTGCTGTTGTGATTTGTCCAACACTGGCAAAAATGACAGCATCTTGAGGCCATGGTAATTGATGACGGCGGGATTCTTCGCTTAGAATTGTCATGTGCTGCGGAATCACCGCGACTGGCAACTCTGGACTTTGAGCCGAAATTAAATTTTTAGCATAGTAACTATGCACAACGGTGCCTAAACTCAAATCAAGAAGGCGCTTGTTCAAGGGGGCTTCATGCAATGGATAGGCAGTGTCTCCCATTCTATTTTGCCGAACTTGTTCAATTCCCCGACTCCCCAATCCATAGCCTAATTCACGCATATAACCACCAACTTGGTTACTATCAATTGTACGGTGTGCCATAAAGTGATACAGAGAATAATCATGTAACGTTACCAACCCGGGATAGCGCAAAAACATGTGATAAATCGCTTCATGATAAGCATTATTCCCCATCTGATAGAATGGTATATCAAATTGCCACCGCATTTCTGGATAATGTTCTATTGAGTAAATTGGAAAGTGTTCCCTCAATTCAGAATCAATTTTATTTGGCTCAGTAGAAAACAAGGTGATATCTACGTGGTTGACTAAATGGGGTAACAACTCGCTACTATAGTCAGCAATACCACTGTGCGTAGGGGGTAAGGGGCTAAAATATGCTATGTGAGGTCGTTGTATCGGTGTATTGTTGGATCCATTAATCATCTGAATAAATTATTGTGCTTTATAGATTTTAGTAATTTGGCCTTGCCAATTTTGATTTTTCACCTGTGTGGGACGATGATAAAACGAATGTTCTAAAACGCCTGCCTGAATATTGTATGTTCCCACTTCCTTAAGATGCCAGTCAGATAGCGGCCATGTATGCCCATCTGGAACCATGATCCAATATATGTTGTATCCCTGATCTTGCCACTGCTGCAAGGTTTGGGCAAACAGATCTTCATCTAGCACTGCTAGGTCGCGCAAAGTCAGTACGTAATGACCCTTGAGAAAGCGAAGGGGTGTTCCCAGTGAATCACCTTGTCCAATAGGGGCGGGATCGTTAAAAATCAGGATGGAACCTGGGGCAAGTTGAGCATCAAGTTGATTGATTTGTGGCAAGATACCCTGATAATCGACCTGGCTAATGAACCCTCGGGATAACCAAATGAATCCCCCTAACCAAGCAATGGTTATGATTAACGCGAGGCTGGATGTTATGATTTTCTTGCGCGCGGCTAACCAACCCAAGAAATATGCGCCACCCATAATGAAAATAGGCAGGGTAGCTGGAACATATCGGCGCATGGCGTAAATTTGGAAGTTTGTCGCCCGAATATTGGTGATGTATATGATGGAAAAGAGGAGGGTGGTAGCGAGCATAACGGCCGTTGTTCCATTTACTTTCCAAATCATCATAGCAATACCAGCAACTCCCAGCCAAACACCAAGCGGAGAAAGATACCATCCGATTCGTATCAGATTTTCATGATTAAGTTGCGGGATTTTCGTTTCTCCGTAAGGATCGTTCCATAGGATTACTTCTCCAATATTTGGTCGAATAAACCAGCCATAAATCGCCCAAAGAATAAATGCGAGAATAAGAACCCCGAGTAACGGCCGTTGATAGCGATCTACGCATTGTAAAAATTGGCGTCGATACCGACCAAGTCCTATAACTAGCACCAGCAACCCAATTCCTATCACTACCGGAATAATCCAACTTTTGGATAACAAGCGTAAGGCAAAGCCAAATAATTCAAAAAAGTAGGGCTGACTTTGCCAGAGTGCATGAACGAGAGAATGCAAAACAAGAAGGAACAGCGGCAGAAAAAACCAGTTGTACTCACGTTTCCAACCGTTTCTTGCCCATAACCATACGCCGAACAACACAAATATAGGCAAAATAAAAAGCATATCAATCCTTACTAAAAAGGTTTGACCCAATGCCAACCCCGCTAACAATCCCCATAATGGTCGCTTTTTGGGTTCCTCAACCCAAACACTTAGACTCCACAAACCTGTCCATAATAAAAATTGTGTCAGCGGTTCGGTAGTAGGATACCGAGCAAACCAGACTTGCATTGCATTTAAAGTCAATCCAGCTAACGCCAATAGCGCAATTTCCCATCCAACTAGCCGACGTACTGTAAAATAAAAAGCTAAAGAACCCAATAGCGTCCAGAAACTGGTTACCATCAGTTCAACTTGCACGTCACCTAAACTATAGGCAATAGCCTGCCAGACTGGGTGTAGATGATAAAATTGAGGGATGATTTCGCCAGCGGGTTCACCGACTACAGAGAAACCTGGCAAGATGTAGTATGGGGTAATTGCATTGCTGATGGGACGTAAGAAGGATGCGTAAAGGGCAGTCGGCAAGCTGGCAAGTACATCGTCTTGAATTAGAATACGCCCAGTCTGGGCAATATTAGCACCCAAGTTAACATAAACTCCCGCATCCGCAGCTCCGGTAATAAAATGATGCGGACGAAAGAAGAGGAAAACGGCTACGAACAGCCATACGCCTAGTGCCACAGATTCAAGCCAATTAGGTATAAAAGAAAAAAGCCGCTTGTCGTTTGCTGAGTAAGTAAAAGGTATACGCCATCCCGATTTATGCCTTTGTATGCGCAACACAAGAAGCAAACAGAGTCCGCCCCAAAGGAACGTCAATGCGAGAATAGAAAAAAAACCGATTTCAGCTAAAACAAAAGCCAACCAACCAATAACAATAATGCCCAATGAAAGACTTGCAAAAACCATCTCGGTGTGCGTGCCAACAAACGGCCGTTGGGCTGACACCACTTGAGCCATGATAAGCCAACCAAGGGAAAAAGAAGCCCCTAGAATGATAAAAAATACCATCCATCCATGCGCTAAAACCGTAATATTCATCACCTAATAATAACCTTAATTATAAATCTTACCTGCTTTGCTTCTTATTCCCGTGGCTATGTCGGTGTTGATAGAAAAATTTCTGGTAAAATCACAATCTATCTGAATCCAAATCAAAAAATAAAGGTAAAATGCATGTCGGACAAACAAAAAAAAGAATCTCACCCCACCACTAAATGGGAAAAATTAAATTGGCAGGGTGTTACTCAATATTTTCAGTACCATATACCACGCCTTTTAGGAAAATCTCAATTGGTTCTTCCGAACTCGCCCGCAATCGAACAAATCCCCCTACCTCAAATTACGGTAGGGCGCTGCTACAACATCAATGGTATTAAGCTGGAAATTTATGATTATGCTTCATCAGGTGCAGCTAATCTCATTGCACAGGAATTAAGCAAAGAATATTATGGTTTGGATAGTATTCCTTTCGAAGAAAATGATGTGGTTATTGACATCGGTGGTCATATAGGCATTCTTTCTATCTATTTAGCAAAATTACGTCCGAATATAACAATATACGCCTATGAGCCAATTCCAGACAATTTCCATCATTTTCAAAAAAATATAGCTGCAAATGGGGTAACAAATATCCACTTATTTAATCAGGCTGTAACGAATGACGGCCGTTCTATGCTCATGACCGTCAATTTCAAACATAATTCTGGTGGCGCAACCGCTACTTGGGAACCCGGCAATCTTGATAGTAATAATTATGTAGAATATCCAGTGGAATCTACGACACTAAATTCCATTTTTGAAACATATAAAATTGATCATTGCCGCTTATTGAAGATTGATTGCGAGGGTTCAGAATACGAAATATTGTTAAACACATCAAAGCTAACGGTTATTGATTATCTGTCAGCAGAATTTCATACAAATGAACATTTAAGTGCGAAAGGCTTCAACCCACAAATGCTGTATGACTATTGTTGCCAATATATTCCAGCTGAAAACATCAGCTATATGACCTGGGACATTCCTGGCTAAACAAAAGCCGCTCGATTATTGACGCTGATAAACAGATACTTGTCGATTTTGGTTATCTAAAACCTGTATTACTTTAAAATTATCCTCTATATATTGCATTACAACATTGATTTCTTCTGGAGATAATTCAAAAAACAATTGTCGATCAACAACCAAAAACTCCGTGTTTTCCAAAATTTCTAATACTCTTGGGTATTTCATTGTATAAAGGAAATAATTGGAACGATCTGCGTAATAGCCAACAATAGGCCCTTCATGCATAACTGTAATAATTGTTTCTGGTGGTGTGACTTCTGCAAGGTAATGGCCCGTATCTTTGAGCACACTATAGTATTGTTGACTATAGAAAATTCGGTGTGAAAACATTGGCTCCCACCAACTTGCTTTTTGTTCCCATTGAACCATTGATGGTAATTTAAACGGCGAAATATTCCAAGCTAATAATAAAACAATAGCAACGATCGGTATTAATCTTATCGGTTTTGTACGAACCCAATTCCACACAGCTTCCCAATTAACCAGCATCCCAATCATCATAGCAACCACTGGTATCAGAGCAATAATATGACGAGGCTCTTTTATACTAATAAAAAACGAGGCACCAGTAGCGAGACCAAAATACAATAACAGTAACCAAAAAATTTGGGGGAGTTTTCGGTGAAACCAAATAAAATAGGCAAAAATTGCGTAGCCAAATAAAACAAGCATGCCCCAACTATAAAAATTATTACTAAGGATATTTAACCAGGGGAGCAATTGAAGATCACGTGTACCGGCTGCATTATTGCCTCCCTGAATAAACCCCAACCAGCGCGACGTTCCTGCCCCAAATTCGCTTTTATCTAGGTTGACCCCCCATAATACCCACATTACCATCGCTATGATGGTTGGCAGCACAAACCAAACAGATAATAATATGCGTTCGCGCCAATTTCGCCCAAAAACAAAAACGTATGATGTTGCCACCACGAGAAAAATTAGAGCCAATTCTTTTAGCATAATTGCGAGAGCAACGGCGATACCAGCCCCAAAATATCGCCAAAATGAGCGGTTCCATTCTCTGGACAACAAGTATATTGCCAAGAGAATGAAAAACATCATAGGAACAGCCATTTCCAAGAAGTAAGAATAAATGGCAAAAAATGTATTCAATGCCAATAATACCCCAGCAACAAAACCAGAAACGGCCGTTTGTGTTTGTCGTACTGTCAAGTATGTTAAGATAATACTTCCCATACCAAAAAATACAGTTACCAAGCGAACCAATCCGGGATTGTCCCCCAATAACATCACAGATGCGGTTACAACATAGAGATAAAGAGGTGTATGTATGAAATATAAAACCCCCTCTGGCCCAATAAATTCTCAGAGGAAGTTGAGAACGTTGAATATTTCTGGCAACATCCAAAAAAACCGCTTCATCATAATCTGTTATACGTGCATAATAGATAAGCACAACTTGAAAGAAAAGAAAAATAATTAAAGTAAGAGAAAGTAGTTTATAATCGGTTTTATTCATGTCTCGTTATTGTTTAGCGAGGAATAGCATAAACACGCACTTCATAATCACCATCGTTGAAAGTTGTTAGCGCAGTTTAAATAGTTTGCATATGAAATAAACCTTGATTTTGGCATTTCAATCGCTAGAAAATCGAAGTTTTTGTCGTCTTGCGAAATAGAATACCGGCGAAAACCTCGGCTTCTAGCTGAATACTTACTGTATTATTTTGTTGAGAGCGGTAAAAACACTTGCTCCGGGTCAATTATTACAATACCAGAATTTACATTATCAGATTCTGATTCTTCAACCAATAATCCACTGCTATCCACCTTCACCCAATACGGATGCACGCCAGAAGTTAAACCGCTCCAATCAACAGTAGCCGTAATTGAACCGCGGGCGCATCCACTAACACTTGGAATAGCAACAGAATCAATGACGTTCTTCATTGCCGCATCTGCATAAAAAGTTACGATAACTGAATCGGGGGCAGTCAAACTACCATTGTTGTAGATATCTGCGGATAGTGTAACCGTCGCTGTGGCGGCTGGAGGATTAATGAAGCCAGCCACATTAGTTACAGACCATGTCTTTAGATTGGGGATAGGTGTGCGCTCCGCCATTTCTGCTATAAACGCGGCCCCTACTGGAGTTATTCCATCATTATATAAATTACTGGAAGAACCAGGTGAATTATTAACTGTATTGATGCTGAACCACAAAATTTGTTGTACAAGACGATAATCATCTACAGGAAAACCAAAATTCACGTCCTTCATTTCCCCGGCACCATCAATTAGGTCAAACGTATTTCGCAAATAATTACTAACCCTATTCGGTGTAAAGCACTTGCCAAACTCATCTTGAAGAAAACAGGAGCCAGCATCTTCTTCATATGGGTAAAGGATGGAATATTCAGTAATAATAAGTGGCTTATATTGCTGTCCATGCTCTTTCATCCAGATGCGTAAATCTCTCGTATTGGCGTTTCCCAAGCAAGCCGTATTGTCATGATCCGCAAAACAATAGACA
>CAVVFA010000023.1:0-106899 GCA_963747345.1 uncultured Chloroflexia bacterium | reverse complement strand
AAAAAGGATATCAATGGGAAAGAACGACCAGTTCCAAGACACAACCAGCGGGTCTTGGTAATTTGAGTACATTAACTCTGGTGAAACGCTTAGCAAACCGAGTACAAGCATGGCCGCGAATACCCAGTAAACAATCATGCCAACCTCTGTTATTGTTAAAAGCAGCTTAATAATGCGCTCCATAGTGAATTCCTTTTTTGTAGTACGATTGCTGATCTTATCGGGGATAACGGCCGTTTCCCCCACCCCCACCACGCCATTACACCAGCAGCGGCACAAAAAACCGCTCCGCAAACTCAACTGACTCCTGTAACGTGAAAATCTCTCTGTTTTCAGCATCTTCTGCCAGCCAATCCTGCGCAACATCACCGTCTCGTAGAAAAATCATCTCCATACACAAGCTGTCGGCACAGCAAGAACTGCCATCGGCGGCGCCCCACACAATGCCAAAATAGACGTTGCCTGCCGTATCCATATTCTTGATGGTTTGGCCCGATTGCTGAATTGTGACCGGATCGCTTGTTACGCGGCATTGGGAGGTGATGATGGTGTCCATGCCAAACATGGGGCTGATGGCGAGGGCGTCTAACGCACACATGGCATGGACTTGATGGCCGTTGACCAGAATTTGATGCTCACGTTTTTCCATCGTGAAGGGGTAGGCGCCGACGGGTTCGCCATCTTCGGCAAAGACCACCATGTCATTGCTTTGCAAGACGGTGATGGCTTCATCCAGGTTGCTGACTTGTTGCGCCATTTCTGCGCGTGTCAGAATACGCCCATTGGTGACAAACGATTGCAAGATTGCCTGGTGGAGTGCTTTGATTTCTGGGCGGCAACTTTCTTGTCGTGCTTTCAAAGGTAAAACTGTATTTAACTGGTTTAACGCCTGTTCTGTTTGCTGGTTCATCTGTTGTCGCATTCCTTTTTTGGGCATGGTTCAATGCTTAGCATTGAGCCGTGGCACTTGGCGTTTACACCGGCGCGGCAAGGAGCCACGGCTCGTAAATGATTAGCTCTTTTGATGACCCAGCTTTGGCTAGAAGCGAGAGTGTACCATCTTTGTCAATGAGTTACCGGAAAAAGCCAACCAGCAATGTTAAGGCAAAGCCAATCAGGAGCAGCCCGGAGGCCAGGTTGATGGCGCGGAAGGCGCGGTTGTTGAGTTTGCCACGAACGGCCGTTACCAGCCCGGTTAAGGTGAGCCACCACAAAGCCGAACCGAGAAAAACGCCGACCACCAGGGAGAGACCAGCCCCTGTGCCGCTGGTCTGACTGCCCACCCCAAAACCGGCAAAAACGGCCGTGAAGGAGAGGATGGTGAGGGGGTTGGCGAGGGTGAGGAGGAAGGTGGAGATGAAGACGAGGTGTAATTGTGAATTGTGAATTGTGAATTGTGAATTGTGAAGTTTGTCTACGGCAAGCGGTTCGCTGTCCACTGAATTAACTGTTCACTGTTCACTGTTAACTGTTCACTGTCCACTGCTTTGGCACGAAGCGTTTGGATGCCCAGGTAGAGCAAGAAGAGGCCGCCGATGAGTTGGAGGGTGGGTTGGTGCTGGATGAGGAAAGCGGAAACGGCCGTTAAGCCCAAAGCGGCCACACTGCCATAAACGGCGTCGGCGGTGGCCGCGCCTAAACCGGAAAGCAAACCAAACAACATGCCGCCCACCAGGGTGCGCCGGATGGTGAGCACACCAATCGGTCCCACAGGGGCGGCGATAGCCAATCCAAAGAGGAGACCTTGCCTGAAAAGTTCCATACTCATAAGCACTATGGTAAGATCAAGTCACTGGTAGTCCCAGCAGTTTTTAAGGCAAAACGGCCGTTATCACTTAAATTTTAAGGCAAAATTCTCAAACGCAACGGAAAACATCATCCCATGATTGATCGTCTCAAACACCTCCTGGCACCACCCACATTTGAAAACGAAGAAGATAATCGCATAGCGGGCATTCTGAATGTCAGCTTGCTGACGTTGTTTGCCTCATCAGCTATCTTGACCCTGGCTCAGATGATCCTGTTTGGAGAAGGACTATCGCCCTCCATGATGGCGATGGTTGCTGCTTTGTTTGTGATAGCAGTTTGCTACAGGCTGCTGCGGCGGGGGCATTTACGGACGTCCAGTTTTGTGATTTTATTGATGATGGTTGTGATTGTTTTTGTCATTTTGACGGTGGGCTTTGGTGTGCATGATCCGACTATTTTGATGCTGCCCATCATTATTATCATGGCCGGGCTCATGATGGATACCTGGTTATTTGTCTTGTTTACCGGGTTAACTGTGCTTTCGGTGGGGTTGGTTATTCTGTTGGAAGTAAACGGTTTTGTGGAAAGGGCGATTTTTACGGAAGATTCAAAAACGTTGGAGTTTCTTCTTTATGCGATTTTTTTGGTGATAACGGCCGTTACCGTGCGCCTGCTCTCCCAAAGCCTTAAAGATAACCTGGCTCGTGCCCGAAAATCTGAGGCACGTTTGAAATCGCTGGTTAAAAATGCCCCCGATTTAATATTCTACCTGCAACAAGATGGCACCATTGAATTTTTGAATACTGTGATGGATCAGCCAGACAATGTTGTGGTCGGGCATACCGTTTACGACTTTACCCATCCCGATTATCACGAACAGGTGCGTCACGCCATCGATCAGGTGCTGCAAACCGGAGAACCAGCCAGTTACGAAGCCCTTGGTATTAGCCAATCCGGGAATCCTGACTGGTTCGCCAGCCGGCTGGGACCGGTGAAACAAGACGGAACCATCACTGGCCTGACCATGATTGCCACCAACATCAACAATCGGCGGGAAATGGAGCTGGCGCTGGAAAGAGAACGGGATTTCGCCCAACGCATCATCAACAACATGGGGCAGGGACTCAACATTACAGACGAAAACGGCCGTTATGTCTATGTAAATCCGGCGTTTACCAGCATGACAGGGTATACACTGGCAGAGTTGGTGGGGAAAACACCCTTTGATACGGCACTTCCAGAGATGATGCCACTGCTAAAAGAGCAATCTCTGGCGCGGCGGGCCGGGCAAACCACCACCTATACCTCGCATATTCGTCATGCAGACGGGCACACGGTGCATGTGTTCGTGACTGGCGTCCCTCGTTGGCAGGAGGGCAAGTTTATCGGTTCCATCGCCGTTGTGACTGACCTGACAGAGCAAATTGAAGCCGAAATGGAACGGGAACGCTTGTTCGCAGAATTAGAAGCCCAAAACGCAGAACTGGAACGCTTTACCTACACCGTATCTCATGACTTGAAAAGCCCGCTCATCACCATTCGCGGCTTTTTAGGTGTTTTGGCACAAGACCTGGCAAAAGGGGATGAAGTTGGGGTGCAGGCGGCCATTCAATATATTGATACTGCCGCGAAAACAATGGAAATTTTGCTGCGCGATTTGCTAGAGTTATCGCGTGTGGGGCGGGTGATCAATCCGCCAGAAGCAGTGCCGTTTGCTGAAATTGTGCAGGAGGCTCTGTTGAGTGTTTCCGGCCAACTGGAGATGCAGGAGGTGGACGTTATTGTGGCAGATTCCTTGCCAGTGGTCTTTGTAGACCGGGTGCGTCTGGTAGAAGTGGTGCAAAATTTGCTAGATAATGCCCTCAAATTCAGACAGGATCACGCTAAAATGATTATCGAAGTGGGGGCTGTGCCGCAGAATGGTGAAACCTGCTTTTTTGTGCGTGATAATGGCATTGGCATTGCGCCGCAATACCATGAAAAAGTATTTGGTTTATTTGAACGGTTGGATGACTCCATAGAAGGAACGGGCATTGGTTTGGCATTGGTGAAGCGGATCATTGAAGTGCATAACGGCCGTTTATGGTTAGAATCCGCCGGAGAGGGACAGGGCGCTACCTTTTATTTCACATTGCCGCTGGCTGCGGCGGCTGGAGGTTCCGGTTCATGATAAACACCTTAAAAAGATGGCTCATTGAACCAGGCAGTCACGACATTAAGGCTGAAGATCGACGCAGGGCAAAGTTATTAAGTCTGCTGCTGCTGCTCACAATTTTGGCTGTGCTGGCAGAACGAGTCGTAGGCGGCAATGTTCCGGTTTGGTTTTTGTTTGTGCTGTTAGCTTGTTATGCTGGCAGCCGCACGGCTTATTTTTACCTGGCGGCTGTAGGCAGTATTGTGATGTTGAGCGTGCCCTCATTTTTAATGGCACTCACGCTAGAGGAGCCGTCATCTATCCGTATCATATCAGCGATGATATGGATAGTCGTACCCATTTTATTGAGCAGTGTTTTTCTAACTGAGGCGGAAAACGGCCGTTATCATTGGCTTCTATATAGTGGGCATACTGTTATTGCCCATTCTAAACCCGGCTATTACCTGGTCGATGATATGGGGGAACTTTGGCTTTGTCGCCATAACCGGCATGATTGTGCTGATTATTATGCGCCAACGAAAGGACAATGAGGAAGCCGTTTTACTGGCTGAGTTAGAAGCGAACAACGCGGCATTACAGCAAGAAATTGTGGCGCGAGAGGAAATAGAAGCTGCTTTGCGCCAAAGTGAGGAATCGGCACGTTATTTCCAGCAACAGCTAATCGCTTTGCAAGACGTGAGCATCAAACTGACACAAGCGGCAACTTTTGATGAACTATGCCGTAGGGCGGTGGAATTAGGACGCAGCCGCCTGGGTTTTGATCGACTGGGCATCTGGTTTTTTGATGAAGATGATATTCATGTCATGGTTGGTTCCTTTGGCACAGATGAGCAAGGGCAACTGCGTGATGAACGGCATGTGAGGCAGCCTGCTGGCCCGGCGGAGGTGTTTGAGGAAAAGGAACCCTCGGAAATCAAGATGAGATCGTGGCGCAGAAATGTGTTGTATGACGACGAAAAAAACGTGGTTGGTGAAGGGTGGAACGTCATCGCCCCTTTGTGGCGCGGTGACCAGGTGATGGGCTTCATTAGCGCGGATAATTTTATTGAGAAACGGCCGTTTTCCCCGGAACTATTAGAACTGCTCGGTTTATACGCCACCACCTTGAGCCACCTGATTGTGCGCAGACAAGAAGAAGAAAAAGCTCAACAGCGGCGGGAAATGCTAGAGAAAGTGGTGGAACTGGGCAAGCACGTCACCCAGGTTGCCGATTTACGTGAATGTCTCCTGCGCATCTACAAAAGCGTTAAAGACGGCCTGGGTTTTGAGCGGGTTGGCCTCTTTTTATATGATGAGTCCGAACGCTTTCTGCGAGGCACCTTTGGCACAGATAAAGAAGGAAATATTTGTGAAGAGTGGCACTTAAAAATACCTGCCACTGACCTTTCTTCCGGTGGACGGCCGTTTCGCTCAGCCCAGAATGTCATTTTTGTTTCTGATTATGAAAATATCCATAGAACTGACAGCATACCGCCAGAAATGGCAGGCGTCAGACAGCATGTGCGCGTCAATGCCTGGGTGGGAACGAAGCCCATTGCCTTGATCGGGGCAGATAATCTAATCAGCCATCGTGCCATTACCCCTGAACAGATGGAAGCACTGCATCTGTTTGCTGGTTATGCCGGACTGGCGATTGAAAACGCTCGTCTGCTGGAACAGGTGCAAAAAGCAGAACAGCAGTATCACTCCATCTTTGAAAACGCCATCGAAGGTATTTTTCAGGTTGCACCAGAGGGCTATTTTTTGAGTGCCAATCCCGGCCTGGCACACATGTTGGGTTACGGAACTACAGAACAGTTGATTGCCAGCATCACCGATATTGGTAACCAACTCTATATAAATCCAGAGCAACGTGACGTCATGCGGCAACAGTTGGGAGAACAGCAGCATATACAAAACTTTGAAATTCAAGTGAAGCGACGTGATGGTAACCCTGTGTGGTTATCACTGAATATACAGATTGTTTATGATGACGGGGGAAAGGCCTTATATTATGAAGGTACAACTCAGGATATTACGCAACGAAAATATGCTGAAGAAGAACGGGAACGGCTTATTCAAGAATTAGAAAAGCGGAATGAAGAATTAGAACGCTTCACCTACACGGTCTCCCATGATTTAAAAAGTCCCCTGATCACCATTCAAGGCTTCTTGGGTTTTGTGGAAAAGGATGCCCGCACCGGAAACCTGGACAACCTCCACGCAGATATTGAGCGCATTACCACAGCCACGAGGCGAATGAGGCAGTTATTAGATGAATTGTTGGTATTGTCGCGTGTAGGGCGGCTGGTAAATCCTTCAGAAGTTATTCTGTTTGCCGATTTGGTTCAGGAAGCGCTTGAATTGGTTTCTGGCAGATTGATGCAGCAAGCGGTGCAGGTAGAAATTGCGCCAGACCTGCCTGCGGTATTTGTAGACCGCCGTCGCCTGGTGGAGGTACTGCAAAACCTGCTCGATAACGCGGCGAAATTTATGGGCGATCAGCCTGCGCCGCGCATCGAGATTGGCACAGAGATGGCTGGCGCGGAAACCGTCTTTTTTGTGCGGGATAATGGCATTGGTATTATGCCGGCGTATCATGAAACTGTATTTGGTTTATTTGAACGGTTGGATGACTCCATAGAAGGAACGGGCATTGGTTTGGCATTGGTGAAGCGGATCATTGAAGTGCATAACGGCCGTTTATGGTTAAAATCCGCCGGAGCAGGGCAGGGCACGACCTTCTATTTCACACTGCCTTTAGCCCCGCAAGAAGTCGGCACGCTCCTCATGACCTCGTTAAACGCCGACATCGAAAAGCTGCTCGATGCGACAGGAAAGCGCCTGCTGGCCTTGCTGCAAGAAAACGCCAGACTCTCGTATAGTGAATTGGGCAGACAGGTGGGTTTATCGGCAACGGCCGTTATCGACCGCATCCATCGCCTGGAAGATGCCGGACTGATCACTGGCTATCGGGTGGAACTGGACCGTGAAAAGTTGGGGCTGTCTGTGCTGGCATTTGTGCGTTTGCAGACAATTCCAGAGCGGTATCCGGCGCTGTTGGCCCTGGTCAGAAGCCATGCCCGCTGTGCTGGAATGTCATCATGTGACGGGCGAAGAATCGTTTGTCATTAAACTGGTAGTGGCCACGGTGGCAGAGTTGGAGCCGCTTATCGAACAGCTCAGCCGCTTTGGACGCACTTCTACTTCTATTGTTATGTCAACGCCGGTGGGGAAACGGCCGTTGCCGCTTAAGCGCTAGATAACTTTATTATGAGAAGAGCGAAAACATCTATTTCGTCCCTTTCAACTAGTCCAAAATTAAATTCCAGCTCTGTAAATTTCATACTAATCCTTCACGTTCTGCTTTGGGCAGCCCTTTCACCACAAGCCGATATGAATCGTCGATCATGCGCAGGAGTTCTGGCTCTGGCACGGTACCATCCAGGGTAACGGTGTTCCAGTGGCGCTTGTTGAGATGGTAACCCGGGTTGACAGAAGGGTAAATATCGCGCAGGAACAGTGCTTCACCGGGATCGCATTTGAGCGAGATAGAGGGTGCGGGGTTCTCCCACGGAACCAGGGCAAACATCTTGCCTTTCACTTTGAAGACCAACACCTCTGGGCCAAAAGGGACTTCTTCGGTGGTGGCTGGTTTTTCTAAAAGAATGGCGCGGAGCGTTTCGAGTTTCATCGTCAATCTTTACGCTTCAATCGTCAATTCAAACTTGCTTTCGCCAACAATTTTGCCGTTCACCTGGATTTCAACAGGATGCTCGCCTGGGTAGTAGCGGCGGGTGGTGATCGGTTTGATGTGGTGTTTTTTCTGGATGGTAAGCGATTGATGGGGGGGAAGAACGGCCGTTTTCAACTTAAATACCTTGGGACTATTCTTGCCATTGGCCTTCACAAAATGAACCACATAATCAATCACCAGCCTTTGTTCGCTATCGCTCTGACTGTGCAGCGTAAAAGCCAGTTCAAACGTGTCGCCCATGTTGATGTGGTCGGGCGTAATGGTGAAATCGCTCAGACTGACTTGTGCTGAGACAAAGCCCAACAGCGCCAGTGCTTCTGGGTCGCCTGCTTTGACTAGAGAACGCAGGGCATGGCGAGTGATCCATTGGATTTCCTGGCTCGGTTCTTCTTCATGCCAGCGCTGTAAAGTGGCGATGACCAGTTCGGGGTTGTCTTTTGTGATGTCGTTGAGGTGGTTGGCAACGGAACGGCGCACGTACTCTGACTCATCATTTTTAAGCTTGTTGAGCAGTGCCAGCGTGGGTGTGGGGTCGTCGATGAACTGGTTGAGGCGCATCCCCCAGGGCAGACGGCTGCGCGTGCCTTCGCTGACCAGGCGGCGCACATGCGGGCTGGGGTCGGCGGTCCAGTCATCCAGAACTGATAAGGTTGGCGCGGGGTATTGGATGAGAAACGGCCGTATGGCAAATTCGCAAGAGAAATGTTTGGTGATGGTATGCATCGCTGCCAACGACGTATCAAAATCTTCCAGACCATAGCGTTCTACAAAATACGCAATCGACCAATAAGCCCAGCCATTCGTCTCCTTAAACAATCCTGCTTCTGGTGAATTTTCGCCACCAAAAATAGAAAGCAAAATGCCAACTGCCTCAGCATAATCCTCAGGCAGATGATGGCGGAGTGCTTCGGAAAAAACAGCAACCCGTTCTTTTAATTCCAATGAGGGCAACTGCGGCTCGATTTGTGCAGCAAAAGCATCTGCATCAAAAATTGGATAAGCCGTCTTGATTTGCGCACCGAATGAACGGGCAACTTGCGGGTTTAAATTGTCTTTGAACAAGGTTGATTCACTCATGACATCATATTATCCACAATTCTAGACATCTTGTGTCACAATTCAGTTGGGGATGGTGGGGATTCGATAGTTGGCGTTTTGTTTTCTTGCCCCTTTTTTCCAATATAAACGCGGTATTGAGGATCAATAGCATATTGCCTGCTTTGCCATGCGCCTACCCATGGATAAATTAATTGCAGTGCCCCCGCGTAAAATTTATGCCAGCTTTTATATTTGAAGAGGCCAGCCATCATCTGTCGGATTCCTAAATACCACAGCCAATTTTTTAGCAGTTTTAGGCTGGCTCTATCTCCCGTTCGCACATATTTAGTGATAGCGGCTCCCGCGCCAATCGCGTAATTACGATACGCCTTCTTAACATCAGCCCAAGTACGCCAATGCATATGGTAAACCAGCACATCAGGGGAATATAAAATACGTCCACCCCCTGAGAGGATTCTGTAACCGATATCTAGCTCAGGCCAGGCACGGAGCGGTGCCCCCGCGCCTAAAAACTCATCAAATAAGCCAAATTCAACAAAAGCAGTGCGCCGAAAAGACATATTTGCGCCATGCCCAAAGCTCATGTTAAAGGGATCATCACCAAATAGCTGTTTTTCCGGTGTATTCTTAGAAGCAATGGGTAGAACTTCTTGCATGTATTGAATTTCGCCGAAGGTTCCTGCGGGTACATCATCTTCTGACACGTTTATGGGTAGGATACGGCCAAATATGGCACAGCATTCTGGATACGCTTCATATTCAGCCACTAATGCTTCAAGATAAGTTTCTGCTACTTCACAGTCATCATCGGTGAGGGCAATGATGGGGGCTTTTCCTACGGCAATGCCGCGATTTCTGGCCGCATTCACCCCTTTTATCTGCGAATGGATGTAGGAGATACGGCTGTCTTCAACGGCAATGGGTTTGACAGCATTTGCGGTTGCCCGATCATCACTTTGATCAACAACCCACACCTGAAAATCTTGAAATGTATTGGCTTGTATGCTTTTAATGGTACTTACAACAAAATCTTTCCTGTTACAAGTGGGAATTATGATGTCTACATGCATCGCTTTCTCGTAAATGATTAACCCATAGGTAAACCACAAAAAGTTCTTGAAATTACCAACACGCAAAATTGTGGTTTCCTTCAAGGAAAAGCGGGTTTTGCACAATTTTATTTCCAAAAACTTTCCCGCTTTTACCTAAAAAAGTCAGGTTTGTAAAATTCAATAAATTGGATAACAGACCCTAACGGTTTTATCTCGAAAAATTTAGCTTTACACGCTCTCAAACCTTTAGGGTCTGTCGAGTAAAAACGAGTGTCTGTATAGTTACAAATTAGTTAGAAATGGTTCATGAGTTGACGGGAGCAGAATGATTGCGAGTCTTTTTTATATTTTGTCCTTTTTTGCCAATATAGACCCGATTTTGACGATCGATAGCATATTGTTGACTTTGCCACAACCCTATCCAAGGATAAATTAATTGCAAAAGGCCAATATATGCCTTTTGCCAGCTTTGCCATTTAAATATACCGGATAGGATTTGCCTCACCCCTTGTTGCATTATCCAATTGATTAATACTAGAATGCTTTTCCAATCCCCAAGACGGATGTATTTGCCCACGACCGCACCTGTACCTATGGCATAGCCTTTGAAAGCTGTGCGCACATCAGACCAGCCGCGCCAATGATTATGGTAGACAATGACATCGGGTGAATATAATATGCTGCCCCCTTTATGGAGAATACGATAGCCAATATCTCGCTCTTCCCAAGATTTCAGGGGCGCCCCGCCTCCCAAATATTCGTCAAATATGCCAATTTCAGTAAATGTGGAACGACGAAAAGACATGTTTGCGCCATGACCGAACCCTAAATTGTCCTGATGGTTGAAGGTGAACAATTGATGATTTGGGTCTTCTTTTTTTGCCATTGGCAATACTTGTTGCAAACGCTTGATTTCAGCTAATTCCTTTTCATTGGAAATAGTATCGGGTACTTCCATGGGAATGACACGCCCAAATATAGAATCAACATCTGGATAGGCTGCGTATTCGTTTAGCAGGGTTTCAATCCACGTATCAACAACGCAGCAATCATCATCAATGAAGGCGACAAGTGGTGACTCGCCAGCTTGCAGCCCGATATTCCGAGCAATATCTGCCCCTTTTGTGTAGGTTGTAATTAAAGAGAAACGGCCGTCTTTTTTTACAAAAGTCTGTACAGTTTCAGCAGTAAGTGTGTTTTCGCTTTGATCCACTACCCACACATGGAAATTTTCGGATTGATTTGCTTGCAAGCTTTTTAAGGAATTTGTAATTAAATCGCCTCGGTTACGTGTCGGAATAATAATGTCGATTTTTATTGCCATATAATTACTTGTTTTCTACGATATGATCTTGGTTAAAAATGCTACAATTTTAGGTGAAGTCTTTAGTAAAATAATTAGTCAAATTGTGTTCATGTTTTCATGATCTGGGATATATGCTGCCGAAGGCCATAAATTATCTATCTTTTCAGTCGAGGCATCCTTGCCACGCCTGCGTTTGATAACGTCATTTTTATGCCCTTGCTGAGTATAACTTTATCATAAAATTAATAGAGCCAATCTTCAACAGACATGTAATCTGGTGATGGGTTTTTAATCAAGTCCAAATGCAAAGGATGCCTGTGGTTGATAGCACGCCAATAATCTTGTGCAAAGATATATTTTAAGGACTTGAAGAAACTTAATGCCCCTTTTGTTGCTATGCTAAAAGATCTGCTCCAATGATGTCGCCGAAGGTTGAAAAGTGTGGCAATAATGTAGTTGCGTAATACATAGCCACGCAAAAGATTAGAATTTCCGGCAGCCGCCAATAGCCTGGGTAATGCGTCTTTTTCAGTCAGTAAACGTTCTCGGCCAAGGGCAATAGTGTACCAGCCAATTGAATAGTTGGTCTCCGTTTTGCGTGTACAGCCCCTGCGCATACAGGCTACATTTTCAGGTGTGTGCGCGAGATTGAATTTGAGGGCGATATGGCGGAGCAGATTAAGATCCTCAGTGCCTACAAAATCGGGATCGAATCCGCCTACTTGGAAAAACGCATTGGCGTTAATAAGAGAGGCTTGGATGGGTATCCACGTCTCAGTCATGACTTCTACAAAGCAGTTGCCCGATTTACCTTGGTTGAGATGCCCTAACGTTTTCCCTTCTTCGTCTATAAATTCTACACCACCATAAAACCACTTGGCTTCAGGGGAGGCTTGCACCATTAGCCAAAAGTGGTTCAGTGTATTAGGAAGAAGCCAATCATCATCGTCTAAAAAGCAAAAATAATCTCCTGTGGCGATGGCGGCTCCTGTATTTCTGGCGAAGCAACGTTCCCGTTTTTGGGTTGTGATAATGCGCACTTTGTCTGATTCTTGCCATTTTTCAAAGGATAATGGTTTGCCCGAATCGTTTACCACGACTACTTCAAAATAATCTTCGGTGAAATTCTGCGCTAGTACGCTTTCGACGGATTCTGAAAGTGATGGCCTGCCCACAGTTGGAATAATGATTGAGCAAAACATAGGATTACGATTTCAGTGATCCAGTTTGATTTGCATCTTGTGGGTTGGTAGCAAAAAGTTTTGGAATTTGCGTGAGGATTGCGAGGTGGCTCCTCCGTTGCTTGCTAATGTTAATACTATCGATATTATCGATAGTGTTGATACATAAGTTCATAATTACTCCCCGTTAAATCGTGAAAAATATTTTGAAAAGAGTCTAAATAAAAGCACGGTTCCCTAATAGGTATTCACAAGTGTTGGTTGGTATTGTTTAATAAAAATTTGTGAATTACCTAAACTCATTTTCAAAAGCAGGATAGGAGGCGATCCCTACAGACCTTCTTACATTAATTGTTACAAAACCACTTCTCTCCTGATACAGTGATTTATTCATTGCCGGATGTGGTTAGGAATGGCTCGCCAACCCAACCCTCAAGGCCATCTATTATACGGATTTTTTGCCAAGTGAGGTCGCCTTGTTTTTGTGTTGCATCTGGTAGCAAACTAACGATGGTGCCTTCTGGTAGGATGGTGATTTCATTACCGCCCGGTGTATCACGCAGGGTGAGGCCGATGCCGTTGGTGCCAAAGACGATGGCTTGCGGGAATTCTGGTGTTGGTGCTGGGGTGGGGGTGTCTTGGATGGCTGGCGGTTGCGCTAGGATGCTGGGTGAGTATGCCTCTGGGTCGTTGAAATGGGCGTATGCCAGACGAGATATGGTTTCAAAAATGGGGGCGCTGTCTTCCCATTCCAGCCAGCCTGGAGAATAGAGTGCCATGCCGATGAGATACGTGCTTTCTGTCCCATAGACGATGCCGATGTTGCCGTGGGTGTCATCTATCCAACCCACTTTTTGTGAGAAAAGGATGTTTTCTGGCAGGCCGTTTTTCAGGAGTTGTGCCAGTTCGTTGAGCTGAAGTAAGTCCAGGATTTCTTGGCATTCTGTTTGGGTGATTTGTGTGCTATATACTTCGCGTAGCAAACCGGAGTTGGATTCAGCACAGGTGTAAATCTTGGACATGAGGGTGGCTAGGTCGCCGATGGTGGTTTGGCGGTAGGGATCGGGGTGGGTGGTGATGTCGGTGCGTTGGTTGGCGGGGGTGAGGTAGGTTTGCGGTCTGTTTGGCGGCGGGTCAAAGTCGTAGGGGACGGCGATGAAGGTGTTGTAAATGCCCAGGTTGCGCATGGATTGGTTGAGAGTATCAGCTCCGGCGAAGATGTCGCCGCTGCCCACGATGTCACGGAGGAGTAGGTTGGCGGCGAAGTTGCTGGAAACGGCCGTTGTCTGCGTGAGTAGTTTCGTTTGTTCAATGTCGGGTGGGTTGTCTAGCGCCCGAAACGTCTCGATGAGCAAGGGGATTTTGATGAGGCTCATGCCAGCGAGAGCCACGTCGGGGTTCTCGCTGATTTGCTCACCCGTTTGCAAGTCGATGATGATGTAGCTGCTGACGCCGGGGAAGTCGGCGAGTGCGCGTTCGGTGTCGGCTTGCAGGTAGTGGATGTCGGGCGGGCTGAAGGGGGTGGGCTGGCTGGGTGGCGTGGTAGTGGGTGGCGGTGTAGGGGAGGTTGTTGCCTGGCCGGTGGAGGTGGGAGTGGGTTGGGATGTATGGGTCGGGAGAACGGCCGTTATGCCCACAGTTGTCTCGCTTTCTTCTGCTGGTTGGCAGGCGCTGATGCCGAATAGGATGCTCAAGAGAATAAGGCTGATGAAGGTAATTTTGTTCATGATTGTTTTCCAGCCGCTAAGTTTAGCACAACTGGAAACCGGCTTCCCTCCGATTTGATGATGATTTAGATAACGGCCGTTGTCATGCCCCGTACATTCTCTGCTATAAAAACCAGATGATAAACTACTACCTTCCGCCACACATATCCCCTGACCAGGTGCAGGTTTGCCTGGGTTTGCTCTCCGATACCCACATGCCTGCTCGCTGGCCCCAGCTTCATGAGACACTGCCTCAGATTTTCAAAGACGTCGATTTGATACTGCATGCCGGTGATGTTGGCGAACTGTGGGTGCTAGATGAATTGAGCCGAATCGCGCCTGTGGTCGCGGTGCATGGCAATGATGAGCCAGTTGAAACGCCCCATATGCTGCCTGAAAAAGAGATTGTCACCGCTGCCGGACAGCGGATATTGCTGTGGCATAGTCACTTTGCGAATCGGGTGGATGAGTTGGAATCCCGTCGCTCCCAGGAAATGAGACCTAAGTTGGAACGAATCGCGCGGCACGGCAAGCGAGTTGGCGCAAAACTTGTGCATTTTGGTCATTGGCACATCCCGCTGGTGTGCGAAATTGAAGGAGTCACACTGGTGAATGCAGGGGGTATCGCGTCGGGCAACCTGACAACCCGCCAGTTGATGCAGACGGTGGCGATTTTGTATGTGTTGGATAACGGCCGTTTTCACATCACCCATATCGACGTCAACACCCAAGAACCGTATCAGCCACCAGACGTGTTGGCCTTGGATTTTCCGACGGCTTCACGCCCCTACACCGGTTCCATTTTAAGCCCAGAGTTGCAAGCCTTGGTGCAGAAAATCCAGCCCGACACCAGAAATGATTGAATGGCTGTGGCAACTGGCTCCAACATGTTGGTGGGGCGGCAAAGATGTCATTACCAGAGAAGATGTTGAGAAATTAGTTGATGGGCCGATAGATTTTTGAGGATTGCGCCGCATTGAAATAGCAGGTTTTTGTGCAATTGTTTACTTGACACATCAACCCCCTCGCGCCACACTTACCCCCTATGATAAAAGCAATAATTTTCGACTTTGATGGATTGATACTCGACTCAGAAATGGCAGATTACCTGTCATGGAAAGAAACCTATGCGTTTCATGGCGTGGCATTGCCCATGCAGACTTGGCTGGAAAATATCGGCTCAGTCAGCTTTTTTGACCCGTATGAAACGCTGGAAGAAATGGTTGGGCATCCCCTTGACTTGGCGCATGTGAAGGCACAGCGCAGCCAGCGGAATATGGAGATTTTGGCACAACAAACGATTTTGCCTGGCGTGCTGGATTATTTGCATGAAGCGAAACAACTTGGTCTGAAAACGGCCGTTGCGTCAAGTTCACCTCACGATTGGGTTGATCCGTTGTTAGCGCGGCTGCACATCACCGATGCATTTGAATGGGTAAGCTGCCGTGATGATGTGGGCAATATCGGCAAGCCAGACCCGGCTGTCTACTTGGCGGCATTGGCCGCGCTGGGCGTGGCGGCTGATGAAGCGTTGACATTTGAAGACTCCCCGCATGGTATGGCAGCGGCAAAGGCCGCCGGTATCTTCTGCGTCGTCGTACCTAATCAGCTAACCAGCCAACTCCCCTTCAACCAGCCTGATTACCGCCTCTCTTCTCTGGCCGACATGCCGCTAAAACAGCTTCTGAGCCATGTTACCGCGAATGGGGCACCCTTTCTTAACAGCAATGCCAAACGCATCCGTGAATTTCATGCGGCCGTGGGTGCGCCGCTGCCCCGGTCGCTCACCCTGCGCGATGTGGATCATTTGGCTTTGCGCCACAAGTTGATTGAGGAAGAGTATGAAGAGGTAACGGCCGTTTACCAACAAATCATCACCGCCCTGCAAACTGGAGAAACCATCGATCCAGTTGAAACCCTTACCCCGTTGGCCCATGAACTGGCAGACCTGCTTTACGTCGTTTACGGCGCCATCGAATCGTTTGGCATTGATGCGGATGCCGTTTTTGGCGAAGTCCATCGCGCCAACTTGCAAAAAGCAGGCGGCCCGCGCCGTGAAGACGGCAAAATTCTCAAGCCTCCTGGTTGGCAGCCCGCCAACGTTAAAGCCGTTATTGATAAGCAATAAATTTTAGAAAGTTTGGGGAACGGAGCCGGGTAATTCTCAGTAACTCGCTGACCGTTTTGCGAAGCTCCAGAGGCATGAACGGTTTGTTGATATACAAATCGACTTCTTGTAAATGAGCGATCAGGCGATGGGTTGGGGCATTATAAGCGGTGAGAACGATAACCTTATCAGGTTTGATATCTCTGGGCGACAATTGTTTTCAGGACATCCCAACCATTCATATCTGGCAAGCCAATGTCTAAAATGAGCAAATTGGGTTTGACTTGGGCGATAAGTTCAATTGCATCATGGCCGTTGAATGCGTGATGGAACTCTATCGGAAGCGGTTCCATTGTTAAACGGAGAAGTTCATAAATCCCTTCTTCATCTTCCACGCTCACAATTACTGGTTTTATATTGTCGGCCACAGTGAGAACCTCATTAACCCTTATATTTAATCGACTAGTACTTCGGTACTACATTATACTCAGATAGAGCGATTTCTCTAAATTCTTGCTGTACAGAGCGTATCGAATGGGTAAGTATTTGTCTATAACACGCCAGTACCGTTCCCCACACAGCAGTTTACGGTGTTGACAGGATACGATAGCCACTCCCTAATTTCTCGCCCATTTTCTTTTGGGCAAAATCTGCTCTGGCTTGGGAGAACAAGGGATCGTGCGCAAAAATCAGACAGCCGTTGCAGCCTTTGCCACAACACCCTTCCGTTCCGGTACGCGGGACTTTCTTTGTTTGCGGGGCTTCTGCTGAAGATTGGGCTAAGTTGTCACGCATTTTGAGATAAATTCGTTCATTGCCGTTACCTGCTTCGACGTTGAGTGCCGCTTTATCAAGGCGCAGACGATCCCATTCTTGTTGATTGAGAACGGTTTCCTTCCGTACCAATGTCATGGGCGGGATGCGTTCGCGGAGAGAGGCGGCATCTTCTAAATCGAAGGCGGAGAAGGGGATGCGGAATTGGAAATCTTGCCCGGGATGTGCGATCTCTTTGCTGCTGCCATCTTCGGCTGAAATAAATTCATACAGGCGCAACCGGATGATGTCTCGGTAGCCCGGGCAAACAAATTCAAGCACTTCGCCAGCCTGGAGACGGTTCTTCACGGCAACGACAACGCCATCATCAACGGCCGTTACCACCCCCGCAAATTCATACTCAGCAATCGTCTGGGTATTTTCGTAATTATGGGCATGATGGGTTAAACGGCCGTTGTGGAAAGCATGGGTTAAACCACGATTCGGAACCGTCAAAATTTCATGCATATAATCTTCATAAGACCAGCTATCCGGGTCATCATACCAATCATCAATCGCCATGCGATACGCACGCGCAATGATGCCCGCATAATAACTGCCCTTATTACGCCCCTCAACTTTGAGCGAATCGATGCCAAGTGCCAAATACTCATCTAAATGAGGCATCAGGCACAAATCTTTGGAATTTAAGATATAAGACCCACGCTCATCTTCCTCAATGGTCATCAATTCTCCGGGACGTATCTCTTCTTCCATCAGAAAATCAAACATCTCTCGGTTGTCGTCGTTGATTTCAATTTCTTTGCGCGTGCCGTCCTTGAGTTGCACGTGCATTTTGTAATGCCAACGGCAGCTATGGGCACAGTTCCCCTGGTTGGCGCCTCGTTCAGTCAGGTAATTGGACAGCAAACAGCGACCGGAATAAGTCATACACATTGAGCCATGAATGAAGGTTTCCAGCTTGATGTCAGGGCATTTTTCGCGGATTTCGACCATTTCTTCAAAGGTAACTTCACGAGCCATCACCACAAGATTCGCGCCTTGGGCTTCCCAAAATTGAACGGAAAGCCATGAGCAAACATTCGCTTGGGTGGAGATGTGGAGTTCCAGTTCCGGGGCTTCTTGTTTAACGAATTGGAAGACACCCGGATCGGCAATAATCAAACCGTCTGGTTGCAAAGCGCGAATCGTTTCGATGAAAATCGGCAACTTTTCAATATCTTTATTGTGCGAAAAGAGGTTAAGGGTGAGATAAACTTTTTTGCCGTGATCATGCGCGTACGCAATACCTTCCAAGACATCTTCCAATGTAAAGGAAGACTGTGTGCGCAAAGACATGTCGGGCGTGCCTAAATAAACGGCGTCAGCCCCGTAAAGGATAGCCGTTTTGAGTTTTTCTAAGGAACCGGCCGGCATCAATAGTTCAGAACGGCCGTTATGTGATTTAAGTGCTTCTTGTGACATGATTACCTCAATCCTCAAATATAATTGACATAGATAATAGTGGGAATTAGCATACTGTGCATATTTTACTCATGATCTCATGAGACATGAGACTTGCATCTTAACGACAGCAAATTAGATAAAAACCTAGAGGTTGCTTGAAAAGCTTGTGGTATAATTTACACACTGATAAGTTTCAGCCAGACGACAAGGAGAACGAAAATGACAGTTGGCCCACTTCATCTAGTTGTAGTTTCATTTAGCGATGACAAAGTTGTTGCAGAAATTGGCAAACAGTTGGGTATCGTGCGTAAACGCGGCATCATCCGCTTGTTTGATTTCCTATATGTGCTTAAACATCCAGATGGCTCACTTTCTTTCAAAGAAATGAGTGATTTAAGTAGTGACGAAAAATATCAATACGGCGGTGTCATCAAAAGCCTGATTGGTTTAGTTGTCGATGAAGGGCAGGACTTAGCCGTTGGCACCGTTGCTGAAGTACCTGGCTTGGCAGAACATGATTTTGGCATCAATGATGATGAATTGCATTATATCGCTGACAAAATTGCACCTGGGCAATCTGCCATTCTTCTGTTATTTGAACATTATTGGGCGGTTGGCCTGAAAGAAGCCATCATCGAAGCTGGGGGAACCGCACTCCTTCAAGGATTAGTAAACCCTGAAGCCTTTAAGATTGTAGGCACTGAGTTAGAGGTATTATTGGATGCGGTGAAACGGTTAGAAGACAAAGCCGTTTCCGATGCCATGGTGATTATGGCTGAAGCCACCGCTGCCAAAGATGAAGCCGAAGCTGAAGCACTCCAGGTGAAAATGGCGGCTGCGGCTGCTGTAGTCATTGCCGAAGAGCGTGCCCAAAAAGCAATGGCTGAAGCCCAAGAGGTCGAAGAAATTACGGCGGCTGAAGCAGCTATGTTAAGAGAAGCCGCTGAACGTGACCGAGAAGCAGCAGCGGCAGTCCGATTAGCAGCCGAACAAGTCAAACAACAAGCTGTGGAAGAAGCGAGAGAAGTTGTCGCCGCCTCTAAAGCTGTCGAAGCGTTGGCGATGGAAGAAGCCGCAGAAGTGTTGGAACAAGCCCATCACGAAGAAGAAGACGCGATTCGCCGCGCAGCCGCTGTGATGGATGCGGCCGATGACGCAGAAGCACGCGCCATTATGCGTGCCATCCAAGCCTTGCTCGCCGCTAAAATTATCGAGCAAGAAGCGATGGAAGACGCTGTTCAAGCGGTAATTGCCGCCCAAATCGTAGAAGATATGGCTGCCCAACGTGCGGGGAGAGCCTTGTTAAGCGGTTCTTTACGGTAAAAGTCCTTAAATTCTTTTACACTCAAAAGCAGAGGCTTAAGTAATGAAGCCTCTGCTTTTTTGTGTCCTGAGTTAATCTCATTGGCTAAGAACTCTATGAGTTTGCAGGGGCATCGGGCTAATTTCAAGGGGATTCAGCATTTGACACCCCTTACGGCTCATGTATAATCATCTGTCGCTTTGTATAGGCGATGATTTGTTCATTTCTACAAATATCATACTGACACTTACTCCAGGGCGAAAGCCCTGGTTTTTTTAGGAGAATTACAAATGGTTAAGCGTACATATCAACCCAAAATTCGTCGTCGTTTGCGTGTACATGGTTTTCGTTCACGCATGAGTACTCGTGGTGGTCGTAACGTTTTGAAGAGTCGCCGTGAAAAAGGTCGTGCTTCCATGACTGTTTCCATGAACAATTATGGCAAACGTATCAACTGGAATGGCACCTCTGCTACCGCCTATCGCTCTGTGAAACGGTACGGCGATCAGTACAAAACGAAATCAAGCCGGTAATTATCAGGAAATAGGGGGATGCTGCAAAAACAATACCGTTTGCGGCATTCTGCCGACCTGAAACGGGTCAGGCAGCAAGGTGAAGGTCGTCGTCATCCCCTGGCGATTTTGATTGCATATCCCAATGAGTTGGGTATAAGTCGGTTTGCTTTTGTAGCAAGCCGACGTGTGGGTAATGCTGTCAAACGAAACCGGGGACGACGTCTTTTGCGAGAGGTTGTACGTTTGCATTTATCAAATGTTTTGCCGGGCTATGATTGCATGTTTATAGTGAGGCAGACGACTCCTGATGCATCTTATGCAGATGCGGAAACGGCCGTTCTGGAATTATTGGCACGGCTGAAAATATTGCGCAGTGATAGTCTGACTGTTGATTAAATAGGAGAGGTGAGTATGAAACGTATTACTTTGCTACTTATCCGTTTTTATCAAAAATTCATTTCACCGGCTTTTCCACCTAGTTGCCGTTTTACCCCAAGTTGCTCCCATTATGGGTATGATGCCATTGAGAAATATGGCTTTTTTAAGGGTGGCTGGATGGCGATTAAGCGCATAGGGCGTTGTAATCCGTTTAATCCTGGCGGATATGATCCGGTGCCCTGATGGAGGTTCCTCTTTGTATGCAGCGAAACGGCCGTTAATCAAGCCGATACTATTTTTACTCATCCTTGCCGCATTTGTTTTAGCTGCGTGTTCAGGTCAGGCACCAACTTCAAATTGGCCGGGCATGTCAGTGGATGGCGATAAGGTTTACGTGGCACATGGGCCAGAAGTTTTGGCTTATGATACCGTCGCCCAAAGCGTTGATTGGACGTATCCTTCAGGCGAAGAGCGCGGTCAATTACAATATTATGCCGCACCTTCGGTACAAGAGGGTCGGGTTATCTTTGGCGATTATGGACAGGCTACAAGCCTGATTAACCCCCGTCAAATCGTCTCTGTTTATGGTGTTTCTAATCCCCCTGGTTCTCCCTCCGATTGGATTAACAATAATTTAGCTCAAGACAAGATCATTGCTCCGCTTTTGCAGGAAGGGGAGCGTGTGTTTGTGGCAACTGGTGACAATCAACTATTTGCGCTCAATGCTGCTGATGGACAAGCGCTTTGGTCATTACCTTATGAGGCTCAAAATCCTATTTGGGGTCAAATGGCGTATGCTGAGGGCAATGTGTATGTTGCTTCTATGGATGGCAACATCTATGCGGTGGACGCGGAAGCTGGTACGGAAAATGGCATTTGGCAATCCGGCTCCTCTTTTCCTGGTGGGCTCACCCTAGATGGCGATACTATCTATGTGGGCGGGTTAGATAATCAAGTTCATGCCTATGACAGAAATTCCCCAGGAACAGAAGAGATTTGGATGTTTCAAACGGAAACTGGCGTTTGGGGCGCTCCTATTGTGGCTGATGGCAACGTATTCTTTGGCGATATGAATGGTAACGTTTACGCCGTGGATGCCAAAACGGGTACTTCGCTATGGCAAGCAGCTGCCCCTGGCCCTATTGTTACCAGTCCAGTTATTTCTGAAGGTGTTATCTACGTTGCTTCTGAAGGCGACCCTGGAAGCCGCGATCCAAAATGGTATCTAACTGCATTTAGTGCGGAAGATGGCACGCAAGTATGGCAGCAGCAACCTCCCGCAGGTATCTACACGACTCCTGTTGTTATTGGCGATTCTGTGATTGGCGTTGTGTTTGGTAATGTAGATGAGTTGCTCATTGCTTATGATAAAATCAGCGGCACGCAACAGTGGACCTATACGCCTGAAAAGTAGGCTTCACAGGATAAAATATTATGAGTTATATCTGGAATGAATTTGTCATAAACCCCATGCTGAATGCAATGTTGTTGCTCTATGATTTTTTGGGCAACAACCTTATTTTAGCTATTTTGGTGTTTACGATACTTATCCGCCTGATTACGCTGCCCCTTAATTTAAAGCAACAGCGTTCAATGATGCGTACGCAAGAAATGCAGCCGCAAATCCAGGCGATTCAAAAGAAATACAAAGACAACCCTCAGAAAATGCAGGAAGAGTTTGGTAAGATTGGTTACAATCCGGCTGATTCGTTGACGGGGTGTTTGCCGATGGTGATTCAGATGCCAGTTCTTTTTGGTATGTTCACCGTTTTTCGCATTATGCTGGGCACAACGCCTCTGGCTTTGTATGAACTGACTCAGCGAGTCTATCCTGGAATTAACCTCACTTCAATTCTTCCCATTGATACGACGTTTTTGTGGTGGAACTTAGGACAACCAGACCCCTTTTTAGTCTTGCCGATATTGGTTTTTGCTACGATGTTTATCCAGCAAAAGTATATGACGCCGCCTAAGAAGAACAATGGCAAGGATAATAAAGAGGATCCGACTGCGGCCATGACGCAATCGATGCAGTATACGATGCCGTTGATGTTTGGCTTTTTCTCTTTGCAGTTCCAAGCGGGGTTGTCTATTTATTTCATTTTCTCGAATGTGATTGGCATTTTGCAGGGTTTGTATACCCGTCGGGTGATACCGCAACCTGGAGATGCAAAAGCAAAATCAACCGAACCGGTTGTGATTGATCAGCCCAAGAACGAGTTTGTAGACAATTCGCCTGTGGAGAAACAGTTATACAAAGCAAAGCCGCCTACATCTAAGCGTAAGCGGCGTTCGGCAAAGCGATAATTTACAATTAAGGGGCGTGGGATGGTGTAACGGCCGTTTCTTCGCCAATAGTTGCAACAGGAAAAGTGAGTCATCATGGGGCAGAAAGTAATTGAAACCAAAGGATCAGATGTAGAAGCGGCAATCCGAGATGGATTAGCGAAACTAGGTTTGAGCCGAGATGAAGTTGAGATTGAAATTCTTGACCAGGGCAGCAGAGGGTTGCTGGGGATTGGTTCCCGCCATGCACAGGTGCGTTTGACAGCATTGGTGGTCGCAGAACCAGAAGTTCAAGAAGTTGTTAAACCTGTGGTTGTAGCTCCTGAACCGCAGCCGAAACCCACTCCGGAGCCAGAACCTGCTGTGGTCGCACCTAAACCTGCGAGAAACGGCCGTTTCCCCCGTAGAAGAAGATGAAGAAACCATCGCGGCTCGGGAGGCTGAGCGAGATACGGCTGTTGAAGTTGTTGCCGAGATGCTAGAAAAAATGCATATTGAGGCGACGATGACCACCTCTTTGTCCGAACCGGATGATGTCACAGGGCGTATCATCAATGTCCTGGAAATTCAGGGAGATGATTTGAGTACCCTCATCGGGCCTCGTGGCGACACCTTAAATGCCTTGCAATATATTTCTCGACTGATGGTGGGGCATCAACTGCGTACCCGTGCGGGCTTTGTGATTGATGTGGAGGGGTATCGTCAACGTCGTGAACAAGCATTGGCACGTCTTGCAGATCGTATGGCACGTAAAGTTGCCAAACATAAGCGCCCTATGAGCCTGGAACCCATGCCGCCGCATGAACGGCGTATCATTCATATGACGCTGCGGGATGACAAGTTTGTCACGACTGAGTCGACGGGCGAGGGTGATCGGCGCAAGGTGCGGATTATTCCTAAGCGGTAAGTCAGAGTTTGCCTTTATAGATTTGCATGTAACGGCCGTTCTTGAATGAGAACGGCCGTTTTCGTTTTAAAGCGTGGCACAGTCTGGTACATGATGATGTTCTGCACAATTTGTGATCATTGTCATGCCCCAAGTTGTTCACAATGTGTTATTCTCTGAGGGGTGTTTTGAAGCATAGGTGAGTTTGGGAGTAGTTGATATGTTTAGCGCCGTTATAACCTATCTGAACGTCAAGTTTTTGTTATCGGCAGCGATGCTGGATGACTTTAGTGAGGGTTTCTGGTATGGCGTTATTGTCACACTTATAAGTGGCGGATTTTTGTTCGTGTTATTTAAATTTTGGAAAAGTGTGACGGCGTTTTTTTACCCCGACTCGTGTACCCGCTACAAACCCTGGCCCAAGCCCTGCCACGAATATGGGCGGCTGTTTAATCTCTGTATTATTAATGTTGGGTGTGGCTGTGGTTGCGGCCTTCTTTCTTCAATATGTTTTTTAGCTGCCTTCAGTGCTGGTGGGATTGCATAGACTTCCAAACGGCCGTTACCCTAATCTGCCGCGCTGCTGCTGTGAACTGTGTCGCTACTTTTGTCCAGTTTAATTTGAACTTTAACCCAAGTAATCAACGTGGAGGGTGCTGGCACAAATCGGTTTGTACGATCCATATAGGCTTCATATCCAGGTAGAGCTTGTGCCAAAATCGTTTCATCTTTGCTCGTCCACATATTCAAGTAGAAATATACGCCAACTATCAATAAGAAGGTTATCACAGAAGGATTGCAGAAAACCATGCCGATGACAATCATAAAGTAGGCTGTAAATAACGGATGCCGCACTAAAGCATAAGGCCCCGACTCAATGAGCTGATGGTTTTCTTGAACTTTACTGCCTTGCACATAAAAAATGCCCAGGTGTTTTCTTGCCCAATAATTTAATCCTGCTGCGCCGAACATGAGCAAAATACCACAAAATTGCACCACCAACCCCCACCAGGCATCAATTACAAAGCTCAACTGAGGCCACAAAACCGGCTGTAAAAAGAGAATAAACGCCACAATAACTGAGCCGCCAACAATCCACCAATTGCGCCCCGATTCTTTCTCTTTGCGTTTGGGATCATATTTGTGATGGAAATATGTGTCAGTAATGTAAAATGGGACAACACCTAACAACATCATTAACGATTGATAGACACCGGTTATCATTTTCTACTCCATACGGCTAAAAACCAACAGATACTTCATCCGATACCAGTAATAGCTAAAGATATCTGTTTTCACCTGATAAATTTTTTACTACTTTTAGGCATCGGAATTATGACATGGTATGGCCTATATGAAAAGTTGTGTTTTGCTTGACAAACACGCCTGTTTATTTGTATAGTTTACGCCAAATCAAATATGTGTCATTTTGACACTAAATCACGTAAAGGGAAATAGTTATGCTTGATGAACATGCTCAAATCCAACGAGCCATCCACATCGCTCTCGAAGAAGACATCGGCTCGGGAGATGTGACGAGTAATGCTACCTTACCAGAAGAATTGGTCTACAACGGCCGTTTTCTCATCAAAGCCCCTGGTATCCTCGCCGGACTCAACATAGCCGAGTCGGTCTTCAAAGCTAGTAGACGACAGCATTGTCCTCACAACATTAGTAGCAGACGGAACGGCCGTTTCCCCCGGAGACATCATCGCCGAAATCAGCGGCCCAGCCCGTTCCCTGCTCACCGCCGAACGTACCGCCCTCAACTTCATGCAGCGCATGTCGGGCATCGCCACGCTCACACGGCAGTTCATGGACGCGGTGGCTGGCACACATGCCGTCATCCTCGACACGCGCAAAACGGCGCCTGGTCTACGTGCCCTCGACAAGATGGCTGTGCGCCAGGGCGGCGGCCAAAATCACCGCATTGGTCTGTACGACATGGTGCTGATTAAGGATAATCACATCGCGGCGGCTGGAGGCATCACAACGGCCGTTTCCCGCGTTCGCGCCGCCAACCAAAACCTGCCTATCGAAGTGGAAGTGAAAAACCTGGCTGAATTGGCAGAAGTCTTGCCCCTCAATGTAGACCGTGTTATGCTAGACAACATGAGTCTGGCATGAAATGAGAGAGGCGGTGGAGATGGTAAACGGCCGTTGTCAACTAGAAGCCTCCGGCAACGTCACCCTGCAAACCGTCGCCGCCATCGCCGCCACCGGCGTAGACTACATATCCAGCGGCGCCCTCACCCATTCTGTCACCGCCTTAGACATTAGCCTTAATTTTGATTGACGATTTTTGATTAACGATTGACGATTGAACCGCGACGAATCGTCAATCGAAAATCGTCAATCGTAAATGGAGACCCCCATGACCCCCGAACAAATCTTTGAAGACCTAAACACCAAAATCGGAGCCTACACGCCCGAACCCGAACTGTGGATCAAAGCTCGTCTGGCCCATGAAATCAATCAGCTCAAAAAAGAGCGCAACGCCATCATCCTCGGCCACAACTACATGGAACCCGCCCTCTTCCACACCGTGCCCGACGTCGTTGGCGACTCGCTCTACCTGAGCCGCATGGCCGCCGAAACCGACAAAGACATCATCGTCTTTTGCGGCGTGCGCTTCATGGCCGAAACCGCCAAAATTCTCAACCCAAACAAGACCGTCCTCATCCCCGCCCTGCCCGCAGGCTGTTCCCTCGCCGCCGGCATAACCGCCGAAGATGTGCGCCAAATCAAAGCCCAATTCCCTGGCGTCCCCGTCGTCACCTACATCAACACCTACGCCGACGTAAAGGCCGAAAGCGACATCTGCTGCACCTCCGGCAACGCTCAGGCTGTTGTCGAATCGCTCGGCACAGACACCGTCATCTTCCTGCCCGACGAATACCTCGCCGCCAACGTCGCCCAGCAAACCGGCAAACACATCATCTTCCCCACAAAGAATCTCCAATCTCCAATCTCTAATCTCCCTTCTTATAAATACGACACCACCATGGATTACCAAATGGTCGGCTGGACGGCTCGCTGCGAAGTGCATGAAAAATTCACCGTCGAAGACATCACCAACATCCGTGCCGACCATCCCGATGTTGCCATCCTGGCCCACCCCGAATGCAGCCCAGAAGTAGTCGCCGCCTCTGATTATTCCGGCTCCACCACCGAACTTATCCGCATCGTGGAACGGCTAGACGCGCCTGAATACCTGCTGCTCACCGAATGCAGCATGGGCGACAACATCGCCGCCGCCAATCCAGACAAGAATATGCTGCGTCTTTGCTCCGTGCGCTGCCCCCACATGAACCAGATTCAACTCGAAGACACCCGCGACGCGCTCAAATACACGCAGTTCGTCACCGAAGTGCCGGAAGAGATTCGGGTACGGGCGTATCGGGCAGTGGAGCGGATGCTGCACATCGGCTAAATATTTATGGTAATCGGTAAACGGTGATCGGTAATCAGTAAACCGACCGATCATCGATCACCGATTACCGAACACTGAAAACTTTCCCATGAACGATCTAATCGAAACAGAAGTCCTCATCATCGGCTGCGGCATTGCGGGCGGCACGGCGGCACTCAAACTGGCGGAAGCTGGTGTGCCTGTTACCGTTGTTACCCGTGCTCGTGAGCCACAAGAATCGAATACCTATTATGCCCAAGGCGGCATCATCTTCACCGGGCCAGACGACAACCCTGATTTGCTGGTGCAAGATGTGCTGCACGCGGGCGCAGGCCACAGCTACGAACCGGCCACGCGCATCTTGGCGGAAGAAGGGCCAGGGCTTGGTGCAAGAAATTCTTATCGACAAGCTCAATATTCCTTTTGACGCCAACCCAGACGGCAGCCCCCAAGTCATCAAAGAGGCGGCGCACTCCACCAATCGCATCATCCACGCCGCTGACTCTACGGGCAAGGCCATCGAAATTGGCTTGATGAATGCGCTTAAGGTGCATCCGAATGTGACCTTATTGACTGGGCAAACGGCCGTTGATCTGCTAACCCCCTCTCACCATTCCCGCGACCGTCTGGTCGTCTACGAACCCCGTTCCTGCGTGGGCGCGTATGTGCTCGACCAAGATTCCGGCCGCGTCACCCGCATCCTCGCCAAGAAAACCATCCTGGCGACAGGTGGTCTCGGGCAAATTTACCTGCGCACCACCAATCCCTACGGCTCTCGCGGCGATGGGCTGTCGATGGCGTATCGGGCGGGGGCGCGGGTCATTAACGCCGAATTCGTGCAGTTCCATCCCACCACCTTCCATTTGCCGCCAGCGCCGCACTCGCTCATCTCCGAGGCGGTGCGCGGGGCTGGGGCGCGTCTCGTTCATGCCGACGGCGAACCGTTCATGCAAAAATATGACCCTGAGTGGAAAGATTTGGCCCCGCGTGATGTGGTGGCGCGTGCCATCCATCGGGAAATGCTGGCGAATGGTGTCACCAACGTCTACCTGGATTTGCGTTCCTACATTGACACGGAAACCATTCTGGAGCGCTTCCCCAGCATCCACGCTACCTGCCTGCGCTACGGCGTCGATATTACCACCGACCTTGTGCCAGTGGTGCCAGGGGCGCATTATTTCTGCGGCGGCGTGTGGGTAGACGAGTGGGGTCAATCGACCACCCTCAATTTATACGCGGTGGGCGAAGTCTCTTGCAGCGGTGTACATGGGGCTAACCGTCTGGCTTCAACCTCGATGCTGGAAGGGTTGGTGTGGGGCAAGCGGGCAGCACAGCACATCGTTGATACGCTTGATGATTACACCCACATCGAACCGGACAACATCCCGAAATGGTTCCACGCCCCAGGGCCAGAGGCCGACCCTGCCCTCATTTCCCAGGATATGCGCACGATTCAGCATATCATGTGGAATTATGTGGGATTGGTGCGCACAACGCCGCGTCTGGCACGTGCTTTGCGCGAACTGCGCCATCTGGAAACGGAAATCGAGCAATTTTATCAGGTGACGCGCCTCACGGATGAACTGCTGGGTTTGCGGAACGCGGTGCGCTCGGCGGTGATCATCACGTTGGCCGCTTGGGGCAATAAGGAAAGTATGGGCGCTCATTATCGAGAGTAAACCAGCGGTGCGACGCACTTCAAAAGTGCGTCGCACCTTGTGTCTTCATCCAACCTCCATTCCCCCTTCATAACTTCTTCATACCGGTCACGCATAATAACCTCATCACACTTTGACGATGGAGGTCATCATGTTAACGAAAATTTCCTGGCCCTTGAGCCTGATCATCATTTTAGTTTTGGCATTAGCCGCTTGCAGTACACCACCCGCAGTTGAAGAAAACGCCCCGGTCAGCAATGTGACTGAACCTGTGCAAGCTGTTGTGGTGGAACCGACTGCTGCCCCCGAAACGGCCGTTACCGACCCAACCGCCCCTCAATCTTTGCCTGAAGTGGAAAAAGAGATTGTGGTGGAAACGGCCGTTCTTTCCCCTATTTCCTCATCTACCCTCACCGCCACTGAAATCGAAGCGTTGCAATTCATGCGTGAAGAAGAAAAACTCGCCCGCGACGTCTACCTGGTGCTTTATGACCAATGGGGACTGCCCATCTTCCAAAACATCGCCGGCAGCGAGCAAGTCCACATGGATACCGTGCTCAGCTTAATGCAGCGCTACGAAATCGCAGATTCAGCCGCCAATCTTGGCCCCGGCCAATTTGCCAATGCGGATTTGCAAGCGCTTTACGATCAGCTTGTCGCCAGCGGCAGCCAATCCCTGGCAGACGCCTTGCGTGTCGGGGCGCTTGTTGAAGAAACCGATATTGCCGATTTGGAAAGCCGTTTAGGTGTCATGGAAAACGGTGAAATCAGCCAGGCGTTTAACAATTTACTGCGCGGCTCTTTCAACCATCTGCGCTCCTACGCCAATATGCTCGAACGCCAGACCGGCGAAGTCTACCAGCCCCAAGTGCTCACCGCCGCCGCTTATGCCGACATTTTGGCAGGGTCGCCCAATGGCATGAGTGGTCAGAATCAAGGACAAGGCAACGGCAATGGTAGGGGTAACGGCAGTGGCAATGGGCAGGGAAATGGAGGAGGGAATAGCTAGAAAACGGCCGTTTCGCTCATCCAAATATTAGACAAAAAGCGAATGAGGCGTATCATTCGTTTTTTGCTATTCGATAAAGGAAAGAGACCCTCATGAAACGAATCATTCTCATCATTTTAGCTGTTCTGGTTGGTGGTTTTTTGCTCATTCAACTCGTGCCTTACGGCCGTAATCATACCAATCCCCCTGTGGTGAGCGAACCGAACTGGGATAGTCCCGAAACCCGTGCCTTAGCCCAACGCGCTTGCTTCGACTGCCACAGTAACGAAACTGTCTGGCCCTGGTACAGCAACATCGCCCCCGTTTCCTGGCTGGTCTATCACGACACCGAAGAAGGACGTGAATACCTCAACTTCTCTGAATGGGGTTCTAATCGTGAAGGTGAAGAAGGGGATGAGATGGTCGAACAAATCAAAGAAGGCGACATGCCCCTGCCCATCTATTTGCCCACGCATCCTGAAGCGCGGCTAACGCCTGCTGAAAAAAGCGCCTTAATTACGGGGCTTCTTGCCACTGCTGGCGATGGTGAAACCGAAGACCATGAAGAAACCAGTGAGGATGAGCATGAAGAAGAGGATGATGATTAACGGCCGTTTCCTCAGCAATTTAGGTGTGCTTGCGTGGGTTAGGCGAGGGTAAAACGTTTGGGTAAAAAGCGTAGTCGGCGTTACGCTTACCAGCTCATCATGGAATCATTAGAGATTTTTATCGCCGATATACGTTTCCGCCTGATGTCTTTAGACGCATTTGGCTGGCTGGACCTCATTTTGGTAACGGCCGTTTTGCTCATTTTAATCCTCGTACTTTTACGGAGCCGGGCGGCATTCTTGCTGCGCGGGGTTCTGCTGTTGGTGCTAATCTCCTTGATCGGTACCCTCTTTCTGCCCTTGCCCACCTTCGACTGGATCATGCGAGCCGCTTTCCTCATCATTCTCATCGCCATGCCTATTGCCCTCCAGCCCGAAATCCGGCGCTGGCTAGAACGCACCGGACGCACGACTGGTTTGAGCCGATCCATGCGGGAAACCAGTGTAGAAACCTTGTTGCCCCAACTGCTGCGTGCCGTCGAAAACCTGTCCGCCAGCCATACTGGGGCGCTCATTGTGCTGGAGGGGGATGATTCGCTGCAAGAAATCGTCAATACGGGCATTCCGGTAAACGGCCGTGTCACCGCTGAATTGTTGCAGACCATCTTCTTCGACAAGACACCGCTGCATGACGGCGCTGTCATCATGCAAGGGGATCAGGTCGTGGCAGCCAGTTGTGTGCTGCCCTTAACCGGACAAAAACTGGCCTCCAATCGACGGTTAGGCACACGCCATCGCGCCGCCGTTGGCCTCAGTGAAATCGGCGATGCGCTGACGATTGTCGTCAGTGAAGAAACAGGCCATATCTCAGTCGCCTATCATGGTAAGCTCAAACAAAATCTCGATAGTGCCACGTTGCGCCAACGCATTCTCGACTTTTCCCTGGGCAAGCAAAATGGTCATACAAAACTTTCCTGGTCTGAGCGACTACGCTTGGCGGTGGATAACCTGCCCTCTCTCAGACAAGGTGCCAATTGGCGCGGTTGGCTTAGAACTGCTGGTTGGCTGATTGTCGCCATGATTATAGCGCTTGGCTTGTGGACTTATGTCATCGAAGAAACGAATCCGACGGAACGCCCGCAGTTCAGTAATATTTCCCTGCACGTTGAAGATTTGCCGCCAGGCACGACAATCATGTCTCCTTTGCCGGAGACCATCGCCGTCACCGTCAGAACCACCGCCGACATCATCCCCACGCTCAATACCAACAGTTTTCAGGCGTATATTTCTTTGGCCGACTTGGGTGCTGGTTTGCATCAACCCATCGTCAATATCAAAACGGGTTCCCCCTTAGTCGAAATCGTGGCTATTGATCCGCCTGTGTTGGATGTTGAACTGGCTGCCTCTAAAAGCATAACCTTACCCGTCACGGTAAAAATAAAAGACCCCAATATGCTGTCGGCGGCTTATCAGATGGTGGGTAATCCGGTGGCGTCTCCTGAATTCGTCACCGTTAGCGGGCCAGAACCGCTGGTTAATCAGGTGGCGTCTGTGCAGACGACGCTGACGGTGGGCAATGCCAGTGCTACGATTCAAGAACAACGGCCGTTACGCGCGTTAGATGAAACGGGAAAAGAAGTGAAAGGGGTGGTGCTCGACCCGAGTGAAGCGCAAGTGACCCAGATTATCACACGCAAGCAAAATGCACGGGAGGTTGGGGTGCGGGCGGTTACTGAAGGCATCTTGCCGGATGGGTATTGGCTCAGTAACCTACGCGCCACGCCCAATACCGTCACCTTGCGCGGCGCACCGGAAGCTCTGGCTGAAATAGGTGGCTTCATTAGTACGCTGCCCGTGGACATTAGTCAGGCAGAAGGCGACCTGAGTGTGGAAACCCCTTTAGACTTGCCAGATGGGATAACGGCCGTTGATCAAAATGGGAAGCCCGTATCGCTTGTCACTGTCATTGTCGAAATCATGGCTCGCACCAGCGATTTAGTCATCACCCGTCCTATCAACCCCATCAATCCGCTCACAGATGAAAAGCTAGTTCTTTCTCAAGACAAGCTAGACTTACTGCTGAGTGGTCCGCTGCCGCTGCTGCGCGAAATCGAAGCCAACCCAGACCTCGTTCAACTCACCCTAGACTTGTCTACCTGGGAGCAAGATAAACAGGAAATGACGCCTCAAATCACTGCCCCTGAGGGTGTACAAATTCAACTCATCCCGCCCACGATTTTGGTTAGCCGCGTAAAAGAATAGCACTTACCCCAACAGTTTCCCCCCATAATTGATTTTGTGCATACTTCTGGACTTTTAAAATCTTGGAGGTCTATGTTCGCAATTTTTTCTTGAACCTCATCGCATCATCCCCGCGAATGTCCCCGCAACAAAAACTCCGTGCATTCTTGATGTAAAAAATACTTGACATGAAGTATAATTATAATACTATGTGTCTATTAACCATTTCTGAAAGTAAACTTTTATAGACAAACATGAGGTAAACATGTCCTTCAAAGAAAAAAACATCACCGTCACATTGATCAGCTTCACGCTCATTTTATTGTTCTACGTAAACCAAATATTCCAAATGGTCCAAGATGGGGGCTTAAATTCAACCGAGGTCTTTCGCCTTTGGGGAATCGTCATCGCCTTTTCCGTCATCGTCACCATCGTCGGCATGATTCTCACCCACATCGTTTCCGCCATCGTTATCGCTGTACAAACAGGCGACGATGACCCAGACATTGAAGATATTGAAGACGAACGCGACAAACTCATTGATCTACGAGGAACAAATGTAACTTATACCATATCCTCAATCGGTAGTTTTTTTGCCATGCTCACCTTCGCGCTTGGGCAGTCACCATTAGTCATGTTCGCCCTGCTTGTCTTCTTCGGGCTGGTAGCACAGATTGTTGGCGATGTGACCCGATTATTTCTGTATCGGAGGGGGTTCTAAGATGGGCAAACTCGCCATTAGCAACAACATTCGTAAATTGCGCTTTTACCATGATGAAATGACCCAAAAAGAGTTAGCCGACAAAGTGGGTGTAACACGACAAACCATCGTTGCCATTGAAAATGCAAAATATTCACCTTCTTTAGAACTTGCTTTTCGCATCGCCTTCGTCTTTGATTCACCATTGGAAGAAGTATTCACCTACGATCCCAAGGATGATCCTATTTAGAAAAACAACAAGAAGTTTTACAAGAACAACACCCCAAACAATTTAGGACAACTAACAAATAGCAAATCAGATCGCAATGCATTTTTGCTAGACCTTTGGTCAATTATGCGGCGCTGCCTGAATGCAAAAAAATGGAGATAAAAATGAATTCAAATAAAAAAACAGCAAGAATTGTAGGCGTATTATTTATTATTGGAACGGTTGCAGGCGTACTAAGCGTTGTTTTTACAAACGCCATCCTAACCGATCCGGATTATCTTCTGATGGTTTCTGCTCATGAAAATCAAATCATCATGGGAGCCATCTTGTGTATTGATGATGGGTTTTACCCTTGCGATGGTTCCTGTGGTGATGTTTCCCATCTCTTAAAAAGCAAAATGAAGTATTAGCGCTTGGAGTATGTTGTGTTCAGGGGAGCGCTTGAGACCGTTACCTATTTTGCTTACGGCTATTAGCATGTTACTCCTTATCCCATTAAGCCAGGGATATGTCAAAGCTGGCGCTGTGGAGACTTCCTATTTGCAAATCAATAGGCGCTTTGTTACGAGAACGTAGCCCATCTGCCTATGACTGTCTTTGCTTTTAGCCTCGGTGCGCTGATGTTTTATACCGTGTTGTATCAATCAAAACTCATTCCACGGTGGTTATCAGTCTGGGGTTTCATTGCCATTATCTTGCATTTGGCAACAGGTTTGTTAATTGTTTTCGGCTTACAGACTGAAACTGTCTGGAATTAAATACCGCCATGAATTTCCCAATATTTTTGCAAGAAATGGTGATGGCCGTTTGGCTGATCGTTAAAGGGTTCAATCTGATCTTCATTCATTTCTGCATCTGCAAATAGAGATGAAAACGAACTAGGTAAACCACAATAAGTGCTTAAAATTACCAACACGCAAAATTGTGGTTTCCTTCAAGGCAAAGCGGGTTTCGCACAATTTTATTTCCAAAAACTTTCCCGCTTGTACCTAATGGAGTACATTCATCATGAAATGCACGCAAAAGATTTCAGATAAAAAGAGAATAAGCAAGGCAGAGTGGCTCATACCTGGTTGGTCTAATCCTGCTCAGCCTCGTTCCGACGATTGCCGGTGCTGTCCGCATCAGCCGAATTAGGCAGGCGGCGCAGAAGTCACACCAGACAACGCCCGCTTTTTTGCCTCACCGCTGCCGGTGATGTCTTGCACATTATCAGTGTCACCCTGTATTGCCTCTTTGGTGCGTTTCAGTTCACCCCTCGTTTGCGCCGCCCTGGCAGTCTAAGCTGGCATCGAACGCTCAGCGGACTGGCTCTTGATTCCTTCTGGTCTTGTGGCGGCGCTTTCCGGTCTGTGGATGACCCAGTTCTATCCCTGGCCAAAAGGTGATGGCGCGTTCTTTAGTGATGCGACTCTTTTCGGCTCGGCGATGCTGCTCTCCATTATTCTGGGTGTTGCGGCCGATTACGCAGCCGAGATTTTGTCAAGCCACGGCGAGTGGATGATACGTGGTTACGCCATCGGCTTAGGCGCAGGCACACAAGTGCTGACGCATATGCCCATGCTGCTGTTTCCCGGCGTGGTGGGGCAAGAGATGCCCAGAGCCATCATGATGGGCGCCGGCTGGATCATCAACATTGTCGTGGCTGAATGGATCATCCGCAAACGCCGCGCCAACGTCGCTCTCAACCTAAGACAACCCACAACCGTAGCCATTTAAGGGTAGCGAACTTCGAACGCATCAACTTTGCCTTAACCGAGGCCGAGACCACACAAAGGAAAAAATAATGAAAGCAATTGTATGCACAAAATACGGCTCACCAGATGTTTTACAAATTAAAGAAGATAGCCAAACCTGTTCCCAAAGACAATGAAGTGCTGGTCAAAGTTTATGCCACAACAGCCCACATTGGGGATACGCGAATGCGTAGTTTCACCGTTCCGCGCTCGCAATGGCTTTTCGCTCGCCTCTATTTAGGCATTAGAAAACCAAAAAGAACCATATTGGGTATGGAACTGGCGGGGGAAATCGAAGCAGTCGGCGCAACGGTAACGCGGTTTAAAAAGGGGATCCAGATAATGGCTTCTACGATGGGATCTGGCTTTGGAGGCTATGCCGAGTATAAATGCCTGCCGGAGGACGGGATAATGGCTATAAAACCGGCCAATATAAGCTATGAGGAAGCGGCGACTGTGCCTACTGGCGGAGTGACTGCCTTGCGTTGTATTCGGAAGGGGAATATTCAGCCAGGACAAAAGGTGCTTATTTATGGCGCGTCAGGCAGCGTTGGTACATTCTCCGTACAGCTTGCCAAACAGTTTGGCGCGGAAGTGACTGGAGTATGCAGCGGCGCGAATTTAGAATTAGTGAAATCTCTGGGAGCCGATACCGTCATTGATTACACTCAAGAGGATTTTACGAAGAACGGTAAAATCTATGATGTTGTTTTTGACGCAGTAGCTAAGATACCAGCCTCACAGAGCAAAAAAGTGCTAAAGAAAACAGGAACTTATCTGAATGTTCATGCCTCATCCAATGGCAGCGAAAAGCTTGAAGACTTAATCTTTCTCAAAGAATTGATTGAGGCGGGGGAGTTAAAGCCCGTCATTGATAGATGCTATCCAATGGAGCAAATTGTTGAGGCGCACCGGTATGTTGAAAAGGGGCATAAAAAGGGGAATGTGGTCATCATGGTGGCTTAGGGCAATATTCCTTAATCTGGACAAACCATCAATTGGTAAGTTACTAATAAATTGGACACTGCGTTTTTGCCCACCACCAGTGTAGCGCGATTTGCCAAATCGCGTTACGACTCGCAGAGGTGGCTGCCAATTTCGCCAGACTACAGTAATAAACTTGGGTTACAACTGTAATTTAAGAGAAGTCGTATAGTTGGATATTCCCTAAAAAGAAACTAGATGGGGTATATTATGGATAAGATGGTGTGTGCTCTATAATTTAATCTATGTCTACCCCAATTTTAGCTACAAAACTGTATATTCCTCCACCTCGGCACAAAGCTGTTTCCCGTCTTCGCTTAATCAGCCAACTCAACGAAGGCATACGTCACAAGCTGATTCTCATCTCTGCTCCTGCCGGTTTTGGTAAAACGACCCTGGTCAGCGAATGGGTAGCTGATTTACGATTGACGAGTGATGATTTACGATTGGATATCGCAAAAGAAAGCGCCAATTGTCAATCAGATTGCCTGGCTATCATTAGATGATGGAGATAGCGATCCTACGCGGTTTCTAACTTACTTCGTGGCGGCTTTACAGACAATTGTGCCTACTCTGGGTGAGGGGGTATTGGCTGTGTTGCAATCGCCACAGCCCCCGCCAATTGAATCAATTTTGACGGCGCTGCTGAATGAGATAACGGCCGTTTCCCATCCCATCCTCCTCATCCTCGACGACTACCACCTGATTGACGCTCAACCCGTTGACATAGCCCTAACCTTTCTGCTCGATCATCTGCCGCCGCAGATGCACCTCGTCATCATCACCCGTGAAGACCCCAACCTCCCTCTCGCTCGCTACCGTGTGCGCAACCAATTGACCGAACTAAGAGCCACCGACTTGCGCTTTACCGCCGATGAAGCTGCCGATTTTCTCAACCAGGTAATGAACCTCAACCTTTCCGCCGCCGAAATCGCTGCCCTGGAAACCCGCACGGAAGGCTGGATTGCTGGTTTACAATTAGCCGCCCTTTCTCTGCAAGGACACCAAGACAGTGCCAGCTTCATCCAATCATTCACGGGCAGTCACCGCTTTGTGCTGGATTATCTGGTTGAAGAAGTGCTGAACCAGCAATCCGAAGACGTACAGACTTTTTTGCTGCAAACGTCCATCCTCGACCGCCTGTGTGGCTCTCTCTGTGATGCCGTTCTTCCCGACCAGACGCCCTCCGGGCAAGCCATTCTGGAATATCTGGAACAGGCCAACCTGTTTATCATCCCCCTGGACAATGAACGGCATTGGTATCGCTATCACCATCTTTTTGGTGGCTTTTTACAGCAGCGTCTCCAGCATACAGGAGGGGAAACTGTAACCGTATTACACAGTCGAGCCAGCGTTTGGTATGAAGAAAATGGGCTGGAGATTGAAGCGTTTCACCATGCTGCCGCCGCCCATGATATTGAACGGGCTGAACGTTTACTTGAAGGCAAGGGGATGCCCCTGCTTTTTAGAGGAGCGGTCGCGCCTATTATGGCTTGGCTGGCTTCCCTGCCAACGGCCGTTTCAGATGCCAGACCCTCGCTATGGGTAACATATGCCTCAGCCTACCTGTTTATCAGCCAAATAAGCGGCGTCGAAGAGAAATTACAGGCAGCCGAAGCGGTATTGAAGCGATGATGATTCAGATGTGAAAACACGAGACCTGATAGGCCATATTGCCTCAATTCGGGCGACAGTGGCAGTCCTGCAGAACGAACTAGAAACCATCATTATCCAGTCGCACCGCGCCCTGGCGTATTTGCACCCCCACAACTTGCCGGTGCGTACCGCCACAACTTGGACACTGGGGGTTGCCTATCAGCTTCAGGGAAACCGTGCCGCAGCCCGCCAGGCGTATACGGAAGCGCTAACCATCAGCGAGGCAATTGGACATTTCATCATTACCATCATGTCTACACTTGGCCTGGGCAATATACAGGAAAGCGAGAACCAACTGCATGTGGCGGCAGAGACATACGAGTATGCCCTGCAATTGATTGGTGATCTGCCGCAACCGATTGCCAGTGAAGCGCATCTGGGACTGGCTCGCATCAACTATGAATGGAATGACCTGGATACGGCCGAACTACACGGGCAAAAGAGTATTCAACTGGCACGACTGGCAGATTACACGGATAAGTTTGTGGCGTGCGAGGTTTTTGTGTCCCGCCTGAAATTGGCGCAAGGCAATGTAGCTGGCGCGGCGGCATTATTGGCACAAGCAGAGCAGTCTGCGCGTCAGCAGTAATTTTGTGAATCAGATACCTGAGATAACGGCCGTTAAAATCCTTGTCCTTCTCCAACAAAATAAACCAGAAGAAGCCGCACAATTGGCAGAATCACACGACCTTCCTCTGAGCCAAGCGCGGGTTTATCTCGCCCAAGGAAACCCAGCCAAAGCGCTGGCGGTTTTAGAGCCATTGCGCCAACAAATAGAGGCCAAGAATTGGGCAGATGAACGGCTGAAGGTGATGGTGTTGCAGGCGGTTGCTTTTGAGGCACAGGGGGATGGGGAAACGGCCGTTTCCCTCCTAAGTAACGCCTTAACAGAAGCCGAACCAGAAGGTTTCATCCGCACTTTCATCGATGAAGGGCAACCAATGGCAGAACTGTTGGGAAGGATGAAGGATGAAGGCGGAGCCGGATGAAAGAATATCTACTCAAATTGCTCGCCGCTTTTGGCTAGCACGACCCAATTTCATCCTTCATCCCTCATCCCTTCGACAAGCTCAGGGCAGGCTCCTCATTCTTTACCTGAGCCTTTGAGCGAACGGGAAATCGAAGTCTTGCAACTCGTTGCTCAAGGATTCTCGAATCGTGAAATTAGCGAGCAGCTTTTCCTGGCTGTCGATACCGTTAAAGGCCACAACCGCCGAATATTTAGCAAACTTCAAGTGCAAAACCGCACGGAAGCGGTGGCGCGTGCGCGCGAGTTGGGATTGGTATAGAGAACGGCCGTTTCCCATTCAAAATCGAAGCCTGCTTGCAGCGTTGGACACCCGATCTCAGTTGTCCTACCTGGAGCTTGCCAAAAAGAAAAAGTCCAAAAGCGTTACCCCTTCTTCTGCTTCAAAACTTCTGCCTTTTATTCCTACCTTTGTTTGCGCCTGCTTTGTACAGAGTTTATACTTTGTTGCTATACAGCCGTTATAAATTTACAGGAGCGCCAGGTTATGCAAAAAGCCAAAACGTACCGCAGTCTAAACCACCAAAACCAGGGGAATAGCCCGCAAATTTGCGGTATAAACCTCGTTTCTATGAGTTATGCTGCAAATTTGCTTTATAAACTGCCTGTGTGGGACATTAGACTGCATGATGCGGTCTAACATATAGTTAGGCGTAATGACAATTAGATAATATGACAAATCAGAATTCAAACATCACGAATTTTTATGAAGTAATAGATTCAGTTCCGTTTGATGAATGTTTATTGTGGCTTAAGGAGAGAACTGAAGCTGATTGGAAAGATCACTCTCCAATCTCTTTTGAGACTTTTCAGAAAAATGGTTGTCGTCCAGGTACAGATTGGAAGAGAGGAACGAAGTGGTTAGGAGATTTCACCGAAGGTGACATCCACATAGCTGAACAAAAATGGGAGGTAAAATTCCCCCCAGACTATCGACAATTTCTTTTGTTGCTTGGAGCTCCTGATCAATATTTATTTGGTGTTCAATGTGTTAATGATGAGTTGATACGTGGAGATGTTCCCTTCTTTTATAACTGGCGCACCGACAAAAAATATTTAGAACAGGCCTTAAAATGGCCTTTAGAAGCATTGTTGTCGGATGTTGCTCACGGGAAATGGTATGAAGGTTGGGGAACTCGCCCAAAAACGCTTGAAGAGCGTCAAGCGTTGGTCAGAAAATTAGTAGCTGTGGCACCCCCATTGATTCCATTAACAACTCGAAAATCCTATTTGGTAGGAACACCAATGCAAGAGGGCAATCCAGTCATATCAATTGAAGTACCAATCTATCAAGAGGAATCAGTTATTGATTTAAACGCAAATAGCTTCAAAAATTTTTTACTCCTTGAATTATCAGAATTCTTGAATATTAACCGCAGAAGGGCATGGGAACATGCGATAAATAACGTGGACAAAAGTTTTATAAGAAAAATCCCTTTTTGGAGCGAATTTATTTTGCCTCTATGGGAAGATTGATATCCTTTTAAGCGCAAATTGTCGTTCAAAAGGGAATGAGAATGTTCAATACTTTAAGCACAAATGACTTCTACAAGGAAATGAATTCCTTAAGCCTGGAAGATTTTCTAATATGGTTTAAGGGAAAAATTGAAGTCGAGTGGGTCAGCCTAACAGACGCAGAAGTCGAAGGGATAGAGCGGAAATGGGGCATTCGTTTTCCCCTCGTCTATCAAAAACTACTAACAGTTCTTGGGTATGAGCAGAATGGATGCTCTACATCATCAATATTTTATAATTGGCTTGATGATCAAGAACGCATTACAAAATCTTTAGAATGGCCTCTTGAAGGATTACTCTTCGATGTAGGAAATGGAATGTGGGGCATGAATTGGGGCAAGCGACCTGTTAGAATGGTTGAACGCAAAAAAAGGTTAGCCGCGCTGGTGAGCGAAGCACCATCATTGATCCCTATCAATGGACATCGGTACATGCTTGATTATCCAATAAATTCTGGAAATCTTGTTTTATCTGTATATCAAAGAGACATAATTGTGTATGGCATGAATTTGCAAAGGTACCTCCTGAACGAGTTTGTTTATATGCTAAATTTGAATGAGGACAGGGCCTATAAAAATGCTCTCCAAGGTTGGAGCAAAGATTTGATAGCTTCAATACCATTTTGGGGGGACATAATTTTAGGTAATTATGATTGGGACGATGAGTCTGGTTAACAAATACGCCTAACAAATATTGCAGCGGACGGGCGAGCACGGGGCCTATCTGCCTTTTGAGTGGATGGTAATTGGAGGTGTCGTACCAGCAGAGGAGTTGGGTCTTGTTCGCTCGCCGCTGAACACAACGTTAGTTGGCTCGGCAGGTCAAATTGTCGGCTTTTACCCTAGACGACGGCGTTGTGGGGTGAACGAAACGGCCGTTTACCACCCATAAAACCAACGCGCTGAAAATTGGAAACGGCCGTTGTCCGGTGGTGCGGTTTTTCTCAGCGTCAGGATGCAGCGGAGTGAAGGAAACGGCCGTTTCCACCCCCATCCCCACAACACCCCAAACAACACTTTCGTGTCTATACGCGACGCCCCTGACAGCTATCCTTCCTATACGTTAAACGAGCGACTGGAAAGGAAACGGCCGTTGCAAGACAAACGATGTCAGACTGATATGCTTCAAAATCACTGCAAATGATACAGACATCGTTGGTATGTTGATGCTGGGTATAAAATAGAAAATGTCGTCATCCTTGACGCATAGGGAACTGTTGAATGAATAAATCAGAGAAATATTGGGACAGACTCGCAAGCGGTGATGGTTCGGATGACGGGGAATATGGACAAACCGAAGCCAAAACGCTTGAATTCACAAAAAAACATCTCAAACCCAACGATGTCGTGATGGATTTTGCTTGTGGCACAGGCACATTTACGGTGGAATCGGCCGCTATTGTACAGCGTGTTTGTGCAGTTGATATTTCCGCTAAGATGCTGGATGTTACCCGCAAGAAAGCAAGCAAACGCAGCCTGGAAAACATCGACTATGTGCAGGCAAATATATTTGATGTTAATTATCCAGAGGATACGTTTGATGTGGTCTTGGCGTTCAATATTTTGCATTTGTTGGAAGAACCACAACCTGTTGTTCAAAAAATAAATGCGCTGCTGAAGCCCGGTGGCCTCTTTATTTCTGCGACGGGTTGTATGGGCGAAATCAATGTTCTGCTTTCATCCTCCCTGCGCTTGTTGAGCAAAGTGGGTTTGGTTCCACACCTGAATAATTTTCAGGCTTCTCAATTGGAGCGTTTGATTGAAAACGGCCGTTTCCAAATCATTGAGTCTAAAAAGTTAACTGATTCATTTTCGGAAATGTTTATAGTTGCGGAGAAAAAGGTATGATGAAAGCAATCGTTTGGACAAAATACGGCACGCCGGATGTCCTGCAACGCCAAGAGGTAGAGAAACCGACGCCCAAAGACGATGAAATCTTAGTTAAAATCCACGCTACCACGGTGACAGCGGGGGACTGTGAGGCACGCAGCCTTTCCTTTCCCTTCTGGCTGTCGATTCCCATGCGCTTATTTGTGGGGGTTAGAAAGCCGACAAGAGTCAAAATTCTGGGACAGGAATTAGCCGGAGAAATTGAAGCCATCGGCAAAGAAGTGACGCAATTTAAAGAAGGTGACGCGGTTTTTGCTGTGATGGGTTTTACCATGGGGGCTTATGCAGAGTACATCTGTTTGTCTGAAAAATCTAAAGAGATGGGAGCCAGCGTTGCCCCCAAACCAGCTAATATGAGTTTTGAGGAAGCGGCTGCCGTTCCCGTTGGCGGCCTGGAAGCTGTGCATTTTTTGCGAAAGGGAAATGTGAAACCTGGCGACAAAGTGCTCATCAACGGCGCAGGTGGCAGCATTGGCACGATGGGGGTGCAGCTTGCCAAATACTATGGAGCGGAGGTAACGGCCGTTGATCACACAGACAAACTAGACATGTTACGCGCCTTGGGAGCCGACCACGTCATCGATTACACGCAAGAAGATTTCACCCAAAACGGCAAGACCTATGATGTGATTTTTGACATTATTGGCAAGAGTCCATTTGCGGGGAGTGTGGAGGCTTTGAGGGAAAACGGCCGTTATCTCATCGCCAATCCCAGTCTGTCCAAAATGGTGCGCGGCTCATGGGTCTCCATGAGAAGCAACAAGACGGTGATATTTCAGGCAGCAGACCACAAGGTTGAAGATTTAATATTCCTCAAAGAACTCATTGAGGCCGGAAAGCTCAAATCAGTTATTGATAAACGTTATCCGTTGGCACAGATTCAAGAAGCCCATCACTATGTTGAAACGGGGCGTAAAAAAGGGTGTGTTGTCATCACCGTAGCGGAAATCGACTAAAAACAATTGGATCGGTCTACTAAATACATCGTAACAAAAGTAATTTAAAGAAACGAGCCGACGCCTGAGCCTGTCGAAGGCATAGGCGGTCTTGTCATAGCAAACATCGCTTTGGCTTCGACAGGCTCAGCCGCCGCTGGTCTCGGAAAATCTAAGAAACTTATGTTACAGAGCACTAAATACACTGTAACAAATATAATTCACTTTTCTGTCATGCCTGCGGAGGCAGGCATCCATCTTCTGGATTCCCGCCTTCGCGGGAATGACAAGTCTTAAAAACTTTTGTTACACTGTACTAAAGTGGCTCAACGATGTTTTAAATTGACGAGTGATGATTTGCGATTGGATGTCGCCGAGGGAAGCCAAATCGTCACTCCAAAATCAAATCGGAAATAAAGTTTCCTCTAGTTTCAATCCGCAGATAGGTAAAAGCGGGAAAGTTTTTGGAAATAAAATTGTGCAAAACCCGCTTTTCCTTGAAGGAAACCACAATTTTGCGTGTTGGTAATTTTAAGAACTTTTTGTGGTTTACCTAAAAAACCAAAACAACACCCCAAACAACACTTTCGTGTCTATACGCTAACACTCCCTTGCCGCTATGCTACTTGTACATTGAAGAAGGAGCATAAACTAATTTGCTCCACCACAAAAGGCGCAAAAGCATGTCAAACGAAATCAACCCAACAACCGATCCAAGTCAACTCGCAGTCTATCAAATCAGGTTGCAGGGTCATCTGGGTCATCAATGGACTGAGTGGTTCGAGGGCATGACCATCACCCTAGAAGATAACGGCGATACGTTAATAACTGGCCCCGTGGCGGATCAGTCAGCCTTGCATGGTTTGCTCAAAAAAGTGCGTGATTTAGGCATGACTCTGCTTTCAGTCACATCTGTTGACTCTGACCAAACAGACGAGTCAACTATAAAACAGGTTCAAAATTAGGGAGAATAAACATGAATAATTTACAGAAAACAGGCGGCGTAGCTGCCTTGCTTCACTCAGCAGCCTACTTAATAGGCATCGTATTATATTTTACAATGATGTCTCCTATCATTGACGCCGCGGCCGACCAGTACCTGGTTATGCTCGCCGATTATCAAACGTCTTTGTATGTGTGGATATTTATCGCTTACCTTGTCTCTGGATTTTGTCTGGTTGCCGTTTCCCTGGCGCTGCATGAACGGCTAAAAGGGGGATCTCCAGCCTTATTACCCATATCAACTGTCCTCGGCCTTATCTGGGCCTGCCTCATTATTGGCAGCGGCAACCTGATGCTCTTTGGCTTCGGTCAAATTGCTGATCTTTATGCTCAAAACCCAGCGCAAGCTGAGACGGTTTTACTGACCCTTCGCATTGTAGAGGATGGCATCACTAGCGGCACTGAATTTATAGGTGGCGTATGGGCGCTGCTCGTCAGTATAGTCGCATTGCAAACGGGGGGACTGCCTAAAGTTTTGAACTACTTTGGTCTGGTGATTGGGTTGGCTGGCATTGTTTCAGTTATCCCGGCGCTTACCGAAATAGGCGCAACGTTTTTCGCATTAAGCATGATTATTTGGTTCGCCTGGGTGGGAATCATCATGTTACGTGACAAATCAAGCATGGTTGCGAAACAACCGGATGCCGCGGTGGCATACACAGGTTAATAACGTTTCTTGCCAGTGAAAAGAGATATAGGTAAAAGCGGGAAAGTTTTTGGAAATAAAATTGTGCAAAACCCGCTTTTCCTTGAAGGAAACCACAATTTTGCATGTTGGTAATTTTAAGAACTTTTTGTGGTTTACCTATAAGGAGACAAAATGAGTACAAATAAAAATACCGCCAGGTCATTGGAAGATGTAAAGATCAATGTGAAGATAAAACTTTCAGCGATATGGGTAACGATGATGATGTTATACATCTATGCCGACATCCTTTCCCTGTTTAGGCCGGGTCAGTTAGATGAAATGCTTAAAGGTTTCATGGGGCCTTTTCCAGCGACTCAAGGATCGCTCTTCGTTGCCTCAGTCATGATGATGATTCCGGCTGTGATGGTTTTCTTATCCCTGGTCTTAAAGGCTAAATTGAATCGCGGGGTAAATATCGCCGTAGGTGTGCTGTATATTCTGGTCAATATTAGTAATTTGATTGGGGAGAGTTGGGCTTACTATATTGCCTTTGGCCTTGTAGAACTTGTGTTTGCTGTGCTGATTGTTTGGGTTGCCTGGAAGTGGCCGCAACAAGAAGGCTAAGGTATTTTTGAACCACGCTATCGTGAGTTATGAGGAAAATGATGAAAGCAATTGTATTTGAAAAATATGGGTCACCCGATGTTCTGGAATTAAAAGAAGTCGAAAAACCAACACCCAAGGATGATGAAATCCTGGTGAAAGTTCAGGCTACTACCGTGAACTACGGCGATCTGATCGCGCGGAATTTTAAGAATGTCTCCCCTCGGGAGTTCAATATGCCTTTGTTTTTCTGGCTCCCTACCCGTGTAGCTTTTGGTTTAAACAAACCTAAGAACCCGATATTGGGCAGTGAATTTGCCGGGGAAATTGAGGCAGTCGGCCAGGATGTACGGCAGTTTAAGAAGGGGGATCCGGTTTTTGGTTATTCGGGACAACGTATGGGGGCTTATGCGGAATATCTTTGTATGCCAGAAGCGGGATCGGTGGCCTTGAAACCAGTCAATATGAGCTTTGAGGAAGCAACGGCCGTTCCTTATGGTGCTATTATGGCGCTGAATTTGTTGAAAAAGGCCAATCTTCAGAGCGGACAAAAAGTGCTCATCAATGGCGCTTCGGGAGCTATTGGTTCGGCTGCGGTGCAGCTTGCCAAATATTACGGTGCAGAGGTGACGGGGGTATGTAGTACGCCGCGATTGGCCTATGTGAAAGCTTTGGGCGCAGACAAAGTAATTGATTACACCCAGGCGGATTTTACGCAAAACGGTGAAACTTATGATCTTGTTTTTGACATCTTAGGTAAGCATTCGTTTTCGCGGTGTAAGAGGGTGCTGAAGGAAAACGGCCGTTATCTGTTAGCCAGTTTCAAAACAAAACAACTTATGCAAATGCTGTGGACTTCAATGGTAGGCAGCCAAAAAGTGATTTGTGCGCTGTCAACTGAAAAGGCGGAAGATATCAGGTTTATTAAAGAGCTTGTGGAAGCTGGGCAGTTCAAATCGATTCTGGATCGATGTTACCCATTAGACCAGGCAGCAGAGGCACACCGCTATGTCGAATCTGGTCTCAAACAGGGAAATGTCATCATCACAGTGGCGCATTCTTGACATCCAAAAATAATACGATTGCAATGAAGGAAATCGAAAGACGATGACAAAAGAAAAAGTTCTAACAGTACGCTGGAATAACTTACTTTCCGTGGCATTGGGGATTCCCGCGCTGCTTTATGTTGTTTATGCGTTATCTGATTTAGTCTGGACAGAAATGAGTGGCTTGATCTGGCTGGCGGTAATCGGTGTCCTTTACTGAATTATCGTCGAGCAGCATACAGCCATGCGGTTCGTATGGCTTCGGAAAAACAGAGAGAACGATCAAATCGTTAAACAACAGTTTACTGATCCGCTTAATCTGATCCGGATGGCTTATAATGTCGTATTTTGGATCTTTTTGCTTCCATTTTTTACGTCAATGGCCTATGGTACAGGCTTCATTTTATTTACCATCATCATTTTTGTGCGACTCGGTGCAAATCTATATGCAAATAATGCCCATAACTTCACACTACAACGATATGAGCATTTTCCCTTCCGTGCTTAAGGATGAAGATGAAATAATAGAAGAACTGAGTCTAGTGAGGAATTATGATGAAAGCTGTTATGTGGGAAAAATACGGCGCACCCGATGTGCTGCAACTCCAAGAAGTCGACAAACCAACGCCGAAGGATGATGAACTGCTCATCAAAATTCATGCCACTAGCGTCACCTCAGCAGAATGCGCGATGCGCCAGGGAGAACCGCGTTGGGGACGGCTCATCCTGGGTCTGCGGAAACCTAGAAAGAGATTCCGCATTATGGGGAATGAGTTAGCTGGAACAGTAGAAGCGGTCGGCCAAAATGTGGTACGGTTTAAAAAGGGGACCAGGTTTTTGGCTTTACCGGGTTTGGTGTGGGCGCCTATGCTGAATATAAATGTATGCCTGAAAAAGGATCGCTGTGTCTCAAGCCCACGAATAAAAGTTATGAAGAATCTGCCGCCGCAGTTGATGGCGCGTCAACCGCCCTGTTTTTCTTGCGGGATAAGGCGGCTGTTCAACCGGGCGACAAGGTGCTGATTATTGGTGCGTCAGGCAGCATCGGCACGTATGCGGTGCAGCTTGCCAAACATTTTGGCGCAGAGGTGACTGGAGTATGTAGTACCCAAAATATTGAATTGGTGCAATCGCTGGGAGCCGATAGGGTTATTGATTACACACAAGAGGATTTCACGCAAAGGGGTGAAATGTATGACATTATTTTTGACACGGTAGGTAAGCGTTCGTTTTCACAGTGTAAGGGGGTGCTGAAGGAAAACGGCCGTTATCTGCCCACCACTGGTTTAAAAAATAATTTCCTCCACATCTGGACGGCAATTTTTGGCAACAAGAAGGTCGTCAGCGGTATGTCAGTGGAAAAGAATGCTGCTCTGGTCTTCCTCAAAGAGCTGATTGAAGCCGACAAGCTGCAAATCATCATCGATAGGCGTTACCCGTTAGAACAAATTGCTGAAGCACATCGCTACGTGGAAAACGGACACAAAAAAGGAAATGTTGTGATTACTGTGGCGGCGACATTGCAGCCACTGTGAACGGCATGGCGCATCTGATGACCGGAAATGAAAATGTGGCGGTGTAACCTGGGAGAAAGCTCATGAAAGCAGTTGTCTGCACAAAATATGGATCGCCGGAAGTTCTTCAACTCACAGAGGTAGAAAAACCGACTCCCAAGAAGCATGAGGTATGCATCAAAATCCTGGCGACCGCAGTCACCGCCAGCGACTGTATCATCCGTGGTTTTAATGTTCCCCTCCGCCTTTGGCTCCCGATGGGGCTGGCGTTAGGTTTTAGGAAACCGAGGCAACCCATACTCGGAATCGTGTTTGCTGGAGAAATTGAATCTGTTGGTCAAGATGTAAGGTCGTTTCAAAAAGGCGATCCGGTATTTGGCTGGGATCTTTTCCCCGCTTTTGGCGCGTATGCCGAGTACAAATGTATGTCCGAAAAAGGAATGTTGGTTAGCAAACCGGCCAATGTAACTTTTGAAGAAGCTGCCGCAGTTCCTTATGGCGGACTTTTAGCCTTGCATTATCTAAAAAAAGGAAATATTCAAAGCGGACAAAAAGTGCTTATCTACGGTGCTTCGGGCGCAGTCGGCACGGCTGCGGTCCAACTCGCCCGATACTTTGGCGCAGAAGTGAGTGGGGTATGCAGCACAGCAAATCTGGAATTAGTGAAATCTCTGGGAGCCACTTCGGTGATTGATTACACAAAAGAGGATTTTACAAACAGTGGCGCACGTTATGATTTTATCTTTAATGCCGTCGGAAAAAGAAAGGCAAAATTACAGTGCGAGACTGCACTAACTCCAAACGGAAAACACATTACAGTTGATGATGGCAGTCCAAAGTCACAAATTGAAGATTTAGTTTTAATCAAAGAATTGGTTGAAGCGGGGGAGATAAAGCCAGTTATAGATAGGTGTTATTCACTAGCACAAATTGTCGAGGCGCACCGATATGTTGATACGGGGCATAAAAAGGGAAATGTCGTTATCACAGTGGCATAACCTTAAGGGTTTGAACAACCTCAAAGTCAAATTTCTCGAAATAAAACCCTCAGAGTCTGTATAGTTACAAAAGGAATACAAATGAAAGCAATCGTTAATACAAAATATGGATCACCAGATGTGCTCACACTACAAGAGGTAGCAAAACCAACGCCCCAAGACAATGAAGTGTTGCTAAAAGTTCAGGCGGCAGCGCTCAACTATGCCGACTGGATCTCGCTGACCGGGAAACCGCTTTTTGTCCGGCCGATGGTTGGCGGGCCCCTCAAACCGAAGAACATCATACTCGGCGCTGATGTGGCGGGGCTGGTTGAGGCAGTGGGCAAAAACGTGACGCAGTTTCAGCCAGGGGATGCGGTATTTGGCGATTTATCCGGGTCAGGCTGGGGCGGTCTGGCTGAGTATGTAACGGCTCCTGAAAGCGTTTTGGTGCGGAAACCGGCCAATATTTCGTTTGCGGAAGCCGCTGCTGTGCCAATGGCCGCCGTCACGGCGTTGCAAGGGCTGCGAAAAGGGCAGATTCAGGCAGGGCAGAAGGTTTTGATAAATGGGGCGTCTGGTGGCGTGGGGTCTTTTGCGGTGCAAATTGCTAAATCGTTTGGGGTGGAGGTAACGGCCGTTTGCTCCACCAGCAAGTTAGATATGGCCCGCTCCCTGGGCGCTGATCACGTTATTGATTACACACAAGAAAATTTCACCGAGAATGGACAGCAGTACGATCTCATTCTCGCGGCGAATGGACATCATTCACTTTCAGACTATCAACGGGCCTTAACACCAAAAGGGTTTTACATTTGCACCGGTGGCACGATGAAGCAAATATTCCAATCCATGCTGCTGGGGCCACTGAAATCACGAGGCGGGCAAACATTTGGCAATCTGGCGGCACATACCAACCAGGATGATCTATTTACGCTGAGTCAATTGCTTGAAGATGGCAAAGTAGTGCCTGTTATTGATCATTGTTACCCGTTAGCAGAAGCGGCTGAAGCATTTCGTTTTCTTGGCGAAAAACACGCCAAAGGGAAAATAGTTGTCACGGTGGCTCAGGACAGCAAAGCTGACGGTTTGGACGGCGTGGCAGTGGATTTGAACAGGATGATCTGAATCACGCCTTTAATTCATGCCACGATGCTGGTACCGTTCCCCACGCTACTTTATTCGCCGCTAAAAATTGGGCGAGATCCTGAACGGATTCACGAACGGCCGTTACCATCCCCTCATCACGCTCCACCCCATCTTCCGCATACACAGTCTGCGCCAGCAACACACCCTTTTTGCTGTCCAGCTTCATGTCGATGCGGCCAATCAGTTGGTCGCCGTGCAAAATGGGCAGGACGTAATAGCCAAATTCCCGCTTGGCGGCTGGCACATAAATCTCAATGCGGTAATAGAAACCAAATAGCAGTTCCGTACGGTCACGGTCACAGATGAGATTATCGAAAGGAGAGAGCAAGGTCGTGCGGGGCTGCCAGTCGCCCTGTTCGATTTGCGCCAGCAGCGGCAGATCATCACGGTGCATGACCCAATCACCAGGAAGCAATCCTTCGCCTCCGCGAATGGTGACAGGAATGAGAATGCCCTCTTGCACGAGTTGCGCGATTGTTTGCGCCAAATTTGGATAGCGGTCACGGGTGTAATGGATTTTTATTTGTTTGGTGGTGGCCGCCCCCAGCGCCCGCACCGCTTTTTGCACAGCGAAGCGGCACACCTGGGCGTCGTCCCACTCGTCACGCGGTGCCCAGTCGGGCAAAAAATCATCGGTTAAGCCCCACTTACGCTGTTTGCCTTGCCGTCCCACAATCATGGCGTCCCCTTTGCTCCACAGGTGGTCGAGGATGCGCGGCACATAACGGCCGCTGTACCAGCGCGTGCCGGGGTCTGGATTTTCGATGCCGTCGCTGATTTCGCGGGAGAATACAGCTTTGTCGCGGCCAAGCTGCGCCAAAATTTCTTGGGTAAGCGCTGGCACATCCACATTGCCGTTGAGACGGCTGTGGATATAACTTTCAAACCGCTCGTCACTGTGGCGGCGCATATGCCACTGGTGAACGGGGTATTCTTCAGTAAGCACAATGGAGGCGGCGTGTGCCCAATATTCAAACAGCGTCTTGTCTTCCCAGAGCAGCCGATCCAGGTCGGCCCGGTCGTAGTTGCCCAAACGACTCCAGGGAATGAGGTAATGGGGGCGTTCAACAACGCTAATCGGATCGAGTTGTAAGCAGCCCAAATCACGGATAAGATCGAGCAACGGTGGACAAGAACGGCCGTCTAAATATTGACGGCTAATGGCTAAACGGCGCACGGTTTGCAGGGTTAGTTCACGATTCATGCCGTAAAGTATAGAACAAAAAGGCTAGAAAACAAAACGAGGAAAACCTATGATCACCACAATTTCCGACACCCAACAAATTATCTGGCAAAACCAGCACGAAACGTTACAAATTGAAGCCTGGGGCGCTGACAGTGTGCGCGTCCGAGCCAACTTGCGCCGTATTCGGGAGGATGTGCCGCACGCGCTGCTGGCTCCAGCGAAAACGGCCGTTCTCATTGAGCAAAACGAAGCTGAAACCCGCCTGATAAACGGCCGTTTAACCACCATCTTAAGCAAAAACGGCCGTTTGCGCTTCATCCACACCGACACCGGGGCCGAACTCCTGGCCGAGCAGCATGGCCGACCCAGTTGGCCGCCCGCCCGGTTACTGCGCCATGAAGGAGGCGATCTTGTCAGTATCGCCGCCCATTTTGCGGCCTACGATGACGAAAAATTGTATGGGCTGGGGCAGCATCAACATGGCCGCCTCGACCAAAAAGGGTGCGTTATCCATCTGCGCCAATTCAATACCGAAGTAAACATCCCCTTCATGCTCTCCAATCGCGGTTATGGCTTCTTGTGGAACAATCCCGCCATCGGCAAAGCAGAACTGGCCTACAACGGCACAACCTGGACATCCGACGCCGCATTTCAAATGGATTACTGGATCACTGCTGGGGACACGCCTGCCGAAATTTTGCACCATTACGCCGATGCCACCGGTCACGCGCCTCTGCTGCCGGAATGGGCTGCCGGATTTTGGCAGTGCAAATTGCAATATCGCACCCAAGAAGAACTATTGACCGTGGCACGGGAGTACAAAGCTCGCGGTTTGCCGTTGGACGTGATTGTGATCGACGGCCTGCACACACCCATGATGGGCGCTTGGTGTTTTCGGGAGGAACAATGGCCTGATCCTAGCGCCATGGTCGCCGAATTAAAGGAAATGGGCGTGGAGGTGATGGTCTCGGTGTGGCCGGCGCTGGCGACAGACAGTCCACATTTGCCAGCGATGAAAGCGCGAGGGTTTGTCATTGACAGCCAACGGGGCTACGCCGCCCATCTTGGCCTGATGGATGATCGCCCGATTGGCTTTCACCTGTATGACGCGACCAATCCTGAAGCGCGCACGTATTTGTGGTCGCAACTGCGCGAATCCTATTACGCCCACGGCATTCGCGGTTTCTGGCTGGATGCGGATGAACCGGAGATCGCCCCGGCTGATATTGATAATTTACGCTATGCGGCTGGCCCGGGAACGGCCGTTTCCAATCTCTATCCCGTCGCCCATGCCCAAACCATTTACGATGGCTTGCAGCAAGCCGGCGAAACCGACATCCTCACCCTCAATCGCTCGGCATGGGCCGGCAGCCAGCGCTGGGGCGCTGCCGTTTGGTCAGGCGATGTGGCCTCCACGTTTCCTGTTCTCGCTGAACAGGTTCGTGCTGGCTTAAACATCGGTCTCAGCGGCATCCCCTGGTGGACTACCGACATTGGCGGCTTTGCCAACGGCGATCCCGACGATCCCACATTTCAGGAATTGATTGTGCGCTGGTTCCAATATGGTGTATTTTGCCCGCTTTTCCGCCTGCATGGCTTCCGTGCCATGAAAGGAGATTGGTGGGATGGCGACTTAGCCACGATGACGGGTGGCCCGAATGAAGTATGGTCGTTTGGTGACACCGCTTATGACATCATCAAAGGACTGCTCTTTCTGCGGGAACGGCTCAAACCCTACATCATGCGCCACATGCAGCTTGCCGCCGAAACCGGTCTGCCGCCCATGCGCCCGCTGCTCGTCGATTTCCCCGATGATGCTGATAGTTGGACAGTCGAGGATCAGTTCATGTTTGGCGCAGATATTCTAGTCGCTCCCATTTTAGCCGAAGGGCAGACGGTGCGGCGTGTCTACCTGCCATCAGGCGAGAATTGGGTTGATGTGTGGCAAACCACGACTCATGCTGGGGGTCAATGGCTGGAGGTGACTGCGCCGCTTACCCAAATCCCCTGCTTCGTCCGCGAAGGCGCAGAGGTATTAGCTGTTTTTAACATTCTTTAATCACTGTGTTTTGTCTGCCTGATAAGCAATCTCTGTCGTCTGATTTGGTTCAAAGTTAGACTTCAAATATAACAAGGATTGGGCGCGATCCTCGCCGCCTTCATCTGAAAGCAATAACTCTTTACAATACTCCATGATGTCTTGGATGATGCGTTCATAGCGGTAGTAGGCCAGCGCCGTTTCATTCAGTTCGACGGAACCATAGGCCGAATAAAAACGCGCTTCTTCCGCCTGCGGTGACAAGCCAGAGGCCAGCAGTCCGCCGCCGATGTACATCAGATCTCGCTCTTTGAGTGCTAGAATCGGCTCGTCCCAATCGACGATGTATAGCACACCATCCTTGCCGATGTGGAGATTGCCCGCGTGCAAATCAAAATGACAGACAACCCAATCTTGTGGCTCCGTTTTCAGCGCTGCGGCCAACCGTTCAGCACGCGCTACGAGATCCAATACAGCGGCTCGTTTTGCCTGCAAAAACGCAGCCAGTTCGATGGCAACGGGATCTGTGTATGTTTCAGTTTCGCTGACTGTTAAGAATTGCTTGACGGCTTCTCGCCCTGCTGAGGAATAGGTTTCCTGGCGAATCCCGCTGCGAATCGCTGGCGGCACGTCAAGCGTATGAAGTCGTTTGAGTGCCGTTCCCAATTCGATCCAGTGATGCGGCGCTAAATCAACGGCATAGCCATCGTCTCCTTCAATAAAGGGATAGAGGATGGTTTTGTAGTCGTCGAGACTGCCCCAAAGCCGACCTGTTTTTGTGGGCAGTGGCGGGATGATTTGGGTGATGCCGCTATCGTAGAGAAATTTGGGCAGGGTAACGGCCGTTTCCTGCCATTTGCCTCTTCTCAACTTTAAGAAATAAGGGGGTTTGTCGCGGGAGATGATGCGGAAAACGGCCGTTCTGGTATCAGCCCCCAGCGGCAAAAAAGTGACCTGAGTCACCGCCAATCCATATTCAACCTGCATACAAGCGCTGATTTTTTCGTCTGGGAGATTTGGTCTTTCAAGCATTATCAGTATCGCCTCATGGCTAAAGTCAGATTAAAATCTTCTGCGTTGGAGTCACCAATTAGTTCCAGCGACAAATGATGGTTCAATCAGCCGAAAACCGCAACATATGACGTGATGCGATTCCATTAAACAGAAGATTCCAAACCTAATCTAAACCGATAAGTAACTATACAGGTGTTGATTTTTCACTCGAAAGACCCCAAGGGTTTTGTGCAACGCAGCATTGAATCACTCGAGGTCAAACCCTTGGGGTCTGCACAGTTACACCGATAAAATGATCCGAAATTTGTATACTATCTAATTGAGGGCTATCATATTTTTAATTATTCAATATTCAAAAGTACAGCCTACTTATCACAAGCCATAAAATGGCCTGCTAGAAGGAACGTATCACATCCATACAATTACGGAGAAGTAATAAATGTCTGTTTCTGGTTCACGTATCAAACGGACCCTCATCGGGGAACCGTTTCCCACACATCAAGAATCCCACGAGCGTCTGGATAAAACTCGTGCTTTAGCTGTCTTTGCCTCTGACCCCATCAGCAGTAATGCTTATGCCACTGAAGCAATTATGAGCGTGCTCATTTTGATAGGCGTTGGCGCGTTACGGTTTACAATGCCATTGGCGATGGGTATTATGATGCTGGTTTTGCTGGTGGTTTTCAGCTATATCCAGACGATTCTTCATTACCCGGATGGTGGTGGCGCTTACACCGTTACCAAAGACAATCTGGGCGAAATGCCTTCCTTGTTTGCTGGCTCTGCCCTGTTGATTGACTATATTCTAACGGTGTCTGTCTCGGTTTCGGCTGGAATTCGCGCCGTCACCTCAGCTGTGCCAGAACTGCTGCCTTACAGTGTGCCGTTAGCGCTGCTTGCCATCGTCTTGCTGACTTGGGTGAACCTGCGCGGCGTACGTGAAAGTGGCACTATTTTTGCCATTCCTACCTATCTATTTGTGATTGGTGTCTTGATTACAGTGCTGCTGGGACTAGTGCGTATTTCTGGCTTATTTGGCTTGCCTTATCCTGTCAATCCGGTTCATGCGGTGGAAGCGGCTGCCCATCCGGCCAGCACATTCTTGTTCATCTGGCTCCTGCTGCGGGCGTTTGCGGCGGGGTGTACGGCTCTGACGGGGATTGAAGCGATTAGCAATGGTGTGCAAGCGTTTAAGAAACCGGAATCCCGCAATGCGGCATTGACGATGGTGGCGATGGGTGTGATCGCTATGTCGTTGTTTATCGGCATTACGTATGTTTCCACGAGTTTGCATTTAATTCCATATGAAGAAGAGAGTATCTTGTCACAGATGACGCGGGCTATTACTGATGGGATGCCTGGCGGCCGTTTTCTCTATTATTGGGTGCAAATTTTCACGATGCTGATCTTGGTTTTGGCGGCCAATACGGGTTACCAAGATTTTCCGCGCCTCAGTTCCTTCCTGGCAAAAGATGGTTTTATGCCGCGCTGGATGCAAAATCGGGGAGACCGCCTGGTCTTCAACAGCGGTATTATTACGCTGGCGATTATCTCCTCTATTGTCGTATTTGCCTTCCGTGCGGATGAAATTGCCATGCTGCCGCTGTACGCTCTTGGCGTTATGTTAAGTTTTACGCTGTCCCAATCCGGTATGTTCCGGTTGATGGGGCGTATTTCGCACCTAAAGCCAGGAGAAACACTAAAAACGCAAGTGACAACCATTCATTACGAAAAGGGTGTAGGGTGGAAACGGCTGTTGAATGGGGTGGGGGCTGTGGTGACGTTTGTGGTGCTGTTGGTTTTGATTGCGACCAAGTTTTTGGAAGGGGCCTGGTTGATTGTTTTAGCGATTCCGGCTCTGGTTTATGGTTTCCGTGCCATTAAGCGCCATTATAAGGCGGTAGCGGCTGATTTGAGTACGCAAACGTTTGACACTCATGAAATGCGCGAGATTGCGGATGCGGTGATTGTGCCGGTGGCGACTGTGCATCGTGGTACGCTGCGGGCGCTGCGTTATGCCAGTATCTGGTCTGCCAATGTATGTGCTATTTCTATTTCAACTGATGAGGAAACAAAAGCACGACTGTTGGCAAAATGGGCTGAATTCCCAGAAATTACGGATCCTATTCATCTGGAAATTATTGATTATGAATACCGTGATATTTTGACGCCGATGGTGGATTACATTATTAATGCTGCCAATGTAACTTATGAGGGTAAGCTGTTGACCGTGGTTATTCCTGAGTTTATTCCGGAACGGATGAGTGCCAAGTTTTTGCATAATCAAACGGCGAATTTGTTGCGCCAGCGACTGCGCCATTATGATAATGTGGTGATTATTGATGTGCCTTATTTAGTGCAAGGCTAGATTCCCACGAGACGCTAAGGGTTTGATTTCTCGGTTAATATACGAGATACAAAAACCTTTAGGGTCTGGACAGTTCATAAATTAAAGGCATTCCATCGCAGTTTCATAAGTCCACTCCTGCCAACTCAGGGGCATGATACGCTGCCCCAAACTTTGCCATCTGTGCTACCACCACATGATGAAACGGCCGAATCACATTATCCCATAGTAAGATAAGCCTCACCGCATTTTATGTTTCCGAAAAACCTATTTGACAATATGTATTGCATCCTGTATTATTTTGATTAGATAAATTACTAATCAAAAAATAGATTATAAATTAGATGGAAATACGAGGGCGCGACATGTTAGACCCAATCCAAAAAAATGATGAATTGACTGAACTAGAAAAGTTGGTGCAAGCCTTTGATCTAGTAACCAAAACGGCCATCACCACCAGCGAACATGAAATCGAGCTGGCATTGGCGATGGGGGATAAGGAAACGGCCGTTAAAGAACGCATCAAATCCGGCGGCATCCACACAGCACGAGGCATGTTCGAGTACTGCTACCGGGAAATTACCGGCAGCCGGGAGGTTTTGTGGCATGAGTAAAGAAAACTATGCAGCCAATCTGGAAGCACGCGCCCAGTTTTTCAAAGCGCTGGGACATCCGGCTCGGCTGCTCATCATCAACCTTGTCAAAACCAAACCGCGCCATACCGAAGAACTGGCTGCCATCCTGAACCTGAAACCGGCGACTGTTTCTCACCATCTGTCCCAATTAACGGCCGTTGCTCTGCTCACCTCTCAAAAAGACCAATACTACCAGATGTATGCGCTCACCGGTGACTTGTTGGATAAGAAATTAGAAGAGGTGGTCAGTTTATCAGAGCCTGGGCTGGAAACGGCCGTTTCTCAAGATGCTTACCGCGATAAAGTGCTCAAAAACTTTTTCAATCGGGGTCGTCTCACCCAAATCCCAGCCCAGCAGAAAAAGCGGCAAATTATCATGGAAAAGCTCGTTGAAGAATTTGAGCCAGGGCAAGAATACACCGAACAAGAAGTCAACCGCATCCTCATCGAATTCCACGACGACGTGGCTACCCTGCGCCGCGAATTCATCGCCTTCAAACTTATGACCCGCGACCATGGCATTTACCAGCGTTTAAGTCCCGCATAAAAACCTAAACAGGGGTTGCCTGAGCTTGTCGAAGACGTTGCCTGAGCTTGTCGAAGGCCGGTTCCGCCTTCGACAAGCTCAGCCCTCAATGACTTGTAAAATTATCTGACACGATGGTCATTAACGGCCGTTTCCTCCCCACTCAATCCCACCCAAATTGGTACTAAATCTTCCCCTGACGTTCACAGATAAACCCTTATAATAAATCCTAAACACGTTACAATTAATCCCTTTTCTGCGCATTGCGCTTCACAAGCGAATAGGAAACCCATATGCCCACATCTCCACATGCACAATCAGCCTCTGCACCACCGCTTTTCACGGTTGAACTAACCTTCCCTGTACAATCGTTTCAAAGCGACTGGAAACAATGCAGCTTACTCGCCAACTACATCGCCGAATATGCCGCCTACCAGTTTGACCAACAAGAACGCGCCGAAAACATCGTCTCCACCATCGCCAATGAACTGCTGGAATCAATCGTCTGCCTGGCTCCCAGCCACTCCGACCTCATCGTTCGGGTTGAACAAAACGAAGCTGGACTTCACATCAACACCAGCCATCTCATCCAGCCAGAATTAATCTCCCCCTACACCAAATTTCTCGAAGTGTTAACCTCTGAAACCAGTGACCAATCTTACTTAAACCTATTAACCACTCTGGAAATGCCCGACTATTACTTCAACCAATTGGGCTTGATGATGGTTTCGCACGACTTTGGCGCGACTATCGTCCGACGGCCGCTTTCCCATCCTGAACGCATTTGTACCCAACTCTTTATCCCCAACGAGGAATTTCAAGCATGAAACACACCACAGCCACCTACACCCTGAACTACGACCCCCTGGATCAACAAATCAACTTTGAAGGCATCCTGCGCCCCGTCACCGATGCTGAAATGTCTGGCATCTTGAATTATATGAAGCACATTCATGATCAGGTTGAAGGGACATTGCGCCTGAATTTCCAACGACTGCGCTACATCAATGCGGCCGGCATCAAAGCGTTATCCCTCTTCATCGATTACGCCCGTATAGAAAATGCCTTGAACATCAAAGTGATTGCCTCCAGCGTCATTGCCTGGAGCGAGCGCGTTTTACCCAACTTGCACGAAATCTGGGATAAAGTCGAGTTTTCCATCTACGACAAAAACTTCTACAAGAGCCAGGGCATCATCGAAGACAGCGAATTTATTCCCTTGTTACGCAATCAAACGCGCATCCTCTGGCCGCTGGAAAAAGAAGTGCTCAAACAACACGGACTCAAAGCCGGGCAGCGCGTGGCTGATATTTGCTGTGGCTGTGGCGACGTGCCGCTGCTCATTTCCCGCGAGTTTAAGCCCAGCTACATCCTCGGCGTAGACCACTCAGAAGCGGCCGTTGCCTATGCCCGCACCATGCAAGCCGATTTCAACATCCACAACGCCGAATTCCAACGCGGGGATGCCACCACCTTGATGATCAATGACAACAGCTTTGATTTTGTGTCGTGTCGTCTAAGTTTACAGATTTTTTCCGAGCCAGAATTGATTCTCAAAGAACTGATTCGCATAGCCAAACCGGGTGGCCGCATTTATGTGACTTGTGAAGATTATGACCTGATTGTGGGTCATCCAGAGAGCGCCTCCATCCATGAAACGTATCAGCGGGCGGCCGTTTACGGCGATCAGATGGGAATGGATTTACGCAGCGGCAAGAAACTGTTCAGCATGTTGGCCCAAGCGCGATTGGAAGGCATCCAGACAGACCACATCATGCTGGACACCACAAACGCAGATCGGGAAGCGTTTGCCCAGGTGATTGAAAGTTGGAAAGAGTTCTCCGTCAACACCATCGGCAGCGACTTGAATCTGGATCAAACCGATCAAGCCACACTTTTGTCTGGCTACGAAGCCCAACTGCGTGCCATTCGCAGCGAAACTGGGTTCACCACCTGGGGCATTGTGGCTTGCTCTGGTAGAAAACCCGCTTAATAAAACGCAATTTCCCCTCTCCTCAGCCCTCTCCCAAAGGGAGGGGGAGCATGGCCCCTCTCCCTTAGGGAGAGGGTTGGGGAGAGGGATTAGGATACCTTCTTATGTTCAAACGGTTAATAGGCTTCTTCGACAAGAGTTTTCAACGCAAATTACTGACCTTCAACATTGTGCTGGTCGGGCTAACAACGCTGTTTCTGTTCTTCTTTTTGATGAACAGCTTCCGCACTATCACAGACTTTTCATTGGACGAAAACAAAAAGGGCATCACGCAAACCGTTGAAGAATATCTGACGATTTATGCCCAGGAAAAAGCGACATCGACCTCGCTGCAACTAGAAGCCGCGCAAGATAATTTGACAATCTTAGGCTCAACGGCTCAGAAAACACTCGATAATTACGATGACATCAATGGCAACACGGCCGTTTTCGACATTCCCATCTTTCAAACTGAATTAGGTGAAGAACGGGGGGCGCTCACGTCGGCTGCCGATGCGAATGTGGATGCGCTTATCCCGCCGCCTATTGCCGATAATCCGGCGGCCAAAGAGCTGCTGGCCGTTTCCGCGCTGCTCAACCTCAACATGGACGCCATCTTCAACGCCAACGACAGTAATGCCCTCATCTACTTTGTCGGCAACCGCGAAAACCCCGTCACCCGTGCTTACCCCAACATCCACCTCGTAGAAGTGCTGGGCGATGCTGTCGATTTCCTCTTTTGGCAAGACTTTTTCCCCGATAACGTGGCTGCCTGGGAAGAATGGTTCACCAATCCCGAATTGCAAGCGGAAATTCCCAATCCCATCACCGTCGAGGCGCCGTATGGCGATGCGGCCGGGCAGGGAGCCGTCATGACGATGTTCTACCCGCTGTGGGATCATGAAAAGGATGAATTTGCGGGCGCGGTTGGCCTCGATATTTCGTTGGACAAAATCATTGAAGATGTGTTGTCGATTCGTGTAGCCCAGACTGGTTTTGCCTTTCTGGTTAACAGTCAGGGCGAAGTCATCGCCATGCCGGAACAAGCTTACGATCTGCTGGGTATCGAGCAAGAGCTAATCGACCACGGCGGTTTGTCGTTTAATTCTGGTTTGATGAATGAGGCGCGGGAAACGGCCGTTCAAGAAATGGCTGTGGCGCTGCAAACTGAACCAGAGGGCGTGTACAAACTCAACCTGTCAGATGCCGACACCGGACACCTCATCGCCTTTGCCAGCCTGCCGCCGCTTTCCAACAACCAGTACCAAGAAGACATCTGGAAAATTGGCATCGTCGTGCCAGAGGCAGAAATTCTGGAAGTTATCAATGAAACGGGCAGCGCCATCACCCAGCGCAGCAACCAGATCAGCACCATTTCTATTTTCATGGTCGGCGGTTTTCTGGTACTCGTCACCCTGATCTCGGCGAAATTCTCCAACACCGTCACCCGCGATTTGCGCACGCTCTCCCTCGCCGCCGAAGAAGTGCGCGAAAAGCATTATGACATCGACATCGACATCAAGAGCCAAGACGAAATCGGCCAGCTAGGGCAGACATTTATGTCTATGACCGAGGAAATTCAGGCGTACACCACCAATCTGGAAGCGATGGTTGTCGAACGCACGGAAGATTTGCAGCAAGCCAACGTTGAAATCACGCGATTAAACAGTCAGCTTAAAGACGAAAATCTACGCCTCGGTGCCGAACTCGACGTCGCTCGCCAGTTGCAAATGATGGTATTGCCGCCCGAAAGCGAAACCAGCGCCATTCCCGACCTTGATATTGCCTGTTACATGGAACCTGCCGATGAAGTCGGCGGCGACTACTATGATGTGCTGCAAGTGGGCGATGCCGCTTACCTGAGCATGGGAGATGTGACGGGGCACGGATTGTCTTCCGGTGTGGTCATGTTGATGGCCCAAACCGCCTTCCTGACCCTCTCGCAAAGCGGCGAACGGGACATCACCCGCATCCTGTCTGTTCTCAATCAGGTGCTTTACCGCAATATCCTGCGCATCCGCGAAAACAAAAATATGACGCTGTCGGTCATCCAGTATAAAGATAAAGGCTACACCGTTGTCGGCCAGCATGAAAGCGTCATTATTTGCCGGACTGACGGTTCGATTGAAGAGATTGATACGATTGATTTAGGCTTCCCCATCGGCCTGGAAGAAAACATCGATGACTTCATTTCCGCGCAGCAGTTCAAGTTGACGTCGGGTGACGTTATGCTATTGTACACAGATGGCATTACGGAGGCGGAGAACGTGGACCAGCAGCAGTTTGGCATGAAGAAAATGACTGATTTGTTGAGCCAATACCATGATTTAGAAGCCAAAGAAATCATGGATCACATCATTAAGGAGTTGTATGTTTACATCGGTAAAGCTCCCATTTATGATGATATTACGATGATGGTTATCAAGCAGAAATAGAAATTATCTGTCGAGACCCTAAGGGTTTGGTAGCAATATTTTATACTGCGAAGCTCAAAACCCTTAGGGTCTGCTAATTATCAGAAATAGGTAGATTTTATGACATCTGCTACAAATTTTTGGCACTTGGGAAGAATTAACGGCCGTTTCCCCCAACTATGCCGCCATGACCCTCAATGCCGCTCACCTGGCCAGCCATTGGCGGCGCAACAGCCTCAGCTCCGATTACTGGGCTGCCTACGCCGCCCTGCAAATCCCTGAAATCGTGCCAACGGGTTGGCTGCGCCGCGAAGATGTCAACTACGTGCTGTCCTACTTGCTCAATGAACTGTTTGAGAACTGTGCCAAATTCAGCGCTGGTCCTGAACAAACCGTCCATTACCAGGCCTGGTATGAAGCGGAACGCATTGTGTTCCAGTTTACCAATCACATACAGCCGGCGGGAGAACGGCCGTTTATCGACCTCATCCTGGAACTGCTAACACGGCGACCCAGACGAACTCTACTTCCAAAAACTCGAAGAAAACGCCGAGCAAGACTTGGGCGGCTCCGGCCTGGGCTACCTGACCCTCATCAAAGATTACGGCATCCAATTTGGCTTCCGCTTTCGTCCGATTAATGATGAGATAACGGCCGTTGACGTACAAGCCCACGTCAGCCTAAAAGAACAAATGTAGACCCATAAAATTCATCTTCATCCTTCATAATTCATAAGTTTTCACGGGAGAATAAAGACATGAGCGTAGAAACAATCAACGGCGACGAATATACCGTCACCTACAACGACAACACCCAAACCCTGGCATTCGACGGCTCCATGCGGCTGCGTACCACCGAAGAATACGCCCCCATCAACGATTTGATGCAAAAAGCCCTGGAAACCACACCAGCCGACAATACATTGATTATGGACTTCAGCAGCTTAAAATTCCTTAACAGTTCCGGCATCAACATCATCAGCCGCTTTGTCATCGCCGCCCGCAAAAATGGCACCGTACCCCTCAAAGTCGTCGGTAGCCAGGACATCTACTGGCAGCAAAAATCGCTCACCAACTTACAACGTCTCTGGTCTAGCGTCCAAATAGAAATCCAATAAACGGTAGTATCTTGAATTATTCCTGGACACTGGCGTTTTTTGAATTTTCCAGAGTAGGGCGATTTTCAAAATCGCCCCACATACCAGAGAGGGGTATGAAATTCGCCAGACTCCCGTTATTCGTTACCCACTACTAATGGGGGAGCCAGGCCAGTTCCCTCTCCCTTTGGGGGAGGGTTAGGGTGGGGCAAACGGTGGTGAAAACTTCGTTACCTTAATGTACGGACATTTCACGAACGCCCTTTCAAAAATAAACAGGTGTAGCATGGCAGTATCTAACCCGAACCAACAAACCGAAATCGAAACCTTGAAAAATCGCATCAGCGAACTGGAAGACGAGCTTTCAGATACACAGGTGCTTTACGAGACCACCATGGAGCATGGCACCTCGTTAGAAAACGAACTGATGACCCAAAACGACCGCATGGCTGACCTGCAAAGCAAAATGCGCAAATACCTGTCCCCCCAGCTCTTCCAAGCCCTGGTTGGCGGCACCGCCGACGCCGACACCAAATCCCATGAGCGCGTCAAACTCACCATCTACTTCTCCGACATCGTTGGTTTTACCGACCTCACCGATTCTGTGGAGCCAGAACTGCTATCCAGCGTCCTCAACAGTTACCTGACCCGCATGTCGGAAATTGCCCTGCATTATGGCGGTACCATCGACAAATTTGTCGGCGATGCCGTCATGGTCTTCTTTGGCGCACCAGAGGCGATGGCTGCCCACTGAGCAGGCAGAACGGTGTGTGCGCATGGCCCTGGAAATGCGGGAAGCAATGTATCCGTTACGAGCAGAGTGGAAACTGAAAGGCATCACCCAAACGATGCAAGTGCGGGCAGGCATCAATACCGGCATCTGCACTGTCGGCAACTTTGGCAGTGAAAACCGCATGGATTACACTATCATCGGCAATCAAGTGAACCTGGCCGCCCGCCTCCAATCCGCCGCGCCCCCTGATGGCATTTATATATCTAGCAAAACGTATTCGCTGGTGGAAGACTTGATCGTCGCCAATTTTATCGGCTCCCGACAAGTCAAAGGTATACACAAACCAGTCGATGTGTGGGAACTGGTGAGTCTATCCCAGGAAAACTTGCCTCCCTCCCGCTATCTGGAAATTGCCGATACCCACATGCGGATCAATGAACTCGATGTGGATGTGACCACCCTTTCAGGTGACGAACGGGACGCCATTCAAAAAGCCCTCTCTCGCGCTCTCGTCCACCTGTCTGCTAATACGCCCCTGTCCTCTGCCGAAGCATAAACCCCGGTTCGTAGTTGCCACTTTAGTGGCGTGAAATGGCTGAAGCCATCACTACGAACCTGATTGCTCCTCGTCACAATGCAAACAGTTCAGCATTTGCCCAAGTTTAGATTGCCGCCCCGCTTCATACGTCACCCATAAGCGCGTTTCAAACGGTGGATTGTGCCGCACATGCTGCCGGTGGCCGCATTCCAAGTCCGCCACCCATTCCCCATTTTCATCTTTGTGGAAACCTATCACTTTTCGCTCCATGTGTATAATTGCTCATCCTTGTTTGGTTTCGTAAAAAAGCAGCGCCTTAAGTTGTCTTGATAATACGGTAAAACCCTACCAAATGATGTCTGATATTGCCACAAAGATAAAAAATCACAGGAGAACTTGATGAACAACACCCTCTTACACGAACGACTTATTGATAATCTAAATAAAAACAGCCAAATTCTGAACCATATTGTGCAGAATCTGACGCAAGCTGAAGCCGCTAGTTGGCGCGATGGCCCTGATGGCTGGACGGTTTTGGACGTGATGTGCCATTTGCGTGATTTTGAAGATATTTTCCGGGAGCGGGGCGAGTTGATGATGGGCGACAGCGTGCCTACTTTTCCCGTCTTTGATCATCTGGCAATGGTAGTAGATCGTGAATACCATGCCCAAGACTTACTGAGTGTATTGGCTGATTTTGCAGCTTCACGGGAGAAAACGGCCGTTTTCTTCCAAACCCTCACCGCATCCGATTGGCAACGCACAGGCAATCACGTGGAACAGGGTCGCATGACCATGGCTGGTCTCACCGCCCACATCGTCTGGCACGACAGCAATCATATTGAGCAAATCACCCGCGTCATCGCCGAAAACCAATAAAATGCTCGTACATAATTGTCGCGTAGTACTATGGTCATGCTCGAGAGCACCTGATTGTGAAAAATATCACTAGCGTAGGTTTTGCGTATAGTAGACGTAGGAGCGGCGTAGAGACAGGCGTATACATTCTGTCATAGAATAGTAGTCGAAGGGTAAAATCTCTTCTTCTTCTCCTCCTTTTAACGAGAGTCAGGTTTCGGCGTTCCTGACTCTCCAAAAAACTCCGGGCTGGTCTGAAAAGGCCAGCCCGTTAACTTTTTAAAGGGGACAAACCCTCCGAACCTTCGTTGCATGAAATATTTTTGGTCGTAGAAACGGCCGTTCTGCGTATAATTCACCCCCATGTCAGAAACAGATACCGAAACCGTAGATAAAAGCCGTAAGTTGGTGCTGCGTGCCGCCGGATTGGTCGGCGCGTTGCTTATGTTGGGGCGAGTCGTTGGCCTCTTTCGAGACATGGTCATGTTCTACTACATGAGCGTCGACACGTTGGAAGCGGAGGCGTTTGCAGTCGCCAGTCGTATTCCTGAGGCGATATTTTTCATTGTTGCTGGTGGCGCCATTGGTTCCGCCTTTATCCCAACTTTTTCTGCTTATTTTGTGCATGATGATGAGAAGGGGGGGTGGCAGCTATTTTCAGCTGTTATCAACTTAATTACAGTGGTCGTTTTGGTAATTGTTGTCCTGGCGATGGTATTTGCGCCCCAAATCGTTAATTTTTTCTATCATGCCAAAATTGAGGAAACACCCATCTTACTGCCGATGACGGTGTCGTTGATGCGAGTGATGCTGCTCTCGACGGTCATATTTGCCGCCAGTGGGGTAATTATGGGTGCCTTGAATGCTCGGCAGCATTTTTTACTGCCCGCGTTGGCTCCGTTGATTTATAACCTCGGCATTATTTTGGGTGGTGTTCTCTGGCAGAATCCGACGGACAACCCATTAACAGGGAAAGCGATGGGCTTTGCCATTGGCACGGTGATTGGCGCGGCGGGACATTTGTTGATTCAACTGCCTGGTTTGCGCGCCCAACACGCCCACTATTCCTGGCTGCTAACGGTGCGCGATCCGGGCGTTATCAAAGTGTTGAAGTTGATGCTGCCGCGCGTGCTGGGGCTTTCATTCAGCCAGGTCAATTTTTTCATCATTACTTATTTGACAGGCATGGTTATTTTTGCCGACGCGAGTTTGCCGGTTTTTAATGCGGCATTTCGCATTATCAATTTGCCATTAGGCATTATTGGTATTGCGCTGGGGATTGCCGCCTTTCCCACGTTATCTACCTTGGCCGCGAAGAAGGCGTTTGGCGATATGCGTGAAATTGTCACAGATTCATTGCGCTTATTGCTATTTTTAGGTTTACCCATCACGGTATTGCTTATCTTTTTAGCAGAGCCGATTGTCTCAATTCTCTTTGAACGAGGCATGTTTAACGCAGAGTCTACTTATTATGTTTCGACTGTGCTTTCCTATTTTGCCTTGGGTTTGATTGCGTTAATGATGCTGGAAGTGATTGCGCGTACGTTTTATTCGTTGAGTGATACGTGGACGCCGGTTTTGGCAGGTGGCTTGCAAGTTGCTTTAATGGCGGTTTTAGGTATTTGGTTAGGCACGATTCTTTTTCCAGAGAGTGGAAAATTGCCATTAGCGGGACTGGTATTGGGACTGAGTATTTCTAACTATATTGAGGTGGCTTTGCTTTTGTGGCTGTTGAAGCGGAAATTGGGGCGGCTAAACGGCCGTTCCCTGTTCAACAGCACTTGGCGGTTACTCGGAGCAACGGCGGTTATGACGGCCGTTATGTGGCTCGTATTGTCTAATTTGCCGCCTGAGTCAATGTGGGCGCAGCTCATTGTGGGCAGCATCGCTGGGGGGCTGGTATATTTGCTGGCTTGCTTCGTTTTGCGTGTGCCGGAAATGCAGAACGTTATCGCGTATGGTCGCCGCCGCATGGGGATTTGATTTGGATGCGTAGACTAGCGCGCTGGCTGAGTCCTGTCGAAGCCAAAGCGATGTTTGCTACGACAAGACCGCCTATGCCTTCGACAGGCTCAGGTGTCGGCTCGTTTCTTTAATTACTTTTGTTACGTTGTACGCAGTCTCCATACCTTGTCGTAAAGTACATGATTTAAAACAAAAAATCCCAGCGTAGCCAGGATTTGTCATTAAGTGAATTGAGTTGAATTGAATTAGTTGCCAGCGGCGGCAGCAGCGGTATTAACTGTCAAATCAGAGCGCGTTAATAGTTCCCCATTAACCCATACATCAAGTGAATATTGACCATTCTGGAAACCTTCGTCGGGATTTAGGTAAATATAACCCGGCCCAGCATCGCCATATTCCCACAACTCGTTTCCACCTTCGACGACTTCGCCATTATGCCGCCAAACCCAAGCCCATTCCATACCGTCGGCCATTGCTTCATATTCAAATGTGGCAAAAATGGTATAAAAACCTTCCGCAAAAAGGTTATTGGGTTCGACTGGTTCATATCGTTCAGTAACGTCTGTGGAAAAATAGAGGGAGCCTAGTTCGGTATTTTCTGTTAATTCAGCAGTTGGTTCATATTTGTTGAATGCTTCAGGTAACGTGGGTTTAGAGGAAATGATTACTTCTGAGGCTTGTGCGTCTGCTAATGTTTGGACTAAATCAGCAGATTCAGCAGTTTCGGGGGAATCTTGAATAAGTTCGACAACATCTGCGGCTGGCGGTTTGGCGTTAAGGAGAACAGCTACACGGGATGTATTATCGGTAGGGGTTTGCCAAGCATACGCTGCGACGCAGACTGTGATAAAAAGCAATACCAAGCTGGTTGACATATACGTTTGCAACCGCTTTTCTGCTTGTTGGCGCATGAAGAAATATGGAGACTGTTTCATGCTGCGCCATGATTTCACTGCTACTACAAAAGTGAATACTACCAGTAAAAGCAGTGTCCCTAGTATCCAGGGCGTTATGGTTTCAGTAAAGACTACAGACAAATTATTTCCTAACCTCTTTCCCGATCTCAAGCGGAATTATAAGGAAATCGTTGGGTTTTCGCAACTCACCGTAGGTTAAACGTATAATTCCCAGGGTGGATGCCACTGAATTGACCCTGATCCGTCCCTGACCTCGGTGCTAATCTATACCCTATAGATTAGCAGAATTTGGATAGTTCTTTCTAAAAAGTGCGATTTACGGAGCTGAGTTTGGGTTGATCTGCCCAAAATTCAACTTTTTGCTTTTCTAACCATCTTAGGTAAAGTCCCAATAATGAGCAATGGGTGAATTGGACTAATTTATGATTAAATTGCAGGGTTTAGTGAAGAAATATGGCATGAATTTGGTGCTGCGCGGTGTCGATTTGAACGTGAGTACGGGCGAATTTGTGACATTGGTTGGCTCTAATGGGGCTGGTAAGTCCACGTTGATGCGTATTGTGGCGACGTTATTGCGTCCTACTTCTGGTACGGTTGAGATTGGGGGCTGGTCGCTGCCACAGCAGGCTGGTCGCGTGCGCCGCCATATTGGGCTGGTATCCCATTATTCTTTATTGTATGGTGATTTGACGGCCGCTGAAAATTTAATCTTTTTTGCCAAGTTGTATCAACTGGATAATCAGGAAGAACGGGTGATGGCGGCGCTGCGGAAGGTGGGGCTTTATGCCAGGCAGCGAGATGCGGTGAGTACGTTTTCGCGGGGGATGGTGCAGAGGTTGACGATTGCGCGGGCCACACTGCATGAGCCGGATATTCTGTTGTTGGATGAACCGTACACGGGTTTAGACCAGGATGCCTCTCAATTGTTGGATGATTTATTACGGTTGGAACAGGATAACGGCCGTTCTATCCTTATGATTACGCACGATTTATCACATGGGCTGAATTTGTGTAATCGGGTGGCTATCTTAAACCGAGGCAAGATTGTGCATGATGTAGACAGCCGTTCCATTTCTCCCGCTGAGTTCCTTGATTTGTACCGTGAGCAGACCGGTTCAAAGAGAAAAGAAGCTAACCATGAGTGAGCAATCTAGTAATAAGAAAAAAACCTCCGAGACGCGGAAATTTATAACGGCCGTTTTCTCTGTTGTATGGAAAGATATGCGTATTGAGCGCCACACACGGCAAACCGTCAGTGTGATGGTCATGTTTTCGGTGGTGACGGTGATTATGTTCAATTTTGCCCTGGAATCGAATCTGGATGCGGCGCGGAACGTATCGACAGGGCTGCTGTGGGCGACGATTTTGCTGGCAGGCACGTTGGGTTTGAACCGCTCAATGGCGCTGGAGCAGGAAAATCAGACGATGGATGCGTTGTTGATTGCGCCTGTGCCGCGCAATGCGATTTACTTGGGCAAGGTGATTAGCATTACGCTGTTTACGTTGGCCTTGGAACTGATTTTGGTGCTGTTGTTTATGATTTTCTTTAATAAGCCGATGTGGCGGCCGATGGTGCTGCTGGTTTTGGTTTTAGGCACGATTGGCTATATCGCGGCGGGTGTGATTGTGACGTCGATGACGATTCAGACCCGTTCTAAAGAAGTTTTATTGCCTGTTTTACTGCTGCCACTGGCGTTACCGCTGGTTTTACCTGCTTCCATGGCGGTTGCGGCTTATATGTTTCCGGTGCAGCCCGTTTGGGGTGAAGTGCAGAGTGCGGTGTATATTGTCATCATCTATGACATCCTCATGCTCGCGGCTGGTTTCCTGACGTATCATTTTGTTGTAGAATCCTGAACATACGTGGCATGGTCTCCAAACCGTGCCACAGTAAGCAGTTAAATTTTTTTGCAGGAGATGCAAATGATTACTTCCCCACGATTTGATAAGAGTTTAAAGATTTTGAATTGGGCTGCTGTGATTGCCATTGTTGTGACGTTGGGCATTATTTTCTTTTATGCCCCGACTGAACGTACGATGGGCAATGTGCAGCGTATTTTCTATTTTCACGTTGGGTCAGCCTGGGTGGGCGCGATTGCTTTCTTTGTGGCGCTGTTTGGTGGTGTGATGTATCTGTGGAAAAGCGAGAAGCGCTGGGATACCTTGTCTTTGGCGTCCGTTGAAATTGGCCTGGTATTTTTGACGATGGCCACAGTGGCTGGGTCGGTGTGGGGGAAACCGGCTTGGAATACCTGGTGGCTTTGGAGTCCGCGTTTGACGTTGATTACGATTGCCTTGCTCACTTACGCCGCTTATTTTATGCTGCGCGGTGCTATTGAGGATGATGACCGACGCGCTCGGTTTGCGGCCGTTTATGTGATTGTGGCGTTTGTGACCATTATTATGGCCTACATTAGTGTGCGTATTTTGCGTGATATTCATCCAGTGGTGGTGGGTGGCATGGCAGAATCGGCGCAGGGTGCAGAGCAAGGTTTACAAGAGTTCTCCGGTTTAGATTCGGCAAAAATGGGCATGACGTTGATGGCGAGTACGATGACGTATTCGATATTGTATTCTGCTTGGTTGATGAATCGTATTCGTTTGCAGCGACTGTCTGATGCGGTGAAAGACCTCAAGATGCAAGTGACTGCTCGTTTGCAAGGAGAAAACTAATGAATGCTGTGATGGTAACGGCCGTTTTACAATCCACCTCCGATATTGCCAACCAATTCAATGACTACCTCCTGCTCGGTTACTTTGTCATGTGGCTGATTGTGATGGTCTATATTGTGACCTTAACCGTGCGCCAGCGAAACCTGAAACAAGATTTGCAACTCATGCAGCAAATCTTACAAGAACATGAAGAAGACATAGAATCGTAGGAAACTTTACATTTTCTTAATGTTTAGCACGGATACTTGGCGTAAGATAGCTTTGACAGCGATTGTCTAAAAAGCAGATTACTATTAAAGAAACCTTAATGGAACGACTTGGTTTCTAGCTCTGAGGTATTTATGTCAACTCTTGAATCGCCATCGTTTAAAGAACGCTTACGTTCACTTTCTACCGGCAAATGGCTGCTTATTATTTCAGCGGTTTTGCTGTTTTTGTTTTTAATTATTGGTTCCTTGAATCAATCGTCCACGCAAGATCAATTTGCGTTTGGCATCCAAACACAACCCTTTTTTGTGCTGGCTATATTGGCCTTTTTTGGTGGGGTTTTGAGTTTTTTATCCCCCTGTACGCTTCCCGTTTTAACCGCTTATTTCGCATTTGCCTTCCAAAGTGAACGCACTCGTATTGCCGCTAATACGATGGCCTTTATTCTCGGTTTGGCGACAACATTTAGCATTTTGGGGGCAGTTGGGTTTGCCGTCGGGCGGGTGTTGTTACAAAGTCAGCAGCTATTACTTTTAGTCGGGGGTTCTATCATTTTGGTGTTTGGCGTGATGAGCATCTTAGGCATGGGCTTTGGCGGCGTGAGCGATACAGCCGGTCGGCAATTCAAAGCGACGGCTGGCGGTTCTTATCTCTTTGGCTTGACTTTTGCCGTGGGCTGGTCAAGCTGTGTGGGACCGATTTTGGGTGCTGTGTTGACGTTAGCGGCACAAACTACATCGGTATGGCGTGGTATGATGCTGCTCTTTATCTACACGCTTGGTTTAGGGTTGCCGCTGCTTATAGTCTCTGTATTTTTTGGCCGGATGAGTCGGAAAAGTTTGTTCTGGCGAGCGATGAAGGGCAAGGGATGGGACTGGAATACGCATGTTTTTGTGGTCGCTTCCATATGGGCGCTAACGATTTGGCGGATTACAGTGGCGGTGACGGAATATGCGTTCCGCCATGTTTTGTTCTTTTCGGGATATGAGTTCACACTTACTTTAGAGATTGTCTTATTGGTGCTGGCTATTGCTGGTGCGGCTTTGTGGACGTTTACCAGTTCTGAAGAAAAGAAGACGGTGGTTCATATGCACTCAACGCAATTGATTAGCGGCGGCCTCTTTGTCATCATGGGTATGTTGATGCTGGAAGCACAGTTATCTTATTTCAACAATTTCATCCCGCCTGAATTAGCTGAATGGCTGGCTCAACAAGAAGATAAGCTGATAGGGTTATTCTCGCAGTAGCTTTTCTGAATTATTTTAAGCGGGGATTAGGTAAACCATAAAAAGTTCTTAAAATTACCAACACGCAAAATTGTGGTTTCCTTCAAGGAAAAGCGGGTTTTGCACAATTTTATTTCCAAAAACTTTCCCGCTTTTACCTAGGAGATTGGAGGATTGCTGAAAGTGTCCTTTAATCCCCGCTTTTTTTATGGAGCTTTTTATGATAGAGCAATCAGATTCTACGGAAGGGGGCAAGGGCAACGGCCGTTCTCCCTTCCTGTTCCTCGGTGGTGCTATCTTACTCGGCTTGGCGGCTGCTCTGCTCATTTTTGGTAGCGGCCTGTTTAAGCAGGAAGACGTCCGTTCTCCAGCAGATTCCAGAAGGGGCTGGTGATGCCAAAGTGGCGCAATTGTCACCAGACAGCAATTTTTTTTTGAAGGTAGGCGATACCGCGCATAATTTCTATCTGCAAGATTTAGAAGGTAATACCGTCAGCCTGGAAGATTTCCGAGGACAACCGGTGCTCATCAATTTTTGGGCGACATGGTGTGCGCCTTGCCGCTTGGAAATGCCAGCCCTGCAAGCCGCGCAAGAAGCGCATCAAGAAGATGGGTTGGTGGTGCTGGCTGTCAACGACCAGCAAGAGCCAGAGGAAGTGGCTCGTTTTGTTGAGGAGTTGGGCTTGTCGTTAACGACGTTGGTAGACCAAAAAGGTGTTGTCTCTAGCCTGTACAAGGTTTTTAATTTTCCAACGACTTATTTTGTGGATGGGGATGGGGTGATAACGGCCGTTCATCGGGGCCTGCTTGCTGAATCTCAAATTGAAGAATACCTGTCCTTAACCATTCCTCAAGATGGTTGATCAATCGCCTAACAAAGAGAATTGAGTATACTAAGATGCGACACGCTTCAAAAACGTGCCGCATCTTTCATTTAAGGAATTCTGTGCATGACAACACCTGAGCCTAAAAAAAAGGTTACCGGAAAATCACGTTCGCTTGTTATTTTTATCGACAAGATTATCTACGGCATCGCGCGTCATTGGTTAGCCGTTTTCAACATTGGTGTGGGTCTCTACGTGCTGCTCCCTATGCTCATCGCGCCCACACTCATGTACGTGGGCGCTACCGGACCGGCAAAATTCATCTATACCCTGTACAGCCCCATGTGTCACCAGATGGCGTCCCGCTCCTTCTTTTTATATGGCGAGCAGTATGCCTATCCGCGTGAATTAGCTGGCACGGAACTCACGCCCATCGAAGCGTATATGCCCGACATCCCCGGCTTTGCCACCGCCTCAACCGATCCGGCGCAATGGACAACCTTCTTGCTGCCTGCCCGTAAATTCCTGGGAAATGCGGAGATGGGGTACAAAATGGCATTGTGTGAACGGGATATTGCCATTTATGGGGCGATTTTTATCTTTGGCTTGCTTTATGCCTTGCTGCGCAAGCGGATCAATTTCAAGCCGCTGCCCATTTGGGCCTTTTTATTGTTTGGTATGGGGCCAATTGCGTTGGATGGGTTCTCGCAGTTGTTCAGCCAATATGGCACAGCCGCCGATGCCCTTTCGTTTTTCAATACAGTTTTCCCCTTACGAGAATCCACGCCGCTCTTCCGAAGCCTGACGGGTTTCCTGTTTGGGTTTATGTTGGCTTGGATGGCCTATCCGCGTGTGGAAGATGGTATGAATACAACTGCCGATGATTTAGGGCAGAAGTTGGAGCGCATCGGGGAATTAAAAGCAAGTGAACAGTAATCAGTTTTCAGTGAACAGTAGACTGAAAACTGTTCACTGGTTACTCGAATTTACTGAATATGAGCGTGGCATTGTGTCCGCCAAAGCCGAAGGTATTGGACATGATGTGGGTAACGGCCGTTTTCCTTCCCACATTTGGCACCACATCTAAATCACACTCGGGGTCTGCCTGTTCGTAATTAATTGTCGGCGGCACCCAGCCACTCTCCATCGTTTTGAGACACAAAATCGCTTCCAGCGCCCCCGTTGCCCCCAATAAATGACCATGCATCGACTTCGTAGAACTGATCGGAAGGGCATAGGCATGGTCGCCCAAAGCGGCTTTGATGGCGATAGTTTCTGTTTTGTCGTTGAGCGGGGTGGAGGTGCCGTGGGCGTTGATGGCGTCAATATCGGTGGCGGTTAGCCCCGCATCGGCTAACGCCATCGTCATTGATTGGGCCGCGCCGCTGCCATTTTCTGCCGGTGACGAAATATGGAACGCATCGGCACTTGCACCATAACCCGTCAATTCGCCGTAGATGTGGGCGTTCCGCGCTAACGCATGGTCTAACGCTTCCAGCACCATAATAGCCGCCCCTTCACCAATCACAAAGCCATCTCGTGTTTTATCAAACGGCCGTGAGGCACGTTCTGGTTCGTCGTTTCGGGTGGAAATAGCACCCATCACCCCAAATCCGGCTAACGTGAGCGGCAAAATGCACGCTTCTGCCCCGCCCGCCAGCATCACATCTGCTGCGCCGCGCTGGATGGCGACGGCCGCTTCGCCCAAGGCATTATTCCCCGTCGCGCAGGCCGTGTAAACAGCCAGATTGAGACCACGCAAATTGTACGTGATGGAAATCATGGCGGCAGGCGTATCGGCCAGCATCATCGGCACAAAAAAGGGGCTGACACGGTACGGGCCACGCTCGTTGAACGTATTGGTGGCTTCGATAGTGGGGTTCATCAAGCCCCATGCCGCTGCCGACAATCACCCCAATACGCGGACTGTTTTCTTCTGTAACCACAAGTTTAGAATCTGCCAGCGCATCATTGGCGGCGGCAAGTGCCAACTGAGTGACCCGATCCATACGACGTGCTTCTTTGCGCCCGAAAACGGCCGTTGCGTCAAACCCTTTCACCTCGGCAGCAATTTGGGTTTTGTATTCGCTGGCATCAAAATGGGTGATGGAGCCTGCGCCACTTTTCCCCGCCGCGATATTATCCCAAGTGGTGGCAACATCATTGCCCACTGGATTTAAAGTGCCCATCCCCGTAATCACAACTCGCCGATTTTCAAATTTCATACCACGCTCCAATAAAATAGTCTTAGGGTTGTTTTACCAGGTCGTATAACCCATTTGATGTGAACTAGATGCGTTTCAGCCCTGGCGTAACATCAAGTCGTTAATAAACGCGGCAAATGTAGCCGTGAACTAGTGCGTATCTCAGCCCTGGACAACAAAAAAGCCGCTGCCTCACAAGGCAGCGGCTTCATAAAAACAGGCAAACTTAGGCGTTAATCAACAGAGAGAATGAATTCCCCTGCGCCGGTTTCTGTAAAATTACTGACACGAAGAATGAGGAGCGTCTCTTCTTCAAAGGTGTAGGTCATCGTTTCTTGTTCACCGGTAAACCCGTCATCTGCTTCTGCCATGATATTGTCATCAAAGTCTACCAATTGCAAAACTAAATCGATATCATCGTTATCTGTTTTGACGGTAAAGGATACCTCATCACCAGCAACGCCGCCGATGTAATATTCAAACAGATTGTTCTCACCAAAACGGCCGATAACTAAATCTCCGACTGCCAATTCAAAGTAAACAGATTCAGAGCCAATCAAATTGATGTCGTAAGCACCTACAGAGCCTTCAAATCCCAGTACACGGAAGGAATAATTGCCATCTTCCGGGACAAAGAAAATGATTTCTTCAAAGCCGGTAGACGCATCTTCTTCTTCAAGCATCTCCTCTGTGTCATCGTTGTACACCTGGACTACCGCATCAAACTCAATCTCTGGATTCACCTGGACGATGACCATTTCATCAGTAAATGTGTAGAACGGGAAACTATGGGACTCTTCAGCATCATCAATCGTGCCACTGCTAAAAATGAAGGATGCCGCTTTGCTGAGATAAGATTCTTCAACGATCAGTTCAAAATCGCCTTCCGCGCCATCAAAACCAGTGACAACGACGGTGTATTCGCCGTCTTCCGGCATACGCAGGATACGAATGTATTCTGCATCAAATGATTCATCGAGCGGGGTATCTAATAAAGAGGCCCCGGAAGGGTCGAGGAAATCGATGACGACATCCAATTCTTCTGTAATGGGGGACACGGAGATGTCGGCGAATTCACCACCTTTGCCTGCAAACGTAAAGGTGGCATCTTCACCCCCAGCGACAGAACTGCCATACACGATACTGTATTCAATGGCACTTCCCGGGGCGATGGTAACAGCATCACTGCTAATCGTTTCTTCAGTGACGGGCGTATCTCCAGATTCTGTCAGCGTGATAGTATAGTCACCTGTAGAACCATCATAACTTTCGACGATGATGGCGTAACTGGCGCTGGCTGGTACTTCAAATGCGCGGAGTTCTTCCGTACCGAAGGAATCGTCCACCGGGAAATCGAGCAAGGATTTGCCGCTTTCATCTAGAATATCGACGGTAACATCTAGCGTATCTCCGGCTGGCTCAACGACGAGGTCGATCACTTCACCTTCCAGCCCGATGAAACTCCAGGCGCCCATGCCGTCTTCATTCAAGCTGGCTTCCATACTGTCGCCATAAAGCAGGAAACCATCAGCTTCTGGCAGGCTGTTCCCACCATCAATTTCGGCGGTTTTTTCGCTCGCAACGGGTTCGCGCAGTTCGATGGAGTCCGCCATGGCGGCGAAGGTGTCGAGGTACTCTGCTTCCATGTCTGTGGGGCTGGTGCCGACGAAGATGGCATTCCAATCCCCATCCATGACGAGGGCGATGGAAGCGGTTAACGGGATGCCGCTGTCGCTGACGCCATCGATGATGGCTTTGGCTCCGGGATTACCATTGATGGTAACGGCCGTTATCTCTCCCCGTATCTCGCCGTCATTCCCCAAATTCATTTCAGAAACAAATAGTTCCAATGCTTCAACGGGGTCTGTCGTCTCAAAATCTTCAGCTTTGCCATGCAGCACCAGGGCAACGGCATCTGTGGCGCCTGGTTCATCCGCATCAATTGCTTCCTGGCTAGAGGCAAAAATCAAGAAATCTGCCGCGCTGTCATCAGAAACCCAATCAGACGGAAAGCCCATCGTCAGCCCGGCTTCATCGTTAGAAAACTCTTGAAAATCAACAACGGGAGCAGGTTCTTCAGTTGGTTCAGGAACGGCCGTTGGTTCTTCAGTTGGTTCAGGAACGGCGGTTGGTGCTTCAGTTGGTTCTGGTACAGCAGTGGGTTCTGCTGTAGGGGGCAGCGGTTCTGGTGTGGGCGTTGGTTCTTCACCACCACAAGCCGCTAAGGCCAGCACTAAAACAAACATTGTCAAAAAACTTATCAACAAACGTAATCGGGTTACTTTCATTTCAACAACCTCCTATGACTATTGAAAACTAATAAATTGTGTACGAAATCGTCCTATAGGGTGACAGAAATCCGTACATTTGAAAATAGGTTATGGGTGCTACCTGACGAACAATATAACTTGTTTGTGTTTCTGTATGAATCAACTTCCCAAGTCTTCCCGTTGATTTGAAATCTGATCATATCAGCATCCTCAAATCTGGGTGTCAATCGCTTAACAAAGTAGCTGTAGCCGCGACATCTTTGTCGCGCTTACACGAGCGCGGTAAGGATACCGTGGCTACGAAATGGGATTCTCCGACAGGCCGTTATCGTTCTCGATTGAGCCAACGGAGCGTTAATTCGCCAAGACGGTTGGTGCGTTGGCGCAGAACCATGCTGGGGGGGAGCGCATCTAAAAATAATTTGCCATACCGCTTGCTGAGTACACGCTTGTCTAAAATGGCGACTACCCCTTCGTCACTGCCTCGGCGTATTAAACGGCCGTATCCCTGGCGGAAGCGTAAGACGGCTTCTGGTATGGAATACTCGAAGAAGGCATTGTCGAAGGTTTCGGAGCGGGCGGCAAAGATGGGGTCGGAAGGCACGTCAAAGGGGAGCTTGGCGATGATGACGCATTGCAGCGCATCGCCCGGCACATCGACACCTTCCCAGAAGGAGCGGGTACCGAGTAAGACGGCGCGGCTGCCTTCTTGTTTGAACTGCTCAAGCAGTTGTTGGCGGGACATATTGCCGCCCTGTGCCAGCGTGACGATGTCTTGATCTGCCAGAGTGTGCTCAATGGCTTTGGTGGTTTCGTTGAGCTGTCCGTAGGCGGTGAACAGCACCATCGTGCGCCCGCCGAGGGCGGTGGCGACATCGACGATGGCCTCTTCCAGATAGCGTTGGTAGCCGGGTTGATTGGGTTCTGGCATGTCGGAGGCGAGGTAGAGCAGGACGGCGTTTTCGTAATCGAAGGGGGAGCCGACGGATAGTTCGGTGGTTTCGTAGGCGTGGAGGCGGCCACGAATGTAGTCGAAGGTGGCCTCGCTCCAGGTGCCTGCGCCTGCGGTGCGCATGGTGGCGCTGGTGAGGATGACGGTCTCCAGTTTCTCAAAGATATGTTCTTCAACCAATGGCCCGACATGGAGCGGGGCGGCGTGGAGTGAGATGCGTTCTTTGAACACTTCTGCCCAGTAAATTGTTTCTGGATTGGGTTTGATGAGGGTTTGGTCGAGATTTTGGCGGGTTTCTTCCAAATCACGGCCGTTTCCGCCCAATGCTCTTATCAATTCTTCTCCGTCGGTAATTTCATGCTCCACCACGACTTTTTCGAGCGCTTTTACCAGTTTATCAAAGCCAGTTGTGAGGGCTTTGAGGTGATTGTTGAGGTTTTCCCAACTGAGTTCTACTTCGCTGAATTCTGGTTGCGCGCGCAGGGCTGGCAGGAGGCGCACTTGTTGGCTGAATTGACTGCGCCGGTTGACGTGGTCTTTGAGGAAGTAGCTGAGGGTGCTGAAAAATTCGGCCAATACGTAATCGGCTTCTTGCGCTTCTGTGCGCATGGCGTTGATGTAGGTGGCGATGGCGGCGTAAATATCGGGCGGTAAGACGCCGCGTGCCTGGCTTTCTAGCTGACCGAGCGGCCCGCCCTTTGGTTGGGTGATTTCGGTGAGCACGTTTTCCAGCGAGCGCTTGTCGGCACGGAAGCTGAGACCATCGGTAACGGCCGTTTCCAGATGATGCGCCTCGTCCAAAATCAAATCTTTGAAGGGGGGCAAAATGTGGTTGCCGCTGGAAACATCGGACAGGAGCAAGGCATGGTTGACGATGATGATATGGGCTTGCTCGGCACGCATCTGGGCGATGTAGCGCGGACAGCGTTCTTTGGCGCAGGTTTCGTTGGTGCAGACGGCGTTTTCGCCGTTCATGCGTCCCCAGGCCATGCGCTCGCCGGGGGTGCGCACGACAAGTTCCGCCACATCGCCGGTGTCGCTGTGGGGCAGCCAGAGCAGGATGCGAGCGTACATGACCATGTCGTCGGCGTTGCTGGGGCCGTTGTGGCGCATCTGTTTGAAGAGGCGCGTGCAGAGGTAGTTGCTGCGTCCTTTGCGCACGGCGTAACGCAGTTCAAAGGGCAGCGCTTTTTGTAGTTCGGGTAAATCTTTGGTAATGAGCTGGTCTTGCAGGTTGATGGTGTTGGTGGAAACGACTACCCGTCGCCCATTTTGATGCGCCCAAAAGGCGGAGGGCAGCAGGTAGGCGATACTTTTGCCCGTTCCCGTGCCGGCCTCGATGAGGGCCTGGTCGCCATGATTGAACGCTTCGGTAACGGCCGTTAACATTTCCACTTGCTGCGACCGGTATTCAAAATTGGGGAAGGTGTGGTCAAAATTGCCGCCCGGCTCCAACATGCCTGCGATGATGTCTACGGGCAGGGGCTGTGGTTCATCGACTTCGGCGAGCGCTTGTCCGCGTGGTTGTTCAGGACGGAAAAGCTCGCCGACTTGCTCTTTTTTGCCCCCTTTGGTGAAAGCGGACTGTGCTTTGAGCGCCATGACTTCTTCAAAAAAGAGCGTTTCGGGCCAGCGAAATGCGCCGTCCCGCCATGACGATTTCTTCAAGCTGCCACATTTCTAGTGCCAGCGCCCGTTCGCGCAGGGCCAGGAACAGTTCGACGGTTTGTTCGGCGTCGTCCAGGGCGCGATGGGTTTGGCCGCCGTGTGGATCGGGCAAGTTGAGCACGTTGACGAGCGCTTCCAGGCCGTAACGTCCCGCTTCTGGCACGAGAATGGAGGCCAGGGTGACGGTGTCGATGCGATGGTTGCCGATGCCCACCCGTTCTTCTGCGAGGAAGCTGGCGTCAAAATCAACGCTGTGGCCGACGATTACCCGGTCGCCGACGATGGTGCGCAGTTTGGTGCGCACGGTAAACATGCTGGGCGCGTCAACGAGCATTTCGTTGGTAATGCCGGTGAGTTGGGTGATGAATTCGGGCAGGTCACGGTGCGGGTTGACGAGAGTGGCGTATTCTTCAAGGATGTCGTTTTCTTGCAGGGCGATGGCTGCCACTTCGATGAGGGCATCGTTTACGGGGTCTAGTCCGGTGGTTTCGACATCGATGATGACGTAGGTGATGGGCATAAGTAAAATCCAGTGAACAGTAAGCAGTGAACAGTAAACAGTGGCGAATTATAGCACAGATGAGCGAGGGGGAAATTGCGGAACCTGAGAAAATTGATCAATTTGTGTAGTGGCTAGGCGATGCGGAAATATGTTGGCCGCAACGTCCTACAATTTCACCGCGTCGGCTCGCCCGTGATACAAAGGACGCAACGAAGCCTGAGCGGCTCGACTGAGCTCGCCGAACGTCCTGTCGAAGGCTGGACTGCGCCGGGCTTCGACAGGTGGTTCTTGAGCTTGTCGAAAGACTCAGCCCTCGGTGACGAGGCGGGCGAGGCAATTGGAGAAACCGCTGCGTGTTTGGCTGATATTTGACCCAATTGCATCGCCCCTACTACAATCCGCGCATGTTAAATTTATCCTTGCTTTGGATTTTGTTGGGTGTGCTGCTAATCGCCGCGATTGGTGCGGTGGTGTATTGGTTGGTTGTCATTACCGAGGGCGTCTTTTTAGGACGGCGCATGGTGGTGTGGCTGTATGACGTGACGGCGCACAAATATGATGGCATCAAGGAATTTGATGCGGGAGCGGAGCGATTTTTCGTCATCAAACCGTATCTCAAACATCTGCCCAAGCATCCCGCGCCACGTTTGCTAGATGTGGCGACGGGAACGGGGCGGGTGCCTTACTATTTATTTGAAGAGCCGACGTTTAATGGCAGGGTGGTGGGGGTGGATGCGTCCTGGAAGATGTTGGTGTTGGCGGAAGAGAAATTGCGGGGATATAACGGCCGTTTCCTCCCCATTCAACAAGTCGCCGACAAACTTCCGTTTGCCAGATAACACTTTTCACGGCATCACCTGCCTGGAATCGCTCGAATTCTTCCCGTCAGACAAAAAAGCGTTGCGTGAGATGGTGCGGGTCTTGCAGCCAGGTGGCAGTCTCATGGTCACGCGGCGCACCGGCTGGGAGGCGAAAACCTTCGTCGGCCGTTTTCATTCCCCCCAAGCGTTTACCGAAATGCTAACCGATTTGGGTTTCGTTGACGTAGAAATATTGCCCTGGCAGTTGGATTATGATCAGGTGATGGCGCGTAAGGCAGTGGACAGTGTTCAGTAAACAGTGAACAGTCAACCAAACTGTACCCTGTTTACTGTTTACTGTTCACGCTAAAGCAGTTCTGCACTAAAAATCCGGTCTAGCCTGAAAGTGCGTTGGTCGTTTTGGGTGTGGCAGTAGGCGACAAGGTAGATGACATCTTTGTTTTGGGTGATGTATTTGGGGGTGATGATGCGCTGTGATTCGTGGGTGGGGGAGGTGTACCGAATTTGCAGGGAACGGCCGTTTACCAACGCAGCAGCAATGTCGGGAGGCAAGTCCAACGCAGGGGTGGGCGGCACATAAATCGCGCCACCTTGCGCGTCGAGCAAATCCCCAATCGTTACGATTTTCTGGTCAGCTAATTTTTGTACCATGCGCTTGAAGATTTCGGCGGTCATGTAGACATCATGGAGGGCGCGGTGAGCGCGACCCATGCGAATGTTGAGTTGACTGGCGATATGGCTCAAATTATTGCGCCCAAAATAGAAATGATGTCGCGCCAGCAGCAGCGTGCACACCCACGGATTAGGGGGTGTACCTTTCCCGTTTCCATTTGTGTAGCCACTAGCGAAGAACTCCATGCCCACGAAACCCGCATCAAATGCAGCATTGTGAGCGACGATGAGGGCGCCATCCAGCATAGCGAGCAAATCAGGCGCAATGGTGGCGAAGGTGGGTTTGCCCAGCAAATCAATATCGTCGATGCCGTTGACGCGGCTGGCACCCGGATCCATCAGTCGTCCAGGCTGTAAAAGTTGGTCGAGTTCGGCCACTTTTTCCCCGTTTTCATAGCGTACCGCGCCAATCTCGACTACCCGATGACCGGTATGCGGATACAGCCCTGTGGTTTCTGTATCTAACACGACAAAGGGGGCGGATAACGGCCGTTTCTCTAACAAATCTTCGTACACTCTAAACTCCTGAAAGCAGGAACACAGAGAAAAAGAGGGTTTCTCAGTGTATCTCCGTGCCTACTCAGTGCTCTCCGTGTTCCCGTTCTTTTGATACCTGAACTGCGTAATCTCCACATCACTCACCGCGTCAGCAACCCGAATCCGGTGCTGCTCAAAGCTGTTTTCTGGCTCTTCACCAGGGGTAAACCACGCAAAATCTTCAGATTCCGAGCCTGTCGTCAACGTGCCAGATTGAGTGGCGGCGGTGAAGGTGAGCACGATATGGGCCTCATTTTCGTAGACATGGACGCTGGTCAAATCCGTCAGGGTGACAATTAGGCCAGTTTCTTCGAGAGTTTCACGAACGGCCGTTTCCCAGGGAGGTTCATTCACCAAGCCGCCGCCACCCGGCAAGTTCCAAAAATCAACATCGCCGCGTTTGACCCACAATACTTCACCTTTTTCGTTGCGAATCACTGTAAAAGCCCCGATTTCCCAGTCAGGCGAAGGCACAAAAATCGGTTCGCCGCGCCGTTTGCGCTGAAAATCGCGCCAGCGGTAAATGCCTTGGGTCACAATGACGCGACCGATTTTGTAAATCAGTCCGGGATGTTGGGTAGACCAGTAAGGCGCGCCGCCATTATGCGTGAACGCGCGGTTCAGCCGTTCTTTATGTACCTCATCCATAGGCGAGGGCAGTTTGTTCGTGGGGTAATAGCCAACAAGAAGGGATTCCTTGGATAGCTTTAATTCGCCACCGCGTGGCAAACACCGGAACACAAAATTAAGGATACCAATTTTTTCCACTGGGGTATGGTAAACCCCCACCAAGCGTACTGGCATTACTTTCACACCCGTCTCTTCCCATACTTCACGGGCGACATTTTCAGTGGGCAATTCTCCAGCGTCCATACCGCCGCCAGGAGGCGCAAACGTACGGCTGTCATCCCGTTGGATAAGCAGCACTTGTCCCATTTCATCAATTACAACACCATTCGTTCCAAGTTTCATACATTACCTGCTGCGACCAGAGCGAGTTCAGTCGCCTGTTAGTCGTTGCGCACCATTTGCCGGGCGATTTTGTTGTGGCGTTCCAGAATGACGGGTAGATCGAGCGTCGTCAGGCGTCCGTTTTCCACCACGATCTTCCCGTTAATCACCGAATAATCAATGCCCGGAGGCTGGCACAAAACCATCGCCGCCACAGGATCATGAATGCCACCCGCAAAGGCAATTTGATTCAAGTTGATGGCAATGAAATCGGCGCTCATGCCAGGCGCGAGAAAACCGATGTCGTCTCGACCTAACACCTCTGCGCCCCCACGCGTAGCGAGGCGAATCGCTTCACGAGCCGACATCGCGTCTGGTTTGCCGCCAAATCCGCCGCGTCCGCCCGGGGTTTCGCTGAGATACCGGTCTGGCGCGACCCGTTGCAGGAGCATCGCTTGTCGCGCTTCGGTAAGCAGGTGACTGCCATCGTTAGAGGCAGAGCCATCAACCCCCAAGCCGACGGGAACACCCGCTTGCCACATGGCTGGCACTTTGGCAATGCCACTGGCGAGGCGCATGTTGCTGCTGGGGCAGTGAGCCACACCCGTCTTCGTTTTGCCGAACAAGTCAATCTCATCCTGGCTCATATGGACGCAGTGGGCGTGCCACACGTCATCACCCGTCCAGCCCAGCGATTCCACATAAGGCACGGGGCGCAGACCAAAGGTTTCCAGGCAAAATGCCTCTTCCTCAACGGTTTCTGCCAGATGAGTGTGTAGCCGCACCCCGTAAGCTCGTGCCATGTTAGCCGATTCACGCATCAAATCGGCGGTAACGGAGAAGGGGGAGCAGGGCGCCAACACCACACGCATCATGGCGTGGCGGCTGGCATCATGGTAGGTCTCGATGAGGCGCTGGCTGTCTTTGAGGATGAAGCCTTCATCTTCGGTAACACGGTCGGGCGGTAAGCCCCCTTTGCTTTCTCCGAGGGACATGGAACCACGCGCGGCATGGAAACGCACCCCAATTTCCCCAGCGGCGCGAATTTGGCTGTCGAGCGTGCAGTCGTTGGGGAAGATGTAAAGGTGGTCGCTGCTGGTGGTGCAGCCAGAAAGCGCTAGTTCCGCCAATCCGGTGAGTGTGCTGATGTAAATGGCTTCGTCAGTGAGATTGGCCCAGATGGGATAGAGGGTTTTGAGCCAGGTAAACAGGTCGGCATCTTGCGCCAATACGCGCGTCAAAGTTTGGTAAAGATGGTGATGGGTGTTGACGAATCCGGGCAAGACGACATGGTCGGATAAATCCAGCACTTTGTCGGCGATTTTTGGCAACTCGTCAGTAGTGCCGACCTGTTCAATGATATTATCGCGGATGAAGAGACCGCCGTTAACGATTTCTCGTCCGTCGTCATCCATTGTGGCTAAAACGGCCGTGTTTTTTACGAGAAGTGTGCTCATTTTTCCTTCCTTAAATGGGCACTCCACCGGAGTGCTCCTACAAAAAACGCCTTGGTTTTGATGTTCCTTACTTTAACACGGCCGTTTTTGCTTGGCAATGTATATTCAGGTGGTATAATTGCCTGCTTCGCTGGGGATGTGGCGGAATTGGCAGACGCGCATGACTTAGAATCATGTGCCGCAAGGCGTGTGGGTTCGAGTCCCTCCATCCCCATTTTAACATAATGGTTGCGTTGCCCAGGCAACGCAATTTTTTTTACAAACGTTGGTATCCCTGTTAAGCATTTTTAATAAGCTACAAATATTCAAGCAACGGGTTACATTTTTACGTAACTTGAAACATGTGGCTTGCAAGATGAATGATAGGGTTTGCTGATATTAAATAATTTTGAGAGAGGTTCCCTGTGACTCTAACTGTACACACCGAAGAAGATGATCAACGGCAATTAGCCTTAACTGTAGAAGTTCCTGAAGAAGACGTGCAAAAAGCGATGCGTCAAGCTGCCCGCAAGTTGGCTGGCGAAGTACGCATCCCTGGTTTCCGTAAAGGAAAAGCGCCATACAGCGTTATCGTGGCACGCGTAGGTGAAGATTACCTCCGTAATGAAGCGATTGACGCTATGGTGCAGCCTGCCTTTGAAGAAGCCTTGGAAGAAATTGATGTGATTCCTTACGCCCAGCCTAGTCTGGACGATATTAAACCACAACCGCTGGTTTATAAATTTACTGTGCCGCTAGAGCCAACCGTTGAATTCGATGAAGCTTACCGTGAGCTACGTAAAGATGTTGAAGCCGTTGCAATCAGTGATGAAGCGATAGCTGCCGCTTTGGAGCAGATACGCGTTCGTCATCAAGTGATAGAACCGGTAGAACGGGCTGTGGAAGCTGGTGACTTGATTTCTATGTCTGGTAAAGGCGTTGTGATGGTGCCGGTTGTGCTTGACGTAAAAGAAGGCGAACAAGAGGAAGAAGCTGTTGTCGAGCTAAAGGAAGAAATTCTCTTCAATGAAGAACAAATCGAACTGCTCATGGATGACGATGTGTTGTTTGCCGGCACCCCATTTGTCGAGAACATCCTCGGTTTGTCCGCTGGTGAGGAAGCCTCCTTCTCCTTCTCTTTCCCTGAGGATTTTGATGAAGCAGAGTTGGCTGGCCGTGAAGCTTCCTTTGAGATTACCGTGTTGGACGTCAAAAGCCGCACATTGCCTGAACTAGATGACGAACTAGCTAAACTAGAAGGTGCTTACGAAACATTGGATGAGCTGCGTGAAGCGCTCAAAACAAACTTAAGAACACAAGCAGAATCTGAAGCCAAAAATGAACTCATTGAAGGCATGATTGATGATTTGGTAGAAAAAGCCACCATCGTTTATCCGCCCGCTGCGGTGGAAGTTGAAATTGACGGTTTGGTTGGCAACATGAAACAACAGATGGAACGATCAGGCTGGATATGGGGAGATTATCTCAAGATGCAAGGTCTCAATGATGTTACCTTGCGTGATAATTTCCGCGAAAACGCAGAAAAAAACCTTACACGGCGCCTGGTTTTACGTCAGTTCATCTTTGATGAGAAATTAACTGTTGATGCAGAAGATGTTGACGCCAAAATTGAAGAGCGCTTGGTTGATTTTGGTGACAATCAAGATTTGCGTGCAAGCATGCGTCAATATTTCACCACTGGTTACGGCTTAGATATGATGAGCAGCGAAATCTTAATGGATAAGGTTGCCAAACGTGCTGAAGCAATTTACGCGGGTGAAGCACCGGATTTGGCGGAACTAGAAGCTGCGGCTGAAGCTGCCGACGAAGAAGAATAAAAGCAAATTGCGTTGTGATAACGAAAATCTAACAAGAGGCATCTATACTTTACGTAATTTGCAGCAATTTGAGATAAATAGACTGAATCAAATTGTCTGCGTCACATTAATTACTAAATGAAATTCGTCGTGTAGACGTATTGTCTATGTTACGAGTTCAACTGGAGAACAAGTATGATTTTCCCACATTCACTAGCAAATCCTAGTATCATTGAAACAGACGGCCGTAGAGAATATGCGACTGATGTTTATTCTTTGTTGTTCAAGGAACGCATTATTATCCTGTCCGTACCTATAAACAGCTTGGTTGCTAACCATATCATTGCTCAATTATTATATTTAGCGCAGGATGATCCGAAAAAACCGATTTTGATGTACATAAGCTCTCCCGGTGGTGAGGTTTACGCGGGTATGGCTATTTATGATACGATGCAACAAGTTCCATGCCCTGTCTCTACTTATGCCGTTGGTTTTACGGCCAGCTTCGGTACTGTATTACTTACGGCTGGTACAAAAGGGATGCGTTATGCTTTGCCTAATACAACGATCCATATGCACCAACCGCTCGGCGGGGCGCAAGGTCAGGCTTCTGATATTCAGATTCAAGCCAATGAGATATTGCGATTACGTTCCTCTTTAAACAAGATTCTCAGTTACCATACTGGTAAAACTGAGCAACAGATTGCTGAGGATACGGATCGTGACATCTATATGACTGCTAAAGATGCAATGGAGTATGGCTTGGTCGATAGTGTGTTACCGAATCCGATGGATAAAGCAAAAGAATAGAAACGGCCGTTATTCATCCAACTTAAATAAACAAAAAAAGCACCCCATTTTTTAATGGGGTGCTTTTTCTTTGAAAAATCGAGCTAAATTTGCTGTTATGATATACTCTACATATAATCAATTTCAAATACAGGCTCTTCGATCACCTTTATCCGCAAATAAGCTTAACTAACACATTCACATCTAAATGATTCAACGGAAAAATTCTATTAACGGCCAAAATATGAGTGACCCGCAACCTATAGATAGTGATTTAATAACACAAAAAATTACTCGATTTGGAATCAGCCTGATTCTTGTTGTTGGGGGGATCATATTTGCCTTTTGGCTCTTTGCTACGGTTGTGCCTGTGAGCAAAGTCAGCGCACAAACTCCCCCATTGTTGGCATTCCAAAGCACGTCTATTGATGCGGCTGAGGGAGTCGGGCAGGTTCAGGTGGTGGTGCAATTAACGGGGACACCTACAGATACAGTTACCGTGAATTACGAGTCCTTTTTTGGCTCCGCCTCTGGGGCAGATTACACAAGTGTAAGTGGACAATTAACTTTTAACACGACTACGGTTACACGCACCATCACAATAAATATAAGTAACGATACAATAGATGAGCCCACGGAATTTTTCTATCTTAGATTGTTAAACCCTGTTAATGCTGTGTTGGGAACGCCCAATCAATTACAAATAAATATCATTGATGATGATAATCCCCCTGCGCCAACGGCTACTTCTGGTGGCATAATCTTTTTGGATGCGTATGAACCAAATAACACCTTTGCACAGTCGTATTCAGTAGGGGTTGGCGCATCTACATGTGGCATCACATTTTGGCCCGCAGGTGATGTTGATTACTTCCATTTCTTTGCCAAGAGGGGATCAACCTACCGCGTTTTTACCAAGGATTTAACCCCTGGTATTGATACCGTACTCACTTTGTATAATTCATCAGGATCGCAAATTGCTCGTAATGATGATGTCGGTGAAATTGGGACTGTGCGTTCTGAAGTGCAGTTTACGGCAGGAGCGGATGGCTTTTATTATGCCTTTATTACCAATAAAAACCCTTCAGATCCTACTGGGAAGACTTATTGTTTTGAGGTGCTAGAAGTTGCTGCCCCGACTGCTACCCCTTCCCAAACGCCGATGGCGGGAGCTGACGCCTGTGAATTCAATAGCACAATCGATCATGCGTGCATCATTGCCAAAGATGTTGTCTATAATTTAAGCTTTGTGCCAACTTTAGGCAGTCATCAAGATACGGATCTTTTCTGGTTGTGGATGAAACCTGGTTTGTATTACACGTGTAAGACATTGAATCTCTCCCCCTATAACGATACGAATATGATATTTTTGGATCAAAAGGGGAATAGTTTTGTACCCAATTTAGGCAATGACGATAAAGCGCCGGGTGATTATGGCAGTAAATTGTCCATACTTGCACCTTATACTGGCTTTTTAACCATTATGGTGGGGCCAGTCAACCCGCCGCCTTATGAAGAATCTAGTTTGTATACATATGAATTGCTGTGTACCGAACTGGCAGCTACGCCGACACCTACCGCTACGCCAACTTTTACACCCAGGCCGTTTGTGCCTCCGACAACAGGTGGCACTGGTGGCACGGGTGGCACACAAGCTACAGCTACACCAGATCCATCTCAGCTTCCATCACCCACACCGTTTGATCCATCGTCGATTTTCCTAACCTTGACACCAGCGCCGCCAGCCCAAGTTGTGATCAATCCTTTACCGACGGCAACGCCGGAAGTTGGTGGAGGGCGGTTAACAACGGTGAATGTAACATTGTATTATGACAGCAACCAAAATTTCATGCCTGAACTGACAGAGGGCATTGTTGATGTCGCAGTGGCTCTATATGACAATACCACGGGTCAATTATTGGCGTTTGGTTATACCAATGAGACTGGCTCGATTCGTTTTGAGAATATTGCAGCAACGGGTGCTTTGCGTGTTTCTGTGCCTTATTTAAATTACAGTCAGGTTGTGTTTGGGGACAATTCGAACATTTTACTTCGCGTAGCGCCGCAGCAATTGCCTGGAGCTATTCCATAAATATTTAGGAATCAACGACTCGCAAGAGAATTATCTATGCCGCCAGAATCACAAGATAGTGCCCCCATTGAAGATCAAACAGAAAGCAGTTCCCTGACAGACAAGATCAAGGAGAATCGAGGTTTTCTCATTGGTGTTTTGGTGGCGATGGCTTTTATGGGACTGTGCCTGGTTCCGATTTTCTTGTTTTTCTTGCTGCGTGGAACGGGCACTAACTTTTTGAGTGGTGGTCAGCCAACTCCCTTTGCGACAGATGTCTCGTCGGTTCTCCCGTTGCAAACACCCGTTTGGAATGCGGTGGATGGTACTGGGACGATATCAGCAACGGTGGATATTCCAGCTACTTTGACGTTAAACGGCCGTTCCTTCACCATTCAACCCCAATTAATTCCTGAGAACGGGGTCTGGTCTCCTGATGTAGGGGATGGTTCAGCCGCCTGGGTGTATGGCACCATCGTTAATTACGTGTTTGGCTTGCCCAATACAGACGATAATCAAACTGTCATGGATTTGCTTGGCCCTGGTGATGAATTTGAAATGGTGACACACGAGGGAATTTCGTATGTGTTCTCATTTGAAAGCAAAGATATGGTGATGGCCTCAGATCAGGATATTTATACGCAGCAATCTCCTGGCGCGACCATTATTTTGACGGATGGTTCTCAAGAAGACCGACTCGTTGTGAAAGGGCGGTATGTGGTACCACCTGATATGGGTGATAATTTTCAGGCCAATACGTGTCAGGTTGGTGAAATGTGCCAGGTGGGGAACATGGAAATCGCGGTGACTGGTACGGCTTATGATCCCAGTCAGGGCAGTGCGCCCGATGGATTTGCCTATTACCGTGTGGACTATCAAATTGAAAATGTGGGTAGTTCTGCAATTGATACCAATAATTTGCAACTTGCGCTGTCCGATGAGCTTGGCAATCAATACGCGCTTAATTCCATGGCGAGCCAGTCTGGTAATTATCCTGTTTTAAGCGGGCCGTTGAATGTGGGACAGATCATACAGGCGACGGCTGGCTATCAAGTGCCAATCAGTTTGGATAGCGGCACGGTGCAATGGATCATATCAGACGTGGGTACGGGTGCGCAGATTCAAGTTGTGATTGATTATGGTGGGGGCAGTAATGCGGTTCAGCAAACTAACATCACGCTTTTGGGGGCAACGATTACTCCGGATAACGCCTCGTTGATGATGGATGGGCAGATTACAAATTTGGGATCGCAGCAAATCGTGGTAACGCAGCAAAATTTATCATTGAGAACGGCTGACGGGGCGAGCTTTTTACTGTTGGCAACGAATCCTGAATTACCGTGGACAATTCCGCCAGGGCAAACGCTCCAGTTTTTTGTGCGGTATCAAAACCCTCAAGCGGACGAGGCTCTTTTCAGTGTGTTGAATCAATCTTTCCAACTTAGTTTTGTTCCATAGGCTCTTTGTCTTCATCCCCATTGCCATTTACTATAAATTCCATAGAAGAACGTCCTCCGCTTATCTTCCTGCTAGAATGATAGAGCAGCATTCCCACGATAATTGATACGGTTCCTAAAAATAAACCCGCGAGTTGTAATGGGCCGGAAAACGGCCGTGAAAAGGAAGGGTTTACATGCGTGCCAATACCAATTAAGTCAGCAAAACCAGCTACATACATAAAAACCAGACCCGTTGCCCCCAACCGACTGCCAATATCTGCTTGAAGCGATTTTGGGGCATCATGTTGACGTAGCGTGTACAGATATAAAAATCCAGCTAAGGTCAGGCAAGATGCGCCTAAGAGAAATTGCAGCATTTGTACTGCGCCAAAACCTGGGGTGAGATCGAGTCCCAAATAATCAAGGGAAACGGCTATTAAACACAAAGCGATGCCTAAAATGAAGAATACAAGGGCGAGTATGCGTTGTACCTGTTTGGCACGGTCTGTAGAAGGATTGTTATCTTGAGTTATGGTGTCTTGATTGTTCATGATTTGCCTCATTAAAAAAACAAAAACGCCGCATCAATAGCTGAAGCGGCGTTTTAATAGTCGGGGCAGCGGGACTTGAACCCACGACCTCTTCACCCCCAGTGAAGCGCGCTACCAAGCTGCGCCATGCCCCGAATGAGTGCGGGATTATAACAAAAAGAATTTTTAAATGCCAACTTTGCTCATCAGACCATCTGCTCTAATTGTAGAGCGATTAGGCTCAACATACCCAATATGAAATTATAGCCAGCATGGACAAAAATTGAGGTGGTTGTATTGTATTGACGACGAATTAAACCCAGAATGATGCCAATAATAAATACAACAAATGTGACAGGGGTGATGCCATATTGCACATGGGCAGTGGCAAATAAAAACGAGGTGATGCCAATGCCAAATACCGGTTGAATGGCACCACGAAACAACAGTTCTTCGCCAGTACCTGTGGCGGCTGCTAAAAGCGCCCATTCTGCGATGGTGTCAATGTCGCCTAATAACTCGCTGCTGATGCCTTCTAGTAGTTCGGCTTGAGAACTGTCTAGCAGCATCCATATGGCTCCTGCTATGCCTTGCAGTACGACGAGTACCATAATCCAGCCGCCGCCAATCAACAATTGGCGACCTGTGGGGCGTTCCAGGCCAAGTCGGGTTCTTGTTTCTCCGGGGGAACGGCGAGTGTAAAGCCCGACGCTCAACAGGGCGATGGCGGCAAACAGGGTTTGCATGAGGAGGATTTCATAGATGGATGCGGAAACGGCCGTTTCTGCCAATTCCTCTAATCCCCCCTGCGTGAGCGAAAAGACCGTATTCCCTATCAGATACCCAGCCAGCACCAACCCCAGTGCATGAACAGGAGAGTCCGCTTTTAAGGGAAGCACTCGCGCGAATAAACGGCGGGTGGACGGCAAACTAACCACAATGCCCCACACCCCCATCATAGCGAGGGTTAATCCTGCTGCTTGCCAATCCAGTAAAAAGGGGTCGCCGCTTGGCGCTGATAAACCGAGGAAGAAATCTGAGGGCAGGATGGCTAAGGCTAAACCCAATAGCAGGATGGGCACGTTGATCAACAGCAGCAGCCAGGTGAACAGGCGAGAATAGGTTGTGTTTTTGCTCGTTTCAATGAAATTTGCCAGCAAAATTAAACCAATGACGGCGATGAGTCCTAATCCAATGGGCATAGGTTTTTGTCCTTAATAGGTTCGGAGTTCTGGTGATAAATGATCCAGTAAATTGAGGTAGACGAAATGCCAGCGCCCTCGTTTCCACTCGATGAGATTTAGGCTCGTATTGTAAATCCAGAACGAGACGGTGTCACTGCCCGCCGCGATGCGGAACAGCGTTGAAATCAAAGCGCCGTGGGCGAACGCCAGAATGGGGCCGCCCTGGGCATCCGCTTCTGCGACGAGCGTATCCAGGGCGGTGTGGGCTTGTGCCTTGAAGGCTAGGTATTCGTCTGAAAGCGTACCGTTTGCTGTTGGCAGTTGCCCAGGAAATGGGGCAGAGGGCAAATGGGGCGAGACTAAAAATTCAGCTTCGGCCAGTGGCTTTACCGTGGTGATGGGCAGATTGAGATTATTTGCGGTGTAAACGGCCGTTTCGTGAGCACGTTCTAAGGGGCTGGCATAAATCGCTTTAATCTCGACATGAGCGTCATAGCTTAATTGCGGGTTATTACCAAGCCAACTGCCAAGGAGTCGGCCTTGTTCGTGGCCTAAATCAGAAAGGGGTGAATTCCAATCCGCTTCACTTTTTTCCACTTGCCAGCGTGATTGCCCGTGTCGGGCGAGATAAATTTTCATAACGTAATCCTGTCGTTTATTTGGCTGATAGGCGAGTTGGCAATCAGCCTGGGTGAGTATAACCCATGTCAATTTGGCTGACTTATAGGTGGGGAAATTGTTTAGTTGTCATTCACTTGTTCGCGGCTTACAATCAGAACAAATGGACGACAAACTAAGCGCAAAATTGCGCCGTCTGGGCGTGTCTAAAGGGGCACGCGACCTAAAACTGGCGCCAAAACCACAGCCGATAGCGAAACCCATGCCGCCTTCGGATTCAGCCAAACGGCCGTTATTCCCCCATGCGCCATCCCCCTTTGAAGAAGGTTTCGATCCCCCGCAGCCCATCGACACCCTCTTGCCCGGCATCCGCCGCGAAGAGACCGCCGAAGGCAGTTGCTACATCCTGGACAAAGTGTATCCACTCAGCTATCAGCACGGTCAAGACCTGCTGCAAGACTTACTGGCTTTGTCACCAGCACCAGCCGCCGTTTTCACCAAAGACCCGCGACTAGAGAGGCTCAACTTCCGCGACTTTCTTTTTATTGATACCGAAACGACGGGGTTGGCGGGAGCCGGTACACTGGCGTTTATGGTGGGTGCGGCCTTTTTTGAACGAGGTACCGCTGGCGACGTATTCGTGGTGCGCCAATATTTCTTGCGCGACCATGGGGACGAACCGGCCATGCTCCTGCTGTTGGATGAATTGTTGGCTGAAAAAGCGGGACTGATAACCTTTAACGGCCGTTCCTTCGACATTCCCCTTCTCGATACCCGCTTTCTCATGAACCGGATGCGTACCGACATCCGCGAAAAGCCCCATATCGACTTGCTGCCGCCTGCACGCCGTCTATGGCGACAGCGGCTCGGCTCCTGTGCGTTAGGCAGTCTGGAAGAAACCTTGCTCGGACTGCACCGCACCCATGAAGACGTGCCTGGCTTCCTCATCCCCAGCCTCTACAACGCCTATTTGCGTCACGGCGACGCCACCGAACTCAGCCGCGTCTTTTACCATAACCAAATTGATATGGTGTCGATGGTCACACTCGCCAGCCGTGTTATGCGTCAGTTTGCCCGGGCCAACGCCAGCGACCACCCCATCGACCTGTACAGTCTAGGCAAATGGCAAGCGGCATTGGGTGATACGGAAACGTCTGAACAAACTCTGAAGCAAGCCGTGCAAAGCGATTTGCCGTTGGAAACCTACCACAGCGCCTTGGCTGAACTGGGCGCGCTGCTCAAACGGCAGGATCGCCGTGCCGAAGCCGTGCCTTACTGGCAGCAAATCGCCGCCACCAGCTTTGACAGTATTGAAGCCCATATCGAACTTGCCAAATTCTATGAATGGCACGAAGTAGACCTCACCACCGCTATCACTTGGACGGAGCAGGCTTTGACGCTCACGCAAAGTTGGACGCCAAAGCGTGCCGCTCTTGTTCAAGCTGAATTGGAATATCGGCTGTCTCGTCTCCAACAAAAATGTTAAAACAGGATTCGGCATGATTCGTTTTAAGGCATGGTTCAAAAAGCTTACCAATATCCTTTACAATTTGTAGCCGCGGCATCCTTGCCGTGCAGGTATAAACGCGGCAAGGATGCCGCGGCTACACCCCAAAAGTATAAAGATGAATTAGTTATAGAATGAACCATGCCGTTTTTAATAAATTGGTCGCCCACTATGATTTCAATTCGCAGAAAAGGTGAAGGCGGTGCTTGCCACTTAGGTTAGAGTATAATTGGGGAAAGAAAACAATTCAGGAGTTGAATGACGATGAATAAAGTATTTAGTTTTATGGCAGGTGCAATTTCTGGGGCATTGGTGGGAAGTGTGTTGGTAGTTTTGTTTACACCGGCCTCTGGTGAAGAGTTGAAGAAGAGTGCTGTTGACCGCTGGAATCTGGCTTTGGAAGAAGGACGCCTTGCGCGTGAACAAAAACGAATCGAGCTAGAAACGCAGTATCGAGATGCGTCTGCGGCCTAAATTTGTTGTAACAAGACAGATCCGAAGAGTTTAGTCTCGAGTCATTCAATGACGCGAACCCTAAAACCCTTACGGTCTCAATGTTGCTACTCGATTTTTAGCCAGTAATCGGCGGGGGAATCGACGTAGGGGGTGAGGGGCGTAATTGCCAGAACGCCACCTTTTTTGCCAACGTTGAGCTGCCATTGTCCCTGATTTAGCTCGTTGAGCATGAGCCGGGTTACTTGTGGGGTGGAGCCAGTTGGCTCGATGAACTGCACTGCCCATTGCTGCGGCAGTTGTTTCCCAATTTGCACGAAGCCTTTGGCTTCCCATTCTGTTGTCTCGGTTTCGGCATTGTCTTGGAAGCCGAGTTCTGGGATGGCAAGGTCGTCGATGGCGAAGCCTTGACCGGATATGGCTGAGTCGGTGAGTACGTCGAAGCGCACAAGTACGGGCTGTCCGATGTAGCTGTTGAGCGAGATGGATTCTTTGACCCAACCGTCGAGGTGATCGTTTTCAAATTCAGAACGGCCGTTATAAGAAGGCCCGAATTCGCCAGCAGAGGTATGGTCTGGCACCAGCAGTTCCCAGCTTTGTCCCCCATCTGTTGAAATCGAAACATAAGCGTAATCATATTCTTCTTCCAGGTCGTACCAGGCGGCAAAGGTGAGGGTGGCGCTGTTGAGACCGGTGAGGTCGAAGGGTGCGGTGAGGTGGGCGTTGGTTTCATCTTGACCGGGGGCGTACCAGATTTGTTCACCGCTGCGTGGGTCGCTCGTGATGAGCGGAGCGGTGGTATTGCCGGCAAAGGTGATGGTGAGGGGACCGCGCACGTCTAAATCGATGTAATGCGTGCCGAATTGTGCCAGTTCAAATGTTTTTTCCTGAGGCGTATCTTTAATACGCCATTCGTAGGTGGGGCGGCCTAAATCCAGATTTTCGTAATAGAATTGAGAACCTGCATCAGGATTGTCCAGAAAATTGGCGGCGACCCAATCGGCGGTGAAATTGGATAGGCTGCGTTCGGGAGCGTAGCCTTGCAAGATGGCTTGCACCGAGGCCAGCCCGTTGGCTGGATGGCGTGATAATTCCTGAACGGCCGTTTCCCCCAACTGTTCCCACATATAAACTGAGTAGAGATAGGCCGCGCTGTAATGGGCATCGACGGCGTCGGACTCGTAATCCCAACTGTTGAGGCGCGTTTCGGGATGGTGAATATAATCAATGGGGGTGGCGGTATCCAGGCCAACGTAGATTTCCGCTAATTGGGACAGACCCTCGTTGAGCCAGGTCGATTCGTTGGGGTCTACATACCATTGGATAAGATGCTGCAACTCGTGAACCAGCGTGCCGAAATATAAATCGTCGCCCAATTCTAAATTGCCCATCACCAAATAGACGATTTCTTGCTGATTGGAGTCGGCATAGAGCGTTTGCGGGTATTCATCAGTGCTGCTGAAGTAGCCTAGTTCGCTGGCGTTGGATTCGCCAGCCAAATGCAAAATGCTAAAGTGCGGATCGTTATCAACGCCGGGCTGCCATTCTTGCCCGAAGAGGGTAACGAGGCGCTCATAGTAATCGTGTTCCAGGCGATTGGCCATTGTTTGCACGTCGCCATGATTATAATCCAACCCATCTTCAATCCAGAAGTAGGCGTGATCAGTAATGCCTAACAGCGTCGCCTGAATGTTACCATTATCGGTGATGAAGGTTTGGGTATCGCCCAGGACATACTGCGGTGCGGTGACGGTACGGTCGCCGATTTTGCTGGCGCTGAGGCGTTCGGCGGTTAAGAAATAGTCGTTGACGGGGTAATCGGTGGTGAGAAGCATTTGTAAATCAGCTTGAGCACGGGGTGGAATGGGCTGCTGGTTGATGGTTTCTGGTGGCAAAATGGATGACGTGAAGGGGAGGGGTTCAAGGGTGGGCGCTGGGTTGGTTGGTTCGCTTGGCGTTGTTTCTGTGGGGGAAACGCTTGCACTGAGCGGAGCCGAAGTGGCCGTTTCCGGCTTAAAAGATTCCACTGTTGGCAATGCCTGTGGCGTTGCTTCCACAACGATAGCGGCCGCAGGCGTCTCCGTTGGCACAAGCGCCACCTGATCATACCGATACCACAAAATCGCGCCGGTCAGACTCATGCCGACAAAGCAAATGCCGCAAAAGGCAAAAATCATGATTCCGGAAAAAACAATCCAGAGGGTGGTAGTGTTGGATTTGTTAGAAGGTGATGGCTGCATAGATTCTCGTAAGGCGTGAGGCGTATTTTGTGAATAATCGTTACGCATCACTCAATAATAATTTCATAGGGGGAAACCGCCCGTGTGACTGGCGTATTGCCCGATACAATAAGGATAACTTCACTGGCCTCCTTGTCCAGAGAAAATAGCCACTCTCCTTGATTATTCTCATCTAAAGGTAAGCGTTCGACCTGAAATCCATTTGGGCCGACGAGAAGGCGCTGAACGATGAACGAAGCGGGTAACGTGTTGGTCGTGCGCACGATGCCCAGTTCTTCCCAGCCATTGGCTTGCTCGGCATCGTCGCTAAAGGCAAGTTCGGGGATGGTGATGTCGTCTAGCAGGAGACCCGCTTCGTTGACCGCGCCGTCGGTGATGGTTTGGAAGCGGAGTAAGATCGGCTGTCCGGCGTAGGCGGACAAATCGACGGTTTCTTGCTGCCAAACCGGCGCGTCGCCGCCACCGCTTTTGCCCGTGAAGGCGGGGCCGAGGCTGTTGCCTTGCGGGTTTTCCAGGGTGGTGGAGGTGGCGGGGAGAATTTCCCAGGAACGGCCGCTTCGGCAAGGCTCAGGGCAGGCGTTATCCCCGGAAACCATCACGTAAGCATAATCCCAGCCCTCCTCAATATCGTACCAGGTTTGGAACTGTAACGTGGCTGAGTCTAGGCCAGACAAGTCAAATTCACGGGTGAGACTGTAGGCCGATTCGTCACCGGGCAGACTGGCGTAGAAATGGTCGCCGCTGAACGGGGCAGCGTCGATAAGCGGCACTTGCTGCGTGCCAGTAAACAGCATGGTGACAGGTTCTTTCGCTGAAATCGTGTAATAGTCTGCGCCAAATTGATGCACAGTATCGGCATGGGGGGCATTGGCACTGAGTGTTTGCGGCTTGATTTTGTCTAGCGCGATGGATTGGTAGCCATAAACTCCGTCTCCGAGACCCTGACTGTGGAGATAGCTGGCGGCTGTCCAGTCGGCAAACACGTCGTCAAAGGTGAGGCTGGTGTTGAGAGTGGTGAGAACGGCCGTTATCCCCTGCGGCCCACTCTCTTCATGCTGAACGAGGGCGCGGGTCACGTCTTCGCCAAACCGGTCTAGCAAATAGGCAGAAAAGTAGAACGAATTGGCATAATCGGCGGCGACTTCGTTGGGATCATGGCTGAGGGCGGTCAGTTGATTATCGGTATTCTTCGTGTAATCAGTGATGCGATTGATGGTGAAGCCATTGACATGAGCGGCGAGTTCTGCCAATCCCTCATTAAGCCAGGAATCTTCGTTTTTATCGACATGCCACTGGATGAGATGCTGGAGTTCGTGGGCGATGGAGTGGAAATAGTTGTCGCTGCCCAGTTTGGTATCTTTTAGGCTGACGTAGAGCATTTCGCGCTGGTTGGAGTAGGGATTAACGGCAACCGGCAGTTCATCCCCTGACCAAAAATAAGCAACGCCCACGTTGCCCAAATCTTTTAGATGCAAAATATTAACCCGATTGTCGCCATCGACGCCCGGCTGCCATTCTGTGCCAAAGAATGCGCGGTCGGTGGGCAAAATCTCTGCTTCGATGCGCTGGGCGGCGGCCGCCACATCCTCTGGGCTGGCGTTGATGCCTTCCTGAAACCATAAATTCAACTGGTCAGACCGGTAGCGCAAATCAGCTTGAATCTGAATATTTTCGTCGGAGGCGGTGTCTTTGTACCAAAATGGGGCAGTGTCTCCAACTTGGTAGGGCGTCGCTTCGGTTTGGGCGACGGGCGAGATATCTTTGCCCTGGAGACCAGCGAGGAGGGCGATGGTGTCTTTTTCGGGGCGCGGGGAATGGGAAACGGCCGTTAACGAATCAAAAGCAGTGTCAGATGGCGGCGTCAGATTGGGCGGTGGCACACCTTCCTGCGCCGCACCACAAGCCGTCAGCAGCAAAACAATCAACGAAAAACAGATAATGGACAATGGATAACGATTCATAGACACCTTTCTCTCGCCCTCTCACAGGACAGAAGAGGAGATTATAAGGAAGCTCATCTAAACCGCAACTGATACGCCTCACTTGTGTTTTCATCTAATTGGAGCTAGAGGACAGTGCATTGTGCAAAGTGCGTTGTCTTCTAGCTCTTACTTTATACTCAAACTTCCAAGGGAAATTTATGAAACACGCTCATATCATAGGTTGGGGCTGCTATTTGCCCGAACGAATCATGACAAATGATGAAGTGGCACTTTTAGTCGATACCACCGACGAGTGGATTCGCACTCGCACCGGTATTGAGCAGCGCCACATCGCCGGAGAAGACGAAACGACAGCCACCCTTGCCTTTGAAGCTGCCGCCCGTGCCCTCACCGTCGCCGATATCCACCCATCCCAGGTTGATCTCATCATCGTTGCCACCTCCACACCAGAGCATATGTTTCCTTCGACTGCCTCTCGTGTGCAAGATTATCTGGGCGCGACCCGTGCCGGCGCTTTTGACCTCAGTGCGGCTTGTTCCGGCTTTGTTTATGGCCTGACAATGGCCGCCAACGCCATCCAAACCGGTTCCATCAACACCGCCATCGTCATTGGTGCAGAAACCATGTCGCGTGTATTGGATTGGAACGACCGCTCCACGTGCATTTTGTTTGGCGACGGGGCGGGGGCTGTTGTGCTCAAAGGGTCTAGTGTGCCAGGGGGTATCATGGCCTCCACCTTGCGTTCCGATGGGTCTGGCAGCGACCTGCTCACCTTGCCCACCGTTTACCATAACCCAGTGCCAATGCTAGGCGCGGACTATTATCGGAACGGACACAAACGTAATACCATCGACATGCAAGGTCGCCAGGTGTTCCGTTTTGCCACCCAAGTCATTGCTTCCTCGGTCAAAGACGTTTTGCAAAAAGCCAATCTCACCATGGATGACATCGCGCTCATCGTGCCACATCAGGCTAATACACGCATTATCGAGTCGGCCGCTAAACGGTTAAAAGTAGACCCCGACAAATTCTTTGTCAATGTCGCTACAACGGGTAATACCTCCGCTGCCTCGATTCCCTTGGCGCTGTGTGCCGCGATTAAAGAAGGCAGGCTTAAACCAGATGACAATGTAGTTTTTGTGGGCTTTGGCGGTGGGCTAACGTGGGCGGCCTCAGTTTTGAAATGGGATGTCACCCCGCCGAATGTGCCTCGGCTGGATAGGGAGTGGAAGCGAGCGCGGTACATCGCGGCGCGTGGGCGCTCCAAGTCACGGCGGCTGCGGCGGCAGATTGGCGCTCTTTTGGGCGGCTCGCCCACGCCTGATGCCCGTCTGAAGGATGCCAAACGGCGTCAGGAATCAGAAGCGCCAAGCACCAAGAAGAGACAGATGAGAAATAATGCTGTTTAAGCAATGATGACCCAGCCTCTCTTTGGGTGAACCCGTCGAAGCTCAGTCCACTCTGCCACATGTGGTTTTCCGTTTGCCTAGCCGGCATCCCCGCCGAGCCGCCTACTTTTTAATTCTCTGCTCCGGTAGGTCTCCAGATGAAGCGTTTGTTACCAAGGATTAACTCTCAATTTTACAACCAAATTTAAACAATTATTTCAAGAAAGTTGTGGTAAGCTTCCCTAAAAGATAGTTTTTTTGTAGGCTAGAAGTAGCAAAGTCCTCACTAAAGAGTTTCCATTAATAATTGAACCGGGGTAGTTTCCTGTAGTTCTCTTTAGTAAACAAAATAATAGTTTCCCCTTTTGATGAAATTCATACGCTTGTTTTTGGTGTAACCGATTATGGCTTCTACCGATGGTGTTACCGCGTTTGATATTACATACATGCATATTACTTTTCAGGAGCTTGCAACATGCACAAAATAAAACGATTGATGGATTTTGCATTTATTGGATTATTGTTGGTTACAGGTGCATGGCTGCTTTTCCAGCGGCCTACCCTTGCGCCAGAAACCACAACCAGGCAGCAGTCCTTGTTACAAGCCTATGCCCCTGCTGGCAATCTCGCGGGGGAGGAAGGCAGCCCCATCGAACCTGGACAGCGCACCGTTAACCCTGTCGTTTCTCCAGTTGTCGTTGATTTTGCTGATGTCAAAATCAGTACCGAAGATCCGGACAGTATGTACAACCGTTGGCTGCGTGGTGACCTTGATTTGGATGAAAACGATGGCATTGTCAGTGATGTGGAAATGCAGAAAATGGTTGAAGAGGCGTTAAACATGCCGCCGTCGAAAAATGTGCAACTGGCAACAAGCCAACCTGCGGCGTTGGCTCCCGTCAGTTCGGGGGTGGCTTTTGACAGTATGGATTACACGGATGGGGGTGGCTCTGTACCGCCTGATCCGGAAATGGCGGCTGGCCCTAACCATGTGATTGCCACTGTGAATGTGGCAGTGGCGATTTATGATAAATCAACGGGAACGGCCGTTTTAGGGCCAACAACTGCTGGTAGTTTATTCAGCCAACTCCCATGTACCACTGGCTTGTATGATCCTAATGTTATCTATGATGAAGAAGCTCAACGCTGGTTTCTGGCATATGATCAGGGACCGGAGAGTGCTGCTGGTGGTTACTGCGTGCTTGTTTCCCAAACCAGTGACCCGACTGGTCTTTGGAATGAATACTTCTTCCAAACCAATAGCAGTGGCGGTTGGATGGATTATCCCCACGCCGGTGTCGGCGATGAGTACATTTTCATGGGCGGCAACATCTTCGGCATCTCCGGAGGCTTTATCGAAGGGCGCATCTATGCTTTCAACAAAGTGGATCTATACGCAGGTAACCCCGTTACCATGATTACACAAGGGTTAGGTGGTGGTATTGATACACCCCAGCCGCTTAATCTTCATGGTTTTAGCAGTGGTACTTGGCCCACCTTCGGCAGTACCCATTATTTCCTTGGCGAACCGTATGACGGAGTCAATTACACCTTATTGGAATGGGATACCACAACCCTTATTAATCACGGCAATATCAATCTTGGCGCTGGCGGCTTGCCAGTGGATTCGGTGCAAAGTGGTGGCGGGACATTGCAGGGTAATGATTTCCGCCCGCTCGATTTTGAATACCGCAATGGCTATGGCTGGACAGCGATGACCATTAGCTGCAACCCAGGCAGTGGCACCGTTAACTGTGTTCGCTGGGCACAAATTGATCTGGCTAGCAGTACGCCCCCTACGCTTGGCCCGGCTGGTTCTGGCGTTTATGCTTCGGAAGGTGATTACCGCACCTTCCCGGATTTGGCGGTTAATGCTTGTGGGGCTATGGCGATTGGCTATACCAAAACCAACGCCAACAGCTACCCAGGGGTATGGGTTACGGGGCGTAGGAACGGTGATCCTGCCAATATGTTGCAAGCTGAGTCGCAAGTGAAGGCGGGTGAAATCACTTACACTGCCTTTGACCCTGCTCCGCGCCGCTGGGGTGACTACACGGGTATGACGATTGACCCAGATGGCCTGACGTTCTGGTATTTGGGGCAATATAGCAAAGATACAGGCACGACAGACGGCCGTTGGGGAACTTATATCGCCTCTTTCAACTATGGTGGTGACTGCACTGAGGCGACAATCGCCGGTAAGGTTACAGATAGCAGCTCTGGCGACCCTATTACGGATGCATCTGTGGAATTGAGTGCCTCTAGTTCTGTGTTGGTTCCAGGCAGTACGGATGCGAATGGTGATTACGTGCTTGCTTGGTCAGCTGGAACTTATGACGTTACCGCTTCTGCTTATGGCTATACATCCCAAACTGTCACCAATATAACCACCATTGATGGCGTGACGACTACCCAGAACTTCGCACTGTCTGTCGCACCGTCTTATACCGTCTCCGGCATTGTCACCGATGCGGCCACTGGCTGGCCTCTCTATGCACGTATCGACATCCCTGAGTATCCCGGCAGCCCCGTCTGGACTGACCCAGAAACCGGCGCCTACAGCGTTACACTGGCTGGCGGCATTGCCTACAATTTCACTGTCAGTGCCTGGGTAGATGGTTATACCAATGCCACCCGCACCGTCGGGCCATTGACAGGCAGCAGCATACAAAACTTTGCCCTTACTGCCAATGCCTTCCTTTGCACTGCGCCCGGCTACACCGGCACATCGACAGCTATATTCAACAGTTCTTTTGAAACGGCATTCACAGCTGATGGCTGGGATCAGGTTGATACAAATGGCACATCAGGAACCTGGACTCGGCCAGCGTCTGGCACCAATCCCACAGCGTCCCCTCATACAGGAAACCGGATGGCGATGTTCAACTCATATCTCGCCACAACTGGACACCAGACGCGACTGTACCGTACCAGTGGTTTAGATTTAAGCAGTTATACCAGCCCTGAAGCTTCGTTTTGGCTCTTTAACGGCAGTTGTGGCTTCTCTGGCAATGATACGGTTCAACTACAAGTATCCACCAATGGCGGCAGCACATGGAATAATGTGGGCGCGCCCGTGCCGCGCCAAAGTGCGGGTGGCTGGCAGCAGCATTCGTTTGATATCAGCTCCTATGCGGGGGCTGGCATGACAGATGTGCGCCTGGCGCTGCTGGGGACGAGCGGGTTTGGCTGCAATATTTATATTGATGATGTCGCCGTTGTCGAAAATAGCTGCACGCCTACGAGTGGCGGACTGGTGCTGGGCAATGTCTATGACGCCAATACAACAGCAGGCATAAATGGCGCCGCTGTCTCCAACCAGGATGGCTACAACACAACCAGTGCCGCTACCCCCACAGACCCGAATGTAGACGATGGGTTTTATACTTTGTTCTCACCAGTCGGCAGCAAGACGTTTACGGCTTCAGCCCCGTATTATGCAGATGATGTCGATACCGTGACCGTGGTTGCCAACGATATTACGCAGCACGATTTCTTTTTAGATGCGGGCCAATTAAGTTATACACCTGCTGCCTTAGAAGCGACAATACCGGCTGAAACTAGCACTATAAAGCCGTTCACCATTACAAACAATGGCAGTGCGGCAGCCAACTTCCAGTTACTTGAAATAAGTGGGAGCACTTCTGATGTTTTGCAGGATGGTGGTTTTGAAGGCGGTATACCTAACTCAGATTGGAATGAGGCGTCTACCAATTTTGGCACACCAATATGTGACCTTGGCTCTTGTGGAGCTGATGTAGCAAGAAGTGGAACCTATTGGCTTTGGTTGGGTGGGGCTAATTCAACAGAAATTGGCTCTGTAGATCAGGATGTGGTCATACCAACTGGTGCAGCGACTTTGGCTTTTTGGTTGCTATTGGGAGATAGTGGTGCAGTTGCCTCAATGGATGTGTCTATTGATGGGGATGTGTTATTTTCTGTCACAGAAGCCGATGCTGCCACCTACGTAACTTATACTGAAGTTACCATGGACGTGTCTGCTTACGCCGATGGCAATAGCCATAATTTAAGATTTGAATCAACGGAATATGGAACGGCCAGTAGTAATTTCAATTTCCACGTTGACGATGTTAGCCTTCTAGTAGACTCTGGGTTGCCATGGTTGAGTGAATCACCTGCTTCTGGCACAATCGCGGCGACAACCAATCAGCCTATTGATATAACTTTTGATGCTACGGGTTTGGTTCCAGGTCAGTATATCGGACAGCTTACCGTTGCCCATGATACGCCATCAGTGCTACAGAATGTACCGATTACACTCACAGTTGTTACTGGCTACTTGTGGAATGGCAGCATAGATACCGATTGGGATGAACCGACAAACTGGACGCCTAATGGCGTCCCGAGTGGCTTTGCTCGGGTTTCAATCGACCCGGTAAATCTATTTGGCGCCCGTGTTTGGCCGGTGCTGAATGTGGATGCCACTGTGTTTGACCTGTCAGTAGAAGCTGACGCAGAATTAACAATTCCCAACGGCCGTTCTCTAACCATCAATGGCACCCTCACCAACAACGGTCTGCTGCGCCAGACCATCGACAATGTGAACGGTGCGACAACCTTCCTGAGCATGGGCGGTTACGGCGGTGTGGAAATCAACCCGTCCGGCAATATGGGCGAAACGGTGGTAGAGATTCGGGGAAATCAGGATTGCACCATTAACCCGACCAGCCCGCATGTGCAGCGCTGTTTCGACATTGATCCCAGTACGCCGCAAACGGCCACCATCCGCTTCTATTACGCTCTGGGTGAAGCGAATGGCAACCCGGAAGGTGGGGTGAGTGTCTACCACTGGAATGGAGCAAGCTGGGATTTGGAAGCGGGTACTCATTCGCATAGCATTGGGGCGGATCCGCGTTGGGTGCAGGTAACGGGCGTGGACGAGTATTCGCCGTTTGTGTTGGATATTGGCACTCCCACGGCCGTTTCCCTCTCTCAATTTACAACAGGCGGCAGTGCCACAGGAACGGCCGTTCTCCTCATTATTAGTTTTGTTACCCTCATGCTCTTTTCCATGATCATTATGGCACGACGAAAGCGGTAACTGGTTTAGCCAGGTGCGATTGCTTCCTCGCCCTTCTGGGAAAGGGGAACTGCCGCACCTGGCTTGTTATTTGGCCTCTTGCACGACCTCATAAACGGCATCAATCACAAGCTGCGGTTGGCGCAACTGAATGTAATGATCACTTTCTTCAGCGATGATTTGCTGGCTGTTTGTGGATAGCGTCGCCAGTTCCGATTGCATCGTTTGCCAGATTTCTTCATACGCTTGATTGTCTGCCGCAGAAGCCCCTGGTATGGGGTCTGGCAGCCCGCGTGTGAGTACGATGAGGGGCATGTCGCCTAAACTCGTGATGTGGGCGGCACGCACTTCGGCAAAGCTGTCAGAGATGGATGAGGTTTCGGAAACGGCCGTTTCAAAATACCCCGTCGTCGATAAAATTGCCCTAAACTGATTAAGGGCTTCCCCTGTCAAACCGCGATCCGGTATTTCCTCCGGTGACATTGCCAACAATCCAAGCGAACTCATCAACGCCAAAGATTGGAACTGCTGAATGAATTCCGGCGCGGCATCTGCCAAGGCTTCTATCCGCAAATCTTGTTCTTCATGAGATGAATCCAACAACACAAGCCCTGCCGTTTC
>CAVVFA010000022.1:0-16615 GCA_963747345.1 uncultured Chloroflexia bacterium | reverse complement strand
AATCGAAGAATTCATTCAGGTTGGTCGATCTACTGGGAAAACTCATCAAATTGCTACGGTGAATGCGGATTTTGTCGTGAAGGCGATGAAAGACCCTGAACTGCGTTATTTGCTGCAAGAAGCAGATATGGCAACGGCTGATGGTATGCCATTGGTTTGGGGTTCCCGGCTTTTGGGGGTGAATATTGAAGATCGTGTGGCTGGCGCTGATATGATACCTGCCTTAGCTGAACGTGCCGCAAAAAATGGGCATTCGATTTACTTTTTAGGGGCTGCTCCAGGGATAGCGGCACAAGCGGCAACCATGTTGCAAGATCAAAATCCGGGTCTAATTGTGGCTGGCGTCAAATCGCCGCCATACACTGCTGTGATTGATATGGATCCTGCCATTATTGAGGAAATCAAGGCGGCAGACCCGGATGTACTGTTGGTGGCGTTTGGCAATCCAAAGCAGGAAAAATGGATTGGCATGTATGGCCGCGAATTGGGTGTACCTGTGATGATTGGTATTGGTGGCACGCTTGATTTTATTACGGGTAATACGAAACGTGCGCCTGAATGGATGCAACGTACTGGCTTGGAATGGATACATCGCTTGGTGAGTGAACCACGGCGTCTCTGGAAGCGATATGCAGTTGATTTGGTTCATTTTGGGACGTTTTTTTTGCGCCAATGGTGGGCGATGAGGAAGGGTAATGTGCCCACGGCCGTTTTGCCTGATACCGATCTGCTTCTCATTGAAGACACCGCCATTTTGAACCTACAAGGTAAATTGATGGTTGGTGAATATGAGACCTTCAATGATGCTGCTCAAGATGCCCTGGCAAATACATCGCATATCATTGTGAACTTGGAACATGCCGAATTTTTAGACAGTTCTATGATTGGCGCTTTGGTTGGTTTGGCCAAACAAGCGCGGGATGCCGGTGGAGATGTTCTATTGGCGACCGTCCCCCCGATTATTATGCAGACGCTTACTTTACTGCGTCTTGACTACTTCTTTGTTATTGTCGATGATGTGAATGAGGGGATGGCTTATACGTATGGTGAGAGACAGGAAACGGCCGTTGCCCCCGCCTCCAGAGCAGCCCACACCCGTTAACGGATCCTATCAAGTCCAAGAAATAGAAGTGCAAGTAAAAACACAACCCTCTGAATGGACTGTTTATCAGGCACCACGTCGTCTGGATGCAATGACCGCCCCAGACTTAACAGAAACCTGTAGTGAAATGCTACTAACTACCCCCTATCTCATTCTTGATTTAGCAGATACCATATTGTTAGCCAGTGCCGGTTTGGCGGCATTAGCTAAAATTAATCGGGCGGCGGATGAGCAAAATGGGGAACTGCGGGTGGTGAATTGTTCGGAAGATGTCATGCGTGTCATCAAAATGGTTCGATTCGATAAAGTTTTAGCCCTTTACAGTGATATTGATGAAGCTGTAAAGATTAATCAATAATAACCGCTGATTTATATAGAAGTCACTTAAATGGAAAACGTTCAAATATTACTGTTAGCAACAGGCGAAACAGAAAAATTGCGTCCCCTGACGCAGAAAATACCCTCACCCATGATTCCTGTGGTTGATCGCCCTGTTATGCTGTATTGGGTCGAATCGTTAGCGCGGCAAAAGATAAAAAGCGTGATGGTCAGCCTTTATCATCTGGCGGGAAACGTTGAAGCATACTTTGGTCAGGGGCAGCGATGGGGCCTTGAGCTCAATTACCATTTACAGCGTGACGCATGGGGTTCGGCGGGAGCATTAAAATGGGCACAATCGGCTATCACCCAGACGTTTGTTGTCATACCCGGAGATACCATCGTTGACTTGGATATAAAGGCAATTGTGGCTCACCATCGTGAATCGCAGCGTATGGCAACCGTTGTTGTTCATCAATGTGGCAGCAAAAATGCAGACATTGTCTGCTTAAATGATGCGGGGCAGTTGACGGTTACTGAAGGTGAGAATTGGTATAGCACGGGAGTTTATGTGTTTGAACCAGAAGTGCTGAATCACATTCCAGAACGAACCGCTTTTGATATTCATAGTCAATTGCTGCCAAATTTATTGGCGGCTGGCATAGACGTGCAAGGATGTGTGATCAAAGATTTTTGGAATCCCCTCATTTCTTTTCAAGATTATCATGACACACAGCGCCATGTGCTAAATAGCGCCTCGGGAAATTTCACCCCATTAAATGGATTGCCTGCCCTAAACTATCCTTCGCTTGAAGGACGACAGATTTCTCCTGGCATTTGGGTTGGACGCAATCACATGATTCATCCCCATGCTCGTCTATCTCCGCCAGTGTATGTGGGCAAAAATTGTCAGATTGGCGCTGATGTTGAGTTGGGGCCAGATGTGGTAATAGGCTCTAGTGTGGTGATTGATGATGATGCGACTGTGATTGACAGTACGATTTTGGCGCATACCTATGTCGGGCAGTTGGTCAATATTGAAAGCCGTTTTGTTGATAAAAATATTGTTGTCGATTTGCTAACTTCTGAGAGTACGGAAGTTGTCGATTACTTTCTGCTAGACGAAGCACATACCACCATTTTAGACAGCCGTTTGCTGCGCATTTGGGATTTTGGCCTAGCCCTGGTATTGATATTATTTACACTTGTGATCACAATTCCGATAAGTTTATTGACTTTGTTGACAAGCGGGCATATTTTTAAGCGAGAGTCAAGGGTAGGTGGACGGCCTGTTGGTTCGCCTAATGAAAATGGAACCACTCTGCAAAGTTGTCGGCTGTTGCACTTTTATACGAGGAAGGATAACGGCCGTTATACCCTCATCGGCAGTTGGTTAGAAAAATGGGAAGTATATCGGTTGCCTGAACTATGGAATGTGGTGAAAGGAGATTTACGATTGGTTGGTGTCAAACCATTATCATCTGAAGAGGCCAATCAAATCACCGAAGACTGGCAGCAAAAACGGTATGAGTACTATCCTGGATTGACGGGGTTGTGGTATTTGCAAACCCTCCCCAAAAGTAATTTAGATGATATATTAATAGCCGATGCCTACTATGTAGCCATCCGTTCATGGCGAGAAGACCTGAAAATATTGAAACAGACTCCCTCAGCATGGCGTCATCGTTCAAAAACAGAGAATAATTGACAAATACCCAAAGAACCAAAGCGTTATTGTAAAGGAGTAAGTATCGAATGGATCTTACATTGCGTTCTGCTAATAATGTTAAAATTTTACAACTCGTGGGGCGGTTTGATACCTATACAGCCGGCGAAGTACGTCAATTGATTGATAAAGTAACATCTGAAGACCCTGCAAATATTGTTGTAAACATGCAGGGCGTTGACTTTGTAGATTCAACGGCATTAGCCACCCTTGTCCAAGGCGTAAAAAACTGCCGCCAGCAAAACGGCGATCTTCGCTTGTGCGAAGTGCAACAATCTGTGCGTATGGTATTTGAATTAACGCGATTGGATAGATTTTTTGAGGTTTATCCTCAAGAGACCGAAGCTGTAGCAGCCTTCTTAAAAGATAAATCCAGCTAATTTATCCCCCAATTAAATTATGCTAACCATTATTCTAGCCAACCAACAACATCAAATTGATGCTCTCGCTGAAGATTGGTTGAGCGCTGGCGCCTCGTCATTTTCTGTGTGGTCAGAAGATTTGCCCCTCAAGGTATGGCCTCGAAATTCTCTCTTGGAAAACGCATCCCTCATTCAAGAAATAAAAGTAGATGCCATTAAAGTCGGTGAACTGCGTGTTGCTGGTTTAAACTCGAAACCCGACCGAGAAAGATTGCAGGCTCAGGCCAATTTGCTTGCTCAAATTGCTCGTCTTGAACGTGATTTGAATAGCATGGCTGCGGATTTTATTGATACGCAAGATCAATTGTTAGCCTTATACGAACTGACTCAAGCGACACGTAACTTTCTTGAAGTTGACCAAACTTTGGCACGGTTAGCATCTGAAACAACGCGCTTATTGAAGGTTGAAGCAGCATTTTTTACAGTGAAAATGGAAAATCGCCTACCCGTGATCGAGTATTCCCCACAGGCATTACTTGATGATGAGGTGCAACAAGGTTACATAGATTCGCTCATTATTTCTGGGCAAAGTTTTCTTTGTCGTCGGATCACGGTTGAGGATGGTGGACTAGAGGAAGACAGTGATGCACCTGTGCGTGATATTCTTCTGGTACCTATCAATGTTAGAAATGCTGAGTGGGCATTTATTGGCTTGTTGAATAAGTTAGAAGGCGAATTTACTTCACCTGATATCAAATTAGCTCAAGCTGTCGCTGAGTTTACTGGGGCACAAATTGAAAATGTGATCATGTATCAATTGAATATGGAACAAGCTAAGTTCAAAACAGAAATGGATTTGGCAAAACGTATTCAAGATCATCTTTTACCACAGACTCTTCCTAGAGTGGAAGGCATTAATTTATGGGCATCGTCTCAACCTGCGTCACAAGTGGGCGGTGATTTTTATGATTTCATTGTTCGTAAAAGTCAGCCCTTCACTTTTACAGTGGGTGATATTTCAGGCAAGGGGATACCTGCTGCCCTTTTGATGGCGATGACTCGTACTGTCGTGCGGACAAAAACGAATGTACCCGTATTGCCTTCCCCTCAACTGATTTTAAGCCGAACAAATGAAGAATTGTATAATGATTTTACTGAGCTAAGTATGTTTGCTACTGTTTTTATAGGGCAGTATGATCCGAAAAGCCGCCAGTTGATGTATGCAAATGCAGGTCACTCGCCAGTTATCTATTGCCCAGCAGGGGGAAAAGCCCGGCTGCTTCAAGCAGATGGCACGCCTGTTGGCGTTATGCCTATTAGCCTATCAGAGGATCATGTTTTAGATTTTTCACCAGGGGATGTACTTGTGGTGGCAACTGATGGTTTTAGTGAAGCGCGTAATGCGGCTGGCCGAGAATTTGGTTACGATGAATTGACGGCTTTGGTGCAAACACTTGCAAAATTGCCTGCCTATGAACTGGCAGTCAGACTAAATCGAATTGTTGAAGAGTTTACCAATGGTGAACCGCAATCTGATGATCAGACACTGGTTGTTCTTAAAGGGGTTTAGTTCGTGAACTCATCTCGTGAAAATCAAGAGAAGGTGAATGAAGTGTATTTGAAAGGAGATGTTGTTCGACTAAATGTGCCTGCCCAGCATAAGTTTCTTAATGTGATAGGCACATGTATTCGAGCATTGATTACAAATGAAAGGGCTGTGCCTGAAAAGGATGCGCTTATCTATAATATTGAATTAGCGGTGCATGAGGCATGTGCCAATATTGTTGAACATGCGTACGCTGGTCTATCGGGACGGATTGAAGTTGCGTTTACTCTTGTGCAGGAACCACGAAAGCTTGTTGTGGAATTGGGTGATAACGGCCGTTCCTTTGACTTAAGCTCCGTGTCAGAACCAGATTTGGATAAACCTCATACAAGTGGTTATGGATTATTTCTCGTTCATCAGTTGATGGATAATGTCGAATATCATCCAGAGCCAGGCCATAATTTGTGGCGTTTAACAAAGCAATATTGATTTGTTAAGGCAGCAATTTAGTGCCCTCTCGACCCGCCTGCTTGTTCTCCGTAAGCTTTATTGACAGGATATAATGTTAATTTGAAAGTAATGGCTTTGGGGAATTTAAACGAGCAAACAATGAAGAACTTGCAGTCAATTGATTGCCACTGGTTGTTGATTTGAAGGTAGGGACAGAAAATGGCTAATATTTTAATTGTAGATGATACTCCGCACATTCATCGACTACTAACCTTGATGTTACAAAGAATAAATCATACAACTATTTCTGCCGATAACGGCCGTGAAGCATTAGAACAACTGGAGAACACTTCTGTTGATTTAATGATTACTGACCTCAATATGCCTGAAATGAGTGGGTTTACGCTGATGGAAAAGGTTCGTTCCAAAGAAGAGTTCAAAAACTTGCCTATCATTATGTTATCAGCCACCGGTCAGGAGTTAGCTTCTCAGGAAGCAGCCCAAAAAGGTGCCAATCGATTTATGTCTCAACCGGTAAGTACCTGGGAATTGAATCGGGTTGTATCTGAATGTTTGTCTGTGAGTATGGCACACTAAATAAGTAGCATGGATCAAGTTAAACAATTTTGAGGGACATCGATTGATGTCCCTCTTTTTTTTGCTTAGTCTTCGTTGGATTCTTTTTCTTCAATTTCTTTCAGTGTGATTTTTCTGAAAGATTCCGCATATTTGAAACCAACTTGTTTGCCAGTGCCACTGTTCCACTCTTTGATTCGTTCTTCGGGATTCCAATCTCCTAGTTGGCTGACATGTTGGCGTAATGCTTCTATCTTCACATCAATTGTCTCTGTAATGTCTATATAATAATTTGGTACTTTTTGCGGCCAGGATACATAAACGTAGTTCACTTTGTGAGGTTGCAATCCTTCTGCGTCTAAATCGGGGTACAGGAGATGCATTTCGGCAGCAGGGAACACGGCGTCAATAGCGGCTTGGGCGGCGGCACGATGGTCTGGATGGTTGATGTAATTATCACCGCTGGGGAAGTAGAGGGTCGGGTCGCCACAGACGACGACGTTTGGCTTGTGTTGGCGAATGAGCCGCACAAGTTCTTTCCGCAGTTCCATTGTCGCTTCCAGCAAGCCATCGTGATAGCCCATAAAGATGCAAGATGCGCCAACCACTTCGGCCGCGGCAGTTTGTTCGGCACGCCGAATGGTTGACAGTTTCTCGGCTGTCATACCTGCTTCATGGCTGCCGACATTGCCATCTGTGATAACGACGTAGGTTACGTCGCTCCCATTTTTTGCCCATAATGCGGCAGTTCCGGCTACGCCGAATTCGATGTCGTCGGGATGAGCAAAAATGAACATGGCTCGTTCAGGAATATAAGTATTTGTCATGATTTGGTGTGTTACCTCCAGGTAAGGATGATACGTTTGTGGTATTTGATGCGTTGAATCTGCAAATTATTCCTTGATTGTTTGGGGAATGATGTTGCCAGGGTGGTCATTATACTAAAAGGCGGTTTGTTTGCGTATGATCGATTGCAGACAACTTGATATACTTATAACTTACCCAACTAAAATACCAGAAACGTATGTGCGTATTTGTTGCCTCAGCACATAACAAGCGTAAGAGAGGATTTCAATGAGCGATTGGTACAAATTAGAACCTGATGATGTTGTGCAGCAATTAAACACGTCGCCTTCTGCTGGGCTTAGCACGGAAGAGGCCAATAAGCGGTTAGAACAATACGGCTTAAATGAGTTGGTGGAAAAAGGGGCTAAGAGTCCCTGGCTGATCTTGCTCGATCAATTTAAAGACGCGATGGTGGTCATTCTGTTTATTGCTGCCCTGGTTTCTCTGGCTCTGGGGGAGATAGTTGATGTTGTTATCATTATGGCGATTGTGGTGTTGAATGCCGTGATTGGCTTCACCCAGGAATATCGTGCGGAACAGGCTGTGGCGGCGTTGAAGAAGCTTTCTGTACCACATGTGAAGGTGCATCGCGACGGCCGTTATGAAGAAATTTCGGCGCGTTTTATTGTGCCGGGGGATGTGGTCTTGTTGGAAGCGGGCAATCTCGTTCCCGCCGACGGCCGTTTACTGGAAAGCGTCAATCTCAAAATTGAAGAAGCGGCACTTACTGGCGAATCTGAGGCAGTTGAGAAAGTAACAAAAGCCATCCCAAAAGACAATCTTACTCTGGGCGACCGGCGTAACATGATCTTTATGGGTACCATCATTTCATATGGGCGGGGAACGGCCGTTATTACCGAAACAGGCATGTCCACCCAACTAGGCAACATCGCCGATCTCATCCAAAACGTTGGAGAAGAACTAACGCCATTACAAAAACGATTAGGTAAGCTCGGTGTCACTCTGGGATGGGTGGCATTAGGTATCATTGCCATAGTTGTTATATTGGGCCTGTTTCGTGGGGAAGATTGGCTCAATCTCGTGCTGGTAGGCATCAGCATGGCCGTGGCGGCTGTGCCGGAAGGGCTGCCTGCGGTGGTCTCCGTGACGCTGGCGCTGGGGTCACAGCGAATGCTCAAGCGCAACGCCCTCATTCGCCGCCTGCCTGCCGTGGAAACTCTGGGGTCTGTTACCGTCATCTGCTCCGACAAAACAGGCACCCTGACCCAGAATCGCATGACCGTTACCGCGTTAGATGTCTCCGGGCACACCCAAGAAATGGATGCACTCATCGACAAACGAGGCGCCATCATGGATGCTGAACTCAAAGAAAGTGCGATGCCTCATAATCGCACCCTGAGTTTACTGTTCAAGGCAAGTGCCTTGTGTAACGATGCCATTTTACAAATGGAAAATGGGCAAGAGCGCACCATTGGCGATCCGACTGAAGGTGCTTTGGTCGTCGCCGCCGCTGAAATGGGTTATACCAAAGAGCGCCTTGAAGAGTTCTGGCCGCGTGTCAACGAAATTCCCTTTACCTCTGAACGAAAGCGCATGACCACCATTCACCATATCGAAAAACTAAGTGGTGCTGAGATAGAACCGCCCGCTGAATATATTGCCTTTATGAAAGGCGCCGTAGACAGCTTGCTAGATATCGCTGATTCCGTTTGGGAAGGGGAAACGGGCGCCACTGTTCCTTTAGATGACACCATCCGTCAACGAATTCTGGATTCTAACTCAAAATATGCCAAGCAAGGCCAACGGGTATTGGGTGTGGCTTTTAAACCACTGAACAGCCCACAAATTGAAAATGAAACGGCCGTTGAGTCAAGCGTTACCATGATTGGCTTAGTCGCCATGATCGACCCACCGCGTCCTGAAGTGAGAGAAGCTGTAAAGACAGCACGCAAAGCTGGCATTCACCCCATTATGATTACGGGCGATCACCCGCTGACTGCTCTTAATATCGCTCAAGACCTCGGCATTACCGACAATGACAGATATGTCACCGGGCAAGAGTTAGCGATGATGGACATGGCTCAGTTGGAGAAAGTGGTTGAAGAAGTTTCCGTTTTCGCCCGCGTTTCGCCAGAACATAAGCTCAATATCGTCACCGCCTTGCAAAATAACGGCGAAGTGGTAGCGATGACGGGAGATGGGGTCAACGATGCCCCCGCCCTCAAAAAAGCTGAAATTGGCGTAGCCATGGGCATCACTGGTACGGACGTGTCAAAACAGGCATCCGAGATGGTTTTGCTGGATGACAACTTCGCCACAATTGTAGCGGCCGTAGAAGAAGGGCGTGTCATCTTTGATAACATTCGCAGGTTTATTCAATACACGCTTTCCAGTAATACAGGCGAACTGTTTGTCATGCTGATGGCTCCGTTTTTTGGAATGCCCTTGCCTTTGCTGCCGCTTCAGATTTTGTGGGTCAATCTGGTGACAGATGGCTTGCCCGGTTTGGCGTTGGCGATTGAGCAGGCAGAAAGAGGTAATATGGAGAGGCCGCCGTTCCATCCTAAAGAAAGTATATTTAGCCGAGGTTTAGGCTGGCGAATTCTCTGGATTGGTACATTGATGGGTCTGGTTTCGTTATTCGTTGGTTACTTTTACTACGATCCAACAACCTCAGCCGCTTCTAGAGATACCTGGCAGACGATGGTATTTACAACGTTGACGCTGGCTCAGATGGGCAACGCTCTGGCCATCCGTTCCAATGTTGACTCCGTGTTTACGATGGGCCTTTTCTCTAACCGGATGATGATTCTGGCGGTGGGAACGACATTTATTTTACAGTTGGCCTTGATTTATGTGCCATTTTTGCAAAATATTTTTAAGACAGTTGCTTTGTCGTCCCGTGATTTAATGATTGCTCTGGTATTGAGTTCAGTCGTTTTCATTGCGGTTGAAGTTCAAAAATGGATTCGCCGTATTCTGGTACGACGTAAAGCAAACGCTTAAAACTCGTGTTACGCTCAGAGTGGTATAGCTTAAAACGCTCCGCAAGTAACAGCGCGGAGCGTTTTTTTTCTGGTAACTATCCAGACCCTAAGGGTTTTATTTTGAGAAATTTAACTTTGAGGTTGTTCAAACCCTTGGGGTCTCTCGAGTACAAAACAGCACCTGGATAGTTACATGTTCTCTTTTACTATATAAGCGTGGACTAAGGGTTACGCCTTTACGCGAATGCCATGCTCGGCGCGGATGAAGCGGCGAGTGCCAGTTTCTGAGCGGATGAGCAGGGAGTGGGTTTCGGCGTAGGTGCTGCGAAACTGCATCGGGTGGAGTAAGATGCTGTCGGTGATGCCAGTGGCGGCGAAGAAGACCTCGTCTGTTTTAATGAAATCGTTGCAGGTGAAAATCGTTTTCGAGTCTAAGCCAGCGGCGATGATTTCTTCACGCTCTTTAGCGGATTGGGGAGCCAGTCGGGCCAACATGCCTCCGTTTAGGGCTTTGACGGCACAGGCGGCTAAGACGCCTTGCATGGCGCCGCCAATCCCCATCAAAATATCAACGCCTGTGCCTGGGGATAACGTGACTAACGCGCCTTCGGCGTCCCCTTCTTCTTTGAGAATGATGTGGGCGCCTGTCTCCCGAATTTCTTGAATGAGGGCGGCGTTGCGGTTGCGATCTAGCACGATGACGGTGAGGTCGCGCACGGCTTTGTGTTTGACGCGGGCGACGAGAGCCAGAGTCCAGGCGGCGGGAGCTTCCAGGCATTCTGGCACCAGGGCGCTGGCGGCTTCTTGGTCTACGATGATTTTTTCCATGTATTGGGCTGGCGCGGGTGACCACATGGTGCCGCGTGGGGTGACGCCGACGACGGAAATGGCTCCTGGTTGTCCCCGTATCAACAAATCTGTGCCATCAATGGGGTCTACGACGAGATCGACTTCTGAACCAAAGCCTGTGCCTACTTTGTGGCCGCTGCTGAGAGGAGATGAGCCGTTTAACGGCCGTTCCTCCCCAATCACCACCAGGCCATCCATATCCAGTGTATCCAGGGCGCTCGCCATGGCACGGGTGGCGGCGCGATGGGCTGATTCCCGGTCGCCAGAGCCTAACCAGTGACCCGCCGCTAAGGCCGCTGTTTCGGTGACGCGAACCAGGTCGAGACCAATATTTCGATTGGTATTTTCATCAGTCATAATTCACCTTAAAATTTCTACAGCTTCGAGCAGTCCGGCTGCTTCCCAGGCTGCCATGCCACCTTTTAGAATCGTAATATTTTCAATATTGTTTGTTGGTTAAGGCCATGGCGGCACGGCGACTGCGCCGCCCACTGCGGCAAACCAGGACGATAGGTTGATCTATGGGGAGCTGCCAATCATCGGCCAGGAAGTGGGCTAAGGGGAGAGAATGGGCATCGGGAATATGCCCCTGGTTAAATTCTCGCGGTTCACGGACATCAATGACAAACGGCCGTTTTTCTTCCTCGTTATGCATGGCTGTCCATAATGCCTGTGGCTTCAATCGTGGTGAAATGCAAGCTGTTGGGTATCCACAAACGTCGGAATATGCACCAGATCCATGCGTTTGGGCAGATTTTGACATTCCTGAAAGACACGAACCGGGCATTCATAAATACAGATGGCCGGATCAAGGCGGCGATTGAACAAGAAGCGAATGGCGTCATCATCCGTTAGAAAATTGGTTTCACCTAAATAGTCGATGAAATCAGTTGATTCCATCACTTTGCGAACTGTGTAACTGACACGCACCATAAACAAATCACCGCCTCGATCCCGATAGGTGCGCACAAGGTTTTCAAGCATATGGATACCGCTAAAATCAATGTGGTCTACACTGTGCATACGCAGCATCAGAAAACGCTGCGTCGGGTTTTTTTCCATTAAGTCAAGAATCGTGTCTTCGACAAAGCCAACTGCCCCAAAATACAAATCACCTAAAATTTCAATGATTAAAAGTTGTGGGCAGGGTTCTCGATCTGGGTTGTAGATGAAATGTTTGAAATTGGCATCCGGCACGACGGCTTGAACGCGAGGCGTACTGGTGCGTAAAACGTACAGAGCAAAGGAAAGCAAAATACCTAAAAGCACGGCAAATTCGAGCGATAAAAACAGTGTGCCGAAAAGCGTCAGCAGCATGATGGCGGCGTCGCCTGGTGCGCCTTGCCAAATGCGCTTGATTTCCTCTCGGTTAATCATGTCTGAACCCGGCAATAATCAGCACGGCAGAGAGGGCTGAGGTGGGAATGAAACGGGCCATCGGTGCGATGAGGAAGATGGCAACCAGAACGAAAAGGGCGGAGAAAACGGAAGCCAGGGGAGTGCGTGCGCCAGCTTCGTAGTTGATGCCGGAGCGGGCGAAGGAGCCGGCAACGGGGAAGCCGGAAAAGAGGCTGCACGCGGCGTTGGCCATGCCTTGCCCCACAAATTCCTGGTTGCTTTCCAGGCGCTGCCCCGTTTGGGTGGAGATGGAACGGGCGATGGCGGCGGCTTCTACCAGGCCGATGGCGCCAATGGCTAACGCACCTGGAGAGAGCTGGGCCATCAGGCTGAGATCGAAGATTGGCGGCAGGGTGAGGGGGGCAGGCTGCTGTTAAGTTCGCCAATCACAGCCACGCCCGCCTGGTCCAAATCAAACAGGTAGACGAGTGCGGATGCCAGAAGGATGCTCAACAGAATGGCTGGGATTTTGGGGTTGATTCGCTTGAGGATGATGATGCAGAGCATGGTAAGGATGCCGATAACGGCCGTTTCCACATGCGTCTCCGGGAAATGAATAACCGTACCGCTAACGGTCTCGATAACCGTGCCGTCGAGAAAACTCAGGCCAAACAAGACTTTGATTTGTTTGACAGCAATTAAAATACCAGCGCCGGTGGCAAAACCGACAATAACAGAATGGGAGACGAAATTGATGAGAATGCCCAAACGTGCCAACCCCATCACCAGTTGAAAAATACCCACCATAAACGCCATCATACCGGCGGCAATAATATATTCTGGAGAACCAACTGCGTAGAGACCCGATAACGTGGAGAAAATGAGCAGCGAAATGGCATTGGCTGGGCCGGTGTGCATCTGGTTAGAGGAACCCCACAATCCGCCAAAGATAGCGCCGATGATGGCGGCATACAGCCCCATTTGCGGCGGTAGTTCAGCGATGATGGCGAAGGCGATGGCCTGAGGCAGCAAGATGACCGCCACTGTCAGGCCAGCCAGCAAATCAGGCCGCAGATTGCTGCGTTTGTATGTCCTGATCAGGTGGGCTGGGGTGCTGGATATAGCGAAGCGTTGGTTTAACCATCTCCGCAATTTTTGCTTTGGGGTGGAGTTCCGCAAACATGCGTCTTTTCTCCCTATGGCGCAGGTTGTTACGCTTCTGCCTCAGAGACGGTCTCGATTTCTGTCTCTGGCACTAAATCAGATTCGTTTTCGATTGCTGATTCGGGAATAGGTTGGATTGGGGGGACGATGGATGGAGGAGAAACGGCCGTTTCCTCAACCTCAACTCCACTTATTTTTACAACCCCAGCACGATACGGGTCGATATGTTGATTGCCGCAAAACGGACACAGCGTCCATTGCAAATCCATCAAAGAATTACAATCAGGACACGCCTTTCTCAGGCGGGTATGGCAGTGGGGGCATAAAATCCAATTGGGATTGATCGTTCGGGAGCAGCCAGGGCAGGTGGGGCGTTCTTCAATCTCTTGCAAAAGCGCTTCCTCTTCCAGCGCCCGTTCATACGCCTCAGCCAACGTTTCCGGCGGGCGCAAAATCAAATAAATGATAATGCCAATGAAAGGAAGCAGCGCCACTAACAAAGCTGCTAAAACCTGGGCAAAGGGGTCGCGGGAGCGATGGCGCATGTCGCGGAACGCCCAAATAATTAAACTTAGCCATAAAGCCGCCAATAATGCGCCAAAAATGGCGGCGAACATGGTGAGGAATGAAGTGATATTTTCCAGGCTAGGAATCGTCATAAATAGTTCTCCACTGACCTTACGCGGCGATTATAACACAGAAATAAAAGCGCCCCATGAAGGGGTGCTTTCAAAAATAAAAACAAATAATTCATCTTAGCCTCTTCGCCAAAAATGATTAGAATTTAGGGATGGAAAAACAACTCGACGCCCAAACACTCAAATCCCTTGTTGAAGTAGAAAATATAAGCACAATTTCGTTGCAAACACTGATGGAGTTGGTGCGCCACGACAGCGGTATTCAACAATCGCTGCCGGATGGCGTGTGCCAGATTGACCCGCGCAATGGCGACCGCATTGTGTATGTATCACAGCGGGCGGCGCGGCCTCATGATAACCGCCCAGAAGAGCAAGAGGGGGCGCTGCCAGAACGGCCGTGTCCCATTTGCAAAGGCACCACGACGGGGGTGGTGGATGTGGCTGCGTTGAGTGAAGGCCATACATTTATCAACAAGAATTTGTTTCCGCTGGTATATCCATCTGATACCTTCCCGGAAGTTTTGAACTTCCGGGAAGGTGATGTGCAGGGCCTTGCATTTTTTGCAGTGGTCGTCTTCTTTTCATGAGCGGGATTTTCACAATATGCCGTTGGCGGATTGTGTGGTGGTGATGCAGCGGTTGGCGGCGTTGGAGCAGACTTTGTTGGAGGCAGGTGAGGGGCATGTGCTGATTACGAAAAATTACGGCTATCTGGTGGGTGGCTCGTTGTTTCATGGGCATCAGCAAATTGTGCTCAGTAATCAGACCCCACGTCGTTTCCTAGACAATGAAAGATTTAAGCAAACACACAACGAATCATTTGCCGACTATCTCCTGCGCGAGAACCCGCCGGAACTGATGGTGAAAGATTACGGAACGGCCGTTCTCCTGGTTCCCTACTTTATGCGCCGGCCGTATGACATGATGCTGGTCATGAAGAACACCGAGCGGCGGTATGTTCATGAACTGGATGATGGGGAGATAACGGCCGTTGCTCAAGCGTGGAAAGAGGGTATTCAAATTATGCGCCAAGTCATGCCAGCCATCGGACGGGAATTGGCCTACAACGTCATCACCAACAACGGACTTGGCGCGGGTCTCTATTTTGAATTTTTGCCCTACACGCAGGAAATTGGGGGGTATGAACAGCTTGGTTTTTATGCGTGTCAGGCAGACCCCCGGCAAGTGGCTGACCATATCAGAAAGCTGTTGACTAGATAACGGCCGTTACCACCCCATCCGCAAACTGTATCTGAATATGGCCTGGGGCTGGCTGGCTTGATGCCGTGTTTTTGGTGACGGAAACGGCCGTTTTCACCACAATCTCACCCGTCCTCTAATTCAATCACATACGGCTGACCGAAAACGGCCGTGCCGCGCATAAAGTTGAAGGCGCGGCGGGCTGACCAGGAGACGGGAATACGGAAATCAGCCGGTTGAGGCCAGGGCTGGGTACTGCCGTCAGCTGTCTGGGGCGTGCGTAACAGTGTGCCTTTTGCCAACTGCTTGAGGGTATTGACGAGAAGCTGACCGCCGAGCGTTCCCGTCAACGCATCTGCTTCTGGGCTAGAGATGCCATCCGGCAGGGTGAGCCGTGCTTGTTGGGCAATGTCGCCGGTGTCTAATCCGTTGTCCATGAAATGCACGGTGACGCCGGTTTCCTGAATACCTGCCCTAAATGTCCAGAACAGCGGCGCCGGGCCGCGGAAGTGGGGCAGCCGTGACGGATGCACGTTCAAAAAACCGTGTTGGGGCAAGGCCAGCAGAGCTGCCGGAATAAGTTTGTTGAAACAGGCGACACAGGCTACTTCTGGGTGCAAATCGGCCAGCGTTTGCTGCGTTTCAGGCGCAGACAGGCGGCTGACTTCGTAGACGGGAATGTGGTGCTGCCACGCCAGGTGGACGATGTTGGGTTGGCTGGGGGCGAGTTGGAGGGTGGAAAGCTCAGGATGAGCCGTTACTGGCCGAAGTTCTCTAATTATTTCAGCCGAATTATCTGTAGGCACAACCACACCAACGACAGACATACCAGCTTTGATTAAAGCGTGTAAAGGAGGGTGTGAAAATGCACCCAACATCCCGAAAAATAAAATACGCATAGGAAAACAGTTCGTTCTACCGAAAGTGCGCTTTAGCACACTTCCTCCTTTATCTCCGTGATTTTAATCCGCAGATAGTGCCGTTCATTTGAAGCCCTGCGGTTCACACTATATACTCGTGACTATTCGTGAATAGTGTACAGTAAACTGTGAGTACCGAAAACTGAACACTGAACACTGAACACTGAAATTGGAGACAACAAATGACCAGAGAAACAAAAACGATTACCGTTGTGCATTGTGCCAAACTGAATACAGAAATGCCCGCTTTAGACAAGCCGCCGTTTCCGGGTGAAATGGGAGACCGTATTTTTAATAATGTCTCGAAATTTGCCTATGGCATGTGGCCGGAACAGGCGACGCTGCTCATCAATCATTATGGCCTGAATATGGCCGACCCACAGGCGCAAGAATTCCTGATGGGCGAAATGGAACGCTTTTTCTTTGGCGCAGGTGGACAGCAGCCGGAAGGGTGGTCGCCGCCGAATTCGGCTCCTCGAAAGAAGTAGCGTATTTTTTTAGGTAAACCACAAAAAGTTCTTAAAATTACCAACACGCAAAATTGTGGTTTCCTTCAAGGAAAAGCGGGGTTTGCACAATTTTATTTCCAAAAACTTTCCCGCTTTTACCTATTACAAAGGAATAAAGAGACA
>CAVVFA010000021.1:0-206576 GCA_963747345.1 uncultured Chloroflexia bacterium | reverse complement strand
GTCTTCATCCCACTCGTAGATTATATTGATTCCGCCATCAAATTGTACGTACAATAAAAGTGTTGCGTCAATTCGCCCTTCTGATTTTCCGAGACGGCTTCTGGATTGACGAGGCTGGAAGTGTCGCCGGGCTCTTCGCCGAGATAGGCGCTGCGGAAAACCATGCGGCGCATCACTTTGGCATTGCGCGTCTTGGCATGTTGCTGAGCTAACCAGATTTCCTTGGGCTGTAAGGGTTTGCCCATTTGAATCGCAATTTTGGCTTGCAGTTCGGCGCGTAATTCAATCCCATGGGGCTATGCCGGGCGCGCAGAACGCAGAAGCAGACCACGCTGCTGCCTTTGATGGCGTCGGGCACGCCGATGGTGGCTGCTTTGTTGACGGCCGGATGGTTCACCAACACCGATTCCACTTCGGTGAGGAGGAAGCCTTTTGCCGGCTACTTTGATGGTGTCGTCGAACGGCCGAGGATGTACCACATGCGTCTTCGTCGATGGCAGCAAAGTCACCATGCACCCACACGTTCTCAAAAGTTGACCAGTAAGTATCGAGATAACGCTGTTCGTCGCGCCAGAAGCCGCGCGTCATGCCAATCCAGGGGGCGCGGATGACCAGTTCACCGACCTGATTGCGCACAGAACTGCCGTTTATCCACCACATCTGCCGCCATGCCCGGGGCAGCGGCGGAGAAGGCTGCCGGTTTCAGGGGCAGGATGGGGTTGCCCATGACGACGCCGTCGGTAATTCGGTGCCGCCACTGTAGTTGATGATGGGGCGTTTGCCTTGGCCGACGAAAACAGCCAGAGCCAGGGTCGGGGTTCCATGGTTCGCCGGTGGAGGCGAAGCAGGTAGAAGGGGGGAAAGAGGTCGTGGGCGGGACGATGTCGTCGCCATAGGGGATGAGGGTGCGGAATGAGGTGGGTGAGATGCCAACCGGTCGATGCGGTGTTTGGCGACGACTCCCACAGTCTGTCTGGGTTGGGATAATCGGGGGAGCCGTCGAGACAGACGGCCGTTGCCCCCAGCAATGTCGTGCCAAACATGAGTGGACCGATCATCCAGCCCATGTCGGTCATCCAGTAAATGACGTCGCCGGGATGCACGTCTGTGCCAAAGGCCATTCTGCGCCGCTTTGACGGGGAAGCGCAGTGGGTGTGGACTGCGCCTTTGGGTTTGCCGGTGGTGCCGCTGGTGTAGATGAGCATGAGCGTATCTTCGGCGGCGGTGGGTTCCGGTTCTGCGTGGTCGGATTGGGGGATGAGGGTCGTGCCACCACTGGTCGCGCCCGGATTGCATGGCGGTGTCGTTGCCCGCACGGCGCAGCACGATGACGTGTTCGATTGTGGGCAGGTGGGCGAGGGCTTCGTCGGCGTGGCGAGGCCATGACTTCGCCGCGCCGGAAGAAACCATCGGCGGTGAAGAGGGCTTTGGCGTTGGCGTCGGCCAGTCGGGATTGGATGGCGCCTGCGCCGTAGCCTGAGAAGAGGGCAGGGACCGCCGATTTTGGCAATCGCCAGCAGGGCGACGGACACTTCCAGGGTCATGGGCAAGCTGCGACCGATGCCATCCCCTTTGCCTAGTCCCAGGCTGCGCAGGGCGTTGGCGTAGTGGTGACGGCGGCGGCGAGTTCGCCGTAGGTGAGTGACTGGCTGGTTCCTTCTTTGCCTTCCCAAATGAGGGCGATGTGCGGCGGGTAGCGAGATTGGCGGCCGATTTATCGTCACCAACTGCGTCGATAAATGGGCCGCCAATCCCGCCACCCGCCACCACATCGCCCTCATTTGGGAAGGCGAAGAAGGAACCAGCCAGTCACTCACCTACGGCGAACTCGCCGCCGCCGTCAACCGCTGCGCCAACGCCCTGCGCAGCCTGGGACTGGGCAAAGGGGATGGCATCGGTCTGCACATGCCCATGACCCTGGAAATTTGCGTCGCCCTGCTAGCGATTGCCAAAATCGGCGGCATCATCCTGCCCCTCTTCTCCGGCTACGGCGCAGGCGCCATCCAATCCCGACTGGCCGACGCCAACGCCAAAGCCCTCTTCACCGCCGATGGTTTCTTCCGGCGCGGCAAAGTCGTGGCCCTCAAACCCACCGCCGACGAAGCCCTCGCCCACCTGCCCACAATCGAACACGTCATCGTGCTGCGCCGCGCGGGCAACGACACCGCCATGCAACCCGGGCGCGACCAGTGGTGGCACGACCTCATCCCCCCCCAATCCGACCAGGCAGAACCGGAACCCACCGCCGCCGAAGATACGCTCATGCTCATCTACACCAGCGGCACCACCGGCAAACCCAAAGGCGCAGTCCACACGCACTGCGGCTTCCCCGTCAAAGCCGCGCAAGACATGGCCTTTGGCACAGACGTGCATCCCGGCGACGTCATTTACTGGATGACCGACATGGGCTGGATGATGGGCCCCTGGCTCATTTTTGGCGCGACGCTGCTGGGGGCAACGGCCGTTGTCTACGACGGCTCCCCCGATTATCCCCAACCCAGACAGACTGTGGCAGATCGTCGCCAAACACCGCATCAACCAGCTCGGCATCTCGCCCACCCTCATTCGCACCCTCATCCCCTATGGCGACGAACATCGTCCACGCCCACGACCTCTCCTCCCTCACCTGCTTCGCCTCCACCGGCGAACCCTGGAACCCCGACCCCTGGCTCTGGCTGTTTAACGTCGTCGGCGAAGGCAAACGCCCCATCATCAACTACAGCGGCGGCACCGAAATTTCCGGCGGCATCGTCATGGGCAACCCCATTCTGCCGCTGAAACCGGCTTCCTTTGCCGCCGCTTGTCCGGGCATGGCGGCTGATGTGGTGGATGAAAACGGGAATCCGGTGCGCAATCAGGTCGGTGAACTGGTCATCCGCGCCCCCTGGATTGGCATGACGCGCGGCTTCTGGCGCGACGAGCAGCGCTACCTCGACACCTACTGGTCAACCTTTGCCAACGTGTGGGTGCATGGCGACTTTGCCGCCATCGACGCCGACGGCATGTGGTACATCCTCGGCCGTTCCGACGACACCATCAAAGTAGCCGGCAAACGCCTCGGCCCCGCCGAAGTGGAATCGGTGCTGGTGAACCATCCGGCCGTCAACGAAGCCGCCGCCATCGGCGTGCCCGACGCCATCAAAGGCAGCAGCGTGGTCTGCTTCTGTGTACTGGCTCCCGGCGTAGCCCCATCAGATGAATTACGCGCCGAACTGCAAGCCAAAATTGCCGCCGAAATGGGCAAACCGTTGCAGCCCAAGGAAATCTGGTTCGTCAGCGACATCCCCAAAACGCGCAACGCCAAAGTGATGCGCCGCATCATCCGCAGCGCCTATCTCGGCGAAGACCCCGGCGACACATCCAGCCTCGTCAATCCAGAAGCCGTCGCCGAAGTCAAAAAAGCAAATTGACACGACACTTTATTGTATGTACAATTTGATGGATGTAATCAATATGATTTACGAGTGGGATGAAAACAAACGAGCAGCCAACCACTCAAGGCATGGTGTCGATTTCACTGCTGCTGAAAATTTTGAATGGGACACCGCACTTGAAACAATTGATGACCGATTTGATTATGGTGAAGAGCGCTGGCTGGCATTAGGATTGATACAAGAACGCCTTCATGTGCTTGTATACACCCGTCGTAAAACAGCAATCCGCATTATCAGCTTACGCAAAGCAAATTCGCGAGAACAGAAATATTATGAATCACTCTGATGAAATCAATCAACAAGACTGGGATGCGGTAGAATCGCCGCCAATTTCCGATGAGTTATTAGCGCGAATGAAACCTGTCAAGGAAACACATCCTGATATGCCTGCTCGGGTACGTGGGCCACAAAAAACACCCGTCAAAATTCCTGTTTCTATCCGGCTTAAATCCCGAAGTAGTCGATTATTTCAAATCCCAAGGAACAGGTTGGCAAACCAGAATCAACGAAATTCTTGCTGACTATGTAACAAACCAACACGATAACCCATACGGTTTTTCTGAAGATTTTATGACTGAACGCAACCAACCAGAGCAACAAACCCGCGAGGATTTATTTCCGTAAAATTTGTTGACCTAATTCTTTTAATTCAAATTGAGTGGAATTGGTTCTCCTAAAACGGGCGGCGGCTCTTGCAACACCACATCACGCAGTGCCATCAAGGTCGCGCCCGTTTCCCGCAGTTCATACCAGCGTGCGCCGCGATACGGCCGTTTATCAGCCGACACCCCCACACTATCCAACCCCAACATTTGGCAAGTAAATAACGCTCTCGGTAAGTGGAATTCTTGTGTCACCAGGATCACTTCTTCCGCCTGGAAGATGTTCTGGGCACGATAGCAAGTATCGTAGGTGCGCCGACCGCCGTAATCTGGCTGGACAGCTTCTGGTGGCACACCTTGCTCGATGGCATAGGCCACCATGGCGCTGGGTTCGTCATAGTTCAAGGATTGATTGTCGCCGCTCATGATGATCTTTTCCACGAGACCAGCTTCATAGAGCGAAACGGCCGTTTCCACCCTGTCTCTCAGCACTGCACTCAACCGGTCGCCATACACCGCTGCGCCAAAGACTACCGCCACCTTTTTAGCAGGCGCCGTTTCCACTGTGTAGATTTGGCGCGAATAGGCAAGCTTAACGGCCGTTCGCCACAACCAGGGAAAGCTCATCACCCCCACCAAGAGCAGAAAAAACAAGAGACATCCTTTTTGTTTTTTCCGTGATTTCACGGGTTGGACAATATCTTGATCTTCAACTTGTACAGACATGGACACCATCATACCCATCCCTGTGCAAACAAACACCACATCTCACATACGGTTAATCCACAGCCACCTTACTCGACTACGAGAAAGCAAACAATGCTGGTATACATAGACAATAATTAGACAATAATAAGTTATATTCAAATATATATTGACAATACTTAGACAAAACGTTAGCATTATTCTTGTACATGAAAAAACCTCTGCGCAAGGTTATAAAGATTACAAACAACTAAATACGAAACAGACCCAAACAAACTAGCTAACGAACACAAACATAAAAACAACTAATAGGAGATTTAAACGATGAAACGCCTAACCCTTTTAAGTTTACTCACAATTTTCGCCCTGTTTATAGTGGCTTGTGGCGCTGCCGAACCGGCTGCCCCAGCCGTTGAAGAAGCGCCGACCGTAGAAGTTATGCCCACCGAAGAACCGATGCCTACTGAAGCACCTTCAAATTCAATTGTCGATATTGCTGTAAACGACGGCCGTTTTAATACTTTAGTAACGGCCGTTACCGCCGCTGGACTCGCTGAAACCCTCAGTGGCGAAGGCAACTTTACAGTTTTCGCCCCCACCGATGATGCTTTTGCCGCCCTGCCCGCAGGCACAGTCGAAGCCCTGCTCGCAGACCCACAAGGTGCGCTTACCAATGTTTTGCTCTACCACGTAGTTGATGGCAAAGTGATGGCAAGCGATGTAGTTGAACTTGATTCCGCGACCACCCTATCCGGTGAAGATATTGCCATTAGCGCCAGTGACGCTGGTGTTTTCTTAAATGAGAATGTGCAAGTCATCATTACCGACATCGAAGCGGACAATGGGGTTATCCACGTCATCGACGCCGTTCTGCTGCCGCCCAGCATGATGGCTGAAGAAGAGTTGCCCAGCATTGCCGAAATCGCTGCCGAAGCAGGCAATTTCAATACATTGCTTGCTGCGCTTGAAGCAGCCGGTTTAGCAGAAACATTTGCTGGTGAGGGCAGCTTCACTGTCTTCGCCCCAACCGATGATGCCTTTGCCGCCTTGCCCGAAGGTACAGTTGAAGCCCTGCTCGCAGACCCAGAAGGCGCATTAACCGACATCCTCACCTACCACGTCGTGGAAGGCAAAGTGATGGCAAGTGATGTTGTAAATTTGGATGCTGCCCCCACCCTCAACGGTAAAGAAATCAGCATCATGGTTGATGGCGACTCTGTTATCTTAAATGAAACCGTAAAAGTCACGGCTACCGACATCGAAGCCTCTAACGGTGTTATCCACGTCATTGACGCCGTGTTACTGCCACCAGCAGATGAAATGATGGAAGGCGAAATGATGGAAGCCAAACAAAGCATCGCTGAAATCGCCGCCGAAGCTGGCACATTCAACACCCTGCTCGCCGCTTTGGAGGCCGCTGGCTTAGCCGAAACATTCGCTGGTGAAGGCAGCTTCACCGTCTTCGCGCCAACCGATGACGCTTTTGCCGCCCTGCCCGAAGGCACGATTGAAGCCCTGCTCGCAGACCCGGAAGGCGCCTTAACCGACATCCTCACCTACCACGTTGTAGATGGCAAAGTGATGGCTAGTGATGTTGTTAGCCTGGATGAAGCAACAACACTCAATGGTCAAACAATTAAGATTACAGTTGATGGCGATTCTGTTATCTTGAATGATACCGTGATGGTCATCGCCACTGACATCGAAGCTTCCAATGGTGTTATCCACGTTATTGACGCCGTTCTGATTCCTTCTAGCTAAATTTTATACCTCTTCCTCCTGGATATTGCCCGTTTATCGAAATGATAAACGGGCAATTCTCGTAAATGCTTTATTCGAAACCTTGTTACGTATAAAAGCATCCTTATGGAAAACCGGTCGGGTCAGTTCTCCTTACCCGGCCCGGTTTTCCGCCTTTAGAGATTTGTTATGCCAACGTTTGATTATAAATTCACAATTGAGGCGCCCGTAACGGCCGTTTCCCATTTCCATCACGATACCCGCGTCCTCAAGACCCTGACCCCGCCGCCCATCTTCGCCCAAATTCACCATTTCGATCCGTTGGCAGACGGTTCCATCGCGGAATTTACACTCTGGTTTGGCCCCGTGCCTGTGCGCTGGAAAGCTATCCATTCAAACGTAAGCGTCAATGGCTTCACCGATACGCAGGTGAGTGGCCCGCTCAAATCCTGGTCTCATACCCACACCTTCACGGCCGTTTCTGAAACCGTCACCGAAATCCACGAACACATCGAATACGAATACCAGGGTGGCTGGCGTGGGCTGGTCAACCGGCTGATGTTTGGCAAACCAGGTCTAATGGGTCTGTTTACGGCGCGGAAGATGATTACACGCCGTCAGTTAGCTAAAATGAAAACGGCCGTTCCTGCATCATAATTGTTTAGTAACTGTATAGGTGGTTGCCAAAATCCAGGAGTAGCGGCGGCTGAGCGGCTCGACTGAGCTCGCCGAACGTCCTGTCGAAGCCAGAGCGGTGCGAGCGACCCGCCTACGGCTACGTTAAAAGGTACATTTTTTAACCATGAATCTCCACACCCTCATCATCGGCGCGGGCATTGGCGGCCTGACCACGGCCGCGCTGCTGCTTAAAGCAGGACATCAAGTTACCGTGTTGGAGAGCCATGTTTACCCTGGCGGCTCCGCTGGCACGTTTTACCACAAAGGCTTCCGTTTTGATGCGGGTGCGACGCTGGCTGGCGGCTTTGCCCCTGGCGGCCCACACGCCCGTCTGGCTGAAATTTTGGGATTGACCTGGCCGGTGGAGCCAGTCGATCCCGCGTGGATGGTGCATTTGCCAAACGGCCGTTCTGTCACCCAATGGGCAGATTCTGAGCAATGGCGGGAAGAACGCATGGCGGCCTTCCCCGGCACAGAACCATTCTGGCGCACACAAGAAATGCTCGCCGATGTCAGTTGGGATATTTCCACCCGTCCCTTCCCATGGCCGCCTGAATCCCCGCGTGACTGGGTGGCATTAGCCCAAGCCCTTCGACCCAACACGCTGAAAGCAGCACCTTACCTCTTTAGATCGATTGGCAGTCTGGCACACACAACCGACCCACTGTTCAAAGCCTTTTTAGACACCCAACTACTCATTTCGGCGCAAGCCACAGCCGATGAAGCCAACGCTCTCTACGGCAGCGCAGCTTTCGATCTGCCCCGGCGCGGCGTCAACCACGTTCACGGCGGCATGGGCGCATTGGCGCAAACGCTGGTGGACTGGATTCGCGCCAACGGCGGCGAGGTGTTGTTCCGGCAAAAGGTGGAAAAAATCGAGGTAACAAATGGGCGGGCAACGGCCGTTCTCACCCAAAAAGGTCTGCATCTGCCCGCCGACCACATCGTCGCCAACACCACGCCCTGGGCACTTACCAATCTGCTCGGTGAGCAAGCGCCGCGCCGCCTGCAAAAAGAAACGGTTAAGCGACCGGCAACCTGGGGCGCGTTCACCCTCTATCTAGGACTAGACGCCGCCAAACTGCCTGCTGATTTAGTCGGCCATCACCAAATCATCCGCGATCATAAACGGCCGTTGGGCGAAGGTAATTCCGTCTTCGTGTCCCTGTCCGACGCCGCTGACAGCAGTCGCGGCCCAGCAGGCACGCGCACGGCGACGCTTTCCACCCACACCGCCGTCCAGCCCTGGTGGGATTTGCACCGCGCCGATGACCAGTCTGCCTATCTGGCAAAACGTGAAGCCTACACCGAAAAGCTGCTTGATGGCGCTGAACAAGCCATCCCCGGCCTACGGGATGCGGTGCAACTTTGTCTACCCGGTACACCTGTTACGTTTGAGTTTTACACAAAACGGCCGTTTGGCATGGTGGGCGGCTTTCCGCAGACATCGCTCTTTAAAGCACGCGGGTCAGGTACGGGCATTTCTAACTTGTGGCTGGTCGGGGATTCGATTTTTCCGGGGCAATCAACGGCTGGGGTGACGTTGGGCGGGATGCGGGTGGCAACGGCCGTTTTGCAAAAGGCGGAACGCCAGCGCATACCAGCCTTCGACAGGCTCAGGCTTCGTCGAGAATTTTGATCGTGCCTTAAACATTGTTGGAAATAAAAATCAGTTCTATTTATCCGCAGATTAACGCAGATTAACGCAGATTGACGCTTCGCTTAAGGGTTTTAATCGGCGAAATCTGCGCAATCTGCGGATTCAATCTGAAGCAAATGTTATTGCCGAAAATGTCTATGAAGAAGCAAATCCAGTTCCTGTTGTATATTTTCTCGTGCTTTGAGTTCCCAGTTTTGATGCTCAGGTAAATGGTAAATAAACGGCCGTTCTGCAAACCGCCTCAACACCTGCATTCGCCCCGCCCGATAAGTCTCGTCTGGCACATGGGCATATTCCTGGCGAATGGCCTGAGCGTACCCATCATACTGCGCTGGTTCTGCCGCCAGAATCGCCAAATCGGCATCTAACAAAATGTGGCCATCCAGGTCGGAAAAAGAAGCCTCATGCCCAGCCGTCAGCATAATCAACCGTTCAACTTCATCTATATCAGCTTGTAACACCTGAAGTTCAGTTAGAACTTGTTGGGCATAGGCGGCGCTTTGGGCTTCGTTGTCGTGACAAGCCGCATCATAAATCACATCATGAAACCAGGCGGCTAATTGCAGTGCAACCGGGTTTTGGGCTTGAGACAAGCAAGGCTGGATGTGGTTGAGAACGGCTTCGATGTGGGCGAGATTGTGGTAAAAACGGCCTGCACTGAGCCTGCTGAAGTGGCCGTTTTCACTATACCGCTCATACAAATCAGAAACGGCCGTTTCCACCAAAGCAATATTTACGTCATACGACAAGAACAAAGCTCGAAAATGGTCAGTCATCACGCGCACACTCTCCCAGATCTACTCTCATTTATAATAACAAGATTGCCCATCATGTGAATTTTATCATCAATTTCCTGGCGTCCTGTGATATTCATTTGAGTAATGAATATCATCATAAAATTCTTATTTGCGCGTTGCCGAGACATATTTTATTGAGTATACTGTACATAGTACCCCAACAAATGACGGTAAATTTATGCAAATTGCAACAAAATCCACCTCTCTTGAATTGCATAATCTGGCACCTGAACCTGCTGAAGAATGGCACCGACTCCTCAATTTCGTCGGTCTCAATGAGCAGGACAAACATGCCATGTCCCGCACCGTAGAAACCCTCATGTCCCGCGCCACCGAATTAGTGGTCGCTACCTATAATCACCTGCTGTCTGTGCCAGAAACGGCCGTTATCCTCGGTTGGGAGAGTGGCGCTGACGAAGCACACCTGGCAGAACGCCGTCGCTTTTTCACCATTTGGCTGGCACGCACTCTGGGCATGGATACCAGCGACGAGATGGCCTATTACCTGTTCAAAGCAGGCAAATACCATGCCGCCCACGGTCCCCGTCACATCCACACCCCACCCGTGTACATCACTGCGTCCATCGGCATGATAGGGGCTGCCTTTGCCAGCACTATGCAGGATGCCAGCTTACCCGGCGCTGTCATCGCTCCGGCTATGGCTGGCTGGAACAAATATCTTTCCGTACAGCTTCATCTCATGCAGCGTGGTTATGAAACTGCCAGAGATTATGATGATGGCGCTTTCATCGTTCCCCTGACACTGTTTGGCCGATTACGGCCGCTAGTGGGACAGCATCAGCTAGAAATCGCCGTGCGCCAAAACAGCACCGTAGCCGATCTCTTACGCAAATTCTTTAACTACTTTCCGCAAATCCGCACCACAGCCCTGGAGCAAGTCTGGCATTCTCATGAAAAACCAGATTCCGCCTGGGTAGAGGTATTTCCGGCTTATATTCCTCGTAACGGCTGGCGGGTCTTGTTAAACGGCCTCGACCTGACCTATAACGGCGGTTTCAGCACAGCCCTTCACGAAAACGACAAAATCGACATTTTCCCGCCCGGTCGTTGAGAGCATGTTTGCCCCATGCCATCCACGTGTCGGGACGCAAATCAACAAGTTAACGGAGGTGATTCACCCGCAGAAAACCAGCAACCATTCAAGATAGATTATTTAATTAACTTTTAGTCGTTTAATTTAGAACGGCCGTTACATATCTTCATGGAGGAACAAAATGGAACTAGGTGGATACGCAAATCATACAGCTCACGTTGACCTGAGCACTGGAAAAATTGAATACAAGCCAATCCCAGAGGATTGGGCGCGTAAATACATTGGCGCACGCGGTTTAGGTGTGCGTTATGTGCTGGAAAATGGCCCTGAAGTGGAACCGTTATCGCCCGACAATCTCCTGTGCTTCATGAATGGCCCCATGACGGGAACGGCCGCTAATATGAGCGGCCGTATGGCCGTTGTGACCAAATCACCCCTCACCGGAACCGTCACCGACAGCCACATTGGCGGCTGGTCGGCAGCACGTTTACGCTGGTCTGGCTTCGATGCGCTCTTCTTCAAAGGCAAAGCAGATACCCCAGTTTACGCCTATATTTCTGATGGCAAACTGGAACTGCGCGACGCTTCCGAAGTTTGGGGCATGGGTATTCATGATACCATCAAGCATTTCCAGGAAAAATATGGCGAAAAAGATTTGAGCGTCATGGCGATTGGGCCGGCTGGCGAAAACAAGATTCGGTTTGCGGGGTGGATTAACGAAGACGACCGCGCCGCTGGACGTGGTGGCACGGGCGCCGTTGGCGGCAGCAAGAATCTGAAAGCCCTGGTCATCAGCGCCAAGAAAGACTTCCCCAAACCGGCGGATAAAGACGGCTGGAAGGTCGCGCATAACCGCGCTTTGAATGTCATCATGGATGAAGCTAACATCACCAGCCCGCGCAAGGGTGGCCTGTCTGTTTATGGCACCAACGTACTCATGAACATCACCAATACGATAGGCGCACTGCCCGCCATGAACAGTCAGCTTACCTCCTTTGGCGACAAGGCGGAATTGATTAGCGGTGAGTTTGTCAACGACAACATCCTGGTTAACGATCCCACCTGCCATGCTTGCCCTGTGGCTTGTAAGAAAGAGGTTGAAGTCAAGGAAGGGCCATACAAAGGGCTGAAAATGGAGAGCGTTGAGTATGAGCCGGCCTGGGCATTGGGCGCTAACTGCGGCAACGCCGATATCAACAGCATTGCCAAATTAATTGACCAATGCAACGATTATGGCATGGATCCGATTGAGTTGGGCAATGTCTTCTCGATGTATATGGAATGTTCGGAAAAAGGTTACACAAACGGACACACCGCTCTGGATTGGGGCGATACGGAAGGTATGGTCGCCCTGACTGAAAATTTGGCTTTGCGCAAAGGTGTGGGTGATGTTCTGGCTGAAGGCACCCGCCTGGCAGCGACCTCTTTTAATCATCCTGAGTTGAGTATGGATGTGAAGGGGCAGACGATTCCGGCTTATGATCCACGCGGCATGAAAGGCATGGGGCTGGGTTATGCCACCAGTAACCGAGGCGCTTGCCATCTGCGTGCGTATGTCGCTGCCGCGGAGTTGAACGTGATGCCGTTTGGATCGCTCAAGGTTGACCCATTGGCCTGGGAAGGCAAGGGTGGCCTGGTGAAGGTTTTCCAGGATATTCATGCGTTCTCGGACAGCATGGATTTGTGTAAATTCAGCGCCTTTGCCATGGGGACGGATGAGTATGCGGCTCAATACCAGGCGATGACGGGTGTTGAGTTCACGTCGGATGATGTGTTGGTAACTGGCGAACGGATTTACAATCTGGAGCGCTATTACAACAATCTGGCGGGAATCGGTGAAGGCAGTGATTATTTGCCGAAGCGTTTCTCTGAAGAAGCGTCAACGATGCCTGGTTCTGAAGGGCATGTGTGTGAGATTGACGAAATGCTGGTTGAGTATTATGAGGCTCGCGGCTGGGAGAATGGTGTGGTGCCGGAAGCGAAGTTGAAGGAACTGGCTATTCTTTAGTTGTTACTTTAGTGAGATTGGTTCAATCTTGGAGATTGAACCAATCTGTTGATAGAGGAACGGCCGTTAAACGGCCGTTCCTTTTTTGATCCTTCAAAGAGAAATAAAGGGGATTACGCACCCGCCCGCATCGTCTTTTTGTGGAATTGGGTTTGCAACTGGCTGAGGCTGTCCGGCTGACCTGTGAATTCTATTTTGACCTGACCGACCCGCAGCGACCCCACCTTTCGTGGTTCTATTTTTGTCAGAACGGCCGTCCAGCCAGCGCCGACGATGTAATTGTCATTTTCAGCCGTGCCGCCAAGTTCTTCCAGATATTCGCGTAAAAGCCAGAGAGGGATGCTGTGCGTTTCTTCGATCTGCGACGACATAGGCTAACCGCCGCCTACCGCTGGGAATACGTCTATTTTGTCGGTGGCTTTGATTTGGGTTGCCATCATATTGTCAAGGTAGGGGGCGTCACGGCCGTTTATGAACAGGTGAACATGCCCTAAAAGCTGTCCTTGCTCATCCATCAATTCCGGCCGCAAGGCGGGATGCGCTGCCACAATCGTCTCCAGCACATCTTGCACGGTTGCCCCTTCTTCGATGGGCAATTCTACTGTTTTTTGACCGACAATGGGGCGTAATGTTGCGTAAAAGTTTACTTTCATGGTGTGTTCCTTGGAGAGCTTGATGGTAACGGCCGTTACCATTTCAAGCGATAATTATATCATTGCAATCTGTAAGAGCAGTGTCACGATAAATCATCGTCGCAAAGTAGCCAGATGGACAATTTGCTCGGACACATCCTGCCCGTTTATACGGCTAACAGGAAAACGCGCACCACTCCCTTCTTCATACATACCTAACAGCAATGAATATTGACCAGGAGAAAGGTTTTCTATTGGCAGAGAAACTTGATCATGCACAATCTCGCCACATTGCCAATAATTAGTAGGATAGATCCAATTGTCTGGAATAAAGTCCATTTGCGCGACAAGTTCATTTGTACTGCTATCTATAACGTGTAAAAAGACTTTGTACGATAAATCTACTGGTTTCTGCGCCTGCCAGAAGAGCGAGACCTCCAGATCGTCGCCATTAGCAACCACATCATAAGCGGGCAGGCTCAATTTGAGAGTCACCCCAAACGGCCGTTTCCAATTCACGTGCTACGTCATCACTTGTCACAGCCACAGTCACATCACCCAATAGAGCAGAAACTATTACCGAATCCACACCCGCTTCTTGTAAGGAAAGTACCAATTGATAATCACCTTCGGCAACAACATCATCCAACTGGAAAACATAATTAGAACGAATCATCTCCGGTGTGTGCCAACTAGAAGTAGGCAGACAATCAGCAACCGGCGCACAATAAGTTTGTACACTGTTTCCATCCGTATCGAGCAGATCAAAACAAACGTTATAATCTTGCGCGATTGGCAAACGGCTGCCCCAATCCAGCGTGATCGGCAAGCTGCCTCCCCTGAGAACAGTTTCAGGATACGTCGCTTGCTGCATCAATCCCAGTTCTGCTGTCAACGGTTGTTGTGCAACATCATCTACCTGCAAAAATCGAGGGATTTCATAGACGACCACTTCATCATCTTCATAGTCTGGTTCACGCATCAGCCGCCGCCGCCACGTGACGATTTCGCCAGACCAGGCAAGTTGCTTATGCAACACAATATAACGCACGTTGGCTTTATTCAACAATTCCATTTGCGCACCGATGCCCACCGTATTGGGAAATGAGAGCGTATCAATAAATGCCCTTGCCTCACGGGAAATGCGGGAAACATGCCCTTCCACAAGTGGTTTATTGTGTTCTGTTTGGTAAAACATATATAGTTTGTCAGGATCCTGGCGCGGATCCATGGGAATACCCAAAATAGCAAATTCATCTGAATTGGGGGCAACGACGGTTTGATACCAATCTGGGATTTCGAGTGCCAGCGTAGGATAAGGCATGGCATACTCAAATAGGATGAGCAAACAAGCAACAACAACAATAATATGCGCCCAAAAGCGTCGGGTGATAGCGTGATAGAGACCGACAACACCCCAAGCCGCCAGCATTGCCATAGGAATACTTAAAATGATATTAAAACGAATGGGTTGGCGAATGACTACTGCAATAAATGTGTCTTGTATCAGCCGAAAGGGGAGAGGAATGGGGTAGAAACGGCCGTTAATCTTCAGCGATGCGCCTAAAGCCAATACCACAAGACAAAGTAGCAGCAATCCACCAAACCCGTGTCTGCTTACGGCAAGCAAAAATCCCAAGCAACGCTAACAGGAGCACCGTATAGCCAATAAAAGGAACATACTCTTCGCCAGGAAATATTTGAGGAAATTGATTAGCAACCTGTTCCCCCCAGAGAGGATGATAAACGTTGGGCACTACATAAGCCAACAAATCCGTGTGCTGCAAAGCTTCATGCACAGACACATCTTCAGGATGGTCACGAGTTAACTGCACGTAAAGCACAGGAACCAATACGGGAGCCATAAGCAGCACACCGAGACCTGCCACCACCACCAACCGCTTCAACGTTTGCACTGTACGCACGGACGCATCGGTCACGAATTGGTACAAAACAAACACCCCCACCAAAACCCCGCCAATAACCAACAACTGCCAGCCAGCATACCCCAATAAAGCCAAGAAAAAAGCCGCGCCTAATACATCCCGCTTCTTTTGCCGCTGAAACATACGCGTAAGATACAGTAACAGCATGGAGACACAGCCAATAAGGATAAGATTAGGATGGTCAGAACGTGACATAATGTAAGGCCAGAAACCTGCAACTAAGCCAGCAACAAATGCTGCCCCAAAAGATTCCGTCCATTCCCAGGCCAATAAATAAGTTGCAAATCCATTAAAGGTGAATATGGCAATGAAAACAAGGGCGTAAGCCGGCCACTCGCCCACTAATGCTTGTAATGGCAGCCAGCGCAGCAATATTTACCCAGGCAATACTATGAAAATAAAGCGTAACCCCCTCAGGGAAATAAAGAAGCTGCGTGTAAAAAATATTTTTCCCGGTAAGCAGCGCTTCTTTAATCCAATGAAATGTCCATACATGTACCCAGGCATCACCATGTCTGCCCGGAATATGCGTACCCAACTGGTTAACAACAGGCCAGGTCATAACAATGGTAAAAGTGGCGTAAAGAAAGAGGGTCAGGATATGAAAACGTCTCAACCCCACCCATTTCTGAACACGTTTCATGCCACCACCTCTTCGAGCCGAACGGCTTTCAGGTGTTTTTCGGCCGACAAGGGGGCGCAGGGTTGCATAAAAGTTTACTTTCATGGTGTGTTCCTTGGGGAGCTTGATGGAAACGGCCGTTACCACATCAAGGCAAAAATCCTAATCAAGCTCATGGGTGGAGGTGGATTTTATTATAAAACGATTCAATCCAAAACGAAAAAATCCGCATCAGTTACAGCCCGCGGTTTATTCCGCCGCTGCTTCAATCTGGATGGCTTGCAGCTTAATCAAATTGTCTTTTTGGGCTGGCGTTTGCAAGCGCTCTTGCGTAATGAGATTGTACAAACCCGTCATCACTTGCAGTTTGCCGGGGCGGGCTTCAATGGAAATGGGGACGATATGCGAGTCTACGATGATTTGGCCGGGAACCCATCCGGTCGTGGGCTTGGCGTCACAGGCAGGCATCCCATCATGCTGGCCGACCAATTCACCGTCATAAAGATGGACAAACGCCTGATAATTTTGGTCAAAGGGCTTCAACACCTTCCAATACAACGTGACCACAACTTCACCACCCGGATGCGCCTCCGTCCAAGTCTACATCATATCCCAACAGGCGTACCTGCTCGTCCCCCAAGGTTATCTCCACAAAGTTTTCACCACCATGCGTGGAGGGAATGGCATCTGTGGGAGACAACCACAATGGTTCATTCGTGACTGGATGAGTTTGTACCCCAGTTGTTGTTTCTTGGGAGAAGATTTGCAGGGTAGAACGGCCGTTTACCATCACCTCATGCGCCACCGAAAAATCAGCCAAGTGAGCCTCATCATACGGCACAACATCCTGCACATTTTCAGCCAGCACAAACGATTCGTAGGTGGGGCAGTAAGTGCGCGGCGCTTGCCTCATATACCAGTTGGTAATCTCTTCTTCCTCATTAGACGCATACGGCAGTCCCGTCTCTGCCACCAAATTGGCCGCAGACCGCCAGCCCGCCTGATGAGGGAAGCCAAACAAACCATACAGCGGCGGCTCTTCCCACGTCGTCCAATAACCAACGGGTTTATTCTCTGCCCAGGTACGCATCCGTTCCGGTGAATTATCGATGAACATCAAGTAGACATACACTGTCGAAACCACAAACCACGCACCAAAACAGGCGGCCACCACATAACTGAGGGGCCGCGATTTAGCCGTCAACCAGTGCCACATTCTAACCAGTGCCAACGCGGCCAAAATCACCGCGCCTGGGAAAATCGTATACACATGGGTGCGCGGATCGACCACAATGAGCAAATAAAACAGGAACGGGGCAGCAAAATACAAAACGGCCGTTACATTTCGGTAAACACGCAGAGAAAACCCGATGCCCAGCAGCAGCAGCACAGCCAACCCCAACACAAAATAAGTGCTGTTGTAGAGCGTAATCATCTGCCAAAAGGCAGGCCCGCTCCAGCTAAAAATCCCCGTCGATTCGCTGACGCCCAGGCGCGCACCCAGCAAATACTGCCCGGTTCGGCCAAAATTCGGATTGAGGAAGAAGGGGATGTAAAATGCCGCCAGCACCGCCATTCCCACCCCCATTGCAGCCAGCCAATGCCACCACACAAATCGCTTCGTTTTGACGACGTGGGCAATAAGCAGCCAAGCGATGGCAGGTGCCACCAACACCGCATCATAATGAGCCAACAAACCCGCCGCCAAAAACAACGCCGCTAAGATTAAGTTCCAAGATTTTTCTGTTTTTACGTAACAAATGGCGAGAAACAGGGCCATCGCTCCCCATAACACCACCAAACTTTGGTACTGAACGATGCGGCTAAACGCGATGCTAAAACCGACAATGGCAAAGAGGTAGCCCGCTACAATCGCCGTCGAACTGCCAAACCAGCGCCGCGCTACGGCCACCACCGCCCCCACAGACAGGATACCCGCCCAGGCGAACAAAATCCGCGCCCAAAATTCGTTGATGGTGCTGCTCAGACCCCACAAGCTGATGGGCAGCAAAATTTCAACGGGGCCTTTTTGGTGCAAGAATATTTCAGAATTATTTCCAGCGAGGATGTTGGCGGCTCGCACCATGATAACGCCTTCGTCGCCCTGAAATTCGCTGTAGGACAGGTTGGCTATGCGCAAGCCAATAACGAGGACGAACAACAGACCCAGCCAAACCCATTCTTGTTTGTTAAAGGTGAAATCGGTGGAAGGAGTAACGGCCGTTTTCCACAAAGGTCCCGCCGCAATCAGCACCGGCCCAATTAGTCTCAACCAAACCGGGCTTTCTCCAGGCAGATAGCTGACCAGCAGCGCCCACAGCATGTTGAGCAGCAGCGCCGCCGCGCCACCAAACAGCAGCCGCTCAAACCAGTCGCCAGCAAGCAACCGAGACCACGACAGCATCGGCCACAGGGCAATGAGGGCAAACGCGGCCATCTGAGGCCAGGGTTGTGGGAGATTTAGGAAGAGCAAAACGGCCGTTACCAAAATCAGTCCCAGCAGCAGCCAGCGCATCTCAGGCAGGTTCTCGTTTATTTTTTGTGCTTTCGTTGACGCCATAAATTAAAATCTTTCCTGTGGCAAAATCACTCAGCTACTTCGACCTGTCCCACCACAATATGGTCGGGAGAATCTGCACTATCTTCTAACCGAATAGGTAAGCGCACCAGCGTGTCTGGCCCATACAAACCCAGCTGCACGGAATAGGCTCCGGGCGGCGTTTCCGGGTTTACCTGAAGCTGATGGATCTGCACAAAGCGATCCCCTGGCTGCAATGATTCGGCGCGAACGTCGAGCCAATCTTGCTGCGCCCAAATTGTCGCGCCATCATCCGTAAGATGGGCAAACGCCACCAACGGCGTGGCCTCCTGCCGTAACACCTGCCAATAGGTGATAAATCGCAGCGATTCACCAGCTTGAATGACGGGTGTCAGCATGTCTACGCCCTGCAAGAGCAGACGATCATCAAAGTTAACGGAAACGGCCGTTTCTGCCCCAACCTGCTCAAATTTTTCAGCAAACAGGGCGGGGTTCGTGACCCGATAACGCCTGATAATCATCCCCAGCCACGGGAATGGATTCTGCATCTGCCAAAAATAGCTGTTGCAAGGTCGATTCGTACTGCTGGGGGCCAAGTGGATCCGTCGGGAAATAATAGACCACGGGCGCATCGCTTTCCGGCCAGACCCAGCCACCCGCCGGATTAAACCAACGCACCTGGCTGGCGTCCTCCGCCAGCGCCAACTCAAAATTCACCGCATTCCACGGCTGCCAATAACTGATAAACGGCGCCCCAATGGCCACGATTTCTGGCGGGGTTTGGTCAGCTACCGCATTGGCAACGGCGCCTATCCCCCCCTGATACAACTCCCGCACCGCCTCATCATTCGACCATGTGCCAAAATAAGCGAGGCCAGAACTGAGAGCAAAGAAAACGAATAGGCCAATCACCAGTCCAATTCCCAACACCGGCTGCCGTCGATCCAGCCAGCGCCAGACCAAAGCCACGCCCAACGCCAGCAAAATGAAGGCGACGGGTTGGGCAGCAATCGTGTGGGTCAGGCTGGCTTCCGGCGGCGCCAACATGGCGGGCGCCGTACCCATCACCAGCCAAATGAGCATGAGTGCATACCGCGACTGCCGCCAGCGCCACCCTGCCAAGCCGATGCCTAACAAGAAGAAAACGGCCGTTATCCCATCAAAAATCGGTCGGCCAGAGACATTGTAGAGCCAGTCTTGCTCGCCTTGCACCACATACATGCCCCACGCCCGCACCGACAAATCCAACACAGGCAGCGGATCGCCTTGTTTGAGCGCGTCGAGCGGCGCGTTGAGCAAATCGAGGCGCTGTTCCAAAGCTGGCTGATTGCGCAGCTCGACAAACAAAGGCATAGCCACGAGGAAGCCCACCACGCCAAACAATAAAAAGCGAACCCACGCTTGCTTGAATTCACGCCAGTGGAACACTGCCAAATAGATGACAAAGCCAGCGAAGATACCAAAGGTGACACGCCCTGCTACGTACACGTAAACGGCCGTTCCCATGAACAAGCCCCCCACCAACGCCAGCAGCCACCCATGCCAAAGCGCTGTGGCCGGTCTCCAGACCGTGCCACGTTGGAGCGATAGGTTTGCCACAAAAAATAGACCATGAGCGCCACAAAAAAAGTCGTTGAGCCAACGCGGCTGCCGATGCGGCTGTAGAAAATCCCCCAAAACGAAACGGTGAGAAACGCCGCCGCCAGCAGACCAACCCGACGCCCAAACAGCTTCCGCGCCACCAGCCAGGTGGCGGCCACTTCCAAAACGCCCAGGAAAACGGACGGCAAGCGCAAATTCCAATCCGACTCGCCAAACCAGCTCATGGTCGCCGCCTGCATGTAGTGATACAGCGGCTCATGGCCCCACGATTCGGAAAAGTATAACGGCCGTTCCCCCGCCATCACCCGACTTGCCATCAAGTGGTTTTGCAATTCATCGTAGCGCAGTCCAGGCGGCACATCAGCCAGGCTCAACACGCGCAAAGCAAACGCCGCCAGCAGCAGCCCAATTAAGATGCCCATTTCCCATCGCCGCAAAAATTCTAAATCTTTCATGAAGTCGATATTTTAGGGAGATTGGAGATTGGAGATTAGAGATTCGCGTAATCTCCAATCCTTCGACAAGCTCAGGACAAGTCCTCCAATCTCTAATCTCCAGTCACTTTATAAATCAAAATAGAATACCCAATCTGCTCATCCGGCTCCCGATTGCGAAACCAGGGATAAACCGTCTTGCTCTCTGTATGCGATTCCCACAAACTGCTGGCACTAATCGCATACACACCCGGTTCCGGCGCAGTCGGGTTAAACGGGGGATTAGCCCATAAAGTCGCATAAAATTCTTCTCGCGGAAAACCGGGCAGCGGTTCATACTCAAGCCCATAAAAAGCGGGATCGGCCGTGCCAAAATAGCCCAATTTCAACTTATCCACGCCATTTTCCACCTGCCACTGCCGCAGCCGGAGCAAATCTTGCCCCCAATCCACATTGCTATCCACCAAAATATCCCGCCCCCCATTTGGCCCGCCAGCCAACACGTTGAAATAACTGAGATAATGGGGGTGAATCCAAAGTGTGGTGCAGATGAGGATGGCAATACCGAGCCACAGAAAGGATGAAGGATGAAGGATGAAGGATGAATTTTCGTTCTCTGCCTTCTGCCTTCTGCCTTCTGCCAAACCGCTTATCAACACCAGCAGGAATGGCAGCATGGGCAGTAAGTGCCGGTAGCCGATGTTGAGGCCGCTGGTGATGCTGAAAAGGAAGTAGAAAATGGGAGGAATAAGCAGGAAAACGGCCGTTTTCCGACTATCAGGTCGCCACAACAAAACCACAAGAGACAGGGGCAGCAGCAGCAAAATAACCAGCGGCGTTTTCACGAGGAAGGCTGTCGGGAAATAAGCCAGGAAGCCATCAGCCGAATACGTCCCATTCAAAAAAGCGGCACGTCCGCCACCGCCCAAATCCGCGATTTTGGCGATGCCTGCCCAAAACGTGGGCATGGGGCCGCTGAACTGGTTCAAGAAACAGTAACGAGTCATCGCTAAACCAAAACGGCCCCCATTCAAAGCCAAAAATCGCCCACACAACCAGGACGGAAAGCAACCCCGCCATAAGGAACTGCATCAGCCGTCGCGCCCAACCCGGCAGGCGGAACCTGAGCTTGTCGGAGCCGCCTTTGCCTTCGACAAGCTCAGGCGACGGCTTGTCTCTGGTTTCAAGTGAATGAATATCGTAAAGGGGGAGAACGGCCGTTAACATCAAAATGGGCACAAAAATCAACGTGGAGAGCTTACTGCCAAACGCCAGCCCCAATCCCAATGCCGCCACCAACCAATGCCGCCACGACCAATGCGCTACGCACCACATGCGCCACAGCAAATAGACAGCCAAAAAGAGAAAGAAAGTGCCGCCGAGATCTGTGGTTGTATAACGGCCGTTTGCCAGAATATTCGGCTCAAACAGCAGCAGCAAAAACGCCGCCAACGCCGCCCGTTTCCCCCAGGATTCACGCGCAAAATGGAACCCCGTCAACGCTAATCCCAGCGTCAAAAACACAATGGGCAGCCGTGCCAAAAAAATCATGCGGGTGGCATCGTGGTTGTATTCCCAGAGCAGTTTATGGGCAAAAAAGTACCAGAACACATCCGGCGGCTGGCGTTCCCAACTGGGATCATCCAGCGGCAATTTAACGTCTGGCAGCGTCAGCAAAGGCAAAGCGCTGATGCTGTTCACCAGCGGCGGATGCTCCAAACTGAGACGCGGATCGCCGGTACGCAAAAACGCCAGCCCCCGCGCCAGATGGTTCTGTTCATCCATCGTCGGGCTGTCCCAGACCATGCTGTTGAGCGCCAACCAGAAAAACAGCAAGATAAACGGTGTCACCAACCAGGCGGCTGGTAGTCTGCTTCACTCGTGCCATAGCGGATGGATTATAACCATGCCCCCCACCCCAGGCGAAAACGTTAACCTGAACGATGGTATTCCGAAAAACGGCCGTAGGTGGCACGTTCAAATTATTACAATAAAATTCACGTTCGATGAATAAAAAGACGAAAAAATATATAGCCAACGCCCTGAAAATCGGCATTACTGTCGTGGGCTTGATCATCGTCGTGCGCCAAGTCGAACTAGAAACCGTTCTGTACACCTTGTCGCATGTGCAAATTGGGTGGGTACTGGTTAGCTTTCTGCTCGTTAACGCCAGTATGGTGCTGCGAGCTTACCGCTGGGGGATGCTGCTGCACGGTGTAGGCGCCACATCCGCATAGGGCGCCTGGTTGAACTGTACTTCGTGGGCAATTTCTTCAACATGTTCCTGCTTTCTGGCTTTGGCGGCGATGTGGTACGCATTTTGGAAGCGGCACGCAATGTCCCCGGCAATATCGCCACTGGCACCGTCATTTTAGATCGTCTTACCGGCCTGTTGATGTTGTTTGTGATGGCACTCTTCGCCTTGCCCTTCCGACCAGATGGTTTCCCAGATTTCATTGTGTGGATCGTGATGGCGGGGGCTGTCGGGGGCATTGTCTTCCTGATTCTGCTCATGCAAGGGCGCTTTTTGCACTGGCTGGGACATTGGCTTCCCGGCCCGCTCAAAACAGAAGGAGACACGCCCATCGCCCGTTTGCTGGACGCGGTGGAAGGGTGCGGCTGGCGAGCCGTTGGCGGCGCGTTACTAATCTCGCTGTTTTTCAATTTGATACTGGCGCTCTGGTGGAAAACGTCGAGTCTGGCATTAGGACTATCCATTCCATACAGCTATTTTGTATTGATTGTGCCGGTTTTATCGGTGTTGCTGCTTATCCCCTCGGTAAGTGGTTTGGGACCAGGCGAGATGATGGCTCCGATGTTGTTTGCTTCGACGGGAATAAATGCGGAAACGGCCGTTTCCCTTTCATTCCTCGTCTTCCTCACCGTGCGTTTTTCCGGCCTGCTCGGTGCACCCATTTATCTCTGGACCACCATTCGCGACGGACGCCAAAGCAAACAACCCGCAGAAACTAATTGAGCCACCCACCCCAGCAATTTATACAAATTCCCCCAGCAAAATCTTAACCAATTTACAACCGTTTTCTCCTCCTCAATAGGATATACTTCCTATCGCTTGGCGCAAAACAACTTTATTAATGGGAAATTCCAACCGATTCACACAGTTGGAGGCTTGGGGAATGGAGCCAATTCACTCCTGTCAACCACACCTTCAATCTGCCACACAGGAGAAAGTTCATGCAGTTCAAACGTACGCTCCCCCTTTTAGCAGGTTTATTCTTATTCGCATTTTTATGGACACAAGGCCCGGCTCAAGCCGCCACTACCCTCGTAGCAGGCGATATTGCTATTATCGGATTATAACTTTGATAATCAAGATGAATTTGCTTTTGTTGCCTCTTGAAAATATTGATGTTGGTGCACAAATTTCATTTACAGACAACGGCTGGCTCAACGCGGATCATTTCGTTCAGGTGAAGGTACATTCACATGGACAGCACCTGCAACTATTTGTGCAGGCAAGTCGTTATTCCAAGCATTAGCAGTAGTCGCAATTTTCAGCTATGGTGATCAAATTCTTGCCTATCAAGGGAATGCAGCCTCCCCAACATTCATCTATGCACTTAACAGTGATACCACAATTGGGCTGCAGATGCGACCAGCTCAAATAATTCAGCACTGCCAACTGGTCTCACCAATGGCACAACGGCCGTTGCCATCCCAGAAATTGATAATTCCATTTACACTGGCACAACTACCGGTACTCGTGCTTCTCTTTTAGCCGCCATCTCCAATCCCACCAACTGGGCGGGCAGTGATAGCAGTCGCCAAACAATGCCAACTCTGGTGCATTCAAGTCACAGATGCAGCGAGTTGTGGCAGTGATATTCCCCCTCAAATAAGCAGCACAACCCACTAATAGTGCCTTCAACATATCGTGAACTCCACACCATTACGCTTAATTTTCATGAGACTGTCGATTTAACCGGCAGTGCTGTTACGCTGGAATGTGCCAGTGCACTTCATCGCTTTCTCAGGTCTGCCGGCTACTCAGACAATGTTTCCAGTGTAGTCACTAACACCAGATTCTCTTTTACCAGAGATACAATTGTACAGTAACGGCAGTTGCCAACCAAGTCACTGACAAGACGGCAATGCTGATCAATTGGATGGAAATGGCGATGGTACGGCTGGAATTATCCTTCACCGCTACAACGCATCACCTGTAACCAGCTCCCTAATCATTAACGAAGTCGATTCAGATACCCCAGGCGCAGATGCCGCCGAATTTGTGGAACTGTATGATGGCGGCAGCGGCAACACCGCTTTAGACGGATTTGTATTAGTCTTCTTTAACGGCAGCAATGATCTATCCTATGCCTCTTTCGACTTAGAGTGGTTACACCACAAATGCCGCTGGTTATTTTGTCCTTTGGGGAATGCGGCAGTTATCAATGTGATTTTGATCGCATCACGAGTACATGGGCTTCTACAAAATGGGGCAGATGCGGTGGCATTGTATCAGGATGATGCCGCTAGTTTCCCCAGTGGAACGGCCGTTACCACCACCAATCTCATCGACGCCTTCGTCTATGACACTAGTCGAGCCGACGATACCGGATTACTCCCCTTACTCAACGCCAGCCAACCACAAGTCAATGAAAATGCTAACAGTTCCTCAGATGTGCAGTCCAACCAACGCTGTGCCAACGGCACTGGTGGACTAAGAAACACCAGCACTTACGCTCAAAATGCACCCACTCCAGGTTTAGAAAACTTCTGCGGCACCTGCAATGCCAGCGTCACACCCATCAGCACCATTCAAGGCAGTGGCGCCAACAGTCCTTTGTCCGGATCAACCGGTATCACAATACGCGGCACAGTCGTTGGCGATTTCCAGGCCAGCGGCCAAGCTAGGCGGCTTTTTCGTGCAGGACAGTGGTGATGGCAATCCCCTGCACTTCAGATGGTATTTTTGTGTTTGCACCAGCCACGGATGTCATCAAGGCCAGGTGGTAGAAGTCACTGGCACTATTGTGGAATATAACGGGCTGACCGAAATAAGCCCCGTCACTTCGATTAATACTTGTGGCATTGCCCTCATAGCAGCAAACGGCCGTTTCCCTGCCCCTTACTGCCATTTCTGATTTAGAATCCTATGAAGGCATGCTCGTCACCTTTGCTCAAGACCTTACCGTCACCGAGCATTTCACATTAGGCCGGTATGGCACGGTGCTCCTCTCCAGCGGCGGCCACTTAATGAACCCCACCCAAGTAGCAAACCCTGGCGTACCCGCAACGGCCGTTCTCAATGCCAACCTGCTCAATCAAATCCTCATAGACGATGCCAGTACCATTCAAAACCCAGACCCCATCATCTATCCCGCACCCGGACTCAGTGCCGCCAATACCCTGCGCACCGGCAGTACCGTATCAGGGCTAACTGGCGTCATGAGCTATGCCTTTGGTGAATACACCTTACAACCCACTCTCACACCATCCTTTGCAACCACCAATCCCCGCACCGTCACACCCCCTGATGTGGGCGGCAATCTCAAAGTAGCCAGCTTTAACGTCCTCAATTACTTTAATGGCGATGGCTTAGGGGGAGGTTTCCCCACCTCTCGGGGTGCCAATAACATCACTGAATTTAATCGGCAAAGAGCCAAAATCATATCAGCCATTTCAGCCTTAAATGCAGATATAGTCGGCCTCATGGAAATTGAGAATGATGGCTACGGGGCAAATAGTGCCATCCAAGACCTCGTCAACGGCTTAAATACAGCCGCTGGTGGTCCTGTTTGGGCATTTATTGATCCAAGTCCACTCGTACTGGGCAGTGATGAAATTACCGTTGGTTTCATCTACAAAACAGCATCGGTTTCACCAGTCGGTTCAGCCGCAACCCTGTCTACAGGTGCATTTGCGGATCGCAACCGACAACCCCTGGTGCAAACATTCATAACGACTAGTGACAGCGAAAAATTCACAGTCGCTGTCAATCATTTTAAATCAAAAAGCACTAGCTCTAATTGTAATGATGCCCTGGGTGTCTTCCCCGCTGACCCCAACACGGGCGATGGACAAGGAGACTGCAATCTCACCCGCACAATGGCTGCCAGCCAACTTGCCGCCTGGTTGGCAACCGATCCCACCAGCAGTGGCGATCCAGATTTTATTATCATGGGCGACTTAAACGCCTACGCCCGGGAAGATCCGATTAAGACGTTAAAAAATGCAGGCTACACCAATCTCTTCGCATCTTTTGACCAGAATTCATATTCATACGTATTTGATGGGGCATTTGGCACGTTAGATTACATTCTGGGGAATATGGCCTTAACCGCCCAAGTCACCGGAGCTGCCGCCTGGCATATCAATGCCGATGAACCCAACAGTCTGGATTACAATACAGAATTCAAAAATGCGGGGCAACTTATCAGTTTATATGCTGCCGACGCTTACCGTGCCTCCGATCATGATCCGGTCATCATTGGCCTCGATTTGGACAGTACCGTTGAAGCCGATTTTAGCGATCTTGATACTGTTTACAATACAGCCTGGCACACAGGCAGCGGAGCTATACGATTAGGTTCAATGTGGGATGCAGACAGCACATTTGCGGCTAATAATGACAACCCCTCCGACGACGGTGTAACAGTTGGGCTGGGAACCGGTTCAGGTGGACAGTGGCAGCCCGGAACAGACGGTGCTTCACTCAATATCGAAGTAACGGGCGGCTCTGGCTGTTTATACACCTGGATTGATTGGAACGGCGATGGTTTATTCGATGACAGTGAAAATCCTGGCAACTTAGAGTACGCTATTCGCAGCGTCCCGGTTAATGCCGGCACCGCCAATTATGCCTTTGACGTGCCTGCCAACGAATTCCAAACACCGCCTGGAGACAGCTTACCTCTACAATCCTACAATGTGCGAGTGCGTTTGTATGAAACTTGTTCATCTGGGCCAACAGGAGCAGCCGTAAATGGCGAAGTTGAAGACTACACGTTTACCTTCTCCCCAACGGCCGTTACCCTGCAATCTATCCACGCCACCAGCCAAAACACACTCTGGCTGGCGATACTGTTGGTCATCGTTACCTTATTGGCTGGTAGTTTGCTGCTGTGGCAAAACGGCCGTTCTCTACCATAAAAACTTTTAGCCGAGATGGAACCAATCTTAAAGATTAGTCCCACCTAAATTCACCATCCTATACAAAAAAGACCGGGCATCGTTGTCTGGTCTTTTTATTTCCCCAATCAATTTCTGAGTTATACTCATAAAAATTATAAAAACTCAGAGGAAACAATGCCCGACACCATTTTAGAAAAATACGCCGAGCAGCAAAAACAATACTTCCAACGAAACCAAGCCCTTATACAAAGACTCATTCAAGAAGGACAAAAACCCACAGTCTTGTTCATCACATGCAGCGATTCCCGCATTATGATTGAAGATATGCTGGGGCTGCAAGCTGGCGACTTCTTCGTCCACCGGAACATTGCCGCCTGTGTGCCCTCATCTACCCAAGCTGATTCGGCAACAACGGCCGTTCTCGAATTTGCCACCATCGCCCTTGAAGTTAAACACATCATCGTCTGTGGTCACACAGATTGTGGCGGCATCCTCAAAACCGACGATCTGCCCAGCATCAGCAACATGCCAGCCCTCACCCAGTGGCTCGACCACATTCAACCCGCTCGCCACGAAGTCGATGTGACAGAGCCAAATCTATCACCCGATGAGCGCCATATCGCCATCGTAGAACACCACGTCGTCAACCAGGTAAACAACCTGCGCAGCTATCCATTTATTAGCAATGCCGAAAATCAGGGGAAACTCAGCTTGCATAGCTGGGTAAAAGATTTACACGCCCAAAGGCTGTATGCCATTGGCGATTAGAGGTTGAAGATTCGGTCAATTTCCAATCTCTAAAAAAATTATGGTAGCGAATTACACGAATTACCGCGAAAATAAATTCGTGAAAATTCGTGTAATTCGTTGCAAACTCCTTCTACCATAAACAAGAAGCAAATTTGTGACTTAAAACAGCCGCACCTCAACCCATTCTCCCGCCAACAAACCAGCCTTATTCAACGGCACCTTTAGCAGCCCATCCGCATTTACCAGCGTATAGATGAGGTTGCTTTTGCCAAATACCGGCGTCGCCAACACCCCCTCCGGCGAATCGGCTAAGCGGGCTGGCACATAATCTTCACGGCCGCTTTCACTGGCGATATTTTGCGTAAGTTTAGCCCACACCAAGCCATGACGAGGCGGCACGACCACCCCTTGCAGGCGATAAATGGCAGGGCACGCCAAACATGTCATACTGCACCATCGCGGAAACGGGATTTCCCGGCAGACCAATCACCGGCTTGCCCTCAACCACACCCACAATCGTCGGCTTGCCAGGACGGGTAGCCACGCCGTGCAGCAATACACCCGGTTGGCCTAGTCCTTCAATCACCTCAACCGTCATATCACGCACGCTCACCGAAGAGCCAGCCGACATGACCAGCATGTCGTTTTCGGCCAATGCCTGCACCGCTGCTGTCTGGAGGGCGACAAAGTTATCCGGCACAATGCCGCCCATCACCGGAATGCCGCCCGCCTGACGGGTGAGGCCAGCCACGGTGTAGCTGTTGATGTCACGAATCTGGCCAGGGCCAGCCACCTGGCCTGGATGCACAACCTCATCGCCTGTTGCCAAAATCGCCACACGCGGCCGCCTGACAACCGAGACCTCAGTTATGCCCACCGCCAACAATCCACCTAAATCTTGCGGACGGAGCAGATGACCAGCAGGCAAAACCTCAGCCCGTTCACCAACATCTTCGCCCACTTGCAACACATTCTGCCCCACCGCTACCGCCTTCAGTATCTCAATCTCAAACGGCATTTGAAACATAGAAACCGAAGACTGTTCACTGTCCACTGTAAACTGTTCACTGATCACCTGCGTATGCTCAACCTGGACGACGGCATCGGCGGACGCGGGAATCATGCCGCCGGTATGGACGAGGGCGGCTTGTCCAATTGCCAGTTCGCTGTCGGCGGGTTTACCCATCGGCACTTCCCCGATGACGGTGAGGAAGGCGGGCAGGCTTTCGCTGGCCCCGTAGGTATTGGCCGCTTTAACAGCATAACCATCCATCGTACTGCGCCGAAAGGCGGGGAGGGCATGGGGTGCTTGGGGCGCAACGGCCGTTACGCGGCCAAGTGCCTCTTCTGTGGGAATCGTTTCTGGGGGGAGAACGGCCGTTAAATGAGAAAAAAGCAGGTCACGGGCAGCATCAGGGGGGAGTACATTAAAAAATTCAGGCATACGCCAATTTTCGGCAGTTCGGCCAAATTGTCAATGTTTGCAAAGATACGTGTGTGGGTTATAGCGGCTATGGACAAGACCCAAGCGTATCGCCGTGATCCAAATGATCCTGCACACTGGATGAATCCACCGAAATCGTATTGCCTTTATGACACAGCGTTACTTTCTCTGGCTCAGGGGTAGCCGTTGGCGGTGGCGGCGGAACCGGCGTGTCTGTTGGGGGCGGCGGGGGAACTGGCGTTGCCGTGGCGGGCGGAGGAGGAATCGGTGTCGCCGTTGCTGGCGGCAGAGGCGTAGCGGTTGGCGGTGCAACCGTATTTGTAGGTATCACGCGGGTGGACGTTGGCACTACACGGGTCGAAGTTGGCACTATGCGGGTCGAAGTTGGCAATATGCGGGTAGACGTTGGTATCACACGAGTGGATGTTGAAACCACGCGCGTGGAAGTTGGCGGTATAACAGTTGAACCAGCGGGGACAGGGGTAGCGGTGGCGGCTGGCTGATTTGGGTTGGCATAGGTCGCTGTCGAGGTTTCAGGGGAAACGGCCGTTTGCTCGCCAGCACTCTGCGCATTATCAACCCCATCTACAACATCTTGACTGGCACGGGTATGAACGGGGGGCGGTTGATTTTCAGTTGAGTCAGGAGTGGCCTCAACCGGGTCTGCGCCATCAGGCGAAACGGGTTGGGTGGCTATTTGTCGTTCAACGGCCGTTTCTATGGGCTCACGGCTTTGGCTGTTGTTGGCAGACTGGGGTTGAACGCTTAAAGGCTGACCGGTAACGGCCGTTACCTCAAACCCAGCCTCAACCAATACTTCTTGATCACCCATCTGCACCGTCACGAACCCCTCATCAACACTGTAGAACGTTTCCTGATCCGAGATAACATCAACTATAAAAACAGTGCCGCGTACTGAAGCGGTAGAAGAAGGCGTTTGCACATCATACGCATCATCGGCTGTCAATAAATGCTGCACGCGGTTAACCGTTTTCCCTGCCAACAGCGTTAAACGCACCCGGAAGTTGGTCTCATCAGAAACCAGTTCAGAAACCTGCACCAGCGTGCCAGGGAACAGGTCGGCAGAGGTACCATCCCCCATCGTGAGCACTGCCGAAGAAGCATAAGCCACCTCAATCGTATCCCCTTGTCGTACAATCAGGATTTCACCTGTCGTCAAGTTCGTTTGTTGATTATTGTTGAAACTGAGGAAATGCGGGGATTGAAGAACAGCCACATCACCATTTGTCACAAGCAAAGTCGCTTCCGTTCCTGTAGGTTGTGCCAGAACATAACGCCCGACAGCCAGGAAAATCAAAACAACTAAGCCAACAATGATAATGCGTTTTTTTGTCATATCGAGCGTCCCGTCAATCACCATGCCTATCTGTTTTTGATTGACGGATCCAATTCATACTATAATAATTTTTCAGACTTTTGACGTTCTCTCCCGTGAATCAACTTTTTGTGCCTAAAACTTCAAAAGTCTCCAGAGAGATTTAACACTTACACTATCTCTATTATACCTTATAAAAACTTAAGAGAGTTGTTACGATATGACCATTTTCCCATCAGCCTACGCTAGTTGAGGACTTATTGGTCGCAAATGGGCATCATTCACTGCTGGAAACCCGATGCCTAAAGCCGTGCCAAAGGTCATCACAGCTCTATGTGGCGTTCCCGTGTAGGGCAAAGCGGCCGCTTGCCCATCATGCAAAAGCTCGATTTGAATGGGTTGTGCCATTTGCGCACTCACTTGTTCAGCCAGATAAGTTTGCAGATGAGGCGAAAATTGTTGTAAACGGCCGTAACAGCCCCAATCCTCATAACGCGGCTGACCATTCAACAGATAACAAGCCAAAATCACGGCGACAGTATTGCTCAACGTCATGTCCATATGTTGTTGCTTCTTGCCAAGTCTCTTTGACTACGCGCAAAATTCGGTCACGGGTTTGGACGGCAAGCGATTCATCACGGCTAAACCACAGGTACGGACACTCAGAAGGTAAACTGGGCAGTGATTCCAATTTCACCAGACGACCTGCTTCATAATGGGCTATCCCCCGCTTGATGGATGTTTGCCCAAAATCAAACAGTAACATTGACTGTGCTTCGCGGGGCGCGGTTCGGGCGGCACCCATTAAAGGTAAATTGGCGGCGAACGGGGAAACGGTCAGCAAGTAATCGGGAAAGCCGTGCTGGCGCATAAATGCTTGCGCTTCAGCGGCAGCAATTTTGCCTAAGTGCCCTGCCATCAAGCCACCACCCAACCACACCTGTTCAATTTGCGCCCAATGCGCCCAATGGACAGCCTGCCAATCCGGTCGCACGACGCGGTTGATCACATCACCTCGCTTGAGAACCAGTTGGTGATAGGCCAGTTTGCGCCCGTACTCTTTGGCGATGGCAACGGCCGTTTCCACGCACCTCTCCCTCATCAGACTCAAAACAGGTATCAAACTGGCGGATCAGGTCTGGGGCGTGGGGGTTGAGCTGGAGAACGGCCGTTTTCCGCCGAATTTGCTCCAGCAAAGCCTGCCGACCTAACAAGCTGGTCACCCACTCTTGTTTTGCCACGCCAACGGCACAGCCATCCCCGGCAAATCAACCAGGCGCACCCGGTTCATAGAAGGCAAAACAAAAGAGTCAGGATTGGTGAAAGGATTCGTCATTAGGCGCTAACGCTCCAACATCGACAATTTTTTGTCGATAGTGATTGGGACACTGATACGGGTGAACACTGCTAAAACAAAAATTCGTGGCAACGTGTTAGGTAACCGCAAAGTTTTCCAAATTACGATCACGCAAATTGGGTTTCCTTCAAGGAAAAGCGGGTTTCGCGTCATTTTATTTCAAGTATTCCGCTTTTACCTAATTCGCTGCAAATGTTTTTTCACCCACAATCAATCATTAACCATTTCTTTTCAGTCTCGCTTCGTCCACCACCGCCACCCCCAACTTCTCCGCCTTCGCCAGCTTACTGCCCGCCTTTTCACCCGCCAGCAAATAATCCGTTTTGGCGCTGACCGAACCGGTCACTTTGCCGCCATTGGCTTCGATGAGCGCTTTGGCTTCGTCACGGCTCATGCTGGGCAGCGTGCCCGTAATCACGAACGTTAATCCGGCCAACGGCTGCGGCGTGTCGGCGCTGACGGCTGGCTTCTCGGCGGCGAACTGCAAGCCAGCGGCACGTAGTTTCTCCAGCAATGTCTGGTTTCTTTCCAGGGCGAACCATTTAGTAATAGCAACGGCCGTTCCCGGCCCAATCCCCTCAATCTCCTCCAACTGCTCCTGGGTGGCCGCGGCAATGGCATCAATGCTGCCCAACTCATTGATCAGCAGACCCGCCACCACATTGCCCACAAAACGCACCCCCAACGCCGTCAACAACCGTTCCGGCGACTGCGTTTTACTGGCGGCCACCCCCGCCAACAAATTATCAACCTTCTTGTCCTTGAACCCTTCCAACGCCAGCAGTTCATCGCGGTTCAAGGTGTAAATATCGGCCACATCATGCACCAGACCCTGCTCAATCAGCAGGCCCCCGTCTGCGAACCAAAATTGTCAATGTCCATCGCGCCACGGCTGACAAAATATTCCACCCGTCGCACCAACTGCTCCGGGCAGGCCGGATTGTCGCAGTAAATCGCCACCTCGCCGGGAATGCGCACCACGGGCTCCCCACAAAACGGACAGCTGCTCCGGCACAGTCACCACCCGCTCCGAGCCATCGCGCACCTCCACCACCGGCCCCACGATATAGGGAATCACTTCGCCCGCCCGCTTCACAAGCACCGTGTCGCCAATGCGAATATCCTTACGGGCGATTTCGTCATAATTGTGCAGCGTGGCATTGCGCACCACCACGCCGCCGATTTCCACTGGTTCCAAAACGGCCGCTGGCGCCAACACCCCCGTCCGCCCGACACTGACCGCCACGTCGAGCAGTTTGGTCGTCTTTTCTTGCGCCGGATACTTCATGGCGATGGCCCCACGCGGGTCTTTGCCCACAAACCCGAGACTGTCGGCTAACATCTTTATCATCAATCTTGACGACGATGCCATCCACTTCATAGTTAATCTGGTTGCGCTTGTCGGCCCATTCGTCATAAGCCGCCGCCACCGCCTCCAAATTCTCGCAAAAGCGATTGTCTGGCGACGTGGGGAACCCCATCTGGCGCAAGATACTCAAGCCGCTGCCATTGGCTGGCTGGCGGCTTCCCACCCTTCCCAATACACAAAATCATAGCAGAAGAAGGTTAACGGCCGTTCTGCCGTAATACCAGAATCCAACTGCCGCAGCGACCCCGCCGCCGCATTGCGCGGATTCATATAAGCCGCTGCCCCCGCCTCCATCCGTGCCAGATTAAACACCTCAAACTTGTCCAGCGGGAAAAACGCTTCCCCGCGCACCACCAGCAACGGCGGCGCGACCAAGCCACTGGCCGGATCGACGGGAATACGCTGGGGCAAACTTCTAAGCGTACGCAAATTCGGCGTGATATTCTCGCCCACCTCACCATTGCCCCGCGTCGCGCCCTTGCACAAACACCCCATTTTCATACGTCAGCACCACCGTCAAGCCATCAATTTTCGGCTCGACGACATATTGCAAATGCCTGTTTTCTTCCGGCAAAAGTTTATCAATGCGCGTGCGCCACGCCCGCAGCCCATCCGCATCAAAGGCATTCGCCAGACTGAGAATGGGGGCTGGATGCGTCACCTTCTCAAACGCGCCCAGCGGCTCAGCCCCCGCCCGCTGTGTCGGTGAATCCGGCGTCATCCACTATCGGGTACGGCGGCTTCCAGTTCAACCAGTTCGCGGTACAACGCATCATACTCCGCATCACTAATAACCGGGCTGTCCAGCACATGGTAGCGATACAGATGAAAATTCAGTTCTTCACGTAATTGGGCAATGCGTTCTTCAGGTTTCATAGGGTAATCATCCTGTTGGGAAACGTAAATTTGAGACACCCCCAATGATACCAGATTCCCCCCGCCAGTACCGTTGTCTCATGACAGGTTGGTCAGGAATCAAGCCTCTTCATTCGTCAGATCGTCAGCGGCTCGACTATGCTACAATATAATCAGCAAGAACAAATTCATTCCTGTTACGGAAAAAAGAAGGACACCTTATGCAAGAACAAGACCTGTTAAAACGCATCACCTTCAATCCCGACATCTTTGGCGGCAAACCCCTCATTCGGGGACATCGTTTAGCCGTAGAACACATTCTGGGCATGTTGGCCGCTGGCGATGCCACCGACGACTTGCTCAACGCCTACCCCTGGCTGGAAAAAGCAGATATTCAAGCCTGCCTGCTCTATGCCCATAAATTGGTTGCCCAGGAACGGATTGAACCTCTAAATCTCAGCCTCGCCGCATGAAAATCCTGCTCGATTCTTGTGTATCAGCCATCTTGCGACCTCCCCTTCAAGCTGCCGGGCATGATGTTGTGTGGGTAGGAGATTGGCCTCGTGACCCTGGAGACGCTGAGATATTGGCTTTTGCCAACCACGAACAACGTATCGTCATCACGTTGGACAAAGATTTTGGTGCTTTAGCTATCCGAGATAAACAACCGCATTCAGGCATTATCCGTCTGGTTAATCTCTCCCTGAACAACCAACCATCCGTCTGTGAACAAATTTTAAGTAAGCATGGCGAAACAATGCTGACCGGAGCAATCATTACCGCCGATCAAAGACGGCTGCGTATCCGCTTGCCTGACTAAACATGGGTACAACCAGACCCAATGACAGCCAAAATAAGTGATGCTTGGCTGAAGTTCATCTCGCCTCCCCTTCCCACTCCAAAGATATATGTGTGGTGTCTTTGTCTCATGACAGTTTGATGACTTTCTTCTCTGGTAAGCAGGCTGGTATTCTGCTATCTTAGGGGTGTTTCAGTGTGAAATTCGGGAGATGAGAAACGGCCGTTTAAGCCAGTGAGAAACAAGGAATATCCCAACTACTTCACATGATTACAACCGTTGATTGGAGTGCAACTATGGCAAAAGGCAAATTGTGGACACGTGAAGAGTTGTTATTAGCGCTCAACCTATACTATAAGATACCTTTTGGTCAGTTTGACAAACATAACCCAAGAGTAATCAATTTAGCAAAACTAATTGATCGAACACCAAGTTCTGTAGCAATGCAACTTAACAATTTTGTCAGTCTCGACCCATACCATCAAAATCGAGGCATTAGCGGACTTCGTTCACCTGGAAAATTGGCGCAACGACTTTGGACAGAAGCACAAAGTGATTGGGAAAATGTCATCTTAGAAAGCGAAAATCTATTAGAAACTTTGATGCACCCACAACCTAATGTTGAAACGAACAAAAACTCAAGAGAAAAAGTTTTTGAATTGCCACAAGAAAAACAAAGTGACCCGACAGAAACGGAACGGTCCGTAAAAGTAAGGTTGGGGCAAAGATTTTTTCGAGGCTCAATTATGGCAAATTATCGTGAACGTTGTTGCGTTTGCGGCATGCCCATTACAGAGCTATTGATTGCAAGCCACATCATTCCATGGAAAGACCGAGAAGATTTACGATTAAATCCCAGCAATGGCTTATGTTTATGTACTTTGCATGATAAGGCTTTTGACCGAGGCCTTTTATCCATTGATGATGATTACAAAGTAGTGATTAGTTCATCAATCCACCATTATTTATTACAAGAAGCAGTGAAAAATGGATTGACAAATTATAGTACTCGCCCCATATTATTGCCCGATAGATTCGTACCAGAGAAAAATTTTCTAGCGATTCATCGTAACGAGTATTTTATTCAATAACTTTTCCACCAAGATATACTGCTCACGGTCATAAATTGGCATTTTGTGAACAAGGATATTTTGGGCTTTTTAGTCGAGTGCAAAGATAAAATCTCTCTCAACTAAAAATGTCATATTATGACCGGGTTGAGTATAGATGGCATCGAGAAAACATCTGGCGCAGTTAGCTGTGCTTTGGACCCTTGCTAACCTTCTCATGAACCTAAACTTTGAACAGCAGAAAATATTATACTGGGCAGCTCGCTACCAATACCCCGGCGAAGAAATGATCGCCCAAGAGATTGCGCCACGCATCAAGGAACAGGGATTTTTAACGGCCGTTGATCTCACCATCCTCTGTGAATGGAAAAGCCCGCGCATCCGTTCTCGCTGCGCCGCCAACGACCCAGACTTTGTCGAAGCCGTTAGCCACACCGCCCTCTCAACCCCCAATGAACGCCTTCGCATCGAATCATTAACCCTGCTTTCCGGTGTAGGCTGGCCGGTAGCTTCCGTTATCTTGCACTGGTGTCACTACGATCCGTACCCCATCCTCGATTTCCGCGCTCTTTGGTCAGTAGGCATTGGCTCACCCCCTGCTTACAATTTCGACTTTTGGTGGCAATACACCCAATTTTGTCGCAGTCTGGCCCAACAAAGCGATGTCTCCATGCGTACCCTTGACCGCGCCTTGTGGCAGTATTCTAAAGAAAACCAACCATGACCACTCTGGACTACTACCTGCACCAATTAATTCACCCACCTTCACGTCAACAAAAACCGCACAATCCTGAATCGTGCCCCAAATAACGCTCAGCCAGCCCCCATCTCAAAGAATCACCAGTCAAAACCTGGCAAAACAACAGCCGTTTTCGTTGAGAAGTTTAAAGGCGTGGGTGGGCAGGTTTAAACCATGTATTAATGCGCTACACTCAGGCAAGCAAGGGTGTCTGGTTTTGGGGAACGACGAAAGCGTTGGAAAGGGAACGGCCTGAAGTGCTTTCATTTAGCGTAGAGTTTGGTGGAGAAACGGCCGTTTCCCCATAACCACCAACCCATCCTGGCATTCTAATTACTTTGGCCGCTTGATGAACTAAGCCCCTTTACCTATTTGTTCCAGAAAGGCTGCAAAAGCCAACAACTCCACCTGTGCCTGTAGCCATAATGGGCGCATCTGGGTAACCAACCGGGCAATTCGTTCTGGATCAAACTGAAAGGCATAGATATTGCGTAGCACGTGACGAAAGCGGAGAAACTCATCTAATTTGTTTACTGTATCGGCTGATAAAACAGGTGGACGTAATTCGGGGAGATCGGTCTGCATTTGGTACAACAGTTTTTGATGCCAGTTTCCGCCAGCAGGAATATCTCCGTCTACGGTAGCGCCAATTTGTTGGAATATTCGCTCCAATCCCGCATAAAAATCATGCAAATTCAAGGCAGCAGAATCAAGATATAGGTCTTGGTCTTCAGGGCGCTGTTGTGCCGCCTGAATACCCCGTTCAGCACGGGCTACTACATTTTCCAGGTCGCCCAATTCCTGATGTATACGCGCAATTAAATCCAGATAGGCAGAAATCACACCGATATACCATCCCGTTCTATTACAGTCACAAGGGAGGGACGGGCCGTGTTTACATCCACGAGATTCACAGATATGTCTGTTCCCAAATCCATGACCACGCCAATGGCCCTAAATGTGTCTTCGGGAGCAATTCCCCAAGCAGCAATATCTACGTCTGACCAGCGGTTAAAACCATGATCACGCGCCAGTGACCCAAATACGACAACACGGGATACGCCAAATTCCTCACGCAGCAAATGAGCCGCTTGCTTAGCTATCTGCCACGCCTTTTGGCGTCGCTGACCGATTTCGGCTTCTGCTTGCTGCTGGCGTTTTATGGCAACGGTGCGATATTGAGCAATTTTTTCTGAGGATAGTTCTATTTCTGTCACTCTATTCTCTCATTTCCATCCAGTGTTTGATTCAGATTATTTATTGTGGCACAGAAGCAGTGAATTGGTCAACGGCCGTTTTCACAGCAACACAACGCAGCCAGACAAAACGATTCAAATACTCCACCCGAAACTCACCCCCAGGTAGTTCTCTCAAACAAGAAACGGCCGTTTCACAGCCTGCACCCCTAACGTAATGGTTGTGTAATGATACCTAAAAAATACTTTGTTTGTGGGAGCGGATTGTGTAGAATGCATCCTGTTCGTTTGAACAATATTTCACAAACAAGTTTTCTGGAGCAGACATTTCTCTCCAGGTACATGCATTCATCAAGAGGTGTTTTCACATGGAAATGGTAATCGATTTTCCGGGCGGGGCGCGTGTCGATGCGCATTTTGGCCCATTTACAGTAGAGACAGATCAACCTGCTTTTGGCTATCAACCAGAAGCACCAACCCCCTTCGCTACATTCCTGGCATCGCTGGGAACATGCGCTGGTATTTATGTACTGGGCTTTTGTCAACAACGAGGCATTTCTGCCGAAGGGATACGCATTGTGCAGACCACGCAAAGCAATCCCATGACCCACATGGTAGATAAAATTAATTTGGATATTCAACTGCCAGCAGATTTTCCTGAAAAATACAAAACGGCCGTTATCCGTTCTGCAGATCAATGTGCTGTCAAAAAGCATCTAGAAAACCCGCCAACTTTTGATGTTTACACCAGCACCATCGCTGAAGGCGTTCCCGCTTAGGTGTTTTTTAACCATACACAGCTCAAGAAGATAATCGCTCTTTCTCAAAACAGCGATTATCTGCCTCGAAAGCACCCCAGATAAAACGGTTCAAATCAACAGCCGATTCAAATACTCCACCCGAAACTCACCACCAGGAAGCTCTCTCAAACAAGAAACAGCCGTGTTGTCATGGTTAAAACGGTCGTGGTCCAAACGGGGCAGTTCCAACAGTGTCTCCACCAGACGGCTGGCAAGATACCAGTGTCCCACCACCAGCACCTGGTCTGCTGTGCCGCTGTGCCGGGTCAATAAGCGCTGATGTGCCGCATCAACACGCTTAAACCCCTCCTGATAAACCTCATCCCCATAAGGCAGGATGGTATACCCATCCAGAAACGTAAATAGAGGTGTCAGTGCCGCTTCAACAGCAATGGACGGCGGCGGCGTCTTGCGCTCTGGTATGGGCACCGTGTGATCCGCCTGCCAACACACCTCGGCTAACTCAGGCCATAACTCGGCAGAACGGCCGTTTTCCCGCAAATAAGGAGCAATCGTCTTCAGCGCCCGTTCCAACGGACTGCAATAAATCGCATCAAACTGGAACCCGGCCAGTCCGTCAACCAACCGCTCCGCCTGTTCAACCCCATACGCCGACAACACATCATTCGCCTGCGTAGAATAATCACCGGTGGCATTGCCCACTGTTTGTCCATGTCTCAAAATCGTTACATTCATTAATGGTTTCCTATACTTGTAGAAATAAAGGGACAAGTTGCAGAGTTGCAGAGTTGCAAAGTAGCAGAGTGGCAAGGTATCGAGTTACTTTGCAACCTTGCAACCCTGCAACTTTGCAACCTTACAACCCCATCACCCCATAAACGCCGTCCCCCGCATCTCCATGGGCAAATAAAATACAAACATCGCCACCACCGCCAAAACCAGCAACAACGCCAACCAGGGCAACTGCGCCGCAAAGCCATCTGGCTTGTTCTCAGCACGTCTCGCCCGAACGCCAATCGCATAAAAACTGGCGGCAAAGCCAACCAATACCACCACCAATTCAAACGGGTCTAGCCACGACAACGGCAGCAGCGGCCCCATCATCCAATCGGGTTGACCGAACAGGCTTATGCGATGATCCAGCATAAATCCCTGGAACACCGGCAGAATCGAGCCAGCACTGGACAGAAAATGGAAGCCCGCAAAATGGGCAAACCAGATACCGAAGGCCAACGGCATCACCGCCGGCGTATACCGCGCCAACGACACCCGCAGCGGCTCCTGTCGCTTTGCCAGCGTGCGGCTCAACCACGCCGTCAACACGCCCAAGCCGACCGGCAGCAGCACAAAAATCACACCGAAGATTATCAGCAATATCAGCCCTTCGTTTTCCGTGTTAAGCCAGATGCTGAGTTGGTTTTCCAGAGCGTAGACGGGCGGCACCATACCAAAAGCGTTGCCCACACCCGCAAAGGCATAGATGAGAATAAGCAAGTTCAAGTCCCAACGGCGGGGCCACGCGCCCATCGTGGTCGCTTCACGCAGGGGATTGCGCAGCGACAGCGCCACGTTGTCATGCGGGCAAGCACGAGCGCAGTCGAGGCAGTACACACAGTCCATATTGCTTGTGATTTGGGGGGCGAACAGTTCCGTACCACAACCAAGCACCTTCTCGCTACCGTTGGCGTCAACAGAACCGTTGACGCACTCTTTGCCCACGCAAGTGTGGCACGTATCGGCACTGCGGATGGTGATTTGGGTGGGAGAAATGGTGGCACTGGTGAAGTTGAAGGTGCCTAGCGGACACACATATTTGCAAAACGGGGATTCAGCAAAGATGGCTTCTAGCACAAAAGAAGCCACAAAGTACGCCAGGATAACCCAGACGGTCAGCAGCGGACTGGCCCACAAGTCGAGCCATTCGTAGAGCCAGAGATAGAAGAACAGCACGCCAATCGCCAGCCATTTGTTGCGCAATGCTTTCGGCCAACGCCTCCCACTCCCACTCATCTTCCGCGCCAAAGTCCTCGGCAGGGTAAAGGGACAGCTCATGCAAAACAGGTTGCCAAACAACAGCAGCGCCAGCATCACCAGCCCCCGAAAATGCACCCAGGTTATTACCGTTGACAGGTTTGTAGGAGCCAACTGTCGTCCGGTAAAGCCATCATAGAGCATAACGGCCGTTATCCCCAGCATCCCCATCTGCATCACCAGCCGCCCCCAGCGCCAACGCAAAAAACGGCCAATCACCGGAAAACGAAGGACATCATAACGAGGAACAGGGCGGCTCACGGTTTGCTTCATGGATTGGATTGTAAACCTACCAATACTAGTTAGCAAGCCAAAATCGAAGATGCAAACAAACCCAAATAAACCCCAATTTTCTCTTTTTCCTCTGCGTCTCTGCGCCTCCGCGTTAAAAAATAACGGTCACCTCCGTCATATCTTCCACCCCATCCAACCACCTCGCCCTATAACAGAACAATCTTTTGCATTTCCTCCATTCCCCGCGTTATATTTCAAACCAATACACAAACACAAAATAATCATTCATAATTCAAAGGATTCGCCATGCAAAAAACTTCTGACATCGAACTAGATGACCTGGACCTTTCCATCTTACGAGTGCTGCAAGAAAACGGCCGTTTATGCAACGTAGACCTCGCCACCCAAATCAACCTCTCGCCGCCCGCCACCTATACGCGGCTCAAGCGGCTGGAAAAACAAGGCTACATCCGCAATTACGTCGCCTTGCTCGACTGGAAAAAGATGGGCTACGACATGATCTGCTTCATCAACATCAGCCTGCAAATGCACCAGCCAGAAGAAGTCGAAAAATTCCGGCAGCGCATCAGCCGCCTGCCCGAAGTGCTGGAATGCCATCACGTCACCGGCGAATATGATTACCTGCTCAAAGTCGCCATCAAAAACCGGGATGACCTGGACCGTTTCGTCATGAAACAACTCACCCCCATCCCCGGCATCGCCCGCATCTACACCAGTCTGGCGCTCAACGAAATTAAGGCCACAACCGCGTTACCAATTTAACAGAGTTGCAAAGTTGCAGAGTTGCAGGGTGGCAGGGTAATAAAAACAGCGTGTTACCTTAACACCTTGCAACTTTGCAACCTGCAACTTTGCAACTTTTACCAAAGGAGACCCACATGTCCAATTCCCATCCCACCCCCAAAACCATCGGCCAACAATACGGCCGCCGCTCCTGGGCGGAACCCTGGAAAATCAAGATGGTCGAACCCATCCACATGACCACCCGCGAAGTACGCGAAGCCGCGCTAAACGAGGCTGGCTTCAACACCTTCCTCCTCCGCGCCGACGATGTCTACATCGACCTGCTCACCGACAGCGGCACCAGCGCCATGAGCGACCGCCAATGGGCAGGCATGATGCTGGGCGACGAAGCCTACGCGGGCAGCCGCAACTTCTACCATCTGGAAGAAACCGTGCAGACCTACTACGGCTACAAATACATCGTGCCCACCCACCAGGGACGCGGCGCAGAACACATCATCAGCCAGGCCGTCATCAAACCGGGCCATGTCATACCGGGCAACATGTACTTCACCACCACCCGCCTGCATCAAGAACTGGCTGGCGGCCGTTTTGTAGACGTGATCATCGACGAAGCCCATGACTCCACCAATCCGCATCCCTTCAAAGGCAACGTAGACCTGAACAAACTGCAAGCCCTCATCGACGACGTGGGCGCGGCACAAATCGCCTACGTTAGTCTGGCTGGCACCGTCAACATGGCGGGCGGTCAACCCGTCAGCATGGCAAACGTGAAGGCACTGCGCGAACTGTGCGACAAATACGGCATCCTCATCTACCTGGACGCCACGCGCATGGTCGAAAACAGCTACTTCATCCAACAGCGCGAAGCAGGTTACGCCGACAAATCCATCGCCGCCATCCTCAAAGAGTTTTGCGACTACACCGATGGCGCCTGGATGAGCGCCAAAAAAGACAGCCTGGTCAACATCGGCGGCTGGCTGGCTGTCAACGATGAAAAAGTCTATGACTTAGCCAGCAACATGGTCGTGATCTACGAGGGTCTGCACACCTATGGCGGCATGGCGGGGCGCGACATGGAAGCACTGGCAATTGGCATCGTGGAATCGGTGCAAGACGATCATGTGCATTCGCGCATCGGCCAGGTGCTCTATTTGGGCGAACTCTTAACAGAATGGGGCGTACCCATCGTCACACCGATTGGCGGTCACGCCATCTTCCTGGATGCCAAACGCTTTTATCCCCACATCCCCCAAGACCAGTTTCCCTCTCAAACATTGGCCTCTGAACTGTACCTGGATTCTGGAGTACGCAGTATGGAACGGGGTAACGTGTCTGCCGGTCGTGACCCGAAAACGGGCGGCCATCGCTATCCCGCTTTGGAACTGACCCGTCTCACCATTCCGCGCCGCGTGTATACCCAGGCGCACATGGATGTGGTGGCTGAGTCGGTAAAGGCTGTGTATGACAATCGGGAGCAAACGAAGGGTTTGAAGATGGTGTATGAACCGGAATATCTGCGTTTCTTCCAGGCGCGGTTTGAGCGGATTTAATACGCGGGCAACGCGATGGGTGAATATGTATTACGTTTGGCAAATGTGATGCCCCATCGCGTAGCCCCTACGGTGGGTGCATCGTAAGGGCCAGGCAATCGGGTAAAACACAGGCCATGCAGAAACCTTTTTTCTCCGATTGCCTTGCCCGTGATGTGCACGGACGGCGCGATGGGTGAAGTTGTATTACGTTTGGCAGGTATGATGCCCCATCGCGTAGCCCCTACGGTGCGCCCATTGTAGGAGCCAGGCAATCGGTAAAACACAGGCCAAGCAGAAACCTTTTTTCTCCGATTGCCTTGCCCGTGATGTCATCAGGCAACGTGCGCGGGCGACGCGATGGGTGAAATTGTATCGTGTTGGGCAGATGTGATGCCCCATCGCGTAGCCCCTACGGTGGGGTTGGGGAATTGATATAGGTTCTTTGCAAAAAATGGATAATAATAGAACGTGAAGGAGGTGAATGACATGAATCATTCAAAACCAAATCGACGCTCGATTCGGTTGCCAGATTGGGATTATCGATCAGCGGGTTCCTATTTCATTACAATTTGCACCTATCAACGAGAATACATCTTCGAAGATCCCCGACTCCATGATATTGCCGCCAATGCGTGGGCTTATATTCCACAACAACCACACGCTAAAAACGTGACTGTGGATGAATCAGTCATCATGCCGAACCATGGTCATGGCGTTCTTCAATTTATGATTGATCCAGATATCCCACTTTCAGAGGGGAACAAACGACACAATTTATGGGCAAATTCCGTTGGTGCGATTGTGGGAAATTATAAAATGCTCGTCACGAAGCGAGTTAAGGCGATATTGAAGGTGCCGGATTCAGATATGCAAGTATGGCAGCGCGGATATTGGGAACGAGTTATCCGCAATGAACAAGAATTGAATGCAATCCGCAAATATATTCAGGGGAATCCCATTCGTTGGCAAGAAGATAGGGATAATTTGAATGAGTTGTTAGAGAAAATGCGTTACGTTGACGGCGTGTAACCCAGTCGTCGGGCGACGCCTCGTAGGAGCCAGGCAATCGGGTAAAACATAGGCCATGCAGAACGGCCGTTTCTCCGATTGCCTGGCCCGTGTGATTGTCGGGTTATTGCATGGGGGCGTGGTAGGGGACTGTCGCCAAAGAGGATGGGGATTTTATAGGCCATAGGCGCGGGCGACGCGATGGGTGAAGTTGTATTACGTTTGGCAGATGTGATGCCCCATCGCGTAGCCCCTACTTTTCAAATAATTGTCACATAGGCAAGATGAGGCACAATAGACAAATGACGAAACCAACTCCTGCCCACTTAAAACAACATCTCAGCGTTAATCCCTTTTTCGCAGGACTAGACGAAGAAACTTTAGACATCCTGGTGCAAGGTGCTGTGTGGCGTGAGTATGCGGCGGGGGAAGTGGTGGTTTTGGAAGGGGAAGCGGCGGCTGGATTTTATTACATCCAATCGGGCTGGTTGAAGGTGGGCAAGGTATCGGCAAACGGCCGGTGAACAGGTGCTGAGTTTCATCGAGCCAGGGCAATACCTTTTACGAAGTGGGGGCGTTTTCTGACCAACCTAATCCGGCAACGGCCGTTGCGCTGGAATCGGCTGGCATATGGCTGATTAAACGGGAAAGGGTGATGCAATTGGTGCGGGAACGGCCGTTTTTCGCTGAATTCATCCTGTCAAAAATGGCCGGTCGGTTACTCCATCTGGTCTCGCTGGTGACAGACCTCTCCCTGCGCCCCGTCACCGGGCGCTTGGCACGACTGCTGCTGGAAAGCGCCGAGGGCGACATCCTCCATCGGCCACGCTGGTATACGCAGGCAGAATTAGCCGCCCGCTTAGGCACCGTCCCCGATGTGATTCAACGCGCCCTGCGCGAACTGGAACAAGAAGAACTCATCGAAGTCACCCGCCAAACCATCCGCATCCTCGACCGGCCTGCTCTGGAATCAAAAGTACAAAATTGAGATTGGAGATTAGAGATTAAGAGCGTCTCTAATCTCCAATCTCTTCTAATCTCCAAACCCGACAAAAGTCGTAGACACCCAATCGCTCAAGCGCTATCCTGACAGTGCTTGAGTGATTTTTATTTTGAAAGGGTGGGTTTTGTATGAATGATAAAGCACAAGACAAGGTGATGGTAAACGGCCGTTTTCATCTCCCCCATACCACAACCAGCCAAGAAATCCATCGGGGCATGATCATCATTACCAGGGTGGGCGAAAAAGCTGGCTTTTGTGCGGGCGTTGTCGTCAAACAAGGTACAGACGAAGCAGACTTCGTCCTGCTGGGTCGCCTGCCTGTCACGTCTGAATATCGCCAGATTCCCGTCAACCTCATCGACCGTATCGAAGCCGAAACCATCCATCTCAAGTAAACTGCTCCGAGATTCTGAAATTGCCTTTGCACCAACCCGCCTAACCCGACAAAAGTCGGCGACGGCCGTTCTCCCATCACCTATCCTATACCCAACCAACTTACAAGGAAGGAAACAATGACCGAAACAACCTTATATCCCAACTGGCAAGACCAAGTCGTGTATGGCAGCGACGGGCCACAACCCCACATCCTCATGGCAAACGAGAAAGTAAAAGCGCTCATGGCCGGCTTAGCACCCGGCGCAAAAATACCAGAACACGCCGAAGCCCAAGCCTTGTATCATTTTCTGGCAGGCACCGGCTGGATGACCGTCGATGGTGAACGCCTGCCTGTCAGCGCTGGCGCGACCATCGTCATGCCCGAAGGCGCTGTACGTGGTCTGGAAGCAGAAACACAATTGGCCTTTATTGCTGTCCGCATCGCTTAAGCGAGAATTCAAAGGACAAACTACATGATTCCCTATCTCGTAATGGCCTTCCTCTACATCATGGTGGCGGTGCTGGCAGCTTTTGAATCCTCGTTTTCCAGTCTGAGCCTGCTACCCTGGTTCAACGGCATAGTCTGGCTGCGCGTGCATTTCATCACCCTCGGCGTGCTCACCCAGATCATTTTTGGCGTCAGCCCCATTTTGACGGCGAAACATTACGGCCTGCCCCGCCCCGCTATCCAGTGGGATGTGTGGGCCACACTCAACGTGGGCATCATCTTGCTGCTGGTCGGCATTCCGCTCATCAGCGCCACCCCCATCATCGTCGGCGGCACCTTTGTCTTTATCTCGACTGTTTTATTGGGGGTTCAACTCAGTCGGATGCGCCCCGCAGCTAACAATCATTCACCCGGACGCAAGTTTTATCTGGCGGGGCTGGCCTATTTTTTGCTGGGCATTTTGGTTGGCACGGGCTTGTTTCTGGGCTGGGCGAAACCGTTACAAATTGTGGGTAACGCCAAAGAAGTACACATCCATGCCAACAATTGGGGCTTGATGTCGCTAATTTTTGCCGGACTGTTGGTTGACTTGTATCCGGTGTGGGCAAAACGGCCGTTTGCCAATCCCAAATCCATCACCCCCATCTTCTGGCTGATGACCCTGGGCGCATTTGGCCTCATTTTTGGCCCCTGGTTTGATAGCAAATGGTTCCTGATGGCACCCGGCCTCGTTCTACATTTAGCGGCGACCATCTGGCTGCTTTTCAACATCATTCAACCTCTGCGCGGCCACAAAGAAGCCCAAACCATCGGCATGGCACATCTGATCACCTCCTATTTCTGGTTACTCGCGCCAATTCTGGCATCCCCCTTCATCCTGTTCGGCATCGGCGCACTGCCCACTGCCAGCATTGAAGCAATGGCGCCCCAAGCGCTCATCTATGGCTGGGTGCTGCAATTTGGTATAGCGGTCGTGCCTTACTTCTTCCAACGCTTCCTGTTCAACGACGAAAATGCGCCGTTAGGCGGCACGAAACTGAGTTATGCGCTCGTCAATCTGGGCAGCATCGTCTTGTGGACAGCTATCTTCCTGGAACCATTGCAAGGCACCCTGCACGGGGTCGCTTACCTGCTGTGGACGGGTGCATTGATTGCGGTTACGGTTGATTTGTGGCAGAAGATACGCACGGGAATAACCAACTAGGTAAACCACAAAAAGTTCTTAAAATTACCAACACGCAAAATTGTGGTTTCCTTCAAGGAAAAGCGGATTTTGCACAATTTTATTTCCAAAAACTTTCCCGCTTTTACCTGATTAGGAAGCTGTCAAAAAATAAAACCGTAATTTATCAGAGATTAGAGATTGGAGATTAAAGCAGCACAATCTCTAGTCTCTAATCTCCCAAAACGCGGAGTTATTGTTTTACAAGCGCCAGGCGTCTTTAGGATTTCACAGGAGTTCGCATTTCACCATTTACCCAATCTTGACCCATCATCCATTTTGCATATAATTACTTCGTTAACGAATAATTCGATAACAAATATTTCGACAACGAGAAAATTATATGACCCCCATAGATGAACCCCTTTCTGACCAGGCATTCCACCATCTACTTGCCATCAACCACATTGCCCGGCAACATGCGCGGCGGTTGGTTGACGAGCAAGGTATAAGGCCCCGTGACCATTCCGTTTTGTACTACTTGCTGGAAAACCACGAGGCGACCGTCGGCCAATTGCAACAGTTTTTGCATAACAGCCCCTCTACTACCTCGGCGCTTATCGCTAAATTGGAAGATGACGGATTTGTAACGCGCACCCGCTCTGCAGAAGACAATCGCGTGGTGATCGTGGCGCTGACGCCAGCGGGAGCCGAACGGGCGCAGAATACGCCGTTGGCTGGATTGCCGCTGCTGCGCCGACAGTTGAGCGCGTTGCCGGCGGCGCGGCAGGCAGAAATCAATGACGTGTTGGCTGAAATCCACGCTTTGATGGGAGACGAAGACGACGAATGAGCGCTCTCAAACGCATGTTACCTTATGTCCACCCCTATCGTTGGGTGGCTGTTTTTCTGGTGATCACGACGGTTTTGCCGGTGGGCATGGAACTGCTCGTGCCTCGCGCCTTGCGCTATGTCATCGACACGGGCATTGAGCTGAGCGATATGGCGGCGATTGTACGCGGCTCGGGGTTTATGCTGGTGTTTGCCTTGATTGGGGCGATTGCCACGCTGGGGCAGGGGTTTGCCCGTGCTGAACTGTCGCAAGGGCTGGCCTACGACATGCGCAACGTCCTGTTCGGCCACATCCAAACCTTCTCTTTTGCCAATCTGGATCAGATGCAAACCGGCCAGTTGATGACCCGTCTTACCAGCGACGTGACCCTGGTGCGCATGTTTGTCAGCACCGGGTTGGCGCTGCTGCTGCGGGCGCTGCTGATGGTGATTGGCAGTGTGATTGCCATGCTGCTCATCGACTGGCAGTTGACGTTGGTGATGGCGGTGCTGCTGCCGCTGGCCTTTTTGCTCATCTGGGGCGTGATGCGGCTGGCACGAGCCGTTATTCATTGTCGTACAGCAAAAACTTTCCGGTCTGAACACGATTGTGCAGGAGAATTTGGCCGGGGTGTCGGTGGTGAAGGCGTTTGTGCGTGAGGATCATGAAAACGGCCGTTTTCATGACATCAATCAAGATTACAAAGACCAAAACATCCGGGTCGGTCGCTTGATGGCGGTCACCCTGCCCTTCCTGACCCTGCTCACCAATCTGGGTATCGTGGCAGTGGTGTGGTTTGGCGGCCTCAGCGTCATCAGCGGACGGTTGTCTATCGGCGAATTGGTGGCGTTTAACAGCTACTTGATGATCGGTATGGCGCCGCTGATGCTCCTGGGCAATATTCTGACGATGGTCTCTCGCGCTGACGCTTCGGCCGCCCGGGTGTGGGAAGTATTGGACACGGAGCCGCTGGTGAAAACGGCCGTTTCCCCCCACCAATCAGACCAACTCACCGGCGCTGTGCAGTTCACCGATGTCACCTTTGCCTACACTGGGCAGCCAAAACGGTGAGCAAACAGATAAAAATCGTGATGTTCTCAATCGCATTAGTTTTGATGTGGAGCCGGGGAAGACGGTAGCCTTATTGGGCGCGACCGGTTCCGGCAAGAGCACGCTCATCAGTCTCATCCCCCGTTTTTATGATGCCGACCAGGGACGCGTTGCCATCGACGGCATTGACGTGGCTGAGTGGGATCCCACTTCGTTGCGGAAACACATCGGCGTTGTTTTGCAGCAGACGACTTTGTTCAGCGGCACGGTGCATGAAAATATCGCTTATGGTCGACCGGATGCCACGTTGGCCGAGGTAACGGCCGTTGCCAAAGCCGCTCAGGCCCACAATTTCATCAGCCACATGGAAGAAGGCTACGACAGCTACATCGAAGAACGCGGCGCGAATCTTTCCGGCGGACAGAAGCAGCGCATCGCCCTGGCACGCGCCCTGCTCATCCAGCCTTCCATCCTGATTATGGACGATTCCACCAGTGCCGTTGACCTGGAAACGGAAGCGAAAATCAAGCAGGCGTTGGATGGCTTGATGGCAGGCAAAACGACGTTCATCGTCGCCCAACGCATCCAAAGCGTACTCAACGCCGACCAAATCATCGTCCTGGATGAGGGCCGGATTCATGCCCAAGGCACACACGAGGAACTGTTAACCAGCAGTCCCATTTACGGCGAAATCTACCAGTCCCAAATGGGAAATGGAAATTAAATATGATACGCGAGGTTGAACCTGTCGAAGCCCGGTTCTGCACGATCCGGCGCATACCAGCCTTCGACAAGCTCAGGCTTCGTTGGAAATTAAACAACACCCCCACCCTAACCCTCCCCCAAAAGGGGAGGGAACTGGCTCCCTCTCCTTTTTGGGAGAGGGCTGGGGAGAGGGAAAAATTATGACACAAAAATCTGATACCCCCCGTGTGCGCCTCGGTTTTGGCGGCGGCACGTTGACTGGCGAAACTGCCAGCAATACAAAATCCACGATACGGCGACTTTTTGGTTATGCCATGCCGTACAAATGGTCATTGATCGCCGTCTCCCTGCTGGTGGTGGTGAGCACGGTGGCGGCCTTAGCTGGCCCTATTTTGCTGGGCATCGCCATCGACCAGTACATTCTGGCCGACGACATCCCGGGGCTGCTGCGCCTGGCCATCATCATGCTGGTGGTGTATGTGGCAGGTTGGCTGGCTTCGATGGGGCATGGCGTGATCATGGTAGGCGTGGGACAACGGCTCATCGCGGATTTACGCGCCGAACTGTTCGGCCATCTTCAACATTTGTCGATGGCCTTCCACGACAGCCAGCGCGTCGGCGACCTGATGAGCCGCGTCACCAACGACACGGAAGCGATCAACCAGGTCTTGTCCAACGGTCTGATTGAGTTTGTAACCAACATTCTGACACTGGGCGGCATTATGGTGGCGATGGTGCTGTTGAGCTGGCAGTTGGCGATTGCCACCCTGATTTTGCTGCCGCTGATGTTGTGGATTACAACGGCCGTTACCAGGCGCAGTCGAGTGGCATTCCGAGAAGTGCAGCACAATTTAGGCACGATGAACGCCTTCATGGAAGAAAATATTGCCGGTATTCGGGTAGTGCAGGCGTTTGCCCGGGCAGACGATACCAATACCCAGTTTGCCGTTGTCAATGCGGAAAACCGGAAATCAGGGACTAAGGCAGATGTGATAACGGCCGTTCTCGGCCCCATGTTTACCACCATGAGCACCATCACCATCGCCGCTACCGCCTTGTTTGGCGGCTGGCTCTCCATCCAAGGCATCGTCACCGTCGGCGTGATTGCGACGTTTGTCGTCTACATCATGAACTTTTTCCGACCCATGCGCGGCATCGCCATGCTCTACAACCATCTGCAATCGGCGCTAGCGGGCGCAGAGCGCATCTTTGAAGTCATGGATGAAGACCAATCCGTGCCAGATTTGCCGGACGCGGAACCGTTAGCCCACATAAACGGGCATGTCACCTTTGACGACGTTACCTTCAGTTACGAACCAGACAAACCGGTGCTGCAAAACGTCAGTCTGGATGCCGCTCCCGGCGAAACGATTGCGCTGGTTGGCCCGACGGGCGCGGGCAAAACCACCATCATCAACTTGCTCAGCCGCTTTTATGACGTAGATTCGGGGCGAATTTGCATTGACGGCAAAGACATCCGCCACGTCCAGCAAACGTCGATTCGGGAGCAGTTGGGGATTGTGCTGCAAGATACGTTTTTGTTTTCGGGCACGGTACTGGAAAATATCCGCTACCGGCCGTTTACAAGCCACCGAGGAAGAGGTGCGTGATGCGGCAAAACTGGCAAACGCTGACTGGTTTATTCGCCGCCTGCCGCAGGGGTATCAGACGCAGGTATCGGAACAAGGGCATAATTTCAGCCAGGGACAGCGGCAGCTCATTGCCATCGCCCGCGCCATTTTGGCCGATCCGCGCATTCTCATTTTGGACGAGGCCACGAGCAGTGTCGATACGCGCACGGAACTGCAAATTCAAGAGGCACTGCTCCACCTGATGACCGGGCGCACCGCCTTTGTCATCGCCCACCGCCTGAGTACCATCAAGCAGGCTGACCAGGTGTTGGTGATTGAAAACGGCCGTGTGTTGGAGCGGGGCACGCATAATTCTCTGCTGGAGATGCGTGGTTTTTATTACAATTTGTACATGAGCCAGTATCAGAAAACGGAAAACCAAACAGCGTAGCTTCTCACACCAATTGACAAATACTACTCTTCAAATGTAAAATGCACATATAACACATACATTTGCTAAATTACAAGAGGTGGATAATGCCCCAATTACATTTTTATGTGCCTGAGCCTGTTGCCCAAAAAATTAAAGAACGCGCCCTGGAATATGGCGTCAGCACATCAAAATATCTGGCTGAGTTAGTGCAGCGGGACCTGGATATTGCTGATTGGCCGGATGGATTTTTTGATGAGGTTGTCGGGGGGTGGCAGGGAGAAGCATTGCAAAGACCAGCCCAAGGGGATTATGAGGAACGTGATGCCCTACAAGATACGGTTCAGGAATAAGCGCCATGTATTTGCTTGACACCAACGCTTGTATCCGTGTTCTCAATAACAGTTCCAGCACTCTGGTTGCTCAACTACAGCAGCACAGTCCCAATGAGATTTATATGAGTGCTGTTATCAAAGCAGAACTGATTTATGGCGCTTATCACAGTCAAAACGTGGCAGCTAATTTGCGAGTTTTAGCACAATTCTTCATGCCATTTACCTCTTTGCCGTTTGATGACCACTGCCTTGAACAGTATGGCCGGATTCGCAGTCAGGCGTTTAGCAAGGGCTGGCGCCCCCATTGGCCCTTATGACTTGATGATTGCCGCAACGGCCGTTTCGCACAATCTTACCCTCGTCACCCACAACACACAGGAATTCTCTCGCGTCGTCGGCTTGAAATTTGAGGATTGGGAATTAGTCTGACACCGCTTTGGTATACGCAACCAACGTTTTCGTCTTCGTAAAGCCCAACGCTTCATATAAAGCGCGTGCTTGGGGATTGTCTTGATTCACTTGCAGCAGCGTTCGCTCAAAGCCAGCGGCAGCCATTTTGCGCAACACGTACACCATAATCGCTGCCCCGCGACCTTGCCGTCGCTGTTTGGCACTGACGCCGATTTGCGTAATCCACACTTCGTTGGGCGCCTCTACGTGAACCACGGCAAAACCTAACAAGTCGTACCTACCCCGTCGCAGCAACACAGATAGCTCTCTCTGGAACTCGTTATCCTCGGGGTTGGCAAAGTGATGTGTCCAGGCGTCGGCGGACATCAGATTGTCTGTGCGCGTGGCAAACGATTCGCAATAGGCGGCGTAGAAATCAGCGGCGTTAGCCGGAGTCCCAGTTTTCCCACACCAACTCTGGTGACAAATCCATGAAGGGTAACGGCCGTTTCAAATCATACACATATTCGTCTTCCGCGTACTGCCGTTCATACCCTTGCTGTTCTAACAAAACAATGGCATCGGGGGCGCGGTCGTAAAAAACGAGGCGCAGGAATTGAGAACGGCCTGACGCTGCTTCGGCCATCTCTTCTTTTGCTTGTTCTTCCAGCCACAATAATAAGCTCACGCCAATCCCCTGTCGGCGAAAATCAGGATGTACCCGTTCCACCAAAAACGCATGAACAGCATCGACTCGGTCATCAACTTCAAACCAGCCAGCCGCCACCACCTCGCCCGCCTCATTAACCGCAATGCGGCTTCGCGCCACAATTTCTTCCGCCTGTACCAACGCCTGCCACTCAGACAATGACCGCAGCTTTGTCGCCCCGTCCACTCTGGCACAAGCCGCTTCAAATGCCAACAGGGCTTGCTCGTCACTTTCTGCTAAAGGACGCCATGTGGTTCCTGGAATTTCTGGTAGTTGATTCATGTTCTCACCTTGTTAGACAAGAAAACGGCCCTTTGTGTTACGCTCTACGCTAAAGACCCAAAGGGTTTTACGCTCAGGGTGTTTCGATTCGTTGGAAGTCAAACTCTTTGGGTCTGGAAATGTAAGATACCTATGACTAAAAAGTTACTATCCCTCAAAGAAATACGCAAATTGCAGCAAAAGCACGTCCGGATCAACTGGGATTGGCCTATATCGAAGGCAATCGGGTTGTCATCCAGGCGCTACAATCTAGGCAACCATCCAGCAATGTGTCTTTGCGCCGGATTTGCTTGACAGTCCGCGCAGTCAGCAAACGTTGGTTGATTTGGAAAAACGAGGGGTTCCGGTAACGGCCATTTCCCCGCCGCCTTCCAAAAACTAGCCGTCAAAGCCTCGGCCGGTATCGCGGCTGTGCGGGCATTTAGCAACGCGCGCAGAAAAGTTAAGCACCATCAGTCCAGAAGCAGGCGTCAACTGGGTGGCGCTAAATCAAATCGCTAACCCTGGCAATCTAGGCACTATCATACGCACTTGCGACGCGACCAACCGTCACGGCATCATCCTGCTGGGCGAAGGCACGACTGATCCGTATCATCCCACGGCCATCGCCGCCCGCGTCGGCTCCCTTTTGCTTTACGCTTTGCCACAGCGACTTTCGCGGAATTTATCGACTGGAAAACGCGCCACAACTTATTCGTCGCCGCCGCCGCAGGGGAAGTTTCCCAGCCCTACCGAAACGTCGCGTATCCGGCAAACACGGTTTTGCTGATGGGAAGCGAGCAAAAAGGGCTTTCGGCGGAGCAACAAGCGGCTTGTGATATTGCTGTGAGTATTCCCATGACGGGGACGGCTGATTCGCTTAATGTGGCGGTGGCAACGGCCGTTATCCTCTACGAAATTTACCACCAGCAAAACTTAGAAGCTGTCAAAAAATAAAACCGTAATTTATCAGAGATTAGAGATTGGAGATTAAAGCAGCACATCTCTGATCTCTAATCTCCCAAAACGCAGAGTTATTGTTTTACAAGTGCTTATTATCTGTGTAATTTTAGTAACGCTTCTGCATTGTAGACTTCCAGGCCAGCAAAACGGCCGTTTCCCCCAAATACCACGCCCCCCTCCAACTCGCTCAATTCAACTTGCACCGACGCACTCAACGTCTCAGGCACGCGCTTGCCCATTTCCACCGTTGTGGGCCAGTTTGAGCAAGCCGTATTGGCTGTCTGCGCCGCGATGGGCTGTGATGTGCAGACGGTGGGTTTTGCTGTACAGCACCCAGTCAACCACTTCGTCCGTCACCGCCAGATGCTCCGGCTTGGCTCCGGTGTAGGTGGCAAAGCGGTACAACTTGCCCTCGTGCCACAGTCCACGATGAAGCCTGAAAAACGTACGACTTCGCCAGGGAATAACAGCAGTTGACACCGTCAAACAGAGTCCCTGGCTGCTCAAAATGATCTCTGCAGCCAGACCCGTGCCTGCAAACGCACTGCCCCCAATCCTTCTCAATGTAACCACGGCCGTCTCAAACCACGACTGCCCGTCCACCTCCTGCCGTACAATCGGTGATACCAACTCCCCACGCCATGATAACACTTCCATCGTCGGCACCCAGGCGTACCAGCCCCATGATGCCCGGCGAGGCCAGCGTCACCGGCCACGGTTCCAGGTCGCCCCAACCGAATTTCGCCGCGAATTGTCTCTCCGGCGAAGCGATATTGAGAATCAGGCCATCCGTGCTAAAACGATTGCCGCCGATGTGGATTTCAAACCGGTCTTCGGCCGCCCAAAACATCTCCAACGGAAATCGGTGATAGGTAGCAGTACCAGCCGCCCCATCCAACACCTGAATAAACGCATGGGGGTCTTGGCTCAAAAAGACACCGGGGATGATGGCATAACGGTGCTGGGTACTGGCGTCGATCAGCTTGAAATACCAGCCTTCAAAATAGGGGTCGTGTCTGTGGCGGCCTTGAAACCAGGCCGGATTAAGGGTTATTTTGAGGGGGCTCATCGTGAAATCCTCGTACCAACGGCCATATCGGGCGCAGAAATTGCCTGTCCAATCAAACCCGCTTCCAGTCCCGACAAAATACGAATTGCCAACGCAGGTTGTTGCGCCACTAATGCCAGCATACTTTTCACCTTACTTGTCATGCCGCCAGTCACGTCCGTACCGCGTGAGCCGCCGAGCGCCGATTGAATGTCATCAAAATTGTCAGCGGTGATTAACGGAATCACGCCGCCCGCTTCATCCAGCACCCCTGGCACCTCGCCCGCCAACAGCAGCCAGGACGGTTGCAGCGCATCGGCCAACGCCATCATCACTTCTTCTGTGGATATAATCGTGCCGCCAATCTCGGCATCAAAGGCCACATCGCCATAAATAACGGGGACGAGACCGGCCGTCCAGCGCCGCCAAAACGGGTGCTGCCTCGATTTGGGTAATACGGCCGTTTTCACACAAAGCACTGGCGGATGGCTGCAAGCTCAAAGCGGGCACACCCGCCGCCAACAGCGCCTCCGTCACCAGCCGGTTCAGGCGCACCATCGCCGCGTGAACTTCGGCAAAACCCAGCCACTGCGCCGCCGATTTCAACCCCCTGCCGCGTGCCAAATTTCGCCGCCGCCACATGCCCAAACGAGCCGCCGCCATGCCCCACCACCAGCCGCAGCCCTGGGTTTTCTTGCCGCGCCGCCGCAATTTCCTTCGGCAACCCGTTGCACCACATCCTCGCGCACCGCTTCCACGCCTGTCTTGTCCGTAATCAACGAACCGCCTAATTTTAGAAATATCAACGTGTACTCCTTTATGAGGTTGCAAAGTGGCAGAGTTGCAAGGTTGCAGGGTTGCAGGGTAATTAAGGTGACGCGCTACTTTGTTACCTTGCCACTTTGCCACTCTGCAACTTTGCAACTTTTTAACCTTGCCACTTTACCGCCATGTCGACGGCCGTTTCCGGCGAATCAGCAAATTGCAGCAGAGCATAATCCTTCGCTTTAACGTGGTTGCCATTAAACAGAACGTCTACCATTTGCCGCCAGGTGGGGCCTAAGAGGACAAACGGCCCTGTGCAATATCTCCCACCTGCATCAAACTCCACGCCAACGCCATCTCAGACAGCGTGCCAATGCCGCCCGGCAGCACAATCATGCCGTCATTGTTCATCACCAGATACAGTACCCGGTCGCGCAGTAAATTCTGCCGCACTTCTTCCTGCACCCACTGGTTCGGCGGAATATTCCGGTACGCCTCAATCTGCGCCGACGTCACGCCAATGACATGACCACCTGCCTCAGACGTGCCCTGCGAAGCCCCCGCCATCGTACCTGCATAACCGCCTGTCATCACGCCATATCCCGCTTCGGCCAACAGCCTGCCCACCGCATATGCATCCTGATACGCCTGACTGCCGGGCAGTGGGCTGGCACTGCCAAATACTGAAATTATTTTCATGAATGACCTCTTTGGGAGATTAGAGATTAGAGATTGGAGATTAGAGATTGGAGATGGGTAATCTCCAATCTCTAATCTCCATTTTTCTGCCAAAATTCCTGCGCGATCCCCATAAATTCCTCAAACTTTTCCAACATCACAATATGGCCGCATTCTGGCAGCCTGTGGACTTGACCTGGGGCAGTAGTGCTTCGAGTTCATCCAAATCAGAAACCGACAGCACCGGATCATCTTCTCCCCAAACGATGCACACCGGTATCTGCAAACGAGGCAGTTCGGGGCGCACGTCGTAAAAAGCCAGCGCCTTCAGCACCTCAGCCGAAGAACGGGCATGATGATATTCCCACACGCGCCTTTCCCACACATCGTCGTCAAATTGTTCGGGCGCGAAGGATGAATTGCGTACCGCTTGCTGTACGATACGTGGAGATTGGGAAACGGCCGTTCCCGATTCCGGTAAACGCAGCCAAATCATCATTTTCTTCACAAACTCAGGATACCCCACCGCCGCCATCAGCGCCGGCGCCGACAACAGCAAACTCACCACATCCTCTGGATACGAGAGCGCAAAACTCGTCGCCAACGCCCCACCAAACGAATGCCCCACCAAATCCAGCGGCGGCAGTTCCAACGCTTCGCGAAACGCCGCCAGCCATTCCACCAAATGAACAATCGTGTAAGGCTGTGTCTCCTCGCTCAGGCCAAAGCCCGGCATATCCAGCGCGATCAACCAGCGCGACTCAGCCAGCGCATACATCGTCTCCCGATAATTATCTGCCGACGACGACATGCCATGCAGCAATACAATTGGCCGACCATCCGGCTCACCAGCCGTTACATAAGCCGTCCTCACCCCCAACGCTTCCACAAACTGCGTCTCAAACGCCGGCACCTTCGGTAAACCAGACCCTTCATCCTTCATCATTCATCCCTCATCCTTCAAAAAGCCCTGGAGCAAACAGCAGCGACTTCGCCATACGCACACTGTTGCGAATCGCTTCGGCTGTCATTTCTGCGGCGGCATTGGCAACCAAATCATACGGCGCTTTGACGATACCAGAGGCCAGCGCAAAGGCCGTATCACCGTCGTGGGAGGTGTGGATGGGACGCACGGCCATCGCCATGCCATCATGGGCTCGCTGCGCCACACGATTCACTTCAGGGCGGCTCAAACGCGCATTCGTCCAGACGGCGACCAGCGTCGTATTCGTGCCGGGCATCGGCATCCGTTCCATGGAGATAAAACGCAGTGGGTGATCTTCCACTAGCCAGCCGCCCGCTTCTTTTCGCGCCCCAGCCAACACAGAACCATCACCAGCCACCACATCGCCGACGGCATTGGTGACGGCGATGGCATTCACGACCAAATCATCCAGGCATACACCCGCCACGCCGACGCCACTTTTCATCATATGCTGGAAACCACCCCATTTGCCCACAGAGACACCGGCGCCAGCGCCCACATTTCCTTGAGCAATATCACCGTCGCCAGCCTGCCCACAAGCGGCGTAACCCATGGCGGCGTCCGGCTGGCGCTGGCCCATGTTGAAGCCAATATCGAAGACAACGGCCGTTGGCACAATCGGAATGGGCATGATGGGCGTGGGATGACCGATGCCGCGCTCCTTGAGATAGCACATTACCCCGTCCGCTGCCGCCAGGCCAAAAGCACTGCCGCCTGTCAGCAAGACAGCATTGACAAAATGGTTCGGTTTATCGGCTCCTAGCAGCGCCGTCTCACGACTGCCCGGCGCAGGGCCGCGCACATCGACGGAGCCAGTGGTATGCTCCGGGCATAAAATAACGGTACAGCCGGTATGATTTTCCGTATCGGTGGCGTGACCAATCTTGAAGCCTGCCATGTTGAGTTGCATATTTGTCCTTTATAAATAGCATCGAATTGTCACGAATTACCGCGAATTTTTGTTACGAAAGGTCAAATAATTCGCGTAAATTAGCGTTAATTCGATGCCAAATTTTTTATTTTTCGTGGTATGCCGCATGTCTTCTCTTCAAAAATCTTTAACTCAAAGGAACAAAGAATGAAAGAAACAAAGAAAAACCTTTGTCCCTTTGTCCCTTTGTCTCCTTGTATTGAAACTGACTCAAAATGCTCGTTTTACGAATTGTCCGCGACCGGGCTGCGCCAACAGCTCCCCGTCATCCACGATGATTTCGCCGCGACTGAGGGTGGTTTGCGGCCAGCCGACGGAAGCACATGCCTTCGTAGAGCGTCCAGCCAGCCGCTTCATGCAAAGACTCTGGGGTAACGGTAAACGGCCGTTCTGGGTCAAAAATCACCAAATCCGCATCAAAGCCCACGGCAATGTCGCCCTTCTGCTGCAAACCAAACAACTGGGCCGGTCGTGTGCAGCAAGCCGCCACCCACCGATTAAGCGTCAGCAGCCCAGCCTGCACCCCGCGCTGATACACCGCGCCAAAACGAATCTCAATCGACGGCACGCCGCCCGGAATCTGGCTGTAATTGCCCAAACGACTCGCCTTCTCATCCAGGGCAAACGGACAATGATCCGTGGAAACGACTTGCAGGTTTCCCCGCGCCAACGCCTGCCATAAATTCTCCTGCTCTGCCTGCTCCCGAATCGGCGGCGAACAAACGGGCAGCGCTCCCGCCACGCCCGGCAGGTCATACAAATCCCAGTCGAGCAGCAAATAGTGGGGGCAGGTTTCGCCGTAAATGGGTAAGCCTCGCAGTCGCGCCGCCGCAATTTGCGCCACCGTCTCCTGGCAGGAAACGTGGAAAATATAGAGCCGCGTGCCCACATAATCGGCAATGTCAATCACCCGCGCCGCTGCTTCCCCTTCCAGCAGCGCCGGACGGCTGCGCGGATGCCAATGGGGTTCCACGCGCCCGCCAGCCAGATTCTGGGCAATCAGGGCGCAAATCACATCCCAATTTTCGGCATGAACCACGGGCAAGCCATCGACATCACAAACTGCCGTTAACGCCTGTAACAATTCGCCATCATGCAGCCGCAGCCCATAGGCCATGTAGAGCTTAAAACTGGCGCAGCCCGCTTCATACACCGCTGGAATCTGGTCAAGTTTAGGGATGTCCGTAGGGCCGATAGTCATATGTAAGCCATAGTCGATAAGCACTTTAGGGTCGGCTTTGGCGCGACGCGCGGCCAGGGCGGCCAGCATGGTTTCGTCTGGCGCAGTTTCGATGAAATCGATAATCGTGGTCGTGCCGCCAAACGCTGCCGCGCGAGTGCCCGTGTAGAAATCATCGGTAGAAACAAAATCGCCAATCGGCATTTCCAGGTGGACATGCACGTCAATCGCCCCCGGCGTCACCAACTTGCCCGTCGCGTCGATCTCCCGCTTGCCGCTCAAGTTTTGGCCGACAGCCGCAATCTTTTCGCCGATGATGCCGATGTCTGCCTGGGTGGTGGAAACGGCCGTTACCACCGTGCCATTTTTGATTACCAGATCGTAAGTCATGAGTCGCTCTCCTGTTTAGACCTAGACCCTAAGGGTTTGATGCCCAGAGAATTGAAATATAATTCAAACAACCCTTAGAGTCTTTATGCTACGAATTGTAACAAATGCGACCATTCTACGGTATACGCCCAAAAAATACGGTAAACTACCCGTATGCCCACAATAATCATAAACCACCACCCATTTTTCTACGCCTTGCACCGCAGCCCACACCCCAGCCACACCGTCATTCTCATACACGGCGCAGGTGGCAACCATCTCGTCTGGCCTGCTGCGCTGCGAAGACTGCCAGAAGCCAACGTCTACGCCGTTGATTTGTCCGGCCACGGCCGTTCTGGCGGTGATGGCTACGCGCAAATCGAAGCGTATGCGATCAGAAATCGTCCAATTAATTCAAACCGTTGAACTTGAACAACGTAATCCTAATCGGTCACTCCATGGGCGGCGCCATTGCGCAAACCATCGCCCTGCACCATCTGCCAGAACTGGCCGGACTCGTTCTCATCGGCACAGGTGCAAAACTGCGCGTCTCACCTGCCATCCTCGACCAGGTATTGCCCGACTTTGAACAAACAACAACCACTATCAATCAGTTTTTCTGGTCTCCGTCCGCCCCGCCAGAGATGGTGGCTCGTGGGCGCGAGGTGCTGGCGCAAACATCGCCCACCGTGCTGCACAACGATTTCACCGCCTGCGATCAGTTCGATATCCGCGACCAGTTGGCGCAGATCAACCTGCCCACGCTCGTCATCGCCGGCTCAGAAGACAAGCTCACACCGCCCAAAAACGGCCGTTTTCTCGCCGACAACATGCCCCAAGCCCAATTCAAGCTACTGGATGGCGCAGGCCATATGATGATGGTGGAGAAACCAGGAGAAACGGCGGAAGCAGTAGAGTTGTTTTTAGAAAGATTGGAGATTAGAGATTAGAGATTGGAGATTACTGTACACTGTTCACTGAAAACTGTTCACTGAAAACTCTCGCAGCGGCACACCCGGGTGGCAGAACATATTAGTGGGCGCAGTCGAAGGTACAAGGAGCTGAAGCGCACGCGGTTTAACTTGCACCGAAAGCGGCGTATTGCCCGACTTTTCCCCGTCTGTTTGGCAAGGCATGGGCGGGTTAGACTCAATGGTGATGGAACGGCCGTTTACTTTCACCACATGCGCATTATCAGCCAAATCGCCCCACTTAGACTGCACGGCATATTTTGCCAACTGGGGAATCCCACCCGCCTCCAACAACCACACCTCAACCAGCCCATCATCCAACTGGGCATCTGGACTTAAATCGACCATCCCCCCCACATACCGACGCGCATTACTAATCAAAACCAGCAAATACTCACCAGAAAAAGTTTGCTCATCAACTGTCACCGTTGCCTGAAAAGAGGGCGCTTTGGGCAAAATAAACATACTTTGCAGCGCATAACCCGCCGGCCCAATACGCTTTGACCATTTGGGACGCGGTTCAATTTGATCAACCAGGTAACTGTCTGCTCCCACACTCGCCCATAACAGCCAATAACGGCCGTTACCCGCTACCGCATCCGGCGTATACCCCAAATCCATCCCCTGCACCCGCCCCGCCGCCAACGTATCGACAGCTTCTAACAAACCCTGCTTATTGAGCAAACCTGGACGCGGCATCAACAGTTCCTTCGCAAACGAATTGGCCGTTCCCGCCGGCAGCGGCGCCATAATCGTAGGGGAACCAGCCAGGCCATTGGTTACTTCGCCCAACGTACCATCACCGCCAGCCGCAATCACCATACAATGCCCGGCTACGCTGGCTTCCCGCGCCAAAACCGTGGCATGACCGGCCGCCTCAGTTGGTTTTATGTCTACTTGCCAATCCTGAGATCGCCAAAAATCAGCGATAAGGGCCATGGAGCTGGCTAAGTTTGTTGGCCCAGCCAGGGGATTGTAGATCAGGGTCGCTTGCTGCATTTTTTTCAACATTGAGCCAATACTCATATAGATTTTTTGCTAATTTTTCAGGGGGTGTAACCGTCGTATCCACAATTAAATGGTCTTCTGTTAACGGTTCTTGCGCTTCAACCATCCATTTGTAAACCGCCCAATCCGCGTCAGACTTATCCGTTTTATTATGCCCACGCTGCGCCCTCGCCCGTAAGCGCTGCTGGATAACCTCTTGTGACGCCTGCGCGTAACAAATCGCTACCGGTGCACCACAGCGACGCGCCAATTTTTGCAAATAGTCACGACGCGCAGCCAGCATATTGGAACCATCAAATACCACGCGCTGTCCCGCGTTCAACCGACGCTCAATCAAGCCATAACACAGTTCATAAACCAACATGATTTCAGAAGAAGTATACACGGGAGATTGTCGCATCGAAGCCCGGATTTTGTCGGTGGCAATCACCACATGGGACATCATCGGCTGCAACTCATTGACCACCGAGGTCTTGCCTGTGCCCGGTAAACCAACCATCATCAACAAGCTGCCCCCAGGGCGAATGACAGCGCTGTTGGGCAAAGTGGCATCAAGGTCATCCAACAAGGTATCAAGTCGCATAGGAAACGACGCTTTTATTGCTAGGCTGATAATTTATTTGTGCTTTCGGGGGGTCTGCTAAGTTTGTACGACCACCTGTAGCATACGGAGCGCGAGGTTCTTTTATTTTTGATGGCTTCTGGATGGTGTACGCAGATTGGGAAGGAGAACGGCCGTCTTTCAGCACCGTAAACGCCCGGTCTACATACCCTTCGCCATCCAGGAATAAATCATTGAGTTCCACCGCATCTTGAAAGCGATCCCCTGTTGTATGCAGGAACGTGATCCGCCGCCATTGCAAACTAATAATGGGGCGTTCTAAAAATTCCAGTCTGCCTAGCTGTAATCGGTAATACCACTCATCGGCACGGGGATGCGCAGGCTGGTGAGGCAGCAAGTCACGGCGCTGCACCAACTCATGCCCCAAGCGGGGGGCATACGCCTGTACAGACCATTTATTCGACCCAAACGCCGCCCCAAAATAGAAAGCAACCCATTCTGCATACAGTCCTTTGGGGGCTGTGGCATAGGGAATACGATACCATCCCTGCCCTTGAATCAGAGCAAAATCAGCGGGAGATGGCACATAAGCCACCAAGACACGATCTTCAGGATACATACGTGTATACTAATCCACTCCCCCCTAATAATCAAGCAAATTTCGATGTATAATCCCCTGATTAAAACAAGAAAAGCGTAGGAGACTTTGATGGCGCGACCCTCGCGTTAAAAAACTGGCAAACTTATTAGTCAATTACAGCGTCGTTGTGCAACCCGGCGACAAGGTGGTGGTGCGCTGCTAGCTCTGCCACTCTGCCCCTTTGCAACTTTGCAACCTTTTAATTATGCCTGAATTACCAGAAGTTGAAACCACTGTCCGCGCTTTACGGGAACCTTTAGCTTGGTCGCACGATAACGGCCGTTTCCAATAATTGGCCGCGTCAGTTAGCCACCCACGATGTAGATGCGCTCCATTGGCAGATACGGGATCAGCGTGTAGAGGCCATCAACCGCCGCGCCAAATACCTTGTCTTCAGTTTGAGCGGTGGTGATACGCTCATCATTCACTTGAAGATGTCGGGACATTTGTCCGTTGTGGATGCCAGCCAGCCGCCTCACAAACATGTGCATACCACATTCTCGTTGGACAACGGCAAGGAGCTGCGTTTCCGCGATATGCGTAAATTTGGGCGGGTGTATCTGGTGCAGACCCAGAAACAGTGCTCGGCGGGTTGGGACCAGAGCCATTGGCTGAGGCATTTTCGCCTGACGTATTGCAAGAGAGGCTAAACGGCCGTTCCCGAGCCATGAAACCGCTGCTGTTAGATCAACAAATTATTGCCGGTGTGGGCAATATTTACGCCGACGAAGCGTTGTTCTACGCCCGTATCCATCCCGCGCCGCACCGCCAATTCCCTCACAGAAAACGAGATTGAGGCGCTTTACACTGCCATTCAAAAAGTGCTTACACTGGGCATAGAACGCGAAGGTGCCAGCATCGACCTCTACACCAAACCAGATGGCACACGCGGCGATATGCAAAATGCAGTCGCCGTATTCAGACGCACGGGATTTCCGTGCTATCAGTGCCAGACGCCTATTGAACGAATCGTGATGAACAGACGCAGTACCCATTTTTGTCCAACCTGTCAAAAGTAAATAATGGAAAATTTTCATCATATTGGTATTAAAACGGCCGTTGCCAAAGGAGACAAAACATGAAAAATGAAATCGAAATGATGCGCGTGCTGCGTGTTCCCCCTCTGGGGAAACTTGTTGTTGACGCCAATGAAGAACGGTATGCTACGTTAGCCGACGTCACCAATCCTAAAGTTCGCCAACGGCTTCTGGCAGCTATTGGTGAACTCGTTGATTTCTGTGGTGGCTATAAAGTATTGGAAGATGCTGGTGTTGTGCCGCAACTATTGCCACCTCCAACCCCCAAACAAGCCGAAGAACCGGAACTATCACTCGCTGGCCAGCAAGAAGCATTCCTGGCTCAACTAGAACAGCAAGTTGCAGCAGAAAAGAACAAACCCGCGAAAAAAGGACGGTCTGGTAGCATGTTTAGCACCGGCACATCAGCGCAGGACGTGCAACCATTGGTTGAAATTTCTGAAACGGGTGATGTAAAACCGGCGGCGAGCGCGCCCAAACAGTTAAGCATTGCCGAACAAATCAATCTGATTTTGCAACGACATATTGAAGCCACGCCAGACATGATGAATCGAGGCATTCGTCTGGAACAAAGCCCAACAGGGGGGCTACAAATTCTGGCAGACGGTAAGCAGTATGAAAAACCAGCAGATATTGAGGATAGCGCGGTACAGGGGATTATTAAAACGGCCGTTAAAGAGTGGAATTCGACTCAGTAACAGAGAAGCCAGTTTCAGGAAGCTGTTGAGAAAAGTATTTTATCAACTGGTTGCGCTCGCCATCGGGAAGAAAGGAGACCGCAGCCGCGTTGAGTATCAGTTGCCGTAATTCAGCATAACCAAAATCAAGGGAGTTGACGGCAACTTCATATTCATCCGTTAAGGTTAAATTACTCACACTGGGATCATCTGTGTTCAAAGTGGCAAGCAAGTTTAAGTTCAACATGTCACGCAAAGGATGATGCCCAATACTGTGCACCACACCCGTTTGTAAATTACTTGTCAGACACACTTCAAGGGCCACGCCCCGTTCATAAATTAAGCGCAACACTTCAGAATCTTCGATGGCGCGTACCCCATGCCCCACCCGATCCGCGTACAGATCTTCAATCGCCTGACGCACCCCCACCGCACTTGCCCACTCGCCTGCATGAATAGTCACCCCCAAGCCCACTTCTTTGGCTTCTTTAAAAATGGGGATGAAGGGGGCTGGCGGGAACTTGACTTCATCACCCGCTAAATCAATGCCCAGGATGCCTTGTCCCGCCCGCGCATACGCAATTTTTGCGACTTGTTGGGCTTGGGATAACGGTTCATGACGCACCAAGGTGATGATAAGACCCACTTTGATATTGAAATCGATACTGGCCTGGTTAACGGCCGTTATCACCCAATCCGTCACTTCCCCCAAATCAAACCCGCGCACCCGCGCCAGCGCCTGTGGGCTAAAACGCAGCTCCAGATATTTAATGTTATCAGCAGCGGCATCAGCCACCACCTCATAAGCCAGCCGAGAAATCATCTCAGGACTGCGATAAAAGAGGCGTAAAATACCAAATTTGCTTAGAAATACTTCATGGTCAGGGGGATCGTCTGTTATTTGCACAAACGGCCGTAAACTATCCACATCACCAGCCGGCAAATCCAACCCAAAATCACGGGCAATCTCTATGAGCGTATCCAGTCTTAAAGAACCTTCTAAATGGCGATGAAGGTCAATCTTCGGCATTGCTTCTAGCTGTTCAATTGTCAGCACGGCATGTCCATTTGCAGGCATAAAAACACACAGAGAATTCGGTTTAGGCATTCACAAAATCCATCTGGTATGGAATGATGGATTTTTGCAAATCATCTAGCGGTATAACATATGAAACAAAACTACCAGTAATGAGAAAAAACTACATCTTGAAATCTACAAACACAGACTTTGTTCCCCAGCAGGTCAGTGTCTACGCTTCTTTATTGTTTTTTGGGTAGTGTAAAGTAGAAAGAACTACCAAGCTCTAATTCGCTTTCCACCCAGATTTTACCATGATGCGCATCAATGATACGTTTCACAATAGCCAGGCCAATACCCGTTCCCCCAAAGCGACGTCTGGAAGATCCATCAATTTGATAGAATCGGTCAAAAATTCGATTTTGCTTGTCTTTGGGCATCCCCACGCCTTGATCTGAGATGATGACACGAATCTCATCATGCAAGTCTTCCATGCTGACGCTTATCACGCCGCCATTTGGACTAAATTTCATGGCGTTGGCGATCAAATTATCGATCACCTGATTGATACGCCCTTTGTCCATGAGTACGAAACCGGGAGTGGGCGGCAGTTCGGCGACTATCGTCAGCCCTTTCTTTTCGGCTACGATGCGATGTCCGGAAACGGCCGTTTGAATCAAAGCGGCCATCGCCGACACATCAAGCTGCAAATTCCCCGAGTCGATGCGCTGTAGCGTGATAATGTCATCAATAATGCGCGTAATCTCATCCGTTTTCGTGGCGACAATATGCAATGCCTCTTGTTGCTCAGATGATACCAATCCCATTTCACCATCCATCAACAAATCAACATAGCCCTTCACAAATGTTAACGGTGTGCGCAGCTCATGAGACACATTCTGCACCAGTTCATCTTTAAGGCGGTCACTTTCTTTGAGCTCCTCATAAGCCACTGTCAATTCAGAAGCTCTCGCTTCTACCTCTTCAAACAAGCCCGCATTTGAAATGGCGATACTCACTTGAGCGGCGGCAATCATCATCAATTGAATATCAAGATCGCTGAAAGCATTGGCGCGATCACTGTCAATCGCCAGCGTGCCAATCGTCTGTCCACGCACAATGAGCGGCACCACCAGCAAACTGCGCACAATCTCACTAAAAAAGAGGAAGTCAGGTTCAGAATACGTGTCCCGAATATGAATGAGATCGCCCGTGTTCACCACACCGCCAGATATACTTTCATCCAGCTTCATGCGAGCTTGTGTATATTCTTCATTCACCCCAACGGCCGCCGCAACCACCAATTCAGATCGATCTTCAGACAGCATGGTGATGGTACTAGCGCGGGCATTAAGCAGCACTTGCAAAATCTTAACGGCCGTTTGCAGCACTGAATCAATTTTAAGTTTACCCGTCACTTTTTGCGCCATATCCACCAGGGCAGACATATCGCGCAACCGGCGTTGCGACTCGGAAAAAAGACGGGCATTGCGCACGGCAACAGAGGCTTGGTCTGCCAACAAATTAAGCAAAAGCACCTCATCTTCTGTAAAACGATGCGGGTGTAAATAGGTGATGGTAAACGCCCCAATCACCGTGTCTCCCCGTTTTAAGGGGAAACCAGCGATGGCTTCAATGCCCCAATTTTTCGTTTCTTCACTTTGGAATAACGGATGGTGTTTTGCGTCATTGATAATAATCGGCTTACCCTGTTTCACCACAGTGGCGGTCATACCATCTTCACGTACAGATGTGACAGCAGGCGTATGGCGGCCATCTCGCCATAATGCCGATCCAAATGAAAATTCGCCGGTAACCTGATTGTATAAATAGATGTGCAAATTGCTGGCATCCACGAGTTTGAGGGCTGATTCGGTAATCGCATCCAGAACAGTATTGAGCTTTAACGGTGTATTAAGCTGCAATACGATTTTGTGGAAGGTTGACAGCTCTTCAACACGGCGCTGCGCCTGAGAATACAAATGGGCATGTTCAATAGCGACGGCCGCCTGCCCAGCCAAATTTTGCGCCAACCGCTGCTCTCTCACCGTGAATGAACGCGGTTCGGATATTTGTCCCAACGCCAATAAACCCAGGACATCATCTTTGCGGACTAAGGGTACAAGTAACGCAGCTTGTAAGCCGGCATTTTCTAGCAGGTCAAGGCGCTCTTGATTATGGGCGCTGTCGTAGCGAAGGCTGAAGATTTCTTTTGTTTTGAAAACGTGCTGAATAATCTTATTTTTCTCTAAGTCATCAACCAGGCTCAACCCGATGGAAGCGTGAATCGGATTCTCGTTTTCATCCCACAATTGGGCCGTGGTCTGTGCCAGATTGCTGTGAGCAGCGGGCACAAGATTCTGCCGTCCAGCACTCCATACAAAAATCGTGCAGCTATCAACTTGCAGGGCACGCACCATTTCCACGACAACAGTTTGCAAGACAAAGTCCTGGTCGAGATTAGCCGTCATGGTGGCGCTGGCTTGGTAAAGGGTACTCAGTTCGTTAAGCTGTCGCTGAGTCCGTTGATAGAGATCCGCATTTTGCAAAGAAACGGCTGTATGAACAGCCAGTGTGGAAGCCAGCCATTGCTGTTGTTTGTTGAAGGTGTGTAGCTGATAGCTTTGCACTATCAAGATACCCAGTATTTCTCCGCCTGTAATGAGGGGCGTGCCTAACCAACTTTTGATTTTTTCGCTGCCAGAAAATGGTTGCCAACGGCCGTTTTGCTGTGTATCGGCAATGAGAAGCGGTTCTTTGTTTTGTTGGATGGTCTTGAAAAGCGGACTATCTCGCCAAATGGCTTCCAGTTGATCGGGAGATTGATCCAGGGGGCGGTTTAAGGTATCCCGTCCACCCGCCAGGCGGAAAGTATGGTTTCTCTCCCACAAAAAAACGAAGGCGGTATCATAGGTAACGACACCGTCTAAGGCTAAGAGCAAATGGTTGACGATGGATTTTGTTTCGAGGGTACTGCTGATGACGGAGATAGCCTGACGCAGGGCGACGGCGGATTGATAATCCCGCGTCCCTTTTTCTACGAGTGCTTTTGTTTGGGTTATTTTGCGGGCGTTTTCGACGGCAGAGGCGAGTTGGGAAGCAACGGCCGTTATGATTTCAAAATCTTCATCTGTAAAAACATGCTTTTCTCGGCTCTGCACAGAAACGACACCTAAAACCACATCGTTGAGCAGCAACGGCACACACATAATCGAAGCGGGGGCATCCCCTTTGGCAACGCCGACAACCGGTTTGTCATCATTTTGCCAATCACCCGTTATGTAGGGTAAGCCATTGGCAACGACCCAGGCCGCCAAACTGTCTGCATTGATGAGGGAGATGGGTTCCAGAACGGCCGTTTCGCCATTATGAGTCATGCACGGAAAAGACAATTCCTGTTTCTCTGCATCATATAAACCGATGAACCCGGTAGGCACAGAGAAAAGGTCTAGTAATTGGCGATGAACTGCTTCTAACATTTCTTCGTTAGACTCAAGTTCACGAATCGTTTCAACAACCGTATAAACCGCTTCTAAGAAGCGGCTCCGGGAGGCATCGCCCTGTTGTTTCAAAGAAGGGCGCGGAAGCCAGCAAAGCAGACACTAATTCAGCCAACGCTCGATCTTCTTCGGAAAACGGGACTGAGTGTGTCAGTTTAAGTGAATAGGCGGTATTGGGGATGTTCAGGTGAAGGTGAGTAGGAGAAGAAGGTGGAGGGGAAACGGCCGTTTTCCCCAAATCGACAGCGACCAAACCCATCTGCTCATCAAAAAAAGACACAACAGCAGCACAAACCAATTGATAAGAATCAACGGTAGCAATCTTCTGCTGAAATTGTCTAATAACTTCAAAATGGGTGCTCAGGGACGGCATCACCTAAAATCTCTCGCTTTGTAGTTTGCACCACAATCAAAATTAAAATACATGTTCATTTTATCATGAAAACACGTTTTAACTGGAACGTCAATGAATGCTAGTGAAAGAGCCGTTAAAAGTCAATGACCAGAACAATAAAACCGCCCTGGTCATCAACAATTTACGCCAACTTTATTCCCCCATTACGCCTTCCCTTTTTCCTTTCGCCCATGACACAATTTATATTTCTTGCCACTCCCACAAGGACAAGGATCATTACGTCCAACCTTAGGCGCATCTCGTCGAAGTTCCGTTCCTTTGCCATCCTTTCGTTGCACAACTTGAAAACCAGCCTCTTGGGCATTGGTTCGGAACTCCTTCTCATTTTCCTGCTTCTCCACATACACCTGATGACTAGAAATCTGGCGGAAATAGCGATCCACAATATCTTGTTCAATATTATGACGCATATCAATAAACATCTCCGCCGAACGTAGCTTATACTGCACCTTCGGGTCACGCTGCCCCACCGCCTCCAGGCCAATTTCACGGCGCAAATCATCCATCGCCGTCAAATAATCGCGCCATTCACGGTCAATTGATTCTAAGAGCAACAGCCGTTGGAAATTACGATACTCTTCTTCACCAATAGCTTCACGCCATTTCGTTTGCTGTTTTTGCACATACCCAATAAGGGCGTCAATCAACTGTTGGCTCTCCATTGAAGAGAGACATGCCAATAAGAGATCGCGCACGGCCGAATCAATAGCCAATCTAAAGCGCAATTGCCGAGAAGCCGCATTGCTCGATGTTAACCCATCTACACTAAACCCAGAAAACGCTTTTTCAATTCGGGATTCCGCTTGAATCCAAATACGCTCTCGATCCGCTGGATCGATTTGCTTTGACAAGAACTCATTATAGAACGTTTCCACATGTTCTAAATAATTCCGTTTCATCGTATCCCTGGCCTGCAATTGACCCGAACGACGAATAGACAGCGTTCCCAAATTAGGGGGCGTTGCTAACAAAGGCAAGAACCGTCCCATCGCTTGCAACAATTGTTGTAAATTCAGCCCTTCTTCTTCATTATCATAGGCCAACTCCATCAACCGTTTAGCAAGATTCCCCGCCGAAAGTTCTGCCAGTTCGTTTCTGTCTAGCTGCAGAGCACCTGGCAGCAATCCGCGAACCCGCGCAATCACACCCTGGGTATTAATGGTATCGATTGCATCCGTACTATATTCCGCAATGGCTCGATCTACTTCGCCTTGCACATAGGGAATATAATTATCAACGTAATGGTCTACAAGCTGGGCAATGGCTCCCGCAAACGCATCGTTTACTTTGTCATCTAAATCAAGGGACTCTCCCATCAAAATGGCACGACGTTCCCCATAAATAGCCTGACGCTGGCGACTCATCACATCATCATACTCCACCACGTTCTTCCGCATATCAAAGTTGAACCCTTCAATACGTTCTTGAGAACTCTCGATGATACGATCTAACACACTAAACTCCAGCGGCATATCTTCTGGGATATTAGACATCACGCCCCGATTCATCCAACTTTTCAAACGCTCGCCACCAAAACGGCGCATCAAGTCATCTTCCAGAGAGAGGAAGAAACGGGACGATCCGGGATCACCTTGCCGCGCCGCACGACCACGCAACTGATTATCAATCCGGCGGGATTCATGCCGCTCAGAGCCAATAACGTGCAAGCCCCCTAATTGGCGTACTTCCTGCTGTTCTGCCAATGTTTGCACTTTCAAATTTTCAACATCATCAATCAGTTGTAGCGTTAAACCCGCCACATCATTAGCAATTTGCTTAGCTTCAGCCAAATCTCCACCCAAAACCGCACGAATCAATGCCGCGCGGGCATTATAGTGTGTCTCAAAGTAAGTCTCAGAGAAGAATTGGGCACTCTTTAATGGATCGTCTTTTACAGCTTGGTATCGTGTATATTCATTTGTCAAACGCACCAATTCTTCTACCAGTGCCACATCTTTATCTTTCTCATCCAAATAGATACGCGCTTCACCCAGAAATCCGCCTCTGACCAATCGTTGAACATGGACGATTTCGCTGTAGTCAAGCTCATAGGGTTCTTGTAATTTCTTTGCCAGATACCCGGTAATTTGGATCTCTTCGATTTCAACCAAGGCTTCATCAAAACTGGCTTTCAACGCCAGAATCTCAGGTATTAAATCCTCACTTAGCTTGGGGTGCTTTTGTGCGTGGGATCGGGCCTCTTCTTCACCCTCCGTAAACAGGCGATGAACGAGCTGTGTCAACTGTCCGCGATCAAAGAGTTTGGCTTCTATCATTTCAGAGGCCATGCCCTCAGGATTACCGCCCAACAAAATATCAGTCCCACGACCAGCCATATTGGTGGAAATAGTAACAGCCCCTTTCCGCCCCGCCTGGGCAATAATCAAGGCTTCAGACTGATTGATTTTAGCATTCAAAACCGTATGGGGAATCCCTTCTTTTTGCAAGTAATGGTGAATTTGCTCGGAATGTTCGACAGATGTGGTACCGACCAACAGCGGACGGCCGTTTTCATGAACCCGTTTGATTTCTCTAAGAATAGCCGCATCTTTGGCTTGTTCGTTGACATAAATCTGGTCAGGAAAATCAGTCCGTTTGAAAAAAACAGTCTCATTCGTCTTCGGCTCAACATAAGAAACAGCAGTCGCTCCTTCTACCTTTTCCTTATGTTCCACCAAATTCATTCGGCCGCTTTCCACAATATCTTGCACATTGGTCGGCAGCGGGGCGACATCCAGTTGATAAATCTTATCGAACTCTTCAGCATCCGTCAGCGCCGTACCGGTCATGCCCGCCAGTTTATCATAGAGGCGAAAATAATTTTGCAGCGTAATTGTGGCAACCGTAATCGTCTCCTTCTTGACATCGACTCGTTCCTTCGCCTCAATCGCCTCATGCAACCCATCTGAATAACGACGACCCGGCATCAAACGACCCGTAAAATCATCAACGATAATCACTTCCCCATCTTGCACCACATAACTCACATCTCGCTTAAAGAGATATTCAGCACGCATCGCATTATCAAGATAATACGTCAGTTGGTAAAACTGCGGATCATACAAGCTATCGCCCGCATCTTGATCAATTTCTGGGATTCGGCTTTCAACCTTAGAAATCCCTAGCTCTGTCAGGCTGACACTGCGACTCTTTTCATCGAGGTCATAGTCACCATTCGGTTCTTCATCTTCTTCATTCGTATTCTTCTTGAGACCACGTACATATTCAGAAAAGCGGACATATTCCTTACCAGAACGCGGAGCGGGGCCGGAAATAATCAGCGGGGTACGGGCTTCGTCAATCAGCACATTATCCACTTCATCAATCACAGCAAAATGCAAATCACGCTGCACCAAACGATCTTTCTTCGTTGCCATATTGTCACGCAGGTAATCAAAGCCGAACTCACTGCTGATGCCATACGTTACATCTGCTTTATACGCTTGTTGGCGCGTGCACGGCCGCCAATGGACAAGTCGTTCATCTTCAAGCTCTGCACCTGGATTCACATATTCTGGGTCATATAGGGCAGAAAATTGCTGGGGGCCAATACAAGCCGTGCTTAAACCGAGAAAATGGAAGATATTACCCATCCAACCACCATCACGGCGTGCCAGGTATTCATTGACTGTGACGAGATGTATACCTTTTCCTGACAAGGCGTTGAGAAACAGCGGCAAGGTTGCCACCAATGTTTTCCCCTCACCGGTGCGCATTTCCACAACCTCGCCCCGATGGAGCAATATACCCCCCATAATTTGCACGTCATAGTGGCGCAAACCAGTGGTTCGTATGGAAGCTTCCCGCACAAGCGCAAACGCTTCTGGGAGCATATCGTCCAAAGGCTCACCATTTTCATGCCGCTCACGCAATTCTGCCGTTTTGGCTCGCAATTCTTCATCAGACAATGCCTGAATCTGAGATTCTAATGCCGCAACTTCATCTACAATAAGACGCAAATTACCAAGTAGTTTTTGGTTGGAATCACCAACAATTTTTGAAACGAGTTTTTTGAACATAGAAGACCACTTTCTCTAAATGATATTTGATACTTAGCACTTGTAAAACAATAACTCCGCGTTTTGGGAAATTAGAGATTAGAAATTGTGCTGCTTTAATCTCCAATCTCTAATCTCTGATAAATGACGGTTTTATTTTTTGACAGCTTCTGGACACTGGCGTTTTTGCACGCCACCAGTGTAGCGCGATTTGGCAAATCGCGTTACGACTTCAGAGGTGGCTACCAATTTCCCCAGACATCCAGTAGCTTCTTAATAAGTGCTGTAATCAAAAGGGAGACTGGTTTTGATCCCAGTCTCCAAACAAAAAATTAACCAACAGCCTTTAGGTAAACCACAAAAAGTTCTTAAAATTACCAACACGCAAAATTGTGGTTTCCTTCAAGGAAAAGCGGGTTTTGCACAATTTTATTTCCAAAAACTTTCCCGCTTTTACCTAACTTTACCACGATTAACTAAATTTTGTATTAGACCACCATCATTCGTTAAACAACTCACCAACGCTGCGCCCTTCGTGAGAACGGATGATTACCTCGCCCAATAAGTTGGCAACTGTCAGAATTGTCATGTTGGGCAATCTTTTCTCTTCAGGGATGGGAATGGTATCGGTGGTGATGATTTCTTTGATGGGTAATTTGGCTAAGCGGGTTGTCGCCGGATCAGAGAATACCGGGTGGGTAAAGGTGACATACACGTCTTTTGCCCCACTTTCTTTAACCAAATTCACGGCTTGTTTAATCGAGCCACCCGTATCAACCAGATCGTCAACAATGATGACATCTTTGCCCTCCACCGAGCCAATCAGGGTGAGTGCTTCTCGTTTATTGGAATCGCCAATACGACGTTTTTCCACAAAGGCGAGGGGCAAATCTAATTGGGCGGCAAAATTGCGCCCTTTTTTGGCGAACCCGAGATCGGGTGTTACCACCACAGCATCCAGATTCTTCTGACGCAAGTAGTTTGATAGGATGTGCATGGCGGTTAGCGAATCACCAGGAATTTTGTAGAAGCCTTGAATTTGCCCGGCGTGAAGGTCGATGGTCATCCAGCGGTCAGCGCCCGCAACCTCAATCATATCGGCCAGGAGGCGGGAGGTGATGGGGACACGCGGTTCAATTTTTTTGTCGCTTTGAGAATAGGCCATGTAGGGCACAACGACGGTGATGCGGCCTACAGAATCCCGTTTCATACAGTCAATGGCAATGAGCATTTCCATGATGTTTTCATGCACGGGCCGACTGTGGCTTTGAATGATGTAGACATCCTGCCCACGCACACTGCCTTGCAGACGTACCAGCAGGTTTTCATTGGGGAATTTGATGATGTCCCAGGGGCTAAGGGGGATGTTGACGTATTCGGCGATGCGCTGCGCTAAATCGGGACAGCCTGAGCCAGCAAAGAGTTGGATGTCGCCCACGGCCGTTATCATTTGTGTATTCATGCGTTTTTTCTATGCCTTTCCATTTTCCATCTGGCGCAGCAGTTCATTGACCGCCGTATAAGGATCAAGCTCACGGCGGGCAACGGCCGTTATCAACTGTTCTCGTTCTAATTCAGCCATAGAGGACCGCACTCGCTGCCACAGCCGTGCCTGCAATATCTCTTCCATTTCGCGGCGGCACCGATCTTCTTCCCGCGCCTGCCATTCACTGCTTTTGCGGATGAAAGTGCGGTGCGTGTCTATGGCGGCCACCAGTTCTGGAATCCCCCGCCCTTCTGTGGCGACCGTTTGCTTGACCGGCACTTGCCAATTTTCCGGATCGACGGCAACGGCCGTTTCCCCATTCTCACTATAATGCTGGGTCAGCGAATGATGGCGCATGGTATGCCCATCGCCCATATGGAGCATCATTTCCAACGATTTAACGGTACGGTCGGCGCCGGGGCGGTCGGCTTTGTTCACGACCAGAATGTCGGCGATTTCCAGGATGCCAGCTTTGAACGATTGGATGTCGTCGCCCATGCCCGGCGCTTCGATGACGAGCGTGGTATGGGCGGCGGCGGCAATATCCACCTCTGATTGTCCGGCTCCCACAGTTTCCACCAGGACGACATCGAAGCCAGCCGCATCCAGCACTTTGATAACGGCCGTTGTCGCCTGAGACAATCCGCCCAAATTCCCCCGTGAAGCCAGACTGCGAATAAAAACGCCGCGGTCGCCTGCCAGATCATGCATGCGCACCCGGTCGCCCAAAATAGCGCCGCCGGTAAAGGGACTGCTGGGGTCTACGGCAATAATGCCTACCCGTTTCTCTTGTCGTCGTAATTCTTTGGCTAATTCGTTGACGAGCGAACTTTTGCCCGCCCCAGGCGGCCCGGTAATGCCCACCACATGGGCCTTTCCGGTATGAGCATGGAGCTGCATAACGGCCGTTTCTGCGGCCGATTCGCTGTTTTCAATTTGGGTAATGAGACGAGCAATGGCCCGATAACGGCCGTTAAGCACACCGTCGATCAACTCACTCACTCGCCACCGACTCCCGCACAAACACCGCAATCTCATCAATGCTGGAGCCAGGGCCAAAAACGGCCGCTACCCCCATCGCCTTCAACTGCGGAATATCTTCCTCAGGAATAATGCCGCCCAAGAAAGACAGGCACATCCAGCATGTCCTCTTCTTTTAAGAGAGCCATCAGTCTTTCCGTCAAAGGCATATGCGCCCCAGACAAAATACTCAGCCCAATCGCATCCACATCTTCCTGCAATGCCGCTTCCACAATCATCTCCGGTGTCTGCCGCAGACCGGTATAGATCACTTCCATACCCGCATCCCGCAGTGCCCGCGCCACAACCTTCGCCCCCCGATCATGTCCATCCAAACCAGGTTTCGCAATCAATATCCGCAGTGTACGTTCACCAACCATAAGAGTCCTTCCCTAAAAATTTTATAGCGATTAAGCCTCTCCGGGAATCAGCCACGTCAAAATTCCCAAATCTCCTAATCCCTTCTTTTAAATTTGAATCACAAAATCCATTCCAAATTATACCGACTGCACCAACCTTTTACGAAGAACCATTTAATTTGGGGCAGGGTCTTTCCAAAGTCATTTATTTCTCGCGCAAGGAAAATGTTATTTTTCTGATGGGGCGGGGATGGACGGACGCCATGGATAGTTAAACCAATGCCACCCATCTACAAATAGGTTCAATATCTCTCCCATGCTATCAACAACAGCTATTGCCTCTTGTCCGCCATCATCGCTTCCGGGAGGTGCGGGATCAACAAGCAGGATAATGTAGTTGCCATCCGGTGACCAGTCGTAATCTTGTACATACAAAAGACGTGGAATTCCATCCCTTGGGAATTGTTCCAGATATTCATCTACCTGGAAATCTTCTTTGGTAATAGGACAAGTGATTGCAGTTGAAACTAATTCAACGTAACAAAAACCACTTTCTGAGGACTCGGTCCAATAGATAAATCCAATTTTGCTGCCATCTGGCGACCATTTGTAATTGTATGTTTCGACTTCTTGCTTCTCGCGCCAGGTCACAATTTGATCCAAACAAGTATAGGAATTAGCGCTCACGTCCAAAATACAAGGGGAGTTAGTAGTCAATCCAGCTCTAGGATGAAGCAGACGGTGTGGAGACGTCGGAGACCATTCCATATGCTGACCAACCACATCTGCGTATTGAGCAAGCCTATTCCCATCAGGCGAATAAATCGCCAAAGCGGAGATAGACCTCTTGCCCATAAACGCAGTAGGATCATCAACGGATCGGGTTCTCTCTATCGCCAGCATTTGTCCATCGGGCGACCATTCAATTTCAGAAATTGCAGAATATTGACTGTCAAAAGGATTTGCCAGTTCTGTTTCTTCACCACTCTTTTGATCAATAATGTAAACTACATCTGGCGTACCTTCGGCTCTAAAAATACGAGCCAGGTAACGTCCATCTGGCGAGGGAATAGGCGGAACGCCAGGCGTAGGTGTAAGTTCTCTAGGGCCTTCAAGCCGGTGTATTTGCCCCGTTACGGCATGGATTTCTTCTGCCAACCATGTAGGAGCATCCCAGGCGGACGGATATCCGAGACGAATATAGAGACCCTCCTCATTTTGTACCCATCTTAAAGAAGGCCCACCCTCTACCGGTATGTCATATTGTTCGCCTGTTTGCGGATTAAACAGTGTCACCCTCAAAGTCTCTGTTAAACAACAAAACATTAACCTCGGGATCAGAGACCCACACTGGTATATCGTAATGATCGGGATCAGAGGTCACTGCTAATTGAGGAGTATCAGTTGGTCTGAGTGTGGTAGTTGGTATACTGACATCCTGGTTACGAGTGATGGTATGTGCGGTTCGAGTTTTTTCAGGTGTTGATGTAAAGATTGCAATGGAGGTTGGTGGATGGTTGGGATTTGCAACGGCCGTTCCTCGTTTCCGTCATGACTCTTGTAAGGGTAGGCGGGATGGTGGCAGGCACAGCCTGTGTCTGGTGTACAGGCTCCCAAAACGAACAAAAATGTTAACAATCCCAAAATTTTTACGTTTGTGCTCAACATATTCCACCCCTTTTTCTTTGGCCTATAAACATATAAATAACTTCAATAAAATTTAGACAAGCCACACCCCACTTGCCAGCGCACAGTCTAGCACAAAAACCAGAGCCACCCCTGCAAATAAACTGCCAAGTTTGGGAATATGGGATGAGTAACGGCCGTTTGCGCCCACACCCCACTTGCCAGCGCACAGTCTAGCGCAATAACCAGAGATAACCCCTGCAAATAAACTGCAAAGTTTGGGAATATGGGATGATAACGGCCGTTTGCGCCCACACCCCTCCATTAACAATTCACCATTCACCCCCCCATATATGGCCCACCCTCAATTCCCCTACCCGCGCCCCCTCTCGCCATATACAGGCAAAACGGCCGTTTTCACCCCATTCACCCCATATACCTGCCCACACCTCACACAATCATCCTTGCTTCATCCTTACTCTTGCATCCTTCTTACATCCTTCTTAAAACCTGCCTGAAACATTCCCTGCCCCCATATATGCCGGTTCCACAACTTCCGCAATTGTAATCCACCTATTACCCCACTTCACAATTCACAATTGATTCTTTTGCCCGCTTTCAACTAATTATGCGAAAGACTTGCAAACAACCCTCCTCATAGTCTATACTATTATGTAACTTTGTTATGTAACCTTATGGCTTTGTTACCTTGAGATTAGACCCTCAGGAGGGTGTTTTATGAACAAATTTCAAATTACTCGTAGATGGCTCCTCATTGGCCTGTTTTTAGCATTGGCACTATTCACCGTCGCCACAGCCCAACCAACCCACGCACAAGATAGGGCCGCCAACGGTACCGTCAACACCGGCGCTCTCAACGTGCGCACCGGCCCCAATATCAACGACGCTATTGTAACCACCGTATATAATGGGCATGTCGTGGCGGTCTTAGGCCGCAGCGCCACCAACACCTGGGTGCAAGTACGCACGTACACTGGGCCAAGTCGGTTGGGTGAACTCCACCTATTTGATCATGGATGTGCCGTTTAACAACTTGCCCGTGATTGGTGGCGGCACAACAACGCCCCCGCCCGCCCAAACCCCAGCCGTCGGCGTCGTCAACACCGGCGCCGTCAATGTGCGCTCTGGCCCGGGCTACGGCTATCCCATCATCACCATCGCCTATCAGGGTTATACCTGTTACCCTGCTGGGTCGCACCGCCGACAGTGCCTGGGCAAAAGTACAAATGGTCGATGGCACGCAAGGATGGGTCAATTCCAGCGCATTGAATACCACAGTTCCTGTCAACACCCTGCCTATCAATGAGACGCCCATTACACCACCCGCAGGCATGGCCGTTGGCGCCGTCAACACCGGTCAGCTAAATATTCGCTCTGGTCCTGGTGCTGGCTACAGCTGTTCTGCCTCAGTTTACTATGGGCATGTTGTGCAACTGTTAGGTCGAAACTACCTCTAGCACCTGGCTAAAAATTCGTCTCTTCGACGGGCAAGAAGGCTGGGCAAACGCCAGATATATCACCACCAATCACACCATTGCCACTTTACCAGTGATGTGGGATGATGCCGTGATTCCCGGCGCACCGACAGCCATCGTTACGACAGGCAATTTGAACATCCGCACGGGGCCAGGTGCGAGTTTTGCCACCATTACCAGTGTTCCTTACGGCACGACCCTCACTTTGGTTGGCCGAAACGCAGATGGCACCTGGGTTAAAGTACGTACCAGCAGTGGTCAAGAAGGGTGGGCAAATGCCAGCTATCTGACGACAAGCGTTCCCGTCTCCAGTTTACCGATTGTGGATGGCTCGACTGGCACTGGCACACCAACGGCCGTTGTCACCACCGGCGCGTTAAATGTTCGTTCAGGCTCCTGGCCCCAATTACAGTTCCGTCACAGTTGTCTATCAAGGCTCACAACTCACCCTGATTGGCCGAAATGCAGACAGCAGTTGGGTGAAAGTACGCACGACCCAATGGCACAGAAGGCTGGGTCAACGCCACGCTTATTCAGGCAAATGTGCCTATCAGCAACCTGCCCGTTGTCGATGGTTCCACATCACCAACACAACCGACTGCCTCTAACGCAGTCGTCACCACAGGTGCGCTCCATGTTCGCTCTGGGCCAAGCACCGCTTATCCCTCTGTCACAGTTATCAGTCAGGGAACGCAATTAAATCTTATCGGCCGCAGTGCGACCACAGGCTGGGTGCAAGTGACCTTACCAGGTGGTCAACAAGGTTGGATTAACCCCAACTTCATCTTCACGAACGTAAACATCAACACCTTGCCAGTAACTGGCTAATGGTTTAATCTGAGCAAAGCGATAAATTAAAAGGGGCGCAACTTTTACAGGTTGCGCCCCTTTTTTGTTTACCAATAAAGACCTCCGAGGTTTTGAAAACCTCGGAGGTCTCGGGCTGCTAGTTCGAACAATCCGCACATAGACCATAAAATTCTAGCAGATGGCCTTGCACCGTGAAATTAAATTTTTGGGAAACGGCCGTTTCCATCCCCGCCACCATACACTCATCAAACTCAATCACACAATTGCAATGAGAACAAATCAGATGATGGTGATGCCCCTCATGCAGCAACACAAAATGAGCCGCGCCAGACCCCTGATACACAGGATGAATCAAATTGAGCTGACACATGATCTCCAACGTGCGATAAACCGTCATACGCCCCACCTTCGGCGCATTTTGATGCACAACATCAACGAGATCATCCGCCGTAATATGGCCGTGACTAGCGACAAACGCTTCTAAAATCGCCTTTCGCGCCACTGTCATGCGGTAGCCATTGTCCGATAATGTTTTGCTGAGTTCGTGTACTTGTTCGTCCATTAAAAACCCTCTCCCCAGCCCTCTCCCTCTGAGGGCGAGGGAGCCAATCCCCTCTCCCTTTCAGGGGGAGGGTTAGGGTGGGGGTCGCTATTTTACTTTGCCAGCTTCCACAAATCGTTTTGTCGCCTGCACCACGTCTTTGCTTTTAACGAGGCTTTCCCCGACCAAAATCGCGTCGACGCCCAATTTTATACATGTGATGGGCATCAACGGCCGTTTTCAATCCACTCTCCCCCACCACCACCACATCTTCAGGAATCATCGCCCGCAGTCGCGCCGTATTCTCGAAATCCACCTCAAACGTCTGCAAATTACGATTGTTCACGCCGATAATGCGCGGCTTTAGCGCCAACATGCGCGTCAACTCTTCTTCCGTATGCACTTCCACCAACGCATTCATGCCCAACTTGTGAGTTAGCTTGAGCAAGTCACGCACATCGCCATCACTGAGAACGGCCGCAATGAGCAAAATAGCATCGGCTCCCGCCGCCCGTGCCTCATAAATCTGGTACGGGTCAAACATGAAATCTTTGCGCAGGACTGGCACTTTGCCGCCCAGCGCATCCTTCACGTCCCGCAAATCAGCCAGCGAGCCTTGGAAATGCCGTGCATCGGTCAACACAGAAATGGCACGAGCACCCCCTGCCACATACTGCTTCGCCAACTTCACCGCATCATAATCCGGCACCAGCAACCCTTTCGAAGGCGACGCTTTCTTACATTCGGCAATCAACGACAAGCCCGGCGCTTTTAGTGCCGCGTAAAAATCCAGCGGTGGTGGGGCTGTTTGCGCAAAAGCACGCACATTTTCCATAGGGACTTCCCGCTTAATCTTGGGCAAGTTTTCCCGGTGGAAGGTCATTATTTCATCGAGGATCGTGCCTCGGCGGATGGATACGTTTGTTACACTCATAATATTGGGGATTGGAGATTAGAGATTGGAACGATTTCGTTCCTCCAATCTCAATAAGTCTCACGAATCTCTAATCTCCTTTGTAGCTGTTCGTCTTCTCAATCCAGGCATCCAATGCTGCCAGGGCTTTGCCGCTGTCGATGGATTCTCGTGGCTTCAGAGAGACCGGCGGATAGATCATTGCAGTCGATGCTGAGGGCGGCGGCGGCGTTGAGCAGAACCACATCGCGGCAGGGGCCAGTTTCTTCACCGCTGAGGATGGCGCGGGTGATGGCCGCGTTTTCCTCTGGTGTGCCGCCAACATAATCGTCGAGGGTGGCGCGGGGCAAACCCAAGATTTCTGGATCGAGATCAAAGGTGGTCACGCTGCCTTCTTTTAGGTAGCTGACGCGGTTGATGCCGGTGGTGGACAGTTCGTCGAGGCCATCTGCCCCATGCACCACATAGGCGGCTTTGCTGCCCAATTTGCCCAGCGTTTCGGCCATCGGCTCGGTGAGCGCCGGGCTGTAGACGCCGATGAGTTGGTGCGTCGCCCCCGCCGGATTGGTGAGCGGGCCGAGCACGTTAAAAATGGTGCGCTGTCCCAGTTCACGGCGCGGGCCGATGGCGTATTTCATCGCCGGATGATGGTGGATGGCGTACATGAAGCCAATACCCACTTCAGCCACACATTCCGCCACTTGCTCAGGTGTTAAATCCAGATTACCGCCCAGCGCCATGAGCACATCGGCTGAACCAGATTTACTGCTGGCGGCACGGTTGCCATGTTTCGCCACTTTGACGCCATGCCCCGCCACCACAAACGCGGCCGTCGTCGAAATATTGATGGTGTGTTTGCCATCGCCACCCGTGCCGCAGGTATCGACAAGCATACTGCCCATTCTCCGTCACCGGAATCTTCGACCTGCACCACATGGCTGCGCATCGACTTGGCGCTGCCTGCAATCTCGTCGGCCGTTTCGCCTTTCATGCGCAGGGCAGTCAAGTAGCTGCCAATCTGCGCCTGGGTGGCTTCCCCGCTCATGATGATGTCCATGGCCTGTTCTGCTTGTTGTAGTGTGAGGGAACGGCCGTTTATCACCTCAGCAATCGCACCTTTCATATCCATAAAACCCACTTCCTCCTGAAAAATGTTACACGGAGGCTCCACAAGACGCAGAGAAAGATCTGCAGTACTCTGCGAAACCTGCGGATTTTCGTGCCATTTCTAGGGATAATCTATACGTAACTTCTTTGGTCAATTTCATCCGCCAAATCGCTCAACAAGTCAATCAAAAACTGTAACTGCATCGCATTATTGCTACTATAAAGTGGATGCTCATAATATTCGTAACCCAAAATACCTTTGTCCAATTCTAAAAACACGGCTCCGCTAAGATTGCGGTGAAACTCCTTCAACAAGCCATTTTGCAACGGTGTTGAATCAAACAATTTCAGCACTCCATTTTCAGGGTTACCGGTTAAGAAAAAGCGTTTATCAAATTCTTTCGCACCCGTTTTAATCGGCTGCCAATCATCATAGTCCTTCCCGTCTGAAGCGATGTGGTTCTAAAATAAATTGTAAATTCGCCTTATTTTTAACAATGATGCGGATATTCAAAAATTTCCCTCTACCTGAACCACGATAAATACTAAAAGTCGGTCGGCTTCGAGAAAAAATATGATCGATTTGTACCTGACGCTCTCGATAAAATCCTAAAACGGCTGCTGTATCAGTTGATGTACGCTTAACATGTAATCCCGTCCGGTCTGCAAACTTTTGGCGCTCATTTCGATAGGAAATTGTGCCATTTGCCAAAAAATTAGCGCTATCAACCATAAAAATGAAACTATCAAAAAACCGATAAAAATCAGCAACCAAAGCGGCATATTCAGGTCTAACAATTTATTACAAAGAGACAAAGACACCAAGAAACAAAGGTTTAAAAGTTTTCTTTGTCCCTTTGTTCCTTCGTGCCTTTGTAATAATTTCTTTTCTACATCACCCGCGACACTTCCATCCAATTCTCGCCATTCGCCGCATTAATCGCATCAGCCGAACCGAGAACAACCACCACGCCCGTTCTCATTCACTTGCGCCAACACCTCACCAAACGCTTTGAAATCAGCGGCAGTGGTGGACAACACCTCATCCCGGTACTGCTGACGGGCTTCATCCGTCAGGCCAATGAGATGGCGGGAGAGCGACGTGAAGCCTTTGGCGTCCGGCAGTTGGTAAGAATCGAGGCTGCCAATCGTGCCGATGATTGATTTTGTCAGTTCATCTTCGTGTAAATCGAGATTGCGCAGGAAATCGGCCGTGCCATCGTAATTGTTCAGCGTTTTTTCCAGATTTGGATCACGGTAAGACAGATAGGTGAACACGCCAGAATCACGGTCGAAGGTGCAGAAGCCGCCGTAAGCGCCACCTTGCACCCGCACTTTTTCCCAGAGGTAGGTCGTGCCCAGGAACTTGCGAATGACGGAGTTGGAACCATGCAGTTTGTAGCCCAAGTCGTAGAGATTAGCGCCTTTACCCACGTAGTTGACCTGTGCCGGAATCGTCAAGCCTTCGTTGGTGCGGCTTAGCGCCGGCGACCAGTCGGCCAAGAGCCACCTCGCTGGCAGGCATCGCCGTCAGGAAATCGTGCAATTGGGGCTGGAATTGAGACCAGTTTTCGTCGTCCAGGGTGACGTTGCAGATCATGGCGTTGCGGTTGAGCAGATGATGGCGCACAGCTTCCAGTTTTGCCAAGACGCCCGGCCAATCTTTCTCCACGTCTTCGCTCAGTTGGCGCAGGAAGAGCAGTTGGGTGATGCCGCCCATTTGCTCGTCGGCCCAATCTGCCTCGTTGAATTTGGCACGTAAACGGCCGTTTACCACCCCATGCCCACCCGGAATCAACCCCGACTCCTGCCGTGCTTTCGCTTCCAACACAGTCTGGCGGAAGCGATCTTGATTGTCCAGCTTCACCGTCAACAGCATGTCGCGGATGATGTCGAGCAGTTCCTGGCTTTGATCCATCGTCGCCTTGCCGCGTAAGAAGAACCAGGCGGCGCTGTCGGCGCGGGTGGCTTTGGTAGACATAAAGTACGAAGGACTGATACCCCCCGTTTTGCGTCCAATACGCTGGGAAAGCTTAACATAATCTTCACTTTCTGTGCCTAATTTCAACAGCGAACGCCCAAAATGCTTGACATAAGGTAGCAAATCCACCAGGCACTTGCTTGAGATTAAAGCCAACTTCTAAATAGACAATGCCATTGGTGAACAAATCGTGATGCAGAATGGTACTGCCGTGCGCTTCACTCTCAACGCTAGGGATTGACTTGCTTTCTTTGTCCAGATCGACCAATGTCAACCTGGGGATGGCGGCCAGCGCTTCGGGTGTGTCTGGCGTTTCCTGGCGCATTTTGAGCGCCGCCGTGGTGGCAATGATTTCTGCCAGTTCCGCTTCGTTCATTTGCGCTTTGATGGCGGCTAGTTTCTCTTTTTCAGCCGCTTCTTTGCGCTGATTCAGGGTGGCATCTGGTTCTAACAGGAGCGTGACCCGGTGGGTATTGTCCAGCAAATAGGTTTGGATGAGGTCTTGGAAGATAGGTGGGATTGTTGGCGATTTGGGCTTTAACGGCCGTTAACGGCCCCTCATATTTCAACGGAATCAACGGGTCGCGCCCATAATTCCAGGTATTCATAGCCCGCATCATCAAACCCAGGCCACGCGGGAAAGAACCGGTATTGTTCTCACGCAAGCTAAACTCGATACTGTTGAGCGCCGCTTCAATCATATCTGGCTCAAACCCATCAGCCGCAAGTTGGTTCAAGGTATCGTCAACCAGGGTTGCCACTTTGTCCGCGTCTTCCTTGCGAATCCCCTTCATGCCCACGCCAAACGTCATCTGGCGCAGCGACGTTGACAAGCCGCTGCCCGTCAAATCTTCACCCAAGCCAGAGTCAATCAACGCTTTACGCAGCGGTGAAGCTTGCGTGCCAACCAGCGCATACGACAAAATGCTCAGGCTCCACACCAACTCCGTATCGACCGATTCTGGCAGCATCCAGGTTAATGTCGACCATCGCTTTGTTATCGGCCTCTTCCCCTTCTTCGACGCTGTAGGGATAAACAAACTGCTTTGGCTCCGCAAACGGTTCTTGCAATGGCACCCGCGAGTCCACACCCAACAAATCAAATTCGCTCAAATATTCATCCAAAATGCGCAGACGGTCTTCAATATCATCATCCCCGTAGAAGAAAGATGCGGGAATTGGAAGGATGATAATAGGTCTCATGGAATTCCTTGAACTGCTCATAAGTCAAATCCGGAATCACTTCGGGATCGCCGCCCGAATCGACACCGTAAGGCGTATCGGGGAACAGTGTTTTTTGGCCGTAAGCGATACAGCACATTATCCGGCGAAGAATACGCCCCTTTCATTTCATTGAAGACGACGCCTTTGTAGACCAACGGCTCGTTCACGTCTTCCAATTCATAATGCCAGCCTTCTTGCTGGAGGTGAAACGGGGTAATCAGCGGATGAAAAACCGCATCCAAATAGACATCAACGAGATTGTAAAAATCCTGAGTATTGGTGCTGGCAACCGGATACATAGTGCTATCCGCTCGCGGTGAAGGCGTTGACAAAGGTGTAGAGCGAGCCTTTAATCAGTTCCACAAAAGGTTCTTTTACCTGATACTTGCGCGAGCCGCCTAAAACGCAATGTTCCATGATGTGGGGCACGCCGGTGGAATCGGTGGGCGGCGTGCGGAAGGTAATACCAAATACTTTATTTTCGTCATCGTTGCTCAGGGAGAGCAGTTCGGCACCGGTTTTTTCGTGCCGCCAAATTTGGGCGTCGGTGTTGAGTTCGTCGATGTGTTCTTCGCGAAGCAGTTCAAAGCCGTGGGAGTTCATAAATTGTTTTCCTCGTTTTAAATTTGTAAGGACACTGATGACGTGAATTACACTGCATAAAGATTTATTTTATCAGTGTTCCATCTGTATCAGTATCCCGAATTTCCGACTTATTGCATTTGCCCTTACTGTTGTCAGCAATACCGACATAGAGCTAGTTACGAATGCCACTTATTGTATAGCTGAACAAGTACGAATGTTAAACCAGCCTATCAAGTTCTAACGATTTGCATCATCTGGCTGCCGCCGCGCTGAAATTCGTAGGGAACGGCCGTTATCGGCACCTCGTGCTTCAAATTAAACCATCTTTAACGCAAAGGCACGAAGGAGCAAAGACGCAAAGAAAAACAATCAAACCTTTGCGCCTTCCAATCTTTGCGTTCTTTGCGTTCTTTGTGTTAAATTCATTTCCCATCCAGGAAATTCTGCAAAATGCGCTTGCCATGTTCCGTCAGGATGCTCTCAGGATGGAACTGCACGCCCACCACCGGATACTCGTCGTGGCTCATGCCCATCACTTCGCCTTCACTGGTAAACGCCGTTACCTTTAAATGTTCCGGCAGCGGCTCTTCCACAATGAGCGAATGGTAGCGCGTGGCGTTAAACGGACTGGGCACACCATCAAACAAGCCTTTGCCATTGTGATACACCGGCGACACCTTGCCATGCATCAACCGTTCCGCGCGTACCACATTGCCGCCAAACACATCGCCCATGCACTGATGTCCCAAACAGACACCCAAAATCGGCGTCGTCGGCCCCAATTCGCGGATCACATCATTGGAAATACCGCCATCACTGGGATCGCCCGGCCCTGGGCTGATGACGATATGGTCTGGTTTGAGTGCTCTAATTTCGTCCAGCGTCACCTGGTCATTGCGAAACACCACAATTTCCTGCCCCAACTCGCCAAAATATTGCACCAGGTTATAAGTAAACGAATCGTAGTTATCAATTACAACAAGCATTGTAAATTCTCCAAATTTTTAAGATTAGAGATTGGAGATTGGATCATGCGCCTTAATCTCCAATCTCTCAATCTCTCGATCTCACTCCAACGGCACCAGCAGCACATTGATTTGTGACGGTGCATTGTTTATCTTCTCTCACGGTAACGGTGTAACGGGTGGTTTCTAACGGCAGTACGAAGGCGGCTTCGGCGGAACCAGGGCCGCTGTAGTTGGCATCAGCGACGGTTTGCCCATCAGCGGTCGTCATCGTCACGCTAATGTCGCTTTGGTCAACCGGATCCACAAAGATGAGCACGGGCCGGCCGCCGCGAGATTCCACCTGGAACTGGGCGGTTTCGCCCGCCGCCAAGCGCCACGTTTGGCTGATGAACCGCGCCCGGCACGGCTTGGGCGGCATCGTAGAGGTAGAGGGTGTAGTCGCCCGCTGCCTGGTTTTCATTGCGACGATGAGGTCAAAACGGCCGTTATCATCCGCCGTAAATACCAAAACCTCAGCCCCACCGGGGCCAGCAAAGTTTGCCTCAGTGCCCTCGCGACAGCCAACATTAGGTCAATCTCATCCGCCGTTTCCGCAAAGACAAAGCGAGGCGTAAACTTCACGCCGTCGATGAGATAGGTTTCTTCGCCGCCGCCAGCCAGTGTACCAGACGTTTTCTGCCCAGGAGCAAAAGACTTCACCAGCGACGACGGGCAAAGGAACGGCCGTTACGTCTTCAACAATTTCCGCGTTGGCGATGTCGGTAGGAATGGTCTCTTTTCGGCATCAGTCCACCGTCGCAGTCGGCAAAACGGCCGTGGCCGTAGATACCGTGTCGGTATTATCAGGAACGGCCGTTAGCCAAACCCTCTACCGGCGCCAACGTAATCGTGGGAATCGGCGAAGGTTCAGGTGTGGGCGTCGAGACCAGCACCACACGCCAGTGATGTGCTTATCAACAATAGAATTAGGAATAGAAACGGCCGTTTATCCATACTTCACCTTCTCTCACTCAATAAAAAATTCTTCAATACAAAGAAACAAAGGAGCAAAGGGACAAAGAATAAACCTTGGTTTTTTCCCTTTGTGTCTTTGTTTCTTCGTCCCTTTGTATTAAAAAACTCATCCAGGCATCACCAGCCCATCATCTCTTTCATCCGATCCACTTTCGGCTGCGACACCGCCTGCGCCTGCTCCGCACCAATCGCCATCAGACGGTCGAGTTCGGCCGTATCTGTCATCAGTCCATGATACCGTTCTTGAATGGGCGCCAGCATCTCAATCACCACTTCCGCCACGCCGACCTTCAAGTCACCATAACCCCGCGCATCCGCAAAATCAGCCAGCACATCTTCCTGGCTCTTACCCGTGACCGCTTTGTAAATGCCCAGCAGATTGTTCACACCCGCCTTCTCTGGATCAGTCGAGAATGCAATCTCATTGCCAGAATCGGTGACAGCCCGCTTAAACGAGCGCATGATTTCCTTCGGATCATCCAGCAGCCGAATGGCATGACCGCGCTTATCGGCCGAACTCTTCGACATCTTTGCCGTCGGATCATCCAGTCCCATCACCCGCGCCCCAAATTCAGGGATCACCGGCTTCGGTATCACGAAGAAATTCTTCTTCATAGAGACTGTTGAAGCGCTGGGCAATGTCACGCGCCAGTTCCACATGCTGCTTCTGGTCTTCACCGACTGGCACTTCGTCCGCATCATAAAAGATGATGTCGCCAGCCATCAGCACGGGATAATCAAGCAACCCAGCCAAGACGCTTTCTTGTTTGGCCGATTTGTCTTTGTACTGCGTCATGCGCTGCAGCCAACCGAGCGGCGTGACACAGTTCAACATCCAGCACCCTTCCGCGTGTGCCTGCACATGGCTCTGGATAAACACCGTCGATTTCTCCGGGTCCAGACCACACGCCAACAGCATCGCCGCCATCGACCGCGTTTGAAACCGCAAATTTTCCGGGTCTTGCGGCACCGTCAGACTGTGTAAATCGACGATACAAAAATAGTTAATCTTTTCTTCTTGATGTGCCACCCAATTTTTAACAGCACCCAAATAGTTACCAAGATGAATATTACCTGTCGGCTGGATGCCGCTAAATACGACCTTCTTTGTTTCTTCACTCATAATTCAAACTCCTTTAGTGTGGCGAGTTGCAGGTTGCAGGTGGCGAGTGTTAGCGTCGCCGTTGTTGATCTGCTGTCAAGATAATGCTTTAGCTCTCGATTCTTTCTCAAATCTCGCTGAGTCAAACCAAGCCAAATCCGATAAAAACAACGCTTTTCGATAAGTCAGAAAAGACCAAAGCGGATCTTTCTGTATCTGTTCAGGAACTTTGGTCAACCACTCTTCGTAACTCGTAAACATACTCGCCACCTGCAACTTGCAACTTTTACAAAATCCCTTTTCCGCCCGATCCACCGCCACAACCAACGCCTTTGCCTTGTTGACGCTTTCGTTGTACTCGTACGTCGGATCGCTGTCGGCGACGATGCCGGCGCCCGCTTGCACATGAACGGTATCACCTTCCACCAGCATGGTGCGGATGGCGATGCAGGTGTCCATGCTGCCATCGTAGCTGACATAGCCCACCGCGCCAGCATACAAACCGCGCCGTTCGCCTTCCAGTTCCTCGATAATTTCCATGGCGCGCACTTTGGGCGCACCGCTCACCGTGCCAGCCGGGAACGTGGCTCGCATCAGGTCGAAGGCATCCATGCCATCTTTGATTTCGCCTTCCACCTGGCTGACGATGTGCATGACGTGGCTGTAGCGCTCGACGACCATCAAATCTTTGACCTCGACCGTGCCGTATTTGCTCACCCGGCCGATGTCGTTGCGTCCCAAATCGACGAGCATGACATGTTCGGCGCGTTCTTTGGGATCGCCGAGCAAGTCGGCGGCCAGGGCGTCGTCTTCGGCGGGCGTTTTGCCGCGCCATCTGGTGCCAGCGATGGGGCGCACGGTGGCCACGCCATCTTCCAGGCGCACGTGCATTTCGGGCGATGCGCCCACCACCTGCATGTCGTACTCTGGAATGTTGAAGTAGAACATGTAAGGTGACGGATTCAACATGCGCAGCGAACGGTAGATGGCGAAGGAATCGGCAGTGGTTTTGCGGCTGAACCGTTGGCTCAGCACCACCTGGAAAATATCGCCAGCGGCGATGTATTCTTTGGCTTCGCGCACGATTTCTTCGTACCGTTCCTGGGTCATGTTGGCGCATGATTTCGGGAGAACGGCCGTTTTTCACCCCATATCGTCCTCTGCGGCACAGCCGGTAAGGGGCGGAGCAGTTTTTCACTGACACGCGCGATGCGTTCCACCGCGTTCACGTAAGCCTTTTCCACATCCTCATCCACATGGGCATTGGACAAAATGATCAGCCGGTGCCGCGCATGGTCAAACACGATGAGCGTGTCGGCCAAGAGGAAAATGGCGTCGGGGATGTTTAGGAGGGAAACGGCCGTTTCCGGCAATTTCTCAAAATAACGCACCACATCATAACCCAGATAGCCCACCGCCCCCCCATTAAAACGAGGCAAACCAGGCAGGTCGGCTGGCACAAAACGGCTCATCTCCGCCTTCACCACATCCAGCACATCTTCACCTTCTGCCAACTCGCGGATCGTTTCACCGTCCTCGCGGGTGTCGATGATTTGATTCCCCTTCAAGGCAATCATGCCGCGCGGATTCACGCCCAGGAACGAATACCGTCCCACATTCTCGCCACCTTCCACCGATTCCAGCAGAAACGACGGCCCCAACTCATCCATCAACTTGATGTACACCGAGACCGGCGTCTCCAAATCGGCCGCAAACTCGCGGTAAACCGGAATTAAATTCGCGTCCCCAGCCGCCAGTTCCCGAAACTCATCCAACGATGGGAGATATGCATTTTCGACTGCTACCATTTTGACCTCCATTAATCAGTAACAGTATTCAGTGTATCAGTGATCAGTAATACATTCACTGCCAACTGATCACTGTTTACTGAACACTGTTCACTTCTTTTACAATCGCTATTTATAGCGCCACATCCGGCAAATCCAACATCGCTGTCTCAATTGCCTCTTGTGGGTATTCGTAATCTTGTAATTCGCCATTTAAATAAGCGGCATAAGACATCATATCAAAGTGACCATGCCCGGACAGATTGAACACAATGACCTTTTCATCGCCGCTCTCTTTACAAGCCAAGGCTTCGTCCATTGCCGCGCGAATCGCATGGGCTGACTCGGGGGCAGGCATAATGCCTTCTGCTTTGGCAAACTGCACCGCCGCTTCAAACGTTGCCAATTGGTTAACGGAACGGGCTTCGACATCCCCATTATTGACCAACGCACTGACCAATGGCGACATGCCATGATAACGCAAGCCACCGGCATGAATCGTCGGGGGGATGAAGGAATGGCCTAAGGTATGCATCTTCACCACAGGAGCCATGGCCGCCGTATCACCATAGTCAAAGGTATATTCGCCGCGTGTTAATGTGGGGCAAGAACTGGGTTCCACCGCCACCACCTTCGTTTTCTTGCCATTGGTAAAGTTCTGATGCAAGAACGGGAAGGCAAAACCAGCAAAATTAGAACCGCCACCCGCACAACCAATGATCACGTCTGGATACTCGCCAGCCATTTCCATCTGCTCCAATGCTTCCTGCCCAATCACCGTTTGATGCAGCATCACATGGTTAAGCACCGAACCCAGGCCATATTTCTTCGTGCCGCCAGACATGGCCGCCACTTCCACAGCCTCAGAAATCGCCATCCCCAGCGAACCAGGGGAATTGGGGTCTTGGGCTAACACAGAACGGCCGTAATTCGTGCGGTCAGTCGGACTGGCATACACATCTGCGCCAAAAGTATTCATGATGATGCGACGGTAAGGTTTGTGGTTATACGAAACCTTCACCATGTATACTTCCAAAGCCATGTCAAAGAAATTACACGCCATAGCCAGCGCCGAACCCCATTGACCTGCACCTGTCTCCGTGGTCATCGCTTTGGTGCCTGCTTCTTTATTGTAAAATGCCTGGGCCACGGCCGTATTCGGCTTGTGGGAACCTACGGGACTGGCCCCTTCATACTTGTAATAAATGTGGGCAGGCGTATCCAAAGCCAATTCCAAACGACGCGCCCGCATCAACGGCGTTGGTCGCCACAATTTATAAATCTCACGCACCGGTTCTGGAATTTCAATCCAACGGTCTGGGCTCATTTCTTGCTGAATAAGGCTCATGGGGAACAGCACGCTCAAGAAATCCGGCGTGATAGGTTCCAGCGTTTGTGGATTCAACACAGGCTGCTGGCGGCACCGGCATATCGGCATTGATGTTGTACCACGCCTTCGGCAGTCTACTTTCGTCTAAATTGTATTTGTATTGTTCGTTCATCCTTTTGCTCCTGAAAATTTGGAAGATTGGAGATTGAAAATTGAAGATTGGGTTGTCTACCGTTCAATCTCTAATCTCAAATCTTTAATCTCAGAAAATAAAAAACGCCCACGTCGCCTAACAGTATCGTTAGGGACGAGAGCGTAAAAATTCTCCCGCGGTGCCACCCTGCTTAAGCTGACTTTCACTTTAAAACAAAAATGCGCCTGTGAAAGCGCATGGAAATTAGAAGCCAGCTTCACTTGTTGTAATCTTCAATCTTTAGTCGGTATTGATTTTCCAATTACCCTGCCCTGATAACGGTGGCATTTCCGGTTTAGGCTACTACACCTGGTTTCGCCTAAACAACTCCTCGGCCCATTCATCTACGGCGCTGACGTTGGTTTTTCAGCTCTAGAACCAACTCTCTTGGACTCGCTTTGCAGATTACTACTCCGAATCAACGTTTGTTTTTATTCAGTTGGGCGAAATACTAGCATGGGGGTTGGGTGCTGTCAAGAAGAATTTTGAGTTTCGCACATAATACGCAATTTCTTGTGTTAAAATAGTTAGCATAAAAGAGGTGGTTTATGCAAAATATGCCGCAATATGTTCCTGTAGTAAAAAAAATTCAATCGTTACCTGAACCACTTTTGCGTGAGGTAGATGATTTTGTCGATTTTCTACTAGCACGTTATGACCTATCAACAACATCGATAGATGAGGATCTTTCGGCCACAGCGATAAGCTATTTGTCGGCTACAGGGGGCAGCTTTAACTGGCTGAACGAGTCAGCCGAAGATATTTATAGTGATGATGATGGGGTAGCTGTGTGAACCTGAAATTTCAACGAGGCGATATTGTTCTTATTCGCTTTCCTTTCACTGATTTGAGTGGCAGCAAACGACGACCCGCGATTATTCTGGCCGAGTATCCACCAGATATTGTCGTAGCCTTTATTTCTTCTGTCTTACCATCCGTGCCAGAACAATCTGATCTTTTGTTATTACCATCTACTCCCTTTTTTTCAGCGACAGGCTTGAAAAAAGCTTCCATTGTGCGGCTGCGAAAAGTAGCCACACTAGAACAAGCACTTGTCACGCGCAAGTTGGGAAATTTAGACCAAAATTTATTAACGGCCGTTGACAAAGCTTTGGTCTATAGTTTGGGGATAGATACAGGCTATGTGTCCAAGGAACACTTACCAAGAACTAGCCGTTATTTTGCAAAACGAAGGAGAAACGGCCGTTCTCACTCTACATTCAATCTAAAATATAAGACTCTCATTCTTGAAAGTTTACCTCACCAGAGAGCCAAATATGACAAATTTAAAACCATCTGTTTTTCTAGCCTTGATTTTTTCGCTTATTTGGTCGCGTGTCAGCAACCCAGCACAGAAGTTGAGCCAACACCAAATCCTACCGAAACTGAAACCTCGAATTCACGAAACGAAGTGGAAACGGCCGTTTCCCCCCTCCTCCATCCCCCCCACCACCCACCCACTCAACCAGTCTCGACATCTACCGCACCGGCCTAACCACCGCCGCCCAAGACAGCCTCAACGACTTATCAACCGCCTCCATCTACGACATTAAAGTTGACATAAATTTCGACGAGGCGCTTGTCACCGGCAAGCAATCTGTTGTCTATACGAATAACGAGACCACAGAACTGGCAGAGGTCTACTTCCACCTCCTGCCCAATCTGCTCAGCGGCGCGATTGACGTGAGCAACGTCACCGTAGATGGCGAGCCAGTAGCGCCAGTCCTGGAAGAAGCGGCTGATTCGATGATGCGTGTGCCGTTAGCGACCCCGTTAGCACCTGGGGATTCTGTGACGATAGCGATGGATTTCGTAACGGCCGTTCCCGACCAACTAGAGCGCAACTACGGCGTCTTCGCGGTGGTAGACGACATCATGGCCCTGTCCCACTTCTACCCGATGGTCGCCGTCTACGATGAAAACGGCTGGAATACTACCCCGCCCTCCGAGCAAGGCGACGCCACCTACAGCGATGCCGCTTTCTACCACGTCACCGTCACCACGGATGACGAGCAGGTGGTGGCAGGCAGCGGCGTCACCCTCAGCGAAACCAGCGCAGACGGCCAGCAAACCATCGAACTCGCCATTGGCCCTGCCCGCGATTTCTATCTGGCAATCAGCCCCCGCTTTGAAAAGTTCAGCCGCACCGTCGGCGAAACGACCATCAACAGCTACGCCCCCGCCGAGTTTATGGCGGGTGCCGAAGATGCCGCCAATTTTGCCGCCGACGCCCTGCGCATCTTCAATGAACGCTTTGAACCCTACCCCTACACCGAACTCGACTTTGTCAGCACCCCCACGTTGGCGTTGGGCATTGAATATCCGGGCATCATCGCCCTCACCCTGCGCGAATACGACCCAGATGATCCCATCAATGCCAACGTCTCCAATCAAGTTTACATGGAAACCACCACCGCCCACGAAGTCGCGCACCAATGGTTTTACAACATGGTGGGCAATAATCAATTAGATGAACCGTGGCTGGACGAGGCGGTGACGCAGTATGCCACCTATCTCTACTATGTGGATATGTATGGGGAACAAGCGGCTGAGGGATATAAGGATTCATGGAACGGCCGTTATGACCGCGTAGACAACGACCCCATCCCCATCGGACTGCCCGTGAGCGCCTATGAAGGCTCCGAATACTCTGCCATCGTTTATGGGCGCGGCCCCCTGTTCGTGGAAGCCCTCGCCCAAGAAATGGGACAAGAGACCTTCGACGCCTTCCTCGCCGATTACGTCACCCAATATCAATGGCGCATCGCCACCACCGAATCCTTCCGCCAACTCGCCGAAGAGCAGTGTGAGTGTGATTTAGGAGATTTGTTTGCGGAATGGGTTTACGAACGGTAAGCGGTAATCAGTGATCGGTGATCAGTAATCGGTTATCAGGACGGGACAAACCGTTCACCGTTTACCGATAACCGATAACCGCACCAGTACCTCTATGCTAGGACAATAGATTTTTCTGTTTAAACAAAGATTGTAATCTTGCCACGCTATAAATAGGTCACAACCAAATAGAGAGTGGCGCTGCACAGTATTGGAACCAAAGAGTCGTCGCCGAAATAACCTAACCTGACATTGACGCATCATCACAGCTAACTTCACAGCCTCATTATCACTCTGGAAGTTCTTTCAATACAACCGCATCATAGCAACATCGACGCATCATCACAGCTTTCTTCGCAGCCGCATCGCTGATACATCGATATCACATTGACGCTAACACCGTAGCCTCATCATTGACGCAACGCAGCCGCATTGACGCTTCATCACAGAACCATCGTAGCTAACATTATTGCCACAATGCAGCAACATCGAAGCAACATCAATCTACTGTCAACGCCACACTAACAAGGGAAGAGTCTCACCAATCTGGTGAGCTCTTTTCTTGTCTATGGAGGCCGGCCCAATTTGGGTCGGCCTTTTATTTTTCTGCTAAATGCGCCAACAGCGCCTGCAATCCCCACAAATAACTACGCCAACCAAACCCACACATCTGCCCCACACAAACCGGTGCAATAACTGAATTATGCCGAAATTCTTCGCGGGCATGGATATTGCTGAGGTGCACTTCCACGGTGGGCAGTCCTACAGAGGCAATAGCATCTCGCAGGGCATAGCTGTAATGGGTAAACGCGCCCGGATTAAAGAGAATGCCATCCGCCCAGTTTCGGCCAACATGAATGGCATCAATCAAATCCCCTTCGTGGTTAGACTGTTGAATACGCAGTTCAACTTGCTGCTTTGCGGCAAACTTTGTCAGCTCTTGATTGATGTTGTCCAACGTCATCTTGCCATAAACTTCTGGCTGACGAGTGCCGAGCAAGTTCAAGTTGGGACCGTGTAGAACAAGTATATTTGTCATGACATCCTCCAAACAATCTCACGCAGAGGCGCGGAGAGCGCAGAGAAAATAGAAGATACTCTGCGTCCTCTGCGCCTCTGCGTGAGGTAATTATTCCTGAACGGCCGTTATCACCGCCAGCACATCTTCTTTAGCCACATTGCCCTGCACAAACGCATCCCCCACATCATGGATAAGCACAAACCGCATCACGCCCGCCGCTTTTTTCTTGTCGCTGCCCATGTAGTAATACAGTTGTTCCGCATCCAAATTTGATGGGATACGCGTCGGCAAACCCACATTTTGCAACACCTTCTCGATGCGCAGTTGCAGGGCCGGGTCGCATTCCTCCAGCCGCGCCGACAAATTAGCCGCCGCCACCATACCCATCGCCACCCCTTCCCCATGCCGCACGGTGTAGCCGCTCACCTGCTCCACCGCATGACCAAAGGTATGGCCCAAATTTAACGTGGCGCGAATGCCATGCTCGAAGGGGTCTTCTTGCACCACGTCGCGTTTGACTTGGATGGCATCGGTTACAAGAGATTGGAGATTAGAGATTAGAGATTGGTTGTCGGGGCGCAATCTCCAATCGCCACTCTCTAATCTTTCCAGTAAATCTTCATTTGCCAGGAGGCCATGCTTCACGACCTCAGCCATGCCAGAAGCGAATTCTTCTGGAGGCAGGGTTTGGAAGGTGGTGAGATCAGCGATAACGGCCGTTGGCTGCTTAAAAGCCCCGATGAGATTTTTACCCTGGGGCATGTCCACGCCCGTCTTGCCGCCCACACTGGCATCGACCATCGACAGCAGCGTTGTCGGGCATTGCACAAAATCAATGCCACGCATGTAACTGGCGGCCACAAAACCAGTCATATCACCAACCACGCCGCCGCCCAGCGCCACCAGCGTGCCTTTGCGATCCAGGCCAGCGGCAAAAAGCTGGTCGTAAATCGTTCGTACAGTGTCTAGCGTTTTGTTTTCTTCACCAGCGGGAACTGTGACCACAGTCAAGGCTCCCTTGATTTTATCAGCGTGCAATGGCCCAACATTCGTATCTGTCACCACCACAAAGGGGCCATTAATATGGGCTAATTTGAGCAAATCGGGCAACAAATTTTCGCCCACAATCACGTCATATGCTCCGGTGGGATGCGTTACTGGTAAGGTTTGGTATTGTTTTTTCATCTGTTTCCTTTTCCGCCACATAATGCGTGAAGGATGATTTCAGGCATTTAGCGTAAATTTTTTGGACACTGATTCGGTCGAACGCTGATAATCAAAGAGATCCATCAGTGTTCTTCCTCATCAGTGTCCCTACTTTTGATTGGGGCTTTGCCACTTTACCCATTTTGTTAATTATCTCTTGGGCGACCTGTGTGGGTGTTTTGCCAGTGGTCACGATTTGGGGAAAACGGCCGTAGCCGTCACGGCGCTGGTCGAGCAATTCTTGAATGCGAGCAACGGGATCAGGCACATTGAGCAACGGCCGTTTCTCACCCCCGCCCACTCTTGCCACAATTTCTTCCGGATCAGCCACCAGACAAAATACACGGCCGTTTTCCATCAAAATAGCCGCGTTTTCTTCATTCATCATCAAACCGCCGCCAGTAGCAACCACCAGACCGTCTCGCTTGGACAATGTTTCCGAAGCTGTCCGTTCCCACTGGCGAAAAGCAGCTTCCCCCTCTTCACGAAAAATATCAGCCACAGAACGGCCGTTTTCCGCCTCAATCCACTCATCCGTATCCACAAAGTCATAAGCCAACTGCATGGCGACCAATCTGCCAACCGTTGACTTCCCTGTTCCCATAAATCCAGTCAAAACAATGTTCATTCGTGTCATGCGGGGAATTATAGCGGGAAAGGGAAAGAGGGGCAGGGTTGCAGGGTTGCAGGGTTGCAGGGTTGCAGGGTTGCAGGGTTGCAGGGTTGCAGGGTTGCAGGGTTGCAAAGCAGCCTACGTTTCAATCCCAAGAGTAATTCTACCCTGCCACTTTGCAACCTTGCCACTTTGCCACCTTGCCACCTTGCCACTTTTAAACTTCATGGAACAAAATCCACACCCCATCGTTCTATACCTAACACCCGCAAACGCGGATAAATTTTATTGAAAAATAAGGAGACATACGATGTCAAAAACAAAAACAACAATTCTAGTACTATTTTTATTGGGGATAACGGCCGTTCTCATCGCCTGCAATCCTGCCGCCAGCACAGCCACTGCGGCCCAAGCACCGTTAAGCAATGGCGGTATCACCGTCGTCGGTCAAGGGGAAGCGTATGGCACACCCGATCAAGCCCAAGTCCAGGTCGGTGTTGAAACCTTCGCGCCGACTGTGAGCGAAGCCACTGCCCAAAACGAGGCTACGCTGCAACAAATTATGGACGCCCTGACCGCTCAAGGGATTCCTGCTGAAGATATTCAGACCATGAATTACAGCCTGTGGGCAGAACAAATTTATGGCGATAATGGCCCCGAAGGCATTGCTGGCTATCGGGTGAACAACCAGGTCAACGTCACCATCCGCGATATTAACCAGGTCAGTGATGTGTTAACGGCCGTTACCGAAGCAGGCGCAAACTCCATCTACGGCATCACCTTCAGCGTCGCTGATCCCGCCGCATTGGAAGAAGAAGCCCGCGCCGCCGCCATAGCAGATGCGCAGGTCCGTGGTGAATCACTGGCAGCTTTAGCAGGCGTTACCCTGGGTGATGTGACTGTTATCAGTGAGGTGATCGGCCAGCCGATTGCCCCAATGGGTGGCGGCATGGCAATGGCAGATATGGCTTCAGCCGGCCCCAGCATCGCTCCAGGACAATTGAGTTACCATGTGCAAGTCCAGGTAACATTTGGCATTCAATAATGCCAACCTACTGCCCAGGTTTCCCCTGACCCTGCGCCGTTAACTTGCACAGTTTCCTCCCCAAAAAGCCGTCCTCAAGCGAGGGCGGCTTTTTCTTTCCCCTCTCTTCACCTTGTAGCCTTCTCCTTAATAACCGTACAGACCCTAAGGGTTTGACCTCGAGCGATTCAATGCTGCGTTGTACAAAACCCTTAGGGTCTCTCGAGTGAAAAATCAACACCTGTATAGTTACTCTCCGTAAAACAAAACAGCCACTCATTTCTGAGTAGCTGTCTTTTTTTGGTGACTCCAGCAGGGATCGAACCTGCGACATGCTGATTAAGAGTCAGCTGCTCTGCCAACTGAGCTATGGAGCCAAACTAGTTTAATTTTTCAAATTCTGCATACCGATTTCTCAAATGCAGCCCTGAATTATACTGATTTTCCCGTTCGTGGCAAAAAATAAACCTGCCTGCCAGCTTTCGCCGACAGGCAGGCCATAAAAAACCCCTTTCCAGGCATAGGTTATTCGTACGCCAGGGTTTCGCGCACGCTCAAGCGGGACGCATTCCAGGCTGGAATCAAACTGGCTAAAGTAGCAATCACCAACACCGCCAGCAGCCAGCCAATCGCGCCGTTTGTAGAAAAACTGTAAGTTAAAGGTGCTTCCATGAAAGCGATACCAACCGCATCGCTCAATAATTTACCGATGGGATAGGCCGCCAACGCGCCCACCACCCAACTGATGAGGCCGACAAAGATGCCTTCCACCAATACAATGCGCCTCACCGACCCATCAGAGGCGCCAACCGCCCGCATGACGCCAATTTCGCGGGTGCGCTCCATCACGTTGATACTCATGGTGCCAGTTAGGCCAAGACCACCTACCAGGGCAATTAGAACCGCCATAACTGCCAAGAAAACGACGATGATATTGAACTGATATTCGATGGCTTCCCGGATTTCGGCTACGGTTTCTGTGCCGCCAACCTGATAGCCAGCCGCTTCAAAATGTTCTTTCAGACGCAGAGCCAATGCTTTTTGCGCAGCCGGGCTGGCATTTGTAGCAATAATCTGTAAGCCACCCGTTTGACCCACGTAATTCAGTTCACGCGCCAGGAAGGGACGATTGACATAGGCGATACTGCCTGTCATGACACCTTTAACGATGCCAACTACTTCCCATTCACGCTCTTTGCCTTCAATATCCAGCGTGACCATATCGCCAATCTGGATGTCTGGTTCGTCTTTGAGGTAGAGGGTATTGAGGACGACGGCATTGGTATCATCTGGTTGCAGCCAACGGCCGTTTATCATCGTCGGTTTAATAATGTCAGTGTCAGCGACAGTGCCTAGCACGCTCACATTCGGGCCTTCTTCGCCACTGGGTCGGATACGACGAGCCGTATTCTCAACCCAACTGTCGGCACTCGCCACCCCTTCTACCGACATTGCTTCTTGCTGCAACGTCTCAATACGATACGAACGGTCGAAATTCATGCTCACTTCGTAAGCAAAGTAATCTAACGCATCATCCAACGTCGCCAACAGCGACGATTGCACGCTCATGATGCCAATGAAAATGGCACCACCCAGCGTCAACGTAATCAAGGTGAACAGCAAACGTGCCTTGCGCCGGATGGTATTGCGGAAAGAGATACGCATAGGACGCGAGAATGAGAGCGTCTGCGTAAACCAGTTCAACGCCCGATCCATGCGGCTGCGGCCAAAATGGCCTTGCCCCAACCCCGTATCACTCAATGCTTCACGCACGGTAATGCTAGAGCCTTTGAACACGGGATAAGCCGCCGCCAGCAGTGGCACAAGCAGTCCCACCGCAATTTCTACCAGCAAAACCTGTGAGGGAATACGGAAACTCAGAATGTCAAAGTTAATCAAATCGGCCATGTAACTCGTTAGTCCATAAGCGGCTAACGCCCCCAGAGGAATGGCAACAAACAAGGAGAGCACGCCAAAACACAGCACCGTCACCATATACATTTGCACGATTTGTCCGCGTGTGGCGCCCACCGCTTTCATGATGCCAATTTGCTGCGTATGCTGGGCTAACAGCCCGTTGATAATGTTGACCACCAGGAAGCAACTGGCAAACAAGGATAAGACCCCCATCACACTCAAGATGATAAACATCGGCTGCACCGCTTCATTCGCTGGATGTTTACCCGGTTCGGGTATCCAGGTCCAATAGACGTTTAGCCCCGCTTTTTCCATCTTGTTTTCGACTAAATCGGCAACTTGGCGAATGTGTGCCTCGTCATACTGATCGCCTTCCACTTGAATTTGCAGTTCGCTGAAATAAGGCTCAAAACCAAGCCATTCCAGGGTGTCCATGCCGATATAGGCAAAGGGCGAGCCCATAAAGGCGGCAGGCGGTTTGTTCATGTCATGCGCCAGCCCGGAAATGACCAGTTCTTTTATTTTGCCATCGGCCGTTTCCACCGTAATCGTGTCCCCCACTTCAGCATTGGTCATGTAGAGGGAATCACGTTCCAGCAGAATCGTTTTCTTTGGCGGCGGCCAAGCGCCACCTGCCGAAACCAGAACATTCAGCTTCATGTCTTCAAAATCTTGAATGCCTTCGACATTAAGAGGTTTCCATTCGTCTGGGCCGACTTGCACGCGCATGGTTTCACTGCGCCGCGCATCCACTTCTGTGATTTCGTCCATACGCCGAATACCAAAAAGCAAATCTTCCTCGAATGCCCCAGGATACAGAAGGGCGTTTGCTGGATTGCGTGCCAGGTAGCCTTCGGTAAGGTCTTTGTCCATCATGATTTGGGTGCCCATGATCATGCCAATCGCAAAGACGCCCAACTGCAATGGAAAGCACGACAAGGATGGTTCTTATTTTATTGCCCCACAAATCTCGGATAACTTTGTGCCAACGTGGTCTTAACATAATACTGTCTCCTAACTGGCCGTTTAGAGCATGAGATTGAGAGATTGGAGATTGGAGATTAATCGTTTTGCATCTCCAATCTCTATTCTCCAATCTCCACTAATGTCTACAATGCTGAGTTTGAAGCGGAACGGCCGTTTACGGTTCTTTATTCTTTAGGCGGCGGCGACTTTTGCTCGTTCGTCAGCGACGCGGCTGACTTCTTCGTGCATGGCGGGGGAAGACCCGACAAGGTTATGGAATGTTTCTTTTTCGAGGGCGACGACGTTAACGGCCGTTTCCCCACTAGCTTGTACCGTTGCCATCCGCGTACTCCCGTTGAGAATAGCAATTTCGCCAAAATATTGGCCGGTTTGCAGATGTGCTACCACTTTTTGATTACCATTGCCGTCCGGTAACAACACATCCGCTTGTCCTTCTGTCACCAAATAGAACTTGTCGGGCAAATCGCCAGCCTGGATGATTGTGTTTCCGGGCTGATAGGTTTGTGGTTGGATCTGGCGCGTAGCCTTGAGCAGCATATCGTGAGTGAGCATCGGGAAAACTTTTGTCAGATGCTCGTTGAGAATGTTGCCATCGGCCAACGTAACTGTGCGCCCGACGCGGCGAGCTAGATCATTATCATGTGTCACCATGAGGATGGTTTTGCCGTTGTCTACCAAATTGTGGAACAGTTCAAAAACGGCGATGGCAGAACGAGAATCCAGATTGCCAGTCGGTTCATCAGCCACCAACATTGGCGGATCATTGGCTAAGGCGCGGGCAATGGCCGCCCGCTGCTGCTGTCCACCAGACACTTCTGAAGGCAGCTTATGGGCTTGGTCAGCCATATCGACTTGTTCCAGCAAGCTCATGGCGATGGCTTCCCGATCTTTGGCATCATGCACGTTGCAAAAGTCCATGGGCAGAATCACATTTTCCAAAACGGAGAGCATGGGCAGCAGTTGGAAGAACTGGAAGATGACGCCAATATTGCGTCCGCGCCACTGCGCCATCGGCCCTTCTTTGAGGGTATGGACTGGTACACCACCCACCAAAATCTCGCCAGATGAAGGACGGTCGATGCCGGTGATCATGTTGATCATGGTGGATTTACCGCTCCCGGATTTCCCGACAACGGCCACAAATTCGCCTCGGTCAATGGTTATGCTGACACCATCCAACGCGATGAAGTCGCCGACTGGGGTGTTATACGCTTTTACCACATCTCGAAGTTCGATGAGATGACTGTTGTTGAATGAGTGAAGCCATTGATGTATTGCTATTATTGTTCGTTGTTATCTGTTGTTTTCTGAATCGTTTCCACATAACAACCTCCTGTAGTTGTTTCGAGCAATTTCAACCACTATACGGAGGGGATTATGATCGGTTGCAGAAAATATGATTAGGGGGTGGTATTTGAGGATAAGTATTCAGTCGATACCCAGCCGACTTGCCCATCTGCTTCGATTTGTTGCCAAAGGACACCATCAGCCTCAACCTGCTCATCCAGGATGACAACCACGCTATTTTCGGCCAGTTGATCAATTAAGGTTCCTGCACGACTGGGTGTTTCGCGGAAATTGAGGCCATAGGGGTAGGTGACAACGGCCGTTACCGGCGTAGGTGTCGGCGTAAATGTCATAGTTGGGGTCAGCGTGGGGGTCGCAGATGGCGTCTCGGTTGCTGTGGGCATCACCGTATCTGTCGCGGCTGGCGTATTGGTGGGTATAGGAGTCTGTGTAAACGTAGGAGATGGCAGCGGTGTAGCAGAGGGCGTCGATGTCATCGTGGGAGAAGCGGTCGAGGTAGGCGTCGCTGTCGGTGGCACCAACGGATCCATTTCTGTAACCCGAATCACAGTCATCGTTAAGGCAATTTCATCAATAATCCCTTCACCCGATAACACACCACCAATACTTTCTTGCAAATCTTGCACCACATAATACGGCACTGCATTGGCTGACCGAACTTCTAAATCCAACGACAAAAAGCCATTTTCAAACGTAATGATTTCCAAGTTAGATAATTTACCACTCGAGTGAGCAAGCACCTGTTCTTCCGTTACCTCACGAATGCGTGCCAGTTCACGCTGATCCTGAGCCAGTTCATAGGTAGTAAAAACCAGCAAAAAAGAGACCAGAATCAGCAGGAGAACAGAGGCTCGAAAGGCACGGGTTTGCAACCGTTTTCTTTCTTTACGGGCGGCGGCAGGCCGATACCCTAAAATCAGAAACATCAACGCCGCCGCGAAACTAATCGCCACAAAGTTCGTCGTAAATAAGAGCAGTGCGCCTAAAGGCAGTCGGAAGGCCGATCCTGCCTCCCCTGTTTGCAAGAACATGGACAACGCCCGCGTGAATGTAATGCCAACAGTCGCCAGTGGCGGCACCAACGCGGCAGCAATGGCCACACCAGGTAACGCGCCAGCCGCATCAGAACGACACAATGCATAAGCCGCTGCCAGACCAGAAAACAGGGCGATAGCCAGGTCTAACAAACTGGGCTGCGTGCGTACCACTATCTCATGAGAAAGGGGCATGTTGAGAGCCATCAACTCCGCAATCATACCCACGGCGACCGCCATCACTGCACCTTGCAAGACTGCACCCACGGATCGCCGTAAAAATCGGGAATCGCCCAATACAATTGCCAGCCCAGAGCCAATGATAGGCGACATCAACGGCGCAACCAACATGGCTCCAATGACTACGGCAGCACTATTGGCGATTAAACCCAGCGCCGCAATCATGGCGGCCAATGAAATGAGCATGTAATAGTCAATATCTGGGCGGGCATTGCGCCGGATACGGACATACGCTTCAGTCCGTTGCGTTAGGTCCAAGCGTGGCAACCATTTGCGAATCCGCCAACCAAGATCGCCAGTCAGTTGATGCGGTTGGCGCACCACAGCAACGGGTCGTTTACTGGTACGCACCACGGCAGCGGGAATGTCACCAAACAGCACCTTGTCAACCGAGCTTTCGCGGCTGGCCCCAATCATGACGAGATCATACCCATCGCCTACTTCATTAACGATGGCATCAGCCACAGAATCGGCAAAAACGACTTTACTCTGGATGCGTTTGCCCGCATCGACATATTCCAATAACTGGCGCAGTCGTTCTTGGCCGAATTTCTGGTCTCCCGGATTCTGCACGCCAATGACGGCATACATGACGGTAACTTCTATTTGCGGCGTCAGGGGAAGTAAAAAGGTGAGGGCGTGGGCGGTATTGGGGCCGCCGGCCGTTGGCACTAAGATGCGGGCGAGTTGTTGCCTACCGGAGGCGGCTTCTTCCCCTTGAATTTCTACACGGTCTCCACGCATGGCGACAACACCGCAGCTTAATCTTGCGTAGTCGTGACGGGTGGCGCTGTCGGCGTGTACCAGAAGGAGGTCGATGTGGGCTTTGCTAATCAGTTCTTTCAGGCCATGATCCAAATCATCTGTCTGGATGATGAGGGAGTGGGGTGTTTGGTCTTCTCGGCATTTCTCTTTGACTTGGGCGATGATGTCCTGGCAGGTGGCTTTGCTTTCTTCGCTTTCGTCTGGGATGAAAACGGCCGTTATCAACTGACCATGATTTTCGTGGGCCAAGGCTGAACCCAGGGCGAACGCTCGCCCCAAATCTTCGCCAGGGGAAAGTAAAATCAAGACACGCCATGTATTGCCTTCTGGAATGACACCCTCAAGAATCTTCATCCACAGGAGTATATTAAATTTTAGGGAATTTAAAAGAAATTGAGCCAATCGTACTTTAGCGTCATTTTTTTACGCACTGTTTTTGTTTATACTCTGGGAATGAAAACGGCCGTTCCTGACCAAGACCTCCAGCAAAAATACACAAACACTCTCATCTTTAGCACCGGCTTGGTATTTATGCTGATGGCTTTTGGGCTGTTAATGGTGATGGTTGTCATGCCGCAGAAAACGGCCGTTTCCCCCACACCTGTTCCCACCATTGAACCCATGAAAACGACAGTCGATCCTGTGCAAACGGCCGTTACCCAAAGCACCGCGTCTATCACCTGGCAGCGCAAAAATTATCAGTGGGAACTCACGCCTCGCGCTCGCTTTCAAGTGGTGGGGCGCGTTTTAAGTCGGCAGACCTATAACCGCGATTGGCAGTCAGAAATATCGCCGCTCGATTTAGCCATCGGCTGGGGAGAACTCAACGATACTCGCGTAGACAGCTATGTAGATTGGTCACAATCTGGGCGCTGGTATTATTTTCGCTGGGCACTAGACGGCCCCTATGACAGAACATATATAGGCACCCACTCCAGCAACATCCACATTATCCCCGCCACAGAAAGCCTGGAAACAATCCTGCTCAAACTTCGCAAAGACGACCGCATTATGCTCGAAGGACAGCTCGTCGATGTAGAAGCCGCCAATGCCAAGAATAAATGGCAGAATCAAACCTCTCTCACCCGCGCCGATTCAGGCAATGGCGCGTGTGAAATTCTCCTGGTAGAACGCCTCATCTGGAACGGACAAGAATACAATTAAGGAACACCCACACCTATTATGCTTTATTTGAATAAGCCATAGCCTTGTGCCTGGTATTTATCTCAGAAACCTCATCCAATTCGGGGGCATCGGGAACGGCCGTTTCCAGGCGGCGTGCATACAAGTTTGCCAACGGCACTGCGGAAAGGGCGTGCAGGACCACACTCAAGAAAATTGTCCAACCCGCCATCGCCAGTAAAAGGCTGGTATTAAGCTGCGCTTCCTTCAAGGACTCATACGCCAACAACGTAAACACAACTGACGCTAGACCGCGTGGGCCAAGCCACCCCATCATCAACACCGTGTCCAACCGCAGCCTCATCCCCTGCAAAGCCAGCGCCACCGGAATCATACGAACGGCCGTTAGCGCCAACACCGCAAAGAGGAGAGCCGTCGCATTAAATTGAGTAAACAGAGGAATAACCAAATTTGCACCAAACAAAATCCAGACCAAAATCGAGAGCAAGGTTCCGCTCGACTCAGTAAATTCGGTGGCTTCTTCTAATTTCCGGCGTGTGACATACCCAAACATAAGCCCGCCTACGAAAGCGGCGATAAACCCGTTGCCGCCCAGCGCCATGGAGCCGAAAAAGCAGAGCAGCGCCAGTGCCAGGTTGCTAATCTGCAAAGCAGTTTTGGTCGTCCAATTTTTACGCACAGCCGCCCGAAACAAGAATCCGCCAACCAGACCAATCGCCATTCCAATCGCTAATGCCAGGCCAATTTGCATCAAGGCACCAGACAGCCAACCCGCCTGGCTGGTACCCTCTTCTGCGATGGTCAGCGCAATAAACAACGTCACGAGTGGTGTCGCAATGCCATCATTCAGCCCGCTTTCCACATTCAGCGCTGTACGAATACGCACCGGCACACGCGGATTGTTAAAGATGGGCAGACCAAGTGCCGCATCGGTCGGCGCCAGGATGGCTCCCAGCAGCAAGGCAAACCCAAATCCTTGCTGCGGAAACAAAATAAAAGCCACGAGAGCCCCGAGTAGTACCGTCAATGGCAGTCCAACCAGCAGCAGCCGGGCCGGGAGTTTGGCACTTTCGCGCACCTTGCTGAAATTCAGCGTGGACGCATCGGCAAACAACAACAATGCCAATGCGATCTCGGTGAGACGCTCAGTCGCTGAGGCATCCATGGGGATTTGGATCCACCCCAACGCATAGGGGCCAATAAGCGCACTGACAAGCACAAATACCAGCGGCATGGTCACTGATAACCGATCTAGCCGTACCGCAACGAGCGCATAAAGCACAACCAACAAGAATAATAAAGCAAATTCGTTTGGGCTCATTTAGACCACCTGTGACACTATTTTTTCATGGAATGTGACTGGTGAAAAGTTTTTAAAACGGCATAACGGCCGTTACCCACCTGTTTACGCGCTAATCTGCAACCATCGAGAGATCGTTTGCTCGACTGAATAATCAGGTTGCTGTGCGGAAAGGCAGAATATTTAATACCTCGAACTCACTGCACACAACCGGCATACTCTCAGTTGGTTGACGGCCGATGCGTTGGCACTCGCGGGAAAAGAAAGCCCAGTGCGCCTCTCGCCAATACGCAAGCGAACCATCTCCCTCGCCTTCAATAGCGGCGTACTCTGCCGAGACTTCACCAAAGGCCACAATATTAACCTGTGTTATACGGGTGACCAGCGCGGGTTCGTTGAAATAATCCAAAACGATTTCGATATCGCCGACGTTCGAGATTGCTTCCCCATCTGCTTCGATAGCCCACAGCAACCCGGTGCCTGCCCGTTTACGGCCCTCACGAATCAGCGTCAACAGCGCCTCCGAAAGTGCCGCTGAATCGCCATACCCATCAACACGAACAGCGCCAAATGGCAATAAGACATTCAGGGTGGAGAGCTTTTCTAATATAGTTGGAACTGAGGGTAATGGAGCCATTGCGGCCAACTTATGCTTCGAGTCACACAACCTGAGGAGGAGAAAAGAAAAAATACGCCCTGAGGGATTCGAACCCACAACATTCAGTTTCGAAGACTGACGCTCTATCCGTTGAGCTAAGGGCGCTTGATTCAAAAAAGGCCAATGGAATAATCCATCAGCCTTGGGCGAGTAGTGGGATTTGAACCCACGGTCTTCTGGGCCACAACCAGACGTGTTAACCACTACACTATACCCGCCATACTCATTTGAAGCGACGGGAATCCTATCATACCTGGAAAACAGAAGCAAGTTTAACTTTACGATTTTCATCAATCGTTTTACAATCCCTGCTATGGAACCAGAACTACGCACACTAAACGGCCGTTATCGATTATTAGAACGCATTGGCAGTGGCGGCATGGCGGCCGTCTACCGCGCCCAGGATTTGCGGCTGGGCCGCTTCGTCGCCGTCAAAATGCTGCATGAGAGCCTCACCAGCGACGAAAACTTCCTGCGCAACTTCCAGCAAGAAGCCCACGCCGCCGCCAACCTCACCCACCCCAACATCGTCACCGTGCACGACATTGGGCAAGACGGTCATCGCCACTACATCGTCATGGAATTCATCGACGGGCAAACACTCAAGCAGGTCATCCGCGAACAAAACCAAAAAGACACCCTGCTGCCCATCAATCGCACCTTAGATTTGATTATTCAAGCCTGCAACGGACTTGGCTACGCCCATCGCGCCAACCTCGTCCACTGCGACATGAAACCACAAAATATCCTCGTCGCGCGTGATGACCGCGTTAAAGTCGCCGATTTTGGCATCGCCCGCGCCATCAGTGAAGCCAGCCAACAACTGGGTGACGGCCAGGTGTGGGGTACACCCCAATACTTCTCCCCAGAACAAGCCGCTGGCGAACCACCTACGCCCGCTTCCGACGTGTACGGCATGGGCGTCATTATGTTTGAGATGCTCACCGGTCACCTGCCCTTCACCGCCGACACCCCCACCGCCTTGGCGCTCAAACATCTACAAGAAACCCCGCCATCTGTCATCGAAAGCAATCCCACAGTGCCTCGTCAACTCGACCAAATTGTGCATAAGTTAATGGCAAAGGAGCCAACGGCTCGCTACAGCACGGCGGGGCAGCTTGGGCGCGTTTTGCAAACCTACCGCGACCGCAGTTTGGCAGATACCGGCCCTATTTATCCGGCCATCACCATGAAAGCGGTTCCTGTCGTCGAGCAAGATACCCAGTTTTATCAACGCCCCCCCGCTCAAGCCGCGCCCGATGATGAACAGGACACTCCCATACGGCCGCTGAAACCCGTCACACCACAATCGCCATTGTTGCCTCCACCAGCCTCTATGCAGCCAACAACAGACCCGGATTGGACGATTATCGGCCTGGGGATTGCCGCCCTCATCATGTTGATAGGACTTGTTCCCCTCTGGTATCTCGTTTTCCGCGCCTGGACAGGGTAAATCCAACAATCAATTATGAGTCATCAAAAACTGCGTTTTCGACCAGCATCTGAGGATGATTTTGAAGGCTGTCTGGCAATTGATCACAGTTACCACACACGCCAAGTGTGGCAACTGAATGTAACGGAACTAGACAGTGTGCGACAGGTTCGTTTTCAGACGATTAAGCTGCCCAAGGAAACGGCCGTTTCCTATCCCTATGCCCACGAAGAACTGGTACAACGCTGGTGTGCCTAGTGACTGGTTTATGGTGGGGGAGCATAACAACAGTTTACAAACCTACATCACCGCCGCCATCGAAAAACTCACCCCCACCGCCTGGATCTACGACATGGCCGTCGCGCCAGAATTCCGGCAACAGGGCCACGGCAGTCACATGGTCGCCCTCGCGGCAGAGTGGGCACGGAAGCAAAAAGCAGAACAATTGATGGTTGCCCTCTCCATGAAAAACGATCCCGCCATGGCCTTCTTTCGCCAAAGCGGATTCCGATTTTGTGGGTATAATGAAACAACCTATCGAACAAAGGATATTTCGCTCTTTTTTAGTGTAAAGCTATAAAGGTTGCAGGGTGGCAGGGTGGCAAGGTGGCAGGGTAATTAAGACACCTTGCCACCCCACCACTTTGCCCCCTTGCAACTTTGCAACATTTACCCATGACTGATCAAATTATCGAAACCCTCGCCCTCATCAATGACGTTCTGCAAGCCATGATCGTCATTTTTGGCTTTGCCGTCGTCCTCTACAATCTCGGGCGCAGTTTACGTATTCGCGTGATGAAAGCGTTCGTAACGCTGGTCTCCTTCGTGATCATCGTCTACTTAAGCGAGTTAATGGTCAGCCGCATCATCACCAGCACCTCCGCTGAAATTTGGCTGCGCTTGGGCTGGGTGGGCATCGCCATGGTGCCGGCCGCGCAGTACCATCTATCAGACGCCTTGCTGGAAACAACCGGGCAACCTAAACATCGGTATCGCGTAGCGGCTGGTTACACAAGTGGTATCGTCTTTCTGGCATTAGTCATGTTTACAAACTGGATTGTAGGTGACACGATATCAACCAATCTACACGCCCCCCATTTAAAAGGAGGGCTATTATTCCCGCTATTCACCATCTATTTTTGGGTATTGACGGCTTTGAGCCTCATCAATGTGTGGTGGGCCAGGCAACGATGCTTGACACGCACGACACGCCATCGCATGAGCATCACCTTAGCGGCCTTTGTCGCCGCCCCCCTCGCCGTTTTTCCCTATCTCATCATTTCTGGAAACTCAGCCGCCAGCAATACCATCATTTTCTGGCTCATTGCCATTGCTGGTAATCTGATTATAGGCATCATGTTTGCCTTACTCACTGCCCATCTTGTCTATTTTGGAGCCGTATCACCGGATCGTGTGGTGCGCGTACGTCTGTTCAAATTTATGGCACGAGTTCCCCTAGCTGGCACGATTGTGCTGCTGGTTTTCATTAGCGTGAGTCGCAGCGGTTCCATATTAGGACTGTCAACAGAGACGGCGCTCGGCTTTGCCCTGGTAACGACAGTAATGCTGGTAGAGTGGGCCATTCATGCCTATAAACAGCCGCTAGAGCGCTTCTTTCAACTCAACGATGATCCCGATGTGCGGCGCATACAGGAGCTAAGTGAACGGCTTCTAACCACCGCCGACTTGCACCAATTCTTGGAAAGTGTATTAGCCGCCACTTGCGAAGCTTTACGCACCCCCACGTCCTTCGTCGCCGCAATCACTGAAGATGGCCCCAGGCTGGAAGCCGTTGTTGGCTCCCTGGCTGAACCAGAAGCAGAAGAAATCTGGCAGGATGCAGATTGGTACAAACTAACCAATCCGGAAAATGATACAAACGGGAACAGTTTGGAATCAATTGACAATTTCATTCTGTGGCAAAATTACTGGATTCAACCCCTCTATAATCAGCAAAAAACGCTCGTCATTGGTATTTTTGGGATTCGTGCCCGCGCCAGTCAACCAGACCTGGATGATCATGAGCAGGAAGTTTTAGAACGGCTCACAGCGCAAGCTGAAGATGCCCTGCAAGATCGTATTTTGCAACAAGGTGTTTTTGCGGCTGTCGAAGGCTTGCTGCCCCAAGTGAAAGCGTTCCAGCAGCGCCGCAGCGCCGCCACTTTTGGCGGTCTGCCTGTGCTGACAAGTACAGAAGATAACCAGTCAACAGGCGCATCTGTTAATAAGAGTGTGGTCAACGACCCCGACTTCAACGCGATGGTACGGGATGCGCTCACTCATTATTGGGGCGGTCCCAAACTCACGAAAAGCCCATTACTTGATTTACAACTGGTGCAACAGTCACAAGATCAACATGGTAATAATCCCACCAATGCGCTCCGTGCCATTTTGGCCGATGCTATTGAGTTGCAAAAGCCAGAAGGTGAACGTAATCTCTCCACTACTGAATGGATTTTATACAATATTTTAGAGCTTAAATTTGTCCAGGGACGACGGGTACGCGACGTTGCCAGAAGATTGGCGATGAGCGAGAGCGATCTTTATCGCAAACAGCGTGTCGCTATTGAAAATGTAGCCGCAACGGTAGCCACCATGGAAAAAGCTGCCGCTGAAGACGCTGATGCCAATGGAAACGGAATCGCGGAGACACCCCCTGATGAAGAAACACCTGTGCTGAGCCTGGTTAAAACGGCCGTTTCTCCCCCGCCGCCTTTCACGCAAACAAAATAAAAATAACCATTCCCCAAACAAGGATCATCCATGAATAATTTTCATTATGTCAACAATGAACTTTGCTGTGAAAATGTCTCGCTGGCAGACATTGCGGTTAGCGTAGGTACACCTACTTACATTTACAGTCAGGCAGAATTGGAACATAGAGCGCGTGCCTATATCCGTGCAAATGCTTCCTCCGACAGTCTCGTCTGCTACGCCGTCAAAGCCAATGGCAATCCGGCGCTCATCCGCTTGTTGGGCGAAGCTGGCCTGGGGGCAGATGTCACCAGCGGCGGCGAACTGTTTTTGGCACTTCATGCGGGCATCGCCCCCGAAAAAATCATCTACTCGGGCGTGGGCAAAACACGCCCAGAAATTGAAGCGGCTCTGGACGCCAACATTCGCGCCCTCCATGTGGAATCCGAAATGGAACTGGAAGCCATTGCTGACATCGCCAGCGCACGGGAGCAAATCGTCAACATCGGCGTGCGCGTCAATCCCAATATCAACGCCGACACCCATCCCTACATTAGCACCGGACAGCACGCTCACAAATTTGGCGTTCCCTGGCCCATTGCCCACAAGATGCTGCGCTTTGCCGCCACGCATCCCTGGCTCCAACCAGTCAGTCTCGCCGTCCATATCGGTTCGCAAATTGTGGATGTGGCTCCGTTTGTAGAAGCATCCCATTTTATTGCTGATTTAGCCACCGAACTTAGGTCGGAAGGGATTGCCCTGCACTACCTCGACATCGGCGGCGGTTTGGGGATTGATTATGAAGGAAATGGCTCACCCACAATAGATGAATGGTTAACGGCCGTTTCCCACCCCATCACCACCGCCGGATTCCCCATCGTCATAGAACCCGGTCGCTCCATTATTGGGCCAACGGGGATGCTGCTCGCTCAAGTTGTCTACACGAAACAACAAGGGGACAAACATTTCACCATCGTCGATGCGGGGATGAATGACCTGCTGCGCCCTACGCTTTACAACGCCTACCACCCCATGCTAACGGTAAAACAGTCAACTGAGAACAGTGACCGGATAACAAATATAGTAGGGCCGATTTGTGAAACGGGAGATTCTTTGGCGAAGGAACGGCCGTTACCGCCTACCGAAGCTGGTGATTATTTAGCTATTTTACAGGCTGGTGCGTATGGGTTTGCGATGGGGTCGAATTATAACGGCCGTTTGCGCCCAGCCGAGGTGCTGGTGAACGGGAATCAATTTACCGTGATTCGGCAGCGACAAACCTACGAAGATTTGCTAGATGGCTGTTTATAAACGGCCGTTTTCATGTAAAATAGGGATGTCTTCAAAATTTCACGAGGTTGACGCAAAATAAATTGTTATTCGAGGAGAAAATATATGTCTATCAAACTTTTAGATAACAGTCTCGAAATAAGCATCTACTACGACGAATGTGACAGCGAATACGATGACAACATCTGTGTTTCTATCATCGAGGATTGCCCAGAAGAAGAAAAAATCTTCCGCGCCGACGAAACCAATCTTTATCTCACCCCTGAGCAAGCCTTGCAACTGATGCAAGCCCTGAAAGCCGCTACGTCTGAGAGTAAGTTACCGGCAAATGCAGCCTAAAAGACAAGTTAACAGTGAACAGTAATCGGTAATCGGTATTCCAAGCCATACTAAACACCGATTACTGATTACCGATAACCGATTACTGATTACCAAACTTCAAAGTCGGATCAGCCTCTCGCAAAAAAGCCCAGGTATAAATCCCCGTCCAATGCCCATCGCTCCAACGGAATTGCAGCGCGTAGCTCCCCACCGCTTCCACTTGTTCTAAATTGATCGACTCGTCTCGCGTGTTTTGCAGCACTTCTAAATCGGGCGGGCCGCCCATGTTGTCGTGACCGCCTTTGCATTCCACACACGGGCAAATGGCACGCAAGCCAGCAAAAGGCAAACGGCTCACATGCCCATCACTCCATTTCACAATCAGCAACCGCTGGTTTCGATCTGCGGTTACACCAGTTGGTTTAATGTCTTCCATTTATTGTTTTCCTACACTCCTTTTCTGGAATATTGAATATCTCGAATAATATTCGCAAAGTTAGTCCATCCATCAACCATCAAAAAAGTCATAACAGACCAGATCAATATCCCATTCATAAAATTCATCACTCCGTGCCAAGTTAATTTCGTCTTGTCTGGACTAAAGATATAATTGGCCGAAGGGCTGAATGCATAATCAATCTCATCGCCAACGGAATATTGACAACACCAATCGCCATCAGGGGTTGTCAATTTTTCATTATCAACAAGCAGATAATGATATCTAACCCAGCTTTTTGCATCACCGGCAGCACTTATTTCGTTAAGTATACCAGTCCCAAATTGTGGCTTCTGTAATACGGCAACAAACATTCGGCTAGAATTCGGAATATTAAAGAAAAACGTCCCGACAATTACAACAGTCATAAGAGCCAAAAAAAGTTTATCCGTTAATGCTGGTTTCCGAATAAATTGAAGCCACATGTACATAAGAAAAGCAAGCGTCCAAAGTCCTATAATCAAACTCTGATTCGTCATAGACAACAAAAAATCATAATACGAATAAGCTCCAGCAGTTCCGTAAAACAAAATTACAAAAGATATAATCCAGAGTACCCAAACAGGACGAACTGCTCTTTCATAAAACCATGTCCCGCCAGCTTCAGAAATATTTACGCTAATTCTGACTCTAGACATGGCATATCCTTGCAGCCCAAGCCCACTTGCATAAATTAGCATGACGAAGAGCAAGATGAAAAACATGCTATAACCAGTAACACATGTGACAGATTTTTTTACTCCTGTGTTTTTGTGCCGCATTCACCGCAGAATTTGGCGTTGGGTGGCAGTTTTTCGCCGCATTCCTGGCAGAATTTGCTCACTTCTATCTTGCCGCCGCATTCTGGACAGAATTTAGCCAGTTCAATCGGATTCTGTGTCTAAACGAAAAATGAGGCATTATTGGGGGTGTGAACACACCAACAACACCTCAGAAACGAAATTATAACACGGAAAACCCAGGAGATCGTCTAGCTGTCTTGGGTGAGACGGCGCGGAACCACCATCAAACGTTTTACCAATGCCTCGCTGCGCCGTCCCACCCCTACGTCATACCTTTCCGAAACACAACCACATCCTTCCCACACACAGTCAGTTCCGCGCCCCAATACGCCGCCAGCCATGCAAACGTTTCCATCGAAAAAAAACAAACATGCGTCGGGTCATTTTTGTAGTGCCACAGGGAAAATGCGGCCTGATCTTCCACCCGCTTCGTCATGATGCCCAGCACCCCCTTCGGTTTCAGGCAAGACCAGAGGCGGTCTAGTTCCTGGCGCGGCTGATGCAGATGCTCGGCGACCTCCGAGGTGGTGATGAAGTCATAGTGTTGCTGAAAAGGGGTGGTGTCTGGGGCATAGAACGGGTCGTAGATGCGCATGGTGTGGCCTGCTTCTGTGAACATGACGGAGAGCGTCGGGCCAGGCCCTGAGCCAAAATCGAGACCGGTGCTGTGTGGCGCGATGCGCTGTGACACTGGCTCAAAGAGCCGTCCTAGAAAATGACGATACGCCACATCGTCTGGTGAATTTTGATGCTGATCATAAACCGCTTTTTCTGCTTCGGGGGATAAAAATTGGTCTGGCAAGACAAAAACCAAGGCACAATTTGAACAACGAAAATAAGTCGCGGCTATCCTGGAAGAAAAACGTCCCGGTTTGTTCTTGGCATAACGGACAGGTTTTTGCCTCGTCGCTCATGACTGTTTTGCAATACGCCGCCAAAAGATAACGGCCGTTCCCACCAGCCCCAAACTCAGCAACGATACCAGCCCACCCAGCCAGTACACCGTCGGCTTAAACGTCCACTCAACAGTATGCTCGCCCGCTGGCACACACACGGCACGAACGGCCGTGTAAGCCGTAAGATTCTGCAGCAGGTTGACCATCAACCGTCACCTGCCAGCCAGGATAATCCGTTTCGCTGAGGATGAGCAGCGCGGGTACGTCACTACGTAGTTCGAATGCGCCAGAAGCCATCCCGCATCGTTTCTACGAGCGGCACTGCCCGCCGTTTCCGTCTCACTCAACTCGCAGCCCGGTTCTTCTGGCAAAATCGCCGTCGTCGCCGCATCAAAATCTGGCTCATGCACGCGGTCAATGGCGCGATCTGTATCTGGGATAATTTCCGCTTGCGTAACCAGACGTGCCAGCGGCAGCGCTTCGCGGACGGCGATAAATCCAGGCATTGCCTGTCTGCTCGACCAACTGCAAGCCTTGCTCCCCTTCGGTAAACTGCTCCAGCGGCACCGGTGCTACCACATAACCTGCGCCCATCACGTCATAAGCTGAGGAGCGCGGATCAGGCACAGAAGAAACGAAGTCGATATTCGCGCCAACTTCCAGCGCGTTGTAGCCAAAGATACTGTTCAGACCCAACCTGCCCCGCCCCGTTTTGCTCAAAAATGGAGATCCCCCAGGGCAGTACGCGCGTCATTTCATCGCCGATGACGGCTTTGGTTTCTGTCCAGATGGGCTGAACGGCCGTTTCCTCCAGTCGCACCAATTTAAAGCCAAAGAGCCACAAATCCGTTAGCAGCACCAGACCCAGCACCACCGCCCAGGCCGTCTTGCCCGTCTTGAACCACTGCCACAAGACAGCCCCCGTCGCCAAAACCAGCACCAGGGCAATGGCCCAGCCGCCAACCTGATGCCACAGGCGACCGCTGGTGTCGGTGGGGTGTTGGGCGGCGAAAACGGCTCCGGTGGCGGCAAGGGACATGAGAATGAAAACGGCCGTTCCCGGAACCAGCCACCTCAATACCCCCGTCACCTTTTCAGCATCATCGTCAGAACGGTTCAACGCCAAACCCAGCACCACAGAGGCTGCAAAAACTGTCATATAAGCGGCACGGGCTGGGGCGCGGGTCAGCCGGAAAAGCGGAATCAAGTCATAAACAAGTTTGTAGAAGAAGCCGTAACTGCCCAAGGCCAGCAGCAGACCCACCACCATCACAATCAGCCAAAAATAAACTTTGCGCGACGGCCGTTTTAAGGCCACCACCAGCGCCAACAACGGCAATATGCCCACATAGTAGGTCAGTTCTTCAAAATTCGGCACCGACCAGGTTCCCGCGTCGTGTCGGTTCGCCGAAAAATTCCGGCACAAGAAAGGTGATGAGATGGGCGGGCGGGAAAGAGAAGGCGGTGGCAAATTCATAAGACGCGTCGGCCGAGCGCGTGGAGGTGGTGATGAATTGGAGCAGCGGCACGAGCTGTACAGCGCTCAATCCCAGGCCAACCAGTCCGGCAATAACCAGTTGGCGCAGCACCAACGGCCAGCGTTCTTTTTCCGCCAAGATGAGGTAGAGGGCGAAGATGGCCCACATCAGCCCGACGTAAATGAGCGAAGTGGTGTGACCCGCCAGAATCGACAGGGCAAAAGGCACGCCCATGATGACGGCGCTCCACCACGTTTTGCGCCGCACGCTCCACACCGTCGCCAGGAGCAGCCAGGGCAGCCAACTATTCGTCGCCAACAAGCCCATGTGACCGGCGTAAATGCGGGCGGCCATGTAGCCGCTGAAGGCAAAGCCAAACCGCCCAATGCCGCGCCCACATCTTTGCCACCCAGACTGCGAATGAACAGGTACATGCCCAGTCCCGCCAGCCACACATGCAGCACGAGATACCAGCTAATGCCCATGTTAACGGGCAGCAGAATCGCCAACCAGGTCGGCGGGTAGAACAGGGCGACTTGTGGATTGCTCAGGAAGGGGTAACCGGCAAATAAGAGAGGCATCCCAGAGAGGTAAACGGCCGTTCCACACAGCCTCCCGCGCAAATTCCAACCAGGGCACAAACAAGCCACGCATGTCGTAACTGCCCACCGCTTGTCCGGCAGACGGAAAGAGCACCGCTTCCATAAAAAGCAGCGTCAGAAAAAATAAAAGGGCGGCAAAAATAACTGTCTGTTTTTTAGCTGACAAAATTTCTTTGTTAATTCCTTAGATTGGACACTGATACGGAGGAACACTGATAAAAATCTATATCAGCGTTCCTCCGTATCAGTGTCCCTGAATTTTCAGATGATAAAAACTTGCCCATCATCAATTTGTTGGCCGGATTCGTCGAGCAATGGCAAGCGCCAGCCTTCGTCTTGCACCCATAGCCCTGTCTTGACGATGTATTCGCCCGCCGCCAAATCAGTTCGGCAAGACGATGGTGTGAGTATCGCGCACATACTTGTCTGTCGGCCAACGGCGGGTGGGGAATTCGCCCGGATTCAAATGATCTGACTGGGCCACGAGCACCCCGTCTGCCGATAAGATGTGGACGAAGTTTTGGTAGTTGATGTCTAACGGCCGTTCTGCCTGCCAATACAACGTCAAATTCAAGGTATCACCCGCTTGGGCTGTTTCCGCCGAGGTATCATAACCGATGAGCGCGATTTGCTCACCAAAATCCGCGGAGACCTGCTCCTGGGCTGGTTCCGCACTGTAATTTTGAGACTGGTAGTGGAGTACGTTTGTGGGTTCGAGAATGAGCAGGGTAACGGCCGTTATGCCCACAACCGTGCCTAAAACAACCCAATCCATCAAGCCAAACGGTTCCGCTTCGGCCTTCGATTCGACAGTCGGCTTACCTTTGTGCCAATACCAGGCCAACACAACAGCCGCCAGCAAAGAAGCGCCCGTCAAAATCCAGGCCGCAGTCCGTGCCGGGCGTCGTGCCAAAATAAACCTCGACCACATGCTGCCCTTCCGGCACCCACACCATGATAAAACCTTCTGGTCGCCCTAATTCTTTACGGGCTGGTTCACCATCCACCAGCGCCTGTCCAACCCGGGAATTCAAACAAGAAACAGACGCAGCGGAAACTCTAGGGGCGTATCGACTGTGTACCGGAAATGCAGCGGGCTAATTTCCTCGCTAATCACCTCAACGCCCTTAGGCAGCGAGGGGCGATTAACACGATCCAGCGGCTTCATCGGTGAGAAAACCAGCGGCCAAATCGCCGTTGCGCCGCGGCCCCATATCGACAGTCGCCGGCACATAATCGGCGGTGGAAGTCGTGCCCAGCCAGCGCCCTTTCAGTTCAATCAGTGACATGCGCAGCGTAAACACGTCGCCAAATTCCGGCCAGGGCGAGACCTGTGTCAGCGGCAAGGCAAATAGGAGAGGCAGGGCCACAAAAACGGCCGTTATCCCCGCCGCCCACTTCTTTCGACTAGCCAGCATCCCCACCACACCACTCGCCCCAGCCCCACCCAACACCGCCAGCATCACACTCGCCGCCCCCAACATACGCCAGGGAAATTGGAAATAAGGCAAGAACGGCATGGTTTCCCACACAAACGCCGACGCGGGCAGCATCAAGAAAATCAAGCCAGCCCCGCCCATCACAAAATAGGCTAGATGTGCGCGCTGGCGCACCCGATTCAACGCCCAAAGCAGCACGCCCACGCCTGCCAACAGCCACTGCGGCACGCCCAAGTTAAAATAATACAACGGTTCCGAAGCGCCCCAGTCCAACAGACGTGACCAGGTAAGCATCTCCCACCCACTCAAAAAATGGGTGTGAAAATCGTAATTATCACCCTGTCCGATGAGGGTGTTTAAGTTGACGTCGTTGCGTTCCAGCAAGACGGGCAGCCAGAAAAACGCCGCCAAGCCCACGCCCAGCCCCAACGCCGCCAACAAAGCTGCCCGACTGCGCCCCTCAATCTTGTCTGACCAACCACGCCAGCTCATGACCAGTCGCCAGCCCACGTACATGCCCAACAATCCAAACCCGAGCAGCGCCATCAAATTATGGCTGAGAATGACGGCGGCGATGGTGAAAACGGCCGTTATCCACCGCCACACCGTCCACTTTTTTGATAACCGATCCAGCACCCAAAACGCCAGCGGCAGCAAGCCCAATGGCAAACGATTCCGCCAGCACCCCTCGTGCATGAGGGTCAACATACATCACATACGGCGCCAGCACAAACAAGTCCTGCCGCCACATAACCGCCAGCCCGACCCCAATTGTCGCGCACAAAACCATACGTGCTGACTGCCCCAAGGAGCAGCCCCAGCACAAATACAATCTTCACCGCCGCCACCGGACTGATCCAGGGCAGCAGTTCAAACAGCAGTGCCACGTAATAAACTAATGGCGCATAATAATTAAAAATGGGGTAACCGTAACCGTGGAAGAAATTCGGCGCCCAGCGTGGGTAAAACTCACCGCCGCGAATGAGATAGCTCAATTCCGCCAGCCGGAAGATGTGGAGTTCCGCATCTGTTTCTTGGGGGAGACTGGCATACTTCAACAACGGCCAGATCGCCAAAAAGGCAATCGCCATCACGACGACGTAGCCAGGGTCTATGCGTTTGCTGAATTGCTTTAGTCGGTTCATCGTTAAATCAGAGTGTCTACGCTTGGCTCGAATCTCGTCCAATCGGGGAAGAATTGGTCCACTCCCTTTGGGAGGGGATCGGGGAGGGATCTACCCCGCGCAGTTATTCCAGTTTTCTATAAAATCGCGGAAGCTGGCATTATCGCCCGCATCCCGCTGCAACACAATCAAGCCGCCCGTGCGGAAGGTGACGCCGTATCGTGCCACATCAAGCTGCGACACGTACTCACGGTATTGGTCGCAGACGATGTATTGTTGGTCATATAAGTTGATAAAAACCACTTCTGGGTCTACCGGGAGCCACCCGCTGACTGGGCAGCCCAATCACATACAATTCTTCGCGCTGTGCCAGATGGGGTGCATAATCGTTGGTCGTCACCAGAGATAATTCAGGCGGCACGGCCGCCAGCGCCTGCCACACCACTTCGGCATTATCAGGCGGGGTGAGGGCATCGGGAACGGCCGTTGTCTCTACAAATGGATTATCCACCCACAAACTATACGCCGCCATCGGCAGCAGCAGCAAGACAAGCAGCACAGGCAACGGCTGAACGTTGAACAATCGTCGCAAAGCCGACACGCCAAATACCGCCGCAATAAACAAAAAAGGCACCACAGGCGCTGTGTACTGGCAGTAAATCGCCGATTGGCAGTGATGCTGCGCCAACAGATTTAGACCCAATCCAGGCAGCACCAACAAAAACTCCGGCCAACCAAACAAGGCCAGAAAGCCCAGCGGCAGCAGCAGCTGTGTCAAATAAAACAGGCGGTATGGCTGTGTCAGTTCTCGCCAAATCAAACCGGGCTGCGTCAGCACCGTCATGAGCATGTCAACAGGCGAGTCACCCAACCAGCCATATCGCGCCAGCGTGTCTGAGGCTTCACCGCGCACCAGCGGAATCAACCAGAAGGAGGTCAGCCAGAAGGCTGCCAGTCCCAACACAATCCAGGCCACTGCCCACTTCAGGTTTCGCTGCGAAACGAGGACTGAGTGGTGACTGAGCTTCGTCGAAGTACCTGTCGAAGTCCGGGCTTCGACAAGCTCAGCCCTCGTCTCATTGCGATATTTAATGAGGACATACACGCCAAACGTCGCCACAATCAGTCCCATATTTTCTTTACATAACAGTGTGATAATCAACCAAAACGTGGTCCAGCCCCACCGTTCATGGGTGAGCATATAAAACGCGGCCAAAAATGCGGGAATGGCAAAAACTTCGATGTGAAAATCGAAACGCGCCATGTAGCCTAGAGCCGGAAACAGGAGGTAAACGGCCGTTATCCCCAACGCCGCCACTTTACTTTCCCACTGCTCCTTCGCCAAAAAATAAAGCGGAATGGCTCCCAGCGCCAAGCCAATCGTCTGCAAAATCAACAGAGTTTCAGGACGCGGCGCGACCGCGTAAAACGGCATCATCGCCATGCAGAAACGGACGAAAATGGTCGGCAAAGGAATTGTCTACTTCCAGGGAACTGGCAAAGAAACGGCCGTTTAGCGTATTCCACACAATCTGCTCATTGATCGCCAAATCATAGCCCGTTGAGTTGAAATTTTGGTGACGGGAAATCGCCAGCCAGGAATAACCGGCGACAAAAACGAGAATCAGCAGCACCAGTACCAGTCCCGCCGCCCAACGCGGCAGCTCCCACTTTGCCAAACGTGCAAACCAAACGGGGCGCACCAGCGTCAAGCCAAGCAAGCCAGCCAACAACCAGAGCCACACTCCAGCCGCCCACAAAAGCAACTGCCAGCGCTCCTGCTGCCACAAAAACAAGCCATCCCGCTCCCCGGACGAAAGCCCGTTTGCCCAGAAAAAGTGCCAATCCCCCCGCCACAAAAATGACGGCGATCAGTCCCCATTTGGACTGCGATTCTGCTTTAGCCACCCGCTTGAATCTCCACGTCGGTGATGTGGATGGTATCACCGATTTGCGTTCCGTCAGGGGCAAAACTGGGCAGACGCTGACCCGTCGCCAAGTCATACATGCCCACAGTGAGCGGCACAGGGCCGGTGGCAGCATCCGCTGAAATCGGGATGCGGTACGGGTCGATGATGTACTGGTCGGCCAGCCATTTGGAGGTGGGCGCACTGCTGCACATCGGCTGCCCGTCAAGCTGCCCGCGCATGTTCACCCCATCATGCAGATGGGTGAAAATTTGGTAGTCGATGGGCGCGGTTCCTAGAGATTTCCAGAGTAAAGTCAGCTCCACGTAACCGCCAGGACGGGCATGAGGTGGTATCGATTTGGTAGCCAACCAGACCCGCAAAATTGCCAAGCTGACCGTCGATGGGACTAAATCCAGGCGGCGCCTCATTGATGGCTGGCGTCTGAACTGACATTTTTTCAGGCGTCGTGCCTAAATCGTACAGACCATCATAATCTTCGGCGGCGTAGGTTTGCGCTTCGCCGTCAAAATGGCGTTGGTAAACGGTGATTTTCGGCTCGCCAGCCACCGTCACGATGGCCTTGGGCGCGTAATCGGCTTCGATTTGGTCGTAACGGATGGGCACTTCGTCTTGCACGTTAACGGCCGTTACATACAGTTCCGGCGTGGCACAATTCAACCGCATCGCCTGGCGGGTGTAAAAATCCGTCACCTCGCGCTCTTCATTGCTGTCATAAGAGCCACTCAATTCACCCGATTCCAGCAAATAACCAACCGTTTTCCAGCCCGCCCGATACGGGAAGCCAAACAAGCCCTGCTCCGGCATGTCGTCGCCGTAGGGCGTCCAGAACAGCGTGTTTTTCATCTCAGGATAGTTGCGCCGATATTCTGGCGTGTGGCTGACAAACATGATGTTGATGTAAAACAGCCCGAGCAGGAACACGGCCAATCCAACACCAGCCGCCACACGAACGGCCGTTTTTGAATAACCAGCCAACCATTCGCCCAAATAAACGAAACCCAGTCCAGCCAGGAGTGCCGCGCCCGGAACGGCCGTGTAAATATGCGTCAGCGGCAGCGCCACAAAGAAGGAGTAGAACAAAAACGGGACGCCAAACCACAGCCAGACGCTTCGTTCGCCAATCGATTGCTTGGGCATGAGCAGCGAACCAACAATCCAAAGCGTGGCGGGCAGCCAGGCCAGCATCAAGTCGCCCATCTCCCACCATTCCGGTTTAACCACCGTACTGCCCACAGCCAGCAGCAGCACCGCCGCCAGCACCAATCCAGCCCTGCTCCACCGCTTCCAGGCAAACAAAGTCTGCACGACCAAGCCGAAGGCGATGAGTGCCATGAAGTAGATTGAATTGTAAACGGCCGTTCGCTCAAACGAAGATGGCAGGTGATTGAAGAATTTGTCGTCACCACCGAGCCGTCCACCCAAATAAAATGCCGTCGTTCCGGCATCAGGACTGCGGCCAAACGGCAGGTAAAACAGCGCCAACAGCATCACACCAAAAGTCCCGCACACACAACCGGCAGCAGCCAACGCCTCCACTGCGCTCGGTCTTGCCACAAGCGTGCCGCCATCAACAGCAATCCGGCTGGCAGCGCCAACATCGCATCGTAATGCGCCCAAGCCCCGACGGCAAAACATGCCGCCGCCAACCAAATCAGCAAGTTGCCCCCTTGTTTGGCATACACCAACAAGCAAAACAGTCCCAAGGCACTCAGCGCAAAGACCACGCTCTGATACTGCACAATACGGCCAAAGCCCACCAGATACCCTTCAGCCGCTACAAGCAGTCCGGCCATAACGGCGACGGGCAAGCCCTTTCAGCCGCCGGCCAAAGAGGAAGATGCCCGCCACACCCAAGATGCTGGCCCAGGCAAACGGCAGTCGTGCCATCCACTCGCTGGTGATGCCCGTCAGGCTCCAGTTTGCCATGACGATGAGCAGTTCGGCTGGCCCTTTTTTGTGCTGGAAGACGACGCCATCTTCGCCCATGAGGATGCGTGCCGCCCGTACCAAAACGGCTCCCTCGTCCCCCTGAAATTCAGCGTAACCAAGGTTGATGAAACGAACGGCCGTTGCCACCAACACCACAATCAACAGCCAAAACCACGCCTGCTGCCACCAAGACTCCAGTTTCTGCCAAATCAGCCGCTGGCGATGAAACAATGCCTCGTTTTTGCTGAATAAATTGCAAAAGAACGGGCAATCCCATCGCGGCCAACATCACAATCAGCAACAGTTCTGGCGTCAGCGCCCCCGGCAGATATGCCGCCACCAGTACAACAGGCAGGGTAACAACATAGCTCAGTCCCAGCCCCACGACAATTCGTTCCAACTTGTCAAACGAATCAGGCGACAAGACGCTCATCCAAATCAGACCGGGCAGTAGCCACAGCAGGGCAAACCCTGCCAAGTATTTAATTTGAGGAGAGTGGATGAGGAGGATAACGGCCGTTGCCATCAAAGCCGCCATAAACAAGGAGAGGGTTCGTTTCATCATGAGGATTAACTTTGTGTTTCGACGGATGGGACCGGCTCAGGCGGTCGCGTGAGGCGCACGACAATAGCAAAAATCATCGCCAAAACGACGACCATCAGCCAAAAGGCGATGGGGAAGTTTTCAATCGGCCATTTGTAAAAATCAGCGACCACCGCCAGGAAACCAAACAGAAAATAAAGCGGCGCGAAACGATAGGAGCGCACCAACGGCGCCATGGTCAACGCCAACATTGAAAAATAGCCTGTATGGAGTTTCGGACTCAAGATGAGGGTCATGGCAATGAGGATGGTGAGGTCTTCGAGTATGCCAAACCGCTTCCAGGTGATGAAAACGGCCGTTATCCCCATCCCAATTACAAACAACCACGAAGGCCATTGCACCGGTATCTGCTGTGCCTCTTCATGAAAACGATTCCACAACGAACCCAAACTCACCCCGCCAAACTGAAAAGGATGCTCGGCATGTTCCTGCGTAACATCCCAAAACATAGCGTCTTCGCCAGCCAGTGCTAAAAATGGCGACAATACCAATAAAAACACCAAGGGCGTGATGATAATATATTGCCACTTAAACGTATGTAAGACAGCAATCGGCCACACAATCGCTCCCGTCAGCTTGACACACATAGCCAAGCCAATAGAAATCGCGCCTGCATAATGCCGTCTACGCAACAGAAAAAACAATGAAAGCGCAATAAAAAAAACAACAACTGATTCATCCTGACGACGCAAAATCGTATTGCCAAAAGTTAGCGGATTCAACAAGAAAAACAATGCTGCCAAATACCCTTCACGTCGGTCATCGGCCATGTAAAGCAAGACAAAGGCTGCAAATAAGTTAAAAAGCGAGAAATACACCATAAACGAGAGCGTCGCCCACGGATTCACATGTCCAAACCATTGAGAGACGATGACGGGTGGTAAGAGCAAAAAGTTAGTTAACGGGGGGGTGGTGGTAAACACATCACGGTATAACAACCCCCCGCTTAAAATCGTTTCTGCTCGGGCAATCCAGGGATCAGCAAACCGAGGCACTTCCAAAGTACCGTAATATCCTCGCGGCGCATGGAAAAAATAAGCGATAAGCAAATAAACTACCAAGGAAATTAGAAAAACGCCGATGAGGCGCACGTCGTAACGTTTGAAGAATTTATCCATAAACTTTTTCGCGTGTCTGCCTAAAAAATTGGCTTTTATTCTACTCTGTCTAACTCGATTGTACGAAGGATGGGCCGGTCGTCCGCTACTGATTCACCTGCAAAGTTTGTCACAGGCAGCCGTTCTCCTGATTGCGGATTATAGAGACCGACTGCTAAAACATAACGGCCGTTTGCCACCCCAGCTAAATCCAACACCACCTTATCATCCACCACCTTACCAGGCGGCCAAAAAGTAGTTGGATAAGACCAATCACGGGGCATAGCATCATATTGCGCTACCATCTGACCCGTTTCTGCATCAAAGAAATGTACAAAAACTTTGTAATCCATGCCCATACGCTGCTGACCTTGCCAATAAAGTGTCAACATCAAGCCTGTCTCATCAAGATTCGTCTCATAACCCCACAAACGTATCTCATCACCAAACCACAAATCGAGCGCCTCAGCCGTTTCAGGCAACCCCACAACTTTACAAGCTGTCTCCCTAACTGCAACAGGTATAGACAATGTATCTGACTGGTTGAATGTCCAATCTCCATTCATCGGCAAAAGCGTGAGGTCAACCGTGTATTCTCCTGGCATTAAATCTTCGGGGATAGTCAACGTATAGTATCCCCATGCTCGTGCATTTTCCGGCCACTCAGAGGATGGCCAATCGCTGATAGGGAAGCTCTGTGAGTGATGGATGATGCCTGATTTATCGGTCAAATCAAGGGTTACCAAGAGATCTTCGGTGATGGAAACGGCCGTTCCCCAGCCCACATCCAACGCCCACACCGCACCCGGATAAACACAGTCCGCTGCGGGCAAAGCTTTCACAGTTCCCAGTCCGGGCAGCATCTCTTGTGTAAACGCAAAATCAACACCCGCCTGGGGACTCATTGTAAACACCATCACTGTCTCATCTTCAAACAGCGGTGGAACCATCAAATAGTTGCGCCAATCAGGCCAATAATCAGCATCGACTTGTTCTTTGTGAATCACAATTGTGCCAATATCATCCGCCGCCAGGTCTGCCATCTGCCGACTAACATCTGAAAATTTGGGCGGGGTCTGATCAAAAAGCAGCATGGCATGAAGCCAGGGTTGGTTTTCCAGGTAGGAAAAAGCTCCCTGAGGATAACGAGACGAATGGCCTTGCAAAATGGGTCGCTGATGCGTCACCTGAGCAAACATGTAGGGCTTCGATTTATACGGATCGACGGGGATATTGAGAATGGCTGAGTCATCCTGCGCTTGAGCTAACTCGGAGAATATGGGAGAAACGGCCGTTGTTTGCAGCGGAAAAGGTATCACCAAAAAATCCAACACAATCAACGCCCCCAAGCCACCCACAAACGCTTTTCGGTGTCGCTGCCACCACTCATATTGATGCAATACCAACACGCCATATGCCGCCAACATCGCCATCGGTAGTGCCAAGAACATATTGAACCGGTCTGGCTCCCGCAAAAGGCGCACGATAAAAAGTTCACCAGCCAAACTATATAACATCGGCACAGACGTAAACTGATTACCAAACAGGCGTAACGTCGGTCCTAAAGCCAGCAAAAGCAGCACAATACCCATCACCAACCAGGGTAACGTTTTACGCCATGGGTTTTTCACAATGCCAAACACGGCCAATGCCAGCGCAATCACACCCAAGTACGGAGAAAAACCACTACGACTGCCGCGGTCAGGATAATACATTTCATATAAAGGTTGCGTCACACGCTTGAATAACGGATGTGAATTAGGCGGCGTGAGATAGGCTGCCAAGTCCGTTTGCATCTTCAATTCTTCCCCTTCTATGATAAATTCAGTCGGCGTCTCCTGCCACGCATTCACAAGAAGCAGAATAGGCGGCAACAAGGCGACAAAGGCAATCAACACAGCACCCACAAGCAGCAAAATCAATTGCTTATCCAAATTGCGCCACAGCAAAAAAAACAGAAAAATGCCACCCATCAACGATGCCGCAATGAGCAATTGCCAACGCATATAACCGATGAAAGCGAACAACAGTCCAGTAGCAATCGCATCTCGCCAGCGTTTTGTTTGTGTGGTTCTGTAGAGAAAGAGCATGAAGAGCGGAATAGGCCAAGTACTCATCATGTTCGGATGATCTGGCTGAGTTAACCGATGGGGCCACGCCTGATAAATAATGCCAGCCACAAGCGCCGCCCCAGTATTTTTTGTCAACGTTTTAGCTAGCCAATAGGCGCTTAAGCCGCACAGAGCCAAGTTGAGCAGGTAGATAAGGTTATACGCGACGACTGGGGTAAAAAACGGCCGTAGCACACCAAACCCCAAAATGTGTACCAAAGCGAAATTATGGTACACCATACTCAAGCCATCAGGATAAAACATATAGGTCGTAAAATATGGCGTTTCCCCTGATGACAATGCCTCCCAGACCCACCAATCATTCCAATAATGCAGTAATGTATCCGTGCCACTTGGCAACTGCGTATTTAAATGCTGGATTAACGGCCAGGTAAGGACACAAGCCAATAGAAGATAAAAACCAACTAGCAGCAATGCTCTAAGCAAACGCCTCAATATAATACCCCTATAAAACCTCACAAGCTTTCACTTGCGTAACAAACAAAGGACTTGGTTGCTTATTGCAACCAAGTCCCTACAAAACATTCTTCTAAAACTTACTTACCCAATCATGCGACCGATGATCTTCTACGGCAGTGGCGAAACACGAATCCAATCAACCCAGGGTTCCGTACCTGCATACTCATTCGAAGTAGCCAACACACCAAAGTATGTCCCAGCTCCAACATAAGTATCATCATAAACTGTTCTGATAACACTACCATTAATTAACATATTGATTTTACCATCTTGATACTGCTCAATAGCCCAAATCTGCCAACCACCACTGGGCCTATTCACCCCATTATCCGCATACCCAGCTAAACTCTCACCACGGCCAGCGCCATCTTTATCATGATAATCAATCCGCTTGATCTGAGTGCGCAATTGATTTTCGCTCCCATACCACAAGACATTCAGACGATAATAATGATTCAAACAACTCGTAAAACCACTGTTGGGGCATGCCGTAATACCATCCCAATTGCCACCCCATATAAGGCCATAGCTGTGTAAATTATCAACACCATCATCAAAGCGCATCCGAGCCTCAATACGGTAAGAGTTCCACGGGACTTTTACCATTGGGCCGCCAATGGCAAAATCCCAACGCCCCTTTATCTTCATCACATAGTTACCATCCCGATAAAAACTTGTGTTATCCGTATCATCTAAATCTTCACGCCGAAGCTTCCAGCCGGTGCTGGGATCGTTGAAATTATCAATATATGGGCCATATTGCTTGAGTACGTTTGACCAACCAGAACTTAGGTTATTCACAATGAATCGCACGCGATAATAATATTCATTATCGTTAGAAATACCATGGTTCACAACATATGAGGTGGCATTACCTGCATCATATACCGTTGGATTCGCAAAATCGGGCGTCTGTGATTCTTGTAACTCATAACGCCCACTACCTTCATTTGACCAATTTATTGTAAATTGGAATGTATTATATCCATCAGAACTCGCTGGAGGGCTTACTGAAAGCATTGTCGGAGCAGGAGGTGCCTTGAACAAGATGGGCATAAACAGAGTGTGGGTAATATACTCAGTAGTCGTGAAAATGGCTTCATCTGAAAGCAGGGAGCCTGTCCCTGTAACGTAAACTGTATTTATAATGGGCGCATCAAAAACGGCCGTTTCCGACACAACCGTATCAATACTAATATCAACACCCTCGTTTTCGCTGATTGAACCAGTCCACGTGATTACATTGCCATCAATGCCCCAACTATCATATCCACCGGTAACCGATGCTGTAATGACGGTTAGGTCAGATGGTACTGTATCGGTCATGGTGACAGTATTGGCTGGATCAATACCCACATTATTCATACTTATTGAATATTGAACGGTATCTCCGCGTCGTGCCAATTCACGATCTACAGTCTTAGTTACCTCAATCTCGGCAGCTGCTATACTCTGTTGGGCAGATAACGCTTGAACCAACAGGATGATTAGTAGAACTGGCAAAACTATGCCAACGACTAATTTTCTATAATTGAAAAGATCTTTTCTTGCCATTAACGTATCTCCATAATAGTTGTCTCTTTAAGTCTATTGCGTACACTTTTTAGTGATCGCATTGTATTTAGCTGAAGCGAATGAAAGTATACATGCAGATCAAATATACTCACAAGGGGAATTTTTTCCTTATCAAAAATACCTAACCTTCAAAAATTTGCAATACGTTTGCAATACGATTCATCTCCCTTAATGAAAATCCTGGTTGAGGAAATTCAAAATTAACCAAAGAAGTAAATTTTACCAAACAAAAAAAAACGGATTGTATCAATAATACAACCCGTTTCTCCATCATACAATTATTCGTAGTCTGAAAAGCAGGAATACTTAGATCCTAATTCTCAATCGGCAAATCTAGCCGCAATCCAATCTCGCAAACCGCCCTGCATGTTGATAACTTCCGCACCGTTGGCTTGCAAAATGCTGCTGCCAATGGCTGACCGCGCCCCGGTTAAACAATGTACGACGACTGTTTTACCATTCACGATACTCGTCACATTTTCTTGTAAATAACCGAGCATCATATGTTTCGCGCCGGGGATATGGCCTGTGTCCCACTCTGTTTCATTGCGCACATCGACTACTACATACTCTCCATTTAATACCCCTGCGGCAATTTTGTCGGGGGTCATCACTTGATAGGCTTGCGGCGGCAGACCTGCTTCCGACAAGGTGGCAACGGCTTCATGCTCGAAGTAACCCATCACTTTGTCGATACCAATGTATGCCAAATCTCGCACGGCTTCATGGGCATGTTGCGGGTCTACGATGAGGTATAACGGCCGTTTATAATCCACAATCCAGCCCGCCCAACCAGCTAACATATCAAATGGCACATTGATCGTGCCGGGAATATGGCGACCAGCAAACGAACCCGCATTCCGCGTATCAACAATTTGCCCACCCGTCGCCAACAATGTTGGGATTTTTTTAGCAGGCATCAGTTCTACCTTGGGTAAATCGTGCAGAATGGCTGGCCCTTCCTTGTTAACGCGCTTCATCACGGCAAAATAACGGGGTGGCTCTGGCTGGTCAGACAGCAAATAGTCTACAAACGCTTCTTCTGTATCATACGCCAGCGCCGGATTGAACAATTTTTCGTAGCCCACGGTGGTAGACGGAATCGCGCCCAGCCCTTTACCACAAGCACTGCCTGCGCCATGAGCCGGCCACACTTGCAGATAGTCGGGCAGCGCTTTAAAGCGTTGCACTGATTTGAACATATCTACTGCACCAGAAACGGCCGTTCCCTGAATCCCCGCTGCCTTCTCCAACAAATCAGGCCGCCCAATCGAGCCGACAAAGACAAAATCACCCGTGAAGATGCCCATCGGCCTGTCTGCACCGCCGCCCTTGTCCGTCAGAATAAAGGAAATATGCTCTGGCGTATGGCCTGGGGTATGCATCACCTCAAACTCAATCTTACCAATCTGGAAGGTATCGCCATCCGTTACTAATTGATGATCATACCCGTCCAAAAACAAATATTTCCAATTCTCATCACCCTCATCAGAAAGGTATAGTTTAGCGTCCGTCCGTTCTGCCAGTTCCCGCGCCCCAGAGACAAAATCAGCATGGATGTGGGTTTCAGTGGCGGCCACGATACACATGTCATTAGCTTCCGCTTCTCGAATATACGGTTCAATATCCCGCCCCGGATCCACAATAATCGCTTCGCCCGTTGCCTGACAACCTACCATATAAGATGCGTGTGCTAATTTTTGGTCGTAAAAGTATTTCAATAACATGATTGATTCCTCCGCAATTAAATGCTTATCTCACGCAGAGGCGCAAAGGCGCAGGGATAAATCTGCGAAATCTGTAGCGCACCAGTCGCCAATCTGCGGATAAATTTGTTAATTCAACGATTCAAAGTCTAACAACCAAATACAAGAGGAAAATAAAGACTGTGTAAGGGTTGTGTAAGGTCACACACTTACACAACCCTTACACGCCCTTTATAAACACGTTGCAATCCCCACTTATACTTCCTACCGTAAATCAAATTATGAAAACGAGGAGCAATACCCATGTTTAAGTCTTTATTCAACCGTGAAAACAATGTGCAAGCGCAGTCCGCCGTCAAAAATATCAACGTGGCGCAATTAAATGACCTATTAGAAACTGGCGAAGATATCGTGCTCGTCGATGTGCGCTCGCCAATGGAATATCAATATGATGGGCATGTCAACGGCGCACGCCTGCTGCCGCTGCAAGCGTTATCGGGACGGGTCAACGAGCTGCCCAAAGACAAAACCATCGTCTGCATCTGCCGTTCCGGCAACCGCAGCTACTTTGCCTGCGAACAACTGGCCTCTGCTGGCTTCGAGAACGTCGTCAACGTCAGTAATGGCATGATGGGCTGGAAAATGGCAGGTTATCCCGTACAATAGCAACACTCACAAAAGTAGCGTCTACAAAAATCCCACAGAACATGAAAGCGACAATGGCATCAGTTGACACCAATCCGGAATCGAACAAACAAGCCAAGCCCAACGGGAATCGTATTCACCAAATATATTCCTGTTTTGTCTTGGGGACACAGCTACCAACGAGAATGGCTGACTGGCGATCTGCTCGCCGGCCTCATTGTGGCGATTATGCTGGTGCCGCAAGGCATGGCCTATGCTTTACTGGCTGGCCTGCCGCCCCAAGTGGGTCTCTATGCCAGTATTTTGCCCTTGCTGATTTATGGATTGCTCGGTACCAGCCGCGTTTTGGCTGTTGGCCCTGTGGCGATTGTGTCGATTATGGTGGCGGGGGCTGTGGGCGCGGTGGCTGAACCGGGAACGGCCGTTTACCTGCAAACCGCCCTTACCCTAGCCCTACTCGTCGGACTCATCCAAGCGATCATGGGTTTCTTCCGACTGGGCTTCGTCGTCAACTTCTTAAGCCATCCCGTGCTGGCGGGGTTTACCAGCGCCGCCGCCATCGTCATCGGCTTCAGTCAGGTGAAACATTTACTCGGGCTGTCCATGCCCAGTCTCGACTTCATCCACACCGTCAGCTACACCGGCACCCATCTCACCGAAACCAACAGCATCACCTTGGTCATTGGTTTGTCCGGCATACTCATCCTCTTTTACTTCAAATACGCCTTGGGCAATCAGCTCAAACGGCTGGGTGTGTCGAGCAACATCCGCATCCCGCTTACCAAAAGTGGCCCCCTCGTCATTGTCGTTTTAGGTACATTGGCCGTCTTTGCCTTCCATCTCAACGATACGGCTGGCGTCAAAGTCGTCGGCCAAGTACCAGCCGGACTGCCGCCACTCACCCTGCCCTCTTTCAACCCGACCCTATGGCAAAGTTTATTGCCCACGGCTTTAGCCATCAGCTTCGTCGGCTTCATGGAAAGCATCTCCGTCGCCAAATCACTTGCCAGCAAGAAGCGGCAAAAAGTGGAATCGGATCAGGAACTGGTCGCTCTGGGCATCGCCAATTTAGGCGCAGCCTTCACGGGCGGCTATCCAGTCACAGGTGGATTTAGTCGGTCCGTGGTGAATTATGAGGCAGGGGCAAATACAGGACTGGCTTCCATCATAACGGCCGTTCTCATGGCCCTAGCCGTCATCTTTCTCACCCCCCTCTTCTACTACCTTCCCCAAGCCCTGCTCGCCGCAATCATCCTGGTCGCCGTCGTCGGTCTCATCGACATCAAAACCTTCCGCCACGTCTGGGCCTACAACAAAGCCGACGGTGTTTCGATGATTATCACCTTCTTCGCCGTCCTCATCATGGGCATTGAGACGGGAATCCTCGTGGGCGTCGCCGCCACGATACTCCTGTTTGTCTGGCGCTCCAGCCGCCCCCACGTCGCCGTCGTGGGCCGCATGGGTGACAGTCAGGTCTACCGCAATGTGCTGCGCCACGATGTTGAAACCTGCCCCCACGTCGTCGCCATTCGCGTCGATGAAAGCCTCTTTTTTGCCAATACCAAATACCTGGAAGACACGATTTTAGAGAAAATTGCAGACAATCCGGCTGTGGATCATTTGGTGCTGATAGCAACGGCCGTTAACTTCATAGACGCCTCTGCCCTGGAAACCCTCGAAACCCTGCAAACAGAACTGCGCGATGCTGGCGTAGACCTGCACCTCGCCGGCATCAAAGGCCCTGTCATGGATCGCCTCAAACAAATCGGCTTCGTCGACCATTTCGGCCAAGAATACATCCACTTCCGCACCCATGACGCCATGACCGCCATCGGCTGTCTCCCCGAATCTGCTTAATCCGCCGTCACACTATTGATTTCGTCCTGACAAATATCACACGCTTCTTTTTGCGTGCCGCCGCGAATAAGCAAGCCGTCATACTCCCGGTTCAGCCCTTGCGAGACCCAGCCCGCCATGTCAAAAGGAATAGACCCATCTGCGGATACCCAACGGCCGTTATACATCCGCGCAATATGCACATGCGTGCCATTCGAGAAGCCCCCTTCACATGAGGCATGACCCAGCCGGTCTCCCGTCTGCACAAACGTGCCAACCGGAATGCGGTCGCGGCTTTCCAGGTGCATGTAGAGAATTGCCCAACCGGTACCTGCGAACCCATCCCCATCTGCATCCACCACCACCGCGCCCTTATCGCTGCGCACCACCACCCCATCGGTCATCGCCGTCACCCACGCCTCGGATTGCAAGCAGCCTTGCTCCACATCGGGCGGCACAAAATCGAGCGCCGCCCAGGCAGAACCCGCCCCCCAACCGCCATGCGGTCCACCTGTAAAGTACCAGGTATCGCCATTGGCAAACGGCAACTGCAACGGTGGCTGCTGTAAATCGCTCGGCCACAATGGATCAACGGTGTAGGCGAATGGATTGCCAAAGAGCTTGTCATACGTGGCAAAAAAGCCCGTCGCACCAACGGCTTGCTGCCAGGATTCGTAAGTGGTGTTAGTGCGTCCCGCCAAAAAGGTTTGCACACCAGCCGTGCCGTCATTGATGTCTGGCGCGAAGGCGATTTTTGTATCGTCAGCCAAAGTAATCGCGCTCATACCTGCTTCAGAACGGCCGTAATACCCCCAGTTAAGTTGGTTGGCGGCACGGTAAAGCTGCCAATAAAGCGAGGGAATGCTGTCGTCAATGTAACCCAGAGGATAGGACGTAACGGTTCCTGAGCTTGTCGAAGGAGCCTGACCCTGAGCTTGTCGAAGGGTTCGTTACCCATCCCGACGAATATTCCAAAGCGGCCAACAACAAACGTGGATTCACACTAAAACGGTCAGCAATAAGCTGCACAACCTGCGGGCCTGTCAGTACAACCCCTTCCACTTCTTCCGTATACGCCAGCAAAAAGCCGCCATATTCTGCAACAAAAGCCGCCACATCGAAGTTTTTAGCGGCCGGGCCATAGACCAATTCACTATCTGGAATAATCTTAAAACTGGGACCAATGGCATCAATGCGACCAGGCACCATAATTTCCTGCCCAACATAGAGGACATCTTCCACAGTCACCGTATTCAATGCCTCTAATTCTGCTACCTCAACCCCATAAATCTGGGCAATATAGGCCAACGTCTCCCCAGGGTTCACCACATGCGGAGCCACCCCTTTCTCCATGTTCTCGATGCTCGTATGCGGCGGGTCTGGCGTTGGATTGCCTTCATAAACAGCGCGAGTGGGCAGCCGCATTTCTGGCATGATGGGGGTCGGCGGAACATCATCTGCGAGCGTACTGTCTGACGGCACAGAATCGAGCGCCTCCCCAATAACCGCTGGATTCTCCCCATTCACATCAATCACCGAAACTTGCGGATCCGGCCGTTCACACGCCGAAAGAAAAGTGGCAATTAAAACAAAAACAATAATATATTTCCCAATTTGTCTACGCATTATTCATAAAATCCTGGGCTTGAAGATAATTTAGCACCGTTTGGGCAAATCCCTGGTGAGATTCTTTCGTATATTTGAGAACGGTGTAGATTTGCGCCAAATTTTCCACGCCAGAGCCTTCAATCCGCTGGCGCAATTCTGGCACAGACATGTACCGTTGCCACCCTTTGGTTTCCCGTTCATAGTAAATCTCACGAATCGCCTCGTCACTATAATCTTGATACATCTCTTGGTGAACCAGTCCACTCATGGGCAACCGATCACGCGGAGCCGGATTCTCATCAGGGTAACCGAGGGAAAAACCAACTACAGGCACCACGCTCTGTGGCAGCTTCAAAATTCGGCCGATCTGGTCACAGTTAGCCAGGGTACTGCCCATGTAGCAAATACCAAGCCCTTTGGCCTCAGCCGCTAATGCCACATTTTCTGATACCAATATGGCATCAATCGCCGCCACCATAAAGCTCATATAGTTGTCAAAACCGTCAGGCGCGTTGCTCAAAGCTAACCAGCGTCGCATCCGGTGAAAATCAGCGCAAAAAGTAAGCAAAACAGGCGCATCAACAACCATGCTTTGTTCCATATGTGGCTCGTACAGTTGTTGGCGCAAATCAGGGTCACGGGTAACGATGATGGAATACGTTTGCATATTGCCCGAAGACGAAGCGCGAATACCAGCTTCTAAAATCTCGTTGAGCAGGTCTTCAGGCACCGGCTCCGGTTTATATTCACGGATTGAGCGATGATTGTTGATGACGTCGAATAAGTCCATGGGAATCTCCTGGTAAAAGTTGCAGGGTTGCAGGGTTGCAGGGTTGCAGGGTTGCAGGGTTGCAGGGTTGCAGGGTTGCAGGGTTGCAGGGTTGCAGGGTTGCAGGGTTGCAGGGTTGCAGGGTTGCAGGGTTGCATACTTTTAAATTCCTAAAGGTAAACCTTGTTCCGCCACCTTGCCACCTTGCCACCTTGCCACCTGCCACCTTGCCACTTTACCCGTTTGCAACTTTATTACTTTCACATTTTTTTGTCCATCTGAAAATGATGGAGGACAATGGGGGTATGAATGCAAACTACGTACAACGATTACGATTAACTTTTCGCAAAGAAGGCGCAACGCGCTACATTGGTCATTTGGACTTGGCACTGACATTAGAACGGTCGCTCAATCGGGCAAAAATCCCGATGGCGTATACGCAGGGGTTTAACAAACGGCCACGTATGGCGTTGGCTGCGGCGCTTCCCCTCGGCTATCTCAGTGAATGTGAATTGGCTGATATTTATCTAACAGAAATGATGGAACCAGAGGCGGCACGGGAACAGATGATGCAGCGGATGGCTCCGGGCATTGTCGTGTGGCAGGTGGAAGAGATTGATTTAAAAGCACCGGCTTTAGAAACGGTAACGGCCGTTACCGCCTACACCGCCCTCCTTCTCGATCCTGTTGACCCAGTTAGTCTCCAGCAAAAAATCGACGATCTGCTCGCTGCCGACTCCATCATCCGCACCCGGCGCAACAAAGAATATGATCTACGGCCGTTAATCGAAGCCATCGCGCTGGTTGCCACAGAAGACGGCAGCACGCTCATCACCATGCGCCTCACCATGATGCCCGGGAAGACGGGGCGGCCAGATGAAGTGTTGACTGCGTTAGAACTAGACCCGATGGCGGCACGCATTACGCGCACGGAGATCGTGTTGGCTGAGCCGAAACAGGCGTAGATGAAGCTGAATAATCCGCAGATTGCACAGATTACGCAGATTCTTTTGTTGGCGGGTTTGATAGTTGGTTGTCAGACAAGTAGTTCTGAACCACAGCACCCAACGCCAATTATTCCAGCGGTAGTGACTACTTTGCCAATGATTGTGCCGCTGGAAACGGCCGTTTTCACAACAATATCATCGCCATCACCTACGCCAGAAAGCATCCCCACCATTGCCCCCACCCCCACCATCAACCCAGACACCGGCTGGCAAACCGTGCAGCCAGGTTTGGAGCGCCGTCACATATTTGTGCTGGATGCCGAAAACCAGCCCCGAGACCGTCTGACCATTTTACGTTTAGACCCAGCCCTGTTTGACGTGCGTGTAGCCTATCGTCCAGGCGAAGCGCAAAGCCTGGAAGCCTGGCAAACCGAAACAGAGGCACTCATCACCGTCAACGGCGGCTTTTTCACCGAAGAATATTATGCCACTGGCTTAACCATTGTGGCGGGCGAACCATTTGGCACCAGCTATGATGATTTTGCGGGCATGTTGGCTGTGACTGATTCTGGAACTGAGGTGCGTTGGCTGCGAGAACTGCCGTTCTGAGCTTGTCGAAGGAGCCGTTTTCCCCCAACGAACCGCTGCAATATGCCGTGCAATCCTTTCCCGTACTAGTGAAACCGGGCGGCGTCCTCGGCTTCCCCGACGAAGATGGCATCCCCGCTCGGCGAACGGTGGTGGCTCAGGATAGAAACGGCAACCTGCTCTTCATCATCGCCCCCAGCGGCCTCATGACCCTGCACCAAATGAGCCAATGGCTCGTGGACTCCGACCTCGACCTGCACATCGCCCTCAACCTCGACGGCGGCCCCTCCACCGGCCTCCTGCTCGCCGATTCAGACCTCGCCATTCCCGCTTTCAGCCCACTGCCTGCGGTGATCACAGTGAACGAAAAAATTAACAATTAATTATTCACCGATCGTTATTAATTATTCTTTTGACATCCCCTCGTTTGGCGCTATAATTCTTGGTCGTTGTGTGGGTTGTCCGACCACTCCCCATACAAACTTATAATCTTTACAAATCGGCATCGTGAATGCCGATTATTTTTGGAGGTACCTAGTGTACGCTATCGTAGAAAGTGGCGGCCGGCAATACCGCGCCGAGGAAGGCCACAGTTTTTCAGTAGAAAAACTGCCTTTCGAAGTCGGAGATCAAATTGAACTTGATAAAGTCTTACTTCTTGCAAGTGATGACGGGATCAAAATTGGTCAACCGACTATAGAAGGTGTTTCGGTTAAAGCAACCGTCGTCGAACAGTATCGTGGAAAGAAAGTTTTCGTTTTTAAATATAAGCCGAAGAAACGGTATCGCAATCGCAAAGGTCATCGGCAAAGTTATACTCGTCTACGCATCGACTCGATCGTAGTGGGTTAAGGAGAGAAAGACATGGCACATAAGAAAGGTGCAGGTTCAACTCGTAACGGCCGTGATAGTAATTCAAAGCGCTTAGGCGTGAAGATATACGGCGGCGAATCCGTTATCCCTGGTAATATTATCCTTCGCCAACGTGGTACCAAAGTTAAACCAGGTAATCACGTCGGGCTGGGCAAAGATTACACCATCTACTCCCTCATCGAGGGGCAGGTGACGTTCGAGGTCAAACACGGGCGCAAATACGTCAGTGTTTACCCGACAGCAGAAGCATAAGAGGCAACGTTATCATGAAAGAAGGAATCCATCCCGAATGGTATCCAGACGCCAAAGTAGTTGTTGACGGCGAAGTCGTGGCAACTGTTGGCGCTACACAACCAGAAATCCGTGTGGAAATTTGGTCTGGTACACATCCATTTTACACTGGCACCCAACGCTTGTTGGACACAGAAGGTCAGGTTGATCGCTTCATGCGCCGTTTACAACGCCGTGAAGCATACAAGGCTACGCAAGAAGCTCAAGAAGAAGCCACGATGGCTACAAACATTTCCATCGAAGCGATGGGACTTGGCACTCGTGTTGAAAATGCTTTGAAGGAAGCAGAAGCAACCATCGCTCAAGACCTCATTGACTTGCTTGAAAAAGGTGATGATGCCTTGTTAGCCATCTCTGGCATTGGTCAGAAAGCACTCATCGACATCAAACGCTATTTGCGTGCGAATGATATGATTGAGTAACGGCCGTTTACGGCAAAATGTTACAATTTGAAGGGCAGATACGGCAGCGTATCTGTCCTTCTTTTTTTTACAAAACAATTTACAATTGTTGAAAATTGGTAACTATACAGACCCTAAGGGTTTGACCTCGAGTGATTCAATGTTGCGTTATCCAAAACCCGTAGGGTCTCTCGAGTGAAAAATCAACACCTGTATAGTCGCAATCATTTTTCGAGGAGCATCATTCAAGGGAACCATGACTATTCACACCCGAGGACGCATTGAACTCATATGTGGCAGCATGTTTAGTGGCAAAACAGAAGAGCTCATCCGTTTATTACGCCGCGCTGTCATTGCAAAACAACAAGTGCAAGTATTCAAACCAGCCATCGACGACCGCTTTCATGTGGAAAAAGTAACATCCCATGTCGGGCGTATGTTTGAGGCTAAACCGGTTAGTTCAGCCGCCGAAATTCATGAACATCTTGCGCCAGAGACAACGGTTATTGCCATTGATGAAGTGCAATTTTTTGACCCGGCCGTTGTTGAAATTTGCGAGCAACTCGCAGAGCAAGGTAAGCGTGTCATTTGCGCCGGACTAGACATGGACTTTCGCGGCGTACCGTTTGGCCCTATGCCAGATCTGTTAGCACGTGCCGAACACGTCACAAAACTGCACGCCATTTGTGTGATTTGTGGGGAAGAAGCCAGCCGTACCCAACGTTTAGTAGAAGGTGAACCAGTGGCCTACGATGATCCCGTGGTGATGGTAGGTGCTTCAGAAGCGTATGAAGCTCGCTGCCGTCAATGCCACATCGTACTACCACCCCGAAATGGAGGCGTAAACCATGAGTAATGTTCGTGATCTTCATGCTGATATTGACCATGTTCTCATCAATGAGGAACAGTTGCAGGCACGCACAGCAGAAATAGCGGCCGCCATTACTGAGACGTATGAAGGCGAAGAAGATTTGCTCTTCATCTGCGTCCTGAAAGGCGGTTATATGTTCTTGTCTGATTTGAGCAAAGCGCTTACTCGACCGCATGAGATTGATTTTATGGGTATCTCTAGCTATGGCTCTGGCACAAAAAGCAGTGGCGCGGTGCAAATCATCATGGATTTGAAACAACCGATTGCGGGTCGCAATGTGCTTATTGTGGAAGATATTATCGACAGCGGGCGCACACTCGATTACATGCGCCGCAATTTATTGGCACGGAATCCAAAATCGTTGCGTATCTGTTCCTTGCTGAACAAACCGTCCCGCCGCGAAATCGATGTTGAAGTTGAATACCTCGGTTTTGACATTCCCGATGAGTTTGTTGTGGGCTATGGCCTTGATTTTGACGAGCAGTACCGGAACCTCCCGTTTATTGCGGTTCTGAAACCAGAAATTTTTGCGCACTTATTTGAGTGATGAATGTTGAGTGGTGAAGTGATGAATTTAAGTTCCGCATTCATCGTTCATCGTTCATCGTTTACATTTAATGATGACTGATTTAACACCGTATGCTGGTCGCTGGGTAGCTCTTTTGGGCGATGTGGTGGCTGGTGTGGGGAATACGCCCGAAGAGGCCAAGCGTCTCGCCCAGCATAACCGTCCCAAGGAACGGCCGTTTTTGCATTTTGTAGAAGCGCCCGGGGGTGAGCCGTTACAGTTGTCGTCTTTACTGGCGGAATTACGGCCGTTTTTCCTCGAACTAGAGACCCCTGTGTATCTGGTTGGCGGGGCTGTGCGCGATGCCATGCGCGGCAAGGCGACACATGATTTGGATTTTGTCGTGCCGAAAAATGCCATCGCGCTCGCCTTCAAAATTGCCAACAAAATTGGCAAACCGGCGTATATTTTGGATCGGGAACGGGATGCCGGGCGGGTGATGCTGCAAGAAGCGCAGACGATGTTGGATTTCACCTGTTTTCGCGGCGAAGATTTATACGCGGATTTAGCCGACCGAGATTTTACGATTAACGCCATGGCACTGCCAGCAACGGCCGTTACCACCGCCAGCATCATTGACCCCTTTAACGGCTTAACCGACTTAGCCGCGAAACAAATCCGCCTGGTGCGGCCCGATGCGCTGGAACAAGACCCGATCCGCGCCCTCCGCGCCGTGCGCCAGGGCTTGAGCTACGGTTTCCAACTCAGTGACGACACGAAAACGGCCGTTATCACCGCTGCCCCCTCCCTGCACAAAACTTCCACGGAACGGATGCGCGATGAACTGATTAAACTGCTAGAAACGGCCGTTCCCGACCAAGCCATCGAACAAATGGCCGAGCTAGAGCTGCTGCCCCAACTGCTGCCAGAAATCGCAGAGTTGGCGGGTATTGAGCAATCGCCGCCCCATCATGAACCGGCCTTGGCGCATACGATTTCGGTGCTGCGCTGGTTGGTGCTGGTAGAAACGGCCGTTGTGGATCAACAACCAGTCGCCAATAAAGCACTATCCGAAATTCAGTCACAATTTTCGGAGTTTCATGAAGGCTTGCAAGCTCATGTGGATAGAGATATGGGGGGCGGCTTAAACGGCCGTTTGCTGTTGCGTTTGGCTGGTGTCTTTCATGATGTGGGCAAGAAAGCGAGCCAAACCATCGAAGAATCAGGGCGCATTCGGTTTCTGGGGCATGATGCTGTAGGCGCAGCCCTGGCCGCCGCCCGACTGCGCACGCTGGCGTTTAACAATCGCGCGATAAAACAGGTGGAAACGGCCGTTGCCAACCACATGCGTCCTCTGCAACTAGCCCAAACTGGAAAACGGCCGTCGCGCCGTGCCATCTACCGCTACTTCCTATCCACCGAAGAGACTGGGCTAGACATCGGCCTGCTCTCCCTGGCAGATCATCTGGCAACCTTTGATGGGACTGGAGATGAAACGCAGTGGCAAAACCTGATCAGTGTCGTGACCGAACTGTTCCGCCATTATTTTGAACAATATGCAGAAACCGTCGCGCCGGAGCCATTGATAAACGGCCGTGACTTGATGCAGCTCCTCGAGATTCCGGCTGGCCCCGAACTGGGCCGCCTCTTACGCCTGGTTCAAGAGGCACAAGCCGCTGGTGAATTGACCACCCGCGAAGAAGCTCTCGCCTTCGCCAATCAAAGCCGTCAATAAATCTACTCGCTTTTTATCAGAGACAGGAACTCGTTGCGCGTTGCCGGTAAGCTTTTGAAGGTGCCGCGCATGGCACTCGTCACCATACGCATCTGCTCTTTTTCGACACCGCGCATCATGGCGCAAAAATGAGCACCTTCCACAATCACCCCCACCCCTTGCGGCTGCAATACATCATAGAGCGACTGGGCAATTTGCTGCGTCATACGTTCTTGCACTTGCAGACGACGGGCGTACATTTCCACTAAGCGCGGAATCTGGGATAACCCGATAATTTTGTCATTTGGCACGTAGGCCACATGAACACGGCCGTAAAAAGGCAGCATGTGGTGTTCACACATGCTGTAAAACTCAATATCTTTCACCACGATCATTTCATCATAATCCACATCAAACAGTGATTGCCTAAGCAACTCGTCTGCATGAGTTTCATACCCGGCAAAAATTTCTGTAAACATCTCAGCCACGCGCTGCGGAGTGCGCTGGAGACCATCCCGAGTGGGGTCTTCTCCTATTGCGGACAGGATGTTGTAAACGGCCGTTTCTATTTCTTGTCTCTTTTCCATATCATTTGCTCCGTTAAAATACAGCTATCATATCTTTTTGTTTGAAAAAGCTTAAATATATGCGCCTCGTCTAAAAAAAGATATACTTGCAATTGGGATCCCTGAGAAAAGTCTTTTGAGTTACGCATCGAACAATCTCGAAATTTCCTGGAGCGCGAGTATAGGCATCATTTGTTTTCCCAAGAACTTTAATTTTTCCTACAACTTGTGGGAGCAATCACCGGAGGCTAAAAACATGTCAAAAGATACCGTTACCCTTACCGATAATCGAACTGGCAAATCATACGAGCTGCCAATTACGAATGACACCATCAATGCGATGGATTTACGTCAGATAAAGGTAAACCCCGATGATTTTGGAATGCTAAGTTACGATCCCGCATTCAAAAACACGGCATCAACCAAAAGTACTATCACCTACATTGATGGTGACAAAGGGATTTTGCGCTATCGCGGGTATCCCATCGAACAATTAGCAGAAAGCTCCAATTACCTCGAAGTTGCTTATCTCATTCTCAACGGCGAACTCCCCACCCAAGAAGCTTATGCCGAATGGGAATATGAAATTCTCCATCACACCTTTGTTCATGAAAATATCAAACGCTTCATGCAGCACTTCCGGTATGATGCGCACCCCATGGGCATGTTCATCTCGACCATCGCCGCCTTGTCTACCTTCTACCCAGAATGCCGTGACATAGCCGACCCGCATAACCGCGAAATCCAGATTATGCGTCTGATTGCCAAGGTGCCAACGGTGGCTGCCTTCTCTTATCGTCACATTCGCGGCTTGCCCTATGTCTATCCAGACAATGATCTCAGTTATTCTGGCAATTTCTTGAATATGCTGGATAAGATGACAGAAGTAAACTACAAACCAAATCCAGTTCTGGAAAGAGCGCTTGATGTGCTCTTTATCCTCCATGCTGACCATGAACAAAATTGTGGCACGGCGGCAATGCGTGTCATTGGTTCCAGCCAATCAGACCCCTATACCGCTATGGCCGGGGCAGCCGCTGCCTTATTCGGGCCGCTTCATGGTGGCGCCAATGAAGCTGTCTTGAAAATGTTGTTGCAAATTGGTGATGTGAAAAATGTGCCGGCCTATATGGACGCCGTAAAAAATCGGGAACGGCTGTTAATGGGCTTTGGGCATCGCGTTTATAAAAACTATGACCCACGCGCCAAGATCATTAAGAAGATTGCAGATGAGGTCTTTGAAGTCAAGGGTCGCAACCCGCTGCTAGATGTTGCCTTAGAACTGGAACGCATTGCCTTGGAAGATGATTTCTTCGTAGAACGCAATCTGTATCCGAATGTTGACTTCTACTCTGGCATTATCTACCAGGCGATGGGCTTCCCCCTTTCGATGTTCCCGGTGCTCTTTGCTATTCCGCGTACAGTGGGCTGGCTGGCACAGTGGCAAGAAATGTTAGGTGATTCATCACAAAAGATTGCCCGACCGCGTCAGGTTTACTTGGGTTATGACGAACGCGATTTTGTGCCGATGGATAACCGGTAAACACGACTCCAGTTTAAGTTAGACAACTAGAAAACGGCCGTTACGCACTTGCGAAACGGCCGTTTTTTTTCTAGCCAATGACAAATCAGTGACATTTATCAGGTGTAACGGCCGTTCCGATTATGGTATATTTGAGTCAATCAAACAATCATAAGTACAGGGGGAAGCCATGACTACAAATATCGAGAATACAAAATGGTATTCATACACATCATCAACTCAAACCATGAGAACATGGGCCAGGGAAATAAAAGCCCAAAAAGACATTCCTGACCAGTTCCAAGCCACATTCCCTCAATTTGAAGGAACATTCCCCTATACTATCTTCATCCCTGAAGAGAAAGTATCAAAATTTCAGCAACGGAATTCAACGATTCTCGTTGTATTCAATGATCATATCGTGCTTCTGGAACAACTGGATAATGAAGTCAAAGTCCTTTCTAGTCAATTTAAAGATGTTTTCACCATAACACATGGTGTTATTCTATTAAAATCTTGGTTAAACATTGAAACAGAAGCGGGCACATTCGCCGTAAAATTTAATACGGCGAATGATCATTTATTCATTCCCATTATCAAAACTATTCGGCAAAAGATGATGCACTCCCGTCACCAAGATACACATTCCGCTGAGACACACATCGAAAAAACAGATTTATCAAAATTCGATTTCCTTGATAAGGTGAATTTCAAGTTCATGAATTATGGGCGACGTTGCGTACAAAATCAGGATTCGGTTTTAGTTGTTGTGTATCAACCGGAACAAACGCTTCAAGATATTCAGCTTTTTCGTAAAACACTCTATAAACGTTACAAAACAGACTTCCTAGTCACGTTGACGGAAGCGGAATTGATTCTAATCAAGGAAGATGAACCCATACGAACTAATTTCTCCCCAGCTCATGGCGGTGTTTTCACCTACATTCCTCGTCATCGCATTGAAGATATTACCTTCATCTCACAACCAGAAGATTCAAACTGCGTCATGGAAATTACATTGCCGAACGAGACCAAACTGACTTGTGAATTGACCGAAGAGAATGAAGCGCTGCCACGGTTGCAAAGGTTGTTGGGGAAATAAAAACGGCCGTTACTAGCTTATGGCACAAAAAAAGACTCCGAAACGGCCGTTATCGGCCATCTCGGAGTCTCATCACAACTATTTACGGGGCGTTGCACGCAACGCCCCTACACCATGATATTTACGGTTGGAACTGAATAGATGCAGCCAGCGCATCTAATTCATCCAAGTTAGGTGTCCAATCAGAAGCAGACAACTCATTCAGCGTGGCACGAATAGCCTCTTGATAGGCAGCATTCGTTTCAGGATTGGTCGCCTGCGCTTTCGCGTCTTCAGTGGCTTCATCAGCCGTGTTGGGCAATGCGTCAGTGCTAATAGGCCAGAAGAGCGAGATGTAAAAACGGCCGTCTTCCGTCAACGCCTGATAGTAATAACCAGTGGTATCGTTGGCCCACACACCCAACTGCTGGCGATACGGTGAATCAGAAACATAACGAACGCCTAATCCCTGAGTAAACGGCAGCTTCAGATATTGCACCCAACGATCCATTAAGCTGCCTGGTGGCGGCAGGAGCGGCATCGTTGTCTCTGACTCCGGCGTAACGCCATCAGCTAAGGCCACTAATTCATTCAACTGGTCTATCTGCGCGGCTACAGAATCGCCTGTCACGTTGATATACGCTTCGGTCGGGTAAATGAAGATACGCGGGCCATTGGCATCCAACGTTTCCGTCAGTGTCGCACCATCAAAGGTAACAGCGATATAGGCCGGATTGCCGCTGCCATTAAACCCAGGGGTAGCCGGCACACTCTCAACGACTTCCCAGCCATATGAGGCAGCTAAACCTTGCACATCAATTTGGATGGCATCAGCCGGAACTTCATCTGCCGCAATACTGCTTTCGCTGGCTGGCGCCTCAGCACCCATGTCCATACTCTCGGCAGGCGCAAACTGCATCGTGCCGCTGTCGAATTTCAGGTCAAAATAGAGGTCGCCTTCTTGAGTAAACCAGATGGCGGCGGCTTCCAGATTTTGCAAATATTGGGCATCGAGCGACTCGTCGCCACAGAAAGCGCGGGTTAAGGCACCCATCACGAAAGAGATGCTGCTGCTATCAACGCTGTAGATACCACTGCCGCTGTTACAATCGGCCTGAATCAGAAAACTGCCGTCTTCTTCCAGTTGCAGCAGGTAATTTTCAGGGTTGGGAATTTCCTGCGAACCAGTGGCGGGGTCTGTGAAGCCAACCCACTGCCAGGGTACGCCTATCATTTCTGCGGGCAGCCCCGCTTCCGCGCCAGCAACCACTTGAGAGCCATCAGACGCAACGGCCGTTTTCGGCGGTACAGCAGTAAACAGATAATCACCACCACCAGCAGGCATACTCAAACTCATCTGGTTGCCACCCGGCGCTACTTTGTAATCCTGCGTCGCAGCCAGCAAGCCCTGGAAAGTAGTATCCAACGATGCTTCACCACAGAAAGCGGCCGTGGAAATACCAGGAGCAAAAGCAATGCTGCCCACCACGCCGCCGTCAATCGTCACACCACCGGCAATGTTATTACAATCAGCAACGCCAGTATACGTACCGTCTGCATTAAACGTCAGGCTAAATTCAGACTCGCCTAACTCGTTGGTTGTCACTTCATCCGTGCTGGGGTTCACAACCTCGCCTGTCCATTGGAAGGTTTTGTTAACCAGACCATTAGCAGACATGCCCGTGATTTGCAAGGACTGGACAACTGCGTCCAATGTCGCCAAATCAGGCACCCAAGCATCGGGCGGCAGTGTGTTTAGCATCTCGGCGGAAGCAGCCATGCCAGCTTCTATATCCGCTTCAAACGCAGCCATCTCGTCCGCAGACAAATCGGCTGATTCGGCTGGCAGTTGGTCGGTGCTAACTGGGTACACGAAGGAAACAAGATAAGCGCCATCATTGGTAAACCCCTGATAGACGTAGCGCAAATTCTGATTGGTTACTGGATTAGGGCTTTGCCCCCAACGGCCAACGAAACGGTAGCCATTTTTAGTTGCCATTTCATCCGTTTGTTGGGCAGGAGCAACGGCACGTCCGACTTGAACGGACAAATCATTGAAACCAACAAATTCTTCATATGGCAAAGCGGGCATACCTGATGTTGGGGAAGGTTGGGGCAGTAAATAAGTCTGCAAAGCAATCTGGTCTATCATGCTGGTCACAGAATCGCTGCCAGCCGCTTCCCACATCGCCTCATACGCTTCTACCGGAATGATGTACATAATGGGGTCATTCGGTTGGCGGTCGGCGGGATCGGTCACACCAAAGAGAATTTCGATGTGCGCCGGTAAACCAACTGGCCCAGGCGGCATACTGGCATCATAGGGCTTTTCTGGCACATAGATGGGTTGGTAGGAATAGGGCAGCCCTTGGGTATCCAGGCTGACAATGTTGGGACTAAGCACGATTGTGTTTTCATCTACCATCAACGCATCAGTGGTTGGGTCATTTACCAGGATAACGTTGGCAACAACATCCGTGGTGGGGCTGCCATTGGTGATGACTGGAATAACGGTATCGTTAATGAACAACAGGGTATCGTCGGCGGCGGTGATACGCACAGAAAGTCCATAATTGTGGCCTTCCTCGATGTCGCCCGTGTTGTAAGACACGGCAAAAGGCAGCGGCACTTGCTGGCCTTCGGTGACGTAGATTTGTTCGCCAATTACTTGAGCAGGGGCATCAGCCAGAGAAATATCCTGGATTTGTACGGTGACAACAGCGTCGTCGGGCAACGTAATTTCATCGGTGTAAACCACTTCGCCAGTAACTTCTGCCGGTACAGATTCCACCATATCGGAAGCCAAACCACCATTCTGGAAGTTCATGCGCTCTGCACCACCGGCCGTTTCCAGAGCAAAACCGCCAGCGCCATCAGGGCCACCAGCCACTACGTTGCTGAGTAAGGCGGTGTACTGCCCATCGAGGGATTCCTCGCCACAGAACATCAGCGTGGACGGGCCGAGCGTCAGGCTAAAACCGCTGTCGGTGGCATACGTGCCGCTAAACGCATTACAGTCTGCCATGCCGTTAAACGTGCCATCTTCGTTGAAGATGAGAGTGTAGTTCTCGGGATTGGGTACGGTGATGGTTTCGCCACCACCGGCAACATCAACCCACTGCCAGACAATGCCGGTGAAGGTGGCAGGCTGTTCGGGTTCGGGAACGGCCGTTGGTTCTGCTGTCGGTTCTGTTGTGGGAGGGGCTTCGGTTGGTTGTTCGGGAACGGCCGTTGGCACAGGGGTAGGTGTTTCATTCCCACCACAAGCAGCCAGAGCCATTGCTAAAATAATAATCGTTAATAAAAGTAAAACCTTTTTCATTCGAACTTCTCCTTATTACTATGCAGGTTTCTTGCCCTGCAAACATTATCATGATTGTCGCGCAACTAAAGCGCCCTGTAAAGCTATTTTGTTCCCTTTAGTAACCAACTACTTAACTCTCTCTCATACTAATTGGGCGCAATAATCCAATATCCCACCAGAATACAGCAAACTAGAAGTGTCTGCATGATGAAGACCATGCTACATATATTCGATTGCTATGCTAAATGGGGGTTACTTTTCGACAACATCCTTGTCGAGGTATTCTGCCAACATACGGCACGCTTCATCAATCGCCTGACGACGCGCTTGATACCGGCGTCCCTCATCTTCTAGGGTAATATGCACCAGGCGTGCCAGGCGCAAGGTATGCAGGTGGTGGACAACGGTCGGTGCCCTTAAACGAAGACGGCGTGCCAATTCCGCCGGGGTCAATGGTTCCACAGACAAATAACGCAAAATGCGCAGCCGCGTCGGATCAGCTAACGCTTTCATGGTTTGAGACAGAGCGTCTGGCACCACGTCACCTGGTACTAAAGAGGCGTCTGAGGGTCTGCCTCCGAAGATGAAAATATCTCGATCCGTATCCAATTTGCCAAAAAGCATCAAGGGATCTGCCCAAAATGAAGGGGCCAAAACCAGTTCTTTCATTTTCAACGTGTCAGGAAATTTCACGCCTTGCGATAAATCATTGAGCAAATCGGGCAATTCTTTTTCTTCAGCTAGAGCCTGCGCTTTGACCAATGCTTGTTTCAATGCCGGCCGAATACGCAGCTCTTCTTCTGCAAAAAAAACTTTTTGATAGGATCGTAAACCGGTCAACAAGCCTTCCCCATTCTCGGCGAGGTTTGCCCATAAATCCAACTCTATGACTGCATGGTCTTTCATTTTCTTGGCGGATTTCGCTTTGTGCCAATGTTCTTTGTATAAATCGACAAGCAAATCTTGATCCTGCTCATTCCAAGAACCACGTGCTGCCACGTTTTTCAGTAAATCAACAATGGCCTCGGGTGAATCACAATCAAGAAACAAAGTCGGTATTCTGTCCGCAGGCGCCATCTTCTCTAGTTCACTGATGACGATTGCCCCATCTTTGGGCGCAGGCAAGGCATGGATCCAATGTAAAGGCCACATGGAATGGGGGATGATATTTTGCAGCACTTCACGTTCTGCACCAGGTAAGCGTGAGCGCACACCGGCCGCCCAGGCGCCACGCAGCCCATATTTATCTGGATCGTGTAGCACGGATAAACTGATAAACATGTCGTAGGCGGTGCCGGAATCCCAGCTTAATTGTGGTGTCTGCATTGATTTAAGTCCTTAGTCAGCTTGTCTAGTAGTCAATAATCTAATAGTCGAATCGTTGATTTATGCATTTATTGTAGCAATAAATAGTGATTCTCGATAATTTAGGCAGCGACTTGGACAACGGCCGTTTCCATTTTCTCATCATAATCCGGCAAAATCTCCTCAGCATTACGAATCGCAGGAATCGTATAAGCGATAAGCGCCACCGCTGCACCTAACAAGCCACTCAAAACAAACATCAAAGCAATACCCGCACCCGATCCTGTCCCCACCAGCCAGCTAAAAGCATCAACCAACGCCCCACCTTCAGACATGCCAGGTGTGAAAAATTTATCGGCAAGAGGGCCGGCAACGGCCGTTGCCAACGGTGCCGTAATCTGTGCAATCAAACGACGAACAGAAAAGACACGTCCTTGTATATCTGGAGCCACTTTAGCCTGCCAAATCGCCTGGTTGGAACCGTTGATGATGGGCAAGAAAAAATTTACACAAAAGGCCGCCACTAACCATATCGCCAGGCTCTGCCCCACACCCATCAATGTTTGACCCAAAAGGCTGGCACCTACCATCCCCAGCAGCACCCCATGTACTTTGCGTTTTGGGCCACCCCACACCGTCAGCAGCAATCCCCCAATTAAACCACCCACTGCCCCGATGGTTTGCACCGTTGCTAACATAGCAACGCTGTTATTAGTTCTTTCTAAAATGAGGGGAACCAGCAAGGCGAAGCTAAACATTGCCATAAAATTGAGGAAAAAGAAGACGGATTGCAAACCAAGCAAACTGGGCCGTCGCCAAATATAGCGAAAACCAAACAATGACTCTTGCCACAAACTACCATTGCCAGAACGGCCGTCTTCGCTCATCTCTGGTTTGGGAATGTGAATTACCATTAGCGTGCCAATAGCAAATACAAAAGTCACAATATCGAAAATGAGAATGCCTTCCAAGCCAATGGGAGCCAACAAGGCGCCAGCCAAAACCGGTGCCAAAATTTGCGAACCCGAGTCTGCCATAGAAATCATGCCGCTGGCTCGGGCATATTGCTCTTTGGGAAGTAATAAAGTAATCGCCGCCGAATAAGCTGGGAATTGGAAGGCATTAAATATCCCAGCAACGACATTGGCCGCGTAAATCTGCCATAAATCAAGGTGGCCATTCAACAAGAAGAATAATATCCAGATCGTCGTGATACCGGCTGCCAGATCACTGATAATCATGATGGTTTTGCGGTCATACCGATCAACCAAAGCACCAGCGACTGGGCTAAAAAGAATGCTGGGGGCAATAAACGCAAAAATCGCCCAAGTTAGGGCGGAGGCTTCTCCTGTCTCCTGGTAAATCCAGTAAGACAAGGCAAAATTAGACATACCCGTGCCCAGCATAGACACGAGCTGACCAAACCAGATGATGCTGAAGGATCGCATCCCTGGCCGCCGGTCCGGGGGAGGGTGATTTAGTTCATCTGCCATGTTGCCCCATGCTATATAGAATACCAAAGTGGGTCGAGGCTGGGGCACCGGTTCCCAATAGACCCCTCTGAAAATGGCAGGGCGGACAGCTTGTCCGCCCTGTGCGGTCTGGCAGACCGCGCTCCGTTTTCATCGTGGTGTGCCCCACTCATGAGGAACTCCTCTATCAGAACAATCCGGTCACCCTTAGCCCGACCTGAGAAAGAAATGATGGCGCATCACAGGGTTATGTCAAATGGTTCATCATCCACGTCCATATCCCAGGTGGCGTCACCGAAAAAACTTCCATGATCCTTGCTGATAAAAGCCGTCACATCTACCCGAATATCACCTAGCCGGAATGATGGGCCGTGGCCTGGATAACAAATCGTGTCATCCGGCCAGCTTAAAACAACATCGCGCAAGGTTTCCAACGTCGTTTCAAACTGTTGTTCAGACCAGGTTTTGCCTGGCCCACCCTCAAAAATCGTGTCACCGACAATGATGCGGTGGTCGCCTTCAATGGCAAAACAAATCTGGTCGTCAATGTGGCCTGGGGCATAAATCACCCGCAGCGTATGTTCCCCCACTTGCACAATGTTCCCATCTGCCAGCCAGCGATCAGCGTTGATGGTGATGCCTCCAGCGTGCGGATTGTCGTTTGCCATCAGCGGCACTTGCAAACGGCGGCACATCGCATCCAATGCACCGATGTGATCGCCATGTGTGTGGGTGAGCAAGATGGCGATGGGTGTGCTACCCGCCAGCATCGCTTCCAGGTCGTCTGGGTCATCACCCGGATCGATTAGCACGCTTTCGCCTGTTTGCGGGCACACCAGGGCATAAGTGTTCATGCCCCACGGACCTACTTGTTTGGTACGCAATTCCATTTCTGTCATCAGTTCCTCCGCTTGTTTTCTGTGCGACGCATTTCCGGAAATGCGTCGCACCTATAGCGGAATTATGAATGATGAGAACTTTATTGTCACCTCTCATTTATCTGGGCATATCCCAGGGGCCGCCAGATGAATGGGGAACCTTCAGGCCAGCGGTCATACCGATAAGCGCATCGTTGGCATGGATGAAGAATCTCTCGAAAAAAGATACTTTGGGGGTCGGTGGTGGCGTTTCGGGACAAATTTCTTCTGCTTCATATTGCTCTGCGGAAGATGAAAAATATAGTTTACTATTTTCGACCATTTGAACCTCCACGGCAGCAAGCATCAACTTCCCGACCAGCGCGAGTCGAATAGCAGTCATGCCTGTCCTGATCTAGTTGTGGGTTGTGGGTTGTGATTAAGGATTGATTGACAGTTTTAGTTTTGTTAGGCAAATGTCTAATATATTAGATTATCACCTAATTGATTAGATAATAATCTAACGTCAATATTCTGTCAACCCCCAAATTCTATTTTACTATCCGGTGAGCAGCTAAATCGCGTTGTAGTAGAGACGGGTATTGTAATGGAAGGTGACACGGCCGTTTTCCGCATACCTACCAAACAACCGCCGCAGCCCAACCATAACGGTCTCGTATTGGGCGTCACCGGGCAGCGGCGCATAAGAAGAGGAGAGGAATCGGCCTTGCAGGCTCTCAAAATTGAGTGACTGTTGATTGGGGAAGGTGCGGAATTGATAACGGCCGTTAAAAAACAAATCCAGCGCATCTTGACGGGAAGTGTGGACAACCTTGCGATACTCCCCCACTAATTCGCGCATCAGGGCATCGTACTCGCTTTCAAACGAATCATCCCCATGCTGACGTTCATTCCAAACCAAGGCGACAACGCCATTGGGCTTGAGAATACGCTTAAACTCTGCTTTCGTTTCCTGCCATTGGAACCAGTGAAAGGCTTGGCCAGCGGTGATGAAATCGATGGTTTGGTCGGAGATGGTGGTGGCTTCGGAACGGCCGTTCACACTCACAAACTTGTCGTAATCAGCCAAATACAACTCAGCCGCGTGGCGCATCTCATCGTTCGGTTCCACCCCGTAAACCAGATTGCCATTGTCGAGAAACAGTTTGGTTAAAATGCCTGTGCCAGAACCGATGTCCGCGATAACGGCCGTTTCCATCAGCCCACATTCCTCCTGCAAACAATCAAGAACGGCCGTGGGGTAATGCGGTCGATATTTGACATACAAGTCAACACGATCAGAAAATCGTTTAGTTGAGTCTTTTTCCATGATTCACCTCAAATAGCTCTAAATCCCCATGACAACTTGGTCTCCAATTATGGTACACTGTAATTCGTTGTTTAAGCAATTTGGGTGGATATCACCCAAATTTCATTGCACCAGATTGCCAGTAGTTCCGACAGTCTCAGGGAGGGATTAATGCAAATACGTACTTTTTTATTACCGATTGTTATTGTTCTCGTCGTCGTAACCGCGATTCTCCTGGCGTTTGTTGCCTGGTTAAACTTGGCGCCAGCAGCAGGCTATCTTATCTTTGGTGTCATTGTCTTCCTCATTCTTTTTTCGCTATTTGTTTATTGGTTCCGCAAAAACAGCTACATTCTCGTCGATGAAATGGATGCGGCGGTTATCTTTTACAAAGGAACCAATAATTTCGCCTATTTTATCGATCCACTGCCCAGTGAAGTCATCGCCCCCGGCAGACCGTACAATGTATCTAAAACAGGCTGGGTAAACGCGCTCAATAACAAGATTCATCAAAAAGACCCCTACCATTTCTATATCGATCCTTTTAAGGAACGAGTTCAAGCACGCGCCCCGAAACGGCCGTTTTCCGTTAAACAAACAACTTCTGGCATCCGCACCAGAGAGGGCATTCCCGTCACCATCACCTGGAACGTCGGCTACAACCTTGATGTCGCCCTCATTAAACCGGGCGTCGAATATAAATTAGCGAGAGCCATCCCTAATCATCATATGAACATGATCACGGGCAAAGCCATTCACTCACTTCGCTATATGATTGAACAAAGGAACGTCGCCGATCTATACACGACCGACGCCATCAAAAAACTGGAAATCGAACTGCGCCACGAAGTAACCAAACGCATTCAAGGTCTTGGGTTCAAAGACATTGCCCAAAGTGATGTCATTTTAGGCCCCATAGAAGTTCCAGTTGAAGTTGAAAAAGCCATAAAAGAAACTCACGAACGAGAATTACAAACAGAAACAACCGTAAGAGCGCTGGAAAAAATTAAACGAGCCATCAATGAATATGAGAAAAACGATATGGATCGGTTAGAAGAACTAGAACGGCTACGCATTCTCGACCGTCATGCAAATTCCCTGTTTGTTGATGTCTATTCAAAAATTAGCCAATAGACGCCCAATCTCCTTAATTTTCGCTCCCCTAAAATAGACCATTCTCCAAGAATGGTCTATTTTTTTGCTTACCACCTATCCCATCAAACTCCCTACGCCCAGCCACAACTGGTACAGTCCAAATAACAGCAGGGCCAACGCCGAAACAATACTCAACAAACGCCCTACACGCGGATCCAGGCTTTTGGCGATGGCAAACAGTGCCACAAATGCCATAAAGCCGCCAATCAACATGACGTAAAAGCCAGCCATAAAACTAAGCCCATGCGTCGGGGATTGCCGCCAACCGGCAATGAGTAACGGCCCGCCAATCGTCCCCCAGAAAATATAGGGATTCGGGCTCAAACCATTCATGAGCGCTGCTTTGATAATGGATTGATTGTTGGCTGTTGGCATAGTCGGTTCTATAGCCACGGTGTTTTTATAGGAACGGTAAGCTCCCCAGGCCAGATATAACAAAAACAAGCCCCCCACCACCTGCATCCCGTTCAAAAACCAATCTGGGGTGCGGGTTAGCACCAGCAGCACCAATAAAATGATGGGGCCATCGCTGAGCAGCGGTGCAAAGGCCGCCCACAATGTGCGTCGCCACCCGTTGGCAATCGTTTGGGATAACAAATAGGCTTGAAATGGGCCTGGCTGTGCCGCCGCCGAAAAACCAAGCACCAAGCCGCGTGTAAGATAAGCAAACATGATTCGTCCTGTTGACTGAAAGTTTGCTCAAATTTAGCATAAACGAGAATAGGTTGCGAGTGGCAAGTCGCCAGTAATCACTTGCAACCTGCACGCGCAGCTCGCCACAAAATCACGGCAATATTAGATGCATATCGCCAAACTCGTGCCACAGATACTCGCGTTTCAAGGCTTCGGCATAGGTGATGCGCAGGTGTTTCTGACCGGTGAGCGCTTCTAGCATGGCGAGGTGTGTTGCTTTTGGTTCATGCCATCCCGTCAGCAACCCATCGACAGAACGCAACCCGCGATTAGGCGTGATGACGAGCGATGTCCAGCCTTCGCCGGGCTGGGTATTGCCTTGCTCATCGGTGACGGTTTCTAAGGCACGAACGGCCGTTGTGCCTACCGCAATCACCCGTTTTCCCAATTTTCTGGCCCGATTCACAATCTCTGCTGTCTGGGCTGGCACTCGATAAAACTCTTCATACGGCGCTTCATGGTCTTCCAGACTTGCCACACCAGTATGCAGGATCAGCGGCGCAATTTGTACGCCATGTGCTACCAGGTTGGTAATGAGTTCTGGGGTAAACGCACGACCCGCCGACGGCATTTCGGCGCTGCCGACTTCGGTGGTGTAGACGTTCTGGTAAAACTCAATCGGCCATTGTGCTTGCACATAACTGTACCGAATGGGGAAACCGTGAGCGGCTAAATAACTACCCAGTGGCTCTGGCAAGTTCAACGTCGCAATCCACAGCCGCACACGGCCGTTTTCCTCTAATCGTTGACAGGTGTTGTGAGGAGTCAACAGAGTTACGCTCCCGTTGGCCGGAAGTTGCAAGGTTTCCCCGGCTTGGGCGTGGGGAAAGGGAACCGTCGCCGTGTCTGCGGGTTGGCGCACTTCTACCACCCATAACTCAGCGGGCAGCCGTGTGGAAAGGTGCAGTTCGAGCGGGGTACTATCGGCGCGAGTAGCCGCCAGCGCGGCATTCATCGTGCCGCTGGTATTGATGACCAAAACGTCGCCGGGGGTTAAAAAATGAGCCATTTCGCGGAATTGGGTATGGCTGACCTGATCCGTGTTGTAGTGAGATACCATCAAGCGCACGGCATCTCGGGTGAGACCTCGAACTTCAGGCGGTTCACCTGCTTCGAGGGCAGTGGGTAGTTCAAAATTCAAGGTGCGTATGCCTGTGTTGGTGACGAAGTCGGTGAAGTCGGTGAAGGCGGTGGTGGCGATCATGAGATTGCCTCTGCCTCGACTGCGCGTGCTTGATAACGGCCGTTTGGCAATTCCCCGTGCAGCAGTTCAACCAGTCCAGGTACGCTGTCTTCCGGCAATGGTCGGTCACTAATATCTTCACGAGGGAAGGCTTCCTGGTGCATTTGGGTGCGCATGTCGCCCGGATCGACCCAGTAGACATGAAAATCTGGGTTTTCTGCGGCCAACACCGCCGACAGTTGCTCTAGCGCGGCTTTACTGGAACCATACCCGCCCCAGCCTTCATAAGGCTCAACGGCGGCGTCGCTGCTGATGTTGAGGATGACGGCGTCTGGTTTGAGACTGCCCCGTACCGCCTGGAGCACGGCCAATGGTGCAATGACATTGGTCTGATACACCTGCGCCAACACATCCAGCGGATAATCTAAGAGTTCTGGTTGGGGACTTGGCCCCAGAATGCCAGCGTTGTTGACCACTGCATCTAAACCACCTGCCGCTCGTGCCGCAACTGCCAAGGCTTGCAAGTGGGATTTGTTGTTGATGTCGCCGGGAACGGCCGTTACTTGGGTAAATTGTGAGAGGTTGCGGGAAACGGCCGTTAATGCTGCCTCGCCTCGGGCATCAAGGATAAGATGCCACCCTTGCTTTGCCAAAGTCTGCGCTAAGGCCAGTCCTAAGCCGCGTGAAGTCCCTGTAATTAGTATCGTTTTGTGATGGATAGTAGACATGATTTTCTCCTTGATAATCTTGAAAACTCATGTCTATATCATAGCCGTCTACGTCCTGATCCGAATCCGGCAAGAGAACAGACTACCACCTGAAAATTAGGACAGGCTTCTGACCTGTCTCTTTGTCCAGGTCAATGTTGGCTACCGTTTTTATCTCCCACCATAACTGGAATTTAAAGTTTGCAATAACGATTATTAAAACAATATCGTCAGCAACCCGTTCACGCCCAAGACTACCACATATCCCACCGCGCAGAGTGTGAGGAATGAGTAGTATAGTTTGCGCCACACTGACCAATTTTGCCGCCAGTAGAAAACGGCCGTTATCACCATCCCAATCGCCAACAAAACCAACAGCCACCCAGCCGCAAAAATCGGCCAAGTAGCGCCAGAAACGGACAGCATCGAGGTCATTGGGCCTACTTCTATGAGCGGGATGAAGAGAACGGCCGTTAACGCCGACGCATACATAAAACCCATAAATCCATACGCAACCACCAGCAGCCGTCCCACCCAACGCAGCCGTTTTTCCTGGCTGGTAAGCACAGGTTTATCACTTTTACCAGACTGGATGAGCCACACCACAAACCAGACCGGAATCGCAAACAAAATCGCCAGCAGCAGCAAAGCCGAAATACCAATTTGCCACCATCATGCCCGCTGTCTAACTGTCCCAACTTTGCCAACATTGGCACCGAAATCGCATTAGCCGGCACAAACCCGGCAGACTGTTTGTTCTCCAGACAGCTGGCGTTTACCGGCTGATTGGGATTCGCCAGAAAATCGTCCATGATGCCGTTCACACAATCGTCGTTGAAGGCAATGCTGTGACTGGCCCACGGATCAACGATGTGGGTGCTGTTGGATAAGGTTTGCGCCGCTTCGTCAGCAAAGCTGGGCGGGGTAATGGGGTCGAAACGGCCCGACATGAGCAAGACGGGCAAATCGCTAACGACTGGGTCATCGACAGATGAAGGCAGTGCCTCGACCGGCCATAGTTCGCAGGCGTCGAGGTAGCTTTGCAGTTCGTCTACCAGTTTGTCCGCAATGAAGGGAGGATAGATTTCAGGAGAAACGGCCGTTACGTCAAAATCGCCATCCTCCGCACAAACCACAGAATAATACATGCCATAACTACTGGTACGGTCGAAGGCAAACAACGGCCACATCTGCTCCAGAAAAGAAAAATCACCCGCTTCCATATTGGCAATCAGCTTGGGGAACAGGGCATAGGCATCTGGTAAATACAATACCTGATACACCACATCCGACAGCGTCACGCCATCCAACAAGGCGTCAGCCTTCTCACCCGTATCGGCATCAATAAGGGTGAGCGTAATTGGCTCGGCATTCAAGTTGTCAATGAGGGATTGGTAGCGCGTCTCCAGATTTGGATATTGAGCCGCGCACTCCGCATCATTGGCACAGGCGTTGAACAGTTCCTCGTACACGCGATTCTCGTTTTCAGGCAAGCTGGCGATAAAGCTGGAACTGGTGGGCACAACACCATCTAAAATAACACTGCGCAGGTGGTCGGGATAGTCACGCATGAGGTGCAGCCCCAACAATGTGCCGTAGGAAACGCCGTAGAAGTTGATTTCGTCATAACCCAGCGCTTGGCGCACCGCATCCATGTCGGCGGCATTTTCTACGCTGTCAAAGGCGGAGAGATTGACGCCTTCATTTTCCAGGCGTTGGTAGCAGGCTTGCAGCAATTCATTGTAACGCTCGGTGCCTGCCTCCAACGGCAAACTGAGCAGCTCGCCCATACCATCCGCAATTTCGGTACAGCGCAAATCTGGCTCGGCATAAATCGTGCCACGCTGATTGATGACGACGAGGTCACGGTTATTCACCAGCGACGATTGAGGCAGATAGTAGCTGAACAGTTCAAAGGCATCACCGCCAGGACCGCCCTTGTGCCAAGAACAACGGGTCGGGCTGCGGATTGGAACCGGTAGCACGTAAAATGGCAACAGGAATCCGAATGGTAGCACCGTCTGGATTGGCGTGTTCTTCTGGCACGGTCACGTAGCCACATTCAAAACCAAGCATATCGGCCGACATGCTCATGGCACCCGCTTCGATACCAGTGAACATACACTCGGTTGGCTCAAAGGTAAACGGTTCCTGCGCCGAAGCTCCCTCAACCCACACACCTACCAATACAATCAACAATCCCAACACAATTCCAATTTGTTTCATGCTTGCTTCCTCTTTTCTCTTTAATCTCACCGTATGCTACGTGGAAATCCGGCTCCAGTCGCGGGGATTCATGGATGGCTCATAAAAAACGGCCGTTAAAAATCTTTCATTACAAAGAAACAAAGGCACAAAGTAGTCAAAGAAAACCTTTGTTTCTTCGTCCCTTTGTGCCTTTGTAATAATCTTTTTACTCTAAAACTTCTTACTTTTTGATGATCATCACATCCGGTTCATCATCATTATCTTTCAAGAAAATATTCAGGATACCGCTGACGATACTGATAATAATCGCCCCGAAAAATATCGCCCAGCAGCTCTCCGATGTAAAGCCTAAATTGAAGATCGTGGAGGAGACCCAGATTGTCAACCACAGCATAAACGTGTTAATGACCAGGATAAACAACCCAAAGGTGATCACCACCAATGGACAACTCAGAAACATCACAATAGGGCGGATAATGGCGTTTGCCAGCCCAAAAATCGCGGCTATGATAAACAACTCCAGCCCGCTTCCTTCATAATTAAGGCCAGGCACAACTAGAATCGCCAACCATAATGAAAATGCGATAGCAACCCAACGAATTAATAATCTCATACGTTTATTTATCCTCCTCTTCTATTTCCTCCTGCTCATCTTCTTTCTGCTCATCTTCTTTCTGCTCCTCTTCTATTTCCTCCTGCTCGTCTTCTTGCTGCTCGTCTTCTTGCAGCCGTTCTTCTCTTCATGCCACGGGCATACTTGTTATCATCGCCCTCATGCACATAGACAACCAGTTCCTTATCAAGCTGACCTGTCATCATTTCATACCCCAGCACAACGGCCGTTGTTTGCATCACAGCCAGCCACAGCATCAAAACAATGAGAACGATTTTGACAATTTGCAGATAGTTACTTAGATCCGTCTGTACTTGCTTCAGCGATGTTTCTATCTCTGTAAAGATGTCGGCATATTGATCCAGCAAGGGATTGATGTCGGCGATAACCGTGTTGATGGTGGCTATATCTTCAGCGATGAGGGCTACGTTCTCGCTCATGAGGGTCACGTTACTGGAGTTCGTCGCCATCAAAGGTTCCAGATTTCGCAGTTCGTCAGCCACGCCATCCAAACTGCTGCCAATCGCCAACAAAGATTCGTCGAGCGGTTCTTCTGGCTGATAATCGATTCCCAAATCAAACTGCAAGTCGAAACCCAAAAAGCTCTGATCCAGGGAAAAGGCGCTGAGAGCCAACAAGGTGTTGTCCATCTGCTTCGCTACTTCAGCGGCCGGAACCAGAGATGACTGAATGGCTTCAACGCTGTTGGGTATTTCCTGGGCAACCACCACCGACATTTGATCCACGAGCGGCCCAGTATCGCCAATGGTTGTACTCATATCGGCGGCCGCTTTCTCGACTGTCTGAATGCTATTGCCAGCTTCGGTAACGGCCGTTTTCGTCAAAGTTATTGTATCTTGAATTGTCGCCAAACTATCCAATGCCAATTCCAAACCACTGTTCAGACCAGCCCCAATCTGGTCAATGGCATCTAAACCAAAATAAATACCAGCGAAGGCCAGCACCACCCCAATAATGCCTACCACAAACAAAATCACGCCCAATAATCGTTTCATCAATCCGTCTCCTGTTTAATTGTTGAATTCACTGAAAACTGTTTTTTGCACCAAATTTGGTACTTTCTCGGCCTACTTGGCCTACTGAAAACTGTTTACTGTTTCCTAAAACTGTCTACTGTCCCCGCATCGCCTCAAATTCTGCGACCACACAAGCTACAAACATATCCGGATCAGGCATCACCTTCGGATCCGCGTTGACACCGATATAAACTTTGTCGGCAAAACTAAAGATGGTAATGCCCAAGCCAACCCGTGCAGGCTGTGGCGCCCAGAACATGCCATTCTCAATTTTCTGCCCCGCAAAATAACGTGCTTCCGCCGGGCCAGTTACATTGGTAATCACGGCCGAAGCCAACACGCCCACCTGCTTCGCCACGGCGCTTTGCAGTCCTGAGGGAATGTAGCCAAACGCACTCACCAAATTGTAGACGGTTTGGGCATCTGTGGACTGTTTGAGCAATTCCATCCGGGCACGCACTTCGGCCAGCCGTTCACGCGGATCAGCCATAGCCAGCGGCACGGAGAGGAAAACGAGGCCGAATTTATTGCTCAGGCTGGTCACGCTGCTATTTTTACGCAGGTTTACGGGAATGGCCGCGTGAAAACGAGCGGCGTTGACCGGCTTTTCATGCGCCACCATGTAGCGCCGCAGCCCCCCAATAACGGCCGTTACCATCATATCATTGAGCGTACCGCCCAATTCATCCCGCATGTCGTCGATTTCTGTAATGGAAAACGGCCGTGACCAGGCCACCTGCTTACTCACACCCAAAGGATTGCGGAAGACAGTATCCGGTTCCAAAATTTTTAGCGCCAATTGCAACGACGAATGAGTATACGCCAGACTCTTGTTGACATAATCACCCGTCTTGTCTGGATCGCTGATAATATCAAGTCCGGCGATGACAAACTTCTTAGCAATCCGACGGCCTAGCCTGGCGGCAATGACGGCTTGTTTGGCAATTTGGGGTGTGGTATCTGGTGTAAAATCAGCTTGTCCAGAGCTTGTTAGAGTAGGCGTTTTGCCTTCATCTCCAACCACTTCCATCTCAGTATCAGTCACGGACAACAACAAAGCAGCCAGCGCCGTGCCATCGCCAATTACGTGGTGAATACGGTAAAGAATCGCCCCACCCTCCCCGTAATTTTCAATCACATGAATCTGCCACAATGGTTTTGAGTAATCGAGCGGCGTACTCACCAAATCACTGGCTAACGCTTGCAACATCGCCTGATCACCGGGCGCCGGCAGCGCCAGCCGATGCACATGGGTATTCAAGTTAAAATTCGGATCATCTTCCCAATAAGGCCACGCCATGGGTATGCCAGACTGCACCACACGTTGACGCAAACGACGATGTTTGAGCCAACGCACTTGCAGCACAACCTTAAGCTTTTCAATGTCTACAGGCTGAGCAAATGTAAGCACCCCAGACACCAACATCAAATTGGTCTTATCTTCAATACCTAAAATGGCGGCATCTAAACTGGATAGGGGTTCATACGAATCTGGCACGAATGACTACTCCTTGTGTTCTTGTTGAGGGTCAACCGGTTGACCACTAGACAGGGCAGCTTGTTCTCTCCAGCCGGCAATGATTTCTTATCCATTTTGGCCTCAACCTGAGGCGCATACTGCGCTAAACGACCCAATGCCCCTTCAACATATTGGGCTTCATAATCATAAATAACGCTTGTACCCGCGAACATGTCATGCCAAGCATGGCGATGATCATTAATCAACACCCAAAAATAGCCCAAAAATAGCGGGATCGCTGAAATCCAATAACCAATATACCGTCTGATCCCTCTGCCAATGGTGACTCTTGTGCCTTTCGGCCCAATGACCCGCACCCCCATCACCGCTTTGCCAATCGTTTTTCCAGCAATATTCCAGAGAACGACACAGTAAACCATATTGACTAAAAAGGTAAACGTAAAGCTGGTTAAAAAGAGTGTTACATTACGAATGAATGTGTTCATACCGCTGGTTCCAGCAGTTAAGGCTTGGATATCAATATTAAAAAAGTTTAGGATAAGTGCAGCCGTGCCTAGCATGATGCCAATCGAAACGGATATGATGAGACTATCAATGACCATAGCCACAAAACGGGTGACAAAACCGGCATAATGCCCTTTAAAGGTAGGCGGTGGGGCCTGTTTCTTGCGCAGAAAATTGATTGTCACGTATCGTCCCCTTGCTCAAGAAATGCAGCACCACCCTGGAATTCTGATAAGTCAGCTTTGGGTGGCTCTAAACGTGGGTTACGGCGGGTGACAGCGCGGGCAATGCGCTCCACAAGCGTGTCGGCAGAAAAGGTGCGTTCCCGTACCTGATCGACAGCTTCAGTCGCTAACCCCATGCTTTGATCTTGCACTAAGGTTTTCACTTCTTCGTTTTGCGCCAGTTGATTGATGAATTCGTCTGTGATTTCCTGCACACCCAAACGAGCGATGTTCCGGCTCAATGGCTCTTCGGCATGTCCACGCTCTATCCAGCGCATGATCTGCCCTTCGCCTCGGTCTGCCATGCGGTCTAAGCGGCGGCGGCACGGGACCGGTGAAGCGGCTGTTGGCGACCGATTTTGTGGGACGAACGGCCGTTCTGGCCACACCGCCTGGTACTTTCAATAATCTCTTCAAAATTCGTGCGCCCGGTATCTTCGCTTTCAAAGATAAACCCAATGAGTCGCATAGCGAATCAGGTCCCGTTCAGACGCTCAGATAACATCTGCCGTGGTTTCTGGCATTTCATCGCGTATATACGCTTCCCACACTTCCAGACGTGTGGCAAATTCATCTATGCCTTCCAGCGCACCGCCCACCAAAAAACGGGTGAATGGCATGCAGTCTGTCGAATTCCGGATCATTGGTGGTGGAAACGGCCGTTTCTACATCCGTCAGCGCATCGCCATCGCATCAGCCGCCACTCTAATATCCTGACTAGATATCCCCTCAGTTCTCGGCTCTGTAGCAGCCACATCTTCCACCGTCACCGTTACCGATTCACCTTCAATCACCAGTCGGGCCATCATCGTCATCATTGTCCACAGGAATCACTGTCTCGGCCTCAGACAACGCCATGATTACACCATTCCCGTTCACAGTTTGGGTTGTCGATTCTTCTATTTCATTCATCTAATTATCACCTTTTTCACAGGGGGTCTATTCACTGATAGTGCCTAGCTTATTGACTGTATGCCAAGTTGTCAAGATAATGGAGGCAATCGTCAATTGCTTATCGTCAATCGTTAATCAGGAGACCTCATGGACTACTCAAAACTCATTGCCCCGCCCGGAAAAAAGATAAAACTCGCTGACTACGACACCACCTACACAGGCAACTTTAAGAAGAAAAAAGACGCTGTCGAAAAGCTGGAAGAAGACATCCAACAACTCAAGAACTGCAAGACAAATTCTACGCCCAGGATAACTATGCCTTGCTCATCGTCCTGCAAGCGCCTGATGCCGCTGGCAAAGACGGTACCATCGAACATGTCATGTCCGGCGTAAATCCGCAGGGTTGCCAGGTCTTTAGCTTCAAAAAACCCTCCGACGAAGAACTAGACCACGATTTCCTCTGGCGCTGTATGACACGGCTGCCAGAACGGGGTCGCATCGGCATCTTCAACCGTTCCTATTATGAAGAAGTGCTCATCGTCCGCGTACATCCCGCCATCCTGGAAGGGCAAAAGCTGCCCGCCGGATTGCAAAGGGTCAGACGTATGGGAAAACCGTTTTGAAGACATCAATAACTTCGAGAAATATCTGGTGCGCAACGGCATCATTGTGCTCAAATTTTTCCTCAACCTCTCCAAAGAAGAGCAAAAAAGAACGGTTCATGGCTCGCCTGGATACGCCAGAGAAAAACTGGAAGTTCGCTACAGCCGACGTTAAAGAACGTGGTCATTGGGACGAATACCAGGCCGCCTTTGAGGACTGCTTCAACCATACCAGCACCGAATGGGCGCCCTGGCACATCATCCCCGCCGACCACAAATGGTTCAGCAGAACGGCCATTGCCAGACATCATCGTCAACAAACTCAAATCGCTCGACCTGGCCTACCCCACGATAGATGATGAGCAGAAAGCACAATTAGAAGAGGCGCGGGAAGCATTGGTGAATGAAGAGGCGTAAACGTATGCGTAATCCGTACGTAGCCGTATCGGTTTACGGATTACGGTTACGGACACGGTTTACAACAATATGTCACGAATTCTGCTCCTGCTTACCGCCCACACCTACCGCGCTGACGCTTTTTTGGCGGCGGCGGAACGATTGGGCATTGAGATCGCAACGGCCGTTCACATGCCCAAAACCCTCGCTGACCAATATGGGGTAACGCTGGGGCTGGACTACGATGATGTGGAAACGGCCGTTACCACCATCACCGACTTCGCCCAAAGCCATCCCCTCAACGCCATCCTCGCCGTTGATGACAGCGGCACCCTGCTGGCCGCCCAGGCCGCCAGGTCGCTCAACCTGCCCCACAACGATCCGGCGGCGGCGCTGGCGGCGCGGAACAAGTTCGTCATGCGCACCATGCTGCAAAACGGCGGCTGTCGCGTGCCGCCATTCCAGCGTTTCACCCTGGCCGACGATCCAGCGCAGATTGCCGGGCGCGTGGCCGCCCAGGTTGGGTTTCCCTGCGTCGTCAAACCGCTGGAGCTTTCTGGCAGTCGCGGCGTCATTCGCGCCAACGATGCCTCAGAATTGGCCGCCGCCGTCAGCCGGTTGCGCCAAATCCTGCTCAAACTCAGTTCGCAGCCAGACCAGCCGTTTCTGGTTGAGGGCTATATTCCAGGCGTAGAAGTGGCGCTGGAGGGTATGTTGGATAACGGCCGTTTACACCTGCTCGCTCTCTTCGACAAACCCGATCCCCTGGAAGGCCCCTTCTTCGAGGAAACCATCTACGTCACGCCATCCCGCCTGCCGGACGCCGTCCAGCAAGATATTTTGGCGACAACTGCTCAGGCGGCACAGGCGCTTGGACTGCGCACCGGCCCCGTTCACGCCGAACTGCGCGTGAACGAGCAGGGCGCGTGGCTGGTGGAAATGGCGGGTCGCTCGATTGGCGGCTTGTGTTCGCAGACGCTGCGTTTTGGCGTCGATGCTTCGTTGGAAGAGCTGATTTTGCGCCAGGCGGCGGGTCTGGGACTGGGAGACACACAGCGCCAGAGCAGTGCCAGCGGCGTCATGATGATTCCCATTCCAGAAGCGGGACTGCTCAGAGGCGTTAGCGGCGTGGACGAGGCCGAAGCGGTGACTCTCATTGAAAGTGTGGAGATTACAGCGCCGCTCAACAACACGGTTACGCCCTTGCCGGAAGGGGAGAGCTATTTGGGTTTCATTTTTGCGCGGGGAGAAACGGCCGTAGGGGTTGAAGCAGCCCTACGCGAGGCACATGAACAGCTTCATTTTGAGATTACGCCTGTTTTAACAATATCGCTAGGTGACGCTTCGCACGACTCTGAACGACAAAATTGGTTTGGCTTGTCAGCTCAAGGGCTTAACAATGCCTATGGCAAAAGTGAGCCAGATTATTCCCTCAACAGGATCAAGGGGTCAAATCCTGAATCTGAGTGCTGATTAGGTTCGGTGAATCAAGGCAGCCAGGTGAAGTTGTATCCGGTCAGGCCAACGGCCGTTGTTCAAATCCACCAGTTCGCCATTAGTCAGCCGCATAATACATCTCCCCTGCAACTTGCATCACTGCGCCAGACCCATCTGGTACCCACACAATTTCTGAGGATGTTCAGCAGGCAAATCATTGATACGTTCGGCAGGCTCATTAAAAGCAATTCGCTGATAAAGGCCGATTTTCTGGATTGTTCCTCTTCAAACAAAGCCATAGCCAAAACGGCCGTTTTCCCAGTGCATCGGCGCCAGTGGCTGCATCAATGCCTCAGTTAGCACCACTGACTCATCCAGCTGCACTTCGCCAGCATCTTGATTGACACGATAGGTTTCACCTAAAACCGGTCCAGCTGGTCGCCCTTGTAACCGCGTCAGGAAAATCCGATCATCAGTCATCCAGGTCAATTCCGGTTGATACGGACCAGCGGAAACAAAGGCGTTGGGAATAGGCATTAACTGTTTGGTTGGTACATCAAAGATGGCGGTATCCCAGCCTTCAACGGTGCCTCCATTCTGCATCATGAGCCAACGGCCGTTTTTCGCCCAGGAAAGAGGACTATATGCCTCATTGTATGCAGAACCAGCTTCACTACGGATAAGTAATTCCGGTTCTTTTGCCGCCAAATTGTACATAAACAAGCCGTCATCGCTACCAAATACGAAAAAGTTGTTGTCCTGATGCCACACGATTCCATAACAATAGTCCGCCACAATCATGGATTTTTTTCGGCGATTGCCCCGTTCTCTATTTCCATCACGTACAGTTCCGTCAGCGCCTTTTCACTTAAATCCAATGATTCTGGATCGCCTAAGCCCAGTCCACTGCTGACCGCTAGATGCCTACCATCTTGAGAAAGCTGAAATGAAGGATCTATGAAGCTGTTGATGGCAGGTATCAGTAGTTGCATTATCACCTGTTTCCAAGTTGACATAACTCAAGGTCATACGTATCGACAGTTTGTGTAAAGGCCGTTATTTCCGTATTAGAAATCTCTGTCGAAGCCACCAACTGCGCCACAACCGCCCTGCTTGCCATCCGTACTAAGCGAATAATCCACAACATCCCCATCAAGCAGTGTCACCACATTGCCCGTCTCGCTGCCAACGCTTGAATTTGCCATTGCCCACAAACAGCAAATCATGGCTGATGGCTGGCATTTGTGCCGGATTGATGATGGGATCAGGGGCTTCCGTGGGCGTAACAGTGGGCGCTAATGTGGGGGTTTGCAGGGGCGTGGGAGAGGATTCAGCAACGGCCGTTTCCCGCACATCAACCGGCACAGTCCCCACTTCAAGCACAAGCGGGGGCGGCTGGTCGCTCGTTCCCAGGGGAGGCAGAGGCGGCAGCGTCGGCGCTGGCTCCATGACATCACAGGCTGCTAAAAACACAATGATGATCAAAAAAAGAAGGGGAAAGGCCAAAGAACGATACTTCATAATAACCTCGATAATTGCGAATTGTGAATAATTAATTGTGAATTGTGAATTGGTCAAACTGACCAGAAGTTGGCTCCGCTCAGCAGAACCAGTCTTCGGTGAGACGAGGCGGCGGGGGAGCGTAGAGGCTGGGCGAGAGCCAGTGGGGTTCCGGGAAACCGGCCAGTTGATAGGCCGCTTTTTCCACTGCCGCAAAATTGGTAAACGGATTTTCAACCGCATTCTCAGCCAGAGCAGCCACCTGCTGCTGCAATTCATCCAGGCGCGGGTCAGGGTGCTGCCACTGGTACGTAAAATTTTCTGGCGACAAGTCACCGCGCCACGTTTCCACATCAGGATGGTTGAGCAAGGCGCTTTCCGGCGGCACCAACATGCGTATACACAACTGCACGACGGGCACGTTGGGGATCAGGTCTTGGCGTGCGAATCCAGGACAGCAGGTCGAGGTAATCTTGCAGGCTTGTCCAGGGGGTGAAGGGCATCCAGGTGGGCTGCACGGCTAAACCGGCGTCGCGCAGAATGGCAACGGCCGTTTCCATTTCCGCCACCGTATGCCCCTTATTCAGCCGCGCCAAAATCGCCTCGCTCGTCGCCTCAAACGCCGATACCACAAAGGTCGCGCCGTTTTGCTTGAACTCAGGGAACAAGTCACGATGCTGCAAGATGTGTTCCACTTTGGTGGTGAAATCAAAGGTTAGCTGGGGAAATTCGGCGTGCAGGGCGCGGCTGATTTTAAGCGCGTGGCCCGGCCCATTGAGAAAATCGGGGTCGCCAAAGGTGATGTGTTTTGCGCCAGCCGCCACCTGCTGGCGAATATCCGCCAGAACAGTTTCCAGGGGGATGATGAAGAAACGGCCGTTATAAACCGGCACCACTGGGCAATGCTGGCAAGTATGCAAACAACCGCGACTCGCTTCCACATAGCCCGCCTCAATCCATGCCGCCCCTTTTCTTCATAACGAGCATACTGGCTCAAGCGCGGGCAAACCAGAACGGTCAGGCAGGGGCAAGTTGAGTCGTTCCAGATTGGGCAGATTGTGGGTAGATGGTGTGGTGACGCCAGCAACGGCCGTTCCATTCCCACCGCCTAACACATCTTGCACCAGGTCCAGTAACGGCCGTTCATACTCCCCCGCAATCACCGAATCCGCCAGACCAGCCAGCAGAAAGTCTCGGTTCAGCCAGGCATAGAGACCGTAAAAGCAAATATGCGCCCCCGGATTAAGCCTTCGCACCCGCCGCGCCACCTGCACACCCAAACGCAGCGCCGTGTGCATGGGCACGGCAATACCGACAAAGGGAGCCGTTTCCTCTGGCAAAGACGAAACCGACAGATCAACGGCCGTTACGCCAATGCCAGCCTCGCGCAGCACAGCCTGCGGCCACGCCAAACTCAGCGGCTGATGACCCATTTCGTAACAAGCAAGGAGCAGAACGTTATTCATGAGTAAAAGAATATTTATTACAAAGATACAAAGGAACATAAGGAACAAAGGTTTTTTCTTTGTCTCTTTGTCTCTTTATTCCTTTGTAATAGGTAAAAGCGGGAAAGTTTTTGGAAATAAAATTGTGCAAAACCCGCTTTTCCTTGAAGGAAACCACAATTTTGCGTGTTGGTAATTTTAAGAACTTTTTGTGGTTTACCTAAAAAAATACGCTACTTCTTTCGAGGTGCCGAATTCGGCGGCGACCACCCTTCCGGCTGCTGTCCACCTGCGCCAAAGAAAAAGCGTTCCATTTCGCCCATCAGGAATTCTTGCGCCTGTGGGTCGGCCATATTCAGGCCATAATGATTGATGAGCAGCGTCGCCTGTTCCGGCCACATGCCATAGGCAAATTTCGAGACATTATTAAAAATACGGTCTCCCATTTCACCCGGAAACGGCGGCTTGTCTAAAGCGGGCATTTCTGTATTCAGTTTGGCACAATGCACAACGGTAATCGTTTTTGTTTCTCGGGTCATTTGTTGTCTCCAATTTCAGTGTTCAGTGTACAGTGTTCAGTTTTCGGTACTTCACAGTTTACTGTACACTATTCACGAATAGTCACGAGTATATAGTGTGAACCGCAGGGCTTCAAATGAACGGCACTATCTGCGGATTAAAATCACGGAGATAAAGGAGGAAGTGTGCTAAAGCGCACTTTCGGTAGAACGAACTGTTTTCCTATGCGTATTTTATTTTTCGGGATGTTGGGTGCATTTTCACACCCTCCTTTACACGCTTTAATCAAAGCTGGTATGTCTGTCGTTGGTGTGGTTGTGCCTACAGATAATTCGGCTGAAATAATTAGAGAACTTCGGCCAGTAACGGCTCATCCTGAGCTTTCCACCCTCCAACTCGCCCCCAACCAACCCAACATCGTCCACCTGGCGTGGCAGCACCACATTCCCGTCTACGAAGTCAGCCGCCTGTCTGCGCCTGAAACGCAGCAAACGCTAGCCGATTTGCGCCCCGAAGTAGCCTGTGTCGCCTGTTTCAACAAACGTATTCCGGCTAACTCTGCTGGCACTGCCCCCGCACGGTTTTTTGAACGTGCATCCTTCCCTGCTGCCCCACTTTCGCGGCCCCGCGCCGCTGTTCTGGACGTTTCGGGCAGGCATTCAGGAAACCGGCGTCACTGTGCATTTCATGGACGACGGGCTGGACACCGGCGACATCGCCCAACAAGCGCCGCTCACCCTGCCCGATGGCATCTCTGGCCCAGAAGCAGATAGCGTTGACGGGCAGCGCTCGGCGGTCAGCTTCTGGTCAACACCCTCAACCAGTTGGCAGATGGCACTCTCACACGCACGCCCCAGACCGACTCGGCGGCAGTACCCAGCCCTGGCCTCAAGCGGCCGATTTCCACATTCCCATCTCCTGGTCAGCCCGCCGCGCCTTCAACTTTATGCGCGGCACGGCCGTTTTCGGTCAGCCGTATGTGATTGAAATGGAGGACGGGAGAGATTGTGGTGAAAACGGCCGTTTCCTTCACCAAGAGCACCGTTTTAAGCCAGCCAGCCAAAGACCAGATTCAGATACAGTTTGCCGATGGGGTGGTAACGGCCGTTACAAGATGAGATTAAACACCAATCTAAAACCAATTTGAGCAATTTTTGAAGATTTTCAAGCCACAAACGTTTTATACATAGCAAACAACGATAAGGGCAGAAATTAGCAGTATGGAACCGGGCGACTATTCACTAACAGAAACTCTTGTATCGCAATACTATCCGTATATTGTGCGCCTGGCCCATTCCATCCTGCAAGACGCGGCAGAGGCAGAAGACGTGGCCCAAGAAACCTTCATCACGGCTCTGGTACACATTGAAGAATGTGATTCCGACGCCAATTTTAAAGCATGGCTGTCCACCATCGCCGTCAACAAATGCCGCGACCTCCTGCGCAAACGGAAAACGCGGCAAAAATTTACAGACGCCTGGCAAGCCGTGCGCCTGTTGGGCCAATCACCCACCCCAGAAGAGATCACCGAGCAAAGCGATGCGCAGACGGCATTATGGCAGGCTGTCAACTCGCTAAACGACAAGCACCGTCTGCCTATTTTGCTCCGTTACGTGCACAATCTATCCATCCATGAGATTGCACGCGTGCTGGATGTAAAAGAAGGCACCATCCACTCCCGCCTGCACAATGCCTGCCAAAAATTAGCCGGACAACTTGAGGTCAATCTCGATACCGTGCCGCTGGCAAACAGGAGCTATCCATGAACTTCCTCAGCCGGCGCAAAGCACGCGCCCTCTTACAAAACGCAAACGACACCAGGCTAACACCGCCAGAACAACAGCTTTTGCAAACCTATCTGCAAACAGATGAAGGCAAAATTTACGCAAAATTGAATCAACAACTCGCTGAATGGCAGCCAGAAATGGATGAAGATCAATTAGATTATCAACATTTGCGGCAGGCAACCCGCAAGATTAACGAGGAGGTTCAGCGCAAACGGCGTACCCGTCGCAAGCTGCAAGTAGGACAGACGGTGGTGGGCATAACGGCCGTTTTCGCCCTCATCATCATCGGCATCGGCTGGCTGCAAACCAGGCGTCAGGTCACATTAGAACCGATGCTCAGTCAACCCGTCATTGTCCCCACCCTCACGCCACCGGCAGGCATGGAACCCGTTGATCTGCGCAGTGTCACACCCTACTACAGCACTAGAACCGTCGCCATCGCAGAAGAAGCGGCAGGTTTCACCCTGCATCTACCAACCTGGCTTGCTAAAAACATGGCAATTAAAGCAGTCGATTATTACCCGGAGGAAAACAGCGTGGAACTGTTAACAGCACAAAAGAAAGGCAGCGAAATGATGGGCCCGTATTGGATATTGAGCCAGGCCAAACTATCAACAGACCCAGTAAAAAAACCGCTTCGCACAGTTTTCAATCCATTCAGCCCGTATTCCTATAAGATTATGAATGCCACTCAGGAAAAAATCAGTATCGATGGAAAGCCAGCCACCTTTGAACAAGAATTTTGGACTACATCTGGCGGTATTTATGGCTATTTTGTCAGTCGTGTAAGCTGGGAAACCGACAAAAAACGTTTCTTTTTAACCATCATGGACAGCCAGAAATATACCGAAGCCTCCACGATGCTCGAATTCCTAACCAATATGCGCCTGGAAGAAACGGCGCCTGCTCAATAATTAACTGTATAGACCCTAAGGGTTTGACCTCGAGTAATTTGATGTTGCGCTATACAAAACCCTTAGGGTCTCTATGGTTGTGAATTGTTAATCAAGCGAAGCGCAGGATGATTTAAAGCTTCTCCTTGCCTGGAGTCAGCAGAGACGCCCCTGTTGAGCGTCTAAAAAAATAATAGGCATTATTGGAAAAGAATTTCAATCATTTTATCCGCAGATTAACGCAGATTAGCGCAGATTTTTTGGTTTTAATCTGCGAAATCTGCGAAATCTGTGGACTAAATCTAATGTAACGAGGAAAAATGACAGCCTACACCCTGTTTATCAATAATTTGGATTATGAAATCAATGTGCCCGGTGAGATGCCCCTGTTGTGGGCCTTGCGTGACATCATCGGCTTAACCGGCACAAAATATAGCTGTGGTATGGGCTTGTGCGGTACTTGCACCGTCCATGTCGATGGCGTGGCCGAACAATCTTGCCTGCTAACAGTGGCACAAACGGCCGGACGGCAGATCACAACCATCGAAGGATTGGTCGCGGATACACTGAAGGAGGTGTGGCTGGCAGAAAATGTCAGCCAATGCGGTTACTGTCAGCCAGGGCAAATAATGGCCGCCGCCGCTCTGCTCACACACCATACCGACCCAACAGACGCCAATATCGACAGCGCGTTAGCCAACCACTTATGCCGCTGCGGCACTTACCAACGCATTCGCCGCGCCATCCACAAAACAGCCGAAGCAGGAGGCATCGCATGAACCAGTTCTCCAACCCGACAAGAAGACAATTCCTGAAATTATCTGCCGCTACCGGAACCAGTCTCATCATTGGTATTATGTTGCCCGGCTGCAACACACCATCGGAGATAGCAACGGCCGTTCCCACCGCCGTTCCCACCCACACCTCCATCCCGCCCACAGCCACAGCCATACCTATACCACTTGCCGAATTCACACCCAACATCTACCTCGCCATCGACAGCGCAGGAAAAGTAACCTTCACCGCCTTTCGCTCCGAGATGGGGCAGGGCATCCGCACCGCCCTGGCTATGATCGCCATTGAAGAACTGGATGCGGACTGGAATGATGTCGTTCTCGAACAAGCACCCGCCGACCCTGCTTTTGGCGACCAACACACGGGCGGCAGCGTCAGCATCAGCAGCAGTTATGGGATTGTGCGCCGCGCTGGTGCCATCGCTCGCCAGATGCTCATTGAGGCTGCGGCGCAGATTTGGGGTGTTTCTCCCTCTGGATTGATCACGGAACCAGGCGTCGTTGTCAACCCTGCCACAGATGAGCGTTTGCCCTACAAAGAGCTTGTCACCATCGCCGCCGACCTGCCCCTGCCGGAAGACGTCACGATGAAAGATGCCAAAGATTTCCGCATCGTGGGCCAGTCAAAAGGGCATTATGATGCCAGAGCGATGATTGACGGAACGGCCGTTTACGGCATAGATGTGCGCGTCCCAGACATGAAGTTCGCCACCGTCACCCGCCCTCCCAGAGATAACGGTGCCCTTGCCAGCTACGACGGCACGGCCGCCCTCGCCATTCCAGGCGTTTTAGAAGTCATAGAAATTCCCGCAGGTGTTGCCGTCGTCGCGGAAAATAGTTGGGCGGCAATGGAAGGCAAAAAAGCCCTGAACATCACCTGGGATGCAGACAAAGGCACCACCGTCAACAGCGATGAAATGCGCGAAATTATTCTTGAGCTGGCCCCTAAACCAGGCGAGCAAGCTGATCGCGTGGACGCTATTTACGAAATCCCCTTTGAAGCCCATGCCACCATGGAACCCATGAACTGCACCGCCGACATCCGCCCCGACAGCGCCGACGTGTGGGCGCCCACCCAAAACCCACAAGGCGTTCTTGGCAGAGTCCGTTCCGCTGCCGCTGACGTTACTGTCCATGTCACCCTGATGGGCGGTGGTTTTGGTCGCCGTCTGGAATCTGATTATGCTCAAGAAGCGGTTGATATTGCCCAGGCCATCGGCGCACCCGTACAAGTCGTCTGGACCAGAGCCGACGATATGCGGCATGATTTTTACCACTCGATGAGCGCCACCTACGTCTCAGCCCTGGTTGATGAAACCGGTATGCCCACAAACATGCCAAGCGCTCGACCATTCCTGGGCAGTGGCCTGCGTACCGGCTATTGGCGTTCTGTAGGCAGTGTGCCAGAAGCGTTTGCTGTGGGAGGCTTGATGGGTGAACTGGCAGTCGCCAATGACGTTGATCCGTTTGACCTGTACCAAACGTTACTGCCAGAACGGTACCATCCCATGTTGGCCCTTGCTCGTGAGAAATCTAACTGGGACACCCCCTTGCCAGCAGGTTGGGGACGCGGCATTGGTTTTCATAATACCTGGGGCGCAACACCTGTCGTCCAGGTGGCTGAAGTGGAGGTCGTCGCTGATAAAATTCGCGTTCACCGGGTGGTCTGTGTCATAGATTGCGGCCGCGTCATCAACCCAGACAATGTGGCGGCGCAAATGGAAGGCGGCATTGTGTTTGGCTTAACGGCCGTTCTCAAGAACAAAATCAATGCCATAAACGGTGAAATACAGGAGAGCAATTTTCACGATTATCCACTCCTGCAAATCAGCGAAATGCCAGTCGTGGAAGTCTACACCATGGCATCAGACGCAGCGCCCACCGGCGTGGGCGAGATGGGCGTACCGCCTATCGCGCCAGCCGTCGCCAACGCCGTCTTCGCCGCCACCGGCCAACGCCTGCGCCAACTACCGCTAAGATTGGGCTAAAACGTGATGCGTGATGCGTGATGCGTGATCTTCACGCATCACGCATCACGTTTCTTATCTTCTCTGCCACTTGCTCCGGCGCGGCCTGACAGGCGTAAAAACCAAGATGCTCATAGCCGCCCATTTCCTGCGTGTAAGGCAAAAACTCAAAGTAAAGACCAGCCCCCAGCCCGTTGTTGGTGAGGATATTGTAGGCAATCTCCCGACCCAGGGCAGGCATCACCTGAGCGCATGATTTGAATACCTTCCTGCCAGGCCTGGGCAACGGCCGTTATCTCCCCATCATCCAATTCATGCACATACTGCCGAGAAGTGTTCTTCATGATCAGCATCATGTCATACGGCCGGCGCATGAAATAGGGAACCAGGAGAACGGCCGTTCCGTAATCCTTTAGCAACAGCTCCGGCGGGTTCTCGCGCAGGAGAAAATCGGCAAATGACTCGTTGTGTGTTTGGTGGAAACGGCCATTATCCAAAAAACGGCGCGGGGTTTGGTTGCTCAGCACAATCTGCTGGTGTCCATGAAACAACGATCCACCCACCAGATAGCCATAATTCTTGGTGATAAGCACATGCCCATCACCGTCTTCCAAAAGTTTCTGCTCCAACGCCGCCAATCGCTGCATCACCACCACACAATCCGCCAGCGGCATGTTGTGAAAATCCCGCTCATGAAACGAAGAACTCCACTGCAAAAAATGCAAGTCCTTGCACATCACCTGTCTGCGGATAGTTCTGACCTTCCGGGAAGTATCAGTGGATAAACCATCGGAAACAAATTCTTGTTGATAAACGTAAATCCCTCACTCAACTCAGCCAAATCCACCACCGCCCGTCGTCGTGCCGCGGCAAATGGGACACGGCCGTTCTGGCAGCGCCGCCTCTTGCTTCTGGACGGTTATCGTGGGGCCGCGCCGCTCGCCGCGAGGCGTACACAATGCGGTCGCCATTGCGCGGGTCAATCTGGCACACGCCATCTGGCAGCGACTGCTGAATGCCAGATTCCTGCCGCACCAGGTCTGCCAGTGCTTGCAACGAAATGGTGCTTATATCTTCTACTTCAACCAAGGGATTTGAGTGTGTGGGCGTCAATTTGTCGTGTCATGCTAAATTCTAATACTTTTTGGCGACAGAGGCTAAGACGAATTATTTGTTTTTATTTTTGAAAGCACCCCTTCATGGGGCGCTTTTATTTCTGTGCTATAATCGCCGCGTAAGGTCAGTGGAGAACTATTTATGACGATTCCTAGCCTGGAAAATATCACTTCATTCCTCACCATGTTCGCCGCCATTTTTGGCGCATTATTGGCGGCTTTATGGCTAAGTTTAATTATTTGGGCGTTCCGCGACATGCGCCATCGCTCCCGCGACCCCTTCGCCCAGGTTTTAGCAGCTTTGTTAGTCGCGCTGCTTCCTTTCATTGGCATTATCATTTATTTGATTTTGCGCCCGCCGGAAACGTTGGCTGAGGCGTATGAACGGGCGCTGGAAGAGGAAGCGCTTTTGCAAGAGATTGAAGAACGCCCCACCTGCCCTGGCTGTTCCCGAACGATCAATCCCAATTGGATTTTATGCCCCCACTGCCATACCCGCCTGAGAAAGGCGTGTCCTGATTGTAATTCTTTGATGGATTTGCAATGGACGCTGTGTCCGTTTTGCGGCAATCAACATATCGACCCGTATCGGGCTGGGGTTGTAAAAATAAGTGGAGTTGAGGTTGAGGAAACTGGCCGTTTCTCCTCCATCCATCGTCCCCCCAATCCAACCTATTCCCGAATCAGCAATCGAAGACGAACCTGATCTAGTGCCAGAGACAGAAATCGAGACCGTCTCTGAGGCAGAAGTGTAACAACCTGCGCCATAGGGAGAAAAGACGCATGCTTGCGGAACTCCACCCCAAAGCAAAAATTGCGGCGGCGCCCCCATCCCGGCCAGGACCATGGCCAGGCAGCTCTGGCAGAATTGCTTCCTTGTCGGCATGTTCTTCTCCAGTATGAGACCCCGGCCTCAATCGGAAATGAGGTACTTCGGCGCCCGGCGGTGCCGGGTCCCCTGCTCGTAGGCGAAAGCGATCTCCAGCAGCACCGGCTCGCTCCAGGCGCGGCCGAAGAAGGAGACGCCCACCGGCAGCTCCTCGACGAAGCCCATGGGCACGGTGACGCTCGGGTAGCCGGCGATGGCCGCCAGCGACGAGCTGCTGCCCGTGAAGTGGTCGCCGTCGACCAGGTCGGTCTTCCAAGCCGGGGCGCCGGTCGGGGCCATCAGGGCGTCCAGCCTGTGCTCGGCCATCAGCTTGTCGATCCCCTCGTCGCGCGCCGCCTTGAGCATCGCCTCCAGGGCCTTGTTGATATTCGGCCGCCTCCAGCTCGCCTTTCTCCTGCGCCTGTTCCAGGAGCTTCTGGTCGAACCAGCGCAGCTCGACCGGGTCCTTTTTGTTGAACTCGATGAGCTCCGGCACGATCCCTGCACCGGTGCGGCGGTCGCCCAGGCCGGCGAAATACTTGTTGAGCCCGTCCTTGAACTCGTAGAGCATGACCTGGAAGGAGTCGCCCTCGATCGGCCCCTCCTTCGGCCCCTCGACCTCGACGACCTCGGCCCCCTGGCTTTTCAGGAAAGCCGCCGCCTGCTCCATCAGGGCGTCCACCCGGTAATGATAGCCCATGAGGTTCTTCATCAGCCCCGAGGCGTTTGCCCTTCAAGCCGTCCGCTTTCAGGAACGGCGTGTAGTCCTGGTGAGGATGCCCTGGGGAAACCGCGGTCTTGCGGTCGTTCGCATCGACGCCGACCAGGGCGCCGAGGCAGATGGCGGCGTCCTCGACCGTGCGCGCCATGGGGCCGGCCGTGTCCTGGCTGAAAGAGATGGGGATGATGCCGGATGCGGCTGACCAGGCCGACGGTGGGCTTGATGCCGACGATGCCGTTGTTGGTCGACGGGCAGACGATCGAGCCGTTGGTCTCGGTGCCGATGGCCAGGGCGCAGAGGCTGGCGGCGACGGCCACGCCCGAGCCCGAGCTCGAGCCGCAGGGGTTGCGGTCCAGCACGTAGGGGTTGCGCGTCTGGCCGCCGACGCCGCTCCAGCCGCTCGAGGAATAGCTGGCGCGGAAGTTGGCCCACTCGCTCAGGTTGGCCTTGGCCAGGATAACCGCGCCCGGCCGTCGCGCAGCCTGCCGGCCACCCAGCTGTCCTTGGCGCGCATAGGAATCGCGCAGCGCCGTGGCGCCGGCCGTGGTCGGCATCGCATCGATGGAGTCGATATTGTCCTTGAGGATGACCGGGATGCCGTGCAGCGGGCCGCGCACCTTGCCGGCCTTGAGCTCGGCGTCCAGCTCGGCGGCGATCTTCAGAGCGTCGGGGTTGACGCGCAGGATGGCGTTGAGCTTGGGGCCACTGCGGTCGAGGGCCTCGATCCGATTCAGGTAGCCCTGCACGACGTCGACGACGGTGAAGCGGCCCTGCTCGTAGCCCTGGCGCAGCTGCCGGACGGACGATCTCCTGCAGGTCAAGCGACGGGACGGGGCTCCAGGTAAGGCAGTTCCTTGGCGCAGCCGCAGCTGCAGGCGGCGGAAGCCGACAAAGCAACAAAGATCAGTATCGACAGGGGAAGCAATCGTTTTTTCATGACCCGGATTATAAAATGGGTCCCCGAGCAAGGCAAACGCGGCGGGGCGACCAGCGCTGTGATATAATGCGGCTTCCGCCAAATTCCCATGCGCAAGGAAGAATACTTCACCCGCGAGAACATCGCCGCCGAGGCCGCCCGGATGGCCGGGGAGCTGCCGCGCAACCCCCGCGCCGCCGCCTTTTTCCCGGAGCGCTCGGCCCTGCTGGTCATCGACATGCAGGACTATTTCCTGCGACCGGACAGCCACGCCTTCCTGCCCGCGGCCCCGGCGATCATCCCCAATCATCCTGGCCCTGGTCTGCGGCTTACAAAAAGGCCGGTCGGCCGGTCATCTTCACCCGCCACGCCAACAGCGCCCGACGACGCGGGGCAGATGGCCGTATGGTGGCGGGAGCTGCTGACGCCGATCACCCCCTGGGCGCGATCTGCGGCCGCGCTCGCCGCCCCGGGAGACGCGGTCCTCGAAAAAACGCCAGTATGACGCCTTCTTTCGAACCGATCTCGAAGCACGGCTGCGCCAGGACGGCACGCGGCAGCTGGTCATCACCGGCGTGACGACCCACCTGTGCTGCGAGAAGCACGGCCCGCTCCGCTTTCGTCGCGCGGTTTCGCGGTATTCATGGTCATCGACGGCACGGCGACCCTGAACCGGGAACTGCACGTCGCCAGCCTGAGGGCACTGGCCCACGGCTGCGCCGTGCCGGTCCTTGCCTCCGACCTGCTGGCGGCGCTGGCGGTGGCCTCATGACCGTCCCGGTCGCCATCATCGGCGCCGGCCCGGCCGGGATCGCGGCCGCCGTCCAGCTGCGGCGCAGCGGCATCGGCTTCCTGCTCGTTCGAGAAGCGACAGGTCGGCGGCCTGCTGCAACGAGGCCCAACCGGGTGGAAAACTTCCCCGGGATTCCCGGCGGCGTGCCCGGCCGCATCCTGGCCTGCCAGGCTGAAGCGCCAGCTGGACGGCGGCCGGCATCCGCCGTCGAGAAGGCTCGGGTGCTGCCCTTGGCCTTCCACGACGAACAGCTTCGAACTGCGCACGGAACGGGACGGACCCTGACGGCCGGCAGGGTGATCCTGGCCTGCGGCACCATTCCCCTGCCCCCGGCGCCGCCGCTGGACCCCGCGCTGCTGCGCGGCCGCCTGTTCACCGGCGTTCTGCCCCTGCTCAAAGACCTGCGGAGAAACCATCGCCGTCATCGGCGGCGGCGACGCTGCGTTCGATTATGCCTTGAGCCTGGCCGATAAGAACACGGTGCATATCCTGGTCCGCTCCGCCCGGCCGCGGGCCCTGCCGCTCCTCGTCGAGCGCTGCCGCCGCCATCCCGGCATCGTCGATCCACGAGAACTGCCGCCTGACCCGCGCCGAGTTCCGCGCAGGGCGACGCGGGCGATCGTCCTGGGAACTACGGATCCGGACAGCGGCGCAGCCGCGATGAGATCACCTGCCAGCGGATACTGTCTGCCATCGGCCGCGCACCGGCGCTGGATTTCCTGGACAGCGGCCTGCGGGCGGTGTTCACGGGGCTGGTTAAGCAAAAAAAGCTTTTCCTGGCCGGGGACGCGGCCAACGGCCGCTTTCGCCAGGCGGCCATCGCCGCCGCCGACGGCCTGCGCGCCGCCATGGAGATCCAGGCGGGAGGAAGCGCGATGCAGGTAGTCGCCGCCGCCGGCAGGGACGACCTGGCCCGGGTGTACATCGCCCGCAACGCGGCCGGGCATCACGTCGAATTCGTCGAATCGCTGCAGCCGCCCTGGCCGCGGGAGAAGAAATGGGTGCTGATCGTTTCCTGCCTCTACGGCTGCCCGTTCGCCTGCCGCATCTGCGACGCCGGCGGCGACTACCGCGGCCGCCTGAGCCGGGAGGAGATCGAGTTCCAGATCGACTACCTGGTCGACCGCCGCTTCCCCGACCGCGACGTTCCTTGCGAGAAATTCAAGATCCAGTTCGCCCGCATGGGCGAGCCGGCCTTGAACCCGGCGGTGCTGGACGCCATCGCCGCCCTGCCCGAGCGCCTGGAGGCCCCGGGACTGATCGTGTCGCTGTCGACCATTGCCCCGGCCGGGTGCGAGGATTCTTTACCCGCCTGCTGGAGGTGAAGGAACGCTTCCGGGCCGGGGCGTTCCAATTCCAGTTCTCCCTGCACACCAGCGACGAGGAAAGCGCGGCGCGAGCTCATCCCGGCCCCGACCTGGAGCTTCGCCGCCATGGCCGCCTACGGCCGCCGTTTCTTCGCCGCCGGCGACCGCAAGATCACGCTGAACTTCGCCCTGGCCGACGGCTATCCGCTGCGACGCCGAGCAGCTGCTGGACTGCATTTCGATCCCGCCATTTCCTGCTCAAGATCACCCCGGTCAATCCCACCCTGCGTGCCCGGGAGAGCGGCCTGCGCGCCGGTCTTCGGAGCGGTCGGCCGGGACAATCCGGCGCTCGTCGACGGGCTGCGCCGCGCCGGCTACGAAGTGCTCGTCTCGATCGGCGAGTTCGAAGAGAACGCCATCGGCAGCAACTGCGGCCAGTTCGTCCGCTCCTACCTCGCCCGCGGCCAGGGCGCGCCTCTCGCGGGAAAGCTATTCATACAGCCTCGAGGAAATCCCAGCCGGAGAGTGATTAACCTGAAAGCAGCCCCATTTTGACTAACCATCCGGCGCATTGATTCGGATCCGATGGCTTTTCTGCTGCCACGGACTTGAGAGCTTTCTTCTATGCCAGCACGAAATAAAGCATCAAGGCATAAGCGGCATACAACGCGAGCAGGATCCCCCCCTCCCACCTGCGGATGCGCCAGGCGGTGCGAATGAAGCCCAGGAGCAGCAGGCTGGCCAGCAGGAGGAAGCCCAGCAGCAGGGGCAGCTCGGTTCGGTCCGCGCCCAGGGGCTGGACCAGGCCCGAGGCGCCGATGATCAGGCCGATGTTGGTGAAGCACGAGCCCAGGACGTTGCCCAGGGCGATGTTGCCGAAACCTTTGCGGGCGGCCGACACGGTAACCGCCCATCTCGGGCAGCGTCGTGCCCAGGGAAACGATGCTGGCGCCGACCACCACCGGCGGCACCTTGAGCAGCCCGGCAAAAACCGCCGCGCCGATGAAGAGGTCGGCGCCGAAGGCGATCGCCGCCCCGCCGGCCGCCATCACCAGCAGGTCCTTGACGACTCCCTCGCGGAACGCGCCGGCGATCTTCCTTTCGCGAGCGGTCAGCGGCCCGTTTTTCTTTTCCGCGGCCCAGGCCGGCGACGACGCCGTCCTTGATGGTCAGCAGGTATTGGAAGCGGAACAGGTAGTTGAGGAACTTCCTGAAGCCGTACTGTTCCTCCATGCCCTCCTTGGCCGTGAACAGGAACAGGGTATAGGCGACGTAGACCATGAGCATCGCCGCGGCCTCGAGCCGCGAAACGGTGCCGTCCCAGGCGAACAGGCAGAACAGGGCGGTGGCCGCGAGCATGATGTAGCCGTCGCGGCCGACCATCTCCTTCCGGGTGCGCACGGCCGCCAGGACGCCGGCCAGGCCGGCGATCAGCAGCATGTTGGCCACGATGGCGCCGATGACCGTGCCCAGGACCAGGCCGCCCTGGCCCTTGAGAGTTGCCGCCAGCGCCGAGGCGAGCTCGGGCACGGAGGTCCCCAGGGCCACCAGGGTCAGGCCGATGACGAAATCCGATACGCCGAGCTTTTTGGCGAGCGAAGCCGCCGCCTTGACGAAATGGTCGGATCCTTTCACCAGCAGCAGCAGACCGAGCCCAAGATCAGCAGTTTCTTGTCGCCATCGCCCCATTGTATCATACCGGGGCCGGTTGCGCCCGCCGCATCCCTGCCGGCCACGTCTGAGGCGCTGCCGGGAATTGCTCGCTTTACCGTGATCTAAAAATCGGCGTCGGTGATCTTCTTGACCTTGAATGTCGCCGAACTTGGCGAGCTGCGCGGAGATCTCCTCGGCTTTGCCCACGACGACCAGCACGAAATCCCGGTCGGAAAAATACTTCTGGGCCACGGCGTCGGCCTGGGCCTTGCCTGATCTTGCCGATGCGCTCGAGCAGCCCGTCGTAGTAATCGAAGCCCAGCCCGTAAAAATCGAGGGTGAGATAGGAGCGGGCCTTGGCGCCAAGGTTCTCCAGCGTCGGCGGGAACTGGCCCAGGATGTAATTGCGCGCGCTCTGGATCTCTTCCTCGCCGAAGCCCTCTTTTTTCGCCTTGGCGACGAGCTCGAAGGTGATGTCGAGCATCTCGCCGATCTTGTCGTTCTTGGTGTAGGAGGAGGCGTTGAAAATGCCGGCGCCGCGCCATTGCTGGAAGCTGCTGTTGGTGTTGTAGGTCAGGCCGCGCTTGATGCGCAGTTCGGTGTTGAGCCACGAAGTGAAGCGCCCGCCGAACAGCGTGTTCATCACCTGGGCGGCGGCGCTGATCGTCGTCGCCCATGCCGAAACCGGGAAAGCCGAGGACGAAATAGGCCTGGGTGGCGTCGGGCTTGTCGATCAGGATGAGGACCTTGCCCTTGGGAACGGGAAGTGGCGGGCAGCTGGGCCGCCTGGGCTGGCCGCGGACTGCTGCCATTTGCCGAAGGTCCGGTTCAGTACCTGCTTCAGCTTGTCGGGATCGATGTCGCCGGCCACGGCCAGGACGGCCTGCTGCGGGCCGAGATACTTTTTGTAAATACGCCCTGACCTGGTCGACGGTCATGGCGCCCAGGGAGGTGTCGGTCCCGCCGGCGAGATGGCCCAGCGGGTGCGTCCCGAAATACGCCTTGCGGAAATAGAGCCGCACGGCCTGGCCGGGATTGTCCTTGGCGGCCTTGAGCGAGTCGATGCGGTTCTGGCGCTCTTTTTCGAATTCCTCGGGGCTGAAGGCGGGCCGGAGCATGCAGTCGGCGGCGATGGCCATCAGCCGCGTCGAAGTGCTCGGCCAGGCAGCCGGCGGACAGGTTCAGGTATTCGTCGGCGGCCGAGATGTCCAGGCTGGCGCCGAGGCTGTCGATGTCCTCGGCCACCTGGGCGGCGCGTCCTGCCGGCGGCGCCCTTTGAGCATGCAGGGCGGCCGTCAGGTTGGCCAGGCCTTCGGCCGGCTCGAAAGCCGTGCCGGCGCCCTTGACCAGCATGCGGACCGCCACCAGCGGCAGGTCCTTGTCCTGCAGATAATAGACCGTCAAGCCGTTGTCGAGCGTTATCTTCTGGGGAGCCGGCGAGGCTGTTCGTGCCGGCGAGCGGCAAAACAGCGAATGCGGCGATGACAACGACGAGAATTGCTTTTTTCACTTGGAACCTCCTTCCGGGATCAGGACCCCGACCGTTTTGTTGTTCTCCGAGAAATACTTGCCGGCCAGCTCCTGGACCTGCTTGAGGGTGACGGCTTGATACGGGTCCATGGCCTTGAAGATGTGCTTCGTAGCCGCCGTAATAGATCTCGCTTTCGCCCAGCTTGTAGGCTTTGCCGGAGATGGTCATCAGCGGGTTGAAAAAATCCATGCGCACCGAGTTGAGGGCCTTCTGGAGTTCCGTTGCGGTGATGCCTTCCTTCTTGATCTTTTCCAGCTCTTCCTCGACGGCTTTCTCGATGAGCGCCGATGTCGATCCCCGGCCGGGGCTTGACCGCGATGGTGAAGAGCAGCGGATCGACCGACAGGCCGATGCCGCCGCTGACCTCGATGGCCAGCTGGTCGCGGGCGACGAGCCGCTGGTAGAGGCGGCTGCTTTCGCCCTGCAGCAGCGCCATGCCCAGAACGTCCATGGCCGGAAAGTCGGGGTCGGTCGCAGCCGGGCGCGTGGTAGACCTGGATGAAGGACGGCGTCTGGGCCGGCTTGCGCACCACGACGCGGCGCGGGCCCAGCTGCGGCGGCTCGACGGTGAGCACCGCCGGCGGCTCGGGCCCCCTGGGGATCGCGGCGTAGTATCTTGCGGATCAGCTCCATGATCTTCTTCCGTCTGGAAATCGCCGCAGACGACGATCACGGCGTTGTTGGGCGAGTAATAGGTGCGGTAATAGGCGATGATCTCGTCGCGCTTCCAGCTGAGGATGTCGCTCATCCAGCCGATGACGTCCCAGTGGTAGGGATGGGCCATGATGGCCGTGGCCCGGACCGTCTCGGCTAGCAGGTTCTCGTTGTTGTTCTCGACCGCCATGCGCCGCTCCGAGGCGATGACGCCGCGCTCGGACTCCGAGGACCTGGGGATCGAAGATCAGCCCCTGCATGCGGTCGGCGTCGAGCTCGATCATCTTTTCCAGGGCGGCCGCCGGGTACCAGTTGGTGTAGCCGGTCAGGTCCTCGCCGGTGAAGGCGTTGTTGGCGCCGCCGTTGGCCTCCATGATGCGGTCGAACTGCCCGGGCCGCGGCTCTGCGTGCCGTTGAACATCATGTGCTCGATGAAATGGGACACGCCGGTCAGCCCGGGGCGCTCGTTGCGCGAGCCGACGCGGAAGAACGTGTAATAGGCGATATTGGGGATGTCGTGGTCCTCGAGCAGGACGATCTTCAGGCCGTTGTCCAGCTTGTGGACGGTGATGTCCTCGGGGCGGAGCCCGGCCGCGAGCGCGCAGGCTCAGCAGCAGGATCAAGGATCAAGGCTGGGTCAAGCGCTTCATGGAACCTCCTTGCGGTTCCGCTGTTCTGCCGGCCGGCCGGCAGCGGAAAGCGAAAATCCATTGTATCATACGCGGTTGGGGCGGTTTTGGGTTTCTGACAAATTCGTTTCCAGGATACCTGGACTTCACTTCAAATTTTGTGTACCTGTTTTAATTTTTATTGTTTTATGTTAAAAATATTGTAATGTTGACTGCAAAGCCCCTGCGGGAGAGATCGGCGTGAACAGCGTGAAGAACAAGGAAAACTACCAGAAAGCGCTGGAAATCTACTATGAATCCGCCGAGAAAGGCCATGCGTTGAGCGAGCTGCAACTGGGAAGGATGTTCTTGCTTGGAGAGGGAGTCGAACAGGACTACAAGGCGGCACTGGAATGGATCCAGAGATCAGCCGAACAGGACAACGGCGAAGCGCAGGCTTATTTGGGACAGATGTACGAGAAAGGTCTGGGAGTCGACAAGGAGGTTCAGAAAGCCCTGGAATTATATAAAAAATCGGCCGGACAGAGCAACGCTCTTGGACAGGCAAGATTGGCAGGCCTCTATCTGGCCGGCTTGGGTGTTGAGCAAAACCTCCGCGTAGCGTTTGTCTGGAATGAGAAATCAGCCGAGCAGGGCAACGGCGAAGCGCAGTCCAACTTGGGGCACATGTACGAGAAAGGCCTGGGGGTCAATCGCGATATCCGCAGGGCCGCAGAGTTATATAAAAAATCGGCTGATCAGGACAATGCTTTCGGACAACTCCGACTGGGGGACTTCTATCTGAACGGATTGGCTGTCGAGAAAAATCCCCGCAAAGCATTCTCCTGGTACAACAAGGCCGCCGCGCAAGACAAGGATCCACAATGCGCCGCCCAGGCCCAACTGAGGTTGGGCGCCATGTACTGCCAGGGAAACGGGGTGGAAAAGGACCTGAAGAAAGGGTTTGCATTTTATGAAAGATCGGCCCAGCTGGGAAACGAGGAGGCCCAGCTCTCCGTCGGGGCAATGTACAAGGACGGGGTGGGGGTCGAGCGCAACCAAAAAAAAGCGCTGGAATGGTTTCAGAAATCGGCCAGAAAAAGTAAAGCCCCGTCCAAGCGCGCCATGGGGGACATATACCGTGATGGATTGGTCGTCGAGAAAAATATTCCGGAAGCGATCAAGTGGTATAAAAAAGCGGCCGAAGAGGGAGACCCGCGGGCAAAGACCGAGCTGCTGAAGCTGCAATCTGAGGCAAGCGCACAACCGGGACCCGGGACCGAAGCGGCGCCGGCCGACAAGGGGGATGCGCGGGCAACAACCGGGGCCGCAACAACGCCGCCAGCAGGAGCGGTCGTCGAAAAAAACAGGGAAAAGGCCCAGGCGGTGCTCGATCAAACCGCTGAAAACGCGGAAGTCCCCGCCCGGGTCAAGCTGCAGGTCGAGAAGAAAATCCCCGCCAAAACGAGCCCGAGATCCGTCCCCAGGCAGGCCGGGCAGGCGAAAAAAACCCATACTCCGGTGAATTCGCCATATATTTTCGCCGCCATCGCGGTGATCGTCGTGTCGCTCGCTGCCGTGTTCATCGGTTTTAGTAAAAAAGCGAAACCGACCTGGAAAAGCCTGGAAATACGGGCCGCGGAGATAACCGCCCTCCCCCGGCCCGATCCCCGGTCGATCCCGCGCCAGGCGCTGGAACCTGCCAGCAAATTTTTAAAAAAGATCAACGCCGCCAAAGCACCCATCAAAAAAAACCCCGCGCCGATCGTGGAGGCAAGCCGGGCCGCTGTCAGGACCGCGCCGGTCGCGCCCCTGCTGCGGCGGGAGTACAAGTCCCTGGATGAAGGAGAGATTTCGAGAATGCTGGCGGCAAAAAATTTATTTGATGCGGAAAGGAATTCAGGGGGGAATTTCCAGCACCAGTATGAAATAAGGAATAGCGCGGGATTGCGCTTGATTTTGACCGCGTCACGAATCTGGTTTGGACGCGGCAGCAGAACCCGGTCAGGATGAACCTGAAAAAATCCAGGGAATGGATCGAGTCCCTGAACCGTGTCGCGTACGGCGGGATCAAAAACTGGCGCCTGCCGACGGTCGAGGAAGCCGCGGCCCTTTTAAAAAAGAACACGCCGGATGGAAAAATATTCCTGGATGCCGTTTTCGGGGAAGGCTTCACCGTGATCTGGACCGGGGACGTATCCAAGGAGTCCGAGTCCTGGGTCGTTGACTTCCAGAACGGCATGACGAATCATGTAAAAAGCAAATCCCGGCTGGCGACCTTGATGGTCAGCTCCGGTACGGATTGAGCGAACAATCAGCCTAGCGCCGCATGATCGCAGGCGCCGCCCTTCCAGAGTCCCCCGCTACCCGCAATGATCCCTCGTATGGTATTATTAAAAAGAGAGCGAGCGCAAATGTCTCCCAGTTCTATATGTCTCGTTTCCATTTGTCCTGGCGCAAAGTTCCGCCATGGACCCGGAGGGTGAATGCCGACCCGACGATTTGTCTCCATCCGACCCGCCCTCGTCTTTCTTTGCGCGGCTCTCCTGTTTTTTTCTTCATGCCGGGCCGGCGGGGATGGTCCGTGGGGCGGGATCACGGGGAATTTCTCCCGGAGCAGCTGCAGGCCGATTTTTTGCAGATGCGCAACGCCCTGGAGAAAAACCATCCCGACAGGCTCCGCTACGAGACCGCGGAAACGCTCGCCGGCCTCTTCGACGCGGCGTTCGCCTCCCTGCAAAATAACATGACCGAAGTTGAATTCTATCGCGTCGTCGCGCCCCTGGTCGCCCGCTATCATTGCGGGCATACCCGCATCAGTCCTGCCAACGGTTTTTCGCCCGGCCTGGTCATGCCCCTGGGGATCTACCTGGCCGACGGCAAAGCCTATGTCGATGCCGACTATGGCTCCGATCCGTCGCTCCCCTTGGGTCGCGAGGTGCTCGCCATCAACAACGAACCGATCGCGGCGATCATCGAGCGGATGCAGGCGGGGATTTCGTCAGACGCGCTTGAACCAGTCCGCCAAGGTGCACAGCTTGAACCGGGAGTTCTATCGGTATTATTGTTATTTCTGGGGCGAAATGCCCGGGTTCGACCTGATGCTGAAGGATCCCGCCAATGGCAACGAGTCAGCGCTGCGGGTAAATGCCAGGCCGTTCGCCCAGGTCAGCCGCGAAGTGAACGCCAGGTTCGCGGCGGACGGCCGCCTGGCCCTTACGACCGGCGGCGACCGGGCAGTGCTGAGAGTGCCGTCCTTCGTTGCCTCGCAGAATCCTGATTACCGCGCTTTTTCGAGAATTCTTTCCGGCAGATGAACGACCTGGGCATCGCCCACCTGATCATCGATATTCGGGGCAACGGCGGCGGCGATCCTGACGTGTCGGTCGCCCTGATCTCCCACCTGGCCAACCGGCCGTTCGTATATTTTAAAAAAGGACTGGGCTACGGTAACCTGTTCGTCGAGACGGCCCCGCACGCCGTGCATTTCGGCGGCACCGTTCACGTACTGATCGACGGCGGCTGTTTTTCCACCTCCGGCCATTTTCTCCGTGGTCAGGCACCAGAAGCTGGCCGAATTTATCGGCGAGACCGGCGGCGGCACCTTTCGCTGTCACGACAATTCCACGGAGATCGTCCTGGACCATACCGGCCTCCGCCTCCGCGTCGCCCGGACCACATATGAGGCGGCGGTTCCGGACATTGACGTGTCGGCAGGTTTTCCTCCCGATTTCCGGGTCGTGCCCAACATCAATGACATCCTGTCCCGGACCGACCCGCAGATGGATTTTGCGGTGCGGCGGAGTCGAAGAAGGGAACTGAATTCAGGAAGGGCAAACTCAAGGTTCGCCCCTGCGTGCTTTCTACTTCCCGCTCAATTCGTTGTAGACGGCCTCGACGTTCCGCGGGAACATCTCCTGCCATTTCAGGTCCTTCCACGCGGAGAGCGGCGCCATCTTCTTCGCCTGCTCCAGGGTCTGGCCGGCGGCGATGGCCTCCTGCACGGCCTGGCGCAGGTCGCCCAGGTAGGCGGCCAGGCGCAGCAGCGCCTCCTTGTCGGCGAGCGGTCCGTGACCGGGGATGAATTTTTCGACGTCCCAGCCGGAGACCTCCTTGAGCTTCGCCAGCCAGTTGGCGGTGTCGGCGCCGGCCTCGGCGCCGATGTAGGGCAGGAGGCCGTTGAAGAACAGGTCGCCCATGTGCACGACCTTCAGCCCGGGGAAAAAGACCAGCGAATCGCCGTCGGTGTGGGCCGGGCCGGGATAGATGACCTCGATCTCCTGCCCGCCCAGATCGATGCGCAGCTTCGACTCGTAGGTGATCGCCGGGTAGACGAAGCGCAGTTCCTTCAGCTGCGCCAACTGCGACTCCAGCTCCTTGAGGCGCTCCTCTTCCTTTTTGAGGTCCTTGCCCTTCTTCTTGCGGAGCTTGTCCACCTTGATCTTCTGGGCCGCGATCATTTCGGGCATCCCCTTTTCCATCATGCCGCGCAGGCGCGGCTCGTTCAGCTTGCGGATGTTGTCGGCCGTGTTCTGCTGGCTGATGATCACGGCGGTCGCCGGGTAGGCCTGCAGGCCGAAGGTGTGGTCGCCGTGGTAATGGGTGAGGACCAGGTACTTGACGGGCTGGTCCGTCTTTTTGGCGATCTCGGCCATGACGAGCTTGCCTTCCTCCGGAGTGGTGCCGGAATCGACCACCAGCACACCCTCGTTCGTGACCAGGAAGGCCACGTTGCCCCCATTCAGCCCCTCCATGAGATAGAGGCCGCCGGCGACCGGCACGGCCTTGACCTCATCGGCCGCCCGCAGTCCGCTCGAAAAACCAATTGACAAGTACAGGACGACGAAAAATAAAATGACGTTTCTCTTTTTCATGATTTTTCTCCTGATCCCGGGATCCAAAATTCCTGATACCATATCTCCATAAAAATATCAATCACTTTTCAGCAAGTCCAAGAATACAAGCCCCGTCCCCCCAGTTTCTTAGCCGGTTACTCCTCGGGAGAGCGGGCCAGGGCCGCTTAATCTGCGCCAGGATGCGCTCGCGGTCGCGCGGCAGCACTCCCTCCAGTGCGACGGGATTGGAAGCGTGGTTGGCGCGGAAGATTGTCCCGCACTCACATGGGGCAGAAAAGGCAGCGGTTGTAGCCGCAGCCTTCGCTGACCTGGACGATCAGCGAATGGGCCTCGGCCGGCGGCCGGAACAGCGGTTCAGAATAGAGCATGATCCATCATAGCCGTCTTTGCCGACCGATGCAATTTTCATAACATCTATAAAGAATGTCCTAAAAAATAGTAAATTCTGATTTATACACTATTACAAGCACCGTCCTTCAAGGCCTCAAGGCTTCAAATAACAAGCATCAAATTCCAAACAAATCCCAAATTCCAATGACCTAAACGGGGACAAAGGCAATCTCTATCATAGGGGCGGCGTCTTGAACCCACCCTTCCTTACAGGTAGCAATGAGGACGGCGTTTGAGTTTGTGACTTTAACCATTTTGTGAACGATTTGTTTTTTGGTATTTTGATTCAATCTGGTCAATGAATAATTAGTACATGAACCAAATCCCCATTTGCATTATAATAGATGGCAGCAGAGGGATCCCATGGTTAAAGACTACCGTGATTTTTTGAAGGACAGCATACGAAAGAGCATCGATTTTTCGAAGACCAGCACAAGCCGGGGCCTGGCGCAACCACCGTGGCAGAAACCCTGCCCGCCCCCGGAGCCAAAAAAATTGAACTGGTAACACCCGGGAAATGGAAGACGATCCCCTCGATCAACCTGGAAACCGCCATCGCCCGCAGGAGGTCGCGGCGGAAATACAACGAGCAGCCGCTCAGCCTCGAAGAACTGGCGTTTTTGCTGTGGGCAACACAAGGCCTGCGGATTGCGGGCCCGGCCAAACACAACTTCCGCACCGTGCCATCGGCCGGATGCCGACATGCCGTTGAAACTTATATTGCCGCTTTCAGGATCGCGGGACTGGAAAAAGCGATCTACCGCTACCTGCCCCTCGACCATGCCCTGGTCGAGGTCGTCCGTCATCCCGACCTGGAAGAGCGGTTCACGCGGGCGACCTTCGGCTTATCCTACTGCGGCGCCGCTGCCGCCACATTCATCTGGACGGCTATGCCGGAGCGAATGGAGTGGCGTTACGGCGACGCCTCCTACAAGGTCATCGCCCTGGACGCCGGCCACATCTGTCAGAACCTCTACCTGGCCTGTGAAAACATCGAAGCCGGCACCTGCGCCGTGGCCGCCTACGACCAGGAGGAGATCGATGCGGTCCTGGGCGTCGACGGTAAGGGCAGCCTGGTTCTGGCCCCAGTCGGGAAAGTATCAACCGCCAGGAGGAAGATCTCAACGGGGTGCAGGTGAAGTGTGGATGCTAGCGGCGACATGCAATTTGATTTTAAAATAACTTGCTGTAAAATTACAACATCGCAACTGCATCGGAGCCATTGGTCGCGCTGCCGCCGGGAGGTGAACATGAAGAAAAAAAAATCGGCTTCCATGACACGCCGGAATTTCATGATCCTGGGCTGCGGAGCGCTGGGCGGCCTGCGTGCCTTCCGCATGGCGGACCCGCAGCAAACCGAGATTCGCTTGCGGAGCGGAAGGCAAGAGTCGAGGCCCGGGACACGACCCGGGTGGCACTGGTTCGCAGCTGACAACCGCAAAGCCGGCGTCAGGAAAGCACTGGAACTATTAAAGATCAATCCCTGCCGGGGCAAAGAGGTGCTGATCAAGCCGAATTTCAACACCTCCGACCCCACTCCCGGCTCGACCCATAACGACGTGCTGCGGGAACTGCTGCAAATGATCAAGGACATGGGAGCAAAAAAGCTCAGCATCGGCGACCGTAGCGGCCCCGAACCGACAGCGCAGGTATTGCAGAAAAAAGGGATACACCCGCTGGCCCGGGAGTTTGGCGCCCAGGTATTGGACCTGGACGAGATGGGCGAAAAGGGATATGTGCTCATCGATCCGCCGGGATCTCATTGGCAAAAAGGTTTTCTGGCGGCCAGGGCCGTGACGGAAGCCGAAATCGTCGTCTCCACCTGCTGCCTGAAGACCCATCAGTACGGCGGCATTTTCACCTTATCGTTAAAGAACTCCGTGGGCATCGTCCCCAGGAAGAACCATCCTTTCATGAAAGAGCTCCATTCGTCACCGGATCAACGCCGGATGATCGCCGAAATCAACACCGCCTATTCGCCGTCGCTCATCGTCATCGACGGTCTCGAGGCCTTCGTCGACGGCGGCCCGATGACCGGCACCAGGAAGACGGCCAACGTGTTCCTGGCCGGAACCGACCGCATCGCCATGGACGCGGTGGCGGTAGCCATACTCAAGGATTTGGGCAGCACCAGGGAGATCATGGAAAAAAAAGTTTTCGAGCAGGAGCAGATCGCCCGGGCGGTGGAACTCAAATTGGGCATCGATTCACCCGCTGCTATCGAAATCATCACCGCTGACCGGGAAAGCGAGTTGTACGCCCGCAAAATCAAAGAAATACTGATTGCCTGAAGATTGGGTATAGGGTTTAGGATATAGGGTGAAAATAAAAGAAGGGAGGGAAAGGAATGAAACAGAAGATCAAGATCCTGCTGATTTTCGGATTATTTTTTGTTTCCCTGGGAGGGGATTGGTCCGCATTATGCTTATCACCCGTTCGCCAAGACGGGGTTCGGCTGGGTGCCGTTCATAGTCGGATTGATAACCGTACTCATCGTACCGATATTATTCTACTTCAGGAAGACGCTGCACCTCGCCTATTTGCTCAACGGCTTCGCCGTCATCATCGGCACCCTCACCATGGCCCACTTCTCGCTGGAGATCAGGGGACTCTGGCCCAACATACTGATCCTGTGGGCCAAGTTCGCCATCGGCCGGGCGATTTTCTGCATGGAGATCTACCGCATGGACAGCAACCCCAAAGTCAAGGGCCTGGGCCTGATCCGCTATCCGAACATGGGCTTCTGGTACGTCCATTTCGTCGCCTGGAGCGCGGTCTATTTCCTGGGCCACTTCATCTGGAGGTAGGACAATAAACAAGATCAAATGGTTCAAGCCGCTGTGGTGGGTGTTGCATATAGTTGCTATAACCCTCTTGCTCTGGGTTGGACATAGCATCAGGTTCTAACACGATCATTCGTGACGCGTAACGCGTGACAAGTGACGAGAAAGAGATAATATAAAACTAAAATCCCAAATTCCAATGCCCCACTCACCAAAACAAGGGATAAGGCAATTCCGGATGTAGGGGCGGCGAATGGGATTCGTCCGGGGCCGGGCCCGGGGCGGAAGGGGTTGCGTTTTTTGCCGATCCGGTGTAGATTATACTGGCAAAACACCATGGGTCCCGGACGGGGCACGCGAGGCGGTCACCAATGACGGATCTTATCGAGCAAAAGAAGAAAGCCCTGCGCAGAAGATCGAGAAGCTCAACGAAGAGTTTTACGTCGAGCTGCCCAAGCGCATCGCCGAGGCGCGCAGCCTGGGCGACCTCAAGGAAAACTCCGAATACGACGCCGCCCGCGAAAGGCAGGCTTTCGTCAAGGCCCGCATCGGCCAGCTGAGCCGCCTGCTGGCACAGTACAGCGAAGCCGCCGCATCCCCCACGGATGAAAAGAAGATCGGCTTTGGCTCGGTCGTGGTGGTGCTCGAGCTCAATTCAAACACCCGCAGCGAGTACACTATCGTCCACCCCGCCGAGGTCGACCCTGACGCGGGCAAGATCTCCATCAGCTCCCCGGTGGGCAGGGCGCTGCAAGACCGCACCGCCGGCGAGGAGGTGGTCGTCACCGTTCCAGCCGGGGAGAAAAAGCTCTTCATTGAAAAGTTCACCACCCTGCACGGCAACGTATTCACCGCCTAGGGCCAGAACTGAAGATCGACTACGTGACGCGTAACGCGTGACGAGTAAAAACGTGGGATCGTAGGGACGGGTTTAAAACCCGCCCGACGAATAAATTTCCAAATCACAAGCACCAAATCCCAATGACTAAAACATCGAACCCCGGAAATAGGGGCCTCCCTTGCCCCCGGAGGGGGCCGCATGTCTGTCCGGCCTTGCGGATGCCGCTTAGAAATCGAAGTCGAGCAGCAGGGTGAAGCTGTCGTCCTCGAGAGGGTTGTCGCTCCCCAGCGTGCGATGGCTGTACTCGGCGTGCAGGGCGATGTTCACCGCCGACCAGCTGCCCAGGTAGTAGCGCAGCAGCGCCGAATACCCGACCACCCGGTTCCAGCGGTCGTAATCCGGGGGCTGCACCCAGTTGTAGAGCAGGGACGCCACCAGGCGGTTGTTGGCCAGGGCGGCCAGGTCCAGTTCCACGAGACCCCCCAGTAGGAGTAATCGCGATCGGAGTGGGCGTTGTTGAAAACCTTGTCGTCGCTGCCCTTCAAGGCCAGGGCCTGGAGGCTGACCGTTTTCCAGTTCAGGCTCAGGTTGCCGCCGAGGCGGTAAAAGGAGCGATTCTCCTTGCCGTTGGTCGCGCCGGTCGGCCCCACCACGGTGCCGGTGAAATCGGTCGGCTGGCGGCCGAAATAGCCGAAAACTCCGAGTCGCTGCCCGGCGGTCTGGCCCGCGCCCTTGCCGAAGGTCTTGCCGAGCGTAAGGTAGACGTCCTTGACCGTGTTGTTGTCCGGGTTGCGCCGCTGCCGTTGATGACGCCCAGGGTGTAACTCAGCCGCGCGGCTTGAAGCGGCCGCTGGCCTCGATGCCGATCTGATTGTCGGCGAAATCGTAGGGGTTGCGCCCGCGTGCGAAGTCGTAGATGTCGTACGACTGCCGGACGTAGTAGGAGCGCTTGGAACTGATCAGTGATAGGCCGGCTCGAAGCGGCCGACGCGCAGGTTGAGCTTTTCGCCGGCCAGGTTGCTGAATACCACGTTGGCCGACTCGATGGCCGCGATCTGGGACGGATTGTTGCCGTACGCGGGCCGGTGAAATCGGCCGCCGGCTCGTCGATGCGCGGAGTGTAGACGAACAGGAACGAGATGTTCTTGTGCAGGACACCGGCGGCCAGCAGGTCCAGGCCGAAGAGACGGAAGCCGGCGGTCGTGCCTTCGTCGCTGCTGACAGCGAGTGGCCGGCCGTGGTGCGCAGGGCGAGCGGCACCGGTTTCGAAGACGGTCGGCTCCAGGCCGCTCTGGCCGGGGATTTGGTAGCCGTTGTCGCGGAAGCGCTGGCCGAAGTCGTTCAGCTTGGGATAGGCGACGTGGCACATGTTGCAGTTGAATCCGTGTTTCCGGGCGAAGGCCGGGATGGCCATCACGCGCTGGCTAAGGGCCAGGGCGAGCACGGCGCCGGCGAGCGTGACTGGTGAGTTCTTCTTCATGGCCTCCTCCTCACTTCGGCAATTCCGTCCGGCGGGATCGGCTGAACGGCAGCGACCTCCGGGTTGAGGCTGTCCAGGGCCCGGATGAATGCCACCAGCGCCTCTTCTCCAGCCTGGCTCAAGCCCAGGGGCACGATCAGCGGATCGAGATTGGCATCCTTGCCGCCGCCGCGGTCGTAGAAGTCAATGACCGACTCGAGCGTGTTCTCCGAGCCGTCATGCAGGTAGGGGGCGCGCAGCGACGCGTCGCGCACGGTGGGCGTCTTGAAGGCGCCCATGTCGCGCGGATTCTTGGTCACGGCGTAGCGCCCCGGATCGGGATTCTTGGGGTCAGCGCCGGCACGCCGACGTTGTGGAAGCGGCCGTCGCTGAAATTCGGCCCCCAGTGGCAGGCGGTGCAGTGCCCCTTGCCGTTGAACATCTCGAGCCCCTGCTTTTCCAGCTTCGTCAGGGCCGCTGGTCGCCGCGCGCGTAGCGGTCGAATCGCGAGTCGGTGGTGACCACCGTGCGCTCGAAGGCGGCGATGGCGTCCGCCACCTGCTGGACGGTGATCGGGCCCTCGCCGAACACCTCGCTGGAACTCCTCCACGTAGCCGGGGATGTCGGCCACGGGTCGGATCATCGCCTCGTGGGTGTTGCCCATCTCGATCGGGTTCTGGATCGGCCCCTTGGCCTGCTCTTCGAGCGACGGCGAGCGGCCGTCCCAGAACTGCAGCGGGGTGTAGGCGGCATTGGTGACCGGCGGCGAGCGGCGGCCGCCCATCTGGCCGGCTGATGCCCTTGCTGGTCGGCCCCGCGTCGGACCAGCCCAGGGCCGGGTCGTGGCAGGTGGCGCAGCTGATGGTGTTGTCGCTGGAGAGGCGGGTGTCGAAATAGAGCTGCTTTCCCAGCATGATCTTCGCGCTCGACTGCGGGTTGTTCGGCGGCGCGATACCGGCGGCAGCGGCCCGAGCCGCTGGGGGCCGAGCACCTGGGCGTTGACCTGGGTGATGGGTGGCGGCGGTTTTTCATCGCTGCTAGCGAGGCGGACGCCCCAACCAGCCAGCAGCAGGACGACCAGAAGAAAAATCACCTGCTTGTTTTTTTTCATTTCTCCCTCCCTGTTTATAATTGCATGAATTATACTCCATGCAAATAAATAAATTCAAGTTTTTGAAAAAAAAACGGGACCGCTCGAGTGGCTGTTTGACAAGGACCGGAGTACGAATTACAATGCCGGCTGGCTCGGCGCCCGCCCCGAACAAACACTGGAGGAATTTTGCCCAAGCACTCGCGCAATTTCTGGATCTTCGCCCTGTTGATCCTGACCTTCCTGATCTGGTCCAACTCCTTCATCGCCATCAAGCTGCTGCTGGCCAGGATGAGCGCCTTCGACCTGCTCCGGCTGCGCTTCATCCCGGTCGGGCGTGATCAGCGTCATCCTGATCCTGCTGTTCTACCGGACCCAGGCCTGGAAGATTATTGCGCGCCCATCCCGTGCGCGTGGCCCTGGGCGGCCTGCTGACCGTGATCAGCTACAACCTCTTTCTTGAATTCCGGAATGCGCTACGTCCAGCCCAACGCCGCCTCGCTGCTGATCGCCCTGAATCCCCTGATCACCCTGCTGCTCGCCGTGCGCTTCCTCCATGAGCCGTTCACCCGCCGGCGCCTGCTCGGCACCGTCATCACCTTCATCGGCCTGGCGCTGGTGGTGCTGCTGGGCCGGGTCGGCGCCGCCGGCGGCACCTGGATCGCCGCTCGACAAGCTCCCCTACGCCCTGCTGGTCCTGGGCGGCCCGCTGAGCTGGGCGGCCGCCACCGTCATCATCAAGCCGGCGCTCAAAGGCCACTCCCCCGTGGTCTTCAATTTCGTCAGCCTGGCCATCGGCAGCCTGCCCCTGCTCCTTTTCATCGACCGCCCCTTCATCGACCTGGCCCTCTCCCTGCGCCCGCTGGAATACGGGGCCGCGGCGTTCCTCTCCATCGCCTGCACCATCCTGGCCTTCAGCTTCTGGAACATCGCCATCAAGCACTGGCACGCCTCCAACGTCTCGCTCTTCGTCAACCTCAACCCGCCGCTCACGGCGGTATTCACCTACCTCTTCTTCGGCATCGGCATCACCTTCTATTTCTTCGTCGGCGGCGTCGTCATGCTCGCCGGCATCCTCATCGCCACCCTGCCGGAAAGAGCCGCCGCCCGGCCGCCATCGACCCCGTCACCGGGGCATGAAGAAAAAAGGTAAAAGTAAAAAGGAAAAAGGTAAAAGTAAGAATGTGGCATTTGGCAGGCGCAGCGGCATGCCCCGGAACGCCTTGTGGACGGCAAGGCGCCGGCCATCGGTTCGCGGGTGCACGTCAGCGCTCCGCGAAAAAGTCGAGGCTGGAGATCGCGCGCAGAGCCTGCCACGGGGACGTGCGCTGGAGCATCGACCCGCCCCGCTCAGGCAGGAACGCAAGAGCCCGCTCGCCCGCCGCCGGAATTCCTGGAGCACGCCTAGGATCCGGGTTGAAACAACCCGGCTTTTGTGTTACACATTTTCCTTCGGCCGCCAGGCGAAACCTGGGATCTTACGCCCGCCGTCGCGGTGACAAAATGAAGGAGGCAGCATGAAGCGCCTGGTCAATATACTTTTTAGATCGTCTGCCTGGCGATGCGGCCGCGGCCGCCGACGCCCTCAGGCCTCCTGGCTTTATCTCGGCCAGACCCCGCCCGGGGCGTGCCGCAGCTCTTCGCCCCGGGCATCGTCGCCACGGGCATGCACACCCGCGATTTCGCCATGACCCCCGACGGCCGCGAGATCTACTTCTGCGTCATCCTGGGGCAGTACAAGCTGAGCAACATCGTCGGTTGCCGCTTCGCGAACGGCCGCTGGAGCGCTCCCTTCGTGGTGCCCGGCCTGGACGAGCCCGGGGTCCATTACATCGAGCCGCACATCTCCCCGGACGGCAAAAAGTTCTTCTTCGCCTCCAACCGCCCGGTCGCCGGCAAAAAATTCAGCGAGCGCGACGAGGACATCTGGGTGATGGAACGCCGGGGCGACGGCTGGGGCGAGCCCCGCAACCTGGGGGCCCCGGTCAATACCCCGGGCGGCGAATTCTTTCCCACCACCACCGGGACGGCACCCTGTATTTCACGGGCCCGACGCCGGCGGCAAGGGCGAGGCCATTTATCGCAGCCGCTGGCAGGACGGCAAGTACGCCGCTCCGGAAAAGCTGCCGCCGCAGGTCAATTGCGGCAAGGAGCGCTACAACGCCTGGTTCTCCCCCGACGGCCGCCTGGCCATCGTCCCGGCCTGGGGCCTGGCGGACAGCGTGGGCGGCTGCGACTACTACGCGGTGTTCCGCAACGCCGACGACACCTGGAGCGAACCGGTCAACCTCGGAACGGCGATCAACACCCCCGGCGACGAGCACTCGGCCTGCCTCTCGCCTGACGGCAAGTATCTCTTCTTCATGTCGCCGCGCCTGCCCGAGTCGCTGCCAACGCAACTGACCTACGACACCATCGCTGCCATGCACCGCAGCGCCCCCAACGGCAATCCCGCCATCTACTGGGTCGATGCCGCTTTCATCGAGAAGCTGCGGCCGCTGCCCGGGAAAAAGTGATGCCCGCGACAGCCGCCGCGCCGGCCGCCATCCAGCCATGAACGGACCACACCCGGAACCCGCCGCCTCCCTCTGGCTGCGGCTCCAGCGGAAGCTGCGCGCCTCGACCCTGGCCCTGCTCTTCGCCAACCTGATGCCGCTGCTCGGCGTGCTCGGCCTGGACTGGGACGTGGCGCCGATCATGATCTTCTACTGGTCGGAAAACCTGGTGGTCGGGTTTTTCAATGTGCTCAAGATGAGGCTGGCCCAGGGCTCGGTCGCCGGATCCAACACCACCCTGAACGGCCGTAAGGTCGGCGAAACCGACCGCCGGGCCATGATCGTTTTCTTCATCGTGCACTACGGCATGTTCACCCTGGTGCACGGCGTGTTCGTCATGGTCATGTTCGGCGCCCGCCCGGGTATCGCCTTTTCAGAGCTTGGGCTGGCCCTGCTGTTCCTGGCGGTCAGCCACGGCGTCTCCTACCGGCGCAACTTCATCGGCCGCGGCGAGTACCGCAACGTGGCCTTCACCCGCCTGTTCTGGCAGCCTTACAAACGGGTGATCGTCATGCACGTCACCATCCTGGCCGGCGGCGCCTGGGCCGCGGCCAAGGGCTCCCCGGTCTACGCCCTGGTGGTGCTGGTGGCCCTCAAAACCCTGATCGACCTGGCCCTGCACCTGTGGGAACGGCGCAAGTTCAGGAAGGCTCGGAACATCAAAGTAAAAAGGAAAAAGGTAAAAGGTTAAAGTAAGAAAAAGATCCGGATGTAGGGGCGGCGTCTGTGGCCCGCCCGCGATATAAAATTCCAAATCGCAAGCATCAAATTTCAAATAAATCTCAAACGATGATCAAATCCAGAACATGGGCAATTCCGGCCCGCATCAGGAAAATGGCAATCCCAGTTGAATCCCGCCGCTTTTTATGCTAATAAAAATGCAAAGACGGCTGGAGGCTAAACCATGAAGGACAGGAAGGGGCAGAGGATCACCGGGCAAAAAGAGGTCATCGTCAGGGACGATGATCAGAATTACAGCTGCCAGCTGACCGACATTTCCGCCACCGGGATCTCGGTGACCACCTGGCATTTCATCCCCACCTACAAGGAGATCGCGGTCCTCATGAAGATCGATGAGAAAAGAGCCGATGAAGGGGAGCGTGCGCTGGAGCATCGACGCCGATCTCTCCAGGAACAAGAACGGCAAGCTGGGCATCCTCATCCTCGACCTGCCCGCCGCGTTCCTGGAGTACGCCAAAAAGGTCACGGCCAAATGAAATAAAGAGACGACGGATCCATAGAAAAAAAACTAATTTGGAAGAAAGGCCGGACGAACTATGCCAGCAGATCGATCCGGGTGAAGATATATTCCAGGTCCTCTTGCTTCAACACCACGCGGTAATAGTCGCTGTCGTCGAGCTGCCGCGGCTCGTAGCCGCCGGCGTTGGTGTATTTTTCCGAGCGGCGGCGGTCGAACCAGTAGACCAGGGCGATGCGGCCGCTGACGATCTCGATGCCCGTGATCCCGTGCCGTCCGATGCCGCAGCCCGAATTGAAAAGGCAGGGCGTCAGCGGCCCCTCGTGGTAGAGGTTTTCCGCGCGCCGCAGCGGGCGGTCCTTATGCTGCAGTTTGACGTATTCTTCTTTCAGGGAAGCCAGCTTCGACTTCAATTCGAGCTTTTCCCCGGCCGGGGCGTGCGGATACACGCCGGCACAGGTTCTCGATCCCGATCTTCAGGGTGTCCAGGCGCGGCAGCGATTCGAACAGCGGCCGGTGGGTGTGGCCGATCGAGGGCCATGATCTTTTCCCGGCGGGCGAAGCCATACATGCGCTTTTCCACCTGGAAGCGGCGGCGGCTGCTGCCGGCCACGGTGTAGTTGCCGAAGCCCAGCGGGTTGAGCAGCCAGCGCAGGAACAGGATGCCCAGGGTCTGGAAAGCCCAGTTCAGGCGCGAGGTCTGGTGGCCGTGCAGGACGAACAGCCGTATGCTCCCCGAGGCGCAGCTTCAGCGCCTCGCCGACCGGGAAGGGCAGGTCGCCGGGGCGGCGGCGCAGCAGGCCAGGTCGTGGTTGCCGACCAGCTTGAACAGGGCCCCGCGGGCGGCGAACTCGCGCCAGCGCCCGTAGACCTCGCTCCAGCGCTCGGCGATGCTCGCCGGGAGAAGCGGGCCAGCTCTTCGATGTCGCCGTTGAGGACCAGGAGTGAAATCCCTTCTCCAGGTAGTGCCGCCGCAGCGCCGCCAGGAACAGGTCGGCGTTCTTTTTGAAATCGTCGTTGCCGCCCCCGTTGCCCAGGTGCAGGTCGGAGAAGATGACCAGCCGGTGGTCGGCGCCCAGGCCAGTTCCGGGGCGGTTTTAAGCAAGCGGTCCAGACGTTTTGAAAGAGCCGGGGAGATACTGAGTTCGATTTAGCCATACGACTAGGATAGCAAAAAAACAGCAGGCTTGCATCCTTCAGCGAAGTGGGACAATAAACTATCGTGACGCGTGACGTGTGAAGACAATTTGGCGAAATATCACAAATTCTTTGTTTCTTTTCTTGCCGCACGCCGTCCGCCTTCGGCATGATCACTGTGATCAACCCAGAAGCTTGATCCTGGCGAAAATGTAGTCGAGGCTCTCTTCTTTCAGGACGGCGCGGAAATAATCGCTGTCGTCCAGCTGCTGCGGCTCGTAGCCCGCGCCCTCGGCGTACGCTTCGGAGCGGCGGCGGTCGAACCAGATGACCAGGGCGATGCGCCCGGCGGCGATCTCGATGGCGGTGACGCCGTGGCGGCCGATGCCGCTGCCCGAGTTGAACAGGCAGGGGAGCAGCGGCCCTTCGTGGTAGAGGTTCTCGCTCCGCGGCGGGCGCCGGTCGCGCCGCTGCTGCTCGACGAATTCCTTTTTAAGGCGCTCCATCCGCTCCTCGAGCTCCCGCCGCTCCGCTTCGCCCGCCGTGGAGTAGGAGCGGCACAGGTTCTCGATCTCGATCTTCACCGTGTCCAGGCGCGACAGCGACTCGAAGAGCGGCCGGTGGGTGTGGCCGATGACGGCCAGCATCTTCCCGGCCCGGGCATAGAGGTAGGCCCTCCGCTCCACGTGGAAGCGGCGGCTGGCGCTGCGCGCCACCGTGTAGTTGCCGATGCCCAGTGGATGGAGGACCCAGCGCAGGAGGAGCGTGCCCAGGGTCTCGTAGACCCAGTCCAGGCGAGAAACCTGGTGGCCGTGAAAGATCCACAGCCGCTTCTCCCCGATCTCCACGCGCAGCGATTCGCCGACCGGAAAGGGCAGGTCGGCGGGGCGGCGGCGCAGCAGGCCGAGGTCGTGGTTGCCCGCCAGCTTGAACAGGGCGTTGCGGGCGGCGAACTCGTCCAACGCCTGGTAAACCTCGAGCCAGCGGGTGGCGATGCTCGCCAGCGAGAACCCCGCCAGGTCCTCGATGTCGCCGTTGAGCACCAGGATGAACCCCTGCTTCTGGTAATGGCGGCGCAGCACGTCCAGGAACAGCCCGGCGTTGGGAACGAACTCATCTTTTTTTCCGCCGTCGCCCATGTGCAGGTCGGAGAAAATGACCAGCTTGTCCGCGGGCGCCAGGCGCAGGACGGTGCCTTTTCAT
>CAVVFA010000020.1:0-177560 GCA_963747345.1 uncultured Chloroflexia bacterium | reverse complement strand
CGATCTCAACAATAAAATCTAGTGATTCACCGACTTTCTGCAAATTATGGCAAAGACCTAACAGTTCTAAATCTACTTGCCGAAACCGACGGCCAATTTGGCTGCGAAACCGACGGAATAAACGGCGTGCTTTGACGATACTGGCACCGTCTATGGCTTCTCCCAGGCTATTTGTCACTTCGTCTATGTCGATCGCCCATTTTTCTGTGCGCCCGTCGATCAGTTTGCCGAGCCATGGGTTCGAAGATCGTACCAAGCGTTTTTCGAGTTTCTTCGATACCGCTGTCCAGTGTGGCTTCGACACGGCGCAGTTCATCATCGATATCTTGCCACGCATCATGTTCGGTTGTCAGCTGTTTCAAGTTTTCGTCGATGCCATCTAAGGCGCCGCCACCTTCTTTTATTTGGATGATGAGTTCAAATTCGTTGCCAAATTCGGAGGCGTCTATGTTGTCGCAGATGACGGTGATTGCTTGTTCCAGGTTGTCCAGGCGCAGGGCGTTGGCGGTGGCGATAAGCTGGGCGTTGATGCGGGACGGCTCTCGGTTTAGGACACGATACAGCAGCCGGGTGGCTTTGTTTAGGGTTTCTAGCTCAAAATCTTCAACGGCCGTTTCCATATCAACTTTTACTTTATCCAACTGTGTAACCCAGCGGTCAGCTTCTTGAGAAAAAGAAGATTGGCGGACGATGCTAATCGCATCATCTATTTTTGTATTCAATTCTGGTTCATTGAGTGCCAGACTATCCCAAGCAAGTTCGTCATCTGGCAGCCGTTTTCGATCATTTTCGATCAGGAAGTAGCGGTTTTCCAATTCCTGGAAAAGATCATGAATGAGTTTGTAATCATTCATCAAGATAATTTGGCCGGAAGCTGCTTCAAAGTCCGTTTGGAAGCTGATGACGGCTTCCCGAGATTCAGGGCCGCGCATGAGCTGGAAGAGTGCCATGAAACTGCGATTGGCGATGAAGGTGTCTGAGGCAGACGATGGTTGCTGTGATATGGCTGGGGGAACGGTGCTAGAAGTTGTTGCTTCTTCGTTTTCATCGAGCAAAAGCTGTGTCCAGGTGATGGCGGGGCGCGTTTCGCGGAGTGAAACGAGCAAGATGCGCAGCCGTTGGCGGCGATGGAAATGGTCAATGAGCCTGCCGATTCTAACGCTTAACGGGTCACTAGGACCACCGAGGTCGTCAAAATTAACATCCAGATCAAAACAGAACAGACGAAAATCATCAAGATTGAATACCTCAATGATAATTTCTCTGAGTTTCCGATGGCTGATTTGATGAGCCTCGGGAATCATATCGTTTTCTGGCATTTCAGTTGAGTTAAGTGGCGTTGAATCTGTCATGGTGATTCCTGCCACAGAATTATAGGCGTAGTTAATGAAAATGTAAAAAAGAACGAATTTTCAGGTGTACGGATAAGTTGCTGACACAAGACGAGGACTGAGCCTGTCGAAGTCCGGACTTCGACAGGCTCAGTCCTCGTCAAATTGCGCACCCTGAATTTTTAAAACATAAACGGGGATTAGATGATTTTGAGGTGTTTTATCACCGCGAAATTGCCTAATCCCCGCTTTTTCAGGGAGAAATTTTTGTTTTTGACTTATTCGACGAAGATTTCTACACGTTCGCCGCTTTCGTCGTCGGTGACATCCATCACTTTGCCTTGTTGGCCGCTTTTGATGGCTTCCATGATTTGTTCATATTCCATGCCGTTCATCTCTGGGGCAAAGCGGGCGCCCATTTTGATGCCGACGTTGACGAGACCCATGGGGATGTTGACATTGACTTTGTTTTTGCCGCTGTTCATGTCGGTGACACGTACCCGGAACCAACGGGGCGCACTAGACCCTTTTAACGGTTGGTTTTGCGGACTGCTGGTATCCTGGTCTAAGGCACGGAGTAATTCTGCCCCTTCGGCGGCCGTTATTTTGCCTTCTTCTATCATTTTTAGGATTTGCATCCGTTCTTCTGTGCTGGCCATGGTTTACTCCTTGGGCGAGCCATTGGCTTGCCCTTATTGGTGATTGCTATTTGTTTTGGTTAAATCCAGACGCATGTGGGTGAGGGTGCGTCTGGGTTTGAAGTTTGCTTCAGTGAGCAGGGCGGATGTCAGTTCGTCGTCGTGACGGTGGTCTATACGCACGCTCCGACGGGGGATGTAGGGCAGTTGATGGATAATTTTGGCGAGCAACGGCCGTTTCTAATTCCCCTTGCCATTTTGGATGCACCCGTAAGGTTAGTTGGTGCGTGCGTCCCCATTCGCTCCACAAACTGACGCTGCCAGTGAGGCGGATACCATCTGTCGTGATCCACGTTTCATGATTGCGGGCATTCATAAAGTTGGAGAAGCGTCGCCAATGGTCAAACTGATACGTATTTTTGGGAATCGGTTCCGGCCAGTTGAGATTGGGCGGCAAGGCCAGGACGTCTAGTTCGTAAGCGGCTTGACCTTCGTTGCTCTTGATCTGACGCATGGGGATAGTCAGGTGGCTTTGAATGGGATGGACGCGCCCGGCGTCTGCTGTCCAGGTGGTCATGGTGCCCACTGTTTGGTAATTGAGATCATGGTAAAGGGTAATAGCATGGCTGTTGTCTTTGTCCACCTGGAGCAGAATTTCTCGCCCATGTTGCTGGCGAACATGCTCTATGGTGGCGTTCATCAACATGCGGGCGATGCCCTGTCGCCGAAAATCTGGATGAACCGCGACATTGACGATGAGATAACGGCCGTTTATCTTCGTATCGAGCAGCGTCACATTGCCCACAATCCGGCCATCCTTTTCCCACACAAAACCGCGTGAAAGACGGCTCGCCATCGGGTTGAAGCGGTAGAGAATGGCTGGTTGTCCGGTAACGGCCGTTTGTCCCTGCAACATCCGTCGCCCCTCAGCATCTAACGATTCCCCAAAGACAAGCCGTAATAACTCCAGCACCTGCGGAATGTCTTTGTTTAAATTTATAGGACGAGGCCCATTTCCAGGCCGATCAATCGATGGTGCAGTAATGACCATAAGAAAAACCAGGTTCGCGTGATTTTGCTTATTCTACCTCATACGTGATGTGTTTTCTACCCCCTCCCCAGCCCTCGCCCTTTGGGGGAGGGTTAGGGAGGGGGAGGGGCTACCTTTCCAACGCCTGCAACAGCGTATTCGCTTCTTCGGGCGAAATAATACCTTGTTCCACCATCTTAAGGATTTTGATTTGCTCCTCGGGCGATGATTTAGGCTTAGGCGGATTAGGCGGCTTGGGCGCGGGCGGCGGTGGCGGTGCCCAATGGCCTCGCGCTTGATGCCGTTCGGCGCGTTGTTGGGCGCGGGCGGCCGCTTTTTCAGCTTTAGCGGCGGCTTGCTCTGCTTTACGGGCGAACTTTTCCGAGATTTCCTCGCCAAAGTTAGGCCCGAACCGGCTTTGAATTTCCGCCGTGATGCGGCTGACGTTTTGCTCCACTTCACGGCTGATACGTTCGCCAATGTCGGCGAAATCGAAGGCAAAGTCAAAGCCGAAATCTTCGCCGCTGTCCTGTTCCCATTCATCTTTGACCAACTGCGATTCTTTGAGCACGATGCGTCCTTTCGCTTCCAAATTGAGCACAGCCGCGCCGTTTTGAATGTGGCCGTTCAAACTGCCTGCCCCTTCTTCAACGGCGTCTAGCATCAGCCGGTTTTTGATGCTGCTCGCCTGAGCGTTGAGGGTGACGGGCGCGTCGGCGGGCCAGCGCAGCACGATGTCGCCGTTGGCAGTGCAGGTGTGTTTACCAGCAGACAGCGGCCCTTCGAGGCGAATGTCGCCGTTGATGTGCGGCAGGTAGATGGCTCCGTCAATTTGGCTGACGTTGACGTCACGGTTGCCGGTTTTGACGTTGACCTCGCCGCTGATACCGCGCAGGTTGATGTCGCCGTTGATTTCTTGCAGATTGGCGGAACCGTTGGCAAAGCGAATGCTGATGTCGCCGTTGACGGTGCCAGCGTTGACGGTTTGCACTTGCCGACAGATAGTATCACCGTTGACAGTTTCGACGCTGATGTCGCCATCCATCTGTTTGGCGGATAGGTCGCCGTTGACGGTGCCTAGCTTGGCGCTGTTTAACGCCCACCAGCACAACGTCGCCATCCCCTGTTTGCAGGCTCAGATCACCGCTGACGCGCTTGACGACGAGGTCGCCATGCACTTTGCCGATATTGAGGCTGGCGCTGGTAGGCACGATGAGCTTCAATGAACCTTGACTGCTCAGTTTGAGACCGCCCTCGGTCTGTTTGGCTTCGTATTGGTCTGATTGGATGGAAACGGCCGTTTCCGACCAGCTCCGTATCACCAAATCCCCATGACAGGCATCCACCTCAATCAGGGGAGCCTTGTTGGTTTCAATTCTTTCTTGTCTCATGTTAAAAACCTCTTTTGGAACACGGAGTTTCACAGAGGTTACACAGAGCTTCACAGAGAGAAAAACCTCTTAAATCTCTGTGTATCTCCGTGTCTTCTCCGTGTCCTCTGTGTTCCTGCTTTTCCACTAGTCGATGAAGACCTGGACGTGTTCGTTGCTTTCTTCATCTTGCACATCCACGATCATGCCTTGTTCTGATTCGCCTATTGCCGCATACATTTCGTCCAGGTCGAGTTCGTTCAGTTCTGGCGAAAATTGACGACCGATTTTCAGGCCAAACTTGACCATCGGCATGGGAATATTGACGCTGACCTTGTTTTTGCCAGTCTCCAGGTTCTTAACACGTACTCGGAACCAACGGCCGTTGCTGCCATTGCTTGGTTTTTTAAGTGGCATCGGATCAACAATTTTGATGTCTGGCTCAACATCGAATTCAGCTTTGAGCAGTGCTTCTTTATCAGTGACTTCTGGTTCGGTGAATGTGTTGTTTAACAATTCGGCCGCTTCAGCAGCGTTGATTTTTCCCGCTGCCAGCAGGTCTAAGATTTCTTTACGACTCACGGTTGACATAACAGTCTCCATTTTGATGATTGGTATTCGGTAATCGGTGGTCGGTGATCGGTAACTGTTTACCGTTCACCGATTACCGTTTACCGTTTACCGATCACCGTTTTCAGTTGCCGCCGCGCAGGATTTGCAGCGCTTCGTCAGCGTTGATGGTGCCAGCGCTGAGTTCTGAAAGCACTTCGCGGCGTGTTTCTTCGGATATGGGAGTGGGTTCCGGTTCGCCAACTTCATAGCCCATCGCCTGAATGACTTCTGTCAGACGGGCGCGGACGGCGGGGTAGGACATACCGATTTCTTGCTCGACGCGGTTGATTTTGCCTTCACAGCGCACAAAGGTTTCGACAAAACCCAACTGTTCCGGTGACAGTTGGTAAAGGCGACCAAGTGTGAAGTGGCCTTCGAGGGCAGTGTCGCAGTTGCGGCAGTGCAGCCGGGTGACGTGCAAGGTATCGTGGCAGATGGGGCATTGGCCGATTACAGGATTCATGAACCGAAACTCCTTTTTCTAGGACACGGATTTTTTTACCGCGGAGGCGCGGAGAACGCGGAGGATTTTTCTTGTGTTTAACCTCTGCACGTTCGGCTTGCTCCGTGATTTGTTTTTTCGTGTCTTTTTTAATCTTTGGTTTCTGGAAATTTTAGGTATGCATCCAAAAAATTTACAGAGGGTACGATAAATTTATCAACTTGCAGCCATCATAATCAAAAAATTGATGGCTGTCAAGGATTTTATTAAGATAATTGATTAATATATTGATAATCTTGTGAAATTGTGAAATTTTCTTGAATATTATTGATGCGAGTATGAAGTTATGCTATTCACGCGTGAGACCCTAAGGGTTTGGTTTCCAAGTGGTTCAACACGCTGAGTATCAAACCCTTAGGGTCTTGGTGGCTAATCCCAAAGCTCTGTTGGCGTTTCAATGCACTGTGGTTGATTAGGATCGCTAAATTGCTGCATGAAACCTTCCATTGTCAAACCCGTTGCTTCTTCTAAAGGTAGATAGCGACGATCTCTTTCAAAAATTGTAGAGAAGTCTTTGTAACTGGTTGCCGTATTCGGTACAAGCAAACGTAGCCGACCTGATTCTTTATCAGCGAAACATGCAACTACTTTTTCATTAGGACTTACGCAATCCAGTGAGAATTTGCGATAATGGATGAATGAGCAAATTAACCCACTGGGATTACTGTCAATTTTTATTGGTCAGCCAAGTCAATTACACTCAAACCTACTTTGCTGACCATAGTGAACAATTTAGTCATGACCGTATCAATCGATTGATGAGAGATAACAAGCTTACTCCTCGAGAATTGCGCCAAATGGTGCGACAAGAATTAGTTCTCTCGGAAAATGGCTACATCCTTTTCGATGATACCGTTTTGGACAAAAGTCATTCCTTTATGATTGAACTGGTCCGTCGCCAATGGAGTGGCAATGCAAAAAAGGTAATCAAGGGGATTGGCATTGTGACTTGTGTCTATGTTAATCCCGATACGGAACAGTTTTGGGTCATCGATTACCGAATCTTTGACCCGGAACGAGATGGTCGCAGTAAGCTCGACCATTTACTGGACATGTGGCAAACGATTCTCTACGTTGAAAAGCTCCCGTTCCGCACCGTGTTGATGGATAGTTGGTATGCCACCATGGAAATAATGAAAACGATCGAAAAGGCAGACAAGATTTACTACTGCCCACTCAAAGCCAATCGTCAGGTGTCTGAACATCCTGAGGAACCCTATCATCGTGTTGATTCGCTTACTTGGTCTGAAACCGAGTTGGAATCGGGGAAAACGGTTCATCTTAATAAATTCCCAAAAGGTCATCAACTGAAACTGTTCCGGCTTGTGTTGTCTTCCCAGCGCACGGACTATGTCGTTACTAACGACTTTTCTCAAGATTCGACGGATGCTACTCGACAAGAAAGTGCCATTCGTTGGAAGATTGAGCAGTTTCACCGTGAAGCCAAACAAGTGACGGGGTTAGAATCATCACAATGTCGTTCACAACGAGCGCAGCGAAATCATATTGCTTGTGCGATGTTAGTCTGGGTTCGCTTTAACCAAATAGCCCAAGAAACTCAAACAAATGTTTATCAAATCAAGCAGGGATTATTGGATAACTATATGCGTGAACAATTGCGTCAACCAACTATCTCAATCCTCCCTGCGTAAGTCCTATTCATTTGAGATGTCACCATCTACTACATAACCAACGGCTATACCTTTTTGAAAGTAAACTAAATTCAACCTGGTTGGTAAATCTTCAAGCATGAAGCTCATAGTTTCAAACCAAACTTCATCCGGTTGCCCGTATTTAGCCAGGATTTCAGAAACTGATGGAGAATAAGCCGATACTGAGGTTAATATTGAATTAGTAAAACCGTATCCTATTCGAACTTCGAAATCGTTCCGTTCCTCTACGTGCCCGATCCCCAATCTAAGAATAGTGAGTTGCCCATCTACATATTCATGAGACTCCTGAAAAAAGCCTATTATGAAATCAGCAACCACCAATGTCTAGCAAACGGTAGTCACCCACAATGACAACATTTAGCAAACGGAACGGCCTGCGGGTGATAGAAAGAGGCGATGAAACCCACCAGAACGCGCCAAAACAAGGAATTTACCGACAAAATGTGAGGCAAACTAACTTCTTTAGCCATTTTCTCAGTTGAGTCGGGATGTAAATAATCATGCAGGCGACGCAAATTAACCATCAACGCCGAACCACAGGCCATCATATGCGAGCGAATCAAGCCCCGCACCGGCAACTTACCAGCGGCAAAGGGATGTTTGAAGGCATGAACGGTGGATTCGGTATTGGCTCGAATGGCGGCATTGTCGGCCGACATGCCCTGACGCAAAGCAGCGACCTGAATCGAACGCAACATCACGTTCAGGGTTGGTGGTTGTCGCCGACGCAGTTGCACCCGACACCCATTCTGAAAGAAAGGGCACTGGCTACAAATCGCCTCATCAAATTGCGCCAAGTAACGTCCTTCTTTACGCGCCGTCTGAGTAGGGACAGTTTGTCCCTGTGGACAGGTGACTTGTTGTGGCTGTCCAGATGCCTCATCCACTGTCCAATCATACATATCCCACCCCCAAACACCAGCCTTCGTTTGCCCCCCGCGAATAGTGGTGGGGCGCAATTTGACACCCTGTTGCCGACACGCCTCTTCACTTGTGGAGCCATTGTACCCGCCATCCACGGTCACTTGGTCAATGGACACTTGCCGCTCAGCCATGTCATCGAGCGCGTCGGCCAACAATTGTCCATCATCGGTCACGTTAACGGCCGTTTGCACGCTGGTGATCAACTGCACCTCATTCTCTGGGTCACACGTCTCGCTCAGGTTGACGACATACCCTTGGTAGCCTTGTTCGTGCTTATAACGATAGGTCGCCTCGGGGTCGTGGGGCGATTGCACACTGGTGGCACTTATCCCACTGGCTGGCTTGAGTTGGATGGGGCTGTCAGCTTCCAACTGATATTGGTCACTGATGACGCGCGTTACGATTTCGATGATGTCAGATGCCACTTCGCTGGCTTGCAATTCGATCAACAACGTGACCAGCAGTTGCCCAACGGTTTGCAAATGCTCCCCGACTGCTTCGTCTTTCAACCGATAGCAGATATTCTGGGGAGTTTTGCTCAAATAGGCTTCTTGTTCTTGCGTCCATTTCTTTTGTCTGGCCTCTGGCAACGCCTGCACGCCCTTTTGCAGAGTGGCAACAACCAGTTCCAAGCGATTCAGCCGCGCAATATTGCTCAACAGTTGGGTGCTGTCCATTCGCTGCCAATTCGTTTTGACGAGGAATTTGGCGATTTGTTCGTCGGTGATGCGGGCGAAGACTTCGCTGTACAGGTTGATGCCGGTCTCTTCGGCGTACTTTCGTACCCGTCGCCGCAGGTTGTAGAAGGTGCGTATGGTCGGTGCTTCGTCTCCGATTTCATCCAGCCCCAAGCCATAGCGGGTCAGCAAGTCGAAAGCCAAATGTTCGACCATTTCTTCGTCACTCCAGCCAAAACCCGCTTTCAAAATCTCGGCTCCTACTATAATATTGATCGGGGCGTTGGGTCGCGATTCGATTTCGCTAAACAACGGCGCAAACAGAGTTTCTGGTATATGGGCAAACAGTTCTTGGCGAAAGGTGTGGCTCCATGATGTCTGTAGCCGCTCTTTCATCTTGGGTGGCATTAACCACAGAGTGTTAAAAATGCTTGATTGTGGGTTGGTATTGCTTTCTCGAAACATGGGGATTTCCTAATATGATTTGCCCTATTTTATCCCAATTTCTGTATTTATGTTAACCTAATTGAGCTTTTTACCTTTTTTCAGTAGGCTCATTCATATATGTCAAAGTTATATGGGGATACAGCATGTTTTATCTCATCAAGGCTCGTGACTCCAGGAACTGCACCCCACCAGCAGGGAACGTCACAATTCATGGGATTGGCTAGGAGGTCAGCAACGGCCGTTTCCAATTCTTCTGGCGCAAAGGTGGGCAAGGGAGTGAGGGTTGGTATCGTGGTCGCTGTGGCTGTAGCGGTGGGGTGTTTGGGTGGGAATCGCCGTTGTGTGGGTGATGGGGTTGGGGTGTAAGTTGTGGTGGGCGAGGGGATGGTGGGGGAAACGGCCGTTTCCGTTACCATTACCACTCCCTACCGCTTCATCCTGCCCACATGCCGCCAATAATCCAGCCAGAAAAACGAATACCAGTAATCCAAATTTGTGTAGCCATACGTACCCTCCCTGAAAATCAATTTCTTGCTATTTTACAGGGAAAACCTGCCAAATCGCTCTCCGTTTCCCCGACGCGGAGCGTCTGAACAGATCACACAGAGCGTGGAACGAGTGCGATTCTGCGCAATCTGTAGGATTAAACGGGGATCTTACCCCACCAACTCCCGCAAACTCAAAAACGCCACATACCCAAAACCCAGCACACACGTCCCCAAAAAGAACACCGACCCCCAATTCCCCTAGAAATCGCCAGCAGCAACCCTGCCAGCGCATACAATCGCCAGAAAAACCTCCGCCACCACAATCCAGTCAAACGGCAGGCGATACGGCCGTTTTCCATCCCCCATATCACCCGTCTTTGGCGTGCGCACAAACACATGCTGCCCGCCTGACATCGCCTGCAAAATAGCGCGACTGTTACTCGGCGCCAGCCCAATCGCCACCAGCAACAGCGTCGGAAAGTAGCGCAGTCGCTTCACCCAATCCGGGTAAAGCACCTGCTGCCCCAGCACAAACAACAGCGGCTGCCCAATGGCAATCAGCGAGAAAATAAACAACATCGTGGGGAAGCGATAATGCCCATAAATCAGCGGAATTTGCAGCAGCAGCAGCACCACCAGCAGCAAATGCGTGCTGTACGCCGACATCGACACCAGCGCATACAACCGCGCCGCCAACGAATGCTGCCGGTCGCGCAAAATTTCCCAGCCAAACTTGTTGAGGCACTGCGTGGAACCTTTTGCCCAGCGCGCTTGCTGGCTTTTGTACGCCGTCATGCTGGTAGGCAGTTCAGCCGGAGCCGTCACGTCATTCAAGAAGCGGAACTGCCACCCTTTGAGAATGGCGCGGGTGCTCAGGTCTAAATCCTCGCAAACGGTATCCGCTTGCCAGCCGCCTGCATCTTCCATGCAGGTGCGCCGCCAGATGCCGCCCGCCCCGTTGAACTTGGGATACATGTTGGCCCGATGGCGTACCGTCTGCTCCATGGCAAAATGTTTATCCAGGGCGATGGCTTGAGCGGCCGTCAGCGCCGAATCATTCGCATTCAGGTGTCCCCATCGTGCCTGGATCATGCCCAATTCCGGTTCATTGACGAAGAAGGGAATCGTTTGCTGCAAGAAATCAGGTTTTGGCTCGAAATCCGCATCAAAAATAGCGATGAATTCGCCTTCCGCCTGCGGCAAGGCCGCGCCCAACGCGCCCGCTTTGTACCCGATGCGGTTGTCCCGATGCACCAAGTCAATATGGACACCCTTCTTTTTATAGTGGGTGACTAATTGCGGCGGCGATGTCGGTCGTATCGTCGGTGGAATCGTCAATAACCTGAACATGCAGCGCGATCCATTGGATAGTCTTGAGAAACGGCCGCGTTGATCAACCGTTCAACGACATACTTCTCGTTGAAAATGGGCAGTTGGATGGTGACGGGGGGCAGGTCGGTCGGTAGAGCCGGACAGGGGGAGCTATCGTGGCGATGTCGCCAGTACAGGATGAGGGTAAACAAGCCTAAAAAGCCGAACAGCGACATCGCGGCCACTGTCAGCACGTAAATTATTCCTAGAAATTCGATCATTCTTCCGCATTTTTAACGGGTATCTCGAGAGACCCTAAGGGTTTGGCATCACGTGATGTTCGATTACTCGACATCCAAACCATTAGGGTCTGAATCGTTACCTGTATAACTACTTTTTAAGATGGTTTTGAGACGTTTGTTAAACGTGCCGCGTGGCAGCATAACTTTGCGCTGGCATTCCTGACAAACGAGGCCAATATCCGCGCCAACGCGGACGACCTCCCAGTCAGTGCTGCCACATGGATGTTTTTTGCGCAGGCGCACGATGTCGCCCAAGTGTATTTCGATATACATAGCGGGAGATTATAAGCCAGCCAGTGAACGGGTCAACTTGGGAGCCTGACGTTTTCTGGCTTATTCCTCCAACTATTAAGGTGACATGATTGATGGAGTGGGGAGGTTGGTTATATTCGTCGCTGGTATCTAGGCACGGTATACTTTGCCCATCCATAGTCCACTTGTCGGTACATTAGTCAGGGAAATAGGTAGGACATTATGCTTGGAAATTTAGATTTAGCCACCCTTATTGCACGCGGCTCTTGTGTTGTTGGTGGCGTTTACGATACATGAATTAGCCCACGCGGTCACAGCCGACCGCATGGGTGATCCCACGCCGCGAAACATGGGGCGTATTACCCTCAATCCGCTTAAACATTTGGATCCGATTGGTACTGTCGCTTTGTTACTTGTGGGGTTTGGTTGGGCAAAGCCGGTTATGGTGAACCCCAATAATTTGAAAGGCAATCCGCGCACGTCTATGGCGATTGTGGCGGGGGCTGGCCCGTTGTCTAACGTGGTGATGGCTGTGTTAGCGTCTGTGCCATTTTGGCTCGGATTGGTTAATTTTACGTTTAGAAGCAGCAACGATATGTTCCCGTCCCCAGATTATTTGTTGTCGCAGTTTGTCTGGCTGAATATTGTCTTGGCGATTTTTAATTTGATTCCAATTCCGCCGTTGGATGGTTTTAAGATTTTAATGGGGATTTTGCCGCCAGATATTTCTTATAAAATGCGGCCGATGGAGCAATATGGCCCTATCTTGTTGATGGGCGTGGTGTTTATTCTGCCGATGATTGGTATTGATGTGCTTTATTACCTGGTGTGGCTGCCAGCGAGTATGATTACGCAGACGTTGGTGAGTATTGGTTTGTGAGTGATTTGTTTTATCGGGTGCGGCAGTTTAAACAAGCGGTAGCGGCTCCTGCACTCAATGAAACGGAATTGGCTGAGATTCAAGCGATTCTCTCAGATGCTGAGTTTGAATTGTTTTTTCGTTTTGATCGAGGTGAGCAGTGGCACAGTTATCAGGTGATGCGCACGTTACGAGAGGCTGGGCATGATGAGCCTGAATTGTTGCAAGCGGCTTTGCTGCATGATGTGGGTAAGACTCGTTCCCCTTTAACTGTGTGGAACCGGTCGTTGATTGTGGTGGTGAAGAAGGTGCTGCCGGGGAAAACGGCCGTTTGGGGCAAAAACAATACGGATGGCTGGCAACGGCCGTTTGTCGTCAAAGCCCAGCATCCTGAATGGGGCGCACAGATGGCCGAGGCAGCGGGCAGCAGCGCATTGGTTGTGGCCTTGATTCGCCGTCACCAGGATGATTTGCCAGAAACAGATGGCGTGGAAGAAGATAAACTATTACGTTTGCTGCAATGGGCAGACGATCAACATTAGGGGAACCATATGATTGCAAAAAACCTATCCATCATTGGATTAGGCCGTTTAGGCGCTTCTATTGCGCTGGCGGTTAAAGAATCTTCCTTTGACGTCGGAACTGATTGGTTACGATGAGAACCCAGAGATTGAGCGTGAGGTTCTGGCGCTTAATATTGTTGATAAAGTCGAATCGAACTTACGCAAGCTGGCTGAACAGGCCGATATTCTTGTCTTGGCTGTTTCTTACGAGGCGCTAAAAAACATCATGCCCGTCATTGGCGATGTTTTGCAAAAGCACTGTCTCGTCCTGGATTTTGCAGAACTCAAAGGCCCTGCCTTGAAGCTGGCGGAACAGCACATGACAGAAGGGCATTATATCGGAGCCAGCCCTATTTTTGCCGCTAATTGGTTGGTCGATGGCCGCAATGATGTGGCGTCTGCCAGCGGCGATCTGTTTAAGAAGAGTGTGTTTTGTTTGATGCCTTCCGTCAAAGCAGATCCAGAAGCAGTGGAAACGGCCGTTAACTTCGGACATCTCATCGGGGCTGTTCCTTATTTTGTCGATGTTATGGAATATGACAGTCTGCAAATAGGCGTGCAAACTGTGCCGGGTTTGTTGGCCGCAGCCCTGTTTAGCTCCGTGTCTAAATCAACAGGCTGGCGCGACATGCTTCGCTTTGCCAGCGTCCCGTTTGCCATGAGCACCCAACCTTTGGCCGAAAGCACAGACTTGGCTCACGAAGCCTACACCAACAAAATTGCAACCATGCGTTGGCTCGACGGCTTTATTGACTGAACTAAAAATGCTACGTCAACAAGTTTATGAAGGTGAAGAAGAGATTCTGGCAGCTACATTAGAAGGATTAGCCCACGACCGGGAAAAATGGCTGCGAGATCGCCAGAAAAACGATTGGGTAGAAGGGGATGCCCTGACATGGATACCAGTCTGCGCACTTCAAGTTTCTTAGGTGTTTTTGGACAGAAAAGCAAGAAAAAGGAATAAGATTAGCTTTTGACTTACCCTCAATCCCTCCCAGAAATGTCGTCATCCGGCGGCGCGGCAGATACCAGTTTGCCGCGTCGTTTTCGTGTTCTAATGGTGGCGCCCACCTCGTTTTTTAGCGACTACGGCGGGCATATTCGCATCTTGGAAGAATCGTACACCCTGCAAGAACTCAATCAAGAACTGGCAATCGTGACCTACTATAAAGGAAGCGACATGCCAGGACTAGATATTCGGCGCACCGCTCCCTTACCCTACCGTACTGATTATGAAGTTGGTTCCTCCCGCCATAAATTAGCATTTGATGTGTATCTCGCGGCGAAAACCATCAAGGAAGGCTTGCGTTTTCGGCCAGATATCGTTCACGGCCACATGCACGAAGGTGCACTCATCGGCGGCATGTTGGCGAAGATGCTGCGTGTGCCCATGGTCTTTGATTTCCAGGGCAGCCTGACGGCGGAGATGGTAGATCATTCTTTTTTGGACAAAAACGGCCGTTTCTACCCCATCGCCCATCGTTTAGAAAGGTTCATCACAGACTGGTTTCCAGACGCCATATTGACTAGCTCCATTCATGCCCAAGACGTCTTGCATGAAGAATTCAAGATTCCCCAAGACCGCATCCATGCCCTGCCAGACTGTGCCAACACCACCCGGTTCGATCCCGCCAAATTTTCAACAGAAGCTAAAAATCAGCTTAAACAACAGCTAGGCATCCCCTTAGACCGTACCATCATCGCCTACCTGGGCCTGATGACAGATTATCAAGGCATACCACATTTAATAGAAACGGCCGTTCGCCTCAAAGCAGCCGGAGAAAATAGCCACTTCCTCATGATGGGATACCCAAACGTCCAACATTATCGCGCCATCGCTCAAAGCAAAGACGTTGCCGACATCATGACCTTCACCGATAAAGTCGAATACCGGGATGCCCCCCTCTATCTTTCGTTAGGCGACATTGCCGTAGCCCCCAAAATGTCCACCACCGAAGGCAGCGGCAAAGTGCTCAACTATATGGCATTAGCCCAACCCATCGTCGCCTACGATTCCCCCGTCCATCGAGAATACCTGGCAGACCTCGGCATATACGCACCCCTGGGTGATATAGACGCCTTTACAGCAAGCATACAAATGCTTCTCCATAATCCAGAAAAGCAAAAAGAATTGGGAAATTGTTTACGAGAAAGAGCCATCGAAAAATACAGTTGGCAGCGTGCCGGACGTGAAATAATTAGTATCTACGAAAATTTGACAACCTAACCTAGGAATCATATAATGCGCGTTCGCATATTTGTGGAAACACTTTACAAAGGATTGCTATTAGCCGGAATGGATTTATAACCAGAAAGGTAATATTACAGGGGGTGCCGCTACTGCGTTGCACCCCTTGTTTGCGGTTTATGTACGAAAAAGATGCGTTCACAAATGGAAATGGACAAAGAATTGCATCTTTTAAAGTTTGACCATCTGTTGTTTAGAAGAAATGGTTAAGCTTAATAGTGGAGAAAAATCTATAACCTTCTAAGGATAAGCTAAATAGTTTGTCCTGGGAGCAGGGTGAGAATAAATGTCAAAACTTCCGACTAGAACGTATGCACGCACAACTGATCCCATGGAGCTGCCTACACTCATTGATATTCAACTAGATTCGTTTGAAATGTTTATAGACGAGAGCATAGCTGAGTTATTCGATGAGATTTCTCCGATTGAATCTTTCAACGGTGATTTGAAGCTCTATTTCCCCAGTGAACGCCCAGAAGTTGAGGGCTTTGATCTGAAGTATTGGTTTGGCGAACCAAAATATAATGTGGATGAATGTGTTGAGCGAGACATGAGCTATGCTGCACCGCTCAATGTGTCGTGTATGCTCTATAGCACGGATCAAGATCAGCCAATTGTTCAAGATATATTTATGGGGGATTTCCCCCTCATGACGCCAGCCGGTACCTTCATTATCAATGGTACGGAACGAGTTGTTGTGAGCCAGTTGATTCGCTCTCCTGGCGCATATTTCGAAGTTGTCGATGAGCGTACCACCGGTCGTCCTCTTGCGATGAGTAAACTCATCCCAGATCGCGGCGCTTGGATGGAGTTTGAAACTCGCAAAACTGACTATATAACCGTCAAATTCAATCGCAAGCGGACTGTGCCGGTTACATTGTTCTTGCGAGCAATGGCTGCTGTTGATGATCAATTAGGTAATGCCTTAATAAAAGAAGGAACCGACCAGGAACTGTTAGCCTTGTTTGAAGATGTCGATACCAATGGTGAACATCTTTACATTCAGGGCAGCATTGAGCAGGAACCTGCGTGGGATCCTGATAAGCCAGTTGCTGAACAGGCGCTTATTGAATTCTACAAACGTATGCGCCCTGGTGATCCGCCTACATTAGATAATGCCACACAATATCTGCACGAACAGTTGTACGATCGTCGCCGTTATGATTTGGCTCGTGTAGGACGCTATAAATTAAACAAGCGTTTAGTCTTGGGCGACATCGTGCCTTTGACGCATCGTACGGTTACACAACAAGACATTGTCCGTATGGTGAAGCGTATGATTCTCATCAACAATGGCCTCGAAGGCCCAGACGACATTGATCACTTAGGTAATCGTCGTGTGAAGACTGTTGGTGAACTGTTACAGGCGAAAATTCGGGTCGGTTTGCGCCGTATGGAACGAGTTGTGCGCGAACGCATGTCCATTCGTGATAGTGACAGCGTAACACCAGTAAACTTGATTAATATCCGCCCGGTTGTCGCTTCTGTACGTGAATTCTTTGGTAGCTCACAGTTGAGCCAGTTCATGGAACAAGCCAATCCGTTGGCAGAGTTGACCCACAAGCGCACACTTTCCGCTTTAGGGCCTGGTGGTTTGCGTCGTGAACGTGCCGGCTTTGAGGTGCGTGATGTCCATCATAGTCATTACGGCCGTATTTGCCCCATCGAAACACCTGAAGGTCCGAATATCGGTTTGATTGGTCGTTTGGCAGCTTACGGCCGTGTAAATAAATATGGTTTCATTGAAACACCATACAGTCGTGTGAAAAATACATTACCCACAAATACCGATGAGTTACTTGATCATGATGTATTTGTGAATGTGGTACATCCTGAAACGGGTGAAATTATTGTTTCCGCAAGCGAAACGGTAACTGAAAATGTGCTGGCTGCTATTCGTGAGGCTGGGATCGAAGAGGTGCAAGTATTACCTTATATCACAGACGAGATCCTTTATATGTCTGCTGATGAGGAAGATCTTTACACGATTGCTCAGGCAAACGCCGTTCGAGATAAACGCGGGCAATTGGTTGAAAAACGTGTTTCATCCCGGCGAAATCAACAGTTCCGCTTCACTTCTGTACAGCGCGTTGATTTCATTGATGTAGCCCCACGTCAAATTGTTGGTATTTCTGCGGCGTTGATTCCCTTCTTGGAGCACGATGATGCGAACCGTGCTTTGATGGGTTCCAACATGCAACGCCAAGCTGTGCCGTTGTTGACTCCTGATGTGCCAATTGTTAGTACAGGTATGGAGAAGCAAGCGGCTCTTAATACGGGTCAGGTTGTTGTTGCCAAAGAAGCTGGTGAAGTGATCAGTGTTCAAGGTGATAAGATTGTTGTCGTCGGTGAAGATGGGCCGCGCACGTATAACTTGCGCAAATACAATCGATCTAACCAAAGCACGTGTATCGACCAACGACCGACAGTGGTCAAAGGTCAGCGCGTAGAGAAAGGCGCTGTTTTGGGAGATAGCTCTTCTACTCAGTTTGGCGAGTTGGCTTTGGGTCAAGATGTATTGGTTGCTTTCCTTTCTTGGGAAGGTGGCAACTTTGAAGATGCTATCTTGGTAAGCGAGCGTTTGGTTCGTGAAGATCGCTTCACTTCTGTCCATATTGAAAAGCACGAAATCGAAGCGCGTGATACGAAGCTTGGGCCAGAAGAAATCACCTATGACATTCCCAATGTCAGTGAAGATGCCCTGAAAGATTTGGATGAACGTGGCATTATCCGTGTTGGTGCTGATGTTAAAGAAAACGATATCCTGGTTGGGAAGATTACACCTAAGGGTGAAAAAGAACTCAGCCCTGAAGAAAAACTGCTTCGTGCTATCTTTGGTGATAAAGCACGAGAGGTAAAAGATTCTAGTTTGCGCTTGCCGCATGGTGCTCGTGGTAAAGTTGTTGATGTTCATGTCTTTGACCGCCAGCATGACCGTGATTTACCGGCTGGTGTAGAAACGATGGTTCGTGTCAGTGTTGCCCAACGGCGTAAGATTTCTGAGGGTGATAAGATGGCTGGTCGTCATGGTAATAAGGGTGTTATTTCCAAAGTTGTTCCCATTGAGGATATGCCTTACTTGGATGATGGTACGCCAATTGATATCATTCTGAGTCCTTTGGGTGTGCCGGGTCGTATGAATATCGGACAGGTCTTAGAAACGCATTTAGGATGGGCTGCTCATCGTCTAGGTTTCCGTGCGATTACACCGGTATTTGATGGTGCGAAGGAAATTGAGATTTCAGCTGAATTGGCTCGTGCTTGGTTAGTTGCCCGCGCTTGGGATATTGTTTCTGGCTGGGCTTGGGGTTGGTTGGAAGAAATGGGCTACGATTTAGAGACTCTAGAAGATGATGATGAGGCTCGGGCGTTGTTTATGGCTAACTGGCTAGGCGATATGGGGTATGATGTACCGCGTTTGGAAACGGATCACTTCTACGCTCGCTATAATGCTGGTTTGGAATGGCTTCGTACTCGTGGTTGGGACCCTGATAAGATTTTATTTGGCGGACGTGAATCATTGCGTAAACAAGATTTCGGTCAGTTTGATGAATATGCTATTGAAGTGTGTGTACGTGAATGGTACGCGCTCATGCTTGAAAAATTTGGTGATGACTTGCCGGAAGTGGTTAAAGTTGATCCAATGGAAGCTGATCTAAAAACATTAGAGCAATTGTCACAACATATCACAATTGAGACGCATATTCCGATGCCAACTGTGGGCAAGGAGCGTTTGATTGATGGTAAATCAGGACGGCCGTTTGATCAGCCTGTTACGGTTGGTATTCTCCATGTGCTGAAGTTGGCTCATTTGGTTGAAGATAAAGCTCATGCTCGTTCAACTGGCCCCTACTCGCTTGTTACGCAACAGCCGTTGGGTGGTAAGGCTCAATTTGGTGGACAGCGCTTTGGTGAAATGGAAGTGTGGGCGCTGGAAGCTTATGGTGCCGCTTACACCTTGCAAGAGATGCTGACCGTTAAATCTGATGATGTTCAGGGTCGTGTGAAGACATATGAATCCATTGTCAAGGATGAGCCCATTGAAGAACCGGGTGTCCCGGCTTCATTCCGAGTTTTGGTTAAGGAACTTCAGAGTTTGGGTCTAGCCGTTGAGGCTTTGACTGACTCTGGGGAAATCATAAAATTTGGTAAAGAGGACGACAAGAAAAATCGTCGTTGGGCTGGCACTGGACTGATGGATTTGGCGCGTTCTCGTCGGTAAATGCATGCCCTAGATGAGGATAATGAGGTGGAACTGAGAACGGCCGTTTCTCCGCAAACTCCCCTCTCCAAATCGTTGACAAGAGAAGCAGTTGTGGTAGAATCCACTTTCGTATGTTTGCTAACTGATTTTACATAGGTAACGAGCGAAGTTACTAATTAAATAAGTTATAAGTATGGAGGCCATCCAGTTTGAACACTAACTGCGATGGCTTCCATTTGTCGGTAAGTAAAAATACATTGTTGCCATAAAGGCAGTTCGTTGTTCGGGAAAAACCAATATAGAAGCATCAAAGTTTAAAAGTATTTTGATTAAGGAGAAGAGCAAGCGTGCCTACAATTAATCAGCTTGTACGAAAAGGGCGCAAGGCCAAGAGTAAGAAAAGCACCGCCCCCGCCTTGCAGTGGACATATAATTCATTTAAGCAGCGTCGGACGCGCCAAGCAAAAGGCGCACCTCAAAAACGTGGTGTTTGCACCCAGGTGAAAACATTAACGCCGAAAAAACCAAACTCGGCTCTGCGCAAAATTGCTCGTGTTCGATTAACAAATCATCTTGAAGTAACAGCCTACATCCCAGGTGAAGGGCATCGTTTGCAAGACCACTCTGTTGTACTTGTGCGCGGTGGTCGTGTGAAAGATCTTCCTGGTGTGCGTTATCACATTGTGCGTGGCACATTGGATGCTGACGGCGTTGATGATCGTAAGAAAGCCCGTTCCAAATATGGCACGAAGGCACCGAAGTAATTAAGTTTGGAGAGTTAAGAAATGCCAAGACGTTATCGCCCAGAAAAACGTATTGTAGAACCTGACCTGCGCTATGGCAGTGTTCATATTGCAATGTTTATAAATCGTCTAATGAGAGACGGGAAGAAAAGTACAGCTCGTGGGGTTTTCTACGATAGTTTTGAACTCGTAGAGCAACGTGCCAAGCGGTCTCCGCTTGAAATTTTTGAGGAAGCATTGAAGAATGTAACCCCTCAAATTGAGGTGAAGCCACGTCGTGTTGGTGGGTCTACCTATCAAGTTCCGACTCCAGTTTCGCCGGAACGGCAGATTGCCTTGTCAATGCGTTGGCTTTTAGCTGCGGCTCGGAGTCGTGGTGGACGTTCGATGGCTGAAAAATTAGCAGGCGAATTTATGGATGCTGCTACTAATCAAGGTGCAGCTGTGAAAAAGCGCGATGACGTACATCGTATGGCAGAAGCCAACCGTGCTTACTCTCACTTCTCCCGCTTTTAGGTTTGATTAATGAGTAATTTGCAGTTAGAAAAAGTCCGGAATATTGGTGTAATTGCCCACATTGATGCGGGTAAGACAACCGTGACCGAACGTATCTTGTACTACACTGGTGTGATTCACCGTATGGGTGAAGTTCATGATGGTAATGCCACCATGGATCATATGGTGCAAGAGCAAGAGCGTGGTATCACGATTACGTCTGCGGCTACAACAACATCCTGGATGGATCATCAAATAAACATCATTGATACGCCAGGACATATCGACTTCACCGCTGAGGTGCAGCGTAGTCTGCGTGTATTAGATGGTGGTGTAGTTGTATTTGATGCTGTCGCTGGTGTAGAACCGCAATCAGAAACTGTGTGGCGACAAGCTGATGATTATAACGTGCCGCGCATCTGCTTTGTTAACAAGATGGATCGTACCGGGGCTGACTTTGTTCGTACCATCCGTATGATTCGTGAACGACTGAAAGCGAATCCGATTGCCATTCAATGGCCTATTGGTGCCGAAGCCAGTTTCCGTGGTATTGTCGATTTACTGACGATGGAAGCAACGATATGGGAAGATGAAGAAGGGAAAAATCCCATGATTGTTGACATTCCTGCTGAAATACTTCCTGAAGTTGAGGCTGCTCGTAAGGTAATTTTGGATCGCATCGTTGAAACTGATGAAGATTTGATGATGCGTTTTCTGGAAGATGAGGAACTTACTACAGAAGAATTGCGTGGTGCTTTGCGAAACGCAACAATTCGTGGTGAAGTGACGCCCGTAATGTGTGGTACGGCGTTACGCAATAAAGGTGTACAACGTTTGCTGGATGCCGTAGTTTATTACTTGCCATCACCCTTAGACGTGCCGCCAATAGAAGGTATTAATCCTCTTACGGATGCTGTAGAAATACGCGAAGCAAAGGACAGTGAACCGCTGTCTGCGTTGGTATTCAAAATTGTGACTGATCCATATGTCGGACGCTTGGCATATTTCCGTGTTTACTCTGGTGTTATGCGTACGGGTGAATCGGCAGTTAATAGCTCGAAAAACAAAAAAGAAAGAATTGGTCGCCTTCTGCGTATGCATGCAGACCATAGAGAAGATTTGGAAGAAGTTCATGCAGGCGACATCGCTGCAATCTTAGGTCTGAAAACCGCTTTTACTGGTGACACACTTTGTGATAGTGACGCGCCGATTATTCTGGAATCGATTGATTTTCCTGAACCAGTTATCCAAATGGCCGTTGAGCCAAAAAGCAATGCAGATCAGGATAAGATGGGTGTTGCGTTGCGAGCATTGGCTCAAGAAGATCCTACCTTTCAAGTTAAAGTTGATGAACAAACTGGTCAGACTGTCCTTTATGGGATGGGCGAGTTGCATCTTGAAGTTTTGATTGACCGCTTGTTGCGCGAGTTCAAAGTGCAAGCGAATGTTGGGCAACCTCGGGTTGCTTATCGTGAAACCATCACGCGTATAGTAGAAAAAGCTGAAGGTCGGTTTGTGCGTCAGTCAGGTGGTAAGGGTCAGTTTGGACATGTCATTTTGCGTTTGGAGCCACTGCCACCAGGCTCTGGTTTTGTTTTTGAAGATGGGATTGTAGGTGGCGCTATTCCAAAGGAATATATTCGCCCTGCTGAAGCTGGAATTCGCGAAGCAATGCAAAGTGGTGTGATAGCTGGTTATCCATTGGTTGACATTAAGGCAACGTTGTATGACGGATCTTTTCACGATGTTGATTCTTCCGAAATGGCTTTCAAAATCGCTGGTTCGATGGGTTTGAAAGAAGGCGTTCAAAAAGGCGCTGCTGTTTTGTTGGAGCCGATGATGGCTATTGAAGTGGTTGCGCCGGAAGAGTATACGGGTGATGTTATTGGTAACTTGTCCTCTCGTCGCGGCATAATTAGTGGCATGGAAATTCGTGTTGAAGGTATTCAGTCGATAAAGGCTACTGTGCCTTTGGCAGAAATGTTTGGTTATGCGACACGCCTGCGTTCTATGACACAGGGTCGAGGCACATTCACTATGGAATTTGCTCACTATGCACCTGTGAGCGATGATATTGCCAAAGCAATTATGCGTGGTAATCTGTAGTAATAGTGCAACTAGAAAATAAATGCCGGAAAGACCGGCAGTAAGTAAATTTTTAATGAGGAAAGGGAAATTATGGCCAAAGAAAAATTTGTGCGCGAAAAGCCACACGTAAATATTGGAACTATCGGTCACGTGGACCACGGAAAAACAACCCTAACAGCGGCCATCACAAAGACGCTGGCCATGAAAGGATTGGCAAAATTCTCGGCATTCGATCAAATTGACAATGCACCAGAAGAACGCGAACGTGGTATCACTATCGCCATTGCGCACGTCGAATACGAAACCGAAGCCCGGCATTATGCTCACGTAGACTGCCCGGGTCACCGTGACTACATCAAAAACATGATCACCGGTGCTGCTCAGATGGATGGCGCAATTTTGGTTGTGTCTGCGCCTGACGGCCCGATGCCGCAGACACGTGAACACGTTCTCCTGGCGCGCCAGGTGGAAGTGCCATCCATGGTCATCTTTTTGAACAAAATCGACCAGATGGACGATGAAGAACTGCTGGAACTGGTTGAAATGGAACTCATGGAACTGCTAGACAGCTACGAGTTCCCTGGAGAAGAGACACCCATCGTCCGTGGTAGCGCCTTGGCCGCATTGGAATATGAAGGCGGTGATGTAGATGCTCCTGAACTGGCTCCAATTTGGGAGCTTATGCGTGTGGTTGATGAATACATCCCGCAGCCAAAACGTGAAACCGAATTGCCCTTCTTGATGTCAGTAGAAGATGTTTTCTCCATCAAGGGTCGTGGTACAGTGGTTACGGGTCGTGTTGATCGTGGCACATTGACTGCGATGAGCGAAGTTGAAATTGTCGGGCTAAATGAAAAAACTCGCAAAGTTGTGGCGACTTCTATGGAAATGTTCCACAAGATTCTGGACAAAGTAGAAGCTGGCGACAATGCGGGTATCCTACTACGTGGTGTGGCTCGTGAAGAGATTCAACGTGGTCAGGTGTTGGCTAAACCAGGCAGCATCACCCCCCACACCAAGTTCATGAGTGAAGTCTACGTCTTACGCAAAGATGAAGGTGGACGTCACAAGGCTTTCTTCCCTGGCTACCGCCCCCAATTCTACATCCGTACCCTGGATGTGACAGGTGCCATCACCTTGCCCGAAGGCGTGGAAATGGTAATGCCTGGTGACAGCGTTAACTTGGAAGTTGAACTCATCATGCCAGTGGCGTTGGAACAAGGTAGCAAGTTTGCTATTCGCGAAGGTGGTTTGACTGTCGGTGCCGGCATCATCACCAAAATTATTGAATAATGAAGTTTTCGAGAGACGCTACTTAGTAGCGTCTCTCTTACTGAGGCAATTATGGCTAAGCAGAAAATTCGCATTCGCTTGAAAGCATATGATCATCGCGTTCTAGACCAATCCGCGAGACGTATTGTTGGTACCGCTGAACGAACTGGTGCTCATGTTATTGGTCCAGTTCCACTGCCAACTAAACTGGAACGTTTTACTGTACGTCGTAGTACGTTTATTGATAAAGATTCTCATGAACATTTTGAGATTCGTACACACAAACGTTTGATTGATGTGATTGATCCTGATTCGAAGACGATTGATACGTTGATGCGGTTGAATTTACCCGCAGGTGTTGATATCGAAATCTCGATTTAGGTAAATAAAAAATCCACGTATATCGTGGAATGAAGGGATGATGCAACTTTCGCCTGGTAGTTGACAGTCCCGGGAGGTTTATGTGAAAAGTTTACTAGGCATTAAACTTGGCATGTCTCAAGTTTTCGATGAAACGGGTGTGGTAACGCCTGTGACCATTGTTAAAGCTGGGCCATGTTTTGTAACGCAAGTAAAAACAGAAGAGACGGATGGTTATAGTGCCATTCAAGTAGGATTCGGGGAAACCAAAAACGGCCGTTTAACTCAAGGCCAACAGGGTCATCTGGGTCTGTTAAAAAAAGACAAGAAGCATCCACACCGTAAGCAAAGCGAAATACCTGCTCTGCGACACCTCCGTGAATTCCGTACTAAGAAAACGGCCGAATACGAAGTCGGACAAGAATTGACTGTAGAGCAATTCGAAATTGGTGATCGTATTGATGTTGTTGGTATTACAAAAGGCCGTGGTTTTGCTGGTGGTGTGAAACGATGGGGCTTTAAGGGTGGTCCGAAAACTCATGGTCAATCAGACCGTTGGCGCGCACCTGGTTCTATTGGTGCGACTTCGGGTACAGGTCATGTCTTCAAAGGCAAGAAGATGAGTGGCCATATGGGAAACGAGCGTTTTACGGCTCAAAATTTGCAGGTAATCAAAATTGATCCAGAAAAGAATCTGTTAGCTATCAAAGGTTCTGTTCCTGGGCACAAGGGTAGTCTCGTTACTGTACGAGATTCCGCAAAGGCTAGTTAACGAGGCGCTGTCATGCAAGTTCAAGTATACAACATGTCTGGCGAGGAAGTTAGCAGCGTTGAGCTTCCTGCCGATATCTTTGAAGCAAAAATTAATCGTGACCTGATGCACCAGGCTTTAGTTCGCCAATTGGCAAACAAACGTTTAGGTACACACAAAGCAAAAGGTCGCTCCGAAATCAACAAGAGTACACGTAAAATCTATCGTCAAAAAGGCACGGGTAATGCTCGTCATGGTAGCCGTCGTGCGCCGATCTTTGTTGGTGGTGGTGTGGCTCATGGTCCACTGCCACGAAAGTATACAAAGAGAATGCCGCGTAAGATGCGTCGTGCTGCGCTACGTTCCGCTTTGACTGTAAAAGCGAATAGTGGGGACATCGTTGTCCTGGATAAAATCAGCATGGATGCTCCCAAGACCAAAGAAATTGTAACAACAATGAATCGTCTAACAGCAGGCAACAGTACCTTGTTATTGCTGGCTGGTCACGATACTAATGTTGAATTGTCTGCACGTAATGCTGTTGATGTAAAAGCATTATTGGCAAACTACCTCAATATTCGTGATTTACTTGGATACGACAAAGTTGTGTTGCCTTTGGATGCATTAGAAACTCTCGAAAGCTTTTTAAGCGTAGACACTTCTGCTTATGACGATAGTGATGACGCTAGTGAGGAGGAATAAGAGATGCAAATTCATTGGCGTAACATTATTCGCCGTCCGGTAGTGACGGAAAAAACCAGTTATCAGGCTGATCTTTATAACCAATACACTTTTGCTGTAGATTCTAGAGCAAATAAAGTGCAGGTAAAAGAGGCTATTGAACTGGCTTGGCCTAATGTAACTGTGGAAAAGGTGCGCATTGCTAATATGCCGCCGAAACGTGCACGCCGTCAGCGTCGCGTGACCATACGTAAGCCGGGCTGGAAAAAAGCAATTGTAACTTTATCACCTGGGGATAGCATCGAGCTATTCGAGGGTGTATAGAACATTATTTTGAGCAGGGATGAGGTTCGTCGGATGGTGGGGTAATGTTCCCATCATTTAGACTGACTGAGATCCGTCTCTGGAGGTAAGATGCCGATTAAAGTTTTTAAACCGACTTCTCCTGGCCGCCGTGATATGAGCGGTCAGACTTTTGAAGAAGTCACGCGATCCTACCCGGAACCTTCGCTGACCACTGGTCTGCGGAAACGGGCTGGACGCAACCATCGTGGCAAGATTACTATCCGCCATCGTGGTGGTGGTCACAAACGGCGCTATCGTCAAATTGATTTTAACCGGCGTGATAAATTTAACATTCCGGCTAAAGTGGCGACGGTTGAATATGATCCGAATCGTTCTGCACGTATTGCATTGTTGGTATACGCAGATGGTGAGAAACGATATATTATTGCTCCGTTGGGTTTACGTGTAGGTGATACTGTTATGAGTGGTTCTGGGGCTGAAATTCGGCCTGGGAATGCAATGCCTTTGAAGAATATTCCTTTAGGTACACAAGTTCATAGTATTGAGCTGCAAATTGGTAAAGGTGCGCAAATGGTTCGCGCCGCGGGGACTTCAGCGCAATTGTTGGCGAAGGATCATCCGTTATATGTGACCTTGCGTCTGCCTTCCGGTGAAGAACGTTATGTGCCGCAAGATTGTCTGGCTACAATTGGTCAGGTTGGTAATGTGGAGCATGGCAATATTAAACTGGGTAAAGCTGGACGTAAGCGCCATATGGGTATTCGCCCGACTGTTCGTGGTTCTGCTATGAACCCGAATGACCATCCACATGGTGGTGGTGAAGGTCGGTCTCCGATTGGTATGTCTGGACCGAAAACACCTTGGGGTAAACCGGCTCAGGGTCGTCGGACGCGCAAGAATAAGTCTACGGATAAATTTATCTTCCGTCGTCGGACGAAGAAACGTCGGTAAGAGGTGAGAAAATGTCACGTTCATTAAAGAAAGGACCATTTATAAGTCCGAAGCTTTTGAAGAAAGTTGAAAAATTGAATGAGACCAAAGGACGTCAGGTCATTCGTACTTGGTCTCGGTCTAGCACGATTTTTCCGCAGATGGTAGGACATACGATTGCTGTGTATGATGGTCGTCGTCATATTCCTATCTATATTACGGAAAACATGGTAGGGCATAAGTTGGGCGAGTTTGCTCCGACACGCACTTTCCGTGGTCATATTTCCAAAGATGAGAAAAAAGGGCGGCGTTAATCATGGCTGAAGCATTTGAAGTTAAAGCAAGTTCACGTCATGTTCCGGTTTCGCCTCAGAAAATTCGCTTGGTATGTGATGTCGTGCGTGGTAAGGGTGCTGAAGAAGCGCTGAACATACTGCGTTTCATGCCCCAAAAGTCGGCTGACATTATTTACAAGTTGGTAGCATCGGCTGTGGCTAATGCGGAACAAAATTTTGGATTAGAGATTGACGAACTATATGTCAGCCGTATTTTTGCTGACGATGGCCCGCGTCATCGAAAGGCTCCTTATGGCGGCCGTTTTGCTGGACGTGGTCGTTTTCGGCCAATTATTGTTCGTTCGTCGCATGTTACTGTGGTCTTGGCTGAACGCGAAGTCGCGGACTACGATGAAAGTTAAGGTGGTGATGTAATGGGACGTAAAGTACATCCTGTTGGATTTCGTTTGAAAATATATCCGTGATTGGAATACGCGTTGGTATGCCGAAAAGCAGATGTATCAGGATCTTTTGTTTGAAGATTTTGAAATTCGTAAGATTGATTGCGAAAGAATTGCCTAATGCTGGTGTCTCAAGTTTGGAGATTGAACGAGCTGCGCCAAATCAGGTGCAGGTGACGATTCATACAGCGAAACCTGGTATTGTGATTGGTCGTAAAGGTGCGTCTGTTAAAGAATTGCGTGGGAAGTTGCGTGATTTAACTGACAAAGTCTGTTCGAGCTTGAGGTTGAAGAAATCACACAGCCAGATACAGATGCGCAGTTGATTGCTGAGAATGTTGCTGGTCAGTTACAGCGACGCATTTCTCATAGCCGTGCAATGAAACGTGCTGCGATGCAAGCGATGCGCAGTGGTGCCGAAGGTGTTCGCATTGAAGTTAGTGGTCGTTTAGGCGGTTCTGATATGGCTCGGAATGAGAAAGTGTGGGACGGTCGTGTGCCGCGTAACACAATTCGTGCTGATATGCAATATGGTTTTTCTGAGGCGTTGACGACCTTTGGACAGATTGGTGTGAAGGTCTGGATTTATCGTGGTGAAGTTTTGCCGCAGAAGGCCGATGTCATGGACGTTTACGTCAGTGAGTAGAAGATTAGACCAGGAGAATTCTTGGCGGTGATCTGACTACACTCGTTAATCTCTGATTGGTAATCTTTTAAGTTTTGAGGAAGAAATTATGTTAATGCCAAAACGCGTGAAATATCGCAAACAATTTCGCGGACGCATGAGAGGCCAGGCCAAAGGCGGTACTGAACTGCTGAGTGGTGAGTATGGTTTGCAAGCGCTTGAGCCAGGCTGGATTACCAGCCGTCAAATTGAGGCGATGCGTCAAACTATTGTGCGTAATATGCGTCGTCGTGGTAAATACTGGATTCGTATTTTCCCGGATAAACCGGTTACGGTGAAACCGGCGGAAACGCGCATGGGTAAAGGTAAAGGTTCTGTGGATCACTGGGTTGCGGTTGTTAAACCAGGACGTATTATGTTTGAGATTTCTGGTGTGCCGGAAGATGTGGCACGTGAAGCTTTGCGTCTAGCGACTTACAAACTGCCGATTCGTTCTCAAGTGATTTCACGGGAGGATAAGCTCTAATGGCTAATATTGTTGAGCTACGTGAACTGGACGAAGCAAAGCTGGAAGAAATGTTGGAGGATGCCCGGGAGGCATTGTTCAAATTGCGTTTCCGTGATGCTTCTTGCACAGTTAGAAGATTATTCGCAGATCAAGGCGACTCGGCGTGAAGATTGCGCAGATAGAAACTGTGTTAACTATGCGCCAAAAGGCTGTTGATGTAGCGGTGGCAGTTCCTGAAATTGCTGCTGTTTTAGATGGCAAAACCTGGAAAGCGACGGCTCGTTTTGATTACGAGGAAAGTGTTTATCAGGTTTCGTTTGTGGATGATAGTGGCACTCAGTTGGCTTCTGCTTCTGTTAATTTGAATAAGAAGAAAGTTCAGCAAGTCGCCGTGCCCGTCAGCAAAAGGCACAGCCGACGCTTGGTTTCGAGCTACAAGGTTGCAGGGTAGGTGAGAATGAGAGAACAACGTAAGCGCTTAGTTGGTATTGTAACCAGCGATAAGATGGACAAGACGGTGATTGTGGAAGTTACTACTACAAAACGTCATCCTGTTTATGGCAAAGTGATGCGTGTGCGCAAGAAATTTAAAGCGCATGACGAGAACAATGAAGCGCAAAGTGGGTGATCGTGTTGAGATTATTGAGTCGAAGCCGATTAGCCGTCACAAACGATTTGTGGTTACTTCCATTGTGGAACGCGCCAAATAATTGAGGTGTTGTCATGATTCAAAAAGAGAGTCGAGTAAATGTGGCAGACAACTCTGGTGCGCGTGAGCTTCTGGTCATTCAGGTGATGGGTGGTTCGGTACGCCGCTATGGTGGTGTTGGTGATGTGGTTACGGCCACTGTGAAGAAAGCAGTCCCTAATTCTAATGTGAAGAAGGGTACGGTTGTAAAAGCTGTGATTGTGCGCACGAAAAAAGAATTTAAGCGCGATGATGGCAGCCATATTCGTTTTGATGATAATGCAGCTGTGATTCTTGATGCTAACGGGGAGAATCCTGTTGGTACGCGTATTTTTGGCCCTGTGGCTCGAGAATTGCGTGAGAAAGGATTTGGCCGCATTTTGTCACTGGCTCCAGAGTCATTGTAAGAGGTGAGTTATGCGTATTAAGGTCAATGACGAAGTTGAAGTGATTGCTGGTAATGACAAGGGTGAACGCGGCAAGGTGCAGCGTGTTATTCTTGGGAAGGGACGGATTGTCGTTCATGGGGTTAATATGGTGAAGAAACATCAAAAACCTCAACAGACCGGTGGTCGGTCACAGGCACAGGGTGGTATCATTGAGTTTGAAGCCCCGTTGGATGTGTCAAATATTATGTTGGTTTGCCCACATACGGGCGAGTTGACTCGTGTGGGAATTCGCCGTGATGAAAGCGGCCGTCGTGTGCGCTATTCTAAGAAAAGCGGACAGAATATTGAAGATTAATTAAATTATTTATTATTTACCCGAGGTGAGCCAGGCTCGACTTTGCGGTCTAGATGCCGTTTGATGGCATTGGGGTGAAAGCCGATACCGTTGATTGCCTGCCACTTAACCCGGAGGACAAAATGCTTAAGCCGTTGAAAGAGCAGTATCAAGAAGAAATTGTTCCTGCTTTGATGAAAGAATTTGAATTTAAATCTGTGATGCAGGTGCCTCGTCTGACTAAGATTGTGGTGAATATTGGTTTGGGTGAAGCTTTGGATAACGCGAAAGCGATTGAATTTGCTACCAATGATATTACGGCGATAACTGGTCAGCGTCCGGTAGTGACGAAAGCAAAGAAGTCGATTGCAAGTTTTAAGCTACGTGAAGGGCGGTCTATTGGTGTGAAAGTGACACTGCGCGGTGAGCGTATGTGGGCTTTTTTGACTCGTCTGATTCATGTGGCTTTGCCGCGTACTCGTGACTTCCAGGGTATATCTCCTGATTCGTTTGATGGTCGTGGTAATTATACGTTGGGTTTGCGCGAGCAATTGATTTTTCCCGAGATTAACTACGATACGATTGATAAGATTCGGGGTATGGAAGTAACTATTGTAACGACTGCGCAGACGGATGAAGAGGGTCGCCAACTGTTGGATAAGTTGGGTATGCCGTTCTGGCAGAGTTAAAATAGGAGAAAGAAATGGCGAAAAAATCAATGATCGCTCGGGAAAAAAACCGAAAGTACAAAGTACAGGTGCGTAATCGTTGTCGGCTATGTGGTCGCCCTCGTGGGTATATACGTCGCTTTGGTTTATGCCGCATTTGTTTCCGTGAAGAAGCGCTTAAGGGCAATATCCCTGGCGTTGTGAAGTCTAGTTGGTAGAGGTGCATTATGTCAATGACTGATCCGATTGCAGATATGCTGACACGTATTCGTAATGCACAGATGCGGCTCCATCCCACAGTGTCTATGCCAAGCTCGAAGGTTAAGCAGGAACTGGCACGTGTGTTGAAGGAAGAAGGTTACATTGAGGATTTTAAGGTTATACCTGAAAAACCTCAAGCTGTTTTGAGCATTACGTTGAAATACGTTGGTGATCGCCGTAACCGTCGTTCTGTGATTACCGGTTTAGAACGGGTGAGTAAACCTGGCCGGCGTGTTTATGTTGGTAAGAAAGAGATTCCTTGGGTGTTAAGCGGCATGGGAACGGCCGTTGTGACAACATCGCAAGGTATGATGACTGGACAGAAGGCTCGTCGCATGGGTGTTGGCGGCGAAATTCTGTGCAAGGTCTGGTAACTGGAGGTAAACTATGTCACGTATAGGGAAAGCCCCCATTCAGGTTCCTGGACTAGTAAAAATCAACGTCAATGGTGACACGGTTCAAGTAGAAGGCCCTAAAGGCAATTTGAGCCAAACGTTCCATCCTGAGATGACGATTGAATTGGAAGATGGTGTGTTGACGGTAAAACGGCCGTCTGATTCACGCGATCATCGTTCCTTGCACGGGTTAACTCGTGCTTTGTTAAACAATATGGTTGTTGGTGTAAGTGATGGTTTTTCACGAGTTTTGATTATCGAAGGTGTCGGTTATCGTGCTGAGATGAATGGTAGCACTCTTGTTTTGAACGTAGGCTATTCTCATCCAGTTGAATTTTCTCCACCCCAAGATGTTAAATACGATGTTGAAGATCGTGGTAAGAAAATCATTATTTCTGGTATCGACAAACAAGTTATTGGTGAATTAGCTGCCCAAATTCGCAAGCAACGTCCTCCAGAACCCTACAAAGGTAAAGGCGTTGCCTATCAAGGCGAATATGTGCGACGTAAAGCTGGTAAAGCAGGTAAGGTGTAAGCATTATGTCTATTAAATCCCGTAAATCGCGTGAACGTCGTCGGCGTCGTGTTCGGATGAAATTATCCGGAACATCAGAACGTCCACGGTTGAATGTGTTTCGCAGTTTGGATCATATTTACGCTCAAGTCATTGATGATGTTCAAGGACGTACATTAGCCTCTGCTTCTTCCCTTGATAAAGATTTAAGATCAGAAATGTCTGACAAGACCAAAAAAGAGCAAGCGGAACTGGTTGGCAAAACAGTTGCTGAACGCGCTAAAGTTGCTGGTATTGAGACAGTCGTATTTGATCGTGGTGGTTTCTTGTACCACGGCCGTATAAAAGCATTGGCTGATGGTGCCCGCGAAGGCGGCCTGAAGTTCTAGGATAGGAGAATTACAATGGGTCAAAGACGTCAATATGATCAAGGAAATGAATTAGACGAGCGTATCGTTGATATTACCCGCGTAGCTAAGGTGGTAAAAGGTGGTCGTCGTTTCGCCTTTCGTGTGGCTGTTGTTGTTGGTGATAACAAAGGTAACGTAGCCGTTGGTGTTGGTAAAGCACGTTCTGTGCCAGATGCTATCCGTAAATCACTCGAAGCTGCTCGCAAAAATATGCAAGTTGTTTCCATCGTTGGTAATACCATTCCACATCAAGTGATGGGTCGCCATGGCTCCGCCAAAGTGATGCTGAAACCAGCTTCCCCGGGTACGGGTGTTATTGCTGGTGGTGCTGCTCGACAGGTGATTGAAGCGGCTGGTTATAAGGATATTTTGTCCAAATCATTGGGCAGCCAGAATACTTTGAACGTACTGCTTGCTACTATGGATGGTTTGCGTCAGTTAAAAGACGTCAATCAAGTAGCGGCGGAACGTGGCAAAGATGTGGCAGATGTAATGCCTTTCTGGAGTCGATAACTGATGAGCAAGTTGAAAATTACTTACACAAAAAGTTCAATTGGGTATAACAAACGCCAAAAAGCGACTGTGCAGGCACTAGGTTTGCGTAAACTCAATCAAACTATAGAACATGACGACACCCCCGTTGTTAGGGGGATGGTCAAAAAAGTTGAACATTTAGTTTCTGTAGAAGAGGTGAAATAAAATGAAATTACACGATCTGCGCCCAAATACTGGATCGAAGAAAAAGCGCAAGCGAGTGGGTCGTGGTATTGCAGCCGGGCAGGGTAAAACTGCTGGTCGTGGTACCAAGGGCCAAGGCGCACGTAGCGGCGGTGGCAAGGGCGTCTATTTTGAAGGTGGTCAGTTACCATTAGCTCGGCGTTTGCCGTATAAGCGTGGCTTTACTAATACCCGTAAGGTGTATTACAAACCTGTAAACTTGGGCGATTTGGCAACGTTTGAATTCGAAGACGTAGAAGTTACACCGGAAGTGATGGCAATATTGGGTCTTGTGAAAAAAGAGACGGATCCGATTGTGATTTTAGGTGAAGGGGAAATCTCTGAAGCATTGACAATCAAAGCTCATCGATTCTCCAAATCGGCATTAGAAAAAATTGAGGCAGTTGGCGGTAAAGCTGAAGTTATTCCATATTCCCAATAAATGGATTTGCTTTGGTTTAACTATGGAGAAAAATCATGATTGATTCCGTACGATCCGCCTTTTCGTTGCCAGATCTACGTCGACGCATCTTATTAACGGTGTTTTTATTAGTTATTTATCGTTTGGTTGCCAATATTCCGGTGCCTGGCGTTAATCTTAGAAGCATGGTTAGCGTTTACTAGCGATACAGCAGCAGGCGATAATCAGGTTATTTACTTTCTTGATTTTTTGTCTGGTGGTGCTGTGCGTAACTTTTCGGTGATGGCAATGGGTGTATATCCTTACATCACCGCGTCCATTATTGTCCAATTATTAACGCCAATTATTCCCCAATTTCAGGAGTTAGCTTCGGAAGGAGAATCTGGGCGTAATAAATTGAATCGTTATACCTATTACATGACTGTACCGCTTGCCCTTTTACAAGCAATTGGTCAGATTAACTTGATTGGTTTAAGTACTGGGAATATGGTCTAAAGTTATCATGCCAAACTTTGGTTTTGAAGCAGGTCAAATCCTTCCTACATTAACAACTTTGATGGCTATGTTGGGCGGTACGATGTTTGCTATTTGGTTAGGTGAAATGATTACTGAAGATGGGATTGGTCAAGGTATTTCCTTGATAATCTTTGGTGGTATTGTTTCTGGTATTTTGCCTAATATAGCTCAGATGTTTGCCATGCCTGATATGGCAGGCAAGATCTTCACAATTGTGTCGTTTATTCATAATTACTTTACTAACGATTTTCGTGATTGTTGTTATCCAAGAAGGCCAAAGACGAATACCAGTGCAATATGGTCGACGAGTTCGTGGGCGTAAGGTATATCAGGGTCAGAGTAGCTATATTCCTTTGAAAGTGAATACGGCTGGTATGATTCCGATTATCTTTGCCCAATCTATTCTGACCTTACCGCCGTTGTTGGCTGGTTTGTTTGTAACCGGCAGCGGTAGTACGATAGATAATATTGCTACGGGGATTGCTAGTTTTGGTTCAGCGCAACCATCTACAAATCCAGGCACGTTTATTCTGTATTGGCTGACTTTTTTCTTGTTAGTTGTTGGTTTCACATTCTTCTATACAGATGTGATGGTGCAGCAACAGAATATTCCGCAATCATTGCAACGGCAAGGTGGTTTTATCCCCGGTATTCGGCCAGGTAAACGAACTGCAGATTACATCATGGCTGTGGTACGACGCATTACTTTTGCTGGTGCTGTTTTCTTGGGAACGATTGCTGTCTTACCTGGCATTATGCAGGGTTTGGGTGCGCTTCTAAACATACCTGGTCTTGAGCAAAGTGTCTTGGTCATTAGTGGTTCTGGTTTGATCATTGTGGTTGGTGTTGTTATTGATACTATGCGACAGCTAGAATCTCAGCTTTTGATGCGCAATTACGAAGGGATTTATCTAGGGTTTAGTGATATGTCCATGTATCTGGTTATGATGGGAGCGCCTGGTGCCGGTAAAGGTACGCAGGCAAAGAAACTGGAGAGTGAACTTGGCTTGCTCAAGTTTCTACAGGTGATCTGTTTCGATATAACCTGAAGACATGAAACAGAACTAGGTAAGTTGGCACAAACTTATCATTAGCAGAGGTCGAGCTTGTTCCAGATGATGTAACCGTTGCGATGGTTCGGAACAGGTTGGCTCAAGATGATTGTAAGAATGGTGCAATCTTAGATGGATTTCCTCGGAATATAGCCCAAGCGGATGCTTTAGAGCAGCTTCTTGGTGAGTTCAACGGCGAAATTAGCGTGGTTCCTTATATCTATGTTGATCAAGATGATTTAGTACAACGCCTGCTTAAGCGAGCTGAAATAGAAGGGCGTGCTGATGATAATGAAGATACTATTCGTGCTAGAATGGTAGTTTTTGAAAAGAAGACACAGCCACTCCTCGATTATTACGGGGAGAAAGGGTTGCTGGTGCGCATCGAATGGTGCACAATCTATAGATGACGTTGCTCAGGAATTACTTGAGGTTGTGCGAGTTAAGTTATAGGTGACATGGGTTTTTGAACCCTGGTGACCGAAGGTGGTTATAATGAAAGTTTCAGCGTCTGTAAAAAAACGTTGTCCAAAATGCAAAATTATTAAGCGAAAAGGCATTGTGCGTGTAATTTGTGTTGATCCGAATCACAAGCAGCGGCAAGGGTAGTTGGAGGATATATGGCACGTATCGCTGGTGTAGATATTCCCCGTAATAAACGGGTAGAGATTAGTTTGACTTATATTTACGGCATTGGCAAGACGTCTAGCAGGAAAATTTTGTCACAGACAGGTATTAATCCTGATACTCGTGTACAGGATTTATCTGAAGGTGAAGTTACCCAATTGCGACAAGCTATTGATGAGAGCTTCATTGTTGAAGGTGATTTGCGACGTGAAGTGTCGATGAACATCAAACGTCTTGGTGAAATTGGTTGCTATCGTGGGTTGCGTCATCGTCGTCATTTGCCTGTGCGTGGACAACGCACAAAGACAAATGCTCGTTCACGTAAGGGTTCTAAGAAGACGGTTGCTGGACGCGGGCGTCGTAAGGGTAAATAGTTTTTCAATGTATTTGCCAGATGATATATTGCTTTTATTTGGTGATTCTTGAGAAAATGTCGTAAGGAGATAGTATGGGACGCAGAAGAGGTTCTCAACAACGTAAGAAAATCAAAAAAATGGTGCCACAAGGTCAGGCTCATATTTTTGCTACGTTCAATAACACAATTGTGACGATCACTGATACTGAATGGTAATGCGGTGTCTTGGTCTAGTGGCGGTAGTTCTGGATTTAAAGGATCGCGTAAGAGTACGCCTTTTGCTGCGCGTTTAGCTGGTCAAAGTGCTGCAAAAGTAGCGCAAGATCATGGCATGCAAGAGATGGAAATTATCGTTAAAGGGCCAGGTCCTGGCCGTGAAAATGCTATTCGCGCGTTGCAATCTTCAGGCATTAAAGTCACTTCTATTCGTGATATTACACCGGTTCCGCACAATGGGTGTCGGCCACCGAAGAAACGTAGAGTTTAGTAATTTAATAAGTTAAGTTTAATTACAAATATTTTTCGCCAAAAGACCAAAGAGTTAGTATAATAGACTGTTTGGCACTTCGGCTGAAAAATGTTTGATTATTTATTTGAGAGGGATGAAAGGTTGTAGCCACACCTGTAAACCTCTCTCTTAAGGTTTTTATGGAGGTTTAAGTTGGCAAGGTATACTGGTCCAGTATGCAAGCTTTGTCGTCGTGAAGGCGAAAAGCTTTTTTTGAAGGGGTCACGTTGTATGACTCCAAAATGTTCTTTTGAACGCCGTTCGTATCCGCCTGGACAACATGGGCGTGAAGGGCAGTTCCGTCGTGGGCGTGCGTCTGACTATTTGCTGCAATTACGTGAAAAGCAGAAAGCACGCCGCATTTATGGGATTATGGAGCGTCAGTTTAGCCGTTATTTTGAGCGTGCTTCTCTGCGTTCTGGTTTGACTGGTTCCAATTTGCTTATCCTGTTAGAAAGTCGGTTGGACAATGTGGTGTATCGCCTTGGTTTGGCTTCTTCTCGAGCACAAGCACGGCAATTGGTATCCCATGGTCACTTCATGTTAAACGGCCGTAGGACAGATGTGCCGTCTGCATTGGTTTCTGCTGGTGATTTGATTTCTTTGCGTCCTCAGAGTGCTACTCGCGCTTATTTCAAGGAACTACGCCAAGATATTGATGACCGTCAGGTACCACGCTGGTTGTCTTTGGATACTGGTAACTTGACTGGCTCTATATTGAACTTGCCTGTTCGTGAGGATATTGATGTTTCTCTGAATGAACAGTTGATTGTTGAGTATTACTCCCGTTAGTGTTGTGTGACTGGTTCTTTTTTTAGCTAGGGAGGTATTTCGTTGGCTATAAGTAATTTGATTCTACCGAAGATTGAAAGCACCGCCATGTCACAAGAATATGGGCGGTTTGTAGTTGGTCCAATGGAAAGAGGTTATGGCACGACGGTGGGGAATTCGCTGCGCCGTGTGTTGCTTGCTTCTTTGTCTGGAGCAGCTGTGACTTCTATTCGGGTAACAGATGTGCCGCACGAGTTTTCTGCTATTCCTCATGTACGTGAGGATATGATGCAGTTGATTTTGCACATTAAGAAACTTCGCCTGAAATTGCATAACACTGATACGGCTCGTTTGCGCCTAGAGGTTCATGGTGCTGGTGTAGTGACAGCGGCTGACTTACAAGTTCCGCCAGAGGTTGAGATTTTTAACCCAGACTTATACTTGTTTACTGTGGATTCTGATGACGCATTTCTTAGAGATTGAAATGACGGCTGAAACTGGACGTGGGTATTCACCTGCTGAACAGCGTGGCCGTTTGCCGATTGGTGAATTGCCAGTTGATGCAATTTTCAGCCCGATCAGTCGTGTGAGTTATGAAGTTGAAAAAACACGCGTGGGTCAGGTCGCTGATTATGATCGCTTTATCATGGAAATTTGGACGGATGGGACGATTAAGCCTGAAGAGGCTTTGGCTCAATCCGCTCAAATCATGATGCAGTATTTGCGTCCGATTGGTGGTGTTAGTGAAGATACGTTCTTGCCTGTGGAAGTAGAAGTGGAAGAAGAAGGCGCGATTCCAAATGAAATTTATGATACTCCGATTGAGTCTCTAGATTTGAGTGTGCGCGTGTTCAACTCTCTGAAACGTACAGGCATCACCAAGGTTGGTGAAATGCTGGATATGCTGGAACGTGGCGAAGAGACGATGTTGGCCATCCGTAATTTTGGCGAGAAATCTTTGGACGAACTGAAACAACAATTGCGTTCCAAGGGTTATCTTGTGGATGAAGAATAGGGATAGACGGCATAGTAACGGCCGTTTTTCTACTAAGCATATATCTGAAAACCTAGACTTGGTTTTTAGGTTGTAATAATGAGGTAAGAGCAATGCGACATAGAGTACATGGTCGTAAACTGAATCGTAGTTCTGCACATCGTACAGCCCTACGCAAAAATCTGGTGGCGGATCTGATCTGCTACGAGCAAATCCTTACCACTGAGGCTAAAGCTCGCACTATTCGTCCAGCGGCGGAAAAAATGATTACGCTGGCGAAGCGCGGTTTGGTTAAAGGCGAAAATAATCCTGCAGCAGAAGTTCATGCTCGTCGGATGGCATCTGCCCGTTTACCGAAAGTCCGTACCTTCACTGATGAAGATGGCGTGACGGAAGATGTAGACGTGGTTAAGAAGCTGTTTAATGAGGTGGCACCCCGTTATCAGGATCGCCCTGGTGGTTACACGCGCATGGTCAAAATTGGCAAACGTCCTGGTGATAATGCTGATATGGCCATCATCATGTTGGTGGACGAAGGAGTTAACATTTGGCACGATTTCGCGCTCTGGTTGAGTATGATGGGACGGACTACTTTGGCTTTCAACGTCAACGGGAAGGTCAGCCTACTGTACAGAGCGAACTGGAGCGTGTAATACGCCAAATTGTCCGAGAGCCCATAGCCATTATGGGATCGGGACGGACAGACAGTGGTGTTCATGCAACTGGCCAGGTGATCTGCTTCGATAGTGAGTGGCGTCATACCGTAGTTGATTTACAACGTGCGCTCAACGCGAATCTACCGGCCGACATTGCGATTTTACAATTAGATAAAGCAGAACCAACCTTTCACCCAAGATTCGATGCCCTGAAAAGGGCGTATGAATATCACGTTTACAATGCGGCTGTGCGCAGCCCATTACGCAGACAAAAAAGTTGGCATGTAACTAAGCCACTCGATTGGGAACGAATGAATCAAGCAGCGATCTGTTTGATTGGCGTTCATGACTTTGCTACTTTTGGGCAACCCCCTCAAGGAGATGTCACTATTCGAGAGGTTTTTGAAGCACGATGGGAGAAACGAAGTGAACACCTCGTTTTTTTTATTGAAGCTAATGCTTTTTTGTACCGAATGGTGCGCAGCATAGTTGGTAGTTTGAAAGCAGTGGGTGACGGTCGTTGGACGGTAGAAGAGTTTGAAGCAGCACTGGCGGCATGTGATCGCAGCTGGTCTGGAACAGCAGCACCGGCGCAGGGTCTGACCCTGGTGTCTGTAACATACGGAGAATAGTAGGATGAAAACATTTATTGCGAAACCGGCTGAGATTGAACGACGCTGGTATATAGTAGACGCGGAAGGCCAGACGTTAGGTCGTTTGGCTTCCCAAATTGCCGCTGTATTACGTGGCAAGCATAAGCCCATTTTTACACCTCATGTGGATTGTGGAGATTATGTGATTGTAATTAATGCAGAAAAGATTCATGTGACTGGACGACGACTGGAACAGAAGATGTATTATCGTCACTCTGGTTATCCTGGTGGCTTGTCTGAAATTTCGTTGGCTGATCAGTTGGAACGCTTTCCTACACGCCCTATTGAATTGGCTGTGAAGGGTATGCTGCCGAAGAATAAACTGGGCAACAAGATGTTCAAGAAGCTGAAAGTGTATGCTGGATCAGAACATGAACATGCTGCACAGCAACCCGTTCCGATGGAGCTTTAGGAGAGACAAATGGCTGATAGACAATATTACGAAGGAATTGGTCGTCGTAAACGTGCATCTGCTCGGGTTCGTATTTACCTGGATGGAGACAGCAACGGCGAATTCACTGTTAACGACAAAGATGTGAAGGAATACTTCACACGTATTGGGGATTATGAAACTTTGACTGGCCCATTAGTAGACAGTGAGTTAATGGGCAAGGTTGACGTGACGGTTCACATTGAAGGTGGCGGTGATACTGGTCAGACGAGCGCTGTGCGGTTGGGTCTGGCTCGTGCTCTTGTCAAATATGATGAAAATTTGCGTGGTGTGTTGCGTACTCATGGTCATATGACTCGGGATGCGCGCATTAAGGAACGCAAGAAACCAGGCTTGAAACGTGCGCGTAAGGCTCCGACCTATACCAAACGTTAGACGATCTTGGATTTACGGTTGTTGATTAACGATTGACGATTGCGAGTTTATGAAATACAAAAATTAGGCGAGTCTTGTACTCGCCTTTTTGCTTTGGATAGAGAAGAGATTGGAGAGGAGTATGACAATTACGGTGGTTGGTTTGGGACCTGGCGACGGCCGTTTTCTCACAAGAGAAGCGTGGCAAATATTATCGGAAGCGGATTCGGTCTTTTTGCGTACGATTCGGCATCCGGCGGTAGCTGAACTGCCGGAGAATGTGTCTGTGGTGAGCTTCGATTCTATCTATGAGACGGCTGATAGTTTTGAACAGGTGTATGCGACGATTGTGGCAGAATTGTTAATCAAGGCTGAAGCGGGTGATGTGGTGTATGCCGTGCCGGGTCATCCTCATATGGGTGAATCGACGGTGACGGCGTTGGAAGCTGCGGCGCAAGAAGCGGGTGTGGCTGTGAAGATTGTGCCTGGGTTGAGTTTTCTGGAGCCAATGTTAACGGCCGTTTCCCTGGATGGTCTTGATGGGTTGCAAATTTTTGACGCGATTGAACTGTTAGCCTTTCACTACCCGCCCGTTAGCCCAGACGTGCCGTTGCTGTTGGGACAGGTCTACAGTCGATTGGTGGCCAGTGATTTGAAGTTGGTGTTAACGGCCGTTTATCCCGAAGAACATGTAGTGCAGCTTATCCATGCGGCGGGGATGCCGGAGCAAATCGTTGAAGAAGTGCCTTTGTATGCCATCGACCATAGTGAGCATATCAGCCATCTAACCAGCTTGATCGTGCCTGCCACTGCCGTATAATGCCTCATTGGCGGCGTTGGCGGAAACGATTGCTATCTTACGCAGTCCTGAGGGTTGTCCGTGGGATCGTGAGCAAACGCCGCAGAGTTTGCGTTCTGGCTTCCTTGAAGAGGCTAGTGAAGTGCTGGAAGCTCTCGACACTCAGGATGAGGAATTGTTGCGTGAGGAGTTGGGCGATATGCTTTACCATCTTGTCATGCAGACGCAAATGGCGTCTGAGGAAGAAATTTTCCGCTTGCCGGATGTAATTGCGGGTATTGATGCCAAGTTACGTCATCGCCATCCGCACGTGTGGGGCGACTTGGATGTGGCTGACAGTGATGAGGTGGTGCGTAATTGGGAAGCCATCAAGCAAGAAGAGAAGGCAACCCGTTCTACTTCACTCGTGGATAATATTCCAGAGATTTTGCCCGCGTTAGCCCGTTCACAAAAGCTGCAAGATCGTGTTTCAAAAATTGGGTTTGATTGGCCGAATATTGCTGGTGTGTATGGTAAGCTGACTGAAGAGATTGGGGAGTTGCAAGAAGCACATACCCCAGCAGAGCGTCAGGACGAACTGGGCGATTTACTCTTTGTGGCTGTCAATTTGGCACGATGGCTGGATGTGGATGCGGAGAGTGCGCTGCGCGAAGCGAATTTGAAATTTAGCCGCCGTTTTCGGCAGGTGGAACAGTTGGCCTGCTGAACGAAGTATTGATATTTCAACGTTGGATTTGGCGGGTATTGATGTGCTGTGGGATGAAGTGAAGCAAACTCAAAAGCATTAATACAAAGATACAAAGGATGGAAGGGACAAAGATTTAATACCTTTGTTTTTTTGTCCCTTTGTAATAAAAGATTGTGTTAACTTGCCAAAGTGTTCCAGCTTGGCTAAAGTATGGGTGGAGGAACACACGAAGGAGTGATTGTGCAAGCAGTATTGAGTATCATTTTTCTGTTACTGGGAGCCATTGGTATTTTGGCCGCTATTTTCTTTGCATTGCGAGCCTTGTCTTCACGTTTGCAAATGAGTAAACAGGCATATGGGGTTGGGCAGCTTGAATCACGCCGGTCGATGCAGAAGGATTTGATTTGGGCGGTGATGGCCTTGATTGTTGGTCTGATTTTCTTGGGCGTTTATGCGTTGTTACCAGATGGTAATGAAGAAGCCACGCCAGAACTGGAGCCAACGGCCGTTCCCGAGATGACAGTTGAATCAATTGAAACGGAACTCACGCCAGCTAACGAAACGGCCGTTCCTCAAGCCACCAATAGTCCCACACCCGTTCCATTCCCCGAATCTCAGGTGACTGTGTTACCGACAAATCCACCAACCGCGTCTCCTACTTCGATTCCGACTTCCACGCCAGAACCTGAACTGCAAACGGCCGTTGTCGCCAGTGGTGTTGGTGTTTATTTGCGTCAAGACCCCAGTACAACTGCCCCAGATATTGAATGGCTGCTCGATGGCACAGAACTTGTGGTGCTGCCTGGGCAAACCGAGGCTGATGGTTATTCCTGGGTTCTGGTGCGGACAGCAAGCGGAACGGAAGGGTGGGTGGCGACAGATTTTATTGAAATTACGCCGTAGTCCTTGTTGCGCGCACATCTAACGCATAAACTCCGCCTCCTGGCGTTAGCACACGCAAGGGATTGATTTCGATTTCTGCGAGCTCAGGAAAATCGGAGACAAGTTGGCCTAAGCGATAGAGGGTATCGAGAACGGCCGTTTTATCCCCAGCTTCTATATTTCTAAATCCAGCCAGTTTTTTGCCTGCCCACGTATTTTCTAGTAGGTAATGGGCATCTGCTTCCGTAAGTGGAGCCAGGGCAAATGCCACATCGTGCAATCCTTCCACCTCGACACCGCCAGAACCAAACATCACCACTGGCCCAAATTGTGGGTCTTGCACGGCTCCGATGATCACCTCTTGGCCTGCTGGAATCATCGGCTGAACGTGGATACCTTGGATGGCAGCATCAGGGTAGATAGCTTTGGCTTTCTCGATGAGTTCTGTGTAATGCCGGGCGACGGTTTCCGGCGAGGCCACATTGAGAACCACGCCTCCCATGTCGGATTTGTGCAGAATATCGGGTGAGGCGATTTTGAGGGCGACGGGATAGCCGATGGTATTGGCGAGGGAAACGGCCGTTTCCGCCGAATCAGCCAGACCCAAAACCGGTACGCGAATGCCATACGCTGTCAGCATTTGGTTGATGACTTCTATTGGCAAAGCTTGGGTAAATTTATCCGCAGATTTCGCAGATTCCACAGATTTTTTTGACGTAGCAGCTAACAGTTGACGTGCGGATTCGGTTTTTACGTCATGAAACGTGTTTGGAGATTGTGGTGCTTGGGTGAGGAAATCGGCCCGTTCAGCCAGGACGGCGAGCGCACTGGCGGCGCGTTCGGGGAAAGGGTACTCAGGCACGTGGGCCGCACGGAAATGTTGCGCCGCTTCAGGAATGAGCCGGTGTCCCATCAGCGCCACGATAACGGGCTTGTCGGCGGTGGTGATGACGGGAATGAGCGCGTGCGCCACTGCGCCGGCGCTAAACATGGGCGGTGGCGGCAAAATGACCATGGCGCTGTGGACTTGCTCATCGGCCAACAAAATACGCAAGCACTGCGCGTAGTCATCAGGAGAGGCGGAGGCCAGCATATCCACTGGATTGTGCAGACTGGCGAACGGGGGCAGGATGGCTTGCAGTTTTGCCAGGGTGTCTGCCTGAAGCGGGGCAAGATTCAAACCATGTGCCTCCAAAGCGTCGGCGGCGGTGACGCCAGGGCCACCTGCATTTGAAAGCACGGCAACATGGCGTCCTTGCGGCAGGGGACACCACGCCAAAGCTTTGGCCCAATCGAATTGCTCCTCACTGCTTTGGGCGCGAATAACGCCTGCGCGACGGAAAGCGGCGTCAAAAGCGGATTCGCTGCCAGCCAATGCGCCTGTGTGTGAGGCGGCGGCTTGCTGCCCGCTGGCGAAGCGCCCCACTTTATGCACGATGATCGGTTTCTCTTGGGTGATTTGACTGGCTTGTTGGACGAAGGAACGGCCGTTTTTCACCCCCTCCATATACATCGTTACCACCTTGGTATGCGGGTCTGACGCGACGGGAGCCAGCATGTCGGTTTCACTGACATCGGCTTGATTGCCCAGGCTCACCAGCCGCGAGAAGCCGAAACCCTGCCCAAATGACCAGTCGATGAGGGCCGCACAAATAGCACCGGAATGACTGATAAAGGCGATGTTGCCCGCATTGGGGCCGGGTGAGGGCAGAAAGGTGGTATCCAGCGGCAGATGGGTATCCAACAGGCCAATGCAGTTGGGGCCGATGAGGCGCATCTCGTACTGTTGGGCGATGCGTAGACATTCGGCTTCCAGGGCGGCGCCCGCTTCGTCTGTTTCGCGGAAGCCGCCGGAGGCGATGATGGCGGCGCGAATGCCCCGTTGGCCGCAAACTTTGAGAGTTTGCGGGGCGAATTGGGCGGGGATAAGCAGCACGGCCAAGTCTACGGGGTCGGGGATGGTGGCAAGGGTGGGGTGAAACGGCCGTTCCCCCAAATTCCCGCCCTTCGGATTCACAAAATGGATAGCACCCGGATAGCCGCTTTGCACCAGATTCCGGGCGACGCCAAAGCCTAAGCTGGACGGGTTGGCCGAGGCCCCAAAAAGCACGATGCCTTTGGGGTCGAAAAATGGATTCAAAGTTTGATCAGTTTGAACTGTCATGGGGTTTACTCGTAGGTTGTGGCCCTATGTGCCACATAGGGTGGGAACGTTGTGAACTTGTTATTTGCGTTGACGAACGGGTGCTGTTGTATCCAGATTACGCATCAAATTTTGGGTGGCGAGGGAAATGGCTTGAACGGCTTGCTCAAATGCCGCCTCGTTGGCTTTGGATGGCTGCCGGTAGCCGCTTACTTTGCGGACAAATTGCAGCGAAGCGGCGTAAATTTCTTCTTCGGTGACGGGTGGGTCGGTGTGGTATAAGGTTTTAATGCTGCGACACATAAGATACCTCTCTTGTGGTGCTATGCGCGAGAAACGCGCTTCGCTACCAAAATAGTCAGGTCATCAGCTTGGGCAAACGACCCTGTGAAATCGGAAACGGCCGTTACAATTCCCCGTACAATCTCTTCAGCACTGCATTCTCTGAACGCCGCCACCGCCGCCTTTAACCGGTCTTCGCCAAAAAAGCCGCGTTCTGCATCCCGTGCTTCGCTCACCCCATCCGTGTATAAGACAAGAACATCGCCAACCTCTAGTACTGTCGTTTCTTCGTTGAATGCCACATCCCTAAATGCGCCTAGCAAATACCCTTTTGCTGGTAACTCTTCAACGTCTCCAGTTTTGTGCCGCAAGCAGAGCGGAGGATCATGGCCGGCACTGGCGTATTGCAAGTCGCCGGTTTCCACGTCCAAAATAGCATAAAGCGCACTTAAAAACAGGGGCGACTGATTGTCGTCGATAATCAATTTATTGACGCGCTGTAAAACATGGGCGGCGGAATGACTTTTACTCGTTTCTGCCCGCATCAGGGTACGAGCGACGGCCATATACAAAGCCGCCGGTACACCTTTGCCGGTGACATCTGCAATTACCAGACAGAGCTTGTTGGGATCATCCTCTCGTTGAATGAAGTCGTAAAAATCTCCGCCGACTTGCCACGCTGATTGGTAATGGGTGGCAAACTGCCAGCCTGGGATTTGGGGCGTGGTTTGGGGCAGTAAAGAAAGCTGCATCTTGCGCCCGATGGCTAATTCCCGTTCCAGGGCGCGTTTCTTCAACTCAACTTCTGTGCGCCGGTTCAGCCGTGCCGAGGTGACGGACATGACGCGGGGGGCAAACCCAGGGTGTTGGCGGATGAGGGTGGCGAAATGCAGGTGGTCAATGAGGATAAGGGTGCAGTCGGTAACGGCCGTTACCGTGCCATTGCGTGGGCGATTTTCCACCAACCCCATCTCACCGAATATATCACCAACAGTGAATCTATCGATTTCATTTCCATGCAGGGTAAATTTCAATTCCCCGTCGACGACGACATACATCTTATCAGAACGGTCGCCAGGCTGGAAAATAATGTCCCCAGCCGCATAATCACGGTGGAGAGATTTATCCTTAAACAGGCCAAAGCCTTGCATGGAGGTCTGTTTCATTATTTAGCCGTCAGGCAAACGACGCAACGGCCGTTTCCTCATCTTCAAATACGGTCATCACTGTGGTAAAACCGGCAGTGGTTAATACTTTGAGCACGAGAGGCTGTGGCTTGAGCAGCTTGAAATGTGCTTCCGGGCCAGTCGCTTTGCCTAAATCACGCGAGATGGCATGAAAGGCTCGCCACCCTTCCTCGGCGTCTTCTAACGTTTCGCCACGCATGACGAGCGCCATGTTGTGCAAGGCAACCAAACCGGAACTTGACACAAAGGTCAGTTTTTCGAGATCGAGCAGCAGATTGCGGATGCCATCAGCGTAATAAGCCTGTGTTTGCACAATAAGCGACTCGTAATTTGAGGCGTCTAATTCGCCTGTTAAACGTAAGATTGTCACTGGGACAGTTCCCTCTACTTTGGTTTCAGCTATATCAAGCATGAAATGCCTCCTTGAGATTTCCTACGAAGCCTGAGCTTGTCGAAGGCTGGTGCGTGACGGGCTTCGACAAGCTCAACCCTCGACTCCTGAGTCTAAGCGCTTTAATAAAGTTAACTCATTTCCATCGTTTTCAGTGCGACGGTAGATCAGTTCATCACAGAATTCACGCATCATATGGACGCCTAAGCCACCAAACGGCCGTTCTGCTAAAGGCAATGTCGTGTCGGGACGAGCGACCTGGGTGGGGTCGAAGTGAAGGCCATTGTCGAGCAGTATCACCTGGACTACATCGCCACTGCAACCAATCGTCACTTTGATATTACCCGGTTCATTCTTGTACCCATGCCGGACAATATTAGAAACCGCCTCATTCATCGCGGTGACCAGTTCGTCGATTGCCGCCGATGCACCGCAGTAGGAAACGGCCGTTTCCCGCACATACTGCCGAACCTGGCTTAAATCGCCTAACGTCACTTTGTGGAATACACGCCCTGCTTCATTTTCCATAGCTACCGTGTGCGGATGATACATGATACCAGCAATTTGTGTCAATCGTTCCGAGTGCTTAGGTGATGATGTGAATTATTTGCAAGAAACGGCCGTTTCCATCTGACAGGTTAACGCAAACCAAGAAACTGCAAGCGTTTGCAAAGCTGCACTTGCCTGTTAAAATCTGGTTGAGATTGTTGATATGCGCGCCCGCTTTTGTAGGAAACAGTGGTCATGTAGATTCTTGGCAGGATAAAGAGTCAAAGGAACAGGGAGAAAAAATGCTTAAATTGAAGAAGGTTATTTCAGTGATGGTATGGGTGTTTATTGTTGGCCTCATGATGATGGGCTGTAGCAGCGCCGCCCCGACACCAGCGCCAACAGATTCTACTACCGTAGAACCAACAGATGTACCAACAGACGTGCCGACAGATGTACCGATTTTAGAGCCGACAGTACAGCCAACGGCCGTTCCCACAGTAGTACCAGAAATTAATGAAGAGGCAGAAGTGGTTGATGTGGCTGTTTATGACGCGCTCTTTAATTTTGAAGATGGCACGACACAGGGTTGGATACCGACAGGGGAAACGGCCACTTCGACAGGCTCAGTAGAAAGCGTTACCGTTTCAACCGATTACGCCAATTCAGGCACACAAAGCATTCTGGTTACAGACCGCATGGAAACAGGGCACGGCGTAGCCCTTGATGTGTCTGAACTGATGGAGCCGGATGTGACTTACAACATTAGTGGCTATGCGCGGGTGGCGGATGGTGAACCAGAAAGCCAGTTTGTGCTTACCATGCAGCGCACTCCTAGTGGGGAAACGGCCGTTTCCGAATGGATTGCCGCTAGTCCCTTATTGGGCATAACTGAACCGAAATGGGTGCGCTTTAGTGGCAAATATTCCTACAGTGGTGCTGTCGATGAACTATTGCTAACGTTAGCAAGCCCAGCGGAAGAACTCGTTGATTTCTACATGGATGATGTCAACATCACCGAGTTTGTAGACCCCAATAAAGCCGTTGTGATGCCACCTCAAACCGACATCCCCTCGCTCCATGAAACCTTTGCTGACCAATTTTTGGTGGGAGCAGCCGTCGAGCCGTCTCAACTAGACAGTGAATTTCACGCTGACTTGCTGACCCGTCATTTCAACATCGTTACCGCCGAAAATGTGATGAAACCCGTTTCCATCCAGCCGCGTGAAGGGGAATTTGCCTGGGATGAAGCCGATAAACTCGTGGCATTTGCCCGCGAGAATGGTCTGGCGGTGCATGGGCATACCCTGATGTGGCACAATCAGGTGCCAGACTGGATGTTTGAGGACGCAGACGGCAAGCCGCTGGAACCATCCGCAGAAAGCAAGGCGCTGGTTTTGCAGCGGCTGGAAACCCATATCCGCGCCATCACCGAACGCTATAAAGACGATATTGTCCTATGGGATGTAGTCAATGAGGTTATCGACCCGGCCGAGGATGATTGTATGCGCCGCAGTCCATGGTATGAATTGACGGGCAAGGAATACATTGCTACTGCCTTCCGCGTTGCCGATGAAGTGGTGCCCGATACGCCCTTGATAATCAACGACTATTCCACCACTGACCCGGCAAAACGGACGTGTATTATCAATTTAGTGCAGGAAATGCAAGCGGATGGTGTGCCAATTGATGGCATTGGCATGCAGATGCATACCAACGTGCAAAGCCCCTCGGCGGCGGCTGTAGAACAGACCATCGAACTATTTGCTGAACTGGGCGATGTGCATATCACCGAATTAGATATGAGCGTTTATACCAACGATACCGATACCTATACAGAGGTGCCGGAAGATGTGTTGGTGTGGCAAGGTTATCGCTATAAAGAACTATTTGAGGTCTTTGCCCGGCAGGCAGAAAACATCGAGACGGTGACGTTTTGGGGCATGGCCGACGACCATACCTGGCTCAAAACCTGGCCGATTACGCGCCTAAATTTGCCGCTGCCATTTGATGAATCCTTGCAGGCCAAAGATGCTTACTGGGGCATCGTCGATCCGGATCAATTGCCCATTTGGAATGTGAAAGTGGACATCCCCAAAGGCACGCCAGAGATTGATGGTCAACTGGATGACCTCTGGGGCGCACAACCCTGGATTCCGCTGCCAGCTTCAGAAGATTTGGCGCTCAGTTACCAAACGCGCTGGGATGAAAACAATCTCTACCTGTTCCTGATGGCTGAAGGCCCGGGTTATGATGTGGAAACTGTTGACGTTTTTATCGACGCCAACAATGGCAAGACGGAAACCTATGAGGGCGACGAACTGCACCTCACCGTACAAGGCGGTGAATGTGTGGATTGTGAAGGCGTTGTGGTGGCCGGGGCTGGTGATGATAGCCGTCATGCGATGGAGATGGCGATTCCGCTGAGTGCTGCTTCTGTTGGTGACGAACTTGGTTTTGATGTGCGTATTGCCCGCGCCACCACACCAGATGCACCGATTTCTTGGAATGACCGCTCCCACAGCCAGGACAGTGATACTTCGAAGTATGGTATTTTGAAATTAATGGAGGCGGCGAGAATGACAACGGCCGTTTACGGAACCCCTGTCATTGATGGCGAAGAAGATGAGATGTGGGCTGACGTGGAAGAAGTGGAAACGGCCGTTTGGGTTCTCGGAGACAGCGGTTCAACAGCAACAGTCAAAACCATGTGGGATGATGCTTATCTCTATGCTTACGTTACTGTCACCGATGCCCTGTTGAGTAAAAAAGCCGGCAATCCTTGGGAACAAGACTCCATCGAGATATATGTTGACCAAAATAACGCCAAAACCCCAGTTTATCAGCCGGACGATGGTCAATACCGCATCAACTTTGATAACGAGCAAAGCTTCCTGGGCGGAGCCGCTGCTGAAAAAATCACCAGCGTCTCTCGGCTCACGGATGATGGTTACGTCATCGAGCTTGCCATTCTCTTGGATGCCATTCAGCCGCAAGCAGGCATGATTATTGGCTTCGATTTTCAAGTCAACAACGACGAGAATGGAAGTGGTATTCGTGATAGCGTCGTCACCTGGAATGACCCCACGCATCTGTCTTATCAAAATACATCCCGACTAGGTTTGCTCATGTTCGGGCCTTAAGCATGAAACATCCCGGAAGCTCCAAGCTTCCGGGATATTTGGCTAACTTGCGTTCAATTAAGGTCTCTCGAGAGATATTAGTCGGCGTAGGCCGACTTCGTAGACGTTGCGGCGAATTTATTCGCCGAGTAACGAAAAGGAAAAACAACATGTCAGCATCTACAAACTATAAAGCAGAATTAGTCGGCGTTTTAGGTCAGCCCATCGCTGAAAATCCAACCATCGTCATGATTGAAGCGGCATTCAAGGCCAAAGGACTCAACTGGCGTTATCAAAACTTTGAGGTTAGGGCAGCAGATTTGGCTGGTGCAATGACTGGGATTCGCGCTTTGGGCTTACAGGGAATTAACCTAACCATCCCCCATAAAATTGCGGTTCTGGAATATCTGGACGAAATCGCGCCTGATGCCGCTTTGATTGGGGCAGTCAACACAGTGCGTCGGGAAGGTGACAAACTCATCGGTGAGAACACTGACGGCAAGGGCTTTCTCCGTTCCTTGCGTGAGGACGCCAGTTTGGAACCTGTTGCCAAAAAGGTTGTGATTTTGGGTGCAGGTGGGGCGGCACGAGCGATTGGTGTGGAACTGGCATTAGCTGGAGCCAGTCAGGTCATCATCGTCAATCGTAATCAGGAGCGAGGACAACAACTTGTCGATCATCTCAATGAGAAAAACGGCCGTTTCCGCTAAGTTTGTTTCCTGGGCAAGCGAGGTTTCAATCCCAGAAGATACCGATATCCTCGTCAATGCAACCTCAATCGGTCTTTACCCAGATATAGACGGTAAACCGAATATCAAGTATGACCACATAACCGCCACTATGCTGGTTTGTGACGTGATTCCAAATCCACCGCGCACGCCTTTCCTGCGGGAAGCAGAAGCCCGTGGTGCCCAAACATTGGATGGCCTGGGCATGTTGGTTTATCAGGGCGCTATCGGATTCAAGATGTGGACTGGTGTAGAGGCACCTGTTGCGGTGATGCATCAAGCGTTGGCGGAGGCTTTTTCTTAATCTATTGGATTAAGTGTTAACTTTTTTGGTGGTGAAGCAGAAAATGATCATGAGCAGGAACATGAGGGCGACGGCCAGGGTGAATGGTTCTGTGGTGGGGCCTCGCTGGATGAACGAGGCGAGACCGAGCAGGAAGGTGATAGATGCCTGTGACAGCGATGAGTTTGGCAAAACGGCCGTTTTCCCAAAACCAGCCCGCCATCAGCAAGAAGTACAACGCCAAACTGCTCCATTTCAACCATGTCAACCAGTGAAGCCGTGTTAGCGCCGCCAGAAAATCCCCGCTTTGCAAATTGGCCGTAATGGTGAGCAACTGCACATTCTCCAGCGCATCCCCAATCAATGCCAACACCGCCAAAACAGCCCCGGCATAAACCCATTTTTGACCAGTTTGTTTTGCTGCCAGCCAAGCAAAACTGAACAGAAAGCCACTGTAGAGCAGCATGTAAAGATAGTCCAGGTAATTCCCTTGATCCATTTTACGGATCATGTTTGTTTGCTCTGGGGAACCATCTGCGTCCAAATAGTGTGCTGATTTCTTCTACTGTTTCAGCGAACTCAAAGGCAATAATCGGCGAGCGAAGACCCTCGATTTGCTCTGGTGACGTTTGCGGAAATACCAGAAGGTTGAGCACGCTGACCAGGATGACAGCTAAGCCAACTAATCCTGGGATGAAAAACGGCCGTTTCTTCATTTCATCTCTCATCCTTCATCTCTCGGCTCAAAGGCCACAAACGGAATGTGCTCCGACCCCATCACAAAATAATCCTCATCTGAGCCATCGACGTGATAACCACAAAATTTCATCAGGTTTTTGGCAGCTTTAGGATGGTTGTGGGCGTAGGCGACCATCGTATTTCCTGATTCCTCAGGGGACAAAATACGAGCGGTGACAGGCATCTTTTTGCGGCCAACTTGAATGGAAACGGCCGTTGTCTGCTGCAAATTTTGAAACCATTGCGCCTGAGGGCCAAAACCAGAAGCTACATAATACGTGTCTGTTTTTTTGTCGTGACCCACAACTTCTAAAACCACTTGACGCGCCTGTCCGCTTTTGCGTCCTACGTGATTGAGCAGCAGAAAACGGTCACCCAACAGCCAGCCGATATGGAGTTTGTAAAACCAGATAGGCAGGCGAAACATGCAGACGATTTAGACCGGTTGGTGGTGTTACATCTTTGATTTTTTCAGCCATGATTTGTTCCATATTGTAACGTGCGGCGAAGCCTGAACTTGTCGAAGGCCGGCACATGCCAGCCTTTGACAGGTTGTCCTTGAACTTGCTGAAAGACTCAGGCTTCTTCAGACCTCCGAGGTTTTTAGCGATGTTTTGCTATCGCCAGCCTCGGAGGTCTTGCCTCACTTACTATTTTGCCGCGCAAACGGCGTCATTCAACTCCAAATAAGCGCTTTCTAAATTGGCTCCGGCCGTATTGACTTTCTCAACGGCTGGCCCCAATGTATTGCCTGAAACTTCGGCCACAGCCTCAGCCACCGCATCAATGGCGGTGACCAGTTTATCCAGCCCTTCAATTTGAGTGATTCTTGCCAGGCGTTCCAGGTTTCGCCTCTTTTGCTGTAAAGATTCCATCGTTGTTCTAACTTCAGAGACAGGCTCAGTAACTTTAGCCTCTTTGAAGGCAACGGCATCTGCGCCCACGCCACGCAGTGAATCGCAGAACTCGGTGCGGGTGTCAGATACTTTTTGACAGCCAACCAGCACCATTAAAAATATTGAAATAACGAACAGAAATTTGATGTGTCTCATGCAAAACTCCTTATTTTTGAAAGTTGGGTAATAAAAAACCGGCTTGTTTCTGGTAATCCAGATGCGGTTGCCCGTATCGTACCACCAAATCCCGTTCCTCGGCGACACACATCAAGTAGAAAAGTGGCATCCACATGAACGAGAACAAGAATGACATACAAAACAAATAGGTGAATCGATCCTAAAAATTGTAGTTACGAAACGAGACCGTCAATCTCCCTAATCGTTCGTGCTAATTCCGCTTGCAACTGAGGCGGTGAAGCAGGATTGTTGGCGAATGCTTCTACCAGAGAACGGTAATACCATAATGTGCCTTCCTTTCCGCCTCTGAAAGCGCGGCCATAATGCTTCCCCGATTTGCCGGTAGTCTTGCAGAATAGAACGCGCATTGTGTAACTTATCCGCACAAGAAACCAACAACACAGAGGCATCGGCCGTTGCCAAATGATTGAGATACTCAACTTTACGCTCTTTCCACGGCGGCTTCGGTTGCACATCCGCATCCGTACACGCTTCAACAATCTCCAAAACCCGCGCCCCAAACCGGTCCTGAATGTAGTCGCGCAACGCATTTGCCCCACCAGCAAAACGGTGGCTTTGGTCTTCAAGAGTGTCGTGCAGCAGCGCGGCGATGGCTTCATCTTCTGTGCCGCCATTTTCTAGCACCAAACTGGTCACCCCTAACAAATGCGCCACATACGGTTCCCCTTTCCCTTTTCGTTCCTGGTAAACGTGTAACTCCGTAGCAACACTCAATGCTGTCGTAAAACGAGTGGAAAGCATGAATTCCTCCTTGATAAAGAAAAAGCCAATGCCCCTTTACGGGAAACATTGGCTTTTTTGATTATTTGTCGAGCAACGGCCGTTTTTAGATTTCGCCAGTTGCCAGAACTTTTTTCACTTGAGCAATCGCTTCAGTCACTTCGATTTCACGCGGGCAAGCACTGGTGCAGTTGAAATTCGTGCGGCAGCGCCAGACACCAAAGGTATCGCCAACCACCTTCAGACGCTCTTCAGCACCTTCGTCGCGGGTGTCAAAGATAAAACGATGTGCCTGAACAATAGCCGCTGGTCCCACGTACTTGTCATTGGCCCAGAAACTAGGGCAAGACGTGGTACAACAAGCGCAGAGAATACACTTGGTGGTATCGTCAAAGCGCATACGATCTTCTTGTGACTGCAAACGTTCCCGCCCATCTGCTGGCAGAGGAGAATCGTTGATGAGGAAGGGCATGACTTCGCGGTAATGAGCCATGAACGGTTCCATATCCACAATCAAATCTTTGATCACGGGCAGGCCGAGGATCGGCTCCACCTGGATTTTTACAGAATCGCCTTTTCCCAAACGCTTTACCAGGGTTTTACAGGCCAGGGCATTCGAGCCATTGATGCGCAAAGCATCTGAGCCGCAGACCCCATGCGCGCAGGAACGGCGCAGAGATAAAGTGCCATCGATTTCCCATTTCACGCGATTCAGCACATCCAATACTGTGTCGGTGGGATTGACATCATTCAGGGTAAAATCACCCCAATAAGCCTTTTTATCTTTCTCGGGGTTAAAACGACGGATGCGTAATTGTACTTGCATAGCTGTCTCCTAAAATCAGTAAACAGTGAACAGTAAACAGTGAACAGTAAACAACAGGTCACTGAAAACGGGTCACTGAAATTAGTAAACCCGAGGTTTGGGTTCGTAACGGCCCAGTGTCACTGGTTTGTAGTCGAGGCTGTACTCGCCTTCACCGGTTTTCTGACACAGGGTATGCTTTAGCCATTCTTCATCGTTGCGGTTTGGATAGTCTTCACGGGCATGGGCACCTCGGCTTTCAGAACGGGCAATTGCGGAAACGGCCGTTACCTCTGCCAGTTCCAACAAACAACCCAATTCCCACGCTTCCAACAAATCACTGTTGAAAATCTTGCCCTTATCCTGAACATCAACCTTCTGATATTCCTGGCGCAGCACCTTCAAAGTCTCAATCGTTTGGCTGATCGTCTCATCCGTGCGGAAAACACTGACGCCTTCCGTCATCGAAACTTGCATCTTGGTGCGCACATCCACCATCTTCAAGCCGCCCGTATTGTTGCGAATCCGTTCAAACTCCGCCATCACTTCATCAGCGGCCCCATCTGGCAGCGGCAGCCTTTCCGTTTCCTGGCAGAACTTAGCCATATCCTGGCCTGCCAATCGACCAAAAACCACCAGGTCGGTCAATGAATTCGTACCCAGGCGATTTGCACCGTGCACAGAGACACAGGCCGCTTCACCAGCCGCATACAGCCCAGGCAGCACCGTTTTGTGCGCATCAAGCAGCACTCGTCCATCCGCATCAGTGGGAATGCCGCCCATCGCATAATGGGCGGTGGGCTGCACTGGCATCGGTTCTGTCACCGGGTCTACACCCAGATAAGTGCGGGTAAAGTCAGCAATATCGGGTAGTTTCGCCTCAATATAAGCGCGGTCAATACGGCGGTCTTCGCCATCTTCTTTGTAATAATGGTTGACCGTTTCTGGCGTAATGTCGAGGTGAACATAATTTTTGCCGTTGATGCCATTCCCCGCCTGAACTTCCAAATAGATAGCGCGGCTGACTACATCACGACTTGCCAAATCTTTGATGTTCGGCGCATATTTCGTCATGAAACGTTCGCCTTTACCATTGATAAGCACACCACCTTCACCGCGAACACCTTCAGTGATCAAGATGCCCAATTTGAAAATGCCAGTTGGGTGGAACTGGAAGAATTCCATATCCTCCAGTGGGATACCTCGGCGTAAACAAATGGCAGTGCCATCTCCCGTCAACGAGTGTGCATTGGAGGTCACTTCCCAGCAGCGACCCCAGCCACCTGTGGCGAACATGACTGCTTTGCTGTGGAAAATATGGAACTCGCCAGTAGCAATTTCAATAGCGACAACGCCTCGTACCGTATCATCCACTCGAATCAAATCCACTACATGGAATTCATCAAAGAAGTTGACTTTGTTTTTAATACACTGTTGATACAGCGTTTGCAAAATCATGTGCCCGGTACGGTCAGCGGCATGACACGCCCGCATCACTGGCTTACCTGTGTTTTTGTTGGTGTGTCCGCCAAAACGACGCTGTGAAATTTTGCCATTGGGGAAGCGGTCAAAGGGCAGCCCCATATGTTCCAAATCAACAACCGTTGGAATTGCCTCTTTACACAGCACATCGACGGCATCCTGGTCGGCCAGGAAATCGGAGCCTTTGACTGTGTCATAGGCGTGCCATTCCCAGCTATCTTCTTCCATGTTACCCAATGCCGCCCCAACGCCACCCTGAGCCGCGCCTGTGTGGGAGCGTGTGGGATATAGTTTTGAGAGTACAGCCACATTGGCCGATTTGCCAGCATATAAAGCGGCCATTAAACCCGCTCCGCCAGCGCCAACGATGACTGCATCGAATTCGTGAATTTTTACATTTGCCATATCTGGACTCCTTAGCCCCCAACTGCCTGCAATGCTGCTTCAGGATTGAAAGCAGCGATGGCATAACCTGCCCAAATAATAGTGATCACTGCAAAGACTGCCAGGAGAATATTGATAACCTTGATTGCGCTGCGATTATGAATGTAATCTTCAAGCACGTTGCGAAAACCATTCATGCCATGTAAATAAGCAAAGCCAAGCAGCAGCATGTCATAAACTTTCCAACCCCAAGAGTTCCATTGCCCGGCTACAAAAATAATACTGAGATTGGTGGAACTATTGAGAACATGCTGGATCATCATGTGTCCGACGGCCAGAACAAGAAGCGCAATTCCGGAGACGCGCATGAACAGGAAGGCATTGCGTTCAAAGTTACTTTGTACTTGCACTTTGCGGCGGGTGATACCTGTGACATCAGGTGATGTTGTTGTCATGTTATCCCATCCTTCTAATAGTCGCTCAGCCGTGGGAATTTCATCCAGGCGTCGCCTAACTCTTGCCAATAGTGAACCATCTCATATGCCATATAGATGCCAATGGGAATAAAGATGATGAGGAACAGCCCCCAGGTGATTTGAGTACTTTTCTTTTGGTGTTTCCACAATTCTGGTTTGTAATCCAATATAGAAATTCGGATGCCGTTAAATGCATGGTATAAAACGGCCGCCATCAACGGAATTTCACCAATTGCCACAGGCGGCCACTTAAATACGTCAACCGACCATTGATACACATTGGGTGCAAAATGGGCGTTGGCGGTGTCCCAGACATGGATGGTCAAGAAGAGGAGGATGGCTAAACCGGATATCCGGTGGGCAACCCAACTCCAATGACCACTGCGACCGCGGTAGCGAATGCTTTCGCGTATCGTGAGGGCAAGGTTTGACATAAAATCTCCTCCAAAAAGTATTGTTAAGTGTGGCTAACAATTGATAGTGCATCGTAGACTGTACTGGAAGCCTAAATTTGATAAGTAAAACTTATCTTTTATATTGTGTATCTGTAAAATTTTGCTTGTGAATTATAGCATAATTGTCGATATTGATAAGGCTGATTGATGAGTATGTTGTAGCAAAGATCGTGCGAAAATATCAAAGAATCGTGTACAATACGAACTCTTATTTCACTTGATTTGAGCTTGGAGAGAAAATGCAAACTATTATTTTAAGCAATAAGTTTCGAGAGACGAGCAGTGGGAATACCTGGAGTATTGAGGTGATTGGAGATAGTGCCTGTAATGATGCTTTAAAGAAAGCGATAAGCGAGTTGGAATATCATCCAGCGAAGGCAGCTCGTCGGTCTTTGATTGATATGTTAACGCTTATTGAAAGCAACAGTTTTCAAATTCAGTATACGGAACATAATGCTGATCCGGTTTCTGAGACGTGGTTGTTTGTCTTGCAACGATAGATTTGTTGTTTTGAGTTGGGGCAATTATTTTTATTTGCTCCAACTTTTTTATTAAAGTTTGACGCATTTCCCCTTTCTATGCCTTGATCTGGCATCATTCACTTGTTACACTTTTTTGCAATGATTCGTCCATTTACGATACGCGACTTGGCACTTGTTCGTCGGTTAAGCGAGAACGCTGTTTCCTTACACACTGAATCTGCTCTTACGCAAAATGCACATCCGGTGCGCGACGCGCTAATGAGCATGATTAGCGGTGATTATCCGACGTTGATTTGCAAACGGGGTGAAGCTGGGGCAACTGGTTTTATTCAAATACAGGTGCAAGAATCATCACCTCATGCACATATATTTTTCCTGGGCAATCATAATGGCCGAGATTCTCGAAAGAATGGTGATAGCGATGATCTTCATGTAAAAGAAACGATTTGGCTGGCATTGTTGGACCAAGCGATTGCTGAAATGGGTAGCCGGGGCATTTATAGCCTGGTGGCTGAGGTAAATGAAACGGGTGATGATCTTCCCATTTTAAGGCAAGCTGGATTCGTGGTGTATACGAGACAAGATATTTGGGTTCTGGATAGTATTGACCTTAATTCGCATTCGACGCTGTTGTTGAGTCCGAGACAATCTGAGGATGATTGGGATATTCAACTGCTTTATTCGAACACGGTGCCGCGTTTGGTGCAATTGGTGGAGCCGCTGCCTCCATTGACGGAAGGTGAAGGGTGGGTGCTGCGTGAAGATGGTGAACTGGTGGCGTTTGTACACATTCACACTGGTTCGGTTGCATCTTGGATGCGCTTGTTTGTACATCCCAATGCAGATTCTTGGGCGCAGGATATTCTCTCGGTGGCGTTACGCCGGGTGATGCCTACACCGACGCATCCTGTTTTCTGTTGTGTGCGCCGTTATCAGACTTGGTTACAAGGACCATTAGAGCGTACTGGCTTTTCTTTGCAGGAGAGTCAGGCGGTAATGGTGAAGTATACGGTTCAACATCAGAAGAAGGGATTGTCGGAGGCAACGGCCGTTCTCGAAACACAAGGTATACCGGCATCAGCGCCTATGGTGAGACGGTATCAGTCACCAACACAAAACGGAAAAACAAAGATTAATGACACAACAACCTGAAAAACAACTTCCTGAAACACAAGCGCAAGAAGATTTAGAGGCGCTTTTTTCGATTTTACCTGTACGGGTACGTCAAGAAATTGAAGAAATTGGCCGAGTTGATGAACTGCTAGAAATTGTGATGGACTTGGGGCGCGTGCCCTCGGCGCGTTACGTGGATGGCGAGTATGTCTTAAACTCTCACGAGATTACGCAAATAGAGATTGATGGCGTGGTTTCCAGTATCGGCAATTTTGATGATGATAACCGGACGGGCATTGCCCGGACGTTGCACCGTATTTCCGGCATTCGTAACCGACGCGGGCAGGTGGTGGGTCTAACCTGTCGTGTGGGACGAGCCGTGTATGGCACCATCGACATTATTGCCGACATCCTGGAAGAAGGGCAAGGCGTGCTGCTGCTTGGTCGGCCCGGTGTGGGCAAGACGACGATGCTGCGCGAAATGGCGCGGGTTTTGGCTGAAAACAAGCGGGTAGTGATTGTCGATACCTCTAATGAGATTGGCGGCGACGGTGATATTCCGCATCCAGCCGTGGGACGTGCACGCCGGATGCAGGTGCCGCGACCTTCCCATCAGCATGAAACGATGATTGAAGCCGTCGAGAACCATAATCCTGAAGTGATTGTGATTGATGAGATCGGCCGTGAACGAGAAACGGAAGCGGCGCGGACGATTAACGAGCGTGGTGTGCAGTTGATTGGCACGGCGCACGGGCATACGATGGAGAATCTGCTCCTTAATCCCACGTTGTCTGACTTGGTGGGGGGCATTGAAAGTGTGACGCTGTCGGATGAAGAAGCGCGGCGGCGCGGCACGCAGAAGACGGTGTTGGAACGGCGCGCGCCTCCGACGTTTGATGTGTTGATCGAGATTCAAACGCGGCATGAGGTGCTGGTACATCGTGATGTGACAACTTCTGTGGATGCGATGCTGCGCGGTGAACCGTTTGACGTGGATGTGCGCTCTCGTGATGAAGATGGCGAGATTCGACATGAAACCCAGACGATGTTGGTGACTTCTTCCGCAGTGACGGGACGACGTGAAACACGGTCTGATGGGGATGTGCGTGCGCCACGAGAATCGCGCAGTGTGCGTGGTAGTAATCGACGTGGGATGGAAACGACTCCGCCGCCAAGACCTGCTAATGGGGAAAACGGCCGTGTTCGTTTAGACATGTCTGCCCGTGAAGAAAAACAACAAAATGTGAAGGAAGCGCAGACGCTGGATGTGTTTGTCTATGGCGTGGCGCGTAACCGACTGATGCAGGCGGCGAAGCAGATCAAGGCACAAATCAATATTGTCGATAATATGGAAGATGCGGATGTGCTGTTGACATTGAAAAGCTACTATCGCAAACAGCGCCGGCTTATTAAAAATGCGGAACAAAGCCGTATCCCAGTATATGTGCTGCGAGCCAACACAGTCGTGCAGATGGAGGGTTTCCTGGCACAGGCATTGAATATGGAGATTGTGGAAACATCGCTTGCTGATCCGTTTGATATGGCGGTGGCCGAGGCGGATCGTGCCATTCAATTGATTCAGGCGGGAGAACCTTCTGTGGATTTGCGACCAGTCAATTCTTCGATTCGCCGGTATCAACACCAAATGGCACGGCAGGCGGATCTTGTTTCTCATAGTTATGGGAAAGAGCCGAATCGGTTCGTGCGTATTTTTAGCGAACGTCGAAATTAGTTCAGAAATTTATTACAAAGAAACAAAGGGACGAAGAAACAAAGAAAAACCTTCGTCCCTTTGTTTTTTTGTTACCTTGTTTTGAGTTTTAGGTAAAAGCGGGAAAGTTTTTGGAATTAGAATTGCGCAAAACCCGCTTTTCCTTAAAGGAAACCACAAAACAGCGCTATTTTTAATCAAAGAACTTTTTGTGGTTTACCTAAAGGGATTGAGGGAATGTTTATTACGTTTGAAGGGCCGGAAGGGAGTGGAAAGACGAGCCAGATTGTATTGTTGGCGGAGTATTTGCGGGAGCAAGGGTATGATGTGGTGCAGACACGGGAGCCAGGCGGTACGTCTATTGGCGATCAGATTCGAGCTGTACTGCATGATGTGAATAATGAGGAGATGCAATCTGTGACTGAACTCCTGCTCTATTCTGCTTCTCGTGCGCAGTTGGTGCGTGAATTAGTCCAGCCAGCCCTCGATGACGGCAAAATCATTCTCTGTGATCGGTATGCAGACAGCACGATTGCTTACCAGGGGTATGGGCGGGGGCTGGATTTGCAGGAACTCCACATGCTCACACACTTTGCGACGGGTGGGTTGAAGCCCCATTTAACGATTTTACTAGATATTGATGTCGAAAGGGGGTTAGCTCGGCGGCAAGGGAATGGGGATGAAATGAATCGTCTGGATTTAGAAGCGGTATCATTCCACCAAAAGGTACGTAGTGGCTATCATACTTTAGTGGAAGCGGAACCAGAACGGTGGGCGGTGGTGGATGCGGATCGCCCTGTCGATGTGATTCAAGAAGCGTTGCGTAAGATAGTGGTTTTGAAAGTGTCGGATATGTTCTGAGTTGTGTTGTGAAGAGGTGGCAAGGGGGCAATGTTGCAGAGTGGCAAGTTCAATGGGCGCTCCTGTTCACTTTAACCTAGACGCTGGGCGCAATCTGAGCGCAAGCCGCAGTGACGACAGCGCTGCCAGTCATTATGGTCTCTATCGGCGTTTGGCATAATCATTGTTTCGCGCATTTCGGCTAATAAGTCGTATAGGTCTTCCTCTAAATCGGGCGTAAAGTCTACGGCAAAAGCGGTGTCTTTGTATTGGATGATGCCGTAGTGGGGGCGCACCTGATAATTCTCCATGACTAATACACAATAGGCTGCCAATTGTAATACATGTCCTTCATGGGGTTCATTTGGGGCGTTGCCTGATTTGATTTCAACAGGCACGATGGCGCCATCATCTTCTTGAATAAGATAATCAGGTTTGCCCACGAGATTTAAGGAACGCGAGACTAAAGAATCCCGGTTTTGAAACCAGGTGTTGGTATCGGTATAGATGACCTCGCCTTCGGGCAAGCCGGTTTTCTCGCGCTGCTCACGTGACCACAGCCAGACGCCGATGGTTAGTAAAAGTAGTACGGCCGCGAGAATGATTCCTGTTAGTTCCATTGCAAGATTTACGATTTCAGATTTGCGATTATGGATTTAATGATTTGTCTAACATTGTTATCAAAAAACCATTCACTCGTTACTGGGTGCTCATTAAAAACTGGAAGGTGACGAAGGCCACGAATGCAAAAAGCAGAATATAGGCCAAGCGCTGCCCCCAGAGGGAACGCAGCCAGGTGCGGCCATGTTTTTGATGGTATTGGCTGCCGATTTTTAGTTCGCGGATGTTTTGGGAGTGGTAGCCTTGTGTTCGCTGCATCCACCAGGCGCGGCGGCAGTAGACGTAGTTGCTGATTTCACTTGCTCGAATCCATTTATCGCTCATATGTTCTATTTTATGAAATTTGTGTGGGTTTCGTCAAGGGAAACAAGGGGATTGCTAATTTTGGGAGGAAGCCGGTCACTTCCTCTTTGTTTTTCCATATGTTTTGGGTTCACTCGACGTGGAGCGTCGAAAGGGGGCATTCCACGCGGGCGTGGAACGAGGGATTTGATTACTGGTTAAACTCAATCCATTTGATGTGCTCGATGAGGAGTTGGGGGGTGAGGGAAACGGCCGTTTCATACCGATGAGGCTCTCCACTGCTTTTAAACAAGACAGATAGGGTCTCGTCTTGACCACCCATGGGGTGATCTTCGAGGCGGATGAGGGATAACGGCCGTGGCGCAATTTCCGCGACCTTACGGGAGAGCAGGAACGTGTACGGGTTGGCATTGTTAAAAATATGCGAAGGTTGTAACCCTGATTGCGCACGGCCAATCGCCACAACCCCTTCGATCCTTGGCACGCCAGCCCCCCAAACCATAGCCAAACCGGAGGCGAGGGGATTGCCTATGACGATGGGTTCTTTGGGCAGCATGTGGAGGAGGATGTTGAAATCCTCATACAACATTTCAGGAGAAACTGGTTCTTTGGCGCTGGCATGAAGCAAATAACGAAGCGGATCCATCCCGTAGACGGCGTAGCCAGCTTGAGACAGGGTATAACATATCTTTTCATCTGAACGGCCAAAGTGACCATAGGACGATAGATAAATAATAGTGGGGGCAATGACATCTTTGCCTGTGGCGGGGAAGTAATAGGTTTCCATCACAGCGCCAGGACGGAGCGGCCACATGTTGACGCGACCCACTTTCAATGTGGGCGTGCCGAGAAAGCCAAAATTCACTTTGCTGCCAAATCGTTCCTTGGCCCATTCAGTAATCGCCAATAAATCCATCTTGAAATTCATGACAGATAAATTGCCATCGCTGTCACCTGTACCGCGTAAATCAAAAACGAGGTGAGCGATGCGACCATCTGCGCCATAGGATTTCACTTCCTGGCGCGCGCAGGTGATGACGCTGGATTTTGTCAGGGGGTATTTGGGTACCCATACTCGGAGCACTTTAAGTTTTTCATCCTGGAGGTTGATTGGTTTGATAAGAACGGCATCGAGATAAAGATCATCATCGGTCAGGATGCCGAAATTTTCTTCTACGTATGTTTCTCTTGTACTCATGGACTTCCCTTCTGTCTAGGCCAATTCCCAAAAATAATCATCCCAATATCAATTGAACGCATGGAATTGGCTCGCGGTTGTTTGGGCAATTATTTTTGGAAACAACCTTATTCTTCTGGTTCCGGGGTGGGTGTTGGTTCTAACACCACTTCAAATGCGTAATTTGGAATAAATTCTAATACTCGTTGATAAGCTTGATAAATGGTTTGATCTGTACCGAAATAACCGCTTAACATTTCTTGCAATATAACTGACAAGGCTAAATCTCGATATAAGTCTGTGATTAAGCTGCCTTGTCCTTGGGGTATGCCCCAACGGTTTGATGCGGCAACCCCGTCACGAAGCTGGGCGACAACTTCTTCGCCATACAAGTCAGTTAGACTTTGGTCACTCCCGGCTAATGGCTCCAGCCCCCACTTATCTATATGTTGGGTCGGATTGGTACGGGTGCCTTGTCGTAGAGGCACTTTTCGCTCTGATTCGACAGCCAGCCAAGTGTCGTATCCTTCATTGAACCAATACTCGGCAAAGGTAACGGCCGTTTCCGGATCAGCTTCATTGGTTATACCCAGATTGGACATTTCACCAAAGGTTGCAGATGTTGCCCCACGACCATTTAGGATTGTGATGATACCACTATTTTCCGCTAAATGCTTAATATTTCTGTTACAGTCTGGGCAGGTTGGCATCATGTTCGCATCGAGACCAGCCAGTTGAGGCAAGATAGTGGGCGGGGTGATGATCATGCCGGTGCGCCCTTCCAGATAAGCATTGCGGGTGCTTGTTTCCGTTTGCACGCCGATGGGGCTGAATTGGTGAACGATGTCGAAATAGAAGGTGATGGCCTCGTTACAGGCAGGGTCTGTTAATAGCACTTCACCGGCTTCGTTGATGAGCTGGCAGCCGTTGGCCGCTGCCAAATGCTCAAACGCTTTATGGGTGCTGCGTAAGTTGGATTCTGTGGGAATAACGAAACCAGAACGTAAGTTTTCAGGATCATAAATCGCTTCGGCGGCGGCTAACATCGCGGCGTAATTGTCTGGGGTTTTCAGATTGCGTTCGGCGAACCAATCGGTGCGATAAAGGAGGATTTGTTGGTAGCCATCGCTGGGTATGGCGGCGGGCTGACCGTTTACCGAGACCAAATCGAGTGCCGCTTGATTGAATGTGTCTGTGCCCAGATTGGTAACGGCCGTTTCCGCTGCCTCCGCGTTCAAAATCCCCTGTTCTGCCCAGCCGATGGTGTATTCGATGGGGTGGATGATGATGTCGGGCAGGTCGCCATTGGTAACGGCCGTTTCCACTAACGTTGGCAGAATACTGGGCGCAATGAACATCACTTCCACATTCACATCATGCGTCGCCATAAACTCATTGATGATGCTGTTAACCGCTTCTTGGTGGGCGGGCGATTTCTCGTTTACCCAGAGGGTGAGCGAGGGATTGGGTTGCCCGTTGGGGGAAGAGGATGCGGAGCTTGTCGAAGCAGCCGTTTCGCCATCAAGAGGCATAATCATCGGTTCCGGGGAGGGGGAGGGAGGCAGCGCCGCTTGCGCCGTCGCCGTTGCTAGTCGGGGTGGCTCCGGCAAAACCTGGCAGGACGTGGCAATCAGCACCAAAACAATCAACGCCACCCAAAAACAAACCGATCTAAACGGGATTGGCCCATAATAGACAAAACGTTTCAAATGTTTCCGCCACCCTGGTATCTCTGTATCTTTATGCGCGGAACTTTCTGACGGGTGATTAGACCCTTGACAACAACTCATACACTTTCTCCACTCATCCGTTCATTCACAATGCGTAACCCTGTCAAAGTAAGACAAGGATCGATGTGATCTATCACGCGGGTATGTTCTGCTACAAGGTGAATATTGCCACCGGTTCCAATAACTTGCAGCGCTTGTTCCGGCAGTTCATCGCGCAAACGCCCCACAACCCCGTCTATCATGCAGGCATAGGCCAAAATCAGACCGGATTGCACGGCATGGATCGTATTGCGCCCAATTATGTTTGGCGGGGCTTCTAACGGCACACTGCGCAACTGGGCGGCGCGCTCCAGCCAAGGCATCAGCCGACAAGCGCAGTCCGGGCGCAATGACACCGCCTAAAAACTCACCCGCCCCCGTCACGACTTCAAATTTGGTGGCCGTACCCATATCGACGACGATAGTAGCACCGGGAAATAGGTGATAGGCAGCCACCGCATTGGCAATCCGGTCTGCGCCAACTTCTGCTGGAATATCTTGCCCAAGCTGGATACCTGTATTTGACTGGTAGGTGAGCTGCATTGCTTCAACGCCTAAATATTGACGGCTCACTCGCTTGAAGGTTTTGGTCAGCCAAGGCACAACACTGCACAAGGCCACCTCGCGCACGAGGTTTTCCACGTCGAACTCGCGCAGCAAGGCCATCAGCGTTACGCCGAATTCATCGGATGTTTGCTCTGCGGTGGTGTGGAGACGCCATTGATGCTGCCAGGAACGGCCGTTCCACAGCCCAAGGTGTATATTCGTATTGCCAATATCAATTGCTAGTAGCATAAGTGAGTGATTTTATAAGCGGGAAGGAGTGCTGACAAGCAAACTCAGGAAGGAGTTATGATTGACGATTGTTGATTTGCGATTTACGATTGGAACTGATGACTATGACCAACGAAACGAATGCCAAAAAGCTTGAACGCCGGAACCGGGAACTATCTATTCTCAACCAGATTGCCCAAGGTCTTAATCAATCGCTGGATTTAAACCAGGCGGTGCAAACGACATTGGCGCAGGTGGCTGACCTGTTGAATTTACAAACGGGCTGGGTCTGGCTGCTCCAGGAGGATGGCGAGACCTCTTATTTGGCGGCGACGCTCAATCTGCCACCGGCGCTGGCTCAAAATCCGGCTTGGATGGAAGGGGACTGCTACTGTTTGCGCACCTTCCGCGAAGGAGACTTGGAAGGCGCAGCGAATGTTAATGTGGTGGAGTGCAGCCGTCTGCACGGGCTGTTGGCTGGCACGGATGGCTTGACTTATCATGCTTCGATTCCGCTGTATGCACATGGCAAAAAATTGGGCGTGCTCAACGTTGCCAGCCAGGATTGGCGTGGTTTGTCTGATGCCGATTTGAAACTGCTCTATACCGTTGGCGATTTGCTCGGCATTGCGGTGGAACGAGCGCGGCTTTACGAGCAAAGTATGCAGCTTGGCGCTGTCCGTGAGCGAAACCGCTTGGCACGGGAAATTCATGATACGTTGGCTCAAGGCTTAACGGCCGTTTCCCTCCAACTAGAATCCGCCGACATCCTGTTAGAAACGGGAGCCAATCCAGAAAAAGCGCACAAAGCGGTGCAACAGGCGCTGGCACTCACCCGTGCTAATCTGGACGAAGCGCGGCGCTCCGTTTTGGATTTGCGGGCTGCACCGCTGGAAGGGCGTACTTTGGCAGAGGCGCTCACGGCGTTGGCTAAGGCATTCCCGGAAGCCGTTGATATCGACGTTTCCATTACTGGCAGCGGGCAGCCGTTACCGCCGCGCATTGAAATTGGCCTTTACCGCATCGCCCAGGAAGCGTTTACCAATATTCGCCGCCACGCTCAAGCCACAAAAGCAACCCTAACTTTGGTCGTCACGCCAGAATTCGTTAAACTTATGGTGGCTGATGATGGGCTGGGGTTTGAGACAGATGCGGTGCCAAACGGCCGTTATGGCCTCATCGGTATGAATGAACGAGTAAAATTATTAGGGGGGAGTTTTACGGTGGAGAGTCAGCCTGAAACAGGCACATGCCTGGAAGCACGAATCCCCCTTAATTAAAAAACGGCAAATGTCATGTTGGGTCAATAAGCTGTACAATGGGATGAGCTATTAACAAACCTATTCAGCGGGAATTTGGAGATTTTGGGATTTGACGATAAGCAATCTCTGACTATTCCAATCCCCGCTTTCTTGGAAGCATATGATGGATATTACTACTCAAAACGGCCGTCGTGATTATATTTTTAATGACTGGCTTACGATTGCAGCGTATGCCTATACCGGTTACCAAAAATACGGTAGAGGTATCTTGGTAATTGAGTGTACCCCGACGTCACCCACTGATGACATGAAGTATTGGCATGAAGCCGCAGCGGAAGAGGCGGGTGTCGGTGAACAAGTTGCTGCTTATGATCCAGAGCTGGAAATATTAATCGCTTTTTGTTTTCCTGACGGCAATGAATTTGCACGTTTTCGTTCTGATGACCCCAATTTTGCGCCACCGCTGGTGGCCGCGCAAGCCCCCTCTGCTGATGAACTGTGGCAAGATGCGGATACCTACGATGAGTGACCCGATTCGGATTCTGTTGGCAGATGATCATCCAGTGGTGCGCGATGGGTTGGTGGCAATTTTGTCTACGCAATCTGATTTTGAGGTGGTAGGGGAAGCGGGAAACGGCCGTTTTGCCATCCAATTGGTACAAGAACTCAATCCAGACCTCATCTTGCTGGATCTGGAAATGCCAGAGATGGACGGGGTGGAAACGCTGCAAACCCTACGAACAGCCAATCCAGATGTGCGCGTGATTGTGTTTACTGCTTTTGATACAGATGAACGGATATTAACGGCCGTTCAAGCAGGTGCACAAGGGTATCTGCTCAAAGGAGTGCCTCGGCAAGAGTTATTCAACGCCATTCGTGTCGTCCATAGTGGCGGCTCCTTGCTTCAGCCCATCATCGCCTCCAAACTGCTGCGCCAAGTCAGCCAGGAATCAGACCCATCCATCGAAACCCTGACCCCACGAGAGTTAGAAGTGTTGGAATTACTGGCGCAAGGTCTACAAAACAAAGAAATCGCAGCAGAGCTTGTCATCAGCGAACGCACCGTTAAATTTCACGTTAGCGCCATTTTAAACAAATTAGATGCTGGCAATCGCACCGAAGCCGTTGCGATTGCGGCGCAGCGCGGGCTCGTTCAACTCAAATCATAGCCCGTCTTCACTGCTCTGAGACTAATGTCATATGGCAATCCACCGCTATTTTTTTAATAATCGTTAGATAGAAATAAATGGGGAGCTTACGTTATCTAATCCGATTGTAATTTAGCTTCCGACAAACTATTCCCACTTATTCCGCAGTTTTTACAGCTATCCACCAGGAGGCACGACCATGCAGGGACTACAATTTGATTATTGGAATGTTGAGCTAGGTATCCCCAGTTTTCTCATCAAGGCACGCTTTCAACCGCGAGGTGATATGCTCCTTTTCACCAATAACCGGTCTTACTTGAGCTTTTATTTTGAAGAAGTGGAAATGTTGCCTTTGGGCACTAAATATCAGTTCAAAGGAGTTAAACAACCCGGTATGACCTTTAATCGGGGAGCTATTTCTTTCATGTCGTTATTAGATGAGAGCAACGTGGCGAAAATGCAATTTCTAGCGTCGAAACGCACGATTGTTTGTTACACGGAATGGTTTGCCATTCGTGGCGATCTCCATGTCAATACAGAAACGCCGAGCGAAAACCTTTTTGATGAAAAATATGATTTTTTCGTATTAACGGATGTGAAGGTTTTTCCGTTACGGCAAATGATGAATAAGCCGGTAACAAAAGTGCCTGCCTTATTGCTGAATCGTAACGCCATTCTCGGTTATCACGAGCATCATGAATAAAAGAAAGTGAGTGGACAAACGCTCTTTGAATTAGCCACTTATCTGTTGGCGTTTTGGTTGGGGCTATATTTAATCAATCGCGACATACACCAGCCCCGATTGCTTTTGGCTGGTTTGGGCTTGGTTTTTTATGCGGTGGCGTTAGCCGCAACTATTTTGCTTCCCATCGTTCCGGAAGAAGCCTTCGACTTATTGGTGGTAGGACAACGGCCGTTTCTCTTTCTACCAGCCCTCTGTTGGTTACTGCTCATGCTCATCCTTTGGCGGGGAGATGAAGAACCTTTGCCAGAGAGACTTAAACGGGCGAAACGGCCGTTTATCCTCATCCTTGTGGCCTCCATCTTCTTTGCCTTGGGGCTCACCACCTTTGTTCTAACAATCGACATCCTGCCTCGTGCCGTTATGTTCCTAGGTATTGGCGGCGACTTGTTGTTACTCGGCATCGGCATCGCTATGCTTGATGCCTCCGATGACGGCGAAACCATCTGGCCCGACTTCATCAGATCATTCATTTATACGGTTGTGGTTGTGCTTCTGTTTGGCGGCCAAATCGTCTTGTTGATGACCTTCAGCACGGGCATCACGTTCCCCTTATTCGCGCTTTTGTTGACGACGATTACGGTCGCCATCATCTTGCAAACGACCAGCGGTAGCTCTCAGACATTGCTCGATAAAGTTGCGTTTGCGCCGTCCTCTCAAATTCGGCGAGAACGCAGCCAACTGCGTGGTGCCTATGATGCTGCCCAGCGAGTAGACACCGTTACTGATTTGCTTCAACTCGATCACACGGAATTCACCCGTCTCACGCGCCGCGCTCTCAGCCATATGGGAAACTTGCCCAAATTAGCGGCTAATCCCCTCACCCGTTTGCCGCTCGTGAATAACCGGTTGCAGCAGCGCGGCATCCAGGACAATACGCTGGAACGTGCGGCAGAACTCAAAACGATGCTTATCGAAAGTATAGAACGCCTCAAACCAGCAGGAAATGGTGCATTCGATAGCTCAGATGCGTGGCGGCATTTTAATGCGCTTTACTATCCTTATGTACTTGGCCTAAAACCATACAGTCGCCGCGCCGACATCAACCAGCTATCACCCGCTGAAAAAGAAGCGTTCGATTGGTTCCGCACCCAGGTTCCAGAACGCACCCTCTACAATTGGCAAAATGCTGCTGCCGCTCTAATTGCTCAGGATATTCGAGAGCAATCGTTTTAGGTAAAAGCGGGAAAGTTTTTGGAAATAAAATTGTGCAAAACCCGCTTTTCCTTGAAGGAAACCACAATTTTGCGTGTTGGTAATTTTAAGAACTTTTTGTGGTTTGCCTAAGTCCCCACAAATAGCAACTTTGGCACTATTTGGCACTGTTTTTCATAGACTTGGCAGTGAAAACGGCCGTATTCTGTAACCATTCAAATTTAATTTCTGACTGGAAGATTTCTTTTGGTCAGCCAACCTGGAGGTTGCAAACTATGAACGTACAATCTACATCTCAAGCCCAAACATCACCACAAGCTGCTCACATCGATACAAAACATGAACGACTTCTACGCCGTGCGCTGCGTGCCAATGCTGGCTTTAGCGGGATTAGCGGTCTTGTTAGCCTGCTGGGCGCAACTGCGCTGGCTGCTTTCACGGGCATCCCCGAAGCGACTGTGTTCCGCGTATTGGGTGTTGTGCTTATTTTGTATGCGGCGGATCTGTTTTGGATTACGTCTCGGGAGAAGATAAGCGTGGGGTTTGGTATAACGGCCGTTACTCTTGATATTCTCTGGGTTATTGCCAGTGCCATTCTGTTACTTGGTAACTTCATCCCACTCACCATTGCTGGTAAATGGACTATCTTGTTATTGGCGGAAGTGGTCTCCATTTTTGCCCTTGTGCAAGGGTTTGCCATCTGGAAGATACGACAGAATCGATAAACTCTGGTCGTGTCTGATGAAAAATCAACGCAGATGATTTATTTGTTAGAAAGAATAAATCATCTGCGTTTTTCGTGTAAAATCACCACGTTCCATTTGAGATAGTACTTTTATCCTGTCACGCTTTGAAAAGTTAACACTTAAAATTGAACATCATACCATCGTCCTCTTCATTCACGCTTCCTTAATATTAATCGTAAACAAATCTGTTTATAGTACCAAAGTCCTGTCGAGTTGCTTGCCTTCTTGTTGGGACATGAAAGCCCCATATATGTTTTCTGTAAAACAGTTTGTAATATTCTAAGAAGTGCACAAACATAGTAGAATATCGAAAATTTCCTTTTCTTTTCAAAGTAGTGAATCTAAACAAATTTTTTTGTAACCGACACACATCCAAGATGCAGTGAACAATCTTGAGGAATCAAAATGAGCTATCGGGACCAGCGTAAAAAATTATTCATCGGAATTATTTTGCTATTTATTACAGGTATTTTTTTTACTCGCCCTGTTAAAGGGCAGGAAAATACTAATTCTGTAACGCCATTGTCAACAGTTTCCATCTATCAATTACCCAAAGACCCTTCAGTGGGCGAGAATATGCTCAATTCTGGGTCAACGTCTCTTTCACCAACGTCACCACCAAATGATATGGGTGAACCCACGACAGGGAATGACATCCCCGTACCTTTTCCGGAAGCGGATATTATTTTTGAAAAAGTATGTGATCCTACGGATATTGATCTTGGTGAAGAAATATTTTGTACCATTACAATTAAAAATAATGGTGCTGAAGCTTTTTCTTATAAACTATTAGATTTCATTTCTAAACGGATGGTAATTCAAGAAGACAGTATTGTTGGGGGGGATCTTTATGGACGACGTATCATCGCCCATCATGGTGTTTTAGCTGGGGGGACGCTTCCATTGCTTACTCTTGAAAAAACAGATTCGCCACTTATATACGATTCTTTGAAAGCGTTTGGCATTCCACCATTGTCTAGTGTCAAAGATGAAGCCATGATCAATGTTTCTACATTGGAACCCTATGTTTACGCGGGGGAAACGTATACGACTTTGGGTATTTCCAGTAATGGATATCTAATACCGGGACTTGGTTCAGACGAAGACATCGCCTACATCCCGCAAATTTTCCCTGATCCACAAATACCTAATAATGTTGTTGCCCCATTCTGGACTGATTTGAATCCAGAGGCGGGTGGTAATATTTATGCAGCACTTCTAACGCGAGATGGTGAATCTTGGGCTGTTATAGAATGGGAGGATGTGCCTGCGTTTGATTCTGAAAAGCCTACTCTAAACTGTGTTGAAAATTGCGATAATCTCTACACCTTCCAAGCATGGATAAAAACCAATACAGTTGAACAGGATATTACGTTCATTTATGATCAGATAGGTGGTTCAGGTGCGCCTTCTGGGTTGAATATTGGCGTTGAAGATAAAGAGGGAATTCAAGGCGCTAATTATGAATTTCTGCCAGCCGTAAATGATGAACTTGTTGTTACCACAACGCCTGGCACAGATGGTGAAACGCATGTTATTTCATACACAGCACAAGCAAACCAAGTTGGCAATTGGTATGGCTGTGCGCTCATGAAGGTTTTCCCGATTCGTGGCGTTACGTTCGACTGTGTTTATGGAAATATTGTGGGTGATTCTGATTCCCCGCCCGTGCAAGAATAACGGTTCAGGTCTACTCTACTTCTAGCGCCATGAATAGTTGCGCATAGATAAACGCATTTTCCCCTTGAGCTACAAATAAATACCCTTCGTCGTCGTAGGTGAATTCGGGGACGAGATGATTATGCGCTTTGCAAGTGGCTTCCAGTTGAGCTAGTTCTTGCAAGGCGTTGCCGACTTCTGGATTATCGCTGACGATGAGGATGTGGTAGCTTTCGTCTTCTTGCCAGACGTGGATATGCTGTCCACGCAGACGGTCGAGGAGTCGCTTGCCGGTGGTGGAGGTGAGAATGCAGCCTGCCTGACTCAGCAGCCAGTCGAACATGAAGTGGGATTGCGATTGAATTTCTGGGCTGGCGCAGATGCGAGCGAGGAGTTGATCAAAGGCGGAGTTTGGGATAACGGCCGTTACTGAGCCTACCGACGTTGCTTTTTCCTGTTTCCTATGTAAATCTTGCAAAAAGAGTGCTAATTCATGCTGCTGTACACGCCGTCGCGTGATTTGCTCTTCCAGTGCCAAATACCGATTTTCGGCCGTTTTAATCACAGCATCGTTGTTGAGATTGCCTGTTTCCCAAGCTTGGAGCAGGGGGCGGATGTCGGCCAATGAGAAGCCTAGTCGCTGGGCGCGTTGGATGAGATATACTTTTTGTGTAGCATCGGGGTGATAGAGTCGGTAGCCTGAATCAGAACGGCCGTTTGGCTGCAACAACCCCTCCTTTTCATAAAAACGGAGGGTGGATGTGCGCACATTGACCTGTTTTGCCAGTTGTCCGATGGTAAGGAGTTTTTGTTCCATAATTTAAAGACACCTTTATCTAATTATCATGTGTGCTGCGAAATTGGCAAAGATTCGTATAACGTGGGTACAATACCTGCGTATAGATGTACGTATAAAGAGGAGCTAAACATGGATATTGGGAAATCGTTTACTTATATTACAGAAGATGAAAAGTGGGTATCGAAACTGGGGGTTGGGGCGCTAATCAGCATGATTCCTTTTGTTAATTTTGCCCTATTTGGCTATCAAGTGCAGATTGCTAGAAATGTATGGCAGGGGGAGGAACGGCCGTTACCCACCTGGGATGAATTTGGCAAACTTTTTATGGACGGTCTGCGTTTCATGACCGCCATGATAGTCTACATGCTGCCTGTGTTTCTCATTTACAGCGTTATTATGGGTGCGGCATTTATCTTCGCCTTTTCAGCCGATGCGGCAGCCTATGATCCAAGCAGCAGCGGCAGCATAGACCCATTTATGGGCATACCCTTTGCCTTGATGATGCTTTCAATGATATGCATCATGCCCTACTCCTTTGTGCTTTATGGTCTGGTTCCCCTATTTCTCATCCAAATTGCCCGCCGTAATTCAGTAAAGGCTTGTTTCGACTTTCGGGAAATGTGGGCATTGCTTAAGGCTCAGCCTGTTAATTACATTATTATGATAGCCATTTTATTTGGTTTGTATATAGTTGTGTCAGTAGCTTTGATGCCTTTTTATGTGGTCTCATTTCTCATACCTTGTATCGGCTTTTTGATTATGATGCTTGCTTACGGGGTCATATTGATGTTACTGAGCGTGGTTTCAGGGCATTTAGAAGGCCAGTTCATTTTAGAAGGGGAAGAGCCCAATTTGCTGAACGGCAGCGGTATAGAAAAACAGCCTATATAGGCAGACCATTGCCGAATTTTGTTTTACTACCCACCTGTTTGGCATTATCTTATGATCAATATGCCAAACAGGTTTATTTTGTCTCCAATTTGCACTTATTGGAACTGAGTTATGTAAATACAGCCTTACAAGTTTTGTTAAAATCAGACTAAAATATGCCCCACAATTCCCATTAACATATACCGGTTTAGCCTGTATCATAATTGTAAATGTAATGTTTTATCGAATAGTAGGAATAAGGTTTTTGGGGTATGAAAAATACCATCAACACAGTTGCAAATAGTATCGGTACCAAAATTATTTTGCCCTACCTGCTTCTAACGCTGGCGGTAGCCGCATTTGGCGCCTATATTGTAACCAACCTCGTTACCGGCTCCCTCAGTGAACGATTCCATAATCAATTAGCAGATGCAGGTCGTATTGTTTCTGAACGACTGGTTGAATATGAAGAAGACCGGTTGACGACTTTGCGTATGGTTGCCCGCACCGAAGGTGTGGCAGAGGCCGTTCAAACCAGTGATACAGCGACCTTAGCTGGAATCGTCCCCCAAATTATTGCCAATAGCAACCAAGATGCAGTTTTGCTTCTCGATAAAGAAGGGAATGCTGTTTTCGGTTGGCAGCGCACTTTTCAAAACCCTGAATGGCAGCCTGTGGCTAAAGAAAACTATGGTGACTTGGAAGATGTTCGCCTCGTTTTAGATGGGTATGTGGACGATGTGGGGGACAAACGCGCCTTTTTAGCGGAGACGCCTGATGGTTATATGCTTTTCACAGTAGGGCCAGTGGCCTTGAGCGGTGACCAAGTTGGGGCGGTGATGGTAGGCACGGATTTGCACCGAACGGTTAATGATGTGACAGAAAGTGCTTTGGCGCGTGTCACTCTCTATGACCAGGATGGACAGGTTATTGATACCTCCCTTCTTGATGTTGAGGAAGCGGCCGCCTTGCTGCAAGAAAATCCCCAAGTTTATGATCAGATTTTAGCGATTTTACAAGAATCACCTGAGCAGTATGGGGTGGTGGTAACGGGTGCTGGTGAAGAAGTGCCTCTTGGGGAAGTCGAGATTCTAAACAAGCCTTACCGAATGGCTTTTGGGGATTGGCGTTTGCGTAACCAATCTTTTGGGTTGTTTAGCGTGGCGCTGCCGATGAATTTTATTTTGAGTGCCGCTACGGCCAGCCGAAATATGTTGACGCTGGTATTTTTTGTGGCGACGATGGGCGCGTTTATTATTGGGCTTATCATTTTCCGCCGGATTGTGGATCCCATCAATAAGTTAGTTGAAACGTCAACGGCCGTTACCCAGGGCGACCTCGATCAACGAACAGGGATTGAGCGGAATGATGAGTTAGGCACATTGGCGCGTTCCTTCGATACCATGACGGCTTCATTAGCGGCACGGAACCGGGAATTGCTAGAACAAGCCAGTAAACTAGAAGGCATTTTGCAAAGTATTGCAGACGGTATCATCGTTTTCGACACGGAAGACCACATCATCACTGCTAATTCTGCGGCGCAGATCATTTTGGATGAAATTAAAGATGATGCAACCGTGCTGTCTAGCCAGCGAGAGACAACTTCAGGGCAAAATGGGCATGGGCCACGCTCTCAACACGTCTTGGAAAGCGATCCGCTGACGGCGAGTAACCGTTTGAAAATTGGCAACCGTGTCTTTAGCGCGTTGGATGCGCCCGTCAAAATGCCGGATGGCGACCGAATTGGGCGGGTGGTGGTGCTGCGTGATATTACTCGTGAAACGGAAGTCGAAAATTTGAAAGAGGGCTTTATATCCAGTATTTCGCATGAATTACGCACGCCATTGACTTCTATTAAGGGGTATAACGATTTATTAGCCGTGAGTGGCGCTCAAAATTTGACGGATCAACAGATGAAATTTGTCAATGTCATCAAAGGCAATACCGACAAGCTCATTTTGCATGTTGAGAAGTTGATTGATATTGCGGAAATTCAACGTGGCACGTTGAGTGTTAACCCGGAACTTCGTGTCTTCAATCAAATTGTTGAAGAGGCTGTGGCGGCTTGGGAAAAGCCGTATGCGAACAAAGATTTGAGCCTTGAATTGAAAATTGATGATGATGATTTATGGGTTGATGGCGATGCGGTACGGTTAACATGGGCTATGGATAATTTACTGCGTAATGCTCACGATTATACACGGGAAGGTGGGCATGTGGTCGTTAGAATTTATAAGGAAAACGGCCGTTCTTGTTTTTCCGTATCCGATGATGGCATTGGTATCAGTCAGAAAGATCAGGTCAATTTATTCCACCGCTTCTTCCGTGCGCCGCAAGATGCCAATCTGGATGTCCCTGGCATTGGTCTCGATTTATACATTGTAAAGACCATTATTGAAGCCCACGAGGGGCAAGTGTGGGTTCAGAGTGACTTGGGCGTGGGAAGTACCTTTGGTTTTGGACTGCCACTTGTTGAGGCCATGACGTCTTTTGGTCCAACGATGGTTTTGGCGGGTAAAAACTAAGCAAAATGGAAAACGAAACGACAGAAAAGAAACGCCATCGTTGGGAATGGATACCGATTTTGCTGGCAATGCTGCTCAGCTTTTTTTGCGTATTTACAGCCACGGCAATGGCCTTGATGTCCCAGCCAGATAAACTGGATGATGCCAGTATGCTGCCCGTGGGTACGGCCAATTATGGCTTGTTGGATAGTGATAAAGAGCGATTTGCCCAGCTGGATGAAGCCATTTTTGCTGACGCTACCCAAGATTCGGCTGGATTACACATAACACCAGGCAGTTCAAATGAAGCGTCTGGTAAGCGTGAAACACCGATTTACATTGCCTTTGTGACGCCGGTGCCTTCAGAAACGCCGGTAAATGCGCCTGTTGTTGTAACAATGGCTGCGCCGGGAGTCGTTCCCAGCCGCGTTGCCTCTAAAACGCCCACCGCAACAACCCAACCGACCCGCACACCCAGAGTAACTCCCACAAATACCAGCACTCGGGCAGCGGCTACGCTGACACCAGGAGCAACCCCCACAAGCTCTCGGACACCGTTCCCAACACCGTCATCCACCGTCACGCCTGTTCCACCATCGCCAACGGCTACGTCGAAACCGTCAACGCCACCTACCGCCACACCTCGGCCGTCATCAACTCGTACGCCTGTCCCGACAACGGCCGTTACACCCACCCATACAAAAACACCAGTGCCGCCAACGGCTACTCATACAGCCACGGCAACGGCCGTTGTCCCAACGGCAACCAATACGGCCATTGCAACCAATACGGCAACGGCCGTTCCCCCAACAGCAACCAATACGGCCACCGCTACAGCGACGCCTGAAGGCCCATCAGTTGTGAAGATAGCGCTTGTAAATGCTGATACGGATACCGTTATTTATGAAGCGATGCCAGATGGTATAACCTTGGATCTCACATTGCTGCCCACTGAAAACCTGAACATGTGGACGACACTGAGCCCGGAAATCGTTGATCATGTAGATGTCACCTTGACGGGTGCGGCTTCTCGTACGCACACTGAGTTCATCTTTCCCTATAGCTTCCCTGGAAACAATGATTTTGATTTTGCTGGGTATAATTTTGTTGTAGGTAATTACACACTTACCTTTGAACCCTATGCCCTTGATGGCACTCCAGGTACACCTTTTGTCTTCAATTTTTCTGTCATTCGCTCAACCGTTCAACAGGTGAGTCCCATTCTGGAATGTGTGACTGATAATGGTAGTGGCAATTACACGGCCGTTTTCGGGTACAACAATCCCAACACCTATGAGGTTAACATACCCGTCGGGCCAAATAACAGATTCAGCCCAGACCCCATTAACCGTGGTCAACCAGAGTATTTTCATTCTGGTACAACTACTGGTGCTATCAGCCTTGGATTTACTAGCGGTAACAATATTGTCTGGGCTTTAGATGGCAAAACTGCCACCGCTGATAGCAGTGGGTCTCCTTGCTCTCCATAAGGAATCAGGTAAACCACAAAAAGTTTTCAAAATTTAGCGGCTAACCCCAAAATTTAATTTACGGTACGACAGAACGCAGAGATGCCGCGGATGCATAAGTTTAAATGCACTCGCAAAACAAGCTCTGCGTTCTTTGTGTTTCTGCGGTAAAATCCGTCAGCTTCAGTGCAGGATTTTACAGGATTGAGAAGCAAAAAGGGGTTGTCATGAAGGTCGTTTTAATAACCGGAAGTACGCGTGGAATTGGGTTTGGTTTAGCGGATGAATTTTTGAAACGAGGATGTAGTGTGGTGGTAAACGGCCGTTCTGCCGCCAGCGTCTCGTCTGCAATAGAATCACTCAGTCGGTCTCATGATGCTGAGCGCATTGCCGGGCAAGCGGGTGATGTAACCAAACCAGAAGACCATCAAGCAATGTGGGAAACGGCCGTTTCCAAATTCGGTAAAGTAGATATCTGGATCAACAATGCTGGTATGGGTCATCCCATGAAAATGGTATGGGAATTGTCCACCGATCAAGTCAACCAGGTGGTAGACATCGATTTAAAAGGGGTGATTTTTGGGTCGCAAACAGCCATACGGGGCATGTTGGCCCAAGGTTATGGGCATATATACAACATGGAAGGCTTTGGCAGCAACGGTCGCACAATGCCCGGCCTGAGCGTGTATGGAACCACCAAGTCAGGTGTTCGTTTTCTAACCAAATCATTGACCAAAGAGACCGAATCCACGCCTGTCAAAGTCAGCGCCATCAGTCCTGGCATGGTGATTACTGAATTCATCACTGACCAATACAAAGATGATACGCCAAGGATTGGAAGACGCCAAAAAGGTATTCAATATTATAGGTGATAAAGTGGAAACCGTGACGCCGTGGCTGGTCGAAAAAATGCTGGTAATGACAAATCGGGAGAGCGCTTTGAGTGGCTGACGTCAGCTAAGGCAGCGAAGCGATTTATGCTGGCTCGGTTTAACAAACGAGATTTATTTTCTTAGGTAAAAGCGGGAAAGTTTAGAAATAAAATTGCGCGAAACCCGCTTTTCCTTGGAGGAAATCACAATTTTGTGTGGCGGTAAATTATTTCTTGGGCATTAAAAATGAGACGAAAATCAATCAAAATTCTCCTTGGTTTACTAATCATACTTCTGGCATTGGGTGGTTTGTTTGCCGCCTGGACTTGGTATCAGATGCAGATTGGTCATTCGCTGCAAACGGGTGCTGCGCAAACGGGCGGGGTTTTAGGCGGACTGGTGATTCCGCAAACGGCCGTTCTCTATGCCATCTTAGCCGGTTCCTTTTTGTTACTCACCATCGCCTCGATTTGGATCACCTACAGGCTGGTGATGTTTTCGCCAGATGATGAGGAAGCGTAAAATGCGGCTATCTATCCAACCGTTAACCGAAGCGCAAATCCGTGACTTCATCAGGTGGCAATATGATGGCCCTTACGCCATGTATGCCATGCATGATGAAAACGAAGCAGAATCAGTCGCCTTTTTTAGCAATCCGACCAATGGTTACTATGCCATTGTGGATGAAGCTGGCCTGTTGCTTGGGTTTTGCAATTTTGGCGCAGATGCCCAAGTTCCCGGCGGCGACTACACAACTGACGCCATCGATGTGGGCATAGGGATGCGTCCCGATTTGACAGGACTGGGACAAGGCGTTGATTATGCCCAGGCTGTTTTCGATTTTGCGTACAAACTGTTTCCCCATCGGCCGTTGCGGGCCACGATTGCTGAGTTTAACCAACGTGCTCAAAAAGTGTGCCTGAAGCATGGCTTTGTGGTGGTAGATAGATTTGAACGGCCGGATGATAAACGGCCGTTTGTCATTTTACTTCGGGAGGGATCATGACCTATTGGGAAAGCGACAGAATCCGACTGCGCGGCTTGGAGCCGGAAGATGCAGCGCTGTTTCATGCCTGGAACAGCGACAGCGAGCTTGCCCGTAATCTGCATTTTCTGTGGCCGCCCTCTTCGTTGGCTGGTGTTAAAAATTGGCTGGAAACCCGCATCCAACAAGGGGCAGAAAACGATGAGATTTACTGCGTAATCGAAACGAAATCGGGCGATTTTGTTGGCTCTATTAACGCACATCATTGTGATAAACGGACTGGAAGTTTTCAATATGCGCTTGCTGTTCATGCCGATCAGCGCCGCAAAGGATATGCCTCAGAAGCCATCTGCCTGTTACTCCGCTACTTTTTTGAGGAGCTGCGTTACCAAAAGGCGACGGTGGTGGTTTACAGCATTAATGAAGCGTCGAGCCAACTGCATGAACGGCTGGGTTTCCAACTTGAAGGCAGATTGCGGCGGATGGGGTATACAAACGGCCGTTATCACGACCACCTCCTATACGGTATAACTCAAGAAGAATTCAAGGAGCGTCACGGATGAAACTGGTCACTCTGTCAGACCTGCCTGTAGAAGGCGTCTCTCATGACTCTGGCATCAAAAAACAAGTGATGCTGCGTAACGGCGACATTCCCCACCTCACCAATTTCTCCCAGGCCACCTTTGCCCCCGGACAAACCGTCACCCCCCACGCCCACGCCGACATGGTTGAAGTTTTCTTCGTGGAAGCGGGGCAGGGCATCATCTGGATTGATGGCGAAGCCTCACCCGTTAACCGCAGGCGTTTGTGTGACGGTGGAGACTGGTGAGCTGCATGAGTTGAAGAATACAGGCGAGTTGCCGTTGGTGCTTACTTATTTTGGGGTTAAGATTTGAGGAATTTGTTATCCTTTTCCCAGCGAATGAATTCGCGGCAACGTTTACAAAGTCCACCTTCGTGGACTAGATTCGATACCAGTCCACGAAGGTGGACTTTGTAGATGTAGGCGTTACACTGAGTCCATTTTTCCAACGAGGAGGGCGCACGCCTACGTGCGCACGGGTCTGGCGCGAACCGGCACGTGGGCGTGCCTACTCCTCAAGAAGAACAACTCAGTGTAATAGGTGCAGTTTTAACTGCCACCCGATAAGGAAGAATTTATATGACGATACCCACCCAAACAGCCACCGTCTCTTTACGAGAAGTTACCCGCGAGAATTTGCGCGACGTGCTGAAATTAGAAGTCGCGGAAGCGCAAAAGCGCTTCGTAGCTCCGAACACCGTCTCGATTGCTCAGGCACACTATTATCCAGAAAAGGCCTGGTTTCGCGCTATCTATGCTGATGAAACGGCCGTTGGTTTTCTCATGCTGTCCGACGAGCCGCGCAAGCCGGAATACTTCCTATGGCGGCTGATGATTGCCGCAGACTATCAAGGGTTGGGTTATGCCAAACAAGCCATGAAATTGCTGGTTGCCCACGTCAAAACGAGACCGCAAGCCACCGAACTTTTCACCAGCTACGTGCCAGGAGAAGGCAGTCCCGATGCGTTTTATCACAAGCTCGGTTTTGTCGATACCGGCGAAGTGGACGATGATGAAAACGTGGCTCGTCTGGCATTAGTTTATGCCGATGGCGAGACGCCAGCCCCGGCGTTGGGCAAGCCCCTGACCCATGTCGTGCTTTTTAGATTAAAAGATAAGAGTCCAGAAAACATTGAAACGCGTAATTGCCAAGCTGCGTACCCTTGAAGGCAACGTACCTACCCTCAACAGCATCGAAGTGGGCGTCAACGTCGTTGAATCCGACAGAGCCTACGACATTGGCATTGTTACCCGCTTTGATGATTTGGCGGCGATGGATGCTTACCAGGTACATCCCTTCCACCAGGGTGTATTGGCCTTCATGAAAGACAAGATGACAGCCGCTGTCGCCATTGATTACGAATCTGATGTAGAATGATTTTCCTCACGCAGAGGCGCAGAGACGCGGAGATTTTTTCTTTTTCTCTGCGGCTCCGCGCCTACTTCGACGGTGCTCAGCACAAGTCTGCGTAAGACATAAAGAGAGACCTCATGAAGATAGAATTTCTTGGTTCAGGCGGGGCCTTCACCACCCCACGCGCAGGCTGTTTTTGCGCCATCTGTGAAGAAGCACGGGAAAAAGGTGTGCCTTACAGTCGCACTGGCCCCGGCGTATATATCCATGATTTAAGTGTACTTATCGATACCTCGGAGCAGATTAACTTCCAGGTCAACCGGGCGGGTCTTGCTCATATCGACACATGCTTCTACTCCCATTGGCATCCCGACCACACGGCCGGCCGCCGCATTTGGGAGATGAATATCGATTGGCGGCATTGGCCGCGCCAAAACAATCCCACTGACGTTTATTTGCCCGCCCCAGGTTGCCGTCGATTTTGAACGCTTCCTCGGCTTGAAAGAAAACTTTGATTACATGCAGCGCATGGGCGCGGTGAATTTGCATCTGCTGGCGGATGGGGACACCGTGATGCTGAAAGATTACCAAGTCACTGCCTTCCCCGTGGCGGAAGCCTATGTCTATGCCTTTTTGTTTGAAGGGGAAGGTAAGCGGGTGCTTATTGCCCCGGATGAACTGGTTGGCTGGCAGCCCCCGGCGTTTGTGCATGGCGTGGATCTTGTTATCTTGCCGATGGGTATTCATGAGTACGATCCTTTTTCCGGCGAGCGCCGCATTCCCGCAGACCATCCCGTCTTGCAAACAGAAGCCACTTTCCGGCAAACTCTGGCTATGCTGCAACAAATGCAGCCCAAGCAAACCATCATGACCCACATCGAAGAGCCAGATGGGCTGAGTTATGATGATTACGTGCGTCTGGAAGCCAAACTGCAAGACGAGGGTTACCCGATTCGCTTTGCGTATGACACGATGGTTGTTGAAGTGTGATAGTAGCGAAGGGAAGCATGGAGCATGGATAAGAAATTATTACAAAGGGACGAAGACACAAAGATAACAAAAGGTTTTCTTTGTTCCTTTCTCCCTTGGTATCTTTGTATTAAAAAATGACACGAAAAATTGATACGGTACTGTTTGATTTGGATGGCACGTTGACAGACCCGCAGGTGGGGATTACGGCGTCGATTCGGTATGCGCTGGAGAAGTTAGAAACGGCCGTTATCCCCCCAAACCTCCCTCGACTGGTGCATCGGCCCACCCATTCAGCAGAACTTTGCCACCTTGTTGGCAACCGACGATCCGGCTCTCATTGACCAGGGCATTGTCGCTTACCGCGAATATTTTGCCGAGACTGGACTGCTCGAAAACGAACTGTATGACGGGTGTGCCAGACATGTTGGCAGCTTTGAATGAGTTGGGGCTGCGCTGCTACGTCGCTACTTCCAAGCCGACGGTGTATGCCCGACAAATCGTTGAGCATTTTGGCTTGAGCCGCTATTTTGTGCAGGTTTATGGCAGTGAATTGACTGGTGTAAATGGCAACAAAGGGGATCTCATTCGCCATATTTTGGCTGAGGAAAACTTGCAGGCCGCGCAAACCATCATGGTTGGCGACCGCAAACACGATATGCTGGGCGCACAGGCAAATGGCGTGCTGACTGTGGGTGTGTTGTATGGATATGGCAGTCGTGATGAATTGGAAACGGCCGTTGCTGATTATTTGGTCATAAAACCGGTAGACATTGTGGCATTGTGCCAGCAAATAATCTCTAAGTGAGGATGTGATGAACGAATTCCTGCCCCTTGTTTTTCCATTGATGATAGGATTGATTGTTCTCGTGTCGTTGGCTGAAATGGCGATTTCCAGCATGTGGCTGCCTGCTTATTTTCAATATGCCATCCCCCTGTTTCGCAAAGAATACCCCTTAACGATGATGCCTGATTTAGTCGGGCAAATCCCGGAGCTTGAACAAAAATTGAAACGTTCGGCCTGGCGACCGTCTATTGTATTTCGGGCGTTGAACGCCAATGAAATTGCCTTCCGCAACAAGTTTGGGACGCGCAATGCGATGTCGGGCTTGATTCGTCTGGAGCCAAATCAAAGCCGGATGCGTATTTCAGGACATTTATACTGGACGTTTTTCCTGACGCCTTTACTCTTTTTGGTGATGATGTTTATGTTTCCGATTTCGGGTTTCTTTTTGCTGTTTATTTTGGCTATGTTTGTGATGACGTTTGGGATGCAGCGGCATCAGTATGGGAAGATTGCGGCGGTGATTGCGGAAACGGCCGTTTCGACAAGCTTGGGGCAAAGCGTTTCTGCCCAAAACTCAGTTGAACCTTCCCAGTATGAGCCTAAACTAGAACGAATCCTCAACAAACCCCTGGAAACAGTCAGCTATAATCCAGAATTCGACCCTTACAAAACGCCCAAGCCCCAAACTGGCCTGAGCAACACCGAAATTGCGCTAATCATCGTTTTGATGGCACTGGTGGCTATGGGGTGTGTAGCGGGAATTTTACTTTTCGGGTAATTTGCAGATTAGGCCAATCTCCAAGATTGGTCTAATCTAAAACGAAATTTTCGCTTCTTAGCTGCTCTCTGCCAGCGCTTTTTCCGCGACTTCTGCCAATGCCTCATACGGCTGTGCGCCGCTGACGAGATATTTGTTGTTATAAACAAGAGCCGGTACGCCACCAAGACCGTAAGCATGAGCCTGCTCCACATCCGCTTCCATTTGGGATTGGTAATGTGGGTTGTTTAAAGCGGCTAAAAATGCATCGGGGTTGAGGGAAACGGCCGTTGCTATCCCCTTCAATACATCCCGATTACTAATATCCTGAGCTTCCTGCCAATACGCGCGGAAAACGGCATCATGATACGCCTCGCCAACCCCTTGTGCCTCAGCAAACTTAGCCCCAATGAGCGCCGGTCGGCTGTCAATGCCAAACGGACCTACATTTAATGCGAGACCATATTGTTTTTGAGCCATCGCATTCAGTTGCGGGCGACCGGCTTCAATACGAGCGCGATAATCAGGCGACATGGGCGGTGCGCCTGGGGGACGCAGTTCAAAAGAGCGCCAATGGATAGTTACATTATGAGATTGTTTGAGCTTCTCCAAACTGGAGGAGACGAGAAAGCAAAACGGTCAGACGAAGTCAGACCACACATCGAGATGGACAGGTTGTTGATTCATCGTTTCTCCTTAACCAGTGGCGGCTGAGCTTGTCGAAGCCTACCGTCAATCAAAGCGATGCATGAGGCAAGACTGCAAAGCTCAGCATGTTGGCTAGTTGTTTAATTTTTCAAGGTTGTAGCAGGTTTTTTTTGTAGTAAATACGCTTGAACTTACCCGCATATCCTTCCAAAGCACCCCATCGTTCAAAGCCATATTTCTCATAGAAAAGAGGTGCCTGAAATTCAAAGGTGTCTAAATGGGCCGTCGTGCAGCCACGCTGCGATGGCTTCATGCTCGGCCATCGCCAGCATTTTCCCACCAAACCCTTGCCCGCGCACGGACTCGTCTAGCCAGAATATATCGATGGCGAGGAAATCCCAATACGTGAACCCCAACAGACCACCCACAATCTTGCCTGCGCCATCGCGGACAAAGAAGTTGAGCGGTTTGCCATCGTCGTAGCCAAAGTGAGCTGTATTGTAGGCGGCCAATCCCTGATGGATGATTTCTTTTTCCTCTGAAGAGGCATTATCTTCTTGGGTGATGCGGAAGTTAGTCATACTTTTCTATTGTTGTTCTACATTGAGGAAAACCCAACTGTCATCTGCTGGTTCATGTTGGAAACTGTAGACATTGCGCTGGGGGTCGCTGGCGACTTGTAAACTGAAGCTAAATTCGTTCCCTTTGACGACCATTTTGCCATCATTTGTGAACTGGATGCGATTGGCATTGTCAAAACTACCGCCGGGTTGGGCGGCTAAGGAAAACTCAAAACGGGGTTCGCCATAAATTTCGCCGGTGCTGGCATTCAGGCCAATGGAATAAACTTCGGGAGCGCGTGCCGAGCCGTAAAACAAACGCTTTCCTTCTGCGCTGTTGAAGATGCCGAGACCGATGGCGTCGGTTTTGTCCAGTTGTGACACGATTTCCCCGGTTTTCAGATCGATTTGGTAGATGCCGCCCACTTCCTCTTGGGCGGTAGAACCGGCGACGGTGGCGGCATAGAGGCTGTCGGTATCACAATCATAGGTGAGGCCGATAATGCCGAAGGGGTTGGCGCCGCTGGGGGGCAGCGGCCAGGGCAGCTCGATGTATTTTTCCATAACGGCCGTTAACGTATCCACTCTATAAATCCAATTTTGCTCGGCCGTGGGGTTGGTCTGGAGGCTGGCTAACGGCGTCGGCCCCACGTAGATCGTGCCAGTGCCATCGTAGGCAAACGGCCCCACATTCCCTGCGTCGTCCCACGTTTCATGTTGGTAGAAACGGCCGTTTTCAAACGGTTCTCGTAAAACCAATCCAGTGGCAAGTACCTGGCTGGTATCAATCGCCGGACTGTCCAGTCCCAAATCAGCCGTAAACGCCGGGCCAGCCAGACACGTCGTCACATTTCCCACCTGATAATCAGCAGGCAGCGGCGGCGGAGAATTTTGCCGCCAGAACCACACGGCTCCGCCACCTAATAAGATAACAACCACCACCGCCCAAATCTGCCATTTTTTGTACCAGGGTTGTTTTTGAGCCGTTTTTTTCTTTTTTGTCATGTTCCCTTCACTTTTAGGTAAACCACAAAAAGTTCTTAAAATTACCAACACGCAAAATTGTGGTTTCCTTCAAGGAAAAGCGGGTTTTGCACAATTTTATTTCCAAAAACTTTCCCGCTTTTACCTAAAGAATTCATACAAAGGAACAAAGAAACAAAGGGACAAAGGTCTTTCTTTGTTTCTCCGCCCTTTTGTTTCTTTGTATTAAAAATTATTCACCAATCGGCACAAACATCGGCCCCGCGTAACAAGGAAACACCTGCACTTCAGGAATACCGTCCACGATGGTCGTATTGGCCCAACAATACTCTTCACCGGGCGTATCATTATTTTCCAATTGGGGCACGTACCAGATGACCAAATCTTCTTCGACAATGGCTTCGGCTGGCGAGAGGAACTGTTCTGGCCCTTGCTGATGGTCGGTATTGCAGCAAGCGCCAATCGTTGTCAGGTCAGATTCGCCTTCATCCCTCTCCGCGTCGCGGCGCATGACATAGGTGAAGGCGTTGTCACCCCGACCGCCATCTCCAAATTGCCCGTTGCCTGGTTCCATATAAAAGCCGGAGCCATCGGGGGCGGTGAGGCGGTATTGATATCCTTCTGGCGTGTAGACGGTGTTTTCATCTTGCAACTGCCACTGTTCAGTTTCCCACATTTGCCACTCGCTGCCCGTCCATTCGGCAAAACTATCCTGGCTGCCATCTTCAGAGGCGGTCAGGTCTAAGCGCATGACGGGGCGGTAGATACCATTGATGCCGCACCCTCTGCCCAAATTGCCCACAACGGTGCGAAAACGGCCGTTATCATAAAACTCATAACGCTGCTCATACCGGTAGTTGCACGGCACCGGCCACACCGGACTGCGGAAATCTTGCACCAGCGCAAAACCTACCACTGCACCGTCCTGCACAATCTCTTCGATTTCTGGCCCATTAAACGCCACCACCGCCGCCGAACTAAACATCGGGCAGCCCATAGCATCGCTGTAACCAAAGCCATCGGCGCGGGAATAGCTAACATGGAAATCCACCACCTTGGCGCTGCGCATCACCTGTTTGCCCTTATACGTCACGTCCGACAGCTTGAGCCCATCAGAACTGGTGAGCATGTAGGTAAATGCCCAATCCCCTTGTTCGATGGTGTGGCTTTTTTCGCAGAAATTTTGCCACACATATTCGTTTTGCAGACTGCGCTCGGTGACAACGGCCGTTGTACCCTGCTCCCCCAAATCAGTCCAGCGAATCCCTACCAAGCTGCTCATCCGTCAAATCCACAATCGCCCACAGGGCGCGGTCTCCCATGATAAAGGTGGGCGCTACACATAAATGGCGCGACCGTTCACATTGGCTGCCATTGAGCGCCGTTTTCACATTAGGCATCACCGGCTCATTGAGTGTCGGATCCATGCCCAGCGCCTCCATCACCTCTGGCGAATTCATGGCAATTTGGGCGGCTAACTCCGTCAGTTCCGGGCTGATGTCCGGCTGCACATTGTCCAGATGATTCACCGCCAACACCGCCCCCTCAACCACATTCACAATGGCGACGGTGGTGATATTGACCGCGTAATTGTAAAGCTCCACCCGATAGCATTGTCCTTCGGGACACGCCACTGGCAGCTCTGAAATATCGCTGGGCAGCACCTGCCGCACCGACATAATTTCCGTACGCAGCGGCTCGCCACTGGCTGAATCATACACGTAATCCTGGAATTTTTCGTTGGCGATGGCAAGCTGTTGGGCAGTCATCTCATTCTCATCCAGAGTGGGCAGCAACAGGATAGGTGGATCGTTAGCAAGAGCCGCTTGCACGGCACTTTGGCGGTCGGCCAAACCCGGAACGCGGTTGACCATTTCGGCTGGCGTAAGTGGCGTTGCCAGCAAGCCAGCGGCGGGGGTGCTGGTTGTGGCTATCGTCTCCGCATTGCAGGCAGCCAGTCCCCAAAAACAGAAAGTTACTAATAAAGTGATTGTTTTGAATGAACGCATAATTGCTCCCGGCAATGCCGTTTTTCTTGTAATTTTTGGGCATGGTCAGAGTAGCATAACATGGCTTGGGCAGCAACAGAAATGGGGGAGACCTTTATTTGCGGAGTCTCGAAGTTAACTTAATCCAATCTTAACCAAATCCTAACCATAAACAGGACTAAAGTAAGACCCAGGTTGGAGCGGTTTTTGTATAGAATGTAGAGAAGTTTTGGCAGCAATCTCAGTGAGTGCGAGATGTATCTACATGAAACCATTCTCAATAGACACAAAACAAGACGAGCTGTAAAAAAATAATTTATTGATTGGTAACGGCCGTTTGTCAGCATCCTGGCCTCCATTGAGAATTTGTCATTATGAGCAAAGTAGCCAACATCAACCCAACAACAGGAGTGGGAATTTTATGAACCAACGAAAAACAGTAAAAAAATTAGTATCAGGAACCGGTAAATGGGTGGTAGTTCTTTTGCTCCTGTCGGTTCTTTTAGTGCAGCAGACAGTTTATGCGGCGGCTGGTAATATCACGGGTACCGTTTTCCGTGACTATAATGCCGATGGCGTGAAACAACCGCTAGAACCAGGCATTGCCGGCGTTAATGTGACGGCCTACGATGCCAATGGCACGCCCTCTCCTACTGCTATTACAATCGCTAACGGCACATATACCATTGCCCATACATTTGCGGGGGATGAGGCTCGGGTTGAATTCACTTTGCCTAGCGACGGCAGCCTCAATTATTTGCAACCTGGAGCCGCTGGTAACACCACTGTCCAGTTCATAGATATCTCAGGCGGTAACGTTAGCGGAATAAATGTTGGTTTTAATAATCCTGCCCAATACAGCATTGCCAACCCAGATGTGGCTGTGCCAGCCTGGGAACGTAATGACCCCACCGGCAATAACAACCCCGTTGTCAGAGGACATCTCTACAATGCAAACGGCACGGCAGTCACTCTGCAAAATTATGCCAATGCCAGCCAGGTGGGCACGATTTATGGTCTGGCTTATCAAGCCCAATCCGATGTTCTTTTTGGCAGCACCTACATTCGGCGCGGGGCAGGCGTTGGCGCCACCAATACCACTGGCGCCATCTACAAACTGAGCGGAACGGGCGCTCCTTCCGCTTTCATCGATCTCACCAGCATGGTAACCACAGGCGCGAATCCTCATCCCAATGGCGGTACTCCCAATTGGATTACCGACCCGCTCACCTATCCGCTGGTGGGTAAAATTGGTCTGGGCGACCTGGAAATCTCCGACGATGAAAATACCTTGTATACCGTCAATCTTAATGAGCGCGAACTGGTGATTATGCCCCTAACCTTTGATGGGTCTGGCCAACCGATAGCCCCGGGTTCTGGCAGCGTCTCCACCGTCACTATCCCGGTACCCACTGATTGTGACGATAATGGCACAAACCCCAACGAACCCGATGCTTCTGACTGGCGGCCTTTTGCCCTGAAATATTTTGATGGCAAATTGTACGTGGGTGGCGTCTGCACAGCGCAGTCAATGGTTGCCGGATTAGATCCTGCCACAGCCACGTTTGTTACCAATATAGCGCCACTGCTGCAATACCTGGATGCACATGTTTACGAATTCAACCCGCAAACGAACACCTTTAATACCACGCCTATCCTCTCGGTTCCGTTGAACTATGCCCGCGAAGCAGTGAATGATGGTGCTGCCAGTCAGGCTAACGATGCCGAATGGCAGCCCTGGACTGATGCCTGGCGGCCTAACTGGTCGGCTACGTTTGGCGCCATCCGAGCTGTTCCTCAACCTATGTTAACAGATATCGAGTTTGACGGACGTGGTTTCATGTTCTTGGGTTTCCGTGACCGTTTTTCCGATCAGGCGTATGATGGCGCTGACCCTGGCCCTAACAATCTAGCGGGAACGAATCAACGGTTTGGCGGTGATCTACTGCTCGCCTGTCTGGATGCTGGTAATAATTGGCAGCTAGAAAGCGGAGTGGTAGCTAGCCGTACCTGTACCAATGGCTTAACCGGTGAAACCCGACAGGCAACCAACCCACCCAGCGATGACGCTAACCCCGGCTCGCCACAACCAGAGTTCTTCCATAACGATCAATACTTGCCCGGCGGCATTGCCCCAGCGCAATATCACGACGAAACCTTCCTGGGATCATTAGCGGTTTCGTATGGCAGCGGTCAACTTGTTGGCACTAAATATGATGTTTTTGACGCCTTTGAAGGCGGCACCATCACTTATGATACCGCCAATGGTGACCGGTTGCGAGCCGTGCAGATTTACCCGGCTACCACTCGATTTGGTAAGGCTGGCGGTCTGGGTGATGTGGAACTGCTCAATGACCCAGCGCCCATCGAACTGGGCAACCGTATCTGGAATGATACTGATGGTGATGGTATTCAAGACCCCGGTGAACTACCTATCGAGAGCGTCACTGTCAATCTTTATACTGACCCCGATGGAATTCCTAACAGTGGTGATGAAACGCTGGTGGGTACAGATACCACCGATGCCAGTGGTAATTATCTCTTTGGGGGCGTACCTAATCAGAATATGACAGGTGGCAACTCGGTAAACCGCAATACCAACTATCTGATTGCCGTAGAAGGCAGCCAGATAGCTGTCAATGGTCTGGGACTTTCGCCAGCTAATGCACCGCAGCCTGCTAATAATAATGCGTCTGATTCCTCGAACGATCCAATCACTGATATAGCGGACTCTGATGCCTTTGTTATGCCAACAGGTAATGGCGGTTCATTAACAGAGGATTTCCAAATCTCACTTACCACAGGTGGTGCAGGCTTCAATAATCATGGCTTTGATGTAGGACTGCGTCCGGTAGTCTCTTTGGGCAGCTTCGTCTGGAATGACACCAACAGCGATGGTGTGCAAGATGCAAGTGAGCCAGGTATCGCAGGAGCCACCGTTATTTTGCTGAATAGCAGTGGCATACAGGTGACAACAGACGCGAATGGAAATGATATTAGCGCGGGTATCACCACTACTACTAATGGGTTTTACTCCTTCAGCAATCTGCTGCCAGGCGATTACATCATTCAAGTAACCCCACCTGCAAGCTATAACTATACGCCAGCAAATCAGGTTGGCGGTGCTATTAATGCCTCCACTACCACCAATATAGACAATACGGACAGCAATATTGATGCCACGAACACGGCCGCTGCGCCGGCCGGTTCCTATCGCAGTGGCACAATTACCCTTGTTGCTGGTTCTGAACCGACAGGAGAAACTCTGGTTGGTGGTGCAAATGACGATCCCAATGGAGTCAATGGTGGCTCTAACAGCGGTGTTGCTGATGCTAACGGGAATATGACGGTGGATTTTGCCTTTGAAGCACCCCTGGTTGCCATGGGGAGTACGATTTGGGTCGATACCAACGGTGATGGCATACAGGATAGCAGTGAAAACGGATTGGCTGGTGCAACAGTCTATCTAGTTGACAGCAGTGGTAATCAGGTAACGATGGACGCACTAGGTAATGACATTAGTGCTGGTATTACCACCGGTGTAAACGGTACCTATGTCTTTGAAAATTTGCTGCCCAATGATTATTACGTAGAAGTTTCCTTCCCGGGTTATGCTCCGAGTAATAACCAAAATGGTAACGCGGTCGATAATACGGACTCTGGGAATGAAAATGTAAGCAATACAGATAGCAACATCAATACCAATGCCACAGCGACGGTGGGTGATTATCGCAGCGGTCTTATCACCTTGACGCCTAACAACGAACCGATAGATGAAGCACAGGTCTGCTGTGGTGGCTCTGGGGTAGCAGGCAGTGATAACCCCAATAATGTCAATAGCGCCAACGATGACGATGCCAACATGACAGTTGACTTCGGTGTTATCCCCGTTGTGGCCCTAGGCAGCACCGTGTGGTTAGATGTTGACAATGACGGTGTGCAAGACAGCAACGAAAGTGGGCTGGCTGGCGCTACGGTCTACCTGCTCGATAGCGGTGGCAATGCGGTGACTGATGTCAATGGGGTGGCTGTTGCGCCATTTATCACACTCGCTGATGGCTACTACTACTTCGATAACCTGGCACCAGGTGCTTATTACGTAGAAGTTCAATTGCCAACGGGCTATATTATTTCTACGAATCAGAATGGCAACGCGGTTAACAACAGTAGCGCTGGTAATGAGAACGTCAGCAATACCGATAGCAATATAAATACCGGGGCAACGGCAACGGCGGGTGATTACCGCAGTGGCCTCATCACCTTGACGCATGACGGAGAGCCTGTAGGTGAAACGCAAGCCATCAACGGGGGAGCGGCTGATAATCCTGGTGGCGTGAACAGTGCCAGCGACAATGATGCCAACATGACCGTAGACTTTGGCATCACTGGCGGTTCTATCTCTAATTATGTGTGGAATGACCAAAATGGAGATGGTGTTCAGGATGCGACGGAATCTGGTATTGCCGGTGTGACGGTGTGGGTGGACTTAAACAATGATGGAGTGCAAGACCCTGGTGAGCCGGGTGATGTGACAGATGCCAATGGTGGATACTATATTGGCGGATTGCCTGCGGGTAACTATACAGTGCGAACAGATGCTACAGTTGGGTCGCCTATCAATGGGGCAATACCCACGTACGACCTGGACGGCACAGGCACAGCCAATGTTGCTGTTGTTCCTCTAGCAGCGGGTGAAAACCGTACGGATGTGGATTGGGGCTACCAATTCGCGGCGCTTTCCATTACCAAAACCTCTGATGCGACGGGTACAGTTAACCCGGGTGATACGATTGAGTATACGCTGGTGGTGCGTAACAATACAGCCAGCCAACATACAGGTATTGTTATTAGTGATACGCTGCCCACAGGAACCCTTTATGTGCTCAATAGCACGGTTGCTGTTGGCTATGTAGGTAATTCAGGCACTGCTTATTACCGAGATAATTTCGATGCTCAATCTTATGGGAATAATAATGGTACCGCAGGTTGGAACTGGACTGGCGATTGGATAGAAGTCGGAGAAAATAATGGCCCTACAACGAATAATATAAGTATTTTTGATGATGGCACAGTAGCCAGTGGGCGCGAGTATGTCTTACGGATATTGAAGCCTTTGAATATCGATCCCCCGTATTTGGGTATTTACAGGCAAGCAAATTTGACTACCTGTACCAATGCGGTATTGTCGTTCGACTATCGACGAGATGATACAGAAGAAGATATTTTAGTGGAAGCAAGCACAAGTGCAGCTACTGGATATGCAACTGTATTTACAATACCAGCTAATGGAAATGGTACAGATGCCAATTATATTGCATCTGGGATATTGACCTTGATTCCTATACCGGTGCTCCAGTTTATATCCGGTTTGGCCAAAATCTTGCTGGAAATTCCCTCGATGCCATTCATATTGATAATGTGCAAATTTCCTGTGGTTATCAAACGAACGACAGCCGTTATGCTGGATAATGATCCGGGTAGTGCTAATTCCGCTTTAGCGGATGGTGTACCTGCCAACTTAGTACTTGCAGCCGACGGATTCGTCCTTAACCCGAATCAGGAAATGACAGTTAGATTCAGTGTAAGGGTTAATGATCCTGTTTTAGGTGGGTTGACGAGCATTGACAATACAGCGTCAGTGGCGAGTACACAGCAACTGACACCCCGGGAGGCGACGCACAGTGATCCGCTGGCATTAGCCAACTTGGGTGATCGGGTGTGGTATGACACGAACAATAATGGCTTACAGGATGGCGGTGAAGTGGGTGTTTCCGGCGTAGTCGTTAACCTCTATGATCCAGGTCTAGATGGGAGTGTTGGTGGCGGTGATGATATATTCGTTGCCACAACCACCACGGATCGCAATGGCAACTACGCTTTCAACAACATCGTAGCCGATACGTACTTCGTTGACTTTGATTTGCCCACTGGCTATTCCTTTACCACCCAAAATGTAGGTGGTGATGATTCTATTGATGGTGATGCAGATCCTGTTACCGGCCAAACTGGCTTGATTCCTTTACTGGAAGGGACAACAGATAACACCATTGATGCTGGTCTGGCTAATTCGCAATTGGATTACGGTGATTTACCAAACAGCTATAACAATACTATCTTGGGTGACGATGGGCCTCGGCACATTGTTAGTAACGTATTATTTTTAGGTCTGGCAGTCGACACCGATCCAGAAGGGCAGGAAAATAATACGGCAACGGGTGATACCAATGATGATGGTATTCAGTTAGATCCTAACCAACTATGGAATGGTGTAACACCCATTACGATTGATGTGACAGTGGCTGGTGGTCCTGGTGTGCTTGGTGCCTGGTTTGATTTGAATCAAGATGGTGACTTTGCTGACCCCGGTGAGTTTGTGAATGTTGGCCCCGTCCTACAAGGTACGCAAACAGTTGCTTTAGGGACGTTGGATGCCAGGAATGCCACTATCAATGCACGTTTCCGGTTGTTTCCCACAGGGAGTAGTTTGGTTGCAGGTGACTATGTTGGGTTAGCGAGTGATGGTGAAGTGGAAGATTATCAATGGGGCTTTGGCCCAACGGCCGTTTCCCTTTCCTCCTTCAGCGCCAACAACAATGCGGCTAACTCAGTTGGTCTCGTGATTGTGCATGAGTCTCATCCTGGCGGCTGGCAGCTTCATCGTCATGCGCCGCGTCGGCAAGGCGTGCCTAGAAAAGTGACATTCGAATTAGAGATTGAGTAGCACAATCTTCAATACTCCGAACTACTCTAATCTCAAAACAGGCGGCGGTGTTCACCCGAACACCGCCGCTTTTTCTTTCCCTGCCCCCAGTCGTGCTACAATCCCACCCATGTATGCCGTAATCGTCATCAACATTGAAGCACCGCTCGAAGGTGCCTTTCACTACGACATCCCCCGCGACCTGGAACCCGTGCTGCAAGTCGGTCATCTCGTCGAGGTGGAGTTTGGCCGTCGCCTGGCACAAGGCATTGTCATTGCCCTGGATGAAAACGCGCCCGTCGAGGAAGTGAAACCCGTCATCGCCCTCATCGACGAAGAACCAGTCGTGCAGCCGTGGCAAGTTGAACTGGCGCAGTGGATGAGCGAGACCTATCTCGCCCCGCTGAACGGCTGTCTGCGCCTCATGCTGCCGCCCGGCTTAACGCGCTGGTCAGACATCGTGGTAGACATCAATCCATACTGGGATGGCAACGGCCGTTTAACAGAAATCCAAGCGCAGCTCATCACCCTCCTGCGCGAACACGGCGACCTGCGTGGTCGCCAGATTAAGCGGTTGATGCCCAAGACAGATTGGAAAACGGCCGTTACCCAACTAACCAACCGCAGCATCCTGCGCAAAGCCTCCGTCCTCGACCCGCCCCGCGCCCAGCCCAAACAAATCCGCACCGCCGAACTCAGCGCCAACCCCGAACGCCTGCGAGAAGCATTGCTTGAATTGGGTCGTAAAAATGATAAACAAGCGGCCATCCTCCTGTATTTAGCTGAACTAGACGATCCGTTACCGGAGGAAACGGCCGTTCTCCAGGCCACCAACGCCACCCCAAAACACCTTCAATCTCTCGTCGATGCAGATCTCATCACACGCACCCGTTCACAATTCACAAGCGACCAAGGTTCGCCGACAATCTCACAATTCATTATTGGTTTAGCTGTGCCTCCCAATGACGTGCTCCCCGCCGTCATGCGCCTGCGCGGTGCCGAAATCTATTACCAAATAATCACCTTATTGACAGATGCCGCCCAGCCCGTTGCCATTGGTGACATTTATGCCGAAACAGGTGCCAACATCAGCCACTTGCGCAAACTTGCCAAACTCGACCTTATCCGCTTCGGCGCCGAAGAAGTATGGCGTGATCCTCTTGCCGACCGCGACTTCATCCCCGCCACCGCCCCCCAACTCACCACCGACCAGGTGCGTGCCTGGGGTCGCGTCAAAGTAGCCATGATCAAACGCAGAAGAAGAAAAGGAAGATTCATCCCTTCGGCAAGCTCAGGGCAGGCCCTTCATTCCTTCGGCAAGCTCAGGACAAGCTCCTCATCCTTCTGCCTTTTTATTACACGGCGTCACCGGCAGCGGTAAAACCGAAATCTACATGCGAGCCATCGCCTACGCCCTGGCACAAGGTCAGCAAGCCATCGTGCTCGTGCCAGAAATCGCCCTCACCCCGCAAACCGTGCGCCGGTTTGCCGCCCGTTTTCCCGGACGAGTTGCCGTGCTGCACAGCCGTCTCACCGAAGGCGAACGGTACGACACCTGGCGGCGAGCGCGGCAAGGCTTATTCGACATCATCGTGGGGCCGCGCAGTGCCTTGTTTACGCCTCTTGCCCAACATCGGCGTGATTGTGGTTGATGAGGAGCATGACGGCAGCTACAAACAGACCCCGCCTGTGCCGCCTCCTTACTACCATGCTCGGGAAACGGCCGTTAACCTGGGCCAGATCCTCAACGCCACCGTCATCATGGGCAGCGCCACCCCCGACCTCGTCACCTACCACCGAGCGCAGTCCGGCAAATACCAGCTTATCGAACTGCCCAAGCGTGTCATGGGGCATCGGGGACGGGTAGAAAGTCAGGCCGAACGGCTGCATGTTAAATCCGTTTACCATCAGCTAAGTGACGATCCCGACGACGCCCTCACCATTCCGCTGCCGCCCATTCAGGTCGTCGATTTGCGCCAGGAACTGCGGGCGGGCAACCGTTCTATTTTTAGCCGCGCCCTCGAAAAAGCCATCACCGAAACGCTAGATCGTGGCGAACAGGCCATCCTCTTCCTCAATCGGCGCGGCACCGCCAGCTTTGTTATTTGCCGAGATTGCGGCTACATCGCCCGCTGTCCGCGCTGCGACATGCCCCTCACCTACCATCGCCCACACGCCAGCCTCGTGTGCCACCACTGCGGCCGGCGCGAACCGCAACCCACCGAATGTCCCACCTGCGGCTCCAAGCGGATTCGCTATTTTGGTCTGGGAACCGAACAAGTCGAAGAACAAGTGCAGCAGCGTTGGCCCCAAGCCCGCATCACCCGCTGGGATAGAGACACAACAGCCGGGCGCTATGCCCACGAAACCCTGCTCGCCAGCTTCATCAACCAGGAAGCCGACATCCTCGTCGGCACGCAAATGATTGCTAAAGGGCTAGACTTGCCGCTCGTGACACTCGTTGGCGTTATTTCGGCTGACGTGTCCTTGGGCTTGCCCGACTATCGTACGGGTGAACGAGCGTATCAGGTATTGTCACAGGTAGCAGGACGGGCGGGGCGCGGTCTGCTGGGCGGGCGGGTCATCATCCAAACCTATCAGCCAGAGCATTATGCCGTCGTCGCCGCCGCCGACCATGATTATGCCAGCTTCTACCTGGAGGAAATTCGCTTCCGCACCCAGCACATGCTGCCGCCCTTCCGGCGCATGGCAAAGTTGGTATGGGTCGATCCCGTCAACGAACGCGGGCAGCGCGAGGCAGAAAACGTGGCGAAGGCGCTCCGTGTTCATGCGCGAGAATTGGCCTTGCCCTCTACGGAAATATTGGGGCCTGTGCCACCCTTTTTCAACCGCGTAGACGGCCGTTATCGCTGGCAAATTATCATCCGTTCCCCCAATCCAAACCGCTTGCTCGCTGATTTCCCCATCCCCGCCAAATGGATTGTCGATATCGACCCCGAAAGTACACTGTAAAAGCGGTCTGTTGCTGTGGCGGTGTACTCAAGGGCGTGGTCAACAAGGCGGAAAAATGTCCTGCCCGAGTGCTGTTATCGGGCATCCACGGCGACTCTGAAAACCGCTGGATTCCCGCTAAAATCATGCGGGAATGACGTGCGCAAGATTAAATAGATACTGGAAATAAAAAAGGGACAACTTGTTTAACGCAAGTTGTCCCTTTTTTGTTTTGTTAGATCGAACGAATGGTTATTGGATTAAAACGTCTTGGATGTTTTGAATTAAATCCTTGTATGAGACCGGTTTAGTCAGAAAACGATTTGCCCCGGCATCTAGTCCGGCTTGGATTGTGGGGGCATCTGTCTTTGCACTCAAGAAGATAATCGGTAAATGGTTCATGGTGACATCTTTGCGAATTGTTTTTGTGGCGGTTAACCCATCGCAGCGGGGCATCATCAAGTCCATCAGAATGACATCGGGGCGATCACCCTTTAGCATTTCCAACGCTTCCAAGCCATCTTCTGCTTCTGATACGTCATGCCCCACTTGGGAAAGCATAATGCTCAACATGTTGCGTGTTAAAAATTCATCATCGACAATCAGTACCGATACACTCATGACAGGACTCCTTTGTTAGCCTTGATTGTGAGTATTATAGAATCAGATAGGGGTGGCGAGAATAGGAATGATGTCCCTTTTTGGCGCTGAAGACGCTTTGCTGGCAACTGTAATGAGGTGAGATATGAGTTTGCTTACATACGTGAGCAGTTGTTTGAAGATGCTGAAGATTTAAAGGCGTTCCGAGATCGAGCCGCTGAACCTGTTATGAGTTATGAAGCACTGCTTAATTGCTGTTCGTAAATCACGTGAATTGACGATTGAAACGTTATACTTGATAATTTGCCCAGAGAGGGCTTTATGAATAAAACAATTGTCATTACTGGTGTATCGACAGGGATTGGTTACGCCACAGCCGAAGAGTTGGTTAAGCTGGGCTATCATGTTTTTGGCAGCGTGCGCAACGCTGAAGATGGCGAGCGGGTCCAAGCGGCGTTGGGCGCGCGCTTCACCCCGCTGTTGTTTGATGTGACGGATCATGAGGGGATTGTAACGGCCGTTACCCAAGTAAAAGCCGCCATCGGAGAAGACAACCTCGCAGGTCTCGTCAATAACGCCGGTATCTCCGTGCTGGGGCCATTGATGCTCATGGATCTAGCTGAATTCCGCCACCAGTTCGATGTCAACCTGTTTGGTTTGCTTGACGTGACCCAGCAGTTCTTGCCCTTGCTTGGTGCCCGCATCGATGCGCCAGACCCCCGCGGACGCATCGTCATGATTGGCTCCGTTAGTGGGAAGATTGCTTATCCTTTCTTCGGAGCATATGCCGCTTCCAAGCACGCGCTAGAAGGGCTGTCAGACTCCCTGCGCCGCGAACTGGTTATTTACGGCATTGAGGTTTCCCTCGTTGAACCAGGCACTACCAAAACCCCCATCATCAACAAAGCCAGCGAACATGCCGGCAAATACAGTGATACCGATTACGGCGCCATCATTGATAAGATGCAAGCAGAAACGATTGCCGGGCGGCAAGATTCAGCCATTCCTGTTGAACATGTGGCAAAAATTGTTGTTGAGGCGCTGCTTAATGAGAAACCGAAAACGCGCTACCCCATTCCGCGTAAAAAGTTGTCTGGCTGGTTTATTCCCCGCTGGCTCCCCGACCGTTGGCTAGATAGGCTTACCGCCTCTCAATTAGGCATGTTTCGGATTTACGATGAATAAAAAACCCTCATTTCCCATCCCAAGGGATGGGAAACCGGCTCCCTCGCCCTTTGGGAGAGGGCTGGGGAGAGGGTTTTAATCCTCAATTACAATTTCCACAAAATTCGTTCGATACGGAAAAACGTAAATCTCTTCCGTAAACTTTCGTCTCCCCACCGTCACCGTCACATCATAATAGCCCATTGGCACATCATCAATGACAAAATTTTCATGCCATTGGGGGTCTGAATTGACGGTATTGCCTGCATAGGAAGTGGTTGCCAGGTAACGAGAATTCGCATCCACACGGTCTAGGGAGATGGGTGCTTCTTCTACAATCGTGCCGTTTTTGCGTACCACCCGTCCTGCAACCGTGCCATAATCAGGAAAGGGGTAGAGCCAGAGACGCGGATTGTAGGTCGTGCCATAATTGTTTTCCCCCAGGCGCACTTCCATATGGAGATGCGGCCCATCGGCGACACCTGTCGCGCCAGAGAGCGCAATAACCTGTTCGGCGTCAACATGCTGCCCCTCCGCCACATAAATATTTGACAAATGCGCATACAGGTTGTAAACGGGCTGTCCTTCAAAGAGCGTATCTAGCTCGATGACCACAAGATTGCCATAGAAGTTTGTTTGTGGCCCATAAGCAATCACATCATCTTTTCCGGCAACAACGACTTTGCCACTGGCGGCCGCAATGATTTGTGTGCCGCTGTCTACGTTAAATTCCACACCATGATGCGGCCGCAGCGTGCCACCTTTGGTACCGCCATATGGATAAATTTTATCTGTCCACACCGTGCCGCCTTCGGGAATCGGCCGTTGGAGCCAGTAATGATCGTCGTCAGACGTGAAAGGCAGAGCGGGCGGGGTGAAGGTGGGGATGGGTGTGGGGGAAGCGGTAACGGTGGCCTCTGGATTGGAAACGGCTTGTCCTGAGCTTGCCGAAGTGGCTATTTCCACAACAACTGCCTCTTCCTGTGCCTTTTCCAACGCCTCTGGGTCTACCGCTGCAAAAGATGGTAGTGGCGTATCCGTAGCCATGATCAACGTCGTGGGTGGGGGCGGCAGTGTTGCCGTTGCTGCTTGGGTAGCGGTTGCTGGAACCGTTGGTTCAACGGTGTTGACCATGGCTGCACTAGCAACAATCTCCTGTTGACAGCTAGTTAGTGCCAACAGCAAAACCAAGCCAGCCATTAGGTAAAAGCGGGGAAGTTTTTGAAAATAAAATTGTGCGAACCCCGCTTTTCCTTGAAGGAAACCACAATTTTGCGTGTTAGTAATTTCGATAACTTTTTGTGGTTTACCTAAGCCGATAAAAAACCTGACAGATTTTTGAAAACCTCTCAGGTCAGACACACTACTTTCTTTGCTTCTATTTGTTCGTTGAGAATCCATGTATGTTTAAAAGCCGCCGCGTTCACGAGCGATGGCGGTTACTTGCTCCACAATTTGGGATGTTTCGTTTACCAGGGCGTCCACTTCACCCGCCCAGGCTTTTGCCAGTTCTTGATTAGCGAGACTAGCGCCATTGATACGCACATTCATGCCAGCGGCTAGAACAGCGGCTTGCGCCATATACGCAGCAGCGGCTGCATCAGAAACGGCATTGACATTGCCAATCTCCGCGATTTTTTGCGCGAGAATTGCCACATCTCGGCTGAGCAGCGCTACCCGCAGCGGCACTTCCCCCGCGCCAATGGTCGCTGATTCGATGGCTTTAGCTTTATTTTCTTCATCCAATTCTTTGTGTCGGAATGCCGCCATAAGACGGTCGAAAGCAGCGCTGTCTTCCGTAATGGCATGGGTAAGTTTTTCGCGTAGTTGCGCGGATTCAGTCAAAATGGCATCTGCTTTTATCTGCACATCCGCATATTTTTTCTCTGCCGACGGTGACACCCGCTACCATTTGGGTGAGGGCGGCGGCTAATGCGCCAGCCAAGGCGGCTACAGAGCCACCACCTGGTGTTGGCTGGGCGGCGGCGGTGTCGTTTAAGAATTGATGGGGTAGATTGTCATCAGCCTGTTCTTCTTTGTGCTGTTGTTCTTGCAATTGCAGTTCAAGTATTTGGCTGTCATCTAGCTCGTTGATTTGCAAGTACCATTTTGCGGCTTCAAGCAGTGCCTTTTGCGGTATAAGGCCGACAAGTTCTGCACGGGTGATGGATAAGCCGTAATGGGCTGCTTCGCGGCGCACCATCTCTTGGACTGTGTGAATGGGGGTTTTGCTGAAGTTGGTGAGGTTCATGCTGACTTGTGCCTGACCATCGACGAGGAAGCCTTTTGCCTGAACGTAGCGCAAACCACCCCCAATGAAGCGCACATCTTTGGCGATTTTGTCTGCAATATTGACATCATTGCTGTTTAGATAAATATTGTAGGCGATGAGGAAGGGGCGGACGCCAATGACGGTGGCTCCCCAGGTTTTGGGTTCTGGCTGGGCCAAAGTCGGGTTCGCGTTAGGGTTGGTGGCAACCTCTTTTTTCCATGCTTCATATTCGCCTTTGCGGATGGCAGACAGGCTTTCTCGCTCGGGGCGTGTGGCGGCACTGCCATAAAGATAGACAGCGATGCCTAGTTCTTCGCCGACTCGTTTGCCTAGCCGTTGGGCGATGGCTACGCACTCTTGTTGTGGTGATGTTTTGAACGGGGATGAAGGGGCAAACGTCAGTCGCCCCGATGCGGGGATGTTCGCCTTCATGTTCATCCAGGTTGATGAGTTGGGCGGCTTTTGCAATGGCGCGGAACGCGGCTTCTTCTACAGCTTCTGGCGTGCCTACGAAGGTGATGACGGTGCGGTTATGGTCAGAATCTGCGCTCACGTCCAGGACGTGGGCATCACGCACAGACCGGATTTCGTCGGCGATGCTGTTGTAGATTTCAGGGGAACGGCCGTTGCTGAAATTAGGCACACACTCCACAATTTGTTTCATCGATGCTGCTCCTTTGGCAGTATCAATAATGAATGTTTCCACCTCGTTTTTTATCACGATTAGGTTGAATGGGCGAATCCTGCCAACGGATTATGAGATGCTTCTTATTAGGTAAACCACAAAAAGTCTTTGATTAAAAGCTTGTGGTTCCTTTAAGGAAAAGCGGGTTTTGCGCAGTTTATTCAAAAATTCTTCCTGAGAAAAAGCAGAGGTTGGTATATAATTTTAGATGAATTGAAAATCGAACATGGTGAGGAACGCCGATGATAGCAATCATTTTAACCAAAGCTTTTAGTGTAGGAATCGTATCCAGTATCCTGTTAAATTTATTTACTGATCTGTTACCAGGTGCCATTAGTGGCCTTATTGCTGGTTTAGTCGTGGGTGCAATCATTGTACCGCTTATGCAAGTTCCAGATGCTTTGGGAAGAGCACTGCTGTTTGGAGTCATATTAGGGGTGCTGATGCTTGGCTATCAATTGTTTCTAATTTTATCCATTACGGGGGGGTCAATGGGATCAATATTAGATGCGCTTGATAGACCGGCTACCGGACAAGCGATTTTGAATGCCATGATCTATGTTGTTTATGCCATTCTCGCGGGGTGTTTGATTGGTGTTTTTATAACCGTACCCGGTGAAGCCATAAAAGGGGGCTTGATTGGCATGGTATTTGGGATAATTATCGGGACGCTGCTGTATTGGCTGCTGGGGTATTTAGGCGTTTATCTGAACATAACATTGTTCCGATTGTTAACTGGATTCGTGATATTTGGGGTATTAACGGCCGTTACCGGGAAAACCTAATCTCCTTTTCTTCGTTTGCGTAAATTAGATTTCAAACGTTTCCATTGTTTTTGCAGGGGTGTCACCTCATCTTCATCAATAGGAGATGGACTGTATCGCGCATGTAAAAACGCCTCAGTTAATTCCTCGATTTCCTCCTCCGCATCAGGCCAATTCGTTTTTAAATCATTGACAAATTCAAGTGGGGTTTCACCGTCCTGGCGCGTCACGCCTTGTTGATCGGCTCGTCTTAAAGTGGAAAGGTAAAAATAATATACTTTTTCACGAGGGGAAAGGGAGTTAACCCGAATAAACTGCCAGGGGGGCGGCTTTTTCTCAAGACTTTTCTCATCATCTCTTTTGAACACAGACTGTAGCGCACCCTGAATATCTTGAACTTGGTTGTTTAGTCCCTGCCGCAATTGCTGCCACCAAAGTTTGAGCGTGAGCCATAGGCGTTGTAGTCCATGACGGTTAAATTTTAGACCCCGATCTTTCAGAAAAAACGAAATGGCAATAATGCTCGCAATAAGCGCAATGGCCCAAAAGGCTGAAGAGAAAATATATTGCATGTTGTTGATTGCTTCAGATGGAGCGAGTTGCGGTGGTGGTGACGGGGGTGGCGGTGGCGGTGGTGCTTCTTCAAATGTAGTTTGGTTCGGGAAGAGGAATAAAAGGAAATAAAACAAGAGCAGAACAAAGAAGTGGAGAAATGTTGTCATTGCTATGACCATGCCGTATAAAATCATACTTAAAAGGTGCGTAAAAGGCAGGGTGGAGCCGACTGGTAAAAAAGCGGCAATAAAAGCAATGGCTAATAACAAAAATAAGGCTTGCCGGTGCCAATGGCGACCAATAGGGTTTTGTTGGCGAATATCCCCAGCTAACCAACGCATCTCTAAAACTGCCAGCCTGCCCTTGACTGAGCAGTAGAAATCCGCATAAAAAGTAAATGATTAAGGATGCCAACATATTTGCGTTTAAGCCGAGTCTGCTTAAACCACTGGTCAGGGGATTATCTGCGTCAAGAATACCTGTCAGGTTGAAAGAGGCTAATGCGGCACAAAGCAATACGACGATGCCGCCACCTAAGAACTGTTGGCTAAACCCACTTAATAAATGTGACCGATCATCGGAAATGGGTTGATTGCCTGGATTTCGCTCTTGGCGGGGCAGGGTGTAATAAGCCACTTCTGCTTCATCTGGTTTCATGCGGTGGAAGGATTGGCTAATAGCTATGGTGCGCTGCCAAGCAATGAGGCAAAGGATTAGCGTTGACCAAAAATACCCATCACTGAATAAATCAAACGGATTACTAAGATAACTGAGCCAATTGTTGATTTCAGGCCAGTTGCCTTGAATGGCCCAAGTGAGGAGACGAATGGTTAGGATGATGACGATGACTTCTGCTGCTCGATAGGTGGCGTGGTTTAAGTTTCGTCTGTCAGGATGATCAAGCCAGGATGTGGTGAAATAACTTTCCAGAATGACGATGAAGCAAATGAGAAAGCCGAAAGTCCATACTCGATGGGGATCAGCCATCATAGCGACGGAAAAGATGGCTCCCATCATGGCTGTTACCATGAGGATGATTAATGTGGGACGGATGACGCTATGCGTCCACGATTGTACGGTGTAAGGTTGTGTGGGTTCTGGAAGGGGCTGGTCTTCACTCATGATTGCACGGGTTGTTGCCATTGATCCAGGTCTTTCTTTTTTGTGATGAGGAATGCGGAAAAACCCAAGCGGCGGGCGCGATCCCGGATTAGGCTGAATTCAGCACTGGGTTCTGTGACTAACAGGATGGGATTGTAGCCAGCCCGCACTAAGTGGTGGAGGGTGTGGCACGTTGGTTCATCTCCGCGCGGGGTGATGGCGAGAATGGTGACACCCCACGTTAGACGGGAGCAAGCGAGGGGTGCCCAGGTGGCGAATGAAACCGTATTGTCGGCTTCGATGCGTGCTAATTTTTCTAGGATTTTCATGAGATGCGGTCGTCCTGTTCGTGGCGGTATCTCATGGGAGCGGAGTGCTGTTTGGCTTGTATCTTTGGCTGTTGGAAGGAATGAATCGACGCAGTAAACGGCCGCTTTTCTCGTCAAAGTCCTGTTCCTTTTCGGATAAAGGGTCGATGCCGTTGGTGATGAGGCCAATGGCTTGACGTTCTTGGATGAGGTGGGCGGACAGGGAGGCGGCTAATTCGATAGCCCATTCAACGGTTCCTATTGGGTCTGTCCAGATGTAGTCGCCGAGATTGAGGTTGAGGAGAACGGCCGTTTCCAGAGAAATAGCGGGTTCATTCGTGCGTACCAATAAATTTCGGGTGTGCGCCGTTGCCTTCCAGTTGATCTGCCGGAGTGAGTCTCCCGAGCGATAATCACGCACCCCCATCGGACGCGCCGGGTCTTCAAACAGACGCTGCCTGCTGCCAATGGTGCCAAACGGCAGCCGTGACGGTAAGCCCAGTTGCGCTAAAGGAGTGATTTGCGGATAGATTGTCAAATAATTAGCTTCCAGCACCTTGCTTTGATCTGGAAAAAGGCCAAACAAATCACTGGTCGTTAACTTCATCGGGCCGATTTTGTAATAGCCTCGGCGTCGGGCTTGTACGCTGTAGAGCAGGCTAACTGTTTCTCGTCCGCGAAGATTCAGAACCCGATTCGTCGATTGCCGCATCATCAGATCCACCGCCACCGACTCTCGCACTTGCAACCAGGGCAGCCCCAGGCGATTGGTATTTCGTAACGTAATGGTGATCGGGACTTGCTCGTCCCAAAATGCATGATCGTTGAACTGTCGGGTAACGTCCACGCCTTTTAAAGTTCGAGGCGTTACCCATCGTCCCCACGCATAAATGCCCAGAGCAAATGTAGACAATGTAGAAAATGAAGTCTACTTGCAATAAAAAGGCAAAAATGAGGAAGACGATGATCAGGACGGTAAATTGGCCCATAATGGAAGGCAGAAATCAGAAGGCAAAAGGGCTGCCTTCTGGTTTTAGCTAAGCGCTCCAATGTCGAGGGGAGTCACCTCGAGAATATTGGCTAAGACTTTGGACATGGTGACGCCACGCAAAGCACTTTCGGGATGAACGAGACAGCGATGAGCGAGTACAGGCTCCGCGAGGCGTTTGACGTCATCAGGCAGGGCGTAATCACGTCCTTGCAGAGCGGCATACGCCTGTGTGGCGCGATATAAAGCGAGACTGCCACGCGGGCTGGCGCCCAATACTAGATCGCTGTTTTTTCGCGTAGCAAATATAAGTTTGATGATGTATTGACGGATGGTATTGTCGATGTGGACTTGCCAGATTTGGGGGGAGAGTTCGGGGATGGAACGGCCGTTTACCACTTGCCCCAGGTTTTCTATCGGATGCACACCACCCAGGTTGAGCAGCATTTGTGCTTCGGTGGCTTCGTCCAGATAGCCCATGCTCAATTTCATAAAGAAGCGGTCGAGCTGTGCTTCTGGCAGCGGGAACGTACCCTCATACTCCACCGGATTTTGCGTTGCCATGACGAAAAACGGCCGTTCTAGTTCATGCGTCACCCCATCTACCGTCACCTGCCGTTCGCCCATCGCCTCCAGCAGCGAAGACTGGGTACGGGGTGTGGCGCGGTTAATTTCGTCAGCCAGGAGAATATGGGTAAACGCGGGGCCAGGGATGAAGGTAAACCTTTGCTGCTGTTGGTCATAAATCGAGACGCCCGTTACGTCATTGGGCAGTAAATCGGGCGTACATTGGATGCGCTTGAAATCGACGCCCAGGCTCACCGCGATGGCTCGGGCCAGCATCGTTTTGCCTACCCCAGGCACATCTTCCAGCAATACATGCCCTTCACACAGCAAGGCAACTAGCATGAGATCAAGCGTTTCCCGCTTACCTATAATAACTTTTTCTACATTGTCGATGATGGCTTGCGCGAATTTTTTGATGTCTTCCATGATGCTCCGATTTATTGTAAGTGACAATTTTGGACGGCTAATTGCCACTATTTTTGAGGGATTTTGATGTTGGTTAATCGTACCAGAGGGGGAAGCGTGGGGCAATGAATTTATGAACGGAAGAAGCGTTTGATTACTTCCCTGTGAGATGGGCTGAAGTGCTATTTTGTACTAGCTACCCCAAAAAATTCAATAATATCTGCGGCACAAGTTGAAAATGTTGATCGGCCGTTAATAACATGGCACTGTGTTCCATCGCTGAAGCAGCAATCCAGAGATCGTTTGTGGGAATGGGGCGACCCTCTTTTCGTAAATAAGTGTAAATAAAAGCATATCTTTCGGCCGTTTCTGGAATAATGGGAACCACTCTTACTCGGCGACTTTGTAAGAAAATGTCCAGTTCATCTTTGTTTTCCTGGTGACGACTGCCAACTGCAAACCCGCTCCATAACTCTCCTAAAACGGGAAGGGGTATTAGAATTTCAGATGCGGTTTGGATAGCAATTAGTGCGTCATTGTTTCCCCGCTTGAAAACAGCATAAGCGGAAGTATCTAGCATTAGTGGTGTCATGACCACATTGCCTCATCAATTTGGCGTTGTTCTTGCCAATGTTGGTTAAACTCGGCGAGCATCGCATCATCCCATGTACCGGCCAAATTATCCAGATCATGAAAAGTTTCTTTTCGATACTTAATTTCATCTTGGCTGCCCACATCTTCGAGTAATTGAATAATATAGCGATTGATACTGATCCCTTTATTGCCAGCTTGTTCTTTAATAAATTGATGGAGTTCCTCATCCACGTTTCGTACCGTAATTTGTGTCATTTTACACCTCTTTATGACGCATTCATTTCATGACATTATAATGCAGTCAGAATATGAAGGCAATGCTTGTGCTATCGCGGTATCAAGCATAAGAGCAGTTTGAGAACCGCCCAAAAGGAGTGTCCATAATCTGAAATTCGGGAATTCGTTAGTGTCACGAAGTTTTCGCCACTTTCTAACCAGGCGAATAAATTCGCGGCAACAAACTACAAAGTCCACCTTCGTGGACTCAAAACCAGCCCGCGAAGGCGGGCTTTGTAAAGGGTAGGCGCGGTTTTAACCGCTGGCTAAAGAGGTGGCGAAAAACTAATGACACTTACGGAATTCTGAATTTATGATGTGGGGAAAGTAGGAGAGGAAAACGGCCGTTATCCCAATAACACAGTAAAAAGCAGTTGAATTGGCATAATCATCCCCGAAAATGGCACTCGATAGTCAAACTCAAACACATTGATCATCAAATAATCCGCAATTGCCCAGATACCAAAGCAGCCAAATGCCATCACCAAAATAGCGATGGCAATACTGAGCAGTAAACATCCTTGGCCACAGCCCAAACTGCTGCTGGGCATGACCCGCACTTTTGATGCTTTTTCACCGTCTTCATAATGGGCTTCAGCGACGCGGGGGCCATTCGGGGAACTTGCTTCTGATTCGGAGCCAGTATGAGATTTGTCCTGCGCCCGTGCAGCCAAACGCGGAACACTTAAACCCATTCGCTTCCCAACAAGCTGTATGATGTCGTGCCCCATCCGCCGGGCAAATGACAATCTCATCTCCAGGGATAAACGCCTCTTTACACAAGGCACATTGCTGTTCAAGAAAAGCAGAGCGGGAGCTTACGCGAAGGGGGCGAATCATATCAGTGAACAGTAAGCAGTAAACAGTGTACAGTGGAGGTCGTTTACTGTTTACTGTACACTGTTTACTGTTCACTGGTTATCCAACTTGTATCTGGTCTAAAAGCCACTGCCACAAACGCTGCCAGAACCCTGGTGTGCGCAGACGTTCAACTTCCTGGGCTTGCTGGGCTTTGAGGCGTTTGGTTTGGGCGCTGGTGTTGGAACTGGCAGAACGGCCGTTTGCCGAGGGCAAAGGCAGGTCAGAATAAGTAATCGTCAGAGCGGGGTCACGATTGCGGCCATAAACATAGCTTTCTGTGCAGTCACAACCCAAAATGGCGCATTTGCCGCCGCTTTGTTCCCAGCAGGCACGATGGTAAAGTGTGCCGCATTTTGAGCAAACAACGGGACGCACGGCAGCATCGTTGATGTTGTTTTCCACCGCACCCGCGCAGATGGGGCAGTGCAAACTCAAGCGGTTGGCTTCACTGATGTCGTCATCCGTAATGAGGATGGAAGGAAGTTCTTTTTCGTCCATTATTTTGAGCAACCTGTTTTTTTGTGAACAGTTTGCAGTAGTTTCTTACTATTTAGGTAAAACGATAAGTGGATTATACACGATCTAGGGTTTCAATGTCTTGAAAATTCATGGGCTATGAAGGTAGCTGGCTCTTTAAAGAACTATTAGCTAATTCGGATAAACCAGAACAAATAAAGATTATGGCAGCGAATTAACGTGAATTTTCACGAATTTCTTTTCGCACTAGGTAAAAGCGGGAAAGTTTTTGTAAAATTGTGCAAAACCCGCTTTTCCTTGAAGGACCACAATTTTGCGTGTTGGTAATTTTAAGAACTTTTTGTGGTTTACCTAATTCGTGAAAATTCGTTGCAAAAAAGCTTTTTGGTCAACGTTTAAGGGTATCACCAGGAGCGAGATGCCCAGGTAGGCCACTCAAAGTCCATGGGGCTGACGCGAGTCTTTTGCCGATCCCAGCAGAAGAAGCCGCTTGTTTTGGCGTGCGGGTCTAGCACCAACGCCACATGCCAGATTTGGGTGAAGAAATTCTGGTGAATGAACTGGTCCATGCCCGACAGGAAAATGCCGAAGCCTGGATGCGTGTGATACCAGCCGACCATAACGGCCGTTTCGTCTGGATACCGTTCGCGCAATTTATCATTCATATAGCGCCAGCTCTCTGGCGTATAGGTGACACTGGCTCCCTGCATGACCGTGTGTTTAGCAATAATCGTGTCAATAATGTGTACCACATAACGGCCGTCCGGCTGTTTTTCGGGCGGTGGGCCGACGAGTACACCCGCCACTTCACGGCTGGGACTGCTCAGGGCGTGGGCTTGGGCCGCGCGTAACGGCGGCTCATCCATGAGCACATCAGCAGCCATCCAGGATGATGTGCCGATGGGCAGCCGTCGCCCGGCGATGCGTACCCGCGCCTTGCTCGGCGCAATCACAACATCATCTGGACTGGGGCCAGCCGATTCTTCTGGCTCGGCATAGACCGGCTCAGAATCAGAAACCACCACTTCTGGTTCCGACTTCTGACAGTTTCTGTCGCTGGCTCATTTGCCTCGGCAGCGGGTTCAGACGCAGATCTCACTTTCTGCTACGGGTGTTTCCTCGTATTTGCATCGGGATTTCTTCAACGTCAGATGCTGCTTCTTGTTGGGTAACGGCCGTTGGTATCACAATTGCCTGTTTCCGCCAGGAATCAGCCAGAGACCGCGATTCTCCTTTGCGATCCACCACAGTGACATTGATGGTAATGTCGGCCTGCTCATCTAATTCGAGCAGGGTAATGGCTTCATACGCATTCCAGACATCTGCTTCCAGTTCATCGGCGAAAGCCTGCAAATCAGTCAGGGTGCAGTCAGCCAGCGGTTTTACCAGGCCATCTACCTCCACGTTGTCGGGTGGGGTAAGCACCACTGTCACTTCAGCGGATTCGCCCGTGCCGGGCATAGAAATTGTAATGAGGGCGGCGTAAACAAGTTCGTCAGTCATGGGGAAATTAGTCCAGTAGTCAAATAGTCGATAAAGGTTTAAGAGTTGCAGGGTTGCAAGGTGGTCTTTGTGTGAGTTACTTTCCCACCCTGCCACCTTGCCGCTTTGCCACTTTCTAAGGTACTAACTCAATGGCAATCTCACACCTGGCACTGTTTGGCAGGCGGATGTTGTTGCGATCAACGGCCGTTAAGCGAATTTCATAGACACCTGGGGCGGCTTCGGTCGTATCCCAGGTTGCTAATTGGCCTAACCTGGTACTGCGGCGGATGGTATTTATTGGTAGCCACGCATCTGAGTTTAACGGCCGTTGTTCAACTTGATAACGAGTCGCATCAGGATAGCTGGCCGTGCCAAGCACCTCAATCTCCGTGCCGACATAGAAGCCGGAACCAAGAATCGGGTTGAGCATTCGCAGACGGGGATCAGGGCAAGCAGCGGCATTGGTATCAGCCAGTGCTTCATTTGCCATCACCAACACCACGTTTTCCAGCCGAGTCCACTTCCTGGCTCAGAGGCAGAACCCAACCCACCAGCATGAACAAAGCCAGCAGCAAGCCCAAACTGCCCACAATCAGGCCAATGCCAGGATTAAAGGAAGGTTTGGGTGTGGCTGGCGCATAAACTGTTGATCTGATCAGTGGCTTGGGCTGACCGTTTCTTTTGAGCCAATTCGGCTTCGGTGGCATCTTTCCACACCGAAGTGCGCACCACGCGCCACTTGACATAAGGTGTTTCTTGCGCATCTAGCAGTTCGTAAAAGCCGGTAAATGGAATCAACTCGCCGTTTTCCCAGCCAAAGAAACACGCTTCGTCGCGCACCGGATCGACGACCAGTCCCACATGCCAGGGCAGCGTAAACGCCGCCGAATGCACCACCACATCGTCGCCCGAATAAAACACACCCAAATTGGGGTGTGTATGGAACCAGCCCACGATTTCCAGATTGGGATAATTCTTTTCCCGATCCAAACGAAGTTGATTCCAGGTGTCGGCGTTGAAGGTGAAGTGAAGCGGCCCATGGTCGGCGCTAACGGCGGGCACGGCGGCTTCAACCGACACGTAGACCTGTCCGTCGCTGCGGAAGGCGCGACCCAACAGAGCGCCGCCTAATTCCGTGCGCAGATTGCTGCGGCTGTGGGCATCTATTTGCGCCAGCGCCGCCTGACTCGGTGATAACGATGACCTGCCCTGGTTCTTTGCCATGCTGCATGGCTTTACCATGCAGCACCGCTTGCTCACCCAGATCGGGCGGCTGTTTTTGCGGTAGCTGTTGGATACCAGGATGGGTGATGGCACTTGAATCAGATGGCTGTGGCTCCGAAACGGCCGTTTTAGAGGATGTTGATGCCGAAGTCATCGCCTTCCGTCTCCGTGTCACCCAGTTGAATCATATCTTCCAGGGATTTCCCTTTCAGGCTACGATGTATCGATGGGGAACAGATTTTTATGGCGCAATGCCCACGAGGCTGCCTTAGAGTTCATCGGGTCTCGAGGATCATAATTCTTGTACTGCACCATATCGCCCAGCGTCAGCAACAGTTCATCAAGCGTTTTTGCTGCCCACCAAGCGCCGATGCATACAGCACCAGTAACATGGATATTGGGATGAAAAATCGGCGTCATCCACTTTAGTTGCGGTTGCTTCAACGGATATTCTGCGTGCAAATACACGCTCACCTTATGGTCACTGCGCAGGATGGGTTCACCATTCGCTTTGATATTCTCCACACCACGACAAGTAAATTGGATGAGATACTTCTCCGGCGGATCGCCGTCTGTGGTGAGTACGCGAATGAATTCGCTGCGGTTTACCAAATTTTGGATGCTTTTGTTATCGTTACGCAACCGGGTTTCACGAATGTCAAAGGACATGTATGTATGCCTCAAAAAAATGATGAGTGATGAACGATGAATGATGAATGATCAGGTAATTCATCATTCATCATTCCTAATTCATCATTAAAAAAATTAGCCTGCGGTTACTTCTGGGAACAGGCTGAGGATATCGTCTTCTTGCACACCAGCATCAGACAGGGAATCGTCTTCAGAGAGACGCTTGCCGGATGAACGGTGATCTAAGCGGTAGGTGATGGGGTTCGCACCCTGATTGGTGGGTAGACCCATTTTGCTTACGAGCGCGGGAATGAGACGGCGCATGGGCACGTCACCGGGAAGTTCTACCGGGGTCTTCTTGGAACCTGTCGGATCGTAGATGATTACTTTAATGCTAGCCATTGTTTTAGCCTCCAATGTTGTTTAAGCGTTTAGACAAAAGTTATTACGTAAATAGTGTTGTAGAGTTGCAAAGTTGCAGGGTATCTAGCACCAGATATTGTAGCGCCCTACTCGAAAACAAGAAAGGTATCTTTGTCTCCGGTAATCTCAAAATAGGCCACCTTGTCTCCGTTGCGCCCGCGAATAATGTTTAGGGGCGCAAAATCGACGTTGACCAGGGTGCGGTCGAGAAAATCTTCATCACCTGTGATGCGGTGGGTGAGTTTCATTTCCCGCTGGACGCCCGTAGTGGGAGAGATAAGCTGACTCTCGTTTAGTCGTGCCATGTGTTTGAAGATGAATTCTTCTTCGTCTGTGCTGGAATCGATCATGCTGACGACGAGTTCATGGCTGAATTCCAGGATGGCTTCTTGACCGAGGTGGGTGCGAACGGCCGTTAACAAATCAGCCAGCGTCGACTCTTGAGAATTGATGTCAGTCAGTTCAATGATAGGATCTAGTGCCGGATGCAGCCGGTCTTCGATGACCGGATATTCCGTCTTGTAGATGTCGTTGGTCAGCCCATTGATAAGCAGAGCCCACGCCCGCTTCCACATCCATATTGTGAATGATTTTCAGCGCTTCCTGTGTTTGGAACGCCGCCACAATGGACGCACTGGTTGGCGTGGTCGGCACCTTGCCCTGGAGCAAGTTTTCACGTGCCAGCAGGGGACAAGAGTAGCGCAGACTGATCATTTGGTAATCGTAATCAGTGAGCGTGCTTTCATAATTTGCGCCCCGCCCCGGCCAGAAAACGCGCACAATGCCCATCAATTCTTGAATGGCACCGTCTACCCAGGGCCGGTTGACGGCCTGGCTGAAGCGGTCGATGGAAAGCCGCGCTTCGCGGTTGTCCAGACAGCCTACAATCACATCGACATGGCGAAAAACGCCCATGCCCAGTTCATAATTGATGTCGCCGTGCCACGCTTTGACGTTTACATCCGGGTTGAGTTCTTTGACGGCGGCGGCAGCGGCATCGACTTTGCGCTTGCCGTTGTCGGATTCGCGGAACAGTACGGAACGGCTCAAATTGCTGTCTTCGATGGTGTCGAAGTCGGCGATGAGCAGGTTGCCAATGCCCATCAGTGCCAGATTTTTGAGTACTTCGTTGCCGAGTGCGCCCGCGCCGACTACCAGCACGGTGGCATTGCGCACCGTCTCTTGCTGCCACCAACTGATATAGCTGAAGGTGTGGTAGCGGTCGCTGTCGGGGTCGGTGATGACAATGGTTTCAGTGGTTTCGGTCATAGGTTCCTTGTCTGAGAAAATCTTTTTTTCCGCAGATTTCGCAGATTGACACAGATTAAAAAACTTCCAGCGAAGAAAAAATCTGCGGCATCTGCGTAATCTGCGGATGATTTATAGGGTTGAGATGAAATTTTGCGTTGCTACAAGAGCGCCGCTGGCGGCGTAGGCTACGCCGATGCCGACGTGGGTCCAAACCGGATTGAGTAGATTTCCGCGATGATTGCTTAGGCCGCGCGGCTGGTTTAGAAAGGTGTTGTGTATTTCGTAAATGCCCGTCTCGCTGTGGCTGGCCGCGCCATAAACAACGCCGATGTTTTCGCCACACGCCAGATATTGGATGCCGTAGCGCGAAAGGCGTTTGCCAGCATCCATGCCATCGGGTGAACGGTGTTCTACGTACTGCCGTTTGAGCATATCGGCGGAATGACCACGAGCAACGGCCGTTAAGCCAGGATGCCATTTCAATTGATTGGTGGGCAGCCAGTGTGGTAGGTGCTGCCGTCGGGCGGCGTTGACTAAATTGAACATCAAGGTTTCCAGCGCGTCGAGATTGGGTGACGTGGCTAATTGGGGTGGAACGGCCGTTAAGTCAGCCAATGTGATTTGCAAAGCAGCACCCACAATCGGAGTCTGACGAACCGGTTCCAAATCTTCGGCTGTAATCTTGAGTCGGTCAACCATGAGGCAACATTCAAAAGGCAGAAATCAGAAAGTGACTTCTATTCTGCCTTTTGCCCTCCGCCTTCTGCCTTCATTTGGCGGTAAAATGGCAAAACAAATTCCGTCCGATCTGTGTTGAGCGTGATCGACTTTCGTTCGATTTCATTGTTCATTTCGCGGTGCCAGGTCACATCTACGTCATAAGTTAAACCAGAATTGATACGCACGGGTAGCTCGCATAAGAACTTGCCATCCCGATTGGTTGTGCCAGCGACAAAACTTTTGATGCCACTGCAACTGACGTGTACTTGCAGCCCATATAAGCCAGGCCCATCTGGATATTCCTGGACTAAAATACGCAACTTCGTCGTGCCCATCGGCTCTTTACGGCCAAACGTTTGGCGCACTGATTGCGTGAAATTGGTATAAGCCTGAGTGCCGCTATTCGGCGTGACCACCTGCGTGGAACCAGAGGGTGGCGGCGTGGGTTGGTAAACTTGATCCGTTGTGATGCGAATAGACGGCATCCGGGTGACGTTACCCGGCAGCGGTGGCGGATTCAAATCATCTTCTGTAATGGTGATGGACGCACTGCGCGAAGGCGTCGGTGTTGGTTCGTTTACCGGTTCATTTTCGTCAATCGACACGGTATTTCGGGATACTTCAGGATAATTTACCGGAATGGGTGGCCGATAGTAAGGCGGCAGCGGTGGTTGAACCTCTGTCGCTTGCAGGTTGTCTAAATCAGGCGTTTTATCTATCGACGGCCGTTTCGCTGAAGCCAAGTTTGCGTGCCAATTTGTCGCGCTCGGTGGCGCTGCGTTGAATTTGTTGGCGCAGGAAGTGGGCGGTACGTTTGACGGCTTGCCCAGCCGGGCTGTAGGGTTCTGGCGGCGTGGCGGGATCAAGCTGATTGAGCGGATAACCGCTTTTCCAGGCGAAGGCGGCCATGCTGAGTGAAAGCCAAGAGATTGGAGATTGGAGATTGGAGATTGAGTCTTGGCTGGCAGCGTTACTGGTGGTTGCCAGGGCGAAGACTTCTTCGTTATCTTCCAGGCCGCTGTTTTTGATGATGTCGTACAGGGCAAGGCGAACGGCCGTTTCCTGTTCAACCAATCTGGCAAAATCGTGCAGGGTGGCATCATCGACGGCGTTCGTCCCTTTGAGCAGGGCTTTGGCGCGGGATTCGGTGAAAACGCTGGCACTGGGCTGTGGTCGAAACGGCCGTTTCCTGATCATCATGCACCGACGCCGCAATGAGCCAATCCCGTAAGCGTTGGGCAAACAAAGCCAGATGCTTATTATCTATGGTTTGAATGAGCTTTGTAGCAGATTCTGATTTTCCCATGTTTATTCCCAAAACAGTGAACAGTGTTCAGTGTACAGTTTTCAGTAGAGACCAACTGTTCACTGTACACTGTTTACTGTTCACTTTTATTTATAATCTTCCGGGTCTGGATACTCGTCGTCATCGACGATTTTACCGGCGTGTGCGGGTGCTGTAACTTTGTCTGGGCGGAAAACCAGCCAGATGAGCAAGCCCGCCGGCCAGGAGATAAAGAACACCATCAGCGCCACTAACCAGCCTGATTTACCACGTTTAATGGCATCCTTGTAGGCCCAAACCACACTGCCAATCACAATTACTAACATCGGCAGCATGACACACATCATCATAAACATGCCCATTATACTTCCGAAAACATCACCATCGTGCATCGAAAAACTCCTTTGTAAATGGCATCGAATTGTCACGAATTAACGCGAATTTTTTGTTAAGAAAGGTCAAATAATTCGCGTTAATTCGCGTTAATTCGATGCCAAATTTTCATTATTAAATCACTAATCCAGTTTCAATCTTGTGTAAACCTTCCCAGACACGCATTAGTTCTTCCATGTCGGAGACAGATTCGAGATCGATTTCCATGGCTTCGCGCAGTTCGGGGTCTTGCAGATTGCGGTCGTGCTGTTTGAGCATGGGTTTCACGATCAGGTTGTTAAAGTCGCGCTCGGCTTTGGTGGCTTCCAGCCAGAAGAGGCGGCGCAGACGAGGCAGCAGTTCGTCATCACTGAACAGGTCGTCGATGATGGCGGCAAAGATGCGGTTCACTTTGACGGCGACATTGTCGAGCAAATCGGCGTAACTGGTTTCCAGTTCGGCTTCGGCCACGGCTGGAGCCGGTTCGTCACCCAGGAAGCTGATGTCGAAGTCGGGCGAAGCCGGTGGGTTCAGCGGTTCATCCAGAATGTTGATGGAGAACTCTTCTTCGGCTGGCATGGGGGCAACGGCCGTTTCCTGATTATTTCCACTTGGGGCGGGCATGCTGGCGGCGATTTCACGCTGCACAGCTTCCGGGCCATGCAAGGCCACATCGAGCAGACGCTCATTGCTGGGCAGTGCCAACTGCTGTTCGCCATCGGACAGCTTCTTGACAACCGAGCGAGTCGGTTTCATCAATTCATACATCGTGGCCTGCCGGCAGATGTGACGGAAGTTTTCGCCCACGCGATTGACAACCGCACGATACGCACCGTCGAGTGCCAGCGCTTCTTCCGAAGTGCCAGGCAGCGTGTAGGTATATTCCTGCATGTAGCTGGCGCGTTCCAAACGGCTGTACAACTCATGTGCTTCCAGCGTGCGCTGTAATTCCGCGCCCATCACATCAGCTACTTCTGGCATGAACTGGGAGACGGAATCTTGCATGATCAATTCCACCTGGAAGAGGATACGTTTGATCGGGATTTCGATGCCGCTGGTACCCCAGATCAAGTTGTCATAGGTCACATCGCGGTCGTCCCAATGTTCGGTGCCGTAGCTTTCCAGCAAGTTTTCCACTTCACGGGTGACGGCACTGCGTACCATGCCTTTCACCCCGTCCAAAGTGGGACGAAGCAAACCACGGAAACGAGCATCGCTGTTGGTGCGCATACTCAGTTCCAGCAGGGCATTATGGAAGGCGCGAGGCAGTTCTTTTTGTTGGCGCAGGAGCACGTTCTCGAAACGGCGCTCTTGCAGTTGTTCCCAGCTATTGGCGAATGGCGGGTGGACGCCGCGTGAGGCGAGCTGCTTTTCATAGTAGAAGCGCAGGGCTTGCAGGGCATTGCGAATGCGGGTGGCGGCTTCGCGCAGTTGGCTGCGGACGCGTTCTGTTTTGATGAAGTCCACGAGCCGTTCGCGCAGCAGTGTGATTTCGCTGAGTGTCAACAAAGCTTCTTTGGCAGCCGGATCCAGCGGATCGCTGCCTATATTGCCCAGTTGATCCTTGAAGACCTTGAGAATGCGTTCAGTTTCGCTGGCAAATTCAGACGGCGCGTTTTCCGGGTCTTGCACGTACAGAGCCGACGGCGCCATCACCAGGAAGTAGGGGCGGTTGTGACCGCGATCCCGGTATTTTTCCCAGTAGTTGGGCGCGATGTAGCGCGTAACTTCTTTGACTTCCAGTTCAGCTTCGGGCAAGCCGGAGTTGAGGCGGTCGAAGGCTTGACGCACGTTGCCACCGTTGACAACCATGAAAATCTTGGAAGCGGCTTCATCTAAATCGGCTCCCGTGAGACCGTGCAGACGATTTTCTTTGATCCAGTTGAAGGCGGATAAAGATTTCATTTCGTCCACGCGCTGACGACCCGCATCGGTGACGACGACAATCATGGCGTCTTCCCGCTTCATTTCTTCCAACGTGATGGCTTCATGCAATTTCATGCCAGCGCCCAAACCGGGCACATCGACGATGCGCAGGTAGCCGTTCATGAGCAAGTTGGGCATGCCAGCCTTGGGCACAATGCGGAAGGTGGCAGATTTGATCAGGCGGATTTGCCTTTGATCGGAACCTTTGAAACCGTCTTCGCGCAGGTGCTTGAGGGAGGCTTCGTCTTCAAGCGGCAGGCTGATGGGTGGGGGTGTGCCTGCTTTGAACAGCTCTTTGTTGTTGTCGTAGGAGCTGATGCAGTCGAGCAGGATTTCCAGGTATTCGTCACGTTCGGTTTTGGCGGAGCTTTTGCTTTCTTCGATGACGGCACGGATGGCTTCTTCACCTTGTTGGCGTTCGCCCTCGTTGGTGATGTCGAAGCTGGGCAGTTCGGCCAATTGGCAGAGGCGACGGACGCGCTCGGCGAATTCGTCGCGGCTCCAGTAGCTCAATACGAGGGATTCGGCTTCGCTTTCTTTGGCTTGCTCAATGTAGACGATGGTGCCGGTAACGGCCGTTACCGCCCCAGTCGGCAGTAAGTTACGGCCCAATAAGGCATTGATGAGGGTACTCTTGCCCACGCCAGTACCGCCGAAAAATACGAGGGTATAGGTGCGTTGGGCGAGAATTTTTTGGGCTTCGTCGATGCTGAATTGGGCATCGGGCACGGCACGGATGAGGTAATCTCGGGTGCTGTCGATGGATTTTTGCAGGTCGATCCAGGTATCCACTTGTCCCGCACTGATGTGGGGCAGGGCTTCTAGTTCGTCGCGCAGTTCTACATATTTGTCTTTTTTCTTAGGACTCATGGTACCTTCCTTGTTTGTTGAGGTGTCTCTCCTGACGCCATTGATTTTATCACTTGCTGGTGATGTGTTTCACCAGCATCCACAGTACCATATACGCAGGTTGTTGGTAAAGGTTGCATGGGAACTGAAAACGGCCGTTTTAATCCCTGTTTTCCTGCATTATTGTAGTCGGTATTTACAAATAGAGGACTTCCGGGTTGGGGGTATTATCCTATTTCTTAATAGATTTCATCCTGTTATGATAAGCAAAGTTAAAATGAAGCATCTATTGTATTGACATAATGTATTGGCAGTTGATTTATCAGCAAGAATATGATACGCTTATGACGCAGTGCGTCAAAGTGGTTGGGAGCCATCAACGCAGGCAGAAAAATGAAAGAAGATAATCTTGCGGCTTGCAATATTGTCATAAATGGTTCAGGAAACCTAACAGCCTGAAGAGAATTGAAAGCATTTGGGTATTGAAGTGATTATGAAATTAGAAGACATGCTCTACACGTTTTATACCAAAGATGGCTTGCTGATTGGCGTGCGTCATTTGCGCTTTGATGATGCGGTGTATCTGGTTGATATCTTTGAAAACATGGGTGCTGACAGCCGCTACCAACGGTATCATCAATCCATTGACCATGTTAATCCGGGGCGTATCTGGCAAGAAGCAGAATTAATTGCCCATATGGATATGAAGAAACAAGGCGGCTTGATTGCTTTTGCAGATTTGCCGGACAAACCAAATGCGGCGGTGGGTGCGGCTCGGTATGTGTGCCTGGGTGAAGGTCGTGCCGATACGGGTGTTTCTATCCGGGACGACATGCAAAGGCAGGGCATTGGCTCTGAATTGTTAGGACTGTTGGCCGAAGAGGCGCGGCATAATGGTATTCAACAGTTGGTCGCTGATGTAATGAACAATAATAGAGGGATTGTAGGCGTGCTGAAAAAGTTACCTTATGAGATAACCCGTCATCCTGAAGGTGTGTATTCGACTTTAGTTATTCATTTAGATCGGTTGAAGGATGAGGAGAAGCGGGCGGAAACGGCCGTTATCCCTTGTTGCTAGTCGTATCAATAAATCCGATGAGATTTGAGCGCCTTCCGAGTGGAGGCGCTTTTTTTTGCAGACCCACTTCGACAAGCTCAGGGCAACCCGTTAGTCAGCCGTCTTTTTCCATTTAGTTTGCCACTGGCGTAAAAAAATGGAATGGGGCACAGCTTTCCAGGCATAAATGACATAGGTTCGTGCCAGGTTATCATGCCACCCTTGCCGTTGGTTGTCGGCCAATACCCAAAAGAAACCGAGAAAGAAAAACATGGCAGAAACCGGGTATAGCAGAAAACGGAATAGGGCTTGGAAAAATGTTAACGGCCGTCCGCTGACACTGACCACACGCACCCCCATTAAGGCTTTGCCTATTGTTTGTCCCGAAGAAGTCCAAAAGAAAATATAGTAACCAAAAACTAAAACAACATTGACCACCAAGATAATAGCAGGCAGGGCTTCATTATAAGCACTGCTTATGGCAGTCTTGCTGGTAGAAAACAAACTTATAAAGAATTCAGGCATCAGCCCCATTAAGCGGGAAATAAAAGATAAGCCAAACGAAACAAACGTCAGCATAATCGTGACAATGATTAAATCAATGATAAAAGCAAATAAACGAGTTATAAAACCCGCATAATGACCTTGTAGTGTTTGATGCCTTGTTTTCATGGTTAGAAAGTTGCAGCCTCGCTGATTAATCCTCTGGTTTAGCTTGTCTTTCCAGGCGGATGGCTTGTGCCTGAACGGCTGGGGAGGGCGGCGGTAATTCTTCGCGTTGTGACTTTCTCAAGAGATTACGCGCGAAACGTTCCATCACATTGTCGGCCGTAACCGTGCGCGTGCGCACATCTTCAACGACCTCATTTGCCATTCCGAGGCTTTGCTGCTGAATGAGTTCCGTGATCTCTTCGTTTTCAGCCAAAAATTCGATGAGTTCATCGATGGATTCAGCAAGAGCTTCTCGGGCCAGCAAGCGGGCGACTGGGTCTTCACTGCGACCACGCTCGACCAATGGGCTGATTTTTGAATCGCCATAAGCGACGAGATGCATTATATTTCTTTTGAACGGGTTGGTAGAAGCGGCTTTGGGTAACGGGTCTGCTTTTTTCCGAGATTGTGTGGCTGATGGTTCCAGTGGTTTTGCCGAGGTTTTCCAGACCCAATTCAACTTTGTCTTTTAACTCAAAGAACGCGCCTAGAATGGCGTAGCGAACCACAGCCGCTTTGGTTTCTTCGCGTTGTGTCAGCTCATCGGCCGCTTGTTGGCGGGCAGATTCTTCCCATTTCTGTAGATATTGGCCTAATTCCTCAGCGCCAATCAGCCCTGTACCAATGACCAGTCGAATGAGAATATCTAATTGATCCTTTGAAACATTCTGCACGGATGGGGTGGTAGAAATCGGGAGGGTTTGACTGGGATCAGAGGCAGGTGGTGTGGCGGTGATGCCGTTTAGAATTTCGTATTCAACAGGGGTTGGTGATTGAGCCATTTGTAACTATATCCAGTTCTATCTTATCGAGAATGATGTAATGGTAACGGTTTTTGGGTGAATTAACAACGTCTGGCTGGACGCGGAGCGTCCAGACAGGCATTCCACGCGGAGCGTGGAACGAGGGATGGGCTAGGGATAGGGGAAGGTTAAACCAGCTTTTCTTGTTTGATGTAATCTTCTGGCTTGATGGAAATCATCTGGCTGGCGCTGTCGTCGCCCATGCTGATGCCGTAGATGGTTTGGGCGGCTTGCACCGTGCCGCGATTGTGGGTGATGACGATGAACTGGCTTTTGAGGCTCAGTTCGCGCAGTAGTTCGCGGAAGCGGTTGACGTTGGCTTCATCCAGGGCGGCGTCTACCTCGTCCATGATGCAGAAGGGGGTGGGTGATACTTTGAGCAGCGAGAAAATGAGGGCGGCGGCCGTGAGCGACCGTTCGCCGCCGGAAAGCAGGCCAAGCCCTTGTTCGCGCCGGTTGGGCAGGCTGGCGATGATGTCGACGCCGCTGATAGTCAGGTCGTCGGGGTCTGTGAGCATGAGACGGGCGGAGCCGCCGCCAAAGAGCTGGGTAAAGGTTTCGCCGAAGACGGTGTTGACTTTATCGACGGTTTCACCGAAGGCGCGGGAGGTCAGGTCGTCCAGTTCGGCGATGACTTTGCGTAGTTGGGCATCGGTGAGGGTGAGGTCTTCGACTTGTTGGGTGAGAAATTCGTGCCGTTCGGCTACTTGTTCGTATTCTTGGGGGGCGTCGGGGTTGATGGCGCCCATGCGATGCATTTGGCCGCGGTAGTTTTGGATGGTGTCTTCGATGTCGCCGGGGAGTTCGGTGACGATGGGTAACTGCTCGACGACTTCGCTCATGGGCAGGGGGGTGGCGCCGGTTTGGTCGGCGTCGTAGCTGAGGGCGACGATGCCGAGATCGGCTTTGATGCGTTCTTGCAGGCCGTCAACGGCCGTTTCCTGCTGACTGAGTGCGATTTTGGCCTGGGTGTACTGGGTTTCCCGTTCGTGGGTGAACTTGTTGATGTCGGCGGTGTCGTCTTCGAGGGCGGCCATCTCGCGCCGAGATTTACTCAGTTCCTCTTGCAGGGGTTGGAGTGCTTCGTCCAGGCGGGTTTGTTCTTTTTGCAAGGCTTGCAGGGTGATTTCTTCGTCGGTGAGGGTGTTATCTCGTTGTTGGCGGCGCAGGGTGGTGAGCCGTTCTTGCAGACGTTGGTGTTGGCGCTCGACTTGTTGCAGGGTGGCGCGGCGGCTGTCTACCACGGCCTGGCGTCCGGCGACGATGGTGCTGGAGGCGCTGATTTGCTGCTGCAATGCCTGGCGCTGCTGCTGCGCTTCGGCGACGGGCAGGGCTTCCAGGGCGGCGCGGGTGGTTTCGAGTTCTTGTTCCAGAGTAACGGCCGTTTTCCGGTCTGCTTCAAGTTGCACAGAAACCAGTTGGATGCGGCTTTCCAGCCGTTCTGTTTCCTGGCGGGTGCTGTCTTCCTGGCGTTTCAGGTAGGTTTGCTGTTGCTCGATGCGATCCAGGTCGCGTTGGGCCTGGGAAAGACGCTGGCCGCTTTCGTTTTGCAGACGGGCAAAGCCGCTGTTCTTCATTTTGCAGACGGTCGGTCTCTTTCTGCATGGCGTCGATTTTTGCTTGTTTCTCAGCCAGATCAGCTTCGAGCGCTTCCAATTCTGCCTTCTGCCTTCTGCCTTCTTCTTGTGCCTCACGCCATTCTGTTTCGCGGGCGAGTACGTTGTTTTGGGTGGAACGGCCGTTTTGTTCAACCAGTCCGCCCGCGTGAGCAATAAAGCCATTGGCAGTGACCGCGAGACAGCCAGCGGGCAGTTCCTGGGCGAGTTGGAAGGCAGTTTTGCTGTCTTCGACGAGCAGGATTTGGCCCAGGAGCAGGTCTACCAGCGGCTTGACGATGGGGTTGCAGGTGACGAGTTCGTTGGCCCAGCCAATGACGTGTTTGTGGCTGGGCAGGCTGGGTTTGGTGGGGGCTTGTAGAGGTTTTCGAGGGAAACGGCCGTTAACGCTTGTTCCGGGTTGTCCTGGATGAGCTGCCACAAGTTGGTCTCGTCGGGCAAAACGAGGGCGGTGAGACGGTTGGCGAGCGCGGCAGCGATGCGCGGCTTCGTGTGCCTCGGGAATGGTGATGAGGCTGGCGAGTTGGCCTAAACTGCGGGCACTGCCTTTGACTTTGCTCTCTTTTTGGCGCATCTGGTCGAGCATGTCGGCGCGGGCTTCCAGGCGGGCAAGGTCTTGGCGGCGCTTGTTGAGTGTTTTCTGCTCGTCGCTGAGGTCGCGGCGCAAGGTTTTGAGTTCGCGCACGATTTCCTGGTGCTGAGTTTGCGCTTCGTCTCGTTTTTGGCGCAGTTCGTCGCTTTTGCTTTGGGCAGATTGGAGAACGGCCGTTAATTGTTGACTGCGTTTTTCCAACTGCACGGTTTCGGCGACTGGGACTGTCGGCGGCAGGTTGTGCTTGTTCTTTGAGCCGTTCTTGCAGTTGACTGAGCTGTCCTTCGGCCTGCGCTAATTTGTTCTGGCTGGTGCGCTGGTCTTGCACCACCTGGCTGAGTTTCTTTTGCCAGTGGTTAATTTCGCCTTGCTGGGTTTGGAAGGTGGCGTTGAACTGGCGCAGTTCGGTTTGATTTTCGTTGAGGCTGGCCTGAGCCGCTTCCAGTTCTGAAGTGGCGGAGGCTAAATCTGCCTGGGCAGCGGCGAGTTGTTTTTCCACATCTGGCAGGTCTTGTTCGATGTCGGCGAGTTGGCGCTGTAAAGATTGCTGTCGTTCGCTGAGAATGGCGACCTGGCGGCGGGCTTTTTCGAGCTGTTCGCGCACGTCTTCACGCTGTTGGCGGGTAACGGCCGTTTTATCTTGTAACTCATTGATGCGGCGGCGAATGACATCGATTTTGTCTTGCTGAATCAGGTACTCTTTGCGCGTTTCCTGCCACGCTTTTTCAGCGGTGGCGGCCCGTTCCCGCGCCAGGCGCATGTTGCCCTTGGTCTGCTCCCATTTGAAGCCATACCAGATACGCAGTAAATGATGCAGGTCTTGGGCGACTTGTTCGTAATTTTGGGCGCGGATGGCTTGCCGCTTGAGCGAACTCATACGCGGCCCGATTTCGTTGAGAATGTCGTGCACCCGTTCCAGGTTGTGCCGGGTTTCTTCCAGGCGGCGCAGGGTTTCGGCGCGGCGCGATTTGTAGTGGTGGATGCCAGCCGCTTCTTCAAACAGGGCGCGGCGCTCTTCGGCACGCAGGGAAAGTGCCTGGTCGATGAGTCCCTGGCCGATGATGGTGTAGGTGCGCTGGGCTAAACCGCTGGTTGCCAGCAGGTCGGCGATGTCTTTGAGGCGCACTTTTTGGCCGTTGAGCAGGTATTCGTTTTCGCCGGAACGGTGGGCGCGGCGGCCAATTTCTACTTCGGTGTAGTCGATGGGCAGCCAGCCGTCGCTGTTGTCGAGGGTGAGGATGGCTTGAGCCATGCCGGAACGGGGGCGTTTTTGACTGCCGGCGAAGATCATGTCGGTGGTGCGTTTGCCGCGCAGGGTGCCGTAACTTTGTTCACCCAGCACCCAGCGCACGGCGTCGGCGACGTTGCTTTTGCCGCTGCCGTTTGGCCCGACGATGGCGGTGATGCCGTCGTCAAAGATGAATTCTGTTTTGCTGGCAAAGGTTTTGTAGCCTTGCAGGGTTAGTTTTTTTAGACGCATGGTTTTTTAGTCGAGTCGTTAGTCGGTTAGTCTTGTAGTCATTGGTGTTTGGCGACTGTTCACTGTTTACTGAACACTGTTCACTGAACACTGGCTTCTGCGGCGGGCAGTATAGTGAGAAGTTGGTAAGTTGGCAAGTTGTTTTGCAGACCCTAAATGAGCATCAAACTCGTGTATAGAATCATCAAGGCATATTCTTTTTCGTTTCGATGTATAAATCTTCGACTTGTTTCCTGGCCCACGGGTTTTTGCGCAAAAATTTGAGGCTGGATTTGATGGAAGGATCGTTGTTGAAACAGCGAATATTGATGCGCTTGCCTAGCTCGTTCCAACCATAATAATCTACAAGACTGGTCACAATCATCTCTAGGGTAACGCCGTGGAGTGGATCATTGGGGTGTTGTTGGGTCATAAGTTTAGTTTGTCCTTCTATTTCAAAGAAAACCATAGTTTAAGATTGTACGCGCCCCCAGTCAGAGTGCCAAAACTGAGTCAATAAAAATGCTGTGTACGCATCTGATTGACTGACAGATTTTATTTTTTACCGCAAAGGACGCAAAAAGCGCAAAGATTTTAAAAGCTTTCTCTCCTCTGCGTCCTTTGCGCTCTTTGCGGTTAGATTAGATTTGTCAGTCAAGCAGGTGTATGTATACTGACTGAATTATTTGACAGTTGCTTCTTGGCATCAGATACTCGTATGATAATTTAGGTAAACCACAAAAAGTTTTCAAAATTACCACACGTAGAATTGTGGTTTCCTTCAAGTAAAAGCGGGTTTCGCGCAATTTTAATTCCAAAAACTTTCCCGCTTTTACCTAACTATAAGTAACAAACATATTTGATGGAGGTGAACTATGAGACGCAGAGGAATTGGTGGCCCAGGCGGCCCTGGTGGTCCCGGTGGAATTGGTGGCCCTGGACGAGGCCCAGGAAGAAGAGCAGCAACCCGGATGGCTGTACGTATGCGTGCACGCCGTCGTCGTCGCGTAAGAAGACGGCGCATGATGTTGGTTGGTGGCATGATCGTTTTGGGGACATCTGCCGTTCACAAATACAGCAAAAAAGATGTCGAGCGCATTGAACAGCAAACTGGTAAGCCTGCTGAAGAGTTGACAGATGAGCAATTGGCTCAAGCGGCCCAGCAATTAGGCATTCAACCTGAGGAGCTGGATGATCAAGAAATGGATCAAGTTGATGCCGCTGATGAAGCAGAAGATGCGGCTTATCCAGATGAGGTTGAACCGGCTGCGGCTGCACAACCTGATTACATTGACCAACTTCAGCGTTTGGCTGATTTGCGTGACAAAGGCATTCTTACTGACGAAGAGTTTGACGCGAAGAAAAAACAAATTTTAGACCAGATGTAAACTACCAACCCTGACAGGCTTCAAAAGTCTGTCAGGGTTTTTTATTCCCCCCATGTATGACTTAATTGATTACGGCCAAATGCTTGCCGACCAGGTACGGATGGATCCGTATGCTTATGCGCTGAAAACGGCCGTTACCCCCCAATCCATCGTTTTAGACATAGGTACCGCCATCGGTATTCACGCCCTGCTTGCTTGTAAATTTGGAGCCAAAAAGGTCTACGCCCTCGAGCCAAACGACGCTATTGACCTGGCTCGTGCATTGGCCGAGGCCAACGGGTTCGCCGACCGTATCGAATTCATCCAAGATATTTCTACCACTATCACCCTGCCCGAACGTGCTGATGTGATTGTGTCTGATTTACGGGGTACACTGCCTTTGTTTGGCCAACATATTCCTACCATCGTCGATGCTCGCCAGCGGCATTTGGCTCCGCATGGGGTTCTGATTCCGCAAAAAGATTCGTTGTGGGTCTCTGTGGTGGAACACCCAACCATTTACAAAAACTTGCTCCAGCCGTGGACGGATCCGTATGGCTTCAACATGGAACCTGCCCGTCAAATCGTCTTAAACCAATGGCATCATGATGGCACAGATTTGATTCGCGCTCGCCACTTGCTTACAGAGCCGACTAACTGGACGACCCTCGATTACCGCACCATTACAAACCCTGATGTGGGCGCTGAAATTGAGCAAACGGCCGTTCGGGATGGCATGGCACATGGCTTGTTGGTTTGGTTTGATGCGGAACTGGCGGACGGGATTGGCTTTTCTAATGCCCCTCAAGCTGGAAAAGTGGCGGACGTGTATGGGCGGGGCTTTTTCCCGTTTCTTAAGCCCGTCCATCTGGTGACTGGAGATACCATCCACCTAACAATCCAGGCCACGCTTGTTGACGATGATTACTGTTGGCAATGGCAAACCCTCATTTATAGCCAGGGAAACCAGAAAAATATGATCGCTGACTTTAATCAGTCAGATCAATGAGTGTTGGCTCTATAGACAGAGCATCTTCCTCGACGAGCGGAAGGCTAAACGAGACAACGGTGCCTTTCCCCAGTTCACTTTGCATCCAAATAGAACCCCCATTTCGTTGAACCATTTCTTTACAAAGAATGAGACCTAACCCAGCACCTTGTTCTTGAGAAGTGCCGGGCATGGTAAAGTGAGAATCAAACTGAAAGAGTTTTTCTTGGTCTATAGCAGAGATGCCTACGCCGGTATCAATGACCGACACCTCCACATGTCCCGATGACGGTATTTGTTTGGTCGTGATGGACACTGTGCCTGCGGCTGGCGTGAATTTTAGACTGTTGGCGACGAGGTTGCGCAGCACGGTAAACAGCATATTTTCGTCCACAAAGAGCTTCAACCCAGTTTCTGCCCGATTGACGAGCTTGATTTGTTTCTGAACGGCCGTTTGCTCCAGCAAATCTATCGTGGTTCTAATAACCGCATCTAAATCAACCACTTCCGACCGAACTTCCATGCGCCCCCCTTCCAACTGTGACCAGGAGAGCAGATTTTCCAGCAAGCGGTAGGCACTTTGCGCAGACTTGAGAATATCTTCGGCCATCCCTTGAATATCAGGAAGATTCAACTCTTCTATTTCCATCAACAACAATTGTGCATTACCCAGTAAGCCGTTAAACGGGGTTCGCAGATCGTGGGAAACAATCGAGAAAAATTTATCCTTGCTTTTATTTAGTTTCGTTAAGGCATCGGCTCTCCCTTCTTCATACTCCCGCAACTCTTTCTCAACCTCATACAAAACTTCATTTTCTTTAGCCAGTTGTTCCACTTTCATACGCTGTTGGTAAAGATCCAAAAAGACACGTACCTTACTCAACAGAATTTCTGGCACAAACGGTTTGCTCATAAAATCAACCGCTCCCGCCTCATATCCCTTGCGGTGATGGTACTCATCAGAAAAAATGGCACTGACGAAAATAACGGGCAGACTAGTCGTCGCAGGATTCCCGCGCAGGAGTTCCACCAATTCGTAGCCATCCATTTCTGGCATCTGAATATCCACAATGGCTAGGCAAAACTCATGCTCCAGCGTCAATTCAAGTGCCACAAAGCCAGAATCGGCTTGGAAAACGTCTACGCCTTCTATCTGTGCCAAAAGTTTTTCAAGCACGTATAAGTTTTGGGGTTTATCGTCAACAATTAGTATTTTAGGGTTGCGTTGAAAATTATTTGTCATTGATTTGCTGACCTTCAAAAGAAAGCTCGGTGAGAAATTGAGCGATTTCAGGGAGAGACAAAACTTTGTCTATAACATTATCCAGAATAGCGGCGTTGGGCATCGTGGCAACTTCTGCCGTGGTTGGGTCTTGGGCGATGGTGAAACCGCCATTTTCTCTGATTTTTTGCAAGCCTGCCGTCCCGTCACGATTCGCCCCCGTGAGAATAATGCCGACTACTTCTGCATGATAGGCCGCCGCTGCTGTTTCAAATAACACATCAATGGCAGGGCGTGAATAACACACTTTGGCATCCACTGATAAAGACAATGTTTTATCAGGCTCCACTTGTAAATGGTAATTAGCTGGAGCCAAATAAACCGTGCCGGGGCAAATCGGTTCCAGTTGATTGGCTTCTTTGACGGGGAGTTTGCAAGATTCATTGAGTGTAAATGCCAGCAAGTCGTCTTGGGTGGGCCAACGATGCTGCACAATTAATATTGGGAACCGAAAATTTTCTGGCAAGGGTGCCAGAATTTGTTGCAAGGCATTTAGCCCGCCTGCCGATGTCCCCACAACAATTGCTTTAATGTTCATCATCTTTTTTTATAAATAACAGCTCTTTTGTGGTGCTATTACGGTGCTTGGATTGGTAAATTTTTTCTTTAGACGCAAAATCCACAAAATCCTTCTCTATTGCTGAAAACTGAACAGTCTCTTTGCTGCCCAAACACAGAAAGCCATTGTAGTGTAAGCTGTTGCAAAAAGTTTTCAGGGCGCGATCTTGTAAAGTGCGGTTAAAGTAAATTAGTACATTGCGGCATAAAATCAAATGCATCTCAGCAAAAACACCATCAGTCGTTAAGTTATGATTGGCAAAGGTAATGTTTTGTTGCAGCGATTTATCGAAGATGACTGATTGGTAACGGGCATGATAATAATCGGCTAAGGATTCTTTGCCTCCAGACAGGCGATAGTTGTTGCTGTATTCTTTGATCCGATCTAAGGGGTAAATGCGTGCTTTAGCCGTTTTGAGGGCGTTGTCGTTGAAGTCGGTCGCATAGATGCGGGTTCGCTCATAGAGTCCTTCTTCTTTGAGTAAAATGGCTAATGAATAGACTTCTTCGCCTGTGGCACAGCCTGCTTGCCAGATGTTGATGAAGGGGTATGTTTTTAGAAAGGGGAAGACTTTTTCTCTGAGCGCTTGAAAGAACCAGGGATCGCGGAACATTTCGGTAACGGTGACGGAGATGTCGAAGAATAAGGCTTCGAAGGTTTCTGGTTTGTGTAGGATATCTGGAATTAATTCGGAGATGGTTTCATGGCTGGTTTTTGCCAGATGGTGCATGATGCGCCGTCTCATGGAGGCAGGGCTGTATTGCTGGAATTCGTAACCATACCGTTGGTGAATGGCTTCTAGCAGTAGTGTTACTTCGATTTGTTCGATGTCACTGTTATCCAAAATATTCCTCTACCGTAAAAAATGTGTTCATTAGATTTAATCTAATCCGCAGATTTCGCCGATTTCGCCGATTAAAACCCTTAAGCGAAGCGTCAATCTGCGTCAATCTGCGTTAATCTGCGGATAAATAGAACTCATTTTTATTTCCAAGAATGTTCATTATGCTTGCGTGAGAATAACGTTTGATTTCCAGATTAGACCAATCTTTAAGATTGGTCTAATCTCGCTAAGAATTTCTATTGATACAGCCAAACACGTAACATGGAAAATAGGCGATCTACGTCTATGGGTTTGGCAAGGTAGTCGTTGGCACCGGCGGCGATGCATTTTTCACGATCCCCTTTCATGGCTTTGGCGGTGAGTGCCAAAATGGGCAACCCGTTGAATTTGGCTTGGGTACGTATATGTTTGATGGTTTCGTAACCGTCCATAATGGGCATCATGATGTCCATGAGGATGAGATCAAAGGGTTCTTGTTCTACAAACTCTAAGGCTTTTTGCCCGTTTTGGGCGATGCGCACGACGATCTCTTTTTCGGAGAGGAGTTTGGAGAGGGCAAAGGAATTGCGCATATCGTCATCGACAACGAGTATTTTTTTGCCTTTGAGGCGTTCGTCCTGGCTGTATAGCTGTTTGATTGTTTTTTGTTTTTCTTCGGGCATTTCAGCGATGACTTGATGCAGGAAGAGGGCGGTTTCATCGAGTAAGCGTTCGGGTGATTTGACGCCTTTGACGATGACGCTGTCGGTGTATTTCATGAGTTCCATGTTTTCTTCGGGAGTGAGGTCTCGGCCGGTATAGACGATGATGGGACATTTGCCGGCGATGCCTTTTTCGTTCATGAGTCTGAGGACTTCAAAGCCGGTCATGTCGGGCAGGCTGAGGTCGAGGATCATGCAGTCGAAGTGTTGGCTTTCTAGCATGGCAACGGCCGTTTTCCCCATGTCTGCCTCGCTTATCTGCACATTATCACTGTTGAGCAGCAGCTTGATGCTGCGCCGTGAATTGGCATCGTCTTCAACCAACAGCAGCGATTTGATGTCTCGATCTACAAACCCCTGGATTTTTGAAAAGGAGGCGTCCAACGTTTCTTTGCTGACGGGTTTGGTGATGTAGCCCATCGCCCCTTTGCGATACGCATCCAAATTTTCATCTTCAACCGACATGATGTGCACGGGAATGTGGCGGGTATTGGGATCGCTTTTGAAGACTTCCAGGATTTCCCAGCCAGTCATGTCGGGCAGGTTGAGGTCGAGAATGATGGCATCGGGCCGGTATTTTGAGGCGAGCATGAACCCGTCTTGTCCGGTGCCAGCGATGAGGCTCTTGAACCCTTTTTCATGGGAGTAGGTGTAGATGACTTTGGCGAAGTTGGGATCATCTTCGATGAGCAAAAGCACTTTATCGCCAGGTTGCAGGTTGTGGCGATCATCTGCGGGCATGGGGGCCAGTTTAGCTGGGGTTGCCTGGGGTGTTATGGGGGCTGTTGGTTTGGGGAGAACGACTGGTGGGGAAACGGCCGTTTCTACTCCTTCATGTCCAGGTTTCCCAATAGGCAAATATAAAATAAACGTGCTGCCTTGCCCTGGCTCGCTTTCCACCTCAATATGGCCGCCTAATTTGTATGGCTAATTCACGGGAAATAGAAAGCCCTAAACCCGTCCCCCCATATTGACGGCTGGTAGAGCCGTCCGCTTGCTGGAATGCTTCAAAAATGATTCGTTTCTGTTCAGCCGTCATGCCAATGCCTGTATCAGTGACGCTAATGGCAACGGCATCAGCCGGATTGAGCTTGCTGCGTGATAAATCCGTGCGGCCATCCGGTCGATAAATAGCCAGTGTAACACTGCCCTCGTTGGTGAACTTAAACGCATTTGAAAGCATATTCTTGATGATTTGTGTGGTGCGTTGAGAATCTGTTTCCATGCTTGACGGCAAATCTTCTGCCAGATCAATATGCAGATCGAGACCTTTTTGCACCGCGATGTGACCGAATTGGGCGCGAATAATGCTCTCTAAATCGCGGAACGCCATCGGCTCAAAAGTAAATTGCATTTTGCCCGACTCTACTTTGGAGAGGTCGAGAATATCGTTGATGAGGTCGAGTAAATCATTGCCGCCGTTGTAAATAATTTGGGCAGATTCCACCTCTTCTTCATTCAAATTGCCTTGCTTGTTTTCCATCAACATACGTGCCAAAATGAGCAGACTGTTGAGCGGTGTGCGCAGTTCGTGCGACATATTCGCCAGGAACTCAGATTTATATTTACTGGCTAAAGCTAATTCTTCTGCCTTGCGTTCCAATTCAATCTGCGCTTCCTTGAGGTCTTGATTTTGGATGTCTAGCGCCGCTTGTTTTTGTTGGAGTGCCGTTGCGCTTTCTTCTAACGCCTGTGCTTTTTCTTCAAGCTGGGTGTTTGTGCCTTCCAGTTCGATCTGTTTTTCACGCAGTTTGCCTTCTGAGGCGCGTAGACTTTCTGTTTGGGCTTCCAATTCTTCGTTGGCGACGCGCAGTTCTTCCCCTTGAGCTTGCAGTTCTTCGGCTTGCTGTTGGGTTTGGCGCAGCAGTTCATTGATGCGTTCTCTGTCCTGGGTGGTGTTGATGACAATGCCAATGTTGGCGAGGGCGGTTTCCAGGAATTCCATTTCTCGATTGCTAAATTCGTTCAAGGTTCCCAGTTCGATGACGCCTTTGACTTCGTTTTCGTACAGGATGGGGAAGAGCATGATGTGGCGCGGTGCTATTTCGCCGAGACCTGATTTAACGGTGATGTAGTTGGCGGGGACATGGGTGATGAGTAACGGCCGTTTTTCCACCGCCGCCTGTCCAACCAACCCTTCCCCAAACTTGAACTGGTTGACACCCGCTTGATTGCTGTAAGCATAAGAGCCAGTCAGGTGCAAAGTGCCCTCACGGGCGGCATAAAATGCGCCGATATGGGCGTTCAGGTAATGGCATAGCTGCTGCACCACATGGGTCGATAACGTGGAAATATCCTGTTCCCCACGCATCTTGTTATTTAACTCAGATTGTCCAGTGGTTTGCCAAACCTGAATTTCCATGGCTTGTTTCGCAGATTCGGCTTCTTCTCGTGCAGTTTCCGCCTCTGTGCGTGCGATTTCCGCTTCTTGCTTAACTTGCTCTGCGATGGCATAGGCTTGTTCGGCCGCTTCCTTCGCCTGGACAGTTTGTTGAAACAGGTCAATATTGGTGAGCGTTCCTGTGATATGGCTGCTCAACGATCTCAGTAAGTTCGCATCACTCTCATCTAATTTACCCACAAATTTTGATTGCACATCCATGACTCCAATAACTTTGTTGTCACGCAGAATGGGCAGCGCTAACTCTGATCTTGTATCAGGTAGCATGGGATTGGGCATCCAATCTTTAACCTGGTAAACATCATTCACAATAACCGGCTGCCCAGATCGGGCCAGCACGGGCGATTAGCGAGTTTTTCTGTTCCAGCGAGATGTGCCAACCGTCACGAACCATCTGGCTGCCGACTTCCCCAGAACTGGCAGCCAGATTTAAAATATCACCTGTTTTATTGAGCATGTAAATGTGGACATGATAAAAACCAAGCCGTTCCTGGCTGAGATCGACGACTCGGTTTAGCAGTTCATCTTTATTTAAAATGGTGGCGGCCGCCGAGCCGATTTCAGCGACGGCACGCAATTGTAAGGCTTGTTTTTCCCCTTGCTTGGCAAGATTGCTCATAAAGGTACTGCTGAGTTGCACGCGCAATGTTTCATAGAGCATGCCTTCCAGCAGTTTGTTTGTATTAAACAGGACAAAGCCAAGTAAGGTGTCTTGAAAATAAAGTGTTTGCGCCATGAGATGCAAGGCTTTGTCTTTTGGGAAGATGTCGGGGGGAACGAGTTGATTGGACTGGAAGAGAATGCCTTCAGGGGGGAGGGTGGAACGGCCGTTTTCATCATAAGCCAAGATAAGCCGTGCTTGTTTTGTGGAAGTAGTCGCATTCTCAAACAGAGATAAATAACATTGAGGTATGCCCAATTTGGGTAAAAATTCAAACAATAAATCACACATCTCAACAATGTTTTGGGAAGTACCAAGTTGAGTGCCCATCTCATTGAGCGCATAGGATAAGAACTCAGATTGGTAAAGCGTGGCTAACACAGTTCGATCCGTGATTTCGCCAATGGCAACCCGCCCTTGCCCCCATAAATTTTCGGCATGGATAATGAGATTAGGCTGCCGCAAAAGGGGCAATATTATCTGCCGCATGGCTGAAATGCCATTTTGCCATACATGGATATTGCCATTTACCTGGATAACATTTTGTAATAGTTTTTCCAGTGTTGGCAGAAATGTGTCAAAGGTGCCATTCACCAAATCTGCATTGAAACTGTCGATAAGTTGCGGGATTTGGGCGGTTGTTTCTTGTGACTGGGTGGGATCAACGGCCGTTTCCATTTCCAGCAAAAGTTGATCATGGCAGGTTTCCAGAAGAGCTGCTAAATCTTGGTCATCAGTTACCACTCTGTCTGTATCGGACAGGGTAACAATTGCCTGTTGAATCGTCTGAGACATACAGCCGCAAGATTGACGCACGACCATTTCCCCAGGCAAAAATGTGTTTTCTGGAACGGTTTCTCCGGCGAGAAGGGCAATCGCCGCCAGGGCAGCTTGTTGTCCTTGTTTATACAGAGGTTGGCGCACCGTTGTCAGTGGTGGAATGGTAGATCGGGCATCGTCCGTATCGTCAAACCCCACAATGGCGACTTGCTGCGGTATTTTTACACCCCGCCGTTGCAGTTCTCGTAACGCGCCGATAGCCATATTGTCATTGGCGGCAACAATCGCATCAAACTCCACGCCACGTTCATCCATTAACAAGGCCACGGCTTTCTGCCCTGAACTGAAAATAAAATCACCAGGAGTCACCAAATCTGGATCAAACGGAATGTTATATTTTTCCAGAGCATTTATATAAACCTGGTAGCGTTGTTCTGCTTCTTCATGCCCCGCTATCCCGCGAATGAAGGCCAACCGTCTATGACCGTGATCCTCTATCATGTGCGAGATAAGGGCTTCCAGACCGGCCGTGCCATCAATTAAAATGTTGTGCGCTTGGGGGATGGGCACCCCAATGTGGACAATGGGCACCTTTGGGTATTGATCTAAGAACTCAATCATATTTTCTCTGGTGGCATAATTGCCTAAGACAGAAAAAATGACGATGAGGACATCAATATCTTTATTTTGGGCCAGGGAATGGGCGTGATTTCGAGGTGTATCGTCCTTGATACCAACATAAGAAACATAATTGACGTCATGTTTTTTGATTTCATCCTCAACGCCATGCCAGATAGGAACCTGGTAGCTTTGATCTGTATTGATCATGAGGAATCCGATTGTGGGTTTTGAATTTAGCATAGGGAATGCCTTTATGTGTAAAAACGAGTTGGTTACTGGAGTCTGGCGAAAATCAAATCTCAGTCGAGTGTAGGGGCTTTGCTTGCAAAGCCCCTACCGGAGAGAAATATAAAAAACGCTAGTGTCCAGTTGGTTAGTTGATTCACTGATTCGGCTTGTTTTTAAACTTGTCAGCTTCAAAAAGAACCGTCTTTATTGAAGCGGAGCGTGGAAAGCTTAAAGAATAGTATCGGGGAAATTATCCATTTTGTCAGCGGGTCTTTAGTACCCCTGATTAGCGTACTTTTATGGGAGGTGGGAGATACCACAAAACGAGACGGTGCATGGGGCTAACCCAAGTTCGTGGTACGTGCTTTAGCGCCTATTTATACGTACTAAAGTGCGCACTACAAACCAAAGCGTGATGACTGGTTCGTAGTGATGGCTTCAGCCATCATTTACACTCAGCCCAAAGCAATGCCGACAAACTAAATTGCGCTATAATCTCTCTCAGGTTTCTCTGTAATTGAAAAAGGTGGAAGTCATGGATAAAGTCCAGTTGCTTGATGATTTAGCTAATAGTTTCAACACCTCCGAACTGGCTGAACTGTGTATGAGCCTGAAGGTGGAATATGAAGACTTAGGCAGTGGCGGTAAACGCAGCCAGGCGAGAGAACTCATTGGCTACATGGACCGGCGCGGGAGACTGCCTGAATTGGCACAGGCAGTAGTGAATAAAAGACCCCAATTAACCAAAACGTATCAGATGGTTCCACAACAACCTGAAGATGTGCCTCCTGCAGACGTTCCCAAACCTGTTGAAGCCGCGCCACCCCCAGCCGCCGTTGAAATTGCCCAGGCAGAAAAACCGCAATCTACCAACCCTTACAGTGCCGGCCGTATGGTAACCGATACGGCCATGTTCTTTGGCCGCGAGAATGAGAGGCGGCGGCTGCGGGCCCGTTTGCAAACCATGAGCAGTTGTTCCATCGTGGGCATGAGGCGCGTGGGCAAATCTTCCTTGATGTATTACCTGAGCCATCACGAGTCAGTTTTCCAGGATGGTCAGTATATTTTTGCCTATCTCGATTTGCAGGATGCCCGCTATCATACGCTGGCCGGATTGCTTTCTGGCGCAGTGACGCAGTGGGCGCAAAAAGCAGACATATCCGGCATTAGAAGGTGAGTACGTTGGCTGAATTCTCAACAACGGTACGTCATTTTAAATCACTTGATTTTTCACCGGTTTTATGCCTGGATGAGTTTGAAAACCTGACAAAACGGCCGCAAGAATTTACCGATGATGTGTTTGAAAGCTGGCGAGCACTGGGTAATGCGGGTCAACTCGCTTTTATGACGGTTTCTCAGCATCCCCTCTCCGATTTAATCGAAAGCGGCGGTCTGACTTCAAACTTTGACAATATTTTTAACCAACTGGATTTAGCGCTGTTAGAAGAGACCCCCGCCCGAAACTTATTGGTAGAGCCGCTGTCCCGCAGCCAGATAGCAGTGCCTCAGGCGGTAGGAGATGATTTTCTGGCTTTTTGTGGACCACACCCGTTTTACCTGCAAATGGCAGGGTTCTACCTTTGTGATGCCCTGAATAATGGTGATTTTACCGTTGAGCAGGTAAAAGAAGATTTTACCTGGGAAGCAGAACGCCACTGGCATGGTTTATGGCAGGCGCTTTCACCCGAGGAGCAATCAATTTTTCTAAACGTGGGGTCATTGCCTCCGAACCCGGATAAACAACACCAGGCTAGAGGCCTGGTTCGGAAAGGGGTTTTGGTGGTTCAAAATGGGGCATATCGATCTTTTAGCTTCGGATTTAGGGAGTGGGTAGACAAACAGATGCCCCCGGCGCCTTCCCCGCCAGAGGCCCCGCCAGCATCCGAAGTGGTGGATACAAAACAAGATGATGCAGGCGCAGAGGCGGCTGAAACGCCGGTTGAACCTAAACCGGTTGAAAACAAGCAAACCGGGGTAGATTTAAAATCATTTTTGGCCGTCACTTTAGTTTCGCTGCTGGTGGTGGTGGTATTGGCCTGGGTGCTCAAAACCTTGATTGGTGATCAATCAACGGGGAATTTAGTGCTGTTATTGGTGGTAATTTTTCCATTTATCCTTGTTCTGGTGGGCAAATTGACAGGCCAGGATCTCATTGCCTGGTTTGGGCAGCTGCTGGGAAGAAATAAATCAGAATGAAACGAGAAGAATGGCTCACGCAGCCCCTCAGATTTTTGTACTGGGTGTTTCTTCAAACCGATCACCCTCAGAAATTATCAACGGCAGTTGGGTGTAGACGTTGATAGTGATGGGGATTTTTCTGTATTGCGCGTGCGCAAGCAATTGCGACAAAATCCGGCATTACGCCGCCACTTGCGCCAGATGTTTCTGGCTAATTTTTACGGATTGACGCTTGGTTTGTTGATTTTGATGCCCCTGGCTGAAGCGATGAGGGTGCTGCTCACGCCAACCGCCACGTTTAGCGCGCTAAACGTGGCGTTTGGCGTGGCGTTTGGCGTGGCGTTTGGCGTGGCGTTTGGCGTGGCGGGGGGCGTGGCGGTTGGCGTGGCGTTGGGCGTGGCGTTTGGCGTGGCGTTTGGCGTGGCGGTTGGCGTGGCGGGGGGCGTGGCGGGTGGCGTGGCGGTTGGCGTGGCGGTTGGCGTGGCGTTTGGCGTGGCGTTTGGCGTGGCGGGGGGCGTGGCGGTTGGCGTGGCGTTTGGCGTGGCGGGTGGCGTGGCGTTTGGCGTGGCGGGTGGCGTGGCGGTTGGCGTGGCGTTTGGCGTGTTTGGAGGTGTCTATGCGGGCTTTATGTCGTTGGGGGAAGGGCCTGTTGACCCGATTCGGATTGGCTTAATTGTTGGCGTTGTTGATATTTTTATTATCTGGTTATTATTTTTCCGAATCCCACTGTATTTGGTGTATTTACCCTGGAATATGCTGGTTTATTTGTTCATGCGTAATTCTTTGGGTAGTACCGCTGCCTGGTACCGCCGTTCTCCCCAACATTGGGATGAACGCATCTGGTTTCGCCTCTTCTTTTTAGATGGTCTGTTGGTTCAGCTCACGAAAGCCGATCGCACAGCAGGATTAACCGCTATAGATGAGGTAGCCGCTTCCTTTCGCCAGGGTTGGGCCGCTCCGCGGGCAGTTGAACGCCTGCTGCTTAAAGAATTTCAACAAATTGACAATCTGTCTGCTCTGGCATCCATTCGCCAGGATGTGTCCTGGCTGCCCCAAACCGGTCCGCAAGCCTTTTGGCAGGCTCTGGATCAGGTGGCTGTTGATCTCAATGCTGCCCATCAAGCCAGCAGCCGTTTTAATCAACTCACCCGTCTAAACCGCGCCTCCGCTGCTCTGCGCGAGATGCAAACCGCATTGCCGCAGTATCAAACAGCCAAAACCACAAAAGAAAAAAGCGGCGTGGATCTCACTCGTCTTCGGGATGAAATGATAGCCAGTTTCAATGAAGAAGAACTGCGCAGTCTAACATTTGGATTAGCTGTTGATTTTGAAAGCTTGCCTGGAACAGGAAAAACGGGCAAAACCATTGAATTAATTGCAGAAATGCAGCGGCAAAACCGTATAAATGAATTAATTGAACTGACCACAGTAATGAGACCACAAAGCTTTAGCACATTTGCCTTGCAATCAGCGGCTGAAGATATTCCTTTTGCATCTAGCGAGGTCCTCCGCCCTATTCTCGGTCAATGGATCCGGCTGGTTGAAACCGAAGTAAACCGTTTAACCACCGAAAAAGAAGCTGGTGCAGAAATCCCCAATCCTTTCATTGCTGGTAAACCCATCTTCCCGGATGGCAAAACGGTTTTTAAAGGGCGTCAGGATATCTTTGCTGAAATCGAACACAGCTTGAGTGCGGCTCAAATCCCCACCTTGCTTTTGTTTGGTCCCCGGCGCAGCGGCAAAACATCGCTGCTGCTCCAATTACCCCAGCAGCTTCCAAGCAACGTGGTACCTGTTTTCATCAACCTGCAAGAAGCAGCCGCCACTGTCAACAGCGCCGCCGGTTTTGTGGTGGAACTGGCGCAAAAAATAGCCGGACAAAGCCTGGAACATCGGGGCTTGACGCTGCCGCGCGTTAATGCCGTTGATTTTGAAAAAGAACCGTATCTCACCTTTGGCCGCTGGCTCAATGAGGCGGCTCGCCCTCTGGTTGGTTACACGCTTTTTATCACTTTTGATGAGTTTGAATGGGTGGAGAAGGCTATTGAGCAAAAACGGCTGGATGAAAGCGTGCTCAGCTTTTTCCGCAACCTCATCCAGCGGGGTGGTGAGCCACCTTTAGCCCTGCTTTTTTCTGGGGTGCATTTGCTGAGTGAACTCAACTATAACTGGCCTTCTTATTTTATTAACGTCAAGACCGTCAAAGTTGGTTATCTGCCAGAAAAAGATGCCCGTAATCTCATCACCAATCCCACAGAGGATTTCCCGCTTGATTATCAGCCTGAAACCCTGACTGCCTATTTACAGCAAACACACTGCCAGCCCTATCTTGGTACAGTTGGTCGGTTTTGAACTGGTTAATTATCTAAACAGTGAAGATCGTCGTGCCCAAAGCAATCATTTGTTGGTAACTCTGGCCGATCTTGAGGTGGGTTTTGAAAAAGGCTTGGCTGCCGGTCAAAATTATTTTGCTGAATTGTGGAACAGCAGCAGCAATCAGGAGCGGTTGGTGCTGGCAGATTTAGCCGCTGGTGCTGGTTTACCTGCTGAATTGGATGAAGGCCAACTGCTGCTCACCACACGCCAGCTCGTGCGCCGCGATTTAATTGAAAAATTGAATGGGGGTTATCAAATTCAAGTACCGCTCATTGCCCGTTGGATTCGTGAGGAATATCCGCCTCGCCTCGTTAGAGCGCAAATCGCAGGTTTGTAGTACGCGCTTTAGCGCGTATTTGTACGCACTAAAGTGCGCACTACGAACGGGTATCGAATATGTATGAATATTGGAAGCTTTCACCGGAAGAACGAGAAAAATTGGTACAGGAGCGCTTGAAAAAAGGGTTCCCACCGCACAGCCCACCCCATCTGATTCGAGACCGGAATTATTATTTACTTACGGCAACCTGTTATCAACATACGCCATTTATGAAATCCGCAGAACGGAGACGAGAATTATTGGATGCGTTGTTTGAGGCATTTATTGAAGCAGGCATAGAGATTCGAGCCTGGGTGGTGTTACTCAATCATTATCATTTGCTTGTTTACCTTGAAGATTTTGAGGTCTTGGGGGATTTGTTTCGCACGGTCCACGGCCGTTCTGCTTTCAACTGGAATCGGGAGGATGGTGTTTCTGGGAGGAAGGTCTGGTATCGTTTTGCGGATCGGGCGATTCGCTCAGAACGGCATTATTTTACGACGCTCAATTACATCCATTACAACCCCGTCAAACATGGAGCGGTGGATTCGCCGTATGTGTGGGCAGAAAGTAGTGTGCATTGGTATTTGGAACATGAGGGGAAGGAGTGGCTACAAGATATGTGGCGTAAATATCCCATTCGAGATTACGGCAAAGGCTGGGATTAGGGTTTGTAGTATGTGCTTTAGCGCATAGTGTACGCACTAAAGTGCGCACTACGAACCAAAAACCTGCTCGGCCGGCTCGCCCGCCATCATCAGCCCCAACTGCGCAATCGTCACCTCGTCACTCTTGACGATGCCCATAATCTCCCCGCCAAACAGCACCACAATGCGGTCAGACATCGCCTTCACCTCGTCCAGGTCTTCAGAAATGAGCAGGGTGGCTAAACCTTCAGAGCGTTGGCGCAAAAGTTGGCCGTGAATGTACTCCGTCGCCCCAATATCGACGCCGCGTGTGGGCTGGGCGGCGATGAGCACGCGAGGATTCCGCGCCAGTTCCCGCGCCAGAATGAGCTTCTGGATGTTGCCGCCCGACAAGTTCTTGATGGGCGTTTCCTGACTGGGCGTTTTCACGTTAAAGGAGGTAATTAACTCTTGGGCATGGGTGGCGATGGCCTTGAAATTGAGGAAGATGCCTTTGCTGAATGGTTGATGCACGTAATCCTGCAAAATGGCGTTTTCTGCGACGGAAAAATCTTTGATACAGCCATCGTGCATCCGTTCTTCGGGGATATAAGAGAGGCCAACCTCATACATTTCGGCTGGCGACAGATTGGTGACGGTTTTGCCTTCCAGTGAAACCTGCCCGCTGTCCACTTTTTGCAGTCCGGCGATGGCTTCGGCTAACGGCCGTTGTCCATTCCCAGACACCCCCGCCACCCCCACAATCTCGCCCGAATGTACCTCAAAGCTGACATTTTTCAGCACAGGCTGACCATCACTCATTGAAGGCGTTCACGTTTTCCAAGACCAGCCGTGCTCCGCCCGTTTCGCGGGGCTGCCGGTCTCGTGTCAGCAGCACTTCGCGCCCCACCATCATGTTTGCCAGATCGCGCTTTGGTGACATCGGCCGTGTTCACTGTGCCAATCAGCTTGCCATCCCGCAGCACCGTCACCCGATGGGTGAGGGCAAAAATTTCATTCAATTTGTGGGAGATGAAAATGAGGGCATGACCATCGGCGGCCATCTGTTTGAAAATGACAAAAAGGTCGTCTACTTCTTGCGGGGTGAGAACGGCCGTTGGTTCATCCAACACCAGCAGCGCCGCCCCGCGATACAACGCCTTCACAATCTCCACCCGCTGCCGTTCGCCCACAGCCAGTTTGGAAATGATAGCATTCGGGTCTACTTGCAAGCCATATTTGTCTGCCAGTTCCCGAATCCGCGCCGAAACGACGTCCAAATCGAGGCGCATTCCTTTTGTTGACTTGAGACCGAGCGCCACATTTTCGGCGACGGTCACGTTATCCACCAACATAAAATGCTGGTGGATCATGCCGATGCCGTGGTTGATGGAGTCGGTGGGCGAGTGGATGGTGATTGGTTTGCCGTTGAGCAGAATCTCGCCTTCTTCCGGCTGGTACAACCCATAGAGAATCTTCATCAAGGTGCTTTTGCCCGCGCCATTTTCGCCCAGCAAGGCATGGATTTCGCCAGTCTGCACATCGAAATCAACGTGGTCATTCGCCAGCACGCCGGGGAACTTTTTGACGATGCCCCGCATTTCTAAAGACTCGATGCGCGGTAATCCAGAGGGCAGGAGGTTGTTTTTTTCGCTCATAATGATTGACTCAACTGAGATTGGAGATTAGAGATTGGAGATTGAGCGAATCTCCAATCTCCAATCTCTAATCTCCATTTTTTAATGCCAGGTAACGGCCGTTTTCGTTTCCACCAACACCTTCCCCTGCCGAATGACATAGCGGCGGTCGGGTTGGCGGCGTAAAGCTTCCACACTCGATTTGGCATCCAACACAATCAGATTGGCCGGAGCGCCAACATGCACGCCATAATCGTCTAACTTCCATAATTTAGCGGCGTTGTAGCGCGGCATGTCAAAGGCGGCCTGGATTTCTTCTGGTCCGCCCAGGTGGGCGGCGTGGGCGGTAATCAGCGCCACTTCCAGCGGATCCATCTTGCCAAACGGGTAGAACATGTTTTGAATATCATCCTGCCCGCAAGCTCACATTCACGCCCGCTTCCAGCAGTTCTTTCACGCGGGCAATGCCGCGTGGTTTGGGATGATTGTGTCCGCGCCCTTCCAACATCAAGTTGATAGGCGCATTGGTGATGACATGAATATTGGCCTGACGCACTTTGTCGATGATACGTGCCGCCATTTTGTCATCCCAGGCCGACATGGCACAGCAGTGACCGGCCGTCACGCGCCCCTGCCAGCCTGTTTCAATCGTTTTTTCGGCCAGCAGTTCCAGCGAATGCCAGTAGGGATTGTCTGTTTCGTCGATGTGCATATCGACATCGGCGTTAAATTTTTGCGCGATTTCAAAGGCGATTTCGATCTGTTTGGCGGCGTCGTCCATGTTCTGCTCGCCGTGCGGCATCCCGCCGACCAAATCACAGCCATTTTCCATCGCCTGCCACATCATATCGACGGCTTCGGGGTTTTGCGCCAGCCCCAACTGCGGGAAAGGCGACCAAGCTGAATGTCGATGAGGTCTTTGTACGCTTCACGGGCGGCGGCAACCCCTTCCAGGATGCTTAACTTGGCGATATGGTCAATATCGACATGACTTCTTAACCAGAGCGTACCGTGGGAAACGGCCGTTTTAATCACCTGCCCCGCCCGTTCCACCATATCCTCAACCGTCAGGTCATGCTTGATTTTGGCATAAATCTCGATGGCCTCTTGCAGCGTGCCACTCTGGTTGATCATGCCATCCCACAGATACGCATTCTCCAGATGGAAGTGTGACTCAATAAACGCAGGCGAAATCAGCCCACCACCGGCGTCAATTTCTTTCGCACCCGTGGGCATACCAGATGGTTCAACAGCCACAATCACCCCATCCGTAATCCCAACTTCGATGGGTGTGCCTGTCTGATCCGATAACCCGTTGCGTATGACTAAATCCATCATATTTGCTATTGGTGTAACATCCCGGAAGTTGTCGCGGTGTTGACCGCTTAATAACTTCCGGGATGTTTTTGCTCTATCTAGTTACGTGCTGGTGCTTCGATGGTGATACTGCCATCAATGATGCCAGCTTCAGCAGCTTTCGCGGCTTCTACAATATCAGCCGGCAGATCATCGGCATACTGCATCCGCATTCCGCCATTTGCCAGTGTCAACCGGATCACACGGCCGCCATATTCACCTGCCTGATTGGATGTGATCATGTCCAACAAAGTGGGAACCCAATCGTAAATCGCCATCGCCTTTACAATTTCTGGCGCTAATGGGGTCTGATCAGAGTGGATACCAAGCCAGGGTACACCCGCCTCTTTAGCCACGCCAATGGCGCCCACAACTTGTTGCGAAGAGCCTGTCAGTACATCAGCGCCGGCTGCGATTTGAGTATTGGCTGCTTCTGCCGCCAAGGCTGTATCGCCAAAAGAACCAGTGAAGGAGATATTAAGTTGGGCGTCGGGATTTGTCGCTGTAACCCCCGCTACCACACCATCTACATGCAACTTGGCATCTCCTGCATCAACCGGGCCAACCACGCCGATGATGTCAGATTCGGTTAAGTCTGCCAGGATAACACCCAGCACATAACCACCTTCTTCAGCACGTGGATCGTAGGCAAATACATTGGTGACGCCTTCATCTGCGCCATAGTTGGTTGAGGTACCCCAGGCAAAGCTGGTTTCAGGGAAATCAGGGGCAATCTCGAAGAGCGATGTGCCGTATTGGGCACCGTGGGCAATGACGAGATTGTAGCCGCTATCGGCATAATCGCGGATGGCGGCGGCGGCATCAGTTACGTTGAACATGTTTTCTGTGTAAGCGATTTCAACCACATCTTCGCCGTAATATTCTTGAACAGCGACGAGCGAATCATAAATTGATTGGCTCCAGGAGATGTCAGTAATCGTGGATGGCATGATCAACGCAATTTTGATCGGTTCGATTTCTGGATATTCCATCATCGCTTCTTCGGCGGGTGCTGCCATGGCTTCGCCTTCCACTATCATGGTCACATCTAAATCACCCGATGTGATTTGGGCACGCGGCTTCTTCAGCAGCGGCAACGGCGTCGGCATCCAGGCCATCTGCATATTGCATGACCAGACCACCGTTTGCCAGGGTCAGCGCATAGGCGGTGCCGCCATATTCGCCAGCCTGATTTTTCTTGATCATGTCAGAGAGTACACCGTCCCAATCATAAACCTGGGAAGCCACGACGATGTCAGGAGCCAGCGAGCTTTGGTCAGACTGGGTGCCGATCCAGGGTACACCTTGTTCGCTTGCCACACCAATGGCACCGACAACCTGTTGGGCAGAGCCAGTGAGGACGTCTGCACCAGCGGCAATGTGGGTATTGGCAGCTTCGGCAGCCAGGGCGGTATCACCAAAGGAGCCGGTATAGGAAACATTGACTTGTCCGTCGGGATTGGCAGCCATTGCGCCAGCCACGAAACCGTCGATGTACAGTTTGGCATCGCCTGCTTCAACCGGGCCAACCACGCCGATAACGCCAGATTCGCTCAAGTTGGCGGCCAAAACGCCGCCTACGTAACCACCTTCTTCAGCGCGGGCTTCGTAAGCGAATACGTTTTCTAAGCCTGCTTCTTTGCCGGTATCAACGGCCGTTCCCCAGGCAAAACTCGTCTCGGGGAAATCGGGGGCAATCTCAAACAGAGAGGTGCCATACTGCGTGCCGTGGGCAATGACGAGGTCATAGCCATCATGCAGCATAATCGCGCAAAGCGGCGGCGGCATCGGTCACATTAAACATATTCTCCGTGTAGGCAATTTCCACTACGTCTGGCCCACCCGCTTCTGCCTGAATGCGCAGCAGGGCGTCATACATCGATTGGCTCCAGGCCAAATCAGTGATGGTGGAAGGCATCACAATAGCGATACGAATCGCTTCCATCCCTTCCGTATCCGCATCTGCGGAAACATCTTCGACAGCTTCTGCTACTGGTTCGGTTGCTTCTTCAACCGGGGCAGCAGCTTCTGTTGGCGCGGGTGCTTCGGTGGGTTCGGCGGTTGTGCCACCACCACAGGCGACTAACGCCAGGGCTAAAACGAAAGCCATTAACAATAACCACAATTTTTTGTTCATTATTCTCTCTCCTATATTTCGGTAATCGGTGTTTAGTGATCGGTAATCGGTTTTTACGGCGTTACTGTTTACCGACTACTGTTTACAGATTACCAGTTAATTTTCGCCGCGCTCATAAGGTTTTGTGAGTGCAGCGGGTTGCAGCGCGCGCCGGAATGGAATTGCCAGCGCCACGATGGTAAGCACATAAGGTAACATGACGGCTACATCGGAGGGGATGGGTAAGTTGAGGACTTGTACCCACAGTTGAAGCGCGTTGACCGAACTGAAAAGCAGCGCCCCCACCATCACGCCAACGGGCGACCAGCCGCCAAAATAGACAAGGGCGACGGCGATAAAGCCGATACCGTTGGTCATGTTTTCCTGGAAGATGCCCAGGAGTGAAATGGATAACGATGCGCCGGCAATGCCCGCTAAGGCTGACCCGAGCATGACGGCGGCGTAGCGCGTTTTGTTCACGCTGACGCCCAACGAGTCGGCCGCTTCCGGGATTTTGCCCGACGGCTCGAACTTTTAGTCCCCAGGTGGTCTTGTTTAAAACGTAGGTGACGATGGGAACCAGCAGGAAGGCGGCGTAGGTGAGGATGCTGTGGTTGAAGAAGATGTTGCCCACGACTGGTAAATCAGATAAACAGAAGCTGCTGCTGACGCAGAATGTTAGCTCGCTGAATCCTTTCACCCCTTCCACTGTGCCTAACATCGTTTTGAACAACATGCTGGAAACACCGAGGCCAAAGAGCGAAAGGCCAATGCCGCTGATGCCCTGTTCTGCCTGGAAGGTGACGCTGACAACAGACATGAGCAGTCCCATCAACACGCCAACAAAGGCGGCGGTAAGCACGCCCAGCCAGGGATTGCCTGTGGTAAAGGTGACGTAGAAGCCGAAGAAGGCCCCCATGAGCATGACGCCTTCGGTGCCTAGATTTAGCACGCCGGAGCGTTGGGAGATGGTTTCACCCAGGGCGGCGAACAGGTAGGGGGTGGCAAGCCGAATGCCGGAATGGATGATGCCGATGATGATTGCCATTGCGGTTAGTTCACCCATGGGAAACCTCCTCTTGTGGTGCTTCGTCGGGGGTGGCGATTTTGATACGTTTGGCTTGGCGTTTGCGCACGATGTAGTCGGTGCTGACGACGAAGAGGATGATGAGGCCGAGAACGGCCGTTATCATCACTTGTGGTACTTGCATGGCTCGCTGCATTTTGTCGCCGCCTACCAGTAGTCCGCCAAAAATGATGGAGGAAGGAATGATACCCAACGGGTGCAACTTGCCGAACAGGGCGGCGACAATGCCGGTGAAACCATATCCTGCGGAAACGGCCGTTGGTTCAAACATGCGGTGGTGTAACCCGAGAATCTCGACAGCGCCAGCCAAACCGGCAAAAGCACCACTCAAAGTCATCGAGAGGATGATGGTGCGTTTGACACTCATGCCGGCGTAGCGAGAGGCATGTCGATTCAAACCGACGGCGCGAATACGGAAGCCAATCGTGGTGCGCCATAAGAAGATGTAGACAAGAATCGCCATAATCACGGCGAAAATAAATCCGGTGTGCAGTCGGCTTGGCTCGGTTAGCACCCCATAAATCTGGCCTAAATAGCCTTGAATGCCTAAATCATTTGCCGATTGGTCAACGCCCAGCATCTGTGCCACATCGGTAAAGCGGGGCATATCGACAGATTTGGGTAAGCGGGCAGAGTGAGGAATATTGGTGCCGGCTGCTAATTCTGCCGGATCCATCATGGAGCCACGCAGTAGAAAATACGCAATCTGGATGGCGATCTGATTGAGCATGATGGTAGACAGAATTTCGTTCACGTTAAGCTGTGCTTTGAGATAGCCAGGAATGGCTCCCCAAATGCCGCCCATAAACGCTCCTGCCAATAAACCAATGATGATAACGACCGCCCCCGGTAACTGTTCGCTAATTTGCAGACCCACCCAAGTTGTGAATAACGCACCCATGATGAGCTGTCCTTCTGCGCCGATGTTGATAACACCGCCGCGAAAGGCGATGGCAATACCGAGACCGACCAACAGCAAAGGCGTGGCTTTGACTAAGGTATCAGCCAACCCGTTTTTGCTGCCAAAGGCACCAACTATCATGGCTTTGTAGGCTTCCAGGGGGTTAACGCCTTGCAGCGCCAAAATGACACCGCCGATAGCAAAGGCCAACAGTGCGGCGAAGACAGGCATGAGAGCATCAATCAGTCGATCAAATGTTTCGCGATTGAAATTTGGTTTGTGCACGTAATGCCTCGTTTGGTAACTTGGGGTATGGCGAATCGCGGAAAACGATTAACAACTGCTGCCACACCCGGGGAATCTTTGTTGCTTCTTCTTCTTGCTGCCTATTATCCATAGATTTTGTGACGAGGCAATTGTGAATTTTTGTACGGATTATCTTTGGTTATGTTAGGTCAATGTGCTGAACAGTACCAATTGTCAGGGTTTGTGGAGATTGGTGGGATGGGCGTGGAGGAAACGGCCGTTTTCCCATTTTCCATCTTTCTTCTCTGTGTTATCATAAATTCCCCAAACAACGACTTTGAGAGTCACGCCGAACAAGTGGACTCATCAGGCTGGCGCACAGGCGAAGCGAATGAACCAGTAAACAGTAAACAGTGTACAGTGAACAGGAAGGCAATGGGTTTTACTGTTCACTGTACACTGGACACTGTTCACTAAAAAACGCCCCATCCTCCATTCGTTTGTCAGTCATTATCAGGGGCCTTCAATTACTGGAGGACTATCATGAAATTTTTCCTAAACGGACAGACAAAAGAATACAATGGCGACCCCGAACTGCCTCTTTTGACGTATTTGCGCGAAGTTGAAGGCATCACTACGCCCAAAGACGGCTGTGCGCCGCAGGCGGCTTGTGGCTGCTGCGCCGTCGATTTGAACGGAAAAGCCGTACTTTCCTGCGTCACCAAGATGGACAAAGTGGCTGATGGTATCGTCACCACCACCGATGGTTTGGGCGAGTATCGGCAGAAAGTGTATGCCAATGCTTTCGTTGAGAAGGGCGGTGTGCAGTGCGGTTTTTGCATTCCGGGCATTGTGATGCAGTCCAACGCGCTCATCAACAACAACCCGCAGCCCAGCCGCGCCGACATCGAAAAGGCGCTGACGCCTCACCTCTGCCGCTGCACCGGCTACAAAAAGATTATCGACGCCGTGCAGTATGCGGCCGATGCCATTCTCAAAGAAGAAGAGATTCCAGAACCGATCGGCAACGGCAAAGGCCCCGTCGGCACTCGTCTGCCCAAGTACAAAGCGCAAGATTTAGTGCTGGGCTTCCACAACTATGTTGATGACATCAAACTGGAAGGTATGGTCTTCGGCGCTTTAAGATTTAGCGACCATCCCCGGGCCAAAGTGCTGAAGATTGATACCAGTGAGGCAGAAAAGATGGCTGGGGTGATTCGGGTGATAACGGCCGTTGACGTGCCTGGAGATCGCACCATTGGTCATATCAAACAGGATTGGCCCCTCATGATTGCCGAGGGAGAGATAACTCGTTACATCGGTGATGTGTTGGCGGGGGTCGTGGCGGAATCAGAAGCGATTGCCCGGGAAGCGGCAGCACTCGTCAAAGTAGAATATGAAGTCCTGGAACCGCTTATCGATATGCACAAAGCATTGGATCCGGATGCCCCCATGATTCATGAAAGCGGCAATAAATTATCTCGCAGCTTTACCCATCGCGGCAATGTAGATGAAGCGCGTGCTAACTCTGCCTATATTGCCCGCCGCGAGTTTGAGACCCAGTGGATTGAGCATGGGTACATGGAAACGGAGTCATCTATCGCCTATCCGGTAGAGGATGGACTGGAAATGTTTTCACAAATGCAAGGGGTGTATGAAGAGCGGGAGCAAGTTGCCAAACTGCTAGGGTTGCCTCTGAAAAAGGTGCGTATCATTATGGTTCCCAACGGTGGCGGCTTTGGGGGCAAAGAAGATTTGACGGTGCAGGGTCATGCCGCAGTCATGGCTTATTTATTGGGCATGCCGGTGAAAGTACGACTGACCCGTGATGAATCTATAATGATGCACCCCAAGCGGCATCCCATCTGGATGGATTATGAAATTGGCTGTGATGCAACTGGCAAGTTGACCTTCATCAAGGTGAAATTCCTGGGCGATACGGGGGCATATGCCTCTGTGGGTATGAAAGTGCTGGAACGATCAGCCGGACATGCTACGGGTGCGTACAACGTGCCGGTGACGGATGTGGAAGCGATTGCTGTTTATACCAATAATGTGCCGTGCGGGGCGATGCGTGGCTTTGGTGTGAACCAGGCGGCGTTTGGCCTGGAAAGTTTGCTGGATGAGTTGTGTGAACAAGGCGGCTTTGATCGCTGGCAGTTCCGCTACGACAACGCATTGCAAAACGGCGACATGACAGCGACCAATCAAGTCATCGAAGGCGGCGCTGGTGCACGCGAGACTTTGTTGGCGGTGAAAGATGCCTTTTATGCAGCCAAATATGCGGGCATCGCTTGTGGTATTAAGAACACGGGCATTGGCAACGGCATGCCCGATGCCTCGTCGGCGCTGATTACGATTGTGGCGGCTGATAAAGTCATTATTGATCATGGCTGGACGGAGATGGGTCAGGGTGTGAACACGATTGCGACGCAGGTTGTTTGCACGGAAACGGGTATTGATCCGAGCTTGATGGAAGTGCGGATTGACACGGTGCCGAACAAGAAGCGGGCATGACGACGGCGTCTCGCGCCACGTCGTTGGTGGGCAATGCGCTGATTGATGCGTGTAAGCAGCTCAAAGTCGATTTGGAGACGCAAACGCTGGCTGATTTGGTGGGCAAGTCGTATCGCGGTGAGTGGGTGGTGGACTGGACGACGAAACCGGGGGCGATGGTGGAGAAGGTGTATACGCATTATTCGTATAGCTATGCCACGCAGTTGGTGACGTTGACGATGATGGTCAGATCGAAAAGATTACGGCCGCTCATGATGCGGGTAAGATTTTCAACCCGACTTTGTTTGAGGGGCAGTTGGAAGGCTCTTTGCATATGGGGCTGGGGTATGCGATTAGCGAACAGATTGAAATGGAAAACGGCCGTCCTAAATCAACCCGATTACGCAAGATGGGTATTTTACGCGCCAAAGACACGCCAGAGATGGAAATCATCGGCGTGGAAGTGCCAGACCCGTATGGGCCGTATGGCGCGAAAGGTGTAGGCGAGATTGGCCTCGTGCCAACGGCTGGTGCTGTTGCCAATGCGCTCTACCAGTTCGATGGTATCCGGCGCACGAAGCTGCCGATGGATTTGCCGAAGAAGAAGCGGGTAGTCAAAGAGGCTAGAAGAAGTTTACCTAAAAGTTACACGAGAACACGGAGAGGCACAGAGAGTTACGGAGATAAAGAGAATAACCTCCGTGAATCTCTATGTCTTCTTTGTGAACCTCTGTGTTCCTAGTTTGATTGGGAGAAATGGATGGGTGACTTTAGGCCGATTGTATTTGGGGTAGCTGGTGGCACGGCGTCGGGGAAGACGACGGTGGCGCATAAGATTTTGAGCGGGGTGGGTGCTTCGCAAATTGCGTATTTGCCGCATGATGCGTATTACTGTGACAATCCACAGATGTCGTTTGAGGAACGGTCTCAGCAGAATTATGACCATCCCAATTCGCTGGAAAACAAGCTGTTGGCGAAGCATATTGAGAAGCTGCGTAATGGGGAAGCTGTGGAAGTGCCAGTTTACGATTTTACCCATCATCTACGTAAAGAAGAGACGGTTTTAGTGGAGCCTGCGCCGATTATTTTGGTGGAAGGGATTTTGATTTTCACGAAGCGGCGGCTGCGGGAGATGATGGATATTAAGGTATATGTAGACACGGATGCGGATATTCGTTTTATCCGGCGTTTACGGCGTGATATGGAGGAGCGGGAACGGTCGTTGGAGTCGGTGGTGGCGCAGTATTTGGATACGGTGCGGCCGATGCATTTGAAGTTTGTGGAGCCGAGCAAGGTGTATGCGGATGTGATTATTCCACGCGGCGGGCGCAATATTGTGGCGATTGATATGGTGGTTTCAGGGGTGCGGGATTTGCTGCGGGCGCATGGGCAGAGTATGGCAACGAATTAACTCGAATTTTCACGAATTTATTTTGCGCGTTTTCGTATTCATAGTTTTGGACACTGATATGGGGAACACTGATTTTGTATCAGGTGGTCATTTGCCGGTAGAGATTGAGTGTTTGTCTGGGCGGTTTTTGTCCAGGTGAATTGGGTGGCTTGTTGTAGGCTGAGTTGTTGACGAGAGATGCGTTCGTCTTTGTCTTGCAGGAGGCGGATGAGGGTGTGGGCGATGTCGTCTGGATTGTTGGGGTTGAAGTAGGCGGCGGCGTTTCCGCCGACTTCGGGCAGGCTTGAGGTGTGGGAACAGGCAACGGCCGTTCCGCAAGCCATTGCCTCTATCACCGGAAGACCAAATCCTTCATACAAACTGGGAAAAACAAATAAGTCTGCACCAGCATATAAGCCTGGCAGGTCTTCATCGGCGACAGCGCCAATGAATTGGATGGTGTCGGACAGGTTGAGTTCTGCGGCCAGCTGCTTCGTTTCAGGATACCGTTCGTCCCAGGCTCCGGCGATAACGAGAACAGGTGAGTTTGGTACTTGTTGGGTGACGGTTTTCCAGGCGTGGATGAGTTGGGGCAGGTTTTTGTGTGGTTTGTTGATGCCCAGGTAGAGAACGTAATGGTCTGGCAGGTTGTAAGTTTGTTTGACGGTTTGAATGTGTGCGGGGGGTTGTGGTTGGAAGTTGGGGGCAGGGGCGAGGGGAACGGCCGTTATCCGGTCAGAATCCACGTGATAAGCAGTCATAAAATCTTGTTTGGTCGCTTCTGAAATGGCGATGATGTGGTCGGCTGTGCGCAGGGCCAGGCGCGTGGTGAGTTGGAAAAGCAGGCGTGCCTGGGCGGAGACGTATTCCGGGTAACGTTGGGGAATCAAATCATAGACGGTGAGAATGGTGGGCACACCGGGACGATAGGGCATGAGGTAGTAGGGGCTGTGGTAGAGTGTGCAATTTTTGAGCAGATTAGGTATTTTTGTTTGTTGAGAGAGCGAGAAGGGGGAAACGGCCGTTTCTATCCATGTTACTTTTTCGCTTTCTGGCGGTAACTGCCAGCGGGATGGTTGGCTGGAATCGCGCAGCAGGGTGAGATGTTCGTCTGGATTTAGCAACGGGACCATGGCTTGCGCTAAATTGCTGACGTAACGGCCGATACCTGGAAAATGGGAAACGGCCGTTCTGGCATCTAACCAATATCGGATCATTCGGGAGTTACTCGTTCAAAGAAATCGAATTCCGTTTGTTCGTATTGAGACAAGAAACGGGGATCATTCATAAGCTCATCTGCTCCTGTAAAATTACCCTTCCACGTTCCATCACTCTCTAAATGTAGGCCAGTTATCTGTATAAGTTTTGGTTTCTGAGCCAAAATATAATCAGTGTCCCATTTACCAAAAGCATCACCATGCCCAAAAAGTCCATGTGGAAACCGAGGATTTAAATGCGCAATATGCTCATTTGTTAACCCGACTATATCCACAACACGGACATCAAGCGGTAAGACATAGGCGTAAATGCCGGCATCAACCACGGCGATAGTATCTGTTGATGCCACATGTGACCGTATGTATGACAAATCTTGCTGGTCATCGCGCACTTTGCTGGTTGTGAGTCCCTGCCCATCTATAACGTGTTGCTCTAGCGAAATCATCAGTAAAAAAAGCAACTGCCCAACCAGTAATAATAAGATGAGGGTTCGGACGGGTACACCCATCCAAATTTTAGAAAGACGACTTAAGCCAGCCGCAGATAACAGGTAAATGAGAGGCAATATATGGACAGCAAAGCGTTGCATTGGCATCCAGTCACCGCCGCTGATGAAAATGAAAATGAGGTAACAAGAAATAGTGGCAAAGAGATAGGATACAGAAAAATCACGCTGCGGATCTGTGAGGGCGAGAATTGTGGGGAGAAGCAGGAAAAATAGACCGCCTAACGCGAGCAAAATGTCGTAAATATAAAAGGTGCCTTCGATAAAAACACGGGGGTTCAATCCCATGGATTTGGCATAGACGGTATTGGGTAGTAGATACCCATAATAACTGTATCGCCAACTAAAAAAGACAATTGTGATAAGTAAAAAACTAATCAATCTAAGCCAATCATGGCGTAACGGCCGTTTTCCTTCTTGATATAATCGCCATAACCGGAATATTCCTGCTACCCCGGCAAACAACAACCCCTCCGGTCTTGTTAACCCGAGCAAGCCAAATAAAATGCCAGAATACCAACCCTTGCCCTGTTCTTCTTCTTTTACAAAGACATAACAACTTGCCACGACCAAAAAAGAAAACAAGACAGTTTCCAACCCACCCATTGTCCAGGCAACAAAAGAACCAGTGGAAACCAACAACAGCGGGGCAAAAAACGGATAATCATACCGCTTTCCGAAAAGCCACGTTGTAATGAGGATGAGCAAACCAAATAGAATGCCCAACATCTTTGAGGCAGTTACTAAATTGAATTTTAATGCCTCCAGAGGTGCTAATAAAATAATCCAAAGCAAGTTTGAATATCCTTCCACTTGTTCGCCGATATTGTAAACAAGTCCATTGCCGGCAACCCATTGTTGTACAAATCGAAATGTAATGTAAGCATCATCAACAAAGAATTTTCGATACAACCAGGCGTGAGCCGCAAATAGTGAAAGGCACAGCACCCAACCCCCAACGAGTTTAAGTCGTGGATATCTATTTAAAAGGATGTCGATAGGGTCTGTTGTCTTTGATTTCATCGTTATTTCTTTTTTACCGATACGAAGAATTTATACGCTTCATAAGAATACGATGCTTAGAAAATTGGATCATATTGCATTATGGGATGTGGAAAAGCTAGTTCATGAATTTATACGGGGCAATATTTTTTCTAAAGGAAATGTAAAGCGACGAATCGTAATATCAGTCCACGTAGGAAGACGCTCTGTCAAAACTAAATCTAAGCGATATTCTACGAATAACAAAAAATTCCAGCCAATTAACAAGAGCATCGCCACATAAATTAATTTCCAAGAAGCACGGATTCCGACCCAGTCAATCAGAGAAGCGAGACCCATAACAAATATTGGGGTACAAACAATGAACATACGCCCTCCAAATGCATCACCTTGAGTCCACATATGCCAACTGCTGATGACATACCATTGCATGAAAAAACCAAGGAACCCTAATATAGCCCAATTTTTATGTTGCCGAGAAAGAATGAATAATCCTATCAGTGCCAGTAAAAATATGGGATGCCATGTAACCAATCCACGAGCCGCCGAAAAAAGTGTTTCGCCTAAACGTGGTGAAAACCAAAAGAATAGAGTTTTTTGAGCATAATATGTATAGGGACTGTGAAAATAATTGCCATAAACACGTCCCCAAACAATAAATTGTGGACTAAAAATGATGATGGCGGCGATACCCGCGACAAAACTATCGCGTAACCAATGCTGCCAAACAGATTTTGGCTTTTGTCCCCGTAAACTGTGCCAAGCATCAGGTACCCGTGCTAGAAATGGTAGTGCTAAAAATAAGCCATCTTGAGGTCGAACAAGTGCCATAAATCCACCGATAGCGCCCAAGAAAACGGCCGTTCTTATCCCTTCCTCATTGTAATGCCGTTGCCATGTATAAAAAAACAACCCACTAAGAAATAAGGAAATATTGTGCGACATTGACGGCTCTGCTGTCATGTAATAAATGATGTTTCCCGCTAAAACAACAGATAACGTTGCGATGAGAGACGCTTTAGAATTGGTGAGATTACAGGAAAAGGCATATGTCAACCACAGCCCCAATCCTCCAAACAGTATGCTTCCGGTTAATACAATAGTTTGATAGAAATAACTATACCCGCTGGTATCGAATGAAAAGCCTAGAGCATTAAATAGATGAGCCGCTCCGTGAGCGAGGAGAAAAAAAGGCAGCCAGATAACGGCCGTTCCTATAGGCCATTGATTAGCAGGACGACCAATAGGCGTTAAGGCTGATGGCGTTAAAATTCTTTCTAATTCTTCAGGCAGATACTCGTTTACGATGGTGTAATCATTTGTGAAATCAAGATCACCATCAATAAAAGATGAAGGTAAATAAATATAATAGCCAATGCCATCAGAACCAACTAGCTGCCCATCTACTCGAGGCAATGGGATGGTGAGCCAAAATAAAAATAGGCATAGCAACGTAAGGCTAATGATTAAGAGAGTTGGCAATTGTTTGGATTGAAAGATCAATTTATTCATTATTGTTTAATAAATTCCTACACGTTTGTTGTGAAAATACGATCCAATACCATTTGGACCAATACCATTTGGAAAGACCATGTAATCATATCGAAATTGTTGGGATTGCAAATAAGCGAAAGTCACCCTTTTCCCAGTAATTGGTAAGAATTAGAAACGAGCCCATATTTCATCGTTAGAAGCGCAGATAGGCATGTGTTACAATGCCGCCCATATTTTTACATTTCTAACCTTGCCTGATGTGTAGAAACTGGATGGAGAATTGATATGACGGCCGTTTTCAAGCCACAAATACCACAACCCCTAGCCGACAAAACAGGGTGGCCCTGGCAGCCAGCCCCTGAAAAAATCCACCTGCCTGCTGGTGAATCGTGGCCGCTCATCAGCATTATCACACCATCCTATAATCAGGGCCCATTTATTGAAGAGACAATCAGGTCGATTTTGTGCCAGGATTACCCGTTGGTTGAATACCTCGTCATGGATGCTGGCTCCACAGACGAAACCGTCTCCATCCTGGAACATTATTCTGAGTGCATAGCGTGGGTTTCCGAACCGGATGAGGGGCAAGCCGATGCCATCAACAAAGGCATGGCACGCGCAAACGGGCAAATTATCGCTTATCTAAATTCTGATGATTATTATTTGCCCGGTGTTCTGCATCGAGTTGCTGCTCAATTTCGGCAGCACCCAGAAAACCGCCTGATTTATGGTGACTGCATGGCGATTTGGGGCGATGGCTCTGAAAAGGGCTTAATTGTGGGGCATCCATTTAATATGAAGCGTGTCGTGCAAAGAGGTGAATTTGTCCCGCAACAATCCGCTTTTTGGTCTCGGGCAGCCACAAATCAAGCTGGCTATTTTGATAAATCGCTTCATTTTGCCATGGACTATGATTATTTCATTCGGCTGGGGGAAACAGGGCCAGTGCAATACGTGCCAGAGACATGGGCATGTTTTCGTTTTGCCCCCCACACAAAATCAGTTTCGGCAGAAGATCGCCATTGGCGTGAAATTTTAGCGGTGAGCCAACGACATGGCCTAAAACCGTGGATGGGCTGGTATTGGTGGCGGCGCATCCGTCATGTTGGCTTGCGGTTACTTCCTGATGGATTGGAAAAGCGAATTCGTAAAGGACTTTATCGCCCCCATGATTCAGCATTACAGCAGGTTTAAATGTAAGAGAATTTATGCAGATATTACATATTTATAAAGATTACTATCCAATTTTGGGTGGGATTGAGAATCATATTAAAGCCTTGGCGGAAGGACAGGTGCAAGCTGGGCATGATGTAACGGTAGTGGTGACGAATCCAGGCGGGGAATTAGCCAGATGTGTTGCTCAATGGCGTGCGCGTGATTCGTGCAAAACGGTTGGCGACGGTCGCCTCTACGCCATTAAGTGTAGACCTACCCCGACAAGTAGCCCGCCTCAAGCCAGATATAACCCATCTGCATTTTCCTTATCCGGTGGGGGAGGTGAGTCAACTGTTAATGGGGGAGAAACGGCCGTTTGTCATTTCATACCATTCCGATGTGGTTAAGCAGAAAACAATTCTGCGCGTTTACGGCCCCTTGCTCAATCGGGCATTGGCGCGGGCCAAGCAGATACTCGTGAGCAACGGCAACTATGTGCAAAGCTCAGCCTGGTTGCAGCCATTTGCAGCCAAATGCACAATCATTCCCTTCTCTGTCGATTTAGAGCGATTTTCTGGCAGCAACGCCCCCTTGTTTCCGCCTGTAGCCGAGCCTACCCTGCTATTTATTGGTCGGCATCGGTACTACAAAGGGGTGGATACGTTGATTAAGGCGATGGTGGGGGTAAACGGCCGTTTACTAATTGGCGGTGACGGACCAGAACGCACAAACTGGGAACAGCTAACGGCCGAGTTGGGTTTGCAAGAGCGCATCCACTTTGTGGGCGATGTGAGCGATGCCGATTTGCCCGCCTTCTACGCCAGCGGCGACATCTTCGTCCTGCCCAGCCAACAGTCGCGCCGAAGCCTTTGGTCTGGTACTTGCAAGAGGCGATGGCCACCGGATTGCCTTGCGTGACCAGTGAATTAGCCACCGGCACATCCTGGCTGGTGCAAGATGGCGTGTCCGGGCTTTGTCGTGCCGCCCCAACAGCCAGATGCCTTAGCCGCTGCCCTGAATCGGTTGGTAGATGACCCCGCTTTGCGGGTGCAGATGGGCAGGCGGGGCAAGACCGCGCCCGACGGGAATTTGGATTGCAAACGATGCTGACACGGATTGAGCAAGTTTACGCCACTGCCTGGTTACTGCCCCCACCCTAACCCTCCCCCAAAGGGAGAGGGAACTGGCTCCCTCGCCCCTTGGGGAGAGGGTTGGGGAGAGGGGGAAACATAACGGCCGTTTGCCGCCCTAAATTCGATAGGATACCATTCCCCTCTGGACAAATTTACACAACCAGCAAGAAGGATTTATTCATTCTATGAACTCAAAACTATCCCAATGGTGTGATGGACTGATTGAAGCCGGTTGGTTAGCCGCCATTATCGCAATTCCCCTCTTTTTCAATATTCACTCCGATCGCGTATTTGAACCAGATAAAATCACCTTATTGCGCTCTCATCGCCGTCATTATGGCGGTGGCCTGGTTAGTAAAATTTATTGATCAGCGTGAGTGGCAGCAGTTCAAAGCGTGGGTTTCGCCCAAGCGCGAAACGGCGATTTGGCGCGTGCCGTTTGTGCTGCCCGTGTTTCTGTTGGTTGTCTCTTACCTCGTCTCCACCCTTTTCTCCGTCACACCCAGCGTCAGTTTGGCTGGTTCATACCAGCGTCTGCAAGGAACCTACACCACCTTATCCTACATCGTTATCTTTGCCCTGCTGGCGGCAACCATGCGCCGCCGCGAGCAAGCCAGCCGTCTGGTGACGTTTATCATCATTACCAGCATTCCAGTGGCGTTTTATGGCCTGCTTCAGCATTTTTCTCTCGATCCCTTGCCGTGGGGCGGCGATGTGTCGATACGTGTCGCGGGGCATATGGGTAATGCTATTTTTGTGGGTGCCTACCTCATTTTGGCCGTGCCGCTGACATTGGCGCGAATTATTGCGGCGTTCAACAACATTCTGAACGATGAGGAACTCTCTTCGGCAGATGTTTTACGCGCCTCTATTTATATTTTTGCCCTCGCCATTCAATTGATTACGATTTACTGGTCTGGTAGTCGTGGCCCCTGGTTGGGCTTGTTTGTTGGCTTGTTTGCCTTTGTATTGATTGTGCTGGTCGCCGTGCGAAATGCGGCCGACAGCACCCGGCGATTCAGCGCCGTTGATGCGCTGAAAGCTGTGGGATTGGTTGTGGGTGGCGCGATTGTCACCTATTTTGTGGTTGCTTTTTTGATGCGGGCGATTACGTCTGGCGGGCGTCTGCCTTCCTTGGCCGGGCCGATGGGTAGTTTTGGCGCATTTGTGGTGGCGCTTGCCATTCCGGTGCTGATTATATTTGTGATGGCGGCGGCGCGGCGCGGTTGGCGCTGGCTGTGGTTGAGCTGGATTGTGTTGGCGCTCGTGGTGGGTGGCTGGCTGGTGGCCTTTAACTTGCCGGCTGAGGTGACAGAGCCTTATGAAGCGGTTCCAGTCGTCGGCGGTGTTGTTGCCACGCTAGATGAATGGCGCGGGTTGCCCACCATCGGCCGTTTTGGTGAGCTATTAGAAGCGGAAGATGGCACGGGGCGGGTGCGTACCTTGATTTGGACGGGGGCGCTGAAGCTTGTTTTGCCCCATGAACCTTTGGATTTCCCAGGGGGGGCTACTGATACCTGGAATGTGTTACGGCCGTTAATCGGCTATGGTCCAGAGTCTATGTATGTGGCGTACAACCGTTTCTATCCACCCGAGTTGGCGACGCTGGAAGCGCGGAACGCCTCGCCAGATCGTTCGCATAACGAAACGTTTGATGCCCTTGTAATTACGGGTCTTTTTGGCTTTGTCTATTTGGCAGTTTTTGTATATCAGTGTGTTTTATTATGGTTTCCGCTGGTTGGGTGTGCTGCGTTCAAAAAGGGAGCGCAACTTGTTCATTGGCCTGTGGTTGGGTACGGGTGCTTTGGTCGCTATTTTGTTTTCGGTATGGCGTGGGTCAGAGTATCTGGGGGTGGCTTATCCGTTGGGCAGTATTTTAGGTATTGTGCTGTATCTCATCTATTATGCGTTGTTTTCTCCGGTTCCAGAGGAGGAGACGGATCCTTTTTCGGCCAATCGTCTGTTGATGGCGGGTTTGTTGGCGGGGGTGCTGGCGCATTATGTGGAAGTTCATTTTGGGATTGCGATTGCCGCGACGCGCCTCTATTTCTTTGTGTATGTGGGGTTGATGTTGGTGGTGGGGTATGTGCTGCCGAGGGTGCAGGAAACGGCCGTTTCTCACCCCCATCCCCAGTAAAAAACGACGTAATACCCAATCGGTTGGGGAAAAAACAGGTGTTTGGGGACCAGCTATCTTGTCCACCTTGATGCTGGCCTTGATGCTGGGCGTGTTGGGTTTCACTTTCACCAACTTCTCGCCGCCACCTGGGGTCACGTATGAGTCTGCCGCCGACCTGCCCGTTTCTGAAATTTTCCAGCAATCTCTGTTTGTAAACCCTGGCACTGATTACGCCGATTCCCCCTTTGTCTTCCTCATGATTGTGCTGACTTGGGTGTTGGGAACTTTGGTTGTGGTGGCTGAAATGGTGAAGAGCGGCGAGTTGGTTTTAGCGGAAGACTGCCATGTTAACGAAGCAAAAACAGCAGCTATTTGGCGCTGTTTTCATTGTGCTGGCACTTGTTAGCTTTGGTCTCCGCTTCTTTTTGCCGCAACCGGAAGGGGCTGGAGCGACCTGGATGCTGGGTCGTTCGTTGATGCTAGTGATGGCTGTTTTGTATGCGTATGTGGGGCTGCGCTTTTTGCTTGGCCTGCCCGCAGCGCGTCTATGGGGCGGCATTATGGGCATGGTTTCTGTGTTGCTTGCCGTGCCAGTTCTGGTGGCTGGGGGTGTATGGCTGGGATTGGGAACGGCCGTTGTCGGACTCATTCTCCTGTGGCAACTATGGCAGGCAGATTGGCGGCAGTCGCTGCTGCCAGCCGGAACCATTGCCTTCCTCTCCTTGACGATCGGCATGATCTACACCTACTTGCAAGCCAGCCTGTTAAAAGGCAGCCTCTTTGTCGTGCCTCGGCAAGAAATCGTAACCCAGGCTGATATTTTGGCACATCGCGTGTACGAAGCCAGCCAATCCGCCACCTTCTTGACCCTGTTCTACGTCTTTGTGATTCACGCTTCTGCTTGTTGCTGCGTTTGCGGCGCGTCTCAACAGGGTCGGGCAAAAGTCGAAAGAGGCTGGTTCGATTGCGGGATATGCCAGTTTGGCCGTGTTGGCGGTACTGGCGTCTTGTCTTTATCGGCACGTCCAACATGAACGTGATTCAAGCCGACATGATTTACAAGCGAGCCAAGCCATTTGACCAACAGGCTGGCGGACAAGCCGACCCGGATTTGTGGGACGTCGCCATCGCCATCTACAACAAAGCCATCGACATGACCCCGGCTGAAGATTTCTATTATCTCTTCTTGGGACGTGCCTTTTTGGAGCGTTCTACGCTCGCCCAAGATGAGGCAGAACAAGATGCCTTGCTCAACGAGGCTCAAGAGCGACTGAAAGACGCGCAAAACATCAATCCGCTTAATACAGACCACACCGCCAACCTGGCGCGGCTCAATACCCGTTGGGTTGAGCTAAGTACCGATGAAATAGATCGCGCAACACGTCTGGCAGATGCAGAAGCGTATTATCAAGATGCGATGGCGCTCAGTCCGCAAAACTCCATGATTCGTAACGAATATGCGCGGCTGCTCCTGGCTCTGAAACAGGATTGTGAAGGGGCGATTGCGGTTTATGATGAAGCCATCGAAGTTGATCCTTATTTTGATGAGATATATTTTGGCTTGGCTGATACCCGAATTGCTTGTGCGGAAGGATTGGCGGAAGCAGAACGTGAGGCTGCCTTTGATCAGGCCATCAGCGATTTAGAAACAGGACTGGAAGTTGCCCGCAGCAAAAATCCGCGAGCTATGCTGCGAGTTGGACAGCTTAATCAGGAAATCGGCCGTTATGAAGAAGCCATTGCTGGAGTATGAAGCCGTTCGTCTGGAAGATGACACGGCAGACGATTCCAGAGTGGAATATCGATTATTTGATTGCTACAGCGTATCAGGCGCTTAGGAGATACTGACCAAGCTGTGAAATTTACCGAAGACGCGATCACCAAAGCGCCACCGGAAACCGCGCAACAGTTGCAAGCCTATATCCAGGAGTTGACTGGTGTGCCGAGGCCAGTCGATGAATGAAATTGATCCGGAGGCGTTGGTGGTAACAGGTGAGGGGGGAGAACGGCCGTTAGCCGCCATACCGCCTGCCGCTCGCAACAACTTCTACAATTCACCGCCCCCCATGGTGATTGATGAAGCCAGCACCTACGATGCCATCATCACCACCGAAAACGGGCAGATGCGTCTGCGCCTTTTTGCCGAAGAAGCGCCGTTGGCGGTCAACAACTTTGTTTTCCTCGCCAATGAGGGTTTTTATGACGGGATTACTTTCCATCGTGTCTTGCAAGATTTCATGGCACAAGGTGGTGATCCCACGGGCAGCGGTGGCGGTGGCCCTGGTTATCAATTTGCCAACGAAACTGACAACGACCTCAGTTTTGATCGTCCTGGTATCCTGGCAATGGCAAACGCCGGCCCAGATACCAATGGCAGTCAATTCTTCATTACGGTTGCGCCTCAGCCTCGCCTGGATGGCGGCTACACAATTTTTGGCGAGCTGATTGACGGGGCAGATGTGCTGAATGCCATCAGCCTGCGTGATCCGCAGCAAAATCCAACCACTCCTGGTGATACCATTTTGCGTATCGACATTGAAGAGGTTACTGAATAGATGTTAGCCGTATTGGTGGTTTTTGTCATCGCGTTGGGGGTAACGGCCGTTTCCATTCCCGGAATTCGTCGTTTAGCCATTGGCCTGGGCTTTGTCGATGCGCCCGCCCAACGCAAAATGCACAGCACCCCCATGCCGCTTATGGGCGGTCTTGCCATCTACCTGGGCGCGATTCTGGCGCTGGCTCTCTTCTCCAATCGCGTTGCCCAATCCATCACCGGCGTACTCATTGCCTTGAGCATCGTTGCCCTCGTTGGCCTCATTGATGACAGAGTTGGTCTACCTGCCTGGGCAAAATTGGGCGGCCAGTTTATCAGCTTTCTGGTGCTGCTCTACTACGGCATTTACGTGCAACTGCCCATCCCTGAATTTGCCAACTACGCCATCACCTTCATCTGGCTGGCAGGCATCAGCAACGCCATCAACTTTTTAGACAACATGGACGGCTTGAGCGCGGGCGTCAGCGCCGTTGCGGCTGCCTTTATGCTCTTGCTGGCTGTCATCAACGAGCAAATTCTGGTTTCGGCGCTGGCGGCAGCGCTTCTTGGCTCTTGCCTGGGTTTCTTCGCTACAACTTCAAACCAGCCCAAATCTTTATGGGTGACGCTGGCTCGTTTTTCCTAGGCTATTCCCTGGCGATTTTGGGCTTGCAACTTCGTTTTCCCGAAAATTCCAACATGGTCACCTGGATGGTACCCGTCCTCATTTTGGGACTGCCCATTTTTGACACCACCCTGGTCGTTTTTTCCAGAATACGGCGTGGTGTCAGCCCTAATACGGCCGGAAAAGACCATACCAGCCATCGCCTGGTGGCACGCGGTTTTAGCCAGCGCGAAGCCGTGCTGTTTCTCTACCTGATTGGTGGTGTATTTGGTTTGGTGGCCTTGTTTGTGACCCAAGCCAATCCGCTGGAAGCGTATATTATTGGTGGCACCGTTGCTGTTCTTTGCCTCTATGCTATCTGGCGCCTGGATAGGTCTTCTCGCTAACTGTTGGCTGTTTTTTGTTGATTGTTAGGAACGGCCGTTTCCCCAATTCCCCCCACAAATCTATTTTGTAATATTGATCGCAACCCAGATGGCGTATTACTATTTCCGATGAAATTGTAAAAAAGGCGCTGGGTGAGATGGTATGTATCAAATTGGATTTGTAATTGAGCAAGCGTTGGGTCATGTGACACATGGTCAAAATTTGAAGAAAAATGTGTCAATGGACGCTGAGATTGAGGCGCATTGGATTTTGCCAGTGTGGCAAAAAGAAGGACTCGCCGCCAAAATTCCAGTCTATAAAAGTAATTGGACGGTACAGGCGGGGTTGCAAGCCCGTTCTCAAATTGGCAAGCTGCAAAAGTCTGTTCCTCTGGATGGGCTGTTCTTCCATACCCAGGTGACAGCGGTACTCTCGCAAAATTGGATGCGGCGCTTCCCGTCTGTGGTGTCGCTGGATGCTACGCCGCTGCAATATGATCGCCTGGGTGATTTTTATGATCACGAGACAGGGCCATCCTGGATGGAAAGCAAGAAGTATGAGCTGAATGTTTCTTGTTATCAGGAGGCACGTCATCTGGTCACCTGGTCTACCTGGGCGAAAGAAGGATTGGTGGCCGAGTATGGGGTGGCGGCGGACAAGATTACGGTGATTCCGCCCGGTGTGAATCCGTCTGAATGGAAACGGGTTTCCGCTCAACCATTCTCCCCTGACAATCCCGTTAGAATTCTCTTTGTGGGCGGTGATTTAAAGCGAAAGGGGGGCAAAGACCTTTTAGAAGCGTACCGGCGACTGCGAGATAGTGGTGGGGAAACGGCCGTTGAGCTTCATCTCGTCACCAAAGATAAGGTTGAGCCAGAACCGGGCGTGTTTGTCTACAACAACATGCAGCCCAACAGTCCCGAATTGAAAGCGTTGTTTCATCAGAGCCACTTGTTTTGCTTGCCAAGTTACGGCGATTGTTTGCCGATGGCTTTGTCTGAGGCGGGGGCGGCCAGTTTGCCGCTGGTGTCCACAAATGTGGCCGCTATTCCTGAGATTGTGCGGGATGGTTATTCTGGTTATCTGGTGGAGCCAGGTGATGTGGATGGCTTGGAAGATGCGCTGCATAAACTGGTGGCAGACCCCGTTTTGCGTGAGGAGATGGGGGAGAATGCCCGAAAACTTGTGGCGACCACTTTTGATGCAGAACAAAATGCACAAACCTTACTTGAATTACTCAAACGTGAAATTAAAAAGGCAGTTTAAGCGATGAATGATGTATTACTAACCATATCGGGACATATGAGTCCGACTGTTGCAGAAGATATTGCGGCGGGAAAACGGCCGTTAGCAGATTATATTGCCATGGCCGAAACATTTAACGCCGATTTGATCGACTACACCAAAGCGCAAGAAGTGGGGGGCTGGTTTGGCCGCCTGTTGGGCAAGGTGGCGGGTAACAATGCGCAGTTGGCCTGGGCCTGTTTCAAACTGCGTCACCACTATCAAATTATCTTCTCTGATGGGGAACAAGTTGCCATTCCCTTGGCGATGCTGCTCAAGTTTTTGAACTGGGGTGCGCGTCCCGTCCATTTTACGATTGTCCACATCTTGTCTGTGGGCAAGAAGATGCGCTTTTTTGACTGGTTGAAAATCCAAAGCGACATCGATGTATTTTTCGTGTATTCAACATGGCAGAAGAATTTTATCGAAAATCGCTGGCAAGTGCCGGGCGACCGGGTGGTCTTCACGCCGTTTATGGTGGATGAAGACTTTTTTGCCGCAGACCAGGCCGTCGGCAGTCTGACCCGAGCCGATTTATCGTTGTCTGATGATCCGATTATTTGCTCTGTTGGTCTGGAATTTCGGGATTATCCGACGGTGCTGGAGGCGGTGAAGGGGCTGGACTTGCAGGTGGTGGTGGCGGCAGGCAGTCCCTGGTCGAAGCGCAGTGACAGCACGGAAGGGCAGGAGATTCCCGACAATGTGCTTGTGCGCCGCTTTAGCCAGCATGAACTGCGTGATGTGTATGCCATGAGCGAATTTTTGGTGATGTCGTTGTTTGAGAATAATTTTCAAGCGGGCGTGACGGCAATTTTAGAAGCACAATCGATGGGGAAGCCTGTTGTTTGCTCTAAAACGGCCGGGCAGACGGATATTATTGTAGATCATGAAAATGGGCTGTATGTGACCCCCGAAAATCCGGCAGAGCTTCGTGAAGCGATTAAATATTTGTTGGATAATCCTGATGAAATAAAGCGGATGGGGGGAAACGGCCGTTCTCTCATCGAAAATGAAATGAGTTTAAGAAAGTACGTGGAACGACTTAACGTCACCATTAATCAGTACCGAAAATTACCAGCGTCCAGCGAGCCTGTAGTTGCAGAATAATTTAATAATAAGGAAAAGAACATGACCTTACAAGATATCGATGTGGTTTGTCCAGGTTGTGGTGTGCCGGGGATGAAAGCTTTTTATACCGTGGGCAACGTGCCAACCAACAGCGTATTGCTGCTGAACGAACAAAAAGAAGCGCTAGACTTCCCGCGTGGCAATATCACCCTGGCGATTAGTCCGACTAGCGGCTTTATCTCCAATATTGATTTTGACCCAGCGTTGACCCATTATGATGCGCGGTATGAAGCGACTCAAGGCTACTCGCCTACTTTTAATGCCTTCCACAAACGGTTGGCGCAAGACCTTATCGACCGTTTTGATTTACACGACAAAACGGTGATTGAAATTGGCTGTGACAAGGGTGATTTCTTGACGATGTTGTGTGAAATGGGGCCGAATACCGGCATCGGCTTTGACCCTGCCTACGTGCCGGGACGCCATCCCAGTTCGGCCGAAGACCGCCTGACGTTTATCGCTGACTTTTACTCGCCAAAATATGCCAGTTATGATGCTGACTTTTTCGCCTGCAAAATGACGCTGGAACATATCTCGGAAACGGCCGTTTTCATGCAAACTGTGCGTGAAGCCATCGGTGAGCGGCTGGATACCATCGTCTTCTTCCAGATTCCCAATGCCAACTACGTGTTGAATGATTTGGCCTTCTGGGATGTCTACTATGAACATTGCTCTTACTTCACCAAAGGCTCCCTGGCGCATCTTGTTCCGGTCCACCGGTTTTGAAGTGATGGAACTGTGGACAGACTACGACGACCAATATCTGATGATTTCGGCGAAACCAGCCGCAGAAAAAGCAGACACCGTGCCTGCGCCTGAAGATTTGGCCCAGACGATGGCCGCCGTCGAAAAATTTGCCAACGACGTGCCGCAAATGGTCGCCAATTGGCAAGAGAAAATCGAAGGTTTTTTGGCAGAAGACAAAAAAGTCACCTTATGGGGTGGCGGCTCGAAGGCAGTCGCCTTTTTAACGACGCTGGGTTACGGCGAAGACAAAATTCCCTATGTGATCGATATCAATCCCATCAAGACTGGCACGTATTTGGCTGGCAGCGGTCAACTGGTGGTAGCGCCTGATTATTTGCCCAGCGACCCGCCCGATGTGGTCATTATCATGAATCCGATTTACCGCACAGAAATTGGTAACGATCTGCAAAAACTGGGCTTAAACCCCACGATTATGACTGTCGAGGACGAATAACGATGACAAATCTTTTCTCGCAAATTTCAAATGCCACGCCCCAGGCTATTTTGGAAATGAATCAAGTGCCGGTGCTGTGTAACGTGTTGTGGCCGACGCAGACAGGGGCGTTATCCGCGCCCAGAGGTGATATTCACATCGCTTTCCTGTCTGACTGTGGGCATGTTTATAACAGCGCCTTCGACCCCAAATTGATGACCTACACCGAGTCATACGAAAACTCGCTGCATTTCTCGGCACGCTTTCAGGAATACGCCGATGCGCTGGCTGACCGTTTGGTCGAGACCTATGACTTGCACGATAAAGACATCGTGGAAATTGGCTCGGGGCAGGGTGATTTTCTCAAGATGCTTTGCCGGCGGGGTAATAATCGTGGCTACGGTTTTGATCCGGCTTATGTGGATGAGGGGGATGATGAGGGGAAAACGGCCGTTTCCTTTGTCCAGGCCTATTATTCAGAAGAATTTTCTGATTACCCGGCAGATTTCATCTGCTGCCGTCACGTGCTAGAGCATATTGATGCGCCCGTGCCGTTCCTGCAAACCGTGCGCAAAGCCATCGGCAAACCGTCCAGAAACCGTGGTGTTTTTTGAAGTGCCGAACGTGTTGTTTACCGTGCAGCAGCTTGGTATTTGGGATCTCATCTATGAACATGTTTCGTATTACAGCCCGTATTCCCTGGCTTATTTGTTTGAGCAGTCGGGGTTTGAGGTGTTGGCGGTTAACGAGACTTTTGGCGGTCAATTTGTGACCATTGAAGCGAAACTGGCGGGGGAAACGGCCGTTTCCTATCCATTCCCCGCGTCTGAACAAGAAAAATTCAATCAAGATGTGGCTAACTTCGCCGCCAACTTCAACGAGAAAGTGGCATATTGGCAAGGTGTCTTGACACCGTTGGCGCAAGAAAACAAGCGGGTTGTCATTTGGGGCAGTGGCTCTAAGGGTGTCACGTTTGTCAATACGATGGCAAAAGATGCCACCATCCACTATGCCGTAGACATCAATCCGCGCAAAAAGGGGCATGTTTGTGGCGGGCAGCGGTCAGGAAATTGTGTCACCTGAATTTTTGCGCGGGTATCAACCTGATGTGGTCATCATCATGAATCGCAATTATGAAACTGAGATTGGCGAGATGTTGAAACAGTTGGGCGTGGATGCGAAGGTTTATTTTGCGTAAATCGGATTGCTAATCCGACAGTACACTTGGGATTTCACTCTGCAGCCTGGTGTAAACGGCCGTTTTCTGTGCAGAGAACGGCCGTTTTTGCTTTTTATCACCTAGGTAAACCACAAAAAAGTTCTTAAAATTACCAACACGCAAAATTGTGGTTTCCTTCAAGGAAAAGCGGGTTTTGCACAATTTTATTTCCAAAAACTTTCCCGCTTTTACCTAACTGTAAAGTAAATTACAACCGTGCGAAAGTTACTTTGTAATTTACTGCTTTTACGATGCCAGTGTAAAAATCACGGGGATCGGCGCTTAATAATCAATTCATCTTGTTGAGGAGAGAATAAATGAAAGTAGGTATATTAGCTGGGGGAAAGGGAACCCGATTGTCTGAAGAGACAACGCTTCGACCTAAACCCATGGTAGAAATTGGAAACAATCCGATTATTTGGCATATCATGATGCACTATGCCAGTTATGGGTTTGAAGATTTTGTCATCGCGCTTGGGCATAAAGGCGAAGTCCTGAAAAAATACATGGTGGACTATTTGTCGCTCGGCAGCAGCATGACGGTTGATTTTCGCAACAAAAAAGTGCGTTCCCATGACGATTACCATCCAGATTGGGTTGTCGAACTCATTGATACTGGCATGGAAACCTTGACGGGTGGACGTATCAAGCGCTTGCAGCCCTATATCGGCAATGAAACGTTCATGATGACATGGGGGGATGGCGTTTCTAACATCAACCTAGACAAACTCCTCGCTTTTCACCGTTCACATGGCAAACTGGCTACATTAACGGCCGTTCGTCCCCCCGCTCGTTACGGCCATTTAGAGTTTGATGGCGACCGTATTAAAGAATTTGCCGAAAAACCTCAAACTGCGGAAGGCTGGATTAATGGCGCTTATTTCGTGCTAGAGCCAGAAGTATTTGAGTACATTGATGGGGACAATATTATGTTTGAGGAGGAACCGTTGACACGTTTGGCGGAAGAAGGCCAGTTAATGGCCTACAAACATGATTCATTCTGGCAATGTATGGACACCTTGCGTGAAAAACACATCCTGGAAACACTTTGGCAAAGCGGAAACGCGCCCTGGAAAACCTGGGACTAAAAAATTAGAAAATCAACTATTTATCAATACACGGAGATTACAATGAAAGTACTTGTTACAGGACATAATGGATATGTTGGCACAGTAATGATGCCTATGTTAATTGCAGGCGGTCATGAAGTAGTTGGTTTGGATACAAATTTGTATGAAGGCTCTACCTTTGGCGAAGATGTTGTGCATGATTTCCCTGAAATCAATAAAGACATTCGTGATATTCAAGCTAAAGACCTGGAAGGGTTTGAAGCTATCATTCATCTAGCTGGATTATCCAATGATCCCTTGGGCGATTTGAATCCAGAACTGACCTATGATATTAACTACCGCGCTTCAGTGCGTTTGGCTGGGCTGGCAAAAGATGTCGGTGTTGAACGTTTCGTCTTCTCCTCTTCATGCAGCAACTATGGCGCCGGTGTCACAGAATGGTTGACTGAGACTTCGGAATTCAATCCTGTCACGCCCTACGGCCGTTCTAAGGTCATGGTTGAGCAAGATGTTTCTAAAATGGCAAGTGAGAACTTTAGCCCTACGTTTTTGCGTAGTGGCACAGCTTATGGCGTCTCTGCTCGGTTGCGTTTTGACCTCGTCTTAAACAATTTAACAGCGTGGGCCTTTACCACCGGGCAGGTTTATCTGAAAAGTGACGGCACTCCCTGGCGTCCCATTGTTCACATTAAGGATATGTCCCTCGCCTTCAAATGTGCCATCGAAACCCCCCGTGAACGGGTACATAATGAAGCATTTAACGTAGGTCAGTCGTCTGACGAACTACCAAATTCGCCAAATGGCTGATATTGTGGGTGAAGTTGTGCCGGGCAGCGAGGTCAAATATGCAGATGGTGCCAGTGCTGACATACGCAATTACCGTGTCAACTGTGACAAAATCAAAAACACGCTGGTTGGTTATGAACCCCAATGGACGGCTCGCAAAGGGGCTGAAGAGCTTTATGAAGCATACAAGGCAGTTGGCCTGGAACTCGATGATTTCGAAGGCCCCCGTTTCCGACGTCTTAAACACATCAAATCTTTAATTGAAAACGGCCGTTTAACCGACACATTACGCTGGCGAGAACTAGACCCCGCTCTGTAGGGAAACAACAATGATTCATACAAACGAAACAACCTGCCGTGCTTGCGGCTCTGAAAAGTTACAAACCATCATGGAATTTGGCACAACTCCCCTGGCAGACCGTTTGCTTCGCGAAGATCAATTGAACGATCCCGAACTGTTAGCGCCACTAACCCTCATGTTTTGCGAAGATTGCACATTGGCGCAAATCCGAGAAACCGTCGATCCAGAAATTCTTTTTTACGCCGAATATCCCTACTTCTCATCCATATCGCCCTCCTTGCTGAAGCATTTTCGGGGTAGCGCTTTAGACATCATGGCAGAACGTGATTTGGACGAAAATAGTTTGGTGATAGAAGCCGCGAGCAATGATGGATATATGCTCAAAAACTTTGCGGAAGAAAATATTCCGGTTCTGGGAATTGACCCTGCCAACGCACCAGCTTCGGCTGCTATAGAAGCAGGCATCCCCACCCTGATCAATTTCTTTGGTGCAGAGTTCGCTCAAAAACTCAAAGATGAAGGCAAACAAGCCGATATTTTCTTGGCGAACAATGTATTAGCCCATGTGCCAGATTTAAACGGCTTCGTAACTGGCATTCGCACCATTTTGAAAGATGATGGCATGGCCGTAATCGAAGCACCCTATGTGGTTGATCTCGTCGATCACTGCGAATTCGATACCATCTATCATCAGCACCTTTGTTACTACTCAGTGACTGCACTGGATAAACTTTTCCGTCGTCATGGCCTTTATGTGAATAATATCAAGAGAGTTTCTATACATGGTGGCTCGCTGCGGATATTCATAGAGCCAACAGAAAATGTGCAAGCATCAGTCAAAGAGTTGTTGGCAACTGAAGCCGCACGTAAAGTTGATCGAATTGATTATTATCAAGACTTTGCCGCGCGTGTTCAAACTGTCAAGCGTGAATTACGTGCCATTTTGTGTGATTTAAAGGCTGAAGGGATGCGTATCGCTGCTTATGGTGCTGCGGCCAAAGCGAATACCCTTCTGGCCTATTGTGAGATCGATCTTTCTTTGGTTGATTATGTGGTTGATTTGAACCCCTATAAACATGGCCGATATATGGCTGGCAATCGTTTTCCCATTTATCCGACAACCAAGTTGGTGGAAGATCAGCCGGATGCTGTTTTATTGCTTGCCTGGAATTTCGCAAAGGAAATTTTAAAGCAGCAAGAAGCGTATCGTGTGGCTGGTGGAAAGTTTGTTGTCCCCATTCCTAAGCCAGAAATTGTCTGAGTTTACTTGGAAAAGAGAGGAGCCGTTACCATTCTGGGTGACGTGCTCCTTGATTTGAAAACGACGAATTTTTTGATGCTCTGACAGTTCTGGAATGAGTGACCCTAAGGTTTTGCTCGAGTACGGACGTGTAAGATGTTGTGTAAGATACCGAGCTTACGATTGGTAATATGACAAAATAATAATGTTTATCATTCTTTTCTCGTTATGACATGCAATTTTTTAGGGTGATCATCATTATTAAAATGACAATCATTATCTGGCCCATGATTTTTTAGAACTCATCAATGGGGCTACCCTCTTTAGTGACTAGAAACTCTAAACCTTCGTTAAAACTTTGGTTAGGAGATAGTATCTTTCATCTGGTGTTTCTAAATGAAAATTGGAGCACGTTGTTTTTTGTTGCCTGATTTTTACTTTAATAACCACGGTAAGGTGGTTTACAGATAATGATAGTTTCACAGGTAATGTACTGTTTTATTAAATAGCTATGCGAGAAAATACGTTTGTTCTAATGAGATAAATTAATCAATAGGACGACTCTCTAGTGAAGTATGTGGTATTTACTGTTTTTTATTCAAATTGTTTTATTTGTTGTAGAACTTATCCTGGCCTTTTTTGTAGGATATTTGCTGCTGCTTACGCTTGTTGCCTGGTGGACTTCGAGAAAGGCTGGTGCGTCGTTAAATGAACCGTCACACAGCTTTTTGGTTTTGATTCCTGCACATAATGAGGAACGACTTCTGCCAGAGTTGCTTGAGAATCTTAATCAGCTTGATTATCCTGCGGAACTCTTTTCTACTCATGTGGTAGCGGATAATTGCACGGACGAAACGGCCGTTATCGCCAAACAATACGGTGCAATCCCCCATGAACGCTTTGATGCTGTTCGTCCTGGTAAAGGGTATGCACTCCAGTGGTTCTTGCAAAACAATTCAGCTGAAATTGAAGCTCATGATGCAGTTGTGATGCTTGATGCAGATACCATCGTCTCTGCTAACTTTTTGAAGGCCATGTCTACTCGATTAGATAAAGGCGAACGAGTTATTCAAGCATATTATGCAGTCCGCAGCCCAGAAAAAACCTGGGGCATTGGTCTGCGTTACGCCGCTTTGGCTGTACTCCATTACCTACGGCCACTAGGACGCACTCGGCTTGGTGGTTCCGCCGGTTTGAAAGGCAATGGCATGGTTTTTGCCTCTGAGATCATGCAGCAATATGAATGGTCTGATTCCATAACCGAAGACATTGAATTTCATATGACATTGATTTTAGGTGGCGAGCGTGTTGCGTTTGCCCCAGAAGCCACCATTTGGGCCGAAATGCCCGAAACCTTGTCTGGTTCTGCTACCCAAAACGTTCGATGGGAGCGTGGTCGGATGCAGATGATGCGGTTGTATGTACCAAAACTGCTCAAAGCGGCTGCGTCAAACTTGCGACACCGCCACTTTTCTCGAACCTACTTGTTACTTGATGCCGCCATGGAACATCTTATCCCGCCATTTTCTGTTTTAGCCGCATTGTCGGGATTGTGTGTGATGCTTAGCCTATTTATGGCTGCGTTAAGTTATTTTACTTTTTCTGAAGACGTATCCTCAATCAATATGATCCCTTTACTAAGTGCTAGTATTTGGCTTGGATTAGGATTGATCGTGGGGCAAGCCATTTATCTGCTCACTGGTTTATATCTAGTTGGTGCGCCAAAATCTGTGTACTATGCCTTGTTGAAAATCCCCATTTTTGTGGCTTGGAAAATTTGGCATTACGTTCGCGTTTTATTAGGTTTAGATTCCCATGAATGGGTACGCACCACACGTAATAATGAGGTTTGACGTGCAACTAAATGATACGAGTTCCTTTATGATAGATAATCGCCATGACACATTTTCTAAGCATGAAAATGATGCTTCTGGTATTACCGGATCAACATTGCTAACTTCTGAAAACAAACAAGATGAAAAAGCAGCGCGCATGGTGGAAATGTTCACTACGCAGAGCTTCAAACGAGCCCGATCCATTCAGCGAATGCGAATTCGTTTAATTGCTTGGGTGATTCGCAATAAAATTAGAGAAAACGTGAAGCGGGTGTTTGATTTTATTGTGGTTTGTCTGGCTCTTCCCTTTCTTTTGCCGATTATGGGGCTTGTGGCGTTGGCTGTTAAATTGGATTCGCCAGGCCCTGTCTTATTTAAACAAGTGCGTGTTGGTAAATGGGGAAAACCTTTTTACTGCTTTAAATTTCGTTCTATGTATGAAGATGCAGAACAGCGTAAGGACGAGTTGTTAGCAGAGAACGAAGCGGATGAAGTTGTTTTCAAAATGAAAAACGATCCTAGAATTACTCGTGTTGGACGGTATATTCGTAAAGCAAGTATTGACGAGCTCCCACAATTTTTTAATGTTCTTAGGGGAGAAATGAGTTTAGTAGGCCCTCGTCCTCCAGTTCCTCGTGAAGTTGCAGAATATCAGTTTGACCAATTGCGTCGTTTGGATGTCATACCGGGAATTACTGGTTTACAACAGGTGTCTGGACGTAGCGAATTGAGTTTCACTCGTTGGGTTGAATTGGATGTGCAATACATTGCTGAGCAAAGTTTGATGAAAGATATTGAAATTTTGATCAAGACGATTCCGGCGGTGCTTACTGGTAGAGGCGCTTACTAAGCCATTAGGGAGAATATATTCATGCGAAGGCTCATTGTTATATTGGGTATTCCGATTGACGATCTGAACATGGATCAGGCATTGGATAGAATCGAAGAATTCATTCAGGTTGGTCGATCTACTGGGAAAACTCATCAAATTGCTACGGTGAATGCGGATTTTGTCGTGAAGGCGATGAAAGATCCTGAACTGCGTTATTTGCTGCAAGAAGCAGATATGGCAACGGCTGATGGTATGCCATTGGTT
>CAVVFA010000019.1:0-199654 GCA_963747345.1 uncultured Chloroflexia bacterium | reverse complement strand
AACGGCCGTTTCTGTTTGGGGCAGGCGCACGTTAAAGGCGATGGGGATGTCGCGGCTGCCGCCGGTTGGAGAATTTTCAAGGTATGGTTTCCGTTGAATGGATTTAAATATGATAATCAGCACGGGATTCAGCAACGGTCGTTGCCAAAACCTATCACTCGATCCCACACCAAATCATCAGCTACGCTTTCCCAAAAAGAACTTAATCATCGCAAATAGAGGTACCATGAGCGCAATCAATACAAACAGTATCCCAACGCCAAATACAATGTAGCTACCACCGCTGATACCCGGTTCCAACACCGCTTTATCAGGATTTGCCGGATCGTAAAAAACAGTAACCGTTTGCCCCAAAGGGTAACGACTTAGAATTTCCTGCGCCTTTCTTTCACTGCCATAACTATTCTCGCCAAACTTAATCGTTCGGCCTTCGTGAGAGCGGTCGTCGGCTGCCACATACGCATAGGTCACTTCCGGCGAATAGGAGTCTCCTCCCTCTGCATCTGTGGAATGATCTACCTGAGAGTGAATAATCTGGCCCTCAACGCTTGGCCAATCAACACTTGCTCGGGCATTTTGCAAAATTGTCCACCCCCACCACGACAAACCGGCTCCCACCGCCAAGAAAACAAGAAACAAAAACATCGTCTGAAAACAGCCACCGACATTGTTAAGAAAATTATTTTCTGTTTGCAAAGCAGCCTCCAACAAGGTTAAGTAAATTGCTTGAACTCACTGCACCTTCTATATTGAGCGTTTAATAAAGTTGACATAAAAAATATTGTGTTAATTATAAAATAGGGAGGTTCTTGATGGGCGTTCGTTCATCCGCATTATTTTAGCTGTTGGGTGATAAGCCTAGGGATCGCTCCCATCAGAGCGGCGAACGTGTTTTGGTTGAGAACGGCCGTTACAATTATTCTAAATCTTCGGCGAAAATGGCTGCAACCTGGTTGAAATCTTATGATGAGGAGCCATAAGGATTTTCTTTAATGAATTGTTGCAACTGTTTGTAAGCAGCGCGACGGAAGGGCAGGCTATCGTTGTAGGCATGCCAGAGACGAAACCGTTCTTTGTAGCCACATTTCAGGTTCTTGTTGGTAGAGTAAACGGCCGTTTTTCACAATCTCAAAACCCAGCACCGGATCCAACTCAGGCGATACGATCACCAAACTGACATCCTTATCCAAAATCCGCTCTAAATCCATCACCCATTGCAGCTTTTGCGCCGACGTTGATGATTCAGTCGGCCACACAGCCAGGTCTACATCACTGTGGGGATGCGTTTTTCCAGTTGCCTGCGAACCAAACAAAACACACAAGCTTATTGGTTGGTGTTGGCACCAAGTCTGGACAGGCAAAAGAAATTCTGGGCAATCAATCTCGTAAATGCTCATAAAATGATTATTGGCGTTGATTTAACCAGCGTTCAAAAGAACCAGCACTTTCAGCGGACTTTTTGCCCATAAGCAGACCATCAACACCAAGGTCTTCATCTAAAGTCAGGCCAATGAATGCCTCGTCCCGCCCCGCTGATCTCAAAATTAGCCCGTTCCTCGGATGTGCCATAAGCCAGACGTGGATACCAGCCAATTGGCACTGAGATTGTTCGCCCATCTTCTAAATCTACCGACAAAGTATCATCTGTAATGATGACATTAATCGCGCGAGGCGATGATTCAACCGTTGCAGAAGGCATCCCATGCATGTCTTAACTCCTCTAAATTATCACGGGTAATTCGCTCAATATCCCGTAATTCTTTGCGACTAAACCCATAATTTGTAGACAAGGACACGTCTGGATCGAGCCAGAATTTTGCACTCATTGTATCCCGGTCTACATGCATATGGCGTGGTTCTTCACAATCATATGAATAGAAATAAAAACGATAAGGACCAATACGCATTGATGTTGGCATAATTTATCCTGATATTCAATATTTTTATCATCATACCACAATTCAATTTCTCTATCTCTATCTCTCCCCTCTATCTCCCTCACATATTCCGCCGATACTGCCCGCCCACCGCATACATCGCCTGCGTAATCTGGCCGAGCGAACACACCTTCGCCGCTTCCATCAGAGACTCGAACGTATTTTGATTGAGAACGCCGTACTGAGCGTTGTCGAAGTAGCCGTTTCCTGCAATCTTCTCAACGCCTCATGCACTCTTCTCAGGATGTCTCGCTTGCAGCGCTTCCACCTGCGTAATCTGGAACGCCTTCTCTTCCTCCGTGGCGCGAATCACCTCTTTCGGCAAAATCGTGGGCGAACCGGCGTCCGAGAGAAAGGTGTTCACGCCGATGATGGGCAGTTCGCCCGAATGTTTCAGACTCTCGTAATAGAGCGACTCCTCCTGAATTTTGCCGCGCTGGTACATCGTCTCCATCGCCCCCAGCACCCCGCCGCGTTCCGTGATGCGGTCGAACTCCGCCAGCACCGCTTCCTCGACTAAATCGGTCAGTTCGTCGATGATAAACGCGCCTTGCAGCGGATTCTCGTTCTTGCGTCATGCCCAGTTCATGATTGATAATGAGCTGGATTGCCATCGCCCGCCGCACCGACTCCTCCGTGGGCGTGGTGATGGCCTCGTCGTAGGCGTTGGTGTGCAGCGAATTGCAGTTGTCGTAGATGGCGTACAGCGCCTGCAAGGTGGTGCGGATGTCGTTGAAGCCGATTTCCTGCGCGTGCAGGGAACGCCCGCTGGTCTGGATGTGGTATTTGAGCATTTGCGCCCGTTCATCTGCGCCATATTTCAACTTGAGCGCTTTGGCCCAAATGCGCCGCGCCACCCGCCCAATCACCGCGTACTCGGCGTCCACCCCGTTAGAGAAGAAGAACGAAAAATTGGGCGCAAACTGGTTTACATCCATCCCGCGTGACAAATAATACTCCACAAACGTAAAGCCATTCGCCAGCGTAAACGCCAGTTGGCTGATGGGATTAGCTCCCGCCTCGGCAATGTGATAACCAGAAATCGAGACGCTGTAAAAATTACGCACGGCGTGGTCGATGAAATACTGCTGCACGTCGCCCATCAGGCGCAGGCTGAACTCAGTGGAGAAGATGCAGGTGTTTTGCGCCTGGTCTTCTTTGAGAATATCTGCCTGAACGGTGCCGCGAACGGCCGTTAACGCACTTTCTTTAATCGACTGGTAAACATCCGGTGGTAATACCTGGTCGCCCGTCACGCCCAACAGCAGTAAACCCAGGCCATCATTGCCAATCGGCAGTTCGCCCTTGTAGTGGGGACGAGGCTTGTCAGCATAGATCGCATCAATTTTGGCCTGCACCGCCTCGGTCAAACCTTGTTGGCGGATGTAGATTTCACACTGCTGGTCAATAGCGGCGTTGAGGAAAAAGGCCAGCATCGCCGCCGCCGGGCCGTTTATCGTCATGCTCACCGACGTCGCCGGATCGCACAGGTTGAAGCCGCTGTACAATTTTTTGGCATCGTCCAGGCTGGCAACGGAGACCCCAGAATTGCCCACTTTGCCGTAAATATCAGGACGATACGCTGGGTCTTCGCCATATAGCGTCACCGAATCAAACGCCGTACTCAGCCGTTTGGCAGGCAGTCCCAATGAGACATAGTGGAAGCGTTTGTTGGTGCGCTCCGGGCCGCCTTCGCCGGCAAACATGCGTGTCGGGTCTTCACCTTTGCGTTTGAACGGGAACACGCCAGCGGTATAAGGGAACTCGCCCGGCACGTTTTCTTGCAGACTCCATGTCAAGATGTCGCCCCAGTTTTTGGTGCGAGGCAGTGCTACGCGCGGCACCCGGTTGTGGGATAATGTTTCGCGGTGCGTGGGCACGCGAATCTCCCGCCCGCGCACCTGGTAAACGTACTCTCCGGCGGCATAACGGGCCACTTTGTCGTCCCATTCAGCCAAAATTTGTTGGTTGTGCCGGTCTAAATCGAGGCTGACTTGTTGGTAAAGCGTTTCGAAGGCTCTCTCCCTAACCCCTCCCTTTGGGAGGGGGACTTGTCGGGGGGAGACTGGAGGGGGGATTTTGCAGCGTTTCAATGGTGCGCCGGATGCCGTACAGGCGATCCGCGATGGCTGGCCTGCTGCTTAACCCAGTCATCATAACTGCGAATCGTTTCCGTAATTTCCGAGAGATAGCGCACCCGCCGGGGCGGGATGATGACCGCTTTCTGCGATTCGCCTTCAAGCAGGGGCATTGCCTGTGGTTCCAGGTCTGCGCCTGTTTTGGCGGCGATGGTGTGCATCACGGCGTGGTACAGACGGTTAGCGCCGGGGTCGTTGAACTGGCTGGCGATGGTGCCGTAGACTGGCATTTCGTCAACGGCCGTTTGCCACAGACCGCGGTTGCGTTGGAACTGTTTTTTCACGTCGCGCAGGGCGTCTTGGGCACCTCGTTTGTCAAATTTGTTGAGGGCGATGAGGTCGGCGTAGTCGAGCATGTCGATTTTCTCAAGCTGGGTGGCCGCGCCGTACTCCGGCGTCATCACATAGAGCGCCACGTCAGAATAATCGATGATTTCAGTGTCGGATTGGCCGATGCCGGAAGTTTCCAGGATGATGAGGTCGAACTGCGCCGCTTTGAGAATGGCGAGCACTTCGGGGATGTGGCGCGAGAGGGCGAGGTTGCTTTGGCGTGTCGCCAGGGAGCGCATGTAGACGCGCGGGTGGTAGACGGCGTTCATGCGGATGCGGTCGCCGAGCAGGGCGCCGCCGCTGCGCCGCTTGGAAGGGTCAACGCTGACGATGGCGAGCCGTTTGTCGGGGAAGTCGAGCAGAAAACGGCGCACCAGTTCATCCACCAGCGATGATTTACCCGCGCCGCCCGTTCCAGTCACGCCTAGCACCGGTGATTGTGCCAGTTTTTCCAGCCGTTGATGGACTTCTGCCATGATCGGCTCCACCAAATCCGGCTCATTCTCCACTGCCGAAATCAGCCGCGCCAAGCCCTGATCCGTCACCCAGTTTTTGAAGGATGAAGGATGAAGGATGGGCAATCCATGATCGCTTGATGAATTTTCTTCATTCAGCGTTCCGCGTTCATCCTTCATCATTTGATCGTATGCTTCAACAATCGCCGTTTTCCATTTTTCCACGTTGAGTTTGCCGGTGGGGAAGTCGGCTTGTTGCAGGAGGTCGTTGATCATGCCTTGCAGGCCCATAGAACGGCCGTTATCAGGCGAATATAGCCGCGTAATGCCGTAAGCGTGTAGTTCGTCGATTTCGCTGGGCAGGATGGTGCCGCCGCCGCCGCCGAAGATTTTGATGTGACCGCAGCCTTGTTCGGCCAGAAGGTCGTGCATGTATTTGAAGAATTCGAGATGCCCGCCCTGGTAGCTGGTGATGGCAATGGCTTGGGCGTCTTCTTGAACGGCCGTTTTCACAATTTCGTCTACACTGCGGTTATGGCCCAGATGGATGACTTCGCCGCCGGAGGCTTGCAGGATGCGGCGCATGATGTTGATGGCGGCATCATGGCCGTCGAAGAGGGAGGCGGCGGTGACGATGCGGATTTTGTTTTGCGGGGGTATAGGGAGTGACTTGTGTCATGGGTGAACTCCTTGATTTGGTTGGGAATTTAGTGGTATGGGGATTATAGCATGGGGTGGGGACTCTTGAGTTGAATGTATTTTTGAATAATCGACCGATTACGCAAATGAACAATTAAATGGTCAGGCAGATGTTTATCAGGGAATTTGTGGGTAAAGTTCGCGTTCTGAATCGGGGATTTGTTTGACAGCTTCGCCAATAATTTCTAGGGCGCGTGTGACGGCAAAGGATTTTTCATCATTTGTCTGAAAGGTGTCAAAATCGATACCTTCTACAAATTTTTGCGCTTTGCTAATGGCGTCTAGGATATCACGGAGCGCATCTGCATATTGCCGTATCATACTGCGATGGCCTCGCGCAAAATTTCTTTACCGATGGTGGGTTTGAGCGTGTCGCGCTCGATCAAGTCTATTTTTACTTGTAGTAGCTCGCTCAGTTCTTGCTCTAGTTGAATGAACTCAAGCAGGGACAAATGTTGATTGTCGAATGTAACCAACACATCCAAGTCACTATCTGGAGATGCCTCGCCGCGAACAACGGAACCAAACAGCCAAACATCACGCAAGCCGTACCGCTGACGCAGGTCTGGCAACGACGCCTGGAGGGCATTGGCGAAGAGCGTGATTGATGACTGCTCGTTCATTTGTGGTGCAGGTTTCATGTAGAAATTATAGCACAGATGCGGGGTGGTTGAATTAGGCCGTTTTCACAATTTCGTCCATGTTACGGTTTATAGGGAGCGACTTGGGTCATGACACCCTATGTGGAAAATTAGTGGTATGAGGATTATAACACGGCAGACAGATCTTTTAGGGTTGAACGGCCGTTTCATTCCCCGTATACTATGAACAGGAAGGTTCTCAATATGACGCAAAACATGCAAGCGGCAAATTTAAACCAATTGCCCACTGATAAAATTGAAGAATTTTGTCGCAAATGGAATATTTCAGAATTTGCTCTGTTTGGCTCCGCCGTCCGCAGTGATTTTGGACCAGATAGTGATATAGACGCGTTGGTCACGTTTGATCCAACAGCCAATTGGACGCTGTTTGACCACGTGGACATGCAAACAGAATTGAAACCTATCTTTGATCGGGATGTGGATTTGGTCAGTCGCGGGGGAATTGAGCGCAGTCGCAATCACATTCGTCGTCAAGAAATTTTAGAATCCGCGCAGGTTATTTATGCAGCCTCGTGACGCCAGTTATTTACTCGATATTCTGAAAGCCGCGCAGTTGATTGAAGAATTCACTGCTGGCATGGACAAATCGGCCTTTAACACTGATTTGAAGACGTAATCGGCCGTTATTCGCCAGCTTGAAATTATTGGGGAAGCCACAAAACGTCTTTCTGACGAACTGCGAGAAACCTACGACGATATTCCCTGGCGACAAATGGCGGGGATGCGCGACATTCTTATTCACGCCTATGATCATGTAGATATTGATGAAGTATGGAATGTAATCAAGCAAGCTCTTCCAAACATGGCGGCAAAAACAAAATCTCTGTTACCCCCTGGAACAATCGACAGGTAACGTCTTTTTCCCTTTTGAATAAAATTCTCTCAACGAATACCTTTCACAATTTCGTCTACGTTGCGGACTATTTACTGTTATAGCAGAGGTGTTTGTGGGTTGAACGGCCGTTACAACTGAGGTCTGTTTACGCGCAGCAATTTCCCCGCTGCATCTGAATTTTCAGTGACAATTTGGTGGACACGAGTAGCCAGTGCTTCAAAATCAGGATCGAAGGTGCAGACGACAATGCCCGAATGGTCGGGCATGTCTCGATGCAGTTTGATGAAATGTTTGCGGTTGAATGTGAGCAGGATGCGGTTTTCTTTTGTGGAAAATGCCAGCACAGCCTCGTCTGGAACAGCCCGATCAGCCTGACCTACTTCCTGAATCGTTAGCACATCATGACCTAACTGTCGTAGATGTTCGACAACAGGCAAGGGGAAATTTTCATTGGAATAGAAGTCGGCCATGAGAATTAAGCAGCTTCGTTTTCTTGAATTTGTTGGTCGATTTCGTTGCGGTAGGCACGGTAGTAGGCCCAACTATTTGCCAGATCTTCCGCGCGAAGCGTGGGATAAGCATTGAGCAAATCCGCTTCGCTGGTTCCTAAATTTCGTGCCTGAACAAGCACCCATACCGGAATGCGCGTGCGGACGACGCATGGTTCGCCACCACTCACGCCAGAAATACTTTCGATGCCAGGAAAAGCGTCGCCTAAATCACGCACAACCCATTGCAGGATTTGAGCTTTTTCAGCGCGGCTCATTTGGGATAGGAGCTGTTCGGTTTGTTGTAAACTGTTCATGCGGAAATTATAACACAGATAGGATAGGGCTGAATCAAGCCGTTTTCACAATTTCGTCTACACTGCGGTTATGGCCCAGATGGATCAACTCCGCGCCGGTAGCTTGCAAAATGCGGCGCATCACGTTAATGGCGGCGTCATGTCCATCAGAACAAGCTGGCGGCGGTGACGATGCGGATTTTGTTTTGTGGTTTGTAGGGAGCGACTTGTGTCATAGTTGGACTCTTTTTTGGGTTGGGATTTGAGTGGTATGGAGATTATAGGACGGGGTGGAGAATTGCAGTTCTACTTGCTATTCATGTGACAATTTCAGAATCTATTTGTGAGAAGCAGTTTGATATTTTTAATAGCGCTTATATGAAATTACTATGCGGGTATTCGATTTAACCTTTTTCTAATTCTTGGGAAGCATGTTGTGCACTCTGAAAATCTCCGACTTGCTCAAAGAGTATTTTGGCCTTCTGATAATTCTTTCTAGCCAGTGTGAATCGTCCTAATTCAATATAAAGATTCCCCAAGTTGAAACTAAATTTTGCTCCACTATGCTTATCACCGATGTGTTAAGAATCTTGATTGCTTTGTCATAGTTCTCTAGTGCTTGCTTTGTATCTCCAATCCTTCTGTATAATACAGCTAAATTTCCATATGTCGCGCCAGTGCCCCACTCATTACCATATTGTTTTTCCAAAGTTAATGCGCCTTGATGCATTTGCATTGCCATTGGATAGTTACCAAGATTGCTGTAAATGATGCCAAGGTTTGAATAGGCTTTTTCAACGTTTTGATGGTCACCAAGACGTAATGAAATTTCCAAGCCTTTTCTTAGTATGTCGGTAGCTAATTCGTAACGTTCTTGCTGTTGATAGACGAGACCGAGATTAATATAAGCCTTCGCGGAGGATTGTTCTGCTCCAATTTCGAGACTGTATTCTAGTATTGCTTTATATGCTTTAATGGCCTCATCAAATTGTCTTACATGGCGATAAGCATTACCCAGATTGCCATAAGCAATGATTTCCCCTTCTTTATTCCCCATTTGTCTACAGATTTCAACTGCCCTTTTATGGCATAAAAAAGCATCTGGATAATTGGACTGCTTCTCGTATACTGCTCCCATTTCGCTATAAATCACGCTTACTGTTTCCCGATCATTAATATTTTCAGCTATTCTCAAAGCTTGATTTAATAACTGTAGCGCTTGTTCTAAATTACCATGTTTTCTAGAAAGTTGGCCAAGAAAATATAAAGCTAAAGATTGATAAAGGAAATTGTTGGATTTTTTAGCCTTTTCAAAGAAATGTAAGAAAGCCTGCTTTGCCTTATGTAATTCGCCTTGGTTTATCAGGTTTTGTCCATAAACAAGTAGCTCGTCAGCTGAAAAATTTTCAAATTCTTTAGTACTGGTAAATGTAGGTTCTCTCCATATGCCCCCTGGCTCTCGAACAAAAGTAGCGAATCCTCCTTCCGGAGTTTGTGCAATTGTTCGATCGGCTTGATGAAGCAGAGTAACTATTTCTTCATCCGACATATGGGCCGTTAAATGAGGATTGTCTTGCCGTACTTTGATAATTTGGTTTTGGATTTCAGGTGAAATTTCCATCATGACACCAATATTAAGTTATGATTTTTGTAAGGCTTGTTACCTAGACACAACATAAATGTAACAAACTATTAAAGTCTGTGTCAATTGACTAACATCACATATTTGTCACCACTGGTATTTCCTGCACAATCAATTCCCATTAGATTCGACCTCAAATGATAATATCAGTATTGTTGTTAACCGTGATGTGAAATGAACGCCCTGCTTTTATTACTTTGTGTTTGATGAAAAAATTTGGTAGATCAGAATGACAGTTCAACTTCTCCCATTTGACCTACTTCTTGTACAGCATGAAAGCCACCCACATAATCAATAAAATAGAAAGCCTCAACATCAAGAATGCTACAATTGTATGGGATAGTTGTGTTATGGGTGGTCGTAGAATGGCTAAGTTTCTGAGTATTAGGGAGAACGACTGCTTGTAAAACCACCTTAATCCACAAAAGGATTTTCAACAGAAACGCCGAGATAAACTTGTCCGGCATTTAAGTCTTCTGACCAGAGAGTGACGCATTTTAACTGGACAGCACTCTGAATGATCATGGCGTCCCAAAACGAGGTTTGGTAGCGTGTTTGCAGTTGAATCGCGGCTAATACATCTTCTGGCTTGGGGGTGTGCATGTGCCACACTTGTAGGTCTTGTATGATTTGCGCGGTGGTTTGGGGGGATAACGGCCGTTATCCCCCCAACCCATCGCGCAAAACACAAGAAACCGAGGGGCACTACGCTTTCTCAGCCATTTCCTCGCCAAAACCAAGCAGCGCCGCCACACGGGCATCATTGGGGGCTTCAGCGTAGACACGTAGAACCGGTTCCGTGCCAGATGGGCGGATGAGCAGCCAACTGCCATCATTGAGATAATATTTCACACCATCAACTGTTTGAATATCGTCAATGGCAACACCGTCGATGGCGGCAGGCGCATTGTCGAGCAGCATTTTCACCATGTCGTCTTTGTTGACGGGGCGCTTGAGCTTCATATCGGTGCGGGCATATTGAGCAGGGCCATATTTTTCCAATAAATCATCAACCAAGACATGCAACGGCGCTTTGCGCTTCGGCCATCACTTCCAACAGGAGCAGGCCCATCAACACACCGTCACCCTCTGGGATGTGGCCTTTGATGCTGATGCCGCCCGATTCTTCGCCGCCCATGAGCACACCACCAGCGACCATCAAGTCGGCGATGTGATTAAACCCAACGGGTGTTTCAATCACTTCAAGGCCATGATCGGCGGCAATGCGGTCAACCATCCGCGTGGTAGAAACGGTGCGCACGACACTGCCTTTTAAGCCACGCTTTTCAATGAGATAGCGCAGCACCAGGGCAAAAATGCGATGTGGATCAACAAAATTACCATGGGAATCAACAGCACCCAGGCGGTCGGCATCGCCATCGGTGGCCAGGCCAACATCCCAATGTCCCGCCTGAATAGTTGACATAAGAAAGCCAAGGTGTTGGGTAATCGGCTCGGGGTGAATTCCGCCAAATCCGGGATTCATTTCATGACGGATATTGTGGATATGGGTGCGCCCACGAGTGAGCATTTCACCAATACAGCCGCGTCCAGAGCCATACATGCCATCCGCCACAACCCTTAGCTCGCCACTGGAAATGACATCCAGGTCAACCAACGTGCCCAGATGTTCGTAGTAAGCCCAGGCCGGATCAAATTTAGTGACAAGACCCTGCTCGGTGGCTAATTCAAGATCCATCAGATTGGGGCCATGAACAATTTCCAAATTACGGTCTAATAGATTTTCGACTCGTTTGTTTTGGGCGGGGGTGGCGCTGCCACCGTAGTTGGCTTTCATTTTGAGGCCGTTGTAACGGGGGGCGTTGTGGCTGGCGGTAATCATCACACCAGCGGTGGCCTGCTTGTGAACGACAGCATAACTGATGGCGGGTGTGGGCGTATCGGCGCGAGCCAGCCAGGTTTTGACCTGGTTAGCAGCCATGACTCGTGCCACTTCAGCAGCGTAACGGTCGGAGAGAAAGCGGGTATCGATAACCCACCACGACGCTGGGGTCGGTGGGATTTTCTTCGCGGACGTAGTCGGCAATTGCCTGAGACACGAGCCGTAGATTGTTGAAGGTGAAGGTATCGCTGATGACGGCACGCCAGCCGTCGGTTCCAAATTTTATAGACATGGGAAGCTCCTTTTTCAGTAAATGGTATTCAGTTCGCTAATTTTTTAATTGCTGTTCATTCGTTTTTATAGGTTAGGATGATAACGAGATCGTTAACGTTGGTTCCGGTGGAACCTGGTTTGATGAGGGTGGCAGTCTCCGCGTTTCCCTCATCCAACTGCTGAAAATAATGATAGCTGTCGTTGTTGTGCAGATATGCGGAGGCGTTTAGGGAGTGGAAACGGCCGTTTTTCACAGTCTCACCCGTCACCACAGCCCCCGCCGCATCGGTCGGGCCATCTTCACCATCTGTAGCAAAACTGGCAACGGCTACTTCGACAGGCTCAGCACGAGACGTTTTCGGCCAATTTTCCAGCGCGATAGCCGCAGAGAGAGCCGTTTCCAGGTTGCGTCCCCCTTTGCCACTGCCGCGCAAGGTGACAGTGGTTTCACCGCCCAGGATGAAGCAGTGATCGGGCGGCGTATCCTTGGCGATGGCCGCCACGATGAGTCCGACTTCGCGGGCTTCGCCTTCCAGCCGTGCCGTGAGCAACTGCGTGGCAAACCCAAGTTCTTGCGCCTTCGCCAACGCCGCTTCCGCCGCCTTTCGCACGTCACCAATGATATGATTAACGGGTTGTGCCACACTGTTCACTGATAACTGTTCACTGTTCACCGATAACTGTTCACTGATCACTGACCACACCGTTTCATCGACATGATTCTCAATATCATACTGCGCAAGCACCTTCAGGGCATCTTCTGGTGTATCTGTGCCAGGGACAGTGGGGCCGCTGCCGATGAATTCGAGCGGATTGCCTACCACGTCACTCAAAATGAGGCTGATGGTGCGGGCGGGTGCAGCCCAACGACTGAGACCGCCCCCTTTAACAGCATCTAGTTGACGGCGCACGGTATTGAATTCGTTGATGGTGCAGCCGCTGGCGAGCAGTGCCTGGTTGAGTGCCTGCCAGTCTGCCAGGGAAACGAGCGGTTGAGTGAGCAAAGCGGATGCGCCACCAGAAATGAGGCAGAGAACGAGGTCGTTGGGTTTGGTTTGTTGCAGGAAATGGTAAACGGCCGTTGTCGCGTCAATGCTCTCTTGATTAGAAACGGGGTGGCTGCCACGATGAATCTGGATAGCAGGATGGGCTGGCTGATATTCGGGTGGAATAACTTTGGTGACGGCAATGCCCGCAGTCAACTCCTTCCCAATAATGTCAATAGCCCCGTCAAGCATAGGCAAAGCCGCTTTGCCGACACTGACCAAAAAGAGCCGACCTTGTGTCAGGTCGAAATGCTCTTGATTGTTGAGGATGAGGGTGTGGTTTTGGCGTTTAAGATGACGGGAAACGGCCGTTACCGGATCAGCCGCAGCGAGGGCAGCCTGAACTAATTCATCAAGGTGTTTTCGGTAATCAGAAAATTGGAGCGACATAGGCAATAACTAGGGTTGGGGTTGCAAGGTGCTGACGGCTTCAGCAGCCGCTTCTTCTGGGGTCTTTGAGAGAGAAATAACGTCAAAAACAGCATCTTCTAACGCTTTCATGATAAAACTGTTGTCTCGTAGAGGCATATTAAGAGCACGCTGCATTTCTTGGTCAGCAAATGGAACAAAAGCATCTTCCTCAGGCCATTGGGCGAAGGCATTGGGATTTGCTGGCAACAGTTTGCTGTTCAAACTCCAACTGCCAAGATTTTCTGCGGTCGTAAGGGAGGCTATCAAGTTTGCCGCTGTCGTTTTTTTAACGGGGTCTGAGGTGGTGATAACCCAAGCCCAACCCCGTACTAACGGTATTTGTGGATCAATGAGTCCCGGTATGGTTGAAAATCCAGGTACAAGTTCTTCTGTGCGCCCTTTGAGAAATTCATCAGAGGCAGACAAGGCATAATCAGTTGTGCCATTTTGTACAAGCAGCCGCCCTTCATCCATAAGACTGAGGTTGCTGCTTTGCGGGAGGATGAATCCGTTTTGACGACCGATATACAGTTGCTGCAAAGCGAGGGTAAGTGGTTCCAACTCCAAGGCTTCTTGCCCCGCTTCGTTTTCCAGGGTACCGCCCGCTTCGAGATAGAACTGGAGTGCGAGTTTAGCACCGGTGCTGCCAATGGCAGGCAATACCATCGTACGGCCTGTACCGGTGATAAATTCCTGCCATTTCAAAGCTGTCGTTTCCGTGATGACAGGGCTGTACTCCAGCAACGGTAGTTCGGTGATGGCAAAGGGATAGGCAACGATATGATCTTTGTAAATTGCCCACTCTTGGGCAACGGGATATAACGTTTCTAACGATGCTGAATCGATCACGTCTTCCATGGGAAAGATAAGGTCTTCATCGAAAACGGCCGTTATCTGGTTTACCGGAATAGCAATAAGATCGGGCAGAAAAGTGGGGGCGACATTTTTACCAGTCCGCAAATAGTTAAGAATTCCCCCCTGCCCTGACACAGATTTTTGCTCAACAGATATTTCGAGTTCTGGATTGGCGCTGTTAAACGCCAATAACTGGTCAGAAAAAACGACTGCGCCAGCTTCTGTACGCGAGGCAATTTCTGGTGACAGCCAAATATTGAGCCTGGGCTTGGGTTGGGGCGTTGGTTCTGGTAGCTGAAAACTGGGGGTATTGATGGCATCTGGGGAACTCACGGCCACCGGTGTTTCAGATTGTGGAACAGCCGCAGATGGGGCAGTCTGCTCGCTGTCAGGAAGTAAACCACAAGCCGACAAGGCGAAGAGGGCAACCATTAAAAGGGGTACAAATGCCTTCAAAAACCGTCTCTCATTCATCATTCCATGTTTTTAAGCGTGATGGGATCTTGCTGCGGTTTACATTCTCCACACCAAATTGCACCTGCAACGGCGATGGCTTTGTATTCACCCTTGCTAGTGCGATAGGAATGGATGATATAGGGCATTTCTTTTGCGTGTGTTTTGCAGACAGCGCGTCCACAAAATTTACATGAGGCGTGAGCCGGTCTTTCACAATGCCAACATTCCATAGCTTACTCGGTTAAATCCAAATCTTTGGTGGCGAATAGATCAGCCGCCAACAAGATTAACAAGGTGGCATAAAGTAGTAAAACAGCCGGTGCTAAAGCCTGCACCATGGTGAAGGAGCCAGCAACAATGGCATTAGCGATGGCATGGAAGGGCCAGAAAGGTAGGCTGAACAGTTTGCCTAGGGAAGATGCCCCATCGTTTTGCAGCCAGTTGGAGAATTCGTTGAGGGGGGTAACGAGTGCATACCACCCTTCGCCCATAAAGGTGCGGCTTAAGGCGTTGAGGCGAATAATGAACCAAGAACTATTGCTGCTGGCGGAGCTAAGGCTTTGACCGAACAGGCAGATAGCAATAAGGCCAAACAGGTAGACCCGCGACCACCCTTTTGATACAAAATCGGTGGCGTGCAGGGCGAGAACGGCCGTTAACACGTTCAATGAGATCCAGATGGGGGGAATCTCCATAACCAGTCCCATCGTGAGGTCTGGCCCACGATACAAAGCGAGAATAGCAATTAGGAATTGTAAGACGAGGGCGTAAATGGTGGCTGCCAGGAAAACGGCCGTTAAATATTCCACACGACTAGGCAGACGCACAATCCACGGATAATTGGCAGCCTGGTTGGCTCGTGAAGATATAGTCAAGGCCATCAGAAAAGTCATGACTGCGCCAAAAGCGGCCAATACCAAAATATAGTAAGAAGCTTCTGGCGTTTTTTGTTGAGGTGGAAACATGAGCGCCCAAAAAGCAAGGCCAAGAATGATATAAAAAACGCCAGTCACAGAAAAAGTTAGACTGCGCAGAAAATAGCCAGTGAGGGCTGCGATACGTTGACTCATTGCACAGCCTCGGAATAAATTTCAGATAGGGAAATACGTTGATGTTCAACACGCAACACGTCGAAACCAGCCTTCAATAACATGACCAGAACGTCACGACGTAATTCCATCGCACTCCCGCGCAGGTAGACAACATCTCCGTCGATTTCAATATTGGGATTAACGGCCGTTACCTCATCTGCAAAATAACCAATCGGCTTATTCACACGAATACGAATACATGAACGAGCAGCCAATGCCTCTTCCCTACTGTTTTGGTAATGAATTTGACCCCGGTTGAGGATGACTATCTGAGTACACACCTCCGTCACTTCATGGAGCTGGTGGGTACTCATCAAAATAGTCTTACCTTCTGCTTTCAGGCGGCGAATACAGTTGTAGATTTCAATTTGCCCATTAGGGTCTAAACCAGTAGTTGGTTCATCAAGCAAAATAAGCGGCGGATCACCAATGAGAATTTGCGCCAGTCCCAACCGTTGGCGCATACCTTTGGAGCAATCTTTGATGCGTTTGTTGGCATCTGCTGTCAAAGCAACACGCGCCAAACTGTCATCAACGACACGAGTCATATCATGTTTGGGCACATTGCTAATTTTGGCGACTCGTTCCAGGTATTGACGCACCCTGAGTTGGTTGGGGAAAAGAAGGCGCTCAGGTTTATAACCGATAGCCGGCCACGCCCCAGATGTTGGCCGAATTTGACCGGAGGTCGGCTGAAGAGTGCCGGCAATGAGCTTAAAAAGAGTCGTTTTGCCTGCCCCATTGGGCCCCAATAACCCAACAACTTCACCGCGTGGAATACGCAATGCGATATTGTTAAGCGCTGTAAAATCGTAGAATTTTTTTGTTACACCATTGATTTCGATCACAAATGGATCCTTACTTAGTAACTTACCAGTTGACTGTTTGTACAACGAACAAAAAATTTGCGCTGCATTTTCTCCGAATTAACGCGAAGAAATTCGTGTTGATTGGTGCTAATTCGCTGCCATCATCTTTATGGGTTCTGGCTTGTCCAGATTAGCGCTTGTCCATGACTTAGGGTCTATACAGGTACAAATTTTGTGTATGACCGCATCCTTACGAACCAGAAAACGGCCGTTTGATAATTGCATTGCGTAGTTTACCACAGGCGTCAACGTCGGCAATTTTCACACGCAAAGAAAACGCCCGGTTTTTTTCCTAGTCATACCATCTTTGCCTGTGCCTTTTCAACAAACGCCTGGAATGAGAAATGCCAGAACGAATTCGACGGAGACGCGGGAGCCTGTTATAATGGCTCGCTTGTTTTCCAGTACAAACAAACTGTCTGGTAAAACAGTTAATCATTAACGAAGGTGAGGTTTTAATTAGTATGAGCTTACAAGCATTTGCCCCTTATTTGGGTATGATTGAAATTATTCTGGCTGTTGTGATGACAGTTTTGGTATTAATGCAGACAAAAGGTGGCGGTTTGGGTAGCTTTATGGGTGGCTCAGACTCAGGTGGGGGTTTCCGCACCCGTCGCGGCGTCGAAGCAATAATGCATAAAGTGACGATTGGTATGTCCATCATCTTTTTTGTCAATACCATCCTGGCCTTTCTGGCATGGGGTCAAGTCGCCTAAAACGCTGTACACAAATTCTGACCTCTTCTAGGACACAGATAAACGAATCTGTGTCCTATTTTTGTGTACCACGATTTTGATACCCTCGATTGTGTTTAGATGAAAATTAATATGCGGTGGCAACTATTTTTGGCTCTTGTTTGTTTTGGCCTGGTGATTGCCATACTTTTGTACGTAACGAAGTTGTTTGAAGCAGAGGCAACTGTGCCTCAACCCCAAAACGTGCAAATTTCCGAACCGCAATTGTCCGCGTCGGGCAGTTCTGATGCTTGCTCCGTGCGTGTGCCAGAAGCAGGTGGCGCATTTATTGAAGGCATTGTGGGCGCTCCGCAATATCTCAACCCCCTCTTGTCAGACAATTTCCCCGTTGATCGTGATTTAAACAGCCTCCTATTCGATGGGTTAACCCGGTATGGCAAAAATGGCGAACTGGAACCGGCTCTCGCTGAAAGCTGGTCTGTCAGTGAAGATGGGCTGACGGTGACGTTTACCCTAAAAGAGGGTGTGCTTTGGCATGATGGCGAACCGGTAACAGCGGCTGATGTGGCGTTTACCTATAGCTTGCTGCAAGCGGAGGATTATCCTGGCGCAACGGCCGTTCGTGATTTATGGCAGTCTGTTACCATACAACAACTAGACGAGCGTACGATTTCCTTCACGTTGCCAGAGCTATACTCTCCGTTTTTAGACGCAACCACGCGCGGTATTTTGCCAGCACACTTACTTGAAGGGGAAACGGCCGTTTCCCTGCAAACATCAGACTTCAACAAGGTGCCCATCGGAACCGGCCCCTTTATGGTTGATAAAGAGAGTGGAGATTGGCAGGAAAACGGCCGTTTACGCTTATTGCCCAATCCCGCTATATGGGGAGACACTATCAACGTCTCCGCGCTGGAATTCATCTTCTTCCCTAATGAAGAAACCCTGCTTCAGGCATTTGCCGATGGTGGTGTCCACGCCATCAATCGCGTCTCAGACACCGCCCTGCCCATTTTAGCCGCCTTCCCAGACACCCGCCTCTTCACCGCCCCCGATAACCGTTACACAATCTTGCTTTTCAACATGGATGCAGACGCAGCCCCATCCGAATTACTGCAATGGAAAACAGGACGCCAAGCATTAGCCAATGCCCTAGACCGTCCAGCCTTAGTAGACAAGGCACTAAACGGACAAGGGTTGCCACTAGAAGGCCCTTATTTACCATCATCCTGGGCCTACAATCCAGATTTACTCACAGCTTACAACTTTGACCTCGCCACCGCCAACTCATTACTCGACGAAACCGGGTGGTCGCTTCCTGAAGGAACCACTACCCGCCAAAAAGATGGCGAACCATTGATCTTATCCCTGCTCACCCTGAACACACCGCAACAAACTGCCCTGGCAGAAACCATCGGTCAACAGTGGAGCCATGCTGGTATCGACACAAAAATCACCCTGGCTGATAATTTCAGCGAATTACGACAACTTTTGGATGAAGGCACATTTGACGCAGCCTTGGTAGATTTTGCACCGCTCGGAGACCCCGACCTCTACGATTTTTGGAGCCAGGAAGCCATCATCAACGGCAGTAACGTTGCCGGTTGGAACAATCGTAAAGCCAGCGAATCGCTCGAAGATGGGCGGCAGACATGGCCCACCGCCGACAGGCGACTTGCCTACAACACCTTCCAACGCCACTATAATCAAAGCCTCCCCGCCCTGACGATATACCAACACGTCTATACCTATGCACTCAGTCCAGCAGTAAATCAAGCTGAAATCGGTTTAATCACAGAACCGCGTGATCGCTATCAAACTCTGGCACACTGGTTCCTACAATACCGTGACATTGCGGTAGCTTGTCCTGAAGATCAATAAATTGCGTTTAAATTTTGCTATAAATGAGACTCATTGAAGCAATTAGACAAACCGCCACCCCTCTCTTAAAACAGGTGTATAATAAGAGGCGTGGTATCCTTATAGAATGATGATTTGAGGAGAATAAGATATGGCAACATTAGGTGGTTGGGAATGGGTAATTATATTGGTAATCGTTTTGCTTGTGTTCGGCGTAGGCCGCATTAGCAAACTTGGCAGTGAAATGGGCAAAGGCATCAGCGCATTCCGTGATGGCATGAAAGAAGGCCAAGAAGGGAATGATAAAGATAATGCGTCCGAAGAAACTGTAGAAGATACAAAATCCAAAGAAGCATAAATTATTGGGGAGTTAATAAGTGAGTAAGTTGAACTCTATCAGCTTGCAAACCTATAAACTTACAAATCTAAACAGAGCACATGGATAGTTTTTTTGGTATAGGCGCACCTGAATTGGTTGTTATTTTGTTTTTGGCTGGCATTATCATGGGGCCAAAACGAATCCAACAAGTCGCCTTTTGGTTGGGCAAAGTGACGGCACAGTTACAAGCCATTTCACGTGGGTTTACACGTCAGCTTAATGCAGAACTCTCGGCCGTTGATGATGGTGGCGAGATGAAGGATGCGTGGAGCGAGGTGCAAGATTTACGTAAACAACTCGCTGAGTTGAAGCGTGAAATCACATCAGTTGCCACCCAACCTATGGTAGACGGCCAAAAAGCGGTTCACGAAGCGAAACGTGCCGTCGATAATACAATCCGCCCCCCTCATCTTAGTCCAAACAACTTTAATCCTAAAGCCACAACTAAATCAAAAGACAGTTCTCAAAATGGCGAGTCAAACGCTCTCCCCAATCTAGTTGAAGTAAATGATGATCCTGAACTATGAGTGATTTGAGCAGCGACGAACAACAAGTTGAATCATTTCAAGAACAGTCTCTGCTAGAACATCTTAATGAACTGCGCATTCGTTTAACCTGGGCAGCGGGCGCTTTAGTTGTCGGCACTGTCATTAGCTTTGTTTTTGCAGAGCAAATTCTTCAGTTTCTCCTCAAGCCTTATGGTGGCAATCAGTTACAAACGCTAAGGCCGACGGAAGGCATTGAGACTTTTTTTAAAGTGGCGTTGGTTTCTGGGTTTATCTTGGCGATGCCCGTTATCCTCTATCAGTTTTGGATTTTCATCTCCCCCGGGTTAACAAAAAAAGAACGCCGTTACGTTTATGTATTTATTCCAGCTACCTTAGGTATGTTTTTACTGGGTATTTTGTTTGCCTGGGTGATTTTGGTGCCTGCAGCCGTTTCTTTTTTGGCCGCGTTTATGCAAAACATTTTCATGACGGAATGGACCAGTTCAGAGTATATTGGGTTTATTCTGGCGATGTTGTTTTGGTTGGGACTGGCTTTCCAAATGCCGGTCATTATGTATGTGTTGGCGCGAGTGGGGCTGGTAAGTGGCAAGATGTTGAAAGACCAATGGCGGGTGGCAATCGTGGGTGTAGCGATTTTAGCGGCTGCCATTACACCTTCTATTGATCCGGTGACGATGATGCTGACGATGGCGCCCCTTTTGGTTTTGTATGTCTTGAGTATTGGTCTAGCTACTGTGGGTTACAAACGTTTTGAACAAAATATGGAAATTGACGACGAGTAGGTAAGAAAAGGTTCTTAAACTAGCCATATAAACCGCTGATGGTGCGGAGAACGTGGGGAATTGCCTGCGTTTTCAACATCTGTGGCGGTTTTTTTATTTGGGTGTGTTTCAAATGAGTTGGAGGAGTAGGCACGCCCACGTGCCGTCACCCGTTCGCACGTGGGCGTGCTCACTCCGCCTTTCAACTGAAATGACACACACCCTTTTTATTTCAAATGAAAAGATTTATAGATTTCCAGCAACAAGTTTTGCAATGGGCCACGCAGCGGTCTGATATCCAGGCTGTTTTACTTATTGGGTCTTTGGCGCGTGGGGAGCAGGCGGCGGACGAATGGTCGGATGTAGATTTGATTCTGTTTGCCGATGATTGTGAGGTTTATGCGGGGGATGGGGCGTGGCTATCGGCGTTTGGCGAGGTGCTTGTGCCGGTTTTTGAGCGGCATCAAAGTGGAGATGGGGAATGGCTCGTGTTGTTTGCGGATGGCTTGAAGGCTGATTTTTATGTGACGCCGAGTGCGGCGGATTTGACTTCCGTTATTGCCCAAGCATCCTACAATTTTGTTATTCGCCGAGGGGCGCAGGTGCTTTATTCACGTCCTGGTACGGAAATCGAATTGCCTAGTGTGGGTGTTGAACCAGCCGCACAACCCGATACATCTGATTTCTTGGGTTTGATTCAAGCCATGTTGCTGAACAGTCATAAAATGGCGAAGTTTACGCGGCGGGCGGATTTGGTACGGGCAAAATTGGTGTTGGAGTCGCTGATGCGTCCGGCGCTGCTGACGATGATCGCGTGGCATGCTCAGGCGATGTTTGGGGCGGAACGGGATACTTGGTACAACGGCCGTTATCTCTCAGAATGGGCAGATCCCCGTGTAATGCTTGCCTTACCCAATACCTATGGTGGTTACACCGTTGAAGAGACGTGGCGCAGTTTGTTTGGCACGTTGATTTTGTTTCGCTGGTTGGCGGAGGAAACGGCCGTTTCGTGGCAGTATGCGTTTCCAGTTGAAGCAGCGGATCAGGTGATGGCGTGGATTCGAGAGATGTACCTCGCTGCTTAATACAAATCTTCGGGCCGAATGCGAAGGACGCCATCGTCTTCTGGAATATCGTAATCATCAGTGTCGGATAACGGCCGTTTTGCCAGCAAATAAGCCGCGACGCCTCCACCAATGAAGCCAAACAAGTGACCCTGCCAAGAGATACCATTTCCCTGTGGCAAGACACCCCAAATCAGACTGCCGTAAAGCAAAAATACCAACACCGCCCACAAAACCGAGGCGAGACTGCGTTCAAACCAACTGTTGAGCAGCAGATAGCCAAAATAGCCAAAAATTAGTCCGCTGGCGCCAATGTGGACAGAATTCGCTGAGCCAATCAGCCAGGTACCCAAGCCACTGACCAGAATGACGGTTATCGTCACAACAAAAAAGGTTTTGAACCCACGCAGTAAAACGAACCAACCCAAAACGATCAGCGGCACTGTGTTTGCCATGAGGTGGCTAAAGTTGCTGTGTAACAGGGGCGCAAACAAGATACCACGCAAGCCATCGACGGTGCGGGGACGGATGCCATTTGTATCGAGTGCGCCTTGGAAAATAAACGCATCCACGACTTCTACCAGCCAGATAAATACAACCATACTGGCTAAAATAATTGCCTGCATTTTGACAGTTTGTTTGACTTCCACCCAATCAATTTGTCGTTCGTTTGTCATGTGGTTTGTCCTCTTGTTTCTGTTACTCTGCGGCAATGGGCAGGCTGATTTTGGGATACGTGCTGAGTAAATAGCCACTGCCTACCCAGCCTGTTGAGCCATCGGCCAATTGCACTTGTATCCAGGAAGTGGTTCTGTCGCGCCCCACCATCGTCACCGCCTCGCGGCGGGAGAGATGGGCAAATGGGTCGTGGGTCATGCCGGGGCCAGAACGCACGTTGAGATGGTTGGCGTTGATGACGGTGGCGGTCGGTACGTTTTCCAGGCCAGGCATACTGCCGGAGGTGGCCGATTGGGAGGTGGGCGACACTGCGGCTGGCGCGTCGAGCCGTTCCCAGGTGAGACGGGCTTCAGCCAGACCGATTTCGTCGTAATATTCCAGCTTAACGATTACTTCGACAGGCTCAGTAAACGCTGAAGTGCCGCTTAGTTCCAAATCGGTTGAATGGGACAGCGAGGTTTGCGAATGCCATTGGTCAATGCGTAATTCGTCGTTGAGCCACAGGCGAACGCCGTCATCAGAGGTTGTTGTGAAACGGTAACGTCCGGGGGCCAAGTTGAGCGAATTTGTCCAGCGCACGGCAAAGCGGTCATCGACGATGTTGGCGGGTGCTGGCGATTCCAGCGCCCAGTCGAAGTTGATTTCTGGGTCAGTGCGCAGCAAATTGGGTGGGCCAGCAAACAGAGTGTTGTTGTAATACTCACCCCGCCAACCACTGCCTGGAGGAGACCAATTTGTGCCAACAACGGCCGTTTCCGAACCAGGCACCCGCGTCCAATTCACACCAATCATGGCATGATGCTGATTGTCGTAATATTCCACGCGGATGGGCACGCTGCCGCCATCTACATCGATATAACCGGTGTAGGTGGTGAAAACTTGATTGAGCCAGCCGTCGATGAGTAGTTGGTCGTCTACCCACACACGCACGCCATCATCGCCCGAGGCGGTGAAGCGGTAGCGCCCTGGTTCCAGATATTGATTACGTGTCCAGCGGGCAGAAAAATAATCTTTGTTCACAGTGCCATCTTCAGGGCTGTCGAAGCCCCAGTTGATGTTGATACCAGGATTGTGATTATCGTCAAACTCGGGGCGAATGAGAACCGGGGAGCCTTCGAGATTGGTATTGTTCCAATAGACCGCCAGCCAGCTAGATTGTGCGGAAACGGCTTGTCTTGAGCTTGCCGAAACGGCTTGTCTTGAGCTTGCCGAAACGGCCGTTGGTAAAAACAAAACCGCAGAGGCACAGAGAGCGCAAAGGAAAACCAGTTTTTGTTTCATTACTTTAACACACCCAAATCCTCAAGCGGCCAATAAGAAACCCAGGCACGACCCCGCACCGCATCCAGACCAATCGCCCCAAAACTGCGCGAATCCCGCGAAACAGGACGGTTATCGCCCATCACAAAAATGTGGTCTTCAGGAACAATCGTCACCGGGTAATTATAGGTGGGAAAGGGAGATAAATACGGCTCGTTTAGCACCTGCTCATTAACCACCAACTGCCCGTTAACGATGCCCACCGATTCACCCGGCAGCCCCACCACACGCTTAATCAGCGGCACATCAGAGTCAACCACATCAACCACCACAATGTCGCCACGAGCAGGCTGTGTAAAATGATAGCTTACTTTTTCCACGATAATGCGTTGATTTTCGTGCAGATTGGGTTCCATGCTGTAACCATAGACGATGTTGGTTTGGGCCACGAAGTAGATAATCAGAAAAGCGAGGATGCCAGCGCGAACGGCCGTTCCCAAAACTTCAATCGTAAACTGGCGGATTAGAGGAGCGGGGTCGTTCTTCTTCTACAAATTCAGTTTGTTCAGGGTCATCATGCCACATAACCAGTAAGCTCCTTCACTCATGGGGTAACGCACGGCCGTTATTGCCATGCCTATAACTACGGGAGAATGGCTGATTAGTTGCATTCTCCCATAGCTATTATGCCAGGATTTTGGTCTCTTTGGGGCTACGATTGGGCTACGCAGGGATAACAGGTTCTTTGGGGCAGTGGCTGATCGCCTCCAGACCAGTTTCCGTAACCAGCACCAAATCTTCAATGCGCACGCCACCCCATCCAGGCAAATAAACACCTGGCTCAATGGTGATGGTCATGCCGGTTTCGATGCTGTACTTTTCGCCACGAGGCAGGTGGGTGAGGAAAGGACTCTCATGGATGAAAAGACCGAGGCTGTGTCCCAGACCATGCCCGAAATGCTCGCCATGCCCGGCGTTGGTGATGAGGTCACGGGCGATGGCATCGACGGTTTTACTGCTCATACCGGGACGCGCTTGTTGGATAACGGCCGTTTCCGCCGCCAGCACCAAGTTATAAATTTCCCAATACTTCTCATCCGGTTCCCCCAAGAAAAACGAGCGCGTCATATCACTCTTGTAGCCAGCCACCTGAGCGCCCATATCCACAATAATCGGATCGCCCACTTGCAGCACGCGCTCGCCGGGATGATGGTGCGGCAGGGCGGCGTTCGGGCCAGAGGCCACAATCACATCAAACGCTATCGCTTCTGCCCCGGCTTCGCGCATTGCCTTTTCCAGTTCCCAGGCCGCCGCTTGCTCCGTCATACCCGGTCGGGCGATATGCGGGAACTGCGCCATTGCTATGTCGGTGATGGCAGCGGCGGCGCGAATATTAGATAGTTCAACGGCCGTTTTGATGGCGCGTAGCGGTTCCAGGGTTTCTGCCAGCGGCACCCAGGTGATGGCGTCAAATTTTTCTAGCTGTGCAAAATCTGCCAGGGTTACGTGTGCTGCTTCGATGCCGATGGTTGAAATAGCAGCCGTTTCCAACAATTTCTTATTATCCTCATCCGTGCGTTGGTGCTTGAACAGCGTAAAAGTCGGAGCCTGCGCTTCTGCCTGTTCAAAATACCGAAAATCCGTTGCCAACAACGCCTGATCTCGTGTTACCAACAGCACGCCCGCCGAGCCGCTAAACCCACTCAACCACCGCCGGTTCTCAGGACTGCTGATATAAACTCCCTCAACCCCCCATTGACCCAACATCCCCCGAACCAGTGCCAATCGTTCCTCAAAAACAACGTTAGAAGTTTTCATAAAACCCTTTCTCTCTGCGCCTCCGCGCCTTTGCGTTAAAAAATATTTTAAAGCTTCCCCACTTCCGTTTCCAAAATATCTCGCAAGCACGGCAACCGTCGTTGCATATGTTGGATCCATGCCAAAATAAGAGAGATTTTGCGTACCTAGATTCTTCCCCTTGCTGAACGGCGTATCCGAAGCATAGTGCAAAATACCAATCGGGAACGGCGCTTGATACAAATTAACCACCTCGTTATACGGATGGCGCTGGGGGCGCGTCATCTCATAAATGCCGCTGAGATAAGGCCCCGCTTCCATCTCCATATCCGTGTAACCCTCGTGGTAGAAGACCGACATATAGCCCTCGTTTTGCAAAAAAGTACCCGGAACCGTAATCGCCTTCTGATTGTCCATCACACTGCCATAAACCAGATAAGGCGCCACATCATCGGCCGTAAAACAGTTGTTGAACAGGTACGTGTTGAGCGAATGTTCATCGTGGATCACATTGGGCAGCATGACATCGCCGATGCCGCCGTTTAGCGTCGCCGCCTTGCCGATGATGTAGACACCCCGCACCTCGTCTACATTTCGCGCCATTTCAGTCAGCACCTGATACGCCGCCATGCCCAAGGGATAGTCGATATTGACGATGAGCGCTTCACTTTGCGCCAACTTTTCAATGCCCGGAATACGCAAACGCACATCCATCCCCTCCACATTGAGCTTGATTCAGATTCACAATTTGCACTTCGATGTCGAAGGCATGTTCACTTTGAATGCGGGTAATACCCATCGACTTTTCATACGCCATGCGGTCTTTCCGCACATCAGGATGAATCGCTTCATATTTTTTGAGCACGTAATAGAGAAAATTCTCCAGACTGCTGGGGATATTACGATTAACGATGTCCTGGTATTCCTGGCGCAGTTCGTCAGAGCCATTGTCGAGCAGATACGCTTCCAAGGTGCTCTCGATTTGCAGGGCAAAGCCGCTGAGCATATTGGTCAGGCTGTGGGTATTGCTGGAGACAAAGTAGACGGGGCGTTCGTCAAAGCGGATGTCTTTGGGCGTGCAGGCTTCCACGTTACGCCACCAGCGCCGGATAGCACGTTTGTAATCCGACAGGGAGCCAGCCAAGGAACGAATCGAAAGCTCTTGCTGATGGTCTGCAATGTCCAGGAATTTGGCGATGGTTTTGTCGCGCCAGATATGGCTCAATTTTTCTAAATCTTCCGTAGGAATACCGGTGAGGTCGGCTAGATGGGCGATGTCTTCAGGCGTCGGTTCCTGGTCGATGGGTAGCTTGTTGAGCAGGGTTTTTACCACCGGTTTTGCCAAGAGGTAATGCAGTTTACGCCGTTCAATTTGGTAAGCGACCAGAGTCGGCACAAGGTCGTCAATGTCTGAGCGACTGGCGATGTAACAGGCCAGCGTTGTTTTGCCATCGAAGAAGCAGCGGCGGCGGCGACCGGGGGCGCTCACTTGCTGCCACGTCTCGATTTGCGGAAAGCCATGCTCGGCAAACACCCGTGACGACTGTCCCATGATCACCAGGTTGATTTCACTCAGGCATTCAGGTACACGCAGAATGGCGTAGATGAAGGCAGCCATGTCTACCTCCTGCTCGTCAGCTTTGACGTGCAGGGCGGAACGAGTGCGTTTATGCGCCTCGATGAGGGATTTGAGCTTGACTTCGCGGGTACTGCGCAGCAGGGAATAGTAGGTGCGCAGGTAGAGGTTGATTTCTTCGTTGCCGGAACTGGGAACTGTGCGGTCCATGGGACTCCTTGTTTGATAGTAGGGGATGGTAAATAGTTTTACAGTATGTTGCGTGACAAAGTTACAAAAATGAATGGACACTGATACGGTTGAACGCTGATAAAACAAAAATATCAGTGATTGACCGTATCAGTGTCCCCAAAATTACCACACATGATGCACATTATAACACGTGGATGTGTCCGTTTCCTTCGATGACTTCGCCGATGACAACGGCCGTTTCACACCCCGCTATATACGTTTCCACCATCTCCGGCGCGACAGCCACCAGCAGACCGCCAGAGGTCTCCGGCGTCCAGAGCATGTCTTGCACCAGTTGGCTCACGTTATCGGCAAAGGTGACGAACTCTTGGAAGAAGATCATATTGTTGCCACGACCGCCGGGGAAGGCGTCGGCTTCGCCATATCCTAGTGCGCCGGGCAGCCAGGGCAGCTTGTCGGCGAAGAAGCGGAAATCGACGCTGCCTTGAGCCGCCATTTCATGCGCGTGGCCCAGCAGACCAAAGCCGGTGATATCGGTCATGCCGTGGGCTTGCGCCAGGTGCGCCGCTTCGGAGGCTTTTTTATTGAGGGTAGACATGGAGATAACGGCCGTTTTCACATGTTCAGCATCCGTCATTTGCCGTTTGAGCGCAGTGGTAATCACGCCCACGCCCAGCGGTTTCGTCAGCAGCAGCACGTCTCCTGGCAGCCCACCCCCTTTGCGTTTTACTTTGGCAGGGTCGATGATGCCGGTGACAGCCAGCCCGTACTTCGGCTCTTTGTCGTTGACGCTGTGACCGCCTGCAATGACAGCCCCCGCTTCGGCCACTTTTTCCGCGCCGCCGCGCAGCACCTCTTTGAGCACATCTTGCGCTAAATTGTCGGGAAAAGCGACCAAGTTAAGGGCAAACAACACCTGTCCGCCCATCGCATAAATATCCGACATGGCATTGGCAGCAGCAATCGCACCAAAGTCGTAGGGATCATCGACAACGGGCGGAAAGAAATCGGTGGTCGAGATGATGGCTTGGTGGTCGTTGATTTGGTACACGGCCGCATCGTCCGCTTTTTCCAGGCCGACCAGCAGATTTGGATAGTTTGTAGGGTCAAATATTTTGCGTAATGGCTGCAACACGTGCGCCAAGTCCGATGGACTTAGTTTAGACGCTCAACCAGCGCAGGAAGCATATGCCGTCAGTCGGATTTCTTTTCCAGACATGTAAAACTCCTTTTAAAGTGATGAAGGTTGAAGGATGAGGGATGAATTATTAATCTGCCATTCATCCTTCATCCTTCATCCTTCATCATTCTATTACGGCAAGTATACCGAATGCCTACGACAGGGCAATTGCAATTGACGACCGTTTCTGCCAAACTATAATCGCGACCCGCTTTGTTTCCGGCGACAAATTTAAAAAGTAACACAGAGAACACAGAGGAGGCACGGAGATATACAGAGCTTTGGGAGAAAGGCTTTTTCTTCTGTTTTTCTCTCTGTGAAACTCCATGGATTCTCCGCGATCTCTGTGTTACTGTTACAAAGCAAGGGTAAGCAAAAATATGATGAAAAAATTCCGACTGTCACAATTTGAGTCAATCGCTCAAGGATTGGTCGAGGGCTCTTTTAGCCGACTGCTGGGTGGCGATTTAGAGCCGCTTGAAGTGGCGTCGCGCCTGGCACGGGCGATGGAAGATGGTCAGCAAGACAGAATTGCGCCGGATGTGTATACAATTTACTTGAATCCGGCCGATTTTGAAAAACTCCAACAGAAAAATGAACAGCTAGAAATCGAGATGACCAATGCCGTTGTCGAATTAGCGCAGCAATCTGATTTGCGCTTGAAGACGCAGCCCCAGGTTATCGTGGTGGCAAATTCAGATGTGAAACCGCGCCAGGTACGCGTGCAAGCGTCGTTCCGTGAAACGCTGGGCAATACCACGCAGCTCAATTTGCAGTCAGACGATGTGCTGGCGGCTGAACAGAAGATGTTGGCTGAACTGGCTGCCGTGGATGCCTATTTGATTGTGGATGGGGGACGACATGTGGGATTAGAACGGCCGTTACTCACCATCGGCCGCCGCACAGACAACGACCTCGTGGTCGATGCGCCCACCGTCAGCCGCCGTCATGCCCAAATTCGCTGGCGTTACGGCCGTTTTATACTATATGATCTTAGTGGGCGCACAGGCCGGACATTGGTCAACAGCCAGCCAATCACAGAATATGCGTTACAATCAGGCGATGTCATCACCCTGTCAGACGTTAAACTCATTTACGGCGAGGGAGACGACAACCGACAGATTTGGAAGCCTCAGGGTTTTGCCCAAGAAGAAACTCTGCAGAAACCCAAATCCGAGTAGCGCCGCAGTTAGCTGACCGACATTAATTATTGGAGTCTGCCGTCGTAACACTGCCCAGTTGATTATTAAAACGGAGGAGAGAAATGGATTGTGTTGTCACTGCTGGGGGGATGCCCAGCGCAGAGGATCCCATGTATGCGTACACGCAAGGCAAGCCCAAAGCCTTACTTGCTTTTGGGGATCGCACCATGTTGGAGCGTGTCATTGATGCCTTGCAAGGCTCCAAATCGATAGACAAAATTGTAGTAGTCGGTTTAGGCAGTGATATGGGCATGACCTTCCAACGCCCTGTCCACCACCTGCCGGATCATGGCAGTTTGGTGGCAAACAACATTGCCGGCATAGCCTGGCTGCGCACGCAAAACCCCGATACTGGTGTCGTCCTTGCCAGTTCTTCCGACGTTCCTTTGATTACGCCAGCGATGATTGATGAACTAATTGCACGCTGTCAACCACTAGATGCCGACTATTACTACACCTACGCCACCAGCGAGGCGATGGAAAAACGTTTTCCTGATTCCAAACGCACGTATGTCAAGTTAAAAGGCGTCGAAATTTCCGGCGGTGATATGGGTCTCCTGCGTGCCTCCACGATTGATTCTAATCAAGAACTGTTTGAGTCGTTGGCAAATGCGCGTAAACATGCCTGGAAAATCGCCAAAGTGGTTGGCCTCAAAATGCTGATCAAATACTTGTTCCACCGTTTGGGTTTGGCTGAGTTGAAAGTAGAAGCCGAACGCATTTTGGGTGGTCCTGTGCGTATCGTAGAAGTGCCTTTTGCTGAATTGGCGATGGACGCGGATAAAGTGGCACAGGTTGATATGCTGCGGGCAGAATTTACTAAATAACAATTGTCAATTTCTAATTGTTAACGGATGAATCGAACGGAACTGATCAGCCGCAACAAAGCGTGGTCGGGGCAGTTGGTGGAGTGGGGCGGCTCCCGTTTTTCCGCCGTCACTGTAGCGCGATTTGGCAAATCGCGTTACGATTTCATCCCTCATCCTTCATCCCTAAAAAGGACTCTCATATGACCAACAACTACATCGCCATCGAAGGCGTCATCGGTGTGGGCAAAACCACCCTGGCGCGATTGTTACAACCCGCATTTAACGCCACCATTCTCATGGAAGTGTTCGAAGAAAACCCCTTCCTGGCCGAGTTCTACGGCGACCGTGAGCGCTACGCCTTCCAGACCCAAATCTTCTTTCTGCTCAGCCGCTATCACCAACAGCACCAGGCCGTGCCCGATGCCCTCAGCAAAGGCATGTTGATTTCCGACTACACCTTCGCCAAAGATGAACTGTTCGCCTGGCTCAATCTCAAAGATGATGAACTGGCGATGTACGGCCGTGTTCATGCCGCCTTGGGCGAGAAAATTCCCAAGCCCAATCTCATCGTCTATTTGCAAGCCGACCATGACGTTATCATGCGTCGCATTGCCCACCGCGACCGACCGTATGAACGCAACATGGACCCAGACTACATCCGTGAACTAACGGCCGCGTATGAAGCGTGGCTCTCTAATTTACAAGACATTCCCGTCCTCATCATCAATACTAATGAGCTGGATTTCTTGGCAAGTGACGATGATTTAGCGCAGGTAGCAGAGATGATCAAGGCGGCGTTGGTGGAGCAGGGCAACGGTCAGCCAACTGCTAAAGAAGCGCGGAATGCTTTGCTCAATGGGGGTGGTATTCCCGCTTATCAAGAGTTCCATCGCCAATTGGATACGAGCAAAAGCTTTGACCCAGATTTGTTTTTTAACTATATTTTGCTGATGGAAGAGGCTGGCGAAGTGGCGTCTGAACTGGTCAAGATTTGGGGCGACGCCAAGCAGTTAGCGGCCGATGGCAGCCGTTCGCCAGCGGCGGCGCATCAAGAGGCGATTAACCGCCATCGCGTCAGCCTGCGCAGCGAATTGGCGGATTTATTGGCCTATACGCTGAAGATTGCCAATTACACGGGCATTGATTTGGAGCAGGCGTATCTGGACAAAATGAAACAAAATTTAGGTCGAGACTGGCCTAAGGAACGGACTTTGCCTGAGTAATCGTTTTATGCTGCATCTTGCAGCCATTGTTGGGAAACGGGGGTAATCATTGTACGACTGATTAAACTATCATGTTGTACGAGAACTTGGGGAATTCTTATGCTATTTTCGCTAATTGTGGAGCATAACTGACAGGAATACTATTTGCGTAACTTAATAATTTTGAAGGCCAAGACGCCTCGCACTTATTCAGACAGAATGGGTGTGGAGGCGTTTTTTGTTGCCTGAATAAACTGGCTTGCTGGCAACAAAACGGCCGTTGCCAACAAAAGGAGAAACAAGAGGAAACAAGATGGATCAAATTACCGTAGATGTCAGTACATTAACCGTCAACATCAATATTTTATGGGTGCTGCTGGCTGGTTTTTTGGTTTTTTTTATGCAAGCTGGGTTTGCCATGGTGGAAGTGGGCTTTACCCGCTCCAAAAATGTGGCACACACCATGATGATGAATATTATGGTGTTTTGTATAGGCGCCATCGGCTTTTGGATTTGTGGGTTTGCCTTTCAGTTTGGAGCCGCCAATCATACCTATCCGGCCATTGGCGCTGTCTCTGAATGGAATTTTTCACCGACAACCTTGGGCGCGTGGGGTGATTTGCTTTCCAATGGTCTGCGTATCGGCGACCAATGGGGCATTTTGGGTTTATCCGGCTTTTTCTTGCAGGGAATTCCCATCAATGCCGCCGGTATTTTAGCGTTTTTCATGTTTCAAATGGTTTTCATGGATACTGCCGCTACGATTCCCACTGGCTCCGGCGCTGAACGGTTAAAATTTGTCGGTTTCGTCATCATGGGTTTCCTGGTGAGTATGCTCATTTACCCCCTGGCTGGGAACTGGGTTTGGGGCGGCGGCTGGCTGGCAAACCTGGGTCGTACCCTGGGTTTAGGCAATGGTGCGGTAGACTTTGCCGGTTCCGGCGTTGTGCATATGACTGGCGGCGCTATCGGTTTGGCCGTAGCAATTGTATTGGGCGCTCGTATCGGCCGTTTTAATGAAGATGGTTCTGCCAACGCCATACCCGGCCACAACATTCCACTGGGCATTCTGGGAACCATCATTCTCTTCTTTGGCTGGTTTGGCTTTAATCCAGGCTCTTCCCTGGGTATTCAAGGCAGCTTAATCAACCTGGTGGCATTGGCTGTGGTAAATACGCTGCTGGCAGGCGCAGCAGGTGGTTTTACAGCCATGTTATTTATGTGGCTCACCGGCCCTGCCAAAAAACCGGATGCGTCTATGTCGGTGAATGGTGTGCTGGCTGGTTTGGTAGCAGTCACAGCACCTTGTGCTTTCATTGATATTTGGGCTGCCTTTGTCATCGGGGCAATTGCGGGGGTGTTGGTCTGCCTGGCTACCTCGCTCCTGGAAAAATTAAAAATTGATGATCCGGTGGGTGCTGTACCCGTCCATCTTTTTAACGGGTTTTGGGGGGTGATTGCTGTTGGTTTGTTTGCTAACGGCAATCCAGACACAGCCTTATGGAATGGGGTTGAAGGTCCGGTAACTGGCTTGTTTTATGGTGGCGGTTTTGGACAGTTAATAGCGCAATTTATGGAAGCATCGGCAATTTTTGTGATGGTATTTGGCTTGTCCTGGGTAGCATTCACTATCCTGAATCGGATGCATCTGCTGCGCAGCGACCCGCATGATGAGATTGTTGGCCTGGATATTCCAGAAATGGGTTCACGTGGTTATTGGGAAGGTTCGCACCCCAATATTCGGACAATACTTTAGGGGGTATGACACAATGACTAAAAAAATTGAAGCATTTATTCGTGAAGAGAAATTTGAGGATATAAAGAAGGCTTTGTATGACATCGGTATTGTGGGCATGAATGTGATTGAGGTGCATGGTCACGGCCGTCAAGGTGGTGTTACCCTGGCATGGCGCACCGGCACCTATAAACTGGATATGCTGCCTCGTTATCAAGTCAACATTGTGCTGAGTGACCATAATCTGGACAAGGTTCTGGAGACGATTCGAAAGGCAGCTTACACCGGGCAGCAAGGAGATGGTCTTATCTTTGTATACGATGTCGCGGACGTAATCCGTATTCGTACCAATGAGCGTGGTGCAGATGCCCTGCGTTATGAGGATGATATTGACGAACGGCTGAAGACGAAGAAGTAAGCATGCATTGTGTGGGCAGTAAAGCACCTGATTTGCGGGGCTTAAAGATAAAGTAAAAAGAGGTATGGTGTCAACACCATACCTCTTTTTTTGGATGGCCTAAAGTAAGCATTTGTCGCTGTATTTCAGTTTAGGTAAAAGCGGGAAAGTTTTTGGAAATAAAATTGTGCAAAACCCGCTTTTCCTTGAAGGAAACCACAATTTTGCGTGTTGGTAATTTTAAGAACTTTTTGTGGTTTACCTAATACAACATAACAAAAATAATTTTAACAAACTAGCCGACGCCTGAGCCTTTCGACATGCGCAAGAACCACTTGTCGAAGGCAAAGGCGGTACTGGTGTAGCACATTCAACAGGCTCAGCCACCGCTGGTCTCAGGAGGCGTGGAAAACTTATGTTACAGAGCATTTAATATGTTTTATTTAAGATGCTAAACATTCCTTGTGATATTCTGTTACTTTTCCCAAAAATTCTCCGAATGAGTTTGCTGCTTTTTCGATTAAGCTGCTTGTGGTTTTGTTGGGCTGTGTAAAGAATTGGGTTTCCACAATGACGGTGTCTTTTTTAATCTTTCGTTTCCAAATTCCTGTAACCTGTCCGTTTTCGACGATGGTGGGCCAGAATATGCCATTGTTAGAAACTGCCTTCCGGTGATGTGAAAAAGGAAGTGATGCATTCCTGTCTTTGTAGCTGATGATAAATTCATCAAAAGCGGGTAATAAATAAACGGTTTCTTTGTCGCTTTGAGAAAGAGATAATGATGGGGGGAACCAATACGTTTGTGAATCGATTGTTTCGGAGACGAACGCTGGGTTTATCATCGCTAAAGCGTGTTTGGCATCTCCGACTGATAAGCCTGACCACCAGGTGAAATCCTGCAAAGTGGCCGGGCCATGACTGGTAAAGTATCTTTGGGCGAGCCGTGACAATGCTTCTTCTCTGGTTAATGGGTTCGTTTTGGGAATGCGTTCTGACAGCAGAGCATAGGTTTGTTTTCCCTCTTGGACAGGGCCACTGCTTATGATGCCATCCAATTCTGCACGCAGCAGAAGATGAGACAATCTGTTGTCGTCGGTATGAATGTTGGCATTTGAGAATTCGGTGAGTAATGCGGCGCGGCTTAAATGGTTGCTATGGCTCAATATGTTTTCGAGGAGGGTGTTACTTTTGGTAAAAATGGTTTCGGAAAGGTCTAATTCATGGTGCCTTGATTTTAGCGAGGCTTTGATTTTAGGAGCCGTTAATTCGAGCAGCCAATAGATGTCGTTGGCAGAAACAAGATGCCAGGTTGGTCTGAGGAGGTGGGTGCGGATGATGTGGGCGTTGGAAACGGCCGTTTCCACCTCTTCAGCCGTTATCCCAGGCAGGCGCACGCCAACCGCCCATTTCACCATGGCATAATCCTGGGCTTGCATGGCTCCCATCCAGCCAACCACCTCCTGAGCAGAGTTGCATTGTGTCGCCGCAATCTGCTGACTGATGAGTCTCATTCTTGCAATGTCAGACAGGTTCATGATTTTTTAGGTTTTCTGCCACTCTCAATTCGACGATTTTTGTATTTTGGATTTTAGCTTCCCCCAATCAGTTTGGATGTATGGAAGACAGGGATAAGTGCGTTCGTTAGCCATTTCTCACAAATCTAGTCAAGTTACCGGTTTATTTTCGCAGGGTTAGTCTCATTTCGGCGCGTAATTAAGCACAACAATGCCGCAGTCAAAGGATGTGGCTTTCAATAAGGTCAGATTTTGTTTGCTGTCAAGGTCTTTGAAAATGGTCATGCCGCTGCCAATTGCAGTGGGATTCATGAATAAATGAAACTCGTCAATCAATCCTTGTTTGATGAGCGCCGATACAAAAGTCGCCCCACCATACGCGATGATGTCTTTGCCCTCTTGATTTTTTAGTTTCGTAATTTCGTCTACAAGGTCGCCTTTTGCTAAAACAGTATTGTCCCATGTTGATGCTGCTAACGTTTTCGTAAAAACGACTTTGTGTGTATCCGAAAATTTCTGGCCAGCGGTAAATTCTGGATTATCAGGATTTGCCGCCACTGCCGCCCAATGGGGAATGAACCCTTCAGCCAGTTTTCGTCCCAGGACTATGCAGTCAACTGGTTCAGTTAGTTCTGTGACATATTGTTTTAACTTGTCGTCCCAATCCCACACTGTAAAGTCCATTTCGCCGTTTGGGCCGGCAATGAATCCATCAACGCTCATCTGCACTTGAAGTTTTAATTTTCTCATGGTCGTTTTCCTTTGCTATAAAATCGCCTAACTTTGACCTAAACGGCCGTTTCCCTCTCCAATAATTCGCGGAAAAATTGCCCCGTATAACTGGCTTCTACCTGCGCGACCTCCTCTGGCGTGCCAACTGCCAGAATTTGGCCGCCGCCATCGCCGCCTTCGGGGCCGAGGTCAATAAGAGTGTCGGCCGTTTTGATGACGTCCAGGTTGTGTTCAATGACAATCACCGTATTGCCAGCGTCTACCAGACGGTGCAGTACCTCTAACAGTTTCTGGATGTCGGCGAAGTGCAGGCCAGTAGTCGGTTCGTCGAGGATGTAGACGGTGCGCCCGGTGGCGACGCGGCTTAGTTCCTTGGCGAGTTTGATGCGCTGGGCTTCGCCGCCGCTGAGAGTGAGGGCGCTTTGCCCCAGCTTGATGTAGTCCAGGCCGACGTCGTGCAGTGTTTGCATCATGCGGTCGATTTTGGGGTGGTTGGCGAAGAAGTCGAGCGCTTCCTGCACGTCCATGTCCAGCACTTCGGCGATGTTTTTGCCTTTGTAGGTGATGGCCAGGGTTTCGCGGTTGTAGCGTGCGCCGTTGCATTCGCGGCACGTCACCCACACGTCGGCGAGGAAGTGCATTTCCACTTTGCGTAAGCCGTAGCCCTGGCACGCTTCACAACGACCCCCTTTGACGTTGAAGCTGAAGCGGCCTGAGTGGTAACCGCGCAGTTTAGCGTCTGGCGAAGCGGCAAATACTTTGCGGATTTCGTCAAACAGCTTGACATAAGTGGCCGGGTTGGAACGTGGGGTACGCCCGATGGGGTCTTGGGTGATGTTGATGACTTTGTCGAGATGCTCCAGTCCGGTGAGGCGGGTGTAGGGGCCAGGGGTGGTTTGGGCGCGGTTGAGGGCGCGGGCCAGGGCTGGTTCCAGGGTTTCGGAGATGAGGCTGCTTTTGCCACTGCCGCTGACGCCGGTGACACAGATCATGGTGCCTAAGGGGAATCTGGCGTTCACGTTTTTCAGGTTGTGGAGACGAGCGCCTATGAGTTCGATGCTGCCGTTTTGAGGGGTTCTGCGGAAACGGCCGTTTGGTGCCATCACCTGTATCTTCCCCGACAAATATTGCCCGGTCAGCGAATTGGGATCAGCCATGACCTCGGCGGGCGTGCCTGCGGAGACAATTTCGCCACCCTTGACGCCCGCGCCGGGGCCGAGGTCGATCAGCCAGTCGGAGTCGCGCATGGTCTCTTCGTCATGCTCCACGACGAGGACAGTGTTGCCCATGTCGCGCAGGTGGTGCAGGGTGTCGATGAGGGCGCGGTTGTCGCGGGCGTGCAGGCCAATCGACGGCTCGTCGAGGATGTAGAGCACACCCACCAGGCCACAGCCAATCTGGCTGGCGAGGCGAATACGCTGTCCTTCACCGCCGGAAAGCGACGGCGCGGAACGGTCGAGCGTGAGGTAATGCAGGCCGACGTTGAGCATAAATTGCAGGCGGTCGCGGATTTCTTTGAGGATTTCTGTGGCGATTTCGAGTTGTTCTTCATTTAAAGAGATTGGAGATTGGAGATTGGAGATTGGAGCGTGTCCATTGACGCCATTCTCTAATCTCCAATCTCTAATCTCTGGTTTTTTTTGAAGGCTGTTAACCCACTCATACGCCTCATCAATCGCCATGGTGCCCACTTCGGTGAGGCTTTTGCCGCCGACGGTGACGGCGCGGGCTTCAGGGCGCAGGCGGGTGCCGGCACAGGTGGGGCAGGGGCGGTCGCTCATGAAGCTGGCGTAGAACTTGCGGGTGTATTCAGAACTGGTCTGGCGGAAAAGCCGGTTGATATGTGAGATGATGCCTTGTAACGGCCGTTTTGCTTCCCCGCTCCACGAACCATTCTCCGTCTCCGAGGCGTACTTGAAATGAACCAGCTCGTCGCCAGAGCCGTAAAACAGCTTGTCTCGGAAATCCTGCGGCAGGTCTTGCCAGGGCGTGTTTAAGTCTTGCCCGTAATGCTCAAAGACAGCCTGCACCTGCGATGTCGTCCACTTGTTCTTCTTCTTGCGCACATTGCCATACCAGCGCAGGGCCCCATCCATCACCGACAGCGTCGCATCCTCGACAATGAGGTCCACGTCTACCTGGATTTGGGTGCCGATACCGTGGCAGTCGGGGCACATGCCCAGCGGCGAGTTGAAGCTGAACAACTGCGGCGACAGGTCGGGAAAGCTGATGGCGCAGTGGGGGCAGGCGTTGTGTTCGCTCAGGAGCAGTTCTTCGCCGCCCAGGTCGGCAATCAACAAGCCATCGCCCGCCTTGAGCGTGGTTTCGACAGAGTCAACCAGCCGCGCCAGGAACGCTTCGTCGAGCGTGTCTGGTGTGACGAGCCGGTCAATGATCAGTTCGATGGTGTGTTTCGCCTTTTTGTCGAGTTTGGGTACCTTTTGCGACAGATCGACCTGTTCGCCGTTGACACGGGCACGAATGTAGCCATCTTGTTTGGCCTGGGCGAAGGCTTCGGCGTGGCTGCCCTTGCGGTTGCGGGCGATGGGAGCCAGCAGTTGGAACTTGGTGCCAGCAGGCAGGGCGGCCAGTTGGTCCGGCAATTGTTTGCGGCGATTGGGGCTGTACCACGCGCCCGCACTGCGGGCAGTGGGCTGTGCCTACCCGCGCAAACAAAACGCGCAAATAATCCAGCACTTCGGTGACAGTGCCGACGGTGGAACGCGGGTTTTTGCTGACCGCTTTCTGCTCGATGGCGATGGCCGGGCTGAGACCGCTGATGTGATCTACTTTGGGTTTTTCCATCTGCCCCAGAAACTGCCGGGCATAGGAAGAGAGACTTTCGACATAGCGCCGCTGGCCTTCGGCGTAGATGGTGTCGAAGGCCAGGGAGGATTTGCCGCTGCCGCTGACGCCGGTGAGGACGACGAGCTTGTTGCGGGGAATGGTGACGTCGATGTGTTTGAGGTTGTGCTGTTGTGCGCCGCGAATGATGATGCTGTTGGGTTCCATAGGGTTCGTGATCCGTGATGCGTGATTCGTAGTGAAGGTTTTCATGCATTACGTATCTACGCATCAATAATATTATGTGAACAAATGTTCTGATTTCTTGACAATATTATAGCAAGATTGTGGCTGTGTTGCTACCGTTTCTAAGTTTCACTATAAACAAAAATCCTGACAGCTTGTGTCAGGATTTATTTGGGTGGAACGAATTTGGCAAAATTTGATTGTAGTGTGTCAAATTGGATTCAATTTTCTGCTTTAATAATTAAGCTCATGTTGGTAACGAAGTAAAGTGACCAAATTGTTACCCAAAGGAATGCTTTGCTATACGGATTTGTGACTCATCGTCCGTAGACTGATAGTTTACATTCCGAAATAATTCTTCATTCCTTAGCAGAGGACATTATGAACGAAGATAAAATACGTCATCTATTTGGGTTGCATGTAAAGAAAATACGACTTGAAAGGGGGTTGAGCCAAGAGGAATTGGCTCAACTATCTGATCTAGAACAGAACATACATAAGTGGCATTGAAAGAGGCAAACGAAATGTCAGCCTAGTTAACATAGTCAAAATAGCTCTGTCACTAAATACCACTCCGTCTGATTTATTCGCATTTAATATGGAAGATATACAATGACAAATGGACATCAGTTATTCGTGCGTGAAGAAGCCGCAAAATATGAAATCGCTAAAGATTCAATCTTAAAAAAGTATATCGAAAGAAAAACAAAAGCTTCTGATAGAGATAGCAAAGCACGAAGATCATTAGGTAATTTATATGCACTATATGTCCTTTGCGAAGATTATTCAAACGGTAATACAACAGGTTCAACATTTACAGAATTAATGCGTCGAATGAAAGCTATGCCTTATGGTGCAAAATTGCAGAATCACCCACTTGATAATCGATTAAACGATGAAGTAAGAAGACAATATGGTGTTAGCGATGAAATGCTTCCGGTGCAGCCTGCGAATTTTGGTGATGGTAAAGCAAGAAAAATATCTATAGCGTTATTATCTGAAAATGGAATGAATCCAATGGATTCTGCTGCATTTGTCGTGGCCTCTATTGATAAATACATTGAAATAATTACAAACAATCAAACCAAATACTTGAATGAAATTAAAAATGCTAAAAGTGATGCCGAAATAGGGCAGCTCATTGAAAAGGCTTTTGAGCATACATCAGACGCTAGACTTTTTGAAATTATTTCTTACGCTCTTTTATTTTTACACTATCAACAGACAAGTGTGACCATAATAATGGATGGTGTTAAAAAATCCGAGCAATTGCACTTGTACAGGACTGGTAGGACTAATGCGAATGATGGGGGAATTGATTTTGTTCTAAAACCTATTGGAAAATTTTTTCAGGTCACTGAAACCTTGGACTTCAAAAAATATTTCCTCGATTTTGAAAAAACAAACCGCTTTTCATTGAGTTTTGTTATTAAAACTAATTTATCAACTGATGAAGTTAAAGAACAAATAAAATACAGTGCTGCCTTAGAAATAAAACCTGAGTTAGTTGATCAATATATGTCTTTATTTGATGACATCTTCACTCTAAATGAACTAAGAAGAATTCTGAATTGGGTGAAAGCGTCTCATGAAAAAATTGAAACGCTCAAAGACATTATTATTAACTGCTTTAAGTTAGAATATGGTTTATTAGATTAATGATGGCTGGATAGGTAATATATCACTTTCCGATTCTTTCGTTCTCACATTTTTAGATAGATTGTTTGTTTTTCGCTTCTTTTCTTTGATCAGATTCTTCTTTTGAATAGTGTGATGGTATCTTTAATCTTCTGAGTCCCATTTTTACATAGTCTTCATTGATTTCTATACCTATAGATCTTCTTTCAAGTCTTCTTGCAACTGCACATGTAGTAAAGCTCCCTGCAAAAGGATCGAGAACGATATCACCCTCATTAGAAGAAGCTCTAATTATTCTTTCAAGTAATGCTTCTGGTTTTTGAGTTGGATGATTTTCATATTCTTCCATTTTGAACCGAACTCGAGAGAATACCCAAACATTGCCTGGCACTTTTTGGGTATTATAAGGCTGTGGTGGGTTTTTTCTATAATCAATAAGCTGTCGCTTTGCTCCAGTTTTAGCTTCTATCAATACATCCTCATAATTAAACGAATAATTTTTGGGATCTTTTGTAAGCATTAAGATTGGTTCATACATTGAACCAAAATATGTCTTTGCTTGAACGCTAGAGCTATCATATGTCCATACAATACGACTTTTGACACTGAATTTTTTTCTACACCAAATATCTAAATAAGGCATATTTTCAGTACTATTCATTAGATAGAATGTACCACTAGGTTTCAGGACTCGATAACACTCATCTATCCATTCATAACACCATTCTAAAAATTCATTTTCAGACCATTTTTCTTTCAGCCCATCAAAGTCTTTTCCAATATTGTATGGAGGATCTGCGAATATGAGGTCAATAGAGGAATCTGCAATATCCTGAAGTGCTTTCAAAGCATCCCCATGAACTATTTTATGATTATCCGATGTAAAAATATGATTAACGATGTTGAACCTTTCTGCCATGGGTATTACCTTTTATTGAACTCCAAAGTGACTCTTAGTCTACATCAAATTGCTTTTTTCCACAATTCATAAATTTAGCAACTCAATATTCTGGAAAATATTTACGCCCAGCAATATTTTCGCCTACTGAAACAAATGGTTAAACATTTGAATCACATTGTTATTTTATTGGAAGAAGTAAAGCGCTGCAATTAACCTTATTCTCTGTTTGATTGTAGCGGGCGGGGGATTGGGGGGAGAAACGGCCGTTATCGTGCAACAATCGGCAAGCTTAAAGTGGGAATGGGGAAACGGCCGTTCCCAATGAGACCAGCCCTGTTTTGTTTGGTTGTGGTGGGTGGGGGGATTGGGGTTAGTCCGGCTTATTTCTGGCTTGACGCAGCCGGTTGTCCCGTATGAAGTCAGCAAAACCTTCGTCAAAATCTTGAGCAAATTCGGTGTCGTGAGCAGATCGTGCTTTGATATATTTTTGAAGATCGCTCATCGTCTTATCTTCGATTTTGATGGTAAACCGATTGGGCTTGGCTTTGCTGTAATCGAAGTTGTATTCTGCTTTCAGGTTGTCACACTCAGATTTCATGGGCAAAGTATAGCATATAACGGCCGTTCCTCATTCAGACCAGCCCTGTTTTTTGCTTGGTTGTGGTGGAAGGATTGGGCGTGTTTGGAAGCTTGGGGGAAACGGGCGTTATCCATTCCCTGGTTTCAGTTGCTTGTTTACAGGCCGATGACCGGCGGCAGGGCCAGAGCCTCGTGCAGGGCAGTGGTGGCGTGATGGCGGAACTCATTGCGCTTTTCCGCTGTGGAGCGACCACAAACCAGTTCCGCCAGCCAGTCGGTGGGGCATTCGGCGTCTACATGGACTGCGCCAGCGACAGTGAAGTGTTCACAGCGGGGCAGGGCGGCAATGATGCCGCGTGCATTGCCGTGCGCGTTGCAGGCAGACGGATCTGCTGTCAGCACAACGGCGTGGCACTGAACCAGCGCTGCTGCCTTGGCGCCGATACCGCTGCGGTCAACCGGATCGAGTCCGACCCAGATTGCCAGGTTTGGGTTAGCGGCTGCCGCCAGTAAGCTGGACAATCCACCGGCAGAGAATCCCATCAAACCCAGCCGTGTGGGATCGATGTGTTGTCCCCAAGACTCGTTGGCACAGAGATAGGCGCATAGATCAGAGATGAAACGGCCGTTACGAGCGTGGTCGGACCAGGCGGGGAGATTGGGCACGACGGCTGCGAAGCCTTCCTTAGCCAGGTGCAGTCCCCAGGCAGACATGTTGTGGCGTCGCCGCGAGAATCCGTGGGCGATGATCACCAGAGGTGCTGGCGTAGCGCTGTCTGGCCAGTAAATATCTACGGTGGCGTCGCCTGCTGGAAGGTTCACGCGAATGGTGACGAGTTCAACAGGTTGTTTACCTTTCACAACACTTTTCATGATGTAAATTCCAGATACAGTATTAGGTAAAAGCGGGAAAGTTTTTGGAAATAAAATTGTGCAAAACCCGCTTTTCCTTGAAGGAAACCACAATTTTGCGTGTTGGTAATTTTAAGAACTTTTTGTGGTTTACCTATTTTCATCTTGTAACACTCGCATTTTGATTCGTTGTGTTGGGAGAATTGGGTTTGTTTGGGGGTTTTGCGGAAACGGCCGTTATCGCGGAGAAATCGTCAATCTGATAACGGCCGTTTCCCTCATTATTGTTGAGCCAAACGTTCGGCAAGCCACACCTTGATCAAAGATTGCCGGGGCACACCCAATCTTTTGGCAGATCGGTCTATTTCGCGCAGCATCCAGATAGGAAAATCTACGTTGACTCTTTTTTGCTCCTGATCAGGACGCTGGCCTTGAGATAATTCGAGGTACGGGGTGATGTCTACCTCACCGCTATCAAATAATTTATCTAAATCTTTAGCCTTCATAAAGATCCACCTCTTCTTTTCTGGAGCGCCTCACTGAAATGATTCTGATATGTTCATTTCTTATGATGTAGATTGCTGTCCAAGGTTTTTTATCAATTAACCCAATCATATTATCAATCATGATCTTCGTCATGATCTTCGTGTTCATGCGTATCTTCATGATTTTCGGATGCGCTGCCGCCGGCAGTAGCAACGAGACCGTTTGCCAGGGCAGTTTTTTCGGTGTCGGTTAGCTTTGCTTCAGGGTGCATAATCAAGTAATTGGGCAGGGGCATTTCGCCTTCGTGGATGGTTTCGGCCATTTCTTCCGGCATTTCTGCTGCTGCGCCGTGGCCTTCCCAATGCGCAAGGGTCGCATCCCAATCTGAGAAGTTGAGGTGTTCACGTCCTTCCACGGTGTCGTGGTAGACCAGCCAGGAGATGGGGGCGACGTTGCTGTACCAGGGCCACACGGTTTCGTTGCTGTGGCAGTCGAAGCAGGCACGCTCAGCTAATACACGGGTTTCCGGGCTGTCCCAATTAGGTTCGCTCACCGCCAGGGGATTGCTGTGGTTGCGGCCATAGGGCACCAACTGCATCAACAAAAAACCACCGGCAACAACTAAAACACCAATAAGCAAAATTTTCTTAAGCATTGTTCTCTCCGATTAACTTGTTGAGTGAATATGGACAGGCTCCTTGAGGGAGTATCCATCTTGGCATATTTTATACGGATAACGGCCGTTTTACCGTAAATTTGTGCTAACCCGGTTTAAAATGGTTTGATTTCGTGTTGTGGTTTGGGGAGAGGGGGCAAGGTCGGCTCGTGAACCGACTGACTGTTTGGGAATTGCGACCGCTCAAGTGACAACCACCGCGCAGATGATTGTCACTTGAAACGGGAAATTGTTTGTAGACCTAGGTTTTAGTTGCCAGCAGTGGCCTTGAGGCCCTTGATCAGAGCAGTTTTCTCGGCGTCGGTGAGCCGGGCTTCAGGGTGGGTGAGCAAGAACTTGGGCATGGGCATTTCCCCTTCCTCGATTTGCTCGGCCATTTCACCACCTTCTTCCCCTTCGCCTCTTGTGCCCCACTCTGAGAAGTTGAGATATTCGCGCCCCTCCTCGGTGTCGTGGTAAACCAGCCAGGAGATGGGGGCGACGTTGCTGTACCAGGGCCACTCGGTTTCATTACTGTGGCAGTCGAAGCAGGCGCGTTCAGCTAATACGCGGGTTTCCGGGCTGTCCCAGTTTGGTTCGCTCACCACCGAGGGATTGGTGTGATTGCGGCCATAGGGCACCAACTGCATCAGCACAAAAATACCGGCAACGACTAAAATACCAATAAGCAAAATTTTCTTAAGCATGGTTCTCTCCAATTTATTGAGTTGTGTGTTTGTGGACGGCCCCCAAATGGGTATCCATTGCTCATAGTATAGACGAGAAAACGGCCGTTCTATCTTAAATTTGTGCTAACCAGACTTAAAATTACCTTAAATCAAAGCGCAACACCTGCTGTCGCGCTCTGATGGGTTTGATTTCATGTGTGTTTGGGGCGAATGATGGGGAGAGGAAACGGCCGTTACCGTTGAGACCAGCCCTGTTTTGCTTGGTTGCGGTGGGGGATTTGGGGGAAACGGCCGTTGGCATTCAACGGAATAACTGGCGCTTTTTTATGGGTCTGAGTTATGAGATAATGGGCAAACAAAACTAGAGAGATGCCAATATGAGTGACAAACTGACTGTTGTAGAGCAAAAAGAAGTAACTTTTTACGAGGATGAGTTAACGGCCGTTCGGGCTGATGATGGGCAGATATTTGTTTCTTTGCCGTCTCTTTGTGAGGCGCTGGGAATACAAACCAGCGCCCAAACCAAACGAATTAACACGTCACGACTGTGCTGGCTGATGGCTATCAGGTCGTGTATGTAATCTGCCCGTCCATTTTGGACGAGCAGGTCGATCAAAAATGGCAAGTTGGTGTTTTGAGCGTTGATTTAGTGCCTTTGTGGCTCTCGGGCTTAGGCACCAAGTGCGGTCAATCAGATGTTGCACGCCCAAAATTGGAAAAGTTTCCAAGAAGAAGCCGCTACTGTCTTTGGGAAGCATTTCAAGAAGGCCGTCTCACCGCCGACTTATCCTTTGACGACTTGTTAAAAAGCGCGAGCGCCGACACGCTCGAAGCATATCAAATGGCGATGGCGCTTGTGAAGCTGGCTCGAAATCAAATCATGATGGATGCCAGGATCAACCAGTAACAAAGAGCAGTTAACAGAACATGAACAAAGGTTAGAGGAACTTGAAGCAACGTTAGGCGATCCCGGTCGGTATGTCACACCTGACCAAGCCAGCCAAATTAGCCAAGCCATCAAAACAGTCGCTATTGTTCTTGGGAAACAAACAAAACGAAATGAATTTGGCGCGGTCTACGGTGAGCTGTACCGAAAGTTTGGGATCACCAGCTACAAGCAGCTCCCGGCAAATCGTTTTCAGGCCTGTATGAATTGGTTAAGCGAATGGCACGAAACGTTAACGGGAGATTCTCCATTTTAATTTGCAGCAAAACGGCCGTTACCGCCAACCATGCTCCTGCAAAATCCATCAAATCCTGCGCAGCTAACCAATAAATCACCCATTCATTCTGAGCTTTTGCGCCAGCAGATTCATAAAAGTTGTAGCTTCCCCCCGTTCGCCATAAAATCAACTGCAATGAGTCATCCCAAAGAAATTCTTTCCCGCTACAACCTTGAACCCAAGAAAAGCCTGGGGCAAAACTTCCTGTTTGATGAAAATGTATTATGGCGCATTGTCGATGCCGCCGATATTGCTTCCGACGACCAGGTGTTGGAAATCGGCCCTGGATTAGGCGCTTTGACGAAATTATTGGCACAAACGGCCGTTTCCGTGACAGCAGTAGAATTAGACGACCGGCTCTTACCCGTCCTGGAAGACGAGCTAGAACCCTACGACAACATCACCATCATCCACGGCGACATTCTGGCACAAGACCCATCCGCCCTCTTCACCGACCCGTACAAAGTGGTGGCCAACGTGCCGTATTACATCACGGGAGCCATCCTGCGCCATCTGCTCTCAGCCCAAAACAAGCCGACAATGATGGTTTTAACTGTGCAGAAAGAGGTGGCAGATCGGATAACGGCCGTTCCCCCCAACATGAGTCTGCTCGCCGTCAGCAGCCAGTTTTATGGCCGCGTCGAATTCGTCACCACCCTCAAAGCCGGTGCCTTCTGGCCTCGTCCCGATGTAGATTCCGCTGTTATCTGTATTGACCTAAGCCAAAGTCCCCCCATCGATCCTGCATTTGAAAAACAATTCTTCCGCATCGCCAAGGCAGGCTTCAGCCAAAAACGCAAACAACTGCACAAAAACATGCGTCAACTCGGCTACAGCCACACAGAAATTGATACATTCCTCGCCCAAGCCAACATCGACGGCACCCGCCGTGCCGAAACGTTAACCCTGGCCGAGTGGAAAAACTTAACAACAAAAGTGGCAGAGTTGCAAAGTGGCAAGGTGGTAAAGTGATAAAGTGGCAAAGTGGCAAAGCGGCATGGTGGCAGAGTAGCGCGTTACCTAAACACCCTGCAACTTTGCAACCCTGCAACCCTGCAACCCTGCAACCCTTAAACTTTGCAACCCTATTACCTTTAAACTATGAACACACTAACTCCCCAAACCAAAACCTTCATCGCCGCCATGCCCAAGTCCGAAATCCACATCCATTTGGAAGGAGCCATCCAACCAGAAACCGTGCTGAAATTGGCCGAACGGCATCACATGCTCGACAAACTGCCCGGAATAGACGTTGAAGCGCTCAGAAAATGGTACACCTTCACTGACTTCCCCCATTTCATTCAAATCTATGTCACCATCCAGGATATGCTGCGCACGGCTGAAGATTTTTCGCTCATCGCTTATGAAAACGGGGCCGACATGGCCGCCCAAAATATCCGTTACCGCGAGCTCACCTTCACCGCCTACACCCACACCGATTTTCTCGATAAAGGGTTGGTCATTGAAGAGGTGCTGGCTGGATTGGAAGACGGCCGTTCTCGGGCCAAACGAGACTTCGGCGTAGAAATGCGCTGGGTGTTCGACATCCCCCGCAATCTTAGCTTTCCCCAGCGGGATGGCATCACCTACGATCCCCGCCCCGCCAACAAAACCCTGGAATACGCACGTTATGGCATGGACTACGGCGTCGTAGGCTTTGGTTTGGGTGGTTATGAAGTGGGAACACCACCAGAAGCGTATGCCCACGCCTTTGCCGAAGCCAAAGAAGCAGGCCTGCTCAGCGTGCCTCATGCTGGGGAAACGATGGGGGCTGGCAGTATCTGGGGTTCGCTACGCGAATTACAGGCAGATCGCATCGGTCACGGCGTGCGCAGCATAGAAGACCCAGAATTGCTCGCCTATCTCAAAGAACAGCAAATTCCGCTGGAAATCAATCCCACCAGCAACGAATGTCTCCACATTTACCCCGATATGGCCGACCATCCCTTCCGCAAACTAGACGACATGGGCATCTTCGTCACCGTCAACAGCGACGACCCGCCCCTCTTCAACACCAATCTGGTGCAAGAATACGAACTGCTCGCCACCCACTTCGGGTATGACGAGACCAATCTAGCCCGCATTGCGCGCAACGCCTTCACCTGCGCGGGCGTAGAGAGTGACGTAAAACGGCCGTTACTGGTAGAATTTGATAGTTGGCTTGAAAATTATGAAGGGTGAGGGATGAAGGATGAATTTAAAACCGATCATCCCACTACCTGACTACTCGACTAAGGACAATTTGACTCAATGACCTATACCGAAATCCGACCCTTTCCCGTATCCGCCACCGTCGTGATGCGCTGTGCCTTGTTTGCCCTAGCCACCAAAGGTGCAAAACTCGCCGCTTACAATGAAGAAACCGGCGTCATCGTCGCCACATTACCTAAACGGATGGGGTTGCAAAAAGACGACATCATCGTGCGCGTACGGCCGTTTGACGACACCTCGCAGCTTGAACTGAATGCCGCCGATGCCCAACAAGCACATGAAATCATCCAAATCATCAGCACTTATGTCACCGATGGGGCTAAAGCAGAAGCTAACGCCAATATTCAGTGGATCGACATGCAGAAGCAGCAGGCGAACCAGATCAAGCGCAAGCAGTTGGTCAACAAGGCACGGAACTTGATACCGGGGCAAAGCAGCACGACGACTTCAACGGAAACGGCCGTTGTCACCCGTAGACGCCTGCCAATCCATCCAACGAAAACGCCCTCGTCGAAATGGCCGAAATCCCAGACACGCCCATCCCCATCCCCGACAATCCCGGTGTACTCGTCAAAAACCAGCAAGATCGCATCATCGAGCTAAAAATCGACCCCCACGTTTTCACCGACCGCACCGCTTACCTTTTGATGTGCCAGGGCTGCGGCTCGACCGTCATGAAAGGCAGTGCCTACTGCTCACAATGCGCCCGTCCCCTCACGCTAGAAGCTGTCCAACCAGAACTGCGTGGCAACGCCCAGCAAAACGGCCAGTTCCAGCCTGCGCTACAGTCTGGCGGCCATCGCCCTCAATATTGTGCCGATTCTGCTGTTGATTGTGCCTCTGGCGCTTACCGCCCAGTCTACCGACTCCTTCCTGGAAGCGTTCGCCGCCTCATTGACGCCGCTTAAACTGGGCATCAGCCTCATCCTGGGGGTAGCACCCAGCATGTTCCTGGGTTGGCGCGGCATCGTTTTGGGACAACGCGCCAACTGGTACCACAATCTCCGCGCTGTCACGGATAATGCAGGCGCGTCTAAAGCAGCGTTTGGGCAATGCTTTGGGCTGGCTGGCAATTTACATGGGCGTGGCGTGGGTGATTTTTACGGCTATCGCGCTGTTTTTGTAAAACGTATTTATTACAAAGAAACAAAGAAACAAAGGCACAAAGGATTTTCTTTGTTTCTTTGTACCTTTGTAATGAGTTTTTCAACAATCAACATTGCGCCAGGAGCCAATTTCTCCCCATGGATCTGGCTGCTGAGTTTCCCCATTAACGGCCGTTCCCCCACTCCCCTTCCGCTCACCCATTAAAAATTCCACAGCCGCCACCGCCAGCCAATCGGCATCCCGCAGTTCGGTCTCTGGCTGCCAATCAGCCATGTGGTCTTGAATATAGCCCGTGCTGGTATGGCCTGACTGGAAGTTCGCTTCCGCCAGAATGGCGCGTAAGTAGGGGATGTTGGTGGTGACGCCCAAAACGGCCGTTTCCGCCAGCGCCCGTTCCATTTTCCGAATCGCCTCCGCCCGGTCATAACCGTTCGTAATCACCTTCGCCAACATCGGGTCATAAAACGGGGAGACATGTGTGCCGGATTCAATGCCATCATCCACCCGCACCCCTGGCCCTTCCGCTCGCCGGTAGAAGCTAATTTCGCCAATCGACGGCAAAAAATTATGAGCCGGGTCTTCGGCATACACGCGACATTCTAGCGCATGGCCTCGCTGCACAATCTCTTCTTGCGCGAACGGCAGTGCTTCCCCATTGGCTATGCGAATTTGCCACACGCGCCAAATCCAACCCCGTCACCAGTTCCGTGATGGGATGTTCGACCTGCAAGCGGGTATTCATCTCCAGGAAGTAGAAACGGCCGTTTTCATCCACCACAAACTCGACTGTCCCGGCGCTGACATAATTGGCCGCTTTTGCCAAAGCCACCGCCGCTTCACACATGCGCTGGCGCAAACCAGTTCCCAGCGCCTCGAACCGCGCCACAATAGGCGATGGGCTTTCCTCGATGATTTTCTGATGCCGCCGCTGCACCGAACATTCCCGTTCAAACAAATGCAGCAAATTGCCATGCTCATCGCCCAAAACCTGAATTTCGACGTGATGAACTTCGGTGAAATATTTTTCGATGAGTACGTGATCATTGCCAAACGAAGAACGGGCTTCTCCTCGCGCCGATTGCAGGGCATCCGCAAATTCTGCCGCCGACCAGACCACGCGCATCCCTTTGCCGCCGCCGCCCGCGCTCGCTTTAATCAGCACCGGATAGCCGATGGCGTTCGCCGCCATTTTTAGCTCATCCAGGCTCTTATCTGCGCCATCCACGCCAGGGATAACCGGCGCACCCGCCTGCTGGGCGATGACCCGCGCCGCCGCTTTGCTGCCCATCACGCGCATGGCCTCTGGGCTGGGGCCAATAAACGTGATACCACGCGCCGCACACGCCTCGGCAAACAGTGGGTTTTCGCTCAAGAAACCGTACCCGGGATGGATGGCTTCTGCGCCACACTTTTCTGCGATGTTGAGAACGGCCGTTTGGTCTAAATAAGTCTCGCTCGCCGTCACTCCGGGCAAATGGTAGCTCTCGTCCGCCAACCGCACCCAGGGCATCTCCCGATCCGCATCTGAATAAATCGCCACGGAAGCGATGCCCAACTCTCGGCAAGCCAGAAAAATCCGCCGTGCAATCTCCCCTCGATTCGCCACCAAAATCTTCTTAATCATCACAACCCCAGTTATCTGAGATTGGAGACTAGAGATTGGAGATTGGATGAATCTCCAATCTCTAATCTCTAATCTCCGTTTTATTGTTAGCCCGATATTCCGTAATCCATGCTTCCGCAAAATCAACGCCATCCCGCTGTGGATACAAGCGACATTCCGCCGCGCCGACCTTACCCATCACCACGTTTCCCGTCTCATCAAATGCTTTGCCGATGGCCGGAAAGGTTTCGTCGTCGTTGAATTCGATGTCCGAAAAAGTTGTCCACTGGGAACGGCCGTTTACCATCACCGGTGCGCCGCGTTTTTCAATTTTGGCATTCGGGGCGCGGTATTCAGCCAGATGGAACGACGTATTGCTGTCATAGCCCACGCCCAAGAGCAGTACATGCCCGTCCAAATCATACACCCGCGCCAGCGGCGATGGCTCGCCCAGGCTGTTGTCTAAGGTGTGACCGCTTGTCACATAATCAGCCTGTTTGCCCCACGCCGCAAAAGAGAGCTGCGGATGTCCGCTGCGCACCACATCCGGCCAGGTGCGGAACTGCTCTGGAATTTTCCCCATGCCTCGTGTCGGCGTGCGGTTGGGATCATAAGCGGGCATGGTATCGCGGATTGTCTGATGCCACGCTTTTGGCACGGGCGGGTTCTGCCACGGTTCCGGATCAGACAAGTCAGACGAGTGGGTGGGCATCATCAATGTCCCGTCTGGCGTCAACGCATCCATCAGCGCCCAAATCACGGCTACCGAGCCGCCATTAACCCACCCCACCTTACTCAACGAGGAATGAACGAGCAAAACCATGCCTGGTTCCACGCCCAGTTGTCGAAATTCAGCCGCCAAACTTGCTCGCGTAAGCGGTTGGTCTACTTTTTGAATCGTCTCCAGTTCTGACATTACTCTTCCTGCCACCGTGGTTTTCGTTTCTCTAAAAATGAACCCATGCCCTCTTTGCCTTCAGCGCTGGCACGGCGTTGGGCAATGAGATTGGATGTGTAATCACGAACGGCCGTTTTCTCTTGAAAGGCCACGACGCGAATCAACTCTTTGCCGGCAGCTTGTGCGCCCGGTGCACCCTGGAGCAGCGCCTCGACTCGTTCCGCCACCTTTTCATCGAGCGCTTCCTCTGCCACCACATGCTGCACGAGGCCAATCTGTTTTGCCTGTTCCGCCGAAAATCGTTCGCCCGTCAAAAACAGCTCGCGGCTATTTGCTGGCCCAATCTTGGCAATCACAAACGGCGAAATGACAGCCGGCAAAATGCCCAGCCGCACCTCGCTGAAAGCAAACTTGGCGCGCTCCACCGCCACCACACTATCACAGCAGCTCACCAGCCCCACACCACCGCCAATCGCCGCGCCGTTCACCCGCCCCACTACTGGCTTACGACAGTTATCAATGGCTTGCATCAGGTCAAAAATCGCTTCGCCATCTGATACATTATCATCAAAGCTGTAATCGGCAGCCTCCTGCATAAAAGATATGTCAGCGCCAGCACAAAAGGAGCTGCCGTTACCCGACAATACCACCACCCGAATATCATCTCGATCGTTGACGTCTTGGAAAACGGCCGTTAATCCCAAAACCATCGCCGGCGTCATTGCATTGTGGCTCAGAGGTCGGTTCAACCAAACCGTCAACACCGCCCCCACTTTTTCTAGCACAACATCCTTATCCATCTAATTCTCCTTGAAACAAAAAACCCTCCCACCAACAAAGCGTGATGAGAGGGTCAAAAAAACATATGTGAACGGGATTTAGCCTGCTAAACCAAACCCTAAACCTAAATCAGGCGGAAGCGCTTCACTATCGTTTTCAGGCAACTGCACTTCTGTCACCACCTTTTTGGGCAGCGTTTTTTCAGGCAACGACGTTTCTGTTACCTGTCCATTCAAAGGCCGATTCATTAATTCTTCAAAATCAGTGCGATCCAATGTCTCGATATCTAACAGCGTCTCAGCCAACAGCACCATTTTGTCACGATTATCGCGAATAATTGTCAATGCTTTTTGATAACAATCCTCCAAAATAGTCATAACCTCTTGGTCAATCGCTTCGGCCGCCTCTTCACTGTAATCACGGCCACCACCAAAATCACGTCCCATAAACGGATTAGAATCGCCAGCACCATACGTTGGCAACCCCAATACATCCGACATGCCATATTCCATAATCATCGCGCGAGCCATGGCCGTTGCTTGCTGCAAATCATTAGAGGCACCAGTGGTAACTCGTTCAAAGAATACTTCTTCTGCTGCTCGACCGCCCAACGCTTTCGTAATGCGATCCAGGAAAAACTCACGGCTGTGGACAAAGCGATCTGCGGGCAATTCCATCACATACCCACCTGCTCGCCCACGCGGCACAATCGTAATCTTTTGCACCGGATCCGTGTGGATCAGATAAAAACTCACCACCGCATGACCCGCCTCATGATACGCGACGGTTTCTCTGTCATCTTGACTCATGATGCGGCTTTTCCGTTCTGGCCCCATCAAAACACGGTCAAATGCATCTTGGAACTCAAGCAAGCCAATGGTGCGCTTATCGCGCCGTGCGGCAAAAATAGCCGCCTCGTTCATCAGGTTTTCCAAATCTGCGCCAGAGAAACCGGCCGTTAGCCGGGCAATATCTTCGTAATTTACTTCGCTCGAAATGGGTTTGCCTCGGGAATGGACTTTTAGAATCATTTCCCGCCCTTTCACGTCTGGCAAATCGACAAAGACCTTCCGGTCAAAACGGCCGGGACGCATCAAAGCGGGGTCTAAAATATCAGCGCGATTGGTGGCAGCTATCACGATAACGTTTGTTTCGTTATCAAAGCCATCCATCTCTACCAGAATTTGGTTGAGCGTCTGTTCCCGTTCATCATGCCCGCCACCTAAACCAGCGCCACGCTGACGGCCAACCGCATCAATTTCATCCACAAACACGATTGACGGGGCAGCTTGTTTTGCTTTATCAAACAAGTCGCGCACGCGGCTCGCACCCACACCCACAAACATTTCCACAAATTCAGAACCGGAAATATGGAAGAAGGGGACACCCGCTTCACCAGCCACAGCCCGAGCCAGCAAAGTCTTGCCCGTGCCGGGAGGACCAATCATCAAAACACCTTTGGGAATACGGGCGCCAACTTGCACAAATTTTTCAGGTTCGCGTAAGAATTGAACCACTTCTGCCAGTTCCATCTTTGATTCTTCGACACCAGCTACATCGTCAAATGTAACCGTGGGACGATCCGAATCAGTGAGGTTTTTTGCTTTACTACGGCCAAAGCCAAAGATATTGTTACCGCCGCCGCCCTGCATTTGGCTAAAACCTCGGCTAAAAATCCAAATCAGCAGCAAGATCGGCCCAATCGTGAACACAATAGATAACAAATTGTTCCACATGGTCTGATCATTAACGGTAAGTTCGATCTCTTCTAACTGTTCTGGAGGAATACCGTAATATTCAAAGAGTTTTGCCAAGCTATCGCGGGTGTGTTTGCTAGTAGAAACGACAGTGCCATCGTCCATTTCTGCTTCTATCCGATCGCCGGTGAGGGTAATTGATTCCACCTCGCCGTTTTGGATAGCTATCATGATTTCTTGCAAATCAGCTTGTTCAGGTCGATCAAATTGACCGTTTGTCCAGAGAAAAATCCCTAGAATAATCGCAAAAAGTCCTAAAACCCATACCCAAGGGGGAATTGATGGGCGGGAGTCTTTTGGTTTTTCATCCATTTTATTTTCCTAAAGTCTCTCAATTTTGAATATGATTGAGATTGAGATTGTTCATATGCTCGACAGAATTCTTGTTTTTCTGAGAGAAATGATGTTCTCACAAGTATACCGCAATGTATTATGATTGCGTTGGATTTTCATAAACCTTTCCTTAATTCTTGATAATGGTTAATCGTTTTGCAGTTTTTCCAGAGGCAGCAACGCTAAAACATTATCCTGAAACCTCGGAGGTTGCTTAAGTAATTCACGAAATTTGTAAAATGTTGTAGAATAACAACATGCGATCTCAATTCTCTAATTCTTCTGGTCAACCCAGTTATCCACCAATCATCGACTTTTTGAGACGCCACTTGCCCATCGTTATTTTCCTTGTCGTGGCTTTTGTGGGGATGGTTGGCGTTTACTGGTATTTTAGCCCATCGGATGCAAAGGCGGATGCCGCAACGGTAACGGCCGTTTTGACCAATGAAGAAGGTGCCTTAACCGCGCCCATTCACAAAGTGGTTCCGTCTCAACCCGTCGTGCAGCGTCTGGCCCAAAGCCCTGGCCCGATTCGCATCGGCATTATCTCCGGCCATCAGGGGTTTGACTCAGGGGCGGTTTGCCCCGATGGGTTGACGGAAGCACAAGTCAATGCGGGCATTGTGGATCAGGTAATTGCTGATTTACAAGCGCTGAGTATTCGTGTGGATGATCTGGATGAATTTGACCCTCGGCTAGACAATTATGTGGGAACGGCCGTTGTCTCTGTCCATGCCGATTCTTGTGATTATATCAACGACTTGGCAACCGGTTTCAAAATCGCTGGCTCTGGGCTAACCAATTCCACACCGCTTTCTATTTGCCTGGAAGATGCGTACCGTAACGCCACCCAGATGAGCTACCACGCTAACACCATCACCCCCGACATGTCCGACTACCACGCCTTCCGCCAATTAGCACCCGGCACACAAGCTGTTATCCTGGAAGTTGGATTCATGAATTTAGACCGAGAAATGATTACCACGAACTCCTCTGTCCCCGCCCAAGGCATCACAGACGGCATCCTTTGCTTTTTGAACCAATACAAGCAGACTAAAGCGACGAATTAAGTTTACAGATTTTACAACTCTACTGAGATTAGAGATTAGAGATTGGTCGAGATTTCAATCTCTAATCTCTAATCTCAGGTAGGCGTACTACATGGCAGACAAGCAAAATCTCATCCCGCAAGCCAAACAGGCCATTCAAAACGGTGACAAGCGTCAGGCGCGGGGATTATTGCAGGAAGCACTTCGGCAAGACCCCAATGATGACCAAGCCTGGCTCTTGTTGGCGGGTGTGGCGGCGTCACCTGAGCAAAGCCTGGAGTATATTCAACGAGCGGAAATGCTTAACCCCCACAATCCCAATATCGCCAAGGCACGGCTATGGGCTGAAAATCGGTTAGCCAACGCAAACAAAATGGCCGCGCCGCCCCCTCGTTCTGCCCAGACAAGTTGGCGGAAACCGATCCTGTGGGCGGCTTTGGTATTGTTGTTATTGTTTGGGATGGGAACGGCCGTTATCCTCGCCATCAATCTCTACCCAAACCAAGTCACCCAATCCCCACGCCAAATCGCCAATAATGCACCCACCCCCATCATCAACCTGACAGCCACGCCCACCGCTGAAGTTGTGGCGCAATTAGCCAGCGCCGCCGAACCTCATCTGCAAGCCAAACAAATCGCCGCCGCCGATTTACAAGACCCGCCCCGCGCTGAATGGACGATTACCCCTACGCCCACGAACACACCATCCCCCACCCCAACACTCGTGCCCACCTACCAGTCACCCCAAGTGGGCAAACCAGCCAATCGCCCCTTTGGTGTCAGCCAAAATGAAAAATGGATTGATGTGGATCTCACCAGCCAAACACTCAATGCCTACGAAGGCAATGAACTCGTCTACAACACCCTCATATCCAGCGGCACAGACGATCATCCCACCGTCACCGGCATGTTCCGCGTTTGGCTGCGCTTCGAGAGCCAAACGATGAATGGGGCGCTATTGGGGTACGACTATTACCTGGAAAACGTGCCATACGTGATGTACTTTTTTGAAGATTACGCCCTGCACGGTGCTTTTTGGCATAACAATTTTGGCTACCAAATGAGCCACGGCTGCGTCAATCTCTCTCCCTCCGATGCGGGTTGGATATACAACTGGTCGGAATATGGAACCGTTGTCAATGTGCATCATTAACCAACAAATCTGAGATTGGAGATTAGAGATTGGGTGATCTCCAATCTCTAATCTCCAATCTCTTTAAAGCTCATAAACCTCAATCCCAAACCGTCAAAATTTTGTGTTTGGTTCTCGTTTAAATCTGCTATAATTCGACGGCTGAAAAATATCACGAATAGTGAACAGGGAATGAACCGTTCCAAAAAAAGACCACAAACAGGAATTTGTTAGACTATAAATTAGCCCGATATGGCGGCACTCTTAGCCCCTATCGGGATTTTTTTTGCGTGTTGCCCAAATTTTGCCAGCGAGACCCTAAGGGTTCAACACTGTGCAAGGTTGAATGATACTCAGCGAGGTCATAAAGTTACATTTTAATGGGTGGCAAGTTGCAGGTTGCAAGTGATCTTTTCGAGAGTAACTTGCAACCTGCAACTTGCCACATGCAACCAGAAGGCAAAATGTCAGATTATGCTCGTTGACAGTTTAGTCGAGACCAAACCCTGAGGGTCTGGACAGTAAATTTTTTAAGCGAAGAGGAGGATCTTCACATGCCACTTAATATCATCATCGGTGCCCAATGGGGCGACGAGGGAAAAGGTCGATTCACAGATTTGCTGGCTGCCAGCACAGACGCCGTAGGCCGCTTTAGCGGTGGCGACAATGCTGGACATACGGTTACAGTGGGCGATGAAGTGTTCAAACTGCATCTCATTCCATCTGGCATTATTCATGAAAACGTCATGTGTGTGATTGGCAATGGTGTAGTTATGAATCCGGCCGTGTTTATTCGGGAAATGGATGCGTTAATTGAACGGGGTGTCGATGTAGGCCCAGGACGGCTCAAAATTAGCCGCGCTTGCCACATTATCAGCCCCGCCCACATCGCTCTGGACAAAGCTAAGGAAATGCAGCTCGGCAAAGAAGCCATTGGCACAACCTTGCGCGGCATCGGCCCGGCCTATATGGACAAAATTGGGCGGACTGGCCTTCGCGCGGGGCTGTTTGCGCATCCAGAAGAATTGGCTGAGGCCATTCATGCCCACATTGCCGCGCACAATGAAACGTTGACCAAGATTTATGGCGCAGAACCGTTGGACGCAACGGCCGTTGCTGCTGAATATGCCGCCTATGCCCAACGTCTCGCTCCCCATCTCGCCGATGCCTCTGTTTTGTTAGACAAATCGCTGAGAAACGGCCGTTCTGTGTTAGCGGAAGGTGCTCAAGGAACTTTCCTCGACATCGACCACGGTACCTACCCCTTTGTCACCAGTTCCTCGCCCACAGCAGGCGGGGCGTTGACGGGGCTGGGTGTGGGGCCCAAGATGGTAGGGCGGGTCATCGGGGTGTGTAAAGCGTTCACCAGCCGAGTGGGCAGTGGCCCGTTCCCGTGTGAATCTGATGGAGAAACGGCCGTTCGTCTGCGTGGTACAGGCGCAAATCCCTGGGATGAATTTGGCACCACTACTGGTCGGGCGCGGCGGGTTGGCTGGCTGGATCTCGTCATGCTGCGCCACGCCGGACGCATCAACAGCTTCACCGAAATCGCCATCACCAAGCTCGACATTCTCAGCGGACTGCCAGAAGTTCCCGTATGTGTGGCCTACAAGCTGGACGGCGAAGTCATCGACTACTTCCCCCACAGCCTGGAAGAATTGGGCCGCTGCGAACCCGTCTTTGAAGTGTTGGAAGGCTGGCAAGAAGATGTCACCGGCGCGCGCACCTGGGATGATTTGCCCAAAGCTGCCCAAAAATACATCGAATACATCGCCAAAGACACGCAAACACCCATCAGCTATGTCTCCGTCGGCCCCGGTCGGGCGCAGGTGGTTGATGCGGCTGAGATTGATTTACTGAGCTAACTTATTTCACCCTCTCCCCAACCCTCTCCCAAAGGGAGAGGAGCTAGTCCCCTCCCTTCGGGAGGGGATTGAGGGGAGGGAAAGCGCATCACATCCACAGGAAAACTCATGCCCCAACTCTCCCCATTCAGTTACCATGAAGTCATCGAAGCCAGCGACCTGCCTGGCTGCCCTGTCTGCCGCTGGACAAATACGTCGGTCGAACGCCAGTTAAAAGGTCTCATTTTTGACAGTGTTAATGATGTTGATACACGGTTGGGGATACGAAACTCGTTGGGGTTTTGCTATGAACACGCCTGGCAGTTGCCAGAAGCGGGCGACAGTGCGCCGCTGGGCATCGCCTTCATTTACCGCGATGTGCTCAACACGATCAACAAATCGTTGGACAAGGTGAGCCATTCGCCAAGCAAGGCTTCGTTTTTCAAGTCAAAAATCAGGGGCGGTTCAACGGACGAAGACGGTGAGTTCAAGAACAAGAGCATTGCCAAAAACATGGTAGCAGACGCCCCCTGTCCGGCGTGTGTGCGGAAGAAAGAGATGGGAGATATGGCGATAACGGCCGTTGTCGATACCTTAGCTGAACATGACGAACGCATGATAGCCGCGCTCAAAAAGTCTGATGGCCTCTGCTTCCCCCACTTGCGCCAATCACTCGACACCGCGCCCAACCAGTTCACCTTTGACACGCTCGTGCAAACCCATCAAGAAAAACTAACCGCGCTCATCGCTGAACTAGACGAGTTCATTCGCAAAAACGATTACCGCTTCCAGCACGAAGGTTTTGGCGACGAGTCAGACAGTTGGCGGCGGGCGATGAACCAGATGGTCGGGCCAAAAAGAGAATTCAAGAATCGGTAGCCGCGCATGGATGAACGAATCTCTCCCCTAACTATTATTGCGCACTTAAAAACTGAACCGATTCAACTTGTCTGTTGGCACAAGGTCAAAGAATTCGATATTTACTACACGATATGGTATCAAACGGAACAACCGCTATTTGAGGGGCCTCAAGCCTTATTTGAGGTACATATGGAAATATCGGTCTGGGACGGCCGGGGAAATGAAACGGCGCATGAAATTTTAGATGAAGCAAAACTGGTGGCGCGTTTGACCGAGATTCTGAGCGAAGGTCAGATACAATCTATGGGGTTTTCGCCTTATGAACGGGAATAAATTGGTTTCTACTCGACCGTCACCCGACCCACTACGACGACATCCCCAGCATTTGTTTGTAAACGCTGTCCTGATTGCGGCGAATATAAACCCACACGCACAAAATAATCAGCCGAAGGCGCATCTGCTGCGGGAAACAGGGTGACGGGTTGGGCGATGATGTCGCCGGGTTCCAGGCCAGACAGCGCCGTCGGCCAGCCATCGTATTGGGCAATGATTTGGGCGGGGTCTTCGCCGGAAAGGTGGACAAAAGCAGCCAGCGGTGCGGCTAAACTGGGCTTCGGCGTGTCTACATCACCGGAACCGACTTGCCAGTAGAGGGTGACGTTGAGTGGGTCTCCAGGGGAAACGGTTCCTGAGCTTGTCGAAGGAGCCATCACCGCACCTAACAAGTCAAAAGCCCCCTCAAAATCTGCGCCCACCGCTACAAATCCATCCGGCTCCACAAACCCTGCGCCCAGCGGATACACCACCACATCCGGCGCATTGACCCATTTGGCGATTACGCGATTGCCCTCTGTGATGCCTAATTCTTGCGGCGGGATGTCTGAGACAGAACGGCCGTTTACCACCATCCGCTCCACATCTTCATCATCCCCATACGCCACCTCATACAAGCAAATCGAGTAGCCCGCACAGGCCACCGGCTCCTTGTCCTGAAAATAGGCATACATATCCGTGTTTTGCAGCATCAGGCCAAGCTGTTTGCTCGTCTCGCTGATGGCGTACCAGCCAGGCAGTGGTGTGTACGGGTTGTAGGCGTCGATTTCGGCTCCGGCCGTGAAGCGCATGAATCCGGGCAGCGGTTTGTAATTGACGCCATATGCTTCCGGCAGCGCCGTGCCAAAATAGGACAAATACACCTGGTCGATGCCCCGTTCGGCCATCAACTCGCGCAAAAACAGCAAATCCTGCCCCCAATCGACATTGGCATCGACGAGCAGGTCGCTGCCCTGCGCCGGCCCACCCGCAAGCTCATTAAAATACGCTTCCTGATGCGGCCACAGGCGGAGCGTGCCGATGGCTGACCAGACCAATAATAAGAGAATTAAGAGATTAGGGATTAGAGATTGGAGATTAGGGCGCGGCTTCAATCTCCAATCTCCAATCTCCAATCTCCTCCCTACCTGCGCTGCCAGCATGATGAGAAACGGCACCACCGGCAGAATATGACGATAGCCGATGGTGATGCGACCGGTCATGGCCAGCAGCATGAAAAAGAGAGGCGGAATCCAGAGAACGGCCGTTTTCCGCCAACCAGCCTCACGCACAGCAACAAACAGTCCCACAACAGTCAACACCAGCAGCGGCAGCGACGTTTTCAGCAGCAGCGCCATTGGAAAGTAATACCACCAGCCTCGGTCAGACACCTGACCCAGCAGGAAAGCCGCTTTTGGCTGTTCCTCAATCACCCTAAACGTATCCCACAAGCTGTAGGGATAAAACGGCGCGGGAATCGGGAACGGAAAATTGCTGCCCGGAATGAGGCCAAAATCAAAGCGGTAGATGGCCCATAGGGTGGCGTAGGCGATAAGAGCTAGAATGAAGAGATTAGAGATTAGAGATTGGAGATTGCGTCTAATCTCCAATCTCCAATCTCCAATCTCCCACTGCCACAAAACCACCACCGCTGCCATCATCGGCCACACCATCAAGCCGGTAAACTTAGCCGCCATCGTGCAGCCAGCCAGGATGCCAACGAGGATGAGATTGAGCCAAACTCGCCATTTCGGCAGGCTCAATGACTGCGAGTTGAGCCAACACCACAGCCGCCACATCGTCAGCGCCATGAACAGTGTCAGACCTAAATCGGTGGTGATGAGACGGCCGTTTGCAATCAAGTTGGGATCGAAAGCGGCCAGGATGAGCGCGATCCAACCCGCCCACGCACCCCCCATTTGGCGTGACCAAAAGAATAAGGCGGCTACTAAAATGGTTCCGAGGAAGATGATGGGATAACGGCCGTTTACCAAAATCTCCTGCGGGTTGTCATTAGCGTGCCACAGGAAAATGTCTGAAAAGACAAAATAATTGCTCTCTTCCCAGGATGGATGGTCAGTGGGCAGATTTACATTGTCGAGGAACAAAAGGGGGATGCCACTCAGCGTATCCACCAACGGCGGATGGCTGGTAGACAGGCGAAAATCGCCCGTCTTCAGATACGCATAGCCAGCGGCAATATGATACTCCTCATCAAACGCCGCCGACTTCAACGGGGAAGCCAGCGCCGCTTGTGCCGCAAACGCTGCCAGTCCGGCAAAAAACAGGAGCCACTCCCACCATCGCATTTTCATAAAAACCTAAAGAGCTTAATACAAAGAAACAAAGAAAAGCCTTTCCTTTGTTTCTTTGTATCTTCGTTCCTTTGTAATAAATCTTTAAACACCAATCCCCTGCATATACAAGAAATACAATCCCAGCAAATAGACAATAATAATTGCCACGGCATCCAATTCAATGAACAAAATCTTGCGCTCCACCCGTGCCAGATTGCCAATTAACGCCATATTCGTCAACAGGATGCCAATCAAGCCCACCATCGCAAACGCGGGGTCGATGTCGGCCAAGAAACTGCCATCGGTATAGAAGAAATCAGACAAGCCAAGCGCCAACATGTTAAAAACGCCAGAGCCAAACAAGTTACCCACCGCCATATCAAAGGCGCCGATGCGCACAGCCGCAATCGCCGCCACCAACTCTGGCAAAGAGGTGACAACACTAAGCAGAGCAACACCCACAAATCCGGTACCCAAACCCGTGATCACCGCAATGTCTGTGCTGCTTAATACCAACTGCGGCACAGACATCAGCAAAACGACTGTGGCAAAAGCGAAGCCCAAAATACCAACTTTCAGCGACGGAAATCCTGGTGCTACGGCTACCGTAGGTGCAGGAGATGAAGAGGGGCCTTTGTTTTCCCGTTGAATCAACCAGATGCCCACAAAATACATCACAATCAGCAAAATACTGTCCAAGCCGACCCAACCAATGGTGATATTCATATCAGACAAAATGGCAAAAACCGCCACCGTCATTAAGACCGTGGTCAGGGCGGCCGTAACGGCATGACTAACCGCCACTTTTCGCAGCAAAGGCACGCGAAAAACAATCAGATCAATCAGCGCCAGCAGCACCACATTAACCATATTGCTGCCAAAAAAGTTACCCGCTGCCAGATTCGGCTCGCCCAACTGGAACGAACTAATCGAAGCAATGAGTTCAGGTAACGAGGTGGCGGCGGCCAGAAAAATCGTGCCGACAAACAACCCGCCCAGCTTGGTACGCACAGCAATCACGTCGCCATATTCGGCGAGTTTTACGGCCGCGATCACCACAATCGCAGCAAAAAAGAAAAATTTTAGCCAAACTTCCATTTGATACTCCAAAATCAAGGTTGCAGAGTTGCAAGGTTGCAGGGTGACGAGGCTACTTTGCAACTTTGCCGCTTTGCCACCTTGCAACTACTCATTTGCATACGGTTCGGGGAAACCCCACGTTTTGGCAACAGGCACGACAAAGACAACGCCTGTATGCGGGTCGTTGAGATTGCCAACGACGGTCTCTGTGGCTTTAACGGCCGTTTCCGCCAATTCCATATTATCAATCACAGCAAACAGGGTATTGTGTCCGACGCGGCCCGTGCCAAAAATTTGGCTAAACCCGGCAAACATCGGCCCGGCCTGTTCACGGGGCAGCACGCGATTAACGCCCGTGCTCTCTAAAATCGTCACCCCAGGCACGCCAGCATCGATCCAGGCTTGCAAAACCCCATTCAAATGTTCACTGTCATCCAACACCATCATGAGCATATACATAAGCAAAACTCCTTTAAAGGATGAAGGATGAGGGTTGAAGCAAAGTTTTTCATCCTTCATCCTTCAAAATTCATCCCTTCTTTTCTCGGTACGTAAAATATTCCGACTGGGTTTCAGCCAGCCAGGCGGCTAGTTTTTCTTCGTCGCCAGACTCGATTAACTGCGTAACGGCCGTTATCTCAGCCTGGTAGCGTTGCAGTTGTTGCAGAACGGCCGTTTTGTTCGTCACCAAAATATCCAACATCATCTTGGGGTCTGTACCCGATACGCGAGACGTATCCCGAAAGCCAGACGCACTCACCGTCCACACCCGATCATCATCCATCGCCGCCGCCGTGCGCATCAACGAACCGGCCACCACATACGGCAGATGGCTGATCGCCGCCACCATCTCATCATGCACATCCGGCGGCAAAAACAGCGGATTCGCGCCCACGATGGCGAGCAACGCCAATACCAACGCCTCAATTCGCGCCGTCGTACGGGCATTACGGCACAAAACAAACGTTTTATGGCGATACAAGTCAGGCGTAGCTGAACTGAATCCGGCCGTTTCCTTGCCACACATCGGATGCCCGCCCAGCGCTTCAAAATGGGCTGGCAGCACATCCATCGCCGCGCAAATATCCCGCTTCGTACTGCCTAAATCCAGCACCATACAGCCATCGGGTCGTGCTTCAACGAGCTGTTCTAGCAGCGCCACCACCGTGCGCACCGGCGTCGCCAGGATAACCAGTTCCGCATCCTTCACACCTTCCGCAAAATCAGACGTCACCACATCAGCCAGGCGCAGAGCCGCCTCGCGCGTTTGGGGATTAGAATCCACGACGGTGATGTGCGTGGGATATGGCTGTCGCGCCACCCGCTGCGCCAAACGCATCGACAGCGCCAACGAGCCACCCATCAACCCCAAACCGACAATCGTTACTTTTGCTTGCAACATAGTGTGGGGATTATACCCAGGGTAATAGATTTATAGAAAACCAGTCAACGCAAAGAGGCAAAGACTGGAAGAAACAAAGAAAAAAACTTCGCGTCTTTTGCGTCTTTGCACCTTTGCGTTAAAGAACTATGTTTTCCCCAGAATTTTTCAGGTAAAATCTCCCCATGTCCAAGAAAAAAACCATTTCCCTGGGAACCCCACTTCTCATCACATTTTTGTTCGCAGCTTTGCTTCTCTACCGGTTTGGGGGAACATGGCTGCACCGGATTTTGTTGTATTTATCAACGGCCGTTTGGGCAAGGCGCATCGTCACTGATCTACCACCCGCTCGGGCAGTCGCCAGACGGTTTGTCGCTGGCGAAAACAGGGCGGAAGCCTTAGCCACCGCCAGGGAACTCAATGCCAAGGGGATGCTGGTTGCGCTCGATTTTCTGGGCGAAAGCGTCACCACCGTCGCAGAAGCCAACGCCGCCCGCGCTGAAATCTTAAATCTCTTCGCCGCCATTGACGAGACGGGTGTCGAGGCATATGTCTCAGTTAAACTGTCACAGCTTGGCTTGCGCATTGACCCCGAGTTAGCATTAGACAATATGAGGCAATTGCTAACGGAGGCCAAAAAGTTTAATAAAAAAGTGCGGATCGATATGGAGGAAACGGCCGTTACCGACATCACCCTCGCCATCTACAGAAAACTCCGCCACACACATGGTTTCGACAACGTCGGTATCGTCATCCAAGCCTACCTCTACCGCACCGAAGCCGACGCCCAACAACTCATCGACGAAGGCGCCTGGGTACGCCTCTGCAAAGGTGCCTACGCCGAGCCCGCCACCCTCGCCTTCCCCCAAAAAGCCGACACTGACGCCAATTATGTCAAGCTAACCAAAGCCATGCTCAGTGAAAAAGCACAACAAAACGGCTTCCAACTCGCCATCGCCTCCCACGACGAAGCCATGATCCAAGCCGCTATTGACTATGCGCAGGAAAACAACATCCCGCCCAGCGCCTACGAATTCCAAATGCTCTACGGCATCCGCCGCGACCTGCAAGAAAAACTCGTCCGCGATGGCTACCAAATGCGCATTTACGTGCCTTACGGCAGCGCCTGGTATCCCTATTTCATGCGCCGTCTCGCCGAGCGACCAGCCAACCTCTGGTTTTTCGCCAGCAATCTGTTAAAAAGATAGAAAAGCAAGTTGCAGGTTGCAGGTTGCAAGTGAACAATCCTACAACCCGTTACTTGCCACCTGCTACAAAAAAGGAACTTTTTATACTACATGACTAAAATCATCGAATCCCAACTCATCTCCGGCGTCTTCATTGCCGAATTACAAGCCTTTGGCGACGAACGCGGCCGTTTCATGGAAACCTTCCGCAAAGAATGGTTCCCCCAACGCTCCTGGGACATCTTCCAAACCAATCGCTCAGACTCCGCGAAAGGTGTCTTGCGCGGCTTGCACTACCACCACAACCAGGTAGATTACTGGTACGTCATCAAAGGCACCATCCGCGTAGGTCTCGCCGACATTCGGCCAAGCTCCCCCACTTACAAGCAAACACAAACCATCGAAATGGGCGAAGACAACAACATCGGCCTCTTCATTCCCTGCGGCGTCGCCCACGGCTTCGTCACCCTCACCGAAGCCACCCACACCTACATCGTAGACAGCTACTACAACGGTGGCGCAGACGAAAACGGCGTCGCCTGGAACGACCCAGACCTCAACATCGCCTGGAACGTTGAAAACCCTATCGTCTCTGGCCGCGACGCCGTCAACCCGTTCCTACGCGATATACTGCCAGAAAATTTACCAGAATAAAAAACTTTCACTGGGCGAACCCCTTTTGTTCGCCCAGCAAGCAACAACAAACCAGTCTTCAGATCAAGCCAAATAAAATCGAGGGGGAATTTAAATGTATACAGTAAAAAATGCCGTTTCTTTTGTTCTTATCTTTCTCAGTTTGCTTTTATCCGCCTGTGCAAGCCAAAATACGACAATCTCTTTAGCCACACCTACCAGCACAGCCACTTTGTTACCAATGCCAACAAACACTTCTGAACCAACGGAAACCCCAACAAATACACCCACCACAACGCCAACAAACACGCTTGAACCCACATTAACACCTACAGTTACCCCAACCTCCACCGGCACAGCAACAAAAACTCCTTCTCCATCAAACAATGCTGAAATAGTTGGCGTAACATTCCAAGAATTACCAGGATTTCAGTTGATAAAACGGGATGGACAGTCAAATCTAATAAGCGAAGATGGTGAAATAGCCCTAGTAATGATTGCCAATTATGCGGAGGCAGGAGAAAGTCTTCAGGACATGCTTGATTTTTATTTGGACCAGATTGGCGCAACTATGGACGAATATAGTGCATCAGACTCTTATGCCCTACCACTGGGAAATAAAAAAGGCCTGGCAATTGATATAAATGGCAAGTTTTCTAGTTATGAGCAAGAAGGCATTATCGCTGTAGTTGTTCCAGAAAAGGATCAAATATTTATGATTTTTGGCTCGGCCATTAACGGCCGTTGGCAAGATGATGGCTTAGAAGCCTTTAATACAATCATCAATTCACTTGAATTTGGACATCCAGAAGAAGAAACGAATTCATCAAATCCTTGGGATAATTACCAATCACGCACAATGAGTGAATTAGATGCACTTACTGGAGAAGCCATATCAGAAATGCTTCATGAAGGCGATGGAGAAACACCCAGCATATATTTAGACTATAACCCAGATAATCAATATCCATCTCATGTTCAAGTAACTTTCACAGGTGATTTTCGAGACACACCTGAAGCCACATTGACCGGAATAACCATGTGGATGGCTACATTTTTACCAGACCTAACAACTGAGGAAGTTGCCGAACTATTTGCCAAAGAGGGATTGTTTAAAGAAGGAAGCAACGAATATTGGATGCCCGTTCAAAATCATCTCATCCCAATAATGGAGGATGAATTATCTCCCGGAGGCGATATCGAGTTATTTGTGAGATGGATGGGCGCTACGATAGAATCAGAACAAGTTGAAAATATATATTTAGTGAATGCTTTCAGAACACCTGAATGAGCATCTACCTTTATAATTTGTTCTCATCAGAAATCACCCACCCAAGGTATTATGCGCAGAATTCTAAACTCAGCACAACGCAGATTCGCCATCAAACTGCTAGGCATGAGCCTCATCATCGCCATCGTCTACGAACTGCGGCTCATCGCCATCTATCTCAGGCGAATGCTGCGCCAGCCACGCCTCATCGACCCGCGCTTTATCGCCAAAGCCACCACGCCGGAGAAAGTCCGCGAATGTGGCTACCGCATTGCCCTGGCAAATCTGCTAGGCGGCATTGAAACCCGCCATCTGGCAGACGGGCAGGAATTCTCGGTGCTGTGTGCCGGCATCCGCAACTTCCGGGAGCCGTGGGCACGCGATTTTGGCTTTGCCAGCTATGGCCTGCTTGCCGCTGGCGAACTTACTACCGCCCGCGAAGGACTCGAACTCTTCTTCCACCTACAACGGGAGACGGGACAGTTCCCCGTCAAAATTCACTCCACCAGCATTCTCGACCGCTACATCCACTCCCTGTTTGACCGCGAACAGCCCATCTACAATCCAATCAAACCGAAATACATCACCGCCCACAATACCATCTCCCTCGATGGCAACTGCCTCATCGTCATTTCCGCTATGCGCTACGCCACCCATACCGGCGACGATTCAGTGCTTGAAGCGCATTGGCGTGGCCTCAAACAAGCCATCGACTGGCTCAACGGCCATGCTCACGCGGAGGATGGACTGCTCCACCAGTCTGCCTTCACGGATTGGGCCGACAGCGTGGGACGTGTTGGCCGCATTCTCTACACCAATGTGCTCTACTGGAAAGCGTTACATGAAATGGCTCTTGCCGCTGAACGGCTCGGTTATGCTGAAGACCATGCTTTCTACACGGCCAAAGCTCAAGGCATCTACAACGCCGTGCAAAACCATTTCTGGCGTCCTGATTTGGGCTTTTTTATCACAGGTATAGATTATGAGATTCTCAGCAGCAGCGGCAATACGCTGGCAGTCGCCTGGGGGCTGGCAACCGAGGAGCAGAGTCAAATTATTCTCGATAAAATGACAGAATTAGGCATGGCGGACCCCGTGCCAACCCAAGTAACTCATGCGCCGTATCCGATTGGCCTCATCGCCATTGAGAACAGGTTGGGTGGCATTGCTGAATACCATACTCGCGCGGCTTGGTTATGGTTGGGCGCGTGGCATATCATCGCGCTGGCGCGCGCTGGCCGTCTTGATGAAGCAGAAGCGTTGTTGCAACGTGCTGCCAACGCGATTGTGCGCGAAGGTGTGGTACATGAAGTGTACGGGCAAGATGGGAATCACCTGTCTACTTTATGGTACACTTCCGAAGCGCCGCTAACCTGGAATGCGGGGATGCTGGTTTATGCATATCACGTCGTTTATGAAGCTAAAAATGAAGGGGAAAGGTTAGCAACGCTTGGTAAGGATTGCTAACTATCGCCCCGTTTGTTGTGCTGACTTTAGTCCGACACCGCACTAAAGTGCGGACTACAAACCAAAAATAGGGAGGGCTCGATGAGCAAATCTGGATTACACATTGCCCATTTTACGAATACTTATTTTCCTGTGATGAGTGGCGTTGTGCGGTCGATTAGCACGTTTCGGCAGGCGCAGGAGGAATTGGGGCATACGGTTTTTATTTTCGGACAGGAAGCGAGTGATTATACCGATGAGGAACCGTATGTATTCCGGTATCCTTCTTTTAATATTCCCATTCGCAATTACCCCGCGACGATTCCGGTATCGAATCATATTGATTGGTTACTGCCCAAACTAAAACTTGATGTGATTCATGCCCATCATCCAGCCCTCATGGGCAATGCGGCCGCTGATAAATCTGAAAAACTGGCTATTCCGCTGGTGTTTACTCACCACACACGCTATCAGGAATATGCACAGTTTATGGCGATACCGGAAGAATTGGTTACGGAACTCATCCAGGCGCAAATGGCTAATTATATGCAAAAATGTCAGCATATTGTGGTACCTAGCCAGAGTATTAAAGATATGGTGGAATCGGTTTACGGTATTCAGCAGCTGGTGACGGTGATTCCAACTGGGATTGATTTGAAACCTTATCGGGGGGCAAACGGCCGTTCTGTACGCCAGCAACGCAAGTGGACTGATGATAAAAAAATCATCATGTCGGTGGGACGGTTGGCTGGTGAAAAAAACTTCGAGACGCTCATCAAAGCGTTCGCCATTGTCGCCCAGAAACACGACGATGTGATCTTAGCGATTATCGGCGATGGGCCTGACAAGAATGATCTGGAAAAACTGGCGATAAAAGAGAGGGTTGGCGACCGCGTCGATTTTGTCGGGCGCATCCCTTTTGAAGAGATGCCCAGCCATCTCAAAGCCGCTGATTTCTTCGCGTTTGCCTCCATCACAGAAACGCAGGGCTTGGTCACGCTAGAAGCGATGGCCGCCGACTTACCTGTCATTGCTGTTGACGCGACCGGCACCTCCGACATCGTAGAAGATGGCAAGGATGGCATCCTCACTGAGAATAATCCAGAAAGTTTGGCAGCAGGCATTGACCGTGTGCTGGAAAATCCAGATTTGGCAAAGCAGTTACGAGAAGGTGCTACTCAAAAAGCAGAAGCGTTTAAAACCATTACCGTCACAAAACAAATGCTTGACGTGTATGAGCAAGCTATCGAAGACAAAAAAGCAGGCCATTACGTGGAGCCGGACAAACGAAAGCCTATTTACAAAGTTGCCTGGGATAGTTTGGCCGACAAAGCGGAAAAATGGATTACAAAGGTGCTAGAGGTTTAGGGGGCAAAAACTTCGTGACACGATTTACCCAAACAGCCGTTCCCACAAGGGCGGCCCCATGATAAGCAAACCAATAAACACAGCGCCGCACGCACCCACCAGCACGGCCGCGGCCGCCACATCTTTTGCCACTTTTGCCAGGGGATGAAAATCGGGGGAAGTCATGTCTACGATGGCTTCCAGGGCGGTGTTCATGAATTCAGCCATCCATACAGTCATGATTGCCAGAATAAGGATCGCCCAATCGGTGCGGGATAAGCCCAACCACAAGCCCAGCACAAACACGCACACGCTGACAACGGCGTGAATCCAGGCATTGTGCTGGGTACGCAAGACGTACCACCACCCGTCAAAGGCGTATTGGAAACTTTTAGCACGGTTGTAGACTTCGTTGTTGTTTTTGTCAGTCATGGAAGTTTAAAGTCCGGACTTCGACAGGCTCGACTTCGACAAGCTCAGTCACCGTCCCGTTGGGGTGAATTTCGTTGTTGTTTTTAGTCATGGGGGTCTTCGGTGGGGGTGACGTGGCTCAGATTTAATTGGTCGAGAACGGCCGTTTGCTTCTCCCACATCTCATCCTTCTCTTCAACACTCAGATGGTCGTAACCGAGCAGGTGGAGCGTGCCATGCACCGCCAGCAGTTGCAGTTCTTCGATGAGTTGATGACCACCGTTTTGAGCCTGGACAACGGCCGTTTCCACTGAAATTGCAATATCCCCCAAATAGCCCCCCAGTTCGTCACCCGCCTCAAAACTAAGCACATCCGTCGGACGGTCTTCGCCGCGATAGTCACGGTTCATCACCTGGATTTCGGCGTCGTCAGTCAGGAGAATAGACAAGGCGGCGGATTCGATTTGCTCGTGGGACAAGGTGGTTTGCACGGCCGTTTTTAGGATGGAAACGGCCGTTTCCGAGTTCAATATCTAACGATTCAGCGATAAAAATATCAATTTCAATCATAATTGCAAAGTGGCAACGTGACAGGGTTGCAAGGTTACTCAGAATCCCGCGTCATCACAAAATCAGTCTCGGCATTTTCAACAACCGACGACGGCAACAGCGGGCTGCGGGCGGGTTCGGGCAATTGAGCGGGGACAGGAGTCGCATCAGAATCCGCCGATTGATCCTCGATTTGCTCATTGCCAGGATATTTTACACGCACATGGAAGCGTCCTTTGAGCGTTTCAATAAATGATTCCCGAATCAACTGAATATCCTTCATCGTCAAACCAGAATTATTCAATTGACCGTGCATCACATCATCATCAATAATTTTATTAACCAGCTTTTCAATCCCGGTTGCTGTATTGGGTCGTAACGCGCTCGAAGTGGCTTCCGTGGCATCGGCCAACATGACAATACCGGATTCCCGACAGCGCGGACGCGGCCCAGGGTATTGGAATCGCCGCATATCTATCTGCGATTCATCCCCATCGACTAAAGCAACCGCCTGGCGATAAAAGCCCCATACCAGTCTTTGCCCATGATGTTCCGCAATAAAATCCCGAATCCGGTCTGGCAATTTATACTTTTTCGCCAGTGCCAACCCATCCGGCACATGGGCGATAATAATGCCCGCACTTTCATAGGGGTCGATATGATCATGCGGATTGATGCCTTCCTGATTTTCGGTGAAATATTCAGGTCGATTCATTTTTCCGATGTCGTGATAAAAAGCGCCGACCCGCACCAAGGTGCTGTTAGCCTTCACGCGATCTGCGGCTTGCTCTGCTAAATTGGCAACCATGATGCTGTGATGGTAAGTTCCCGGCGCACGACGCAGCAATTCTTGCAGTAACGGATGATCTAAACGGGACAAATCTTGTAACTGCAAAGTCGTCGTCATGCGGAAAATGCCGCCCATGAGAAAGAATCCGGCTAAAGTGAGCGCCGCAGAAAGCACCCCATTCGCCAGGCCAAAGAGCATGAGTTGTGCCACTTCAAATGGGGCAATGTCTTGTGGAATACGGAACATGAGGGTGACAGCCATGTAACCCACAGCCGCCATAATACCCGCACGGAAGAAGGCGTTTATTCGTTGTGCATCGCGCAAGGTCAGCACAGAGAGCAAACCACCAGCCGCAAAATAAAGCGCCATTTCTAACGATTGGTTCGCTACCGCAAAGCCAATCAAGGCAGACATAACGGCCGTTACCAAAACAGCCAGGTTCACTTCAAATGTCACCGCCACCAGCATCGACAGCGCCGCCATCGGATACCAGTAAAGCATATAGTTTGGCCCAGCCGGTAAAATCTTGGCAATAATGGCAAAAATAAGAAGCAACGAGGTTAATGCGACTAGATAACGGCCGTTTTTAGCAATATCGTTACTCGATTGCTGCCAGTACAAAGAGATGAGCACACTAGCCAGCAAAGATGCCAAAAAGATACTGAAAATCCCTTCCCATTCAATAGCCTTTTCCAGCAAACCCATCGCTGTTAACAGTTCAACATGCACATCCGTGATAAGGGTGCCAGCAGAGACAATTTGCTGGCCTTTATAAACAGTGCGTGCAGCCGGCACAACGGTCGTCGCTGCGGCATTTTTTTGTGCCTGTGTATTCTCCACATCGAGAAAAACATTTGGTACCACAAATTGAGGAGCAATCCCCGTCACGACATTGACTTGAGCGGGTGTTAAATTCAAACTAACCTGACGGCGTGTCTCTCGCTGGGCATCCCGCAATTGCCCTTCACGAATCTCTTGGCGCATGACGGTATCGATGATATCGAGCGCCTCTAATTTGCTCGCTTCATACTCTTCAATGCTCAAAGCGAGCAAGTCGCTGGCAACCACATCATCAATGATAATTGTTTCTACCGACCGCAAATACTCTATTTTCTTGGCAGGTGTCGCTTGGGAATCAGCACGAACAGTATCGACAAAGTTGAAAAATTGCCGCGCCAGGCTTAGTTGTGCCCGCCCAATATCGGCATTTAGCGCCGTGTATTGATCGGGAACGCTATTGGCGGCATCTTGTTTCGCTTGTTCTGTGAGGAGTTGGCTGGTGTATGAATAGGTAACGGGAGCAAAAATATCAACGGGAGCAGGCTCTCCCACAACGGCCGTTACCGATGATTGTTGGAATAAACTAACAGAGAAAATCAGGGTCAGCGCAGCCGCCAGCGCCAGGGCATAAAGCCAATAGCCTGATTCTGACAAGAATCGCTCCCAACGTGGATGTTGTGCTGCGTCTGACGCCATAAAACCTAAAAGTCACCCAGGTAATAATTCACGCACGACTTCGTTGACTAAACGGCCGTCGGCCTTGCCTTTTACCTGCGGCATGAGCTTACCCATTACCTTGCCCATATCTTTGGAACTGGTAGCACCCGTATCGGCGATGGCTTGTTTTACCAACACCTCAATTTCTTGCCGACTCATCATCTGCGGCAAATAGGCTTCGATAATTCCCAGCTCATATTGTTCCTGTTCAACCAAGTCATCACGACCCGCTTGGGTATATTCCGCGATGCTTTCACGACGTTGTTTCGCCTGTTTGGTGAGCACCTGCTCCACCCCCGCATCATCCAAAGTAACCCGATCATCAATTTCAACTTGCTTAATCGCTGCCTGCAACATGCGCAGGATGTCTCGTTTTCGATTATCACCAGATTTGCTGGCATCTATCGTATCTTGCTTTAATTGTTCTTTTAAACTCATATGTGCCTCCAAAAGAGATTGTAACATTGTGAACCGGTTTACAAAAACAGGCTGTAGGCGGGAATCCATTGCTGTAACCAAATGGATTCCCACCTGCGTGGGAATGACAATTGTAAAAATTATTTTGTTGGAACTGAACCATGCCCTATTTCGGCTCTAAAACAGTATACAGGCTTAGATTTCCTTCTTTGCCATCAGAGCGAAATTGGTTGACGATTTTTAGACCGGCTGCTCCCGCGAGGGTTGCCGTTTCCTCTTCATCAATCAGGCATACATACCGCAGCCCATACCCGTCTCTCCGCCACGTCAACAAATAATCCTTCGGATCGACATCGGCTTGATTGATGTCAACCATATCCCAAGACACAATTTTGCGTCGCTGACGTTCACTATCCATAAACTGCCAATTAGAAATGATAATCGTCCATCAGGATTGAAACATGATTTCATTTCATTCAACAAATTAATCCGAGAAGCTTGCCCCGGTAGATGCTGCATAGCGGCCAAACAAGCGATGCAATCATATGTTCCCAACCCATACAAACTACCCGCACGGCTAATGTCTCGCCGATGAAAATCGCCCATGGTAATGGCTTGGCCTTTCGCCAATAGTTCGCTGCTAAAATCAACGCCGGTATACCAGCGAATCTTATTCCGTGCCAGCAAGAATCGGCCTAACCGCCCTTCCCCACAAGCCACATCCAGAAAATAGTCGCACGGATCTGGCAGTTCCTCCAAAATGCGGAAGAACCCTGGCTGCGGTTGAGACCGACTTTCAGCAAAAGTATCAGCTAACCCATCATAAAATTTCTGGTTGAGCATGAGTAGTTTTTGGACAACTTGGTCTTCCATTTGTTTTACTCTTCTGCCTGTTTCGTTATGCGCAGGCGAATATGGCCGGTATTGGTGACAAACCACTGCTCACCGCGAACTGTTTGTACCCAAATGCCAGGATGTTGATGTCTGACGACAACGGCCGTTATCCACACCCCATCTCGCCTCTTAATTTCCACCACATCATCTACCTGGTACTGTTCTTCAAGTCGTTTTACCATATCCACAGTCCAGACTAATAACCAAACTGCCGCAGCGTGCGCTCAACGGAGCTAACATAGCTGCCACCAAACAGTCGCACATGCACCAGCAGTGGATAGAGATTGTAAATATCGCGCCGTTCTTCAAAGAAACCGGGCGCAATGGGGCGCAGTTCGTGGTATCGGTCGAAAAACGGCCGTTCAAACGTGCCAAATAAAGTCGTAAAAGCCAGTTCAATCTCAGGATGTGCGTAATAGATGGCCGGGTCAACAAAGCCCGGTGATGCGACCACCTTGCGCCAGCACATTGGTCGTCCACACATCACCATGAATCAAAGACGGCCGTTCTGGTTCCAACAACCAGTTATCCACATGCTCGGCAAAGGTTGCCAGCCGCCCAAACACATCTTGAGGCAGACGATTGGTTCGCACCCCTTCGCGCCCCATGTGGAGCAAACGCGCCTCACGGAAAAAATCTAGCCAGGATGTCATCTGCGGGTTCGGTTGGGGCAAGCCACCAATGAGTGTATCTTGTTCCAGACCATACGTCTCGGCGGACACGGTGTGCAGCGCGGCTAACAGTTCTGCGGCATGAGCCTGCGCCGCTGCTGCCAAACTGGCTGTCTCCCGGCAAAAAGGTCATCACCAACAACCCATCCGCCACATACACCACCTCTGGCACAGGCAATTCACTGTGTTCCCTCAGATAACGCAGCATGTACCCTTCAACAGGTAACTGCGAATCAGGAGTGCTGTCAAACTTGGCAACAACATCACGGCCATCATCCAGTTTGACGTGATAAACCTGCCCAATGCAGCCACCACTCAACGGCGATATAGTTTTGATACGCCCATTGAGGGCTTGTTCTATTGCGTTTCTCACGTTATTTAGGTGAACCACAAAAAGTTTTCAAAATTACCAACACGCAAAATTGTGGTTTCCTTCAAGGAAAAGCGGATTTCGCGCATTTTATTTCCAAAACTTTCCCGCTTTTCCTAAAAAACAAAGTCTCACAGAAAGACATAAAGACGCTGCTTTTGCGCCCCTGCGTCTTTGCGTGAGATAAAGAGTTTAGGGCTATTATTCATTTGCTGCCAATGGCAGTTCACGAATCACAATATTGTCAAACGCTACCTGTAAACCAGCATGCCCAAATGTGCCAGCATCCAAGCCTACATTTGCTTCTAGTCCCACCCCGTTATCATACACTTCATGCAATAATGTGTCATTGACATAAAACAATAGATTGGGGCCATTCGCTTCCACTTTTAGGCGATTGACTGTGTTCAAGCCCCTGTTTAATAGCGGGAGATTCTGTCCAATCGTCAAGATATTGGCTCCAGGAACCGTCGGCATTATGCCGTTCGGCCATGTAAAGACCGCTGCTGGTTATCTCAAAACGGTAAAACTGATCCGCGCCGCGCATCCGCGCCAGCACACCATAACTGCTCTCAGGATTGCCTGCAATTTGCTGCGCATCCACTTCCAACACAAAATTAGCGACAACCGGTTCTTGCAATGTGGTGTACTGCAAGGTGTTCGGCTGGTCTATGGAAATGACGAATTTTTGGTCGATAACGGCCGTTTGCCCCACATCATCCCCTTCAACCAACCACTCACCCGTCTCGCCTGGGATAAACTGATCACTGAAGATAACATCGTCGTCTTGGGGAACAGCCCCATCGCCACCACAAGCCGCAAGAAGCAGCAAAACAGTGAACAGTAAACAGTGAACAGTAAACAGTGAACGGTTACGAAACATAGTCACTTACGGCGCAACCACCCGGAAATCAGTGAACTCCACAACGGCCGTTCCCGGTTCCAACGTACTCACAGCCAAGCCCACATCCCCAATCACAAACGTCGGGTCAGTCACCGTCGTCAACGTAACACCATTCACCGCCAAACTCAATTCCTGCCCAATACAACTGGCCCGAATCTGATTCGTGGCATTACCCTGGTTGATCACATCAGAAAACTGATACTCACCATTTTCCGTCAAATAAGTAATTGCCGGACTATCGCTCGTATATTTGCCAATAGTGTAATAACCATCACCGCTAATCAGGAAAACATAAAAGTTTTCCTCATTCTGGTAACGGCAAATCGTACCATACGCATTGTCATTCGGGCCGCTGACTTGTCGGGCATCCGTGGAAATAATCACATCATCAAAATTTTGCCCGGGATTCGTCCACCAAACCTGCCCCGGCTGACTGGTGCTCATGCGCATCACACCTTCGTCAATTTCCACCACAGCGCCGCCACGATTATAAAGCGACCAGCCACATTCCTTCTCGCCGCCAAAATCATCCTGAAACAAAGCGCCGCTTTCCGTACATTCATCGACACCGCTGCCCCCAATCGAACAAGCAGCCAACATCATCACGCCCACAATAGCAAAACAAAGCATCAACATTCTTTTAATCATCAATCCACACCCTCCTCGTTGAAGAAGACCTTAATTAACCCTTACTTCTGGGCTGAATCATCAAGCAATTTTTGCACGGCATCCACTTGATCTTCCAATGATTCTTGTTGACGGGAAGCGTACAAATAATAACCCATCGCCACCAACCACAATACAAAAATAATCACTGTCACGAACAATATATTTGAAAACATAGCATTTCTCCTACCAAATTTCTCCTGAAAAGTTTACCAAAAACAGGGGAAGATGCACGATTGTCACATACGAGAATCCCACAAAGGCTCATCTTGCCCCGCCTGTTTATTCTCAAAACGAGACATCACAAACAACGCATCAGACAAACGATTGAGGTATGGAATCACAAACGCACCCACCGTTTCTTCTCGAGATAACGCAATCACCTCACGCTCTGCACGGCGGCAAACCGTTCGCGCCACATGCAGTTGCGCCGCCCCCAGCGTGCCTCCCGGTAAAATAAAGTTCTCCAACTGGCCAACACTCTCGTTCAACTCATCAATCAGGTTCTCTAATTTCTCGACGTGAACAGCAGCAATCTCAGGCAGTGCATATTTTTGCTTATCCTCTTCCAGAAAGGCGAGGTCAGAGCCTAAGTTAAACAGTTCGTTTTGAATGATGGGGAAAACGGCCGTTAACCGCTCACACAAGCCACAAGCCAACGCCACCCCAATCTGAGAATTCAATTCATCCACCGTTCCATACGCCCCAATCCGCAGGGATTCCTTCGGCACACGCTGCCCACCAGCGAGCGACGTATCGCCGTCATCCCCTTTTCTTGTATAAATCTTCGTTAATCGTGGCATTATTTTCTCCTAAAATCCAGTTGCTTTTTTGTTTCAGCCTATAGACAAAGCCCAGAAACGCTCATCCAAGCCTTGTAAGCCATGTTAAAGCCTTGTCTTGATTTTTGTAACAAGTTTAATCGGGGCTGAACAATTTGGCGAAGGCTGAATTTTTTGCAAACTGCCCTTGACAAACAAAACAAGCTGGCTATAATCCCCATCTTCGTTGCGGGGTAGAGCAGTGGCAGCTCGTCGGGCTCATAACCCGGAGGTCGCGCGTTCGAATCGTGTCCCCGCTATCGGCACTCAACAATTAAAATTGTTGAGTGCTTTTTTTACCTCACTAACGAATCCATATGGTTCGCTAAAGCCACATCCCAACTGCTAATCACATTGCCCAAGTCATGCGTCACTAAATCTACCTGCACGCGGTTGTAGACATTGCGCCACTCTGGATGATGGTCTAATTTGTCTGCATAAATAGCCACACTCATCATCCACCCTATCGCTTCTGCAAACGAGTTGAACGTGTATTCTTTGTGTAATTTGCCAGCCACCAGTTGCCAATCGGGCAAGGTCAACAAGGCTGTTTCTACTTCTTTTTCATCCAGAGGGTATCGTTTCATGAAGACATCTCACCAGTTATGCAGGGCGGTAAGTTTGAGTTAGCCCTAGCAAGAATAGAACCAATACATAGCCTACAGCACTCCCCACTAACCCCATAGTAACCCCGAAAAGGCCACCCCATAGCGATTGTTTGCGGCGTTGCCCCATCACCAACTGCACCACGCGGCGTACCGGCCACTCATCCACCACCCCCATCATTGCCATCTCAACCACGGCGCGGAAGGTGACTTGATGTCCAGAACGGCCGTTCATATCCCCAAATGCGCCAAACAACATCCCCATCAAGGCCAACGCCGCGGTAATCACCACCAACCCTTCCGGCCCAGAACCCGATGTGCCGACAATAGCGCCCGTCATCACGGCAGGCAGTAAAAATGGTACCGCCCCTTGTGCCAAAATCTCGCTAGGCGCTTCTAAGGCTTCTACTATGCCTGCTTTAAAACCGCGTGCCGACCCGCCACCCACCGCCCCAATCAAGGCCACAAAGGTCATCGGCGCCAAACAACCAGCAATCGCACCCAGGACTAAACCAGCAAAAGCACCACCAAGAATGAGGGAAACGGCCGTTATCGCCGCCCCACTCAACGCCCCAATCAAATTAGAACGCTGTCGCTTAAAGTTGCCACCCAAATAAGCACCAACCACCGCGCCTGACAACACAGCAATCAGCCATCCCCATGATAGCTGCACAACCATCCCTATAAACAGCCCGGCAAACAAACCAACAGTGCCGCCCAAAAACGCCCCCAAAGCAATCGATCCAACAAACAAAAATGCCTTCGAGAAAAAACGTTCGCCTTCGTCATACTCGGCTCGGCTAACAATGCCAATCACCCCGCCCAAGAAAATCCCAAGCGTTGTGCCTAATATAGCGCCAGAACGCACCCCAGAAATCTCGCCACCTAAAAACAAACCAATCGTGCCCACAAACGCGCCCAAGACACAACCCGCAAAGAAGCCACGCTTCAAGCCTGTGTTGCGTGTTAGAATGCGATCATATGCCCCAAAAATACCGAGCAGGAAAACCGCCGAAATAAGACTGACCCACAAGCTCTGTACAAACGCACCCAAAGCGCCAAAAAACAGCGCAGCCAACAACATAAAGGCCACGTCTACCCATTTAAACCCACGACTTAAGCGAGAGGTCTCAGAAACAGTCATCAATGCTATTTGTCCCGGATTTCAAAGCGGCACACACCATCACCCTTTGCCCGGCACAATGTCTCAATCACCTCAAAATCTTGAAAATCCTTGCCAGTGGCATACGCCATTGCTTCTTGCAGCGACCCCGCATAGAGGTGGCATATAGAGTCTTCTGCATGGCGCATATGGCAGCTCACACACGCATAATCAATAAAAACCAATACCCCATCTTCATCTTTAACCTCAATGGAGGCATAATCCACTGTGTCCATAATGCCTTTGCGCATTCCCAGCAGCACCGCCCGCTTGCGCAACCGCTGCGGCAATGCCTTCAACGCAATTCCCGCCAACCCCATTACGGACGACTGTTCCTTTACCCCCCACCGGAACGACGAGCGGCCAATGCGTTTTAGCATTCCTTTCCCGGCCCGTCCCGTAAATTGCTCAATCGCTTCATTTAAACTTGCATATTCCCGCGCCAATACCCCAAATTCCAGATTATTCGGTGGGGGATTATCGACATACCGGTCTAGCTTGCTAAGTCTCAAGACTGAGTTCAGTCCATGATTACCCATGACTTCCTCAATTCCCCACATCATTTGCAACAACATCGCATTGACATAAGGTGTGTCTTCTGGGAGTTCGACTGGCTTATATTCATTCATAATTGAGCTTCCACTTGAGTAAAAAATAATGAGGGCTAATTAGGTTAAGGGCATCACCCATAAGGGCATTTTTTCATCTGAGATCGTAAATCCGAATTTTTTATAAAGCCGACGGGAGGCGGCATTATCAATCTGTGTATTGAGAGTAACGTGCTGATAGCCACGCCGTTGATATTCTTGAATGGCATGAGCAAAAATTGCGGTACCGATCCCTTGTCCATGTAAATCAGGGGAAATAGTCAACCGAACCAAGTGCGCACCAAACCGTCCCCCAGAACTAATCTGATACCCAACTAGTCGATCTCCTAGAAAGGCGACGTCAAAGCTAACAGCGTCCCGACGCGCAATCGTCAAGGTCTCTTTGCTAAAGCGCCATAATGGCTCAAAAACGGCCGTTTCCAATTCAGCCAATCCCTCAAAATCCCCATTCTCCACCGGGCGGATCATCAAGTCCGGCACAGGTTTAAAAGGCGGTATTTCCAAGTCGTTTTTAATGAAGGTCTCAATGACAGTTAATTGCTCAAACCCTAGTTCTGGCAAAAAAGGGATCGGCCACGGATCTATCACCAACCAGCCGATTTCGGTAACGGCCGTTTTGCGCATAGCCTCCACCGCCAGAGCAAACATCTCAGTCAGGGCTTGGTAGGGATCAAGATGGGGAGAAACGGCCGTTAATCGCACCCACGCCGCTGGCAGCGGATCAGCCGTCACCGCCAAACACGCCAACATCTGCTCCCGTGGTGGCAGCAAACTCGGCATCTGCCCCTCCCCCGACACATCCATCTCTTCCGGAATCAACACAAAACCCGCATCTCCCAACCAATCAACAGGCAATCGCCAATCCACATGATAATGCGTCAATCGCGCCGAATTCAGCAAGCGTGTAATCGCCGCCGCATCCGATCTTTTAGCAATACGAACCTCTGAAATTTCGTCAATTTGCAGCTTGTGGGGATTTGACCATTGGTTTGCGAATTCCATAACGCTATTGTACACTACAAGCTTAAGATTCGACATAACCTAATTGGGAAAAGCATGGCTCAAAAAGATAAAGAACGACAACTAGAAAACACATTAGCTTCCCTTACCAAACGCTTTGGCGAAGGTGCCATTATGCGCCTCGGCGATGCACACCACATGGAAGTTGAAGTCATTCCAACTGGTTGCCTCTCCTTAGATATTGCCTTAGGTGTTGGTGGTGTGCCACGAGGTCGTGTCATCGAAATTTATGGGCCGGAATCATCTGGTAAAACGACCCTCTGCCAACACATCATCGCCCAAGCCCAACGACGCGGCGGCATCTGCGCCTTTGTCGATATGGAACATGCTTTAGACCCCACCTACGCTGCCAAATGCGGTGTCGATATCAACAACCTCTATGTCTCCCAGCCAGACACCGGCGAGCAAGCATTAGAAATTGCCGACGCTCTCATCCGTTCCGGCACGATGGACATTGTTGTTGTCGATTCTGTGGCTGCCTTAGTGCCGCGTGCTGAAATCGAAGGCGAAATGGGCGACGCCCACGTCGGCCTACAAGCACGGCTGATGTCCCAAGCATTGCGCAAACTCTCTGGCGCTATCAAACAAACCAACACGGTCGTCATCTTCACCAATCAACTCCGGTCTAAAATCGGCGTCATGTTTGGCAGCCCAGAAACAACCAGTGGGGGCAATGCCCTCAAGTTTTATGCCTCCGTCCGCATAGACATTCGTCGCATTCAAGCTATCAAAGCTGGGGCAGATGTGGTGGGCAATCGTACCCGCATCAAAGTTAAGAAAAACAAAGTAGCCCCGCCATTCACTGAATGTGAATTCGACATCATGTATAATGAGGGGATTTCCAGAACAGGTGATGTTTTGGATTTAGCCGTAAACGGTGAAATTATCAATAAACGCGGGGCTTATTTCCGCTATGGTGAAACACTTTTAGGACAAGGCCGGGAAAATGCCAAAGAGTATCTGGCAGAAAATCCGATCATGCTGTTAGAAATCGAAAATTTGGTGCGAAAAACGGCCGGGTTACCGATGTTGGATGGTGTCGCAACCGCAGACACATTCATCGAATAATTTAATATTTGAGACAATCTACAAGTTGGATTGAAAGCGCCATCGGCGTTGACTGATTAGTTTTACATCTGTTAGCAGATTAAGTTTCAAGGGAAAGGCGATTCGGTACAATTAACCGGACTGCAAACAACTAACTGGGCAAATGGGCATTATAAATTGCGTGCGCAATTTATAACGATAATGTGACAATAAGTATGAAAAAAACAGGCACTGATATAAAAAATGTTAAAGCGGCAGTTCAGAGGATTCAGTGTCCAAACAGGTTGTCAGACCTAAATTTTCACACTCATACCAGCAAGTAATTTCTGTTTGTATCCTGGCATCAGGATCGCAGCACACGTTTATTTGAAAACGTTACTCTCGTTGATCACTAACAGGGCAAAGTATTGAGGTTTTTTTACTCATGATTTTGGCATCAGCAACGGCCGTTGTGCATTCGCAACGGTCGTTTTTATTTTAAAATGGGAAAAGTTACAGCATTAAGCGTGCAAAAACGCAACCAGGAACGAGTAAACGTCTACATTGATGATGAGTTTGCCTTTGGTTTGGCTTATGTAGCCGCAGCTCGTTTACGAGTTGGACAAGAACTTTCCCCAGATGAAATCAATGAGCTGCAAAACCAAGATACAGTTGAAAAAGCGAAAGATAGCGCCTACACACTAATCAGTCTGCGTCCAAGAAGCACCGCCGAAATCCAACAAAGTTTGAAGAAAAAAGGATATGATCTTGACGTAATTGAGCAGGTTATAAACCGCCTCGTTGACCTGGATATTCTCAACGACGAAACCTTTGCTCAATACTGGGTTGAACAAAGAGATAGTTTCAAACCGCGCAGCCACATGGCTCTGCGCCAAGAACTACAGCAAAAAGGCATCAGCCGCGACATCATAGACGCCGCACTAACCGACTCAGACGAAATAAGTGCCGCCCGGGCGGCCGCCGAAAAAAAAGCAGGGCTGTTGACTCGTTATGAGGAAGATGAATTCAAAAAGAAGTTGGGGCAGTTTTTACAACGACGTGGCTTCAGCTATGAACTCATTAAAGACATCATTGACGAATTATGGCAAGAAAGAGAATTAACCACTATCTCGCAAAACGAACAGGAATTCTGAGAATTTGTTAGGTTGAACGCAGTGAAGCATCAGAAACTTTCGATTCTTCTTTGCGCTCAGATTAACAAAATCTGATCGAAAATTTAACACTTGAACAGAGGTGGAAAATCTCCCATCTCTATACAGAACCTAGGAGAAATTAATCATGGAACTATGGATTGGCATCTTGGTCGGGCTCATACTCGGCGGCGCCATCGCTGCTGGAGCCACTTGGTATATTACCAAGCCCCGCACCGATGAAGCCCTAGCACAATTTAATCAAGAACTGGAGAAGACTCGTTCCTCGACAGAAAAAGAATCTGAACAAATTTTAAATGCTGCTCGCAGTGAAGCGATGCAACTTCGCCAAGAAGCAGACAAGGCAATCGACAAACGGTACCAAGACCTAGCCAAAGCAGAAGAACGCATTGACCATCGTAGTACTGCTCAAGACCAACAAACCATAAAGTTTGAGCAGCGTGAAGCTAAACTGAACAAACGGCAAAGTCGTTTGGATGTGCGCTTCAACGAAATCACAGCGATAGAAGACGAGCATCGAGCCAAGTTAGAAGAAATTGCTAACATGACCAGTGATGAAGCGAAAAATGTCTTGCTGGCTGAGGTGGAAAAAGAATCACGCCAAGATATGGCTCGAGTCATGCGGGAAATCGAAGATGAAGCTCGGGAGACTGCTGAAACCAAAGCTCGTGGTTTGGTGGCCCTAGCGATTCAACGCATCGCCAGTGACCAAGTTGCCGAATTGACTGTTTCTGTCGTGCCGCTGCCTAGTGAAGAAATGAAAGGGCGCATCATTGGTAGAAACGGCCGTAATATTCGAGCATTTGAGCAAGCCGCTGGCGTTGACATTGTTGTCGATGATACACCCGAAGCCGTCACCGTCTCCAGTTTCGACTCTGTACGCCGAGAGATTGCTCGTCGTGCCATGGAAAAACTGATCACCGACGGCCGTATCCATCCCGCACGCATCGAAAAACTGCTCAAAGACTCCGCGAAGGAAGTAGATCAAGTCATCAAAGAAGCGGGGGAACAAGCCGCTTATGAAGCCAATGTCCATGGCCTCCATCCCCAAATATTGCGCATGTTGGGTCGGTTAAAATACCGTACTTCTTATGGGCAAAACCAACTGCATCACTCCGTCGAAGCTGCAAAAATCGCGGCTATTTTGGCCGCAGAGCTGGGTGCGAACGTAGAAATAGCAAAAATGGGCGCGTTGCTTCACGATTTGGGCAAGGCAATGGATCACGACCAAGAAGGTACCCATGCCATGCTCGGAGCAGATTACGCCAAGAAATTCCGCGTGCCGCCGCTTGTGCTTAATGCCATTGCTTCCCATCACCATGAAGTCGATCAAGAATCTGTAGAAGCGATTATTGTGGAAGTATCTGATGCGATTTCTGGGGCACGTCCTGGAGCGCGTCGTGAAAGCCTGGATAACTACATTAAGCGCGTCCGCACATTGGAAGATATTGCCACGGCTCATGAGGGTGTGGAAAGTGCCTACGCTTTGCAAGCTGGCCGTGAAATTCGTATCCTGGTTAAACCAGGAGCTGTTGATGATTTGGGTGCGATGCGTATGTCTAAAGAAATCGCCCGCACGATTGAAGATAGTATGCAATATCCTGGACAGATTCAGGTGACGGTCATCCGCGAGACCCGGGCAGTTGGCTTCGCCAAATAACTTAACGGGTTGCCGCAAAATCACCCTAAATAAAAAAGCCCGAGGCATAATGCCTCGGGCTTTTTTATTGGAACGCACAAAAAATTATAGGGTACTAATAACCTTCATAACCTGGAACACGTTTACGGCCGACACCACCACCATAAGACGCAATATCTGCAAACACCATAATGCCAATCCACAACCAATCCCAGCTAGTTACGCCGCCAGGTGAGACGATAACATACATGATTGTCGTCCAGGGAAGGAAAATGATGCCCAAGATCGGCCAAATCCAATAAGCACTGGGCCAACTGTTGAAAGCGGCTTGCCAGCGGATGGGTTGGATAAGCCACCAAAATGCGCCAAAAACACGGGGGCCAAGCAAAACGAGTGCTAAAAATGCACAACACATAATCTAATCTCCTTTATATGTGATATTGCTTTGGATTAAAAATCACAAAGCACAATAAACAATATAAAACCATGGTTATGATGCTGGAGCCGAACCGCCATTTTGGAAGCGCATTCTTTCGGCACCAACGGCCGTTTCCAATTCTAATAATCGTCCATCACGCCAAAGGCATCACGCATCTTGGTCTCATCTTCTAAACTCAGCTGCATGCCCAGTTGTTGCGTGGCAGATTCAGCCAACTCTGCCAGCGCATCATCATTGGTTACATGTGGGATCATTAAAAATAACGCTGAATTACCCGGTTTAATGGCAAGCTTGATTTGGTTGATAAAGTACGCATCAAGACCATATTGTGTCACATCAGGAGGTGGCACACATGGCAAAGATTGACCAAAAAGCAGGCCAACCAACAAACCCCAAAAAGCGCCGCCCCACGCCCCAGAGCCTACGAGACTGTTCACCTGTTTAACCTTGACCTTTTCATCCATTTGCCGGATGACAAGAGCCGCATCAGAAACAATGAGCAATTGCTGCCTTTGTTGGGCTTGAACCTGGTTAATCATCTCTTGAGCGCCATTTTCATAATCGAACGCCAGCACCAATAACATGCCCATGATCTACCTGCCTTTTGCTCATAATCCCTCAATATAATATTTATTGCATATACCACAATAAGCGTACAGGATTCAGCAGGCAACCAACAGCATCGAAAATATGTATAAAAGTTGTATTGTTTTGATGGAATGATATACAGGTGCGAGGAACTTATTCCGCTGGATTAGGCTGCATCAACCAAAAGATTTAGAGTGTAGGCTTTAGACACAGCCTGCCGGCGATTTTTTACCTGAAGTTTTTGGTAAATATTACTGGTATGTCGCTTTACCGTCTCCGGTGAAATGAATAACACTTTGGAAATTTCTTTGTTGCTCAAGCGCTGCGCCAGCAGGCTCAACACTTCTATTTCACGATCAGTCAATGTTTCAATCAGAGCCAGGGTTTGCACACTGTTTGCCGATGGGTTAGAAGTGGGGAAAGCCTTTAAAATTTGCTGGATGAAGGTTGGTGCATATCCCTGAAAATAGAGATGTTTAAGCAGCACAGCCATTTGCGGACCCAAATCCACAAAGGCGCGGATAAAACCGCCAGGCTGCGCCAGCCGGACAGCCTGCACCAGCACGTCTTCCGCCGCTTGGCTCTCGTTATTGGCTTGATAAAGAAGCGCTTGCATAGCCAACACTTTAATTTGACAGGGAACATTATGATTTGTGAACACAATATCGTGTAATCGCCGCAGTTCGGTTTCAGCCAGTTGATGACTATCCGGCGTCGCTGCCGTTAACCAAATGTAGGGCAGTGTCAGTTGTGGTTGATAGTGATATGGCATTAATTTAGACAGGGCCTTTCCATCAATTTGCTCAGCCCATAAGCTGGCTGTTCCAAGGCGCCCTTGCCGTAATGCCAACTCGGCCTGAAAAGCTCTCGCCATAAATAGAAGGGCGGTGTGTTCCATTTCCAGGCAGAAGTTAACGGCCGTTTCCGACATCTGCCTTGCTGCTTCAACCTTGTTTTTCGCCTGATAAATCATTGCCATCCCAATCGCACTTAAGATATAGGCTTGGAATTGAAATCCGTGTTTCATATCCAAAACAGCGCCAAAATGTTGTTCAGCGCCGTCAAGATCATTACGAGCATAGCAGGCGCTGCCTGCGTGCAGATGCAGCATGCTTTTACTTGTAAACAACGGCCGTTCGTTGATCAGAGCTAATCCATTTTGCGCGGTGTGCAAAAGCTTCAGCAAATCCCCGGTCATCCAGTCAACAAAGCCAATAGCAATATGTTTGCGAATTCTATTGACGACAGAAGCTACCAACCGATTTTCTTCAATCAAGGCGGTTAACCCGGCTTGCCCCCCTTCCAGTTGATGGGTAGCCGTTCCCAAATGAACCCAGACATATCCATTCATCAAACCCCACTCTGGCTTCGTGAGCGCCAATGCTTGACGAGCATGAAAAATAGCGCCTTCATAATCTGAAATCCAATTATCCCTGGCTTCAGCAAAAGTGTGGATAGAACAGGCCAGGAAACGTGTTTCCTCAGGCGTTAAAGAAACTGATTCTAAATACGTTTCTAATCGTTCCCGAATAATTCCCAATTGTGCTAACTGCATCTTGGTTAGCGTAAGCCAGGCCAATAACAGCAGTAATTTTGGATTCTCACTGATAACGGTCGAGGGAAACTTGTTTAGCAAATTCTCTAATAGAAGCCACCGCTCCTCGTTGATGATAATAATACTTTGGGCGGCCAAGATGTTGGCGGCTGCCGACACATCACCGCTGGCCAGGGCATGGTCAATGGCCGCTTCTAAATAATCATTGGCTGCCAACCATTCACCTGCTCGTAGATGCAGCGCGGCAATGTCAGCTGCCGAGACTTGTTCTTCCAAGCTGGGTGCGCAGCAGGTCTCTGAACAGGTGATGATAACGATACCATTCTTTCTGATTATCGAGCGATTCGATGAACAATCCTTCTTTTTCCAATTGGGGCAAGATACCTAAATCGAGTGAGTCTATCATCCATCACAGCGGCACACAATGGTACACAGAAACGGTCAAGGATAGCGGATTTCAGCAGAAAATCGCGGACAGCCGAGGGTTGACGCAGTCAACACCTCATTGACCAAATACTCAAGAACGTACGGGTTTTCTACTTGTAAAATAGCCGGTTGGTAATCATCAACTCCCCAGCGGCGAATGGCGATAACTGCCAAACGCAAGCCCACCGGCCAGCCTTCTGTCTTATCCGTTAAGCGCTTGATGGTGTCCTCATCGGACAAGGATGGCAGTGTTTTCTCAATAAAGTTGGCAACTTCTGTTTGTGAAAAACGCAGCTCTTTGGCTCGCAGTTCTATTAATCTACTTTGGGCACGCAGCTTTGCTAGCTGCTGTGGTGGATCGTGGCGGCTGATCAGAACCAGGTGAAAATGGGGCAGCGGATATTGCAATAACCCGCCCAACAGTTCGTGAATTTCTGTATTGGTCAACAGATGAATATCATCCAATACCAATACAAAATCTTGCGTTAACTGATCTAATTTCATGGAGCAGATAGCTGCTAATTGTGGGCAGCGACGGCCGTGAAGCGGATGTAGCTAATGTCAATATCTGTTCGCCAAACCCGGGGAATATAGATTGGATGGCGGCCACGAAGTAGCCAATGAAAACGACAAGATCGTCGTCTCCTTCATCCAATGAGAGCCAGGCATTAGGGCAGTGAACCTGTTCTATCCAGGCACTCACCAGGGTAGATTTACCGTAGCCAGCCGGGGCGGTCACCACAGCCACCTGATAATGCGAAATTTTCTCTAGCTGCGCCAACAGGCGCGGACGCTCCACATGATCCTCTGGTAGTACGGGGCGATGGAGTTTGGCGCGTAAAAAATTAGATATAACGGCCGTTTCAGGCATGTATCACCTTTATCGCATAAAATTATTTTTCTATCGCGGTTAGAGAAATTCTAACAGAATTACACATCAAAGGGTAATTGCCCTGTAACCATGCTAAACAGAAAATACACAAAAACAGATTCAATCTGCATAGATTGAATCTGTTTTTGTAGAAAATAAATTGGAAGCTAAATGGTGTAAAAGGCTATGTCGTGTGTTCCAACAGCCAGACTTGCGCCGCTGCCCAGGCCGTTTCTTCCGCGGCCAATATGCGCGAGGTTGCCGGAATGACGTTTTCAGCGCCAATAATCTCCATCGCACCACTGTCGGATAAGACTTTCATGATGAAAGGATTGACGTCAGCCAGGATAAGCAAACAGTTATTTGCTTGCAGCTCTTGCACATACTTTTCCAGCCATTTTACCCCTGTGCTCGTTATCCTTTGCATATCATGAATGACCAGGATGACAGCGGCATTGGTAACGCCGCGTGCCGCAGGCATTTTGTCTGCCAGGACAGGCACTTCAGCAAAGAAATCCAAGCCCTGTATCACGAGAACGGTCGCTTGATGGGATTTTAATTCGGTTGGTGCGTCTTGCATTTCCCATTCACCCTCACTTATCCGTACCGCTTCCTGCATATTCAATTTTTGTGCTGATGCAACCACATAAAGGAATAGTGACAACAATGCACCCAGGAAAATGGTATATTGCAAGGGAATGAACAAGGCGGAAAAGAAGGTCAGTGCCATCGCTATGATAGCGCCTTTGTCACCCGTTTTTAGCACCAGACGGGCGCTGGGCACACGAGCCATAATGAGCTCTACGCCGACCACAACCAACATGCCGCCAATAACGGCTAACGGCACTTTTTCGGCTGAACTACCAAACAACAGTACGATGAGACCTAACCACAGCCCCGCAAAGACACCGCCTAAACGGCCGTTTGCCCCAGCCCCCACACTAATTCCCGTACGTGATAGAGAACCACCGGTACCCATCGATTGAAAGAAACTACCTGCCAGGTTACCCAATCCCTCACCCAGAAAATCGCGGGATTGGCTCGCTTTACTGCCATCAGGATTGGGAACGGCAGTACTGATGCCCGCCCCCTGCGCCAATGCCACCAATGCCACCGACAGCGATCCTGCTGCTAGTGTTGGTATCAAGCTAAAGTTAGGTAACATAAACGTCGGTAAACTATTGGGAATAGTAGCAATGCTAGCCACCAGTTCCGTTTGAATATTAAAGATATTGATAACGGCCGTAGCCACCACCAACACAATGATGGGGGCGAACTTTTTCTAGAGCACGTACACGCTTCAGCGACACCATAAAGATGATCACGGCCACAGAAACAGCCACCGTTGTGCCGTCCCATTGGGATATGTTTTGCAACCAGTTAATTGTCTTCTGCATCTCATTCGCGCCAGTGGGGCTGTACCCCGTCAGGTGATGCTCTTGCCCCAAAATAATCAGGAGCGAAGCGCCAGCCACAAAGCCCGTCATCACGGCATTGGAGACAAAGTTAACAATGTTGCCCAGCCGAAAAATACCCAGCACAAACATGATTGCACCCACCAGAAATGTAATGGTGAATAAGGCTTGCGGCATCTGGCTATCTTGAATGCCAGCCATGGCGATGACGCTGCCTGTCGCCAGGGCAATGGCGCTGGTGAGGGTGCTCATCATCAGAACCGTGCCCGTACTTAGCGAAGCCACAATGGTAGCGATAATACCGGAATACAACCCATAGACAGGATTCACGCCCGCTAATTGGGCATAAGCCATGCCTTCCGGTATGCTGAAAAGGCCCGTAGCCAGGCCGGAAATGATGTTTGGCACAAATCCCTGACGTGGTGGTTTGGCATTTTCAGCAGTGCTGCTATCTTCATTTTTTTCTTGCTTGCTTGGTTCCATGATTCCCTCCTGAAGGATGCAACTGGTTTAGGAAACGGCCGTTTCCGGTTCTTCTTCTTTCTTCTTTCCACCAGCGAACAAGCCAAGCCCATGCGCAACAGAGAAGGCAGTCAATGAGGCCATCACAACGGGCAAACTGTTCGTCGGCGAAAGCCCCATCACCAGAATGCCGATCACTGCCAGAGCAAGCGGAATAGGCACGACAACGGCCGGCACAGCCACCATCATACAGCCCACAGACAATCCCAGGGGAATTTGGGGGAATGCCAGATTGATGGCAGACCCCAATGTAGCGCCCACAAACAACATGGGAAAGATAGGCCCGCCAATAAACCCAAACGATAGCGCCCCCGCCAAAGCCACCATTTTGGCTAAAGCAAACACAATCAGCAGCGCAACCCCAATTTCTGCAGCATCTTGGGTGGTGATTGCCAGACCATCCGTCCCCAAAAACAGGGTGATGGGCAGCGCCTTGCCTAACAAACCAAGCAGCAAGCCGCCTAACACACCGCGAACAATCGGTTGGCCGTTTAAGGGGACGACCAAACGGCCGAGCAGCTTGGCAATTAACAAAAATATAACAGCCACTGGAACCGCGATAAGTCCAAAGACAACACCCAAGCCCACGTCATAAACCCGCAAATCATAGTCGGGCGGCTGTACTAAACCCAACAAATTAGAAAACATGTCTCCGCCCAGCCAATAAAAAAGGCTAAAGCCGATTGCCGCTGCCAAACCCGCAATAAATAAAGTGCCATAGTAAACGGCCGTTTGCATGTGGGTCGATTCTAAGCAGCATCATGATGAGAGCAAGTGGTGAAGAAAATAAACCAGCATACGCGCCAGACACACTGCTCAAAACATTGGTGCGCGTGGTATCCTTGTCCAGCTTGCGTCGCTCAGACAGCCAGGTACCCAATCCAGCCGCCAACATGCCCGTGGGCACTTCTGGCCCCAGGCTGAAGCCGCCAATGAGTGACATGAACGAGGCAAGTACAGAAGCAGGCACAGGTTTGGGGTCTAAACGGCCGTTGTCCACTGCCTCAAAAACGTCCAATTGTGCGGCTGACGTAAACTGATGAATAAGCCCCACAATCAAACCAAACAGCGTCATCACAGCCACAATCATCCAGGAGCCAGAGAACGGTTCCCAGCCCGGTTTAGTAGGCCACACCAGATCCGTCCCCCTATCTACCAGCGCAATAAAAATAAATGCGCCAATTGAACTAAGCAAACCTGTCAACAAACCCCAACCCAACTGTTTCTGATAGCTTTTTGATCGTAAGTTAAATTCGTCTGACATAAATTCTTCCCTCATGTTTCTGTATACAAGTATGATTCATTTTTCGAGGATGATAACCGTCACCCGTGTTGGATACAGGCTATACTTGAATAGGAGCTGACAAGTAGTTACGTAACGGCCGTTATCACACATCAGACGTTTCTTTATTGTTTGCTCCGCTGCTCTAAGGGTATTTCACGAACTGTTCGTATCCTGTCAAACATCGCTAACAAAATACCAATACCGTTGATAACATAGATAATGGTAAATAACTTTGCTTCTGGGGTCGTGGGCGTCAGGTCGCCATAACCAATGGTTGCTAAACTGATGACGCAAAAATAGAGAGAGTCGAGTAAACTCCACCCTTCCAGCCAATGATAGGCCAGGGTGCCAATCAACAAAACGCCGCCCGCCCAATAAAAAACGGGCCTTGATTCTTTATCCCGCAGCACATCGATCAGCAGCATTTTTTGCAAGGGACGTACTCTGCGTACGTCTGACGTGACAGTTTTTGCTTCTTTAAGTGGTTCAATCTGTTTGTTACTCATAATTGCCCCTTTTTGGATAGTTGCCCAACTCTTGATGGTCGGTATTCTCGTTTGAGGAAAATACCTGATATTAAAAACAAGGCAACTACCAGCAAAAATTCTGCTGTAAATTTTTCTTTTTGTCAGGTGCGAAGTACTTGCAAGTGCTTCGCACCTGAGATATATAAAACTTAACCAGCAATACCCGCCGCTACCGCATTTAAGGCGGTATGCTCATGCAAACCCTGTTCCGCCTCGATATGAGCCGGTTTCAGATCAAAAGTAACTTTTTTGACAATACCCGTAAAGGCGTATGGCGCTTTTTCCTCGTAGTTGAGATCCACCACACCTCCATTGTCCCGGCCGATGTCCATACCCGCGTAAGAGGTGAAGGCAATCGGCACAGTCTGATCGAGCCGCCCTTCGCCAATTTGTTTGTCATTGGCCCAGAGCGATACCTTGCCACCGGAACCTGGTTTCGGTTCGTCACTTTCAAACAGCATCTTAACTGTCACGTCACCCGTAGGCAGCGGTTCGGTAGACACCTGCCGATAGAATTCAACACCGAGGAGCGAGTAAGTGTGATGCAACAAGCCTTGTTCATCCACCCACAGCGCATAACCACCTGTGAAATCTGCATTCGCCACAATAACGCCTTCAGCGCCACCTTCAGGAACGGTTATCTCGCCTTCAATGGCGTATGACCGCCCTTGAACACGCGGCGTCATACCGCGTTGGATGTTCTGCACATCACCCATGAAATCGAAGCGGGTGACGGTGGGCAGCGGCGGCAGGATGCCATAGATAACTGACAGCCCCGCCATCAAGGGCAAAACGCGGTTGCGTTCGGCTTCTTGCCACCACAGTTCTTGCAATTCTTGAACCTTGTCGGGATGCTGATCGGCGATATTGTGCGCCTGCGAGAAGTCCTTGCTGAGATCATACAATTCCCAACCGACATCCCGGTCTGGATCCCAATCGGCGTCGGGGCCAAACTTGGCTAACGTAGCGGGTGACAAATCCCAGGGAATGCGGTCGGGGCGAGAAGCGGCCCACCAGCCATCTTTGTACATGGCACGGCTGCCAAGCATTTCAAAGTACTGCATGGTGTGGCGTTCGGCGGCGGCTCGCATCATCAAAGGTGTACATGAAGCTCGTGCCGTCCATTGGCTCTTGCTCGATGCCATCTACCATCTTTGGGTTCAGGGATGCCAGCCACTTCCAGAATCGTCGGGCCAATATCGATGACGTGGGTAAACTGCGACCGAGGCGTTTTGTCTGCCTTGAGCTTTTCCGGCCAGGCAATGACCATCGGGTCACGCGTGCCGCCCAGATGGCTGGCGGTCTGCTTGCCCCATTGGAAGGGGGTGTTCATGGCGTGCGCCCAGGCTGCGGCAAAGTGTGGGGCGGTATGCTCGCTGCCCAGCGCTTCGATGCCGCCGTACTGCTGAATCAAGTCTAACTGCTGTTCAGCGTCGAGCACGATGCCGTTGAGGAAGGTCATTTCGTTGAAGGAGCCGGTGGTGGTGCCTTCCATGCTGGCGCCGTTGTCACCCCAGATGTAGATGATCAAGGTGTTGTCGAGATCGCCCATCTCTTCGATGGAATCGAGCAAGCGGCCTACGTTCCAGTCGGCGTTTTCTGAGAAACCAGCAAAGACTTCTACCTGACGGGCATAAAGTTTCTTTTGCGCATCGTTGAGGGTGTCCCAGGCAGGGAACAGATCGGGTCGTGCGGTTAGTTCGGTGTCTGGCGGGATGATGCCGAGTGCTTTTTGGCGCTCGAAAATCTCTTCGCGCAGGCTGTCCCAGCCCTTGTCGAATTTGCCTTTGTATTTGTCGGCCCATTCTTTGCCGACGTGGTGGGGGGCATGGCTGCAACCCGTGGAATAGAACATCATCCAGGGTTTGGTCTGGTCTTGGGCGCGTACCCCGTGTAACCATTCAATGGCTTTGTCGGTGATGTCGTCTGGGAAGTAATATTGCTTGCCATCTTTGCCTTCTGGCACGCCCAGCGCCCAGTCGTCTTGGGTGATGATGGGGTCGTATTGACCGGCGGCTCCACTCAGGAAGCCCCACCAATGGTCGAAGCCCCATGATTTAGGCCAATGGTCGAAGGGGCCAGCCGGACCCTGCACGTTGTCGGGGGTGAGATGCCATTTGCCGAATCCGGCGGTGACGTAGCCGTTTTCTTTGAGGATGCGCGGGAAGGCGGTGCAGCTGCGGGGTCGCGCGGCGGTGTAACCGGGGAAGGGGCCTGGGTATTCAGCGATGGATCCCATGCCGACGCGGTGTTGGTTCCGTCCGGTGAGGAGGGCGGCGCGGGTGGGGGAGCAAACGGCCGTTACATGAAACCGATTATACGCCATACCCATTTCTCCCACACGGTCGAAAGCTGGCGTGCTAATAGGGCCGCCAAAAGAGCTAGGCCCGCCAAACCCCGCATCGTCAATGATGACAAGTAAGACATTCGGGGCATCTTCCGGTGCTTTCGGACCAGGGACCATCGACCAGTCAGCCACTGAATCGCGTAATGTGCGTCCAGCGACCCCACCAAATGTGCTTATCGGGAATAGGCAATATGGTTCGGTCGGGAACAAACTTACCAAGCGCTTCGGCCAGTGCTTCTTTAAGACCTTCATCCACCACGGCAACTGACTTGGCTGGTGAATCAGCCATCGCTCGTTCAGCCGCCAACCGATCTTGTTCGCGGACGGTGGCCAGGATTGCCGCAGTGCCTGGTTTGAGCTTTTCACCAAGGCCGCTCTCGATACCACTTTCAACCTTATGCTTGGCAAACTTACCTACAATCGCACCACCAGCAGCACCGACGGCCACTGCGCCCAAGAGCGGTGGCGCCGCCAGACCGACGAGGAAGCCAACCCCACCGCCCCAACCTGCTCCCTTACGCGCCAGGTGGTCGGCCGTTTCGCTAACTAAGACCTGTCCATCTTGATTTTTTTGGACAAGGATCATGCCGTCACTTTTGATGGTTTTGTCCTTGACCAACTGGACGAGATGATCAAAGTTCTTTTCGGCTAATTCGACAGCCTGATAGCCAGCTATGATAACGATATTCTGTGCTTCGCTCATATTGTTCTCCTTGTCAACTAGTGCGCCATAGGCAGACGCTTTTCATAACTGATTGCTCTAATTTGTTCAAGATTAGCATGGCTCCTCCAATAACCACTCCCGCAACACCTTCTGACTCCATCACAGCATATAACAATGACCGGGAGCGGCACAGTCCAAAAAGGTTGTAAGAAAGTTGTAGTTTATCGCTCAAAATCAAATGCTTATCCATGCCCCAGAACAGGATGTGGGCGATAAGGTTCTTCAAGCAGCGCTATTTCCTCTGGGGTCAACGCGATGTCTACTGCGGCCACAGCTTGCTCCAAATGGTGCATTTTACTTGCGCCAATAATGGGGGCAGTCAACGCTGGTTTATGCAGCAGCCAGGCCAGAGCAATCTGGGCGGATGTCACACCCCGCTCCTCTGCCAATTTGGTGGCACGTGCCACCACCTCAAAATCGCCTGCTTCAAAGTACAGTCTGTCGGCAATATCATCGCTTTTGGCGCGTTTCGTGGGGCCGTCTCCTTTCTCTTTGCGGTTACCCGCCAGGAAACCACGCGCCAACGGACTCCAGGGAATCAAACCCACACCTTGATCCAAACACAATGGATTCATTTCGCGCTCTTCTTCGCGGTAGACAAGGTTGTAATGATTCTGCATAGAGACAAAGCGTGTCCAACCATTCCTTTCTGCGACATGCTGAGCTTTGGCGAACTGCCAGGCAAACATGCTGGATGCGCCAATGTAACGCGCTTTACCTGCCTTTACCACGTCGTGGAGTGCTTCCATGGTTTCTTCGATGGGGGTGGTATAGTCCCAGCGGTGAATCTGATACAAGTCTACGTAATCCATGCCCAGGCGGCGCAGGGAGTTATCGATGGCGTCCATGATATGTTTGCGGGAAAGCCCTCTGGCGTTCACATCTTCTTTCATGGGCATGTAAACTTTGGTGGCGACAACGACTTCATCACGCGGGGCGAATTCGCGCAGCAACCGCCCCGTCACTTCTTCACTGACACCTAACGAGTACATATCGGCCGTGTCGAAGAAGTTGATCCCTAGTTCGATAGCCCGTTGGATGAATGGCCGTCCTTGATCTTCAGTTAGCACCCAATCCCGCCATTCAGGTGTGCCGTAAGTCATCATGCCCAGACAGATACGTGATACTTTTAAACCTGTTTTTCCAAGATTTGTATATTCCATGTTCGACTCCTTTTTGTTGTTTTTTGTTTCAGTATTGCCGATGCGCTCATCTTAACTGATCATCAAGTTAGCGTGCAAATTTAGTAGCTTGTGGGAAAATTCAAGGTATGCGTTTAGGATCATTAAGGTCACGGTGGAAAATAGAGCCATCTGCCAACATGCAGATTCAAATACGACTGCGCCTGCCTCTTTTTTTGCTGGGCGTGTTGGGGATAACGGCCGTTTTTCTCCCCGACCGCGTATGGAACACCCTTCTTGTGGGCATTGGTGGTCTCTTTGTTGTCGCCTTCATCTGGACCTACGCCCTGGCCAAAAATCTCCACGTCACCCGAAAACTGCGCTTTGGCTGGGTCTCCATTGGCGACCGCTTGAGCGAAGCGTTTGAACTGGAAAACAGCGGCTTCATCCCCGCCCTGTGGGTCGAAATCAACGACGAATCAACAGTGCCGGGCTACGACGCCTCCATTGTGCAAAGTGTGAACGGGCAAACCGACGCCAAATGGCGACGCTCTGCCATCTGCCTGCGCCGCGGACAATTCACAATTGGCCCCTGGTCAGTGCGTTGTGGCGATCCTTTTGGCCTCTTCACCGCTACCCGCCACTATCCAGACGTCACCGAAATCATCATTCACCCGCCGGTTCATGGCAAGCTGCCCATCCCCCTGCCCCCTGGGCAAACAGGCGGACGCGCCCGCGCCCGGCAACGCGCCATTCAGGCTACCATCAACGCCTCCTCCGTGCGCGAATATCAACCGGGCGACCCGTATCGCTGGATTCATTGGCGCGTGAGTGCCCACCGAGACAAACTGCATGTGCGGGAATTTGATTTGGACGCGGCCGGAGATTTTTGGCTGGTGCTGGATTTAGACCAATCCGTCCAACTGGGCGAAGGGGCAGATGGCACCGAAGAACACGCCGTTTTGCTCGCGGCTTCTATGGCGGCGCAAGCCATCCGGCATGTGCGGGAAACAGGATTTGCCGCCTATGGGCAAACCCCAGATGTGCTTCATCCAGGAGCAGGGGAAGGGCATTTGTGGCAAATATTGCGTATTTTGGCGCTGGTCAACGCCAATGGCGATATACCGCTGGTGGCGGCGCTGCGCGATGTTGCCTTTTTAGCCCGACCGGGCAGCACAGCCTTAATTATCACGCCTAATGGCTCTGGCGATTGGCTGCCCAGTTTGCTGGAAATGGCAAAACGGGGCGTGCAAGCACATGTTGTCCTGTTAGACCGCCCCAGTTTTGGTGGTGAAGGCAATACGGTTGGCTTGCGTGATGCCATTCAACAGCTTGGCTTTGCCGCCCAAATCATCGGGCAAGGAGATGTGGGCGTGCCGTTAGAAGAACACCGGCAGCGGGGTCATTGGGAATTCCAGGTGACGCCCATGGGACGGGTAATCACGGTGCATAATCCGTTAGAGGATGCGATTCGGTAATGGCCTTTGATGTGCTTGTGTGGGTGGTTTACCGTCTCAGGCCGAAAGAAGGGTGGATCTCTTTCCTTTTGCTGGTATCGGCTATCTTGTTATTGGTCGGAGCCATTGGTGAAGTAGATTGGGTGCCAGAAGCGGGGGTTGTGGGGATAACGGCCGTTATCGGACTCCTGCTCGCTTATCTACTGGCAAAAAAAGCACGCAGTAGCGTGTTGGCCTGGATACTACTGCTGCTGTACGGGCTGCTCATCACCACCATTCGCCTCGCCAACCTCACACCTTCGCTAACCTTACTCAAACAAGGATTTTGGCCGCTGCGCACTTTTTGGCTGCAAAATAGCGCCATCTTCATAGACAGAAGTGCCAGTTGGATTATCGCTGTTGCCGCCGGAAATCGCAGCCAGGAAACCATCGTATTCGCCTTTGGCCTGGGATTTATTTCCTGGTTGTTAGCCGCCTTTGCTGTGTGGACGGCGATTCGCTGGCAAAAACCATTGCTCGGATTAACCCTCATGGGCTTTGCGATGGCCGTGAATGGCTTTTTAGGGTTAGCCCCCATCTGGTATCTCGCCGCCTTTATCGGCCTCACCGCTTTGTTGACGGCGATTATCAATCTCAACTCCCTGGAGCAAAGTTGGCGGCAGCGCGGTCTCGATTTTTCAGACGAAATCCGCATTGAACTGCTCATTTATGCCAGCATCATTTCTGTTGTGCTGATAACGGCGGCGATGTCATTCCCCGCCTTTAGTCTCACCAAAGCGGTTGAGGCGTTCATGGCTCATCCCTGGGTATCGGGCGTCGAAGAGACACTAGACGATGCTTTTGGGGGCGTGCGTAAACCACGCCCCCGGCCACCAGGCAGTCCTGGCGGCTATGGGGTGATGCCCCGTTCTTATTTGTTGGGTGAAGAGCCGCCCAATTTATCAGAAATCATCATGATGACCGCTATTGTCACCGACCAAGCGGGCAATCTCGCGCCGCCAGCACTCACCCGCCGCATTCATTGGCGCGGCTTGAGTTATGAAATCTACACCGGCCACGGCTGGACGCTCTCTAAAGAACGGGAAGAGCCGTGGCCCGCCAACGAGCCAGTCCCCGGAAAAGCACCCAAAAGCACGCTCGAACTGGTGCAAGATGTGCAATGGCTGCGTGATGTAAGGCTCTTGCGCTACACCTTGGGTCAACCGGTGCAATTTGACCAAGATGTTACCCTGCTTTGGCGGGGGCTTGATGATTTGGTGCGCGTACAAGGCACAGGCTCTGAGTTTCAAGCCACCACCCGCATCAGCATTGCCAACCCGGATGACCTGCGCCAAACAAACACGGCCGACACGCCTGCCGTCATCCTGAGCCGTTATACGCAGTTACCAGAAAATCTACCGCCACGGGTGCATGATTTGGCACAAGAGATCGCGGGGGATCTGGATAATCCGTATGATCAAGCGCGGGCGTTGGAACGATTCTTGCGCCAATACCCTTATTCTTTGGACATAGACCCCGCGCCGCCTGGTGTGGATCCGGTTGATTATTTCCTTTTTGATTTGCAGACGGGTTATTGTGATTATTATGCCTCGTCGATGGTGGTGCTGGCGCGTAGTCTGGGACTACCAGCCAGAGTCGCAGTTGGTTTTCTAAGCCAACCGCCGGATGAAAACGGGGTGCAAACGATTCGTCAAAGTAACGGCCATTCCTGGGCGGAGGTTTATTTTCCTGACTATGGCTGGGTGGAGTTTGAGCCAACGGCTGGATTTGCCACCCCGCACGATACGGCCTTTGATCAAGATTGGGGAACCCGAGGGCCGGAAGATTTTGTGCCAAACTTTGGGGAAACCGCACCGCTGCCAGAAAGGGATCCTGTGAAACGGCCGTTTAATTGGGTAACTTTCTTAAAACGAATCGCGGTGGTCGGGTTGGTCGCTGCGGCTCTGATAGGGCTTTGGCTGTGGCAGCAGCGCCGCATGGAAGCGGAAGACAGTGTATGGCTAGCCTACGGCCGTTTACAAAATCAAGCGTATAAATTAGACCAACCACCACAATCTAACCAGACCCCCGCCGAGTTTAACGCGGCGCTGCAAGACAATCTGGATCATTTCTCAGACAAGCCAAACACGCAGAAACGCGCTGATACCGTCAAACCATTGGCGGCCCGTCTGACGGAATTGTTTGCTGAACACCAATATGCAGCCAACCCGGAAGACCACGCCCCAGAAGCCCGCACGTTATGGAAAAAGATGAAACGGCCGTTATGGTTTTTGCGCCTGCGTAAGAGATTCATGAAGTAGCCACCCCTTACCTGCCCCATTCCTCCAAACTGTGGGATAATCAACAATAGCTAGAGCAAAAGAGCTAGAGCTAGAGAAAAAAAGCTACTGCGACGAGCTTGAGTTGAAGGCGAGAGGATCACCCTCTTACTCTTACTCAGTCCTCTCGCTTAATGGAGACACATCAATGAGCCGAGACCCTAATGACATCCCTGAAGTATTCCGCCGTGCCATGCGAGACGTTGGCTGGGATTACGGTGGGGGTAGCAATGATGATGACAATAACGGCCGTTCCCCCTTCCCCCCACGCCCCGACCGTCCCCAAACACCCGGATCCAACCGCACCATCTGGATCATCGGTGCCTTATTTCTACTGCTAATCAGCTTCAACTGGATCGTCACCACCTACACCGACTGGACTTGGTATCAAGCCGTGAACTACGACGATGTGTGGCTCAAACAATTCGCCTACAAAATCATCCTGTTTACCAGCGGATTCCTGGCAGCCTTCTTGTTTTTATGGTTCAACTGGGCACTTGCCCGCAAACGCGCCTTGCGCACCACCAATCCGCTGCAACCCCAACTGCTCAAATTTCCCTGGATTAAATGGGCTATCATCGCCGCCGCCGCTCTCCTGGCATTTGGTTTCGGTTCCGGCGTCTCATCCCAATGGGAAACAGTCATCCAATTCATCTACCGCACCAATTTCGGCGTCGCTGATCCCCTGTTTGGGCAAGATGTCAGCTTCTACCTCTTTAATCTGCCCCTGTTTGAATTCGTTCAAGGGTGGATTTCCTCCCTCCTGTTTGTGACGTTAGCTGGCGTAATTGGCTTGTACGCCGGAAACAATTTGGTTGACCTGCAAAAAGGGCAATGGCGTCCACAAAATATCCCCCTCATTCGCCGCCATGTCGTCATGTTGTTGACGCTGCTCCTGTTAATCTGGGCAGCAGGCTACTTGCTCAGCATTTATCAACTGGTTTACTCACAGCGCGGCACCGTTTTTGGCGCGAGCTATACAGATGTAAACGCCACCCAGTGGGCATTGATTTTGCAAATGGTATTTTTGGTGATAACGGCCGTTGCCGTATTCATCAACTACTTCCGCTTCAACCTGCGTCTCGTCCTCATCGCGGGCGGGTTATGGCTGGCCGCCACCGTACTTGTCGCCGGACTCTATCCTGGCCTCTTGCAGCGTTACGCCGTCGAACCCAACGAACTCGAACGAGAAACCCCCTACATCGCCGACAACATTGCATTCACCCGCCTCGCCTTCGACCTCGAGACCGTTGCCGCCCAACCCTTTGGCAATATAGAACTTCTCGAGCAAGATGTTCTGCGCAACGCCAAAGCAGAAGCCATTCTGCGAAACATCCGCCTGTGGGACTACCGCCCCTTGCAAGATACCTACACCCAATTACAAGCCCTGCGCCCCTACTACCAATTCGGCGAAGTCGATATCGACCGCTACACCATCGACGGGCAAACCAAACAAGTCATGCTCGCCGTGCGCGAACTGAACAAAGCCAACCTCAACAATCCCACCTGGGTCAATCGCAATCTGGAATTCACCCACGGCTACGGGCTGGTCATGAACCCGGTTGATCAAATAACCGCTGAAGGGCAGCCCGAATTCTACATCCAGGATTTGCCCCCCCAAAGCGTCGTTGAAGAAATCCAAATCACCCAACCAGAAGTATATTTTGGCGAACTGATGACCGACGAAGTCTTCGTCAGTCCCACCCGCCCCAGCTTCAGCTACCCCAGCGGAGATGAGAACATCAAAACCGTCTACACAGGAACTGGCGGCGTGCAGTTAAACAGCTTCTTCAAACGGCTCGCCTTCGCCCTGCGCCTGGCAGATGCCAACGTCATCTTGAGTGACGAAATCGACGACGATACCCGCGTCTTACTCTACCGCCAGATTCGGGATCGCGTCTCAAAAGTCGCCCCCTTCCTGGCATTAGACGGCGACCCCTACATCGTCGTCACTGACGAAGGCAATCTCATCTGGATTTTGGATGCCTACACCGTCAGCAGCAAATTCCCCTATGCCACGCCTACAGATACCGGATTTAACTACATCCGCAACGCTGCCAAAATCACCGTCGATGCCTACAACGGCAGCATCAACTTTTACATTGCTGACCAAGAAGATCCAATTATCAAAAGTTACGACGCCGCCTTCCCAGGTCTGTTCCAACCACTGAGCGCCATGCCTGAAGATTTGCTCAAGCATCTGCGCTACCCCGAAGGCATGTTCCGCATTCAAACGCAGCAATACCTCACCTACCACATGACCGACCCGCGCGTTTTCTACAATCGGGAAGATTTGTGGCAACTTCCGCAAGAAATCTTTGACGGGACTGAACAAGTCATGGAGCCTTACTACGTAACAATGCCCCTCCCAGGCGAAGTGGAAGCAGAATATCTGCTGATTCAGCCCGTGACCCCTATTGGCAAAGCGAACATGATCGCCTGGATTGCCGCCCGTAATGATGTGCCCAATTATGGCGAATTAGTTGTTTACGATCTGCCCAAACAAGAGCTCATCTACGGCCCTTTGCAAATTGAAGCGCGTATCGACCAAGACCCAGAAATTTCGGCCCAATTCTCGCTGTGGGATCAACGTGGTTCTCGTGTTATTCGGGGCAATTTGCTGGTGATTCCGGTTGGAGAAAGTTTTCTCTACGTGGAGCCCGTGTACTTGCTCTCCGACACCAGTGCGCTGCCTGAACTCAAGCGCGTTATCGTGGCGACCGATACCCGCATTGCAATGGGAACCACCCTCAATGAAGCGCTCAACGACCTGCTGCAAGAGCCTCCGGGTGAAGTCACGCTAAACAGCATTGGCAACGTGGAAGGCGGCACAGAAGTCGCTGAACCTGCGCCTACCCGCGCCCCCTTACCGGCCGATGCCAACATCGAAGCGCTTGTCCAATCTGCCAGCGCCCATTACGATGCGGCCGAAGCCGCCCAACGCAATGGCGACTGGGCCACCTATGGCGCAGAATTAGAAGCATTGCAATTAGATTTGGAACGATTGATGGAACTTGTTGGGGAAAACAAGTAGTTGATAGACAGTTAGGAATGGAAATTTAATAACATGCGCAACTGAGATTGGAGATTGGAGATTGAATGCTCGACCAATCTCCAATCTCTAATCTCTTTGTTTTTTACTCTCCCATGATTTGCAGCACTAATTCACGCCGTCGAGGCTGATTGTCAAAATCGATGAAAATTATTTGCTGCCACGTTCCCAATGTCAGCCGAGAATCAACAAACGGCACACTCAATGAAGGCCCCAACAATGCCGCCCGCACATGGCTATGCCCGTTGCCATCCCCCCACCGTGCATTGTGATCATACTCTCTGTCCGAATCGGCAATCTCTTCAAATAAGCGGCGCAAATCGCGCAAACAGCCCATTTCATACTCAATGGTGGTCACGCTGCTCGTGGCTGATGGGCTGAAAATCGTCACCAGCCCATTCCGTAATTTGGACTCTTGTACTGCCAATACGATTTCGTTTGTTATGTCAAGAATATCGGCGTGTCCCTTGGTGGGAAACTGGATTACATCAGTTTTTACTGTCACAATTCTCTCCCTTTTCGGTGTGCAATAGCACAGCCTGTTTACTGGATTCTGTTCACGTTCAGTAAAAATTATGACTGACTTTTTAGCGCTCGACAAGATGACGAATATCACGAATTTTTAAACTGAGCCAACTCACGGCCGTTATTCATCCACATCATCATCGCATTGACAAGAAGGGAAAACGGCCGTTTAATTCTGCCCTCTATCATCCACTCACTGAGGTTTTTATGCGTAAATTTCCTGGTTTATTTTTTGTACTTATTTTGTTGACGGCGTGCCAAACGGCCGTTTCCCAGACCCCCATTTCCCCCACTCTAGCGGCAACTGCGGAACCTATTGTGGAATTAACGGCCGTTCCTTCAGCGCAGCCCACAGCAGAACCGACAGATATGCCACCCACCGCAACCGTCCCCCCTTTACCGACAGCCACACCGGAACCAGTGACGGTGGGCTTTGATAAAGTCGTTCCTGATGAGATGAAAACGGCCGTTTCCACCATCATACAAGCGCATCCAGACCAATTTGCCCTGGCTGAAGCAGAAGCCGACCTGCTGCTGACCGTACAAGAGAACGCGCCCATCGGCGAATGGATATTCGCAGTCGCGGCACCATTTCCCACATTTGCGGACAACATTTCGCTGACCGACATACAAATGGCGTGGACGAATGGCACATTGGTTTTGACACCAGAGATGGACGCCATGTTGCGCGGCTGGTGGGGTGATCCGGCGGTGGCAGCAACGCTTGTAGCGCCAGAAGAGCTGATTGAGACCTTGTGGCAAACGCAAACCAGTTATGATGAGCCAGTCTTGACAATTCTGCCTTTTGAGCAGCTTGACCCTCGTTTGAAAGTGTTGGCGGTCGATGGCAACTCGCCCATTTCAGTCAATTATGACCCAGCCAGTTATGCCTTGAAATTACCTTTGGGCTGGATGGGGGAAGAAACAAGCGTTGCTCAACTAGAAGCCCTCTGGCCAGAGCCACTAACCAATCGCCATGATGACCAAATCACCCACATCACCATGACAGGGCCATCGGGCTTGAGCCGCGCCGTGGCAGACCGCATGGAAAAGTATGGCTACCAATATCCCGGCGAAGAGATTGCGCCCCTCATGCAGGCGGCAGATATTGCCCACATGAGCCATGAAAATGCCTTCGCCCCCGATTGTCCCGACCCCACGCCCACGGGTGGCACCACCTTTTGCGCCCAACCCAAAACCATTGAGCTGATGACCTGGCTCGGCGTGGATGTAGTCGAGTTGACAGGCAACCATTTGAACGATTGGGGCAAACAAAACCTGTCGTTTACGCTCGATTTGTATGAGGAAAAGGGCATTCAACGGTACGGCGGCGGCCGTAATCTGGAAGATGCGGCAAAACCGCTGCTAATTGAGCATAATGGCAACAAAATTGCCTTTGTCGGGTGCAATCCGGTGGGGCCATGGGGTGTATGGGCGCAAGCAGATCAGCCAGGCGCTTTGCCGTGTGATGATTACAGTTTTAGCATCGCCCAAATTCAGGAGTTAGCGGCACAGGGGTATGTGGTGGTCGGCTCGATTCAGTTTCTCGAGCATTTTCAATATGATGCCTTCCAACCACAGCGGGATGCCTTTATGGGCTTTGCCGAGGCGGGCGCGTCGATTGTGCATGGGGCGCACGGCCATCACCCGATGGGCTTTGCCTTCAGCGACGACCGCTTTGTCCATTACGGCACGGGCAACACCTTTGCCGACCAGATGTTTAGCTTAGGCACACGCCAGATGTTTGTGGATACGTATGTGATTTATAACGGCCGTTTACTCAGCACAGACCTCTGGACAGGCATGATCGAAGATTACGCCCGCCCGCGCCAAATGACGGCAGAGGAACGCATCCAACTGCTGCAATCTGTGTTTGATGGCAGTGATTTTTCGTTAGGAGAATAGGATCTATGCCAAGATTATGCATCATGCCCGGTGATGGCATCGGCCAGGAAGTCATTCCCGCCGCCGTTGCCGTGTTACAAGCAGTTATCCCCGATTTAGAAACCGTCGCCGCCGAAGCTGGCTGGGCTTGCTTCCTCAAACACGGCGCGTCCATGCCCGAAAGCACCCTGGCGACCATCCGCGACTGCGGCGCGGGGCTGTTTGGCGCTGTCTCTTCCCCCAGCCACAAAGTAGAGGGGTATCGCTCGGCCATCATCACCATGCGTCAGGCGCTCGACCTCTACGCCAATATCCGCCCGGTGCAAAGCTGGCCCCATGTCTCCCCCCGCCCTGGCATCAACATGATTATCGTGCGCGAGAATACGGAGGGGTTGTACAGCGGGCGGGAGAGGATAGTGGACAGTGAACAGTGGTCAGTGAACAGTGGTCAGTGGTCAGTGGTCAGTGGAGAGACTAATCAATCTCCAATCTCCAATCTCCAATCTCCAATTGAAACGGCCGTTGCTGAACGAGTCATCACGCGCAAAGCCAGCCTGCGTATTGCCGAGAAAACCAAGCAAATCATGACCAGTCAAAACCGCCAAAAGCTCACCATCGTACACAAAGCCAACATACTGCCGCTGACGGATGGCTTGTTTCGGGATTGTGTGCAGGAAGTGTTTGCAGAGGGACAAGGTAGCAAACCTGCCCTGAGCCAGTCGAAGGGGTGGCAGAGTTGCAAGGTGGCAAAACCTCTGCGTCCTCCGCGCCTCTACGGTTTAAAATTGACGAACTTTCTCGTTGATGTTGCCGCATTGAAGCTGGTGGAAGACCCGGAACGCTTTGACGTGGTGGTGACAACCAACCTCTTTGGCGATATTTTGTCAGATGTGGCCTCGTATTGGGGTGGCGGACTGGGTTTCGCGCCTTCGCTCAACTGGGGCGACGGCATTGCCGTCGCGGAACCGGTTCACGGTTCCGCCCCCGACATCGCCGGGCAGGGCATCGCCAACCCGATTGCCGCCATTCTCAGCGCCGCCATGCTGGCCCGCTATGTGTGGGGTCTGGAAGAAGCGGCGAGTAAGATGGAAACGGCCGTTTCCCACACCCTCACCAATCACCCCCACCTCAAAACAACGCAAGCCATCACCGACGCCATCTTACACGCGCTGCGCAACAATTAAGTACCCAGACCTCCGAGGTTTTGAAAACCTCGGAGGTCTATAAAGCCGACTTCCTAATTCAAGCCCAACACAATCCCCGCAATCGTGAGATAAATAAACAGACCAGTGGCATCCACCAGCGTGCTCATAGCTGGGCCAGAAACAACGGTGGGATCAATGCGAAAGCGCCGTGCCAACAAAGGTAATACCGAGCCAAGTGTGTTGGCCCACACCACAATCGCAAAAATCGCCAACGAAACCGTTAACGCCACGCCGCTGCTGGTGCCCCACATGATCGCCCGTGGATAAGCAACGGCAGCCATGACAGTTCCCAGCAACAGACCCACACGCAGTTCATGCCATAACGGCCGTAACAGCCCCTTCTGATCCAGTTCGCCCAAAGCAATGGCACGAATCACAGTGCTGGTGGTTTGGGAGCCAGCGTTACCGCCCGTGCCAATCAGCAGCGGAATGAAAAACGAGAGCGCCACCACCGCTTGCAATTGCAGCTCAAAATGACGTAAGACGCTGCCAGTCAATGTCTCTGTGATGAAGAGCAGCAGCAGCCAGCCAATGCGGCGGCGTGCCACGCCCAACACAGGCGTATCCAAATAAGGGCGATCTAACGGTTCAGTAGCACCCAAGCGCTGGATGTCTTCTGTGGCTTCCTCTTCAAGCACATCGACTACATCATCAATGGTAATAACACCCACTAACAACCCGGCCGCATCAACAACAGGCATCGCCAACAAATTGTAACGGGACATCAGGCGGGCACACTCTTCTTGATCAATGCCCAACGGCACAAAAATTATTTCCGGATCCATGATCTCCGCCAGCGGCGTATCTGAGTTGGCATTAATGAGCTGGCGCAAACTAACTTCACCACATAACACACCGCTCCCATCGACAACAAAGAGAGAGTGTATGTCCTCGTCTGGCTGCCAATCATGCAAAGCGCTCAGGGCATCGTCGCGGGTCATACGCCGGCGCAATGCCAGGAATTCGGAGGTCATCAAGCCGCCAGCGGTATCTTCGGGATGGAGCAGTAAGGGGCGAATTTCTTCGGCGTCTTCCATGCCATCAAGAACGGCTTGGGCTTGTTCCGGCTCCATGCTGCCCAACAAGTCTACCGCGGCATCCGGATCCATCTCGTCTACAATGCGGATGGCGTCTGAGGTGGACAAGGAGGCGACGAGTTCGGCCGCTTCTTTCTCGTCCATTTCTGCCAGCATCTCAGCCGCATCATCCGGTTTCATGCGCGGCAGCAGGCGCTGTTGTGACTCGTCGGTCAGTTCTGAAATGAGTTCAGCTTGATCGGGCGGATAAAATTGCTCAATGAGGGTAACGGCCTCAGAGACGTTTTGCATCTCGAGCGCATCACGCACTTGAGCTAGAATTTCTTCCAAGTTTGATTGCAACATGTAGAACCTCCAGGGTTGTTCCCCGGAGGTGAATGGGGATCTGCCAGCCGGGGGAGTTTACATTATTTGGTTGACAGGTTTGAGAGTCGGCTTTTGGCTTTGACCGCCAGGCTCTGATGATTGGTTCACGCTTTGCTCCATATTTAGGTAATTATCATTATAAATTTGGGGATGAAAACGGCCGTTTTCATCCCTTTTCTAGCCTTGAATTCTATGCCCATTTCCCTATTTCGGTCAACCAAATCAGTACACAATTTCAGGTATAATCATATGAGAGAAATTTCAGGTTCACTTATTTACACAGGAGAAAATCCCATGATTCCAAAAATTCCCTTTGGCCGCACAGGCCACCTGAGTACCCGCACTTTATTTGGCGCGGCTGCCCTCGGCGGCGTCACCCAAGATGTCGCGAACCGCACGCTCGATTCGCTGCTCGAATACGGCGTCAACCACATCGACACCGCCCACAGTTATGGCGCAGCCGAAGAACGGCTCGGTCCCTGGCTCAAGCATCACCGTCACGAGTTTTTCCTCGCCACCAAAACAGAGAAACGCACCTACCAGGGTGCGTGGGACGAACTGCAAACCTCGCTCGACCTGATGAATACCGACCACATCGACCTCTGGCAAATGCACATTTTGGTTGATCCAGAGGAATGGGAGACGGCGATGGGGCCAGGCGGGGCGTTGGAAGCGTTTATCGAAGCGCGAGACAAAGGATTGGTCAGCTATCTCGGTGTGACAGGGCATGGGGTGACGATTCCGCAAATGCATATGCGCAGCCTGGAACGATTCGATTTTGATTCGGTGCTGCTACCGTACAATTACACAATGATGCAAAATACGCAATACGCCGCTGATTTTGAAGCGCTCTATCAAGTTTGCCAGGAACGGGAAGTGGCACTGCAAACCATCAAGGCGCTATGCAGAGGCCCCTGGGGTGACAAACCGCAGACGCGCAGTTGTTGGTATGAGCCTTTTGAGGATGATGATGAGATTGAAACGGCCGTTTCCTACATTCTCAATCGTCCCGACACCTTCCTCAACACCATCGGCGATGTGGATCTGCTGCCAAAGGTGCTAGATGCCGCCGCTCGCTTCCAACCAACCGATCAAGCGGAACTGGATGCTAAAATGAGCCAAATTGAGATGGATCCTTTATTTGTTTAACCCCCGCCATTCGTAGAGACGCCCCGCTGGGGCGTCTTCTTCCCCCATACAACTTACGACCCATTGGTTTTCACGCACTTCTGCTAGACAATCAGGAACGGCCGTTGTAAGCTTACCCTCTGACTAATTCTGGCATCCTTGTCATCAGCACAAATCAAGTCATCAGCTCAAGTTGAGCTATCAGGTCAATAATGGATTCAGACTTCCTCCACCAACAAGTGGCAATTCTACAGGCAAAAAATGCCAGCCTCCGCGCCCAGGTAAACAAACTGGAACGGGCTGAAAACATCTTAAATATCATTTTAGAAGGGACTGTTGCCATCACTGGCGAAGATTTCTTTAACGCCTTAGTCACCCAACTAGCCATTGCGCTGGAGGCCAAATACGTCCTGCTGGGTGAACTTTCAGGCAGCCATCAAAACAAAATCAAAACGTTAGCCTACTGGCGCGACAATCAACTGGTTGACAATTTTGAATACGATCTGCTGGGAAGTCCCTGCGCCTCCGTCATCGGAAATAAAATTCAATATTACCCGGAAAAAACCTACTCGCTTTTCCCCGAAGACGAACCGTTAGTTAAAAAGCAGATCGAATGTTATCTCGGCGTGCCTCTATTTAGCTCAACGGGAGAAAGCATCGGCATTATCGTCGTGATGCACGACAATATTCTGGAGAAAGTGGGCAACGCGATACCGATAATCGGCACATTCGCGGCGCGTGCATCGTCTGAACTGGAACGCCAACGAAGCAACGCCACACTGCAAGAATCCGAACAACGTTATCGACTGCTCGTTGAGCAATCAAGCGATATATTTTTCCTCTTGTACGAGGGTCATTTTGAACTGGTCAACAACAGTTTTTGTAAGTTGTTTGAGGTCTCCGCCAACACCGTTTATTCCCCTGATTTTAATCTGCTAAGCCTGATTCACTCTTCAAGCGTGCCTATCATTCAAGAACTATTAGCAAACAAATACCACGGTGATATGCCTTCAGAGCAATTGGAATTTATGGCACAGACGAGAAACGGCCGTTCCCTGCCTGTTTCTGTCTCGCTTTCTTATTTAGACTACAAAGAGGGAACGGCCGTTCAAGGCATCCTCCGCGATCTAACCCAGCAAAAAAAGGAAGAGGCACGCGCTCGTGAACAACAAGAAATTGCACAAGCCCTACACGAAGTCGGCATCGCCTTTAGCGCTTCCCTACAGCTAAATGTCATCCTAGACCTCCTCCTGGAATACGTGGGGCGCGTCGTTCCCTATGATTCTGCCAATGTCATCCTCGTAAAAGATGGCGAAACGCGCATTGTCCGCGCCCATGGCTACGAAAAGTTTGGCATCACTATCGACATCGAAAGCGAGCCAGCTTCCTATAATATTTCAGAAACGCCCACCTGGCTCCAGATGATAGAACGCCAAGAGCCATGCGTTATTCCCGACATCACCCAGTTTGAGGGCTGGCATAAACCAACCCTAACACCCCATATCCGCTCTTGGGCCAGTGCGCCCATTATCGTCAATGGAGAAGTTGTCGCTTTTCTTTCTGTGAACAAACTTGAACCAAACTTTTACACCACGGAACATGGCAACCGCCTGTCCGCTTTCGCGGCTCAAGCCGCCTTAGCCTGGCAAAACGCCCAATCTTATGCGGCTGCCACACAACGAGCCGAAGCGTTGAACGCCACAGGCAATATCTTACGCGCACTCAATGCCGCTTCCAACATTGAAGAAGCGTTACCCACACTCGTCCGCCATTTACAAGAACTAACAGGAGCTGCGCGAATCTCCGTCGCCCAAATTGGTGAGGACTTAGATTCTCTCATATTTATCGGCTTTCAAAACAATAAACGCATTCAAAACCCTGCGAATCACCTTCAAATGAAGGATACCGCCGCGACAGAAAACATTAAAAACGGCCGTACCCATCTCGTACCAAACATCACAGAAGAACTAGATTATCGCGCGGCTCAATTGCTGTATGAGAATGGTATTCGTTCCTACATCAGCCTGCCCTTAACCGGTAGAAAAAACGCGCTTGGCGCCCTAACGCTCAGTTGGACTAGCAATCATGGGTACAATGAAGAACAACTCCCCTTTCTGGAACAAATTGCCGATGCCATTGCCTTGGGCATGGAGCGGAGCAATTTATACAATGCCGCGCAATACCGATCTCAAGAACTGAACTTGTTGTATCAAGTCATTTCGATCGCCGCTTCTGGCAGCAGCCAGGAAGATATATTGCAAACAAGTTGCCTAGAAATGGCAACATTCTTAAATGTTTCCCATGTCACACTTTCCCTTTTAGATGAACCACTCACCCACGACATAGAAAAAACAATTCCCGCCCTCATTGGCGCTCAATTCATCAATGAAGGGGAACTCAATTTGCTCGGAAAACGGATGATCTTTGATCCCAAAAGTCCTTTACTCAGTCAACTTATCACCAGTGACGCCCCAGTTGTCATTCGACTCTCTAGCTGGATACCCGCTCTCTGCTGGTATGCGTCAGTTAATAGAGGTTTACCAGTTGGTATCAGCACTTGTCATCCCTATTACGTTCCGTCAAAAAATCATTGGCATTGTTGGGATTGGTGCAAAAGAAGCCCGCGTCTTTCAAGACACTGAAATTCGTCTCCTGCAAACTGTGGCCGAAGAGTTGGGCCGCGTTTTAGAGATAACCAGTTTGTATGATCAATGCGCCATCATGCCGCCGAACTTGAAGTGCGTGTTGTCGCCCGCACACAGGAGTTGGCGGAGGCAAATGAACAGCTCAAAGCCTTGGATAAAATGAAATCCCGCTTTGTCTCGGATGTATCTCATGAACTGCGCACACCAGTCACCAATCTTAAGCTGTATTTGGATTTATTAGAACGAAAAGGAGCAGACAGTTTGGTGGCAATACTTACCGGTTTTACAAAAACAAGCGGATCGCCTCAGTCAGCTTATCCAGGATATTCTTGATCTCTCCCGTTTAGAATTGGGGCGTGTTAAATTAGACTTTGAACCGCTTGATCTGAATGATCTGGTGAAGATATTATCGTGGCGCATGAGCCCAGAGCCGAAGCGAGCAATCTGAAGCTGATTTTTGAACCGGACGAGCGTCTGCCGCCCATTACGGGAGAATGGAATCAATTAGCACAAGTTATCACGAATCTACTCGCAAATGCCATCAACTATTCGTCTGAGGGGGATATTTTGGTGAAAACGGCCGTTTCTCCCCTTCATCCAAAGATCAGGTAAGTCAATTTGTCTCCCTGGAAATCTCTGACTAGCGGGATGGGTATTGCGCCCGATGATCTCCCCTATTTGTTCGACCGGTTCTACAGAGGCCAAAATGTTCGGCAGTCCAATATCCCTGGCACGGGTCTGGGTCTAGCCATTGCTGACGAGATTGTACGTATCCATAACGGCCGTTTAGAAGTAGAAAGCGTCGAAGGAGAAGGCAGTATTTTCCGCGTATTGCTGCCCATTGAATAAGGCGAAACGGCCGTTTCCGGCATAGTCCTGGTTAGCAGCGTAATCGTTTTTTTCAGGTTGGTTCACTATAATACGCTATTATTACAAACCAAGATGGCAATTCATGCGACAAAACAGTGACGGAATGAGTCCCATCCTATCTCGCACAACAAAACTAATTCTTCTAGCGCTTATCATTCTGATAGGCGCATTTTTTCGTTTCTACCTGCTAACCACACTCCCCCCAGGTGATGAATACGATCCCGCTTACTATGGCTTAGATGCCCTTGCGCATTCTATCTGGAGAATTCCCCATCTACTTTGCCACCAACTACGGCCGTGAAGCAATGTTCAGCTACCTTGTGGCGGCTGCATTCACCTTTGTTGGCGTTGGCCCTTTGGGCATCCATCTCGCTTCGGCAATCGTCTCGCTTTTTACACTGCCGGCTCTGTTCCTGGCAGCCAACGAGTTCTTTAAGCGTGACCAGAATACGCTGCTGTCTCAATTTGGGGGACTGTCTGGCAACGTTGGTGCTGGCACTCTCTTTTTGGCATCTTGCCTGGAGCCGCTACAGTGTGCGTGCCATTCTCATTCCGCTGTTCATTTCCCTGCTTTGCTTCTTTTTATTGAAAGCTTTACGCACCCAACAGCGGCGTTATTTTGCCTTAACTGGCCTTGTCATGGGCATCAGTCTATACACCTATCAACTGGCGCAGGTATTTCCCATTCTCGTTGGCTTTGGCTTTGCCTATGATCTCATCGCCCGCCGCTCTCACGCCAAAAAAGATGGTCTCCATATCTTGCTCACGTACGGTATCGGCTTTATTCGTCGCGCTGCCCCTTATTTTCTATGCGGTTGGCAATCCAGGTGTGTTCAACCAGCGGGTCGGCAATGTGTATCGTGCTAAGAGATGACACGGCGCTGTCTGAGCAATTCACAATCTTGAGCTGAAAACGCCTGGCGTGTGGTGAAGATGTATACCATTGAGGGCGACAGTAATCTACGCATCAATATTCCAAAACGGCCGTCTTTCAACCGCTTTCTCTCTCATATCCTTAATCGTCGGGCTGGGATTTGCGCTTTATCGCTGGCGTCGCCCGCAATACCTGTTTCTATTGACCTGGTTTGCGCTCATGTCCGCTCCTGCTTTTCTGGCAGATGATGCTGCCCTAAGCAAACGTGCCTTAGGCGCACTGCCTGCCGCCACCATCCTCATCACGTTAGCGCTCTTACTACCGCTTGACTGGTTGCTGCGTCGTCAAACCCGTTCCGCATCCAACAAGAAATGGCCTGCCACCGTTTACACCCTGCTGCTGTTAGGCGGTCTGATCTTCACCGGTGTCAATACCTTTAAAGATTATTTCATCACGTGGGGAACTGATCCCGGCTTGTATACAGTTTACGATGTCGGCATCGCTGAAATTGGCAAATACATTGCCACCTTGCCCGACTCGGAAACCATCTATCTATCACCCTCTTGGGGAGATCACGCTTCAGCCTCAAACTGCATTCTAACAATCGCAGCGGTATTCACACCTACGATGGCAATCATTGTGTCGTCTACCCGCAAAAAACCACCTCGCAGACCAGTTTCATCATCATGGACAGCGAGGAAGAGAATAGTTTGCCCCTGCTTCAAAGCACTTTTCCACAGGGCAACATCGCCCATGAAGCGCAACTCGGGAATGATGGCTTGTCTTTCCTCGCCTACCAAATCCCGCCGGATGCGTCGGCTGAATTCCAGCCACAGCATCCCATTTTCGCCAATTGGAACGACGAACTGTCCCTTATCGGCTACGATATTTCTGGCAGTGAATTCAAAGCAGGCGACACAATCACCGTCAATCTGTACTTCCAACCGTTAACCGACATGTCGGCCAAGTACACAGCCTACATACACCAGTTTGGCGCCGTCAATCCAGAAACAGGCAGTCCGGTGTGGGCGCAAGTTGATCGTGAACCCTGCTTTCAATCTTATCCCACCTCCTGGTGGCGAGAAGGTGAAATCATCCGTGATACCTTCCACCTTACGCTTGCCCCCGATTCTCCCGCCTGGCGACTATACGCTCACAACAGGCTTTTATCGCTGGCCGGAGTTGACGCGGCTAGATGTGGTGGAAGCAACAAACCCGGTAACGGATCAGGCTGTGATTTTACAAACGATTGAGATTATGGATTAACGGCCGTTCTCAACATCATCCCGCAAAATCGCATACAGTTTCAAATCTTCATACACGCCATTTTTCATCGCATGCTGGCGCAAATGTCCTTCATAACGCATCCCTGCCTTTTCCATCACCCGCCCCGAAGCCGGATTGCGCGTGAGATGATAGGCGAGAACCCGATTCAAGTTCAATTCGTCAAAGCCATAAGCAATCACCGCCTTCGCCGCTTCCGTACAATAACCCTTTGCCCAATACGGCTTGCCAATCCAATACCCCATCTCCGCCCGATTAAACCGGTTCGCCGTTCGCAAACTAATCGCGCCGATCAATTCACCTGTTTCGCGCAGCGTAATGGCAAAAGTAACCCCGTCACCCTCGTCAAAAACAGCTTGATGGGTGCTAATCCACTCCTCAGCCATACCATCTTCATACGGATGCGGGATGTTCAACGTGGTATCAGCGACGGCAAGGTCTCCGGCCAATCGTTGTACATCTGGCGCATCTTTGGGGAAAACGGCCGTAAAATCAATCGTTCTGTCTGTAAACTTGGAATTTCTGTCATAAAAGCCTCCATCAAAGCAAAATCTTATCATACTCGACTGGATAAGACAGTTCAATTCAGGCATAATTGCACCTCAAACTTTCTCATTAAAATTATTCTCAATCGCAATCCGCAAAAGAAGCAGGACTTTTCTTCCTGCGCCTCTGCGTTGAAAAAGGAAAAACTCATGCAATACCGCATCACTTGGAAAAACCGGTTTCAACGTCTCAACCATCAGCTTTGGCGCGTGGGCCATCGGCGCCGATTGGGGCAACGTCGATGAAGCCACCGCCATGGCAACCCTGCACGAAGCCGTCGATCTGGGCATCAACTTCTTCGACACCGCCGACGTTTATGGCGACGGCCGTTCTGAACGCCTCATCGCCCGCCTCAAAAAAGAACGTCCCGGTGAAGAAATCATCGTGGCCACCAAAGCAGGCCGCCGCCTCAATCCCCACGTCGCCGCAGGCTACAACGGCGAAAACATCACCGCCTTCATCGAGCGCAGCCTCACCAACCTGGAAACCGACAGTCTCGATCTCGTGCAACTCCACTGCCCACCCACCGAAGTCTACTACAATCCCGACCTCTTCGCGGCGCTCGATGATCTGATGGCAGCAGGCAAAATCAAGACATTACGGTGTCAGTGTAGAAAAAGTAGAAGAAGCACTTAAAGCCATCGAATTCCCCAACGTAAAGACCGTGCAGATCATCTTCAACATGTTCCGCCTACGTCCCACCGAACTCTTCTTCCGCGAAGCCATCGCCAAGAATATCGGCATTTTGGCGCGTGTGCCCCTGGCCAGTGGTCTGCTCACGGGCAAATTTGGCAAAGATTCCCAGTTCGCCGCCAATGACCACCGGCAGTACAACCGGCAAGGTCAAGCCTTTGATGTGGGCGAAACCTTCTCAGGCGTTGACTACGAGACCGGCCTGCAAGCCGTCCAGGAAATCGAAGCCCTGAAACCAGCCAACATGACCATGGCACAGTTCGCCCTACGCTGGATTTTGATGTTTGAGGCTGTGACATGTGCTATACCGGGAGCAAAACGGCCGTTGCAAGTGCAAGACAACGCCGCTTCAGCCGACTTTCCCCCACTCTCCCCAGAAACCATGATCGCCATCCAAGCCATCTACGACCAACTCGTCCGGCCGCAAGTACATCAACGCTGGTAAACAAATAAAGAGTCCCCGACACTTCCAATAGTGTCGGGGACTCGTAACTTACACTCACTTCACCAAATTCGGATCCACAATATACGCCCACCAGTTATTCAAAATCCCATTCGTCTTCCCTGTGATGTGGGGCATATGGCCCAACCACCAAAGATGATGGAAACGCATATCGCCCTTCCCCCACTCTTCACAGTTAACCAACCGGGTCGTTCCTTGAAAATTGGGGAAATTAAACCAATCGTCACAACGGCCGTTCACCATACGCCGATTCGCCCAATCATAATCACGGTCACTATTCGGCGCAAAATGCACATTGCCACATTCTGCCTGGCCCGGATGCGTCTTCTCATGTCGTGTAAACCGTTCCCATAAATTCGCATCTCCTCGCTTCTGCCGATACACTTGCTGCATAATCGACTCGGCCCGATGTCCTAAATTTTCCAACATTTCGCCTGGACCACGTTCAAAGCTAAAGCCCATCACCACAAATCGACGTTCACAATAGCTGTCTTTCAACGGCGGGGCATTACACCAAAACGCATCCGCCCCCACCATCCGCGATTCATAATACCCCGCATACGGAAAACCAAACAGCCACACCTCTTGAATCTGCCCCAAATTCACCCGCTGAACAACACCATATTCATCCAGCACTCGTTTGTAATCCAGCGTATCGGGGTAATGAAACCCAGTCCGCGACCGCCAACGAAACAGATACGAATCCGCATCATAAGCAAAACCATCTTCCTTGACAGGAAAGGCATCCACATCAATTTTGTCTACAATTTGATAGTTTACATAACCATAACTAGCAGCTTCCACATCAGAAATATACTGCTGTGCCAATAACACTGGGTCTTGCCAATTAAACACCTGATGCAATTTACGATTATTCTCAAAGGGAATGACGGGATCATGCACAACCATTAAGACACGAGGAAAAACAGGATCGGGACTATCACCCCCTGAAGTAGATTCAGGCGAACTAGCAAGTACCTCACTAGCATTCATTAGCTGTTTCAAGCGACTTGTGAGCTTCATGTCCCCAATAATAACAGATCACTCCACACCAGACATCACCCAGCCTACACGATGATTTCTAAACTGTTTTTGACTGTATGCGTAGAAAACAAACCAGAGCAGTGCTGCAATAAGACCTAATAGGCCGAAAACGGCCGTTGCCTGCCTCACACCCCACACATCCTGCCACACACCCGCCAAAAACGTCGATATCGACTGCGTTAACGTCAACGCCGCAAACTCAAACGCAAACACCCGTCCCCGATATTTATCCGGTACAATCCGCTGCAATATCGCCGCCGAAAACACCCATACCGTTCCCGAACCAACCGTCCTAATCAACGTCCCCGTCAAAAACCCTGCAAACAACGTCGAAAACGCAATCATCATAATACCAACCGGCAACAATACAAACCCTATACCAATCCCCTTCATCACGCGCCTAAACCGATCCCCCAACAAACGGCGCATCAAAATCGGTCCCAACCCCGTTCCCAAACCACTTACCACATACACCAAACCCAACGTCACCGTTCCACCATCCTCCAACGGGAATAGACGCCCCACAGCTAGCTTATCAAACGAAAACATTTCCTGTGCAAACGTAATCTCCAACACATTAATCCCGCCCCACACCAAAGAACCAGCCGCCTTCACCAACGCAACCCCCAAAATAAACGGCTCATGCCACAAATACCGGAACCCATCCACAAAATCAAACCAACCACTACTTGTCTGCGCCAACTTCTTCCGCTCCGTCGCCGCCATCACAATCCTACTAATAAACCACGCCGAAAGCACAAACGTCAGCGAATCCAAAACAAACGCCGCCTCAGCCCCCAAAACGGCCGCCACCACGCCCCCTAAAAACGCCCCCAACGCCAACATCGTACTCCATGTCAGACTGTCCAGCGCATTCGCCGCCACCAATTCATCCTTCTCAACCACATTAGACAATACGGCCGAACGCGCAGGCGTAAATAACGCACTCAAAATAAACTGCATCACCGTCAGCACATAAAAAAGCCAAATCTGACCCGACGCCTGCACAAACAAGAACCCCAACACCGTTAGCGCCCGCAGCAAATCAGACACAATCATAATCTTGCGCCGGCTATATCGATCCGCCAACACCCCTGCCAACGGACTAAACAAAAATAGCGGCAAAAAACGAGCCAAAAAAAGGTAGCTAATTGCTACCCCGCTGTTCGTCATATTCGTAATGATTTCTGCCGAAGCAATAAGATTAAACCAATCCCCCAACTGAGATACGACACTTCCCAACCACAAATACCGATAGTTCCGATTCCGGCGCAATAAATCAATATATTCCTGCATAGCAGTCAACCTTTAAAATAAAAAAAGAGATTAGATACTAGAAACTACAGATTGTTTTCAATCTCCAGTCTCTAATTTCTAATCTCTAAAAAAAAAGAAAAAAAAAGGAATCTTGGCAATGACCTACTCTCCCAGGGGGTCGCCCCCCAAGTACCATCGGCGCTGGTGAACTTAACTGCTGGGTTCGAGATGGAACCAGGTGTACCCTCACCGCTCAAATCACCAAGAAACCTTCTTATTAACTTTTTAATTTCAAATAAATAAGGTATCGCATTCTTAATTTCATTATCTTAACTTCGTCAAAATACCGAATTCTCCGCATCATGCTATTCGTAAGCCCTCGACCATTAGTACGGCTTAGCTGAATACATTGCTGTACTTACACTTGCCGCCTATCAAGCTAGTAGTCTCCTAGCGGTCTTACTCCATATAGGATGAGGGATCTTATCTTGAGGCGAGTTTCCCGCTTAGATGCTTTCAGCGGTTATCTCTGCCAGACGTAGCTACCCAGCTATGCCACTGGCGTGACAACTGGCACACTAGAGGTCTGTCCACCCCGGTCCTCTCGTACTAGGGGCAGCTCCTCTCAAATCCCTTGCGCCCACAGCGGATAGAGACCGACCTGTCTCACGACGGTCTGAACCCAGCTCACGTACCGCTTTAATGGGCGAACAGCCCAACCCTTGGGACCTTATCCAGCCCCAGGATGCGATGAGCCGACATCGAGGTGCCGAGCCTGGTCGTCGATGTGAACTCTTGGACCAGACTAGCCTGTTATCCCCGGAGTAGCTTTTATCCGGTAAGCCACGGCCCTACCACTAGGTACCGTAGGATCACTAAGCCCGACTTTCGTCCCTGCTCGACTTGTTGGTCTCGCAGTCAAGCTCCCTTGTGCCTTTACACTCTACGGCTGGTTTCCATTCAGCCTGAGGGAACCTTTGGGCGCCTCTGTTACTCTTTCGGAGGCGACCGCCCCAGTCAAACTACCCACCAGACACTGTTCCCACACCGGGTAACGGTTGCAGGTTAGAGCCAAAACTTAGCCAGGGTGGTATTTCAATGGTGGCTCCACCGAGACTAGCGTCCCAGCTTCAAAGCCTCCCACCTATGCTACACAGACTAAGCCCTAACTCAATGTCAAGCTGTAGTAAAGCTTCACGGGGTCTTTTTGTCCAGCTGCGGGTAACGCGCATCTTTACACGTACTTCAATGTTCGCCGAGTCCCTCGTTGAGACAGTGCTTCTCTCATTACGCCATTCGTGCGGGTCGGAACTTACCCGACAAGGAATTTCGCTACCTTAGGACCGTTATAGTTACGGCCGCCGTTCACTGGGGCTTCAGTTCAAAGCTTCGCTTTCGCTAACCTCTCCCTTTAACCTTCCAGCACTGGGCAGGCGTCAGCCCCTATACATCGTCTTTCGACTTAGCAGAGACCTGTGTTTTTGTTAAACAGTTGAAGAAGCCATTTCTCTGCGGCCTAAGTCAGCTCAACTATTGTATCACCAACCTAGGCCCCCCTTCTCCCGAAGTTACGGGGGTATTTTGCCTAATTCCTTAACGAAGGTTCTCTCGATCCCCTTGGTATATTCTACCCACCTACCAGTGTCGGTTTGCGGTACGGGCGCTTAAATCTCATCACTTAGTGGTTTTTCTTGGCAGCTTGGCTCAATCACTTCCGGCTCTATAGGCACCGCCATCACGCTTCAGACTCCAGGTGCGGATTTGCCTACACCCATCCTCGTCCTAGACGTTTGGCACCCCAATCCAATAAGGGGCTGACCTACCACGCTGCGTCCCCACATCGCTCCTTTTAAGTGGTTCTGGAATATTAACCAGATGTCCATCACCTACGCCTTTCGGCCTCGGCTAAGGCCCGACTAACCCGACGCGGATAAACCTTCCGTCGGAAACCTTAGGTTTACGGGGAACATGTTTCTCACATGTTTTACGCTACTCATGCCAGCATTCTCACTTCTGTAGGCCACACATATCCTTTCGGTTATGCTTGTATCTCCTACAGAACGCTCTCCTACCACTCAAACTATTCCGAAGAATTGTTCAAGTCCGTGGCTTCGGTGCTATGCTTAAGCCCCGTTACATTTTCCGCGCAAAAGCGTTTGACCAGTGAGCTATTACGCACTCTTTAAAGGAATGGCTGCTTCTAAGCCAACCTCCTGGCTGTCTAAACACTCTCACATCGTTTCCCACTTAGCATAGACTTGAGGACCTTAGCCGTCGGTCTGGGTTGTTTCCCTCTCGACTATGAAACTCATCTCACATAGTCCGACTGCCGCACTCTTAAGTATAGGTATTCGGAGTTTGATTGAGGTTGGTAAGCTTGCGCCCCCTAGCTCATTCAGTGCTCTACCCCCTATACTAAACATGCGACGCTAGCCCTAAAGCTATTTCGGAGAGAACAAGCTATCTCCAAGTTCGTTTGGCATATCACCTCTACCCACAGGTCATCCCCTAATTTTGCAACATTAGTGAGTTCGGCCCTCCACGAGAGATTAGTCTCGCTTCAGCCTGCCCATGGGTAGCTCACATGGTTTCGTGTCTAATCCCAGCAACTCATTCGCCCTATTCAGACTCGCTTTCGCTACGGCTCCGTCTGTTTCTGACTTAACCTTGCCACTGAGATTAACTCGCTGGCTCATTCTCCAAAAGGCACGCCGTCACACTGGCTTGCGCCATAGTGCTCCGACCGGTTGTAAGCATACGGTTTCAGGTTCTATTTCACTCCCCTTACCGGGGGTCTTTTCACCTTTCCTTCACAGTACTTGTTCACTATCGGTTGTCAAATGTATTTAGCCTTGGGAAGTGGCCTTCCCGGATTCCGACAGGGTTTCACGTGCCCCGCCGTACTCAGGAACATTGCAGAAGTCCGACCAATTTCGCATACGGGGCTGTCACCCTCTTTGGCCTATCTTTCCAGAAAGGTTCTGCTATCAGTCAGTTTTGTAACTTCTATACGCAAGTCCTACAACCCCGCCACCATTTAGGCGACGGTTTGGGCTGTTCCCCTTTCGCTCGCCACTACTGAGGGAATTATTTCTTTTCCTGAGGTTACTAAGATGTTTCAGTTCACCTCGTTACCTCTGTTACCCTATGTGTTCAGATAACAGTACCAGGGCATTAACCCCTGGTGGGTTTCCCCATTCGGACATCCCCGGATATAACGTCTGCACACGACTCCTCGGGGCTTATCGCAGTGTACCACGTCCTTCATCAGCATTTGACACCAAGGCATTCACCGTATGCCCTTAGTAGCTTACACACATGATACGGAGAATTCGACATTCTCACGCGTTAAGATCTTTTGTATTAAGAATTTGTTTATTACCTTATTCATTTGTAAATGTACTAACAACAACTCTGTAAGTTGCTGACAACTACTACCCTTTTTAGGTAGAGTAACAGTTGTCAATCTCTTACTTGTTTCGCTGTTTTGTTTTTAATCCAGAAAAGAAAAAAGCCTAGCGCATAGCCAGGCTTTGATAGCACCTAACTAAACTACTATTTGCTTTATTTATGTTTGAAATTAATCCAATGCCTTTCTCTTTTCTTTGTTGTTACCACTTCTAATGGAGATGAAGAGACTCGAACTCCTGACCTCCGCCTTGCAAAGGCGGCGCTCTCCCAACTGAGCTACATCCCCTCAGTTCTTCAGGTGGGCCTGGTTGGACTCGAACCAACGACCTCTCCCTTATCAGAGGAACGCTCTAACCGGCTGAGCTACAAGCCCTTTCTTTTTATATTCTTGTTTTTAATCCTTGACAACTGAAAAGTGACAGAAACTGCTTGTTCAAATCACACCCCGAAGGATGTTCACCTTACACAAATGACTACTCTTGCGAATACCCATTCTTTCAAGTGTCTGACCTGGGTTGGATATTGTCTCACGACAATATCTTTTGCCCTTAAAAGGAGGTGATCCAGCCGCAGCTTCCGCTACAGCTACCTTGTTACGACTTCGTCCCAGTTACCGACCCCGCCTTAGGCAGATGCCTCCCGTTAGGGTTAGCTCACTGACTTTAGGCGTTGCCAACTTCCATGACGTGACGGGCGGTGTGTACAAGACCCGGGAACGTATTCAACGCGCTGTGCTGACGCGCGTTTACTAGCAACTCCGACTTCATGCAGGCGAGTTGCAGCCTACAATCCGAACTGAGACCGGCTTTAGAGGATTAGCTCCACCTCGCGGCTTCGCGACCCATTGTACCGGCCATTGTAGCGTGTGTGTAGCCCAGGATATAAAGGCCATGCTGACTTGACGTCATCCCCACCTTCCTCCCGCTTATCACGGGCAGTCTCGTTAGACACGTATAACTAACGACGAGGGTTGCGCTCGTTACAGGACTTAACCTAACACCTCACGGCACGAGCTGACGACAGCCATGCAGCACCTGTATACGCTCCCCGAAGGGTCGATCCGATTTCTCTTCTCTACCACGTATATGTCAAACCCTGGTAAGGTTCTTCGCGTAGCCTCGAATTAAACCACACGCTCCGCTGCTTGTGCGGGTCCCCGTCAATTCCTTTGAGTTTTAGCCTTGCGGCCGTAGTCCCCAGGCGGTCAACTTAACGCGTTAGCTGCAGCACAGAAGGGGTCAATAACCTCCTACGCCTAGTTGACATCGTTTACGGCTAGGAATACCGGGGTTTCTAATCCCGTTCTCTCCCCTAGCTTTCGCATCTGAGCGTCAGGAATGGCCCAGTGAGCCGCCTTCGCCACTGGTGTTCCTCCAGATATCTACGCATTTCACCACTACACCTGGAATTCCACTCACCTCTACCATCCTCAAGTCTACTAGTTTCGAACAACCTCTCCCAGTTGAGCCAGGAGCTTTCACGTCCGACTTAGTAAACCGCCTGCATGCGCTTTACGCCCAATAAATCCGGATAACGCTCGCCTCCTACGTTTTACCGCGGCTGCTGGCACGTAGTTAGCCGAGACTTATTCCTGGGGTACCGTCCTTTCTCTTCCCCCAGAAAAGAAGTTTACGACCCGAAGGCCTTCATCCTTCACGCGGTGTTGCTGCGTCCGACTTGCGTCGATTGCGCAATATTCCTTGCTGCTGCTACCCGCAGGTATCTGGTCCGTGTCTCAGTACCAGTGTGGGGGGTCACGCTCTCACGCCCCCTATCCGTCTTTGCCTTGGTAAGCCATTACCTTACCAACTAGCTGATGGACCGCAGGCCCCTCCCAAAGCGCCGGAGCTTTAGTATTACCTTTCTAAACAGTAATACATACGAGGTATTAGCCATCGTTTCCAATAGTTATCCCTCTCTTTGGGGTAGGTCACCAACGTGTTACTCACCCGTTCGCCACTCTCACCTCAGACGAATCCAAGGATCCCGTTCGACTTGCATGCATTAGGCACACCGCTAGCGTTCATCCTGAGCCAGGATCAAACTCTCCATAGAAAGTTTAATATCTGTCTTCTAACAGACTACATTGTTCTTTATGTTTTGACTTGAACTTCGCTTTTTTTGTTTCTGTCACTTTTCAATTGTCAAAGTCACAAGGTTGTTTTGGGCTTGAACCACACTGTCAAATCAATATTACAGGGACAACAAAAAACGGCGTTTAGCCGTTTGTTAACTGCTGTAATATTGGGTCTTTACTTTTGACCTTGTTTGTTTGTTTTGGAGTTTCACTTTCGTGACGACATCCGTGTGCATCTAACAGATGAATATTGTATCAACCATCTGAAGATTGTCAATAGACTTGCATCAACCAATTTCTCGTTGGTAAATGCTGACACAACAAGTAGTTAATTAGCACTTGTTACTGCCTGAATCCTTGATTTGCTCTTATTTGCTTGTTTTGGAGTTTCACTTTTTTGTGACGACATCCGTGTGTGCGTTCAACAGTTGAGGATTATATCAGCCGACTTGTGGTTGTCAAGGGACTCATTGACTAATTTTGAATATTGGTTGCTTTACACTCGCTCGCCTCGAGGTTTATACTATATAAACCCGACCAATCTTGCGTTCATATGATGTAGTATCGATATGTCAAACAAAGTATTGGTTGTATTCACACTAAGTCGTGCTGTTATGCACATATAGGCCGTTATCCTTCAACTGTGCCACTTAATCTCTACTTCTATTGTTAATTGTACTATTGCTACACGTAATGATTGTGGATAATTCGATCATTTAATTGTGAGCTACTCATAAATAAATGCTGATTATCAGATTTCTCACTTCACTTAGTGACAAATCGGCCGAAAGTGTATGATCTTCAAGGTATTGTGTCAAGAGCGCTAATCCTAGGCTGAAGGTATCGCTGCGTGTGGCACCAAAAGCTGCATTCAAAGCTCCCTGCACACGACCCAGTTCTATCGCTTCTTGGGGTGACAGCCGAATTGATGTCCACTTACGTTCTTCTTCTGAATCTGGAATGGGCATGTCCCATAAAAGGTAGAGGGAATCAAAGTCTGTCACGCCTTCTGGGATTTCGCGGTTACGGTCGGCCACGGCTCTACGCATCGCTTCCAGGCGTGCAGAGAGGACGGTAACGGCCAAGTCTGGCACATCTGCCCGGACGATACTTTTGGGCAAATCTTTAGACAAGTTGCGCATATGGTTCTTTTCCGCAACGGTTAAGGCAACGTATACATTTTGGCGGCTGACATCACGTCTAGGCCGCCCCCTTTGAGGCTTCTCTTTTAAAAGAGCGGCCAGGGTACTGTCTTTTTGTTTTTCGGGCTGATTACTCATGGGTTGCTCCGCCAGTTGATTGACTATCTTCTATATATAGTAGATAGCTAGTCAACCGCCTGACGATAATCATAATGTTCTTTGAGGAATTGAATGACAAACGCTTCGTCGATCTGCGTGCCATCTGTTGACAAGAATTCCAGGCACAGATGGAGGCAGAGCATACAAATGCTACGTGGATAGCCTCGTGTTTCTCGCCAAATAGGTAGTATTGCTTCATCCATGAACAAGGGTGGCTGCTTGCTACTGCGTCCGGCGGCTAACAAACGATACTCGATCAAGGATTTTGTATCTTCTGGTGTCAGTGGATCGAGTGAAGAACGGGTGGCAACACGGTCGTTGAAGTCGGGGACTTCACGTAGATTAATGTCTAGTTCTGGCCTGCCTAACAAGACGAGCTGATAGGCTTTGCCCCCTTTGGGATCACGGAAGTTGAGTAGTCGGCGTAGTTCAACGAATTGTTCAGGCCATAGTTCATGGGCTTCATCAATGATGATGAGGGGGAGAACGCCTTTTTCCGTTTGTTCTATTAAGAAGGCACGGAATTCGTTGAGTTGATCTTCTGTGGCTCGACGGGTACGCAATCCAAATTCGGCTGCGATACGCCGTAGTAATAGAAGACCGCTCTTTTTTGGCGTTTCGTCGATTTTGGCGGCAATGAAATCGGGACGACGATGGTAACGGCTGTGAAACCAGGATGCCAAGGTTGTCTTGCCTGTGCCAATCTCGCCTACGATGACAGATGCTCCCTGCCCTGCTTCGACCATGTAACTTACTTTGGACAAGGCACGGCGTGTTTCTGTGGAAAGATACATGAAGCGCGGGTCTGCTTCTATGGTGAAGGGTGCTACGACTACCCCTAACCGATCCCAATCGGGTTTATATTGTTCTATTTCAAATTCAAATTTATTGGCCATATCAGTATCGTATAGAAGTCCATATTAATTGTCAAGTACACCATACAACGTACAGTATATCATGACTTACAGTAAAAGGATACCATTTTCTTCAATCTATATGCTATAGATTGGTTGACATAGTATATTATTTTTGTTAGACTGTCGATTGATAGGGTTTATAAGACCTGATCCATGTGTTTATCACATAGGTAGGGTACAGATGCTATCAATTCAATTTTTAACTTGTGTATAACGATGGTTTCGCAGTTTTATAGCAACGGAACTGTTGTAAAGAAAAAGGCCAAGCGCAAAACGCCTGGCCTTAATTGATATTAAGCAAGCTACCTAACTCGCTGGATGAGTGCCGCCAACACCTTCAGCAATATACGCCCCTTTAATGGGGAGGGGGCTTTTTTGCCTCCTGGTAGCTCACTAGCTAGGTAAGAGAATAGCATAGCCAGACATAGCTGTCAATGGTTTTTAACCATTTTTGGACAGATTTATGTCTAGTTTGTGTTGCCTGTCTCTTGCCCGGCAATAAGGGTAAGATGTGGGCTCGCATTCTGTGACCTCCGCTGGTGAGGACACACCTACGGCCGTTTCTCCTGCGTTAGCAATGGCGCAGGAGAGATTACTTCAGCTCAGAGATACACTTCGTGCTGACTGAGTTTTCACAGGGCTCTGCTCTGGTATGTGGCGATCACGGCCGTTTTCACCCCCCTTCTCCTCCTCAACAACCCTCTTTATTTGATCAAATCAATGCACTTCCTGCCTCATTTGGGATGGGAGAGTGCGCGGGTAACGGCCGTTTTGCGGCAACCAGTCGCACACTCTTCAGAAAAAGCAGTTGCATACCCAGGCCAGGGAATCTCACGCAGAGACGTGGGGACGCGGAGGGAAAAGCCGAGGGAACAGGCGGTTGTGAAAGTGTATCCAAGTGTGGCGCAGGGGATTTTGCGCGAAGGGCACGCGGCGGCGGGACGGGTATGGTTGTTGTTGCGGCATTTGGATGAAAACGGCCGTGGCTGGGTGTCTGAATCTGAGGCACAAACACAGTTAACAACGAAGGGCTCTTCCTATTACCTGTTTGGTAAGCGTCAGTGGTGCAATATAGTAAGGAAGGGGACTGGTATTTTCTGGCAGCGGGATAACGGCCGTTTATGGCTCAATTCGGTGGGCAAAACAGCGGCGGCATTAGGGGTGTGGCAGTTAAACGGCCGTCCGGTGCAACTACCCGTGGCGGTGCTGACGGGGAAGATCGGGACGGTACGCGCCCATCTCTATGCCACGTTCCACAGCAGCCGCACGGTGGCGCTGGTCGGGTGATGAGCCACAACCGAAGCCGATTGCCCGCGAGAGTTTGACGGCTCAATTCAATATTTCACCACATACACAACGCAGTTATGAGCGCAAAGCGCGAGTAAAAAGCCACAAAAATTATGCAATCGGCGCTAAGAACGCTTCTGAGAGTGCGGAAAATACGGCGTGGCATCATGGCACGGCCGCTTTTCCGTTTACTGACTATTTAGGCAAACACGGCCGCCCAGGTACGAGCTATCTGGCGTGGCAATTACCGAATCACTACTTTGGCCCGCACCAACAAGCGTGTCGGGGTCAACAAAAGCGTATCAACCGAGAACTTGCAGACCTGTTTATGAAAGGGATGACGGGGAACGACAACGAGTCGGTTGATAGGAAATGCGATTTAACCGCAGAGGTGCGGAGGACGCAGAGAAATGAAGGCTCTGCCCCCCAACGGTTAACTATTTCAAGACGTTTTTGTGACAACGGCCGTTTCGCAGCCAAAGTATATAACCGGAACCAAGCAGAGCAGGATGTCTACTGGCGCAGTCCAGGGAAGAACTTCTGGCATGTGTTGGAAAAGGACATGGAGATTAGAGATTAGAGATTGGGGATCACGCGAATCTCCAATCTCTAATCCCCAATCTCTTTTTTTCTTTAAACTGCGGAAATAACTTACCTCCGTTATAGGGATTATGATACTATTTGTTTATGGATATTTACACACTTGATCTCAACTTCCAGAACGTTCCGCAAACCATTGCCTCTTACCTGATTGTAGGCCCTGATGGCCCTGTGCTGGTAGAAAGCGGCCCTGGTTCAACACTTGATAACTTGATAGCCCAACTCGCTACTCCATGACTTGCAACCTGCTGATATCAAACATATCTTGCTCACCCACATTCATTTTGACCATGCGGGGGCTTCTGGTTGGTGGGCGCAGCACGGAGCGCAGATTTATGTGCATCCTTTTGGCGCTCCCCATCTCATTAACCCTGACCGCCTGATTTCTAGTGCCACGCGCATTTATGGGGATAGGATGGACGTGCTGTGGGGCGATATTTTGCCAGCACCTGCGGAAAAGGTGACGATTGTGCACGATGGGGATGTGATTGAGGCGGGTGGTTTGCAGTTTACGGCGATTGAAACGCCAGGCCATGCCCGCCACCATCATGTGTACCGCTTGGGGGATGTGGCCTTTACGGGGGATGCGGCGGCATACAGATACCGGGCTTTCCTTTGGTGGATTTGCCTGCCCCGCCGCCGGAGTTTGACCTGGAAGTGTGGGAAACGACGATTGACCGGCTGGTGGCTGAGAACTTTAGCGCCATTTACCCCACCCATTTTAGCCGCGTGGATGAGGTGGACACCCATTTCATTGAATTGAAACAACTGCTGCGAGAAGCTGCTTTTTGGATTAAAGCAAAAATGGATGATGGCGTAACACGGGACGACTTGGTTGAGCAATTTAACGAGTGGAACCGCACCCGTGCCCGACAAGTTGGCCTGAACGACGATGCCATTCATCAATACGAAACGGCTAATCCCGGTATATGTCTGTGGATGGCATCATGCGTTATTGGCGCAAGAAAGCAAAGTGATTTTCCAGGACGATATGTAAGGAATTGCGCCTATGACAAAATATGATGAATTCAGATTTATGTGGGGAAGTTGCAGTTCTGAAGAAAAATTACATGTTTTGCGGCCTGAAAGTATTCGATTGCTTACTTTCATTCAAGGCTATTCTCAGCTAATGGTCGAACATGGAACATCAATCTTAGATTCGGATAGATTAGAACAGTGGGCTGCAAAAGTTTATAACAATACACATGAACTTCAGGATTTGATTTTTGCATTAACAACAGCACCAGATGAACAGAATTCTCGTGGACTACCAGAACTTGCTCCGTTTAGCAGCTTACTCGATGCAGTTCAGCATACAGCCTGTGAAATGAATCTTTCCTTATGCGACTTTCTTAACACTGATTTTTTAAAGGCCAGTCATGATTACCCTTTGATTATTCGAAACTCCTCATCGCCACTGCGTCAAGTTTCTTGTCGTTTAATTAAATCCTCTTATTTAATTGAATTGTATACGCTGAATGAAAGCCAATATTTTCTCCAAAACTGTAAACTGATACATGAATCATTAAAGGACGTGGCTACTGTTTTTCAACAATGGCTTCTTGATAATTTTGCAATTGGTGACATACAGATAGGTTGATTTACTTACTTTCTGGCAAGGCGATGGTGACGCGGGTGTATTGGCCGCGCACGGAGTCGGTTTCCAGGGTGCCGCCGACGACGGCCATCATGGTGGAGTGGAGAGCCAGCCCTTGGCCGCTGCCCTTGTTGTCGGTGGTGGCATCGAGGCCGACGCCATTGTCTTCTATCAGTAAGCGCAGGCCATTTTGCCAGTCGGCGTCGATGCACAGGGTGAAGGGGCTTGTTATTTCCAGCGCGGCCATAGCGGGCGGCATTGCGCACCACTTCGCGGGCGGCGTAAAAGATGGTTTCGGCGGTTAACGTAGGTATAGTGCGTACCTTTTCAGCAGCGATGGGATCGATGTGCCAGTTGACTTCATCGAAGGCTTGGGCGAGTTCATTATCGACGGTGCGGCGCAGGGCGGTGAGCAGTCCTAGTCGAGCGACATCGGGGGCGGTGATGGTGGGCATATCGTGTAGCAGATCTGATATTTGGCGGTGAACGTCAGTCAAAGAGGCTACAACTTCTTCTGTTTCGGCGTTTTTAGCCCCATTTGTATTTAATTGTGAGCTACTCACTTTTATCAACGAAAGCTGCAAACTTGGCAGAATATCATCGTGTAGCACTCGGCGCGTCTGCTGGTCGATGACCTGACTGTGGGCCAGCCGTTCCCGCTGGATGGTCATCAGACGGCGGGCCATTTCGGCGCTGGCGCGGGTATCGATGAGCCGTTCGCCGGTAATACGCGCAATTTCGATCTCTTCTTGGGCGTACATGCCGCCGCCCCGTTTTTCACCCAGCAAAAAGATGCCGATGAGTCCCCGTTCGCTCCACAAGGGCAGCGCCCAGACTGCGCCGCCGTAGATTTGGGGGTCGATGCTGAGGCTGTCGATGTCGGGTGAGTTGAGTTGGGCGACTAGCTCGGTGAGCGGCGGTAAGATGGCGATGTTGTTGCTGGGATATGAAAGCGGTGGGCCGACCAGCGGCGCTGTTGGGCCGAGGGCGGCCAGGTAGGCGACGCGGGCGTAGAGTACGTCAAAGCAGAGGGCGTGGAAGGCGGGTTCGATGTTGAGTTCGGTGGGGGTGGACTGGGTGAGCAGCTGATCGTAGAGGCGGTTGCTGGCGATGAAGGGGCGCAGTTGGGCGATGTAGCGTTCCCGTTCGGCGTAGGACGACCAGGCAAAGAGAGCGAAGAAACAGGTCATGAGAACGGCCGTTACCATTAAAACGTATAACGGCCGTAAATTAAACGCCATACTGCCCCCAACCACCAGTCCATAAGTGGCCGCCAACAGCATGGCGTTGCGCCAATGGCGGGATAAGCCGCGACGGGGCAGCGTTTTGCCGGTAAAAACTTCGTAGGAAACGATGGCCTGTCCCAACATCACAATGGAGAATCCGATCAGGGCAGAGACAAACAAGTCGATCCAGAAAAATTGAAGGACATGTTCCAGATAAATATCGTAGAAGGTGCGCTGCTGTACATCTTGCACGATCCAGAGTACGGTTCCCATGACCACAAAACTAACGATGAGTAAGGAGAGGGAAGCGGCCATTAGCCAGGGACGGGCGCGTTGGCGAGCCAAATTGCCCATAGCACGGCGGGAGGGTCCGGGTCGGCGCACGGCATCTAGCGAGAGGCCGATGCACAAAACGACGTAGGCGGAATAGGCGGCGGCGAGTAAGGGAACGCCAGCCACTGTCCAGCGCATGAACATACGTAAGTTGAAGAGTTGTGGCGATGATGAAATTAAGAGGATTGTGCCAGCAAACAGGGAGAATAAGCCTAATACTAAACCAGTAGAGATGAGGATGAGCCATCGTTTTTGACGGCGGCGTAAGGTTGAGTTTTCACCATTCCAAAAGCCGCTGTACCAGAGCATGATGATGTACCAGGCATAGGGCAAAATGATGGCGGGGATCATGGCGACTGTCCACCAGAAGAGGGTGCTGAGCCAGCCTAAATAGATGACGCCCCGCCCGACAATGGCGGTGTGGGCGAAGAAGAAGACGCTGCCCAGCATTAACCCGCCGCTGGCTGCCCAGATGCCGATTGTCCGTTTATCTGAGTTTAATAGCACAGTGATACCGAGCCATAAAAGCAAGATAGCATTGAAGAGAGAGACGGCCATGATGGCCCAGTAGAGTAAGAGTTCTTGCATGAGAATTATGGATAGTGGTAGGGGCGACACGGCGCGGTCTGGTCTCAATGCAAACGAGTTCTTGTTTGCTCGCGCCGTCTCGCCCTTGATGTTGTCGGGCGATTACCTTGGCGGGCGAGACAGGCGGGAGAAAAATCGTTTCTTCATGGCAAATGCCTTATCCGCCTGTGTCGCCCCTACCAATTCATTGTTTATCATTCCCACTCCACCCAATTGCCGCGTGCATCCAGGATGTGGGGGATGCCGTCTTCGTTCCAGTGGATTAAACGGCCGTTATTCACAATAAGCGCAGCGCGGGTACGGGCAATCTTCTCGTCGGAGGTGGTCTCGTTGAGACCCCAGGCGGTGTAGATTTGGCCGTTGATGCGGCTGATGGTGCGCTTGTCGCGGAAGCCCATGCGGGCGGCGATCTGCTGGTTGCTCATGCCCTGGGCAACCATTTTGGCGACGGCTTGTTCGTTCGGTTCGAGCAAGTCCATGGGGGCGTTTTCATCTTTGTGGCGCACTTCTTGCACGCGGGATTCAATGTCGGCGTCGATGAAGGAACGGCCGTTTATAGCATCTTGCAGCAACGGCCAAATCATCTGGGGCAGCAGATAGTTGGATTTCCGCACATAGGCGTAATGGCTGAGAATGCCGGAACGGCGAAAGTCGCGGTAGTAGGTGTCGTCGTCTTGGATGGAGTAGAAGACGACGGGCATCCGGGGAAACTCACGGCGAATGGCAACGGCCGTTTCTATGCCATTCATCTCGCCAGCCAACTGCACATCCATCAAAATGGCGTCTACGCTGTCTTCGGCGGTTAGGCAAAATTCCAGCGATGCCTCACCCGTGGGGCAATCGTAGACGACTTGTACGCCGTCGATAGCCTGTAAACCGGCGGTGAGAGCCGGTCTAAGCTTTTCATTGTCTTCAACGATTAGAATATTTTTCATAATTTTTTGCAGTATACCAGAGGTAAGGATTTACATGATTGTAACATGACCTATTGTGCCATTTCTAGCAAGCACTCAGGTGCGTTTGCGTGTGTCGTTAGAGCGTCGCTGCGAAATCTAGTCTGCGTTAACCTTTTTATATACAAAACGGAAAGGTGAATGATGCAAAACAGTTTACAACGACAAAACAATTTTAAATTTAATTCTCGATGGTTTTTGGCGGGGCTGCTGCTCTTGGTTGGGGTTGCTCTGTTTCCGTATGGATTGATTCCATTTGGGCGCATTTTTAGTTTTTCGCCTGCACTTGCGGGATGAGTTTTATCTTTTGTCTGCTACCTGGCAGGCGCATGTGGTGGGCCATGCTACGATATTTATGATGATGGGAACGGCCGTTCTTCTGCGTTTTCCCTCTCTATTTAATCACCCCAAACGCTATTTTGGACTGATGATGACGTTGGGCGTGCTGCAAGAATTCTTCCAAATTGTGGGGTTCAAGCATCGTGGTCTCGTCTTCGATGATTTTTTTGACGTCTTTGTCGATTTGACGGGCGCGTTGATTATTTTCTTGTTCTTGCGGCTTATTATGAAGGTTTCTGCGGGGAAAAAAATGAATGAGGTGATGTCATGACAGAAAATTTGAAAGCCTTAGAAAAAGAGCATACGGCACGGCGATTTGTCCTCATTTTTTTGGCGATGCTGTTTGCCTCCATCGGTGGCAACGGCGATGGTGGTGGTACGTGTCAGTTACAGCGGCGAGTTCTCTTATATTTTCCTGGTGTGGAACCTGTTTTTGGCGTGGCTGCCGTTCTTGTTTGCCTTGGTTGTGGTGGCATTTCGGCGCAGCCAGTTTATGTTGGGTACGTTTGGCTTGTTGTGGCTGCTCTTTTTCCCCAATACCACCTATTTGGTGACGGATTTGATCCATTTGCGTCCGACTGCGGTTATTCCCATCTGGTATGACGCGATTTTGCTCTTTTCGTTTGCCTTGACGGGATTGATGCTCGGTTTATTGTCGCTCTATTTTGTTCATGCGGTGGTGGAAAGTCATTTTGGGGCGATGGTGGGCTGGCTGTTTGTGGTGACAACGGCCGTTCTCGGCAGGCGTTGGTGTCTATATTGGCCGTTTCTTGCGCTGGAATAGTTGGGACGTGTTTGCCAATCCGATCACCCTGCTCAACGATCTGGCTTACAACTTGTTCAACCCTGATTTGTTTTTCAAAGCATTCGTGACAACTGGCATGTTAACGGCCGTTTTCATGGTTGCCTACATCATTCTTTTCCTGCTGCCGCGTATCTCGCTAGAACCAGTCGCTAAAGTTTTGAAATAATCCGCGTAATCTGCGGACAAATAAAAAAAATCGAGCCATCCACTGCAATTAAGAGGAAAGAAACGTTTTCGGAGGAAAAACCGTGCATACGACTTACGAGACCTATCCAGATGAAAACCAGCAGGATATTCCGGTTTTGGGCGTCGTCTCACTTTGGTTTGGGGTGGGATTGGTGGGCAGTAACGGCCGTTGCCAGTGTCGTTACCTTTCAAAGTGGAGGCATAAGTGGCGCAACGGCCGTTGTTGAGACCTTTCGCATTCTTTTATTTGCGCTGATTCTTGCCTCCATCGTGTATTTGGTGTGGCAGGTTGGCAGCGGCAGCCTCTTTGTCGCCGCCATGCCCCTGCTCATCAACCTGTTTACCCTCATCATCATTCAATTTGTTCCCTTTGCGGCCGTGTGGGAAGAGCTAAATTTCCAAATGAATGGCAATCGGTACAACAGAGTGGTGGAAATGGTCGAGGCTGGACAACTGCAAACCAATCCCGATGGCTCCTTTGAACTGCCATTCGCCTATCGTGGCTTGTCACAGAGCGGCGACATCCTCGTCGAAAACCGGAATGGCACCACCAGCATCTTCTTCATTTCCTCCCGTCAATCCGAACATGACGTGGAAGGCTTCATCTACCGCTCTGACGGACAACTCCCCCATGACGAGTTTGGTGGTAACTGGAATTTTGTGGCTGAGAAACGGCCGTTGTGGTTCTACTGCGCCAAGCACCAATAAATGGTTACAACATGAATAGCCTATTTATCCTGCCCCGCCCGCCAAAGATAGTTTGAGCATCGTCATTCTGCAAAGTAAAAAGCCGAAGCCTTTTCCAGAGGTCGTAATCAACCCGTCTTGAATAAATTGTGAGCTACTCATAATAAATGATCTGAGATCACAGACTGCTCATGATAACTAAATTAGATAGTTTGGGAATTTCCAAGACTTTTTTAGTTTACCTAGCAAGTTCGTCAAATGACTGGTAAACTTATTGGCAAAACTGTCAATTTACCAACTGATTCCCGAGAACCTGGGATGGTATCTGACTTTTGTCAGCGCCAGACAAACTGATTGTCACGTTGCTCCCACCCCATTCCCTCGTCAAAAAGCTGACAATTGGCTTTATAGACCTTGTGGTCCATATGTAATTGAACAACACAATAAAGTGTTATTCCTGGTCAGGTATGTTTACATGCCTGACTTTTAACTATGTTTGCTATTCTTAAAAAGTTGTTTTCAAAACAGCTTACCTTAGACAACAAAACGAACAACCGTTTGGAGGATTTAGTTCATGACAAAATATGTCTATTTATTCAATGAAGTATCAGAAGCCGAAGCCTATGCCGGCAATTGGGACAAGGCTCGTGCCTTGCTCGGTGGTAAAGGTGCCAACCTGGGTGACATGACCCGTATTGGTTTGCCTGTACCTCCTGGTTTCACCGTCACCACGGAAGCGTGTAACGCCTATCTGGCTGCTGGCGAAACGTTCCCCGAAGGCATGTGGGAACAAGAATTAACTGCCATGAAAGCCACAGAAAAGCTGACAGGCAAAGAATTCGGCAATCCGCAGAATCCCCTGCTCGTCTCTTGCCGTTCTGGCGCCAAGTTCTCTATGCCCGGTATGATGGACACCGTGCTCAACATCGGCCTGAACGACGAAACAGCCGCCAGCATGGTCGAAAAGACCGGTGACGAACGCTTCGTCTACGATGCTTACCGCCGCCTGGTTCACATGTTTGGCTCCGTCGTACTCAACATCGACGACGAAGAATTTGAAGAACCACTCGACAGCTACAAAGAAGAAAAAGGCTACAAAATCGACACCGAAATGACCGCTGCCGATTGGAAAGCCCTGACAGATGTTTACAAAGCCGTCATCAAGAAAAACATGGGCTTTGAATTCCCCCAAGACCCCTACGAACAATTGAAACTCGCCACCGAAGCCGTTTTCAAATCATGGAATGGCAAACGCGCTTTCGATTATCGTAACGCCGCGCACATTGCCCATGACCTGGGCACCGGTGTCAACATCTGCACCATGGTCTTTGGTAACATGGGCGACTCTTCCGGTACTGGTGTGGCTTTCACCCGTAACCCAGCCAATGGCGACAATATTCTTTATGGCGACTACCTGATCAACGCCCAGGGTGAAGATGTGGTAGCCGGTACGCGCAACACCACCAAAATCCAGCACATGGGCAACGAACTGCCCGAAGCCTATGAAGAATTCCTGGTAGTCCAGGAAAAACTGGAACAACACTATCGCGACATGCAAGATGTCGAGTTCACCATCGAAAACGGCAAATTGTGGATGCTGCAAACTCGTGATGGCAAACGCACCGCCAAAGCTGCCATTAAAATCGCCGTAGACATGGCAAACGAAGGCCTTATCAGCAAAAAAGAAGCTGTCAAGCGCGTGAAGACAGAACAAGTTGACACCCTGCTCCATCCCCAATTCATCCTGGCCGCCAAAGAAAAAGCCATTGCCGAAGGTAATCGTTTTGCCACTGGCGTGAATGCTTCCCCCGGCGCTGCTGTGGGTCGCGTTTATTTGGATGCCGACACCGCCGAAAAAATGGCAAAAGAACATGGTCAAGATGTCATCATGGTACGGCCGTTTACCAAACCCGACGATGTGCATGGGATGCTGGCGGCTAAAGGTATTCTCACCAGTGAAGGCGGCGCCACTTCTCACGCCGCTGTGGTTGCGCGGCAGTTTGGCATTCCCTGCGTGGTTGGTGCTTCTGACGTGCGTATTGATGCCGAAAAACGTACAGTCACGGCAAATGGTATCACCATCAAAGAAGGCGATTATATTTCTGTTGACGGTACCACCGGTGAAGCATTCCTGGGCGAAATCGAATCGGTTGCGCCAGTCCTGGAAGAACAAATCGACCTGTTAACCCTGCTGGAATGGGCTGACGAATTTGCCGCTACCGAAGGCGTGCGTGACGTGCCCGAAGGCTGGCCGACTCGTGGTCTGCAAGTGTGGGCCAACGCCGACTACCCGGATGATGCGATTCGTGCCCGTTCTTATGGCGCGAAAGGTATTGGCCTTTGCCGTACCGAGCACATGTTCTTTGAAACCATCCGTCTGCCAATTGTGCAGCGCATGATTTTGGCCGACACTGTGGCCGAACGTCAGGCGGCTTTGGATGAACTGCTGCCATACCAGCGTAACTGATTTTGACGGTCTGTTTGAGGCCATGAGCGGGTATCCGGTTATCATTCGCCTCATTGACCCGCCGCTGCACGAGTTCATGCCTGATGAACACGAACTGTTGGAAGCTGTGATCGAAAATCGCATCAAAGGCACCGTTGACAAAGCCAAAGAAGAGTTGTTAGCCAGTGTCGAGTCTATGCACGAAAGCAACCCGATGATGGGTCTGCGTGGTGTGCGCCTCAGTGTGATGATGCCAGAAATCGTGGGGATGCAGGTTCGTGCCATCTTTGAAGCGGCTGCTGATGTGAAACTGCGCGGTTTCGAGCCGAAACCAGAGGTCATGATTCCGTTGACCGGTCACATCAATGAACTGCTCTTCATCCAGCCGAAACTGGAAGAAGTGGCGGCGGCGGTGATGGCTGAGAAAGGTGTCACGTTCCATTACAAATTTGGTACGATGATTGAGATTCCGCGTGCATGTTTGACGGCTGACGAGATTGCTGGCGTTGCCGAGTTCTTCTCCTTTGGCACGAACGACTTGACCCAATTCACCTTTGGCTACAGCCGTGACGATGCCGAACGTAACTTCCTTGTGAAGTACGTGGAAGATGGCATTTTGCCGCAAAATCCATTCCAGACGATTGATGCCGCTGGTGTCGGTCAGATTATGGACATTGCTGTCAAGAAAGGCCGTGGCGCTCGCGTTGATTTGGAAGTGGGTATCTGTGGTGAGCATGGCGGCGACCCCGAAAGTGTGGCGCTTTGCCATAAATTGGGTCTGAACTACGTATCCTGCTCCCCGTTCCGTGTGCCGATTGCTCGTTTGGCTGCTGGTCACGCTGCCTTGTCTTAAGACAGTGAACAGTTTTCAGTAATCAGTGAACAGTTACTGATGACTGCATAACTGAATACCGTTATAATAGAAAACCAGTCCTGTGAAAGCGGGGCTGGTTTTTGTTTTTATGACTTTTGTCAGATGCGTAGGTGAAGTGTGTCACTTGCGGGTAGGTGTGTTGCCTTTTATGATTGCGGGACGGTTGGTTGGATAACGGCCGTTTACACCCATATCCCATACAAAACCAGAGGCAACCCACTTATGTCCTCAGCGCAGTCCCATCCCAGCGGCGATGCCCGTTACACCACCATCGACCGCACCATCAAATTAGTAGATTATCAAAAAGATGCCTTGCTTGAGGTGCTAAACGCCGCTCAGGAAACCTTTGGCTACCTGTCTGAAGAACTGCTGATCTACATTTCGCGCCAGCTAGACGTTTCTCTGAGCAAAGTCTATGGCGTCTCCACCTTCTACCACATGTTTACCTTCACGCCCCTCGGTGAATACAACTGTATCGTTTGTACCGGCACCGCCTGCCACGTCAAAGGTTCAGATCGAATTGTGCAGGCACTGTCAGATGAATTTAATATTCATGCTGGCGAAACAACTGCCGATGGTCTGTTCAGCCTGACCACTGCCCGCTGCCTGGGAAGCTGTGGATTAGCGCCTGTTACCGTGTTTGATGGTCGCGTGCAGGGCAAAGAAACATCGGAATCCATCACCAGAACTGTGAAAGAAACCCTCTCATCAGCCAAAGCAAATCAAGCCTAACGCAGGGGTAACCCAACCCGGTCTGCCCCTGCCCAAAGATAGTCACATGACACAAGTCAATTTCAAAAAACTTGAAGAACTCGGACAAAAAGAAAAGACGAGGCAGGAAAAATACAAACAGCGCATATTTTGCTGTAACAGCACCGCTTGTCTCTCGTCTGGCGCTGCCCATACGCATACGGCTTTGGAACAGGCTGTCACGGCTGCCAAAAGCGAAGAGGACACCGTAGAAATTGTACCAACAGGCTGTATGGGCTTGTGCAGCCGGGGGCCATTGGTGCGCGTGGAGGCCAAAGATGAAGCCCCGCTGCTTTATGGCGAAGTGAGCACAGAAGTGGCACAGCAAATTGTGGCGCAGCACGTGTTCAAACAGGACCCAGATAAGGCAGAGGGTATTGAGCCATTTGACATCATGCATTTTCATGCCAGTTTTCAGCACACCAAAGAAAAGAAAAGCCTGAAAACTCATATTATCCCTTTGGATTTGCCTTTTTTCGCCAAGCAAGTGCGTATTGTTTTGAGCCAGACGGGGCAAATTGACCCCGATAAACTCGAAGATTCATTGGCGCATGGCGGTTACAAAGCGTTGGCCTATGTTTTGGAGAATCTGACGCCCGCAGAAGTATGTGATCTCATCCAGGAAAGTGGCTTGCGCGGACGAGGCGGCGCGGGTTTTCCCACGGGTCTCAAATGGCATTTCACCCGTCGGGAAGAGGCGGCGCAGAAATATGTCATCGTCAATGGGGATGAAGGTGATCCGGGTGCTTACATGGATCGCACCGTGATGGAAGATGATCCGCATCGCGTGTTGGAAGGCATGATGATTTGTGCGTATGCGGTGGGGGCTTCGTTTGGTTACTTTTACATTCGCGGCGAATATCCGATTGCTATTCAACGTGTCCGACGAGCCATCATCAAGGCGACGGCAGCGCAAAATTTTAGGTAAGTCAGTGTTAGGCACTGATTTTAGCTTTGATGCCGAGATTCGCATTGGCGCAGGGGCGTTTGTATGTGGTGAAGAGACGGCGCTGATTCATTCCATTGAAGGTCAACGAGGCGTGCCGCGCATCCGTCCGCCCTACCCTTCCCAGTCTGGGCTGAAAGGAATGCCGACGGTGATCAACAATGTGGAAACGATGGGCAATATTCCATCGATTATTAACAATGGCGCGGCGTGGTATGCCAGCATTGGCACGGAAAAGAGCAAAGGCACGAAGGTGTTTGCGCTGGCGGGGCAACTGCGCAACACTGGTCTGATTGAAGTGCCGATGGGCATTACGTTGGGCGAAATTGTAAATGAAATCGGCGGGGGCATTCCAAATGACCGTGAGTTTAAGGCGGCGCAAACGGGTGGCCCCAGCGGCGGTTGTATTCCCAGCGCGTTTTTGGATTCGCCCGTCGATTATGAAAGTTTGGCAAAGCTTGGCTCGATTATGGGATCGGGCGGCCTGGTCGTATTGGACGATACGACGATGATGCCGGAGTTTGCCCGCTTTTTCATGGATTTCTGCGTCGATGAGAGCTGTGGCAAGTGTGTGCCGTGCCGCGTGGGTACTGTGAAGATTCGTAGTTTACTGGACAAGATTATCGGGGGAACGGCCGTTTCCCAAGATTTAGACAAGTTAGAAAAGTTGTGTCTTCTGGTGAAGAAAACCAGCTTGTGTGGTCTGGGGCAGTCTGCGCCGAATCCGGTGTTGAGTACGTTGAATTATTTCCGACATGAATATGAAGCGTTGATTCAGGTTGAGTAGGGGCGATGCGATCGGGCGGTACGTTTGCTTAGCATACGGTTCTCCATCGCCTCGCCCGCGTGTTACATTCGCTAATCGTTACATGGCCGACGGCTACGCAGACATCCCATTGGTCTTCATGTTTTGCCCGGATTGCATTGCCCCTACCCGGTATTTAATTAACTGATGAAATGGCCATTATATGGAGTAGATGCACAGAGTTCGCATGGCGTTATGCCACAAGGAGCAAATAAGAGAAAGAATGCTGGCAATTGCGGCTGGTCTTATAAACCATCTGTGAGCCGAAAATTTGGTTTACGTCAGAGACTCTAGCGATGATAGTTGCTTGCTGGGTATTTTACGGAGTAGATAAATCATGATTGAATTGAAAATTAACGGCCGTTCCCTACAAACCACCCCTGGCACCACCGTCATGGAAGCGGCGCTGGCGCATGGCATAGACGTGCCGCGCCTCTGCTACCATCCTGAACTGAGCGTATCGGGTGGCTGCCGCTTGTGCATGGTTGAGGTTGAAGGGGTTGCCAATCCCATAGCCAGTTGTGGCTTGCTTTGCGGCGAAGGTATGGACATACGGACCGAAAGCGAAGCACTATCCGAAATGCGCCGCGACATCATCGACCTGTTTGTCTCCGATCATCCACTCGACTGCGTGACCTGTGACAAGGCTGGCTCCTGTCAGTTGCAAGACTACGCCTACCAGTATGGCATCACCGAAACCAGCCACGACAAAGAAATCTCGCGCACCCTCTACCAAGACGACAACCCTTTCTTCCTGCGCGACCATCAATATTGCATTTTGTGTGGGCGCTGTACCCGCGTGTGCAATGAAGTGGTCGGCGCTGAAGCGATTGATTTGGTCGGGCGCGGCTTTAACAGCCATGTTGCCACCCCATTTGATGGCCCGATGATCAATTCCTCCTGTGTTTTTTGTGGGAATTGTGTGCAAGTCTGCCCCACAGCGGCGCTGCTGCCGATGTCGCGGCGAGGCAAAGGGCGCGAATGGGAGTTGGAGCGCACCAAGAGCATCTGCGGCTACTGCGGCGTGGGTTGCGAAATTGAGTATGCCAAGAAAAATGGCTCGATTCTTTACGCCCAAGCCTCCAAAGACCCATCGGTTAACGGCGAAATGCTCTGCTCTAAAGGGCGTTTTGGCTGGGATTTTGTGAGCCATCCTGAACGACTGACCACGCCGTTGATTCGTAAGGATGTGGCGTATGAGATAGGGCTAACCGACGAGCCGTGGCAGTTGCCCGATACCTCGCCGTTGAAAGCACGCAAGGTGGTGATTGAGGATAGTTTTGTACCGGTGGATTGGGAAACGGCCGTTACCCTCACCGCCACCAAACTCGCCCAAACCGTCAAACAATATGGTCCCGATGCTGTCATGGGACTGGCTTCAGCCCGCTGCACCAACGAAGACAACTACCTCTACCAAAAATTCATGAGGGCGGGCATTGGCACCAACAACCTGGACCACTGCGCCCGATTGTGACACAGCTCAACCGTTACAGGCCTCGTGAAGGCCTTCGGCAGTGGCGCAATGACCAACTCCATCGGCGAAATTCGGGACGCAGACTGTATTTTTGTGACAGGTTCTAACACGGCCGAATCCCATCCCGTTATCAGCTACGAAATGGTGAGAGCGGCCAAAAATGGCGCAAACCTCATCATCGTGGATCCACGCAAAATCCCACTGGTGAAACACGCCACGCTGTTCTTGCAAATCAAACCAGGCACCGACATCTACATCTTCTTGGCAATTATGCGCACCATCATCCATGAAGGTTGGGCCGACGAGTCCTTTATAGCCCAGCGCACTGAAGGATATGATGAATTTAGCGCGGTTTTAGAGCAGTACACACCAGAATATGCGGCGCTTATGTCGGGCGTGGCGGCGGAAAAAATCGTCGAGGCGGCACGAATTTACGCTTTAGGTGAACGAGTTTCTGGTGAATCCAAATATGGCGATGAACGAGGTCACAGCGGCATTTTTTACGCCATGGGCATCACCCAACGCAGCAACGGCACCGACAATGTGATGACTTTAGCCAACATGGCACTGTTGACCGGTCAGGTAGGCAAACCGTCAACAGGTGTGAACCCACTGCGCGGGCAGGCCAACGTGCAAGGCGCATGTGATCTGGGCTGTCTGGTGGACGTGTTCCCGGGCTACAAAGCCGTCACCGATGATAAAGCGCGTCAAGAATTGGCCGCAACTTGGCAGGTGGACGATTTGCCGGGCAAAGTTGGCCTGACGATTGTGGAGGCGATGCATTCAGTCGGCCAAGAGAATGGCATTCGCGCCATGTATGTCATGGGCGAAAACCCGATGATGTCTGACCCCAATACAAACCATGTCGAAAAGGCGATTCGCAGTCTGGATTTCCTGGTGGTGCAAGACATTTTCCCCTGTGAGACGGCGCAGTTGGCGCATGTGATTTTGCCGGCCTTTGCCTCGTTGGAGAAGGATGGTACGTTTACGAATACGGAACGGCGCGTGCAACTGCTCACACCGGTGCTGCCTGCGCCGGGCGAGGCGAAACCGGATTGGTGGATTATTGCTGAATTGGCCACCAAATTTGATGAAGCGATGGGTGTTTCTCGGCCTGGTTATTGGAATTTTGCCTCGTCGGCGGATATTTTTACAGAACTGGCGACCGTGACGCCTATTTACGCCGGTATGAGCACGGCACGGCTGCAAGGCGAGGGTCTGCAATGGCCCTGCCCCACCAGCGACCATCCCGGCACACCGATTTTGCATATCGGCAAGTTCTCGCGGGGGTTGGGCAAGTTTAATGCGGTAACGGCCGTTGATCCCGCCGAACATACCTGATGAAGAATACCCCCTATTCCTGTCCACTGGCCGCGTTTTGTTCCATTACCACACTGGCACGATGACGCGGCGCAGTGTCCCGCTTTCCTGGGCTGCGCCGCGCGGTTACGTGGAAGTCAACGCTGTTGATGCCGAGGCTGTGGGCGTGGCTGATGGACAAGCGGTGGTGGTGGAAAGCCGCCGAGGCAAGGTGCGCACTCAGCTTAAAGTGAGCGAAGGGGTCGCGCCCGGCACGGTTTTCCTGGCGTTCCACTGGCGCGAAGCCTCTGCCAATCTCCTGACGCAGGATTTCAAATTGGATCCGATTGCGAAGATTCCGGAGTATAAGGTTTGTGCGGTACGCTTGGAGAATCCGAGACAGAAGAAAGAATGAGTTTATCCGCAGATTACGCAGATTACGTCAGATTAAAACCATAAGCGAAGCGGCAAAATCTGCGTTAATCTGCGAAATCTGCGGTTTTATCAGTTGATTTCTACCTCTACGCCTTCGGGGACGGAGATGACGATGACGCCGGGGGTGTGGCAGGTGGTGGTGACGACCTGAAGGTTGAGTTCGGCGGGGATTGTGATGGAAACGGCCGTTTTGTCAAAAACCATGTCGTCATCAGGTAGTTCAATCGTTTCGGTGGGGTCTTCATCGGCCTCCAGCGTGATGCCATCGATGAAAAAATCTTTGGGACGCGGCCACTTACTTTTCACCCGAATCACAATTTCTGCTTTCCCGTTATCAGGCACAGTGAACTCAACCTTATGCCGGAACCAGCGCCGGTTTTCGACTTGACGGCTGTTGACCCAATGTCCTTCTCCGTTTACCCACACGCCAGATTCAGCGCCAAACGGATCTGTCTCTCCATGTAAATCCACCAAAACCGGAACCGTCAATTTGGCGATTGTGCCTGGTTGCAAACCAGTTACCGTTTGCTTGAGTTCTGCGCCAAAGGGTGCCCCGGCGTTGAAAATTTTGTAGGTGGCGTCCCCTGCTAAAATCAAGGCTTGCGACCCCCCTAGCCTTTCGTTCGGTGGCAATTGATTAGATAGTTTGTGGACGCATTCTGGCACACCTTTGGCGGTGTCTCCTGCGCCAAACAGGGATTCTCCTGGTTCAATCCAGCGCAAAGTCCAATTGTTGGGCTGCTGATTGATGAGATGACCGGGGGCGGGTGGCATGTCGGTCCAACCGTCTGAAAACGAGCCATTTTTGAGCATGTGTTCCTCCTGTTTTTGACATATAATGGACGATAAAACTACCCTCATTATACGGCCGTTTGTCAAGCATAAATATTGCCTCTTGACAATAGTGTCTATTGTACACTAAAATAAGTAAGTGTTATTAAGACACTAAATGTTTTACGGAGGTTTTACCATGTGGATGATTGAATTAACGGCCGTTACCCTCATATGTCGTTTTAATCTTTTTTGGCCTGCGCCGCTGGGCGTATGTGCGTGTGCCGGAGTTGGAACTGGGCGTGGTGACGCAAGCGGGCAGCAACAAATTTCTGCGCTTTTTGCCAGCGGGTGGTCATTGGCTGCTGCCGTTTAAGGAACAGGTGCAGAGCCGTATTGATTTGTCACCACCCACAGTTAAAGGCAAAACAGATGGTTTGCAAACGATTGGCGGCTTGTCGCTGATGATTTCGTGGGAATTGGCTTTTTCGCTCGATCCGATGCGTGTGCCAGCCGCTAATCAAGCGAAAATGGCACGATTGTTGACGAAGAAAACGGCCGTTACCGCCAGAAACCATCTCTCCAACAGCTTGCACCACATACTCGGCAATTACACTGTCGAACAGTTGACCTTGCCAGGAGCGCATCAGAAACTGGAGGAAGAGGTGATGCGACAGGTGGTGCGCCGTTTATCGCCGTTGGGCTACGATATTTCCCGAGTGATGATTGAGGCTATCGACATGCCGCCGCAGGTGAAAGCGGCGCTGGAAGCGGTTCATGAGCAAACGATGCAGCGGGAGGCAGAAGCGCGGGCGTTGTCGCGGTTGCAGCAAGTCATCAGCGGCTTTTCGGACGCCGATATGCAGCGGCTTATCGAGCTGGAACGCATCCACAAGGGACAATCCGGTGTGGTACTCCCCTACCCCACGTTGTTTGAACAGGGAAACGGCCGTTATGCCCAACAACCGTATTCGCGCATGGCACAATAGTCAGTTCACCGTTTACTAGCCCTAACAGGACTTACGGGTCTCGAAAATGTGCCGATAATGCATTAAAATAACGGTTAACCTCTGTGCAAAAACCGGAGTTTGCAATGCACACATTCACCGACACAATTATTCCGGAAAGCTATGTGGATGGGGGGCTAAACGGCCGTTTTTCCGCCAGCATACTTTTCATCGACATCTCGGGGTTTACCCCGCTTACCGAAACACTCTTCCAATACGGCCACCAGGGCGCAGAAATTTTAAGTGCGCTTCTGGGTGAAGTATTTGGCGAGATGGTTTGTCTGGTTTATGCCCGACAAGGAATCATTCCCATGTTCGCTGGGGATGGCTTTTTTGCCATTTTCCCCGGATCTCCAGAAGAAACCGCCGAACGTGCCTGGCAAACGGCCGTTTCCATTCAGCGTCGGTTTCGTTCAGCGCGTGGCCCCTTTAGCCTGTTTGTTACCCCCTACGGCAACTTTTCCATAGGCGTCAAAATTGGCATGGCGACTGGCGAGGCCGCGTGGGGCATTCTCTACAATGATCACCAAACCACCAGCTATTTTCGCGGTGATTCTCTTTATGACAGCACCGATGCCCAGCAAACGGCCGTTACCGGTGAAATCGTCGCCCATGACAGCATCTTGGCCTACCTGCCCGCAGAAGTTGATATGTGGTCTGCCGATGTGCCTGCCTTTCATAAAATCATACCCCCGCGCCTTGCGCCGCCGCCCCCTCCCGTAGAAAAGCGAGCGCAGCCGGGATTACCGCCCGTTTTAGCTACTTCTTTGCGAAATCAAGGCAACCCGCCCCCTGTTTCTCCTACTTTTCGCCAAGTATGTCCCGTTTTTGTCTCTTTTCAGGCTGAGAATTTTAACTGGCCGCTGTTGGTGCAGCAGGTGATGACCCTGGCTGAACAGTATGGCGGTACCTTCAACCGGCTCGAATTTGGCGACAAAGGTGACATGATGCTCATCTGGTTTGGGGCGCCCGTTAGTCATGAAAATAATGTGGAACGGGCGGCTAAATTTTTACTGGCACTGGAACAGGAAACGGCCGTTCCCTGGCGTGCGGGTCTGGCGTATGGCTTGGTTTGGGCGGGCAATAGAGGCGGTGAGGCCTACAGCGAGTATGGCTGCGTGGGAGACGCGCTCAATACCGCCGCCCGCATCGTCAGTCAGGCTCAGTGGGGGCAGATTTGGTTAGATGAGACGGTCGCGCGTGAATTGAACATTTCTTACGTCGTGCAATCGCTGGGAGAATTCCAATTTAAAGGCAAACAAAAGCCTAAATCGCTGTTCCGGCTGATGGGAATGGCTTCTAGCGTTGAAAATTTGCCTGTCACTGGCCTGGTTGGACGACAGCAGGAGATGACCCAATGCCGTGAAGCGCTGGCTCCTATTTTTAACGGCCGTTTCGCGGGCATCATCACCATTCAAGGCGAAGCAGGCATTGGCAAAAGCTATTTCTCGGGAGTACTCCGGCAGCAGCTAGAGGGGCAGACAACCTGGCTCACCTGCCCTGCCGACGATATTTTGCGCGAGTCGCTTAATCCATTTCAAACAATGCTCACGACGCACTTCAAACAGTTGGTTGAGCAAGAAACTTCAGAAAACTGGAAACAGTTTATCGATCAGTTTAACGGAATCACGGCAAAGCTGATGGATGTGGCTGATGAACGGGGACAGGCTGTTTATGCGGAATTACATCGTACCCAAACGACCTTGGCCCGGTTGGCGGGCATTTCTTTGGGCAGCGTCAAGAATTCAATAGACCCGGCACTCCGGTTTAGCAACAGCTTGTTGGCCTTGACAGCGTTTTTGCAAGCACAGGCGCTAATCAAACCGGTGGTCTTGCATATTGAGGATGCCCATTGGTTAGACGATGAATCCTGGCAGTTTGTGGTCGATATTCCCCGCCGTCTCGCCGGATTCCCCATCGTTTTGCTCGTAACGGGTCGCCCGGATGGTCCATTTTCGGTGCGGTTCAAACCGGAAACGGCCGTTTTCCACACCCGTATCGCCCTGCAACCCTTCAAACCCGCAGAAATACAAGATATGTGCCGACTGTTGTTGGGCAAACCGGTAACGGAGGCGATTGTTTCTTTTCTTCACGGGCAAAGTCAGGGAAATCCCTTTTTTGTGCAACAGCTTGTATTTGAGTTGAGGCAGCAAGGATTTTTCACCATTGGGCAGATGGGAGAAACGGCCGTTTTCACCCTGGTTGATGCGGATCAACAAATACTGCCCAAGACCTTGACTGCACTGCTCACCTCTCGGCTGGATAGATTGTCTGAGCCTGTCAAGATGCTTGTGCAAAGAGCGGCCGTTTTAGGACAGCTTTTCTCGCTGGCCTTGCTCGCCGCCATGTGCCCGGACGACGAGGAACTGTTAGCAAAAATCCAGGAAGCAGCCCAGCAGGATATTTGGCAAGGCCACACAGAGTCTCGTGTACGTTTTCAACATGCCTTACTGCGCGACGTGGCTTACACGATGCAGCCGGAATCTCAACGGAGTGCCATTCATTATCAGGCTGCCTTGACGCTGGAATCGATCTCTAAAACCGACTTGGTTCCTAATTTTCGTGAGATTGCCCACCATTACCATGCGGCTTACAAAAACGGCATGTTGTCTGCCCGAAAATCTGCCCGTCATTACCTGCGCCTGGCAGGTGAACAGGCGGCGCGTATGTATGAAAACGAAACGGCCGTTTCCTATTTTTCCACAGCGTTGACCCTTTCCGTTCGTGAAACAAAAAAATTCCCGTTACATTTGGCACGGGAGGACATCTACCACCTGCAAGGAAAGCGCACTTTGCAGGCACAAGACCTTGCTATCCTCACCAGCATCGCCCAAAACCAAGGTGACAGTAACCTACTGACAACGGTGGCCTTGCGCGTCGCTCGTTATGCAGAAGCATTGGGGGACTATGCGCAGAGTGCCGCCGAGGCACAGCGGGCACTCTCCTACGCGAGCACCCCCCTTCAGGCCGCTGAGGCGCATCTGCAATGGGGATTGGCGCTCGTCCCGACCGGCGCGTATCAAGAAGCGACACAGCAGTTGCAAAAAGCCCTGGTGCAAGCGGAGCAAACAGAGCAGTATGATCTGCAAAGCAAAGCGCTGATCAACTTGGGCAATATCGCCTTCCTCCAGGGCGATTACCAGGAAGCGGTGCGCAGTTACCATCGTGTCTTAGCCTTGTGCCACGCCTCAGGAGACAAGCAGATGGAGGGCGCGGTGTTGAATGATTTGGGTGAGGTTTCACGCTTCCAGAATGATTTGAGAACGGCCGTTACCCACCTAAACGCCGCCCTCACCATTGCTCAAGAAATTGGAGATCGGCGCACAGAGAGCCGTGTTTTGAAAAATCTCGGGGATATTGCCGGGGCGCTGTATCAATTTGAGGAAGCGCGTGAAAACTTTTCTCGTGATCTACAAATCTCTCGTGAAATTGGGGATTTAGATGGAGAAGGGCAAGCGTTGGGCAATTTAGGCTACGTTGAAGTCATTTTAAGCAACTACGCGCAAGCCGAAGCCTATATTCAGCAAAATTTAGACATTGCCCAGCAGACGGGAAACCGTCATAACGAGGTGGTGGCCTTGTCTCTGCTTGGCTGGTGCGAGAATATGCGGCACAAATGGGCAGACGCCGCGACTCATTTTGAGCGAGGTCAACAGCTTGCGGCGGGCATTGGCGACCAAGAGATAGAAATGTATTGCTGGGGCGGTTTAGGCAATGCCCTTGTCGGGATGAATCGTGTGCCAGAAGGCGCCTGGTTATTGCGTAAATCGGCCGTTGGCTACCGTGTATTACGCATGGAAGTCTTTGCGCTGGAATCTATGGCTGGCTGGATTCGCGCCCAGTTGATTCTGGGCAACGCTGCTGGCACGAGACCCGTCCTTGAAGAGATGCTCGACTATCTCTATACGGTTGGCCCTTTTATCGGGGCGGATGCTCCCTTACGCATGCTTTGGACGTGTTATCAAGCCCTGCTTGCCAATGCGGATGACCGTGCCCAGCCACTATTGGAAAAGACGGTTGATTTGCTGAAAACGGCCGTTTCCCACATCCCAGACGAACCTACTCGCAATTCCTTCCTCGAAAACGTCTCCTGGCATCGAGAAATCATGCTTGCCAGCCTCCGAACGAATGTTCTATAATTAGAACATGGATTCTATCTCGAAATTCAAACATCTAGCCGAAAACGCGGTTCTGGAACCCGCCGAAGAAACCAGCCTCCGCCCAGCCCCTCAACTGGCTCCCTGCGGCATTGCAGATCAACGCGCAATCTCCAATCTCTAATCCCCAATCTCCAATCTCCCCCAAAAACCAAACCTCCAACGCGATCTCGGCATTCACCATGCCAAAATGCCCGGCGGCAAAACCATCCCACTGCTCAAAACCATGCTCACCTCCGCTTGCGAACGCAACTGCTACTACTGCCCCTTCCGGGCAGGACGCAGTGGGCAGCGTGTCACCTTCAAGCCAGAAGAAATGGCGCAATCCTTCATGGATTTGTACCGCGCTGGCGTGGTAGAAGGCATATTTCTCAGTTCAGGCATCATCAAAGGCAGTGTCAATACGCAGGACAGGCTGAACACCACTGCTGAAATCTTGCGCAAAAAACACAATTTTCGCGGTTATATTCACCTCAAAGTGATGCCCGGTGCGGAAAAAGAGCAATTGCGTCAGGCGATGCGTTATGTCAATCGACTGTCTGTCAACCTGGAAGCGCCCAACGACAAACGGCTGGCGCTGTTGGCGCCCAAGAAGCAGTTTTTTGAGGAACTGGTGCGGCCGTTACAGATGATTGAAGAGATTCGGCAGAATGAACCGGCGCATTTGGGTTGGAACGGCCGTTGGCCTTCCACCACCACCCAATTTGTCGTGGGCGCAGTGGGGGAAACTGACTTCGAACTGCTCTCCACCTCAGAATATCTCTACAAACAGGTGCGGATTGCTCGTGCTTATTTCTCCTCCTTCCGCCCCGTCGCCGATACGCCGCTGGAACATCTGCCGCCTTCCAATCGCCTGCGTGAACACCGCCTTTACCAGACCTCCTTCCTCTTCCGTGATTACGGCTTTGACCTCGAGGATTTGCCGTTTACTCAGGAAGGCAATCTGCCGCTGGAAATCGACCCCAAACTGGCCTGGGCGCAGTCCCATTTGCAAGACAATCCCGTCGAGCTAAACCGCGCCGAGCGCCAGGAACTACTGCGCATTCCCGGCATTGGCCCCTGGGGTGCAGATTCCATCCTCTCTGCCCGCCGCGTCGGCACCCTGCGCGACATCGACGACCTGCACCACATCGGCGTGCAAACCAAACGCCTCAAACCCTTCGTCCTCCTGGACGGCAAACGGCCCACGTTCCAACTGCCTCTGTGGTAAAATAGCTCAAAAAGATGAAGGTTGAGGGATGAAGGATGAAAATGTCCTGCCAATTCATCCTTCATCCTTCATAATTGATCCTTTTTGGAGGCATTATGTCTACTCTTCCCATAACCCGCATGACTTTATACAAACATGGTGTTGGCTTTTTTGAGCGCCGCGCTGAATTGACTGGGGCTGAGGTGTCACTTTCCTTCCGTGTGGAGGAAATGAACGACATTCTCAAGAGCCTGACGGCCATTGATTGGGGCGACGGGCAGGTGCTGGGCATCGATTATGCCACGCCGCAGAGCCGCGAAGAACGGCTGGCTGGTTGCTCCGTGCGCCTGAGTGATACGCGCAGTTTACGTGATTTGCTGGTGGGCTTGCGTGGGCGGCGGGTTTCTTTGCAACTAGATCAAGGGGAAACGGCCGTTGGCACACTTTTGGGTCTCGATGAACTGCCAGAACGCCAGCCGGTCGGAGATTCTCTCGTTTCACTGCTGTTGGACGAGGCGGAGCAAGTGCAAACTTACGCGCTCAACCGCGTGCAAAGCGCCGACATCCTCGACGAACGGGGTGCGGCTGATTTGCGCTTTTTCCTCCAGGTCGCTCAAACCCAGGAAGAATACCGCGATGTCACCATCCGCCTGACCCCGGGCGAGCATGACCTCTCTGTGAGCTACATCGCCCCGGCCCCGACCTGGCGCGTCAGTTACCGCCTTGTGGCCGATCCAGAAGCCGAAGGCGGCCCAAAAGCCCTGCTCCTGGGCTGGGGTATTTTCGACAACCGCTTGGAAGAGGAACTGAGTGAGATTTCTCTTTCGCTCGTGGCCGGGATGCCGATTTCGTTTGTTTATGATTTGTATACACCATTTACGCCGGAACGGCCGTTAATCGAAGAAGAATCCCGTGTGGCTCCTGGCCCAGTCGGTTTGATGGCCGGCGCGGGAGTCTTTGCCGACAGCCCACCAGCAGTGGCCATGCCGATGCGTGCCATGTCTGCCCCCGCCGCGCCCGCCCCCCAGGCAATGTCACGCAAAATGTCTCGACAAGACATGGCGGAATCCGTTTCCGTCTCCACCAGCGGCGAAGCCATGGGCGAACTATTCCAATATCACATCACCACCCCCGTCAGCGTCGGCCGCGGCCAATCGGCGATGGTGCCTATCCTCTCGACCACCCTCGACTACCGCAAAGAACTCATCTACAACAGCGCCAAACTAGCCGCCCACCCCATCGCCACCCTGCGCACCACCAACACCACTGGCCTGACGCTGGAACGCGGCCCCGCCACTGTCATCGAAGGCGGTGATTACGTCGGTGAAGCCGTCCTCCCCTTCACTGCCGACAGCGCCGAGTTCATCATCCCCTACGCGGTGGAACTGGGTGTGCGCGTGCGTGAGCAAAATGGCGTTGAAACACAGCTTTATGGCTTGTCTATTCAAGGGGCTTACCTCCTGTTTGAAGAATGGGACATCCGCTGGCGCGAGTATCAGATCAACAACACAACGGGGAAGCCCCATGGACATACTCATCGAACACCCGCGTAACGCCTATTATGACCTGTTCGACACCCCAGCCCCGGCCGAAACGACCGAAGAAAGCGTGCGTTTTGCTGTGGAAGTAGCCGCTAAGACAGAATTGACTTTACGTGTCAATACCCGCCGCTTACGTCAACGGCGCGAGGAAATCCAGCAGCAATCTTATGTTAACTTGCAGCGTTATCCTGAGTAATGGACTCATTGACCGCAACACGCATGATCTCATCGCCCAAATTCTGAGCCTTCTCGAGAAAATCAACCGCCACAAACAGCGTATCAGCGAAATCGACCAGGAGCGCCAAAAGATTTACGACGCGCAAAAGCAAATTCAGGGCAACATGCAAGCGCTCACCAGCGAAGGCAAAGAAGGGCGTGTGCGCAGTCAATACGTTGACCGCTTGGAAGCCACCGAAAACAGCCTCAACGTGCTTGGTCAGGAAGAAACAAAGTTGAAGCAGCGAAATTGAGGGGCTGGAAAAGAAGATTGAAGAGAAACTCAAAAGCTAGTAATCGGTGATCGGTAAACAGTGATCGGTTGGTTTGTCCTTACCGATGACCGATTACCGATTACTGATCACTCGAAATATACGCCACTGCAACTTTGCCACTCTGCCCCCCTGCGCTACAATTGCACCCAATCAAGCTGACCTCTAGTTGTCAGCGCTCATGGAGAAATAAAATGTCTTTATACGATAAAGAAATGAACAAACTGATGGCCGCCACTTGGTGGGTAGTCTTATTGCGTGGTATTTGCATCGCCATCCTCGGTTTATTGATGCTTTTCTGGACAGGGCCAACACTTCTTATCGCCACCATGTTTGCGGGTGGATTTCTGTTTGTTAGCGGTATTTGGGCGGCTGTTGGTGGCTTTATTCACCGCATGGATCATTCTAAATGGTGGCTTGACATTATCATTGGCATTATTGGTGTCATTGCTGGTTTATTTGTGATACTCAATCCGCTAAAAATCGCGGCAATCGCGCCAGAGTTGCTGGTTGTTTTAATGGCTGCCTTCGCCTTGATTAGTGGTATCTTGGAAATTTACAAAGGTGTCCATGTGCGCCGTGAAGGCCATAAAGATGGTTCCCACATTATCGTTGGCGTTGGCTACCTTTTGGTGGCGCTTATTTTGATGCTGATGCCGATTATGGGCGAGTTAGCGATTGGCCTCTTGATTTATGGCTTTGGGTTCTTTTTGTTATTTATTGCCTTTGTTCTGATTTGGTACTCCTTTGTCCTGCGCAAGATGCAAAACGCCGCCCCAGAAACAGGTGACGACACGTTTGATGAGGCTCAAGACCTGATTGATTCAGAAGATGTCGTTGAATAATGAGCTGAATAACCAACGGTCGAGCGAACTTGATGACTGAAAAATCATTACAGCCTGTTGAGCAAAAAGATGTTGAAATGTATGGCGATTCGGTAACGGCCGTTCGTTTACCTGATGGTCAAATATATGTCGTTGTTGCTCACATGTGCGATGCGCTGGGTATAGATACGCAGGGGCAAAGCCGCCGTATGCAAAATCATGCGGTACTGAGTGATGGCCTGACCTGGGTAGACGTTTTGTCTACCCAGGGTGATACCATGCAGCGGCGTCGTTCACGAGTGCTTCGTGCTGATCTGGTTCCGTTATGGTTGACGGGAATCCGGGTGGCAGTTGTTAAGGAAGAAATTCGCTCAAAGCTGGAACAGCTTCAGCGTAACGCCGCTAGAATTTTGTGGGATGCATTTCAATCAGGTGAACTGGCAATTGATGATGATTTCCAATCACTTCTGAAGGCTTCCGACAGCGATACGGTACAGGCATACCTCATTGCCCAGGCTGTTGTCAAACTGGCGCGGCAGCAGATTGCCATCGAGGCCAAAGTACAAGATCATGGGCGTCGTTTAGAGGAATTAGAAGGGGCAATTGCCTCTGACGCGGCTGTCGTTACCCAGGATCAGGCCATGCAAATCAGCCAGGGGATCAAACTGCTCGCCATTGCCCAGGGCAAGAAAAGTGGGCGCAATGAATTTGGCGCCACCTATGGCGAGCTTTACCGGCGCTTTGGTATTACCTCTTACAAGCAAGCGCCAGCCCATAAATTTAAAGAAATCATGAATTGGTTGAACGAATGGTTCATTTCCGTCTCAGACGACGACTGGCCTTTCTAGTCTTGAAACGAGGGCTGAGCTTGTCGCTTAGGGCTGAGCTTGTCGAAGCCCGTCACGTGCCAGCCTTCGACAGGCTCAGGCTTCGTTGGGAACTGATAACAAAAAAACGGCCTTGATTTTTCACAAATCAAGGCCGTTTTGAGTTTAAAAATCGTTAGTGTCTTGAATTATTCGCCACACTTACAAAAATCCGTGTTAATCTGCGTTAATCCGGTCCTATTTTGCATCAAATTCCGCAGAAGCCAGCTTCACACACAGCGCTACCACTTCCATGGCTTGTGCCACTTCCTCGGCCGGTGGGCGGCTGGGAGAGAGGCGAATATTGGCATTGTGGGGGTCTTTTTCATGCGGATAAGTGGCCCCGGCCGGAGTCAAAGCCACGCCAGCCTCTTTTGCCAACGTTACCACACGGTCTGCTACCGGTTTGGTGGTATCGAGACTGATAAAATAGCCACCTTTCGGATTCGTCCAGGTCGCCAGACCGGTGCCGCCCAGTTCACGTGTCAAGACTTCAACCACGGCATCAAATTTTGGTTTCAGGAGTTTGGCGTGTTCGCGCATAAGGCCATCAATGCCGCCAGGATAATTGTTCAGGAATTTAACATGACGGTACTGCTCAATTTTATTGGGCCCGATGTATTGCGTGCCCATCAATTTGCTGATGAAGGCCACATTAGCCACACTCGCCGCCATAAAACCAATCCCGCCACTGGCAAACGTAATTTTGGAGGTGGAACCAAACAGATAAACGCGATCTGGATTGCCAGCATCTTCACAAGCACGCAGCAGATTGAGTGGTCTAACTGGCTCGTCGGTCAGGTGGTGGACGAGATAGGCATCGTCGGCCAAGATAGTGAAATCGGGAACGGCCGTTTTCATACTAGCCAATCGCTTAACCGTTTCATCAGACACACTATCACCAGTAGGATTGCTGTAAGTAGGCACAAAGAAGATACCCTTGATGCTGGCATCGTTGGCAGCCAATGCTTCCACCGCGTCCATATCTGGCCCATCCGGCGTAATCGCTACCGTCACCATTTCAATGCCCAGGGACTCCAGAACGGTGAAATGACGGTCATACCCAGGCACGGTCACAATAAACTTAACAGTTTCTTCCTGGCTCCACGGCCGTGGACTGTCTTTGAGACCTCGGAGCATGGCCCACATAAGCGTGTTAGCCATCAGGGTAAGACTGGCGTTATTACCCACAATGATTTCTTCCGGTTTCACGCCCATCATTCCCGCAAATAACTCGCGTGCTTCCGGAATGCCAGCCACGCTGCCGCCATAATTGCGGATGGCGATACCGCTAGGCGTTACAACATCGGTTTCATCGACGATGGTCAACATCTCGTTAGATAAATCAAAATCAGCGTCGGAAGGCTGTCCACGCTGCATGTTAAGCGCCAAGCCCATGCTTTTGTACTGTTCGTACTGTTCTTGTAATGCGTTCATGTCACTCACGGTTCCACTCTCTCCTTAATTATTGACGGATGACCAAAGGCGAAAGACAAAAATCATCACTCGCCACCTACAATCTATCAAGATTTTGAGGCAATGTACAATTTTAGCAAAGGGGGAAGATTAAGCGAGTGGTGAATGTGTACAAGTTGGGAGGCATAAAAGTGACAAAGTAGCACGTAACCAAGTCCCAACGAAGCCTGAGCCTGTCGAAGGCTCGTGCATGACGATGGCTGAGCCTGTCGAAGCCCTTCCCCCGCGCTATTCGTTGCCTGTTTTCAGTTGATGGTTAGCTTCTGCCACGCCTCCCGCCTTGGCTTCTGCGTCACGGGTTGTTGCAGTGCCGACTGGATGGTTGAGAAATCAGCCAATTGGGTGGCATCTAGCATAATGCTGGTGATGGGCGAGGTGCGAGAGAAGCGCTTTAATCGCGGTGCCTTGCAACCCGTCCGCCTGCCAGTCATCATCACAGGCCATTGCTCGTTCATGCAGGCTTCGTGCCTTGTCATGGGCGCGTTCCTGGTAATAGGCCGTCAGCGCCGCCAATAGTTGATTCACCATCTCTATGTACAAACTTAACCATCCTGGCAGCGTGAAGGGCGGTTTTTCAATCGTTTGCAATAACTGCACCGCACTCTGCGCTTCCGGCAAGATGAAAAAGGAGCGAATGTCGAGCCAGTTCCAGTAACTGCCAAAGCCACCCCATTTCCCTTGCAGCATATGGCCGATGCGTAACTTGTTCTGTAAATCGACCTGGGTGTCCGCATCGAGCGCCAGGACGGGCAAAATATCGGTGCGGAATTCGCTTTCCAGCGCCATCAAAGTGTCAACCACGGTTGACATATCCTCTGGCGTGGCCGGGTAGTCAGGTGCCGCCACATCCACCAAACTCAGGCGCGATTCTTCTTGTCTGGCGGTGAGGGGGCGTTTGATTAACACCGCCAACCCTGCTTTTTCGGCCGTGTCTAGCACATTGTCTATGCCGTTGGGCTGATTGATTTGGGTGACGGCGCCCGTTTCCAGCAAGTTGAGCGGCAGTTCCACCAGTTTGAAGTGAGGATAATCACCGCTTTCCAGGATGGCGCTCAGGGAGGTGAAGGCTGGATTGTCGCGGCGAATGGTGAGGGCGTTGCTGCTGATGCCGTAAAACTGGAGGCGTCCAGCCGCGACTTCTCGTTCCAGATACTCAAAGGCGGCCTTGATGCGCTGGTAGTAGGTGCGCTGCGCCTCGCGCAAGGGAATGCCGACGCGATCTGCCCATTGCAAGTATAGTTCGGGGTTGTGGAGCAATAAGCCGTCCAGAGCCGCCAAATTTAGCGTCTCCAGCCTGCGCGTCAGAAACGCGCCCAGGAAGTCGGGATGGATGCAGTGGTCGGTTTCTTGGGAGAATTTGACGATATTGGGAAACGGCCGTCCTTCCGCCTTCCGCGCCGCCGCCCATTCATACACCTCTCCCTGCACATAGCCCACCCTGCCCAGCAAAACCACCCCATCCCGCTTCCCCTCTAGCTCTGGCTCTCGCTCTAGCTTCGTGGTGTCAACCAGATTGACGCCCTGCGCCAGGGCCTGCTTGAGCAGGGTGGCCTGATTGATGCGCTGGCGTGGTAAGGTGCTGACTACGCCAGCCCAGCCGGCTGACCAGAAGACCGGTATCGGCCAGAGGCGCATAGCGCAGAGCGGCATGGTTGTGGGCGACGGCTTGTGTGCCGACTGGCGGTGGCGTGTCCTTGAATGGTCATGCGCCATTGTACCCAATCGTATCCACGGTGGGCCACACCCTGGTCGGGGCATCACGACGGTCATCGATCATGCCTATCACGCGAATTCGGATGATACCAGATGCTGCGAGAAGCGTGCAGCGTTTTCTCCCGTCGTCTCGCCCGTGACGGGCCTGGCGCGGCATCACCTATCACGGACCCTCCGTAGGGGCGAAACGACGCGGTATGGTTTTTGCCAAGCGATTGCCTTTTCTCGCGTCGTCTCGCCCGTGACGGGGCAGGGCGCGGCATAATCAAAATCAGAGACAAGCCGTCGCCTGAGCCTGTCGAAGGCAAAGGCAAAGGCGTCTTCTCACGCCGTTTCCGCGCTGAACGAGCCAGGGCGCGGCATAAACACGGGCGAGGCAGTTGGAGATGAGGCCGTTTGTTGTGACCCAGACCATACCCAACTGCTTCGCCCCTACAGGTTACGTATTAAATTGATTCAGACTGGCGACAATTTTGGTGTTGGGATGGTCTGGACCCAATGCTTTTTCCCAGATGGCTAGCGCCTGTTCGTAACAACTGTGCCGTGCCTCCGCCAACTGCCCCATCGCTTTCAGCTAGAATCGCCATGTTGTTGAGGCTTCTGGCCGTGTCGGGGTGCTCGGGGCCGAGCACTTGCTGGCGGATGGCGAGGGCCTGTTCGTAAAACGGCCGTGCCTCCGCCAACTGCCCCATCGCTTGCAGCAGGTAGCCCATGTTGTTGAGGCTGGTGGCCGTGTCGGGGTGCTCGGGGCCGAGCACTTGCTGGTCAGATGGCCAGGGCCTGTTCGTAAAACGGCCGTGCCTCCGCCAGACTGCCCCATCGCTTGCAGCAGGCAGCCCAGGTTGTTGAGGCTGGTGGCCGTGTCGGGGTGCTCGGGGCCGAGCACTTTCTGGCGGATGGCCAGGGCCTGTTCGTAAAACGGCCGTGCCTCCGCCAACTGCCCCATCGCTTGCAGCAGGCCGCCCAGGTTGTTGAGGCTGCGGGCCGTGTCGGGGTGCTCGGGGCCGAGCGACTTGCTGGCTGATGGCCAGGGCGTGTTCGTAAAACGGCCGTGCTTCCGCCAACTGCCCCATCGCTTTCAGCAGAACGCCCATGTTGTTGAGGCTGCGGGCCGTGTCGGGGTGCTCGGGGCCGAGCACTTGCTGGCGGATGGCCAGGGCGTGTTCGTAAAACGGCCGTGCCTCCGCCAACTGCCCCATCGCTTGCAGCAGACCGCCCATGTTGTTGAGGCTGCTGGCCGTGTCGGGGTGCTCGGGGCCGAGGACTTGCTGGTGGATGGCCAGGGCTTGTTCGTAAAACGGCTGTGCCTCTGCCAGCGTCCCGTAATGCTGAAAATAAAAACCGGCTTCGTTGTTCAAAAAGGCAGCGCTTGCTGGTATTGCTCCGATTCCTGCAGCCAGATTAATCGCTACGCCATGAAGTGGGGCAGTAATTGGCCGCATGCAAGCCAAGTGTTCATGTCGTGTGGGTCGAAACGGTACGCTTTTGCCAGCAGGTCAACAGCCGCTTCTGCCCACCCTTTGCTCGTTCTTCTCCCATCTGGTCGCGGGCCACCGTTTGCACCAGCCGGTGGATGCTCAACATACCATCCGTTCGCGCCAGCAGGGAATACCGTTCCAGGGCGCTCAAGGCGGCGTTTCGGGCCAGTTCGTCAGTCAGCACGTCCGCCAATTCGTCTGGCAGAGCCGCGGCGTGCGCCACCAGCAGTGCCAGCGGGATGTCGTCTGCCGCCAGGAAACAGCACAGGTTCAGCAGGTCAGCCGCCCCGCGTGTCTGGCGTGCCTTTTCAAAACCAATATCCCAGGTGGTGGTGATGGTGGCGTGGTAATCGTCTGGCGGCGGGCTGTGCTGCCACAAATCGCGCCGCCGCCCCTGGTACAATGCCAGGTAGCCAGCCGCGTCCAGCCCGTTTTCGTTCATATAGGCGGCGGCGTGTGCCAGCGCCAGCGGCAGGCGGCCCAGTGCCTCAGCCAGTGCCTCCGTCGCAGATTGGTCCAATCTGCCAGATTGGACCAATCTTTCTTGCCAAAACTGCGCCGCTTCCGCCTGCGTAAACACATCCAGCCTCAGCACATTCCCCAGCCCCTGCCACTGCGCGTTGCGTGAGGTAATGAGAATGCGCCCCTGCGGGTTTTGCGGCAGAAACGGGCGCAACTGGCGCGGTTCTGTCTGGTCGGCGTTGTCGCACAGCAACAGCCAGCGTTTGTCACTGCCATTGAGCCAGTTACGCACCAACTGCACCGCCGCGGCCTGCTCTATGCCCGCCACCGCCAGTCCCAACTGCCGTCCCAATGCCAAAAAATCTTCAGCCAGCGCCTCGTCCACCCGCAGCCACCAGATAATGTCATAGGCTTCTTGCGCCAGTTGTTGGTGGGCAAAATACAGCATCAACTGGCTCTTGCCCACACCGCCTAGCCCGGCAATCGTTTGCGTAATCGTCGTGGCTGATCCTGGCGCGGCGGCAGTCAGCGCTTGCAAATGCGCCACCCGCCCCACAAAGTGCAGGTTGCCAAGCGGCAAATTGCTGATGGGGTATTGGATTTTGTGTTCGCCGTAATTGTGTTCGTGGATATCACGCCCGGCAATATTGCGAGCGTTTACTGTGCCCCCGCCTAATGTTGAACCGGTGACGTTGCCGTAGATATTGGTTTCTTGGCTGGATTGGCTTTCTTCTGCTCATGGTGGCGGCTCCCCGTGTGGCTAATAGGCGTGTGGCCTGGTTAGAACAAGATGGACGCGGCTTTGACTAAGCCGGCAACGATGGGGGTGGCTTTGAGAACGGCGCTGCCCACTTTCCCTGCCGCAGTTGCTACCCCTGCTGACTTATCCAGTATTTCCTGCACATATTCCAGTCGGCTTGTCAGGCGTTTGGCACTGGGGGTCTCTTTGGCGATTTCTTTGGCGACGTCTTGCACATCATCCTGCACATCTTCTACTTCGTTGGCCGGAATTTCGTTGTTGGCGATGGCTTCTTGGATGAGTGCTTCTAAGGCGGTTAACTGACTCCTGAAATTCTTGCTTGTTTTTGGGTTCCTGCCCAATAATAATGTCCCGACCGGCGATATTTTCTGCTTGCAAACTGCCATCGCCGATGACAGAACCAACTACATTGCCGTGAAAGGTGTATTGGTTTACGGGTTGTGGGGTATTTGCTGGTGGAGGTGTTTGCGTGGTTACTTCAGCAGAAGAATCCTTGCCTACGGCGATGCCTGAGCTGTTTGAGACAGAGCCGATTTCTATATTGTCCCCGCCCACTTTGTTGCCCTGAACAACTTCGCCGTAATAATTATGGATGACATTGCCTATTGGCACGCCTTCTGGTGGTGACAGGGTTACATTTTCATCGCGGGGCGCCATCATTTCTTCGACGAGTTGGTCAAATTTGCCGTGCCGCTGGGCGTATTGCACCATGGCTAAGGCTTTCCCTGATTTACCACTCCCCTCTAAATCTTCATAGGGAATGCCCACAGAAAAGGCAAGCATTGTTAACTCTTGCAGGTTGAAGTTGGTTTTGAGTGTATTAAAGGCTTCCTTCGCGGTTACAGTAGACATGGTGCTGATTCCTCCATCAGTTTGCAATAATTTTGTACGACAAGAGACGCCCCTAATCGTAATTCGTCAATCAAAAATCGTCAATCTCCTCGTGTGGCGTATTTGCGCACGAGTTCTTGTACGCGTTCCTCGTCCCAGGAAAGGAATTCGCCATCCCACTCGCGCGGCGCGTAGAGGGCGAGTACGGCCAATGTGCCGCCTGGGACTGCGGGCGGCAGCAGTTGACCCTCATCTTTGAAGCGCAGGAAGCGTTGGTAGGCTTCTTCTGGCATGCCTTGAGCGCCCATGGTGCGGATGACGGCTTGCATCTCTGTATCGATCAACCCGGGGCGCACGGCGATGCTGGTGACGAGTTCTTCCTCGATGGCGAGAGCGCGGCTGAGTTGATTGAGGCCGCCTTTGGTGGCGCAGTAGGCGCTCCAGCCCGGCAATAGCATAGGTGGAAGCACCGCTGGAAACGTGGATGACGCGCCCCCGGTTCTGGCGCAGGTAGGGCAGGGCGGCTTGCGAGAGCATCATGGGGCCGAGCAGGTTGATCATCAAGTTTTGCTGCCACAGCGCCGGATCGGCTTCGGCAATGGGCGCGATGGGTTCTAGCACGCCAGCATTATGGACGATGCTGTCGATACGGCCGAAGTTGCTCATGGTTTTTTCGACAAGGTGTTGGCAGTCGGCCAATTGGCTGATGTCGCCGGGGACGGCGAGAGCTGCGCCACCGGCATCGCGGATGTATTGCGCTTCTTGCGCCAGCAGGTCGGCGGAACGGGCGAACATGACGACGTTTGCGCCGAGGGTAGCCGCATCTTGGGCGATAGCGAGGCCAAGGCCGCGTGAAGCACCGGTGATGATGATGGTTTTTGTAGACATTTTTTACCCCCTTTTTTGAATGATGAAGGATGAATGATGAGGGATGAATGGGTTTATTCACCCGTATCATTCGTTTTTCATGGTTAGTTTAATGCTTTTAGTAATGAGTTGATGTCTTCTTGGATTAATTTTAGCAGACGTTTCATTTCTTGTTGTTCGGCGGTGGTGGTGTGTTGGGTGGTGGTGCGGGCGAGGTGGCCGCGTACCCAATGCAGGCGCTGTAAATTGGTGATGCGCTTGCCCGATGTGGCGGGAATGCCTTTGGCATTGGGCAGTTGGTCGCTGTCGAGCATTTCCTCGTCTGCAAAGGAGTCGAAATCGTCGCCGGTGCTATCGTCGATGGTATCGTCGATGCTATCGAGGAAAGTATCGAACTCTTGTTCAGCGGCGGGCGGCAGTGGTGCGTGGAGGACGCTTATGGCTTGATGCACAGTCGAGTCTGGGGCTTCGTTTTTGAGGTAGTGGGCGACTTGTTTGTATTCTTGCTTGGAGACGTCACCTGCTTCCAGGGCGCGGAAGAGTGCCCGCTGTTGGGAGGGTTTGAGACCTTTGAGAGCGCGGGTATCCCGTTCGCTTATGGCTCCCTGGCGCACGCCTTCTTTGATTTCGTCGGGCAGGTCGAGCAGTTGGATGATTTGGCTGGCGCGTTGGCGGGTGAAGCCTAGTCGTTCACTGACTTTGGCCCAACTGACGCTGCGGGAATGGGGTTTACTGCTGGTATTACCGTCGGCAATTTCGGCGTTGAGTTCTTCTTGCATGATGTCGCGCAAGTGTACCATGCCGAAGGCGCGGTCTACGTCATTGAGGTCTTCACGCTGGATGTTTTCGACGAGTTGGCGGACGAAGCGGGTGACGTCGTCGTAGGTGCGGCGGCGCACGACGGCGGGAATGGTGTCTAGTCCGGCCAGTTGGGAGGCTCGCCAGCGCCGTTCGCCGTGGACGATCATGTATTGGCCGGTGCGCACCTGGGTGACTTCGATGGGCTGGATGACGCCGTCTTGTTTGATGGAGTCGGCGAGTTCGGTGAGGGTTTCTTCCAGGAAGGTGTGGCGCGGCTGTTGGGGGTCTGGGGTGATGGCGTCGAGGCGCAGGGCGAGCAGTTGCAGGCCAGAGGCTTGTTCGATGTCGCTTTCGGCGCTGAAGAGCGCTCCAAAGTCGTCGGATTTGGCGGGGATGGGGCTGGACAGGTTTATTTTGGGGCGTTTTCGAGCCATAGGGCTTCCTCAATAATGAATTGTGAATAATGAATTGTGAATTGTGAAGTTCATTGATTTACCTGCCTAATATTTCTTTGGCGACGGCGCGGTAGGCTTCGGCACCGGAATTTGTGGGGTCGTAGGTGATGATGCTTTTGCCGGCGACGGCGCTTTCGGCGAAGCGGACGGAGCGTTTGACGACGGGTTCGTAGATGTGGATGGTGTCACCGTATTGCTCTTTAACGGCCGTTTGTATATCCCTAGTTAACGTTGTCCGTGTATCCGCCATGGTCAGCAGGATGCCCAAAATCTCCAGGTCGGGGTTGAGCTTCTTGCGGCGCACCGTCTCGATGGTGGAGAGAATCATGAGCGCCCCGCGAGCCGCCAGATATTCGGTTTGGATGGGGATGATGACGCTGTTGGCGGCCGTGAGCGCGTTGACCACGAGCAGCCCCAGGGACGGATTGCAGTCAATGAGGATGTAGTCGTAGTCGTTCTGAATGCTTTGCAGTATTGTTGCCAAGACGCGCTCGCGGCTGAGGGTGTTGATGAGCGAGAGTTCGATGAGGCTGAGTTCCGGTTGGGCGGGGAGGAGGTGGAAATTTTCGTCCGTTTCATAGATGGCGTCTGCCACATTGCTCTCGAAACCGTCTACTTCTTGTTTGAACGGCTCGTAGATGGTGGGGGTGAGATTGTCGGGGTCGAAGCCGCAATGTTGGGTTAGGTTACACTGCGGGTCAAGGTCGATGACGAGGACGCGCTGTTTTTGTTCAGCCAGAGCGGCGGCCAGGTTTATGGTGGTGGTAGTTTTGCCCACACCACCTTTTTGCATAGCTACGGCGATGATTTTTGCCATGATTCCTCCTGAGAATTAGTCGGATAGTCTACTAGTTTTGTCGTCGATTAGTCGAGTTGTCCGGTGGTCTGATAGGGGTGATGGGTAAGGGAATTGACTATGTGATTATCAGACAAAGTGACTAATCGACTCATTCACCAAACTTATAACATGAATGGTAAGTCGCGTCAATGAACCAAGGATGAAGTGTCAACCGAGGTTGACACTTTGCATAATGTTTCCCGGGAAACATTTGTTGTATTACTACAACATGTCCTGAAGGGATGAATTATGAAGGATGAAGGATGAAAGCGTGGGAAAGCGTGTACAATATAACGCAGTGTGTTATAAAATAAACATACAAATAACCACTCACTGTTCACTGTCACTGTCCACTGTAACTGTTTACTAAAAACCTGGGTAGGGGTGATAACACATGACAAATGGAAACCACGCACAAGTTGTAGATGACGTTTTAGATTATATTGTCATTGGATCTGGATTTGGCGGGAGTGTCTCAGCGATGCGCCTTTCCGAAAAAGGATACCGTGTCATGGTTTTGGAACGCGGCAAACGGTTCCAGGCCGAAGATTTCCCCAAAACGAATTGGAATATATTTAAATATTTGTGGCTCCCGGCCGCTCGCTGCTTTGGCATCATGGGCATCAATTTCTTTGATGACATCTGGATTCTGAACGGCAGTGGGGTGGGGGGAGGCAGTTTGGTTTATGCCAGCACCCACATCAAGCCGCCTAAGGCGTTTTTTGAGGCGCCAGAATGGCAAGGTCTGGCGGATTGGGAAGCAGAACTGACCCCGTTCTACGAGGTGGCCGACCGCATGTTGGGTACGGCCGAGAACCCTAAGTTTTGGCCGGCGGATCACCGTCTCTATGAAATTGCCCAGGAATTGGGCAAGGAAGATACGTTCAAGCCAACGCCTGTGGGTATTTTCTTTGGGGAACCGGGCGTGACGGTGCCTGACCCGTTCTTTGACGGCGATGGGCCGGATCGGCGGGGCTGTATCCATTGTGGCGGGTGTATGGTGGGTTGCCAGCACAACGCCAAGAATACGTTGGATAAAAATTATCTGTATCTTGCTGAGAAGTGGGGGGCTGAGGTGCGGGCTGAGGCGAATGTGTTGGATATTCGGCCTTTGTATGGGGCGCAGCCGGATGGGGCACGGTACGAAATCCTGTATGAAAGGGTGACTGATTGGGCGATGAAACGGCAAACGGCCGTTCGCACCAAACATGTCGTGGTGTCGGCGGGTGCTTTGGGAACGCTGAATTTACTCCTGAAATGTAAGAACGAGATAGGGTCGCTGCGTTTGCTTGTCTGAACAGTTGGGGCAAAATGTGCGCAGTAATAGTGAAGCGATGATGGGTGTCACGGCCCGAGGCGATGATGTCGCTTATTCTGATGGGGTGGCGATTTCGTCCCACTTCTGGGTAGACGATGTGACCAGCGTGGAGCCAGTCCGCTTTGCGCCCGGCCATTCGTTTATGCGCAACTTGATGATGCCGTTGATTCAGTTTGATGGAGATGTGAAAGCACGACTGAAACGCTCGTTTAAGGAATCTCTGACACGGCCAGCCGACTTTTACTCCGTGCGTATCCAACCTAGATGGGCGGAGCGGAATACGGTGCTGCTAATTATGCAGACGTTGGAAAATAAGATGGCTATCAAACGGGGGCGCAGTATTTGGACGCTGTTTACGCAAAATTTAGTCAGTGTGCGTGATAAAGATGTGCCGATTCCGCCTGTTATTGAAGCAGGGCGGGAAGTGGTGGAAAAATTTGCGGAAAAGGTGGATGGTGTGGCCTGGACGGGCATGAACGATATGCTCGGCATTCCCAATACCGCCCACATTCTCGGTGGGTGTGGCATTGGCGCTGACGAAACGAAGGGCGTGATTGACATCAACCATCAAGCATTTAACTATCCGGGCTTGTTTATTGCCGATGCGTCGGCTATTCCGGGGAATTTGGGCGTGAACCCCAGCCTGACGATTACGGCGATGACGGAACGGGCGATGAGCAAGATTCCCGCGAAGGCAGAAGCCGCAGAACCAGCCCCGTTGCAGATGCCTGCGGGTGTGGAAATGATGGTGGAAAATGGAAGGCTTTCTCTCGAAAACGGCCGTTCTCTCTTCAAAACCGCGCTCCCCTTCATGCTCCTGGCGGCCGTTCCGTTGGCAATCTTGTTCCTACTCAAAGCCTGGAAAAAATAGAAGTAACGTATAGACCCTAAGGGTTTGGTTTCGAGACATTCAATTTTGCGATAGCTAAAACCCTTAGGGTCTCCCCTGATACAGAGGACACGGAGACTCATCATGCAAGAACCGCGTACGATTCCCTTCATCAATCCTGCCACTGGCGAACAGTTTGGCGAGGTGGCAATGGCAACTCCCGACGAAATCACCCTGGCGCACAAAGAAATGCGTTCGGCGTTCATGATTTGGCGTAAAAAGCCGCTCAAAGAACGGGTACGCATTCTGCGTCAGTTCCAGGAAGTGATGATTGACTCGATTGATGAGATTTCGGAAGTCATTAACAAAGATACGGGCAAGAGTCGGCAAGACGGTTTGATCGAAGTCAATATGACGGTTGATCGACTGCACCAATATTACAAACGCGCACCCCATTGGCTAAACCGCCGCCGCGTGCCACCCGGGCTCTACATGTTCAAAAGCTACTACACCGAGCCGCATCCATATGGGGTGGTGGCGGTGATTGGCCCGTGGAACTATCCGTTTGATTTGACAGTGCCGCAGATGTGTTCGGCACTGTTGGCGGGTAACACCGTCCTTCTCAAACCGTCAGAAGTAACGCCGGCGGTGGGACAGTTGGTGGAGCGACTGGTTGAGCGCGTGCCAGAAATGTCGCCGTTTGTGCGCGTGCTGCATGGCGATGGCTCTGTGGGCGCGGCGATTGTGGCGTCGGGGCCAGACCTCATCTTTTTGACTGGTTCTACAGCGACAGGACACAAAATTGCGCAAGCTGCGGCTAATTCGTTGACGCCGTTTATTTATGAACTGGGCGGCAAAGACCCGATGATTGTGTTTGATAGTGCGGATGTGGCGGCGGCGGCAAAATGGGGCGCGTGGGGCGCGTTCTACAATACCGGCCAAACGTGTATGGGTATTGAACGGGTGTATGTGCAGGCGGGTATTTATGATGAATTCGTAACGGCCGTTCTCGAAGAAGCGCGTCGGTTCAAAATAGGGTACTCACCCCGCATCGATAACCCCTACAACATGGGGCCACTTACCTTTGAGCGCCAGGTCACCATCATCACCGACCACATGGATGATGCGCTGGCAAAAGGGGCAAAGGTGCTGCGCGGCGGCAAGTTGGATGGCCTGTTTATGGAGCCAACCGTCATGGTTGATGTGGATCACAGCATGAAAGTGATGCGTGAGGAAACGTTTGGCCCCATCATGCCCATCATGAAATTTGAAGATGAATCTGAAGCGCTTTTCCTGGCAAATGATTGTGAGTATGGCTTGAGTGCGGCCGTGTGGAGCGGCGATATGCGTCAGGCAAAGCGGGTGGCGCATCGGCTGGATGTTGGCTCGGTGAATATCAACGATGCCATTTCTCATTATCCGGTATCGCTGCTGCCGTTTGGTGGGGTAAAGAAGTCGGGCAATGCGCGGACGCATGGCAAGGAAGAGGTGCAGCAGTTTACGCAGATGCGCTCTTATGCCATTGGTGGGCCGCCCAGCCCGTTTGATGTGGCGACGATTATGCGGGCGCCAGGTCATTATCGCCTGGGTAAGGCAATTATCCGCTTCTTTTTTGGGGTGACGCCTCGCCAGCGTATGGAGCCGGTGACTGAGTTGTGGGAAGAAGTGGAAATGAAACCTGTGGCTCGAGAAAACGGCCGTTACCGCCGGTCTCACGGCTGTTTTGGCTGCCGTCGTCTTTGGACTTTTCCGGTTGCGCAAGTAAGCATGGCAAAACGGAAAATGTTGGTTGATAGTTGACTGCGAATAATTTACGCAAATACTCCTGATGTGAGCGTTCACATCAGGAGGCAACACAATTCAAATTCTGATTGAAGTCTAAAAAGTTAGTGGTGGTAGTACCGTAACGGTATTGTTGACGCTAGCCTAATTCGTAGCGGTCAGTGACGGGGTTGGTGAAGGCGTAAGTGCAAGGCACTTCTGCGAGATTGCAGGCGACGTTGGCCGAGCATTTACGTGAAATCACTTTATACGAACTTGTGTCAGGTAGCACGTCAGCCGGATAAATGCGTTGTTCCATGATGGTGGCTTCCATATCAATATACTCACACCATTTTTTGTCCACGATGACCCATTTTGTTGTTGTCATATAATCCTCCGAAAGATATATAGTCGAACTTTTTGTATGCTTTGATTATGTTTATTTTATGATAATCAACTTATGTAGTTGAACCTAGTGGAAATTGTCATACGAACCCAAGCAGATGATCACCCAATGCACATGACAGCTTTTTCTACGAATCAGCAATCTGAATGAATTCTACAGTATTTGTGGCAAGATTGGCAATGCATATTGAACGAGGCTCGTGGCGTGTGCCGCCCAGTGCGCCTGGGTTGATGATGTGGGTGTTGCCAATTTGCTCGTGTTTGCGCCGGTGGGTGTGTCCGTGGAAGATGAAGGTATAACGGCCGTTTGTCACCAAATCCGGCACATTTCCCCGATGGCTGTGAGTGACCGCTATTGCTACACCCGCTAGTTCCCCTGTAAACGTTGCGCATAGTGAGTTTGCTGGGTTAAGTTTTTTCAACGTGCTTTCCAATCTGCCAGTATTCATATCCATATTGCCCGTAACGGCGATGATTTGGAAGTCTGTTAGCAGTTCGGCCGTGTTGGGACTGGTCATATCGCCGCAATGAATGAGTGTTGAAATCCCACGACTACGGAAAACTAAAAGGGCTTTTTGGAGATTCTGGGTATGGTTGTGAGTATCAGAGAGAATGCCAAGTTTCATATAACTATTGTAACGGAACCGTCAAGGGCTTCGACAAGCTCTGCCACCGGCTTCGACAAGCTCTGCCACCGGCTTCGACAAGCTCTGCCACCGAGCATACGAAGATCGTGCATCAAAATTTATGTGTGACAAAGCGCAGGTTTATTCATGACATGTGACATATTGAGGAAACCTGTGAAAAATGATAAAACTGCATCCTTGGAAACTGTAATATGCATGAATTATCTATCACTGAAAATATAATGGCTATCGCTGTTGATTATGCCGAGCAAGCCAATGCAACTCGAGTAACAGACCTGCATTTGGTGATTGGGCAACTTTCTTCCATTGTGGATGATTCAATCCAATTTTACTGGGACATTATCAGCAAAGATACGCTGTGTGCTGGTGCAACCCTTCATTTTGACCGGGTGCCAGCACGGTTGCAATGTAAAGATTGCGGCACAGAATATACCTTGTCCCGTGAATTAGAGGCTTGTCCCTCTTGTGACAGCATTCGCTTGACGGTTTTGAGTGGCGAAGAGTTTCGGCTGGAAAGCATCCAGGTCGAGACACCATAAATAAGGAAATATCATGACGACAACTGTACCTGTTATTCAAGAAATTATGAGTGCCAATGACCGCTTGGCAGCACACAACCAAGAAAAATTAGAAGCGGCTGGGGTGCTGGGTATGAATGTGATGGCTTCTCCTGGCGCGGGGAAAACCAGCACCATTTTGCGCACGATTGAGGCGTTGGCTCCCCACTTCAAGCTGGGTGTGGTGGAAGGAGATACGGCCAATGTGACCATCGACGCGGACAAGGTGATGGCGGCAGGAATGCCTGCTGTGCAAATCAACACGGGCGGTTCGTGCCATGTGGACGCTGTTATGTTAAGTGGAGCGCTGCCGCAACTGCCGTTGGCTGAGATTGAGCTGTTGATTGTGGAGAATGTCGGCAATTTGATTTGCCCTGCTTCGTTTGCCTTAGGCACGCATTTCAATATTGTGATCGCCAGTGTGCCAGAAGGGGATGACAAACCGTACAAATACCCGAATATTTATCGCGGAATTGATGCGCTGATTCTCAATAAGATTGATTTACTCCCATATATTGATTTCAATATGGATTATTTCAAACGGGGCATCGAAATCCTCAATCCAGATGCGGAATTCTTCCCAATTTCCTGCACGACGGGGGAGGGGGTCGATGCTTGGGTGGATTGGCTCAAGAATCGGGTGGAGATGTTTCGCCTGAAGAATTAAGCCACGGATGACACAGAGGCGTGGATAGCAAAATCCAGAGAAAACTTGTGTCCTACTATGAGGCTACATGACAGTTGGGCTTGGCGTAGATACCATTCTAAAATGATAACGGCCGTTTCCCATCATCCCTCATTCCATTGTCCATTCATCCGCAAACTGCGGACGGCGCGTATCCGATCAAACAGGGCGAGCAAAATCACAATGCCATTGATAACATAGATAATGGTAAAAATCTTCGCTTCTGGGGTGGTGGGGGTTAGGTCGCCGTAGCCAATGGTGGCCAGGGTAATCACGCAAAAATAGAGGGAGTCGAGATAGCTCCAGCCTTCAAGCCAGTGATAGACAAAAGTGCCAATCAGCAAAATACTACCAGCCCAATAGAAAATTGGCCGCGATTCTTTATCTTGCAACACATCCAGCAGCAGCAGGTTTCGCAGTATATGTGCTCTGCGAATCTTCTTTGTTACTATTTCGGCTTCTAAGATAGGTTCTGGTTTTTCTGTCGTCATAGCGCACCTTTGCAAAACAACCTTTTCCATTTCATGATTTTCCCTTGAGCTACACAAGGTATTCAAGTTTAATATGGCACAGGTTACTATTTTTGACAAACACTTACTCAGCCTGCTCCAGAAACGTGGTTTCTGATATAAAATAAGTAACTGTACAGACCCTAAGGGTTTGACCTCGAGTGATTCAATTCTGCGTTATACAAAACCTTTAGGGTCTTTCGAGTGAAAAATCAACACCTGTATAGTTACTTAAATAAGAGGATTCGATACTCACTCTATGATCGTCAAAGGTTCTCCTCATTTTCGCACACAATTGCGCCCCCTTATCGCAGTCGGGCTTGTCATCCTGGTGACCATTCCCTTGTGGCGCATCCGTGAGGCGCTCACGCTGTCCAACTTTTCCCTAATCTACTTGCTACTAACATTGGTAATTGCCATTTGGTTGGGTACAGTACCGTCTTTCGCAGCCGCTTTTGTCAGCTTTTTCTGCTTCAATTTTTTCTTTATCAAACCTTATTACACCTTGATTGTCGCCGATACACGGGAACTGCTCGACCTGTTCATTTTTCTGCTGATAGCGCTGATCACCGGCCAACTCGCCGCTTATGCCCGGCGACAGGCAGAGATCGCTCGTCACCGGGCCAGCGAGCAAAATATCCTGTATGAACTCAGCAGTGCCTTTAACGGGCTGAATGAGCGCAAGGATATTTACCGGACGCTGCAGAATGTGGTCCAAGAAAATCTACCTGTCGTATCCTGCACTGTTCTGGCATCTCGTGAAATGGATGAAACGGCTCCGCTTGGCGACAATCAGACAACCATTTACCTGCTCATTGCCATGAATGAACAGGTGTACGGTTCCTTGAAGGCGAACTTTGTGGTTCCACCCGTGGAAATGCAACGGCGTTTTTTAATGGCCTGTGTGGTGCAGACAGCCATGGCTTTGCAACGGATAGAACTGGCTGAGGATGTGCAGCGCAACAGGGCACTCGAAGAGGCTGACCGTTTAAAAACAACACTGTTGCAAGCGGTTTCCCATGATTTGCGTACGCCTATTACCATCATTAAAACGGCCGCTAGTAATTTGCAATTCCTGCGGGAGCAGATGTCGCCGGCGGAAAAGAAGGAAATGACGCAGGTGATTGAACAGGAGGCTGACACGCTGGATCGACTGGTAGGGAACTTATTGGACATGTCCCGTTTGCAGGCTGGCGCTTTGAAACTGCATGAGGATTGGACGGCCGTTTCCGAAATTGCGGGTGATGTGGCGGCTCAAGCCTGGCAGCGGCATCAAGCCACCCGTATCCGCCTCGATTTCCCTGATGACATGCCCCTGGTGCGCTGCGACCACGGCCTGATGCTGCAAGCACTGGGCAACATCACCGACAATGCGCTACGCTACGAACCGCCAGAAACCCAGGTAGAAATCGGGGGAACCTTTAATGAAGAAGAAGTGCGCCTGGTAGTAGTCAATCATGGCCCGACCATCCCACCAGAAGAAAAGGCGCACATCATGGAACCCTTTTACCGAGGACACGATGGGCATGTGGGTCTGGGGTTAGCCATTAGCCAGGGAATTGTCACCGCCCATCATGGCCGTACCTGGATAGAAGATACACCCGGTGGTGGGGCAACGTTTATCATGGCTTTGCCACGCTTGCCTATGGAAGGTGAAACCGATGCTTATATTGATCGTGGATGACGAACCGCAAATTCGCAAACTATTACAAACGGGTCTTACTGCGCATGGATACAAAGTGGTGACGGCCGCAGCCGGTGCAGAAGCGTTAACGGCCGTTACCCACCACCACCCTGACTTGTTAATACTCGATATTGCCTTGGGCGATGGCCTCGATGGCCTGGAAGTGTGTCACCGCCTGCGCCAGTGGAGCCAGGTGCCCATCATCATGCTCTCCGTGCGTGGCGATGAGCGTTCCAAAGTGCAGGCACTCAACGCCGGGGCAGATGATTACCTCACCAAACCCTTTGGCATGGAAGAACTACAAGCTCGCATCCAGGCTGTTTTGCGACGGGTAACGCTAGAACCAACTGCGTCCGCCACAGTCACCATCGTTGTCGGTGATTTGATGATAGACCTAGCCAAACATCTGGTAACCATTGCTGGCGAGAAGGTACACTTCACCCCCCTCGAATATGAAATTTTGTGCTTACTGGCTACCCATCCCGGCCAGATTATGACCCACCGTGCCATTCTGGCTCGCGTTTGGGGGGCAGACTATGCCGAAATGACTCATTATGTGCGTATTTACATCAATCAGATACGCAAAAAACTACAGGAAGACCCGGCCGCCAACGTGCGTTATATTCTCAACGAGCCAGGAATAGGCTACCGCTTTGTAGACATCGCTTGACCCTCCTCTTGACACCAGCTTAACCCACATCCGTTTTTCTTGATGAAAACTTGATACCGGCAGCCCTTTTTACTGACAAAATCTTTACGACGGCCGTTGTAAGCTCTTATTACCACAGACATGTATCTCTGTGGCGTTCAATACGTTTGAACACAAGGAGCTTATCATGGACACATCCTATTTAATGATTGTCATGGGCGACAAATCATGGACAATGGCCGCACTGCACCTGGCTTGCGCCATCTCTCGCCGCAGTCAGACCAAAATCGTACTGCTGAAAATGGTGCCTGTCCGTCACCCACAATTGTTGGGCACGGATGCCGGTTCCGTAAACGTCACACCGGAAGATACGGCTGCCTTGTCAGACATGGCCGCCACGGCCGAAGATTATGGCGTTTCAATAGACCTACACCTGTGTCAGTATGCCAATTATTGGCACGCTTTGGTGGATATAGCAGAACAGTTAGAGGTAACGGCCGTTATCATCCACATGCCCCCATCCCTTCTCCCTCATTGGCGACGCTTCCGCCTCTGGTTGCTCAGCTGTCAATTAGCTAAACAGCATCAACTGCTTCTTACACTAGACGATCTGACCCCATCGCTTACCTGGGCGCCTTCCCTAACCCTCCAACAAGATATCGTCGCCAAACTAGATCATCACCACACACACTAATTTCGTTCTCTCTTAGATGAGGAGTTAATCTAAACAAATGGACAAAACCATACCATCAACAAAATCTTCCCGCTTTTCCCTGTCTCGCCTGCTATTTGGCAAGCCAATTCCCACCCAGGATCTGGAAAGCCAAAGCGTCAGACGCCTCATTGGTCTGGCCGTTTTTGCTTCCGATGCCCTGTCCTCCACCGCCTACGCCACCGAAGAAATCCTGTTTATTCTCGCCCTGGCTGGCACCAGCAGCGCCGTGCTGGGCATCTCCATTCCCTTATCCATTGCCATTTCCATCCTGCTGATCATCGTCACCATCTCCTACCGGCAAACAATTTATGCCTACCCCAACGGTGGTGGCGCCTACATTGTAGCGCGTGACAACCTGGGCGAAGTAGCCGCACAAATCGCTGGCGCTGCCCTGCTCACCGACTACATCCTGACCGTCGCCGTCAGTATCTCTGCCGGCGTCGCCCAAATTGCCTCAGCCTTTCCCGCCCTGCTGCCCTACCGCGTAGAAATGGCCCTGTTGGTCATTCTAGTCATGACCATAGTCAACCTGCGCGGCGTCAAAGAAAGCGGCACTATATTTGCCATCCCCACATACTTCTTTTTGGGATCTATGTTGCTCACCCTGTCGGTAGGCATGTACAAATATTTTACAGGCACACTTGGCGTAGTTACCGGGGTGGAAATTGTGGAATCAGGCACTGTGCAAGCGCTTTCCCTCTTCCTGATTTTACGGGCATTTTCCAGTGGTTCGGCGGCCCTCACCGGTATTGAAGCCATTTCCAACGGTATCACAGCCTTCAAAGAGCCGCGCAGTCGTAATGCCGCCATTACCTTACAGTGGATGAGCGGTATTCTCATTACTATTTTCCTCACCATCACTTTTCTGGCTCACCAGATTGTGGCGTTGCCCAGTGAAACAGAAACTGTTATTTCGCAGCTAGGACGGGTTGTTTTTGGCAACGGCAGCATCCTCTATCTGGCTCTCGTAGCCGGTACGGCGCTCATCTTGCTGATGGCGGCTAATACCAGCTACGCTGATTTTCCCCGTCTGGCAGCGCTGCACGCTGGCGACGGCTTCTTGCCTCGGCAGCTCACTTTTCGTGGAGGGCGGTTGGTCTTCAACTGGGGTATTGTTACTCTGGCAACGATGGCCTCGCTGCTGGTCATTGTGATGGATGCCCGTACCACAGCGTTGATACCACTGTATGCCATTGGCGTATTTCTCAGCTTCACTATCTCCCAATCCGGCATGGTGGTGCGCCTGCGTAAAATCGGCCGACTCAAGCCGGGTGAAAAAGTACAAGGGTTGGAAACGGTGATGGAATATGATCCGCGTTGGCGGCTAAAAGTAGCAATTAGCAGCTTTGGCGCGGTGTGTACCGGCATTGTCATGCTCATCTTCGCCATTACCAAGTTCACTTCCGGCGCCTGGTTTGTCATCCTGCTCATTCCCATCCTGGTCTTCGCGTTTTTCCGCGTGCATCATCATTATCAGGCTGTTGCCCGCAACCTGAGCCTGGATCACAACAGTTATAATCTTGCCACTTATCCAGTGCAAACGGTAGTGCTGGTTGATGGCGTGCATACCGGCACGATAGAATTGGTGAACTTTGCCAAATCGCTCAAACATCCCTGGCACGCCGTTCATATTGGCGTCAATCCAGAAAAATCAGCCAAGGTGCAGCAGGTTTGGGACAATGTCATTGGTGAGGGTCAATTGGTGGTGGTACCTTCACCTTATCGCCAGCTTAATCGCCCCATTCGCAGCTACATTGAAACGCTGTTGCGTGATAATCCGGATACGGTTGTGCATGTGGTGGTGGGGCATCTGGCGATGGAATCAGCCTGGGAACAGGTGCTGCATCAAAACAGTGTGTTGATCTTTAACCTGGCGCTTAATGGCCTGGAACGAGTGGTACTGACGATTGTGCCACACCAGATCCGACGCCACCAGGCGCCAGATGATCCGGTGGATCGCAATGTGTTTACGCCTGAAGATTTGCACAGCGATTAGACCCAAAAAAAGCGACGTACCCGAAGGTACGTCGCTCATCAAATCAGCTAGTCAGTTGCCAAAACAGGTTTACGGAGGAGGCGGTTCATTGGTGGATAACGGCCGTTCTGCTTCTTGTTCTGCTTTCCCCTCAATTTTGACCGCGCCATTGGCGCTGGGAATATGGTACGGCACGTCAATCACAATCACGTCCTCCCGGCTGCGCAGATGGCGGCGCATCAAGTTAGCCGTCTGGTTGTGCAAAATCCGCCCATACATTTCGGCCGGCACAAATTCCGGAATCACCACAGTTATCAAAAAACCGGGGAATTCATCATGGTTAACCATTTCAATGTAGTTCACCAACGGCGTTAAAATATCCCGATAATCATAGTCAATAATAATCAGGTCAATACCGGTCGTCAGCTTAGGGAAGCGTGTCCAACGCCGCTCCACCCGTTCACGCATTTCCGGCGTGGTGGCGATACACACCGCCCGCACATCCGTAGCAATGCGCTTGGCATACTGCAACGCTTGCAGCGTGCCTCGATGCACATCCGCCAACGGTACAATGACCACATTCGCCACGTCGGACATTTGCTCTTCGTTGAATCCCCGCGTACTCAATGTTTGCGCCACCATCTGATAATGTTTGTTAATCTTGTCAAAACCAAGCACCAACAGCGGAATAGCCAACACCACCAGCCACGCTCCATCTACAAACTTGGTCGCCATCAAGACTATAAAAACAATGCCAGTGGTAACAGAACCCAGGATATTCAGTCCTTTTTTCCAGCGCCACCTTTTTTCATAATGAATTTCCGTAACGCCTGTGAAGGTCTTCTCGCCAGGTTTCAACTGCCCAATTTTACCCATCAAATGCGACATTCCGGCCTGCGACAGCGTGAAGCTCAACATCACCCCCAGGGCATAGAGCGGCAGCATGGCAATTTCATCCGCCCGAAACGCGATAACGATAAGGGATGAAACGACCGCCAACACCAAAATACCAGAACTAAAAACTAGCCGGTCGCCGCGGTTCTGCATCCAGCGTGGCAAAAAACCATCGTTCGCCAGAAATGAACTCAACCGTGGAAAGTCCTGATAACCTGTGTTTGCCGCCAGAAACAGGATCAAGGCAGTGAATATCTGCACCCAATAATATATGATGCCCGTACCGGTTATTTCGCGCGTCATTTGCGAGAGAATACTTTCGCCATGTCCAGTTGGCACCAGATGCATTTGTGTGGATAAGAAGGTAATGCCGATAAACAAAGACATGGCAATGATGCCCATCGCCACCATTGTTTTGGCTGCGTTTTTCGCTTCCGGTTGTTTAAAGGCCTTGACGCCATTGCTGATAGCTTCAATCCCCGTTAACGCCGTACAGCCACCGGCAAAGGCGCGCAGCAGCAGCCAGATATAGGCAAAACCAACTAATGATGTGGTCGCCGGAACCGTGTCATGAAAAGAGGGAAGCGGTTGCACGCCAAAAAGCCCTGTATAGCGTACCAACCCAATCCCGACCGTCAGCAAGACGCCAGCTACGAAGGCGTAGGTAGGCATGGCAAAAATGGTGCCGCTTTCGCGCACACCGCGCAGATTAATCCAAGTGATAAAGGCAATTGCCGCCAGGGCAATGAATACGCGGTAATCATATGCTTCGGGGAAAGCCGACGTTATAGCGCGTACGCCAGCTGAAACAGACACAGAAACAGTCAAGACATAATCAATGAGTAAGGCCGCGCCTGCCAACAAGGAGGGATACTTGCCCAAATTGTCTTTTGCCACGGTGTAAGCGCCGCCGCCATCAGGGTAGTGGAGGATGGTCTGGATATAACTAAAAACGACCATTAACACCAGGGTCGCCACACCCATGGCGATAGGCAAAGTCAGCACCAGCGCGCCGCTGCCCAGCACAATAAGCACACTCATGATCGCTTCGGTGGCATAAGCGTTGCTGCTGATAGGATCAGAGGCAAACACAGCCAACCCACGAACCTTGTCCAGCCGTTCATGAATTTCCTGACTGGTCGGGAAGGGATCGCCAATCAGCGTTCGTTTAATTTCGGGAAGAGCCATTCAGTTGTTCTCCATTTTGTAGCTCTTTGGAACTTCAGGAGGGCAGTATCATAATGACGCGAGCGTGTTCGTGACCAGAGGTCATACACATTGCGCATCCCGCTCAAACTCCAAGAATGCCAAAAAAACCATTTAGTTTGACGCCCAACATAATACACAATCCTGAGCGTGGGGTTTATAACAGGAAAAAGACAACAGGCTATTTATAAAGAAAAGGTCAAGAATTGGCAAGCCGATATCAAGAAAACGTTCAATGCTTTTCAAATATAGGTGGGTCAAATCACATGGAATTAGACCGGGATAAGATCATTTAGCTAATTGACACGTTCCTGACAAACAGGCGCAACTAACCAAATCGGTTTTTACGCATTGGTCTGGATTCATTCTCTTGTAAGGCACCCTATCTTTATGCAGGTTTGACACTTTTGACTGAATCTCTATTCTTGCTTGCTCTTTGCAGCTACATCCCTTACCCTGCAAAATGATATGGTTCGCCTCTTAGATCAGCGTCAATCTTGATACTTTCCCGATACTTTTCGGGATATTCTAAAGCTCCTCTTGATACCTTTCCCGGTATAGTCAATATAACTTCATTCCTTTTGCACGGAGGTTTATTATGTGGCTGGATGTCGGTTTTGGTAGTGGTCAGGTAGTAAGTGATAAGTTGTAATCATAGATGTACCACTTGGTAATCAGATGGTGAAACTTATCCGTCTTGGAAAACGACAAGGTCTTACGAACATAACGGCTGATTCGCTGACGTAAGGTGTTATTCCATCGCTCCACATGGGCTGTTTCGCCGCTCTCTTTACCAACTGAGCAATGCTTGCCAGAATCGACGACTAGCTGATAGGTATGCCAGAAATCGCTGAATGTCCGACAATGACGGTATTCATCGGGAATCCGTCTCCACAATTTTCGACAGGTCTTGACGCTGCGGTCTCCGATGACAAAAGCCACAACTTGTCGAGTGCGCCGACACAAAGCAATCCATAGCCACCGCTTTTGCTGGCGTTGCCCCACGAATGACCAGAGTTCGTCCAGTTCCAAGACATCATCTAGTTGGGCAGGGACCACAGATGTACGCAAGGCTGGCAATTGGGAGATCACTTCAATCAACCAAGCGGCCAAGGTATGCCGATGGACACCTAAACATCGCTGCACGCCACGCATACTGGCTCGTTCCTTATAAACGCTCAGAGCAGTTTTTTTTTAGAAGAGACATGGTGTTTCGGTTGTAAGACCCGTCGAGCACCACAATCTTTGCACCAATACTGCTGATTACCACAACGATTGGTGCCATTCTTGACAATGTTAGTGCTGTCGCAAATCCGACAGCGGTGGATAATGGTTTCTTGAATCATAGTATCAAGTTTATCCATCACTTACTTTTCGACCACTACCGTAGTTTTTAGTAGTCAGTTTTCGGTAATCAGTAATCGGTGAACAGTGGAGCTTGTGCCTCAAGGGGGTGCAAGCTCTTTTTTGGGGGTGGCAAAAGACGCCCCGCTGGGGCGTCTCTACAAGGTGGCGTTTCTAGCCATCCCGCCTCATCTATGAAATAATCTTGGCATGGAATCGTTAAACCCTTATTTTCAAGAAGATTGTCAAGAATTGATTCGTGGGCATTTTGGGGCTGATGAGTCTTTGGTGTGGGCGAAAGAATGTGGCTACCAGGATTGTTTTGGGTATGTGGTGGTGTCGAATAAGCGGGTGATAACGGCCGTTTTTGATCCCCAAGCTCTCTTCGGCGGCAAACGGGAGCGGGTCAATTTCTATAAGCCCAAAAGCGGCTTGTTTGGCAGACTCAGTGCCTTTCAGGCGGAACGCAGCACATTTCTCGCGCCGGAATCCGCTCTGTCTGAACCAGAAACCAGAAAGCGCAAACTGTATGAAGCGCCCCTTTTCAAAATCACAGGTGTTGACCGTGAAGATTACCGGGTGAAATTAAAAAATGGCGAGACGACAATGGTCGAAATGACGTTTGTGGCTGAAGAAGATGTGATGATCGACCGGCCATTGCTTTATACCAAAGAGGCGGGAGATGCGCTGTTTGAGTTGGTAAAGCGGATGATTGCGGGGGAAACGGCCACTTCGACACTTCGGCACAGCTCAGTGGAACCAAGCTCAGGACAAGCCATTTCGACACTTCGGCACAGCTCAGTGGAACCAAGCTCAGGACAGGCCACTTCCAACCAAAAACCAGTCGAAGATAAAGAAGCGCTCATTGCGGCTTTGGTTGAACTCTATGAGGCAGGTGTGCTTTCTGATGAAGAGTTTGAAGCCAAAAAACAAGCGCTTCTTTCCCAGAAATAATCGCTAATGCGCGTTTCAAAGCTCAATCACCGAGACAGGCAGCAAGCTACCCAAATATGGCGGCTCTTTCAAAGCGCCTACGAGAGCGAAGCCCAGGTACTTGGCCTGCAAAACTTCCCCCCACTTGACCGCCCCGTCTGCCACATTCAAGAGGCCCCCACAACCTTTTATGGCGGCTGCATAGGCTCTGAGCTAGTGGCGGCGGCTGAAATTGAAACTTTGGGCGATGCCCAATTCCATATCAACAGCTTTGGCGTCTTGCCAGACCATTTCCGCAAAGGATATGGCTCTGCGCTGCTGAATGATGTGCTTGCTTTGCTTTGCTGGCAACAAATAACGGTGACAACGGCCGTTGCCAATACCCCCGCTCTAGCCCTCTACCAAAAACACAGTTTTCTGCCCCAAGAACGGTGGACAACGCCTGACAACATCCCCATGGTGACCCTTCTCTTAGAAAAATCAAATGAATCATACTTGACAATTTAATTCATAATTGCTAAACTAAATCGATAAACTTCAATTTAGTTAGAGGTAATTGTATGAACGAAGAAAGTCCCTATGTAGAAGAATTATTGGCGTTCTTCAAAGCATTGTCCAATGCCAATCGACTTAAAATCGTAGCGCTGCTCGCCAAAGAACCGTTGTCAGTGGAAGAAATGGCCGAAATTTTAGGGCTGAACTCGTCCACGGTTTCGCACCATTTATCGAATCTGACGAAGGTTGGCTTAGTTAACGCTCGTCCAGAAAGTTATTACAACGTGTATTCTCTGGAGCTGAGTGTGCTCTCCGATATGGCCGAACGCCTGCTCTCAACCGACATGCTGCCCACGGTGGCGGAAGATGTGGATGTGGATGCGTATGACCGGAAGGTTTTGAACACCTTTTTGGATGAAAACGGCCGTTTAATCGATTTCCCCGCGCAGCAAAAGAAAGAGGAAGCGGTTTTGCGCCACATCGTCAAAGTATTTGAACCGGGACGGCGTTACAGCGAGAAAGAAGTGACAGAAATGCTGTCACAGTTCAACGAAGACTACGCGCGTTTACGGCGCGATCTGGTGACACTGGGCTTCATGAAGCGCGAAGGTGGTGGTGGTGCCTACTGGCGCGAGGAAAGCCAATGACAACACCACAATTCATTCACCCAGGCAATCGCCTTCTATTTTTGCAATAGTCAATAGAGTTGTTCCCAAATAACCAGGGTAAATTTTTAGGACACTGATACTGTTCAACGCTGATAAGAAACCATCAGTGTTCGCCAGTATCAGTGTCCCTTTTTTATTCAGGAACAAGTCTAATCTGAGAACGGCCGTTACCGATAAAATGCAGGCCATAGTTTCAACACAAAAAGGGGAGAGAACAAAACAAGTTTTCTGCTCCTTTTCGCTTTCTCATGAACCCAGTTAGGAACGATAATTAAATAACTTACACGAGACTGGAGATTAGAGATTGGAGATTGGTCGAGCATTCAATCTCCAATCTCAGTTGCGCATGTCATTAAATTTCTATTCCTTAAGAACGATAATTGGCCTAAATCTCCCTAGTTGCGGTAACATGTGCCAGACTCAAGTAGTCAAACAGGGGAAGCTAAAAAAATTGCATAGCATTTCTGGAGGATTTTGATGTTGGAATGGATTTTAGAACCGTGGCCCTGGTATGTAACCGGCCCCCTTATCGGCTTGAGTGTGCCGATGCTCTTGTTATTAACTGGAAAAAATTTAGGCATTTCTGCCAGTTTGCGCCACATCGGCGCAATGTGTGCGCCGCGCAGCAAGCTGCCTTATCTGAGTAAAGATTACAATTGGCGTGACCATATTTGGAACTTGATATTTGTCTTAGGTATCTTCATCGGTGCCTTTGTGGGCAACTTCCTGCTCTCCACCGAACCCGCCTACTTCCTGCCGACCAGTTATCAAAGCATCGGCGGTGTTGCGCTCCTCTTTAGCGGCGGCATTCTCATCGGCTTTGGCACGCGCTATGCCGATGGCTGCACCTCTGGGCATACAATTATGGGCTTATCTGCCCTCAATTGGCCGAGTTTGGTCGCCTCCATTTTCTTTTTCGTCGGCGGCATTATTTCAACGTGGCTTATTCTGCCACTGTTCGGCTTATAGAGAGGCGTATTATGAAAGGCAAATTTTTCACACTCCTGATGGGGATCTGGTTTGGCATTGTCTTGGTCAAAGGCCAACTGGTTTCCTGGCAGCAAATTAATGATATGTTCCACTTCCGCAGCGCTTACATGTATTTAGTCATCGCTTCAGCGGTGCTTGTTGGGGCCATTTCAGTCGCGCTTATTCGCCATTTTGAAACCAAAACAATTGAAGGCGAAGTGATTGACATCCACAAGAAACCTTTCCACAAAGGTATTGTCTTTGGCGGGACGCTTTTTGGCATGGGCTGGGCCATCACCGGCGCATGCCCTGGCCCCATTTACGCCCAAATTGGGTCGGGAACGCTGTTGGCGTTTGTGACGTTCATTGGCGCGATGGCGGGCATGTATTTGTATGCCATCTTGCAGCCTAAACTGCCGCACAATAGTTGGAGCTGGCCCAGAACGAAAGCAAAGGATGCTAGTTCAGACGATCTAAATTGAGATTGGAGATTGGAGATTAGAGATTGCCAAGCTTCTAATCTCCAATCTCCAATCTCCGCTAACAGGATTCTATGATTCCCACTTCCCACGAACCGTTTATTCGGCAATGCTATGATTTGGCGCGGCAGGCGATGGCGCATGGCGACCATCCGTTTGGGGCGTTATTGGTGTGCGAGGGGGCAGTGGTATTAACGGCCGTTAATACCGTCCATAGTAACCGCGATGTCACCCAACACGCCGAACTCAATCTCGTCAGTCAAGCGGGGCGGGTATTGGGCTACGCCGCGCTGACAGACAGCATCCTCTACACCAGCACAGAACCGTGTGCCATGTGTACCGGGGCCATCTTCTGGGCAGGCATTTCCACCATCGTTTATGGTTGCTCGGCTGAAAGCTTAGGCCAACTTGCGGGGGGCAGCTTCGTTGTTCCCAGTCGCCAATTATTAGCCAAAGCCACCCGCCCCACCCACATCGTCGGCCCCGTATTGGAAACAGAAGGCATCGCCATCCATCAGGCTTATTGGCCGACCTATACCAACCCGCTCACCTAAAACGATATGTAATTGGGGAGTATGGTTCAAGGTAGCTTGACACTTTTGTGCCGCCATTCCCGCCTTCGCAGGAATGACGACTGTAAAGCCTATTTGGGAGAGACGGCGCGGTGAAAAAACCTCTTGTTGCCGCGAATAGTCGTCGCGCCATCCCGCCCCTACCATAGAACGTGGCTAAATTGAGAATTGCGGATAGCTCCACAAACTCAGTGACGGCCGTTTTCAATTATGCTACTATCGTAATATCTCAATAAATCGCGGCAAAGACCTGAATATTGAGAAGATACAAAGAAATGACTAAATCAGATGTTGGGAAGCTCTTGGTATTGGTTGTACTATTTTCGGTCGCTGTGGTGGGGGCAACCGTTTGGTTTGCTGGCATGCCACTCACCTGGCAGCTATTCATCATCCCCGTTTTTGCTGGCATTTTAGGCACGGTTCTCTTGTGGTGGCTCGGGCAACGGACTCTTCTTTCAAACCAACGCCATACAACCCAAATAATAGCTCAACAAGAAGAAATAGCAGGTCTCCATAGTCAACTGGCAGCCATCCAACTCGAAAAAGAACGCCTCGAAGAAGCTCTGGATGAATCAAAAGATGATGTTGGGCAAGCCCTCCAGGCCCGCACCTCGTTTCTCAACAACATCGGTCATGAACTGCGCACACCGCTCTCTATTATTCTCGGCTACGCAGACATCATTTTGCAGAAAGCAAAACAGGAAGATGACGAACAACTCGTCATGCTCGCCCAAAAAACCAAACTGTATGCCAAAGGATTGAGCGCCACCATCAACGATGTCTTACAAATGAGTGAGATTGAATCAGGCCAGGTTGGTTTTCTACTGGAAGCCTTTGGCATTGAAACTGTCATCGACCAAGCCGTGATACAAAGCCAAGCCTACCTGGATGTGAATGAAAATGATTTTATGCTCATCGTTTCGCCTGATATCGGCACCATGGTTGCCGACCGAGACAAAATTCGGTCTATTTTGGGCAATTTGTTAAGCAATGCATCTAAATTTACAAAAAATGGCTCTATTACATTGAGTGCCAATCAAGCGGTGATTGATGACCAGCCATGGATTATCTTTCAGGTAGCGGATACAGGAGTAGGTATTCCCCCAGAACAACAAGCCCACATTTTCCAGCCATTTTTGCAGGGAGATAATTCATTTACCAAAGAATATGGCGGTGTCGGATTAGGGTTGGCGATTAACCAGCATTATTGCCACCTGATGGGGGGGCGCATAGAACTGGAAAGCAAGGTCGGAGAAGGGTCTATTTTCTCAGTTTATTTGCCGGCAGAGATAACGGCCGTTGATTCCATGTTTGTGCGCGTATCCTAGACAACAAGCCCCCCAGTCACAGGTTGCCCCGGATTCTGGGACTAACGGCATTGCGGATTATTGTCTAACAGCCTTGTCCGGTGCTCATTGCCAAAGAAAAACCACGTTTTGAGGATGTCACGGCTCAAATTGTTCTCCAGGCAGATCGCCCTATTTTAGTCATCCCCTAGGCGAACGATCTACCATATTATTGTGACGAGATTACACGCATTATAAAATTCTCCAGGTCTTATCCATCCAGTACAGACGTAGCGACTGGTAACTTACATGCAGTGATTTAGGGTGAACGGCTGTTGGGATGAATAGGGAATACGACTTTTTTACATCTTTTTAGCACTATCTCTCAGAGCACCATCCCGTTATGATATATCATAATCAAGAATTGCGTTCTCTTCCTTCAGTAATGTTGCACTTCTGATTGTTCTGACAGGTAAGATGGTTGTCAGTTCTTATCAATAGGGAGAACATTTTCGTGAACTTAATCGTCGTCAACCAAATAATCGCATTTTTTCAAGCCAAAGGAGATTTCCAAAATGAGACAAAATAACGCGGGTTGTTTAACAGGGTTTATATCGAGTTTCTCACGTATCATGCTGCTTATGTACTGGTTTGCCCGTCCTGTTGTCATGGATTCCATGTTTGGGTCGTTCCTGATACCCTGCATCGGTTTTTTATTCCTGCCGTTTACCACCCTGCTGTATGTCCTGCTCCAGTCATCCGCCCCTGGCGGCCTTGCCGGACTGGATTGGCTGTGGCTGTTCTTGGCAGTAGTGATGGATCTGGCCAGTCTCGGTGGCGCCGGTTATGCCAATCGCAACTATATTCCGGCCGGTTATCCCGGTTCAACAACTGAAGGTTAAGCACAAAGGCGTGATGCATGAAACGTTTCATGCATCACGGGTAAAGTATCAAATACGTTTTGCTAAATATGAAGAAGATTCTTATTGCGATGGTGTTGATCTCGTCACTATTTGTACGGGCAGGCTGCACCACACAAACTAAAATGAAAGGGGGGTTGAACAAATGAAAATCAAACAGATTTCATACATGATTGGGATAGGAATACTAATGCTCTTCTTGTCTGCCTGTGGCGGGCAGGAGGAAACTGCTGTGGCTACGGTAGCGCCGAATATGCCATCTGCCACTGTGACCGCACGCGATGGCATCAATGTCCGCAGCGGCCCCGGTGAAGAGTATGCCGCCATAGGCACACTCGCCAATGGTGAACAAACCCTCGTCGTTGGCCGCAGTGCCGACAGCGCATGGTGGGTCATTCCCATGGCTGGCGCCACGAACGATCAAGGCTGGATATCGGCCACCTATGTGCAGACGGTTAATACCGAAAATGTGCCGGTTATTCCGCCGCCAGCTTCCGCGCCAGCCACGTCCAGTTCAGACATCACCAACATTGTCTGGAAGTGGCAAAAATTGGAGGATGTAGTCACCGGCTCAACAAGAGTAGACGATCCCAACAAGTACACGATTGTCTTTAACACCGATGGCACAACGACCGGCCGGGCCGACTGCAATACGTTCTCTGGAACCTATTCACAAGCAAACGGCTTTACGATCAGCGTGACCCCTGATGTCATGGCGGCCTGTGATCAAGGTTCTATGGATCAGCAATTCCTGAACTTACTGGATGCTGTTGCCGCTGGTGGTTCAGATGGCGCTGGCGGCCTGATGCTACAGACCGCTGGTGGCGCACAAAAGTTGCTATTTAGCAACGGCGGCGCGGCTCAGTAAAATATGACGTGAGTAAACTTGGCAGGTCTTGGAGACCTGCCAGGTTTTTCATGTATTCCTGGAAACCTCACGAGTCTATTATGCCACCCGGCAAGCATACCGGGCGGCGCAAAGTTGGTTATCGGCGGCAGATGCAGAAGCAACGGCCGTTCAACCCTAAAGGAGAATTTACAAAAATGACGAACATGGACCTGCCATTACCAGCATTTTTTGGTGGCACAAAAGCGATCACCTTTACACCGGTTGTCGGCGCCCCGCGACGGGAGTACGCCGACATGTTTGTCCCCGACGAGGAGGAACTCGAAGATGGTGAGCTTCGCGTCACAGTCCTCGGCAGTGGCAACCCCTGGGTCACGCGCGCTCAAGCCTCAGGCAGTGTCCTTGTCGAGATCGGCAACGACGAACGGGACATCCTGATTTTTGACCTGGGCAGCGGCTAGTCTCGCCAACTACGCCAGCCTGAAACTGCCGGTCAACAAGCTGGACAAAGTGTTCTTTACCCACCTTCACGCCGACCACATCGCCGACCTGATCACGCTGGCGGGCAGTTACTCCAAGGTGGGACGCGCCGATGGGCCGATCTACGTTTGGGGTCCCAGCGGCGCCGAGCCGCGCCTGGGCACACGCCACTTTGTCGAATCCATCGAGCAAGCGCTGGCTTGGGACACCGAAGCTGGCGGCGGGGCCATCAACCCCGACAGCATGAAGATTTTCGTCACCGAGTTCGATTTCAGCAAAACCGAGACCGTCTACGAGGAGAATGGAGTGAAGATAACCTCATTTCCGGTCATCCATGCCACCAGCGGCGCGGTCGGCTATCGTCTCGACTTCGCCGGACTGACCTTTGTCCTCTCCGGCGACACCCGCGCCGGCTGGCCGCTGGTGCGGGCCAGTGAAGGCAACGTTGACCTGCTCATCCACGAATGCTTCCCCCCGGCGGCGGCGTTGGCGGCAGCCTCCGGTCTCTCCATCGAACGGGCGACGATGGCACTGAATGCGGCGCATACCTCACCGACGGCGGTCGGGAAGGTGTTTAGCATGGTCAAGCCGCGTATGGCTGGCCTCTGGCACACCCCGATGCTCTCACCACAGGTTGTACCGATGATTTTTGCGGAATTAACGGCCGTTTACGATGGCCCCGTCGTGCAAACCCAAGACCTGACAGTATTCAACGTCACAAAAGAAGCGGTCATCGCTCGTCAGGCAAACGTCATAGACCAACTGCCGCCCATTGCGGGAAAAATGCGCGTACCGTTTACGCCAGCCTTGAAACCGTCTCCCGAATGGTGGGCAGAGGCGCTCCTGCCGCTTGATTAGGAATAAGAGAGTGTCTAAAAACGATAACTGAAGCCTGTCATTCCCGCGAAAGCGGGAATCCATACACCAGGACAAAGGATGCCCGCCTACGCGGGCATGACAGGGAATAGGACTTTTTAGACACACTCTAAAAATTAACAGACGAAAGATTGGGCGTTCTGCGTGATTCGTGAGGTTTTTTGGCGAGAGGCATCACGTATCACGCATCACGAGAAAAATTTTTACAAATTCTAAACCGCCAAAATAACGTGTCCGTAAAAATTTACGGCACAACAACAAGGAGAATTCATATGGCAATTAAGACTTACAAAGATGGCACCCCCTTCACCGGCGTGATCGGCCGTACCACCGAAGAATCATCCCCCGCGTGGCCGGACATCCCGCGCCCCCCACAAGGCGCACCCAACGTCCTCTTCTTCGTGCTGGATGATGTCGGCTACGGTCAATTATCCACCTTCGGCGGACTGGTCGAGACCCCCGTCCTTGACAGCATCGCTGCTAACGGTCTGCGCTACACCAACATGCACACCACCGCCCTCTGCTCACCCTCACGCGGCTGCATCCTCACCGGGCGCAACCACCACTCCATCGGCCTGGCCTCCATCACCGAAACCTCCACCGGCTACCCCGGCTACAACGGCATTCTGCCCTTCGACAGAGGCATGATCAGTGAGATACTCCTGCAGAAAGGGTACAACACCTTCTGCATCGGCAAGTGGCACCTGACGCCGCCAGAGCATACCACCGCCGCTGGCCCCTACGACCGCTGGCCGTTGGGACGCGGCTTTGAGCGCTACTACGGCTTCTTGGGCGGCGAAACCAACCAATGGTTCCCGGAACTGACCTACGACAACCACACCATCGAACAACCTAAACAACCGGAAGAAGGCTACCACCTGAGCGCCGACCTTGCTGACAAGGCCATCGAGTTCATCCAAGATGCCCACGTCACCGCGCCCGACAAGCCGTTTTTTATGTATTACGCCACCGGCGCCGGCCATGCGCCACACCATGTGCCCCAAGAATGGGCCGACAAGTACAAGGGCAAATTTGACATGGGCTGGGACAAATACCGCGAGGTCGTCCACCAGCGCCAGCTTGAAATGGGCATCATCCCGCCCGGTACCGAGTTGTCAGCGCACGATCCCGATGTGCCGGTTTGGGACACCCTGCCAGACGATGCCAAGCGGCTCTATGCCCGCTACATGGAAGTCTATGCTGGCTTTATGAGCTTCACCGACCATCACTTTGGCCGTGTCCTCGATTTTCTGCGCGAGGTAGGCGAACTGGACAACACGTTGATCATGGTCATCTCCGACAATGGCGCCAGCTCCGAAGGCGGCCCGGTAGGCTCACTCAACGAGATGTTCTTCTTCAACAATGTCCCCGAATCGCTGGAGGACAATCTCAAGATGCTCGATAAGCTGGGCGGCGTCGAAACCAACAACCATTACCCATGGGGTTGGGCGAACGCGGGCAACACGCCTTTCCGCCGCTGGAAGCGCGAGACTTATCGCGGCGGCACCACCGATCCCTTCATCATCTCGTGGCCCAAGGGCATTCAAGCCCACGGCGAGATACGACAACATTACGCCCACGCCATTGACATGGTGCCGTCAGTGTTGGAAGCGTTAGGAGTGGAAGCGCCGGTGAGTATTCGCGGCGTCAGTCAGGCGCCCATTGACGGCATCAGCTTTGCCCACACCTTTAACAAGGCAGATGCGCCGAGCAACCACCACACCCAATACTTCGAGATGTTCGGCCACCGGGCGATCTATCACAATGGCTGGCGGGCGGTTTGCCCCTGGCCGGGCACAAGCTTTACCGAGGCTGCCAAGAAGGAGCGCCGGTTCGGAACACCTATTGACAACCAGGTGCTTTTGGATATCGAGACCCACGACTGGGAACTGTACAATCTAGAAGAGGATTACTCGGAGTGCCACAATTTGGCTGGTGAACAGCGCAACAAGCTGATCGAGATGATCGGCCGTTGGTGGGCGGAAGCGGGCAAATATCAGGTGTTACCGATTGATGGCAGTGCCCTTCAGCGGCTCAATGTGGAACGTCCAGCCATAGCCAGTGCAAGGGACAAGCTTGTCTTTTACTCCGGCGGGTCACCGGTTCCCTTTGCCGCCGCACCCAAGACCTATAACCGGCCCTGGAGCATCACCGCTGATGTAGTGATCCCCAATGGTGGCGCAGAGGGCATCTTGCTGGCGCAAGGCGGCAATACTGGGGGCTACACCTTCTTTGTAAAGGATCAAAGAGTTCACTTTCTCTATAACCACCTAGGCCGGGACAGATTTTGGCTGCATTCTGAGGAAACGATACCGGAGGGTGAGGTCGAACTGCGCTATGAGTTTGAGCCGACCGGCAAGCCTGACCCTGCGCAAGGAAAAGGGGTTCCGGCCCGCGCCCAGCTCTACATTAACCGCAAACTGGTTGCCCAAATTGACATGCCGTTCTCGGTCCTGAACTTGTGGGGAACGGAAGGCCTGACCTGTGGCTATGATGGCGGTGACCGTGTGGCGCCAGATTACTACGGTGATGCGTTTCGCTTCACGGGCACTATCAAGCGGGTGACGCTCGATCTATCTGGCGAGTTGATCCCGGATAGTGAAATGGATATGAAGCTCGCTATGGCGCGGCAGTAAGATTTTTTGAGCATACCTGACAGGTTTCCAGAAACCTGTCAGGTATGCAAGGTTGCGTGAGGCGTTAGAGGTAAGACCATGATTGATCCACAGGCCAAACTTATCCCCTATCTCAAACTCTTGACGGCTGTTTATGCTCTCTCTGCGCCGTCTGCTTTAGGTACGTATCTGTCTGGCGCTGGCCCTGTTTTGGTAAAGCTTCAATGCCGGGTTAGGCTCCTGCCATATCGTCGTTATTATCTTACTGGAGTCTGGCGAAATTGGCAGCCACCTCTGGAATCGTAACGCGATTTAGCAAATCGCGCGACACTGGTGGCGGGCAAAAGCGCCAGTGTCCAGTATCTTATACGACAGTGGTGACAGATGCCTGAAACGGCCGTTTTCAACCTTCTTTTTACGCACAAAACTATATCGCCCATCTCTGCCGGAAGACCACATCGTCCGGCCTCATTTGCTGGCAAAACTGGGAAACTGTGCCGTCTTTAAACATAACAAGGCTGCGGGCGCAGGACAAAGTAACGGAACTGCGCTTTTCGTCCGAAGAGGTAGCCAGTTTTACCCGGCAGACACTGGCAAATATGGCTGACGCCGAAACGGTCAGGATTTTGACGGAAAAGACAGAAGGCCGTTACCTCTTGGCAACGATCAGATATAATGGAAACACAAACGAATACCCACAAAATTCAAAGGAGATAAATATGATCAAACATGGACCGGTTGATGTAGTTGTTTTAGCACTTGGCGAACCGCGTTTTGACGGCAGTATCCTGGCAGAACTGGAACGCCAGGCCGCTTCCGGCACAATTCGCGTGCTAGACGCCATGGTATTATTTAAGGAAGAAGATGGCGAATGCTGGCGTCTTGATCTGGAAGATTTACCGCCCGATCAGCAGGCAGCAGTAGGCTTTATTGAAACAGGAACGCGCGGTCTTTTTGACTCCGAAGACGCCGACACCTTGTATGAGGGCATGGTGCCTGATTCGGCCGTGATTGCCCTGGCGATTGAGCATGCCTGGGCGGTTGCCCTGGTGAACGCCATCATGGATGCCGGGGTTGAAGTGGCCTTGAACTTCCGTGTGCCCGCGCTTATCGTAGACGAGGCTTTCGCCTTGCTCGCAGAAGAACAATAAAAAGGAGATCATCATGCCAGGATTAGTTAGAGGAATGGCTCGCACAGCGGCCGTAGTTGGTACCGCTACCGCCACCCGTAATGCCGTAAACCGCCGACAGGCCGACAAGAACGTAGCCGCTTATTCACAAGCCGTGGAAAATCAGGCGCCGCCGCCACAGGAATATGCCCCGCCGCCGCAAGAATATTACGCCCCGCCGCCAGCACCGGAAGAAGATGTGATCACGCAGTTGGAACGCCTGGGCGCACTCAAGGCTCAAGGAATTCTCACCGAGGAAGAGTTCGCCGCTCAGAAAGCGAAACTGCTCGGTCTGTAATATCATTTAGAGGGGGTGTTGCACTTTCAAAAAGGGCGTCACCCCTGAGTGGTCACCAGGATTTGCTTTTTTTGAGGTGAAGACGCCAGCTCGTCTTCACCTCATATGTTTGTAAAGAAGGGCGTAGTTCAATAGCATCGTGATGGTTGAATATCATTATGGGGGGCAGAGCCTGAAAGTTGAGAAACGGCCGTTTAATCAACAACCTGTGCAATTGTACCGATTCAAAGAGTTTCGGGCATAATTGGCCTGTGCGGGTACGGAAATGGACGCGGCCCGCATGAAAACAAGCGTTATGAACGTCATTCAGCGCAGCCCATTGTATGCGGCCATTCCGCCGGAGCATTATTATTTTACTGTGCAGGATGCAGTAGACGTTTACCTGGCGGAAAGTAACAACCAGGAGTGACCTATGACCACTCAATTCATTCGCCCCGTTTATTTTCTGATAGCCCTGGCCTGCCTTTTCATCATTATGTTTGGCATCAGGGCCTCAGCCGCCATCATCAACCCTATCCTGCTGGCGGTAATCATCACTATTGCCGTACTGCCTCTTCCCACCAAACTAAAGCAGAAAGGCATGTCCGGCCGGGTGGCGCTGCTGTTGACGATTCTGTTGGTAGTGGGCGTCATGCTGGCCGTCATCTTGTTGTTTGTCGGTGGCATTTATCGGTTGACGCTGGAGATACCGAACTATGCCGACGATATTGCGGCTCGTTCGGCTGAATTTGCCGCCTGGATTGATGGAACAACGGCAACCACCTCCACCGAGACGGCCACAACCCTGGATTCGAGTCAGATCAGTGGTTTTATGACGGCCGTTATCGGCTCAATCGGCAGCACAGTGGTGCAGATCGGTATGACCATGCTCATCTTCATTTTTATGATCAGCGCCGCAATTAGTAGAAGTCCAAAATCAAACGAAGGCCTGGAAACGGCCGAACCTGTCATCAACCGCGTCAATGATTTTACCCGTGATGTGCGCCGGTATCTCACGGTGACGACGGGCATCAATATGCTGGTTGGTTTGGGTGACACCATTTTTTTGCTCATTATGGGTGTAGACTTTGCCGTCTTATGGGGCGTTTTGTCCTGGTTGTTAGGCTACATCCCCACCGTTGGTTTTTGGCTGGCGCTTATTCCACCCACCATTCTGGCCTGGGCAGAATTTGGCGCACCCACTGCCTTCATTGTGTTTTTGGGGTTTGTGCTCATCAATGGTTCCGTACAAAATTTCGTCCAACCAAAAATGATGGGCGACAATTTGAACATCTCGCCGGTCATCGTTTTTCTGTCGTTGTTCATTTGGGGCTGGCTGTTGGGCGGCATCGGCGCCATTCTGGCGGTGCCGCTGACCCTGCTCATTCTGGCCCTGCTGGAAAGTTTTGAGGGGACGCGGGGTCTGGTGATGCTGGTGCGGCCAGCCGCCGCGACTGCCACCGAAGCGGATGAAGCCGAAAAGCAGAAAGCCAAACAATTGATCGGCAGTTGGTGGGAGCGTGGCAAAACACTCATTCGTCCTGGTAATGCTTCAAAGGACGCTGAAGAATAAAAAAAACGGGGATGGTCTTCGTTTCGGTCATCCCGTCATTCCTGCGAAGGCAGGAATCCATTTTCACCTGTGGATTCCCGCCTTCGCGGGAATGACCGTTCATTATTGATCGAAACGAAGACCAAGCCCAACTCAGTAAAGGACGTAAATCGAAGGAATAGTATGCGCAAAATCGTTTATAACCGTGAAAACCTCAGTGCGGATCTAACGGCCGGCACAGCTTCCGCTTTTGTTACCATCCCCGATGGCCTAGCGTCTGCCATTTTGGCGGGCGTGAATCCTATGCAGGGGTTATATGCCTTGATGGTGGGTACGCCGATTGCGGCCTTTACCCTCAGTTCTCAATTTATGTACGTGGGCAATACCGGCGCCATGGCGGTGGCAACGGGAGACGCTCTGGCTGGCTTTTCCGGGGCGGAACTGCTGCCCGCGCTGGGTATATTGACCTTGATGGTGGGTCTTATCCAGTTTCTGCTGGGCGTGCTGCGACTGGGGGGCATTACCAAGTTTGTGTCGAACGCTGTCATGGTTGGTTTCATGACTGGCATTGCCCTGCTGATTATCCTGGGGCAGCTTAAAACGTTTACCGGTTACAGCAGCGCCTACAGCAATGATGTCCTGGCGGGTTTGGACACGATGTTGCATTTTCGCCAGTGGGACATGCAGACGTTTTTCATCGGCGCTCTGACCATTGGGCTGATTGTTGGGCTGGGCAAGACACGACTGAAATCGTTTAATATGGTGCTGGCGATTTTCTTGGGGTCGGCGGTAACGGCCGTTCTCAACCTGACTACCGTGCAAACCATCGGCGGCATTGCCGACATCCCGCGCGGCTTCCCCCCCATTGTCCTGCCTGACTTATCTCTAATCCCCATTCTGCTGCCCTCGGCGATGGCGCTGGCTATCATCGGCCTGGTACAAGCGGTAGGCGTCAGTAAAACCGTGCCCAATGCCGATGGCAACTTCCCTGATGCCTCGCGCGATTTTGCCGGACAGGGGTTGGCCAACATAGCCAGCGGTTTTGTGCAGGGTCTGCCAATTGGCGGCACCATGGGAGAAACCTCGGTGAGCATCAGCGCCGGCGCCAAAACCCGTTTCGCCAACATTTTTTCCGGTTTCGTCATCATCGTTGTCGGGCTGCTGCTGGGCAATCTGGTGGAATTTATCGCCATGCCCACCATCGCCGCCCTGCTGATGGTGGCCGGGTATGAAGCTATCAAGGTTGGCGACATCGAAGACGTGCGTGATACCGGCGTCGGCCCGCGTGTCATTATGGGCATCACCTTCCTGGCGACGCTCTCCTGGCCGCTGCAATACGCGGTGCTGCTTGGCGTGATTCTCTCGGTGCTGCAATACCTGGGGCAGTCGGCTTCGGATGTGCGCCTGGTGGCGCTAGAACCGCAGTCGGATGGATATGTAGCAGAAAAAGCGCCGCCCGACAAAGTAACGCCGCACAGCGTCACGCTGCTGCGCGTGTACGGCAGCGTGTTTTACGCCGCCGCCGCTAAACTGGAAGAACTGCTGCCCGCACCGCAGGGAGCAGAACGATCCGTGGTCATTTTGAATTTGCGCGGCGCGGACCGCGTGGGCAGCACATTCATCAAGGTGATTGAGCGTTATGCGCTCAAACTGCGGGCTACTGGCAGCAAGCTGGTACTGACCGGCGTACACGAACGGGTGCTGGACCAACTGGAAAAAACGGAAACAACGGAATTCATCGCCCGCGAAGATATTTTCCTGGCTGATGAGCGCTTAATGTATGCCACCTGGCAGGCCTGGAAGGCGGCGCAGGATTGGGTGGCGATTAGTGCGAATGAGATATTGGAGAAAGAATAATGGCTACAAAAGCTGTTGACTCCTCACCGAATCCCTTGACTCGTTTTCTACCCATTCTGGGCTGGCTGCCACACTATAATCGCGCCTGGCTGCGTTCGGATTTCCTGGCAGGGCTCACGATTATGGCCCTGCTCGTGCCTGAAGGCATGGCCTATGCCGAACTGGCTGGCATGCCGCCCCAGACTGCTTTTTATGCCGCGCCCATCGGTTTGCTGATGTTTGCCATCTTTGGCACATCGCGGCAGTTGGTGGTCGCGGTATCTTCGGCTATCGCTGTCATGTCGGCTTCCGTTGTAGGCGCGTTGGCATTGAGCGATACCCCGGAATATATTGCCCTGACGGCCGCGCTGGCTATGATGGTGGGGCTGGTTGCCATTCTGGCCGGCCTGCTGCGGTTGGGGCGCATTGCCCAGTTCTTTTCCGACTCAGTGCTGGCGGGTTTTATTTCCGGTCTGGCGCTGGTTATTTCTATGAAACAACTGCCCAAGATGTTTGGCATAGAGGGAGGAGAAGGGAATTTTTGGCAGCGCCTTTACGATTTTGTTATCCACCTGGATGAAACGCATTGGCTGACCTTTGCCGTGGGGATAACCAGTTTACTGCTGATGGTATTGATAGAACGACGGTTCCACAAAATACCGGCGGCGCTGGTGACTATGGTTTATGGCATTGTGGTCGTTTCCATTTTTAATCTGGAGGCGCTGGGGGTACATGTCATTGGCGAAATTCCTGCCGGGTTGGCGGGGCCGCAGCTCCCTGCCGTCACATTGAATGATCTGCTGCTGCTGCTGCCAGGAGCTGTTGGCCTGGCGCTGGTTATGTTTGCTGAGGCAATTGGTCCGGCGCGCAGTTTTGCAGGCAGGCACAGCTACGAGATTAATGCGGATCAGGAACTGATTGGCCTGGGTTTTGCCAATTTCGGGGCAGGACTGTTTCAAGGTTTTCCCATTGGAGCCAGTCTTTCCAAGTCGGCGGCTAATGATTCGGCAGGAGCGCACAGCCAAATGTCGGGCATTTTTGCGGCCGGGCTGACGGCGCTGGTGGCTATTTTTCTGACGCCTTTATTTTACAACTTGCCGGAAGCAGCGCTGGGGGCGATTGTGATCGTAGCGGTTTCCGGTATGGTCAAAGTGGAAAAAATGAAACGCCTTTACCGGATACGAAAGCTGGATTTTATGCTGGCGTTGGTGGCGATGCTGGGCGTTTTGACCTTTGAAGAGACACTGGCGGGTTTGTTGTTGGCGGTAATTGTTTCTTTGCTGGCTTTGATTGCCCGGGCCAGCCAGCCTCGCCTGAGCGTGTTGGGGCGACAACCTGGACGAATTGTGTATGGGGATGTCGGCTATCATCCGGACTATGTGACAATTCCTGGTTTGCTGGTAGTGCGTCCCGATGAAGGCATTTTCTTTGCCAATGCGGATACGCTGCGGGATCAGATTCGCACCTTGGTGATGGGCAGTGTGCCGCCAGTGCGGGCAGTGCTGCTCGACATGGAGATGACGACTGACCTGGATGTGCCTGGCACGCAAATGCTGGCTGAGTTAAAGAAGGATTTGGCGCAGGCGGAGGCGGAACTAATGTTGGCGCGGGTGCGTTCGACGGCGCGGCTGATCCTGGACCGGAGTGAGGTAACGGCCGTTATCGGCCCTGAAAATTTCTATTCAGAGATATATGCCGGCGTGCTGGCGTTTGTCAAAGAGCATGAAAGCGGTGACCGCCTGGTATTAGCCGCTGACGCGCTGCGCAACCTGGCAGAGAGCATGGGTGAGGTCGCCGCGCAGTCCGCAGGAGGAGAGCAGGAATCCTTAAAACGCTTACAAGAACAGATAACGGCCGTTGCCGATGAAATCACCACGACGCAAAACCCATAAAGAGGAGTTTGCCTTGTGAATACAGCAAGTGACGAAGCAAGAGCCAAAAATGTGGGGCCTGCCATTGTTGGCTTTGGCTCATATCATTACAAGTCTGAGTGTGCTTTAAGTCATCTCATGAATGTCGCCCTGAGCAGATTGAGCAGCGGCGGCAAAGGTTTATCACGACAATCACGAACCGCCCAACTGGTGGGGCACGCCGCGTTGAAGAAGGCGATCCTTGACCCGGTAAAACAGGAACAACATGGACAAAGTATCACCCCTGACGATTGTGAACGTCGGTTACCGCTCAACCAACTACTGGGTTGTAAGCGCAGGCACTGCTCGCTTGCTCGTCGACATCGGTTGGCCAGGGACCCTCGGGACTATGATGGCGAACCTCAAGAGGATGGGCGTGCCCCTCCACGAAATCCGTTACGCACTCGCCACCCACTATCACATTGACCACGCGGGTCTTGCCGAGGAATTGAAGAGGGAAGGCGTTCCTCTCCTCGTACTTGACGTCCAGGCTGACGCCATTCCAATCATGAAGACTTGGACTAAGCCAGGGACAACTACGTCGATATTACCGCCGACGGTCTATAGACCAAAAGCCAGGCGAATGAGACCCC
>CAVVFA010000018.1:0-63064 GCA_963747345.1 uncultured Chloroflexia bacterium | reverse complement strand
ACACAAAACACCACAATATGACCTTGAAAACACGCTATAAGCGTGGAATTTTTCGCAACATAATAACCCGGCAAGCAACATGGACCAAACAGAAACTCATATTTTGATACAAACTTGGTTGGATTATCTAGCCAAACAAGGGCGAAATAAACACACTCTCAACGCTTATCGGCGAGCAATAAACCACCTGGCACATTGGAGCCAAACTACCTATGACGAACCGTTCGACTCAACTCGTCTTATCGCCCGCGATATTCGTGATTGGAAGTCCTATCAACAAACAGTAGAACTGGCAGCGCCCAGCACAATCAACCAGCGACTTGTCGGTGTCGCTTCTTTTTATAAATGGGCGGTTACCAATAAAGTCGTTGGGCAAAATCCAACCGTAGAAGCAAAAAGCATTCGCCTACCGTCTCGGCAACCAAAGAGCCTCTCGTCCCAAGAGGTGCGTCGGCTGTTAAGAGCCGTACACTATGGTGGGTCGCTGCGGGATATTGCCATCCTCGAAATACTGACCGGCACTGGTTTGCGCGTCGGAGAATTATTACAGTTGCAAGTAGGGGATGTGATATTGCGTGAGCGTTCCGGCTGGGTCATTGTGCGGGAAGGTAAACACGGCAGTTATCGCGAGGTGCCACTAGCCGCGGAAGCCCGTACAGCGTTAACGGCCTATCTGGCAGAACATCCAGGAAGTGGGGAAGGGGGGACGAATTTACCGGATAAGTTGGCACCGCTGTGGATTGGTAAACAGGGTACATTAACACATCGTAGCTCTGTGATGCGTATCCTCAACAAATATGCGTTTCGTGCGCAACTGGATTCGGTTAGCCCACACATGTTGCGCCATACGTTTGCTACGCTCTATCTTCAGGCGAATCCAGATGATTTGCGCGGTTTAGCCGCGTTGCTGGGTCATAGCGATTTAAACACGGTAATGATTTACACTGAACCAACCCGAGAAGATGTGGCCAATCGGTTAGAGCGTATGAAATATTAATTAATAACGAGTTAGTGTTTTTTAAAAACGGCCGTTTGCCATCAATGCCGCCACCGCATTTATTGTCTCAATCTGTACGAAAGAATGCCCGTTTACCTGAGCAACACGTTCTACCTGTTCAATAAATTGCATAACGCGGCGCAGGTTCCCCATCGTTACTCGATAAATTTCTTTGACACCTTGAGCATCTTCATTCAGGCCAATCAGGTAAAAAGAGCGCTGGACAATTGTTTCCCCATGCGTTACTCGCCAATGCTGCCATATCTTAGCGAAACGAAAGAGTTCGTCATAAGTTAAGGGACGCATTTCCATACTTAAGCCCAGGCGGTTTCGTATTTGTTGATAATGACGACCTTCCAATTTTCTGGGTAGCTCGGGTTGCCCAATGAAAAGAAAGGCACAGCGGGTACGTTCTTGAATGTCACTTAACAATTGCCAGGAAGCTTTGTCTAGCCAGTCGGCGTTGTCAATGATAATCAATTCTGTCATGCGCCGGTGGATCCAACAGCACACCAAGCGTGTCATATCTCCGATAGGCGCCCGGTAATCAGGTCCCAGGCAGTTAAGCAGATTGATAAGCAAGCCATACACCTCTGTCTTGACATCATAACTGGTGTAGATAACCGGGCTACAGCGAAAATCTTCTGGTTCTGGTTCGTTTTGAGCTACGTATTGAGTAGCCCAAGTTTTACCAACTCCGGGCATACCTAAAAGCATTCCTAGCGACTGCGTTTGTCGTAATGCCTGACATATATCAGCGACTCGTTTTACTTCTTGTGTTTCCACGAAGCCAGGCAAATCGAATGCGTTGGCCAAAGAATATCGGGTTGGGTCTTGCTTACTCATGGGAGTTCTCCTTCTTGCCATCTGTTAGCAACTTGGGTTCTTTTTCTGAGGGAAACAACGCGATTTTAGGTGGCATTTGCGCTGCCGCGATGGTACGTTCCATGACGATGATCAGGTCAAGTTCTTCTGGATCGATCAGCGGCACCAACGATGCGCGTTTGGCCGTTAACCAATCTTCGTAGGCATTAACGACCTCTTTAATCGAGCGACGACGTTGGGCTTGCAAAGCACGCCAATCCGCCAGGTTAATTTCTACTCCTTGAAGGTGTGGCGTTGTCGTTATGCAGACGAATTCATTGTCATGATAAACGACCAGTTCTTGGATATTTTCCGGGTCATAGCGAATCAAAACACGCTCGCCAATCAAGTTAACTAACTCGTAACCCCAATAGTCGAGGTGATAAAAACGGATACCTGTGCGCTGTACCGTTCGTTCTTCGGTAAACATGAGCAGTAAATCCAACTCCCGCTCGTTGGCAGGCAAACGTAGTTGGAAGTTTGCTTGCTGCCAACGCAACAAAGGCGGTTCTCCTGTCGTTGAGTGAACCTGATGATGATAGTGATTGACCAGAAAAGCCAATAAGTAGGCTTCTACTTCACGTAAGGTCAGTTCTGGGTGAACGATATGAGGCCGATCGGCGACACTGCCTCCTACGTAGCCGGGCAATTCGCTCCAAAGTTGCATATTTAGGGTATCGAAAACACGCTCTACCTTCCCTTTGGCTCGTGCCAGATAAGGGGTAGCAAAGGAGAGTTGGATCTTCAAATCGGCAGACACTTGCGACAAGTGCTTTGAGGTAAAATCTCGACCGCGATCAATGTGCAGCCGTTCGGGAATGCCGCACATGGGCCACAACGGCGACGGTTTCTCTAAAATGGCGCGACGCAGGGCAAAACAGATGGACAAACTGCTGGGTGGGGTCAGGCTAAGATAGTATCCTGCCACGGCCCGACTGTAAGTGTCCAAAGCCAATGTCAACCAGGGCCGCCCTAGTACATTTTCACCAGTATCATCCACGACCTGCACATCAAGCTGGCAGTGATCCATTTGCCAGCATTCGTTAGGTCGGCTGCTCTCAAAACGCAAAACCGGTTCATACTGATCACGCCAGGCATGTTCACCTTCACGCGCCATGGTTACGAGTGTGGGTGACAGAGCATTGCAAATATTATAAACCGTCGAATAGCTGGGAACCGGCAGTGCCGACTTTTCAGCATATGCCTTGATAAGCCGGTAGACATTGCGAATGGTACGGTGACTTTTTTCCAGATAGAGAGCCTCAATGAGCCTTTGCATTTCAATGGGAACCGTTCTTCTTTGTTCCTTGTCGACACGTTGCTTCCTCGCCAGACCAACCAAGCCGTGCTCCGCAAAGTTTTTATACCATCGTCGCAGGGTCTTTACTGAGCAACTGCCTTTTCGGGCAGCCTCTTGCCACATCTTGGCGGTCGGCTTTCCGACATCCAACAATGGCACAATGATTTCGTAGCGGGACATGGCTTCTTCCCGCTCAATCTCCGTCAATTCTGCTAATAAGGGAACATCGTCATTTGATAGGGACATCACATTACCTCCATGTAAAGAAAAGATTTCTCTTTAGTGTAATGTGAAGATATGACCACTGGACAGCTATTTCTAAAACACGGGGACAACTACTGTCAAAATTAGGGACAATTTTTTTTGAAACGCGGGACAAATAATGTTGAAAACGGGGACAAATAATTCTGAAATTGACACCTAGTATCATTTTTCCCCCTAAAATTACTACATGTAAATTATACAAACATGTAGTATAATAGGGTGAAAATTGATAGGTTTCTTGGTTTTTGTGATGGGCTGGATTTTTTAGATGACGTGTTTGTTTTTGGTGATGCTAAATTTTGTGATGGGGCTTGTTTTTGTGCTGCGCTGAATTTTTGGGCGATGCGGCCGTTTTTGATGATGTGCTGGATTTTTTGGTGATATGACGATGACTGTTCAAGATGAACCCCAATTTGCGCTGGTGCCTTCGGAAACGGACAAAATGATCCTGGCCGGGCAACTGGCGAATGAGAAAGCGGCCAGTGATGTCTTTGCCGATCATATGCGGCATAAATCTGAAGAGACGAAGAAAGCCTACAAAATGACGGTGAATCTCTTTAGCGAGGCGCTGGCGGAAATTAATATCAAGCGGTCCACGGATTTACTGTTAACAGATCCGGAGGCATGGCGCGGCGTGACCTGGGCGATGGTTCAAGGGTATCGTGATTGGCTGTTAGCGAAAGGTTATGCCATTGGCAGTATCAACCAGAGGTTAAGTATCATTCGCAAAATGGCAGACCTGGCTGGGCAAGCCGGGGTAATAGCCGATGATGAACGCCTGCGCATTCGGGGCGTGGCTGGCTTTACCCGAAAAACGGGCCGGCGTGTCGATGAGCAGCGAGATGTGACCCGGTTGAGTAACCAGAAGGATGAAAATAATTTCCTAGACCGTGACCAGGTATATCAGTTGTTAAAAACGCTTCCAGATAATCCGCAGGGTCGGCGCGATCAGCTCATGCTGGGGATGCTTATTTATGTAGGGATGCGTGTCTCTGAGTTGGTGGCCTTATCGATGAGTGACATTGACCTGGTGGGCGGCATCCTGCACATTTACCGACGAAAGACAGACACGGACAGTCAGTTGGATATGCCGGTGCCTTTACGCCAACTTTTGCGTGATTATTTGGAAGTGCGGCCAGAGGCGTTGGGAAACGGCCGTTTATTGGCATCGTCCAGGCGGGTGGCTGTCAGTATTAACCCGGAAGGCAGTGAACTGTTACCCAGAGCTATGAGTAAACGAGCGGTACAAGGCCGTGTGCAGCGCTTGGGTCAGGACATCCTGGGAATTGACGATCTATCCCCTCATGACATGCGCCATAGTTTGGCGGAAACGTTCGCGGAGAAGGAAATCAGCGAAGCGGCTGCGATGGACGTGTTGGGGTGGTCTACCTCGGCGATGTACCACCATTACCGGAAACGGAATAAGGTGGTGAGTGTGCCGAATGTTTGGGGCTGATTCTAGTCAAAAGGCCAGAGACGAATTTCTGGTCTTCGTCCTATCCTTTGCCGTTTCTGTATTGTGCCTGGCTGTCCGCCTAGACCGGTGACAAAGTTGGCCGACACTATGCCTATGGCGCTGAGTTTGATACGTCTCGCTGTAATACCTTTGAAACTCACATAGTGGGCATATCCTCACTGAGCCATGAATTAGCAGCTTCTTCGTCACGGAATATTCGCACATTATAACCAGCATTCAGAGCTACTGTTTCTATAAAATCGTGACTGCTATCATCTTTATCTACAAGAATTGCAGCACGAATATCTTTTCGGAGGCCGAGGCTTTCCATGGATTGATAAGCATATGAGTAATTTTGAACAACGCCTAACTCATTTGAAGCATTCCTGACATCAGTTAACAACCGTTTGACATTCGCGGCACGAAGGAACTGATTTGACGCCTCTGTAAACTTGAGAGCATTCTCCTGAGTTATCAAGCCAGTAACTTCACAAATTGCGTATTTTCCATTTTCCGACAAAAATGTTTTGTAATTCATGATTGACCCTCAACTGTGTTCTTTCAGTATACCATCTTTCCCACGGCCGTTTCACCTACCAAATGTCACTCCTGAAACCGCCAAAAATCATATGTTGGCACGTCAACACCTGCCCCTCCCCCGGCCGTTTCCCCTGATAACCACCAACGCAACTGTCATTACACGAACTTTAGCCTCGCCGTCATGCCTTCGTTTTTTCAAACGGCATTACCCCGCCTTCGACTTTGCCAGTTCATGATCCGGGTGTTCAGCCAGAATGCGGCGATAGATTTCCTGGGCTTCGTCAACTTTGCCTTCGGTCTCCAGTTGCGTAGCTGCCTCGGCTGCCTCATCCGGCTTCATCCCTTCCGGGGTCATTTTGCCAATGAGCAGATAACAGAATGCTTTGTAGCCGATCTTTGCGCCATGTTGTCTGGTTGATTCACGGATATCCTCGGCCGTTACTGAGCCTTCGATACTTGTTTCTGCCTGTTTGAGCTGTTCGTAAGAGGCGACGGGTGCATAACTTTTTTCACGGGACATGATAGTTCTCCTGTTTTGAGGCGGATTTTACCGTTTATGGTGACAATCCATTAACTTCTTTAATGTTATAATGAGCGGCATCGGTCAAGGTTTTCAGATTAAGCTTGATACCGTTACAGCAAAACGGCCGTTTCCGCACCAACTATATATCACCTTGTTCAAAAAATAATCATGTCAATCACAATCAAAGAACAAACATTTATTACAGAAGTTGTCTTGCTCAATTATGCCGAAGTGCCCACTTCGGGGTCACCGCTCGTGCTGCTTCATGGTGGCTCCTCACAATGGCACAATTTTGAGATTTTGATGCCTGAGTTGGCCGTAGATTGGCATCTCTATGCGCTGGATTTACGGGGACATGGGCAATCAGGAAGGGTAAACGGCCGTTACTGCTTACAAGATTTTGTAGATGATGTGATTGCCTTTTTGCGAGAGGTTGTGGGGGAGCCTGCTGCTATCGTCGGTCATTCTTTTGGGGGTATGGTGGCGTTGATGGTGGCGGCGCAATGTCCAGAGCTGGTACGCGCTGTACTGGTGGGGGATTCACCCTTAACGGCCGAAACATGGAAAACGGTTCTTGATACCGACCGAGAAGATTTGTTGCAGCATCGTGCTGTCGCTGGGGGACAAGTTTCGCTTGAGGAAGTGGCAAATGTTGTACGTGGGGTGCCTCCCATCTTCGTATACCAGACGGATCCAGAGTTTTATACTGCCGTGCTCGATGATTTTGAGAACACCGTTGCTGGCTACGAAATGGAAGACTTGCTGCCCGCTGTCCACTGTCCCGTCCTGCTGCTGCAAGCAGACCCCAACGCTGGCGGGATTATGACTAATGCCGAAGCTGCTCAGGCGCTGACGCTCTTGCCACAAGCCACACACGTCTTTTTGCCAGGACTCAGCCATGTGCTGCACAATGAACAGAAAGCGCCTGTGTTGGCGGCGATTGCTGCGTTTCTTGAATCAGAGTTAGATCGTGGTTCTTAAATCATCAATCGGGAAACGGCCGTTACTAATAATGAATCGTGAATAATTAACTGTGAATTGTGAAGTGGGCGCGTGGCCGAAAGTTTGCAGGTGGGGTGGCTCGGTGATAACACCGGCGACAGCAGAATTGATACAGTTACTATCAAAAGATATTAATAAAGGCCTTATATTGACGGCTATGATACGCTACCGACTTTCGGGTAACAAGGGGTGTCATCAATCAATTAAGGAGATTTTTGTGTGAGACTTAACGAACCAAATCGGTCAAAATTGTATCTGGGAGCTTTCGGGCTGGATGTTATTTTAGTAAGCATTTTCATATTAACGTTAGATAGCGATGCAGAGATCACCATATATGGACATGGGCTAAGTATCTTCATGGGTGTTGGGTTCGGTATACTCACTTGTTTATATTTGAGCAGGGTATGGGATCCAGTTTTTATTGAACTAAAAAACCCCAATGCTAATACTGCGGATTCTCGTTGGATGCCCATCGCAGTTATAGGAGGGATTATCTTTGCCAGATTGGTGCTTGAGCAGCTCAGGCCTGAAATAGCAATTTTCCTTACTAATATCGTATTTGCTTGGGTTATTGTCTTGATAAATTACACAGCTTTTCAAATATGGTGGCATCGTCCTAAGTAAGGCAAGGAGTTCTTCACCATAATACAAGACAGACAGGTGTGAATTGTGAAGTGACGGGCGTTTTCCCCATAAATCTTTCTGGCGGAACGGCCGTTCTCCGTTGATTGTTAATTGTTCTCTGTTGGATGTTAGAACGGCCGTTATCATTGGAAAAACGGATTCCGTCCCCTATTTTTTCATACTATAGCTTGAGAATTTTACGGGCGTTGTCCAGCAAAACTTTCTGGCGAACCTCGTCTTTTAGTTCCAGGGTTTCAAAGTCTTTCAGCCAGCGTTCTGGCATCAAGACCGGGTAATCGGAGCCAAACAGCACCTTGTCTTGCAGCAGCGATTTTATGTACTGCTGCAAAATGGGGCGGAAATACTTGGGCGACCAGCCAGACAGGTCGATATAAACGTTTTGCTTGTGCAAAGCCACCGAAAGCTGCTCTTCCTGCCAGGGCACGGCCGGATGAGCCATGATGATGGTTAGCGTGGGAAAATCAGCGGCAATGTCATCAATGTAGGGGATTGGCTGGCAATATTTCAGCTTAAAGCCGCCGCCGCCCGGTTCGCGAGCGCCAACGCCGGTCTGCCCGGAATGGAACAGCACCGGAATCTCTAAATCAGCACACGCCGCCCACAACGGATAAAATTGAGGATCGTTGGGGAAAAATGCCTGTGTCGTGGGATGGAGTTTCAGACCCCGTAAGCCCAATTCCTTTACAGAACGGTGGATCTCTTGAACGGCCGTTTTCCCCTTCCACGGATCCACTGAAGCAAAACCGATAAACTGGTCCGCATATTTACGTGCTACTTCAGCCACATAATCGTTACCAATATACGGCACGCCCGTGTTTGATTCCGCATCAATCGAAAAGATAACGCCCAAAATGTCCAGTGCTTTGTATTTTTCATAGAGTTCTTCTGGCGTTTTGGGCAAATCTTTCATGCCGAAATATTCGGCCATGTCTTCTTTTTCTTTGGCAGCAGGATGGCCCGGCGGGTCTGGTACGTGAACATGAATATCAATTGCTTTCATTGTCTTTCCTTAAATTAGCTGATTTTTCGATTTTGTTCCGCCCAATAGGGGGCACGTAACACTTTTTTGAGGATCTTCCCCGCCCCACTCATAGGCAAGGAATCGTACTGGATTTCCACACTGCGCGGGCATTTGTATCCGGCAATGTATTGGCGGCAGTGGTCCATAATCTCTTCTTCCGTCAAGATGGCGCCCTGTTTAGGCACCACGATGGCATGGACTGCTTCGCCCCATTTTTCATGGGGAATGCCAATGACAGCACAGTCGGCAACGGCCGTATGCTGATAAATCGCATGTTCAACTTCGGTCGAATACACATTTTCCCCACCGCTGATGATCATATCTTTGAGCCGATCCACAATAAAAAGAAAGCCATCCTCGTCCATATAGCCCATGTCACTGGTATGCATCCAACCGCCGCGCAGAGCAACGGCCGTTTCCTGCGGCTGATTCCAGTAACCACGCATCACATGTGGTCCCACGAGTCGTGATCTCACCGATAGAGCGAGGAGGCAGTTCCGTGTCGTCCAGATCAACAATGCGCACTTCCATGGCAAAAACCGGCTGGCCGGCCGACTCAATCTTGCCTGCATACGGCCCTTCATCCGTATTGTATTTATCAAGCAGCATACTGATGTTGGGCGACGTTTCCGTCTGGCCATACCCCTGGATAAATTGGCAGTTGGGGAACACTTCTCTGGCGCGGCGGATCACAGATGGAGCAATCGAAGAGCCGCCGAAATTAACCTTCCTCAGGCTGGAAACATCGTACGTTTCCACGTTGGGCACCTGGCACAACATATTGACCATCGTCGGCACCAGAGCCGTATGCGTGATTTGATGTCGGCTGATGAGCTCAAGCATTTCTACCGGCACAAATTTCTTGGTGAAGACGTGGGTACCCGCCTGCATCGTCACGCCCGTATTCCACTGAATATCGGCAATGTGGAACATAGGCGCGGTATGCAAATAGGTCCAGGGCTCACCATCGTACATAAGAGCCAGCGACGACAGCGCATTGCTCACAGCGTTGTTATGCGTCAGCATCACACCTTTCGGCAAACCGGTCGTGCCGCCAGTGTAAATGATGGTGGCCACATCATCCCCGCCGCGATTGGCATCCGGTGCGGGATCGGCTGCGTTTAAAAGCGCGTCATGGTGGATGAGGCCAGCAGGGGGTGTGCCATCGCCAGCAAAGATGATCTGTTTGGGTGCTGACGTATGCTTAAAAATTTCCCCTAACTGTGACTGGAGCGCATCATCAACAACCAGGATGGTGGCTTCGGCATTGGTAAGGATTTTGCCTAATTCTGGCGGTGCCAGCCGGGTGTTAAGGGGCACAAAGATACCACCTGCCCAAATTGTGGCGAAGTAGTAGGCCAGATGCCGGTCGCTGTTAAGCGCCAACATGGCCACCCGATCTTCTGGTTTTAAGCCCAGCAAAATGAGTGCCCCTGCCAGCCGTGCCACCTGGTCGGCAAATTCCTGCCAGGTAGTGCGGCGTTCACCATCAATGGTGGCAATGCCCTGCGCATTTACCGTTGCTGCTCGCCTTAATCCCTGCGTGATGTGCATCATTTCATCCACCTACTCAATATGACCTGGAACTTTCGCATCTTTAATGGGGTGTTGCGTAACCTGAGACAGAGTCACGTTTCACGGGCTGATCAATCCCCTGAATTTTCAAGGCCCCTAAACAGTTGACGTTTAACTTGGTTCATGTTACCATCAAGAACATACCGGCTGACCGGTTTTTATACATAGTATACAGTTAATCTCTAATTGATCAACTCATCAACCTACAAATGGGACAAAAAAGACAAATGCAAGATAGGTCCGTTGCGACAATCAACAATATTCTGGACGCATCCAGACAGCTTTTTATCGAAAAACAATATGCCGACGTTTCGCTGAGGGAGATTACAGAAATTGCTGGCGTCACGAAGGGCGCTTTGTATCATCATTTTGCTACAAAAGAGGACCTATACCTGCAAATGATTCATCGTTGTTTGACCGAAGTAAAAGAGACGGTCCGAGATTCCCTGGAACAGAGCAAGGGAGAAAGCTGTCGCAATCGTTTATATCTCTCATTAGTCAGCTTTTTAAACCTGCCTGCCGAAACTTTAGCCAGTATGCGTTCTATCCGGCGCAACATCAATATTTTTGCCGAACCAGCCAGGGACCAATTGATTCGCGCTTATCAAGCTGCCCTGCCCGAACAAATAGAGGAGCTTCTGGCAGATGGCATGGCTAATGGCGAGATCATCCCCATGGATGCTCGGCTGTTGTCCTGGCAGCATGTGGCGGTGGTTGAGGTGTCTTTGCATGAATACGGCCGTCAACAACTCGGCAAGCCTGAAGAAATGGCTGATTTTATCGTCAATCTCTTTTACGATGGGATTAGATCGCCACAAAGCAGCTAAATGATGCGTGACCAATTGCGCATCACTGAATGAAAATATGGCATCGAATTAACGCGAATTTACGCGAATTATCGGCTTTATCCAACAAAAATTCGTGTTAATTCGTGACAATTCGATGCTATTTATGAAGGAGAAAAAATGGGACTCACGTACGAAGAATTTGAACTTGGCGCAGTTTACGACACCCAACCGCGCACGATTACCGAAGCGGATGTCGTCAACTTTGCGGGCTTATCGGGTGATTTCAATCCCATCCACACCGATGTTGAAGCGGCTAAAAACGGTCCCTTTGGCGAACGCATCGCGCACGGCATGTTAACCGTCGCCATTTCCACAGGGATGGCTAACATGACCGGCTTGATGGCTGGTACAACGATTGCTTTGTTAGAGCAAAATATCAAATACACGGGGGCTGTCAAATTTGGGGACACGGTGCGCCTGCAAATGGAAGTGATTGATAAGCGCGAAACATCCAAACCGGATCGGGGCATCGTGAAGTTAGCCGCCAGAGTACTAAACCAGCGGGATGAGCTGGTGGTGGATATGGTGTGGACCCAATTAATGAAGCGACAGGGAGAATGATGCATGTTACTTGAAAATGATGTGGCCTTAATTACAGGTGCTGGCAACGGCATTGGCCGGGCAACGGCCGTTCGCTTTGCCAAAGAAGGCGCAAAAGTGGTGCTGGCTGACGTGGATGAAGCGGGTCTGGCGGAAACGAAGGGTCTGGTTGAAGCAGCAGGCGGCGAGGCCGTGGTGGTGACAGGCAGTGTGGCTTCTCGGGAGGATGTGCAAGGCATGGTAGAAACGGCCGTTTCTACTTACGGCAAACTCTCCATCCTGATCAACAATGCGGGTATCACCCGCGATGGCCTGACAACGCGCATCAAAGACGGTGAAGCGCGATTCATGTCGGATGAAAAATGGGATGCGGTGCTGGCAGTGAATCTCAAAGGCAGTTGGCTGTGCAGCCAATTGGCGGCGGTGCCCATGATCGAGGCAGGATACGGCCGTATCGTGAACACGGCTTCCATTGCGGCTTTGGGCAACATTGGGCAGGCCAACTATTCGGCCTCCAAAGCAGGTATCATTGGTTTAACCAAAACGTTAGCCCTCGAATGGGCCAGATATGGCATCGCTGTCAACTGTGTTGCGCCCGGCGGTGTCAATACCAGCATGACAGCGACCATCCCCGAAAAAATCATTGAAAGTTTACTCAAAGGCATTCCCTTCGGCCGTTTTGCCGAACCGGAAGAAATCGCTGCCGCTCACGCTTTTCTGGCATCGAAAGAAGCTTCCTACATTACCGGGCAAACAATTTTTGTAGATGGCGGCACTTCGGTGGGAGCTTAGTCAGGAATTGGTATGAGTGAAACCATGACTTCCCACCCCGAACAAAAGCAGTCAAACTGGCTGACAAAACTGTTGCAGTCCCGATGGGCGCCTATATTGGTGGTGATCCTGCCCATTATTTTAGCGCTGCTTGCCATCGGGGGAACCGGTTCATATGGGGTTTGGTTGGGCGCTATTGCCACCGGTTTGTGTCTGGCTCTGGTGGGTGTCGGCGTCTACATTACCTTCCGCATCCTCGATTTTCCCGATTTGACGATTGACGGCACGTTTCCGTTGGGAGCGGCTGTGGCGGCGGTGATGTTGACAGCCGGTTATTCGCCTTGGCTGACACTGCCTGTGGCGCTGCTCGGGGGGGCGTTGTTTGGGGCGATAACGGCCGTTATTGCCACCAAATTCAAAATCCACAGTCTGCTGGCCTCCATCATCGTCGCGACCGGGTTGATCAGCATCAATCTGCGCATCATGGGACGATCCAACATTCCCTTGCTCAACACCGAAACCATCTTTTCCCCCTTTGCCGACAGTTTCCAGGCATTTATCGTCGCCCGGTTTGGTGAAGATGCCGCTCGTTACGCCAACAACTTACTCACCATTCTTATCGTTGGCGTCATCGTCATTGTGTGCAAACTGCTTTTTGACTGGTTTACCAAAACAGAAATGGGCATGGCGATGCGGGCCACGGGAGATAACAGAAAAATGGTCAAGGCGCTGGGGCGTAATCCAGACCACTTCATCATTTTAGGGGTGGCAATTAGCAATGCCATGGTTGGCTTGTCTGGGGCGATAATGGCGCAATATCAAGGGTTTGCCGATGTCAATATGGGGCTGGGGCTGATTATTGCCGGGTTAGCGGCCGTTATTGTGGGCGAAACAATTATCCGGCCGAAGACCGTTCCCCGAGCTACCCTTTCGGCCATCATCGGTATGATTATCTACCGTGTTGCCATAGCCGCCGCCCTCAGCTTGAGATTTACTTTGCCGTCCGGAGAAACGATCCGTATTGAGGCGACAGATGTGAAATTAGCCACTGCCTTACTCGTCCTTATCGTCCTCTGGCTGACCAATTTTAGAAAGAAGCAGGGGGCAGGCTGATGTTACAGATTGAAAACTTACATCAGATCTTCAATAAAGGTGAAATCAACGAGGTCTATGCCCTCAAAGGTATAAGCTTGCAGTTGCAAAACGAAGAATTTGTGACGGTTATCGGCAGTAACGGTGCCGGGAAGAGCACGTTGTTTAATGCCATAGCCGGAGAATTTGTGCCCACAAACGGCCGTATTCTGCTCGACGACATGGATGTCACCAAATGGCCGGAATACAAGCGGGCGGGCGTCATCGGCCGTGTTTTCCAAAATCCATTCCACGGCACGGCCGCCAACATGACCATCGCTGAAAATATGTCGCTGGCGATGCTGCGCACGCAAAAATTGGGACTGCGTCTGGGTGTGAACCGCTTACGTCGCCACAAATTGGCTGATTTATTAGAGCCAATCGGTCTGGGCCTGGAAAAGACGACTTGAGGACAAAGTTGCTCTGCTTAGCGGTGGGCAGCGTCAGGCAATGACCCTGCTCATGGCTTCCCTTTCCTTTCCGAAACTGCTCCTACTGGATGAACACACGGCCGCACTGGATCCGGGAACGGCCGTTCGCATTTTAGAAATGACACAAAAGGTGATTGAAGAACAACGACTCGCTACCTTAATGATCACCCATAACATGCAGCAAGCGTTAACGTACGGCACACGCACACTCATGCTCCACAAGGGAGACGTGGTTCTCGACATTGCTCAAGAAGAACGCCAAGGCCTGACCGTACAAGGTCTGGTAGACAAATTCAGTGAAGTACGCCATGAAGCACTCATGGATGATGAACTGCTGCTCGCTGAGTAACTGAGAAGCTGTCCAAAACCACAATAGGCGTGGCATGCGCAAAGATAACACATCCAAATCTCCGCGTTCTCTGTTATCTCTGCAATTAATTTTAGAACAAAAACTGTAACAGCCATATTTGCGAACAAGTTTATAAGCGTGTTAGCGGTCGTGTCCGGTGATTGTCCGTGTCACCTCTGCACAATTGGAAGTGATACTCACTCGATCATCCTTCCAAAAGATAAAGGAGAAGAAAATGAAGCAGAAATATTTCCGTTTATTTTTTATTGGCATTGCACTCTTTTTGTTCCTGGCAGCCTGTGGTTCTCCCTCAACAACGGATACAGACTCCACTGAAACGGAAGCGGTTGTAGAACCTACCGATGCCCCCGCCGCAACCGACGCCCCCGCAGAGCCAGAAGCTGAACGAGGCTGAAGAAATGGAAGAATTCACCATCGGTATGATGGTGATTGCCCCCATTCCTGCCCTGGAAACGGTACAGGAATCATTTATTGAAACATTGGCCGCAGGTGGTTACGTTGAAGGGGAGAACTTGACCATCATTCGCGCCAATGCCGAAGGGGATATTGCCACGCTCAACACCATCGCCCAGCAGTTTATAGACGAGGGCGTGGATCTTGATTGTGACGACAAGCACACCAGCGGCACAGGCAGCCTTAAACGCCACGCAAGACATGACCGAACCCATCCCGATCATCTTCACCACCGTCACCGATCCCTATGCCGCCGGTATCGCCACGGCTCCCGATGAGCATCCCGCCTGGATGACCGGTTCGCAAATGTTCCCGCCATTGGAAGAAACCTTCGACGTCATGGCAGAAATCAACCCTGATGTAGCCACGATTGGCTTCCTCTACAATCCAGCCGAGGCCAACTCGGTGGCTCAGAAAGATGTGGTCGAACAAATCGCCAATGAACGCGGTCTAACTTTGGAAGTAGCTACAGTTAGCAACAGTTCAGAAATCAAAACGGCCGCAGAATCATTGGTCGGGTTAGGCATAGACTATTTCTACTTCACCCAGGACAGCACCGTAGCTTCTGGCTCTGAGGCGGTGGTGCAGGTGGCTAATGATAATGGTATTCCGATCATCACCAACGATATTCCGACTGTGGCCAAAGGTGGTTCGGTGGCTGTGGGTGCTTCCTTGCGTGAAGACGGCCGTGTTGCTGGTGAGATGGCTGTGCAATTCCTCAATGGTGAGATTGACCTTGCCACCACCGATATTGAGCGGGTTGGTGTCTTCGATTACTTTATTAACCGTGCTGGAGCAGAGGCTCAGGGCATTGAGCTGCCCGAATCGTTGATCGACCGGGCTATTGACCAGACACCTTAAGAATGGAAATTTAGTAACCTGCGCAACTGAGATTAGAGATTGGAGATTGATCGAGCGTTCAATCTCCAATCTCCAATCTCTAATCTCTAATCTGATGTAAGTTATTTGATTCTCGTTCCGTGGCAACCAAACAGGCCCTGAAGGCCATCTAATTAAGCGTGAGAAGCGAGGAGGTTCCCGTGTCATTTAATTATGATTTGCACATCATTGCCAGTGATGATCCGTATCCAACTTATAAATGGATGCGGGATAATGAGCCGGCTCATTATTCGGCAACAGAAGACATTTGGGTACTAACGCGCTTTGAAGACGTTTCCAATGCGTTTCGAGATTGGAAAACCTGGTCTTCTGGACGGCGCGGCAATTTAATACATGATCCGCCAGAACGGGTTGGCAAAACATTAGGCACGACAGATCCGCCACGACATACCTTTGCTCGCGGCATCGTCAACAAAGCCTTTACCCCAAGAACCGTCGCTCAACTCAAACCAAAAGTTAAATCGCTGGCTAAAGATTTAAGTGAAGCGGCACGTGAAAAAGGGCGCTTTGATTTTGCGGCGGATATTTCTGCTCCCTTCAATGCGGCCATTTTAGGCGCTATGTTTGGCGTGCCGGACGAAGATTTTATGCGCATTCGCCATTGGCTGGACGATTTTTTCCTGCGAGAACCGCCGCAGGCTGGGAAAGAACCCAAACACAAAGTTGCCATGCGTCATCTAACTGATTACGTCGGGCAACTGGCGGAAGCCCGGCAAAAACAGCCTCAAGATGATCTGATGACTGCCATGCTGAATGCTGAAGAAGATGGTCAGCGACTGGATACGAGCACGGTTGTCGTGACTACCATGACCTTTTTAACGGCGGGTTTTGAATCTACTAACAACTTATTTACCAATCTGGCAAATGCGCTGGCCCAAAATCCGCTTGTTTTTACAGAGATTAAGTCTAATCCAGAGTTGATTCCAGCGTTTGTAGAGGAAGGGATGCGCTGGGATGCGGCGGCTCAAGGTTTTGTGCGCACCCCGACGGAAGACGTAAGTCTGCATGGAAAAGTGATCCCAGAAAACTCGCAGGTGCTGCTGCACATTGGTTCAGCTAATCGAGATGAGCAGCAGTTTGAAAACCCGGATGAATTCAACATCCATCGGGAAAAATTGCGGCACCTGGGATTGGGACAAGGTATACATTTTTGTGTCGGCGCACCTCTGGGGCGGGAAATGGCTTATGCGATTTTTGAAGAACTGCTGGCCGTCAGCGATACCTGGCAAGTTGATCTTGAACACAGTAAGCGGGTCAAAACACCCAATTTCCGTGGTTTTTCCAAGCTGCCCCTGTCAATCAAAAATTGAAATGGAATTTGTAACACTTCAGCACGGCATCACATTGCAGTATTTCTGCGAGGGAAAACCAACTGGTTCTCCATTGGTGTTCATTAATTCGCTGGGAACTGATCTGCGTATTTGGGATCAGGTGGTGTCTTATTTCATGGATCGTTATCGAGTCATTCGCTATGACAAACGTGGTCACGGTCTTTCAGATTGTCCGCCTGCCCCTTATTCGATTCGAGATCATGCTACAGACCTGGCAAATCTGCTGGATTATCTGGACGTGACCCAGGCAATTTTGGTGGGAATCTCTGTGGGTGGCATGATTGCTTTGGATTTTGCTGCTACCTGGCCAGAGCGTGCCCAGTCGCTGGTATTATGTGATACGGCGCCGAAAATAGGAACGGCCGTTATGTGGAATGAACGTATCGCCACCCTACGCCAGCACGGCATGAACCACCTGCAAGAAGCCATATTATTGCGCTGGTTTGCTCCCGCTTTCAGCCAAAAACAGCCAGCGGCTTATCGTGGTTACGGCAACATGCTCACCCGCACCCCGGTCACAGGTTACACAGGCACCTGTGAAGCCATACGCGACGCAGATTTAACTGAAGCAGCACGGACAATCACAGTCCCTACTTTGATTCTCTGTGGTTCAGAAGATTTAGCCACACCGCCACAACTTGTCAAAGATTTATCTGAACTAATGCCAAATGCCAGCTATCAAGAAATAGCCAGCGCCGCCCACTTACCTTGTATCGAACAGCCAGACATCATGGCTGAACACATCAAGAAATTTATATGAATGTCATTTTTGCACGCATGATTATGCCAATACGCTTAGAAATGGAAATTTAATAACATGCGCAACTGAGATTGGAGATTGGAGATTGAATGCTCGACCAATCTCCAATCTCTAATCTCAAATCTCGTGTAAGTTATTTATTTTTCGTACCTTAGAGAAAACAAAGCGATGAATGAAGACAGATTAAATCAAGGAATGGCTGTAAGGCGGGCCGTATTAGGCAATGCTCACGTGGATCGTGCCGAAGCAAATAAAACGCCTTTTGATGCCGATTTTCAGCAATTTATCACGGAAACAGCCTGGGGCACCATCTGGTCGCGGCCAGGGTTAGATAGAAAAACGCGCCACTTATTAACCATTGCCATGATGGCTGCATTAGGCAAAGAACATGAACTGGCGCTGCATATCCGCGCCACTTCAAACACGGGGGTGACGCCGGACGAAGTGAAAGAAGTGCTGCTGCAAGTAGCCATTTATGCGGGCATTCCTGCCGCAAATACGGCGATGGCCATCGCCAAACGAGTTTATGCCGAATTAGATGAGAAGGAGAGCTTAGAATGACACAATTGATAAAATACAACTGGCTGGATTGGGCGGTACAGCCCCCGTATTTACACGCACCCTATAAATCAACGGTTGAGCGCTCTCCTGGCCGTCCGCTAATGCCCCTGGTGCAGTCATTATCGGAACTCACAGGTCCTGTCTATGGACGAGACGAAATCCAGCCATTGGACAACGATTTGACCAAGAATTCTATCAAAACAGGGGAACCATTAGGCGAACGGATCATCGTGACTGGGCAGCTTATGGATGATCTCGGCAAACCCATCCCCAACGCCCTCATTGAAGTATGGCAAGCAAATTCTGCGGGTCGGTATATGCATAAGGTTGATCAACATGACGCGCCATTGGATCCCAACTTTCATGGGGCTGGACGGATGCTTACTGATGAAAACGGCCGTTATCATTTCACAACCATTCGCCCCGGAGCATACCCCTGGCGCAATCATCTCAACGCCTGGCGTCCCTCACACATCCACTTTTCTGTGTGCGGCGTAAATTTCATGCAGCGATTAGTAACCCAAATGTACTTTCCTGGTGACCCCCTGCTGCCACTTGACCCCATTTACAACGGTGTTCCTGATGAGGAAGCCCGAAAAAGCCTCATTTCAAAATATGATCACAGCATCACACAGCCAGAATGGGCATTGGGATTCCGCTTTGACATTGTGGTGTGCGGCCCGCGCCAGACTCCTTTCGAATAGGTCATGGAGGAAACAAAATGATGAAACAAACAGCAAGTCAGACAGTTGGTCCGTATTTTCGCATTGGCTTGATTTACGGAGAACCGCAAAACAACTTATTACAAGAAAACACAAAGGGCAAACGGATCTTGATTACCGGTCAGGTTTTTGATAGAGATGGACTGCCAATTCCAGATGCCATGGTAGAAATCTGGCAGCCAGATGCAAACGGCATCTTCAACCATCCATCAGACCCTTTGCACGAACAAGCTGATCCTCATTTTCGGGGATTTGGTCGGGCAGAAAACAGGAAGGAAGGCATCTACGAATTTAAGACCATCAAACCTGGCAGCCGCGATGGACAGGCTCCATACATCAATGTCACTATCTTTTCCCGTGGTTTATTGACACATGCATTGACCCGCATCTATTTTTCAGATGAACCGGCCAATGCCAATGACCCTGTCTTAAATGCAGTGGCAGAAGATAGACGTCATACCTTATTAGCTGTCTATGATGAGGCAAAAGAATTTCCAACCTACCGCTTTGACATTCACATGCAGGGCAGTCAGGAAACAGTTTTTTTTGATTTAGCATAAATCCATATTGAGGAGAGAAAATCATGTCAAAAACAAATCCCCCTTTTCGCGCTGATCATGTAGGCAGTTTACTGAGACCCGCATCCTTGCTGGCAGCTCGTGCTCGCTACCATAACAGAGAAATCACGGCAGAAGAACTACGGGCAGCCGAAGACGAAGCGATTCGTGATGTCGTTAAAAAAGAAGAAGCTGTTGGCTTAAAAAGTATCACAGATGGTGAATTTCGGCGCACTTATTTCCACCTGGACTTTTTGGAACAGGTCGGCGGGGTGACGGTGAGCGGCGCCATTGACGCAAATCCTGACGCAAAACCGGCGAAGGATGGCTTTACGCCTCCCCGTTTGGCAGTCACCGGCAAACTACGGCACACTAAAAATATTCAGGTTGATGATTTTCTTTATCTAAAATCACAAGTGAGCGCTACACCCAAAGTATGCATCCCATCACCTACAATGGTGCATTTTCGGGGTGGACGAGCGGCCATCGATATCGAGGCTTATCCTGACATGGACGAATTTTTTGAGGATTTAGCTCAAGTTTATCGAGATGAGATCAAGGCATTATACGAGGCAGGTAGTCGTTACATTCAGTTGGATGACACCAATCTGGCCTATTTATGTGATCCCAAAATGCGACAAGGGGCAATCGATCGAGGGGACGATCCAAACGAACTGCCCCGCACGTATGCCGCTTTGATTAATGCCGTCATTGATAACCGACCGGATGACTTAACGATTGCCATTCATTTGTGCCGAGGCAATTTCCGCAGCACGTGGTTTGCCCAAGGCGGCTATGAACCAGTCGCTGAAGTTTTGTTCAACGAGTTAAACGTTGATGCTTATTTCCTGGAATATGATGATGAACGGTCTGGTGATTTCTCACCGCTTCGATTTGTGCCAGAAAACAAGACAGTCGTATTGGGCGTGGTAACTTCTAAAAGCGGCGATTTAGAGGAAAAAGACGCCCTCATCCAACGCATTCGTGAAGCAGCGAAGTATATGCCATTGGAAAATATGTGCCTGAGTCCACAATGTGGTTTTTCCAGCACGGTGCATGGCAATGAACTAACCGAAGCGGCACAGTGGGCCAAACTGGAAATGATTGTTAACATCGCGCAAGAGGTTTGGGGAGATTAGACACAGGTAAGACCGATGTTATACTCAGCAAGGTCATAGAGTTGGTTGGCAAGTTGCAGGTGGCATCTGACAAGTTACTCTGGAAAAATCACTTGCAACTTGCAACTTGCCACCAGAAAGGAAAATGTCAGATTATGCCCGTTGACAGTATAACATGAACGATTCTGCCATGAATTCGCCCTTATTTTCTTCATTGTTCAGTGTGCCAGAGGTTGCTGAGCAGTTTTCAGACAGGCAGTTCACACGTTCCATGCTGGATGTGGAGGCATCACTGGCCGCCGTACAAGGCCAACTAGGTGTGATTCCCGCTGAGGCGGCTGAACAAATTGTGTCTGGCGCGGCTACATTAGCTGTCGATTTTGAGCAGATGCGTATCCAAATCGAGAAGGCAGGCGTGCCGGTTATCGAGTTGGTGCGTCAACTACGCACGCATGTTGGCGGAGATGCCGCGAATTACGTGCATTGGGGTGCCACCACGCAAGATATTATGGACACCGCCTGCGTGTTGCAGATAAGAGCCGCGTTGACCATTATGGAAGTTTCTCTGTCTGACGTGGTGCAAAATCTGGCAAGATTGGCTGACGAGCATCGACACACATTGATGGCGGGGCGCACTCATTCGCAGCAGGCGCTCCCCATTCCTTTTGGCTTGAAGGCTGCGGGCTGGCTGGCGCCTCTGCTGCGTGACCAACAACGTCTGCACGAGTTAAAACCTCGCCTGCTAACTGTGCAGTTTGGAGGCGCGGCAGGAACTTTGGCAGCATTGGGTGATAGAGGAACGGCCGTTCAGTCAGCATTGGCCGCCAAACTTAATCTCAACACGCCGCTTATCCCCTGGCATACGCAGCGAGACAGGCTGGTGGAACTGGCAAATTGGCTGTCTCTGGTCACCGGCAGTCTGGCAAAAATGGCACAGGATATCATTCTGATGGCCCAATCCGAAGTGGGAGAAGTGCGAGAAACGTCTGACGCATCTCGTGGTGGTTCCAGTACGATGCCCCAAAAAAGCAATCCTATCATCAGTGAACTGATCATCACTGCGGCTCGCACAAATGCCTCACTGCTGGCGAACATGCATCAGGCGATGATTCAGGAGCATGAGCGGGCCACGCACGGCTGGCAAATGGAATGGTTGACGCTACCACAGATGATGAACTTAACGGCCGTTTCCCTCAATAAAGCCCGTTTTCTCAGTGAAAATATCGTCATCAACAAAGAACAGATGCGTAACAACGTCACTGCATCCAACGGCCTCATGCTGGCCGAAGCCCTCACCTTTGCCCTGTCTCCGGCTTATATGAACCGTTCAGCCGCAAAACAGCTTGTACGAGACGCCTGTCAGACAGCATTAGCCGAAAACAAACATCTTGTAGACGTCGTGCAAACACAAATCGATGTGCCGCTTGACTGGGCAGCGCTCCGTAATGAAGCAAATTACTTTGGTTCTGCTGACCTTTTTATTGACAACGTTTTAGCCCACATTCCTGAATCATGACTTGACACTGTTTCAGTTTCCAGGAGAACTTCTCCTTCAGTTTGGTTTCGTTACTTATCGTTTAAACTAACAACGATATCCTGATTAAATCAGGAATTTCAGGATTTATCGGATTGAGAAAAGATACGGGAAACCGCTATAGGGGGCGATGGCTAAACGGCCGTTGCAAGGTTGCCCATCGTATTCGCCTTCTATCGCTTCTACATCGGCGCTCAACTGCCCGGTGTATGCTTCATCATAATGGGCGCCATGGCTATCAAAGCGCAGATGCCACCGGCCAGGGGCGGGAAAGCCTATGCAGTAATCCTCGAAGGATTGATTACTCATATTGACCACCACAATCGTGCTGTCATCCGGCCCGCCATCCTGCCAACGATGATAAGCCAGCACTTTAGCGAACTGGTTGACGTGGTAAACATGGATGTGTGGCCCTGTTAGTCCTTTGGTATGGCCGGCGTTATTGCGTCGCAAATGAATTAAATCGCGGTAAAGCTGCACAAAATTTGCCAGCCTCTGCGCACGTTGCCAATCAAGCGGATCCGTATCGCTGAACCACTTGTCTTCCAGAAATTCCTGGCCTTGAAAAATCATCGGAATGCCTGGGGCAGTCAAGACAAGCACAGCACCTAAGGAAGACCGCTTTTTTGCGAACCAATGCTCACTGTTTCCCGGCCAAATCTCTTCCGGCACGCGGGCTTTACCGTTGGCTACTTCATCGTGCGACTCCGTGTAGATAACCCGGCTGAAGGCTCCATTGTTGTAACGATGTGTCAAAGCCTGAGAAACGGCCTCCATGTTTCGGTGTTCGTCTTTTCCGGTGATGATGGCTTCACGCACCGGATGCACAAATTGGCTGTCCCATTGCGCCCCAAAACCGGCGCCACCTTCTCCTTCGCTTTTTACCAGCCACTCGTTATTGCGTAAATCTTCGGCGATGGAGATTTTTCCCGGCGAATGCCCCTTCATCTCGTGGTTGATCCATTGCATCAGGCTCCAGCCCTGCGGCAGTTCACTGCCGGGGTCAGTGTCATTGCCCCGAACGTCACGGATGAAGGCTGTAGCGTCCCACCTTAAACCATCTATGTGATACTCTTGCAGCCACATGAGGGCATTATCCCGGAGAAATTGACGGACTTCAGGGCGTCCATAGTCGGGGCGGGTATGACCCCATGGCGTTTCGGCGCGGTGGTCATTATAAAAATAGATGCCACCGTTGTTATTTTCCTGCCAGCCATCAAACTGCCACAAATCGAGGTCGCTCGGTCCCATATGGTTGTAAACGACATCCAAAATTACAGCAATTCCCGCTTCATGCGCTGCTTTGACCAATCGTTTCAGATCGGCTGGTATTCCATAGTCTGACTCTATGGCAAAAGGAAGTGAAGGGTTGTACCCCCAGGAAAAACCACCGGCGAATTCCATCGGCGGCATCAGTTGAATAGCATTTACCCCTAACTCCCGCAAATAGGGCAGCTTTTCCTGCACACCAGCAAACGTGCCCGGGCCACCGCCGGGTTCATCATGAAACGTGCCAATGTGCATCTCATAAATAACCAGCTCGTTCCATGATGCTATGTGAAAACGATCGCTGTCTTGCCAATCAAAATTTGGGTCGTGGATCAGGCTGTTGCCCACGGAATTTGTTACTTGGCGGGCATAAGGATCAATGCGAAACAGGGTGTGCTGCCCGTTTTTGATGACGTACTTATAGTGGTCACCTGTTTTTGCTTCGCTTACGTCAATAGCCCAATAGCCGTCTCCTTCATGTGTTAATTCGTGTAAGTTTTCCTTCCACTCATTAAAATCACCGACTATACCGACAGAATCTGCATGAGGAGCCCACAGGCGAAAGGTGGTTCCCTTTTCATGAGGCAAAGGCCCCATACCTGGTTGCCTGACTTTTTTCTTGCTCATTTTTCCTTTGTGGTTTTGAAGTTTATGGTTCTTTGGGAATTCACGGGGTTTGGCGCGAAACGTGATGCGTGATGCGTGGTCAGAGAGGTCTCACGCATCACGCATCACGCATTATTCAATTATCTTCAATTCAATGAAAGTTTGAACGCCAAGTTTGATTTCTTGCTCTTTCTTCAGGTGTAAGGGCTGATGAGCGGTCAGTTGTTTTCCCTCTAAATAGGTTTTGTTACTGCTGCCTAAATCTGTTAAAAAATAGTCATTCCCCTGTCTTGTGATTTCCAAATGCCGTCGAGAAACACGCAAATCATCCATAATATTAAAATCACACCCTTCTCTGCCAATAACGTAAGGAAATTTTTCTATAAATAGCTCTTTACCAGAAACAGCGCCAGGGGATTTTATAACGCGCAGATGTAAACGTTTCGTCGTGAATGTTGTCTTTGGAAGCTTGTCTGGGGGCACCACAAATATATTTGTCTTACTCACAGGTGGGCGAGCCAATTGCGGTTTGACTTTCTTTTTTTGCCAGTTCTGTACCATAAAAAATGCTGAAATAAACACTAAAACAACCACAATAGCCACAGAAATAGCTGGGTTGTTAGCCAAAGCCAACATGATGCGTTGCCCTAAACTTGGTTTTACGGGTAGAACAGGTGTAAATTCATAAACGACTTCAATTGGAGGCTGTCCCTGTGCAATCAGGGAAAGCGTCACCTTGTAGCCACTTTCCGCTTCAGCTTTTGCCATTGCTTCCGGTAACGGGATTTGCAATTGTCGTCCCGTCAACAAACCTGGACCAAAATCACTTACTTTACCACCAGTACTTTCATTAACGATGAAGCCTTCATACGTATACATTTCATCTGCACCCTGGGCATTCATCGCCAAATCAAGGTGTAATTGATTGTTTTCATAATCAGGATTAACAGCCTGAATGGAAAAAGACGCTGTGGGGCGTGCCAGCGTGAACTCTTTTTCCGCTAAAATAACATTTTCATCATCATCTTCCACCAATAGGCCATTTTCATCTGTCGCTTGAATCTGAATTTGATACGTTTTTTCATTTTCTAAACTAGCAGTATCTAATTCCGATATGATAACTTGATCTGGATTCTCAATAATCTGATCGGGTAATACTTGCACACCAGCACGCACGTCCCAAACATTGATAATTACTTGACCAATTGTTTCTGGATTCGCCAGCCCCAAAGAAAGTTGATACATATCGCTTTCAGGAACCTTCTGCAAGCTATTAATACGTATTTTTGCCGGTGGAAGGGGCGCTTCACAAACATATTCCTGGCTGGAAACAAAACTGAAATCTCCAGTTAAAAACGAATCACTTTCTCTAACTTTAAGCGCCAAAACGGCCGCATTCTCACCTTCATTTGCATCACATACCTGCGCTCGTGCTACCAACTGGCTGTTTAAACCAGCCAAAATCTCCTGAAATAATTCTCCTAGATTCGCTGCCCCTCCAATCGCAGAAAAAGCTCGCGTGTCAGACGCCATACTCCGTAATTCGGCCTCGTTTAAGTTGCCGCCTTGCGCATCAGCCAACCCTATTGTGTGTATGGGAGTCAACGGGTTTGATATACCAGATGGGCGAGCTACATTGATCACCTCATTATATGTGTGCGTGCTGCAAGGCGCGTCATTTCCGATCACTAACTGGTCTTTCCCATCTGTAAAAAGAATGACAGCACGACGATAGGGTTGATCCTGAATCTTTTCATCCAGTAACGTCACCGCATCATACACAGCATCATACAAACAAGTGCCTTTATTTGGATTAAAATCCAATGTTGAAATGGCGCGTTTCACCTGGCTTATATCATTGGTGAAATCTTGGACAACTATATTTGTTTCGTTAAATTGGATGACAGAAAAATGAGCTGTAGGCGGAGCTGTATCAATAGCAGACTGGGCAGCCTGGCGCACATCTTCCATCACATTTTGCATACTGCCACTCGTGTCAATTAGCAAAGCAATATAGACAGGTGTCTGTGGATCTTCTACTACGGCTGGAATGGGGCTATGCCCCTCCCCTAACAATTGAATGGTGGCTGATTCAATATTTGCTTTTGGTACAGAACGGCCGTTTCCATCCACAAATGTAAAAAATACATCCAGGGCAACCCCTTCAGCTTCTTCCTCTGCCGCCACAAAATTAATGACAATATCTTCCGGAGGATTTTGCGCTAATACGATCAACGTCCCAGATATTACAAACAGCACTGTTGTCAAAAATATAAAAATCAACCTGTTTTTTTTCATATGAGGAACGCACCTAGTTTCACAAATAACTGTGGATTTTGTTAAAAAGTAGAAAATCCCTACTTGTAAGAAAGACGTTAGGTAAAAGCGGGAAAGTTTTTGGAAATAAAATTGCGCGAAACCCGCTTTTCCTTGAAGGAAACCACAATTTTGCGTGTTGGTAATTTTGAAAACTTTTTGTGGTTTACCTAAACCAACTATAGTTGTTGTAACTCCTAAAATCAACTTCCTTGACAAACGCCGAAATCATTTTTTACACTACTATATGTATTAAGTCCAGCACAAAAAGATTTGCAGTTTAAGTGTTGTACAGTTTACAAAGCCAGTTTTCAAGAGCCGTTAAGATAAGAACCATCAGTTCGTTGTTCTAGGTTGGAGCATCTTCGTTAAGAAAATGATTCGACACCCCAAGGAGAATATAGCAAATGGCAGATGAAATCAGAGCAGATTATGATCGGCTGGAAAAAGTCGCATCTCAATTTGCAAACCAATCTCAAGAGATCCAGCAAATGCTGCAAAAAGTACGCGGCAGTATGGAACCATTAGAGAGTGGTGGCTGGATAGGACGTGGCTCAGATGCGTTCTTTTCCGAGATGCAAAGCGAGGTGTTACCCGCAACAGAACGCTTACAACAAGCAATGGATGAAGCCAACCGTGTGACAAATCAAATAGTACAAACGATTCGTCATGCTGAAGAAGAAGCTTGTTCACCTTTCCGAGCCAGTTAGGTATATTGAAAATTTTACTGAACGATAAAATTTTCAAAGGAGAATACTATGTCTGAAGAAATCAGAATGGATTATGGCTTAATGGAAGATATGAGTAAAACCTTCCAGCAAAGCGTCGAACAGCTTCAAGACACCCTTCAAGCGGTTCAAAATATTGCGAACGAACTGGAAGACGGTGCTCTGTTAGGTCGAGGTGGTGACGCCTTCACCGAAGCTATTCGCAACAAATTATCCCCAGCCATTTCTCGGTTAACCGAAAAGATGCAAGAATTGTCCGAAGATGTCAACAAGGCCATGGAAGATATGCGCAGCGCAGATTCCTCGACCGAGCGCATGTACTAAGGAGCATGAATTATGATTAGCTTACTTCTCCGTTTCGCGCGCCTAGTGGTGCAAAATGTACTCTCGCAATTGACGCAGCAGTTTAATATCATTCAAGAACAAGCTTACAGCCCAATGCAAGCCATGGTTCAACAAGTAACAGACGGCATCTGGGTTGGCAAGGGCGCAGACGCTTTTGTCGACGAAGTTTCCGGCTTGATGATGCCCGGTGTTGGCAAAATCGGTGATGGCATTAACGTGTTTAGTAAAAACATTTCAAATGCCATGGACGTAATGGATCGCGCTGATGATCAGGTTTCCGGTATCGTAAATGCATTAGGCGATATCTTCGGCAGCATTTTTTAAGTTTAACCGCTACTATTCCAATAAAACAATGATGCTGTGTGAATAATAGAAACCGTCTATATTTCGCGCAAACTTCTCGTTTTTTGGAAAGCTAACTATTTGGAGGCACATATGGATTCTTCACAAGGCGTATATATGGATACTCAGGCTGTGCGTGGCATGGCCAAGAGTTTCGGTTCTATTGGTGATGTCTTGCAGGCTGTTAACAAAGCCATGGAGACCTTATCTAATGTATTAAAAGCCACTGCTTTTGTTGGCTTGATTGGTGGTTACGCTGTTGCCCATTATATTGATTCAATCCGACCACAAATTGAAGATATTGCAGAGAAGTGCGAGGAATTAGATAAGGATTTAGCCGCGTCTGTGGATGCTTACGAACGTGGTGATGAACTAGGTTCTACTCGATTCCATTAAGTTACATTTCCCAGACAAAAAAGAGAATAGGTTTAAGCATTGCTTGAACCTATTCTCTTTTCTCAAATAGTAAACTCATTCAAAGAAACAGCCAAAGCAATTAGAAATGCAATCGTCAACAACGTGACAATAATAATCATGATGGTGTTCAAACTAGGCCATCGACTTGGTTTAGGCTTCGGCACCTGCCCAAAATAGACTGATAATTGTTGCGCCAAAACACTCGCATCTTGTTGACGATTTTGAATCTGGGCGTTGACGGCTTGCAGCGCAATGTTTGCTATACTTTCTACATCTTCAACACGATTCATTCTTATGGAACGATTGCGTTTAATTGCTTCATAGACTTCTTCATCGCTGCGCAGCTTGTATGTAAACGTGGGTTCTCCGACTAACATTTCATACAAAGTCAATCCCAGACCGTATACGTCTGTTGCGTAAGCAGGCTGGATGGATTGGGTATCTATCAACTCTGGGGCTGTATAAGCAGGCAGCGCCACAAAAGGATACCAATTACCGCGAACAGTGTTCGCATCACTGACAATGCCCAAATCAAAAAGCAAGATGCTTGGGGCATTAAATTTTTCTTCCGTTTCATAAAAATGAACTAATACAGCGTCAGGGCTAAGCGCATAATGAAATAAACCTTTTCTGTGCAAAAAGTTAACGGCCGTTGCCAAATTTATCATCAACCAACCAGCATGATTAATCCACAATTGTGGGTTTTCAGTCAAAATATCCCGCAACGGTTCACCCGGCGTGTGCTCAAAAAGACAGAAATAGAGTAAATGTCCTCTAAGCATCGTTTTGCCATAGGCATCATCCTTTATCGTTGTATTGGCATAAGGTGGCAATAATACTGGCAGAAACTCATTTTGCTCCTTATTCATCTGAATAGTTGCCAGGAACTCAGCTTCCCGTTTAAGCCTTTCTTTATTTTCTTCACCCGGATGTGCTACCTTCAAAAAAACCTTTGTCTTTTGGTGCGTCGCCTCATAAAGAACACTGGAACGCAAGATCATGACAGGTTTAATAATCTCCAAATCTCCCATCCATTCTCCGTAATCCAGAATTGTGGGTGACATTTCAGCAGGACAGTAAATTTCCTGGCAATATAAATTATTATCTGGTGATGTGCGTTCGCACATTAAACAAACTTGTTTCACGAATAGCCTCCAGGTAAAAGAAGAGTTGACATTCTTTTTTGTTGATGGAACAATAACTCCCATGTAGGCTACTTTTTTCTGAAATACCTGTCAAGCGGGATTTTTGCCAGCAGGCCACATATCAACCAAAGTCGTATAAAGGTGTGACCCAGTTATGAATGAACCACTTTACATCGACCGACCGCCTCGTATACAACCGGAACTCCCTTCCGATGAAATAGAAATACCCGCGCCACCAGAAAAAGAAAATGCGGGAATGTCCCGACTGATTCAAGTTGCGCTCCCCTTGTTAACTATCATTGGCTACATCCTCATTTCAACGGTAGGCGGGCAGGGACGCAGCCCATTGATGATGCTTCCTATGGCGCTTTCTGTTGTCGCCTCCACATTTTTTTCCGTCTACATGTATCGTAAAGAAAAACAGAACCAGGCAGAAATTGAGCAAGCCTATACAGATCGGTTGGTAGAGCTTAGTAAGGAAATGAACGAGTACCACGATCAACAAAGGCGTTTTTATCGGTACAATTATCCTGATAACAATACTCTTTTTCGCATCGTGCAAAACGCCCGCCTCGAAGTAGAAAAAACAGAACGAGCCTTACGTGCTGAGGTACGCTTGTGGGAACGCCGCGTAGACGACGACGACTTTGGCGTTATTCGGCTTGGCATGGGCACATTACCATCTACGGTGACATATGTTCTAGATGATCCTGGCAGCTTTGAAAACCCACAGGTACGCGCTGCGATGAAATTGGAAAAGGATTCGCGTTTCGTTTCTGATATTCCTGTGATTGTCTCATTGCGCCCGTCACCTGGGGAAAACGAAAAAGAATCGGAAGAAAACGGAGAAGAGGAGGTACAGCGGACACCAGCCATTCATGCTTTGGGTATCGCCGGAGAACAGCAGTCTGTCTATGAATTTACGCGGGCGACATTAAGCCATTTTACAGTTTTTCATGCCCCCAAAGATGCCAAGCTCTATGTGCTGGCCTCTCGTAAACGGGAATGGGCTTGGACAGAAATGATGCCTCATTGTCAGGAAGATGAGCAAGGCGCACATCTCTGTTTTGTTGAAGAAATCAAAGAAGAAAGCGGTGACAGCTTATTCAGTGAAGATGATGAAGATGGTGTTGCTCAATTTCTTGAAGGTATCCGAAAAATATTGGCTGGCCGGAAGATACGGCTGCAAGATCGAGATGAACGCGATAGTGGTGCCGACCCTACAAAACCGCTGCTCCTTGTGGTGATTGATTTAATGGAAGCAGTATATGATGAAACATCCCCTCTGTATGATCTGGAATCGGACGCCGCTATATCTATTTTACTTGAACAGGGTGCAGCATTAGGAGCCGCTATTATCTTTCTGGCGCCAGAACGCAGCAAGGTGCCTGGTGGATGTGATGCGATCATTGAAATTGAAAAAACCACGCCCGAAACAAATAGCCGCCTGGAACAATATCAAAAGCATCACTTTCGGTACACGGAAGTAGGCGTCAACAGCGCGAGATATATTGGCAAAGCCGATTACTTCGCTAAACCGGAACAAACGATTCAACTGGCGCACCAACTATCAAGTTTGGCCGTGCGCCCCAGCTTTGGCGCTGATCTGGCTAGATCCGTTTCTTTTTTGCCGTTAATGGGCTATCAGTCTTTACAGGAGTTAGCAGAAGATGCGTGGTTTAAGTGGCAAGCAGGCAGCCAACCTCAATATGCTGACTGGCTCCGTGTCAAACTAGGCTTGATGTCTGGTAACAAACCTCGTTCACTCGTTTTTTCTGCCAAGCGGGACGGTGTTCATGGGATGGTGGCCGGTAGTACCGGTTCTGGTAAATCTGAGCTTCTTATTTCGATGATCACGGCGATGGCTGTCACTTATTCTCCTTCGGTGCTGAACTTTGTCCTGGTGGATTATAAAGGGGGCGGTGCGTTCAAGGGGTTTGAGGAACTACCCCACTGTGTGGACATCATTACCAATCTGGAAGCAGAAGGTGTCACGCGCATGTTTACCGCTATCAATTCGGAATTGCAGAGGCGGCAAGCGCTCAATGTGACGACAGAGACAAAAAACATCGTCGATTACCGGCAAAAAGGGCTGCATTTAACACTGAAGCCTTACCCATACTTATTTATTATCATTGACGAATTTGCAGAGATGATTGCGGATCGGGCTGAGTATAAGTCGGAGTTGGAGACGATTACGCGGGTTGGCCGGGCGCAGGGTGTTTCTTTGATTTTGGCGGCACAACGGCCGTCTGGCGTTACGGATCAGATGCGCTCTAATATCAAATTCCGTATTTGCTTGCGTGTGGAAACCCCTGGTGAAAGCCGCGAAATGCTGCGTCGTTCTGATGCCGCTTTCTTGCCAGGCGACATTCCTGGCCGGGGTTATTTGCAAGTGGGCAACGACGAAATCGAGCTGGTGCAATTGGCTTATACGGGCGAGAAATATGTAGACCCTGACCAGTCACCGCGAGCCAAGGTGTTGTGGCCGGATCGTGGCGATACGTATAACCCAGATGAAGATCGTGAACCGCCAGAATTATACAAAGCTATTGTCACTCAATTAGATAAACTGGCTCGTGATAATAATGTTCCCAGGCAGCTTGCCCCCTGGCCAGATTTCTTGCCGTTTCACCTTTCTCTTTCTGAATTACTGGTCTCGAATGATCCGAAGAGAACGGCCGTTACCTCCGATGAATATTTAGTCCAAGTAGACAAAATCATGCTGGGTCAAAAACGGGACGACAACCTGACGCTAAATCCAGCCGTCAATAAATGGCTCAATGGGGAAAATGGCTGGTTACCGAAACTCGATTGGCGGAATTATGCCCTTCGTCCCGTCGTGGGCCTGGTTGATAATCCGTATATGGCGAAGCAGATGCCGCTGACCATTGATTTACCTCGGGGCCATGCTGCCATCTTTGGCGCATCTGGTTGGGGCAAAACCACCTTCATCCGCTCCCTTGTCGTCAGTTTAGCTGCTACCCATTCCCCCGACCAATTGTGGATTTACATACTCGATCTGGGTGGTCGCAACCTGGGCGGATTAGCAGATTTACCGCATGTTGGTTCCGTTATCATTCCAGATGAAGAAGGGTATGAAGAACGTGTCGAACAACTCCTGCGAGAATTGGATACCATCGTTGAGCAGCGCAAAAATGTTCTCAGCACAGCTGGTTCAGCAGATATCTACCAATACAATGATGCTCATCCCGATAGTACATTACCTGCCGTCGTCGTCGCCATTGATAACTTCATTGAATTCAAGGAAACATTTGGTAACGAAAACGATAACGTAGAAAGTGTTCTGGATAAATTTGTGCTGCTGGCTCGACAAGCCAAAGCATATGGCATTCATTTCATCATTACCGTCAACAGACTAAATGTGCTTTCCAACCAATTATTTAGCCTGTTTACCGAGCGCTTAACCCTAAAATTAGCCGATCCCACCGAGTATCGAGCCATTATCGGGGGGCGTGTGCAGATATTGGCGACGCACCAGGTCGGGGCTACATAAAAATTGGTGCTTCCCCCTTAAGTTTCCAAGTGGCCTTGCCCATCGACATCGAACAAGAAGGGGTAGAAGAAGCGGCCGATGAGAAAAAAGAACTGGCGCAATTTGCCCAGAACATGAACGACTATCTCGACACAGCTCGACATCGCTACAAAAGACCGCCCCGTGTAGACGCCTTACCCAAATCTAAACTTTTCAAACAAATGTTAGCCGATGAATTAGGCATCCACACCGACGAAAACTTCCTGAAAAATCTGGAAACAATGGCTATCCACAATTGGGACAACAGTTTGGATGCCAATATGGCTGACTGGCTAGAGGTCTCAATAGGTGTCATCTCTGGGAATCGTCCCCGCCTCCTCAATTTTGAAGCCAAGAAAGATGGTGTTCACGGCATGATTGCTGGCGGCACTGGCTCTGGTAAGTCAGAACTTCTCATGACCTTGATTGTGGGGCTGGCGCTTAATTACGATCCGACTGTTCTCAACTTTTTATTGGTGGATTATAAAGGCGGAGGAGCCTTCAAGCCATTTACCAATCTGCCCCACTGCGTCGATACCATCACGAATTTGAACAAGTCGGCCGTGAAAAGAATGTTCACCGCCATCAATGCTGAGATGCAGCGCCGTCAAAAACTTAATGCCGATACGCAAACCAAAGATATTGTGGAGTACCGCATCCAAAGGCTACCATCTCTCCAAAGAGCCATATCCCCATCTATTTATTATCATCGACGAATACGCGGAAATGATTACCGACAGCCCTGAATACAAGGCTGAACTGGAAAGTATTACCCGCGTGGGACGAGCGCAAGGGGTTAACCTGCTTACTCGCCTCACAACGCCCGTGGGTGTGACAGACCAAATGCGAGCCAATATCAAGTTCCGCATTTGCCTGCGGGTGGAAGGTGTTGATACAAGCCGAGAGATGCTGCGTCGCTCTGATGCAGCGTTCCTGCCAAGTGGGATGCCGGGGCGCGGTTATCTGCAAATTGGCAATGAAAACATTGAATTGATTCAACTTGCTTATACAGGAGAAACGTATCCATTTGTGGAAGCAGAAGAAGGGGGACGCCAGCCTAAATTTTATGATGTGGTTGTCGCCCTGGCGCAAAAGCTGCTGCGCGGGGATCGTCCGCGCACGCCCTGGCCGCCATTTTTGCCCGCGCAACTCACTTTGTCCACGCCGTTGGTCGTCGATTATTTGCAACCGGAACATATACCGTTGATGACATTGGGGCGTAAAGAACGGCCGTTTACGCTTAATCCATTTATTCAGGACTGGTTCGATGGCAAGGTTGGCTGGCAGGGCATCGACTGGAAAAAAACAGCCATGCGTGCCATCGTGGGGCTGACCGATGATCCTTATAATGCGAGTAACTTGCCCCTCGTGGTAGACATGACAAAAGGGCATGTTGTCTTATTTGGCGCATCTGGCTGGGGCAAAACCACTTTCCTGCGCACCCTCATCGTCTCATTGGCAGCTACCCACTCTCCCGATGAGTTCCACGCCCATGTGCTGGATTTGGGCGGGCGTAACCTGGAACCGCTACGCGCTCTGCCCCATGTGGGCAGCATCATCATGCCAGATGAACGGGGCTATGAGGAGCGTGTACAACAACTTTTGCGTGAGTTGAACGACCTGGTAGACGCTCGAAAACGGCTGTTTAGTGAAGTGGGTGTGACGACGTTGTATGAATATAACGGCCGTTCACCCGAACAGATTGAACCGGCCATATTAGTGGTAATCGATAACTTTTTAGAGTTTATCGAAACCTTTGGCAATGACTCAGGCAAGGACGACGATGACAATTTGCTTGAAACATTGGTACTGCTCATGCGCCAGGCAAAAGCATATGGTCTGCATTTTGTCATCACAGCTTCGCGCTTGAATGTTCTCTCCAGTAAGCTGTACAGCTTGTTTACAGAACGGCTAACCCTGCGCCTGTCAGATTCAGACCAGTATCGCGCCATTGTTGGCGGGTCTGTGGCGGAGATTGATGAGATTTACGGCCGAGGCTACGTGAAAGCTGGCCGTCAACCATTGGAATTCCAAACGGCCGTTTCCGTCGGCCACTTTGATGAACTAGGTCAAATCCAAGACGAAATTAAAGAAATCCGTCATTTAGGGCAGCGCATGAGAGAAGTTGGGCATAAGGTATGGTCTGGCAAAGAACCGCTGCGCATTGATGCCCTGCCTCAAACTTCTTCTTATCGCCAACTGCTCACAGAAACGTTACGCATCAGCCTGGACAATCCCTTCCCGAATGGCTTGCAAACGGTGATGGAAAAGTTATGGGTAGAAAATGCAGATATGGATCAGGCAGATTGGCTGCACGTGCCCATGGGTATCGTCTCTGGCAATCGGATGCGGGCGCTGCAATTGGAAGCCAAAAAAGATGGTGTTCATGGGCTTATTGCTGGTGGGACTGGCTCTGGTAAATCAGAACTGTTGATGACCATGATTGTGGGCCTGGCAGCCTACTATTCACCGGAAATTCTCAACTTTGTCCTGGTTGACTACAAAGGTGGAGGCGCATTTAAACCGTTTGAACGATTACCCCATTGTGTAGACATTGTTACCAATCTCAATAAAGCGGCCGTGGCGCGTATGTTTGCCGCTATCAATGCCGAAATGCGCCGCCGCCAACGCCTGAACGCTGAAACCGGCACTAAAGATATTGTCGATTACCGCCGAAAGAACTTACACAAAACCCATGAAGCGTATCCCCATCTGTTTGTCATCATTGATGAGTATTCAGAAATGATTGATGATAACCCCGAATACCGGGCTGAACTGGAAAGCATTACCCGTGTTGGCCGCGCCCAAGGCGTTAATCTGATTCTGGCGTCACAGCGTCCCAAAGGGGTGACGGATCAGATGCGGGCCAACATCAAGTTCCGCCTTTGCCTGCGGGTGGAAGAGATGGATACCAGCCGAGAAATGCTGCGCCGCCCAGATGCCGCTTTGCTGCCAAATGGCCTGCCTGGTCGTGGTTATCTGCAAGTGGGAAATGAAAATCTGGAATTAATTCAAGTTTCCTGGACGGGAGAAACGGTGCCCGATAAGCAGGAGTCTGCCACACTTTGGCCGGATCGAGCGGATCAAATTGAAGAAACGGCGGAAGAAGCCCCGAAGATGTTTGAAGTGGCTGTCTCGGCTGCCTCTGCCTTGCGCGGTGGACAAATGGCTCCGAAACCGTGGCCTAATTTTTTGCCCACGCAGTTCAGCCTGCAATCCCGTTTATATGACGCACAAAAGAATACCACGTTTGTTTTATCAACGGCCGTTACCGACTGGATGAACGGCGATACAAGCAATCTATGGCCTGGCATAAACTGGGAAACAGAAGCAATGCGCCCCGTTACCGGTCTGTTGGATAACCCTGTAGAAGCACAGCAAACACCCCTGCGCTTTGCCCTCAACCGCTCCCATCTAATTGTGATGGGGGACTCTGGCTGGGGCAAAACCTCTTTCGTGCGTACCATGCTGGTTAGTCTTGCTGCTACCCACTCCCCGAACGAGTTCCATGCCTACGTGCTGGATTTGGGCGGGCGCAACTACCGTCATCTGGAAGAGTTACCCCACATTGGCGGCGTCATTTATGCAGATGAGGAAGCGTATGAAGAACGGCTGCAACGGTTATTAGACAAATTAGCTCAGGTCACGGAAGAACGGCAGCAACTATTTAGCAATGCCGACGCTGGCGATTTATACGAATTCAACGAAAAGCATCCAGATAAGGCGCTGCCCGCTATTTTAGTGGTGATAGACAACTTCGCTGAACTGCGTGAAAACTATGAAGCACTCCTGGAAGCGACTGTGATCCCGCTCATGCGCCGCTCTTTAAGCGCAGGTGTTTCCTTTGTCATTACAGCCAACACGCCCAACAATCTGCCTAGCAAACTCTACAATCTGATAGGTGAGCGCATCACCTTCAAGCAGGGAAACAAAGACCGGTACATGGATATTGTGGGGCGTGGGGCGATTGAAATCGACGATATTGCGGGACAGGGTTACATCCGTGTCGGCCGACGCCCCCTGCTTTTCCAGGCAGCGCTGCCGGCTGGCATCTTCAACCCAGAACGTGGTCGAGATACCCTGTCAGAAGCGGACGAAATTCGGCTGATGGCTGCCCATATGCAAGACCATTTGGAAGATATGGATTGGCGCCATCGGCCAGATCCCATCAGTACATTGCCGGAGATTGTGCCGTTAATCGAGATGTTGGAACAAGTTGGCCCAGCCAAACTACGGCGCATCCAGGCAGTTGTGGGGCAGAATGTTAATTTGCATCCGGCTCTCTTCAATCTAAAGCAAATGGGGCCACATTTTGCGGTGGTCGGCCCCCCGCTTTCGGGTAAAACAACATCGCTTTACAACTGGGTTCTCTCGCTCTCCTACCGCTATACCCCGTCACAGTTAAAGATTGTGCTGGTTGATTTGCAGCAGCGGTTTGTATTGTATGGGGGTGAGCATCGCTTAGATCAACTGCCTCATGTGATAACGGCCGTTACCGAAATCGAACAAATCGAAGGTGTTGTTGCCAAGTTAAAGCAAGAATGTGCCAGCTTGACTGCTGATGAATCTGAGCGCGAACTGTTTGTCATCATTGATAATTTTGACGACTTTGTGGAAGAAGTCGAACGCATGAGGGATGCTGCCCGCGATTTGGCATCATTGGCTCGCCGCTACGGTCGTGAGGGCTTGCATTTTATTGTGGCTGGGTCATTAGATAACGCCAGCGATTTACGACGACGGATACAAGCCTCCAATTATGGTATTGGCCTGCGTTCTGCGCAGGCGGTAGACACCTTGCGCGTCACCAGTCGTCCCGCAGGCTTACGGGGGAAGGAACTGCCCGTGGGTCGCGGCTTTATTGTCAAATCTGGCATACCAACGATGGTGCAAATGGCCTCACCCTATAAAGGAATGGGCGTCACATCGGCCGATGAAGACTCTGAGGAAGGAGAAGAAAAACTGGCATTAGCATTGGATATGTGGATCCAAAAAATCCAGGAGAAGTATCCCAATCAACAAGCACAATGGGCAGAGGCATCAGGTGAAACGGTGAAAGAAGCAGCAACCGTCGCCGATGCTGAAATCAAGCCATACATCGAGATGATGCGCCGTCTCCTTTATCAACAAAACAATGGGGATGCCGCTCACATTGCCGAACAGGAAGATGCTGCCATCCTCCTGGAATTTGCCAGAGAGGCTTTACGCGAATCCACTGGCTTTGATCCCTACGAGATGTTTGGCAACAACCCCAAAGATATTTTGGATAACGTGGATGGCATGTTGCCAAAATTGCCACAAAAAAGCGGGAAAACTGAATAAAGAGAGTAACTATACAGCCCGACAAGGGCTGAGCTTGCGAAGTCCGGTTTCGCCTACGATAAGCTCACGCTACCCTTAAGGAGCATGATTATGAGCAACAGCCAGACACGACTGGATATTCGTATTGATGTGTTTGAAAAAGAAGATCAGTGGGCAAAACCGCTTTCTTCTCTAAAGCCACCCGATTTGATCAGTTCGATTTTTCAGGAATTTCGTGAACTAGAATATTTGAGCGGCGATCCGAATGATTATTTTTTGGTAAACAAGGCCGACGCTTCCCCATTAGATCCAGATGAATCATTGAACAGCCAGGTTTCTAACAATGCGCATCTGGTTTTACAAGAACAAGAGCAGCCTATACCACCCAGAACCAAACCGTTATCCAATCCCGTCTATCTACGAGAGCAAACGTCAGGCAAGGTATATAAACTGCATTGGACGCCCGCCATTATTGGCCGTCCCGACTCAAACCAGGTGCATGATGATTGGTTAGCCGTCAATCTGGAAACATACCCCACTGGCTTACGTGTCTCTCGCCGCCACGCGCAAATTACGGAGGAAAACGGCCGTTATTACATCAAAAGCCTCTCGAATAATCCCACCATCATCAAAGACGAGTCTGGTGACGACAAGCCTATTGGCAACACACCAACGCCGTTAGCAAATAACGATGTCTTTTTTCTAGAACGCAGCAACATTTCATTAAAATTTATTATCCGAGAGTAGGCCAAAGGGGTGAGCAACGCGGCACAATATGCGTTTGCCACCCATTCTTAATTTGCATGAGAGGTGTCTGATGGCAGAAGTCATTCGCGTCGATTACGAAGCAGTAACCAAAATAGCCAGCCAGTTTCAAAATGAAGCAGAAGCAATACAACAAATTTTACAAATGGTGCAAGGCGCTATGACACCTTTGCAAAATGGCGGCTGGATTGGGCAAGGCTCTGACGCCTTTTTCAACGAAATGGAAAGCGACATCCTCCCGGCTGTCGGGCGTCTGGCAGATGCCTTGACACAAGCGGGTGGTGTTTCCCGACAAATTTCAGAAATAATGCAATCAGCAGAGGAAGAAGCTGGTTCTCCCTTCCGCGCCAGCGAGACGGGCGGGACTATGTTTGTGCCTCAGGACTGGCTGAAAAACTTAGGAGCTTCCCCGCTTGCTCCAGGCGGAAACAACACAAACGACTTCGGTATTCCTTTTAATTGGTTAGACGGGGTGGCTGGCGATATGGGCGTGGGGAGTGGCAGCAATAATTGGGGGATTCCTGAAAATTGGCTGGAAGGCGTAACGGGTTCCAGCAATGGCGGGGGGCGCAACCACTGCTGCGCCAACGGGCGGCAGGCGCAGCAGGTCTTGGCGGCGGGGCCGCGGGTGGCTCTGGCGGCACATCAGGAAGCCCAACCGAACCGCAGCCAACGCCAACGGGTGGTTCTGGCGGCGGCCAAACGGAATCCCCAACAGATATTCGTTCCCCATTCGGACAACAAAATGCGCGTACTGGTCCGCAAACGTTATTCGATGGCGGTAAGGTTACTACGGAAGCGCAGAAAGGGCGATTGTCGTATCAGTCGCTCAATGTAGCGGCTTCTGCCCCGGCGGCAGGCACACCTGCGCCCGTTGTCTCTGGGGGAACAGGGAATGCAGCACCAGCGCCTTCTGGCAGCACAGGAAGCAGTGCAGGCATTGGTCTGGCGGTGGCCGCTTTAGCACCGTTGTTGGGCATTATGGGCAAAACAGTCAAAGATTTAGTGAGTGACGATTAGGTAATACACCACAAGGAGTTATCATGGCAGACGAAACACAAACCACATCATTCCTTCTTTCCCGCGAGGAGCTGATTTTGCTTTTAGATTTACTGCAATCGGCAGCTATTCCTGGCTTAGATTCCGATCCCTTAGGCGAGCTGAATGACGATCAGCGTGCCCTGGCATTCATATGGGCCGGACGGGCGCTGCGGGCGCGTGAATTGGCAACGGTGGGGGATGATGACTCGTTGTTAGTTGATGAAAAATTGTTAACGGCCGTTAGCACTTGTGCCTACTGGAAAACAGCGATCAACGTCTATCATTGGTCAGCACCAGGGCAGACGCCGGTGCGCTTTTTTGGCTACGCGGGAAACGGGCAAGTGGCAACCCATACCCGACCTGAAGATGTCTTGCATCGCTTGTCTGTTTTGCCATCACCGGAAGCCTTGGTTGAAGAAGTAACGGCCGTTTGTCAATGTCAATCTGTCCCTGAAACCCCAACCGTACCCTACCAATTGTCCCGAGAGTTGTTTGTGAAGGCGCGGGAACTGGCAGAAGCGCAAGAGACAGAAGCGGCGCAAACGGCATTGCACCAGGGTGGCCTGCCCCAAGATAGTGCACAGGCATTAACGGCCGTTTTGTCTGGCACACCTCGCATGTCTATCTGGCAACTCGTGAGTCGCGCGGAAAACGGAGCCGCTCACACGCATGAATACACTTTGTTACAGCAAGGCCAGGCAGCCTGGCTAATCAGCTTGTCTTCTGAAGAAAACAAGTTGCAAATTCAATCAGTAAGTACGGTTGCGCTTCAAAAACTTCTCAACCAACATTTAAAAATTTCATGAGGGTGTGGTCCAAACAACGGTGGTCCAAACAAGTTGCAGAGAAAGGTACGTGGGTTGACTAATTCTGTCTTTTATTGGAGGTAAGGAGTGAATGGAAAAATTATTTCGGGACCTGCTGCCGTATTATTGATTGCATTTTTCTTTTTCCCCTGGATTATGGTTTCATGTCAGGGGACTGTTTTGGGTGAGATGAGCGGCTATCAGTTGGCAGTCGGTGTTCCCCCGGAAAGCATGGCAAGCGTGGTATCTGCTGATGAGATGCAAGCTGAACCCATTTTATTTGCTGTGCCATTAACTGGCATTGTGGCGCTCATTTTGCTTGGCATCACGTTGTGGAAATCAGACTTCGGACAAAATGCTGCCTGGGGACAAATTGTTTTGACCGCCGCAACGGGCCTTATTTTACTCATGGAAGGGTTCCAGATGCGTCAAAATAGCGATCCTATGATAGAGGTGACGACGCTGCCTGCTTTGTGGGGCATCCTCATTGCGCTGCTAGTATTGGCGGTAGGCGCAATTCTAGATTTAGTCTTGTGGCAGCGAACACGTCACCCCGCAATAACTGCACCACCTGTTAATTTGGCGAAACAATCTTTCCCTGATCAGCCGGATCCACGCATCGTTTCTCAACCACCTCCGCAAACGGCCGTTCCCAAGCAGCAGTATACGCCCCATATATCCGGCTCAAGCCAGGAAACCATTGTCGATACAGGCTCTTCTGCAAGCGCTGGGGGCAGCCAGGAAACGATTGTCGATGACAGTTTCGGTGATAGAAATCAGGCAACTTTCGTTAAAACAGAAGTGTTGCACGTCAAACCGGATGCATCGGCGAAGTTGGTCATTGAAGAAGGGAACAACCAAGGTAAACATTTCTCACTGTATGGCGACACCACTATCGGGCGCGTGCTGGACAATGGCATTGTCATTGACGACACAGCCATGTCCAGCTATCATGCCCGTATCAAAGAGGATAACGGCCGTTTCATCATCCTCGACATGGATAGCACAAACGGTGTGTACGTATTGAGAGCAGAGCAAACCCGTTGGGAAAAACAAGATAAATGCGAGTTGCGCAACGGAGACAAAATAAAATTGGGGCGCACGACGCTGCTGTTTACCACATAACTGGAGTCTGGCGAAATTAGCAGCCACCTCTGAAGCCGTAACGCGATTTGCCAAATCGCGCTACACTGGTAGCGGGCAAAAACGCCAGTGTCCAGCACATAATTTTGTTTCATGAGCGGTGGGCAAGCACCGCATAGTGTAACGTAAAATGGAGCGTTTATTCTAAATATGATTGCCGAACACATAGGTGCCAGAAGCGACCAGGGGCCGTTTCGATCTACAAATCAAGATGCTTATTGGGTTAGCGACGAGACGGATCCGATTGAGTTGGGTGAGCTTTATATTGTTACCGATGGCGTGGGCGGGCAAGAATTTGGCGGAGTTGCCGCACAGTTAGCGGCACAAGTTATCAGTACCGATTTTTATCGTCAACGTCAAAATGATGAATCAATCCCCACAGCTTTGAACTATGCTATCCATCAAGCCAATAAAGCAATCTATGAACAAGCGCAAGAGCGCGGCGGCGTCAAAATGGGCTGCACAGTCGTGGTGGCCGTTTTGCATCAAAAAACGCTCTATGTGGCTCATGTGGGGGATGCCCGTGTTTACTTGCTCCATAAAAGCGAGCTGAGGCAGCTTACCCGTGATGATAGTTGGGTACAACAGCAAATTGACGCTGGTATCATTACCCAAGATGAAGCAGCCAATCATGAATTCCGCAATGTAGTGACACAAGCGTTAGGCAACAAACTGGAGATTACTGTTCACCAATCCCAGCATGAAAATGTTCATAATCGGGATTGCTTGCTCCTATGTACAGATGGCTTACACGGTGTTCTGAGCGAGGCTGAATTAATCAAATTGTTAAATATCAGCCCAGCACAAACGGCCGCCGAAACGTTAGTACAGGAAGCGATTCAGGCCGGGACTCAAGATAATGTAACGGCCGTTGTCGTTCAATTAAGCACAGATAGCAATGCCGTGGGTGCTGTACCGGTTTCCAAAAATCGTCGAGTGCCGTTATGGGCAAAAGTAGCGCTAATCATTTTGGCACTCCTGGCTTTAGCCTGGGGTGTCTATACATTTTGGCCTTCTTCGGCTCCCACCAGCGATGCAGTACCTGGCGTTATTGAAGAGGTTCAAGAGTTATTGCCCACACGTGCGGCTACAGCCGCTGCCCCGACGCTGCCAGCGCCAACAGATGCTCCTCCATCAGTAACGGCCGTTCCCCCCACAGAGCCACCACCTACAGATGTTCCTGCAACCGAAGAACCACTACCAACCGAAGAGCCTACCCAAATACCGCCAACCGAAGAGTCAACAACAGTTGTTCCTTCTCTTTCTCCGCTCTTACGCGGCAGAATCATCAACTTAGGTTTTTTGTGGACAGATGAAAGCATTCAGTCAAATGATTGCGATCAATCTGCAGAAGTCAGCATATCGGCAAATACAATTGTGCGTATTTTGGAAGAAAATCCACTAACCGTTAATGGACCAGACAGCAGCTGCATCGCTAACAGCTTCATAAAAATACAATCTGAAGAGGATCCGGAAATTCAAGGTTGGATATTAGAGTACAACGTGGAGCAAATCCAACCAGACAACTAAACAAGGCTGCCTTTTAAAGGCAGCTTGCTTACTTTTTTAGTCTTCCGCTTTCCTTCATCTAAAAATCGTTTAGAAGGCTTCCGCCTACACATACAGTCGCACGGGGGTGCAATAGTGACCGGTTCACATAAACTACTCGGACAACAAATCGATCAATATCGAGTGCTGCACCACATCGATCGGGGTGGCATGGCCGATGTGTACCTGGCAGAAGATGTTGATCTGGAACGCAAGGTTGCCTTGAAAGTAATGCTAGAGACGCTTTCCGCCACCGATCCCCAATTTGCAGAAAGGTTCCGCCGTGAAGCAATAACGGTAGCCAAACTCGATCATCCCAACATCGTGCAAGTTTACACAGTAGGTCAAACAATTCACGGCCAGCCCTATATCGCCATGCAGTATATCGAAGGTGGCTCCCTGCAAGACAAATTGACAGAACTGGCCGACCGACAAAAACTGCTGACCACCGAACAAGCATTGAATATTGTGCGTCAAATTGCCCAGGCACTCAGTGCCGCCCACCAAATTGGCATTGTCCATCGGGATCTCAAACCTGCAAACGTACTTGTGCGACCGGATGGCGCGCCAGTTCTGGTTGATCTGGGTATTGCCGCCATCCGGGGAGGCGAAAAATTGACACATACAGGCGGGGTGATCGGCACGCCTGCCTATATGTCACCAGAACAAGTACGCGGCAAACCCGTAGACGGCCGTTCTGATTTATATGCTTTGGGCATCATGTTATACGAAATTCTAGCTGGCATGAGACCATTTGAAGCAGAAGACTCAGTTACTCTGATGCATCAACAAGTATATGAAAATCCATTGCCACTCAATCACTTCCGCCCAGACCTATCCCCGCAAACATTAGAGGTTGTTGCCAAAGTGATGTCAAAAGATCCGTCGCATCGCTACCAGAAAGCAGATGAAATGGTGCAAGCGATTGACCAAGCCATCCTCGCAGAGGGATTGTCCGGCCCCAATCCCCAGGCCACTATCGTGTTAACACAAATGAACGATAGCAGCCTGCTCCGGCGCAGCAAAATTATTCAAGCACCAACGGCCGTTTTCAAAGAACGCCGCGCCTATAATTGGCCTATTGTTTTGCTGCTCGTTCTGATATTGGTTGCCATTTTATTTTTCATCTACCGCTCTTTTGTAAACGATACACCCGTCATCGCGTATACGGAAACAGCAACCGCCACTGCGCCTGCACCAGAAACAGTTGCGGTTGCAGCGGTTGTTGTTGTCGCATCACCCACAGCCACAGCTACATTTCCGCCGCCCACTGCTACATCGACACCACCACCTATCTTCACGGCAACGGCCGTTCCTATCCTGCCACCACCAGAAGAAGATGAAATCGGCGGGCTTAGCGGTTTAGGTATCAATCAGATCGCATATGCCTCCGATAAAACTGGCGGCTGGAACATTTATGCCCTGGATATAGTCAGCAATCAAGAAACACCCTTGCTCAGCGACACCGGCCAAGATAATTCTGCACCAGTTTGGTCTCCAGATGGGTCACAGGTAGCTTTTCATTCTGAACGAGACGGAAATTGGGACATTTACTTGCTCGATATAGAAAGCGGTGATGTTCGCCGTCTGACAACCCATGAAAAAGCGGATTTGTTTCCAACCTGGTCACCGGATGGCACACAACTAGCTTTTCATAGTACCCGAGGCCATAGTTACGATTTGTTTCGTATTGATGTAGACACACTCGCCGTTGACCAATTAACCGACGACACCTCTCTGGATGCTGCTCCCGATTGGTCGCCGGATGGTTTTCAGTTACTGTTTGAAACAACACGCAATGGCAACTCCGACATCTATTTGCTTAATTTATCAGACCTCTCAACACAACCCGTAATCACCAATCCAAACGAAGACGTCAATCCAGTTTGGTCTCCCAACGGCCAACAAATCGCATTTTCATCTGGGGAGAAAAATGGCAACTACGATCTGTTTGTCGCCAATGCTGATGGGACAAATCAACGCCAACTCACAACAAGTGCCGTAAACGACCTTTATCCAACCTGGTCACCAGATGGCACGCAAATTATTTATGAATCGTGGACAGACAAACCCATGCTATTTCAACTTGAGGTAGCAAATCCTGTACCCCAGGCACTAACCACCAGCTCAGATAAGCAGCGGTTCCCAGATTGGTTAGGAAACTAAAACTGAAAGATAGCTTCGTTATAGTAAACGTGTGTCTCTGCAATTAGAGCCAGCCTGTCTTAGTAAACTGCTAATCAATCCACAGGGAAATAAAGTCATTATGAATGAAGCAAATAGCAAACTAATTGGACAGCGAATTGACCAATATCTTGTTATAGACCATATTGCCCGTGGGGGAATGGCTGACGTTTATTTAGCAGAAGATGTAGACCTACAACGCAAAGTCGCCATGAAAGTGATGCTGGACGTGTTGACTACTATCGACACGCAATTTTCAGAGCGGTTTCGTCGTGAAGCGCGAATTGTGGCGCAATTAAATCACCCGAATATCGTCCATGTTTACAATGTGGGCAATACACCAACGGGTCAACCCTACATCGCCATGCAGTTTATCGAAGGGGGTTCCCTACAAGATAAGCTCAAACAATTAGCCGAAAGAAAAAAGCTGCTGACGACAGAGCAAGCATTAAACATTGTCCGGCAGATTGCCCAGGCGCTTGGTGCTGCTCATAAAGCGGGTATCGTCCACCGTGATATGAAACCAGCCAATGTGCTTATTCGCACAGATGGCGCACCGGTTTTGGTCGATTTGGGTATTGCCGCCATTAAAGGAGGCCAGAAATTAACGCAAACTGGCAGCGTCATTGGCACCCCTGCTTATATGTCACCAGAGCAAGTACGCGGCGTGCCCTTAGACGGCCGTTCTGACCTATATGCGCTCGGAATCATGTTGTATGAAATCTTGGCTGGTATCCCCCCCTTTGAGGCAGATGAATCTATCGCCATTTTGCACAAACAAGTCTATGAAGAGCCACTGCCCTTAAAAAGCTTCCGCTCTGATCTCAAACCAGAAACGCTTGCTATTGTCAGGCACTGCTCTGCAAAAAGACCCCAACCTGCGGTATAAATCAGCAGAGGAAATGGTGCGTGCCATTGACGACGCCATCCGCGCGGAAGGACTTCACGCACCGAATCCTCAGGCAACGGTTGTCTTAACGCAGCTAAACGACAGCGACCTTCTTACCCGTAGTCGTATGGTGCAAGTACCGCATACACCACCGCCAACGCCGCCAGCAATACCACCAGCAGTTGAAGTGGAAAACGGCCGTTTCTCTTTACCTTCATGGGTCATTATCCTCTTTGTTGTCCTGGCAACCGCTTCAATTCTGTTCTTCGCCTATCGTTCATTTGGGCCAGGGAAATCAATACCAGAAATTGCCGTAATCGATACCGCCACCCCCACATCAACCACAACCAGCCCTGCCGCACAAACAACAGCTGCACCGCTTGAGCTATTAGTTACAGACCCGCCTGTTGTGCAAGCATCAGCCACCCCCCAGCTTACTGTGCCAGACCCACCACAGCCAACACTCACCCCAACGAATCCCCCTGCTGAAGCGACAGCCACCAGCCCCACTTTAAATACCAATGTAATAGGTGGCGGTTCTGGCTTAATAGCCTATTCCGCTCAGACAGAACAGAGCAGGGAAATATTCACTTTCAATCTGGTAACAAACGAAGTTCAACAGATTACACGTGATGATCACGATGATTATGTGCCTGTGTGGTCGCCTGACGGACAGCAAATTGCATACATATCTGGGCGTAATGACCAATTTGATATATTCATTATCGATATTGGCACAGGCGTAGCACGCAATTTAACCAATTACCCTAAAGATGATGCTTATCCATCTTGGTCTCCAGATGGATCTCAAATCCTGTTCCACTCCAATCGAAACGGTAATTTCGATATTTTTGTGACTGATGCCAACGGGTCTAATCTGCGCCAATTAACTGCCGCTGACGTACCCAACCTCGCACCAGAATGGTCGCCAGATGGTAGTCAAGTTTCATTTACTCAAGCATTTGACAATCGACGCCAAATCGCGTTAATGAACCCTGATGGTTCTAACGTTCAGCTTATCACCTCAGGCGAGAATGATAGTCGCGCCCATCCTTCATGGTCACCGGATGGGCAACAGCTCGTTTTTTATATGGTGCCAGAGCTATCTACAAGTAGTGGCATATATATTATTGACAAAACAGGGCAAAACTTGCGCCAGGTAACGCAAGACACAGATTTTGAACCAAGCTGGTCACCTGATGGGCAGTGGATTTTATTTCATCGAAAATCGGGTGAAAATCGGAGCATTTATCGCATTCGACCGGATGGAACGGATCTAACATTGGTCATAAACAGTCATCCAGATGTGCGGGAAGCACACTGGCAGCCGTAGTCAAAAAAATGGCGCAATGACCACTATTATGGGATGCACGGTAGCGGTAAGTTATTCAACTGCCAATCAGTCAAAATTTGGCCTGAATGGTAAAGCTGGGTGGCTAACTCTACACCGACATACCGATAGTGCCACGGTTCATACTTAAACCCGGTGGCGTCATACGAATCAGAGGGATAACTTAATGTAAAACCATAGTGATGCGCATTGTCAGCCAACCAAAGTCCTTCGGCTGTATTCGCAAAATCAACATGGAAAAGATGGTTGATTTCCGGTGAACCAAAATCAACAGTATCCCCTAATTGATGCTCGCTGTTACCTGGCCGAGCGCTCATAATTGCCACCCGCCCTGGATATTGGCTGTTCCACCAACGCCAGGCCAAAACTTGTTCGTTGTAACTTCGATAGGCAGATAAGATAGATGGTTTCAATCCGGCCGCATTCATATCTTCAATAATTTGCTGCAATGGCCCAATGATGATAGCTCTTGCATAATGATCTTTACCCAGCAATACATCATCAGGAAAATAGTCAGAAAGTGGTTGAAGATCTGATGGCACAAAAGAGTCAGGGAGAGAAAATTGTTGGGTTGCTATCGTTAACAAGTCAGCGGTAAGCTGTCGATCACTGCAAGGCACTAGGCCAGCCGCTTGTTCTGTGGAGAGAACCTGACGGGTTACAGTAGGCCAGTATGTGGCGGTAGGGACTACCGTGGCGGTGGGATACACCGTGGCAGTTGGTTCCACCGTATCAGTTGGCGTTGTTGTGGCTGTAGCAGTTGGTGTGTAAGTTGGTGTAGCAGAAGCTGGCAGAGATGATGCCGTAGGTATGGTTGTAGGCATTTGCGTAGATAATAATATTGTATTTTCTAACGGGACAGAGGGTATGCTGCTGTTTATAGCTGCCGCTGCTGCCACCGTTGGCAGGTTTTTATCCGGTTCAGATTGACATGCCGCCAGAAAAATTGTAAAAAGTAATACAAGGAACGCATACCATTTCATTTTTTTATTATAAGCCGCTTCAATACAAAAGAACATGTTTGTAAAGCAGCCCAGTCGCAATAAGCCAATAATAATATGACCGATTCAAACAACGCACTCATCGGACAACAAGTTGACCAATACCGGATTCTGCAACATATCGCCCGCGGGGGTATGGCAGATGTTTATCTGGCAGAAGACGTTGATTTGGAACGCAACGTGGCCCTAAAGGTGATGCTAGATGCCTTAGCTGCTTCCGATCCCCAATTCGCAGAACGCTTCCGTCGTGAAGCACAAATAGTTGCCAAATTGAATCACCCTAACATCGTCCAAGTTTACACGGTAGGGCAAACAGCCAAGGGGCAACCTTATATTGCTATGCAATATATTGAAGGGGGGTCGCTCCGAGACAAATTAAAAGAGCTGGCCGAAAGAGAAAAATTACTCACGACCGAACAAGGGCTAAACATTATCCGCTACATTGCTTTAGCCCTGGGCGCGGCACATAAAGCAGAAATAGTTCACCGAGATTTAAAACCAGCCAATGTGCTTATCCGCCCAGATGGCGCTCCTGTTTTGGTTGATCTGGGTATCGCGGCTGTACGTGGTGGCGCAAAATTAACACAAACAGGAAGTATCATCGGGACGCCTGCGTATATGTCACCAGAACAAGTACGCGGACAATCTATAGATGGGCGTGCTGATCTTTATGCGTTGGGTGTCATTATTTATGAAATTTTGGCTGGTATGCGTCCGTTTGACGCAGATGAATCGATTGCTGTTTTGCATAAACAGGTTTATGAAGAACCGTTTCCATTAAAAAGTTTTCGCCCTGATTTGTCACCACAAACGTTACAATTAGTGGATAAGGCGCTGCAAAAAGATCCATCACATCGTTTTCAATCAGCAGAGGAAATGGTGAAAGCGATAGACAATGCCATTCGCGCAGAGGGGTTTTACGGGCCAAACCCGCAGGTTACGGAGGTGTTGACCCAGTTGGATGACAGCAGTCTTGTGAGTCGTCACCGTTTGGTTCAGCCGCCGGATAAACCTTCCCCGCCACTGCCACCACCCCCTCTTCCCCAGGAAGAAAAACCAGGCAGATCTGTGCCGATTTGGGCAATCGCTGCCCTGGGCGTTTTAACTATTGCGATTGTTCTGTTTTTTGTTTTTCGTTCAACAGGTGAGCCGGGATTGCCCACGCCTGAGGGAACAGACTTCATTGCGGGACAACTCCCTGAACTCCCAGGAGAAACAGTGGCTGCATCTCCTACTAACGTACCTGTTCCGGCTGAAATTCCAGTAGAAACGGCCGTTCTCCCCCCAACAGATCAGCCCGCAGCAACCACTGCTCCAGTAGAAACGGCAGCCAACCTCCCGCCCACAGAAATACCTACCGCGACTCCTGATTTAGGCCCAGAAACAATCACCATTGGGCAATCCGTACGCGGTGCGCCGATCGAAGTCGTGCGGCTCGGTGCTGGCGAAAAAAGCATCATCATGATTGGCGGACTACATGCTGGGGCCGTGCCAGGTTCCGTTTCTTTAGCTGAACAAGCCATCAGATATTTTCAGGACAATTTGCCGTTAATTCCAGAGAACGCGACCCTGTACATTATTTCTTCAGTCAGTCCAGATAGCCCTTATTCTCCAGGAGAATTGGAAGGACGCCTTAACGCGAATGGCGTCGATTTAAATCGCAATTGGGATTGTCGTTGGACGGAAGATGCCACATGGCGTGGCAATGTCATTCCAGGCTCCGGTGGTTCATCTCCGTTTTCGGAACCAGAAACACAGGCTCTCCGTGATTTTATTGAGGATGTAGACGCCAAAGTAGTCGTCTTTTGGGAGGCACGGGCGACCAACGGGCTTACCTCTCCGGGTTCTTGCAGCAGCACCCCCCTTGTTTCTAATCGGTTGGCCCAAGTTTATGGGGAGGCCGCTGGTTATGAAGTGGCTGATTTTGAGGACTTAACGAATCAGGAAATCAATGGAGACGGCACCAATTGGCTGGATTCGCAAAACATTCCCTCGATTTCAGTTTTATTGCCAGATTACACGGATATGGACTGGAACAAAAATTTGGCGGGTATTTCCGCAGTTCTGCGTGAATATGGTCAATAAAATTTGGTTCTTTTGGGCAGTATTTTCGGTTCTAGGTCTTGGAGCATGTGCTCCTGCCACACCGTCTTTGCCCACACAAATGCCAACAGCGGCTATGCCCTCGCCCATTGTCATCCCGACAGACACTGCTGCGCCTGACACTATTCCCGCAGCCAGCCTAACGCCAGTTTTGCAACCCACCGTCATGACGCAGCCGCCTAACACGACGCCCCCCACAGCAACGGTGCTGCCAGCTATGGCGGCAAGTATGCGCGGCAGCTATGCCGCCAACGGCCGTTATCACCCCATCCCCAAGTCATCATGGTAACGGCGAACACGCTGTCCTCGCCTACACCGCCACCAGATAGTTACTCTGATGGTCTCGCCGAGGTCATGGGGTTTTCAGCCGGAGGACTGCCGTTAACCAAGTATCAATTCGGCAGCGGTCCTAATCAGATCGTGTTGGTTGGCGGGATGCATGGCGGATACGAGTGGAATTCTATTGTGCTCGCTTACCAAATGATTGATTATTTCACGCAAAACCCTGGCAAAATTCCAGACAGCGTTACATTGCACATCATTCCCTCCGCCAATCCAGATGGGCAATTTGAGACTGTGGGGAAAAACGGCCGTTTCTCCGCAGAAGATATAGACCCCTTGTCTGACGACTTATCTGGCAGATTTAATAACAATGGTGTCGATTTGAACCGAAATTGGGATTGTCGCTGGCAGCCAGCGGCTGTCTGGCGCAATCAACCTGTTTCTGCTGGCGCGTATCCCTTTTCTGAACCGGAAACAGCCCTCCTGCGCGACTTTTTCATAGATTTGCAGCCAACGGCCGTTATTTTTTGGCACAGTGCGGCAAACGGAGCATTTGGGGCTGGCTGTCCTGATTTATATCCACCGGCTTTCGCATTGGCACAGCTTTATGGCTCGGCTGCGGGCTATCCTGTTTACGAATCATTTGATAGTTATGAAATTACAGGCGATGCCAGTGATTGGCTGTCTACACAAGCAATCCCCGCTATCACCATTGAATTAAAAACTCACGAAACATTGGAATGGGAAAAGAACCTGGCAGGCGTAACGGCCGTTCTAAATTCCCCATAAAACCTAAGGCACCTGTTTTGTTGACCATTAAATAGAATCCTGACGTTAACCCTGCTACAATTCCATATACTTTACATGCATCATCTTTCTCACATACAAAATCAACATAACAGATAATAGGAGAACCCACATGAGTGAACCGACCTGGATTGGAAAGACAATTGGGGGCCGCTACCAAGTCGAAGCCTTAATAGGACAGGGTGGGATGTCGTCTGTGTACAAGGCGATGGATCCGAACCTCAGACGAACGGTTGCTGTAAAAATCATTCATCCCCATTTGTCTGGAGACCAGGGATTTGTTCGCCGATTTGAAGAAGAAGCCGCCGCCGTGGCGCAACTAAGAAATCCCAACATCATTCAGGTTTTTGACTTTAATCATGATGGAAACACCTACTTTATTGTTTTTGAGTTTATCCCAGGTGAATCGCTCCAATCCTATTTAGAACGACTCAACGAAACGAATCGGCAAATGTCTAATCGGGAAGCTGTTGACATTGTAGCAAAGGTTGCGGATGCGTTGGATTTTGCTCACGAGCAAGGGCTAATCCATCGAGATGTAAAGCCAGCTAATGTCATGATTAATGTGCGTCAGCAGCCCATCTTGATGGATTTTGGTATTGCTAAAATTGTAGGCGGTACACAACATACCGCAACGGGTGCAGTTTTAGGCACAGCCCGTTACATGTCGCCAGAGCAAATTAAAGGTCAAGGCATCGACAGACGCACAGATATTTATTCACTAGGCGTCATGTTGTATGAAATGCTTAGTGGACGTCCCCCATTTGAAGCTGATTCAGCAATGACGCTCATGATGATGCACATTCAAGACCCGGTACCAGATTTGGGTCAAATTCGCCCCGATGTGCCATCTGCATTATTGGCAGTTATCCTTAAAACGTTAGAAAAAGAGCCGGCCAACCGGTATCAAACCGCCGCTGAATTTGCCCAGGCGTTACGCAATGTCAATTTAAATGCGCCAATAGCGGCCGTCCCCCCAATCGCCGCGCAAACTGAAGTTATCGACCCCCCATCTGCAAACGTTCTGGCAGCAGGAGTGATAGGAGCCACTGTGGTAGACCCTGTGCCACTTTCGCAATCAACTGAAGTCATTGAAAAGCCAACCGAAAATGTTCCGGCAGCAGCCCCGATTGGCGCCACTATGGCCGAACCTTTGCCACTCCCGCCATCCATTGGAAACGAAAAAAAGCCGTTGTCGAAATGGTTGTTTATCGGAGGTGGTTTATTGGCCGCTCTTCTCCTGATTGGGTTTATGGCCATGCAATTTTCAGGTCGGAATGATGACAATGCGCTGGCCGCCACAGCAACACAGATAGCTGTCGCTGCTATCGGAACAGAAACGGCCGTTGCCAAACAAACAGAACTCGCACCAACAGAAACAAATACGGTCATTCCTACGCAAGAGGCGACGCCGACGATACAGCCGCCGACGGAAACACCAACCACAGCACCCTCACCAACCCCTCTGCCCTCTGTTAAAATTACCGATATTTCCATCTCCGCTGGAAATTACCTTGCTGACTATGAAACCAGTGGCTTTGAACCTGACGTAGACGGCTTACATCTTCATTTCTTTTTCAATACGACAAGTGTAGAAAATGCAGGACGACCAGGTTCAGGACCCTATGAAATGGTTGCTGCTGCGAGTCCATTTACGACTTATGCCGTGAGTGACCGTCCCTCGGAGGCTGACAAGCTTTGTGTGTTGGTAGCTAATCCCAATCATACGATTCAGCTTGAGAGTGGAAATTGTGTCTCATTACCAGAAGACATTGCCGCACCTATCGCCACAAGCCGACCTTTACCGACAGCGACGACCGCCTTGGTAGCAACAAGTGCGCCAAGTGCCCCAAGTGTGCAAATAACAGGGATTTCGGAAGATAACGGCCGTTATATAATTAACTTCCAACCCTCAGGATACACACCTGCACTGCCGGGTATGCACGTTCACTTCTTCTTCAATACCGTAGCTACCGAAAATGCGGGCGTTCCCGGCGGAGGTCCCTGGAAATTATATGGAGGCCCTAGCCCCTTTACTGAATATACGGTAAACGACCGTCCCAGTAGCGCCACACAAATGTGCGCATTGGTAGCAAATGCCGATCATTCCATTCAATTGGGTACGGGCAACTGTGTGAATCTACCTTAAATATCAATTACAAAAAGTTACTTTTTCACCTCTGGTAATGTAAGGCGATTTGGCAAACGCTCTACACTGGTAATCGCAAAAAGCGCCAGTGTCCAGAAAGAGATTCTCTGTTGGAAATGCGGACGTTTTTTGGCCGGAAATCCAGGTAAGTCTATGCACTCCAACAGTCAATCGTCTCCCGGTAGCCCCAGCCTTCTGCCCAATTGAAATGGATGCGGCGGCATTCCACAGGTACCAGTACACAGCCTGCTGCCTGCGGCAAACGCGCCAGACAGAGACCGGGAGGCGCCTGACTTAATTGAATCACTTCTGCTTCGCCTTCCAACTGCCAATGGGGGGTGGTTATGATAACGGCCGTTTCCGATTCCAAATTGAACAAGACATCAGATGATGCGGGGATCAACACATACAAGGTCAAATCGTCTGCTTCGCATGGGAAAAATCCGGCTTGAATGCCACCCGGACCATTTGTCGAAAGGGTGGCAGCCGATTCCATCTTGAGGGCTGTGATTACGCGTCGTTTCAGTGGTTCTAACATACCGTTAGTGTATGCCGCGGAGGGGGTGGTTGTCGCCTAACCAAAGTTATGATTCTAAATTATCCGTCAAGCAAATTGAATTCGTGGGCACGCAGCAGTGCCTGCGTGCGGCTCTGCACATCCAATTTGCTGAAAATGTGATTGACGTGACCTTTCACTGTGCCCACGCTGATAAACAAGACGTCGGCAATCTGCTGGTTAGACTGACCTTGCGCAATCAGACCCAGAATTTCCTGCTCCCGTTCGGTCAATGGATCTAGCAAGAGAGAGGCATCAGAAGTGGTGTTTGGGGTGGAGGGTAGAGCGGCCAGAAGTTGGGAGACATAATCCGGAAACAGGTGCCGCACCTGACTAAGCAAAGGCGTCAAAATCGGGCCATTCTCCACAAACACACGGATGTAGCTTTCCGGTTTAGCCAGAGCCAGGGCACGGATTAAAGCCTTGTGAGCAGTGGCTTCTTGTTTTTGGGCGGACCAGGCCAATGCTTGCAGCACATTGGCCTCCACCACCAGGCGGATACGGCCGATGGCTTCAAATTGGCTCAGAGCTTCCGGCAGCAGTGTCAACGCCGCCGCCGTTTGGCCCTGCGCCAACCAGACCCGTGCCAGCAGCAGGTCGGCGGATTGCGCCCACAGCGGCGACAGGACACAAGCGTCACTGCCTCGCTGGCGCTCATAATCCTCGGCCCAGGCGCTGGCGGCGGCGAGATTGCCCCAGGCCAGTTCGCAGCGGGCCTGGAACATGGCGACTTGGGCGGATACCGACGCAGATTGAAACTGAACGGCCGTTTCCATTGCCAACGCCAACGCTTCTCGGGCGGCTGCTTCATCACCCTGAGCGGCGAGCGCGGCCGTTAACTTCAAATAACCGTCTACCAGCGCCAACAGCATATGGCCTGACTGCGCCAGTTCAATTTCTTGCCGGGCATAGGCCGCCGCCTGTTCCAGATCATTCCATTCCCAATACAAATCACTGAGATAACCAAAAACCTCGCCAGTCATAATTAGGGGTTCGTAACCGGCAGTCTGGGCACGCTGCCGGAGTGACTCATACGTTTGCCATGCCTGATGCAGCCGTCCTTGCATGACTTGAATGCTGGCGGCGCGGTAGAGCGGAAGCTGCCCCATAAAGACGTTGCCCATGGCTTCAAACTGCTGCCTGGCCTGAGAGTAAGCGGCCAAAGCGGCATCCAGTTCGCCTTGATAGCGATAGGAGTTGCCCAAGGCATGATAGGCCGCCGCCAGGCTGAGATAGTCCTCAGAATCAATCAACGTCAGCGCTTCAGTGGCCCATTGGATGGCGTTGTCAAGCTGGCCGTAGAGAGAAGCATAGATGGCGCGCACCGCCAGCAGTTCGCCCTGAAATGGTTCATCCAACTCTGGAGACTGAGCCATGATGGCGTCGATGATCTGTTGTAGTTCCGCTTCACCGCTTTCGTAAACACGGCACCAGGCCACAGCCAGGCGCAGTCGGGGAGACTGGTAAGCGGGGGGCAGTGCCGCCAGCCATTTCTGCAAAGAAACCAGGAGGGCATGAGCCAGAAAGGTTTTATACGTTTGGGTGAGGATGGAGGCCATTAAGCCGTAATCCTCAGCGGCCTGGGCACAGCGCATGGCGTCTTGCATGAGCTGCTGGTCGGCGTACCAGTGTGCGGCTCGCCGGTGGCATTCGCGCTGGGCGGCTTCATCCAGGTTAGCCCGCAGCATCTCCGCGAAGAGTGGATGGTAACGATACCATTGTCCCTCATCGTCGAGCGGGGTGATGAAGAGATTGTCGGCGGTGAGCTGGCGCAGCAGGTGGGCGGCGTTGGTCTGACCGGTAACGGCCGTACACAACGGAGCGGAGAATTGGAAAAGAACGGCCGTTTGCTGCAAAAATTGGCGCACTTCATCCGGTTGGTATGCCAACACCTCTTCCATCAGATAGGCAAATACGTGCTGCCTGACGCCGGTGAAGGTTTGCAGTAGACGGGCAGCGTCAGTCGGGCTGCGCTGACGCAGGGAAAGGGCCGCCAACTGCAACCCGGCTGCCCAGCCTTCGGTTTGTTCAGCCAGCAGTGCCAGCGAATCGGCAGAAATGTCCAGCGCCATCACCTGGTTAAAAAATGCCGTCATTTCCGCCGGGGTCAGGCGCAGGTCGGCGGCGCGCAGTTCCCTCAGCCGCCCTTCCACACGCAGGCGAGCCAATGACAGCGGCGGGTCGGCGCGGGTGAGCAGCAGCAGGTGCAGTTGTGGTGGTTGGTGCTGGAGCAGATAGTTGAGGCTTTGATGTACGGCGGCGTTATGAATCCAATGGAAATCGTCCAAAACAAGCGGTCATGGTTTGGTCGGCGGGGATGTGGCTGACAATGTCGTTGATGATGAAGGTAACGGCCGTTTCCAGCGAGATACCTCTGAGGGCTGCCAGAGCCGCCTGTGCCCGCAGTCCAAGACGTTCATCAACCATTTGCAGAGCGGCAATGAGGTACCGCCAAAAAAGAACGGGATCGTTATCTTGTTCGTCCAGTGTCAGCCAGGCCACCGAATTGTTTTGCTGACGCAGCCAATCCGTCACCAGGGTTGTTTTGCCAAAGCCGGCAGGCGCCGATAACAGTGTGAAACAGCCATTGGACTCAAAGTGCAGTTGGCTGATAAGGCGCGGACGAGACAACAGCGTCGGGGTAGCGCCCGGTATGTGCAGCTTGGTATGCAGCAGCGGACTCTGCATAACCGGCATGGATTCCGAAGAAGGAGGAAAAATAGGTAACGGCCGTTCCGTGTCTGATAATTCTTGTATCATCTTATTTCACCTGGAACAGCGAGGGCGCAAAGCCACAACGATTCCAGCATAAATGATACGAGAAAATAAACGATACGGAAAAGTGACGAATATCACCCAAATTCTGTGATTGTCTTTAAATCTATAATTGCCGCCTCCATAACTTTTGTCTGCAAATGTGCAATGGGCACAGGCAGGATTTGTATAGTTGTCATGAATATTTTGCGGGCATGTTATTGCCAGTTATAATTTTGCCTGTCTATTCATAAATTGAATACTCAATTATCAAATAGGATATGAAATCAACTCCCCTAACCCTTGAGTATGCCTTATTGGGCTTCCTACGCTGGCAGCCACAGCATGGCTATGCCATCCACCACCAACTATCCGACCCAAACGGATTGGGGGCGGTATGGAGGATGAAACTGAGCCAACTGTATGCCTTGCTGAACAAGCTGGAAGAGGTCGGCTGTGTGACAACCACGCTGGAGCCGCAGGAGAGCCGACCGCCGCGCAAGTTGTTTCACCTGACTGATTCAGGAACGGCCGTTTTTCTTGACTGGGTACAAAGCCCGGTGGCGCACGGCCGTTCTCTGCGCCTGGAATTCCTGGTGAAACTGTACTTTGCCCGGCAGGAAGGTGGCGATGTGGCGACTCGCTTGCTGGCGGAGCAGTGCGCCAGATGCCAGGAGTGGTTAACTGCTCAGGAGTCGTTGGTTGTTATTGAAGAACAAAACGGCCGTGAATATGGTCGTCTCGTTCATCAATTTCGTTTAGGCCAGATTCAGGCCATGTTGAACTGGCTCAATGATTTCATGGCAGAACATGAAGACTAAAATGTTTAAGATATTACTCGGTTTGTTCATGCTATTGTTACTGGCGGGCTGTGGCTCTGACCAAGCAGAAAATGGGGTAACAGAATCTCAAGAATTGACTGTTTTCGCCGCCGCCTCGCTGACCGATGCGTTTAGCGAGTTGGGCAAGACTTTTGAGTCGCAGAACGAAGGAGTTTCGGTTGTCTACAATTTTGGCGGATCATCGCAGTTGGCTGCGCAGTTAAGCGAAGGTATTGCGGCAGACGTGTTTGCCCCGGCCAATGCGAAGCAAATGCAGGCGGCCATCGAAGCTGGTCGAATTGAGCCAGGCGCAGAGAAATTGTTCGTTTCCAACCGTCTGTCCATCATCGTACCGGCGGATAATCCGGCGGGCATTACGGCGTTGGCAGACCTGGGCAAGCCAGGTGTGCAGATGGTTCTGGCCGAAGAAGGCGTGCCGGTTCGTGACTATACCGACGAGATTGTGGCGGCTATGCCGGCCGATTTTCAGGAGCAGTTTTACGCCAATCTGGTTTCAGGCGAGGAAAACGTGCGCCAGGTCGCGGCTAAAGTTGCTTTAGGTGAAGCAGACGCGGGCATTGTTTACACGTCTGACGTGACGCCGGATCTTGCCGATAAGGTGCAGCAGATCGCCATCCCCGATGACCAGAACGTGATCGCTACCTATCCGATTGCCCCGCTAAGCGACTGCGCCGCACCCAGAATTGGCGCAGCGTTTCATTGATTTTGTGCTTAGCCAGGAAGGGCAAACTATTTTGACTCGTTGGGGTTTTGGGGCGCCACCCGTTCAATGATGTCTGGCAACGCGAATAAGTGAAAACAGACTGGCTCAGCAGGCGACAGATTGTGTCCGGTTCGTGGCAAGACCGTGTGACGGGGCTGCTGGCTGTTATTTTAGCGTTGTTGATGGCGCTGTTTTTGATTGTGCCGTTTGTGGCCCTGATCTGGCGTGCCCTGACGCTGACAGGGGATGTGGTGCTGGAGTCGTCGGTTTTTACGGCCGTTATGCTCAGTTTGGGCACAACGGCCGTTACCGTTTTCTTCATTATCCTCCTGGGTACACCCCTGGCCTACTTTCTGGCCCGCCACCAGTTTCCACTGAAACGGATGGTGTCTATCATCATTGAGATACCGATTGTGATGCCGCCGGTGGTGGCCGGGTTGGCGCTGTTGTCGGCTTTTGGCCGGCGCGGTTTGCTGGGCGCACCGCTGGCGAGTATGAATGTGTCGATACCGTTTACGATAACGGCCGTTATCATGGCGCAGTTGTTTGTCTCCTCACCTTTTTACATCCGGGCCGCGCAAAGTCGTTTTGAGTCCTTATCACGGGAATATGAAGATGCCGCGGCCGTGGATGGAGCCAATCGTTGGTTAATTTTTTGGCACGTCATGCTGCCTCAAAGTTCGCGGGCACTCCTGGCCGGGTTGATCCTGAGTTGGGCCAGGGCGTTGGGTGAGTTTGGCGCGACAATTCTCTTTGCCGGTAATCTGCAAGGGCGCACCCAGACCATGCCCCTTCTGGTATATGGCGCGTTGGAAAGAGATTTGCGCATCACCTTTGTTACCGCTCTGATTCTGTTAAGCCTGGCCGTCGTCGCTTTTGTGATTACCCGCTGGTTGACGGGTATTGACAGCGATGACGGCAATTCCTTCCGTTAGCTTGTTGGGGTAACGTTTTCAGTCATTAATTTTTGCAACGAATTGCACGAATTTTCTCTAATTTTTTGTTTTTTTCGTGATAACTGGAGTCTGGCGATTTTGTTGGCGACCACTGGTAGAGACGCCCCGGCGGGGCGTCTCTACACTCGACAGGATTATAATTTTCGCCAGTATCTAGGTGAAAATTCGCGGAAATTCGTTGCAAATTTTGCTTCTCCCCGTCAAATCCTAAAGAGCCACTTTGTTTTTTGTTATCTCCTGAATCGGGCGCACGTTATCGTCCCATTTTGCTTTGCCATTGCTTCACCCATTCGGCATCCACCCGTGTCAGGCGGGTCTTCTTCAGGTTTTCCCGCATGATCCATTGAACATCCTTGTCCGGTGTGATCATCCACTTCTCCATGAGCGCCTGACCTTCGCCAGGCAGGGCCGCCACCGCCACACTCCAGCAGTAGCCCAAGCCTTTCCGCAGTGCCAGGAACGCTTCACTGCGCCGATCTTTTATCTGTTCCAGGCTGGCGGTGATTCCGTCCAAGATATGCAATACTGCACTGGCATGTTCTGGCTGGCGCAGCAGCCGCGGCTCACACAATCCAGCCGCGGCCGCCCGCTGTTCCAGCGGCGAACCTTCACGCCACGCTTGCATGGCAGTAAGCAGTTGATCCATGTCGGCATCTCCCAGCCGCTGGAGGGCCATAGCCACAGCCTCACGAATGCGCCAGCGAGGATCGGAGGCATGGTTTCGTAAAACCGGAAGCTGGCTAACGTCGCCGGCGGCTAGCAGTCGTCCCAGGCCGACGACGCCACAGAAGGCAAGGAATTCGTAGGGGGAGTTTACCGGAGCTTGCTCGGCGGTATAGGTTGTGTATCGTTGGAAAAGCGCCAGATCGCCCTCGTCGGCTACAACCTGAGCCAGTTCCAGGTTGCCGCGTGGTCCTGGCAGCCCAGATTCTTGCAGTAGATAAGCGTCCCACTCATTAAGCGCACGCAGTATTTCTCGATAATGTTCAGTTTTTGACACGGCAGGCCCCGCATACTCTCAAGTCTCATTGAAATTCTGACTACTTTACTCGGAAACCAGGACATTTGAAAAGAAAGGCAGCATCACATCTCGCGCCCGGCCGACCAGATTACCATGCCCCCCTTCAAAAGTCAGCAGTTCGTGGGGAATGTTCTCCACCACCCTTGTCGCCAGCAAAGCCAGGAAACGTTCCGTCTCATACAGGCTTACTTTCGGGATAGATGTTGTTGGCGAATTATTGTGAGAGGGTTTCTGACGAGGAGTTTGTATAATTCACCGGCAAAAACGCTGGAGGCGGTTAAATGTCAATTTACCCTGAACCAATCTTTGAAGTACCAGAATTAACAGCAAAAATAGCTAAAGCGGCATTCCCCAAAGGGAATCGGTACATGAAAATGCGTGATGATCTGGGAACAATATATTCAGATGAACAATTCGTAGACTTGTACCCACGTGTCGGCCAACCAGCATCCGCCCCATGGCGTCTTGCCCTGGTTACAATCGTCCAATTTGCTGAGGATTTAACAGATCGCCAAGCCGCTGATGCGGTTCGATCACGAATTGACCTAAAATATTTACTCGGTATGGAACTCGATGACGCCGGGTTTGACTTCTCTGTCTTGAGTGAATTTCGGGGTCGATTGCTCAGTGGTGGCGCTGAAGGTCGTTTGCTTGATGTCATGTTAGCTTTCTTTGTTGAACGAAAGTGGCTGAAAGCAAAAGGAAAACAACGTACCGATTCAACTCATATCTTGGCGGCTGTGCGCAACCTCAATCGATTAGAAATTGTTGGGGAAACGCTGCATCATACTCTTAACATGCTGGCTCAAGTTGACCCTGTTTGGCTAAAAACACAAATAACACCAGACTGGTTTGACCGGTATAGTCGCCGATTTTCAGATTTCCGATTACCCAAAGCAAAAGGCACGCGTATTGCTTTGGCCGAAATAATTGGCAAAGATGGTTATCATCTTTTATCACAAATCTATGCCGATGAGACAAGACCTCATTTGCGCACCATCCCTGCTGTGGATATTTTGCGTCAGGTATGGATGCAACACTATTATATTGAAGAGGACAAAATCAGTTGGCGTGAGCAGAAAAACTTTCCCCCATCTGGTGTCATGATAGCCTCACCCTATGATATAGAATCACGCTATAGTCAAAAGCGAAGTACCGAATGGCGTGGATACAAAGTCCATCTAACGGAAAGCTGCGAACCAGATAGTCCCAATTTAATCACGAATGTGACTACAACTCAGGCTATGGAGCAAGATGTCACGGTTGTGGACACGATTCATGCTTCTCTCGGTGAGAAAGGGTTACTTCCAAATGACCATTTGCTCGATGGAGGGTATGTTTCTGCTGACACATTGGTTGACAGCCAACAGCTATATGAAGTTAATTTAGTTGGCCCGGCTCGTGTAGACAAAAGTTGGCAAGCACGAGATGAGATTGCTTTTGAGCGAGAACAATTCACTGTTGACTGGGAAAACCAATCGGTGACCTGCCCCAATGACAAGCAGAGTCGATTTTGGAAACAAGCGAAGGGACCCCGTGGGCATGCAACGATTCAGGTTCAATTTGATAAGCAAATATGTGGCTCTTGCGCCGACCGTTCGCGTTGTACTCGCAGCCAAAAGAGCGGCCGTCAACTAACTTTCCCACTTCAAACTCAATACGAAGCCTTGATAACAGCTCGTCAAAGACAAGAAACTGATGCATTCAAAGAAGATTATACGGCTCGCGCTGGTGTAGAGGGTACAATTTCCCAAGCTGTGTTTTCGATGGGAATGCGACGAACACGGTATCGTGGTGTGAGCAAAACACATTTACAACACCTGGCTACGGCCGCCGCCATTAATGTGCAAAGGATTATTGATTGGCTCTGGGAAACGCCTCGTTCAACTACCCGAGTAGGACATTTTGCGCGTTTGGCTCCTGTTTCCTAATTCGCCAACAACATCTA
>CAVVFA010000017.1:0-152725 GCA_963747345.1 uncultured Chloroflexia bacterium | reverse complement strand
CTATTTAGTTAGTGGTTTTCGTAAGAGTGGGAATACGTCCACCATGATGACAGCTTCCATGTTTGTTGGTAATTCTATATTTTTAGGGATCGTGAGGGTGAGTGTGGCTGTTGTTTTGTCACTGGTGATTTCCGTTGTCGTGCTATCAAGATAGTTCAAATAGACTGGTGAGCTGGTATCAGTATCAACCAATAAGATAGCGAACCTGTGTTCTTGCCAGGGAAAATTATCGGGAGCGGTTAAAACAGCAGTAACCACACCAAACTCATTTTCAGTTGGCACTGTATATGTTATATCCCCGACTGTCACACCATCTGGATGCGAGTTAGCAATACCATTATCGGGGTAGGGGCGAGTCAAAAAGGTGCCGGAAACCAGTAGCTTTTCATACACATTATTTGCCAGGCCACCCACCACAAGATAGGGGCCAAAAGTAGGAATCGAGAGGGCTTCTGTGTCGGCATAGAGGGCGGCTCCTGGCTCCGCCGTGAGGTCTTCGCTTAGTGTTGCCCGCATTTCCATCAGGTTAAAGGGAATGGGAATGCCGGTGACAGGCATGACGATATTTTTGTTTTCCAGGATGATAGCGTTGCCCTGATAACGGCCGTTGAGAGGCAGCATGAAATCTGAATCTGGGTCGGCAACAAGATTACCAGTTTCGTCTCGTTTGGCACCGATGACCCAGAGTATGAACTGGCCTTGTCCAGTGGCGTCTGGGTCGCTGATGTCAACAACGCCCATGATCCAGTCCATGTAATCAAAGCCAATCTGGTTGAGACTGGGCAGCATGGGCGGGATGGGTACGGCCAACCGTGTCCATTCAAAGGCGGTGACAGCATCTGCTCCCACTTCTAGCGCTGGTTGCGGCAAGTCAGGAGCTTCAGTACGGAATGTAAAGTTGTCGCTAAAGGTGTCAGTTTGACTGCCGCCAAGCTGTAAGTTGCCGATGGCTGCGCCACCCGTGTAGTAGGCTCCATCTACGCTGAGTTGGTATGAGGTGTCGGGCACTAAAAACCCATCGGGACGAATGTAGAGATAATGACCGTCAGCGGATTTTTCCCAAGTAAAAGGAGTGGGTGGATCGAGGCGAATGGTCAGCGCATCGTCAGGGCAGTAGATGGGATTATTGCAGACGAAGGCATCTACAGTCTCGTCATTTTCGCGGACAATCAGGCGTAAGGTGATCATAGTGGCGGTGGGCAGTGTCTCGGGGAAAGCAGGCAGCGTATTGCCCCCTGGGGTGACATAGAAGAGACCAGCCACATCAGTGGGGAGATCCGTGTTGGGTGAGGTTTCGCAGCGGTCGTCCTGGTTGTGAAGGCAATAATCGTAAGGCACGTACCAGATTTGACCATGTTCACCGGCAATAACGATACCTGTTTCCCCCAGCGCGGGCGAAGCATTCAGGTCATTGCGGTCGTGTAGTTCGGGATCATTGCTAGTGGTATTGAACGACCAACGACGGGTGCCATCGGCAGCATTCAGGGCATATAAACGGCCGTTTCCCGCCCCAAAATACACAATCTCATCCTGCCCATCCGGTGTGCGTCCCAACACGGGTGAAGAACGAATGGGATCCCCCGTATCGTAAGACCAAAGCAGTTCGCCATTCGGCTTAAGTGCGTATAACATGCCATCCGTTGAGCCAAAGAAAATGGCGTCTGTGCTGCCAGATTGGTCAAGACTGAGGGCGGCTGAACTGTAGATGTGGTCGTTGGTTTTGAATTTCCATTTTGTGTGCCCGCTTGCGGGATCAAGGGCGTAGAAATAACTGTCAAAGGAACCAATATAGACAGTGTTGTCAGGATCGATGGCAGCACTGGCGGCGATGAAACCAAGTGTGCGCTTGCTCCATTTTTCTTGTCCGGCTGGGTCAACTGCATAGACAAAGGTATCGTTAGACCCCCAGTAAATGGTGCCGTCGTCGGCGATGCCGCCTACGGACCAGGCGTTGGAAAATGTGGGGAAGGTCCATTTGAGCGTGCCATCTGGCGCAACGGCATAGTAATCGAAATTAGTATTACCGGCGTAAACAGTATCGTTGTGCCCAATTTGCACATTGCCTTCAAACCAGGAATTGTAGCTTTCAGTAGGTGCTGTGAATGACCAGATGAGATCGCCGTTTTCGCGGTTGAGGTTGTAGAGGTTGCCATCCCCGGATGGCACATAAACGGTGTGTATACCTTCTGCATCGGGACGGGGTAAGGCAGCAGCGGAGTCGATGAGTTCTCCAGTCTCAAAGCGCCATTTTTCACTACCATCGGGGTTGATAGCGTAAAAGTTGTGATCGGCAGAACCAATGTAAATGATACCTTCTTCATCAATAACTGGCGTGGAAAAGATGCCTTTACCTGTTTGGAAGAACCAGGGTTGGTCGTTTTGGTAGATGGCAGGCAGTGGGGAACGGCCGTTATTCTGCACATCTCTTCTAAACGTAGGCCAGGGAGCATCCGGCTGCACAGAATTTGCATAGCTGTAAGGTTGTGAAGGCAGTCCATTACTCTGAATGACAAACGATACCTGATCACTGCGGAAGGGAAGGAGGGTTTGCCGGACAACCTGTATGGTGCCATCATTGATTTGATTGGGGAGAACGGCCGTTATATGATCATCTTGCCAGGATTGAACAGACAGTGATTGAAAGCCGTTGTTGGAGAGTAGCAGAAGTTCGCCATTTCCCTGATTGGCTCCAAAATGTTCCCCTAACACGGTGATAACGGCCGTTTCGCTCGGAACGATAGGGACACTGGTCACTGTGGGCGTGACACTGCCAATAATGAGCCATCCGGTAACAAACAAGCCAATAGTGATCCAAAACAAGAGATTGGTGAACAGTTTTCTGAGAAATTTGCCAGCTTCCCTAAATGCACGCTTCATAGATTTCTTCTCTTTCTTGGTGTTGCAATAATCAATTTTCTTCACAACTTGGTTTAGGTAAACCACAAAAAGTTTTCCAAATTACGATCACGCAAAATTGTGGTTTCCTTCAAGGAAAAGCGGGTTTTGCGCCATTTTATTTCCAAAAACTTTCCCGCTTTTACCTAGCTGTATTATATGCACAAACACATTTCAAGGATTAGACATTCATGGATCAAGATGCAACCTCATTACCACCGGAATTTGAAATGCTTTCCATGGAACCATTCCTGGTGACAGTAGCCAGCTTGTCTGTTTGAAACGGCCGTTGGCGCGGCTGACCCTTATATCCTCTGATTATTTAATGATCATGGGTAAATAGACAAATTCATGAATGGTTTCAAAGATCCAGGTTTTATCCAAAGTTAAATCATTTCCTGCTAGATCTTCAGCGGTTAAAATGGTGATTTGATATTCTGTGCCAGGAGTAAAAGCTGGATGGTTAAGCGTGAGGAGCGTGTAGTTGTTGTTCCAACTTGGCAGCCAACCACCAGGGTCGGGAATGGAGATAAAGGCAAATGTAGCAATATTGATGGGTTCGGTAAAGGAGATGACAACGGCCGTTTCCCAGCCTACCTCCGTCGCATCAGGTTGTGGATACCGATCCGTAATCTCCGGGGCAGTCGTGTCTGACTCTACAACAGAAAAGCCCCATTGATATGGAGCAGATGCTAACGCATTTCCAGCCAAATCTTGTGCCTGATTGATCATCACTTGATACGATTGCCCCGGTGAAAAAGCATTGTGACCAATACTTGCAACGGTATTCGCTCCATTCCAGATAACGCTGGTGCCGCCTGGATCTGGCATAATTTCATAAACAAAGCTGCTCGTATTGATTTCCTCATCAAAAGTTACCAGAAGCGTAGCATTGGCTGGTACATTGTTGGCATTGTTGACAGGATATGTTTGGGTAATGGTTGGACTGGTCGTGTCTACCGTGACAGTTGCAAATGACCAGCTAACTGGTGCGCTCACAAGGATATGCCCTATAAGGTCATCTGCCTGATTAACAGAAACATTGTAGGTGGTATTGGGGGCAAAATCATCATGATTTAACGTAATCACTGTATGTAATGCATTCCAACTGGCAGACCACCCTCCTGGGTTCGGTAAAACAGTAAAGTTGAAAGTGTCTGTGTCAATCGGTTCGGTGAAAGTAACAACGAGTGATTCAGAAACAGGCACTTCAGTTGAGGCTGAGATTGGATAAACGTAGTTTATTTCTGGAGCGGTCATATCATTGATAAAGGAATGAATATTTTCAGCAGGAAACATGACGTTGAGGGCAATGTCTTGGCCGCTTGATACTGAGATCTCATATTCTCCCTCTGGAATACTGTTTGTGAAATTGAAATCACCAACCCAACGAGTGGGATCCGTCTCAAGAAACCCATTGGTATAACCAGCATCTGTACGCGCCGTAAATGTATAAATTTCTGTAGTCAACAGACTTTGAAGTGCCTGTGTTGGTTTGAAGGTGACTGCGGGGGAAACGGCCGTTGTCATCTGTTCATCAAAAACAACTTCGATACTAACTCCCCCTGTACTGATCACCTGATCTGGTGCTGATATACTATGGATTGATGGAGCAACCTCATCTAAATAATCCAGAGAAACATCATCCACGAAGAAGTTCGTGATATTCGCAGCATCGGTTGTCGCCGCAAACCATAACTTTACCGTTTGCCCTGCATATGTAGAAGCATCAAAACTCACCTGATGCCAATAACCATCTGCATCCCCATCGTTCAACACTTCAAAAGTCGTGAGCACATTATCATTTAAATCCGTTAAATATACGCTAAAGTAATCATGCGGATGTGTCGTTTCGTCCGTCCCAATGGCACGCCAGTATGTCAACATAGCTTTATCGGCATCAGCAGGGATATGAAATACCTGTTGCATGGATACATCTGCATTGTGGTAAACGGGTAAGATTGCACCATAGTTACCATGTAATGGCGACTCAGTACGCACAATAGGAAATGCGCTGTTTTCGACCCAGCTACCCGGACCATTTTCAAAATCCCCATTGCTAACCGCATCATCAGAAATACTCATCATATAAGAAACAATGTTACCTATCGCGCAGGAGTTTTCCTGCAATATCATTGCGGGGTCACCCAATGGACCACAATAGTCATATTGAATCTCAGACATCATCGGTGGAGGTGGGGCAGGCTGACGATTAATCCACACTAAGTTGATTATTCCCTGTCCTTCAGATGAAGAAGGGATCCACTCAATATATCCAAGAGCATAGACGCCTCCTCTGAGTTCCGCGATGTAGCTGCCTTGATTGGTTTGTTGAGTCCAGGAAACCGAGATACCAGGTGTTTCTAAAGGGGTTGTTTCTGAAGTAATTGGATGATTATTCAGCCAAGGGTCATTGATACCAGGAAGCTGTAATTCAAGATTTTTATCTTGAGCCCATTTCGCTATCGCCGTCAGCTTAGCGAGTTGGATCATTTCGTAAAGGGTTGTATCCCCATGCAGGTCGTATCTCTCAGCAGCATATTCCCAATAATTTTCATTAAAGTTGTCTACAAAACCTTGTGCAGCCTGCGTAGAAGCTTGGCTGGGGGTCCCGCCTAGATAGCCCCAATCGACAAATTTCTGTGTGTTAGAGAAGACGATACCATGTGGGGAATTATTCTCTTCAATGCGTAATGTCGGCGTAAAAAAGTAACGGGTCAAAACTGAATCCAAAGTCGTATCTACGATTTGGCTCATCCGGTCTGGATAGCTTTGATATCCCGGCACAGAAGAGGTGATAACTTGACCAGTCAAGTTATCTTTGCCCATCGTGTATGTTTTCAGCAGGCGATCTGATTCAAAGGAAACATTCCCGAAGTGAGTATTTGTAATATTGCCGAAATAAACAACTTCTAATGGATCTTCTGTTCCTTCAATAGATACACCAGGAACATCCGGTCTGTCAGCATCATAATAGGCACGTAATGCAATGATCAGGTTTTCCTGTATGTAATCGTAATCCATTGGGGGTAAACCCGGATCCGCCACACCAAATACGATTATCTCACCCCGTTCTTCATTATAAACAGCACCTGTGATATTACTAATATGAGAGGTAGTAACAGGGGAAACGGCCGTTTCTATACTCTCTGGCTCTGTAATTGCGTTAGAAGCCAGAGACGGCGACAAAGCAATAATGGCAGAAGGTGCCATACTTGCCAACAGAAAAAACACCAAGCATAAAGCCACAAAAAATGGGGCCGACAATTTAAAACGATTATTCATGATATGCTCCTTTACCCAACCCACCGTTGTGCTCAATAAGCACAACCTAACACCCCTAACCTCTCTTGAATCATTCCGATTAGTGAGAATTCCAATGGTTTACCCAATTGATATGCTTCTACATAATACTGGCACGCTTTATCTTTCTGGCCTTTTTGTTCAAAAAACGAGCCTAATTGATATAGTGATCGCACAATATCTTGTTCCAACTCCAACTCGCGGCGAATTTTCAAGCTTTCTTCAAAATGAAATAGTGCATCCCCCCACAAATACTGATACTGGGCGACAATACCCAATTGATGGTGACTGTTTGCCACCTCTTTCTTGGCATTGATCTCTTTGAAAACAGAAAATGCGTTCTGATAATGATCTACCGCTAATTGGTAATTACCTTCTAAAAATGCAATCTGACCCAATTGATAATCAATAATGGCTTTTTCTCTTAAAGATGCAAATGACAATGCTTCATCATAATAATCTCTTGCTTTTGCATAATCTTTCCGATTAAGATTCAATGTACCTAAGGCAATATTTGAGGCAACTTGAGCTCTTTTGTTTCCCATCTTTATAGCTTGCTCAAGATATTGTTTATACCCCTGCTCCGCATCAACATATTTTTTTGTTTTTTCTAGCAACTGAATATGAAGAAATAGGACGTTTTGCCGAATTGATTCATCTTCAGCTTGCTTGGCATAATCTAAAGCAGTTTCATAATGGGTTTGAGCCAATTCAACATTTTCTTCTCGACTAGCAAGACGTCCAAACTCTGCAAAAAAACCAGCACGTAAACGGTTTACTTCTCTATCATTGGGCAACTGAGGAAGCAATGTATAGGCGGTTTCCAAGTATTGATTCGCTTTTTTTAACTCGCCATTATCTAGGGAGAGCTTAGCCAAATGCTGATATTCTCGAACCTGACCAAGGGAATCATTATGTTCCTCATGAAGATTTAGGGCTTTGGTGTAGTGGCTAACGGCAGTTCCCCCCTCTCCCGCCATCTGTGCTATCCATCCCCTTCGGTGTTCAATATCCGCTTCTATGCTCCATGCCCCTACTTGTTGCGCAAGTTCAAGTGCTTTTTGGAAATAAGGTTCAGCCTCATCGGAAACGGCCGTTTCATCTACAATTAACCCTTGTTGAAAAACTGCCTCAGCTTCTTTTTTTGTATTGCCCAAGGCTTGCGCCGCTTCAACAGCACGTTTCGCAGACTCCGCCGCGTCTACCCAATACCCCTGGCGATGCAAAAATATCTTAAGTAGATCAAAAAAAGCGAAAATATTATTCGGTTCTTCACAAAATTCTTGCGTACTTAGTGCATTCCCAAAAGCATCTGTTAATGCCGCAAAATCATTGTTGGACTGCTGCAATAAATCCAACTGATTTTCTGCTTTATCCTTTTTTAGAGAAAGCAATATGTCATCAAAAAAATCATCTACTTCGTCAATTGGTGGATCCCCGTTCATTTCCATTAGGATATTTTTTTCTGTTTCAAATATTTGCGTAAATCATTCATGATGAACTGTCGTGTCACCTGATGAATGGTGTATCCAGTTTTTCCTGTACCGAGAAGTTCTTGCTTATTAACCAACGAAGCACGCATCAACTGGTTTATAGCGACAGTCAATTCATTTAATTCAGCTTTGCTTTTCTTTGCTACACGTTCTAATTCATCCCACCCAACTGCGTATGGGTTAACAGCCATATACATTAATATTTTCTTTGCTAGGCTAGATAGTCCATTCCAGATTTGGAAATATACAAAATCATAAATATCATCTTGACCCGAGGCAAAATTCTTTAATGCCGTTTCTAGGTTAAGCATGGCAGCTTGTCCTATTACCAGCTTCAAAGCAAGAGGCATTCCTCCCGTGGCAAGATGAATCCGATGCAATTCAGATTCTGTCAAGGTATATAATTCCAATTGACGCCGATCTATTTCACCTCTTAAAAATTCGCCTGTGCTTTCCAGCGATAAGCCATCAAGTTTTGCTTGATAATAGTTTCCAACGACAAGTTCTCGACTCGTAAGCAACAATTTACTAGCGCCTAACAGCCCTTTAAGTTGAAATATTATCTCATCTGCGTTTGTCAATGATTCTAAATTATCCACTACAATAAGAGATGGCGTATCTTGCAACTGCTTACATAGCAACATCTCTTTATCTTTATTTGAAGATTGTTGCCAAGTAGAACCAACTAATTGTCGCCCGATACTATCAAATAAAGCTTCCCAGCTAATTGTTGCGTGCTTTACTTGCATCACCTTCCCATCTTCATAAAACTGCTGCTTTGCGCTATCCCAGGTGATTTTCTTGAAAGACGATTCCTTATGCAGGAGAATGCGACGAATTAGTTCAATGGTAACGGCCGTTTTACCAATCCCGCCTAATCCAGAAATCATAGTTACAGAATGGCTATCCTTTAAAAATAGCGTACCCATAATCTGATCGATTTTTTCTTCATGTTCAGGAAGTATGTAATAATCATAATAATTCTTATCGAGGCTAAATTGACTTGTGGTTACAATCTCATCAGCCAAAAATTCCAACGCCGATTGCTGCGTAAGCAACATACCAAGACCTAGGCCAGATTTTTCAAATAATTCTGGTCTTTCCTTTTTAAGAACCACCAATAATTCAGGCAACCGCTCACGCCTGGCTAAGTACTTGACTAGTTCACGAGCATGGCCGCGCTTTCCTTCACCTTCTGCGGGTAAATTCTCATATTCGACATCCTCTAAACGGAAGCACAGTATCTTCAATTCAGATATATCGTAATGTTGATCAATAAATTCAAATATTTGGTAAAGCTCATTCCCCATTTTTTCACCTTGAAAATAACTAAATAAAAATCACGAGTTTTTCGCAGACAGACAGATTATAACATGCCATTTATCATTTTTTGCCAAATTCAGGTGTAAATCCACCATGTCCACACTATGCAAAATATCAATTTTCAGCCCTGTTTGCCGATGATGGACAACCAGGGTTGCCGCCAGGAATGTTGGCTCAAGTGAGGCGTAAATACGCAATACGTCCGAAAATTCACATCTCTCAAGAGATGCACCATAGAAATCAGGCAAAACTCCCCATCTGTGATGGATAACTCTCTCGAGTGGCGTGAAAAAAAGGACATATTACGTATCTACGCCTGGTAGGGTTGTCCCGCCGCGAAGCGGCTGCACGGATCTGGGCTGCTGCCGGCTGAGTTGATTGTGGATGAGCCGGAGCGGGTAACGGCCGTTGCCGCTGCGCTTGTCGAGAGTTCTGCTTGATCAATTGCTGCTTCATTGTTTCTTGTTTCTGATTGTTGGCCTATAATCAAAATGCAGCCTTATCCTACTCGCTGCATCTTTTTGATGTATATGGCTATGATACATTCCGACAATCTGCCTTTATTGAACACCAAACTGTATGTTCCCGTAATGCGGGAAAATTTAGTGAAACGATCCCGCTTGCACAAACAGTTGGCTGCCGGAGAAAACAGCAAATTAATCCTGATCACGGCGGCGGCCGGAGCTGGTAAAACGACGCTGGTTATCTCATGGCTGGCGCAGCAAAATAAACAGGCCGCCTGGTTATCCCTGGACAAAAACGACAACGATCCCCTCATCTTTCTTACGTATGTGGCGGCTGCCCTGCAAACGATTGAAGCAGGCGTTTGTGAAACAATTAAGCCGCTTTTAATTTCCTCAGATCCACCGCCCATCCCCATCCTGCTGACCTACTTTGTCAATGACATGGCCTGCCTGAAACAACCAAGTATCCTGGTTTTGGATGATTACCATGCCATCACCAATGCCCACGTCCACAAAATCACCGAATTCCTGATTGAGAATGCACCGCCCACTCTGCAAATTATCATGACCAGCCGCGTGATGCCAGATATTTCTGTTTCGCGCCTGCGTGCCCGCAATCAGCTTGTGGAAATATCAGATCGTGATTTGCGTTTCAGTGATGAGGAATCGTGGCAATTTTTGCATCACGTGATGCAGCTTCATCTTTCGCAAGCGGAGGCGTCCGACTTAAACAACCGCACGGAAGGCTGGGTGACAGGTTTGCAGTTAGCGGCTATCGGTTTGCGCAGCCAGCCGGGCGCTGGCGAATTCATCCACGAATTGGGCGGCGATGATCGCTTGATTGGCGATTATCTGGTGGATGAGGTTATCGAGCAGCAGTCTTTGGAAGTGCGTCAATTTTTAGGGCGCACCTCTATTTTGCATCAGTTTTCAGCATCCTTGTGTAATGCCGTGCTTGGCATCCATAATGCTCAAGAGATGCTGCTTTATCTGGAGCACGCCAATTTGTTTCTGGTATCGTTGGACAATCGGCGAGGCTGGTATCGATATCACCATCTCTTTGGCGATATGCTCCGGTCTCGTCTTCAACAAAAGAGACCGGAGATGATCCCGCAGTTGTACCAACGCGCCGTTGCCTGGCATCTGGAAAACGGTTTAACTGCCGAAGCGATTGATTACACGATTGAGGCAGGAGATTATGAGCAAACGGCCGTTCTCATCGAGAAATATTGGGGTCAATTCCAAACCGGCAGCCGGCGCATCCGCATCATCCAATGGGCGGAAGCCATTCCCGAAACGATCTTAAAGCAGCATGACTTATTGTGGTCACAGTACATTCTGGCCTTGTTCTATTTTGCCAGTTTCGATACAGCGTTGGACGCTTTGAAACGCTTATGGCATACCGACCCTATCGACGAAAACAAACTGAGGCTGGTGCGCGCCCTTGAAAATCCGCTGCTGGCGGCCATCACACTCCACACCACCCTGGACGCCCAGCGGGTGCTGGATCTGAGCCAGCAAGCCCTGGCCGTGCTGCCGGAGAACAACAGTCTCATGCGCGGCATCGCCCTGGGGCATTCTGGTTCCGCCAGCTTGTATTTAGGCGACCTGCCAGCCGCCAGCCGCTATCTGGTCGCCGCTGTCGAACTCATCGAATGCACCTATTCCTGGTCGATCATCACCGTGTTTCGTAATTACCTGGCGGAAACCGAAGCTGTCCAGGGACATTTGGTTAAAGCGGCCGAACAATACCGGCAGTTACAACATTTCGTGTGCGATCATGGGCTGCAAGAAGGACACACGTTTGCCAGCACGCAGATTGGGCTGGGAATGCTGTATTATGAATGGAATCAACTGGAAGAAGCGGAACGCCTGATACGTGAAGGGCGGCGTCTGGCGGAAACAAGCAATTCTCTGGAAGTTGCACTCTATGCGTACCGCGCCTCTAGCAAATTGAAGTTGGCAATAGACCAATCACCTGACGTGAAAGAAAAACTGGATCAAATTGAAGTTACAGCCGCCAGCTTTCAATTTCCACCCCTGGTTATGGATAGGATCGAGGCTTTGCGCAGTTGGTTGGCTTTGCGCGCCGGTAATCTTGTTAATGGGCAAAGTTGGGCGCGTTCGTTTTCCCATAAACGGGAGCAACAAATCTCTTATTTGCAGCAGTTTGAATGGTTAACTGTAGCACGCATTCACCTGGAAACAGGCCGCGAAGATGAATGTCTGCGTTTATTACAAGCTTTACAAAAACTGGCCCTGGAACAAAATCGGCTGCGCGATTGGATTTGGATTGGCGCACTATTAGTCCGAACCTGGTACCAGGCCGGAGAAACACACCTGGCTTTGTCGAAGCTAAACAATTTACTCGCAGCCGCCGAACCAGAAGGGTACATCCGCTCTTTTGTCGATCCCGGGCCGATCATGCAGGAGCTGTTACTAAAGGTGTTGGCGGGAAACGGCCGTTCTGCCACCAACGCCCCATCCCCTGCCTACATTCAACGCATTCTAGCTGCCTTCCCGGAGAAGAGTGATGAAAAACGGCCGTTGGCCCCCACGCTCCTCACCCCCCGTGAACTTGAAATCCTGCAACTGCTAGCCGATGGGCATGCTTACAAGCAAATCAGCGCCGAACTTGTCATCAGCGAAAACACCCTCAAAACCCACATCAAGCGTATCTACAGCAAACTCAACGTCCACAACCGCATGAACGCCGTCCTCGTCGCCCAAGACATGGAATTACTGTAGAACCCTCATCACCCATTCGTGTGACAATCCACCCTTTCAAAATCACACCCACGTGTGATTTCCCCACTTTTGTTTACCGTCTACAATAATTTTAGATTTACTGTAGGTGCTGACAGCCACTTTTCACCACGCTTTTCGTCAACCCGGTATCACCCAAAGTGGCTGTCGCTTTTTAATTTTTTTGGGGGGAAAGATGATCGCCACGACAATTCATAATTCTGTTATCTACCTTACGCTCCGGGAACGCGAAGTCATTGCCCAACTGGCGCTCGGACATTCCTACGCTCAAATCTCTGCTCGTCTCGAAATCTCCGAAAACACCCTCAAAACCCACATCAAACGTATCTACCGTAAACTCCACGTCCATAACCGCACTCAGGCCGTCCTTGCTGTCCAGAAACTCGATGATGCATAAAAACGTGTCACACAAAAGTGTGACAACCTTCTTGTGAAAAATAGCACAAAATCACACTTGTGGGTGTCTCTTCTTCAAGGAAAATTTCATATACTACCCATAGATAACCATTCACGCACACCCGAGGAAGCCGGTGACTGATTTATCAAGAGTCCGGCGCTGTCCCGCAACTGTAGCCAAAGTTGAGCCATTCCCCAACTTTGGAAGCCAGACACTCGGACACCAAGTGATTTCTCGCGGACAAGAAGCACTGCATATCAGGTATGCAGTGCTTTTTTTTTATTTAATCGTTCGGTTTTACCGGAGAGCTGACAAATTTTAGGAACAACCCATTTTTATGTTGTCTCTGGTAGAAGTTTATCAGTGCAACACGTTTGCTGGAACAAGAGGAGAATGTTCTATGAGTGAAACACAACAAACCAAAGCAGGAGTTTCCCGGCGTGATTTTCTTAAAATCGCCGGGTTAGCCGGCGCCGCAGCATCCGCTGGCGGCTTTTTCCTGGGTGGTAAAGCGCAAGGAGAAAGCCATAAATCGTATACGGGTTGGGAATCCAATAACCCGGGCACGCAGTTTTTTAACAGAAAACCGTTCGAGTTTGAAGGCCCTGCCCATACCCCAGTGGGCGAAGTCAGTCGCGCCAGCCATGCAACCGATTATGTCTTTGGACGTGTGGCCATGTTCCAGACTGCCTACGAGGCTAACCCCTCCTGGACCATGGACGATCCCATTGAAGACCTGGGGCTGATCCCGCCGGTTCTGGCGTTTTACAAAAAATTTCCAGAACGTTTAGAGTGGGATTTCCGCACGTTCAGCGAGACGATTCCCAATAACATAGAAGACAAGAAAAAGTATGGGAATTACTTCAAGTTGGCTGATGCGTATGAATCAGGCTGGTCGGCCACAGCAGCCCCCTTGAGTCCCCCTCAAATGCCGCCGGAAGAGTCTGATTTCAGCGTGATGGGCAGAGAAGGCCCAGTCCCTATTGGTGAACAAGTTCCTTTCAAAAGCCCGGAATTAGCGGCTGATTTTATCAAAGAGATGGCGCACCGGTATGGAGCAACACTGGTGGGCATGACCCAGGCCCGGCTCGATTATTTCTATGCCGACGGTTGGCGCGGCACACCGGAAGGGTACGACCATTCAAAACTGCCGGAACATTGGCAAAACGTCATCGTCATCGGCGTGCCCATGGAATGGGACGTTATCCTGGGTAGCCCGCAGTTCTCCACCAGCCAAGACGCCTATAACCGGGTATCGCTGGCCGCCTTGCGCGTCGAAGGGTTGTTGAAATACTTGGGATATGCCGCCCGAGCCAACACACCGAATACAAACTATGATTTGCTGGTGCCGCCGCATGCCATTGAAGCAGGTTTGGGCGAAGTAGGACGGACCGGGTACTGCATTACACCGGAACTGGGCGGCAACTGCCGTATGGCAGCTATCGTCACAAACATGCCACTGGCGTTGGACAAACCCATCGATTATGGTGTGGCAGAGTTTTGCAATAAATGTAAATTATGCGCAGAATCCTGCCCCTCTGGCGCTATTTCCATGGCAGACAGTCCGGATGGTCTCGAGATTCGTGGCTACGAACACTGGTACATTAATAACGGCGCCTGTTACAACTTTTGGCGCGAAACGATGGGGCCGATGGGCTGCCGTCTATGTGTCGCCACCTGCCCCTACAGCCGCAAAGATAACTGGCTCCATGATATGGCCCGCACCCTTGACCCCCGTGACCCCACAGGTGTTACCAGTAGTGGGCTGCTCTGGCTGCAAAAGAATTTCTTCGACTATCCCGAGGCCATTGAGTATCGTCGCCCATCAGAGGGCGGTCACTTTGCCAGCTATCGACCGGAACCAGATTATATGAAAGCAGAAACGTATCTGAACATTCCGATCACCAGTCCCCATGAAGGAGGCGCATAATCATGTTTTTCTCAAGTAATCTCTTCTGGTTTTTAATGGGCATGCTTTCTATTGTGGTAGCTTTTGGTTTTAAGTATTTCGCCGAAGATAGAGGCTGGACTCTGAATTGGTGGAAGTGGCTATTGTGCATTGTCTGGTACGGGATTTTCAGCATTAGCTTCTACGCATTTGGCACTTTGGCCGGCGAAAATGAGGCGGATGCCGGTTTTAAGATATTCCTGCTGGGCATGTTCATCAGCCTGGTTTTGGCAGTGGGTTTGTGGCGCATACTGGCTCACCAACCGAAAGATGAGGAACCGGCGGCGGTGGCGGTAGAAGCCTGATCGATTGAGCTGATAATACGTTTTATATAGAGGGGAAGGGGACGTGTGTGATCCCTTTCCCCTGTTTTTGGTGATACATGGCAGGTAAGCAGAAAAGGAATGCCCAAGTCTATCTGCGGCAATGTTTGGCAGATTTGGAATCGGTACAGGCGGAGCAGGATGGCCGTCAGATCGCAGTGGCGCGCGCAAATATAGGGTTTGCCTATTTTCAGGCGCGAAAGTTTCAAGAGGGCATGACCCAGTTTGACGAAGCAGTGGCTTTGGCGGAGAGAATGGGAGATCTGATGCTGCAAGTGCGTTGCCTGGGCATCAAAACGCTGGCCTTGCAAGCCATTGGACGACTGCCGGATGCTTATGAAACGGCCGTTTCCATCCAACATCTGGCTGATACCCACAACCATGACGGCTTTCGCTGTGACGCTTTAGCCAGTCAAGGGCAAATTTTGCTTGATTCTGGCGAACCCATCATTGCTTTGGAAAGACTACAGGCGGCGTTAACCATGGCCGAAGTTCTGGATGACCCGCGCCGCTTGATGAACACCCTGGGCGCAATGGGGCAGTACTGCATCGCCATGAACAGCCCGGAAAAAGCCGAAGTTTATTTTACCCAGGCGCTGACTCTGGCCCAGGAAATTGGCGACAAGGCGGCGGAGTTTGGTTTTCTGGGCAACATGGGCGTGGTGCTGACCTGGCAAGGTCATAATGCTCGTGCTTTAGAAGCGTTTTTACAGGTTCTCAATTTTGTGCAGGAAACAGGTGATGAAGATGCGGAACTGGAAGCCATCAACCAGATCGTGTCTGTGTACCAGAAATTGAACAAGCCGGAACAGGTACTCGCATACGCGCCGCGCGGCATTGAGCTGGCCGCAGCCAGCAAAAAGGATGAGATGTTGTTCGACTTTTATCAGGCGTTTATTCTGGCCTGTTACCAGTTGAACCGCATTGAAGAAGCAGAACAAGCGACCGAACGGGCGGTGACGGCCGCCCATGCCAGCAAAAAGAAAGATAAAGAAGTCGATTTCCTGCTCAGTCTGGGTGAGTCGGCCATGGCATCCGGTTTGCCGGAAAAAGCGTTGGCTGCCTACAAACAAGCGCGAGAGGGCGCTGTCCGCCTCAGCCGCCATTATGATGAAGCGTACCTCACCGGACGCATGGGCGTGGCTCTGGCAGAGTTGGGGCGCACGGACGAAGCTGTTTTGTTCCACAAAGAAGCAGTCGAATTAGCCCAAAAGCGCGACATTTCCCAACTAGAAGGGGAGCAGTTGTCTATGTTGGCGCTGGCTTTCCTGGAGAAAGAAGAACGCGCCGCCGCCCAGGCTTACTGCCAGTCTGCTATCCAGGTGTTTACCGCCGCGGATTTAGAACATGACGCTGAACAAGCTCGGAAACTGCTGGCGGAAATCGGTTAAAAGTTAATGGAAGAGGAGGCAGCCCCATTGAGTATCCCCCTTAAGGTGAAGTCAAATTCACGAAACAATCGCAGTCAGACTCAAAAAGTCGAACGTCTGCTGGCAGTAGCGGCTATCGTCACGTTGGTGATTGCCTGGTTTGCCGGTTATGCCCTCAACGGCACGGACTATGAGCCGGTGTTGGCTGAAGCAGCCCCAGACGCCGACCGTTTTGAGCCTTTGACCGACGATACCTGGGCAGCTTACCAGGGTGAAACGCTGCTGGGTTATGTGGCGGTGGGTGAAGCGGATGGGTACGGCGGACCGCTGCAAGTAGCGACGTTTGTCACACCAGAGGGATTGGTGATGGGAACGGCCGTTGTTGCCCACAAAGAAACCCCATCCTTCATCGCCAGAGTTGTCAAGGCCGGGTTTGGTGATCAATTTGAAGAGAAATCCGTAGCCGATAACTTTGTCGTTGGTAATGATGTACACGGTGTCACCGGCGCCACCTACACCGCTGTGGCCCTGGCCGAAGCCACCCGGCAGTCCGCCCAAACGATAGCCAGAGAACAGCTGGCATTGTCGATCCCGGAGCCGGAACCTCCTCCTATTGTTTTTGGCATCCCTGAAATCACCGTCATTCTACTATTTGCGACGGGCTGGATTGGTCATCGACGCGGGTTTAAATATACAAAGCAGCTACGCTGGGTGATGTTGATTACAGGCATGATGGTGCTGGGCTTCTGGTATAACCAGCCGCTCACCATCGGTAAAATCAACACCTTCCTACTGGGTTATTGGCCTGCCTGGCAGACCGCACTCTATTGGTATTTGCTCATCGGCGGCATCTTCCTGGTAGCCACGGTGGACAATAAAAATGCTTACTGTGCCTGGTTCTGTCCCTTTGGGGCTGCACAAGAGTGCATGGGCGCGATTGGCGGCGCCAAGTATTCGACGCCACGTAAGTATCGCCGCCATCTCCTGTGGGGGCAGCGTGGTCTGGCATGGTTAGCTGTCCTCATTGCCTTTTTACTGCGCAATCCGGGCGTCTCCAGCTATGAAATATTTGGCACGCTTTTTGATTTCACCGGCTCCACGGTGATGTTTGTTTTGCTGGGCATTGTGATGATCACGTCGTTGTTTGTAAAACGGCCGTGGTGCAACGGACTTTGCCCCCTTGATCCTGTTTATGACATTATCCGTTTAATTCGGACCTGGGTATTAGAACTATGGCACAAGATACGACCAAACCAGAAAAAACCAAGCAACAAAAAGCAAAGCCCCATCGTGGCGGAAGCACCACCAATCCCACCATCCAAATGATTGTTTTGGTGGTGATGTTAATTTGCATTGCTTTAATCTTAGTGGAACTTTATCAAAACGTGAGTGTAGCCGTAACTGGCTAATTTACGATTTTTGGGCGAAGCGTCACCTGGTGATATTTTCGATTGGCGATTATGGCTGACCTCCGACCCAATCGTCAATCTGAAATCGTCAATCTACAATCGTTAATTATGAAATCTTCTCGACGACAATTTCTACACATAATGGGTTTAAGTGCCGCCGGATTGGCGGCCTGGCAAATGGGCATAAGACCGCGCCTGGCCGGGCTGGCAGAAGTGTCGGTGAGCCGGGTGTTGATGGGCACGGTGGTTAATTTGACGGTGGTGGGTGAGGATGAGGCGACGGCGGAAACGGCCGTTTCCGCCACCCTGAACCACATGAGCCAGTTAGAAGCAATTCTCAGCCGCCACCAGTCTACCAGTCAACTGTCTATACTGAACCGCACCGGAAAACTGGAGCAGCCCAGCCGTCATCTGGTGGCTGTTTTGCAGCAGGCGCAAGCAATCAGTGCGCTCTCGGGCGGCGCGTTTGACGTGACCGTCAAGCCGCTAGTTGATTTGTATCAGGATGCTCATGGGCGCGGCGAACTACCGTCGGTAACGGCCGTTACCGCCACCCTCCCTCTCGTCAATTACCAAAACCTGAATATCTCCCATACCAAAATCGCATTCAGCCAGCCGGGCATGAGCGTGACGGTGGATGGCATTGGCAAAGGGTATATTGTGGATGAGGGAACGGCCGTTTTGCGCAAACATGGCTTTGCCAACGTGCTGGTAGAAGCGGGCGGCGATTTGCTGGCTGCCGGTAAAAAAGATCAGACCACGAACTGGCAAATCGGCATCCAGTCACCCAGGGAAAACAAAAAACAGCTGTTGGCAAAATTTGGGGTGGAAAATCAAGCCGTCGCCACTTCCGGCGATTACCAGCAAGCCTATTCATCTGACTTTCGCCAGCATCATATTCTCGACCCGCGTACCGGTTACTCGGCCCCGGACTTAGCCAGCGCCACCATTGTGGCTGATTCGGCGATGGTGGCGGATGGGTTCGCAACGGCCGTTATGGTCATGCCGCCCAAAGAAGCCATCGCGCTGCTGGAACAAACGGCTGGGTGTGCAGGCTATCTAGTCACCAAAGACGCCCAGATCATGCAAACCGACCGCTTTCACGCAGAACAACTGAGTTGATAGACAACAAGGAAATGAAACAATGGCAACATTAGGTGGTTGGGAATGGGTTATTATTCTGGTAATTGTCTTACTTGTATTTGGCGCAGGGCGTATTGGGAAAATCGGTTCAGAATTAGGTCAGGGCATCAGCGCTTTTCGCGCGGGCATTAAGGAATCTTCCACTGACGAAAAAGGAGCTGAACTGGAGAAAACAACCGGCAGCCAGGTATAACGAATCAGGCGCAGGTATGTTTTTATCGTGTCACGCTGACTGGAGACGGCCAGGCGCAGGCAGGAATCTCGACTTGTTGGGGCTTATCACTGATTCAAAATGCCGCCCATTGCCGCCGCGATGCAGGCAGCGGCCGTAAAACACAGACACTTGTTCATCATAACGAATGACCCCCAGGTCTACGTTAGCCACCAGGGCATAAGCTGGCTGGCGGTCGGTCAGTTCGCTCCAGGTGGCAATCTTTGTGGCCTGCTTATCGTTACTTTGCTTCATTAATGGGACTCCTTAATCAAGCCGGTTCGTCGGTCATCAGGCTGGCGCCAGCTTCATGAGCGGTCTGTAAAAAATTCAACAACCTGTCGTGAGGCTTGTCCGTGCTTACCAGGGCGGCATAGGGCAAAATAGCGCCAGTCCAGCCTGCCGTGTGCCAATAGGCAGCTTCGGGGAGAGGCTGATTCGTCAGCTCCGGTGGTGCCGGATAGGCGGTGGCATAAAAATACGGGTCGGAAATGCCATCGTCACCGGTGACAAAGCCGAAATTCATCTGTTCATCTGCGTATTCTGGATTATTCGGGTCCTGGTCGGGAATCAACCGCCCGGAAAGCCACAACAGCGCCAGGTCAAAATGGTGCGGCCATAGTTGTAAGGGGCTGCTTTCGCCGCGAAAACTGTGCTTGAAGGTGGTGAACACGGCCGTTATTTGGGTAAATGCCTGCCAGAAGTTGGTAACGGCCGTTGTGTCATACATGCCCGCCGCTTCATCACACACAGTTTCATCAAACACTACCGTCAGCCCCAGTTCCAGTAGAGATGCTTTAACTTGCTGGCAGTACCTGCCCGCCGACTGCCCCGACATCGGAATCACCCGCCGTTGACCAGCGCCAGTAACGATGTGGGTCTGATGGTTGGTCAAATTCAGCACAATCTCAAACATCTGCCCCGCAGACCAAACAGGGGTTGTCGTCAAACCAACGGCCGACACATGCAAACTCGTGTGCCACCAATGTTTTTGGTGCGGGGTCAATGCCCGCCGAATTTTGCCAAGAACTTTGGCATAACGGTTAAGCGTGTCGCGCGTCTCACGCCAGTCTTCCAGCGGCATAGCAGGGAAAAGGGATGGTGTTGTCATAGACCAGACTCCTTGAATTCATGCACCGCTTTCGGTCCACTACGTGCCAGACCAGCATTAAAACTATCCGGATCACTGGTGCGGTAATCCAGGCGTTCCACATGAAAGGGGACCAGTCTTTCACGGGCTTGTCGTCTTTCTAAAACATCCAGAAAATAAATGACTGCATTCTCCACACTGTTACTATCGGTCCAGTCAGATTTATAAATGGGAATACCTGCCCGGTTGAAAATCCAGGTCATGTTGGGCATAGAGCCAAAAGCGCGATGGCAGGCGCCATCAAGAGCGTCTAACAGAATGGGGCGCGATACGCCTAAAACATCGCGCAGAGCGCGGGCATGGTCATATTTTTGAGCCATGTTCCGCAAATGGGGGTAATTTTCGCCCGGATGCGCTTCATGGGTATATAAGAAGATGGAGCCAACACCCTGCGGCCCAAACTGCTCGGCCAAAGCATTCATGGATGACGCCGCCATCCCACAATACGGTCAGGTGAAACTGCCAAATTCCACGACCGTCAGCCGGTTTTGCTGCCAGATTTCGCGCAGGGTTGTCGCTGCCCCATCCAGAGGCCACAAAGGAAAGTCTGGGGCCGGTATGCCCAACGGCGGGCTGGCGCCGAAATTTAGCCAGGGCGATACTTTTTCCTGTGTAAATTCATCGTAGTTGTAACGGTTTGTTAAATCAGGTTCATTCATACGTTCTCCTGTATATGCTCTCGCTGTTTGGGTATACAAACTATATCCCCATAAGAGCAAAAGACGCAGCAGTCGCCGGGTGACGGCTTGATTTGCATATTGCAGTTGGCGCAGCGATGGAAAAAGAGGCAGTGGTCGGCCGGAATTTCCAGTTTCTCGCGAAACCCACAGAAAGGGCAGGTGAGATGGGTGTAGTGAATGATCTTGTTTTCCATTTTTGATCCTTAGTCTGCGTCCAGACAACCATGCCGCCAGAAACGGCCGTTTCGTCCCAACAACGCATCCGCTTCAACCGACCCCCAACTGCCTGGTATTTTCACCTCAAACCGCTGGTGGAAATCTCGATTTAGGATTGGGCCGTTCAGATATGAAGGAACGAGAACCCTGTGTGCCACAATAGGATGAAATAACGCCATCTTTAAGATTGGACCAATCTGGAAACTCCAAGCTGTCAGCGCTTGCACGACAGCTCATTAACTCCGGCCATAGACGGGGACAGCCGCGCCATGGATGTCGCGGGCCGCGTCGGAAGCCAGAAAGAGAATCACGTCAGCCAGGGATTCCGGTTTTACCCAGCGGCTAAAGTCAGCCTCGGACATGGCCTGTCGGTTCTGTGGCGTGTCTATGGTACCGGGCAAAACACAGTTGACGTTAATACCGCTCTGCTTCAACTCCGCGGCGGCGCTCTCTGTCAGACGGATAACGGCCGCTTTAGAAGCACTGTAGGCCGCTAAATTAGCCTGTCCCTGCAAACCGGCGCGTGCCGCCAGATTGATGATTTTGCCGGACTTTTGCCGCAGCATATGGGGAATGACGGCCTGGTTGGTGATGAAAACGGTTTTGGCGTTCAAATTCAGCATAAAATCCAGCGTCGCCAGCGGCGTTTCATGCAGCGGCGAACCGGCGCGGAAGCCGCCCACGGTATGGGCCAGGACATCAATCCGTCCAAAATGAGCCACGATTTCGGTAACGGCCGTTTCCACTTCCGCTGCCTGTGTTAAATCAGCCGCCCGAATCAGCAGGTGGTCCGGTTTATCCACCAAATCCGGGAACGCCTGCGCCAGCACATCCGCATGGCGATCTATCAGCGCCAATTTGGCGCCCGCCTGACCAAAAGCACGCACCAGCGCACTGCCCAGGTTGCCTGACGCACCCGTAATGACCACAACTTGATCCGTAAAATCCATCATATGTTATATCGCCTCTTTCATGGCGCGACCGCCAAACTGGTCACGCATCGCTGCCAGCAATGATATCACTATGGCTGCTGATAAATGCGTGTATCCGGGCGGAAAGCTGCCCAGGAAAACCAGAAATGATCCACCTTGACAACTGGGGTTAAAACCTCGCCAGCCAATTCGCCAGCGGTAGCCTCGCCCAAAATATTCCAGGTGCTGTTTGTTTGTTCATCGGTGATGCTGCCATCGTTCAGGACAAAGGTGAGTGTCTGTCCATTCAACTCCCTGGCAAATGCGCCATTGGCACCCACATCTTCCCCGGCGGCAATATCGCTGTCATCCAGAGCTGAGGCCAGACCCGCCTGCCAAAAAACAGCGATGTCTACACCGCCCACAGTGTCATTGATGACACCCACTTCTTGCAGAACCGCATTGGGATAAGCCACCGCTTCGTCATTCAACTCTACCGTGATCACACGAGCCATTGCCGGTAACTGATCTGGCGTATCGCCACTAAACAGGAAGGGAGAGCTGTTGATATTGTCATAGCCGCTATAGGGATTTTGTCCGTAACTCCGGGAAAAGCCGGTTTCGCGGGAAAGAACCTGCGCTTCTGGATACCTGGCTCGCGCCTCGGCCCAGCTAATGATATTGGCGGGTAAGAACGCCAGTTGTGTCCCGGTCAGTTCGCCAATGACGGCCTCGCCGCTGGCCTGCTGCCACCAGCTTTCCGTTTGCCGGTCATACATCAACAGGTTGCTAAAACGCAGCCGTCCACTTGTGCCAAAATCAAGAGGTTGGCCGTTTACAGTGGCATCAAACACAATGGCTGTGTTGCACAGCGGGCAGAAGGTGACAACGATAGGACGGCCGTTTACCACATCATTCACAATCTCATGCCACATCAAAATTTGGAAAGGGTAAACCCGCACAGTGTCTTGTTCCTGAAAAACGGTCACTGGTTCCAAATCATCCAGCCAGGCGTCGGCATCAGTGATGCTGACAAACTGTGGCTCATCAATGGCCGGAATGCCATCTTTCGGTGGCCCGCCGGAAAGGATTTCGCTGTAGGGGATGGTATGGACACTAAAATCGGTGCTGAACTCTCCCGCAGCACCGGCAGGTGGATCTTCGGTTGGCAGTAAAGCAGGCGACTGTGTGACTTCGGGAACGGCCGTTATGCCAGCATTGTTTGTTGTTGGGGGCGCAGCGGTTGGGGTAGGAAGCCCGGCGTTGACGTTGTTTTCCGTCAGGCTAGTGGGGGCACACGCTGCAACGGCGAAGGCAAGTCCGGTCAATAACCACATCAGACGAATCCGCATGACATATCCTTTATTCGGCATACTGGGAGGATATGACGTTTTGGCTTACATCGTCTCCCAGTATGCATATAATCCAGTTCATTACAGACACGAAAAGTATAAAGGAGGAACGGCCGTTTCTTTGAAACCAATCTGTAGCCAAACAGTGATGGGGCGGTAACGGCCGTTATCCCCCCACCAACCGATACCCCCCTACGTACATTAAGAATGAGCTGTGGCTGTTCCGGCTGCGTCTCCACTTTCTGGCGCAGCGTGTAGATGTGGCGCTTGATCAGCTCCTTCGCTTCCCAGGGTTCTGCTTCATAGTCCAGCGCCACTTTCACCAGCGTCACGTAATCGATCACTGCCCCGTCCCGTTCAGCCAGCGCCAGCAGTACCTGATACTCGGCCGGCGTCAGCGCCAGGGCCAGCCTGGCGGCGCACTTCATACGCTGCCCTGTTGATAACCAGCTCGCCAACGCGCAGGATAGGCAAAAGGACAGCGGGCGAGGGTTGGCTGAAAGGTGGCGTGGCCGGCAGCTGCTGCAAACGCTGCAACCCGACTTGCAACGTTTGCAACAGTGCCATCTGTTCGCTTTGGCGACGCGCCTCAACCAAGGCACGCGCCACGACTTCGCGCAGGGCATTGGCTTTAGCTGGTTTGAGCTGATAATCGAAGGCGCCTTCTTTAACGGCCGTTATCGCCGTCTCCAGCGTGCCATGTCCAGTCAACATGATCACGGCCAGGTGCGGCCACCGCGCCTTGATTTCAGCAAGCAGTTCCGTGCCGCTCATGCCCGGCATCCGAATATCCAGCACCGCTGCTTCTGCGGCAAAGGTGGGCAGCAAAGCCAAAGCGTCTGCCCCGGAAGCCACATCCTGCACCTCGTGACCATCCTTTTGCAAAATTGCCTTGAGACCATCGCGGATATTGGGCTCGTCATCCACCAGTAGAATTTTGCCGGGGAACGGTTCGTACTGCATCTGCCCAGTCAGTTGATACTCACCCACAATTTTTTCACGGCAAATAAGCGGCACAGCCAGTATCGATAAGACGCCGGCCGCGACAACGGTAGGATGAACCCGCGCATCCAGGCGGGCATCATCAATAATCAAGGATTGGCGCCACTGTCGCACCCAACCAGGCACACCCTTGTTAAAGGCGAAGGTAATAGTATCCACCTGTTCTGGCGGGATATTGTGGCTGACAGCTACACGATGATGTTGTTGTGAAGCCTGGTCAAGAATGAACAGTACCCCCGCGTCTATGGGCAAGGTTTCGGCTGCTTTTTGCATCACCAGGTGCAGGGTGCGGTCTAAATCTAACGAGGCGGCAATTTCACGGCCGACCTCATGAATAGCAGCCAGCGCTTTGGCCTGCTCCCAATTTTGTTCTGAACTAATAGGTGGCTGCATAAACATCTCCGATGCTGTAGGGTGGCTGGGTATTGCTTCTTTGACCCACTACGCCCCCGATTTCTTACACCGCTGCCGAAACAGAAGGCACCAGCCTGGGACTGAATATTGTCAAGACGATTGTGGAAAAGCATAACGGCCGTTTCTGGGTAGAAAGCCAAGTTGAAAATGGCAGCTTCTTCAACACAGCAAAACGTCACCGTTCCGTAACTAAATCGTTTCTGCACTGTGCCCACGGCTGATATATCCTGGAATCACAACATTCAAGCCACAACTGCACCTTTTTACATTCAATCAAACAGGACTAAAAACTCATGGCAGCTCACAGCAACAACACAATCATCGTTTACAGCACTACCTGGTGCCCGGATTGCAAACGGGCTAAACAATTCCTGGGAGACCAGCGTATCCCATACATCAATGTGGATATTGAGCAAGACCCTGCGGCGATGGCCTATATAGAAAAAGTGAACAAGGGAATGCGCAGCATCCCCACCATCGTCTTTCCCGATGGCGACATTCTGGTAGAGCCAAGCAACGCCCAACTAGCCGAAAAAGTAGGGCTAAAAACAGAAGCTAAACTAAATTTTTACGAGGCTGTGGTTATTGGCGGCGGCCCGGCCGGACTAACAGCCGCGCTCTACATGGCCCGCGAAGGGATTGAGACCCTGGTGATTGAAAAAGCCGGCATGGGCGGCCAGGTGGGCATGACCAACATCCTGGACAATTTTCCCGGCTTCGATGAAGGCATCAGCGGCGCGGATTTTGCTGAGAGGCTGACCCGTCAGGCGCGTCGTTTCGATGTTGAAATCTTACAGGCGCAAGAAGTCGCCAGCCTGAAACGGCACGAACCATATTGGTGCATTACCACCACCAGCGGTCAGGAATATGCCGCCAAAGCCGTCTTGCTGACCACCGGCGCGCGCTATCGCCGCCTGAACGTTCCCGGCGAAGAAGAACTGATGGGGCTGAACATTCACTTTTGCGCCACCTGCGACGGCGCTTTCTATAAAGGAAAGAAAGTGCTGGTGGTGGGCGGCGGTAACAGCGGCTTTGAAGAAGGACAGGTCCTGACTAAATTCGCCAGCCAGGTAGACATCGTGGAATTTTTGCCGGAGGCGAAGGCCAGCCATATTTTGCAGGAGAAGGTGGCGGGCATGGACAACATGACGGTGACGGTGAATCATGCGGTGAAGGAATTTAAGGGTAACGGCCGTTTACATGCCATCGTCGTCGAAGACAGGGCCACAGGCGAACTGAAAGAATGGCAGTACGACGGCGTCTTTGTGTTCATCGGCCTGACGCCCAACAGCCAACTGGCGCAAAGCGTGGCGGAAACCAATCAGTGGGGTTTTGTGCTGGCAGACAAAACGTTGATGACTTCGGCGCCTGGTCTCTTCGTCGCTGGCGACGTGCGCGAGGGGTCTACCAAGCAGGCGGCATCAGCCGCTGGCGAAGGGGCGACCGCCGCTTTGATGATCCGTGAATATTTGAAGCAAGTGGTTGATAAGGCAAATACTTATGCCTACAACTGAACACCAACGCCTACATGTTCACCGTCAACGAACTGCTAATTGGCGAGTGTACCAGATGGATGCACAGCAAAATGGCCGTGCCGACCGCCTTTTTCTGGAAGCCATTTTTCATAAACTCCTGATCAACTTTACCTGGTGGGTCAACCGCAAGGACGAAGATGGCAACAACGTCTTTCAGGGCGGCTTTTTAGGACTGGACAACATCAGCCTGTTTGACGGCAGCGCCGCCTTGCCCACGAGAAGTGGCGGCTGAGTTATCCAAACGGTTGATGAAGCTGTTTGTGCGGGATGGTGAGGGGAAACGGCAGTTTGCTGCCCATATTCCCCCTTCCAACAAGACCCCCACTGGCGCGATCTGCTTTTCTTCCACGAATACTTACACGGCGACAGCGGCGCTGGCCTGGGCGCGTCCCACCATACTGGCTGGACGGGGCTGGTCGCAACTTTGCTGGCCTAGCACAGCATACCGTCGTTTTGACGCCAAACACCAGACCGAAAACCTGGGCAAGGTCTCCACTAAAGAACTGGTGCTGCCCGGCTGCTCCAGTTCTTTTAACGTCATCTCGCAGTCTCAGGTGGTCTGCAAAACGCATATGCCCTACCCTGATACGTCTTCAATCACTGGTAAGCATTGTGACAAAAGCGGCAGCCTGGTCGGCCAGAGTATTCTCCCCCACTGAACGGTATGTATTCTGGGCAGCCTGCCCGTATATAATGGCTTTTTCGGATTGAGCTAATTCACTGTAGGTAATGGCAAGCAGCATTTGCTGCTCACCCATGAGAGTCGGGTTTTCCAGTTGTTCAGCTAGATCCAGAGCTTTTTGGGCAGTGAGAACGGCCGTTTCCAACTCTCCCATATCCGCCTGCACGGCACTCAATCGGCCCAACAACTGCGCTTCCGCCAAATTGTTGAGCGCTTTCTCCGCAACGACCAATCCCTGTTCATAATAAGCAGCAGCTTCAGGCAAATTTTCCAGGGTATATGCTGTGTAACCCAGACTCATCAACATCGTGATCTGCCAATCCCAATCTTGTTGGGCTTCCGCAATCACCAGGCCGCGTTCCAGATAGGGAAGGGCTTTGCGATATTGACCTTTATTCATCAAATAGCTCGTGAGCGCTTGAATGTTGGCAATTTCAACGGCTTGATTGTTAACTGCCGCGGCTTGCCGGACGACTGCATCACCATAAAGAAGCACCATGCTAATCTTGTCAGCCGCAATATTGGTTTTCAACAAATTGCTCAAGGCGCTGATTTCCACCTGGCGATTGTCTAATTCCATCGAGAGATTCAGCGCATATTCAAAATGTTCATTCGCCACTTCAATTTCGTCATTGGCTAAAAACACATTGCCAATGCTCATATGGTAGGCGCATTCAGCCTGTCTATCCTTCAAATCCTGAGAGGTTTTTAAGGCCATCGCATAATATTCCACAGCTTTTTCTAGCGATGCCAGACCAAAAAAGATGCCGCCCAATCTGCTTGATATCAGCATGATCCGGCGTTGGTCACCAGCATTGAGGGCTTCGGCCAGAGCTTGTTCATATTTAGAGACAGCTTTTTCTGGCTGACCAGTGTCGAAAAGCAAGCCGCCTAACTGGTTGAGCGCATCAATAATCAGGCTTTTATGGTCGAGAGCACGTGCCATTTTGAGCGACTTGTAAAAAGCGACTTGGGCAAAGTGTGAATTCCCCAACCGCATCAGACAAATGCCTTTGTAGCCCCAGAATCGCGCTTCTGCTAGTTCGTCACCTGTTTGCTGGCAAAACTGGATGCCTTCTTCAAACTGTGTTAACGCTTTGGGCGTGTCTCCCGTATCCAAATACGCCTGACCCAACTCCACCAGACTGACAACAAAAATATCTGCGTCATCTTCTTTTCGGGCACTGTTTACTTTATTTTCTAATAATTCGATGGGATCAAATGTAGTTGCGTTTGTCATGGGTTTATTTTCTCTCCGAGGGGAATCCGGATGACCTGTAAATTTGCATGTCTTTGGTGATGAACAGGGCTTCAACGGCCGTTATCGTTTCCACCAAAGCCAGTCCAGCCTCAGGCCCCATCACCATCAGGGCGGTACTGAGCGCGTCGGCGGTGGCGGTGTTGTCAGCCAATACGGTCACGCTGGCGCTTTGGGCTGGTGATTGGCCCGTGCGTGGGTCAAGGATGTGGTGACGGCTGAAATCGGCCGTGAAGGCATTCATGTAATCGCCAGAAGTGGCGACAGCCTGCGCCGAGATGGGTAATGTTGCCATCAAACTGCCGGGCTGCCGGGGATGTTGGATGCCGATGCGCCAGGGGGTGTTGTTTGCAGAACGGCCGTTTCCTACCAAATCACCGCCCGCTTCCACCAAGACATTCTCGTAACCCTGTGCTTGCAGGACCGCCACCGCGCCATCGACGACACTGCCTTTAGCAATGCCATCCAGCGTCAGCGCCATGCCCGGTTGCAGGACAATTTCTCTGTCATGCACTTGAATACGCCGATAATCGACAAATTTCTGGTAATCGGCAACCTCTTTTTCGTCTCGCACAGCATCCAGCAGCGGCTTAATCGACACGTCAAACGCACCACCTGTTAAATCCCCAACCGCAATGGCCTGGGACAATACAGACACTAATTCAGGCTGAGGTGAGGTTAAACGGCCGTTTTGGTTCAATTGTGACAGGGTGCTGTCTGCCTGGCGATGGTCGAAGATGGCAATCAGGCGGCGCATCTCAGCAAAGGTGGCGTCAATGGCAACACGGCCGTTTTGCACATCATCAGTCACCAAAACCAGATTGATAACCGTTCCCATGAGGGTTTGCGTTTCACGCAGCGTTACCGATTTGGGTGGAATGCCCAGGCGTAACAGACTGCCGCCAGCGAGTAAGGTTCCGGCAACGGCCGTTATCTTTAGAAAATCCCGGCGGTTTATTAGTTTAGGAGAATCAGGTGTTAATTCAGACATAGAAATTCGCTAATGATCCGAGCCGCCGCCACTGCTGCTGCCTTGACCCGAACCTTGACCTGCGCCCTGGCCTTGGCCCGAACCTTGATGGTGTTCACCATCCTCATCGGGGTCAGGTGTGCCAGCTGGTTCAGGATTATATTGTAGGGCATCGGCCGTCACTGTCAGGTACAGGTTTTCATCGACTTGAAAGGTGTCACGATAATAGCTGGGTGTCTCTGGTTCGCGCACGACAATGCCTTGAATCCAAATCGCACCAATCATCAAAACGCTTACAAACACAAACCCCAGCAGAAGTTTGCGTTTTAAGCCTTCCCATTTTACGCTTTTGTTAGTTTCTTGCGCCATGTCGCCCACACCTCCTTCGCCCAACGTCGTCCGGCAGCAATAAACTCTACCACAGCATCCAAGGGACAAAGATAATTACAAAACGGCCGGTACATCATCAAACTAACCAGCAAAATGAGGATTAAAAAAGCCCATTCTATGCCGGTGCCCCGGAAATCAAATAGGGTGGCAAATGGTTCGTAGCTGGCTACGCCGGGTCGCCGCAGTGCCAGACCCAGCATAATGGCTGCCAACGCCAAACCGCGCTGCAACCATTTTAGGGCGATGTTGTAATCACGTGGCCGGTAAAGTTTTGCGCCCGTGACGACAGCCACACACTGCTGCACCGCGCCAAACGGGCAGAACCAGTAACAGTATGGATTTTGCGCATCTATTGTTGTCACAAATATGATGCCGCCGATGAGAATGTACCAATACAGATTGGTGTGCCAGTCGGGCCAGTATCCGCTCAACAAAGACACCACCATTGTAATGGTAAAAGGCATGGTGTAAATAAAGCCCAACACGATCATCCCAGTTAACAAGGTACCCCAGCGGATTCTGTTTTTCCAGACGCGGCTGCGCATTCTATGGGCGACAAACCCTGTGGCAAACAAGAGAATGAGCACGATTTCAGGGATACCAAATTCAACGGACTGTTTCTGGGGGGGCAGGGGGGTATTGAGACCATCGGCGGCAATTTGGGAAACGGCCGTTCTCACAGCCAAAGCCACTCCTTCCGCACTCACCGTCGCCCCCGAAACAGCATCCAAATCCTCGCCCAACTGTAACGGCTCCGTTATATCCAGTCCCGCATAGTTCTCAATCAACTCGCTCTTTTCCACCAATCGAAAAAAGCCAGGCGATTCCCGCTGTGCCACAATCGTAGACCCTAAAATTTCACCTTCAGGGCTAACGCCCACTAACACTTCAATCGGCCCACCATAACCAGATGCTTCACCGACGGCCGCATAACCAATCAACTCGCCAGTGGCATCATATCCCACATACAACACACTTTTATCTTCGATATGGGTTGCACCCGGCAGCACGTCAGCCACCAGCGGCACCACATCTGTGCCACTATTAAAATAACCAAATAACCAGGCCGCCACGACAAGCCCCACCGTGATGAGCATAAACAGGCGTTCTTGTCTATTTTTCTGTTGGCGGGACGACCTTTTGGGCTTAACCGGGATGGGAATGGATTCGTCTGAGGTCATGTTTTCTAATATGAACTTGATCCAAGAGAGGGAAAGGGGGTGCCCCCTTTCCCTCTACGGATAACAAAATCTTGATGGTAGCGGGCCTGCTTTGTGGGCAAAGTGCTAAAGCCCGCCATAAAGATGAACTGTTGACAGACATGTCGGTGAAGGTAGGAATGTTCTGTCTGTCATAGTTCCAACTACTTATTTCGGCGAATAAACCACACCACGACACCGGCTAACAGCCACACAATAAAGCTAACCCAGAATATCGCGGCAGCACGGGACTCTAACTCAGCGCCGCTGGCAATGGCATTCTGCAAAATGAACAGCAAAGTGATGCCCCATAGTGCCCACAGTACCCATTCGTACCACGGCCGTTTTTTAACTTGTACCATAATATTTTCAGACATTGTTTAAGCCTCCTGTACCGGTTGATTACTATCAATGCCATATTCAGGTAGATCGAGCGACCACCATTCTTCAGCACTGGCTTGTGTGCCATAGCCAAACGCATCATCCATACTGCGGAAGAAGCTGTCCAAGAACGGTGCCGTTGACGCCCCAGCCTTCACAGCCTCATGAACCCAGGCATTATCCTTTTTACTAAACGTGCATACTGCAAAACAAATACCGCAGTTCGTGCCAGCTTGCTCCCGCCAATAAGACAGGCAGGATGTCGAATCTTCAAAATACGCCTTATGTCCTGGATTGTTCCAACCACCACGTACTTCCCAGGTAGGTTCATCATCAAAACTCAGTGATTCTGAGGGGCAGGCTTCTGCACATTTCTTGCAACGCTTGCAAAATTCCATAATGCCCGCATCAATCGGTTTATCAACAGCCACCGGCAAATCGGTAAGCAGTTTGAAAACACGAACCATTGGCCCGAATTCTGGTGTTATCAGACGATTTAAGCGGGAAAGTTCTCCCAAGCCAGCCATTACCCCAAAAGCCGGCGCAATGCCTAAAGCATTGGTGGCGGACTCGCCCAAACCTTGATAACCCAAGCCACGCAGGAACTCTTGCAACGATGCCTGAATTGATTCACCGCGCTTGTAAGCTAACGAGGTTGTCTGTGATCCCAGCACAGTAGGGGAGCGGCGCATCGTTTCTTGAGACATTTGCACGGTATAGGCGATAGCATATTTGCAGCTGTTGGGGATGTAACGGGCGTCATCGTCTTCCGAAGCGATGGGATCATCGGTAAAAATTAGCTCTTTTCCATCCGGGTCAACGCCATAAATCAATTTGCGTGTATTGTCATCCAGCTCTATAAAGCCAACGGTTGCCGCACCAAAGTGACGCATCGCCGCCCGCAGAATCTTGGCAGCTTCTTCTGGGGTACCGGTCCATTTGGGTACGCCGCGTTCTTCTGGGGTGGGTGCTTTTTGCGGTCCTAAAAATGATTTACCGACACCGACATGAGCATCTGACATGGCTTGATCTTTGAGTGTATAACCATCAACGTTATCCAACATGCGCTGTAATTCATTTTTCGCAGCTGCTTCGGTTAAACGATCCACTTCATCGGCACCGACATAACCAGCCATACCGGGGCCACGAACGCTGCCGGTTTGCTCGTTATACCGCTGCATCATGTCCCAGTCTATTTCTGTAGTGGGCACATCAACGGTTTTGACCCACCAAGGGCGGTTAGGGCGCCCTGCTGGATCAGAAAAAGGTGCAGCGTTAAATGTTTTGCTATCCGCTGCTGCCGGTTTGCTAACTGTTGCCACCACTGTGGCACCCGCACCGATGCCAGCGATTCGCAAAAAGTCTCGGCGATTTAATTTGAATTTCCCATTATCTGTCATGAATTCCCTCTCCGATCTTCTTAGTCATGGGCCAGCAATAAGGGTTCCTAGATGGTTTATATTGCAGCCATTGACAACTAAAAATGCGTCCTTATGAGTCTGTTTACTGGGGTTGAACGCATTTGCATCTTAATGATTGACTGTAATTTATCATGGAGAGGGTTCGTCGGGTATCGGGAAAAGGATATGCTCGTGTAGGCTTTTTCCTGACACGATTATTCTTTGAAATCATCCAATAAGCCTGCTCGTAGAGCAAACTTAATGAGATCGGAGCGATGCAAAAGTTCCAGCTTTTCCATGGCTCGCTGGCGGTAGGTATCGGCTGTTTTAGGACTGATGAATATCTGTTCGCCAATTTCTCGGCTATTAAAGCCCAAAGCTGAAAGTCGAAACACAGCTTGTTCGCGCTCTGATAATAATGCGAATTTCTCAGCGTCGGACTGCTTGCTTGTCATTGATTCCATGAGAGCGGTGGCGGCGGTGGGGTGCAGGAAACGTTCGCCGCGCAAGACTACTTGAATGGCTTCCAGTAAGCTGGTGTGGGTGGATGCTTTGGGCACGTAGCCATCACAGCCTGCTTCAATAGCCGGCACTACAAATTCTCGACGACTGAACATGGATAAGACCACAATGCGGCTTTGTTTATTTGTTTTGCGAATGGTGCGGATTGCTTCCAGGCCGCTCATGTCGGGCAAGCCCAGGTCCATGACGATGACGTCAGGCAGATGTTCTTCAGTTAGGGTGATTGCTTCTTGACCAGTGCCCGCTTCGGCAATGACGACCAGGTTGTCTTCGCTTTCTAGCAGGGCACGCAGGCCGTCACGCAGCACTTTGTGGTCATCAACGAGGAGGATACGCACGAGTTTAGTGGGCATCGGTCACACTCATCAAGATGGGCACGCTTACGAGGATGGCTGTGCCTTGCCCTGGTGCAGAGAAGACGTCTAATTTGCCGCCTACGATTGCTGCCCGTTCATACATACTGATAATGCCGAGATGCCGCTGCCCGGAAACGGCCGTTATCTGGAGCGGATCAAAGCCAATGCCATCATCCTCCACACGCATACAGACTATGTCTCCTAGCCGCTCTAAATGAATTGTCACCCTGCTTGCTTTAGCGTGGCGGATGATGTTGGTCATACATTCCTGGGCAATGCGATATAAAGTGACTTCAATGCCGGACGGCAAAGTTACACCATTTAAGTTAAGGTCGCTGGTTGTGGTGAGTCCCACTTCATCTGATATATCATCCAAGAGCGTTTCTAAGGCCACCGAGAGGCCGAATTCTTCCAGAGCGGCAGGTCTTAGTCGGTGCGACAAGTCACGAAGCTGGTCAATTGTTTCTGCCACGATGTCCAGCATCGATGTCAGCCCATTTCGTATTTCAGCCGAATCAGCTTTCTTTTCCAGCGTTTTAATGCGTACCAGAAGGCTGGTTAACATTTGCCCAGAGCCATCGTGCAATTCTCGCGCCAGCCGGGCACGCTCTTCTTCTTGCGCTTCTACCAGAGATTCCAGCAGTGCTTGCCGCGACAGCTCTTTTTCAGTCAATTTCAAGCGCAGCCAGGCATTGGCGACGATTTCCGAAATTTGCACGCCAATATCTGACAATAAATTCAGGTCGTCATCGGCCAAGGTGTGCGTCGTTGGGCAGAGCAGGTTCATTACGCCAAAATTTTGGTCTCGTGCCTGAATGGGGATGGTGATGTGCTGGCTTTGCGGGGCGACAGCCTGGCAATCTTGCAGCCTTACGCACTGTTTTATGCTGGCTTCAGGTGGTAATGTACCCATCACGAGGGCGGTTTGGCACTGGCACTGTGGTGTTGCTTCTTTCTGGAGAAGACAGGGTTGTAATGCGGGCGGCGCCCCGAACCAGCTTGCCAGATGGTATGCGTCCCGTTCTGGATCACGCAAATAAATCCAGCCAGTTTGCAACTCCATAATTGTGATAGTACTTTCTAAGATGGCATAGAGAACATCGTGTATTTCATCTTCTTTTTCGGCAGCCAGCATGACTCGGTTGATGGCGTCCAGGCGGCGGTTGGATCGTGCCAGATCGTTTTGGGTGGCAACGAGGTGATCGGTCATGGTGTTGATGGCAGCAGCCACGTCACCAATTTCGTCTTTAGACCAGACGTGTGCTCGCGCATTCAGGTTGCCACCGGCGACTTGTTGGGCCATTTCACGTAGGGCTAATAACGGCCGTGTGAGCAAAAAAGTAAGCAAAGCCGCCAGAATGATAGAAGCCGCTGCTGCTAAAACAGTGACAAGAACGACACTGCGTCCACCCGCTTGCATGGCCGCCTCCACCCGTCTATCGGTGAGGATATAGGACAGCCAATCCGACAGGCTTGCCGTGACCCAATAGTTGAGTGAAATACCCAATATCAAGACGGGCAGCATGACTATACCCGTAATCTTGTATTGTACGGGCACAGATAAGACAGTATTGTAGATCCACTCGCCAATATGATTAAGATGCAATTTTTTCATTACTGCTATTATACCGGCTTCCGCCGCTCAAGAAAGTTGATGCTTCTCGATATAGGCAGCCATCTCCGCATCGCCAGTCTGGGCGGTAGCGATGTAGACCACGCCACCGCTCGCTTCCGCCGCCAGTTTTTCCGCATAGGTAGATTTACCGCTCCGCGCCCCGCCTAAAATCAAGGTCAATGTGCCCATGCCTAACCTGCCTGCCCCGCCGCCAGCACCAGCAGCACTACCACCTCGCTGATCTCGCACAACGCGCCGTAAATGTCACCCGTCAGACCGGGAATGCGTTTCATGACAAAGCGGCTGCCCAGCCATACCGTCAGGGCAACAGCGGCCATCGCCGCCAGCCCCCACACGCCGCCCGCTGCCAGCGCCACGATCAACGCAAAGGCTGTCGCCAGTAAACGTTCGGCCGCGCCCGCCTCGTTTTTCATGGTGCGGCCCAGACCTTCTGCCCGCGCATAGGGTGCACCTACTACTGCCAGCGTAATCGCCCAACGACCCAATGTCGGCGCTAGAATGAGGGCGGTGGTGAGATGAGGAACGGCCGTTAACGCCATAAATTTGATGAGCAGCAGCAGCACACCCCCGGCCAAAGCATACGCCCCCACCCGCTCGTCACGCATGATGTGGAGCCGCTGTTCCGACGTGAAGCCGCCAAACAAACCGTCGCAGGCATCCAAAAAACCATCCAGATGCAAGACGCCGGTCAGCAATACCCAGGCAGTTAAAACGAGCGCTATCCGTAATTCGTGGGGAAATATGAGGCTCAAGCCCTGGTTGATTCCTGCCAGTACCAGCCCTAATCCCAGACCGACCAGCGGAAAGAAAGCGACGGCCTGCCCCAACTCTCGGGAGGTAAACGGCCGTTTAATGAGCGGCGGCATAATCGTCAAAAACTGCGCCGCCACCAGGATGGCGCTGAGCGAAAAACCAACACGATCTTGTTCAGGTTTAAGAGGTTGTTCAGACATAGGTCATTTTCCAAGAAAGTGGGGATTAGAGACTAGGCAAGTCGCTAATCCCCAATCTCCCATCTCTAATCTCCAAGCTTAGGCAGCAGATTTCTCTGCCACACCCGCTTCGCCAAATGTCGCCATTTCATCCAAAGTGCGGCAGGCCGCTTCCACCAGATTCATCGCCAGCACCGCGCCCGTGCCTTCACCCAGACGCAAGTTGAGATCAAGCAAAGGAGTCAAGCCAAGCCATTGCAGCATCAGACGGTGGCCCTGTTCCTCGGAGCAGTGTCCGGCAATCAGATAGCTGCGCACGGCCGGACACAAGGAAACGGCAATCATGGCCGCGGCGGTGGAGATAAAGCCATCGACGATTACCGGTTTGCGGTTGGCTGCGGCCGCCAACATGGCCCCGGCCAGCCCGCCAATCTCAAAACCACCCACTTTTGCCAGTACATCCAGCCCGTCTTCTTGGCGGGGTTGGTTGACGGCGATAGCCTGGATAACGGCCGTTCGCTTGCGAACCAGCCCCGCCTCATCCACACCGGTTCCCCGCCCCACAATCACCGCCGGATCAGCGCCAATGAATACAGCCGCAATGGCGGCTGAAGGGGTGGTATTGCCAATGCCCATATCGCCGGTGGCGAGCAGGTCCAGCCCCTTCTCAACTTCATCTTCCACGACAGCCGCGCCGCATAAAAGCGCCTGTTCTGCCTGTGCCCGGCTCATGGCGGGGCCTTGGGTCATGTTCGCTGTACCGGCCGCTACCTTCTTGTCAATCAGGTCTGGATGCGGCGTTAGGGGAGCAGCCACTCCCATATCTACGATGACAACCCGGGCGCCGGCCTGCCTGGCCAGCACGTTGATGGCCGCGCCCCCGTGCAAAAAATTAAGCACCATTTGCGGCGTCACGTCTTGCGGAAAGGCGCTGACACCTTCCGCCACTACGCCATGATCTCCGGCCATGACCGTGACTACTTTTTGTTCAACCTGAGGCCGGGCCTGTCTGGTAATGCCGGCTATTTGTATAGAGAGTTCTTCCAGGCGGCCCAGACTGCCAGCCGGTTTTGTTAAAATGGCCTGCCGCGCCTCGGCGGCGGCCATGGCTGCTTGATCCAACTGTTGAATGCGAGAAATAAGATGGTTGAGTGTGGTCATGTCATGTTGCTCCAGTATTGAAGGATGAAGGATGGATTATGAAAGATGAATAGGCAGGCGGCTTACGCCGTCTGGTAGAACAAGTGGCGTACCATAGGCGGGATGTGGGATCACGTCGATGGGAACCTGGAAGGTATGGCTGAGGCGCTGGCTAGTTAATTCTTTCTGGGGCGTACCGGTGGTCTGTAAACGGCCGTTTACCAATAAAGCCAACCAGTCACAATAAATCCCGTCCAGATTCAGGTCATGGAGAACCATCAGCACCGCCAACCGGCTCTCATGCACCAGTTCACGCACCAGATTGAGCAACCTCGATTGGTGCTGCAAAACAAGGTGTGTTGTCGGCTCGTCTAGCAGCAAAACCGGAGCGGACTGCGCTAAGGCCCGCGCCAGCAAAACGCGCTGCTGCTCCCCGCCAGACAATTCACCCACGCGCCGGTGAGCCATGCCGCTCAGTTGGGTACGGGCCAACGCCCAGGCCGCTCGCTCATGATCCTGGCGGCGGCTTTTGCCCAGCCAGCCCAGGTAAGCGGTGCGTCCCAACAAGACAGTTTCATAGACGGTGAACGCGCCCGGTATTTCCCGGGCCTGCGGCACGACAGCCATGAGTCTGGCTCTTTCGGTGGCAGTGAGGGAGGATAACGGCCGTTTGTCCACCAGTACCTCTCCTGCCCGCGCAGGCAGCACCCCGCTCACCGCCTGCACCAGGGTAGACTTTCCTGCCCCATTAGGACCAATCACCGCCAGCACCTCCCCCGCTGCCACCGAAAGAGAAACATCTTGTAACGCCACATGGCCGCCATAAGCAACCGTTAAATTTTGAATGTCTAACATCTCTACTTTCCGCTAAATTTATTGACATAAATAACCAATCGAATGAAGCCTGTATCGTTTAGATGCGGGCATCTGCAACAAAGAACCTTAAAAATGTGACGAAAACAAGCTGTTTTCAGGTCGAAACGGTAAAAACAGCCGGTTTTGACCGCCGATAAGCCAAAATGCCCTTAGACAAGTGGTTGGTCACCGAAGCTTTTTGGCGAAGTTCCGGGGGCAAGGGGTAACTTTGCGGAAAAGGTAGCCCGGCTAACGCCCGGCGAAAGCGACCGGGGGTGGGTTCAGGCTTTCGGTTCCAAAAGCCTGTGGACATGGTGGGGTGAAGAGCCGCCAACCCCGTGAGGATGGAACCCGCCAAAATGACCAGTTCGGGCAAGCGGTGGCGGGTCTTGGTCGCAAAAACAAACTGGCGATGTGCCCCGACCATTTGTTTACCAGCCAGAGGTAACTGTTCCACAGGCCAACGATCTGTGTAAAGTGCATGAGATGTTTGCGCTAACAGCTTGACGTTCGTCGCCACAAGCAGCGGGGTATCGTACCGGGGGTCGCTGATAGCATAGACATCAAAGAGGTCGGCTGTCGGACTTGGTTCGACAGCGGGACGAACCAGGTTGTACCACGCCTGAACGGTGATGGTCTTGCCTGGCTCTATTGGCCAGCTAAACGTGGCGTCAGGTTCAGAAGCGGCGATTTCTTTCTCCTCATGCTTGCGGGCCAGAGGACGAACGAGGTCCCCTTTTGTGGGTGGATTGCCTTTTTTGCCTGTGGTGTCCCGCAGATAATTGCGCCGGGCGGTGAAGTTTTTGGCCAACCGCAGCAGAAAACGTGGCACTTTAGCTTCATGACAGGACTTGATTTTGAAGCCGGCATCTACCAGCATGATGTCTGACGCCTTCAGAATACGACTCACCTGGTCGAGTATCTCTTTTTTGAGCTTGGCTTCGCTGGGGTCTTGGGGGTCAACCCGTAGAATAGCGCAGGGCAAGGCAATCCGTTTGTCAGCTACCTCGCCAATCCGCGCCACCAGTCCGAGAATGACGGCTGGCAAGGCTTTTTCGGCGACGCTGTTGTAGTACTTGGATTGCAGCCCTTGCAGTTTGAGCCGCCAGAAAGGAGTGGTGTCAACAGCCACCGCTCCATACCCCTCATAAGAACGTAGTTGCCATCGTTGCTGTTTTTCCATGTATTGATTCCAGGCAACCATGAGTTTGCTAATTTGCCACACGCCACTATGAAAGGCTTTCCAGGCCCGACGAATGGCCTGTTCGCCAATACCGGTTGATTGTAGAGCGGGGAAAACAGCGCCTCTATGGGGCAAGAGCGAACCGTTAATCAACATCCATAGAAAATGAAGCATGGCTAAATTTGTGCCCACATATAAGCCAGATACAATTGATGTCAGGGTCAACATGATTGGTTTGACTACTGGTGGCATGTTTTTGGTCTCCTTTGTGATGAAAGGTCTTTACCATTAACATGCCACCATTTCTGTTTTTTGTCACGTACCAGTTAGCGGAAAGTAGAGAGTAATGCAGTGTGTAGAGCGTTGGCACAAGGTTGAAGAACAAAGATTGAAGATAAGTCGAATGTTAATCTTCAATCTTTCTGTGGTCGATCACCATCAATGAAAATATTTATCCGCAGATTACGCAGATTTTTCTCTGTGTTCTCCGCACCTCTGCGGTTTATTTTTAGAGGAGTTAACATGGGTGACGGCGCACCGCGATGCTATAAGGAGGCAACCATGTTCGATGTTATCGTGATGGGGGCTGGCCCAGCCGGGATTGCCGCCGCTGGACGGGCGGCTGAACTCGGGGCAAAAACAGCGCTGGTAACAAAAGAATACGTCGGGGGCATGGCCGCCAACGATGGCCCTGTGCCCGTGCGCACTCTGGCCCATGCGGCACGGCTAGTGCGCGAAGCCAACCAGTTGGCTCAATATGGCATTGACGTTCAGCCACCAATCGTCAACTACAAAAAACTCATCGGCCGGGTGCAGTCCGTTGTTTACACGCTTCATGAACAGTTGAATCTGCGTGGCGATTTGGAAGCGCTGGGTGTTGCCATGTATGAACAGGCGGGCGAGGCGCATTTTGTCGATCCGCACACCATCGAAACTGCTTCAGGAGAGCGTTTAGCGGGGAAGAACATTATTATTTGCGCGGGCGGCCGTTCCCGCAGCTTACCCATCCCCGGCTTTGAACATGCCATCACCCACAGCGATGCCTGGAATTTAACCCAACTTCCTGCTTCCATGGCGGTCATCGGTTCTGGGGCGACAGGGGCGCAGGTAGCCTCCATTTTTAACGCCTTTGGTACACGAGTCAGCTTATTTGAAGTCGCGCCGCGCATCCTCATTACAGAAGATGAAGATGTGTCCATTGCCATAAAAGATGCTTTTGACAGCGCGGGGCATTCACATCGTTGAAGGCTTTGCCGGTATAGAGAAAATTGAAAAAACGGAAGCAGGCATTCACTTTCAGTACCAATTAGAGGGTCAAAGTCAGGCGCATAACTGTTTCGGCATTGGTCATGGCGGTGGGCTGGCTGGCAAACGCAGAAGGTTTGAACTTGAAAGCGGCTGGCGTGGTTACCAACCGGCAGGGATACATTCAGGTGAACGAATACATGCAAACCAATGTGCCCCATATTTTTGCCGCTGGTGATGTCAATGGACAGTCGATGTTGGTGCCTACGAGCAGCCAGGAAGGATATTATGCCGCGTCTAATGCGGTGAATGGCTTGCACCACATCTTGCAGTTTGATTTGATTCCAACTGGCAGTTACACTGACCCGGAATACGCCAAAATCGGCCTCACAGAAGCTCAGGCGCGTGAACAGTTTGACGTGGTGGTGGGTACGATTGGCTTTGACAAGTTTCCGCGCAGCATCATTGACGGCCGTACCACTGGTTTTTGCAAACTCATCGCCGACCGGCAAACACACAAGCTGCTCGGCTGTCATTTGGTCGGCGAACGTGCCGTCGAAACTGTGCAGTTGGTGGCGGCAGGCATGAAGGCTGGTTTAACGGTGTCCCAGTTGGCCGATTTGCCGCTCTCCTTTCCAACTTATGTGGAGATTGTAGGCTGGGCGGCGTATGATATTGTGCAGCAGTTGGGGCTGGATGGTGGTGATCCGCATTGGGCGGCACATAGTAATCGACTGAAAATTTCTGCCCGAGATTAGAAACTTGAGATTAGAGATTGGTCGAGTCTCAAATCTCATAAAAATTGAAGACGAAGGCTGAGTTTGTCGAAGGCTGGCGCATGATGGGCTTCGACAGACTCAGCCTTTGTTGATCATAGATTGTTTGCGTAGTGCTGGATGGCTTCGCGCATAAATGTCTCGTCAAATGATCCAGTCGGAGCGGGTGTCTCGAAGATGCGTTTGGGTAGTCGCAGGTTTTCAAAAGCAAACCCTTCACGCTGTTTGTAGGCATGTTTCAGACGCAGTGTTTCTGCGCCCAAGCGATCCATATCCGCTTGCGTCCATTGGATGCCGATGGTGTCTAACGCTTGCAGCACCATTTCTGGTGTGTACAAGCCTCCGCGCAAAGAGGCAAATCGGCAGACTGGTAAGCACTTGTCGCCAGCGCTCTTCTTTAAGAAGATCCTCTGCGATGCCTTGCGGAGTCAGTGGTTCATTAGATGTCAACGATTTCTGGTCGATGCTGTAGCCAGCGCTGTCCAGATGGCTGTGTCTCGCTCCTGTAGCGTAGCCGATGTGGCAGCCAGGGCCGGTGTGATAGCCTGGCATTTCATTTTTACCAAACGCCAGGGCAAATTCTTCCCCACCATAAATCGAAGCGGCATGATCGACGCCATGTGCCAGCGCTTTGTAGAAATCGTTGGGCTGTTTGACGATGCGTTTGACGGCTTCAACGTAGGTTGGCGCGTCGCCCCAGGTCAGATTCAGGCCATCTGTTTCATCCGTGGTGATGAGGCCTGCTTTCTTAGCGCTTCGGTGGCCCAGGCCAGCGCCACACCAGCCGTCATGATGTCCATGCCCAGCATTTCTGTTTCGTCGATGAGTTGCAGCATTTGTTCCGCGTCGCTGATGCCCAGCAGGCTGCCCATGGCGTAAATCAGCTCGTGGTCGTAGCCGATCATGAGCGTTTTGTAGAAGTAGGGGTCGTGAGGATAGGGCACCCGCACGGCGGCGAGGTGGACGCAGGCGACGGGGCAGTGGGCGCAGGCGACGCGCCGTCCCAAATGCTCAGCGGCGATGTATTCGCCGGAAATGGTTTCTGCACCTTCAAAGTTTCCGCTTTGCAAGTTACGTGTGGGCAAAGCGCCGATAAGGTTGAGGGGCTGCACGTTCATGGCGGTGCCTAAGTCGTGGTATTTTTTCATGAGCGTGGTTTGGGTGGCGGCCTCAAACAGTTGGTCGTAGGTTTTGCGGTAAGCGCGTTTATTGGTGACGGGTAACGGCCGTTTTCCTGAAACCACTATCGCCTTCAACAGCTTGCTGCCAAATACCGCGCCCAACCCTAATCGACCAAAATGCCGATAGGTCTCAGTGGTGACACAGGCATAGCTAACTTGCTTCTCGCCAGCCTGACCAATACGCATAATCGAGCGCAAACCGCTGCCCGATTCCCGCGTACGTATGACAGAAGCACTGGTGAAACTGCTGCTCATGCCCCACAGTGCCGTGGCATCATGGAATCGAACGTCGTTGTCTTCGATAGTTAGGTAAATTGGCATGGTGGCTTTGCCGCGAATAACAATCGCGCCATACCCAGCCTGCCGAATGGCGATGGCACTGCGTCCGCCAGCATGGCTTTCGCCCAGGTCGCCAGTGTGGGGGGATTTAAACATGGCCACGGTTTTGGAGGCCAGCGGGAAATGTCCTACGAGTGGACCAACTGCAAAAATGATGGGATTACGCGGGTCGAGTGGGTCTGCTCCGGTTGGTGATTCTTCAGTCAGCAAGCGGATAGCCACGCCTGTGCCGCCCAATGATTCGTCAAACAAATCGGGGCGTGGTTCTACCCAGGATGTTAACTTGTTCAAGTCAATGTAAAGAACACGATTCAGGGGATCAGGCGATGGCATACGTCACCTCCTCGATTTCTTCCAAGCGCGAGCACGTCGTAGGGGCAGTATGGGGCGCAGTAGCCGCAGTAGATGCAGATGTCGGGCTTGTTTTGCGCTTTGTCCCAAAAGACTGCGCCAAAGGGACACGCTTCGACGCAGTTTTCGCAGCCGATGCACAGGTTGGCTTTGAACTTGACGCCACCCCCATCCCGTTCGATGATGGCATCGGTGGGGCAAACGCGGGCGCAGGGCGGGTTGTGGCAGCCCCGGCACACCACAACGACAAACCCTTTGCGCATCCCGCCCGCTGATTTCACATGAATACTTGAATTTTCTAAACCGCCAGAGCCTAACCGGCGTACGCAGGCGAACATACACGCCTGACAGCCGACACAGCGGTCCACATCAATGACAGATAATCGTTTGGCCATAATAACTCCCTTGCCCGATATAGACGGACAGGAAAATTATACAGGAAAATGGGGTGTGGGTGGAGATTGATTTGATGCGTTACCCGTGATGCGTGATGTGTGAAAGCTGGCAGATTTACGCATCACGCGTTGTGTCTCGCCGCACAAAATGCAAGGTGTATAATTGTCACCATGTCAATTCCATTGAACTCTCAACACATATCCACCCTTTTGTTTGATTTAGATGGCACCCTGCTTGATTCTTTTGCGGCTCATTACCGGGCTTACGAAATTATGCTACCACAGTATGGTATTGAGGTGAGCCGGGAGCGCTTTTTTGAAGTGTATTCGCCCGATTGGACGCATACGTACCGGATGCTGGGATTGCCTGAAGATCAGTGGGACGAAGCGGACAGGGTCTGGCTGGATATGGTGCGCCAGATTGATTGCTGAGCCGTTCCCGGAGACGGTGGCCACGCTGACTGCGTTGGCGACGGCGTTATCCCATGGGGCTTGATTACCTCTGGTTCCAAAGAGCGGGTGCAGCGCGAACTGAAACAAACGAAGTCTGGATACGTTTTTCCAGGTGGTAATTACGGGCGGTGATGTGGATCGGCCGAAACCTGACCCGCAAGGTATTGCAGTTGGTATTATCGGCGATGGGTGTGGCGGCGGAAACGGCCGTTTACATTGGTGATACTCTGGTGGATTACGAAACCGCGCAAGCGGCTGGTCTACCCTTCATCGGCATCAGTGGTCACTTCCAAGCCTTCCCCCCAGACGCCGACTTCCCCTGCATCGACTGCCTCAGCGAACTCCCTGCTTTATTGAAAAAAGCTTAATACAAAGGAACAAAGAGACAAAGGAACAAAGGAAAAGCTAATCTTTGTCCCTTTGTTCCTTCGTATCTTTGTATTAAATTGTTTTACTTTCTCCATTCTTCGACTAGCTCATCAATCCGCCTAAACTGCCACGTCCAGCGGGCGTTGTAGAGAAACTGGCGCAGGTCGAAGCGGTTGTCGTCGGGGGAGTAGGATTCGGCGTGGTAGGCGGGGGTGAGCACGGTCGCTTTGTGGCGGTTGATGGCGTAGGTGCGGAAGAAATGTTTGACCTTCACGGCCACTTCCTCGGGCGGCAGATGATCCCATTCGTAGACCAATTTCTCAAACATCGCCAGCGGACCACAGCGGTTGACTTTGCGTAAGCGGCCAAACTGGCTCAGTTCATCGTAGGTCATGCCCATATCGACTTCATCTTTTTGGGCGTAGGAATCGGTGATGGGTTCCAGTTCGGCGGTGGGCGGCGCGGCCACGATTTCGGCCAGGGTGGGGTAGCCTTTGTGTTCAGCCGCCCAGAGCAGGAAGCGGCGCAAATCGACTTTGCTGATGCCGCCGATGGGGTTGATGTCGGCGCTGGAGCAGTCGTATTTGGTGAGGTAGCCGCGCAGGGCTTCATCGACGTTGCCTGTGCCTAAGACCAGCAGTGAACCAGAACGGCCGTTTACCCACAACAACAACTGCGCCAACAGATACGACAAGACCATTCTCAGCCGTGCCTGAATATTCTGCAAGGCCACATTCTCCGCATAAGTGCCGCCGTGGACTTTGAACTGGGGCGTTTTGTGGGTGACGCGGATGAAGAGTTGAGTAACGGCCGTTACCACCGAGTCAATATTGATATCCAAATGGGACGCGCCAACTTCCGCCGCCACCTGTTTGGCACGGCGGCGCGTCTCCTTGGAACTGTTCTCCGTGCCCATGTAGCAGGTAAACAGCAGACGGGAAGCAAACTCAGCCGCATCCGTTGGCAGATAATCATCTTCCGCGCCAGCAATGCGCCGGGCATCGGCGATGACCTGTTCATTGCCCTCAGCAGTTTCTGCGACGACCATCTGGCACATCACGCCCACCTGCGCCGCCACTGCGGCACTGTCCGACCCGCCCGACAGCGGCACAAAAAAGCCATTCATGCCCGACCGCCGCAAATAATCCCACAACCACGCCGCTGGCCCATACGCAATCTCTTCCTCCGGCGTGTGATACCGCGCCTCAATCTTGCGCTGACAGGTCGCCCCAATCTCCAATCTCCAATCTCCAATCTCGGTCCTGAGCTGTCGAAGCGGTGCCTGAGCTTGTCGAAGGCCCGTCAACTCAAAATCCACCACCACCCTTGGCACCTGCTCCGACTCACTCGCCTGCACCTGCCGACTGCCAATCGCGCCCCGATAAGAGCGCACCTCTTCCAAATCGATGGTGGCGGTGATCACTTCCACATCTTTGGGGGAAAACTGGGAACCTTGTGCCACCAGTTCCCCGTTGACCGCAATCAGGGCACAGCCATCAAAATAGAGACGGCCGCCATCACAGCCCTGTTGATTGGCGTAGAGATAGATGCCGCCTCCTTTGGCGGTGGCGTTGCGGATGAGGTCGATGCGGCGGTGGAGTTTACGCAGTTCGTGGTGGGAGCCGGAGCCGTTTGCCAGAATTTCCACGCCGTTTAGCCCGAGATAGGTGTTGGGGCTGTCAACGGCGAACAGTTCCTCGCAGGTTTCGGAGGCGCAGACGGTATCGCGGGTGGCGATGGCGGCGTCGCCGAAGGGCACGCTGTCTTGCCAGGTGAGGGCGCGGATGGAACGGGGCAGGGCGTGGTCTTCGACGGTGCGCGGCTGCTGCCAGGGCGCAAACCAGCGCGGTTCGCGGTAATTGCCATCGTCGGCCAGAATCATCTTGGGGCGGATGAGCAGGATGCGCCGGTTGAGGACGAGGACGCGGCAGTTGTAGCGCACGTTTTTGTGCATGACGGGCATACCGATGTCGCACAGAATGCCGTCGGTGAGGTCGCTGTCGAGAATTTGCGCCAGACATTCCCAGGAGTGGCGCAGGGTGTCGCCTTCCAGAAAGGCGTCTTCACAGCCGTAGCCCGGGATTTCCAGCTCAGGGCCAAGCCGAAATTTAGCGCCGCGTGCTTTGGCGATGCGGATGGATTCGCTGATGCGCTCCAGGTTTCCTTCAAAATCGAGCGCCCACTGGTTGAGGTTGCAGGTGGCGAGGGTGGTTAGTTGCATGGAGATCTCCTTGTAAAGGCAGAAATCAGAAGGCAGAAGGCAGAATTTACGGATCCTGATTGTTTGAGTATACAGTCTAAGTCCAAACAGTTATTTCTCGTCTATTTTTGTCAAATCACATTCGCCAAAATGATCGTCCCATTGCATATGCATAAAAAAGTCATCTGGTGACCAATGCCTTATGTCGAATATTGGTAATTCAAATTCGTCTAAGTGTTGGCATCTTCAATGCGATTTGGCTGCCAAGTATGCCCCAGCATATTCCATTTGATTCGCTGTAAACCAAATAAAAAGTAGTATCTGAACATCAGCCTCTGTGTGTTAGCAATCCATAAATTTCAGCAGTATTTGTAGATTCAAGATGTGATTATCTACATTGTCCCGTAAGTGGAGGACTGCTCTTAATAATGGTTAGAATATCCTATTTACCTTAGATTCGGTTAACAATTGTCAACCATCCGTATTTTACCTTATACATCAGATTGCATTTGGTTTCATATTTCATCTAAACATTGTTGTCTAAAATGACATGAGAGGTGGGATTCGTATTGTCTGCGTGAAAATGCTCTGGTTCATCAGTTTCTTGATCATTACGCAATTGATGTGTATTATCTAAAGAACGTAAGACATCAAAAGTTATCAGTAACGGAACCTTCCCCCAAATCAGATTAAAGTGGGATCAGGTAAATTCTGAGTGTTTCGGTATCTTTTCCAGATTATTAAATACGGTTGACAATGAAAATAAAAATCCCAAAGTTAAAGGGATAATTAGAAGTAATGCCTTGAACAATGCTATTCCTGTGCCGAAGATGAAGTGACCTAAAACACTACCTACGATGACTAAGACGATTCCTGTCAAAATCTCGCTGCAACAAGTTGAATGAAAGCATCCAACATCATTCTTTCGGAATTAGATGCCTTTACTTTTTTATCTTGATCCATTTATTACTATTAATCCCTGCTCCAATGAGGTTTTTCTGTGTTGCTGGGGCTGGTTTTTGAACCGAACCACCACCTCACTTACCATTCTGAACCTACTTGCCAACAAAACGGCCGTTATGTCCCATCACAATCATCAAGTTGTGAGGAAAGTATAACGAGAGGTTGGGAGGGTTGCCAGTGTGTGGTTTTGGGATGAGGGATGGAAGGGGGAAACGGCCGTTTTCCATTTCCCTCTTGACTTGTCCCCCAGAGCCGAACGTATTATAGTTTCACAATTGTTAAGCATGGCGTTTGCGGCCAGAAAAACCAGCACCAGATGAGGAACATAAAATGCCATTTACCTATTCAGAGGTCGAATATCCAGCACAGATGGTTGTTTCCATCCGTCGAAACATCAAGGTGCCGGCTTACCATCAGGCGTTACCAATCATCCTGCACCAGTTGTGGGATCATATTGCCACACACGATGCCCAGATTACCGGTGTGCCTATCGCGCTTTATTACGGGCCAGTCAACGAAAAAGATGACGGGCCAGTGGAGATATGCGTGCCATTTTCTGGTTTGGTGCCGCCAACAGAGACGATTAAAGTGCGTGAACTACCCGCCCACAAGACAGTTCAGGTGCGTACTTTTGGTGACTATAATGCGTATCCCAAACTGCTGGAGATGTGGGACGCCATTGGCACATACGTCCAGGAGCAAAACCTGGAGCCTAACTGGGACTTTGATATGACCACTTACGAAATTTGGCATGAAGACCAAACGATGGCAATATGCTGGCCGATTCGTGAGTTTGTAAGCGGGTCAGCCTGATTGTTGGATGGCGTACTGGCTAGATGGGGGAAACGGCCGTTACCTCCTTCCATCTTCTCCTCCAATTTTCCATCACCCTCCGCGGTTTTATTCACGAAGGAGACGATACCGACTGTCGTCGACCACCATCAATGAAAATATGGCATCGAATTAACGCGAATTTACGCGAATTATTCGGCTTTATCCAACAAAAATTCGTGTTAATTCGTGACAATTCGATGCTAGTTACGAAGGAATCCACTCATGATTGAACTGTCAAAACTCGAAGCCTTCATCTACGCCGCCGAGCATCTGAACTTTTCAGAGGCCGCCAAGCATCTGCAACTGACACAGCCCACCATCAGCCATCGCATCAAAATCCTGGAGCAAGAATTGGGCGTGTCGCTGTTTGATCAGGACAGGCCACACGCTCACTCTGACGGAAGCGGGGCGGCTGCTGCTGCCCTGGGCGCATAAGCTCATCCATCAAGCCTTGGAAACGCAAGAAATGATGGCTTCACTGCAAGATGGGGTGGTGGGCAGTCTGCGGGTGGCGTGCAGCACGACAGCGGGAAAATATATTTTGCCGCAGTTGGCGGCGCGTTTTTGCCAGCGTTATCCAGGCATCCAGATGAGCATTTTGGCTTGTACGCCCCATTACGTTATTCCCAGATTGCTGGAAGGAGAGGCGAATCTGGCGGTGGTGAGCAGTTATGATTTATGTGAGCATGGTTTTGAATGCCAGGAGTTTTTTACAGACTATATCGCGTTGATTGTCCCGACTGGGCATCCCTGGGTCAGTCGCCAGGCCATTGAGCCTGCGGATCTCTTGGCAGAAACGTTGCTGATGCGGGAGCCAACATCGGGCACAAGGCGTGTTTTGCTCACGGAATTAGCCCGGCACGACATCACCTTGGAAGACTTGAATGTATCTTTGGAAATAGGGAACGCAGAGGCCATCGTCAGAACTGTCGAGGCGGGATATGGCGTGTCTTTTGTATCGGCATTGGCCGCTTCCTGGGCGGTGGCGCAAGGCAGTGTGGTCAAGGTACCAGTAATTGGCATGGATTTGAAGCGTACTATTTACATGATTCGGCGCAGCCTGGATACACCTTCCCGACCGCAGGAAACGTTTTGGGGGTTTGTTCACGATCCAAGTAATGCAGATTTACTGAGTATGGCTTCGCAGGCGATTGTCTAGGATTGGTCTAATTTCAAAAATTAGACCAATCTGGGCGTTTTGCAACTGGCGGCCACGGACACTTCGGCCACTCTCAGTACGGCCGTTTTACCACCCCCGTCGTCACCAACAAACAAATCAACCCAGTCGCCACCGCTGAGGTGAGGCACCACATGCAGATGGCGCCAATCACCAACAGCTCAAGCAGCGTCAGATAGAGGGAAAACAGCGTGCCAAAAAGTGCCAGCGCGACCAGCGCCAGCACAACCCAATGTCGCACACTTTCAACGCGCTGTAACAACCACAAACCCGCCACCGCCACATAGAAGAGCAAGCCTAAAACCGCAATCGGAATGCCCATGATTTGCGCGTATGGACTGCTTTGCACAAGATTACATTCACCAACGGGGCCACAAACGGCCGTTACCTGAGTCATCTCCACATAAGCCAAATAACCCGACACAATCAAGCCAATCACAATCAACACCCATAGCAACACAGTGCGTCCCTTATTTTGATCGAGCGCCCCGTCCGCCTGGGTGAGCGCCGCCCAATGGCCGCCCAACTGCCAAACACAGAATAGTAAAACGGCCAAAAGACCCAGCAAAACCAGCCAGCCCAGGGCAAAGCCAATGGGGTCTGGCGGCGGCGCGGTTTCGGTCTCGGTCATGGTTGTGGTATCGATGGTTTCTAGCGATTGCCCCACGGGGGCTTCATTTTGGGCGATGGGGGAGGGGGAGGGAACGGCCGTTTCCACTTCTTCAACTAGCGCCACTTCCGATTCTGCGGTGGGCGGGCTTGTTGGTGTCGCGGCTTCTTCTTGATCTGGGGCAGGTGTTGCCGCGAGTTCGGCCACAACCTCTGCCAGACCGGGAAACTCAGGCCAACTATTGCCGCCAGCCGCCAATCCCGCCTCAATCATTCCCGGAAACGCATCCTCAATTTCCATCGTACTCACCAACACCGTGTCCTCAACCACAAGCGTTGGCACACCTTGCCGGTTTTCTGGCGTTTCATAATACGCGATGGCCGACGCAAATAGATAACTGCCCGCTTCCGTAGACACATCAATGCCCAAAACGGCCAGTTTTGCGCCATATTCCTCCATCAACGGAATCATGACATTGTTAATAGCTTCATGACAATGGGGGCAAGTCGGCGAATAAAACAAGACGGCATGGACGACTGGCTCCTCTGTCTCTGTCTCCTGGGCGGAGGCAGACAAACTGAACAGGAGACAGCCAATCAAAACAACAAACAACCAGACCCTTCGAGATTTATTACCAGCCATATTTAATGAAGGCGCTCCGTGTGGTTTACAATTGTGTTTTCAATGATGGCGAGAACGGCCGTTTCCACATCAGCAATATCCGTCAAAATAGGGCGGATGTTCGCTTGCGCTAACCCATTGTACGCCCCTTGCCCCATCCCCCGCGCCAGCAATACATCACAATCCGTAATCGCCGCAAACATACGCTGATGCTTTTCCGCCGAATGTTCCCCATGTCCGTGCCCATTTTCATGAGGATGATCGTGATGGGTCTCATCATGGGCATCATTATGCTGCTCATTGGCGAAATCTTTATGTCCTAACTTGTCGCGCAGTTCCTGAGCCGTTATCTGTCCCTCTTCAACTGTGTAGACTGCATACTTCGTCGCTCGCCCAAAATGAGCACTGATTGTTTTTCCATCATCTGTTACCGCTGCAATTTTCATATCTTTGTCACCTTTAAATTATCTTGACGAGGGCTGAACCTGACATCGACAAGTTCAGCCCAGGTTTTTACCAAACGAGAACAAAAAACAGCACATTTCGTGCTGTTTTTTGCTAACTCTTGGATAGTTGCGTTGCGTTAAAACAACACATTCACGGGTCTAGGTAAAAGCGGGAAAGTTTTTGAAAATAAAATTGTGCAAAACCCGCTTTTCCTTGAAGGAAACCACAATTTTGCGTGTTGGTAATTTTAAGAACTTTTTGTGGTTTACCTAAAGCAAAAAGTTTACTAGGTCATTGCCAAACCCACCCCAGAGGAGCGCATCAGTCGCGCAGGCAAGACATAGATTATTGCAATGTGGCATGACTATACGCGATGACAGCGGTTTGGATAAGTGTCGTTTATCACCCGTTTGATTTATATTTTCGATTGAAAGCTATAGAGATTTTCTATTGAGAGGGTTGTTAATCAGCGCAATATGTCATAGGTTGATTGCACCAATCCATTTTGCCATGATTGGCTATGCACCAGACGTAATTTGATGTCCTTTTCTAGGTAGCCGAATAACGGCCGTCCTGCCCCCAGTAGAATAGGGATGCTCGTCAGCACCATATCATCCACCAGCCCTTCCCGCAAAAATGATTGGATGATTTGACCACCATCCAGGTATACATGGCGGTACCCTTCTTGTGACAGTTTTTCGAGGAGCGTCTGAGGTGGCAATGCCTCTAGTCGCACTGTATGTTGCAGGGCTTCAGGCACTTCTGTCAGGCTCTTGCTCAGGACAACTACGGGCTTTGTGCCATAAGGCCAGGGATCAAAACTCAGCACTTTTTCAAAAGAGCCGCGACCCATCACCAGCACATCAATGGCGCCAAAAAATGCGCCATAGCCAGCATCATCCCCGTCATCAAACGGCTCAATATCTTCTAGCCAGGAGACATCACCATCTGGTCTGGCAATGTAGCCATCCAAGCTGGTGGCGATAAACACAGAGACTTTGATTTTTTCTGATGAGTTCATATAGCTTCACAATTTGTAGCCGCGGCATACCTTGCCGCGGCTACTATGCACGAATTTGCGTTAATTCGTTGCCATATATTCATTGATCGGTGCGACCGGGTAAGTATTCTAAGTAATTAGCCATACGTCGGTGGATTTGGATTGTTGACAAACCACACAACATATACCGCGATGCCCAGTAAAACCGTGAGCATGTACAGCGTGTAAGAAATACGCATGACCAATTTGTAATTGTTGAATTGCAATGGTTTGATCATCAGGCCATTGGCACGTAAAACCACAAACACACCCAGCACAAAAGCCACTGCGCCCACCACCGCGTGCAATGTCGTCAGCCAGTAAAACGTCTCGTTCAATTTTTGAGGAATACCGGGGGCGATAAAGTCGCGGTAAGGCAAAATCATCATCCATAAGACAAAAATTATGTTTAAGATGACGGCACTGGTTTGTACCCAGCGATGGGTTGTGTACTTTTTCTTCACCGCAAACACGACGCCTACGGTCAACAGCACCGCGAATAAAATCATCATCGTGAGTGTGAAATCGGCGGCCCAATTTGCGGCTGTGCCGAAAAATCCTGGTTGATGCAGAAGGTCGTTCATCGTAATCTCCTGCTCCCCGCTTTAAACTGTTGTTACTCGCCCGATTATTATGTGACTATTTGATTCCCACCGATTTATAAGGGCAGGTAAATGGTAAACCGACTGCCTTCTCCGAGCGTGCTGGTTACGGTTAAACGGCCGTTATGCGCCAAAACAATCTCCTGAGCAATCGTTAAACCCAGCCCCAAGCCTTGGGGGAAGCGACGGTGTTCAGAACTGCGGTAAAACGCCTCGAAAATTTTCTCTTGTTCCTCAGCAGAAATACCCAGGCCGGTATCTTGCACACCAATCCACACATCCGCCTCCGTTGTGCCCGCTGAGACGGTAAGTGTGCCAGCGACAGGCGTAAATTTGATGGCGTTGCTGAGTAAGTTGCCTACCACTTGCGCCATACGTGTGGGGTCGATGTTGAGGGTGGGTAAATCAGCGGGAATGTCGGCTTGCCAAGTTATGCCTTTTTCTTGAGCCGCGGCTCGCCAGGGCAGCAGGACGGGTGGCAGTAAGTCGCTGAGAGAGGTGGGTGTGAGGTCGAGAATCATGTTGCCCAGGATTTGGCCGTGCAGACGAGAGAGATCGTCGAGCAGCGGCTCCATGCGCGTGATGGTTTGCTCCATGCCTTCCAGGAACTCGTCCCGCAGCACGGGATTGTCGCCAGCGCCAGCCCGCAAGGCGCTGGTGGCCGCCTTAAGCGCCCCCAGTGGCCGCCCCAGCTCATGCACGATGTTGGCGAGGAAGCGGCGGCGTGTATCTTCAAGCTGGTGCAACTGCTCGGCTAATTGGTTGACCGACCGGGCCAGTTGTTGGGTCTCTTTGGTGTGGGTTTCGGGGATGGGATCTGTGCGTTGACCGGCGGCGATTTCAGAAACGGCCGTTGTCACCGCCACAATGGGTCTTTCCAAGCGAATTGCCAAAACAAGCCCCAACACCACGCCCAAAACGAGTGCCAGTACCAACACCAGTAATATGTATCGCCCCAGCCGCGTAAAACTGGTGGCGAGGCTGTTTAGCTCGTCCGAAACCTGCACGATGCCCACCAGTTCGTTGTTGACATTGATGATGGGGAAGAAAATGGCGGCAGATTTTTCGCCGACTTGATAGCGCAAGATAACATCCTGGCGACCAGATTCCAACTGAGCTAAGTCTAATGAATTTGTCAGAATCTCAGCGTGTGCGGGATCGGTTGTGGCTAAGATATCCCCGGTAGCAGACAGCAGAGAAATGTTGCTGCTAACTTGCTGGTTCAGAAGATTGATAAAAGCGGTGGCTTCGTCAGCATCCGTCCAAATGTCAGAACGGCCGTGGGCAACGGTGGCAATAACGGCCGCTTGCTGCGTGAGACTGGCAGATAGGTCTTGCAGCAGCACTTGTGTTTCCAGCAAATAAATCAACGCCACGCCAATTAACGGTACGATTAGCAAGACGGGTAGGATATGACTGATGATAAATCGGGTTCGTAGTTTCATGATCTGCGTTTGCAGACCCTAAGGGTTCAATTACGCACAAGTTCAACTTGTACGCAATTAAACCCTTACGGTCTAACATTACGTGTTTCCTTTCTTTTCAACCTCATACGGCATCAGCTTATAACCTCTGCCGCGCACAGTGAGCAGCCGTTTTGGTTTATTCGGGTCTTCTTCTATTTTTTCGCGCAGCCAGCGAATGTGGACGTAAACCACTTGCGGTTCGCCTAAAAATTCTTCACCCCAGACACGGGTGAGCAAATCATCCATCTCCACGACATAGCCCGCTTCTTGCGCCAACGTATTCAGCACAGCAAATTCACGAGCGGGCAAGTGGAGGGATTTGCCGGCCACCACAACGGTATGGGCAGCAGGATCGATGATGAGATCTCCCACAACGAGGGGGTCGGGTCTGTCGGTTGATTCGCTATCGGTTGGGGAAGCGGCGGAACGGCGCAACACCGATTTGACGTGGGCCAGCAGGACATCTGGGTTGAACGGCTTGGTAATATACGCATCTGCGCCCAGTTCAAGCCCAAGGATGGTGTCGAGTTCCCGGCGACGCGCCGTGACGAAGATGACCGGCATGTTGTCGATTTCTTGTTGGAAATGACGCAGTGCTTCCAGCCCATCCATGCCGGGCAGTCCAATGTCGAGCAGAATGAGATCGGGGCGATCTTGTTTGGCCAGGTCGAGCGCGTTTTCAGCACTGCCAGCGCTGCTGGTGCGGTATCCCGCTTGTTCGAGATTGAAGCACACACTACGACGCATGAGCGCGTCGTCATCTACTACGAGAATATGTTTAGCCATGGGTTCCCATCCTAGGTAAAAGCGGGAAAGTTTTTGGAATTAGAATTGCGCAAAACCCGCTTTTCCTTAAAGGAAACCACAAAACAGCGCTATTTTTAATCAAAGAACTTTTTGTGGTTTACCTAAAAGGTTGATGGGATTTTACCAGAATTTGCGGGAGAGGGTTAAGTGGGGGAAAACCAACTTGACTCAGTAAATGGTATTGTATAAGATACCATTTATGATATTGCAAGTCGTAATTGATACAAATGTGATCATTGCTGGACTTCGTTCCCGACGGGGTGCTTCGTTTCAATTGCTTCAGCTTATTGGCAGTGGGATGTTTGAAATCAATATATCGGTTCCCTTAATTTTGGAATACCATGATGTGTTGTTACGTCAATTACCGCATCTGCAATTATCAAAAACTGATGCTGAAGATTTTATTGACTATTTTTGTGCAGTTGGAAACGCGCATGAAATTTTTTATCTTTGGCGACCAACGCTGCGAGACCCTAATGATGAAATGTTGCTTGAGTTAGGGGTTAAAGCCCAATGTGATTTCATTGTGACATTCAATAAGCGTGATTTTAAAGGAATTGAACAGTTTGGCCTTATTGCGATAACACCTGTTGAATTTCTTGAAAAAATTGGAGTGGGATAATATGAGCACACTGAGTTTACGGTTACCAGATTATTTACATAACAATATACGTGAGCTAGCTGAAAAAGAGGGCATTTCTATTAATCAACTAATTACACTAGCGATTGCTGAGAAGATGTCGGCTTTGATGACTGAGGATTACCTGGAAGAGCGGGCAAAAAGAGGGGATCGTGCTAAATATGAGGCGATTTTAGCGAAGGTTCCAGATGTGGAACCGGAAGAGCATGATCGGAGATATTGAGTTGAGAACAAATTGTATTGTATAATACGCTTTATCAGGATAGTGCAACTTTTTGATTGAGGTGAACCATGACAGATACACAAGTAAGCATAGGACAAGTCAAACGAGATATATCTACTTTGGTTAATCGCGTTGCTTTTGGCGGCGAGCGAGTAATTTTGACCTCTCGGGGCAAACCCAAAGCGGCTCTTGTCAGCATTGAGGATTACGAACGGCTGACAGAGGATAATGATGATGAACTGGCACGTATTGAGGAGTGGTTAGCTAAGCGGGATGCGTTAGCAGAGAGAATTTTAGCGGAGCGCAGAGGGCAAGCCATTGGATCATGATAGGATTTTAGCAGAAGCAAAACGTGATTTAGAGGAACGCCATGACTTCTTACGTCGTTCTTGATGCAAGTTTTGTGTACAATTTGTTATTCCCCGAGGTGCAACAAGACCCATTTAGCCGTTTGCTGCTTGAGTGGAAACAAGAGAAACGGATCCTCTGTGCGCCTACCCTAATGGTTTATGAACTAACATCTATTTTGACAAAAACAGTCTTTTGGGGTGAACTCTCGGAACAGGCTGCAAAGGAAGGTTTAGCTGTTGGGCTTGATTTAGGTATTGAGTTGATTGTGCCCACTGAAGATCAGGCACGAAAGGCTTTTTTGTGGACGCGTCAGTTGAATCGGGTGGCGGCGTATGATAGTTTTTATTTGGCTTTGGCGGAGAGTTTGGGTTGTGAACTTTGGACGGCTGATAAAAAGTTAGTTAATGCAGTGGAGCAGCCGTGGGTGAGGTTGGTGGTCTAGTCAACTTTACGCATTCAAAACGGCCGTTTGCAATACTTTCATCGAATCGTTTGGACGTAAAACCTGATAGGCTCCCATTGCTTTGCCGGCTTTCTGGGGTACACCTGTCATGCTGTGCATGATAACTTTGATGTCAGGCCAGGTCTTGGTGATTTGTTTCGTAGCTTGCAAGCCATCCATAAAAGGCATACGAAAGTCCATAACAACCACATCTGGCTGATCTTTCTGCACAAATTCAATGGCATCCAGGCCGTTAGTTGCTTCACCGATCACCACAATATCTGGCATTGAGACAAGTGCCAGATAGATAAGTCGTCTGCTTATTTCTTGATCATTGACGATGAGTACTCGTTTCATAAGTCCGCCCATTTAGGAACTGTGGCGAGTGGCGAGTGGGAGGTGGCGGGTACGAAACCGCCACTCGCCACGATGTCTAAAAACTATCAACAGAATAAATGGCGACCGCTTCAGCCGGAACCCAGCCTTGAACTTGACCGCCTGGCAGCGTCAGGCGAACCCACTCTCCGCGTTGTTCTAACAGTTCAATTTCAGCGCCACTGTGCAAGTCAAACTCGGTAATGGTGTCGGCGCTGGGGCCGGCGCTCACATCGACGACGGCGGCGATGACGACGGCTTGTTGGCGATTGTTCTCGACGTAGATACGACTGCCCAGCGAGAATGTTGCCAAAACCATGAAGACGCCGGAGAGAATGAGGATATATTGCAAGCCTTCTTTGCCACGGCCGTTATTCATCTGCCGATACACGAGCCAAACCAGTCCGAAGAAGAACCAGGCGCCTAAAGCCAGCAGTGCCATTTCATTGAGCGTGAGATAGCTGCGCGTGCTGGAGGCAAAATTTTCCAATGGGCTGCTGCTGGTGGTGGTTGGTAGTTGGTCAACGGCTTGGGCGCGAGCCATGGCTAAATTGGCCTGGATGTCGGCGTCGCGTGGAGCCAGTTGGGCTGCACGTTGGTAGTTGAAGATGGCCTGGCCGATGTCGCCTTGCCGGAAGTAGGCGTTGCCCAGGTTGTAGTAGACGGCGCTGTCGTGTGCGCCCTGTGCCACGAGTTGTTCGTAGGCCTGGGCGGCTTCTGGCAAAACGGCCGTTTTCATACAATGAGTTCGCTACCTGCATCTCGTTTTCTTGGGCAAACGAGGGCTGCACCGCCAGAAGTCCTAAAATTAAGCCTAAACCGATGAAGAGTGTGGTGTAGATGAGTGTTTTTTTCATGATGATACCTCAGTAGAGCGAGAGCAAGAGCGAGAGCGAGAGGACTCCTCTAGCTCTTGCTCTAACCTCTAGCTGAATTGCTTCTCCAATTTATCAATCAACGTTCCCGTGTAAGCCAGAATATGTGTCTCGTCCATGCCAGCGCCGGTTGGGGCATAACGGCCGTGTTCGCACGTTTCCTGGAACTGCTGAACTTCCGTGACGAGTGTGTCGGTCGATGCCGTTATCTGTAAGCAGTTGGGCGATTTCTGCGCGGCGGAGACCTGTAACCGATTGGTTTAATTTGTCTTCCAGGTATTGATTGAAGATTTGAATCGCGCTTTGATACCTATCTTGCCCGTTTTTACTAGCATCCTGCAAACACTTATGTGCTTTGTTTGCTGCTTTCTTGTTTTTCGCTTTGTCGCTGTTAGTGGCCCAATAGGTTTGACGCCGTTTGTACGCGGCTTGTCCGATGACCAATGCCTAGCGGAATCAACCAGAGCAGCCAGAACCAGGTTTTGCTGGTCAACGGGGTGGTGTCGGCCGATTTTTCTGGCGCTAATTTGATGTGGCGAATGTCGCTGTTTATGTCTGGTTGGATGGGCGCGGCGGCGGCTGTATTGAGTGCCGTGGTGGTAGCCGCGCCGGGCAGTACGTTGACGGTTAAGGGATCGGTGCTGATTGTTTCGTAAACGGCCGTTTCCGGGTCAAAATAGCTGTAGCTAATCGCCGGAATCGTCAGTTGGCCTTCTTGCGTGGGAATCAGCAGCCGTTCATACACTTTTTGGCCGACAATCTTGCCGTCTTGTTTAGAAGAAGTGGTAGTGGCCTGTTCTTCAAACGAACGCCATTCGTCCCCTTCCGTCCAAACGCGGGTCTCCGGCCGTGTTGATATTGCCTTCACCGCTGAGAATCACTTCCAGCGTAACCGGCTCATTCACTTTTGTTTCCGTAGTATCTACTTTGGCGCTGATGTTGTATTTGCCCACCGCGCCTTTGAAATCAGCGGGCGCACCTTGCGGCCATGCTTGCACAGTCACCTCAACCGGACGGGTTTGCAGCGTTTGATCCCGTTCAAACAAACTGCCGGGAATATTCAGCGTCGTTGGCTCGATGGAGACATTGCCATTGGCAGTCGGGATGATGGTGTGATGCACTTCACTCACGCGGTAAGTGCGCCCAGCGGCCTCGATGGTGTAATCTGTTTGGAATGGTTCCACGTCTGTCCAAAACCCAGTGAACGAAGGTGGTTGGTAATTCGGGTCGCGGAACAGGTTGACGGCTTGATAGAAGCGGAAGGTGTAGTCGATGGCCTCGCCCTGATACGGTGTCGGGATTGTCTACGACGGCTTCCACGAACAAATCTTGCCCGTTCAACTCATTAGAAACCTCAACGCTGCGATCCGTGTCTGGCGGCTGGCGCGGCTGCACCTAAACTTTGGGACTGTGCTGCTCCGGCTCCTTGCTCGATGTGGACTAGAATCGGCTCGCTGCTAAACGTTTGCCCGTCGATGACCACGTTGATGGGAGCGATGGTCACATCACCCGGACGCGCAGGTTGCAAGCGGAATTGGTACACCCTGCTGGTGCTGGTATTGCCATTGATGATGCTGATTTGGGATGAGGTGCTGGAGCCAACGATATTCAGTCCATCCAGATAAGGAATCTCTGGTTCGGAGACGTTGTTACCCAACCCTTGTACCGTGATGGTCAAGACCAGCGATTCATCCGTGGTCAAATTGGTGCGGTCTACCTCGGCTTGAATGGGGCTTTCTTGGGCAAATGATGGCACAGCCACAATCATCAGCGCGATGACGGTTAATGCAGTTATGAGTGTCAGTTTTAGTTTCTTGTTCATAGTTACCTCTGTTCAGTGTTCAGTTGTCAGTTGATCAGTGTTCGTATCTACTGTTCACTGATTACTGTTCACTGTCTTTTACCAGTCCTGTGCCGATGGGGGCAGCGGCGAGACGTAGATTTGTTGTAATCGTTCTTGCAATGTGCCAGACCCTTGCGCGATGGACATTAGCAGTTGGCTGCGCTTGTTCTTTTGTCATGCGTTCGCCTGGTTGGGGAACCATGCCGTTTTGATTGGGGTCGGTGGGGTCGCCTGGTTGTGGCTGACCGCTGCTCTGACCTGGCTGCTCTTGGTCACTTTGTTCGTTCTGTTCGTCTTCGCCATTTTGCGAGGGGTCTTGGTCGCTTTGCTCGTTTTGTTGGTCAGATTGTTCGTCGCTTTGGTCGCCATCTTGACCGTCTTTGGAATCTCGACTCTTGATCGCCTTCACCAGACTCAGATTCTTGCTGGCTTATCACCATTTTCTGAGTTGGATTCTTGTTGATCCTGGTTTTCTTCACCTTCTTGTCCGTCCTGGCTTTCACTGTCTTCAGACTCAGACTCTTCAGATTGCTCGGATTCTTGCTCTTGTTCTTGCTGTTCCTGTTCTTGCTGCTGCTGTTGTTGCAGGCTAGTTCCAGGTTGTATTTGGCGTCGGCGTCATTGGGGTTAATGAGCAGGGCGTCGATGTAGGATTGAACGGCCGTTTCCAGATCTTGGCCGTTATAAGCCGCATTGCCCAGGTTGTAGAAGCTGTGCTGTGCCAGTTCTTCGTCTGCCACGTTGAGCAGGGCTTGTTGAATCTGGGCGACGGCATCGCCGAAGCTGCCTTCACGGTAGAGGGCGTTGGCGGCGTTGTAAAATGGCTCGGCCAGTTCGGGCTGACGGCTTTGCGCCAGTTCGTAAGCACCGAGAGCGTCCAGGTAGTTTTGAGCGGCGAAGGCGTCGTTGCCCTGGCGCAGCAGTTTGCTGGCTGGCGAATCGTCGCGGGTGATGAGGAAGAGTCCGGCGGCGAGCAGGGCTAAGGCCAGTGCCATTACGCCTGCGATTTTTGCGATAGATTTGTTGGATGATTTCGTTGATTTCATAATTTTCTCCTTGAGAAGATTGAAGATTGAAGATTAAAGATTGGATGTGTGTTATTCATCTCCAATCTCTAATCTCTAATCTCTGATCTTTAGGCATTTGTTGTTGCCTGTTGTTTTTGTGTAACGGCCGTTTTCACTTCTGCTTCTGTCTTGCTAACCTGTGTCCGGAATCATTTCGGCAATGACGAGGACAACCAGGGCGGCTAACAGGAAGCCTTGGAAGCGCTCAATCATGCGGGTGTCGAAGCGGCTTTCCAGTTTTGCTTTTTGCAAGGTGTCGAGTTCAGCCAGCAGTGAGTCTAGCTCGCTGGCGTCGGCGGCGGCGCGGTAATATTGCCCGCCACCGATTTGCGCGATTTCTTGCAAGGTGGCTTCGTCAAGTTGTGACAGCACCACTTCGCCCTGCGCGTTTCGTTTGTAATCGACGACAGTGCCATTGGCGTCCAGCACCGGAATCGGTTCACCTTCTGGCGTGCCGAAACCAATCGTGTAGATGAGAATGCCAGCGTCGGCCGCTTCTTGGGCGGCGGCGAGCGGGTCAGTTTCTGCATCTTCACCGTCAGAGATGACGACCAACACTTTTTGACTGTCTAGCGAATCATCGAAACCATTAACGGCCGTTTTAATCGCATCACCAATCGCCGTCCCCTGCCGAGAAATCACACTGGGGTCGGCTCCTTCCAGGTACATGCGTGCCGTGTTGTAGTCAGACGTCAGCGGGAACTGGATGAAACTGGCGCCAGAGAAAACCACCAGACCAACCTCGTCACCGTTCAGCCTGTCCATCAAATCGGAGATTTCCAGCTTGGCACGGGCGAGGCGGTTCGGTTTACTATCCTGAGCCAACATGCTTTGCGAGACGTCCAGTGCCACCATCACCTGCAAGCCTTCCTGGTCTACAGTCTGCACTTCAGATCCCCACTGCGGCCGGGCCATCGCCACGATAATCAGCACCAAGGCCACCAGCCACAAGAGAATGCGCCAGCGGCGACCCTGCCAGTTGATGCCGGCGCTCAATCTGTCGATGAGCTTACGGTCGCCTAAACGACCCAGGTCGGCTTTGCGTTTGTTGTTGGCCCACACCAGAAAAACGGCGAACAGCGGAACCAGAATGAGTGCGTATAAGAAAGTTGGATTTGCGAATGTCATAATTTTCACCAATGATGAATGATGAATGCGGAACGATGAATGGATAGGTTATTCAGCATTCATCGTTCATCACTCATCGTTTAAGGAATTGTCCTAAACGTTGTCTTGCGTAATACCATTTCCAGAATCATGAGGAAGAAGGCGGGAATCAGGAGCCAGAGAACTCAATTCCTGATACTGGTTAAACACCTGCACTTCCACTTCTGATTGTTCCAGTTGGTTAATTTCGTCATAAATCTGACGGAGACCGTCGGTATCTTCGGCGCGGTAATATTTGCCGCCCGTCATGTCGGCCACCTGCTGTAACGTCGGCTTCGTCAATCTGGCTTTCCTGGTAAACGATTTGTTCGCCGCCAAAGATGGACTCGACTGGTACGGGCACCTGCCCTGTTTTGGCCGCGCCGATGGTGTAGATTTTGATGCCGAGCGTTTTGGCGGCTTCGGCGGCTGTTAACGGGTCGATCTGACCGGCATTGTTCACACCGTCTGTCAATAAGATGATGACCTTGCTCTTGGCGTCGCTGCTGCTGAGCATGTTGGCCGCGTTAGCCAGTCCCATGCCGATGGCCGTGCCATCTTCCAGACCGAGGTCGGTTGCCAGTTCCACCTGTTCCAACGACCGGCGCAGCATGTTTTGGTCGAGTGTGAGCGGGCTTTGCGCGAACGCTTCACTGCTAAAAATCACGAGGCCAATTTTGTCATACGGCCGTTCTGTGATGAACTCATCAATAACGGCTTTGGAAGCGGCCAACCGGTTGTCCGGCTGAAAATCCAGCGAAGCCATACTGCCGCTGATGTCCACGGCCAGCGCAATTTCCACGCCTTCGCCTTTGACAATCTCGCGGGCGTGACCGAGCTGCGGTCGAGCCAGGGCGATAATCATTAAGCTGATAATGAGCAGTCGTACCAATGTTAAGGTGGGGCGATAGCGCATCCGCCAGGTTGGTTTTAAGCCTTTGACCAAGTTGGTCGCGGCGTAACGCACGCTGGCCGGACGGCCGTTTTGTTCCATCTGCCAGCGCAAGATGCCAATGAGCGGCACGAGCGCCAGCAGGGCTAAGAGCCAGGGGGCGGCGAATCGGAAAGTTGTTGTCATGAGGCGGCCTCCGTTTTTGGAGATTGGGGATTGGAGATTGGAGATTGGGTTCCCGATCTGCCATCTTTATTCTTTGATTTTTTATCTTTTTCTACTGGTTCTGGTTTGGTATCTTCAATAAACTGTCGTGATTGGGTAACGAGGGCGTGGGCGCTCTCGATGTCGGGGGTGAACTTGGCGAATTTCACCAGGTCACTTTCTGACAGAATCGTGGTGAATTGTTTGGCTTGTTCGGTTGTTAAGGTCGTTGACGATTTGCTCAACTCTTTTTGAATTTCGGCCGTGGTGCGGTCTGTGGCCTGGATACCTTGTGTTTGTTCGACGTAAGCCCGTAGCGCATCTGTGACGAGTGTGTAATGTTCTTTGAAACGGCCGTTTTCCGGCAAATGTTCTTTCTCAACGGCCGTTAGCGTATCCAGCGCCACTTCATGCGGCAGACGATTGTCAAAAGCTTCCTTCACTCGTCGGGCGATAAACCACACGATGCCGGCAATGAGTGCACCCAAAGCCGCCACAAAAATCGGCCAGGTTAACGCGCCGGGTAACGTTGCTTGCGGTTTAATGTCGCGTAATTCCGTGTCCCCTTCCACCAGCACCGAGTTCACGGTGATGGCGATGGGCGGGGCTGATGCTTCAATAATTTGGCCGCTGCTGTCGGCAATCGTAACGGCCAAAGGCGGTGTCTCGAAAGCGCCTGGGGCAAACAACCGCGTGTCGATAAGCTGTGTGCTCGTGGTTGTGCCGTCGCCATTGTCTACCGTAGTCACTGGCGATTGGGAGCGCACGACGAAGCTGCCCCAATTCGGGTCCAGCGTGGGCATAAGCACCTGCGTGCCTGCCGGATGATTTACTGTGACGGTCAGTTCTACCGGGTCGCCGACGGTGACGCTGTCTGTGCTGGGCGTGATGGTTACGCTGGCCGGCGTCTGCGCCGCAGCCACGCCTACAACCAACAAGGCGATAATGATTACAATGATTGGAATAACTCTTTTCATAGTGTGTCTCCGCTAAAACAAATGATGAGGAATGAATGATGAAGGATGAACGGTTCTCTCGTCTTAAAATCCTCTATCTCTACCCTCTACCTCTATCTTCCCATCTTTACAAAAGCCGGAGGCAGAAAAAAGGGTGACTTCTAATTTCTGTCTCCAAGCTCAGGAAGGAGGAAAACGATTCGTATGTAGAATATCAGTCTGGTGTCTTTTAAGCTTTAAAGGTTGTATATGCTTACCTTAAGAAAACCTTATGAATTGTGGGCATGGTTAAAAAACCAGAAATTTAGCTTAACACTTTGTAGGGCGATTATGCAAATCGTTCTACAGCTTGTAAAGCAAACTTGAACCATGCCAAATTGTGAATGGTGAATAATTAATTGAGAATTGTGAAGTTGTGAGTCTGCGACGAGGACTGAGCCTGTCGACGAGGACTGAGCCTGTCGAAGTCCGGTACATGCCAATCTCCAACTAAGTCCCGTTCCACCACAGCCTTCGTTCGTTGGGAATTTTCTGTTTAAAACGAAAGCCGGGGGTAGAAAGAGGATTGGCTCCTGAATTCTACCCCCAAGCTTAGGAAGGAGGAAAACGATTCGTTATTAGCATATCAGGCGATTGCCTCGTGTACTTTAAAGAGTGTGTATGGTTTGCTTAAGCGAACCTTATGAATTGTGAATGGTGAACGATTAATTGTGAATTGTGAAGTTTTCTATCCACTGTAAACTGTTCACTGAACACTGTTTACTGTCTACTGCGCAATCAACTCGCCAGTGATGACTGGGTTGTTGCCACAGATGAAAGGCGTTTTGATTTTGATGGATACGTCCATTTGGTCGCCGTCGATTTCGCCATTGATGATGGCGGTAACACTTGCGCCGCCGCCTAAATCAAAGGGGATGCGCGTGCTTAAGGTGTCAGCACTGTCGTCTTTGTCGATGCCGCTGGCTGATAAGCTGCTGGCAGGGATGGCGATGGTGCCGCAGAAACCGCCTGCGTTCACTTTCAAACCATTGTTGATGCCAATGTGCGCGGTGACGTCGTCACCATCTTGTGTCACAGTCAAGGTCAGTGGGGCACTGGTTTTGTAATCTGCGTAGGCGATGCCGCTGAATGTGCCGTTGAAGGGGCTCTTTTCTGCTGCGTATGTTGGAGCCACGATGCCCACACCGATTAAACCAATTGTCAGAATAATGCCTAAAAACCACTTTTTCATGATTAGTCTCCTGAAAAATCAAAGATGAATGTTTGTTCTTTCATCAGTTGGTGAACATGTAAACCGATTAGATGATTACAGAATATCAGGAGTGGGGCGGTGGGTCTTTAAAGGGAGTTATAGGTTTTCTTATGAGAACCTTATGGATGCGGTTAAATCTAAAAAACAAACCAATTATGGTAGGGGCGACGCAACCGGGCATAATTTAGGCCATGCAAAACCACCTTTTCTCCGGTTGCCTCGCCCTGGATATGATGTGATACGTTGGTCAAATGTAATACGTGGGCGAGGCGATGGGAGTAGATGCCATGTGTTAGGCAAATATAATGCCCCATCGCATCGCCCCTACGGTATTGGGTATAATTGTGCCTGGAGGGTATACAAGATGGATGATTCAAAACATCAACGTCGAACGATACGATTGCCAGATTGGGATTACCGGATGAGTGCCTATTATTTCATCACTTTTTGCACATACGAACGACAAAATATTTTCGAGGATCCGCGTTTACACGAAATTGCGGTAAACGCTTGGCAATACATCCCGCAGCAGCCTCATGCACAGCATGTCGAGATTGATGAAAATATAATCATGTCGAATCACGGGCACGGTATTTTGCGTATTTTGGTTGATCCAGAGATAGGAATCATCCCCCAAGATTATCCGCAGCGCCCACCATCTGGGTCCGTTGGCGCCATTATCGGCAATTACAAAATGCTGGTTTCAAAACGGGTGAAGGCTGTGCTAAAGGTAAACGGAACAGATATGAAAGTGTGGCAACGGGGATATTGGGAACGCATCATCCGCAATGAACGCGAACTAAATGCCACCCGCCAATACATCCGAGACAATCCCATCCGTTGGCAAGAAGACCGTGACAACTTGGATAAGCTATTGCAAAAAATGCGTTACGTGGATGGCCCATAATCCCTCGCCCGTGAACGGGCAAATGTAACGTGCGGGCGAGGCGATGGGAGACGAGGTCACACGAAAGGGGAAGGTAATGCCCCATCGCATCGCCCCTACCATGGTTTTAATGCCTTATTCGTTTGGCTCGCTTTTGAAAGAAGCCGGTGAGCGGGTTGATGTAGTCCATGTCTGTGCTGATGTTGATGCGGTCTACACTGGAGCGAATGAATGCCTCGCGTTTTTCCTCTTCTAGTTTTTCTACACGTTGGTGAAACGCTTTTTGCCACTTTTTGTCGCTGGTATCTACCCAGGTTAGTTCGCCGGTTTCGGCGTCTTCCAGGGTGAGCAGACCGACGTTGGCGATGCTGCTTTCCATGGGGTCGGTCAGGTCTACGGCGATGATGTCGTGGCGGCGATTGGTCATGGCGAGAGCCTGGCGATAATGCGCCGGGTCTTCCAGGAAGTCGGAGATCATAAACAGGATACTGCGCCGTTTGACGATCTGGTTAACGGTGTCGAGGGCGAGTTTGATGTTGGTGCCGCGGCTTTGCGGCTCGAAGGCCAGCAGTTCGCGGATGAGGCGCAGGACGTGGCGGCGGCCTTTGCGCGGCGGGATGAACAGTTCGACCTGGTCGGTGAAGATGAGCAGGCCCACTTTGTCGTTGTTGGTGGTGGCGGCGAATGCGAGAACGGCCGTTAACTCCGCCGCCAGTTCGCGTTTAAACCGATTCACAGAACCAAAATCGCCGGAACCACTCATATCGACCATGAGCATGACGGTCAGTTCCCGTTCTTCGGTGTATTGCTTGACATAAGCTTCGCCAGTTCGGGCTGTTACATTCCAGTCAATCGTGCGAATTTCGTCACCGGGGTTGTACGGCCGCACCTCGTCAAAGGCCATGCCGCGTCCCTTAAAAATGGAGTGGTAGTCACCGGCAAAACTGTCGTTGACCAGGCGGCGGGTGCGGATTTCAATGCGGCGGATTTGTGACATGAGTTCGGAAGTGAGCATGTAAATCTCCAGAGTGGCAGAGTTGCAAAGTGGCAGGGTTGCAGGGTTGCAGGGTAACAATTCACCTTGCAACTTTGCCACTTTGCCCCCTTGCAACCTTACTAAGGTACGTTTGTGTAGTTTAAGATGCGCTGAATAATGTGGTCTGAGGTGATGTTTTCCGCTTCGGCCTCGTAGGAGGTGATGATGCGGTGGCGCATGACGTCGGGAGCCATTTGTTTGATGTCTTCAGGAGTGACGAAGCCGCGGCCTTTGATGAAGGCATGGGCGCGGGACGCATTGATCAGGCTGATGGAGGCTCGCGGTGACGCGCCGAATTCGATGAGATTTTTCAAGTCGCTCAAGCCGTTCTGCCCTGGATTGCGGGTTGCCAGCACCAGATCGAGCACGTAGTTTTTGATTTTGTCGTCCACATAAACCTGGCGCACGGTTTGCCGCGCCCGCAGGAGGTCTTCTGGGGTGACGACGGCACGCACGGGCGGCAGTGGTTCGCCGGTCATGCGGTCGATGATGAGCCGTTCTTCGGCGCGGGTGGGGTAATCGACGCGCACTTTGAGCATGAAACGGTCTACCTGAGCTTCGGGCAGGGGGTAGGTGCCTTCTTGTTCGATGGGGTTCTGGGTTGCCAGTACCAGGAACAATTTGTCCATTTTGTAGGTGGTGTCACCGATGGTAATCTGCCGTTCCTGCATCGCTTCTAACAAGGCGCTCTGCACTTTGGCGGGAGCGCGGTTGATTTCGTCGGCCAAAACCAAATTGGAGAACAAGGGGCCGCGATGGACGCTGAACTCGCCTGTTTTGGGGTTGTAGATTTGGGTACCAATCAGGTCGGCGGGCAGGAGGTCGGGGGTGAACTGGATGCGGGCGAAGTCGGCCTGGATGGCTTCAGCGGCCGTTTTCACGAGCAAGGTTTTTGCCAGTCCGGGCACACCTTCGAGCAAAACGTGCCCGTCGGCCAATAAGGCAATCAACAGCCGTTCAACCAGGGCTTCCTGGCCGACCATGACTTTGTTGATTTCGGTGAGTAGTGTTTGTAGGAACTGCGCTTCTTGTTCGACGCGCAGGTTGAGGTCTCGTACAGTTGAGATGTCCATGTGTGAATGTCTCCTTGAATTCGTGATGCGTGTTTCTAAAGTGGCAAAAGCCATAAAAAATTTATGACAAAGTTACAAAGGTTTATAAGGAATGAAAATTAAATGACTTACAAAACTGAGATTGGAGATTAGAGATTGGAGACTGGTTCAATCTCTAATCTCTAATCTCCAATCTCCGGTAGGTAATTTAATCTACGTTCCAAAGGAACAAAGGCAAGAGAAGTATACTCGGTTATCTTTATTTTTTATGGCTCTTTGTGTCTTTATCATAAAAATGTGTGTGAATCGTTCATCAAAATAAGAGCCTGGGGCCGATGTGCGGTTGGTTGTGATGTTAACTTGGTGACCGCACACCGGCCTGTTCCTCTTCTCTCATTCCCGTGACAGCCTCTTCCTGACTGCCACATTTAGATAGTTTAGGGTGAAAACGGCCGTTTGCCTTTAAAACCACCTTCTGATTACCTTATGGGAAGCTTAAGAATGATGAATGACGAAGTGATGAGTGATGAAAGGACAGCTAGGGTATAATTCGGGATTCATCATTCATCATTCATCATTGGTTTTAAGGAGTGGTCTATGTCACAATCATCAACTTCTCGTGGTACGGCAGATACTGTTTTAATTGTAATTTTTGGCTTGTTGGCCGGAGTGGGCTGTCTCTGTTCCTTTTGTTCGATGGTCATGGCGGCTGCCGAACCGGACAAAGGGCTTTTTGTGCTGGCTGCCATTTGCGTGGGTCTGATGCTGGCGGGAGTGGGCAGTATGGTGATGGTGCTGCTGCGGCAGCGGTATCACATGGGCTGGCCGCTGCTGGTGGTTTCGCTTCTCTTGTGGTCGATAGGGGCGGTGGTGTTTTCTTTTGGTCTGGCGGCGATCTTTTTGTATGATGAGCCGACAGAGTTCTTGTCGAATTTGGGATTTTCGGTGGGGCTGTGTATTGCGCCAGGGGCGTTTTTGGCGGTGATTGGCTTGTTTGTATTTGGCTATGAAGCGTGGCGCGAAACGGAAGGGGATGTGTCGGTTTCGCCGAATGAAGGTGCAGATCAGTGGTTGAAATCGGTGAAGGCGGATGAGAAGTCTAAGCTGGATGAGGATGTATAGTACCGTTGGGATATGTTTTTTGTAAGATGCTTGCGTTACTATGTGTTTTGCAAATTTTTCAATTCCTTTACCGAGACCTTTTATGTTCCGACTACAACGATACTTCACCATTACCAGTCTGGTTGCCTTCATCTTAATCGCCATTTTCCTGGGATACTTTTTTCGGGTACTGGCAATTTCAGATTTAGTTTCTGCCAGCGAAAGTAAAAATGTGGCCTTAACCCAAACCTTTGCCAATTTTCTCTGGCCTGAATTTGCCTCTTTCGTCACAGATGCCAGTGGTCTGGAAACAGAAGCCCTGCAAAATCATCCACGTACCCAAGAACTCTACGATCTGGTTCAGGCACAGTTGAACGGTCTTTCCGTTATCAAAATCAAAGTTTATGACCTGAATGGTCTGACTGTTTTCTCCACTGAAAAAGCACAAATTGGCGATAGTAAACTGGATAACGCCGGCTATCTCGCCGCCCGAGATGGAGAGACAGCCAGTGAACTAACCTTCCGTGACAGCTTTAGCGCCTTTGAACAAACCATTGAAGACCGCAATGTATTTTCCAGTTATGTGCCTATTTATGGCGCCAGCGGTGAAATAGAGGGTGTCTTTGAAGTTTACGATGACGTGACCCCGTTGGTGCAGCAGATTGAGCAGACCCAGCGCACGATCATCCTGGGTATCGTCTTCATTTTATTTTGCTTATATGGCGTGTTATTTCTTATTGTCAGACGGGCGGATCGCATTATCCGGCAGCAGTATACTGATCTGATCGAAAATGAAGAAAACTTGAAAGTGGCTCGAGATGAGGCGGTGGCGGCATCGCAGTTCAAGACCAAACTATTAGCCAGTGTGAGCCATGAAATGCGTACCCCACTCCATGCCATTATGGGCTACGCCGAGATATTGGAAGAGGGCGTTTATGGTGGCATTACCGTGCAACAACGCAAGGCTACCAGCAGAATTCTAAACAGTTCCCGCGTTTTATTGGAGTTCATCAATAACTTGCTAGATCGCGCCCAGTTGGAGTCTGGAAAGTTAAAATTTAATATGAAGCCGGTTATAGACCCATGACTTAACCGAGGAAGTGCAGGCACAGGTCGTTGTTTTGGCCGAGGCAAAAGGGCTGTCATTTGACTGTGCCCTGGCGGAAGATGTGCCTGATGTGATATTTGGGGATCGCTACTGGCTGCGGCAGTTGATGTTGAATCTAATCAGTAATGCTATCAAATTTACAGATAAAGGCTCTGTGGGTTTGTCTCTTTTCAGGAATGGCGACCAATGGGGTTTTCGGGTGGCTGATACGGGGCCTGGCATTGCCGATGAGGCGCAAGCGCAAGTTTTTCAGCCATTTGCACAGGGGGATAGTGCTCGCATGAGCAGTGTCAAAGGAATTGGTCTGGGTTTGTCGATTGTGCAAGAGGTGGTTGCGCTGATGAATGGTGATGTTACGTTGGAAAGCAGGGTTGGCGAGGGTACGACTTTTACAGTTACCTTGCCTCTACTTCCCCTGCCACTTGAGGAAAAAGCGGAATGAGTGAATTATTGGCACTTATCATTGAAGATGACGAGGCGATTGCTTCTATTTATGTGGAAGCCTTGCAAATGGCCGGGTATGAGCACTGAAATTAGTCGGCAACGGCCGTTTAGCCACCCAACGTTTGCGTGAAATAAAACCAGCGCTCATCTTGCTGGATTTGCATTTGCCAGAAATGTCCGGGGAAGAGATTCTGAATTTCATCAAAAACGAACCAGAGTTGGCCGATACCACCGTTTTCATTACGACAGCAGATCACCTCTTTGCCGAACAGTTGCGCACCGAAGTTGATCTGGTTTTGTTGAAACCCATCAGCTTAATGCAGTTGAGAGACATGGCGCTGCGTTTTCGCCGTCGCCATGAGGGGGTTTGAGCTATTCTATACTCTATAAAAGAGTTGTTCCCAAATAGCCAGTGTCCCTTTTTTATTCAGGAACAAGTCTAAAGATTAAATCAGGTATCAAGCCGTTTTCACAACGGCCGTTTTCCTCTCCCGCGGCAGCAAAAACAAACCCTCACCAGTTTCCTCCGTTTGGCAAGAGTCAATTGCTGCGTCACAAACGGATCCAACGACGTGATAAAATTCTTGTACACCTGCTGAATCTCCCAGATGATGCCGTTATCACCCAGCGCCCACCACTCCTGTGGCGTGAAATAGGCCGACACCTCTGCTTCTGCCCCAGAACGGCCGTACCACTGAATCAAATGCAAATTGTCCGACTGGGCCAGCCAGAGTGCCAGTTCAATCAACGCCGGATTCTGCGTCAGGACTGCCTTTTGGTACGCCTGATTCATTAATTGGAAGACCGCTTGTTGGGCAGTATTGCCCAGAAAAAAATCCAGACCGCCGCTGCCAGCCCAGGTGGAAGCAAAAGGCGATAAGGGTAAATTGTAACTTTCCCCTTTGTACTTGGCGACGGCTTCGCTGGGTGTCACAAACGACAAGCCCGCTTTCAGTACCTCCTGCGGTAGTGCCTGCAAGAAACCGAAAATTCCACTTTCCACGGCATGATGTTCGCCAAATGTCTCAAAATCCCAGCCGATGACGACTAGTTCGCCATAAGCACCCGCCAGCCAGCCAGCATATCGGTCGGCCATAAGCGGCCAGCCTTCCCAATTGCGATCTGAGAAGCGGTAGCCGACATCGTCACTGAGCTGATAATGGCGAGCCAGCAGCTTCATCTGACCATGGCTGTGATGGTAGAGATGGGTCGGTTCGCGCCACTCCATCACCCAAGAACGGCCGTCTACGAAAGCCGCCTTAAAACCAAGCAAATCCAGTGCATGATAAATGGTGTCAGACATCATCAACTCAGTAGTATCGGATATGGTGGGACGCACGCCGAAAATGGCTTCCAATTGCGTCACCGCCACCTGCATCCGCTTCATAAACTGGTCAATATCGATGAGCAAAATAAAGCTGTGCGTTGGCTCCACGGCTACCAGTTCCACGTTTTCATGCTGAACCAGCGCACGCAATTTAGCCAGCAGAGGTTGGTCCCATTTCTGCACTTGTTCCACAAAAGACATGGAAAGCCCGATTGCCAATTTCAAACCGTCAGCCAGCAGAGCCTGAAACTTTTCGATGGCGGGATGGTAACAAGTGGCTGCAACCTGGCGAAAATAGTGTTCATTGAGCGGTTCATCAAACATCAGTTCCGCCATCCTTTGTGGGTCTGTGCCAGCAGGTATATTGTTGGCGGGCAGACGCAGGCGGCGCGGCTGATGGATGACGGTGTAGATAAGCACATCTTGCACAGAGTGGGTTATCTGCGTGTAGTGAACGTTATTTTGTGACATCATGTTGGTTGATTGAGCCACGAAGTCGACTTTGTCTAGCAAAATATCACTAACTTTTTCCCAGGTGAAATCGGCAGCTCGTTGGTGGGCGGCGTAGCGCATGGCTTGTACTCGGGCAGGATCGCCATGTAGGCTGATGAGTTGAGAGCTGATTTCGTCAGGTGAGTCGGTGTCGAGAACAGCCGCACATTGGCCATGCTGCGCATATTCTTCACCCGTGGCGCCGGTGAAAACCAGTCCACCTGTGGCCATCGCTTCTAAGCCGACAAGCCCGAAGGGTTCGTGACCACTGTTGGCTAAAACGGCATCAGCGGCGGCATAAAATGGCCGCAGCCATTCCTGGCTCAGGAAGAAGCGGATGTTGATGAGGTCAGCTTGATTATCTTGCAACATGGCTAAGAAATTCTCCCAGGTTTCTGGTCGTTCATTAAGATGAGCCACAGAAAGACCTAACTGTTGGGCACGATACAGCACTTCGCCGCCATGTGGCTCTATGCCGCCGCGCAGGAGAAAGGAGACGTGGCAGCCTTTGGCTTTGAGTTGGGCGGCAGCTTCCACGGCCATGAGCCACCGTTTGGCTGGGTCGAAACGCCCTACTTTAAAGAGCATTATGGAGTTGTCATGAGGCGCCAGGATGCTGCGTAAATCGAAAATGGCTTGAGGATCAACAGGCGTGAGCAGGTCGGCGGGGATGCCGTTGGGAATGACCAGTGGATTCAGTCCTTTTTCCCACATGAGGTGTTTCATGTAGCGGCTGACGGTGGTGATTTGGGCCGCTTGCTGCAAGCGGTGCCAATCAACGCGATGGAAGGACATGGTATTGTTGGCGTTCCAGAAGATGACGGTTTTATGGCGCAAGTGTGCCGCGATGAGTTGATCATGTAAACGGGCGACGGCTTCGGCGGTATGCCATTCTTCAGCTAAGATGATGGCAAAACGGCCGTTTCCGGTATCGCCGCCCACCGCTGGCCTGATAATTTCTTCAATGATGAACGGGGGAACTGAGTGATTAAAGTCGCCTAGTTTTTCTTCTTCGCCAGCATAAACGCCGCCTGGGTGACGCGCACTAATCCATTGACACCACCGATGCAGGGTTAAACGGCCGTTTCTTGTTTTTTCTCGTCCTGGCTTGGCGGCATCACCTACAAAAAGCAGATGGGTTTCAAAGCCACGATCCGCCAGGGTTTGCGCAAGATTTGTAACGCGCACACCCAACCCTCCGGCAAGTGAGTATGGATCTGGCCCTTCAAAGGACAGCAAGCAGAACGTAACAGCTTCAGGTGAGAGCGGCATGGTACAACTCCTCATTTTGGCGGGCTGTCTGTGGTGAGGAGTGCAATGGCCTGCACATTAAATTAATGTAACTACTTTCAGATAGATGATGCTTTTTGGGATGGTATTTTGTATGGACATTCCATCCATTTGTGGCTCGCCTGGTCTGGGGATTGGTCGAAAAAGGGTGGTGGGTTTGTTGAGATTAAGACCCTGATGTTGGGGAAGGTTGAAGTAAAGTTAGGCGCACTACAATTTTCATTATAAAGCATGTGGTTGTTGAGGTAAATCCCTGATTGGGAATTGAGACGTATTAAAAGAGGAGATTAAAGATTGGTCGGGTATCAAATCTCTAATCTCTAATCTCTAATGATGTGCAGTTTAAGCCTTTTGGTAGGACTTTTATTTCAGTCCATAAAGATTGTTTCAGTCCAGGTGGTTTGTGCCGGTTGCAGATGGCGAACGGCCGTTTCCAGAAACGGCATCATCCGACTGCTCAAATAACGCGGTAAACCCTCAGTTTCAATGCCAGCCAACGTCTTCGCATAACTGTCTAAAATATACTCGTCGATGAGTACGCCGCTGGTTTGGCTGAAAGCCAGGAGGCTGTCGGCACTTTTTTGACCCCAATTTGCTAAATCCATTGTCATCACGCCGCTGACTTTGGCGGTGGAAGCTTCTTGCTCATCGGCAACCGATTCCATCTGTGACCAGAGCGATTCAAAGCGGGGCAGCAGGTCTTTGGTATTGGCAAATAAACGGCCGTAATTCTCTTTGAGGGTAACGGCCGTTTCCTTCAATTCTGCCTCAGACAAAGGAGGTAAATTCATGGCATTTGCGCTGCTGTGTGCCGCCGTCTGCACCGCAGCCAGCACCTCTGCCAGACTGGTTGGCTGTGCATCCTCTGCCAGCACGCCGTTCGCTTTGAGCTGTACCACCAGCCGCTGCAAGAAAACCTGGCTGCCTGCCGCCGCATCCCCGGCAATGGCAAACACCCAAATCGGGGAGAAGCGATACCAGAACAAGCCAGCCGTTTCAATGACAGACCCTGCCATCTTGCGCGGAAAGTAATCGCCTTCCAATTGCCGTCGTGGCAGTCCGCGCCAGACCAGGTCTTCCATACCCGCCACTCGTTCCACTAAAAATTGCTGCAAATCACCGATGGTAACGCGGAACAGAGTCGAATTGAGTGCTGCTTCTGGCAGCAGTGTTTCTGTGAGCAGCAGAGAGGCGCCGCCGGTAACAGCCGCCAATGAACGCAAGCCGCGCTCGGGTAGAGAGAGTAAATAGCCAAGTCCTTTTCGTGTGCCTGGGGAAAAATTTTCAAACATGGGTGAACCTCCGTCTTCTAGGATTATGGTGGCTTTACGCAGGAAGGGATGAATGGTTGCAAGTGGCGAGTGCCGAGTCTAGAATGCGAGGGAGAAAAATTGATATATACTTCCAAGAATTCCAATCAAAATGAGGTTTGTAATCTTGAAAACAATAAAAAACGCTTCACGATGGACGATGTTTATTTTTGGATTTTTAGCATTTGTTTTGGGAATTGTTGGCCTGAAAAGTCCCAAAACCTTATTGAAACAAATGGGTTTCATATCAGTTGAGCCGAAAGACCGTGAAGCCCATGATTACACGCACATTTTTGTGATGACTTCTTCAATGGCCTCAACCAATATGGGGATTTATTACATGTTGGCGGCTCTGTTGAATGTGCGCCGTTTTTTCTATTGGACGGTTCCTTTTCGCATGGTGACATTTACTGTGTTCACAACGGCCGTTGTCAGAGGTTACGCCCCGGTGAAATTCCTCTCAGTGGCAGTCTGGGAACTGGTTGGCGCTCTGCTGACTGGCCTGGCCTTGATGGCTGAACCAGATGATGTAAACCAATCATGAACTGGCACAACAGGTGAAAATTTTCATGATTGAAGCTATTCATCAGGATTGATTTGGAAGCCAGCCAGATTTTCTAATGCTTTCACCAGCGCATGGTTGCCTTCGCCGCCCAGCCCTTGCTGTTGCAGGGTGCGGTAAAGCTGGAAGACGGTGCTGGTGCCTAAAGTGGGCACGCCAAACTGGTCGGCGGCTTCCAGAACCAGCCGCAAATCTTTTTGCTGGAGATCGATAGTGAAACCGGGCCGCCAATCCCGTTTGACCATTTGCGGACCCCGATTGCTCAACGACCAACTACCAGCCGCGCCGCCGGAAACGGCCGTTAATGTTTTTTCCAGGTCCAGCCCGCCAGCCTCAGCAAATAACAGCGCCTCGCCCACGCCCAACATCGTCACCACCACCAGGATTTGGTTGACCAGTTTCACAGTTTGCCCCGCGCCCGTCTCGCCGACATGGGTGATCGTTTTGCCCATCGCCTCAAAGATAGGCATGGCCCGGGCAAACTGCGCCGCATCACCACCGACCATGATGCTCAAGGTGCCTTTAGCCGCCCCCTCACTGCCGCCGCTGATGGGCGCATCCAGCATGTACACACCTTTTTCTGCCAGTTTGGCGGCTATCGTTTTGGTGGCAGTCGGGCTAATCGTACTGTGATCCACAACCAACGACCCCGGCTTTGCACCAAAGATAACGCCATCTTCGCCCAAAATCACCGCTTCCACATCTGGCGTATCCGAAACACACACCAGGATAATGTCGCTTTTGGCGGCCACATCTGCTGGACTGGCGCCTGCTAAAGCGCCTGTTTCGATAAACGGTGTCATGCGGCTGGCAGTGCGGTTCCATATCGTCACGATGAAACCAGCGTTTAGCAAGTTTTGCACCATGCCCTGCCCCATGATGCCCAAGCCGATAAATCCTATTTTTTCGTTCATATGCTCTCCTGAAAAGAATTAACGCAGAGGCCGGAGATGTAGAAAATAGTCTGGCATTTAGGCGGCTTTGCGTGGGTTTGATTTTATGTCTGGCTATTCTAGCATACACAGCAGCGATAGCAGAGAAATATCTTGAGCTATACGTACCATCTCAATAAATCGCGGCGGAGTTGGTTGAGCGTTCGACTGAGCTCACGCCGAAGTCCTGTCGAAACCAACGGCCTTGGCCGAACCAACGGCCTTCGACAGGCTCTGGCCTTGTCTCCCCTGAATATTGAGAAGATATGGCTATACAAAGAAAAATGCCCAGTTTAGTAGACTATTGAGCTGCTAAACTGGGCATTTGTAGTGACGTTTATTGTTCGACTGGTATCATTTCAATATGTAGGGGCAGTGCCTTGTGCCTGCCCAATTGGGTGACTCCTACCACCATTTATTGAGAAGGCACTTCGGCTGCTTTATTTTTGCAGGGTGCGTATGTAGGCGATAATGTCCATCAGATCATCATCAGTTAAGGCGGGATTACCGCCCTTAAGGGGCATGTCCACACCTGTGGTATTGGCTGGATCAGACATGGGTCGCCCGACTTTAACGAACGCCAGCAGTTCAGCATCCGATAAACCTTTGATAAACTCGCTGGTGGTCATGTCCTTGCCTAACCCTTCGATACCAATACCGCCTACACCGTGACAGGCCAGGCAAGTCGAGGTGAACAGTTCTTCACCATGAACTGCATCACCGGCTGCGACGGCCACCGGCTCGCTTGCACTGTCGCTGGCTGACGATGCTGTACTGCTTGTATCGCCACCACCGCCACAGCCTGCCAGAGCAAACAACAGAACGCTGATAAGCGCCACCCACATAAATTTACGATTTGTTTTCATATTACCTCTCTGCTTCATAAGATATTTTTCTCTCCAAAATTGATAAAATTTGTTCTCCCAAGAACTAAGGAGTTTGGTCTCGAGTCATTGTCAATCCGCATGATCCTTGATTTGGTCTGCTAAAGTAATCGGGTCTAAAGCGCCTGCGGCGATTTCTTGCTGTAATGCTGTGAAAGTGGTGACGATCCCCTCGTTTTCTGCTGCAAATTGTGCTGCATCAGCTTGATTGGCGAAGGCAGCTAGATTCCACGCCATCGGGGTGGCAAGTATTGGGCTGTAGACGATGCTGGCGTTTGCCGCATTAAGCCATGCTTCGGTGTTGTAGTCGTGTGTCCAGTAAATATGAACGTTTTCTTGGTGCTCCTGGTCATAAGCAAGCATTTCGCCTATGTCGTCAAAACGGTGAACATCGCCGCTGGTGGTGACGTAGGAAGCGGCAAAGCGGGGTTCGTTGATAATCATGCCGCATTGATCGCAGGGGTCTTGTCCATACAGGATTTCTGGGGGTGTATCCAGGTCTGCCCCCGAGCCGCAAGCCGCAAGAACAAGTAGAAACAGGCTAACGAACAGTAATAATCTGAGTGGTGGAATTGTAGACCCTAAGGGGTTGATAGGGCGTAGCATGAAAAAACCCGAGGTTAAACCCTTAGGGTCTGCCGAGTACCAAACTTTGTTGATTTTCATAAAATGCCTCTTCGTTTGAATAATAAAGTCGCCAGAGCGAAGGGGGTGACAATCCAGATGAGCAATAAGCCGATGAGCAGCGGCAGAAGCCGTGGCCCGTAAGTGCGGAAAGCGTAGATACCTACGGGTCCTAGAACCTCCAGATTGTTGCGTAAATCTAGAATGGCAGCGATTTTGAACAATTGCAGTGGATTGACTAATGCCAAGGCAAATAGTTGGTTTACGTTCAATTCAAGAACCAGTGCCGTGCCCATTAAACCCAGGTCGCCAAAGAAGACGAGCAGCAGCCAGAGAAAGAGTGCCAGCCCAACGGCCGTTGCGCCCCGTTTGACTGCTGCTGAGATGAGAAAGCCGATACTCAGGCTGGCTACGGCCAGTAAACAGGCCAGGAGCAGTAAAGTCAGGTAAATGCTCATTTGAGCGCCGCCGCCATTGAGGGCAATGAGCAGCGCCGTCAGGCCAAAACCGAGTACCAGGGCGGCAATTAAAGCCAGTGCCAGACCGATAAACTTGCCCAGACAGCAGTTCAATCTGATTGATGGGCTGCGCCATCAGGTAGAGTAAGGAGCCTTGTTCGCGTTCACCAGCCAGACTGAGCGCTCCCAAGGTCAGTCCCATCAGGGGTACGATGAGCAGGATCAGGTTGATAAGGCTGGCGCTGGTGCGGCCGAAACCGGCCAGGCCGTAGTCGCCGGTGCCTGAAAGCGAAATCCAGGCCAATGCCAGAGACAGCCCGGTGAAGGCGATGGCATACAGCAGAAACCAGCGATTTTTACGAGCATCTCGTAGTTCTTTTTGCGCTAAGATGAGAATGTTTCCGAAGTCCATAAGTAGTCCTGATAGTCTTGTAGTCGAGTAGCCTTGTGGTCTTGTAGTCGAGTAGTTGGGCAGCCAGATGACTATCCGACTATCCGACTAAAAGACTATTCTACGGTGAAATCATCTACCTCAAGCCCGGCTTCGTAGAGGACGCGCAGGACTTGGCTTTTTTCGCCGGGTTTGACCTGGACGCGCAGGCCACGGCCGTTTTTGTTGACAGACCAGCCGTAGGTTGTGAGCGATTTCATGGCGGGGTGAATGTTTGTTTCTGCCAGGTAAAGGTGGAGTGTGGTGTGCCAGCCTAAGCGCTGTTCCAATTCGCCGGGTGGGGCATCGACCACCAGCTTGCCCGCTTCTAGTAGGAGTACGCGGTCGGCTAACGCCGTCACTTCTTCCAGTCGATGAGAAGAGAAGACCATTGTTTTGCCAGCTTGTTTCAGATTGTGCAGCACCAGCAAAAAATCTTCCCGAGCGCGAATATCGAGGTTGGCCGATGGCTCATCGAGGATCAGGATGGGGGGATCCGCGAGCAGGGCCAGGGCTAAAGCTAACCGCTGTTTGAGACCGCCTGAGAGATCGCGGATTGGTTTTTCGATATGGGGCATCAGGGACAGTCGCGCCAGCAAATCGCTGAAATCTGCGCCGGCTGGCACTTTTTTCAAGCGGGCGTAAAAGGTGATGGTTTCGGCGACGGTCATGTCGTCGTGGAAGGTGAGTTCCTGGGGCACGAAGCCAGTGAGACGGCGGGCTGTTTTGCCTTGTTTCTTGACGTCAATGTCATTAAGGGTGATGCTGCCTGCGAAGGGGACAAGGTTAAGCAGACAACGAACGGCCGTTGTCTTGCCAGCCCCATTTGCACCCCACAAGGCCACCACTTCCCCTGGTTTTACGGTGAAGGAGAGGTCGTCAACGGCCGTTAAGCGCCCGAAACGTTTGGTTAGATGGTTAACTTTTATCATGCGGTCTGTCTGCTTTTTGTGGGTTTGTTGAATGAGTAGCGCTGGCGGTGTAGGCTGGACAGGGCAATAATGCCTACTGCCGAGCCGACTAAGGCCAAAGCCAACAGGCCCCAGCCTTGATTCTTTGTTTGAGGCAGCGGCGGAGCCATGCTGGGGATGATGGGGGTCGTTAACGGCCGTTCATCCACCATTTTGGGTTTCGGTTTCACCAGCGGAAAGGCGGTGGCAGCAAATTCGATGGCATTGGCGGCCGGACTGTACAGAAAAAGACGTAAATCTGGCTCCTTTTCCATCAGGTTCTCAAATAAACGGTCGGAACGGTAAGCCATTTCGCCCAGCCCGTCGCCATCCGCATCATAACCGGCGTAGTCACTCCAATAATTACCGGAGCCATTCATCGTCCACCAGTTTTCGCCCAAAACACCGCCGCCAGAAATGGATATCTGCTCTTCGTTTTCGACAAAACTGTTGTTGAAAAACTCGTTATGGCGCACCGACGGCATCAGTTGCACGCCGATGTCGTTGTAGGCAAACACGTTGCCCTCAAAGCGGCCGATACTGTCTACTTCTCGCGGAGAGGTGTCCAGGTGAGCGCCAATGCGGTTGTCGAGGAAGAGATTGTTAACGATGATGGCGTCGTCCATATCTTTTAAGCCAATGCCATAACCGGTGGGACCGCGATTGTTGGCGATGGTATTGTTTTGCATATGGACGCGGCGGCTGTACATCATAAAGGTACCCACAGAGTTGTTGTACAGGCGGTTGAATTCGATGGTGGCGTCATCACAATACATGAAATGCAGGCCATAACGGCCGTTACTGACATTGTTGTTTCGTATCGTTAAATCTTGGGAATACCACAAAACCACGTCGCGCCCTTTATTGATTTGGTTGTTTTCCAGCACGACACCATTGCTGTACCAGATGCGAATAGGATCGCCTCGGCGCTGCGTTTCTAAATCTTTGCTGGAAATAATGTTGTTGCGGATTGTCGTGTTGTGAGCCTCGCGGGTGTAGATGCCAAAAAGTGTGTCTTCAAAGCGATTGTTCTCGATGAGGGCGTTTTCCGCTTCAACCGCAATGCCAGAATTTTCATTTTGCAGGGATTCGCCACTGTTTTTGATGACGAAGCCGCTAAAGGTGGAATCCGGGGCTGTGATGCTGATGACGGTGCCTTCGTTTTCGCCATCGATCACCGGCCAATTTGTGCCGATGAGGGTCAACGGTTTGTCGATGATGAGGGAGCCGTAATAGGTTCCCCCCGTCACTTCGATGGTGTCGCCGGGATTTGCATTGGCAACGGCCGTTGCCAGTGCTTCCGCCGAAATCGAAATGACATTGGACTGAGCCAGAACAGACCCACTTCCTAACAGCACCCCTATGAGCACCAAAACCAACCAAGCCCCACGCATCATCTTACTGTTCACCATCTACCAACGGCTTATACGCCTTCCGATGGAAATACAGCCCCACAATGCACAAAATCGAGGCCACAAACGCCAGATATAGCCCCAGACCCGGCGTGGCTACCGTTTTAAACTGCGCAATCAGACCACTGCCCAATACCGACGGCACAAACGGTTTAATCGCCGAACTCAATGGCGCAGTCGGATCCAAATTCGTGCCAAACTTCCACAGCCAAAACTGCAAATCAGCTAGGAACATCAGCGGCATGAGAATAGTGGGCAGCACCAGCAAAACAACCCATTTCGTATGCACAAAAACGGCCGCTAAAATGAGCAGCGATAACGCCGAAATCGCCAGCACACTCACCGATTTTTCAAATTTGGCGGCTTCATCCAACGGACTCATGCCGATGTAATGGTTCAAGCCGTCAATCTCAGCCACATCACCCGTTAAGCGATTGGCGTAAGCTGTAATGTGCAAGCCTTTGGGGTATTGAGGTGCTTGTAGTTCCATTTCCCAATACGGTAGAAAAATAGAAATAACCAGCAAAATCGCCGCCACGCCGAAAAGAATGGTTGGCAATCTAAATTGCTTCTTGTCCTCAGCAGCCATGTTTTCTGGAACACGTGGCCCGATGATTTTCTTGATAGCACTCATAGTTTTTACTCAATGCGGAGTAAGGCACGCTGTTTGTGCCTTACTCCACTAACGTCATTTGTAATCCAATATTTATCTATTCACCCGGCTCAATCAACATGTAGCCAGTCATTTCCAGATGCAATGCCGAGCAGAACTCGGTGCAGTAGTAAGAGAAAACCCCGTCTTCCGTGGCGTCAAACTCAAACGTGGTTGCTTCGCCTGGTTCCATGCTGAGGTTGATGTTGTAGTAGGGAATCGAGAAGCCATGGGTGGCATCGTAAGCTCGTTCCACATTGGTGATGTGCCAGATAACGTGATCGCCCTGCTTAATCTCGACGTGTTCCGGGGTGAAATGACTGCGAACGGCCGTCATCCAAATTTCCACCTCATTGCCATTGCGTTCAATACGTTCTTCACCCAGTTGCACCGCATTCGGGTCAACCGAGTTGGTGTGCGGATTCCAACCAACTTCTGGATAAACTTCCCACGGAGAGAGCTTGTCGGCCTTAATGATTTGGGCATAATGCGGCTCACCATCAGGAATGGGTAAGTCATACAGCACAGGCATCGTCGCGCCGCCTTCGCTAATGTCGATCAGTTGGAAGTTTTGCGGCAGCAGCGGGCCAACGTTGGCAAAGCGGTCAATCGCCCATTTGTTCATCGAAACCAGGTACTTGCCATCCGGGCTAACCGTGTCACCTTCAGCCGCAGAAATATGCCCCACGTTGTACTGCACAGGTGTCTTGGCGACTAACGTCCAATCTTCCTCTTCATGCAGGTCGGAAAAGTCGCCGCCCAATGTCCAGCGGGCTACGGCCGGTTCCAGAAATAGACTGGTATATCCATAACCTTTGTCATCGTATTGGGTATGGAGCGGACCTAACCCGATTTCAATTTGAGCTTCAACCACATCGTCAAAGGCCAGGATCGGTACCCCATAATCGTCAAACTCAAAGCCGCCAGCCGCAATCGCATCTTGAATTTTTTGGAAGCTGTAAATGCTGACATGGGGGTCTAATTTGCCAGCAATGGTCAGGAATTTACCGTCAGGGGTTACATCAACACCATGCGGACTTTTCGGCTCAGGCGCGAAGTAGAGCAGTCCTTCGTCAATGGCGGTCTGCAAGGGAATGACAGGAAAACCATTGACATCTGTTGTTTTGCCAGCGGCGGCTACTTCAACAGCTTTGTTTTTGTTAATGATGTGGAGGAAGTCCATATCATTTTGGGAGGCGCCCGCTTCAAACGGCGGATTGCCATCTTCTACACCACCCGTGGCGCGTTCGGTGTTGAAGGAATTGCAAAAAACCCAGCCATCACTGGCTAACTTGCCAGCATCACACAGGTCTTGCCAGTAGGGGGGCAGTTCAATGGCAAATGAGGCATCTTCGTCAATGCGTCCAGCTTCGCGGTCGAATTTCCAAAAGGTGACCATACCGCGATACGCTTCGTTGTAATCGGCCAAGGAAGCATATTCCCAACCCAGAGGTGCGCCGTATTGCCCGCCTTCAATAATCCATTCGGTATCCGGCACCACAAATGTGCCGCCGTGATCGCCCAGGGCAATGGGATTTTTAACGATTTGTTTGGTTTCAAAATCTTTTAAGTCAATGACGGCCACACGGCCGTTTGCCTTATCGTTGATGAAGAGGAATTGCCCGTCATAGTCACCGCCGGTCTCGCTGAGCGCGGTGTGATGGGTGTCGCCCCAAGTAAGGTCGCTGTCACCGACGTTGCCGCCAGCCAGCACCTCCATGGTGCCTTCTGCGCCATAGCCGTATCCTTGCCACGGTTCAGGTGTGAATACGGCAATTTGTTTGATAATGCGCATGGAAGGGATTCCGATGACGTAAACTTGACCACTATGTCCCCCAGAGGCAAACATCATGTATTCATCATGTACGCCAGAGGGCGTGTAGGTTTTGAGAGCTGGCAGAAATGTCGTCTGGTGTCAAGCCACGGGCTTCGGCAATCGCCATGGCATCGTTTGATACACCAGTAGTATCGGTTGAACCTGTGGCTTCTGGGCTGCTGCCATTTTTGCTGCAACTGACCATGATGCCAGCAGCCAGAATGAGTAGGAAAACAACAATGCCAATGAGTACACTGCGTGACATGTGGTTTTTTTGTAATTTCATCTTCATCTCCTTGATTGGTGAGCGGATATATGATCACAACAAATAGCAGTGTATAGGAGATGAGGAATGGGGGGTTTGCAAATTTGCAAAATTTCGTGGAATACAAAAGATTGAAGATGAATCGAGTACCGATCTTTAGTCTTTAATTTTGTTTGAGGGGATAACCTTTTGCAAGCGCCTATTTGCCAGCGGAGATGAGCACGAGGGCGTGGCTGTTACGGATGATGATGTGTTTTTGCTGGGAGCGAATAAGTTCGTTTTGTTCCCACTTGCTGAGGATGCGGCTGACGTTGTAGATATTAGTGCCTGTCATTTCGGCTATGTCCTGACGGGAGAGAATCATGTCGATGAGAACGCCTTCTTCTACGCGCTTGCCAAATTGCCGCGCCAGACGCAATATGGTTTGCGCAATGCGCTGCTCAACGCGCTGAGTTGCCATTTCCTGGTACCGGTCTTGCAGCCAGGAGAAGCGGTTGGCGATGAGTTTCATGCCGTTGAAGGCGAGCTGGGGATATTGAAGCATGAGGCGTTGGGTTGTTTCGGTATCCCAACTTAAGGACTGACAATTTTCGATGGCTTCGGCGGAGGCGGGGTAGTTCATGTTGCTGAGGGCAACGATGATGCCGAGTCCATCGCCCAAGCCAAAGTGGTAGAGAATGACCTGGTTGCCATCAACGTCTACCTGGGTGAGGCGAGCTTGACCGCTGAGGAGGATGTGAAAACGGGTGGCGGGTTCGCCTTGATGGAAGAAGTAGCTACCCTGGGTGACGTGGTGAGGACGGCCGTTATTGATGAAATCCTCACACGCTTTTATGTCAACATTGTGAAGGAGGGGACAGCGCATGGCAATATCATAAATCTCTTGTTTTTGCATAGCAAGTAAGGTATATCCCTATGATTAATGATGTGGTAGAAGGGATTATTTATGGGATTGTAGCACGATTAGAGACAGCGGACTTGTATGCTGATGAACTTTTCGCCGACAGGCTGAAGCGGTATCTATTTTCTCAAGATGCTTCATTGAGGCTACCACAAAAAGCTTTTTTCACCGCGGAGGCGCAGAGAACGCGGAGTTTTTCTCTAGTTTTTTTGTTCTCCACTCCTCCACGCTCTCTGCGGTTAGTTTTTTCAGTAGACTCTTCATTGGATGGGTGGTTTTTCGTTTGAATTGGATCTATTCATTCAGGATTATTCGTGTTAGTCTTGCCAGATCAAATTTTATTCTAGCAGTCTGTTGGAAAAGTAGTTGTAACCGCAACACCCTTTGTTGTGCTTACGCGAGCGCGGTAAGGGTACCAATTGGGGTTCTTCGACAGACTTTAGGACAAGGCGTAGGAGTATGATTATGACAAAAGATTACACAACACTCCCTTACAATCAGGTGCGACGGCAAGACCGCGAGGTGACGGATGAAGCCTGGATGCGGGCACTGCTGCATCGTGCAGCAGTTGGTTATTTGGCGACGGTGAACGATGGACAGCCGTTTATTAACAGCAATATTTTCGTTTATAACGAGACGGAAAATGTAATTTATATGCACACCGCCAGAGTGGGACGCACACAGGGGAATGTCGAGAAAGGCAATCCCATTTGCTTTACAGTGACGGAAATGGGACGCTTGTTACCTGCCGACGTGGCGCTTGAGTTTAGTGTGGAGTATGCGGGGGTAGTGGTGTTTGGCACGGCCGTTATCGTCACCGAAGAAACCGAAGCTACCAATGCCCTGCAACTGCTGCTGGACAAGTATGCCCCGCACCTGAAACCAGGCCAGGATTATCGTCCGCCAGTGCCAGAAGAGTTGAAGAGAACGGCCGTTTTTCGCATTACCATCGAACAAATAAGCGGTAAGAAAAAAGAAGTTGCGGCTGATTTCCCTGGCGCGTATTTGTATGAAGATGTGGCCCCTAAATTTACGAGGTAATGCAATATGATAACAACTCATGCAACCGCATTTGCACCGGTTGAATATAAAAAGGACCAGTTCACCATTAACTCTGATCCAGCCAAACTGGATGAAAGCGTGATTTTTGATTTTTTGGCAAACGAATCTTATTGGTGGACGGATTTGACGAGAGAAAAATTGCATCGTTATCTACAGTTTTCGCTTTGTTTTGGCGTTTATGAAGGGAATCAGCAGGTGGGTTTTGCCCGCGTGGTGACGGATTACACCACCTTTGCCTATTTGGCCGACGTGTTCATCTTGCCGTCACATCAAGGGCATGGGCTGGGGAAATGGCTCGTCGAGTGTATGTTGCAGCATCCCGAACTACAATCCCTGCGCAAATGGACGCTGAATACCCGCGATGCCCACACGCTTTACGAGCGGTTCGGCTTCCAAAACGAACTTAATCCAGAGAATTATCTGGTTTACAAACCTTCAAACCAGTGAACAGTAAGCAGTAAACAGTGTACAGTCATCTCGACTACACTGTTCACTGTCCACTGTAAACTGTTTACTTATGACTAACTTCCAAGTTCGCCAATGCACCAACTTCGCCTGTCGTTTTCGCTTTCCGGTGACGGACGGCAGAGCGCCTGGGGAAACCTGCCCGGTTTGCCGGATGCCGACCGCATTGGCAGCAGTGTATGCTGAAGGCTTCAAGCCGGAGCCGTTAGCCATACCCACTGAGCCAGTGATTGAGGTGCTGCTGGACAACATTCGCAGTATCTACAATGTTGGTTCGATTTTGCGCACGTCGGACGGGGCGGGACTGACGCATTTGCACTGCTGCGGCATCACGCCGTCGCCCGACCATCCCAAGATTGCGAAGACGGCGCTGGGCGCGGAAAAGTCGGTGGGGTGGACGAAGTGTGGCAATGGGTTGGAAACGGCCGTTTCCCTCAAACAACGTGGCTATCAATTACTTGCCCTGGAATGCACGCCCGACGCCATCAGGCTCACAGACCTCCAACTCAACAATACGCAACCAATCGTGCTGGTCGTTGGCAACGAAGTCGCGGGCGTTGATCCTGGCATTTTGGCAATTTGTGACCAGACCATCATGCTGCCCATGCAAGGCGTGAAGAACTCGCTCAACGTGGCTTCGGCCTTTGCCGTGGCCGCCTATGCCTTACGTTTTAATCTTTAGCCGTTTTCTACAGTCGCCCAAAACTGCCAAACGCCGCATCCCTGCCGCTCAGATACCGTGCCGTCAGCAGCAAAATGAGGATGGCGGGGGCGATAAACACCAGACTCAACGCGGCCGTAATGGCATTGTCGCCGCTGTTGGCAAACGAGAAAAGCAGCACCGGCAGCGTGATCACCTGTCCGCCCCCGATAAGCAGCGTCAGCAGATATTGGCTCCAGGAAATGATGAAGGCAAACAGACTGCCAATCATCACACTCGGCCAGATGGTTGGTAACGTGACATGGCGGAAAACCTGGCGCGGTCTGGCTCCCAGTGACCGCGCTTGATCTTCGAAATCGGTGTCGTAATTGGCAAAAGCGCTGCTCATGATGAGCACCATGTAGGGCGTCACTGGCACTAGATGGACTAAGATTACGCCCAAAAGCGTGTCGGACAGTCCATAGCGAATGAAAACGACGTGGATCCCCATCGCCACCGCCAACACGGGTACAATTGTCGGCGCCAGGATGAGAAACAGGACGAGTGTGCGCCCCCGAAAACGGTAGAGACCCAGCGCCCGTCCCGCCATGATGCCGATGGGAATGGAGATGAGGGTAACGGCCGTTGCTACCACAAAACTCCGCCAAAATGCCAAAAACACCTTTGAACTGGGTGAAAATACATATGTCCAGGCGCGTAAACTCCACTCAGTCGGCAGGACGGCGGGGAAGAGCCAACGATGGGCAAACGACCAAATCAACAGTGGCACAAACGGCAGCAGCACCCCGACCACAATCACCACCACCACAAGGGAATGGATAGAGATTGTCGGCCAACGTAGGCTTGTATGGGAAAACGGCCGTTGCCACCTCGTTGTTGATGCAGATTCTTGCGGTACAAGTAACTGTTCCTTGGTCATTTTCCCTCCCCTAACCCCTCCCACAGGGAGGTGAAACCGGCGCCCTCTCCCAAGGGGAGAGGGCTGGGGAGAGGGGAATTTCGCATAATATATCCCATTTCTCCCCTAATCCTTTCTCAAATAACGGCGCGTAATCTGCATATACACAAACACCAGCACCCCGATAACCAGCGCAATAATCACACTCATCGCCATCGCTTCTGGACGGGCATTCAGGTCAACATCCGTGTAACTGCGATACGCCAGAACCGGCAGCGCCGACGGGTAGCGCTGCCCCAACAGCAGCGGCACCTCAAACGCGCCAAACGTAAACGCAAACACCAAAATCGACGCCGACAGGATGCTTGGCATCAAAAAAGGCAGCACCACAAAGCGAAACCGCTGCCAGCGTGATGCACCCAGATTTCGCGCCACATCTTCATACGAATCGCCCAGCGAAAGCAAAACAGCCAGCAAAATCACGCCAATAAACACTGTCGATTTCCACACATATTCCAACGTAATGCCGATGGCGTAGGGGTCAAAAACCAGCGCCGGAAAATCGGCAGGCTCACTGATGATGCCGCCCAGATGGCCCAATCGCGCCAAAAAACCACTTTGGGAAAACAGAAACAGGATGCCAATCGCGCCGACAACATGCGGAATAGGCAAGTTGATTTGGAAAATAAACGTGGTGATCCGCCGTCCACGCACCGCCCGGCGCAGGGCTAGTGCAGAAATGATGGCGAGGATGGTAGAAACGGCCGTGCTCACCACCCCAATCCACGTCGTTAAGGCCAGCGAACGGTAGAAATCTTCTCGGCTAAAAATGGCACGATACGCATCCAGCGATACTTCGTTACGCCCGATAATCGGCATATAGCCCAAACTTTGCATCACCGCCAGCCCCAAGCCACCCACAAAAAACAGCAGGATGACGGTGAGGGCGGGAGCCAAAAGTAACGGGATTTTAAGACGATTTTTCATGGAAAAAGGTTGCAAGGTGGCAAAGTGGCAAGAGTGGCAGGGTAGTAAACGTAACGTGTTGCCTATTGCACCCTGCCACTCTTGCAACCTTGCCACTTTGCCACTCTTTTACTTTTGCAACACTTCCGCTTCCCAGCCTTGCTCAATCGCTGTCAGCCAGGGGGCTTGCAGCTCAGGCAGGCGGTGGGCGGCGAGTTCTTCGGTGGAGAGAGTGGCAGCATCGCGGGGGATGGCCTCGAATTGGGCTTGTAGTTCCGCCGACATCAGGGCTGGGTCGAGGACGGGCAGGTCGCCCCAGTTGTCGGGCAGGGCTTTGCTCAACTGCGCTTCGGGCGAGAGCAAATAGTTGGCTGCGACCATTGCCGCCGCTTTATGTGCCGAATTGTAGGGAATGGCAACGTAGTGGGTGTTGGCGATAGTCCCTGTGTCAAAGACGAAGGTGCGGGTTGTTTCTGGATAACGGCCGTTTGCCACCAAACTAGCCGCTTCTGCCGGATTATACGCCATGTCAAAATAAACCTCGCCATTAGCGAACAGGTCTTGATGCCGATTGTGGTCTTCGGGGTAAGTTTGCCCTTCGCGCCACAGATTAGGCTCGATGGCGTTGAGTGTTTCATAGCAAGCTGGGACGTATTCATCAAAGGTTGTTTGGTCAAACTCGCCCAGCAAGTTTTCATAGCCGCCAGCCGCCCAGTAACAAATATGGCGCACAAAAGCACTGCCCGTGAAATCGGGTGGTGCGGGATAGGTGAATTTGCCCGGATTTGCTTCAATCCAGGTCAGCAGTTCCTCGATGGTTTTGGGCGGTTCCGGCACTTTGGCGCTGTCGTAGATCATTACAAACTGCGCTTTGCCGTAGGGGGATTCGTACCCCTCCACCGGCAGGCCGAAATCGTTCGCAACGCTGGGATCTGTCTGGTTGACATAAACGGCGTTGGGCAAAAACTGCGCCCAATTACCGTAGAGCAAGTCGCCCTGACGCATCGTGCGGAAGTTTTCACCATTAACCCACACGAGATCGACCGACCCGTCTTCATCACGCCCCGCTTCTTTTTCGCCCAGCACCTTGTTGACATACTCCGGTGAATCGGCCACAGGCACCAAATTCAAGGTCACGCCGTACTGTTCATGGATAGCTTGCCCCACATCTTCTGTGACCCAACTGTTGATCAAGTCGCTGCCCCCCCACATGTAGAAGTTAACTTCTTGACCGTTGGCTTCGGCCACAATATCAGCCCAAGTTTGGCTGTCGTAACCGGGTGGGGGATTGGCTCCTTCGGGTGCTGTTTCTGCCGATAACTGGCACTTCGAGCTTGCTCGAAGTGACCGTTTCCGCAGAAATACTTGTTGGTACTGGCGGTTCTTGCATTGTTTGCTCAACTCCTAATGAACAAGCTGATAATACAAAAACCAATAAGACAACAGACAAGAATAAAATTTTTGAATTTTTCAACGGAACCCTCTCTCCCTTTTTTATTTTAGTAAAACGTTGATTTCTTGGGCAATAGTTTTTGGATGATGTTGCCGTAAGTATTCTTACACAAACTCATTACAAAAGCCTAACAAGGCGCAAATCGTGGATAAAACGTAGCCCAAAGAGGCTCTGTTGAATGATGGATTGTTGGTAGAATGAGGATAGAAAAGCTTTAATACAAAGAAACAAAGGAACGAAGTGACAAAGGTTTTTCTTTGTTCCTTCCATTCTTTGTCTCTTTGTTTAAAATGTTCCAATAGGAGATCCCATGACCCAAAAAGAATATTTCCAAGACAAATCGTATTTACGAGAGCAACAATACAAAGATTCCAGCAATCTGGATGCTCGTGCCAATATCCATCGGCTCTACAGCACCAAGCCCGCTCGACTGGCAGGTGTGGGCGTTTGCACAAATGGCGTTGCAGCCAGGCATGACGGTGCTGGAATGTGGCTGTGGGCCGGGTTGGTTGATGCGTAATAATTTGGAACGGATTCCCGAAGGCTGCCAGATAACCCTGTCTGATTTTTCTGACGGCATGGTAGCCGAGGCCAAAGCGGCGTTGGCGGACAGCGGGGCATGATTTTCGTTTCCAAACCGTCAACATCGAAGAAATCCCCTTTGCGGATGACAGTTTTGACGTCGTGGTAGCGAATCACATGCTTTACCATGTGCCTGATCTGGCGACAGGATTGGCTGAAGTACGGCGCGTTTTGAAACCAAACGGCCGTTTCTATACAGCCACAAACGGCATCGACCACATGAAGGAAATCAAAGAACTCGCCATCCAATTTTTACCGGAATCGGCTGAGTTGGAATGGCCGCAGATATCTTTTCGTTTGGAAAACGGCCGTTCCCTGCTTTCCCCTCACCTTCGACCACATCGACCTGCTACCCTATGAAGACAGCCTGGAAGTCACCGAAGTAGAGCCGCTCATCGCCTACATCCAGTCCATGACTTTGTTGCAAGCGATGGGGATTGATGAAGAAACGCCCGTGCTGAGCCTGCCGAAGTAGCCGTTGTCAAAATGAACCAACTCGCCACCGCCATTGCCCAAGAAATCGAAGCAAACGGCGCCTTCCACATTACCAAAAGCTCAGGTCTCTTCACCGCCTACTAAAATCGTGATAAGCTTGCATTTGAAATCTAATCAATTCGTATCAGATGAGATAGAGATGAGCGCGTTATCCAACCTCTATCTCTATCTCTCCTCTCTAACTTTATGGACAAATACTTCATCACCATCGCTGGCAACATCGGTGTCGGCAAATCAACACTCGTTCGGATGCTTTCACAACGGCATGGTTGGGAACCCGTCTTTGAAGCTGTCGAAGAAAACCCCTATCTCGCCGATTTCTATCAAGACATGCAACGCTGGAGTTTTCAGTCGCAAGTCTTCTTTTTATCACGTCGGCTGCGCCAGCATAACGGGCTGCTCAAATACAAAAAATCCGTCATCCAAGACCGCAGCGTCTACGAAGATGCGGAAATCTTTGCCCGTAACCTGTATGACCAAGGCAACATGGGCAACCGCGATTGGGCTTGCTATTTCGACTTATATCGCACCCTGGCCGCCATGTTGCCCGCGCCAGATCTCGTCATCTACCTCAAGGCCGACATGCCCACATTGCGCCGTCGCATCGCCATGCGTGGCCGTGAATATGAGCAAAACATCGACGAAAATTACCTGGAACGACTCAATACCCTCTACGACCGGTGGGCAGACGGTTTCCGTTTGTGTCCGGTACTAACCGTCGATACGAACAACCTCAATTTCGTGCAAAATGACGAACATTTAGACCAAATTTGGCAAAAAATCATAGAGCGCTTGCAAGGAAAAGATTATTTGACTTTGGAGTGAAACTCGCAAGTCTAAATTTGACACAAACCCTCTCCGGAGGTAGACTGGTTTGTCTTTGATAGGCCATAGATGTTTTGCAGGGTTATCCCCGCAGTAATTTTTCATCTTCATTACCAATCAGCCATAGGCGCATTATCAAGTAAATAATTACTTGAGTTTGGATTCCCTACACTAATCGGGAAACCATAATGATGTGCCGTCCCAACAATTATATGGAGCCAAAGATGAGTTTAATCACGAGGAGGTGATTAGTCTTGCCAAAGGTATCTCTGCGGTCAAATGAATCGCAGGAACAACTTGTTACGTCGCTTTCGCAAAGAGGTCATGAAGAGTAAAGTCTCTGGCCGATGTGCGTCGCAAACGTTGGTTCGTCTCTAAGAGCGAGCTGGATCGTATTAAAGCTAAGAAAGCAGCTCGTCGTGCGCGCCGCGTTCAGCGTCGTCAAATGAACTAATCATCCTTGTTTGGTTTGATAATACGAAAAAGATCCGTTTACAAATTCTGTAAACGGAGCTTTTTTTGCTTGACCAACTAAAACTGTATTATGGTAGACTGTCGCTGGTCAAGAAATTGATACATTAATTCGATAAAAATCTTTTGGAGGTACTTACATGATGCAAAAAGAAAAATTGGAACAAGTCAGCAAATTAAATATGCGTTGTGTGAGTACACCTGCTTTACAGTAACTCGTAATCACAAACTGAACACTGTTCAACTGATTACTGTTCACTAAATTCCAGGTGTGCCAATCCTGGAAACTTATCTAATCGCCAGATTCGGCCACGGCTCACGCAACAGTGACCCGTGGCTTTTTTGATCCCCAAAACCATTCACAATTAAAGCCAATTGCTGCCAGAAACGGCCGTTTCTGTAAACTCTGTGAATGCTATTCTGCATGGTCTCAAGCCACGGGTTCCCCTTTCGATTAACGATTAATGATTTTAGATTGACGATTTCGTCATCAACAGGAACCAAAAGAACCATGAATACAACCGATTTTTATGAAGACTATGAAGAATTTGACAACGGCCGTTCTGCCCACCGGCAGCGTGGACGTAGCAAAACCAAACCCAAACAAACCGAACGTGATGAAGAGATAGCCCACGATGTACTCGCTATGGATGATGGCATCGACACGTGGATACCGACCTACGCCAAAAGCCTTGATCCAATGCATCATGAACGCCAATGGGTGATCAACGCGGTCGCGCACTTTTACCAGGAAAACATCATCACCGATGTGACACGGCGCGTGAAAGGCGGCAAAGAAGCTAACGTGTATGCTTGTGTTGCGAATCCGGCCAGCGGCTTCGATAGGCTTGCCGCCAAGTTGTATCGAGAACGGATGTTACGCAGTCTCAAAAACGACGCCGTTTACAAAGTGGGACGCACCATTCGTGACCGTGAAGGTAAACAAGTGCGTAACTCGCGGGAACGACGAGCGATTATCAACAAATCTGGCTATGGGCAAGAGGCCGACTTCATGATGTGGGTTGGTACCGAATTCAGCACGCAAACATTGCTTTACGAAGCCGGGGCAGATGTGCCGAAGCCAGTGGCACAACATGGACACAGTATTCTCATGGAATTCATCGGTAACGAATACGGTGCGGCTCCCACGCTTCATGAAACTTCTCTGGCGCGTGATGAAGCCGAATCCTTGTTCCAGCGTGTGCTGGACAATGTGAGCCTGTTGCTCGACCATCACCTCATCCACGGCGACTTGTCTGCTTACAACATTCTCTACTGGGAGGGTGACATCTGGCTCATCGACTTCCCGCAAGCCGTTGAAGCCCGCAGCAACCCCCACGCCTTCGACATCTTGCAGAGAGACATCACCCGCGTTTGTGAATACTTTGCCCGTCGCGGCGTAGACAGCGATCCGCAGCAGATCGCTTTGGATTTGTGGCAGCCGTATGTCCTTCAGCAGGGGATTGAATGAAGGAAGATTAAAGATTGAAGATTGGTAGGCGTAACCCAATCTTCAATCTTCAATCTTTTACCTTAGTCTTTGGAAACAGCAATGAAAAAAACGAACCTGACTTTCTTAACCACTTACCTACGGCCGTTTTTAAGGCGCGTTGTCTTATTGGGCATATTGCTCCTGATGGGCATTGGTCTGCAACTGTTTGCACCGCAGGTGATCCGGCGTTTTCTGGATGCGGCTCAGGCTGGTGAAACCACCCGGGTGCTGGTGACGATGGGGCTGGTCTACCTGCTGGTGGTGGTAACGCAGAAGGCGCTCAACCTGGGCAACACCTACCTCAGCACCGACCTGGGCTGGGCCGCCACCAACCGCCTGCGCGGCGACCTGGCGGCCCACACCATGCGCCTCGACATGGGCTTCCACAAAATGCGCACGCCCGGCGAAATCATCGAACGCATTGACGGCGATGTGGGCAATCTGGCGGAATACTTTTCCCAGCTTATCGTGCATGTGTTCAGCAATACCTTGCTGCTCCTGGGCGTGCTGTTCCTTTTGTTTCGGGAGGATTGGCGCTTTGGTCTTATCGGTCTGGTCTATGCGCTGGTGACAGTTATCTTTTTACGCCTGATTCAGCAGCCAAACGTCACTTTCTGGGCGGGTATCAGTCGCGCCCAGGCCGATCTGTTTGGCTACCTGGAGGAGCGTTTTGGCGGCACGGAAGATATTCGCGCCAATGGCGGCGAGGCCTATGTGATGCAGCAGCTTTATCCAAAAATGGCGCTTCTCGCCCACAAACGGGTTCAAGTGGATTTGTTTGGCGGTTTTACCTTTTCCTCCAGCTATCTATTTTACGTATTTGCCATGGTGGTGACGCTGGCGTTGGCGGGCAAGTTGTATCTGAGCGGCGAGATTACCATCGGCACGGTTTTCTTGATGGTGTTTTACATCGGACTGATGGAAGGGCCGATCAAGTATATCCGGCGGCAGATGGGCAACTTGCACCGTGCCATCGCCAGTATCAGCCGCATCAATGAGTTTTTCCAGCTAGAGCCAGAGGTGAAGGATGTGGCTTCGACAGGCGTGGCTTCGACAGGCTCAGCCACCAGCGCTTCGACAGGCTCAGCCCGCGCTTCGACAGGTTCGGTCACTGAGCTTGTCGAAGTGACCGAACCAATCGAAGTGGCCGTTTTGCCCAATCAGGCGCCGTCGGTGCAGTTTGAAAATGTGAGCTTTGCTTATAAAGACCAGTTAACAGTTAACAGTCAACAGTCAACAGTCAACAGTCAACAATCAACGGAGACTGGAGAACGGGAAATCTCCAATCTCCAATCTCCAATCCCCGCTCTTGTTCTTAAAGATGTCAGTTTTTCGCTGGAGGCTGGCAAAGTGCTGGGGGTGTTGGGACGCACGGGCAGCGGCAAGACCACGCTGACGCGGCTCCTGTTTCGCCTCTACGATGTGGATGCCGGGCAGATTTTGCTGGACGGCATTGACGTGCGTGACGCCAGTTTGCGGGATTTACGGCAGCATGTGGGCATGGTGACGCAGGAGGTGCAGTTGTTCGAGGCGACCGTGCGCGATAATCTGACTTTGTTCCGCAGTTATGATCCAGACCGACCGTCTATCAGTGATGTGCAAATTATTGAGGCCGTTGACACGCTGGGATTGGGTGATTGGCTTAAGGCTCTGCCAGATGGTTTAGACACGATGCTCAAAACGGGCGGGCAGGGGTTGTCAGCCGGAGAGGCGCAACTGCTGGCTTTTACACGTCTGTTCTTACGCAATCCGCAGCTTGTTATTCTGGACGAAGCCTCGTCCCGGCTTGATCCGGCGACGGAACAGCTTTTGGAACGCGCCATCGACCGGCTGCTGCAAGATCGTACAGGCATCATTATTGCCCACCGTTTGCAAACAGTGAAACGCGCCGACGATATTCTGATTTTGGAAAACGGCCGTTCCCTAGAAAATGGCACGCGCACTAATCTGGCAAATGACCCAAACTCGCGCTTTTACCACCTGCTGAAAACAGGGATGCAGGAGGTATTGGTATGAGTAAAGATGCAAAGATTGAAGACTTAAAGATCAACTCTCCATTAAAACTGGCACCTGGGCGCTCATTCGCTTTCGCCCCTGGGCTTTTCTGACTGGCGTGGTATTCATTAGCTATGCGTTTACGATGCGCCTGGTGCCTGCCTGGTTGGAAAAAACCTATTATGACCAATTAACAGGCTCAGTGAGCGCCACTTCGACAGGCTCAGTGACCGCCATTTCGACAGGCTCAGTCGAGCGTGACGTTGTGGAGCTTGCTGGCGCTCATTGTGGTGGTGGAAATCAGCCGCATGGTGGGCGATGTCACGGGCAATTGGGGCAGTGCCAAACTGCGTATGACCGGGCAGTCGTTGATGCGCAAGAACATCACTGAAAATGTCTTGAGCAAACCGGGGGCTGAGCCGCTGCCCGTTTCCACCGGCGACGCCATGAACCGTCTGAACGAAGACCTGGCCGACTTTGCCGACTTCCCGACCTGGATTCCAGAGTTGGTGGGGCATGGTTTGTTTACGTTTTTTGCCTTGATTGTGATGTTCCAGATTGCACCGTGGATAACGGCCGTTACCCTCATTCCATTTATCGGCGTTTTCTTCCTCAATCGTTTTGCCTTTGACCGCTTTTTGCGCTACGGACATGAAGCCCGCGCCGCTTCCAGCCAGGTGACTGGCTTCCTCGGTGAAATCTTTGGCGCCATTCAGGCGATGAAAGTGGCAGACGCGGAAGCAGGCACGATGGCCTATTTCCAACATCTGAACGAGGCACGCCGCGTTGCTAATGTGCGCCACGGCGTTTTCCTGGCTACCTTCCAGGCCACCTGGGACAACATGGGCGACGTGGCGGTGGCGGTGATGGTGGTCTTGGCTGGCATTGGCATGTCGCAGGGCACGTTTACCGTGGGCGATTTTGTGTTGTTCAGCGGCTATCTGTTCTACGTCTCCCGCTTTCCAGCGACGATTGGCAGTTACCTCTCTGAGATTGCCCAACAGCGGGTGGTGCTGGATCGGATGCAGGCCATTACGCCGAATGCGCCGCCGGAAAGTTTGGTGGAGCATGGTGAGCTGTATGAAAAACTTAACCGCGGAGGCGCGGAGGACGCAGAGAGAAAAGAAGTTGAGAGTTATCGGGTGGGGAAAACGGCCGTTACTGAAATGCACACCTTGCAAGTGAAGAATCTTAGTTTTCAGTATTCAGTGGACAGTGAACAGTCACTGAACACTGAACACCGAACACTGAACACTTCATTTTCTGGCATCCGCGACATCTCCTTCACCCTGCCGCGCGGCTCCTTTACTGTGATTACCGGGCGCATTGGCTCCGGCAAGACGACGCTGCTGCGGGTGTTGTTGGGGCTGCTGCCTCTGGAAAGCGGCGAGATTCTGTGGAACGGCGAGTCTGTGCTCCAGCCAGCCAGCTTTTTTGTGCCGCCGCACAGTGCTTACACGCCGCAGGTGCCGCGCCTGTTTAGCGATTCTCTGCGGCACAATATTCTCCTGGGTTTGCCTGAGGCAGAAGTGGATTTGGAAGGGGCGGTAGAAACGGCCGTTCTCTCCCCAGATATCGCCACTCTGGAAAACGGCCTGGACACTATCGTCGGGCCGCGCGGGGTGCGGCTGTCCGGCGGACAGGTGCAGCGTGCCGCCGCCGCCCGCATGTTGGTGCGTCAGGCGGAACTGCTGGTCTTCGACGACCTCTCCAGCGCCCTGGACGTGGAAACCGAGAAACAGCTCTGGCAAAACCTGTTGGGAATGAGGAATGATGAACGAGGAACGCTGAATCATTCATCATTCAGCGTTCCTACTTCACCATTCACTTGTCTTGTCGTTTCGCACCGGCGGCTGGCGTTACAGCAGGCTGACCAGATTGTGGTGCTGAAAAACGGCCGTGTTGAGGCGGTGGGCAAACTGGATGACCTGCTGACTACGTCTGAAGAGATGCAATATCTGTGGCATGGTGAACTCAGGAATGGGAATTAGATACTGTACAAAAGATTGAAGATTGGAGACGGATCGAATAATTTATCTTCAATCTCAATGACAAGGAGGTGGATTATGGCTGTTAATAAAAAAGGAATGCGTAAAGTAAATCATCAGGGGCGTCAATATCTGTGGGATGTCAATGATGTCGATTCGTGGGTGTCTGCCCATGGCGCTGTCGAAAAAGGCAGTGTGCGGGTGCTGCACATTATCAGCAGCAACAAACAATTTATCGTCCATTACCGCCTGCCGGCTCAAGACGATCTTCATGCACAACTGCGCGTAGAGGGGCCATTGTTTCCACGCCAACCTGGGGCCAAACTGGTCGAAGTGCCGCGCTGGAAATATGACATGACCCGCTACCCAAAGGCGGATTTTGTGCGGCGTTTGCTTGGCTGGTGCATGGAAACTGGCGACTGAAGAGTGAAGATTCAAGACGAGTCGATGATGGCTAGTGCCACTTTGAGCGCCTGGTTCAATTCATTGAGTTTAGGTTGTGAGAGCACGCCGACAAGATGAGTAAGCATGGTTTTGGGCAGGCTGACAAGGCCATCGCAGTGGATACTGCTGGCGTGTGGCAGATTTTCGTCAGGACCAACCAGCACTTGTGAATGGAGTCCATGATAAGCCGAGTAAATGGGCGCACAAATGACTGTGGAATAGTCTGTTTCTATCAATGCCTGACGACTGACCACGACAAAATAGCGAAATTTTTTCGGGTCAGGGGATGCGGGTTTTTCTACCCGGTAGATTTCACCTCGTCTCATGGGATGGTTTGATAGCTCAGAACATCTGCGGCTTCGGCGTTGTATTGGGCGGCATGTTCATTGATGATTTTGAAATCTTGCGCATCTTGTTCATCTCGAACCATTTGGGCAATCACTTTGCGTAATGCAATTTCAATGAACTCGGAACGATTTTTATAGTTGATCGACATGATATCGATAGTTTCTAATAAATCTTCAGATAAGGTGATGGAGGTTTTAGTTTTCATATGCCACATCGTACTACTTTTATCCTACCTTTTCAAGAAGGCAACAACAAAAAAATGACAAATAAAACGAAAAAACGAAACAAACAATTGAAAAAAGCACAACTCAACGCGCAGGCGGCAGACAAGCCGCAGCGCAAAACGATTCGGCACAACACGGCCGTTAATCAGGAAAAGCATCGCGTGGATTGGCAGCCGCTGGTACCGAACGAGGATGGCCTGGTTGCCGACCGGCGCATTATGCCCCGCGATGAAACCGACCGGCGGGCTGACAATGTAACGGCCGTTATCACCCCCTTTATCGCTGACTTTGATGACAACCATTGGATAGAAATCGCTCAAGAATCGCCCTTTCTGTTGGGTGTGGTAGTCGAAGTGAGCCGGGGCTTGTGCCGTGCCGAAGTCGATGGGCAGTTACTTACCTGCGACATTCGCGGCATTCTCACGGCAGAAGGCACCGGCTTCACCAACATCGTCGCGGTGGGCGACCGTGTCTTGATTAGTTTGCAAGAAGAGAATCGCGGCTTGATTCAAGAAGTACTGCCTCGACGCAGCGGTCTGGCGCGAGCGGACAGCTTTGACGTGCATCTCAAGCAGATTCTGGCGGCCAATGTAGACCAACTGCTCATCGTCGCCTCCTGGCGTGACCCGCAGTTTTGGCCGCGTCTGGTGGATGAATACCTGATTGGGGCGGCGCGGAACAATCTGAAAGCGATTCTCTGTGTCAACAAGGTGGATCTGGCGGAAAGTGTGGAGGAGGTGGAAACGGCCGTTGCCATTTACCAAACGCTCGGCTATCCACTTTACCTTACCAGTGCCGACACAGGTTACGGGCTAGATACCCTGCGCACTGCCCTGCAAGGCCAAACAACCGTATTGGCTGGTCTTTCCGGCGTGGGCAAATCGACACTGCTTTCGGCGATAGACTCTAACTTGCATCTGAAAACCAATACTATCAGCGAAAAGCGGCGCCAGGGCAAGCACACCACCACGCAAGCCATTATGTTACCGTTTAGCGCCGGTGGTTACGTCGTTGACACGCCCGGCATCCGTGATTTTGGCCTGATTGGACTTCATCAGGAGGACCTCATCGACTTCTATCCTGACCTGGCTGAGTATGTGGTGCAGTGCCGTTTTAGCGACTGTACTCATGCTAACGAACCAGGTTGTGCTGTGCAAACGGCCGTTGCCCAACAGCAGATCCATCCGTGGCGTTTCAAAAGTTATACCCAGTTGTACGGAAAATTAGCATAATACCATGTAGAGACAGACGCCCCGCTGGGGCATCTTGAACCAATCAAAACAAAGGGAGTTAATAAAACATCATGTCTTGGAAATTTTACGGTATCACACACAAATACCACACCATCTTAAACCCCAGTAATCAGCAGAAAATTGGCCTGTTGGTCTCTCTGCTCAAACTGCCGCCCCATGCCAAAGTGCTGGAAATTGCCACAGGTAAAGGCGAATTGATAACACAAATCATCGAGCGCTACGGTGCTTCCGGGGTGGCCGTTGACCTGTCGCCTGACCACAGCCGCGACGCCCGCGCCTGTTTCGCCGAGCGCATCCCCCACGCCGACCTCGCCTTTCTGGAAATGGACGGCGCAGCGTACCAGCCCGACGAACCGGAAAGCTTCGACCTGACACTCTGCCTGGGTGCCAGTTGGATTTGGAACGGGCATCGCGGCACATTGGAAGCGCTCAAAGCGATGACCAAATCGGGTGGCCTCATCGCCGTTGGTGAACCGTTTTGGCTGAAAGAGCCAGACCCGGCGTTTTTGCAGTCTGCCGGTTATGAGAAAGAAACCTTTGGCACCCATTACCAAAACTTCAAGACCGGCGAAGAATTAGGGTTGACACTGCTCTATACCATTGTCAGCTCCCCTGATGATTGGGATAATTATTACAGCCTTTATTGGTACACTGGCGACGAATATATTCGTGCCCATCCCGACGATCCGGATTTGGCGGAATTCCAGGCATGGCTGACCGATGCTCGTGAGCAATACTTGCGTTGGGAGCGCGATACATTGGGATGGGCGATTTATTTGTTTAAGAAGTAGGAACTTGTAAAACAATAACTCCGCGTTTTGGGAGATTAGAGATTGGAGATTGGAGATTGTGTTGCGTTAATCTCCAATCTCCAATCTCTGATAAATTGTGGCTTTTATCTTTGACAGCTTCTAAGTGGGCGCTGGTTGTTTATGGAACCAATCATACGAAATCGATTTAATGATGGTATTTTGGCTGAAGCGTGCCGGCGGTATGGCATTGCGCCAGACCAGATTAACCTGCTGGATGGGTTTGAGAGCTTTATGTTTGAGTATGAGAGAGAGGGCGGGGAATACATTCTGCGTTTAAGTCACAGTCGCAGGCGCACGCCGGACTTGATTCGGGGCGAGGTGGATTGGATTAACTATTTGGCTGATGGTGGGGCTGGTGTGGCGAAAGCCGTGCTGTCCGAGAATGGAGAGTTGGTGGAACTGATTGATGATGGCGAGGGCGATCAGTTTTTGGTGACGGCTTTTGTGAAGGCGCAGGGTGGCCCCGTATGGACAACTGATTTTTGGGGTGAACCATTTTTTGTGGATTACGGCCGTTTATTGGGACGTATCCATCGGTTGAGCAAAGATTACGTGCCTGCTAACTCAGCTTGGCATCGAGGCGTATGGAACGATTCTGCTAATTTAGACATTCGTGAATACCTTGAAAAAGATGGCTCGCTGGTTGGTGAACGGTATCAAGAGTTGATGGCTCATCTGAACGCACTGCCTCAAGATGAAAATAGCTACGGCATGATCCATCAAGATGCGCACGGTGGTAATTTCTTTGTCGATGATGACGGACATATCACGCTGTTTGATTTCGATGACTGCTTGCATGGTCATTTCGTATATGACTTAGCGATGGTACTGTTTTACGCCGTCACCAATCGCCAAGACGCAGAGGAATTTGCGCCCATATTTTGGGAACCTTTCTGGCGCGGTTACTGCGAGGAAAACGAGTTGGACGAAGAGTGGCTGAAGGAGATTCCGCATTTCATGAAGCTGCGTGAGATTGATATGTATGCAGTGCTGACGCGAGATTATGCGCCGGAAGATTGGGCTGAAGATGGCTGGGTGGCAAGGTTTATGAACGGCCGTTTAGCCCGCATTGAGCAGGGAATCCCGTATATCTCGATGATGTTTTAGAGATTGGAGACAAGAGATTGGCGTTTAGACTGGTTGGATAGTTATGCCAGATTGGAGACTGAAAGCAGGTGTATTGGCGTGTTTTTGCTGGCACAACTTAAAGATTATTGTTAAAGTCAGGAGGTCAAGCCGATATGTTCTTGGGCGTTTGACAACAAAGCATCCCGGAAACCAATTGAGAAGGCTGGTTTCATTTTTCAGCATTGAATTCTCGACATTCAATTTCATTGACATTGGTCATTAATGGCACAATATGCACGAATTACAACAAGTTCAATTTGAAGAAACACGATCTTTATTCACTCCCCTGACCCATCATCTTGTTATCGAATCGATTTTGGCCGGATTGACCCCTGGGCGCATTTTTGTAGATGATTTAAGGAAACCGAGATCGGCCGTTGCCTGGTTCAAACGACGTATATTTCTGGCTGGAAACCGTACCAACGATGCAGTCAATGTCGCCTTGAATCGTTTAATTTCCAATGTGTATTATCCAGAAATGATAGCGGCAGGACTGGATCAAAGCGCTTTTACTCTCGTTTATACACCCGGTTGGGAACGTGTGATGGATATGGTATTAGCGGGTAAAGATCCGATGAAGGGTCAGCGCCTTTATTATCGGCTAGATCCATCAAAAACGAATTGGAAAGTACGCATTCCGAAAGAATTCAAGCTCCGGTGGGTTGATGCTGCCTTGCTGGCTGATACCAGCCTAACAAACCTAGACTATGTAACGAATGAGATGATTTCAGAACGGCCGTCAGTCGAAGATTTCTTGGCAAACAGCTTTGGCACTTGTGTCATAGAAAACGATCAAATCATTGGCTGGTGTATGTCTGAATATAACACCGGTATGCGCTGCGAATTAGGCATTGAAACGGCCGAACACGCTCAACGGCAAGGGCTGGCGACGACGGTTGCTTCGACTACCATGCGGGAAGCGGCACGCCGAGGCTACACGGAAATCGGTTGGATTTGTGATGTAGATAATAAGCCATCTCAGGCATTGGCACGCAAACTCGGGTTCTCTTTATTCCGTGCCGACGATACCTACTATGCCTTTTTCGATCCGATGTTGAATCAGGGTGTTAATGGCAATCTTCAGATGCGTCTGCAGAATTATCAGGAAGCTGTTATGTGGTATGAGCAGGCGCAGGTGCATGGGCAACCCCCTATCTGGTTATTGTGGAATGCGGCCATTGCGTGGGCAAATATGGGTAATAAGGCAAAGACTTTTGCTACTTTAAATCGATTGGCTGATGCCGGTTTTGATGACCTTCCCTTTTTACAAACATCAGAACATTTCCGCATCTATCACCGCACATCGGAATGGGTCGCTTTATTGGCACGTTTTGTGAAGTGAGTTATGACAGTCGCTGAATTGCTGGCTTTATATGATCAGAAAGAGCGCTTGGAGGCAATTTTCCCAGGTGTCCGCCGTGAAGTAGATGACCCTGTGGTACGTTATATTGATGAAATGCCAGCAGGCGATGCCAATTTTGTTTTATACAGCAAATTGACATCTGAGAATGCGGATGAAGTGATTCAGAAACAGATAGCGTATTTTAGGGAAAACGGCCGTTCCTGTGAATGGAAACTCTACGCCCACGATACCCCACCCGATTTACGCCAACGACTCGCTGCTCACGGCTTCACCATCGGTGAAGAAGAAGCCGTCATGGCACTCGATTTAAGCCAAGCCCCCGACATTTTATTGCAGCCACCGAATACCAACATTCGTAAACTAACCGATCCGTCAGAAGTAACCCAAGTCATTGCCATCGAAGAAGCAGTTTGGGGTGGTGACCGCAGCAGTTGGGGCGAGCGGTTGATGGCAGAAATGCGTGAAGCGCCAGATTTCTTGAGTGTTTACGTGGCGTATGTGGGCAGCGATCCGGCTTGTGCCGCATGGCTCAACTTTTCACCCAACCTTCAATTTGCTAGTTTGTGGGGTGGTTCTACCAAAGTCGAATACCGGAAGCAAGGACTGTATACGGCCGTTCTTGCCGCCAGAGTACAAGAAGCCATTCAACGTGGCTACCGCTACCTCACCATCGATGCCAGCCCCATGAGCCGTCCCATCGTCGCCAAATACGGCTTCCAACAGTTGACTCTATCCTACGAATGCAAATGGGAACCACATCAGGAATAAGAGGCGATTTGATGGTCGGCTTGCCCCTGCTGGAAACTGAACGATTACGAATTCGCCCATTTACCTTAAACGATCTTGATAACCTGCATACGCTGTACACGAACATAGGCTGGATAGATGAAAAAGAAACTCCGGCTGAACAGCGCCACCATCGTCGTCAATATCTTGAGTGGAATATACAAAACTATGGGGGATTAGCCGATTTGCGTCAGCCTCCAACGGGAGATCGTCTCATCGAGTTGAAGGAAACGGGGACGTTTGTGGGGGCTTGCGGCATTAACAACCTGTGGGTGCCAATGGGACAGTTGCCTTCATTTGGTAAACAGGAAAGAGCACGGTCTCAAGCAGAAGTGTCATTGATGTGGGCGGTCTTGCCGGAAATGTGGGGAAACGACTATGCAACAGAAGTGGCTCGTGGCTTAATTGCTGTGCTGTTTGAGCAAGGCAATCTCAAACGAGTGATTGCCACGACGGAGCATGATAATTTGGCATCTCAACGGGTGATGGAAAAAGCGGGGATGCGTATCGAGAAAAATCCATATCCCGATCCATTTTGGTTTCAAACGATAGGCATTGCTGAGGCCAGCCACGCCTGACTAGGCAGGTTTGATAACCAGCCATAGTTGTTCATATCCTTTTGCTTTTGCGATGTCGGCGGGCGTTTGACCGGAGTCATTGGCCAGGGTGGGGTCGGCACCATATTTTAGGAGAAGTTGAGCCATAGCGGCATGGTTGCTGTCGGCGGCGGTATGGAGAGGGGTAAGTCTGTTTTGTTGTTGAGCGTTGGCGTTTGCGCCCCGCTCTAACAGGTGGCGCAAAATATTGAGATTACCATTGGCGGCAGCGGCGTGAACAGCTTGTATTAGCGTGGGATTTTCAGCAATAGCGTTGATATCTGCTCCTTGTGCCAGCAGGTAGGTGACGATTTCTTCTCGGCCAAAATAGCAGGCAAGTTGCAAGGGGGTAAAACCATCACGGCCGTTTTCGTCCACATCTTCTGGGTATTCCTCAAGTTCTTTCTGCACAATGTCGAGTCTGCCGATGGCGGCGGCTTCAAAAATACTCAGTTTTGCCCCGGCGTTGACCAATGTGTCAACAATCTCTTGTTTGTTCTGATATTGAGCTGTCAGCACGAGTGGCAATCGGTTTTGACCAATTGTGTTCACCAAATTCGGATTGTCAGCCAAAATTTGTTCGATTGTTTCATTATCGCCCAGGGTAACGGCCGTTTCCATTTCTCTACATTTCCTCACAACATCAACAATCGAAGCGGTGCGAGTCAAAATAGTTTGAGCCAACGCTTCTTGCGCTGTGGTGCCTAAATTTGGAGCGCCCATAAGCACAGTTTCCACTTCAGCCACTGCCTGAAAAATAAGTCGCAAAAGTTGCCTCGCTTCACTGGAAGGCTGCCCAATCTGTGCCAGCGTTTTTTCCGCTTGAATGGTATGTTGACGCAGATGGGCGTCGAAGCGCTGTAGACGGTAGAGGAGTGTGTATTCTTCCTCCTCCCACCAAAGCGACGCCCCCATGATTTCCTCATCACTCATGTCGGTAAACTCCGCCAGGGTGCGCTGATGGAGGTTTTCGTAGAAGGTGCGCATATCGGCATAACGGCCGTTTTCCAGCATCTCCACAAAATCCGACCGCGCCCCCACGACCCGTTCTACTTCACCTTCTGGCAGGGATAACGGCCGTTCTTCCCCTGAACGCTGCCTTGACAAACCATAATGAACCAACGTGAAGAATATAGTTTGTGTACTGACTGTATGCCCATATACATACCGCATCGGCCATTCACCAGGGGCGGGTTTTGTATCGTAATTTGACTCATTTACAGGCAGCAAAACAGCTTGCAAATCTCGATAAGCCGCCAAATATTGCCCCAATGCGCGGTGGGCAAGTGTCACAGGCGTGCCAGAATTAGCCCGTTGATGGGCGAGTTGCACCGCCAAATCTCGCAATTCATGGTACGTGCCAATAAATGCAAACCGGACGCCTTCATCATGTGCACGCCATGCCCAAACTTGATCGAGATCAGCTTCGCTGAAATCCACTGTTTGTTGGGCAAAAAGAGAAACGGCATCAAAAAGTTTTGTTGACATAAAAAGCCTCACGTAAACGGATTTTTCAAAAAGATTATTCCCGAAAAATAATGACACAAACAGTTAGAGAAGCAACCGCGAACCAATTCCAGAAATACAACTTATTTCAGGTCAATTATTTTTTGGAATTGGACAAAACCAATAAATAACAGCGAGAATAGCTGTTTTATGTGATTGATAGTGTGAAAAATTCGATGAAGGGAAGGGTGTTGTGAAACTATAAAATAGCACGTCTGTTCGGTGATGTCAAAAAAGAAAACCGGATGCTTAAGGGGAGGAAGAGAATCCGCATCCGGTTTTCAAAACTAAGATGTGAGGTGTGCAGGCAATAACAAACCGCTATTCAAACCACCCACCTAATAAAGCGCCGATGCCGCCGATGATTAAAAATAACGGCCAAATAACGGCCCAATCCCAGTTAAGAAGAAATGTAAATGCAATCAACGATAGAATTAGCCCACCAGTAATAGAACCGCGACCTGATTTCTCTAAACGGCCGTTTTGCTTATAGTTTGCATACGCGCTGCTGAAATTCGAGACGGCCGGTATCAAAATAAACAAAGCCCACCAATTGTTTAGCTCAAAGCCCACCACATTGGTAGCCAGAAAAACAAGCCCAATCGCAATTAAAACCACACCCGCCATCCAACTTTTATTGTCAGAAAATGGGCTGTTGCACGGTTCATCCGTTGATTTTGGCGTCGTATTATCGTCTAAATCTTCCTTCTCGATCTGAATAAATTTTTCTTTTTCTTCGTCTTTAAGCTGTGAAATATCGTCGCTCATTGTGCCTCCTGGGGCCTGAATCGTTTTCCTTAGCCACCTATACGCCAGATGGTGAGGAAAGTTTCAGGCGTTGATACCGTTGATGCTCCACCAGCATACAGGCATCCATCACCACATCTAGCCCGGCCAGTCGCGCCTTTTCTGCGGCTTCTTCATGGCTGATACCAAGCTGCATCCAAACGGCCGTTGCGCCTATCTCAATCGCTTGACTGACAAATGGTGGCACATTTTCGCTCCGCTGGAAAATGAGAACTAAATCCACTGGTTCTGGAATCGCTGCGAGCTCAGGATAGGCGCGTTCACTCAACCCTTCCTTTAGATTCGGGTTCACGGGAATAATGTGGTATCCGGCTTGCTGTAAATAATCAGGCACATAGAAACCAGCACGTTCAACTTTTGATGAAAAGCCCACCACTGCAATACACTTTGTCGATTCAATTATCTTGTCAATAACCTGTTGTTGACTCATTATTTTTCCTTTTTTGTAAGATCATGATCCTTCCCAAAATCTAGTCTACTTGTTACATTTAGTCCATACAAATTTGAGAAAAACCTAAAAATTCTTATTTGTGAAAAATTGCACAAAATACACATCGCCTAGTTGTTCAACTCAACCAAACAAAGTGTAGTAATGACACAATATATGACAAATAGCACCGATTTTTTATGACAAAATCCTGATTATTACATTTGTAATAAAGGTTAAATTTCTGTAAACTGTTATTGCTAGTGTGAACTGGCTTGAATATTGAAAATTAGGGTTCTATCAGGTGTTGTGTGAATCTGACAGGTCTTCACCAATTTTCTGTTAATACAGTAAAAGGCCGAAGGCCAGGTGAAAATTCCCCCAATCTATAGACCAAAAAAATAGGAGATTTATAATGCAAAACTTTGGCCCATTTGTAGCTGATTACGGCGTGGAAAACCACGGCATAAAAAACCCAGGAACCGTGTATTGGAATTTAAGTACCTCTATGCTTTACGAACAAATCATTAGCCGTCGTGAAGGACATATTGCTCACCTTGGCCCTATCGTTGTGAGCACAGGCGACCACACCGGACGTTCCCCTAACGACAAGTTCGTTGTTAAAGAACCGACCACCGAGGCTGATATTTGGTGGGGTAAGGTCAATCGTCCGTTTCCCCAAGAAAAATTTAATGCTTTACATGACAAAATGATGGCCTACATCCAGAATCGTGACATCTTTGTTTTCGATGGCTATGCGGGCACCGACGAACGCTACCGGATGCCTGTGCGCGTGATCAATGAATATGCCTGGCACAATTTGTTTGCCCGCAACATGTTTGTCCGTGAACTGAATGCGGAAAAACTGAAGAATCACGTACCGCAATTCACCGTCATTGACTTGCCTCGTTTCCACGCAGAACCGGAAGTTGACGGCACAAACAGCATGACATTTATTCTTGTCGATTTTAGCCAACGCCTGGTATTGATTGGCGGAACAGAATATGGTGGTGAAATCAAGAAGAGCATCTTCTCTGCCATGAACTACTACTTGCCAAAAGAAGGTGTGTTATCCATGCACTGTTCAGCCAATTATGGCGAAGACCTGGATGATGCGGCTCTCTTCTTTGGTTTGAGTGGTACAGGCAAAACCACACTCAGCAGTGATCCCGGGCGTACTCTCATCGGGGATGATGAACACGGTTGGAGTGATGATGGTATCTTTAATTTTGAAGGCGGTTGTTACGCTAAAGTAATCAAATTAGATCCAAAAGGCGAACCGGAAATTTATGAAACAACTCGTCAATTTGGCACCATTTTAGAAAACGTTGTTTATGATAACCATACCCGTCGTGTTGACTTGAATGATGGTTCTCGGACTGAAAACACACGTTCTAGCTATCCAATTACGCATATTGAAAATGCGGATCCCAATGGTGTTTGCGGTCATCCCAACAATGTATTCTTCCTGACGGCTGATGCGTTTGGGGTGCTGCCTCCAATCAGCAAGCTGACCAAAGAACAGGCAATGTACCACTTCTTGAGCGGTTATACGGCTAAGGTTGCCGGTACAGAACGCGGTGTCACTGAGCCACAACCAATCTTTAGTGCTTGTTTTGGTGCACCATTTATGCCGCTGCATCCTGGTGATTATGCTAAATTGTTAGGTGAGAAACTGGACAAACATGAGTCTAATGTTTGGTTGATTAATACAGGTTGGGTTGGTGGTCCGGCTGGTGTAGCGGGTCGGATGAAATTGGCTTACACACGAGCGATGGTAACTGCTGCCTTGACTGGTCAATTGGACGATGTGGAGACGGTTGAAGAAAGCTTCTTTGGTTTACAAGTTCCGGTTTCGGTGCCGGGTGTGCCTGCTGAGGTGTTAAATGCGCGTGGTGCATGGGCAGATAAAGCTGCTTATGATGCCCAAGCGACAAAACTGGTAGGCATGTTCATTGCGAACTTCAAGCAGTTTGAAGATGGTGTAACACCAGAGGTTATTGCAGCTAGTCCCAAAGCTCAATAAATTCTAAGGAAAGATTTTTCAGCTTTTAGTTGGTGTATAATGAAGCGGAATGATATGGTGTCATTCCGCTTTTTATTTTTTTAAAGGAGCATCATCATGACATATGAATTGCCGTTGTTTCCGTTGAATACAGTGCTTTTTCCAGGGATGCCATTGCCTTTGCATGTGTTTGAGGATCGGTACAAGGAGATGGTGCAGGTTTGTTTGGATGAGAAACGGCCGTTTGGCGTTGTTCTCATCCAGAGTGGTGTTGCAGAATGGGGGCCAGTCGCGGATCCCTACGAGGTGGGGTGTGTGGCTGAGATAGCAGAAGTGCAGAAATTGGAAGACGGCCGTTTACTCATCATGGCTGTAGGAACAGAACGGTTCCGTATCATATCACTAGATCATAGATTGCCTTACTTGATGGGTGAGGTAGAGACATTACCCTTCCAAGAAGAAAGCCTGGAAGCGGTTGAACAATTTGCTGATGAACTAACACCCTGGCTCCTAGAATACCTGATTTTCTTGGCTGATTTGGGGCAAGTTGAATTCGATCCTTCACAAATGCCTGATAATTATGAAGAGTTAGTTTATTTGGCGTCGGCCGCTATTCAACTGCCAGCAGAAGAGAAACAAGCAATCTTAGAGAATGAAAAAGTGACCACCCTCCTGCGTAGGTTGATTGCTGTCTATCGGGAAGAAGTCACGCTTTTGCGGTTGAAGCCAAAAGAAGACCAGGGTATTTTCTCCTTGAATTAGTGAACGTAACCAAGAAGTTGAACTTCTTAAATAGATGATAAATAAAAAGCCGATTTCATTTGAAATCGGCTTTTTTTATAACGTATAAAACCAACGGATGATTCGCAACCACCCTTTGCCCAAGTTAGAAATTATACAAATCCCCAAACTTGGTACGGAGATAGGTGATATACGGGTCGATGCTCAGAGGACTGCCGGTGACACGTTCAATCAACTCATTGGCTGTGAACTTGCTCCCGTATTGGTAAATATTTTCACGTAACCATCCGTGTAATGTTTCAAATTGACCCTGCTCAATATCTGTTGGTATCTGAGGATGCGCTTCAATTGCCTTGTCGAAGAAAGCAGCGCTCATGATATTGCCTAAGGTGTAACCTTGGAATGCCCCGCCAATTGTACCGCCATACCAATGCACATCTTGAAGCACACCATCCACATCAGTTGGTGCTTGCAAACCGAGATCAGATTGATAGCGAGCGTTCCATGCTTCTGGCAAATCCTTAACAGCAAGCGACCCTTCGAGTAGAGCTAATTCCAGGTCAAACCGGATCATAACGTGCAGATTGTAGGTAACTTCATCTGCATCAGTGCGGATGAGGGAGCGTTCCACACGGTTGATGGCGCGATAGAAAGTGTCCATGCGCACACTGCCTAATTGCGCTGGGAACGCTTCCTGGAGCTTGGGATAATAATGTTTCCAGAATCCTTTACTACGGCCGACTAAATTTTCCCAGAGGCGAGATTGACTTTCATGCACGCCAGATGAGGTTCCGTTGGCTAAGGGGGTGCCATCCAGGTTCATATTGATGCCCAACTCATACATGGCATGACCTGATTCGTGTAAGGTGCTGAATAAAGCTTCATTCAGATCATTTTCTTTGACACGGGTGGTAATGCGCACATCCCCTAGGGCAAATTTGGTCATGAAGGGGTGGTGAGTCATGTCTTGACGGCCTCGGTTGAAATCAAAGCCATAATCCTTGATGATGGCTCTGCCAAAGGCCAACTGTTTGTCCGCTGGGTAACTTGCGTGCAGGCAACTGTTGTCGGCAAGGGGTTGGCTGGTAATCGCTTGGGCAATGGGTACGAGTTGCTCACGTAGTTCTGCGAAAACGGCACGTACAGATTCAGCTTTCATGCCTTCATCAGATATGTCGATGAGGGGGTCAGCGATGTGGTCATAGCCGGGGAAGCAATCAGCCATTTGGCGGCTGAGATCGAGCGTTTTTTCGAGATAGGGTTGAATGCCGACCCAATCGTTATTGGGGCGGGCGTCTATCCACGCTTGATAGGCAGCAGCCGCATGTTGGTAGAAGTCGGACAGGAGTGAGGCTGGTATTTGGGTGGATTTTTCGTAGCTTCGGCGGGTGACGCGGATGAGGCTGGCGTCGTCACTGTCGTAGGGCAGACTTTCGCCGTAAGCTTGCAGATTGTCCAGCAATTTACCGACAGTGGGGTCGATGAACTGTTCGTGCGCAAGGCGACTCAGGGTAGCCATTTGTCGTCCACGAGCGACTGCGCCGCCGGGAGGCATATAGGTACTCTGATCCCAGTTAAGCAGAGATGTAGCACTATTGAGATCGTTGATTTCAAGTAGACGGGTTTTGAGTTCTTGCAGTTTTTGTTCCATTATTGACTCCTGATCGAAATTCAGTGTTTTAGGTAAAAGCGGGAAAGTTTTTGGAAATAAAATTGTGCAAAACCCGCTTTTCCTTGAAGGAAACCACAATTTTGCGTGTTGGTAATTTTAAGAACTTTTTGTGGTTTACCTAAGTAAACCGCGAAAAGTATCTTGAAAACACTAGGATGTAAAATCGTAGTTTACTTAAGTGAAAGCGAAAAACGTGTCTAGCTTTTTTGGGGATACTTTCCCGCTTTCATATAAGGGGGAAAGTATCCTATCCGAAAATGTGGGGGAGTCAATTGGAATGTCGCGCATGGCGTTTGAAAAGTTTGCGCAAAAAATCACATTCGCTATAATCTATCGGCTTGCCATTTTGGTAGGTTCCCGTACGTTAATGGGCAATTTATTTACATCTTACACATACTCGGACTAATGCGGGTGTGCTTGCATTATGCTCTGCTTGATTATCTTTGCCTGAAAAGGTGCCTCGGATAGATAAGTGGGTATATAGGCCTTGTGAGTTCCGCTTTAGGATGATGAGTATGGAAGAAAAAAACAATTATTTAGGAGAATAACCCCATGGCCGTAGTTTCAATGAAAGCCCTGTTAGAGACAGGCGTGCATTTTGGTCACCGTACCCGTCGTTGGAATCCGAAGATGAAACCGTATATCTTCACTGAACGGAACGGTATTCATATTATCGATTTACAGCAGACATTAGGTCTCATTGATGATGCATACAATTTGGTGCGCGACACAGTTGCTCAAGGTGGCGAGGTTTTGTTTGTCGGTACAAAAAGACAAGCGATTGATACGATTGCTGGTGAAGCCATCCGTGGTCATCAACCTTACGTGAATGAACGTTGGTTGGGTGGCACATTGACAAATTTCAAAACTATTAGCGAACGCATCAAGGTTCTTGAGAAGTTGGAGGCCCGTCGTGATGCAGGTGAATTTGATTATCTCAAGAAGCGTGAACGGCTTCGCTATGAACGTGAAATTGAGAAGTTAAATATGCGTCTTGGTGGTATCCGCAAGATGAAAGGCCTGCCGGCTTTGATGTTTGTGGTTGATGTGACGCATGAGGAAACGGCCGTTAAAGAAGCCAATATCCTTAAAATCCCTGTTATCGCTGTGGTGGATACCAACTGTGACCCAGATCCCATCGATCACATTATTCCTTCTAATGATGATGCGATTCGCGCCATCAAGCTTATTGTTGGCAAAATGGCTGACGCTGCTTTGGAAGGCTTGAATATGCGTAAAGATGACTTCGACAGTGAGATCACCGATTTCGATGGTTATGGAGCAAGCGCTTCTTATGATGGCGTCGAAGACATGGATGATGAGCAATTGTTGGGTGCTTCAACACTGGCGAAAATTCGTGAAGCTGAAGATGAAGAAGTAGAAGAAATCGTCGTCGAAGAGACGATAATTGAGATTATTGAAGAAGTGGCTGTCGGCGCTGACGAAGAAAACGAATAGTTTTTGAACAAATAGGAGATAGTAAACACCATGAAAATTACTGCACAAATGGTGAAAGAACTGCGGGAAACCACCGGAGCTGGCATTCTTGAAGCTAAAAAAGCTTTGGAAGCAACCGATGGTAATTATGACAAAGCTGTTGATATTTTACGTGAAAAAGGTGCTGCCCGTGCCGCCAAACGCTCTGGTCGCGAAGCTAATGAAGGTGTCATTGAACTTTATACACACCCTGGCAACCGCGTAGGCGTCATGGTAGAAATCAACTGTGAGACAGACTTTGTGGCGCGTAACGAACAGTTTCGTGGCCTAGCACATGATATTGCGTTGCACATTGCAGCTTCGAGTCCTCTTTATCTGACTCGTGACGATGTGCCTCAAAGTGAGTTGGATCGGGAAGTTGAGGTTTTACGCAATCAGGCATTGGCGGAAGGTAAACCAGCGGAAATTGTAGATAAGATCGTCCTCGGTCGTGTGAATAAATTCTATCAAGAAACTGTTTTGATGGATCAACCCTTTATTAAAGATGACAAGATGACCATTGAGCAGTTAGCCACAGATTACATTCGCATGACTGGCGAAAACATTAAGATTCGGCGTTTTGCCCGGTATGAACTGGGAGAATCGCTCGATTAGGCAGTTGTTTTAATCGAGAGGGCGTTCGCAAGAACGCCCTTTTTTTTGCCTGTTGGGGAATTTTTAGCGCATTCAAAAACAGGGAGCTTAGAAATTCCCCCTTGGAAATCATTGAGTTAAAAAACACAAGTTTTGATTGGTTTCCCCAAGGAGAAAGATACATGTCACAACCAGTTTATAAACGTATATTGCTCAAAATGGGTGGTGAAGCATTGGCCGGAAAAGAGTGGCCTTGGTATCGACCCCGCTAGAGCGGCAGAAGTCGCTCAAGTTGTCAAAGATGTGCATGATTTAGGTGTGCAGATAGCCATTGTTATTGGTGCTGGTAATTTGTGGCGAGGCACGATTGGCAGAGACCTGGGTATGGAACGTTCTACGGCAGACCATATGGGAATGATTGCTACGGTGATGAACTCGCTGGCTTTGCAAGATGCGCTAGAAAATGTAGGTGTGGTGACACGGGTGCAAACGGCAATTGAGATGCGCACGGTGGCCGAACCTTATATTCGCTTGCGGGCGATGCGTCATTTAGAAAAAGGGCGGGTGGTAATTTTTGGTGGCGGTACTGGTAATCCCTATTTCACTACGGATTCAGCTGGTGCGCTACGGGCAAATGAAATTGGGGCGGATGTGTTAATTAAGGCGACCAAAGTGGACGCTATTTACGATTCTGATCCTGAGAAAAATCCTGATGCCAAGCGTTTTGATGAACTTTCTTATATTGATGCGTTGAATGCCCGCTTGGGTGTGATGGACAGCACGGCCGTTTCTCTTTGTATGGATAATGATATGCCTATTGTGGTTCTGAACTTTTGGCAAGAAGGCAGTGTGAAGCGTCTTGTATTGGGTGAGAAAGTAGGGACGATCATTCGACATTTGTAAAAAATGGAACGTAGCAGAATATGAAGACTAAGGCTAGTCGTGGTATCATTATGTTAGCGACTAGTACCTTGGTCTTTTTTAATCCGCGTAGTTGCAATTGGAGGGTCGAATGATACCAGAATTGTTACATGATACTGAGAGTCAGGATGCGTGGGGCGGTTACTTCCCTTGAGGCTGACTTAGCTGCGTTTCGTACAGGCCGCGCTTCTCCTCATTTGCTTGATAGGATTATTGTTGAAATGTATGGTGTGGAAATGTCGTTGATTCAAATGGCGGTTGTTTCTGTGCCAGAGCCACAGCAAATTGCAATCCGGCCTTATGATGCCAGTTCTATTTCTGCGATTGAAAGAGCGATTTTGAAATCAGATTTAGGAATTATGCCTAATAATGATGGCAAGATTATTCGCCTCAATATTCCACGTCTTACGGAAGAACGGCGGCGTGATTTAAGCAAATTGGTTAGTAAGCGTGTAGAAGAAGCGAAGGTTGCGGTGCGCAACGTACGCCGTGACGCTATAAATGATTTGCGTGAGTTTGAAAAAGAGAAACTCATATCTGAGGACGATCAACACGGTGGACAGGATGATTTGCAAGAGTTAACGAATAAATATACCAAGCAAATCGATGAAATCGGCGTGGCTAAAGAAGCCGAATTAATGGAAGTTTAGCATATGGTCAAAAGGCAACCAGAGCCGCTCGACTTAAGTGGGTATCGAATTCCCCAACATATCGCTATCATTATGGATGGTAACGGCCGTTGGGCGAAAAAACGAGGTCTTCCCCGGCAAGCAGGTCACCGACAAGGGGCTGAAAATTTACGCCGCATTGTGAATGCATGTGTGGAATTCGGCGTCAAAATCCTGACAATTTATGCATTTTCTACGGAAAATTGGGGTCGTCCAGAAAGCGAGATTAAAGGCTTGATGCGCATATTTGCTCGCGTTCTCGATCAAGAGATTGATGACTTGAATGAACAAGGTGTTTGTTTACACCATTTGGGTGATCTATCTGGTATCGAGCAAAACTTGCAGGATAAAGTTCGTCGCGCCATTGAACTCACCAAAGGATAACGACACCCTCATTCTAAATGTAGCATTCAATTATGGGGGAAGAGCTGAAATCCTTCATGCCACTAAAATGATGTTAGAAGATGGCATCTCGCCAGATGATTTGGATGAGGAATTGTTTAGCTCTTATCTGTTCACAGCGGGTTTGCCGGATCCAGATATTGTTGTTCGTACCAGTGGTGAATTGCGTATTAGTAATTTTCTCATTTGGCAAGCCGCGTATGCCGAGTATTATCCAACACCCGCGTTATGGCCTGATTTTGGGCGTGAAGAATTGTATGGTGCGATTGTTGCCTTTAACCAGCGCGAACGCCGATTTGGCTTAGTCACTGAAGAATAGTTAAGGAAACCCCTATCATGTTGTGGAAACGTGCTGTTATTGCTCTCACGCTAGGCCCTCTGGCGCTCTATTTGGTTTATTTGGGTGGATGGTTCTTTTTTGTGCCGATAACGGCCGTTCTCCTTATAGCTACCTACGAATTCACCAACATGGTGCGTAAAATCGGCGTAAGCATCTCCTTGTGGATACTGTTTCCTGCCGTGTTTCTATTCCTACTAGCCGCACAAATGCCAGAATTAAATATATCTGGCCCAGTAACCCTCATTAGTTTGCTACTATTCATGGCTTATGCACTTTGGTTATATGAAAAACAGAAAAATGAACATGCCACCTTAAGCTGGATGACAATGGTGGGTGGCTTTATGATATTTGGGTGGATTGGTAGCCATTTTATGCTTTTACGAGGCATCGAAGTTAATGCTTGGCAGTGGACGATTCTGGCCCTTGTCAGCACCTGGTTTGCAGATTCAGGCGCGTATATGGTTGGACGATTTATGGCAGGCAAAGTATTGGGGCGGCATCAATTGTCCCCTCGGTTAAGCCCCAATAAAACCGTCGAAGGGTATGTTGGCGGCATCGTTCTTGGCACGTTTTTAACGATTGGTACCGCCCTTCTTTTACAGCTTGCTTGGCTGCCGGCGATGGTCATCGGTTTGTTAGCTTCCGTCGTCAGTCCATTGGGCGATTTAGGCATGTCGATGATTAAGCGAGAATCAAAAGTGAAAGATTCCGGTCATATTTTTGGGGAACATGGCGGCGCCATTGATCGCATCGATTCCCTGCTATGGTCTGTGGCCATGGCGTACTATGTGCTGCTCTTTATTGCTTAATCATTTGCATGGATTTCTAAGACTGCACAGCAAAACAATTGACGCAGATTTGGCGGCATGTTATACTCCTGTAGCCGCTAACGTGGTTTCCAACCATATTCCCAAATTTGTAGATTAATATAATTAAAGGTTATCGTTCTTTATTCGGTGCTTCACACCTAATTCCCCGAAATGACAGATGAATAAAATTGCAGTAGAAAGCATTTTATTGCTGGGCGGATGAGTAATTTCATAAAACAGTTAAATTATAAAATCAATGTAAAATATCAAGGTTAACGCATATCATTGCGTCGAGGGACAAATTCCTAAGGAAAATTCCCATACCACTAACAATTAAACCCCCATCATTCTGGCGAATCACAAATAGATTGATAATTGACAAATTCGTCAGCATGTTTTGTTTGTAGGCAAATACCTACCAACAGTTGAACTGGAGAAAACTAAGGATGGATATTGCAGAACTTAATGCACTAAAGCTAGTTGAATTGCGGGACATTGCTCGTGAAAAAGAGGTGGTTGGATTCAGTACCATGAAAAAGCAAGATTTAATCTATGAAATCTTGCGCAGTACTGCTGAAAAACAAGGATATGATTTCCGTGGTGGTATTCTTGAAGTCGTTGAAGACGACAAGCAAAACATGGGCTTTTTGCGAGGCAAAAATTATTTGCCCGGTGCAGATGATATCTATGTCTCTAGTTCACAGATTAAGCGTTTAGGCTTGCGTAATGGAGATCAGGTTTTGGGGCAGGTGCGTGTGCCTAAAGACAATGAAAAATATTACAGCTTACTGCGTGTAGAAGCTGTTAATGGTATGTCTCCAGATAAGGCTAAGAAACGTCCCCGTTATGAACAATTAACCCCTATATTCCCAGATGAAAAACTTAAATTAGAAACCAGCCCCACAATCTTATCAACACGTTTGATTGATTTGGTAGCGCCTATTGGTCGTGGACAGCGTGGTTTGATTGTTTCGCCTCCGAAATCTGGTAAAACAACTGTCCTCAAAGATATTGCGAACGGACTTTCTGAAAATTATTCAGACCTTCATCTGATGGTTGTGCTCATTGGTGAGCGTCCTGAAGAAGTGACGGATATGCAGCGTTCGATTGATGGTGAAGTATCTAGCTCGACGTTTGATGAGCCGGTACGCCAGCATTGTCGTGTGGCTGAGATGGCTTTGGCGCGTGCCAAGCGCCTGGTGGAAGGCGGGCAGGATGTGGTTGTTTTGCTGGACTCGATTACCCGTTTGGCTCGTGCTTATAATTTGACGGTTCAGCCCAGCGGTCGCACGCTTTCTGGTGGTTTGGATCCGTCGGCATTGTATCCGCCGAAACGTTTCTTTGGGGCGGCGCGTAACTTGGAAGAAGGTGGCAGCCTGACGATTATCGGTACGACTTTGGTTGATACGGGCAGTCGTATGGATGATGTGATTTACGAGGAATTCAAGGGGACTGGTAATATGGAACTCTTGTTGAGTCGTCGTTTGCAAGAACGCCGTATTTTCCCGGCTTTCGACATCGAACGTTCCAGCACCCGCCGTGAAGATTTGCTGCTTTCTGGTGATGAATTGGCTCGTGTTTACACGATGCGCCGTATGTTGGGGCATCTGATGGATACGCCTGGTTATGACATCAGCAGTGCGACAGCGGCCGTTTTCCAACGGATGCGTGGCACGAAGACAAATTATGAATTCCTGGAGTCATTGACCAAGGATATGATGAATTAGTCTTGCGTTTTTTCTGAATAGAATTATAGAGAAGCGGGTTCTCAGTCGAGGCCCGCTTTTGTGTTTCTAGGGCTTTGTGTTAGCATCCTTCTCGTTTTGATGATGCCATAATTTCGCATCATCTGGGAAGAAATTTATGGAAGCAGAAAGCAATCATTGGCAAAAAGGCGGCGGATATCTGGTTATATTGGTCGTTGCCATTCTTATATTTTTTGGGTGGCGTATTGGGTTAGCTGATAATGGGGTAGTGGAAGGAGATGGGGGGGAAACGGCCGTTTCCACTTCAACATCCTCCCAATCCACACCAGACGGCACCACTGCCATCAACAGCGATCAAGCCCCCCTCTACGATTTCTCGACTGGCGATCTCCCAGTCTTAAGTGACACTGGATTAGCACCACAACCCAATCCCCATACTTATCAGGGAACCTTGCCTCATCACGAATTTGAAACCTACACCGTTGAACGGGGTGATACGCCTGGGCTCATTGCGGAGCAGTTTGGCATTGCTGTAGAAACCTTGTTGGGCGGTAACGCGCGTCTAAGCCAGGAAGCCACCTTGTTACAGCCAGGTGACGAACTCATCATTTTGCCGATTGATGCCGTTTTGCATGAGGTGCAGCCTGGAGACACGCTGGAAAGTCTTTCTGAAGAATATGGCATTCCGGTGGAAGATATTATTGCGTATACCGATAATAATTTGGAATTTCCCTATCGTCTCTATCCAGAGACGTCTATTATGGTGCCGGGGGCCAAGCGAGAAGTGGTGATTTGGCAGCCACCAACGGTAGCATCAAGTGGCGGTTCTGGACTGGGCGGCGGTATTCAGCCGTTGATTGTGGGGACGGGTTCTTTCCAATATCCTGTCAATAATCGGAATTTCACCCAGTTTTATTGGTATGGTCATCCTGCCATTGATATTGCGTTGGGTGAAGGCAACGCTGTTTTTGCGGCCGATACCGGCACTGTTACGTATGCTGGCTGGAATACGTGGGGGTATGGCAATCTCATTGTGATCAATCATGGCAATGGTTTTGACACGATTTATGCCCATTTAAGCGGCATCAATGTGGCACCAGGGCAGATTGTCTACAAAGGGAATGTGATTGGCTATTCGGGTAATACGGGGAACTCGTCTGGCCCGCATATTCACTTTGAGATTCGTATTGGCGGCAACCCGGATGATCCGTGCTGGTATTTGGGATGTGGTTAGTACTCAGTGAACCGTGAACAATTTAGTCATCACCGTATCCATCGTTTGTCAGTGGTAACAAGCTTACTCCTCGGAATTGCGCCATATGGTGCAATCCAGGCATTTGTTATCTTGGAAAATGGCGACATCCTTTTCGATGATACCGTTTTGACAAAAGTCGTTTCGTTATGATTGGTTAACTGGTCCGTCGCCAATGGAGTGGCAATGCAAAAAAGGTAATCAAGGGGATTGGCATTGTGACTTGTGTCTATGTTAATCCCGATACGGAACAGTTTTGGGTCATCGATTACCGAATCTTGACCCGGAACGAGATGGTCGCAGTAAGCTCGACCATTTACTGGACATGTGGCAAACGATTCTCTACGTTGAAAAGCTCCCGTTCCGCACCGTGTTGATGGATAGTTGGTATGCCACCATGGAAATAATGAAAACAATCGAAAAGGCAGACAAGATTTACTACTGCCCACTCAAAGCCAATCGTCAGGTGTCTGAACATCCTGAGGAACCCTATCATCGTGTTGATTCGCTTACTTGGTCTGAAACCGAGTTGGAAGCGGGGAAAACGGTTCATCTTAATAAATTCCCAAAAGGTCATCAACTGAAACTGTTCCGGCTTTGTTGTCTTCCCAGCGCACACTATGTCGTTACTAACGACTTTTCTCAAGATTCGACGGATGCTACTCGACAAGAAAGTGCCATTCGTTGGAAGATTGAGCAGTTTCACCGTGAAGCCAAACAAGTGACGGCGTTAGAATCATCACAATGTCGTTCACAACGAGCGCAGCGAAATCATATTGCTTGTGCGATGTTAGTCTGGGTTCGCTTTAACCAAATAGCCCAAGAAACTCAAACAAATGTTTATCAAATCAAGCAGGGATTATTGGATAACTATATGCGTGAACAATTGCGTCAACCAACTATCTCGATCCTCCCTCGACCCAAGTGCCATACCGAAACCGCACATGCAACCCCTAAACCCACATACTACCCATAGCGATCGTGCCAATACCCATCATCTACCTGGGATGTCAGTCGATTGCGGATCCTCGAAAGCATCAAGTTAGTGATCCTCGTTCATAGAGGAATCGTTAGCCAAGTACCCATCCAGGTTCTGGCGCTGGCCCACTTTCAGAAAACGGCTCGATGTAAAATGCGTTCACCGACTATATATAGTCCCAACCAACAAACTGCTTTGCTCGCGGTCACAATCGTGGTCAAGAATATCATTGGTCGGCCCTTTCTTAGCCTGTGGCAGTGGAACAATAAAAGGTTCTACCAGAGTAGTGAATATGACGAGTATCATATATCAACCTAGAAGGTGCGAAACTAATAGGAGAAATATAATGACTCGTCAATTTAGGAAGTTAGCGCATTCGTTATATGAGTGCAAATATCATATCGTGTTTTGCCCAAAGTATCGTTACAAGATATTGCGAGATGAAGTAGCCAAGTATGTTGAGCGCCAAATTCATACTTTATGCAACCAAAAAGATGGAATTGAAGTGATAGAAATCAATGTCCAACCAGACCATGTGCACCTTGTGGTGTCGATACCTCCGAAGTATGCCGTATCGCAATTCATGGGATTTCTGAAAGGGAAACTGGCATTGGGTCTATTTGACCGTTATCCAGAGCTGCGAAAAAAGTATTGGGGACAGCATGTATGGTCGCGAGGGTACTGTGTGAGCAGTGTCGGCCTGGATGAAGAAAGAATCAAGAAATATGTGAAGTGGCAAAATGAGAAAAGTGAAGATATGGAAGCCACGCAAGGTAGATTGTTTGAGTAGGTAAGTAATAGCGCACCTTCTAGGTGCATTGACTCAAGCCACCCCCTTTGGGGGTGGTCATTGACTGATTAATGCTTCTGCATGAAAACTTGCTATTTATTGGATATTGCCGGTCTCGTAATTGGCCGCAGCCAGCCTGAATGTCGATGCCGCGGCGCACGCGCACGGTGCTGCTGACGCCGTAGCCTTCCAGCACTTCCTGGAATTTTTCGACTCGTTCTGGGGAGGAGGGCAGTCCGCCGTATTCTTCTGTGGGGTTGAGCGGAATCAGGTTGACGTGGCACAACATGCCCTGGATGAGTTTGCCTAGGCCTGGGCCTGGTCGATGGTGTCGTTTTGGCCGTTGATGAGCGCCCACTCGAAGGTGATGCGCCGTCCGGTTTGCTCGATGACGTATTGGCAGGCATCCAGCACCTCGGCGATGGGCCAGCGTTTGTTGACGGGGATGAGCTTGTTGCGTTCTTCGTCGGTGGCGGCGTGCAGGGAGACGGCGAGCGGGGTTTGGCGCTGTTCGTCGGCGTAGCGGCGCATGGCTGGCACGAGACCGACTGTGGAGATGGTGATTTTGCGTGCGCCCAGGCCAAAGGCGTCGGGGGAAGTGAGGCGATCAACGGCCGTTAACGTATTATCGTAATTATGCAGTGGTTCCCCCATGCCCATCATCACAATATTGGTCACATGGTCGTCTTTTTGCGCCAGTTGGTGGGCAAAATACATCACCTGCGCCACGATTTCGGCGACGGTGAGATGGCGGGAGAAGCCCATTTGCCCGGTGGCGCAGAAAACACAGCCCATGGCACAGCCCGCTTGCGTGCTGATGCAGAGGGTGCGCCGTTTTTCATATTTCATGAGCACGGTTTCGATGAACTGACCATCTGGCAGTTTGAACAGCACTTTTTTGGTGCGGCCGTCGCTGGAAAACAGTTCATCGACGATTTCACCGATTTGCAGGGTGGCGGTTTCTGCCAGTTGGGTGCGCAGGGCTTTGGGGATGTTGCCCATCGCTTCAAAATCGAGGGCGTACCGTTTGTACATCCAATCCCACACTTGTTGGGTGCGGAATTTGGGTTGGCCGAGATTGGTGATGAATGTCGGTTAGTTCGTCAAAACTTAGATTGTAGAGATTAATTTTGTCGCTCATGTTTTTACCTTTGTGTACTTCTGTCGCTTAAAGTTTGCTTTCCATGTCCGGTGCAGAGGAAGTTGACGTTGATTTATTTGAGCGTCCAGAAGATGAGCCATTAAAACACTGCCTTGTTGTTGGTAAGCACTGAATCCTGGAATGGCTAATTGCTGTTGAGTTCCTTGGAAATACAATTGATTCCACCTTGCTGGTCGGTTTCGATTTGAGTTATGTTGTCCCATTGAATTTGATAATGTCGTTTCCAGGGAAAGTAATCGATTGAGGTTTCATCAATTTTAATCGATCCTAATTGTAGAAGAAAGTAGATGACGATCAATGACGGAAGATTAAAAAGATGATGATCCCTCCCCATAATTTTTGATCCCAGAAAATACGTATGACATAACGATAAAAACAAAAAGACTTAGAGTGAAACCCCATTGAAAGAATCGCCTTGGTTTCACAACCAGAGGCAGGTTCTACGTTTTCAACGATTTCTTGTGCTTTGATTTTGTCTCGTTCGTTTACTTTTTGGGAGCCGCTGTCTTTGAGGATTGCAGGATTGGCTTGCTTTTCTAACGTTTGCCAAACGGCCGTTGCTGGCAAATGATCTAACGAGAAGTGGATGTCTTCCTCTTGGGTGGCTAAGAAGAGCCAATGTGTGTTTTTCTGCTTCTCGTAGTGCAAGAAGATGAGGTCATCCCAGTTGACGTTTAGTTTTATCGCGCCGTTGAAGCCGGAAACGGCCGTTTCGCTTACGCTAGCTTTGATTTTCCAGGGAAACGGCCAGGTCGTTTTATGGTTGAAGGCAAAAGCTCAAATTAAAATGATGAATTGCTAAGCTAACCAAAACAATGAATAGAAGGGGAGCGATAGTCTGTGTCATTGCTCTTACTCTATTAAAAAACCAATCCGGCAAAGAGCAGTTAACATAATAAGCCGCGAGAATTGTGACTATAATCCAGTTTAGCCCAATACTTTTTATGGGCATGAAACGTTTGTAGGGGAAAGGTATTGCTATCCATTGCGTGAAACCCGTACATTTTTGTTAAAGTGAAATACAGCTTTCCAATTTGTTTTAGTTTCGATCTGTTGGTCTTCGATTTTTTGGTTGACGAATAGAAGAAAGTCACCTTTCTGTTTCCATTTCCACAAGGCTGGCGCAGCGAATCTTAGACGTTTATCCTTTCCAGAAAATACAAGTAAGCCATCTTCACCATGGGAACTTAATTCGATAAATTGAATGTCTGACCAATAAAGTTGGTAAGTAGCCCAAGGTTTTTTTACAGATATTTTGTTATCGTCTGCTGAAAGTGTGCCTATCCCGAAGGATAAACCTAAAAGGCATAGGATAACGAAAAACGAGAAAAAATATGAAGCACTTGGTGCGAATGTGTATGACATGAAGGCGCAGAAGGAAAAGAATAGCAAACCAACTATATAGAGCAATTGTCCCCAAAAGGACAGGGTTACAGAAACAGGCAATGTCATGGATTTCAGACGTTCATTGGCTTCTTGTTTGTAAAGTTGGTATTGGTCATGTTTTTGATAAGCCTTGGGTTCGAGGATTTCAGGTGGGGCATAGGTCTCGATGGCTTGCCAAACGGCCGTTTTGTCAAATGCTGCTAAATCTAGTTGTCTTTCATCATCCTGTGTGAATAGTATTAATTCGTGTTTTTTGCCTCTTTCTCCTGTGGTTACCAAGTTTACTGAAATCAATTCATCCCAATTAAATCTGAAAGGTTTCCACCCTGTATGGCCTTGAATCGTGGTATCTGATATTTGCAGCCGAATATGGAGAATCTTCCATGTGATAACAAGGAACGCTAAAAAAAATATCAGAGCTTCCACAAGAACAACCCCGAAAACCCAGTTGGGTAAACGATACGAAAAGAACCAAAATGTATATCCGGCGATGTACATGAAAATTGCTAAGAAAATAAAACTTAGCAACTCACTAACCCAATACTTTTTCGTAGGGCGAAAAACTTGTGTTTCTGGGGTCATTTTTGAAGTGCTGAGGCAATTTCACTTATGTCCGCAAAAACAAAATCTGGTTCGATGTTTTGGATTTTGATGTCTTCCAGTTTGGTGACGCCGGAAAGAACCAGAATGGTATGCAATCCGGCGTTTTGTGCGCCCAGGATATCGGTGGACAGCCGGTCGCCGACCATGGCGGTGTTTTCTGGCGTGCCGCCCAGTCGCTTGACTGCTTGTTGGAACATGATGGGCCCTGGTTTGCCGATGATGGTGGGTTTAACGCCGGTTCCCGTCTGGATGAAGGCGAGTAAGGCACCAGCACCGGGCAGCGGTCCCATTTCGCTGGGGAAGGAGGGGTCGGGGTTGGTGCCGATGAAGCGGGCGCCCTGGTTGATGAGGTGGGCGCCCATCGCCATGAGCTGATAGGTGGCGTGGGGATTGAAACCGACCACGACGGCGTCGGCTTGAGCGCCATCATACGCTTCTTCTTCGCTGACGAGGGTGAATCCCTGGGCGGTCATGGCATCGCGCATCCCCTGTGCGCCAACGGCGTAGATGCGGGCGCCATTGGGATATTCTTCGCGTAGATAGCCGGCTGTGGCTTCTGACGAGGTGACGATTTGCGCGGGCGGCACGTCTACGCCGAAGCGGGCTAGTTTTTCTGTGTACATAACGGCCGTTTTCGTGGCATTGTTCGTCGCTAAAGCAAAGTCAATGTCCAGGCGGCGCAGGGTGGCAAAAAATTCGACGAGTCCGGGCAGGGGCGTGTTGCCGCGCCAGAGCACGCCGTCCATGTCGAGAATGAGATTTTTGATGTGAGTTAGCATATTGTCCTGTTTCGATTTACGATTGATGAATTGTCGATTTACGATTGGTGGTGGACTCGAAGAATCGTCAATCCAAAATCGTAAATCATAAATCAGATTATACCTGTTTACGGATGAGGCGCATGAGTTGGCGAGGTAAGATTGGACTGATAGGGGTGGTGTGGATAACGGCCGTTTTTCGGTTCCATGCTCTCTTTGCCAACACATTTCACGGGGATGAGGCGCTGTTTGCCACCTGGGCGCGTCTGATTGCCGTGTGGCGCGATCCGCTGCTGCTGACGCAGGCAGTCGATAAGCCGCCGCTGTTGTTTTATTTGCAGGCGCTTTTTTATCCACTGCAAGGGCCGGTGGAATGGGCGGCGCGGCTGCCCAATTTTATCGCGTCGATTGTGCTGGTTCCGCTGGTGGGGGTGTTGGTGTGGCGCTGGTATCGGGATGAGGGAACGGCCGTTCTGGCTGCACTTTTCCTGGCGCTTTCCCCGTTTGCGATCCAGTTTAGTGCCACGGCGTTTACGGATCCGTTGATGGTGATGTGGCTGGTGGCGGCGCTGGTGGTGGCGAGTCCGCGCAATCCTCAAGCTGCGGCACGGTCTCCAGACCGTGCCATACGGTGGCTCGGTCTGGAGACCGGCCACAGCAAACATAGGTGGTTAATGCGGGCTTTTTGTTTGGTCTGGCCATCGCTACCAAATACCAGGCATGGCTCTTTTTGCCGCTTGCTGATTGGTGTGGGCTGGCTGGCTGGCTGGCGTTGGCGGGATTGGCTGCGGTTTGCCGTTGGCTTGTTGATTGTGCTGTTGGCGATTTTGCTGTGGGATTTTGCTACGGACGGGGCAGTTTTCGCTGTGGGGGCGGCAGATGGGGAATTTTGGCGGGGTGCGTCTGAGTTGGTCATGGGAGATTTGGGCGCGACTGGCGTGCCTGGGGGCAGCTGTGGTCGTAGGTTGTGGGTATCGTCAGTTGGTGGTGGTTTTGATGGTGTTGGCGGTAGGACGGCCGTTATTCAGTTTGGGAAAGGATTTATTACAAAGGGACAAAGGGACAAAGGGACAAAGTGATTTTATTGGATCAGTTCCTGGCGCTCTTTGTTTTGGGGTATGCGGTGGTGCATTGGTTGTTGGCAGTGCCGGTGTGGGATCGGTATTTGTTGGCGGTGGTGCCGTTGGTGGCGATTTTGATGGCGCGGCTGTTGGTAATAGCGGTTCATCATTCATCACTCATCACTCATCATTCATCACGCTTTAAATTCATTATTCTTAGCTGTTACTGTTGCTTGTTTTGCTGCCTGGAGCGTGGGAGGGGCGAAACGGCCGTTTTCCCATTGGCGGTTCTCCAGAAGCAGATGGCGGCGCGGCGGAAATCGCAGGGTATTTGTATGATGCGCCATATGGTACAGTTTTGTATGATCACTGGTTTAGTTGGCAGTGGGGCTACCATCTGTTTGACCGGGGCGTTTATGTGAACTGGGTGCCAAATCCGGCGCTGTTGGCGGAAGATTTGACGGTCTTTGGGGATGGGGATAATGTTCGCTTTATTGTGCTGCCGACTGATGGGGCGGAACGGCCGTTTATCCGTGAAATCGAAGCGGCTGGTTTCAAAGTTGAGCCAATTCCAGAAGCAGGTGGCACAAGCATGACCTTGTATCGAATTTACAAAAAATAAATCTCACGCAGAGGCGCAAAGGATGCAGAGGGTTTTTAAAATCTGCGAAATCTGCGAAATCTGCGGATCAATGAAAAGGATCCAACGCAAAGGTGCAAACTAGTACTGAGCAGCGCCGAAGTAGAAGCAAAGGCGCAAAGATATTAAAAGTGGCGATTCCAGGATTGTTGTTGCTGGGGCTGATTTTGTTGTTTTTCAACAAGATGGCTTTTAGCAACCTGATTCTGGCACGGGGCGACACGTTCCTCTATTTCTACCCCTACTGGCACGCGGCCGCCGAGGCGTTGAAAGCGTGGCGCATCCCGCTGTGGAACGACAGCTTGTTCATGGGCGCACCGCTGCTGGCAAACAGTCAGGTTGGCTTTTTCTATCCGCTGAACTGGCTGGTCTGGTGGCTGCTGCCCACGCCGTACGCCGTCAGCGCCTCGATTCTCATGCATGTGGTGATTGCGGGAACGGGTGCGTATGTGTTGGCGAAACGTGCTTTGGCTTTGGAATGGCAGTCGGCACTGTTAACGGCCGTTCTCTTTGCCCTCGGTGGTTATTTCACAGCTCAGGTGGAGCATATCAACCAGGTGCAGGGTTTGGCCTGGCTGCCCTGGCTGCTGTGGGCGGTCACACCCGCTTCCCGACGCAAAATTGGTTGGCATTGGGTACTGGTGCGCGGGAACGGCCGTTGCCCTTTTCTTCACCCTCCAACTCTTCGCCGGACACACCCAAACTACCTTCATCAGCGGCATGGCGGCGGGGGTGTGGGTTATTTCAAGTCAGTTGAGATTGGAGATTGGAGAGTGGAGATTACCTGATACCCAATCTCTAATCTCCAATCTCTCATTTCGGTTAAGTGCTGTCACTTTGGGCGTCATTCTCGCTGTCCTGATAACGGCCGTTCAACTCCTGCCAACCCTCGAACTCTCCAGCTACTCGGCGCGGCAGGGCGGGCTGCTGCCCAACGAAGTGCTGTCATTCAGCCTCAATCCGCTGCTGCTGGGGCGGTCGCTGCTGCCGTTCTGTGGAGCAGTCGCTGTTTAGCGAATACGTCGCCTTTTTGCCGATTGTGGCGCTGGTCTTGGCGGTGATTGGCGCATGGCAGTGGCGGCAGTGGCGCGGGCGTGTTTCCGGCACTCGTCTTGGCCGTGTTGGGACTGTTTTTAGCGTTTGGTCTGTTCAATCCAGTCTATTGGCTGTTGGCGCGACTGCCTGGATTTGACTTGTTTCGCGTACCGGCGCGGTGGCTGGTGCTGTATGGACTGGGGGCGGCGCTGTTGGCCGGTGTCGGCTTCCAGATTTTGTGGGATCGCTGGCATTTGCAGACGCGAGACTGGAAAACGCTGCCCGACCGAGCAAAGGAAAACTTGTGGCATGTGGAACGGCCGTTACGTCTGGGCCTCCTCCTTATCATCTTGCTCATGGCCTGGAATGCCATCGCGGGCGTGTTGGTCCAATTCCTGCCCGTTGGCCCCGAAGCCCCTTACGAATCGCCCAATCCCCTCACCCTGTTGTTGTGGATAGTCGAAATCGTGATGGTGTACCTCTTCGTGGCAGGATTGCGCCCCCAATACAACGCAGAATCGCGCCTGCGCTTTGGCTTTACGCCTGTTAATTGGGGCTCGCCCTGGTGGCTGGCTGGCCTGGCGCTGGTCGTCCTGTTCCTCTCCTCGCGCAGTTTGCCCTACAACAACCTGACCACGCCAGAAGCCTGGTTCGACTTGCGCCCCCCGCCGCCCGTTTACTGACAGACGAAACCATTCCGCCTGGCCGCCTGTTGAGCCTGTCCAACATCTTCTTTGATCCGGGCGACCAGGGAGAAATCGCCAGCATTTACGCGGATCAACTCGATGACGCGGCGTTGTACGACTACATCGTCGCCATCAAAAGCAAAGAAATCATCGCGCCGAATTTGCCGCTGGCCTATGGTCTGGCGTCAGTCGATGGCTTTGATGGCGGCATTTTGCCTCTGAATTCGTATAGTCAATTAATGCGCTTGATTCTGCCCGACGGTCAAACGACCACCGACGGCCGTTTACGTGAACATTTGAGTGCCGTGCCGGAAGCGAAATGGCTGGATTTGTTTAACGGCCGTTACCTCATCACCGACAAAACGGCCGACCAATGGCGCACCCTAACCGTTCCGCCCATGGACGCCTTCTTCGATTTGCAGCACCGACTGGATGTGGTCGATACTTTCGACGTGGCCTACGTGCCAGATTTTCCAGCAACTGCTTTGGCTATTGTTTCAGACGGTGAAGTAGGGCGGGTAATGGCCGATGGTCAGGCCGCTGACCTTATTGCGCAAGAGGGTGAGTTGACGGTTTGGCAACTGCCAGCCGCGTCACCGGCTGCCATTTCGTTTGTGGCAGAGGATGGGGCGTGGTCTATTTTGGGCGCGACGCTGCTCAACGAAGAATCCGGCACATTCATGTCGCTGGCGCTGGGCAACTACCGCCTCATCCATTCGGGCGACGTGAAGATTTACGAGAATCTGGATGTGCTGCCGCGTGCGTTTTTTGTGCAAAACTGGCAAGCGGTGCCAGATGTGGATGCGGCGTTGACGGTCATGGCGGAACCGGCGTTTAATCCGAGGGAAACGGCCGTTCTTGTCAGTGAACAGTTAGCAGTGAACAGTGAACAGTTTACAGTGAACAGTGAACAGCTAAATCAGCCTGGTGAAGCAATCATCGTGCAGTATGAACCGGAGCGGGTTGTCATTCGGACTATCTCGAATGAAGATGGTTTGCTCATGCTGACGGATGCCAACTACCCTGGCTGGTATGCCACGGTTGATGGTGAGCTAACCACCATCGAAACGGCTGATATTTTGTTCAAGAGTGTATTTGTGCCAGCCGGTGAGCATGAAGTGGTGTTTGCATATGAGGCGCAGAGTTTTGAAAACGGCCGTTATTTAACTATCTTTGGACTGTTTGTATTGATGGTTTTGGTCGTGGTTGCGCTGTGGAAACGGCCGTCCGTTAGATAAATGTCTGATTTTTACAATAAACGACCATTAGGCGCATCCATATTCTGTGGAATGTGTTAGAATTGATAGGCTTTAAAAAAATAAACTTCTGAAACCCGATTTCTTTCATTTCGATGATTGAAATCGGGTTTCTGTTGGTTAAAAATCAATGTTATCTACTGAGCGTCATCCCTGTGAAGGTGGGGGTCTATCTGTAGGATTCCAGTCTTCGCAGGAATGATCTAGGTAGATGCAAAAATATTTTATAGAGGAGAACATTCCTAAAATGTCCAAAGAAAACAAAAAAGTTCGTGTTGCCATTATTGGTATTGGCAACTGTGCTTCATCCTTTGTCCAAGGGTTGCAGTACTATAAAGACGCCGCAGACGACGCCGAAATCCCAGGTTTGATGAACGCCACCGTTGGTGGTTATCATGTCCGTGATATTGAAATTTCTGCGGCAATTGATGTCGTCGAAGGTAAAGTTGGTAAAGACCTTAGTGAAGCTATCTGGGCGCACCCCAACAACACCATCAAATTTGCTGATGTACCGTATCTCAATGTACCGGTTCGTCGGGGTATGACCCATGATGGGCTAGGCAAATACGTCAGCACCGTCGTCACCAAGGCTCCTGGCCCGACTGACGATATTCTCAAGATTCTCAAAGATACCAAAACTGATGTCATGCTCAACTTCATGCCGGTTGGTTCTGAGATGGCAACCAAATGGTATGTCGAACAAGCCTTGGAAGCAGGTTGTGCTTTTGTCAACGGTATCCCTGTTTTCATTGCCAGCTCTCCGTACTGGAGCAAACGCTTCGTCGATGCGGGACTGCCTATTGTCGGCGACGATATTAAGAGCCAGCTTGGGGCCACCATCACTCATCGCGTATTGACTAACTTGTTCAATGATCGCGGCATTCATCTGGATCGTACCTATCAGTTGAACTTTGGTGGCAACATGGATTTCTACAATATGTTGGAACGGGAACGTCTGGAGTCCAAGAAGATTTCCAAGACGCAAGCCGTCACCAGCCAACTGCCCTACGACATTGGTGCAGACAACGTGCATGTTGGCCCCAGCGATTATGTGCCGTGGCTCACAGACCGCAAATGGTGCCACATCCGCATGGAAGGCCGTGCCTTCGGTAATGTGCCGCTGAATCTGGAATTGAAACTAGAGGTTTGGGATTCTCCGAACTCCGCTGGTGTGATGATTGACGCGGTGCGCTGTGCCAAACTAGGTTTGGATCGTGGCCTGTCTGGCCCACTGGTTGCCCCCGCCAGCTACTTCATGAAATCCCCGCCACAGCAATTCCCCGATGACATTGCGCGGAATATGACGATAGATTATATTGCGGGGAAGTAACTCAGTGGGCAGTGTTCAGTGAACAGTGAACAGTAAAAAGGCCGAGCGTTATTGCGCTTGGCCTTTTTTATTTTGGTTCAATATGAATGCTGAGGAGGCCAGATAAATGTCATGCTTGAATGTTATTGTCGGGCAACCACATGCCTCCCAAAAAACTTTGGATTCCCGCTAAAATCATGCGGGAATGACGTGCGCCAGAGCAGCTTAGATGCAAGCATACCTCCTCAAAATATCATTGGCCGTTTTCCACTCCCCCGTCTAGCCCCACCACAAACGCATAAGGCATCGCGCGAGTATTGCGCGCCACCCCCACATTGCCCAGTGCGTCTACAGCGATAAGCCCACACTCGCCGCCCACACGCTCTTCCAGCAGCCGGATGGCCGCAGCGCATGCTTCTTGCACAGAACGACCGTCGCTCACCCAGTCACTCACACGCTTGCTCAGGACAACTTTCATAATCGATTCGCCTTGTCCCGTGGCACTAACCGCAGCCCCCATATTGTCGGCATACCCACCGGAGCCAACAAGGGGGCTGTCGCCCACGCGACCGGGCATTTTGTGGCGTGTGCCACCCGTTGACGTGGCGGCGGCAACATTGCCAGCCATATCAATAGCAACTGCCCCGACTGTATCGCCCAGTGGCCCGCTGACATCCGAATAATCATCATCGCTGTTGACAATCAGTTCTTCGACTGGGCAGCGTGGAAAGCCGATTTGGTCAGCGAAGGCATTGGCACCCGCGCCAACGAGAAAGGTGTGGGCGGTGTCGGTCATCACACGTCGAGCCAGGCTGATGGGATAGCGCACGCGCTGCACGGAGGCGACCGCGCCCATGCTGAGGGTGCTGCCATCCATAATGAGCGCATCCATTTCCACCTCGCCCAATTGGTTGAGATAGCTGCCCCGTCCTGCATCTAGCGCCGGACAATCTTCGAGAATGTGAACGGCCGTTTCCACCGCATCCAACGCACTTCCCCCAGCCTTCAACACAGCATGTCCCGCCAAAGCCGCCTCAGCACACGCGGCGCTCCCCACGCGAAGTCGTTTTGAGTCAAGTTCCCACGCACCCGCACCACCATGCACCACGATTGCAATTTTGTTCATAGAAACCTCCAGTTAGGTAAACCACAAAAAGTTCTTAAAATTACCAACACGCAAAATTGTGGTTTCCTTCAAGGAAAAGCGGGTTTTGCACAATTTTATTTCCAAAAACTTTCCCGCTTTTACCTAACAATGAAAAATAGATGAATTTTGAACGGCATTGTACCCCGCCACTTTGATAAACGTCACATAAATGTCGTTATCGCCATGCTCGAAACCCGATATACTGGGCAAAAGGAATTTTGGATATGGATCATAATAGTTGGATCATGCTCTTTAGCAGGTTGTTTTCATTTGGATTTATCGTCTTTATGGGTTTCTTTTTTCTCGGTAATGCGGGGTGGGTGCTGTTTGTATTTGTATTGTTTGCCGTAGCAGTTTGGTGGCGTCATGAAAAACTCGGCTATCAATGTCCGCAGTGCCGGAAATACTTTTACCGAGATTACCTAAATGTCCAAATTATAGAAAAGTCGGGCTGGGTGAGCGGTGGTAAGACGGAATTCACCTACAAGTGTAGGCGGTGCGGACACGAGTGGAAACGAGTCGTGTCCACCTCATCCGTTTTAACATCCTTTCTGAATGATTAGCCTCTGTAGGAAGTTTTCTAATCTCTTATGTTATTGTCGCCAAGCATGGCAGCGTTTGTCAACGGTGGCAACATTGGTAACGTTTCGGGCATTGCTGCCGTCGTTGTTGCTAACGAATATATCTTTTACCCCAGGCCCGATGGGTTTAAGGTATAAGATCATGCTGCCGTCTTGGGAGAAGATGGGGTTGTAAGCGGTGGCGATAATCTGTTTGTAATTGCCGTCGGGGAAAGCGCGATTGACGGTATCACCGGTGACAAAAAGGAAAGAATCACTGGCTGGTGACCAGCGAACGCCTTCTGCATTGTCCAGAGCGCCTTGATAAATAAATATAAAGTTTTCACCGCCTGGCGATCTTATGGAGATCGATGTTCCGTTGTCAGCATTACCATTCATCACGACTTCATACAAGCCATTGGGTGACGCACACACATCAATGCCGCCTGTGATATTGCAAAAATTACCAAAAGAAAGGTTATAGGACTCGCCCGTTATCGTTGTGGCGGGACTGCTACAGGAGGTGGATGCGGCTGTGCCTAATTCCTGTGGGGAACTCCAGGCAGGGTCTGTTGTTAGAATGCTTTCGCCTGAGGTATAGAGAATACGCCCCACGCTGCCAGTGGAAACGGTTGTGTTTCCTGCTTCGTTTGAGGCGCTGCCTGAATCATCTGCATCGCCAGTGGTGGAATCGGAGTAGGCAATAGTGGCGGTGGTTAGATCGTCCAGGTAAATGTCGCCTGTGCCGTTGAAGGCGTTGTTGGTGTCGTCGAGGACAAAGCCTCGGAAGGAAATGGGGTAATCGACTGTATCGTTTTTGGGGCCGCTGATGTGCTGCCAGGGCCATTCTTGTTCGGTGGCGATGTAACCAGTCATCTGTTTCCAGCCGGTGTGGCTTATTTTGCCAAATGGTACTTGCCAGGTTTGCCCTTCTCTGTCGAGGATCCAGGCGTTGAGGTAGTGGCCTTTGCCATCGCCGTAGACCCAGATTTGCAAAGCGGTTGGTTCGCCTTCGATGGGATTGCTTTGCATGAAGACGACGTAATCGTTGTCGTCTGACGTGAATTCGTAGCTGATTTTGCCGGAACTGCTGCCGCTGTGGGCTTGGGTGGTGGATTGGGTGAAGCTGCCATTTGGCTCATTCCCGCGAATCCAGGTGCCTAATTGGGAGAAATCCATAGGCAGGCCGCCGCCGCTGCTGCTGCCGCCGGCGGGATTACCGAGGTTTTTTGTGGGCTCTGGTGTGGGGCTGGAAACGGCCGTTTCTGTGCTAGTTGGTTTCTCCGTGGCTGTTGCTTTTGGGGTACGGGTTGGTTTCGGTGTTTCGGTCGGTTCCGGTGTTTCCGTGTCTGCTGCTACGGCAACGACTGCTTCCGGTTCAGCCGTGTCTGTTGGCAACGCTGTGGCTTCCAGCGTATTGGTTGCCTCGGGCACGGTGGCGATGATGGCGACTGCCGTGGCAGCGGCGGTGGGCGTGCCAAATACCATCTGGTTCAGCGGTGTCAGGAAGAAGGCGGCGACCCCACCCGCCACCAACAATAATAAAAGCAAGAGGGGGATGAGCCATAACGGCCGTTTCTTTTCCGTCGTCACTGTTTCTGCTGGTTCCGCAATGCGCGTCGCGCCAGTCGATGCTGTCGCGCCAGTCGATGCTGTCGCGCCAGTTGATCCTGTCGCGCCAGTTGGTGTTAGGGTGCCGGTCATATTGGTTATGGTCGCGGTGGTAACGTAATGGGGCGTGTTCATAGGCACAGGTTGGCCTGATTTTTCACTCTGTAGGGCTATATCTAGTCCTGCGATCATCTCATCTGCGGATTGATACCGATTGGCGGGGTCTTTTGCCAGACAAATATGCACCACATTAGCGGTATATGGCGAAATATCAGGGCGCAAATCAGTGACAGGCTTCGGCGTATCGGTGATGTGTTTGCTCAAAATAGACCAGGGCGTATCACCCGTAAAAACGCGCTGCCCGGTGAGCATCTCATACAAAATCATGCCCAGCGAGTACAGGTCACTGCGGGCATCGACTGGTTTGCTGCTGACCTGTTCAGGCGACATGTAGTAAGGTGTCCCCACGATTTCATCCGCACGAGTGAGCGTTGATTCGCTTTGAATTTTGGCGATGCCCAAGTCGGTTAGGACGGGTGTACCGTCTGAGCGCAGCAAAATATTGCTGGGCTTGATGTCTCGGTGAACGATACCGGCACGGTGAGCCACAGCAAGCGCTTCTGCTATCTGCCGGGTCATGTTGAGGGCATCTTCGGTTTGCAATACATGTCCCTGACTGTTCAACGATTGCAGTTGCTCACGTAGGGAGCCACCGCTTACATATTCCATGGCGATGTAGTTTTGCCCTTCTGGGGTGACACCGGTGGTGTAAATTTGCACGATATTGGGGTGGCGCAGTTTGGCAACCGAGCGTGCTTCCCGCCGGAAACGCTCAACGAAGGAGTCGTCTTCTGTTAATTCTGGAAAGAGAATTTTGAGGGCGACAGGGCGCTCAAGAGCCTGGTCGATTCCGTAATAAACGTAGGCCATGCCCCCCTTTTTGATGAGGGATTGGATGACGTATTGACCAATGCGTTTGCCTATCCAGAAATTGGCAGTTTGATCCATGAATGCTTACTCCGCTATTGCTTTGTTGTTTGACCGCTGGTGTGGATGCGGTTGGCTGAACTAAGAAACCAAATTGATTATAGTCTAAAGTGATTCTTTTGCTCAAAAAATCACTGAGTATTAACGGGAAATTTTTATAGATGAAAACGGCCGTTTTCTCTTTCGTTTCCACCCATACATGATAAAATCATTATATGATAGATTTCTGGCCTTTTATCTTAAGCGGTTTACTCATGATCGTCATGCCCATTGTATTGGGCTGGTTTATTCATCGTCAGCGTCAGGCGCGTTGGGGTCTGTTTTTCATGGGGATGGCTGGTTTTGTCTTGTCCCAAATCTTCCACATTCCCTTCAACTGGTTGATCACCAATCAATTAAAACTTTTGCCGACGGATACCAGCGTCGTTTTTAACTTGCTGGTGGTATCCTTGTTTTTAGGCTTGTCGGCGGGTGTGTTTGAAGAAGTAACGCGCTACCTCATCTATCGGTTCTGGGCAAAAGATGCGCGCACTTGGGGGCGAGGGCTGATGATCGGGTCTGGCTGGGGCGGCGTAGAGTCTATGATTTTAGGCGTTATCGTGCTGATTAACGCCATCGCCTTAACCGCTATGAGCCAGGGATTATGGCGTGAACTAATACCCGTGGAGCAGCAATCCTTGTTGGATCAGCAAATTCAAGCGATGGTCACAATGCCCTGGTATGATGCCATGCTGGGTTCTTTGGAACGTGTGTTTGCTATGTGTTTGCACTTATCGCTTTCCTTGATGGTGATGCAGGTATTTACCCGAGGAAAACTGTGGTGGTTGTGGTTGGCAATTGGTTGGCACGCGCTGGTGGACGCAACGGCCGTTTTTGTGCAAATTTATTGGGCAAATGCCTACCTCACAGAAGCAATTGTGGCTTTTTACGCGCTGGTTAGCATCGGAATCGTCTTCTGGCTGCGCACGCCCGAACCCATCGAGCCAGAACTAGCGCCATTGCCACCACCTGCCCCTGTCACCCCCGCAAACATTGAAGCAACTTCTGAATCGCTGGATCGTAGTAAGTATTCATAACTATACAGGTGTTGATTTTTCACTCGAGAGCCCCTAAGGGTTTTATATAACGCAGCATTGAATCACTCGAGGTCAAACCCTTAGGGTCTGTACGGTTATAAGTATTCATAATAAGGGAGCTTAATTGAATCAACCATGATCAAAACAGATAACCTAACCAAAAAATTTGGTGAAAATCTGGCCGTAGACCGCCTCACGCTGGAAATTGGCGAAGGGGAAGTCTTTGGTTTCCTGGGGCCAAATGGGGCGGGCAAAACCACCACCGTGCGTATGCTTACCAGTCTTATTGCGCCCACTGCTGGCACAGCCACCGTCATGGGCTACGACATCATCAAAGATGATCAAAACATACGCCGCAACGTCGGCATCCTCACCGAGACACCGGGGCTTTACGACAGGCTCTCTGCGTGGCACAACATGACGATCTTCGCCAACCTCTATGAAGTGAAAGATGTAAACGGGCAGGTTGAAAAGTATTTACGTATGTTGGGTTTATGGGATCGCCGTCATGATGCGGCTGGCACGTTTAGCAAAGGCATGAAGCAAAAACTTGCCATCGCCCGCGCCTTGCTGCACGAACCACAAATCATCTTCCTGGATGAGCCAACCTCTGGTTTAGACCCGGAAGCGGCCAAGTTGGTGCGCGATTTCATCGAAGAATTGAGCGGACAGGGGCGCACCATCTTCATTTGCACCCATAACCTGGATGAAGCCGACCGGCTTTGTAACCGTATTGCTGTCTTCAAATCAAAATTGCGTGTTGTTGATACCACACGCAATTTGCGTAAACAGATGTATGGGCGGCAAGTGGTCTTCCATCTGGCAGAACAAGCTGAACCCTATCTGACGATGGTTTCCGACTTGCCATTCATCAATCATGCGGAAGCCATTGAAAACAAATTGCTCCTGGCGCTGGAAAATCCCGAAGAGAAAAATCCAGAATTGATTCGCACGCTGGTGGCGGCGAATGCCAACATCCAATTTGTGGGTGAGTTGCGCCATTCGCTGGAAGATATTTATTTACAATTGGTAAATGAGGATGCGTCATGAACAAAGTAAAGACAATTGTCAGTAAAGAATGGGCTGAAGTGTTTAAGAACCGAATTGTATTATTTACTGTATTGTTCTTGCCGCTTCTTTTTTTAGCGTTGCCCATTATTACGTTAGTGGCGATGGGGAGTTTTGAGGCTGAAATGAGTACCGTCACAAATAGTGGGGAGATGGAAGCGTTTGTCGGTGAACTGTGTCAAGGCTTGGACGAGATGGACTGCACGGAAGTGTATATGCTCAATTTATACACACTCTTGTTTATGATGCTGCCGGTGATTGTGCCAGTGACCATTGCTTCGTATAGCATTGTTGGCGAAAAGACGTCTCGCAGCCTGGAGCCTTTGCTGGCAACGCCTATCACGACGACTGAATTGCTGATGGGCAAGATGGTTGCTGCTTGTGTGCCTGCCGTTCTGGCGACGTGGGCTGCTTTTGCGATCTATGCAGTTTTTATGTGGTTTATGGTGAGTGAGGCGGTGTTTGCCCTGGCAATGGGGCCGATGTGGTTGGTGGCGATTTTTCTGGTGGCCCCTTTGATGAGTTTGATGGCGGTGAGTGCGGCCGTTTTGGTTTCCTCTCGTGTGACGGATCCCCGCGCCGCAGAGCAGTTGTCGGCTCTTGTGATTTTGCCGGTCATGTTGCTGTTGATTGGGCAGTCTATGGGCTTGATTTTGGTGGATACCAGAATGATTTTGCTGCTTGGCGTGGCGGTTTTGGCGTTGGATGTTGTGCTGGTGACGATGAGTGTGAAGCTATTCCAACGGGAAACGATTCTGACGCAGTGGAAGTAATTAGGGTTTGAACGCATCTTTGGGTGTAGCCGCGGCATCCTTGCCGCGTTTACAAATTGCAGAGGGCGGTTTACTTCAAATGAACCATGCTTGATGGGGGATAGGGGGGAATAACGGCCGTTTTCTATTCCCCTACTACCTCTTCTGCTGCTGTGCCTGTTAAGGTTGCTTGCGCGGCAACAGACTGTTCGTGACCCTTCTCAATGCGATAGACCACCGTTCGCCCGATCACAAACACCAGCACGATAATGGCGGCAATCACGCCCCACTGCCAGTTCGCAAAGCGGATGCCGTACGCCCCAATCATCGTGAGCATGATGGCACCGGGGAGTCGTCCTAGAATATTAGCGGCTAGAAATTGGGTGCCTTTAATGCCAGTTAGGCCGGCCACAAAGTTCATCATATCGGTGGGGAACATGGGCAGAACGAAGGCGATGGTGAAGAATGTAAAGCCTTGTTTTTCGCCGATGCTGTACCATTTGTCCAATGTTTTTTTGTCAACCAACCGATCCACGACGGGACGACCTGTCCACCGAGCTAAGGCGAAGCCAAGCTGGCTGGCACCTACGATGCAAATCATATTGAGGAGGAGGCCAAGCCAAAAACCATACACATAGCCCGCTGCTATCAGAAAAACATGGCCGGGAATGACGGCGACGAGTACTTGCAGCAATTGGGCGGCGGCTAAGGCCACTGGCCCCCAAGCCCCATAACTTTGAAGGTAGGCACTCACGCCTTCCTGATCTCCGACCAATGAAATTAAATCCCAAACGCCTTCACGGACTTGCCATAGCAAAAAAATCGCCACAATGGTGACGGCAAAGATTAGCCCCCATTTTACCGGGCGAAAGGCTGGTTTTCCTTCGGGTCTGATGGGCATAGTTATTTCTGGAATGTGAGAGTTATCGGGATAACGGCCGTTATCCCTTTCCGTTAAATGCTCTTTAATTTCTGAATTCGTTGTTACCGCCATGTAAATCTCCCAAAATGCTAGATTCGGACTTTGTTGTTTTTGCAATACGTATACTAGAGAGAAAACGCAGCGTTTGTTGCCAAATCCTGAATAATCCTACCGCTTAAGGGGGCGTAGGGCAACAAGGAACTGTATAAAAATTAGTTATCTGAGAAAAAACTCAATTGGCACTGCTATAATGAAGGCAGAACATCTATACTGCCAACGGGCATAATTTGATATTGTGCCTTCTGGTTGCAGGTTGCAGGTGATTTTTCCAGAGTAACTTGCCACATGCCACATGTCACATGCCACATGCCACATGCCACATGCAACTTGCCACCAATTATAATGTAACTTTATGACCTCGCTGAGTATAAGTAGGTGGCAAAAAACGAATGGCAATCAATACTTTGTGAGGGTTTACACAAAAGCACAATGCTTTCATCAGTTGGTTTAGACATTGCATCGTGGTGTTCCTATTCATATACTTTCTAGTTGCTTTGTGTTTTCAAATAATTAGATGGCTCGTCAGAAATTCAACTGCTTTGAGCAGCCAGTTTCTGACTAGCGGTAACAATTCGATATAAGTAGATAAGAATATGACTGAAGAACTTGCACAAGGGGGCGGCAAACGGCCGTTATCCCACGAAGAATTAACCGACATCATCGACCTCTGTTTATGGTCGGGGCAGATGCTGCTGCAATTTGGCGCAAACAGCTTCCGCGTGGAAGAGAGCGTGCATCGTTTTGGCACCGGGCTGGGCTGTGATTGGCTCGACATCATCGTCCGCACCGAATCAATCGCGGTGACAGCCTCCAGCGGTGGCGAATTCCGCACCAAGACGCGGCGGGTAACGAATCTGGGCGTTAACATGGATCGGATGACATCCATCAATGCCCTCAGCCGTGAGATTGAGCGAGGCGAGGTAGACCGCTTTGAAGCCCGCAAACAACTAGAACAAATCAGCGTCGCACCGGGCAACTATAACCGGTGGGTGATTGTGGGCATGGTGGGGCTGGCATGTGGGGCGTTTAGCCAACTGTTTGGCGGCGACTGGCCCGTCCTGCTAATTACCATTCTGGCGGCCAGCGTTTCCATGTTTGTCCGCCAGGAGATGCATAAACAGCAGTTCAATCCGTTTATCATCACCACCGTCTGCGCGGTTGTTGCTGGATTGATTGCGAGCTTGTCGGGCTTGACCAATTTTGGGAAGGCACCGGAAGCGGCGATGACGGCTTCTGTGCTGCTGCTTGTGCCAGGGGTGCCGCTCATTAACTCCACTCATGATTTTTTGCGTGGTTACATGAGCAATGGCATCACGCGCGGCGTATTGGGTCTCATTATTTCCATGTGTATTGCCTTGGGCTTGATCATTGCGATTTCGCTGACGGGGGTGGGCATATGAACGGCGATATCTTGATACTTGTTCTTCGCGATGCCTTCTGGTCGGCAATTGCGGCGGTGGGGTTTGCGATTTTGTTTAATGTGCCGCGCTATACGCTGCCAGCTTGTGCTTTGACGGGCGCCGTGGGACATGGCTTGCGTGCGGGCTTGATTGTGGTGTTTGGTATGCCCATTGAGGCGGCAACGATTCTGGCGGCAACGGCCGTTGGTTTTTTGGGTGAATTTTTCGCCCGCCGTTACCGCATTCCCCGGCTCATTTTTGTAGTGCCTGGGGTGATCCCGATGGTGCCTGGCGCGTTTGCTTACCGCACGGTGTTGGGCATTTTTGAAATCACGGGACTAACGGATTTGACAAGTGTGGCTGGCGTGGAAGTTTTGTTGGAAACGGCCGTTTACGCCATTCGTACAGCGCTGATTTTAGTGGGACTTTCCTTTGGCATCATCGCCCCGAACTTGTTGTTTAGACGGCAGCGGCCGGTGATTTAGGAAAGATATTTCTCTCATAAATGATTTAGCCAGTCTACTAAATTTGTTTTGACTCGTGCCAATCTGTCAGGGGCTACTTCGCCAATTGAACCAAGTAACATACTGACATCGACAACGGCAAGGCGACCGACACGAATAAGGCTTGCATTCTTTAGTCCTGATTGGTTGAAATCGGCATCATTGATCGTGATAATTTCATCAAATCCTTCGATATGATGGTGCGTTTGTGATGAGATCATGCATATCAACCAATCCTCAAAAGAACCGGGCAACTTCCCGACAATTAATGCGGGACGGGGCTTTCCTGATTTTAAATCGGTTTGAGGAAAACGAAATAAAATGATTTGTCCAGCATGTACCATCAGAATGTTTCCTTTAAATCTGTTACGGAGTATGTTGGTTCTTCTTCCTCTTCCATGCCGCGCATAGCCATCGTCAAAGATAAATTAGACCATTCTAGGTTATCAAAATCTTGATTATCATCTTGTAGATCAGGTTGACTTTTGGATAATAAAAATTCAATGAAATCTAGAACTTGTGCTTGACGTGTTTCAGGTAGAACAAGTACACGTTGCTGAATTTTGTCTATCACGGTCATACTATGTCTCCTTTACTGATTGACTTGAATGATTGGCAATATTATACAGTATTCTTGTTTTGATGGTGTTAAGAGATTAGGGATGTTGGCGCTTTAATCGGCTACGTGAAAAAAATAAGAAGGTGTATTGAACAGAGTCCGCCATTCGTACAGCGCTGATTTTAGTGGGACTTTCCTTTGGCATCATCGCCCCGAACTTGTTGTTTAGACGGCAGCGGCCCGTGATTTAGCGTTCAGACCTCAGAGGTTTGCTAAACCTCTGAGGTCTTGGTGCAGTGGAAAACAAAAAGGGTGAACCGTTATGGTTCACCCTTTGAAAATTTAAAACAATGGTTTGTGTTTACGCTTGTTTTTCTTCACGACGGACGATGAAGATACCCCGCTAACCAGAGCCAAAACCGCGAAAACTGTCATGTTTCTTGCGAAAAGATGCAAAAATAGGAGCTAAGTACTGGGGTAAGGGGCTATTTTACAACCAGTTTACAACCAAACTTCACGCCTTTTTCACGTATACTTAATGACATATTTTGGATTACTTAGGTTTGAAAAAGGAATAGGAAGTTATGAAAAAACAAAAATTTGTAGTGTTATTAGTAGTAATAATGGCATTGGTAATGGGAACGGCCGTTGTGTATGCGATTACTATCATCGATTCTTTTAATGATACTACCCAGACATCAGATTTAGCTACACCATGTAGCACAGGGGACAGCCCTGGTTCAGATATAAATGGTGGAGAACGAAATATTTTTGTGGAGCGCACATCTGGCGGAGGCACAGTTGTTGCTGACACCAATGACACATATGCAGGAAGTTTTACATTCAGTGTTGGTGCTTCTACTAGGGGAAACGCTCTTATCCAGTGGGATGGCGATGATAACGTTTGTACGTTAAATGATCGTGGGTTGGCTCCATTAAGTTTAGCTCCTGATGATGGCTTGACTCTTTATGTACGATCTGTCGATCAATTTGCTACATTAGACATGCGTGTTTATACAAGCTCAGCTCAATATTCAACCTACACTTATATTATTCCTAGTTCAATTAGCAGTCCTGGACGTGTGCTTTACTTTCCCTTTGAGAGTTTTACACCTTTTGGAGGTGGCGCTGATTTTACAGATGTAGGTGCGATTGAATTATTGATAAACGGAAGCTCAGTCGACTCGATGGACATCACGCTTGATTTCGTAAATTCCGATTTAACAAGGGACTTTGGAGATTTGCCAACAGCATATAATAACATCACCCTTGAGGGTACTAATGGTGCGAGACATGTTCTTGGTACCGTTTACTTAGGAAACGGTGTCGGATCGGGTGTTAATGCAGATGCTGACGGACAACCATCCACCACTGCAACTGGTGATACCCTCGATGACGGGGTTGCCTTTGGCCCAGATAACCATTGGGGTGATGGTAGTGGTTCGCTCAACATTAAGGTAACAATTCCATCCGGTAATGCTTGTGTTCTTGGTTGGATTGATTGGAATGGTAATAATACTTTTGATGTGGGTGGCACAACTGGTGGCGTTTCGGAGCTTGTTTTTAATGGATATGGGCCTAATGGTACTCGAACTCGTACTATTACCACCCCAACTGAGGGAGCCTATGCTAGTGGTTACCCGTCAGTTCTGAATGCCCGATTCCGAGTTTTCGAACCTAATGCAGATTTGTTTACAACGTTATCAATACCACTAGATGATTTTAATTGCCCAACATTAGACTCGTTTAACCAAGGTGGAACCGCAACAGAAGCGGAAGTAGCTGGACTGTTAACTGGAATTGCACGTAATGGTGAAGTTGAGGATTATCAATGGGGGTTCACTCCCACGGCCGTTAATCTCCAATCATTCTCCGCAGACACAGATGCTAACCCAGTAGTTTATGTGGTGATGGCATTTGCCGTCCTCGTGTTGATGGGTGGTGTGGTTTTCGTATTGCGTCGTGAGCAAGAAAACGCATAGTTTATCAATTTAGAAATTAGCTTTAGTTTAGAAGGGAGTGTCCATCATTGGACACTCCCTTTTTTGTTTTGGCATGTGAAACCTGACAAAAGATGTCACAAATGTCCCTTATCATGCAGGTATCAATTGAATGAGTGGAGGACGTATGCAAGCAGATCAAGAATTTGCACAATTTTTAGTCAGAGCCAAACAAAATACCTATGCCGCCTTAGGAGGGCGGCGCCACAGTCTCCCCGTTGTTGCCCGGGTGCGCATCAACTGGAATATGAAGAAGGCGCCAGATTGTACCGCGACGTCTATTTTGGCGGTGATTTTTTTGTGGGGCAGGAAACCGTTTACGAAAACGGCGTGCCTGTGTGGTGCATGGGCTACGCCGGTGGTTTGGTCGATGGCGTCGATCCCCATGTGGAGACCGCGCCTGTCTACGATTTCTTGCGGGAGGCGTTGAGACAGGTGGGGGTAGAACGGCCTTATCGTGGCCCCCACACCTATCAACAAGGAATCTACGCCTTCTCAGATAGCGGTGAAGGCCATATCGGCAACTTTTGGGGCGTGGAGACCGTCACGTTGAACCAGAAACCTATTTATCGCTTGCGTTATCATGGGGGTTTCATCCGCGAGTAGTGGCGAGGTAACAGAGATTGGAGATTGGAGGATTCAGCTAATCTCCAATCTCTAATCTCTTAAAATTAGCAGTTCGTTGCGCAGTTTGCCCAACGTCTCCGGCGCCATGCCCGCTGCACCACACAAATAATCTTCAATGGAGCCGTATCTGCTGCGGATGTAGTTTAAGGTCGCTTGCAGATTGGCGGGGTCGGCCAGCAAAACGGGCTTCATTTGGGCAGAGCTAACGGCCGCCCAGCGTGCCTGGCGCAAATCTGGCTTCATCACTTCGGCGATGCGGGCATACGCCTGATTGCTCAAGGTATAGTCGGCCACAATGGTTTCTTCTGGCACGCCCAGCACCGTCAACAGCAAGGCGATGGTCACGCCTGTGCGGTCTTTGCCCGCCGAGCAGTGAATCAGGCTGGGGCGATTGGCGGCGTCGGCAATGCGGGTCAGCATGTCGCCGATGTGGTGGGCATTGGCATCGATGAAGGATTCCTGGTACATGCGCAGCAGAAGTTCGCCGGTGCGGTGACGATAGTGGCGCAACGCTTTGAATTGTTCAGAGCGAGTGGCGGCGCTGCTCAACGGGCGCAAAAAATGTTGTACGTCGCCGTTTTCTGGCAGGCGGTCGGGGGCGGCTTCGCTTTCCTGGCTGGAGCGCAAGTCGAATATATGACGCAGACCAAGTGCCTCGAAATAGGCAAAATCGGCCGTGTCTACCTGTGCAATTGACCCCGACCGATACACTTGTCCCCAGCGTACGCGGCTTCCGTTTTGGGCCGCATATCCCCCACTATCCCGAAAATTGAGACTGTTTGGCACGGGCAAGAACCGTTCGCCCACAATCAGTTGCTCCCCTGCGCCCCATTCTAAAATGAAATAGGGGCGCACTATATGGGGCAAGGGCGGCACAACGACACATTGTGAACCAGTTACCGTTGCCCAGAGCTGTGCGTTATCGTCAAAGGCGGGTTTGTCGTTGGCATAGAGGGTGACGGTTTCTGTGGGGCGCTGCCATTGGATGTGAAAACGGCCGTTTCCCAATCGAGTCACCGTCGCGGCTTCATCCGGCTTGATAATCAGGCTCTCCGGCGCAGGAGTGTGGCGGGTTGGTCTACGGACTAACGTGGCAAGTTGTGAAATCATGGGGCTATTGTAAGGCGAAACGGCCGTTTCCTTACACGTTCTTTACAGGATGCTTAAAGTCCACACATATAATGATACAAACATAAAAAACGAGGGTGTTATGAGCAAAACATATTCCGTGGCGCGACGTCGCCAGCAAAAAGAAAAACAAGGAAAACAGCGGAAAAGCATGATGATTGTCGGGGGCGTGTTGGCCGTCGTTTTGCTGGGGGTATTGTTGTGGTCTGGGTTAGCCGCCTCTGGGAATAGCGCTGTGCCAGTGTTGGTTGCACCTGGTCAGCCTGCCCCTGATTTTGAACTGATGACGCTTGATGGGAAAACGGCCGTTCTCGAAGACTATGCGGGGGATGTGATCCTCATCAACTTTTGGGCGACGTGGTGTCCACCTTGTAAAGCCGAAATGCCAGCCATCAACGCCTTTTACGAGGCCAATCAGGAAAAAGGCTTGACGGTACTCGGTATCAACGCGCAAGAAGATCGGGGTACAGTCAGCAAATTTATTGCCACCAGCGGCTTCACCTTCCCCATTTTGCTAGACAGCGCCGGGAATGTAGCGCGTCAATTCCAGGTCAACAGCTACCCCACAACCATCATCGTGGATCGAACCGGCACTATTCAAACCATCCACAACGGCCTGATTACTGCCGAACAGCTAGAAACATTAGTGACACCGCATTTAAATAGTTGAAATTCTTGGGGATGGCTCAACTTGGATTAAGATAGAAGACGCAATAAAAATGCTGAGGTCTCGCTCGTAAACAAGTTCTCAGACCGCTAAAGCGGTTACTACAAACCAAAAGTCAAAAATTAATTTTGAACGAACCCTTTGCTTACAAGCTCGCGGGAACTGTGGGCCGCGTCATGACTGCGTTCATCCCCGGTTGGCTTGCATTGTAAGCCCGTTTGTTTACCAACCTTGATTTGCCAGATGAAATCTTCAACATACCGTTCTGGCCGGATTCGCCCAATCACAACGCCACCCACAATAGTAATGGTTAAACCCGTTACCAGGTATAACCCCGCAATTTGCCAGCCGAAAAGGCCAAATAACATGGCCAAAGCGATTTCATTCACCAGCGTTACGCACCACCAGCGTTGCGATGAGAAATGAAAATGTAACCCCCAGAGGTATGCCGCTCTCCACAAAGTCTAGGAAAAGCGGAACGGCTGAACAAGAAGAACAGAAAGGCGTGATCACGCCAAACTCGCTGTTATGACGGTTATGAGGCCTTCTCCACAGCGATGTTTTTCGATGGACTCAATTATGCGTTTGCCAACCAACTCATGACTTCATTTTCAGAGGGAATGCGCCCAGCAGACACCACATGCTCGTTGATGACGAGACCAGGTGTTGACATGACATTATAGGACATAATTTCGCTGTAGTCGCTTACCTTTTCTATGTTTGCTTCCACGCCCAAGTCGATGACTGCCATCTTAACGATTTCTTCTAATTGGGTGCAGTTTTTGCAGCCTGGCCCGAGTACTTTTACTGTCAACATTCTGTATGCTCCTAAAAAGGGTGAACATGTTCCGGCAAATATCGAATTAATTAGCAGGATTGTAAATCGGTTCCCCTAGTGGCAATAGTGATATTCGTCACAAATAGCGTATGACAATGTAACTGCTTCAATGAGTGTTGAATTAATGCAGCAAAAAAACGCTTTATACTGCTTTTATCGCTATTACTCGTAAGAAATCGTCTCACGCACGCTCAAGTTAGCCGCGTGGTTGGCTGGTAGCAAGCTGGCCAGTACTGAAATAAATATCACTATTGCCAGCCATAGAAACACTCCCTTGATATCGTACCGATAGTTAAGCGGCTGACTCATAAATGCCATGCCTACATTCCGGCTCATTAAGCGGCTCATTGGCTGCGAGAGGATAATCGCCCCAAACCAGGAAAGGATGCCAATGATAATTCCTTCCACCACAAAAATTTGCATCACGGCGCGGTTTGACGCCCCAATCGCCCGCATCACCCCGATTTCTCGCCGCCGTTCTAAGACATTAATGCTCATCGTGCCCATCAAGCCCAGGCTGCCTACAACAGCCAGCAAAAAGGACATAACTAGCAAGATAATGGTGATGATGTCAAATCGTTGGGTAAAGATTCCCCGATCTTCGGTGGCATTTCTAGTGGACGCAATCTCGATATTTTCCCGTTTTAACTGCGCTTCCGCAGCGGCTGCAACTTGCAAATGGGTGGCTGAATCGTGTGCATTCGTGATGATACGCACGCTGTTTGTTTGATCGTATTGGCCTAGTAAACGAGCAATGTATGGCTGATTCACATAGACAAGGGATGGCGCGATAGGCGGTTGGAGATATTGATAAATGCCCACAACTTCCCATTCATAGTCATCCATCCCTGTGCGCATGGTGATAGTACCGCCGAGGTAGGCATCCGGCTCATCTTCTGTCATGCTCACCGGTATGACGATGGCATTTGTATCAGAAGGTGTCAACCAACGGCCGTTTACGATATCCGGCTTAAACAACTCTGTATTTGCCGGTAGCCCATACAAAACCAACTGATCCCCTTCTGTCTCATCGTCATGAAGCGGCACGCCCAACTGCGTGCTCCAATATTCAATCACCGCAATGTTATCCACTTCGGCCAATACAGGCTGTAACTGCTGAATCCGGTAAGGACTGCTCAATTGCAGCAGCACATCATATCCCTGGCTGGCTAGTGTTGCTTCTAATGTATTGAACAACGAATTGCGCAAGGTTAGGATACTCATAAAAATAGCCCCAGCCAGTATCAATGTAATCAGCGTGCGCACCAACCGCCCTTTGCGCCGAAAAGTGTTGCGTATAGACAGGCGTATGGGTCGAGGTATATTCAGCCGATTTTGAATTATCAGCATGAGCTTCTCTGGTTTTGAAAGATTGCCGCCAGTGCCTTTTAAGCCAAAATCCTGAATCGCTTCTCGAACAGTCATGCGTGTGCTGCCTGTAATCGGAATCAGGGACACTAATATCGGCGTTGCCAGCCCCACCACGACCTCTAAAATCAAAACGGCCGGTGCCAGTTGAAAACGTTCCACATCAAAATTAAGCTGACCGGCAATAAATTGGGAAAACTGGCTGGCTGCCAGGGCACTCAGGGGAACAGCCAGTGCCAAACTGGCAAGACCACAAATCAAAATCATGCGCAGGTAGATGCTGGTGATTTGACGGGTACGCCCCCCAATGGTTTTCATGATACCGATTTGCCTGCGCTGTTGTGCCAGAATAGCCATAATCACATTGACCACTAAAAATATGCTCAGGATCAAGGACAACCCGCCTAAAATGCCAAAAATGATGACAATGGTGGGTAAAAATTCCTGTACAAAATGTTCACCTGGATTGGGGATTTCAGTCCAAAACACAAAGCTGCCATTTCGCTCCACTTTGTCAGCAATTGCTTGGCCTACCTCTTGAATGTGAGCTTTATTGTCCGGCTCTTCGGCGACGATAAAATGCAGGCGGTTGAAGTTACGCGGCATCCCCAGCCATTCCAGCGTATCTAACGTCACGTAACCATATGGGATGCCTGTAATCTGAGCGGGGGCTTGATTCATGTCATGGGTTAAGCCAGCGATAGGCAGTGTTCGTTGCACGCCAGCGCTCGTTTCCACTAACAGCGCATCCCCGATTTCCTTTCCTGTCAGATTGAGGGAATTGCGCTCTAGCAGAATCTCTCTTTCGGGAGGAGGCCAGTCACCGGAAAACGGCCGTATCAAATTTACTTCACTGGCCGCATAATCATCCAGCACTATCAGCTCTAAATCATGCCATACGCCATCCCCATCCAAATAGCTTATCGTTGTATAAAAGCGCCCTTCGGCTATCGCTACTTCTGGCATTCGCCGTACGGCTTCTACGACATCTTCATCAAACAGTGTGGCATGGATGGTACCACTAGCCGGATTGATTTTTTGATAACTGACTGGAAATTCCGTGATCACCGTATACTGGGTTCCGGCAATCATGCCAAAGGCAAAGATACCCACAGCGATGGAAAGCACAACCATCAATGTCAGCGATTTATGCATCCATAAATCGCGCCATGCTTTACGCCAGCGTAATCCCAGAACGAAAAACGGTTCGGATTGCTTACGATTCACTTTCTTGCTGTGTGAGAAGTCCATTTAATAAAATGTCTATGAATGGCTCGAACGAGCGGCTGGATTCGGTATCCAGCACAGTGCCAGCCATCATTTGCCCGGTGAGGTAGAAAGACAGTGTCGTTCCGACCAGCATTCGCATAATGATCATCGGATCTTGCAGACGTAGTTGATGCGGGTGGGACATCAATTTTTGCATAAACGGCAGGACGGAGGGCATGAGCTGTTCTGCCATTTCAGGGACGTGTTTGCTCTTCATTTCGATCAATTCGATAAACAGCAGGTTGAAAATGCCTCTGTCATGCTGCATTTCTATGTCCATTAGTTTAATGACTTCACGCAGCATGGTTTCGACGGAGTTGGCAGAAACGGCCGTTAACTGGGGTGCTACTTTCACAAATGGATGGTAGGTAAATATCACCGCCTTAAAAATCTCTTCTTTATTGGCAAAATGATTGTAAATGCCGCCCAATGCCAGCCCGGCTCCCTCCGCAATCTGGCGCATTGACGTGCCGTGAAACCCCTGCTGCACAAACAGGGTATAGGCGGTATCAATTAGCGCCAGTCGGGTGCGTTCTCCTTTGCTCATTGTCAGGTCTTGTTCAGTCATAAGCTTCCCTTTGTGAACGAACGTTCGTTTATATTTTATGCCGCACGAGAAGATTGTCAAGAAGGAATATCGTAAGGAATGGGAATAACTTACAGGACTGAGATTGGAGATTAGAGATTGGAGATTGAACCGATTACCAATCTCTAATCTCCAATCTCCAATCTCTTATTTAATCCACGTTCCTAAGGGAATGAATTGCAGTTGTGAGAGATGGGGCAGAAGGGTGGTCAGGGGAGAACGGCCGTTATCGCCGCGCGTAATGTTTCTTCAGATTGTGGTCCGACAAAGGTTTGGGTAACGGCGTTGTCTTTGTCGAGTATCACCAGCGAGGGATGACCGCGCAGACCATACGATTGCAGCAGGGTTTCATTGGTTGGTTTATTGGCGTCCAACTGATAGAAATTGATTTCTGTGCCAAATTCACTGTCTAGCTCATCAACGATGGGCTGTACTTGTTGTCAGGGCACTCACGCTTCTGTGTAAAAGAGGATGAGGGCGGGACCGGTGGGGGTGGGAACGGCCGTTTCTTGCCCCCAACCACATCCCGTTAGCAGAACCCCAAGCAAACCTAAAACGGCCGTTAACCAGATGGCGCGTTTGGTATTCATTATTGCATCAGTCCCGCTTCTAATAAGCGGTCATGCACAGAATTGAAGGAATCTGCTTGCGCCTGGGTGATTTTGTCCGCAGCAACCAGTTCACTCAGCATGGCATCCTGATTTTGACCCATGCTGCCGCTCATGGGCGTTTCACCTGCCATAAGCTCATCCATCAAACCGTGAACAGTGTCAAAAATATCGGCTTCGGCTTGGGTGAGGAGGTTGGTGGTAACGGCCGTTTTCAACATATCTGCTCGTTGTGCCGCTTCTGCTGCCGGATCGAAACGCATTCCCATACCACCCGGTGTTACCGTGCCGCTGCCCAGCGCACGCACATAGTTGATGACATCCCAGCGCGCCGTTTCGTCGAAGGCGCTTTCCCAGGCAGGCATGGCCGAGTTGAAAGGATCATGGGAGCCGCCTGCACTGACGCGCC
>CAVVFA010000016.1:0-12745 GCA_963747345.1 uncultured Chloroflexia bacterium | reverse complement strand
GCCTAGGCGTAAATCAATGAAATATTTGCTTGCAGCGGCCATAATTCCCTCACGGAGCCGGATCGCGCATCAAACCCAATTTCCGAGCTAATTTCATCATACTTTTGCCCATTGGAGTTGAATCGATCCCAACCTGCATATTCACCCGGCCTTCCTTGCGCGCCTGTAAATAAAAACGCAACTCAGGCAGCATTGCCAGCATGAACAGCCCATTGACCACCAAAACATAAATGATTTGCGGCCACCCACGCAAGAACACAATGCTCCAGGGGATCATCAACCACAACCCAGATAGGTAAGCGATCAATGGATCACGCACCGCCACAAAACCAATCACCATCCCCAGGCTGGAAGATACCACGATCCCAATGGGGTCAACCGCCAGAAAACCACCCGTCATCGTTGAAACCCCGCGACCTGGCGAAAGCCAAAGTATAACGGCCAGTTATGTCCCACCATTGCAAAAGTGGCGGCAATCAAAAAATATGGCTGATCGGGATAGAGTAAACGAAAGACAATGGTAGGGAGAAATGCTTTAAACATATCCAGGGGCCCAATTGCACACCCCACTTTTGGGCCTTTGACAATAGCTGCCGAAGTCGCAGCCCCGGGGGCCATCGCCACCCCTGTACGTCGCCATCTGGGGCTTCCAATTCCACTTTGGTCATATCGGTTTCGTGAAACCAGGCGCATCACCACGCGACTAAACGATATTGAACCTAATAAATAGCCCGCCAAAGCCGCCAAGATCACCAGTTCGATCTGCATTTGCCACCTCCTGCAAACCCATTCCAATAAGATATAAGCGCCTCTGCACAGCTACCCACAATACAGGTGTATTTAGCTTGCAATCTCGTAAGATTATCTCACACAAAGAGGACGTTAAGCAAGATGAAATCACTTCTTTGCCAAAGTCCCCGGAGCGATGCAAGGTGGGCATCGCTCCGGGATTAAGTCTGAACTTCGACAAATCACCCGCAGCCGCTTGGCACAGGTGCAACGCTTGCTCTCGGTCTCCGCCGTCAGATCGAACACCACGTGGGCAGTCGGGGGCAATTCGGCAGCCCAAGCTTCGAGCGTGGCGGCTTCATGCCCCCAGCCGTAGTGCCATTGCGGGGCAAAATCGGCAAAGAAGGGGTAGGCCTGACGCAAAATGTCTTCGGGTTGGTTCAGGTTGAGCAGCCACAGACCCGGGATTTTCTTGAAATTCTCCCATTGGTGGCGTGAGTTGGCGCAGCAGTGCATCCCCAGGCCGCCATAACGCTGCGAGAGTTCGGCCAATTCGGGCAAGAAGAATTTGTTGAACATCTGCTTGCTGACCACACCAATCTCGTCTACCGACATCGTCACCCCGTAAGGCAGGTAATAATCCGGGTAATGTGCTGACAAATTCTTTGCCGTAGCGCCGAAACCACTCATCGAGGAAGGCAAATTGCAGGGTTTTGATCTTCTCCACCAGGGTCAGCACCGCTTCGGGGGCTTCGACCAGCGCCGGGTAGAAGGTCTGCTTCTCCCAAATCAGGGCAGCTACATCCATCGGAGATTGCAAATCCACCAGGCGGAAGAGCGCCCCCGGGCCGGCGCGGCGATACAATTCGTCGGCCATCTCGAAGGCCAACGCCAACGGGGGCGCATCCAACGGTAGGAATGGCGAGCTTTTCGGCAGCAGCAGCATCCTGCGCCAACGGCAGCGCAAACGGCATATTATCCGCCGGGCGATGCACCGGGCAGCCAAAGGCCTCGGCGAACAACTCCGTGCCGGTAATCATATCCAGGCAGGGGATCGTGTCATCATCCAGCCAATCCATGCGCTGCAGGTGCCACTCGTAGTTGCGCCAAATCCACTCCAGGCGCTGGTGCTTCACATCCGGGTTCGGCCAGGGCTTGGGGCCAAGTTCCGGCGCATAACGGATCAGAAAAATGTGACTTTTGGGCTGGCTTCGGTCGTAGAAGTTCAACCAGCGCTGCTTGCGTTGCAAAATTGGAGCATTCATGCCACATCCCAAACCTTGACCGTCACCGGCCCCGAATCGTGATGCGCCGAAACCGTGCGGCCACCTGGGAGTTTCACGGTCACGTCGGCTTCCAGCGGAGCCGAAAACACTGGAGGAAACGGCCGTTTTCCTGCGCCAACAGCTCGCGTATCATGCCGATATTTTTGTGCATTACAGCAATCTGGATGCGGGAATGCGCCGTGAGGTTGAAGAACGGTTTGCGGCCTCGGCAACGGCCGTTTGTGTGTGTACCTCCACGTTAGAATTAGGCGTCGATATTGGCAGCGTCGATGACGTAGTGCTGCTAGGCGCACCGCCTGACCTCAACTCGTTCAGCCAGCGTCTGGGGCGCGGCGGACGGCGCACCAAGCAAACGCAAGTGCTGTGTATGCCTAAATCGCCTGGGGAATGGGCGCGGTTTGAGGCACTATTAACATTGGCAGATGAAGGAGATCGGAGATTAGAGATTGGAGATTCGGCATCTCTAATCTCCAATCTCCAATCTCAAGTTTACGGCTTCCGCCCGTCTGTTTTGGTGCAGCAGATTTTTAGTCTAATGAGACAAAGTCCCACGGGCACTGTGCGGCTGGCCGATTTGCGCCGCATCGCGCCGCCAGAAGTGACCAGCGACGCCATTCGCAAGATTGTGGCGCAGTTGGCCTTGACGGGATACCTGAAATCGGGACGGCCTGGCGAGTGGAAACCGGATGAAAAGCTGCAAGATTTGCTCGACGAACACCAAATTTATACCAATATTGGCGCAGATGTTCTGGGCATAACGGCCGTTAACGCCCATACCGGTCAAACCATCGCCACCACCGACCGCAGCTATCCGCCAGGAACGGTGGTGCTGTTTGGCGGTCAGCCGATGAAGGTGACGTGGGTAGATCGATACCGCTTTGGTCTGGCACCTGCCAGTGCCGGAACGGCCGTTGACGACATTCTGCGCTTCCGCAAATCCTACGCCGCCATCCCCTTCCTCATCACGCAAACGGTGGCCCGGTCAGTGGACATCCCTGCCAACAGTATGGTGCTGCTGCCGCAAGAAAAAGGGCAGGTTTTGTTTCATTTTTGGGGAACGCTTTGGGGGGAATTGTTAACGGCCGTTCTCGTAGCGCAAGGAGTCAGTGCCGAGCCGGTAAATGAATATTGTCTCTACCTGCGTCAACCCATCAGCGCCCTGCCGCCAGTTGATGAAAAAGCGATCACGAAAGCCGCCCGAGACATCATCATCACCCTCGCCAATCGTTTGGAAATGGGGCGTTTCCACCGCCTGCTTCCCGCCGCTGTGGCCACAGATGCCACCTTAAAACAGCTAAATCTGGAACGTTTTCACGCCTTGTACAATCAAGTCAGCCTCGCCCCAAAATCTGACATTGATGAGCAACTGCAACTGCTAATTCAGTAATTAGATGGGTCTTTGGGAATTCATGGGTAACGTTTTTAAATATCAATTTTTGCAACGAATTTGCGCGAATTTTCACTAATTTTTTGCTTTTTTCGCGTTAGGTAAACCACAAAAAGTTCTTAAAATTACCAACACGCAAAATTGTGGTTTCCTTCAAGGAAAAGCGGGTTTTGCACAATTTTATTTCCAAAAATTTCCCGCTTTTCCCAAATTCGCGCAAATTCGTTGAAATTTTATTTGCCCCCTTCAAATCCTAAGCGCCTTACAAATAATACTCTGGTTCAGGCACAGAAGCCGGGTCAATGTGGGTGACTTGTTCCAGTTTTTCCAGGCGCTGCCGGAAATTACGCAGATAGCTTTCAACCACATCAGGCAGTTCATCATGACGCAAATCAGGTTGGCGGTGTTCTGGAACCAAACGCTCCATGGCCCGGCCAGGAATACCCACAACCACCCGTTCTGGTCCCACGTCTTTAATCACCACTGCATTCGCACCGATACGGCTGCTTTCGCCGATATGAATATCGCCTAATACTTTAGCGCCAGCCCCAATCACCACATTATCCTCGATGGTGGGGTGGCGTTTGCCTTTGTGGGAGCGCACACCGCCCAGGGTGACACCGTGATAAATAGTGACGTCTGAGCCGATAACGGCCGTTTCCCCAATTACCACACCCGTCCCATGATCAATAAAAAAACGGGGGCCAATCGTCGCCCCCGGATGGATTTCAATGCCAGTAATAGGCGCGACTGAGATAAGCGATGACATGGGCTATAAATTTCCAGCCATGGCGCCACAGTCGGTTTGCCAGACGATGCGCCCAAATGGCATGAAGTCCAGGCCAGAACAAAAACACATATAATTTGTTGGCCGCAGCAGGATCACTGGCAAACACTCTATCAATATCTTCTCGTAGACTGGACAACATGAGATTACTCCGCTAAATGAGCATATAACGCAGTCGAGAGATACCGTTCGCCAAAGGAGGGGATGATGACAACGATGAGCTTGCCCTTGTTTTCAGGACGCGCCGCCACTTGCAACGCCGCCCAAGTCGCCGCACCGGATGAAATACCGACCAGCAAGCCTTCTTGCGTTGCCATTTGACGCGCCGTGTTAAAGGCATCCTCGCCGTCAACTGTAATCACTTCGTCGTAAACGGCCGTGTTGAGATTGCCAGGCACAAATCCCGCGCCAATACCCTGAATAGGATGCGGCCCCTTCGCCCCGCCAGACAAAATGGGAGAGCCAGACGGTTCAACCGCCACAACTTGTATGTCTGGGTTGTGCTGCTTCAGCACTTCGCCGGTGCCTGTAATCGTGCCGCCCGTGCCAATGCCTGCCACCAAAATGTCCACTTTCCCATCGGTATCGCGCCAAATTTCTTCGGCCGTGGTGCGACGGTGAACCTCTGGATTGCTCGGATTATCGAACTGCTGCGGAATCCAGACGTTAGGATCAGCGGCAGCCAATTCTTCTGCTTTGGCGATGGCCGCGCCCATACCGCCAGCGGCTGGTGTGAGGATGAGTTCCGCACCGTAAGCACGCAGCAGTTTGCGCCGTTCCTGGCTCATCGATTCAGGCATCGTCAAGATGAGCCGGTAGCCACGCTGAGCACACACCATCGCCAACGCAATACCCGTATTGCCACTCGTCGATTCCACGATGACGGTATCGGTGCCAATCAGACCATCTCTTTCAGCCGCTTCTATCATCGACACACCAATGCGATCTTTGACGCTGTGGGCGGGGTTGAAATATTCCAATTTGGCGACGATTTGAGCGCCATCGCTCTCTGGAAGCCGATTCAAACGAACTAAGGGGGTGTTTCCGATCAACTGGGTAATATTATCTGCAATTTTCATGTTATCTCTCCTATTTTTATGCAAAAAAAACGAGCCACAAATTAATTTTGTGGCTCGCGTATTGACTTCAGGTTTTTAGAATTATTTTTTACGAAGTAAGGGGAAGTGAGGCGCGACACCACATATTGTAAGTATTTTTACAACAGCAACAACAGGTACAGGTAGGTAGGTTCGCGTTTTCTTTCATCATTGTCTTTATTTTTGTTCGCGCATAATCATAACATGATTTTGCAGATGCCAAAATCCACTATTTTGCCCTACCTCTTTTAAATACTTTTAGGCATAATGGCAGCATGAAAATTCTATGCGTTGATGTTGGCACAGGCACTCAAGACATTCTGCTTTTCGACACCCAATTGCATCCTGAAAACAGCTTCAAACTGGTCGTCCCCTCCCCCACGATGATTGTGCGGCGGAAAATACAAACTGCTACACGAAGAAACACGCCTGTTTTGCTCACCGGCGTCACGATGGGTGGTGGCCCGAGCCATTGGGCGGCGGAAGACCATCTCAAAGCGGGCGGCACGCTGTATGCCACGCCAACGGCGGCTCGCTCGTTTAATGATGATTTGGATTACCTGCAAGCGTCTGGTATTCAGATAGTCAGCGATGATGAGGCACGCCGTTTGCCAGAAGATGTGGTGCGGGTGCAATTGCAAGATTTTGATTTTGGCGCGATTCAACGCGCTTTGGCTGAATTTGGTGTCGGCCTGGATGATTTGGCGGCGGTGGCGGTGGCGGTGTTTGATCATGGCAATGCCCCGCCTGATGTGTCTGACCGGAAGTTTCGCTTTGAGTATATTGCCGACCGTGTGCAGGCAGACCCGCGTTTGAGCACGTTTGCCTTCCGCGCTGAGGCTATCCCGCCGATTATGACGCGGATGCAAGCCGTCGCCGCTTCCGCCAGCCGTGTGGATGCGCCGCTGTTGTTGATGGATACCGCTCCGGCGGCGGTGGCTGGGGCGCTGTTGGATCCGATGGTTAACGGCCGTTTCTCCCCTCATCGTCGTCAACATTGGCAATCTGCACACCCTGGCTTTCCACATGAGCGCAAAACGGCATCGAAGGCACGTTTGAGCATCATACGGGCATGTTGGATGAAGCAAAGTTAACGGGGCTGCTGCGTGAGTTGGCGGCTGGCACGCTGCGGAATGAGGATGTATTTATGGATCAGGGGCATGGCGCGTTCATTGCCGCCGTGGAACCGTATAGTTTCCCTGAGCATGAGTTTGGGGTGGTGATTACTGGTCCCCGGCGCACGATGATGCAAGATTCGCCCCTGCGTCCTTATTTTGCGACGCCGTTTGGCGATATGATGGTGGCGGGCTGTTTTGGGCTGTTAACGGCCGTTGCCGACAAGTTCCCTGATCTGGCTGACCCCATTTGGGCATCTTTACAAGGTGGGCAAGGCAAGCCGCCGTGGGAACTCGCTTAATGGGGTGTGTTGTTGTGGAAAATAGGTAGAGGATGGGAAACGGCCGTTTTTTCCGTTAAGGGTTCGTTCACAAACAACTTTTGATAAAAACGAACCCTTAAGGCTTGACCGTCTACCAAACTCAAAAGTTATAAACGGTCAAGCCCTAAACGTTAGCAACTGGCAGTAATTTTTCAATATTGGCTAACAATTCTGGAACGCCAAATGGTTTAAACAAATACTTTTGCGCCCCTGACTCTAGCCCTTTAAGCTCGGCGTCTGTATCTGCTCTTGAACTCAGAAAAATAACAGGCGTATGCACAAATTCAGGCATTTCACGAATAGCTCGAACCGTATCAAAGCCATTCATACCGGGCATAAGCACATCTGAAATAATGAAATCTGGATGCGCTGATTCAAGTTTTGTCAAAGCGTCCTGGCCGTTTTCCGCTTCGATAACGTCATAACCAGCACGAGTAAGACAATGGTGCAATAACCTGCGTGTTAAGGATTCATCATCGATAACTAAAATTGTAATTGCCATCATACCCTCTACTACGATTACTCAACCCAAAGGGCTTACTCGAGTGTTTCTCGATTCTACTAGTGGAGCATTATCAATTAAACTTGTCTTTTACAGTGTACATTATACACGTATCGTAAAGAGGTGAATTTGAAGGTAGATGATACTCGCTGTGGCCGATTTCTGACCGTGCCACCTCTGGGAAAAATGTCGGATTATGCCCGTTGCGAGAATATAAAGAATATTCAGAAATTAAAGCGAAATAATGTCGATCCGTTTTGTGTCTTCGGCTTTTAAAGTGCCAGCGCCTTCCACCAACAACACAGCCCCCAGCCTCACCATCTTCCGTATGTCGACGCAGCCATTGACCGGCATACTGTCGCCTTAAATAAGGCTCGGCCAAAATACCTGGATCTGCGACATACACCGGAAAAATACCATAGGAAAATTGCAATTCCTGGCAGGTGCGTTCAAGCTGACTAGGCGCCACAAGCCATTGGGGCAGACGAAAACGGGTTAAACGCCGCGCCGTTGAGCCGCTTTTTGCCGGAGAGAAAACCACAATGGGATTTAGCATTTCGGCCGTTAAAAAGACAATAAGCGATAAGAGATCGTGCTTTTTGATTGTTCCGGCGCGTTTTTCCATTTTGAGTAAATCGGCAATATCAAATTCGGGCATATTAGCTTCGGTCTGCTGGGCAATACGGGCCATCACAGAGACGGTATCGATAGGAAAAGTGCCAACGGCCGTTTCCCCAGAAAGCATCACACAATCCGTGCCATCCAAAATCGCATTCGCCACATCAGTCGCCTCGGCACGAGTCGGGCGGCGATTATCTGTCATAGATTCCAACATTTGCGTCGCCGTAATAACAGGCTTGCCCGCCAGATTGGATTTTTGGATGATCCGTTTTTGCACGGATGGAATATCTTCAATGGGAATCTCGACACCCAAATCCCCACGAGCCACCATGATACCATCGGCCGCCTCAATAATTTCGTCGAGATTCTCTAAAGCACCCGACCGTTCTATCTTGGCAATGACAAATGGATCATAATTGAGCGCAGCGGCGGCTTCGCGAACGGCCGTTAAATCCTCTGGCCTCAATACAAACGACTGGCTCACCGCATCCAATTTCTGTTCAGCGGCAAACTTAAGCAGTTCATGATCATTGTTCCGTGAACGCACTAATACCCAAATCAATGCCAGGAAAATTAACGCCCTTGTAAGACCGCAGTTCCCCGCCAACCCCCACCGTACAATGAATCTCAGTGGCTTGTAACTCTTTGACCTTAGCTCAATATAACCATCATTCATAAAGATGCTGTCACCCGGTTTTACCACTTCTGGCAGCCTGGGGAAATCCAGCGATACCCGCTCTCTGATTTCCCACAATCTCTTCTGTTTGCAGCACAAACGGTCGCATCCGCTCTAATTCAATCGGTTCTTCGGCTAACCGTCCAATACGCATTTTAGGGCCAGGTAAATCACCCAAAATCGCCACACGTTGTTCCGTCTTCAGCCGCCGCCCGCACATTGTTAATCATATGCCGATGGGCCTCAAAATCGCCATGTGCAAAATTGATACGAGCAATATTCATCCCATTCAAAATCATTTGCTCCAACACTTCCTGAGATTGAGAAGCCGGGCCAATTGTGCAAATAATTTTTGTCTTTTTCAGAGGTAAATCGTGCATATTTCCATCCTAAAAATACATTCACAAATCAGAAACGCATCCGTAAAGCTTCCTCGTTTACCAGGCAAACAAAGCCAAAAAAATAACAAAAGCGCAGGGAATTTAGAGTTTTCGATTGAAACGATTTCTCTCCACACTCCCAGCGCTTGCGAAAAACATCATTTTCAAACAAGGAAACAAAACTATCGTATTCCCAGTCTCAACCCATTGTAACGGTTCAAACACCAATAAGATTGGTCTAATTTGCACACATTTTTGTGTCTTTCAAGAGAATTAGGTAAACCACAAAAAGTTTTCAAAATTACCATCACGCAAAATTGTGGTTTCCTTTAAGGAAAAGCGGGTTTCGCGCCATTTTATTTCCGAAAACTTTCCCGCTTTTACCTAGACCAATCTCAGTAAACAGCCTCTTCAAAAGGATTACAGGGTGTTGATATTGTTCAATTCTTGGAAAGCACGATCGATACGAGCCACAAAAGAGGCTTGACCAGCACGCAGCCAGCCACGCGGATCATAATATTTTTTGTTCGGAGAATCCTCACCTTCAGGATTGCCAATCTGCGTTTGCAGATAGCCTTCGTTTTTGACGTAGTAATGCCCGAACGCCATCCCAAGTTGCCCATTGCAAGTCGGTATCAATATTGAACTTGACAGCACCATAGGAGATAGCTTCGGTGATTTCTTCTGGGGTGGAGCCTGAGCCACCATGGAAAACAAAATCTACTGGTTTGTCGGCAGTGCCGAATTTTTCTTGCACATACAACTGAGAATCGCGCAAAATCTTGGGCTGCAACTTCACGTTACCTGGTTTATAAACACCATGGACGTTACCAAAAGAAGCGGCAATGGTGAAGTTGTCGCTGATTTTCTTTAGTTCTTCATAGGCGTAAGCAACTTCTTTGGGTTGGGTATAAAGACGGGAGCTATCAACACCAGAGTGGTCGATACCATCTTCTTCACCACCGGTAATGCCCAGTTCGATTTCCAAAGTCATGCCCAGTTTAGCCATACGTTCCAGGTATACTTTACATGTCTCGATGTTTTGTTCGATGGGTTCAGTGGACAGATCCAACATGTGGGAGCTGTACAGGGGTTTGCCATGCGCTTTGTAGAATGCTTCACCGGCATCCAACAGGCCATCAACCCAAGCCAGGCGATTGCGTGGGCAATGGTCGGTGTGCAAAATGACGTATGCGCCGTATACAGGAGCCAATTGATGAACATGCGTCGCGGCAGAAATGCAACCAGCGACGGCTGCTTCCATATTGCCATTCGGCAAGTTTTTACCAGCAAAAAACTGGCCGCCACCGGAGGAGAATTGCAAGATGACAGGTGCGTTTGCTTTAGCAGCCGATTCCATCACCCCATTCACACTTTCAGTTCCGATACAGTTTGCAGCAGGCAAAGCGAATAAATTTGCTTTAGCAATGGCAAAAATCTTTTGCACATCGCTTCCCGTGACGACGCCAGCGGAAATTTCATTCTTGATTGACATTTGAAAACCTCACTTTTTTATAGTAAATAACGTATCCCATGATACGCCTTGAATTTAAACTTGCGACATAGGTGAGCAACCTTGGGTGCTTACCTGTGGTTGCCACCCTTCGACACCATATTTTACCTCTTAATACACAATTTCTCTAATGAACATTGGTACGATTCGGAGTATTGAAACAGCTAACCAATGATGATTGTACGCGCAAGTCAGTTAACAAAAAAGCGACGATCATCCTGTATGTTTAAGACAATCGTCACCATCTGTTATGAAATCAATATGTTTTGGGGTGTTTTGGCGGAAACGGCCGTTCCCCCACTCCTGCTCGACCCCACCCAAGACTTAACCAAGTTTCTGATCCTAAATACTACCATTTCGAAAAAGGATTCAGGATGGAATTTGCATGACGATCTTCGCGAAGTATTGAACCTAAACCAAGCTTCTTTATTAAAGGTATATAATCGATTTTAGTTATTTCTGGTGGCAAGAGCTTCTCGATTAATTCGACTCCGTATTTATCGATTTCGTCATTCAGAATGTGAATAACGTTAACCTCAGCTCTTAATAAGAGTCGATCCCGTTCAACATGTGAAAGACTTCCGATATGACTATTTCCATCAATCTCAATGACTAAAAGTTTACTTCCAGTCCAAAATGCAAAATCAACTCGTAACATTCTATTTGGGATAAAAGCTTGAGAATCCATGAATGGATCATCAACATAAATGTGTGCTTGTGGAAAAGGCATCAGGTGCAATAAAAGCATGAGATCATCAATTGATTGTAATCCCGCATATGTGCGTTCATCAATATGGTCGTGTTCCCATCCCGCAAAAAAAGAATGATTTTCTATAGCAAATGCGTATTTTTCACTAGTTTCACGTATATAGCTAAAATAGAGGTCTATAAACTTTTTCTCATGATCTGTACCTAGCATGCACTTTTCTCTAAGAATATTTTGCATGAATTGCAGAGCTTCCACAGGATCTTCAATATTAGGGAATTTAGATTCGTCGTCTGGAAAAAATTGTGGGAAATTTGATAACCTCAACGGCTCCGATTTGGATTTATCAATATATGCACATTTAGTCTTGCTTGCGAAGTAAGTTGCATTAGCAGAAACACCGGTCACTTGAATTTGATCTATATTCCACTTCTCACATCCAAATGGCATAATTACATGATTATCAATTTGAATATTTACAGGCATCTTCTTCCCATCCTTTAAATTGATTTCTAATTTAGGTAGCTGGTTTTTCTCTCAAGACAATCGACAATATTTGGATCAATTAAGCCAGACTGAAAGTTGCCGCTCCCTTGGATTTTGAGGGGTTGAACATTAGCTCGGGCTAGGCGTTCTAACCAACCCCCAAGCTTGCCATCATCCTTCTTCAACAAATCCCAATAACTAAATATTGATTCTTGAGCATTTTGGATTATGAAACATGGTAACTCGTAGCTTACAATATCAAGGATGGTAAACCGAACGTTTTCATCCACAAAAAATCGGTTTATTATCTCATTTAGGGTATTTTTGCTTGAGTTATCCAAGTGACTGACATATCAAAGACTCTTATAGAAGTCACTTATCTCCGAATCAAAAACTCCCAACTCGATCCTTTTCTACGCGCCGGAATCGCCCACAGTTCATGCCCCGTCGTTTGAATCTCAAACTTCAAATCTTCCAGCCAATCCTTCCGGCTTGCTTCCAAACTCAGCACGATGAAATCGAGCAATTTAAGGCCATCCTCTGGCGTGATGGTCGCTTCTTGCAGCATCATGCTTTCTGTCGGGGCAACCGTCTCAAAAACGGGCTGGCGCACCACAAACTGGCTGCCAATTTCACGTGCTTGCGGAATCAGGGCTTCCCAGGCTGGCGCATACAAACGCTGCGCACTGCCCCACAATTGGACGGCATCTTTGTCTGCGCCTTTGCTGCTGCCCTGTGATTCACGTCGTTTTATGTTAACTTTTCCGGTGTAGACCCACAGCGGCAGCCAGGTTTCAACGTTGGCAGAACTGGGGGCGGCGTATTTCACGTCGATGGCTTTGACGCCGGATTGATGGAGGGAAACGGCCGTTTTACACCCCCCACAACTCACCACCACCGCTTCATTACTCAGCGGTTTAAGATTCTGCCCACAAGTCGGGCATTTAAGCGCGATTAATTGCATCATTATTTTTGCATCTCCTCCAAAACATTCATGCCCGTTTTCAGCAAACCGCCCAAATCATCGGTATTGCCGCCCAGAAGCGATTGCAGACCGCTTGACGAACCGCCCCGTTTAGTCGCCGCTTTTTTCACCTTGCCGTCAATCTGTTCCACTTCCTCGCCATAACGGAAGGC
>CAVVFA010000015.1:0-48901 GCA_963747345.1 uncultured Chloroflexia bacterium | reverse complement strand
ATTCATAATGAACACTCAGATAGTCGGAGGAGTCCAAGTAATAAAAGGAGTGAGTTTTGCCGGGTGCAGGCGCTATTTTGGCTTGTCGCAGATTCAATCCTGGCCTGTCACTATTTGTGTGGGTGTTACACCTATGCAAATGCATGGAGTAAGTTATAGTCAGATAGCTGTTTTGATAACGGCCGTTTTCCCCTCATTCTTCCCCAAATTTTCACAATCCCCAACCCAATCTCCCCATACAAAAGCCCCTAACGGGGCAGCTGTGGCGACAGCCAAAACCAAAGAACCAGGAGGTTCCCATGTCTCTTGTTGCCTACGTACTAAAAGAAGAACTGAAAGCCCGTCCCCCCACCCGCTGGGATATTCATGTGCGATTTGCGATCCGGCTGCCAGATGAAGAAATCCAACTGCCGGTCGGCACCTGGCTGCTTGAACTGCCTACAGATACCAGCCGTTCTCAAGCAGCTTTGTATCAACTGGCAGACGGCACCGTTGTGTGTCTGGATAAACCGTTGACTGCGGATCAGGTTGACCCGCTTACGGAGACCCAGGCTTTGACCTCATTAAGCGCATTCCGCACCCTGACGCGGGCTATGCGGGATGATCATGGTCTGGCCTTTGAACCTGTTTCTGGCGATGCACCCTTCCGCCTCATCCAATGTCCGCTTTGCGGCGGCACAGCCTTCACCACCGTCGCCTTTTCCAGTGTGTGGTGTAACGGCTGCAATGCCAAATTCAGTGTGCGCTATACGGCAGGTGACCCTGGTTTTGTCGTGGACTGCACCTGGCCGCATCTTTCTTTCCGGGATGCTCGTTACCTCATCCCCCGCACAACGAATCTGCTGTTGACGATGGTGTTTAAGAGCAGCGGCGATCCGCTGGACTTAACCCACGACCCGCACTGCCACCGCCAGGATTGCACCGATGCGCAAGTGGCTCTGACCGATGGTCAGGATGGTTCGGTGCGCCCCGGCCTGCACGCCTGCGCTCTGGGCGATGTCTACGACTGGTCGTTTTACGGCCGCGTGCCGACTGGCTATGAACACGACAGGCACGGACATCATGACCTGGTGTGGCCGCTTGGTGAAAAAGAGTCCTGGCCGAAGACTGCCTTTGTCCCGGTAACGGGTCTTGCCTATGAGGAAAAACAAACAGTGCCAGATGCCGTCGAAATGATCCGAACCAACGTGCCTGAAAGCAAGCGTCGAGCAGTCTATTCTCGCTTCTTTGCAGTTACTGGTAGAACGCCCGGCGCAGAGCGCCGGCCAGCTATCGCAGCCCTTGGCCGCAGTGGCAGCATCTGGCCGAAGGCGAGAAGTATCTGCTGCACCGCTGGCTTGATTAGCCAGGAGAAAGGCCATCTGGCAACGGCCGTTCCCGTGTGGCTGGTGGTCAAAGATGTGTCTGAGGATGGGTACGGTTTCAAGTGGCAGGTGGTGCGTGATGATATTTGTCCCCAATGTGGCCAGCCAGTGACAGCCGCGGACCTGGCGCAGCACGCTGGATCTAAAACGGCCGTGGACAATCCCTCACGGCCACTGCCGCGACTTGTGGCAGAACCACAATTGGCGGCCGACGCTTTTTGCGGACGAGGAAGAAACACTGGCGTCTGTTGGTTAGCAGGAAGGAGTGTTTTATGTGTACCCCGATTGTGATTCAATTCCGGCTTTTGGAAAACCTGTTAGCGGCACTGCCGTCCGGCAGTCAGGTTCATATCCCTGTGCTGCAAGAAAGCCAGACAACGACTTCCCATACGCTTGTGCGCAAAGCGCTGAAGATTAGCGTCGATGTGCGGGCGGTTGTGCAAGGAAACCAGATTCTCTCCTGGCACTATCCAGTTGATGAATTCAGCTTCTACGCGGGGGCCGGAAACGGCAGTTCGCCGGAGCAAGGGCGCTATGAACCAGCCTGGCAGCAAGCCGAAACCCTGAAAGAAGCGTTGGTGGTGAAAATCACGGGCGTGATTGTGCAGACAGACGGCATTGTTGAATTGCCGGTTCGTACCTTAATTCCAGGTACCACAAACCTTGTGCAGTTGAATCCCGCAACCGGTGCAGCCTCCCAGCGCCAGCACTGGCTCTGGTTGTTGTGAATTAAGATGCGGGGGAAACGGCCGTTTTCCCTTGCCTTCATAGCTCGATTATCAGCCGCTCCTCAGGAGCGGCTTTTTATTTTTAAAGGAGAAACCTCATGACCCATGACCTTTGAACAATGGATGCAAGACGTAGACCAGGTCGTCGGCAGTATCGCCTTTGGCCTCAGTGTCCACGACCTGCCGGATATTAATTTCCGCGATTTGTTTGAATCTGGTGCCACGGCCCAGGATGCGGCTGAAGAAGCCCTGGAAAACGCAGATTTTCCGTTCGATGAACTGGATTTTCTTGGCTGATTTCCTCGATGTGACAGGGTGGGAAACGGCCGTTTTTCCACCCTGCCATACCTTCAGCCAACGCCACCCATAGAGGAGGCTGTTCATAGAGATAGTTTTAACGTCCACATATCATACGAGGAGCAAACAAATGCCCACAATCAGCACCACTTTAACTTTTATAGAAGACCCCGGTCACGGTTGGCTGCGCGTGCCGTTGGCCGACGTGGCCGCTTTGGGAATTGCCGAAGAAATCACACCCTATTCTTTCATCGATAACGACTACGCTTATCTGGAAGAAGATTGTGATTACGGCACATTCATGAACGCCTGTCAGGCGCAAAATGTGCCTATCCCGGACATGAAAACCGAATATGTGTCGTATTTTGATCGCAGTCAGGCAAGTTTTACGCCGGACAGATTCCAAGAAAGACTGGCAAGGGCTGCCGTCGTCAAGACCGTCTCGAAGCAATCCGGTCACGGCACAGTCATCAGGAGGCGACAATGGCAACCATTAAGATTTACCACAACCCCGATTTTCTCAACTATCGTGGTGACCACAGCCAGATCATTCCCCCGATTCACCCGGTAGCGACAGTGAACACGCCAGATGACTTTCCGTCTGATGCCCTGCTGGATTTAGGCTTCACCCAAACACAGCACGTTGGTGGCAGTTGGTACGACAATCCTGATGTGATGGTTCATTTGCGCAGCACCTCGGTTGGCGACGTGATTAGTCTGCCGGATGGCACACTCTATGTCGTGGAGTCGTGTGGCTTCAAGCCCTACCAGCCGAAGACAATTCGACCGGCACAAAAACTGGCAGAGGCATGTCGGTTGCTAGAAATAGCTGTGGATGAAGGCAGCACCTACCATTTGAGGACGCTGACACGGCAAGCGCTAGCCGCTGTGCAGCACGCCTTGGCGGCTGAAGGTTATCCTGAACGCGACACGCCTATCCTTTGGGAAAAGGCTCAAGTGGGCGATCTGGTAGGTGAGCCAGAAGCGGGTCAATTCCGTGTTTCTCTACCGGACACCTAAGTTTGTGCAGGTTGCGCAAATAAGTGAAAGGCAACAATAAAGTCTTTCCCATGGGTTAAAACATGTTTTAACCAGTCCAAACCCAGACGAAAAAGGCTCTTGTCTGTGCGATGGGTACGATCAATTAATGATCGTTTGGTCTCATCATTAAAGACCATCATGCCTAGATGGATGAGCCAAATATAGGCTAGTGAAGTAGCCAGAAGTAAACAAACAAGTCGAGATGGGTCAGAAAGGTGGCTCTTTTCAATATGAAAACCACGGCTTTTCTTGTCTGAAAACAGCGTCTCAAGTCGAAAACGACGATGATAATACTCACAAGCTAAAGCAGACGATGCACAATTGGAGATGAGAAAAATGGGATCATCATACGCTTTGCCCCACCAAGCCACAGCCATGACAGGGCCAAATTCTTGCTCCGTGAAGAGGGCATTCTGGGCACATGTTATCGAGCCATGCCCGCCGCAAAGGTCACGTAGGGCATACTGCTGACCGTTATGGGTGATGAGATTGCTTTTGGCCGTACGCACTACATATTTCCAATTCGTACAAACTGTCACCCAAGTGAGCATTTCAACGGTATCATACTCGCCATCGCCTAACAGGATAACTTCGGCATCTTCAGGTAATAAGGGCAAGAGTTGTTGGAGAACAGAGATGTGATGCTCCGCTGTGGTATGCCCTTTCTTTCCCTTATACACAATCCAGGCCAAAGGAATGGCACGCTTATGATAAATAACACCTACCATCAAAGCCATACAGCCCCGACCAACAGTGCTGCCATCCATCGCCAAGACCAGGGGCTTGTCAGCCAAATGAGACAAAATCAAATGGGCAAAGGGCAAATAACTGACTTGCACATCAAATCGTTCGTTTTTCACAAAACGTTGAAATCGTTTCTCCAGACTAGCTGGCTTTGCCGGATGTGGAATTTCCAAGCTCATCACACTCAATTGTGCTTTTCGCCCCAAGACAATGCCGGTTACCATCATGGCAATGGTTACTACCTGATTTTGCGGAACTGTGGGCATCATTTTCTTGAGCTTTGGCATTACTTTCGTGTAAACTTTCATCTTGTCGGTCATGAATATTCTCCTATTTTGGTTTTCGTAGACCTAGGATTTTATCCATCACCGACATTTTTTCTATTGGTTATTTTGTTAAAACTCTACTGTCCGGTAGAGAAAACCTGAATAATTATTTAAAGTGCAAAACGCTGAACCAAAACACGATCTTGTTCTAAATAAGAATTATCTCCTATAATGTAAAAAGTCTGTACGCATAGAATCTGCGTCAGATTTCTTATTAAAAAAGGTGAAATTCGGTGCCTTGTCCCGCTACAAGAATTCCGATGCTGTCCCGCAACTGTGATGTCGGTAAACTGCGTTTACCATGTCGTTTCCCACGACCTAGACTAAGCCAGAGCCCTTTTATGAAAGAAAATCAAAAATCCTCGCGGAAGGAACAACTTTATGCAACTTTTTTTTAACGAGGACATCATGAATAACCCACAACCACAAAATCCCGATATCCAAATTAAAGATTATATTGATCTAGGACTCTTGCAACATCTTCAGGACTCTTTTGCGCAAGCAATGGACGTTGCCGCTGTCACTGTGGACAAGAACGGAAACCCTATCACAGAAACGAGTAATTTCTGTACAGTTTGTAATATGATTCGCTCCACAGAAATAGGCTTGGCTCGTTGTCATCAGTGTGATGCGGAAGGGGGACGGATTGCTCATCAACAAGAAAAACCATATGCCTATAAATGTGCTGGTGGACTATTAGATGCGGCCGCGCCCATCATTATTGACGGGCAATATGCGGGTTGCATTCTGTGTGGGCAGGTGATTCCCTCGGAAGAACGAGAAGAATTTATACAAGATGTTGTGGCTCGAAATATTCCGCTTGGCTTACCAAAAGAAGCGTTTGAAGAGGAAGTTAGAAAAATAGAACCTCTTTCAAGGGATCGTTTTGAGGCGGCTGTTGAAATGTTATCCCTTACAGCTAATACAATTATCCAAAATGGTGCTGCTAATCTAGCGCAAGCACAGTTATTGACTGAAACCCAACAACGGGCTGCATTACAAGAAGCCTTGCAAGAAACACAAATCAAAGCTTTAAAAGCCCAAATAAATCCTCATTTCTTGTTCAACTCATTGACTTTACTTGGTTACACCGCCTTGGAAGAAGGGGCATCTCGCACTGAAGAGATTGCCTTTACCCTGAGTGATCTATTGCGCTACAGTCTACGCAACATGTCCTCTGTGGTGGAATTGGGCGAAGAAATGGAAATGATTGACCAATATTTGACGATGCAAAAGATTAGCTTTGGCGACCGTTTGCACAGCCAAATTAGTTTGGCTCCTGAATTAGCACAGTTTGAAATTCCCTGCATGGTGCTGCAACCCTTAGTCGAAAACGCTGTCATTCACGGGGCGGAGCCATTGACACGCCCTGTCACCATAACCGTGAAGGCGTATCAAGAAAACGGCCGTTTAACCCTAGAAGTCAAAGATGATGGCGCAGGGATGCCGGCTGATGTGGTCGCATCTCTCAAAACGGGGACTTTTGACAACGAGGGGCAATCACTTGGCACACAAAATGTATTCCAGCGATTGCAAAGCGAATATGGTAGTCGGTTTACTTTCAATGTAGAAAGCGCGGCGAATGAAGGGACGTGTATCCAGTTGAACATTGTGTTGAAACCAGAAAGTGAGCAAGAATTTGAGATAGAAGATATGTGGAAAACGGCCGTTTCCCACAAATTAGGCAGCCATATCAAACTCGTAGATATTCAAATCAATACACCAATCCTATTGGGTAATAATAATAACCTCTTAACGCCCATTCACTAATTTAAAACCATGACAGCCATCTTAATCGTCGATGACATGCCAGTAATCCGGTCTGCGTTGATGCGTATTTTTTCGCAGCAAAACGGGATCTTTTCCCCTGTTTTGGAAGCCGCCAACGGGGAGGAAGCCGTCAATTTGGCACGCACTCACAAACCCGACATCATCCTCATGGACATCAAGATGCCTGGGTTAACGGGCCTGCAAGCGGCCAGCATCATTCAACAAGAACAGCCCGATGTCAAAATTGTGATGCTCACCGCCTACAATGAATTTTCCTACGTGCAAAAAGCGCTTAAGTTGGGCGCGCGAGATTATCTCTTGAAGCCAGTCCGCCCCAATAAATTGATGCAATTACTTGCTGAAATCCGGCAAGAAATTCAAAGTGAACGGAAGGAACTGCGTACCGTTGAAATTGTCAAAGATTCTTTGCAAAAAACAATGCCTGTCATTGAAGCCAATCTAGTGGAAAACCTCATTCGCGGCACCAATCCCGAAGGGGCTACAACGGATGAATCATTAGGTTACCTGGGGAAACGGTTAGTATGGCCTGTGGTGCTGGTGATAAAAATAGATAATTTTGACCAGCTTGCACAAGGGCAGTCTCCAGACGCATTGCAGCAAATCTATACGGCTCTCGTCAAGTTAATACGTGCCGAACTCCCTGATTCTCAACGAGCGTTGGTTGGATATACCAATCCTGGCCGTGTCGTTGCCATCGTTTCCACAGAGCAATCCATGGCAAATCCAGAGCAGATTCGGGCCATCTGTGAGCAACTACGGCAGACAATTGCCGAGCAAATGCCCTTTACTGTCACCATCGGCATGGGAAAGCGCTATATGCGGTTTCAATCCATACCGCTTTCTTATGCTGAAGCAAATTTGGCGCGGCGTTATCTCAGTCGGCAAGAAGGCAATCGTGTAGTTAGCCTGGATGATATACAGGAAAACCAACCGCAAGGGAATGATAATTCTCGGTATCTTGTGCAAAAAGAGCGCGAACTGGTTCAAGCTGTGGAAACTAATCAGAAAGAAACTGCCCATCAGCTTATAAACGAAATTGTCGATTATCTTTCGCAGCGTTATTACACAAGACCCGATGCCATGAAAAACCATTGCACAGAACTGGTAACATTAGTGGCCTGGGGTGTGATTGGTGCGTCTGCAGATGAAAACAAGGTGTTGGATTTGCTACACCATCAAGTACGTGCCTTGTCGTCTTGGAAAACGGTTCCCGATATACGATCTTGGTCACTCAATAGTCTGGCAGAAATGATGACGCTGGTTGAAGATAGTTCCCAGCGTCAGGATGCCGTGCAAGCTGCCATCAACTTTATCCAGGAAAATTATCAACGACCTGATATTTCGTTGCAAGAGGTCGCTGACGTGGTGAACTTGAGTCAATCGTACCTTAGTTCGCAGTTTAAGACGCGGGTTGGCACAAGTTATGTCAAGTATTTAACAGCAACACGCATGGATGAAGCTAAAAAATTATTGCGCATGACGGATCACAGTGTCACCACTGTTGCAGAAATGGTCGGCTATCCCAATACCACTAATTTTTACCGCCACTTCCAAAAACATACGGACATGACGCCTGCTGCCTATCGGCAGAAAAAGATCAGCTAAATAGCAGCAACCTGATCGCCCAATTGTTCTGTGCCTATACCCCATCGTTTTAGTTTGAACCCCTAGCCGATTTGCAGGTGTGCTATTGACGGGTATGAGGGCGTGGGCTATGATTTCCACTCATTAATAACCGGATAAACGCAATGGAGCCAGGGTTTTTACGGGGGAAGTTCGGTGAAATTCCGACACTGTCCCGCAACGGTGATTAAATAGTCCGAGACCCCACCTGATTCTTTGCTCGCCGCCTTCGTGGACAGAGGAATGCGAGCCTGATGATTGTGATGTGTTACCCAACATGATGACAAACGGCCGTTTTCCCGACGAACGGCCGTTTTTTGTTTTCAAGGACAACCATGACATCACCAGATTCAACAGAGCCGCGTCGGGAAGCCCGCCGTCAGAATCAAAAAAAAGGACTCGTCATCGTCAATACAACAAAGAAACAAGCAAAAGTATTGATGGTTGTAGGAACCAGCTCCTCAGCAGGAAAAAGCTTAATCACAGCCGCCTTGTGCCGCATTTTTGCCCGGCGCGGCGTCAAAGTAGCCCCGTTCAAAGCGCAAAACATGTCCAATAACGCGGGTGTCTGTGCCGATGGTTCAGAAATTGGCCGCGCTCAAATCACGCAAGCGATGGCGGCTGGCATCGAGCCAACCCCGTTTATGAATCCCGTTTTGCTCAAACCAGAGGCCAACGTGCGTTCACAAGTTGTTGTCATGGGGAAGGCGTGGAGTACGCTGCCAGCGCAAGATTATTACCAGCGCAAGCAGATTTTGTGGGGCTATGTGACAGAGGCGCTGGATACTTTACGGGCTGAGTATGATTTGGTCATCATGGAAGGGGCTGGCAGTCCGGTTGAACTCAATCTTAAGCGAAACGACATCGTTAATATGGCGATGGCTGTTTACGCCGATGCGCCGACCTTGCTAGTGGGCGACATTGATCGGGGCGGCATTTTCCCGCAACTGCTGGGTACACTGTGGCTGCTGCCCGAGGATGAGCAGAAACTGATTGCCGGGTTCATCGTCAACAAGTTCCGGGGTGATATGGCTTTGTTCACCGATGGCGTAGAGATTTTGGAAGAAAAGGGAAATGTGCCTGTTTTGGGTGTTATCCCATGGATTACCGACTTGGCTATTCCTGAAGAAGATGCGGTGGCTCTGGATACGCCAATGGCATCTCAAGCCCAACAAGATGTGACTGACATTGCCGTCATCCGTTTGCCGCGCATTGCCAATTTTGATGATTTTGATCCGCTGGCAGCGGAACCGGGTGTACACGTGCGCTATGTCACCTCGCCTCAGCAGTTAGGCAAGCCACAGGCTGTCATCATCCCCGGCACCAAAAGCACGATGTCGGATTTGGCATGGCTGCGTGCGCAAGGGTTTGATAAGGCGTTGGCAGCATTCAGGGACACTTCGACAAGCTCAGTGGCCGTTGTCGGTATCTGTGGTGGCTATCAAATGCTCGGGCAGATTATCTACGATCCGGCTCAAGTTGAGTCAAGTTCCACAGAAGCCCCAGGGCTAAACTTGCTGCCCATGGCAACCACCTTTGCCGGTGACAAAGCCACCCATCGCGCCGAAGCTACCATACTTTCAGAGAAAAATTGGTTGGCCGAATTAACTGGACAAACGATTAGCGGCTACGAAATCCATATGGGGCGCACGACTGGCCTTGATCATTGGCTGCGCCTGGACAAACGGAGTGGGGAAGCGGTGGCTGTGTTGGATGGTGGGATGAGTGAAAACGGCCGTTACTGGGGCTGTTATCTACACGGTATTTTCGCCAATGACAATTTCCGTCACGCCTGGCTGCGCAGTCTGGGGCATCAGCCACAAACCGCTGCGAATCAACAAGACCCGTTTGAACATCTCGCAGATGTGGTCGAAGCGGCATTGGATATGGAGAAACTGGAAGCGCTATTGGGCATGTGATAGAATCTCAGCATCCCCAAAATTTTATGACTAACAAGCTTAAATAGAATTTTTCTGTAACTGTTTTAATTGCGCTTCAAAAGCCAAAACCATCTCGATTTGAGCGTCAATTTGCGCTTCAGTAACAAAATCTGCATGTGTATCTGTCGATTGGTGGAGTCCATAAACTGTGAGAATACTAGCCAGGTAAGCATTCAAACGATCAGAGGGGCGTGGATTGCCTTGACGTGTGGTGCGCAGTCTGTCTTGGAAATCGGGATGGGCGGTGTTGATGGTTAAACGGCCGTTTTGCACCACCACCCGCTTCTCCTCCCCATTTTCCACCAGAGCCACATTCAAGTTTGCCCCAGTAACCACCTCAGCCAATGCCCGTTGCACAACCTGCTCAAATTGGTCGAAGGTTTGCTCTCGCTGCTGCTCGTTTACGCCGTGCAGGTTTTGTTTGATTTCTGCTTCAATCGGCAAGATGGCATCGTAGAGCAGTGTGCGGCTGCGGGTGCGTACAAAATCATCGCGGTTGATGATGGGCTGTACCAGATTGCCTACCTCGATGTAGCCCATCAGATTAGGATGAGTCCACACACTCGTTTTAGCCGCCGACCGGCGCATAAATGATTTGATATCGGCCACATCCCCAATACGGCGATCCCGCGCAAAAAAACTAACGGGGCGCTTCGGCGGTGAATCAGCGGCAATTTTGCAATAAATTGTCACGGGAAAATCTTCGTCTTTATAAGGCAGATGCAAAACGTGTTGAATGGCTACGCCTTCGATGGCGGCATAATCAAACGCGGTACAGCCTTGCGGTGCTTCGCCTGCTTCGTAAACGGTGATATTCAAATTGGGACGGGCGATGAGTCGCTCAAAATGATGTTCCACCTCGGCTCTGATGGAGTCTACCGTGACAGGCTGGAACCACTCTGTCTCAAAGCCAGACACGGTGACAATGCAGCCTGTGCCACACGCTGTGGGGAAGGGGGCGTCTACCCGTTTGGCTTCTTTGATACCGCGATGTTGGTTTCGCTGCAAGGTCAAGACATGGTTTGAACTGCGTTCATGTTTGGTCTGGAAGCTGACTGACTCGGCTGCTGCTCTGAAAGCATGGACACCAAAACCAAAACGGCCGTTTACCCACGTCTGTCCGCGCTTCTGCGATTCCCCGATATTGCGCACCACCCGCTCCAGCGTTTCCCGCGTCATGCCTCGGCAGTTATCCTGAATAGTTACGGCTCGATTTGCGCGGTCAATGGTGATGTCAATGTGGATGGGATACGGGTACACATTTCCGTTTTCACGGAACAACACCTCGGCATCATCCAGCGCATTGTCCACATACTCCATCAACACGCGCTCTGTCGTCTCATACCGCTTGGCGACTTCATTGAGCATCAACACAGGGTCAGATATTTCCAGGTCAATCGTGCCGGGTGTTTTTGAAGCAAATGGTTTCGAGGATGCGTTAAACATAGCAACAACCTTTAAAATATTGTAACTGTATTGGTGTTTGTCAATATCCAGGAGCAGCGGCGGCTGAGCCTGTCGAAGCCAGAGCGGTTCGTGTCACCCGCCTTCGCCTTCGACAAGACTTCGGCGTGAGCTCAGTCGAACGCTTAGGCTACGGCTCTACCTGGATGGTTAAAAATCAAATAGATGCCTTCTTCAAGGCCACGTTCGCGGCGACAAGAATTGGATCCCACACAGGCGCAAATGGCGGCGCATACGCCAAATCGAGACTCGCAAAGTCCTTGAGTGTCCAGGCGTTTTTCAAGCCAGCCGCCACCACATCAATACGTTTGGCAACACCATCTTTGCCGATCATCTGTGCGCCCAAGACGCGCTGCGAACGCTTCTCATACACCAGTTTGACGTGAATCGGTTCGCTGCCCGGCATGTAGTGGGCGCGGGAGGAGGCTTTAATGAGGACGCTTTCTGCTTCCAGACCGTGCATGGCTGCATATTTTTCGGTGAGACCGGTATGGGCAATGGTGAGATCAAATACTTTGACAACGGCCGTTCCCACCACACCCCCAAATCGAGCCAAGCCACCCGCCGCATTCGTGCCTGCCACACGGCCTTGTTTATTGGCCGTCGTTGCCAACGGAATGTACGTATATTTTTGCAACGGTAAATGGAAAACTTCAGCCACTGCCCCCGCCGCCCAAATATTGGGGATGCTGGTGCGCTGTTCCACATCAACAGCAATCGCGCCCGTCAAGCCTATGCGCATTCCTGCCGCTTCTGCAATTGCCACATTAGGCCGGCTGCCGATGCCAAATATCACAATATCGGCTGGAAGAACATGGTCTTGGGTAACTACCTCTCGGACTCGTAAACGGCCGTTAAACTTGTCGCGGTCACTGAGCCTGTCGAAGTCACGGCCACTGAGCCTGTCGAAGTCGCGGTCACTGAGCCTGTCGAAGTTGCGGTCACTGAGCCTGTCGAAGTGAGCCGTCACCTGGCGAACCACATCTTCCACCTGTGCTGGCCCCACAAACGACTGCACCGGCTGCTGCAAACAAAACTTGACATCCTGCGCGACCATTTCCGCCTGCACCAGCTCCGCCATATCGGCATCTAGCGTGGGCATTATCTGGCTTGCCATATCCACAATCGTGACATCTACATCGTGCGCTCGCAGCGCTTCCGCCATTTCCAGGCCAATGTAGCCTGCGCCCACAATCACGCCTCTTTTTGGCTTCTCTTCCACCAGCCAGCGCCGAATCGCTAGTGCATCTTCAACGGTGCGCAGCGTAAACACGCCCGGCAGTTGGATGCCAGGAATAGCGGGTTTTGTCACACTGGCGCCCGCCGCCACAATCAATTTGTCCCAATGGTCGGTGAATGTTTCGCCTGTTTGATGGTTCAACACGCGCACAGTTTTCTGAGCTGGATTGATTGCCACCACTTCATGATGCACCAAGGCCGTAATGCCCTGTTCAGCCATCTGCTCCGGCGTGCGTGCAATCAAATCTTCAATACGGGGGATGTCACCCTTGATGAAATAAGGGAAACCACAAGCGCCATAGCTGATATAGCCCGACATCTCGTAGACCACAATCTCCAGGTCACGATTCGTTCGCCTTGCTTTGGCCGCCGCACTCATGCCAGCCGCCACGCCACCGATGATGATTAGTTTTTCCGGCATAATTCATTCTCAAGGTTAAAAAGCGGGAATACAGAGAGACTAGGTAGCCGACGCCTGAGCCTGTCGAAGGCATAGGCGGGGCCGCAAACCCAACCGCTTTGGCTTCGACAAGCTCAGCCGTCGCTATGTGTCGTTATTGAAAGTCACATTTGCTTTTCTTCTTCTCCGTGTATCTCTGTGTAACTTATCTTCATCATTGATCCACCATCGCCACACCGATGGGTGTCACCAACATGGGATGCACCGGTGTGACTGTTTTGACACCTGTCATGTCATGGATAACGTCATCAATGCCCAACATACTGCTCGTACCACCCACCAAATAGATGGTCTGCACGTTGAATGGTTTTATGTGACGGGCGACGATACTGCCCACTTTCTGCATCACCGGATGTACCAATGAGGCCACCATACGGGCTTGCGACGGGTCGGTTTTGATTTTCTCAGCTTCGAGAAACGGCACGTTCATCGCGCCGGATACCACCAGCGTAAAATGAGTGCCGCCCGTGGCTTCGTCAGCCGTATAAATGACCTCGCCATTTTCTACGATGGCAATACCTGTGGTGCCGCCACCGATGTCTACTACCGCGCCATCTGAAATATTCAACAGCGCATTCGCGCCAGTTGGCTCATCGACAAATTGGCTGCATTCCAACCCTGCGCCAATCAATACATTTCTGGTGGCTTTTACTTCTGCCAAAGGCACACCGGGCGGGTAGGTGGTGGCGGCATGTTCCAATACAATGCCTAGTTCGGCTTCCACTTCGGCCTTCATCTTCTTGAGCAGTTGAATAGCGCCAATGAAATCCACGACCAGACCATCCCGCACTATTTGGGCAAACTGATAGCGTCCGGCTAACGGCCGTTTCTCCGCATCCAACACCGCCAACACCGTATAAGCCGTGCCCAAATCCACGCCCACATGCACAGGGCCGGTATAGTTGGCGACGGCAGGCTTGTTGTTAAAAACGGCGTGGGCTTCGTTGAGAATGGTGTTGATTTCTGGGTTCATAATCTTTTTGATCCGCAGATTTCGCAGATTTCGTCGATTAAAAAATCTGTGAAATCTGCGAAATCTGTGGATATTCCTTTTATAACTTGGCTATCTCTTTGGTATCCAAGGCTATCATTTTTTCTTCGTTAGTGGGGATGACGAGAACGGCCGTTTTCCCACAACTAATCACCGCTTCAGATTTACCCCGAATCGCTTTCTCATTCTTGTCAGCGTCCAGTTCCACACCCAGGAACTGCAAATCATCACAAATCATGTGGCGCATCAACGGGCTGTTTTCACCAATACCAGCCGTAAAGACCAGACAATCCAGACCGCCCATCGCGGCGGCAAAAGCCCCACAATATTTCTTCGCCATGAAGGCAAACTTGTCTAACGCCAGTTGACACCGTTCATTGCCTGCCGCTGCTTCTTCCTCAATAACACGCATATCGTTGCTCACGCCAGAAACGCCCAGCAAGCCGCTTTCTTTGTAAACAATGTGTTCGATTTCATCGGGAGACAAACCCAATTGGCGGTGCATATGGAAAATGAGTCCGGGATCGATGTCGCCGGAACGTGTACCCATCATCACCCCGGAAAATGTGGCGAATCCGATGGTGGTGTCTACGGCTTTGCCGCCGGCAACGGCCGTCATGGTGACCCCGTTGCCAAGGTGAAACACCACCATTTTTAGCTCGGATAACGGCCGTTCCAACACCACCGCCGCCCGTTGACTGACATAGCGCACAGAAGTGCCATGAAACCCGTATTTACGAATCTTGTGTTCTTCATAAAAAGAATAGGGGAGGGCATAGATATACGCTTTGGGCGGCATCGTCTGGTTAAATGCCGTATCAAACACCGCCACATGCGGTACGTTTGGCAGTAACAATTGAGCTTCACGAATACCAATCAAGTTAGGCGGATTGTGCAGCGGCGCCAACGGCACACACGCTTCCAAGTTAGCCACGACAGCCTCATCTATCAATACCGATTCGACAAACAAATCGGCCCCATGCACGGCGCGATGTCCCACCGCCTGAATCTCGTCAATTCCTTTAATCGCCCCGTATTCAGGATGCAGCAAACTGTGAATGCAAATATCAAAGGCTTCGGCGTGGGTGGGGATGGCTTGGTGTATTTTGGTAGAACGGCCGTTTACTTCCTGTTCAAAATAAGCGCCATCCTCTCCAATCCGCGCCACAATACCCTTTGCCACCACCTGGCTGACATCAGTCGAAAATAACTGGTACTTAAGTGTCGAACTACCGCAATTAATCGTTAAAATCATAAAATTGCCTACTTGTCTCAACCCGATCCCTGACAGGGGGAGGGCTAGGGTGGGGTCATTTCGCCTGCTGCCATCACCTGTTTCACAATCAAATCAACCAATTCATCTTCTCCATACATCTTTGCCCCGACAAAATCATCCTCCATAGAAGCGTCCAGATTGAGAACGATTTTTACCGCGTGTTCCTTACCCGCATTGGCGAAAACATCATACGCCAACAAAATATTTGCGAACGGAAAACGATGCGTAATCAATTGACTGGGATCAAGCTTACCGCTCAATATCGTCCTAATCAGCAGGGGAATCGTTGTCGTATTCACAACACCCATGCGAATCGTAATGTTTTTCACCCACAGCGATTGTTTGTGCAGTTCCGCACTTTGGCTGTACACGCCAATATTGGCAATCCGGCCACCCACCCCAACGATAGACTGCACCACTTTGCAGGTTAACGGATGACCGGCTGCTTCAATCGCCACATCCACACCACGGCCGTTTGTCAACGCCAGAATTTGCGCAACCGCATCATTGTTTTTATTGTTTATCGTCACCGTCGCGCCAATTTGCTTCGCCAAAGCCAACCGGTGTGGATCAATATCAACCACAATCACTTCAGCCGGTGAGAAAAACTGCACGGCGAGTACGGCCGCTAACCCAACTGGCCCCGCGCCAACCACAGCCACCACATCACCAAACTGCACGTCCCCGTTCATCACGCCTACTTCCAAGCCAGTCGGCACAATATCGGAGAGCATCAACGCCACTTCTTCGCTGATGGATTCAGGAATTTTATACAGGCCATTATCGGCAAACGGCACCCGCACATACTCAGCCTGACACCCATCAATCGTATTGCCGAGCACCCAGCCGCCTTCATCACAATTGGAAGGCAGCCCGCGCCGACAATTTTCACAACTGCCACACGCTGTAATGCACGAAATAATGACCGGATCGCCTGGTTTGAAGCGGCGCACACCACTCCCCACAGACTCCACAACACCGACACCTTCATGCCCAATGATGCGTCCAGTCTCGACTGTTTCCACGCCCCCTTTCAAAATTGCCATATCCGTGCCGCAAATCGTGGTCTTGGTGATGCGGACAATGGCGTCACTCCCTTCTAACAAGGAAGGCTTTGGCATTTCTTGTAGGGCAATCTTGTTTGGTCCCTGGTATACAACAGCTTTCATTCCGGTTTCTCCCGTGGTGGGTTTATGCTCCATCATAGGGTGCAGCCGCTTGTCCAACAATGACTAAACCGATGACAGGTATACACTTTTCAACGGTGTTTTTTGTAATTGACGACTTTTTTTACAGCAAATAAGGTCTTTTTGCGGTCATTCGTATCCAATTCTCAACATTATGTCATCATCTCGCACCCCCAACTGAACATAACAAAGTACAAAGGCTCGCTTGTACAACTTATCTAAATAAAAACTCCGTTGATTTGTGCATACACACCATCGAAAACGCAATTGTGGCAAATTTTCCCCATTGTTATGCTTGCACCACTATGACAAACCCGTATGCAGCAAACCAAAACTCAGCGTCTGAACAGGCTCCCACCCGCATCATTCAGGAATACGTTCCCGGACGGCAGGTGACGATTGCCCACATCATCGCCAACCCCGACAAGCCCTTATGTGCTCGGGTAGGGCTGAGTGAAGCAGAAGCCATCGGCATCATGACCATCACCCCTGGCGAGAGCGCCATCATCGCTGGCGACCTGGCGCTCAAAGCCGCCGATGTGGAAATCGGGTTCTTAGATAGATTTAGTGGGACATTGGTGATAAACGGCCGTTTATCCAGTGTCCAGTCCGCCTTAGAAGCCGCTAATCGCGGCATGGCCGACATTTTAGGATTCTACCCAGCGCCCATTACCCGCACTTGAGATAAGAAAGCATGATTCAGCAAAAGGTCACATTCCAACAAATGGTAAACACCACAGAATCCAAACCCTGGCGTTTCATGCTGTTCGGCGGCGTTGCTGCGGGCAAGACTACTTTAATGAAAGCGCTGGAAAGCAAATCCCCCCAATTCGCCACTAAAACACAAATGGTTGACTACAGCGGCTGGGGCATCGACACCCCTGGCGAATTCATCGAGATGGGTCACTACCGCCGCGTTCTGGTTTCCACAGCCTTTGATGCCCAACTGCTCATCGCCGTGCAAGATGCCACTCGGAAAGATGCCATCTTCCCCCCAAATTATTTTTCAATGTTTCCCCAACACACCATCGGCGTCGTCACCAAAATGGACGACAAAGAAGCCGATGAAGACAACGCCAAAGCGAAACTGATAGATGCCGGTGTCACGGGCGAAATTTTTTGTGTATCAGCTTTAACAGGATACGGAATCCCTGAACTCAGAGATTTCTTGTTGACTGGAAAATTTTAGTTTGTCAGCTCCGGCCTGATCTTCGCATCGCGTCGGAAAATATTTTTTTATAAGGAGAATCAAATGGCAAAACCTCAAGGAGAAGCACTGGGTTTAGTAGAAACCCGCGGTCTGGTAGCAATGATTGAAGCTGCCGACGCCATGGTAAAGGCGGCCAACGTGTCGCTGGTAGGCATGGAAAAAATTGGCTCCGGTTTGGTGACCGTCATGGTTCGCGGTGACGTTGGGGCAGTGAAAGCTGCTACCGATGCTGGTGCAGCTGCCGCCAAGCGAGTTGGCGAAGTTGTATCCATTCACGTCATTCCGCGCCCGCATGCCGACACCGAAGCATTGTTGCCCACGAAGGAAGGCTAGTAAACCCTTTCATAGGGTTTACACAAATCCCTTCAAAGGATTTACCGGAGTCTTCGTGATCGGGCGCAGATGGCAACGTCTGCGCCCTTCACAAAGATTAAGATAAATAAGTAACTCGGAAAAATAAAAGTTTTCGTAGTTTACCTAAAGGAGCAAAGAAACAATGGATGACAAAGTTTTAGACATGATTGTCGCACAAGTAATGGACAAAGTCGGTGGTAATGGTGATGCAGCCCCCGCTGCCGCCGCCGCATTTCGCCAACCCCGGCATGACAGAATTCGTTGGCACCGCCTTTGGTGACACCATCGGCATCGTCATCGCCAACGTAGACCCTGTTGTGCATGAAAAAATGGGTCTGGACAAAAAGTATCGTTCCATCGGTATTTTGAGCGCTCGCACTGGCGCTGGCCCCCAGATTATGGCCGCTGATGAAGCTGTTAAAGCCACCAACACCGAAGTCGTAGTCGTTGAACTGGCTCGTGACACCAAAGGTGGCGCAGGTCATGGTTGCCTCATCATCTTCGGCGCCGAAGAAGTCTCCGACGCCCGCCGCGCCATCGAAGTAGCCCTGAAAGACCTGGAACGCACCTTTGGTGATGTATACGCCAACGACGCTGGTCACATCGAACTGCAATACACCGCTCGCGCCAGCTTCGCTTGCGAAAAAGCCTTTGGCGCCCCCATCGGCCGCGCCTTTGGTCTTTGCGTTGGCGCCCCCGCTGGTATCGGTGTCATCATGGTCGATGCGGCCGTGAAATCCGCCGACGTAGACGTGATTGGTTATGCCAGTCCAGCCAGCGGTACATCCTTCAGCAACGAAGTCATCGGCTTCTTCAGCGGTGATGCCGGCGCTGTCCGTCAGGCCATTATCACCGCCCGCGAGGTAGGTGTGAAACTCTTAGGCACGTTAGGTGAAGCCCCAGCATGTCTTGGCGAACCTTACATTTAGTCAAGATTGACCCCCTTGAGGAGGTTAAAAACAGAATGGCTAAACGACAAAAGAGATTCGAGGTTTTGGATGAACGGGCAGTCAACAAAGATGGTTTTGTGACTGAATGGCCCGAGGTTGGCTTGATCGCCATGGGCAGCCCCAATGATCCGATCCCTAGTATCAAAGTACAAAACGGCGTCATTGTAGAGATGGACGGCAAGAAGCGTGCAGAATTCGATTTCAACGAACTCTTCATCGCCAACTACGCCATCAATGCAAAACTCGCCGAAGAAATGATGGCGATTCCCTGTGTGGAGATCGCTCGCAAAATCGTAGACATCAACGTGCCTCGCGCCGAAGTTGTCAAAATCTTCTCCGGTTTAACCCCGGCCAAGATTGCCACGGTCATGGATGAGCTGAACATGGTTGAAATGATGATGGGCATGCAGAAAATGCGTGCTCGTCGCACCCCCAGCAACCAGGCTCACGTCACCAACATGCAAGACAACCCCGTGCTGCTGGCCGCCGATGCCGCTGAAGCCACCTACTATGGTTTCGACTGAAATCGAAACCACTGTGGCCGTCTTCAACTACGGCCCGATGAATGCCGCTGGCCCTGCTGGTTGGTGGTCAAACCGGTCGTCCTGGTGTTCTGAGCCAGGACGCGCTGGAAGAAGCCACCGAATTGCAACTCGGTATGCTCGGTCTCACCGCCTATGCTGAAACCGTATCTGTTTATGGCACGGAACAAGTCTTCAAAGATGGCGACGACACACCCTGGTCGAAAGCATTCCTGGCCTCTGCCTATGCTTCCCGTGGTTTGAAAATGCGCTTCACCTCCGGTACTGGCTCTGAAGTGCAAATGGCTTACGCCGAAGGCAAATCCATGCTGTACCTGGAAGTCAAGTGCGTCATGATCACCAAAGGCGCTGGTGTACAAGGCTTGCAGAATGGTTCCATTAGCTGCATCGGTGTTCCTGGTGGCGTTCCTGGTGGTATTCGTGCTGTATTGGCTGAAAACCTGGTGACAACCTGCCTCGACCTCGAAGTTGCGTCCGGTAATGACCAGACCTTCTCCCATTCACCATTCCGTCGCACTGCTCGTTTGATGGGACAGTTCCTGCCCGGCACAGATTTCATCTTCTCCGGTTACAGCGCTTCCCCCAACTACGACAACGTATTCGCTGGTTCCAACTTTGACACCGATGACTACGATGACTTCCTCATCTTGCAGCGCGACCTGAAGATTGATGGTGGTTTACGCCCCGTGCTTGAAGCAGACGCGATTGCCATCCGCAACAAAGCAGCCAAGGCTCTGCAAGCTGTTTTCGCTGAACTCGGTCTGCCGGCTATCACCGACGAAGAAGTAGAAGCCGCCACCTATGCTCATGGCAGCAAAGACATGCCAGCCCGCGACAAAGTGCAAGACACCAAAGCGGCGCAGGAAATGTTGAAACGCGGCGTCACAGGCATCGATGTTGTCAAAGCATTGGCCAAGAATGGCTACCCCGAAGTTGCTGAAGCGATTCTGAACGTACAGAAACAGCGCGTTTCCGGTGACTACCTGCATACGTCCGCCATCCTGGACAAAGATTTCAATGTCGTGGCAGCTTTGAACGACCTGAATGACTACCAAGGCCCGGGTACCGGCTATCGTCTCGAAGGCGCACGTTGGGAAGAAATTGCCAATATCCGTCATGCGATTAGCCCGGAGGACATCTAGGCTTAACTGAAAAAGGTTAAGCCTTAAGGAGAAACCCATGGCACAAATATCTGAAGCTGTAGTGCGGGAAGTTGTAAAAGAGATTTTGGCGCAAGTTGCAAATGGCAATGGTGCCGCTCCAGCAGCTCCTGCTGTATCCCCGGCCACTGGCGATTACGCTTCTGCCGCTGACATGACCATGCGTGAAGTTGGCGAAGCGCGGCAAGGCACTGCCTCTGATGAGGTTGTGATCGCACTGGCTCCTGCCTTTGGCGATAAATTGAAGAAACGTACGATTACGGGTATCCCCCACACGGCCGTTTTGCGTGAACTGATGGCTGGCATTGAAGAAGAAGGCATGAAACCCCGCATCATTCGGGTGTGGCATACCTCCGACGTGGCCTTCGTGGGCAAACGTGGCGCAGAACTGAGCGGCTCCGGCATTGCCGTCGCCATTCAATCGCGTGGCACGACCGTCATCCACCAACGCGACCTGTTCCCTCTGCAAAACATCGAACTGTTCCCGCAGGCGCCCGTCATCACCCTGGAAACCTACCGCAACATCGGTCGGAACGCTGCCCGCTACGCCAAAGGCGATTCACCAGCCCCGGTTGAGCAGTACAGTGACCAAATGGCACGGCCAAAATATCAGGCCATTGCCGCTGTCTACCACATTCGGGAAACCGAGTTTGTGGACAAGAAAAAGAAGCCGATGGACGTAGAAGTCCGCTTTCAACTAAGGAGAATAGAAAATGTCACAACAAGATATGATTGCTGCAATTGTAAAAGAAGTTCTCGCTGAGTTGAATGGTGGAAATGGCAGTGCGTCGGCGCCAGAGGCCAATGGCAGTAAGTCTATGACTACAAGACTGACTATCCCTATGTCCGAAAAACGGCCGGAATTGGTCAAAACAGCCACCGGCAAAAGCCTGGACGACATCACGCTGGAAGCTGTCGTGTCTGGCGCGGTGAAAGCAGAAGAAATCCGCATCACCCCGCAGACGCTGGAATACCAGGCACAGATCGCTGAAAGCATTTCCCGGCCGCAGTTGGCTAACAACATGCGCCGTGCTGGTGAACTGACCAACGTTCCCGATGCCCGCATGCTGGAAATCTACAACGCGCTGCGTCCAAACCGTTCAACAAAAGCAGAACTCCTGGCCATCGCTGATGAACTGGAAAACCAATATGGAGCCAAAGTATGCGCCAACTTCGTTCGCGAAGCGGCTGGTGTGTACGAAGCTCGTGATGTATTGAAATGAATGGTCAACGGTAGTCAGTAATCGGTAATCAGTTGACCAGTTCACCGGATACCGATTACCGAATACCGTTCACCGATTACCGTTACCGGACAAGTAGCAAGAAATCGTGACAAGCATTATTGCCGGCATTGACGTAGGTAATTCCACAACCGAAGTTGCCATTGCCCAGATCAGCAGTTTCCAAAGCCCGCCCCGCTTTTTGGGTTCCAGCCGTGTCCCGACGACCGGTATCAAAGGCACCTTGAGCAACATTCCTGGGATGAAGATTGTCCTTGCGGCAGGCGGCGGAGGATGCGGGCATCGATATCAGCGAAATCGACCTGGTGTTTGCTCAACGAAGCCACGCCCGTCATCGGTGATATTGCCATGGAAACCATCACCGAAACCATCATCACCGAGTCGACGATGATCGGTCACAATCCGGGTTCTCCGGGCGGTATGGGCATTGGCGTGGGCATTACGATTCACATCACGAACCTGGTATCTGTGAAACGCGGCGAACCGGTGATTGTGGTCATTCCCAGAGGCTACGATTTTGAGATAGCGGCTTCGCTGATCAAACGGGCCTTGAAGCCGGCGTGGATGTTCAAGGCGGCATCGTGCAGTCTGACGATGGCGTGCTGATTGCCAACCGCCTGCCCAAAGTGCTGCCGTTTGTGGATGAAGTTGGGCTGATTGATCAGGTGCCGTTGAACATGCTGGCCGCCGTGGAAGTGGGCGAGCAAGGACAGGTGATCCGCCAATTGTGCAATCCATATGGCATTGCCACCCTGTTTGACCTGACACCGCAAGAAACGCAGATGGTGATCCCCATTGCCAAGGCGTTGATTGGGCTGCGCTCGGCGGTGGTGATTCGCACGCCGGCCGGAGATGTCAAGACCCGCCGGATTCCGGCCGGAACCTTGAAGCTGATTGGTGATACGAGAACGGCCGTTGTCGAACTGGACGGCGGCGCAGATGCCATCATGGATGGGTTGGCGCAAGTCGGTCGGCTGCAAGACGTGACCGGCGAACCGGGCACCAACGTCGGCGGCATGGTCGAGCGCGTGCGCCAAACCATGAGCGACGTCACCGAAAAGCCCATCGAAGAAGTCAAAATCCGCGACATTCTGGCCGTAGACTGCCTGGTTCCGCAGCAAGTTTCCGGTGGTCTGGCTCAAGAATTCTCCATGGAAAATGCCGTCGGTCTGGCGGCGATGGTCAACACCGACCAACTGCTCATGGAGCGACTGGCACTGGCGCTCGCCCAGGAAATTGGCGTGCGTGTAGAACTGGGCGGCGTCGAAGCCAACATGGCGATTCTGGGTACGCTGACCACACCTGGCATTGATGTACCGCTGGCCATTCTCGACCTGGGTGCCGGCTCCACCGATGCGGCGTTGATGACCAAGGACAAAGAAGTCGAAAGCATCCATCTGGCTGGTGCCGGCAACATGGTTTCCCTGCTTATCCAGCGTGAACTGGATCTGCCCACCGGCACCAACATCGACGTGGCCGAACAAATCAAGCGCTATCCGCTGGCCAAAGTCGAGAGCTTGTTCCACATTCGCAACGAAGACAACTCAGTCCGCTTTTTCAAAGATCCGCTTGATCCGCGACTGTTTGGCCGGGTGGCGCTGGTTACAGAAGGTGGCCTGATTCCCATCCCCACTGAACACACCGTCGAACGCATCCGCGAGGTGCGCCGTGAAGCCAAACGGCGTGTCTTTCTTGCGCAACAGCTTACGCGCCTTAAAAACGGTGGCGCCGCTGGGCAACATCCGCAACATCGAATTTGTGGCGATTGTCGGCGGCTCTGGTCAGGATTTTGAACTGTCACAGATGTTGATGAACAAGCTGGCTGAGTTCGGCACGGTGGTCGGCACGGCCAACATTCGCGGCAAGCTGGGTCCGGTGAATGCGGTAGCGACCGGGTTGGTGCTGGGCTACATCGCAAAGCAGAAGGCTGGCTAAGATGGCTCCTTTTGCCCAAGAACGGCCGTGTATCCACGTCACTTTTTTACCAGGTGCGGACGAAAGCTTGTATCGCTGGGTGCAAATTGGCGCAGAAGAAGAAGGCGTACCTTGCCAACCCGTCAAAGAACAAGCAGACAATCTGGTGGCGCTGGCTTACGCCGCTTCTAAAAGTTCTCGCTTCAACATCGGTGTGGGCGTATCAGATTCGGAAGTGGTCTTGCATGAGATGCACATGCCGCCAGAAAAGCCGGTGCTGTCATTCCAGTTTTCTGGCAAAGCAGATCTTTTTTGCAGATTGATGGGCGCAAACGCCGCCCGCATGATTATCCGCAAACCGCTCCGCTTTGATGACGAACTAGCACCATTTGAAAATGAAACGACTGTACAAGATGCAGAAATACCAGCTTATACATCACCGTCGCCTTCTATATCGGCAACTGAGAAAACAGATTTACTACCGATGACTGTTGATCTAGCCTATATTGCAAAAATTGTGGCTGTCGTCATTCAGAAATTACAAGAGAGAGGTCTCTCATGAAACAAGCATTGGGACTTATAGAAACAATTGGATTGGTAACTGCTATTGAAGCCGCCGACGCGGCCGTGAAGGCGGCTGATATCACCTTGCTCGGCTTTGAAAACTCAAAAGGCGGCGGCAAGATTACCATTAAATTTGTAGGTAATGTGGGTGCTGTGCAAGCTGGCCGTGGCCGCTGGTGTGGCTGCTGCTTCCCGTATCGGTGAGGTGTATGGACAGCGCGTTATCCCCCGCCCCCATGATGAAATCGAGGCATTTGATCCGCAAAGTGGATAGAGGGCGTGGGCTGGATGAGCCGAAAGCAGATGCCCCCCAAGTAAAAGAAGCAGTCATTGCGCCAGCCCCGGTTGAGACATCTGAGCCAGCGGAAGAAGTAACCTGCGCCGCTACCACCAAATCTGGCGAACCTTGCAAGTTACCTGCCCAACCTGGTTCAAGCTACTGCTTTGTCCATCGGAATCAAGAATAAAAAGTTTTTTAATTACAAAGATACAAAGAAACATAAGGCACAAAGAAAAAGCAAACCCTTTGTTTCTTCCAACCTTTGTTCCTTTGTAATAAAGATTTTTCTGACTTATCCAAATAGGAAATAAAAGGAAAGGTATCCGTGACAACGATTACCAACCAACCCACGCGAAACCTAAATGGCGCACAGTTCACCATTGAACGCATCTCAGAAGAAGTAATGCGCCGTCTGGCTGACATGCAAGAGGATGTGCTTTTGCCAGAGTCGGATGAACCGAGTCCTGTTTTCAAAAATGGGCATTTAGAATTGGAAACCCCCATTGGCGTCTCTGTGCGGCACGTTCATCTTTGCCCGGAACACGTAGAAATTTTGTTTGGCAAAGGCCACGACTTGAGCATTTACAACGAGCTGTATCAGAAAGGCTACTACGCTGCTCGTGAGCAGGTGATGGTTGTCGGGCGCAAACGCTGCATCGAAAAAGTGCGCGTGCTTGGGCCAACTCGTCCGTATTCACAAGTGGAATTATCGCAAACGGATGCGTTGGTAATTGGCATGAAATTGCCCATTGCCACCGATGGCGCAGACCCTGCTTGCCAGCCTATTACCCTTGTAGGCCCTGAAGGCGCGGTGACGCTGCCAGGCAAAGGTGGCGGCGGCGCCTTTATCGCCCGTCGGCACATTCATCTGAGCGATGTGACGGCCGAGAAACTGGGCGTGAAACAGTGGTGATTTGCTTGATTTGCGCATTGATGGCCCTCGTCCCACGACGTTGCATGGCATTCTGGTGCGTGTGAAGGCTGGTTGGTTCACTGAAGTGCATCTGGATACGGATGAAGGGAATGGGGTTGGTTTACGCAGTGGACAGACTGGCACGTTGATTGTGCCGAGGAAATAAATTATCTGTAGGGGCTGGTCTTGTACCAGCCCAAGAGGGCGACCACAAGGGTACGCCCCTACAATAGCAACTGAGCCAGGAAAAGGAAAAGATTGTGGAACAGGCATTGATTGAGGAAATAGTAGCCAAAGTTGTGGCGCTGGTGCGGGCGAAGATGATCGCTGGTGTGCCGAAGAAGCGGGTGCTGATGTTGTTTAGCGGCGCCAGCACGGGCTACGTGGTGGGCATGGATACGATTCGTATGCTCACGCAGGCGAATCATGATCTGACTGTTTTTATGACGGCTTCGGCCACTGCATGTTGTCGGAGAGGAGAACGTGCTGAAGGCAGGCGCCAAAGAAATCATCAGCCCTAACCAGTGGGTGAACACGCCTGGTCTGGTGCGCGAAACGGATCTGGTGTTGGTGCCTACATTGTCAATGAATACGGCCGCTCGTTTGGCATTAGGTTTGATGGATTCGCTGTTTTCCACGCTGGTTTTAGGCGCGTTGCTGGCGAACAAACCAGTCATCGCTATCTGTGATGGTGCGGATCCGTATGGCAATGGCGGTCTGATTTTTAGTGATGATTTTGTTGGTTCTCCCGCATTACGGGCAAAGATGGTTGAGAATTTGAGTACCCTGATTGATTATGGCGTTCATCTGGTTGATGAAGAAAAGTTTGTGCCTCAGGTGATTCGGGTGATGCAAGCATGAGCCTATTCAAACACCAGCTTCGCCCATCGTACGGATTTCGGATAACGGCCGTTCTGCCATCCTCACCGAATCCGATTTAGTCAGCTATCCATCAGGAACCACCGTGCATATCCCCGCCCATACCCGGTTGACACCGTTGGCCCAAGACAGCGCTCAAAAACGAAATTTGACGCTGGTATTTGAAAAGTAGAGGTGAACCATGCGTTTAGCAAAAGTGATTGGCACCGTCGTCGCCACTAGAAAAGAAGACTCACTGACCGGTTTAAGGTTGTTAGTCATTGACGAAATTGATCCGCGCAATGAACAACCTAAAAATAACTGTTTAATCGCCGTCGATAATTTGGGCGCTGGCGCCGGTGATACGGTGTTGTGGGTACAAGGTGGCGCGGCACGAGTCATTAGTGACGTACACCGTCACGCGCCCCTGGATGTCGCCATTGTGGGCATTGTGGATTCGGTGGATATAAGCGAATGAGCGGTAAAGTCTACACCCGTGGCGGCGACGCCGGACAAACCTCCCTGCTGGGCGGCATCCGCGTAGACAAGGATGATGCCCGCATTGAAGTGTACGGCACACTGGATGAAGGCACATCGATGTTGGGCATGGCTCGCGCCACCACTCAATATGATGACCTGTGCCGCCACATCATCGACATTCAAGGCGAGTTGATTCCGATTATGGCGGAAGCGGCCTTTGTGAAGGGCGAAAAAGAACTCAAGTTTGAAGTGCCTCAGGTTAAGCCAGAACAAGTGACACGCCTGGAAGGCATTATTGATTTTTACAACCAGGAATGGATTCAAACGGGACAATTTGTACGTCCCGGTGGCTCCCAGGCTTCTGGGATGATTGATATGGCGCGTGCTATTTTCCGCCGCGCTGAACGACGCCTCATTTCGCTCAACCGACATGAAGCGCTCAACCCCCATCTAATGAAGTATGTCAACCGGTTGTCTGACTTGCTGTATGTGTTGGCACGGATTGATGAGCAGCGCACGTTGATTCAGACGATTGTTGATAATTTGCCGCATGGGGGGGAAACGGCCGTTATCCCCCCAAACGGTCAAGGAGAAATTGACATGGCTCCCACTTTAAAAGAATGTGACCGCATGGTCGAAGCTGGCATGAAAAAAGCAAAAGAAATCGGCGTGTCCGATGGTCTTAACCGTTGTCGATCAAAACGGAGACATCATCGAATCCCGCCGCATGGACGATGCCCTCGTCGTCAGCATCACCCTGGCGCCTCATAAAGCCTACACCGCCGCCACCGTGCGCCTGGCAACCCATGAACTGGCAAAAGTCGCCCAACCGGGGCAGCCCCTTTACAGCATCGACGTTAATCTGCCCAAAATCACCCTGGTCGGCGGCGGCTTGCCCCTGACCAAAGACGGCAAAGTTGTGGGCGCTGTGGGTGTGAGCGGCGGCTCAGTAGAACAAGACATCGCTGTGGCTGAGGCGATGGTGGCAGCTTATTAAAAAAAGAGATTAGAGATTGGAGATTGGAGATTATCTCCAATCTCACAATCTCCTAAAAAATCTACGTAATCTGCGAATTACCTTTCGGAGAATCTCATGACTGTACAGATTCAAGACTCACAAATCGAAGCCATCATTCAACAAGTGCTGGCACAAGTTAACACCAACGGCAGCCAGGGCACACTGCCCCGCGCCTCTCAATATCGTGGCGTATTCGCCACACCGGACGAAGCGGTAAAAGCAGCAACTGCCGCTCTGGCAAAATTCCGTCGTGTCAGCTTGACACAGCGCAAAGCCATCATCCAGGCCATGCGCGACACCGCCATCGAAAATGCCCAGAAATTGGCTCAACTTGCGGTTGAGGAAACCGGTATGGGGCGCGTTTCTGACAAAGTGCTGAAGAACTTGCTCGTCGCCGAAAAGACACCAGGCGTTGAGATTTTGCCCAACGATGCCTACGTCGGCGATGATGGCCTGACGCTGGAAGAATGCGCCCCCTTTGGCGTGATTCTAGCCATTACGCCCGTTACCAATCCCACGGCAACCGTCATCAACAATGCCATCAGCATGATAGCGGCTGGTAACACCGTTGTTTTTGCCCCGCATCCTGCCAGTCAAAAATCCTCGTTAACGACGATGGATTTGCTCAACGAAGCCATCGAAAGCGCAGGCGGCCCGCCGAATTTATTGGTAGCGACGCAAGAAGCGACCATCGAAACGGCGCAAGAACTGATGCACCATCCAGGTATCCCCTTGATTTGCACAACGGGCGGTCCGGCTGTGGTCGATGCCTCGCTTTCCTGTGGCAAACGAGCCATCGGGGCAGCGGCAGGCAATCCCGCCAGCCCTGGTCGATGACACGGCCGACCCCGAAAAAGCGGCACGCGACATCATCCTCGGTCATTCGTTTGATAACAACATGCCCTGCACTTCTGAGAAAGAGGTGGTGGTGACGGCTGGTATCGCTGATGCACTCATGAACGCTTTCCGCAAAGCCGGTAACGTCCATGTACTCGATCCAGCCATGCTTCCCCAACTCGAACAAGTGGTGTTGAATTCACAACGCCACGGCCCGAATCGCAAATTTGTCGGGCAGAATGCGTGTGTGATTTTGGCTGAACTGGGCATTAAGGCCGATGAAAACATGCGGGCCATCGTTGTGGAAGTCGACAAAGACCATCCCTTTGTGCGGCATGAGTTGATGATGCCGGTATTGGGTGTGGTGCGGGTGCGTGATTTTGAAGAAGGTGTGGAGGTGGCCGTAGAAGTTGAAGCTGGGTTACGCCATTCCGCCATCATTCATTCCTCTAATATCTACCACATGAGCGAATATGGCCGCGCCATCAATACCACTATTTTTGTGAAAAATGCACCGTCCTACGCGGGTCTTGGGTTTTGGTGGGGAAGGGCATACCAGCTTCACCATCGCCGGTCGTACGGGCGAAGGCATGACAACGGCCCGCACGTTTACGCGCATTCGGCGATGTGCGTTGGTTGGGGCGTTTTCAGCGGTCTAAGAAGAACAAAACGAGATTAGAGATTGGAGATTCATTGAGTCTCTAATCTCCAATCTCTAATCTCAAAAACGCAAAGCGTTAACTTCCATAGGAGATCATCGTGGAAAAAACAGCAGAAATTGTCAATGCAGTGAAACAGGCGGGGGTAACAGGAGCCGGTGGTGCGGGATTTCCTACGCACGTCAAACTGCAAGCGAAAGCGGAATACGTGTTGGCGAATGGCGCCGAATGTGAACCGCTGACGCATGTGGACAAGCAGATGATGATCCACCACGCGCCCGAAATTGTGGCGGGGATGCGGTTGGCAATGCAATCCACCGGTGCCAAGCAAGGCATTTTTGGCATCAAAGGCAAATACAAAGAAGTCATCGCCATCGTGCAAAAAGCGATTGGCGATCAAGATGACATCACCATTTCTGAGCTGGGCAATTTCTATCCGGCCGGAGATGAGCAAGTGATGGTCTATGACATTTTAGGGCGCATTGTGCCTGAAGGTGGCATTCCCATTGATGTGGGCTGTGTGGTGCAGAATATTGAAACGCTCTACAACATCAATGCGGCCGCTCAAGGTAAACCGGTTACCCATAAATACATCACGGTGATTGGTGCTGTAGCCCAACCGATGTCGGTGCGTATTCCCATTGGCGTCACGATTCAAGAGGTGCTGGATTTAGCGGGTGGTGTCACCACGCCAGACCCAGTCATTTTAGATGGCGGGGCGATGATGGGGAATGTGGTCACAGATTTCAGCCAACCGACCACGAAGCGCTCTAAGATGCTGCTCGTGCTACCTTATGACCATCAACTCAGCGTCGAGCGGCGTACACCGCGTAAGGTGATTGACAGCCAAGCTGTGGCCGCCTGTGACCAGTGCTATTTCTGCACCGACTACTGCCCACGCCATGCGCAGGGTCATGCGATTGAACCCCATAAGCTTATTTTGCTGTTGGCCTCAGGTGTGCCCCTGACGGATGCAGAAATGGCAGGGGCGATGCTCTGCTGTGAATGCCGCACTTGCAATTATGCCTGTCCGGTTCATCTTTTGCCGGGGGATATTGCGCTACAAATCAAACGTGATTTGGTGAGAGAAGGGGTGAAGAATACGTATCACCGGCACACAGAAGCGGATCCGTATCGGGATTATCGCCGGGTGCCGATGACGAGACTGGTGAGTCGGTTGGGATTGGTTAAGTATGATGTGGCGGCGCCGTTAACGGCCGTTACCACCCCATTCCCCCGCGTCACCCTCAAACTCAGCCAACACATCGGTGCACCAGCCCAACCCGTCGTGGCTGTCGGTGACAGGGTAAAAGTAGGCGACTTAGTCGGCAAAATTCCAGAAGGTGCGCTCGGTGCGCCTATCCACGCCAGCATTGACGGCACGGTAACGGCCGTTACAAACGAAGCAATTGTAATTGAGGCGAATTGATATGATGCCACAAACAAACATTCTCAGAACAACATCCGTAAAACGAGCCCTTGGCTTAATTGAACTGCGCAGCATTGCCCGCGGTATGAAAACCACCGATGCCATCCTGAAAGCCGCCGACGTAGAACTACTGCGAGCGCACGTCGTTTGCCCTGGCAAATACATCATTTTGGTGGCAGGCAGCATCAGTCAGGTGAAAAATGCTGTGGCCTTAGGCCAGCAAATTGCGCCAGAAGTGGTCGTGGACCATTTTATTCTTTCCAACGTGCATCCCAGCATCTTCCCGGCGCTGACTGCCACAACAGAGATTGAAAATGTGAAAGCCATAGGCGTCATCGAAACATTCACGCTGGCAGCTTCCATTGTGGCGGCTGATTTGGCTGTGAAAGCCGCGCCAGTTGATTTAATCGAGATTCGGCTGCCTTTTGCCATGGGCGGCAAAGCATTCACCGTGTTCACCGGCGAAGTCAGTGCTGTGCGCAGCGCCGTCAACACCGCCGCCGAACAACTCAAGGATGAAGGGGTGATCGACTCCTTTGAGGTCATCCCGTCACCCCATAAAGATTTGATTGAAAAATTGTTATAAGGTTGCAAGTGGCAAGTGGCAAGTGGCAAGTATCTGTCATTCAAACGACACGCAATCTGCTATTCACCACACGCAAACAGATATTTAATTTAAAAATTCACAAGAGGAGAAAGAACATGTTTGATTGGATGATTTTATTAGTAGCTTTTGCAGGTGGTATGTTTGGTGCCGCTGTCGGCGCTATTCCCGCATTTATATTAACAGGTTTGGCGGCGGCCGTTGGTGCGGCCATAGCCATTATCACAGGCGATGGGACTTTAGTGGGCGCAATCGCTTTTGGTCCTTTTCTTGGGCCTCATGTCTCCTTTGCTGGTGGTGTAGCGGCCGCCGCTTTTGCGGCAAAGAAAGGAAAGCTAGACGGTGGCAAAAGTATCCTGACAGCATTAGCTGGCGTGGATTCACCTGATGTCTTGTTTGTCGGTGGCATTTTTGGGGCGCTTGGTTATCTCATTGCCTGGGCGTATGGTTTTATTCCCAATATTGGCACCTCCGGGTGGACTGATACGATTGCCTTATCTGTGGTGACGACCGCTATTATTGTTCGTTTCGTCTTCGGCAACTCTGGACTTTTGGGTAAGGTTCCTCAAGGAAACAGTCGCTGGGTGGCCAGTGATAATGGTGGCTGGATTCCGTGGCAGTCTAAACCATTGCAACTGATTGCGATTGCCCTGGCTTTTGGTTTTACAGCGGCCTACTTAACCTACGCCTATGGGGATCTGCCTGGCGGCGGCACGCTGCCCGTCTTGTTTTGGGGTATTTCTGCCTTTTCTTTGGTTTTCTTACAGTTTGGCACGCAAGTCCCGATTACCCATCACATTACATTGCCGGCTGGATTGGCAGTTGTGGCCAGTGGTGATGTCTGGTGGGGTTTGGCATTTGGTATCTTGGGTATTTTCCTCGGCGAAGTAACAGCGTGCCTTTTCACCAGTTACGGAGACACCCATATTGACCCCCCCGCCGCTTCTATAGCGGCGACAGCTACTTTGTTGGCTATTTTCTCCGCTGTTGGTTTATTTAATATGACTGGTATTGGTGCTTTTGTTGTGGCGCTGGTGGTGGCAAGTGCAGGTTACGGCCTGTTCACATGGTTGCAAAAAACACCAGAAACTGCCCCTGTTGCAGCTGATTAAACTGTTTTCTCCTGGTTCTGGATTTCCAGAGAAGTAGCCATTTGCCCCGAGTATGACTAGACACATACTCGGGGCGCTCTTTGAATTACAGGTTTTGCTCTCAAGTTGTTTGTGAGTAGAATGGTGTCAGTATCCTCAGTAACACTTCATTATCCGACCCCAAAATAATTGAAAGGAGATCATGATGACCGCCCACACCTATGAATCTGTTTACTCAAATTGGCAAGCTGATCCGGAAGCCTTTTGGGCACAAGCTGCTCAAGATGTTCATTGGTACAAAACCTGGGATAAGGTTTTAGACGATTCCCGTGCGCCGCTGTATCGGTGGTTTCCGGGGGCGGAGGTGAATAGTTGTTATAACGCGCTGGATGTTCATGTGGAAAACGGCCGTTCCTCCCAATTAGCCCTCATCTATGACAGTCCTGTCACCAATACCGTCAAAAAATTCACCTATTTAGAGCTACGGGATGAAGTTGCTAAACTGGCTGGTGTGCTTGTAGGCATGGGCGTAGAGAAAGGGGATCGGGTCATCATCTACATGCCGATGGTGCCAGAAGCGGCCATGGCAATGCTGGCCTGCGCCCGCATTGGCGCGATTCATTCGGTGGTGTTTGGCGGCTTTGCGGCAAACGAATTGGCAACACGCATTGATGACGCCAAACCGAAAGCCATCCTTTCTGGTTCGTGTGGCATTGAGCCGACTCGGATTGTGGCGTACAAACCGCTGCTAGACCAAGCCATCAACCTTGCCAAATTCAAGCCGGAGAAGTGTTTGATTTTGCAGCGACCTCAGTTGGAAGCGAGTTTGGTTGATGGGCGAGATATAGATTGGACAGATGCCATGACCCAAGCCCAACCAGTCGATTGTGTGGCCGTCGCAGCCACAGATCCACTCTACATTCTCTACACCTCCGGTACGACTGGCATTCCCAAAGGCGTGGTGCGTGATAACGGCGGCCATCTGGTGGCGCTGAAATGGAGCATGAAAAATGTCTACAACGTGGAACCAGGTGATGTTTATTGGGCGGCTTCAGATGTGGGCTGGGTTGTGGGGCATTCTTACATTGTCTATGGGCCACTCTTTCACGGCTGCACCACCATCATGTTTGAAGGCAAACCCGTTGGCACCCCTGACCCTGGTGCATTTTGGCGTGTTATTTCCGATTATGGCGTCAAAACCTTGTTTACGGCGCCTACCGCATTCCGAGCCATTAAACGAGAAGATTCATCCGGCGTATACAAAGAAAATTATGATCTGAGTCACTTCAAAGCATTATTCCTGGCGGGAGAACGCTGTGATCCCGACACATTGCAATGGGCCAAAGATTTACTCAACGTGCCTGTTATTGATCATTGGTGGCAAACAGAAACGGGTTGGCCGATGGTGGCAAATCCGTTGGGTATTGAAGCATTTGCCCGTCAAGCCCGGATCTGCCAGCAAACCCGTGCCAGGATATGACGTGCAAGTGCTCACCCTCGACGGCGACGAAGCCGCCCCAGATGAAATTGGTGACATCGTCGTTAAACTGCCGCTGCCACCGGGTACGTTGCCCACACTTTGGCAAAATGACATAGGTTATGTGCAATCCTATTTACGTGCTTATGATGGTTACTATTCAACGGCCGATGCTGGCTATAAAGATGCAGATGGCTATGTCTTCATCATGAGCCGCACGGATGACATCATCAACGTGGCTGGACATCGGTTATCAACGGGCGGAATCGAAGGTGTGATTTCGGCGCATCCAGATGTGGCTGAATGTGCCGTCATTGGCGTCAATGATGAATTGAAAGGTTCGCTGCCTTTAGGACTCCTCGTTTTGAAAAGTGGTGTTCACCGTAATCATGATGACATTGTGAAAGAGGTTATCACGATGGTACGCGAGGAAATTGGGCCAGTTGCCGCGTTTAAGAAAGCGGTTGTGGTGGAACGATTGCCCAAAACACGTTCTGGCAAGGTACTGCGCGGCACCATGAAGCGTATTGCTGACCATCAGGAATTTAAAATGCCGGCCACGATTGATGACCCGTTAATCTTGGATGAAATCAATGATTCTTTGGCGGAATTGGGTTATGGGTCTCATGTGAAGTAGTTGACGTTGATCGCGATCTGTTTTGCCAGGAATTTCTGTGATGAACGTCACTTGTTTGCGACTGGTAAAAAAATATTATCTACTTGTACATTTCAAAATTTAACTATGGATTTCTCTACCGGACAGTAGAGTTTTAACAAAATAACCAATAGAAAAAATGTCGGTGATGGATAAAATCCTAGGTCTACGAAAACCAAAATAGGAGAATATTCATGACCGACAAGATGAAAGTTTACACGAAAGTAATGCCAAAGCTCAAGAAAATGATGCCCACAGTTCCGCAAAATCAGGTAGTAACCATTGCCATGATGGTAACCGGCATTGTCTTGGGGCGAAAAGCACAATTGAGTGTGATGAGCTTGGAAATTCCACATCCGGCAAAGCCAGCTAGTCTGGAGAAACGATTTCAACGTTTTGTGAAAAACGAACGATTTGATGTGCAAGTCAGTTATTTGCCCTTTGCCCATTTGATTTTGTCTCATTTGGCTGACAAGCCCCTGGTCTTGGCGATGGATGGCAGCACTGTTGGTCGGGGCTGTATGGCTTTGATGGTAGGTGTTATTTATCATAAGCGTGCCATTCCTTTGGCCTGGATTGTGTATAAGGGAAAGAAAGGGCATACCACAGCGGAGCATCACATCTCTGTTCTCCAACAACTCTTGCCCTTATTACCTGAAGATGCCGAAGTTATCCTGTTAGGCGATGGCGAGTATGATACCGTTGAAATGCTCACTTGGGTGACAGTTTGTACGAATTGGAAATATGTAGTGCGTACGGCCAAAAGCAATCTCATCACCCATAACGGTCAGCAGTATGCCCTACGTGACCTTTGCGGCGGGCATGGCTCGATAACATGTGCCCAGAATGCCCTCTTCACGGAGCAAGAATTTGGCCCTGTCATGGCTGTGGCTTGGTGGGGCAAAGCGTATGATGATCCCATTTTTCTCATCTCCAATTGTGCATCGTCTGCTTTAGCTTGTGAGTATTATCATCGTCGTTTTCGACTTGAGACGCTGTTTTCAGACAAGAAAAGCCGTGGTTTTCATATTGAAAAGAGCCACCTTTCTGACCCATCTCGACTTGTTTGTTTACTTCTGGCTACTTCACTAGCCTATATTTGGCTCATCCATCTAGGCATGATGGTCTTTAATGATGAGACCAAACGATCATTAATTGATCGTACCCATCGCACAGACAAGAGCCTTTTTCGTCTGGGTTTGGACTGGTTAAAACATGTTTTAACCCATGGGAAAGACTTTATTGTTGCCTTTCACTTATTTGCGCAACCTGCACAAACTTAGGTGTCCGGTAGAGAATTTTGGCGTAGATTCTCAAGAACGTCCTATTATTGGTGAGATGTTTCATTGCACGCCGTTTGTAGATTTGGCTCTCGATTCGTCCCCTCTGGTGTTTTTTCGAAATGAGCTAAAATTAGCGCATGGATTACCTGGTTCGCTTCGACAAAGGAAAACTGCATCAAATTGCTCATTTCGTGCATGAAGTTAATGGCGTAACCGGCGCCCTCTGTTCGCCACAACCGAAACCAGTCGCCGGCGAACAAACCCAAAGCGGCCGATGGGAGCTGGTGACAGCGATACCGCCGACTATCAAGCTATGTCTTGTTTGCCAAAAGCGAAAACAAAAACTGGATAACCCGCTGCCTGCGCGTGTCGAAAAAGAGCTGGAATTATTGGCCCGTCTGGATCCACGGGCTGCTGCCTTTCAGCGAGAAAAGATGTTGGCGCAGTACCAGTAGCAATAGCTCTCATATAGGCTTGACCGCATCCTGATATGCTAGATGAGCGGCTAACTCTTCTCTGTGCAAAATAGATGTCTTGTTATTTGAGTGAATTGATAGGTACTATACGCTTGAAGTATGATAACAAGGACGTATACACCATGGCATTGATCAAAGAATTCAAAGGCCAAAACCGTCAATTAACTTCTAGATGATCCGTGGTGTGGACAAGAGGCGACGTGGCTCATACTGTATGGGCGACGCAGGGTCGGCAACCTCCCCGCGGCGATGTATTTGCGACTTACCAGTCAAAGAACGGCCGTTTTTTCATAGTAAAATTGTGTTTGAACACATGTTTGTTTATAATGTGAGCATGGAAACATACGTGACACACCCCGCTACAAAATGGGAACAGGATGCCAGACAGGCGCAGCAAACCCCGCAAAACAAACTGCGTCTGGCGGCTATGGCCGGGCACATGCGCATCGACAAAATCGCAGCACGACGGGCAGCTCTCATTGACCTTCTGGCCGACGGCCGACCTCACCCACGCACAGAAATCTGGAAAGTGATTGCTACCCAGCTAGGCGAAGATTGCTGGGGTAAACTGCCACAGGAAGCGCTGGCTCGAGACCTGGCGGCGCTGCGCCAAGGCGGCATTCGCATTGCCTACTCCCGCCGCCCAGAGATACAAGGCTATTATCTCCAGTATCCCAGTTTGGAACGGCCGTTTTCCCAAGCGTACGAAGCTGTGAATTGGCAGCTTGTCGCAGCCATCGACCAACTGACGGTCTCCGAAAAAAACAAACGCGCTTTTGCCGCCGCTGATTTTGCCTTGCGCCAGAAACGCCTCTTGTTGGCGGCAGAACATCCCGACTGGCCTGAAGCAGAAGTCCAGGAAACAGCCCGCCGCCTGGTTTATGGCGTGGCGCAGGCAGATTTGGCATGACCGATTACGAGCAAGCCCGGGCTTTTGGTGGTGTCATTGATGTTCTGGAAGCCATTGGGGCAACCTACGCGATTTGGGGCGGTATGGCGGTGGTGGCATATGGTGAACCTCGCTTTACGCAGGATATGGACATCCTGTTGGCTCCCGAAGGCTTTTTCGCAGCTATGTTTGTGCGCCGCTTGCGCGAGACGCATTATCATGTAGATGAGATTGCTGTTAATCGTGCCTTGAGTGGCGGCTTTTTCAACGTCATTCACCTGGGCTACCATATCAAGACAGATTTTTTTGTGGCGGTGGAACCAGACCTGAAAGCCATGATTGCGAGCCGGGTCTATCTTCCTTTTGATGAGATGCGCCGTGCTGCCTACATCACGCCTACTTCCATCATCATTGCTAAATTAAAAGCGTTTGCAGACAGCCAGTCTACGCGCCATTTGGACGATATTGCTTCGATTATCAGGCTGCAAGGGCAGAAATTAGAGGGGGCGCAGCTAGACATTGCCGCGGCGCGTTTGGGTCTGCTTGGTGTATGGCGGGCGTTGTGGGCGCAGAATCAACCTGATTAAAACCAGGCGCTAACGCGCTGTATGGGGTGAAATCCTTTAGGAGGCTCGCCCCATGCTTACCCAACTTCCCCTTGTCCATTCCCCTCAGAAATACCAATCTCAGCCAATTCGGCGGCGCATCTGTGATATGCCAGCCGAAGAACGGCCGTTGTACCGCCTGCATCATTACGGCAGCAATGGGTTGTCCACCACCGAACTGCTCTCTCTACTGCTGGGTACAGCCGATGCACCTGGCTTAGCCCAGGATTTGCTGGATCACTTTGATTCCCTGCATGGCCTGGCTCGTGCCAGTCAAGCGCAGTTGATGCGTATTCATGGCATTGGTGAAGCACAGGCGGCGCGATTCATGGCCGTATTGGAACTAAGCCGCCGTTTGCAATCTCCCTCAGCCGCAGATTTGCCTTCTGTATCCAGTCCCGCCGATGCGGCCAATCTGCTCATGCCCCGTATGAAAGATTTGCTGCAAGAAGAACTGCATGTGATTCTGCTCAATACCCGTAATCGGGTATTGGCGACACAGGCCATCTACCGGGGCAGTCTCAATACCAGTGTGGTGCGTATCAACGAGGTATTTCGCCCGGCCATCGAAGCTTCGGCGGCGGCCATCATTGTGGCCCACAACCACCCCTCCGGCGATGATTCTCCCTCCCCCGAAGACATCTCCGTGACCCGACAACTGGTCGAGGCGGGCAAGCTGTTGGACATAGAAGTCCTCGACCATCTGATTATCGGAAACGGCCGTTTCGCCAGCTTAAAAGAGCGCGGACTCGGTTTCGGCTAATCGCCGTAGCACACCACATACCAAACTCGCTGGTATTGTTGTTTTTGCTCTCAGCGGCTTGCCTGGAGTACAAATCAAGCCTTTCCTCAACGAATTCTTTTCCTGGAGTATTCCGATGAAAAACATACCTGTCATCAAGCAAATTGGCCCTGCTGGCAATGACGAATTCACCTTAACTATCAATGGAGATGTCCATTCGTATACCGACAATAAAGAAGGTAAACGCGCAGCTATTCTCGACTGCTTGAACGCTGTTCCCTTAACGGCCGTTCATGATGACATCTATCTACCTGCCAATGCCGCCCTGGAGGTAGTCGCTACCGTCCTCTACCCGGACGGTATTGCCAGTGATAAAGCGTACCAAACGGCCGTTACCGTCACCAATAAAGCGTGTGCCCATCTAGGTTACGGGCCAGAGGAAGAACTCGGCCCTCCAGCCGTCCCCTTCTCTGCCAGAGGTTCCTATCGTAAACGAGTACCGCCTGTCAGCCAGGAAATGGTACACGATCAGTTGGCGTTGGCTGGCACCAACAGCACCTATCCCCAGCGGGAGGTAACTTGTTTTGCCTTGTGGAACAAGGCTGGCTTTGATGTCTACGGCCGCCATTGGAGCAAACTCACCGATGGTGAGCAGATGCTCATCCAAACGCAGGTGGATGAAATTGTGGCACAAGCTGGCTGGCAGAAGGATGACAATACCGAGAAGTATAGCCAGGCTTTGCCCATCGATGCGGATGCTGCCCACAGTCGGGTAATCAGTTGCTTGATCCAGGAAAACGGCCGTCCCGTGAGCAGTGGTCGAGTGATTACCCAAGCGCAAGTGGGGGCTTATGGCAAAAGCTTTTACACCAACGACATGTCGCCAGAACTGGAAGCCATTGTCAACGCCGCGCTTCAGGCAGGAGGGTACGTTCCCACTAGCAACGACGGGCAATATCATCCCCTGCCCATTCCCTTCACGCCTGAAACGGAAACGGCCGTTATCGACCAGCTTGCCCACCTGAAGCCCATCTCCACATCGTTTGGGCCAGGGCTGCTCTTGGCTAGTTTACTCGATTTAATCAAGTCCCATGTCCCCATCGAAACCATCAGTGAGTGGCAGGCCGAATCTTTGGTCGCTGAAGGGGCAATCAGTGAAGCCTTGCGTCAGCTGGGTTATCAGGCGGAAGCAACCTGGTGTCAGGCGTATGACATTCAGTCGCCGCTGGCAAAAGAACAAGCCCCAGCCCAAGAGGTGATTCTCAAAGAAATTCGGGTGAAGCACGAAGCAAATAAACGCATCTCCCTGGCAAAAGGTTTGTCTGTGCTGGCGCCAGCTTTGACAATTGACGACAAAGACAATACCCTGGTCTACCTGGAAATGCTCGGCCACAAAGAAGCAGTCAAAGCCAACTGGGCCGCCCTGATGGGTGGCGGTAAAACACACTGGTTGGATGGGACTCGTATCCAGCTAGATGGCATGAAAGCCCATGTGAAAATGCAAACTTCTTTACCTTGTGGCTGGGCAGACCACGTGCTGCTGCACAAGCAGGCTAGTCTCAAAGCGATGAACCCGGAAGAACCATTCTACTTGTTGGACGATGGCCGTCAGGCTATCCCGCCTCTCTTTTACGCCATGCTCAACAAAGCGTTGGCTATCCCGATTATGCCTGAGTGGGCGCTGTATTTGTGGCAAAACGGCCGTGAGGCCAAGCTTGTTGAATTGTTAGACGATGGCAAAGGCCAAGGCTATGCTGCCTGGCGGGTGAAGACTGAACCAAAGAAGTGGCAGGCGATTGTGCAAGAGGGGTTAATAGGGGAATTTATCCGCTTTTAAGAAGATGCCTGATACATGAACGAAGATGAAAAATTCACCCCCATTGACATTTTATGCCGGTTGTATTAAGGTAGTAGTAAGAGTATTACTTGTAATACTCTTACTACTACCTAGATGGTTGTTGCCAAAAACAGGATGCTCAGCCATATTGAATGTAATTTGAAATTGATCTAAAGGAAAAGATAATGCGAGTTACTACAAAAGGACAGGTTACAATCCCACTTGAGATTCGCAAAAAGATGAAAATAACACCCGCCTCAGAAGTGAATTTTATTGTTGGTGAAGATGGTCGCGTTTATGTTGTAAAAGTGAGAGAGCGTCCTGACACAACAAGCAGTAGATTCTCAACCTTACGTGGTGTAGCTACTGTTAAAATGACGACTGAAGAAATCATGGCATTAACCAGGAAAGACGCATGAGTAGTGTACTTGTAGACTCGAATGTTATCCTGGATCTTTTTCTAGACGATCCAAACTGGGCAGAATGGTCTGAAACAACACTAAACCAATATAGTGCCTTCCACGATTTGTTTATTAATCCGATGATTTATACAGAATTATCTGTTGGATTTAATCGAATCGAGGAACTGGAGACGGCGATAGCAATTGCTGGGTTTCAGTTAAGAGAAATACCAAAAGAAGCTTTATTCTTAGCTGGTAAAGCGTTTTTGCAATATAGGCGAAATAAAGGAACAAAGTCAGCCCCTTTACCTGATTTCTTTATTGGTGCCCATGCTGCTGTGTTGAATGTGGATTTAATCACGAGGGATGTAGCGCGATACAGTACATATTTCCCGACAGTGAACTTGATTAGCCCGCAGACCTAAACAAATATCTTCTATTTTCTCGGTAAACCAAAAGAATCCGATGATAAACCCAACTATATGAACGCTACATCCTACATCCCCCCCTCTCTTAATCCCCTAAAGCGCCCAATTACAACCTAATACAAAAGGAAAATCCTCATGACCCGGTTAGCCAATCAAGAGAAGGCCGGCTATTTCCCCCTGCCCCCTTCCGTCACAGACCTGATTCTTTCCCACATCGCAGCGCCACATGGTGGCCGCATTTATGACCCGTGTGCTGGCGAAGGTACAGCCCTGGTGGCGCTGGCTGAGGCGCTCGATCTAGCGCCCTTCGGTGTTGAGCTACACGAAGAACGGGCGCAAGCAGCGCGTCAGCAAGTAGAGAGTTTGTTTGCGCGTCGCTTGACGGCTTCTCGGTCGGCAAAACTGCCTGTCAAACAAACCCGTATCCTGCACGATAGCTTCTTGAACGCCAAAACAAACCGGGATGGGTTCAATTTGCTCTACTTGAATCCGCCATATGATCACGACAGTGAAGAAGGCCGTCTGGAATATAAATTCCTGATGCACCTGCGCCCTTTCTTGCAGCCCGAGGGTTTGCTCGTCTACGTCATTCCCCAGCATGTACTGCACATGCGTCAACTGGCTAATTACCTGCTTGCCCATTTCCAGGACATGCGCGTCTTTCGTTTTCCAGATGACACGTATGAGCAATTCAAGCAGATTGTCCTATTTGGTGTGCGCCGGGTAAAAGCCATTGCCCCAGACCCCAGCGATGTGGCCCAACTGCGTGGGTATGCCCGAGGGGAGTCACCTGTATTGGTCAAGGAAAACTTACCGCCGCTCGTGGCTGCTGCAGAGCCTCTGTACACCTTGCCTCCCCTACGTATCAAAGACAATGCTTTCCGCTTCCGTTCTTTCTTTATAGACCCCGCTGATGCGTTAGCTGAATCTCGTGCCGTCGGCGCTTGTACGACAGATGCCTGGCGAGATCATCTCGATCCGTCTCGTGCGCAGGTACCGCTGCGCCGCTGACGCCGTTGAAGATTGGACATATGAACGGGATCATCGCCTCTGGTTTTATGAATAATCAGGTGCTGGAGGCTCGCCTTGAGCCGAGTGGAAGTGCCTGTACTGAGCCGAGTCGAAGTGCTTGCACTGAGCTGAGTCGAAGTGATGGTGATGAGCGCTTGCTGATCAAGGGTCGTTCCTACAAAACGACCCAGTTGCGGGAATATGAAGAGCCGATGCCGGATGGCAAAACGAAAGTAACCGAAGAAGAAACAGAAGTTGTGGTCACCGACATCACCACCATAGACTCAGCGGGTCAGGTGATCAGCCACAATGGGCTCTGGCCTGGAACGCTTCTTGCAGAAGTGGATTGGAAACCTGACCGACGTGGTCGCCAAGGATTATCCGCCTGTGTATCAGTTCAATATGAATGGATACAGTCGCGTCATTAATCGCTTGAGTAAGCAGCGCCCCATTCCGGGCATGTTCGACCAGAATGGTCGGAGTAAAAGCGGCCTGTTGCCTGCCCAAAAACATGCCACTGCGGCCGCTTTAACGCGCCTGGAAACTGAAAATGATGTCATTATCGTGGGCGAAATGGGTACCGGCAAAACAAGTATAGGGGCTGCCATTGCCGCCGGTCGCAATGCTCGACGCACCATTGTGCTCTGCCCGCCCCACCTGGTAGACAAGTGGCAGCGGGAATTCAAAGCCGTGTTTCGGCGCAGCTCAAAACAAGACCGGCCTGATGTGCGCACCATGCACCTGCAAAATATTAGTGATGTGGACATTTTCTTCGGGCCACAGCCAGATAACGCCCCCTTGGTCGGTGTGCTCAAACAAACCAGCGCCCGTAGTGCCTCTGGCTGGGAACATGCTTACGATTTTGGCGGCGCGGCCAGTCATAAGTATGGCAGTCAAGGGGCTACTGACATTCAGCGTGGTTGGGGTGATGTGCTCGCGCCGTATCATCTTTTGCGCATGGGCGTGGCTGAAAAGACAGAACCCGCTAACGCCAAAGAATCCATGATGGCAGAAGCGATGGGAGATGTCTTGCAAATGGCAGGTATCGCCACTGATGTCGGTGGAACCAATAACAATGGTGCCAATGCCATTGGCTCGCAGGTGAAATTCGCCCCTGTCAACAAATGGCAGCTCAGCGAGAAACAAATCCAAGCCCTCAGCCAGCGAGGCATTCGCTGCCCTGTTTGTGGCGAGACCCAATTCAGAGCCGGACGGCCGTTGGGTGTGGGTGAACTGAAATCAGCGGCCACCCGGTGTGGCAACGACAAATGCCGCTCGCCGCTGTACCAGTTCACGCGCCGTCGCAGCGATTCTCAACAACGCGGCAGCTTCAAGCTGTATGCCCAGCGGGAACGCATCATTCGCAGCTATACCGACAAGGGCTTGCCTGTGCCTGTGCGAGAACAGCAAAAATGGCAGGAGCACGGCCATCAAAGACACATTTGGTTATGGAAAAGTGCCTTTAGCCAGTTATATCAAGTACCGCGCCCAGGGAGGGCTGTTGGATCTCCTGATCGTCGATGAAGTGCATCAGTACAAAGGCTTCGACAGTGACCAGGGCTATGCCATGCACCATCTGGCGCTGGCCGCAGACAAGGTCGTGGCCATGACCGGCACGATTTACGGCGGTAAAGCTTCCAGTCTGTTCTATCTGCTCTTTCGCCTTTCCCCCGAAATGCGGCAAGCGTATGTCGATCCAGAAGCGCATGGGCAAGGGCGGGTGAAGCATAAAGAATGGACGTCAGCTTACGGCATCTTGCAGCGTATCGAAACGCGCACCTTGGATGAGAATGGCAAACAAACGGCCAATAGTCGCGCTAATGTGCGCTACAAGGAACTGCCGGGTGGCAGTCCGGCCATGCTGCCCTGGTTGTTGAACCGCTCTGTCTTCTTGTCGCTGGGTGACATGGGCTTTCCGTTACCGGCGTACACCGAAATCCCCATTTCCGTGGCGATGGCGCCGGAACAGGCGGTGCGTTATGAAGCCTTGAAAGACCAGCTTGGTTGAAGAACTGAAAGAACGGCTGGTTCGTGGGGACAAGTCGCTGTTGGCGGGCTATCTTTACGCCCTGCTTTTCTGGCCGGATTCGCCGCGCCGGGCGAAGGTGGTGACCTGTCCGCGTTCGGGCGACGTGGTGGCATCGGTACCTGGGCTGCCTGATGATTTTATTGGACCCAAGGAAGAGGAAATCATTGAACTGTGCCTGGCTGAGAAAGAGCAGGGCCGGCGGGTGATCCTCTTCTGCCAGCAAACCGATACCCTGGATATCCAGCCGGAATGGAAGGAAATGCTCGAATCCCACGGGCTCAAGACTGCGATCCTGCGGGCCGCGCCCGACAAACGAGAAGAGTGGGTGGCAAAACAGGTAGCAGCCGGTGTGGATGTGATCATCACCCACCCGCGCAAAGTGGAGACTGGCATCGACCTGCTCGACTTCCCCACCCTCATTTGGATGGCACCCGACTACAGTGTCTACACTGTCTTGCAGGCTTCTCGTCGCTCCTGGCGCATTGGTCAGACGGAACCGGTTAAGGTGTATTTCTTTTGTTACGAAGACACCATCCAGGAAGACGCGCTGCATCTGGTGGCGGCGAAAGTGGCAGCCGCTTTGCGTGTTAACGGTGACAGTGTTGACGACGATAGTCTGGCAGAACTGGACCAACTGACAGGGGGTGATCTCATCTCCACCCTGGCCAAGATTGTCACTGGCGACATACAAATCGAAGCGCGTAGTTTGCAGGCCGCCTTTGCTGAGGCCAATGCGGATTTCCGAGCTGCTAATGTCATTATCGGTGAGTATACAATTACAGATGAGGAGGAAGATGAACTGGAAACAGCCTCCCTTGAGCCTGTCGAGCAAAACAATGGCCTCAGCAGGCACCATCCTGATAGGGGAGTGCCGCAACGAGTACGCCTTGTGCCTGAACCACCTCCCCTGTTTCTCTCCACTTATGTGATTGAACCTAAAAATGGTAAGGGACAGCAATCGTCATTGTTTGCTGTGGCAAGTAATGGCACGGATGGGGATTTGGCTCATGTTGAACACAAGAATGGTGATGATGGCTATGGAAACGGCCGTTTTACCAATGGCAGCAGGGATAGTCTGGATACTATCATTCCCGATGGCGTAGAAACTGATGGTGATAGCTTGCTTAACGACCTGTTGAAGACGCCACCGGTACCACGTCCCCGATTGGTATTGGTATAAACTTGGGTTGATTATAATTGCGTGATTTATAATTTATTGCGCAATTATATTCAACATATTAAAGGTTCGTGCGAATGCCAATTAACTTTTTCTGCCTTTGCCATGTTATAATGGACATGGGCATAATTTGATAACCTGATTTCCCGAGGTCGATCAATGACAATTCTGATTGAAACTGAAAGATTACCAGAGCGAGGTCCTTTGAACCTCAAGTTGAATGTTACTGCAACTATTAATACGACTGCCGAAGAAGCACGTCGTAAAGTTAGTGTGTTTACTGGCAGCCAGATAGCAGATCTCATATCTGGGGAGAATCCCGATCTTGTTTGGCAGAAAAATGGGGCGTTTTGGCGTGTGCCAGTTGTTTTGTCTTCAAGATCTTTGGGACGCATTGGACAAGTAGGATTCATCGATGTCAATGTAGAGACAGGTGAACTCCAAATAACGGAACAAATCACACGGAGAATTGAAGAAAATGCCCAACGTTTTGCTGCCGGTGCCGCAATGTGAACAAAGCCGGGACGGCTCCTGCTTGCCAGCCTGTGTTCAAATGGTGCTTTCTTATCTGGGGGATGAGCGAAGCGAATCTGATTTAGCTCAAATGTTAGGCACAAAAGAATATGGAACGCCTATTGGCAATGCCGAAAGGCTGCATCAAGAAGGATATGATGTTCAGGTTCAAGGATTAAATCGGCAAGACTTAATCGAATCTCTGGATGGTAACATACCAGTGATTGCTCGTGTGTGGACAATGATGTTGGCTTATTGGCAGGTGGCGACATCTCATGTGGTGGTGGTTGTCGGATACGATGACCGGTTTGTATATCTGAACGATCCTTCCTTTTCCTCCGCCCCGAAACGAGTCCTGTGGGATGCGTTTCTAGCAGCTTGGGCTGAGTATGATGAAACGGCCGTTATCATCACGAAAACCTAAATTCCTTCTGTTGTGTATTATCATTTTTGTCCGAAAATAGTAATAAGTCTGTTTGCTAATAACATTCGTGAAATTAACTTCATTCGCGCAGAAGCTGAGGCTTCACCAATTTGGTGAGGCCTTTTTCATTTTTAAACGGAGCAAACTCATGCAAAACCCAATCGCTGCTGGTTCTTTCACCAGGTTGGCCGATGACCTGAAACGGCCGTTTGTGCCCCTACCCCACGAAAGAAAATCATCGATTCCCTTACCAGCAGCAGAGCTGATCGCTCGCTACGGGATGCGCCGGTTAACGGCAGAAGAAAAAAGCATATTCCCTGGCTTGAAGTTGGTGATTCAGGCAAAGAAGGTGCGCATCACCCAGGCGCCATCGGTGCTGCCCTGCGTTAAAGGCTGGGTGGTTTGGATCGCCGAGACCTATCCTGGCTGGTATCTGGTGAAATTCCCAGGAGGTGGCCCTTTGCTTGCGCCGTATAACAAGATGCGTTGGTCAGACATTGACCAAGACATGCCCGCGACAACGCTGGCGAGCGCGAAAACGGCAGAACGCCAACAGCGCTGGCAGCGTGCTTTTCGGCAGAATATTGGCCAGCAACTTATGGTGGTTGAATAAGGACGGGGCTATGCCAAACACGCAACCTTCCCCACGCTATGACACACCAACGCTACTTTGGCAGATGATTCTTCGCGAGCTGCAAGGTCAAGTATCCAAAGTCACTTATGATACCTGGTTGGCGGGCAGCACCGTGTTGGCTAAGGCCAGTACAGAGAATGCGCTGATCGTGGTAGTGGGCAATGTCTATGCTGCTCACTGGCTCACCTACCGGCTGCATCCTGTTGTGGCGCGAACGGCCGTTGCTGTGGCCGGAAAGCCGGTGGTTGTTTGTTTTATTCCCAGAGCTATACGAAATAACGAATGTGATAACCCACCTAGTTTCCCCTGCTCCAATCTGGTTTTCAACAAAGGGATCCATCCGTTAATTATCGTACATCAATACATCTGTGGCGAATTTAACCGATTTCCCAGAGGTAGCGAGTTCAGATTTATCACATGATGTATTGAGGCATTACAGTTAATCTGTACGCCTGCCCGAAAGACCTCTCAAAAAAGCCTCTCTTAAAACCGCTACTAATCTCATTTAATCTGTGAAGGAGATTCACGATGAACCAAACGACACCCGATCGTGTACGCATATTTTCGCACATCACCCAAAGCAAATTCTTGCATGTGGAAGACACCTTAGTTATCGGCAAGGTTCGGCTCTTTGCAGGTACGTACCAACAGGGCCAGGGAATGAGCCAACACGCCCATCATTTTATTGATATGCCTGATGCGCGGGTTGTCTTTGCGGCGATTGCTCGTGCTGAACAAGGCTACAAATATACGGAGTACAAAGGCTCGCCGAGCACGCACCCTGAGCTTCGTCGCGGGGACGGCAATGGTGCGCTAAGCCGCGTTTTGTCGGTGGCTATCAAAGGCATGAGTGTCTATATTGAACTGAAAACCGGCTCAGGTAAGCTCACCCCCACCGGTGCCATCACGCCTAATGGCAAGCCGGATGTAGAAGTGAATGTGAGCTTTAAGCTGCATGAAGCACGGCGGTTGGCCGAGACTGTCTTGGCCTATATGCAGGCTTGGGATGTATTGCGCATGTTGGCCAACCAACAAGGGGTGAGCACACCGCCCTCCTATTTGCTTGTGCCACAAGCATGGGTGCTGGCTGGTTAATTGATCTTAACCCGTTTTAATGAATTTGTATCTTATCTTACTGTCCACTAAACCGGGTAACGATCAGTGCCAGAATCTAAGGCGTCGTTACTGGATTATTATCGGCAGCGAGCGCAGGCACCGGCTCTTGTTTCAAATAGAGGGCAGATGGTGGGCCAGTCGAACTAACTCCTTTGAATACTTTATTCGATGATGACCCAATCGCTGCTGCTGCGACCGAAGATTTCGGGAGAATACATCTCTTCGGCTGTGGTGGGTGGGGTGATGAAGGTGCCGGGCGTGGTGGCACGAGTGATGTAGCCGTAGTGATAACTGCCTTCCCCGAGTAATGTTTGGAACGCTTCAGCACGTTCGTCGCGCATATTTTGGAAGTCGAACCAACCGCTTTGGGGGCTGCCTGCGTTGGCATTGGCAGAGACAGCCAGGGCTGGATTTATTATTTCTAGGCCAGCAGGCAGCGGATCAAGCAGGGCAACATGGTAGCGGCGGTTATTGTTGCTCATGGTGATGTTTACCCGCACACGAGCGCCTGCTTTGATGTGCCAGACCCCATCTTCGCCTTGCACGACGTCTTCGGGGTTGTCGATGGCTTCGTAGCGGCGTTCGACGATGAAGCCTCTGTCCAGCGAATCCAGGTTGAGGTCGGCGGG
>CAVVFA010000014.1:0-136278 GCA_963747345.1 uncultured Chloroflexia bacterium | reverse complement strand
ATCCCTGGCTGAAAATGCGGTCAAACAACTTCAGCGCATGAATATCACATGTGTGGATGCCCAGGATGACGGTGGGTTCTGGTTTGCTGGCTATCTCGAGGTGGCTCCCATCGAGATGATAATTGAGTAAAACTTCTTTCTGCGGTACAAGATACTTTTTGGGCGGCAGGACACTGGTTGGATAGTGCAGTTCCAGCCCATCTACATCCCTAAGCTCGTCAAACACGTACTGCCCGTGTTTGCGCTTTGGGCCGACAACCCGGTATGCGCCAATCAAACGATTGACCCAATCTGGGAAAGCGGATTTCGGCATCATCTTAAAGTTCATATCCCGTCCTTTTTATGGGGATTCACCACTAGGACAAGACAGGTGTCTGCTTTTGGCTCCATGTGGTAAATCCTTTTTATTAAAACAACAACTAGCAACCCATTGCGTAACCAAAATACATTTCGATTGATAACAGTATGGCATATTGTGAAATTATTCACAACTAACATATATCGTAAATTAACATGACGAATGTCACGTTTATGATTTTGGGCAGAAGAGGGGGCTGCTGGAAACGGCCGTTTCCAGCGACAGGCTTGATATGCACATATTTATGCATATAATACGGGTATGCGGTATACATGGGATGATACAAAACGCAAAAACAATATAAAGAAACATCACCTTGATTTTGCGGATGCTGAAATTATATTTGAGGGACTCACCCTGACCATTCCAGATAACCGTTTTGACTATGGCGAAGATCGTTTCATTTCATTTGGTATGCTAGACAACGCTATCGTTATCATCGCGCATACTGAACGCGGTGATGAAACACGCATTATCTCCATGCGAAAGGCAAGCAAACATGAAGAAATCATCTATTTCAAATCACTCGGAAACTGACCTGCATTTTTTGCATAATGCACAAGATGAAGATATTGATTTTTCTGATATTCCAGAATTGACGGAAGAACAACTAGCCCATGCCACAATTCGCATGAGTGGCAAACCGATACCCAAAGAAAAGATAAGAGTCAGCATGTACCTGGACGCAGATATTGTTGCTTATTTTAAGACAAAGGCCGGTGGTAGAGGTTATCAAACGCTCATCAACGAAACGTTACGCAGCAGTATTGGCAGTGAAGATTTGGAATCACTGCTTAGACGCATCATCCGTGAAGAGATTGTGGTGTCTTCATAAGGCAAATAGTCTTGAATTTATGGTGTTCCGCTAAAAGGCACGCCCCATATTCGAACCAGGCCATCACGAGAACCGCCAGCCAAATAACGGCCGTTACCCACCCCACCTCATCCCCGAATTAATTCAAACTGGCAGCAAACTGATTTAAGTTGACGGGCGGCGGTGTGTTGGGCTAAACGGCCGTTCAAGGACATATAGCTGGAAATGGTTTTCTGTGGCCATTACCATTTCGCACGAAAAACAGAAGTTTTGTCCTTGATCAAATAGAAATGGAAGCCTAAACATTTATCCTTAATCCAACAAATGGGCTTGTCTATTCCGAAAATTGCTTAACTTGTCACCAATTGCCATCAGCCAATACCCGTATTCCCTGATGGCACAGTGAAATATAAGCTCGTGCCAGGGTTCTCGCCGTTAGACTCAACCCAAATACGGCCGTTATGAATCTCAATGATCCGCTTTACCAAAGCCAGCCCAATTCCGGAACCGTCAATCGATTGATTGAGCCTTTCAAATAAACCAAACACCTTTTCATGATATTGAGGTTGAATACCGATACCATTGTCACGCACGTAACACAAAATCATGCCATCAACAGGTTCAGCACCGATTTCTATCCGAGGCTCTGGTTGTTGGCCCATGAACTTCACCGCATTATCCAGCAGATTCTGCACCACCTCCAGCAGACGGCGGTAATCCCCATAGACGGCCGGCAGATCCGAAGCCACCACAACCTGTACCCCACGAGCATCGATTTGGCCTGACACCAACAAAACAGCCTCCTGGATTAAACTGTCCAAAGAAATCATTTCAGGCGAGTTAACCACACGGCCAATCCGTGATAGTTCCAACAAATCGTCCAACAGTATGTACATCTGGCGAGCGGCTTCGTTGATGCGCAGGATATCGCCTTTCAGACTTTCAACATTGCCTGCCAGCGCATCCTTTTCCACAAAGCCCATGAAACCCTGAATTGTGATGAGCGGGCTTTTCAGATCGTGCGATACCGTATAGGTAAAGCGCTCCAGTTCAGCATTTCGCATTTCCAGCTCTTTGATCAATGATTCCCGCTCTGTTTCAATCTCCTTCCGTTTGGTCACATCTTGAACAGTGCCCTCCAGATATAAGATTTCTCCCTGACCGTCATAGACAATGAGAATGTTTTGCGACAACCAGGCCAGACTGCCATCTTGTCGGCGCACCTGAAACTCAAACCCTTGCACGGATCCGGACTGTGCAAGTTTCTGCCACAAATAATCTTGTTGGTTGGGATCAGCAAATATCTGAGTACGCACATCGGTGATGCTGGAGATGAGTGTTGTGGGTGACGGGTAACCCAACATGTGAGCCATAGCTGGATTTGCGCTTAAAAAATGCCCTTCTGGATTGAACTGAAAAATACCTTCAACCGCGTTTTCAAATATAGAGCGGTACCGTTGTTCTGCATCGCGCACCTGTTCTAACAAACGTGCGTTTTCAATTGCCAGGCCAACATAGCCAGAAAAAAACCTTAAGCCTTCTAACTGTTCTTCTGTAAACGGCCGTTGTGATACCAAATTGTCCACATGCAGCATAGCCACAGGTTTATCGCCAGCCCAGGAGGCGATACTGGCATGATCCTTAACATTGACCATTTCTCCAGTGAAATAGGCTACGCCTTCTACATCATAATTTTGGGTATACAGCAAGCGGTCTGGTTCAAGCAAAAGTTGGCGAATGGAATCGTTCTCATCAATAAACATCACCTTATCCCATTCTTCCACCTGAAAACCATTTCGATCCGTGCCGTAGGTACCGAGGAGGGCATGTTTTGAAGCGTCGTAAAGATGCAGGCCAACACGGTCAAACCCGAGGTTGTCTTTGACGATTTTGTATATCCGAAGCAAGCATTCCTGCAAATCTGCAACCTGGGTGACTGATTGACCCATTCGCACCACTTTTTCTAGCATGGCCCGTCGTTGGAGCGCTTTTATTTCAGCCTTGAGCCGCTCTGTTTCTGTGCGGCGATAATCTATGGCGATGGCAATTTGGCCGCACAAATGACGCAGCAAAAATTGATCCTCGTCGTCCAGGCTGTCTGTCTGATTGTTTTGTACAGTCAATACCCCCAGTATCTGATCCCCTAATTTGATGGGTACTGCAATTTCAGATCGGGTTTCTGCCATGAGGGGATTAGGAATCCAACCAGGCTCATTGTAAACATTTGGCACCATCATGGTTTCGCCAGTGCGGGCAGCCCGAGCAGCCAGCCTGTTATCATCTATGAGCGCTATTCTATGATTGATGGATTTAAGCTGTGCGCCTGCATCTCCAGTGCCAGCTTGCAGGATCAGCTCTTGGCCTTTTAAGGTGTAAACCTGGGTATGGTAGTAGCCAAAACGTTCCCGAATGAGATGCACGACACGGTGAAACAGTTCATCCATGGAGGGGGCGGCGGCAATCTGCTGGGCCACCTCGATACTGATTTCGACATAGCGTGTGCGCCGTTCCAGAGCAGATTGAATGCGTTGTTCCAGTTTTTTGCGCTCAGTGATGTCTTGCAGGATATTCAGAAGATATTTGGGATTCCCATCAACGCCAAAAATTGGTACGTGCTGCGAGTGGACAATGTGAATCTGCTCAGCAGTATCATACATCTCGAATTCAGGGATTTCGACTAACTTGCCTTGTTCTAATACCTGCCTATCCAACTCGGTGATTTTTTGTGCTCTTTCTAGTGAAGTGGCAATGTCAAAGACATTCTTGCTCATCAATTCGTCATAGCTGTTACCAAAAAGCGCCTCAGTGGCTTTGTTCCAGCGCAAGTAGGTTAAATCCCGCGCATCTTTGACGAAGAGGGCATTGGGAATGTGTTCGATGATGGTGTCGAGAAAGGTGTGGGCTTCTTCCAGTTCTTCAGCACGTTTGGCCAGGATCTCTTTTTGTTGTTGCAGCTCTTCTGTACGCTCGTCTAGTTGTTCTTGTGTGGCCTGCTGTTTTTGCATTGTGAGGATGCGCTGGATATTTTGACCGATTTGACGCGAGAGATTGTCGCAAACGGCCGTTTTCACATCTTCCACCTCAAACACGACAAAACCAAGACTGTGAGTTTTAAAATAAAAATGCTCGATAATCAACGTACTGCCAGCGTGCTGGCTCAGTAAATGATCAGGCAGCAAATCCTGTGAACGAAACCGTTTCCCCTCTTCAGGCAGGGCGATAATGCCGGTTTGGTTATAAGCAAACATCAGCCGAGCCTGTGCTGTGGACGGCGTCCCATCATATAAAGCCAGATACAAACTTTTAACACCCAGTCGGGGACATTGGGCATACATCACAGCAAACAATTGTGGCAGTTCACTCGTTCGCCAAAAATCAGCATCCAGATTACGCAGAAGCTCCACCTCTTCAGTTCGATTTGTCCGTAAGCGGGCTTCTATCTCTGCCATCGTCAGGCCAATTTGAATGCGGGCTTGATACCACAGGTTCTCTGCTTGACTAACGTTTTGTACCTCGTCCAACGAGGACGATATCGAATCTTTTAAGACCGACAAAACAGCGTGCCAAATTTTGGCGTCACCACCAAAGTACACGCTTTCCTCCAAAATTTTCAGCAGTGCAGGCAGAAAAGTTTGTGTTTGCGGCTCAGATAAATCATGGATAAAGCTGTGGTACAGTGTTTGACACCAGGGCGTGGCTTGTGAAACTGGCGCAGGATGGGCGGCTCGCACCATTCTGGCGATAACTTGTTCCGGCTCAATTTTTTCAGGTTTATGGTGATGATCTATTTTGTATTCAAAGGTGCCTTCTGTGCTACAACCACATGATTTCCTGATAACCAGTTCTGTGGGGATGGAAATTTCAGTCGGTACAGGCTTGCCCTGAAGCAGGTCGAGCATCGCCAGCGCTGCGGATCGGGATCGTTGGTAAAAGGGTTGGTCTATCGTTGTCAGTGGATATTGTGGCATACGATTTCTGACAATATTGTCAAAGCCGACGACAGCTATGTCTTCAGGCACCTTGATGCTCGTTTTTTCCAAGACATGCCAGGCTCCCAAAGCCATATAATCATTCGCGGCCATAACAGCATCAATGGCAACATTGCGTTCCAGCAGGGTTTGCATGGCTTCTCGCCCCGATGCAAAGTAAAAATTACCGGTAGTTACGAGGTCCATATTCAGGGGAATATTGTGTTCGGCCAGGCTGTCGCAATAGGCAGCGTAGCGTTCTATGGCGTCTTGATGGGTTTTAGGTCCGCCAATATAAGCAATGCGACGACAACCATGGCGGCGCACTAAATGGTTCACAGCATCGTGAATACCACTGCTGTTGTCTGTTTTTACATAAGGGTAGTTATTGATTTGAAAAGCAAAGGTGATAGTGGGCAGCGGGGCTTGCTGCTGGAGAAAGTGAGCGATTGTTTCTTTTGAATTTTCTTTGCTAATGCCATCGTTAACAATCAGACCATCAATGTTGTGACTGGCTAATTCAAATATTTGCTGACCTTGTTCTTCAAAATCTGCGGCTGAGGAAAGACGATTGCCAACAAAGCACAGCAAGGTTGCCCCGGCTTCTTGAATGGTGTCGCTGATACCGGACAGTAACATGTTGTCATAAATGCCTTCAACGGCCGTTGTAATAAAACCAATAGTGGGCGCTGAGGCTGAAGTGCGAGTTTTTCGTTCAGACATAAATTCGAGGTTTCCGATGATAGAACTGGTGTAAATATACGCGACCCAATGAATAATCGTCAAATAACTTCCTTTGAGATTTGTCAGTCAACCAGGAAAGATAGTCTGTTATTAGATTTTGAAAGTGCTCTTAAAAAAGATTTGTATCATGAAAAAACCTTTTTTTCTCATAACCTCGGGTATTTTTATAGCTTACTCAAAAGCACCTGCTTTTACAAGCGGTGAAATGATTCCTTCTACCAACGAAACTAAGACGAAGGAAAACGGCCGTTTCCGCCCAACGCCTCCACAAAAAACTTCCCATCATTTACCGGTTTGTGTTACGCTTCCCTAATTAGGTAAACCACAAAAAGTTCTTAAAATTACCAACACGCAAAATTGTGGTTTCCTTCAAGGAAAAGCGGGTTTTGCACAATTTTATTTCCAAAAACTTTCCCGCTTTTACCTAAGGAGAGAAATCCATGAAACAAACCATAATCCACATTGCCCTGGTCGTGCGTGAGTATGATGAAGCGATTGCGTTTTACGTCGATACCCTGGGGTTTCGCCTGGTTGAAGACACATATATTCCCGCGCAAGACAAGCGCTGGGTGCTGGTTGAGCCTCCTGGGTCTACCGGTACACAACTGCTCTTGGCGCGTGCCGTCGGCGAAGAACAAAGCTCGCGCATTGGCAATCAAACGGGTGGGCGCGTGTTTCTATTTTTGCATACGGATGATTTCTGGCGTGATTACCACGCCTACAAACAGAAGGGCATCACGTTTGTGCGTGAGCCAAAAGAAGAGAGCTACGGCACGGTAGCAGTTTTCCAGGATTTGTATGGCACGTTGTGGGATTTGGTTCAATTAAAGGATGAGGGTTGAGAGGATGAAGGATGAAATGGGTTGTCTTTTTCATCCCTCATCCTTCATCCTTCCGTTATCCTGCCCAGGTATTCCCCATTTCTTCCCAGATGGTGATGAGTTCATCAAAGGCTGATTGGATGGTGGCTTGCTCGGCTTCCAGGCGGGTGATTTCAGCTTCATCGCCAGCGACTTGCGCGGCCGCCAGGTCTCGTTCGAGTAACTCTAACTGCTCTTCGGCTATCTTCAATTTCATCAATCAGCGTTGCCAACGAGCGTGTTTTGCTCTTTTTTGCCTGCTTGCGTTTTCGTTCAACTTGGGCGGGGTCAACCAGTTCGTCGATCCATTCCAGCGTAAATAGGGTGGGTTGGGCGGCGGTGGATGTTTCCAACGGGGAGGGTGTCCAGTCGGCGGCGTTGGCGGTGGCTTCGGCTTCCAGGCGGGCTTTTTCGGCGGCGCGGGAGAGTTGGTAATCGGCATAACGGCCGTTATAAACCACCAAATGTCCATCTCGAATCTCCCAAATTTGCGTCGCCAGGCGGTCAACCAAATAGCGGTCGTGAGAGACCATGACGATGGTGCCGTCAAACTGTTCCAGCACCGTTTGCAATATTTCTTGCGACTGGATGTCGAGGTGATTGGTCGGTTCGTCGAGCAGTAGATAGTTGGCGCCCGTCAGCGCCAGAATCGACAGCGCCAAGCGGCCCTCGTTCGCCGCCGCTCAACTGGCTGATTTGCTTGAACACATCGTCGCCCCGGAACAAGTACTGCGCCAGATAGTTACGCGCTTCTTGCTCGTTGATGTTTTTGTGGGCGCTTTCCGAGGCGCTGCGCAGTTCGTCGATGACGCGGTTCTCGTGATTTAACTGGTCGTGGGCTTGGGCAAAGTAGCCGATATGCAGTTGATCCCCCGGCATCAGTTCGCCTCGCAGCGGCGCGATTTCGCCCATGATGGTGCGCAGGAAGGTCGTTTTGCCGCAGCCATTGGGGCCGATAAGCGCGGCACAGTCGGTACGCAGCAATTTGAGGTCGTCGCAGGTGAAGAGGGGGGCATCGGGGTAGCCAACTTCCAGCCCTTTAGTGCGCAAAACAGTGCGCATACTGCGCTCTTCCGCTTCCAGTTTGATGTTGAGCTTGGGCAGTCGGTCGGAGGGGGCTTTGATGGCGCGGAGGCGTCGTTCGGCGTCGTTGACGCTGATGGTGCGCACCCGACCGCCCACTTCCAGCCAGCTTTTGGCCTGCAACTCGTCGAGCGACGCGCCCGCTTCGGCCTGTTCCAGCAAGACGATGTCGCGGGTGAGCCGTTTGAGTTTGCCTTTGGCGATGTCGGTTTTGCCGCCTGCAATGTGCTTGCGCACGAAGGCGATTTCTTCGGTCAACCGCGCGATTTCGCTCTCAAATAACTGCTGTTCCCGCGCCAATTCTTCTCCGCGCTGGGTGATGTAGCTGCTGTAGTTGCCCCGGAATGATTTGAAACGGCCGGGCAGCATTTCCCAGGTGTGGGTGATGATTTTGTCGAGGAAATACCGGTCATGGCTGACGATGATGAGCGCTCCCGGCCATTGGCGCAGGGTTTGTTCCAGCCATTCCACGGCGGCCACGTCGAGGTGGTTGGTGGGTTCGTCGAGGATGAGCAGGTCTGGCTTTTCCAGGAGCAATCGTCCCAAAAGCAGCCGTGTTTTTTGGCCGCCGCTGAGATGGGTGAGCGGCGTTGACCATTCTTCCTGCGGAAATCCGAGACCGAGCAGGACGCGCTTGATGTCAACCTGGTAGTCGTAGCCGCCTTCGTGTTCGTACAGTTCTTGTAAACGGCCGTAGCTGTCAAACAGATTTTCGTCGGTATTACCATCGGCCATCATGCTTTCCATCTGGCGCAGGGCGGTTTCCATCTGGCGCAGTTCGGCGAAGACGGTGAGCATTTCTTCGTAGACGGTATTGTCTTGCCCGGCGAAGGTGAGCACCGCTTCCTGGCGCAGGTAACCCAGGTTGAGGTCGCGGGCGTGGTGGATGGTGCCTTCTGTGGGTTCGGCGAGACCGGCGAGGATGCGCAGCAGGGAGGTTTTGCCCACGCCGTTGGGGCCAACGAGACCGACCCGGTCTTTGGCCGCCAGTTGGAAGCTGACGTCGCTGAATAAATCGAGTGCGCCGAAGGATTGGGCGAGGTTTTTTGCGGAAAGGATTGCCATGGGGAGATTATAACGCGGTGGTGACTTTGAATTGCGTAGGGAGATCGGATGAAGAACGGCCGTTTTAATCCCCAATCAGCAATTTCAATTATGCTGCCCTTGCTATGAATGAATTCATAGGCTGCTACAAAAAACGCGCTAAAGCACGTTCGTTACGTCTCTCTTAACGTGCTTTAGCGCGTTTTTCATGGCAGCGACCGATTTCAATCGGTGGCGACGGCTTCCCACTTCCCACATCACCTGAGCCTCTATCATTGGTGTGGTTTTCTCTTGGGCATCTTCTCTTTGCCCGTTTATAATTCCTCTGTCCAACTGTTGAATCAACCAGTCTAGCACCAGCAACGGAGAAGCCATGCCCGACGAAAATTTAGAACTACAAGCTTACCTGAAACGGCCGTTACCCGTTTCCAAGACAGCCTCGCCATCAAACGCCGCATCGGGAATGATGCTGGCGGCTAAGTGCGACGCACCTCGCAGGTGCGTCGCACTTGGCAAAAGACCTCGGAGGTTTCAAAAACCTCGGAGGTCTGGGTCGCCAGGCCGTTCAACGTTTGCCAAAAGGTGAACGGCTAACGAGGCCAAATTAGCCGCGTCGCAGGTTATGGTAGGGGCGAAACAGGCGGGTAAGGCATGTGCCACGAAGAAATGATTTGGCATCCGCCTGTCTCGCCCGTACGCGTCGGTCTGGTCCGCCAGGTGGTCGTCGCCAGTGCCGCCCAGGATAAGGAACGGGGCGAAGCGCAGGAAGCGACGCTGCTGCGTGATGCCAAGTTGGATGAATTGGACCAATGGGTGTCTGATTACAAGAAGATTGCGCAGGTGGCTGTGAGCGATTCGCCGCAGCAGTTGGAGCAGTTGGGCTGGGTAGTGGCGTCGTAAGAGACGTTGGCGTCGTAGCCGACATTAGAGATTGGTCCAATCTTTGGAGATTGGACCAATCTGGAGGCACTGGTATTACCCAGACTGCATAAGCGGCAACTGCACTTGCACTTGCGTTCCTTGATTTGGCTGGCTGGTAATGTGAATGTTGCCGTCATGTAAATGGGCGATGATTTCAGCAATGGTCAACCCCAACCCCATGCCGGCAACATTTGATTGACTGGCGCCATTCCCTCGATAAAAACGGTCAAACACATGAGGCATGTCTTCAACGGCAATGCCCATGCCGCTATCTTCGATCTGTAAACAAGCCTTTGGGGTTGAATTGGTGGGGAATGTTTGTAAGTGAATTTCCCCATTCGTGGAGTATTTGATGGCATTGTCCATCAGGTTTGACACGATCTCCACCAACTGTTTGTAACTGCCATGCACGTTTAGGGGGGTGGGGTGAAGCGTTTGGGTAAGCTGCAATTGTTTCGCCTCTATTTCACGCTGATACTGGTTCAATACGTCGGCTGCTACCTCATTCAGGTCAACTTGTGTCCAGGCTGAATCTTCTTTAGCCAAATCAAGCCGGGACAGGCGCAAGATGCTTTCGACTAACTCTTTAAGCCGCTGGGTCTGGTTGTTTAATATTTTCAGGTAGCGTGGGTAATTAGCAGGCTGCCCTTTTTCCATCAATTCCAGATAGAGCACTAAATTGGTAAGCGGGGTGCGTAGTTCGTGGGAGATGTCATCGATGAATTTAGATTTTAGCTGGTCTAATTCCTTGAGTTGGTCGTAGGCTTCGCGCAGTTTTTGGGTGCGTTCGGTGACGCGAATTTCTAGTTCATCTCTTAACGTTTCGGCAATCCGGCGCTGTTGTCTTTCGGCTTTCAGGAATTTTGCTTTGGCGAGAGCAAGGGCGATGTGACCTACAACCTGTTCTCCCTGGGTGATTTCGGTTGGCGTGAATTGGTGGGGATTTCTGAAGATGATGAAGGCTGCCCCTAATTTTTGCTCTCCGGCGATAAGCGGTAATCCGAGGGTGGATTGAATGGGGAGTAAAGTGGCAGTGCGGGTTTTGGCGTAGGGCGAGTTCTCTATATTGCTCACGATGACGGCTTGTTTGGCTTGCAAGACGGCGGCTGTCATGGTTGTTTGGTTTTTATGAGGTGCTATGATTTGGGAATGAGGTTGGATGAGACGACTGATTGCGCCGGGAACGGCCGTTTTCCGAGCATCATCCCACACCGTAATATAACAACCATCTGCATCAAAAAGTTCACCTAAACGATCTGCAAAAATTTGCAGCATCGTCTGGAAATCTGGCGTTTCTAAAGCGGCTCTGGTGATATTATTCAGCCAGGTTAAGAAACGTTCTCGCTCTTGCAAATCCTGTTCCGCTTGCTTGCGGGCTGTAATATCTCGCAGTGAAGCCAAGTAGGCGGGTTCTTCTTGCCAATCAATAGCTACCACCCGCATTTCCGCAGTGGTGGCGCCATCGTTAAAGATATTTATTTCAGTTGCTTGGGAAACCAAAATGGGAAAGCCAAATATTTCACCCATTAATTTTTCTTGGCTGCGGCCAAAGAGCTTTTCCGCTGCTGGATTGGCATAACGAATAATACCGCTTTTGTTGACGATGATAATGCCATCGGCATTGGCCTCAATCACGCGCCGAAATCGTAATTCACTGGCTTGAAATAATTCTTCATTCATCATAATGATTCTTATTCATTGTGAATTTTTGCAAAAAGCCCATTGAAAGCTTACGTTTTTCTTGTACTTTATTTCACCTTGCTTTTTGCTTAAATGAAGCGAGAAGTCACTTGCTACGTTTTCAGTGGGATCAAATATCAATGTCATCCTGAAAAAGTCGGCCGATTCGATCCATCTCATTCTGTGGGATGTACAAGGGATTGCCAACTAGAATGCCGGTCACGTTACGGAAAGATTTGCCAATGTGCATACCTTGGCTGTCGATGGTGAACTCTCGAATTTCCTTGTCATGCATCGAGCCGCGCATTTTAAGAACAGTCATACCACGGCGCATCTCGCCATACATTTCTACATAGCGCAGCATAATGATGGAATCGGTGACTGTGGAGATATGGGCTTCTGTCACAGAAGTGCCGCCCATTAAGGTAGGCGTGGTGGAGGTGAACAAACCAGCCATTTCTCGATGCTTGATAAAGGAGGTCAGCCCAATAACAAATTCACGGAATCCCTTGGGCGTGGCTACCCGTTCTAGCGCAGAGAGGCTGTCAACAGCTACTCGATTGGGATTGAATTGTTCGATCTCTGTCTTCATCCTGATGAGATGATCTTCCGGCCCCTGCACTTCGGGGTAAGCACACAGGAGTTTGAGCCTGCCTTCCGCTTCCATTTTTTTGAAATCAACCCCCCAGCCTCTGGCATTCCGGAAGAGCTGTTCGCGGCTTTCTTCAAAAGCGAAAAGCAGGCAGCGTTCATCTTTAGCGGCGCCACCAGCAATGAATTCAGTGACGGTCAAGGTTTTTCCGGTGCCAGTAGCCCCAGAAACGAGGATGATGGAATCACGGAAAAAGCCACCACCGCACATTCTGTCCAGCTCTTCATTGCCTGAGGTGATACGGATATCTGTTGAACTTTGTTTTAGCTCGATGGCGGACAACGGGATCACGGCAATGCCTTTGTTTGGCAGAATGGTAAAGGGGAATTCCCCTTTTTGGTGAGCCGTGCCTCGGAATTTTAGAATTTCTACGGTGCGACGTCGTTTTTCGTCGTCTAATACATTGCGTAAGATGATGACGTTGTCGGCGACGAATTCTTCAACACCATAGCGGGCGATTTCGCCATATTCTTGAGTTCGTTCTGACGTGAGAACGGCCGTTACGCCCATCTTCTTCAAGGCTGTGGCAATTCTAAAAAGTTCAGTACGAATGGTTTCGTGAGCCGGTAATTGGGTAAAAATCGCACCGACTGAATCAATGGCAACACGTTTGGCGTTTGTCCTCAGAACTGCATGTTCAATACGAGCGACCAAGGCACCAAGATCGAAACTCCCAGTGACCACTGTTTCTTCGCCCAACTGTGGCGACGCATCTACAAATGACCATTTCTCTTCCGCTTCCCAGTCCTGAATATACCAGCCAAAACTAGCCATATTTTGGCGGATGTCCGATGGAGATTCCTCAAACGTAACAAAAACGCCGGCTTCGTCTGCCTGAAGAATGCCTTCTGTTAAAAATTGCACGGCAAAGACTGTTTTAGCGCTGCCGGCTGAGCCGGATATGAGTGTCGTTCGTCCCTGAGGTAGACCGCCATTCGTGATGTCATCAAAACCAGGAATACCGGTCGCTATTTTACTGATAGGCGTTGTTGTGGTTCCATTCATTTTTCTTGGTTCCCTGTTTAATAAGTGGATTCCAGATTGAAATCCAAGTCTAATCCTATTAGAACTTGTTTGGTATCAGATAAATCACCGATGACCCGGCGTAATGGTGGCGGCGACATCCGGATCAGGGTAGGCGTGGCTAATACCTTGTCTTCTTCGGCCAGTTCTGGGTGTTCCAAAACGTCAATTACCATAAGATCATATTTTCCAGCCAATAATTGCTCGCAAGTTATGTGCAAATTCCGTATGGCGCGGTGAGATCTAGGCGTTTGACCAGTAATATACAGCTTGAGGAAATATTTGATGGGCATATTATTAGTCCTTCTGCTCTACCGTTGACGTGTTTTGACCTTTATTGTTATCAAAATTAAATTTTTTTTGGGGAAATTTAATTGAATAGTTGCGGTAATGGACGGCGAGGTAGCCCATTAATTTCAATACCAAAATTCTGCCTTCTTCAACATAAACGGCAGCTTTTGCATAGGGATTCTCCTGAAATTTCTGTTTTAAGGCCGTGGTGTGCAATAAAACAATATCTTGTGGACTAGCATTCAGGTGACCCAATTTGTCAGCCAGAGAGCGCAGCTCTCCAGATATATCATGGTTTACTTTATAAGTTTGGCTTTCTAAAGCATTGTCCAATATATCTTCATACTCAGTCACCAATTGGTTAAATAATTCAGGCAGGTTTTTAGATAACGGCAGCAGATTAAAGGTGCCGGCGGTTATTGTGAGCGTGTTCGTGGCTGGGTATTTTTCAAAAGATTGGAGTTCCCGAATTAATTCTCGTTGGCGTTGAGTAAGTTCGACGGTTAACAGACGTAATTCCTCTTGAATTCGTTCGCGTTCCTCGATTTCTTTGCGTAGAGCTTGGTTCGCAGACAGTAATTCAGATGTCCTTTGCGCGACAAGTTCTTCTAATTGGTGCTTAGCCTGATGTAGTTCGGCTTCTATTGTTTTGCTGTTTGCGCTATTATCTCTGATATAGACAGTAATAGATAGACCCTGCTCTTTATCTTGAGGGAAAAGGCTGATCAGCACAGGAATTTCCTGACCATTTTTGTGTTTTGCATGTAGATCGATGCTCAAGCCCATTGGTCGCGGCCAGGGGGCGTGTAAATATTGGTTCATGTGATTGTCGTGTTTTGTGTGCGTATTATCGGGAAGTAGGAGGTTAACTGTGTTTCCTAATAATTCTTTTACGGAATAGCCAAATAGATTAATAGCTGCTTCATTTGCAAAGAGGATGCTACCTGTTTTATCAATAATTATTGTGGCGTCAGGAATACTAGCTAAATACTGTTGGTACTGATCGTGAATCCATTGAGGCGGTTTCTTCTGGTTGTTGTCCATGGCTTCCTTAGTGATGTGATCTGTCCTAGTAAAATTGGTTTGAAGAATGAACAAGTATATTTGATCGAGGCAATCTTTGCTCTATGTGTTACAAAATTAGGGCGTACAGATAATTCTTGGATTCAGCCAGATGTTGTGTGGTTGATTGTGAATATGGAGCCGCTGTGGGAAATTTAACCGACTCCTTTTAAATGATTCTCCAATCAGGATGCACATTATGAATGATGCATTTCAATGCGTTTATATTTAACAGTAAAATATAAAGATGATCAAGGGCTTAACAATTTGTTAACGATTTGAAGTCTTTTCTGCATTCCCTAACAGGGGTTTTGCTAGCTCCGAATTGAGGTGAATTAAAAATCAGCATCAGTCATTCTGGGTGGTAAACGGCCGTTTCCATATTCCCCACAAACTGCGGCAGATCCGGGTGACCCCGTTACCGGCGGGCGAAGCGAAGTTGAACAACGAGTGGATGTGGCATGGGAACCTCTTTTAGGGGCGCGGAGCGCCGTGGTTGTCATTCCACGCAGAGCGTGGAACGAGGGTAAACCTCGGCGGTCTGCGTATGATGTTCAGGGGCGGGGATGGGGATGTCGTTATTCTGGGCGGTAAATCGCGCTTTCCATATTCCCTACAAACTGCGGCAAATCCGTATGCCCTAGTTGTTGGCGCACGGCGTGGGCTTCGCCGGTGTGGAACCAGTAATGGTAAATGTTGCGCTGGAGCATGGTGCCGACACTTTCGGCGCGGGGTTCGCCACGGAAGACGAAGTGGGTTTGCATGATGTCGGGGGTGAGGGTGTCCAGATAGGTGTCGGCAGCGGCAGTCACTTCTTGCCAAGTAGCCCACATGTCGGCCAGGGGAGGGGTGGTGGCCGGTTGGCCGAAGGCGACAAGTTCCGCCAGTTCTGGTGCGAGTTTGATGTCTTGGCCGAGGCGCACCCAGTAAAAGTTTTCCTGGCTGGCCAGATGCCCCACCATCCAACTGATGCAGTTCATCGGTTGCAGCCGGATGATGCCGTCTGCTTCGGTGACACCTTCCAGGCAGCGCACGAATTCGTTGCGGGCAAAGCGGAGTTGGGTGACGAGTGGATATGTCATGAGAACCTCTTTTTATAGGGGCGGGTCTTGTACACGCCCTTCATAGACAACAATGAATAAACACCTTATTTATATTTAAGCTTTATTCTGAGGTAACTTCCCTGGAAGAAGTTTGAAAAAACCCCTTGGCAATTATTTTTATTTCTTTCCCAGTAATAGGTTTTGCAATGTAAAGTTGATATTTACGAGCCAACTCGCGGAAAAATCCTTCTGCATCAAGATCATATTTCTTTAATACCGTATCATCAATCCCTTTCATCCAAAGATCATAAAGACCAACATCATAAAAGAGATCGATTAATTCCTTTTCGCTTCCTTGATAAAAATGGCCTCCATTCCAATTCTTTGGAGCTTCAATATATTCAACCGCTTCCCAAACAAGAAATGTGTAATTAGCTTCAACCTCTGCTATATCACCTAGCTTTACAGAAACAATCAATTGGGAAAGACTTACATTGTATGAGTATAAAGAATAAATATATCTATCGGATTCGATTAATTCGAACAACTTATCTGCCATGATTCACCTTACTTAGGAATTAAATCTATGGACACAGCGTAGGAGGCGGAATAATAAAAGCCTTCTAATTAACCTAGTTCTGGGCGACCAAAAGGGCCGCCCCTATGTGGATATTTATTCTGCGGGAACGGCCGTTTCCGTTGGCACACTCTCTTCCTCAACAACATCTTCCTCAACGGGTATCGCGTCTTCTGGGTCAGTGAGGGTGCGGTCTTCGCCTTCCAAACCCTCAAAAAGCGGGGCGTCGCCATCCAGATTGGATGTGTCAGGAGCGCCGAAGATGGGATTGTATTTAACAATGCGGTTGTTGTGTGAATCGACGACGTAGACATTATCTTGCGCGTCGATGGCGATGCCGATGGGCATGGCAAACTGATTTGGTTCGGTGCCGTAGGTGCCAAAGCGGCCGAGATAGCCTCCGTTTGCATCAAAGATCAACACGCGGAACCCTTCGGGGTCGGTGACGTAGACGCGGTTTTGGCTGTCCACAGCGATATAGGGCTTGTTGTCGATGGATTGACTGTACCACCCGTTGACTGTCCATTCCGAGATGGGGAAGATGTCGGGCGTAAGTTCTTGCACACGGCCGTTCCAGGTATCCACCAGATATACATTGCCGTTTGGCCCTGTTGTCAGGCCAACCGGTTCGTTGAACTGACCGGGTTGGTTGCCCTGACTGCCCATCGTGCTCAGGAAAACACCGTCTCTGTCCATGACTTGTACGCGATGGTTGCCCGTATCGGTGATGGCGAGGCGGTTGTCGTCGAGGAGCGTGATGCCGCGTGGGCCGTAGAATAGACCAAGCCCCGGATTATTTTCATCGAGTGGAGCCGCCATTTTGGCCGTAGCTGCCTACCAGTTCCCCAGCATGGGTGAATTTTTGGATGCGGTGGTTCCAGGTATCGGAGACGTAGACGAATTCGTCGTCAGCGGCGATGCCCCACGGTTCGTTGAAATTGCCGGGCTGGTCGCCAAACTCGCCCCAGGTGGTGACAAAGTTGCCATCGACATCGAATACTTGGATGCGGTGGTTGCCGCTGTCAGCCACGAAGACGGTGCCATCGGGACTGGTGGTGACATTGCGCGGTGTGGTGAATTGGCCTTCGGCGTTGCCGGGCATGGTGATTTCGTTGAAGATTTTGACCGGCTCCAGGATGAATTCGTTTTCGGCATAGGGATCGGTGTACGCTTCGATATTGGCGGGAGCGATGCCTTGATCCCACAAATTGGCGAGCACATCTTTGCGCGTGTAAACCTTGAGTTCATGACGCAGCGGCCATTCGCGGGCGGTGTAGGTGCCACCAAAGGCATTGCCGTATTGTTCAAAATCGCGGTAGAAGAAAATGTCCCACAAGGCCTGGCGTTTGTCGGCATCGGCCAGCCCGTTATCATCAATGGCTAACGGATCGCCGAAGACGGAATCCCAACTAATTTGGCGGTACTCTTCCATCGGCCACCAGAGGAAGGTGTAGGTATTTTCTTCGTAGTTGTTGCCCAGGAACGGTTCAACTTTGGCCCAGTTTAGGTTGCCGACGACGATGATGGGGGATTCGTTGAGGCTGTTGCTGGGGGTTTCGCCAAAATAGCTGCGGTTGGGATAGTCGCGCAGATACCAGGTGAAGGGCCAACTGACGTCGTTGTCGTAGGCGACTTTGATGCTTTTGTCGCCATAGAGCCGCATGGAGAGGGTTTCGATTTGGTCCATGACGATGGCTTTGGTGGCGGGTGCGCCGTGGGCGTAGACCATGAATTCGGTGGTGTAGTCGGCGTTGGTGAAGCTGGACATGAAGGTGGTGCGGATGGTGAGCAGGCTGAGCAGGGTGAAGATGACAAGGATGATGAGGGTGCCGCGTAACGGCCGTTCCATCCCCTTATATTTTTGCCACCAGAAATAGATAACAATGCCAGCTATCAGCAGTAAGCCAAGCAACAAGCCAACGTTTTGCAGTGCCTGAATTTGTTGGTCGCCTAACTGGATTTTGCCCAGCCAGAAGAAACTGAAGAGACCAAACAGGGCGATGATGAGCAGGGCTGTTAAACCGCCAAAGATGAGCGATGGCTTCGAGAACAGGTCGGCGCGGGTGAAGTTTTTGAGCTTTTCACCAAAGTACCAGCCGCTCATGATCGCCATGGGGATGACAAAATGGATGCTGAGCCAGGGCATTTTTTCACCAGCGACGGTGTAGGCAGCCCAGGTGAGCAGCAGCCACCAGGTGATGTAGGGCATGAAGTCGAGCAGTTGTTCGGCGCGGAAGAGGGAGGGCAGGCTGACGTCATCATATTTGCGCTTGATTATTTTGCGTATAGCAACTAGCCAGACGATGATGCCGATGACCAGGATGAACAGCCCGACAATCACGCCTAATAAAACGTCACGAGTTAAGTCCGAGAACGGCCGTTTCCTGCCCAATGAGTTGTCCGGTGATGCGATAAGAACGGGCATAAAGCCATTTTGTCAGGCTGTATGCGGCGAAGGCGACGAGGAAAACCGTCACCCAGTAAGCCAGAATTTGGTGCAGACGCTGTTTTTTGCTCCACAACCAGACGGCTGCCAGCGAGAAGATAACGGGCAGATATTCGTAAATGGGCATGACGATGAGGTAGTAGAAGGTGGGCTGTGAGCCGCGCTGCACTTCTTGCTGTTCCAACCAGTAGCCCAAGGAACCAAACATGCCGCTGGCTAAGCCGTTGACGATGTTGGTGAAGACCGACGTGTAGAGTATGGCAAAAATTGTGTAGAAGATAGCGGCGGCGATGGCCCATTTGCGTGAATTCCACCATAGTCCGACCAGCAGAGCGATAGCAAATATGACGGCGAATACGAGAATAGTGAAGAAGAAATCGGCGTGAAGAATGGTGCTCCAGCACTCCACGTTAAACATGCGAGCCAGCGCAATTTGCAGGTTGGACATGGTTTCTTGCCCAGAGATGGCGCATTGGGGCATGGCGTAGTCGGTGGGGTTCCAGCCGAGGATGCGCACGATGAGCGGCGTGGTCATGGGCAAGATGAGGGTGGTAAAGAGCATGATGAGGTCGAATTCAGCAAACTCGTCGATTTGAGGTCGTAGGGCGTTGGCGGCTAATAACAGGCCGAGGCTGAGGACGCCTATGCCAATGACTTGTGCCCAGCGGAACAGGGTGTCGGAGGGGGTGGTAGTTTCTGGAGAAACGGCCGTTTCCTCTACCACGCCTCCCTCATCAACTAAGCCCGTGTCATCGGGCATGGCCGACCGTTCTATCCATTTCTGACCAACTAAACCAGCCCCGATAAGCAAAACAGCGGCTATCACCACCAAAATAGGTGTTTTGAGTTTGCCTAAGCCTTCTTTCATCCACGGCGCGAGCCACAGTTTTGCCAGCAGCCGAATCACTAAAAAGCCGCCAAAAATAGCGACGTAAATGAAAGCCACTTCTTTAATGGCAAACATGAATGAGGTGCCAGCGGCAAACCACCACAAGTATTTCTCTTTGGTCTCGCCCAGGTAATACCAGATGGCGAAAAAGGTGATCATCGCAAAGAAAATAACGTAAACGTCATGGCGGATGTAGCGAGAGTAGTAGGTGACGTAGGGCGAAATGAGAAAAAGGAAACTGGTGAACAAGGCCCCGACTTTACCCAATGGTTTGCGCAAGAAATAGGGCATCACTACCAAAATCACGCCAAATAGGGCAACGGGAATCCGGGCGGTCAAGTCGCTGTCGCCAAAGAGCCAGTAGGAGAGGGCGGTAATGTGGAACAGGAATGGCCCGTGCATCAGCGGTGTGTGGTTGTAGCCATCGCCGATGAAGTATTGATAGGAAAACTGGGTATGCAAACTCTCGTCATGGCTCATAACGCGGCTGCCTAACATGGCAAAGCGCGTGATGATGGCGAGGATGATGAAGGCGAGGTAAATTGCCTTCTCCCAGTCCAGGTTGAGGGAAGCGATTAAGGGCTTCGCCAGAATGTCATTGATGGTTGATGATTTCTTTTCGGGTGTGGTTGTTAGTTCAGTCATGTGTATAAAAGTTTCTTTTTATCCGCAGATTACGCAGATTTTGCAGATTATTTTGTGTTTACTTCGACATTGCTCAGTACAAGTCTGCGTGAGATTTATTAGTTGGTTGCCATATTGATAGAGAGTGCCGCAATGGGTGTGGGTGGTGGTGGCGGTGTGGAGATGATGGACGCTTGGGCAGTGGCCTTCATTGAAGGGGAGGCAACGGCCGTTGTCGTTAATCCTTCCGCCGTTAATGTTTCTTCTGCCTGGGTGGTCTGTTGTTGGGCAATGGTAGCTGTGGCGTCTGTGGTGCTGGTGACCGTGGCCGCCAGAGAAGTTGGCGAGGGGACGCCCCAGATATTTTGGGAACGGCCGTTCCACACGCCAAAGCTGCCCATCAAAATAACCACGAGCATGGTCACAACTGCCAACTGGCGCTGCCAGCCCATCATCATCAGCGACCAGCGCTGTTTTTGTTGGGGGATGGGGGGCATAAGTTGGGCTAAACGGCCGTTGGCAGGCTGAGTTGCTGTTTGCAGTGTCAGCCGCACCATCTGCCCCATCTCCCGTTCCGCTTGCAGCGCCGTTTGACAGTGACCACAAACGGCCGTGTGCTGCTCGACGGTCTGCCGTTCCATCTTGGGCAGCAGGTTCAAAACGTAGTCTGGTATTTGGTGATTGATGTGTTCGTTCATAATGAATTTTTGGGAGATTAGAGATTGGAGATTGGGATGTCTCTAATCTCCAATCTCTAATCTCTCTTATTTATCTCGTTCTTCTTCAGATATACACTCTTACCCGCTAAATTCCTCATCTGCCAGCAATTCGCGCAGGGTATTGTGGGCCAGCCTCATACGGGATTCGGCGGTTTTGGATGGGATACCAAGAATGCTGCCGATTTCTACATAAGTGAGACCTTCGTAATAGCGGAGAACGGCCGTTTCTCTCAATTTAGGCGTCAGTTCATTCAGCGCCGCCCAGACTCGTTTTTGCTGGGCATTGAGCGCCGCAATTTCGTCTGGAGAAGGGGCATCTGTGTCAGTAATGTCGTCTTCCTGGTGGATGAATTGGGTGAGCGAAAACGTGGGCAGCCATTTGCGTCGCCGTTTGTTACGGCAGCGACTGATAGCGATGCGATAAAGCCACGTCTTAAACGACGCCTTGTTGGGATCAAAATCGCTTAATTTGCGGAAAGCGTACTCAAAGCTGTCTTGCAGCACTTCCTCCGCGTCTTCCTGGTGTTGCAACAAGCTGTAATTTAGCCGGTAAATTATCGTTGAGTAAGCGTTATAAAGCGCCACATAAGCCGAATCGTCACCATGGAGGCAGCGCTCGATAAGGGTTAGCGTTTGTTCATCGCCATACTTGGGGGTAGTGTCAGTTTGATGCCACGGGATGGCGTGAGATTCGTTAAACGTCATGGGGTTGGCTCCATTTTGACCCATAAAATGACTCGTTCTTGAGCGGGTGTGTCATGTGACTGATGGAAAACCCACCAGCGTAAAGTGTCGAGCAGGGGGGAAGTTGAAAGCACTTTTTCAAGCGGTTTCGATTGGGCAACGGCATAATCCGCGCCCATATAGGTTGTGCCTAGACTGGTTTGCGCGTCGGCCGGGGTGATGACGAGGGTTGCGGTTGTATCGGGCGGCGCACTCTTGCCAATCTCCGCATTGACATAATCTCGCAAATACCAACGCATAACAGGCGTATCGACAGTACTCAAAATATCAACGTCGCGGTCTGACTTGCTAAGCTGCCACGATAAATCTTGCACCATATCGGCCAATACCAACATGCCGTCATCCGTTCCCTCGCTGACCCAGCTTTCGAGTGGATTGTTAGCCGCTTCGTGGCTGAGCCACCATGCTGTTCCCCAATTGTAAAACAGGAGCATGAGCAGGACGCTTAGTAAAACGGCTTGATAAGTGGCGCGTGCATCCCAACTGATGGCGAAGAAAATCAACGTCAAGGCAAAAGCCAGGGCAAATAGAACGATCCAGGCGTTGCCCAAATCATCTGCGCCAAAGGTCATTTTGCGCAAGAATCGACTAAAATTAACGAACATCAGCGCCCATAAAATGAGCAAGCCGCCCGTGAGCAGCCAGCCATGCCAGCTAATCCGTTCGCCAATAATGGCTCCAGAAAATGCGCCGATGAGCAAATAAAGCGGCAAAATGACGAGTGCCGCATTGAGCAAAACACCTTGCTGTACCACCACAAGCAGCAAAATGCCGAGCAGCCAGTATACGCTGAACATAGGCAGCGACTGTGACCGCCACGCCGCCCACATGATGGCAACCAGTCCTACCACAAGCAGCGCGATTTCATAGCGCACGATGGCGAGGAATGGTTCTACGGCGTTGCTCAAGGTGCCAAAGCCGCCAAACTGACTCAGCCAATCGCCAGCAATGGAAGCGGCTGCCCCCACGTTGCCCAGGCTGAGCAAGTAGAAGGTGCTGATGAGTAAAAAGAGGATGCCGCCCGAAATGATGCCGTTCCGCAGAGTTTCTGTTTCCAGCCCATCATGCGTTTCATCTTCATATGTGGTGAACAAATGGGGGCCTGCGAATTTTTGTCCCAACCAGGCGACTGCCCAGCGTCGCCAACGCGCTGTAGAACAAGGGCGAACTGGTGAGTCCCAAGGCCAGGGCGATGGTGAACAGGTAGAACCAACGGCCGTTTCCAGAATCCCTGCCATTCACCCAAGCAATCAAGAGCAGGAAAGCCGCAAACAAGGCAATCGAATCGCCGCCAGCCGTGCGCGAGAGGGCAACGGCCAGGGGAGAAACTGTAAGGAAAACGGCCGTTACCAGCGCCCCCACCGTCGATAAACGCTCCCGCAGCAGCCAGGGCAGCAGTACGAGCAAAATGCCAAACAAAGCTGGCACCAGCCGCATGACACCATCGCTAATGCCAAATATGGGCGTAAGCATGGCAGTGAAGGTGAAATAAGCGGGACTGCTTAAAGAGAGAACGGCCGTTCCCGGCTGCCAGAATTGCCACACAGCCAATGCTTCATGCGCTTCTGCGGCTGACAATGGTAGTTTGTTTAACTCAGTCAGTCGCATAACGACCGCGCTAATCCCAACCAGGATAAACAGCCCGTCGGCAATTGTTAGGTGGTGTGTTTTTTGTTTTTCATTCAGTACATCAATCGTCAAATCAGTCATTGATGAATTAATTACTCCACTGATAAATCGTAATTAGCAATTTCGTTTTGGGTAAGTTTAAGTTTGGAAACAATTTTGGTTATAGATATGGATGGTGCTTCAATAAGTTTGATTTTAGGCGGGAGTTTATGTGCAAAAGGGAAATACCCTCCTTCTTTTGTGGCAATTAAGAACATAACATGTGCATTTTTTGTTTTTGCCGCCTTATACATTTTATTTGCGGCTTCCAAAATCGTCTCGTCTGCGCGTTGAATACGGATTGGGATGGAACGGCCGTTAATGTCATCTTTTAAGAAGGCATCAATACCTTGGTTTCTTTGCACAGGAACGATTTCCAGGCCAGTTAAGAGCGCTAATAATTCCTCATCCACATTTTTATAGGCATTTTGCCCTAATTTAAGCAAATTGGACTCGGATTTTATGGGATCACCTAATCGTTTTTGGGAAAGTTCAATTGCATCTTCTGATATGTCAATACCAATGGCCTGGCGCTTCAGCAATTTGGCCGCCACTAATGTTGTTCCGCTACCGCAGAATGGATCCAGAATGAGGTCGCCTTCATCGGATGCTATTTTGATGATGCGTTCTAATAATAAAATTGGTTTCTGTGTTGGGTAACCAGTTCTCTCTTTTGCCTTAGGATTCAAATAAGGAATTGACCATACATCACCCAGGGGAACACCGGCTTTGGTGCCATTAGGGATAAAGTTTCCATTTTCATCTAAATCGTAAACAGATTTGCCATGTTCGTCTTTTTTACGCCGTTGTAGTATCTGATCGACATTTGTCGTGACAGAATAATCTTTGTAAATAGTATTGAAGGTGTAGGTATCAGATTTTGTGTAGTAATAGATGGTTTGATGGGCTGGTAACAGATTTTTTTGAGAGTTTGACCATCGTTTGTAATGCCAGATTATTTCCGACCGAAAATTTTCGGAGCCAAATATCTCGTCTAATAAGATGCGGATGATATGGGAGGCCGTCCGGTCGCAATGAAAGAAGAGTGCGCCTTCTGGATGTAGAATTCGTCTGATTTCTTGTAGTCGAGCATGTAAGAAACTGGCATATTCAGAATGTGATGTCCAAACATCATCAAACGAGAATTCTTGTTGCCTGTCTTTTGTGCGCAGACGATGGGTTTTTTGCGTGAAGAAGGGGGGATCGAGGTAAACAAGGTTTACACTATCCCCTTTTAGGGTACGCATGATTTCTAAGCAATCACCTTGAAACAACTCGGTTCTCATGCTGGATTCCCCGCATTTTCATCGCCTAGTTTTTCAAGAATTGCCTTGAGCGGTACATGGGTTTTTTTGTTAACATAATCCCATGCAGAGTCCCCAAAATAATATTGTCCACCTACCCCAGAATAGAGCGTTGCCAATGTTTGCTGAATTTTGATGGCCTGTGTTCTATTTGGGTAAAAAAACATAATTCGAATAGGAGTGAACCCTGCTTGTGCAATGGTACTAATTCTTGTGTGTTCTTTGGTAATGTGATCGCCATCTGTTGTGGCGTCTCGCCATTTGATTTCGATAGCATCTGAGCCAACAAGACAATCTATTTCAAATGTTTTTGGCCGAGTTCCTTGTGTGTTTGGAATTCGCACACTGCCAGATTGAGGATATGTTTCTTGAAAACATAATTTCGTCGCTTCTTCGAGAAAGCGTCCGGCAGCATTGTACAAAAAACGACCTTTATTTTGATAAAGATCTATTTGCTGACCTTCTTTAGTTGAGATACCTAGAACACGATACACTAAATAATGCGAGAAATCGTCTTCTTTCATTTCCTCAACACGCGCATCAAATTTTTGTTGTAGATTCATGGCATAGTTGGATGCCAATTCTCGAAGTTGTTGTTCTATAGCTACTTGCATGTGCTTATTTTACCAAGTTTCTCATTGATGTGACTTTTGCACGTTATTAATGACGCCACCGATAAATCGTAACGGAATCGTTCTGGAAAGCCACATCCAGATTGCCCGCGAATTTTTCGTTAACTTGTGGGCCGTAGGTATCCCGTTCCAGATTGCCCACGACGACGTAGGAGACGTCGTATTGGTCGAGTAGAGTGGCGGTGAAGAACCAGTCGGGCTGACTGTAGATGTCGCGCACGGCCGGATCGCGTTCGCCGGGTTCCGGTGTGATGCCGCGCCATTGGTATTCGTGGCCTGCCCAGCCTAGCAGCGTGGGCAATGCCGGTATTGGCCGACATGCGCCCGTAACCACTGTATTGTCCGCCCACTGCTTCTACGATGACGGGTGAGCCGTCGATGTTTTCGCGCAGCCACATGATGGCGTCGTATTCGCCTGGATTGTAGCGTTGGATGTAGGCCAAGCCGTTCAGGGTGGCGGGTTCGCGTTCGTTAAATTCACCTGGAGCCACGATACTCAATCATGCGTGAGTTGACCCCGTAATAGGGGAACAACAAGGCAAAGGCGAGCATGATCATGTAGCCAGCCAGCTGCCACCAAAGGAACGATGCGCTGTACGCCTTTGTTCCAGTTTCTCAGCAAATAGTCAAGGCCGTAAAGGGCAGTGATACCAAACAGCACCCAGGCTTGATAGTAGAATTTGAAAATGGTATTGAGCCGTTGACCAAAGTTGTCTTTTAAGTAGACAAATTCAGGGCCGAGGGTGAGGAGAACGGCCGTTAACACCAACAACAGCGCAAATGGCAAAATCGGTGGAGATTCTTTTTGTTCATCCACAGATTTCGCAGAACTTGTCCTGAGCTTGTCGAAGGATTCCGCAGATTTTTCTTCTACAGCCTGCTCCTCTAGTTCTTCTTGCCTTTCTTCCTCCCTCTGCGTCTCTGTGTCTGCTTCGACATCGCTCAGTACAAGTCCGCGTGAGGATAATTGTTCATGCGCAATCATCACGATGAGCGCGACCAATCCAGACAGATAGAGGGTGAGTGCGCCGTAAGCGATACGACTGCTGAAGAAGGCGGGGGCAATGGCTAAAAACGGCCGTTATCCCCCACAACGGACTAACCAACCCCCTCAATACGCGGATCCAGCGTCACACCCAATTCATTGGCGAGAGCGATCGTGCGCCCGGCGCCATCCGGGCTGGCGGCGATCATCCAGCTAAAGAAGAAGGTGGCGAAGAAGAGGATGATCAGGAGAGAAACGGCCGTTAACACCCCTTTTGTCCAGTAGCGGAACCGTTGGCGGACAGCCAGCGCCAACAGCAAAATCGTAATCGCCCACAACGGCATGGCGAAGATGACAAAATATTGCGCCAACCGTGTCGGTCGCATCATCATCGGCAGCAAAAACGGCGCACTCGCCTGTGATTTGAAACCGAGGAAGAAGGGCAGGTAGAGGATGAAAGCGATGAGGAGGAGGATAACGGCCGTTACCACCCCTTGTCCAACTAAGCCCCAATGCCACCCTTCACGTCGCCAGCGCGCCAACACAAACGCGCCCACAATCACAAACAAATAAATGAGCACATCCCAGGTGTTGAGGAATGATAAGCCCGCCGAGAATAAGCGCTGTAAAAATGTAGAAAGGCCAATCAATAATGAATAAGAATTGTGAATTGTGAATTGTGAACGGAAGCGCGACCGCTTCCTGTTACGCACCGACTGTTCACTGTTTACTGTCCACTGTTCACTGCTTTCAGCCAGCCACCAAGTCATCGCCATTGCCAGACTCAAAAACGCAAACGGCAAGGCCATCACATGCGGGTGCATATCGCCCAGCACAAAGCTGAAGCCGGGGAACTCGACAATCGGTTCCAAGCCCTTCTTCGGCATTGCCAGCCAGGGTATATTCGTGGATGGGACGGGAGGAACGCCACCACCACCAGCTGCCGCCTTCGTAACGGGCTGGCGCACCAGGAATGGGCGGCGTCGTTGATGTCACGCACATCGAGCCATTCCCAAAAGGCAGGGGAACCGGCATTGCTGGCGTGCAGCACTTCCATTGTCATTTGCTGATTGCCTGCGATGGGTAATGCCACGGCGGCTAACAGCCCCAAAACCACAGCCGCAGCTGCGTTTGCCGTTCAGGGCGATCATGTTGTAGACGAGTCCAAAAGCGCCAACGGCCGTTCCCGCCACCAGCCAGGCAATACCCAAATTAAAGGCGATGTACTCAGGCACAAACGCCAACCGCGCAATCACAGAGGTCATCAAATAGCCAAAATAGTAGTAGCTGATGCCAAAGCCAGAGAGCCAGGGGTCTTCTGGCGGCATGGCGGCGCTGCGGCTCATGGACATTGAGGAAGGCGAAATCCATCGGCTTTTCGGTGGCGCTGATGGCTGGATTTTGCGCACGAACCCAAACCCACAAGCCAAACATCACCAGGAAAACCAATTCAGTTATCGACGATTTGTGACCAATTACCACGCAGCCAACCGGTTATGGAACTTTCTTCATCGCCGCTGTTCCTGCCAAATCGCGTAGCCCGACAATGCCGATGGTAATAGCCAAAGCGACCAAGATACCGCCGATGTCGTTACGCAAAAAGCCAAGACTGCCTAACAGCCACAGGAAAAAACTAACCAGCAGCAGCCCAACATTTTGGTGAAGGCGTAGCCCCGGTCGGGCAGGGGTTTGAGAAAATGATAGGCAATGGGGAAAACGGCCGTTCCCATCACCAGCAGAACAAACCACCAACGTATCGCCGCAAAAATATCAGATAAAAGCCATAATTTTAGTTAACAGTGTTCAGTAAACAGTGAACAGTTCCAGCCCGATGAATCGGGCTTCCTATAATATCTGGAGGATCATCCATTCCAGTTTCAGTTCCAGCCGCAGCTTGTGCCGACGGCCTAACCTCATAAATCACCGTACCGTCATTCCGGTAAACCTCTTGCAATAGGCCAAGCTCCGCCATTTGGGCAAACTTTGCCAGGCCATCGGGAGCGTAGTACGCCTCTTCCAACTGCCCCACATAGACATAACCCACATCGTACAAATCTAGCAGCGCCTGCGCTTCATAAATATCAGGCGTATTGTACAGTCGATTCACATCCTCAATGCGGTTGCTGACAAAATTGCCGGGCAGCACAGCCCGCTGCTGCCGTTGATGCCAATCCCAGCCCGCAATGGCTGGCAGACCAGTATACATCGCCACCCGATTTGTGATGGAACGGTAGGGGCTAAAGCCGCCATTGTTATGGCTGTGACCTTCTGCAATCACCGGCGAGCCTTCAATATTGCGCTGCATCCATTGGATAGCATCGTAATCATATTTGAGCGGAACCATCGTGCCATTGTATTCGCCGTATTCCACATACTCCATAAACGCCATGCCATCCAGCGAATTAGGCGCATCCTTGCTCATGCGGATGTTCCACTTGGCGTTGGTTGCCAACAGCGGATAGAGCAGCGCGGCAAAGAGCAAGACGCCCAACGCCACTTGCCAGACGACGCCGAGCTGTTTGTTTGCCCCGAATCGCCTGCCACACCCACATCGCCGCCGCACCGCTAACCACACTCAAAATCAGCCACACTTGCATGTAGATTTTGAAGACGGTATTCATCCGGCCAATGTCGCCTTCCAAAACAAAGAATTCCACAAAAAGCGTTAGTGCCAACGAAGCTGAAATGAGAATCAAGGCGATACGCCGTTCTGGAGCCAGTCCAGGGCGCAACCCAAGCAAGCCTGCCCATACAACCAGCGTCAACACCACTGGCGCGATGTAATAACCGCGCATCATCAGCAGCAGCAAGACGAAGGCAAACAAGAAGAGGATAGCCATGACCAGCCAGCCGATAGATTTCCAGCGTACCAAGCCGTCAAACGTCCAGGTCTTTGTCCAGGCGCGGAATTCCAAACAGTAAGTAGCCAATGATGAAGAAGAGGAACAAGCCCCAAATGATCAGGTAATTGGATAAATGGGTGTAGGTGCCAGGCCATGGCTTTGATGGAACTGTAACCAGAGCCAAAATTAGCGCGGAACGGCCAGAACAGCAGCACAGACAATGCGCCCAGAATGATGGCTTGCAACAAGGCTTGCCCCACCATCGACCAGGAGAACTTTTCTTCGTTTTGCCGATAAGCGTGGAAAACTACGGCCAATATGCCAATGACCAAATAGGTCGGCCAATCCCAGGAATTTGTCGGCCAAAGCACGCCGATGGTGAGGGCGCCAGTGAACCAGAGGAGGATGGTTTCCCACCAGGAGGATTGGAGATTGGAGATTGGAGATTGGAGATTAGAGATTTCATCATCCGCAGATTTCTCTCTCTGCATCTCTGCGTCTACTTCGGCGGCGCTCAGCACAGGTCTACTTGAGGATTTTTGTGGTAATAAGGCCAAACTAACTGCCCAGCCCAATGCCAACAGTTGCAGCGGCATACTGATCATATGGGCGTGCAGGTCGCCGTAGAGGAAGGTGAAGAAGGGGAATTCGGTGATGGGCGCGGTTTCGCCGGGCAGGTAGTTGATGGCGCGGGTGGCAGTCCAGAACCAGTCGCCGGGGTAGATGGGGGCAGGTTGACCGGTTGCCATGTTGAGTGCACCGTCGAAGGTGCGCAGCAGCGCGTCTAAGCCGCCGATGCCGGTAGCGATGGCGGTATTGCCTGCCTTTTGCCATACATCGAGCATCACGCCAACTTCGGCGAGATTGCCAACCAGCACGGCGAGGACGGCGGCGATGAGACCAGCGATGAGAGCCTGTCGGCTGAAGATTGATTGACTTGAGATTGGAGATTGGAGATTGGAGATTGTTTGTCAAATCTTTAATCTCTAATCTCTGCTTGCCATAGGCCACCAGATTATAAGCAATGGCAAATGCGCCCAATCCTGTGAAGCTAAAGAGCATGGGCAGGATGAGGTTGTAGGCCATAGTGGGCACGATGCCCAGCAGTTTGGTGAGAACGCCAACGAAGACGTAGCCGTAGTAGTAGTAGTTGATGTAGCCGCCTGCGAACCAGGGATCGTAGGGGGGAAGGTGGTGGATTTGAGGACGGCGTTGAAGTAGGAGAGGTCCATCGGTTTTTCGCCGCCCCAGATGATGTCCCACACGTCGGGGTTGCCCAGGCGGACGATGATGGCGATGAGGAACAGGGCTACGCCGATGGTTTCTACGATGACGAAGTATTTGAGATTGCTGCGGATGAAGGGCTTGATTTCAGCCCAGCGCCGCCAGAGGACGAGGGCGCTCAGGAGCAGCATCAGCAGCAGCCCGATGAGAATGGTGCCGCGTGTATTGGGCAGCAGACCGTAGCTGGCGGTAATCCAGACGAAGTAGGAGAGGAAGAGTTGGGCAAAAATACGTGCCAACACGTACCCTTTGTCGGGGAGACCGCCTAAGACGATGTAGGTTAAGGGGAAAGCGAGCCAGCCAAGGATAACGGCCGTTATCCACCAAACCACAGCCGCTAAAGTCGAATTAGTAGACAGGATACCATCCACGTTAAACATCTCGCTGAACGTGCCGCCCGCTTGCTGAATGGCTTGCTGGGCGGAGGTGAGCATCATGGCGTTGGGGGCCTGGGTGGCGTCGCCGGGTGTCATGAACAGCGTCTGGTTCAAATTGACACTGCCTAAGACGTTAAGCGTGTTTTCCAAACTGTAATTGTCATTCTTGGCAAAAATCCAGACAGGCGCGTGATCATAAACGCTGAACGCTTCTTCGACGGCGAGAGCGCCTGGCGGCGGCCAGCCCACTTCTGGCTGTGCGCCCCACCGGGCAGTGCCACCGACATCGCTGATGTGGAGCGGACCAATCTGGTAATCGACTTGATTTTGATAGACGAGATCGAAGCCCAAGTCCCCGTTGAACAAGCTCTCGTAAAATTTAATCATGAGCGGGTAGGTGAGGGGGATACGGGGCAGTGACCATAAAGCGCGTTGACTGCTGAGGACGATGTAGTCGGATTCTTCTAGCCAGGTGGTGACATCTTGACGTTTTTCTACGGTGTCAGGCCAGGTGACGGGCAGCGGTTCGCCGCCGACGGCCGTGTAATAAGCGCCATAACCAGAACGGCCGTTTACCGAAACCGGCAGCGAATCGTCCCAATGCTCATTCATCAACTTGCTTGTGCTGGCGTTGACGGTCCCGTTCCCTTCTGTTATTTGCAGGGTGATTTGCTGGAAGGCATCTTGTTGCGCCGCGTGATCAGGCAAATCCAGGGTGACGGCTTGGCGCTCGTTGTTGAGGGTAACGGCCGTTTCCAAATTATTTCCGTCCATGTAACCTGCGGTAAAGGCAAAGGGTTGCTCGCCTGAGCCATCTGTTTGCAGGTAATTGAGGCGGACGGCTTTCAGTGTGCCATCTTCGGGCATCGGAAAGCCGAGTATGAGCGGGATACCGTCAATGAAACTGTATTCTTTGAGCGGTAAATTGTGTTCTTTTTCCACCCCGTCCGCTTCATAAATGAGCGTTGCGCCGCTGGGGATATTTTCGTATATCCAGGCAGAGGCCGCGACGCGGGTGAGCGGGTGCTTGTAGGTTTCCAGGAATGTCCAGGCCCAGGCGAAGGTGTAAAGGACAACGGCCGTTATCATACCCCCAGCCAGAACCCGCCGGAACCACTGCTGCTTGGCCTTGTCTCGTGCTTTGGCTCTGTCCCAAATGGCAAACAGCGCCCACGCCGCCAACAGGAGTAACATGGGGTAGATGGGCAAGAAATAGCGGATGGATTTGACCCAGCGGGTGGCGGTAAACAGGAAATAGACGCCCACCCAGGCGACGGGAATGGCGTGGCTCACCCAGTCTGGTTTTACTTTGATGATGCGCCACAACGCCCAGAAAAAGCCAAACCAGGCGGCGAGTCCGGCCAGCAATCCCATGCCGTATAAGACCATGTTGGTGAAGGGGAACAGGATGGGGGTGCGGCTGACCCATTGCACGGCTGGCGGGAAGTTGGCGTCTGGCTGTTGCAGGCGCTGAATTTCTGCCATGTTGCTGCGGAATTGGGGGTTGAGACCGACGATACTGCGAACGGCCGTTCCCAAAAAACCTGCTTCTTGTCCGGTAGCGGCCAACACTTCTTCGCGGGCAATCGTCGCATCGGCGAAGGCGTAGGGCTGGGCAAGGCGGAAGGTGATGATGGAAATGACCGCCGCCAAAATCAGACCCAAGACCACGCGCTGGGCGTCGATGGCCGTCGGCGTGTTTTCCACCAAGACTTTGGGCGTGAGCCAATCGTGCCAGTTATGACCCCGTTGATGAAGCCAGATGATGCCCGCCAGCACCGAAATGCCAGCTAACGGAGCCACGTTGATGCGGGAGGCAACCGTCAGCCCTAAACCGAGACCAAACAGCACCCACCAGCGCTTTTTCCAGCCTGCTTCTTCATCACCGAGACTGGCGGCACGAACGGCCGTGTAGATCGTAAACGTGGTCAGGGCGGCGGCCCAGTTATCCATCGTGAAGAAATGGCTTTGCTGGATGGGCAGAACGGACAGCGCCAGGAGCAAGGCTCCGAGCAAGCCGACCCGCCAATCATACAAACGACGGCCAATGAGAAAAATAAACAGCACGGAGACGAGATCCACCAGTCCAGACAGCAGCCGTCCGAGTAAGTGAACGCCGTCATAGGCGACAAAATTGTAAGCGCAAAGGGCGCTGTCGGGCGTGCCGTCGCCGGGGAACAGATCGCAAACTTTTGTGGCCCACTCCGCGATGATAGCGGGTGACGGTCATCGGGAAGTTGCCGTAGACGTAGAAACTTTGCCCGGCGTTGTACGGGTTGAGGGTGGATTCGCTGGTTTTTAGATAGGCGAGGGGGTCGGAGACGGTTTGCAGCTGGGAGGCGACGATGGTGAGGAAACGTTCGTCTGGGTGGAGGTGAAAGTTTTCGTCCCAGTTGAGACCGGTGAAGCGGAAATAAGCCGCAATCGCCATCACGAGAATCAGCAGAATGATGGTGAGGGATTCCCACTTAAATTGGCGAGAAACGGCCGTTTCTGCAGTAGATGGTGGTTCAGGGGAAACGGCCGTTTGGGTGTCAGTTAGTTCGTTCTCTTCAGGATTCATAAAGTTACAGTCGTGTCCGTGTAATTAGTTAACGGTATGCGTACAGAAAGCCCAGAAAATCATGCACAGGATTGGGCGTTACCTTTACCTGGAAGCCATTTTCTTCTAAATGTTTAGCCAATTCTGTGTGGGTGTGGTCGGTAAATCCATTGTGATATTCCATACAAATATGGTCAATTTTTGCTAACGTGGCCGAACTTGCGCTAAAAAGCAGTTCGAACTCACAGCCTTCGCAATCAATCTTCAAAAAATTACAGCGGGTGATGCCGTTCGTCTCAAACAGTTCCTCAAATGAGATGCCTTGCACGTCAATAAAGGAAGTGGCGTTCCCCGACACATCGCTGCCCGTGGTGGTATGCTGCACCGCTTCTCCTGTGGTCGCCAGTGTCATTTGCCCCGATGTGGCCCCGACCGCAATCTGAAAAGCGTGTACGTTGCCGGTTTTATTCAGCGCCAAATTTTCTTGGAGCAGGGCAAAAGATTCAGGGAATGGCTCATAGGCGAAAACCTGGCAGGCTGGGTGTTCTGCTGCCGTCATAATTGCAAATTCGCCAATGCCGGAGCCGATATCAATCACCGTCCAGCCATCAACGATAGCAACCCCGTTGACCTCGTAATCACGGTCTAAACAGGTCTCTTTGACAATCCACACATCCATGACGTTGCGTACTTTGAAGGAACGGCCGTTTTTCAGTTTAAGAACGATTGGCTTTTTGCTAAAAAGCAGAGTCGGAATCTCAACCCAGTTGCTGACTTGGCCTAAAATGGTTGGGATGGAAGATAAGTAATATCCGATTTTTGAACTCATTATTTATTGTCAGCGCACAGTGAAGACCCAAATCTGTAGGCTGTATTCCTCTTCGGTTTCTCCTGTTATACACACCAACTGTAAAAAAACCTTAACCATTACCTTAGCTTTCCATTAGCTGGTCGATAACCAGCGAGAATTTTAGCGGAAATAGGAGGATTCAGCGAATCGGGGGTGTTGTGACAACCTCGTGTAAATAACCTGATATGCCCCGTTGTTTATTCCATTGGTGAGGGTAGCCGAAGGAGACTTCGGTGTGCGGGATGTTATCGCGCAGGTGGGTGCCACGCACGTGGAGATGGCCGTAGACAACGGCCGTTACCGGATACCTGCTATGCCAATCCTCAGTCTGTTTGGTACCGCACCAGAGTGAGAAACGGGGGATACGGGGAATGTTCACGAGATCGTAGCGCAGGGGGAAATGGCTGGCGAGGATGAGTGAGCCTTGTTTGGCGGTTTCGGCCAGGCGGATTTCCGTGTAGCGACAGCGGACGGCGCACCATTCTTCGCGGGAGGTTAGGGGATCGGGGTGGAGCAAGTATTCGTCGGTACAGATGACGTTTGTTTCAGATGCCCAGGAAACGGCCGTTTCCAACGATACATCTGGCGGACGAAAAGAATAATCATAGAGGGTGAAAATGGGGGCAATGAAAAGTGGCTCTGGACTGAGCGGCCAACGGACATATGCATCTTCAGGGGTGTGGATGCCATATCGGCGGCAAATAGCAACCAGTTCATTGTACCGAAACACACCACGCGATGCCTCATTTTCGGTGGGCATTGTCCATAAATCGTGGTTACCCGGTGTCCAAAACAGCTTGGCGAATTTCTGGCTGAGATGGAGCATTGCTTTCTCGAAGAGGGCGGTGTTCTCGCAAACATCTCCGACAACAATGAGCCAATCTTCGGGGTGGGGCGGTAAATCGAGCAAGGCTTGCCGGTTGTCTGGGCGACCGAGGTGTAAATCAGCGATGGCGAATAGTTTCATCAAGCAATTATAGAGGATTGAACGTGGATGGCACGGAAAAAAGAGTGTGTTGCGTATGCCCTAATCGCTAGTCCTAATTGGTTGAAAGAAAGCGCTTACATTGGTAAACTCGATCTTCACTTTAAATTTGAATGAATGAGGAGCAAATCATTATGCAATGGGAAAATTTGAGTTCACTAGATTTTGAAACGGCCGTTATCCAAGCCAATCGCGTCGGCATCATTCCCCTTGGCGTTATCGAAGCCCACGGTCCCCACGCGCCATTAGGAACCGACATGTTCACTGCCCACTGGGTTGCCGTTGAATCCGCCAAGCAAGAGCCGATTATCGTCTTTCCAGCCTATCCATTTGGCACGAATGTAGAAACCGCCCATCTGCCCGGCGGCCTTGTCATCAAACGGGAATTGATTATGGCGTTGTTGGAGAATATTTGTGATGAAATGTACCGTAACGGCATCAACAAAATCATTTTGTTCAGTGGTCACGGCGGCAATCGCTACTTCTTGAACTTTTTTGTGCAAACATTGCCGGAAAAGCAAAAGCCCTATGTCGTTTACTTTGTGCAGTCTCCCTTCTTCGTGGCAGATACGAGCCTGTTGGAGACCGATGAGAATGGTCATGCCTGTGAATGGGAAACCAGCCTCATTCGCGCCATCGACGACAGTCTTGTTAACCTGGAGCAAGCGCCACCCGAGCCGTTTACCAACCTGCGCCGGAATGCCGACTTAGCCGCTGTTGGGGCATATTCCCAGGTCGATTGGTACAGTCAATATCCACACATGGTCGTGGGAGATGCCCGCCCGGCGACGCCAGAAAAAGGGAAAGCGTTCTTGGCCCAAGATGTTGCTAAACTGGTCAAGGCAATCCAGGTCATCAAAGCCGACACCCTGTCGCCGCAGTTGGTTGCCGAATTCAATGAACGGATGAATAAGCCCCAATCCCCTGCGTTTTGGACGAAAGGAAACGCTTCCTCCTGATTTGAGATTAGAGATTGGAGATTCGGTTACGTCTTCCAATCTCTAGTCTCTTATCTCCAAATTGCCCAGCACAGAAATCAACAAATAAACTTATGATTACAGCAGCTTCCCCTAAACGGAACCTTTGGGCCATTCGTGCCTATTATTTTGTCACTATTGGCGCGGGTGGTTTTGTGTTTCCCTTCATCACGCTGTTTTATCGTCAGCAGGGGCTTAGCGGTGTGGAAATCGGCTGGCTGGGCACGATTCAGGCGGCTATTGGTTTGGTTGCGGCGCCGATATGGGGGCGCTGGAGTGACAGGCTAAATAAGCCCCGGCAACTATTGCAATTAGCCTTGGTGGGAACGGCCGTTTTCCATCTCATCCTCGGTCAACAAGATCAATTTTGGACGATTGCCCTGCTCGTGGCTGCCATCGCTCTGGTTATGGCGGGCTGGAATCCATTGTCAGACAATCTGGCGGTTGACATTGCGGAAGGTGTGCCGGGAACCGGATTTGGTAGTATTCGTTTGTGGGGATCGCTAGGCTGGACAATTGTAACGGCCGTTGCCGGGCGTCTCATCGAAGCTGTTTCAGTTTAGGTATCATCTTCATCGGTTACGCAGTGGGCATGGTTTGGGGCGTAATTACCCTGTTTCTCGTACCCAATCCCAAAGTGGATAAACCAGATCTAAATGTCAGCACCCGGAGCCTGCGACTAACCTGCGCCAGGCGTTGCACATTATCACCCAAAGCAAACGGTTAATGGGTTTGGCCTTTGGTTTGGGCGCAAGCTGGCTGTTGAGCAGCACCGTCTATTCATTTGAACCGATCTACATGAGTGAATTGGGCGCGTCCACCTCGGTAATTGGCATGGCTAATGCCCTGAATGCCGCCATCGAACTGCCAGCCATGCTCTGGGCTGACAGGCTGGTTAAACGTTACACCCCAGGGCGGCTGCTGCGCTGGTCGTTGGCGTTGCAGATGATGCGTATGGCGGCTGTGTTGGTTTATCCCTCAGTGGGAACGTTGGTTGCCATGCGGCTGGTGTTGGGCATTCAGTTCAGTTTTTTTGCCGTCGGTTTCGTTGCTTACATCAATGCCTTTTCCCCCAAAACTTACCGCGCCACGATGATGGCGCTTTATGGTATTACCCTGCGAAATCTCGTGACCATGGTGGGCAGTCCGCTTACCGGCATAATTTATGATGTGGCTGGTGCGTATTGGCTCTATGCCATCGGGGTGGCGGGTTCGGCAATTGGCTGGCTGATTCTTTATCTTTCCCGTGATTAAAATACGGAGATTAGAGACACGCCAATCTCCAATCTCTAATCTCGTGCAATTTATTTACCTCTCGATCTCCCTTGATGCTCGCTAAGCGTATAACGGCCGTTTTCCCCAAAATTTGCTTGACCTCCCTATCAAATTAGGCTAACATTTAACAACAGACCGGCGGTCGGTCGCTGGTGAATGAAACGGAGAAATCACAATGGTCCGCATTGTAAAAAGCGCCGATGCTCGGCAAACCGAAATCCTCGATACGGCACAGATGCTCTTTTACACCAAGGGGTATGACAAAACGGCCGTTCGTGACATCATCGACGAAATCGGCATTGCCAAAGGCACCTTCTACCACCATTTTAACTCTAAAGAAGAACTGCTGGATGCGCTTATTGTGCGCCTGCTGGATCAATCCTTACTCATTTTGGAGCCAATTCTGGCCGACGACCAATTAACAGCGCTAGAAAAGCTGCATTGCTTCTTTAATCAAGTTGGCAATCTCAAAATGGAAAATGAGGCGCTCATTCGCACCTTATTGCCCATTTGGTATGCTGATAGCAACGTCATCATGCGCAAAAAAATGAAACAAAACTCGCTAGACATGTTTAGCCCTCTTTATCACCAGATTATCCAACAAGGCATCGAAGAAGAGGTGTTTTCTGTTGAGTATCCAGAAGAAATGGGCGGCATTGTGTTTCAAACCATGTATTTCATGGGTGAAACATTGGCAAAATTGCTTATCAATGCTGAGGACAACCTGCCCTGGGCTATGGTGCAGCATAAGATTGTGGCCTACAACAGCGCCCTTGAGAGCTTATTAAATGCACCATCCGGTTCTATCCAATTATTTGATTTTGAACCTTTTAGACACTGGTTTGAGAAAGAAGATTAAAGAGTTACCGCTTCACAATCTTTAATCCTTAATCTTTGATGGTTTATACGGAGGTATCTATGAGCAGAACAATAAAAATGGCCTGGCGCAATATGTGGCGCAACTGGCGGCGAACGCTCATCGCCAGTGTTGCGATTATATTGGGCATGGTCTTACTCATCTTTATGGATGCCTGATCAAGGGGTCTGATCAGGCGATCTATGGCAATGCGGTGCGCATGTACGGCGGCAACGTGCAGGTGCATGCGCCTGGCTACCGCGAGAAATCTTCACGTCTGCCGCTGCTGCCTCTGGCCGATTCGGAGACGGTGGTGGATACGATTGAGGCGATGGATTCCCCGGAGAAAATTCTGGCGACGGCCAAACGGATCAATACGGGCGGCATGGTCAGCACCAGTGCGGGCAATTATCCCGTCACCATCACGGCCATCGAGCCAGCCAAGGAAGCGCCGGTTAGTTTGTTTGCGGAAAATATCAGTAACGGCCGTTTTCTCACCGCAGAAGATGGCGACAGCATTGTCATTGGACAGGGCTTGGCTGATTTGCTAGAAGTTGGCGTCGGCGACCGGGTGATGGTCGTAGGACGACGGCTCAACGAATCCATGCGCCAGCGCCCGATGACCGTGGTCGGCATCTACAGCTTAGGCATGGATTCTGCCGAACGGGGCAGCGTGTTCATCAATCTGCCCACCGCCCAAACCCTCTACAACCTGCGCGATCAGGAGACAGAAGTCGTCGTCTCTCTGGAAAATATCGGCAAAGAAAGCGAAATTATTGCCGATTTACAAGCGCAACTGCCCGACTATGAAGTCGATTCCTGGGACACTTTAAGCCCTGAAATTCGGCAAGCGATAGAGTCCAAAGCCGCCGCCACGAGTATCTTGGGCATGTTGGTGGTGCTCATTGCCAGCATCGGCATTTTGAATTTGATGCTCATGGCCGTATATGAACGTACTCGTGAAATGGGTGTACTGGCAGCCCTCGGCATGAAGGGGCGGCAAATTACCGCCTTATTCCTGCTAGAAGGCACCTTCATCGGCCTCTTTGCCGCCGTGATAGGAGCTATCCTTGGCGGATTGTTGGTAGCGGCTGTGGCGCAAAGTGGCATACCCCTTGGCGATCTCACCGAATCGGCTGGAAGTGCAGAAGTGTATGCCCTCATGGGCGAACGCATGTATCCAGCCATGTCAATGAGCACGACAATTGGTTACGTCATCCTGGTCACAATCATTTCGGCGATAGCCGCGTTCTTCCCGGCGTGGCAAGCTTCCCGCAAAGAACCAGCTGAGGCACTGCATCACATTTAGCTAGAGATAGAGCAAGAGCAAGAGGTTTTCCTCTCGCTCTTGCTCCATCCTCTAGCTTTTACGGAGTAAACATTATGGCACTAAAAAAATTCTGGGTGATGGCCTACCGCGATTTAGCCCGCAATAAACGGCGCACGGTGATTACATTCATCGCTATTTCGCTGGGGCTGACCCTCGTTATCTTTATGAATGGGCTGATTACCGGCATGATGAACAACATGCTAAAAGACACCATCCGTCTGGAAAGCGGGCACATTCAATTACGCGCCGAGTCGTATGAAATCGTTAAAACCAGTCTGCTGTGGCAAGACCTACTCAACAACGCCGACGAAATCGCAGCGAAGGCGGAAGCGATGCCGGAAGTACAAGCCGTTTCGCCCATCTTGTGGGCGGGAGGTATCTTAGGCACTGCCAGCGAATCGACCAATGTGCGCGTCAGCGGCATCGACACCACGTCGGCACTATTCGACCCGATTCGGGAAGGGCTGCGTGCTGGTGAATTTTTGTCTGTAGATGGTCGGGGGGAAATTCTTATTGGGCAAAAACTGGCTGATGAGTTGAAAGTTGGCGTGGGCGACCGCATCAATCTGGCGGTGGGTAATCCTGATGGGCTGCCGGAAGAAGGCTCCTTCACCATTGTTGGCCTGATCAACACTGGCTTCCCCGGCATCGACAATGCTAACGTGTTCCTGAGTTTGGCGCAGGCGCAAGCCATCACTGGCTCTGGCAACCGTGCCAGCACCGTACGCATTCTGCTCAATGATGAAGCAGATACGGAAGCTGTGGTCGCGGTAATGCAGGCCCCTGGCACACAGGTACTGGACTGGAAAGCGTTGAATGAATTTATCATGACAACAATGGAAACGGGCACGGCTTTCTACGCCATCCTATATGCTATCATTTTCCTGGTCGTGGCCGTTATCATCGCCAACACTTTGCTCATGTCGGTCTTTGAACGCACGCGGGAAATCGGCATTTTGGCCTCTCTGGGTATGAAAGGCCGCCAAATCATGACAATGTTCCTGTTTGAGGCTACTATCTTAGGTCTGATTGGCTGCTTCTTTGGCATCATTCTGGGCGGCATTCTAGTCTATTATTTCTCAATTAACGGCATCTACTACGGTGAACTGGGTGATGCGATGGGGGATATGGCCTTTGGCAACTCTTTATACACCGCCCTCGTTCCGCTCAATCTCTTGTCGATGTCATTTTGGATGATGGTCGTTATTATCATAGTTTCACTTTATCCCGCCTGGTACGCAGCCCGCCTGCAACCAGTCGAGGCATTGCATGCACTTTAGCGAGAGGATAGAGCTAGAGCGAGAGGAAAAACGCTTGCTATATACTCTAGCTCTCGCTCCTTGCTCTAGCTTTTTGGAGAAAAATCATGGCTATTATAGAAGCTGAAAACGTAACAAAAATTTACAAGATTGGTGAAGTGGAAACTCATGCGTTGAATGGGGTCTCGCTCGATATTAACGAAGGCGAATTTGCGGCGCTGGTGGGGCCATCTGGCTCTGGCAAGACGACGATGCTGCAATTGATGGGCTGTTTGGATAAGCCTAACAGCGGCATTATCCGCGTCAACGGGCAAGATGTATCCAAGTTTAAATCGAACCAACGAGCGAATGTTCGCAAGGAATTGATTGGCTTTATCTTCCAATTCTTTGCGCTGGTGCCTGTGCTGTCGGCGTATGAAAATGTGGAACTGCCCCTATTACTCAACAATGTCAGCGAAAAAGAGCGCAAAGAGCGCGTCAACTCCCTGCTGGAAGCCGTTGGCTTAACCGACCGTGCCAAGCACCGCCCTGACCAACTCAGCGGTGGTCAGCAGCAGCGGGTGGCAATTGCCAGAGCCTTGGCCCCCAATCCCATCGTCGTCCTGGCTGATGAGCCAACCGCCAACCTGGACACGGAAAACGGCACGCAGGCGATGGACATCATGAAGAAGCTCAACCAAGAGACTGGCACGGCATTTGTCTTCGCTACGCACGACCCCCGTGTGATGTCTTATGCGACGAGAGTTTTGAAAATGCAAGACGGCCGTTTAATCGACAACGGCAATGGCAATAACTAAATAACAAGGGGCTGGTGCTTGAACACCAGCCCCTTTCCCCTTTTAACCTTCGATACGTTCATGCAAATCAACCAAGGCGACATCTATTGGATTCAAAGTGAAGACCCGAATTCAGAACTGGGTTACTACATGCATCCCTACGTTGTCGTGCAAGACGATCTCTTCAATCACAGCCGCATTCATACAGTTATCGTTTGTGCCTTAACCACAAATATAAAGCGGGCAAATGCACCCGGTAACGTATTACTTGACGTAGATGAAGCCACTTTGCAAAAGCAAAGCATCGTAGAAGTGTCAAAGGTATCGTCTGTTTATAAAACACAGTTGGGCGACTATATCGGGTCGCTTTCCACCCAACGAGTTGAGCAGATATTGGCTGGGGTGCGGTTTTTGCAGGCGTCTTCTTTTGTACGGTAGCGTAACGGCCGTTTCCACCTCAATATCCGCGAAAAATATTCTCAAACACTAACAAAAAATCGATAACTCCCGTGCCTTTTTGATGATCGTGCGGCTGCCTTCCTCATTCAGCGCCCATTGATTGTGAACCCAGTTTTCGGCCGTGCCAAAGCTCATGCAGCCCAGACAAATCCGCCAAGACTTTAATTGCCTTGCGTTCACCCATTGTCCGGTAACCATCTTGTGCAGTCGGCCAATTTTTGCGGCGCTCTCTTCAATTAGAGATCCGCTGCTGCCGGGATGATCTCTTTAGCAAAGGTTTCAAGCGGTGTGATTTTGTAAACGTCCGGCATATTGAATATGGCGTGTGTGAAACCCATCCCAGAGAGTTCTTTGATACGGCTGATGACGCTGTCTACCGTGTCGTCCCCGGAAAGATGCACGGTGCCAAGGCATGTTTTCTCGACAGTGTCGTAATCACGTCCCAGAGAGTCACAATGTTCTTTGAGGGTGTCGAGTGCTTTTTGCATATTTTCTTTACCCACCCAATCACCGATATTGCAGGCATCCGCATATTGAGCAACCATGCGCAGGGTTTTATTCGGGCCAGTGCCGCCAATCATGATGCGCGGGTGCGGGTTGGAGAGCGGGCGGGGATTATTGGTGATTGCCGGTGCAGAAAAATGCTGGCCCGCAAAGGATGTCTCATCACCAGCCCAGAGAGCCTTTGCCAGTTTCAGATTATCCTCCAACTGCTCGAAACGCTCGGAGGTTGAAGGGTAGGGGATACCATAGCCTTTGGCTTCGTCTTCATACCAGGCCGCACCAATGCCCAGATAGGCACGACCGCCGGAGAGAATATCGAGGGTGTTAACCATCTTCATCAAAACAGAAGGATGGCGATAAATAACGCCTGTTACCAGGACGCCGAGATAGGCTTTTTCAGTTAATCCGGCGAAATATCCGAGCGTGGTATAGGCTTCCATCATCGGGTCGGTATAGGCTTCCCCAAACAACCCTTTGATTTGATAGTAATGATCCATGACCCAGAGGCTGTAAAAACCTGCCTCTTCGGCGGTGGTGACGATTTCTTTTAGTTTGGGACGGATAACGGCCGTTCCCCCCGGATACTTAAACGATGGAATTTGTAAGCCAATGTGCATGATTCATCTCCTTTCTAACAATCTTTTGAATTTACCTTTCAATAATCGGCAGTATAAAGTATAAGGTGCAACGGCCGTTTCATATCATGAAAAATACGATTAGTTATGACCAACGATTCTATGTGGTACATAAGGCTCTTCCAGGAAGGCAACTTCATCAACGGTCAACTTGGTTGCCAGCGAGGCGACTGCGCTTTCCAGATGGGAGAGTTTGGTGGCGCCAATCACTGGTGCGACCACGGGTGCTTTTTGCAACAGCCAAGCCAGTGATACATGCGCAAGAGGCACACCATATTTTTCGGCAACCTGGGCGACACGGGCAATCACCGCTTGATCGGCCTCGGCTGTCGCATCATATTTGCCCTTAGCAATCTGGTCAGTTTCATAGCGCGTCGTTGTCTGTGCCAAATCACGAGCCAGGCGTCCCGATGCCAGCGGGCTATAGGGTGTCGATGCGATTTTCTCTGCCCGGCAAAGTGGCATCATTTCTCTTTCCTCTTCACGGTAGATAAGATTGTAGTGATTTTGCATCGAAACAAAGCGCGTCCAGCCATTTTTTTCTGCGACATGCAGTGCCTTCTGGAACTGAAAGGCGTACATGGCCGAAGCCCCGATATATCTTGCCTTACCGGCTTTGACAACATCGTGCAAAGCCGCCATTGTTTCCTCTATAGGTGTGTCATAATCCCAGCGATGGATAATGTAGAGGTCAACATAATCGGTTTCGAGACGTTTGAGGCTAGCATCAATTTGGCTCATGATAGCCTTGCGCGAAAGCCCCTCTCCGTTGGGTCCATCGTGCATCCTGCCACGCACTTTAGTGGCGATGACAACCTCATCACGGTTGGCAAAATCTTTTAATGCCCGACCCAGAATGCCCTCGCTGGCACCGCGGGCATAGACATTGGCGGTGTCAAAGAAATTGACGCCCAAATCAATCGCCCGCTTGATGATCGTGCGGCTATCCTCCTCGTTCAGCGCCCAGGTATTGTGCGCCCACCCTTCAGCGGAGCCAAAGCTCATACAGCCCAAACAAATCTGTGATACATCTAAACCGGTATTGCCAAGTTTTGTATATTCCATTTTTAAATTCCCCTTCTGATAAATAAATCATCTCCTGTTTGATATTGTTTGTCGCTGACGTGTTCCAGCCAGTCCACAGCTTTGCCATCAAGGGTTTCCTGGATGGCAATGTGAGTAACGGCCGTTTCCAGCCCAGCCCCATGCCAATGTTTTTCACCCGGTGCAAACCGGATCACATCACCGGGCCGAATTTCCTCAATCAAGCCGCCCCAGCTCTGCACCCGTCCACAGCCAGCGGTGACAACGAGCGTCTGGCCCAGCGGGTGCGTGTGCCAGGCCGTCCGTGCCCCCGGCTCAAACGTGACGTAAGCAGCGCCTGTGCGTGCCGGGTCTTCTGCATTGAACAAAGGGTCAACCCGAACTGTGCCAGTAAACCAATCAGACGACCCCTTGGCAGAGGGTTGTGAGCCATTGCGTTTAATTTCCATTGCCTACTCCTTTCTAATAACGGTGGCCGACTACGGTAATAGCTGCCATCGCTTCTTTGATGTCGTTTAGATTTTCAGCGGTCAAGGTAACGGCCGTTGCGCCAAGATTCTCATCCAAACGGTGCAGTTTGCGCGTGCCCGGAATCGGTACAATCCACCCGCTGCTGCCAAGTTTACGTTGTTGCATTTTTAGTGCTCCTTGTTATTTCTTCTGCATCAATCCGTTAGGTAAACCACAAAAAGTTCTTTGATTAAAAATAGCGCTGTTTTGTGGTTTCCTTTAAGGAAAAGCGGGTTTTGCGCAATTTTGATTCCAAAAACTTTCCCGCTTTTACCTAATTCCTGCTCGCTTTTCAAGACCGCGTTTTCATACACTTGTATAGTGTACCACTTGGAGTTAACTCTAAGTCAAGGGTATCAGGGAAAACGGCCGTTTCCCCCACATCATCCTACCCACAACAGCAGCACAATGATTCTTGCGCTAATGCTGTCGCATTGGGTGCAGGCTTCGGCGCAAACTTTATAGGAGGGAGCACATCTCGCACCCGGCCGTTTGCAGATTCCTGCACCATTTCCCACACATTCGCTTCCATAAACGCCATGCCCGCCTGACGGGCATAGGAAGTGCGATGATGTCCATCCAGCACAAAATATTCTTCCCCTACTTTGAATACATCAATGGGCGGCCAACCTGCATCTTGAAAACCCACGGCAATGCTTACCCACCGATCTCGTAAATGATTCTTTAAGGGGCGAAAACGGCCGTCGAAATCACCTTGCCGTCCCACAGTTCCCGTAATCTTGTCAATCGGAATCTCCCGTATACCCAGGGAACGTCTTTGCGGTGTTATCTGCCCAGTAATGTTATTAAAACTTTTCAAGTTTGGCGCTTCACCCCAAACTTTTGAGAGCAGCGCCTCTTTACGCGCTTGCCAAAGTGCATATCGAAACGATTCAATAGCCCCGTGTTTCTTGATTTCTTGTGAATTAAACATGATTTACTCCTTTTCCAGATGAATCTCTCAAAAATCTTGCAACCGGTTGCACTTTGCCTCAAAAAAAATCTTGCCGCCGTGCGATGCAACCGGTTGCACCACGCTCTAAAAAAAGTCAACTTGGCATAGTTGACTCTCTCACCACCAAATTGACCGGAACAGACACATTGGTAACGACACCTGTTTCAAGATATTGAATCAAATTATGCACCAACAACCGTCCAGACTCATTAATGTTTTGCCTGATTGTGGTCAGTGGGGGGTTACTATATTGCGCCAATGAAATATCGTCATAACCAACCACTGACACATCTTCCGGCACCCGCTTCCCCCGCTCACGAATCGCGTTCATTGCCCCAATCGCTATAAAATCGCTGTTTGCAAAAACTGCATCTATATCTGGGTCTTGGTCTAACAATTGATGCATCCCTTTATGGCCCGCTTCAGTCGAATAATTCGTATAAATGACTCTTTTCGGGTCTGGTTTCAACCCAACAGCATTCAAAGCACTTTCAAATCCCTGGTAACGCAGTTTAACTTCTTGCTCTGTCTCCGGGCCACCTAAGAAGGCGATTTTTTGTTTGCCAATATTCAGCAAATACTCACCAGCTAGACGAGCGCCATTGAAGTTATCTCCTGAAACTGTGCAATAATTAGTTCCCGGAGTAGGGATGCCCCAGGCAATGAAGGGCGCTTTCATTTCCACTAATTTTTTTACGTGTTGCTGCTTTCGCGTGGAGGTCATGAGTACAAAGCCGTCTACTTTGCCGGTGTTGAGATAATCATTGACCCAATCTATTTCATAGGGGTCTACGTTGACCATCAACAAGTCATAATTCCGAGCGCCCAGCGCCCCAGTAATAGCCCCCATCATCTCCAGAAGAAATAAATCTTCTACGCAGAAGTTACCGTGATACCCATGTGTCACAAAGGCAATGGTGTTGGTCTGCTTCATACTCAGGCTGCGTGCCGGTTGGTTGATTTGGAATTGATGCGCCTGAGCAATAGCTTGTATCCGAGTGCGCGTTTCTTCGCTGATCAACGTGCTGTTGTTCAATGCCCGTGACACGGTTGACTTGGAAACGCCTGCCAATTCGGCGATGTCTGCAATTGTTCTTACCGGTTTATCTGCCATGATTTGCATCATTCCTTGCATTATTCATGCAACCGGTTGCATTATAGCAGGCCATCATTTTGATGTCAAGAATTTTTTGATGGTAACGGCCGTTTCCCCCTCCCAAATGTCCCAAAAACATCAAACCCGCTCAATAATCGTGGCAATGCCCATGCCGCCACCGACACAGAGTGTAATTAAACCGGTCGTCAAATCTTGTCGTTCCAACTCGTCCAGGACTGTGCCGAGCAGCATCGCACCCGTCGCGCCCAGCGGATGACCCATGGCAATCGCGCCCCCGTTGACGTTGATTTTCTCTGTGCCTTCGATGCCCATATCGCGCATGAAACGCATCACCACGGCAGCAAACGCTTCATTGACTTCAAACAGGTCGATGTCGCTGACTGCCATGCCCGCCTGTTTCAGCGCCTTCTTGGAGGCTGGCCCAGGCCCCACGAGCATGATGGTTGGTTCTGTGCCGACGAGCGCCGCCGCCCTCACTTTGGCTCGCGGTTTTAGCCCCAGCGCTTCCCCTTTTTCTTTGCTGCCGACCAGCACCAGCGCTGCCCCATCGACAATACCAGATGAATTGCCAGCGGTATGCACATGGTTGATTTGCGCCACTTCAGGGTAGCGCTGCTTGGCGATGGCATCGAAGCCCATGTCGCCCATCATTTGGAAGGCGGGTTTGAGACCGCCAAGTCCTTCCAGGGTGGTGCTGGGGCGGATGAGTTCGTCGTGGTCGAGGATGGGCAAGCCGTTCGTATCTGTGACGGGGATGATGGATTTTTGAAAACGGCCGTTTTCCCGAGCAAAAGCAGCGCGTTGTTGTGAATGCAGGGCGAATTGGTCTAGTGCTTCACGACTAAACCCTTCCAGGGTGGCAATCAGGTCAGCACTGACCCCTTGCGGCACAAAATGAGTCGCTTCTCTGACTTTGGCGTCCTCCATCCAGGCACCCCCGTCTGAACCCATCGGCACCCGTGACATCGACTCGACGCCGCCAGCTACGACTAAATGTTCCCAGCCGGAGCGCACCTTCATCGCGGCCGTGTTCACCGTCTCCAGCCCTGAAGCGCAAAAGCGATTGACTTGCACCCCTGGCACGTCCACATGCCAATTGGCGTAAAGGGCGGCCGTGCGGGCAATGTCTGCCCCCTGATCCCCAATTGGCGTCACACAGCCCAGAATCACATCATCGACTTGGGAGGTGTCGAGGTCGTGGCGCTGTTCCAACTCTTTCATGAGCGAGGCCACCAAATCGATGGGCGTCACTTGATACAAACTCCCGTTGGCTTTACCCTTGCCACGCGGGGTTCTGATTGCGTCGAAAATATAGGCTTCTTGCATGGATTACTCCTGATTTTTAATCAAATCACTTGATTGGGAATTTTTGCAGAAATTCTGAGGGGGTGTAAACAGGGAGTTTTGCTGATTTATAATCTTTTGTATTTCGCGTAAGGATCGCATCAAGACTGATTGCTAATGCGCTTGAATACTGTACGGCATCTTCATAATCCTCAAATCCAGCATTCAGCCCATTTTGTAAGACGGAATGATCAACCAAGCATACAGGGAGCGTAGCTAATAAATCTACAACGGCTTGTTTAGCAATAGTCCGATCTTTCAGTTTTCGGGCGATATAAAAAAGATTAACGGGAGTGATTGCAGAAATGTATGTGACAAGTTGCCCACTTTCATGAGCAGCCCAGAGCGTGGCTGAATCTTCCGCAAAAGGCTCTCTGTCTAGGAATAGATCGAGAATAACATCAGTATCTAACAAGACGCGCATCATAAATATTTCTCAATGAGATAATCTGCATAATCGTCAGCTAATAGCTGTTTAGTTTGCGGCATGTCATCGCTTTTGAGCAATCCGCGTACTCTGGCGAGAGTGGATTGCTTAGAATCCGTTTGTTCATCTCGAAGAGATTGTGCCAACATTTCTATCAACGACACTCTTTGTTCATAGGGTAAATTTTTTACGGAATTAACAATTTCGGAGTAAGTCATAGTTATCTCCAATTCAGTTCAATTTATAGGCGCATTGTAACATATGACGATGTTTGGATGGAATTGAAATCCTATGGTACAGCAGATGATTTCATTTGAATTCACGTTAATTCGTTGCAAGGAGGAATGTTAACGTGCGGTATGCGGAGAATGCAAGCCATTGATAATCAGGTTAGTAAAGATGTCGGCGATTTGTTGGCTGGTGAGTCTCCCTGTTGGCTCGAACCAGGTGAGGGTGGAGTTGCATAGGCCGAGCAGCGCTTTGATGACAATTTTTCGGTCGAGATCCGGGCGGAAATCACCGGCGTCGATGCCTTCTTGCAGGATGGAGGCCCAGATGTTTTCGTAGTTTTTGAGGAGGGTGTTGGTGGTAACGGCCGTTTCCTCATCCAATGACATCAATATTTCCTGCGCGTTGATCAGATGCAGGTCTGCGTTTTGCTGCAAAATACGCAGATGTTCGTCAATGGCCGAAGCCAGTTTTTGGGCGGGGGAGTGGTCAGAATCGAGAATGGTTTGCAGGCTGCTTTGCGCTTCCTGCACGGAACCTGTGACCAGTTCCCTGAGCAATTCATCTTTGGAGTTGAAGTAATAGTAAAGACTGCCTTTTTGCATCCCAAGTTCATCGGCAATATCTTGCATACGGGTGGCATGGAACCCTTTTCGCGCAAAGAGGCGGGCAGCGGTGACGTAGACTTCAGTTTCTCGTTTCTTCTTATTGTTTTGTTTTGTCATGCTTGAAAAAGGTAATAATTATTAGATGTTCAAACAAATGTTTGAATTTTTCTCAATCGTAACAATGCCTGGATTGCTTGTCAAACTTAGGCAATAAATACTCGATTGAAGAAAATGCACTTAAACACATGACAATCATCACAAATATTCATGACTTTTGCCCCTGTTAACAATTGCTTCCCTTCGTTTACTGTTCATAACAGTCGTTAACATTTTGCAATTTTCCAAGCCCCATAATCCCAAAGGAGTCGACATGATACGTCGCAGACCCATTTCCGTCATGAGTATGCTTGTAATGGTGTGGTTTTTCTTAACGGGATGTGCGGGGAGCCAAGGGCCGGCAGGCCCATTAGGGCCTGCCGGCGCACCTGGTCCTGTAGGACCACCTGGACCATCAGGTGAAAATGCCACAGCCAGCCAGACGTATATTGGCATGGCTGCCTGTGGCGAATGCCACGAAGAAATCTTTGCCTCTTTTTCCCTTTCGGGACACCCTTTTGCCCTGACCAAAATCGAAAATAGCCAACCCCCAGAAATGCCGTATGCCGACATGAACGGCGGCGTGCCCAATCCGCCAGAAGGGTATACCTGGGACGACATCGCCTATGTCATCAGCGGTTATGGCTGGAAAGCGCGGTTTATCGGCGCAGATGGCTATGTGCTCACAGGCGCTGAAGGTGAAGCTACCCAATATAACTTCGCCAATGAAGAAGTAGGGGCAGATGCTGAATGGGTGCCCTATCATGCTGGCGAACAAATTCCCTTCGACTGCGCCACCTGCCACACCACTGGTTACGCCCCACAAGGCCATCAGGATAACTTAGACGGCATTTCGGGTTCCTGGGCGCTGGCGGGGGTGCAATGTGAACGGTGTCATGGGCCAGGCAGCCTGCACGCAACCGATCCGCAAGGCATCCGCATGGTAGTGGAACGTGCTTCACAGCTTTGTGGTGACTGCCACGCGCATGACAATCCAGCCCTCATGGATGCCAGTGACGGCTTTGAGATGAACCAGATTCAGTTTGAGGATTTGTATAATTCACGCCATTTCGCTTTGGACTGCATCGACTGCCATGACCCTCATGCCAGTGCCCTTTTTGCCGACGAAACCGTGAACCCCAACCAGGGCATACGTCAGGTATGCGAAACGTGCCACTGGCAAAATGAAGCGATACAAAACAATCGCAAACATCTAGGGGTAGACTGCACCGACTGCCACATGCCCCCGATGGCAAAATCGGCCCAAGGCAACCTGGATTTACATATCGCCGACGTGCGCTCCCACCAATTTTCCATCAATACAGACCCAGATGCCCCACAGTTCAGTGATGATGGTCTGTTTGTGATGCCCTATCTCACGCTCACGTATGCTTGTGGTCACTGCCATAACGGCCGTGATGTCTCTGCGTTGGATGGGGAAACGTTGGCCGGTGTGGCCGAGGGGTATCATACGAAACAGACACCTACTCCTGCACCCACTCCCACATCAGAAGCAATTGAAGGGGAAACGGCCGTTACCCCCACCCCAGAACCGTAGCTCATATTTATTGTAAAAAAGGTGATGCCATGCGAATAATCTTAACCGCCATCAAAAACTTCTTCCTTCCCCCAGCAGGCAGCTCAATTTGGATTCGTATCCTGCCCTTTGCCATGTTAGGCATTGTCACTCTAGCAGTTGGTTATGGCAGTGTCGAAGCCTGGACCTACACCAACTCGCCTGAATTCTGTGGCATGGCGTGCCACACCATGCCCCCACAATACAGCGCTTATTTACATTCGCCTCATGCGCGGGTGCGCTGTGTGGAATGCCACATTGGTCGAGATGTCGTTACCACCCAATTTACCCGCAAAGCAGGTGATTTGCGTCATGTGGTGCTCAACATCTCCAAAAACTACGAATATCCCATCCATTCTCGTGCCATGCGCCCCGCTCGTGAGTCGTGTGAAACCTGCCACTACCCAGAAAAATTTTCCGATGACAGTTTGCGTGAAGTCCAACAATTCGGAAACGAAGACGCCACAGAAATTGAGCGGACATTGCTCCTTTTAAAAACGGGCGGTGGCAGCCAACGTGAAGGGCTGGGCCGGGGTATTCACTGGCACGTTGAAAGCGAAGTCTACTATTTACCTACAGACGAATTAGAACAAGAGATTCCCTACGTGCGTACGGTCAATGCCGATGGCACTATCACCGAATATTACGACATCGAATCCGGCATCACCCCTGAAGATGTGGCTGGCACCACTCTGGAACGTATGGACTGCATTACCTGCCACAACCGGATCACCCATTCCATGCCTAACCCGACCGAAGCGGTAGATATGGCTCTGAGCAAACGTTTGTTGGATCGGGAACTGCCAGAAATCCGGCAACAAGGCATCAATCTGGTGCAAACAACCTATCCAGATGAAGAGGCAGCCCAAGCTGGCATCGCCTCGTTGGCTGATTTTTATCAGGACAATTACCCGGAAATTGCTGCCGAACGGGAGACAGAAATACAAGATGCCATCGGCGTCTTAGCAGACATCCGCAGCCTGATCGTTTTTCCGGATCAAAAGTTGGATTGGAATACACATCCCGATAATTTGGGGCATAAGGATTTCCCAGGCTGTTTCCGCTGTCACGATGGCAAGCATCTCACCGGTACGGAAGAAGCGATTCGCCTGGAGTGCAATTTGTGCCATGCCGTGCCGGTGGTCTCTAACAATCAAACGTTGGTTACATCCATTGAATTGGTGCGCGGCCCGGAGCCGCCTTCACACACTCACAGCAGTTGGATTGGGCTGCACGGCGGGGCTATCGATTCTTCCTGCGCGGCTTGTCACGTGCCGGATGATCCGGACATGGATTATACGCAGCTAGAAGGCACGCCCCCTTCTGATGGGTCTTTTTGCGGAAATTCTGCCTGTCATGATTCGGAGTGGATTTATACCGGATTTGATTCGCCTGCCCTGGAACCGGTGTTGGCACGGCAACTTTATATCATGGCGCATACCAGTCCTTATTTGTTGGTAGGGGTTCCCCGCACGTATGAGGAAACATTTGCGGCGATGTTTAACGGCCGTTGTGTGTTTTGTCACAGTGGGCCAAATGCGGAAGCGGGTCTGGATTTGAGCAGCTACGAAAGCATCATGGCTGGCAGCGAAGATGGACCGGTTATCATCCCTGGCGACCCGACCAACAGTCTGCTCATCCAGCGCCAATCAGAGCCACGAGAGCATTTTGGTCAGGTTCTAGATGATGAGCTTTCAGCGCTGACAGATTGGATTGCAGAAGGAGCGCCAGAAAATTAAGTGTGGTGTGGCCTTATTGGCATGTACCTGCCAGCATTTCCTCAACCAAAATTAAGAAACCGATAGGAGCAAAGAACGCAATGACTTAAAAATCATTGCGTTCTGTTTGTCTTGTGGTTCAATTTGTCAGGTAAACCACAGAAAGATTTCAAAATGACCATCACGCAAAATTGTGGTTTTCTTCAAGGAAAAGCGGGTTTGCGCAATTTTATTTCTGAAAACTTTCCCGCTTTTACCTATCAGGAGATTGCTATGACATTTTCGATTGACCAAAAATACACCTTACAAACACTTGTTGATTTGGTGCAAATCAACTCCGTGAACCCGGATTTAGCGGCTGATGGCCCTGGCGAGGCGGAAGTTGGTGCGTACACGGCTGAGGCGATGCGCCAGTTGGGGCTGGCTGTGACCGTCTATGATTTGGGTGAGAGCCGCGTGAATGTGGTGGGGGTGCTCAAAGGGAAGGGCAACGGCCGTTCTCTACTCCTCAATGCTCATCTGGACACGGTTGGTGTGGAAGGTATGGAAGACCCCTTTGGCGCGGTGGTGGAAGACGGCCGTTTGTATGGGCGCGGCTCACAAGACATGAAAGGTAGTCTGGCGGCGATGTTGGGCGCGACGAAAGCGTTGGTCGATGGCGGGGTGGAACTGGCGGGTGATTTGTTGGTAACGGCCGTTGCCGACGAAGAATACGAAAGCATTGGTATGGACGATTTGGTAAAGCACGTCACCGCAGATGGCGCTATCGTCACCGAGCCAACCGACATGAGCCTGTGCCGCGCCCATCGCGGTTTCATCTGGTTCGACGTGGAGACGTTTGGCCGCGCCGCGCATGGCAGCCGTTACCAGGAAGGCATTGATGCCAACATGCGCATGGGTCGCTTTTTGGCTGAACTGGACAAACTAGAACAAGACCTCCGTCAGCGTCCGCCACATCCGCTGGCCGGGCCGCCCTCGCTCCATGCGTCCATGCTGCGCGGCGGCAGCGCCCCCAGCATCTACTCGGATCATTGTCATCTGCGCATGGAATGGCGTTCTACCCCCGGCCAAACTATCGCCCAAACGACGGCCGAATTGCAAGCCATTATCAACCAACTCAAAGCCGCCGATCCCACTTTCAAGGCAACCGTCAAACCGCTTTTTGGCCGCGATGCATTTGAGGTGGATGAAGAGGCGCCGGTGGTGCAATCCTTAGCGAAAGGGATAACGGCCGTTCTCCAACATCCTCCCATCCACACCGGCGCCACCTTCTGGACTGACGCCGCTATCCTCTCCACCGCCGGTATCGACACCGCCATCATCGGCCCCATCGGCGCCGGGCTGCATAGTGTTGAGGAGTGGGTTGAGGTACAATCCGTCTTTGATTTAGCGCACATTTTGGCAGAAACGGCCGTTGATTTTTGTAAATAAAAAAGAGCTTATTACAAAGATACAAAGGATGAAAGAAACAAAGTTTTTCTTTGTCCCTTTGTTCCTTCGTCCCTTTGTATAAAATTCTCGACTACCCGACTACAAGACCAAAGGACAAACAAACTATCTTGAGCCAACAAACACGAATCCAAAAACAAAAAGCCGCCCGTCGCCGCCAGGAAATGCGGGCCAGCTTGCTCCTGCCCATCGGCATCACCATCGTGGTGTGGTTGGCAGGCATCGGCGCCTACTTGCTGCTGCCTGAGCAATTCTACGGCATCGTCACCCTGCTGGTAGGCTTAGGCTTGCTCATCTTCCTCATCATCTGGACGCGCAATGCAGATAAACGGACGCGCAACTGGGCTATTTTCCTAGCGATTCCGGCGATGATTGGCATCGCCTTTGGCATGGTCTACGGCAGCGCCACCTACACCATGTTGGGCGTCGGTATCACCGTTGGCTTGCTGGTGGTGCAGCGGGCCATCGACACGCCTATCTCCTTTCGTTTTGCCCGGCGACAATTCAGCGCCGGCAACACAGAGCAAGCCCTAGACTTGGTAACACGCTCCATCCAGGCGCGCCCCGATTTCTGGCAATCGTATCAACTGCGAGCGCTCATTTATTTGACAATGCTCGACTTCCCTCGTGCGGAACGGGACGCCAAAGACGCCATCAGACACAATTCCAAAGCGCATCCCGCCTACAACACATTAGGCCAAATCTATCTGGCAGAGAACCGTTTTGCTGAGGCGGAAACCATTTATGACCAGGCGCTGGATTTAGACCCCAACTTGGGGCTTTATTATTATCATTTGGGACTGGCACAATATCGTCAAGAAAAATATGATCAATCGGCCGATGCCCTGGCTTCTGCCACGCAAGCCACAATGCCTCTACCCGAATACGATCTGCTGGCCTACTATTTTCTGGCACGCAGCTTGGAAGCCACCAATGACACGGATTTGGCGCAGCAAGCGTATGAGCAAATGGCAAAATTCGCCGATGGCCTCTATCACCTCAAGCGTCAGCTTGAAAATCAGCCCGACTATCCGCATCTAGCACTTATGCAAGCGGATGTGGCGGAGATTGAGAAACGACTGCCGGTGAACAGTGAACAGTGAACAGTTTTCAGTAATCAGTGTTCACATGCTTCTTGATGATATGACTACCCGACTAAAAGAGTAAAGGACTAACAGATGCACCTCTATATGATTCGACACGGACAAAGTTATGTAAACCTGCCAGAATGGACTGGTGGAAATAGTGATGAGCCACTCACTATTAAAGGTCAACGGCAAGCGGCGGCGTTAGCCGACTGGCTGCCCAAGCACCTGCGTAAAATTGATGCGATTTATGCCAGCACGATGCGCCGGGCGCGGGAAACGGCCGTTCCCTTGGCAACAGTGTATGGGCAAGAAATCAACTTTGATGACAGACTGCGTGAGATTGGCAACAACCGCGCCGACCACACGCCGTGGCCGAGTGATGGTTTACCGGAATATGGCGACTTTTGGGGATCAGAACGGCCGTTTTCCTCCATCACGCCTCAACTATGAAAATGGGGAAAGCCTGATGCACTTTCGTGTCCGCCTGGGCATGTTTATGGAAGAAATGATTGAACGTCACCGTGACCAAACTGTGGTGGCAGTTTGTCATGGCGGCGTCATCGAGCTTGCTTTTGACCATGTTTTTAACATTGGGCCTCGCCGATCTTGCGAAGTATGGACGCACAACACAGGCATTACTCACTTTGAATACGTCGAGCATCCGCGCCGCGAGTCTTGGCGCATCCGGTCACACAGCCGTATCGACCATCTGGCACAGCTTCGTATGCAAGAAGGCAAAGGCGAGGCAAAAGAATCTAAAGAACTGCGCCATAGCAGCGAATAATCAAATCTCGTTCCACGCTCCGCGTGGAATGAACCCCACGACGCTCAGCGTCGTATCACAGGCAAAAGCGCACGCAGAGCGTGCAAAGGAGTACTCCACGCAGAGCGTGGAACAAGGTGGGAGAGCCATGGCTTATTACAAAAAAATTGTCGGCGAAAAATGTTACCTTTCGCCATGTAGTTTAGAAGACGCCGAAAAATGGGCAGAATGGTTCAATGATTTAGAAGTGACCCTGCCTTTGGGGGATGAAGCCTATATCCCCTTTTCCTTGCCCAAAACCCAAGAATCCGTCGAACACATCATCAAACAGCAAGAGCATGTTTTTAGCATTGTCGATTTGGAAACCGACACCTGCATTGGTCGCACGATTTTGTTTGGTATCGATCACCTCAATCGAAATGCGATGTTTGGCATTTTCATTGGCGAAAAATCGTTTTGGGGCAAAGGGTATGGGCAAGAAGCGACCCGTCTCACATTGGATTATGGCTTTAACTTGCTCAACCTGAACAGCATCATGCTGGGCGTGATGGCGTTTAACGAGCGAGCCGTTCATGCTTACGAGAAAGCCGGCTTCAAGCTAATCGGTCGGCGGCGGCAAGCGCGAATTATTGGGGACAAAAAAGTAGATGTGTTCTTGATGGATATTGTGGCAGAGGAATTTGAGGGGACACTGCTTAGTAAATTTCTGCCGGATGATGATTGTGAGTTAGTAGTCGTAGCCTGAGCCTGGTTCCGCTGAGCTTGGCCGAAGTGTCGAAGGCGGAGACGGGGAGTGATATGACCCGCTTTGGCTTCGACAAGCTCAGCCGTCGCTATGCTTCGTTGTTTGCAGACATATGAAAGGGAACAAACGTAATGCGTGATGCGTAACTTTTACGCATCACGCATTATTTTCTAGCGAAGACCCGTCAAACTGCGGGCGATGACCATGCGTTGAATTTCGCTGGTACCTTCGTAGATTTCTGTGATTTTGGCATCGCGGAAGTATCGTTCCAGCGGCATTTCCTTGCTGTAGCCCATGCCCCCGTGAATTTGAATAGCCTGTGTTGTCACCCACATCGCCGTCTCACTGGCGAACAGTTTTGCCATGCTGGCTTCCATCGAATAACGACCGCCCGTTTTCTTTCCCGCCATTTTAGCTAAACAGGCCTGGTAAATGAGCAGGCGGCTGGCATCGACACGGCATTTCATGTCTGCCAACTTTTGCTGAATCATCTGGAACTGGCCGATTTTCTGCCCGAAGGCTTCGCGCTCTTTCGCGTAGGCAATGGAGGCATCGAGGGCGGCTTCGGCAATGCCCAGAGCTTGGGAAGCGATGCCGATACGTCCGGCGTCTAAGACGGTCATGGCGATTTTGAAGCCTTCGCCTTCTTTGCCTAGTCGATTCTCAAGGGGACATTCGTAGTTTTGGAAGATGATTTCGCTGGTGGCGCTGGCGCGGATGCCGAGTTTAGGTTCTGTTTTGCCACGGGCGAAGCCTGGTTTATCGGTTTCGATGATGAAGGCGGTGACGCCTTTGTGTTTTTTCTCAGGTTGGGTCATGGTGAAGAGCACGACGATGTCGGCATAGGGGGCGGAGGTGACCCAGGATTTGGTGCCGTTGATGATGTAGTGGGTTCCGGCTTCGTTGAGAACGGCGCGGCTGGCCATTGTGCCAGCATCACTGCCGCTCATCGGTTCTGTGAGGCTGTAAGCGCCGATTTTTTCGCCGGTGGCGATGGGCACGACGTATTTTTGCTTTTGCTCTTCAGTGCCGAATAGGAGTAAGCCGTGGCAGTAGAGCGAGTTGTTGACGGACATGATCGTGCCGTGGCTGGCATCGACTTTGCAGATTTCGGTGAGGGCGAGGGCGTAGGCGAGGGTGTCCATGCCTGCGCCGCCGTATTCTTCTGGCACTTCGATGCCCATGAAGCCGAGTTGGCCCATTTTGCGCACGGTTTCGAGCGGGAATTCGCCAGTGTGGTCGTGGTGTTCAGCGATGGGCGCGATTTCGTTTTGGGCGAAGTCGCGGGCTGCTTGTTGAATCATTTCGTGTTCTTTGGTGATAAAGTCAAACATGGTGTGGGTCTCCTGTTTGGGGAGTTGCAGGTGGCAAGTGGCGAGTGGCGGGTTTTCGTGACCCGTCACTCGCCATTCGCCACTCACGACTCATTATGGATTTGTAAATAAGCTATAAATGTTTCAAAGTCGTCGAAGGTGAGTTCGAGCCCCTCTAACCAACGATGTTGTTCGGCTAACCAATAACGGCCGTTCTTCCCGCTAATAATGTCTACAGGTAGTTTACTGGGTCGGGAGGGTGGGGCGAGGCGGTCTTTATAGCCTCGGCTGTAGACCTCAACCGGATTGAGTTTTTCAAAGTGGAGCGGATGGTTGTCTTGGTAAACGGCCGTTTTCTTGGGCGGCGCAAAGGCATATACAATCAAGCGATGTTCGTCTTGCTGAATCTGGCAGCAAAGACAAATCCATTTGTCGGATACACGACGCTCGCGCCCGCCACGTGTGTAACCAATCAATGTAAAATACCAATTTAAATTTGAAAAATTACCATGAAAGTCAAAATCGATGTCATCTTTGTGGGGTTGGTTGACGTGGATATTTTCGTTTTGTAAGGTGAGGCTGTAGCCGCTGTGCCATATGCGTTTGAGCCATTTCTCCAAGAGCCACGTCATGCCGATTGCCAAGGGCAGTGCTAAGAAACAGGCCAGGATAAATCCCAGGCTGGCTATGCGTTCTGGTAGGAGTTGGGTGAGGGTGTTGAGCAGCCCAAAACAGATAATATAGGAGATTGCTATCGAAAGAACGACGACGGCGCGTATACCGGAATGTTCTTGTTCTGCGTATAAGATGGTAGGCGTGGTTTCTGTCTGGGTCATATAGTTTGTATTTGTATGCCGACTGCTTGAAACTGGCAAGTATTTCTTTGAATTCGGTAGCCATACAGACCCTAAGGGTTTGGTCTCGAGAGGTTCAATGTTTCGATAGTTAAAAACCCTTAGGGTCTCTCGAGTAAAAACTAATACCTGGATAGTTATGAATTCAGACTTAATAACTTCCCGGAAGTTCTTGTCTCTCCAGATTATACCTGCGACAATTCCCACCTATGTATAAAAAAGATTATTTCATGCGATTGATGGAACAGTTAACGGCCGTTATTGCGGATGTGGCGCGTTTGGGTCATGACGAGGAGTATCAGGAAGCGCTTGACACGACAGATGGGTCTTTGCGCCAGTTAACCGGCTTAGGCACAAATGCGTGGCTGAGTATGGAGACGGATGATATTCTGGCGAATTTGTCGATGCAGGAAGATTTAGGGGGGATGGAAACGGCCGTTTTCATGGCAGCTATCTTCTATCAGGAAGGCGAAATGAAAGCCTTGCAAGAGGACGAAGACGGCGCAGATTTCCGCTTCTTAAAAGCATTGCAACTGCAACTCGCCATCCTCAATACCCATCCCGACATGCCCATGCCGCCGGTGATGGCGACAGTTCCCACCTTGCAAACCCGTTTGGCTGAAAACGAGGTGCTGCTGCCTGCACAAACGAGCCTAGCCTTGATCGCGTACTATGAAAACGGCGGCAATTATGAGGCGGCAGAAGATGTCGTGTATGACTGGATTGATTCTGAGCCGGGCAGCAGCGAGCCGATTGAAGCCGGGATTGCCTTCTACCAGCAGTTGTGCTTTAAAAGTGATGAAGAGTTAGAGGCTGGTGGCTTATCCCGTGATGAGGTTGAAGACGGTTTAGAAGAGTTGCTGGAAGAGTCCCTCTGATCTCTGAGAATTGGGTGCTAATGGTCCCATTTTGCGCCACCCCTTCAATGAAGTGTGCTAGAATGAGCGGTCGTTTATTTGATGGCTGTTGTTGCCAGGCAGATGCTTGGAGAGAACGGCCGTTGATAGCGATTAAATCTGATTAAAGGTAACCCTACCCTATGATTGCACGTCGTTCACAATTTACTGACGCAACCCCTCTGATGCTGGGGAGTTTATTTTACTTATTTTATTGGGCATTTGTCGCCGTTTATGATCCCTACTTAAACGTCTACTTTTCTGACCTCGGTTTAACCGGTTTCCAAATTGGCTTGATTGTTACCGTGGTGCCGCTTAGCGCCTTGATTTGGTCTCCCTTTGTGTCGGCGATGGCCGACCGTTATGGCAAACGGGTGCAATTTTTGCAGTGGAGCATGATAGCCTGGGCGGTGATGGTTGGTATTGTGGCGCTGCCTAGAACATTCTGGACAATTTTGCCGTTGGTCGTCTTGTTGGCCTTGGTGCGCAGCCCCACCAGCCCCATTAGCGACAGTATGATCGCGAGCATGTCGGTGCGGCACGGCTTGAGCTTTGGCCGGATGCGCATGTGGGGGTCTGCGGGATTTGCGCTGGTTTCTATAACCTGTGGGTTTATTTGGGCAAAGATGGGCTATGGCCCTATGTTTGCCGTCGCTATTTTGCTGGCGCTGCCTGCCATTTACTTCTCTGGGAAATTGGAGAGCGGCCCTGTGGTTAATTCTCAAGAACGCGGGCCTATTAAAGACCTCCTGCGCGACCCAGGCATGGTTACCATCTTTGTCATCTCTTTTTTGATGGGCGCGGCGTTGTTGAGTACCTATATTTTTGGTGGTATTTATATGGCCTCATTAGGGGGCAACCAGTTCATGATGGGTTTGATGTTTGGCCTGTCGGCGCTGGTGGAAGTGCCGGTAATGCATTACAGCGGCAATGTGATTGAACGTCTGACGAGCGTCCGCACCCTGGGCCTTTCTTTACTGTTTTTAACGCTGTCGATAGTGGGATTTGTGTTTGCCACGTCGCCGGAAATGTTGGTACTCTCTGGCTTGATAAAAGGTGTCGGTTTTGGTCTCTATTTTGTGACGTTGGTGCGTTTGATTGATGAACGCGCCCCAGATGAATGGAAATCGACAGCACAAGCGATTAGTAGTGCTTGTTTTGTAGGGCTTTCGCCGCTGCTAACCAGTGCGTTATTTGGCTATATTTTTGATACCTGGGGGGGCAGTCGTTTGTATGTTGTATCGACGATGATGGCGGGAACGGCCGTTCTGCTGATGGGCCTCGCTATTGTCAAAAATTGGTTTGCGCCCATGGTAGCGAAAGAATAAGTTCAGATAGTGCCATTATCCTGTCAGTTTGAAGAGAATTGATAGGTGTTTTGCAGGCTGAGGTATTGGCATAAATGATCTGTATCGATAACATAGGTAGATTAGACGTGTGGAGGTGATAATGGCTCAAAATAAACTTATAACAGCAGAAGATTTGTATCGGTTTCAGGTGGTAATGGATGCCCGAATTTCACCGGATGGCAAACAAGTTATCATGGCGGTGCAGCGAGTTGAGCGCAAAACAGAGAAAAAGTTTACGAATCTCTGGCTGGTCTCAACCACAGGCGGTCGTCCCCAACAGTTCACTTACGGGGATCAAGTCGATGCGATGCCGAGATGGTCGCCAAACGGCCGTTCTATCGCCTTCCTCTCCAATCGCAAAGATGAAAAGCAGATGCAAATTTACACCATCCCCGTGGATGGCGGTGAAGCGCGTCCGCTGACAGACCTCAAAGGCACGATTGACAGACTTTTCCTGGTCGCCGGATGGCAAGACCTTATTGTGCAGCTTCCAAAAGAAAGACCCCGCCGCCTTAGAACGAGAAGCGGATGAAGAGAAGAAAAAACTGGGACTCGTTTCTCGTCACATCACCACCCGCACTTTCTTTAAATTTGACGGTATCGGTTATTTGCCAGATGAACGGTGGCATATCTGGTCTGTGAATGCCAAAACAGGCAAAGCAACCCAACTCACAGAAGGCGACATCCATGACGAACTGTTTCCCACGTGGTCGCCGGATGGCAAGACAGTTGCGTTTGTATCCAATCGCAGCGATGCGCCAGATTTGGTAGACGGCAAGGATGATTTGTTCATCATGCCCGCCGCTGGTGGCGAGATGACGCAGCTAGAAGCACCAGTGGGACCCAAATACATGCTTTCTTTTTCGCCAAACGGCCGTTATCTAGCCTATATTGGTGTAGACGGATTGGGCCTCTGGTGGCGAAACTTTAGCCTGTGGGTCGTGCCTGTCGATGGCAGCAGCCCTGCCCGCAACCTGACTGGCCGCGCAGATTTACACTGCCTCGATACCACGTCTGGTGATATGGGCGGAGCTGTTCAAGTGCCGCCCACCTGGTCGGTAGATAGCAGCAAGATTTATTTCCAGGTATCCCATCATGGTGATACGGCGCTCTGTTCCGTCACGTTGATAGACGAACCGATTGTTGAGCGCATTATCGAAGAGGCAGGCGTCGTGGGGCCGTACACCTTCTCCGCGCAGCAAGATAAACTGGCTTACGTGCTCAATACGATGACTCGGACGGGCGAATTGATGGTGCGCGATATGGACAAGAGCCGATCCAGCCAACTATCCCGCTTCAATGAAACGTGGTTGAAAGGCTTGGATTTAGGCGACGTGGAAGAAGTGTGGTTCAAAGGCCACGACGGGTATGATTTACAAGGCTGGATTCTTTTCCCGCCTAACTTTGACCCCGCCCAAACCTATCCGTCTATCCTGGAAATTCATGGCGGGCCGCAAGTGCAGTATGGCCATAACTTCATGCACGAATTTTATTACTTAGCGGCGCAAGGATATGTGGTCTACTTTAGCAATCCGCGTGGTGGTCAGGGATACGGCGAAGAACATTGCAAAGCGATTTGGAACCGAGTGGGGAACCATCGATTATGATGACGTGCAAGCGTGGTGGGAATACCTGATGCAGCAGCCCTACATCGACACCAATCGCATGGGTGTAACCGGTGGCAGCTACGGCGGTTATATGACGTCGATGATTATCGGGCGCACAAATCAATTTAAAACGGCCGTTTCCCAACGAGCCGTCAATAATTTAGTGAGCATGTGGGGGTCAAGCGATTTCAACTGGTCTTTCCAACAAGCCATCGGGGAAAACAAACCGCCATTTGATAACCTGGAAAAATATTGGGAACAATCCCCCATGAAATACGTCGGCAATGCCCAAACGCCGACATTGGTCATTCACAGCCAATCAGATTATCGGGTAGCTCAAGAGCAGGGCGAGCAATTGTACGTAGCGCTCAAGCGGTTGGGTGTCGAAACAGAAATGGTGCTATTCCCTGATGAACCGCATGGTTTGTCCCGCACCGGTCGCACCGACCGCCGCATCGTCCGCTTGAATCATATTTTGCGCTGGATGGATAAATATTTGAAATAATACGGTCACGTACGGGCGGGTCTTGTACCCGCCCAATTCAGGGCGACCACAAGGGTCGCCCCTACTAGGAATCTAAAGACCAACCATCTCCGCACTCATCTCCCACAGTCGTTTCTGGGCAGCTTCATCATAAGATTGCTTGGCACTAGGAATCACCTTCTTTTTATCAAAATATGTGCCACTCACTCCTTCTACCTCTGGAGACGAGGCCAGATAGGTCATCGTTTCTGCCCCTTTTTCTGAACTAATAGCGGCTAATCCCACAATAGGCATGAGTAAGCGGCCCAGCAGCCCGTTATTTCTGGCAAAGCCGGTGCGCACAAAACCGGGATGGAGCGCATTGGTCGTGATGGTTGTCCCTTCCAGTTGTCGAGCTAATTCATAACTAAACATAACGTTGGCTAGTTTTGACTGGCTGTATGCCTTCCAACTGCTGAAATTCTCGGTCAGGTTCGGATCATCAAAGAAGATTTCGCCCCCTTTATGTGCATCGGAAGCCACGTTGACCACACGGCCGGCACTGCTGGCTTTGAGACTGTCTAGCAAGAGGTTGGTGAGGAGAAAGTAGTTCAGGTGATTGGTGGCCCAGGTCATCTCGAAGCCATCGGCGCTTTCTTCACGGCTGAGGTTGAAGACGCCAGCGTTATTAACAAGCACATCGAGTCGGTCATATTTGGCCTGAAACGTTGTGGCAAGTTGCCGAATTTGGGCTTGCATGGATAAATCGGCGAGGAGAATTTCTGGTTGATTCCCCGTTTGCTGTTGGATGCTGGCCTGGGTTGCTGCTGCTTTGTCTGGATTACGCGCCACGATGATCAGGGTTGCGCCCATCGCGGCTACATTGTGGGCGGTTACTTCACCAATGCCGGATGTCGCTCCTGTTACCATGACGATTTTATTTTGTAAACGGCCGTTTTCTGTCATCTGTGATACTCCTCGGAAAATGTAGCGCGATTTGACAAATCGCGTTACGGATTTTCATTCATCGTGGTGCGCTGCCGCCCATGTGATACTCCTTGAAAATAAATAGGCAGTAGTTGTAAGTGATGGGGGGTCACCTTGTCAAGAAGATAGATGATTAGGCTGGTTGTCGCACCAAGGCCGATCTGTCAGAAGTCCACGGCGCATAAGGTGCGTAAGTTATCATAGCCAATTGGAGCAGCACCGTATCGTAATTCACCCGCCAGCCTGAAAAATCAAGCCAGGCTTGATCTCGGTCTGCTAACACAGGGACACCACGTACCGCCAACTGGTCACAAACATCCTCAAACTCCTCTCTGGTAATACTGATGGGATCGCCTCCCACAGGATTTGGATTGAAAGGCAAGTCAAAAAACGTGGCGATGTTTTGAAATGCTAAATACCCAGCACGAATGCAATAAGCGGCGTGGGCGTCACGTGGCACATCAATGGTGGAAAGCATGAGAGCCGCCGCATCCAAAACCGCACCTCCCGCTGTAATCCAAGAAATATCTGCTTGTGTGGAACGGAAAAAACTTAACGGGGCTAATGAGGTATGGCTCTCCTGTAGTTCAGCAAACCATACGCGCCAACTTTCCCATACGGGGCCTAAATTATCCAGGTCACCCGTCCGGAATGAGCGAGCGATAAATTCCAACGCGGTTGGGGGTGTTCCGGCGCGGGTTTCAATGAGAGCAACGGCCGTTTCTCGTTTAGAAAATGCCGCATAAATTGTAGGTAAATACGCAATCAGCAGCGCCACAACAATCAGCCCCAACATCGCCTCAGAAAACTCAATTAACTCGTAACTAGTCTCATTTCCAGATTCATACCCCAACGTCAGTAAAGACGAACCGCTCAACCGCAATGCATCCGTAATAGGCTGTGGTTCCAATGCCCAAAAAATAAGCGTATAGCCGATAAGCAACAATATCAATAAAAAGATCGGCAGCAAAAAAAGAGATGACGGGGCAAACATCGCCATAATTCCATCTCGTTCTTCATACGTTTTGGCTCGTTTCACACGCAGCTTAAAAAATATACCAACACCATGAAACACAAACCTCGTCAGCCAAACATTAACTGCTCTGGGCAAAATGAAGGCTTTGACTGCTGAAATAATAGTGCCAACTACAATGAAAACACCCACTCCGGCTGCTGTGATCCTCAGCAAAGCCATTACCATATCTGCTGATTGCATAAAAACCTCCACCTTTGTTTTGCTTGTTTTAACATGCTTGGTGCAATGTGTTAAATATTAGTTGAGATTGTCTGTTCTTTCCGTTAGAATGTGGCGGTATATATTCACAATTTCAGCACCACAGCGCACGGAATATTTTTCAACTACAGCGTTTCCTGAAGGAGGGTACGATGCTCGTTGTAATCAGTGACTTACATTTTGTTGATGGCACCTCAGGCAATCACAATCTGCCAGCAAAAGCATTTGAACAAGTTTTCCTATCCAGCATTGTTGGGCTGGCGCAGAAGAATAATGCAACTGAACTTAAACTGCTCTTGCTCGGTGACATCCCCGACCTCATCCGGTCGACTCAATGGTTTGAAGAAGATATGGAAGATCGCTTGTATGGAGAAAACGGACTAGCCGATATACCTAATCCCCGGCCAAACAGCCAGACAGAAAAGCGCTGCCTCGATATTTTGGGTCGTTTTCCGAAGTCTGGTCAACGTGGTGATGTGCCCGTCAATACCATCCTCTATCAAAACTGGAATACATTTAAGTTTTTCCGTGAATTTTATACAAACCTCCAACAAGTCGCTGAAGCTGAATATGAAGTTGCCAACTACTCTATTCCGGTAGAAATTGTCTACATCGTCGGCAATCATGATCGCCCCATCAACTTGTATCCTTCCTTGCGGGATGAACTCCAGAAGCAGTTGGGTTTAGCCATCACACCAGAAACGGTTGACGGGGATATGGCTGGGGAGTGGTGGTACAAATATGAATTTGAGGACGCCGCCTATGGCGTTTTTGCCCGACACGGTCATCAGTTTGATGTGTATAACTACAACGGCACCGATGCGTACACGCGGGAAGATCATCTGCAAGTGCCAATCGGGGATGTGATTGCCACTGAAATTGCCGTCAATCTTGTTGTTACCCTGGAAAGTTTACGAGGGAAATATCCGCAAATCACCGATGATCTGGTTGAAGCGATGCAGGCTGTGGACAATGTGCGCCCTCTGGGACGGGTGATGGAGTGGTTCTACTCTAAGATGAATGAACAAGATAACAGGTTTATTCTCAAAGCGATGGATGAGACGATTGATACCGTCATCGAAAGTTTTTTTGAAATTGAGTATGTGCAAAATTGGACGAACCCCAATACCCATGTTGATGAATTGATTAAGGCGGCTTCAAAACGGCCGTTTCAATCCGTATTAGACTTCATTATGGATCATTCAGATGCCAGTCGTCTGATCCAACTCCTGCTGCCAATGGCGGAATGGTATATGAAAGAAGGCGGCATTGATGATTACATGGAAGGCGCGTTCTATGAAGAAATCTGGCGGGAAGAAGATAGCCCCATTCGCTATATCCTCTACGGCCACACCCATAAACCGCTCCTGAAACCATTGGATAGTGTCGATGGCCGCGATGTGATTTATATCAATACAGGTACCTGGCGTGAACAGCTTCAGCGTACCATTTCGTTAGACAAAACGGCCAACTTTGTCGGCATCAAACAGTTAACGTATCAAGTTTTCTATAATGAAGACGAGGATAAAAAGAACAAAGAAGTAGGCACAATTGGCTTTGATAGTTGGACAGGCCATCAACAGAAACAATACGCTAAATCAACTGATAAGATGGGGGCAGATTTAGCCCCGAAAGGATAATATGCTTGAGGTGGAGCCTGTCAAAGTCTGCATTTGCACAGGCTCCACCTTCGTCACGTCTCAGCAATTTCCCCGTGTAACCAAAGCAGAATCTTTCATTGCTTGATTTAGTTCCCCCCATTACAATCTACCCATCCCAAAAGCCAAGAGGATCTCTATGAGTAAATCATTCGATATTGTGTTGTGGGGCGCCACCGGCTACACAGGCCAACTTGTAGCCGCCTATCTCGCTCACAATGCAGACAGTTCTGTACGTTGGGCGATTGCCGGGCGCAATCAAGAAAAGTTAGAAAAGCTGCGGGATTCGTTAAATCTTCCCGATCTCCCCATCCTCATCGGAGACAGCCTGGATCAAGCATCCATGGACGCTATCGTTGCCCAAACGCGCGTCGTGTGTACCACCGTTGGCCCTTATGCCTTATATGGCACACCGCTGGTCGCGGCTTGCGTTGCCCAAGGCGTAGATTGCTGCGACCTGACTGGCGAACCGCTCTGGATGCGCCAAAATATCGACACATTCCAGACCCAAGCAGAAGAAACTGGCGCACGCATCGTCCACTGCTGTGGCTACGATTCCATCCCCTCTGATTTGGGTACGCTGGTTTTGCAAGAACATGCCTATGCTATTTACGGCCGTTATTGCAACAACGTTCAATACATATCCTGGGCAGTCCGCGGCGGCTTTAGCGGTGGCACCGTTGCCAGTCTCATGGTTACGGTTGAGCAAACCCAAAATGATAAAGATAAAGCCCGGATGCTGGCAAACCCATTCAATCTCGTTCCCGAACGGGAGGTTGATTGGTCTCATGTGGATCAAATTGAGGCGCGGTATGATGACGATCTACAGGTTTGGACGGGGCCATTTATGATGGCAAGCATCAATACCCGCATCGTGCGGCGCAGCAACGCCTTGCAAGATTGGCGGTATGGCAAAGATTTCCGCTATAACGAATCCACACGGGTATCCAATCGCCTGAAGGCAATCAGCAGTAGTGCCTTGTTTAAAGTGGGCATGGGCGCGATGACGAAACCTGCCATTCGCCAATTCTTAGGCACAAAACTGCCTAGTCCCGGCGAAGGGCCATCGGCTGAAGCACGGGAAAACGGATTCTTCAAAATTAAATTTGTGGGCAAGATTCCCGCGACAGAAGGTATGGAAACGGCCGTTACCCTCATCGGTGAAGTAGGCGACAACCTCGACCCAGGCTACGGCTCCACGGCCAAAATGCTCGGCCAATCCGCCCTCTGCCTCGCCTTTGATGACATTCCCCAACGCGGCGGCATCCTCACTCCCGCCAGCGCCTTGGGCATGACCCTTGTCAACCGCTTAAGAGACGCGGGCATGACATTCAAACCGGAAACATAAAAAATATATCCGCAGATTAACGCAGATTTTGTCGCTGCGAAATTTGCGGATGATTTAAAGAAACAAGACTACACTAATGAGCCAGACTCCCATCTTCACCATCGGCTACGGCAAACGGGAAATTGACGAATTTCTCGCCGTTCTCAAAGCCAACGACATCGCTTTTCTTATCGATGTGCGTTCGCAGCCCTATTCCCGCTACAAACCCGACTACTCTCGACAAGCGCTGGCCCAGCATGTGCAAAGTGCCGGTATGCGCTACGTCTACATGGGACAGCAGCTTGGCGGTCGTCCCACTGACCCCGACAGCCAGAGCAACGGCACTGTCGATTACGACAAAATGCGCCAAACCGACAACTATCAGGCGGGCATCGGCCGTTTACAAGACGCCCATGCCCAACGGTTTCGCGTAGCTATCATGTGCAGTGAAGAAAAACCCGAAAACTGCCACCGCAGCCGCCTCATAGGCGAAACCCTCGCGGAACGAGGCATTCTCGTCACCCATATCGACGAACATGATGCGCTGATGACGCAAGGGGAGGTGCGCCTGCGTATGAACGGGCAGCCAGACTTGTTTACCGCTGCACCCAAACTCGCGCCCGTTCCATCCCGTTCGGTTGAACCCGCCACGCTGCTCAAGCAGATTTTTGGCTATGACGAATTCCGGCCCTTGCAAGAAGAATTGATTGAAAACGTGCTGAACAAACAAGACTCGCTGGCTGTCATGCCGACTGGGTCTGGCAAGTCGATTTGCTACCAACTGCCCGCCCTCATCTTCCCCGGCCTGACGGTGGTGGTGTCGCCGTTGATTTCGCTGATGGAAGATCAGGTGGATCAATTGCGGGAGGTGGGGGTAACGGCCGTTACCCTCAACAGCAGTCTGCCCCAACACCAATACCTCGACAACATGCAGCAAATCCACGCGGGGGCGGTCAACATGCTCTACGTCGCCCCTGAAACCTTGCTGCGCCCTGACTTGCTAGACCTCCTGAGCACGATGCAAGTAGACTGCCTCACTATCGACGAAGCCCACTGCATTAGCGAATGGGGCCACGACTTCCGCCCCGAATACCGGCAGCTCATCGACGTGCGCCGCCGTCTGCCCGATGCCGTTTGCCTCTGCGTCACCGCCACCGCCACCGACCACGTTCGCGCCGACATCAAAGGCTCCCTGGCCATCGCCGATGCCGACGAATTCATCGCCAGCTTCAACCGCGAAAACCTCTACCTCGCTGTCCAGCCCAAAACCGATGGCCTGGCTCAAACGCTCGCTTTCCTCAAAAGCCATCCCGACCAATCTGGCATTATTTACTGCGCCACGCGCAAACAAGTTGATACAGTAACGGGGCAGTTGCAAGCCCACGGCTACCAGGCGCTGCCTTACCACGCCGGACTAGACGCCGATGTGCGCAGCCTCCACCAACGCCAATTCATCCACGACGATGTGCCTATCATGGTTGCGACCATCGCTTTTGGCATGGGCATCAACAAGTCCAATGTGCGCTTTGTACTGCACTACGACCTGCCCAAAAACCTGGAGAGCTACTATCAGCAAATCGGCCGGGCGGGACGGGATGGGCTGCGTTCCGACTGTCTGCTGCTGTTCAGCTACAGCGATGTGCAGACCATCAACTATTTCATCATGCAGCAAGACCCATCCCAGCAAATCGGCGCACGCACCCGCCTGGATGCGATGCTGGCCTTTGTCGAGACGAACTATTTGCCGCCGAAAACCGTTACTTAACTACTTCGGCGAAACGTATGACATAGCAGATTGTGAAACCTGCGACAACTGCACCACCGAAGAGGGCGAATTGATGGACGTGACCATTCCCGCCCAGAAATTCCTCTCCTGTGTTAAACGCACCGGTGAAATGTTTGGGGCAACCTACATCATCGACGTCCTGCGCGGTTCACAATCGCAAAAAATACTATCGCGTGGGCACGACCGGCTCTCCACCTACAACATCGGCGGCGAATATTCCAAGAAGCAGTGGCAGTTTCTTGTCGCGGCAATTTATCCAGAACGGGCTTGCTCATTCAGGATATGGAACATGGCAGTCTCAAGCTGACGGAAGCGGGCTATGCCGTCTTCAATGGGGCATCGGTGCAAGGCAGTTTGCCCGAACAAGAAGCTCTCCCAAACGGCCGTTCCGATGGCACCCCATGATGTTGAACTGTTCCACCTCCTGCGCGAAAAACGGAAGGAACTGGCGCAAGCGCACAATGTGCCGCCCTATGTCATTTTCTCTGACCGGACGCTGGTGGAAATGGCGATTTATTTCCCGCAATCCGCGTATCGCTTTGGGTCATTATACGGCGTGGGCGCGACCAAGCTGGAGAATTATGCGGATGAGTTTCTGCCGATCATTCAGGCGTATTGTGCGGAAAAGGGGATTGAGGAGAAGGGCGGCAGCAACTCGCTCAGTACCCAGCGTCTCTCGTCCTCGCAGTAACAAATCCCGCACCGAAGAAGTTGCCGACCTGTTTAACGCCGGCCAATCCATCCCCGAAATCGCCCAGATTTTTGGTGTGCAACACGGCACTGTTCTCGGACATTTATGGAAAACAATTCAAAATGGGGGTGAACTTCGCCCAGCCGATGACATCATTGCGATTTCTCAACTCTCAGCCGAGGAACAAGACCAGGTTCTTCTGGCCTTTGACCATTTAGGCATTGAAGCGTTGGGGCCTGTTTTCCGGGCTTTGGGGGAAACCATTAGCTATGATGAACTGCATGTTTTGCGCTTGCATGTTGTGATGAGCCGTATGGGGTAGCCCCTCTCCCCAACCCTCTCCCCGGGGGGGCGAGGGAGCCGAGGTCTTACTTGTTTAGGGCATTGGCAACGGCCGTTATCGCCCCATCATCAACCAACAGCCAGCGAGCAAACTCATCATGCGTCAGGTTATTGCGCCAGTCGCGGTAGGTGCGGCTGGGTAAATCGCGGAAGAAGAGGACGACTACGACAGGGGTCGTTTCTCCTTGGGGGTAGGCGTAGTAGACAATATTGAGCACCCCGGGCATCGTGCCATTTTTGAAACCTAAATTGCTGAATAATTCCTGATTATCTTCGAAAATCATCGGCCATTCCAGGTAGCGACGGGCTAAGAAGCTGCTGTCTGGGTGGCTGAGGCCGTTTTGTGCGATTTGTGCCATGAGACCCGCATACTCTCCGGCGGAGGCTTGTGGATTGAGGTTTTCCGTAAATAAGCGTTGGATGGCGACCGACGGCCGTTTTTCTTCCCGCCGCCAATCATTTTGTACATCACGAAATTCAGGGTCATTGATGAAGGTGTCGGCGAAAAGCATCGCTTCTTGTCCGTACAACGCCGGGTCTTCGAGGTAGGCCAGGAGTGCCTCGTAATCGTCATCGTTTTGGCGGGTGATGTTGCTCATGGCAAGGAACTGACCGAGAAAAGGGCAGGGGGCGGTTTGCGTGGTTAGGTTGAGGGAAACGGCCGTTTCCTCAATCCGTTCCGCGCCCAGCAAATAGTGCAGATAATCCATGGCCGTGTTGGAGCTAAAGCGCATCATCATCCAGGGCACGTCTTCCAGGCGCACCTGGTCTGGATTTTTGAGCATGAGTCCTTGCGCGTCTAGTTCAGCGAGGGCGTTTTGGTGTGCGCTCAGGTCGAGACCGGGCTGCCAGAACGCATCTAAATCAGCGACTGGCACATAACTGGTCGGGTCGAGTTCGCCAGCCGCCACGGCTTCCACATAGGCTACCAGATACACAATTTTGACGACTGAGGCCAGCGGCATCGGCACATCGGCGTTGAGGTAAACGCCATTGGCTTCATCCCCCACCCGATAAGCGGCCAACCCCACCATCTCTGGTGATTCGAGCATATAATCCCACGCTGCTTTGGCGGCATCTGGCATCATACTTTCAACTTGAGCCAAAGCGGCGGCATCGGGGGAAAGTTCGATAATAGGGGCGACTGGTTTTGCCAAAATGGGCAATATCTGACCACAAGCGGGAGAAAGGTCGCCCGTATAAAGCGGTGTCGGTGAGGGGCGTGGCGTGGCGGTGGCAGGGACGCTCGTGGCGGTTCCGGCACTCGTTTTCCCGACTATTTCTGGCTTGGTCGTGGGGGTGGCGCTGGGGGCTAGTGTCGGTGAGGGGATGAGAGGTGCGGGGATGGTGGGTAGAACGGCCGTTTCTGCTGAAGGCCGGGTACACCCCATCACTATACTCCCAAACAAAACGGCCGCGAGAACGGCCGTTATCATCATCTTATTTAGCTTCATACCGTGGAATTGTAGTACAAAGAAGAATGAAGATTAAAGATTAGCGATTTCCAGTCACCAATCTCTAATCTCTAATCTCAATTAAGGCAAAGGCCACACCGTAAACTCGCTATATTCCGTCGAGTAACCAGGCACTTCATGCCCCTCAAAGAAAGCTGCTGCCACTTCAATCTCACCCGCATCCATCCGGTCAGAGAGGTTTAGTTCGGCGACAAATTCATCATTGAGGAAGAAATAGCCGCGGTCATCGACAGCAATCACGGAGACATTATTTGTTTCGCCAGCGCCAGTAAGCAGAATGCCACTCACGCTGCCTTCGTCGATGTAATAGTCGTCATCTGTCCGTCGATCAATAAGCGTCCAGGCTCCATCCGATTCGATAATGAGCCAATACTCCTGCTCAATTTCACGGAAGGCTATCCCCCAATCCCAATCGCCAACATCCTCGCCATACGGGTTGGTAAATTCAACTTCCGTGATGAAATTTTGCAAGGTCACATTGGCGTTACGTATTCGGATGAAACCATCATCAGCATGTTCCAACGCGCCATCACGCGGGCCAAATTCAGGCACAAACGGCCAAACTGTAAAATCCTCGTAACCAGTACTCTCGCCCGCCTGTTTATTATTGGAATAAAAACCTGTACCTAGCGCCACTTCACCAAAGGCATTTTGTCCAGACAAGTCTAATTTTGAAATCAGATGCCCGTTCAAGAAAAATAGTCCCACTTCATCAAAGGCAACCAGGGTGATTTCGTTGCTGCCGCCTTCGTTTAGGTTCAGGAATTCAGAAACGGTGCCATCTTGCACAAAACTATCACCTTCATTGCTTCGATTGTTCAAATTCCATACACCATCTGAGCGAACCACCAGCCGCAGTTCTTCATCGGCCACTTCCTGGCGGAATAGTATGCCGAAGTCCCAGCTTCCTATGTTTGTGTCATACGGGTTTAGGACAGTTGCCCGCGCAATGAAGTTGCTCAAATTGACGCCTGTGTATAACGCTTCTAACGTGCTGTCTGCTTCATGGAGGAGCTCGCCATTTGCTGGCCCAAAAACGGCCGGAATAGGAAATTCGACAGCCGCCGCCTCGCGTTCAGCGATGAGTGCCGCGCGAGTGGCTTCGACATCGCTGCCTGTTTCTGGCGCTACTGGTGTTTCATTTAACGCCGCGTTGCGGGTGGCAATGAGACTTTCCCGCGTTGCTGCTGCTGGTTCGATGTCGGCTGTTTCTGTGGAGGGCGGGATGGGAGTGTTTTCGACTTTGGTGGTGGCGACGATTGCTATCTGTGCGCGGGTGGCTATTAAGCCTGCGTCTTTGGTAGCCTTGGCCGCTTCATCTGGATCGAGCAGTGGGAAAGCGATGGTCGTGGAGGTTACGTCAGATGGGGTGATGTCGCTGGAAACGGCCGTTCCCAATTCATCAAACGCCCCATCCTTCTGCATCTGGTTGACCCCAAGCGCGGCAATAATACATAGGCCAAGGCAAGCGACCAGCAAAACCGCGATCATCACTAAAACCCACACTAAATTTTTCCGTTCAGTTGATGATGGATCTTTTGTGACTGGAGGCTTCCTCTGTCGAGGCCGGTATGCCCATATCTTCCAGCACATCATCGGCGAGTTCCGGTGGTGCTTGATCAACTGGCGTCCTGGGTGCGCTTGTTTCGGCTTGTTCTGGGGCGATGTCGGCCTGGATATTTGCCAATTGTTGCTGCAGATCGTTAGAAACCGGGATTTCCTTGGTGATGGTTGAAAGCGCGGCAGAGAAATCAGAGGCGGTATCAAAGCGATCCCCTCGTTCCTTGGCTAACGCTTTGCTTATAATGACTTCTGCCTCTGGCGGCAAGTCTGGTCGGGCAGTGAGCAAGTCTGGCACAGGTTCCAGGATGTGTTTCATCATGAGCTTGGCTGGCGTGTCGGCCTCGTAGGGCAAGTGACCCGTCAACATTTGGAAGAGGATAATACCCAGCGCGTAGATGTCAGAACGGCCGTCTAGCTCTTTGTCGCCATACACCTGTTCCGGGCTCATATACATCGGCGTGCCCACCAAACTGCCACTCGCCGTCAGGTTAGAATTGGAACCTGAGACTTGGACGATGCCAAAATCGGCCAAAAAAGCATCGCCGTACTGGTCAAACAGCACGTTGCCCGGCTTTAAATCACGATGAATGATGCCCTGGCTGTGTGCCCTATCCAGCGCGGAGCCTAATCGCTGCAAAATCTTCGCAGACTCTTCGATAGAAATAGGGCCATCTACAAGTTTGTCAGATAAGGAGCCACCGGGCATGAAGCGCATCACCAAATAGAGCAGCCCATCATCTTCGCCATAGTCATAGACTGGCACAATGGCTGGATGTTCCAGGGTGGCGATGGTTTTTGCCTCGCGGTTGAAGCGGGCGCGGAACTCTGGGTCGTGCATAAACTCGCGGGGCAGCACTTTGATGGCGACATGCCGCTCAAAACGGGGATCGTATGCTTTGAACACGGTAGCCATGCCACCGCGCCCTATTTCACTTTCAACTTGATAACGGCCGATTTTTTCTGGAGTCATAGTATTCTACTTTGTTTATGGACTATTCGGGCGTTGGGTTTACTCGAGAGACCCGAAGATTTGACTTATTTCAACGCTGAATTTTTCGAGACCAAACCCTTAGGGTTTGTATACTCACCCAAACTTTAACAAACGATAGCTGTGTAATCAAGCAGTTGTTGTCTCGTTTTTCAGGACGACTAACGTAATATCATCAAATTGGGGGGTCGCCCCTGCATGATCTTTTATGGCTTTGGTGATGGCGATGACGATGGCAGATGCCTCTTTATGATTGTGGGTGCGGGCGGTATGGTGCAGCCGGTCTATGCCAAATTCGTCAAAATCTTCGTTCATGGCTTCGGTGACACCATCGGTGTAAAAGATGAGGGTATCTCCTGGCGCCACTTGCACGGCGTTTTTCGCCACGTAAATTTCGGGGATGACCCCGAGTGCCATACCTTCGCCTTTTAACAAATGAGAACGGCCGTTTTTCCCCAGCAGTATGGGTGGATTATGGCCGCCATTAGCATAGGTTAGCATCTGCGTTTTTGGATGCCAAATAGCGTAGAAAACCGTCACAAATAAGTCGGACTGGGTATCGTTGTCCAGGATTTCGTTGGTACGCATCAGCACTTCGGCGGGGTCTGAGCGGTTGAGGGCGACGGTGCGAATGACGGTGCGGCTGAGTGCCATGAACAGTGCCGCTGGCACACCCTTGTCGGCCACATCGGCGATGACAATGCCCCACTTATCATCGGGCAAGGCGATGAAATCATAAAAATCGCCGCTCACCTGCCGCGCCGCTGACCAGAAGCTGGCAACGTCGCAGCCAGAAATGGCCGGACTGCCGTCGGGGATGAAGCTGGCCTGAATTTCACGGGCGAAGTCGAGTTCTTGCTCGAGTTTGTCCCGTTCAGCCGCTTCTTTGTAGAGATTATCATTGACAACGGCCGTTGCCGCTTGATGAGCAATCCCGTTGAGAATATTGATGCGACGTAATGACAGGGTTTGCTCTGCCTCTTTCGTGGAACCAACTATTAGCGCTCCCACCAACTTGCCCCGGGCATTCAACGGGAAGAAATATGCCTGAGAGGCATGCATCACCTTGCCCAACCAGGAAGGCGGTTTAAAAGCATAATAGGTGGCGTTGGGCGTGCCTGTTTCAGCCGGTTGAATACCGGTGTTCATAACTTCTGCATCTTCAATTGCCAAGGAGCCTAACAAGCCGCGCCCCATTTCTGAAATGCCGAAGCTGGGGCCAGGGCGGAAAATCTCATGCGCATCATCGCGGATGAGTACAATGGCGGATTCTACCCCCACCAACATTGGCACAAGGCGCACTATCGTGTCCAAAATTTCGTTGAGGTCGAACAGGCTGTTGACGACTTCGGCTGTTTGCAAGAGAGCGGCATTGACCCATGCCTCTTCCTGCTGGGCGATGCGTAGACAGGCACTTTCGATGGCGCGTGCGGACTGGTCTAAAATCGTTTGCAGGAGTTCCGCACGCCGATCAAAGGGGGTTGTTTCATCCTCTGTCGTCAATTCGTTGATGATCATGATGCCGAGTATTTCGTTTTTGGTGTCGATGGGATGCAGTTCTAGTTTGCCGGTTAGATCTTTTTTGCCAGAGAGAAAACGACCCCAGGGCGGCTTGTTTTGGGTGGTGAGGGCTTCGTGTCCCACATGCACGGCATCCAATGCGCCCCATTCGCCTATCGCCAAACGAGTTTCTGGAAAGCTTGCGGAAAAACGGCGAGAGGCGCCGAACACGGAACCACCCTTGTATAGGCTGCGGTCTTTGTCCCACAGCAGAATGGCACAGAAATCCAGGCCGAGCAGCATAGGGGTCAAGCGGGAAACGGCCGTTACAATATCCCCTAGTTCTTCTCCCCGCCCAATCGTTTCGGCAATTTGTAACTGGGCGGCGGTGAGCCACGCTTGCTCTCGCTGCCACGCCAACTGCTTCCCGCGTGAAATCGCCACGGCAATTTCGGCGGCTAACGCTTCAAGCATCGTTTTTTCGTTGTGGGTGAAGGCATTGGTATAGGGACTATGAACATCCAATACCCCAATAACCGCACCATCGGCAATCATCGGAATGGCAATTTCCGCTTGCGTGCTGCCGGGCATCGTGCGTTCATTATGAGGCGTTTCCAGGTAACGCGGATCATCCGCCACATTATTCGCCACGATAGTGACCCGCTGCGCCACGGCGCTGCCAATCAAGCCTTGCCCTGGGTGCAGGCGAAGGCTGCCCGGAAGAACCTGCGCGGCGCTGCTGGCCTCCAATACCGCGTCACCCGTCAGCGCATCAACACCAAATACATTGACCCAATGAAACTCAGAGGAATCTTGAATTTCTTTCACCACAATCTTGAACACATCGCGCAAATCTACCATGCCGGAAACGCTTTGGGCAATGCGCCCGACCAGTTCCAATTGGGCTGAACGCTGCCGTTCCTGGTCAAACATACGGCCGTGGGCAATGGCGGCCGCCGCCTGATTCGCCAAAATCATCAGGCGGCGCATATCTTCTTCGGTAAAATGTGATGGCTCTGTACTTTGGGCGGCGATGGCGCCTAGCACCGATTCCCCACTAATGAGCGGTAAAAAGATAGCTGAACGGGGTGGTTTATCGCTGATATAACGGGGTTTTGCCGGGAGAGACGCTTTCTCTTTGAGGAAATCGTTGACTAGCAGGGGGCTGCGGCTTTGGTGTATCCAGCCGATGATGCCGGTTTCCTCTTTCAAATCGAAGGTGCGTGGCGTTTCTTGCGGCTTGCCATCAATTGTCCAAAACAAAATCTCGTAAAAATCACCATCAAACAAACCAATTTGGAAGGTTTTGTTGTTGATGACTTGCCCACATTCTCGGGCGATCAGTTCGCACAAGCTGACAAGGTCTAACTCAGCGGCGACCATGGCTCTGCCCGCATCACTCAACGCTTCTAACTCGGCAACACGCTGCATCAAGGCTCGCCGTGACCGGTAACGGCGTATGGCGATGAGGATGAGGTAGGCAGTAGCCATAGCCACGACAAAGACGTAAAACGATGTCCCGGGAAGCTCGATTGCTGTCTGTAGGTTGATGGTGAGCATGGGTTATGAGGTAGGTGTGGCATTCAACCACGGAGAATGCCTGGTGACCATCAAGGAAATCTCCACATGTTCTGGATTTCGTTATTCCAGGGCTGCTTGTGCTTCTAAACTGGTATTCGTAATACGGAATACTTTGTCGAACCCGGCTGTCGTAAACACCTCCAGAATGCGGTCGTTGAGACCAAATAGTATCACATCTCCGTTTTCGGTTCTGGCTTTGCGCCAGGCACTGATCAGACAACGCAACCCCCCGCTGTTGATGTAGGTAACATGGCTTAGATCGATGATGAGACGGTAACGGCCGTTTTCAATCAAGCCTGTCAACGTTTCATTTAATTGGGGCGTTAAACTCTGGTCTAAGCGACCCCGTACCCCGACTAACCATAGGTTATTTGCTTGCCGTTCTTGCCAGATAGGTCGTTGGTTATTCATGGAGGTTACTCGATATTTTTCACCATGATCAGCGTATTGCCCTGCGTTCCATCAAATTGATAGCGGATTTCGTCCATCAAATTCCGCATAAAATGAATGCCCAGGCCGCCTACTTTGAGTTCGTCAGGATTCGGGTTTGAATCTGGTTTTACAAAAGCTGGGTCCTTAACGGCATCTGGGTCGAATCCACGGCCGTTATCGTGTAGTGTGATGGTAAATGTGTGAGGCGAGGCTTCCCAAGTGGCGATGATGTCGCCTTTCCCTTCTCCTTCGTAAGCGTGTTCGATAATGTTGGTACACGCCTCATCGCAAGCCAATTCAACTTGGAAGATGGTATGGTCATCCAGCCCTGCTTGCTTTGCTCCGACCGTTATGAATTCACAAATTTGCTTGATGTGTTCATATTGGCCTGAAGTGGTGAGGGAGTGTTTGTCGCTCATAAAAACAAAAGATCGGAGATTAGCGTAAATCTCAACACTAATCTCTAATCTTAAAAAAAACAGGTTTCAGTTCTATTAGTCGAAGCTGTTAACGGCCGTTTCTATATCATCAAACATTTGGAACAAGGGGGTGAGCCCCGCCAAAGTAAATACCTCAGATACGCGTTCGGATGGGGCAGCGATACGCACATCACCATGTTTCTTTTTGGCAGTACGCAGCGCCGAGACAATGGCTCGCAAGCCAGCACTGCTCATGTATGAGACCTCTGTCAGTTCCAGAACAAGTTTATGGTGACTATCATCAATAAGTTGAGCCAATGTGGTGTCTAATTCCGAGGCATTAGAACTATCTATACGGCCAACAACGGTAACAACATAGGCTACTTTGCCTGGTCGAACAGAAATGGTTACTTGTGATTCACTCATGGATAACATCCTCCTTGTGGATTGTTGCACTTTTTCGGCGCGATTATACCACAATTCACCAGATGCGAAGGGCGTGATAAAATCGGAAGGATGAAGGATGAAGGCAGAAATCAGAAGGCGGAAGTCATGGTGCAGCAGAATGAGGATTTGATTGATGGGCTGGAAGAAAAAGTCCGAGAATTAGGGTTTGATTTCTTTGGCCTGATTCCGGCACAACCTGCCCGCCGACTGGATGCGTATCTCGCTTGGATTGAGCAAGAACGGCATGGCAAAATGGGCTATTTAGCCCGCCCCGACCGCATTGTGCGCCGTCAGGATTTGAATGTGATTCTGCCCGGTGTGCAAACGGTTCTGTGTGTGGGCTTGAACTATTTCCCTGGCAAAGTGCCTACTCATATTGCCCAAGACCCCAGTCGCGCTCGCATCTCCAACTACGCTTGGGGAGTCGATTACCATGATGTGATGACCCCTCGTTTACAGGAACTCGCGGCTTGGCTGCAAGGCCAAAGCCAGGCTGAGGTGCAAAGCCGTGTCTATGTGGATACGGGGGCCATTTTAGAACGAGATCATGGGGAAACGGCCGTTTTCGGGTTCACTGGCAAAAATACAATGCTCATCAACCCCCGTCACGGCTCCTTCTTCTTCCTCGGAGAGATACTGACCACGTTAAATTTGACGGATAATCGCCAACCGCCACTCCTCAATCTAAAATCGCCCTCTTGCGGTAGTTGCCAGCGCTGCCAACCCGCTTGCCCCACCAACGCCTTCCCCGAGCCGTATGTGCTGGATGCGCGGCGCTGTATTTCTTATTTGACCATTGAGCTAAAGGATTGGATTCCGCGAGAGATGCGCCCGTTAATGGGCAACTGGATTTATGGCTGTGACGTATGCCAGGAAGTGTGTCCGTTTAATCGGTTTGCGGCGTTGACGGATGAAGCGGGTTTCTACCCGGGAGATTGGAGATTAGAGAGTGGAGATTGGCATGTGGTCGCGCCGCCGTTGCTGGAGATTTTAGTGTTGGATGAAGCGGGTTTCCAGGCGCGATTTGCCAACAGCCCTATTAAGCGGATTAAGCGGAACCGGTTGGTGCGGAATGCATGTGTGGCGGCGGGGAATTGGGGTCATGAAAGCGCCATTCCCATGCTTACTGCGCTCCTCACGGATCCCCACCCGCCCATTCGAGGCCATGCCGCCTGGGCTTTACACCAGATTGGCACGGATGCAGCAAAAACGGCCGTTGCGCAAGCCCTAGTCACAGAACCAGATGATCGGGTACGCTTAGAAATGCTCGATTGAATGAAAGAGGGATGTTACCGGTGTTCTGCGCATGTTAACACCGGTCAAAAAAGAGTCGATTACGCTTTAACTGCATCTGCCTGCATCATGAGCTCGTTCAGAATAACCAACATTTCTTTTGGATCCATTGGCTTCCGCATATAAGCACTGGCACCGGCTTCCATGCCATCCAGTTCCGCCCCAAGTTGGGAGCGCCCACTTAGCATGAGAACCGGAATAGCTGCCGACGCTGGATTCTTGCGTAATTTTTTGCACATGGTAATGCCATCCATTTCCGGCATCATCACGTCCAAAATAATGGCGTCAGGCTGAAGTTTTGCCACTTGTTCCAGCGCAACCACACCATTTTCCGCTTCGGCAGAGTCATGTCCAGACATTTTCAGGAACATGGCAATCATTTGCCGCGTCATATCTTCATCATCAACCACCAATACTAATTTTCCCATAATTATCTCTCCACTTCTTCACGAATTATTCACAAGTATAACGGTTCTGACTCAAAAGATTAGGGTAACGAAAGTACCAATTCTCGCAGTGCCCGAATATTGCGGGTGGGTGTAGTCACCATGGTAACGCAGCCTGTGCCCAGCAAAAGGCGGGTTCCTTTGGTTTGGGCAATGGCATCTTTGGCCTCGGCCAGTGTTTGGCTTGGCGCTTCTTGATGCAATGTCCAGTGGTCTACACCACCACTGGCTGCTCCGGAAATTTGAGCCAAACCGTCTGCCAGGCTGATGCCGGCTTCACGGTCGTGCCAATTGATGAACTGGGCGGGATAGTCGGCGGTTAGATCAAACATCACGTCGGTGCTGTGGATGTGAACCATGTTGCACCATAAATCGCTGACGGATTCCAGGATTCTCAGGTCATAGTAACGGCCGTTTTCCACAAATTCCTCTCGATTCAGCAACGGATAACGGGCGTGCTGCACCGCAAAGAAAATGCCGCTGATTCCCGTTGACTTGGCCGCTTCAATGAAACGCAGCGTGCTTTCCGTAATTGTTTCCAGCCCTTTTTTGAACGAGTCTGGATGACTGCGCAGATGACTGAGCATGACAGGGTTGTCGGCTAGATGCTTGGCTTGGCAGAGTGGGGAGAAGATGGTGGCAATAAACGGCACCGCTTCCCCAACTTGCTCCCCGACGAGCCGCAGCGCTTCAATTTGTTTGCCCAACATGCCTTGCGTGGGGTCTAACGGTTCCAGTTTTTCCCAATCTTCCGGCTGGTGGATGGCGCGGCGGCGGTATTGGCGAGTGCCTTCGATGTGGCCGACCCATTCCGTTTCCACGCCCCAATCGTCCACTGAGTAGCTGCTGGCTGGCCCCACTTTGAGCAAATCCCAATCATAGGTTTGCTGCCATTGCAGATGTGCCGCTGCCAGGGCGTGCGCATCTTGGTCATCACCGGGCCAATGCCGCCACAAGGCGACGGGGATGCGATCTGGTTTTTCACCAGCGATGACGGCTTCTAATCGTTTTCGTTTGCTTAAATCGGACATTTTTTCACCTGCTTCCATGCCAAAGACTAGATTTGAAAGGATACAATTTTCCTTACGATTTTTGTTTAAACACGATATTAGGACTAAAGTCCTATTTGGTTGTTTCTGTTAAATTCTGTGGGGTTCTTCGTGGCTCCTCCACAGTTCTCGGCTTCCTTTTTTAATGATACAATGCCTTCGATATTTTTGCAGTAAAGGATTATAGAGACATGGTTCCCAACAAAACGGCAGTTTCCCTGGCTAAAACCATCGCAAAAGAGATAGCACCACGGGCAAGCATGGCCGACAAACTGGCGTCATTACCGGTCGAAGATGTGCGCTTGTTGCAAGAAACGGGCTACACGGGGCTAAGTGTCCCTAAAGAATTTGGCGGATACGGCTATTCGCTGCTGGATTGTGTGGCCGCGCAAGTGCAGTTGGCACAAGGCAGCAGTTCCACCGCCATGGTTGCCGCGATGCCGATTCAGGTGTTTGGCTTGCAACGGGAAGCGACGAATTGGCGTAAGGCGGCTTATGAAAAGCTGTGCGTGGCGGCGGCTCAGGGCGCACTGATTAACGCCGTTGCCAGTGAACCGGAGATGGGCAGCCCTTCACGCGGAGGATTGCCAGCCACAACGGCCGTTCCCACTGCTGATGGGTCTGGCTGGGTGCTAAACGGCCGTAAAACCTGGGTGACTGGGGGTGAGCATCTCACTCACATGCTGGTCTACGCCAATGTGGCCAACAGCCTGGGCATTTTAGTGGTGGAGAAGGGCACACCTGGGCTGACGTGGGAACATACCTGGAAAGATGCGCTCAGTCTTCGTGCTAGTGACAGCAACGACGTTTGTTTTGAAAATGTGATTGTGCCTTGCGAGAATTTGATCGATACGCCCCAAATTCCCCAACCCAATATCTGGTTTCCGTTGATTATGGCGAGTGTTTATATGGGAACGGCCGTTGCTGCCCGAAACGCCGTCATCAAATTTGCCCTGGAACGGGTGCCGACGGCGTTGGGCAAACCGATTTCCACGCTGCCTAAAATTCAGCGCCAAATCGGTGAAATTGACATTGCCCTGCAAGCGGCCCAAGCGTTGTTGTTTGCGGTGGCTGGGGAATGGACGGGGAAAAACGAACACCGCGAGGCTTTTCTGCCGCGCATCGCCGCGGCCAAAAACATGGTCACGGATACCGCGAATAAAGTGACGGATAAAGCGCTGCGTATTGCTGGTGGTACGAGTATGACCAATGCGCTGCCGCTGGAACGCTACTTCCGCGATGTGCGGGCTGGCTCGATGCAGCCGCCTTCGGGTGACACGGCGCTGGAAATGGTGGGGCGGGCGGCCATCGCTGAAATTGAGGCGGAGATGAATTAGACCCGTTTAAGCCAGCGGTTATTGCACTTTAACAAATTAATCTGGTAGTCTGAAGAACCTCTTCTTCGGATAAAATGCCCACATAGTGGAGTAGTTCCAGTGAGCCAGTGGCAAAACGAGCCAAAAAATCACAAACCTGTTGCCTTAACGTCGTCAACTTGTTTTCATGCGCACTGTCGTGAAGATGAATCACATCCTGTTTCAGCCAGCGCCACAGCTTTTCAATGGGATTGAGCCAAGAGGCATAGGTATGTATTGGATGCGGTTAAAATCAAGGCGAATGAAATGAGGGTTCCCCACCGCGCCACACCCCGCTTGCCAGTCTCAACCACATTTGCCAGCAAACGGCCGTTCTCAATTACCAATTCAATAACCTGTCCTGGGCGTGCCGCAGGATTGACGATTCAACCCCTACGGCCGTTCTTGGGATAATGGGTGAGAACGGCCGTTGCTCCCCGACTGCCACATAATTGGAGAATGGCAAGCAGGGTGTGGCACGGCGGTGACGCCGGCCACAGCGGCAAACGGAAGACCGCGCTACAGCGGGGGGTCGGAGTCCGCCCAGCAGAAAGGCTCGGTTCAAAAACCGTTACAGCGATTAGCGGAAGACGTCGCCAAAGCAGGGATGATGGGTGAGAACGGCCGTTGTATCCCGACTGCCATATAATTGGGGAATGGCAAGCGAGGAGTGGCACAGTCTGGAGACATGGCCACAGCAAGAATTATCCCTCGACACTAGAGCTAGTCCATTTCTGGCTTTCTCTTTTCCAAGACTTTGCAAATCCATCCCATGCGGCTCCTATCGTTAATAACCAAAGAAGCAATCCAGCAATAATCAATACAATACCAGTGTTGGTTAGAGAAATTCGATCCGGTCTAATGGCATCTGCGGTTCCTGTTACATGTGGATTGAAAGCGTATCGAACCTCATCGCCTTTTTCAAGGGAATGCCACCACGTTGAATCAGGTACATGCAAATGTTTTCCGTTGATATCTACATAGTAAAGAGTTCCTGAACGACTAAAACTTGATGATTTCATTTCTACTACACCAGTTACCCATTCGGGGCCGCTTAACAATCCTTTTCCTGTTTCCTCGATGGTAACGTAGGTTAAGGCAAATAACGATGAGAAAACGAAAAAAAGTGCGATAGATAATAAAATGATATAAAGTCTGCGAACAATAGGTCTGGGAGTATGGTCGACGAAGAGAAAAGTGGGGTTTATGGTTTCAGCCAACCATAAGCCAAAAACAACATAAATTAATAGCGCCATAAAAGTCATAAAGAGAAAATTGTCGATTAAAAAGTCATAATAAGTTCTTGCTAAACCGAAGAACTTAATGATGAACCATATCAAACCACCCACAATATAAAAACCCAGTAACACACCAATAATAATGCTTTTAAAGCAGCTCAAAAAACATCCATCTTGTTGAGCTTGCACACGAAATAGAGAACGATATTTCAATACAAGGCCAATCGCACTAAATACAATTACCAATCCGATGAAAATAGACATAGATATTTAATACTCTTGCTGTGGCTGTGTCTCCAGAACAAGCCGCAGACTTGATCTTAAAACACTCCTCATTTCCAAAAGCACGTCGGAGCTAGGCCGTTTTCGCATTCAACACAAATCTTCGCACCAAATCATGATCCTTCTTGCCGGGAGAAGCCTCCACCCCACTGGCAACATCCACCCCATACGGCTGCACCTGACGTACCGCTTCAGCCACGTTGTCGGCAGTCAAGCCGCCCGCCAGCATGAGGCCAGGAATGTCTTGCGCCAGTTTGGCGCTTATCGACCAATCACCCGTCTCCCCTGTGCCGCCGCGCAGGGTGGGATGGAAGGTGTCGATGAGCAGACTAGGACGCCCGCCATCGCCCCGCTGTCTTTTGATTTCGGCTTCGTAGTTGGGAGGCAAGAACCATTCCGCATCTACTTCTGCTTCTGTGAGCGAGGCAGGGCGCAGCGCTTTGTAGGCCACGCCAAATATCGGAGAGTCGGGTTCACCGATGAGCGCTGGCACTTCTTCGCCGCTAAGTTGGGCGAAATCCAGGTCACACATATCCAGAATATCGGCCATGCGCTCGGCCGTCTCGTTGACAAATACGCCCACGAGGAAGGGACAATCCCCCTCAGCCCGCAATACTTCGACAATAATTTGCGCCGCTTGCGGCGTTATGGCGCGTTTGCTTTCTGGATAGAATATAAAGCCCAGATAATCTGCGCCCGCTTCGACGGCGACTAAGGCGTCTACCAGGTTTGTTATGCCACAAATTTTCACTAGCATCGTCACTATTCCCTTCGTTTTCCTCGTTCCACGTTCTGCGTGAGAACAAAAATTTATATCTTCTTCAAGGCGCCTAACAGCAAATCGGCTTGTTCGATGGAGATGAGGCCATCACGGATGAGTTGGAGGATGTGGGTTTGGCTCTCGGGATTGGCTACTTCGACAGGCTCAGCAACCGATGCTTCGACAGGCTCTGCAACCGATGCTTCGACAGGCTCTGCTTCGACAGGCTCAGCAAGCGGTTGCCAATTTGCCAGGGCGTCTACAACGGCCGTTACCAGCCTTTCCTCCAGCCCCTCCATTTCAGCCGACTCAGTTAGTACCGCGTGAACGGCCGTTTGCACTTTTAGCGCCAATTCCTCAGCCACTGCCACCGGAACAACGAATTCTTCCGGCGAAAAACGGGGTTCCTCGCTGCCCAACGGTTTCAGGGCAATGCGCTGCGCCGCTTTAAGGGTGAGCGACGTTTTGCCTTCTTCGATATGCCCCGTCAGAATCAACTGCTCTCCTTCGTGGCTTTCGTTTTTGTCCGACAGCAGTACCCAGTTGTCAATTTGGGGCGCATTGGCAAATAAGTGTAACGGCGCATCGTCCGGCCAGTAAACGTAAATGGTGCGCTCGGCCACAAACAACTGCTCGCCCAGCCCGTAGACCGCCCACCAACCAAATATCGCCCATCACCGACGGCAAGGAATTGTTGCCCCCCACATTTTGCAAAACGACATCCATCTCCGCATTGCCCACCATCACATCCCCGTTGATCGACTTGAGCGCCAACTTGCCTGCCACCCGAATCAGCTCAACCGAGCCGTTGGCATAGCCAATCACCGCACTGCCTAAAACAGACCCCAATTTCACTTCGCCGACCCGTTGCAGCGAAACAGCCCCGTCTACATGTCGCACATTCAAGATGCCGTTCAAATTCTCGCCCGTCAGCGCCTGCCCAATACGATCAATCTGTACCGCATCCACATTGTTGAGCGTGACATTTCTTTGCAAATCGTCGCCGGTAATGCCCCCTTCAAGATGTTTGAGGGTGACGTCTCCGGCAATATTGCCCAGGCTGACGCTGGTTTGGGCTGGCACGGCTAAAAACAGATCGTCCTGGCTGGTGATGCGGATGGAGCCGTTTTGCTCAACGGTGAAGGAGGGGCCTTGAATGGAAACGGCCGTTTCCCGCCAACTTTTCACTACCACCTGCCCGCCACACTCAGAAATCATGATATGGGGCGATTCATTTGTTTCGATTCGTTGTTCGTTCATCAACAGCCATCCTTGTTCAGCCGATTTAGGGCTAATCTTAAACGTTTTTATCGCTCAAGTAAAAGATAGTTTCCCTCTCCCCAGCCCTCTCCCAGAGGGAGAGGGTTAGGGTGGGGGTTATTGTGTCAGCGTTACGCTGTCTATCAGGTCGCTTTGGGTGTTGTAGAATGAAAAGTTGATACAAGTGTCGCTTGCCGTTACAGGCATAGCCCCGTAATCCTGATTGTAGCGCACAACGCTTTCTGATCCGGGACGACCAAAGTTATAGAGGTCTTTGCCGCCTGCGCCATTGACAAAATAGGGGATACCATCCACTTCAAACCGTTCGTAAAGATGATCATGACCGGAGAGAACGGCCGTTGCGCCCCAGTCTGCAAACGGCCATTGAATTTCCTTATCCGAGTTACGTTTCAGCGACGAGGTGTAAGGAGTATGATGCATCACTACCAAATTCCACCGCTGCTCAGACGCTGCCAGCCCAGCTTGTAACCACTGCGCCTGGATGGAATCGACAGAACGGCCGTTTGGCTCTGACGGATCACTGTTCAACACAAAAAAGTGGACGGAGCCTGCCACAAAATCATAAGTGCGCTCGTTGCCGGGAAGCGTGAAATAATCAAAGTAGGGTTGGCCTGAGTCGGTGCGTAAATCATGGTTGCCCAACGCGGGCCAGAAGCGGTTTTCAGTTGCCGTGGAGCCATACTCACCAACGTAGGGGAAAATGTAGTCGCTGTAATAGTGACCGATGTTAAAGTCGATGGTCGCCCATTCCCCATCGGGGTAATTGTTGTCGCCTACGGTGACGATGAACTCCGGCTGCCAGCTTTTTACCAGCGCCGCGACCGCTGCTTCTGGCTGCCCGGCACTGCCATAATCACCGATGACGGCAAACGCCATATCGCCCGCACACGAAGCGGGATCAGCCACCACCCCTTCATGCACGTACACCTTATCGCTGAAACGAACCCAGAGTACACCGACCAGGATGATACCGACGACGATGACTGCAATGAGAACGGCCGTTTCTACCCGACTTCCACCAGACTGTTTCATGCTTTCTTACCATGACACTGCTTAAACTTTTTGCCGCTGCCACAGGGGCAAGGCTCGTTGCGCCCCACGTGAGCGAATGCCTGCGCCTGTTGCGCATCTGCCTGGGCATAGAGTTTCATGATTTCAGAGGGCGCCCGATTTTCCTTGAGCAAGGCTGCCATCCTATTCATAGGACGGGTAACGTGGTGGAAGAAATCCTTGTAACCCGCGCACAAATAATTCAGCCCAGGCTCCCCGTCTGGCGTATTGATAAACCGGTTACGCGGACAGCCCCCATGACAGGCGAAGCGCACATCACAATCCAGGCAGTATTGGGGCAGGGTATCCAGCTTGTCTTGCCCAAATTGGCGCTGTTTGTCGGAGGCGACCAGTTCTAGCATATGGGTTTCCTGGATATTGCCCAGCAAATAATCTGGCTCGACGTAATGGTCGCAAGAATACAGATCGCCGTTATGTTCAAGGGCCAGGGCATTGCCGCAAGTAGGCGAGAAGATGCACAAATTATGCTGCCCCACCCAACTGCCCAAGGTGACGTCAAACAACTGCACGTAGACCGTGCCCACATCGCGGCGCACCCATTCTTCAAAGATGTCGATGAGAAATTGGCCGTACTGCTTTGCGCCCACAGACCTGCTTGTGATGAGATTGCCTTGCTGGACGTATAACGGCCGTTCTCCCCCATCCCGTTCACTCCATCCCACATTTGCCAACGGGAGCAGCGTCTCATCCGCCCGTTCCACAATCGGGATGAACTGCATGAAATCCGCGCCCAACTCATCACGAAAAAAGCGATACACCTCTGCGCCATGATCCGCATTGGCATTGTGGACGGTGCAGAGAATATTAAAATCAACGTTGTGTTTCTTCAACACGTCTCAGGCCGCGCATCACCTGGTCAAAACTGCCAGCGCCCCCTTTGTTCACGCGATAGGTATCGTGCATCTCTTTCGTGCCATCCACACTGAGACCGATGAGGAAATTGTTCTCTTTGAAGAACGCCGCCCACTCGTCGTCCAATTTTGTGCCGTTCGTTTGCATGGTATGGGCTACCTGTTGACCTGGCTTTTTATACGTATTGGCTAATTCCACAACGCGCTTGAAAAAATCCAGCCCCATGAGCGTTGGCTCACCACCCTGCCAGGCCAAATTCACTTCTGGCACCTGATGCGATTCCAGCAGCTGCTTGATATAAGTTTCCAACAAGTCATCGGCCATGCGAAAACGGCTGCCCGGATAGAGCATTTCTTTGGAGAGAAAGAAGCAATATTTGCAATCCAGGTTACAGACAGCACCCGTGGGTTTCACGAGCAGATGAAAAGCTGGCGGTGCATTTTCCACATTGAGGGTTGTTACCATATTCGCAGTTCCTTTAAACACAATTTGTAATTATGTAATGTAAAAATCAGGTGCGATTAATCGGATTCAGCTAAAAATAATCGGCATCATTGTAACATTACTCGCCTTAATCAGGGAGTTTCATTCAGCAGCATACGAAATCCAGTAACTTTTCGTTGAGAGTTGAGCAACCCTTTGCAAATAGGTTATAATCTTGGTAGTCGTAACCCGTTGAGAGAAGCAGCACAATCCAGTTTGAAGAGAAACGGCCGTTTCCAGGCCATCTTAAAGTTTCACACACACGGGAATTAATTTATTAGTCTCACAAAAACAGTAGGAGGTTAACCATGTTCGGCAAGAAAAACACAGATGATCCCATTGAAACAGCAGAGCTTGTAGTTGACAAAATGCCACAACAAGACCCTGCACCTGAAAGGCAAAAAGAGGCACTCCCCGCCATGGATACACCTCCCCCTCCAAAAAAATCAGACCCAACGCCTCCATCAGCAGACACGGCTGCCACAGATACCGAATTAGCTCGCCTGCGCGACATCCTATTTGGCGGGCAAGCGCGTTCCACAGAAAAACGGATGAGCGATTTAGAATTGCGCGTTGAAGCCATCCGTCAAGATCTGTCTAACCAAATTGAGCAAAAAGTTGGCAATCTTGATCAAACTGCCGGGAGCCAGTTGGCTGCCACCCGCACTGATTTTGTGGAACGGCTCAACATGAAAACCGAAGCGCAAAGCAATAATCTACGCGCCGTTCAACAAGAGTTAAACGACCGCATTGACGGACAGAACAGTGACCTAGCCGCACAAATTCGCACCACCCAGCGAGAATTATCAGACCGGTTAGATGCTCAGAAAACAGACCATGCGGCTCAACTGCGTGACGTGCAAAAAGATCTTTCGCAGCGGCTAGACAGCTTAACGGCCGATTTCATGTCGCAGCTTCGGCAAATTCAAAGAGATTTAAGCGACCGCCTGGACAGACTGAGTGAAGCTCAAACCGAGCAGTCACGTTCTCTGCAAGCCGAAAGCAAGCAGCGAGATGATGAATTACGCCAGGAATTGATGACTTTCGCCAGTTTGCTGGAAAACAAAAAGGTCTCCCGCGCCGATTTAGGCCAAATGCTGGCAGAACTTGGTCAACGTATGCGCACCGATTTAGACTAATCCAACTTAACCGTGGGGCGGTTCACGAACCGCCCCGCTTCTATTTATGACCACCTCGCCGCCTGAGCCGGAAGTACCGGAATCCCACCCTGTCACCCGAGAGAAGTGATGATCCATTGCTGGCCTCTGTTCAAGCTATTTTGCTGGCAGAAGAGCGCAAACGCATCCAAGCCTTGCAAGAACAGCTTGCCACCTACCAAAGCCAAACTCAAGACCACATCAACCAGCTGCAAACCCGTTCAGATGCCCTGAACGCAGAATTGCTTGCCACGCGCCAAGCCCTGCGCGATGCTGAAAATCGCGCCCAAGATTTGGCGGTGCAAGTCGATATACTCCAGCGAAGAGCGCAGACCGATTCTGAGGGAGTGATCGCAAAACTCACGCCCGTCTTTGGCGATTTGGTGGGACGGCGTATCCGCGACAGCCGCGAAGAGATGGCAGAAGCGCTCGGCCCGGTGATGGGCGAGGCGATCCGGGTGCAGATTCGGGATTCGCGGGATGATATGGTGGAGGCACTTGCCCCAGTGATTGGGGAGACGGTGCAAACGGCCGTTTCCGAATTCTTCCGTGAGATGCAGCGCAATGTAGACGCCCAATTACGCATTACCTTTGGCGGGCAGGGTTTGTTACGCGGTCTGTGGGCACGGCTTAGGGGCATCTCCCCCACGGAACTGGCCGTGCGCGACTCGCTGCCCTTTGCCGTGCGTGAAATCTTCATCATCCAACACGGCTCCGGCTTGTTATTGGCACAAGAAAACTTCTCTGGTGAAGAAACGGCCGATTCCGATTTAGTTAGTGGCATGTTAACGGCCGTTCGTGACTTCGTGCGCGATTCCTTCACCCCAGAGGGAGACACCCCCGAAGAGCTAAACGAAATCCAATATGGCGACCTGCGCATCCTCATCCAAAGCGGGCGCGTCGCCTACGCCGCCGTCGTCATTTCCGGTGTAGAGCCACCTGGCTTTCACGCCCATTTGCGCTACTTGGTCAGCGATTTGCACGTTCTATACGAAGCCCAGCTCCGCAGTTACACCGGCAATCCAGCAGATTTACCTTACATGGAGCCGCGTATTCAACAGTTTGTCAACAACACAGCTATCGGTCAGCAACCCCCAGCCGGTCTTTCCTCGGCTCAAAAATGGCTCATTTTGGCGGCGGGTCTCATCGGCCTGATATTCTTAGGCTTCTCCTGCTTCTACCTGCAATTCACCATCGCCCTCTATCCCGTCGCCTTTCCCAGCTCGACGCCCACCCAAACCCATACACCCACCAACACACCCACCCCCACGAATACACCCACCCATACGCCGACTTACACACCCACCCCACCCTATACGCCCACTAAACACACCCACCCCGACGCAAACCCACACCCCCACAAACACGCCTACCAACACGCCCACCAGCACCCCATCCCACACGCCCACCAACACCCTCACCCCCACAACGACTGGCACGCCCACAAACACCGCCACACCACCAGCCGCCGAAGCTATCAGCCCCATTTGGGTGCGTGCGGCTCCCGACGTTGATGCAGAACGGCTTGTGGCTTTAGAATTTGAGACGCCGATGATCTTGATTTCTGTGTTAGGATCATGGGCAGAGGTACAATGGCAGTCTGATTTGCCCTGGCTGCCTGGCACTCAACGAGGTTGGGTGCCTTATGCCTGGGTCGCCTTACGGGGTGATGTTGTGCCTGTAACCGCCACTTTCACACCGACCCCAGAAAATTGATGCACATCAAACTGATTGATGCCATAACGGAGTACACAAAGCCATGATAGTTGTGCAAAAGAAAGTATGTTTATTAGGAGATTTTGCCGTTGGTAAAACGAGCTTGGTGAGACGGTTTGTCGAAAGCCGTTTTGATGACAAATATCTCAGTACGATTGGTGTTAAAGTGGCCCGAAAATCATTAGAACGAGAGGATAGCCAACTCAATCTTCTGATTTGGGACTTGGTGGGCGGGAACGAGTTCTCACGAGCAGAAACGGGCTATTTACTGGGCACGGCTGGCGCGTTGGTCGTCTGTGACCTCACCCGACCGGATACGCTGGAAGCGATGAAACGCTACACCAAACAAGTAAGGGCCGTGAATCCAGCGGTCGCTGTTATCTTTTTAGGTAACAAAGTGGATTTACCAGATGATCGTGCCATTGATGATGAGACGTTAACGGCCGTTTCCGCCGAACTAAACGCCTCATTCCTGCTTACCAGCGCCAAAACGGGTGAAAATGTAGAAGTCGCATTTGCCCACTTAGCAGATCTCATCGAAGGAAGGAAAGCATGACCATACCCCCAAACAACCTGAGTTCAATCATGCTCGCCGCGCAAGTCACCAAAGTACTTAACGTCATTCATCGCGTGGCCTATGCCCTCATTTCACCTGACTTGCGTGTGCTTTATGCCTCCCCTAATTTCTCCACAGTCGTTAGCGAACCTACCCATAATATTTTTGGCCGACCTATCGAAGAATTAATTTGGGAATTTGTGGGCGCAGAAGACAGCTTGAAAGCAGTCATCAATCACACTTTGCCTTTTCTTGCTTTTGAACGGGTCAATCGGAAGATGCCTGACGGCCGTTTAATTTACATAGATATCAACATCACCCCCATCGATAATCCAGAACTGGATTCTGGCTTGCTACTCATCATAGAAGACGTGACCGATCAGGCACAAATGGAGCAGGGGCTCACCCAGCATCGCAACGAACTGCTGCTGGTAAAAGAACAGCTCTCCGAAGCCAACAAAGAACTGCATCACCTCAATCAGTTCAAATCCTTGTTCCTTTCGATGGCGGTGCATGATTTACGCACCCCCCTGACCACCATCACGGCTTACAGCGATTTGATGCTGCGCTTGATACCAGAGGATATCGCCCCCCAAAATCAAAGAATTCACCGAAATCATCCAAAAGCAATCGATACGGATGGATTGGCTTATCAACGATTTTCTCGATCTCGATTCGCTAGAACAGGGGCAGCTTACGCTTCGCCCCGAAGAAAAAGATTTGAATGATATCGTTTCTCAAGCTGTCAACATGCTCGCTTATATGGCTGAGAGACGCAAGCAAAAAATTTCGCTGCATCTCTGGCCTGATGCGCTCGTCTTCGCGTTTGACGAGAACCGGTTGCAGCAAATCCTCTACAATCTCATCAACAATGCCATCAAATACACGCCCCATGAAGGCAAGATTGTGGTCTCGACGCGGGTGGAAGGGGAAACGGCCGTTATCCAAGTGACAGACAGCGGCCAAGGCATGAACGAAGAGCAGCAAGCCGCCGCCTTCAACCTCTACTACCGCACCGAAGACGCCGACAACTACGACACCACCGGGCGCGGTCTCGGCCTCTACATCGTGCGCATGCTCACGGAAGCCCACGGCGGCCACGTTGACCTCACCAGCAAACCCGGGCAAGGCAGCACGTTCCGCGTTTACCTGCCTACGCAGGTTAAATCTATGGACTGAAGCCACACAGATAACATCAAAGGACGTTAAAACGCACATCGTTCTTATGTCAACATGCTTGCGCATGTTTCCCACTAATATCTGCCCGATTTCAATCGGCAGAATCTGCCAAGGGGAAGTAGATTCACATGAACACACCTGACAGCACACAATATTTATCGACGCTACATAAACAAATCGAGCAATACTTCAGTTTAAATGATGTACGCACAATCTGTTTTGACTTAGGCGTAGATTACGAAAACATTCCTGGAGACTAAAAATCAGCCTTTATTCGTAATCTAATCTTGTCATTGGCTAGACAAAACCGCCTGCAAGATTTAGTCAATATTGTGAGGAAAGAACGCAGCTTTGTCGATTGGCAAGACGTGCCGCCAGATTTCCAACTTCCCAGCTCAGTTGCCCGAGAAGACATCCAACAAGTCAACCATTACGCCGTTTATGGCGATGTCGTGCAAGGAGACAAATTCACCGGTGATAAGGTTGGTGGAGACAAAATTTCTGTGGGCGACATCAATAATTCCGAAGACATTGCAATCGAGAAGAGACGCGCCTGCTAATTTTAACAAAGCGCAACAAGCCCCACTCCCACAAAACCCAGATGCTGATTTAGCAGACTTCAGACAAGTCGCCAACAGCCTTGAAGAATTAACTGGCGTTCCAGGCGTTGAAGACCCTCCCCCCAGCGACGATTCTGATACAAATTCAGACAGCAACGCATTGCCAGAAGATCCGCCAGTTGAAGATAAGCCAGAAGCCAACTACAACGACGAGACAGAAAACAGCCAGGAAGCATCTGACGCCACAGAGACAACGCCCGCCACACTCACCGATCTGGCGCAACGGTATGGCACTAACATTCATCTCGCGCAAACCGATGAACCGTGGCTGCTGCCCGTCAATGCATTGGTGATTTCTGTAGGGGTGCAAGGGGGTATGCAGGGCGGTTTATCACAAGCGCTGCGCAACAGAATGGGCGAAGATGTGTGGAATGCGTTACGCGCTCAGGTACAAACGGCCGTTACCACCATCACCCCAGAGACCCCCGTCCTCATCACCCTGGATGCCTCGCTTGGCCCACAAATTCTACCCAATGCGCCGGAGCTGCCTGATGGAAGAGAGAACGGCCGTTATCAAATCATCGCCGCCACCCCCGCCCGTTCCAACTCAGGCCCCTTCGACCCCGAAGCGACAGCCAAAGCCATCATCAAACTCGCCATCGACAACAACATCAGCCACCTCGCCATTCCCCTGCTAGGCAGCGGGCGGGGCAAACTCAACAGCGTCCGCGTAGTCGAAGACATGCTCACAGCCATCTACTGGGGACTACCCAGCATAGGCAATCCGCTCAAAACCATCACCCTCACCACCCGCCCCGGCAGAGACGATGTAGTCGCCGCCGCCCAAAACACCGTCAACCTGCTCACCGCCAACCGCGCCCAAAAACTCAGCGCCGACAGCGTCGCTGGCGAAGATACCCTGGGCATCAAAACAGAAGTATACGCTCTGGCAGAAACCCTGCTCCTGCGCGACGTAGAAACACCATTGGCCGTCGGCATTTTAGGCGGCTGGGGCAGCGGCAAATCTTTTGCCATGCACCTCATGCAGCAAGAAATGATGCGCATTCGCTCGCTCAAAATCAGCAAAGGCTGGGAAGCTGATGAAACGGAACCCTACGTCGGCCACATCTACCCCATTGAGTTCAACGCCTGGACCTACGCCAAATCTGACCTGTGGGCCAGCCTCATGCAAACCATCTTCATGGATCTGAACAAACAGTTATCCCTTGAACAATTATTCACCCAAGATCAACTGCTGGCAGGCGGTGCCAACTGGTTAGCACTCAATCAACTGGGCAGCCATGAACGAGAAGCCTTGTTAAAAACGGAAGTTGGCACGGCTGCCGTCAAAAACTGGCAGCTAGGCAAAACCCCGGACAGTTTATGGGACGCTTATAACGAAATGCGAGCCAAAGAGCTCGCAGAAATGGCAGCGGTTGAAGAGGAACGTAACCAACTAGAACTCGAATTGCAGCAATTTGAAGCGGATCAACAACAGCAAATTGAAGCGGATGCCAGAAAAGAAGTATGGATAGAATTGACGACAACGGCCGTTACCAGCACCGTCGCCCAAGAAATTCAAAACGAACTCAAAAACAATCCAAACATTACCCAAGAAGACCTCGAAGACCTGACCAAATTGGGGATCAAACTCAAACAAGTGCGCCCTACCATGTCTGACCTGTGGCAGCGACGCAACATGCTCCACATGCTTTGGCAAAGCAAATGGTTCATTCCCTCGCCATCTCCTTCTATTCCTCCCCTTCTTCTGAACTGTTTTTGTACGGATTCCAACAGCTAGAAATCTATCCCTACCTCATGTCCTGGCTGGGCAGCATCGGCACAACACTTCTGGCAGGATTCCGCATCTATCAAGAATGGTCAGAGAAAGTGCAGCGCTGGCTCGCCGGCATCAACGACACACTCAACCTGGCAAACGAAATGATGACCACGGAAGAAACCAAGCTCATCAACCAAAAACAAGCCAAAATGACCGCAGACCGGCAAAAACTGGAAGATGCACTAAACAAACTCAACGCCCAAATCGACCGCCACCAGCAGCGGATGGGCATTGCAGGTGAATTCAACACCCTGCAAGACTTCGTCTCCGCCCGTCTCAAAGACCGCGATTACGAAGAACGCCTCGGTATGCTCCACCGCGCCCAAGCAGATCTGCAAGAACTAACCGACACCCTCACCGTGCACAGCACGCAAGACCTGCACGCCGCCGCCAAACAAAAATTCTTCCCGCGTGGCCCCGCTCGCGTTATCCTATTCATCGACGACTTGGATCGCTGTCCGCCCCACAAAGTTGTGGAAGTTTTGGAAGCCGTTCAACTGCTGCTGCGCACAGAACTATTTGTCGTCGTCTTGGGGCTGGATACGCGCTACGTCACCCGCGCCTTAGAAAAACAGTACGCCGGCATCCTCCAGCATCACGGCGACCCGTCTGGCCTGGACTATATCGAGAAAATTATCCAGATTCCCTATCGGGTGCGACCCATCGAACCAGGCAGTTTGCATAGTTTCCTGGAAGCCCAAATGGAAATGGTCGTGCAAACCCCAGAGCAGGAAGATGATGGCAGTGGCGTCATCTCCATCCCTCTTGACAGCGCAGAGCCGCCAATCCAAAGAGGGCTTACCAAAGGGCTTGAGTTGGAAATAGATACAGCGGAACTAGAAAGTCTAACTGCCAAACAGCCGGTCAGCCCAGAACCATCTGAAATTCCCTTCTCAGACGTTACCGAAAGTGAAGAAGAACGCAAAACACCGGAACCTGAATTGATTCCGCTTTCACCGCAAAAAATCAAATTCCACCCTGAAGACTTGGACGATTTGGAACACGCTTGTGTCTCACTTGGACTGACGCCGCGCAGTATCAAACGGCTGATCAACGTGCTCAAGCTAATGAAAGTGTTCTGGTTCCGCACCAATCAAAGCAAAAATCAAGAAGAAATCCGCACGGTCATCAATCTGCTGACACTGTCCGCCCGTTACCCGGAAATCATGGTGCAGGTGTTCCACAATATCGAAATGGCGTATCAAAATGGGAGTAAAGGGGAAGACTCGCTGAGTAATTACCTGACTGAGAATTTAGTGAATGGGGATATATTGCAGCAAATGGGGGTTTATGAAACGGCCGTTACCAATCTAGCCTTCAACAATATCACCCTCAACGACTTGGGACTGAGCACCTTCCATCTGGTGCGCTCCTTCTCATTCGTCGGGGATCCCGTCTACACAGAAGCAAAAACTTAACTCAGCGAATAAATTCACGGCAACAGTTACGAAGTCCACCTTCGTGGACTGGAAACTAGTCTGCTAAGGCCGACTTCGTAAAAGTAGGCGCGGTTTTTGCAACTTAACAAAATAATCCAGTAATGATAATCTTCAAGTCCATCAGATCAAAAGGAGATGAGTATGAGCAGAAGACCTCCCTTAATCCTGGATGAAGCAAGCCGACTTGCATTGGAGCAAATGCGTGACCGCCACGAGAAACCCTACATGCGTGAACGGCCGTTTTCTCTCATAAAATTGTGAAATAAGCGGTGTAGGACTATTCAGAGGGCAGATACGCTTTGATAACGGCTTCTTTGATAAGCGCCTGGTAGGGAACCCCCATTTCATTGGCCTTGATTTTAACCGCATCCAATACATACTCTGGGAACCGGATGGAGATTGGCCTGGTGGTTGGTTTGAGATTGGGAAACGATGCCTCCGCAAAATCATCTGACTCAAAATAATCGCTCAGATCCACATTGGCCCAAAATTCTCTTTCTTCATCTTCGTTGGCAAATTCAGGTAGTTCGAGTTTATTTTCCATATAACGGCCGTTCCTTTTTATTGGCATCACGAGCAGAAATCACGCGGAGGCTGCTCCCCCGAATCGTAAAAATTATAAATAACAAGCGCTCGCCTTTTGTCTTTCCAAGTAAAATATAACGATTCTCTTAAAGAAAACAAAACGCGCCACCTATTTTTTAGGTGGCGCGTTTTTTGTGAAGGCCGGTGTTGTGATTAAAAATTAGACGATGACGTTATTCACCACCCAGGCTCAAAATAGCAGGCTGGAGGATGCCAACGGCCGTTCCCACTTCTGAACGAGCAAGCCCCCACTGTTGGGCGTCAATACCACCACCTTGCGACGGATCTGCCAGCCAACTGCGGCAGTTTTCTGACATGTCCCGGGACGCATTCGTAAAAACATCAATGGCAGAACGGTAGGCTGGATAAGCATTCTTGACCAGATCACTGGCATTTGTCACATCGTAGGTAGGCGCGTTCTTGATGGCATCGTAGGTATTGACGATGTCCTGGCAATCAACAGAGCCACTCCGTAATGCGCCATCAATCATACCGCCATAGGCATCAATGTTGATGCGCGTTTGCAGCATGGAAGCCAGCAGTACCGCTTGCAAGTCAACCGAAGGCGCTTTGGTGGGTTGTGGCTGGGTGTTGGCTGGTTGTGGTGCGCGGGTTTTGGTTGGTGTGGGCGCAGGTGTTTCGGTGGGAACGGCCGTTACCTCAACCTCCACCTCTACAATTCTTGTTACTTCAACCTCTTTTTCCACTTCTACGATACGAGTTACTTCCACTTCTTTTGTCACTTCAACTTCATTTATGACTTCGACCACACGAGTCACTTCCACTTCTTTCTCAACAGTGACTTCGCGTGTGACTTCGACTGGTTTGGGTGTACAAGCTGCTAGAAACAGCAAAGCGGACAATACAATAAATTTCAACACGTGTTTCATTAATAACCCCCTGTTATTGGCACAACAAACCGACTTTTCAATAACGAAATTATATCACAACCCGCTTGCCAATCTCCCTCAACCTTGCCTGCTCCTATCCGCTAAACCCACGATTCCACCACCCGACTACAAGAACTGTCCACAGTAGGCTAAAATCAGACGTGTCGGTTTTGCAAAATCCGACACGTCTTTCAGAAAACCAAATGAGTGTGTGTTTTTTAAATCAGAGACTAGCCGCCGCCTGAGCCTGTCGAAGGCAGAGGCGAGGCAAGCAGCGGCTACGACTTCGACAAGCTCAGTCTCCGCCTTGTCGTAAAGTGAATGAAACGCACCAAAATTAAATAGTTGCAAAGGAAATTCATATGAAAAATATCATGGTTACTGGCGGGGCTGGTTTCATCGGCTCCAATTTTGTTATCTATATGCTGGACAAATATCCTACGTATGACATCATCGTTTACGACAAGTTGACTTACGCAGGCAACCTGGAGAACCTGCTCGAAGTTGCCGAGGATCCCCGTTACCACTTCGTGCAAGGCGACATTTGTGATGCCGCCAAAGTAGACGAAACCATCGCGGAATTCAGCATCGACACCATCGTCAACTTTGCCGCTGAAACTCACGTAGACCGTTCCATTTTAGCCCCAGACGCCTTCATCCAGACGGGTGTTTACGGCACTTATGTGCTTGTTGGAAGCGGCCAAGAATCATGGCTTGCGCTACCATCAAATTTCCACCGACGAAGTGTACGGCCACATTCCGGCTCGGCTACTCCAGCGTGGAAACAGACAAGCTCGACCCGCGCAGTCCGTATGCCGCCAGCAAGGCCAGCGGCGATTTGCTCGTCAACGCCTATTTCATCACCTATGGCCTGCCGGTGACGTTGACACGCGGCTCCAACAACATCGGCCCGTTCCAATACCCGGAAAAAGTCGTGCCGCTGTTTGCCAGCAATGCCATGGACGGCTTGCCGCTGCCCGTGTACGGCGACGGTCAGCAGATGCGTGAATACCAGTACGTGGTGGACCACTGTGAAGCGATTGATTTGGTGCTGCACAAGGGCGTGCTGGGCGAGGCGTACAACGTGGGCACGGGCGTGGAAATGGCAAATATGACGATGGTCGAGATTTTGCTCGATACACTGGGCGAACCACGCGACCTCATCCGCCACGTGGAAGACCGTCCCGGCCACGACCGCCGTTACAGCTTGAATGTGAGCAAAATCAAGGCGCTCGGCTGGGAACCTCGGCATAGTTCAGAGGAAGCAGTACGGAAAACGGCCGTTTGGTACAAAGAAAACGAGTGGTGGTGGCGTAAAATCAAGAGCGGCGAGTTCAAAGCGTACTACGAGAAGCAGTACGGGGAACGTCTACGCGCTACTGAATCTTAAGAACCTCACGCAGAGGCGCAGAGGCGCAGAGAAAAAAAATCAGGTCGCTTCGGTGGCCTGGTTTTATTTCAGGGTAGTAGAGACGTCTCCGGCGGGGCGTCTTTTAAATTGACAACTTCAATTCATATTTAAGGGAGCGTGTTATGAAACAGATTGGTTTATTCATGTTAATAGTTGTCTTTGTTGTGGGTCTGGCGGCTTGCAGTCGACGATGGCATTACGGTCACGCCGCCAGTAACGGATACCGTTTCCTCGCCACCTTCCGGGCCGATAGAACTGCCTCCGGTAACGGCCGTTACCCAACATCACCCTCGCCCCCATCATCACAGAAGGGCTAACCGATGCCACCTACCTCACCCACGCTGGCGATGAGCGGCTCTTCGTCGTCGAAAAACCGGGCACGATTCGCATCATTCAGGATGGCGAACTTGCTGCCCACACCATTTCTCGACATCAGCGACCGGGTAGAATCTGGCTCTTCGGAGCGGGGCTTGCTCAGTGTGGCGTTTCATCCAGATTATGCAGAAAACGGCCGTTTCTTTGTCAACTACACCAATAAAGATGGTGACACCGTCATTTCCCGCTTTCAAGTGACGGCCGATCCCAATGTGGCCGATGCCGCCACCGAAACCATCTTGCTCACCATTCCACAACCGTTCCCCAACCACAATGGCGGCCAACTCCAATTTGGCCCCGATGGTTATCTCTATGTGGGCATGGGCGATGGTGGCGCGGCGGCCGATCCGCAGGGGAACGGCCAAAACGAGGGAACCCTGCTTGGGGCCATGCTGCGGCTCGATGTCGATGGCGTCAGCGCGGAAGCGAATTATGCGGTTCCCGCCGACAACCCATTCATCAACAGCGAAGGTCGCAATGAAATTTGGGCGACGGGGGTGCGCAATCCGTGGCGCTTTAGCTTTGACCGGCTGACTGGTGACTTGTTTATCGCCGATGTGGGGCAGAATATTTGGGAAGAGGTCAATTTTCAACCGGCTAACAGCTCCGGCGGTGAAAATTATGGCTGGGATATTATGGAAGGCATGCACTGCTTCAGTGATGATGCCTGTGACAGTAGTGGCACTGTTTTGCCGATTTATGACTATCAGCATGAAAACGGCCGTTGTTCCATCACAGGCGGCTACGTTTATCGTGGACAGCAGTTCCCCGCGCTAACCGGCAACTACTTCTTCGGCGACTACTGCACGGGCGAAATCTGGGCGCTGGCTCCCGGCGACAACCGCGCCCTGGCCTGTGCAATTGCTGCAAGACACCGACTTCAACATCGCCAGCTTCGGCGAAGATGTGCATGGTGAACTGTATGTTGTGGATTTAGACGGGTGGGGTGTATCAGATTCAGCCGTAGCTAGCTGAATCGGGAAGTACGCTCTCTCAAAAGAGGAAATAATATGATCTATTTAGTCGGCGGATCACCAAGAAGTGGCAAGACTGTTTTAGGGCATCGAGTTTCAGCCAATTTGGGAAGTGGCTGGATATCCACCGATCTCTTATATGAAATTTTGAGGGTAAATAACGTTGAGGGTACAAAAACGGAATGGGATGCTTCGCCCGCAGCAATCATAGAGGCGGCTGAATGGTTTTTCCCGAGTCTGGAAAGATTTGTGTGGCGAGTTAGCTCTTCTATGATTGAAAGTTATGTGATTGAAGGCGTTGATTTTTTACCTAATCATGTTGTGCAACTTGCTGACAAATACTCAATACGATCCGTGTTTTTAGGTTGTTCTAAAATGACACTCGAACGATTCGATCAATTTCCTGGTCACTCGCTTGGTTATGCCGCACTACCAAAAGAAATGCGCCAGCAGTTCGCCAATGATGTTCCAAAGTGGAGTATATTTATTCAACAAGAAGCAAAACGCTTCAATTTGCCATATGTTGATATGAGCGACGATTTCCCTGCTCGTTTGAGTGAAGCTGAAAAATTACTCACAGCTTAGGATGGAGAAACGGCCGTTTTACCCTAATTTGTCGCAATCGCCTCGCTCTGTTTCTCCTGGGCAAACCAGACCGGAATCAACGTAAACAACACCAGAATCCCCGAAAAAATAAAAATCGCAGGCGTGGGAATAATGCCCGCCTTGCCATCGACCATACCCGGCACGCCAAAAATAGAGGCGACAATGCCGCCCAGCATAGCGCCCAGTCCACCGCCTACGCCAATCTGGAAGATGGTGGTGTAGCCGGAAAACTCCGCCCGTTTCTCTTCTGGGTACCAATCCTTGCTCCAGGCATAACTCGCCACCAGCCAGGACGTTTGCGCCCCCAGCCAGAAAATAGCGAAGAAGCCTGACCAAACAGTCACATTGGTCAACGGGTCGCCAAACAACGGCAGGGCGGTGGCGAATTGAGGGGAGAAGGCAAACAAAATCAGAAAGACCGCCTCAATTAGAATCGAGGCGATGGCTACTTTTTTCCGGCCGATTTTGTCGCTCAAGATACCAGCCGGAATGGAAAACACAATGCCGCCCACGGTGATGGCCACCAGCACTAAAATTTCCACGTTGGTGACGGGAATCTCCAGGTAATGCTGCATATAAATCAGCACAAACTGGAAGAACACGTTGAACGACATCATAAACAGGCCCATCGCCAGCAAAATGTAGAAGAAGTTCTTTTGCTGACGCAGGAAATCGCGGTGGAAGGTTTTGCGGATGCGTTTGAACACGCCCACTTCATGGTCAACTGGCACGCCTTTGTCTTCGACAATGAGACCGCCAATCGTGCCCATGATGATGACGAGCGCCCCGGCAATGATGAAGAACAATTGGTAACTGGTGGCGTCGATGAGTCCCAAACTGCCAAAGGTGACGACCATGGCGATGTACAGCCCCAAACTCGCCATGCCTTGCGCCGCCCCGCGATTGCTGAGGGTGGTGATGTCGGTGAGGTAGGCGTGGTAGGAGGCTTCGTAACCAGTGGCACGGAAGAAGGACATGAGGGCGTTGAGCAGGATAACGGCCGTTACCGCCAACCACACCACGCTAATCAACTCCGTCGCCGGAAAAAGGATTACTGTCAGCCCCCACAAACCGTAGCCAGCCAAAATAAAAGGTTTGCGCCGCCCTTGCTGGTCAGACCACGCGCCCATCACAATGGCTGTCACCGTCGCCACCACCGCTCCTACGGCTACCATCGCACTGACCACAATGGGACGCGGCACGATTTCATTGAAAACAAAGAGGTTGAAGATTTGTGTTTGCACGCCCCATGCCAGTTCCCCAGCAAACGACATGACGAATAAGGCGAGCCACTGTTTAAATTTCATCTACGATGTCCTTTCAATGATGCAGATTTGTTGGGAAAACGGCCGTTCCTGAGATTGTTGAAGTGGCCGTTGTCTTCCTGTTTAGTATAGCGGAGCGCCTAAAATCTCCCATCATCCCAAAGGATGAAATGCAAAGCATTACGCAATGCCAAACGTCTGCCGCATATGATCGTTTAGAAAGATGCCTTGTGGGTCGAACTGGGCACGGAGTTGCAGAAAATCGGTCGCTTTGGGATAAGCCGCTTGCACTTGAGCTGGCGTGAAGGTGTGGCGTTTCCCCCAATGAGGACGGCCGTTATACTTCTGAAAAATCGCTTCAACCGCCTCAAAATAGGGCCGGTATGGTTTCCCTTTGAATACGTGCACGGCAATATAACCTGCATCTCGCTGATAAGCAGGGCTGAGCCAAATATTGTCGGCTTTGACAAAGCGGCACTCAACGGGGAAGTTGACCGGGAATTGCTGCCGTTCAATCTCGGCTTCGATGTCGCGCAGACAGGCGATGAACGAGTCGGCCGGCACGTTGTACTCCATCTCTTCAAAACGCACCGTGCGGGTGGCGGCAAACACCTCGTAGCTGTCGCTCACTTTTTCCACCTTGCTCAGAAAACGGCCGCTCAACCGACAAATGGCAGGTGTGGTAGAGGGGATTGCGCGGCTGATGTTTGAAACCAGCCACAACGCCCCATTCTCAATCACCACGTCATTCAGCCATGAGCCAACACCCTCTTTTGTCGATGGTTCATCGGTAAAATTCATCCGCTTAAACTGCACAGTTTTGGTGTGGGGAAACCAGAAAAACTCAAAGTGGCGATTTTGTTTATGGGTGTCCAACTGAGCTAACACGTCATCCAAGTTGGCGGGTTGACTGATGAGGTGGAGTTTATAGGCAGGCACAACGCGCAAAGTTACTTCCACGATGATGCCCAACATGCCTAGTGAAATGCGTGCCGCATTGAGCAAATCAGGGTCGCTTTCATCAATGGTAACGAGTTCGCCACGGCCGTTTACGAGTTTCAAGGCCGCAATCTGGGTGGCGATGGTTTGCAGGGTCAGCGCCCGTGCCGTGTGTGCCGGTGCTGACCGCGCCTGCGATGGATTGTTGATTGATGTCGCCCAGATTTATCTGCGCCAACCCATTTTCATGCAGCGCGGCTCCCAGTTGGTACAAGCGCGTACCGGCTCGCACTGTCACCAATCCCGCCTCTTTATCGACAGCTTCGATGCCCTGATAATTGTCGAGCGACATGAGGATGCCGTTGGTTTGCGCGACGGGCGTGAATGAATGCCCTGCACCAACCAGTCGGATTTGTTTTTGCTGCGAAACGGCTTGCCCTGAGCTTGTCAAGTGGCGTTTTTCACCACGTCCACAATCTCATTCAAACTACCCGGCGTCACAATTTGCTCCGGCTGGCTAACCACCCCGCCTGACCAGTTTGTCCATGTGTGTTTCTCATTTACCTGGCGTTTGCTAACTTCACAAAAAACATTGCCCATCCCCTCGATACGTGGTGACGCTTTCCTGCAAACGGCCGTTCTTCACCACCAACAAGCGCTCAAACCGTTCACACAACTCACCCGCCTTCGCATGACGCATGAAGATGGGATCGCCCAGCGCTAGTTTTTCTGACCCCGTGTAATGGATAGGCGTCTGCACCTCACCTGCGCCTTCGTTGCTGTCTAACTTGGCACCTTCCGGCAAGTACGGCTGCGGCGATTTATCCGGCCCTGTTTGACCGGAGGCTGGATAGCCGCCTCCCAGGCAGGTGTAGGTGTTGGGCTTTGGCTGGCGCACAATTTGGATGGCGTAGCCAGCGGCGGGTTGGAACTGGAAATCCTGATAATTGTCGAACAGCAGCGGCGCAAAAAAAGCAGAACCGGCAGTCACTTCCGTAACGGCCGTTTCCCGTGAAGTGGTATGCAAACTGCCCGTGCCGCCCCCATTGACAAAGCGCAGCGTCAACCCCGCCGCTTCAATACCAGCGATAATATCTGCCCGCCGCTGCGCCACTTCGGGGATGGAGCGCCCCTTGAGCACGCGAATGACGCGGCTCATCAGGCCGCCATTAACGTCGCCCAACCCGGCAATTTGGGCCTCATAACCCATCACACCATCCAGTTGCAGATGGGGGGATTGAGCGATACTTTTGGCGAGGGAAACGGCCGTTTCCTCTTGCCGCACGCCTGAACGCCACACCCCAAAATGAATCGGCCCATAATCCGACGACATATCCAAATCGATACACAGTGGCACGACGGTTCCTGCTTGCTGGGCGATGGCTTCAATGTGGGCCACATGCGCTTTGCTATCGACCATCAGGGTAATAGGGTGGTTTTGTTGAATGGCTTGGCAAACGGCCGTTATGTGCGTCGGTTCCCAGGTGGGATAGGCCACCAGCAAATCGTCAAAGCCTTGTGCTGCCAGCCAGACAGCTTCTGGCGCGGTAAAACACATCACTCCTTGAAAACGGGAATTGCTGGCAAAAATGTGGCGCAAAACAGCCACGCTGCGCACCGATTTAGACGCCACCCGCACCCATTTGTCGCCGCTGCGAGCCAACACCTGCGCGATGTTTTCGTCGAGTAAATCCATGTCTACAAAAGCAAAGGGCATGGGCTGTTGAGCAAAAATTTGTTTGTAGTGGGTGTAAGATATAGGTGTCAAATAGATTTCCTGTTTTATCGTTATTCACCATTGACTGATTATACAGACGTCAGTGCATCATGATCCCGGTGTTTCTGCTCAGAGAACGCAGACAATTCCCGCTCCCGCTCCATCGTAATCGGCGACAGCGCCATCGGAATAATGCCAATCAACACAGAAATAAACGGAATTAAGCTGGCGCCAACACGAATACCTAAAATAGCTTGATCACTCTGCACATTCGCGCCGCTGGCAAAGGTGTACGCGCCTAAAATCGAGGTAAAAATAACGGTGTGCATTCCACCCACCGGAATCGTCAACAGCGCATTTAAACCGGTAAACAAGCCCGGTTTACGGGTTCCCGTTTGCTGCTCATCCTCATCCACAATGGCTGCCAACATCGGCACATGGATAATGCCACTCACCGTTGAAAAAACAAGAACGGCCGTATACGCGATGATCGACTGCCACATATTCTGCACCACAAACAAACTCAAAAAAGAGAGCGCCAAGGGTACCGCCGCATAAATAGCAGCCTTTTTCAGCCCCAATCGTTTACTGACCCGACCAATAAACGGCGCACAAATAAACAAAATCAAACCTGGCAGCACGTCAACGGCCGTTGCCTGCCCCCCATTAAGTTTCAGGACGTAATCCATCATGTACAGAAACGGCGTGAAATAAATGAAGACCGGGCCTCGGGCAAAAAATTGATACACAATGTAAGTAATGAAGGCGCGAGACCCAAACGCATCGCGGGCATTTTCTTTTAACTGTTTCGCAAACGCTCCCTCTTCAGACTTAAAATCATCTCGATAGATTTCCTCGTTATCTTTCAACGGTTTCAAGGCGATAAAATAAAGGAAGGAATTAAAAATCAGCACCCCGCTAAATAAAACAACGGTCAATGAACGGCTTGTCTCCCCAACCAACAGCAATGTCGGAATAATTGTCCCGAAAAAGCCGCCAATATGGGCCACATAGGTGGAAACAACAGAGACATCCACGCGCTCTTCATTCGTCGGTGCCGCCACGTACAAATAAGACGCATACGAAATGCTGTAAGCGGTTTGGGTTGTATCATAAATAAACAGCAGCGTGAGCATGAAGGCGAAGATGACCCAATCTTGCCACGATGGCTGTGCGAAAATCATGGCGAAAGAAGCTAAAATAGTGACTGGCGCTGTGACGCGCATCAGATACACATACTTGCCCCGATTCGGCCGATATTTGAAACGGTCAATCAGCACACCCAAAGCCGGATCGTTAATCGCGTTCCAAATGCCAAACAGGAAATATAAGATGCCCACATACTTCACATCCAATCCCACCATATCGGTATAAAACTTGATGTAGGCGTTGTGGATGAGCGTATTGCTCAAAGCCACTGGCATAACGGGAAACGCCAGGAAGAATTTTGTCTTATTATTTATCTGACCCGGTTTGGCGCTCTTGTTTAGAAACGCTTTCGATTTAGCAACGATGTTTGCCATTCAACTTCTCCAATCTTGTTCATCACCATGGGGTTGACATAATTCATATACAGTACATCGGGGCAAAGCTCTCCTCTATTTTTAAAAAGATCGTAACTGTACAGACCCAAAGGGTTTGACCTCGAGTGATTCAATGCCGCGCTAGACAAAACCCTTAGGGTCTCTCGAGTGAAAAATCAACACCTGTATAGTTACAAAAGATCAATTAGTGCGTCGCTACGTGCTAAAACTTTACGTTTACTGCTTCTTGACGGTATTCAGCCATATCAATTACAAGGTTATTGTGACGAGATTCTTCAGCGGCGAAGGCCATGAGATGGCTTTCCAGGGAGGTACGGGCGTCAGTGATGGCGGCCGCATTGCCGCCGATGGTATTCTCGGCTATTGCTTGCACGAAGCTTTTGACGATACCAAAGTCGCCGCCGCCGTGACCGGTGCCGTCGGTGGTGGGGATTTGGACACGCTCTTTGGTGTCGGTGAGGTGGTCGTGAATTTCAATTTTGCCGCTGTCGCCAGAGAAGGCGCCGCGTAAGGTGGCGCGGGTGCCGTCGTAGCGCATGGTGCGCCCTTCCAAATGGGAATGGCCGTGCATAAAGAGTACGACGGTTGTGCCGTCTTCAAATTCCATGTTGACGGTTTGGTTATCTACCACGGTATTGTCGCAGTGATAGACGCAGCGGCCATATGGCCCCGTCTCCAATGCTTTTTGGCGGTTTTCGAGGCTGAGATTGGGGGTAACGGCCGTTACCGGCCAGCCCTCATTGCTCATATTCAAATAAATCCGGCGGGCATCAAACGGACAAGTCTCTGCGGCGGGACAGCCATCGGTGCAGCGCAGCGTCGCACCTTCGGGGGCATTCTCCGGGCAGAAATGGCGCAGTGAGCCAAACGATTGCAGCCGCTTGACAGGCACCCCCATGTTCCAGTTGAGGATGTCGAGGTCGTGGCAGCACTTTGCCAAAATCATGGGGCTGGAGAGTGCTTCATTGCGCCAATTGCCGCGCACAAAGCTGTGGGCCATGTGGTAATACGCCACGTTCTCCCGATGTTCAACGGTGATGATGTCGCCCAACCGTCCAGATTGTAAGATGTCGTTGAGAGTGGAAAAGAAGGGGGTGGTGCGTAAAACGTGGCAAATTTGCAGCAGACACTCATTTTCTTCCGCCGTTTTCACCAGGTCAACGGTTTCAGCCAGGGTGTTCGCCATTGGCTTTTCCAGGAGCATATTGTAGCCTGCTTTCAGCGCCGCCATGCCAGAGGCGTGAGTGCATTTGATCTTGAGTGCAGTTGAACACCACATCGGCCATTTTGGGCTGCGCGATGACTTCTTCCCAGGTGGCGAATTGCCGTTCAGGCGGGATAGCGTGGGCTTCGGCAAACTGCGCCCGACGTACGGGGTCTGGCTCTGCCACGGCGACAAATTTTAGCTCGTTTGGGTGTGCTAAGCGCGTAAGGTGCGTAAGCAACTGCACCACGTAGACCTGCTCCGAAGAGAACGGCCGTTATCGGTTGTGTCATGATTCCTCCATTTAATAATAGGTGGGGTGGGTTTTCATTGCAGTTGGTTTTTGGCCGTTTAAAGTGGGGGGATAACGGCCGTTTTCTCCATAAATAGGTCTAGGAAATGTGTCACGATGAAGTATAGCCAAATGGGGCAACTTCACCATCATTCCTTGGGATGATATTGAGACCAAGTGGGTCGATATAGGGGGAAGATGGTGGTTGATTGTGGGGAAAACGGCCGTTAATTTAGTTAGTGTAATCTGCCAAAATTTGTTGAATCTGAGGCTCGATTTCTGGGATATCGTACTGAACTACATCCCAGACAATTTTCATATCTACTCTATCATATCCGTGAGAAATTCAATCTCGCATCCCTGCCATACCACGCCAGGGAATGACTGGGTACTTATCCCGTACTTCCATAGGCAGCCGTTTAGTGGCCTCTCCTATAATTTCCAAAGCTCGTACGACCGCAAAATGAATACGAAAGTCTGATTGAAAAGCATCAAATGTGACATCTTCAACCAAAATTTTTGCCTTGTCTATTGCATCGAGAATATCTTCGATGTAATCCAAGAATTCATTGCTCATATCGGTTCAACCTCAGCCAAAATGCGTTGACCAATGCGTTTTCTCAAATTTCCTTTGATGGCAATGTCAACTTTAGCATCCAACAAGTCGCTCAAATGATATTCGAGTTCAACCAGGTCAATCAAACTAATGCGAGAAGGTTCTTCTAATTCAATGAGGATATCAATATCGCTATCAGGTCGCTGTTCCTGGCGCACGTAAGACCCAAAAACCCCAATCTCAACCACGCCATATTCTACGGCTAGATATGGTTTTTGTGTCTCTAAGATTTGCTTGATTTCCGGTAGCGATTTCATAAGTTTTAACTATTCCAGAGTTTGAAAGATTATAACATAACGGCGCTGAGATTTTTGTTTATGGATATGACTTTCCCCATTTTTAATCACCATTTCCACTGGATTGTGCCCAAAGAAATAAGATAAATGCCGATAGTCGGCCTCTTTGAGAATGAGGATGTCTGCCTGCTTGCCGGGTTCGAGGGAGCCGAGCTTGTGACCCAGACCGATGGCGTGGGCGGCGTTGATGGTGCTGGCGTTGAGCGCTTCGGCGGGCAGCAGCTTTTGGAAGCGGCAGGCAATTGCCATCACCATGGGCATGGCAAGGCAGGGAGCGGAACCTGGATTCAGGTCGGTAGACAGCGCCAGAATGGCTCCGGCGTCAATCATGGCGCGGGCGTTGGCGTAGGTGTTGACACCCAGGTTGAAGTTCACGGCGGGCAAGGGGGTGGCGATGGTGTTTGCGTCTGCCAACAGTTCAATAGCTTGCTGGCTGGTCACATCCAAATGATCAGCGGAGATGGCTCCTAGTTCAACAGCCATTGGCACGCCACCCAAATCAGTGAACTGATCGGCATGGATTTTGGCGCGGAAGCCCGCGTCGATGCCAGCTTGCAAGATGCGGCGCGATTGCTCAACGGTGAAGGCGTGGTCTTCGCAAAACACGTCGATAAACATGGACGCTTTGTTGGCGGCAAAGTGGGATTTTTGATACCAGCCTGGCCACCGCTGGAATCATTTCGTCGATGACGAGTGAAACGTAACCTTCGGGATTGGTTTTGTATTCGGGGGGCAGGGTGTGGGCACCGAGAAAGGTGGGAATGAGGTCGCAGGCATGGCTTTCGTCGAGCGTTTCGATGACCTGGAGCATTTTTAGTTCGGTGGCTAAGTCCAAGCCGTAGCCTGTTTTGATTTCAACGGCCGTTGTGCCCAATTTCAGCATTTCATCAAGACGTTTTGTAGCAGAGGCGACCAGTTCCGCCACGGAAGCGGCTCGCGTTTGCTGCATGGTGCTGACGATGCCGCCGCCAGCCGCCATGATTTCGACGTAAGTAGCGCCCTGGATGCGCAGTTCAAACTCGTGGGCGCGGTCGCCGCCGTAGACGGTGTGAGTGTGGGGATCGACAAAGCCCGGGCAAACGGCTTTGCCTGTGGCGTCGATGGTTTGGGTAGCGTGGAAGCAGGATTGGATAACGGCCGTTTTCCCCACCGCCACAATCTTTCCATCTGCCACCGCCACTGCGCCGTCTTCAATCATGCCCACATGGCGCATCCCGCAGCCGCGCTTTGGCCCACCCGGCGAGGCACAAGTCACCAATTGCGCGGCATTTTGAATAATGAGGTCAACTGTTTCTTTTGTCATAGCTTTTTATCCGCAGATTACGCAGATTACGCAGATTTTTTTTCTTTGTCACTTTGTCTCTTTGTGCCTTTGTATTAAAGCTTTTCTAACGCGGCCATAACGGCCGTTTTAACAGCCCCACTATGTACCAACAACCGCATCTGCTCAATGTGCGGCGAGAGAATGACATCCTCGGTGAAGAAAGGTACTTTTTCGCGGATGAGTTGATAGGCAACGGCCGTTCCTGCCCCCAAATTGTCCACCCCATCCTCTCGACGACGGAAATCAATGCCTTGCGCCGCCGCCATCATCTCGATTGCCATAATCGTTTCCACATGGTCCAACACGCGGGCTGTATGACGAACGGCCGTTGTGCCCATGCTCACGTGGTCTTCAATATTGGCACTGCTGGGGATAGAATCGGCACTGGCCGGATGCGCCAGCACCTTGTTCTCGGAAGCCAGGGAAGCGGCGGTGTACTGGGCCATCATCAGCCCGTTTTCCAGTCCGCCGTGCGCCGTCAGAAACATGGGCAAGACGCCGCCGTTGCTGTCCGCATCGACCAGACGCGCCACGCGCCGTTCGCTCATATTGCCCAGGTCGGTGAGCGCCAGTTTCATATAATCCATCGCCAGCGCAATCGGTTCGCCATGAAAATTGCCGGCGCTAATCACGTCAATATCGCCAGTCTCTTCATCCACAAAAATAAGCGGATTGTCGTTGACGGAGTTGAGTTCGATGTTGATCACCCACTCGGCATAGGCGATGGCGTCGCGCACCGCCCCATGAACCTGTGGCACACAGCGCAAGGTATACGGGTCTTGCACGTTGTTAGGGTCGTCGGTGCGCAAAAACTGGCTGCCTGCCAGTAGTTGGCGCAAAAACGCGGCGCAATCTATTTGGCGCGGATGCGGGCGGACGGCATGAGCGCGGGCATCATAAGCGCGATCCGTGCCTTTGAGTGCTTCCAGGCTCATGCTGGCGGCGATGTCGGCGGTGAGTACCAGATTGATGGCGCGGCGCACGAGCAACGCGCCCATGCCCGACCATTTGTCCCGTGCCGTTTAGCACGCCCAGCCCTTCTTTGGCCTCGAAAACGACCGGAGATAACCCTGCTTTTTGCAAAGCAGAACGGCCGTTTAGCCTTTCCCCATGCAGCATCGCCTCTCCCTCACCAATCAAAACCAGCGCCAAGTGAGCCAATGGCGCTAAATCGCCGCTCGCGCCCAATGAGCCTTGCGACGGGATGAGCGGATGCACACCCGTGTTGAGCATGTCGATGAGCAATTCGATGATAGCCGGACGCACCCCCGAATAGCCCATCGCCAGCGTATTCAAACGTACCAGCATGATGGCGCGTACCACTTCTTCATCCAACAACGGCCCCACGCCCACGGCATGGCTGCGCACCAAATTTAGCTGTAACTGCTTCACCTGGTCAGGAGAAATAAGCTGGTCTTTGAAGCGGCCAAAGCCGGTGGTAATGCCGTAAGCAATGCGTCCTTCGGCTACGAGTTGTTCAACGGCGGCACGAGACCGCTCGATTTTGGGCAATGCAGAAGGAGAGAGGGAGACAGAACGGCCGTTTGCCACCGCCACCACATCATCAATCTTTAAATTTTCACCAGATATTTGCAAGGGTTCCATAAATTTACCTAAAAACAGGACACTGATACGGTAAAACACTGATGAGAATGTTTTTATCAGTGTTCAACCGTATCAGTGTCCCCCAAAAGACTTATTTCATCATCGGCACTTTAACGCCGCGTTCTTTTGCCACTTCAATTGCCCGTTCATACCCGGCATCGACATGGCGCACCACACCCATGCCCGGATCGACGGTGAGCACACGCTGCAACCGTTTCGCCGCTTCCGGCGTGCCATCCGCCACAATCACCTGTCCGGCATGGAGGCTGTAACCAATACCCACCCCGCCGCCATGATGAAAACTGACCCACGTCGCGCCGCTGGCCGTGTTGATCAGCGCATTCAAAATCGCCCAGTCGGCAATCGCATCTGAGCCATCCTTCATGCCTTCCGTTTCGCGGTTAGGACTGGCAACCGAGCCGCTGTCCAGGTGGTCGCGGCCAATCACAATCGGCGCTTTCACCTTGCCCGAGGCCACCAGTTCATTGAACTTCAGGCCAGCTTTGGCGCGTTCGCCATAGCCCAACCAGCAAATGCGGGCGGGCAAGCCCTGAAACTCAATGTCGCGCTGTGCCATCTTAATCCAACGCGCCAGATGCTCATCCTCTGGGAACAATTCCAGAATGGCCTGATCGGTCACGTAAATATCTTCCGGGTCGCCAGAAAGCGCCACCCAGCGGAACGGCCCCTTGCCTTCGCAAAACAGCGGACGGATATAGGCTGGCACAAAACCCGGATAATCAAATGCCTCTTTCAGGCCGTTATCAAAAGCGCGTTGGCGCAAATTGTTGCCATAGTCAAAGACGACTGCGCCCTTCTTTTGCCAGTCGAGCATGGTTTGCACATGAGTGGTCATCGAATCGGTGGCACGCTGCAAATAGGTATCGGGGTCGCTTTCGCGCAAGGCGGCGGCTTCTGCCAGCGACAAACCTGCCGGAATATAGCCATACATCGGGTCGTGGGCAGAGGTTTGGTCTGTGACCACATCTGGCACAATGCCGAGCGTAAACATCTTCGGCAAAATCTCAGCCGCATTGCCCACCAGCGCCACCGATTTTGGCTCTTTGGCGGCGATGGCTTGCTCAATCCAGGTCATCGCCTCTTCCAGGTCTTCGGTCAGGGCGTCCACCTGGCGCAATTCGAGACGGCGTTCCGCTCGCCAGCGATCCACTTCCACAAACAGGCCCACACCGCCGTTCATCGTCACGGATAACGGTTGCGCCCCGCCCATTTCGCCCAGCCCAGCGGTGAGCACAAATTTACCAGCCAAAGTGCCCCAGCCTTCTTGACGGGCGAGCGAGCCAAACGTTTCATACGTGCCTTGCAAAATGCCCTGCGTGCCGATGTAGATCCAGCTTCCGGCCGTCATCTGGCCGTACATAATCAGCCCTTCGCGCTCCCATTTGTCGAAATTCTCCTGCGTCGCCCAGGCTGGCACGATGTTGGAGTTGGCGATGAGCACACGCGGCGCATCTTCGTGAGTGCGGAACACGGCCACCGGTTTGCCCGACTGCACCATGAGGGTTTCGTCCGGCTCCAAATTGCGCAGGGATTCGAGGATGGCCTCAAACGCTTCCCAGTTTCGCGCCGCCTTGCCCCGTCCGCCATAGACGATGAGGTTGTCGGGGTCAAAAGCGACCATCGGATCCAAATTGTTTTGAATCATGCGGTAAGCGGCTTCGATGAGCCAGTTTTTACAGGTTAGTTCGGTGCCTCGCGGGGCGTGGATTTCTCGGGACATGGGGTTCTCCTTAAATTGAGATTAGAGATTGGAGATTGGAGATTAGGCGAATCTCTAATCTCTAATCTCCAATCTCCTGTTTTATAAAGACGGCCGTTCTAGCTGCGCCCTAATATCGTAATGATTCTCCAGGTAAATGCCGGTGTACCACACAGCCGGAAAGCGTACGCCATCTTTTTCGGTGTAAGTGAGGCGTTCGATGAAGAAGGCGTTGGTTCCGGGTTTGGCGTGCAGCAGCTCTGCTTGCTCGGCAGAAAGCTGTCCCGCTTCGACGGTGTGGCTCATTTTGACCATGGGAATCTGGTATTTGTTGACGAGCAGGGCGTGGATGGAGTTGTTTTCCAGGTCTTCGTCGAGCAGGGTGGGGCAGAGGGATTGCGCCAGGTAACGGGTTTCGTGCAGGACGGGTTGGTTGTCGGCGAGGCGCAGGCAGACGATGTGGAGGGTGGGGGTGTCTGGGGTGAGTTCTAGGAGTTGGGCGATGGGAGGTGGGGGGATAACGGCCGTTTTCACCAAAACCTCCGTCCGTGGCACCCGATTCTGACGCCGCATCATCTCATTAAACGGCGTCAGCGAGAACAGGGCTGTGCTCTGCGACGGTGCTTTCACAAACGTGCCTTGTCCCCGTCCCCGCCAAATCAACCCCTCATCCGCCAACAACCGGATTGCCTCACGTACCGTACCACGGCTCATTTGGTAGGTTTGGCACAGTTCTTCTTCGGTTGGCAGTTGCTCGTCTGGCTTGAGTTCCCCAGAGGAAATTTTCTCACTCAGGATTTGTGCCAGTTGATAGTATTTGGGCAAAGGGGGTGTTTTGGAAATCATGGAATTCTCTTTTGTCTAAATGTATAGACAAATATATATTTTTACGGTTTGTTTGTCAATTAGTTGGGTAATGAACCGTGATTGGTTTGCGGTATAATGAGCGGCAGTTGTTTCAGGAGCGTGTGGGATGGGAAAACGGCCGTTACTATTCATCGTTATCGTTTGTTTATTGTGGCTGCGTGAAACCGCCCATACGTATCATAACAATTGCGCCCAAACATCAAAAACTTCTTCAACTCTCATGATACATTTGGCAAAACATTTGCCCTGATTGACCGAGAACAATTTAGCGATGGCTTTACCAACTGGATTCAAGCTGTCAGTACGTTGGTGAAAGGTGTCATCGCCATAGATGGAAAACAGGTGAGGCGATCATATGACAAGCATATGGGCAAAAAGGCGATCCACATGGTGAGTGCCTGGGGAGAAGCAAATGGGCTTGTTCTCGGGCAACAAAAAGTGGATGAAAAATCAAACGAAATTACAGCGATTCCCCTATTGCTGGAAGCCCTGGATTTGGCAGGGTGTATTGTGACGATAGATGCGATGGGATGCCAAACAGATATAGCTGAACAGATCATCGATCAAGGTGGCGATTATGTACTTTCTCTTAAAGGGAATCAAGGACATCTGCAAGAAGATGTCATAGAAATGTTCACCTATTTCGAGAAGATCAACTTTGAGGGGATTGCGCATGATTATCATAAAAGTGTAACCAAAGAATGCATGGGCGGCTTGAAATTAGGGAATGTTGGACATTTGATCCCCATCCTTGGGATCGACATTTTCGTTCACTGGACAGATGGAAAGGATTAGAATCTGTGGCCATGCTCCGCAGTCACCGATATGTTGGCGGAATTGATCCCACCTGTGACGGATATTCAAGTTCAAGCCATAACTGACACGCTCGATGGAAATCCTTTGCTTCTTTTACAAGCAACACAAAACATTTACTCTTGGTTTTGCTGGGGGGATCAGCAAACTGACATACTTACCATTGGATTATCTGAAGGTGTGTATGAATTAGTAGATCATATGACTGCCTGTGCGGATGACTCATTACCGATTCACTCTGATAATTTGGACAATAACTTTTATGAATCACCTGTAGATTTCTTTTACATTCAACAAATCAATCAAATAGAAGAAATGATTTTGACTAGGGAACGAGCCGCTTACCGAAATCCAAAATGAGTTGACCACCCTGGTCGAAAAAATGCCTAATGACACAGAGCATTACGAGATGATGCAAAATCGCTTACACTATCTAAAGGGTTTGACTTACGAACTAGCGGACTAGCGGCGATGAAGAAACGGCCAGTTGCCACCTACCTATCCCTCATCCAACAAGCCCCCAGTTCCCCCTGGTCTTGGCTGGCCTGGGCGCGGTTGGAGCCTGTGGATGGATAATGCTAAAGAAACAATTCGTCTTATTATTGTTGGTATCTCTTGGTGCTGAGTTATAAAGATGGTTAGATTGCCCCACGTTAACGCTTTGTAATCATCTTTTTTAAACCATTGCAATTACCCCATTCCTCATTTACAATACTCTCCATTGCCCGGTCATTACCGTGATCGGGCCTTTTTTGCGTCAATTAACAAGGTAGCAAAGGTGTAAGATGCCAGAATTTCCTGCGAACTTGCCAAGTCGCTGCCATAAATAAAACTCACGAAGCCTTGTCAATAAACCTGTCATGCTGAACGAAGTGGTGCAATTTGATGCACAATTCTTGCCACCTGCCTTTACCGGATGAAATAAGGTGGCAAACTTCTCTCCAATCAGAACGACTTCCGTAAACTTGTAAATCGTGGCGATCTGGGTTAAGTAGGAATAAAAATTATGTCACAACCAAGAAATGATATTCGAAATATCGCCATTATTGCCCATGTTGATCATGGCAAGACCACATTGGTCGATGGCATGTTACAGCAGACAAACGTATTCAGAAATAATCAGCAGCACGCAGAACGTGTTCTTGACTCCAATGATTTGGAACGGGAACGCGGTATTACCATCCTCGCTAAAAATACAGGCGTTGTTTACAACGGCGTCACCATCAACATCGTCGATACCCCCGGACATGCCGATTTTGGCGGCGAAGTAGAGCGCGTTGTTAACATGGTCGATGGCGTACTGCTCCTGGTGGATGCCGTTGAAGGCCCCATGCCGCAAACGCGCTTTGTGCTGCGGCAGGCGTTGCAGCGCGGTATTAAAGTCATCGTTGTGGTCAATAAAATTGACCGTCCCGGCGGCGCGACCTGAATATGCGGTGAATGCGGCTTTTGACCTCTTTATCGACTTAGAAGCCACCGAAGAACAGTCAGACTTCCCCGTTATTTACACCAAAGCGTTGGAAGGACGGGCCGGTTATGAACCAGACGATTTGGCCGATGACCTGAAACCGCTGTTTGATACCATTATTGGATATTTGCCCGGCCCCATGGTCGATGAAAATGGCCCGACACAGCTTTTGGTGACAACGCTGGAGTACAGCAGTTATGTGGGCAAAATTGCGATTGGGCGGCTTACCAGCGGCAGCATCAAAGAAGGGCAGACCATTGCCCATATCAATGCCCAAGGCGAGATGAAAGAGGGAAAAATCACGAAGACGTATCTTTTCCGTGATTTGCAGCGTGTTTCGCAGCCAGAGGTATTCGCGGGCAATATTGTGGCGGTGGCTGGTATTGGCGATGTGGGCATTGGTGATACCTTGGCTGATATAAATGACCCACGGCCGTTACCACCCATCACTGTCGAAGAGCCAACGGTACGTATGACGTTCAGCATCAATGACAGTCCGTTTGCAGGAAAAGAAGGCCAATACCTCACCAGCCGCCAGATTCGAGACCGCTTGATGCGCGAACTGGAAAGCAATGTAGCGTTGCGTGTTGAGGAAGGCGGTTCAGCTAGCAGTTTTGTTGTTTCTGGACGTGGTGAATTGCATTTGGCTGTTTTTATTGAGACGATGCGCCGTGAAGGGTATGAATTTGCGGTGAGCCGCCCAGAAGTTATCTTTAAACAAACAGACGAAGGGCTGATGGAGCCGATGGAGCATTTGTTCCTGGAGGTTCCTTCGGACTATTATGGCAGCGTGAGTGAAATGCTGGGGCGGCGTCGAGGTCAGTTGACAACGATTCGTTATGGCGATGATGGCACGATTTATTCGGAATATATTGTGCCTACTCGTGGCATGTTGGGTTTCCGCCAACCCTTCTTAACGGCGACACGCGGCACAGGTATCTCTCACACGTTGTTCCATGGTTTCGAACTGGTTAAGGGTGACATGATGGATCAAGAGCTCGGCTCTTTAGTGGCGTTGGAATCGGGCATGGTAACGGCGTATGCGTTGACAAATTTAGCACAGCGCGGCTCCTTCTTTGTGAAGCCAGGTGACCAGGTGTATGCAGGTCAGGTTGTGGGCGAGAATATTCGGGAAGATGAATTGGTGGTGAATGTATGCCGCTTGAAGCAGCTCACGAACCATCGCGCTGCCCCGACTTCCATTACTGAAGGGTTGACGCCAGCCCGAATTATGTCGCTGGATGATGCCATCGAATATTTGAATGACGATGATTTGCTTGAAGTAACACCTGCTTCTTTGCGTATTCGCAAGCGTATATTGAAGCATGATTTGCGGGCGAAGGAATCGAAACGGACGAAAGTAGCGGCGTAAAATAGTGGACAGTGTTCAGTAAACAGTGAACAGTAAACGGTGTTCAGGCGACAGTTGATTTGACTGTAACTTGAACACCGTTTTTTTATACTGGAGGCTGGCGAAAATTGCGCCGACCTCTGGCGTCGTAACACCCTTTGCCAAATCGCGCTACACTGGTGGTGGGCAAAAACGCCAGTGTCCAATTTTATACTGAAGTTGGGAGGTTTTGATGAGTCATTCTGATAAGTTTGTGCCTTTGGCGCAGTATCGGGTAGTTGAGCCGGAGGAAATGGTGCAGCGGTCGCGTGATTTTTATGCGGAGATGCGGCGGCGGCGCACGGTGCGGGATTTTTCAGACAAGCCAGTTCCCCCAGAAGTCATTGAGAATTGTATTTTGACGGCAGGCACTGCCCCAAACGGGGCCAATATGCAGCCGTGGCATTTTGCGGTGGTAAGTGATCCGGCGATTAAGCGGCGTATCCGGGAAGAAGCGGAGGAAGAAGAACGTGCTTTTTACAACGGCCGTGCGCCTGAAGATTGGCTGGAGGCGTTGGCGCCGTTAGGTACGAATGCGGAGAAACCGTTTTTAGAGACGGCTCCTTATCTGATTGTGGTGTTTGCGCAGAGTTATGGCTTGGATGAGGCTGGGCAGAAGGTAAAACATTATTATGTGCAGGAGTCGGTGGGGATTGCGACGGGGATGTTGATAACGGCCGTTCACCAATCCGGCCTCGTCTCTCTCACTCACACCCCCAGCCCCATGAGTTTCCTCAATGAAATATGCGACCGGCCAAAACAGGAACGGCCGTTTCTCATTTTAGTCGTTGGCTATCCGGCAGAAGGGGTGACTGTGCCGGAAATTAGCAAGAAATCACTTGAAGAGATGACGACGTTTTTGTAACTTCCCCCTCTCCCCAGCCCTCTCCCAAAGGGGAGAGGGAGCCGGTTTCCCCTCCCATTGGGAGGGGATTAAGGGGAGGGAGGGCTATTCCTCTGCCGTCAAACAAGTCCGCCCGTTCAAATATTGCGCACATTCTTCGGCCGTTAGCGCCCGTCTTTGCCGAGATAAACCCCTGTCGAATAACTCAGAGAGATCATCAATTTCTTGGATAACGGCCGTTGTGTCAGCGCTAGAAGTGGCAAGAGAACGGCCGTCGGGGCTGTAATCCACGCTGAGGACGGACGAGGTATGGTCTAGCAGGGTGCGTACCGTCTGCCCCGTTGCCACATCCCATAACTTGGTAGTGCGGTCATTGCTGGCGGTAGCCAAACGGGTGCCATCCCGATTAAAACTAAGTCCCAAGACCGGCCCGGCATGACCCGTGAACGAGCGAATCAATTCGCCAGTTTCCAAATCCCACAAACGAGCTGTGCCGTCATCGCTGGCCGTTGCCAAATAGGTGCCTTGCTGGTTGATTGCCACGTCGTTAACCGGCAGGTCGTGAGCCGACAGCGATTGCACCAACTCCCCATTGACACGCCATACCCGAACCGTGCCATCAGCAACGGCCGTTGCCACCAACTGGCTATCTGGGCTAAACACAGCGCGATTGACAACCGCGCCCTCATGGTCAAACGCTTGCACCATATCGCTGCTCGCCACATCCCACAGGCGCACAATGCCATCATCACTGCTGGAGAGAAGTTGTGTGCCATCCTTGTTATAGACCACACTATTGACAGCCGCCGGATGAATGAGCAGGGGCAAACGCACTTCGCCCGTCTCCAAATTCCACAAACGCACATCCAAATCATCACTAGCCGAAGCCAGCCACAGGCCGTCCGGACTAATAGCCACATCATTGACCACCTGATTGTGGTCGCTGAATACATGCAAACTGTCGCCATTCGTCGCATCCCATACGCGGGCAGTGCGGTCACTACTGGCCGTAGCGACCAGCGTGCCATCCGGGCTAAACGTGATCCGTCGCACCGGAGCAGGATGTGCGGTAAGAATAATTTGGTCGAATTCTGGTTCTGCATTCCACAACCGAGCCACACCATCCTGCCCAGTCGTTGCCACCTGCTGTCCGTCTGGGCTAAAGGCCAGCGAGAGTACGCCGCCAGGATGTCCCGGTAACGTGTCGATGGCTTGTCCGCTGTCCACACGCCATATTTTTGCCGTACCATCGGCGCTGGCCGTGACAATCACCTCGCCCGTTGTATCAAAGGCAATATCATTGACTGTAGCGACATGCCCCGTCAATGTATCTATCAACTTGTCTGTTTCCAAATTCCACAAGCGCACCACATTATTGCTGGTGGCTGTAGCAATGAGGGTGTCATCGGGGCTGAAATTGATGGCGTTGATAGTCACCACTTCCCCGTTATCATTAAATCTAGGTTCGATTGAGTTGAGTGAGGAGCCGTTCACCGCGTTCCAGAAAATGATCCGGCCATCGAGACCGGTGCTGGCGAGCTGCGTGCCATCACTGTTGAAATCTACATCCAGAACTGCGTTTTCATGGCCGAAGGCGATGAAGCGTGTTTCCCACGACTCAGTATCCCAGACGTGCACACTGTTGTCATCATAGGCCGTCGCCAATTGGGAACCGTCTGGGCTGAGTGCCAGGGCGTGAATGACGCCACCGTCGCCGGTGCGGGTAATAAGGCGATTGCCTGTATCGGCGTTCCACACCATGATTTCACCATTTTCCCCAGCGGAAATAACCTGGGAGTTATCTGTGGTGAATACCACGTCATTAACGGGGCTTTCGTGTCCGGTTAGGGTGAGATAATTTTGCCCTGTAGCGGCATCCCATAATTTGATGCTGTTATCGCTGCTGGCGGTAGCTAAACGAGCGCCATCTGGGCTAAAGGCAACGGCCGTTACCGGGCCATCATGTCCAGAAAGCGTGCGTTGTAACTGGGATGCTCGCAGCGTGCGGTAAAGCGCATCCTCTGCTTGCACCGACGCCGATTGGTCAATCGCATAAGTCATATTGACAGCTTCTAACGCCAATAACAGCGCCAACTGCGGCGCATTGCTCATATTGTCTGTGGCGGCACGCGCTAATTCGCGGGAAGAAGCCAAGCGGAATTGCGTGTCTGCTTTAAAGGCACTGGCAACCGCTTCCGCTTCTCGGGTGGCAGCTAAATCCGCACTAGACAAGGCTGAAGCTTCACTGGTGGCGGCAATAGCAGCCGCTTCACGGGCGATGGTTTCACTGGTGGCGGCGATGCTGGCACTTTCAATCGCTTCCGCTTCACGGGTGGCGGCTAGATTGGCATTGGCTATCGCTTCCGCTTCGTGGATGGCGGCTAAGGCCGCATTTTCGACGGCGGCGGCTTCACTGGTGGCGGCGAGAACTGCGTTTTCGGCGGCGATGGCTGCATTTTGGCTGGCAAGCTGCCCATTCCAGGCTGCCCACGCCCCAGCCAAAATAGCGATGATGGCTACGCCCGCCAACGCCCAGGTGATGCGCTGTAACCGTTGGGCGATGGCTGCATTTTCGGCGGCAAAACGAGATTGTTCCTCGGCGCGGAGTTCATGCTCTTCGGCACGCAGCCGTTCGGCTTTGGCTAAGGCACGCGCTTGTTCAATTTCTTTGATGTAAGCTTGTGCTTTTTCTTCTTGGACTTTTTCTTCCGCTGTTTGGCTGGCTTGGAGGAATGTCTCTTCTAATTCGGTTATAGCCGCATAATCGCGGGCTTCTTCGAGCAGTGCGCCCCGCCATAACATGCTGGGATCATGATCACGCTGTGCCCATTCTTCAGCGGCTTCAGCTAATCGGGCGCGGCGGCGGCGGGTGACGTGTTCTTCTTCCAGCCAGCCAATGAAACGGGGCCAACTGCGCACCAACGCTTCATGGGTTAGTTCGATCTGGTCGTCATCGGTGGTTTCGCCTTGGATGAGCCGAATGAGTCGTGCGCCGATGAGCCGGTCTAGCACGTTGTTGAGCCGTTCTGTGGATTCGTTTAGCTCGTACAGGCTTATGCGCCGAACCCGTTGGCGGGTGACTTCTAAGCCAGGGCCGGGACGAATAGTCGCCAATAAAATTTGGCGAGCGATGGGTCTGTCTTGGGGGCTGAGTTGGGTGTAACAGGCGTTGGCGCTGTTGGCGATGGCTTGTCGTCCGCCGCCCAGTTCTTCATACGCTTTCCAGGTTACACGATTGCGATCTCGATTTTCCCACAGTTTGAGCAGGGTGAATTGGAGCAGGGGAAGGGCGTTGGGTTCGCCTAAAAAGTCGCGGATGAGTTCGGCGATGAGGCCGTCTTCAAAGCTTAGTCCGACTTGGCTGGCGGGTTTTTCGATAACTTCGTGTAGCTGTGCGGCGTTCATCGGTCTCACCCGAATTTGGGCGAGTTCGTAATATCGCTGGAAGGTGGAGACGCGCATGAGTTGGCTTTCGTAATCATTGCGCATGGTGAGGATGAGTGTGTGGCGCGTATCGCCTTCTTCGATGAAGTTGACCAGGTTGTCGATGAATATTTGACGGGCTTCTTCGTCCAGGCAGAGGGCAAATAGTTCTTCAAATTGGTCGATGATGAGAACGGCCGTTTTGCCTTCATTTTGGTTGACGAGGTTGACGAGGTGGTGTGGGTTTTCGCGCAGTTTAAAGGCGGTTTCTTGTATCCATTCGTTGGTGTTGGTGCCTGGGGGTTGCATCAGCAGGGCGAGGTTTCGCAGGGGATCGGAGCCGGGGACAAGGCGGGGATAGTAATGCCAGGTGTCACTGCCTTCGATTGCCCCGTCTTGCAGTTGCGGCACGAGTCCGGCGAGTATGGCGGAGGATTTACCACTGCCGGAGGGGCCGGTTACGGCCATGAAACGGCCGTTTTCTAAATGTGCCACCATTTGCTCAATCAGGCGTGTGCGGCCAAAAAAGATGCCTCTGTTTTGCGCGGAGAAGGTGTCGAGGCCAACGTAGGGACAGAGGCGGTCGGGCAACTCTGGGGCGTTGGCGGGATCATATTCACAGAGGGTAGCATCGGGTGCTTCTTGCCCATGGTGGAATAGCTCATTGGCCCAGTAGTCGAGCAGATTTTGGGCGTCGTGGCGCTCTTCGTCTTTGGGCAAGATGATGCCAATGGAGACGCCCTGAGTGACGAATTGTTCGATGGCGGCCAGGTAGGTAGAAACGGCCGTTTCATCAGATTCATCAATATCACGGCGTTGGGCTAATAATTGACGGTGAGTCTCTTTAAAATCAATAAGGGTAAGATACGTCAGGCTTTGTGTCATGGGGTTACATCATAGGCACAACGAAAACCGATTTGACTATATTCTCGATTATTGTTGATATTTTGCCATATAGGATTTTTATCGAGGCGCGTATAGGTTGTTATGTCTTCTGCTGGACTAACCCAACCGCCGCCACGTAATACTTTTTTCCCAATCTCTTCGTTTGTATAAGCAGATCCATCGGTGGGGGTCATTGCTAAATCTTCAGCGTAATCATCTTGAACCCATTCCCACATGCTGCCAGCCATGTTGTACGCGCCAAACGGACTGATGCCATCTGGATAAGCATTGACTGGTTTAAGCACATCTTTGATATCGACACGAACAAATTGTTGATCGAACAAAGCAAGATTTTCGTTGGGGGATGGCCTGTCTCCCCAGGGGTAAATCCGGCTGTCTAAACTACGTGCCGCATATTCCCATTCAGCTTCAGTCGGCAAACGACCACCAGCCCACTGACAATAATCATCAGCGCCATACCAGGAAACCCAGTTAATGGGATAATTTCCATAACCTGCGGTTGGTTCGTAGTATCCTAAATTATTGAGCAGGAGGGTGAAAGTGGTTTCAAAACCAGTCGCGGTGCAATCAAAACGCTCCTCTCCACAATTACCAAGATAACCACCTGTTGCGTTTAAGAAATTGGCATATTGCTGCACAGAAACTTCGAATTGGTCGATGAAATAATCATCAAGTGTAACGGTGTGAGAAGATAAATTAAAGTCTTCAGAAAATATATCGCTAGAAGTGGCGCCCATCTTAAACTCACTGCCCGTAATCAGGAGCATGGGCATACTGTCTTGCTCACGGATGGTGGCCCCTATCAGAGCGCTTTCCTGGAATTGGGTCATCAAATCTTCGGTACTAGGGGTAGCGGTTGGTCTGATGGATGGAGGGACTGCGGCTTGGGTGGCTTGGGCAACGGCCGTTGCTTCGATCACCAAATCCGCTTGAGCCGTGGACGTGGCTCTAAGTGCCACATTCGTCGCAGTTGCCTCTCCCTCACTGCGCATTGCATTTTGTGCCTGACTGGTTTCAATCGCTCCCGCTTGCGCTGTTACCACAGCTCCTTGGGCTGTTACCACAGCTTCTTGCGCTATAGCTGTGTTTCTCGCCTCAATTGCTTGCTGCGTGCTGGTCACTTCAAAAGCTGCTGCTGTGTTTTGAGCCTCAATTGCTTGCTGCGTGCTGGTCATTTCAAAAGCTGTTACTGTGTTTTGAGCCTCAATTGCTTGCCGCGTACCGGTGACCGCAAAAGCAGTAGCTGTAAATTGGGCAACGATGGCATTTGTTGTTGCCTCGGCTCTAGCCACATTCGCACTAGCTGCATCTGATGTGGATGCTGCTGCTAATTCCGCTGCTTCTGTTACAACCGTCTGCGCTTGTTGGTTGACATAAAAAACTGCCAACACGCCAATAATTGAAATGACGGCCAGCAGTGCCAGCGCCACACTGAATTTCCGTTCTCGCCGTCTTGTTTTTTCCTTTTCAAGCTCTTCACGATCCTGTTCTGCATAACTTGCATCAATAAATTCGTGTTCTATTGGATTTAAATCCTTATATCCTTGCACTTCAATCAAGGCAGACCCGCGCAGAAGCAGCTCCGGTTCTCTGTTATTTTCTGCCCAATGTTCGGCTTGAGTCGTTAGACGTTGTCGGTGGCGCAGCAAAACACGTTCTTCATCAAGCCAATCGACCAAGCGCGGCCAATTACGCACCAAGGCTTCATGTGCCACTTCAAGCTGATCATCTTCTTTCGTCTCCCCTCGCACCACATGAACCAAATGGGCATCAATCCATTTTTCCAGAACGCGATCAATGCGGTCTGTGGCTTCTCCAGATTGGTACAACGAACGGCGGTTGATTCGCGCCCGCGTGACTTCTAGCCCCTGACTCGGTTTAACCAGGCGCATCATGATGCGTTTGGTCGCTATTTGCTCCTCTGGCAACATGGCATCATAGATTTCTTCGGCTGTATTCTCCAACGCTTTCATGACACCACCCACCCGTCGATAGGCTTCCCAGGTGATGCGATTGCGTTCTCGATTATCCCACAGCTTGAGCAAAGCGAATTGGAGTAACGGCAAGGCGGCCGGTTCCCCCAAAATTTCACGAATAATCGTATCTATTAGTTCATCATCAAATTTAAGCCCTACAGATTGGGCGGGTTTTTCGATAGCATCCCGCAGTTCTGCCGCATTCATCCCAGTAACCCGGATTTCCCCTTGTTGGAAGATGGCCTGGAATAACGGCACTCTATTGAGATGGCTTTCATAATCTATGCGCATGGTCAAAATGACCATGTGGCGTAATTCCCGAGTTTGCACAAGATTGAGAATATTTTCGAGGAAGGCTTCCCGTTCATCTTCGTCATGGCAAAGGGTGAATGTTTCTTCAAATTGGTCAATGACCAGGACGGCAGGGGTATCATTGAATTCAGACACCATTTTAGCCAGATGGTGGGTGTCCTCACGCAGCATTTCGATTGTGTCAATCGTCCACAACGGCACATCTTCACTTTCTTTTGGTCTGAGAAGGTTTGCCAGATGGGCGAGTGGGGCAGAACCGGGCACGATGGGTTGGTAGTAATGCCACGTATCGCTTCCGGGTAAGGCTCCTTCTTTTAACTTGGGTATTAATCCCGCCATGACCACAGAGGATTTACCGCTGCCAGATGGCCCAACCGTTGCAATCAGACGATTGACAAGCACCTGGTTGAGCAACTCTTGTATGAGACCATCTCGCCCATAAAAGCGGAACCCATCTGTATCCTGGAAGGAATCTAAGCCGATATAGGGGCATTTATCATCAGGAATCTCGGGTTGTAAGTCTGGGTCGAATTCTGCCAGGAGCGTTTCTTCAGGGGGATCGATACCTTCATGGAAAAGCTGATTTTCCCAGTAATCGATGAGGTTTTGCACCGCCCATCGATCATTATCGCTGTCCAGATACATACCACAGGCTTGGGCACGCAGCATGAATTCTTCAACAGCTTTATAGAAGGCTGTGTTTTCTTCTGCGGAGACTACGATCTCTTCATTAGAGTCGGTGGAGGGGTCGTCCTGTCTGCGGCGTTTGAGAAGGTCTCGGTGGGTATCACGTACCGAAGTGAGTGAAAGGAATGGTAAGACGTCGTCTTTTTCAGGTTGGGGTGTTTGGGAACTACTCATTTTACAGTCCTCAACAATAAATCTAGTGATTCACCGACTTTCTGCAAATTATGGCAAAGACCTAACAGTTCTAAATCTACTTGCCGAAACCGACGGCCAGTTTGGCTGCGAAAACGACGGAATAGACGGCGTGCTTTGACGATACTGGCATCGTCTATGGCTTCTCCCAGGCTATTTGTCACTTCGTCTATGTCGATCGCCCATTTTTCTGTGCGCCCGTCGATCAGTTTGCGAGCCATGGGTTCGAGATCGTACCAAGCGTCTTCGAGTTCTTCGATACCGCTGTCCAGTGTGGCTTCGACACGGCGCAGTTCATCATCGATATCTTGCCACGCATCATGTTCGGTTGTGAGCTGTTTCAAGTTTTCGTCGATGCCATCTAAGGCGCCGCCACCTTCTTTTATTTGGGTGATGAGTTCAAATTCGTTGCCAAATTCGGAGGCGTCTATGTTGTCGCAGATGACGGTGATTGCTTGTTCCAGGTTGTCCAGGCGCAGGGCGTTGGCGGTGGCGATAAGCTGGGCGTTGATGCGGGACGGCTCTCGGTTTAGGACACGATACAGCAGCCGGGTGGCTTTGTTTAGGGTTTCTAGCTCAAAATCTTCAACGGCCGTTTCCATATCAACTTTTACTTTATCCAACTGTGTAACCCAGCGGTCAGCTTCTTGAGAAAAAGAAGATTGGCGGACGATGCTAATCACATCATCTATTTTTGTATTCAATTCTGGTTCATTGAGTGCCAGACTATCCCAAGCAAGTTCATCATCTGGCAGCCGTTTTCGATCATTTTCGATGAGGAAGTAGCGGTTTTCCAATTCCTGGAAAAGATCATGAATGAGTTTGTAATCATTCATCAAGATAATTTGGCCGGAAGCTGCTTCAAAGTCCGTTTGGAAGCTGATGACGGCTTCCCGAGATTCAGGGCCGCGCATGAGCTGGAAGAGTGCCATGAAACTGCGATTGGCGATGAAGGTGTCTGAGGCAGACGATGGTTGCTGTGATATGGCTGGGGGAACGGTGCTAGAAGTTGTTGCTTCTTCGTTTTCATCGAGCAAAAGCTGTGTCCAGGTGATGGCGGGGCGCGTTTCGCGGAGTGAAACGAGCAAGATGCGCAGTCGTTGGCGGCGATGGAAATGGTCAATGAGCCTGCCGATTCTAACGCTTAACGGGTCACTAGGACCACCGAGGTCGTCAAAATTAACATCCAGATCAAAACAGAACAGACGAAAATCATCAAGATTGAATACCTCAATGATAATTTCTCTGAGTTTCCGATGGCTGATTTGATGAGCCTCGGGAATCATATCGTTTTCTGGCATTTCAGTTGAGTTAGGTGGCGTTGAATCTGTCATGGTGATTCCTGCCACAGAATTATAGGCGTAGTTAATGAAAATGTAAAAAAGAACGAATTTTTAGGTGTACGGATAAGTTGCTGACACAAGACGAGGACTGAGCCTGTCGAAGTCCGGACTTCGACAGGCTCAGTCCTCGTCGCATTGCGCACCCTGAATTTTTAAAACATAAACGGGGATTAGATGATTTTGAGGTGTTTTATCACCGCGAAATTGCCTAATCCCCGCTTTTTTTGAGAGGAATGTTAGTTATTGTCTATTCGACGAAGATTTCTACACGTTCGCCGCTTTCGTCGTCGGTGACATCCATCACTTTGCCTTGTTGGCCGCTTTTGATGGCTTCCATGATTTGTTCATATTCCATGCCGTTCATCTCTGGGGCAAAGCGGGCGCCCATTTTGATGCCGACGTTGACGAGACCCATGGGGATGTTGACGTTGACTTTGTTTTTGCCGCTGTTCATGTCGGTGACACGTACCCGGAACCAACGGGGCGCACTAGACCCTTTTAACGGTTGGTTTTGCGGACTGCTGGTGTCTTGGTCTAAGGCACGGAGTAATTCTGCCCCTTCGGCGGCCGTTATTTTGCCTTCTTCTATCATTTTTAGGATTTGCATCCGTTCTTCTGTGCTGGCCATAATTGACTCCTTGTCGTTGGGCGAGTGAGCAAGCCATTGGCTTACCCTACAGGTGATTGGTATTTGTTCTGGTTAAATCCAGACGCATGTGGGTGAGGGTGCGTCTGGGTTTGAAGTTTGCTTCAGTGAGCAGGGCGGATGTCAGTTCGTCGTCGTGGCGGTGGTCTATACGCACGTTCCGACGGGGGATGTAGGGCAGTTGATGGATAATTTTGGCGAGCAACGGCCGTTCTAATTCCCCTTGCCATTTTGGATGAACCCGTAAGGTTAGTTGGTGCGTGCGTCCCCATTCGCTCCACAAACTGACGCTGCCAGTGAGGCGGATACCATCTGTCGTGATCCATGTTTCATGACTACGGGCATTCATAAAGTTGGAGAAGCGTCGCCAATGGTCAAACTGATACGTATTTTTGGGAATCGGTTCCGGCCAGTTTAGATTGGGCGGCAAGGCCAGGATATCTAGTTCGTAGGCGGCTTGACCTTCGTTGCTCTTGATCTGACGCATGGGGATAGTCAGGTGGCTTTGAATGGGGTGGACGCGCCCGGCGTCTGCTGTCCAGGTGGTCATGGTGCCCACTGTTTGGTAATTGAGATCATGGTAAAGGGTCAATGGCATGGCTGTTGTCTTTGTCTACCTGGAGCAGAATTTCTCGCCCATGTTGCTCGCGAACATGTTCTATGGTGGCGTTCATCAACATGCGTGCGATGCCTTGTCGCCGAAAATCTGGATGAACTGCGACATTGACGATGAGATAACGGCCGTTTATCTTCGTATCGAGTAGCGTCACATTGCCCACAATCCGGCCATCCTTTTCCCACACAAAACCGCGTGAGAGACGGCTCGCCATCGGGTTGAAGCGGTAGAGAATGGCTGGTTGTCCGGTAACGGCCGTTTGTCCCTGCAACATCCGTCGCCCCTCAGCATCTAACGATTCCCCAAAGACAAGCCGTAATAACTCCAGCACCTGGGGAATGTCTTTGTTCAAATTTATAGGACGAGGCCCATTTCCAGGCCGATCAATAGATGGTGCAGTAATGACCATAAGAAAAACCAGTTTCGCGTGATTTTGCTTATTCTACCTCATACGTGATGTGTTTTCTACCCTCTCCCCAGCCCTCTCCCAAAGGGCGAGGGCTGGGGTGGGGGGTTACCTTTCCAACGCCTGCAACAGCGTGTTCGCTTCTTCGGGCGAAATGATGCCTTGTTCCACCATCTTCAGAATTTTGATCTGTTCCTCTGGTGATGACTTGGGTTTTGGGGGTGCGGCTGGTTTGGGCGGCGGCGGTGGCGCCCAGCGCGTTTGCCGTTGTTGTTGGCGATCTGTGCGCTGTTGGACGCGGTCGGCGGCTTGCTCTGCTTTGGCGGCGGCCTGTTCTGCTTTGCGGGCAAACTTTTCTGCCATTTTCTCGCCAAAATCGGGACCGAACTTGTTTTGGATTTCCGCGGTGATACGGCTGATATTTTGCTCCACTTCACGGCTGATCCGTTCGCCGAGGTCGGCAAAATCGAAGCCAAAGTCAAAGTTCCAAGTCTTCGCCACCGTCTTGGTACCAGTCATCTTTGCCGAACTGCGCTTCTTTGAGTTCGATGCGTCCTTTGGCTTCCAGATTGAGAACGGTACTGCCATTTTGTAAACGGCCGTTTAGCCTGCCTGCCTCTTCAACCACATCTTGCAAAGGCAGCCGGTTTTTGATGGCGGCGGCAGTGGCGTTTATGATAACAGGCGCATCTGCCGGCCAGCGCACCACGATGTCGCCAGCGGCTTTGCAAAAATGGTCTCCTTTGGTCAGGGGGCCGTCGAGGCGAATGTTGCCGTTAACGTGGGTCAGGTTGAGGATGCTGTCAATTTGGCTGGCGTTGAGGTTGCCATTGACCTTTTGGGTGATATGGACAGCGCCACCGATGCTGCGTAAACTGACGTTGCCGTTGATTTTTTGCAGATTGACAGCGCCTTGAGCAAAGTGGATGTGGCTGTTGCCGTTGATAGTGCCGGTGTTGACACCTTGCACTTGATGCCAGGTGGCATTGCCGTTGACGGTTTCTACGCTGAAATCGCCGCCTAGCTGTTTGACAGACAAGTTGCCGTTGACGGTGTTTATTTTGACATGGTTGGGGCCAACCAGGGTCACGTTACCGTCAGCGGTTTGCAGACTTAGGTCGCCATTTACCTGATTGACGATGAGATTACCGCGCACTTTACCGAGGTTGAGACTGGTGTTTTCTGGCACGAACAATTTCAGTGTGCCGTAGCTGGTGAGGGTGAGACCGGCTTCGGTTTCTTTGGCTTCGTATTGGTCTGATTGGATGGAAACGGCCGTTTCCGACCAGCTCCGTATCACCAAATCCCCATGACAGGCATCTACCTCAATCAGGGGAGCCTTGTTGGTTTCAATTCTTTCTTGTCCCATGTTAAAAACCTCTTTTGGAACACGGAGTTTCACAAAGGTTACACAGAGCTTCACAGAGAGAAAAGCCTCTTAAATCTCTGTGTATCTCCGTGTCTTCTCCATGTCCTCTGTGTTCCTGCTTTTCCACTAGTCGATGAAGACCTGAACGTGTTCGTTGCTTTCTTCATCTTGCACATCCACGATCATGCCTTGTTCCGATTCGCCTATTGCCGCATACATTTCGTCCAGGTCGAGATCGTTCAGTTCTGGCGAAAATTGACGCCCGATTTTCAGGCCAAACTTGACCATCGGCATGGGAATATTGACGCTGACCTTGTTTTTGCCAGTCTCCAGGTTCTTAACACGTACTCGGAACCAACGGCCGCTGCTGCCATTGCTTGGTTTTTTAGCTGGCATCGGATCAACAATTTTGATGTCTGGCTCAACATCGAATTCAGCTTTGAGCAGTGTCTTCTTTATCAGTGACTTCTGTTTCGGTGAATGTGTTGTTTAACAATTCGGCCGCTTCAGCAGCGTTGATTTTTCCCGCTGCGAGCAGGTCTAGGATTTCTTTACGACTTACAGTTGACATAATAGTCTCCATTTTGAGTGATGCAGTTTTCGGTAATCGGTGTTCGGTAGATCGGTTACTAACTGATCACTGATCACTGTTTACCGATTACTGTTTTCAGTTGCCGCCGCGCAGAATTTGCAATGCTTCGTCAGCGTTGATGGTGCCGGCGCTGAGTTCTGCAAAGCACTTCGCGGCGTGTTTCTTCGGATATAGGGGTGGGTTCCGGTTCGCCAACTTCATAGCCCATGGCCTGGATGACTTCTGTGAGGCGGGCACGGACGGCCGGGTAGGACATGCCGATTTCTTGCTCGACGCGGTTGATTTTGCCTTCACAGCGTACAAAGGTCTCGACAAAGCCCAACTGTTCCGGGGACAATTGGTAGAGGCGACCGAGTGTGAAGTGGCCTTCCAGGGCGGTGTCGCAGTTGCGGCAGTGCAGCCGGGTGACGTGCAAGGTATCGTGGCAGATGGGGCATTGGCCGATTACAGGATTCATGAACCGAAACTCCTTCGTTTGGAGACCTGACAGGTTTCTAAAAACCTGTCAGGTCTTTGTTCTGGTTAGTTGTTTCTGGAAATTTTAGGTATGCATCCAAAAAATTTACAGAGGGTACGATAAATTTATCAACTTGCAGTCATCATAATCAAAAAATTGATAACTGTCAAGGATTTTTATTAAGATAATTGATTATTGTATTGATAATCTTGTGAAATTATGAAATTTTCTTGAATATTATTGATGTGGGTATGAAATTATGCTATTTGCGCGAGAGACCCTAAGGGTTTGGTTTCCAAGTGGTTCAACACCCTGGGTATCAAACCCTTAGGGTCTTGGTGGCTATTCCCATAATTCTATTGGTGTTTCGAGGCACTGCGGTTGAGTTGGATCGCTAAATTGCTGCATGAATTCTGCCATTGTTAAATTTGTTGCTTCTTCTAACGGTAAGTAAAGGCGATCCTCTTCGAATAAGGTAAAGAAGTCTGTATAGCTTTGTCACGCTATGTGGACTTTTTAAAATTACAATTCCTGTTTCATCTAAAAAACACCCTCTAAACATGTCGTTTTGAATACCACCGATCGACTGCGTATCCGAAGGCCATACTTTCTTGTAGATAAACCATGTTAATCCGAACAATAGTTTCGGGAGCCATTCCAGTCGAAACCCAAATTTCATCGGGCTGTCCAAATTTTTCTAGCACATTAGATATTGGAGGCACACTTCCGGCGCTTAAAGATGTCAGTACATTGTTATTATTAAATCCATACATGACGCGAAAGTCGTATTGACCTGCATTTTCCTCTTCCTCAGGTCTTATTCGTAATTCAAAGCTATCATCCGGTATTTGATCTAGATAGCGGATATAATCATTAAATTGATGACAGTTCTATAAATTGTAAAATTTCAAAAAAAGTTGTTTCACCAGGAATAGCACCCCACCAGCAGGGAACATCACAATTCATGGGGTTGGCGAGGAGGTCAGCAACGGCCGTTTCCAATTCTTCTGGCGCAAAGGTGGGCAAGGGAGTGAGGGTTGGTATCGTGGTCGCTGTGGCTGTTGCGGTGGGTGGCGTTTGGTGGGGAGGTCGTTTGTGTGGGTGATGGGGTTGGGGTGTAAGTTGGTGGTGGGAGAGGGGATGGGGGAGGAAACGGCCGTTGCCGTTATCAACACCACCGTTTCACTCGCTTCATCCTGCCCACAAGCCGCCAATAAACTGACCAGAAAAATCAAAGCAATAATCTCAAATTATGTTGCCCATTTGTTCCCTCCCAAGAGTTTGATGTGTGCTTAACTATCCCATAATTCTGTTGGTGTTTCAATGCATTGTGGCTGATTTGGATCGCTGAAAAGTTTCTGCATAAAATCATCTATCGTCAAGTCTGAAGACTCGCTCTAAAGGTAAATAGAGCGTCTTCATTGCTGAAAATAGTAGAGAAATCTTTGTAACTGATTGCGTATTCCAGGTGTTGGTAAATATAATTGCCCTATTTTTTCATCAGCAAAACATCCTATCAACATATCATCTTGAACATTTCCATATAACGGAGTGCCCAATACCATACCTTTTTGAAGATAAACCATAGCAATTCGTATTAAGGCGGTTGTCGCGTATCGTTTGCAGCCGAAATCCAAACCTGATCCGGTTGACCAAAATAGCTAAGATTTCAAAATTGTATTGATGGAGAATAGGCTTGTTACAACTGCCAGAATTGAATCAGAAAACATCATAAACAATTCTGACGTCATAACCACTTTGTTCTTCGTCAAGGTCGATTCCAAGTCGAAAACATTCATTTCCCATCTTCATCATCGTATTCGTAAATATCGAAGTTATAAGGTGCAATAGCATGTTTGACTTCCATCAAGGGTTGTTTCACCAGGAACAGCACCCCACCAGCAGGGAACGTCACAGTTCATGGGGTTGGCGAGGAGATCAGCAACGGCCGTTTCCAATTCATCTGGCGCAAAGGTGGGCAAGGGCGTGAGGGTTGGTATCGTGGTCGCTGTGGGGGTAGCGGTGGGGGGCTTTGGTGGGGATCGTCGTTGCTGTGGGGGATGGGGGTTGGGGTGAGAGATGGTGGTGGGGGAAACAGGGTGGGAACGGCCGTTTCCGTTATCAACACCCAGTTTTAACCGCGTCATCCTGCCCACAAGCCACCAATAAACCAGCCAGAAAAACAAAAACCAGTAATCCAAATTTGTGTGCCATGCATACCCTCCCTGAAAATAGCAGTTCGCTTCCATTTTACAGGAAAATCTCGCTAGATGTTTTCCGTTTTCCCGACGCGGCAGCGTCTGACATCGCATTCCACGACAAGCGTGGCACGAGAAGGGTTTGCATTCCTCTCCCTTTGGGGGAGGATTGAGGTGGGGGCAATCTACC
>CAVVFA010000013.1:0-102857 GCA_963747345.1 uncultured Chloroflexia bacterium | reverse complement strand
TTTCTGGCGCTGCTTAAGCCAGAGTGGTTTTAGCCATGAATGCATTCGTACAAGTTTCAATCTACCTGATCTTACTGCTGCTGTTAGCCTGGCCTTTGGGTCTTTACATGGCCCGCATTTACCGCGCTGAATCCACCTGGCTGTCACGGCCGTTTCGCCCCCTGGAACGCCTCTTCTACCGCCTGGCTGGCGTGGACGAACGCCAGGAAATGACCTGGCAGCAGTACGCCCTGGCGCTGCTGCTGTTTAACGCCGCTGGTTTTCTGGCCGTTTACCTGCTGCTGCGCCTGCAAGCGTGGCTGCCGCTCAATCCCGATGGCATGGGCAGCGTTGCCGCTGCAACTGGCCTTCAACACGGCCGTTTCCTTTGCCTCCAACACCAACTGGCAGTTCTACAGCGGTGAAACCACCATGAGCTACCTGTCTCAAATGTTGGGGCTGACAGTGCAAAACTTTCTCTCGGCGGCCAGCGGCATGGCCGTGCTGGTGGCCCTCATTCGCGGCCTCAGCCGCCAGCGCACAGACAGGCTGGGCAGCTTTTGGGTGGATATGACGCGCAGCGTTGTCTACATCTTGCTGCCTTTGTCGCTGCTGGTCGCCTTGCTGCTGGTTTCGCAAGGGGTGGTGCAGACCTTTGCCGGGGCGGAAACGGCCGTTTTGCTTGAACCCACCACGACAGCAGATGGAACGGCCGTTTCCCTGCAAACCATCGCCCGCGGCCCCGCCGCTTCCCAGATTGCCATCAAACAACTGGGCACCAACGGCGGCGGCTTCTTCAACGTTAATTCCGCCCACCCGCTGGAAAATCCCACGCCGCTGAGCAATCTGCTGCAAATGCTGGCAATCCTGCTCATCCCGGCTGCGCTCTGCTTCACTTTTGGCGACATGGTAGGCAGTCGGCGGCAGGGAATGGCGCTGCTGGCGGTGATGGTGATTGTGTTTATGCTCTTTCTGGGAACGGCCGTTTACGCCGAGCAGCAAGGCAATCCACGCCTGACCGCTTTGGGCATGATCAGCCGTCAGCCCAGACAGCCCCGGCAATATGGAAGGCAAAGAAGTGCGTTTTGGTGTGGTCAGCTCCGCCCTTTGGGCCACCGCCACCACCGCTGCTTCCAACGGCTCCGTCAATTCCATGCACGACGCCTACACACCTCTGGGCGGACTGGCTCCCATGCTGCTCATGCAGTTGGGCGAAGTCATCTTTGGCGGCGTGGGATCGGGACTGTATGGCCTGCTGGCTTTTGCCATCGTCGCCGTCTTTGTGGCCGGGTTGATGGTGGGGCGTACGCCGGAATACCTGGGCAAGAAAATCGAAGTGTTTGAGATGAAGATGGCGACGCTGATCATCCTGATTCCGCCGCTGGTGGTGCTGTTGGGAACGGCCGTTGCCGCCGCCACCGCCGCCGGACAAAGCGGGGCCACCAATCCTGGCCCGCACGGCTTCAGCCAGATTTTGTACGCCTTCTCTTCGATGGGCAACAACAACGGCAGCGCCTTTGCGGGCATCAATGGCAGCCATCCCTTCTACCCCATCAGCGGCGCGTTGGCGATGCTCATTGCCCGCTACTGGCTGATGATTCCCATCCTGGCTATCGCTGGCTCGCTGGCGCGTAAACAAACCGTGCCCGCCTCCGCTGGCACGCTGCCCACCGATACGCCGCTCTTTGTGGGCTGGCTCATCGCCATCATCCTGCTCGTGGGCGCTTTGTCCTTCTTACCGGCGCTGGCCCTGGGACCGATTGTGGAACAGTTGTTAATGTAGAGACTGGAGATCAGAGATTAGAGATTGGAGATTATTCCATCTCCAATCTCTAATCTCCAATCTCTTTCTGAAAATACCTATGAAAACAAAATCCAATAAATCCGCGCTTTACCGTCGTGCCCTGCGCGACGCCTTTATCAAACTTAATCCCCGCCATCTGGTGCGCAACCCGGTGATGTTTGTGGTGGAGATCGGCAGCATCCTGCTGACCGCGCTGTTCTTCCTCGCCTTGTTTGGCAACCAGAGCGGCGGAGATACCCCCGCTTTCACAGGAGCGATTGCCGCCTGGCTCTGGTTTACCGTTCTTTTTGCCAACTTTGCCGAAGCGCTGGCCGAAGGGCGCGGCAAAGCCCAGGCCGACGCCCTGCGCCGCACCCGCACCGAGACGCCAGCCAAAAAGCTCGCCGCCGCCGATCCTAAAGCTAAAGTGGAAACCGTGGCCTCCACGGAATTACGCAAGGGTGACTTTGTGCTAGTGGCTGCCAACGACATCGTGCCTGCCGATGGTGATGTGGTGGTGGGCATTGCGGCGGTGGATGAAAGCGCCGTCACTGGCGAGAGCGCCCCCGTCATCCGCGAGTCGGGCGGCGACCGCAGCGCTGTTACCGGCGGTACGCGCGTCATTTCCGACTGGCTGGTGGTGCAAATCAGCAGCAACCCCGGCGAAGGCTTTCTGGACCGGATGATCAGCCTGGTGGAAGGGGCCAAACGGCAGAAAACGCCCAACGAAATCGCCCTGACTATTTTGCTGGCGGGGTTCACGATTGTCTTTTTGGTGGTCGTGGCGACGCTGCTGCCCTTTTCCATTTACAGTGTGCAGGCGGCGGGGCAGGGAACGGCCGTTTCCCCCAATTCTGCGCAGGCCGTTACCGTCACCGTTCTGGTGGCTCTGCTGGTCTGCCTCATTCCCACCACCATTGGCGGGCTGCTCAACGCCATCGGCATTGCGGGCATGGATCGGCTGATCCAGCGCAACGTGCTGGCGATGTCGGGCCGGGCCGTGGAAGCCGCCGGAGATGTGGACGTGCTGCTGCTGGACAAGACGGGCACCATCACCCTGGGCAACCGGCAGGCTGTGGCATTTGTGTCGGTGGACGGATTGCCCAAAAAGGAATTGGCCCGGCTGACGCAGATGGCTTCGTTGGCCGATGAAACGCCGGAAGGACGCAGCATCGTGATCCTGGCCGAACAGGAATTTGACCTGAAACCGGGCGATTATGACCTACCCGCGGCCACGTTTATTCCCTTCACGGCGCAGACGCGCATGAGCGGCATCAATCTAAACGGCGATGCGGTACGCAAGGGCGCACCGGATACCATCATGCGCTACGTGACGGAACAGGGAGGCATGATACCGGTGGCGCTGCAAACGGCCGTTGACACCATCGCCCGCACCGGCGGCACCCCTTTGGCTGTGGCCCATAACGGCCGGGCAATCGGTGTGGTGCATCTCAAAGACGTGATCAAGCCGGGTATGAAGGAACGTTTCAGCCAGATGCGAGCGATGGGCATCAAAACGGTGATGATCACCGGCGACAACCCGCTGACCGCCACTGCCATTGCCGCCGAAGCAGGCGTGGACGACTTTCTGGCCGAAGCGACGCCGGAAGCCAAGCTTAAGCTGATTCGCCAATATCAGGCTGAAGGGCGGCTGGTTGCCATGACCGGCGACGGCACCAACGACGCTCCCGCTTTGGCGCAGGCCGACGTGGCGGTGGCCATGAATACAGGCACTCAGCCCGCCCGCGAAGCGGCCAACATGGTAGACCTGGACAGCGACCCCACCAAGCTGATTGAAATCGTGGAAATCGGCAAGCAGCTTCTGATGACGCGCGGCTCGCTGACCACGTTCAGCATTGCCAATGACGTGGCGAAATATTTTGCCATCATCCCGGCGGCCTTTGCCGTCACTTATCCGGCGCTGGGAACGCTGAACTTTATGCGCCTGGCAACGCCGCAAAGCGCCATTTTATCGGCCGTTATTTTTAACGCGCTGGTGATCATTGCCCTGGTGCCGCTGGCGCTGAAGGGGGTGCCTTACCGCCCGCTGCCGGCGGCGCGTCTGCTGCGCGACAATTTGCTGATTTATGGCGTGGGCGGCTTGATCGCTCCATTTATTGGCATTAAGGCGATTGACATGCTCCTGACAGCCTTGGGTCTGGTCTGAGTGATGAAAGGAGTCCTGACATGAAACTGTTTCACCAATATTTTCGACCGGCGTTGGTACTTTTAGGTTTGTTTACGCTGTTGACCGGTGTGATTTATCCATTGGCGGTAACGGCCGTTTCCCAAGCCATCTTCCCCTACCAGGCCAACGGCAGCCTGATTGAGCAGAATGGGCTGGTCGTCGGCTCGGAACTCATCGGCCAGCCATTTGACGACCCGGCTTATTTTTGGGGGCGACCATCGCTGACCAGCCCGCATCCGTACAATGGCGCGGCGTCCGCCGGTTCCACTATCGCGCCCAGCAATCCGGCGCTCACAGATCGGGTGGCAGCGCGGATAGCGGCCCTGGAAAAGGCCGACCCTGCCAATACGCAGCCCATCCCGGTGGATTTGGTGACGGCATCCGGCAGCGGTTTGGACCCGCACATCAGTCTGGCGGCAGCAGAATATCAGACTGCACGGGTGGCGCAGGTGAGGGGAATGGAAACGGCCGTTGTCCACCAACTGATCACCGAACACACGGAAGGTCGCACCTTTGGCTTTTTAGGCGAACCACGCATCAATGTCTTGAAATTAAATCTGGCGCTGGATGCGCTGCAATCTGATTCGGGAACTGCCCCGTAAACCGCTCGTGCGCAGAGGTCAGGAAATCCTGCGTCGGTTCTATTGTTGTTGAAGGGGAAAACGGCCGTTTTCAATACATCATTCGCCGCTATAATAGCCGCTATGAATGGAATCGATTGGCAAAGTATTTTCCTACCCAGCGTGCCTGTACTGGAAAGCGTTATCCGGGCGACAATTATGTACCTGGTGCTCTTTTTCTTTTTGCGCATGACGCTGCGCCGTGTCGGCGGCACATTTGGTTTGGGCGACATCTTGCTGGTGGCGTTGATCGCCGCCGCGTCGCAAAATGCGATTGCCCGTGAAGAACGGTCGGTAACAGATGCGTTGATTTCTGTGGCGACGATTACCTTCTGGAGCTATGCGCTGGATTGGCTGGGTCATCACTTTCCCAGATTTCAACGGATTTATAGTCCGCCGCCGCTGCCACTGGTGAAAAACGGGGTCATGCTGCGTAAAAATATGCGGACGGAATTGATTACTGAAGATGAGTTGATGACAGAAATGCGCCGTCACGGGATTTCCCATATCAAAAATGTCAAAGAAGCGTATCTGGAAGGTGACGGGCATATTACAATGATTGAACGAGTGGAATAATCATTGCATTTAGGGAACGATCGTGTCGGTTCAGGAGTATTGCCAGGGTCGGCAATGAAGGTAATGATGGAGACAATCAAGGGTAAAAACGGCCGTGCCACTGTCACCGCAACCGCTCATCCAAGCCAGCGGTTTGAATTTGAACTTGATGCCAGTGTTCAACAATCTGATTTATGAATGATCATCGCCCCAATCCCGATCAACTTTTGAACCATATCCAACAAGACGAAGCCCGGGAAACACGCGGCAAGCTGAAAATTTTCCTGGGTTACGCGGCCGGTGTGGGTAAAACCTATGCCATGCTGGAAGCAGCGCAACAACGTCGCGCCGAAGGCGTGGATGTGGTGGTGGGTTACGTACAGACGCATGGTCGAGCTGAAACGGATGCGCTATTAAGCGGTTTGGAGATCATACCTCGCCAGGAAACCATTTATCGAAACATTGCCCTGACTGAAATGCATATTGACGCGATTCTGGCGCGACGGCCGCAAATCGTTCTGGTAGATGAACTGGCTCACACAAACATACCTGGTTCGCGGCATACCCGCCGCTATCAGGACGTACTGGAACTTCTCCAAAGCGGCATAGATGTATATACCACGGTGAATATTCAGCACCTGGAAAGTCTCAACGATGTCGTGGCTCAAGTGACCGGTGTGACGGTGCAGGAGACCGTACCTGACTATATCCTGGATGAAGCCCACGAAATTGAACTCATTGATCTGCCTATCGATGAATTGTTGGCGCGGCTGGAAGCAGGCAAAGTGTACATTCCTGCCCAGGCAGAACGGGCATTGCAAAAATTTTTCCGTCCCGGCAACCTGAACGCGCTCCGAGAAATGGCTTTGCGTCGGGCAGCCGAGCGTGTCGATGAACAGATGCGGGCTTACATGCAAACCCATGCCATTGCTGGCCCCTGGCCGGCCGGAGAGCGCTTATTGGTCAGTGTCAGTCCCAGTCCTTTAAGTGAACGATTGGTGCGTACGACACGCCGGTTAGCGCGGCGGCTCAATGCCGAATGGATTGCTGCCTACGTAGAGATCAGCCATGCGAACCTGTCGGAAGCGGAGGAAGAGCGCGTCGCGCAGACGTTGCGTTTAGCCGAAGAGCTAGGCGCACAAACCGTTCGACTCACCGGTCGCTCAGTAGCAGAAACGCTGACGAACTATGCCTTGAGCCGCAATGTCACCAAAATCGTGGCTGGAAAACCACTCCGCTCCCGCTGGCAGGAATGGTGGCGCGGGTCGATCATTGATCAGATTCTTCGTCAAAGCCAGGATATGGATGTTTATGTGATTAGCAGCAGCAAAGTGGAGCCTGAACGGGCATCATCTTCGCAGCTATCATCTTCTAAACGGCCGTTTGATTGGCAGCCTTATTTGGTGAGCGCCGGGTTGGTGCTGTTAGCGACCATTGTCAGTTTGCCATTACGGCCGTTTATCAATCCAACCAATCTGGTTATGCTTTATCTGGTCGCTGTCATGCTGGCGGCCGTCTGGTTAGGTCGCTGGCCAGCTATTGTGGCCTCCGTGTTAAGCGTGATCGCCTTCGACGTTATTTTTGTGCCTCCTTATTACACCTTTGCGGTGGCCGATGCTGAATACTTGCTCACTTTCGCGGGCTTGTTGGCGGTAGGGGTAGTCATGAGTACGCTGGCGGCACGAGCCCAGGAACAGGCACAAGCTGCCCGTCGTCGCGAAACGCAAACAGCCGCTTTGTATGAATTAAGCCAACGATTGGCAAACGTATCCAGCCTGCCGGATATTGCCCAAACGATTGTGGGTCATGTTCAAACAACATTCAGCAGTCCGACGGCACTATTTCTGCCAGATGAAACTGGGGAGCGACTTTTACTACAAGCCAGCACATCCAGCTTTGAACTGGAGACGGATGGCTATGATGTGGCTGATTGGGTATTTCGTCATGGGCAGCCAGCCGGACACTCTACCGATACGCTAACCGGATTTGATGGTTATTATTTTCCGCTGCAAACTTCTGGTCGGGTTATCGGTGTGATGACCATCAAGTTTCCTGATAATTACAAACATTCATTTGCGGGTGAACAACGTCAGTTACTGAGTTCATTTGCCAGCCAGGTGGCACTGGCGCTAGAAAGGACACAATTGGCCGAACAGGCACGCCGAACCAGACTGTTAGAAGAAACCGAAAAGTTGCAAACAACGCTGCTGAACTCTATCTCTCATGATTTACGCACGCCGCTGGCTTCCATTACCGGCGCCTTAAGTAGTTTGCTTGATGACGCAGATTTGCTATCCAAGACAGCCCACGATGATCTGGTACATACGGCATGGGAACAGGCTTTACGGCTAAACAGGTTAGTGGGTAATTTGTTGGATATGACCCGCTTGGAATCTGGCGCGATGAGAGTCATCTGTCAACCTTACGATGTAGCGGAATTGGTGGGGGCAACAATGGCCAACATGCCCAACCGGCTGCAGGGGCGCACCATTAAACGAGCCATTCCCAATGATTTGCCACCCGTCGCGATTGATTTAACGCTGATGGTGCAAGCGCTGATGAACCTGGTGGATAATGCTATTAAATACACGCCACCAACTGAACCGATAGAAATCGAAGCCTATCAAGAACAACAAATGGTGATACTGGCGGTAAAGGATAGAGGACCCGGTATACCGGAAGCGGAGTTGGAGCACATATTCGCCAAGTTTTTCCGTCTTAATCCCAGTGGAATTGGGGGTACAGGGTTGGGGTTGTCTATTGCCAAGGGGATTGTTGAGGCGCATAACGGCCGTATTGAGGCGCAAAACCGACCAGATGGCGGCGCTGTTTTTTTGATGGCTCTACCTCTGGCTGATGTAGAGATACCGGTAGAAAATTAAATGTCTATCTTTAGTCGGTAACCAACACCCGGTTCGGTTAAAATATATTGTGGATTAGATGGATCCTCTTCAATCTTGCGCCGCAGATTGCTCATATGCACACGCAGTAAATGGGTTTCAGTCTGAAACCCGGCACCACGAACTTCTTTTAGTAGTTGTTGATGCGTCAGAACACGCCCAGCATATCGGATCAATACTTTAAGCAAATCATACTCTGTTGGCGTTAGCTGTACTTCTTCGCCATCATGGGTGACCACACGGGCAGTTAAATCCACATACAATTTGCCATTCACAAATGTCAGTTCTGGTTCTTCTTGGTGTATATGCCGCGTGGCCACGCGCAATCTGGCTGTTAATTCGCCGACGCTAAAAGGCTTAGTCAGATAGTCATCCGCCCCTGCATCCAGGGCTTCGATCTTATCTGTATCTTGATTTTGCACGGATAAAATAACAATCGGAGTTTGCGTCCATTCTCGGAGGCGTTTGGTGACTTCAACGCCGCTAATGCCCGGCAGCCCAATATCGAGAATAATAAGGTCTGGCCGGACATTGATGGTTTGTAAAATGGCATCTTCCCCTGTAGCAGCTTCATGAACTTCATAACCATGTGCATCAAGCGAAGTACGCAAAAAACGCCGAATGGCGTGTTCATCATCAACAACTAATACTTTTGTCTTTTGCATTTCTTTTGCTGTAGCCAAACTATTTACCAATTGTGTGTCTTGCATGATTATACCTTATTGCAATGTCATTCTAAACGGTCTGGAATTTTAGGATAAGTATTGCGGGAATAACACCACCTATAACAATAAGTGGCAGGTTGTTGTTCCCCCAAGCCTTTGATTTCATAGCTTGGATCGCCGTTGTAATTGGGATGGATGATTCATATTTGGAGTGTACACACAAAGGTATTAAGAGGGTGACAAGGAAGCAGGCATGGTCGTCAAGAAAACATCAAAAAATAATTTTATATCGAGCGCGGCATCCATGTATCGTGTCATCCATAACACAACCATGGGTTTGATGGTTGGGGTTGCAACCCCAACCATCAAACCCGCTCAACCTTTAGGGTATTCTGTTAGCTACCACTGCCACCTGGCTATCTGCCATGCGGATTTCCAAGGTGTTACCGTCAATGCGGAAAGTGGACGCAGCAGTGATCGTGTTAATAAACGCACTTTCCTGATCCATAATACCTTCCGGTTCCTCACAGAATTGTTGTGTTCCACCAGGTTGGCCGATGGTGATATTGCTGCCATTAACCTGGTAGGACGTGGTATAGGTATTGCAGCCGCTGTTTCCGGTCAAACTACCGTTCGTCCCAAACTCCATCGTCAGGCGTGTGTCGAGCAGCGGCGTGACGAGAGCGCCACGGCCGTTATTGTAATTCACCACTTCCCAACGAGTACCCACCAGCGCATCAGCAGCTGGCGTTTCAATCGGCGGCTGGGGGGGGGCGATGGGCTGGGCCACATTGACCGTGACCTGACGGAAGACCACAGTGCCATCGCGCTGTAAGACGCGCATTTCATACGTGGTTGTTGTCATGGGACACACTTGTTCGCTGCCCTGACCGGTACGCGGGAATTGGTTGAAGTTTGCGCCCTGCGGATAAACCCAAACCGCCTGGATATTCTGCACCGACCAACGCAGCGTGGTGCATTCACCCTGATTAATATTAGTAGAATCAGCGGTAAACGAGATTTCCGCCGTAGGGGTGGCAGTTGGTGGCGGTACAGGAGAGGGTGTTGGTGCAGATGTCGGTACGACGATAACCGGCGGTGCTACTTCAATGACAGGTACGTTTTCCGCATTGGTGGCAATCACGAAGTCGGCAGATGACCCAGCCGATGCCGCCCGGCGCAGTCGGCACGGCCGCTGCCCACCAACGGTTATCGGCGCTGCGACCCACAATTTCGCCTTCATCGCCATCCCGCGCAAAGCCAATCACCGGGAAGTTAACACCGGGGCCAGAGCGGATGTTAAGCCCTTGCGGTGAATTGACACGGCCTTGCGGCACAGCCGGTTCCGGTTCTGGCAAATCTACAAGGACTTTGCGTACCATGATAACCGCCAGAGCATCTTCTGCGGTGCGCATTTGCAGCATATTACCCTGAATGCTGTAAGTGGCGGCGGTTTGCAAAGCGGCCAGGTATTCACTCTCCTGCTCCATGATACCGGCTGGTTGTTCACAGAAGCGCATGGTTGAACCCGGCATACCAATACTTATGGAGCCACTGGCGGCTGTGAAGCTGGCAAAGTATTGATTACAGCCAGCATTGCCGGATACGTCGCCTTCCGCCCCAAAATAAGCGGAAATTTCAGTGCCTTCTATGAGACCCACCACGGCCTCACGGCCGTTATTGTAATTAACCACTTCCCACGCCGTATCGGTCAAATCAGTCGAGTTGGCAACGAAAGTTGCTAACGTTTCATCGCCATTTTGCAAAATGAGGTCACTTTCTGTCATGACAAAATTGGTCGTGTCTGCCAGAGCCGTGTTGAAAACGGTCGCCTGCGCCATCACCGGTTCCTCACAGGCCATCATCGTTGATGCGCCCGCCTGACCAAAAGTGAGGCTGCTGCCGTCCTGGGTGTAGGTCGTGTTCAACAAGTTACAGCCATCTGAACCGGAGACCGTGCCATCTGCACCAAAGTTGAGGTACATGGTCGTGCCGGAAATGGGCAGTTCGCCATTTAAGGCGCTTAACAGCCAGTTTGTCCCGGCGAGATCATTGCTGGTTTCCGGAGCCATTTCGCTGTCCACTGTGCCGGCTACAAAAGTTGCCAGAACCTGTTCACCATTGCTCAGGCTTAATTGATTGCCGGAGGTGGTGAAGCTGGTCGTTGCAGACAACGCTGTCGTATAAGCGGTGGCCTGATTCATAACCGGTTCTTCACAGGCCATCATAGAGGAAATGCCCTGAGATTGATTGATGGTCAGGCTGCTGCCATCCTGGGTGTAGGTGGTGTTGAAACGGTTGCAGCCATCTGTGCCGAAGACTGTGCCGTCCGTACCAAATTGCAGGGTAACGGCCGTTCCCGTCAACGGTAATTCGCCATTCAAAGAACTCAAAATCCAGTTTGTGCCAGCCAGATCTACACTGGCTTCTGGTTCAGCCGCCTGCTGGCAAGCAGCCAATAGAAACAAAGCAACACCTAACAAAATTATTCTTATCATTATTTTCATACTAAATCTTCTCCTACTAAATTAGAATGGTTGGTAAAAATGTTAATTGGAAGCGGGTTGTCGCCCCGTGTTTGCTCAAAACCATCAACTCCTCGCGGTGTTGTTCACGCCATCCTTTTCCTGAAATGGATTCAGCCTCAATTCTTGTTAACAACAAGTCCTGCACTGAAAGCCTCATAATTATAGCCCTCTGCGATCGTTCGTCATCATAATGATGGGTAAAGTAGATTCCTTAATCGTCTAGTGCTTGTGGTTTCACCGTCTCCAGCCAGTTGCGGGCTGCGGTCAGCGCCTCATTCATAGCCACACCTAATTGTGCCTGTTCCATGAACACATTTTCTTCACCGATAAACGCCAGGGTGCCTGTTTTCTCCAACTGATACCGCAGCCGTGGATTAACGGCCGTTAGCATGAGGCGGCCACCGTTTACCTGCAAAGTCGTGGCATAACGGCGCAGCACACCGATAAAGGTACTGCCCACATCTGGCTGGCCGCGTAGAATGAGGATGACCACCGCTTCTTTGGCATCGTCGGCATTGGGTAGATTTTTTTCAAATGTGGCGGCGGCGGCGAAGAACAAGCTGCCGTAGGTGTAGAGCAGCGTCACTTCATGATCAGCCAGTTTAAGCGGCGCAGGCTGCTCGATGGGGAAGCCACCCTCGACCGGCACAAACTCGACCAGACGGAGCTGGTTCGAGGAGCGGAAGACGTGCATCATGATGGAAATGGCGACGCCGATCACGATGGCATATTGCAGCGGCAGCGCCAATGTCGCCGCCAACGTCAAAATCATGGCCGTCTGCGCCACTCGCCCCGTCTGCCAGACAATCATGATTTGCTGGGGCTGTAGGTTTTGAAAACCGACGACAATCAGCAATCCGGCCAACGCGCTCATGGGAATCAACTTAACGGCTCCGGCAAACAGCAGCACAATCAGGATAACAAAAAACCCGGCAAGGATGTTGGCCCATCGTGATCTAGCACCGGCATTGACAGTAACGGCCGTTCCCGACATCGAACCCCCGCCCGGAATACCGGTGAAGAAACTGGTAGCAATATTGGCAATGCCCTGCCCCGTGAAATCCCGCGACACATTGGGAAACTTGCCGTCCGGGTTGGGGTAGCTCTGGCTGACCCCCGCGCCCTGAACCAGACCGATAATGCTAATTGCCAGAGCCGGCATGATCAGCCCCGGAATCATGAGCAGGTCAGGCAAAGCGGGTCGCGGCAGAGAGCGGGGAATGTCGGTAATGTCGCCAACCGTAACGAACAGTGATTCTCCCATAACGGCCGTTATCCCCACACCCACCAGCGTCACCACCACCAGCGCCAGAACCATCGAGAACTTGCGGGCGGGGGTAAAGCCCAGGCCAACAATCAGCAAAATCGTCACTATTCCTAAGACAAATGTCACCGGCTCAAACTGGTTGAAATTGAGTATTGTGTCTGCCAGCTTGAGGAATTCACTGTTGAACGAACTGGTATAGCCGGTTACATCAGGGATAGCACCCAGGATGATCAGCAAGGCGATGCCGGTAATGAAACCAGTCATCACAGATTGCGAGACAAACCGGATCAGGCTGCCCAACCTGAGTAGTCCGGCTGCCAGTTGAAACACGCCAATTAAGAGTGCCAGGGTGATCAAGGCCGCTGTCTTCTGATCGCCGCTGTAATTTACCAACGCATCACCCGCCGCCACCGATAACGCCCCGGTGGTTGACACGTTCATGAAGACTGAGCCTGTGAAAAGTGCCCCCACTGGCGTGGCAATCATCAAGGTATACAGCCCGGCAACCGGGTTCACCGTCGCCAGCACCGCGTTGCCCATCGCCTGCGGCACGTTGACCACCGCAAAGGTCAATCCGGCAATGGCGTCGGCCACAAAGTGATTGCGATCCATCGGCAGGTCTAAGATTCGTTGAAAGTTTGTTCATTCCTTACCTTGTATCGTTACCGGCATCTGTTCACGATGACTCTGGAGGAGTACCCAAGCCGGAAACAGCAGTGTAATCCATATTCCAGCACCGGTTATCATCCAATCAGACCAGTGATCCCCTTGTAGGAGAACCACACGCCAAAAATCAGCGACACCATTATCATAATGACACGATTGTTGCGCCCCAGCCAGCCCTGCGCGGCTTGCAGCGGTTTGGCCGTCCGCTGCGGCGCAATGGCGTAGGCCAGGATGGGCAGCAGCGCCAGCATCTGCGTCGCCAGTGTGTAGAACAAATAGAGACCGACACCGACCGATCTACCCAGTTCCGCTTCGCTGATGATGGCGATGGCTGACAGAGTGAAAACCCACTGCTTGACGGCAATCGTCACAAAAAGCGCCCCCGCGCCGAAAGCCTTGAGCGTTGACAGGCTATTGAGGCCGGTCATCCACTGCGGCGGCGGATCGTCGGGATCTTCTACTTTGCGCCATTTCCTGAAGGCTGTCACCAATAAGAGCAGGCCAATGACCAGCAGCAGCGTAGACGCTATTAACTGTTGCCCGCCTTCGGTATTGGCAGACATAGCCGCGCCAAAGACCAGACCAAAGAGAACGCCCTGCGCCAGTCGCATGGCAACGCCGCCGCTTACAAAGGCAGTGGCTTTGCTCAGTCCGCCCTGGCTTTGCAGCAAGAGCAGCACGATGATGGGATAAAGCGGCACGACGGCCGCGCCTATCATCACAGGCAGGAGATCAACAAGTACGTCACCCATAGGACACCTTTACGCTTGCTAGCAGTCTGTCGGAAAATAGTAGCCGCGACATCCTTGTCGCGCTTTTACGAGCGCGGCAAGGATGCCGCGGCTACGGCAGTCAATATCAGGGTGTGACGATGTTAAACCAGAATTCAAAGTTGTCCAGCAGAGACAGGAACTCGACAAGTTTTTCGCGGCTGCCTTCGACTTGGGCTTCGCCTGCCGCTGCTTTATCGGCCAGGGTGGCTTCACCCAAGGCGATCTCATCCAGCGCGGCGCGGGTCATGGTGACGGTGGCGTCGGCCTGGGCAGATTGCTTGCCTTTGGCGTAGTTCAGCACGCCGTTTTCTACCGTTAACAGATAGCGTTCGTTGATGTCGGTAAAGATGGCGTTGAGGGTGATGACTTTGCCCTCGGCTTTGGGGCCGATGAGCCGCACCGCCAGCAGGTCGAAGAACATGTCCAGCGGCGTCGCCTTGATCACATCCGGGCTGCCGGTAGTGGGGGCAGGCAGGTCTAGCACACCATCGCGCAGTTCTTTGGCGGCGCTGAGGTAGAAATTGCGCCAGGGGCCAGACTCGGCCTGATAGCCAAGCTGTTCCAGCGCATCGGCTTGTAAGGCGCGAGCCTCCTGATTGTCCGGGTCGGCAAAGACGAGATGGTTGACCACCTGCGCCGTCCAGCGATACTCTCCAGCTCGCAAAAGATCGGCGGGCCTGGGTCAACAGCGTTATCGGCCCCGCCCATGAACTCGACGTATTTTTTGCCCGCCGGCTTCTGGAGGCAGAGGGTGGAGGGTGGCCGGGTTGCCGTCGAAGAAGCCCAGGTAACGCTGGTAAATGGCTTTGACGTTGTGGTTGATGCTGCCGTAGTAGCCCCGGTTGTACCAGGCGTGGAATAGGTCGGCGGGCAGTTCGATGATTTCGGGGATTTCCAGCAGGGTGTAGCCTTGATTGGCGAGGCGCAGGGTCTCGTCGTGCAGATATTTGTACATGTCGCGCTGCTTTTTCAGGAAGTCGGCGCTGGCATCTACGCCCCAGGTGGGCCAGTGGTGAGAGGCGAAAATGACATCGTAACGGCCGTTAAAAACCTCTATCGCCTCGTTGATATAATGCGCCCACGCTTTAGAGTCGCGCACCTGTGCCCCGCGCAGGGTGTAGAGGTTGTGCATGTTGTGGGTGCAGTTCTCGGCCATGCACAGTGCCCGATACTTGGGGAAGAGGAAATTCATTTCGGCCGGGGCTTCCGTGTTGGGGGTCAACTGGAATTCGATCTCCAGACCATCCACGATCATCTTCTGGCCGGTATGGGTAACGTAGTCGGTTGGATCAATGAGAGTGACTAAGCCAGTGGATGTGGTTTGTCCCAGGCCAGCGCCTACCTGCCCTTTGGGGTCTTTGGGCAGCAGGTTGCCGTACATGTAGCTGGCGCGGCGGCTCATGACGTTGCCAGCAATGACGTTTTCGCTGACGGCGTGTTCCACAAAATGTTCCGGGGCAATGACAATGACTTTCCCGGCCTTGACGTCGGCTTCCGAAATAACACCTTTGACGCCGCCCCAATGATCCACATGGCTGTGGGTGTAGATGACCGCCACAATCGGCTTTTTGGCCCACATGCTGGTAAACCAATGCCATGCCCGCTTTGGCAGTAGGCTCTGTCAGCAGGGGGTCTACCACCACATAGCCGCTGTCGCTTTCAATGATGCTCATCACCGATAAATCAAAGCCGCGAATCTGGTAAACGCCATCGGTGACTTTGAACAGGCCATGATAGTTCGCCACCAGGCGCGACTGCCGCCACAGGCTGGGGTTGACTGAAGGCGGGGCGGTTTCTTCTTTAAGAAAAGGGAAAGCGCTGAGGTCCCAAACGGCACGGCCGTTGCCATCGGCAATGACCGGGTCGTCCAGGCTGGCAATAAAGCCCCGGCTGGCAGCCGCAAAATCTTGAATGTCGTCCCAATTGAGTTGGTCGAGCAGAGCGTTATTCGCGGCGGCGGTAAATTTTGTGGCTTCTTTCTGTTCTGACATGAGAATCTCCTTTTATTACGATTCTACTATTTCACATCACCTTTGAATCATAATGAAGATGGGTGATAGATTGACGCGAAAAAAGAAGTATATTAGAAGTATTACGGCAAGCAAATGGGCTGACAACGGCCGTTCACGCTTTGGCGGTCATTTTTTTGTTCATCCTACCTGCTGTCCGTCAACATGGTTTTCCGGCTTTCATTTCCAGGCATTCGACTTCCAGCAGGGGCAACCCCATAGTGTACAGGCTGCTCAACAAACCGAGTAAAGCAGCCTGATCGCACATGACGCCGGTAATGGTCGTGGTAACGGCCGTTCTGTTTTCGTCGAATTGGATAGCCCACTCTGCGCCCAGGTCTTGCAGCCAGGACTCATCGAACGCACCCTGAAAACGAATACGGTAAACGGCCGTTTCTTACATCGTCAATTTATGCTGACCTATACCTGTTGCTTTGTGTGCTGAGTTTAATAGTCGAAACTCTGCTCCATCTTCTTCATGATGTCGTCCACAGTGAAGCTCGCCGGTTTCATGCGCGGCGGGAACTCCTGGAAAGTCATTAGGAACTCGCGCACGATGTACTGCGCGGCATAGGTCAGATAGATGCGGTCGATCATCCAATCGTAATAGGTGTTGGACGTAATGTCCGCCCGCTCGAAGGGGTCAGTACGCAGGTTGAATAACTTGGGCACACGCAGGAAGACGAATGGTTCGGCCCATATCTGTACCGTGCCCTGAACGCGCTGTTCGGCGAAGACGAACTTCCAGTTATCGTAGCGCAGTCCAACCAAATCGCCGTCGTCGGAGAAGTAAATGATTCCCTGGCGCGGCCCCTTCTCCGTTTCGCCGGTAAAGTAGGGCAGGAAGTTGTAGCCGTCGATGTACACCTTGAACTGTTTGTCGCCCGCCTCATGCCCCTGCTTCAGCTTCTCATTGATCTGCGGCTCACCGGCCGCCGCCAGCAGAGTCGGCAGCCAGTCGGTGTGGCTGATGATCTCGTTGGAAACCACGCCAGCCGGAATCTTGCCCGGCCAACGCACCATCTCCGGCACACGGAAGGCGCCCTCCCAGTTGGAGTTCTTCTCGTTGCGGAAGGGGGTCATGGCGCCGTCGGGCCAAGTATTCATGTGCGGCCCATTGTCGGTCGAGTACATGACGATGGTGTCCTCGGCGATGCCCAGCTCGTCCAGCAGATCGAGCATTTGTCCCACATGTTTGTCGTGCTCCACCATCACGTCGTGATAGAAGGATTGCCAGCGCCCGGCCTGGCCCAGCACATGCTCCGGCGGATGGACGCGGAAGTGCATCCAGGTGGTGTTGAACCAGACGAAAAAGGGCGTATCGTCGTCGTGGGCGCGTTTGATGAAGTCTTGGGCGGCGGCCACGAACTCGGTGTCGCACGTTTCCATGCGTTTTTGGGTCAGCGGGCCGGTATCCTCGATGCGCTGTTTGCCGACGCGCCCCCAGCGTGGCTGCTCGGCAGGATCGTCTTCCTCCGTGGCCCAGGAATGGATTACGCCGCGCGGTCCGAAAATATTCTCGAAGTTGGGAAAATCCGCTTCGGGCGGATAGTCCACATGCTCCGGCTCCTCCTGAGCGTTGAGGTGATAGAGGTTGCCAAAAAACTCGTCGAAGCCGTGGGCGGTGGGCAAGTACTTGTTCTTGTCGCCGAAGTGGTTCTTGCCGAATTGGCCAGTGGTGTAGCCCAGCGGCTTGAGCAGTTCGGCGATGGTGGCGTCCTCGGCCTGCAAGCCAATGTCCGCGCCGGGCATACCCACCTTGGTCAGGCCGGTGCGGTAGGGGTTTTGCCCGGTGAGGAAGGCGGCGCGGCCAGCGGTACAGCTCTGTTGGCCGTAGGAGTCGGTAAAGCGCATCCCTTCCTTGGCGATGCGGTCAATGTTGGGCGTGCGATAGCCCATTAAGCCGTCACTGTAACAGCTCAGGTTGGTGATGCCGATGTCATCACCCCAGATGACCAGAATATTGGGTTTGCCGTTGGGCATGGTATTTTCTCCTTATTGGTGGACTATGAATATAAAAACTATCCTGCTACTGCGCCAGACCGGGATTGCGGCGCGGGCAGTGGCTTTGAACTTGGTTTTGGCAGCGGTCGACCGTGGCATTGCTTGAATTTACGGCCGTTACCGCAGGGACAGGGAGCGTTGCGCTCAACGCCGGTGAAGGCTCGATCCAGGATCTGCATCACCTCTCGGGCCTCATGGCCGCGCCGGATCAACCCGGCCATGAGCTTCATGGGGAACTCCACATGGTGGAAGAATTCCTTGAAGCCGGCGCACAGATAGTTGAGACCCGGCTCGCCCTCCGGCGTCAGAATAAAGCGGTTCTTGGGACACTCGCCATGACAGGCGAAGCGCACGTCGCACTCGCGACAATAGCGCGGCAGCGTGTCGCGTTTGTCCAGGCCAAACTTGATCTGCTGGGGCGAGGCCACCAGCTCGATCATGTGTGTATCCTGGATGTTGCCCAACAGATAGTTGGGTTCCACAAAGTGATCGCACGAATAGAGATCCCCGTTGTGCTCGATGGCTAACCCCGTGCCGCAGGTAGCGTTGAAGACGCACATGCCGGAGTTGGGCAGGCCCAGCCAGTTACTCAACGCGGCCTCGAAGGTTTGCACGTAGATCGTGCCAACGTCGTGGCGCACCCACTCGTCGAAAATCGTACTCAGGAAGCGGCCAAATTGCTCCGACTGCACCGAACGATCGGAAACGGCCGTTCCCTCTTGATAAAGCGTCAGACCATCGGCATTGATGCGCTCCACGACCGGGATGAACTGCATCCAGGTCGTGCCCACCTCGTCGCGCAGGAAACGATAAACCTCCAACGGGTAGTCGCCGTTGACATGGTTGACAGTGGTCAGCACGTTATAGTCTACGCCGTGTTTCTGCAACAGCCGCAGTCCGCGCATGACCTTGTCGAAGGTCGGCTTGCCCCCCTTGTCCACGCGGTAGATGTCGTGTAACGGCCGTGGGCCGTCAATGCTGATTCCCAGCAGAAAGTTGTGTTCGGCAAAAAAGGCGGCCCAGTCGTCGTCCAACAGCGTACCGTTGGTCTGCATGGTGTGCAGAATGGTCATGCCCGGCCGCCGATACTTCTCGACCATCTCCATGGTGCGCCGGTAGAAATCCAACCCCATCAGCGTGGGCTCGCCTCCTTGCCAGGCTATGTTGACGCTGTCTGTCTGGTGCGACTCGATGAGCTGGCGGATGTACTGCTCTAGTACCTGCCCGCCCATGCGAAATTTGCTGCCGGGGTAGAAGACCTCTTTATCCAGGAAGAAGCAGTAGGCACAATCCAGGTTGCAGATTGCGCCGGTCGGCTTGGCCAAAAGGTGAAAGGCTGGCGGGGCTTGTTGCGGCCGTTGTATCAAGATGGGTTGATTCATTGATAGTAAGAATTGCGCCACGATGGGCCGCTGTGAACACGTTGCGGTCTGCGGAAGCGCCATCATATCGATGGCCACGGTAGCAATCTGGATGACGATGTTATTCTGACTCGGTTCGTATACACCATAGGTGTCGGCCAGCCAGAACCAGCGCCTGAAAACCTGGAAATCTTGCTACTCTCACCGATATTAAACTACAGATGGTAAATAGCATCAACTTATCCGCAACAATTGTAAAGAAAAACGGCCGTTCTGCCCCACAGTTCACAAAGTTTTCCAGGAGATGGGGTAGAAACGGCCGTTATCCCTTGATTGTTGGCTGTTAAAACGGCCGTTCTGCCCACAGTTCACATGATTGCTTATACATACTGGCTGGTAAGCGACTGCTTGAACTTCTTTAAGTCAGCCGGTGTACCTGCGAACATCACCCGCCCGCCTTTGCTGCCGCCTTCCGGCCCCAGGTCAATGACCCAGTCAGCATTGCGCACCACATCCATGTTATGCTCAATCACGATCACGGTGTTACCGCCGTCCACCAGCTTATTCATGATTTCTAGCAGGTGGGCCGTATCCGACTTGTGCAAGCCAGTGGTCGGCTCGTCCATTACATAAATGCTGCCTTTTTTCCGCAGTTCGCTGGACAGCTTGATGCGCTGGCACTCGCCGCCGGAGAGCGTATCGAGCGGCTGACCGAGAGTCAAATAGTCCAGGCCGACCTCGCTCATAGTTTGCAGCGTGCGCGTGATCTCCGGGATGGTGAAAAATTCCAGTGCCTGCCTGACGGTCATCTCCAGCACATCAACGATGGATTTACCGCCCAACTTGTAATCCAGCACCTCGTCTTTGAAACGCTTGCCACGGCAGACTTCGCAGGGTGATTTAACCCTTTCAAAGAAGGACAGGTCGGTGAAGACCACCCCCAGGCCGTTGCAGTTGTCACAGGCGCCCTTGGAATTGAAACTGAACAAGCCAGCGTTGACCTTGTTGGCCTGGGCAAATGCCTTGCGCACATCGTCCATAATGCCGGTGTAGGTTGCTGGATTGGAGCGTGGATTAGCGCCAACGGCCGTTTGGTCAACCACGATGGCATCAGGGAATTGCGAGACAAAGGCCTCGCTAATTAGCGAACTCTTGCCGGAACCAGCGACACCAGTCACCAATGTCAGCACACCCACCGGAATGTCCACGCTCACATTCTTCAGGTTGTTCACGTTCACCTTGCTCAACTTCAAGTGCTCCCTGGCCTGACGGAACTCCTTCTTGATGGGCATAGCCTCTTTCATAAACTTGCCGGTCAGCGTATCCGCCTGGAGCAGACCGGCATAGCTGCCTTCGTAGACGATCTCGCCACCCTGGGTGCCAGCGTGCGGGCCAAGGTCCACAATGTGATCGGCCACCTTGATCACGTCGGGGTCGTGCTCGACTACCAACACCGTGTTGCCCATATCGCGCAGCTTCTGCATCATTTCATTGAGCCGGTGTATGTCCCGTGGATGCAGGCCCACGCTGGGTTCGTCGAAAATGTACATCACATCGATCAGACTGCTGCCCAAGTGTTTCACCAGCTTGACGCGCTGCCCTTCGCCACCGGAAAGCGTATCAGTTTCGCGGTTGAGCGTTAAATAATCCAGACCGATGTCAATCAGGTTTTGCAGTCGGCGTGCCAGGTCGTCCACAATCTCTCTGGCCCTTGTATCTTTGATGTCATTGATCACACCGATCAGTTCACCCACTTCCATTGAGGTTAGCTCGGCTATGTTATAACCGTTGATTTTGCAGCTCAGCACGGCCTTGTTGAGGCGCGCGCCTTTGCAGGCCGGGCAGGGACCTTCGGTGAGGTATTGCGCAATCTTTTCCTGCGTTTTCTCAGAGCGTGTTTTCAGGTCGCGCTCGATGTAGGAGCGAGTGAAGCCGGTGATCACGCCGAGGTAGGTGCGGTTCATGTTGCCCAGCTTGAATTTTTGCTCCTTGCCATAAAGGAGCAGGTTCATCTCTTGCTCGGTGAACTCTGCCAGCTTCTTGTCGTTGTCAAAGAAGCCGCTGGCCGCATAAATGCTGTCGTCAAAGATCGGCCCCTGGAGCGTACCTTCATTCAGCGATTTGGACGGATCGTAGAATTTTTCAACGATGGGTTGCAGCTTGCGGCCAAAGCCGTTGCATTCCGGGCACATGCCGATTGGTTCATTGAAAGAAAAGACGTTGGCATAGCCGACGAATGGGTCTCCAACCAACGCAAACAACTGGCGCAGCAACGTATAGGTATCGGTAATGGTGCCCATCGTCGAATGCGAACCGCCGCCCAGGCGCTTCTGGTCCACCACGATGGCCATGCTCAGGTTCCGGATCGAATCGGCGTCCGGCTGTGAGTAGCGCGGCAGGAAAGTGCGCACCATCATGCTGAAGTTCTCGTACAACTGGCGCTGCGCTTCGGTGGCGATGGTGTCGAATACGATGGATGACTTGCCGGAGCCAGACACACCAGTGAACACGGTGATCTTGTGTTTGGGAATACGCAGTGTGACGTTTTTCAGATTGTTTTCGCGTGCGCCGCGAATCTCGATAAATTCTTGCTTTTTGTCTTCAGCCATGGTTACCTCACTTATACGCTAGCCAGATAATCGGCCAGGGTTTCCAGGGCCTGCATGGCGCCCACAATTGCCCCATATTTCACTGCCTGTTTGCGCTCGGCCGCTGTCGCAAACAACAACTGCAAGGTGACTTTGGTTTTTCCGTCCTCTTCCTCAAAGGTAACGGTGGTACGCACGGGGTCAGGCGCGTTCGCCGCGTCCATGCCATAGTCGTAGACAAGCCGCGCTGGCTTATCTAGCTCGATGAACTTGATCTTGAATGGGTTCAGGGAGCCATTGCTGGCTGGCTGGCTGTAGCGCCAGACACCACCGGGTTTCACATCCATCTCGTGTGTTGTAGCTCCTTTTGGAGCCCACCATTGTTCAATATGCTCTTGTTCGGTGAAAGCCGCAAAGACGAGTTCACGCGGGGCGGCGAACAGTCGTGTGACGACGATTTCTTGTTCTGCTGTTGTATTTGCCATCATTTAGTCTCCTTAAAAATAATTAAACGTAAAGGCGAAGAAGCGCAGTGGGGTTAAGCTGGCAACACATGGTAATGCTTCAGCTTTGCCAGCATAGGTCTGCGAAATCTTTGAGTGTTGAGCCTCTGCTTATGTGTTTTCTTCTTGAAGCTTGCGTAAATAGTCATCCAGGCGATCCAGATTTTCTTCCCAGTACTGTCGATAGGTTTCTAACCATTGGACCGCATCCTTCAACGGCGCGGCTTGTAGTTGTGCTGGCCGCCACTGAGCTTCGCGCCCGCGCTCGATCAATCCGGCGTGTTCCAACACCTTGAGGTGTTTGGAAATTGCCGGCATACTGATTTTGAACGGTTCGGCAAGCTCTTTGACGGTTGCGGGACCTTGCGCAAGCCGGTCCAGCATGGCCCGCCGGGTGGGGTCTGCCAGGGCAGCAAAGGTGAGGCTAAGCATATCATCCATGGTCTGGATATCCTTCTATTTAACTATTTAACTAATTAGTTAAATAGTAAACGATAGGGGACAAAATGTCAAGCCGCATTTCTTTGCCAGGCTACTAGAGGTGGTTTGTTACGCCGCAAAAATGTGTGTGGGACTAGAAGTGTAACGGCCGTTACGCTGCGAGCCATAGGCGAAGCGGTCGGCTGTAAGCCGTGTTGGTCAGCACGAGTGTAAGGGGTCTCATTCGCCTGGCTTTTGGTCTATAGACCGTCGGCGGTAATATCAACGTAGTTATCCACTGGTTTAATCCAAGTCTTCATGATCGGGATAGCGTCAGTCTGGACATCGAGTACAAGGAGAGGGATGCCTTCCCTCTTGAGTTCCTCAGCCAGACCGGCATGGTCAATGTGATAGTGGGTGGCGAGTGCGTAGCGGATTTCATGGAGGGGCACGCCCATCTTCTTCAGGTTGGACTTCATAATTCCGAGGGTGCCTGGCCAGCCGATGTCGACGAGCAGACGAGAAGTGCCTGCGCTGACAACCCAGTAGTTGGTTGAGCGGTAACCGACATTCACAATCGTCAGAGGTGATACTTTATCCATGTTGTTACTGTTTTACCGGGTCAAGGATCGCCTTCTTCAACGCGGCGTGCCCCACCAGTTGGGCGGTTCGTGATTGTCGTGATAAACCTTTGCCGCCGCTGCTCAATCTGCTCAGGGCGACATTCATGAGATGACTTAAAGCACACTCAGACTTGTAATGATATGAGCCAAAGCCAACAATGGCAGGCCCCCACATTTTTGGCTCTTGCTTCGTCACTTGCTGTATTCACAAGGCAAACTCCTCTTTATGGGTTTTGCGTCGTGGTGATTTCATCGGCAACGGCCGTTATCTGTTCTTGTAAGCGTTTTAAGGATTCCTGCTCTCCTCCTGCGGACTGCGCGGCGACCTCACCCATGCTCTCTGCCAGGTTGCGCAGCGCGTCAGCGGCTAATACCAGGCGGTCACCGCTTTCATGCTCTTTGACAAACGCCAGCACGCCGGCATATATCTCTGAATAGAAATTTTCAGGGCCGATAACGGCCGTTACCTCACTCCGGTCCAGGATCAGCCGCGCCGTCGAACGCACCCGCGCCAACATTAGTTCCGCCTCCGCCTGCGCCAAATCCTTCTTTAACTCAGCCAGCATTTGCGTGCCAGGCACATCCAGGTCAGTCGTCATCTCCATGTCGAGCAGCACTGCCTGCACCGGCGGCACACTGCCCATCACCAAGGTGCGAATCTGATCCCGCAGCGTATCCGCATTGGCAAAGAAAATGCCTTCATCGGGACGCACTACCAGCAAACCAGGAATTGTCACATAGTCCGGATGATAGCCGACATCCCCATACACAATTCGTCCAGGTTGTCGCCCCAACACGCTCAGGCGAGGCTGGCTGGCCCGGGCAATCAAAGCCAGCAAAGAAACAATTACCGCCAACAACAAACCCGCCAGTGTCTCTTCAAAGGTCAAAACGCCCAGCATCGCCACCAACGCCAGCATAAAATCCAGCTTTCGTATCCGGTAAAGGCGTTTCATTTTTCCCACTTTGACCATACCGGAAACCGCTACGATCACAATCGCCCCCAGCGCTGCTTCCGGCAAGTTGTAAAATAAAGGCGTCAGAAAAATAGCCACCAGCGCCGTCAGCCCGGCCGCAAAAATGCCCGACATTTGGCTGTGCGCTCCTGCCGAATCATTAGCCGCCGACTTGGAAAGACTGGCTCCAATGGGAAAACCTTGAAACAGTCCTGCCCCGAAATTGGCAAAACCCAGGCCAATCAGTTCCTGATCCGCATTAATCTCGTAGCTGTGCCTGCCTGCAAAACTGCGCGCCGGACCAATTGCCTCAGCAAACATAACCAGCGCCAGGCCAACAGCTCCTGGCAGCAGCAGCAGCAGATCATTCAATGTGACGGCAGGGAGCTGCGGCCCCGCCAACCCGGCAGGAATTTCGCCAATGACATGTACCCCCAGCGCCTCCAGATTAAAAATGGAAACGACCACAATGCCATAAACCATAGTCACCAGCGCCGCCGGTATTTTGTGGAACCGTCGTTCTATCAATACCATCAGCAGTAAACTGGTTATCCCCACGGCAAAGGTCAGCCAATGCGTTTCATCCAGGTGGATAACAAAATCGTAAAGGCGCTGCCAAAAATTCCCTTCTCCTCCCTCTATGCCAAACATCTTGGGCAGTTGTTTCATAGAAATAACCAGCGCCAGACCGGAAATAAAACCCGCCAGCACTGAGTCGGAAAAGAACTGGGCAATGCGCCCCAACCGCAGCAGGCCGGCCAGAATGGCAACCAGCCCCACCATCATAGCCAGCGCGGCCGTCAGGGCAATATATTCCGGGGTATCGCTCAATGCCAACGCGCCTACAACGGAAGCCGACATGACAGCGATAGCCGAAGATACCGCGACCACCAACTGCCGCGATGTGCCAAAGATGGCAAACATCAGCAAACCGATGGGCGCGGCATAAAAAGCAGTCTGGGGCGGCATGCCAGCCAGTTCGGCATAGGCCATGCCTTCAGGCACGAGCAGGGCCATAATCGTGAGCCCTGCCAGGAAATCCGAACGCAGCCAGGCGCGATTATAGTGTGGCAGCCAGCCCAGAATGGGTAGAAAACGAGTCAAGGGATTCGGTGAGGAGTCAACAGCTTTTGTAGCCATTATTCTTTCTCCAATATCTCATTCGCACTAATCGCCACCCAATCCTGCGCCGCCTTCCAGGCCTGCCAGGTAGCATACATTAAGCGCTCATCAGCCAGGAAAATATCTTCGCGGGCGATGAATTCCGTTGTTTCCGTTTTTTCCAGTTGGTCCAGCACCCGTTCGTGTACGCCGGTCAGTACCAGCTTGCTGCCAGTAGCCCGCAGTTTGAGCGCATAACGCTCAATCACCTTGATGAATGTGCTGCCCACGCGGTCCGCGCCGCGCAAATTCAAAATGACCACGGATCGTTCTGCTCCCTGCGGTGCGGGCAGCAGTTCTTCCAGTTTAGCGGCGGCGGCGTAAAACACGCTGCCGTACACGCGCAGCAGCGTGACGCTGTGCGGCGTTACTTTGTCGGGCGGCGCTTTTTCTGCTACATATCCATCCGACTGCGGTTCTAGCGCCACCAGGCGCACATCCGAAGCCGACTGCCCCAGGTATTGCAGCACCGAGAGAATCACGCCAAGCAGCACCGCGTATTGCAGTGGCCAGGAGAGCGTCGCCAGGAAGGTGATGCCCATAATGACACGCGGGCCGACGCCGGTATCACGCACGTCTTCGATGTCGCCAACCTTGATAGCTTCATACCCGGCCACCATCAGCAGGGCGGCGATGGTGGGCATGGCGATAAATTCCACCAGATTGCCCAGCAGCAGCCCGACAACGATGATGACGAAACCGGAAAAAATGTTGGCGAAACGGGTTTTGGCGCCGGCGCTGATGCTTCACCGAGGTTTCTCCCATGGTGCCGCCAATTGGCAGACCCTGCACAAAACCGCTGGCTATGTTGGCCAACCCCTGTCCGGCAAAATCGCGCGAGGCATCAGGGAAGTTGCCATCGGCATTGGGCACGGTTTTACTCACGCCTACCGCTTGTACCAGGCCGATGATAGCCAGCGCCATCGCCGAGGGCAGCAAAATGGGGATCTAGAGATAAGTCAGGCAGGACAATGGGGGGGAAGCCGCGCGGGATGTCGGCAATGCCGCCGATGGTTTGCACGGTAGTCAGGTTGAGAACGGCCAGTTACCGCCGACCCCAAGAAAATCGCCAGCACCATATTAAACGATTTCAGTCGTGTCTTGCCCAGCCCAACAATCAGCCCAATGGTCAGAGCGCCGATGAAAAACGTCTGCATGTCCCACTGGCGAAAATGCAACATCGTGTCCAAACCCGCCAGGACATCATTGCTGTAGGCGCTGCTGTAACCGGTAAACGTTTTAAGCTGCCCCAGGATAATCAGCAGGGCAATGCCAGTCATGAAACCAACCATGACAGCGTTTGACACAAACTTGGTAATGCCCCCCAGTCGCAGCACGCCCAGCAGAAACTGGATAAGGCCCACCATCAAGGTCAATATACCCAGCGCGGGCAGCAGTTCCGCCCCGGAAAAGCCAGCCAGAGCGTCTCCCGTTGCCACCGCCATGGCGCCGGTATTGCCCACGTACATAAATTGAGAACTGAGGGTAAAGGCCGCAATCGGCGTACCCACCATCAAGGCATATAACCCCTGCATAGGATTCACGCCCGCCAAAATGGCAGACGCTAGGCCATCGGGGATGGTAACAAAAGCGGAAGCTGTGCCGGCCGTTAGATCCGCACTGAGGTTTTCACGGTTATAAACGATTTTGCGCATACTATTCCTTCGATTTACGTCCTTTACTGAGTTGGGCTTGGTCTTCGTTTCGATCAATAATGAACGGTCATTCCCGCGAAGGCGGGAATCCACAGGTGAAAATGGATTCCTGCCTTCGCAGGAATGACGGGATGACCGAAACGAAGACCATCCCCGTTTTTTTTATTCTTCAGCGTCCTTTGAAGCATTACCAGGACGAATGAGTGTTTTGCCACGCTCCCACCAACTGCCGATCAATTGTTTGGCTTTCTGCTTTTCGGCTTCATCCGCTTCGGTGGCAGTCGCGGCGGCTGGCCGCACCAGCATCACCAGACCCCGCGTCCCCTCAAAACTTTCCAGCAGGGCCAGAATGAGCAGGGTCAGCGGCACCGCCAGAATGGCGCCGATGCCGCCCAACAGCCAGCCCCAAATGAACAACGACAGAAAAACGATGACCGGCGAGATGTTCAAATTGTCGCCCATCATTTTTGGTTGGACGAAATTTTGTACGGAACCATTGATGAGCACAAACCCCAAAAACACAATGAAGGCAGTGGGTGCGCCAAATTCTGCCCAGGCTAGAATGGTGGGTGGAATAAGCGCCAGCCAAAAACCAACGGTGGGGATGTAGCCTAACAACCAGGACAAAACGCCCCACAAGACGGCAAAGTCTACACCCATAATGAGTAGAAAAATGGTGTCACCCAAACCAACCAGCATATTGATGCCCGTCGTCACCGTGAGATACCGGCGCACATCACGGGTAAAATCATTGACGCGGTTGATGACAGGTTCGGCTGTTTCCAGGCCTTCGTTTGATTTTGGACTTCTACTAATTGCGGCGCTGATCATAAAAATGAAGATGAGCATGGTCATACCGATCTGCACCACTGTGCTGCCGATTGAGCCGATAACGGCCGTCATAAAACCACTGATCTGACTCGAATCCAGGGTTGTGGCCGTCTCGGTGGAGGTGGTTGCCGTTGTTCCAATCAATCCAGGCGGCAAATCCAGCCGAAAGCAGCCGCAATATCGTCGGCATAGTTCGGTATCTCCAGCGTCAACCGATAAATGCCACCGACAAACAACAAGATGACGGCCAGCATGACGCCCACTACCAACAGAATCGTCAACAGCAGCGCCACCCGGCCGGACATGCCTTTCTGCTTTAGTTTGGTGGGAAGAGGCAGTACGGCAATAGTGATGATTACCGCCAGCAGGATAGGGTTGATGATGGCGGCTGAGGCCCTGATGCCAAACATAATGATGAAAAGGCAGGCCAGGGCTATCAGAAAATAAACGGGGCGAATGAATTGAGTGGTCATAGGTCACCTCCGGGTTGTTACTTTCCGCCAGGTAGACGTCTACTCGCATCCTGCACAGTAAAATAATAATGCTCCGGCGGAATGGCCGCATACAATGGGCTGCGCTGAATGACGTTCATAACGCTTGTTTTCATGCTGGGCCGCGTCCATTTCCGTACCCGCACAGGCCAATTATGCCCGAAACTCTTTGAATCGGTACAATTGCACAGGTTGTTGATTAAAGCGGGCCGTTTCTCAACTTTCAGGCTCTGCCCCCCATAATGATATTCAACCATCACGATGCTATTGAACTACGCCCTTCTTTACAAACATATGAGGTGAAGACGAGCTGGCGTCTTCACCTCAAAAAAAGCAAATCCTGGTGACCACTCAGGGGTGACGCCCTTTTTGAAAGTGCAACACCCCCTCTAAATGATATCAGACCGAGCAGTTTCGCTTTCTGAGCGGCGAACTCTTCCTCGGTGAGAATTCCTTGAGCCTTGAGTGCGCCCAGGCGTTCCAACTGCGTGATCACATCTTCTTCCGGTGCTGGTGGCGGGGCGTACTCGCGGCGGCGGGGCATATTCCTGTGGCGGCGGCGCCTGATTTTCCACGGCTTGTGAATAAGCGGCGACGTTCTTGTCGGCCTGTCGGCGGTTTACGGCATTACGGGTGGCGGTAGCGGTACCAACTACGGCCGCTGTGCGAGCCATTCCTCTAACTAATCCTGGCATGATGATCTCCTTTTTATTGTTCTTCTGCGAGCAAGGCGAAAGCCTCGTCTACGATAAGCGCGGGCACACGGAAGTTCAAGGCCACTTCAACCCCGGCATCCATGATGGCGTTCACCAGAAGCGCCGAGGCATGCTCAATCGCCAGGGCAATCACGGCCGAATCAGGCACCATGCCCTCATACAAGGTGTCGGCGTCTTCGGAGTCAAAAAGACCGCGCGTTCCTGTTTCAATAAAGCCTACTGCTGCCTGCTGATCGGGCGGTAAATCTTCCAGATCAAGACGCCAGCATTCGCCATCTTCTTCCTTAAATAATACCATGGCGTCTAGCACGCGAATTGTGCCGGGGAAGCGGCCTGGCGTTCCAGTTCTGCCAGGATACTGCCGTCAAAACGCGGTTCGCCAAGTGCTAAAACAACTACATCAACCGGTCCATGTTTGATCATATTTATCTCCTTTGAATTTTGTGGGTATTCGTTTGTGTTTCCATTATATCTGATCGTTGCCAAGAGGTAACGGCCTTCTGTCTTTTCCGTCAAAATCCTGACCGTTTCGGCGTCAGCCATATTTGCCAGTGTCTGCCGGGTAAAACTGGCTACCTCTTCGGACGAAAAGGCGCAGTTCCGTTACTTTGTCCTGCGCCCGCAGCCTTGTTATGTTTAAAGACGGCACAGTTTCCCAGTTTTGCCAGCAAATGAGGCCGGACGATGTGGTCTTCCGGCAGAGATGGGCGATATAGTTTTGTGCGTAAAAAGAAGGTTGAAAACGGCCGTTTCAGGCATCTGTCACCACTGTCGTATAAGATACTGGACACTGGCGCTTTTGCCCGCCACCAGTGTCGCGCGATTTGCTAAATCGCGTTACGATCCAGAGGTGGCTGCCAATTTCGCCAGACTCCAGTAAGATAATAACGACGATATGGCAGGAGCCTAACCCGGCATTGAAGCTTTACCAAAACAGGGCCAGCGCCAGACAGATACGTACCTAAAGCAGACGGCGCAGAGAGAGCATAAACAGCACTCACCACCGGGGCGTGGCAATAGTTGAAACGGCCGTTCTTGCCAAATTCGAGCATCAGGTCAGCAAAGATGGCGTTGTGATCGCCAAAGTGCTTCACCAGCAGGCCAACCACCAGCCCACCCAACGTACAAATTAAAATGGTGAAGAGCCGCGGATCGAGGCCAGACATCGCGGCGAGTTCGTCCCAAATCAGGCTTGTACCCTGATTCACCAAAACTACAAAGGCAAAGGTTAGCAAGGCGCTCATCAAGCCGATCAAGACAACAAGCGCCAAGAGTTTGAGATAGGGAACAAGTTTGGCCTGCGGATCAATCATGGTCTTACCTCTAGACGCCTCACGCATCCAAGCATACCTGACAGGTTTTTGGAAACCTGTCAGGTATGCTCAAAAATCTTACTGCCGCGCCATAGCGAGCTTCATATCCATTTCACTATCCGGGATCAACTCGCCAGATAGATCGAGCGTCACACGCTTGATAGTTCCCGTGAAGCGGAACGCATCGCCGTAGTAATCTGGCGCCACGCGATCACCGCCGTCATAGCCACAGGTCAGCCCTTCGGTTCCCCACAAGTTCAGAACCGAGAACGGCATGTCAATTTGGGCAACCAGCTTGCGGTTGATGTAGAGCTGGGCGCGGGCCGGAACCCCTTTTCCTTGCGCGGGGTCAGGCTTGCCGGTCGGCTCGAACTCATAGCGCAGTTCGACCTTACCCTCCGGTATCGTTTCGTCGGAATGCAGCCAGAACCTGTCCCGACCCAAATGGTTATAAAGGAAGTGAACTCTTTGATCCTTAACGAAGAAGGTGTAGCCGCCAGTGTTGCCGCCTTGCGCCAGCAATGCGCCCTCTGCGCCGCCCGGCGGCATCACCACATCAGCGGTGATGCTCCAGGGCCGGTTGTAGGTTTTGGGTGCGGCGGCAAAGGGAACCGGTGACCCGCCGGGGTAAAAGACAAACTGATCCCTCGCACTGGCAATAGCTGGACGTTCCACATTGAGCCGCTGCAGGGCGCTGCCATCAATCGGTAATACCTGATATTTGCCCGCTTCCGCCCACCAACGGCCGATCATCTCAATCAGCTTGTTGCGCTGTTCGCCAGCCAGGTTATGGCATTCCGAATAGTCCTCTTCCAGATTGTAAAGTTCCCAGTCGTGGGTCTCGATATCCAAAAGCACCTGGTTGTCAATAGGTGTTCCGAACCGGCGATCCTTCTTGGCGGCCTCAGTGAAACTCGTGCCCGGCCAGGGACAAACCGCCCGCCAGCCATCGTGATAGATCGCACGATGGGCGAACATTTCAAAATACTGTGTGTGGTGGTTACTCGGCGCATCTGCATTGTTAAAGGTGTGGGCAAAGCTGATGCCATCAATGGGCGCCTGACTGACGCCGCGAATGCTCACCGGCGCTTCTACTCCTAACGCTTCCAACACCGTCGGCACCATGTCAATGGCGTGGGTGTAATGCGGTCGCATCTCACCGTGGGCTTGAATGCCCTTGGGCCAGGAAATGATGAAGGGATCGGTGGTGCCCCCGCGATAAGTCTCGCGCTTCCAGCGGCGGAAGGGCGTGTTGCCCGCGTTCGCCCAACCCCATGGGTAATGGTTGTTGGTTTCGACGCCGCCCAGCTTATCGAGCATCTTGAGATTGTCCTCTAGCGATTCGGGGACATTATTAAAGAAGAACATCTCGTTGAGTGAGCCGACCGGGCCGCCTTCGGAGCTGGCGCCGTTGTCGGAGATGACCATGATCAACGTGTTGTCCAGTTCGCCTACCTCGCGCAGAAAATCGAGGACACGGCCAAAGTGATGGTCGGTGAAGCTGAGGAAGCCAGCGTAGACTTCCATGTAGCGGGCATACAGCCGCTTGGCCTCGTCTGGCAGGGTGTCCCAAAGCGGCACATCGGGATCGTGCGCCGACAGTTCCGTGCCGGGCGGGATGATGCCCATGTCGATCTGGCGCTGATGGACGACCTCGCGGTATTTGTCCCAGCCCATGTCAAATTTGCCCTTGTACTTGTCGGCCCATTCCTGCGGGACATGGTGCGGGGCGTGGCCGGCGCCGGTGGCGTAATAGAGGAAGAACGGCTTATCAGGCGCGGTGACGTGGGCGTCCTGGATGAACTCGATGGCCTTGTCGGCCAGGTCGGCGCTCAGGTGGTAGCCTTCTTCCGGTTGTTTAGGTTGTTCGATGGTGTGGTTGTCGTAGGTCAGTTCCGGGAACCATTGGTTGGTTTCGCCGCCCAAGAAGCCGTAGTAGCGCTCAAAGCCGCGTCCCAACGGCCAGCGGTCGTAGGGGCCAGCGGCGGTGGTATGCTCTGGCGGCGTCAGGTGCCACTTGCCGATGCAGAAGGTGTTGTACCCTTTCTGCAGGAGTATCTCACTGATCATGCCTCTGTCGAAGGGCAGAATGCCGTTGTAGCCGGGGTAGCCGGTGGAGGTTTCGGTGATGGAGGCCAGGCCGATGGAGTGGTGGTTGCGCCCGGTGAGGATGCAGCCGCGTGAGGGTGAGCAGAGGGCGGTGGTGTGCATGTTGGTGTAGCGCAGGCCGTTGTTGGCGATGCTGTCAATGACGGGGGTTTCGACCAGTCCGCCGAAGTTGGATAACTGGCCGTAGCCAACATCATCCAGCACGAAGAAGAGGACGTTGGGTGCGCCCTCCTGTGGGCGCGGCGTATCCGGCCATGCTGGTGATGATTCTTCGGTGGTACGGCCGATGACCCCGGTGAACGGGGTTCCATCTTTGTAGGTCTTGATTGCCATATAAATTCTCCTTGTTGTTGTGCCGTAAATTTTTACTGACACGTTATTTTGGCGGTTTAGAATTTGTAAAACGGGTTTAACATTTTTCCCGTGATGGGTGATACGTGATGCCTCTCGCCCAAAAAACCTCACGAATCACGCAGAACGCCCAATCTTGACTCTACCGAAAAAAGCTCACGCAAAGGCGCAAAGACGCAAAGTTACTCGAGAGAAAAATCTGCGCCATCTGCGAAATCTGTGGTTTTTCAGTGCAGTCAATCTTTCGTCTGTTAATTTTTAGAGTGTGTCAAAAAAGTCCTATTCCCTGTCATGCCCGCGTAGGCGGGCATCCTTTGTCCTGGTGTATGGATTCCCGCTTTCGCGGGAATGACAGGCTTCAGTTATCGTTTTTAGACACTCTCTTATTCCTAATCAAGCGGCAGGAGCGCCTCTGCCCACCATTCGGGAGACGGTTTCAAGGCTGGCGTAAACGGTACGCGCATTTTTCCCGCAATGGGCGGCAGTTGGTCTATGACGTTTGCCTGACGAGCGATGACCGCTTCTTTTGTGACGTTGAATACTGTCAGGTCTTGGGTTTGCACGACGGGGCCATCGTAAACGGCCGTTAATTCCGCAAAAATCATCGGTACAACCTGTGGTGAGAACATCGGGGTATGCCAGAGGCCAGCCATACGCGGCTTGACCATGCTAAACACCTTCCCGACCGCCGTCGGTGAGGTATGCGCCGCATTCAGTGCCATCGTCGCCCGTTCGATGGAGAGACCGGAGGCTGCCGCCAACGCCGCCGCCGGGGGGAAGCATTCGTGGATGAGCAGGTCAACGCTGCCTTCACTGGCCCGCACCAGCGGCCAGCCGGCGCGGGTGTCGCCAGAGAAGACAAAGGTCAGTCCGGCGAAGTCGAGACGATAGCCGACCGCGCCGCTGGTGGCATGGATGACCGGAAATGAGGTTATCTTCACTCCATTCTCCTCGTAGACGGTCTCGGTTTTGCTGAAATCGAACTCGGTGACGAAAATCTTCATGCTGTCGGGGTTGATGGCCCCGCCGCCAGCTTCGGTGTCCCAAGCCAGCGCTTCCTCGATGGATTCGACAAAGTGGCGTGTGCCCAGGCGCGGCTCGGCGCCGCTGGGACCCCAAACGTAGATCGGCCCATCGGCGCGTCCCACCTTGGAGTAACTGCCCGCCAGCGTGATCAGGTCGGCGATGTGGTCGGCGTGAAGGTGGGTAAAGAACACTTTATCCAGCTTGTTGACCGGCAGTTTCAGGCTGGCGTAGTTGGCGAGACAGCCGCTGCCCAGGTCAAAAATCAGGATGTCCCGTTCGTCGTTGCCGATCTCGACAAGGACACTGCCTGAGGCTTGAGCGCGCGTGACCCAGGGGTTGCCACTGCCGAGGACTGTGACGCGAAGCTCACCATCTTCGAGTTCCTCCTCGTCGGGGACAAACATGTCGGCGTACTCCCGTCGCGGGGCGCCGACAACCGGTGTAAAGGTGATCGCTTTTGTGCCACCAAAAAATGCTGGTAATGGCAGGTCCATGTTCGTCATTTTTGTAAATTCTCCTTTAGGGTTGAACGGCCGTTGCTTCTGCATCTGCCGCCGATAACCAACTTTGCGCCGCCCGGTATGCTTGCCGGGTGGCATAATAAACTCGTGAGGTTTCCAGGAATACATAAAAAACCTGGCAGGTCTCCAAGACCTGCCAAGTTTACTCACGTCATATTTTACTGAGCCGCGCCGCCGTTGCTAAATAGCAACTTTTGTGCGCCACCAGCGGTCTGTAGCATCAGGCCGCCAGCGCCATCTGAACCACCAGCGGCAACAGCATCCAGTAAGTTCAGGAATTGCTGATCCATAGAACCTTGATCACAGGCCGCCATGACATCAGGGGTCACGCTGATCGTAAAGCCGTTTGCTTGTGAATAGGTTCCAGAGAACGTATTGCAGTCGGCCCGGCCGGTCGTTGTGCCATCGGTGTTAAAGACAATCGTGTACTTGTTGGGATCGTCTACTCTTGTTGAGCCGGTGACTACATCCTCCAATTTTTGCCACTTCCAGACAATGTTGGTGATGTCTGAACTGGACGTGGCTGGCGCGGAAGCTGGCGGCGGAATAACCGGCACATTTTCGGTATTAACCGTCTGCACATAGGTGGCCGATATCCAGCCTTGATCGTTCGTGGCGCCAGCCATGGGAATGACCCACCATGCGCTGTCGGCACTGCGGCCAACGACGAGGGTTTGTTCACCATTGGCGAGTGTGCCTATGGCGGCATACTCTTCACCGGGGCCGCTGCGGACATTGATGCCATCGCGTGCGGTCACAGTGGCAGATGGCATATTCGGCGCTACCGTAGCCACAGCAGTTTCCTCCTGCCCGCCACAGGCAGACAAGAAGAGCATTAGTATTCCTATCCCAATCATGTATGAAATCTGTTTGATTTTCATTTGTTCAACCCCCCTTTCATTTTAGTTTGTGTGGTGCAGCCTGCCCGTACAAATAGTGACGAGATCAACACCATCGCAATAAGAATCTTCTTCATATTTAGCAAAACGTATTTGATACTTTACCCGTGATGCATGAAACGTTTCATGCATCACGCCTTTGTGCTTAACCTTCAGTTGTTGAACCGGGATAACCGGCCGGAATATAGTTGCGATTGGCATAACCGGCGCCACCGAGACTGGCCAGATCCATCACTACTGCCAAGAACAGCCACAGCCAATCCAGTCCGGCAAGGCCGCCAGGGGCGGATGACTGGAGCAGGACATACAGCAGGGTGGTAAACGGCAGGAATAAAAAACCGATGCAGGGTATCAGGAACGACCCAAACATGGAATCCATGACAACAGGACGGGCAAACCAGTACATAAGCAGCATGATACGTGAGAAACTCGATATAAACCCTGTTAAACAACCCGCGTTATTTTGTCTCATTTTGGAAATCTCCTTTGGCTTGAAAAAATGCGATTATTTGGTTGACGACGATTAAGTTCACGAAAATGTTCTCCCTATTGATAAGAACTGACAACCATCTTACCTGTCAGAACAATCAGAAGTGCAACATTACTGAAGGAAGAGAACGCAATTCTTGATTATGATATATCATAACGGGATGGTGCTCTGAGAGATAGTGCTAAAAGAATGTAAAAAAGTCGTATTCCCTATTCATCCCAACAGCCGTTCACCCTAAATCACTGCATGTAAGTTACCAGTCGCTACGTCTGTACTGGAACCTAACCATAAGACCTGGAGAATTTTTATAATGCGTGTAATCTCGTCACAATAATATGGTAGATCGTTCGCCTAGGGGATGACTAAAAAGGGCGATCTGCCTGGAGAACAATTTAGCCGTGACATCCTCAAAACGTGGTTTTTCTTTGGCAATGAGCACCGGACAAGGCTGTTAGACAATAATCCGCAATGCCGTTAGTCCCAGAATCCGGGGCAACCTGTGACTGGGGGGCTTGTTGTCTAGGATACGCGCACAAACATGGAATCAACGGCCGTTATCTCTGCCGGCAAATAAACTGAAAAAATAGACCCTTCTCCGACCTTGCTTTCCAGTTCATGCGCCCCCCCATCAGGTGGCAATAATGCTGGTTAATCGCCAACCCTAATCCGACACCGCCATATTCTTTGGTAAATGAATTATCTCCCTGCAAAAATGGCTGGAAAATGTGGGCTTGTTGTTCTGGGAATACCTACTCCTGTATCCGCTACCTGAAAGATAATCCATGGCTGGTCATCAATCACCGCTTGATTGGCACTCAATGTAATAGAGCCATTTTTTGTAAATTTAGATGCATTGCTTAACAAATTGCCCAAAATAGACCGAATTTTGTCTCGGTCGGCAACCATAGTGCCGATATCAGGCGAAACGATGAGCATAAAATCATTTTCATTCACATCCAGGTAGGCTTGGCTCTGTATGACGGCTTGGTCGATGACAGTTTCAATGCCAAAGGCTTCCAGTAGAAAACCAACCTGGCCTGATTCAATCTCGACCATTTGTAAGACATCGTTGATGGTGGCGCGAATCCTTTGGCATACAGTTTGGTTTTTTGGCGAGCATGACGAGTTGTTCGTCATCTTCCTGTTTTGCTTTCTGCAAAATGATGTCTGCGTAGCCGAGAATAATAGAGAGCGTGTGCGCAGTTCATGACCGATGTTGTTGAGAAACGAGGTGCGGGCCTGGAGGGCTTGCCCAACATCATCTTTTGATTCATCCAGAGCTTCTTCGAGGCGTTCTTTTTCGAGTTGGATGGCTACCAGTTGACTATGGAGACCTGCTATTTCTTCGTGTCGAGCTATTATTTGGGTTGTATGGCGTTGGTTTGAAAGAAGAGTCCGTTGCCCGAGCCACCACAAGAGAACCGTGCCTAAAATGCCAGCAAAAACGGGGATGATGAATAGCCGCCAGGTGAGTGGCATGCCAGCAAACCAAACGGTTGCCCCCACCACACCGACCGAAAAATAGTACAACCAATACCAAGAGCTTCCCGAACATCCGATCTAGTCATTTCTTTGTATCTTCTCAATATTCAGGTCTTTGCCGCGATTTATTGAGATATTACGATAGTAGCATAATTGAAACGGCCGTCACTGAGTTTGTGGAGCTATCCGCAATTCTCAATTTAGCCACGTTCTATGGTAGGGGCGGGATGGCGCGACGACTATTCGCGGCAACAAGAGGTTTTTTCACCGCGCCGTCTCTCCCAAATAGGCTTTACAGTCGTCATTCCTGCGAAGGCGGGAATGGCGGCACAAAAGTGTCAAGCTACCTTGAACCATACTCCCCAATTACATATCGTTTTAGGTGAGCGGGTTGGTATAGGTCGGCCAATAAGCCTGATGGATGGCGATGCCTTCTGTTTCCAATACGGGGCCGACGATGTGGTGGGCGGTGGCTTTGGCTACAAATTGGCGACGGGAATAACGAGGTAGCCCCGCAAGTGGCCTAAGCTTTCAGCCGAGCAACCATAAACGATGGTGGAAATGCCTGCCCAGAAGATGGCCCCGTACACATGGCACACGGTTCTGTGCTGGTGTAGAGGATGCTGTCTGTCAGCGCGGCGTAGCCCAATACCCGCCCCGCTTGACTGACGAGATTGAGTTCGGCGTGTTGGGTGACATCGCGGTTACTATGGACGGATTAATGGCCGTTAATACCACCGCCCCCTCGCACACCAATAACGCCCCAAACGGATGGTCGCCATGTGCCATCGCCTGCCGCGCCAAATCATAGCATTGCCGAATAAACGGTTCGTGGGAAGTAGGAATCATAGAATCCTTTAGCGGGAGATTGGAGATCAAGTAGAAGCTTGGCAATCTCTAATCTCCCATCTCCACTCTCAATTTAGATCGCTGAACTAGCATCCTTTGCTTTCGTTCTGGGCCAGCTCCAACTATTGTGCGGCAGTTTAGGCTGCAAGATGGCATACAAATACATGCCCGCCATCGCGCCAATGAACGTCACAAACGCCAACAGCGTTCCGCGACCCAATTGGGCGTAAATGGGGCCAGTGCAAGCGCCGGTGATGGCCCAGCCCATGCCAAAAAGCGTCCCGCCAAAGACAATACCTTTGTGGAAAGGTTCGACGGATGTCAATCACTTCGCCTTCAATTGTTTTGGTTTCAAAATGGCGAATAAGCGCGACTGAAATGGCCCCAACAAGCACCGCTGAAGCGATGACTAAATACATGTAAGCGCTGCGGAAGTGGAACATATCATTAATTTGCTGCCAGGAAACCAGTTGGCCTTTGACCAAGACAATGCCAAACCAGATCCCCATCAGGAGTGTGAAAAATTTGCCTTTCATAATACGCCTCTCTATAAGCCGAACAGTGGCAGAATAAGCCACGTTGAAATAATGCCGCCGACGAAAAAGAAAATGGAGGCGACCAAACTCGGCCAATTGAGGGCAGATAAGCCCATAATTGTATGCCCAGAGGTGCAGCCATCGGCATAGCGCGTGCCAAAGCCGATGAGAATGCCGCCGCTAAAGAGGAGCGCAACACCGCCGATGCTTTGATAACTGGTCGGCAGGAAGTAGGCGGGTTCGGTGGAGAGCAGGAAGTTGCCCACAAAGGCACCGATGAAGATACCTAAGACAAATATCAAGTTCCAAATATGGTCACGCCAATTGTAATCTTTACTCAGATAAGGCAGCTTGCTGCGCGGCGCACACATTGCGCCGATGTGGCGCAAACTGGCAGAAATGCCTAAATTTTTTCCAGTTAATAACAAGAGCATCGGCACACTCAAGCCGATAAGGGGGCCGGTTACATACCAGGGCCACGGTTCTAAAATCCATTCCAACATCAAAATCCTCCAGAAATGCTATGCAATTTTTTTAGCTTCCCCTGTTTGACTACTTGAGTCTGGCACATGTTACCGCAACTAGGGAGATTTAGGCCAATTATCGTTCTTAAGGAATAGAAATTTAATGACATGCGCAACTGAGATTGGAGATTGAATGCTCGACCAATCTCCAATCTCTAATCTCCAGTCTCGTGTAAGTTATTTAATTATCGTTCCTAACTGGGTTCATGAGAAAGCGAAAAGGAGCAGAAAACTTGTTTTGTTCTCTCCCCTTTTTGTGTTGAAACTATGGCCTGCATTTTATCGGTAACGGCCGTTCTCAGATTAGACTTGTTCCTGAATAAAAAAGGGACACTGATACTGGCGAACACTGATGGTTTCTTATCAGCGTTGAACAGTATCAGTGTCCTAAAAATTTACCCTGGTTATTTGGGAACAACTCTATTGACTATTGCAAAAATAGAAGGCGATTGCCTGGGTGAATGAATTGTGGTGTTGTCATTGGCTTTCCTCGCGCCAGTAAGCGCCACCGCCACCTTCGCGCTTCATGAAGCCCAGTGTCCACGAGATCGCGCCGTAACCGCGCGTAATCTTCGTTGAACTGTGACAGCATTTCTGTCACTTCTTTCTCGCTGTAACGCCGTCCCGGTTCAAATACTTTGACGATGTGGCGCAAAACCGCTTCCTCTTTCTTTTGCTGCGCGGGGAAATCGATTAAACGGCCGTTTTCATCCAAAAACGTCTTCAAAACCTTGCGGTCATAGGCATCCGCATCCACATCTTCCGCCACCGTGGGCAGCATGTCGGCTGAGAGCAGGCGTTCAGCCATATCGGTAGAGCACACTCAGCTCCAGAGAATACACGTTGTAATAACTTTCCGACCGCGCCTTAACTAAGTCCTACCTTCGTCAGTTTCGATAAATGGTGCGAAACCGTGGACGCAGTTCAGCCCTAAAATTTCCGCCATTTCTTCCACTGACAACGGTTCTTTGGCGAGCAGCGCCACGATTTTAAGTCGATTGGCATTGGACAATGCTTTGAAGAACGCCAACAATTCTTCTACATAGGGACTTTCTTCGTTCATACAATTACCTCTAACTAAATTGAAGTTTATCGATTTAGTTTAGCAATTATAAATTAAATTGTCAAGTCATGATTCATTTGATTTTTCTAAGAGAAGGGTCACCATGGGGATGTTGTCAGGCGTTGTCCACCGTTCTTGGGGCAGAAAACCGTGTTTTTGGTAGAGGGCTAGAGCGGGGGTATTGGCGGCTGCCGTTGTCACCGTTATTTGTTGCCAGCAAAGCAAAGCAAGCACATCATTCAGCAGCGCAGAGCCATATCCTTTGCGGAAATGGTCTGGCAAGACGCCAAAGCTGTTGATATGGAATTGGGCATCGCCCAAAGTTTCAATTTCAGCCGCCGCCACTAGCTCAGAGCCTATGCAGCCGCCATAAAAGGTTGTGGGGGCCTCTTGAATGTGGCAGACGGGGCGGTCAAGTGGGGGGAAGTTTTGCAGGCCAAGTACCTGGGCTTCGCTCTCGTAGGCGCTTTGAAAGAGCCGCCATATTTGGGTAGCTTGCTGCCTGTCTCGGTGATTGAGCTTTGAAACGCGCATTAGCGATTATTTCTGGGAAAGAAGCGCTTGTTTTTTGGCTTCAAACTCTTCATCAGAAAGCACACCTGCCTCATAGAGTTCAACCAAAGCCGCAATGAGCGCTTCTTTATCTTCGACTGGTTTTTGGTTGGAAGTCGGTCCTGTCCTGAGCTTGGTTCCACTGAGCTGTGCCGAAGTGTCGAAGTGGCCGTTTCCCCCGCAATCATCCGCTTTACCAACTCAAACAGCGCATCTCCCGCCTCTTTGGTATAAAGCAATGGCCGGTCGATCATCACATCTTCTTCAGCCACAAACGTCATTTCGACCATTGTCGTCTCGCCATTTTTTAATTTCACCCGGTAATCTTCACGGTCAACACCTGTGATTTTGAAAAGGGGCGCTTCATACAGTTTGCGCTTTCTGGTTTCTGGTTCAGACAGAGCGGATTCCGGCGCGAGAAATGTGCTGCGTTCCGCCTGGAAGGCACTGAGTTTGCCAAACAAGCCGCTTTTGGGCTTATAGAAATTGACCCGCTCCCGTTTGCCGCCGAAGAGAGCTTGGGGATCAAAAACGGCCGTTATCACCCGCTTATTCGACACCACCACATACCCAAAACAATCCTGGTAGCCACATTCTTTCGCCCACACCAAAGACTCATCAGCCCCAAAATGCCCACGAATCAATTCCTGACAATCTTCTTGAAAATAAGGGTTTAACGATTCCATGCCAAGATTATTTCATAGATGAGGCGGGATGGCGAGAAACGCCACCTTGTAGAGACGCCCCAGCGGGGCGTCTTTTGCCACCCCCAAAAAAGAGCTTGCACCCCCTTGAGGCACAAGCTCCACTGTTCACCGATTACTGATTACCGAAAACTGACTACCAAAACTACCCCTTCAAAGCGCCAGACATCAGCCCTTTCAAGAAATACCGACCCAGGAAAATATACACAATCAACGTCGGCACCGCCGCCACCAGCGACGCCGCCATCTGCACATTCCAGGCAATAATCTGACTGCCAGCCAGATTATTCAGCGCCACCGTAATCGGCCAATTCTCAGGACTGGTCAGCACCACCGCAAACAAAAAATCATTCCAGGCGGCCGTAAACTGCCAAATCAACACCACCACAAACGCCGGAATCGAAACCGGCAAAAAGATATGGTAATACGTCTCCAACAAACCAGCGCCGTCCATCTTGGCAGCTTCCACCAACTCCTTCGGAATCGTTGTGTAATAACTGCGAAACGTCAGCGTCGTAATCGGAATGCCGTAAATAATATGCGTCAACGCCAGCCCCGGAATACTGCCATACAGCCCCGTCTTATTCATAAACTGCACCAGCGGAATCAAAATCGCCTGGTACGGAATAAACATGCCAAACAGCAGCAGCGGAAAAATAAGATTTGAACCAGGAAAACGCCACCGTGTTAACACAAAGCCATTGATCGACCCCAAAAACGCCGAAATCGTCGCCGCCGGAATCACGAGCCGGATACTATTCCAGAGATAAGGAGAAAGCTGCTCAAAAGCCACCACAAAATTGTCAAAATGCAGCCCCGAAGGCAAATCCCACATTGTCTTCAGGCTCACTTCATCAAAACTCTTGAATCCGGTGATGAACATCACATACATTGGCAGCAAATAAAACAACGACATGAACAGCAAAACAATATACAACCAGGCTCTGGTTGGCACACCACGTCTTCTGGGCTTTTCTCCACGGCTTAATGCTCGGGCTGTCATAAGGTTGACTCCTCTCGCAGCGAGGTGTACAGATAAGGAATCACCAAAACCGCTACACTAATCAGCAATAAAATACCAACAGAAGCGCCTCGGCCGTAAAATTGACCATCAAACGTAGTTGTCCACATATAAATCGACGGCACATCCAACGCCACCTGCTTGCCCGCCACCGCAATAATCAAGTCAAATACCTTCAAAGACATATGACCCAAAATAATGACGGCGCTAAGCGTTACTGGCCACAATAACGGTAAAATAATTTTTCGGTAAATTGTAATTTCTGAGGCACCATCTACGCGTGCCGCCTCGCGCAGTGAATCTGGAACCGTGCGCAGCCCGCCCAGATATAAAGCCATCGTATACCCCGACATCTGCCAGATAGCAGGAATAGCAATGGCCGCTATGCCCCAATCTGGTGTGGTATGCCACTTGTTCACCAGAAAATCCAGACCAAATTGGCTGAACAGTAAATTAAGACCACTCATGCGTGATCCCATCGCCGGATTCATCAGCCAGCGCCAGACCACACCCGTCACAATAAACGAAATCGCCATTGGGAAAATGAACAGACTGCGGAAAAAGTTTTCCCCGCGCAAGCCCTGATCTAGCAAAATGGCAAGCATCAGGCCTAAGAACAGGCATCCGCCCACAAACAATGCCGTAAAAATAATCGTATTACGAATGTCGATGTGGAAACGAGGATCCTGGAAGAGATCGAAATAGTTTTGCAGTCCGGCCCATTCATAATTGGGCATTAAGCCCACCCAATTACTGAGCGAGACCCGCACTGACCAGAAAATGAAGCCGTAGATAAAAATGAAAACGGCAATAATGGAGGGAAGGACAAGAAGAAATGCGAGGATTGTATCCTTGTCTATTTTTTTGCTGCGCATAAGGCGTCCTGATTTGTGTAGACTAGCCGCCGCCTGAGCTTGTCGAAGGCAAAGGCGGGCTTGGCAAACATACCGCTTTGGCTTCGACAGGCTCAGCCGCCGCTGATTATGTGAGGTTTCAAAGATACAAATGTCGGGGCGGTGGCTGGTTCAAAAACCAGCCACCGCCCCGATGTCAGTTAATCAATTATTGGCAAGCACCTGTGTTGGCACAAGCATCTACTAAAGCGGATTGGAAACCAGCCACGTCCTGAGTGCCGAGGAACAGACCCATTGCGGTGTCGATTTCAGATTTCCAACTGTCATTGGCAACCACACCGTGGGTCAAAGAACCGACCACGTTGTTGCTGGCCCAGTCGTCCATAGCAGATTGCAGGTATTCGCCATAGAGGGCAACATCACCATCACTGCGGGCGGGGATGGAGCCTTTGACGGGGTTGAAAGCATCTTGACCGGCTTTGGAGCCAGCGACGGTCAGCCAGGCAATAGCGGCGTCACGGTGGGGCGCGTCTACCGGCAGCACGAAGCTGTCGGAGAGGAACTGGAAGTTGCCATCCGTGCCAGGAACCGGCGCCCAGGTGTAACCTTCTTGCGGCACAGAGCCGAGTTCACGGAAGAAACCTTCTTGCCAGTCGCCCATGACGTTGAAGGCGGCATCGCCATCGATCACGATTTGACCGGCATCTTGCCAGCTTAGGGCAGAGGCATCGCTGTTGGTATAGGTCAGAATCTTGGCGAAGTTTTCCAGAGCCTGGGTCACTTCAGGGCTGCCCCAATCACCAGAGCCATCCCACAAAGCGTTGTAAGCATCTGGCGCCGAGGGTGGCCAGCAGCACTGTCTCGAAGAGGTGCAGGGCGGTCCATTGTTCGCCCATAGCGAGCGGGGCATCCATGCCGGCGGCTTGCAGAGCATCCATGGCGGTGAACCATTCGTCCAGGGTGGTGGGCATTTCGATACCGTTTTCTTCGAGAACGGTCGGGTTGGCCCACAGCACGTTGGCGCGATGGATGTTGACCGGGACGGAGTAGATGTTGCCGTCAGCGGAAATCAAGGGAATGAGCGTTTCGGGCATGACATCGAGCCAGCCGTTTTCTTCGTAGAGGAAGTTGAGCGGTTCGAGCTGGTCGGCGGCGACGTAGGTGCCGATGAGTTCCTGCCCGGCGTGACCTTGCCAGCTGTCGGGGGCGTCACCAGCTTGCAGGCGGGTGGCGAGTACGGCGCGGGCGTTGGTGCCAGCACCACCAGCGACGGCGGCGTTGCTGGAATTCTACGTCTGGGTACATTTCGCTGAAGACTTCGATCATGGCTTCGAGGCCAGCGGCTTCACCGCCGCCTGTCCACCAGGAGAATACTTCGACGGGGCCAGATACATCTGCCATGGCTTCGGCGGGCGGCTTCAATCATTTCTTGGTTTGAGCCACCAGCGGCGGCTACCAGAGCGGCTTGCAGACCTTCGGCGTTGCCACCAGCCAGGTAAAGGCCGAGGGCGGTGTCGATTTCAGATTTCCAACTGTCGTCGGCAACGACGCCGTGGGTTAAGGAGCCGACTACGTTGTCGTTGGCCCAGTCGTTCATAGCGGATTGCAGATATTCGCCGTAAAGGGCAACATCACCATCACTGCGGGCGGGGATGGAGCCTTTGACGGGGTTGAAGGCGTCTTGGCCTTCTTTGGAGCCAGCAACGGTCAACCAGGCAATGGCGGCGTCACGATGGGGGGCTCCAACTGGCAGGACGAAGCTGTCGGAGAGGAACTGGAAGTTGCCTGCGGTGCCAGGCACAGGTGCCCAGATGTAACCTTCGCCGGGGACTGCGCCGAGTTCACGGAAGAAGCCTTCTTGCCAGTCGCCCATGACGTTGAAAGCGGCGTCGCCGTCGATGACGAGTTGACCGGCATCCTGCCAGCTTAGGGCAGAGGCGTCACTGTTGGTGTAGCTGAGTGCTTTTTCGTAGTTGGCGATGGCCTGGGCTACTTCGGGGCTGCTCCAGTCACCGGAGCCGTGTCCATAAGGCGTTGTAGGCATCGGGTCCCATGGAGGCGAGCAGGATGGTTTCAAAGAGGTGCATGGCGGTCCATTGTTCACCCATGGCTAACGGCGCGTCCATACCACCGGCTTGCATGGTGTCCATGGCTTCAAACCATTCGTCTAGAGTGGTGGGCATTTCGACGCCATATTCTTCGAGAACGGCGGGGTTAGCCCAGAGGACGTTGGCGCGATGGATGTTGACGGGGACGGAGTAGATGTTGCCGTCTTGGCTGATTTGGGGGATGAGGGTTTCAGGCATGACGTCGAGCCAGCCTTGTTCTTCGTAAAGGAAGTTCAGCGGTTCGAGTTGTCCGGCGGCGACGTAGGTGCCGATGAGTTCCTGCCCGGCGTGGCCTTGCCAGCTATCGGGGGCGTCACCTGCTTGCAGGCGGGTGGCTAGGACGGCGCGGGCGTTGGTGCCTGCACCACCAGCGACGGCGGCGTTGATGAATTCGATGTCGGGGTATTTTTCGGCGAATACTTCGATCATGGCTTCGAGGCCAGCGGCTTCGCCACCGCCTGTCCACCAGGAGAAGACTTCAACGGCTTCCATGCTGTCTTCTGCGGGCATGGCCTCTTCGGCTGGCGCTGCTTCTTCTGCCGGTGCGCTTCTTCGGCGGCGCTGCTTCTTCGGCGGGCGCTGCTTCTTCGGCGGGGGCTGGGGCTTCTGTGGGTTCGGCTGCGCCGCCGCCACAGGCTGCCAGGAGCAGGGCGAAAAGTAATACGAGAATAAGGGGTAAATAACGGGTCTTCTTCATAATTGTCGTCTCCTCTGACGATAAGTAGAGTTCAGAGCCGGGAGGAGCGGGAAGGTGGGGTTTTGTATGGGGTGATTGTTCTTCTCGCTCTTTCCGTTGGCTCTGAAGGCCGATAAACGAAGTTCCCCAAGTGGCTGGGGAAATATTACATCTACTTTACTCTTGTGGGGGGGAGACAACAAGGGGGTTTACGACATATGTGTGACATGGGTGTGCCATTTATTGGGCAGATTGTACAAATGGATGAGGGATGAAAAGGGTTAGGGGGTTTGTATGGTACGCACCATCAAAAATGAGTCGCCTGTATCAGCATGTTCCTGAAAGCCTTGCTGCCGATATAAATGGATGGCGTAGTTGTCTTTTGAAACCATGAGACTGATTTTGGGAATGGCGTGGTTGGCGGCATGGTCAATGAGCCATTCGATCAGTTTTCCGCCAATGCCTTGATGACGATAGTCAGGATGTACGCCGATGACTAAGACGGGTATCGTTTCATTGATATAGCCACGGATGGAAGTATCGTCAGTCATGTAGCGATACCAAGCGGCACCGACTGGATTTGACTGGATTGTGGCGATAACGGCCGTTTCTCCATCCCGTTCTCCCCAATCAGCCAGGGCTTTGCTAACATCTGGTAAGGCAAGTGCTTCTTCAAATGAAGGCTTGTTAGCAGCGGCACGCCAGAAGACGGCTTCGTAGAGCATTTGTCTGAGGAAGGGGAGATCTGTGGGGTGGGCGGGTCTTAGATGTAGGGTCATGGTTATTATTTATACTTACCCAAATCATCCTGCTTGTTTTTATTCGCAGCAATCACATCTCGCGTAAAATTCACGATTTCCCCAACAGAATTTAGATTTGTGCCCTCTTTGACCAACTGTTGATCAATGTATGGTACTAAAACATCCCATGATTCTCCGGGTAAGTGGAGGGCTACCAATGCCCAATTTTCCCCTGGATTATGCCCACAATCTACATGCACAAAATGGCGCCCAAACAGCGAACTGCGACGCACATTTGTCACTTGATCAAAGGGGATGAAGATGTCTTCTATGAAGGGATTTGTCATTTCCAGCAAGAACCCGGCGCCGGTAACTGATACTTTGCCTTTGGAACCCTCAAATTCGAGCTTGCCAAGTCGAGAAATTGACTTTTTGTACTTGCCTAGAACAGAGCCTTGAATATGGGGGAAGAATTGGGCACGCACCTTGTTCCACTCAGATAGTTCTCGGTAAAATTGCCAGCCAAAGCCAGCAGCGATGGCGCCAAAGACAAGGACTGTGAACAAAATAGCGATTTCGCGTTCTTCCATAAGACCGGCTCCCAAACATTCATGATTTTTGTTTGAGCATACAGGAAAGAACGGCCGTTGTCCATCGTAATCAATCTAAATTGGGTTAACTATTCCCTTGAACCGCTTCAAACAGAACCACATTGTCACACTTACCCGTCTCCTCAAGCTGAGTCAGATTTTGCAGGGTGGTTTCGGCGATATTGCGCAGGGCGCGGTCGGTTAAAAACGCCTGATGTCCCGTTACCAGCACATTGGGGAAGGTTTGCAGTCTGGAGAATGTGTCGTCTTGTATCACTTCGTTAGACAGGTCTTGAAAGAAAAGGTCGCCTTCAACTTCGTACACATCAATCGCCAGATAGCCGATTTTGCCCGACTTCAAGCCGTCGATCACGGCCAGGGTGTCTAGCAGACCGCCGCGGCTGGTATTGACGATGAAGACGCCATCTTTCAGGTGGGCAATTGTCTGGGCGTTGATGAGATGGTGGGTTTTGGGGGTCAGCGGTAAATGCAGGGTGATGATGTCGCATTGACTGACCATTTCTATGGGATCATCGAAGTAGGTGGCTAGTTTGGCGGCTTCCGGGTTGTGATAGGGGTCATAGGCGAGCAGTTTGGCGCCAAATCCAGATAAATTTTGCAGCACAGTCAGCCCAATGCGGCCGGTGCCGAAGACGCCGATGGTTTTGTTGTGTATTTCGATGCCTTGCAGGCCATCCAACTCAAAGTTGTTGTCGCGGACGCGGTTGTAGGCGCGGTGGATTTGCCGTCCCAGCGTCAGGATGAGGCCGATGGTGAATTCGGAGATGGCGTTGGGTGAGTAGGCGGGCACGCGCACGACGGTCAGCCCCATTTCTTCGGCGGCTTGCAGGTCGATCTGGTTGTAGCCAGCGGTGCGGGTGGCGATGATGCGTGTGCCGCCCGCGACCAACTGGGTGATGGTTTCCCGGTTGACTTGATCGTTGACGAAGACACAGACTGCTTCATAACCAGCGGCGAGAACGGCCGTTTTGGGCGTCAATTTTGATTCATAAAAAGACAGGTCGTGCCCAAACTGCTCATTCATCTTCTCAAATGATGATTTGTCATATCCTTTGGTGGCAAAAACAGCTACTTTCATAGGTGATAATCTTCCTTCTATTTTGTCACATACGGCTCGATAAACGCTTGAATTTGCGCATCTTCAACAACAGGGAACTGGTCTGGATTCTTCTCGCCTTCGGTGAAAAGGGAGAACATGGTCGGGCAGGTTGCTTCGTTGGTGACGGTTTGTGTGTCGAGGATGGCGGCTGTTTGCGGATCGCGTATGGTCATTTCATAGGTGGCTTTGTGGAGATTGAGGCTGTAGCCATCTTCAAATTCACAGGGGACATCCAGAGGCTCAACGGCCGTTCTGTGAATACAAGCTACCAGTTCAACCTGATCATAGACAAACGTGCCATCGACAATTTGGGGGAACCACGCTTCGGGCATATCGCCTGTGAACTGCTGGGTGTACTCGTCGTACTGGTCGCCGATGGTGCTGTCGCTCATGACGATAATTTGGTTGATGCCGTCTCCAGGCTGGTAGGCATTGGCTTTGGTTAAGCCGATATCTTTGCAGGTCAAATCGAAGGAATAACCAGCCACATCTTGATCGGGGTCTGGGGCGCTTTCACAACCAACGATAACGGCCGTTACCACTATAATCAATACGACAATTCGTTTCATAATCACTACTCCTGAAATTGGTAATTCAACGATAACCACGTTGGCTTACCGTAGATTTCAATGAAGATTACACTAACTCAATCACCATATCAACTATCATAACCTACGTCACCGCCACCTCTTCTGCGCCACGAAGGGTAACCCAAACAGCAATTCCATACAGAACCGGCGTCAACATGAGTCCAATAACGATGACCATTAGTGGAATCGTATTCAAGTTTGTTAAGCCCAAAAGCAGGATAATTACCCCTGACATGAAGGTGGCAATGCCATTGCGTCGATAAAGCTGGAAATAGGCTTCAGGTATTTGGATGCTTCTCATCAATATGGCGCAGCTGATAAGAGCGACGGCTGTTGCGCCAACCAGCAGCCAGCGTATTTCTGGTGTCAACGGGGCGCCTGCTTCGGCTACTGTATTAAAAACAGCCGCGCCCGTAGCAACGATGCCAGCGGTCAGGGGCAAGTGGAGATACATGAAGACGATTGTTTTCGATTGGGTATGAATGGGTAGGTGTTGAGAAATGGCGTCAAAGTAAAGCCACCACAGGCCAATAGCGATTAACATGCCTAAAACGGCCGTTATCCCCACAATCCAGCTCAACTGCTCGTGCGCACTGACACCGCGTATCACGCTGGCAATCACTTCGCCCAAGACAATAATCGTCAACAGACCAAAGCGTTCCACAATCGATGGGCTGGCCGTATATGCAATCTCTAATTGGGCTTGCACTTCAGGTCTTGTTTGTGCCTGTATTCGATTGATAACCATTGGCAAAACGACGGAGAGGAACAAGGCCAAACCCCACAGATAAAAACGCACAGGGACAGGCACAAACACGGAACCAACAAAGATCAGCGTTGAGATCACCATGTTTATGGTATAGATTTGGGATAACGGGCGATGATGGGGATCATAAACGCCTGTTCGCCACCAGAGATAGGTCAGAATCAGTTGATAGGCGGCAAATGAGAGGGCAAAGCCTACCGAACTTTCACCCAACGCCCCATGCGCAAAAACGGCCATAGCCGCCACGGTAAACATCTGCAAGAAGGTAAAAACGCGGGTGCGTATGTCATTGTTGCCGTGTAACTCATGGTATAAAGAGCCATTTATCCAGGCGACCCAGACGATTACAAATAGAAAGCCAAAGCCCAAAACGGCCGTTACGGTGACGTGTTCTGACAATGCATGGGCTAATTGTGAAATGAGGATGACATATACCAGGTCATAAAACAGTTCTAAAAAGGTGACAGAGCGCTCCTCTTCACGGTCGCTAATGTTTCTGGGTGGCTGCCACCAAATGCGAAAGTTGCGTATCAAAGATTGCATACCTATTCTGCCTTCCCGCCCTGATCCATTTCGTTAATTGTCACTCTGCAAATAGCGCACGCCGGTCAATTCTTCCGAAACTTCCCAGAAGCGTTTGAGCAAGGCGGCATCATCCAGAGCATCATTACACTTTTGTTCCGCCGGATAGCCGCGCAAACGCATCGTCTTCGGCCCATAAAAAACACCCCCTTTTGCCGCTGGTGCGGTCGAGGCATAAAGCTGCGGCAAGACGCCCATGCTCACATCCTGTCCTAATAACACGCCACCGACACCATACAACACGCGCTCCGAAAAGGGAGCGCCAGACTGTTTAAGGCTGTTTTCCTGTAAATTGCCCATTACAAAACCGGGATGAGACGAGTTGGCGATTGTGTCGTAACCTGCCGCGTTGAGTCGTCTGTTTAGCTCGGTGGCAAACACGGCATTTGCCAGTTTGCTCTGCCCATAAGCTGCCCCAGCGGCTGTAGTTTGTTTTGCCCATCAAGTCGTCAAAATTGATTTTGCCGTTAAAGGCGGCGCTGCTGGAAGTATTGTGAACGCGTGCGCCGGGCGTTTTGGTGATCACATCAAGCAGCAAGCCGGTTAAGGCGAAATGGGCCAGGTGGTTGACGCCTAGCTGCATCTCAAAGCCATCGGCCGTTTCTGTGCGTGGAATTGCCATGACGCCTGCATTGTTGAGCAAGATGTCGAGACGGGCATATTTCGCTTTGAAGGCGTCCGCGAAGGCGCGCACCGAATCGATGCTGGCATTGTCTAACGGCATCACGTCGAGTTTCGCATTGGGGTTGCTTGCCAAAACCTCGGCTTTCGCCTGTTCTGCTTTGCTCATATTGCGGCAGGCCATCACGACGATGGCACCTTTGGCGGCAAATGCTTTGGTTGATTCGAGTCCCAGCCCGCTGTTTGCGCCGGTAACGATGACAATTTTCCCATCTAAATCAGGGATGTCTTGTTGTGTCCATTTATCACTCATAGTTGGTTCTCCTGAAAATTTGTTTTGCTTATGAGAACATGCGTTGTTTCATACCTGCAATAAACGCATCGTCCCCAACTTGGTTACGCATGCCGTATGTTTGCACAGCATCATCGCCAATGAGATAGCGCATTTGTGTTTTCCCATCAGTAGCAGCGGCAAATATATGTTCTGCCTGATATTCGGCCGTGCTGCGACCCAGGCCGGAATTACCCATTTGCGCCTGAAACTTACCTACTGCTTCATTATAATCTGTGAATGCGTCATTGGTGGCAAAGTCCATCGAACGCCCTCCAAAATCGGTGTCAACGCCGCCTGGCTCAATGATTTTGACTTGAATGCCAAGTTCGCCTAACTCATAGGCCAGAGATTCGGAAAATCCTTCAACGGCCCATTTTGTGCTGTGGTAAAGGCTGATGAAGGGGAAAGTGATGCGTCCGCCGATGGAAGAAACATTCATAAATAACCCCGCTTTATTTGCGCGGAAGTGGGGTAAGAACGCACGTGTCACGCTCATGAGGCCAAAGACATTGGTATCAAATTGCCGTTTGATTTGTTCTTCTGTAGCTGCTTCAAATGGGCCGACTAATCCATAACCTGCATTGTTCAGAACGACATCGACTGTGCCAAAATCGCTGATGATTTGTTCGGTGGCATTGGCTATTGATGCGTCATCGGTCACATCTAGTTTATAAAGCGAGATGTTTTCAATTTGATCGAGTTCTGTTTCGTTTTCTGGTTTGCGCATGGTGGCGGCGACGTGCCAGCCTTGGGCGGCAAAATGTTTGGCGGTGGCTTTGCCAATGCCTGTACTTGAACCTGTAATGACGATGGTTTTCATTTAATTATCTCCATATGTTTGTTGGATTTTTTTCGTTGTCGTGAACAAGTATATTTACTGCTTGTGTGGAATTGAATACATAAACCGGCATGATCCTTGCATAATTTGATATTTTTGGGTCGATTTGTATTGATTTATGCAAAGCTTTTCGCTAAGATGTCTGCACTATTGGTGCAATACAAGAAGGAAATAGCTATGACTTATACAGAAGAAAAGATGGCAACGTTTGTGTACTTGTTAGAAAAACATGCGTCTCAGGAAGGGTTGAATGTAACGGCCGTTTCCGACCTAATCACCTATCGAGAATCCACCAAACCAGACAGATGTGCCTTGGTATACGAGCCAGCAATTATCATCTTGGGTCAGGGTAAAAAATATTGCTACGTGGATGGGCAGCAATATGATTACAGCGTAGGCAATTATTTGTCTCTATACCTGCCCATGCCGATTGAAGTGGAGGTGGTGGAAGCGAGTGAGGAACGGCCGTTGTTAATGGCAGGCATTAAGATTGATCTAGTTAGGATCGCCAACATTTTAATGAAAATAGATCAGGTTGAGCAATTTTATGAACCGACTGAGCCATTCACGCCCTCGGCCATATTTTCAAAACCCGTGGGTGATGATCTGTTGGCCGCTGTTATTCGCTTGTTACATACGTTAGACAATCCGGTGGAACGGGCCGTATTGGGTGATTCGATTCTCGATGAAATTTATTTTCGTTTAATTTGTGATGACCGATCCGGATCCTTGCAACAGCTTTTGCAGCACCGAGGGCAAGTGCAGCAAATTTCCAAAGCAGTGGATCACATTCACAAAAATATAGATGAAGTGGTTTCTGTGGATGAGTTAGCCAAATTAGCAAATATGAGTACCTCTGGGTTCCGCAAAATATTCCGGGAGGTGATGCATATGCCGCCTTTGCAGTATGCAAAGTCGATCAAGCTCAATCGGGCACAACTGTTGATTCGTGAGGGGAAGAATGTGAACGAGGCAGGATATTTGGTGGGCTACAACAGTCCGGCGCAGTTTAGCCGGGAGTATAAACGGCAGTTTGGCTATGTGCCGTCGGCGACGTGATTTTGAAAACCCATGAAACAGCAGATGGCGTAGACTATTCATGCGTTCTCTGTTGCTGTTATTTTGATTTCAAGACAGCAGCGTCCTGGCGTCGCTCCACACTCGCTCCAACCAATGGTCACATCTATCATGTGCAGCGTATACAAAAATTTCCCCCCCGCTGAGGTACTATAATGATGCACCCTATTCACCTCAAGATGACTAGGTTCGACTTCATCCCAGGCAATGCTCTAGATATGAACTTGTTGCGTCGCCTGGTTGGCTTGTTCTGGTGCTTTGTGTAGAAAGATCCAATTCGTCATGTGGAGCCAGATGTTTCGCCATGACGAGAAGACCAGGTTGTAAGCGTTTTGCCCAGATGTGGTCATAATAGATGATAGAATGAGCCCCTAGTACGCGAGTACTATTTCGGTTATAATTTAGACATGTGATGACACGATAAGAAAATTTAAAATCACCTGTTCCTAACCCATCAATGATTATTAGCTTACGCATTGCTAACACCTAATTGGTTAGATTGTTCGCTTGACAAAAAACTTAACCGCAAGATTCATCACAAGACAAGTAGACTAAAGTTATAACAATATTTAATCATTAGTTTTTGCTAGTTTTTGCCAAATCGATTATCTACAACTTAAACCGTCGTATCATACAATTGTCCGGTATCATTAACTCCTGTGTAAACATCTGTTCTCTTGTTGGGTGACCCATAAGGAAGAATGTATTTTGCCAGACATACGTGCACTGCTTAATCGTTCATTTCGCGTTGGTAAATCAGCGTTACTTAATTATGCTCCATTCCGATGGTCTAAATTGCTGCATTGGCAGCAATGGTTAGTGTTATTCGCTATGGGCATATTCGTAATCATGCTTGAAGTACGCGACCACTCCCGGATGTGGCAGCAGCATAATAGTGGACAAACTATATGGAGTGACACAGAATTGCTCCGAGAGATCATTCTTTTTGGTATTATCTTTCCAGTCGTGGGTGGAATAATCCTTGGATACATGGATCGTGTAGCGAAAGAAAGAGATAAAGTAGCTGAGAGAGTTGAATTTCGTCGGGCAGTAGTGGCACAAATGCAGGAAGCGCAGAATTGGAGCGAATTGGCGGAAATCATTGTAAAAATGCCAGGCAGTATCGTCTCTGCAGAACGTACTTGGCTGATGGCTCAGCGATCTAATGAAGACAAATTTGATCTAATTACCCGTTGGGAGCGACCGGGCAGTGGGCAGTTACTACCTTATCCGTTGATATCTCCAGTTGTATGCGAGTGCTGCGAGAATGCTAAATCCCATGAAGAAACCAAAATCATGACCTGCCAGCATTTGGAGGCTGATAATAACAACGGTTCGCACTACACAAGGCATTGCCTTTGGTTATCACCTAACGGTAGGGGAAAGACAGCATTGCTTTTTGATTTGGATATGGATCATCCCCTAGATTCAGCCCAAGTTGAGGTATTGAACGATCTAAGTAACGAAATGTCGCTAATCATTGATAACGCGAATCTCCAATATGTAGAACAACGTCAAGGTGATATTGCCAGGAATGAGCGGATGAGGATTGCCCGTAATCTTCATGATACCTTGGGTCAGCATGTTAGTTATCTACGTCTAAAACTTGAACAACTTAATTCTGCCCAACTTTCCTCTGATCTTAGCCAACACCAAGAAGATCTAACCAAAATGCTAATGATAGCAGATGAAGCGTACGAACAAATACGGAATACATTGGAAGATTTAAGGATGGCAGAGCATCGAGATATTGAGGAGGCTATCCACCTTTATGCTTCTCAGGCAGCTGAAAGAGCAGGATTTTCTGTATCGGTTCAATCGAGTGGAAAAGTCGGCACATTGTCACCAAGGCAGAGCCGCCAGATTTTGTACATAGTACGCGAAGCTTTAAACAACGTTGAAAAACATGCCAACGCTCAAAAGGTTGCCATACATTTACAATGGTACGACGATGAGTTCAAATTGATGGCATATGACAACGGTATTGGCTTTTCCCCAAAAGAACTCAACATCGTAGATCACTATGGCATGGCTATCATGGAGGAAAGATCCCGGTCAATCAACGCCAGTTTAGCTATTGAATCAGCCCTAGGCGAAGGTACCAAAATCACATTATGTTTGCCACTGTCGAGTAGTACTATGCCGGGGCGTGACGTTTATGGATCCAATTAGAATTGTTATTGTAGATGACCATGTCATTCTAAGAGACGGCATTGTCAGTATCTTTGATGCGCTGCCTGACTTTGAGGTTGTTGGGGAGGCTGGTTCAGTAGCCAGTGCAGTGAAAGTAGTGCAAGCGTCTCAACCCGACCTGATTCTAATGGACTTTAGCCTGCCAGACGGTACGGGACTTGATGCAACTAAGCAAATCCTCGCTGCATATCCGCAAACCAATGTCGTCTTTTTGACCGTCCATGAAGAGGATGACAGGCTCTTCGCCGCCGTTCGTAGTGGGGCAAAAGGGTATTTACTCAAGAATATCCCAGCGTCGGAAATGGTGGCTAGATTACGTGATCTTTCCCAGGGTAATCCCGCTATGGCTCCTGCCCAAACCAGCCGAATCTTGTCCGAGTTTGCCAAAACCACTCTTCCAAAACCAGCCGATCAAGAAGAAATAATTTTGCTAACGGAACGGGAGTTGGAAGTATTGCAGCTGATTGTAATAGGAGCGTCCAATCGGGAAATTGCAGAACAACTCTATATTTCAGTACATACCGTAAAAAACCACGTACATAACATCCTGAACAAATTGCAAGCCGACAATCGTCTTCAAGCAGTTGAAATCGCGGTTGAAAAAGGACTTCTCAAGGATAAATAACCCTGAGATCATTTGCCTGTTCTAGTATCAAGGACTATCTGATGATAGTCCTTTTTTTATTCCACTGAAAAATATCCAACTAGCTGCCTACCAGAGAAAACTCCCCCTTTTTAATACCAACCCGATAGCAGTTCGATTTTTTTTGCCGCGACCTTGTGTAACTCTTGGTCTATCTACGAATCCTCTAAGAACTAGATCGATTGTTGCCCAAAATAGACCAGGGATTAGTCCCAAAACAGTTCCGATGATGCATTTACGGACCTTTGCTTTATCTAGTACTGTAGTACTGTGTTTGTTAGCCTGCTTGATGTTAGATTGCTTGCTGAAATCGGAAAGAATAGGTGACACCTTGAACCATCACAAACAAATCCTGGTGCTTGAGGATGAAAAGTTGGCAGCCGCCTCCATATTGAGCCTGTTGTTATCACGACCTGGACTGGATGTGATCAACACAACATTCACATCTCTCGTCAGTTTGGAACAGGCTGATGGCTTGCAGCCGGATGTGGTCATTTTGGAGGAGGGTCTCCTGGCAGCAAATATTTCGGCTGTCGTGAAGTTGGCTGATCGCCACCCGAAGTTGCGGCTCATCGTTTTTAGCCTGAGCAACAACATACTAAACGTTTTTGATAAACAGCGGTTACAAGTAAAGCAAGTCAATGATTTTCTTGAGCTTCTCTGAAGCTTGATAAGCAAACGACCTACTTTGACCCCACTGGAGAACTGTTTTGAAGGAGACATGTTTATGGTAAGAATTAGTTGCGAAACCGCCAGTTTTATGTCAACTAAAATTACATTCACGAATATTTAATCGAGGAGACAAATCATGAAATACAGAAAGTTTATAAATATTTTTTTGTTCCTATTGCTATGCACGGCCGTTTTCCTTATTATCGGAGGAATCGGTCAAGCAAGCGCGAAACCGACCGACCCACAAACTGGAGCATGTGCTGGCAATAACGGCAATGGAAATGGCCAAGGCAAATGTCCCACAATCACCCAGGCTGATCGCCAGTCTGCGGCAGCCCGCACAATCCAAGAAGGTGCTCTAAATCCACTCATGGTGGACATGCAGGCGGCCGTTCTCATCGACGGCGCACCCCACTACTTCAGCCACCCCAACTACGCTAACAGCCCTCTGCCGACAGTCGAGGGCGCTGTCATCGATATTGGCAATCCACTGATTGAGCGCACCTACGCCACCGACTTTGCGGCGGGGATCGCCGTTGGCGAGCTGGCTCCTGTCTTCGTCGTCGTACCAACCCCACTGCCAGACGGCATGTTACAATCGTTCCAAACCTTGAACCAGGCACAGCCGGGCACAAGTCCGTTCCCCTCAGCAGGAAATGTGTTCCATGCCTATGTTCTGCGTCCAACTGGCGTAGCAAACGAATACAGCGTCGTCTTCGACAGCGGGTTACTTACTGTGCCAGCCCTCGCCGACCCAAATGTTAGCGAGATTTTCACGTGGCCCGTGATGAACCTGGCAGTTCAGAATGGTGACGTACTGGCCTTCTACGGTCAAGGCATTCCGGTCGATACCGGCTCTGGTTCCGACACCTTCATCTTCAACCCGGCAACCCCGGTAGCACAGCCACTTCAGGATTCGACGATCACCGTCGGCAGTCCTGAGTACCCAATTTACCCACAAGCCCGCTCCTACTCTTTCGGTGCACAGGTTCTCGATATGTCAGGTCAAAACACTGTGATTGTGGGCGGCATGAAAAAGTTTATCAACGAACTGCCTGGGCTGGGGGTTGGTGCCGCAAATAACCTGGGTCAGTATGTCTCGGTCGCCGTGCCTGACACCACCACTTATCCAGGCGCGGACTATTACGAGATCGCACTGGTTGAATTCACCGAGCAAATGCACGGAGATCTGCCGCCTACCAAACTACGCGGCTATGTCCAACTTGAAACGCCAAATAACGCATCCATTAGTCAACACTATGACTTGGGCAACGGTTATTTTTCCGTCGATCCGCCTCACTATCTGGGTGCTGCCATCGTCACGCAAACAGACACCCCCGTGCGTATCAAGTTCCATAACCTGCTGCCCACCGGGGCTGGCGGTAATCTATTCATCCCAGTTGATTCCACCGTGATGGGTTCCGGTACAACACCTGCCGGTCATGAGTGGGAGATGATGAACCCAGAACTGGTCGACCCGTTGAACCCGATGTGCAGCGGGTCAGGAAAGGATGCGTTGGTAGCCCAGGGTCTCTGCTTTGCCGATAACAGGGCCATCATCCACTTGCACGGTGGTATTACCCCTTGGATTTCGGATGGAACCCCGCACCAATGGATAACACCTGCTGGTGAAAACACAAATTACCCGCAGGGTACCAGCGTACGCCCCGTGCCGGACATGCCCGATGACGGCAACCCCACTGACGGCACAATGACCTTCTACTATACCAACCAACAAAGCGCCCGGTTGATGTTCTACCATGACCACGCCTGGGGTATCACCCGCCTCAACGTCTATGCCGGTATGGCGGCGCCCTACATCATTCAAGACGCAACCGAACAAGCGTTGGTTGACGGGGGCATCATTCCCGGTCCTAATGAAACGATTCCTCTGGTTGTCCAGGACAAAACTTTTGTACCCAACGATGCCCAGTTAGCGCTTCAAGACGAAACTTGGGACACAGTTCGCTGGGGTGGCGAAGGTAACTTGTGGATACCACATGTTTACTCTCCTGCACAAAACCCAGGAGACGCTTCTGGCGTAAACGAATACGGTCGGTGGGCTTATGGCCCCTGGTTTTGGCCACCAACGAGCAACATCGACCATGGGCCAGTCCCCAATCCCTACTACGATCCTGGTTGTGATCCTGACCTGACTTGGTGCGAGCCACCGTTGATGCCAGGTGTACCTTACAATTCCATGGGCATGGAATCGTTCAACGATACGCCGGTAATCAATGGCACGGCCTACCCAACGTTGACGGTCGCTCCTCAGGCTTACCGTTTCCGTATTCTCAATGCGGCCAACGACCGCTTCTTCAACTTGTCGCTGTACCAGGCGGTGGATGCCAACGGTGTTCTCTGTGACGCCAATAATCTGAATCCAGCCCCGGAAAGCACGGGCGTGGCTTGCACTGAGGTTCTCCTGAACCCAGATGAGGTGGCGGCGGCTCTTGAAGACGCCACCGTCTTCCCCACGCCGGTGGTGGGTACCGAAGGACCAGATTGGATCGAAATCGCCAACGAAGGCGGGTTCTTGCCTTCACCGGTCGTCATCCCTGCCCATCCGACTACGTGGGTAAATGACCCGACTGTGTTCAACGCTGGCAATGTTGATCAACACTCGCTGCTGACGGCTCCGGCCGAACGGCATGACGTGATTGTGGACTTTTCGCAGTACGCGGGGCAGACACTGATACTGTACAATGACGCTCCAGCAGCCTTCCCGGCACGCGATCCGCGCTATGACTACTACACTGGCAACGGAGATTACCGAGACACTGGCGGCGCACCTTCCACGCTGCCCGGTTACGGTCCAAATGTGCGCACGATCATGCAGATTAAAGTCAATGCGGCGACACCAGCCCCGGCCTTCGACATGGCCCCGTTGATGAACGCCTTCGCCCATCAGGAAGACGGCTCAGGTGTGTTCGAGAACGGCCAGAACCCGATTATCGTTGGGCAGGGTGCTTACAACAGCGCCTACGGCACGACATTCCAGAACAACGGCCCGCTTGCTGGCCTGGTGCAGATTTACGACACATCACTGACTTTTGATACCCTGTCGGGCAATCAGCTTACCTTCAATCTCAAACCGAAGATGATTCAGGATGAGATGGGGGAGGCGTTTGAAATGGAATACGGCCGTATGAGCGGCTTCCTCGGCGTGGAAACTCCCAATGCTCAGGCGGGCTTGCAGAATATGATCCTGCACGGCTACACCTATCCGCCTGATGAAATTCTGGATGGGTTAGAGCTGCCGGTTGGCGTGGAAGTGACACCGATTGCCACTACCGATGACGGCACGCAAATCTGGAAGTTCACGCATAACGGTGTGGATACGCATCCTATCCACTTCCACTTGTACGATGTACAGCTTATCAACCGCGTTGGTTGGGATGGCATCATTCGGAAGCCGGAAGCCAATGAGCTGGGCTGGAAGGATACTGTGCGTATCAGCCCGCTGGAAGACACGATTGTGGCTATGCGGCCAATCATTCCCCAGCTGCCGGTTGAATGGGGCGGACTGCCCAACAGCATTCGCTTGCTCGACCCATCTATGCCCGAGGGAATGTACCTTGAAGGGGCTAACACTACGCAGCGGGAGGCAATGGGCTTGCCCATCATGGCTTTCAACCCGGATGGGGAACCCGTAGATATCACCAATCATTATGTTAACTTTGGCTGGGAGTATGTCTACCACTGCCACATCCTGAGCCATGAGGAGATGGATATGATGCACGCGCAGGTGGTGGGTGTTGCCCCGGCAGCGCCGACCGAGCTTACCTGGATTAAAACCGGGAGTGGTCGCAATCGCCAGTATGAGCTGACCTGGATCGATAACTCGAAGAACGAGACAGCGTTTGTCATCGAGCGCTCCAGCAGTCCAACTGGACCATGGAGCACTCTGGTAACGCTGCCGTCTGACCGGCTTAACAACGGCCCTGGAACGGGTACACGAACCTACATTGACCCTCAAGTCGGGGGGACTGTTTACTATTACCAAGTCTATGCCATCAATGTTGTCGGGGATACCTGGGACTACTCGAATCCAGCCCTGAACGAAATTCCGTTGGGTGGCGGCTGGCCGACACTGACGCTTGATTCAGGGCGGGGTGATGTACCTGTTAATACTATCCTGGCTCCAACTGGTCTGACGGGAACGGCCGTTGTGAAGAACAAAAAGACGGCCTTAGCTACCCTGAATTGGACAGATAATTCTGACAATGAAACCGGCTTCCTAATCCAACGGGCTTATGACCCCATCTTCACGAGCGGCGTTGTGAACGCTACCGTTGCGGGAGGCGTAACCACATTCGACCAGACTGTGGCACGTGGTACGACCTTCTACTATCGGGTCCATGCTTTCAACGATACGACCCAGTCGGGTTGGTCAAACACGGCCACGGTAAGCACACCGTAACCTCTGGCTCTGAAAACCCATTTGCGGGGGAGGGAGTAATTCCTCCCCCGCAGAGGCAATCTGGTTACTTCAAGAGATAGTACGTGAATGGTTTGAAGGCAAGAAAGAGGCGAGAGATGGACTACAAGAAACTCTCAATTGGCGTTCTGGTAATAACCCTGGTTATTGTGGGAGCAGCGTCCGGCGTTTCCGCTTCTGCGTTTGATCCAGTAAGCGCACGCAGCCACATCATACAAGCGTTGGTGCAAGTGGTGCCCGACTGGGTGCAGGTGAACAGCAATGGCTTTGGTGATGTGAACGCAGGTGAAGTGAGTGCTTTAGAAACATTTAACGGACATCTTTATGCGGGTACACATAATCCGGTTAATGATGCGCGGATATTCCGCTCGTCGGACGGCACAACATGGACGGCCGTTATTGATCCAGGTTTCGGCAGCGCCCATGACACTGCGCCCCGCGCTATTCTTGATATGACGGTTTTCAAAGGGTATCTCTATGCCAGTACCGGCCGGGGCAATGCCAGCCAGATATGGCGCACATCGTCCGGTTTGTTCTGGGGGCAGGTGGTGACCGCCGGATTTGGCGATCCTGATACGGTTGAGTTTACGGCCATGACCGTATACGACCATGGTTATGATCAGGCGATCTATGTGGGGGCCACCAATCAAATCAACGGCGCTCAGATTTGGCGCAGTTTCAGTGGGGACAGTAATAGTTGGACACAGGTTGCACCCACAGTGGCAGGAACGGCCGTTTCCAGTGTGACCGGTTTTGCTGCGTTTGATGGCGGTCTGTATGCGGCTGTGGCGTTCGAGTCCGACGCGCCCGCCCAAATCTGGCGCAGCTACGGCGGCGACTGGACAACCATCGTGGACGACGGCTTCGGCAATAGCAATACCACCATGACCGGTGGCATGGCCGTGTTTAATGGCTATCTGTATGTCGGGGCTGGAAACACGGCAAGCGGTGCCCAACTATGGCGCACCAACGATGGCACGACCTGGACACAAGCCATCACACCTGCTTTTGGCGATGCGAACAATGTGAATGTTGAGATGGTATCTGTTTTTCAGAATCAGCTCTATGTCAGCGTAAAGAACAGCGTCACCGGCATTGAAATCTGGCGTTCGGCGGATGGCTCAGTGTGGGAACAGGTCAACGTGGATGGCTTCGGTGATGTGGACAATACCGGTTCAAATATGAGTAATGCCACGGCCGTTTTCCTGAATCAGCTTTATGTGGGCACGGTGAATGTGGCGGATGGCGGTGAACTGTGGCAAATGCAAGACCCTTATGGTGTTGACCTCTCGCCAGATGACGCGCTGAGCGGCATGGCTGGTCAAGATGTGACCTATACACTGCAAATAACCAATACCGGTTCTTTAACTGACACTTTTGACTTGGAGATCACGGGTAATAGTTGGGTAACGGCCGTTTCCACTCCCACTATCACCCTGAACCCTGGCGTCAGCGACACAATCAGCGTTACCGTTACCATTCCAGCCAACGCCCTCAATAATGCCACCGACATGGTCACGATAACAGCAACTTCTCAAGGAGATAACGAGGTAAAGGGCAGCGCAATCCTGACCACCAATTGTATAAACCTCGTGCCAATGGCCTATTTACCATTAATCTTACGCATGCCCTAGGCATGGAATCTAAATATTTTTGAATAGCTGAACCGCCGTAAACAACTCTTGTTTATGGTAGTGGAAGGAGGTGTTTTTGAATTCATAAAACCATCTAGTTCCCAAAAAGGGCTGAATACAATCTAGTTTATCCGTTAAGCAATTCAAAGTTGCCTTGTAGAAATCAATTCAATAGGAGGAAACGATGACAACAAGACGAGAGTTTTTAAAGTTAGGGGGAGCAGCAGGAGCCACGTTATTTTTCACCATGAAGTTCGGAAAATTCACCCATGTTTTTGCTCAAATTCCTGGGGGCACGCTCGATCCAGCCAGTGTTCCTAAATATCAAACACCCATGCTCATCCCCCCAGTGATGCCCCGTGCCGGGAAAATCAAGAATAAAATGGGCGCCAATGCGGATTATTATGAGATTTCAATGAAGCAGTTCCCACAGCAGGTCTTACCATTTGGACTGCCTGCGACGACGTTATGGGGATATGGCGCAGTGGCTTCAAACAGCAAAAGGGGATTGCTGCTGCACAACGCGCCCTCACTGACCCTTGAGGTGCAGCACAACAAGCCGGTGCGCATCAAATGGATTAACGATTTGGTCGATGGCAATGGAGACTACTTGCCCCATCTGCTACCAGTTGACCAGACCTTGCACTGGGCCAACCCGCCGGGCGGCACAACAGGGCGTGATACGCGGCCAACGTTTGCCAGCACCCCCAGCCCGTATACCGGCCCAGTTCCCATAGTCACCCATGTGCATGGGGCCGTTGGTGTTGGCGACGAGAGCGATGGCTATGCCGAGGCCTGGTACCTGCCGGATGCAGGGAATATCCCGACTGACTATGCAGATCGCGGCACCTGGTACGATTTCTTCGCAGGGAAGGCAGCGGCCAATCTTGGTGCGACCTGGGGGCCCGGCTTTGCGACCTTCGAGTACCCGAACCTGGGACGTGCTTCAACAGATTGGTACCATGACCATACCCTGGGCATGACCCGGCTGAATGTGTATGCTGGTCCGGCCGGTTTCTATATCATTCGGGGCGGCCCGGACGGTGACGAGGCTGTGATGGATTCTCGTTTTGGCACAACGGCCGTTTTGCCCGGCCCAGCTCCCAAAGAAAACGACAAATTCCCACCCAACAAGACTTACTACGAAATCCCCATCGCCATCCAGGATCGTTCGTTTAATACGGATGGGTCGCTGTTCTATCCAGACACACGCGCCTTCTTCGATGATATCGTCGGCCCTTTCATCCCCGATACCGACATTTCGCCCAGTTGGAACCCTGAATTCTTCGGCAACATGATGATGGTTAACGGCAATACCTGGCCTTTCCAGACAGTGGAACAGCGCCGCTATCGCCTGCGCTTCCTCAATGGCTGCCAGTCACGCTTCCTCATCCTGGACTTCAACCAGATTCCTGGCGTGGAGGTGTGGATGATCGGCAACGAAGGCGGGTTCCTGGCCGCGCCAATCAATCTGACGGCCATGAATAACAACCAACTGCTAATGGCTCTGGCGGAGCGTGCGGATTTGATTGTGGACTTCACCAATGTGCCGGCAGGCAGTTATGTTCTGGGCAATGTTGGCCCGGATGAGCCATTCGGCGGCGGCGTGCCTGGAGTGGACTTCCCGGTGGCCGACCCAGCAACCACTGGTCAGATCATGCGCTTTGATGTGGTTCCGGCGGTGGCACCTGATCCGACCACGCCGCCCCAATTCTTGCAACTGCCAGCCATCACCCCTCTACCAGCCGCCACCGTGACCCGGCCGTTGGCGCTGCTGGAAGAGATGTCGGCTTTCTTCGCCGATTCTCCGGCTGAAGCGGTTCTAGGTACCGTTGCTGGCGACCCCAATGTCGCCCCAGGCGTGTGGGCCAAGCAGTTGTGGATGGATCCCGTCACCGAGAATCCGGCTGTGGGTGCTACGGAAATATGGGAGATTTACAACGCCACCGGTGATGGACATCCGATGCATCTGCATGAACTGACCTTTGAGGTGCTTAACCGTCAGCCCATCTTCGTGAATGAGGAAACGCAAGAAGTGCAAGTAGTGCCTGGCTCAGTGCCGCGTCCGCCGGAACCGTGGGAGACGGGTTTTAAGGATACGGTGATCGCCTATCCTGGTGAGGTGACGCGCATTAAGGCGCAGTTCAATACGCCTGGTCAGTACGTGTGGCATTGTCACATTGTTGAGCATGAGGACAATGAGATGATGCGGCCGTTCCGGATTGGCCCAGTGCAGCCAGGTCAGCCGGGTATTGTTATGTAAACTTACTAGACAAGATGATGGGTTTTGGAGAACGGCCGTTTCCTTTCAAAAAGAAACGGCCGTTTTCCCTATTATCTGGCCGTTAGGTAAATCGCAGAAAGTATTCGGAAAACCGTAATGCCAAAATCTGCGGTTTCCTTGAAGGAATCGGCAAGGTTTCGCGTGATTTATTTCTGAAAACTTCTTGCCAATTACCTAAATCCTAATCAAGCGGATCGAATGTAACGCCAGTTAACGCTTCCGATACTGCCCATAAACGCTTGGCATCCGCCAGATTGTGCGAAGCCTCGTTGGATTGTACGAGAATTGGGTAACCACGTTGTTCCATAAACCCACCTGGTCCATAATATTCGCCACCTTTCACATTGAGATCAACCGCCGCTCGAATGATGGGCAATGAACCCATGGCGGCGCTTTGTGACATTTGTTCCAGCAGGGGGCCACCTAATTTGAAATACCAACGGTCTTCCATATGACCTGCTAAATTGGTATTGGAGAGACCTGGATGCGCAGCGACCGCCAGTACATTTACGCCTATTTTTTCAAAGCGGCGTTGTAGTTCATAGGTGAAGAGAAGATTGGCAAGTTTAGAACGGCCGTAGGCTGTTTGCGGCGAATAATCTGCCCCACCATCAAAATTCACATTGTCAAAATCCATATTGCCAAAGCGATGGGCACCACTACTCACATTGACCACGCGTGAACCAGGCGTCTTCAGCAAGCGATCAAGAAGCAAGCCTGTCAGGGCAAAATGCCCCAGATGGTTCGTGCCAAACTGCCGCTCAAAACCATCTTCGGTGGTGGCGTATGGCACCATCATGATGCCCGCGTTGTTGACCAGGATGTCGAGTTGATCGTATTTTGCTTTGAAGGCGGTGGTGAATTGGTGAACGGAGGCTTGGCTGGCTAGATCGAGCGGCATGATTTCGGCTTGGGCGTTTGGTAGTTCGGCCAGAAGGTCAGCCAGGGCGGCTTCGGCTTTGTCCTTGCTGCGGCAGGCCAGAATAACGTGCGCCCCTTTGCGGGCGAACGCTTTGGCGGCTTCGTAGCCAATGCCGCTGTTAGCACCGGTCACGATGATTATTTTGCCGGTTAAATCGGGCATATTCCATATTGTCCAAACATCGTCGGGTACGGTGTTTGGGCTTTTTTGCGAGCTGACAATTTTGTAAATGCCGAATCCGGCCAGAACTGTGGCGAGGCCACCGATAAGGTATTTTAGATTTTTGTTCATTTTGAGTACTCCTTTAGGACACTGATTCTGTGGAACGTTGATAGGGGGAAAACATCAGTGTTTTTATGTATTAGTGTTCTTCGTTTAAACGACACCTAATTCATGTAACGTGTCCAGAATCGTGTCGCGGCGGATGGGTTTGGCGTGAAAGCGGGTCGCGCCCAGAGAATAGGCCAGGTCGGGGTCGTTGAAGACGGAGCAGACGATGACGGGTACGGTGGCGGTTTGGGGCTGGCTGCGCAAGATTTGCAGGATTTCCCAGCCACTGGCTCCGGGCATCATCACGTCCAGAATGATGGCATCGGGGATGAGTTCCTGGGCCAGTTGTAAGCCTTCTGGGCCGTTGGTGGCGGTGAGAACGCGGCAGTGATGGCCGGTGAGGTAACGGTCGAGCAGTTCCACCAGCCCTTCGTTATCGTCCACCACCAGAATGAGCGCCCCTTGTCCTGTTAGATTGAGTACGATGGCAGAACGGCCGTTTATCACCTGCTCCTGTCTAATCGCCCACCCCAATCTATGCACAAACTGCTCAATCACCTCATCTATAATCACCGGGTTGGTCTCGTTTTCGGGCAGGTAGCTCAGGGTGACGACGGCTTGCTCTTGCCGCTGATTGAGCCGCAGCGTCAGGCTGTCTTTCTGGGCGATGCTGATGACGCGGCTGAACAGGCTGGCGAAGATTTGTTGGGAAACGGCCGTTTCCACCGACACAATCACCGCTTTTTCAGGTAGCTCCACCTCAAACACCACGCCTCGTTTTTGGGCCAGCGGCGCAGTCGCTTTAAGTGCATCTTGCAGCACCGTGCGGATGTCGATGGCTTCTAAATGCGTGTCCAACAGCGAAACTTCTGAAGAGACGGACGAGAGTTCGCGGGCAGCGCCGGTTTCAGGGGGAGACGAGGCGGGTTCGTTTACTTTTTAACTCTTGCACACGCAGCCACAAAACGGCCGTTACACTTTCTTCCCCCTTACGCAGCGAGCGATGTGCCTGCCGCGCCGACAGCCCCATGCGGTTAGCGACTTCTTGCACAGTAATGCCTTCGATGTAGCGTAACTGGAGCAAATTGTAGAGTCGCGCGTCGGGTGATTGCCCAGAAGATCTCGAATCAGGGCTGATGCTTTCGATGGCGGTAATCAATTCGCGGCGCAGGTGGTGAGCCGGTGTCTCATTGGCACGGCTTCTGACGGGAGCCAGTTCCTGGGCCAATGGCAGTCGTTGCAAGGTGGAGAAATCGTAGAGATGCTCCAGTGCTTGCTTGACTTGCTCGGTAAATTCGGTGGGTGGCGTTGTAGATGTTGTCATAAGTTAAAAGGTGGCAAAGTTGCAAGGTTGCAAAGTAACGTGTTACTCATATACCCTGCAACTCTGCAACTTTGCCACTCTATTCTTTGGGTATAGGTCTGAGTCCAGCGAGTACCGATTTGAGAAAACGCAAGGTCTCGGCCGGATGCCAGGGCGTTGCCTGCACTATTTTGACTTGATTTCCGTATTGCGCCAACGTGTCTTCGATGTAGGTGGTGGCGGTGAGCAGGATGACAGGCACATCGGCTAAGGTGGCGTCTGCTTGCATGGCGGCCATCACCGCAAAACCGTCCATCTCCGGCATAATCAGGTCGAGGATGACGAGGTCGGGGCGCTGCTGCTGCATGGCGTTGAGACCGGTGAGACCATCGTAGGCGATTTGGATTTGGTATAACGGCCGTTATGCGCCCCCAGGCTCCGTTCTACCAACTGACACACACCGGGGTTGTCATCAATCACCAACACCGTGTGGATGGAGCCAAGGTCGGCAATCTCTTCATAAAGTTTCTGAAAATTGATAGGTTTCGTCAGCGCCGCCACTGCGCCCAACGTAGTTGCCATCCAGGCCTGACTGGGCAGCGAGCATTCGATAATCGGGGCGGAAATACCAACACAAGCGGCAGCATCCGCTTGCTGACCGGGCTGCACGTTGACCAAAATGGCAAGTGGGTGGCGTGTATTGGCTTGGGCGGCCAGTTCTGCCACATCTTCCACCACAACTACCTCATACCCGTCCAGATGCCGTGCCACCAGGCTGTTCACTTGCTGGTCTGATTCCACCAGGAGCAAACAGGGCTGAATTGACTTGGGTGGAGGCTCCGGGATGGGACTGCGGAAGAGCTGGAGATGCTCCACCTGGGTGGGGTCTAGGGGCAGTGTGAATGAGAATGTGGAACCGATCTCCTCGTTGCTTTCCATCCAGATACGGCCGTCGTGGGCATCTACAAAACGCTGGCAAATGGCGAGTCCCAGTCCTGCGCCACCATGACTGCGGCTAAGTGAATAATCGACTTGATAGAACTCTGTAAAAATGGCGGCGGCGTCTTCATCAGAGATGCCGGGGCCGGTGTCTTGCACTTGCACCAGAATGTCATTGCCTTCCTGTTTGGCGGCAAGGGTGACGGTGCCGACGGTGGTGAAGCGGTGGGCGTTGTTCAACAGGTTCAGCAGCACTTGCCGGATGCGTGTCTGGTCGATGTTGATGAGTGGCAGGTTGGGCGAAACGGCCGTTACCAGCGAAACGGCTTCTGATTTCTCAAACAAATTGCCCACGATAGCGATGGCTTCTTCAATTAAGTCGGGCAGATTGGTTGGCTCTTTTTTGAGGGTAAAGCCCACCATTTCAAAGCGGGACAAGTCGAGAATGTCGTCGATCATGCCCAGCAGATGGCGGCTGTTGCGGTAAATTTGGTACACATCGCGCATGAGAACGGGAGGCAGCGGTTCCGGGCCATACACTTCGGGCGAGAGGTACATCACTTCGCTGAAGCCCAGGATGATGCTGAGGGGGGTACGCAGTTCGTGGCTGATGTTGGCGGCGAACTGTTCCTTGAGATGCCGCGCTTTTTGTGCTTCTTTATGGGCGATGATCAGCTCTTGTTCGGTGCGTTCGCGGATGTCGTTGACGATGCGCAGAGATTTGACGAGGGATTGCAGTTCGACTTGCTGGTTTTGGGTGGTGGTGAGCAGATCTTTGCTTTGTTCGTGCATTTGCCATACCCAGTCGAGGGTGGTGTAGAGGGTGCGTACCGCCAGGGCGGCAATGGCGACGGCGATGGCGAGCAAGCTGAACAGGGGGGCGATGTCGTAGTTGTGGCTGGGTGAGAGGTTTTGCAGGAGGAGGGCGGTGAGGAAGATGAGAACGGCCGTTACAACTTCGCTCCATTTCACCAGCAGAGAGTTGCTAAATACCAGCACCACGCCCACATAGGGCACCCAGCTTTCTGGGAACAACCACATGGCAAACATCGTTTCAGCAACGGTTCCCCACACCAGCAGATGACGCGCCAGGGTGTGGTGGTCGCTGCGTAGCCATAAAACCGTCACGCCCAACGTCGTTAGCGAAACCCAGAAGAAGACCATGCCCACCGGAAACGCGACTGGCGAATTATAGAAGAGGATGATGATTTGGGCGGCTGCCAGCAGCAGCAAGGCACCAGGCGCAGGGTAAGCTGTTTACGCAGGTCTTCCAGGTTGGTGTGCAGGCTTGCTAGCCTGAGTAGAATCGGAATCTTGTAGGGGTGGCTGTTGACCATAATTGTCTCCAGAGTGAGGTTAGACAATTATGGCACAGGCTGGGGAGGGGTGTCGAATGGGATGAGGGGAAAACGGCCGTTTTACAACATCAGCTTCATTGTTGGGCGGCCACATATTCCCGCAAAGCTTCGTCCATGCGAGTCTGCCAGCCTTTGCCCGTTGACTTGAAATACTCTACTACCTCAGGCGATAGCCGGATGCTGACTGCTTTCTTAGGATTATCTGATTTAGGTCGCCCTAAACGTTGCTTGAATGCCGTCTTTACCTCACTGGTAGAAACGATTTCATCATTTATTTTGGGCGTTGCCTGATCAAAAAAAGCATCTTCCAGTTCAGGCGCATCATCAGGATCGATCCAGGTATTGTCTAAAGCGTTTTTGTTCTCGTTCATTTGCTTTCCTCATTGAAATAATACGGCGCCTGTCACCGCGTGGTGTCCAGACGACGACTATCATACGTGCGTGTATCCAGTAGGCCAAAAGCGATAAAACGGGGTTCGCCATATTTGATACGTGTATCCTCAATTTCCAGAATAGGTCCCCTGAAAATATCGCCACAGTCATCAAAATCTAATCCCCAATTTTCCAATGTTTGCTCTCGTTTGGCCGGATCGTATTCAATTTCCATACGTCACTTATTGTATATACATTAATTTGATAAATCAAGAAGGGAAACAATGAAATTTAGAATGAACGTCCCCACCTTTCCCGCCGCACCTTTGCTTCCAACGCATCCAACTGATTGCGTCTGCCCCATAGCCTGCACCAATTCCCGTGTTTTCGCTGATTTTGTCTGCCCGGGCAAATCTTCATACGCCACAGCCAGATCAAAACAAAGCTGCCTCAATTCGTCCAGGTTGTATGCTTTTCGCAGTGTATCTTGCAATTGGCGTTCTCGGCGCAAGGCGGGTGTTTCAATATTGAGAAGATACTTCGTGGTTACAAAAAATTCTCGTCTGGCTGCCACTGGCTCGTTTTAGCCCAGTCCTGAGCCGTGGCAAAGATCATGTCCATGAGCGGGTCTTTGATGTACAAATAGCCCTCAATGCTGTTGGGGAAAATCTCGGTCAACCGGCTTTTGATAGTGGCATATCCTTGGCGCATGGTCTCGTGCGTTCGTAGATAATCGCGGAAGAGAAGCGGGTATTGTTGGTTAAAACGGCCGTTTTGCCGAATATGAATATGGGTATACCGCTCGCCAACCGCTTCCCGACAGTACCGTTTTTGCAGCTCCGGGAGAATTTCATCAGCAATGCCCAGATAGTTGTCATGGTAATGCGCTTCCCGCATCTGGTATTTGCTGCGATGCAGTTTTGCCAGCAGGGTGGGGTCTTCCAAATCAGCCACGGTGATTTGAATATCAATGATGTCTTTGGCGGGTAAGTGCGGCACGGCGGTGGAACCGATATGGTCAATGCGAACGGCCGTTTTGCCCAATATGCGCCGTAAGTCTGTGCCAATTTGCTGGAATTCATCTACCCAGCGTGCTTGATAGGGGATGATGGTTACGGGGTTTGACTGCTTAAATTGCATCATGATCATTCTCCTTTTGCTGACCAACAAACGGCCGTTTTGTTTCCCCCTATCTGGCAGTCTGTCGGAAAAGTAGCCGCGACATCCTTGTCGCGCTTACACGAGCGCGGTAAGGATACCGCGGCTACGAAATGGAGTTCTCTGATAGGCGCCTAGCCCGATAACGGCAACAAGGTTTGCCGTCGTCAGACCTCCGAGGTCTCAAAGACCTCGGAGGTCTTGGTGGCAATTAGAATGGATGCCCCGGCTTATGCCGCAACTGCGCTTCTAATACATCTAAACGGCCGTTTCTCCCCATATACTGCACCAATTCCCGCGTTTTCGCCGATTTTGTCTGCCCGGGCAAATTCTCATAATCCACATCCAGATCAAAACAAAGCTGCATCAGTTCGTCCAGGTTGTAGGCTTTCAGCAGTGATTCTTGCAACTGCCGTTCGCGGCGTAAAGCGGGTGTTTCAATGCCTGTCAACAGTGCTTTTACGTCAATTTTTCCACGAATGGGCGCGTAAGGTGGTTCTAGCATCCCTTCCGATTCATACCAAAGCAGGTCATCATAATCAATGGTGATGCCAGGATGATCGGGGATGGGGATATGCTCGGTGAGGGGCAGATTGGGGAAGGTGCTGTGGATGGCGTGAAGCTGCATGCGAATGCTGTTGAGCAGACTGCGCCGCGTGGCTTCTGTGCCGCTGATGCTGATGAACAGTTTACGTGCCTCCAAATCGGCGCGAACCAGGGCGGTGTTGCCATCGAATTTGAGTACCGCGCCATTGCGCCAGGAGGCTTTGCGATCCAGCGCCGCCATCATGCCCACCATGAAGCGGGAGAGAATGCTGCTCGGTAAAAAGTCGGTGTAATGGATTTGGAATTGGAGCAGGTGCGGCTTCTTCAAAAAATGTGGCTTCTGGCGGCTGTTCTTTGGGCAGTAGATCAGGAATCAGGTATTGCTCTGGCCGGTCGGGAATGCGGAAGCTGAGTTCAAATTTACGCATCATCTCCACGATGAAAACTTGCTGGTGGTGGGGGTAAACATCGGGATCGAGAATGTGGTCGAGCATGGCGGCGGTGAGGATGCCGTTGTTGGCGGCAATTTTGCCGTCCGGATCAGAGAGAATGCGGTAGACGCCGTCTGTGACCCAATCTGGTTTGAGGACGTGGGTGCCTTCCAGATGGCGGTAATTGTCGTCTTGATAGTTGAGCACGACGCCCAGTTGGTGCAGTACCTGTACCCAACTGCGCTGATCGGCGGGGGACTCGATGCCTGCTTCCCGGCAATATTCGGCATAACGTTCGTAGGTGATGTAGTTGCTGTCCATCGCTTCTAACTGTTTTTTGAGGGCAAACCAGGGGATGGGGAAAGCGTCGTTGAGGCCGGGCAGATGCGGCCAGGGCGGTGGCGATGGCCTGGCGCAGTTCGTCGATGCCCGCGCCGCTGGTGCAGGAGGTGGCGACGACGTGCAGCAGGTTGGGATATTTGTGTTTCAACTCCCGTTCATCGAGAGCCAGGGCGTGTTCATCTTGTTTGTTGATGACGATGATCACGGGGGCGTTGTCGCTGAGGCTGGCGACCAGCTTGAGCCAATGGCGCAGGCGGCTTTCTTGCTCGCCGGTGCGGGCGTTGATGACCACCAGGTAGAGACTGCGGCTGGTGAAGAAGAATTGGTGGGTGGCCTGATACACGCCTTGCCCGCCAAAATCCCACAGGTTGAGGGTGATGGGAGCGGCGGCATTTGCCAGCGGGAATACCCATTTTTGGATGTCGACGCCTGCGGTTTTGCCCTGCGCCTCGTCTGGCGGCAGGTTGTGGAGCAGGCGGCGAGCCAGGGCCGTTTTGCCCACGCCGCCCTGCCCCACCAGGAGCAATTTGGCCTCATGCAGTGGGCGGCGTTGGCCGAAATAAGTTCTCAGGATGAGCGCCGGGTTTTTTGTTTCTGCCAATACCTCTGGGCGAAATTCCCAACGCAGGATTGTCACGCAAGTCAAGATATTCTAACTGTGTCAACTGCTGTAATGCTTCTGGCAAACGTTCCAACTGATTGTCGCTCAGGTAAAGCCATGTCAGGTTGGTCAATTGTCCGATTTCAGGTGGAACGGCTGTTAATTGATTGCCACTCAGGGAAAGCGAAGTCAGGTTGGTCAACTGCCTGATTTCAAGTGGAACAGCAGTTAAATCATTGCCGTTCAGGCTCAAGTCTAGTCAGATTCCGTCAACTGCCCGATTTCCGGTGGACACGGCCGTTAATAAACTGCTGTCCAGGTAAAGCTGCGTCAGATTTGTCAGTTGTCCGATTTCCGGCGGCACGCAAGTTAACGGGTTGTGGGTTAGGTCAAGTCTATTCAGATTCCTCAACTGCCCGATTTCTGACGGCACAGTCGTTAACTGGTTGACGCTCAGGTCAAGCTGATGTCAGGTTAGTCAACTGCCCGATCTCCGGCGGCACAGTCGTTAATCCTAACTCGTCGTAGTCAAGAGAAATGTCACCGCTTAGGTCAAGCGAAGTCAGATTGGTCAGTTGCCCGATTTCTAGTGGTAGCGTCAATAAGGTAATTGCTGCTCAGGTCAAGTGAAGTCAGGTTGGTTAGCTGCCCGATTTCAGGCGGAACGGCCGTTAATTGGTTGTTGCCCAGGTCAAGTGAAGTCAAGTTGGTCAGTTGCCCGATTTCAGGTGGAACGGCGGTTAAATTATTGCGGTTCAGATCAAGCTCGGTCAGGTTGGACAGTTGCCCGATTTCAGACGGAACAGCCGTTAACTGATTGGTGCTCAGGTCAAGCGAAGTCAGGTTCTTTAGTTTTCCGATTTCTGAAGGCAATTCACCTATCTTGTTTCCAATTAATTCTTCTTCCCATTCAATGTTTCCAGTTTTAAAATCTCTGTAAAATTTAAATTGTTCAATTGTATTATTATGTAACTCAAGCTTTTCGAGAGAGGTCAGATGCCCGATTTCGGGCGGAATGGCCGTTAACTGGTTGTCGTCTAGGGAAAGCGAAGTCAAGTTGGTCAGTTGCCCGATTTCAGGCGGAACGGCCGTTAACTGGTTGTTGTTCAAGTTAAGCGAAGTCAAGTTAATTAGCTGACCGATTTCCGGCGGAACGGCCGTTAATTTGTTGCCGCTCAGGTGAAGCTCAGTCAGGTTGGTCAACTGCCCGATTTCTGATGGAACGGCCGTTAACTGGTTGTCGCTTAGGTCAAGCCTAGTCAGGTTGGTCAGTTGCCCGATTTCTGGCGGAACGGCCGTTAACTGGTTTCTCGCTCAGGTTAAGCGAAGTCAGGTTGGTCAAATGACTAATTCCCTGGGGAATGGATGTTAATCCTCTTCCGCTTAAGTCAAGCGAAGTTGGAATGGCAAGTTGTTTGAATGTTGCGGGAATAACCAGTAGTTTATGCCAGTCCAAGCTTAATAAAGTTAGATTGGTCAGTTGCCCAATTTCTGGCGGAACGGCCGTTAACGGGTTGGAGCTCAAGTCTAGCGAAGTCAGGTTGGTTAGTTGCCCAATTTCTGGCGGAACGGCCGTTAACTTGTTGTCGTTGAGGTAAAGCTCAGTCAGGCTGGTCAGTTGTCCGATTTCCGGCAGAACGGCAGTTAACGGGTTGAAACTCAAGTCTAGCCAAGTCAGGTTGGTTAGTTGCCCAATTTCTGGCGGAACGGCCGTTAACTTGTTGTCGTTGAGGTAAAGCTCAGTCAGGCTGGTCAGTTGTCCGACTTCCGGCAGAACGGCAGTTAACGGGTTGAAGCTCAAGTCTAGCGAAGTCAGGTTGGTTAGTTGCCTAATTTCTGGCGGAACGGCAGTTAACTTGTTGTCTTTGAGGTTAAGCTCAGTCAGGCTGGTCAGTTGTCCGATTTCCGGCGGAACGGCCGTTAACGGGTTATTCCAAAGGCTAAGCTTAGTCAAGTTGGTCAGTTGCCCGATTTCTGGCGGAACGGCTGTTAATTGGTTAAAGTTGAGGTCAAGCTCTGTCAGATTGGTTAGTTGCCCGATTTCTGGTGGCAGTTCCGTTAATCCCTTGCGTGCTCAAATCCAGTTTCGTCCAGTTTTCGACGGCGGCCTCGGCAATTAGTTGTCGTAGTTCTTGTTGGTTCATGCCGGTCCCTCATGTCCATGTTCAGCGCGGCTCTGTTTACTGGCGGCTGTGCCTCTAGTTTTCAGCGGTTTTGGCGGCGCGGCACGAAGGGGAATTGCCAATTGGCAATTGTTAATTGTTAATCGTCAATTTTTAATGGAGGCATGTAGACCCATTCATTGTCAATCCAGGCAATATCGTAGAGGCCAGGCAATCGGGTGAAACATGTGCCATGAAAAACCATCTTTTCTCCGGTTGCCTCGCCCGTAAGGTCATCGGGCAACCACACGGGCGACGCGATGGGTGAAATTGCCTTGCGTTTGGCAACTGTTATACCCCATCGCATAGCCCCTACCGCATCATGGTGTATTCTCGTAGAGGCTATGCAATCGGGTGAAACCTGTGCCATGAAAAACCATCTTTTCTCCGATTGCCTCGCCCGCAAGGTCATCGGGCGGCCACACGGGCGACGCGATGGGTGAAATTGCCTTACGTTTGGCAACCGTTATACCCCATCGCATAGCCCCTACCGCATCATGGTGCAATATCGTAGAGGCCAGGCAACCGGGTAAAAAATGTGCCATGAAAAACCATCTTTTCTCCGATTGCCTCGCCCGTAAGGTCATCGGGCAACCCCCCTAAACCATTTCGCCAATTCTGAGCTGGCTCACCGTATCAAAAATATGCAGCGTCTTCTTGGCAATACCCGTCCAGCCAAAATTGCGCCGCGCAAAACGAGCGCCTTCCACCGACAATTGATGCGCCAGCTTGGGGTACAACATGGGGAACGCCATCATCGTACCTAGCTCCGTGGCGCGATTGGGATCGGCATACAGCGCTTGTTTGCCGTAATCAATCAAGTCAAACAAACCGCCGTGAACCGTAATGACGGCCGGCGTGCCACAGGCCATCGCTTCAATCGCCACCATACCAAATGGTTCATAGCGAGACGGCATCACAAAAACGGCCGCTGCCCGGTAATAGTTAGCCAGGTCTTCATCCGCCACATAATTCACCCACACAATTTTGTCCTGAATGCCCAGAGCCTCGGCCCGTTTTTTCAGGCCCGAAACGCCCTCGTCATCCTGCGCCGAATCTTCACCGCCGATGGCCGCCACCAGACGGGCATCAGATACCAACTCAAACAGCGTAGGCAGCGCTTCCAGCAGCAGATCATAGCCTTTGTTGTGTGCCATGCGCCCCAGCGTCAACACATCATGAGGAGACCAGTCATACTTTTCCAGCAGTTGTTCCCGGTCGCCTTGGCGAATCGGTGAAAAGCGGTCTTCGTCCATGCCGGGAGGCACCACAGTGAGATGCTTTTCCAACAAGTCATATTCATTCAAAAGCAGCTCCGCCTGGGGTTCAGTGGTAGCAATGACGTGATCACACATCTGGTAAACGAGAAACTCTTTGCGGATGCGTTCCTCAAAGCGATAAATCACTTCCATTTCTTCAATGCTCATATCAGTGCCCATGTTTTGCTGTTTCCACCAGCCCAACGAGTGAGGGGTATGCACATGGGGAATGCCTAATTCCTCAGCAATTTTTTGCCCGACCCACCCAGCATCCCAATAATGTGAATTGACGATGTCATACTGTTCGTTGCGCGTGCGGATGGCCGCCAGTAGATTGGTGACAAAGTCGCCAACGTGATCGTGCATATCCTCTTTGCGGATGAAGTCAGAGCCGCCAAAGGGGATGCGCCATACACGCAAATTGTCGTTGATTTCGTCAAATTCGGGTTGGTCTTCAAAGCGGCGCGTGATCAAATCGACGCGCCGCCCTAAACGGCTGAATCGCTTTGCCATTTCCAGCACATAGACAACCTGGCCTCCTGTGTCTGGCTTGCCTAGTTCTGGCTCGGCCGCTACATAACCATGCAGCGAGATCATCATAATATTGTTGAGGTGTTGGTTCCTTGGCATCATAATTTTTTTGACTCCTTTTTGTTCTTGAGAGGCAGACCTGACAGGTTTACAAGACACCTTGTCGATTAGTCCTCTTTGCATAGCATAGTACCTTTACAGACCAGATCGTTTATAAACCTGTCAGGTCTTTGCCGCGCTACGCCATCACATGCAGGGCATGGCAGGCGTGAATATATTCAGAAGCGGACCATGCCTGATACGCTTTCCCCATAGGGCGGCCGGTGCGGGCGTGGGCCCATTCGTTAAATTCCCATTCATTTATAACGCCGAGTTTGTTGAGTTCGGCTAGACGGTGCAGCTCTTGCAAGGCAACGTCCCGCAGGCCCAACTTGTTAATGAAGCGCACCCAATGTCCGCCGACAAAAGGCCAGATACCGCCATTGTGGTAGTGGTGGGGCAGATTGAGCAGGTTGACGGTGTAATATTGCCGCCAATCTTTGTCGCCTACGGTGACAACGGGGTAGAGGTTGGTGATGGGATAGGGGTCGTTGATACCCACGCCCCACATAAAGCGGAAGGTTTGACTGGCTTGTTTGATGTTAGTTACATCATACAGGTAAGCCAGAATGTTGCCAAGCGTGTCGCAGCGCCAGCTAAAGTCGAAGGGGGTGATTTGGGCGATGAGATAACGGGCGTCGCCGATGGAGAATTGCTGTTCGGCAAAGGAGACGGATTGATAGATGTTTTGCTGGGTGCTGGGCCAGAAGTTGGCAAGAATTTCTTGTTTGATGGTACGTGCCCAGCGCAGATAGTCTCCGGCGCGGTGTTCATCGCCCAGCATTTGCAGGAGATGGCCGTAGCAGATATTGGTGCGATACCAGAGCACTTCGTCATAAAGGACATTGTAGCTGCGGCCAAAGAGGTCGGTCCAATCGCCTGCTTCGGGAATTTCGAGCAGGGCGTCGTTGTTGCTGTCGTGGGCGCTCAACCAGTCCATGACCATTTGCAATTGGGGGATGTAGCGGCGCAAAAAGTCGAGGTCGCGGGTGGTGGAAACGTAGGCGTAGAAGGCGATGATGACCCACAGGCCGCTGTCGATGGAGGCGATGCCGCCCACGCCGGAATAGTCGGGGATGCCATCGGCGATGCGCACGTTGGCGGGCAGTTGGCCGTTGGGCGAGATGTTGTCGAGCAGGGTGATGAGGGTTTGGCGTTGGCATTGGTGAATTTCTTCGTCTTGGGTGAGTAAGGGTAGGGAGCCGATGAGGGCGATGGCGCCATCGCGTGCCCAGACGCTGTAGTAGTTTTCGTCTGTGCCGATGGTTTCGTTGTCGGTGAGGGAACAGGCGGAAAAACCGAGGGGGGTGATGGTTTTTTTGAGGGCTTCGATGGCTTTGTGGTAGCCCTGACGAATGAGGTCGAATTGTTCGGGGGTGAGGGGGCCTGTTTCGTCGTCACCGGAGGCTTTCAGGGTTTCGTACAGGTAGGCGGACTCTAGTTTTTCGACAGTAGGGGGGGCGCCGTTGAAGACGCTGTAGTGATGTAGACCCTGGATAACGGCCGTTGCGCAAACATCTTGTGGCTCGGCGCGAAAAATGTCTAAAGCGGCGGTGTAGGCCAACAGTTCCGACTGGGCGTTGCCCACCACGATACCCTGAATGCCTTTGAGTGAAAACATGGCATTGTCATTACCGCTGTCTCCGGCGACAACGGCCGTTTCCACTGGAATCTTTAATTGGCGCAGCAGCCAGCGCAGGGCGTTGCCCTTGTTGGCCCATTTGGGCAGGATGTCGAGATGGCGTCCGCTGGAATAGACGACATGGGTTTCCAGCCCGGCTTCTTCTAACGCTTCCGTCAGCAGATGGATGTCGCCCTCGGCGCCGTCCGTTAGAAACCAGCTTGATTTGTAGGCGTTTTGGTAATGGGCAGGTTGTTTTTCCAGAGCAAGTGGCAGGTGGCTGATGGTTTCCTCAACCCGTTGGCTGTCCCAGCCCTCTTCCAAAATTTCAAAAAATTCTTTGAGGACGCTGTGGGTGTTGTAGTCGTAGATGTGGGTGCCGACGCCGCTGATGATGTAGTCGGGTGCAGGCAGTGCGCCACTGTTAATGAGTTGTTTGACGTCGTCTAGTATACGGCCGGTGTTGTAGCAGAGTAACGGCCGTTTTTCCGGTTCCAGCGCTTGCCACAACAGTTTGAATTGCTGTGCTGCCTCACGGTCGCCGAGTAAAGTGCCGTCTAAATCAGATGAAAACAAACGAATAGGTGTTGATGGTGTCAAAATGGTTACCTCGAGTAGATTTTGTTAGGAGAATGAGTAGGGCGGAGTTAGATGTGTTGCGTATTGAACCCCAACGTTACCTCTACCCTACCAGATTTTTGCAAAATAAAAAGTCACCCGTCCTAATTAGAGTCTGGTTTTATTACGTGATCCTTACCCAAAAACAAAGCGGATTGAGTATACTTGTGACGAATAATGCAAAGTAATCAATGACGTTTGATGATGTTACAGGGAGTAATGATGACTAAAAAGATTGTGGTGATTGGTGGGGGACCGGCCGGAATTGAAGCGGCGAAGGCGGCGGCAAAGGCTGGTGGCGAGGTGGTTTTGGTGAGCAATGCGCCGATTGGGGGTCGAGCGGGGTGGGATAGTTTGCTGCCCAGCAAGGTGTGGCTGACGGCGGTGGGCAATGGCACTGAACCGGTAGACCCAGAAGCGATTGTGGCGCGGATCAAAACCGTTAAAGAAAGCTGGAATGGGCAGCAGCAGGCTGAGTTGGCAGATTTGGGCGTGCAGGTTTTGAGGGGAACGGCCGTTTTCACCTCCCCCCATACCGTCACCATCACCAACGACGACGGGGAGCAGTCGCTAACCGCCGATGCGTTTATTGTTGCCACCGGTTCTGTGCCAGTTTTCCCCCCGACGATGAAGCCAAATGGCAAAAATATCCTGGCGCCACGCTTTGCGAGCGCCATGGATTCGCTGCCAGAAAGTGTGGTGGTGGTTGGTGGGGGAGTGACAGGCACAGAGTTTGTCTACCTGTTCAACCGTTTGGGTATGGACGTGACTTGGGTGGTCAACCAGTCGGGTGTGCTGCCTGATTTTGATAGAGAGGCGGCGCAGGTTTTGGCTGATGAATTTGCAGCGCGGGGTGTGCGTATTGTTGAAGGTCATGCGGCAGAGCGCATTGACCAGATTGGCGAAGGAGTTTCCGTTGCCACTACAAATGGCGAAAATTATTTGGCAGCGATGGCGTTTCTAGCGATTGGACGTAAGCCGGATGTGGCTGGTTTGAATTTGGAAGCAGTGGGGGAGGATATTCCATCTCATATTTACCTCGTCGGTGATGCGACGGGGCGGCCCATGATTGCCAATCGCGCCACGGCACAGGCTTGGGCGGCGGGACAGCACGCCGCTGGGCAGGCGCCCATCCCCTTCAGCGAAAGCACCGTGATTGCGGCAGTGTACTCGGAGCCGCAGGTGGCACAAATTGGGCAACTGAGCGGCGATGGCATTGAGACTGTGCGGGTGGCGTATGGCGCGAGTCTGAAAGGGCATCTGCTGCCGGTGGGGGAATCGTTTGTGAAACTGGCTTATGTGGGGGGAAACACCAGCACTGAGCTGGAGAGGAACGCTGGCACTGAGCCTGGTCGAAACGGCCGTTTAGTGGGCGCCGTCGCGGTGGGTCATCATGCCGCAGATGTGTTAGCGCCAGTCATGGTCGCCATCCATGCAGGCATGACGGTGCAAGACTTCTCCGCGCTCTATGCCGCCCATCCCACGCTGACCGAACTGGCCTTTGCGGCGGCGCGTGCTGTTTGACCGAGATTGGACCAATCTTCAAGATTGGTCCAATCTGATTATCATTTCCTCCAAACCTAAATTTTGCTAAACTAACAGCTATGAACAGTGCCAAAATTCTCGTCGTTGAAGACGAGGCAAGTATTCGCAATATTGTACGGACGTATTTGGAGAACGCCGGATTCGTCGCCATCTGTGTCGATAATGGCCCAGAAGCGTTGACGCTGGCGCGGGAGCACAGCCCAGACCTCATCATTCTCGATTTGAATTTGCCGGGCATGGATGGCATCGAAGTGGCGGCACGGCTGCGCCAGGAATCGGACGTGTACATTCTCATGCTGACGGCGCGAAGCGAAGAAAGTGACCGGGTGGCTGGTTTGCGCATCGGCGCGGACGATTATCTGACGAAGCCGTTTAGTCCTCGAGAACTGGTGGCGCGGGTGGAGGCGATTTTGCGCCGTTCGCGGGCTATGGCGCAGCCGACGCGCCATCTCTTCCAGTTTGAGCATCTTGTCGTGGATGCGGATGCCCATGAGGTATTGGCAAATGACGAGGTGGTGGGGCTGACGAGCACTGAATTCAACTTGCTCCTGGAATTGGCGCGTCATGCCGGTCGGGTGCTGACCCGTGATCAGCTCATCGACCGGGTGTGGGGTGTCGATTTCTACGGCAATGACCGGGTGGTGGATGTGTATGTGGGGCAGGTGCGGCGCAAGTTGGAAGAGGCCACGGGCGAAACGCTTATCCAGACGGTGCGAGGTGTGGGTTATAAGTTTGTGGATGAGAAATTGTAGTAGCTTTGGTTTATTTTAGGGGACACTGATACGGAAAAACACAGATGGAGGGATGTTTGCGTTTGGATTATTGTTTGCGAGTAAAACTTAGAATTATAGGCGGCTTAACATGGCGAAATGGTTGTATCAGAAAGAAATGGAGCAAGTGCTTGGGCTGACTTTTAAGGTACGGAATGAAATGGGAGCTGGTTGGTCTGAAGAGATTTTCCATCAAGCCTTAGTTTATTTGACACAAAAAAATGGTATCCCGACGCAATCAAAGCCTCGTCATTCACTCATACATCGTGGTATTGAGATTCATACCTTTGAACCGGACATCATTGTTTGGGGCAAGATTATTTTAGAATTGAAAGTCTTGATTGAATATCAAGGCAGAAAGTTTCCATCGAACAATCAAGCTCAACTTTTTCATTATCTGAAATTTTATGAAATGAGGTTAGGTGCGTTGATTAATTTTGCACACTCACGAGTGGGCATTATGCGCATGTTATATGATCCGCCTAGCTTAGAAATCGAAGAGGATTATGAACGTATGCTGCCTCATGTACAGGAAACTGATAAGCAACTTCTACGTGAAGTTCAACGGTATATTAAGAGGCTAGGAAAACAATATGGGTTGGGTTATCCAGAAACCTTGTATCGTAAACTTATCGCTGTTGAACTAGGCTATCAAAATATACCGTGTATTAGTGATCTGGATGTTGCTGCAATGTTTGAAGAGCATAAGCTTGGTATGCAAACAATACCTTATTTGTTGGTTGGAGATCGTTTTCTTTTACATGTGCGTTCATCCTTAAATGGAATTCCAGCCCATGACTTTATAAAAATGCGTACTTTTCTTGACGTATTGGGACTAAAAGTAGGATGGATTATCAATTTTGGACGAAATCAACTTCAAATTCAGGCTACCGTAACGGAATAAGCGTTAACGCGCCAACATCGACAAAAAATTGTCCATCTTCGTTTGGACACTGATACGGAAAGATCGCTGATTTTTTCTTATCCGTGTTTTACCGTATCAGTGTCCAAATTAACTGATGGAAACAGGAAAGAGTGGCTCAGATGCACGGTATTTTCAGGCAGTTGCGGTGGCGAATTGTGATCGCCAATATGATTGTGGTGGTGGTGGGGGTTGCCATTGTGCTGTTGATGGCGTACCTGATTACGACGCGCATTGTGCCGGAGGCGGTGGAAACGAGTCTGGCGGCGCTGGCGGAGGCGGATGCGAGTTCGTTGGCGGTGGGGAGCTTATTGGATTCGTTTCGGCAGTCGATATTAACGGCCGTTACCGTTGCCGCCATTGGAGCCATTATTGCCGGTCTCATCACCAGTTATTTCCTCTCGAAAGAAATTTTGCGTCCGCTGGACGAAATTGCTACCAGCAGTGAACGCATTGCCCGAGGTCATTACAATGAGCGTGTGGCTGTGCCGCCCAGTGATGAACTGGCGCTGGTTGCTGAGAATTTTAATCAGATGGCGGAGTCTTTAGAGCGGGTGGAGGAGCAGCGCATTGCTTTGATTGGGAATGTGTCCCATGAACTGCGCACGCCGCTGACGGGTTTGAATGGCTATTTGGAAGGCTTGATGGATGGCGTGTTTCCGGCCAATGAGGAGACGTTTGCCCTGATGGATCATGAGATTCGCCGGCTGCGACGGCTGGTGAATGATTTGCAATCGTTGTCGCGGGTGGAGTCGGGGCAGATTTCGCTGCATTTGGCAGATTTTGAGCTGCGGCCAGAGATTGAACGGGTGGTGGCGCAGTTACGGCCGCAAGCGGAAGCGCAGCATTTGACGATTGTGTGCGACACTTCGACACTTCGACCTCGCTCAGTGGAGCCTCGCTCAAGGGAGCCAAGCTCAGGGGAGCCAAGCTCAGTGGACGTTATTACTGTTCATGCCGATGTAGATCGGGTGGCACAGGTGTTGACGAATTTGCTGGGCAATGCGATTCGGTACACGCCGGATGGCGGCACGATTACGGTGACGCTCCAGGCGGTGCAGAATATGGCACGGGTGGATGTGGTCGATACGGGGATGGGAATTCCGGCGGAGGCGCTGCCGTATATTTTTGAGCGTTTCTACCGGGTGGATGCGTCGCGCACCCGTCAAAGTGGCGGCAGTGGCATTGGTTTGACGATTTCGCGGATTTTGGTGTGGGCGCTGGGGGGAGAGTTAACGGCCGTTAGTGAAGGCACGGGCAAAGGTTCTACGTTTTCGTTTACACTGCCGTTGGCTTAAAGATGTTAACCGCAGAGGCGCGGAAAACGCAGAGAAAAACTTTTTAAAGCCGCTGCGTCCTCCGCGCTTCGCGTGAGATTTTTTAGGTTTGTGGGACGACCTCTTGCTTTTTATGCCGCCGCTGCCAAACAAACCCAAACAGGAGCCGCCAGATGAGGATGAAGGCTCCCGCGACGACGAGGGTCAGGAGCATGAAGATGGCGGGGATGCCGCCCCGTTCAAAAAGGAAAGCGCGTATTAGCAAGCCCAAGGGGGCGGCGATGAGCCAGGCGTTTAAGCCGCGCACGAGCAGTCGCTGCAAGGTGATGTTTTCGGCGGACGGATAAGCGCCAACAAGGGGAGCCACAATCAGCCAAGTGATGAGAAAGGGAAACGCAGCCCGCAACAAACCGAAGAGGGGGTTGTTGACGTCGGTGGTGGCGTGGTCTTGTTGTCCGATGAAGACAAAAAGCAGGATGGCAATGAGGTCGCCGAGCAGTAGAATAAGCCGAGGAAGGGTGTTGTTTTTGTTCATGCGGGCATTATAGCTGATTTGCTTTTGAAGACAGTAATTCGTAGTTGTCAATTTAGCCACGTTCTATGGTAGAGCCGATCATTACCCCATTTACAGTTTATAGGAGCCGGTAGGGTGTGACCAGAGAAATCTCTGCGTTCTCCGCGTCTCCGCGGTTAGTAGTTACTCGTTGACAGTTGTTCTATAATGCCAATAATAGTTTGACAATTTGATTCAGTATCCGGTTAGGTAATCGACAATATGTTGTCAGGATTAAATCACGCAAAATCTTGCCGATTCCTTGAAGGAAACCGCAGATTTTAGCGTTACAGTTGTCCGAAAACTTTCTGCGGTTTACCTAAATCTTGATACGAGCCGTCAAGATTAAAAAGATTGGTAACTCCTATCTGTTTTTCAAATAAACCCTATGCCTGAAACACTTTTTGAAATCACGATTATTTTTCTGCTGCTTATACTCAACGGGATTTTTGCCATGTCTGAAATTGCAGTGGTATCGGCACGGCCTATCCGCTTGCAGCAAATGGCCCAGCGCGGCAACCGGGGAGCGGCAGTTGCGCTGGAACTGTCCAACAACCCCAATCGCTTTCTCTCCACGGTTCAAGTGGGTATCACCCTGGTCGGCATCTTTGCTGGCGCTTTTGGCGGGGCCAACATTGCCGGAGAACTGGCAGTTCCCCTGAGTGAATTGCCCTGGCTTGGCCGTTACGCCGACATACTCAGCCTTATCATCGTCGTCGGCACGATCACGTTTCTTTCGGTGGTCATTGGCGAGTTGGTGCCCAAGCGTATTGCGTTAAGCAATGCCGAGCAGATTGCCGCTTTGGTTTCCCGCCCCATGCGCAGCCTCTCGATTGTTGCGACGCCTGTTGTGCGCTTGTTTAGTATTGCCACTGACGTTATTTTGAAACTGCTGGGCGTTCAGGCGTCAGAGAATGAAGAAGTCAACGAAGAAGAAATCAGGATGATGATTCAGCAAGGAGCCGAGGCTGGCACGATTGAAGAATCTGAACGGGATATGGTGGAAAGCATCTTCCGCTTAGGCGACCGCTCGTTGGAATCCATGATGACCCCGCGACCGGAGATTGTCTGGCTAGACGTCAACGAATCCGAAGCAGAGATCCGCCGCCTCATTAGTGAGTCTGACAGCACGCGCTTTCCCGTCTGTGATGGCGACCTGGATCATATTCTAGGGGTAGTACGGGCCAAAGACTTGCTTTTCGCTTGCCTGGATGGGCGGACATTCGATATCAAAGCTGTGATGCATGAGCCGCTTTTAATTCCGGAAAAGATGGAAGCGCTCAAGGCGCTGGAACGCTTCAGACAAAGCGGCTCACACATCGCTCTGATCTTTGATGAATATGGCGGAATTGAAGGATTGGTTACTCTGATTGATATTCTTGAAGCGATTGTCGGCGATATTCCAACCATGAGCGAAATGGCGGAGCCGCCGATTGTGCAGCGTGAGGATGGCTCCTGGTTAGTGGATGGACTCATTACCATAGAGGATTTTAAGGAAGCATTTGCCATCCAACTGCTGCCCGGCGAAGACAAATACCAGACGTTGGGAGGATTTATTGTGTTTATGCTGAGCAGTATCCCCGCTGCCGGTAATCACTTTGTCTGGGGGCGGTTCCGTTTTGAGGTGGTTGATATGGACAGGTATCGTGTTGATAAGGTTTTGCTTTCAGATTTGACGATGGAAGATGAACCGGATGAGAGTGAAGTGATACCACCTGGGTAAGGACATGAAAACAATAACTCCGTGTTTTGGGAGATTGGAGATTGGAGATTAGAGATTGGAGATTGGAGCGCCTTAAATCTCTAATCTCCAATCTCTAATAAATTGCGGCTTTATTTTTTGGCGCCTTCTAAGATTGAGGATTAGTGTTCAAGCCGCCTTTCCTCTTCAATCTTTTGTAAGTTGTTTTTATTTACGTTTACAAGGGAGTAAACCCTATGAAAGCACGATTTTTTACACTTTTAACGGCCGTTCTCGCTCTATTGCTTCTCGTTTTCTTATTTATGTCTTTGCCTCAGCAGGCGCAAGCTGTGGTGTGGCAGGACAAAGTGGATCCGTGGGTGCTGGCGGCGGCTGCTTCTGATAATGAGGCTGAATTTCTGCTTGTACCTGACTGAGCAAGCAGACCTCAGCGGCGCGGCAGACCTCCAGTCGAAAGCGGAAAAGGGGCAGTATGTTTATGAACAGTTAACGGCCGTTGCTGCCCGTTCACAACCAGCGCTTCTCCAAGAGTTAGACAAATTGGGCGTGGCTTATGAGCCGTTCTGGATTGCCAACATGGTCTGGGTGCGGGGGGACGAGGCGGTGCTGGCACAGGTGGCGCAGCGGCCAGAGGTGGCGCATGTGTATGCCAATCCGGCAGTGGCTGCGGAACAGCCAGAGTTGGCGCCCGCGTTGAACAGTCCTGAGGCGGTAACGGCCGTTGAGTGGAATGTGACGAAAATTGGCGCACCAGAGGTGTGGGCGGCTGGCTTTACGGGGCAGGGCATTGTCATTGGCGGGCAGGATACGGGCTACCAGTGGCAGCATCCGGCCATCAAAGAGCAGTATCGCGGCTGGGATGGGGCGACTGCCGACCACAATTACAACTGGCACGATGCGATTCATGAAGACAATCCTCAATCAGTTGGAATAAACCCCTGTGGTTTTGAATCCCCGGAACCGTGTGATGATAATTATCATGGCACGCACACGATGGGTACGATGGTAGGCGATGATGGCGACACAAACCAGATTGGCGTCGCGCCTGGCGCACGCTGGATTGGCTGTCGCAATATGGAAAACGGGTGGGGCACACCGGCCACCTACGCAGAATGCTACCAATGGTTTATCGCGCCCACTGATTTGAATGATGAAAATCCTGATCCGGGCAAAGCGCCGCACGTTATCAATAACTCGTGGAGTTGCCCGGTTTCTGAAGGGTGTACAGACCCCAATGTGCTGCTGGCTGTGGTGAATGCGGTGCGGGCGGCGGGCATTGTGACGGTTCATTCGGCGGGCAATAGCGGCAGTTCATGCAGCTCGATTAATACGGCCGCCGCTATTTATGATGCTTCGTTTACAGTAGGGAATACAGACAACAATGACAACATTGCTTTCAGCAGCAGCCGTGGCCCAGTGCTTGTGGATGGCAGCGGGCGCATGAAACCAGATGTGTCTGCGCCGGGTTCGTCTATTCGCTCTAGCATCCCCACGTTTAATGAAGCGAATCCGTATAGCTATACTTATTTGAGCGGCACGAGCATGGCGGGGCCGCATGTGGCGGGGCAGGTGGCGCTGCTGCTTTCCGCGAGACCAGGTTTGATTGGGGATGTGGATGCGATTGAGAAGATTATTCGGGAAACGGCCGTTCCTCTAACCACCGCCCAAACCTGCGGCAATACCCGGCACAGAAGTTCCCAATAACACCTACGGCTGGGGACGGGTGGATGCGGAAGCGATGTTGAATCGGGTGGCGGTGTATGCGTCTGGGCAAGCTGTACCGGCGGTGCTTCCAGGTGATATTTTTACGTATACCCTAACTGTCACCAATTCCTTCCCGTTGACTGCGGTGCATCAAGTTGTGTTGACAACGAGTCTGCCACTCTCGTTGAGTTTGATTTCGGCCACCATGCCATATACGCTGGATGGGGATACAATCGGATGGCTATGGCCTTTGCTGTCACCTGGCGGAAGTGAAGCGGTGGAGGTGGTGGTGCAAGTCGATTCAGATTTAGCCAGCAGCCCGCTCATGAACGAGTACGAGTCGGGTAGTGAAGAGACAGAAACAATACCAGGGAAAACAGTGGAAACGGCCGTTCTCTATATCAAAAAATATTTCCCGGTTTTGATGAAAGAACCGTAGCCAGTCAGGAGGTTGATGATGAAACGAGCAGTCAGCGTCAGTTTAGGCAGTTCTGAACGAGACAAAAAAGTCGAAGTAGAACTTCTGGGCGAGCGGGTCAGCATTGAACGCATAGGTACCGATGGCGACATTGACAAAGCGATTGCCCTGTTCACCGAGTTGGATGGACAGGTCGATGCCTTGGGCGTGGGCGGCATTGATTTGTGGGTGCAAATGGGCGACAAGCGCTACCTGCTCCATGATGCCCAGCAGCTCGTCAAAAATGTGCACATCACGCCTGTTGTGGATGGCAGTGGTCTAAAAAACACCTTGGAAAGCCACATTGTAGACACACTTGTCAACGAAATCGATCCAAAATATGCTAAGGGTACCGCGTTTAATACGATGGGTGTAGACCGGTATGGCATGACGCTGGATTTTTACAATCATGGCTATGAAATGGTGTGTGGTGATTTGATGTTTGGCCTGGGCATTCCCGTTCCGATTAAGTCGTTGAAACAACTGCATCTGGTGGCGAAACTGATGCTGCCGATTGCCACCCGTCTGCCCGTTGAAAATGATCTATCCTACTGGCGAAAAGCAGGACGAAATCATTCCCAAGTTCACCAAATATTATGAATGGGCCGACGTGATTATTGGGCGATTGCCATTACATCAAGCGCCACATGCCGGATAATCTCCAGGGCAAGGTGATTGCCACCAATACCACCACGTTGAAGGATTTGGATATGTTCCGCGAACGGGGTGTGGCGTATGTTGTGACGACCACGCCGCAGCTTGACGGCCGTTCTTTTGGCACCAATATGATGGAAGCGGCGTTAACGGCCGTTGCCGCTAAAAACCGTCCGCTTACCCATGAAGAACTGCAAGAGATGCTGGTCAAGCTGGACATGAAACCATCTGTCCACAAACTATAAGCTATGAGTCCTGTGATTGTATTGCTGATTTTACGATTGTTGAGCGCTGGCTTGTTGCTGGCGTTTTTGGGTCTGTTTGCCTGGTTGATTTATAAGGATTTGCAGGTGACAACGGCCGTTCTCAATCAAAAACAGCAAGTTGTGGGTCAACTGCGGGTGATTGCCAATGAGGCAGTAGAACCCGTAGTCGGCACGCTGTTTCCGTTGCGGCCGCTCACCAGCATTGGCCGCGCCCCCAGCAGCACCATTGTGATAGATGCCAGCTACGTGTCGCAAGAACATGCCCTGCTCATCGAGCGAGCCGGACAATGGTCGCTGGAAGATTTGGGCAGTCGGAATGGCACGTTGCTGAATGGGGTGATTTTGGGGGAAACGGCCGTTGTCAGCAGCGGTGACATCATTACGATTGGCAGCGTGCAGTTAAAAGTAGAATTGTAGAAAAACTTAATACAAAGTCACAAGGATACAAAGTGACAAAGAAAATCCTTTGTCTCTTCCGCTCCTTTGTTCCTTTGTAATAAAACTGATTGGAGGTTTACCATGGATTTAGGCTTACAAGACAAAGTCGCATTGGTCGTGGCATCAAGCACCGGCTTGGGCTTCGCCGCTGCCCGACAGTTGGCAAAAGAAGGCGCAAAAGTAGCGTTGTGTGCACGCAGCGCCGAGAAACTGGCGGCGGCTGAGGCAGCATTGAAGGGTGAATTGGGGGCAGAAATTGCGGTCTGCTTCCTTTATATGTGATGTCACCGACAAAACTCAAATTGATCAACTGGTGGCCGCTGTCGTCGCCCACTTTGGCGGTCTCGACATCCTCATCACCAACGCCGGTGGCCCTCCTGGCGGCACCTTCGACACTACCGACCTGGATGCGTGGCGGCAAGCCATCGACCTGACCTTGATGAGCGTGGTGCATCTGGTAAAAGCGGCGCTGCCCTATCTGCGCCAAAGCGACTATTGCCAACGTTCTCACCGTCACCAGCATCTCCGTCAAAGAACCGATTAACGGCTTACTGCTCTCCAACGTGCTGCGACCAGGCGTTGTTGGCCTCACCAAATCGCTGGCCTTGGAATTGGCCGCCGAAAACATTCGCGTCAACTCCATCCTGCCCGGCTGGACCGCGACAGATCGCGTTAACCACATCTTTGAATATCGCGCTGAAGTCAATGGCACAACCCTCGAATCAGAACGGGACAAAGTGACCAGCACCATTCCCATGGGGCGCATGGCAACCCCTGAGGAATTTGGCAACGTTGCCGCCTTCCTGGTTTCGCCAGCCGCCAGTTATGTCACCGGTCTGATGATGCAAGTGGATGGCGGCAGTTTTAGCGGCTTGATGTAAAGAAAACAAAAATTTATAACAAAGTGACGAAGGAAACAAAGGGTTTTCTTTGTTTCTTCGTTCCTTTGTCTCTTTGTCTTTTTGTAATAAGTATTTTTGATTCTGATTCATCAAAATTAGGGAGTTGTGATGCCAAAACCATTTTTAATGGGTGAACAGGAAACCTTGCTCATTCCCCTTTACTGCAAGGCAAAAAAGAACAATCCTATTCTGGCAGACAAAAAAGCGCAGGAAATCTTGCAGCAAATTGACTACAAGTTTTCCGCGCTGGATGTGCCGGCCAAAACTTGTGCCATGATACTGCTTCGCGCCAAGAAGCTGGATGAGTATGCGCGGGCGTTTTTAGCACAGCATCCAGACAGTTTGGTCTTGCATTTAGGCTGTGGGCTGGATGCCCGTTACGACCGACTCCAGCCGCAGCAAGCCGAGTGGATTGATTTGGATTTGCCGGACGTGATTGAACTGCGGCGCACCTTTTTTGACGAGACCGACAGGGTGCGCATGATTGGGTCATCGGTGACGGATTTGGGGTGGTTGGATGGGGTGGGGGAAAACGGCCGAGCAGTCGACGCCTGAGCCGAGTCGAAGTGCACGCACTGAGCCGAGTCGAAGTGGCCGTTCTACCCTCATTATTGCCGAAGGACTGCTCATGTACCTCAGTGGGTCTGACGTCAAAGCCCTGACGCTGGCGCTGCACGAACGCTTCCCCGGCAGCCACTTCATCTTCGACGCCTTCAGCAAAATGACCGCAAACAGTGCTGGACACCACCCTTCACTCAAAAAAACGGGCGCCACCGTGCAATGGGGCATTAACGACCCCCATACCATCGAAACCTGGGCTGAAGGCATCCAGTTCAAAGAAGAATGGGCCTTCTCCGACGCCCCCGAACTTGACTACCTGCCCTTTGGCCTGCGCCTCGGCTTCAAAGCAGGTGGCATGTTCCAAATAGCTCGCCAAGCGCACCGCATTCTCTATTATATTTTATGAAGTTGCAGGGTGGCAAAGTGGCAAAGTGGCAATAGTGGCAATTAAAATTTACCTTGGGGAATTTAAAAGCCTGCAACCCTGCAACCCTGCAACCCTGCAACCCTGCAACCCTGCAACCCTGCAACCCTGCAACCCTGCAACCCTGCAACCCTGCAACCCTGCAACCCTGCAACCCTGCAACCCTGCAACCCTGCAACCCTGCAACTTTGCCACCTTTTCACCTTTTCTCCCTTGACCCTCACGTAACGTCATCCTGTATACTCATCTTCGAGGCACAAACATGACAGCATACACCGTCAGCCAACTGGCAAATATGGCTGGAGTTAGCGTACGGACGCTCCACCATTATGACAAAATCGATTTACTCAAACCGTCGGCGCGCACGGAAAGTGGGTATCGGCTGTATGAAGAGCAAGACTTGTTACGCTTGCAGCAAATCCTCTTCTTCAAAGAGCTAGATTTTCCGCTGAGTGAAATCGGCAGCATTTTGGACGATGTCAGCTTCAACCAACTCGAAGCCCTGGAAAACCATCGCCGCTTGCTGCAAGCACAAACTGCCCGACTGGCAAGCCTCATGAATACCATCGACAAAACCATTCAAAGACTCACGGAGGACAACATGAGTATGACAGATGACGAACTCTACGAAGGGTTCACCAAAGAACAGAGAGAACGATACCCGCACGAAGCCCGCGAGCAATATGGCGAGGAAGCAGTGGCCGCATCAGAGCAGTGGGCACGCACCCTGTCAAAGCCGGAGTGGCAAGCACTCAAGGCCGAAGGCGAGGAAGTTAATCAATTATTAGCCAGTCTCATGGACAAAGCACCAGATGACCCGGCCGTGCAAGCAGCAATTGCCCGTCATTACACCATGATGTGCCGTTTCATGCCGATTCCGGCTGAAATGTATCGTGGTTGGGGGCAGATGTATGTGGATCACGACGAATTCCGTGCCTACTACGAAAAGTACCGCCCCGGCATGGCCGAATTTATGAAAGCCGCCATGACCTATTACGCTGACACCACATTAATCTGATTGCCTCGTTCTATGCGCCAACGACCCCCTCCCTAACCCTCCCCCTGGAAGGGAGAGGGGACATTGCTCCCTCGCCCCTTTGGGGAGAGGGCTGGGGAGGGGTAGCGTGGAACGAGGGAGTGTCAACCCCCTCTTAGACGATTCTAACAAGCCTTTTGCCGTTTCGTGATATGCTACTGCCTACCAAAAAACAGCACTTTTTCTTAGGAGGCATTATGGCAATGCATGGCGGTGGCTGGTTCTCATTTATTAGCTACGACGAAAAACAAGACAAACCGACGATTACCCGTGAATTATTATGGCGGGTTTGGGAGTATGCCCGACCGTATCGTGGTCAAGTGGTGGGGCTTCTCGTTACGATTTTATTGATTACCGGATTGACTTTGCTTAATCCCCTGTTGCTACGCACCTTTATTGACGTGGCAATCCCTGACGAAAATTATGTCCTGCTCAGCCTTTTGGCGTTGGGCATGATCCTCATTCCCTTGCTAAACGGTGTCATTGGCGTCGTGCAGCGGAATCTCAATTCCCAAATTGGCGAAGGCGTGATTTATGATTTGCGGGTGTCGATGTACACCCATATGCAGCGCATGTCGCTCCGCTTTTTTACGCAAACACGCACGGGCGAGCTGATGTCGCGCATGAATAATGATGTGGTGGGCGCCCAGCAAGCCATCAGTAATACCACCGTCACGATTGTGTCCAACGTGATTTCATTCGTGGCCACGTTGGCGATTATGATCGCCATTGATTGGCGGTTGACGCTGTTGGCGGTGATCATTTTGCCGCTGTTTGTACTGCCTGCTCGCCGTATTGGTCGCGTTCTGCGAAAACTGCGCCGCGAGAGCATGGAGTACAATGCGGAAATGAACGCCACCATGAATGAGACGCTCAACGTGAGCGGGGCGCTGTTGGTGAAATTGTTTGGTCGTGAACAGCATGAAACTGAACGCTTTAGCCGTGATGCCGGACAGGTACGTGATATTGGCGTACGTTCGGCCGTGGTAGGGCGCTGGTTTTTCATGTTGCTGAGTGTGGTTAGTGCGGTGGGTGTGGCGGCCGTGTACTGGGTAGGTGGCGTGATGGTGTTGCAAGAGGTGCTCACACTGGGCACGATTATCGCTTTTGGCGCTTATTTAACGCAGTTGTACGGCCCGATGATGGCGTTGACAAATGCGCCTGTCGAATTTGCGACCAGTATGGTGAGCTTTGAACGGGTGTTTGAGGCGCTCGATATTCCGGTGGAAATTGAAGAGAAAGAAGAGGCGATAGATTTGGGAGAGGTAAACGGCCGTTTACAATTCAAAAATGTCTCCTTTAACTATGCGGGCGAAGAAGGGCAAATCGGCCTGGAAGAAATCGCTCGCTTCACCTGGGGCGGCAGTGATGCCCACCTTAAACGCGGCAAGCAGGCTTCGTCCACTGAGCCTGTCGAAGTGGAGCCTGTCGAAGTGACCGATGATTCTGTCGAAGTGTCCGATGATTCTGTCGAAGTCGAAACCCGTTGGGCGCTCAACGACATCGACTTCACCATCGAGCCAGGACAGTTGGCGGCGTTGGTAGGGCCGAGTGGGGCTGGCAAAACCACCGTCACCTATCTCATTCCGCGCCTTTACGATCCAACTTCTGGTCAAATTTCTATTGACGACCACGACATCCGCGATGTGACCCTGAAATCGTTGGCCGACAACATCGGCATGGTGACACAGGAGACTTACCTCTTCTACGACACTGTTCGTGCCAATTTGCTGTACGCCAACCCCACTGCCACCGATGCCCAGATGATTGCGGCCGCCAAAGCGGCCAACATCCACGACTTCATCATGGAAATGCCCGACAATTACGAAACCGTTGTCGGTGAACGGGGCTATCGGCTCAGCGGGGGCGAACGTCAACGCATCGCCATCGCCCGTGTCATCCTTAAAGACCCGCGCATTCTGGTGCTGGATGAGGCAACTTCGCACCTCGATTCACTGTCTGAAGCGCTGATTCAAGAGGCGCTGCTGCACGTGATGGAAGGACGTACCAGTCTGGTGATTGCCCATCGTTTGTCTACGATTTTGGCGGCCGATGTGATTTTGGTGATGGAGAAGGGGCGACTCGTGGAGCAGGGCACTCACGATGAACTGCTGGCGAAGGATGGTTTGTATGCCAGTTTATATGAAACGCAGTTTAAGCCAGCGGAAGCAGTTGAAGTCTCTGAAGGTTTTGCGTAGTGGTGTGAAAATTGATTTGAGTGCGTTTCATTTACTTTAGTACAAGGCGGAGGCTGAGCCTGTCGAAGCCATAGCCGCCTTTGCCTTCGACAGGCTCAGGCGACGGCTTGTCTCCATTTTTAAGAGAATGAAACACACCCAATTGATTTTTACTTTTGGAGAAAAAGTATGAACAATGAAAACGAATTAAGAATACAATTGGTGCATCTGCTAACCTTCAGGCAGGCACATAACGATTTTGAAGATGCAGTTGCCAATTTTCCAGTGGCGTTTATCAATGTCAAGCCACCTAACTGCGACTATACATTTTGGCACTTGCTAGAACATATGCGTATCTGCCAAAAAGACATTCTCGATTACATTCAGTCTGACAGCTACAAATGGCCGACTTTTCCTGATGATTATTGGCCGGACAAATCAGCGGAAACGGATATGGCCGGTTGGGAGCAGACGATTGAGGCATTTTATGCAGACAGGCGAAAATTGGTAGATATCATCAATAATTCTGCGCTAGATCTCTTTGCACCGCTGCCAAACAGCGGAGAATACCAGCACAACATCCTGCGCGAGATTAATATCGTCGCCAGCCATAATGCCTATCACACGGGCGAGCTTGGTATTCTGCGGCAGGTCATGGCATTGTGGTCATAAACTAGAATAACGCTTCCTAACCTGGACAAGCCAGAGCCAAAAAAGTTTATGGCATCGAATTGGCGCGAATTTTCACGAATTTCTTTTTCGCGTTAATTCGCGTTAATTCGATGCAAAATCCTTGTTTTTTGTACAAGCAGTTCATTCATAAGGTACTAAACCATCGACCTATTGACGGCCGTTTTCCCCCACGCTACATTTCCCACCAAGAGCTTATCAACCCAGGTCACACGAGCCACATCATTCCTTGCCACCCAGTTGCCCGCGATTGTCACCTGCCTAGCAAAAGGAATTCATGATGATTAAACGCACGTTTTCGATTTTGTTCAGCTTCATTTTTGTTCTCCTTCTCCTGCTTTCCCGTTCCTCCCAACCGTCTCATGCCGCCGCCGCCGATGTGTGGTGGGACGAAGGGTGGCCCTATCGCATTCCGGTGACAGTGAGCGGCAGCGGGGTGGCGCAGGCCACCATAAATTTCACCACGGCCTTTGCCAATTTAGGATTGAACGGGGCTTTGTTGGATGTGCGCTCTCTACGCGTTGTGCCATATACAGGCAACAATCCAGCAGCGGGCGGCGCGATTCCCTATGAAGAAAGGTACAGCACGATGCTGGAAAATGCTGATACCCCACAAATTGGGTGGCACGCTTCGGGTGTGTATTGGCGGGTGAATGATGGCGTGGCGGTGGCGGATAACGGCCGTTACTCCCAAGGCACTGGCTCTCTCAAAGCAACCGTCACCAACACGGCGGGTGGCTATGGCTATCCTGGCGTCGAAATGCTCATCGCCGCCGGCCAAAAAGATTGGCGTAACTACGAGACCTTCATCTACGACGTGTGGCCGGAAGTCAACGCCAGCGCCATAGACCAGTCCCCCGACCTTTACAGCTTCAAACTCTACAACACCACCGGATGCAGCAGCAGCACCATCACCCAGGGCGGCCCGGCGCTGGCGCTGGATCAATGGAACCACGCCACCGTCTCGCTCAAAGCCGTTCCACACCTGCACCACACCCAGCTTCAACGACATCAGCCGCCTTGAATTCCACACCCGCGACAATGACACCGTCAACGGCAACAGCGGCTTATGGGACAATGGTGACGAACTGCGCCTCTGGTTCGACAACATCCGGCTGGTAGATCAGGACAGCGGCAGCATCAAGTGGACAGCCGATGGCAGTACCACCAAATATTACATCTACTTTGACGTGATCGAGCATGAAGGCCACCCGCTGCCCGCCACCACCACATTGGGCAGTGCGAGCCTCACAGCCGCCACCCAAGCGCCCGAAGCAGGCGGTTATTATCATAAAATCAGCGGCGCTAACACGCCTGGTTTGACGGTCTGGTCAGCGCCGCCCATTGAGAAAATTCTCAAGACCAACGCCGCGCCAGTCGCTACGGCTCCGCTGCGTATTCAAGCGGCTAAAGATGAATTTGAGCCATTGCAACTGGTGGTGCGCTCGTCTTCGGCGCAAAATTTGCCCGTTTCTATCAGCAGTTTCAGCGATGGCAGCCACACCATTCCCGCGGCCAACGTCACCCTGCATCGGGTCGATTATGTGCCGCTTACCCAACTCAGCGATGACTTTGGGCGACTGGGCGCTTGGCCTGATCCCCTGTATCCCGTGCAAATGGGTACGAATGTCAGTTTCCCCGCCAACAGCAACCAACCGCTCTGGTTTACTGTCCACGTGCCGCGAGATGCGGCGGCTGGGCTGTATCAAGCGACCGTCACCATTGGCAGTGCCACCATTCCCGTTGAACTGGAGGTGTGGGATTTTGCCCTGCCGCAAGAGATTCATTTGGAAGGGGAGTGGGGGTTTGGCTGGAGCAATGTTGTTGAGGTCTATAAAGGCACGAGCGGCGGTGTGCAGCCCGGTTACTGGACGTTGGTTGATGCGCTTTACGAAGATTTTGCCGACCATCGGCTCACGCCTAAAGGGGTGGGCTGGCCTGCCGGACTCAATTATCCGGGCGGCGTGGAATATGATTGCAACGGCTTGTTGGAACCCAATGACTGGGGTATTTGGGGCTTCGGCTCGTTGGCGAATAAATACCTCGATGGGGCAGAACTGGATAATGGCACTGGCTTCCCGTCGCTCCACATTAAAGGGCCTTACGATAATTACCCGCCAGATAGTCGCCCTCCCTCGTTCTGCGGTCAAAGCCGCGGCACAGACCCCACCGGTAATCCTGCTTACAACGCTAAATGGTTCCAATACTGGACGGCCGTTTCCAATTACGTCAATGTCACCAGCGATTATGCCGATAAAGGGTACTATCACATTGTCAATGAGCCTCAGACTTTTGCTGATTACGACATTGTGGCCTACCTGGCCAAGCAAACCAAAGCGGCGGCACCCCACGTGCGCATCCTCGTCAGTGAACAAGTCGAGCCGTATATTTACAACAATCCACCTATCCAGGAGCCAAAATTGACATCTGGATGCCCACCATCAGCAATTATCAGGTGGCCCGCGCCCAGGATCGGCAGAAAAATCATGGGGAAGATGTGTGGTGGTATTTCCTGTATGGTGACCATCCGCCGCTGCCCAATCCCACAGTGATAGATCGCACGGGCATTGAGGCACGCATCACGCCCTGGCTGGCCTGGTTAGAACGGGTTGAAGGCCTTGTCTACTATTCCACGACGGATTGGAGTCCCAATCCCTGGTCTCAACCGTGGCTCAATGATGGCAACGGCGATGGCTTCCTCTTCTATCCGCCCAAAGATGGCACGATTGCTTTTGATGCGGCCAATGCGCAGAGCAATCGGCTTGTACCGTCTATCCGCTGGGAATTGATGCGTGAAGGCATGGAAGATTATGAATATTTGTGGCTGCTTAATGAGGGCGATCCGCAAATTGGGGTGAACAGTGATGCGGACAATTTAGCGAAGCAGTTTATCGACTCGCGCACCTTGTTCAGCCGCGTGCCGACGGATTTGTATGCGGCACGGGCAGCGATTGCGGCTGAGTTGGCTGGGTTAAATCCGAGTGCAAGTAAAAGTGCAAAAACGGCCGTTTCCCTCAACGAACCCTTCGACTACACCCTCACCTACTACGCAGGTGAATCTGCCCACACCGTCACCATCACCGATGCGGTGCCTGCTGGCACAACCGTTCTCTCCGCTTCCGGCAGTAAATCGCCCAATCCGGTTGTCAACGGGCAAACACGTGAGCTGGACGGTGGCTGTGGGCAGCAGTGAAACGGTGACGCTGACGATTGAAGCACGGGGAAATGTGGCGGGATTGGTGGAAAACACGGCCGTTTTCGCCGGACAGGAAACGCTGCAAGCCAGCACACAGGTTATGGTGTATACACATCAGGTTTTCCTGCCGCTTGTGGTGCGCTGATGATGACGGGAACCTGGAGAAAAACTGATGCTGTTATCAGCGGAACTTGGCGGAAAAGAACCAAGCCTCCTATGATGGGCGAGGTGATTGCCTACATGGGTTCAAATCCAAGACACAGAGGTTCTTTTCTCTGAGTCTTGGTGTTGAATTTATGCTTCTTCTTCGGCTTGTGTTATTCCTGCTTTTTCGGCGCGTTTGCGTTGTTGGCTGGGGACGATGGCGGCGACAAGTACCAGAATGAGGAAAATGAGTAAAACTAAGATGGCGATTGGGTCCATGATTTTCTCCTGAAATGGGTTGATGATTGGTATTTTAGCTGGGCGGGAGGCTGATTCCAAATTCTTTAAAACAAACCTGTGCTGAGCAACGTCGAAGTAGGCACAAAGAAGGAAAGAAACAAAGAAAATCCTTTGACACTTTGTTCCTTTGTTTCTTTGTAATGAATAATCACGTCGGCGGAACGGCCGTTGTCACCTCAGTACAATCTCCAAATAAGCTTCTTTAACGGCCGTTTCAAACGCCTTTTTCTCTTTACGCAACCCCCTGCGCCACCAGCGGGTGCTGGATAACTCTTGCAAATCCCACCAGCCGACTTCATTGATATGATCGACAGGGACGGGAAACGGCCGTTGTGCAATTTGCTTAACCGTACCATCTGTCGCCACCAACTCAGTCGTCCACAACTGGGAGGAAACGGGAACCAGCCCGTCATTTTCACCCGCTTGTTCATAGATGAACTGGTAAGTTCCTTTCATTAACAGCATGATGTTCTCAAATGCTTGAGACCCGGCGTACGTTTGGTACAAAACGGGGTTGCTCGCCTCCCACGCTTCCGCTACCTCATTGAACGCCAGCCGTTTTGTTGTGGTGAGGGTCAGGAAACCATCCAGGTCGAAAAACGGCCGTAGGGTGGCAAGCACATCTTCCCCGCCGTTCGCCAAGGCATAATCCGCCAGCATAGTGCCATTGTGGGGCGTGCCGATGCTGGTGACAGAGGCCACACTGGCGGCCATAGCTCGTTCCTGATAAAGCATTTGCCGCGCATCCAGCCCGCCCATGCTGTGCCCGATGATATGCACTTTCTCCTGCCCTGTTTCCGCCAAAATTTGCCGAATTTGCACAGCCAGCTCAGTGGCACGCTTTTCCACCCCAGCGGCAAACGAGAGGTTGGTATGGTACACGTCATACCCGTGCCGTTCCAGATAGGAGGCAATGCCCTTGAAGTAGTGGAGCCGGTCAACTTCCAGGCTGAAATCCCACAAGAACTGGTTGAGCTTGCGTAACAGGCTGTTTGTGAGCACATCAAACCGGGCGATGCCGTGCGCTAAGACGATGGGGTATGGTTGTGAATTAGTCATCATTCTCCCAGAGTAGCGAGGGGTAAAAATTTCACTATTATTTTCTGGATCATACTTACTTCAGCAGGCAACGAGCCGGGTGATCTTGCCGCTCCACTGAAACCATTATTAGGTGGTGGCGTGGCTCTTTTTTACTGGTTGTAAATCGCGCCACGCCATCAAACTTCCTGACAAATATAATAAACCAACGATTAACGAGACCAGGGAAGATATTACCATTTGTGATGGAAAGGTTTCATCAGACTGTAAAATGCCCCCAATGACGAGTAATTGGAATACCAATAATAAGCCTCTCAGGGTATAGATACACCCAACTGCTAATAGTCCCACACGCAACAAAGGCAGTGGGGGAATATCGCCAGACCCAGATAGGGCATAAAGACCAAATATTCCAAAAATAATGGCGGCTACCAACCCCGATATAATGAGGATTGTCGGATTAGATACCAGTTCTGGAGGGGCTCCAAAATAGAGACTCCAAGAAGGGACAAAGCTGATCACAGCTTGAAATATGGCAATAGCAAAACTAAAGCTACCGGCTATTCTGAGCAATAATTTTGAGATTTTCATGGGCGAGATGCTCCTTTTGCGGTAAACCTTTGCTCGTATGTGTATTTAGGTGTGAATAGCAGCTACCCATCGGTTTACGGTACTGACTGGTGGGCGGGCATGGAAAATGCTAACGAACCTCTTTGGCAGCATACAATATACGCGACAAAACGGCCGTTGTCACCTGACAATCATCACTCAAATGTCACGACTGGAAGGGGGGTGCAATGCGTGATTCGCGCCCTCACGAATCACGCATTGCGAATCACGAACTACTTACTATTCCACGCCTCAGAATCCGGCGTGAACAGCGGCGCACCAAACTCAGCTACCCCAAACTCCGCAATTTTCTCTTGAGCAGGCACCGAAATCAGCCAGTCGATGAACTGATTGGCCTGCTCCGCTTTGATGTGTGCGCCCTTGTCCGGGTTGACGGCAATGACGCCGTAGGGATTGAAGAGCGCGGGGTCGCCCTCGACTAAAATCTCCAGGTCGGTGCCTTCCAACGTGCGTGCCAGATAGGTGGCGCGGTCGCTGAGGGTGTAGGCTTGCTGTTCATTGGCCATTGTCAGCACCGCGCCCATACCTTGCCCGGCGGAGACATACCAATCGCCTGCTGGTTCGATACCGGCGGCTTCCCAGATGCCAAGTTCTTTGGTATGGGTGCCAGAATCGTCACCGCGTGAAATAAAAGCAGAGTCGCTGCTGCCGTTTGCCAGCAGGGCAAACGCTTCGGTTACGCTTTCCATGCCCTTAATGCCAGCCGGATCTGCGGCGGGGCCGACGATAATGAAATCGTTATACATCACGTCTTCGCGGCGGCTGCCGTGCCCGGCTTCCATAAAAGCGTCTTCCAACTTGCGGGCGTGAACCAGCAGCACATCGGCGTTGCCATCTTCACCCAATTTCAATGCTTGCCCAGTACCCGCCGCAATGACCGCCACCTTGATGCCGCTTTCTTCTTCAAATATCGGCAAAAGATAATCCAGCAAACCAGAGTCTTGGGTGCTGGTGGTGGTTGCCAGGATGAGGTCATCACTGTTAATAGCAGTTGGTTCTGCTGTTGGTTCTTCAACTGCTGGTTCTGCTGCTGGTTGTTCAACCGTTGGCTCTGCTGCTGGTTGTTCAGCAACAGGTGTAGGTTCCGCTGTGGTACTGCCACAGCCTGCCAACAAGACCATTGCCAATAAAACGATGAGTAAAAGTTTCCAAATTTTCATAATTCTCCTTCCTTAAAGGGTTGCAAGGTTGCAAAGTTGCAGGGTTGCAAGGTGGCAGGGTAACGGGGTAACACGTTACTCTGCCACTCTGCCACTCTGCCACTTTGCCCCTTGCTCAATAAACCATATCGCCGCCCACAAACGCCGCCGTGCGCGGGTCTTGGGGCGACGTGAAAAACGTATCAGCAACGGCCGTTTCCACAATTTTGCCTTCCAATAAAAAAACTACACGATGAGCCAGCCGTTTGGCCTGGAAGATGTTGTGCGTCACCAGCACCATCGTGGTTGACTGGCGTTCGTTGAGCTGGCGCACAATCGTTTCAATGAGCGCCAC
>CAVVFA010000012.1:0-435707 GCA_963747345.1 uncultured Chloroflexia bacterium | reverse complement strand
TCCAGACTTCGATGGCATCTGGCCCTAAGGCCGCCAAGCCGCCCATAAACTGCGTAAAACTGGCAAAATTAATGCTGCCAGGAGGCGGATAATTCTCCTCGCCCGCTACGGAAATAAGTACCTTAAAACCTTGGTCATGCCCCGCATTGATGATAGGAGCCACTGCGTCAGGCGAATCACCCGCCGTCCATTTATATTGAAATTTCACCCACTTCATGCCAGCTTGGCGCATCTAGTCGGGATAAGCCAACACAAGGGATTGACCACCCAACTCAAACCGATAGAGGGCGGCGGCACACTTGTGGGTGCGGGTGTTATGGTAGACGCAGGGCCAGTCGGTTGCGGCGGAATCGGCGTGGGATAGCCGCCCGTGCCAGCGGGAATCAGAATCACTTGTCCGGCATAAATCACATTGGGATTGGTAATCTGCGGATTCACCTGCATGATGGCTTGCACGGTGGTATTAAAGCGATAGGCAATGCTAGACAAGGTATCACCCCGCTGGACCACATACGTAAATAGACCAGCAGGAGGCGTGACGGTCGCCGCTGGCGGGGTTGAACAGTTCCAGATGGTTGGCCCTGGTGTTGCGGTTGGTCCCACCGGAATTTCAAGAGTAATCACCAGCAAAAATTAAATTGGGATTGGTGATTTGATCATTTGCCTGCACGATGGCATCAATGGATGTGCCATAATACCGTGACAAGTCCCACAAGGTGTCCCCCCAGACCACGTAATGTGTCAATGCGGACGCAATTGTGGCGGTGATTAAAACTAGGACGGTTGCTATGAGAACGGCCATTAAACTTGTTTTCTTCATCTTGTCCTCCTGAAAAACGCGGGTCTCACCCTAGAGACCTGCACTATACGACATTCATATGTCTACATTATAAAGAATCTTAACATAAACACAAGACGTTTTTACGTAATTGTGGATAGAAACTTGCCAATCTTGACAGATTGGATCAATCTCGCCTTATCCGTAGGACAACTTTGAGCAGGAAGAAATTCATTTGACGACGACAGGGCGTTGGGTGATACTCGATTGTCACTGAAATGACACATCAACCGGAAGGAACCATCATGATTGCAGAAACCGCTAAAAAGCTACGAGAAAACATCCAAAAAGTGATCGTCGGCAAAGGCGAAATCATTGATTTGGCGCTGATTGCCATGTTGTGTGAAGGGCATATCTTGCTGGAAGATGTTCCCGGTACTGGCAAGACCACGCTGGCAAAAACCATCGCGGCATCGCTGGGCTGCACCTTCCATCGCGTGCAGTTTACGCCTGACTTGCTGCCCTCCGATGTCACCGGCATTTACTATTACAATCAAAAATCGCAGGAATTTGAGTTCCGGGCAGGGCCAGTTTTCGCCCAAATTTTGCTGGCAGATGAAATCAACCGCGCCACGCCCCGTACGCAGTCCTCCTTATTAGAAGCGATGTCGGAACGACAGGTGACTGTGGATATTAAAACCCACAGCTTGCCACGGCCGTTTTTAGTCCTCGCCACGCAAAATCCCATTGAGCTAGAGGGGACGTTCCCGCTGCCAGAAGCACAGCTCGACCGCTTCCTCATGAAAGTGGCGCTGGGCTATCCCTCCGTTGACGAAGAAAACGACATCCTGCTGCGCTTTGAGCAGCAAGACCCACTAGAAACACTTGGAACAAGTCGTCGAGGCCGCCGACATTGTGGCGATGCAGCAGGCAGTGCGGCAGGTGAAAGTGGAAGCGTCGGTGCGCAATTACATCGTCAACGTGTGCCGCGCCACCCGCGACCATGAAGACATCGAACTGGGGGCCAGTCCGCGAGCGACGATGGCGCTCTACCGAACTTGTCAGGCAATTGCTGCTATAAACGGCCGTTCCTTTGTCATCCCCGACGACGTAAAAACCATGACCCCCTACGTGCTCACCCACCGCCTCATCGTCAACCCCCAAACCCGCCTACGCGGCCGCCGCCCGGAAGAAGTCATCACAGAAGTTGTCAACACCGTTCCCGTTCCCGTAGAAACAGAATGAACAATCTCGACTTTAACCTTGAAGTCCAGGAAAGTCAGCGAGAAATCAAACGGAAAGCACGACGCCGACTTTTAAACACTGCCATCACCGGCAAAGATTTCGATACTGCCGATTTTGCGAAAGCACGTGGTCTCGTCTTCAAGGAACGAGAAAACAGCATCTTTTCCGATAGCTGGCTGATCATTGGCCTTTATTTTCTTGCTCATTGGGTTTGCCACTGAACGGCATCCGGCATGGCTGGCCTTAGGGCTCATGCTACTTCTCATCGCTGGGGTCAGCACCGTTTGGAAAAATCTCTCGCTTCTCGGCGTCACCTATGAACGCCATTTCGACCGCACCCGTGTTTTCCCAGGCGAACCCGTCACCATGACCATCGAGGTCAACAATCACAAGGCATTGCCCCTCACCTGGCTGCAATTTCAAGACACGCTCCCCATTCCGCCCCATCTAAGCGACAAAATTACGCAAATCGCTACTGAAATCTCCAGCAAATACCAATTACAGCACACGTTTTCTTTATATGGACATGAGAAACTAGAACGGCAAACAACGCTCGTTTTCCCCACCAGAGGCTATTACAAACTTGGTCCCGTCACCTATAAATCCGGGGATGTATTTACGTTGTTCACCAGAGAACAGGAACATAACTACATCGACACCTTGGTGGTGTATCCGCAAATTTGGCCGTTGGAAGCACTCGGCTTGCCTGCCAAAAAACCGTTTGGTGATGTCAAAACGCAGCGCAGTTTGTTCACGGATCCCATCAAAACGCAGGGCATCCGTGATTATCAACCGCAAGATCGCTTCCGCGATGTGCATTGGAAAGCGACGGCGCGGCGCGGTCAGTTACAAACAAAAATCTACGAGCCTTCCGTGGGCATGACGCTGGCGGTGTTTTTGAATGTCGCTACCTATCCCAAAACATTGGATGGGTTTTGACCCACTGCTGTTGGAACGGGCGGTCAGTGTGGCGGCGTCTGTGGGCAATTTTGGCCTCTTGCAGAAATGGGAGGTTGGCGTCTACGCCAATGGCTCTGTGCCTAATTCTGATCAGCCGATTCGGGTGGCGCCAGGGCGCAGTCCCGACCAGTTGAGCCATATTTTGGAAGGCATGGCGGTGGTGACGGAGTTTGCGACTGGCTCGATTGAAGGCATGATGCTGCGTGAGAGTCCCCGTTTGCCTTGGGCGGCGACGGTGGTATTGGTAACGGCCGTTGTCACAGATGAGATCATGGTGGTTTTGGTGCGACTGCAAGAAGCAGGCCGCCGCGTCGTGCTCATCTCCCTGGCCGCCGAGCCGCCACCCACCAATCTCGGCAACATTCTTTCTTACCATATCCCCTCAACTGCCCCCGCCTTCAAAGCAGGGCCAACCAGCCATACGGTCACAGAAGCCGCGCTAAGTGCCATCCCCACGCCGTCGCCGGTGGAGTTGGAGGTTGAAGCATATGGAAAGTAATACGTTTTTGACCCCCACCCTTGTTACAATTTCCCAAATGATTTGGAATATAAACCTGTCATCCCCGCGAAGGCGGGAATCCAGAGACCATGTCTCTGGATTCCCGCCTTCGCGGGGATGACACGTAAGAAAAAGGTTTGGAGGGGGGCAAATGAGCCAAACTAGCATCTTCCTCCAATCATCAGAAAATCCCCAGCGCCGCCAGATACTGTGGAGCTATCTTCAGCATGAACTCCTCTATGTGACGTGGATTCTGATGGAAGTGGCGTTACTCACGCCATTTGTGGTAATCGTATTGCCCCTGACTCGCCCCTGGTCTTCAGGGTTGCTCCTGATGTGGTTGCTGCTGCTCATGTATCTGCCCTTCAATCTGGTGCGGCTGATGAGCACCCTCGACTGGCCTCGTTCCCGGCAGCAATTTATTCTGGCAGTCGCCATTTTGCTCATCTATCTCTTCACCCTCCGCACCCTGTTTTTCCAACCTGCATCCTGGTTTGATTTCAGGTGGATAGGGCAATTGTTTGCCACTATTGCCGAGCCAGAAAATACAGTTTGGCTGCAAAGCCTGGGCTGGTTTGTCCTCGTCGTTTTTGTGTGGTGGCGCGGGTTGCGTCTGATTGGCAAATCGTTTTCCATCAACAGTGCGGGACGCCGCCTGCGGGTCGGTGCTTTACTCATCGCACCACTCATCATTGCCATGAGTATCAACTATCTACCCTGGAGTATCGTGCCATTTATTTTACTTTTCTTCTTTGTCAGCTTAACGGCCGTTGCCCTGGCCCGTGTCGAAGAAATTGAAAAGCAACAATCCGGTCTTTCAGCCTCAATCAATCCCAAATGGCTCCTGTCCGTTGGATTTGCCGCCTTGTTGCTTGTTCTCGCAGGCGCATTTTCCACCTTCATCGTCAGCGGACAAACCATGCTCGCCATTGCTAAATTTCTCGATCCATTACAACGCGCAATCTACATGGGGGGCATCGTTGTATTCGATACTGTCTTCAGCTTACTTGAACCCATTCTACGATTCTTGTCTTTGTTTATCGAATTTCTGGTCGGGCTTCTCACGCCTTTCATGATACAAGTTCTCGAAGCCCCGCCCGTACCCATCGACAATTCATTTTTACTAACGCCACAAGCCACAGCCACTGTTGAAATCGAAGACGGCGTAAACAGCGGGATCAAAACCATCAATATTCTGTTGATGATTGCCATGATGCTCGCCGTCACACTCGCTTTGGGACGTGTCTATCGCAAAGCAGAATTTGCCGCCCGTGACAGTGAAGCAGCCACCAAAACAACCGCCAGATCATCCCCGCCCCGCCTGAATTTCGGCCAAAGGCTGCTTAATCGACTTGGATTGCTCCATGGCTGGCGCACGGCCGCCTCCATTCGCCGCATCTACCAAAATATGTGCCGCGCCGCCGCCATCAACGGCTACGCCCGTGCCGATGCGGAAACGCCTTTTGAATACCTGGCCACATTAAGCAAAGCGTGGCCTGAAAACCAAGCCGATACACGCCTCATCACCGAAACCTATGTCAAAATAAGGTACGGCGAACTGCCAGAATCCAGCGAAGAATTAGAAGCACTGCGAGCAGGCTTGGAAACGATTAGAAACCACGCCCCCCATTGACCAAAATCAAGCGCAAAAGCACAAGGTCGATTTAGACCGGCTTCGTTGATAGGAAGCCCTGTCGTTCAAGCCTATCTACGCGCAATGATTACTTGACAGAAAACGGCCGTTATGTCATCAATTTTCACTGGTACATTCGTTTGACAGCCTAAAACATGTATGTTATGATTTTTTGCGTTCTAACTAACATAAAATTAGAATCCAACAAGCTAAATAAGGAGATTTCAGGATGAGATCCCGTACCGAAATGATGGTCGATCGCCTCCGCGACCTACAAGCAGGAACCCCAGATATTGAAGCATCGGCCGTTGTCAGCGTTGACGGTTTAATCATGGCTTCTTCATTACCAGCAGATGTCGATGAAGATCGTATTTCTGCTATGTCCGCAGCGATGCTCTCCTTAGGTGATCGTATTTCTAGCGAACTACGACGTGGCACGCTAGATCGTGTTTTCATCAAAGGTAGTGACGGTATTATTGTTTTAATGGCTGTAGGCGAGGACGCAGTTCTCACCGTATTAGCTCGGGCCCAGGCAAAGCTAGGTCTCATTTTCTTGGACATGGGACGCACAGCAGAGGATCTGGAACGGCTCCTATAAATAGAAAAAACATATGCGAAAGATAATTTCGCTAAGACACCATACCACGTAATTTCGAGAGGGGCATGTCACCTAGGTGACATGCCCCTCTCTTTTTTTGAGGAGAAAACAAGATGACAAAATTTATATTCTTCACCGGAGGCGTTGTTAGCTCAGTGGGCAAAGGTGTAACGGCCGCCGCCCTAGGCAACCTCTTGAAAGCACGGGGCTTTACCGTCGCCGTGCAAAAATTAGACCCGTATATCAACGTTGATCCCGGCACCATGTCACCGTATCAGCATGGTGAAGTGTTTGTTACCGATGACGGCGCGGAAACCGACCTCGATCTGGGTCACTACGAACGGTTTATCGACATCAGCCTCAACCAGGCTTCCAATGTCACCACCGGGCGCGTTTATGCAGAAGTAATTGCCCGAGAACGGCGTGGAGATTACCTGGGAGGCACGATTCAGGTCATCCCCCACATCACCAATGAAATCAAACGTTGCATCCATCTCGTTGCTCAAAAAAGTGATGCGGATGTTGTCTTGGTGGAGGTCGGTGGCACGGTGGGCGATATTGAGAGTCTGCCATTTATGGAAGCATTGCGCCAAATGCGCTCTGATGTGGGTTTTGAAAATACGCTTTACGTTCATGTGACCTTTCTGCCCTATATTGGAGCCAGTCGAGAACTGAAAACCAAACCTACTCAACACAGTGTCCGTGAAATTCGCGGCATTGGTATTCAACCAGATGTAATTGTGGCGCGTGCCGACCATCACATTCCGCAAGAACATATCCAGAAAATTGCCCTGTTCTGTGATGTGCCAGAAAAGGCTGTCATTCCGGCCGTTACCGCCGATGTGCTGTACGCCATTCCGTTAGAATTGGCGGCTACCAAGCTGGATGAGTATGTGATCGAGCGTCTGCAATTGCCCGAAACCAAGAAACCAGATTTAAGCGAATGGGAAGAACTCATTGCTGAAATTCGCAAGCCAAAACCAACCATTCGGGTGGGCATTGTAGGCAAATATGTGGAACTGCATGACGCTTATATGAGTGTGCGCGAGGCACTTTACCATGCTGGTATTCCCAATAATCGCCATGTCGAGATTGAATGGATTCATTCTGGCGATTTAGAAAAAGGCAAGGGCTGGGAACTGTTTGCAGGATTGGATGGCATTGTGGTGCCTGGCGGCTTTGGCGAACGTGGAGTGGAAGGCAAAATTCAGGCAGCGCGTTGGGCACGGGAAAACAAGGTGCCATATTTGGGGCTTTGCCTGGGTATGCAGGTGATGTGTATAGAGTTTGCCCGCCATATTCTCGGCACAGAAGATGTCAACAGCACGGAGTTCGATGCGCAGGTAGAGCATCCCGTTATCAGCCTGATGCCTGACCAAACGCATTTAACTGACATGGGCGGCACGATGCGCCTGGGCGCCTATCCCTGCAAGTTGGAACCGGGGACGAAGGCGGCGCAAGCGTATCAGCAATCTTTGATTTATGAACGCCACCGTCACCGCTGGGAATTCAACAATAGTTATCGAGAGCAGTTGAGTGAGGAAGGGATGGTGTTTAGTGGGCTATCGCCCGACGGCCGTTTAGTGGAAATTGCCGAGTTACAGGATCACCCGTTCATGGTGGGCAGCCAGTTCCATCCAGAATTCAAGAGCCGGCCTAATCGTGCTCATCCACTGTTTCGGGCATTTTTAGCTGAGGCTGTGAAGCGGCAGGAAGCGAGACAAGTGATTGAGGTTGAGGCTGTATCTGTGGATTGAAATCCACAGATAGGTGGAGAAAATAAATCGGTAATCGCTTTTCCCTCCCCTCAATCCCCTCCTAACGGGAGGGGATTGAGGGGAGGGGGCGATTAGGGGACGGTTACGGTGAATCGGGCGACTTCGTTAGTTTTTAGGGCTTGGGAAATCTGAACGGGTGCGCCAGCCGCCACATTGCTGAAGGATATCTGCATGACGACAAGCGGGGTTGCTCCTTCATTGGTAGCTTGAATTTCAATGGCATTTGGCCCGCTGGGGAGCGTTGTTGTCCCACAAATATCTCGGCCACCTGTTTGGAAATTGTTCAATGCCAAATTTCCGTTCACGATGATATGAATTTTATCGCCGTCTACGAACTGGGGGTCTTTAAGGCAAACGGTTGTCTGATTACTGTTCAAACTGATGTCGGACAAGGTGGAGCCAGAAGGCTGATCTGGCTGTACATATATTTGAGATTCTACCCAGGCGATGTCGTTTGCGGCCCATAAAACCCAATTGTTTGATTCGTTGTACACCGGCCAACTACCTGTCTGGGGGTTTTCCATGACATTGCCAAAAATCTCCACACGAGTGGCATTGGATACATCATAGTTCAAGAAATAACGTATACCGGAGCCTTCTGGCGCAGAAGAAGCAAAGAAGTTGACGATTACGGGGGCTTGACCGGGTGCTTCGGTCGCATTGACACGCTCGCCATTGTTTGCTTCAGGAACGGCCGTTTCTGTGGCTTGTCCGGCTACAACGGTAGCGTGAATGGCTGTCACCACAAGGGGAGGAACAGTCGGCGGGGGTGGGGTTGGTGTGGAGGTTGGCAGGTCTGGCAGTTGCGGCAAGTTAATGACAACGGCCGTGGCCTCCCCATCTGGAGCCGTTGAGGCTGGCGTATCTGAGACAATGACAACTTGTTCCGGAGGCGGCAAGGTTGCAGTCGGTTCAGGTTCCGTTTCCCCACCACAAGCGGCCAAAACGGCTATCATCACGATTAACACAAGTAAAAATCCAAATTTTCTATTCATCGGTTTCCTTCCTTTTATTTACAAAACTAAAAATATGCACGAAGGCATATCACAATGGTAGCCTTTCGCGGCAAACTGGGCAAAACCGAGGCTGAACACGTTGTTTTTAGACTGGCATTTGGCTACACTCCCTTGTATGGAACGTCGTGATTCTCTGCTGCTGTATACTGCTTATTTCCTCATTTTTATAACGGCCTTCGGAATGCTGTTTTTGCTAGGGAATATTCTTCAGAATCAAACCAAAAGCAGCAATGCCCTGCCCACTCCCGCACCCCTGGCGCTAATACCGTTGGTGGGAGAAACGGCCGTTTCGACAAGCTCAGGACAGGCCATTTCCACCACGAGTCTACCCATACAAACGGCCGTTCCCGCCCGCTTCCCCAAATCCACACCATCGAAACAGGACAAACCCTGTTTTCCATCGCCACCAGTTACAATATCACCGTCGACGAAATCGCCGCCGCCAACAACATCATCGATCCCAGCCTCATTCAGGCTGGACAAGAACTCACCATCCCCAACCACTTCACCGCACCCGCCACCCCAGCGCCACTTACCGCCAGCGAGCCATCAACAACAACCAATGCCCCCATCCCTCCCACGCTCAACGGCATCCCACTCAACCAAATCGTCGTCATGCCGTCCACTGTCTTGGAAAACACTCGCGTAATCTATGCGAAGGGGCAGGCGCTAGGCCGAAATCCACACGCCTTCGCCAAAATGGGCGACAGCACCGTCGAAAACGATCATTTTCTCTCTCGCTTCGATGAGGGGCCATATAATCTTGGCGACTATGCCTATCTCCAGCGTGTGATCGACCATTTCCCCGGCTCCTTCAACCGTGACAGCGCCGCCGTGCGCATTGGCCTGCATTCCTGGACAGTTTTCGATCCAATCTGGGCGGACAAAGCCGTTTGCCAGCCCAATGAAACCGTCATTGCCTGCGAAATCAGGCTGCAAAATCCTAGCATTTTGCTCATCCGCCTCGGCTCCAACGATGCCGGTGCGCCCGACCTTTACGATGAATCTATGCGCCAAATTGTGGCCTACGCCATCGACAACGGCGTCATCCCCATCATCGGCACGAAAGCAGACCGAAATGAAGGCAGCAATCAAAACAACGACATCGTGCGCCAAATCAGCGCCGATTATCAGATTCCACTGTGGGAATTCGATCCGGTGGCTGGCACGCTGCCCGGTCGCGGGCTGGATGTGGATAACGTTCACATGAACACCTTCTACGCCCACGACTACACCGACCCCACCGCCTTCACACGTGGTCACGCCATGCACAATCTCACCGCACTCATGGTCTTGGACGCAATGATTAACGAAATCATATTACCTGCTCAAAATTAGGGGAAAAACAAACAAAACAGCTATAATCGCGGCTAAATCTTTTCAGGAATTCAAATCAACTATGCAACGACGCATTTTGTTCTTTTTTCTAACTATTTTCCTTTTCGCCAGTGTAACGGCGTGTGGCGCTAACCAAACGGAACCAGGCGCAACGACAAATGGCGCAACGACAAATAGCCCGAACGCAGTCGCAACGATAACGAAAGCGGCTGTGGCTGTTGTGCCCACGGCAGCAGAAAAACCGATTAAAATGGAGCCAACGGCCGTTCCGCCAACCCTCGCGCCCACATCAACCAGCCAACCCAGTCTGCCCGCGACCAATACACCCTTGCCTGAAACCACACTCGCAGCGATAACATCGCCAACGGCCGTTCCCCTCAATGTCAATGGTATCCCCGTCGATCAGATCATCGTCACTGTCCCCGGCCGTGCGCGAACATGTGCAAGCCATCTTTGCCGATGGGCAAACGCAAGGCCGCAGCGCCACCACCTTCTCCAAACTAGGCGATTCCACCTCCATGAATCCCAACTTTCTCGGTCGCTTTGATGACCCACAAAACGTCAACTTAGGCGAATACGCCTATTTACAATCGAGCATCGACTATTTCGCCGGACAGTTTTCACGGTACGGCGTCTCCTCCCGTAATGGGCTGCACTCCTGGTCGGTTTTTGACCCGCTGTGGGCAGACAAAGAGTGGTGCCAAGCCAATGAAGACGTGCTCAACTGCGAATTCCGTCTCAACAATCCCAGCATTATCTTCGTGCGGCTTGGCTCTAACGACGCTGGCGCACCGTCTGGCTATCGCTACAATATGAAGCAAGTCGTGCAAACCAGCATCGCCAATGGCGTTATCCCCATACTCGTCACCAAAGCCGACCGTTTTGAAGGGGACGGCAATATCAACAACGACATTCTGCGTGAACTGGCGGCAGAATTTAACGTGCCTCTGCTTGAGTTCGACATTGTGGCCGAAACACTGCCCAATCGCGGCCTTATCCCAGGCGATGTCCACATGGCAGAGATGATCGCCCCGCATGATTTCACCCTGCCAGAAACGATGGAAAGCGGTCATGCCGTCCACGACCTCATCGGCCTGATGATGCTGGATGAACTTCGGCAAGAATTAGGTCAGTAAGCAGCAAGGAACACATTATGAAAAAACTAATTCTACTCACTCTATTACTCATCTTCATTCTCGCCGCTTGTGGCGGTGGAACGGCTGGCGATCCCGCCCAAACCGTTGAAAACTACCTGCAAGCCAAAGCCGATGGCGACGCTGAAACCATTCAGCAACTGCTCTGTTCAGAAATGGAAGGGGTTTTAGAACGGGAATCCCGCGCCTTTGAAAGCGTCTCCGGCGTTCATATTGAAGGCATGACCTGCACCGATGCGGGTGACGGCAAAGTAAGCTGCACGGGCGCTATTGTTGCCACGTATGGCACAGAAGATACCGAGTTTCCGCTGACTGCCTATCGCGTCGTCCAAGAGGATGGCGAGTGGAAATGGTGTGGGGAAAGCGATTAGGAATGATGATTGATGAGTGATGAATATTGAGTTCATCGTTCATCATTCATCACTCATCATTATGATTCGTAAGATATTTAGTCGAGAAAATTTACTGGTAGTGGGGCTGTGTCTCATTATTTTGCTGCTGATTATTATGACCAGCGACAGTGCGCCCCAGTGGATTTATCAAGGGTTTTAATGAAGATTTTTATCAGAACTGTTTTGCTTTTTGTATTCATTTTGGGGTTAGCGGCATGTGGGTCATCTGCGGTAACAGAAACGGTTTCACCTACCAACCCGCCCGCTGCTGAAGAAATTGCTGACGAGGTAGAAGAGGCAACGGCCGTTCCCACCCATACCATCGCGCCCACAGAATTACCAACCGATACTCCCATCCCTGCCACGGCAACAAACAAACCAACCGCCACCCCACCACCTACGGCCACGCCCATTTCATCACCCACGTCCATTCCCGAGAACCAAATCGTCAACGGCATTCCCCTCAGCGACTTCCTGATCATGCCTGAAAACGTGCAAGAAAACGTGCGTGACATTTATGCGCGGGGTGAAACTCAACTGCGCAACCCTCGCGCCTTCTCTAAAATCGGCGACAGCGTAGTCCTCACCCCTCATTTCCTGGCTCGCTTCGACAGCGACAACTACAACCTGGGCATCTACGACTACCTGCAACCCACCATCGACCAGTTTGCTGGCAGCTTTTCCCGTTACGGCCAATCCGCTAAAGTTGGCCTATCCTTCCGCACCATGTATGAATTGGGTTGGCCCGATGAAGAATTCTGCGAGCCGGAAGAAGATGTCGTCGCGTGCGAAATCCGCACCAACAATCCCAGCATTTTCATCATCCGCATGGGAACCAACGACAACGTACCGGCCGCCATGGAAGCCAATCTGCGCAAGCTACTAGAAGACCTCATCGCGCAGGGCATCGTGCCCATCCTCAGCACCAAAAACGACCGCTTCGACGATGAGAAAAACGTCAACAACCAAATCATCCGCGACCTGTCCGCAGAATACGAAGTGCCGTTATGGGACTTTGACCTCCTGGCCGACACTATGCCCCTGCGCGGTCTCAGCGGTGATGACATTCACCTCACGATGCACGACACCAACGACTACACCAATCCCGAAGTGCTGGAACGCGGCTATCCCATCAACGATTTAACCGCGTTGATGGTACTAGATACCATTGTGAAAACGGTACAGGAACAGTAAGTCACATGAAACACAAAGCAAAAAGTGTAGTGCGCTCCTTCGACATAGCTCAGGACGGAAGTGCATTTACCATAGAAGGACACGGATTACGCAGTTGGCATTCAAAGTTTGCGCACTATGCGTTATCTATTTGGACACTGATACGGTCGAACACTCATAAAAAGAAGGCATCAGAGTTCGACCGTATCAATGTCCCCCAATTTGGTTGTGGCTTCGCCACTTTATGTTCTACACACTATTTTTTGATAACGGCCGTTTTCCTCCTCTTCTTTCTCTCCGCCTGCACCTCAGCCCCCCAGCAGGTCTCTGCTGCCATTCATCCGACTGAGATCGCCCTGCCCACGCTGGCCCAAATTGCCACCGTGCCGCCCACACCCACAGATTTGCCCACGGCAACGGCTACCGCCACCCCCATGCAAACGCCTACCGCCACCCCTTCAGCCACACCCACAAATACGCTCACGCCATCCCCCACCGCCATCCCCCCTGGCGACATGATCAATGGCATGCACAAAGACGAATTCATCATCCTGCCACCAGAGGTACAAGCTCATGTGCTAGAAATATATGCCCTGGGACAAGAAAAAGACCGTCGCCCCAACGCCTTTTCCAAACTAGGCGACAGCGGCTCGGCTTCCCCCGATTTTCTAGTGCGCTTCGACCAGCGCACATTCGACCTGGCGCAATACGCCTATCTGCAAGAAACCATCGACTACTACGACAAATCCTTCCAACATTTTGGCGCAGCTGTAAAAAATGGACTGCACGCAACGGCCGTTTTCGCCCCAGACCTCATGAACTTAGAAATCTGCAACCCAGAATTCGACACCGACATGCTCGATTGCGAAATCCGTCTGCACACCCCCAGCATCCTGCTCATAGCCCTGGGAACCAACGATCAAAGCGATCAGTTCGAGCCGCGCATGGAAAAAATCGTCAACTATGTCATGGAACGGGGCGTCATCCCCGTCCTTATCACCAAAGCCGACCGCTTTGAAGGGGAAGACAACCGCAACAACATCAGCATCCGCCGCGTGGCCGAAAAATACCAACTCCCCCTCATCGATTTTGACATTCTGGCGGATACCTTACCCAATCGTGGTATGCAGGAACAAGATAACGTCCATCTTACCTGGTACGGCCCCTTCGAGTACACCTCGCCAGAACCCTTCGAGCGCGGCTACCCCATGCTCAACCTCGCCACCATCATGATGCTCGATAAAATCCACCACACCATCCAGACAGAATTCCCAGAGAAAGAATAATGAATAATGAATTGCACCACGAGACCAACTTCACAATTCACAATTCACAATTCACAATTCATTATTAGCTATGGGTCTCGATCTCACCAGCCTCCTCATCTTCGCCATCGCCGCCGTGCTCTATGCTGGACTGCTCTCTGGGCGATGGCGCGGCTGGGCGCTGCTGATTGGCAGTGCGCTCGGCATCTACTGGTTACAGCCCAATCTAGCGCCGCGCTTTGCCAGTTTTGCCCTGCAAACAGGAACCATCGCCATCACCGTACTGTTGTGGGCGCTCAGTCGTAAACGGGACGACGAAACCCAGCAAGCCACCTGGCACGAAGATCGGCGCACGCTTATCGTGCTGCTGATGGTGGTCTTTGGCGTCGCCCTTTTACGCTTCCTGCCCGCCGATTTCCGCCCCATCGCCTACCGTCCACCTTCGCCGCTCACGGTGGCGCTGGCTGTAGGACTCGTCAGTCTCATCTTCCTGGGCATCGCCAAACTGACCGACAAGGCCGAACAGCGCAAAGTGCTGACGGGTGGCATCCTGTTCATTGTGGTCCTGTTTGTGGTTTTGAAGACGCCGCTGCTGGTAACGGCCGTTTCCCAACTCTGGCGCTCCTTCACCAACCAGGACACAGCCCTGGCCTCGCCCTCCGATTTGGCCTGGCTCGGTTTCTCCTACGTCGCCTTCCGCCTCATCCACACCCTGCGTGACCGCCAAACCGGCATCCTGCCCGTGCTCTCCCTGCGCGAATACGTCACCTACGTCATCTTTGCCCCCGCCTACATCGCTGGCCCCATTGACCGCGCCGAACGCTTCGTCAAAGATTTCCGCGCCCTGCCAGAGATGGTCGGGCTGGATGCTGTGCGTTTTGGCGAAGGTGGCTACCGCATTGCCGTCGGTCTGTTTAAGAAATTTGTGGTGGCGGATCTGCTGGCGCAAGGCATGTCGCTCACCGTCGCCAATGCCGAGCAAGCTACTTCGTCGCTGGCCTTGTGGGTGCTGCTCTACGGCTACGCCCTGCGCCTCTTCTTCGATTTCGCGGGCTACACCGACATCGCCATCGGTCTGGGCATTCTCTTTGGCATTCGTCTGCCGGAAAACTTCAATCGGCCGTATCTTACGCACAAATATCACCGCTTTCTGGCAAAACTGGCACGCCACCTTAAGCAATTGGGCGCGATTCTACGTCTTCACACCGCTATCTCGCACCCTGCTGCGCCGCAAACCGCGCCCCTCGCACCACCCTCATCGTCTTCGTCTCGCAAACGGCGACGATGCTCACCATCGGCCTGTGGCATGGCGTCAGTTGGAACTATGTCATTTGGGGCTTGTGGCACGGCACGGCCCTGTTTGCCCACAAACAATGGAGCGACCGCACCCGCAAATGGTATCGCGGCCTCAACGACAAACCCGCCCAAAAACGCGCCTGGACGCTGTTTAGTTGGTTCCTGACGTTTAATTTTGTGTGCCTGGGCTGGGTTTGGTTTTTACTGCCGGTGGAAACGGCCGTTACTGTTTTCGGCAAACTCTTCGGCATAGGCTGGTAGCATTTTGCAACGAATTTACACAAATTAGCGCGAATGGAAATTCGTGTAAATTCGCGTGAATTCGTTGCCATCATATTTTTAGGAACTCGTTCATGGTTAATGGTAAATTCTCAGGGGTTAATTGGCGTGCTATCGGGCGGATTTTGCTGAAAACGGCCGTTCTCCTCCTCCTGCTCAACGCCATCTTTGCCGCCCTCTACCCGATGGAAGCGCTCGGCCGCGTCTCGCTCTACAACTGGCTCCTGCGCGGGCGCGAACGGCTGCCCTACGGCGAAAATCCCGCCGAGAGCTACAACCTGAGCACCTTCAACGTGCCCGCCATGTTTGCCAGCCACACCCTGCAACAGCCCAAAGCCGCCGATGAATTCCGCGTCCTGCTCATCGGCGATTCCGGCACGTGGGGCTGGTTTCTGGAAAACGAAGACACCCTGGCGGCACAGTTGAATGGCATGGGATTGGAGGATGGAAAACGGCCGTTCCGTCAAAGTCTACAATCTCGGCTACCCCGTCATGGCGCTCACCAAAGACATCATGCTCCTGGAAGAAGCGATGGCCTATCAGCCCGACCTCATCCTGTGGCCGGTGACGCTGGAATCCTTCCCCCGCGACAAGCAGCTCTTCCCGCCGCTCGTGCAAGCTAACCCAGATCGTGTACGCCAACTCATCAGCGAATATGACCTCGATTTGGATGCCCAAGACGGCCGTTTTGTAGACCCCACCTTCCTCGACCGCACCCTCATCGGTCAACGGCGCAATCTCGCCAATCTGTTAAGATTACAAGCCTACGGCTTCTCCTGGGCCGCCACCGGCATCGACCAGGCCATCCCCGCCGACATTCCCCCGCGCACCGCTGACTTCGACGCCGATCTAAGCTGGCAAACGTTTCCCGAACCCACCACCCTCACCCCAGCCGACCTCGCCTTCGACGTGCTGGCCGCCGGTATGGCAATCGCTGGCGACGTACCCGTCCTGCTCATCAACGAACCGATGTTCATCAGCGACGGCGAAAACAGCGACCTGCGCTACAATGCCTTCTATCCCCGTTGGGCTTATGATCAGTTTAGAGAGATGCTGGGGGAAACGGCCGTTGCCCAAAACTGGCACTACCTCGACCTCTGGAACACCATCCCCCCACAAGAGTTCACCGACACCCCCGTCCACCTGACACCAGAGGGACACAAGCCTGTACGCAAAGCAAGTGGCAGAAGCGTTGCAATCATTCTTGCAAAACGAGATTGGGAGAGATTAGAGATTGGTGAGACTCAGTCTCCAATCTCCAATCTCAATTTTTTGACAACCACCCCAAACTTCTGTATTTTCCCTACCACTTAACAAACCAACACCATGCAACCTTGCCACCTTGCAACCTTGCAACTGGAGACTTCAATGAACGAACAAACCATCCGCGAAAAAATCCGCGTCTTCATCGTCACCGAACTGATCCGTGACGACAGCTACAATCTCAAAAACGACGAAGGCATCATCACCGGCGGCCTCATGGACTCCTTTGCCCTGGCCGAATTCGGCGTTTTCATCGAAGACGAATACGACATCTACATTCCCGATTCTGACCTGACAGTGGAAAACCTGGACACCCTCGACCAAATGGTGGCGCGGGTCATGCACGACATGAGCTAAAGTTGATGCAAGTGCAAACCGTCAAACTAGAAATCTTCATCCCTGAAACGCATGTGGAGCCATTGCGCCACGCACTGCATGAAGCGGGTGTCGGGCGCATCGGGCAATACGACCACTGCCTATCCATCACCCCCGTTACCGGCTACTGGCGGCCGCTCCCTGGCTCAGACCCCCACATCGGCACAGTGGGCGAAGTCAGTTCTGGCACTGAGTACAAGGTGGAAGCCAACTGTTCGGTTGATTTGGTTAACGGGGCATTACATGCCATCAAAGCGGTACATCCGTATGACGAGCCGCTTATCAATGTGATTCCGTTGCTCAATCATTTGTTTGGTGGGGAAACGGCCGTTACCCCCTAACTAATAAAGCATCTCATCCGCATAATGCTCTGGGTGGAATTCTTTAAGGCAGGCTCCGCAAATCAAGACTTCTTTTCCCTCATTATTTGAGCACTCAATACATACCCAAGTAGCAATCTGTTTTTTGCCTTGCTCTTTGCAATGAGGACAATAGTGATAACGTGGCTTATTCTCCGCAACTTGCCGGGGATATTCTGCTTCTGGCACGGGCGCTTCAACAGCTTCTAATTCCAAACGGTGTTCAATCCAATCCCCAAAATCAAAGACGTATTTCAACGCATCGCCTACTTTCAGTTCTAAAGCAGCAATCAGTGTCTCTCCCCCATACCCATCATTACCAAATGGATAAATCACCGCCAATTCTTCTTCTCGGAATCGCTTACCTTTGCCTCTGGAAATCAATCGCCAAAAACCACTCAAATGATCCCATCCATGATTAAAAGCGGTATGAAGCATCCCATCTAAATCATCTAATGTTTGTTCACCCTGAATTTCAATTCGCCGCCACAACTTTTTGTTGTGCTTAAAATAAACCTTGAAACGATAAACTTGCTGCTTCTCTTTTTCAGATAATTCGATCTCTTTCATCTTCATCTGGAACATCTGAATCCTCAAAAAACATGTCTATCGCATTAAAGTCAGACCGATACCTAATTTCGTATATCGTCCAATCCATGCGCCTATCTTCTTTGATGACCCACAACCAATGGTCTGGGACGATCCCATCTTGAGGCAGACGCGCCAAGACGGTGCGGACTGCTCTTTGCGCCCAAATACGTTCATCATTGACTGATTCTAAATCGGCGTATAAATAGTCAGCCAACAACTGATTGCGCTTGGAAATGGCGTCGGCTTGCGCCTGACGCTGGCTTGCTGGTTCTAGCTCAAATTGAAAACGGCCGTTTTCCCAATCCAAAATCGTGAGAATAATACTGTCTCCCTCTTCAGCATCACGCATAGGCGACCAGTCAGATAAATCCACAGCCATCCGTTTGACTTATTTGACGCCCAAAAGGTGTTTCCTCTTCTCTCTCGAATAGTGACAAATTTTGTAGGAAAGGAACGGCCGTTTGCCCCCACAAATATCAAATCTTCTTCTTCTGGATATTCATACAAACGGGTCAGATTTCACAATATGGGAAAATGCCGGGATAAACAGCAGACAGCCCATTTCCAATTCAAATGCAGAAAGTGGCACACGAAGACGAATCCCATTTAGCACCAATCGAGGTGGCACAATTGTTTGAGCATCCAAAAACAAAAACACCTCCCCCTCATAATCTTCCCGAAGAGCATTTCTGACCCCAGCCTCAGGCTTCTTCGCCGTAGAATGCCACAAAGACAATACTTGCTGGATAAACTCTTGAAGCATAATTGGCCCATTCAGTTCCGCCGCCAATTGTTCAATAACCTCATATCGGGATGGTTGATCTATTTTGCTCATGTTTCTGACCCCTTCTCGTTAGTTCTGAAAACCATAATCACCATTAAATTGTATCACCACAAAAAGTCAAGCAAGCACAAATTTTCATCCTCATTTTCGTCAGCATACCAGTAGACACGTATAATCCTGACTTAATGAAATTATAAATCAGAAGGAAAATTTCCATTGCTTACCCCACAAACCCGCACCCAATTTTACACCCTACTCGATGCCATCACCCTCACCGCCGATGATGACTCCCAGGACGCCATCATCTACATGGCAACCGATCAACCAGATGTTCATGTGACGAGGAGGGAATTCAGAACGGCCGTTTCCACCACCGCCCACGCCCTCACCCAACTCGGCATCCAACCCGGCGACCTGCGTCATCATCGCCCACACCCAAAACCTGGAAAGCATCTACCTCTTCTGGGGCGCACTCGCCGCTGGCGCAGTCCCCTCCATGTTCCCCACCCTCACCGAAAAACTCGACCCCGCCATCTACATGGCAAACATGGCCGAACTCGTGCGCTTCTCCCACGTCCGCGCCATCCTGACAACTGATGAGTTCGCGTCTCAGTTAGCCCCGCAAGTCGATTGCACTGTATACGGCTCATCCGCATTAAAGAGATTAGAGATTAGAGATTGGAGATTAGAAACTCACGCACAGTCTCCAATCTCCAATCTCCAATCTCCCGACGAAGTCGCATTATTACAGCACTCCTCCGGCACCACCGGCCTGCAAAAAGGCGTCGCCCTCTCGCACACGGCCGTTCTCAATCAAATCGCCGCCTACAGTGACCGTCTCCAACTCAGCCAAAACGACATCATCGTCAGTTGGCTGCCGCTGTACCACGATATGGGCCTCATCGCCGGTTTCCTGCTGCCCATCATCCAGGGCATTCCGCTGGTACTCATGTCGCCGTTCGACTGGGTAAGCCACCCCGCTCTGCTGCTCAAAGCCATCAACAAGCACCAGGCCACCTTCTGCTGGCTGCCCAACTTTGCCTACAACCATTGCGCCCGCCGCATCCGCCAACGGGACAAAGAAGGACTCTCCCTGGCTTCCATCCGCGCCTTCATCAACTGCTCCGAACCGGTACGCCATGACAGCCATCAGCTATTCCTGGAGAAGTTTGCCGATAACGGTGTCACGCCAGAGATGCTAACGGTTAGTTATGCGATGGCGGAAAACACCTTCGCCGTCACGCAAACACCCATCGGCCAGACTGCACGGTTAGATGTGGTGGACAGGGAGGTATTGGAACTAACTGGCTACGCGAAGATTGTGGGGGCAGGGGACATAAAAGTGTCTTGTGGAGAGGCGATTGCGGGAACGGCCGTTTCCGTCCTAGACCCCGCCGGCAATCCCCTACCCGAACGGCAGGTTGGCGAACTGGCGGTACAAAGCAACTGTATGCTCAGCGAATACTACCATCGCCCCGATTTGCAGCCCTTCAGCAACGGCTGGTTCCGCACGGGCGACAGGGGCTATCTTGCTGAAGGCGAGGTCTACGTGGTTGGGCGCAGCAAAGACCTGATCATCAACGCGGGCAAAAACGTGTATCCGCAAGACATTGAGGCCATCGTCAACGAGGTGGCTGGGGTACACGCCGGTCGCGCCGTGGTCTTTGGCGTACCCGACGAACGGGAAGGCACGGAACTCATCGCTGTGGTCGCGGAAACGCGGGAAGAAGACCCCGAAACGCGGCAGGAAATCGGCAAAACAATCCGTCAGGAGGTGGCGCGGCGCAGCACTGTCACCGTGAGTTTTGTGCAGTTGGTGGATGCGAAGTGGCTCATCAAAACGTCCAGCGGCAAGATTGCCCGCGCGGCTAATCGGGACAAATGGTTACAAGAACGAAAAATACGCTAATTACAAAAACGGGAGAACGGCCCCATTGAATACCTTATCTACGAAGGGACGGTTCGCAAACCGCCCCTTCGTGTCTTCGGTAACATTTTAGCTGATAGAATACGCATTTCTCTCCCCAAATAATTTTATCAGATTACGTCTTATGAATATAGTCTCTTTTATGCTTCGGGTTCGCTATCATACAAGTATTCGCAGGTGACATGTAGGAACCCAAAATTGCCAACAGTGGGCATCAATTCCATCACTTCCGTAACCTTGAAAACAGAGCCATTAAACGTTACTTCATCCTCAACTTCTGGATAGCGATCCACTGTCATAATTGCGCCAGGATGTTTACTATTTGCCACGACAAAGCTTACTTTGTAAAAAATTTCGTTAGTCATGTTATGTTGCCCCTTAAAATTCGGCCAGATTGCGGTGACGCAATTTAAAGGCGACATCTACAGCTAAATTGCGCATCACGATGTAGCCGATATGGCTGCTTTGTTGGCAAAGCTCGTAAAAATCATCGCTTTCAACTCGATAGAGAACAACATCCCCATTTGTGCTGCGCACCGAGGCAGATCGGTATCCTTGGTCGATCAATGCCATTTCCCCAATGACTTGCCCTTTGCCGAGGACGACAAGGCTGCGTGAATTGTTTAACCCGCTGATGAACACGTCCATTGACCCTTCGGCAATGATATACATTTCGGTGCCAGTTGTATTTTGCTCAATGACAAGCTCATTTGGGGCAACCGTCTCTTCGGTGCAGATACGCGCAATTTGGGCGAGTTCTTCGTTCCCAAGTTTGGCGAAAAGAGGAACCCGTTTCAATAATTCAATGGAAATCGACATTGCTTTCTCCTAAAATATTTTTGTGATTGCACAGACCCTGAGGGTTTGGCCTCGAGGAAATCAACTTCTGATAGCTTAAACCTTTAGGCTCTCTCGAGTAAAAGTCAATACCTGTGTAGTCATAAAATGTTTGAGTAATCTTGAAAACAGGGTTTTGTTATTGACTTTTAACAGTGACTTGGTAAAATTCCGCCCTACTTAAGCCGAAGTGGCGAAACAGGCAGACGCGCTACGTTCAGGGCGTAGTGAGCATTAGCTCGTGAGGGTTCAAATCCCTCCTTCGGCATAACTTTGAAGCCCAGGAAACTGGGCTTTTTTGTTGCCTGCCATCGGACTCGGTAACGGCCGTTCATACATTTGATTTTGGCAGAAGTTAAGCGCCTCGTCAAGATGCGAATTTATTCACATAACTGTTTGAGAAATCAGGCACAAACTGTATAATGGTCGCCATTAGTTACCAAAGAGAAAAGGGATACTCATATGGTCATTCTTATCGGTGTTGTTGCTATTTTATTAACGATTATTGTTGCTCTGATTTTAGCTGCGGCTATTAAGGGTTTAGATACGGCTGTCATTAAAAGTGGTGAAGAATCACAAGTAAAAGATCGGTCTTATAATCCAGCGATCACACTTGGCTACAAAATTCAGGTTGATGTGGATTCTGCTGCTCAGTATAAAGAAGCACGAAAGTTGGCTGCAAAACAAGCGGCTGATATGCCGCGTGGCGCGAACATGCAGATTGGCCCCCAATACAAGCAGGATAAACAAGCGACAGCTTTTGCTGGCGTAAATGATGACCCGATAACGGCCGTTAAAATTGCATCTGTTCATGGCTGGGATGGAATACGCACGGGTATGGTAGCAGTAGACCCTGCCGCACTAGCGGCACCAGCCGCTGCTGCCGCTGCTGGCGGCAAAGTCGAGATGGTTCCGGGCAAGGATTATCCTGTTATTGAGATAACTGATGGGATGTCTTCAGATGAGATACGGAAAGCTCGTATTGCCAATGCCAAAGCAAAATCAGCGGCCATGAAAGCGGCCAAAATGGCAGAACAATCTGGCGGGGCTGCACCCACTGCCGCCCCCGTTGCTGCTGCATCGGCTGCGGCAGCTGCGCCCGTTGCTGTTCCGGGCATTCCTGAACCAGACTACATTGAAGTTACCGATGATATGTCGGCAGAAGAAAAACGGAAGGCACGTATTGCTAATTCCAAAGCGAAATCGGCTTACAATAAATCATTAAAATCGGCTGGTATTGATCCAAATGCGGTGGCGGCTCCAGCGGCTGCTCCGGCTCCGGCAGCGGCTCCTGTTGCTCAAGCCGCACCTGCGCCAGTCGCCTGTCTGCTGCTCCTGCTGGTATTCCCGCAGCCTGACCTCATCGAGATTACAGACGACTATGTCTCCAGATGACACACGGAAGGCGCGTATTGCTAATTCCAAAGCGAAATCTGCGTATAACAAAGCCTTGAAAGCGGCGGGTATTGATCCCAGTAGCGTCAACTAAAACAGCTTTTTTACCGCGAATCACGCAAATAAAAAACGAGCCTCTGATAAGTCATAATCAGAGGCTTTTTCTTATTCCGATTCACCCGCGATTTTTATGTTGAATGTCTTCAGAGTAGCGATTATCCAAATGGCGGAGTTTTTCGCCGACGGAGATGGCGATGTTGCGCATGACTTTCATGCCAATGCGGGGATGACGGTTGATGAGCGCTTCAAAATCCTGGTGGGTGAGGGCGACCATTTTGACATCTGTGGCCGCAACGGCCGTTGCCGTATAAGGTTGCGCAGAGACCAGTGAAATCTCGCCCAAGAAATCACCCCGATAGACATGCCCAATGAGCGTCGTATGGTCGTTGCTCAAAATATCTAGCTGCCCATCTTGCACCATGTAAAAATGCTGCCCATGTTCCCCTTCTCGTAAAATCACATCGCCCTTGTTTGAACTCAATCACTCGACAGATGCCAGCGATTTTGGAGAGTTCGCCATCTTCCAAACCCTGGAAAATGGCGATGTGACCCGTTGCCGCATTGACCTCAATGCCTTGCCGTTTATCCTCAAACCCTTGCCGCACTAAATCGAAAATGTCACGGCTGGCCTCAGTTAAATGGGCGTCGTCAATATCCAGCGGGACGTAGAGTTTTGCCATTTTGATGGTATCCAGCCGCTCAACCTCATGGAAGACAAACGAAGGGCAGTAAGCCACAGGTACAAAGCCCTAAATTGCTTAAAGTTTGTTGAATGCTGGGCCAATAGGCGCTAACTGTGATTTCGATATATTCAGCGCCATATAGTTGTTGCGCCCACAAATCAAGCTCCTTGAGCAAAAATCCAGCCACATCATCACGCAAGTCGATGAGTTCCAGCACTTTGATGCTGCGGCCAATATCGTCCAGCGTAAAGCCGATAGCGCCGACGATTTTGCCATCTTGCTTGGCGACTAAATACCGGGAGTTGCGGGATTGCAGGAAGAAGAGGCCGTAATTTAACTGTAAATTGCCAAAAACATGCCTTTTAGATAAACGGCCCCGTTCAATGCGCAGCAAGTGGGGGAGTACGTCTTCTGTGAGTTCTTCAACTTGGAAGCCAGTGCCGATGGGATACCCATCCACATCTTCAACGGCGATGAGATCGCTGCGTAGGCCGAGATTTTCTAAAGCCAGTTGTCCAAGAAGGAAGGCTTCGGGGATGACGCGTGGATTATTGGATCGTAGGTCTTGAGCTGGGCCAAAGGTGCGAGCCATCATGACCAGGCTTTCCCGTTTATCCAGTAATACTTTTTGTGGCATGAAGCCGATTGGCCGAAGATTGTGCTTTTCGGAGATGCGTTGGGCGAACGGATGGGCGGTACGGCATTCAGTGAGGCCAAAATGGAGCCGCTTTTCGGCAAATTTGAGCCGCGCTTCCATTAAGGCGGTACCTGCCCCTTGTCCCCGATAATCGGGATGCACAGCAAGCCGTCCAAATTCGCCGCAAAGATCGGCATACGCGCCTACTTCAAAGTAGACTGAGGCCGTCCCTAAAATGGTGTTATTGCGCTCGGCAAGAAGAAAAAGGTAGCTGTCTTGGTAGATGCTGCGTTTGAGCCATTCGTCGTCGTAGAATGCTTTGTAGGGGTAGTTTTCGCCGTAACTTCGGTAGAATAAGTCACGTACGGCTGGCAAATCTGCTTCGGTGACAAGGCGGACGTTTATTTGGGCCATGTTCGTGTCTCCATGCCTCGGGCCGGATTGGAATGATAAGGATTGTGTACTGCCTGTTGACGATTGAACTGCAATGGCGACAATTTTATTGTACATGACAATAGATTGATTGGGGATAGGGTTTATGGGTGATTTGGTATTCTCTAACATAACTCAGATGGTGTCTGATGGGGGCTATGTTACAATTTGCGGCTTAGGGCTTACCGTTTATAACTTTTAGTGGCCGTCATTGCGGGTTCGTTTTTTCAAAAGTTGTTTGGAACACTAGTTGCTGGGTGGGAGGTTGCCAGGCGGCAAAGCAACAAGGTTGTAGATGGGTTGATTTGAGGATTTTATATGGCAAGAGCATTGGTTGATATCCGAATTTTGCAGCGCGAATATTTGTTGGCGATTAGCCGCGCTTTAACGGCCGAACTGGATTTGCATGATGTGTTACGGATTATTTTGCAGTCAGCGGTGGAGATTGTATCGGGACGGGCGGGCATGATTGTGCTGGCGGAGCCGGATAGTGAACTATTGCGCGTGGCGGCTGTTTATGGGATTCCGCCGCATTTGGTGGAACATTTTGAGCCGCTGCTGCGTGGTGTGCCGTATCAGGAAGGGAATGAGAGATGCGGCTTTGCCAGAGTTGATGGCACGATTGCAGGAGATTGCGCAGCAGGCTAATTTGGGCTTAACGGCCGTTACCCGCATCCCCATGATCAATCGAGAAGAACCCATCGGGCTGATCTACGTCTTCCAGTCAGGCAATTACCGGTATGGTCCCGATGTGCGTGATTTGCTCCGTAGTTTTGCGGAACAGGCGGCGATTGCGGTGCGTAATGCGCGTTTGTACCAGCAAGTCAACAAGGAAAAACAGCGTCTCGATGCCATTTTGCAGCAAAGTGCGGATGGTATCATGATTTTGGATCGGGCGTTGAAGATTCGTCGCTTTAATCCGGCGGTGAGCAATATGACGGGTTGGCTGCCCCAAGACGCCATCGGCAAACCTCACAGTGAAGTGATTGAGTGGCAGCGGCTGCGCACAAATACGGATTTGTATGAAGCGATTGCCAACGGCTGGCCTTTGCCGGGTGCGGCTCATATTTATGTGGAAGGGGATTGCCGTCGTCCTGAGAATCATGTTCACCAGATGGCGGATGGCAAGCTGATTAGTTTGGGTATTACGTATGCGCCGCTGTTGGATGAAAACGGCCGTATGACCGACATCATCGCCAATGTGCGTGACCTGACGCGCTACCGTGAAGAGGAAGAACTGCAAAAAACGTTTATTTCTGTGGTTAGCCATGAGTTGAAGACCCCGGTTTCTATTATTAAGGGATATGCGGGTACGCTGCGGCGGCAAGATGCTCACTGGTCACCAGAAATTTTGGATGAATCGCTGAGTGTGATTGAAGAAGAGGCGGATAGTCTAACAGATCTGATTGATAATTTGCTGGAGGTTTCTCGGTTGCAGGCGGGGACGTTTACGCTGGAGATTAGTGATGAGGTGATGCTGCCTAAAATGGCAACGGCCGTTATCCGTAAATTTAGCACGCAATCACCCAAGCACTCATTTTCGGTCGATTTTCCGCCAGATTTCCCCACTGTTTGGGGGGATGAACGCCGCTTGAATCAGGTTTATAACAATCTTGTCAGTAATGCGATAAAATACACGATGGACGGTGGCGAGATTTCTGTGACCGGTGAAGTCCATTCAGAATATGTAACGGTGTCGGTGCGGGATGAAGGTATTGGCATTCCCGAACATGAACAACATCGTATTTTTCACAAATTTTCCCGACTAGATAATGCGCTGAGTCGTAAAACGGAAGGCACTGGTTTAGGCTTGTTCTTGTCTAAGGCTATTATTGAAGCGCATAACGGCCGTATCTGGTTCCGAAACAACGATGAAGGCCACGGTACCACATTTACATTTTCATTACCCCGCGAACAACTAGACACAGTTTAGTTTTTAAATAATTGGGACACAGGTTTTTGGTGCTAAACAGGGATTGAACCTTTTTAGGGTGCAATCCCTGTTTAGCTGTATTGATCTGCGTCCTATCTTTTGAGGAGAATTCATGCAAACACAAATTACATGTCCTAATTGTCATACGCCTTATCCGGCGCAGGTATTTCAACTGCTTGATGTGGGACAACAACCTGAAATCAAAGAATACATATTAAGTGGACAGCTCAATATGGCTGTTTGTCCCAATTGTGGGGCAAGTGGACAAATTTCCACCCCGTTGGTTTATCATGATCCGGCAAACGAACTGTTTATGACGTTTGTGCCACCTGAAATGCATATGGATCACATTCAGCGCGAGCAAATTATCGGCAGCATGGTGCGGCAGATTATGGAAGCCACGCCCATGGCACAGCGCAAAGCTTATATGCTGCAACCGCAAGTCATCTTGACGTTCCAGACTTTCATGGAAAATATTCTGGAAACAGAAGGCATTACCAAAGAAATGATTGCCCGCCAGCGACAACAATCGGAATTGCTGGGCAAACTTGCCAATGCAGACTCGGATGTGCGTGATTATCTTGTTAAAGAAAACATGAAGTTGCTGGACGAACAGTTTTTTGCCATGCTGCAACAAATCATTGATTATGCCGCCCAAGCAAATGATGACGAACAGATGGTGAAGCTGACCAATCTTCGGGCAAAATTGATGGTGGGTACGCCAGTTGGCAAGGAAATTGAAAAACGACAGATTGCCCTTCATGCCTTTAGTCGAGACGCTAAAGCCCAAGGTGGGGGTGTATCTGCTGATTTGTTGCTGAAGCACATTTTAATCAATCAGAATGATGACGCGATTATTGATGCGCTCGTGATGATGGGTCAAGATGCACTTAAGTATGAATTTTTCCAACAATTTTCTGCGGAAATTGAAAAGGTTGAGAAATCAGGGGATCTGGTTCAAGCGCAGCGTCTGCTAGACATCCGCACTCGTTTGGTGGCGATTTATGATGAGATGCGGGAACGCTCTAATCAGATGATGGCGGAAGCGGCTGCGACGTTGAAGATGATTTTGGAGGCTGAGGATATGCAAACGGCCGTTGCTGAAAACTTCCAGCGTTTAGACGATGCCTTCATGTACTTCCTCATCTCCCGCATCAATCAAGCTGACGAAGCCGGAAACGCCAAGCAAGCAGCGCAACTGCGCCAGATTCAAGAAACCATCGTCGCTGTCGCCGATGCCCAAGTGCCGCCTGAGATTCGCTTGCTAAACCAGATGTTGGAAGCGCCAACTGACGCCGAAAGAGAACAAATCCTGGATGAAAATCCACAGTTAGTCTCTTTGGAAATGTTACAGGTAATGGATGCAGTGCAGCAGCAAATCGAACAGCAAGGTCAACTAGACATTTTGGAAAACGTAAAAAGCAGCATCGCTATGATTAGAGCCAGGCTTTAATTGTAACTGTACAGACCCTACAGGTCTGAACTCGGGGGATTGAATGCTTTAAAAAGAAAAAGGACACGAATGATTTCAAAGTCGTCCGTGTCCTTTTTTTGTGTTAGTGAGGGGTGTTGTCTATGCGGAAGCCATGACCGCGAACGGTGACGATGTAGTTGTGCTCGTCTACCTCAGATAAACGGTCTCGCAGACGACGGATGAGCGCATCAATTGCTTGCTCAGAAACACCAATACCGTCCGTGCCAGGCCAAACCGTCTCGATGATTTGGTCACGGCTGCATACGGCACCATCTGCATCATAGAGCAATTTGATGAGGCGGAACTGGGCCAATGACAGCGGCGGGTCTAGCGGCTTGTTGTCAATGAAAATGGAGCGCTGTGCTTCATCAATGGCGAGCGTGCCTTCCAATGTAGGTGGTTCAAAGGTGAGTGGCAAGGTAGCATCTGTGCCGACGAATACGAGTTTAACACAGAGCGCTATCTGAATTTCGTCGCCGTCTTGCAGCGGTACGGTTCCCGTGATTTGGGTGCCATTGAGATGGGTTCCGTTTTTGCTGCCGAGGTCTTGGAGTAGATAACGGCCGTTATCATTCAGAATCTTGATGTGATGGCGAGAAACTTGGCGTTCTGGCAAGACCAATGCACTTTCACCACCACGCCCAATAATGTATTCGTCACGGTCAATCGTCCAACGTTGACCGACAAGCTGTCCTTCACGTTCAATTAATACAGGTTGTTCATCCATGAGTCGTCCCTTCCTGAGAAAGTCATTATCGCCGAATTGGTTTATAATACCGATAAATTCGGTAACGACAAGAGCTTATAGTGACACTACATACAGACAGTATTTTACGCGAACGGTACAAGATAACCAACATAGTCGGTAAAGGCGGTATGGGTTCCGTCTATCGGGCGGAGGATTTGCGCCTACCGGGGCGTTTATGCGCCATCAAAGTCGTTGTGCCTGATCCTAGCCTGACGCTAGAGCAGCAACACCAGGCGCAAAGTCAGTTTTTGCAAGAAGCGAGCATTTTAGCGCAGCTTGATCATCCTAATTTACCCAAAGTTTCTGATTTTTTCTCTGAAGATGACCAGGATTATCTGGTAATGGATTTTGTTCCGGGAGAAGACCTCAAAGAAATCTTAGAGGCAAACAATGCCCCGCTTGCACAGGGAACGGTTTTATCATGGGCATCACAAATTATGGATGGACTGGCGCATTTGCATAAGCAAGCACCTCCTGTACTGCATCGTGATATTAAACCGGCCAACATTAAATTGACACCAGACGGCCGTATCAAACTCGTTGATTTTGGTTTGGTAAAATTGATGGCGCCGGATGATTCGCGCACAATTACAGTGGTGCAAGGACGTGGTACAGCGTTGTATACGCCCTTAGAGCAGTATGGCGGGGATGGGGGGCATACGGATGTCCGTACTGATATTTATGCGCTGGGTGGCACGCTCTACCATTTGCTGACCAATACGCGACCCGCAGATGCTAAATCCCGTTTCCTCAATCCGCGCATCTTAAAACCGCCGCATACGCTCAACCCAGATGTCTCGAAGACGGTTTCTGATGCAGTGATGTGGGCGCTCGAAATGCACCCTGATGACCGACCGGATACGGTGCAGGAGTTTCACCAAGTCCTTACTGGTAAGAGCCCGATGCCTGGTGTGAAAACGGCCGTTTCCCCGCCTAATCCTTACCTCGATGCCCTCAAAACAAACTGGGTTGCCCTGCTTTTTGCACTCGGATTACTTTTCATCGCCATCTTTTTGACATTATTGTAAAGAATGGACAGCCAAGAGCTCATTTGCCCACAATGCGGCAGTGAAGAACGACAAGCTAAAGCTGGCTTCACCCCTGCTGGCAGCCAGCGTTATCGGTGCAGACAGTGCAAAACGCGCTACACGCCTGAACCGATAGAGCAAGGGTATGATGAAGATGTTCGTCTGCAAGCTCTGAGCCTTTATTTAGAAGGCTTGAGTCTACGGGAAATCAGCCGGCTTCTTAGCGTCAATCATCAAAGTGTGGCCAATTGGATACATAGCTACGCTAATCACATGCCCGCTTAATTTGCCGCCCAGCATTCTGGAAATTGCTATCCTTGACGGGTTTTATACACCGCTCAAAAGCTTGCGCAAACGTCAGCCACCAGACGGCTTACCCCACGATGAATAACAGCACCACGCTTTTAGACAGTCCTCTGTTGTTTCATTGACATATAATGTGCCGACTGGTACTATTGAGTAAGTCTTTTCGCATAAGATTTGAAGGGGCTGAGAAATCCAATTATCTGTTGTATATCAATTTTTATTGATTAGATCCAACAGTCTTTTAAGGAGAATTATAAATGGCAAGTGTAACCTACAAAAATGTCTACAAAAGTTTCGGAGACGTTACCGTCATCACAGATTTGAACATGGAAATCGCAGACAAAGAGTTTGTTGTCTTTGTTGGCCCTTCCGGTTGTGGTAAATCAACTAGCTTGCGTATGCTCGCTGGGCTGGAAGAAATTAGTGATGGTGATATTTTGATTGGCGACCGTGTTGTAAATGACGTACCTCCGAAGGATCGGGACATTGCTATGGTGTTCCAATCTTACGCGCTTTATCCCCACATGAGTGTGTATGACAATATGGCATTTGGTTTGAAACTGCGTAAAACGCCGAAGGCTGAAATTGACCGTCGTGTGAAAGAAGCTGCTGATATTTTGGGTCTGGGCAATCTGCTCGATCGTAAACCGAAGGCTTTGTCTGGTGGTCAGCGTCAACGTGTGGCTGTGGGTCGTGCGATTGTGCGTGAACCTGCCGTCTTCTTGATGGACGAACCGCTTTCCAACTTGGATGCTAAGTTGCGCGTTTCTGCTCGTGCAGAAATCACCAAGTTGCACAAACGTCTGGGAACAACGTTCATCTATGTAACCCATGACCAGGTTGAAGCGATGACGATGGGTGACCGCATTGCTGTGTTGGCTGATGGTATTCTGCAACAAATCGATTCCCCACGTGCGCTTTACAAAACACCGAACAATGTCTTTGTTGCTGGTTTTATTGGCAGCCCAAGCATGAACTTCTTCAATGCCACCATCGTGCAAGAAGAAGGTAAGATGATTGTTGATTCTGGTGATTTCCGCGTTGAAGTTCCTGCTGAGAGACAAGCTGCTTTCAAGGGTGTCTGTTGGTAAAGAGGTTGATCTTTGGAATGCGTCCTGAGAATATGCATGTGCCACAATATGCACCTCCGGGCATCATTGCTGCTCCGTTTGAGATTACAATTGAAGTAGTTGAATTGCTGGGTCATGAATTGAATCTGTTTGCTACATCGGGCAAGAACAGCTTGGTGGCTACGGTTGATACCCGCTATAGAAGCCAGTATCGGTGATAAGATTGGTATGGTCATGGACATGAACCAGATGCACATCTTCGACAAAAATACAGAGATGGCGATTCGCTAATCTGTCTGTTGTAATTTGAGAGTTGAGAACGGCCGTTTGGCGCTTAGGTGCTAAGAAACGGCCGTTTTTTTTGTGAGTAGCTTATGCCTGAGTCACATTACGAAATCGGGGAAACCTTTCCCGCCCAGTTTGCCTGGCGGTTGCCGAATGGCGATTATTTGCGGGCTGTATTCAAAGCAGAAGTCGTGGCTATTGTTGAGGCGGCAGACAAATATGTGGTGCGTTTGCTGGAATTGGTTGCCGGACGTCAGGAAGATGAAGATGGTGTGCTAAAACCGACCGAGGATTTCGCTAAGGAATATTGGGCGTTAGTGGGGAAATTGATTGGCCGCCGGTTGACAATTGCTTTTGAAGCGGATGACGGTCATGCCATCCATTTTCGGTTAGAGACGTTGACGGGAGATCATAATTATTTTTATCGGTTTCCAGATTGAAAAGAAAGGTGGCAAAGTTGCAAGGTGGCAAAGTTTTTTTTACCTTGCCACTTTGCAACTTTTACCCCTCAAATACCCGTCGCCACAAATTTGTTTGCAGCACATTATCTGGGTCACACCGTTCTTTGAGGGCGCGGAACTGGGTGATGGCCTCATCACCGAGGAAGGCGCGGGCCACTTCTGGTCTGACGGTGCTATCTTTGGCAAAATAGAAACGGCCGTTTGCTGCCAGCACAATCTCGTCCAACTGCCGTGTAATCTTCAAAATCTTCTCCTGATTGCTTCCCGTAATACGAAAATCCATCGCCATTGAAAAGCCATCCAGGGCATGACTGAGCAAGAAATTGTCAGGCTTGTGGCGTTTGAATACCGTCAGGTAGTTGGGCTGCCCGTAATATTGGCAGACTCGCAGGATGTCGGCGAATGCGCTTTGGGCGTTTTCTTTGGGGATGAAGGGTTGGTATTGAATCAAGCCGCCGGAGCCGTATGATTTTTTCCAGTTCGGCACATAATCCAGCAAGAAATGGAAAGCGGCATGAGATTGTAAATAGTTCGCGCCACCCGTGACGTGACCGGCATAATATTTGCCCATGTTGACAAAGCGCGTGCCAACGTTGTTCATAAACGGGCGCATTCCCAGCCACATGATTGATTTTGGCACAAGGCCGAACAAGTTTTCTGGGGGATATTGATTTTCCAGGCGTAGGCTTTGGCTGGGGTTGGCATCTTCGCCCGGTTTTAGGTAGTCGGCGCGATGCACATCGCCGCGACCTAAGCTTTTGCCGCTGCCAAAGGCATCCATCCACCCGACGATATAACTAGCGTCTTCTACATTTTCGTAGAAATAGTCGAACATGCCTGCAAGATCAACTTGTGCCTGAGTTTGCACACGCAGGTAGCCGGAGTAGATACGTTTCATTTGCATGGTGAGGCTGGTGAAACAGCCTAACAAGCCTGCCCCGCCGATGGCTGCGTAGAATATGTCGCTGTTGTTTTCTGGGGAGCAGGTGATGATTTCACCAGAGGGCAGCATCATATCGAATTCGAGGATATGGTCGCCGATGGTGCCAACCTTGTAGGCATTTTTGCCGTGTACGTTCATGCCCGCACAGCCGCCGACGGTGGTTTGGGATGTGCCGGTGACGACGGGGGGCCACCAGCCATCTTCTAAAATATATTGCCACAAGGCGGAGAGTGTGACACCGGGTTCCACGCGCACGACCCCGCTTTCTGGATTCCAGTCGAGGATGCGGTTCATGCGGCGCAAGTCGAGCAAGATGTTTTCGTCGTTCATGGCGGCGTCGCCATAGCTGTTGCCACCACCACGCAGGCCCACAGAACGGCCGTTTTCTACAGCCAGTTCAAATACTTTTGCCAATGAATCGATTGTGGTTGGTCGGTACACGTAGCTCATGCCGCTAGAGGCACCGCCCCAACTGTCTACCCGTTCTAAATGTTCATCTGGTAGTTGGGTGTTATGAGAGAGATAGGGTGCTGTTGATTGGTTTGTTGTTTTTTTGTTTTAACATAGTTGGTTCTCATTAACTTGCTTACTAAAAACTGAGCCGTCGGAAAATAAAAGATGGAATATGGCGCACAACCATGCCCACCATCGCCCAGCGAGCCGGAACATACACAATCTGACGTTTCTTTTCGATGGCCTCGACCATTTCGGCGGCCGCTTCTTGTGGTGAGACAACCCAGAAGGTTTTGGGCGCGTTTTCCAGCAGGACGGTATCGACGAAACCGGGTTTGATGGTGGTGACGGTGACGCCTTTTTTGCTGAGAGCCGGTTGCGCAGTGCTTCCAGGTAGGTGTTGAGAGCCGCTTTGCTGGTATTGTAAACGGGGGAACCCACGCGCCCCCGGTCGCCAGCGATGGAACTGATGCCAGCGATGCGCCCTTGTCCAGCGCGTTCAAAGCGGGTTGCGGCCAGGTTTAAGCCAGGCGATGGCTCCCATGAGATTGACTTCGATCATGGTTCTGTCTTTCTGACTGTCGTATTCGTCCAGGGCGACGTCTGGCTGCACGCCTGCGACGTAGATGATCAGTGTCTAGTCCACCTAAGCTCTTGCACGATTTTGTCGAACTGGGCGGGGATGGCATCGAAATCGGTGACATCGTGGGTGTAGGGGATGGCGTTGGGGATGGATTGGCAAACGGCCGTTAACTGTTCTTCTCGTCGTGCCAAAGCGGCTACGGTGTACCCTTGTTGTGCCAGTTCAGCGACTAGCGCGGCACCAATGCCAGATGATGCGCCAATCACGATGGCACGTTTTATTTTGTGTAGCGGTAAAGAAATATTGTTGTGTCGAGACATATAGTTTTACCTATGCTTGAAAGGTTTATAGATGGTATCTGATTTGCCCATTGAAACATGACGGGTTCCCAACGGTCAAAGTATCATTTTTGATTTTAGCACATGGGGCAAGGAAGGGAATGTGAGGTTTGTCATGGAAACGGGCGGATATTGTCAATAGTAATCGTCTAAAAATAACTTCCCGTTTTTTAGATTGGACCAATCTTGGAGATTGGTTCAATCTGCGTCAATTTTGCACAAGTTGCATTGCTTCGTTTAGCGTCATCTTCTGACCGTTCTGTTGGTAGATGGCAAAAGTCTCAGCCGTTAGTTGCTGCTGTAAGTCGTGGACGATGCGTTCAAAGTGTAACTGGTTGGCCGGTGGTAGCCGCGCGCCTAGTTCATCGCGCATGGTTTCCTGCACACCGACCAACTGGGCTGCTGTTTGGAACTGGCCTGCTAGATGGTGCAGCGTCAATAAGCCCAAAAAAGCCCAGGCAAGGCCGTCTTTATGTCCTAGATCAAGATTTAACTGCACACTTTCCAGGAGCATAGTTCTGGCCGGTTCCAGGCGGTTCTGATCCAACAGCAGCATACTGTAACTGTTCAGCAGCATCGCCACATTGGTCAGCAAACCGAGTTGGCGGGAGAGGATTAAACTTTCCTGGTAATAAGCCTCTGCCTGGCTGAAATGACCTTGCTGCTGCCTCACCATGCCCAGGTTGAGCAGGGCGATAGAAATGCCATGCGAAGAGTCCAGACGACGGGCCAGCGTCAGCCAGGCTTCAAAAAGGGGCTGTGCCTGGCCGGATTCACCCTTATCCAGGTAGACCATGCCCAATTCGTTCAGAGAGCGGCCGAGGTCTAGTTCGCTGCCAGATTGTTGTTGGTACTCGAGGCAGGTGGTTAGCCAGGTTTCTGCTTCCTGGTAGTCTCGGCGCAGGCGGGCCAACATGCCGGCATAGCTCATGGCACGGGCGCGGAGATCGGTTTGGGGGCCGGGCAGCGCCAGGATCTGGCGCAGCCAGTTTCCACCTTCTCTGGGACGGTAACGCAGCCACCAATAACGACCTAAAGCAGCGCCCAGGCGCACGGCCGTTTCCGTATTTTGCGTTTCTACAGACCAATTTAGCGCCACCCGCAGGTTGTCGTATTCCACATTCAGCTTGTCGAGCCAGGTTTGTTGGTCAGGGCTGGTCAGGTAGGGAACGGCCGTTTCTGCCAACGTTACATAATAAGCGGCAAAACGGGTGTGGGCAGCGGGGTGTGCGGGCAGGGTTTCTAGCTGCGTGGCAGCGTACTGGCGTAAGAGTTCATGGATGTCATAACGGCCGTTGCTCAGATGGCGCACCAGTGATTTGTCCAACAACCTGGACAAAACAAGCAAGTTGGCGTGGGCTACCTGCTCTGCACCTTCGCGGCTGAAACCGCCTACAAACAATGACAAAGAAGCGAAAACATCCTGTTCGGCCAGCGTGAGCATGTCCCAAGATTGCTTGAACACAGCGCGGATGCTGCGATGGCGCTCGGGAATGTTGAGATGCGGGCTGGTGAGAAAATCAAGATTTTTTTCAATTTCTGCCGCGATTTCCGCACAAGAGAGCAGCCGAATCCAGGGAGCCGCCAGCTCTAAGCCCAGTGGCATCCCATCCACCAATTGACAAATCCGACCAATCGCCAGCCAATCTGCCGCGCCGGGGACAAAATGCGGGTTGTGCTGCTGCGCCGCCTGCACAAACAGGGCGACGGCGTTGTTGGTTGTCATGTCAATCAGGTCTTGCGGACTGGGCAGAGGCAGGCCGTGCAAAGGCAGCGTCCATTCCTCTTGTAATTGAAGGCGGCGGCGCGAGGTGACAAGTAGTTTGACGCGGGGAGCGGCGGTCAATATATCCGCCAGAAATGTCACCTTGTTCTCTAACTGTTCCATATTGTCTAAAACCAGCAGGAGTTCTTTTTCTGCAAGATGTTGTAAAAGTTGCGCTGTAGGCGAATTGGCTCGACCCAATTTAATACGCAGCCCTTGCGCGATGGCCGCAGGCAAAATCAAAGGGTCGGTGACGGAAGCCAGGGGAATAAAGGCGGCGCCATCAGCAAAAACGGTGACATGGCCGTAGGCGGATTGCAGCGCCAGTCGTGTTTTGCCTGTGCCGCCCGGCCCCACAATTGTCACCAGGCGGCAGTAGGGATCGGCCAGTCGTTCGGCGAGTTTTGCCAACTCTGCTTCACGGCCAAGGAAGGGAGTGGGCTGCGGCGGCAGGTTGGGCGACTGTCGGGGAGAGGTGCGGCGGGCAGGGGGAGTTGGCTCATTTTCTGGATCAGCCGCGGGCTGGATGGCGGTGGCGTAGGCGATTTGCAGGTCGAGTCCTGGTTCGGCATCCAGTTCTTCGCGTAAGACTGTGGTGTAGGCGAGATAGGCACGGCGCACGGCCGTTTGATCCCCTATCTGGGCATAAAGCTGCATGAGAAGCATAACGGCCGTTTCTGCCAACGGATCTTCTCTTTGTAACAGGCGGGCATAATGAACGGCCGTTTGGTAGCTGCCTTTTTCTGCTAGAAGTTGGGCGAGTTGGGCTAACGCTTCCTGGTAGCTCTGCTGCATCACTTCGCGGATAGGAATCAGCCAATCGTCATAATTACCGGGCAGCAGGGGGCCTTTGTAAAGGGAAACGGCCGTTTCCAATTGTGCCTGTTGTTGGTCTGCCGTCTCAGCCAGTTTGGCCGCGGCCAGCGCTTCTTGAAAAGAAGCTGCATCCAGCGTATAGGGCGACACGGGGCGCCATTGCACAGTGTGGGTATCCAACACGAGAAAATTGTCGGCATCGGGCAATCCGCGACGCAAGGTATGGAGCAGGTTACGCAAATTGGTGCGGGCTTGTTCGTCGGCAGAGTCAGGCCAAAAAGCGTAGGCCAACTGCTGCCGCGAAAGTGGGCTGTGCTGATGCAGCAGCAAATACGTCAGGAGACTCTGGGGACGTTCCGCGTTGAGGGTTTTAAGCGGATGGCCGCCCCTGGTAATAGAAAATCCGCCCAGCAAACAAATATCCAATGGAAACAAGATTATGCCCACTCACACAAGCTCTCCAGATAGGCCGCCGAGCCATCCCGCAGCCAACCATCAAGCTGATCCACTTCTTTAATTTGCTGACCACGCAAGCGCGACACCACCACGTAGCGGCAATCTACTTCGGGCAGCGCCGTCATATCGCCCCACAGTTTTTCAAACTGGGTCACCGGGAAAATGTCTTCCTGCCCGTGACCCCACCGTTTCTTGACATCTTTGAGCGTGATGTAGGTGGGCATGCGTGCCGCGAGTTGACGAACGGCCGTTATCACTTTCTCCTCATCCACCAAATCACCCCGCGACAGTCCAAAAACAGTCAGCAACTTGTCAATGTCCACCCAAGTAGTCGAGGAATTGTAATAAGAAAGATCGAATTCAATCTCTTCACGCGGCAAAGACATGCCTTCAACCAGACGCAGTTTGCCATCAATCCGTGCCAGGCCGCCACCCCGATCTTCCAGGCGACGGGTGATCACTTCCGTGGTCAGCGCCGCGCCGGATTCGATGTGGTAGCCCAAGATGGCCGGATCGACATCCACCCCGAGCGTATCGACATTGTGGACCATGAGGTGTTGCAAGAACGGCCGTTCCGCCAACAAATCCCGCAGCACCCCATTCCGCAGCAAATTCGGCACCTCATACCAATGCCCCACCGGATGCAAACACTGGCGCGGCAGATTGTCCGTGTAGTCGCCGCCCTCGCCTGCTTGCTGTGCCCAGCCGATGAGCGCATTATGCACGCTGTCTTGCATCTTTCTGCGCCTGCTCGTCCAAAAGCTGCTGGGGCATCTCCTCCCAGGCAAACCGCAAATCACGCGCCATCGGAATCATGCGCAAGCCCACAATCCGGCCAGAAGAAAGCAGGAGCGGCCCCGGATAGCCGTAGTTTTGCTCTCGCTTCAACCAGGACGAAATCGGTTCGTTGGTCAAATAGCTGGTGGTGATGATGTGGGGCAGCGGTGTGCCAACCATGCGACTGACGCGGCGGCTCTTGGCGAGATGAATTTCCAGGAAATTGCGATGGCGACCGCCCAGTTTGGCAAACGGATTGAGCGCCTTCACCACACCCGCCCCTTTTGTCCAACGGCTGCCCGCGCCGCCAGCCAGCGTCACCACCGCCAGCTTACCGTCGGCCAACGCCTGTAAGCCGGCTTGACGGTAGTCGTCTGTCAAGCCATTGGTGGCATCGACGACATCACCGGGCTGCACGTCTTTGATGCTGCTGCTCACTGCCAGCCGATTTTGCGCCAGCCCAATGCGGTTATTTTTCAAATCGGCGCGAATTTGTTCATGCTGCACGCGGTCGAAACCATACCTGTCGAGCAGCACTTGTAGATCGTCTTCGCCTGCTTCAGCAACGGCCGTTCTCGGTAATAAACGGTCAAAGAGCGTTTGCACCACCCCTTGCAGGCTGACATCCTGACGGCACGCTTCGCCAAACGCATCTAACTCGGCGCGTCTGGCGGCCGTTAGTCCACGCAAATCTCGGCGCAGCAAATCGGGTACCGCCTGGGTGTAATAACCAGCGGGCATCAACGCCGCTACCCCCGTGAACAATTCAGCAAAGGTGCCAAATTCGTTGATGGCAAAATCATAGACGACTGGTTCCATGGCAAAAGGAACGGCCGTTTCCAACTGCTGTTTCGCCTCACTCATGATAACTTGCAAGCGGTCTTGCCCCTCAGCTTTCCGCGACGGGTCAAAGATAAAACCCATGCCGCCGCCAGCCATGCCGCCCAGCATCCAAAAGCCCCAAAAATCGTCGCCAAACTCTGCGGAAACGCGCTCAATGAGCAAATCGGTGTAGAGATTGCCTGCCCAGGGAATGATGGTCTGGATGGGGCCTTGGAAGTTGCGCTGGGTGGCATCGCCAATCGCCTGCACATTGCCATCACGGAGCAAACCGATTACCTCGTCCAAAATCGCCATGCCATTTTGGCGACCCGTCCATTCCGCCTCAGAGCGCAGCAAATATTTCTCCGTCACCATCTCCAAAATCGGACCGACATCTTGCGCCATGCCGCCATGCACCAGCACCAAACTGTCTTGCAGCTTTTCCCGCGTCAGTTGCGAGACTTCATCCCGCGTAAAAATGCGGTGACTGGGCAATAAGCGGCCACGGCTGATGCCAAATTCCGGGTCGTCGGGGCCAGCCAGTTCGCCCTGGATGAGTTTCATGCCCGGCCAGGCCCCGCCGGAATCCTGCCAGCCGCCGCCAGAGCCGCCAATCCATTCGCCCAAAATAGCGCGGGCGGCCACCAGACGCCGGTCGTCTTCTTCCAGCGGCCCCGTCAACGACTCAGCCTGCCGCGTGGCCCGCATACAAACGGAAATCAAACAGGCGAGCAAGTTGGTGGAAACGGCCAACCGCGAGCCTTTGGGAATGTTGTTGACGCGGCTGACGATTTCGATGCCGTTGCCCGCGCCTACCAGTTGCGCCAACAGGTCGGAAAGCGGCTGACCCGCCCCTTCCATCCCCGGCGGCACGATGCCAGCAGCGATGACAGCCGCTTTGATCAAGCCTAAATAATCACGAGCAAAGTCGAATACTTCGGCCAGTGACCGGATGTCGGCGGTGGCTTTCAGGTCGACACTGGTCAGGCGCAAGATCGGTTCGTCGATGACCCGGAAGTAGGCTTCTACGGGCGAACGGGGTTCTTCGGAACGGCCGTTTCGCCGCACACTCAAATCAATCGACGTATTGATCACCCGGGCTCCTTCCGGGAAATCCATGCCCAGGAAGAAAATGTCACTCCAGCCGCTGTGGGTTAAATCCATGCGCACGGGCGTAGCTTCGCGCAAGATGGGAAACATGCCATTCGTTTGCTGGCGCAATTCCGGGCGCACCCGCAGCGGATGGTCTGCCGGATGCCCGATGCGGAACATCCACTGATTGCCGCGCACGGAACGCACGGAGCGCCGCACCTGGTCGGCCAGGGTTTGAAAGCCGAGGCTGTGGTAGGCCGCCGCCAACGCGCTGGAAATGCTGTCGTTGGGACCGTCTGCCTGCTGGGTTGCCAGGAATACGTCAATCGCTTCTTCAAAGCGACGCTTGAGCAGGTGCATGTAGCCTTCAAAGGGGATGTGGCCGTTGGCTGCCATGCCGGCTTTCTCTGGCAAGTGGAAGCGATGGATGGCGTACAGGAAAAACAGGGCGCGCACCCGTTCATACAAATTGTCGCTCTGCCGCCGGAAGGCATCCAGAGCCGCACATTCGTTTAGCAGTTCGGCCAGCGTCGTCTCCCGACAAAAGGCATCGAGGGAACGGTTACGCACAGCGGGGTCTGAAGAGGTGATGATGTCAATGAGTTGGCTCATGGGGTCTCCAAGAATTTATTACAAAGAACAAAGAGACAGAGAGACAAAGGTTTTTCTTTCATCCTTTGTGCCTTTGTCCCTTGGTAATAAGCTTTTTATGCACCTATGCCGAGTTCGCGGGTGGCGAGTAGTTCTAGCAGCCGAGACAGGACAATATCGCGGTCTTGGCCGCTGAGAGCGAGTGCCATCTGGGCGGTGAGCAAGCCGTATTTCACGCCGATGTCGTAGCGGCGGTCTGGCATTTCCAGGGCGAGGTATTGTTCGCGCTGGGCCAGTTCGTTGAGCGCTGGCCCCAGCCAGACGCCGCCCCGGTCTCCCGCTGCGGCCACGTGGGCTTCTAGAATGTCGAAAACGGCCGTTGTCAGCACATGCATCCCAAAAAAGCAGAGGTAATGCCCCGCCCGTAATCCTGGCACAATCAACTGCTGTTCGGCCTTCGTCGGTGTCGGTTTTTCGATGACTTGCTCAATGCGGTAGAGGTTTTGCTGCTCAGGCAGCCGCTGTCCGCCAATGGCCCCGTAGTAGGGCAGCAAGTTTTCACGGGTGGCCTGCACCGCCGACACCGCACAATTCTGTGCTTTGGCTATCTGCACCAACTGTTTGGCACAGCCCGCTGCCATCCCGGCTGACGTACAAATGGTCGCCCACTAAATGGAGAAATGGCTCATCGCCGATAAACGGCCGTGCGCAGTAGATGGCGTGACCGTAACCCAGCGGTTTTGATTGATGGACAAAGTGGAGGCGGCTGGCATGATCCCCCGCGACTTCAATGTATGCCTTTTCGTCTCCAGGCCGCACGACGAGGCAAATTTCATCAACGCCTGCCCGCAGCACTTCTTCGATGATGATGCTCAAGACGGATTTTTCCGCACCGTCTCGGTCAATGAGCGTTTGCAGGGGCAAGGTGCGTTGTCCATTTCCCGCCGCCGTGATAACTGCTTTATTGATATTCATTGTTTCCTCCAGATACAGTCAGGTTTCAAGGTGGTGTATTTTAGCACGGTTTACGATTAGTCCCTCCCCCTCCCCAAGCCCTCTCCCTCTGGGAGAGGGCTGGGGAGAGGGCAGACCCCGTTTTCACAAGTTATATGCCTGTTTTCTCTGGATTTCCTTTATAATTCAAACATGAAACTCGCAAAATCTCTCACATCTCTGTTATTGGTTCTTGGTGGTGTCTTCCTGTGGGGAGCGCTTTTTTTACAACCGGTGTCTGTTTTTTCACAAGAGGAGGCAGGAGGGGAAACGGCCGTTCCCACCCCCCCTATCTTCCCCAACAGCCACAAACTCGATGCGTCTCTTCTCGATAGCCTTGCGGAAGCAGACCCGGGCGAGTCTGTCAGATACATTGTCTATCTGGCGGAGACGGTTGACAGCACCCAAATTGCCCAGCAAATTGAAGACGAGGCACTACGCCATGTTGTCCTTGTAGACCAGTTGCAGCAAACGGCCGTTCAAAGCCAACAAGCCCTGCTCACGGAGATGGATGCGCTGCAACAAGCTGGCACAGTGCAATCCTATCGCTCGCTGTGGATTATCAATGCGGTGGCGGTGGCGGGCAGCATCGAAAGCGTGACACAGGTGGCAAACCGACCGGATGTGACGCGGATTGTGCTGGATGAAAAACGGCCGTTAATCGAATCACCAGAGGCAGCCAAACAGCTAGAGACGATGTGGAAAACCGCCGCTTTGGCCGCGGCCAGCGACGAACCGTGGGGCATTGACCGCGTACGTGCGGCGTATGCGTGGCAAGGGTTGGGCATTGATGGCAGCGGCATCACCGTCGGCATTATGGACAGCGGTGTCGATTGGCAGCATCCTGATTTGCTGCCTAATTATCGGGGCAACTTAGGTGGCGGCACGTTTGACCATGCTGGAAATTGGTATGATGCGGTTGTGCCAACGATGACGGTTCCCCATGATGTTTTGGGGCATGGCACACACGTAGCGGGAACGGCCGTTGGTCAGAATGGCATTGGTGTGGCTCCGGGCGCGTCGTGGATTGCCGTCAACATCGCCGATGGGGGTGGCTTTATTTATGACAGTGACGCCCACATCGGCTTTCAATGGCTGTTAGCACCCGCTGGCAATCCAGCCCTGGCACCGGATGTCATCAACGGTTCGTGGTCTGGGTCTGGGTATTCAACTGCCTTTTTGCCTGATATTCAGGCGCTGGATGCGGCGGGTATCATCACCGTGTTTGCCGCTGGCAATGCTGGGCCGGATCCCGAATCAATTGGCGCGCCCGCCAGTTTTGCGGAAACCATCGCCGCCGGGGCGCATGATGAGGCGAATGGGCTTACCTGGTTTTCGTCTCGTGGCCCATCCCCCCTGCATGGCGACATTGCGCCGCAACTGGTTGCGCCTGGCGCGGCGGTTTATTCCTCCCTGCCGGATGGGGCATACGGCTACTACAATGGCACGTCGATGGCCGCACCGCATACCACGGGGGCGGTGGCCTTGCTTTTGGCCGCAGACAACACGCTGTCCCGTCAACAAGTGACCCGCATTTTAACGGAAACGGCCGTTCCCATGTCTACCACTCATCCCAATATGGAAAGCGGCTGGGGACGGTTGGATGCGTACCAAGCGGTGGCGCAAGTGGCGGAACGGGGCATCCTCACGGGGCTTGTTCACGAGAATGGCACGCCGCTGCCAGGGGTTGTCGTGACCATCACCACCGGCACGGGTGCTGAGTTACCGTTTGTTTCGGATGAAAACGGCCGTTATTCTGCCCACTTACAAGCCGGAACCTACCAAATCACAACCCAACCGTTCGGCTTTGCCCCCCTTTCCGTTAACGCCATCAGCGTGACCGTTGGCAATACCACCACCCGCGATTTGGCATTAACACGACTGCCCTCCGGCACGCTCTCTGTGCAGGTGAAAAATGCAGTCAGCAATGCCCCCATTCAAGCCACCATCGACATTTTAACCACGCCCCTCAGTCTGGAAACAAACTCGCAAGGCGCACTCACCGTCAAACTACCGGTGGGCGACTATGATCTGCGTGTCCGCGAAACGGGGTACAAAATCGGTACCCGCCATGTCACCATCTCGCTGAATCAAACAACAGCTCGCACGGTGCTGCTCACGCCCACAAAGAAGGTGCTATTAGTAGACACGGGGGCGTGGTATTACCGCAGCTATCGTGAATATTTTGCCGACAGCCTGACAAATCTGGGCTACGCTTACGACAGCCACATCGTCACCAATCCGGCTTATCCCGCCTTCCCTGAACAAGCCACAATCAACGCCTATGATGTGCTGGTTTGGACTTCGCCCAGCGATTCGCCCGGTTATATTGGCGCAAATAATGTCATTACGGACTTTTTGGGGCAGGGTGGAAACTTGTTTATCTCGGGACAAAATGTGGGCGCTTTTGATGGAGATGGTTTCTATACACAACTGTGGTGGTATCGTGATTTGCAAGCGAGTTTTTTGGGCGAAACGGCCGTTACCCACACCATATCCGGCGCACCCCACACAAACTTTGACGGGCTAACTATCAGCCTAAACGGCAGCGACAGCGCCGATAATCAAGCATATCCTGATGTAGCCGAACCGCGCCCCGCCGCATTTTCCGAACCAATTTTTTATACAGATGAGGACTTGCCCGTCGGGCTGCAAGCAGGGCAGTGCCAACCGTTCCGCATGAGCTATCTCGGCTTTGGCCTGGAAGGCGTGGCCGGAAGCACCAACCGAGATGCGATTTTGGCGCAATCGTTCGCCTATTTCGACACCCCCCGTCAAGAAGCTGGATTAGAATGGCGACCAGACGCCATTGAGGATCTCGCCCCGCCTGGAAACGAGTTGGTCTATCCCGTCCACATGCGGCATTTGGGCGAGTTGATCACAGATACCTACTCGCTGCGGATTGATGATGCCCTGTGGCCGGTGGCGCTCAGCACGCCGTCGGTGGAGCTTGGCCCCTGCCTCAGCGAACTCATTACCATCACGGTACAAGTTCCCGCTAATGTACCTCGGGATTTAGTGCATGATTTTGAGATAACGGCCGTTTCCCAAAATAACCCCAGCGTACAAGTATCCCTACCCATTCACCATAAAACCTCAGGCACTATCCTCCTGGTGGATGATGATCGCTGGTATGACCAGGAAGAAATCTACCGCGCGGCGTTAACAGATGCCGGTTTCACCTTCGATGAATGGGAAATCGGATGGGACAACAATGCGAAAGGCAGTCCGCCATTATCCCTGTTGAACAGTTTCAATTACGTCATCTGGTACACCGGATACGATTGGTTTGCGCCGATCACCAAACAAGAAAACGAAACATTATCCCGCTACCTGGAACAAGGGGGACGACTGTTTCTTTCCAGCCAAGATTTCCTTTATTACAATTACAAAAGCAAACTCGCTCAAAGCCAACTCGGGATTTTTGAATATCAAGAATCGGTCACGCCCACCCAGATATATCGCGGACACCCCACTGTGCCACCCAATCTAAACGAGCCACTGCCCCTCACCTACGGCAATTTCCACAACAATAGTGACGGCCTCACACCAAACAGCAGAGCCGTTCCCTATCTCTGGCATGATAAAGGCATGGCGGCTGGCATTGCCAACAGCATCCCCAGCGCCGGTTCTTCGCAAAATCCAGGGCTGTCTCGCACCATTTTCTTTGGGTTTCCCTTTGAGAAACTGCCTGAAGAAAGCCGCCCACCGCTCATGAGCAGCATCATGGGCTGGCTAACAGATGTGGGCGACTCCACGTTTGAAGTAGACCAACGCAGCAGTCTGCCCGATGATACGCGCACCTACACCATCACCTTACGCAACCACCCCTTGGCAGATAGCAATCAACTGTTTATCACCAATACGCTGCCAATCTCGCTAAACCTTAAACCGGCCACCTTAACGGGCGGGGCAACGTATGAAGCCAGCGCTCGGCAAATACGGTGGCAGGGTCAACTAGATGGCAGTGGCATCCATACTATCACGTATCAAGCGTTTCCCAAGCAGGCTCTGCCCGATAATACCCGCATCGATAATCTGGTGACGATTGGGTTTGACCGTCATGCGCTGGCGTTTAATCAGACGGCTTCATACTGGGTCAACTCACCAGATTTGTCCCCGTCCACCTTAACCGCTGAACAAGTGCTGGCATCTTCCACCTACTTTATGACCTACACCTTGTCGCTCCAGAATGCAGATATCATGCAAGCCAAACCAATGACGGCGACCCTGCGCCTGCCTCAATACCTGAGAATCACAAACTACACAGCCTCCCATCCGACTGGGCAGATTACCCGAACGAATGTCATTATTACTTGGACTGGCGGGTTGCTGCCGGGCGAAATTTCTACAATAACGGTGACGGGCTACCGACCTATGTCTGTATATGAGCCAGAATGGGGAACGGCCGTTGCCTACCTGGAAGATGGCAGCACAAATCCGCTTGTCAGGGCGGTCTATTCACACCTGCCCCCCCATAAGCAGTACTATCCAATTGTTTTCCAGAATGATTAGTTTCAGGTATCATCATCGGGATAATTTTTAAGGAAAGGAATCCATTATGCCCAAGAAACAACCCATGCTAATTAATCTAGTCTACGTCGAAGACGAACCCAATATTGCACAACTACTGGTTAGTGGGCTTGGCTTATTTGGAATCTCCGTCCATCCCGTTTTCATGAGTGCGGAAGCGCTGCTAGAGAACATGGAACTACCTGAATTTGAAAACGCCGATTTATTCTTTTTTGACATTCGCCTCCCCAGAATGACCGGGTTGGATCTGGCAAAAGAATTAAGACGACGGGGGGAGAAACGGCCGTTTGTCCTTGTAAGTGCCTGGCCCTCTCCCTCAGAAACCGAATTAGACGCTATCGATGCCAAATTCCTGCCAAAACCGTTCGATTTCCCTGATGTCATTCAAACCATTCAGGAACAAATTCAAAAACAGTAAACTTTAACCTAATCCCACACCTTTATTATGGCTGCCACTGCAAACACTCCGCTGCCTAAACTTGTTCAATACGCCCTTAAAGGTGTCGATTACACCATCACCACCTTTCCAGACACCATGCGTGACGCAGAAGAAATTGCAACTTTCCTAAATTTGCCTCCCTCCCAACTCTTCAAAACCTTAGTCGTCATCGTGCCGGGCAACGAGAAAAAGCGATTTCTCGTCATCATAGCCGCCAATCAGCAACTCGATCTCAAATTATTTGCAAAGAGCGTGGTAGAAAAGAAACTGGTTATGGCAACTCACGAACAAGCAGAAGAACTGACGGGACTCCAAGTTGGCGGCATATCGGCGTTGGCACTGAAAAACAAAAATTTCAACGTATATTTAGATGAATCCGCAAAGCAATATGAACAAATTTATGTGAGCGGCGGCAAAAGAGGTCTGGATGTTAAAATGAACGTCAAGGACTTAATGAAAATCACAGGGGCAAAGTACACCAAAGCGGCCTGATTCAAAAAAGGTAAGACATTGTTTAAGTTTGCACCCATAAAATCACACAACAAAAAGATATTCTCGTATCATTAACGGTCATAAAAATCTTTTTTAGTATCATGTATTACAACGCTATGTTACATAAAATAAGTAAAGGTGTAACATCAGTTTGTACACATCAAGGGACAAATGCAGCAAGCAAAAAAGCCTTCAGACTGGCTGTAAGGGATTTATCCAAAAACCAATAGACGTAGACGAATTACCAAACCAGGTTCGAACATACCTACAAATAATAAACGAGACAATCAGATGAATAAATCTCTCACACAACCAAGAAAAACTGTTGATCCAACCGATGCTCATATTCTCGTTGTAGAAGACAATGTTTCAAACTTTGTCCTCATCGCCCGATTGCTGGCTTTTATGGGCGTGCAAAAATGCGAGTGGAAAACAACCGGATGGGGTGTCGTTGACTTTGCCAACACCATGCAACGCATCGATCTCATTCTCATGGATCTCCGGCTTCCGCATGAAGATGGGTATGAAGCGCTGGCTCAGATTCGTGCAGATGAAAATCTAAAAGACATCTTAGTCGTTGTTGTCACCGCGCATGGTAGCAGTCAAGAAATGCAAAAGGCTCGTGAAGCTGGCTTCGATGGCTTCCTGGTAAAACCGTTAGACGCTGACCAATTCCCTGAACAAATTCGCCAAATTCTTAACGGTCAATCCGTTTGGGATTTGGGCATCTAACCCATAATGACCCGCCCCCCAATAGTTGTCGATTTACTAACGATTCGCACAACAGATGAAGAAGTCCGCCAAAAGGGGCAGCTTGTCCAGATACTCACGATTTTGTTAACGGCCGTTGCCCTTCTCCACACCCTCTACAGTTTTATAAACTTACTCAGCAGCGGCTGGACACAAACAACAGGTCTATTCTTCATCGCTGAACTGCTAATCATACCCACCTTGAGCATCGGCAGCCTATTGACCGTGCAAAGAGGGTATCCAACCTATGCGGCTCATCTCATTTTTATAACGCTCAACACCGCCATCTTCCTCACCTTGTTACAATCCGAGGAACCCCATTCACTGCCATACCTCATGCTCATCTCAATCGTCGCTATTGCCACCATGGCAACCGTCAGAGACAGCATCATTTATGCCATATTAGTCATTCTCTCAATTTCTGCTTACTACCTGACACAAAAACCATCTGACGATTACCTGGTCGATCTCGTTAACTACATTTTTATTACACTCTCCATCAGCTTGACCACCTGGATTACTGCCTCCCGAATGCAAAAATGGTTACGATCATCCACCAACCTCACCCAACAGATGGAAGTACAAACGCATCAACTAGAACATCGTGCTCAACGATTACAACGCAGTGCCAACATCAGCCAATCAACCAGCAACATCTTAAACCTGGATGAGTTGCTAACAGATATTGTTTATACCATTCGAGATCAATATGGTTTTTACTTCGTCGCTATCTATCTCTTAAACCAGTCAGAAACAAAACTTGTGTTGAGAGAAGCCGTTGGTGCAATCGGCGAAGAAATGAAAAGAAAGCGATTCCGTCTCGACATCGATTCAAAATCAATCATAAGTTGGGTTGCTCAACATCAAGAACCACGCATCGCTAACAATGCCCAAGATGACCCCCTATACTACAGCGATCCCCTACTCAAAGAAACACACTCTGAGGCAGGACTTCCCTTGATTGCTCGTGGAAAATTGCTAGGCATACTCGATATCCATAGTCAACAAGAAAATGCCTTTCTTCAAGAAGATATGACGAGTTTGCAGATTTTAGCCAACCAGTTAGCTATTAACGTTGACAATGCCCAGCTCTTCTCCCAAACCGAATCCTATCTCGCTGAAACACAATCCCTACTAAATCTAAACACCGCGCTGACAACGACAACGGATGTGGGTGAAATCTACCGACGTGCCGCCCGCACGTTTTCTATGCAAATCCACGCAAACCTCACCCTTATTACCAACTGGAATCAAGAAAATGATGTGGCAGTCAGCCAAATCATGCACATTCAGCAGCCAGATGACTCAAAAAAAGCTGAGTTCAACCTAAATCCGTACACCTTTCCGATTGCCCATTTCCCCAGCATCGGCGAGGTACTTGCTCAACAAGCAACCCTCCTGCGACACCGTAACGATTCTGAGACTTCTCAACCTGAACAAAATTTCCTGGCGGAACAAGGCCAAGAATCAAGCCTGCTGGTTCCCCTGACACATGGCTCCACCCCGCTTGGCGTCGTAATGATTTTTCGGACAGCTGATCAACCAGAATTTGCCAGGTCGGATCGACAATTAGCAAATGTGATGGCAAATGAAACAGCCATCGCTCTCAACAATGCAATATTGGCTTCTGAAAGACAAGGACGTTTAGCCCAATTAAATGCGTTAAACCGTTTGAGTAACCGACTCTCTTTAGCCCCAACTATGTTTGATGTTTTTGAGAGCGCTCGACGTGAAATCTTATCCTTGTTTGAAGCCACAACCATGTCGATCATGCTGCTCACCAAAGACGAGCAATATTTTGAATGGGTTTATGGTTTTGAATATGGTCAAGAACTAGATTTGACGAGTATAGCGCCTATCCCCATTTCACAAGGTTTCACAGGGCAGGTATTGCGAACCCGGCGACAGCTTTTGCTCAACAAGGACATGCCCGAAAAATTACAACAATATAGCTCCGTCAGTGTCGGGGCAGCCCCATCTGCGTGGCTAGGTGTTCCGCTCATTGTTGCCAATAAAATCATCGGTGTTCTCGTTGTAGAAAATGATTATGATGCAAAAGCCTTTGATGAACGAAGTGTAGAACTACTAGAAACGATTGCCGGGCCTACGGCCATTGCTATCAGCAATCAAACAACGTTGGCAGATATTCAAACGGCTTTGGCAGCACAATCAGAACAACGACTGCAATTGCAAACAGCAGCAGAAGTCTCTGCCGCCGCAAATAGCATCCTGGATCTCGACAAGTTATTGGAAGGCTCTGTTTCATTAATTAATGAACGGTTCTCCCTTTATTACACGGGGATTTTCTTGAACGATGCCACGACGAATCAAGCTGTTCTTCAGGCCGCCACGGGCGAGGCCGGTAAAATACAGTTGGAAAAGGGGCATAAGCTGATGATTGGCGGACGCTCTTTGATTGGTGGTGCGACGGGCGACGGCCGTTCTCGCATTACGCAAGATGTGACCAAAGATGAGGAGTGGCAGCCCAATGTCCACCTGCCAGATACACGCTCAGAGTTGGCACTGCCCCTCCGTGTTCGCGGGAATATTATTGGGGCGCTCACGGTGCAAAGCACAGAACCCAATGCCTTTACACCTGAATTGGTTAGTATCTTGCAGACAATGAGTGACCAGTTGGCTATCGCGATTGGGAACAGCCGGCTATTAGAAGCGGCCGAATCCCGCGTTCATCGCCAACGTGTTCTTAACCAAATCAGCACGCAATTACACAATACGGCCGATACCAATGAAATTATTCGTGTTGGCTTAAAAGCGCTATCTGAACAGGTAAACGGCCGTTCTGTCAATTTATTCCTGGGCAAATCCATCACCCAAACTGAAGAGAAGGCATAACAGCCAACGCTCATGAATACCCAGACCAACCTCGACTTTTCAGCAATAACCCAACAATGGCACACCCATAAAAGTGATGTCGTCTCAAGCATGGCGCAAGCCTTCAGCCAACACAGTTCCGACAACCGGAATGCGCTAAAATCAAATCAGGCAGGTCCAGACATTGCCGAACGCATTTTTGACAAACTAACCCGGTTCATCAACGAGCAACTGTCTCAATTTGATATTGCCGCCTTAGCTTCGGATTTAGCCAAACAAGGGCTGGCACTCACCACCGCTTCTCAAATGATGCGCGTGATTTTGTCCCACCTTCCCACTGAGATTTGCACGCCCCTTCTCATCACCAAGATCAACGATTTCCAGCTCATCTTCCTCGAAAAGCTGGCGGAAACCCGTGAAGTTGTGCAACTTCGGACGCAGGAAGAATCACAAATGGTGCTGCAACAAGCGTTGTACGCGCAGCTTGACCAACAACAGCATCTGCGGGAATCGGTTGAAAACCACAGTCGCAGCCTCAATCAAATTCTACAGTTAAATGCCAGTCTCACCCGCGCCAACACGGAAATGGGACTGCTAGATTCAGCAGTAAGTGGCATCTGCCAAGCCTTGGATCTGGATCACGTCTCCATCTACGAACAACCCGTACACAGTGCCAACTGGATATTGCGCACAACAACGGCCGCCAATATCGGTCAAGTTGATCCGGGCGAACCCCAAATTGCCGATCTGCTCAACCAAGTCCCAGAGTCAGATGGCGTATTTGTCAGGCAGCATCAAGTCTCCCAACGCACAAAAGGACTCACCATCGTCATTCCATTCTCCATTAGCGCAGATCGGCAGGGCAGTCTCATCGCCTTCAGCACCAATCCAGGCGTTGAGGAAGAACGAGAACTGCCCATCTTGCTGCGCACATTTGGGCAAGGGCTTACTACCATCTGGCATAATCTGAACTTGCTGATTGAAACCTCCCAACGCGCCCAAGAGCTAGAAATTCTCCACGGCCGTTATGTGGACACCATTTGGAGCGGGGGAGACACTTCGTTGGAAGCTAACTTTAGTCAAGACGGGCTTCACGTGGCACGGCATCAAGACAACCAAGCCTTAACCATCCCCCTGGATCACACCGCCCTACCCCTGCGCATTGGGGATCATGCATTTGGGCAGGTAGCCATTCCTGGTGATATTCCACTTGATAGTGACGAACAATCCTTCATCGAAGAAATCATCAAAGAAATGGGGACAGCCCTCAACAACGCCTATTTGCTGCAAACGACACGCGCTTACTCAAATCAGCTCCAAGTGGCTTCGGAAGTTTCGCGGGCAGCCACGACCATTCTAAATCCCGACATCCTCATCCAAGAGACGGTAGACCTCATCCAAACCCGGTTTAATTTCTATTATGTGGGTTTGTTCTTGGTGGATACTTCTCGGAAAACGGCCGTTCTCGAAGCCGGTACAGGGGAAGCAGGACGAGTCCAAATTGCCAGAAAGCATCAACTAGAAGTCGGCAGCAGTTCCATGATCGGCACATCCATTGCCCACAACCGAGCCATCGTGGAACAAGACGTGACCCAGGCAGTTCACTTTGCGCCTAATCCGCTGCTGCCCAACACGCGCTCCGAACTCGCGTTACCCTTGCGTTCACACGGAGATGTCATCGGGGCGCTCACCGTGCAAAGTGAACAAACCGGCGCATTTACACCGGAAACCATCACCGTCCTGCAAAATCTAGCCGATCAACTCGCCACCGCCATTCTCAACGCCGACCTTCTCACGCAAGTGCAAACCAATCTGGCCGAAACTAGTCGTCTATACGAAAGCGGCCGGTTGCTCAGTGAAACCCGCACCCCCAACGACGTTTACAATGTGCTGCTCGATTTTACATCCCAATCAAACCTATTCGACTTCGCTCAAGTCATCGTCGTCGAACGGGCAACCCCCGACTTCTTGTCTCGCCCTGCTCAATGGAGCCGGCGAAAAACCGATACCACCATCCTCCCGCAAATTTCACGTCAAGATTTTCCCTATGAAGCCCAACTAAATCGCAACGAAATCGTCCTCCTGCTAGATGTGGAGGAACTACTTACCACCGCCCCAGAGATCAGCCAGTTAATGGCCTCAGAATATGTGCAAACGATTGTGCTCATCCCCATCCATGCCGAAGGGACGTGGCTAGGCGCACTCGCCATTCAAGCCGTTAACAAACTATCCGTCACCATCCACGACATGCAGCCTTTCCGCACTTTAGCCGACCAAGCGGCTATCACCATCATCAACCAACAGCTATTGCGGCAAGCAGAGTTGCTCTATCGGATTGGTCGTTCTTTAAGCCAGGCGCTTACCCGTGACGATGCGCTTGAAATCGCGGTAAAAGAAATCAAAAACTACACCGGCGCCTCTGACTGTCGCATTGTGCTTTATGATAATCAAGTAGAAACGGGTCAGGTCGTGGCCGAAACGGTAGCAGCCAACCGGGGCGCATCTATCCGCTTTGAGATGGCAGGTGATTTTGTCTACGATTATTTGAACAGCCAACGGGAAAGTTTACTGCTTAGTGAGGCTGAAACAGAGATTCCGGCTGAGGTGTTAGTTCATTACGTCACCCAATTTGAAGCAGTTAGCTCCCTGATTGTTCCGATCTCCAGCCAACAAGAGTTAGTTGGCTTTTTAGCGATAGATGCCGCCAGTAAACGGCCGTTTACCACCAACAATATCATCTTCGCCCAAACCGTCATCGAACATCTGTCTACCCACCTGGAAAACCTAAAACTACTCGATGAAGCCCTCACCCGTGCGCAAGAACTCATCTTCCTAAACCAAATTCAATCCAGCATATCCAGCATCCTAGACGTAAAACAACTCGCCCAAACCACCTATCAACAAGTAGGACGCCTTCTCAATACAACCCTTTTCATCATGGCTCAATATGACAATGAAACCAACGAGTTCACCCCCATTCTCGCCATGAAAGAAAACCAGGAAATCACCATCCCACCATCCACAATAACCCCATCATCACCTCTGCACCAATTCTTCAGAGAAAACATGCCTGTCATCACAGATGCCGCCTCACCATTATTAACAATAGACCCCATAATGACCGATGTTCAATCCAGCCTATGGGTACCTCTACACCGAGAAAACACCCCATCTGGCCTCATTTGTGCGCTTTCCTTCCAGCCCCACGCCTACCAAGAAAACGATGGGCAGTTGCTGCGAAGTATCGCCACGCAAGCCAGTCTTGCCATTGAAAACGCCCGCTTATTTGAAAGAATTCAAGAAAACATCGAAGAATTACGACAACTTGACGACATGAAAAACCAGTTCCTCGCCAACATGTCTCATGAACTGCGCACACCACTCAATTCAATTATCGGCTTCTCCCGCGTCATCCTCAAAGGGATAGATGGCCCCATCACAACCGAGCAAGAAGAAGATCTCACCTCCATCTACAACAACGGTCAGCATCTGCTTAACCTCATCAACGAGATTTTGGATATGGCAAAAATCGAAGCTGGCAAAATGACCCTGGTTTTTGAAGAGGTTGACTTAGGCGACGCCGCCAAAACCACCCTAACTAACATTCGCAGCCTCATCAAGCCAAACGTTGAACTAATCAGTGATATACAAAGCAACTTGCCCCTCATCCAAGCCGATCCCATTCGCATCCGGCAAATTCTCATCAACCTGCTCTCCAACGCCGCAAAATTCACAGAAGAAGGGTATATCAACCTCAAAGTCTCACGGGCAGATGAAGAGAATCTCTTAATAACCGTCACCGATACCGGCGTAGGCATCGCAGAAGAAGATATGGACAAGCTGTTCAGAGCCTTTGAACAAGCCGATAACTCAACCACGCGCACAGCTGGAGGCACCGGATTAGGACTGCCTATCACCCTCTGGCTCGTGCGTATGCACAATGGCACCATGTCACTAGACACAGCCTTTGGTAAGGGAACGACTTTCTACATTCGTTTGCCACTAATTCAACCAGAAGAGCAAAAAGTGGTTGCGTTCAATGTCTAATACGCACCCAACTTGATGAGAGACCAGCCGTCGCCTGAGCGTTCGACTGAGCCATCCGAAGTCTTGCCGAAGGCAAAGGCCGCATCGGCTTACAGACGAACTTAATTTCAGATACATTCTTAAAATTCACGCACTTTTCCCGTAAATCTCCACTTTTCGCAGCAATTTTAGCCACAATATACTATTTTTAATCTGGCAATTTAGTCGTAAATTTATCGTAACTGTAAACCTATGAGAAATTTTTATATCGTTTGTAGACACTGCCAAGTCAAACCCTAGCTCTTATGAAAAACCACTACCTGTCTGTCCCAATTTGTCTACGTGGACTTTGGTTTTTATACGGTTTGTGACTGCCCCAAGCATCTTGCAGAACGACATCCTGCCCCGATTGCGGTGGGGGTGGTTAGATGCGTCTTATGACTCCCCCACAACCCTCATGGCTAAACACCCTTGGCCGAACGCGGCACAACCATTTGGCGCTACCGCGAAATGCTCCCAATCCGTGATGACGAGCATATCGTCTCCCTGGGAGAAGGCTGGACACCTCTCATTCGCGCCCACAATCTGGGTCTCATGCTCGGCCACGACAACATCTACATCAAAGATGAACGCCAAGGCCCCACTGGCTCCTTCAAAGACCGGCAAGCTTCCATCGCCATCAGCGCCATGAAAGAAGCAGGCATCAAAGAAGCAGTCGTGGCCTCAACCGGCAATGTCGCCATCGCCTACTCCGCGTATGGCGCCCGGGCTGGCATCAAAATGTGGGTTTTCGTCACCAGTTCCGTTCCGGCCGATAAAATGCGTGAAGTGGCGCTCTACGGCTCCGAAGTCATCAAAGTGGCTGGCACCTACGACCAATGCAAACAAGTTGCTGCCGATTTTGCGGCAAACAAAGGCATCTTCCTGGATCGCGGCATTAAAGGTATCGCTGCTAAAGAAGCGATGAAAACCATGTCGTACGAAATCGCTGAACAATTGGGCAACATCGCGGCCAGGTGCTGACCCAACCGCCCCCAATGGACACCGACATCCCTGGCAAGCCCCAGACTGGTATTTGCAAGCCGTCAGCGGTGGTCTCGGCCCCGTTGGCGTGATGAAAGGGTTCCAAGAAATGTACGATATGGGACTCGTCGACAAGCTGCCCAAGATGGCTTGTTTCCAATCAGCAGGCTGTGCGCCGATGGCTACATCCTTCCACAAAGGTCTGGCAATCGCTGAAAATGTGGACGATCCCATCACCGACATCACAACACTGGCAACGGGTGTCCCTGGCGAAGCGTATGTTGTGTTACGGGAACTACTTTTGCAACATGGCGGCACGATTGATGCCATTGAAGACAGTGAAGCGTTTAGAGCCTTACAAATCGCGGCACGGATGGATGGTATTTCTGTGGAACCGGCAACGGCCGTTACCTTTGCCGGACTTATCAAACTCATACGAGAAGGCACCATTCAGTCTCATGAAACCGTCGTCCTCAACTGTGCGGGTCACACCTTCCCCGTAGAAAAACATATCGTCGGCGAACAATACGCCCGCGACATGATCCTGGAAACCACGATACCAGGCCACGATACCCATGGCCGCCCAGAAGGGCTTCTGACCGCGTTAGAAGACATCGATGAACGTGTCCAGCGCATTGCCATCCTCGAAGACAACCCAGATGCCAGCCGACTTATTCGCCGTATCCTGCAAGCACAGGGCGAATTCCTCATTGATGAAGCAAATAATGGGCTAGATGGCCTAAAAATGATAAAACAGGACACACCAAATCTACTCATTTTAGACCTGATGATGCCTGGTATGGATGGGTTCGGCATCGTCAAAGAAATGAAAAGCGATCCGAAGCTGCGCGACATACCCATCATCGTCATTACCGCCAAAGAATTATCAACATTTGAAAGAGCTGAACTTGACGGTAAAATAAAGGCGCTCTTACAAAAAGGATCCTTTTTGGATTCTGAATTACTAAGCGACATTAAACAAGCATTACCCTAAGAAACCATGAAGGGGTATGATTACTAACAAGAAGTCCATTCACAGTTTGTCTAATACTAATTGTCTGTGGGAAAATTTTGACGGAAACAGCAATGAGCGATAAAGGCGCACGAATACTCTACATTGAAGATGATCATGCTAGTAGACGCTTAGTTGAACGTGTCTTAACCAGCCGGGGCTATGAAGTTTACGTTGCCAGCGAAGGCTTGGAAGGCATCAATCTCGCCCGCGAAAAAACCCCAGAACTCATCCTGATGGACATCAACTTGCCCAATATGGATGGGCGAGAAATTACGACACGCTTACGTAGCCTTCCAAATTTTTCCAACGTTCCTATCGTGGCGCTAACAGCCAACATCAGCCCCGGCAGTCGTGAACTTGCCTTAGCGGCAGGCTGCACCGGCTTCATGACCAAGCCCATTGATGTTGCCACCTTCCCGTCAGATGTACAGCGCTTCTTGCAAGGTGCCTCTGACCAGCTTACCGCCGATGAACGCACACAGCACCTGGAATTACACGCCCAGAATCTAGTCGAACGATTAGAGAACAAAGTGCGAGAACTGCGCAGCGCCAATAAACGGTTGATGGAACTGGACAGTCTAAAAAGCGATTTCATCGTTCTTGTCTCGCATGAACTACGCACCCCACTGACGCTGGTAAGCGGTTATTCTCATCTTCTCGCAGAACAAGTCAAAAACAAAAACGACCTCATTCCGGCTCAATCTGTGGCGGGTATTGCCGAAGGATTACAATCTGGTGTCACGCGAATGCAAGAGGTGATCAACGAGATTATAAGTGTGGTTCGCATCTCGTCTGGCACACTCGATTTATCTCTTGGCCCAGTACGGCTGAACAAAATTATCGCAGACGTAGCCGATACATTCACGGCTGTGTGCGAAAAACGCAATCTGATTTTTACGGTCGAGGATTTCTCAGAAATGCCGCTCCTCCAAGGCGACAGTCGTCGGCTGCAAGCGGCTATTGAGCATGTGGTTGGGAATGCGATTAAATATACGCCAGATGGTGGTCAGATTAGCCTCACCGGGCGCAATGTCAAAGATAAGGCTGTCGATATTATCGTTAAAGATACCGGTATTGGTATTCCCGATAGATGAACAACGACGCATCTTCGAGCAATTTTATACATTGGGTGCAATCGAACATCATTCAACTAGCAAATCCGCCTTTCAAGGAGGCGGCTTAGGATTAGGACTGGCTATTGCAAAAGGTATTATTGAGGCTCATACTGGCCGTATTTGGGTTGAAAGTGAGCGACGAGATGCGGATGCCCTTCCAGGCAGCGTTTTCCACATCTTGCTCCCCATTCAACCGGGTGATACGCCACCCATGATCTAATATCTTATGCATATTCCCATTTACCCATAATGCCTCCGCAATCTTCTGATCCGAGGACAGAATCATCCCCATCCACTAATCCCCCAGCAGTAAAAAAGCCACAAATTCCTGTTTCAGTTGAACAAGAAAAACAAACTATGAGCCGATGGCACAAGGGTTTGTTTTGGGCTATTTTGTCACCTGTTTTTCTGGGCATCACTCCCATTTTCGCCAAAATAGCATACGGTTCTGGGGTGGGCGTATTGACGGTAGTTGCGTTCCGCACACTCTTTGCGGCGGCCGTTTTATGGCTGGGCATGTTGCTTTTTGCGCGGCATTATATTCGCAGTTCTTCACCGGCCATTATGAGTAGTATGCTGGCTGGGGCTATCAATGGCATTGGTTCTTTGTTTTTCTATGCCAGTTTGAGTCGGATCGATGCCTCATTGGGACAATTGATCAATATCAGCTATCTGATTTTTGTGACAATTTTGCTGCGTATTATCGGCCAATCCATTTCGTGGCTGACGCTTTTTCGCACAGGTTTGGCGATTTTTGCCATGTATTTGCTGACGGTGGGCGGTTTGGGCGACCCAGACTGGATTGGCATCAGTATGATGCTTATTGCGGCGATGACTTATGCCATTCAACTGGTACTCAGCCAACGCATTATGTATGAAATCCCAGCGCCGACGATGACGCTGTATGCGATTACGGCGATGGCGATTGTGGTGACGATTCCGTGGCTGATGTTTCCTTCAGATTTAACGGCCGTTTCCACAGCAGGGTGGCGGGCGATGTTTATGATGGGCATGGTAACAGCCCTCTCGCGGCTCACTTTATTCCTCGGGGTCAAGAGCCTGGGCAGTATGCAGACCGCCCTATTGGGCATCCTGGAAGTCATCGTGAGTATTGTGTTGGCTATTATCTTCCTGGGAGAACAGTTAACGGCCGTTCAATGGCTAGGCGCACTGATCATCTTACTCAGCGTCCTGCTCGTGCGCTATGAACGCAATATGCCCAACTTTGTCGATTGGTGGCGATTGTTTTGGCGATTTCGTATCGGCAAGCGGTAAGAATGACCATTTCCTAAACATCTATTATTCAAGCGGAATAATAAACACAATTCCCACGCGCATTCCCATAACTTCGATATAATAGGTAAAAGCGGGAAAGTTTTTGGAAATAAAATTGTGCAAAACCCGCTTTTCCTTGAAGGAAACCACAATTTTGCGTGTTGGTAATTTTAAGAACTTTTTGTGGTTTACCTAAGGTCACTAACCAATAAATTTGACCCAAATAGGTTGAACCAGATTTGCGTTCAACCTTTCTCTATGTAAGGACACATATAACCACTATGATCATTCAAACAATTACCGGAACTGCGGCATTTAGCCAACTCGCAACCGAATGGGACACCTTAGCCGCACAAGGCATCACCAACACCCCCTTCCAAACCGCTAGCTTACCAGGAATCCTGGTGGCGCAATCTGCATCCCGAAGGCAGCACGCTCCACACCATCACCGTGCGCCAGGACGACAACACCCTCATCGCCATCGCCTGCTTATTTGTGCACAATGGCATCCTCCACTTCAACGGCTGCATCGAGGAAACCGACTATTTAGACCTCATCGTCTCCGCCCCACATGCCGAAACCGGCTGGACGGCCGTTTTAGAAACCATCACCCAACCCGATTTCCCCGCACTGGCACACTGCCCAGTTTTGCAACATCCCCGCCGACTCACCCAGTCGCCCTATCTTGGCTGAACTTGCGCAAAAACAGGGGCTGTCGTGTCAGGAAGAGATATTTGAAGTATGCCCCATCATTTCCCTGCCTGGCTCATTTGACGGCTATCTGGAGCAAATCGACAGCAAGCAGCGGCGCGAAATCAACCGCAAACTGCGCCGCGCCACTGGAGCCGATGCCCAATTGGTCATCATTGGCCCAGACGACGACCTGGAACAAGCTGTCAACGATTTTCTGGAACTCCTGCAAAAAAGCACCTTTGAAAAGAATGACTGGCTCGAACCCTGGCCGACGCGCCGTCTTCCACGAAACGGCCAGAAATGCCATGGCCGCCGGAACTTTGCAACTCCTGTTCATGGAAGTTGACGGCACAAAAGCGGCCACGCTCTTCAACTTTGACTATAACGGCCGTATTTGGGTCTACAACTCCGGGCTTGACCCCGAAGCATTTGGGCAACTGAGCCTGGGTGTGGTACTCACTGCAAAAGCCATTGAATGGGCGGCTGAAAACGGCCGTTCCAATTCGACTTCCTACGCGGCAACGAAACCTACAAATACCGCTTTGGCGCCGTAGACACCGAAATTTACAGAATCAGCCTGACAAAATAATGAATTGTGAATGGTGAATTGTGAATTGTGAACGCTCAGTCATTCACAATTCACCATTCAAAAGAGAACTTCTTTTGGACACTTGCACCCCCATCAAACGAATCGCCATCCTGTCCGTCCACACCTGCCCGTTAGCCCTGCTGGGCGGCAAAAAAACCGGCGGCATGAACGTCTACGTGCGTGACTACAGCCGCGAACTCGGTCGTCAAGGCATTCAGGTCGATGTGTTCACCCGTTCCCAAGATGACTGCCAGCCGATGATCAAACACGACCTGGGCTACGGCGGGCGTGTCATCCACATTCCGGCCGGGCCAGAAAAACCCATTCCGCTCGCCGACATCACCAACTACCTCGACGAATTCGTCAACGGCGTCTTGCAATTCGCCCTTGAAGAAAACATCCACTACGATATTATCCACAGTCATTACTGGCTCTCTGGTCTCGTCGCCGAAAAACTGCGCGATGTGTGGGGGATTCCCTTTGTCCACATGTTCCACACCCTGGGTCACATGAAAAACCGCATCGCCCTCAGTGACAGTGAACGCGCTCCCCAGGAACGCATCGACGGCGAAAACCAGGTCATCCAAGCCGCCGACCGCCTCATCGCCGCCACACCCGCCGAAGAAGCGCAACTCAACTGGCTCTACGGGGCAACTATGAGCAAAGTGCGCATCGTGTCTCCCGGCGTCGATTTAGAACGGTTCTCCCCCATACCGACCAAACAAGCCAAAGAAATGGTCGGCATCTGCCCCGACAATAAAAACATTATCTTTGCCGGTCGAATTGAACCGCTCAAAGGGGTTGATACCTTGCTCCACGCCATGGGATTGATCCAAAAACGGCATCCAGAAGTCATCAAAAATGCATGTGTCGCCATCATCGGCGGCGATCCCTGGGCAGAAACGCCAGATGAGGAAATGGCACGCCTGCAAGAATTACGTGCTGAACTCGGCATCATCGACACAGTTGCCTTTCTGGGTGCCAAAGACCAGGATATTCTGCCTTACTACTATGCTGCCGCCGAAATGGTGATCATGCCCTCCCACTACGAGAGCTTCGGCATGGTCGCGCTGGAAGCGATGGCTATGGGCACGCCTGTCATCGCCTCAGAGGTGGGCGGACTCGCCTTCCTCGTGCGCGACAACGAGAATGGCTTTCACGTTCCCTCCCGCGACCCGGAAGCGTTGGCAGACCGTATTTACTGCCTGCTCACAGATGAAGTGTGCCGTGAACGGCTGGGCCGCCAGGCACGGTATTATGCCCTGCAATATGATTGGGAAATTATTGTACAGCGACTGCTGCGGGTGTTTGAAGAGGTGGTGGAGGAAAAGATGGCGGGGAAAACGGCCGTTTACCAATAACAATACTCAAGATTGGACCAATCTTTGAGATTGGTCCAATCCATCTACATATTACCGAATCACCTCACGCCCGCCCATATACGGCCGCAGTACCTCCGGCACAACAATACTGCCATCTTCCTGCTGATAATTCTCCATAATCGCAATCATCACGCGGGGCAGCGCCAGCCCACTGGCATTGAGCGTATGGCAGAAGCGCGTTTTACCACCTTCCTCTGGCCGATACCGCGCATTGGCTCGCCGCGCCTGGAAATCGGTGCAGTTGCTGGCCGAGCTAACCTCCAGCCATTCGCCACAACCAGCCGCCCACACCTCAATGTCATACGTCTTCACCGAGGCATAGCTGATGTCGCCCGTCGCCAGTTCCAGCACGCGATAAGGGAAACCCAACGCCTCACAGATGTCGATGGCTTCTTGTTTCATCTCTTCTAACGCCGCTGCGCTCGTTTCTGGGGTGGTGTAGCGGTACATTTCCACCTTGTCAAACTGGTGACCGCGCTTGATACCGCGCACATCTTTGCCCGCGCTCATTTTCTCGCGGCGGAAGCAGGGCGTGTAGGCCACATATTTAATCGGCAGATTCGCTTTCTTCCATGAGTTCATCGCGGTGCATGTTGGTCAGCGCAATTTCGGCCGTACCCAGCAGCATGAAGTCTTCTTCCGCATCACGGTAGATATTGTCGTAGAACTTGGGCAAGCTGCCCGGCCGTCACAAAATTCTCCGAGCGCACAATAAACGGCGGGTAGATTTCTGTGTAGCCATGCTTTTCCACATGCATATCCAGCATGAATTGGATGACGGCATGTTGCAGACGCGCCCCAGCCCCTTTCAGGATGTAGAAGCGGCTGCCGCTCAACTTAACACCCCGTTCAAAATCCAAAATGCCTAGTTCTGGTCCCAAATCCCAATGCGGCTTCGGCTCAAAATCAAACTGCGGAATGGGCGCACCTTGCGGCTCATGGACGACGTTGTAGCTCTCGTCTGGGCCAACGGGGGTGCTTTCGTCGGGAATATTAGGCACCCACAGCATGTTTGTATGTAATGTTTCCTCAACTTGGCGCAATTCCTCGTCTAACTCAGCAATGCGTTCCCCGATTTCGCGGGGTTTGTCTTTGGCGGCTTCGGCATTGGCCTGCATTGCCGCGACTTCTATTTGCAGTTCCGCCTCTGCTTGACCCACATCTTTGCCCGTTTGAGCTTGCTTTAAGAGTGCCTCTTTTTTCTTGAGGTCTCCCATAGCCTGTCCAATCTCTTTCGATGCTTCGTTCCGCTGGCGGCGCAGTTCTTCTACTTCTTGCAATATTTCACGACGGCGGGCATCGCCTGCCACAATCTCATCTATGGGCGACTTGTCGTTGCGTTTGGCAACCTGTTCTTTCACCCACTCTGGTTTCTCTCGAATTAAGTTAATGTCTAACATTTTTACCTCGCCTTATAGTCAATTAGTCTGATAGCCTTGTAGTTAAATCGTCAATGTCGCCAAGCGACGCTTCGCCTAAAAAGTGTCAATGAGACTCTGGCATGCCCGTCAAGTAGACTCGCCGATTTCCCAAATCTTTTTATCGTCCACCCAAATTCATCGTTCATCATTCACCCTTTAAAACAAAAAACCCCTCGCCTATATTCAGGACGAGAGGACCCGTGGTGCCACCTGTGTTTATCGGTGATCAGTAATCGGTTATCGGTAATCGGTAATCAGTTAGTAGGTGGTTTTACTGATCACTGTTTACTGATCACTGTTCACTGAACACTGATCTCTTAAGCGCTGTAACGGGCGAACCCGGTTTACCTTAATCACGATATTTCGCTTTCGGTATCGGCTCTGGAGTGGATTTCTGATGGGGGATTGTTGGCTTGCACTGACCGCCAACTCTCTGAAAATCCGACCAACCGTACTTGTCTCCATCACGGCCGTTTTCTATCAATTTGTCTTGGCATTATAGCGAGGGGCAAAACGGCCGTCAACTTTTGCCTTACCGATTTGGTCGGGAATCCCTTCCCACCATGATTCATCAGCAAGAACGGTTAATAGATGCGTGTGGCCTTTCACGTCGCTGGCGCCCAGGCCAGGAACCAGCACACACGTCTCGGGTTGTGCCAACAGCCATGCTCCTAAACTAGCTTCCAACCGTTCCTGTGACCGGATGAGGATGGTGTGGGTGAGCAAAACGGCCGTTTCGTCCAACAAATAATCAATATGCCAATGCAGTTTCTTTTGCGCTGAGGGATGGAAACAATCACTTACTAGTCCAACCTTCCGTATTTCCGCCAGCAGCGGCTCATACAATCCATGCGCCACTCCGTCCCCGCTCCGTAATGCATGACGCAGCACGCGGCTCGCCAACCCCCGCATCGCCGATCCCAAATAAATCATCTCGCCCTTTGGAATCAACACCGGTTCCCCACCCCGAAACCGCCCAAACCGCACCCCAATATTCTGCGCCACCCTTATCCGCAAAAGATATGTGCCACCCAAAGACTTCCATCCCCTATACCATCACCGAAGACATACTCATCTTCATCCTTCATCCTTCATCCCTCATCCTTTAAACTTTCCACCAACGCCACCGCGCCCCACAACGGCGCATCATCCGCAAATGCCGCCGGAATAATTTCAAAGTGAATTTGCGCCCGCGCCCGCGATTTTGCCGCCTTTTCTACAGCTTCCCACCACAGCCAACCAGATTTTGTCACGCCGCCTCCCAGAATAAACGCTTGCGGATTGAGTAGATTGGCCGTTTCGCCAATCGCCAACCCAACGGCATTACCACTACGCTGCAAAATCTCCCAAGCTAACGCATCACCCGCAGAGGCCAATCCCGCAATCACTTCGCCAGTCACTGGACCGCTGATAAATTCACCGCCACGTTCGCGGAAATCCTGCGCCATGTAGGGACCGGAGGCCAAACGCTCCACACACCCTTGTTTGCCACAAAAGCAAAACGGCCCATCCGGCTTCACGACCACATGACCAATCTCTCCCGCCATCCCTTCATGACCACGCCAACAACGGCCGTTTAGCACCCAACCGCCCCCCACGCCCGTACTCACCGTCACATAAAACAAACTGTCATAGCCACGTCCGGCCCCAAACCGCCATTCGCCCAAGGCCGCGACATTGGCATCATTGTCCACCCGCACAGACGCCGCAAATTCCTCTGTTAAGATGGCTTGCAACGGCGTATTCTCCCAGCCTGGCACATGGTCAGACAGCAAAACCAAACCCTGCTCATAATTGACTGGGCCACCGAAACTAACGCCAACGGCTAACGGCCGTTTACCCGCCAACAACTTCCGCCCCAGTTTAACCATCTTCTTAATCTCAAATTGAGCATCCTTACCCTTGCGCAAATAGACCCGTTCATGTGCCAACCAGCGCGGCGACTCTTTCCCCAACTCAGTCACAGGCAAAACGGCCGCCGACAACTTTGTGCCACCAAAATCTAATGCCAATAAACAATCGTCCATCTTCTCATCCTTTGCCTCAATAGCAATCGTATCATCATGATTTTACCAACAACGGCCTGATTTTTGGCACTTCTTCTCCCATCTCGCTACAATCGGCTCATGCAAAACGTCTGTACTTAGCAAAGCCGAAATGGCCGTTCCCTCTCCCAACCTCTACGACTATACCTATCCTCAACTCACCCAGTTGCTCGCCGACTGGGGCTACTCCAGCTACCACACCGACAAACTGTGGCAGGCGCTCTATCTTAGCCAAGCGCAAACCCTGTCTGAAATGGATTTGCGAGATGATTTGAAGCAGAAGCTAGAGGCGGAAATGAGGCTGGGGGTGTTGGGGACGGAAACGGCCGTTATCAGCAGTGATGGTCTCACCCAAAAATTCCTGTTAAAACTGGCCGATGGCGAAACCATCGAAACCGTACTCATGGGCTTCACCGGGCGTGACGGGGTGCAGCGTGCCACCGCGTGCATCAGCACCCAGGTTGGCTGTGCCATGGGCTGCGTCTTCTGCGCCACCGGGCAGATGGGATTCACCCGCCACCTCACCCCAGGCGAAATCGTCGGGCAAGCCCTCTACGTCAACCAAATCCTGCAACAATCCGGCGATCAACTGCGTAACATCGTACTCATGGGCATGGGCGAACCGCTGCACAACTACGACGCCACCATGAGCGCCATCGACATCCTCACCGACCACAAAGGCTTGGCCCTCGCGCCCAGACACATCACCCTCAGCACCGTCGGCATCGTGCCCGGCATTTTGCGCCTGGCCGATGAAGAGACACGCCCCGTGCGCCTCGCCGTCAGCCTGCATGGCGCGACTGATGCCGAACGCCAAGCACTCGTGCCACCCGCCCGCCGTTGGCCGCTGGCCGAACTGATGGCCGCCTGCCGCACCTACATCGAGAAGCGAAGCCGTCGTATTTTCTTTGAATGGACGCTGATTGAAGGCAAAAATGACACGCCGGCGCAAGCCCACGCCCTCGGCACACTCCTACAAGGCATGGACGCCCACGTCAATCTCATCCCTCTCAACCCCACGCAGGGATATGCAGGGCAACCGACGCGCTCAGATACAGTCAAACAATTTCAGGCAATTTTGGCGGAACACGGACTCCCCAGCACCGTGCGCCAGCGACGCGGCATCGACATCGCCGCTGGCTGCGGTCAGCTAAAAAGCATCAGCGCAGGATGAAGAAAATAATTGAAACGGCACTCCAGATGAAAACAGCGCCCCACAACCGTTGTACTCGTGTCGTAGTGCGGACAAAAATCCAGTAAAGCAAGCCGACAACCACCAAAGACAAGCTGACGGCACTCAGCATCAGGGTCGTTTCTAAAATTGGCTGACCCTCGAATATATATTTTGGGAATTTAATGAAAACGTGACCGCCCCAATTCAACAAGAACAACACAAGCCAAAACTTGGGGCCAACGGGGAATAATCGCCAGAGAACGGCCGTTGTCGCCATCGCCAACAGCAACAAAACAATACCATCCCAATCCTCAACCGCGACGTAACCCAGTTCGCCACCCATTTCCGTGACACTCCAGGCACACATACCCCCCACAATACCCAACCAGGCATTTGTGACATCCGCAAAGCGATCCTGAATGGAAAGCCACAGGAAACCAATCCCCACTGCAAACATCAAAACGAGATAGGCCCACATTCCCCAACTGCCCATCGCTTGAAACGGCTTCATGAGCACAATGAGCACGCCCATAAATAAAAACATCGCCACAAAGCTTAAAAGCCCATCCACTAATTTGCTACGCATATCTACGGCTAAAGACATGATTTCCTACCCACTTCCTTGTTTTACATAATCATCCAATTCGACTTTGAATAATTCTAACACGCCGTCATTTTCAATTCCAGAGCAAAATCACAAAGGACTTTGTTAACTCCTCGGAGTTAACAAAGCCCTTTATGCACCTAAAATGGGTGGTTAGTCAACTTTCTAAACTTCGGCATAGTTCATTCTCCAAATCAGAGACTAGCCGCCGCCTGAGCCTGTCGAAGGCAGAGGCGATGCACGCAGCGGCTACGACTTAGAAAAGCTCAGTCGCCGCTGAATGGCTTTTTACAAACAGCATCAATACCGATCCGCATTAACGGCATACGCGCGATCCCTCAAGGTTTGATTGCTGCTGTTTGCCACACCCTCCCGGCCATCAATCCCGCGCTGCACTGCCTCTATACCACGCCGAATTGTTTCCTTTACGGCCTCAATAGGTGTGATGGGCACAACCTGCGGCACATAGTCCAGCCCTGTCTCCAGCGCCTCGGCCGTATCCCGCAAGTCAGAAGATTCCAGATTTTCTTTGATATTTTGGATATCGTCGCGGAGCTTCTCGCCTTTTTCTAGCTTTTTATAGCCATCTTTGAGCTGCTTCAATGGTTTGGGCAGCATCCAATCCGGCACTTTTTTCAGCACATCCAATCCTTTTTCACGCAATTTTTCATCCCACGTCTTATTTGGATTACAGGGTGAGGGCGCACTGTCCTCTTCTGTGCCGCTGGGGTCAATATAGTTCACCGGATCGCTGCCGACATAGGCGTACAGATGGGTGCTGCCACCGCCAAAACCAATCGGGTCTTTGCTCGTCCACTGGCCGGTGGCGGCATCATAATCACGCAAACCAAAGCGCACCAAGCCTGTATCTCGATCATACAGTCCACCCGCAAAACCAAACGGCTGAAAACCCGGGTTGGTATCCTGCGTCACATTGCCCCAGACATCGTAGTCGAGGCGCTGCGCTACTTGCCCAGTAGCCACATTGACCACCAGCCGGGGACTGCCCAAATGATCCGCAATAATGCGATAAGTCTGCCCGCCCTTAATCAGGTATTCCGGCACATTGGCGCGTGCCCCGTAGACAAAACGGCTGACAACATTGTTGCTGCCATCCAGTTCAGCCACTGGCTGATACTCGCCTTGATAGAGAAAACCCTGTACCAGCGTGCCGTTAAGGCGCTTGCCTACACGTCGGTTGAGGGCATCAACCAGATAGGTAATTTGCTGGCTGCTGGGCAGTGTGACGCTCATCAGATTGCCTGCCTCGTCGTTTTGGTAGGTCGTGACGGCGCTGCCTATGGTTTTGGTAGCCCGTTCACCAGCAGGTGTGTAAGTGTATTGTGCTGTTCCCGCCTGAAGCAGCCGATCCTGGGCATCGTAGGTGGCGCTTGTGCCATTGGCGCTGAGACGGTTACCGTTGGCGTTGTAGCTGTAGCTGCCGATCACGCTGCCGTTTCGGCGTACTTCAGTGAGCCGCCCAGCCGGATCATAGGTGTAAACGTCGGTAGTGGTGCTGCCGCCAATGGTTTCGACTTTGGTGGCGATACGGCCGTTTTGATCCCGCGTAAATGTCGTTTGATAGAGAGCAGTACTGTTGTAGGTGGCGGCATAGCTGGCCGCTTCGGCATAAGTATTGTACGTCCAGGCATCGCTGACGCTGCCCAACTGGCTGCCCGTCACCAGCCCATGTTTGGGGTGATGGCTGATGGTCAGGCTGCCCGCGCCCGTTAGCAGTAAATCATTGTCATATTGGTAAGCAATGGGATTGGCATTGTTGACCGTCATGGAGCCAACCAGCCAGTTGGCGTTGTAGGCAAACTCCACAGTGCCAGCCACCGTGCCCGTTTGCGTGCGCTGGGTGATCAGCGGCCCATCATAGGTGTAGCTTAAGCCAATGCCGCTGGGATCGCTCAACGTTTGAATGCGACCCGCCGCGTCATAGGTGAGTGTACGTGTGCCCCGCGCCAGGACGACGCTGCCCAGGTTAAAGCCATTGTTCAGATACCCCAAACCCACGCCGCCACCGCCGGGTCTGGTAAAGGTTGTCAGATTGCGGTCGGCGCTGTAGGCCCACTGTGAACTGCCGCCGCCGCTGACGGTGGGCGGCGTGTAGGTCAATGGCTGATCATCGGCCGTGTAGGTGAAGGTATGGGCAGAGCTTCCCGGGCGGTGTCAGACTGGTTTGATTGCCAGCGGCATCATAGGCAAAAGCAACTGTACGATTTCCGGGCAAAACGGCCGTTATCATTCTCCCCGTCGCATCATAAGTAAAGGCAGCAGAACGGCCGTCTGGCGCTGTTTGGCTGGTGAGCCAGTTGGCGTTGTTATAGCCAAACTGCGTGGTGCGGCTGGACTGGTTGATCGTCTTCAAGCGGCCCCGATTGTCGTAAGTCAGATTGGTGGGCGTCAGCGCCCCGCTGCTGTCGTGATTGGTGGACAGAATGCGTCCGGCCGGATCCAGCGTGAAGGTTTGCAGACGCCCCACCGGTGAATCGATGACAAAGGTGCGGTTGGCGGCGGTGTAGGTGTAGTCCCAGGTTTGCCCATTGCTGGTCACGCTCTCTTTTTGCGTGACCAGGCTGAACGGATTGTTCGGCGTGGCGAGATTGGTGGTGCGAACGGCCGTTGTCGTAATCTGCAAACTGCCCGGCGTGGTGATGACGGTTGAAGCAGCCAAAGGCGCTCTCATGCCCCAACGCGGATCGGGCGCATAGGTCACGCGCTCCACACTGCCATCCGGCTGGGTCAGCGTCCATACGCTGCCCTCGCCAATGAGCAAGGTGCGGTTGCTGCCATCCGGCGCAGTGACGGTACGCTTTTGGTCGCCGTTGTCCAGAATTTCCGTTTTGTACGTGGTTGCTTCACCCATACCCGTGGTCAAGGTGACGCTCGTCAATCCTGGCTGCTCCAGGCGGCTCAGGTTGATGATTTTGCCAGCGGCGTTGGTATCACGGGTTAAACGGCCGTTACCATCATACAAAAACTGCGCCACCCCGCCGCGTGCATCCGTCAAAGAAGTGAGCAAACCATTGGCATTGTAAGCCAGTGTCACCGTATTGCCCGCCGGATTGGCAACCGTGCGCAAGTAGCCGCTGCCCGTCAGTGTCAACGGCGTGCGCTGTCCACCAGAAGCGACAATGGCCGTCGGCTGGCCGCTGCCATTTCGTTCAATGGTGGTGATGTTGCCGTCGTAATCGGTGATGGTAATCAGTTGGCCGTTTGCATTGTAAGCAAAGGTGTATAACGCCGCACCCGTCAAAGCGTGGAGCGTACGCAAATGACGGCCTGCGCTCGAAAATTCATACAATTCCATGCCATTCGGATCAGGGATGATTATCGTCAGACCGCTGGTGCTGCCCGCTGGCTGCGCTGAACCAATGCGCTCAATCGTAGAAGCAAAACTGCTAACCAGCAAGCTGCCATCTGGAGCCTGCCCCATACTATGATTGGAAAAACTAGAGCTAATACAGCCTTGCCGGGCAGTGAAACCATTGTTAAGTTGCAAGCCACTGCACCCATCGCGTCCGGCATAACTGGTAATAACGCCGTCGGGCAGTACCCGCCGAATGCGGTCATAGTAGTCCGGATTGCGGTGACGAATAAAAACAACACCATCCTTATCCACAACCACACTTAAGGGATAGCCCACATTGGCGTCCAAAGCTGCGCCACCATCGCCGGCCGTGCCCACGCCGCCATTCCCGGCAAAACGGTGCAAGATGCCATCTGTGCCAATGCGGCTTACGGTATTAGCGGCGGGATGGGGGATGAACAGACTACCATCAGGAGCAAAAGCCATGCGCCCTGGCGTGGGTAATGCGCCCCATCCTAAGGCAGGCACACCAATGAGGTCGGCAGTGGCATTGCTGTTGCCGCCTGCGCCAGCGATGGTATTGATGATGCCGTCTGGGGAGATTTTGCGGATACGGTTAAAACTGCCACCCGCTTGGCGGTATTGGGGTGATTCGGCAATGTAGAGGCTGCCATCAGGGCCAAAAAGGAGGTCTTCGATAGTGTTGAGGCGGGCAGTCAGTGCCGCACCACCATCTCCATTGGGCAAACTGCTTTGGTTAAAGAAGGTGCCAGCAACCGTAGAAATAGTGCCATCTGGATCAATGCGGCGAATGAGACCTACGTAAAAGTTGTCGTAAGTAGCGCCCAGGTAGACTGCGCCATCCGGGCCAACGGTGAGTGCGGTGAGATGAAAGCCCAGGGTGGCTTGGGTAGCCAGACCCCCATCACCAGTGGGATAAGCTTGAGAGCCATTGCCCGCAATAGCCGTGAAGGAACCGTCTGGTTCCACACGTATAATTTGCCTTTCAATAGTGTCGATGAAATAAAGAGTGCCATCGGGGGCTAGGGCAAAGTCGCCCAGGTCACTGATCTGGGAGGTGGTGGGGATAGCTGTTGAAAACACGGGGCCAATATCGCCGCCGCTCAGGTCACGGCCATCGCCCAGGTGGAGCACGCCATCGTTGGGGTCAAAAGCATGGTGGACATCCAGCGACCAGCCGCCCAGACCAACGGCGGCGGCCGCATCCCAAATGCCCAACGGACGACTGTAGTTGACGACCATGTTGATGCCGCAAAACTCAGAGGCTACCGCCGAAGCGGGTGGATAATCGACGTATTGGCAGTATTCACGGCCGTTACTGATAAATACATTGTCGCCAAATTGACCGAAGCTTTGCTGGAAGCCGTCATAGTTGTCGAAATATTGGAAATCATACACATAACGCACCATAACATTTGCCAGTAAACGGCCGTTTGTCAGCCGACCAAACCCATCCTGCCCATTCCAAACCAGCGGGTAACTCAAATTGTCAGACAGGGCCGCAACCGTGCCTGTGTAGACACCCGGTACACCAAAAGATGTGCCCACGCTGTCACGTCCCCAGCGCCTGACAACCATCTGCCCGCCCACTTCGGCTTCCATGTAGACCGATTTGAGAGAAGCAGGCACAGCGCCGACGACGATAGGCACATCGAGCTGATTGCCCAGCTTTCCAGCCGGGTACACGTTTGCTGTTGTAGTTGAGGGTGAAAGGCGTGCCGACAATGGGCAGCGATTCACCCAGCGCTTGCGTATCGCAGTTGATAATAGAGCCGGATTCGTTGCATTCACCAGGCTGGTCAGTGCCGGGCGGTGGCATCGGCGGCTGTTTGGCATCGGCTGGCGGGCCAAAAGGCCAGTTGAAATCCCAGATGGAAAAGTGGGGGATGGGTACACGCCACAATTCTTGTCCGGCTGTGTAGAGCGTGGCAAGCTGCTGCCGTTCGGCTCCGGTAATGCCCAGATTGGTCAGGACTGTGCCAGTGTCGGCAATGCCATCGCCAGTCACATCCAGGTTGGCGGAGTCGCTCGTGATGGACAGAATTTTGAGTACAATGCCGTTGTCGGCGGGAATCCATTTGGCCTGGGCTTCATCGTAATAACCAGCGGGAACGGCGCTGCCGACGGGCGCACCGATGATGTTTTCGGTGTAGTTGATAATGGGCTGGTCGAAGACGACAGCTTGCCCCGCCGGTTCATCAAAGCTGAAATCGACGGCGTAGGTGTAGCCAGAGGTGGGCGGCAGTTCGCCGGGCATGGCGGCTGCGCCAGTGGCTCCGGCTGTGTATTCTGTGGCGCGAAAGGTAAGGGGGGATAACGGCCGTTTCTGGTTTTCTGCCTGCGCTCTCATTGTCGCAAAAGCAGCTGGAGGGAAACAGCAGCGTGGCTTGCCGTGTGCCGTCATTGTCGCTGACCACACTGCCCTGCGCCACCTGGAAAGGCAGCCGCGGAATTAGGATCAATCGGCGTAGCCTGACTGTCCGGCTGAATCAGGACAACCGATTCCACCGCCTCATATTGACGGCGGGTTGTTTCCACCAGGCGCTGGGCGGACAGATAGCCCGTTTTGTTAAATTCCACAACCACAACGCCCCCACCGTTCAGAACAAAATTAAAAAGACCCTTGTTGTCTGAAAGTGTTTGTCCAAATTCAGGATGGTCTTGCAGGCTGATGGCGACACCCGGCAAAGGCTGACCGTCCGACTTGATGACGTTGCCGCGCAAAACGGTGACGCAGCGGCGGTCGATGGTATTGCCGTCGAGGCCGGTTTGCACGGGATTACTGCCGGTATAGAGGAAGCGGGTAGCATCGTAGATGTCGTAGCTGACGCTGCGATCCACGGACGGTGGGGGCATTGATCGCCTGGGGAGCGGCATGTATTTAGAGGTAAAGTTTGCTGAACGGCCGTTCCCCCTTTAACAATCATGGGCAGGTAGACATTGGTGTTGGTTTGCGCCTCACATTGAAGGGACGTGTAGGTGCTGAGGGTGACAGTGGCGGGGAAAAGCGGTTCCTCTACCTGGGTGAGTGGTGATGGGGCAGCGGTGACAGGGAGGGAAAACGGCCGTGAACCAGTCCATATCAAAAAGAAGAATAGCGGGATTAGCAAAATTCTACGCATCAAAACACCTCGCACATCAAACAACCCTGGTTCAGCAAAAGCCAAACCAGGGTTGAGACTAAAACCACTTACTCACTCACCACAAAAGTAGCCAAAATTTGGTCGAGTGCCGCCAGATCCGCGTCGCTGACAACCTGGACCATAACTAGAGTGTGATAGCTGGCATCTGGGGGTGTAGCGGCCAAAACCACCAGCAAGGTGTCCGTGCCACCGCAGTTCAACCAGACATCATATTGGCCGGTGTATGCACCGTCATCATAGGCGGTACGTTCACTGTAAGTGCAGTCGCCGCTCAGATCGAAGAGGTCTAACAGTTCATCTATCGAAACTGTAAACTGGTCAGTAGCACCGAAGAAAACGCCGGGCGTGCCCCACGAATTATTGAAGTCGTCCACGCTAGGGGCGGCTACGACCGACAGACCGATGGTTTCACCCTCCAATTCCCAGGCACTGCCATCAACATCGCCCCAACTTACAGGCACATCCAGGGTCAACGCACCAGAGTCGTCAGAAACGGTCACGTAGTCTGTGTAGGTTGCGTCGGTTGTGCCGCCGCTGTCAGTGGTATTGGTATTGCTGGCCTCTTCTTCTAAGGTTTGGGCAAAGGAAAATGTTTGTTCGAGTTCACGGCCGTTTAGCTGACCTGCCAATACTTCTTGCGAACTGTAGCGCAGCACTTCAACCGATAATTTGTCGTCGGCGTTGTGGGTGCGCAGGATGTCGCAATAATCAGAAATGGTGCCATCGGTTGCTAGAATGAGCCCTTCCAGACTGGTGATGATATCACCCCCGACTACGCCGGCTTCATCGGCTGGGGAGCCGGATTTGACGGATGATACCCAGATGCCAGATGTGCCTTGTCCATCGTTAACGGCCGTTCCATTCACACCAATCGAGAGATAATCTTCACCCTGTCGCAATTTCTCAATAACCGGCAGCGCCTGTGCCTGCGCAATGGCAAAATATTGATTGGTGTCAGATGAACCCGCGTAATTGACCGCTACAAGACGACCGGCGGCAGTTACCAGAGGGCCACCTGAATTGCCAGGATTGATGGTGGCGTCATGCTCAATCACGTCATCGACTGAGGCCCAGCTTGTTTCCCCGGCCGCTTTTGCTTTGGAGACAATGCCGCGTGTGAGGGTGAATTCCGGGTCGCCAAGGGGGAAACCTGCCGCATACACATCCAAGCCCACATTCACCGGATCAGCGTACCAGGCCATGTAGGGGAAGTTGTCACCGTCGATATCGATGACAGCCAGGTCGGCGCATTCAGATACGCCCAGGATGCGTGCATTGCGCGGCTGCGATTCGCCGCCCACCCACACTTTCAGCAAGGCGGCACCGGTGACGACGTGGTTGTTGGTAACGGCGATGCCGCTGGGATCAATAATGAAACCGGAACCGCGCCCGGCTGAATTAAACATGGTTCCCACTTCCGGATCAACAAAGGTGCCTTGTGCTTCAATTTGGATAACGGCCGTTTTCACATCATCCAACGAGATGATCGAACCGTCTGTTTCCTCAGTGGCGGCTGCTTCCGGTTCCGAGGTAGCGACGGGTGTGGCTTCAGCCACGGTTGTATCGGTTGTCTGCCCCATAGGCCCTTGTACACGGAAGGTCAGGCTCTGGGTCGGCTCCCCGTTAAGACTCAGGTCAACTTTGTATTCACCTACCGGCCAAGCAGAATCGCTCACCAGATCGAAGGTGAGGGTATTGCTGCCAGAGAAGGTTTGTTCAACCTCGTCGATCAGATAGTTGGGGTCTACGTTTTCGGCTTTAACGGCCGTCCAGGTGGCTTTCACCTTTGTATTTTCCGGACCATCGGCCTCGGCAATCAGATAAAAGGTGTCTGTGGGAGCAAAAACGGTGGTACTACGACCACCGCTCTCCTCTTTCGATAGAATCGTGCTGCTGATCTGCGGCGCGGCCGCGCCGCCACAAGCTGCCAACATCAACAGGAAAATCAAGAATATGCCTTTGTTTATGTTTCTTTGCAGGTGAATCATCTCTTTATTTCACGCTCCTTTTTGAATTTTGAATGAAGGATAAGATAAGGAAACGGCCGTTTGAAAACCGTTTCAAATATTTTCTGTATCATTTTCAATTGGCGGCAACAGGGAAGACATGTCAACAGGCAGTTGACTGGTTGGGTTATTGACATCCCGCAGCATGGCTAACAGCGAAGGAATCAGCGCCGGCCAATCGCGGAAATGACGTATTTCATTTGTTTGTGCATGTTGTAACCGGCCACGCCATTCAAAACGGCCGTTGTCCAAAGGCGCCTGCCACAGACGCAGTACAAAAAGTTGGGGAGGTGACTCTCGTTCATCGCTCATATCATCCTCAATCATGTGGGAAGATGACAGGCATCATAAACAAAGCACCGTTTCAAAATCGTTTGATGTGTATTTATTGGGAAACTCCGCCTTCTCAAACCCGCGCCGCATCCTCAGCCAGCACCTTATCCAACGTCTCCACCAGGAAATCGGCGTTGGCGGCGTCGAAGACGATGGGCGGCTTGAGTTTGAGTACATTGTGCAGCGGCCCGTCGATAGAAAGCAGGATGCCGTGTTCCTTCATGCGCTCCACGATGTAGCTGGCTTCCCAGGCCGCCGGTTCCAGCGTTTCCCGGTCGCGCACCAACTCGATACCGATAAACAACCCCAGGCCGCGCACATCGCCGATGAGGGGATGGCGTTCCATGAGGGCGGTTAAGCCCGCCAACAACCGGTTACCAACCTGCCAGGCATTGGCCTGCAAACCTTCCATCTCAATGACATCAAGAACGGCCGTTCCCACCGCACAAGAAACTGGATTGCCGCCAAAGGTGTTGAAATACTCCATGCCATTGGCAAACGAGTCGGCAATGGCGCGGGTGGTGACCACCGCCGCCAGCGGATGCCCGTTGCCAATCGGCTTGCCCATCGTCACGATGTCGGGCACCACACCCTGCGTCTCGAAGCCCCAGAAATGGGAGCCGACGCGGCCAAAGCCCACCTGTACCTCGTCGGCAATGCACACGCCGCCTGCCGCCCGCACCTGAGCAAACACCTCTTGCAAGTAGCCATCCGGCAGCACAATCTGCCCGCCACAGCCCAGCACCGACTCCACGATAATCCCCGCGAATAAACCGTTTTTATCCGCAGACGGTGTCCTGAGCCTGTCGAAGGATGACAGTCAGATTTTTCTCTGCGTTCTCCGCGTTCTCCGCGGTTTAAATCCTCAATAATTTGCGCGACATGGGCGGCATACGCCGAACCGGTGTCGTAGCCTTTGTAGATGCCGCGATACGGGTCGGGCATGAGGGCTTTGTGGATGTGGGGCGGCGTGCCTTTGCCACCGGGACCGTCGTGTTTGTAGGGGCTGATGTCGATGAGGGCGGCAGTGTTGCCGTGATAGGCGCCGTCAATGACGATGAGATCTTCCGCGCCGGTGTGGGTGCGTGCCAGACGCAGTGCCAGCTCGTTGGCCTCACTGCCACTGCACACAAAAAAGCAGACTTCCAGTTCCTTGGGGAAGCGTGCCAGCAGTCGTTCAGCATAGTTGACGATGTTGTCGTGCAGATAGCGGGTGTTGGTGTTGAGCACCGCCGCCTGCGCCGCCAGCGCCTGCACCACATGCGGATGACTGTGCCCGACGTGGCTGACGTTGTTGACCACATCCAGGTAAAAACGGCCGTTTTCATCAACCAAATACTGCCGCCAGCCGCGCACCATTTTGAGTGGCGTCTGGTAGGAAATGGAGAGGTTGGGGCCAAAATTGCTGTGGCGGCGGTCGAGAATCTCCTGGGAGGATAACGGCCGTTCGGGAAACAAGCCATCGGGTATCCCCAAAATCAAGTTGGGGTCAGGGCAAATGCTCGTCCAGACGGCGCGTTGGCTGGCAGGCGCCACCCCGATGAAATCACCAGACTTGTCGAGCATGTCGAGGATGATCTGGAAATGGAGATGGGGCGGCCAACCGCCGTTCTCAGCCATACTGCCAAAAGTGGCGATTTGCTCCCCGGCGGCAATGGGCTTGCCCACCGTCCAGCCAGCCATCGATTCTCGGCTGAGATGGCCGTAAAGCGTGTAGAACGGGATGCCCTCGTCGGTTTCGTGCGCCAGAATGAGCGTGGGGCCGTAGTCCAGAGGCAAATTGTTGTCGGCGAAACTGTGGATTTTGCCAGAAAGCGGGGCGTAAACGGCGGCTGAGCCTGTCGAAGCCATTGAGCTTGTTGGAAAAGTCACTTCGACAGGCTCAGTGACCGTTCCAGCAGGCTCAGTGACCGACGCAGGAGCGAATATATCGAGGCCAATGTGAATGGTGCGCCACTCGGCGCTGGCGGTGCGGAAGGAGTCGGCTGAGTAGATGAGGCGCGGTTCGTCGTAGCGGCCAATGCCGACCTGGGCATTGGCGGTTTTCAACCTCGTTTCAATGCGTTTGGCGGCGGCGGGCAAGTCGCCATAGTCGGCGGGACTGCCCAGTTCCAAACTGCCCACGCTGGAGTCGAAAACACGCGGGTTGAGCGTTTGCCAGTCAACACCCAAAATGGGGCTGAAACTGCGTTGGTTGGAGAGGAGATAACTGGAAACGGCCGTTGCCTGTGCCACGGGTTCCAGTCCACAAGCATGGCGGAAAATTGCCCTCGCCAAACCAGATGGAATATCAGCCAGTTTCCGCAGCAGCGCCCAGGCAGGCTGTTGGCTGATGACGAGGTAGGCATCCTCAGGGTGGAGCGTTTGCTGGTAGGTTGACAGCGTTACGCTGGTGGCGAGGCGGGCGCTGATAAGCGTGTAGAGCAGGTCGAGTTCCAGGTCGGTGAGAGGCAGGGCGGCGTGGAAGCCAGTCACCATCTGCGCGGCGACTGCCAGGGGATCGGCCTTGTCGAGCATGGCGTAGGCGGCGGCGATTGCCAGTTCAAAAATGGTGGCAGAATACACCATGTCGCCAAAATCAATGAGTCCGGCGATGCGGCGCGGCTGTTTGCGCTCGGCGGTGACGAGTACGTTGTAGTCGTTGGCGTCGCTGTGGATGACGCTGCGGCGCAGGTCGGGCAAGCGCGGCATGACCTCGTTTTCGAAACGTGCCAAGACATTTTCGACGAGGGCGCGTTGGTCTGGCTCCTGAATATAGTCGAACCGTTCGCGGATGGTGGCGCTGGTATGGGCCATGTCCCAATGCAGATGGCGCTGCATGGCGGGATGGCTGAAATCGGCAAAGGCAACGGTGGTGCGCCCTAAAAAGTGGCCGAAATCATGAAGCAGGTCTGGGCTGTGTGGGTTAACGAGCGCCAGGGGAATGCCGGGCAAGTAGGTGAGCAAACGCACGTCATAGGTTTCGCCGTCAGCCCCAGAAACCTGAGTTATCATTTGCCCTTGCTCAGTTAAAATGACCTCTGGAATATGGTCGGCGAGGTCTGGCTGCTGGCGCAAGTGAGCGAGTGCTTTGTTTTGGTAGTCGAGGATGTCGCTGGATTCGGTTTTGCCGGATATTTTGAGCACGTAGGAACGGCCGTTTGCGGAAATCAACCGGAAGTTTTGGTCACGCTCGCTCGGCAATGATTTAACACTGCCCTGAATGCCGAACACATCCAGAGCGATTTGAATGGCTTGCTGGTCTGTAAATTGAGGGCGCTGTAACATGGGGGACTCCTTCCTGAAAAAATTAAATCAGAAGGAGTTTAGCTTTGGGAGGGAGAGATGACAAGAGGGGAAACAACGATTATTTTTGTAGATTCAACGCATTAACAGTAGCCAATTCTTCTGCTAACTCTTCTTCATTGAAATCAATGTAAGCAATGCCACGTTTGCGAAGTAGGGTTAAAAAGGCTATTCGGGAAATTCCTAGTAGTTTGGCTGCTTTTCCAGAGGAGATATGACCTTCTGTAAACAAGGAAAGAACCAACCATTCATTAACGTTTTGCTGGATTTGTTCCTGATTCACCCCAAAACCAAGTAAATCAGAAGATACCTGGATATTAAATGTTGTTTCTTGCATCGGTAAAACCCCTTTTCCAACTTGATCGGCTAATTTCTTAAATTGTAAACGCGAACGGAATCTGATTCAACAGGCATTACTTTGTTATTTTAAGCATCAACGATAACGATGAAAAATCAGCGACGGTGAGCCACGGATTCACGAACGACCAGTTCAGCCTGAAAAACAGCAAATGTTTGCTGCTTGCCGTTGATTAAATCTATGAGGGCGGGCGCGGCCGCTAGTCCCATTTCAAGGGCAGGTTGACGCACTGTGGTGAGCGGCGGAGTGAGGTAAGCGGTGATTGATTCGTCATCAAAGCCAATGAGGGATACATCTTCTGGCACGCGTAAACCACGTCGATGCAGCCCCAGGCGAACACCCGTTGCCATCTGATCATTGGTGGCGAAAATTGCGGTAAACGGCCGTTCTCTGCCCATCAACGTCTCCAATGCCATCAAACCCGATTGCCGCGATAAATCGCCTTCCACCACAAGCTGCGGGTCTGGCTCGATGCCATATTCCGCTAACGCTTGTAAGTAGCCCTGGTAGCGTTGATAAACATCCGTAATCGGGCCGCCATAATACATGGGCACAGCCACATGGGCGATATGGCGATGTCCCATTTCCAATAAATAACGAGTGGCCTTGTAGGCGGCCGTTTTATTGTCTACATGCAGACATTGCGCCTCCATGCCTGGAATATTGCGGGCGACCACAATCAGCGGCACCTGCTGCGCATAGGCCAGCATCTCAGCCTCTGTACTTAAGCCGCCCACCACAATGAGACCATCTACCTGACGATCAAGGAGGGTTTGGATGGCACGTTTCTCAACGGCCGTTTGCCACCGTCCGTCTCCAAAAATTGGGGAATAAGAAGTTGATTCCAACGCTTGCAAAATGCCGGAGAGAATGCCATCATAAAACGGACTGCCAAAATTTTGAGTCAGAACACCAATCGTCAATGATTGCCCGCTGGCGAGACTTTGGGCAAATACATTGGGGCGATAATCCAATTCTTCAATCGCCGCCAGCACCGCTTCTCGTTTCGACGGGGCGACAGGCGCATTACCACTCAGGACTCTGGAAACGGTGCTCGGTGAAACCTGCGCCTCACGGGCAATATCTTGAATGGTTACCTTCATTTCCTTTTGCATACCTATCCTTGTTGTGGTGGCTATCGCTTATTTGCGACTATCGCCTACACGAAAGCGATTTCATAATAGAATGATTGTCATTTTACGACAAATATGTCGGATTTGCCCAAAAGTAGTCTAAAATACTTCCAACATCTGAGCCTTTGCTCCTCATTATTTCTTTCAAAAACAAACTCAAGCAGTCGAGAAAAGGGCTGATTTCTCAAAAAGAAAATCGGCGGCTTTAACCCACCCTATGACTACATTGATTTTCATTGACAAATAATTTCCCTGCTTGTACCATACATGAAATCGCTTTCAGGATTAAGCACAAGTCACATCCTATCAAAGCGATAATCGATAATAAGTTTTATACATGTTTTATCGTGGAGCGTGGAGAATCCAAATGGAAAAATTTGTAGAAGAAAAGTTAAGTGAATTAACACTGGCCGAAAAAGTGTCTTTGCTGGCGGCGGCCGATATGTGGCACACCATGGCTGTCGAACGAGTGGGGATTCCCGTGCTCAAAGTGACGGATGGCCCTAATGGAGCGCGGGGGCAAGATGGCAATACCGGCCCCACCAGCGCCGATTTCCCCATTGGCATGGCGATGGGTGCTACCTGGAATCCTGCCCTCATTGAGCAAGTCGGGGGGGCATTGGCGGAGGAAACGAAGGCCAAAGGAGCGCATGTGCTGTTAGCGCCTACCGTTAATATTCACCGCACACCCAATGCCGGGCGTAATTTTGAATGTTATTCGGAAGACCCCTTTTTGAGCGGGACATTAGCCTCCGCCTATATCAACGGGCTGCAAGGCAATGGCGTGGCGGCGTGTATCAAACATTTTGTGGCGAATGATCAGGAATTTGAACGCAATTCGATGAGTTCTGAAGTGACAGAACGGCCGTTACATGAAATCTATCTGGAACCCTTCCGCATTGCCCTGGAAAACGCCAAGCCATGGAGCATCATGAGCGGCTACAACCGGCTCAACGGCACTCACGTCAGCGAACACGACTGGCTCTTGCACGACATCCTCAAAGAACGCTGGGGTTTTGATGGTCTGGTTATGTCCGACTGGTATGGCACCTATTCAGACGGGGTTCCGGGCGGCTATTTAGACCTGGAAATGCCTGGCCCAGGCTCGCTGGATGGATGCTGAAAAAGTTCTCGCCGCTGTGGAAGCTGGCGAAATAGAAGAAAGCCACATCGACGACAAAGCCCGCCGCCTGCTGCGCATTTTGGCGCGAGTGGGTGTCTTTGATAATCCTGAACTGGCCCCCGAACAAGCCATCGACAAACCAGAACACCGGACAGCTTATCCGCAAAACGGCCGTTGAAGCGATGGTGCTGCTCAAAAACAAAAACAATGTCCTGCCCATCAATTTAGACGAGACCAAAACAATCGTCGTCATTGGCGAAAACGCGAAATGGGCGCAAATTATGGGCGGCGGAAGTTCGCAGGTGAATCCCCATTACGTGGTCTCACCGCTGGATGGTATCCGCAACCGTGTGGGTGATGCCGCCACCGTGAATTACGAGATTGGCACCCCCGTCTACAAAGAGCCGCCGTTGTTAGATATTGATTGGTTAACGGCCGTTGATGGCACCCCCGGCCTCACCCTGGAATATTTTGATGGGCTGGAATTAGCTGGTGATCCCGTTCATACGCAAGTCATCAAAAACTCCACTCTCAACTTACTGGGGGGCAGTCGATCCCTACGTTAATCCGTCCAATTTCTCCGCACGACTCAGCGCCACCCTCAATGTACCAGAAACCCGCAGCTACGAATTCCACCTCTCCGGTATCGGCCAAAGCCGTCTGTTGGTCAATGGCGAGGTAGTCGTGGCTAAATGGACAGAAGAAACCCAATATGGAACGGCTTCTGGCTCGGTTGATTTGGTTGCTGGTAAGTCCTATGATCTGGTTATCGAGTTTATCACCAGTCCGCAAGCCCAATTCCGCATGATGCGTATTAGCTGCCCGCCAGCTTTGCCCGACGATCCCATCCAAACGGCCGTTAACGCCGCCGCAGTGGCTGATGTTGTAATCGTAGTGGCCGGTCTCAACCGCGAATGGGAATCAGAAGGCTTTGACCGCCCAGACCTGGAACTGGTCGGCAAACAAAACGAGTTGATTGCACGGGTGGCGGCCGTCAATGCCAATACCATCGTCTTGGTAAACACCGGTTCGGCCGTGACCATGCCCTGGATTGATGAAGTAGCCGCCGTGATGCAACAATGGTACGCGGGGCAAGAAACGGGCAACGCCCTGGCAGACCTCCTCTTTGGTGACGTGTCGCCTTCCGGCAAACTGCCCACCACCTTCCCCGTACGCTACGAAGACAATCCCGCATTCATCAACTTCCCCGGCGAAAACGGCAAAGTTCTCTACGGCGAAGGGCTGTTCGTCGGCTACCGTTACTATGACAAAAAAGAGCTTGCGCCGCTGTTCCCCTTTGGACATGGCTTGTCTTACACAACCTTCACCTACGATAATTTGCGCTTGAACGGCGAATCGTTTGGCGAAGAAGACGAAATCGTCGTCAGCGTGGATGTGACCAACAGCGGCAGCATGGCTGGACAAGAAATCGTGCAGGTATATGTGCATGATGTCGTGAGCCGCTTGGTACGGCCGTTACAAGAACTCAAAGCCTTCGCCAAAGTGAGCCTGGAACCGGGCGAAACGAAAACCGTCACCCTGCCGCTCACCCGTCAATCACTCGCCTATCTTTGATCCCAAGGTTTCCGACTGGGTGACAGAAAGCGGCGAATTTGAGGTCTTGGTGGGAGCATCGTCGCGTGATATTCGCTGCCAAACCACCTTCCAGTGGGAAGGTGATGCGAACAGTGTGCTGAGTATTGAGATGAGTTTGGGAACGCTGCTGGCTTCTGAAAAGGGAACGGCCGTTTTGAAACAACATCTCGGCTCCGCACTTGACAATCCCGAACTGAGCATGGCTATGTCCATGACCTTAGCGGAAATTGCCCCCTTCGCGCCCGACTTACTCACCGCCGAAAAACTGGCAGAAATTGACGCTGCTTTACAGGCAGCATAATAAGCTTTCCACCCTCCCCTCAATCCCCTCCCAAGGGGAGGGGAAGCCAGGCTCCCTCTCCCTTTGGGAGAGGGCTGGGGAGAGGGGAAAACCACCAATTTAGAGGAGAAGTTCTTATGTGGAAAAAACAAATTCAACTACTCATCATCATCGCACTGCTGGCCTTGCTGGCAGCCTGCGGCGGCAGCGAACCAGCACCAACACAAGCCCCGGCCGTTGACCCCACCAGCCGAGCCAAACCAACCAACACCGTCGCCCCCACCGCAACCGTTGCGCCTACAGAAGCGCCGGCCGAACCAACAGCCGAGCCAGAAACAGAAGAAGTCGCCATGAGTGACCTCCTCGTCCCAGAAGGCACCTTCAAAGAAGTCTACAACGCCCCCTTCCCCGTCGCCATCACCCTGGATGGTGACTTGAGCGAATGGGCAGGCGTGCCCACCGTCACCATTCCCGACACCTCAACCGTCGCCTGGGACACCACCATGACCTTTGCCGCTGCTTCTGATGGTGAGTATCTCTATATGATGGCCGATGTAGTAGACCCCGCTGTCGTCAGCGGCCAGCATGACATCAATTATTGGAATGAAGATTCTGTCGAATTTTATATCAACGCGGCTGGTGACTTGGAACTAACAGAATACGTCAGTGGTGTGGCCCAAATCACCGTCCCGCCCGTCAATATTGGTGTTGCCCCAGAAGCATTCATCTTCAGCGGCACCCAGGTCGAGACCACAGACGCAAAAGCCATCGTCGTTAAAACAGACGAAGGCTATGCCATCGAACTAGCTGTCCCCTTGAGCAATAATGTCTGGAATATCCCCGCCACCCATGGCAATACCATCGGCTTCCAAGCGCATCTAAACGGTGGCAACGAAGATGGACGCAATCTCAAAGCCATCTGGTCGGCCGCCGACACCGGCGACAGTTCTTACCAAAACCCCAGCGTCTTTGGACAATTGGTTTTCTATGAAATTGGGCAAGAAAGCGTGGTCGCTATCCTGCCTGACCCCACACCTATCCCCACCGTCGTGCCAGAAGATCTCAATGCACCCTACCGCCAACCCGATGTGCCAGTGGATGAACGGGTTGCTGATTTGCTCTCGCGCATGACCCTGGAAGAAAAACTAGGCCAGATGACCCTGCTCGAAAAAGGAAGCGTCAACGAGAGTTCCTTCACCACCCATTTCATTGGGGGTGTGTTGAGCGGTGGTGGCGGTTCACCAGCCGACAATTCAGCCGAAGCCTGGGCGGAAATGGTCGATGGCTTCCAGGATTTAGCCCTGCAAAACCGGCTTGATATTCCCATCATCTACGGCGTGGATGCGGTTCACGGACACAGCAACTTGGTTGGTGCCGTCATCTTCCCGCACAACATCGGCCTCGGCGCGGCTAACAATCCAGAGCTGATGACAGAAATCGGCCAGGTCACGGCGAAAGAAATGATCGCCACTGGCATCTACTGGAACTACGCGCCGGGCGTGATGGTTCCGCAAGATATTCGCTGGGGCCGCACCTACGAAGGCTACAGCGAAAACACCGACATCGTATCCTCGTTGGCAACCGCTTACTTGCAAGGGCTGCAAGGGGATGATTTAGCCGCACCAGACACGGTGCTAGGCACACCCAAACATTTTGTGGGTGATGGCGGCACGGCTTGGGGCAGTTCTACCACCAACAATTACCTGATCGACCAGGGTGTCACCGACATTGATGAAGACACACTCCGCGCCATTCATCTGCCACCTTATGCGGCCGTGATTGAGGCGGGGGCGCAAAATATCATGATTTCTTACTCCAGTTGGGGCGGCATGAAGATGCACGGTCAAGATTATCTCATCAATGATGTATTGATTGATGAACTCGGTTTTGACGGCTTCATTGTGTCTGACTGGGCGGGTATTGACCAGGTTGATCCTGATTTCTACACGGCCGTTGTGCAAGCCATCAATGCCGGGGTAGATATGAACATGGTTCCTTACAATGCGGCTATGTTCATCGACGCGCTGACCCAGGCCGTGGCAGCGGGTGATGTGTCGATGGAACGCATCGACGAGGCCGTGAGCAATATTCTGAAGGTGAAATTTGAGATGGGTCTGTTTGAACATCCCTATTCCAACCCGGAATTTCTGCCACTGGTTGGCTCTGACGAACATCGGGCTGTGGCGCGTGAAGCAGTGGCACAATCTCAAGTGCTGCTGAAGAATGACGGCGATGTACTGCCATTTGCCAAAGACATGCCCACGCTTTATGTGGCTGGTGCCGCGGCAGACGACATCGGCATCCAGTCTGGCGGCTGGACGATTACGTGGCAGGGTAAGCAAGGTGACATTACGCCTGGCACCACGATTCTGGAAGCTGTGCAAAATACGGTTTCGGCGGAAACGGCCGTTATCTATGACAAATTCGCGCAGTTTGATGAAGTACCTGGCGATGAACCCATGATCTGCCTCGGTGTGGTCGGGGAACTGCCCTACGCCGAAGGCCAGGGCGACAGCGCCACCTTAGCCCTGCCCGTCAAAGAACTGCGCACCATCAACCGCATGGCTGAAATCTGTGACCAACTCGCTGTGGTCCTCGTATCGGGACGCCCCCTGATGATTGCCGACCAGATTGACAATTGGGATGCACTGGTAGCGGCCTGGCTGCCCGGCACAGAAGGGCAAGGCGTGGCTGATGTGCTGTTTGGCGACAAGCCATTCACCGGCAAAACCGCCTATACCTGGCCGCTGAGTGTGGATCAACTCCCGTTAGATTTCACGACGATCACGGCAGAAGATGTGCTGTTCCCATTTGGCTTATGGCTTAGAAACGCCGTAAATTAAAAATAGTGCGTAGTGCGTAGAACGTTCAGTTTTTCTACGTCTACTACGCACCACGTCGCTACTCTCATCTACCCCGCCCACATATCAAAAATAAACATCGTGCCAACCACGCCCATCAATAAAATACTGGCAATCGTCCACACGCGGTCAAAGGCAGGCTTTCGACCCAGCTCGCTCAAGAACAGGTAGATGGGCGGCGCGGCCAAAACATAGCGGTGCATCCCTTGTGCCGGGCCACTGGTAAAGGAAAGTATGATGACCGCCAGGCCAAACCAGGCCAGATCTGGATATTTGCGCAGGCCGGTGATACAGGCTGTCAACCCTAAAATAATGGCCGCGAATTCAAGGAGATAGTAAACGGCCGTTTGCGGATTATCGCCAAACAAACTATCAAACGCTTCACGCCAGGAATAATACGTAGTAGTAATGCCAATAAACCACGCCCAAAAAATTCATCTTCTACCCGGCTGAATGCCATGCCAAAATAAGAGAAACGCCAGATCACAAACAGCAATAACAGGCGCAAAAACAATCAATGCGCTGCCAATGGCACGCCACGGCAAGCCCTTGAAAATACACCTGCCGCCACTCCAAATCCAAATCCAGCCACTTACCATTCTGCACCCAAGCCATGAGCAGAGGAATGACCAATACCACACCAGCCGCCCGCGTAAACGTGGCAAAAACCGCCAACAAAGCCGCCCAGGCCAGATGTCCACGCCGCAGTCAGCACGAGACTAGAAAACGCCAAACCCAGAAATAGCCCTTCGGTATACACGACAGCTAAAAAGAAAGCTGCTGGGGAAAATAAGCAAATAAAATGCGGCCCGCAGTCCCCCATTTTCACCCAATTCCTGGCCTGCCCTAATTCAAAAATAGCCAGCGCAGCGGCCAACGTACCCAGCAAGGAAATGATGACACCAGCCAGAGTCGCCGTGCCAATAGGTGTTAGCCCAAATATAGAAAGCGGCAAGGTCAATATACGCATGACAAATGGATAAAATGGGAAAAAGGCATGGCTCAATGAAACCCCTTCTTTGGCGTTGATTACCCCTTCGGTATGACAAACGGCCAAAATCCACTGCCACCGTAAACGGTGCCAAACGATTCGCCGATGCGATCTACATGGGGATCATCGTAGCCACCCAGAGCAATTGCCAGATAATATTCGGAGTCCCAGGCGACTTGGCGCTCGAGAAATGGGTCTTTTAAGTAATATTTGTCGATCTTGTTCCCCACTAACGGCCGTTGAGCCAGCCGTCCATGATAAAACCCGGTCAGGGCGCTGCACACTGAAACCGCGCCGGCACAAATACAGAATAGGCCAGCATAATAAGTGCCCAGCCCAGCCAAATAGCAAACACAGTACGTTTCGTCGGTATCGTTGACATGGCTACCCTTCCGATCCAGTAATAACAAGATTACGCATAAAATGTCGCTGCGAAAGAATCAAAATAATACCGGCACAATCATAATCAAAAGTGCACTCGCCTGTAATTGATTCTGAATAGGAGCCAATGATTGAAAATTCTGAATACCAAAAGACATCGGCGACTAAATCACGGCGCGTGCTCAAATAAAGTGCGGCCTGACGGGTCTCGTTCCACATATAAAAGAAGTGCAACAGAGACACAGTAATCACAACCGGCCAGGATTGAGGCAAAATCACAGAAAAAAGCGTGCGAATGGGGCCAGCCCCATCTAGCATCGCCGCCTCATCCAAATCTTTAGGAATACTCTTGAAATTTTGACGCAGCAAGAAGATATAGACGGCATTGCCAAAGAAGAAGGGCAATACAATCGGCAGCCAGGAACCACCCCAATCCAACACACGCACAAAGATGAAATAGGTCGGAATAAGTGTCACCTTTTCCGGGATGAGAATGGTAGCAATTAACAAGTAGAAGAAAAAATTGCCACCGGGCAGCGGAAAACGAGCAAAGCCATAAGCCACCACAATAGACGAAAACAAAACGCCAATCTCTGTGATAAATGCCAGCAGTAAGGTGTTTTGCAGCATTTGGGGCAACCGCAATGACCGGAATAAGATGGCAAAATTTTCCCATGTCATTTTGAATTCGTACACACCAATGAGCTGCCGCCAGTTGCCTTCCCAAACAATAATGCCGGCCTCTGGATTCTGCGGGTCAATAAACTGGCTGTCTGTTCGGCCTGGTTTAACGAGCGCCAGTTCCCGTGTGCCATCGGCAAAGGGCACGGTGTAAATTTTGCGTATCTTTGCCGTCATACTCATAACTGGCATGACGTGAGGGATACAATGGGCGCATTACGATCCCGAAGCTGCGGCCCTTCCATCACAGAAGTTGTAACCATGTACATGATAGGGAAGAGGTAGACAAGCAACAGCGTAAAGACAAATACATTAAAAAGGGCTGTGCCGAAAGTTTCCCAATGGCGTAAGCTGATATAACCGCTGGGAGCAGTTGGGTTTCGTTTGACGTTTGTATTTGAGGCATGGCTATATCTCCTTATCTGGATAGTAAACCCAGCGCCGCGATGATGAGAACAAGGAAATGACAACAATCATAACAATGACAAAGAAGAACCAGGACAATCCAGCCGCATAGCCCAAATCCCACTGATCAAACATCCAGAAGGTGATGTAGTTGTCAAACGGAATGCCACCGCCCCTGAAGGTATTGCCCCGATCCAGCAAAATGACACCGCCAAAAACAGCAATCAGGTTGATGACGAGGGTGAAGAAGATGGCGGGTGTCACCATCGGCAAGGTTATGCGGAAAAAGCGCACCAATGGGCCAGCGCCATCCACTCGTGAGGCTTCTTTTATTTCTGGGGAGATGCTTTGCATGGCGGCCAACATAATGAGCATCCCTGGCCCAATCGCCCATAACGAATTGATGCCGTACAAAAAAGTCACGGCCGCATCAGAGTACATGTCGTTGAAGCCGGTTAAGCCGAGGGTGGGCAAGATAAAGCGATTGAGCCAACCGGTTGTGGGATTCATAAAGCCGTACCACATGAAGGCAATGGCGACGCCGGGAATGATACTGGGCAGAAAAAAGAGGGTGCGGGTCATGGTGGGCGCTTTCAAACGGGGATTTGCCAGGATTGCGGCCAAGAAAATGGAGACGGCTAACTGCAAAGGAACGGTTCTGATGATACTGCTCAATGGTGGCGGTGATGAGATAACCCATCGCTTCATCATGTAATAGCCGGTTGTAGTTGGCGAGACCGATGAAGCTGGTTTCTGCTGGTTTGAGCATGTGGAAATCGGTGAAGGAGATGGCAAGGGAGGCCAAAATTGGCAGAAGTTTGAATAGCACAAATCCAATCAGCCAGGGAGAAATGAGTAGGAGACCGGTTGTTTTATCGTAACGCAAGCGAAAATGAGGTTGTCGTCTTGTTGTGGTTTTCAAGTTTCCCCCCTTTAGCCGAGGAAATGGGTTATTGGTGATTAGAGATTAGAGATTAGAGATTGATTTAGTCTCCAATCTCTAATCTCTTTTTATTGATAAGTGTCTACCAGTGAACGAACATTGATGCTGTTAATGATTTGGGCGATGGGGAGATTGGGTTCGTTTGTGGTAAGGCGGATGACGTGGCTGGTTCCTGGACGCAGGTGGAAGAAGTTGTCTGAGACTTGAACGCCATCTTGGGTTTCCAGCCAGACCCAGAGAGCTGGTTTGTCGGAGGAGAGGGTGATTTGATAACGGCCGTTTCGACCATGCTCAGTACTAGCGTTTTCCACCTCTTCTATCGCGCACAAAATCTCAGGGTCAGGCAGGCTCAGGTGCTTGGGGCGGGCAAAGAGCGCCAGATTCGTCGAGACGATGTGCACCATCGACCCGCAACGTCAACCAGACCAGCAAATTGCGTTTGCCATATTCTGCCAGGAGTGCTTGGAAATCGAGGGTGGTGATGGGGGTGTTTTGATTGGGGTCGATAACGGCCGTTTCCTCCCCTTCTGCCACCCGTTGTACCCTGCACCGTCGTCACTTCCCAACCGACAACGCCCTGAACCTCATGCAGTTGATCATTCGTCACATGCACAGCGACCGTGCCAGTTATCCAGGTCTGGGATGCCTGAGACCAACAGCGGCGCATAGAAGTGACGGGCCATGTGGTGTAGGGCTTTCCAACGGCCGTTATAGTCCAACGAAGACCAACTTGCCACCGGCCAGCAATCATTGAGCTGCCAGTAAAGCGTGCCCATGCCGCGCGGCATCGTGCGCCGCCAATGTTCCACAGCGTGTTTCACCGACATGCCCTGCAAAATCTGGCTCAACCATAACGTGCTTTCAAACGAAGTCGGCAGACGGAACCAGTCGAGCAGATAATGCATAATGATGCTGTTGCCGCTGGGACTACGTTGGTGATATTCCATGATGAAGCTGGTGATATTTTCATCTTCCGGCTGCGTGTAGGTGCGCACCATTTGCGGTTCAGGGAACGATTGGAAGCCAAACTCGCTGTTAAAGCGATGGAAGCAGGTGTAATAAAACTCAAACGGCTTCATGCCGTGCCACACATCCCAAATGTGGGCGTCACCCCAACGCGGATCATTAAAATCGCGGCGGTCATCATAGGGCGTGTGCGGGCTGCCCGGCCAATAAGATGTCTCCGGATCGAGTTCCGCGACGATCTGCGGCATGAGTTCGTCGAACAATTTGCTGTAATCTTCCCAACTCATCGCCCACGGATTCCACTAATCCTGCACCAAGCCTTGTTCCAATTCATTGTTGCCGCACCACAGCGCCAGACGAGGCATGATGGCGCAAACGGCGCACGTTTTCCACCACTTCCTGCTTCACATTCGCCATAAACGCATCGTCAAACGTGGGATAGGTGGCACAGCCAAACATGAAATCTTGCCAGACACAAATACCGAGTTGGTCACACAATTCGTAGAAAATATCCTGTTCGTAGATGCCGCCGCCCCAAACGCGCAGCATGTTCATATGGGTGTCGGCCGCGGCTTGCAAGAGCTGGGTGTAGCGTTCCTCCGTCAAACGGGTGATGAACGAATCAGCCGGAATCCAGTTGGCTCCTTTGGAGAAGAAGGGTACGCCGTTGCAGGCAAAGTGGAAACTTTCGCCCCATTCATCTTTTTCGCGCACAAGTTTAAGGGTGCGCAGGCCAATCCTCTTCTGGCAGGTGTCGAGGGCTTGTTCGGCATCAAACAGTGTCACCTGAACCTCGTAAAGAGGTTGGCTACCCATGCCGTTCGGCCACCAGAGCTGCGGATTGTCGATAATGAATTGGGCAGTTCCCGTTTTGCCGTCAAACATTATCTGTTCTGAGACCACTTCTTCACCATCATAAAAAACACGACATAGAGCCTGGAGGAAAACGGCCGTTTCCCCCTCAAGCGTCACCGCACAAGATAAGCCAACCTGCCCAGCCAAACTGTGGTCTTGCTGAATATGCACATCAGCCAACCGCGTGTTGCTATACGCAATCAATGAAATATCGCGCCAGATACCACACGTCACCAACTGCGGTCCCCAATCCCAGCCAAAATGGCACTGCGCCTTGCGCACATAATTGCCGCCAGGCAGTTTGTGATCATCGGTACTCCAACTGTGGATATACCGTTCAGCCAGTTTTGCTTGCCCATAGGCCAGCGCAGAATCGAACTGCACCACGATTTCGTTTTCGCCCACTTGCAGATGAGGTTTCGCCTCAAATTCCCAGGTGCGGAACATATTGTCAGTACGGCCAAGTTCCACGCCATTGAGCCAGATGGTAGACAGCGTATCAAGCCCGTCACAGTGCAGGAGCACATAATCCTGTGCCAACAAACCTTCTGCCACCACAAATGTGCGTCGATACTGCCAATTGGTTTCCCCAACCCACAGCACTTGCTGTTCGTTGTCGCGGTAAAAAGGGTCAGGAATAACGTCTGCGACCATGAGGTCTGTATGGACACAACCGGGCACTTCTGCGGCCACCCACTCTAATTCTGTTTGCCCTGCTTGTTTGACTTGCCAACGGCCGTTTAACGACAATATTTCCATGAAATGCCCCTTATGAAATGCCCTCTCAAATAAAAAGAAGCACGGCTAAACATCAAAAAATTCGTGTTTAGCCGTGTCCTAAAAAGCGATGATTATGCTTCGTCGGCGGCGTCTGCTTCCAAAGCACGCTGCAGCTTCGCCTGGACATCTGGATCAATTGTCGTTTCAATCAGTTTACCGCGAGCGCCTTTGAAGGCTTCCAGAACTGGCGCCGCTTGATTGGCTGATCCAGAGAGGAACAAAGCCGTATGTCCACTATCCAGAGCATTGGAAATCGACTCAATGGTGCCTTTATCAATGCCCAAGTCCACTCGTTTACCAATCATCCGCCCCACAATAGCACCGCCAGCCAGCCCCAGCACCGGGCCGCCCAGCATCCAGCCAATTAATGTGCCAAATACAGCCCCTTTTGCGGTACCGCTTCGCTTTTCATTGTGCATTTTCTCGTCAACTTTATAGCTGCCATCATCCCCTTTGACAACAAAGACGGCATCTTCCAAATTGAGAATTTTCTTTTTGTCCAGCTCTTTCAGTTTCTCATACAAACTTTCGGCTTGTGCTGCCTCTTCAAATGTCAGCACAATCAAACGACTGGGAAGCCCTTCTGTCATACGCCCCCCAACGCCAGCCCCACCTGAACCTCTAACCGATTGATTTCCTATTTCACTTGGCATGTTTATCTCTCCTTAATTAAATCTGGTTCTCGCACACATTTTATTGGTGTTCAATTTTCAAAGCGATGTCGGCTTGAAATGCAGGCACGCTAAACATACAGGGTTGTTCTTCTTCACATTCTACACTAAACGGTTCCAGATATTCGCCTAGCCAAGTATCGTATGGCTGAATTTGGTACGTGCCAGCCGCCATGCCGTCCACCGTTAGTTCAACATCCTGGCGCACTGTTTCGTCGGCACGAACGACATCGAGCGGTTGGCCTTCCAGCGAAAAGTCTTGCAGCCAAATCAAGCCACCCGCTTCGCCAGCCACACCCCAACCGCGCACAGCTTCATCACTGCTTTCTATTTGCAATGCAGACGGATTTATCTCAGCCAGGGGCATGTCGGCTACAAATTTTCCTAAGCGGGCTAAATCTGCCAACATGTCTTCAGACATACGCATCCAGGAACCGCCGCTATTCCATTCGGCGGGAGTCATAGCCGCACCAGAAGCGAGCGCCGCCCAAATGGCGTTATGGTACAGTTCTGGATAATAATCGTTTCCCTGCACGCCAAATTCGCCGACCCAATTCGGCTTTTCGGCAAGATTCCACATCTCAGAAGTCCAATACGCCAATACCTCGGCGGCGGCAACCGCATCAATTTCACCCGCATCATTGTCGAATTCATAAATGTGAACTTGCGGCGCATCCATTGCTAAATGCCCCGCTTCCCAGGCAACATCACCCGACTTACTGGCGGTGGTGGGATGACGATAGGGATCGTTTTCAATGAAGTAGGCGTTTATTTTTTCATGCCAGGGATCGGTTTGCTCATAGGCATTAGTACCGTTGATTTCTGAGACGGTTTGCCACATGCCAATGGCGGGACTGTAACCCCAACGGGCGATGAGGTAGCGGTAGAAGTTTTCCTGCCACGCCCACGCTTCTTCATCAGTAAAGAAGGATTCGAGATCGGTCAGGTCGCTAAAGCCATTGGTCTCCCAATTGCCCGTTCCCCAATCATGATTCCCATCGCGCAGTTGCGGGTGATCCCAAACGGTGAAGATGAGGTAGATGCCGTTTTCTTCCGCATCACGCACGACCAGATCGATAACGCTCATGTCGGCAACTGCGTAATCATCGTAGCTGTTTTTGAGGGGTGAGCCGGTGTAGAGCGGCCACCAAACGACGTAGTTTTCACCCGCTTCGACCATGTTGTCGAAAAGCCCAACACCTCTGTCGATGTTGAAGCCGTCTATCAAAATATTCAGGGCATCGGCGTGGCCTAAGCCATAAAACGGTGTGCCATCGTGATGCACCAGGTAGTGACCACTGTAGTCGGGGTTGACGGCATTGCCGGGTTGTAACCAGCCAGGGGTCGTTGCCTCTGTGGCTGTCACGGTGCCGGAAACTGGCTCGCTCGTGCCGCTGCTGTCGGTGACGGCAAGTTGGTATTGCCATTCCCCTGTTTGAGAGGGTGTAAAACGAACACGCCATGCTTCTGTGCCGTCCCAAAAACCTGGTATTTGCATTTCTGTGCCATCGGGGGCGGTGAAGACAGCATCCAGAGTGATTTCACGGGCATCATAGGGATTGGTGTAGTCGGCGGTCAGCTCGACGAGCATTTCCAGGGATTTGTAGGTGGGCAGTTCGGAGCGGTCGGGGGTAACGGCCGTTATCTCCGGCAAAGGTGGTGAAGGTGTAGGTTCGGTCGTGGGGGTCGGGAACGGCCGTTGGTTGATTTGTGGAAACGGCCGTTGGCACAACATCCGTAGGCACAACAACCGGTTCTTCAACCATAACCGCCTCAGAACTGCCGCCACAGGCCACAACAAACAAAATGATTGTGAAGATGACGATTGTTACGATGAATCTCCCTGAGTTATACAAAAGTTTCATAAATTATTGGGTACTTGGCAGTACATACAATGAAATAGACTGACCGGGTAATTCAAGTTCAGAAATCGAGACTTCGCCCAGGTTTTCGGCATTGTGTTCAGAGTCGAAGCGGTGCAACGTGGCGGTCATTGAGCCTGTCGAAGTAGCATAGTTCGCCACTTTCAAAGGAACCACCACATCTGCATCACCACGATTAACCACGATCAACGTCACCGTACCGTCATCCTGCTGTGCCGCAAAAATAGACACCTCATCCAAACCAGAATCAGCAAACAACTTTTCATTACCAAACTGCTGGAAGAGTTGATACACATAATAAGTGGGGCTTGGTTCGCTGCGACCCAGCAAAGTGGTGCCATCATTGTGCGCCAAGCGTAAAGAAAGCCACCATCTCCACATCCTGGTTGATAATGCGTCCCAGAGAATCCGCCCACCAAATAGCGTTAAGAAAGAATCCGGGGTGCCTTCTCCCCGCTGCCGCATGAGACCAGTTGCTGTTCACTTCCATGACACTCACCGGAATATCACGGCCAGCTTCTTCAAGAATCAGTTCCCGCAAATAAGGGATCGTGTCATCCCATTCTGGGCTGGTAGCCCGCACTTCTTCAATGGTGGGACTGCCGCCAAAGGGATAACGATGGAACGAAACGTTATCCACCAAATCGCCATTCGCCCGTAAAAACTCGCGCATCCAATCGCGTCCCTGTTCATCTTTGGGGTTTTGGTTTTCGTATGCCGTGTATTGGCTCAAATCTGGCCCTACCAACGAAATATCTGGATCATGCGCCAACATCGCTTCCGCAAATTCTCGCCAGCGTTGGTTATAAAATTCCGTATCCCACTGTTCAAAACCCATTTTTGCAGAAAAGAGATTGGGTTCATTGCCAATACTCCAATAGCTAACATCCATCGCCTTTTCCTCAAGCAACTGCATCATCTCTACGGCTTGTTCTGGTGTACCTTCACGCAAATTGACGCTGACAACAATTTCGCCCTCAATCATATCACGCATGAGTTTGAGCATATCGACATGGTTGGCACGCATAAAATCATCGTCTCCCCAATTGCCGCCCGGAAAGCGTAAAAAATTTAATCCAGACTGCTTAACATCATCCAAGGCGCTCGCTGGCACACCTGACCAGGGGCCGTAATTAGCCCCGTAGACCATCGGGTTAATTTCCCCCTTGGTAACGGCCGCATCGACCGTTAGTCTGCCAGGTGAAGCAAGAGCCGGTGTCGGTGTGGGCGCTGGGGTAGCTGTGGCAGTGGGAGGTGCTGGCGTTGGTGTTTCTGTGGGAACGGCCGTTTGTCCCGCACAAGCCGTGAAGATAATGGCAAAGGTCAATAGAGCAAGCCACAGAATTATGTTTTTAGCAGATGCTTTTTTGTATTCAAAAATTTTCATTTTTAGCAACTTTTTTATTGAGATTGATTGACGGTATCGTCAATTGCTTTTAGGAGAGACAAATCATCGAACGCATCATGATCAAGCGTCCAAAACATAATGCCGCCCGCATTTTCCAACGACAAGCGTGTTTTTTCTTGAATAGTGGGAATACCATTGTAGGCTTCCAGCGTCCCATTCCACTCAACACTATCTAATTGAGCCGCATTTGGATCCGCTTTCTACAATCTTACGATAAGGCACTTCACTTGGACGGGAATAAAAGGGAACACCCATCACAAGTTTTTCAGCCGGACACGCCACGTTCCAGCCAATAAGCAAGACCATCATTGAACTGCTGCATCGTACCATGCTCTGACGCCGTCATAAGTCATCACGTTGATGGTGTCGTAAAGCGGGAATGTTTCAGGCAGCATCCCTTCTGCAGTTGCGCCATAACTGACAACGGCCGTTGTCAACTCTTTATCCGGAAAAGCCGCGCGTAATTCCTGAGACAGCAGCAAAAAATTCTTCGCCGAGTCCCCAGGAAGCGGATACTCCCAATCCATATCCACGCCATCGAGATCATATTCCGCCACAAACGCCACCAGATTTTCCACAAACACCGTGCGCGTGAGCCGGATCAGCCGCCAGTCGCCTCAAACTCTTTCTCCCAACCCCAGCCGCCAACTGAAATAAGCACCGCCACCTCAGCCTCATGGGCATCAGCCACAATCTTCTTCAGTTTCCAGCCATTCGCAAATGGCGCAAAAGAACCATCTTCATTGGGAATCAGAAAGGCATAATTGATATGTGTCAGACGATCATAGGGAATCGTTTCAGGAACAATACTGCTTGTGACGTAAGCAAGAACACGAAAAGGAGGAAGGCTCAGGCATGAGAGTAGACGAGTGGGTAAGTCAGTGGGTTGAGGAAACGGCCGTTGGTTCCATATCTTCTACAACTATTGAGGCATCAGTTGATGGAACCCCATTAGGTGATGGGGTAACTTCCTGGCATGAAACTAAAACACACCAGGAAATCATCATCAATGAGGAGAAGTTTAACAACATAATTTGAAAAAAACCTATTTATCAACACCCGTAATCACAATACCCGAACAAAGACACGTTGTGCCAGAATAAACAGAATCAACGGGGCAATCAAAGCCATCATTGAACCAGCCTGAATCAACTGCGGACGCTGACCATAAATACCATTAAACGTCGACAACGCCACCGAAATCGGCCACAAATCACGGCTCGTTGAAAGATAAATCAACGGACCAAAGTAATCATTCCACGCATACACAATATGGAAAACCACAATCGCCAACAACACGGGATAAGATTGCGGCAAAATCACAGACCACAATACCCGGAATCGACCAGCGCCATCAATAGAAGCCGCCTCATCCATCGCCAGTGGAATCGTCATAAAATATTGTCGCAGCAAAAACGTATCAAACGCATTTGCAAAGAACGTTGGCACAATCAACGGTAGCCACGTACCAACCCATCCAATCCTTTGGAAAAAGGTATAAGTTGGAATAACCGTCACAAATGCAGGCAAAAAGATAGTAGCAATCAACACCATGAACAAGAAATCACGTCCCGGAAAATTGAACCGCGTAAACCCATAAGCCACCAACGTACAAGAAAACAACACACCAATCGTACTAGCAATGGCGTAGAACGTGGTATTCCACATCAGCCGAGGAAAATTAATCAAACTCCACGCTTCCGTATAATTCGACCAAGTGGGCGCAAACTGCCACGGCCGTTCTAAAGCACGCCAAGAAACCGCACACTGGAATTCGCCACGATCTGGGTCATTTGGATCTGCAAACGTACTTTCCTGACGACCCTTCTTGATAAGCAGCAAAGATCCATCAGAATTGTCATCTTCACTGCCCACACACGTATTCATCGGAACAGTATACGCTTCCATTTCCTCGCCGTTATATTCATAAGCAGCAGCCCTGGCCGGCCAAACCGGTGCACCCAACACGGTGAGCTGCTCCTGTGTTTTTAGCGATGTAAAAACCATAAAAGCAAATGGCGAAAGAAACAGAGCCAACACAAGTATAGTCAATAAAGTAAGGAGGACAGTTTTAAGTGTAAATCGATAATTTTTCATAGCGTCCCCTAATTCCGGCTATCGCCAGCGTAATACACCCAGTATTTCGCCGTACCAAACAAGAACACAGTGACCACAAGAATCAGCGCAAACAAAAGCCAGGCCATTGCTGCGCCATAAGACATGTTCTGGAAAGTAAAGAATGTCTTATATAAATAAAGATTAAAAAACATCGTCGCTCCACCTGGTCGTCCTGTGCCATTATTAACAACCAGAGGCACCAAGAAAAATTGGAACAAACCAACAACACCTAATACCAGATTATAAAAAACGACTAGGGGAAATCATGGGGAAAGTAACATTTTTAAAGGTTTGCCAGCCATTGGCACCATCAACCTTCGCCGCATCATAAAGCGCCGTCGGCACCCCTTGCAAGCCAGCAATGAAGATGAGCATGGCATTCCCAATACCCCAAATACCCATAATAACGTAGGTTGGGTATACCCAGTTCACATCATTGGCCCAATTAGGCACCAGCTCTCTAGGCATGCCCATACTCATCAAAGCGCGGTTAATCCAGCCTGTTTCTGGATTGAGCATACCACCCCACAGAAAAATCGCAGCCACAAAAGGCACAATATAGGGCATATAAAAAGCAGAGCGGAAAAAATTAGACCCTTTCAAATGAGGGCTATTCATCAACACCGCGATACCCATTGGCAATAAAATACCAACCGGCAAAGCGATAAGAGCAAATTTGACGGTAATCCACAAAGATCCTGAAGTGCCACTTCCCACTGCCCAAATTTGGGGATCGGTCATTAACTGTTTGTAATTTGCTAACCCTACAAAATTAGGTTTAGACAAAATCCCATCTGTAATACTAATACTGGTAAAACTAAATATTAAACTGGCAATAATTGGCAAAAGGGTAAATAGTACGAAACCTAATAACCATGGCGAGATATAGAGCAAACCATCTCGCATTTCGCGTCGCTTTAGGGGCGACATCTCCCGGTAAACTTTGGGAGATGGGATACTAATGCCACGATTCAGTTCTTCAAACATGATCTCTCTTCTCCTCATGAAAATGGGCGGGGCAAAATGCTCTTGCCCCGCCCGTCATCAATTACTCAGCAAATCAGATTTACTATTTGTTGTAGATAACGGTGAGATCTTCCTGCAATTTGGTCGAATTCAGCATCAAAATCAACATCTTCTGTATTGGCTAACAAGTCTTTGAAGGCGTCAAAGCGAGCAAAAGCTTCAATCCAGTTGGGTTGATATTGTTCTGCACTTGGGGAATCGGCAGTAAGCCTAAACCTTGCACAAATACATCCCAGCTTTCTTGGGTTACAAACGGATAATCACGCCGATTTAACTTCAAAGAAAGCATCGGTCTTTTCAGCGATAGCAGGCATGGCACCGTAGATGGGCAACAAGGTATCGCCACCGGTGGTGATGAGGTAGCTCAAGACGTCGAATGCTTCTTCTGGATGGGCTGTACCAGACCATACGCGGAAGGTGTCAGCATCAACACGGCCTTGCACTTCACCATTAGCCAGCATTGGTTGAATACCCATCTGGAATTCTACGCCAGCATCACGCAGCTCAGCCAAGCAGCAGGTGTACCAGGTTTGGGTCAAACCCATAGCAGCTTTACCAGAGTTGAAGGGGTTACCATTACCAAATTCTGGTGCGCCAGCAAGCGGGCCAGTAGCGATGAAAGGTTGATCTCCCCACATACCATCATGGTACCATTGGAAGGCTTCTTTCCAACTATCTGGGATTGTTGATTCATAGGCACCTTCTTCGCCGTCATAAATCTGGGTAGCGCCGCCAACGAAAGTACCAATAGACATGGCAGCCTGCCATTGTGGTTCATAACCAACCTGAACGATTTGGGTTTCATCGAAACCATCTTCTGTGGCGTTCAAACCATTGACGTCAACGGTGAGCAGTTTGGCAACTTCGGTGATGGTTTCCCAGTTCCAGTCAACCATTTCGCCGTTCAGTTCATATTGTTCGCCGTAAACTTGGGGTGGGTAAGCTAAACCAGCTTCGTCAAACATTTCGGGAACGAAGTACATAGCGCCTGGGAACACAGCGAAGGGCAAACCAACCTGTCCGGCTTCTGTCTGATAGAATCTCAAGCAGAGCTGGGTCGAAGATGGAAGTGTCGAAACCAGAGGATTCAATAGAGGGAGCTAACATCCAAGAATTGACCGTAGTAAGTCATTGGAACCACCCATACCGACAGGGCCGATAATGTCTGGGCCGGCTACCGGAAGCAATTTGGGTGGACAAGGTATCTTTTGCCGCATCGAATGGCACAACTTCCAAAACCAGTTCAATCTGCGTCTTGGGAAGCATTGAAATCAGCCACAACCTGTTCCTGAACGGCAACCTGTTCTGGGTCTGTACCAGTACCAAGACCAACAAACCAACGAACCTGGACTCTATCGCCCATAGCTTCTTCGGCGGCAGGTTCTTCGGCAACTGGTTCTTCTGCAACTGGCTCTTCTGCAACTTCTTCCACCGGTTCTTCTGCAACTTCTTCGACAACCGGTTCTTCAGCGGCTGGTTCTTCTACTACAGCTTCTTCAGCAACCGGTTCTTCTACAGCTGGTTCTTCTGCCGGAGCAGCGCCACCACATGCTGCCAACACCATACTGGCAGCTAACAAAATCGCTAACAAAACAAAAATTGACTTACGCATTTTCTTCTTATCTCCTTGTTGCAAATTAAATTAAAAACAACATTAACTATTAAAACCTAAGGGAAACATTTAGTCCTTTTGCAGAAACCACCTCCTTAAATTTAGGATGCAGAATGGTGCATATTGCAACCACAAGAGCTACGAAGAACGATTTCTGTGGTATGCAAAGTAACTGGTATGGGATTTCTCCCATCCAATAAACAAAATAATTGTTCAGCTGCTGAACGACCAACTTCTTCTGTTGGTGCCATCACCGTTGTCAAAGGCGGTGTCAGGAATGGTGCTATTTGCGAATCATCAAAACCCACAACGCTAACATCTTCTGGAATCCGCCGTCCACTTTCCTTAAGCGCATCATAAATCCCGACAGCGGCATCATCATCACCTGTAAAAACTGCATCAAATTCCTTATGATTGGGATCTGCCAAGAAAGTTTTTAACGATGTGTATGCAATTTCACGCTCAAAGGAGCCTCGTATGGCAAGACCTTCATCAAATGCAATACCATGATCTGAAAGTGCTTCTTTGAAACCGACTTCACGCCAGTAAGCGTCTTCTTGCTGCTCAGAACCGCGAACTAATAGGATTCGCCGACGATCATGTTTTTCAATCAAATGATTAATGAGTTTTTTGGTAGCAGTTTTATTTTCTATAGTAACGGTGGGAATGTTTACGCTGTCAGTAGATGATTTATGAATTAAGACAATTGGTAGTTGGCGCTCGTATAATTGAGCAATATGTTTATCGCTGAGGCTGTCCGCAAATACCAGCAAGCCGTCGGTATTATGACTCCCTAATGGGAACTGATACCCTTCACTTTGGTTCATACGACATGTCGCTACTAACAAACTATAATCATGCTGGCTCACCACACTTTCAATACCAGCCAGCAAGGCGGCAAAAAAGTTGTTGTACATGTTTGGCACAAGCAAACCAACTGTGTTTTTCTTGCGCATGGCCAGATGCCGCGCTGTTGCCTGCGGAATATAATCTAACTCATCCATCACTTCCTGAATTCTTTCTGAAAGATCAGGGGATACAAAAGCATTCTGGTTCAAATAGCGACTTACTGTGGCTACTGATACATCTGCTCCTCGTGCAATATCCCGAATAGTGATGGATGAAGTTTGTTTCGTCATATCTTCTTATGTAACAAGTAATGTAACCGCTTACGTAACCGGTTACATTCTTACACAATGTTAACAGTTTGTCAACGAATTTGTGATGTTTATTGGCTGTTTTGTACAAAGATATTGCTATCAAATACGCTTTTCTCGAGTAAATTCGTACAAAAAAGGGGACTCTGGTACTAGATTTGGCTTGTGTTTATTAACAGATTAATAAACGGCCGTTTACCCTTGAGACTATTTCCTACTTTTACTGATTTCTACGGTCATAGTTTCAAACAAAAAACGGCCGTTTCCCCCAAAGCAGAAACGGCCGTTCAAGTCACTGTTCACTGTCCACTGAACACTGTCCACCAAAAACCGATCACTTCACAATATTCACCAACCGCCCACCCTTCACCACAATCACCTGACGCGGTTCCGCGCCTTCCAGATGCAACTGCACATTCTCAGAAGCCAGCGCCAACGCCTTCAATTCATCCTCAGACGTATCGGCAGGCACCTCCAAACGATCACGCACCTTGCCATTCACCTGCACCGGCACAATCACCACATCTTCCTTAGCGATTTCTTCGTCCCAGGTCGGCCACGATTGGGTATGCACGCTGTAGCCGCCGCCGCGCAACTGCCACAACTCTTCCGAGATATGGGGGGTGATCGGCGCCAACAGCAGCACCACACTGTCCGCCGCTTCCGTCCACGCCTCGACGCTCACCTGCTTCGCTTTTTGCGCGTCCAGCAAGAAATTACGCAGTTCCATCATGGCCGCAATCGCCGTATTAAACGAGAAGGCTTCCATGTCCTGCGTCACCTTGCGGATGACTTGATGGGTCTTGCGCCGCAGCGTGCGGGTGGCGCTTTCATCGACCTTGCCTGGCTGGTAAACGGCCGTTCCCACATTCCAAATATCCTTCAAAAAGCGCTGCGGCCCTTTGATGCCATCGTAGTTCCACGGGCCGCCCTGATCCCACTTGGTGAAGAACATGATGTAGGCTCGCACAGTGTCCGCGCCATATTTTTGCACCAAATCATCCGGCGCCACCACGTTGCCGCGCGATTTCGACATCTTTTCGTTGTCAGCACCCAACACCATGCCCTGATTTGCCAGCGCCAGCATCGGTTCGTCAAAATCGACCAAGCCCATTTTCTTCATCGCTTTGGTGAAGAAGCGCGTGTAAATCAGGTGCATGGTGGCATGTTCAATGCCGCCGGTATACTGGTCAACAGGCAGCCAGTAAGCAGCTTCTTTCGGGTCAAACGGTGCCTCGTCGTAATCGGGACTCAAGTAGCGATATTGATACCAGGAAGAGCACATGAAGGTGTCCATGGTATCTGTCTCGCGCAGAGACGGTTTGCCACAGGTGGGACAAGTCGTGTGCAGGAAGTTTTCGTCCAGCTTCAACGGACTTTCGCCAGTCGGCAAGAAGTCAACTTCGTCGGGCAGCATCACGGGCAAATCTTCGTCTGGAACCAGCACCGCGCCGTGTTCCGGGCAGTAGATGACGGGAATGGGCGCACCCCAATACCGCTGACGGCTGATCAACCAGTCGCGCAGCCGATAATTGACAGCTTCGTCGCCTGTATCATGCGCCACCAACCAGTCAATAGCAGCGGCGATGGATGGATTTTTGCGACCTTTGTCTTCGGTAACGGCCGTTCCGTTTATCTCACCACTATTCACCATCACCCCAGGCCCGATGTAGGCCACAGCCATCTCGCCCGCCGCCAACTCGCCCTCTGGCGGCGCAATCACCGGAATGATGTCCAGACCAAATTTGCGGGCAAACTCAAAGTCGCGCTGGTCATGGGCAGGCACGGCCATAATCGCGCCAAAGCCATAGCCCATCAACACATAATCCGCAATCCAGATGGGAATGCGTGCGTTGTTGACTGGATTGATGGCATACGCGCCCGTAAAAACGCCGGTTTTATCGCGGTCGGCCGATTCGCGGTCAATGTCGGTCAGACGCTCGGCGGCTTCGCGGTACGCTTGCACTGACTCAGCCTGCTCTGGCGTTGTGATTTCGTCAACCAGTGGATGCTCAGGAGCCATCACCATGAAGGTTGCCCCCCACAGCGTATCGGGCCGCGTGGTGAAAATCGGCATCTCGTCGCCCCGTTCCGACTTAAAGACCACGTTCGCGCCTTCGGAACGACCAATCCAGTTGGTCTGCATCACTTTGACACGTTCCGGCCAATCGATGCCGCTAAAATCCAGCAGTTCGTCGGCATAATCAGTCGTGCGGAAGAACCATTGCTCCAGTTCTTTTTTGATGACGGGCGTGCCGCACCGTTCGCAGTGACGGTCATCGCCCCACACCTGTTCACGAGCCAGCGTGGTATTGCAATTGGGGCAAAAATCAACAGCCGCTTTGGTGCGGTAGCCCAAGCCCAGTTCAATCAACTGCTTGAAGAACCACTGCGACCATTTGTAGTAGCTGGGTCAGACGAGATGGCTTCGCGCTCCCAGTCAAACATCGCGCCCATGCTCTTCAACTGGCCGCGCATCCGCTCGATGTTGGCGTAAGTCCACTGTTTGGGCTGAATATTGCGTTTAATTGCCGCGTTTTCGGCCGGCAAACCAAAGCTGTCAAAGCCCATCGGGAACATGACGTTGTACCCTTTCATGCGCATATAACGCGCCCGCGCATCCGACGGCGACATGGCATACCAATGACCAATGTGCAAGTCACCAGACGGATAGGGCAGCATCGTCATGGCGTAATGTTTTTCTTTGCTTTCGTCGATGACCTGCTTGTACAGGTCGGTGTCATCCCAATGTTTTTGCCATTTGGGTTCGATTTCTTGTGGGTTGTATGTGTTACTCATGTTCTTTGTCTCCTGAAATTGGAGATTGGAGATTGGAGATTGGAGACTGGTTTTAGTCTCTAATCTCTACTCTCTAATCTCTCAAGAACTTGATCGCTTTTAGTGCAAAATCATCTGCATTATTCGGGGCGGCGCTGTGGCCTCCGGTTTTATATTCAACAAGTTGGCAATGATGCAAACCACGCACGTATTCGTCAGCAGTTTGGATGGGTATGATGGGGTCGTCTTCGGCCCACGCCAGCAAGACAGGCTGCTTAATTTCGGAGAGCAGACTGAAATGCCGAAACGCGGGCGCAGTAAGGAGCAGTTTGCCCACACGCTCAGGATAATCAAGCGCCAGTTCGAGAGCAACCCCGCCCCCCAACTTTTTCCCATGATGGCGGCGGCTTGGTCAATACCCAGTCCGTCTAATATGGAAAGTGTGGCGAGAACGGCCGTTTCCCCCATCAGAAGACCATCAACCGTCGTCGTACTCTCCCCCCAACCAGGCATATCAACACACACCACCTGATACCCCGCCTCCGCCAACGGCCCCATCAATGGTTCCCAGGTATGCCACCCATTGCGCTTGCTCCAACCGTGTATACCCAACACAACAGGTCGGTCAGCATCGCCCAATGTTTTGGCATAAATAATGCCATAGGTTGTGGTGATAAAAATATCGTCCATAACAGAGTTACATTTAACGATGGAAGCGAGACACAAAATCGTCAATCGTTAATCCACAATTGGAAATAAAAAAAGCCCTATTTTCGTTCAGAGACGAAAAAGGGCTTCCGCGGTACCACTCTGTTTGATGGTAGAAATTAAAATTTGGTGGACCTGAAGGGACTCGAACCCTTGACCCCCACAATGCCATTGTGGTGCTCTCCCAGCTGAGCTACAGGCCCAAATTTTGAAGCGACGAAAACTTTAGCACAATCCATTTGAATAGGCAAAATCTCGTCTTACCATCCTCTTAAAACACGTAACGGGTGTAAGCCGGTGACAGCTAGTAATCAGTAAACAGTGAACAGTAAACAGTGAGCAGTAAGTTTCTACTGATTACTATTTACTGAAAACCGATAACTGGTTTTCAAAATCACAGCTCACAGGCGAGTTCAGCCATTTTTTGTCGCGCTCTCAGCCAATCACACGACTCTCTCATTCACAATTAATTGTTAACTGGCCTACTACTCCTGATCGAAGCTTTTTGCTATTTAATTTTCAAAGAAAAACCAAGCTTTCATTAAAACTCGGCATCTCTAGTGGACCTGAAGGGATTCGAACCCTTGACCTCTACAGTGCGATTGTAGCGCTCTCCCAGCTGAGCTACAGGCCCGTAAGCGAGTGGAATGGTAGCTTACCAATGGGTTGTTGTCAAGATTTTAACGGCCGTTATACTCCCCTAAACTTTAACCAATGACCAAAAACAACTGGCGCATATTTGCCTATCTAGCCATAGGAGAAAATCGTGGAGAAAAAATACGTTATCACCCTAGAATACTGCGTTCCTTGAAACTACGCAGCAAGAGCCGTCCGTGTGACGGATGATATCCTCAGCAACTACCAACACATCATCGAAAGCTTCACCTTGATTACTGGCACAAAAGGTGCCTTTGAGTTCAAAGTCAACGATGAGTTGATTTACTCCAAGCAAACAATGCAAAAGCGTCATGCCGAACCCGGTGAAGTGCTTGCGTTATTTCAAGAGATTGTTGGGCCAGATATTCTGGTTTATCCTCAATAGCAGTCATCATAGTCTATCAAAAACAAAAAGGCGCGGTGGGTATTATCCGCCGCGCCTTTGGAAAAAACTCCTTCTCCTCGGAGTAAACGTTATTGTCAGCCAGGATCTCTTCCTGTGCCATCCAAATGCGCGGCATCAATATCACAACCCCGAAGGGGTGTAAAAAGCAATTCAGCTAAGACAATAACGGGATACACTTGTTTATTCGACATAGTGCCAGCATACTAGCATAAGAAAAATGGGCTTGTCAAGTATGATTTTGTTGTTATTGATTTGACATGTAGAGGAGCCGCGACTATAATTTTGCCTTGATTTTGCGGGCATGGTGAAGTGGTATCACAGATGCTTCCCAAGCATCTATCACGGGTTCGAGCCCCGTTGCCCGCTTTACTTCTTTGCTTCAATTGTTAAGGTTCGATTGAAAAGTGCAGAAGACAAGAACGGCCGTTATCTCTCGAAGATTGGTGGCCGTTTTGTTTATCTGCGACTTTGAAAATCAATGATGTATTGCCCCAGAATACGATGAGGGGAGCCAATCAACAACGCCTTTTCTCCCGCCTGTCTCGCCCGGAATTACCCGATTTGCACCTATTTAGGCGGGCGAGCGCGGTGAAAAACCTCTTGTTGCAGCGAATTGTCGTCGCGCCATCCCGTCCTTGCCATAGAACGTGGCTAAATTGAGCGCTGATTGTTGCCGTTTCTAAAGAGGGTGATATACCCTCCTAAAGACTGTTTCACCATCAAAGACGATCAGCTATGCGAAAATATCCTGACAGTTTACAGCACTCAGCCAGAACCAGATTATACCGACCCTATCATTTGGGCATACTACAAACTCACTCAGTTTTTATGGCAACCGAAAGGCAAATCAGCTATCCTATTATGGATGCTGGTGTAAAATTATAATAATAGTAGCTGTAGCTACCCAAACCCAAGAGTTTGGTCTCGAGAAATTCAACTTTGCGATAATGCAAACCCGTTGGGTCTCTCATATAAAAACTACGCCAGTATAATTTATTGACTATCATGGCTCTATTGGAACAAATTCTACAACTGCTGAGTGGCTCGCCAGGGAATGTGATCTATCACTTGATCACGTTGTTTTCCTTGCAAGTGATTTTTGCGCTTTCATTCACGCAGTGGCGACGAAATCCGGCCGACACGCTCATGCGCCGTACCATGTGGGCTTCTGCTGCTATTTTCGTCAGTCGGTTGGGGCTGTTATTGGCTGGATTGGTGGTTTCAGGGAATGTAGCAACGGCCGTTTCCGTACTGCCTCCCCTCGAACAAGCCATCAACACCGCAACGGCCGTTCTCATGGTGTGGGCCTTAGTGCCACCCTTTAGAAAGCAACCCCAGTTGGGTGACACCCTTGCCCTCATTCTGCTGCTCGTTATTGGTGTCATGTACATCTTCTTCGCCCAAACTTGGCCCGACATGGCCTTGTCTGGCATTCCCTACAGCGAAACCACGCAAGCCACCATCTGGGCCGTGGTGCAATTAGTCATACTTATCCTCGGCGTCATCCTTAGCTTCACCGACCGATCTTTATGGCTATCACTCCGGCAAATCATCCTCATCATTCTGCTGGCCGCCTACGTCTTCCACCTGTGGGCTAACCCAGACACCGTTAGCACCCAAACCGACATCGCCTACTGGATTCGGCTGGGGTATCTCATCACGTTCCCTCTGTGGGCGGCGTTTGTCTACCGCACCAACATGCAAGCCCTGCTCATAACCGCCCCCGCCCCCAAGATCACCCACGAAACTGATTTACCGCTTATCATCAATCTTGCCACACGGGTTGTCAGTTCTCTGCAATCTCAAGAAAATGTAGAAAACGCTATCAGCATGGTGAACAGACTCATCCCAGCTTCCCATATTGCCCTGGCACTCAACCTTGAAAATGCAAAAAGCCATCTCCAAGTCACCAGCAATCAGCAAACGAGAAATCCGGCTGAGAATACAAACTGGCAAATCAATTTAGATGAATGGGCCGCCTTCCGCCAAGCGTTGATGGAAAATCAAACCATCGAACTAACCACTGACGGCATTGGTGCCCGACAAATGCGGCTCTGGTATGAAGAAATGGGCCTGCCTCCACAAGGGTCGCTGCTGATTGAGCCGATGTATGCTGAGAAAACGGCCGTTGGTCTGCTGCTCTTGGGCGCAAAACCAGGAGAGGAAGCGTGGTCAATCGAACACAAAAACACAGCCTCTGCCTTAGCGGCTTACTTCGCGCAGGTTATCCATAACAGCAACGCCTTCAACCATGCCGCCGACCAAATCGCCGTCACTGCCATTCCCATCACCGATTCGCCACAAATCAGCGGGCGCATCATCTCGCTTGAAGACGAGCGGGACCAATTGAAATCGGCACTCGAAATTTCTCAGGCACGACTACTGCAAGCGGAATCTCAATCCGCTAAATCTAGCAAACAAGCGCGTGATTTGGCCGCTACCCTAGAAGAATTAGAGCAAATCACCCAGGATGAACGGGTTGAAGTGCTGGAAACAGAGATAGAGACCCTGCGCGAATCGCTGATTGAAGCAGAAGAAGCGATGGCCTTAGCCGCTGCTGACGAACGCGGCCTCAGTACGGAATGGATCATGACAGCCATCACCCGTTACTCCAGCCAACTGGAGGCCGCACAGGCACGCATTCAGCTCTTGGAAGCGGATCTCATGCACCGAGAACGGGGCGTGGCGGATGAACTGGTCATTTCCCTGGCTCAAGATCTGCGCACGCCCATGACCTCCATTGCCGGATACACTGACCTGCTGTTAAGCGAAATGTTAGGTATTTTAGGCGAAAAACAACGAGATTTCTTGAAGCGTGTCAAAGCAAATGTTGAGCGTATGGATACTTTCCTGGATTTGATTGTGCAGCTCACGACCTCTGGCGATATGGGCAGTGAACTGACTGTCGAACCTGTCGATGTGCAAACGGTTGTGGAAACGGCCGTTTCCACCATCATCACCCAAATCCGTGAAAAAAATCTCCACCTGGACATGCAAATCGATCCAGAAATGCCCCAACTGGCTATCAACCGCGAAGCCTTGCAACAAATTTTGAGCAACCTACTCGGCAACGCTTGCCAGGTGTCGGCTCAAAATACGCGGGTCGCCATCAGTGCCACTATTAACAAACTGCCGGAATCGCCAAATAACGGACACACAGACCCGATCAGCTTCATCCATCTAGCCATCACAGACAGCGGCGGCGGTGTCAATATTGATAACCGCGCCCGTGTTTTTGACCCACAGTTCCGTGCCGACAATCCGCTCATCGCGGGTTTAGGCGATACAGGGGCGGGGATGGCAATCGCCCGGACGCTCACAGAAGCCAATGGCGGACGGGTTTGGATTGACAGCGAAATGGGCGCAGGAAGCACGCTTTCTGTGCTATTCCCCATCACCCCAGAACTGCCACCAGGAGACGAGATCGCGCATAACGGCAATGGGAACGGCGCAACGGCATGAACCAATACAGCGAAGATCAGAACTGGCTCGGCAATTTACTTATCACCAGCGGCGTTATCCTGACGGTGCTGATGGCCTTGCTTGCCTCCCAAATTGACTTACTGCAAGTGCCGCTGAAACCAACCCCTTCCTTTGTCGCCGCCTTACAACCCACTTCCGTTAACGACTCAGCTTCCGATTCAAAATTAACGGCCGTTTCCCTCCCCACAGTCACCAAGACACCAGCGCCCACCGCCACATTATCTGGCAGCCCAGAAGCAACGGCCGTTGCCATGCTGATCCGCTGCGGTGAAGTCCCAGAAGGTTGGACTCGATACGAAGTCCAGGGAACGGACACCCTCTATACCATCAGCGCCTATGCTGGCACTACTGTCTCCTCCATCACCAAAGCCAACTGTATTGAAAATGAATTTGTCTTTGAGGGGATGATTATCTACTTGCCGGTACGGCCGCCCACGCCCGTGCCTTGTGGCCCGCCAAACTGGTGGGTACGCTATGTCGTGCAACCGGGCGATACGCTGTCCAGTTTAGCCGCCCGCACCGGCACAACGGTTTACGCTATCATGCAAGCCAACTGCATGGACAATACCTACCTGACGGCGGGGCGCACCATCTATCTGCCACGTTATCCCTATACGCTGCCCCAACCAACCCGGCCCATTTTCCCGACCGCCACCTGGGTGCCAACGCCCACCTTGCTACCGCCTACCCCCACGGAACCGGCTGTCACGGTAACGGCCGTTGTCACCCCATCCCCCACTGCCACCGGCAACAGCCACGCCAGATGTTACCCTGTCTCCAACGCCAGTTGATACGGCCACACCAGACACACCAACAACAACGCCCGTGCCAACGAACACACCTGAACCGACAGCAACGGCCGTTCCCACCAACACGCCCGTACCGCCACCCACCAACACGCCCGTGCCACCCCCTACCGATACGCCAGTACCGCCTCCTTCAGCGACACCGTAATCACTCACCCACTATTTCTGCCCAACGCATTTGCCACATGATGAACGAGACGCTCGGCAACGGCCGTTTTGCTCAACAACGGCATCTCCTCCAACACCCCCGCCGAACTCAGCAGCACCACCCGATTCGTATCCACCCCAAAACCAGCCCCATCCGCCAACACATCATTCACCGCAATCAAATTCAGCCCCTTCCGCAGCAATTTCTGCCGCCCATACTCAAACGCATCATGCGTCTCCGCCGCAAACCCCAGCGACACACGCGGAAAACCCGTCTTTTCCCGCTGTTCCTTCACCGCTGACAAAATATCCAGTGTCACTTCCAAACCAATCGCCAGCCCCCAATTCTCGCCCATTTCCGTCTTTTTTATCTTGCGGTCAGACTTGTTTTCAGGACGGAAATCCGCCACCGCCGCCACCATAAACAAAGCATCGGCATCCTTAACCGCTTCTAACGTCGCCTCCGCCATTTCCGCCGTTGTCACCACATCAATGCATGTCACACCCCAGCGGAATCGGTTCGCTGATGGGGCCAGCAATCAACGTCACCTCAGCGCCCGCATCCAGCGCCGCCTGAGCCACCGCCAGCCCCTGCTTGCCCGTAGAACGATTGCTGATAAAGCGCACCGGATCCAGCGCTTCCCGCGTCGGCCCCGTGCTAACAACCACTTTACAGCCCGCCAACGGGCCATTCCGCGCCAAAATTGCTCGGGCTCGCGCCAACAATTCCGGTGGCTCCATCATGCGCCCCAAACCACTCAAACCAGAAGCCATCCGCCCGTCAGCTGGGCCCGCAAAAGTCACACCCCGTTCTGCCAGCAGCGCCATATTGGCCTGCGTTGCCGGATGGTCAAACATGCCGCCATCCATCGCTGGAGCCATCATGACGGGGCAACGCGCCGCCAACGCCGTCACCGTTAGCAAATTATCCGCAATGCCCTGCGCCAATTTTGCCATCGTATTGGCCGTAGCCGGTGCAATGATGAACAAATCGGCCGTCTCGCCCAGCCCGACATGGCGCACATGATCAGCCAAGTCCCACATGGATGTGTAAACAGGGCGCCCCGTCACCGAGCGAAAGGTAAGCGGGGTTACAAACTTTTCGGCCGATTCCGTTAAAATCACATCAACTAGTGCGCCTGCCTGTGTCAGTTTAGACGCGAGGTCAACCGCTTTGTAGCAAGCAATGGAACCGGTAACACCGAGCAAAATTCGTTTTTCTTGAAACAAGGTAATGGCAGTCATGGGTCTCTTTCCTCTTTATGGATGGATTGGTTTGTCAATTGGTAAATCTGTGTAAAACAAACAAACGAGGTATCTATACAGACCCTAAGGGTTTGGCCTCGAGAAATTTAGCTTTTCGCTAATTAAAACCCTTAGGGTCTCTCGAGGAAAAATATTACCTGTATAGATACAAACGAGTTTCTATAAGTTTACGTTTTCTTACCAAAATCGTAAATACTTTCGACTTCAAATTGATTGCGTATGAGAATCGTAATGATTTTTTCATTTTTTTAGGCAAGTTTTTGGTAAAATAGAAAGGCTTGCGTTACGATAGGTAGGCAAAATTTGCAGCAACTATTCGGAGGATTTTCTTAGTGGTACGATTAATATTAGGGTTTACTGTTTTTGGTTTCATAACGGCCGTTTTCGGCGCTGTTTCTCCTGCATTGGCATCAACGTGCCGTTGGGATAACGAGCTTTACACCTATAGCTGTGACATACCAGACAATCAAGTGGCAGCAGTTGATTCAGACACAGTTTCAAATAATACAAACGATATTCCGGTTGACAACAGCGGTTTCGGAGATCCAGATTACGGTGAAGACTCCATATTCGGGCATCGTTACTATGCCCGTTTAGCCGATTTCGCCAACGTCTATGCAGAACCCAGTCGTGCCGCCACTGTGGTGCGCAATGTGGGGGATGGCTTCCTGTTCGTCACCGTACAAAGCTGGGCAAAAGATGCCGCTGGTGAAACGTGGTATGAAATCAACAATGGCGAATACGTACACGAAACTGAAATTCGCATGGTAAACCCCTCCACGTATCACGGGGTTGACGTTTTAGAACAGCCAGAACGGCCGTTTGGTTGGGTTGTTACCGAAGTTATCCCCTCCACCGCGCCAGATGTTGAACCACTCACAGAAGAAGAAGGTGGCGTTCCCATCCCCCGCCTCACCTTCATTCAAGTCTATGACGCCGCACTCGGTGAAGAGGATTGGCTTTGGTACAACATCGGCGAAGGACGCTGGGTTAAACAAACCTTTATGAGCCTCGTTGACGTGTCTCCACGTCCCGAAGAAGTCGGTGAAGATGAATATTGGACGGAAGTAGACCTCTTTGAACAGACCTTCGCCGCATATGAAGGCGACCAAATGGTTTATGCCTCTCTCATCTCTTCCGGCCTCAATCGTTGGCCTACCCGTGAAGGGCTGTTCCAGGTATGGGATCGCTGGGAAAAACACAAGATGTCTGGGGCAGAAGGCAAAGTCGATTATTATTTCATCGAAGATATTCCCTACATCATGTATTTTGACAAATTCAACGGCATTGCCTTGCACGGCACTTTTTGGCACGACCGTTTCGGTTTCAAGCATAGCCACGGCTGCGTCAACATGTCCATCCAAGACGCTGAATGGGCATTCCGATGGTCAGAAGAAGCACCGAATGACCTTTGGGTCTTCGTGCACACCCAAGACCCGATGGCTCATTTAGCAGAATTTGGTCATTAATGCGCTTAGATTGGTTCAATCTTAGAGATTAAACCAATCTTCAAGAAAATTGATAGTACAAAAAAGCGTTCTCCATTAGGAAAACGCTTTTTTATTGGGAGAAAATAATGGATTACATTCCTTCCAGACAAAGCTCCCAAATAATTCAATCCACAACACAACGACATCCTTGAAGACATCCGGCAGCAAGACACAGGGGTTTATCGTTTAGAGATGCTGATATCAGATTCTGGATTGAAACCATTCATGTTCAACACAAATTCACCAAAGAACAAGCCAAAGGCAATGCCTTGCAAACTAAAAACTTTAATCATTGACACAACAAAACCCCATTCAAATACACCTGGTTCCGTAATTATAGGCCTCTCAAACATGAGAGGGGAGAAGATAAGAAGAAAGCCACCAACCAAAATTCCGAGTAAAGCATAATTATACAAATCCTCTGGTAGTGAACGACCATACCATGGAGCATGCTTTCTTCCATCTACAAATATCAACAGCCCACCTACTGCACCAGCAACATAAATCACACCATAATACAGGGTTTTTAATTGCTCCGTAGCAAGAAACACACCAGTGGACAATGATTTATCATTGCTAAAGTAAACAAGAATCCACCCAATCATAAATCCAATGAGCGGGCTGGCTAGCCATATCCAACCAGGTTTATAGGGCGATGGTGTCAAAAGTGAGTTAACAAAACTGAATAGAACAACGAACAAACAACCTGCTGCAAAAAATCCAAAGGACAAGGCTGCATACTTCCCAAACGGAAGCATCAGCCAATAAACCACGCCAATCCAAGGCCAATACAACCCCATCAACAAAATAAACAAACCCCAATAACGGATCCTTCTCCTTTGAGCAGTCTTTGTCTTAACAACTTGGTCTAATTCTTTTTTCCAGGCATTTGAACCAGTAGCTATCTGGAGAAACAAATCCGGAGATGGATACTCATCAACCTCTTCATACACTTTTTCAGCCTGTTTCAGTGTACGTCTAATTTTGTCAGCCTCTTCTGTTATCGGCATGATAAAAGAATCTGATAACTCATGGCTTTTTCGGCGCTTCTTTTTCTCATTTGTTTCAAATTGCCATAGAAGCACAGCAAAAATAACAAATCCGCTCGGTAATAAACAGCATCCTACAATAAAACTCAACTCAGGAATACCAAAACCCCACATGATGTACCTTCTTTTTACCCTACAGACCAACTACTACTAGGTAAACCACAAAAAATTTTCAAAATTACCAACACGTAAAATTGTAGTTTCCTTCAAGTAAAAGCGGGTTTCGCGCCATTTTAATTCCAAAAACTTTCCCGCTTTTACCTAACTTAATTTCTATACGCAAGAGTTCAATTTTTAGTTTTCCACAAATGTTTAAACACGGCAACATCTTTAACTCTCAACTATGTGAGTCACCATATTTTTACAATGCTTATCACAGGGTATAATCGTTGACTAAAATTCATTCTTCATAATTCATCATTCAACCTTCATCCTTAATTTTTGGAGTTTCACGTGAAAACACGTCAACGTCGGATTCTACAACTGATAATCATCTGTCTGGGATTACTCGCGCTCAGTTTTTGGGTAAACGGCCGTTTACCAGCAAGCCACTATCTCCATTGCCGTTGCCAAAGGCAAACAAATCTACGACATGACAGCCCTGTCTAAAGTGGAATTGAATCAGGTGGATATGCAAACGGCCGTTCTCGCAGACCCCGAAATCGCAGAAACCTTATCAGACCACGAGTTTGGCTTTCTGGATGCTGTCGCTCTCGGCGCAGGTGAAGCCTCCTCTTGGAACGTCCTCGGCTGTGAAGCTCGCAACTGCGCCCACATCTCCCTCTATGATTATGAGGCAGGCGGCACGGTCAACGCCATCCTCAACACCGATACCGACACCATCATCGCCCGCTGGTTCAACAACGACGCCTTTCCCGGTGGCAGCGAATTCGTCCTGCCCAAAGCCATGGAAATCGCCGCCGCCGATCCCGGCGTGCAAGCCATCCTCGGCGATTTAGGCGATCCCGAACCTGCCATGATTCCCATGTCGGCCTGGCTCATGGACGACGACTGCCGCAACGAATGGTGCGTCAACCTCACCTATCACGATCCGGCCAACAGTGGCAAAATCTTCCATATCTTCATCAACATGGAGCAAAATAAAGTCGCCCGCACCTTCTTCACGCGGGGCCGCGCCGACCTGCCCGTCGCCGCGCCGCAACCACAGCGCTACGACTTCAGCGATGGCTGCCAAGAAGACCTCTACGGCTGGAACGTCTGCTGGGAAATGACCGCCAACGACGGCGTCAACTACTACGACGCCTCGTTTGAAGGCACAGACATCTTCGAGAGCATCAAAATCGCCCAAGTAGAGGCGTGGTATCCCAGTTGGCCCGGCGGCTACCGCGACGAAATCGGCTTTCGCGGCTCCGTCCCTCCCTTCGGCCCCACCGAATTCACCGATTTTGGAGATGGCTTTGAGGTGCGCCAACTGTTCACCGAGTTCACCCATTGGCCCAATTGCATCTGCTGCTATCGCTATGAAGAGTTCGTGCGTTTTTACGAAGACGGCCGTTTTCAAATTGGCTTTACCTCTCATGGCCCCGGCTGTGACGACCTGTCCATCTATCGCCCCTTCTATCGCATCGACATGGCCCTGGACGGCCGTGGCAGCGACGAAGTCTGGGCCTGGGAAAGCAATCAATGGGTCGAAGTCACCGAAGAAACAGAATTCCACCCCTTCGTCGATGACCTCTCCCCCGACCAACGAAAAACTCGCAACCTTTGACGGCGACACCCACTACCGCTGGCAAATGTTCCGCAGCGACCCGCTTGGCCTCGACGAAGCCCGCGTCTTCCTGCTCAACTACAAAGAGGGTGAAGGCGATGGCCCCATCCCCGCTGGCCCTGGCGACGTGTTCATGCCGCCGCGCCAATGGATCGACGGCGATCCGGTTTCCGGCGAAGACCCCGTCATCTGGTGGGTGCCGCTGCTCAAAACCAAACAAGAGCAACCCCATCTGGTGCCAGCCCGACCCGGAACCGGGCATGAACATGTGTGAAACCATTCTGGAAGCACGCCCCGCTGGAGAACTGGTTCAGCCGACTGAGGAAGAACTCGCCGCCATGCCTACTGCCACGGCAACGGCCGTTGCTGGCGACATACCCACACCCGCTCCCACCAACACCCCCCGCCCCGTGCAAGGCGAAGACGCCGAGGACATCATCCTCAACTCCGGCTGCGGCTCCTGCCATAAAATCGGAACGCTAGGAGAAGCGCACAAAGTGGGACCAGACCTGTCCAACATCGGCAACATCGCCGCCGAACGCATCGAAGGCATGACAGCAGAAGAATACATCTATCAATCCATCGTCGATCCCAACGCCTATATCGTCACCGACTGCCCCAACACCCCCTGCCTCGCCAACATCATGCCCCGCGACTACACCAGCCGCCTCAGCCCCGGCCAAATCGACATCATGGTCGCCTATTTACTGGAACAAACGGATGGCTCCGTTCCCCTCTCGGTGATCCTGGCAAAGCCTTCCCCGCTCCCAAAGCCGTCTCAAACGCCAAAAGCCAAGTCGCCTCAGCTATCACGTCTCCCTCTTTTCAAGTGGTGCAAATCCTGCTGATTGTGATGGTCTTCCTGCTGACGCTCTTCCTACTACTCAAACTCCCCGACGACGACTAGACTTGTCCCACGCTCCGCGTGCTTTAACGACGCGGAGCGTCGAGAAAATCATTCCACGCAGAGCGTGGAACGAGGGTTAGCGGTATTTTTCGCGGAGGGCGCGTTCTACGCGGCGTTGGTCATCTTTTTTGGCGATGTCTTGGCGTTTGTCGTGTTTCTTCTTGCCTTGGGCGAGGGCAATTTCCACTTTAGCACGGCCGTTTTTCAAATAAAGCTTCGTCGGCACAATCGTCAGGCTCTTTTGCTGCACCTGATCAATAATCTTGCCGATTTCACGGCTGTGGAGCAACAATTTACGAGGTCGCACCGGATCATGATTCTGGATATTGCCATGGACATAGGGGGCGATATGGGCTTCAACCAACCACAGTTCACCGTTGCGCTGCTGCACATAACTGCGCTGTAAACTCACCTGATTGGCCCGAACAGATTTGATTTCAGTGCCGGTAAGTACCAACCCCGCTTCAAATGTTTCAATAAGAATATAATCAAACGTTGCCCGTTTGTTTTTCGCTATAATTTTGATGCCGACCTGATTGTTGCTCATAATGCTATCGTTAATTCTTTATGATAGAGATAGCGTGTTGTGCGAAACTCCATCTCTACCCTCTATCTCAATCTAGTTATTGTCCCGTCTGTAAATATTCAATCGCCCGTTCTAATTGCGTATCCCCTTCACCGCCTAATGTAAACTCGTCTGGTGAAGGGACTTCGATGTCCGGGGTGATGCCTTCTTCACTGATAGAAACGTTGGCTGGCGTGTACCAGCGGGCAATTGTCACCCGCAGTTCGGAGCCGTCTGACAGTTGGTGGAGCTGCTGTACAGAGCCTTTACCAAACGTCGTTTCACCGATAAGAATACCACGGCCGTTATCCCGAATAGCCCCCGCTACAATCTCAGAAGCACTGGCGCTGCCTGGATTAACCAACACCACGAGCGGAATTTCCTCACCCGCATCCCCTGTATCCGCCGTAAACTCCTCGTCTAAGCCTTGATTGTTTCGTTCATACAAAACAACCCCTTCCGGAATAAACAAATCAGAAATATTGACGGATTGATCCAAGTAACCGCCTGGATTATCACGTAAATCAAAAATAATGCTGACCGCGCCTTGGGCTGTTAACTCAGTCAACGCCTCTTGCGTGCGCTCAAACGCATTGGCATTAAACTCGCTCAAATGAATGTAGCCAATATCATCTGTAACCATTTTAGATTCAATGATGGGAATTTCAAAGCGAGCGCGGATGATAGAAATCTCTAGTTCTTCACGATCTTTGGGACGGAACACCGTCAGCACAACTTCCGTGTCACGGGGGCCACGTATCAAGAGCAAGGCTTCGTCTAAGGTTAGGCCTGTTATATCTTCGCCATCAACGCCGATAACGAGATCACCCGCTTTGATGCCGGCCGCCTCGGCAGGTTGTCCAGCGATGGGGCGCACGATTTCCACAAAACCTTCGTCATTTTCGCGCACAAACGCGCCAATGCCTTCGATGGAACCACCCATGTCTTCTCGCATTCGGGCGGCTATCTCTGGATTTGTGAAGCGTGTGTAATCATCATCCAGGGTATTTAGTGACCCCGCGATAAGGGCGTACACGAGTGCTTGTTCATCTGGCAGTTCGCCATCAAACTGGGACTCAACGATGTCCCACGCTTCGTTAAATACAGACAAGTCGATATTTTCAGTATCAGTAATGACTGTTTTTTCTGGAATGGCAGTGGGAACGGCCGTTTCCATTTCCATTTCTTCCGCTTCAGCCACTTCCTCAGGAACGGCCGTGGCAATCACAGTCACTTCAACAGCCACAGGCACTTCAACCTCTCGGGTCACTTCCAGAAATTCCGTAATCGTTTCCGTGAGCATTTCCGGCTCTGCGCTGGCCCGGCCGATAGCAAAACTCACCGCCGAAAAACCGCCGCAGAGAAGCATGACAACAACGGCCGTTATTGCCCATGTTATCCAATTTGAAGCACGTGTTGGTGAAACCCCTTTTTCATCCATAAAAATCCTACCCTCCACTCTGTAAAAACTCAATCGCCCGATTCAACACCTCGTCACGGCCGTTATCAATGGCATCTTGGGTCACTTCCACCAAAATATCAGGCTGTAAACCCTGTTGGTCAATCTGGTTTTTGTTCGGCGTGTACCAGCGGGCAGAGGTCACATGCACCGATGAGCCATCGCTCAGGTCATAGACCAACTGCACAGAGCCTTTGCCATACGACTGTGATTCGCCAATCAACGTGGCGCGTTCTCTGTCTTGCATCGCGCCCGCCACAATTTCTGAGGCGCTGGCCGTGCCGCCATTGATAAGAATCACCAAAGGCAAATCAGGCACTAACGTATCGTTTGTCGCCAGATACTCTTTTTCGCCTTCATCTTTGGTCACCTGATACAAAATCACGCCATCACTCAGGAAGTGGTTAGATACATCAACAGCAGCCGTCAACAAACCACCGCCATTATTCCGCAAATCCAGAATTAGCTTTTCTGCACCTTCGTCTAGCAGCCCGGTAATCGCTTCTTCAATTTCACCACTGCTTTCACCGCTAAATCGCGCCAGCCGAATATAACCAATATTGTCATCATCCCCCATCATCCGAGACGTCACCGACGGATCCAGAATGTCACCACGTACAATTTCTAGCACAACGGGTTCTGCTTCGCCTTCGTGAATCACCGTCAACCGCACCACCGTGCCGGTTTCGCCACGAATCATGTCACGGACTTCCACAACAGTGATTTCTGGGGTGATTTCCACATCGTCAACCGCAATTAAAATATCCCCCGTCAACATACCCGCCGCTTCAGCCGGATTGCCAGGAACAGGGTCTAACACAATAGCGCCGCCTTCTTCTGGACGGGACAATGTTGCGCCAATGCCGCCAAAATGACCTTGCAACGACTGCCGTTCTTCCTGGCGCACAACTGGCTCAATGAAAACGGTGTACGGGTCGTCCAGATTCGCCATGGACCCCCGAATCGCACCATAAGCCTTATCACGAGAAACGGGCAACTCACCAATGAAGCTCTCTTCAATGCGATCCCACGCTTCCCAAAATATATCGAAGTCGTCCTGCTGGCGAACGAGTGTGCCACCCGTTTGCAACTCCACAAAATCGTTGGTGAAGTAACCGGCAATGAAGGCACTGGATGCCAACACGACTAACATAACAATGGCTAGGATATTGCGCGTTTTTTCTGACATAGATTAAGAAGGGGCAAAGTTGTAAAGGGGCAAGGTTGCAAAGTAGCGCGTCACCTATGTCACCCTGCAACTTTGCAGCCCTGCAACTTTGCAACGAATAAAAAAATCTGGACGGAATTGATTCCTAAAACATCAATTCCGTCCAGATTGAGTGTTCAAGATTTTGTGATTTTAACACAGGTGTTCGAGAGGGCAATCTACGCTATAATTGCATTAACTTTTCAAGCTGGTGGGCACATTTCGTGTGCTGCAAAAACGCCCTTGCCTCAGCCATTGGCTTGAATGGAAAAGAGATGCCCTTCATCATGAAACGTTTTTGGCGCTGGTGGCTGTTAGCCACGTGTGTATTGTGTTTTATGTTATCCGGGGGACAGAAAACGGCCGTTATCGCCCAAAACGATGCGCCCACCATCGAAGAACAAGCTCAATCAATATTCAATTCGATGAGTGCCGCTGAACGGGTTGGTCAAGTTTTCCTGGTTCCATTTGTAGGAGACAGAGCCCTCATGGATAGCACTGTTGCTGATTTGATATTGAATTATCATGTCGGCGGTGTGGTGTTGCTTGCCCAAAACGACAACATTACCGGCTATGACGACCTGCAAAACGCCCCCACCCAAGTCGCAGAACTCACAAACGACTTACAGCGGCTCTCTTTACTGGGCTACTCCACAGCAGTCGAGCCAACGGCCGTTACCACCACTGAAAAAACCGAATCCAACACCGAAAACCAGCCTGAATCCACCGTTCTCCCCACACCCATATTAACCCCCATCCCCATTTCCTCCGCCAACGCCATTCCTTTGTTTGTCAGTCTCAACTATGAAGGAGACGGCCCCATTTACAGCGAAGTGTTTACCGGTCTCAATCCCCTGCCCAACAATATGGCGGTGGGCGCCACCTGGAATCCAGAAAACGCGGCAGATATTGGGCAAATTGCTGGTAAAGAACTGGATGCCATAGGCGTCAACATGCTCTTTGGCCCCGTGTTAGACGTGTTGGCAAATCCCGCCATCCGCAACAGCAATGGACTAGGCACTCGTTCCTTTGGTGGCGATCCTTACTGGGTTGGTTTAATGGGACGAGCTTATACACAGGGTGTGCATGAAGGCAGCAACGGCCGTTTAGCCGTTATCGCCAAACATTTTCCAGGCATCGGCAGCAGCGACCGCAGTCTCGCCGAAGAAATCCCCACCGTGCGCAAATCATTAGCAGAATTGCAAGAATTGGAACTCGCCCCCTTTGTCGCCGTCACCGGAGGCGCAACAACCGAAGATGAAATGGTGCAAGGGTTGCTCACCTCCCACATTCGCTACCAGGGATTCCAGGGCAATATTCAAACCTCCACCGCTCCCGTCAGCTTAGACAGGCAAGCGATTAGCGCCCTGGTAGCCCTGCCCGCATTCAGCAACTGGTATGCCAACGGCGGCCTGATCGTCTCCGATGCGTTGGGCGTTCGCGCCATTGAGCGTTATTACGACGACACTGAGCAAGAGTTCCCCCACCGTCGCGTCGCCAAAGATGCCTTCCTGGCAGGCAACGATCTGCTGGTACTCACCGATTTTGCATTGGGCGACGCACCCTATGAGCAACAGCTCGAAAACATCCAAAACAGTATCCACTGGTTTGAAGAACTATACCAAACAGACCCCGCCTTCCGACAGCGCCTTGACGAAGCAGTTTTGCGCATTTTGCAAGCAAAACTGCGCCAGTTTGACCAAGATTTCAGTGCTGAAAATGTGCTGGTTGATGTGGCAACTGTGGCAGAGACAGTGAATCAAGGGGAAACGGCCGTTTTCGACATTGCCCAACAAGCCATCACCCTCATCTCCCCCAGCCCGGAACAACTTCTAGAACGGCTGCCCAGCCCACCGAGGCCGCAAGACCGCATCATCATCTTCACCGACATGATTCAGGCCGTACAGTGCAGCGATTGTGCGCCACAAGCGTATATTGAAATAGATGCCCTAAAAAACCAGATTCTCGCTCTGTATGGGCCTGAAGCCAGCGGACAAGTGCAACCAGAGCAAATTGTTAGTTACAGCCTGAATGAATTGAGTGCTTTTCTGGCAGCCGGTTCTGAGCCAATTATTTTGCCCACACCAACGGCCGTTATCACCCCAACCCCGCTCTCAGACAATGAAAATCAAAACCCCAACAACGAAGCCAATCTCACACCGGAACCAACCCCCACCATCCCTCCGGGCTATCTCGTGCAAGAAAGCTTCAAAGAAGGCGCAGACTGGATCGTCTTCGCCATGCTGGACGAAAACAACATCGATCCAGTGCATCAATTTTTGGCACAGCGGCACGATTTATTCCGCAATTCTCGGCTCATCGCTTTCTCGTTTAACGCCCCATACTTTCTGGACAGCACCGAAATCAGCAAGCTGACGGCGTATTATGGCATCTATAGCAAAGTGGATGCTTTCATCGACGCTGCTGCCCGAGCCTTGTTCATGGAGCTGCCGTTAACGGGTCACGCGCCTGTCAATGTGGCCGGTGTGAGCTACCAAATCAATACCCAAACCAGCCCCAACCCTGACCAAGTAATCGAGTTATATATCGCAGATGAGGCAGGTGGCACACAATCTCCCGCCCGTGAAGCGCCCTTAAAAACGGCCGTTGGCGACACCCTGCATCTGCAAACCGGCATTATCACAGATCACAACGGGAATCCCGTGCCAGACAATACCCTGGTGCAATTCATTCAAGTGGATCGCATCCAAGGCACTGTCAGTATCATCGACGAGGTGCCGACGAGCGACGGCATTGCCCGGCTCGACTATGTGTTGGAAGCAAAAACCGGGCCAGGGAAGTTTAGGATAACGGCCGTTTCCGGAAATGCCCGCGCCTCCCAGGAAGTTGACATCGCCATCGAAGGGGAAGCCCAGGTCTCCGTCATCACGCCCACGCCAACCCCCACCGCCACCCCAACTTCCACCGCCACGCCATCCCCCACACCACTCCCCACCCCCACCCCTATGCCCACGGCAACACCCATTCCGCCTCCGGCAGAACCGCAAGAGCCAGCCCTCAACATCGCCCTCTCCGAGTTCACCACGCTCATCGCCGTCCTCACCGGACTCGCCGTGGTTATCATCGCTGGCTACGCCTTAAGCATCCGCACAGACACAGCCCCCACCCAGCAAATTAGCGGCATCCTTTGGGGCATTATCGGGGCGCTGCTGGCTTACAATTATGTGGCGCTGGGGTTGCCGGGAACGGCCGTTTTCGCCAACATCGGCGCGTGGGGAGGACTGTTCATCACCCTGCTCGGTGGCGCAATTGGCTTGGGCATTTACACAACAGTTCACAACAACCTCGATTAACAATTTGAGATTGAAGATTAACGCTGTGGACAGCATCCTCACCGCACCACACTCCCCATTTACGTCTAACCATTAAAACTGTCCGTTTTCATAATCTAGCACTGCCATTTTCTCTGTCTCTGTGTACATCAAGCCATGCAGTACTAGGGAACTATGCCAGATTATGATGAAGCAAACTACACTAAAGATTGTTGTATTGATAGTAAAAACGGCCGTTTTGGGAAAGAAATAGACCAGGATTATGTAAATAGGGGCTTCAATGACGAATTCATTCCGTACTTCAAAAAATATGCTATTAGTATTGTGTTTACCCGCTCTCTTGATTGTAATGCTTTGGCAATCATTACCGAATGTTGCAGCGAGAAGCTTCATCAAAGAAGCGATAAAAGTTGTATTCGCGTCCGATGAATTCCTGGAACTGCCCAGTAAGTTTGAAATTCACGAATATTCATTAATGGAAAATTTTTGAGACTATTCGGTGGACGATGAAGATATGAGCGATATCTGATTATAATGAGTATTCGTGGGCGATCAGAGTATCGCATTTTTCGAAATTTTAAAGATTCAATTTACAGATTCACGAAATTCAAGATGATTGGTATGCTTTCTGAGCCAACGAGTTCAAAAAGATAGCCATAGATTGGCTTGAAAGCAACAATATTCCTTATAACGATTCAAAAAAGAACCTTTTTGCAACGAACTACACGAATTACCCTTGTTTTGCCTCATTCGTGATAATTCGCGGAAATTCGTTGCAAAACTAATTCATTAAAATCTTTCATTATGGACCACTTGGATGAATTAATTGACCCTATGTTCTTCGAGGGGGACTGTTAATGATTGGCTTGAGGTTGATGGTATTGATGCCTTTTCGCCTTTGGGTTAGCGAGCAGTGAACCAACGGCCGTTCATTAACCTCACTTCAAGTAAATTTGATGACAATCTAGTAGATTCTAGTTTTATAATAGCTTTCTTCATCTTCTTCTTTACATTGGTATTGTTTCTATTCTACCGACAGAGGAGACATCTAAAGTAAGTAGTAGAGTACCCACCTAGACCTGACAACGTAATATCTTATTTCAGCAGATTATTCGTTGATTACGCACAAAAACGCCGTTCCTGCAAAACGACCGTTTTTCATTTTCTATATCCCCCGCAATACCGTTCCCGAATATTCGGCACCAAATACTCCTCAAACGCCCGTGTCAACATCATATGCCGGCTGCCAGCCCCAATCTCGCTGGGCGGCCTTGTCTTGTAAGCCAGCGGGCCAGCTATCGACAATGCCCTGTCGTGCCACATCTGGTTTGAACGTAATCTCCGCATCGGGGAAATGTTGCAAGACCTTATCTCTGAACTGAACGGCCGTTAAGCTAAAACTTGTCACGTTATACACCCGGCGCTGCAACAAGGCGCTCGGCGCTGCATAGAGCCCCAACAACGCCGTCACCGCATCCGGCATCGCCATAAACGGAAGCACACTATCCTCACGGACAAAACACGCATACGGTTCACCCTTGGCGGCCGCGTGAAGCATTTCTGGTCCATAATCGCTGGTTCCGCCCGACGGCACGGTGTAGGCACTAATCAGTCCCAGGGAACCGCACTGACCGAAAATCAAGCATAACCGGCTTTTGCCGCGACAATTGCTGATAATTTTGGCTGAAATAAGTGCCAAGCATCTCACAATATTGCTTATTACAGCCATACATCGTACGCGGATAGTTCCAATCCCATTCCCGCACAAAAAAGTCACGGGCTTTCGTTTCCAAATCAGGTAAACCATACACAGCAATCGAACTAGGAAATATAAACTTGACTGGCTCGCCTCGGCGCTGGGACTGTTCGGCGGCCATTTGCAACAAAGCTAACGTGCCATCCACATTCACCCGATGAGCCAATTCCGGCGCAAACTCAGACCGCGTAGACAGCAGCGCCGCCAGGTGGAAGATGGCGTCGAAGTCATATTCCGTTACCAACCGCTCGAACAAGCTTGGTATCTAAAATATCGCCCTGAATGTGGGTTGTTTGGCCGAGATGGGCATCTGGCAGAGGATGCAAGTCCAGCGTAAGCAATTCATTGTTGTTTAACTGGGAAAAGTTACGGATCAGTGCCTGGCCGATTTCGCCAGCCGCACCGGTGATTAAAATGACTTTTTTGCGCATGGTTCTCCTTGTTTAATGGAATCTCACACAGAGGCACAGAAGGCGCAAAGGATTTTTTTACGCGAAAGCAATCAAACGGGAGATTCACAGAGTTGACAGCGTAGGATGCCATCGTGAAATAGTTAAGGAACTATGGGAAATAGTTCCCCAAATTGTAACAGATTGTAGGGCGCCATGTTATACTCCGCCGCTTATGCGTCAACGATATATTTTCTGGTTCTGGCTCCCCCTTTTCGCTAGTTGGCTCCTGATGACAGCCGAAGGTCCCATCATTAGCACAGCCATCAATCGCCTCCCCAATGAGGTAATGATGATGGCGGCTTATGGCATCGTCGTTAGCCTTTCTGTGCTGATTGAAAGCCCCATCATCAATTTATTAGCGACTTCAACCGCGTTAGTGAAGGATCGTGCATCTTACTTATTGGTGCGCACGTTCACGATCCACTGGATGATTTTGCTAACGATTATCTCGGTTTTGGTGGCGTTTACGCCGTTGTTTAACTGGATTGTGGTGGGCATTTTGGAAACGCCGCCGGAAGTGGCGCAATGGGTGAAACCGGGGATGCAAATCATGATTTTTTGGAGTGCCGCAATTGCGTGGCGGCGCTTTTTGCAAGGGGTGATGATTCATTTTGGGCAGACGAAGAAGGTAGCATGGGGTACGGCGATTCGTTTGGTGGCTTCTGTAGGAACGGCCGTTTCCTTTGCCATATATTCTCAGAGTTGCCCGGAGTCACCATCGGGGCTATGGCCCTGATGGCCGGGGTCATTGCCGAAGCCGCTTACGCTACCATCGCCATCCGACCTATTCTCAAAAACGAACTGGCTCCCACCAAACCAGCGGCAGCAGGCAACCCGCTGACGTATCGAGAACTGTTCTGGTTCCACCTGCCATTGGCCTCGACTTCTGTGCTGCTACTCCTGGTGCAGCCGATGGTCACATCCAGCCTGGCTCGCTTGCCCAATCCCATCATTTCGTTGGCGGCATGGCCGATTCTCTTCCAAATCACCTTGATGACTCGGGCGGCGGCGTTGGCCTTGCCAGAGGTGGTGATTGCCTTGAGCGAAAAACCAGATTCGTTTATGCCAGTCCGTCGTTTTTCGTTCAATGTAATGCTGGTCACCTCCGGGTTTATGCTGTTGTTTATTGTGACCCCGTTGGCGGGTTTTTATGTGTTTGTGGTGCAGGATATGACATCTATTGTGGGGGGGCTGGTTAATTCCAGCGTGGTTTATTTCTTGCTCTTCCCAGCATTGGCTACGATTATTTCCTGGCTGCGCGGACTGCTCATCAACAAGCGGGTGACCAAGGCTGTAAATATGGGGATGGCGATTAATGTGATGATAACGGCCGTTGTCCTGGTACTAGGTCTAACCAATCAATGGGCTGGCATCCCAACCGCTGCCCTGGCTCTTAATCTCGCGGCTGTCGGTGAAATCCTTTATTTGGGATGGAGCACACAACGGGCGCTTCCTGCTGAAACGCCGCTTTTGGGGAAACCCATTCCTGCTGCCTCATAGTCACTAATCATTTTCTTCAAAAACAATCAAGCCATCACTCACCGCCTTCATGGCAGCTTGTACGCGATTGTCTACTTCCATTTTGCTGAGAATATGGCTCACGTGCGTGGAGACGGTGCGGTCGCTGATAGAAAGCATGTCGGCAATTTCCCGATTGGTGTACCCTTGGGCTACCTGTCTCAAAACAGCCAGTTCCCGTTCTGTTAAATCGCCGTTAGCCTGGATGGGTTTGTCATCATCAAAGCGCTGCATAATACGCCTGCTAAATTGAGAGTTTGCGATAAAACTGCCTTGATAAACGACCTGTATAGAGGTCATAAGTTCTGCTGGTGTGGTGTCTTTGACTTGGAAACCATTGGCTCCTGCTTCAATAGCCGCTTTCATTTTGGATTCTTCAGTAAAACTGGTCAGTATTAACACTTTGACATCTTTGTTTTCTTGGCGAATCTCTTTCAGGGCGGTAATGCCATCTTTATTGGGCATCACCAAATCGAGCAATATCACATCTGGATTCAACGCTCGTGCCAATTGCACGGCTTCATCCCCATCTGAAGCTTCCCCAATTACCTCAACGCCTGGCTTAACATCTAATAACGCCACCAAACCTTTCCGCACCAGAACATGATCGTCAACAATAAGAATTCTTATTGGTTTTTCTTCCATTAACGGGTTTTTTTCCATTAAACAACTCCATAATTTGCTAAGGATGCGTCAAAAATAAAATCGACAGGGGAACGCATCCGCAAGGCTGACGATGCAATTCCGACAGTTATTTAATCGTCAGCCCTAAATCGACAGATATTTCAATTTTTGTGCCAACATCAAGCAAAGAATTGATGTACAAATTTCCACCAACAGCTTCAATGCGCTCTTGCATTGTTTTCAGCCCCATGCCACCCGTTTTCGAGGTTCTTTTTGAAAAACCACGGCCGTTATCCTCAATGGTCATGATCAATTTGCTACCTTGCATCACAAGCGTAACAAATACTTCTGTGGCTTTGGCATGTTTCAGTGTGTTGTTCAACGCTTCCTGAGCGATGAGGTATAACGTGCGGCGCAGTTCAGGCGGAATATCTATATCAAGATCGACTTTTAGATTGGCTTCCATGCCCGAACGACCTTCAACGGCTTCCAGGCGATAGCGGATGGCGTTTGCCAATCCTTCTTCACCCAAAGCCCCGGCACGCAGTTCATACAACATGAGGCGCATTTCTTTTAAGGCTTGCTGGGCAGTGGTCACAATGTCATCCAGGTAGCCCGCCAATTTCTCGCCATTTCCCATTTTTGACAGGTCTTTAGAGGCTTCGGCAAAGAGCATCAAACTGTAAAGCGATTGGGTGACGGAATCATGCAGTTCTCGCGCCAACCGTTCCCGTTCATGTAATACGGCTACTTCCTGGTTTTGTTGATGCAAACGGCCGTTTTCAATCACCACCCCCAGTTGATCTGCCACAGAACTCAGCAGGGCAAAGTCTTCCGGAGAAAATTGGTCGCCATCAGCGTGAACGGTATTCAGAACACCCACAACATTATTTTTCACACGGATAGAAACCCCTGCATAACTAAATGAGCCTCTTGGTAAATTTAGCGGTTTCAAGGAAGGAAAGATTGCTAAATCTCGAATAAACACAGGGTTAGGATCATCTACAACTTGTTTGACAAGCCCATCTTCGTATTCAAAAACAGAGATAATAGGTAATATGTTATCTGGTATGCCTTTATGACTTTTCAGTTCAAAGCGACCGTCTTCCTCTTTGATGAAGATAGCGCCAGACGGGCAAGCCAATGTCTCTAATAATATGTCCAAACTTCCGTCGAGAATTTTCCCTAACTCTAGATGGGTGTTGGCAACGGCCGTTATCTCATACAGTGTCGATAAATCCCGCGTTCGTTCGTGTACGCGCACTTCCAAATCTTCCGCATATCGTAGTGACCGTTGATAGAGACGTGCATTTTCAATAGCAACTGCGGCCTGATTGGCAAAGGCGAGTGCAATTTCCTGATTTTTTTCAGTGTAAAACCGCGCCACCACATTATCCAAAGTCAACGCCCCAATTGGCTTCCCTTTAACCTGAAGCGGAATGGCTAACCAACAACGGATATATTCAAATCCAGGATAAGGTATCCAGTTGGGTTCAGTTTTCGTATCAGCAACAAGTCGAGGCTGCCCCAATGAAAATACTTGATGAACAGCAAGTTCTTCATTCCTTAAATCAATCTGCTCTTGATCGACATTACCAGACAATCCCCGGCGTGCCACGACACTTAAAGCCCCCTCTTTCTCCAGAAAGATAGTGGCGCTGTCATAGGGAATCACTTGCTCCAAATACTCTAAAATCTGCTTGAGAAGCGGTTCCAACTCCAAACTGGAATTGAGATCGGCCGCGACTCGTCGCAATATTTCTGCCTGATTACGCGCACTATTTTCTGCGACATACAAATGCACATTGCCCAAGGCAATCGCCAAAGGCGCAGCAAATTCACGAGCCATACCCAGGTATTCTGGGGTAAACGTGTCTATACCCTTATCGTAAATATTCAAGAAGCCAATCGGTTTACCCCGAACCAGCAAAGGCAGTTGCATGAATGAACGCATCCCGCATTTTTTAAGGATAGCTAAAGCAGGTGGCACATAACGTAAGGTCAACAGATCATCCACCACATAAAGTTGATTACTACGCATGTCGTCCTGTATTTCTTCCGACAACAAAAAAGCAACGGGTTGTGGGTCATCATAAAACGGTCGTTCTGCATCATCCTCAGCATAGACCATAGCTAATAGGCCAACAATCTGCCCCGTTTCATCAAGCCCCCAAATTTCCGCTCCAGATGAAGGGATAAACTGTGCCACAAATTCTAAAGCAACCGCCGCAATCTCTTCTGGTGACTTTTTAACATTGATTGCCAAATCTAATTCATGCAGCCCGCGAAACCGCTCTGAATAATTTTGTAACGCATCTTCTACTTCTTTACGGCTGGTCAAATCAACGATGGAGGTAATAACAGTTGAATACGAATCTGCTTGCTCAGGTGGAATTGCCCAGCGATAGAGAACCGTCAATTTATCACCAGTTAATGTTAAGCTAGAGATTTCTCGTTCAAAATACGGTTCTTGATTTGCCATCGCCTCCAGCGAATCCAAAATAAACGAATAGGATTCATCTGGCAGAAACCGGTCTAAATTATCCATGAGTTCAGCTTTGTCTTTGGCTTTATACATGGAAACGGCCGTTTTATTCACATCTCGCACTTTTACTGACACCATCATCTCATACATGAGCAATGGATTTTGCTTAAAATAAGCCCGAAAGTCTTGAACCCCTTCCTCCCGAAGCTGTTCAATTCGCGCCTTTATTTCCGAGCCATCTTGCTCCCACAACGCAATCGGTGAGGCTTCAAATAACAGTCGATATCGTGCCTCAGATTCCTGTGCGGCCAAAGCCTTAAGCCGATTCATTTTCAAGCTCAACAAAATCAGCAAATAGGCCAATAGAAAAATAAACACACTCATCAAATAGTGCGCAACAAAGTTCAAATCTCTGCCCCGTCAAGCTGAAAGAATTATTGAATTTTAGAAATGTAAGCAGGGTAAATAAAAGCAAAGATATAGCAGTAACCAATGTCACCACTCGTCTGCTTAAAAATATACTGGCAAAAATCAGATTGATTACATAAAGGGAAACAATCAAGTTCCCAGAAGCAGGCATTATCCAAAATATAGCCGTTGCCGCCACGACAAAACAAATTACAATCAACAATGCACTTTGCCAGAGTCGCCATTGCCAAGCAAAAACCAGCCCCACACCATAAACAATCGGCGTGATAAGCGCTGTCCCAAGCGGAGGCACAACAGAACCATTCTGTCTTGAATAGAGCCAAAAGAAAACAAATAGAAACGAGATGCCAATCAGCAAGCTGTTGACAACAATAAGCCAACCTCGCAGACGTGAGGCTTCTTCTCCCTTCTAGCTGTTCAAGCTGCAAAATTCTCTGCAAATAATCCACAACACTCTCAATCTTCAATTCAATTGAACAAAGCGATTACACATAGCACCCTGAGTCCGATACTCGACAGAAACCAATCAAATTTTACTTACTTCGAACTGAGGCGCTTACAAGCTTTTTGCAAACTCCCTCGACACACGCAAGTTTATCACAAAACAAAACGGGCATGATTGTAAATTGGGTCATGGTTCATTTGAGGTGTAGCCGCGGCAAGGATGCCGCGGCTACAAATTGTAAAGGACATCGTTAAGCTTTTTGAACCATGCCCAAATTGGACAAAAATAAAAAAAGGCCAGATTATGAACAATCTGACCTTTTTATGAAACGGTTAATCAATTAGGTTTAAGCGTCGTGATTAGCATCCGCCTGGGCAGCTAGCAGCATCAACTGCTCAATGCGAGGCAGCATGGCGGTTGGATTAGGATGCAAACCCTCTTGCACCAAGGCGCTGTCGTACAACTGCTCAACAGAAAGCGTCACCAGTTCACTGGCGGCATTTTCTTCAATAAGCTTTGCCAAATTGACAATCAGTGGATGAGACCGGTTTACTTCAAAAATCAGCTTCGGCACCTCAAAATCTTGCTCCATCATGCGGTACAAACGCTGCATTTCACGATTTTGGGCATCTTCAGGATAGACCAAACGAACAGGACTATTTTTCAGTACCTTCGATTCTCGAACCTCTACCACTTTATCACCCAGGATGGTCACAAATTGACCGACTAACTGGTTGAATTGGACTTCTTCGATGGCAGGTTCTGCATCATCTGCTGTTTCTTCTTCTTCAATTTCCGGCAGTTCTAAACCAGCATCATCGATGTTGCGGAAATTTTTGTCTTTGTACGCCATCATCCCAGGCGTAATCAAGACATCCAGCGGATCAATCCAATACAGCACTTCTAAATCGCGTGCTTTGAACGGATCTAAATGCGGACTGTTGGCGACGGTTGTCTTGTTATCACCGAGAACAAAGTAGATTTCTTCCTGCGTTTCTGGCATCCGGGCGATGTATTCGTCCAATGAGGTCAGCTTGTTAGCAGACTTGGATGAGTAGTAGCGGAAGAATGGCTGCACGTCTTCTTTGGCGGTGGGATCTATGGCGAGGGCTTCTTTGAGAGAACGGCCGTTTTCCCGCCAAAAAGCCTCATATTTCTCCACATCCTTCTCAGCCAGCTTCGTCAACTCCCGCAGCACCCGTTTGCGAATCATCTTACCCAACTGCCCCATCAGGCGGTTATTCTGTACCGTCTCCCGACTCACATTCAAAGGCAAATCCTCAGAATCCACAACCCCATCCACAAACGACAGCCAACTGGGAAGCAAGTCCGTGCAATATTCTTGAATCAATACATTGTGCGAGTAAAGCATCACCCCCGGCTCTTTACGCAGCGCCAAAATGCCGCCTTCCCGCTTGGCAGGAATAAACAGCAAAGCGCGTAACTGCACCGGCGCATCGGTTGAGAAGTGGATGGTCGCCAGCGGTTCTTCAAAATCCATCGTCATCTGTTGATAGAAACGCTTGTAATCCGCTTCTTCCACCTCAGTTGGAGACTTACGCCATAAAGATTGTTGCTCATTGGCCTGGTCTTCACCCACATAAACGGGGAAGCGTACAAAATCTGAATATTTTTTAACGATCTGCCGCAGCTTCCACTCATTGGCAAATTCTTCTGCATCTTTTTTCAACGTAATGTGAATCTCAGTACCGCGATCACTCTTTTCAGCAGGCTCAATGCTGAAACTCTCACTGCCATCAGAAACCCAGGCAGCCGCTTCTGCATCCGGCTGGAAACTACGCGAAATAACACGCACCTCATCAGAAATCATAAAGACGGAATAAAAACCAACACCAAACTGTCCAATCACGTCACCCGGATCAATATCGCCCTCGCTCATTTTAGACAGGAACTCACGTGCCCCAGATTGGGCGATGGTTCCCAAATTGCGGATGAGTTCTTCTTCGGTCATGCCAAGACCACTGTCTTTAATGACGATTTTCTTTAACTCGCCTGCTTCGGTTTCCTCCACATCAATGTGGATAGCTAATTCAACATCCGGGTTTAGCACATTGCGATTGGTCAACGATTCAAAATGGAACCGCGTTAAGGCATCAGATGCATTGGAAACAAGTTCTCGCACAAAAATATCCCGATCTTTATATAAAGAATGAACCAGGATTTGCAGGACTTGTTTGACTTCTGTTTTAAAGTTATAGGTTGCTTGTTTTTCTTCTGCTGTCATTGTTAAAACCTCTTCCAGATTTGTTTTTAATTAATCAGGCACATACGCCTTAATTTTATAGGATTACACAAATTGAGCGAATGGTCTGATTTTGTATTGATTGTTATTGTTCATTGAATTTTAGGTAATTCACAAGAATTTCTTCAAGGAAACCGCGATTTTACAAAGTGGTTACTTCAAATGACTTTTCGCGGTTTACCTAACGGCCGTTATCATACCCCCCTTCCATAAGAGTCACATAAGATCGCCCACCATTTATGCTAAAATGCAGCCATCTTAAATTGACTGTTAGCAATAGGAGAAAACAATGATAATCAAACCCAAACTTGTTGACGCCATGAACGCTCAAATCATCAGCGAATTTGGCGCCTCTGCCCAATACATCGCCATCGCCGTCTACTTCGACGATCAGGCTTTGCCGGAGCTGGCTGGCTTCTTTTACCGCCAATCGGATGAAGAACGGGAACACGCCATGAAATTTGTCCACTTCATGCTAGAAACTGGCGCAAAACCGATCATTCCAGGCATCTCAGAACTGCGCAATTCATTTGAAAGCGCCGCCGATGCCGTGCAATTTGCCCTGGACCAGGAAATGCGCGTCACCGACGAAATCAACAATCTCGTCTCCCTGGCTGTCACCGAAAATGATCATACCAGCAACAACTTCCTGCAATGGTTTGTCATGGAGCAAGTTGAAGAAATCGATACGATGACCACGCTTTTGCAAACCATCAAACATGCCAATGGCAATATGCTCTGGGTTGAAGATTTTGTCCGCCGCAATCCACAGCATGAGGCTGGCGGCGAAGAAGGCTAAATTTTGCACCAAAGACCTCCGAGGTTTTAAAAACCTCGGAGGTCTTTTTGTTTATAGGCGCTTTCTAGGAATTTGATGAAGGCCCACCGGCTAAACTTGGACAGCCACGCCGTTCTTGATATAGTTCGCCGTTATGTTTCGGAAAATTATTATTGCAGCAGCATTATTTATGCTTATTACGGTGGTGGGAGCCAATTCAAGGGAAACGGCCGTTTCCGCCCAATCCCCCACCAGTGACATACTCACTCTCGTTAATCAGCTCCGCGCTTCCTATGGCTTAGCGGGATTCACTTACGATCCCCAATTAGCCGCCGCCGCTCAAGCCCACGCCAACTGGATGGCACAAACGGCCGTTTACAGCCATACCGGTGCGGGCGGTTCCACACCGCAAACCCGCGCCAATAATGCCGGATACCCAGGCTACGTCACAGAAAACATCGTTGGTGGTACAAACCTCAATCCCGGTGGCGGTGTGACCTGGTGGCGCAACAGTTCCATCCACTTTGCCGCCATGATATCCAATCGCCACACCCAAGCCGGTGTTGGCTTTGCCCAGGGGAACGACCAAAACTTCTACGTCCTCGTCGTCGGTTATCCCTCAGACACCCCTCCCGAACAGCCCGCCCGTCAAGAAACTGTCAACTATGTAGACGCCCCCTTCTTTGTGGAACCAATAGCCGTCAGTTCTCCTAACGAAGATGGCTCTATCACCCATATGCTGGAACCAGGGCATACCTTGTGGGCCATTTCTGCCCGGTATGAAGTGCCAATTTGGGAGATTTTGCTCTACAACGGTCTGAATGAAGATTCCGTCATCAAGCCAGGGGATACGTTAACCATTCGGTTAGCGGATGGCGCGGAACCACCCCCCACGCCTACGCCACCTGCCCATCACATTGTCGAGCGTGGCGATAATTCCTGGTCAATTGCCGCCTGGTACAACATTAGTTTGGCAGATTTTTTGTGGTACAACGGCATGGGTGAAAACGATATGCTGCAACCAGGGGATGAAGTCAAAATCCGTTTGGTTGAAGGGGAAATCCCACCGCCCACACCAACGCCCCAACTGGCCCATATCGTTCAGAGCGGGGATTCTTTTTGGTCTATTGCCGTGCGCTACAACCTCTCGCTGGATCAATTACTCGGTTACAATGGGTTGACCCAAGACTCGTTTTTGGGCATTGGGGATGAAATTGTCATCGTATCGCCCACGCCAACAGCCACCCCCACTTTAGTCCCTTCGGAGACACCTGTTTTGCAGGAAACGGCCGTTCCTTCCCGCACACCCTTCCCCACACCTCAACAATTTATGCCATCGCCCACAGCCCTGCAAAAGGTCTCCCTGGTCACTCCCCCCCCGTCAGAAACCGGTGGCAAAGCAACGGATGGACTAGGAGATGCTTTAGGCATTGGCGTGATGGCGTTTGGCGTAGGTCTGTTTTTGATCGCAGTTATCGGGGTTGTTTACTACCGAAAAACGTAACATTTTAACTCTCGAACCTATCCCCCAAACAAACCAAGCGGATTCACATTAGCTTGAATACGTTTGTCGAAAACATTCAAATGTGAATGATTGCCGCACCATTCACGGTTGTAGCAGAGATTACCAGCCATATCCATCGTGTACCCTTTATTGCTCTCCGCCCCAAACACCTGCCCCACCTTCAAGGTATCGCCAAGAGCCACCGTATAATCCCCGTGTAAAAACATGACCTGATACACGTCATTCTCAATCACTATCGTCGGGTTGCCGTATTCATCCATGTACAACTGGGTCACAACGCCATTGATGGGAGAGAGCAGCGGCTCGCCTCGACCGGCCGCTATATCAACTGCCATATGGCCGTAAGACGCACCATGTATACCCTGGGTGATGGCATAATTGGTATAGGGTGCAGCAAAGGTGAGGGCATCGGTGCTGATGGTGACATCTGCTTGTTTGGATTGGTTGGTGGGGGGGAAACGGCCGTTTCCACACTAACATCCTCAACCATTGGCGTAGCGGTTGAGGGAGCGTGCTCCAGTCTGCCAGCCACCCCCACTAAAACAATGCCAATAATCACAGCCAACACCACAATAACAATCGCCGGATTAACAGACGTCGCTCTAAAATTACCCTGATACACATGGTCATAAACTGCCATGTCGTAGTAGAGATTTTCATCCTCCCACTCGTCATCTTGATACCTGTCATCCAGATAACCATCACTAAGACGGGAAAAGAAATCATTGTTTTGGGGGAAAATACCGATATTAGAACTCATGTTCTATATTCTAGCATAACATGCCAAATCAACAAGGAAACCGTCAAAATTCATACGCCTGAAGTCTAGCGAAAATTAAATCCCAATTCAGTATGGCGGTGTCCCAGTGAGGCGTCTTTACTAGAGGCAAACACCAAAACAATAAATATCCAACATAAAAGCAAAAAAAAAGCACCCCGTTTGGAGTGCTCTTTTAACTAAACTGTTCAATTCAGCGAAAAACTAATCACCATCAAATTCAGAATCAAATTCTGGCATTGTTTCCGCTAAAAGTTGGGCTTGAGCCGCTTCAGCCGCAGCCGCAGCTACCATCGCTGTCAAAATTTCCTCGTCCGTATCATCACCAATCAACGTTCTGCTTAAATCAACTCCGCTCTCAATCACAGGAGCCTTTTCTAATTCCGCAGCCGCCAAATCAGATGCAGCTTGACGTTGATGTAAGTGGAAACCTGTACCTGCTGGAATCAACTTACCAATAATGACATTTTCCTTCAAGCCATAAAGCTTGTCTTCCTTACCACCAATGGCTGCACCAGCCAACACCTTAATGGTATGTTGGAAAGAACTTGCCGATAAGAAACTGTCCGTATTGAGAGATGCCTTCGTAATACCTAAGAGTACGGGTTCTGCCTGAGCAGGAATACCACCTTCTTCGATAATTTCTTCATTAGCTTCCTGGAATTTAGCAAATTCAATCAATTCGCCTGGTAACATTGTCGTATCACCAGAAGCCGTCAACATCACCTTACTCAACATCTTGCGAATGATCACTTCAAAATGCTTATCATGGATGTTCTGGCCTTGCGGACGATACACCTTCTGCACTTCACGCAAAAGGTACTGTGTCACAGCATCTCGACCCATCACTTCCAAAATACGATGTGGATTCTTAGAACCTTCAGTCAATTGATCGCCAGCAATCACTTTTTGCCCATCTGTAAGAAGCATTCGAATACCAGCCGGAATTTCGTAATCCCGTTCATCACGACTTTCCCAGACAATGGTCAATTGATTACCATTTCTCTGAACATGACCACCATGACGTGCGGGCAAGATTTCGTCATCTTTTTCAGCAATGATGCCGCCAATTTCGATGTCATCCTGGTCGCCAACCTTGATCTCCCAACCTTCAGGAATCTCATACACATCATCAACCAATTTGCTTTCTGTAATGAAGACATGGCGTACACCATCAACGATACGATGTCTCGGCGATACCGCCAATTTCCGTCATGACAGCTTCACCCTTAGGACGCATCCGTGCTTCAAACAGCTCTTCAACACGGGGCAAACCCTGCGTGATGTCACCACCAGCTGAAGCAGTACCACCCGTGTGGAAAGTACGCAATGTCAACTGAGTACCCGGCTCACCAATAGACTGGGCAGCCACAATACCAACGGCCGTTCCCATTTCCACAATCTTACCGCGAGCCAAATCCAAACCATAGCATTTCTTACAAACACCACGACGTAATTCACACGTCATCGCAGAGTAAACATACACTTCGTCAATACCAGTCGCATCAACAGCTTTGGCAATCTCTTCTGTCGCATACATCTCCCCTTCCTGGATTAAAATCTCACCAGTCTCGGGGTCTGTAACCGGCTCAGCCGCCACACGGCCATAAATCCGTTCAGCTACCGTTTGCTTGCCAAAATTGTCAACACGGCGAACATAAATACCTTTCCGTGTACCACAGTCATCATCCATAATGATGATGTCCTGTGCAATATCAACCAGACGACGTGTTAGATAACCAGCATCAGCAGTACGTAACGCCGTATCTGCCAGACCCTTCCGCGCACCATGCGTCGAAATGAAATATTCCAACGTATTCAAACCCATACGGAAGTTCGACTGAATCGGCACCACAATAATGCGACCACTCGGATCAGCCATCAAACCACGCATACCAGCCAACTGAGTAATAGGGCCAAAACCACCTTTACCCGCACCAGACAACGCCATAATAGCAATCGGACTACCAGGATCCATCGCGGCACGTACCGCTTTTTCAACCTGGTCTTTCGCATCATTCCATTGCTCAACCGTGCGTTGGTACTGTTCATCTTCCGTCAGCAACCCACGACGATATTGGCGGTCAATTTCATCAACCTTCTGTCGCGCCGCATCCAAAATACCCTGACGTTCTTCGGGAACCGTTAAGTCAGCAACCGCAATGGTCGTACCAGAAATCGTGGCATATTTGAAGCCGATATCTTTGATGGCATCCACCATCTCAATCGTCTTTTCATCACCCACAATACGATAAACACGGTTGATCAGCGTATTAATACTACCCTTATCCAAAACACGGTTAACAAAGCGATATTCTTCTGGCAATGCACTGTTAAACAACACACGACCAGGGGATGTCTCAATTATCCGGCGACGAGGTTTGCCATCGGCATACCGTTCGTTATTTTCTTTAAAGTAAGTTTCAACATCCAGCTTAATCTTGGCATGAATATTTATCTGATCCAATTCATAAGCCATTTCCACTTCTTCTGCCGAACCAAAGATACGACCTTCACCACGACGACCATCTATCATCAGCGTCAAATAGTAAACGCCAAGCACCATATCCTTAGATGGACCGACAATCGGCTCACCATTAGCTGGCTTCAACAGATTGCGCGTGGCCATCATAAGAGTCTTCGCTTCATTGACAGCTTTATCAGACAACGGCACATGCACAGCCATCTGGTCACCATCAAAGTCAGCATTAAACGCCGCACAAACCAGCGGATGCAATTTAATCGCTTTCCCTTCTACCAACATGGGCATAAATGCTTGAATACCTAAACGGTGCAATGTAGGCGCACGATTCAACATAATCGGCCGACCAACAATAACCTCTTCCAGCACTTGCCAAACCTCGGGCGACTGACGCTCAATAAAGCGCTTTGCACCCTTTACATTACTGGCGTATCCATACTTCACCAATTTGCTAATCACAAACGGCCGGAAAAGTTCTAACGCCATAACCTTCGGCAAACCACATTGACCTAGTTTCAATTTCGGCCCAACCACAATGACGGAACGACCAGAATAGTCAACACGTTTACCCAGCAAGTTTCGGCGGAAACGCCCCTTCTTGCCTTTAAGCATATCAGACAAGGATTTCAGCTCACGGCGGCCACGACGACTCAACGCTTTACCACGTTGACTGTTATCGATAAGGCTGTCAACTGATTCCTGAAGCATACGCTTTTCATTACGCACAATCACGTCAGGCGCACCCAGTTCCAACAATCTCTTGAGACGATTGTTACGGTTGATGACGCGACGATACAGGTCATTCAAGTCAGAGGTTGCAAAACGGCCACCGTCTAGCTGCACCATTGGGCGCAAATCTGGAGGAATAACTGGCAGCACGGTCATAATCATCCATTCTGGACGATTACCACTTTTGCGCAACGCTTCTACAACCTGCAAACGACGTGTCGCCCGTTTTGCGGCTTGTTTAGAACGTGTCGTACGCACTTCACGCCACAGGTTCTTGGACAACGTGTCCAAATCCATTTTACGCAAAATTTCATGAAGATGCCTCAGCTCCCATGTCGGCTTTAAAGACATTACCAAATTTGCTCTTCAATTCACGATATTCCGTTTCATTGAGGAACTGCATGACGGCCAAATTTTCTAACAAATCACGATTTGTTTGATACTGCTGACGCAACCGCGTCATTTTTGTACCCACCAAATCGCGCTGTTCCTGGCCTACGGCAGCAGCTTCAACCCGAAGTTCAGAAATCTCTTTTTGCGCTTCAGCCACAAGTGTCTGATGATCTTCTTCATATTCTTGCTGCACGCGGCCGAGCCGGTCAGTGGTAATTTCTTGTACCATGACTAGATGCTCACGGCCTATTACTTCCCCTTTTTTAGCAATCGTTTCGTCACCCAAAACGATATTCTCAGATGCCTTAGTATCTAGCAGATTTTCCAGACGTTTTTCCATAACTTTTGCGTCACGAACAACCTCATCTGTCACTTCTGCAAGGCGATCATCAAAAGATGAATTCAGTTTGCCAAGTTTTGCTTCTAGTTCGAGCAATTGGTTTGTTGCACCGGAAGTGGCATCAACAACATCCCCTTGCATCTCTTGGTCTAAACGAAGTTCAGCATCCGCCAATTCCTCTTCCAGACGTTTCAGAGCGCGTTCACGGGCATCATCATCAACACTGGTGATGACGTACTGTGCAAAATAGAGTACACGATCAAGGTTACGTCGGGAGACGTTGAGCAATAAACCCATATAGCTAGGCACACGACGTGTATACCAGACATGAGCAACTGGCGCGGCCAATTCAATATGACCTAACCGTTCCCGGCGTACTGATGAGCGGGTGATCTCAACACCACACTTATCACAAACAATGCCTTTGTAACGAATATTCTTATATTTGCCACAATAACATTGCCAATCACGCGTCGGGCCGAAGATGGCTTCACAAAACAAGCCATCTTTTTCTGGCCGAAGCCGGCGGTAATTGATGGTTTCCGGTTTTGTAACTTCGCCATACGACCAAGACCGGATATGTTCGGGGGATGCTAAACTGATTCTAAGCGAGCGGAATTCTGTTGTCTCCACTAGGTGACCTCCCAAAATTTTCAAGCACCAACCCATTCCAACAAATTGTTGCTCGGTATTTATGTAAGTTAGGGGTTATTCTTCTGCAAACACACAAAAGAGCGTATGGCCTTTTTTTAGCCAACGCTCCTGAAAGTGATTAGATATTTTCACAACATAACCGTCTTATTTTAGTGATAAACCGATATATGTCAAGTCGATCTCATTAGTAAACTGTTAAAAAGACCGAAAGAGTAGTTTATCTGTTGAGCCATCTCTTGTCAAACAAAAAAAGATTGTCCGTGAAGGGTTTCTCTCTTTTGTCATCATTTTGGCGAGTAACGGCCGTTATTATTCAGAAACCATCGGCATGATGATTGCCCCACAAAACTCGCATTCGACTTTGACAATGCCTCGGGGCTGGGGCGGAACTTGGGCATAACAATTTGGGCAGGTTTCAGGAAAGCGAGCGGCTGTTTCATCAGCAATTTCTACATCTTTGATGTATTTGTCGGCGCGGTCCTCATCAATTTCGCGCGAGGTGGCCTGTTTAATCATTTCAGCCCAATCTGAGGATTCTTCACCCTTTAGATGAAATCTAGCTCGGGACACGGGGGCAGATGCAGATAAAACCAATTCTAAAATATCTTTTTTGCCCATACCCAAAAAGCCGCCCTCTTCTTTATGAGAGACATCATCAATGTCGGCAGTCTCAATTTGAAGATGCAATTTCTGAATTTCTTTAGACTCGGATTTGAAGAGACCAAATTTCTTTTTGGTGACAATTTCTTCCCGTTGTTCAAATAATAAACGTTGGTCTGTCAGGATGAGTATGCCATCGGGGCCTTCGTCTTTGCCATCTGAGTGCCACTCTGCTTCGACGGCAGCTAAGGGGCCTTCTGCTTCACGCAAGGTGATTTCATCGGAGGAATCGATCCAATCCATCATTTCTGTCACTTGCTCTAGTTGCCAACTGATGGTGTTCAATTGGGTCTCAACGCCATCATATTGAGACTTTATGGATGTTTCCGCGCTCTCGATCCGTGATTCCAAAGCGTTAACGGCCGTTTCTGCCGCATTTGCTGAGGATTCAGTTTTTGTTCTCATTTTTTGAACTTGGCTTTGAGCGTTTTTGAGAGGAGTTTCTAGCTGATTGATTTGAGCTTTTAGCATTCGCTCAATACGGGGACGCGCTTTACGCCATTCACCATCTAGCGTTTCCAACATGTCTTTCAACTGTCGATTATGCACATAACCACGGCTACGGACATCTTTTAGCTCAATAGGCAGATCAATCAACATCTGATCAATGTCACCAATGTCTTCATAGAGGCTGGTCAATTGCGCCCGGGGTTCTAGGGAATCAAACTCTCGCTGAATACCATCCATACGCTGTGCTAATAGTTCCTGTTTTGTTGGACCTTGTTGATCTGCCATTGTTATCTCCTGTCTTTAATTATCAACCAATCAAGAATTGCACTTCCCCACCCTTTACAGACTATAATTTTTATCAAACAGTTTCACCCAAGTTATATTTAAGAAAAGCTTCCATGAAATCATCTAAACGGCCGTCTAACACAGCCTGCGGATTACCAGATTCATAGTTTGTACGATGATCCTTCACCATCTTATACGGATGGAGTACATAGGATCGAATCTGACTACCCCAGCCTGCATCGACATCTTCACCTTTCAGTACAGCCATTTCAGCATCTTGTTTACGCCGTTCCAAATCAAAAAGCTGCGCCTTGAGAATATTCATCGCCACTTGTTTGTTTTGGGTCAAAGAGCGTTGATTTTGGCAGCTAACAACAATACCGGTAGGGAGATGGGTAAGACGAATAGCCGTTTCATTCTTTTGCACATGCTGACCGCCTGCACCACTTGCCTTAAAGCGATCGATGCGGAGATCGTCTTCATCTATTTCGATTTCAATATCCTCTGCCACATCAGGCCATACTTCCACTTTGGCAAACGAGGTATGGCGACGACTGGAAGAATCATACGGAGAAATACGCACCAAACGATGAACACCTCGCTCAGACTTCAAACGGCCGTACACATAATCACCCGTAATCGACATCATACAGCTCTTTAAACCCGCTTCATCACCAGAACTATAATCAATCATCGATACTTTGAAATTGTGTGTACCCGCCCAGCGAATAAACATCCGCTGTAACATCTCCGCCCAATCCTGTGCTTCTGTGCCACCCGCTCCCGCATGAATTGCTAAAATCGCATCTTCATCATCATATTTTTCGGAAAAAAGTGCTTTGAATTCTAAATCAGCAACTTGCGCAGACAATATTTCGATTTCTTGGGCAATGTCAGCAGACAACTCATCATCGCCCATTTCAGCCAATTCTAATGTATCAGTCAGATGTTTACTCAAGCCTTCCCAGACCGCAACCTGATCCCGTAGTTTTGTCAGCTCCTGCATCGTCTCCTGGGCAGAAGTTGAATCATCCCAAAAGGTTGGCTCAGATGAAATTAGTTCCAACTGGTTAATCTTGTCAATCTTGGCAGCTACGTCAAAGCCGCCTCCGTAAATGATCGACAGTTTCCTTTAGCGCTTCAAGTTCTTTTATATAATCTTCCACAATGAGCCTCCAAATACAATATTCGATGGTGGCTCGGTGAGAACACCGGCCACAGCGATAAATCTTTAAGATTAGACAGCAAATAGACCATCTATAAATTGGTCTGGGTCAAATGGAGCCAGGTCTTCAATCCGTTCTCCCGTGCCAATAAAGCGTACAGGCAATCCCAATTCACGGTAAATTGCGAAAACCATACCACCTTTGGATGTGCCATCTAATTTTGTCAGAATAACCCCAGTCACGTTAACCGACTCTTTGAATTTCTGTGCTTGTGTCAACGCATTTTGACCAGTAGGCGCATCCAAGACGAGCAATACATCATGGGGAGCAGAATGAACACTTTTCTGGCAGACAGAATACACTTTTTCCAACTCTTTCATGAGATTGTATTTTGTGTGTAAGCGACCGGCCGTGTCCACAAAAAGCAGATTATAACCCCGTGCCCGGGTGGCACGAATCGCATCATAGGCAACGGCCGCTGGATCGCCACCCGGTTGCCCAGAAATGACTGGCACATCGGCTCGTTCACCCCACACTTTTAATTGGTCAATAGCGGCCGCGCGGAATGTATCCCCGGCGGCAATAACAACCTTTTTACCCTGACCTTGATAACGGTGTGCCAGTTTACCTATTGTCGTTGTTTTACCGGAGCCATTTACACCCACAACCATGGTAACGGTTAATTGGCGCGGTTCTTCCATTTCAAACAGTGGCGCATCTACAAGAATTGCACGCATTTCTTCTTTTAAAGCGTCAACCAACTGATCTGTTTGGTATAGTTTCTCTCGCTCCACATGCTCACGCATTCCGGTGACAAGTTCAATGGTTGTTGGCACGCCTACGTCGGCCTGGATTAACAAGGCCTCCAGGTCTTCCCAGGTTTCTTCCGTAATCTCGCCCATGCCCAGGACAGAAACAATCTGACCAAAAACAGACTGGCGAGTACGACTTAAAGAATCACGAATACTTTTAAACAAGACTACGTCCTCACTAATTAATAGATCGTTTAGAATTTTGTTTGAATTTGTGTTTTCAGTATAGCATCAATCAAGGAGACGGCAATTCAATAATCTCGCCATCTGCCGTCAATTGTTCGATGCGTAAATTGGCTTTCTCTAGCTGAATATTGCAGCGAGTTGCCAGTTTTTGGCCTCGTTCAAACAAGGTCAATGAAGCATCAAGTGTCAATTCTCCAGTTTCCAACTTAGCCACAATGGCTTCTAATTCTGCCAAGGCTTCTTCAAAGGTTAATTCTTCTACACTTTTTTGTTCCATCATTTTGTCCTTTTGTAATCATATAGATGTGACGCACTTATATCTACCACGTTTCTATATTTGGCTGGTGGTTACCATCTAAGTATTGCTGCACACATTTGCGTACACTTCGAACAGTTCCCTCTGGTAATTTATGCAAGGGGAAAGCACGGCACTCTGCAATTTCGTGGTCTGATTTACCATTTAATTCAAATGATTCACACAACATGACTGCTTCATGATCGCTGGTATCACCAATCAGGTTTGAATAGATGCCCCAAAACTGTAATGGGCCCAGAGCTGCGCCGGCTTCTTCTTGCGCTTCTCTACGAGCGCCATCCTGGAAGGTTTCTTTGCGTTTGAGGCCGCCACCGGGCAAGTACCAACCATCCCGGTAGGTGTGGCGCACCAGAACAATTTCGTCGTTTTTGATGAGCATCAGACGAACGCCTAACGTTGTTGGATGAAATATTTTCCAGTATATCCGAGCAAAAAAGAAGATGGTTTTCATGAAAACACGAGAAATCAAGGCTACGCTCCACTCGTCACAACGACCTGGAATTGACCATCGGAAACCTGCACGTCAAGCTGTTCATTGTTTTGGATGTTGGTTACGGAACGAATTAGGTTTCCGTTTTTATCGCGCAAGATGGCGTAGCCCCGGTCTAAGGTTGCTTGAGGGGAAACGGCCGTTATGCCTGCCTCCAGTATCTTTAATCGAGATTGCGCCCGGTCTAGTCTCGTCAGGATTGACCGTTCTAACCGCCCCGTCAGCATGTCAACCCGTTGCCGATTGTTATCTAATCTGGCTTGAGGACTCAGACTGGCAAGGGTACGCATCAATGATTGTACCTGCCACTGCTTCTGCTGAATGAGACCTTGAAACTCGCTCGTCAATGCCATTTGGAGTCCCTGCAGCAACGGGCGAATCTCTTCAATATCTGGCACGGCAATTTCGGCAGCGGCTGACGGCGTAGGCGCACGTTGATCTGCTACAAAATCAGCAATGGTAAAATCAACTTCATGCCCGACTCCGGTGATGACGGGATGGGTGGCAGCAAAAATTGCCCGCACCACGCGCTCATCATTAAACGCCCATAAATCTTCAACGGAGCCACCGCCTCGTGCCACAATGATGGTATCAATATCAGAACGGCCGTCTAACCATTGCAATGCACGGACAATCTGGGGCGGCGCGTCGGCTCCCTGCACCAACGTGGGCGCAATCAAAACGGATACCAACGGATAACGCCGATTGAGTACATTCAAAATATCACGTAAAGCCGCCGCATCTGCGGAGGTGACAATGCCAATCTTTTTTGGCGTGGCGGGGATCGCTTTTTTATGTTCTGGATCAAACAAACCTTCATCAGACAGTCGCTCTTTGAGTTTTTCAAAGGCCAAAGCCAAGTCGCCACGTCCGGCTGGCTGCAAACCAGTGGCGTAAAGCTGATAATTACCACCAGCCTCATACACAGAAATATGACCAGTAGCAACGACAGCATCCCCATCTCCGGGGGAAAAGTGCAGCCGTTCAGCCGCCGAGCGCCACATGACGCATTTCAACTGCGCTCCCGCATCCTTCATGGTGAAGTACAAATGACCAGACCGTGCTTGGCTGAAATTGGAGATTTCTCCGCTCACTTCCACATCTTGCAAGCGGTAATCAATCTCAAACAGCTCGCGGATATAGGCCGTTAGGTCAGATACACTCCACGCTTGATCGATATTCGTTTGATTTCCTGCAAAAAAGCCCATGATTCCCTCCTGGGAATTTACTAGAACATGCGCTCTGATTGTAAAGATTTTTAGACAAAGTGGCAAACGGCCGTTACAGCTTGTTTGTAACTATTGAATCTCATGTTAAAATCTTTCTATATCGCACCGGAGGTGACATCTGGATAGTTTAGAACTTGCACACACATTAGTGGAAGCCATATTAGATAAAAAAGGCAGTGACATTGTCCTGCTTGATTTACGAGAACAGTCAGTTTTTGCTGATTATTTCTTGATTTGCAGTGGTGAAAACCAACGTCAAATTAGAGCGTTGGCAGAAGGATTACGTACCGAAGCCAAAAAAGAAGCTGACATTGTGGCAAAAAGCCTGGAAGGGGTTCCAGAGGCGGGCTGGATTTTGGTCGATTTTGGTGACTTAGTCGTCCATGTATTCGGCCCTGATCAACGTCATTATTATGACTTAGAAGAATTGTGGTCTGAGGCTCATGTCGTTTTACAAATGCAGTAAACTTAGCTCAAAACCAATTCTATTTCGATAAAAAAAGAGCGCCTTTTCAGCGCTCTTTTTTTATATTTTAGGTAAAAGCGGGAAAGTTTTTGGAAATAAAATTGTGCAAAACCCGCTTTTCCTTGAAGGAAACCACAATTTTGCGTGTTGGTAATTTTAAGAACTTTTTGTGGTTCACCTAATTCAGGTCTGTGAATGATTATTCACAAATCCAGCCATCTATGCTCCGGCTCCAATCAACCAGTTCAGACGCATCAAAGAAAAGGTTAACTTCATTAACCGCATTTTCGGGGCTATCTGAACCATGCACCAGATTACGGCCAATTTCCATACCAAAGTCACCACGAATGCTGCCTGGGTTAGCCGCAACAGGGTTGGTAGCGCCAATTGTCGAACGCGCAGCAGCAACGGCGTCATTGCCTTCCCAGACCATTGCTACAATCGGGCCAGAGGTAATGTAGTCGACTAAGCTTTTGTAAAACGGCCGTTCCTTGTGAACACCATAATGTTTTTCAGCCAATTCTTGCGACATCTGCATGAACTTCATCCCAGCCATTTTCAGACCACGACGTTCAAACCGACTAATAATTTCACCTGCGAGACCGCGCTGCACGCCGTCTGGTTTTACCAAAATCAATGTACGTTCCATGTTCATTCACTCCAAAAAGTTATTGTCAAAATGAAAGGACGAAAAACCGAATTTCGATTCTTCGTCCTTTTCCGAATTTTCAAGATACGCTTAATCAGCCCCGTTTGTAACCTGATTTTTACATCTGGTCAAGGGCATTTCGATAAGTTTCAATGGCTTTACTAATCTGCCCATTCCGCATATAAGCATCACCCAACAGACGTCGAACTAATGGTTTGTCTTGGTGCAATTCAGCGGCTCTTTCCAAATCAGTAATCACCGTGTGCATACTCTCACCACTATCAACCAGGCTCTGGTAATCATACAAAGCCGCATCAATATCTCCGCCAGCCAAAGAACTGCGGGCAGCTTCCAACTGAGCTTTATCCAAACCACCACCAATATCGCCTAAATCCAAATCAGCTAAAACTTGGGCTTCATCTAATTCAGCCGTGTAAATCGGACCGGCAGTCATATTGCTCGGTAAACGGAGCTCTCCTGTGCCTCTTTTGCTTTGGCTCCCTAAGCTACCCGTATCTTCCAGACCGCCTGTACTGATTAAGCTGTCTGTGTCGATGGCCTTTGGCAGGGTATCATCTGATGTGCTAGATGAGGCGGTCGCCTCGGCTTCAGCCGCCAACCAACTGCCCATATCTGGCTCATCCAAGGTGTTTAGCCAACCGGTATGACCTAACGAAACTTCATCTTCATTTTCTTCGCCTCCAGATAACCAGTCAGGCATTGAATCATCAATATCATCCAAATCTGGAACCTGGTTATTATCAGCACCTTTGACACTGGTTTCAATGCCTTCAATAGCAGGAACTTCATCTAGCGCCGCAAAAAAGTCTTCATCAGATGCAGTCTCAAGGGACTCATCATATACATCTGGCATATCTAAAGCATCAAGAATCCCATCATCTAATGAGCCTGTTTGCCTTGCAATCCAATCAGGCGTTTCAATATCATCATCGAATGCAAGAGTACCGCTAACAGAAGGAAGTTCATCCAAATCCGCACCCTGACGCGCCGCCAACTTTTCCAACCAGGCCATGGCATCATCCATATCCATGTCGTCTGGCAAATCTACGGACGCTTCAACATAAGGTTCATCTAAAATCTCTTCGATGATAGGGACTGCGATGGCAACGGGAAGTGCTTCTTCTTGTTCTTGGGCATCAACTACCCAGTCTGGGGCGACAATATCTTTATCCAGGTCGCTGGCATCAACGGAAGGCAGTTCCTCTAAATCTGCACCTTGACGTGCCGCTAACTGTTCCAACCAAGCCATGGCATCATCCACATCCATGTCTTCTGGAGAGACGACATCCGTTGTTTCTTCCGGCACACCCCATTCATCAACAAGTATTTCATCTACTAATTCATCTTCCTCTAGTAGAAGCGCTTCTGCTTCTGCCTCAGCCCGTGAAGCAGCACCCGCCGCCGCAAGATCATCATATTCTTTTGCATTTACTGATGGGAGTTCGTCTAATCGCGCTCCCTGACGAGCGGCTAGTTTTTCTAGCCAAGCCATTGCTTCGTCTGGGTCTTCCGGCATTTCTTCGATAAAGTCGGTGGCAGCTATAGCAACGGTGGATTCGGGTTCGGTAACGGCCGTTTCCACATCTTCCACCACAATTTCTGCCAGTTCATCTTCATCCGTACGCACCAATCCGATGGCGGTACCAGCCACAGCAAGCAAGGTCAGTTTTTCTAAAGCATCGCTCAAGTCGTCATCTGACAAAGATATGTCTTCTGCATGGTAAACGGCCGTTTCCTTATCAGAACTGGTAACAGACTCCAGCCAATCTAGCTCATCACTTAAATCAACAGATGGCGATACGGCGGGTTCCTCAACCGCAGCGAACGGGGGTTCCTCTTCTTCGAAGTCAAAAATATCTAATTCTTCGTCACCAAAGTCCATGACAGCCAGGTCATCCAACTCTTCAACGACTTCCTCGGCTGTTGTTTCTGTTGAGCTATCTTCGTCTCCCAAGCCATCAAGCCAAGCCATCGCATCATCTAGTTCGGTGAGGGCATCCTCATCATCGGCTTCAAGCAACGCTGGAAGCGTGTCGGCATCCGCAAAGAAATCTTCTAAATCAGATTCATCTGCATCTAGCCCGAACCAATCATCCTCGACGACAGCTTCTGGAACCTGCGTGATCTCTTCATATTCAGAGACTGATGGCAATTCTTCTAACGGGGCACCCTGACGGGCAGCCAATTTTTCTAGCCAGGCCATCGCTTCATCAGGGTCTTCTGGCACTTCCATTGCCAGCAAATCATCTTCAATAAATTCTGCTTCTAATTCACGCTCTTCGTCGTCATCGTTGGTGAGGACTGCGCCCAATGCGCCTAACGCAGCCGCGCCAACCGCTATTTCTGCGATGCCCATGCCGTCTTCTTCTGGTTTCGCATTCACGGAGGGCAGTTCTTCCAAATCTGCGCCTTGCCGTGCCGCTAATTGCTCCAACCAGGCCATGGCATCATCTATATCTTCTGGAGGGCCACCCAAGTCATCGACGGCTTCAAGGGTTTCTTCATTTGTGATGGAAACGGCCGTTTCCCCCGCAAGCTCCTCATCTAACAATCCGTCAAAATCAAAATCTCCGTCTTCTTCCAGAAAATCTGGCAGTGGCTCTTTACCCCCACCACTCAATCCCTCTAACCATGAATCATTTTGCGAATCCGCTGCAAAAATTTCGTCGAGGGTTTCTGTTTGTTCGCTTACATCACTCAAGTCATCCAGGAAATCTAATTCAGAATCTACAGCAAATAGCGCATCTAAATCCATGTCTTCAGCCACTGATGGAAGCTCTTCCACAGGGGCATCTGGTTCTGCGGCTAAATCTTCCAGCCAAGACATGGCATCGTCCAAGTCCTCCACGACATCAGCTTCACCCAGTTCGTCAGGGAATATTCCCTCAATATCTTCTATGGCAGACCCTAGCGGTTCCGCGCCAGCTAAATCTATATCATTGATGACAGAGGTAGGATCGTCCTCCCCTTCTTCTGACCATTGCCAGGTTGGCATTTCGTCAACAGCTTCCGGTTCACCACCAGCTAAAGCATCAAGCCAATCCAGACTTTCATCTTCTGCCAGACCTGACTGAATAGGGAGTGCCTCAACATCTTCTACAGGCACTACTTGCTCTTCACGCTCTAAACCGAGAAGTGCATCCAAATTCAATTCATCTGACTCGCCGCTGCTATCTAAATCCATCCAATCTAAACCATCATCCAAATCATCTAGCGGCATTGAATTTGTCTCAGCACTTAACGAGGTACCGTCCAGATCATCCAACCAATCAAACTCATCAGATTCTTGAGGCGCGGGTTCTGGCTTTTCTAGTTCATCCTGTGGGCCAATCAAGTCATCTTGCTTATCACTCACAGCGTCCTCCGTTACTTCATCTTCCAGATTGCTACCGTGTATAAGCTGCTCTGGTTGGTTTTTATCAGGCTCGTCTTCATCCTTAAAGTGTTCTTTTGCAAAAGCTCCGGCAGCCAAAGCGCCTAATAAGCCACTGACAACGGCCGTTCCCGATACCCCGTCCTCATCTTCTTCATCACCGGCTAACCAATCGAGCAAATCTTCTTCAACTAATGGCGCAAAGGCTTCATTTACCGCTTCCGACACCTCTGGCAAATTACCTGTCTCCAACAAGCCGGAGTCATCTGCCAACATGGAGCCGCCCATTAACCAATCAGGCAAATCTGCTTCAACTAATGGCGCAGAATCGTCATCAACTAATTCGTTCAGATTCAACGCTGCCGAACCTAATGGAGCCGAATCGTCAATACCTGAGGAAGAATCACTCATCCAATCAGGCAAATCGCCCGTAAAGAAATCGTCTTCCTCTTCTTCTGTGTCTAACGTCTGTGCGACGAGAGGTTTAGGAGTAGATACATCAGATGGCTCATCAGATAGCCAATCTGGCAGTTCGTCGTCATCATCTATTTCTGGTTGATTCGCAGCAACCCATTCAGCCAACTCGTCTGCAATGCCAATGTTAGCCGCTTCTGTGGGGGAAGCGGCATCTAATTCGTCGATGCCACTACTGCCTACCAACCAATCAGGCACATCTTCCAGATCGCCAGTTTCATCTGTTGGCAATTTAAAATCAAACCCATTTAGCTCATCTAACTCGTCTTCTTCCTCGTCAGCGCTTTCAGTTGCTTCGATGCTTCCCGTTTCTTCTAGTGGATTCAACTCATCCGTCAAACGCCAGACAATTTCTCCGTCATCATCAGCACGGTCTTCCCCTTCACCAAATTCAGCAAATTGGCTCAAGTCTATTTCCCCAGGTTCTAATTCCTTACCCGGTTCATCTGATATAGCATCATCCAACCAATCATAACTGTTTTCATCCACATCTTCTGTTGCAGACAAATAATCAGTTTCTCCGATATCTACTATAAAAATCGAAGCTTCTGCGAGATCCACCTGAACTGGCTCAAGATTGTCCCCGGCCATGTCGGCCAACCAATCGGGCATTTCCTTAACTTCATCAACATGTTCTACCTGGGCAATGATGGCTTCATCTTCCGCCGAAATATCATCTCTAAGGTTTTCTTCAGAAAACCAATCGAAGGTATCATCTTCCTCCATGTCGTCTTCATCTTTCAGTTGGCTACCAATGACGCCCGCCGCGACTGCCCCCGCTGCGACTGCCCCGAAAATGTCGATATCAGATTCTTCATCGGCAGTCTCATCCAGCCAACTAGCTATGTCATCGGAAACGGCCGTTTCCTCATCAGACACTACCAACTCCCGGCGGAGCCAATCAGAATCAGTCACCGTCAAAGGAGTGTCTGCTGGAGATGAATCGACATCTCCACCATCAAACTCTTCTCCCAACCCTTCCAGCCATTGATAATCATCACCATCTTCAGCAACGATGGCGTTATCGTCAGTATAAGTGCCCATAGGCTCCCCATCTGACAAAGAATTCATATCATCGCCCATACGCTCTACTGCAAATACAGCCGGAAGCGCAAATGCGCCCTCAGGTTGAAAAGCACTACCTGCCGGACTCTCCAAATCTTGATGAGTGCTATCCATCAGCGTGAGTGCTTGCAATTCCTTTAAATAATTTTGCGCTTCATCAATACGGCCGATTTGCAACCATATTTCCGCCAACACCGCATTCGCTATAATGCAATTAGGCAGCTTCTCCAATACCTGCAAGCAAACCTGAACCGCCGTCTTTCGCTGATTATCACGCCAAAGCGCCTCAACCAACAACACTTCCAGATCAATGCGGTCCTCATCCTCAGCAAGCGCTTCTCCTAAAATATCAATCGCCTGAGCATAGAACTCGCCCTGGATATATAACCTAGCCAACGCGCCTTTTGTGAGAGGCAAACTATCAGGAATTTCTACCTTAGGCTCCCCTTTTTGTTTCCTGCCTTTCTGCTCTGAATAATCTACATATAGATTTTTCAATTCCTGCTGAATAGCCCCGTTATAAGGCTCAATCTCATAAGCTCGTTCTAAATGCCAAATGGACTGCGATAAAACATCCCCTTCCCGATATACAACAGACAAACCAGCATGAGCAATGTAATCATTAGGATCTGCGCTCAATACCCGCAGGAATAACTCGGTGGCACCGCTATAGTCTCCCTGCTCAATCATCGTTCGGGCTAACAAACGATAGGTATCAACATGGCGCGGATACTGCTGCAAAATATAACGGCAATGATTTGCAGCCAAACTATATTGGTTATCATCAAGAAGCTGATTAATTTGGTCGTGGTATTTGTGCAGGCTTATGGTTGTCACTTGGCAAAACCCGTCTCCTGTAAAACGTAAAACATCATATAACACTCAAATTTTCTCATATTTTTACGTTTCACATGTTCATTATGGTTAACTTAAAGAAATATTATGCAAAGTTTTCCCTAAATTAGCAAGTGACGTTCCTTTAGTTGTAGTAGTAAATCAGTCACGTCATTTTCATTTTCAGGCATCTGCCCAATTGGATCCCGAATTTCATCCTTGCCAAGAAGTGCATAAATGCAATTGAGAATCCCCAATGAAAGCACTCTCAATTCGTACCCGCCTTCTAATACAAAGAGAATACGTCCTCCACATAAGTCATTTGCCATTTGTACAAGATAGCGGCAGATACGGGCGTACCCCGTCAAACTCAACCCACCTTGGGCTAACGGGTCTTGCCAATGGGCATCAAATCCGGCGGAAACCAAAATAATATCTGGCCTAAACGCCGCAATCTTGGGAAAAACCAATTCTTGCATAATCCGGCAGTATCCCTCATCCCCAACTAATGGTGGCAGTGGCACATTAAGGGTGTGCCCAAACCCATGTCCTGCCCCGACTTCATTAGAAAGCCCACCGCCTGGATAGAAAAATGGCGCAAATAAATGGGCAGAAGAGAATAAAACCGTGTCGTCTAAATAAAAAATTTCTTGGGTACCATTCCCATGATGCACATCAAAATCCAATATCGCCACGCGCTCTGCACCATGAACTTCTTGCGCCTGACGGGCGGCCGCAGCCACATTATTTAGCAAACAAAAGCCACTCACTCGATTTGATTCGGCATGATGCCCTGGCGGGCGCACCAGCGCAATGCCATTCTGCGCCTGGCCTGTCATAATCTCATCGACAGCTTGGCAGCAGCCACCAACCGCGAGCTTTGCCAAATCAAAGCTTTGCACCGTGGCATAGGTATCACCGTGATCTAATATTCCCCCACCCATAAACGAGACTTGCTGAATATGTTCAATCAATTCAGGCGTATGCACGCGCATCAACTGTTCAAGCGTTGCCGATTTTGGCGCGATTTGCCGTAGATCAGGCAATACACCAAAGTTGCTTAAATTTTGCATGGCCGCTTTGAGGCGATGGTGGCTTTCAGGATGATAGGCTTTTGTATGTTCTAATGCAGGAGCATAAACTAGAATGGTGCTCATAAATTACACTTTTCCTCTCGACTAAACCTCGTTCCACTTCTTAATTATACGTCCAGGTAAAGAAAAAGCGCAGTCGAAAGGCTGCGCCTTATAGGATAATTACATTTTGGGTAGGAAACGGCCGTTCTCTAGCCAGCCAGCAGTGAAATCAAACCCTGACCATTCGCCACAGCCACCACCAAACCAGCAAATACCACCGACACCATCGCCATCAACTTAATCAAAATATTCAACGATGGTCCAGACGTATCCTTGAACGGATCGCCAACCGTATCGCCAACAATGGCCGCTTTGTGTGCTTCAGACCCCTTGCCACCATGATGTCCTTCTTCCACATATTTCTTGGCATTGTCCCAAGCGCCACCGGCATTCGCCATCATAATTGCCAGAGAAAAACCAGCCGCAAGGCCACCGGCCAGCAACCCAATCACACCGGCCACCCCAAACAAAACGCCAATCACCACCGGCACAGAAATAGCCACAACAGAAGGGAGAACCATCTCGCGCTGCGCCGAAGCAGTGCTAATATCCACACAACTCGCATAATCAGGTTTAGATGTTCCGGCTAAAATGCCTGGGTCTTCACGGAATTGGCGACGAACTTCCTCAACCATGCCGCCCGCCGCACGACCCACAGCCCGCATCGTCAACGCGGAAAAATAAAATGCCGTTGCCGCTCCAGCAAACAAACCAATTAATACCGCCGGATTTAACAGCGTGACGTTATAAAACATCATAAAATCTTGCATGGTCATGGTAGCCACAGCAACCATCTGCCCCCCAACTTCTACAAATTCAACCCCCCGCAGTTCAGTCAATACCAAACGGACTTCCTCCAAGTAGGCCGCCAAAAGCGCCAAAGAAGTTAATGCCGCTGACCCAATCGCAAACCCCTTACCGATAGCGGCTGTCGTATTACCCACAGCATCCAACTGATCTGTACGGTCTCGAACTTCTGCACCCAAATGAGCCATTTCAGCATTGCCACCCGCGTTATCAGCGATAGGACCATACGCATCTGTAGCGAGCGTGAAACCTAAGGTAGAAAGCATACCTACAGCGGCAATGCCCACACCATAAAGCCCCATCAAAATATTGCTGCCACCCCCTACAATATAAAAACTGACGGTGATGCCCACAATAATCGCAACTACTGGAATGCCATTGGATTCCATACCAACCGCCATACCTTCAATGATAGCTGTTGCTGAACTGGTCTCTGCTTGGGCGGCGATACCACGCGTCGGCTTAAAGGCATGAGACGTGTAATATTCTGTCGCCTTACCCACAGTGATCCCCACAATCAAACCAGTCACCACAGCAATCCAAACCTGCCACCAATTGGGCAGATCAAGTATGTAAAGCATTGGTAAGGCCAGAATAGCAATGCCAATGGAACTACCATATAAGCCACGACTCAAAGCCCCAATCAATTCACCCTGACTGGCACCTTCTTTAGCACGCACTAAATACACAGCCATAATCGATAAAGCTACACCAATCGAGGCTAATGCCAATGGCGCCGAGAGGAAGCGCAACTGCATTTCCATAACAGTCGAACTTTCTAAAAATGTGCCTGACCCAGCCGCCACAGAAACGGCCGCTACGCCCAAAGCTGAAGTTGCCAAAATGGAGCCAGCGTATGATTCATACAAGTCAGCGCCCATGCCGGCCACATCACCCACGTTGTCACCCACGTTATCAGCAATAGTCGCTGGATTACGCGGATCATCTTCGGGAATACCAGCCTCAACTTTACCCACGAGGTCAGCCCCCACATCGGCCGCTTTGGTGTAAATACCACCGCCGACACGGGCAAATAGCGCCTGAGTAGACGCGCCCATGCCAAAGCTCAACATGGTTGCTGTAATAAGCGGCAGTGGATTAGCCGCTACACTGATAAAACTATTGGGGAGGAGTGCCGGAAATGCATAATACAAAATAAGAAACCAGAGGGTAATATCGAGCAGCGCAAACCCGACGACGACCAACCCCATCACAGCGCCAGCCCGCAAGGCTATTTGCAAACCATCATTTAAACTATTGGTAGCCGCATGGGCGGTACGAGCCGAGGCATTTGTGGCTGCCTTCATGCCGATAAAGCCGCATAATGCTGAGAAAAAACCACCCGTAATAAAGGCAAATGGCACAATGGGGTTCTGTAATTTGAAGTAGGACATGCCGAGGAAAACAAAGAACAACACAACAAAAACGATGGTGACGACCCGATATTGTCGGGTAAGATAGGCCATAGCACCATCACGCACTGCCTGGGCGATTTCTATCATTTTGGGTGTGCCTTCAGATTCTTTCATAACCTGACTGTAAAAATAATAGGCATACCCCAGAGCTAATAGGGCGGCAACAGGAGTTAACCACCATAACCATGGTAAGGCAGCACGTCCTGCTATTGCTTCTTGAGCCATTGAAATTGTTTGTTCCATAAAGCGACTTGAGCCTCCTGGCGGGTTATTTTGGGTTCAGGCGGAAATGTGGGAAACGGCCGTTTATCATCACAATCTTGAGGTAATCCTTCTTATCCGTTCACTCACATTTTCCCCTGGACAAGTGGGTTATAGGCGGGGCATTGTAGCGAATAGCACAATCCATGTCAAACAAACAATGACAATCAACCCAACATAATCATGACATATGACACTAACCAAAATGACAACACCTCATCAAGATTAAATCAACTTCCAAAATTTATGAGACTGAACCTCAAAAAACAGTTATAATCTGGTTCACATTATTTCACTATCCCATGAACCTAAAGGAGTGGTAGGCTTTATGACCGTGCATCTTTACCTTTCTTTAATTCCGGAAGCCCTCATAGCATCCACACTGCCGCCAGAAGAATTTGGCGTGTATTACACAGTCGGCTACAGCAAAAAACAAGCCGGACAAGCTATGTTTGTGGAACTAGACCCCGATTTCCGAAACGACTTCTTCAAAATTGAAGAAGGAATTGCTCGATGCGTTCCCCACGAAGACGGCCGACCCAAAAAATCCGTCTACATTGCCACCTATCGTGTGTTGGAACATGTTCCTCTAAACGCAGTAAACAAACTTTACCTTGTCACAAAATTTGGAGAGACATTGGCAATAGAGCGCAGCACAGATTACCCACAAGATGAAACAGCGCTCTATATGTACCAGGAGATCGCGCCCACTTCCCCCCTTGTTGTTAGTTCCTTGGATCCGTTAGATTTCTCCAAATTTCTGACGGACGATACCTCAGGCATTTACCTGCCAGCCGTTTGTTTTGTAGACCTTCGTTTAGGCGATTTAGCCCAAGACCCTGAATATGGGGCGATTGGCGATTTACCCTACGATTACATTCATCATTTACGCGAATGCCTGGTTGAGCTTAAAGAAAAAACCATCCACACCAAAATGGTAGACCGCACACATAATGTTGAATACCCGTACCGCATGATCAACAGCGGCATTTATATTGGCAACAAAGACGGATTAGCCTACTTCCCCCTGCCCCCACGCGAAAAGTTACGTAGTGAATATTACACATGGTGGCGCTCTGCAAATCAGTAGAAACCTAAATTTAGGCGATTTAAAACTAAAAAGCTGGAAGCGTAACCGCTTCCAGCTTTTTTTTTAATCTTCAACAAAGCGTTCCGAAAAACGTCCCATCAATCTAATCAGCTAATGTAGATAAGTCACCCACATCTTGTCCCAAAACACGGGCTTTGAGTACGCGGCGCATGATCTTACCAGAGCGCGTTTTAGGCAAGCTGTCTACAAACTCAATGGTGGCCGGTTTGGCAATTGGCCCCATCTCATGGGCAACATGATCTTTGAGAATGTGCTCCAACTTGTCACTACCTTCCCAACCCTGACGTAAAATGCAATACGCTTTGATAATATTGCCCTTCAATTCATCCGGCACACCAATAACGGCCGCTTCTGCCACCGCCGCATGACTTACCAAAGCACTTTCCACTTCGGCCGTACCCAAACGGTAGCCAGAGACTTTCAACACATCATCAATACGGCCGATGACCCAGATGTAACCATCTTCGTCTTTCTTGGCGCTGTCACCCGGTAAGTACCAACCCTGCTCTGCGAAACGGCTCCAATATTGCTGCACGTACCGATCTGGATCACCTAAAATAGTACGCAGCATTCCCGGCCACGGCGATTTAATAACGAGATACCCTTCCTCATTGGCGGCTACGGATACCCCTTCTTCATCCACCACATCAATATCCACGCCAGGGAAGGCACGGGTGGCGGAACCTGGTTTGAGAGGCACGCTGGGCAGTGGTGTAATCATGAAACCGCCCGTCTCCGTTTGCCACCAGGTATCCATGATGGGGCATTGCTCTTTACCAATCACCCGATAATACCAGCGCCACGCTTCCGGATTGATAGGTTCGCCGACGGAACCCAGCAAACGCAAGCTGGAGAGGTCGTGCTTGTTGGGCCAGCTTTCACCAAAGCGCATGAGGCCGCGAATGGCAGTTGGGGCTGTGTAGAGAATGGAAACGCCATATTTGGCAATGAGCGACCACCACCGATCCGGGTACGGATGGGTCGGTGCGCCTTCATACATAACACTCGTCGCACCCAAAATCAGCGGCGCATAGACGATGTAGCTGTGACCCGTTATCCAACCTGGATCAGCGGCACACCACCACACGTCTTCTGGTTTAATATCAAAGACGTATTTCATGGTAGTGGAAATCCAGACCATGTAGCCGCCATGTGTATGCAAAATCGCTTTCGGTTTACCGGTTGTGCCAGAGGTATAGAGGATGAACAGGGGATCTTCAGCATCCATCACTTCTGTTTCTGCGGTGGGGTCGGCGATGGGCAGCGCCATGAGGTCATGGTACCAATAGTCACGCCCTTGTACCATTTCCACATCGTCTTCAGTTCGTTTGACACAGATGACGGACTGGATGGTACCGGAACGGTCAACGGCTTCGTTGGCAATTTTCTTCAATTCGATGACGGTGCCGCGCAGCCAAGCCCCATCACAAGTGATGAGCAACTTGGATTGGCTGGCATCGATGCGTTCATGAAGCGCTTCGGTTGAGAAGCCACCGTAGACAACGGAGTGCATCGCGCCAATTTTGGCACACGCCAACATGGAGATCATTAACTCAGGCACACGTCCCATGTAGATGGTAACACGGTCGCCTTTTTGCACGCCCATGGAGCGTAAAACGCTGGCGAATTTACTCACTTCGTGGTTGAGCTGTTGGTAGGTGTAAACGCGGGTGTCGCCCTTTTCCCCTTCAAATATGAGGGCGGCTTTGTTACGAACGGCCGTTCTCATGTGCCGATCTAACGCATTATGAATAATATTGACTTTGGCTCCCACAAACCATTTGTAAAATGGTGCATTATGGTCATCTAAGACCTTTTCCCAGGGTTGGTACCACTCATAGTTTTCAGCGGCAACTTTGCCCCAGAATTTCGCCAAATCGGCACTTGCTTCTGCATGAACCGCTTCATAATCTGGCACATGGGCGTGTTCAATGATTTCAGGGGCGGGATAATAAACATCACCAACCATCTTCTTTTCTTCTGCCATTGCATCATCCTCCATAATAAAATTGTGGGTTTCTACAAATTGGGTGACTGCACTGAGCACTATAGGCTGAGAAATCAACCCAAATTAAAACTCAGGCAAAACAAGTATAGGGGCAAATCAATAATTCGTAAAATGTTTATTGACCTGCGTTCGTTAGTAGTGTATAAGTTAACAAGTTTTGCGGTGACTTTAAATAGAAAACTTTATTATAAAACAGGAGAGAAACCCATGCTTAATTTAGCAACAATTTTGTTACAAAATGATGATAGTGGTGGTTTGTTTGGCGCTCTTTTTGGCGGCTTTGGAATGATTTGCTGGCTTATTTTTGTGATAATTATTATTGCAGCCATGTGGAAGGTTTATGCCAAAGCAGGGAAACCTGGCTGGGCAGCAATCATTCCTTTCTACAATATTTGGGTTCTGTTGGAAATTATTGGGCGCCCAGGCTGGTGGCTAATCCTATTTTTCGTTCCTTTCGTTAACTTTATCATTGCCATCCTTGTTTCTATTGATTTGGCAAAATCGTTTGGCAAAAGCGCGGCCTATGGCATCGTTTTGCTCTTCTTCTTCAATGTCATTGGCTACTTAATGCTAGGCTTTGGCAATGCCGAATATCAGGGGCCAGCAGCCAAGTGATTTTGGGCTAGTTAACTACCGATTAATAAGTTGATCGCCGCAAACTAATCACAAAATAAAACAGCCCGTCTTTCTGGTTTTTACACTACAAAGATGGGCTGTTTTTATAAACATTTAGGAATCTATTTATGGAAATTTTTACATCACAAAATTTAATTGCCCTTCTCACCCTCACAGCACTGGAAATTGTGTTGGGTATTGACAATGTTATTTTCATTGCCATTTTGACCGGGAAATTGCCCGAAAATCAACGGGCTTTAGGGCGCCAATTGGGTATTGGTTTGGCGGTCGGCACACGCATTTTGCTGCTGCTGTTTATTAGCTGGATTATGGGATTGACTGCGCCGTTGTTTGAAATCTTCGGCAATGAAATCAGTGGTCGAGATTTGATTCTTTTAGCCGGTGGGTTGTTTTTGATTGCCAAAAGTACCTATGAGATTCATGACAAGCTGGAAATAGCAGATCATAAGCAGCATGATGTGGAAGCTATCAAAAAAGTTGCGCTCAGTGGCGTGATCATCCAGGTTGTGTTGGTAGATATTGTGTTCTCGTTGGATTCGGTGATAACGGCCGTTGGCATTGCCGATGAACTGTGGGTGATGGTCGTCGCTATTGTGGTCGCCGCTGGTATTATGCTCGCCGCTGCGAGTGCCATCAGCGCCTTTGTTGAACAGCACCCCACTATGAAAGTGCTAGCCCTCTCCTTCCTCATTTTGATTGGCGTCATGCTCGTCATCGAAGGCTGGAGCGCCGATCTGGCTCACGACCTACACCTGCGGAACTACATTTACTTCTCTATGTTCTTCGCCTTCATTGTCGAGATGCTCAACATTCGGCTACGCAGACAGCCAGTCAAACCTGTCGAATTACACAATCAGGTACGTGTTCTCCCCAAAGAATCAGGCGATTAAATAAAAGATTTGTTTCTGAATTAAAAAGGACACTGCTAATTATTTCATCAGTGTCCTTTTTTTGTTCAAACCGTAAACTCGAACCGTTTTCCCTGATAAACTGCCCGGAGAAACAAAAATACCAAAGCGCCTAACGTGATCATAAGCGTGAACACTAAAATAATGGTCATTAACACCGCGATGCCAAACGATTGGAAAATAACGGCTGGCACAGCAATAATCAAAGCAATGCCGTTGACAAAACACAAATAGCGCAATGCCGTCAACGCAATATTGCCAGATTTTTTCAATGCGTTTAGCGTGCAGCTAAGATTTACGAAGCAAATGCCCGCCAACACAATGCCCCCATACAACAAGGCATAGGCAGTCAGGAGAACGGCCGTTCCCCCACCACATCCCCCGCCCGCAAAAACAGAGCAGCCAAACAGTGCAGGAAACAACAAACTGACGACCATACTCACCCCGCCGCCAACCAATAAAACCTGAATGGTACGCTTCGCCCCATCGAAAAAATAGGTTTGGCGCAGGTAAAAATCCAGCGTATAAAGGGCAAAGCACAAAGGCAAAAATGCCATCAAGGCCAGCCCCCATTCAGGCGGCAGGTTTACCACCAACCCCACAGGCATCATTAACGGGAGAACTAGCCCAGCCACAACGGCCGTTTTATACCGCCGTCCTGCCAAATGTGTATCTCGCAAACCTTGGCGGGTCTCGCGGCTGTCGCCTAACGCTTTGAACGCGAACTGATGGGCAGAAACGGCCGTTTCCCCTCTTCCTACATACTCCGCCACCGCATCTTCATAATGGGCAGCCAACTCATCCTGCACCACCGCACGAACCTCATCAGATAAACCGCGTGTCGCATCTGCCAGCCATTGTTCAAAATCATGTTGCAATTGATCGCTCATGAGGATGCCTCCCCCAAAATCATATCGACCGCTCCGGAATACACCGTCCACGCTTCACGCTGTCGCGCCAACTCCGCTTTGCCATTGTCTGTCAACTGGTAGTATCGTCGAGAACGGCCGTTTTCCATCTCGTTATACGAAGCAACCAACCCCAGCTTTTCCAAATTGTGCAGCGTCGGATACAGCGTCCCCTCCTTAAAATCCAGCACCCCATCCGACTGCACCCGAATCCGTTTGGCAATCCGGTAGCCATGACTCGGCTCCAAAGATAAATTATGCAAAATCAATAACGGTAAACTACCCTTCATATTCATAGCCACTCACCTCACATGCCTACATTTCCTATGCATTATGCATAGAACTCCGAGGCATAACAATAGGAACAGCGTACTGCAAATTTCAGCGTAATTTCCACACTGTCGGTCGGTTCCAACCGGCAGTAGTCGTTAAATATCGATGTCTAAAATTTTATTGGGGTAAATATTGAGGATAGTCGTTTCTTCAAACACAGTTTCTTTCACCGTGTCATTTCGATACAAATGAATATGACCATGAAGCATATAACGCGGCTTAAACATCTTAAGCAGCGTCAAAAACACCTTAAAACCAGTATGGGGCAAATCTGTTTTGTCATGAATACCCAAGGGGGGTGAATGGGCGACAAATATATCAAGATAACGGCCGTAGCGGCTGCGATTCATCAATAAACGAGGCACCAATTGAGAAAACTGCCAACGCATCTCCCGTTCGTTATACATCAACGACGCATTAGGCCGATAGCGCATTGAGCCTTCTAAACCAGCCAGCAACAGCCCATTGACATTGAGTACTTGCCCATGCAAATCTATACCACAGGGTACGTTGTGCAGTTCCCGCCCATCGGCCGTATATTGCGGCCCCTGATCATGATTCCCCTTTACATAAACTAACGGCACATCAAGCGAAGAAACCAGAAAATCAAGATAGTAAAAAGGAAGATCGCCACAACTGATAACCAGATCAACATCAGGCACGTTTTGCCGGATATTAGATGTATACAGCGAATCCAGCACCCGATCGCTAACCGTTAAAATCTTCACGGAATCGGCCACTCCCGTGTGTGATTGAGCGTTAATTTATCCAGAATGGCTTGCTCTAGGTCAATACCCGTTACACTGGCTAATTGCAAGAGATACAAAGCCACGTCTGCCAATTCGCCAGCCAGTTCATCTGCATCCTTGACATCTTCCCGCCACTGGAAATGCTCCAACACCTCAGCCGCCTCAATCGACAGCGAAGCCGCCAAATTGCGCGGGGTCTGCGGTTTAGGCGAATCCTCGTCATACCAGCCCTTGCCGTTGACGAATTCATGCATCCGTGTTTCGAGCTCTTTTAATTCCATGGGGCATTATTTTAGAGGGAGACATAAAAAAAGTAAAACGTAGTACCTCGCAAGGTACTACGTTTTACTCTAACGCTTAGAAAAAGCGGGTTTTACAAAAAACTAGCTGTTAGCCATGTGGCGAACGAGGTCCAAAACTTTACAGGAATAACCCCATTCGTTATCGTACCAAGATACAACCTTAACAAATGTATCAGTCAAAGCAATACCAGCACCAGCATCGAAAGTAGATGTGCAGGTCTCACCCAAGAAGTCATTGGAAACAACATCATCTTCGGTGTAACCCAAAATGCCAGCCATTTCGCCTTCGGAGGCAGCTTTCATAACAGCTTTGATTTCTTCATAGGTGGCTGGTCTTTCCAGGTTGACGGTGAGGTCAACAACAGAAACGTTCGGAGTTGGTACGCGGAAAGCCATGCCAGTCAGTTTGCCATTTAATTCCGGGATAACCTTACCGACGGCTTTAGCTGCACCAGTAGAGGACGGAATGATGTTCTGGCCTGCGCCACGACCACCGCGCCAATCTTTCATGGAAGGGCCGTCAACGGTCTTCTGGGTAGCGGTGGTGGCATGGACAGTGGTCATGAGACCATCTTTGATGCCGAAGTTGTCGTGCAACACTTTGGCGATAGGGGCCAAGCAGTTGGTGGTGCAAGAAGCGTTAGATACGATGTCCTGACCAGCATAGCTGTTGTGGTTCACACCCATAACAAACATGGGGGTTGCATCTTTGGACGGGGCAGACAGCACAACTTTCTTTGCGCCTGCTTCAATGTGAGCGCGTGCGCTTTCGTCTGTGAGGAAGAAACCGGTGGATTCAACGACGTATTCAGCGTCAATTTCATCCCATTTTAAGTTTTTGGGGTCTCTTTCAGAGGTAACGCGGATTATGTTACCGTTTACGACCAGGTTGCCATCTACAACGTCTACGGTTCCGTTAAAACGGCCGTGTGTTGAATCATATTTCAGCATGTAGGCGATGTAATCAACATCCAGCAGGTCGTTGATGCCTACTACTTCTACGTCGTCCAATTCAACAGAACGACGGAATACCAAACGGCCAATACGACCAAACCCATTAATACCAACTTTAATTGTCATCGAAAATTCTCCTTTCGTGAATATGCAAGTTTAAACCTTGCTAATTGTAACACTAACACTAATCGTTTGACATGTTGAATGTCATGTAATTCACATTACGTATGACGCAATTGTGTACGAAATTATTACCTAGCCAACGCCGTTATTTTAGCCAAAATCCGCAAAGTTTGAGGAGCCACATGGGCGCAGTACACCACGATGAATGAAAATCCGTAACGCGATTTGACAAATCGCGCTACATCTTCCGAGGAGTATGCATGTAACGTGCCACGTAATCGTGCCGCACGCGGCAAACCTTCTACCCCAGTAAATTGATGACGGCACGCGCCAATTTAGAACTGTCATGCCGCCAGGGGCGTGATTCATCTACTAGATCGGCCGTTATCATTTTCACTTGTTTCGGTGCGATTGGCTTTACATAAACCGTGTGTCCACCGCCGGTTTCTGGAGGGACTGAGAGGTTGTCATTGGCCAAGACAGCATCAAGGTATGGTGTGGAAATGTGCTGTAAAAGCGCATCAACATGATCCGCTACGCTGTAATTATCCGTCTCTCCGGGCTGAATGGCAAGGTTACAAATATAAATCTTGGGTGCGCGGGCATGTTGCAAAGCTTCTGACAGGTCTGGAACCAGTAAATTAGGCAGAATACTGGTATATAAACTACCCGGCCCCATCAAGATAAGATCGGCTTGGAAGATGGCTTTGAGTGCAGGTGGGTAAGCTTGAACGTTTGCTGGCTCTAAGAAAACTTGCCGAATGCGGCCGGACGCTTCTGGGATGGCGGATTCGCCAATGACCCGTTCTATTTGCCCATTTATCTCAACATCCGCTACTAAAGCAACTTCTGCCAGGGTGGATGGCACAACGCGGCCCCGCATAGCGAGTACGCGCTCTGAGGCGAGCAGCCCTTCGTCGAAGCTGCCGGTGATGCCGGTGAGTGCCGCGAGAAGCAGATTGCCAAATGCGTGGCCTTGTAACAAGGTTGAGCCTTGGAGTTCAGAACGGCCGTTTCCTCCTCCTTCTCCTTCCTCCTCATCTATCACCACACTGCTGCCAAAGCGATATTGCAGCACCTGCGTCATTAACGCTTCGTCTCGCGCCAGCGCGGCGATGTTGTTGCGGAAATCTCCGGGCGGCAGCAAACCCAACTCACGCCGCAGCCGTCCGCTGCTGCCCCCATCATCTGCCACCGTCACAATCGCGGTGATATTGCGTGTATATTCCTTCAAGCCGCGCAGCAGCGAAGGCATCCCCGTGCCACCCCCGATTGCCACAATATTAGGGCCACGTCCTTGTCGGCTGTATTGATACAAGGTCTCCGCGACCCCTTCATCGGGATGACGGAAGGGCGCTATCAGGCGATGGCCGAGCATATAGATAGCCAGCAAGATCAATCCGCCACCGACCAACAGCGGCAGCAATGCCCGCCAACCATAGTCCAATGCTTGCAGCGTCAACAGGTCATACAAAGGCTGAGGCATCCACCCTTGCCGCTGAAGCAGGAGAATCACGTAGACAAAACCCATACCCGTAATGAACACGCCCATGCCCAAAAGCACCAGCCAGCGTTTAATCCCCATCCCTGGAAACAACCAGCGAGAATTGGGAAAATGCCATCTTTTATTTCGATGTGGTCTTTGCATAAATAGGTACTTCCTCTGGACTTGATAAACCGCATCCATTCTAGCTTGCCGGAAAACGGCCGTCAAAAGCATCATTCCGTATTCCAAACGTGCAAAGAGCACCGATTAGACCTGCTTTCTGCTGGTGGCGATGCAGATTGGGCTGTGCTATGATCCCCGCGCTAGAAATTATTGAGGTTATGCTATGGAAGATATTCCCGTCGTCATTGTATGTGGCGGTCAAGGTACAAGAATGCGCGGCTCTACATCGCGCAAAAAAGAGTTGATTGAGATTGGCGGGCGGCCGATTTTATGGCATGTGATGCGCATTTTCTCAGCACATGGCTGTCGCCGCTTTGTCCTGGCGCTGGGTTATGGGCAAGACCAGATTCGCCGCTATTTTTTGGAATATGAGCCAATGATGCGGGATGTGACTTTGCAGTTGGGCGGCCCAGGCAACGGCCGTTCTCGCACCACCTACCACGGAGATTTCACCCATCCCACCTGGGATGTCTCGCTGATCGATACCGGTCTCAACACAGAAAAAGCAAGTCGAATTGCCAAAGTATCAGATTATCTCACTGCCGACCGCTTCTTTGTGGCTTATGGCGACGATGTGAGTGATGTTAACCTGACCGACCTCATCCGCTTCCATCAATCACACGGCAAATTAGCAACGATAACGGCCGTTCAAGTCAACCTGCAATACGGCGTCGTCGAAGCAGAAGAAGACGGAACCGTCACCGGATTCGCCGAACGCCCCCAACTTCCTTATTGGATCAACGGCGGCTTTATGCTCTTCGAGCGAGAAGTTCTAGACTTGATGAACGCCGCCGAAGATGTCAACCTGGAAACAGACGTCATGCCCGTCTTAGCCGAACGCGGAGAACTAATGATTTACCGTCACACAGGCTTCTGGCAATCCATGAACACCATGAAAGACACCATGCTGCTAGAAAAAATCTGGCAGGAAAATCCTCCTTGGAAAGTTTGGGAGTAACCAAAACGTGTACAATAACCATAACCGTCAACAAAATCCCGGTTTCACAACACCGAGTGGAGAGAAACAGTGAATAATTTTTGGAAAGATAAACGCGTATTTGTCACCGGTTGCACCGGACTTCTCGGCTCCTGGCTAACAGCCGATCTGCTTAGTAAAGGCGCTCATGTCGTTGGCCTGATCCGCGATCAGATTCCCCATTCCCAACTCATTCGCACCGGCGATATCGACCATATCGACATCGTACGCGGCGATGTTTGCGATTATGAACTAATGGAACGAGCCCTGGCCGAATATGAAATAGACAGCATCTTCCACTTAGCGGCGCAAACCCAGGTAGGCATTGCCAACCGCGTGCCGCTGCCCACCTTTGAAACCAATATCAAAGGCACCTGGATCATCCTGGAAGCTGCACGGCGAAATTCCACCGTCAAACGGATTGTCACCGCCAGCAGCGACAAAGCCTACGGTACCCACGCCGAACTGCCCTACCGCGAAACAGCCCCGCTGCAAGGCCAATATCCCTACGATGTCTCCAAAAGCTGTGCCGATCTCATCGCCCGCAGTTATGCCCACACCTACGATTTGCCCGTCTCCGTCACCCGCTGCGCCAACTTGTTCGGCGGCGGCGATTTGAACTGGAACCGCATCGTACCAGGCACCATCCGCAGCGCCCTGCGCCAAGACCCACCCATCATCCGTTCCGATGGCACCATGCGCCGCGACTACATCTACATCAAAGACGTCGTGCGCGGCTACCTGACAGTTGCCGAAAATATGGAGCGGGACGATGTGCGCGGTCAAGCGTTCAATTTCGGCAACGACGACCCGATTTCTGTCCTGCGCATGGTTAATACCATCATCAAATTATCGGGTCATGAAGATTTAGAATCTATCATTTTGGATGAAGCCAAGGGGGAAATTCAGGATCAATACCTTTGTTCTGAAAAAGCAGCCGAGGTCTTGGGTTGGAAGCCCCACTACACGCTAGAAACAGGGCTGGCTGAGACGGTCGCCTGGTACAAAGATTTCCTCGAAATGTAGACCAAAGAGGAATTGGGGTTGAACCCCCTCTCCCCAGCCCTCTCCCTTTTAGGGGGAGGGTTAGGGAGGGGGTTTTGATTTGCACAACCCTGATTTCTACAAAAACTCCTCATGCGCGTTCTCGTCACTGGCAGCACTGGCTTTATCGGCCGTTTTCTGATTCCCCAATCTCCTGCAAAGGCCAGACATAACCGTCTACCCTTCTCCTCCGAGAAACCTACAGCGGACACCCTTTACCTGCTCCCTCAACCAATTCGTCCCCAATTCAATGTCGTCTATGCCGACCTGCGTAACTTCAGTCTGACAGTTCGGGCCGTACGGGAAGCTGAACCAGATGCCGTCATCCATTTGGCAGCGGCGGGAGCAACGGATCCATTTTTAGGGGTGGAAACGGCCGTTCGTCACAACCTAACTGGCACCCTCAATCTTATTCGCGCCTGCTTCGAGAAAAATCCCGGGGTTGAGCAGCTTATCGTAGCACGTACTCCAGGGGAACTGCTGGGCATCAACCCCTACGCTGCCAGCAAAGCCGCCACCTGGGAATTTTGCCGCATGTATGCCCGCACCCAGGAATGGCCCATTCACGGCGGCATGATCTTCCAGGCATATGGCCCAGGTCAATCAGATCGCACCTTCATCCCCGCCACCTTCCGCGCCGCCCTGGCTGGTGAAGATTTCCCCATGACGGCTGGCACGCAGGCGCGTGACTGGATTTTTGCCGAAGATGTCGCCGCTGGGTTTCTGGCGATGTTGGGCAAACCGCTGCCGCCCGCGACGACCATCGACATCGGCACAGGCACAGCCACTTCTCTGATAGATGTCGCTCATCTGATTTACCACACTGTCAACCGAGGCGGACGGCCGTTACCCGGCACACTGCCCAGCCGCCCCGGTGAAGACCCCGCGCAAACCGCCGATGCCGCCAAACCAAGGCGCTAACCGGATGGCAGGCAAATGTCTCTCTGGCAGAGGGAATCGAGAAGTTGTTAAACGGTTACTGAGTGGTATGCCGAGTAGGCCATGTGCGAAATGAAAACGGCCGTTTCGCCCATTATTTGCAGCAAAACGGCCGTTCTCCGTCAATTGTCACAACCCACAGCTTCTTTTAACCAGATTTCACCGGGATTCGCTTCATAATTTGCTGTGCTTCTTCAATTTAGGCAGCGTAATCGTTAAGACGCCCTTGTCAAAGCTAGCCGACACCTTGTCCTGATCCACCATGTTAGGCGGCAAAGGAATCTTGCGGCTGAAAGAACCGAAACGGCGCTCAAAGTGATAGAAACCGTCCTTTTCCTCTTCTTTCCTCGACTTTCTTTTCTCCTTTAATCGTCAGCATGTTCTGGGTTAGGGTCACGTCAATGTCTTCTTCTGCCACACCAGGAACCTCTGCCGTAACGGTAAAGGCTGTATCGTTTTCGATCACGTTAACGGAAGGAGAAAAAGAGGATGGTTTCCAAGCTAAACGGCCGTTCACCAAACTCATTAAAAAAACTATCAAAAGTACGGTTAACATCCTGCCAAAGTGCCTGGAAAGGTGATTCTTCAATCATACTCAACGGCATTTCTTCTCGCCGCCAGGGAATCAATTGTCTTCTGTTCATGGTTTACCTCCATTTAATAACTAGGGTTCGTTCACAACAACTTTTGATAAAAACGAACCCTCAAGGCTTTACCGTCTACCAAACTCAAAAGTTATAAACGGTCAAGCCCTTTACCATAGAGGCGAACATCGTTAAACGATTCCAGAAAAGGGTTAAACACGCTGTTCACCTCCACGGCAAAACCCATCTTATTCAAATTTTAAGCAGACTGCACTTCAATCTGGCGCTTTTGTGGCCCAGGCGCATAAGGCATGTGCAGCTTTAATACGCCATTTTTAATGGTGGCTTCAATCTTATCCTGGTCTACTGCTTCCGAAAGTTTGAAGGCTCGATGGTAATTGCCAATCTCATATTCAACATGAGCTAAATCATATCCTTTCGGCCAGGAAACCGGTGTCTGGGCATTAAGCGTCAACACGTTTTTCTCCAAGCTAAGGTCAAGGCTGTTTTCATCGACACCAGGTAGGTCTGCCCACAGCCAAATACCATCTGCGTTTTCATAAATATCAACACGAGGCACATAAGTGCGACCCGGTCTGGTACTTTCTACGCCTTCCAGGGTAGCAACTTCTTCTTTTTCAGTTTCAAATTCTTTGATTTGTTCAGACATAGTTCACACTCCTAAAAAGGGATGAATGTTCTTCTGCACATCCATTTCCCATTACGCGGTTTGAACCGCTATCTTTTTGGGTTTTTCATCTTCTGCACGAGGCAAGGTAATGGTCAATACACCATCTCTTAAAGGTTGCCTGAATCCGATCAGTCTCAATATGGAATGGCAATGTCAACGTGCGATTAAATTCACCATATCCCCGTTCTTGACGATGAATTTTCGTATCTTCGCCGAGGTCGTCTAGCTGACGTGAACCACTCAGCATCAATGTTTTGTCTACGATAGAGATATTGAGAGCATCTGGTTCTACACCGGGGATTTCGGCGGTGACAAGCGCACCCTCAGTGTTAGTCCAGACGTTAAGAGCCGGAAAGGCAGGCGCACGACGCAGCGCAAAGCCGTCAGACATACGATCTAATTCGCGGCGCATTCTTTCCATTTCTTGCCAAACAGAATGTCCATTCGTAGTTCGCCTTAACATAGTTTTTTACCTCCTATCTTATATTCAAAAAGGCAATTATATTTTTGGAAAAGTGGTTTTGGGTTCCCAAATTACAAGATAAATTTTAAAAATGACACATTAGATTTATGTTAGAGAAAAGCTAATTTTAGATATGATTTTGTGGTTTTAGGTGAAAACGGGTGAATCTTTGCGCCTCCCTTCAGCCCTCGTATAATCCCGTCCCGTGAAAAAAGCAATCATCATTATCCTCATTGGTTTTCTGGTCGTAGGCAGTTTTTACTTCGCCTATCGGGCGTTCACCTACCTACGCTATCTAAACGACCCGCGCAGCCAAGCATTTATGCAATGGGCCACAGGCAGCACCGCCGACCGTGCCGACCTTATCACCGTGCAGCGCGAAACCTGCCCTGGCGCTCCCTTCATCCTGCCCGCCGATGGTTTCATTGGCCTTTTATATGAAGACCCGCGCGAGCCCTATTCCAGCCGCAATCCACACCAGGGCATCGACATTTTCAGCGATACGGAACCTGGCCTCACACCTGTCTACGCAGCATATGATGGCTACGTCACCCGCGAGTCAGATTGGCGCAGTTCGCTCATTATCCGCGTGCCTGATGATCCCTTACATCCCGGCGAGCAAATTTGGCTCTACCACACACATATGGCTGACCGCGAGGGCAACGATTTTATTGAAGCAGCCTTCCCCCCTGGCACACAAGACCTGTTCGTGGAGCAAGGCACGCTGCTGGGTTACACGGGTGATTACAATGGTGATTCCGCCCGCAATGTGTGGGTTCATTTGCACTTTTCTATCGTTAAGGATGATGGCAACGGCCGTTATCTCAATGAACTAGATTTTGCCAATACCCTAGACCCCACCCCGTATCTCGGCCTGCCCCTAAACTACAACGAGGTGCCTGCCGAAATGAAATGCCTCGAACCATAAAACGTAACCCCTCATGCGAAAACAACGCATCTTTTCCGCCTTCTGATTTCTGCTTTCTGCCGTCCACTCGTGTTATACTCCGCCCGCATGAAACGAAGCACACGCTACCGAGGCACCACCCGTCACATCTCCGCCAACTGGCCGATTTTTGCTGTCATGTATAGTGGCCTCGTGCTGGTGTTGCTGGTATCAGGCATTAGTTTACAGAAAGGGTGGCTCTCATTCGTGCCGCTGATGCTGGCGCTGGGCATCGTCCTGGTCTATTTTTTAGCGACGGCGCTGTGGGCGGCGCACAAACTGCACGATTTAGACGGGCTGCGCCCTTATGACGTCTTGTTCGACATGGGGCAAGTCAAGGCGACTGACAGCATCGTCTACGTTGACCTCGGCCTGCGAGTAACACCGCTGCATCTACGCCGACGACTCACAACCGGCAAAATCATCGTGGTGGATGTCTACAATCCCCAATGGACGACTGGACAATCGCTGGCTCGCACTCGCGCCCAAGCGCCACAACCGCCTCATGACCCACGCCTGATTTGGCAAAACGGCCGTTTTAACCTCCTGCCCCTCCCCAACCAAAGCGTCCCCTTTGTCATGCTAGACCAAATCCTGTCGCAATGCTGGCAAGAAGGCGACCGTCTGCATCTGCTAAAAGAAGCGTATCGAATATTGGCACCAAACGGCCGTTTACTCCTGTCAGAACGAATACGAACCCAAACCAACTGGCTTGTCTACGGGCCTGTTGGCGCACGCTTTCAAGCCATCGACTACTGGCAAGACCTGCTACACGAAGCAGGCTTCGTCATACGGCGCGACCAAGATTTGCAAGGACTCATCCACTGCATTCGTGCAGACAAACCCTCCAGTTCAGAAGCAAGGCAGTTGGCCCTGGCTTTGCCGCTTTGAGCGTAACAAACACCCACATACAAGCCATCAATTACGCCATTAGCGAAGTGTATGAAAGCACGCTCTCCACTTGACAGGTTACTCACCGCACCCTTAAAATACTCCTATGCAGACTCCCCCACCACAAACCAAATTACGTCTGCCAGCTTTACACTAAAACGACACATATGAACTATAAAGATTACTATAAAATTCTGGGCGTCAGCAAAACATCTGACGAACAAGAGATAAAAAAAGCTTACCGTCGCTTAGCCCGCCAATATCACCCTGATAAGAATCAAGGAAACAAACAAGCAGAAGAAAAATTCAAAGAGATAAACGAAGCGTATGAGGTTTTAGGGGATGCCGACAATCGCTCGAAGTATGATCAATTAGGCAGCAACTACCACCGTTACCAACAAATGGGTGGCAATAATTCTGATTTTGATTTTTCACAATATTTCTCACAAGGTTCCCCTGGCGGCAGACAGCGGACTAACATGGATTTTGGTGATATTTTTGGCAGCCAAGGTGGTTTTGGCGGTTCTCAGAGCAGCGGCAGCTTCTCTGACTTCTTCACCTCAATTTTTGGTCAACAAATGAACGCTCGGCAGAATACCCGCCAGGCACCAAGACAAGACTTTTTTAGCCAACAAGCAGCGACTACCGATATGGAACAAGTTGTCACGATTTCTTTGGAAGAAGCCTACACCGGCACGACCCGTACCATCACCCAAAACGGCCAATCTATCACGGCAAAAATCCCACAAGGTGCCAAAAATGGCACGAAAATTCGCTTGAAGGGCAAAGGGAGCGTTGGCCCCTCAGGACAGGGAGACCTCTTCCTGGTGGTGCAAGTGACCCCCAATGACCGCTTCACCAGAACAGGCCACAATTTAGAAGTATCCGTACCCGTTGATGTGATAACGGCCGTTCTCGGTGGCAAAGTAACTGTCCCTACACTCTCAGGTGATGTCACACTCAAAATTCCGGCTGGCACCCAAGGCGGGCAAACCTTCCGCTTAAGCAACAAAGGTATGCCCCACCTGCGTCAACCAGACGATTGTGGGGATCTGCTGGCAAAAATCACCATCCAAACCCCTCAACAGTTAACGCCAGAAGAGAAAGCGCTCTACACACGATTAGCTGAACTACAAGAAAAACAATAACGCTATTGGTTTGCGCCACGGCGACTTCGCGGACCACATCAAACAAGGACAAATGCATGAGCAAGAATCGCCAATTACCATTGATCATATTCATTATCAGTCTTCTGACTGTTTCCCTCGCCTGTCAGTTAACGGCCGTTACGCCTGAAACCCAGAATAACAGATGCCATTGTGGCTGAAGTGGTCGCTACGATACAAGCCCAAACAGCCGGTTCAACGTGCAGATGGAGAAACGGCCGTTTCCAACCTTCGCCTCCTCCGACTCCACCCTGGAAGACAAATTCACCGCCGTCTACCAAGCCGCCAACCCCGCCGTCGTCCACATCTTTGTCTACGAGCAAATTTGAAGACCAGGTCTTCCCACTCGGCACAGGCAGCGGCTTCCTGATTGACAATCAAGGCCACATCGTCACCAACAACCATGTCATTGCCGACGGCGAAGCGTTTGAAGTGGTGTATGCCAACGGGCAGCGCAGTCACGCCGAGGTGATTGGCACCGACGTAGACAGCGATCTCGCCGTCATCCGTGCCGAAACCATCGCCGACGATGCCCGACCCATCCCCTTAGGCGATTCTAAAAACCTGGAAGTGGGTCAATTCGTCATCGCCATTGGCAACCCATTTGGCGAAGCTGGCTCCATGTCCATTGGCGTGGTCAGTGGACTAGGCCGCACGCTCGACTCTGAGCGCGAAACCGAAGACGGTGGTCGCTACTCCCTGCCACAGGTCATCCAAACGGATGCCGCCATTAACCCAGGCAACTCCGGCGGGCCGCTGCTCAATTTAGATGGTGAAGTCATCGGTGTGAACAGCGCCATCCGCACGGAAACTGGCGCAAATACCGGCGTTGGCTTCTCCATTCCGGTCAATGCCGTCCGCCGCATCGCCCCCTATCTCATTGAAAATGGGGCGTATGTGTATCCGTTTATCGGCATTCGGATGCAAACGCTCAACATCAACAGCGCGGAAGAATTAGAACTTGGGGACGCGGCCGGTGCGTATGTGTTAGATGTTTCTGCCGATTCGCCAGCAGAAGATGCGGGATTGATCCAAAGTGGTTTCAACAACTTCGGGCCTCTCCCTGGTGGAGACCTCATCATCGCTATCAATGGCGAGGCTATCACCAGTTCTGACGACCTCATCAGCTATCTCGTTTTTGAAACGGAAGCAGGACAGACTGTCGATCTGACGGTCATCCGTGAAGGGAAAGAAATTACGGTTCCACTCACATTAGGAGAACGGCCGTAGACAACAGCACATCTATCAAGTGTACTCGCTCAACTTTTTCAACATGTTGAGTTTTGGTCGGTTCTGAACACCGACTGTTACTATTTAACCTCGCGGTATTTTTAGTAGATTTGAGGAGGACATATGATAACCCAAGAACAGTTGCAAGAATTGCTGTCATACGATTCACAAGGGCAAATGGTGCTTAGCATCTATTTGAACACCGACAGCACAAATGAACCTATCGACACCATTAAGCTGCGTGTACGGGGCATGATTAAGGAGTCGCAACTGAAGCAAGTTGAAGAGGTTCATGCCGTCGAGCAATACCTCGACACCAGCTATGATTGGTCTAAACCAGGGTTGGTGATGTTTGCCAACCATGACGGCACATTTTTCCGAGCCTATCCATCCGCTATTTCTTTCCGCAATCGTGTACGTACCGGCCCCAAACCCTATGTGAAACCGTTGGCTCATCTCATGGATCATTATGCCCATTATGGCGTGATTCTGGTCGATAAAGTGGGAGCGCGTTTCTTTGAATATCACCTTGGCGAACTGATGACCACGGAAGGCTTCATGGGTGAAGATGTACAAAAGGTCAAGAAGGGTGGCGGTTCTTCGGCCATCGGAATGCGTGGTGGACAAGGTGGCGGTCGCCATGAAAATGAAGTGATTCAACGAAATTTACGCGATGAGGCGCAAGCGGCGAGCCATTTTTTTGAAAATCGTCCCATCAGACGGCTATTCTTGGGCGGCACAACAGAAACGACAGCACAATTCAAGGAACTCCTTCCTAAAAAACTGCAATCATGCCTGGCGGGAACTTTCCCCATTGACATGAATGCCAACGAACATGAGGTGCAAGCTCATACCATTAGTTTGCTGGCTGAAGCGAATGCAAAGCGAGAAGAGGAATTGGTTAAGAAGATGGTGGGCCTAAACGCAAGTGGCGGAACGGCCGTTATCGGATTAGATGATACGTTGCAAGCCATTAGCGATAAGCGCATTCAAACACTGATCATCAGCGATGGCTATCGAGCGCCAGGGTATCAGGATGGTGATTCGGGTTTCATCGTCGCCAATATCGCCCGCAGCCCGATGAGTGAACAGGATCTCATTGAAGTGGATGATGTGGTTGATTTGGCGGTGTCTTCTACCATCACGCAAGGCGGACATGTGGAAATCATTACCGATAATCCTGGCCCTTGAACAAGCGGGGCGCATCGGTGCCATTTTGCGGTATTAAATAGTATAGGTGCAGACGCACTTTTGAAGTGCGTGCACCTAAACGCCGTTTCCACCATGCAGCCACCCCACTCCAATCAATACGCACAAGCTTGCACTATCCAAACCGTGCCTGCTTTTATCTATGATCGCGGATAAACTATCTGACGTGGTCAATAGAAAACACCTTTACAAATTGCAACCCGTCATTCCCGCGTAGGCGGGAATCCACTGCTGTAACCAAATGATTCCCACCTACGTGGGAATGACATGTAAAGATGGTTTTGTTGAAATGAACCATGCCCTATTTCGATCACTTAATAACTGAGTCTGGCGAATTTCATACCCTCTCTGGTAGGCGATTCAAAATCGCCCTACTGAAAATTCAAAAAACCCAGTCGTAATAATTGACACACAGGAGAAAACATCATGGATTTCACAAACAAAGTCGTTTTAGTCACCGGCGGATCACGGGGCATTGGCCGCGCCATCGCTCAACAGTTTGCCGAACACGGAGCCAACGTCATCGTGCATTACAACAGCAACCTCGCCGCGGCAGAAGAGACCGTCTCCCGCTTGGCCGGGGATGGACATTTAGTTGTGCAGGCTGATATGAAAGATGCTGAAGCGGTTAAGGGGATGGTGGAAACGGCCGTTTCCCATTACGGCCGTCTCGATATTCTTGTCAACAACGCCGGCATCTTCGAAGACCATCCCCTGGCCGAAACCAGCTACCAAGATTGGCAAGCGCGGTGGCAAGCCACCCTCGACACCAACCTCATCGGGCCAGCCAACGCCATGTACTGTGCCGGACAGCAGATGATCAAACAGGGAGGAGGCCGCATCGTCAACGTCTCTTCGCGGGGCGCATTTCGCGGGGAACCGCTTGCCCCAGCCTACGGTGCCAGCAAAGCAGGCCTGAACGCCATGAGTCAATCTTTAGCCAAATATTTAGCCCCTTTCAACGTTTTTGTGGGCGTTGTAGCGCCTGGTTTTGTGCAAACAGAAATGGCAAAAGAACATCTAAAAGGGCCACAAGGGGATGAGATTCGCGGGCAAAGTCCGTTAAACCGCGTGGCAACGGCCGATGAAGTCGCCTACGGCGTGCTTGTTCCTCGCCTCTGCTGGCGCAGAATTTATGACGGGCGCGATATTGGATGTGAACGGCGCATCCTATCTCCGTTCATAAAACATCCACACATATAACACCCTTTCCCCATAATCCCAAAACCTGCCCCCTCTCCCTCTGGGAGAGGGCTGGGGAGAGGGACTCCCCAATTTGCATCCTTTTTCCCCTCGTTTCGTTATCTTCAGTAGAATCGATGCAAACCTAAAAAGGATCCCGATAAACAGTGCTTGATTCACAACGAGACAACGACTTAGTCAAACGCGCCCAACAAGGCGATTCTGCCGCAGTTGGCGCCTTATACGACCGCCATCACACACCCATTTTTCGTTTCGTGTGGTCGCGGGTCAGCAACCAGCATCTCGCCGAAGATCTGACAGGTGAAATATTCACCAAAATGGTGATAAGTCTGCCAGACTACAAGATCAGCGAAACCCCATTTCGAGCTTGGTTGTACCGCATCGCCCGCAATCTTGTTACCGATGAATACCGGAAGCAGGCTGGCAAAACGGCCGTTCCGCTTGAGGATGTAGAAACTATGATAGGTTTAGATACAAGTCCCGATACCATTGCCGAACAGAATCTCACCTTAGCCAGTGTGCAAGATGCCCTGGCACATATAGACCCCACCCAGCGAGAAATCGTCGAACTACGATTTTTGGCTGGCTATTCCTTACAAGAAGTCGCAGATACGCTCGACTTCTCCATTGCCGCCGTGAAATCTCACCAATACCGTGGCTTACAGGCACTTCGTGCCGCCCTGCAATAAATAGGGGACAACATGAACAAATTTGATGATGTATTACAAGAAAGATTAGAACGACTGGAAGCTGGCGAATCCCTGGCCTCTTGCTCAGTTGGCCTTTCCCCAGAAGACGCTGCGCTTTTGCAACTCGCAGCTCAATTGCAAAAATTTGAAGCGCCCATACCCGCCTCAGCCACCGTATCGGCGCAACGGGCGGCGCTGCTTGCCGCCACGGCTGTACTGCCGCCACGCCACCCCCTCAGACAAACCAGCCGGAACAAGTGGGATTCCTGGCGCTTTTGGCAAGCTTCTTCAACTCGCCAAGCCGCATCGCTGGGGCTTTCGCTCTGGCGATTGTTGCCCTCATCGCAATCGGCTTATGGGCCAACCGTCCCACTGCAGACACAGAATTGGCGCAGGATCTTACGACAGGAAACGGCCGTTTCCTCCCACATCACACCACCGATGAAACAACCATCTACCGAGCCAGCCGAAATTGCCGCCGTTGCCCCCGCAGAGGAAGCAGATCCAACTTACACCACATTCATCCCCGCCCTCTCCTCGGCGCTGTCTACCGCCCCCAACCTGGCCTCATTGACCGAAATTAATGGCCTCGTAGAAGTGCTGGAAGCAGATGGCGACTGGCAAACCGTAGCCGGATCACACGCTTTAGAACCCGGCACACAAATTCGCACCGGAGCCTTGTCCAGCGCCACACTCACCTTTTATGACAACAGCATCGCCACGCTCGGCCCCGACACCGGCCTCACCATCGAGCAGTTAGACGCGCAACGACCCGAAACCGGCTTCCGCACCATCGTGCTCAACCAATGGCAAGGCGACAGTCAACATGCCGTCCAGTTCCGCAATGACGGCGGCTCCCGCTATGAAGTGCGCACCCCAGATGGTTCTGGCCTCGCACGTGGTACGAAATTCCATGTCAACGTCTCCCCAGAACAGTTTTCGCGCATCGCCGTCACCGAAGGGAAGGTAGACGTGTCCGGCAGCAATCGCACTGTCTCTGTGACGGCGGGAAAACTCTCCACCATTCCGGCCAACGAACCGCCCACCACCCCGGCATTCACCATCACCGGGCAGGGTACACTCAGTGCCACTGGCGACACCTGGATCATTGCGGGGCAAGCGTTTGTGGTCAATGAAAACACAGAAATCAGCGGCGATCCGCAAATAGGCGACATCGTCTTTGTGAGTGGTCATCTAGCTGAAGACGGCCGAAATATTGCCGACCGCATCGAATTGATGCAACCATCTCCTGCCAACCAGTTCAGCCTCACCGGCATTGTCACGGAAATAGCTGCTGATACGTGGCTGGTAGCTGGACAATCCATTCAGATCAACGCAGACACGCACATAGACGATGCCATCGAATTAGGTGACACGGTGCGCGTGGACGGCACAATTGGCTCAGACGGTTCCCTGATGGCGGTAAGCATTAACCGGATGTCTGATGACGAAGGCTATCCCTTCGCCTTTACCGGCGTGGTGCAGCAGATGGGCGACGATGCCTGGCTGATTTCTGGGGTGACGGATTACGGTGGATGGGGAAACGGCCGTTTCCCCCAACATCCAAATCGGCGACATCGTCAGAAGTTACACGGACTCATTCTCGAAGACCAGACCTGGCTCGCCACCAGCATCGAATGGGTCGATACCACCCTCGCCACGTTTAGCATCTACGGGCGACGTGCAAAGCATCGACCCCTGGCAGGTGGCTGGTCTCTCCTTCTTCCTATCACCTGATGCCCTGATTGACGCCGACATCAAGGTGGGAGATACGGTGCGCGTTACGGGGCGCATTTTGCCCGACGGCACCTGGATGGCCGACAGCATTATGCTGTTGGACGAAGATTATCTGCTGGAAATCATCTTTGCTGGCACGGTTGAGGCGATAAATCCCTGGGTTATCAGTGGTTTGCCCATAGCTACCAACGCCGATACACGCATCGACGACGACATTGAAGTGGGAGATTTGGTTCGGGTCACGGCACGCATTATGGAAGATGGCACCTGGCTGGCAACGCGCATAGACCGGCTAAGTGGGGCAATTGACGAGGGATGTGTGACGATAACGGCCGTTATCACCAACATCGGCAGCGGCACACTCACCTTAAGCAATGGCACCAGCCTCAATATCGATGAATATGAAATAGAAGGCGAACTCAAAATCGGCAGCGTCGTCATGATAATCGCTTGCGTGGCAGAAGATGGCAGCATTCAGATTGTGCAAATCATCATCCTCTACACACCCGCAGATACACCACCTCCGCCGCCTCCTGGTGATGACAACGACGACAATAACAACGGCGGAAACGTGACCATTTGTCACAAACCCGGCTCACCCAGCAGAAAAGACAAAAACGGTTCCCCAATCTGCGCTTGGCGGGCACCTGGGTCATGGTGATACGATGGGTGCTTGCCCCTAGCCCCATTTCCCGTTAAACCTATTCTGGAGAGCGGACCTCCCCACCGCTCTCCACTTTAAAACAAAGAAGACTGCGACTGGATACTTAACACCCATCCGGTCGCAGTCTTTTTTAATGGTTAGGATTCTTGGACAAGCGACAATTCATCCGCAATACCAGGGCGGATTTTATGGCACGCAAAAAGCAGTTCCTGAATACGCCCCCTTTTGTCGAATGTATCGACAAGCGAGATCAGCCCTTCCAATTTGAGATACGGTTTATCCAAACCAAAGCGCATGGGCAGCACATGCAGTTCCACACACAACGAGAGCAGTTCATACTGGCTGAATGCTTTATTTAAGCGTAGGCATAGCTGTGCCAAATCGATGGCGCGACCAACCCGAGGGCCTTCTGGTGGATAATAGGGTTCGAATTTTTCGTAAACGGCCGTTGGTGATTTCATTCGCGCCCAATGCAGCAGTTCGTCAATGAGCGAGTAGGGATAGGATTGGGAACGCCACGCCGCATACTGCACCAACGCCGACGTCAACTCATCTTTTTGCGCCTGCAAAATCTCTGGCTCATCGACCCAAAACGGCAAGCCATACGCATGAGCGACTAATTCTTCATGAGAAAAGGTTTCACCCAATAATCGACAAATATTTTCAACAAAATATCCTTCCACAATAACCCCCTATCTAATTTTTGCCATGACGTTTGATTGTAAATTATCGAGGTGGTATTTTAGCACATATGTTCTGTTATAACAATCCGTTTTTGACAGGAATACCAAATTGATTATAAAGACAAGAGGGATAAAACAGTCTCGTGGAAACGGGTACGGGAATCGATGAGAGCCTCGTTGGTATCACGCCCGTAGCCGCCTGATTTGGGCAGTCCGCCAATTTCCAAGATAGCTGGGCCTGCATAATGCGCTGTCAACAATGCCTGCAAAAATAGGGGGAAATCCAGCGAGCCATGCCCCAAAGGTAAATGATGGTTGACTTCAGGCCAGGGCGTATCGGACACATGCAGCATACTGGCATTCTGGGAAAGTGCGCCATAAGCGGCCAAATCTGATTCGGCCGTGTGGTTGAAATCCCAGACGAAGCCTAAGCCGGGAACGGCCGTTAACACATCAGCACAAGTTTCAGGACTATGGAACAGGGGCACGTCTGCTGAATTATGCTCAAAACCGAAAACAAAGCGGTGAGTGCGAGCCAAAGCAACGGCCGTTCTCATTTGGGGAATCATCTGTTGCTCTAAATCACGCAGTTCAATGGTTGTCATCGGTTCTGCGGCGACGATATGCCAATGGGCATGGGTGCAGTTGAGTGCCTGAATCGCTTGTAGATTGGCTCGCAGCACGTCGAGTGGGGCATCGCCCTCTGCCGTCAAGCCATTGCCATACAACGGAATGACCATCTCCATAACGGCCGTTATCCCCGCCCGTCGCAGCGCCATCCCCACCACATCCAACGAGTCCCCCAAGCGCACCACATCCAGCCCATTCGGGGGGCCAGGGAACTGGATGCAGTCGAACCCAGCCATTTTCGCAAAGACGATTTCGTCTCTGGCAGTATGTTTATTACCGGAGTAGAAACGGCCGTTCATGCCAATTTTGATGGGAGAAACCACGAGCCTAATCCTTGGGTGCGCCCTTAATGAGGCGCTCATTAAACCAGCGGGAAAAGCGGTTGGCATACGGCTGCGGGTCTGGTGCGGGCGGAATATACCCCTGTTTCCGCAGCAAATTTCTGCGCCCCGTCATCTTTATTTGATGGCTTTCTTGATGGCGCAATTCGTCGTAAAACGCATAAATATCAAAAAATTCGGCGGCTTCTGGCGGAGGCGGTGCATCTGGGGCAAACGCTGTCTCATATTCAGCCAGCGGCAGCATATCGACATCAATCAACTTTGCCGCATACATCGCTTCCACGACCGGGCGGCTGAGTTCATCTTGCAAATCCCCTAATTCCAGGATGATATTCGTCCACATTTCATCAACGATCATATCTGTAGCTATATTCAGCCCAGATGGCAGTTGCCCGCGCAGCGCCGTTAACACGGCCTCACGTGTCTCTGGATATTGCAAGGCGATGATTTTGAGGGTGGTTGCCGCGATGGCGCGGCCGTAGTGGTACTCGTTTTGGGTATCAGTTTGCAGGACATGGATGAGGGGGGAAACGGCCGTTTCCCCAAAACAGGCCAAATCTGTGCCAAACCACTCCACCAAATCCTGGTCCCGTTCATCATCACTGGCATAAATTTGCTCAAAAATGGGCAGCGCCGCTTGTTCCTGATACGCAATCAAGAATTTACCGGCGTGATTACCGCGAAACCAACGCGGATCACTCACCATTTCCCACTCATCCTGCCGACTGGCTTCCAACCCCCCCAAAAATGGAGCCGTTAACGACTCCGGCCGTTCCAGACAAACTTCAATCAATTCCACTGGCAAAATAGGACCAGTGGATTCCAAAATAGCCAACAGCTCATTATCGCTTTGCTGTTTTAGTGTCATGTCATACTCCCGTATAATAAACCTGAGGCAAAGTCACAGAAACACAAAGGAAAAACCTGCGTAATCTGCGGATAAATTCTGTTAGGTAAACCACAAAAAGTTTTCAAAATTACCAATACGCAAAATTGTGGTTTCCTTCAAGGAAAAGCGGGGTTCGCGCCATTTTATTTCCGAAAACTTTCCCGCTTTTACCTAGTGCTTTGTAAGACGGCGCGGCCAGTTGCGCAAAGCCAACGCGCTGCGCACGTCAATCGCGTGTTCATGCTCATGTCCCGCCCAAACCATCACCCATGCGTAAGCCGAAATCGTCCTGCCCCACGGTGTGGGCATTTCCCGCGCTAACGATGCCTCTGGTAACTGGTCAAACACGTCCATAAAATCCTGACGTGTCGCTATGAAATCAGCCCACACCTGCTCCCAGGATTGCTCGGCACGGGCGGCGGCATTCTTGTAGTTGAAGGCATCAAAATCGGGAATTTCGTAGTCGAATTCCGGAGTTTTGCCATCGGCCAATTGGCACAACCCATCCAGCCCAACACGCTCCCAATCTGTCAGATGCCCAACCAAGTCTTTGAGTCCCCACACCCCACACACCGGGCGAGAAATCCGTTCATCAGGCGGAATCAAATCAACCAGTGACAAGAATTCTTTGCGGGTGGCGTTCACAATGGCTCGCACTATAAATTGGGGGCCAACGTGGCGCACAACCTCCGGCGGCTGACCATTCCGCCACGTTTCTAATTCGGCGGCGTGAGCCATATCGTGCAAAAAGCGCCAACGCGCCCAGGTTCGTATCCGCGTTCTGTCGCCGGAGGGCATGGTGATGCGCCGGTGCAGCCGGTCATCGGGAACTCGTTTTAGGGCGGCGATAAAGCCAGCGCGTTCTTTAAGACTGGTGGCGAGGGCTTGCTCCAGTGGCACGGATTTGCCTTCTTTTTCAAGTTCAGCGTTACGCTGATCGCGTATTTCCGGGGTAAGTTCTGGGAGGTCAGTAGTGCGATCACTTTCCACCAAACTAATCTTCTCTGTATGAAACGCATCCCAAGCCGCCACATGCAGCAATACATCTTTGAATGTTAGATTACCAGCCGCAGGAACGGCCGTTAACGTTTCTGCACTCAAGCCACGGTATTGCAACAGTAAATAAGCACGTTCAGCCGCCAATCGCGCCAACAACTGTTTGCGCCAGACGGGGCCATATGGGTCATTTGTCTTGTGATTTTGTTCATTGCTCATGGTTCAAATGGTACACGAGAGGAAGAGCTTGGGCAATACTACATTTGCCCTCTCCCCAAGGGCGAGGGAGCCAGTTCTGGGAAATCTTGGGAGGGGTTTAAGCGGAGGACTTTACACGCCAGAGCGTAAAGGATTCTGCGCCAAAGCCTCGTAATTCGCTTTGAAACGAGGTGGCGGTTACTTCTGGAGCCGCGTCTGCCAGGAAACGGACTACTTCTGGATCCGCACCCGCAGTCTGGGAGAGGATAACGTCCGCGCCCGTCGCAAACTTTTCCAGACGGGCGGCAATGTTGACGGTGGAGCCGAAATAATCAAATTTACCGTTGAGACTGACCCCGATACAAGGCCCATGATGGAGCGCGGCTTTTAAGCATAACGGCCGTTCTCCCTCAGGAGGATTCGCCAATTTTTCTTGCGCAGAGAGCATCGCTTTCAGAGCCGCCGCCGGGTCGCGGAACACCGCCATCACCGCATCACCAATCGTCTTGACGACAGCGCCGTCTGCCGCCGCGATTTCCGCGAGCAGCACGTCAAAGTGGTTCATCACCAAGCCAAAGGCAGGCGCATCCCCAATGTCGCGGTATAGCTGCGTGGAACCCACTAAATCGGTGAAGAGAATAGTGAGGCTGCCCACCACAATCTGGTCGCCGGGACGCAGCGCTTCTTCGGCAAACAGGTCGCGGAACTGCTGCATGACGGTCACTTCGGCGGCCACCACGGCATCATCAGACCAGTCGAGCCGTTCCATGATAAACAATTGCTCTTCTTCGGTGAGGTTTTCCAGAAGCAAAGTGGGTTCTGTCGCCAGATGGTATTCTTCTCCCGACCAACCGGCTGTCTGCGCGAGTAGTCTGGCCTCAAATTTACCGTTCTCTCCGATTTGCAAGAGTTGGTTGCCGGGGATGGACATGGTGCGGATGCGATAACGGCCGTTTTCCAACAATGGCTGCACCTGTCTATTTGTGCCTGGAAGTAACAGCTGCTGCACCGCAATATGGGGCGACGAAATCGGCCCCGACATGCAATACTCCTGATGCTCCGGCACAATACGAATCGACGGATTGGGGCGGAACGTCAGCTCCACCGACTGCGTGAAATTCGCGGTGTAATCAATGCGGCAGGTGTGGCAATGCACGGTTTGCCCCACATCGCCCAGGCTGGTGACACTTTCCCGCGCATTCCGGCAAGAAGGGCACAGCAAATCCCACTGAAAGTCTAGCAGTCCAGCGCGGGTGGCTAACAAGCACATCTCCAGCGTATCCTTGCGCGATACGTGCCAATGGTCTGCCAACGCATACGGCCGAATCCGATCCAAATTCATGTTATCCGCTTCTTCAATGGTGGTGACCAGCCGGTCAACCAGCGCCGACTCTAGGCCCTGCTCTACCAAATTTTGGCGGATGGCCGCCAGTCGCTCCCGCCCGCTTGGGGCAAATTTAATACCACGCCCCGGATCATCAATGATAGCTTGGCTTGATTGCACCATGTCGTCATAGTGCCTAAATACGCGGTCAAAATCTCGGTGAGACAGAATGCCAATCTGTATGGGAATTGCCAGATGTCCCAACAGACCCGATGGTTTCGCCCACACTTCATAGGTGAAGTGCGTGCCGCCTTCTGGCTTGGAATAAAATTGCGCCAAAACACGCAGTTGGGCAATGGGCTGGAGTGGCCCAGGTTTGTAATGGCGAACAATGCCAAAGCGGCAGGGTGCTACCCATTCAAACGGCTCTTCGTCCCATTCCAACGCCACACCATACATACGAAAACGCAGCCGATGACGGCCGTTTTCCAATTCAGTTTCAGCAGTTTTATCTTCTTCGTAGGCAGGGAGGCCAGTATCGTAGTCGAAACGGTTGGTATTGGCGGCCAGCGGCCAAATTTGGGCAGGTGACGATTTGAAATCCCATTCCCAGCAGTAATAATATTCTTTTTCGCTCATGTTTTTTGCCTAATTACAAGTTTAATAATCAGACCACATGATACACTACGGTTCTTACATTGTGCTTAACAGGCTGTGAAAATTACGTGACAACTATAAGGACACGATGAAAAAGACACATTCTCTCATCTTGGGATTGGTTTTGTTAACGATTATTTTGGGCGGTAAAAATGTATGGGAAACGAAAACGGCCGTTTCCGCCCAAAATGCCCAAAATAATGAAGCCAGCACCGCCAACATCTGCTCAGATGGTACCCGGTTTGCCGTCATTGGCGACTATGGCTACGCAGGTCAGCCGCTGGCTGATGTGGCCGCGTTAATTGATAGCTGGGATGTCGATTTCATTGTGACGACGGGGGATAATAATTACAATATCGGCGCTGCGGATACGATCGATGCTAATATCGGGCAATATTTTCACGACTATATTTCCCCGTATCAGGGTAGTTATGGGACAGGTGCGGTTGAAAACCGCTTCTTCCCCAGCCTGGGCAATCACGATTGGGGAACGCTTGATTTACAACCTTACACAGATTATTTTACCCTCCCCGGCAACGAACGGTATTACGATTTCACAGCAGAATCCGTCCACATTTTTGTCATCGACAGCGACCCACATGAACCAAACGGCCGTTCCTTCGATTCCATCCAAGCCAACTGGCTGCAAACGCAATTGAGCAGCAGTCAGGAACAATGGAAACTGGTCTTCATGCACCATCCCCCGTATTCTTCATCATCGGTACATGGTTCTGAAGTCATCATGCAGTGGCCGTATGCGGATTGGGGAGTAACGGCCGTTCTCGCGGGACATGATCATACCTATGAACGAATTCAACGAGATAATATGCTCTATTTTGTCAATGGATTGGGGGGACGCAGCCTCTATGGCTTGAGTGATACGCCCGTATCAGGAAGCCAATTCCGCTACAATGAAGATTATGGAGCCATGCTCATCATCGCCAACCCCGTCTGTATCAACTTCACCTTCTACAACCGCACAGGAGACCTCATCGACACAACTTCCATCGAAAAAGATCTCCCTTACCGCACGTTCATTCCCTTTATTAACTCGTGATACAAGACCTGTTTTGGTAGATTTACTTACCCACGATAAGCCAACACCTGCTCCTCATAAACACGAATATAATCCAGAAAAACCGTATCAAGCGGAACCGATTGTTGCAAACAATAATAATCCCACACCGCCCCAAAAGGCATTCCCTTTAACGCTTCTTGCAAAACCAACCGAGATGTAAAATCACCCTTTTGCTCAACTTCACGCATGAGCGCGACAGGCTCCAGCAAGGCAATAAGCAAAGCACGTGCCGCGTTGCGCGTCCCCACCCCCCACGCCGCCACCCGATTGATGCTCGCGTCGAAGAAATCCAGGCCAATATGAACCCGTTCCAGATAATTACCGCGTACCACTTCTTGCATAATCGCTTGCAATTCGTCCGTCAGCGTGACAACATGGTCACTGTCCCAACGTACCCCTCGGCTCACATGCAGCAACAATTCCGGCACATACAACAACACCGATGAAATTTTGTCCGATATAACTTCCGTGGGATGGAAATGCCCCGCATCCAGGCAAAGCAAGGTCTGATTTTGCACGGCATAGCCCATGTAAAATTCATGCGAGCCAACCACATAACTTTCAGACCCAATGCCAAACAGCTTACATTCAACCGCGTCTAAATTGAAATCGGGATTGGTAATCTCGGCTGAAAACACCGTGTCCAAACTCTCTTTCAACTGCGCCCGATGGGCATAACGATCCACCGGCGTATCCTTATACCCATCTGGAACCCATACATTCGTAATACAAGGATTGTCCAACTGTTTACCGATATAGCCCGCGATTTCTCGACTGTTAATGCAATGCTCAATCCAAAAATCACGCACACCTTTATCTAAACTTGCCAACGTAAAGCCACTATCAGCCATCGGATGAGAAAAACAAGTTGGGTTAAAGTCGATGCCATGATTGTTTGCTTTGGCCCAATCGATCCAACGGTCAAAATGATGTGGCTGCCAATCATTACGATCAAGTTTCGTATCGCTGTCACCGTAGATGGCGTGTAAGTTTAGTCGGTGCGTGCCAGGAATCAGGCTGTAGGCCATATCGAGATCCGCCCGCAGTTCATCCGCATTACGGGCTTTGCCGGGATAGTTGCCCGTCGCCATAATGCCGCCGCTGAGTCCCCGACCAGGGTCTTCAAAGCCACCCACATCATCCCCCTGCCAACAGTGCAGGCTGATTGGAATTTGCGCCACTTGTTTGAGCGCCGCATCTGTGTCGACGCCAAGTTGAGCATACCGTTCTTGCGCCAGCTTGTAAGCGGCATGGATATTTGCTGGGGTTGGGGATTCGGTCATGAGGGGTTCTCCAAGTTTTTAGTACATTGTAACGAAAGTTTCTTAAACTTTCCGAGACCAACGGCGGCTGAGCCTGTCGAAGCCAAAGTGATTTGTGCTATACCAATACCGCCTATGCCTTCGACAAGCTCAGGCGGCGGCTAGAATACTTCAAGCTAAATGGAAAACTTCTTCCAACTCTAAAAACATGTCGTCTGGCCTGGCATTGGCATCAAAAAAGGGAGCCATAAATTCTTGCCATCTCGTGTTCACGTCTTTCTCTGCCATCAACGATTGGGCGTATTCTAAACTGTGTGGCGTTTCAAAATAGCCAAATAACAAGCCGTCATCCCGCAAGAACAACGAATAGTTGTGCCAGCCTGTTTCGCGCAAGGCGTCGAGCATTTCCGGCCACACCTGTTGGTGATGCTTTTTGTATTCATCTAATTTATCTGCACGGACTTTGAGGGTAAACCCAACACGCTTCATGGCTCACTCCAGTAAAAATCTATGGGGAGACAGACCTCCGAGGTTTTTGAAACCTCGGAGGTCTCCCACTAAACATTGTTATACTCGGATTAGGTAAACCACAAAAAGTTCTTAAAATTACCAACACGCAAAACTGTGGTTTCCTTCAAGGAAAAGCGGTTTTGCACAATTTTATTTCCAAAAACTTTCCCGCTTTTACCTAGAAGTCGAAGTCGTCGATATTGTCGATATTAAAAACGGTGGGAGCGCCTAACAAGACGGAACCGTCTTCAGCGATGGTATATGAACCCAATCTACCGGCTTCAAAGGTATCACCCGCTTTACCTTCGATTTCGCCAGAAGCAATAGCGTTCAAGGCATAGATGGACAAGTAACCTAAGTCGGCTGGATTCCACAACGCAAAGGCTGGTGCAGCGCCGCTCTTCACGTACTCACGCATCTGGTTGGGAGTACCCAAACCAGTGACAAAGACCTCACCTACACGGTCTTGATCTTGCACAGCGCGAGCCGCAGCAGCGATACCGACGGTAGTGGGGGAAATAATGCCTTTGAGGTCAGGATAGGTGCGCATCAGACCGATGGCTTCGTTGTAGCTCTTTTCGTCTTCGTCATCACCGTAAACGACGGTCACGAGTTCGATGTCGGCATATTCCGGTTTTTCCAGCTCGGTTTTCATGTACTCAATCCATTCGTTCTGGTTTGGGGCTGTGGAGGTGGCGCTCAAAATGGCGATTTCGCCAGCACCGCCAATCAAGTCGGAAACCATTTCGATTTGGACGACGCCAATGCCTTCAGCGTCTGCCTGGTTTATGTGAGCATTACGGCCGCCTTCAGCAATGGCCGCATCCCAACTGACGACGGGGATACCAGATTCCATAGCATCTTTCCCGGTGGGAACGAGGGCATCAGAATCGTTGGCAGAAATGGAGAGACCATCCACGCCTTGAGCGATCAGGGCGTTCAATACTTGAATCTGTTCGGTGGCGTCGGCGGTGGCTGGGCCAGTGTAGGTGACTTCAACGCCTAATTCTGCGGCAGCTTCTTGAGCGCCTTTGTTGGCGGTGTCAAAGTAAGGGATACCTAACCCTTTGGGAACGAATACGTAGGTTTTACTGCCACTTTCTTCGGCGGCAGGGGCTTCTTCGACGGGAGCAGCTTCTTCAACTGGCGCGGGGGCTTCGGTGGGAGCGGCTTCTGGTTCTGAGCTGCCACAAGCAGCCAATACACCAATCAACAGGACTAACAGTAACAGGGCACTTATCTTTTTCATCATCTTAACTCTCCTTAGATTTTTTATCTTCTCGCTATCAAAAGCTTATTAAATTCATGATTGAATCGTTTTGATTGTTTATTTATGGATTTGTTTAACCTCCTTGATTTGAAATCTCTTTACGCGATTAGTAGGGTGCGGGACCAAAAGAAGAAAACGGTAAACAGGGCGATCATGATGAGCGCAACGGCCGTTTTCACCACCAACCCTTTATTTACCTTCACATTGCCACTCGTCAGTTCGCGGCCAACATGGGGAATCAAAATGGAAAGAATCAGAAGAAAGCCAATGACGATGTTTTGTCCCTGGCCGGGAATATTGATCAGCCCCATGCCAAAACGCATTTCGCCAATCAGAATCAGAGCCAGAATCGCGCCGATCATCGTGCCGCTTCCGCCTGAAATACTGACACCGCCGAGGACAACGGCCGTTATCACCGCCAATTCCAAACCCGTGCCAATATCCGGGCGGGTACTGCCAAAACGGGCCGCCAACACAATGCCCGCCAACGCCGACATGAACCCCGACATCATATAAATCATCAGCTTCGTGCGAACCACATTCACACCTGCGTAATAGCCAGCATCTTCATTATTCCCGATGACATATAAATAACGGCCAAACTTCATCTTGTACAAAATCAAGCTAAAAATGACGGCAAAAATGATGAACAATACCGCCGAGAAAGGAAAGCGGATACTGCCCACAGAGCCTTGTCCCAGGAAAGTAAACGTTTCTGGATAGCCCCGTGCCGCCTGGTCGCCCAACAAAGCAAAGGCCATGCCGCGATAAAAAGCGAACGTACCCAACGTTACCACCAGCGCTGGCAGTTTTATTTTGGCAATCAGATAGCCATTCAGGAAACCAGCCAGAATGCCGAGCAGCAGCGCGGCCACCATCGCCACCCAAATATTAGTGCCTTGCATGTGCATCCAGCCCATCAACGAGGCACACATCGCCATCATCGACGCGACTGACAAGTCGATGTTGCCCGTGATGATGATAAACACCATCGGCAGCATCATCAGCCCTAATTCCATAAAGTCAGATGTGGCCCGCATCAGATTGCGGGTGTCTAAAAAGTAAGGCGTCAGGCGAGCATTGACGAGGGTGACAAGGAAAATAAGCAGAACGAGAAGCCATTCCCACCGTTTGAACATGTCACCAACCGATTGTTTGGATTTCATTTGGATGCCACTTGTTGGAGTACTCATGACTCACCCCCATACCGCTGTAACCGCCGCGAAATAGCAGAATCAATGATAACGGCCGTTAATATCAACAAGCCCTGTGCTGCCAACTGCCAGAACGGAGAAATACGCACCAACGTCAGTGCATTTTCAATAATGCCTAAGAGGAACGCGCCCAAAACCACACCTAAAACCGAACCCGTGCCGCCCATAATGCTGACACCGCCCACCACCGATGCCGCCACCGATTGCAGTTCAAAACCCAGCGCCGTATTCGTCTGTGCCGATTCAAACCGAGATGCCCACAAAACGGCCGCCAACCCACAAAACACACCAGAAATGACATACACCATAAACGTCGTGCGCGTTACATTGACCCCCGCCACCTTGGCCGCCTCTGGATTACTGCCGATGGTGTAAATGTCTCGTCCTGGCCGCGTAAAATTCAGGAAAAGATGCACGAGAACGGCCACGATGACGGCAATGAGAATAATATTGGGAATGCCCAACGGAGACCCTTTAGCCAACGCCCGGAACCCATCCGGCATCTCATACGAATTCACCCACTGCCCGCTACTGTAAACAAAAATCAAACCCCGATAAATACTCAACGTACCCAAAGTGGCGATAATGGGAGGAACGCCGCCAGCCGTAATCAAAAAGCCATTAAATGCGCCCAAACAAGAGCCGATTGCCATGCCCAACAAGACCGCCACCAGGGGCGACATCTCTGGAAACGAGACCGTCACAAACGCGACCATCATCGCTATCAACCCAATCATAGACCCCACCGAGAGGTCAATGCCGCGTGTAATAATGACCATCGTTTGTGCCAAGGCCACAATCACCAAAATCGAGATGTTGAGCAAAATATCCCGGAAATTTTCAATTGATAAAAAGGCTGGATTACGAATAGAAACAAGAATCACCAGCAGCAAAATGATGATCATGATGCTCAGTTCTCGGAATCGCACCAACGTTAGAAAAAGAGAGTCTGCCTTTTTTCTCATCGTTTGCGCTAAAGGTGGTAGCCATAAATAAGAACTCCTGTTTTCTCTAAATATTCTCGACGAAGGCTGAGCTTGTCGAAGCCAGGCTACGACAAGCTCAGCCCTCGTATTCGTGCTACTCAACCACTGCTTCAACAGTGCCGGTCGCGGCCATCATGAGCTTTTCTTGGGTGGCTTCACTGCGGTCAAACTCTCTGGTGATATACCCTTCTCGCATCACTAAAATGCGGTCGCTCATGCCTAAAACTTCCGGCAGTTCGGAAGAAATCATGAGAATTGCCATGCCTTGAGAAGCAAGGTGGCTCATCAAACGGTGAACCGACGCCTTCGTCCCCACGTCAATCCCTCGCGTCGGCTCATCCAAGATGAGGATGCGCGGGTTGGTGCTGAGCCATTTCGCCAATACCACCTTTTGCTGATTGCCGCCCGATAATTCCGCAGCCTTTTGGTCAATGCCGTACGCTTTCACTTCCAGTTTTTGCGCCGCTTCAACCGCTGCCACTTTTTCTTGTTTCGGATGCAGCCAGCCTTTGGTGGCATAGCTGTCAAGCATCGGCAGGGTCACGTTGTCACCAATGGTCATGGGTAAAATGAGGCCATGATTTTGCCGATCTTCTGGCACGTAGCCGATGCCCAGCGCCATTGCCTGTTGTGGGCTGCTGAATGTGGACGGTTTCGCCGTCGATTTTAATGTCGCCAGCCGAAGCTGGTTTTACGCCAAAGATGGAACGTGCCACGTCAGTCCGCCCCGCGCCCACCAGTCCAGCCATGCCTAAAATTTCACCTGCATGAAGCTTGAAAGAAACGTCTTTGAATGCGCCATTAACCGACAAGTTGTCTACTTCTAGCACCACGTCGCCAATTTCAACGGTTTGTTTGGGGAATAAATCGTCTAATTTCCGCCCGACCATCATTTGAATGAGTTCGTCGGTGGTGACATTCGCCATGTCGCGTGTGCCTACGTATTCACCATCACGCAGGGTGGTCACGCGATCAGCCAGGGCAAACAGTTCTTCTAGTCGATGTGAAATAAAGATAACGGCCGTTCCCTCTGCCCGTAGTTGTTTGGTAATGCGGAAAAGCTCATCCACTTCATTGCTCGTCAGCGAAGAAGTCGGCTCATCCATAATGAGCACCTGCGCCTCTACCGAAAGCGCCCGCGCAATCTCCACCATTTGCTGCTGCGCCACGCTCAGATTTCGTGCTTTGGTGCGTGGATTTAAGTCGACACCTAGCCGGGTTAACAACGCCCCCGCTTCCTTGTTCATTTGTCCCCAGGCAACACGACCACCACGCAGCGGCTGCCGTCCCACTAAAATATTCTCGGCAATAGACAGGTCTGGGAAAAGACTAGGTTCCTGATAAATGGCGGCAATGCCATGCTGCTGGGCTTCACGCGGATTGTTGAAATAAACGGCCGTTCCATTTAACTCAATCTCGCCCTCATCCGGTTGATGTACACCCGTAATCACTTTTATCAGCGTCGATTTACCGGCGCCATTTTCACCCAACAACGCATGGACTTCCCCGAGAAAATATCCAACTGGACATTTTTCAAGGCATGGACACCGCCAAAAGACTTTGAGATATTGCGCATACGAATGACGGGACGGGAATCTTTCATCACTTACCTTCGTGTTTTTACAGCAAAGTTATTGTTGAAAATTGTTGATATTTGTTGTATATTGACGAAAGAGTAACATGTTCATCAATATACGTCAACAAAATTGACAGATTTACACAACAATCTGTTTTTGAAATTCATGCGATTTGCGAGACAATCAGTTAAATACAAGCTTTGACATTTCAATTGTTAAAATTAGGCCAACAACTATGACGACAACATTTGAACGACGCCAAACAATTCTACGCCTTCTGAAAGAACAACCAGGCGTCAAAGTCACGCGACTTGCCGAGATTTTAGATGTGTCAGAAGGCACGATTCGCAACGATTTATCGACGCTGGAAAGTGAGCAAGCTTTGCAACGGGTGCGTGGGGGAGCCGTTCTGGTAGATTATCCAGAATCGTCTACTAATCAACTAGCTGGCACAGCCATCGAAAACGCCATCACCAAACGCCGGATTGCACGATGGGCAGCAGAAATGGTAGAAGATGGGGATGCCATTCTCATGGATGCCAGCTCAACAGTTCGGTTTATGGTGCCATTTCTTAACGAATACGACCGGCTAACCATCGTTACCAACGGTTTGGAAACGGCAAAACTTCTGGCGGAAAATCCCAATCATACGGTGATTTTAGTAGGGGGCATTGTTAATACACGGGGTCATGCCACAACCAGTTTAATGGGAATCGACATTCTCAAGAATCTCCACTTGCGGCTGGCATTTGTTTCTGCTGTCGGTTTTTCAGTGGAAGCGGGCCTCACAGAACGTTCTATTGAAGAAGCCCAGTTAAAAAAAGCGATGCTGGCGCCGGTACAACGCAAAGTGCTGTTGGTGGATTCATCCAAACTAAACAGCGTGGGATTTGCTCCTTTTGCTGCCGCCAGTGAAATTTTCACATTGCTAACAGACGGAAATGCACCGGCATCATTTGTCCAACAAATGCGGGATGCCCATATCAACCTGACGGTCTGTGGTGAAAATACGGTGCGCTCTCATACTGTGAATAACGGCCGTTCTAAATTCACCATCGGTTTTGCCAATCAAAGCGAAGAACTCCCTTTTGCCGTAGACGTGCGGCGTGGGTTGGAACGCGCCGTCAAAGCGCATAGCAACATCGACCTCATTGTGGCCGACAACATGCTCAGCGGCGAACAAGCCTTGCGCATCGCAGACAATCTACTAGAGCGTGATGTCGATCTCGTGATTGAATATCAGATTGATTTCAAAACCGGCAGCCTTATCATGGACAAATTCCAGCAAGCCCAAAAACCGGTAATCGCCATCGATATTCCGATGGTAGGTGCCACATTTTTTGGCGTAGACAATTATCGAGCGGGAAAAATGGCGGGCATCGCCTTGGGGAACTGGATTAAAGAGAATTGGATGGGCAAGTTGGAGAAACTGATTATTCTGATTGAACCCCGGGCTGGCGCTTTACCTGAAACCCGCATTCAAGGTCAGCTAGACGGCGTATCAGAAATTCTGGGAGCCATCAGCGACGCGGATCAAATACGGGTAGACAGCGGCAATACTCGAGCGATGACCGCAACGATGATGGGGCGCACTTTAAAGGCGCTCTCCCATTCAACAAAGATCGGTGTGATTTCATTTAATGATGAAGCTGCCTATGGGGCGCTACAAGCGGCCAGAAAAGCGGGGCGAGAATCAGACCTCGTTATCGTTGGGCAAGGCGCAGATCGGTTAATTCATGATGAAATCAGAAATCCTGATTCACGCATTATCGGCTCGACTGCCTATATGCCTGAAAAATATGGGCAGCAATTGCTCGATATTTCTTTACGCATTTTGAATGGGGAATCGGTTCCCCCCGCCCTTTATATCGAACAGGTCTTCATCGACAAGAGCAATATAGATTTATATTACCCAATAGCAGAATGACCATAGCTGTGTGCTGTCCCTTTTTGATTTGAGGCAGGAGGCTGTCTGTTTTATTTGGGTGCGTTTCATCTACTTTAGCACAAGTACAAGCCGTCGCCTGAGCCTGTCGAAGGCAGAGGCGGCTATGGCTTCGACAAGCTCAGCCTCCGGCTTGTCTCCATTTTTAAGAGAATGAAACACACCCGTTTTATTTAGGCGTCAGCTACAACTTCCGGCTCTTTTTCTACAATCGATTCTTTACGTTCAACCAAAATCGTGCAATCTGTCACCAGGGCGGCGATTAAGGCCAGCCCGGCATAAAACGGCACCAGAGCAATGCCAGCCACACCCAAAACCAGAGGAACCTCCAGGTGAATATTGTACTTTTCGTTTTTTACAACAACTCGGCGAATTGTCGCTTCTTTAACGAGTTTTTTAATAGTGCCAACTAATTCTTCACCAGCCACCACAAACTCATCGCTCCAATTCTTGCCTTCCTCATCTGTTGATTCTTCATCTTCTTCAATCAAGATTTCTTCTTCAATAATTGTTTCTTTGTCACTCATTTGTATCTCTCCTAATATGTGCAGGGCGGTTATTTCCAGTCCCCAAACTCATCTATAAGTTTCTAGCTTTCATCAACTATATCCGTGCTTTTTCTTAGCCAGAGGGACAAACTCCATAAATCTTATTGAGTACCGTTACGAACTGTTTTGCCAAAAGTTGCATCAGTCTAATCTCTACACAAATCTCCGTTTTTTATTTTTTCCTTTATAATCTGTCCATGTCTGAAACGGCCGTTCTCCTCATCTCCATCATCGCGGCCACCATCCCTGTTGTCATCTACATTGGTCTCATCTATTGGGTAGACCGGTACGAAAAGGAACCGGCTTGGTTATTATCGGCTACCTTTTTGTGGGGCGCAGTGCCGAGCATCATCATCGCTTATGGACTAAACACGGTGATGAGCTTGCCCTTTTATCTGCTCACCAGTCAAGCCACAGCCGATGCACTGGTCGCCGATCTTATTGCCCCCATTGTCGAAGAAAGCATCAAAGGGTTGGCTGTTTTAGGTATCTTCGTTTTCTGGAAAGATGAAATCGATAGTCCGCTAGATGGCATCATTTACGGCGCGATGGTGGGATTAGGCTTTGCCCTGGCAGAAAATGTGTTTTATTACATGGCGCAGTATCAATTAGGCGGACTGGAAGCATGGGGATGGAATGTGTTCTTTCGCGGCGTAATCTTTGGCCTCAACCATGCGCTGTACACGGCGATGACGGGTTTGGGCATTGCCGTCGCCCGCATGACAACCAATCCCCTTGTTAAAATAATTGCGCCAATTGTGGGTTGGACAACGGCCGTTTCTCTTCATGCCATCCACAATCTAGCCGTCTCCCTTGGCAATCTAGCCTTTATGCTGGGGGTGATGAGCGATTGGGGTGGTATTTTCCTGACGCTAATCATAATTTTATGGGCGCTGCTACAAGAACGAAGTTGGCTCAAACGATATCTAGTTGAAGAAGTAGCCATCGGTATCTTGACTACGCGCCAATACGAAATTGTCTGTTCAGGGCGAAAACGACTGCGCCAACGCTGGCAGGCATTATTGGTTGGCGGCTTCTCCGCTTACCAACGGACAAACCAGTATCACAACCAACTCAGCGAATTAGCTTACAAAAAGCATCATTTTGCTTTGTTTAAACATGCGGACACTCAAAAGCGGATTGACCTATTGCGAGATCAAATCCGGTTAGAGACACACGCTTTTTAGCTTAAACAAGAGGGCAAGATTGCAGGTTGAAATTTACGTAACTATCCAGATATTAGTTTTTACTCGAGAGACCCTAAGGGTTTTTAACTATCGAAACATTGAACCGTTAGAGACTAAACCCTTAGGGTTTGTATTGCTACAAATTTACAATGAGGAATCACGCTTCCCGATAAGAAAGCAAAGTGTGCACTTGCTGCCAATGTGCCTGATCATGGCTTACAACAAGGTTGAGAAGTTCATGAATGGAAATGGGGCCAAAAAAAGAATGACTTCCCTGTCGCTGCCACATCGAATCGTCTAAACCCGTTAACAAATCGAGTGTTTCTGTGCGATAAAGAAGGAAGGTATTGAGGGCAGCACGGCCGTTTTCCTGCTGATAATCTCGTTGTATCACCCAATCGTCAGGAGTCGCCCCTGAAATGAAGGCGTTTTCAGCCGCGATCAGTGCCTTAAATCGTGTTTGATGAACTTCATGTTCAACATCTCGCAAATGACAGCATAACTCCGTCAAATTCCATTCGCCAGGCGCAGGTCGCCAATCCCAACAAGTTTCAGGCAAGTCCAGGGCTTCAAAAACGGCCGTTGCGAAATCCGCCAATTCTTGCAGTAACTCAGAGACAGGATGTAGCTGTTGCATCGATTACTTCTCCATTCAAACCACTAGTTGAGCCAACCAGCCAGATTCCACCAAATTATAGAGTTCTCCAGCAAGCCATATTGGGTAACCACATCATCCTCGGGCAGGACAATTTCGCCGTTCATAGGCAGCAAATAGGTGTAACAGCCAATGCTGTTGGCAAAAAACACTGACATTTTCCCAACCATCAACGCCTCACCACCCGAATTATCTTTCACCGAATAAGTCCTGAAATCCGGGCTTTTCTTGCGCACATTGAGGACAGCCAATATGCGGCTCTTCTACAGCAATCAAATGACGGCTGCAAGAGGCAGTCACCTTCAACTTACGGTTCATGCCTATAAAGCCTTTTGAAATTTTCACAACCAAAACCATATCAGGACTGTTATTCGCCAGGAGAATGCTCGGAACAGGGCAATTTTGGCAATCATCAGGTTTCCAGGATTCAGAGTTCGGATTTTGCTCTACGAGTCGACACTCTTGAGCAGAATGTCCCCGATGAAAATCCTGGTAGTAAAAATGACATTCTTTACCATCTGGTGTAATCATAGTTCTACTCACACAAATAACTAATTTCGTAACTGTACAGACCCTAAGGGTCTGAATTATCGCAGTATTCAATTGCGTCAAACAAAACCCTTTGTGTCTCTCGAATAAAAACTAAATTTATACAAAAAAAAGCGACCCCAATTTGGTGTCGCTTTTAGTACGCCCTGAGGGACTCGAACCCCCGACCTTCTGGTTCGTAGCCAGACGCTCTAATCCACTGAGCTAAGGGCGCATTCTTAATGAAAGACCTCAAAACATTATCACAATTTTCGTGACAATTCAAACTTTGTCCAACATCAAAAAAAGATAATGAGCGGGGAGATAGGGATTCGAACCCTAGAACGGCTGTTTAAAGGCCGTTAACCGCTTAGCAGGCGGCCCCAATCGACCACTCTGGCATCTCCCCAATGCCTATTCTCTCAAAGAGATTGTTACATAAATTATTAATAAGACTTCAGGCGGAGGGAGAGGGATTCGAACCCTCGGTGAGCCTAAACCCACAATGGTTTTCAAGACCATCGCCTTCGTCCACTCGGCCATCCCTCCTTCACTTGGAAAGTTTTTTCACAAGGCTGAGAAGTATAGCACGGCCGTTTTTTCATGTCAAAAGCAATTTCACAAAACGAGTGCCATTCTTGTTTGTTTTCCCTTCCTGGAAACAGGCTTGTTAACACATTTCTTACTTGACAAATCTCTCTGAAACACCATCATTACAGGCTAAACATGAGAATTAATAGTGGGTAGAACCTTGTAACTAACAAATCTTTAGAAAAATTGGTACTATATAGAGGAAATTGTTAGCAATTTTCAAATTTTTGATCTTTCAAAAATAAGCATAACCAAATTTTAGAGTCGAGAATAATTTCAGCATATGAACGAACAACCAGAAAACAATCGCCCAAATATACCGGTTTGGGTATGGATATTGGGCGTTTTTGCCCTGATTTTAGGACTGCAATTGTGGATGAACGGCCGTTTTCAAGGGCCTGAGCAAATTAGCCTGCCACAAACGATGACCCATATCAAAGATGGCGATGTGGAAAGCGTGGAAATAACGGGCGATACCATTCGCATTACACTCGACAACGGCACAGAATTAGCCACAACCATGGATTCTGCCAGCAGTCTGGAAGAGACACTTTCCTTCTTTGGTGTTACCCAAGAAACATTGGCCGAAAACAATGTTGTTCTAGTCATTAACGATCAATCAACCTGGAACACCCTGTTCACCTTAGGACTATCTATTATCCCAGTCCTGCTCATTATTTGGCTGTTCACACGAGGATTTCGCCAAATGCAAGGCGGCGGTGGTGGAAGCGGCGGTGGCAACAATATCTTTGGTTTTGGCCGCAGCCGTGCAAAGGATTTGAGCGGTGCAAATCGACCCACTGTTACCTTTGGTGATGTCGCTGGTGTTGAGGAAGCGAAGTTAGAACTCGAAGAAGTCGTGCGCTTTTTGCGCGAACCGGAAAAATTTATCCAGGTTGGCGCTCGAATTCCGAAAGGGGTGCTCATGGTAGGGCCTCCCGGCACGGGTAAGACCTTGTTGGCGCGGGCGGTGGCGGGTGAAGCAGGTGCTCCTTTCTTTCACATTTCCGGTTCTGAATTTGTGGAAATGTTTGTAGGTGTGGGTGCCAGCCGTGTCCGTGACCTGTTCGACAAGGCGAAACAAGCTGCGCCATCCATTGTCTTTGTTGACGAAATTGATGCCGTTGGGCGGCAGCGTGGTGCAGGTATGGGTGGGGGGAACGACGAGCGAGAACAAACACTCAATCAAATTCTGGTTGAAATGGATGGCTTTGATAATGAAACGAATGTCATCGTGATGGCAGCTACGAACCGGGCTGATATTCTTGACCCGGCACTGCTTCGTCCTGGACGGTTTGACCGTAAAGTCTTCGTTGATCTGCCAGATGTTGGCGGACGGGAAGCCATTCTCAAAGTCCATGCACGCGGCAAGCCGATTGGCTCTGAAGTGGTCTTTACAGATGTAGCACGCTTAACGGCTGGTTTCTCTGGTGCTGACCTGGAAAACTTGATTAACGAAGCTGCTATTTTTGCGGCGCGGCGTAGTAAAAAAGTGATCGGGCTGCTTGAATTCCAAGATGCTTTCGACCGGGTGGTGATGGGGCCTGAACGAAAAAGCCGTGTCATGAGCAAAGAAGATAAAGAAACGGTGGCCTACCATGAAGCAGGTCATGCCGTTGTCAGTTTTAATTTGCTTAACACGGATCCGGTGCAAAAAATCACGATTGTGCCGCGTGGACGGGCTGGTGGTTATGTGATGCCGTTACCTGAGGATCGTATGGTTCACAGCCGCGAATTTATTGAGGATCAAATTGCGATGGCGCTTGGCGGACGCGCATCCGAAGAAATTTTCTTTGGGCGCATTACAACTGGGGCCTCTAGCGATCTGCAACAAGCGACGCGCATGGCGAGAGCGATGGTGATGGAGTATGGCATGTCGGCTACGTTAGGGCTGCCTACGTATGGTGGACAGCGGAATAATCCATTCCTCGGTGGGGATTGGGGTATTTCTAGCCGAAATTATAGTGAAGAAGCGGCGAGACGTATTGATAAAGAAGTACGCGGTATCTTGCAAAAAAGCTATGAACGCGCAAAAGAGATCATTAAGCAAAATCAGGATGCCTTGGTTAAGTTGGCTGATATGTTGTTAGATGTCGAAACATTGGATCGCGAAACGTTTGAAAAGCTGATGAACAATCCAAATCAGGATGGCATTGAAGCGGTTCCTTCGATATAAGGAGAAGCTGCCCCACTACATTTTAAATATAAAACGGCCGTTCTTTGCAGAACGGCCGTTTTGTTTTTACCACAAAATCAGATGTGCAATTAGGCAGTCGTATTGTTGCGGTTAAAAAGCATACCGCGATTTCCGTAACCACCACCTGAATAAGACCCGATATCGAGAATTACAGCCAATCCAAGCCACACCCAATCGAAACCACTAACGGTGTTCATTCCAAGTGGCGCAATCAGAACCCACATCAATGTGGTGAAGGGTAGAAAGATAATACCCAAAATCGGCCATACGAAAGAACCGCCGAATGATGTAGACCAACGAACTGGCTGTACAATCCACCAGATGATGTCAGCCACACGAGGGCCTAAGAAAAACAGAACGGTTAATAAACAACACATAGTTTCCTCCTTAAAGTATCAGCCATAGTATGCAACTGATCTGTGTGAAAGTATGCCTTATTTTAATCAATCTACCCAGTTGAATAGGTAAACCACAAAAAGTTCTTAAAATTACCAACTCGCAAAATTGTGGTTTCCTTCAAGGAAAAGCGGGTTTTGCACAATTTTATTTCCAAAAACTTTCCCGCTTTTACCTAAAAACGGCCGTTATCCTTCATCTTTTTTTTCAGCACCCAATAACTTCTCAACAGCCGCCAACCGTGCTTGTATCCTTTCATCCGCTGATTCTCTATCCAGACGATCGGCTTGCTGACTTTGTTTTATATCTTGTAGCTCGGCAAGAATCTGCTCTAACTGCGGATTTATATCAACTGGCTGATCGGGCATACTATTCGTAGACTGTTGTCCACCCAAAAAACTACGTGTCAAAAAGCCTGATAGTATCCCAAACAGTCCGACACCAGCCACGATGACAAATATGGCGATAAAACGGCCGTTACCCGTCACCGGATACATATCACCATACCCCACAGTTGCTACCGTCACAAGAACCCACCAAATTGCATCATTAGCCGTAATTATATTTGCACCTGGAACACTATCTTCCGCCAAAAGAATAAAAATAGATGCAAACTCAAACAAGAAGATAACCGCCAATATAATTGTAAGCGCAGCCGTTTCTGCTCGATTGAAAAAAAATTGCTTAAGAATCCTTCGTCCGTGGATGCTTCTCAAATATTGAATGGTTTTATAAACACGCAAAGCCCGCAACCACCGCAAAAAAGGGAAACTGCCAATCAAATCCAACCAGCCATATTTTTTAAAATATTGACTGCGGGACTCCGCTTTTTTTAGTCGGTAAGCAAAGTCAAGCAAAAAGAAAATAGTTAGAATTTGTTCTATCTGGAAAATAACATACCGGCTATCTGTATCCGTCACAAAAACAAGCAAGAATATATTAAACCAAGAAAGCATCGTCAAAATAATGACAAAAATTTCGTAATTAATTTGCTTTGTCGAAAAATTATTGTTGGACATACGAATCTTCCCATGAAAAATATTGAACTACTTCATCGGATTATAACACGCACAAAAACAACCATTCACCAGATAAAAAAAGAGACTGAAGCGTAGAGACTAAATACATGATAGTCTCTACGCTTCAGTCTCTTAAAAAACTGTTTTATTTGAGGTTCAAGCCTTACGAAATCACTTTCATCTTCGCTTCAATAAATTGGTGGTGATACAAGTTCAAACCATTAGAAATGGCACGAATTTCTTCTGTTTCTTCAAAGGAAACATCTCCATCGGCGGCGGCGACGGCAAACAGCGCCTCTACAAAACGAACCCGTTCCTCTTCTGCGGTTATGGTGCTGAACTCCCGATACATGCGGAATACGTCCTGGGTTGCCGTAATTTCTGCTACTGCAACTTGGGTGATGAAAACGGCCGTTTCCCATTCTACGCCCCATTTTTCCTGCAAAGCCACTTCCATCGCCGCAACTTCTTCATCTGTTACCTGCCGATCTGTCTGTGCGATCTTAGCCATCAAGCCGCCAGCCAGGCTGTATTTGCGTAAATCCGCTTCATCCATACCTAACCCGTCTTGTCCGTTAAGCCGCTGTTCCACAAAATAAAATACCCGGTTCTTGATGAAATCATCGTAATACAGTTCACGATTAGGGGCATTGGCGACTTCAGACCGACGGTTAACCGCCCTGCCAAACAAGTTGCTCAAACCGCTAAATGTGCCAGTGTGAACTTCATCAACGGCCGTTTCTATTTCTGCCAGAACGGTTGATTCTTTTTCAGACACCACACCATCCGCTTCCAACAGCTGCTTCACCATCGACACCACAAACGCCTTATCCTCAGACGACTGCACAGCATCCTGCAAGTCCGCCACCAAACGCGCCCGTTCAGCGTCATCAACGGGCGTATCAACATACATCTCTAGCAGCTCAAATTCTTGCGCCGTGAGCTTCATGTCTCTCATGCCCACAGTTTGGGGCAAATAAAACAGCAAATCTTTGGCACTATTGGCTTCATCTTCGGAAATCTCGCCATCGACCCAAGCAGCCGCAATCAAGACCTTGGCCAATGTCATCACTAAATTTTTATCAGGCATGGAATCATCCTTCATTATTTTGGAATTTCACTTTGGATAACTATACGATCTACACACGAGGTCGGACAATTGAATAACGGCCGTTTCTCAGCCTACTCCAAGCAAATCGACTAAAATAAAAAAGCCCTGCGAGAAGGCACAGGGCTTATTCAACGAATCAATTTAATCAATTACGATTCTTGAACGCCATGAGAATCATCACAATGCCGCCAAAAAAGCCGAGAACACCAAACATCAACATGAAGACTTTCAGGGAAAACAGAGGTTGTGCCAGTAAAAAGATACCAAACAAAATGCTGATAATCCCCATCGCTGCACTATTCCAACCGCCGCCTTTGAACGCCTTAAACAGATCAATACCCCCGTTCACCAGCCCCACAACACCCAAGACAATCACCACAGTTGCCGTTACAATCACGCTGCTCCACATAGGATGGCGTAAAACTATGATACCAGCGATGATGCCAATAATGCCCGCTATCAAAGACCACGCCCAATGGACGCCTGTGTCAGCCACAAAAATACTGACAATCGCTAAAATACCGCCCACAAGCCAAAATAAACCCAAAACTTGTACCAAGACTTCTACCGTACCTTGGGTATTGGTTAGTAAAAATAGCCCAACAATTGTCGCCACGATACCTTCAATTAAGGTAATCCACCAGGGTGTTGTTTTGTACATTTTTTCAGGGATGTTCACACTCATTTGCCTTCCTCCTTGCATACCGGAAACAAGATTTTTGCTGCCGGAATGGGTCAATAAATATCGAGGTGTATTGTAACAAACAGGGTCATAATCAACGAACCGTTTCAAAACGTTGTCCAATTGAAAGCAAAAGGTTCAGAAACTCATGTTACTTTCTAGCGCAGGTCGCTCACAAGAACAGTGGACAAACGGCCGTTAAAGCGATAAAAATATCAAACCTAATTTGAAGCAAAGGGATACACACTCATGGTAGAAAAAAACGAGCACATTTACGTCGTTGGACACCAAAATCCAGATACAGACGCCATCGCCTCAGCAATGGGTTACGCCTGGTTACTACGCGACCAGTACGGGAGCAACGTCACCGCCATTCGGGCTGGACATCTAAACCCACAAACCACCTGGGTACTCAATCGCCTGGGCATAGAACCGCCGCTGCTTATGCCAGATGCCTCACCTCGATTTGAATCCATCTGTCATCGACTGAATACCACCACCCCAGAACGGCCGTTACGGGAAGCCTGGTCCATCGCCAACAAAACAGGCGGCGTCGCCCCCATCGTCACCAAAGACGGCAAACCCTATGGCATGGTCACCGTCCTCAGTCTCTTCGACTTCCTCAGTCATGCCGTCGGCTCCCATCCCGCCCGCGAAGAAACCCGCATATCCGAACTGTTAGATCGTCCCGCCAAAGAAGCGTGCGACACCGAAGTGCCTCGCTTTAACATCCATACCCGCATTAAAGACGCCCTGCCCCGCATCTTACGGGAAGAACGCAGCGAATTTTGGGTCGTGGATGAACATGGCAGTTACGCCGGTGTTTGCCGCCAACGGCAAGCCCTCAACCCGCCCCGCCTACAAGTCATTCTGGTAGACCACAACGAAGCCGGGCAATCCATCGGCGCCTTAGACGAAGCCGATCTACTGGAAATTCTTGACCATCACCGCTTAGGCAATCCCTCCACCCGCACCCCCATCCGCTTCACCTGCGACGTCGTCGGCAGCACCAGCACCCTCGTCTCTGAACGCATCCACGAAGCAGGACTCAGCGCCCCGCCCGAACTGGCAGGTCTCTTGCTTGCCGGACTACTCGCTGATACCCTGATCCTGGTTTCCCCCACCACCACCAACCGCGACCACGAAGCCGCCGACCGTTTAGCTCGCTGGGCTTTCATCGGCGGCTCCCCGCTGGAAGGCGAAACCATCCAAACATTCGGCGAGCAAATGCTCCAGGCCGGGTCTGGCCTCACTTCCCGCTCTGCCAAAGAAATCGTGGCCGCCGACTTCAAGCAATACGAAGCCACTGGTTTCAAATTCGGCGTGGCTCAGGTTGAAGTGACCAACTTTGCCCAACTCGAAGATCATATTGTTGATTTAAAGGAATCTTTGTGCAGTTTACGAGATTCTCGTGCTCTGGATTTCACCATGCTCATGGTCACAGATGTCGTGCGCCGTTCCAGCCGCCTCATCCTTTCCAACGAGATCTCAGCACTCGATGTCCTCCCCTATCCCCGTTTAGACAACGACACCCTCAAAGCTTCAGGCGTCGTTTCCCGGAAAAAGCAACTGCTGCCCGTCATTTTAGGGGCACTAGAAGGGTAATTGCCCTCTCCCCAGCCCTCTCCCTTTTCCAGGGAGAGGGCGCCAATCTCATGAGAGCCGACCGTTTAATCTCCCTGCTCATGCTTCTGCAAACAAAAGGCCAGATGACTGCCCAAGACCTGGCAGAACGACTGGAAGTCTCCCCGCGCACCATTTACCGCGATTTAGACGCGCTCAGCATGTCCGGTGTGCCTGTTTATGCGGAACGAGGGCCACAAGGCGGCTGTTTTCTCATGGACAGCTACCGCACCAATCTCACCGGTCTCAACGAAAACGAAGTCCGCGCCCTGTTCATGTTTACCGTCCCTGGCCTGATGGCCGACCTGGGTGCCAATAAAGCCTCAGACGCCGCCATGCTCAAGCTGACGGCTTCGCTGCCCGCTCCTTTCCAGCAAGACGCCGAAAAAGTGCGCCAACGCATTCATCTGGACACGGCCGTTTTCTTCCAACAAAGCGAACCCACCCCCTATCTCAACCTCATCCAAGACGCCATCTGGCAAGAACGGCGGGTGCGCATGGTCTACCGCCGGTCAGATGGCAACTGGGTCAAGCGGCTCGTTGACCCATACGGCCTCGTGGCGAAAGCGAATGTATGGTACATGGTGGCCGGCTCCTTCGGCGCCACCTTCACCTTCCGCATCTCGCGCATCCAAGAAGCCAGCCTCACGGAAAGCAGTTTTGACCGCCCACTTGATTTCAATTTGCAAACATTCTGGGAAACCTGGCTCACCCGCCTGGAAGAAAACCGCACCCGCTATGACGTGACCCTCACCGTGCCGCCCACCAACACCACCCTCATGGTCGATGCCTTTGGCGAAGGCATGTACCACCTCATCACCGAAGAAAGCAAAATGCTGGATAACGGCCGTTTACAATTAACCATCCCCTTCGCCTCCCCAGAAGATGCTTGCCGGAAGTTGTTGGGTCTGGGAACGGCCGTTACCATCATCCACCCCCCCGAACTCATCCAACACCTCACCCAAACCGCCCGTGCCGTTGTTGAAGCATACAGATTTCAGTGAACGTTTACAGTTACAGTAAACAGTTTAATTCCGACTCATTGACAATTAACCATTGACAATTTGTGTGTACCGTGTGTATCATTCTAGGTGTGAAAAGCCGCGAAATAATCAAACAACTCAAAAACGATGGGTGGTTACTGGTACACATTCGTGGCAGTCACCATCAATTCAAACATCCAGCAAAAATCCTGGCCGAGTTACTGTGCCACATCCCAAAAGAGATTTGCCGACTGGCACATTACGAAGCATTTACAAACAAGCTGGTTGGGAGTGGCCTCCGAGGTGAAATATGCATTATCCCGTTGTTATTCATAAAGACCCAGGCTCCGATTATGGTGTCACCGTACCAGATCTTCCAGGTTGTTTTTCAGCAGGAACAACCGTTGATGAAGCACTTGTGGAAGTTGTAGAAGCCATCGAATGTCATATCGAAGGACTTCTCATTGATGAAGAACCAATTCCACAGCCCAACAGCATCGAACACCCACAAAAACAATCCCGAATTTGCAGATGGCGTGTGGGCTGTGGTATCTGTTGACTTATCCAAACTCTCTGGAAAATCAAAACGAGTCAACATCACCGTGCCTGAAAGATTACTCGCCATCATGGATCAATACGCCACAGAACACGGCGAAACCCGCTCCGGCCTAATCGCGCAAGCCACTATCGAATACATCGCCACCCACCAAGATTAAACCATTTCAATCTTCAAGCTGATATCGATACAATTTTCCATCCACAAACATCCACAACTGTTGTTGATCATCTTCAATAATATTGGCTTCGATATTGGTAAACATACATCCATCCCCCGTTTCTGGATCATACCAAGCGGTTCCTACATACATATCTGTATATTTGTTAAACCAAAGCAAGCCATTTGAACTTTCTAGAATGATTTTAGGCGAATGCGACCAATAACCTAGCTCAAAATGGTAATCAGAGTCAGGATGCAATAGATGCCAACTACCATCATTCAAATTTTTATAGCCAACCGCGCCAAACCATAAATGGTTGGTTTCCGTAACGAATATTCTACCCATTGGCCAAGGTCCAGACGGTGTTTCTATCTTTACCAATTCTCCGGTATCAGGAAAGAATTGATAAACTAACCCATCATAAAGACTGTACATAGGATCCGCAGCCACAAATTTATCGTATGTAAGGTCTTCAAAATAAATGCTACCGTCGATGGCTAATGTAGCCCCTGTCGGAATAATATTTGACAAATCTGCTTGTTTGCTAGTTATAGTAGTAAGTGGATCATAACGATAAATGCCATCATTCTCTAACAAAAACCAGAAAACATCTTGTTTATCTAAAAGTATTTCAAAACCTGTCGAAGAGTACTGTCCAATATATGGTATTTCTAATGCGCCTGAAGCAAATTCAAACTGTCCCATCTGATCATTGAACTTACTTAATGCAGAGCCTCGTTTTGGAGAAACATCATCTCCCCACCATTTATTCTCCCCCCATACTGTACCATCACTGGTTTGAAATATTTCACCAATAAAAATATTCGTACCCTCAACGATATCTGGAACATAATCCCACTCTTTGGATAAGGGACGATAAATTAGCACGCTTTTAATGTCCTCTTCTAGATACCGTCTGAGGTCTTGCCAACCAAATTTCTGGATTATCTTCAACAATTCGGGAAAACATCACATCTATACCCAGTCCAATAATGTTATAGTCTCCCATCCATTCACTTGGTAAATTCGTTTCATATAACCAAGGCTCATTTGGCAGCAAAGGGCTAGTTGAAGTAGCTGCCTCTGGAAAAATATAAGCAAATTCTTCAAACGAATTGTAACATTCCATCTCAGACAATTTTGTTTTCCCATCAGGCTCACGGTTTAAAACATCAAAACCATCGGTGCAAGAAACGAAAATACACACAATAACCAAGGCAAATACGATCCAGCGAAATATTTTCATCGCACCACCCCATTAACAATTGAAAGTTGACAATTAACCATTGACAATTCCTCAAATCCACCCGCGCAACCCATAAATCGCCATGCCCACATACTCCTTCAACATCACCGTCGTCACATAAAGATGGTAAGCATCAGGAATCCAGTGGAAAACCTGCTCCATCGGTCCAGCCTCAAACAAAAACCGCCAATCCGCTTCCGTCACCCGAAAATCAGTGGGCGCGGGAATCACCTCAAAACCCTGCGCCTCAAACAGCTTCACAGAACGGGGCATATGGGCGGCCGACGTCACCAGCAAAATCTTATTGATACCCGCTTCAGTTAGCATTTCCCGGGTGTAAAGTGCATTCTCATACGTATTTTGCGACTGTTCCTCCAGCAAAAACGCTTCCTCCGGCACATTGAGCATCATCATCAACTCCGCCATGCTCTGCGCTTCCGTCTGGCTCGTTTCTGGCCCCATCCAGGGCACAATGCCGCCACTAAGCAGCACTTTATCCGCGTAGCCCTGGTTATAGAGCCATGCCCCGTAGATGATACGGTCGCCTGCCTGATTGATTTCCGGTAACGGCCGTGGCGACGATTGCAATTCCACACCCCCACCCAACACCACAATCGCTTCCGCTTGAGGCAGTGGTTCTGTTGGTAAATACTGCCATTCCAACGAGCGCGTCAACAGGGTGGAAACCCAACGGGTACTGCTCAACCAAAGCAACAAAAACGCCACGACCAAAACAAGCCGCTGCCAGCGCCGCCAACCAAATTTCCGTGTCAAAAACAAAGCCAAAATTACCAGCGCCAGCGTTAGGCCAACGGGATAAATAAAAGGAGGTAAGAGTTTAGAAAAATAAACAAACATAGCTTGACCTAAAGATTGAAAAGTGTAGACTAAAAAGGTTTGATATTCGGAGATCACATCATGAAAATCGCAGTACTATCTGACATTCACGGCAATCTACCCGCACTCCAAGCCGTCAGTGAAGACATCGAAAAATGGCAACCCAGACCTCGTTGTCGTAAACGGCGACATCGTTAATCGCGGCCCCTTATCGGCCGACTGCCTGCACCTGGTTCAAGCTAAAATGCAGACCGACAAGTGGCAAGTTCTTCGCGGCAATCACGAAGATTTCATCATCGCTTGCGGCACAGCAAACGTCCCCCATCATAAACCAGATTTCGAGCTTTGGCGTTTTGCCTACTTTGCCTATCAACAGCTTAACGGTGAAGTAGCGCTTCTCAAATCACTGCCCGACAAGTTTAGCTGGTTTGCCAAAGATGGCAGTGAATTCCGCGTGGTTCATGCTTCCATGAAAAACAATCGAGATGGCATCCAACCTAACAGCAGTGATGAAGAGCTATACGAACAAATCGCGCCAGTACCGGCTGTATTTGTCACCGCCCATACCCATCGTGCCTTCATCCGCCGCTTTAACGATTCATTGGTCGTCAATATTGGCGCCGTTGGCTCTCCGTTTGATGGCGACCGGCGTGCCTGCTACGGCCGTTTTACCTGGGATCGCTCGGGATGGCAAGCAGAACTCAGACGGTTGGACTACGACACCGCCCAAACGGAGCGAGATTACGTCGAATCCGGCTTTTTAGCAGGAAGGCGGGCCATTGGCACAACTCATGCTCGTGGAACTGCGCCGGGCAGGCGGCCTCATCTACCGCTGGGCCACCCGTTACCAAGATGCCGTTATCGCCGGTGAAATCGACATCGCCGACAGCGTGCGCGAACTTTTAAAGGACGAAGACCTGCAACCCTATCTGGGTGCGCCAGGCTGGAAATTATAGCTTCGACAAGCTCAGCTACCGGCTTCGACAAGCTCAGCTACGGCTTCGACGAGCTCAAATTACGAAGGATTTAAACATGACACAATCAACACCATCCCCCCTTCTCTACGATTCACATATGCACACGCCGCTTTGCAAGCATTCACGCGGGGAGCCAGAAGAATTTGCCGCCGTTGCCGAAAAGCGCAACCTCAAAGGCATCATCATCACCTGTCACAACCCTGGCCCAACACCAGATTTTTCTGCCCGTGTCCGCATGACGATGGCACAGTTTGACGACTACGTGGCGATGGTCGAACGCGCCCGGCAAGCCTGGGCAGGTCGCATCGATGTGCGCCTGGGGCTGGAATGTGACTACATGCCCGGTCTGGAACCGTTTCTGGAAAAACTGCTCACCCGCGCCGACTTCAACCATGTGCTTGGCTCCCTCCATCCCATGCTGGATTATTACAAAGACGCCTATATGAACGGTGACGATTTCGCCTTCCAACAGCTTTATTTTGAGCATCTGGCTCAATCAGCGGAAACAGGTTTGTTCGACACGCTTTCCCATCCCGATCTGGTCAAAAACATGTTCCCGCAAACGTGGCGCGTGGAGCCGCTGCTGGATGATATTCGCCGCAGTTTAGACCGCATTGCCAAAACGGGTGTGGCCATGGAACTCAACACCTCTGGCTCTGCAAAAATCCATCCGCGAAATGAACCCGAACCCCACGATGCTGGCGGAAATGCAGCAGCGCGGCATTCCGGTGGTGATTGGCTCGGATTCTCATGAACCGGGGCGTGTCGGCGCTAATTTTGAAGACGCGCTGGATTTGTTGGAAGCGGCCGGGTATACCCACGTCAGCTTCTTCTTGAATCGGGAACGGCAGGAAATTGGGATTGAAAACGGCCGTTCTAGCCTCATCCCTTAGGGCTTGACCGTTTATAACTTTTGAGTTTGGTAGACGGTCAAGCCTTAAGGGTTCGTTTTTATCAAAAGTTGTTTGTGAACGAACCCTTAAGCATCAAACCCCAAGGGTTTTCATTTTTCACTAATTCAGTGCATTAGGTAAAAGCGGGATAGTTTTTGAAAATAAAATTGTGCAAAACCCGCTTTTCCTTGAAGGAAACCACAATTTTGCGTGTTGGTAATTTTAAGAACTTTTTGTGGTTTACCTAAATACCAAACTCTTGGGGTTTTACCACGCGAATAAGTGACCAAATCGTTACAATAAATTGCCTATCCTCTCCAGTTATGCTACAAAAGAAATACGCACACTTATTTCGTACTGAGTCCGCAGACCAACCACACTGATTTCATCATACACTGCGGTTCATCATTTTCAATCCATTCATCAATGCGAAGCTATTTTCGCTAAATATATTGTCTTATCAACCCATTTGTTTCCCCTGAGGAGGATTAGATGACAGCAGATACCATCCTACACCGCTTGCATGAAAACGGCCGTTCTCGTGCCAATGCCCCCGCGTATTACGTTCGGACAAAAGACCATTGGGTTCCCACCACCTGGAAAGAATACCTGGACGAAGTACGCCAAGCAGCCAAAGCGCTCGCTTCCCTGGGATTCGAGAGAGGACAAGGCGTTTGCATCCTTGGCTTTAATCGGCCTGAATGGACAGTTTTCGACCTTGCCGGTTTGTTAGCCGGTGGACATGCAACCGGCATCTACACCTCCAATTCACCAGCAGAAGTGCAGTACATCGTCCACCACTCAGAGGCTCCCTTCGTTCTTGTTGAAAACGAAAGCCAATGGCAAAAAATCAACGAAATACGTGACCAACTTCCCGATCTAAAACGAGTGATCCTCATGAAAGGCGCCAGTGTCGATGACGAACTGGTTCTCGATTGGGATGCCTTCATGGCCTTAGGCAACGACATCAGCGATGAAGAAATCGACAAACGCCTCGCCAGCCTCGAACCGGACCAACTCGCCCAACTTATTTACACCTCCGGCACAACTGGCCCGCCCAAAGGCGTTATGCTCTCCCACAACAACATCGCCTGGACAGCAAAAATGGCTGTTGACCTATTCGGCATCAACGCTTCAGATTCCGAACTTTCTTATCTACCTCTCTCCCATATCGCGGAGCAAATGTTCACGATTCACGCCGCCATCACAGCCAGCTACCAAGTTTACTATGCGCAGTATTCACCACAAGACCATCTCAATGCGAATTTCAAAGAGGTAAAACCGACCATTGTCTTTGGTGTACCCCGTATTTGGGAAAAATTCCGAGATGGCGTACAAGCAAACTTGGCGGCAACGACCGGAGCCAAAGCCAAAATTGCACATTGGGCAATTGGCGTAGGCGAAAAAGAATCCGCCCTTAGACGCCAAGGTAAAAAACCATCGGGTTTGCTAAAAACCCAATTCAATTTGGCAGAAAAACTCGTCTTTTCAAAAATAAAAGAGGGCTTAGGAATGGATCGGGCCAAGTTCTGCATCTCTGCGGCGGCTCCCATTTCGCCCGACATTATCGACTTCTTCAACAGTGTCAATGTGCCGCTGCTTGAGTTGTACGGTCAATCGGAAGACTGCGGCCCTACGACCACTAATCTGCCCCACGCCAATAAAATCGGCTCGGTGGGTTTAGAACTGCCTGGCACAAAAGTTTTGCTGGATGAAGATGGTGAAATTATGGTCGAAGGGCCTCACGTTTTCCTGGGATACTTCAAGGAACCGGCCGCCACGGAAGAAACGCTTTATGACGGCCGTTTACATTCCGGTGATCTCGGTCAATTCGATGAGGATGGGTATCTCACCATCGTTGGCCGCAAGAAGGAGATCATCATTACTTCCGGTGGTAAAAATATCGCGCCGAAGAACATTGAGGCTGCGTTGAAAAACGTGCCGCTGGTCTCGCAAGCCGTTGTCATTGGTGAAAAACGGCGATATATCACCGCCTTGATCACCCTAGACCCTGTTGCTGCCCAAAAATTTGCCGACGAAAACGGCATCACTGGCACGCTCCATGACGATCCCCAGTTAATCGCCTTCATTCAAAAAGGTGTTGATGAAAAGGTCAATACGCACTTTGCGAAAGTGGAGCAAGTACGTGCGTTCTGCGTATTGCCCCGTGATTTCACCGTCGAAGATGGCGAACTTACCCCCACCATGAAGATTAAACGCCGCATCGTCAATGAACATTTTGAAGGTGAAATCGAGTCGATGTACAAGGAAGACTAGCCCTCCTCCCCCAACCTTTCCCTTTGGGAGAGGTTGGGGGAAGGGCTTGAGTAAGCTATGTTTTTCAATCCGCAAGAACTTGATTACCAAGACCGCTACAAACTCTTAATTGGGGCGATTGTGCCGCGCCCGATTGCGTGGGTGAGCAGTATGGACAAAGCGGGCAAGCTTAACTTGGCTCCATTTTCCTACTTCACTGCCGTTTCCTCTGATCCGATGACGCTGCTCTTTTGCCCAGGCTGGAGCAATGTCCGCGAACGCATGAAAGACACGTTGTACAACATCCGCGAAGTGCCGGAGTTTGTCATCAACATCATCAACGAAGATACGAAAGAAGCGATGAACCTCACCGCGACTGAATTCGACGCCAATGTCGATGAATTTGAATGGGCAGGTGTCACGCCCACGCCTAGTCGAACGATTCAGGTGCCACGGGTGGCAGAGGCGCCTATCGCGTTTGAGTGTAAATTGCAGCAAATTGTGGTGGTGAAAGAGGGGCCCGGCGGCGGCGCTGTCGTCTTCGGCGAAGTGCAAGCGGTTTATGTGCGCGGTGATGTCGTGGAAAACGGCCGTATTCTCCCCGAGAAATTACAGCCGATTGGACGTCTCGCTGGCTCCACATATGCTCATATCAATGATTTATTTGAAATGGAGCGTGTGCCAGTTCCGCCCAGCAGTGTTCAGTAATTAGCATCATACTGAACACTGAATTACTGAACACTGTATACTAATCCAATCCAGCCAGAATCAGTCTCAAATCTTCCTCATCAAATCGATATTCCTCATGACAGAAATGGCAATCTACGACCACCTCGCCATCGGTATCCAGCAAGTCTTGCAATTCATCTCGTCCGAGGTTGATGAGTGCTTTTTCGGAGCGTTCGCGGCTGCAATTACATTCAAAGCGTAACGGCCGTTTTTCCAATTCCTCATATTCGATGCCCGCAAACAACAGGGCGAGTATCGCTTCTGGCGTTTTGCCTTCACCCAGCAGCACATCCAACGGAGGCAGTTCTTGCATCCGCTCAATAAAGTCGCGGATGATGCTGACATCATTGGGCGGCATTGCTTGAATGAGAATGCCGCCTGACACTTGTAAACGGCCGTTTTCAGCCAACATTTCACCAATCACCACCAGAGACGGCGTTTGCTCCGACTGGTTCAGATAATAGGTCAGGTCGCCGTCAAATGTGCTGGAAATCAGCGCCACGATACCTTCCGGCATCTTGTCGAGTTTCACATCTTTCACCACGGACAGCGAACCAAGCACGCCCAACGCCTCGACAATATCTGCCTTGCCCTCGACCAACGGTAAATCGACCGCTGGATTCAATAGATAGCCTCGAATTCGGCCGTAAGCATCTGCTTCGGCAAACGCTTTGCCGACTGGGCCATCCCCTTCAAATTTCAGGGCCACACGCTGCCCCACTTTAAGCAAAGCACCCGCTAAAATTCCGCTAGTTAAAGCGCGTTCTAAAACAACAGTTGTCGTGGGGGTCGTGTGGTGGCGGTCTGCGGCTTCATTTGCCAGGTTTGTTGTCACACAGGCAAGACCGCGCACACCTGTTTTTTTTGCGATAATTCGTGTTAGATAGTCTTCCATTTGAATACCTCGGTTAAAAAGTTGCAATGTTGCACAGTGGCAAGGTTGCAGGGTGCAATGTTACTTTGCCACCTTGCGACTTTGCAACCCTGCCACCCCAAAACTAATGAAATTTTGACACTATTGGCTCAACATGGTCACTATAATGACCAAAAGTGTTCCCCGCCACGAGCCAGGATAATGGACGGCCGTTTCGCCATTCGTAGTAATCTTTGTCGAGTAGGGCTTCTTCGGGAACGGCCGTTATTGCCGCTTCAATTTTCGCTTCATTCTCAGCAAACTCAGCCAACACTTGGGCCAACGGTTTTGCCTCATTTTCTGCTGTAAACTGGGCATTCATGCTGTCTACTTCGGCCTCTGTTTGCGGATTGTTGGGGATGCTGTTGGTGGAAACGGCCGTTGCCAAATTCTCGCACATCCAGCTTTCCCACGATACCACATGAGCCAGAATATCCTTCAACGACCACGCTTCTTCGACATTGGGTTCCAGGAACTGTGCTTCGCTCAAACCGAGTCCATAATTCCGCAAAATAAACTCTCGAAGACAATGCCATCGACAACAACCGTGTTTTTGTCAGGTTTTCTTGAACCATATCCAGTGGCTGCGCCGCTAATGTATTGCCTATTTGACACAAATGCCCCTCGCCATGATCCGCATAAAGACGCAGTTGATCCGCCAATGTAACCGGGCCGCCCTCTGGGTGAAGACCCACTCGGGACCAGGCATCTTCCGGCAAATTCTGCCAAAACGTGACCCAACGGGTATGCAGTCCCGCCAAAAGCTCTAGCGAAGCGTCCACATCTGCGCCAGACGCATCCGGCAAGGCCGCCCACGCATCCTGGTCATACGGCTTGAGCGGCGGATTGTCCTCTGTGAGCATCAGTTTGCAACGAATGTAACTGTTCATATGCGAGTCACACAGGTGATGCACGTTTTGCGCCACCGTCCATTCGTACTCGATGAAATGTGTCGTCATTTGTTCTTCAGACAACCCAGCTCACCAACTCAGCCACCTGCTCTGGGAATCGCTGAATTTTCTCAATCAATGCGTTTCGTTCGTTATTCATTTCTCAATCTCCAGTCTCTAGGCACTCACGCGCCAACATCGACAAAAAGTTGTCGATGTTGGTTTGGACACTGATACGGTAAAACACTGGTGAGAATGTCTTTATCAGTGTTCAACCGTATCAGTGTCCCCGAATTTTTGACTTATCGACATTTAGCGAATAGACAATAGCTGAAGTAAGCCGATAGTTTTCTGTTTTGTAAATCGCGCTGCAAAAACTGCGACTTATTTATGCCTGTGGTAATTTCTCGGTAATGCGCTGGGTTAAATAGCGGCTCCAACTCCCTACGATAACGGCCGTTATCAACAAAATCACACTGTAAAATGGCGCATTAAACGTCAGGTGCGAGATATCCACCAGCCCATACGGCTCATACCAACCCGCTGTCGTCCCCCAAGCAACCAACCAGATAACGGCCGTTGCCGACAACGCCGTGCCTAGTCCCGGCCACAGCCCCAGCGCACATGCCGCCAGCACCACCGGCAGCACAAACGCCGCCGCCCCTGGTGACGACAGCCCAAAACTGCTCGAATCCAGCGCAATCAGCACCATGAGCAGCCCGACCAAAATCCAGGTGGCGGCTCGTGAACGGCCGTTCCTCGCCAGCAAGCCAATCCCTACCAACAGTAACGTAAAGACTGCACTAACAACGGCCGTTTGCCACTGCAAATCACCGCTGATCAACCAAACAAGCACCAATGACCATGCCGCAGCAATCAAGCCGCCACATGTCCACAAAAGCAATTTTGTGCGTCCTTTTTCAAACCAATCTTGAGTCATTTAAACAAGCTCGCTGGTGTGTAGGTGGTGTGGTAAACGGCCATTGTATCGGGTCATAATGAACTCCTTGAATTTATCTCACGCAGAGACGCAAAGAGCGCAGAGGATTTTCTCTGTGTCTCCGTGTCTCTGCGTGAGATTTTTTATATTTTCAACTTGTAGCTAATAGGCGGATAAGCAAGAAATGCCACACCGAACAAAGCAAGCCACCAAGTTTGTGAAGCGCCAGCAAATACAAGGAAAACAAATCCTAAAAAGGTGAAAATCCAGTTTTCGCGCCAGGCATCCATAATCGTGCCGCCTGGGTCTTCATAGCCATATTCTTGTAATTTGGCCTGCACTTCAGAGCGAGAAGGTTCTGTCAGCGTCGTTTTGTCTGGGAAAACAAGCGTAGGTACGCTTTCGTTGCCGTTGTTGATGCTGCGCACAATTTCTTTGGCTGTGTCATTTTTGCTGATATCGACATATTCAAATGGCGCTTTAGCTCGTCGCAAAATGCCGCTAACAGGCAGTATCATCGGACAACTGGGTGTCCCGTATAAAATAATTCTTTCAGTCATCAGGTTCCTTTTGATTAACGATTGACGATTTGAGCGATTCATGTCGGGGGCAAGTTGGCCTTGGAAAACGGCCGTTACCGTGCCCGTCAACACCACCTGCCAATTTTCAGCAACGGCAACTGTAGCAGACCCGCCCGCCATGCGCACTTCAACCGGACTTGTACAGCGACCGGTACGAATGGCGGCACCTGCCGCCGCACTGGCAGAAGTACCGGAGGCCAGCGTATAGCCCGCGCCTCGTTCCCAAATGGCAATCTCGATGGTGTGCTCGGTCGACCACACGCACCATCTGCACGTTGGTGCGCTGGGGAAATTCCGGCGCATTCTCCAAAATCGGGCCGATGTGATGGATGGCGTCCAACCTGTCATCAAACAATACACAATGCGGATTGCCCACGGAAACGGCCGTTATCCGGCACAATTCTCCGTCCACTTCCATCTCTTCTTCAATCCGCGAAAATGTCACTTTTCCCATTTCCAGGGCAATCGTGTGGGCGGTGTCATCCAGCACCTCCGCTTGAATGGGCTGATTTTGAATGGTGATGGGGTAGGAACGGCCGTTTACCATGCCGGCATCCCACAAATAACGGGCAAAAATACGCAATCCGTTACCGCTTTTTTCCGCTTCACTGCCATCAGGATTCAAAAAGCGCATGGCGTTTGGCCCTGGTTCATCCGGCAGCGGACCATAACAAATGCCGTCCGCGCCAATGCCAAAATGCCGGTCACACAACAGTCGCACCCGAGCTGGTGTCAACACCAGCTCAAACTGCGCCGGATCGATGACGAGCATATCATTGCCTAAAGCCTGGTATTTGCAGAGTTGAAAAGCCATATTCTCAAGATCGGAGATTAGAGATTGGAGATTGAGTTACGTGAATCGCCAATCTCTAATCTCCAATCTCCTTTTAGCAGTGAATACAACACCAAATCATGAAACTCACCCCGCCAGTAACCATACTGGCGCATGAGTCCTTCATTTTGAAAGCCAAGTTTTTCGAGCAGTTGGCTGGACGGTTCATTTTGGGGCATGACAAACGCTTCCAGCCGGTTCATCTGCATGGCAGAGAAAGCAAAATCGAGAACGGCCGTTAACGCCTCAAACATAATTCCCTGCCGCCAATAGCGCTTTGCCATATCATACCCCAAGGCCGCATTAAAAAAACGGGGTTTCCAGTTCATAATGCCAACTGTGCCCAACAGCCAGTCATCATCCTTTAAGGTGATGGCCCAGCGCAGAGAATGGCGCTTCATGAAATTCTGGTGGTACAAGGTAATGCGCTCGGCCGCCTGCTCAATGCTGGTATACGTTTCCAGGCCATAATAACGAGTGACTTCCTCGTCGCCGAAAATCTCGTAAACGGCCGTTACATCCCCAGGTCGAATCCTGCGCAAACGAAGCCGTTCCGTCTCTATAATGGGAAACTCGCCAAAAATGTCGTCTAAATTTACCATCATGCAAACCTTCAACTCAAGTCTACAAGGGATTGGAGATTGGAGATTGGAGATTCGACCAATCTCTAATCTCCAATCTCCGTTACTCATTATTGTTCCAACGCCGCTCAAGTCTCGTCAGCAGGTCTGGCAGAAACCAGACCACTGAGCAGATTACCGCGACCCAACAGGCCTGCCAAACGGCCGTTTTCAGCCACCACCGGTATCCGTTTAATGCCATGTTTCAGCATCAGAGGCAGTGCCTCTTCTGGCGCCGCAGCAATGGAAATGGTAATGACAGGTGTTGTCATCAAAGTCTCAGCCGTTTCTGTGCCAGCCAATTGTAACCCGTCTCGCTTACCTTGCAGGCGAGCCACCAGCCCAGAACGAGCCTCAGGCTGAATGCGGCGCAGTAAATCACCATCCGTAATGATGCCCAGCACCTGCTCATTCTCGTCTACCACCACCACCCGACTGCGGCTATTTTGCTCCAACGCCTGCACAATCTCTTCCAGTTTAGCTTGCGCTGAAACAGTGGGCACATCCTGGTACATCAGCTCGGCAATCGAGGCACTGCTCTGGAAAGCCTCAACGTTTTCTGCGGTTTCGGCCAACGGTTCAGCCAACGGCCGTTCCTGGTCAAGCGCCCGCAAAATGTCAACACGACTAACCCAACCGACCAAACGGCCGTTTTCAGCCACCACCGGCAATCGCTTCAAATGATGCGTCGTCATTTTTTGTACAGCCTGCCGCAAAGAATCAGTCGGGCTGATGGTAATCACAGGAGCCGTCATCAGGTTCGCGCCCGTCGCCGCTTGCTCGGACAGCGCGGCAAACTGTTCCTGCCAATCCGTCGTCGCCACATTCAGGCGCGTGCTCAAGCCCACCCGCCGCAGCAGATCGCCATCGGTAATAATGCCTAACAAACGGCCGTTTTCAGCCACCACCGGCAAACTGCGATACCCTTTTTGCAGCAGCAGCGCCACAATCTCAGTGGTCGGTGTATCAGGGGAAACCGTCACCACCTCCGTGCGCATCACTTCATGGATGGGCTGATCGAGGGGTTCTTTCTGCCCCATATCAGCCCGTGTGGGCATTTTCTCAGCAAACGGAGCCAGCAAAATGCCTTCTGTGATGGCTGGTTGGAGAGTGGCTGATTGGGTAACGGCCGTTGTCATGTCCGCATCTAGCGACACCCCCAACGATACCCCCAAGGCCGCAATTGCCTTATCAGCACTCCAAAATACATGCTCCGGTCCCAACTCCGCCAATATGCCCGCCCGCTCTAAAAGCAGTTGCACGCGATCATCCATCGACGTGAGCAAAATATCACCACCACCCTGGCGTTGACGATGAATCAGTTCACGGATTACATCAACACCGGTCGCGTCAATCAGCGGCACGCCGCGAATAGACAAAATCAAAGTCGCCATCGCCTCATCATGACTTTCTACAAATTCCAACAAACGCCGCGCCGCCGCAAAAAAGAGCGGGCCGCTGAGATAATAAATGGCAACATTTTCACCTGAATGAGCAACCGGTTTCCCATCTGCCGCCGTTAATCGTTCCACTTCCACTGGCTTGCGTGAAATTTGCAGTTCGCTCATCTGCGCCATAAATATCAGCGTGCTGATACCAAAGCCAATCAAAATGGCCTGTGTCAAGTCCAGCAGCACCGTGGCAAACAGGGTGATGGTAAAAGCAATGATGGCATGTTTCAGGCGGTGGCTGAAATAAAAGTTAATGGAATGCCATTCATTCATACGCCACGCTGTCACCATCAGCACCCCGGCCAACGCCGCCAGCGGCACCTGCCGGATGATACTGGCGAGCAAAAGCGCCACCAGCAGCAGCACCACACCATGTAAAATCGGAACCAGGCGCGTGACGCCGCCGCTTTTGATGTTGACACTGGTACGCGCAATGGCGGCCGTAGCCGGTACGCCGCCAAAGAACGGAATGACCATGTTACCCACCCCCTGCGCAACCAATTCCATATTATTATTCAGGCGAATGCCGGTCATATTGCCGGCAACTGCACCGCACAACAGGCTTTCGATAGCGCCTAAAGCGGCAATAGACATAGCCGGTAAAACCAGATTTTGCAGATCCGCCCAGGGTATCTGGCTGAAACTAAGCCGGTTCTCCAGCAAGATACTGCGCGGAATGGCCCCAATGATGGGCACCTCCCAATGCCCGATGACGACGATGAGTGTCGCCAGGATAATGCCGACCAGAGAGCCGGGCACTCTCTGCCCAAATTTAAAACGAGGCCAAATAATCATGGTCGCCATGACCAGCAGTGCCAGAAAAATCGCTTCCGGGTTGGGCGAAATGCCGTTTTCAACATAATAGCGCATTTTTTCAATGACATTTTCCGCTGCTGGGGTACTAACTCCCAGAAAGTTGTCTATCTGGCCAAAGGCGATGATGATGGCAATGCCGCTGGTGAAACCGGCGATGACGGGCGCGGGAATAAGGGCCACCACGCGCCCCAGGCGAAAAATACCCAACAGCGTCAGCATGATGCCCGCCATCAGACCCGCCAACCACATCCCTTGCAGACCATAACGGCTGACCAGCACAATCAAAACGGCGGACATGGCTCCGGTCGGGCCAGAAATCTGGTAGGGCGCTCCACTGAGAAGCCCAATGACAAGACCTGCCAAAACGGCCGTTACCAACCCCGCCCCCGCATCTGCCCCAGAAGCAACTCCAAACGCCAGCGCCAAAGGCAGTGCAACCGCCGCCACAGTGATGCCAGCTAAAACATCTTTTTGTAACTTTTCCCGATCATAACCGGCGAACTCGCGTCGCCACATACGGGGCCATTCTTGAATCATGATTAATTCCTCTCTTTACATGAATTTTAGAGTGCCCGGCACGGTGTCCTCAAAAAAAAAGACACGCCAGAGGCGTGTCGTCTCATTTACAGATAGGGCATCTGTCGGTTCGTTTGGGATACGATTGTAGCAAATCGGGTTTCACGAGCAAGAAAACAAAAATAGTGTTCAGTGAACAGTAAACAGTGTTCAGTAACGAGAAAGCAACCTGTCCGACTACTCGACTAACCGACTACCCGACTAAAGACCTATCGAGAACATCGCTTCCAAATCGTGCTCAGAGAAAACCTTGAAGGCAATCAACGTTTCGGAATTGGTGATACCGGTGACGCTGTGCATCTTGTTCGTCACCAATTCTGCCATGGTATCGTTGTCTTTGACACGGATCACGGCTACCAAATCAAAACGGCCGCCCACAGAAAACACCTCGCTAATCCCTTCCAGTCCTGCCAGTTTCCCCGCAACTTCATTCACCCGACCTGGCTCTACATTTAACAAAACCACTGCGCTAACCATGAGTAACCTCCACAAATTTAAGAACAAAGATTAAAAATCAAGTCACTGCCGCACGCCCACAATTATACGGCGAAACGGCCGTTTCCCCATTTCCACTTTCCGCCAAAATATGACATCTATGTGACATCCATCACATGCTCAAATAGTCCTCATTATGTTATCCTTCAGCACGAGTAAGTTCACTGAGAAGATTTGGCCAAGAAGTACAGGGGTTATGGTATAAAACAAAACTGAAATTAAATATAATTGAATGTGCTACTAAAGTCGCCAGAACGGCCGTTATTGTTTTAATACAAATTATTATCGAGTAGTTTTTAAGGTAAAGACACACTCACTATTACAACTCTATTTTGCTACATATTCAACCAAAAACAACCAATAAAACTAAAAAACTGACACAATTGATCGTTCGAACTTAAGGGCAACAAGACAAGCCATGGATGAGGATAACCAACAAAAAAACACGGCAAAAACATCACAACCTCCTCAAGTTTTCAATATTTCTGGTGATATGGTGTATGGAGACAAAGTTGGCAATGATAAAATTGGAGGGGATAAAATTAATAAAGCTAACCAAAACTCGATAACCGAAGGATCAGTAGATTATCAAACACCAAAACAGATAAAGAAAAAGACGAGTTATTTAGGTATCTCAATCATCGCAATATTAATTGCAATCGTTTTAGGAATAGTTATCTGGCAAATCAATTTACAACAAGCAGATGAGAGTTTTGTGTTCCAGGTTCGCGTACAAGACCATGTCACAACTGAACCCATATCTAATGCACAAGTTACATTAGATGTCGAAGGTGAAAGCATTCCAAAAGTAGAGCTAACGGACTCAAATGGATTTGCTGTTTTTTACATTTCAAGTGATCTAACAAGAGCACACACAAATATTAATGTCAACGCAGAAGGTTACCAAATCAAACTGCAAATTATTCAGGTAGAGCCAGATCAACTACCATTTGTCGTAAACCTGAAAAACAAACCGTAATCTAAAACTTAACAACATCGCAACAAGGGAAGTATCCAATGACTGTTAGAAAGAATTTCAAGCTCACCATTCTCACCATATCACTCATTGTAATCCTGCTTTTTCTAACTGCATGCAATCCAGGTTCCCAACCTCCAACCCAACCCGATTCACCTGACTTTTTTTCATATAAAGTTCTTTTAGAAACCAAAGACACAAATGATCCAATTAAAAATGTTGAGGTAAAGCTAGATATTCCTGGATCCGAAATAATTATTTCAGAATATACAGATGATGATGGTTTTGTTTTATTTAATATTGAGAATAGATTCGAAAATGAAATAGCTAATCTTACTGTAAATAGTGATGATCACATTTCGGAAATTCACAAAATCACGCTGCTCCGAGGGGCACGGTCCAAAAGGATATTGCTAGAAAAAGTAAAAACTAATATAGAATTGGTTCAAACTCCGATACCATCGGGCGCAACTGCAACAATAGTTACACCAGCTACAGTTGAACCAGCTACCATATCCCCTATACCACAAACACCTACCACCCTACCAACCAATACACCAACTACCACACCTACTAGTGTTCCCACAAATACACCAACAAATATCCCTTCACTCACTCCTGCTCCAATAAGTGATGGTTTATCCATTAAAGAATTGTCTGTCTTAACTACGCTAGATCAACAGGAACTTTTTACAGGGCCATCTATTTATGATGGTGTACTAGCTGTGTTGTATCCAGATAGCAATGCCATCGCACTTTTGAGAACGTCCGATTCAAAATGGTATTACGTTCGGTTAGCAAATGGAAAAGAAGGTTGGATCGAAGCAATCACAACGATCCTCATTGATGGCACATCAGCAAATTTATCTGTCGCCACTCAACAAGCCCCTACCACCACTCGTCGGCTCACAACGCCGCTACCACTTTTGCCTAACTGTGTAAGCACATGGGTAGATAATCCAGGCGACGATATTAGAATTTATTGGAATGCCATCTATCCAGAAAATACTGAATACTTACTGCTACAAGTAATGGGTCAATCTTCACCTGGAATTTGGCGCGAAAAGCCGCTTATTGAACAAAACAAACTCGACATAACTGATCTCGATACTGTTAAGAATGGGTTTCTAATTGGTGGTTGGAAATTTGACGCAGAAGCATTTCCAGAGAACAATTTATATGAATATACTCTGTCAGCTCATAGGCAAGATGGTACACGCATTTGCATAATCCAGGAACAATTTTCCAAATAAACTAAATTTCCCGCATCTACACCTAAAACTGACTAAACCTAAGTAATCACACACAGCCTCAGTTGATCGTTTCCCCATTCCCACTTTCCGCTATAATAAAAACCACAACAGAGAAGCCCACAAACTATTAAACACTCGGATTGACTGGCATGACGGATCATTCATCCCTCATCCTTCATCCTTCATCATTTAAAGGACGGTAAACCATGACCAAACTATTTGACCATTTCGGCGCTCGCGCCAAACTGCCCGGCACTGACTATCACTACTACCGCCTGGACAAACTGGGCGATGTCAGCCGCCTGCCCTTTTCCATCAAAGTCCTGCTCGAAGCCCTCCTGCGCTCCTGCGACGGCTACGAAGTCATGCCTGAAGATGTCGAGAAACTGGCAAAATGGCACGCCGCCAGTCCCGCCAAAGACGAACTGCCCTTCAAACCAGGCCGCGTCATCTTGCAAGATTTCACGGGCGTGCCGGCCGTTGTCGATTTGGCCGCTCTGCGCTCTGCGATGGCTCGTTTAGGCGGCGATCCCAAGAAAATCAACCCGCAAGTACCGGTTGATCTGGTCATCGACCACTCTGTACAGGTCGATCAGTTTGGCTCCAAAGCCGCCCTCTTCTTCAACGTGGAGCGCGAATTCGTGCGCAACCGCGAACGCTACGAGTTCCTGAAATGGGGCAAAGAAGCCTTTGAGAACTTCCGCGTGGTGCCGCCTGCCATGGGCATTGTGCATCAAGTCAACCTGGAATACCTGGCCTCCGTCGTCATGACCAAACCAGAAGGCAGCGATACCGTAGCTTTCCCCGACAGCCTGGTGGGCACCGATTCACACACCACCATGATCAACGGGCTGGGCGTGGTGGCCTGGGGCGTGGGCGGCATTGAGGCCGAAGCTGTCATGCTCGGACAGCCCATCTATATGCTCACGCCCGACGTGGTTGGCGTGAAGCTCACCGGCAGTTTGCCCGAAGGCGTGACCGCCACCGATCTCGTCCTGGTCGTCACCGAAATGCTGCGCAAGAAAGGTGTCGTGGGCAAATTTGTGGAATTCTACGGCCCTGGCCTGAGCAACATCACCCTGGCCGACCGCGCCACCATCGCCAATATGTGCCCTGAATACGGCGCGACGGTGGGTTTCTTCCCCGTTGATGCCGAAACGCTCAACTACATGCGCAGCACAGGCCGCCCCCAAGCTCAGGTTGAACTGGCGGAAATCTACAGCAAAGCGCAAGGTCTCTTCCGCACCGACGACATGCCAGACCCGCTCTACACCGACACTGTTGAACTGGCACTGGGCACGGTGCAGGCCAGTCTGGCTGGCCCCAAGCGCCCCCAGGACCGCATCGCCCTGACGGACATGAAAGAAGAGTACACCAAGGCGCTGCTGGCTCCCGTTGGCCCGCAGGGGTTGGGTTTGCAGGATCATGATTTGGGCAGAACGGCCGTTGTCGTGGGCGAAAATGGCAATCCAGATTCAGAAATCACACATGGTTCCGTGGTCATCGCCGCCATCACCTCCTGCACCAATACCTCCAACCCCAGCGTCATGATCGGCGCCGGTCTGGTGGCTAAGAAGGCCGTCGAGAAAGGGCTGACCGTCAAGCCATTCGTCAAAACCAGCCTGGCTCCCGGCTCCCGCGTGGTTGAAGATTACCTGCAAAAAGCAGACCTGATGGCGCCCTTGGAAGCACTCGGTTTCCACATCGTCGGCTTTGGCTGTACCACCTGTATCGGCAATTCCGGCCCCCTGCCAGCGCCGGTGGCCCAGGCCATTACCGAAGGCGACATCGTGGCCTCGGCTGTGCTCAGCGGCAACCGCAACTTTGAAGGGCGCGTCAGCCCGCTGACCAAGACCAACTATCTGGCCTCGCCGCCGCTGGTGGTGGCCTATGCCCTGGCTGGCACCACCGACATCGACCTCGTCAACGAACCCCTGGGCACCGACCTGGACGGCAATCCAGTCTATTTGCGCGACATCTGGCCCACCAGTGCCGAAATCAAAGAGACCGTGGCCGCTTCCGTGACGCCAGAAATGTTCAATACGCAGTACGCCAATGTGTGGGACGGCAGCGAAGAGTGGCATGCCATCCCCGTCAGCGGCGGCGAAATCTATGACTGGAACGAAGAATCGACCTATATTCAGGAACCGCCCTTCTTCACCGAGCTGACCAGCGAAATCACCGCCATCAGCAACATTCAAGACGCGCGAGTCCTGGTCAAAGCGGGCGATTCTGTGACCACCGACCACATTTCTCCGGCGGGCAACATCGCCCAGAGCAGTCCGGCAGGGCAATATCTGTTGGAACGGGATGTCGCGCCGCAGTACTTCAACTCCTACGGCTCGCGGCGCGGCAACGACCGCATCATGACGCGCGGCACCTTTGCCAACGTGCGTCTGCGCAACCAGATGGCCCCCGGCACCGAAGGCGGCTGGTCTGCTTACCTGCCCACCAACGAAGTGATGACCATGTACGATGCCTCCCTGCGCTACAAAGAGGACGGCACGCCGCTGGTGATTCTGGCGGGCAAGGATTACGGCATGGGCAGTTCCCGCGACTGGGCGGCAAAGGGTGTTTATCTGCTGGGCGTGAAGATGGCGATTGTGGAAAGCTACGAACGGATTCATCGCAGTAATCTGGTGGGTATGGGGGTGCTGCCGCTGCAATATAAAGATGGGGAAACGGCCGTTTCCCTCGGACTGGACGGCACGGAAATCTTCTCCACACTCAACCTCACCGACGACGTGAAGCCCGGGCAGATTATCACCGTGAAGGCTGTCAAAGCGGACGGCACGGAAATCATTTTCGACACGCTCTGCCGCATTGATACCCCTGTGGAAGTGGACTACTATCGCAACGGCGGCATTTTGCACACGGTACTGCGGAACTTCTTGAAAGCGTAATGCGTGATGCGTGATACGTGATGCGTGAGAAAGCCGGATTCCTTGAGTGGAGTCCGGCTTTTTTATTTCCTATTCTGATAACGGCCGTTTCCCTTTGGCAGCCAACCGACAAACCCCTATACTTGTGATCACGCTGATTTTAACTGGACAGCGGGGAGTTTATGGAGATTCATTGTGTAATGAATCGTTGTAACAATTTGTTGGGTCTGCCTGTGTGAAGAGGCCTTTGACGTTACTGCAAAGTATTATTATGCCTATTATCTTTCAACAAACACAAAATGAAATTCGTTTTACAGTTTGGGGAACAATTTGTCAGGATATTTCGAACTGGGAATATTCGATTGACGAGATAGTTTTCAACAAACAGTTGGAGATTGGTTCGTTTCACGGAAAGTTACAAATTGATGATGAACAACGTACCGTGATGGAACAGATAAAGGCAAAAGGCCAGATTATGCCTTACTATGGTGTCGGTGGTAGCCGTGGCGCGTGTGTTTATACCATCCAACGCCTTGATAAAGGTTACCTAATTCATGTGGAGAATACGACGACCAAGGATTCCATTGTTTTTGACACAAACACAACCGATGAGCGTGTGCATCTTTTTCCTCGGCTTAGAACTTGGCTAGCTGCAAACCTCAAAATTGGTGAGGTAGCAAAGCCCCGATTCCTACTACAAATTAATGGGAAAGAGTTACAAAACCTACGCGAATGGACGCATTGGAACGAAAGGCGAGCCTTGACTTCAAGATACGCTTATAGATTTGGTCGTGTTTCTATGGGGCGCCTAGGCTTCACAGTCGAAGTGATGGACAAACAAAGCAACGAACAGATCAATGTTACAGATTACGATGACTGGTAATTCAGGAAGGCCATCTGCTCATTAAGTAAGCTGCTCAACACGGCGGCAGAACGCCCAAAAACGCTTCCAGGTTGATGCTGGGGCGATGCCTCGGGCGGCTTGTTATTGGGTGAATGGTGAAGGTGGGAAAAACGGCCGTTGGGGAAAGCAAAAGTGATGAATGGGAAACGGCCGTTTTGCTTCCAGTTGACGCTGGCGCGATGCCTCGGGCGGCTTGTTATTTGGTGATTGGTGGAGGTTGGGGAAACGGCCGTTGCCAGCACATCTGAACAAGGCGTTAATACCGGCACAGTTCTCAATACAAAACATCAGTTCCAGAAAAGCACACCCTTTTACTTGCAGCCCGTAACGCCATAGGTTACACTACCTTTGTGATTAAAGATTTTAAGCACAAAGGTCTGGAAAGATTCTTTCTGACTGGTTCCAAAGCTGGAATCCAGGCTGCTCATGCAAGCAAACTACGCCTTATTTTAGGTAGACTAAATGCGTCAACCAGTCCACGTGATATGAATTTACCCGGTTTGTATTTGCATGAATTAAAAGGCGATAGGCAAGGCACATGGTCTGTCAAAGTAAGCGGCAATTGGCGCGTCACATTTCAATTTGATGGCCCAGATGCCACCGTTGTCAATTATGAAGACTACCATTGAGGTGAGTAATATGATGCAAATGTACAATCCCCCCCACCCTGGAGAAATTATCAGAGAGCTGTGTTTGGAACCGTTGGAACTAACGGTAACGAGAGCCGCAGAAGCCCTTGGCGTCAGTCGCAAGACATTATCGGCAATTCTAAATGGTCGTGCCGGCATCAGTCCTGAAATGGCTATTCGACTTTCGCTGGCTTTTGATACTTCGGCTGAAAGTTGGCTCAACCAGCAGACCCAGTACGATCTGTGGCTTGCCAGACAAAATCAACAGGCAATAAAAGTTGAAAGACTCTTTGCTTCTTAACAACCCGTGCAGCCAACACTGGCGCGAGTCCTCGGGCGGTTTGTTAGTGGGTGAATGGTGAAGGTGGGGAAACGGCCGTTGCCAGCACACCTAAAACGGCCGTTAAATTCACGCAATCTGCAATATGAGTAACAGTTGACGACACACGAGTTTCATAAAGGAGAGGATGAAGGAGAGGATGAAGGAGAGGATGAAATGGAAGAAGCATTTCTTCACGAACTGATCATAACCCTCGAAGAACGGTTCGCCAAAAACATGCGTCGGCACACAGGAATCGACTGGCGCACAGTGCAAGCAAAATTGAAGGCTAACCCTGAGAAACTCCAGGCACTCTATAAAATGGAACGCAGTAGCGGCGAACCGGATGTCATTGGTTATGATGAAAAGACCAGCGAGTTCATTTTCTGTGATTGTTCACCGGAAAGTCCAATAGGCAGACGCAGCATTTGTTATGACCGCCAGACTCTCGATTCACGAAAAGAAAACAAACCAGGCGGAAACGCCATCGAAATGGCGTCCTCTATAAGCCAACATTGCCCACAAAAACAATGCACCAACCAGATGATTTTTACGCCCTGCTCCTAATTCTGTCCTTTATCTCCTGCCTTGCCGTCTGCCTATTTGTTTGGCGGCGACGAGACAGGCAGGGCGCATTCCCCGTCCTTATATTTATGTTGGCGATGGCACTATGGTCGCTTTTTTACGCCATCCATTGGCTCAGCCCCACATCCTCACAGCGCTGGTTTTGGCTCAACATGACCTACGTCGGGGCACTGATTGTGCCAGTCGCCTTTTTCTTCTTTGTCCTCATCTTCACCCAACACGAAAAATGGATCACCAAACCGCTGCTTATTTTGCTAATAACACTGCCATTGCTCACCTTTCTGCTGCTGTGGACTGACGAAGCGCACGGCCTCTTCTTTGGCGGTAAACGGACACCAGATTCCACCATGTTTCTTCAAGGCGGCCCTGTCTTCTGGCTAAACATTGGCTACTCCTATCTGCTTATCTTGATCGCGTTTATCTTGTTATTCCAGATGTTTAGGCAGGTGCGTGCGCCCTATCGCTGGCAAGTCGGAATCATCTTGGTGGGGGCGTCTTTGCCGTGGTTGGGCAACATGCTTGGCCTGGCCGGTATTCGGCCACCAGGGCTGGACCTCACCCCCTTTTTCTTTGTCCTCACCGGCATCATTTTCACTTTCGGCCTATTCCGCACCGGCTGGTTAGACCTGATTCCCGTCGCCCGCAACCGTCTCATCGAAACAATGACAGACGGTGTTCTGGTGCTAGACATGACAGATCGCATTGTAGACATTAACCCCGCGGCGGCGGCATTGTTCGGTCATGACCAGAAAGCCGTGATTGGGCAACCGCTGGAGACACTGCTCACGCATTGGCCTGATGAACTGGAACGCCTGCGCCAACTGCCCTCCGGTCGAGAAGAAGTGCAGTTGGGCGAGCAATCATCCCGCTACTATGATGTTCAAATCATCCCCTTACAAAATAACAGACAGCGCCCGACCGGACGGCTCATCACCTGGCACGATACCTCCGAGCGCAAAATGGCAGAATTGGAACGGGAGAAGTTGATCCACCAGTTAGATGCTTACGCGCACACGGTAGCCCATGATCTAAAAAACCCGCTGGCTATGACCATTGGCTACGGCGAACTGTTGGCAGAAATGCACCCGTTTACCCATGAAAACCAGGTGATTTATCTGGAACGCATTCAGAATAACGGCCGTAAGATGCTGCGGATTGTGGATGAATTGCTGCTTCTGTCCACCATCATTGGACAAGACGACATCCCCATTGAACCAGTCAGTATGCCTGAACTCATACAAGCCGCTCTAGACCGATTTGAGGCAAAGATACAAGAAACTGAGGCGAAAATCAGTCTGCCAGAACGGTGTCCGCTAGTGCTGGGGTATGGTCCCTGGATTGAAGAAGTGTGGGCTAATTACATCAGCAACGCGCTCAAATATAGCAGCAAACCACCCCACATAACAATTGGTTCTGACGCATCAGAGATTCCAAGCATGGTGCGCTTTTGGGTTAAAGACAATGGGCCTGGCCTGGAACTGGCAGCCCAAAACCGTCTTTTTGAGGAGTTTGAGCGGTTGGGACAGACGCGGGTGCAAGGACATGGCCTGGGTCTTTCCGTGGTGCGCCGCATCATCGAACGGCTAAACGGCCAAGTCGGCGTGGAAAGCGAGATGGGAACAGGTTGTCTTTTCTTTTTTACGCTGCCCGTTGTTCAGGCTGACGCTCTGGCAAGACCAGCCAGTAACGTTCCCCGCCCTCCCACTTTTTAGACTCAGATAATGACTTTTTGGGCTAAGTCGTGAATAATTTTTGCTTGGATGAACGGGGAAGCCGGATGTGTTTTTTGCCAACTGTTGTTGGCGAGCGCATCTTTAACGACAATTTGTGAATCGAAGGAAAATAATATGCAAAAGTATTTGCTTGTTACCGTTTTTAGCTTTTTTATGCTAACCGCGTGCAATTGGAATCGGAGTGGTGCGCCAGCAGATGTGGGGCCGCAAGCGTTTTTTAGAGCGAATCTAGCACGAACTGGCGTTTACCAGTCTCCAGCTGTGCAAGCTCCGGTAGAAATTGCCTGGGAATTCTCGGCGGAAGCGTGGGTAGACACAACACCGGCCGTGGTTGAGGGTGTGGTCTATTTTGGGAGTTATGACGGCAATGTGTATGCCGTCGATGCAAAAACAGGCGCAGAAATCTGGCGGTATGCAACCAATAATCCGGTGCTTTCTTCTCCGGCCGTGTTTGGGGATTTGGTGTATGTAGGCAGCATGGATGGCGCTCTACATGCGATTAACCGCAAAACGGGTGAAAACTTTTGGCAATTTAGTACGCAAGGCGGGGTTCTGGCGTCACCGGCTGTGGCGAATGGGCTGGCTTATGTGGGCAGCGAGGGGGGTCTTTTGTATGCCATCAATATCTACACGGGACAAGAAGCATGGCACATTGAGACGGGTGCACCGATTGTTTTCCCAGCAGCCGTGGCTGACGGGTTGATGCTTTTTAGTGATATGGCGGGCAAGTTAACGGCCGTTCAGGCCATCAACGGTGAGCAAGTGTGGCAAATGCAAATCGGGGATGGGTATACCACTTCTGGCCCGGCCGTTAAAGATGGCACGGTCTACATTGGGTTCACCAACAGTGACAAAACCGCTTCTCTATACGCCATTGACGTGGAAACGCAGTCTGTGAACTGGAAATTCGCGCTCCCTGCTGAAAGCTATTCCGCCCCAGTCGTGGGGGAGGATATGGTGTTTGTGGCGGATTTAAGTGGCATGGTAACGGCCGTTGAGCAAACTAGTGGCACCGCTCGTTGGCAATTTTCAGCAGCAGATATAATCTTTTCCGCACCAGCAATGACAGGGAATGTACTCTATTTTGGCAGCATGGATCAAAACCTATATGCCGTTAACGCGGTCTCTGGGCAGGAAATTTGGCGATTCCCTATCGGCAGCGGCGTCTCGTCTCCAGCTATTTACGATGGCGTACTCTATGTTGGCACAGAAAGCGGGAAACTTCATGCTATCAGGCATTCAAATTAATCAATTAGCCGCTAATTCTACTCAGGTCAAACAAGGCCACAATACGTCATCAATCCTGATGAATAACACCCAAATCAGCCGCCAACGCATAGTATCGTTTCGCTTCTACCTGATTACCAAGTAGCTCATAAGATTGGCCCATATTCAAGTAAAGCGAAGGATAGAATGATTCAATTCTTTCATCTGCGACTAACTCGGCTCGTTTTAACGCCTCCTGATTCCAATGCCACACATCTTCAGGTTTCTCTTGATGACGTGCCACATAATGAGCCGCAATGCAAGCTTCATAGTCATCCTGAGAAATCTGCCATGCTTGCCAATAAAGCGCACGTGCATCCTCTTGTCTGCCTTCTAGTTCAGCACGACTCCCTTCAATACAAAGTTTTATCACCGGATTATCGACATCCATCGCGTCTCTCCATTAAGTGATCGGCAAGAACTTTTCCGATTTAAATTGCGCAAACCTTACCGATTACTTAAAAGAAACCGCATATTTTCGCGTTATAGTTGTCCGAAAACTTTCTGCGGTTTACTTAAAAAAAGGTGTTAGAATTGCCCCTTGACAATAGTGTATAAACTACACTATACTAACTCCATTGCGATATAGTGTAATATACACACTAATTACCCAGCTTATTGATAAGTAGCCGAATTTAACACGCAACCCACGGCTTTTCAATCCGAGGTTGCCAGTCATTCATTTTTATAGGAGAAAACCCATGAAAACCTTTCCCACCATCTACAATCCCAGCCGCATCGGTACCCTGTACTATCCCGACTACGCCGCCATCGCCAGCGAAGCCCAACAAGCCAACCTGAGCGCCGCCACGGCCGACAAAGAGAAAATCCATCTCATCATCATCGACATGCAGGTCGATTTTTGTCACGCAGACGGCAGTCTATTTGTTCCCGGCTCCGCAGGCGACATCCAGCGGCTCACCGAGTTCATCTACACCAACGCCGAACGCATCACCAACATTACCTGCTCGCTCGACTCCCATCTGCCGCACCAAATCTTCCACCCCGCCTGGTGGGCCGATGCCGATGGCAACCATCCGGCGCCGTTCACCATGATCACGTATGACGACATTAAATCAGGCACCTGGCGACCACTCGTTGCGCCGGTGCAATCGACCAATTATGTCAAACAATTGGAAGAACAAGCCAAGAAAACGCTCGTTATTTGGCCCTACCACGTTATGATTGGCAGCATCGGCAACGCACTCGATCCTGAACTGTTCACGGCCGTTCTCTGGCACAGCATCGCTCGCAAAACCCAACCCACCTGGTTGACCAAAGGCTCCATTCCCCTCACTGAGCACTACTCCATCATCCAGCCAGAAGTGCCTGTGCCCAGCCATCCACTTGGCGGCAAAAACAAGGCGTTTCTCGACACCTTGGCCGACGCCGACATCGTGCTGGTGGCTGGCGAAGCCGAAAGCCACTGTGTGCTGGAAACGGTGGAAGACCTTGTCGAAGATTTCGGTCAGCGCCCCGACGCCTTGCAAAAAATCTTCTTCCTCAAGGATTGCACCTCGCCCGTCCTGCATCCCGATGTCGATTTCCACGCCATCGCTCTCAAACGCTTTGCGGAGTTCGAGAAACAAGGCGTCAACTTTATTAACAGCACGGACGCTTTACCATTTTAGAAACTAGAGATTGGAGATTGGAGATTGGGGTTTCGAGACTGAAAATCTCTAATCTCCAATCTCCCCAAGGAGAATCCCATGAACAACACCGGACTCGGAAACTTAGATGACTTATTCCAATCAGCCCAAGATGATGGCTTGACAGATGACACGCTCGATTTAGTGATTTCAAATTTGAATGGGCCGACGATGACAACGGCCGTTGGTATTCCTTTAGATCAATTAGGCAGCAGCGAAGTAACGCTGGCGATGAACATCATCGACATGAGCGGTTCCATGAGCGCCCACGCCGCCGACCTGATGCAGGCATACAACGACAGCTACCTGGGCGCCATGACCCAATCCATCGCCGCCGATGACATTCTGGTCAGCACCATCCTCTTCAACGACACAGTTAAACTGCTGCACGGCTACGTGGGCATCGACGATGCCGTGCGCCTCAGTGGCACTGAATACGATCCCTATGGCTGCACGGCCCTTTACGATGCGGTGGCGGGTGGTCTGACCAACATGGTGCTTTACGCCCAGCAGTTGCGGCAAAGCGGCATTATGGTACGCTGCATCGTCATCGTGTACTCAGATGGGGAAGATAATTCCTCTCGCCAACGCGCCAAGGATGTGGCGCGTACCGCCCAGGAACTACTCAAACAGGAAATTTATACCCTGGCCTATGTCGGCTTTGTCCCTGGCGCCAACAAACCAGCACTGGGCTTCAACCCCAAGGGCGCAGTCAACCCGGCTCTGGCAGCGGTGCAAAAACTGGCAGATGAAATCGGCTTCACTGAAGCGCTCACCGCTGGTTTGAGCCAGGATGCGTTGCGCCACATCTTCCACCTGGTTTCGATGTCTACGGTGCGTGTCAGCCAGAGCAGCACGATTCCGGCGGGTGTGTTTAACTGAATGGGTCAAGAATTTACAGACAAAGGAACAAAGAGGGGCAAAGTTTCTTTGTGTCTTTGTTTCTTTGTGCCTTCGTAATAATTTTTTAGGCTTTAGCAAGGATAACCGCCCGATACCCATTCCGCTTTCGGTCAAATTTAGAGGTTAGGCCGCGTTTTTTTTGCAGGAGGCGATGGGTGTAGGCGCTTTTGGCAACAAGCAGGCACTCGCCCACCAGGGGCTAACAGTTTGTGACAATGGGGCAGCAAGTAATTTTCCCAGGCGACGCCAGGGTCTATGTCGGGGAAGATGATGAGCCAATCGTACTGACCGGATGCTTCTAGGAAATGGGGGAGGTGCTGAAGGGAAACGGCCGTTTCCCCCCCACATCTCTCCAAATTCAACTCAGAAATCTGCAAACTCAAGCCATCCCGCCCCGCCAAGACAATTTCATCTCGCGCCTTGTTCACGCAGAAACACCGGCAAATGTCCCTGTCCCGGATTCCAAAACAGCACCTCGCCCAGATACCACCTTACTTTTCAAGGCATTCATCGCCAACGCCGTATCATGCGCCAAACTGTCAAACTCCGGCAAATTCCACGCCGTCTGCATCTCAACCGTTTGACTACCCAGCTTAAACGTCTGCTCATTACGAATATACGGCGCAAGATTTTCTTCTACGTCTTCGTTACTTTGTATTTTGGCCTGCCTGGAAATGGAAAACCTCATACCCCGACGTCTCTTCTCGCAGCAAAATCTCGCTTTCCATTTCAGCCAACGTCTCTGCAACCAATTCTGCCAATGGTTTGACAACAACGACTGCTGCCATGCCATCTTCGGTGAGGTAAGCGGGCATCCGGCGCAAGATAGTTTGCAAGGCAGCATGTCCCGCTTTCCCTGGCAGATTGGAAACAATCAGGTCGAATTTCTGGTCATCAAGCCCATCGAACGCCAGTCCGCCTTGCGCCACCACGCCCTCAATTTCGTTGAGGATGGCGTTTTGCAGTCGTGAAGGTTACGGCTAAGGCATCCCGGTCTTGGGCAACCAGGTGCATGTCGGGATAGATTTTTTTGAGACTCAGCCCCAACACACCCACGCCACAACCAATGTCGAGCACGGTGGAAATTTTTGTTGTTTCCACACGCTTTGTTACTGTTCGCAGTAAAAAGCGGCTGCCAATATCCACATCCGCACTGCTGAACAGGGATTGCGACAGATTGAATTGAAGTTCCTGCCGCATATAGCGAAAGGTGACTTGTTTGTTGATGAAGTTTTGCCAGAAATCAGATGGCTGCATAGAAATTATCCCTGCTTATCGTTTAAGTTATAGACATTTTAGGTTCTTTGGGAATTCACGGCGTTTAGCCCGAAACGTGATTGCGTGAGATCTCTCTGGTCACGCATCACGCCTCAGTGGTTGCATGTTATACGGGGGCGAGGCGATGGGAGAATAGGCCATAAAATTTGCCAGCGTATTGCCCCATCGCCTCGCCCCTGTCGAATTTTAAATGATTGAGAAACCGCCTTCTAAACCTACGGCAGAATTGGGGCCAACCCATACTTTGAATGCACCCGGTTCTACTTTGTATTGCAAATCCAGGCCGTGGAAGCCCAGGTCTTGAGCGCGAACGGTAAAGCGTATTGTTTTGCTTTCGCCGGGCTGTAAGGCAATCTGTTGGAAGCCTTTTAGCTCTTTCACCGGGCGGGTTACTTCGCCTACTAAATCGCGGATATAGAGCTGAACGGTTTCCGTGCCTGGGACATTGCTGGTATTGGTGACAACGGCCGTTATCACCACATCCCACGCCACAGCAACAACAGGTGTTACCACCTTTAAGTCGCTATACGCAAAATTCGAGTAACTCAAGCCATAACCAAAGGGATATAAAGGACTATCTTCCTCGTCAATGTAGCGTGTCCAATGATTGATGTCAAATTGAACAGTACCACCCGCCGAATGTGGTCTGCCCGTGCTTTTATGGCTGTAATAGATCGGCACTTGCCCAACGGTTCTCGGCCAACTGGCGGTGAGTCTGCCGCTGGGATTGGCGTAGCCAAACAGCAGATCGGCAACGGCACGGCCGGTACGCAGACCACCATGCCACGCCTGCAAAATCGCAGGCACGTGCTCATCCATCCAGGGAATGGTTAACGGCCGTCCACTCATCAACACCACGACGACGGGTTTGCCCGTGGCGACCACCGCTTTCAACAATTCTTGCTGGCGACCGGGCAAGTCTAAGTAGGCGCGGGAATGGGCCTCGCCGCTCATGTATTCACCTTCACCCAAGACCATAATGGTGATGTCTGAGGCGTTTGCGGCGGTAACGGCCATTGCCACATCCGGCTCTATCTTTCCTTCCAAATCACAACCCACCACATGCGTGATTTCCGTGTCGGGCAGTAGTTGTTGCAGCCCATCAAGCACACTTTCGGTATCTTCATCCCTGCCGATGCGATACCAACAGCCCGAGAATCTCATGATGATCATCGGCCAGGGGGCCAATCAGGGCTATCTTTTTCAAGCTCGTGGCGAAAGCGGCAGCAGCCCGCCTTCATTTTTGAGCAGCACCATCGACTGTCTGGCAAGTTCAAGCGCTGTCTCTAAATACGCCGGTTTCAAAATAGAACTGCTCCATTCTGATTCGACAGAATACGGTTCTGCAAACAAGCCCAACATAAATTTGAGCCGCAAAATGCGCCGCACAGCCTCATCGATAATCGCTTCTGGCACGCTGCCTTCTTCCACCAATTCCACCAGATGGTTGGGGTAGGCATGGGACATCATGTCCATATCGACACCCGCCAGTACGGCGCGTTTGCTGGCTTCTTTCATATCGGCGGCAAAGCCATGATGAATCAGTTCGCCAATAGAATCCCAGTCGCTGACGACCATGCCGGTGTAGCCCCATTCCTCGCGCAAAACCTGGCGCAGGGTGAAAACATTGGCAGAAGCTGGCACGCCGCTGATGTCGTTAAACGCCGACATGGTGGTGCCTGCCCCTTCGTCGAACGCCGCTTTGAATGGGGGCAGATATACGTCGCGCAAGGTGCGCTCGGAGATGTCGATACCGTTATAGTCGCGGCCATCTTCGGTGGCTCCGTAGCCTACGTAATGTTTAGGACAGGCAACCAGGGAACGGCCGTTTGCCAATGGACTTTGGAACCCACGCACCTGTGCCTTCGCCATCTCAACTCCCAAGAACACATCCTCGCCAGCCCCTTCTGCTATGCGTCCCCAACGGGCATCGCGGGCAATATCGACCATGGGGGTAAACGTCCAATGGGTACCGTTGGCGCGGGCTTCTTCTGCGGCAATTCGCGCCGCTTCTTGCACCAACGCCACATTCCAACTGCAAGAGCCAGCCAACGGAATAGGGAAAATGGTACGGTAGCCGTGAATGACATCGTTGCCCAATATCAGCGGAATTTTGAGGCGGGATTCCTCCAGGGCAATCTTTTGTAAGCGATTCATACCAGCCGGATCGTAATAATTCAAAATGGAGCCAGCGCCTTTTCGCACCTCTTCATCTAAACGGTCAAGTTTAGTCCTCATCGCATTTGGGCCAAGCTGAGTCATCTGCCATGCCTTTTCTTCCATTGTCATCTGGGCGAGTAGCTCATCAACTTTTGTTTCAATTTTGGGATCGATTTCTGTAAATCGGTGATGTTGGGTCATGGAAATTCCTTTCTATAAAAAATAGACAAAAGTAATGCGAGAGTAGTTTTCCATTACATAATTTTTAATTATTATTTATATATTATAAATAAATATTTAAAATATTTATCCGTTAGCGCACAATCTGTCACCAGTCACTACGTTAGCGGTGCCGTTCGCTTTCCGTGGCTGGCGTTTGTACCGCCGTTATGAGGAATTCACGAATTGGACAGCATTTGTTGAGAAGCATTTCCCTGATGCCACCATTCCCAAACGGAAGAAAGAGCGCAACAAGTTTAAAATTGAAGTCGAACCAACTTTGCTACCTCGACCCCGAATTCTTAGCTTTGCACGAAACGTATCGTACCAAGATTTCGTTGGCAGTTGAAATGGTAAATGAAGCCATTGAGCAAAAATTACGCTTTGATACTGTCTTGTTTGATTCCTGGTATTTAGCGCCTGAACTGCTTGAACTGTTGGCCAAACACTACAAAAAGTGGATTAGTATCCTGAAAATCAACCGGAATATCAGTACCAACAATCTCCGCATCTTGCATGAAGAACGAAAATCGGTTCAATTCGAAAAGCCGCAAATCAAGGTTGAAGACCTCATTTCACTTATTCCGGTTTCTGCTTTCAAACCGGTTGAGATTGATAACCGGACTTATTATTGCTTCAGTAAGAATGTCCATATTGCTTCACTTGGTAAAGTACGCTTGGTTATTAGCTTTGACAATCCAGACTTGGATGGCAGTTGTGCCGTCTTGGTTACCAATCATTTGAGTTGGAATGCCAAGAAGATTATCGAAACGTATCTACTTCGTTGCCGATTGAAACCTTTTATCAGGATGCCAAACAACAATTAGGTCTCAACCAATATCGCATGCGTAAAGCCAAAGCCATTCAAAAACATTTGTCTGTTTTCGTGGCTTTCATTTTACCACTGACCTGTTTCCAGGCTACGAAGGCATAAGGTTCATAAACCATCAAAACCATTGGCATCATTTCCAACTGGCATACCACCCCGTGCATTTGTCGAGAATCGCGCCACTCACCTGCACCGGACTCACATACACCCAACGCAAGCACTGCACACACACAGCCCCCCACTCCTCCCCATTGATGGATAAACAAGCAAATTCATCCAGTTCGTGCGCCAACGCTTCAGCACGCTCCGTCGCACGATCCATTTTGGGGCGCAGTTCCTCATACCAATAAGCAGCCAATTCTTTTTGCAAATCTTCCGTGCTGACTAATACCTCTTCAGCAAACGTCTCAATCTTTTCTTGTGATAACTTAGGCGGAAATGTTTCCACCTCTTGCAACAACTCTGCCAGGGAACGGGACAAAATTTGGCAGGTACGTCCGTCCAAATGAGAAGGTTCCTGTGCTAATACCCGCACCAACGCCTGCAAACTGGTCTGTAACTGCCAAAGCTCTGTTTTTGCTGTTTTTTTCATCGCTTGGGTTCCATTTTTCGTCAGAATAATTCCATTATTAGCAGATTTCATGCCTTATCGCAAGGCCGTGACAGCACCGTGACAGGCCCGTGATAACGGCTTGATACCAGAAGTGAAAATGGTAGCTGGGTAGAAACGGCCGTTAATCATTTTTAACCCTCACCTAACTTTTGACATTATCATAGGATTTTTCAGTGACAGAAAACACCTTCGTTATCCGCATCTGGTGCGAACACAGCGAGCAAGAGAGTGTTAAACCCCAATTACGTGGTGTCATTGAACACGTCATCAGTGGTCAGCGTCAGTACCTGATCGATACCCAAGCCATTCTCCAATTTATACAAGCCCATATTCCAAATCATTTGTACACCCCAACAAAAACATCTCAACCAATCACCAATTGGATCGACGAAGAAAATAGATAAATAAAGCATCTCTATGAACAACATGCAGCTATTTGAAACCAGCACAGAATCATTCATCGTAAAAATCTGGACAGAAGAAGAGCAGAATCCCCAGCTGCATGGCAAGGGCAAATTACCCATGTTCTCAGCGGTGAAAAACAACGCTTCACTTCATTGGATGAAATCGAGCGATTTATGCTGCCATATCTTCAAGAAATAGGCATGGATTTAGATTCAAATGTATTTAAGCTAAGGAAATTGCATGATTGCAGATTTAGACCAAACAATTGAAAAACTACTCATCGCAGAATTTCCCATCAAAAACGGGGAAATCGACATCGCCTTTGATCAGCCAAAACGAGAATGGAGCGCTCGTCTATCACGACCAACCCTCAACTTTTTCCTGTTCGATATCCGCGAAAACAACATTTTACGCCAGCATCAATGGGAAAAAATGGCACAATTGCCGGGCAATGGCGGGCCACCCAATATCCAGCAAAAACGCACCCCATTTCGTATCAACTGTCACTACATCATCACCAGTTGGGCGGCAAACCCTAAAGATGAACACCGGCTGCTCTCGCGTGCCCTGCTCACCTTGTTTCGCTATCCGATTTTGCCCGAAAGCAGCCTGATGGGAGACCTCAAAACCCAACCTTTCAAAATTCAAGCCCAATTAGTCACCCACGATCATCTAACCAACCCCGCCGAGCTGTGGGGCGCAATGGATAACGAAATCCGACCATCCATGTCTTATCTCCTTACGATAGCAGCTGATCCATGGGCAGAAGTAACCGGCCCTGCCGTCACCTCTTACACCTTGACCACTGGTATTGCCGAAAATTTGCCAGGGAATAGGATTGATGAAGAAACGGCCGTTTCCACCCACCACATCGCCGGTACCATCACAGACAAAACCAACCCGCAAGCCAACATCACCGTCGCCATCAAAAACACCGGTTTCGTCAACATCACCAACAAAGAAGGCCAATACATCCTCAGTAACCTGCCAGAAGGCGAACATACCCTTATGGCCTGGACAACTGAAGGCAAACCCATCGAAAAAACTATCACCGTTCCCGGCACAGGCTACGACATCGAGCTATAGCCCTGCCCAAATCATCAAAAACAAGCTCGAACAAGGAGCAGTACCTGTGTTCGAATGACGCCCAAAACAAACGTAACCGTGCCCCGCCATTTAAACAGGCGTGTCTGTCCAAACAGACAAATAGGATCACATCTTATTAAAATCATGTAGTAGCCATCTATAGTACGTATTTCATAACACAAACCAACATTTCAACCTACGAAATATCGCACTATAAACAAGGAGATTAAAATGCCTGCAAGTTACGCCACACCCGGTGTATATGTAGAAGAAGTCGACAAAGGAAGTAAGCCCATAGAAGCCGCAGGAGCCTCTATGTCCGCTTTCGTCGGCATCACTGCTGAAGCCAGCACCAAACGCATTGATCCCGAAACCGGTGAACGCATCCCCGTGCAATCGCTCATCAACAGAGCCACCCTTGTCACCAATTGGACACAGTACCAAAACGCCTTTGGTGGGTTTCGTATCTGGTGCTTTCACGCCAGACGCCGTCTATGGTTACTTCAATAACGGCGGCGGTGCCTGCTACGTCGTTAGCATCAAAGCCCTCAACGAAAGTTCAGATAGCGCCACGCACAGCCTCCGTTACCATCCCCGGCGCCACCGCCAAAAGCAAAGGACTAACCGTCACCGCCAAAGTAGCGGGAGAAGGCGGCAACGACCTCAGCGTCACCATCAAAACTGAAGACAACAGAAGCTGGCACCTTCACCATGACCGTTGGCAGCGAAAGCAAAAGCGGCTTAACCCTCAAAAAAGGTGATGGTTTCGTCGGTGATGCAGATTTTGCATCCGTCACCATTAGTGATGTGGGAACGGCCGTTGCTGATGGCACCTACGCGCTAGAAGGCGGCGGCTCTACCCCGCTCCGCGCCATGGACTACATTGGTGATGTCGTCAAACGAACCGGTCTCGCTGGCCTGGAAGCCCTCGACGACGTACGCTTAGTCGTCTGCCCCGACCTCATGGCTGGCTACGATGGCTCCGACGGCGCCAAAGAAACCGTCAAAGCCGTACAAACCGCCATGATCGCAGACTGCGAACGCCTCCGCTACCGCTTCTGCGTCCTGGACACCCCGCCCGGCCTCAATGCCCAACAAGCCAAGGAATGGCGCGAATACGTGAATTTCGATTCCTCCTATGCCGCCATGTACTATCCCTGGATTGAAATTGCTGACCTGAGCGACAGCCCGCAAACCACCAAGTTTGTGCCGCCCAGCGGTCACATGGTTGGCGTCTACAATCGTGTAGACGGCCGCGTCGGCTTCCACAAAGCCCCAGCCAACGAAATCGTGGCCGGTGCCATGAGCGTCGAACTCAACCTCACCAAAGGCGAGCAAGGCGTCCTGAACCCCATCGGCGTGAACTGCATTCGCTCCTTCCCCGGACGCGGCATTCGCGTATGGGGCGCACGCACCCTCAGCAGCGATGGCTCCTGGCGTTACATCAACGTGCGCCGTTTGTTCATCGTCGTCGGCGCGTCGCTGGACACCGGTATGCAATGGGTGGTATTTGAACCCAATGATCACACCCTGTGGGCAAAGGTGCGGCGTGATGTCAACGCCTTCCTGAGCACAGTCTGGCTGAGTGGGGCGCTCTTTGGCACCAGCAAAGATCAAGCATTCTATGTCAAGTGCGATGAGGAACTTAACCCCACTGAAATTCGAGATTTGGGTCAGCTCATCATTGAAATTGGCATGTCACCGGTTAAACCGGCCGAATTCGTTATCTTCCGCCTCAGCCAATGGGCTGGCCCTAACGCGGAATAAAGTCATTGACTAAGTTAAGGAGATAATTATGACAACATGCAGTCGATACCGCCCGTGAAGATCCACTTGTTGGTTTTCATTTCGCAGTAGACATTCAGGGACAAGTAACTGGCTACTTTACCGAATGCTCCGGCCTCGGTTCTGAGCAGGAAGTTATCGAACACAAAGTTGTGAATGAAGCTGGCGTAGAAGTCGTGATGAAAATTCCAGGTCGTTTGAAATGGGAAAACATCACCCTGAAGCGCGGCATCACCAGCAACATGGACATCTGGACATGGCGCAAAATGGTAGAAAACGGCAATGTGGCTGGCGCCCGCGCCGATGGCTCCATCGTCATGTATGACCAGGCACTGGCCGAAGTAGCTCGCTGGAATTTCCAATCTGGCTGGCCGGTGAAGGTGACAGGCCCCAGCGTCAAAGCAGACAGCAATGAAATTGGCGTTGAAGAACTGACCATCGCCCACGAATACATTGAGCGTGTGAACTAACGCAATTGGATAGGAAGGTAGCAGTAGGGTGTCACCCTACTGCTGCCTCCATTCCTTTCGTTTTCAAATTGGTTCATTCTTTGAGAATAAACCAATTTTCAAGGAAACTTAATTTTGCAAACCGAGTTTGAATTTACATTACCCAAGGGATTCATCGACCAGAACGGGCAGGTTCACCAACAAGGTCGTATGCGCCTGGCGCGAGCCATTGATGAAATGGAAGCCATTGAACATCCTGGTGTCAAAGCCAAACATTCTTACCTGCCCGTTTTATTGTTGGCACGGGTCGTGGTGCAGTTGGGCACGTTGGAAAAAGTGACGCCACAGGTGATTGCCAACCTGTTTGCAGTTGATTTGGTGTATTTACAAGACCTGTATCTACGTGTCAATGGCACAGACAGCATATTGGTTGGCGCAATTTGTCCGCACTGCCACAATCAGTTTCAACTACAAGTAGCCCCATTGGGCTAAATAAACGGCAAGGATTGTGATCAGCAATGCCTGATAATAATTTGGGTTCTTCTCATGAAATGAAAGACGGGTGACAAACAAACTTTGACACCCGAACTGGTGCGGCAGGTAACAGACAAAGTTTACAACCTGCTCTTGAAAGATTTAAAACGAGAAAATGAACGGCGAGGGCACTCAATTCCCATTATCGCCGTTAAAGAGACACTGTTATGCCCGACACAATGAGCACGCATATCAAGAGTTCTAACCAACGCAACCCCTACGTTTCGTTTTGTGGTGTTGGTGAATGAAGCACCCTATGGTGTGTTCACAGACTGTGACTTACCCGTTGTGGAATGGAAAATGGAGCCGATTCGGGAAGGTGGCTTGAATACACGGGTACACCAATTAATGGGCCGCCGCGCAAGAAACGACATTGACGCTTAAAAACGGGGTTGGTACCAGCCCATTAATTGACTGGTATTTAGCGACGATGGCTGGCAATTTTGATGTGCCTGGTATGGGGCTGCGCCGTACTGTCACTATTATTTTGCTCAATTCGCTCAAAGTTCCGGTGATGACGTGGCATATTGAAGATGCGATGCCCAAAGAAATGGACGGGCCCTCAATTGAAGACAAGCGAAAACAGTGTGGCCGTACAATCATTGGAATTGGTTTGCGGTGAAATCACAATTATTCCGGGGTCGGGCATAGGATGATCTCTTCTAATAAATCACCTGAATCGGAGAATGCTTTGATGCGGCGTATCCAACGATATGCGCAGGCGTCAACGATTTTTCGCTCCACAGCAGAGCGCACCTGCTATTCAAAGGAGTCGGCATACACCGACCAAAGCGATTTTGTTATCTGGTCCGTCATCGCTGCCTATGGGGAAAACGGCCGTTGCCCAAAATTTGGGCCAGACTTTGAGCCAAGCCCCAAATAGTTACACTGCCCATAGCCAGAAGCTGCCAATTATTCGGTTTCTGCGGCCATTGATCAGGTGACCCAGATGCAACGGTCACCGGCGGCACAGGTATTCACCAGCCAGCCAGCCGTGCCAACACAGACGAGACCAGCACCGGCGCCGATAATACCAACAGTCCCCACCATTCAAGCTGCACCTGCCCCAGAAAAAGCCACCTCTGACAGCGACTGGAGCCGACTACAACGAATCATCAAGGGACATGAGACCAAACAAGCGCCGGTAGCAGATAGTCAACCAATCCCAACTGCCGCGCCACCCGTGCAACGCGCTGAGGCACCACTTGCTGTGGCGCCACCAGCTGTGGCACCACCTGCCGAATCTATTCAACGCGCTATTGAGGCGGCCGAGGTCAGCCAAACATCAGCCCAGCCGCAAAAAGCACCGCTGGAATCCATGTGGCCGGTGCAGCGTACAGAACCAGAGGCAGCGCGAGCCAGCGACGAACCTGTCGTGATGCGCCAGCCAGAAACGCCTATTTCGACGGAACCTGTGCAATCAGCCGCAGAAGCAGAACTCATCCGGCGAAAGTTGGGTGACGTGTCGGCCACGCAGCGCAGCGATTCTTCTGTTGAACTCCATCTACCGCGCCGCCCACGCCCCGCCGTCGTTCAAGCGAAACCAGCCACGGAAGACCCTAATACAGCTTTTTGGAACCGGATGCGCAAGATGGAAGGCAAGCCTCCCGAAACTGTGCAGCGCACTGTGGAAACGGAGATTGGGCCACTTCCCGCAGACATGTGGGAGCTTTTAGGGGAAACGCCACCTGGATATTCGACGGAAACGGCCGTTACCAGCAGCGAGACCACACCCACCATCCAACCAAAACGGGAAGAACCCGAGTTTGCTTCGCCACCCACTGCTACCAGCGAAACGGAAATCCCCTCTTTTTTAGCTAAAGCCGCCTCAATCGCTCAACCCGCATCTGATGCTGTACAACGGGCTATTGCGGCGGCCGAATCTCCAGAAATTCAGTCACAAATCACGTCTACACCAGAAACAACACTGACCCCTATTCAGCGGCAAGAGACAGTCACATCAACACCTTCCGCACCCAGCAAGCCTGAATCAAGGGCGGCAACTCATGCGGTTGACCCCATAGCCTCACCCGTATCGGCGCAGCAAGTGACGACAACGCCACTTGCCCCATCGGTTGAGCCACCTGTTCAACGTACAATCACGCCGCCAGGGGCAAGCGAAGCCGCGATTGAACCCGGCCAAATAGTGCAGACAAGCGAACCCGCAACTGATTACGGCGAAATAACACAGACAAGTAACCAGGAAAACTCAGAAGCAAGCCCGCCGGTGGCATCAGCGCCAACCGCAGACGGCAATGACCAAGCCACACACATTCAGCGTGCCATTTATGCCGCTGAGGCTCCGGCTCCGCCTCAAGGCGCATCACCAAGCGCCGCAGACACGGCTTCGGAGCCAGCCCAGCCATCCGTTACCCTGGCTCCAGCGGAAGGTGAACGGATACAGCCAAAACAAAGCAATTCAGCGCGGGCGATGCCCATGGCTCCAACCATTGCAAATGCAGCCGCCGCTCCCTCTCAAACAATGCCGGCAACTGCCACAGGTTCTGTGGTTACAGGTTCTTTGCCCACTGACAATTTAGAGGATTCGATTCAAAGGGAAGCAGCCAGCCCAGAATCAAGTTCAGTTATGGCACAAACGGTTGATTTGAATGCAAAAACTGGTCCTTTACCGGCGCTGCCTGATGGTGAGCGTGGTTCGGTAACGCCTGCACTGAGCAGGGTCGAAGTGGCCGTTTCCTCCTCATCCCCAGCGCCAGACAGCCATAACGACATTCAACGGGCCATCGCCGCCGCCGAATCAATACCGGTCAACCTGCCACAACAAACGGCTGCCCCATCGACTCCATCGACAACACTACCAACATCACCAACGGCCGTTCCCAACATTGCTCCCCCCATTATCCAAATGAAACCGGTCACCAGCCCGGAGATGACCATTCCAACAGCTAAATCTCCAATAGAAACAGAAACGGCCGTTACCCCCCCAGCCGCCGAAACACCAACACCAGATACCCTGCAACGCGCCATCGCCGCCGCTGAAGCACCCCCTGCCAGCGACCCGTTCGCCATTCACAATCCTGTCCTGAGCAATGTCGAAGGGTCACAATTCACAATTCATAATTCACCAGAAACGGCCGTTACCCCCCCCACCGCCGAAACACCAACACCAGACACCCTGCAACGCGACATCGCCGCCGCTGAAACACCCCCTGCCAGCGACCCGTTCGCCATTCACAATCCTGTCCTGAGCAATGTCGAAGGGTCAGAATTCACAATTCACAATTCACCAGAAACGGCCGTTACCCCCCCCACCGCCGAAACACCAACACCAGACACCCTGCAACGCGCCATCGCCGCCGCTGAAGCACCACCTGCCAGCGACCCATTCGCCATTCACAATCCTGTCCTGAGCAATGTCGAAGGGTCAGAATTCCCAATTCACAATTCACCAGAAACGGCCACTTCGGCGCCGCTCAGTGCAGACGTTACCACCCCCACCGCCAAAACACCAACACCAGACACAATTCAACGTGCCATCGCCGCCGCTGAAGCACCCCCTGCCAGCGACCCATTCACCATTCACAATCCTGTCCTGAGCAATGTCGAAGGGTCACAATTCACCATTCATAATTCACCAGAAACGGCCACTTCGGCGCCGCTCAGTGCAGACGTTGTCACCCCCGCCGCCAAAACACCAACACCAGACACAATCCAACGCGCCATCGCCGCCGTTGAAGCACCCCCTGCCAGCGACCTATTCACCATTCACAATCCTGTCCTGAGTAATGTCGAAGGGTCAGAATTCCCAATTCACAATTCACCAGAAACGGCCACTTCGGCGCCGCTCAGTGCAGACGTTGCCACCCCCACCACCAAAACACCAACACCAGACACCCTGCAACGCGCCATCGCCGCCGCTGAAGCACCCCCAGCCAGTGACCCATTCACCATTCACAATCCTGTCCTGAGCAATGTCGAAGGGTCACAATTCACCATTCATAATTCACCAGAAACGGCCACTTCGGCGCCGCTCAGTGCAGACGTTGTCACCCCCACCGCCGAAACACCAACACCAGACACCCTGCAACGCGCCATCGCCGCCGCTGAAGCACCCCCTGCCAGCGACCCATTCACCATTCACAATCCTGTCCTGAGCAATGTCGAAGGGTCACAATTTACCATTCATAATTCACCAGAAACGGCCGTTCAACGCCCTTTCGCCACTGCTGAAATGCCATCTAGCCTAAAAACAACCACCCCAACGCTCATGAGAGCCATCGCCACTGCCGAAAGCACCCCAGAACCAACCAAAGCGGCATATCAATGGCCCGACATCAGCCCCATAAAAAACAGCCCCGCCGCCGCAACACAAACCCAAAACAACATCCAGCGGTATGAAATGAATCCAGCAGACGTGGCTATCCAAGAAAATATAGAATCAACAAACGAAAGCTCAAATCATGTAGACGTGGATAAACTCGCCAACGAAGTCTACAGCCAACTCAGAAAACGACTTGCCATTGAATGGGAAAGAGGACGAGGTAAACGATAATGCCCAATACAAAAGGCAACTTAAAACCAGCCACCATCACCACTGTAGATAACAGCGTCACCATCAGCTGCATGTTTAACCCTGAAAACTACACAGTTGTCAAACATAACGATTTCAAAAAAGATCAAAACACCGTCATTCCCATCAAACCGGAATTCAAAAGCTACGGCCGTTCTACGCTAACCCTTAGCACCCTCTATTTTGATGTATACGAATCGGGGGAAGATTTGACAGCAATCACCAATAAATTATGGGATCTCATGTCACCAACCGACACAACCGACCCCAATTCTGCCCCGCCAGAAGTAAAATTCAAGTGGGGATCTTTTCAGTTCACGGCCGTTATCGAAAATATAACCGTCAAATACACCCTATTCGATAAAGATGGCAAACCACTACGTTCCGAAGTATCTGTCACCTTCATCCAGAGCGACAATCCCAACACCAAACCTCATCAGAATCCAACTTCGGGCGGCGGCCCCATACAAGAAGTACGCAAAATCATCAGCGGCGACCGGCTAGACCTCATCGCCGCCGATGTCTACGGAGACTCCACCAAATGGCGGCTCATCGCCGAATACAATCACATTCTCAATCCAAAAAACCTACGTCCGGGACAATCCATCACCATCCCGCCCTTACAATAATCCAATTGTCCTTGACTGAGAAAAACAATGCCTGAAACAAACGTAGTCAATACTCAATGTGAAATCAAAGTAGGGGGTACAGCCCTTACAAATGAAGAACAGAACATGGTCGTCGAAACAATTGTCGATCAACATACGCATTTACCCCACATGTTCACCATTCGCATGTACGACCCAGGCATGAGCCTGCTAGATAGCAGAAAGTTCGACCTGACCAAAGAAGTTGAAATTAGCGGAACCACAGAATCAGGCACAAAAGTCAAGCTCGTTAAAGGGGAAATCACAGCCCTGGAACCGGAATTCCAAGAAGGCACCGTTTTTGTTTTAGTCATCCGTGGCTATGATAAATCTCATCGGCTGTTCCGCGAAAGTAAAAGTAAAGCATTTTTGAACATCAAAGACAGCGATCTTGCCAGCCAATTTGCGGGAAGCGCCGGATTATCGGCGCAAGTAGATGCCACATCGACTGTTTACGACCATCTATACCAAGACAACCAATCTGACCTCGCCTTCCTCATGCAACGCGCCTGGCGCATTGGCTATGAATGCTTTGTGGATGATGGCAAACTCTATTTCCGTAAACCACCCAGCAGCGGCACCACAGTCACATTATCTTGGGGCAAAGATCTCATCTCTTTTTTCCCCTCCATGACCCTGGCAGAACAAGTTGACACGGTCAAAGTGAAAGGGTGGGATCCTAAAACACTTGAACTCATTTTGGGTAACGCCACAACAGGCGCACTCTACCCCCAAAATGGAGATAGCAAAAATGGCGCAACGTGGGCCAGCTCATTGGGTACAGGCACACACACCCTTGTTGACATCCCCGTCGTCAGTCAGGCAGAAGCCAACAAAATCGCAGAAGCTCGCCTCAATGAATTAAGTGGGGCGTTTGTGTCAGCAGATGGAACCGCTATTCGCAGACCCGACATCAAAGCAGGCCAGTTCGTCAAGTTAGAAGATTTGGGAACCCGCATGAGTGGCACGTATATGGTCACCAGTGCGACTCATCAGTTTACGCATGAAGGCCATATTACAAAATTTACGGTAAGCGGTACGCGCACAGGGTTGTTAACAGAGCAAATGGCGCATCAAGAACCTGTTAAACGATGGCCTGGGGTGGTAACGGCCGTTGTCACCAACACCGATGATCCCGAAGATTGGGGGCGCGTCAAAGTTAAATATCCCTGGATGGCAGAAGATGCCGAAAGCTTCTGGGCAAGGCTGGCTGGTCCCGGTGCCGGCCCCACTGCCGGTCTCATCGCCATCCCCGCAGTGGGGGATGAAGTGATCGTGGCATTTGAATATGGCGACATCAACTTCCCCGTTATTATGGGCGGCCTGTGGAACGGCAAACACGCCATTCCACCAGCAACCGCCGGCGCAGCGGCTGGTGAAAAACCATTAGTACGTGTCTGGCAATCCAGCAAGGGCAACTACATAGCCATGCACGACAATGCCGATAAAAAAATAGAAACCATGACTATTGATGGACACTTATTTGTGATGGACGATACCAACAAAAAAGTTGAAGTAACAACCAGCGGCGGTCATAAAATAACTTTAGATGATAACGGCCGTAAAATCATCGTGGAGAGCATCGGTGATATAGAATTTAAATCTCCTGCCAATATGAAATTTGAGGCAACGGGAAATATTGAAATGAAAGCCACTGGGAACGCAAAAATTGCCGGTTTGAATGTAGATGTTGCAGCTCAAGCGGCGGCGACGCTTAAAGGATCTGCCAGCGCCGAAGTGAGCGCCTCCGGTACTACAACTATCAAAGGCGCAATGGTTCTTATTAATTAGGGAGAAAAACATGCCACCAGCAGCCAGATTAACCGACATGCACACTTGCCCAATGACCACAGGGCCTGTACCCCATGTGGGCGGTCCCATTGTGGGGCCAGGTGTACCCACCGTCATGATAGCAAAAATGCCAGCCGCCGTTATTGGTGATATGGTTACTTGTGTGGGCCCGCCGGATACCATCATCAAAGGCTCTGCCACCGTGATGATTGGTGGCAAACCAGCCGCACGCCTGGGTGATCAGACCGCACACGGCGGCGTCATCGTAGCCGGCGCACCCACCGTCATGATAGGCGGATGATTCAAAAACACGAAAGGGATTTTTCATGAAACGAACAATTGATATTATCGGTACTGGCTGGTCTTTTCCCCCTAAAATTGGGCCACAAGGCGGCGTTTCCCTGGCAAGCGATTTCAACGAGATAGAACAAGCCATCAAAATTATCTTGCTCACCTCGCCCGGTCAACGGGTGATGCGGCCAGAGTTTGGCTGCCGTGTTCATGAGCTGGTATTTGCCCCATGAACGGGGAAACGTTTGCCCAAGCTGTTCGTTACGTGGAAGATGCGCTGGAAATGTGGGAACCACGCATCACTGTCATTGAAGTCGTTGTTAACCCTGATCCTAATCAACACGGCCGTTTATTTATCGATATTCAATACCAACTGCGTGCCACCAGCGACAAGCGCAGTCTGGTATTTCCGTTTTATTTAATTCCTGAGGAATAAAAATTTTTGCGCTGGCCGGTTTCCTAGCCGAGCCGCCAAAAATTTCTGGAGGCACGTATGCCCTTAGCCGCACCCAAACTGGATGATCGTCACTTTCAAGACATCGTAGACGAAGCCAAGAAAAGAATCCCTTACTACATTGAGGAGTGGACAGACCACAACGTTAGTGACCCTGGGGTGACGATGATTGAACTGTTCGCCTGGATGACGGATACGATTCTTTACCGCTTGAATCAGGTTCCAGATTTGCATTATGTCAAATTTATGGAGCTTTTAGGCATGAGCCTGGGTGAGCCGATTCCAGCTCGTACCTTGGTCACATTTTGGCTGTCTGCACCTCAAGAAATGCAAGTTCCCATTCCAGAAGGCACAGAAGTTTCCAGCACACAGACGGAAACGGAACCCTCTATCATTTTCACAACGGATGAGAATTTTGTCATTCGCCCACCGCATCTTAAAACGCTGCAAGCCTATGTTGTCAATGACGACAATGAGCGAGAGTATCGCCATTATGATGCGAAACAGTTGATCAAAGGCTTGGAAACGGTGGAAACCTTTTCCCATGTGCCCAGAGAAGGGGATGCGTTTTATTTTGGCTTTGACAATGATATGAGCAATCACATTTTAGGCTTAAACCTGGACTGTGATCCCGCTGGTGGTGCAGGTGTAGACCCCACTCAGCCCCCCTATATTTGGGAAGCATCCACTGGCTCTCAAGAACGGCCGTGGCAATCATGCGAAGTTGATTTAGGAGAAGACAGCACCAAAGGTCTCAACGTTTCCGGACGCATCCGGATGCACGTACCACGCATGGGACGCTATGGGGTAAACAACAAAAACCTCTTCTGGATTCGGGTACGACTGCTGCACCAGGATGAATATGCGCCGCGCATGAGACCTTACCGCACCACTCCTCGGCTGCGCCAAGTTGCCTGCCAATCTTGGGGAGGGGCAACTTCGGTCACCCATTCACAGCTCATCAAGAAAGAGTTTTTAGGGCAAAGTGATGGGTCCCCAGGACAAAAATTCCAGTTACAAGTTGTTCCCATTCTGCGCCGCCGCCCCAACGAAACGCTCATTGTGCAGGCAGGTGATGAGATTCAAACATGGCAAGAAGTATCCAATTTCGCAGAGACAAATGGCGATGATCGCTGCTTTACGTTAGACAGCATCACTGGCGAATTACAGTTAGGGCCATCCATACGTCAACCAGATGGCACGATGCGTCAATATGGGGCCATTCCGCCACGCGCCGCACAAGTGGTTTTCCAACGCTACCGCTTCGGTGGCGGGTTAGTGGGCAATGTGCAGGCTCACATCATCAATACGCTCAAAACAGCCATCCCTTATATTGACCATGTAGTTAATCGGCGACCAGCCTTGGGTGGCCTGGATTCGGAATCGATGGAAGCGGCGAAGATGCGCGCACCCGCGCTGCTCCGTTCCCAAGACCGTGCCGTCACGGAGGCTGATTTTGAGTTTTTGGCACATGAGGCGCTGCGCGACACGGGCTGGGGTCAGTACCGTGTCCACTGTTTACAGCCCGTGCCGTCAAAAGAAAGCCGGATTATTCCAGGGCAAGTCTATTTGCTCATTATTCCCCATATTCAAGACTCTGAGCAGCGGTTACGCCCCACATCTGACCAGTTACACCTCAATCAGGATGATGTTTATAAGCATTTATCTGATTATCTCAATCAACGTCGCCTCTTGACGATTCGGTTAGATATTCGGGAACCTGTTTATTACTGGGTTTCCGTGCGTGTTTCTGTGCGGGCTATCACGGGAACGAATCATGCCCAGGTAGAAACAATGGTGCTGGATCGGTTATATGCGTTCCTCAATCCGCTGATGGGTGGCAGAAGTGGTGAAGGCTGGCCGTTTGGCCGCGATCTTGTCATTTCTGATTTGCACCAATGTTTGCAAGGGGTTCCTGGTGTGCAATTTATCCGCAATATTGAGATGTTTATCACGGCCGCTGGTGAAGGACCTCGTGGCGATCCGGTGGAATCTGTTGACGTGGTGGGGCATGGTGTGATTGCCTCAGGTGTCCATGAGGCGATTTTTAGCTAACTAATTACCCTCTCCCCAGCCCTCTCCCATGGGGAGAGGGAGCTTGGCTTCTTGGTTAAGGAATTTTTAATGTTTGAACCTGTGATTCATCAAGTAGAAATTAACGGTCCACAAATTGATGAGACGATTGCCCTGCCGGAAGGGGCCACTACCATTGGCCGACATGCGACGAATAATCTTGTCTTTGTCCATCCTTTGGTATCGCGGAAACATGCGGAATTGGTGGTGGATACCCATACGTGCCGCATTATGGATTTGGGCAGCACGCATGGCACGCTGGTGAATCGAGAGGCTATTGCGCCGGAAACGGCCGTTATCCTCAAATCCGGTGACGTCATAGAAATTGGTGCATTCCGGTTGGTCTACCACAGAACAGAACTCGCCGGATCTGTCCCAGAACCAGACCCTGTAGTAGAAGACAGTGTGGTCGATGATGGTGAGGTGGCAGTGATAGAAACGGGTGGAGAAACGGCCGTTTCTCCGCCAGAACCTACTACGCCAAAATCTGCGCCAACACCTGCGTCAAAACCCGCCGCCCAAGCAGCAAAACCCAAACCGCGTCCCGCACCACGGCCAACACCTGCGCCTTCCAATCCCTTACACGATTGGAAAACCGCCAGTTACGCACCCGTCTCATCCGGCAGCGGTGGGCGTGGTTCCGACAATGGCAAACCCACCGCCAACGATGCCGAAGAACCCTACGAACTGCCGCCCGGGCAATCTTTCACCTACAGTCATTACCTGGAATATCTGCCCGAAATTTACCGCACCAACGGCGAAACCTTCATCCCACGCTTTTTAGCATTGCTAGAATCCATTTTAGCGCCTGTCGAATGGACAGGGGACAATTTCAACCTGTTCTTAGATGCCAAAACCGCACCCGTAGACTTTTTGCCCTGGTTGGCAAATTGGTACGAACTACGCTTCGATCACACCTGGAGCGAGACAGCCATGCGTACCGTCTTACAAGAAGCGTATCTCATCTACCGCCGACGAGGCACCGCTTGGTCTATGCAGCGCCTGCTAGAAATTTATACGGGCACCACGGTGCAAATCGAAGATGATAGCGGAAATTTGGAAAACTTTACTTTTTCTGTGCGCATTTCCGCATCAGCCAAAGAAATCAACCGCACCGCCATTGAAGAGCTCATCAACAGTCAATAAACCGGCCCATACGAGTTATGATTTATTGTTTGTAGAGTAACTCAATCGCTGTGGTCGGTTTTCCGTGCTTGAGACCCTAGAGGGTTTTGGGGTTCGCACCATTAAATTACGTAAGGCTAAACCCTTAGGGTCTGGCTAGTTATAAAAATAAAGGAACATATTCTTGGTCGGTCAGCAAATATCACACTATCAAATCAAGGCTTTGCTTGGGCAAGGTCGCATCGGCAATGTCTATCAAGCGATAGACCTGGAAGATTTCTCGCTGGTTGCCATCAAGGTCATGCATCTGCATCTAGCGGAGGAACAAGGTATCCGCCGCCGCTTCCTGAAAGAGGTCAATGCCATTCCGCGCCTCGATCATCCCTCCATCGTCAAAGTTCACGAAGCGGGGATCGATACACAGCAAAACATCCTCTACATGACGATGGATTATCTGACTGGGCGCAGTCTGACTTCCTATCTGCGTCAGCTTCAATTCAACAATCAGCAGTTGGGATTAGGAGATACGCTCATTATTGTGGCGCAAATCGCGGAGGCTTTAGGGTATGCGCACCAAAAGGGGCTTCTCCATCGTGATATTCGCCCCACAGTCATCCTTTTCCGTACAGATGACAAGCCGGAAGAAAGCAAGAATCTCCCTGGACGGGCTGTTATCGGTGATTTTGCGCTGGAAACGATTCTTGCCGTTGAAAAAGAGCCTTTTGCCCCCGCGCTGCCTTATTCAGCACCAGAAAATTTTCTAGACCGCCCGATAGACGCCCGTTCTGACATTTATTCGCTGGGCGTGCTTCTTTACCAACTCGCGACGGGGCGACTGCCCTTCACTGCGGACACGTTTGCGGAAGCGGCGCGCCAACATTCGTACCAAGACCCACCTTCTCCCCGAGAAATCCTCCCTGAAATGCCATTGGCGGTGGAAAGTGCCATCCTCAAAGCGCTGGCAAAGAAGCCAGAAGCCCGCTTCCAAACTGGCGCAGATATGGCTAAAACATTGCGCAATCTGGCGGAAACATTGCCGGAACGTATGTCAGAAACGGCCGTTTCCGCAGACCTATTCGACGTAAAAACCACCGTTGTCCCCCCGATGATCGCCATCAGCAGCCACTGGTCAGAAGATGAAGATCATGTGATGGTTACACGGGATGTGCCGCACAGTCTCAACCGGCAAATCATCACCATTGGTCGCAGCGAAAGCAACGACATCGTTTTACAAGATACCAGCATTACACGCCAACATGCCCAATTGGAACGAACGGAAAACAATGGCTGGAAAGTACGTGACTTGGGCAGTCAAAATGGCACCTTTTTAGATGAAAAACCGCTGCTTCCCGATATTCCTGAAGAGTGGGAGTCGCACCAAACGCTGCGTGTGGGGTCATTTTTCTTGCACCTGCAACCGGGCAAGGGTGCTGCTTTCCAAAAACGGCCGTTTCAAGCCATCATCACCCCCAACGAGGTATCTGTTTTGCCCGGCGAGCGCACTGAAATCGCCATCACCATTTTGAATCAGGGAACGGCCGTTGATGAGTTCAGCCTGAGCATGGAAAGAATCCCCGCAGAGTGGATCACCCTGCCCACCCAAACGCTGCGCCTGCGCCCCGACGAACGCGCCACCATAACCGCCCATTTTCATCCCCCCTTGATGAAAGATGTGCTCTTAGGCACCAGCCGCTATTTACTCGTCATCAATTCCCAAAATCATCCAGAAGAACGACTGGCGATTCCAGGTGTGATTCAGGTGCTGCCCCCCGAAAATATTTTCCACACCAACCTGGAACCCACCCTGATCACCCGCGTGGGACAGAGCTTTTTAACCATTCGCAACCGCGCCCTCACCGAACAACTATTCACCGTCAGCGGACAAAACGAGGAGGGGCAGGTGCGGTTCAGTGTGTGGCGGCTTAGAGAAACAGCCGGGCTTAAAGAAACGGCCGTTACCCCGGCTCAATCCTCATCTAGCAAAAATGGGAGCACGTCTTCCCCCAGTAAGGGCAGCATGGGAGCGCTAAATAAACTACCGATCACGCGCCGGCTCGCTTCAGCGCCGCGCCGCGCCATGATGAAGCTTGAAACCGGCCCACGGCAAGCCCTCAACCGCATCATGCCCGGCTTAGGCCAGATGCTGCCTCGCCTGAATCTGAGCCAACAGGCCAGCAGCGCGGCTCGTGGTAAAACGAAGCGTCCTGAAACAAACAAATCGCAAGCCCCAATCGATACTGTCACTTTTGAAGAAGTGGTCTTCCCTGGCAGCCTCTACACCCAAATTATGATACCGGCCGGGAGTGAAGATGTTGTTAGACTGGGATTGAAGCCGGAGAAACGGCCGTTATTCGGCCGAAAAAGTCAACTACTCCCCTACACATTACGTATTTCTGCGCCTGGCAGCGACACCCAAACCGTTGGCGGACAAGTTGAAATGCGTTCCCGTATTCGCATCAATCCAGCCTTTTTTCTCATTCTCTTTTTTCTACTTTTCCTTTGCCTGGGCAGTTTGGCAATTTATTCATTGACCCAACGGTCTACGCTCGCCGCCATCCTCAGCACCCCTGCCGACATCGACAAAGACGGCTTGAGCAATCTCGCCGAAGTCTACGTCTATGGCACCGACCCCAACCTGGTTGACACCGATGGCGACACCCTCAGCGACGGCAGCGAAATCACGCAAAACACCAATCCGCGCCGCGTGGATACCGACGAAGATGGCCTCACCGACAGTCAGGAAAGGCAGTTCAACACCAATCCCCGTTTCTCAGACACCGACGGCGACAACCTGTCTGATGGGTATGAAACGCAAACACTCAGCACCAATCCACTGTTATCTGATACAGTGACGATTACAATCCCATCTCTGGCAACGCCCACGCGGATACCCACCGCCACCCCAACCACGATACCGACACCTGTGCCTACGCTCAGCCCCTCCGCTTTTTCAAGCACGATGGGCAGTCTGGCGGCAGAAGATGGGTATGTGATGGAAGATCAAGCATTGGGTCGCGCCCCCATCGCCGACGACATTAATTTGCAATTAGGTGAAGGGGATAGCAATGAACGGCAAATCAAGGCGTTCCTCAGTTTCGATACCAGTGACATCCCAGAAGATGCCATTATCTTGTCGGCCCGCATTCAATTAAGGCGCAACAATGTCATCGGCCAACCGGAAAAGTTGGGCATTATTCATGTTGATATAGCTTCCCAAACTGGTTTCAACAATAACTGGGCCTTGGAGAGCGAAGATTTCTCGGCGTTTGCCAGCAGCACCAACATGACGACTATCAGTAATCTTTACAGCGCAGAATGGCTGGAAGCAGGCATACCAGAATCGGAATTTGAGGCTTTGAATAGAAACGGCCGTTCTCAATTCCGCCTCTATTTCACCCTCCCCAACAACGGGGACAGTGTTGAAGACCGCATCAGCTTCTATGCTGGCAATGAAGAAGACAGCAGCCTGCACCCACAGCTTATCATCGATTATGAACTGCCTTAAGCTTTCCCTCCCCTCAATCCCCTCCCCTTGGGAGAGGGCTGGGGAGAGGAGCGATGTGAGCATCAGCTTAAGAACACAAAACACGACGAAAGTAACATACGAAAGAATGAATGTATGGGCTACACTATATGCTAAGGAAAAGAGGACACGATCATCGAACTCACAATAATAAATAGTTACAAAACGTGAGCCACAAAAAGCACATCGCTTTTTGCCGCTTGCGTTTCTCGGTATCTCGCAGTTTTTGTTAGCGACCGAACTATGCCCGTACAGGTGATCATGAAACAGTTAATAGGTACACAAATAGGACAATATCAAGTAGAGGCGCTTCTCGGTGAAGGAGGGATGGGTGCTGTTTACCGCGCCCATGATTTAAAGCACGACCGCATGGTCGCCCTCAAAATCATGCTGGCGAACTTGGCCCACAAGCCGCAATTCCGCACCCGTTTCATGCAAGAAGCGGAGTCAATTGCCCATTTCAGTTCCCCCGCCATTGTCGCCGTCTATGATACGGGCGTCTACGAAGAAGCCCCCTACATCGTTATGGAGTACATTGAGGGTGGCAGCCTCATCAACTACATGCGCCAACTCGATTGGTCTGGCGCAAAGCCCACCGTCGAAACGATTATTACCATTGCCGCCCAGGTAGCAGAAGGGTTATCCTATGCCCATCAGCGCGGGCTAATTCATCGGGATATTAAACCGGGCAATGTGCTGCTGAAGATGCGGGATGGCGCTTATGTACCACGCCAGGCGGTCATCACTGATTTTGGCCTCGCCATTCAACAAAAAGATGGGGACGAGATGGATACGGCTCCGTTCATGGGGTCGCTGGCGTATATGTCGCCAGAGCAATGCGAAAACAAAACCATAGACGGCCGTTCTGACATTTATGCCCTGGGTATTCTCCTCTATCAACTCACCACCGGGCAGCTTCCCTTCAACATCAACGCCCCCGCCGACATCGTTAAACATCTTAACGAATCGCCGTTACCACCTAGTTTGCTTAACACCGACATGCCCGAACTTCTGGAAACCATCACCCTCAAAGCGATGGAAAAGAAACCGGGAGACCGCTATCAGTCTGCGGCGGAAATGGCTCATGCGTTGCGGCAAGCCCTGGCTAACCCAGATTTGAAAACGGCCGTTATCGCCAAAGAAAGCAGCAACGCCGTCACCCAATGGCTAGACAACAAATGGGTCGCCGCCATCGACGTCGAAGACCGGGTAGATATTCACCAAACCTGGACATCACTGGGCAAAAATCGGCTGTTCATCGTGCATCAATACGAAGAATCGCGGGTTGTTGGCCTGGAAAAAGATGAAACCACCGTCGGACGTGAAACCAGCAACGACATTGTGCTGAACGATCTAAGCGTATCCGGCAAACACATCCGGCTCACCCGCACCCCGCAAGGGTGGAGCGTTAAAGATGTAGGCAGCACCAATCACAGCTACCTCGGCGAACGTCTGCTGGAATATGAGCAAGCGTATGATTGGCCCAGCGATGAACCACTGCGGGTTGGCCCTTATTTCCTGCGCTGGCAGCCATTTGAAGCAGAACACCGCCAATCCGCTGCCGTCCCCATTTTTGCGGCCGCCGCCTTAACCGGCGCGACGGTTGCCGGGGCAGCTTTGCTTACACCCGCTCCCCAGTCGGCCACAAGCGCGGCTCCCGTACTCGCGGCCAGCACAGGCCTCGTTCCAGAATATTCGACCGGAGAAATTCTGGGCATAGCCATCACGCCGCCCACCCTTGAACTGGAGCCAAACTCACAATCCTTGCTTGAAGTTTCCATCACCAACCGAGATGTAACGGTGAAAGATGTTACCTTGCGCTTTGAAGCGGAGGGCCGCCCCCTCGCCTGGATTAGCCTCAGCGATTACCAAATGAAACTGCTGCCAGACGAGACTAAAAATACGACAGCGCTTGTCGATTTGTCACAGGCACCCACCATTTTGGCCGATACACATCTTGTCAAACTGATTGCCACCACAGATAAAGGTGAAGTTGAAATCGCAAAAGCGAGTGTAGTCGTCAACAGTCTTGAAGATTTCTCCCTGGATTTGCACCCCAGTAATTTGCAGGAAAAAGTAACCTGTCGATTGACGATTAGCGATCACAGTAACTTCCAAAATGAATACACCATCATGGGCATCGACGACAGTGATGCGCTGTTGTTTGAGTTTGATGAACCCCAAAATGCGATCCTGTCCAATTTTGATGAGCAACAGCAGCAGATCAAGGTCTCGCCCCGCCAGGAAGCCTGGCTTGGGTTTAGAATTCGGCCTCGGAAACGGCCGTTATTCGGCTCCAACAAAACATTACCTTTTAAAATCCGGGTGCGTACGCCAGAAACTGAATGGCAATCCTTAAACGGGCAGGTAGAAATCACCCCGCGTATCACGCGCCGGGCCTTGTTATTGCTGCTGCTCCTGCTTCTGCTCATCGGCGGCACGGGCTACCTTGCCTTCTACCAATACAATACCGCCCAAGCTGAACGATATGCTGAATTACAAGGGCAGCTAGAGGACGCCGAAGCACGCGCCGCAACTGCCAAGGCGGAGATTGCCGCGATTGATGCGCAACTGGAAGCCGGCGATCTTTCAGATGAAGAAAGGGCCGCCCTGGAAGCAGAAAAAGCGGCGAAACAAGCAGAATTAGATGCGGCAACAGCTGATGCGGCCGTACTGGGAGATGAAGTAGCCACCGTCGCGGATACAATCGATCCAGCAGTAGCAGAAGCCGCCGCCGCCGCCGCTGCTGAAGAAGCCGCCGCCAAAGCAGAAGCTGAAGCTGCCGCGCAAGCTGCCCTGGAAGCTTCTTTTACGCCTACCCCGGAACCGAATAATCCACCCACTGATATTAAGTTTAGCGCCTCCACCATCACAGAAAACGTAAGCATTGGCACTGTTGTCGGCCAGTTCACGGCGGCTGATCCGGATAGCGCCAGCGCGGGCAGCAATATCGTTGTCCTGAACAAATCCCACCTGTCCCGCATCGCCCGCCAAGGCGAGGAATTTACCTTCACGCTTGTCTCTGGCTCTGGCGACACCCACAATGATTATTTTGCCATTGAAGGGGATGAACTGGTAACGGCCGTTGATATTGATTTTGAAGATGTCAGCAGCCTCAGTTTCCGCGTGAAGGTCACGGATGCCGCCGGAGATTCTTTTGAAAAAAGCTTCACTATTCCGGTGATAGACACAGACGATATTCCACAATTATCTGTTTCTGACGTGACGGTGGTGGAGGGAGAAAGCTCGGTTAAGGTTGTTGTATCTGTCAGCGGGAGCAATTTTGATACAGCGACTGTTGACTATGCGACTTCAGAGGGAACGGCCGTTGCGGGCACAGATTACACCACCACCACCGGCACACTCACCTGGGATAAAGGGGATACGGATAGTCAAACCATCACCATTCCTTTGCTGGATAATGAAATCGACCAACCAGATCGCACCTTTGTTGTCACCCTATCGGATGCCACAAAAGCGGTCATTGCTACGGGCACAGCCACCGTCACCATCACGGATGATGATGCCGAACCCACACTCGTCGTTTCAGACCTCACCATCAGCGAATCGGTGACGGGTGGCAAAGCGACCATCACGGTCGCCTTGGATGGAGCCAGCAGTGAAGATGTCACAGTTGATTACACCACGGCGGACATCACCGCAAAAGCGGGTGATGACTATGTGGCCACAAACGGCAAGCTCACTTGGACGGCTGAAGCGACGGGTGGCAAGACCTTTGATGTCACTATTAAGACCGATGACATCGACGAACCCAATGAAACATTCTCTGTCATTTTGAGTGGGCCAATAGGGGCTACCATCAGTGATGGGGATGCTACGATTACCATTTCAGACAATAACGATTCGCCCAAAATCACCATTGGCGACTTTACCCTGACCGAAGGCGATACGCTCATCTCAATTCCGGTGACCATGACTGGAAAAACGAGTGAAGACGCCTGGGTTGACTACAGAGTAAACAACGGCAACGGATCAAACGCCGCCACCGCCGAATTCCCAGACCCTGACTTTGATACAAAAACAGACCGCATCACCTGGACGGCCGGTACGGATGGGGTGAAAATCATCAACATCCAAGTAAACGACGACGATATTGATGAAGTAGATCAAGAGTTCTTTGTCGTAACCCTGTTTGATAACTCGACATCGGTTGTGGTGCAAGATACGACCGGCACTATCTATATCAATGATAATGATGACAAACCAACCATCAGTCTGGAAAATCTTTCCGCCTCTCCGGTGAGTGAAAACGCCTCCTCGATTGAAGCGGATGTTACCGTAGATGGGCGCAGCAGTCGGCCAATTACGCTTGTATTACAGCACCCAAAGTGGCACGGCTACAGGGGGGCAAGATTATACAACCGTTACCAATGGCTCTATTACCTGGCCTGCGCTGGATACCACCGCTCAAAGCATCAAGATATTCATTTTGGATGACGATCTTGATGAGAGTGCAGAAGAAACCTTTACGTTGAAGTTGAACTCGGCAGACAATGCCCAGCTTGATGCCACTGCCAATTCAACGAGCATCGTTATTCAGGATGATGATCCCGCCCCGATTATCTCAGCCAGCGTTATTGGCGGCGGTGTGGATGAAGATGTCGTCGGTGGCAAAGTAACCGTCTCTGTGGCGATTGACCGACCCAGTACGCAAATAATTACGACAACTTATACCACTGTGAATGGAACGGCCGTTGCTCCCTCTGACTATGTATCTAAAACCCAAACACTCACCTGGAATCCGAGTGAATCAGCGCCAATCACCGTCACCATCAACATTGTTGATGATGAAATCTTTGAAAATGATGAAACCTTCATTTTCCGGCTGCAAAGCAAGTCAAGCAGCGCCACCATTGGCACGGCCGATACAACTGTGGCGATCCGCAACGACGACCCTGCCCCCGTCATCTCCATTAACAACATCTCTCCAGCCTCCGATTTGATTACAGAATCGGCTTCGGTTATTTCCGTCACGCTCATATCGGATCGGCAAAGCAGCAGTGCCTTCGCGGTCGATTGGACTACAGCAGAAAACAGCAGCGTAACCAGTAATCAACGCGCCGCAGCAGGAATTGATTATGCGAGTGGTAGCGGCACGCTCACGTGGCCTGCAAACGCGGCTATCGGAGCCACCCAGTCATTTACCATGACCATAACGGAAGACGCCATTTACGAACTCGACGAAAGTTTCCTGCTCAACTTAACCAGCGCCACCGCCGATGTAGATGCTTCGGCTGCATCTAAAGTTCTTGTCATTCAAGACAATGACGCACTTCCTTCCATCACCATTGGCAACTTATCCGTCACAGAAGCTGATATCGCCGTCTCAGTCCCCGTTACCATGACAGGAGGCAGTTATCAAGAAATCACCGTCCCCTACACCATCACCAACGGCACGGCAACTGCTGGTACAGGCAAAGACTACACAGCCACGGCAACAGGAACCTTAACTTGGCCCGCAAACACAATCAATGGCGTCCAAAACATTCCCCTCAACATCCTGGAAGACCTATACGACGATGATGACGAAACAATCATTTTTACACTGGGGGCAGTCAGCCCCCCTGGGGGAGCCACCCTCAGCCCCAGCAGCGCCACGCTCACCATCATTGATGACGATGCAGCGCCAATAATAGCTATTGGCAATAATACCAACGTCGAAACCAACAGTGGCACAACGACAATATCACTCCCCGTCACGTTGACAGGCGTTGGGGAGTCACCCATTACGGTGCAGTATTACACCAATGAATCTGTGATAACAACAACTGCCACCGCCGGAACAGATTACACAGCAATTCCCCTCGCCCCTGCCAACACAATCACCTGGGGGGCGAACGTCTCTGGCACGCAAACTATTGATCTGCAAGTGAATGGTGATGTAGTTTATGAAGGTAATGAAGCTGTGCAAATCAGCTTGACCAACGCTTCCATTCCCAATGTGTCACCAGCAAGTGGCATTGTTACCATCACGAATGATGATACGGCTCCAGTTATAACTATTGGTAGTCAAACTGTTGACGAGAAAGATACGGGGACATTCACGGTTTCTGTACCCGTTACCATGACCGGATTGAGCGCCTGGGCTACTTCTGTTGACTACACGACGCAGAACGACACGGCCTTAGCTGGCAGTGATTACATAACTACCGCAGGCACACTCAGTTGGCCTGCGGGAACTGAAAGTACACAGAACATCGTTATCACAATTAATAACGATATGGTATACGAAGGTGATGAAGTATTTAATGTGCTTCTCTCCAACAATACCATCAGCTCAACGATGCCCTCCCTCTTGGGAACAGTCACTATTCTTGAAAACGAACTTGCACCAGAGCTTGATATTCTTAATAGTACCGTTGTAGAAGGTAACAGCGGCATCACAACGGCCGTTGTCACCGTTACGCTCAGTGCACCAAGTGAAGCACCCGTTTCTGTGCGATACTACACAAGTAATGGCACGGCTACCACAGCAGATAGTGATTATGTAGCCATCTTCAATTCTCCAGCTATCACCCTCACTTGGCCTGCCAATGACACTACAGCCAAAACATTCACAGTTAATATCAATGGAGATGTTAAAGACGAAGGCAGTTCAGAACAATTTAATGTTCACTTGAGCAATGCCACCAACGCTACCATTATTACAAACCAGGCAACTGTTGTCATTACCGATGATGATGATCCGCCACAGCTTTTTGTGGGGAATGCTTCTATTAACGAAGGGAACTCAGGCACTGTCACGGTATCTGTCCCCGTCACGATGACCGGCGGAAGCGACCAAACCGTTTCAGTGAATTACTACACAGCCGACAACACAGCCATCGCCCCAACCGATTACACGGCCATCCCAAATAATGGTGGTAGCACGCTCACCTGGGCAGCTAACGATACATCAGCCAAAAATATTTCGATCACCATCAATGGCGACACCTTGAGTGAGGTCTCGGAAACATTTTTTATCAATCTGATCAACCCGACCAATGCTACCATCGGGAATGCCCAGGGTACAGTTACCATCACCAATGATGATGCGCAACCGGCGCTCGTTATCAATAACGCCAGTGTAACAGAAGGCAATAGCGGCACTAGCACCGTAACGGTCAATGTGTCTATTACCGGAACCAGTGCGGGAACCGTTTCCGTGGATTATTTCACCTCTGATAATACAGCCACGTTAGCCGGTAGTGATTACATTACAACTAGCAATACGCTCACCTGGAATTCCGGTGATACCACTGATAAAACTTTCACCGTCACCGTCAATGGAGATACGATAGATGAAGGTGTCTCCGAAAGCTTTTATGTCAACTTGATAAACCCAACCAATGCCACAATTGCCACAGGGCAAGGGCAGGCAACGGTTACGATTATCGATAATGATACAGCCACCCTAGCAATTGGCAGCGCTACTCGATTGGAAGGGAACACTGGAACAAGCACTGTATCGATTCCTGTTTCAATCAGCACGTCAAGTTCCCAAACAGTAATCGTTCAGTATTACACGGCGGACAATACTGCCACAACGGCGGATGCTGACTATGTGGCGATCCCGATCAATGCCAGCAATATTCTCACTTGGGGGCCAGGGGATACAGCAAATAAATCGTTTACTGTGACCATCAACGGGGACTTTGTTGACGAAGGCAGTTCTGAAAACTTCTATGTCCATCTCATCACGGCAACCAATGCCACAATTGGCACCGGTTTTAACACGGTTACGATTACAGATGATGATTCTGCGGGTGTGACACCTTTACCAGCAAACCTAACACTGAGCGAAACTGTCACAGCTACCAATCATAGTGGTACATTCACGATCACCTTGAATACACAGCCAACGTCTGCGGTTCGCATCAATCTTGGTGTATCAAATAGCCAATGCTCTATCACCACCCCCACCAATGGCCAAGCAAATTTCACGACAACAAACTGGAACACAGGCATTCCAATCACGATTACTGCAACCGATGATGCGATAACAGGAGAAGGGGCTCATATCTGTGGTATCACAATGACTGTTGCAAACAATCAAAGTGCAGATGAATATGACAACCTGGTGATCAGTAATTATGACGTGACGATATTGGATAACGATTAAAGGATTTCCAATCTATGCAGCGTAAGCACCTCTTCATTCTCATCATCATATTGCTCAGTCTGGTTTGGCCGGCACTGCTCCTGGCACAAGCGGGGGGCGCGGTGGTGGTGGATGGTATTGAAACCGTGGAAACCGGAGACCATGTGCTGCTGCGTGTTCATTTTACGGTGGATGGGGGGGAAACGGCCGTTTCCACAGCCACCATCCAGTTAGAAGATGGAAGCCAATACCCGGCCAGTCTCAAAAAGCCACCCTACTACGTGGCTTTGGTATTAGATGGCAGCAATAGCATGGAACCCGTCTTTGCCGAGGTCAAACAAGCCGCCATCGACTTTGTGAATGCCGCGCCGCCAGAAGTGCAATTTTCCGTCATCGGCTTCACCGACAACATCGACCTCATGCAGCCCTACACCGGCGACCATGCCCAGGTTATCAACGCCATCAACCGCCTCCAACCCAAAAACAGCAACATCTGCTTCTACGATGTCGCCTACACCGCCACAAAATCGCTCGAACAAATCGCCCCCACCGCCAGCCGCGCCATGCTCCTCTTCACCGATGGGCAAGGCGAAGCCCAGCCAGGCAGCAGCAGCCAAACCTGCGTCCAATACAACAATGAAAAACTGGTCGCCGCCGCCGCCAATCGACAAGATATTCTGCCTGTGTACATCGTCGGCATCGCTGAAAACGAAAAAGGACTCAACAGCGACACCTTGTCAAAATTGGCCGCCGCCACCGGTGGATTTTTCATCGACGGCACAACCGAAGCATTTAAAAGTCAGCTCCAGACAATCCAGAGCGACATCGGCGGGCATTGGATTGCAGAAGCACAGGTGACGCCCGCCCAAGGCATTCAGCGCGGCAGTTTGCTCCTGACGATGGAAGATGGCAGTTTACCCGCGCCGGGGCCACTGGTCTTCAACAGCAGCGCCGACTATCGGCAGCCTGTACAGCCAGTCGAACAAGCCATCCACATCAGCAATTTCCGCTACGACAAGCTTACTGACAGCTTTATTTTCGATACCTCGCTCATCAATCTGGACGACGCCGCCCAAATGTTGACGGAAGCTCGCGACAATGAAAGCAATATCCAGGTAGAGATGGGCTTGATCCAAAACCCGGCCGTTTTGCAGCAAGTACGCCTGTCGGCCAAGAATATGGTAGCGAATCACCGGTATGAGGTGGTTGTGGTCTTACGCGATTCTCGCGGCAATCTCATCACCAATGAGGATGGCTTGCCCATCTCTGACACCTACGAATTTCAATACGATCCCCCACAACCGTTCAACTTAGCCATCGAGTCGGTTGTGGTGCAAAATGAACCCGCTCGGTTTAATTTTGAGACGCTCAAACTGGAAGATGATACAGCCAAGCTGCTGGTGGAATATCGTACCTCTGGGACGGGTGAGGCGGTGGTGTTAAACGGCCGTTTACTCAACCAAAGCACCAATCAACGCACAGAACTCTTCACCCTGGAGACCGTCGAACCGGGCATCGCCCAATCAACCATTCAAGCCGAAAATGGCAGCTACACCCTCGTCGTCAACGCCCTCAATGAGGCTGGCGACACCTTGTCTACCGCCAGCCATTCCTTCACCACCACCTCTCCAGACAACGCCGTGATGCGGTCTGGCAAAGCGGTGCGCTCTAATCCGCTGCTGATGGTAATGTTTATCATCATGGGCGTGGGCATTGCCTTTTTAGCGTGGCGATTTGGACACAATCTAGGCTACACCACCGCCTACAGAAGCCTGCCTGCGGGTCTCAACCTCAACATCCTGTCGAAGGAAACGGAAGCGGAAGAAGAAACGCCCAAACGCGCCGCCCTCACTCTGGTTGGCTCGCCTGATGAGTCATTGACCAAAATCAATCGCTGGGAAATCACCCAGTTCCCCTTCACCATTGGCCGTGAGGATTGTGATATTTCTATCACCAAAGATCGTCACGTCTCCCGCAAACACGCGCAAATTACCTTTGAAAACAACGACTATTTCATCCAGGATTTAGGCAGCAGCAATGGCACTTTCGTCAACGATACGCAGATTGCCTCTCGTGAACCGATGCCCCTGCGCACCGATAAGGCCACGCGCCTCCAAATCGGCAAAACCACCAGTTTTATTTTCAACGTTGAAGCAGATGATGAACCGGAAACGAGTTTAGTGTCGAGTAGTCTCACGGTTTCGTAAGTAGCACGAAGTTCGCGGCAACCGTTACAAGCCCCCTCGTGGGCTGGAATAAACCAAATTCATCTCAGCAGTGGCGAAGGCCGACTGAGATGGTGGCGAGTTTCAACTGCTAACTTATTATCTTTACAAATTAGGAATGAATATATGCACGATTCAGACCAAAATCTTAGCTTCGTTCATTTGCAGTTAGAACTGGCTCGCCTGGACATCATCCTCCACCGGCAAATTCAACGGTTTCATCAGGCAACCAGCCCTGTCGATGGGGACGACGATAACGGCCGTTTCTTTTTCTCTGCCAATCAAGCCCAAGCTTTGTTAAAACGGCCGTTTGGCGGCAGCTATGACGAGTTGGACGAAGAAACCAATCTGCCCTATGAAACCGCATTAATAGAAGTTGAGGAACGGATTGCCACCCTCATAAACGAGGCAAACGAACAGGGCATTGTCCTGCGCCTCTACCAATTGGCCTATTTGTTGGAACTAAACCGAACCGCGCTGGATACCTTTCTCATCAGCATCGCACCGCAACTGGATCCCCGCTATGGCAAATTGTATGGCTTTTTGCAAGATGATCTCACCCGAAAACGGCCGTCGGTGAATCTGGTGCTAGACCTCTTATTTGTCAACAGCCCGGAACGACTGCTGGCGCTGACCCTGTTCCGCGAAGAGGTTCCCCTGCTGCGCCATCGACTGATCACGCTGGAAGCTGAACCAAACAGTCATCGGCCACCCCTTGTCGAAAAAGCGCTTTTCCCCGATGAAGGTATTGTCAACTGGCTCCTGCTGGGCGAATATCAGCCGCCTCACTACTTGAAAGAGGTGCTCACTTTTGCAGCAAAGCCAGAGGCCAATCCCAATTTGTTGTCCAGTCAAACCAAAACACAGCTCGACGCGCTCATCAACCAAGGTGAATTTTTCAACTTATACGGCCGAGACAAACTAACCCAGACAGAAGCCGCCACATACATTGCCCAATCTGTACAACGGCCGTTACTAACCCTCGATTTAGCCAAAGTCTTACCCGCCAAAGCCGCCACAGAAACGGGAGTGGCTGGGCCAACAACGGCGGAAACGGCCGTTGCCCTCACCGCTATCCATGTCCTGTTGCGTGATGCCTTACTCATGGGGGCCGTGCCAGCCATCACCGGTTGGGATAATTGTCTGGTTGATGACTCCCCGCCGCCTGAATTGTTATCAGCGTTGAGCAAGCATCCTGGCCCAGTCGTGGTTATCAGCGCCAAGCAATGGCAGCCACGCGGCGTGCCGCGTACGCGCCATTTTTACTGGCTCGACTTCCCGCTGCCCCTCGCCCAACAGCGCACTCATTTGCTCACTCATTTTCTGGAAGGGGAAACGGCCGTTGCGGATTTAGACCTCGCTCTGCTTGCCGGACAATTTAAACTGTCCACCGCCCAGTTGCAAGACCTGGTGAGTACCGCCCACGATTTAGCTGCCCAAAACGGCCGTTCGCTGGAAAACCAAGACCTCTTCGCCGCCGCCCGCGCCCATTCCAACCCCAAACTGGCGCAGTTCGCCCACAAAATCACGCCGCGCTACAGTTGGGACGACCTCGTACTGCCCGCCGATCAGGTCAACTTACTCGAAGAAATGGTACAAACCGTGCGCAGCCGCCCCCTGGTCTTGGAAGAATGGGGCGTCGGCAAAAAACTAAGCGCCAGCGCCGGTGTCACCGCCCTGTTCTTTGGCGAACCGGGTACTGGCAAAACCATGGGCGCAGAAGTCATGGCCGGTGAGCTAGGGCTGGATTTATACAAAATCGACCTCTCCACCATGGTCAGCAAATACATCGGCGAAACAGAAAAAAACCTGGAGAAAATCTTCAACGAAGCGGAAAGCAGCAACGCCATCCTCTTTTTTGACGAGGCCGACGCCATTTTTGGCAAACGCTCAGAAGTCAAAGACGCCCACGACCGCTACGCCAACATCGAAATCAGCTACCTGCTCCAGCGCATGGAAACCTACGACGGCGTGACCATCCTGGCGACCAACCTGCGCAACAATCTGGACGACGCCTTTATGCGCCGTCTGCAATTCGCCCTGGATTTCCCCTTCCCCAAAGCCCCAGACAGGCTGCACATCTGGCAAACGCTGTTCCCCGCCACAGTGCCTTGCGCCCCCGACCTGGATTTAGGCTTGATGGCGGAACGCTTTGAGATTCCCGGCGGCAACATTCGCAATATTATTGTCACGGCCGCGTATCTGGCTGCCAGCAACGGTCAGGTGGTGACGATGGCACATTTGATGCACGGCACACGACGAGAACTGCAAAAAATGGGTCGCTTGGTTGATGACCGCGAGATGCTATTTGAATAAGGAGATTGCACATGAGCAAGGATAAACAGGTACAGCAGGATAAGCAGAGCAAGTCCCCGGTGCACAAACCTGTTCAGGAAGAGATGCGTAGGGTGAAAACGGCCGTTACCACTCCATTCCCCACTCTCCAACACGCCTACACCGATCCGCGCACCCTTTCCCCCGCCGATGCCCAAACCTTACAGCGTACCATCGGCAACCAGGCGCTTCGGCGGCTCACCATTCAACGCAAAATGACCGTTGGCCCCGTCGGCGACAAATACGAGCAAGAAGCCGATGCTGTTGCCAAACAAGTTGTCGGCAAGCTTAACGCCTCACCCCCGCAAAACGCACCTGCTCAAACTGCTCAACGCCAGGAAGAGGAAGAACTACAGATGAAATCCCTCGTCCAACGCCAAGAAGAGGAAGATGAATTGCAAATGAAACCCCTCGTCCAGCGCCAGGAAGACGAGGAAGAATTGCAGATGAAGCCTCTGCCAGAAATCTCCTCGCTACAACGCCAGGAAGACGAAGAAGAACTGCAAATGAAACCACTCGTCCAACGCCAGGAAGATGAAGAAGAATTGCAGATGAAACCGCTGCCTGCCATCTCATCCCTCCAACGGCAAGAAGAGGAAGAACTGCAAATGAAACCGCTCGTCCAGCGCCAGGAAGAGGAAGAAGAATTGCAGATGAAACCGCTCGTCCAGCGCCAAGAGGAAGAGGAACTTCAAACCAAAAGTGAAACGACCAAAGGGGATCCCATGCTGGCTGGGGGCGAATTGAGTGGTGATGTGGAAAGCTCAGTACAAAGCGCCAAATCCGGCGGGCAACCTATGGCTGACGCCATACGCACGCCCATGGAGCAAGCGTTCGGCGCAGATTTCAGCGGCGTAAAAGTGCATACCGGTGGGCAATCTGACACGCTGAACCGTTCGCTCAGCGCCCGCGCCTTTACGAGTGGGCAAGATGTCTTCTTCCGTTCGGGTGAATACAATCCGGGCAGTTCATCTGGGCAAGAACTGCTGGCGCATGAATTAACCCATGTGGTGCAGCAGAATAAAGGAGCGGTGCAGCGGCAGGGAGACCTCAAGAATAATAATAGTGTGCTTCCCACCCTACAGCGAAAAAAAGAGCCAAATCATAATATTACCCAAATAGGCAACTTCTCGAACGGTTCACCAGTAATTCAGCGAACGATTGATCAGGATGCGCGACTATGGGCTATGGACTGGCTAGCAACCTGGACGAGAGCCTTCCCAAAGGCAGTCAAGAAGTACAGTCTAGCCAAACTCTACGGCATCTGCACTGGTGTACTAGGAGAAGAGAATCCATTAGTTCCGGCCCCAGTCAGTCAAGTTGATAGAGCGACTTATACCACGGCACTCGCAACAGGATTGGTGAAAATGGGAGCCGAAAAGGCCGGACAGTTAAGTGCACGGCTCGGTGACAATAAGAGCGGTCTTCTTGAACTTCTGCAAGAGCTTAATGGTGAGATCCCTGACGAAATTCCTGGCCTGAAGGTTGCCACACCTCAGACCCAGTTAGATTTCCAAGCTCTCGTCCTTCCCGATCCGTTCCTCGTCCTTACCAGTGGCGGGGCACAGTTTACCTTTAGTCAGGCTATGGCGCTGCATATGATGAGGCGTCACCACCCCAAATATCTGAACGGACCGCCAATGCAGGTGCAGAGTTACTTCGATGAAGACACCACGATTAAGGGTATCGAGGCTATTATCACAGGAACGATAAATACATCTCAGGAGGAAATAAAGGCATGGCGGAAATTCCGTACCCTCAAGACAACTGATCTCAATTCCGATAGAGCCAAGACCCTCAATCTGCGTCCAGTCTGGGACGGAAAATATTGGGAATTGACATTGACCCTAGATAGCACAAATCGACAGGAGAGCAAAGGTCTGGTGGCCCATTTCACACCCACGCTTTAGGTCCAGATTTTCGATCTCGCGGTGGCCCCATAACCCACCGGATCAATTGCAATAAGTGTCTGTCAGCTTGACGCATTATTACCCACTGCTCAGCAACACCGGAGAGGAAGGAATCTCAATGAGTAAGCGAAATCAAGCGCAAAATCAGCAGCAAGCAGAGCAAGCGCCAGCAAAAACAGCGAAACAAGAGATAGAGGGAAGTGAAACGGCCGTTATCCCCCCATTCCCCTCTCTCCAACGCTCTCTCTCCCCCGCCGATGCCCACATCTTGCAGCGCACCATCGGCAACCAGGCACTGGGACGGCTCATGACTCAAGGGAAAACGGCCGTTGTGCCTACCAGCAGCCAGAAAATAGACACAGAAAAAACGGCGCTCAAAATTCATGCCCAACCTAAAGCGCCTAGCCACAACCCTGCTGCAAACCAGGGGCAAGACCCATTCTTCCGCCTCCAACGCAAACCCTATTTCGTCGGGCAACCCAATACGCCCGTTTTTGAATTGGATGAAGTCGCTAAAATAGCTGGTTACACCCGCATAGGCTCCCTCAAACTCAATCAGGAAATAGATGCGGAAGAAAACGCTGAATATACCGCCATAGACGCCACCAACCCTGAATACAAAAAAGTCAATACGCCGAAAATAGGCGCTTTGGGCGGTGTCGTTCATCAGAATACCCTGCGGGAAGACAAGAAACAGCGCTCTGGCGCCTGGGACGTTCTGGAAACAGGAGGCGACGCCTTATCAAAAGGAGCCAGCATCTACGATCTCGAAGCCGGTTCCCTGGATCGCGGCACCTTAAAAGCAGACCCCGGCGGCACAGGTTGGCGCACCGACATACAAGGCAATACAGAAACCAAAGCCTGGCAAGAAAAACACAGCGCCGAAGTCGTTTCTGGTGGCTACGAAACCGTCGCCAACATCATCAGCATAGCCTCCACCTTACGCAACTGGAAAAAACGCAACAACGCAGAAAGATTCAGCGATGTCGTGGATGTCACGGGTAAAGTGCTTTCAACAGGCGCGGCAGTCACAAAGATGGTTGACTCTGGGGGCAAACTAGACAAAGACCATCGCAGCGGCCTGGGCAATGAAATCACAGTTGGCGGCGGTGGCAAAAGTTCCGCTTCAGAAGGGGGCAGCTACCAAACAAACCAATCCGATTTGGCCGGCAAAGTAACGGGCAACATCGCCGACTTCGGCGGCCTTCTTGTCGATGTCAAAGATATTTTCTTCAAAGGCAAAGCGTTGTGGAAAACCTGGAAAGATCGGCGCGACAAACAAACAGCATCCAGAGGGGATGTTGCCCGTGCCGCCATCGGCCTGGGCATGACTGTCTTAACCACCATCAAAGACATTGTTTCCACCGCCCGCAACCTGCTATTTACCCTTGAAAATGCCTGGAGTACGGGCTTATCGGCAACTATTCCTGGGCTAGGCATTGCCATTGGCGGTTTACAAATCATTGTTTCCATGTGGAACGTGATCAAAGCCAATAAACACCGCGACAAAATGCGGGGGCTGAAGAAAAATTGGAAAGTAGAACTAAGAAATAAATTAGGCATTCCTGATACCGACGAATTGGACAACAAGGTAATCGCACAAAGGAAAGCTGAAATTATCAAAAACCTGAACGCCAACGGTATAACCGTAGGCGGAAGGAAGAATCTTCTTGAGAAATTAGGGCTTATCCAAGAGTATGAACTACAAAAAGAATTGCAGACCATTAACCGCAAGCGCATAGACAGGCAAGTGCTGCACATTTCAACGGCTTTAGCCAATATTGGCGGAGATATTGCCACGCTGACGGGTTACGGCGCGTCAGCCGGTATTGCCCTTAAAGCCGCTGCCTCAGCTACCGAATTGGGGGCAAAAGGACTGCGCACCGTCAAACAATTTGGGCGAGACCGCGCCAGCAAAGAAGGCGCTTGGGATGTCACCCAAAAAGTCTTCGACAAAGAAAAGAACAGCAAAGCGAAACAGCAGAATCGGGAACGGTTTGCCAACATGATTTATGACATGGTCATTACCTTGTCTGAAGATGTACAGTCTAAGGGCGATCCAGTTAATGATGCCAATTACCCCCAATTCAAACGGATACGAGATTATATTCGGGCAGTTGGTTTGAGCTGGAAGGTTTGGGTAAACAAGACTACAGCCGATCCTGGTGAAGGGCATACGCTGCTTTTACGCGGTTTGGCAGAAAGAGAATAAATAATGATCCATATAGAAAATCGTGTATTACGCTTATTGCAGGAATTTCACCAGGAATTGGTCGAACTTGGGGTTGAAGCCACCTATTTGGACACGGCTCCAGATCGGCCTGTACCCAGCATCGTGGTTCAGGCACCACCGGATGATCAAGGACGAGAACGCGCTATCTTGTTGGCGTTTATTCCAGATGATAGCGAATTTGAAGAGATTGATTTGTTCCAGTTATACACGCCGCTGCCTGTTTCGCTTTCGCAGGAAGCCTTGGCGGCTAAATTACCGCTGGTAAACGAGCAAGCAGTTTTGGGACATGCAGGCATCATGCCAACGGGTGAGATATATTGGCGGTATGTTTGGGCGCTACCACGCGGATTGCCGATTATTCCATCAGTTCTGTTTGAAGTTATCCAGCTTTTTGTGGTTTCGGCGGAATTAGGCACAATCGCACTGACTGAGTAACCCATAACAAGATGCGATGATTATTTTAAGGAATATTTCCCATGAGTAAACAAAATCAAGCGCAAAATCAACAGCAAGCAGAACCAGCACAAGCGAAAACGGCGAAACAAGAGATACAGGGAATGGAAACGGCCGTTATCCCCCCATTCCCCTCTCTCCAACGCGCCTACACCGATCCCACGCAGCCTTTCCCCAGCCGATGCCAAAACCTTACAGCGCACCATCGGCAACCAGGCGCTTCGGCGGCTCGCCGTCCAGCGCAAAATGACCCTTGGTCCCGTCGGCGATAACTACGAACAAGAAGCCGATGCCGTTGCCAAACAAGTCGTCAGCACCTCAACACTGCACATACTCAGCGGCCCTGCACAAACAACCCAGCGCCAGGAAGAAGAGGAAGAACTGCAAATGAAACCGGAGGGCAGTGTTCCAGTTGTCAGCGATCAGTGGTCAGGTGCCTTCCATTTCACGGTTGCAACGGCAAGAAGAAGAGGAAGAACTGCAAATGACGCCTCTTGTGCAACGGCAAGAAGAGGAAGAAGAAGTGCAAATGAAGCCTTCTGCATCTTGCAACGACATGATGAAGAAGAAATGCAAATGAGTCCGATTGCCCAATGGACATGAAGAAGAAGCGCAAATGAAATCGGCTGAAACCGCCCAACGGCAAGCGAGTGCCCAACTGGCGAAATCTACGTCAGATATTGAAAGTGCCATTCAAAACGGCCGTTCCGGAGGACAACCTCTACCCAACACCCTGCGCCAACCCATGGAACAAGCCTTCAGTGCCGATTTTAGCGGGGTACGTGTACACACGGGCAGTCAATCCGATGCCATCAATCGCTCTATCAGCGCCCGCGCCTTCACCACCGGGCAAGATGTATTCTTCCGCTCTGGTGAATACAATCCAGACAGCAGCAGCGGCAAAGAACTGCTCGCCCATGAACTGACGCACACCATTCAGCAAGGGAGCTGTGCCACAGCATACGGCTGTTCAAGCGAAACGAGTAAAGGGGGAAACGGCCGTTAAAAAACAAACAGCCGCCGATAAAATTCAGCGACGTAGATGACCCAACACAGCCTCGCCAAAATTATCAATGCAGGCGTAACCGTCAGCAACGCTCGGAGGGAAATTTAGGGCAATTAGGCCATGCCATGGACGTTTGGGTAGAAATCGATGCCGGAACCCATCCCACGACCCCCGCCAATGCCAAACCCAACACCGTCTATGGCCTTGAATTTGAATATTGGGAATATGTCGATGTGCCCCACGACAACCAGGGCGCCATCGGCATAAAACCGTGGAACGACATTCACGGCATCAAACCAGATGCCTCCACCTTCGACACCGCCCGCCGCTGGCTGCGCCTTAACCTGGAAAGCAGCCGTCGCCGCGCGGCCGCAGGCACCCTGACCGGACGCAAAAAGATCGGGTTTAAAGATATTCCAGGACTGTTTGAAAAAGTCGGGCGGGATGTGGAGCGCACGCTACAGTTCCGCATTGTCTTCAATGATGGCTTGCAACAGAAAAGATATATTTGCCACCCAACTTCTGCGCGTTAACGGCGGGCAATTAGGCTACAGCGCCTACAGCGATAGCCTGGGCAACACCATTGAGTCCCACGGCTTTGGCGGCGGGGCTTACGCATCAGGATCCGATCAGGAAACGCTGGCGCTGGGACAAGAGGGCGGTCGTTTAGCAACCGACGGTTCGGCCTTGCCCTCTATCGGCCGCCTCCTCAGCCACCATACCGATGGAAGCAAGGACGGCAGTGCAAACTTTTGTAGCAAAAATTTGTAGACAACACCGCCACTGCCTTTATCGACAAAGAGATGGTAGAGTTCGTCAGCAAAGTGCCCACGACAGGCAAGAAAAACAAGCGCCAAAAGATTGGGTCGATATGATTTCCAAAAATTTCATGACGGACAAACCAGGTGTGGCCGCAGGGCAATATTTAATTCCAAATATCCCAGGCACACAACGAAAGCAAAAAACATTACCGTCAGGAGCTATCTTGGTGGCTATTGTCACGGGCAACAACATCTTACATATGTACTACACGGATAATGCCGTTCAAAATGTAAGCATGAACATTGTGCCTCAATTGGCAACACAAAAATTGGATGATCAATCTCCGCGCATTTACGGAAATACCAACGAATCTAATACAAAACAGTCTTTCTACTTATCGATCCGTCTCAGTTCCAACCACCTTGAAAGACGCCCCTCTTAGCGCCAAAAATGCTCACCTGCGAAAATTCGTGAAACAAGGGCAGCATCACATCGTCAAAGTCAATGATCAAACCGGCGCCAAGATCACGCAAAACAAAAATGTGTCTATTTATAAACCTGAGATACGAGACATTACGGGAGCCTGGCTTAAAGCAGCCTATGGCGACACCATCGGGTTTATTCGTGCCGACAAGCTAACTGGCACCAAAGATGCCGCAGAATGGAATAAACAGCAAAAGGGAGAGCTTCCTGAAATCAAGCCAGATCAATCGATGGTCGCCAACGACGAAGTACACCTCAAGCAATTGGCTCAAACGCATGTTGGTAATCATGCAGCGCTGTTGGCTAATGTGCTGGTTTACATACGCACCTTTCCTGGTCGGATGGAGACTATCGAACAAGTTTATAACAGTGAGGTGCCTAAGTTGGGCATTGCTGTGCCGAATACGCTGGGCGAGTTAGTCCATAACCACTTTGTTAGCGAGTTTGAGAATAGGGGAAATGGAACGGCCGTTTACCAAAATATAAGCCAACTTTATCCCGAGTTTCAATATTTGGTAAAGCCCGCTTACCGTCTCGTTTTTGGCGAAGCACAGCTAAAAATCATGTTACAACAAATCCGCACCGATGAATTTGCTGCCGAAGTACCCGATCCTGATGGGATAGACAATATCTTAGAAAAGGCGAACTTCTTGTTTAGCGGACCTTACACCCTGACAAATCATGTGCCATCAACGAGCATTGGTAAATTCGACGCTGAATACGATCCCATTACAGATGAGCTGAAAATTATTGTTAAACTCAGCTTCGATTTTGTGGATCTTGGCGATGATTATGCGTCTGTTACCGTTCCTTCTAAACCAGTTGATGCCAACTATCTTAAAAAGAAGTGGGATGCCACTGCCAAACAACCGTGGATTGCGGCATTTCAACATCAGATCGATCAAATTTGGAATGGCAAATTCACCATGCAATGTATTCGCCCCGGTTGGGCAGACGTGCGAGCCGTGCCTGTGATGGAAGTGCGCGAGGTGCCTCTTGGCCAACAGCATTTCAAAGTAAAGGTAGACAAAGCAGCATTGGTAAACGATCAAGGCCAAGAAAAGATGCGCACACAAGGCGGCTCTAGCTTCGTCGATTCAGTAGGAAGTACTGCTCAATTACGTGAGTTTGATTTGGTTGACAAAATATCTGATCCAGCCGTGCATGAATATCTTCATGCCGGTGAAAAAAGTGGCAACATAACTCCAGCCTATAAGCTAGATCGGGAACGACTCGACAACATGTTACGCCAGTTTAGCGAGTTGGCTTTTCAGGGCAACTCCACTAATTTGGCGAATCCGCGCCTTCTGATGAATTTAATTGATGCGATTAAACGCACTGAAATCCCCAGCAAGCTGTCCCATTTACATCCCATCATCCTGGAAAAGAATCTTGCGCCTGCACCTTATGAACGGCCCAATTGGCGACTCGCTGCCTTACGTGCGCAGCAGATCGAACATCAATTACAACAAGCCGGCATTCGCAACCCCATTCAAGTCAAACTTGGCAGTCAAAATTTCAATGGTCTCATTGTAAAAATTGGCACGCCGGATCCAGCCATTGAAAACACGTATGTTCAAAATTGGCAGCGTATTTCGGCCGCTCATGAATTCGGCCACATGATTGGTCTGGTAGATGAGTACAACCCAGCAGCCTCCACCGACATGGTGAAGAAAATGATTAGTGATGGCACGCTGCCTCCTGGAACACCTGGCAATCACCTATCGTCAGCGGGTCAAAGCAAGTCGAGCGGACAGGGGGCGAAGCAGAGTGCCTATGCCAAGCTGTTAGACGAAACCAACCAGACTGCGCCTGACTTTACCTATGATAAGGGAATACCGATGACCACAAGCCTCATGACCGGTGGCTATGAAGTGATGGCGCAACATTTTGTCACTTTCTGGGAAGCATTAACAACAATGACCCAGCCCTATGTCGATAAGAAGTACTGGGAAATTCAATAATCTATGCGCAAGCAAAAGAAAGCTAGAGGCAAGCAACCCGCAGAACCGGTTCAAGGGAAAGTGGAAAAGTATATGGTACAGAATCAGAAAACTTCTCTTTTTTGAAGTCAGAGAAGGTCATAAATCGGGTTTAGATAAGTGAAGTTTTTCACTTATCTAAACCGCTTGCGTGCCACAAATAGGGCGATATAGTTAATAGTAATGTTGTGTGTAAGCAAACTTGTTTATAGTTTTTAGGTAAAAGCGGGAAAGTTTTTGGAAATAAAATTGTGCGAAACCCGCTTTTCCTTGAAGGAAACCACAATTTTGCGTGTTGGTAATTTTAAAAACTTTTTGTGGTTTACCTAAGTAGTAGAAATTCAAGAATTCCTCCGTCATTATATTATTCAAAAACAATCATCATCTATTTTTTTCTTTTTGACTCAAGAATAATTTTTAGCATCTAATCACATATTTTCCCTTATTTCCGAAAATCAAGTCGTATCAGGAGGTAACTGTGGCACAGATTCGTATCCGTTTACTGGGGAGGGTGCAAATCATTCATGAAGATGGTGAGCAAGTCCATCTACCGCCTATCGTTGAAAATTTATTCGCTTATATCATTCTTTCCCAATACAGAAGCCAATTCCGAAATGGCCTCCGCCGTGAGCTTCTGGCAAATTTGTTTTGGGAAAATCAACCTGAAAGAAATGCCAGGCGCTGCCTCAGTACGGCGCTGTGGCGATTACGCCGTGAATTTCAACTCAACCAACCCTACTCAAATCTAGACCTTATCACCGCCACGCATGATGAAGTCAGTTTAAATTTCGAGTTTGACCATTGGCTTGATATTGATCAGTTTGAGCAAACGGCCGTTTACGGACTGAGCAAATCGATGGAAACCATGACGACAGACCAGGTACTGTCTCTGGAAAATGCCGTTCAGTTATACACAGGCGATTTGCTTGAAGATTGTTATGATGATTGGGCCATTCAAGAACGGGAACGTCTGCATCTCCTCTACTTGCGTTGTTTAGCCCGTTTAATGCGTTATTACAGACGCCACGGCCGTTATGAAGAGTGTGTCATTAGCGGCAAGCAAATATTGCAAACCGACCCGCTCCGCGAACAAATTCACCGTGAACTCATTTTGCTCTACATGGAAAACGGACAACGTGGTTTAGCCATTCACCAGTACGAAATGTGCCGCCAAATTCTCAAACGAGAATTAGGCATCGAACCGATGGCTGAAACGAAACTGCTGTATCAACAACTTATGGAAGAGAAACGGCCGTTTACACCCCCGCTAACCACGCCTCAATCCTCCCACTATGAATTACCTCTTGAGTCAACTCAAAAACGCGATGGCCGACCTAGAAAGCGCCCAAAATCAAATTCACAATATCCAACAAATACTCATTAGCCTGAATCAAGCCTAATCCCAACCAATAGTTAACACAAAATAAAAAACGGCCGTTTCTTAAAAGGGAAACGGCCGTTTTTTCGTTCAATACAGTTACAAAAACTCAAGTAATCCAATCGCGGTGGAACACATCCCAACTGCGATGGGCGTAGGTGCGCACACAATTTTTGCACACCAGCCCGGAATCTAGCTCCCCATTCTCCCGCCAGCGCCAACGCACCACAGACAAATGCCGACGACAAGTCGGTTCATAACAAATAGGGCAATAATCTCCCTCATCTAGCACCTCTTGCCCAGAACGGGCAGCAAGGGAAGGATCCTCATTGCAAATCGCACAAAATCTGACTGACATAATCACGTCCTGAAAAGCAAAAAATCCCTTTTCCTTGTCGGTAAATGCACATGTTGGGTAACTGCCAGGGACTTGAAACCAGCACCTAAAACATTCTGTTGATTAGTGTTTTTTCGGCTTGGGTCAAGTATACTCTACCTATGGATTTACAAGCAATCACAGGCCAACTCTACATCGTCAATGGGGAAATCCAACAAACCGCAGGGGAAACCACTAGTACCGCCATTGTACCCGGCTTGCTCGTGCAATCGGCCCCTCCTAGAGTCAATCGCAACCGCAAACATGACTTCCTTTTTGTACATCTCACCTTGTCTGGATCAGCAGGGGAAACGGCCGTTCTCTCCCAAGAAATTCTCGCTACAACCAGTCAAACTTTCTACCAAAGTGGGGGCAGCGTCACCTCAGCCCTGCGCCAGGCAATCTCTGATGCCAACCAAAAGCTGCTCCACCTTAATCTCAGCAGCACCGCCCGTTCCAAAGAAGGGGCTATTAGCTGTGCCGTGCTGCATAATGACGAACTATACATCGTGCAAGCCGGAGAAGCCTTAGCTCTATTAGGGCATAACTTCGGGGTTGAACGACTGCCACCCAATCCCCCACAAAAAATCACACCGCTCGGTCGCAGTGCTGGTTTAAGCCTCAACTACGAGCATCACCGTTTGCAAAACGGCGATATGCTGCTTCTAGCCGACCCACGCATTGCCAATTTACCGACAGACACCTTAGAACCCGCCCTGGTAGACCAAGAGCTTGAAGAGGGGCTTATCGCCTTGCAAACCATCATCGGGGCAAATACTGCGCGTCTGCTGCTCATCGAATTTACCGATGATGCCGAAGACAGATTCCCGGATGTGGTCATTCCCGTGGCTGCCGCCGCCGTCGTCAACAATGGCTTTCCCGACCCCGTGCGCGAAGGGGCAGCACCCCCTATTCCCTTGGAGAATCGCAAACCGCAGCCAGAACGCAACGGTAAATCAACCCATATCGCCGCCGATGTGGAGTACAACACACGCAAAGCCACCGCTGGTGCTGCTTTTGGCCTGGCAGCCTTCACCGATTGGCTCACTGATATGCTGGCTCGACTGCGCCCCCCCCGTCGAGAAGATGAAGAGCCGACCAACTGGGCTATTCCGGCACTTTTGGCTCTCGCCATTCCCATTCTTGTAGCCATCATTGTCACCGGTGTGTATTTACAGCGCGGCAATGCCCAACGTTTCGCCGACATCAAAACAGAAATCGGGCAAAATATTGGCCTAGCCCAAACGGCCGAAACGGGAGACAGGCGGCATTATTACGAAAATGCGCTGGTATTGGCGGATGAGGCAGACACACTGCGCCCAGGTGATGGCGAAATCGCCCGACTACGCCATGACGCGATGACCTCGTTAGACGATTTGGATGGGGTGACGCGACTGCAAGGCGAAGTGCTATACGAATACGCGCCAGAAACCAATTTAACGGCCGTTACCCTGCAAGAAGGCTTCGATGGCGGTCTCTACACCCTGGCCAGCGACAGCACCGTCACCTATCACCTCACAGATGAAAGCTACACCGAGTTTGAGGGCGAACCAGAGACCATCATCTTCAGTGAAAAGGCGTTGGGCAGCCATGTGGTAGGGAATGTGATTGATATGATGTGGCGGCCGGAGGGAACGGCCGTTTCTCGTGATGGGTTAGCCATGTTAGATGCGAGTGGCGCCTTGCTCACCTTCTATCCCAATCAAAAAGATACCCGCGCTGCACCGCTTGGTCTTTCCAGCGTGTGGCAAATTCCCCAAGCGATGGCCTCCTTCGACGAACGGCTCTACATCTTGGATGCCGGCGCTCGTGAAATTTGGAAATACTTCCCCGAGGGTGATGGCTTCATCATCAAAGACGACGAGCAAATTCTAGCCCTGGACGCCAGCGCCGACCTCAACGCCGCTATCGACATCGATATTTACAGCGAGGATGGCAGTCTGCTGATTCTGTACAGTGACGGTCGCATTCGCTATTATGATACACGCTCCGGTCGGATACAGTGGGATGAACAAGAACTGCTGGAAAGTGGCGGGCTCACCTTGCCATTAGAGCGACCCACAGCCGCCAAACTCGTGGGCAAAGGGCTGAACGCCTCCATTTTTGTGGCCGACCCCGGCACAGGACGCATCATCCAAATTGCCAGAGGGGGTCGTGTCATCGCCCAATACCGCGCCGACGACATTGTTGGCCAAGATTTGTTCCGCAATGTGCAAGACTTTGCCATCGCTGAAGGCCCCCTTCGCATTTTCGTGACAGATGGCAACCAACTGTACGTCACCACGCAGGAATAAGCCTTCTCTCCCTACGAATTTTCCAGATAACAAGCAAACCCCGCTATCGCGGCGCGTGTATGGATGCTTAAGCACAATTCTGGCTAAGAAATGAGTTAGAGTTCAGGTACGATAACGGCCGTTCCCTTGGACAGTCATTCATTTTCGTTATAATGCCTCGATAGACTCACGCACGAAAATCCAAGATTGTTACACACGATGCGACTAAACTTATGGTGGAAAAGAAAGGGATCATTGCATTACTATTGGGAACGGCCGTTGTGCTGTTCTTACTGGCTACCCCGGTAATGATAAAAGCCGTACCCCCACGTTATCTGTCTCGCCTGCCCAAGCCCATTCAAGAAATAAGCGCACCCAAACAAGAAGTTGCGACCTTGCCGACGGTAGCCGTCACCGCCGATTTGAGCTTGCTGCTCATGCCCACGGCTACGCCCCATTTACCACCGACAAACACTGCCTTACCCGCAGCTCAAGTAACCACCGCCACCTCTGTGGCCACCGCTGAGGCCATCGGAACGCTTCCCCCTACCTACACCCCAATACCGCCAACAGCAACGGCCGTTCCCATTCCAGCACAGGTACGACTAGAAGGCATCACCCACACGTTTCAGGAATGGAACAATTGCGGTCCAGCTACCCTAGCCATGACCCTCACCTATTTCGACATCCCGGCACGTCAGAGCGAGACCGCCGCCTTCCTCAAACCCAGCCCCGAAGACCGCAACGTCAGCCCCGCAGAAATGGTGGCGTATGTGCGGGAAGAAACAGACCTGGATGCACTCTTCCGCGCCAATGGCGACCAACACACCATCCAACGCCTGTTGGCGGCAGGGTTCCCCGTCATCATGGAAATTGGCATTGAGCCACCAGGAGAATTTCAATGGATGGGCTGGTACGGCCATTACATGCTGGCTGTGGCCTACGACAATGCCCAACAAAAGTTTTGGGTCTATGATTCCTGGCTCGGCACCAGCGAAGTCCCATTGGAAAACGCCAACCCCGACGGCCGTATTCTCACCTATCAGCAAATTAATGAATTTTGGCCGCACTTCAACCACAACTACATCGTCCTCTACGAGCCAGAACGGGCTGCCGAAGTTGCGGAAATCATTGGCGAAGATATGGATGACGACACCATGTGGCAAAACGCCCTGGAAGACATTCGTACCGAAGCCGGTGCCGCCCCAGACAACGCTTTCTACTGGTTCAACTTAGGCACAGCCTACAATGCCTTAGGCCAATTTGAAGAAGCTGCCGCCGCTTACGATCAGGCACTTGCCATTGGCTTACCCTGGCGCATGTTGTGGTATCAATTCGGCCCCTACCAAGCTTATTACGAAGCCGGCCGTTACGAAGATGTGCTGCTTTTAGCCGATACGACCCTCAAAGACCGACCCTATTTTGAAGAATCTTTTTACTACCGAGGTCTGGCGCTTGCCGCCCTGGGCGAAACCAAAGCCGCCCGTCAAGACCTGGAAAAAGCCGCCAGCTTTAATCCCAACTTCATACCCGCTGCGGATGCTTTAGCAACTTTAGATACTGGAGGATAAACAGGGGGCAAAGGGGCAAGGTGGCAAAGTAACCTTGCGACCTGTAACTTTGCGACCCTGCAACTTTTTACCATGAAAAAACGAACAAAAACTATTATTTTGGCTATTGTTGGCCTGCAAATTATTGTGATTATTGGTTTGATGATGCTGCCTTCTGTGGCGCGTGCCATTCCGGGACGCTACCGCGTAGCGCTGCAAGAACGGGCGCCACTCTTGGGCAATATCTCGGAAAGTGTGATTAATCAAGTCGCACCGATGGCGGAAATTCCCGCGCCCGCCCAAGCTGTGGCTGGCACAAATTCGGTAGACATTAATTCGCTGATTGCCGTTGAATCAACGGCCGTTCCTACCCAACCACCGCCGCCCACTGCCACAGCCGCTGCGGAGTTAGAAGTAAGTGAAAGCGAACCCGTTGAACCAACCGCCATTCCAACCAACACGCCGGAGCCAACACCATCACCCACACCGGAACCCTTGCCAACGGCCGTTACCCTGGCAGATATGAGCGTTGTCAAACAAACATTTAATAACTGCGGGCCAGCCAATCTCACCCAAGTTTTGAACTGGTACGGCAACGACATTACCCAAGAAACCGTCGCCGATTACCTGAAGCCTAACTCAGAAGACCGAAACGTTAGCCCGTGGCAAATCGCAGATTATGTCAATGTGGAAACACCGGGATATAACGCCATCGCCCGCAGTGGTGGCTCCTTGGAAATGGTCAAACAGTTCATCGCAGCGGGCTACCCAGTTGTCATTGAAAAAGGGTACGAACTGCCGGAATCTGGTTGGTGGGGACATTATCTCACTGTTTACGGCTACGATGATGAAAAACGCGAACTGTACAGCCAAGACAGTTACCTGGGACCTTTTGACGGCAGCGGTCGTATAGACGATTACGACGAAGTGGAAAAATATTGGCAGCAATTTAACTACACCTTCTACGTTGTTTATCAGGCTCATCAACAGGAAGAAGTTGCTGCTATTTTAGGCGAAGACATGTTCGACGATTTCAAGATGTGGCGGCATGTCGCCAATTTAGCGGATCGGGAAGCGAAAGCGAATCCCAACGACGCGATTGCTGTGTTTAATTTAGGCACAGCTCTCACGCGCATGGGCGAACTGACTGGAGAGCAAGAATATTATCAGGGTGGCGTGCAAGCCTTTGATCAGGCACGAGAAATGGGACTGCCCCCGCGTATGCTCTGGTATCAACACATGCCCTATCTGGCTTACTGGAAGGTGGGGCGGGGGCAAGATGTGCTAGATTTAGCTAATGCCACGTTAGCAGCGCAGGGTGGCAGCAATGTCGAAGAGACCTACTGGTACAAAGGCCACGTCTTAGCCGAACAAGGTGATTTGTATGGTGCCAAAGCGGCTTACCAAAGCGCCCTGGTTGTCAATGAAAATTTTTACCCGGCGCAAATTTCTTTGGATTGGGTGAACAGTGTATTAGGAAACCCCTCAGTAGACCCTACCCCAACCCCCACTCCTTAGCACTTGTAAAACAATAACTCTACGTTTTGGGAGATTAGAGATTGGAGATTGTGCTGCTTTAATCTCCAATCTCTAATCTCTGATAAATTACGGTTTTATTTTTTGACAGCTTCTTGGGTAAACCACAAAAAGTTCTTAAAATTACCAACACGCAAAATTGTGGTTTCCTTCAAGGAAAAGCGGGTTTTGCACAATTTTATTTCCAAAAACTTTCCCGCTTTTGCCTAGGTGAGAAGGCTGGAAAAAAAGGATAAAGTTCGGTATGACTCACCTTTTCCTCATTCGGCATGGAAACGTGGTGCGAGAGCCTGAGGTTGCTTCACACGAGTGGCGGCTGTCGGAAAACGGCCGTTCTCGCACCCGCCACCTTGCCCACACCCAAACGACTCACCCCACCCGTCTCGTCACCAGCGCAGAAGCCAAGGCGGCTGAAACCGGCCAAATTCTGGCCGATAGTTGGAATGTCCCTTGCACCACTGCCCCCGATCTGCACGAACACGACCGGCGCGGGTTCCCCTATCTTGCCGGCAAAGCTGAATTTGAAAGCATCATAGCCCAGTTTTTTGCTCACCCAGACGAGCTTGTTTTGGGAAACGAAACGGCCGTTCAAACCTTGGTTAGGTTTAGAACGGCCGTTATTACTCAAATCGAAAAATATCCTAACGACACCCTTGGTATCGTTTCTCACGGCACAGTGATCGCGCTTCTCGCCAGTTACTACAATGCCGCGCTTGATCCATTTACCTTCTGGCAAAACCTGCTCATGCCAGACATCTACGAATTAGCTGCCGTGTGATTTAGAAAATGACCAGACTAGAAGAAATCTAACCCGTCGTCGTCATCCTCATAATCATCGTCATCATCATCAACTTCTTCATATGCGATTTCATAGTTAAGGGAAACATATAAGAACAGCATCTTCCCTTCATCAACTTCCGTCAACCGCATCGCCACAACATCTGCTTGCTGGCGCATTCGCATTTCATCGGGGTAATCTAATTTTACCGGACGACCTTCGTCCCAAGCGTGATAGCAGCGTTCCATAATAGCTTCGCCACTCATGGTGCGTAATTGGCACATCGCAATGGCTCTGTCTTCTGGTCCTTCATGGATCGATTGCAACCAACGCTGTGGGGTCGGCTGGAATTCTGGGGTGGGGCCTTCAATAATTGAAATGAGTTCGGGTTCTGTGATCATCATGATGTCGTATATCCTTGAGAAAATTTCATCCATTAGTCTACTGGTAGTTAGGTTCGTATGGCAACACCCAATTTGGACTAAAAAACGGCCGTTTCTCCCAACAAATTTACTCAAGCCATCGTTTAAAACAAAAATCCTCCAACTTGAAATTCAAGCTGGAGGATTATTAAAGCCTACTTCGGATTGTATTTAAGTTATTCCCATTGGATACAAATGACGGTTTCTTCAGCATCACCGTTATCAATACGATTATTATAATCTTCGTACCAAATCTTAAAGTTCGTCCCTAAAGGCAAACGGCTGCGAGCAAAACCATAAGCTAAACCGTAACACAAATCATCTGGGAATAAATTATTTTGATAAGTTTTATAAAATTTATCGTTCACCTTCTCAGTTCTGATAATCCCAGCACCACCAAGCCCCAGTATTTTTATTGACGATATTTTGATCCATATGAGCTTGCCAATATTGCAACACAATAGGCAAAGGTGCTTGAATAATATCTTCTGGTTCAACACCATATTGGGCTATTTGCACCCCGACAGCAATTAAATTTGTCGATGCCCCGGAAGCAATACTTATTTCTTTTAATGCATCAAGAACAGGTTGTAATGGATACCACTCTCCCACAACAGGGTCTGTCATACCATATTTCTCAAATATAGGCATAATAATTTCGGTCTGGACATTGTCTACATAGGCCCGAAGTGTTTCTCCGTTAATTACCATGTCTGGGTCACAAGTAAAAGTGTGCATTAAGTCGCTCCTTGGCGTGTTTAAAAAAGGATAAGATACCCTTTCAGAATCGAATAATGATGAATATTTAAAAAATTATAGCAAAAAAAAGCCTCTTGAATAGATGTACTTTACTCCTACCAAGAATGGGAAACCCCATCTATACTGTCAACGGGCATAAAGTGTGCTAAAGATTTGAATAAAAAGTCTACTATTCGTTTTGCCGCTATCATCGGTTGGGGCAGTTTATGAACCGCCCCAAACTTTCGTATTGCTAGGCGGGTGTTGAGGAAATCTCTACCAGTTCCCCATTTTGCAAAGCATAGGTGTTGATGACATGCTGTGTCGGGCAGCAAAGCGGATCGCCTTCACCCGCCTCGACCATATCGACCACGATATTGCCATCTGTGGTTATTTCCACGGAATTCACCTGAACGCGATCACCCAACATAATGGTAGCCACGTTAGTAGCGGCTCCATCTGCAAATGTCACCACCGCGAGGTCAACAAAAGTGCCTGTGCCGCCGGTATTGGTTGCCAGGGTAACGGCTGCGGCAGGCTGTCCATCAATCTGACCAAAGGCTGCCTCGTCTAACAAAGAAACGTAGATGGAAGCTGCCGAATCAGGAATGGCTTCTTGATAGATGCCGTTATTCAAGGTGACGGGTTCCATACCACCGCCAGCCACATTTTTGAATGTACCATTTTCAACCAATGCCTGAACTTCAGCCGGTAATGGCGTATTGGGAATAGCCATGACAGCAATCGCGCCGTCAGCCATCCGTATATCTAACTTGTCATTCTGGATGGTGAAGGTGGCAGCGGCTTGCAGAGCTGCCAAGAATTCTTGTTCCTGGTCCATGATGCCTTCTGGTTCTGGACAAAAAGCGCGGGTGGTTGCCAGGGGGCCAATCTGGATGGTGTCGCCAGTCATGATATAGGAGCCAAAGTAACGATTGCAGCCCGCACTACCTGTAATATTGCCGTCGTCCTGGAATTCGAGGGTTAGCTCGGTATCGAGTAAGGGGCTGACTGCGGCTTCTCTGCCATTGTTATAGGAAGTGACCAACCAGGGAATTGCGCCTAAAACTTCTGGTTGTGCGGCGACATAGCTGACAGCCAATGCCCCATCAGAAGTGCGCAGTTCTAACACGTCGCCCTGGATGCTGTAGGTGGCGGCTGTTGTGATAGCCGCCAAATACGCTGTTTCTTGTTCCATCACGCCTTCGCCTGGGCAAGCCATCATAGTGGTCATGCCCACGCCAATGGTGATATTGCTGCCATCGACTTCGTAGGGAACATTGTAGGTATTGCAACTGGCATTGCCGGACATGTTGCCATCTTCACTGAAAACGGCCGTTATGCTTGTGCCATTGATGACAGAGACAACCGCCTCATTGCCATTGTTATACCCTGTTACTTGCCAGGAATTGGCGGTCAAGGTTACTGGTTCTACAGCGACATAGCTCACAGCCAATGCCCCATCAGCAGTGCGCAGTTCCAACACGTCGCCCTGGATATTGTAGGTGGCGGCTGTGGTAATGGCAGCCAGGTAGGCTGTTTCTTGTGCCATGATGTCTTCTTCGAGACAGGCCATCATGGTGCTCATGCCGACGCCAATGGTGATGCTGCTGCCATCGACTTCGTAGGGTGCATTGTAGGTATTGCAGCCTGCATTACCCGATACCGTGCCATCTTCACTGAAAACGGCCGTTATGGTTGTGCCTTCAATAACACCGGTGACGGCCTGGGTACCGGTGTTATACATCTGCACTTGCCACAGCGTACCGACCAGAGCGGTTGGCTGCTGGGCCGTGAAGACGGCGATGGGATTGCCACTGGCATTTGACAGGGTCAACGTGTCGCCTGAAATTTCATAGGTGGCGGCTGTGGTCAAGTTTGCCAGATAGGCAGTTTCTTGCTGCATGACGGGTTCAGCACACATCATCATGGTGGAGGCAATCTGTTCGCTAATGGTGAGGCTGCTGCCATCAACCTGGTAGCTAGTATTGTAATTGTTACAGCCAGAGTTGCCGGAAAGCGAGCCATCTTCAGCGAAAACGGCCGTTACCTCAGTTTCAGGCAGCACATTAACCATCGTGCCATCTGCATTAACATAGGAACCCAAAGTCCAATAAGTACCTGTCAAAGCCGCCTCTCCTGCTGCTTCTGTAGCTGGCATCGTAGAGACCTCTGCGCCTGCTGGCGTTTTGCTGACTTCTTCCACCAAGGTGTATTTGAGGGATGAGCCATCAGCCGGTGGGTTTTCAACATCTGTCACGGCAACTTTTAGTTCGTAGTCATACCCTTCTTCATAGGTGAAGCCTTCAATCTGACCATAAAACAGTTGATATTCTTCATCTGGGCTGTACTTAATCTGCATACAAGTTTGCGGAGCCACACCTGTGCATTCGACCAATTCCGGGCCAACATACATGGCGATCATATCACTCTCGCCCACTTCCCCAGACTCTGTTGGCTCGATTTCAGCAGCATTGCCACCGCAAGCGGCCAAGGCTAAAACGCCCACTATCAATAAGGTTATTAAAATACTCCATTTTGTTCTCATATTTTCTCCTAAATTTTTTACGGAACCGATTGCGACGATCCCTACAATTATTGTTTTTATTTTCTTGAACTTACACATCACAACGACAGCCATGATCTCCAAGTTCCTGTCCTCATTTTTCACTCATATAAAGGGGAAGCATTAGCCGAGATAACGTAACTTAAATTGTATTGCGGATTTAAAATCGGTCAAAGCGTATAAATCTGTCCAGAAAACGGCCGTTTGCGCCCTATTTGCCTCTAACAACAAGAATGGTATGATCTTCCGTCGTATTTTAATCTAAATATAGATCCAATCGTTGAATCAAAAACCAAACTGGATCCCAAGAAAAAGAGGAGGAACATGAACGGAAAATCGAACCGATCCCTGTTCTTAGTATTAAGTTTATTGATAACGGCCGTTGTCCTTTTGGCTGCGTGTGGCGGCTCAGACCCCACCCCAACCATGGCTCCCACAGCAGAAATCCCACCCACCAACACAGCAGCACCCAAACCCACAGACAATCCAGATGGGGGCAACATCGAAGCCATTGACGATGCAGCCTGGGCAAGAATTCAACAAACCGGTACCATGCTCGTTGGTATGTCTCTAGATTATCCCCCCTTTGAATCATACACAGAAGATTTTGAACCAACTGGCTACGATGTCGCGCTCATCAAAGAAATTGGCACACGCCTTGGCATCGAGGTCGAATTTAAAGACATCGCCTTCGATGGCTTAGGCAACGCCATCTTCTTAGGGGCTATCGACACCGCCGTCTCCGCTATTTCCGTTTCTCCAGAACGAGACGCTTTGGTTGATTTCTCAAATATTTACTACATCAGTGAAGACGCCGTTCTGTCTCGTTTAGATTCTGGTATCGACGAAATTCCCACCATCGATGAAGTAGCCGACTACCGCGTTGGTGTGCAACGAGGCAGCATCTTCGAAGATTGGATTCGTACCGAACTCATCGAACCCGGCCTCATGCCCGAAGAAAACCTCCTGGTTTATCTGGAAGCACCAGACATCATTCGTGACCTGCGTGAAAATCGTATCGAATTAGCCGTGATGGATCTCTATCCTGCCCAATTGGCCGTCGGAGAATTCGGCGATATCCAAGTGATTGGCAGCGGGTTAAACCGGCAGCGTTATGCCGTCGCTATGCCGCAAGGTTCACCGCTTCTGCAAAAAGCTATCAATGATGCCCTCGTAGATATGACTAATGAAGGTGTTCTGCTAGATCTCGCAAAAGAGTATCTAGATATGGATCCCGAGGATATCATCCCAATTCCAACACCTGATCCGGCTGTGCCCACAGCAACACCTGGTGTGCCACCCACGGGCTGTATTGACCATATGGCCTTTATCCAAGATCTAAATTACGACGATCAAAACATGACCAATCCCGCCAAATTCTTGCCGGGACAAGCCTTCAGAAAAGGGTGGCGCATTCAAAATACTGGCACCTGCACCTGGGACAGCAGCTACTCTTTCGTCTACGTGCGTGGCAACAACTCCTTAGCACGGATGGGTGGACAACCAACGGCCGTTAGAGGCACTGTAGCTCCTGGACAGATGTACGACATGTATGTCGATCTCGTCGCTCCGGCCGCACCCGGCATCTACCAAGGCTTCTGGTCTATGCGCAGCCCTGGTGGCATCCTCTTTGGTGAATCCGTTTGGGTTGGTATCGAAGTAGTTGGGCAAGCCACAGTCACACCTGCTCCCACACAAACACCAAGTCCCGGCATCTCCTTTACTGTTGACAGAACTCAAATTCAACAAGGTGAATGTGTTACCTTCTCGTGGAGTGTGGAAAACATTCAAGCTGTTTTCTTCTATCCACAAGGTGCAGATTGGACAAGGTATGGCGTGCCAGGAGTAGGCACCAGCACCCAATGTCCATCAAACACAACAACCTATGAACTGCGTGTTCTCCAAAGAGACGGCACATTCGTCATACAACAAATTACAATTACCGTTACACCCGCCCCTGGTGCCCCAAATATCGACCGGTTCACCGTTGAACCGACTCAAATTTTGAGAGGGCAATGTGTCAACCTTCGATGGCAAGTTTCTGGTAACGTCAGCAGAGTCATCGTCAGCCGTGATGGCACACCCCTTTGGAATGGCGCCCCTGTCTCTGGACAAATGCAAGATTGCCCGCCAGGAGATGGACGTAGAAGTTACCAACTAGAAGCCCAAGGACCTGGAGGCACCAGCCGTAAGACTCAAGATGTGACGGTGCTTGCCCCCACAGCGCAACCAACAAATCAACCAACAGTGCCACCACCCACAGCCACGGCCACACCTGTGGTGATTCCTACAGCCACACCTGCGCCGCCAGTCATCAACTCATTCACAGTCAATCCAAGCCAAATTCAAACGAATGACTGTGTGACCATAAACTGGAGTACCGGTGGTGGTACAAGCTATATCCGCTTGCTGCGCAATGGCAATGTCATCATGGATGACGCCGCCCATAGCGGTGCGATCCCAGATTGCCTGAGTTCTGCCGGTTCATACACCTATCGGCTTGAGGCAAGTGGCAATGGTCAAACGACAGCAAAGGAACAAAAAGTAACAGTTGTCGCAGCACCTCAACCAACCGCCACCCCCAATCCGCTTGTTGGCATCACCTGGACTGTCACCAATCTGAATGGCACTTCGCCAACAGCAAGCACAATTACCACTCTATTCGATAGCAACGGCCAAGTTGGTGGAAATGATGGCTGCAACGGTTACAACGGCACTTATAACGCGAATGGCAACAGTATAACCATCAGTTTGGGTGGCATATCAACCGGCATATATTGTGATGGTGACGTTGGAACACAAGCCCAAACATTCTTGAGTATTCTGCCTTCAGCAACCTCGTATAGTATCTCCGGCGGGGTACTGACCATTAATGGCGTTAACGGCTCACTGACATATACGGGGATACAACCGCGTTAACGCAGTGACAGGAAAGACTGACATTATTTAAAATGCCAGTCAGTGAAAGTTAAAAAAGTCCGCTTGTTTTGACAAGCGGACTTTTTTTGTTACAGCCTGGTCAAGATACTGCTTTTCTTTGACCAAAATCTAGCCCACATGATACAATGCTCTTGTGACAATTTTCACACGAAATCAACGAAATTCCAGAAATCAAAATCACATAAATTTGCCCAATCAAGGAGGATGTAAACATGACCACAGAGGATCCCTTTGTTGCCATTATTGAAGGAGCTGAACCGGGTACTATCATCCATAAAGATGATGAGCAACGCTTCGCCCTCATCGAGAACAATCATCCAGAAGCAGCTATTCATTGGATGGCTATTACCTATGAAGAAGGCACCACAGAAGAATTAAAACAGGATAATCGGGAACGATTTTTAGACCTCATCGATTATGCTATCAATACGACCAAAACTCAGATCAAAGATAATCCCATCTTGGAACAAGGCTTTACCATCAAATTCCATTGTGGCGCATTTGAAACCATTGAGCATCCCAAACTGCACATTCTATCGAGCGAATAAGGTTGTTGCTGTCAAACGCACTCGAAATCCCACAATCCCACATTAAGGAGATTTAAGAACCGCAATGCCACACAAACTAAAAGATCTATTGACCCCCGTACCCAGTGACATCGACATCGCACAAGCCGCTACACCATTGCCCATCAAGCAAATTGCAGATGAAGTTGGTTTGCTGCCTGAAGAACTCGTGCTTTATGGTGATGACAAGGCCAAAGTCCGCCTTTCTGTTAGAGACCGCTTGAAAGATGTACCAAATGGCAAATATGTGTTGGTGACTGCCATCACCCCCACTCCGCTGGGTGAAGGCAAAACCACAACAACGGTTGGTCTCAGTCAGGCGTTGGGCGCTCATTTAGACAAAAAAGTGTTCACCAACGTGCGCCAACCCAGCCAAGGACCAACTTTTGGCATTAAAGGCGGCGCGGCTGGTGGTGGGTACAGTCAAATCATCCCCATGGAAGATTTTAACTTGCACCTTACTGGTGATATTCATGCGATTACAGCAGCCAACAATTTATTGGCCGCCGCGATTGACACCCGAATACATCATGAATCTTATCAAAAGGATCAAACGCTATTTGACCGACTTTGCCCCAAAGATAAACAAGGCAACCGTCACTTCGCGCCTGTTATGCTGCGCCGCTTAAAGAAATTGGGTATCGATAAAACGGATCCTGATGATCTGACGCCGGAAGAAGCCTCTCGCTTTGCCCGTTTGGACATTGACCCAGACAGCATCACCTGGCGGCGTGTTGTGGATACCAATGACCGGTATCTACGCGGTATCACTATTGGGCAAGGACCTGATGAGAAGTTTACGCGGGAAACTGGTTACGACATCACGGTTGCCAGTGAAATTATGGCGATTTTGGCGCTTACCACCAGTCTAGCCGACATGCGTGAACGGCTGGGGGCGATGGTGATTGGTACAAACAAAGTTGGCACGCCGATTACGGCCGATGATCTTGGTATCGGTGGGGCGCTGACGGTGTTGATGAAAGACGCCATTATGCCCAACTTGATGCAGACGTTGGAAGGCACGCCGGCGTTTGTCCATGCGGGGCCATTTGCCAATATTGCGCATGGTAATTCTTCTATTGTGGCGGATCAGCTTGCGCTCAAACTTGTCGGGTCGGATGGCTATGTGCTGACGGAAGCTGGATTTGGCGCAGATATTGGCATGGAAAAGTTCTTTGATATTAAGTGCCGTTACAGTGGTCTTGTACCCAATTGTGTGGTCTTGGTGGCAACGATTCGGGCGCTCAAGATGCACGGTGGTGGCCCTAAGGTGGTGGCCGGACGGCCGTTATCCATTGAATACATCACGGAAAACCTGGAACTCTTGGAAGCAGGATGTAGTAACCTGCGGAAACACATCAGCAATGCCGTCGGTTTTGGTGTGCCGGTCATCGTGGCGGTAAACCGCTTCAAAGACGATACCGATGCTGAAATCGAACTCGTGCGCCAAATTGCTCTCGAGGCGGGTGCGGAAGATGCCGTGATGAGCAACCATTGGGCCGAAGGTGGCTTGGGTTCCGTGGCGCTTGGCGAAGCGGTTATTAAGGCGTGTGAACAGCCTGCCAATTTCCAATTCCTTTATGATACAAACCTGAGCATCAAGGAAAAAATCGAGACGATTGCTACCCGGATTTATGGAGCGGATGGGGTTGAATATTCCGAGGAAGCGGAAGAGAAAATCGCACTCTACACGAAGAATGGCTTTGACAATCTGCCTATTTGTATGGCAAAAACACATCTGAGCTTGAGCCACGATGCTGAACTAAAAGGTGCACCCACCGGCTTCACCATACCCATTCGAGATTTACGGGCTAGTGTTGGCGCAGGGTTCTTGTATCCACTCGTCGGCACGATGAGTACGATGCCGGGGCTATCGACCAGACCCGCTTATTATGATATTGATTTGGATTTAGAAACGGGCAAGGTTGTCGGTTTGTTCTAAAGCTATAAAGAACAAGACATGGAGGGGAGAAAACGGCCGTTTTCTCCCCTTTTATTTTGCCAAGCTCAATCAGCAATTGGAACATCACTTCATAATGACGTATCATTTGAGTACACTACAGAGTATAAAGGTAGCGTAATGACAACAATCAACAGTTTTGATCAACTAACAACCAAATTGAAAGAAGCCGAACAAGCTCAATCAGTCTCTGATGATGCATTTAGACAATCTTTAGCTGCCTGGAAACTTTCTCCGTCACTGTTTGGCACTATTCCGAGTGATCCACTAAGTTCAGAATATAAAACATTTCAGCTTGAAATCTACAAATGCTTAACAAACCAAGACTACAAAGTAAGTAATGAAGAAACCGTCTTCAATTTTGATCACGAACTCCTTTGGCCTTACCCATATGGAACCAAAAGTGCTCAAACAGTCGGTACAAGTTTGATGGGATATGGTTGGCTCATAAAAAAGATGGATTTGCCAGCAGAATCACGGATATTAGAAATTGGTTCAGGGTACGGTTCTCTTACCTCCCACCTTGCCAGGATGGGATACCGCGTCACCTGTTTGGACATCAGTTCTTCATTGCTGGAATACGTCAAAGCCCGCACGGAGAAATTTCCAGAACAAATCAACACTATTTGTGGCGACATGGCAACTGTTGAAATTGAAGGCACCTTTGATGCAGTCATCTTTAATGCTTCTTTACATCATTCTTTGGAACACAGAAATGTCGTTAAGCGATTAGATAAAATATTAGCCCCAAATGGTATCATCGTATTTGTAGCAGAACCCATTGTGTCAACTAACTCTGAATATGTGCCATACCCTTGGGGGATTCGCTTAGATGGCATGAGTATTTGGTCTATTTGTCGCTGGGGCTGGCTAGAATTGGGATTTCAAGAACCTTACTTTATTAACATGATGCAAAATGCAGGCTGGCATCTTAAACGCTTTAACCTTGGTATAACCGGTTCAACAGATGTTTGGATAGCAAAAAAATCGAAGCGTGGTGGCTCATCCTCTGTAATTCAATCCGCCTCTGACTATAATTACAATGTCGATCCAGAAACAGAGGTCCTACGCCTCAGGAAAATTATCGAGGGATATGAACAAGGCCGTTTTATAAAGCTCATGAAACGGCTCAATAGAGGCTAGATTTTTGCCCAGTGGCTATGTGGTCTTTCAAACGGCCGTTTTCTTCTCCATTTATCTTGCTTAAGGTAGACAACAAATTGGAACAACAAAAGTATATAGCGTATCGTTGACGCATCTGAAACATGAGGACAACGTCATGACAACCATAACTAGCTTCGAGCAGCTAACAACTAAATTACAAGAAGCAGAACAAGCTCAATCCATCTCAGACGATCTATTTAGGCAATCTTTATCCTCTTGGAAACTCTCCCCTACAATCTTTGGGAAATTCCCGAAAAATCCATTTAGCCCAGAATTCAAAGCATTCCAACTTGAAATATACAAACGCTTAACAAACCAAGAATATAACGTAAGCAATGAAGAAACCCTCTTCAATTTTGACCACGAAATACAATGGCCTTATCCCTACGGAACAAAAAGCGCCCAAACAGTAGGCACAAGTTTAATGGGGTATGGTTGGCTTATCACAAAAATCAACTTGCCCCCAGAATCACGAATTTTGGAAATTGGATCAGGATACGGTTCGCTAACAACCCATCTTGCCAGGATGGGATATCAAGTAACCTGTTTAGATATTAGCTCATCCTTGCTTGAGTTCATCAAAGCACGCACCGCACACTTCCCTCAATCCATCAATACAATTTGTGGCGATATGGCAACCGTAGAAATTGAAGGCACATTTGATGCCGTCATTTTCAACGCTTCATTACATCATACATTGGAACACAGAGACGTCATTAAACGTGTAGATAAACTATTAGCTGAAAATGGCATCATGGCATTTGTAGCAGAACCTATCTTTCCAGCTTTCTCTAATTATGTCCCATATCCTTGGGGAATTCGTTTGGATGGTATGAGTATTTGGGCAATTTCTCGATGGGGTTGGCTAGAATTAGGATTCCAAAAACCTTATTTCACTCAAATGCTGAAAGATACAGGGTGGCAGACCAAACATTCTAACCTGGGTATTTCAAGTACAACCGATGTTTGGTTAGCAACAAGAAGTAAACAGAGCGACTCATCTTCAAAAATTTCATCCACAATTGCTAAGAATTCTACGGTAGACTTGGGTACTGAATTGTTGCGGTTTAGACACTTGATTCAAGGATCAGGACGAGACCAGTTCACCCCACTCATGAAACGACTAAAACTACGTAAATAACTTCCCACAGATGTTACAAAAAAGGAAAACAGGCATACTCCTATGACTTCAAACCCTGAAACGAAATACACACAACAAGCCTGGAGCTTGGATGATTTGTTTCCAGCCAGTAAATCAGACGCCGTAGAAAACGCCCCGGCTGAAATCAGCACCCTTATTGCCGCCTTTGAAGCATTCCAAACAGACTTAAACGAAGATATTAGTTCAGCCCATTTTCAAGCCATGCTCGACAGTTACGAACAAATCGTACGCCTACTTAACCGATTGGGTGGCTTTTCTCAATTATCATTTTCGGCCAATACGCAAGACCAGGCGGCACAAAACTTTATGGCTCGCGTCAATCAACTATATGCAGAAAGCTACAATCGCATCTTGTTTTTTGAACTGTGGTGGAAAAGCGTGCCAGACGAAACGGTTGCTCGCCTGTTGCCTACCAGCGGCGAATACCGCTACTGGCTAGAGACGCTGCGCCTGGAAGTACCGCACACCCTCAGCGAAGCAGAAGAACGGATTATCAACTTGAAGAATGTAAACGGCCGTTCTGCCCTTAACCAACTCTACGATTCCATTACCAACCGTTACACATTTTCCCTAGACATAGACGGCGAAACAAAAACTCTCACCCGTGGCGAATTAACAACCCACTTCTCTTCTAACGATCCCGCCAAACGAGAAGCCGCCTACCAGGAACTTAACCGCGTCTACGCCAACGACGCCCCCATCCTGGGGCAAATATACCAAACACTCGTGCGCGATTGGCGCAGCGACAACCTCGATTTGCGCCATTTTGAAGCGCCAATATCCACCCGCAACCTGCAAAACGACATACCCGGCGAAGTCGTCGATACCTTACTAACCGTCGTCCGCGAAAACAGAGCCACCATCCAGCGCTATTTCAAACTCAAAGCAAAATGGCTTGGCCTAGATAAACTGCGTCGTTACGACATTTATGCGCCCATGCAAGCCAGTGAACAAACCTACGACTTCGCAGAAGCCGCCACGCTCGTCTTGGAAAGCTTCCAGGAATTCGACCCGCACATGGCGCAACTGGCAGAGCGCGTCTTCGCCGACAATCATTTAGACAGCGAAGTGCGCCCTGGCAAACGGAGCGGTGCCTTCTGCTCCACACCCGTGCCAGACCTAACGCCGTGGGTGCTGCAATCCTACCAGGGCAAAGTCGACAACGTCACCACCCTGGCGCATGAACTAGGCCACGCCATCCACTCCATGTTTGCCGAACACCACAACAGTCTCACGCAGCATCCCTCTCTGCCTCTCGCCGAAACTGCCTCAAACTTTGCTGAAATGCTGCTGGTAGACCGCCTGTTACAAGATGCAGATGTGGAAACACGGCGGTCATTAATGTTTGAGGAAGTAGAAAAAGGATTCAAGAGTATCATCCGCCAAAGTTATTTCGCCCTTTTTGAGCGCGACGCCCACGAAGCCATTCACAACGGAGCCAGCGTTGATGACCTATCCGCCTTATACCTGGAAAATCTCAAGGAACAGTTTGGCGAGGCGGTAGACATTTCAGACGATTTCCAAGTTGAGTGGCTGGCAATCCCCCACATCTACAAATACCCGTTTTACGTTTACGCCTACGCCTTTGGACATCTGCTCGTTCTGGCGCTATACGAGCAGTATCAGCAAGAAGGGGAACCGTTCAAAGCACGTTATCTGGAAATTCTAGCGGCCGGTGGCTCAGAAGCACCCGTCAAAATTCTGGAGAAAGCGGGCATTGATATTTACTCGGCCGATTTCTGGCAAGGTGGTTTTGATGTGCTGGCAAAACGGTTAGATGAATTAGAAAAAATCCAGGTTGAGATAATTGCCTAGACTTTTTTCATGCAAAAACCAACACTAGATTTAAACGCGCTGATTCAGCAGGCTGACTTGCCAGAGGTAAACGCCCTCGTCTTAATGGGCAGCTTTGCACGAGGGAATCCAGGGCCGTTTAGTGATGTGGATCTAGTGCGGTTCACGGATGAATCCGTAACTGACTTACCGGGAAATGGCAGTCACCTCATCAACGGCCGTTTAGTCGTAGTAAGCCAGGTAACACCAACTCAGGTAGAAACAGGGTTTTCCAATCCAGCAGTCGCCGTAGAAATGATAGCGGGATTGCGTAACGGATTTCCGCTCATCGACAAAAACAACACCTTCAGCACCATCCAAAAACGCGCCCATAACTTCCAATGGGACGCCGACATGCAAACCAAAGCCAATGCCTGGGCCAGTCAACAAATGGTCGGCTGGATTGAAGAAGTGCATAAAGGGCTAGAAGGGCTGCGCCGTGGCGATCCTGGACGGTTGCTTCAGGCTCAGTTTGGTTGCTCCTGGGGCTTAACGCGCGTGATGTGTGTGCAGCGTGGGGTGCTGTTAACGGGAGACAATACGCTGGTCGCTCAAGTGACAGAGGCGATTGGTAGCGAGTCAGAATGGGCACAGTTGTGCCAGCAAGCGTTTGGGCTGGGTGGAAAATTTGCGCTGGAGGATTGTGTGCGGGCAGGATTACAGCTTTATGTGGAAACGGCCGTTCTCCTGCAAAACACCTTCCGCCCCGAAGATGCACCACTCATCCAGGCCACGGCCAACCGCATCAAAGTATCTTTGCCCGACTGTGTGGAGCGTCAATAAAGCCCACTCCACACAGAACATAGATGGAGGTTGTCATGGTTTCATGATAACAGGGAGATAGGTCTTGTACGGATAAAGGGCTCCGTCTATGACCAACAGCGATACATCATCAACATACATGCCCGTCGCCCCATTTTGACCGTCATTCATCACACCAAAGTACAGCATAAGGTGCTGACCGCCATACGCATTTAGGTTGACGGTGTGGCGTTGCCAGGCCTGGGCATTGCTCAAATCCCAGTAAAGTGTTTCCAAATAATCGTTGGTCTGAGCATCGTATAGATACACGTATTGCGCATCACCAGCATCAGGGACAGTTGCCTGATTGAGTGCATTTTCGGATGGGATGGTGGGAGCCGTAACGGCCGTTTCCTCACCAGTTACCGGATACAGATAAAAAGACAACTGGGCCAGCAGCGGCTCGTCTGGCAGGGTAAACGTCTGCCGTGCCGACGAGTAGCCGTTCACATGCACGCCGTTGTCCAAGCCCACACGCATGGAGCGCTGGCCGTTGTAGACAACTTGCTGACTGTAATCAGCCCGAATGGGTGTGACAGGTAAATCCCAGGCAGCATTGGATTCAAAACGGCCGTTTATAATAATATCCTGCGCCACACTGCCATACCGCCACACACCCGTCTCACTCGACACAAACACATTGCCATCACCATCTACCAGAACCTTTTGCAACGCCGGCATCCCCGGAGGCGCTCCTACCACCGTCCAACTGCTGCCCCCGTTTGTAGACCGATACAACTCATGATCGGTAATGAGATAGGCCGTCTGGTCTGAAGCAAAATTGGGCGAGAACGCCACATCACCCAGAGTCACATCTGGCACCCCTGTGTTCACCAAAGTCCAATTCACGCCCGCGTCTGTAGACTTAAACACGCCAGAATACTGGTTATACGAAGCATCCGACCAGGAAGCGACAGCTAAAAGTGTCTGGTCAGCCACATAATCTGGCGACACTTTAAGCGACCCTACCGAATAGCCATTGACTAGCCCCGTTGCCGCCTGCTGCCACGTCGCACCATCATCGGGCGAGTACCAAAAGCCCTGCCATGTAGCCGATGAATAAACGGCCGTTTCCCGGATAATCAGGTGGCAGAGCAATCAAATTCCCACCCCTCGTCCAATCCCAAGTCACAATCTCTTGCCACGTATCCCCCGCATCCGTCGATCTTCGAAGTTCGCCAGAATCCGCACCTGTCACAAACACCGTCTGATCATGAATGAAATCAGGCGAAACCGCGATACTGGCATTGGTATAAATACCCAACAAGTTTTCCCAGGTTGCCCCGGCATCGGTGCTGCGGTAGTACCCCGTATATTTACTGCCCTGGGCCGCAAAAACCGTTTGATCCAGGGCATAATCAGGCGAAAAAGCCAAGGCCCGCACCCCGGTAAACGTAGAGCCACCATTAAAACCGTAAGCCGACCACGTCTGACCATCATCGGCGCTGGCATACAAACCGTGATTGCTCGTTCCCGTCAATAACAAGTCGCCATCAGCCGTCATTGCCATCACCGAGGCTGACAACGTAACTAATCCTTCTGTGGCCTGGCGCGTTTCACCGTTGCTCGGAACGGCCGTCAACAAGCGGTAAACGCCGGTATCTGTCCCCACCAACAGCACGGCATGAGTCGGCCAAGCGGGTGAAATTGCCAACGACAAAATGTGCTCTCCTTCATATCCTGGCACAATCTGCCATTCGCTGCCGCCATCCACAGAATAGTAAATGCCATTGTCCGTGCCAATAAACAAGGTTTGGTCTGCCGCATAGTCCGGCGACACGGCAAAGGCCAAAATATTACCCATATCGGCCGCAACCGTATCGGTTATCCACGTTGTGCCGCCGTCGGTGGATTTGTGGAACGCTGCGCCGCCCCCAAAAACAGTCTGATCAACGGCATAGTTGGGCGAAACCGCCAGAGTCGACACAGAGCCGGAATAGATTGGCGTCCAGGTTAAGCCGCTGTCCACTGTTTTAAGCACACGCGGCACCGAATTTGAGCCATCATAATACGAATCCTTGATGAAGGCCGTGCCATCAGCGGCAAAGGCCGGTGAATAGGCCATACTGCTAATGAAATTTGAATTAGCCGTCGTCCAACTCGCGCCAGCATCCTGGCTGACGAACAAACCGCCGTAATAACCAGTTGCCATGAGATGACCGCTCGTGGCGAAATCTGGCGCCGCCGCTACCCCGGTAATGATGCCGGGCGGCTCATAAAGCGCCTCGTTGCGCACCCAGTTCGCGCCACCGTCAACAGATTGGAACAACCCGCCTCCTGTCGCCGCAAAGACGGTTTGATCGACGGAAAAATTGTTGGAGAAGGCATATTCGTGAACGGCCGTTTCCAGTCCCAGTTTCAGCCATTCCCCCCGCCGACGCAACCCAATTCTGTCCAAAATTCGTCGATTTGATGATGCCTGAGCCGGCTTCACTGGCCTGAAAGTTACCATACCATTCGCTGGTAAAGGCAATGGCGTCATTGGCAAAATTCGGAGAAACCGCCAAAGCATTGGCTTTGCCACCGCGTGGCCCATTGCTTTGCCACACGCCCGGTTCCGCCGCTTCTCCCTGGTGAATGGTGGTACGCACCACGCCCGCATCCGTAGCCGCAAACACATCAAAGGAGCCGGTTGGCGTGCTGGTCAAGTCATAAACGGTTGTAGCTTGTCAACGGGACATCGACCATCTGCCAGCTTTCGCCACCATCGCTTGAACGGTAAACGGCCGTTTCTCCCCCATCGCCATATCCCACCGCCGCCAACACAGAGCCATCCGCCGCAAATGCCAAGCTAGAAACGATCAAGTCTTCGCCATTTAGTTGGGCGGGGATACCCGTATTGAGTACCTGCCAGGTCGTGCCATTGTTTGTGCTGCGATAAACGGAGACCGCCTCAGACAAATTTCCCCGCGCCGCTGCAAAAACTGTACGGCTCGCGCCATATGCCGGAGAAATCGCCAGCGCTGTTGGATAGCCCAAATCCAACATGCGCGTCCAGGTCGCGCCACCATCCACTGAACGTTGGATGCCATCGGAAATCATGACAGCAAACAAGGTGTGGTCTACGGCATAGTTGGGCGACACCTTCAGCAAATTAATACTCCGGCCAGGGGCAATCACTGTCCAACTATCACCGCCATCGGTTGACTGGTAGAGACCAATGGCCTGGCTGTAGCTGCTGGCTGAGGCCCACACGGTCTCATCGACGGCGAAATTGGGGGAGACAGCCAGTGCTTGAAAAGCGTAGAAGGTGGAGGTGAAAACGGGCGTCCACGTTTCACTGTTATCTTGTGAACGGTAGATGCCGCCCTGCGCCAGCCCATGTTGGCCGATCATGCCCGCCACGGCAAAAGCGGTTTCATCATTGGCAAAATTGGGCGAAAAAGCGACAGCGTTGACTCGTCCCAGCCGCCCCGTGACATGCCGCCAATTATAGCCGCCATCCTGCGACCATTGCACGTTGCCATCGCCAGGAATCACGGCGCCGGAATCGAAATAGCGAGTCTCATAAAACGCTGTCCCCGCCAGCATGATGTCGGGATTGCCCGGAGCCAGCGCCAGCGACCGCACTGAAAGCCGAGGCAAACCATCGTTCATTTGCATCCAGTCATCACCCCGCTGGGGTGAGCGGGCTACGCCAGAACTGGTTCCGGCAAACTGCACGCCACCCCAATCTTGCACGGGTGCCAGCGCCAGCGCATAAACATCACCGCCAATCATGCCATCTTGATACGTTGTCGCCGGATCATACAGACCGGCAAGCTCCCACGTCACGCCACCATCCACAGACCGCACGGGACTGGCATCGGTGGAACTGGCCGCCATGATCACCTGATCCGTGGCAAATGTTGGCGAAAAGACGAGGCTTGTTTCGCCACCTGTGCCTAAAGTGACGCCGCTGCCGAGATTCCAGGTCGCGCCGTCATTGGTGGAGGTGTAGATACTGCCTGTGGTGGAAACGGCCGTTATCGTCTCATCAACCGCATAATCAGGCGAAACCGCCAAAGCGGTATAGGCTCGACTGGTTTCCACAGGCACCCAGTTGGTTCCGCTATCAACAGAACGATAAATACCTGCGTCGGCAACCAGAGCAAACAAGGTGTGGTCTGTGGCAAAAGCGGGCGAGAAAACCAACTCGTTCACCTGATGCGTGGCAAACCAACCACCAGCCTGCACAAACGTGTCGCCGCCATCGGTGGAAACGAATATGGTATCGGCCGCACCCGTCACCAAATAGAGAAGCCGATCCGTGGCAAAAGCGGGCGAAATGGCCAGGCGACGGCCTGCCATAAAGCTGGTGGGGCTGGAGGAGACTTGCCACGTCGCGCCTCCGTCAGATGTGCGTTGAACGGTGTAGCCTGTGGGCCACACACCAGCGAGCGCAAACAAGGTCTCGTCGCTGGCAAAATCGGGCGAAATCGCCAGATCACGCACAATCCACTCACCGGAGCCAGTGGCTTGCCAACTATATGCGCCATCATCAGAACGGTAGACACCTTGCCCCCGCAATCCAGCAAACAACGTTTCCGGCGTGGGATAGGCTGGCGATAGCACAATATCGGCAATGCTGCCGCCTGTAGGGCCAGGAAGTGAATGCCAGTTGGTTAAAAAAGTAGTGGAGGTTGTGTCTAGTTGATGGATCGGGGGAGAAGATGATGGAAGAACGGCCGTTTTGCCCGACTGCACAACAGCCACAAACCCGATAAAAACAATCAAAAGCGCGGCAATTGCTAATTTTTGTTTCATGAGATCCCCTCATTCCAATCTCGTAAAAACCACGTTACAAGATCGACTTGTATGCGGATCATCATAGCATACCGCAATCAGTTTTTCGGGGTGTTTTTATGGGTTATTCACGCGGTTCGAGTGGGGGATACCAGTAACATCTCTGCCTTCGACAAGCTCAGGCGGCAGCTAGTTAGGAATGGAAATTTAATAACATGCGCAACTGAGATTGGAGATTAGAGATTGAATGCTCGACCAATCTCCAATCTCTAATCTCTGGTCTCGTGTAAGTTATTTAATTCTCGTTCCTTTGCAGTTGGCGATTTAGATAATCAAATACAGTACGGTTGTGACAGCAAGCGTCACTACAAGAACTGATCCGATGCGCTGCGAGATGGGTAGCAAACTGCGGCAAGCCCATTTAACCGTTTTGTTTTCTGGCAAATCAATTCTTAAGTCGGTGGCCCACACCCACAAGAAAACAAGGGTCGCTGGCAGCATAATCAGCAAGATGCCCCACCACATGACAGATAATGGCAAAACGGCCGTTAAATCAGGCCGCCACATGGCAAGAACCAGCACCGTTAATAAATGAGCGAATTGGTCGAGTAAAAACCCTGGCGTTTGCCGATAACCAGGGTAACGCAGTTTTGTCCAGTCAATCAAAAAATGCGCGGTTCCCAATATCAACAACACCGGCCAATTGTGCCATGAATTTTCAAGCAAGATGGAGGCAACTAACAGGTGAATGGCAACGTGGAGCAAAATCCCTTGATTGCTCTCGGTTTTTAGTCTATAGATGCGGTTGGTTTGCAGAGGGAAATCGGCTATTAAATGTGACAAATACAAAACGGTGAATGTGGTCATATAAATAGGGTCATAAAATTTGGTCTGTGCCTTGGCTGAACAGCTCCCAAGTGACAGGTTATATCCTCAAAAGTATCCTAACAATACATTCTAACTGTAAAAACAGGCAAAATTGAATACCGCCTAACGCTTGAGGTGTAATTTGGTTTACAGTGAATAAGATGCAAAAAACGGCCGTTTCCCCATCACCAAGAATTAGTTGGCAGAGAAAACGGCCGTTTTACATTAGGTAAAAGCGGGAAAGTTTTTGGAAATAAAATTGTGCAAAACCCGCTTTTCCTTGAAGGAAACCACAATTTTGCGTGTTGGTAATTTTAAGAACTTTTTGTGGTTTACCTAAATCAGAACTATTCGATTATCAGGCAGCCTGCGGCAGATTATGGATTCAATTCCACTGTCACCACAGTGGATAGTCCAGTTCCAGCAGGCAATGTGAATTCATCACTGGTCACCAGCAAGGAGCCGCCTTCCTTATCATACACAAGCCAACGGAATGGGCCTGTGCCAAGATCATGTTCCGCAACCCACCAAGCCTTATGACCAACCCAGGTGCCATCTTCTTGATCTATGCTGTCCAGATTCCCTTTCCAGCCATCAACCAGGAACCATGTTTCACCATCTGTCCATTCAACCTCTAGCCATACGTCCTGCCACATCATTTGATCCCAGGGCCAGTCGCTGCTGAATGAGGCTTTCATGTCAATAGTGCCCCCTTCTGGCAAATTTGAAACAATTACTTTCGATTCCACAACGGGTTCTGGTGTAGCCGTGGGCACCCCAGTATCTCGTGGCGGCAGATCATCAGCACTGGTATTTTGGCTAAATGTCAAGGCCAGCACAAACAGGGTCATGACCAACCCTAAAACGACAATGATACGTAAATCAACTGATTTTTTTTCCATGATGTCCTTCCTTTTTCAAAGAAAACAATTATCTACCTGATTGTAATAAGTTGTTCTCTAAAAATATAGTGGTCTATTGGGGAGCAACGGCCGTTCCGCCAAGAATATTATTGTAAGGTTTACCAGTAAGCTCATCCAGTTCCGCAACCGCACCAAAGCCCACACCGGCACGCGCTGAATCAGCTTGTGCATAAACAGGTGTACCCGCTGGCAGAGAACCATAATACAAACTCTCGTCCGCCACAAAGTACAAGTTAGGTGCACCCAGTTCTGTACTGAACGTTAACGTGATTACTTCACCCACAGCCAGACTATCTGTCACCCCCCAAGCCAATCCTTCTTGTGCCAGTTCCGGCCATATTTCATTGGCGACCGTCGGCGCTGGATTCGGATTGATATAGAAATCAACCCAGAACGAATTAACAACGGGGACATTGCCCTGGTTTTCAATCACAACTTCAATCAAATTGCTGGTGGCTCGAATTTCCGTCACCACCAAATCTGGCGCAGAGGTGTAATTGTTCAATACAATGGGCAAGAATACCAAATATTCATCTGCCACATTGAAAACTGTGGGGTTGTAACTGCCAGCTACGGCGGGATCATCTGACAAGGTGTCTATTTCGTTGCTGCCGTTGCCATCAGCATCATAAGCAATCGTTGCCTGATTGCTCACGACTGCGCCCTTCGTACCCAGTAAAATCGTCGCTTTAATTTCAATAACAACGGAACTGCCACTGGCGATACTGCCATTCCAGGTGACGGTATTGGTGGCGACAACGGCACTTGCCGTGCCACCACCACTAATAACCTGAGCACCAACGAGAGCCAGTTCAGATGGCAGCACATCGGTCAATTCGTTTCCAGCATTGTCTAGCTGGGCGCTATCACCATTGTTTGTCATGGTGATTGTATAGAAGACAGTGCCTTCTTCTTTGAAACTGCCACGAACTGTTTTAGTGGCTACCATATCTGATGGGGAAACCACCGTGATTTCAACTGTGTCTGAATGAGATCCATCGTCATCATCGGTAACGGTTAGTTCGGCCGTGTAGGTGCCAATGGTTGTATAAGCGTGTTGTGGCGTTAAAGAGCCTGAAGCAGTGCCAGCATCATCGAAATCCCACGCGATGGTGTGCGTATCGCCCGTGCCTGGGTCTGTAAAGCTGCCCGCGAATTGCACGGCATCATTGACGTTTACCATTTGCGCTGGCCCAGCATCGACCGTTGGCGCTACGTTATTGACTGTGATGGTGACGCTGTCTAAATCGTCACCGCCATCATCATCTGACAAGGCGAGGTTAACGGTGAGTGGCTGCCCATCATCAATAAAGGTGTGGGTTTGGGTAAACATGGTTGTTCCCGCCGGATAGCTGAAGGACTGCACGGTACTGCCATCACCCCAATCAACGTCTAGCGTAAAGGTATCTTTGCTACCGGCATCCGCAATGTTTCCGGTTAAGGTGGCAGATTGACCCTCATCAATGCCGGAAGTGGCAATGGCGACATTTGAAAGAACCGGTGCGACATTGGTGACGGTGACAGAGGTGCTTTCTATATCTGATAAGTTACCGACACCGTTGTCGGTAACTGTTACCTGAATGGTGTAAGTGTCGGGCAAGCCAGAAGAGGGGTCATCTTCATAGGTGTGAGACACATTGATACTGGCCACATCGTTGACAATTGTATTTGCCGAGCCATCGCCCCAGTTGACGGTGACTTGATGGGTATCGGCCGTATCTTCATCTGTAAAGGTGCCGGTCAAGGTTACAGAATTGCCTTCTGTAATGCTGAGAGGAGCAACTGAAAGGGACTCAATCACGGGCGCCTCATTCGCATCTAAAATATCAATACGAACTGATCCGGTGGCTGTCCTTGAGTTGGGATTAGTTCCAGTATCTGTAACCTCAATATCGAGGGTGTAAAATGGTGCGGTTTCATAATCAAAGGTTGCCCCAGAAGCCACGGTAATGTCGCCATCATTATCTATAGCGAACAGAGAGGCTCCAGTGCCGCCCGTGATAGCAAATGTAGCGATGTCTTCTTCCCAATCGTCGTCGGAAGCCGCTACCTGTCCAACTGCATCAGGTGACGCTGCCGTTTCGGTGATTGTAAAGACCTGGTTGGCTGTGAGGGTGGGGGTGAATTCGTTGACGTTGTTCAAGTTGATGGTGATAACGGCCGTTTCTGTCAGCGGCTCAGCATCGGATACCATCACGGTTAGGGTGAAGCTTTGCGTCATTTCCATATCTAACGCCGCATTGTTGGTCACTGTGATGTCACCGGAATCACTGATGCCAAAGCTGCCATCGCCTGATCCGCCAGGAATGAGGCTAAAGCCCAAGGAGGCATCATCGACATCTGTCGCTGCGGCTGTACCAACCGCTGTACCGACCACACTATTTTCATCTATCGTAAATTCCTGATCATTGATAACAGGCGCGTCGTTGTCTGGCGCGACGGTGATGGTGACGGTGGCGGTGTTGGACAGCCGGGACGGTGTGCCATCATCTTTGGCCTGATAGGTGAATGTGTCAATACCATAGAAATCGGCATCCGGCGTGTAGAGGAATGAGCCATTCAGATTCAGTGTCACTGAACCGTTGGCAGGGTTAGAGGCGTTAACGGCCGTTAACCCATCCACATCCACATCCGAATCATTCGCCAATACGCCAGTCAACGGGACAGAAAGCGGCATGTCTTCATCGGTCGTGTAGCCCGGATCATCCACCGCGACAGGGTCATCGTTTACTGGTTGCACCGTAATGGTGGCGGTGGTGATCTTTGAAAGCAGACCGTCGCCATCTTCTGCATGATACGTGAAGGTAACAACCCCACTGAAGTTCAATGTGGGCGTGTAGATGAAAGAGCCATCAGGTGCTAAGTCCAACGTGCCGTTAATCACATCTTCGTCTACCTGAACAGTTAAAGTATCGCCAGCATCTGGATCGCTATCATTACCCAACACACCAGGGGCGGTTACCTCTAAAGTGATGTCTTCTGGTGTTGTGTAATTGGGGTCAGCAACGGCCGTTGGTGCTTCGTTCACGTCATTGAGATTGACAATGACGGTAGCCGTATCCGTTAAGTTACCGGTATCTGCAACTTCTACAGTGAGTGTAAAGACTGGTGTCGTTTCAAAATCCAGAGCATTGCTCGTTGCAACACGAAGTTCGTGGGTAACGTCATCAATATAAAAAGCGCTATTAGTATTACCACTAAGCACGTTAAAACTAAATGTCATATCGTCATCTGGATCAGTCACATCAAGCGTTCCCACAACAAAGTCAATCGCTTCATTTTCATCCACAGACCACGTCTTATCATCCACAACTGGCGCATCATTTTCGTTGCTAACGGTGATGGTGACGGTGGCGGGGGCAACAGAATCAAGTCCGGGAATATTGGCAGGGTAATCGCTGGCGAAGTAAGTAAACGTAACAATTCCCGCGTAATTTAAGGTGGGCGTAAAAACAAAAGCGCCATCAAACGCTAAGAAAAGTGTCCCCTTACTGGGATCAACATCATACTGCTTAACGGCCGTTAAGCTGTCATGTTCCGGGTCTGTATCATTTTTCAAGACACCATCAGCCGCGAGCACTGTCAAAACGTTATCTTCCACAACAGAGTAGGTATCATCAACGGCCGTTGGCGCATCATTATCTCCAGTGACCGTAATCGTCACCGTAGCGGGAAGGGCAGAATTCTCTGTGCCATCATAAGCAAAGTAAGTGAAGGTATCAATGCCATTAAATTGAGCAGTTGGGGTGTAGGTGAAAGTGCCATCCACATTGACAACTACCGTGCCATTGGCTGGCTGTGTATACTCTGCGGCTTCTAACGAATCACCATCCTGATCCGTATCATTATCCAATACAGAGGGCGTAGCATTGGTCAATACACCATCTTCCGCAATGGTATAGCCATCGTCATCATTGGCGACGGGCGGATCGTTGCCATCCTCCACATCAATGGTGACAATCGTCGTGCTTGCCAAACCCCCATCACTCACTTTTACCATGAGCACATAAGAGAGTGGGCCAGCTTCAAAATCCAGAGGGCCAGCAACCGTTATTTCACCCGTATTCGGGTTGATTTCAAACGGGCCTGATGCTGGATTTAACCACATGAAAATGGAATAAGTCAGGCTGTTTTCATCTGGATCAGTTGCCGGAACAACGTCTACCAAAGTGCCATTGCTGCTATTTTCGGTAACAGTCATGGGGATGGAAGCGGCTACCACAGGGGCATCATTTCTATTATTGATGGGGATGGTAACGGTTGCCTCGGACGAGCCATCGCCATTCGTGGCTCGAATAAGCAGCTCGAATTGATGATCTGGCAGCACACTTTCATAGTCAATCTGAGACCCGTCTAAAACGGTAATCGCACCCGTCGAAGGATTGATTGCAAACACATCACTACCGCCAACAATAATAAAAGTAACGGCATTGGTGGCAACAACGGTGCCAACTCCTGTACCCGTGGCACTGTTCTCATCCACAGCGGGCAGAGTTTGATCGGAAATAAGGGGGGCAGCAGCAAAAACGGCCGTTGTCCCCCAAACACCAGCCAGCATCAAAACCGCCAACATCATTGAAAATAAGGCATTAAAATAGCTTCGCCGTTTCTCAAAAAGTGATAAATTAACCTGTGCCTGAAATTTGGATGTAATCATTATGAATTCTCTTCCTCTGAATGACTTTGACTTTCGTTTATCCCACATTCCTGATAGTTCTAGCCCAACATAGACATAATTATATTTCACGCTTTTTTTATGTACATAAAGCATCAGTCATGGGAACAAAGTACCAAGAGCCAATAAAGATTTTCGGTTGGAGAAAAAGAGGGGGTCTAAATTAACTGGCGGGCGTGGGCAATGGCAACCGCTTCACCACGAGAAGATGCAGCGAGTTTAGACAAAATATGAGACACATGGCTTTTGACAGTAGGCACACTCACCACCAACTCTTCCGCGATCATTTTGTTGCTGGCTCCCTGAGCCAACAAACGAAGCACATCCTGTTCACGTTCAGTCAGGGGATTTAGGTCAGGGGGCGATTGTGGGGGAACAACGGCCGTTTCCATCATTCCTAGCAATTTTTCCGCATAAGCGCCAGCGTCCACATCCGTCTCAAAACTGTTGGCGAGTTTCAGCAGCGGCACAGCCAACGCCCCTTCCTGCAAGATAACCCCCGGCGTATTCTCCGCTTCACAGCGGCGTAAAATAGGGGCAAAAGTATTCCACGCCATGGCAGACCGCTGCCGATGCCAATAGAGATGCGCCAACAGCACTTGCGGGCAGCTATAAATAGAAGAAAGCGACGCCTCCGCATTAATCGTCACCGCCTCTTGAAAACTGCGCTCCGCCATCTCATAATCCTGCGCCGAAAGCGCCAGCAACCCTTTTACCAGCAGGCGAAGCACAGTTGTCGCGGGCATTGCCGGTAGTTTGGTGACAATGTGCATCTGCGCATAAACTTGATGCACTTCTTTTATTTGTCCTTCCAGCCAACGAATCCGCGCCAAGGTAAACAACCCGCCAACTCCTGTAATTTGGTTCCATTCCAGCTCGTTGTATTGAATTTGCGCTTGTTTGAGGTATTGGTCTGCATCTTCATAACGGCCGTTTACCGCATACACACAAGCCACCGTCACCGCCGCATTCATGCCCAAAAACGGATAACTGTTGAGCTGTTCCTTGATGAGCACCGCCCGCTGTCCCGCCTCAATCGCTTGAGCCAATTGGCCCCGTCGCAGATAAATGAAGGCCAGCACATCAGCCACCGCCAGGCGCACAGGCGATACCACATCCCCCAAAGCCGCTTCAATTTCCTGATAAAACGCCTCAACCTTCGCCAACATATGGGGCAGCATCAAGAATTCCTGACCCAAATAAAAAGAAAATACCAACAGCGCCAACTCATCCTGACTGGATTGCACCAAGGCCAACGCTTTATCTAAATCAGCCGCCGACCGCAGCCAATCTGAAGCAACAAACAGATTGATGGAGGCGCGAGTCATCAACGCTTGCACCCGCATCGCCGGCTCAAGCGGAAAAGAGAGCGCCAAGGCCACCATTTCCAGGCTCTCGTCCGGCGCCAGTTTTAGAAAGGCCAAACTGCCCAAACTCGCATAAGCCGCGCCTAGTCCCGCTTTGTCACCCGCTTCCCCAAAAGCGAGCCGAGCCGCATTCAAATAACCAGCCGCTTTTTCAAGCTCCCCTTTTTGGATGGCAACCAGACCGCGAAAATAAGCTAAATGAGGATGTGCCTTTTCTATTTCAACCGGCACCATCCGAATCCAACTTACGAGCGCATCCAACCGTCCCTGGCGGATGACATCTTCGCCCACTTCTGTAATGACGCGAGCGACATCATGCCACAAACCCGCCTGGCTCAGGTGGTAGATTTTGCGTTGCAGGGTAGGAACGGCCGTTGCCGCCCGTTGATGTAAGTTAGATACCTGCTCAGGATAATCGCGCCCCAGCACATGGCGCAAAAAGTTGGCAAACAGGGCGTGATACCGATAGACCGCCCCATCCCCCTCTTGCACAGCCAATACAAACACATTCTGCTGGTACAACTTTTCAAGCAAAACGGCCGTGTCGGGGCGTGCCGTGACAACAGCACATAAATCGGGCGTCAGCTCTTGCAAAATTGAGGTGTAGAGCAAAAATTCCTGCACATCTGGCGGTTGTTGGTGCAGCACTTCTTCCGATAAATAGTCAAAAATATGCTGATGGGATTGGGAAAGGTGAGCGATCAGTTCGGTGCGGGCCTCAGGGGAAAGCCGTTCCAGGGAATTGGCAAACAGGCTCAATCCCGCCGCCCAGCCTTCGGTACTGCTCTGCAATTGATCTATTTCTGTAGCCGATAAATCAAAGGCCAGGCTTTGATTAAACAGCGCATCCGCCTCATCCCGCGTAAAACGCATATCAACGAGTCGCCGTTCGGCCAACTGCTGCCGCGCCCGCAAACGGGGCAGCGCCAACGGCGGATCGCGCCGTGTCGCCAGCACCAGGTGCATTTGTGGCGGCAGCCGTTCCAGCAAATAATCCAAGGCCAAGAGCAAACGGCCGTTATTAATCACATGCACATCGTCCAGCACCAGCACAAACTCATCCGGCAGGTCATCCACCACATCATTGAGCAGCACCCCCATGAACCGCCGAATTTCAGAAGGCTCCTCAGCCTCATTCAAACTGGATAACGTCGGCAGCAAGCGCTGTGCCGTCGTCCCAAAGGCAGGCTCAATCACTTGCAGCGCCCCAATCAAGGCCGCCATAAAGCCGCCCACGTCATTGTCGTCTTCGTCTAAAAAGAGCCAGGCCAACGGCACATCTGGCTGGGTGCGCGTGAGGGTGGCGCAGAGGGTTGTTTTGCCATAACCAGCCGGGGCAGAAATGAGGGTAACGGGGAAGGAAACGGCCGTTTCCGCCAACCAATCAGAGAGCCGCTGACGCACCACCGCATCCGCCCGCACTTGCGGGGGATAGAGCTTCGTTTGTACCAGCCACGGCACCGTTTCCAGGATGGGTAAAGTCATGGGGGCAATGTAGCATAATGGGCAGAAGGCAAAAGGCAGAGGCAGAAAGTGCTGAGCGCCAAGAGGCAAGAAATTTGAAGGATGAACAGGTTGAGCCGTATATTGAGGAAATCATCGATATCTGGACGTGGTTTGCCATATGACAAATTTTCCATGCCTTTTAGCGGTGATCTCCTAATATCTGCTTCAATACCGGATCTCATGAGAATTTCATGCCATACTTGGAGATCGTTATCACACAGGATTGCGCCACGGCGAATGCATCCAATCGCTACGACAATCCAACGCCAACATTTACAGCGACAAACTGCCGATTTAATGGACGTAGTATGACTTAATCATGATGAGTATTCGCTGTGAGAATATGGAGAGCAACGTGACGTGCTTGTGCCGCCTTTCAAAGCCGATCACAAATCAAAGAGCGCCTGATTCACAGTGTTGTCCAAATAATCGATTCCATCCGTGATAGTAATCCCTACGCTTAAGGGTTAACTCGATTGCCGTTACGTTCAAAGAATAACTGTGCCAGCCAATCCCTCGAGCTTTGACACTTGATGGTTGATCGAAGCGGAGCTATCCTGAAATGAGCCAGTATTGCCATATGCGAAATTACTCGAATTCTTGGATTTGCTCGGACAAGATATCATTTCAGAATGAAAGCGAGGGATATACGCCTGTCAAGCGCACCTCCACAATTTACGCCTAACAGGACCAACTCTCTGCTTTAGTACTGACCTGAACACTCATGTTTTCAGTCCAGTGATATTAGAATGCATAAATACAGCCGTTTCCCCCACCATCAAACTCCCGATAACAGAAGACACTTATCCACCCGCAATTGCGGCGGATAGCGCTTCATTTGTACCAACCACGGCACGGTTTCCAGAATGGGCAAGTAGCAATGCTGAAGGAAAAAAGATGGTCAACGACATGATCAAATTGGTATTACGATCATGTAACAATGAATGTGATTATTGTGTTGGTCATGTGAAATTTAACGACATTGAATCAGGCGAGAACGAATCAATCAATCATTTGGAGCCCTAAATAAATTAGCACTGAATTATGCACAGTTTCCATATTTAGTCGCGGCGATTATAAAAAGTACAAACTACGAACCGAATTGGATATCTAGCTTCTGAATCATCAAAGGAATGAAACAAGAAGAGATAGGAAGTTGAACTCAAAGAAAGCGCCGTAAAGTCCATGACGTGAACAACAGAAGTTAGAAAAAGGACAGCACATGAGGCTCGAGAGAAAATCTTAAAGGAAAAGAAACATTTTGCTTCTGCAACTAATGCGAACTCGAATCAAAGCTTAAAGGCAAGTCTCCAGATGCAATACTGAACTAAGCGCTAATTCAATGAAATAACTGGAATTGATGCTTCGTCAAAAAATGCTAGACCTCGATAAAGAGGAGAAGATTATTGATTACCGCGAACAAAATTGACAAAAGCTGGGTATGTGAAGATTATATCATTTCGAACTATTGGGGCATTTGGAGAAGGCATCTACAACAACTCGGCATGACCAGAAGATTGGAACCAATGGATAGAGTTGCACGAATTAGGTGACGCTTCTGTACCCTTCATCGTTTGACGTTCACGGGTTAATTTTTTCTGAAAACGCTCCTGCACTTGAATTCCAAACTGTCATCAAGATTTTACAATAGTCGGTCTAAACAAATTGCAATAATTCGGAAAGATAGTTTTCGGAGGGCTGATATAAATGCAAATTGAACAAAGTTGTCAAAGACAACTATGACAAAGTGATAGATATTTTGAACAGAAGCCCCAGCTGAACAATATCGAGAAAGCCTGAAGATTCATGATTAAGCTTCATCAGTAAATATGGTTGACGCAATGATATATGTCAGTTATCAACCTCTCGTTAACACAAAAATACCGCCCCGAAACCTTCGGGAACGATAGTTTGTCTGGCTTCACGTTTGTGAAGCATAAAACCATTCATAAAGCGGAACTGTCGAAGCGGGTGAAAATCGTTACCTCACAAGAGCAGTGAGTGGCACTTTGGCATCACCGCCAAGCGGTAACATCGAGCCGCACCCTGAAACAGGAGATTGCAGACTGAGCCAGTCTGCAATCTCCGTGATGGGGTGGCTTTGGCAATGGCGAGATGGTGGAGGAAACGGCCGTTTCCGCCAACCAATCAGACAGCCGCCGACTCTGATTGTAAAGAAGCGTGGCACGATTGACCCTGAACTTCATTTTAAAATTTGGAGAACGCTTTGCAAAAACATCTACCACAACCCTGGAGTAAGATAATTGGTATTGGGTTAATTATTTTGGCAGCGTTTTGTTTGGCGTTTAGTACAGGCTGCCAGGCTGGAGAAACGATGACACCCATTTCGCAGATCTCATATACCTCGCAGGCAGGTTCGATTTTGCCTGAACTACAATGGACTGAAGAGTTTATTATTACGCCTGCCCTGGTACGACTGACGCGGCAGGGTCAGGTGGCAGAGACCGAAGTAAATGTAGGAAGTTGGGAATTTGCGGTGGATGAGGCACAGGCAGCAGCGCTTTTTGCACAGCTTGAAGCGGTTGACTGTGCCACAATGACCCGCATTGAACCCGATGATCCACCTGATGGGGGAAACACTGAAAGCTATACCCTTGTCTATGCCAACGGGCAGGAATGCACGCTGTGGTATGATCCGGGAACAACCTATGAGCAGGGGGAACTGCTGGTAACACCGATTATGCAGTTCATCCAGAACCTTCGTCTTCCGGCTGAGGCAGCGAATCGGTATTAGCTTAAGCTCCAGGTGCGACATACTTCGGAAGTGCGTCGCACAGGCAACGGCCGTTACGCCACCTTTTCCGCCAACCATTTGTGAAGGAGAAACGGCCGTTCTCCCACAAATCAGTAAAATAGTCGCAAGTATGTCAGTTAACAACAGCCGTGGGTGGCATTTGGCATCACCGCCAAGCGCTAACCCCCCATAGCCTCCGAGACCGGCGACTGGAACCAACACCATCCCCGGTCTCAATTCCTCATCCCCTTCCCCAATTGTTCACCAATCCATAACAAAGCGGTAACTTGCTCTTAAACGGCCGTTAACATCCCCCCGCTATCCTTTTGTCAACTTAACTGAAAAAGCAAAAGGAAAACGAAAATGCACATACTCATCACCAATGATGACGGCGTCAGCGCCCCCGGCCTCCTCGCTTTGGCCCAGGCCATGCGCCAGTTCGGACAAGTCAGCATCGTCGCCCCAGACCACGACTGGTCTGGCTACGGACATACCAAACATTTCAAACGGCCGTTACGCATCGAAGAAGTCACCCTCAAAGACGGCACCAAAGCCCTCGCCACCGATGGCAGTCCCGCCGATTGTGTCGCCCTCGCCGCCATGGGGCTGCTCGACGACCCCATCGACATCGTGGTTTCCGGCATCAACAGCGACGCCAACGTCGGCTACGACCTCAGTTATTCCGGCACGACCGCCGCCGTCAAAGAAGCGCTGATCTGGCGCATCCCCGGCATCGCCATGTCGCTCGACGGGCAGCGCAAACCCAACCCCAACTACAATCTCGCCGCCGCCGTCGCCTGCCAGGTCATGCAAACCCTGCTCGATAATGATTTACCCACAGACATCCACCTCAACGTCAACGTACCCAACATCCCCACCCAACAGTTCAAAGGCATCCAACTAACCTGCACCGGCCACCGCGTCTACCGCGACAAGCTAGAAATCCGCACCGACCCACGCGGCAATTCCTACTTCTGGATTGGTGGCGACGTGCCCACCGGCATCCCCCAGGAAGGCACAGATATTGGCGCCATCGCCATGGGATACGCCTCCATCACCCCCATCAAACTCAACTACACCGACCACCAAAAGCTAACCAAGCTCGTCGATTGGGGCTGGCCGCAACCAGAAGAAAATTTGGTAACAGGGCATTGGCTGGAAACGGCCGTTCCCCTGGCCGTCTAATTCCGTCGAGGACTGAGCCTGTCGAAGTCTGAGCCTGTCGAAGTCCGGTACAGTCCAACAACCTTAACCTATCCTCTAATCCGATAAGTGCATTCAACAACACCTCAGCAAATAGTCGCCTCCGCTTAAACAGCCTCTACACCTCTTCTCCCTCCTAATGAGGCCAGACCCATCCGTCTGGCCTCATTACGTTTTAAACACCCACCCAATTAATGTAGGGGCTAGTCGACGCGGTAATACACCAGCAAAACACGACACAATATCACGCGTCGGCTCGCCCGCTTCGCACGTCATTCCCGCACGGTTTTAGCGGGAATCCAGGGTTTCGGGACCGCTTGGATGCCCGATAACAACATGCGGGCATGACATTTTTCCGGCCTGGTTGGATTCCATATTCATCCAAAATCACAATCAATATCTAGTCAAGAAACAAAATCCTCTCGAGTAGAAAAACCTCCTACACATATCTAACGGTTCGCTGATATTTTTCTAATACTAATGGTAGAGAATATATTCTACGTCGCCCACAACAGGCGAAGGGTAACACAACTAGTTAACGAAGATGGGTATAAGACCCACATAAAAATAGAGAAACCGAGAAACGGGAGAATTAAACAAATGAGCAAAATAATTGGAATCGACTTGGGTACCACAAACTCCGTCGTCGCCGTCATGGAAGGCAGCGACCCCATGGTCATCGCGTCAGCCGAAGGCGGCAACACCGTACCATCCGTTGTCGCTTTTAATAAGAAAAGCGAACGTCTGGTCGGACAAACAGCCAAACGACAGGCCGTCGTCAACCCGGAAAATACCATCTACTCCGTCAAACGGCTGATGGGTCGGCGCGTAGACGATGCTGAAACCGAACGTACCAAGAAAATGGTGTCCTATGACATCGTAGGCGGGCCACAAGGCGATGCGCGGGTAAACATTCCCGTCGTCAACAAAACCTACTCGCCGCAAGAAATTTCAGCCATCGTGCTGCAAAAACTGAAACGCGACGCCGAAGCCTATTTAGGCGAACCTGTGACCCAAGCGGTCATCACCGTACCGGCTTACTTCAACGACAGCCAACGGCAGGCCACCAAAGATGCGGGCAAAATCGCTGGCCTGGAAGTCTTACGCATCATCAACGAACCGACGGCCGCCGCCTTAGCCTATGGCCTGGACAAGAAAGCCGACGAAACGATCCTGGTCTTCGACCTGGGCGGTGGCACCTTCGATGTCTCCGTCTTGGAAGTGGGCGATGGCGTCATCGAAGTGCAGTCCACCCACGGCGATACCCACCTTGGTGGCGACGACTGGGACGAACGCATCGTAAACTGGCTCACTGAACAGTTCAAAATGGATCAGGGCATTGACCTGAGCAAAGACCGTCAAGCCTTACAGCGCCTGCGTGAAGCGGCCGAAAAAGCAAAAATCGAACTGTCTTCCTTGGGACAAACAGAAATCAATCTGCCCTTTATCACGGCCGATGCCAACGGGCCAAAACATTTGCAAATTACATTGAGCAAAGCCAAGTTTGAGCAGTTAACACAAGATTTGGTACAGCGTTTACGCACCCCCTTTGAAAAAGCGTTGGCCGATGCCGGTCTGAGCGCCACCAAGATTGACGAAGTGGTACTGGTTGGCGGTTCAACGCGGATGCCGATGGTGCAAGATTTGGTGCAGACACTCACCGGCAAAACACCCAACAAATCGGTCAACCCGGATGAAGTGGTGGCTTTGGGCGCGGCTTTGCAAGGCGGTGTGCTGGCTGGTGACGTGAAAGACTTGTTACTGCTCGACGTAACGCCGTTGAGCCTGGGTTTGGAAACGCTGGGTGGTGTCATGACGACGCTTATCCCGCGCAATACCACCATCCCGAGCAAAAAGACGGAAACGTTTAGCACGGCAGAAGACAGCCAAACGGCCGTTGACATTCATGTTTTACAAGGTGAACGGCCGATGGCAAACGACAACAAAACGCTGGGCAACTTCCGCCTGGATGGTCTGCCCCCGGCACCACGCGGTATTCCGCAAATCGAAGTCACTTTTGACATCGACGCCAACGGTATTTTGCACGTGACCGCCAAAGATAAGGCCACAGGCAAGGAACAAAAAATCCAGATCACTGCTACCACCAATTTGAGTGAGGCGGAAGTCGAAAAAATGGTCAATGCCGCGCAGCAACACGCAGCAGAGGATCAAAAGTTCCGTGAACTTGTCGAAGCCCGCAATCAGGCTGACCAACTGACCTATGCCACCGAGAAAAGCATGAACGAACTGGGTGATAAATTGAACGCTGGTGAGCGCAGCAACATCGACAACCTCATCAACGCTCTGCGCGAAGCCATCAAAGGCGACAACATCAACCAGATTCGCACGGCGAGTGAACAGTTACAGCAGGCCAGCTACGCCATCAGCCAACAGCTTTACCAAACCCAAGAGGGTCAGCCAGAAACCGGCGGTTACAACCCTGGCGGCAGCGGCAATGGTGGCAACCCCACGCCTGAAGGTGTTGTCGAAGGCGAATTTGAGGAAGTTTAAACAATAATAGTGGGGGCGGTGTCGCACTGCCCCCACTAAAGATTGAAGATTAAAGATTGGGGTCTGGCTTTCGTCACGCTTCAATCTTTAATTTTGGCGTCGTAACGCGATTTGCCAAAGGGTGTGTTTCAATTTATAGAATGTCTGCCGTGGGCGATTTTGCAAATCGCCTGGACGATTTACAAAATCGTCCCACGCATGACAATCATTCAACTTGCCAAATCGCACCACACTGGTGGCGGGCAAAAACGCCAGTGTCTAGCATCTTAAAGGATGATTTATGTTCAGAGATTATGATCCATACCAACGGCGTAACGGCCGTTCCCCATACACAAATATCCCAGAGCCGACCCGTCAGCAGCCAATTCACCCTGTTCATGAAATCAATCGCCTGCGCCAGCAGCTTGAACAAGCCACCACCGAAACCGCCGAATGGCAGCAAGCAGCCAAAAAATACTACGCCATCGCCCAACAGCAGCAGACCGAACTGGCTCAACTGGAGCAACGGCTCGCCTCTTTGCAAAAAGAAGTCTCACAGAAACCTATGATGCGTGCAGAAAAAATCGCTCCCCAAGATGCCGAGCCGGAGACCAAAAAATCTGCGGAACCCTTCGACAAGCTCAGGACAAGTTCTGCGAAATCTGTGGATAAAGAAGAAAACGGCGAGTGGCAAGAAAAATACCTGCGCCTCTATGCCGAATTTGAGAACAGCAAAAAACGGCTGGAACAACGCTACGCCCTGGAATCGCAGCAAAATCAAGAAAAGCTCCTGCGTGACATGCTGCCCCTGGCCGACAACCTGGAACGCGCCTTCGCTCACACCGAAAGCGACCCTGATGGACTCCGATTAATTCAGAAGGCGTTTTTAGATGCGTTGGCAAAATATGGGGTAGAAATGATGGATGTGATGGAACGGCCGTTTAACCCAGAACACCACGAAGCCATCGGCACAATTCCTCATCCCAGCGCCGAGTCCGGCACGGTCGTCACCGTGCTTGAAAACGGCTACACCTATAAAGGCGGCTTGCTGAGACCGGCGAAGGTGCTTGTTGCACAATAAATGAAAAAACCGAGATTAGAGATTGGAGATTAGAGATTAAAACGCGAGACCCAATCTCCAATTTACCAATCTCCAATCTCCAATCTCTTTTTTAAGAGGAACACATGAACTATCACGACTATTACCAAACACTCGGCGTCAGCAAAAGCGCCGACGAAAAAGAAATCAAAAAAGCCTACCGCAAACTGGCGCGGGATTATCATCCTGATCACAATCCCGACAATAAAGGCGCGGAAGAAAAATTTAAGGAAATCAACGAAGCCTACGAAGTGCTTTCTGACACCGACAAGCGCCAGAAATATGACCGCTTTGGTTCGCAGTGGCAGCAAGCTGAACGGGCTGGCGGCAACATGAACGACTTCTGGTCGCAATATGCAGGCGCGGCTGGCCGTGGCTCCCGTTCCCGCGACCCATACACCCAAACCATCGACCCCGATACCTTCGAGCAAATGTTTGGCGGACGGCGCAGCAGTGGCAGCGGCTTCTCCTCCTTCTTTGAATCACTGTTTGGCGGCGGGATGGGTACGATCAGGGCTTTCAATCTGCGCCCGCAACGCAGGCAGTGATTTAGAACACGAAGTTGAAATCACGCTGGAAGAGGCGTTTCAGGGCACGACACGGAGTTTACAATTTAGTAACGGCCGTTCTATCAATGCCAAAATCCCACGCGGCGTCCAAAACGGCAGCAAAATCCGTCTCAAAGGGCAAGGCGAACCGGGCAGCAGCGGCCAAAACGGCGACCTGTTCCTGAACGTCAAAGTCCTGCCCCACCCCACCTTCCAACGTGAAGGCGACGACCTGAAAGTGGACGTGCCCGTTGATGTGTTTACAGCGGTGCTTGGTGGCAAAACGGCCGTTAGCAGCTTCGACAAAACCGTCAACCTGACCATTCCCGCTGAAACCGAAGACGGCAAAGTGATTCGCCTGCGCGGCCTGGGTATGCCCAAAGCCAGAACCCCAGCCAACGCGGCGACCTGCTGGCAAAAGTGACCATCACCCTGCCGAAGAACTTGAGCAAGGAAGAGAAAGAACTGTGGCAGCAGTTACGCGATTTACGCGCTTAAAATTTAGCACTACAAAGGCGAACAAAGATACAAAGGACACAAAGGTAACTTGTAAAAGAGCTAGTGTTCACCTATCTGTCCAATTTAACGCTTTGTCCCTTTGTATTCTTTGTAACAGGAGGTTTAAATAGATGAAACTCAGACAAATTCACCCAAAAAGGCCAGGAAGCCATCTACGAAGCGCAAAATCTGGCAGAAACCTACAACCATCCGGCGATTGAACCGGAACATTTACTGCAAACATTGATCAGCCAGGAAGGCGGCGTGGTGCCGGCGGTGCTGAACCGCATCGGCACAGACCCGGCGCTGCTGCTGGAGAGCGTCACCCGCGAACTGGGCGGCATGTCGCGGGCGACGGGCGGCTCCGTGCAGGTGGGCATGAGCCGCGATTTGACCAACGTGCTGGACGAAGCGCAAGAAATCGCCAAGCAGATGAAGGACGACTACACCTCCACCGAGCACATCCTGATGGCGATGGCGCAGCCCAAAGCGCCGCAGCGCATTCGTGGCTTGCTGGCGCGGCACGGCATCGACTACAACAGCATCATGCAAGCGCTGGCGGGGGTGCGCGGTTCGCAGCGCGTCACCAGCCAGAACCCGGAATCGCAGTACGAAGCGCTGGCAAAATACGGCCGTGACCTGACGCAGGAAGCGCGTAAAGGCAAGCTCGATCCCGTCATTGGCCGCGATGAAGAAATCCGGCGCGTGATCCAGATTTTGAGCCGCCGCACCAAGAACAATCCGGTGCTGATTGGCGAACCGGGCGTCGGTAAAACCGCGATTGCGGAAGGGCTGGCGCAGCGCATCATACGCGGCGACGTGCCGTCCGGTCTCAAAGAGAAGCGGCTGGTGGCGCTCGACTTGGGGGCGCTGGTGGCTGGCGCTAAATATCGCGGCGAGTTTGAAGAACGGCTCAAAGCGGTGCTCAAAGAAATCCAGGAAGCGGAAGGGCAGATCATCCTGTTCATCGACGAGATGCACACGCTGGTGGGCGCGGGCGCGGCGGAAGGCAGTATGGACGCCAGCAATATGCTCAAACCGCTGTTGGCGCGGGGCGAACTGCACGCCATCGGGGCGACGACGTTGGACGAATTCCGCAAATACATCGAGAAAGACGCGGCGCTGGAACGGCGTTTCCAACCCGTTTTCGTGGGCGAACCGTCGCGTGGAAGATACCATCTCCATTTTGCGCGGGCTGAAAGAGCGGTACGAGGTGCATCATGGCGTGCGCATCACCGACAGCGCCACCATCGCGGCGGCCACGTTGAGCCATCGCTACATCAGCGACCGTTTCCTGCCCGACAAGGCCATCGACCTCATCGACGAGGCCGCCAGCCGCCTGCGCATGGCGATTGATTCCAAGCCGCAAGCGCTGGACGAGGTAGACCGCGACATCATGCAGTTGGAGATTGAACGGGAAGCGCTCAAGAAAGAGAAAGACAAGGCCAGCAAAGAGCGGCTGGCAAAGCTGGAAGAAGAGCTGGCGAATCTGAAAGAAGAAAGCAATGCGCTGGCGACCCGTTGGCAGTCGGAGAAAGACGCCATTGTGCAGGTGCAAACGGTTAAAGAGCAGATCGACCAGTTGAAAGTGCAGGTGGAACAGGCACAGCGCGACATGGATTATCAACGGCGCCGCTGAACTGCAATACGGCCGTTTACATGAACTGGAAGCGCGCGCTGAAAGCCGCTGAAACCCGTCTCGAACGAACTGCAACGGGAAGGGGCGATGCTCAAAGAAGAAGTAGACGCCGAAGACATCGCCTACATCGTGGGCAAATGGACGGGCATTCCGGCCACCAAACTGCTGGAAGGCGAGACCGAGAAGCTGGTGCACATGGAAGAGCGCCTGCATACGCGGGTGATTGGGCAGGACGAGGCCATTGCGGCGGTGTCTGCCGCCGTGCGCCGCAGTCGCTCCGGCTTGCAAGACCCCAACCGCCCCATCGGCTCCTTCATCTTCCTGGGGCCAACGGGCGTGGGCAAAACAGAACTGGCGCGGGCGCTGGCTGAGTTCTTGTTCGACGATGAGCACAACATGGTGCGCATCGACATGAGCGAGTACCAGGAACGGCACACGGTGGCGCGGCTCATCGGCGCGCCGCCCGGCTACGTGGGCTACGACGAAGGCGGACAGTTGACGGAAGCGGTGCGCCGTCGCCCCTACTCGGTGGTGTTGTTTGACGAAATCGAGAAGGCGCATCCTGAGGTGTTTAACGTGTTCTTGCAGGTGTTGGACGACGGCCGTTTAACAGACGGGCAAGGGCGCACAGTCGATTTCCGCAACACGGTCATCATCATGACGAGCAATATCGGCAGCCAATACATCATGGAATGGAGCGATGAGTTGGCGATGCGGGAGAGTGTGATGGACGCGCTGCGCCAGCATTTCCGGCCAGAGTTCCTCAACCGCGTGGACGAGACGATCCTCTTCCACCGTCTGGACAAAACACAGCTGCGCGGCATCGCGGAGATTCAGATGGGCGCGGTGCGTGAGCTGCTGGGCAAGCGCCACATCAGCCTGGCGCTGACGGATGCGGCGCTGGATGTGCTGATTGAGGCTGGATACGATCCAGCCTACGGGGCGCGACCGCTGAAGCGGGTCATCCAGAAGCAGCTTGTAGACCCGCTGGCGTTGAAGCTCATCCAGGCTGAAATCCGCGATGGCGACCATGTGGTCGTGGACGCGGAAGCGGGCGAACTGATGTTTACGGTGGTGGATGTCGGGGAGCCGGAAGCAGTGGAATACGCATAAAGAATGAAGCCCTACCAGAAAATTCTGGTGGGGCTTTTTTTGTGGTGGGGGGAACGGCCGTTTTCAAATAGATATACTCATGTCCGTCGAGAATTTTCCAAACCCTTCAACGGCATTTCAGGTATATTCCGTCTATGGTAGGGGCTAGACGACGCGGTAATACAGGGGTCAAAGCGGGAAACATTTGCGCCGCGTCGTCTCGCCCGCAACCTCAGCGGGCGAGGCAATTGGAGAAGCGGCAACGAATTTGGCCCATAGTTGACCCAATTGCCTAGCCCCTACATGGTGTTGAATTTTTAGGTTATATGGGGGAAGGGAAACGGCCGTTTTTCTGCTATACTCTGTCCGTGAAAATGGTTTAGAAACTCGGTGGTATTAGACAACGCAGTACAATATCAGCACGGTTATAGGGAATAACAAATGGTATCAAACTTTCAATGTGTTTATCAGGATGAATACGGTGAAGAGGTGACAAGTTTTCAAATCGATAACTTTGGTCACAAATTCAAAGTAGTTTTACGAGGGGTTGAGTTTACGGGGGATAGTTTTGATCGGTTATCACCTAGTGACTGCGATAGAAGAATCCGTACCATTTTCTCTTGACGAAAAAAATTACTTGCATTCGTTTAAGATAAGTTTGTGAGAATATTACCAGTCCTCGTTGTCTGGTAAAACGAAAACTTCCAATGGTCGATTTATAATTGACTGTACAGTATGTTCCCCTAAAGATGAATGGGATGGATGCTTCATATTTACAATTTACGCTTTTCTTTGATGACTGCAAAAATAAAGTCGGACTGGTGTAAGACAGGTTTTGAAGATGAGTTGACAAATCTTGAAAGTAAAATGCCCCATGATAATTACTTAAAATGTTGCTTTAACTGCCAATTTGCTTCTTACAATCCTTTTTTTAATTCAGGTTTGATGGGTAAATTAGCATGTTTTGTAAATACTGAGGACAAATTTACTAAGCGAGGTAAATGGATTCACATGGGTTTGGGGAAAGGGAGAAGCTATCCTGGTTCAAGAACTTTTTGTTGTGCTCAGAATTCCAGCCTAGTACAGGCCATTCTTAACAAACCTTGGTATTTTGAGCCACCATCCAACAGAAAGTAAGTTGCGAGTGAAAATCTTTTCCTAACACCCGCATATCAGCAATCACTGTTAAGAACATCGTCGTTTCCAAATTATCTTAACTCGTGTCGGATGGGCCACCCATGCAAGCCAGATTGTTTTAGCCAGCTAGTGAGAGGGAGAACGGCCGTTACTCAGCCAAACCGCTAAATTACGATTGTTGAACCCAGACAAGCCAGATTGTTTTTACCAGCACGGGGGAAGGGAAACGGCCGTTTCTCAGCCAATCGCTAAATTACAGATTGTTGAACCCAGGTAAGTTAGATTGTTTTTGCTAGCACGTGGGAAGGAAAACGGCCGTTACTCAGCCAAACCACTGAATTCCAGATTATTGAACCCAGTCAAGCCAGATTGTTTTAGCCAGCACGTGGGAAGGAGAACGGCCGTTTCCAAATCATTGCAAATCACGGCGAGTGCTGCCACCCTGCCGGTCTCATATGTAACCAACTAGCGGGAAGGGAAACGGCCGTTTTCAAATCATGGTAAATCGCGGCAGGGGCTTCCATCCACCAAGTCTCATATTTAACCAACTAGCAGGAAGGGGAACGGCCGTTTTCAAATCATGGCAAATCGCGGCGAGTGCTTCCACCTACCCGGTCTCATTTGCAACCAACTAGCAGGAAGGAGAACGGCCGTTTCATGTTATACTCTATCCGAAAGTTGACACCGTGAAGAAAAACAGAAATTAGGGAGCTAAAATGAAAGACGAAGATGCAATTAAGCGAGCTGCATTAGATTATGTCGAAGGATGGTATCAAGCAGATGGGGTCAAGATGGAACAGGCACTCCATGATCAATTGGCTAAGAAAAGAGTAACACCGGAAGGGGAGGTGTGGGCCGTTGACAAAGAATGGATGGTGGAAGCAACCAGAAATGGGCACGGGAAATTGGAACAACCCGAAAAGGGAAAGAAGGAAGTGACATTGCTAGACAAGACTGAAAGGATGGTAAGCGTAAAGATAGAGTCTGAACAATTCATCGATTACGTACACTTAGTCAAAGATGCTGGTGAATGGAAAATTATAAATGTATTGTGGGACTACAGGGCGGAATGAGCGTGGCATCGAGTAATGAAACTGATGGGCGTGAAAAACACCACCCACTCAGCAAGCCCGCAAGTGCCGTAGATAGACGACTTCAGGGAAGAGCCGTTAGCGTTCCGTTTAGCTGAAAACTTTGACCAGCCTACCACCCGTTGAAGCTAGCGGTTAGTCATGGCGGTACTTTCAACCACAACCCACATATAACCAACCAGTGGGAAGGAAAACGGCCGTTTTCAAATTACTGCAAATCGCGGCAAGAGCTTCCCCCACCCAGTCTCATATGTAACCAGCCAGCAAGAAGAGTAACGTCCGTTTTCAAATCATGGCAAATCGCGGCGGGAGTTTCCACCCGATAGGTCTTGTTTGTAACCAACCAGCGGGGAGGGGAACGGCCGTTTTCCCCCTCTAAGCCACTGAATTTTCCAGATTATTGACCCCATACAACGATATTATTCCACAAATGATTAATCAATAGCTTGACCCCAACCGTATATGGCAGTAATATACAATTATGATTGATCTGAGTAAGATTGAAAAATTTGATTGGGACGATGGTAATCAATCCAAAAATTGGATTAGACATCAAGTTTCAACAACTGAGTGTGAAGAAGTTTTCTTTAATCTTCCACTTCTGCTGGCTAATGACACACAACATTCTCAGATTGAAAAACGATATTATGCGTTAGGCCAAACAAATGCCGGACGACAGCTATTTATTGCATTTACTATTCGCACAAACAAAATTAGAGTGATTTCGGCTCGTGACATGAGCCATAAGGAGCGCCAAAAATATGCTGAAACAAATTCCTGAATTCAAGAACGAAGATGAAGAACGTGAATTTTGGGCCGAACATGATTCCACCGACTATCTCAATTGGGATCAGGCAGAGCGCGCTGCTTTTCCGAAACTAAAACCGTCTACAAAAACTATCTCTTTGCGTATTCCGGAATCAATGCTCAATGAAATACGGGTACTAGCAAACAAGCGGGATGTCCCCTATCAGTCGCTTATCAAAGTCTTTTTGCAAGAGCGGATTGACAATGAATTTCACAGGCAATCCACCCCTTAACGCTATCAGTTTTCGGATTTCAGAAAGGGAAACGGCCGTTTTCAAATCAGTGCAAATCGTGGCGGGTACTTCCACCCACCCTGTCTCATTTGTAACCAACTAGCGGGGAGGGGAACGGCCGTTTTCAGTTCATTGCAATTCGCGGCAAGAGCTTTCAGCCACTCGGTCTCATTTTTAACCAACTAGCGGGAAGGGAAACGGCCGTTTTCAATTCATCGTTAGTCGCGGTGCAGACTTCCACTCAAACAATCACTTCTTGCCCGTGAGTCATCTTCTCCCCGGTTGCAATTCGCTTCTTGATGAAGGCCACCATTTCACCGACTGCCTGCTCAAAGTATTCCCCTTCATAGATGTCAAAATGCCCAATCGGATAGCTTATTACTGTGGCTTTGTCACCCAGGTATTCGGCTGCCCGCTTATGAGACTCGGGAGAAGCAAGATTGTCCTGCTCGCAAGCTACAAAGAGCACCGGGCATTCAACATTCTTGGCAGATTCGGTTGCATCAGGGGCATGCGGCGCAAACAACAGTCGTCCGCAGACTTCATTCCTAAATGTCTTCGATGATCCCAGGATTTTGGCATACCCATCAAAAGCACCTGGCGTTGCTAGCATAGCTCGTGTACCCGGCTTGCCCACGATCGGGAAGCGATGCGGGGAAAGGCCAAAGCGGGAACGGCCTTTATCTCGCTGCCCATGTGGAATCAAGGCTAACATAAAGCCAATCCCGTCACGATCCATGAAGAGCTTGCTGTCTGCTTTGTGGTCAATGGCCCCGCATTGGGTGATGACACCGGCGATCTGCTTATCTCTGGCAGCTATTGTCAAGCCGTAGCCGCCACCGGCTGAAGTGCCCCACAGGAAGATCTTGCCGGCATCGATTTCATCACGACTGCGTGCGTAAGCTATCGCAGCCCGGAAGTCGTCTATTTGCCTATTCGCATCGTACAACTGCCGCGGCTGCCCTTCACTCTCACCAAAATGACGGTAGTCATACGTCAGGGCAGCCAAACCGGCATCCAGAAAGCGCTCCACATAACTATCCAGTGCACTGTCCTTGACCCCACCAAAACCATGCGCCATGACTACACAAGGCACCGGCCCTGAAGCGTTCTTCGGCAGGTAAAGCCAGGCATGGATGTTTAATCCATCCACAGGAAACTGGACTTCCTGGCGGTATTGTTTCAGCTTCGCTTCTCTCTCGGCGTTTCCAGGCAGCTTTGGAATTGGCTGATCCGGTAAAGAAAGCACCGGAAAAAAGATGATCACAATCATGTAGATCAAGATAACCCCGATCAGAACTCCCACCCCTAATAAGATAATCATTGTTGTCCTCCAGCGACGTCTTCGTCGCCCTCCCGGGTCAATAACCCATAAAAGAATAAGGTACGCAATTGTTTTTGGAAGGCGCTGTATTCATCGAAAACAGTCTTCCAGCTTCCTTCCCGAATAATGTCGTTCAATTTCTCGGTAATAAACCAGATGAATTCTGGCGAAAGATCGGTTCTTACTTCGCCTTTCTGTTGGGCGTCAGTCGTATTTTGCAAGAAGCGCCGCTTGGCTTCTTCCACCACTTCGTCTTGCGTAAATAATTCCCGCAGGAACTCTTCATTCACATCCGAGAAGAACTCCATGCGCCAACGGGTCATCAGGTCGATCTTCTCTGGGTAAGGAATCTCCATCGCACTGATCTCATCAAACCTGCTGAAGCCAACCTCGATCATTTCATCCCGGATATGACGGATCAGATCGGCTTTGTTCTCGAAGTACTTATAAAAGGTGACCTTGCTAACCTCTGCTTTCTGGCAGAGTTCTTCGATACTGACGCGCCTGGCACCAAAGCGACTGAACAATTCTGTCGCTGTATCAACTATTTGAGTCTGTTTGAGAGTTTTTTCCATAAGTTTACGATTTATTAGATATTGAACGAAATTCGTTATATTTATATCATTTCGTAAACATCCTGTCAAGATGAATTATTCATTTTCCCAAATGAAATCAGGAAAAAGTTGAGGTTTCAATAGAAAATGAGGGTACAAAATAAAAACCGTGCCCAGCCCCGCTTGCACTTAACCGGGGCCATGTCCCGAGGGTAAGTGGCGAGAGCTTCCACCCACCCTGTCTCATTTTTAACCAACTAGCAGGAGGGGAAACGGCCGTTTTCAAATCATGGCAAATCGCAGCGGATACTTCCACTCAAACAAACACTTCTCACTCATCAGTCATCCGTGTCGTCCAAGCTAGTAAACCACACAAAGCCAGCTAATGGGCAGGCTTTGGAAGTCTTGGATTTTGGTGTTGTGATTTTCCTTAATAGTGATTAATATGGGGTGACTAACAGTGATTTTTTGATTACGATAGCAGGAAAAGCATTGTGTACAAACGTGTTTTACGTCAAATGCGAGAAAGGGTGCGAAAACGACAATATGTATTGACGCTTCATGCCGAAGAAGAAATGGCAGATGATGGTTTCACAATCTTTGATGTTGAAAGCGCTATCCTCACTGGAGAAATCATTGAACGGCAGGAAAACCACCACTCTGGTGAATGGAAATATCTGGTTTTTGGTCAAGTTATTGATGGTCGATTGATTACTGTGGTTGCCAAACTGAGTGCCACAAATAAATTGGTCATCCTCACTGTTTATGCGGAAGGGTAATCATGGAAAAAATTCAGAATACATTGCTTGTTTGTGACATCTGTGGCAAAGAAGGCGCCAAAATCCGTTATGTTTCACGCAGCTATGGCAAAGGCGACGATTTGCTGGTAATTGAAAATGTGCCTATTGTAAGCTGTCCTCATTGTGGGGAGAGCTACTTAACAGCAGATACGTTGCACGAGATCGAACGAATAAAACTACATCGCCACTCTTTTGCAGAATCACGTCAGGTACCAGTCGCTGTTTTTGCATAAGGACTTGCAAATCGGGATAGGTACATCCACCCACCTGGTCTTATTTGTAACCAACTGGCGGAGAGGAGAACGGCCGTTTCCCTCATCCAGTTTAGTCCTTTGGTGGATGCCAACCAGCTTGAATCCAATAACTGCGCACAAGCAAGACATCTGGGTCGTCGCTTAAATGCAAAGCGGAAACTGTGGCTCGTCCAACGGCCGTTTTACCCGCAATACGCAAGCCACCTTCTTCCCAAGCAAAATGTTCATCCCAACTTTGCGTCCTGGGGTTAAATAGCGCCACAGCATTACCATTCTGAGGGTCTACAGCTTCGATTTGACTGCTTTTGTACCGATTACAAATGGGGCAGGCCAACCATAAATTCGCTTCACCATTACTCCCACCCTTAGCAATGGGCACGATGTGTTCAATCTCTAGTCGAGCCATCACCAAGTGCTGCGGGCTGAGACAATACCCACAGCGATTTTGGGCGTCGATGCAAATTTTCTGTTTGAGGGTTTCGGGGATATACGAGCGCACGAAGAAACGTAAAACTAACTCATGAGTGGCATTAAACCACGAGAAACGGCTTCTTTGAGGGCTTCGGCTTTTCGTACAAGCCCCTGACGATATAAGGCCATGAGTTCATCAAGCTGTTGTTGTTCAGTTACGGATAATGTGTCTTCCTGATTTTTGTCGAGCAGTTTTGATAATTTAGCTTGCTGTTTAGGGTCAAGTTGAAGCTTGGTTAAGGCCAAAACCTGGTCATCGCTAAGATTTTTTACGGGCAAGTCGGTGGCAATCAGATTGAGCCATTCAACAAGAATATCCTCGACTGGACGTTTGGTTTGCTCGGCAACTGTTTGCACAGTAACCGCTAAGTTTTGGGGCAGTTGAAGCATTACCTTTTGTATCATGATTAAAGTATACCACAAAGAGAAACGGCCGTTTTCAAATCATGGCAAGTCGCGGCAAGTGCGGCCAGCCACACGGTCTTATTTGTAACCAACTAGCGGGGAGGAAAACGGCCGTTTTCTGTTATACTGCATCCGTAAAATTGAGTGGTTCAAACCAGATGATACGGAAAAATAACCCATGAGTGACCCCTCCCTACCAAACCCGCAAACCTATTATGAACAAGTGTGGCAGTTGGTGCGCCAGGTTCCGCACGGCAAGGTAGTCAGCTACGGCCAAATCGCCCAAATGCTGGCACTGCCCGGAGGCGTTGATCCCCAAGACTACAAAGCGTTTGGCCCACGCTGGGTCGGTGAGGCGATGGCGGCCTGTCCCAGTGACGTGCCCTGGCAGCGCGTCATCAACTCGCAGGGGAAGATAAGCGCAAGACCCGGCGCAGAGCGACAACGGCAGTTGCTGGAAGAAGAGGGCATCCCATTTGTGAAGGACAAGGTTGACTTGAAGACATACCAGTGGCGCGGCCCCGGTCAGGAAGATGAACCCAGGCAGGCCAGATTGTTTTAACTGGAGAAGGGGAAAGGGAAACGGCCGTTTCCCCCCATCCAATCAAAAAAGGCTCACCAAATTCGGTGAGCCTTTTCATCATACCCCTATGCAGCTTTGTCTAATTCGCTAACGCCTCTTCAAAAGCCGTCACGAACTGCTCAGCGGGAACCGCGCCAAACCATTCCTGCACAACCGCGCCATTTGCATCCAGCAGCAGAAAATGGGGCTGGACACGGAAATTGTATTCCCGCATCGCGTCTGCCGATTCTGGCGCATCAATATCATAATAAACAAAATCCAGTTGTTGACCATACTCAGCTTCTAACCCATGCACGATGGGTTCCATCCGGCGACAAGTCGCTCACCACTCAGCGTAAAACTCAATGAGTTGGGGTTTGGCGGCAACAGGTACAATTTCATCAGAAACGGCCGTTCCCCCCTCCATTTCTTCCACATCCACAGCTTCTTCCAACACAGGAACAGCAGTGGGCGAGACCGGTTCATCAGTGCCCCGTGCTGGCGCAGTCGCCGCAGGTGCTGTCGCGCCGCCACCACATGCAATCAGCAGCAGCGGCACAAGCCCGAAAAGCAGCCAGGTAATCTTTGACCAATTATTCTTTTTCATTCCTACCTCCAATAAAGTCTGGTTTAATTATCCATTCTGATGAAAAGAACGACCTATTTCTTACGTCAAACGCGCTCATCTACCTAATAGCTTACCTGAAGCACCCCCTTTGCGGCTATTACAGAAAGATTACAGAGGGGGAAAATAGCGATTGTCAGGTTGTCTATAGACAGGCAATGATACTATTATCGGAGGAACAACAAATGATAGGCAATCCCAGGACAATATCCATGGCAAATATACAGACCTTAACTGATTTAGGTGACATTTTAGTTGTTGACGACGAGGCTTCCGTGGTGGAAGTGGTCAGCCTTTATTTACAACGGGAAGGATTCCAGGTGCGGGTGGCACAAAACGGCCGTTCTGCCCTTGAAGCCATTCGTGAAAAACTGCCCGCCTTAGTGGTATTAGACTTGATGCTGCCAGAGGTAGACGGACTGGCTATTCTGCAAACATTGCGCCAACATGCCGCGCTCGACGTCCCCGTCATCATGCTCACCGCCCGCCGCCAGGAGACAGACCGCATCTACGGCCTGGAATTGGGCGCAGACGATTACGTGACAAAACCATTCTCCCCTGCTGAACTGGTATCCCGAGTCAAAGCGGTGCTGAGACGGTCGGCTGGGGTTTCGTTGAATGGTGGGGGAGAACGGCCGTTGTCCTTCGGCGACCTTTCCATCGACCCCAAATCCCGCCAAGTCATCGTGCGCGGCGAAAACATCGAACTCACCGCCACCGAATTCAATCTGCTTATGTTTATGGGCAGCCACCCCCGTCAAGTCTTCAAACGAGACCAACTGCTAGAAAACGTCTGGGGCTTCTCCGAATACGTCGATCCCAGCACCGTCACCGTCCACATCCGCCGTCTACGCGAAAAAATAGAAGTAGACCCCGCCAGCCCCCTTTGGCTACTAACTGTGTGGGGTGTGGGCTACAAATTCGATCCCGGTATATAAAAAACACCCCCTCCCCAACCCTCCCCCTGAAAGGGTTGGGGAGGGGCAAAATGCGAGTAATTCATGACCCAATCCCTCACCACCAAACAAACACCCAGAACATTCAACTCGTCTTCCTGGCAAGTTTTAATCGTCGGAGCCGTCGTCGCCCTGCTCGTCGCCGTCCTCCTGATGCAAGGCTTGATGCAAGCCCCCTTGTCCGATGTAACCGCATTGGTAACAACGCTCACCGTCACATCGCTGGTTTCACTGGCAGTCGGCTACTTTCTGTTTCGTTTTGTTTGGAAACGTTCCCCCTCCTTCTACTTGACCCTGGTCTTGACCTACGCCTGGGCAGGCATCTTAACCCTCTTCAACGTGTGGATCATGTCCATGCGCATGTTTGCCAGCCCCCACGACTTGCTGCTCAGCGGCGTCTTGTTAGCGTTTGCCGCCATTGTCGCCACCAGTTTTGGCGTATTCGTGGCCGCCAATCTAAACCGCGTCTTAAGTGAACTGGCCGATTCTGCCCAACAGATCGCAGATGGCAATCTGGAGGCTCGCGTCGCCATCAACGGGCGCGATGAAGTAGCGCGGGCTGGCTCCGCCTTCAACGAAATGGCCGACCAACTCCAGGAAGCAGAAGCCCAACGAGCCGAACTAGAAAAACTGCGCCGCGACCTCATCGCCTGGACTTCCCACGATCTGCGCACCCCGCTCACCAGCATCCGCGCCATGATTGAGGCGCTTTACGATGGCGTTGTCACCGACCCAGAAACCACCCAGCGCTACTACCGCACCATGCGCTCAGACATCATCGCCCTCAACACCCTGCTCGACGATCTATTTGAACTAGCCCAGCTGGACGCCGGTGGTCTGGTCATGGAACTGTCTCCCCACTCGCTGAGCGACATGATTTCTGACTCGCTAGAAGGCTTTCAAGCCTTAGCCGCCCAGAAAAATATCAGCCTCAGCGGTGAGATTGGCGAGAATTTAGACCCCGTCAATCTCAATGCCGCTAAGATTGGTCGCGTCCTGTCAAATTTATTGAGCAATGCCTTGCGCTACACACCGGCAGATGGGCAGGTACACGTGCGCGCCCATCGCACCACAGAAGGCGCAGTCGTCACCGTGCAAGATAGCGGCCCTGGTTTTGAATCGGAGGATTTACCTCGTGTATTTGAACAGTTCTACAGAGGGGAAATGGCTCGTAGCCGCGCTACTGGCGGCGCTGGGTTGGGTTTGGCAATTGCTCAGGGTATTGTGGAGGCTCATAACGGCCGTATCTGGGCCGAGAATGCGCCAAAAGGCGGGGCGCTTGTCGGGTTTATACTACCAAATAACACGAGTACTATTCACGAATAAGCATTTCTAACTCATCAATAGAAACCGTACGGAAAAAGTCCTTATCATTTTTAATATAAATCCCAGTTACATATTTATACGCTGGCTCGTAAATCAGATCATCTAACCAAAGTTCTATCTGGAACCACGTATCAGGAGGAATATCTTCCTCAACATTCAAATAATACAACCGCGTTTCGGGGAAAATTGGTTCTGAATCAGAATCAGGCGCCATAACCGAATTATCATCTGGACGCCAATAAGAGAACTCATTACTACCTGTGACAGCCACCGCTAAATCGTCAGTAGCCACATAGTCATCCCCCGTGTATAACCAAAAACTCACAGCAAGAACATCGTCTCGAAGATATATCTCGTCGGAATCTTCATTTACGGTAAACGCTAAATTTGCATATTCCACTTCTGGCGTGAATGAAAGGGAATAGTCTCCCTGGTAAGGATACGTACTATCTTGCAAATCATATTCAACATCCTGAGTATTATCCAAAGTCCAATTTGCATTCAAATCTTCATCATAAATTGTTTCAATACGAGTTTTGATTGTTGGCACGGGCGTCAACGTGGGTAATGGGGTGATCGCAACCTCTGAGCCAGGCAATTCTGATAAAATATCACCCGTCATTGATAAATCTATATTATCAACTTCTCCTGGTGTACTTTTTTCTACAGACGTACTAAACATATTGTTAACAGTAGGCAAGGGATCAATATTCTCAGAACCAGATTCTTGATTCGTTCCTACGGTACAACCAATCATCATCCAGAGAAAACACCCCAGTAAAAAAAATTTCGGGTAACTCATTATCTGTCAGCTCCTTCGAAGGTCTGTTTAGTGACACCTAACAACTTCGTTAGCTCTGAGCCTCATAAACAAGATGCAAATTGTGCACAATATGTTCCCAAGTATAAGTCTGCATTGCTTTTTGCTGACCAGTTGCCCCCATTTGACTGCGTATTTCCGCTGAATCTAGTAGTCGATTAATAGCGGTCGCCAGCATTTTCGGGTTATTGGGTTCAACCAGGAAACCAGTTTCCCCTTCTTCCACAATTTCTGTCATCCCCCCCACATTGGTTGCCACAACAGGTTTACGACAAGCCATCGCTTCCACCAAACTCATTCCAAAGGCTTCACTCAGGGAGGGGTTAATTAGAATATCTGATTGTTGATAATAACTTCCGATCTCTTCATGGGAGACTGCACCAACAAAATTAACATGTGCGGCAACCTTGGCAGACATCTTTTCTTTTATATCAGTAATATAATCACCTTTACGCATCCAATTATCATAAAAAACATCCAGGTTCTTTACATTTTCATCATCACTAACTAATACAATATATTCATATGCTGCATTCCCGGGTGCACCCACAATATCTAGCTGCACATCAGGATGTTCTTCTATAACATATTCCATCGCATCTAAAAGCACATGAACCCCTTTTTCAGGGGAAATGCGGCCGACAAACAACAGCTTTTTAGCACTTTTTATTTCGGGAGAATCATCTGACAGCTGATTGAAAACACTTGCATCAAACCCATTAAAAACTGTCGTATACTTGTCCGGGTTTCCTGGAAAACGATTTTGCACTTTATCTGTAATGTAATGGCTACAACCAATTACGAGATCAACATCTTCTAAACGCCCTTGTATTGTGGTGGCATCTAGTTGTGACAGCCATTCGCAATGCATATGCAATACAATTTTTACATCTGGATTATATTGACGAATAACAGGAACAAACTGCGAAAAATTATGGACATGCACAATATCACAATCCTGATTCTGTAAATCTTGCGCAATCTGTTTAATATAGTTGGAATAATTTTGTGTCGTGGCAAAAAACGGCAATTTAGGTTTTGGATATCGCAGTATCCGTTCCATCAACTTAAAAATTTTGCCACGCCAGGTATCTTTTTGCACTGAAAATCGTTTGTAGACGACCAATCCATCGGTTTCTTCTGCTTCAAGACCGGGAAATATTCTGGAATAAATGATAGACTGACAACCTTCGGCAGATAATACATTGACGATTTTCCTGGTTAAAATACCAACAGAACCTGGTTGTGTATCAGGGGTCACATATTCAAATGGTTGTGAAACAAACGCTATTTTCATTCAAGTTCGCCTTTTAATAAACTAACGGTGCCTTGTTAAATTTCTTGCCACTGTTTTCCAACAAGTTCAGTGTTCTTGGGTTGAATCTTGGTTTCCATGCCAGCAATTTTTGTGTCATATTCATACTTTGCCCGCCATCTCAAACGCCAAATAATCCGTTGAATCAAAACAAACATCACTTGAAACTTCATGACTATGTTTAAGTCTGAATCAAAAATTATTCGGAACAGCTCAATATAACGTCGCCTAAGTTGAAAATTAGTTTTCAAAATTCCAGTAATGCTGGGGTCGTAAAATTGTTGCTGTTTTTTAGCTGATGGTGCTTTTTTATATGAAGAAGATGAATCCTCGTGTCTTCGGTAAAATGACATTACTTCTGGATATTCATATATCTCACCATGGAGGAAAACATCGGCTGTATAAACATAATCACAACCAAAATAATTTCCTAACGGCTCTAATCCTTTCAAAATGTCGGTACGTGCTAAACCAAATACAAATACATTAGCGGCACTTCCATCTCGTAGGATGGCTGTCATATGCTGGCGCATCCTTTTTACTGGATCAGGTGACCATGCTTCTAAATTCATCACATCATCAAAAAAGTAGATGATTTTGTCATCATTATCAATAAATGCAGCTTGGGAATATGTTAATATGACTTCAGGTCGATCTTCCATAAAGCTAAGACACTTATCGAGAAAATCGGCCGTAATAACATCATCAGCCGCAATCCATTTAAAGTATTTACCGTTTGCTAATTCTAAGGTCAACCGATAATTAGGGATGGCACCAAGGTTGGTTTTCTGGCGATGGATTCGTATGCGTGTATCTTTTTGAGCATATGATTCAACGATTTCCAAAGTCCTATCTGTAGAAGCATTGTCACAAATGATAAGTTCAAAATTATGATATGTCTGTGCTAGAACAGAGTCTATGGTTCTGCGGAGGTATTTTTCACCATTATAAACTGGCAAACCAATAGTAATTAAAGGCGTTTTTTCGAATACGTCCTGCTGAATATTACTATGTTGGGAATTAAGATCAGAAGACATTGTTTTATCCATATCGAAGGCAAGTGAAGCTCATCCCTTTTCTCTCATACATTTCGAATTAGTTCTATTGTATTTCTTCTTCTTGCGTGTTGATTTTTTCGCCATATATACGAATGATTTTTGCTGGAATGCCAACGGCCGTTCCTCCGGCCGGAACATCATGAATCACGACTGCATTCGCACCGATAACAGCATCATCACCAATTTCAATGTTACCCAAGATGCGCGCACCTGCCCCAATAAATACATTATCGCCAATTCTTGGAAATTCATGACTATTGCGCATACCGATAGTCACTCCGGCAATAATGGTACAATTCTGACCCATTCTTTTCACCGAAATAACAGTCCCGATTGGATGAGCAATATAAAGTCCTCCCCCAATATCAGCACCTGGCGATATTTCTAATCCAAACCAACGATACAAAATGCGCTGTGTAAAACCCGTCATAAAGGGTATATGTTTGTGATAGCACCACGAACCAAACCGGAACCATAACATTGCCCGCAGGGGCATTAAATAAAACAACAATCTAGCTGTTCTGAAGTAGGTTACAAGCGATGGATCCGAAATTTGTTGCGGTATAATCCAACGTTGAACATCTTGTTTAAACATCTTCTTAAACATATATCTGTCACTCACACAATCGCATTCAAGGTGAACTTCTCTACTCTATCCAACTGACCCTACTCCTCGTTTTGAGGCAACTTCTTTCTTTTTAAGTTTATTACTAGCCCGTGCCTTATTAACATTTTCAAAAAAACGGTTACGCCCACCTAATTGATCGGACACACCCTGATAATATTGAAAATTATATATGGAGCTATACGCAGCCTTAGTTAACGGGCTTATATGCGTCACAAAGCCAATCCAGGCTAAAAATCTAAAAATAGTGTTACTAACTTTACTGATACGACTTCTATCTAGAAGAAGCCATGTGAGTAGAATAACAAAAATATTGCGCCTTAAAAAAGTTTGGAAAGTAAATTTCAAAATCCAAGATTGTTCTTTTTCAAGTGCAAAAACCACATCATTTCTTCCATATTCATACGGGATTACAAACCAAGATTTGAAGCTACGCTCGGCATAATGATAGCCAATCGCCTCAGAGCAAAAAATAAATGTCAAACCCTGATCCGCTAAACGATAAGCCAATTCCACATCTTCCGCACGTCGGAATTTAGCATCAAAACCACCAGCATCTATCAAGCTTTGCCGCGTTAATGATGTATTTCCTGTATAGAATTGTCTGGCAGTTGGCTGATAGACACCATTACGCATGTCATCGTACTGTTTATACAACATCGCCTGTTCCCAGGCGACCCAAGGCTGCATATCATAATCAGCAGGAGTTAACATTGGGCCTATAACGACAATGTTTTTATCGCTATTTTCATGAATACGCATGTGTTCATTAATTAGCTCGGGAGCTGGCACAACGTCATCATCAATAAACAGTATTAGTTCACTTTTCGCCTGTTCAATACCAGTATTTCGGGCGGCAGCAGCCCCATTATTCTGCTGCCTGATTGGGTTTAGCTGAAGGGGCGTTTTTAGGTTTTGTAAGTAGGCATCTGTGCCATCTGTTGAACCATCTGAAACAACAATGACTTCAAATTGATCAAGCGGATAAATCTGTTGCTCCAAACCATTCAAAACAAGTTTTAATTGATCGAGTCGATTATATGTAGGTAATATTACTGTAAGTTTTAGCATGAACATCCGAATTAATTGTGAGGGAAAACTCGTTCGCCTGAGCGCCCTTACAAGCATTTATAATTCATTCTGACCGTACATCACTTTCAAGATGCAGGTTGAAAGGTGGGAACAAGAAGAGGATTTATATGGGAAAACGGCCGTTTTCCTCAAAAATAAATGCGTCATATTTAGAAGATTATAAGTCCCTAATAACTTTTGCGGGAACGCCCACAGCTAAAGAACGCGGCGGGATATCTTTCGTAACAACACTGCCTGCACCAACAGCACTCCCCGCTCCAATTCTTACACCGGGCAACACGATCACACGTCCACCTAACCATACATTTTCCTCAAGAATAATAGGCGCCGACTCCGGCCTCTCTAAACGACGTTCTGGTTCAAGGCAGTGAAAACTATTGTCCATCATCATGACGAAGGTGCCGATATTGCAGTTAGATCCAATAATGATCTTTTCTTGTACGCCAATGCTACACCCGTAATTAATAAAAACTGATTCGCCAATTTCCAGGGATGCATTTACACCAACCGCAACTTCTGTCGTGGCTACTGTGGACACCAGCCTGAATCGCTCACCAACTACCAACTCGCCATAGTTCGAGATAGCAGGATGCCCCCAAATACGCGCCTTTCCTCCAACATAGGTTGCCTGTCGCAAGTACCACTTTGCCATCAAAACAGCTTGCGTATTTCGCCAAAATGCAATTAATTTCATTGTTAAATACTATCTACTTGTTATTTGTCAAAGGTGACAACCTACTGGGTGGTTGTGGTGTCACTTGCCAGGGCCATCTAGCTTTTTTTACATCTACTGGCTTTTCATCAATACGTTCCACACATGCAATAATCCCAATCATTATCCCCATATATACCATACTCTCAATGTCCCAAGACATATCCACATAGGCATATGTGAAATGCATGATTACATATGCAGTTGCCGTAAAAACGATTGCCTTCAAATTTGGATCTTGTACTTTGAGAACGGCCGTTACCCCAGACATAATAGATGCCCCAATCAGAAACAATAATGAATAAAATCCAAAAAATCCGATCTTGATCCAAATCCAAGCAATCGAGTTATGCAAAATATATTCCCAAAAAACAAAATCAATAGTTGGCAGAGGAATAGCAAATGATATCTTTCGACCAAAACCAATTCCTATTAGAGGTGATTGATGAATATTAAAACTTGCATTGAAATTTTCAACCAGTCGGTATAAATCCGAAGCTTGATCCCCAGCATTAGCTTGATCCGGTGCCAATACCGATTTAATAGCTTGAGCCGGCATGCCTAATGCCCCCGAACTATTCCAAAACACACCCGTATAAACGAGAGCAACAATACCAATCACCGGTACAATCATAAAGAAAACCTTGCGGTTTTCTTTGAAAAGAATAACTGCGATAAAAACAGCGGCAAGGGCAAGTGTAACAAATGCAGATCGACGTTGCATGGCAATATAAGTAATCAAGAAAAAAGGCACCATCATTGGCAATATTAATCTTTTCGTAACAGAAGCATGGAAAATCCATACAGCAATCAAATACACAAAAAATGTATTAATATGCACAGCAGCTGCATGAGCAGCTATTCGGTCTACTCCAGATAAATCTCCCCCCAAAACAAAAAAATAAAAATAACAGCCAACAACAGCTTCAATAAAAAGAGCGGTCATAACAAACCACATCAAGTTATTAAGATGTTCCCGTCTAACGAGCAAATTACTTGTTAAAAACATCATCAAAGGCAAATAAAAAATTGCCCGTGACTCCCACAATGCCACATTAAAACTACCCCCTCTCCCCACACCATAAAACAAACCAAAAGCAATACAAACTATAAAAATAAAATTAGGCCAAAACAACGGGCTAAAATAAAGATCATTCTTTCGTTGCATAATATTCCGACCTAACCAACTTACGGTAATTAGACCTAAATACACTTCCAACGGTGAAACAATGACTGAATTATGCAAAAATAATAAAGATTCACTGCTAGACATATTCTTAATAAATGGAAACCACGGAATCAACCGAAAATCCCCGACCAAGGTAAAAAACGCAACCATATAAATACCATATCGAGGTTGCAAAATAATAACAATGACTCCTATAAAAAACACAATCCATCCAAGTATTTGTGGCGAAGGCCCTCCAACAAGCATCAAAAAAGCAACAACAATAGAGACCCCTAAAATCCCAACATACCACAATCGCCAAAGCCAGCGTGATTGCGATAACAACGCATCTACGCTTGTTTTGCGATTAAGCGCGCCAAAAGAATCTAACCCTATCGTTTCAGTAAACTTATTTGTCGAAGCAAATGACATAAATCAATCTATATCTTGTCGAAAAAGTAAAATAGGATGCAAAGTAACAAACACAAAACGCTTAAAACAAAATATCGTTGGCGTAAAGAGCGATTCCACATAACCACACCAATTAACATGCATAACATCACAAAAAGAAAAAAATACTTCATGCAGTTAGCTCTGTGGAATCATGCGCATGATAAAAGAAGGTGTTTTTAATTCAACCTGATTCATGATAACACCCAACATAGGTAAATGAGAAACATCATCAAGCGCCATACGCACATCATCAATTTGTGTAACCCCTTGCCGGATAACCAAGCAACATGAATCAGTCAATGAGGCTAAGGGTATCGCGTCGCTAGTAGATAGAATTGCAGGCACATCGATCAATACATAATCATAACGTCCTCGCAATTCCGTAATGACACTTTTTAACTCATCGCTATGCGCAAATACTGCCCTCTGCCGAGAATTCAACGATCCAGCAGGGATGAAATCGAAATTCCCATCACGGGTCTTTAAAATAACATCATCCAGGTTTTTCTTCTTCTGTAAGACAGCCGAAATCCCGCTATCCTCGACAGACAAGGTCGGCGTTGCAGGAAACCACCAATTCAACTCAACTGCACATACAGTCGCTTGTAAATCATTTGCAATAATGGATGATAAAGCCCAACTCATATAAGTTACACCTTCACCGCGAATAGCAGAAACCACAGATATCTGCTTCGGTAATTCATTCGTGTACTTAACACGAGTAACCATGCGCCTCAACTGAGATACAACCGACGGTGGGAATTCAGCAACTTTCTGACCGCTAACTGTTGCCATAATAATTGACTCATCAGCCTGATTGTTTTCGTTCTTTATTTCAGATTTTCGTTTAAGTTTCATAATTATTCAATCATTGTGAACCTAGCTTAATGGAGCTTTTGTTCACCGAAATTTCATCAAAAGTTTTTTCCCCGAATCTTGAAGTAACGGTATGTATTCAGTTGGCAAAACACCCAATAACCAACTCATCCCACCATAAGTTATGATGCCTATAGCTATTGGAATAGCAATAAATAAATCACGAAACTGCCAAACTAGAATTGCCATGATTAAACCAGCTAAACTCACCCGACCAGCAAACCATAGATTAGATTTATCTAGTGACCCCTTAGGTAAGAGATAAATCCCCCAAATTAACATACCAAATTCGGTCACAATAAACGCCAATGAACCACCAATCGCCCCGTTACCAAATTTGCTTTGACACCAAGGAATTAAAATCAAATCTAAAGGGACGGAGGCAAACATAGCAATCGCCAGCACAACCGTAAATTTATTTTGCCGATTCGTCGATATTAGAAATCTCCCAATTAACATATTTGAATATGTGAATATCAAAACAATTCCCATAACAGATAATACTGGGCCACTGTTCACAAATTCTGGGCCAAATAACAGAACCACAATCTCAGTTCCTAAAACAAACAAGCCTAAACCAATTGGAACACTAATGAGCATCAAAATATCAAAACTTTTGCGCATCAGAGTGCCAAGCGCATCTGATTTCTCCTCATGCAAACGAGAAAGAGCTGGAAATGCAGCTGTCAAAAATATTGCAGGGATAAATAGCATTGTTCCAAATAGACTATCTGCCGCTCCATACCATCCAACAGCCTCTTCATTAACTAATAGAGAAAGAATAACAACATCGACTTGCATGTAGATGGTAACAAAAACAGCGACCAAGAAAAATGGCGCCCCTGCTTTTAACATCCATCTTACTAAGTCCCGCCTAAAGTTTAATTTTATCGGCTGAATTTTATGTACAGAATAGACTTCGATTACCGACTGAATAATGGTTGAACCAATATAAACTGATGCTATTAATAAAACGCCTTGCCCAGTAAACAAAAGTATTAAGGCGACAACTGTTACAAACAGTTTTCCACTAATCGCAGAAATAGCAATATAGCCCATGCGCTCATAGCCTACTAAAGTTGAATAGAACAAGTCGCTACACTGACTTATCAAGATAGAAACACCAATAATAATGATGACAGCTATAGCCTGGCTTGAATAGTTGGCCCATTGTATATATAGCAGAACTACTCCAAGTGACACAAAATAAAAAATAATTCTTATTACCAGGCTGGTGCCAACTAACTCAGAAAATTTATCATGAGAACGAGCGAGTTCCTTGGTTATCAAGATGCCCGAACCAAACGATATAAAAATGGCTGCAATCGCCCAAATAGAATTCGCTAAATGCAATTGCCCAACTGCCTCAGCACCAAGATAGCGGGGTAAAAATACCATCAATAGCATAGCCATTGACCATGTCACAAGTTGTGAAACCATCAAAAAGCTAGCATTTTTGGCGACTGTTTTTCCTGTATTATCCATAAATTACATATGGTGACTGACTATTCATAGCCACCAATTCTCTCTGCAAACATTTTAGTTAAGTGTTTCTTTTCTGGAATCTCAAACTTTAGGGGCTTACGAAGCTGGTTGCGGATCTCTAATATCTGCCTGTTTTTTATCGCTCCCTGTATTATCAGATGATATCGCTTTCTCATCTATGATTTCAGTTTGTTTTTTAGCTAATATTTTTTTGACATCAGGGACTGTAGCGTAAACAGGTAAATTCAATATTTGATTCACATCTAAAGGTACACGGAAGCTTCTGTCTAATAGCGCTCCACCAACAATGCCGATTCCGCTTATGAGCATCCCAGCTAATACAAAAACTATGGCTCCAATTGCTAATGATTTCGAAGAAGTTTCTGGGCTTGTTGGGATTTGCGGAGCGTCAATCAAAAAGTAAGATTGTTTAATTGTACCTTCTGTCTGGATGACAGCTAAGCGTGCTAATTCTTCATTGTCTATGGAACTGGAATAGCGTTCACCTGCCATCTGTATTTCATTTTGCAAACGACTTATCTGAACTTCTTCAATTTGAGATCGAGAACCACGTTCTGGATCAGGATGACTCAATAGGTAGCTATCAAGTTCTTGTTGCACAACTTCCAAGGCATCTTTGTATTCTTTAGTTAGGTCTATAAAAAAGTTTTGTGCATTTGAACTCTCTGTTAGTTGTACATTGATTTGCCAGTTAACATAATTATCCACGACTGCGTTCACTAACTGATGCGTAATAATTGGATCTTCATATGCTGCTGAAATTAATATTTGATTGTTTCCTTCTGGACTGACCCAAACAGCTTTTCTAACATCCGCTAATACTTCATTAATAGCATTTGGCCCACCACTCATTTCACTTTCTAAATCAGTTTGGCTAATGATCGCACGAACAAATGCATCTGTTTTGAGCAAATCGCTGATCTCTCTAGTCGTCGTTTCGGCTGGGGTTGACCACGCAAACCCTGTGTCCGTTCCAATTGTGAGTGTATTTATTAAGGAGTCTTGTTGAACATGAAGAATCCCTTCAGTCAAATATAATGGTTTTTGTAAAGAGATATAGGCAGCAGCAGCACCAATCATTATCACAATTGGTAGTAGGTAAAGCCATCGATGACGAAAATAGCTTTCTAAAAGACGTATCAAAACGAGTCGAAACATGATCAAATCCTATTACTTTTAGATTATCCACAAATTTCTGAATTTTGATTTTGTGGGCATTATTGCAAGACTTTCACAGTGTATCTAATGAAGTAGTGTAATAAAAATTTTGGAAGAATGAACTTACATCCGCACTTACAGGGAGATACGCTTATAAACCAATCACTTTCCACTATAACTTAGTAAGAAATTGCTTCTCATACACTCATTTACAAGTTTAGCATTCCCATAGTATGACTTTGTAAAAATGAAGAATTTGCATCACAATTGGCCTAAATAAACGCTAATTTAGAGAGGACAATGCGATGCAAACCGATTTCATTATACAATTCTTCACCCCTTATATCCAAAGAGAAACGGCAGGCGGGGAAACTGGGAATGAAGTTCAAAGAGTATCGCACCCTCCGCGTTCGTTTACAAAATGGTCTGGAAATCACGATAACAACGCCCTACTTCGTCAAAACAAGCCAAAGCGCGGCCGTAAAAAAAAGCCAAATGGACAGGGGCGACATCTTGGACTGGAAGTCATCGGCATTTTGGGGAAAACCGCCAGCCCGGCTTTTTTGAGCAAAACAATTCAAATGGCTCTACTATGTCCCTCATTGGAAACAGCAAAAGCCGTTTTGGCTGAGCAAGGTGTACAAATCAATAGCAAAACATTGCGTCGCTATTGCCGATTGGTCGGCGAAAAAGGGATGGAATGGCGCGGGCGGATGAGCCTGAGTGGACAGAAAATCTGGCTGGCGTGACGGTTGTCGTGGGCATAGATGGTGGTCGTTTACGCGAAAGGCAGGGCAAGCGTGGTCGCTGTTAATTGAGTGGGAGGATAACGGCCGTTATCCCTTCTCATATCCTCATATTGCCCAATTACCATCCCCTCCATATAATCCAGCCATGGGAATTGGGTTAGATATTGCACCGGAAATTTACGAAGATACCGAACAAGAAGAAGCCTTGGAGCCAAACTACAAAGTCTTCATTCATAATGATGACATTACTCCCTATGAATTTGTCATCGTCATCTTGCAAAAAATCTTTGAACTACTGCCCATGGCGGCCGAACACGTTACTTTTGTTGCGCATACAAACCAAATCGCTTACGTAGCCACCTATCCCAAAACCGAAGCGCAAAAACGTGTGGGCAAAGCTCATTTTGCCGCAGGATTAGAAGGATTCCCCTTACATTTTTCAATAGAACCGGAATAAACAGCATAAGATGCTAACTGTTCATTCCACAATACCAGCCATCTGGTAATCAATCAACTTTGAACACACAGGAGACATAAAAATGAAATTTAAATTAGATGGCTCCGGTCCTTTGGGGCGAGCCATCATCGAACGTGATATTGCAAGTTTATCACCCTCATATACACGAGAATACGCATTAGTGGTAGACCATGCCCAAGGCTCAGAGCTTTGGGATGTAGACGGTAAACAGTACATCGACTTCATGGCAGGTGTTGCCGTGCTTAACGTCGGGCATCGTCATCCGGCCGTTGTGGAAGCCGTCAAAGAGCAAGTGGACAAATTCTGGCACATTTGCTTGAGCGACTTCTTCTATCCACAAGCCGTTGAACTGGCGGAAAAGCTGCAAGCCATCGCACCTATGGCGGATACCAAAGTGTATCTGGCAAATTCCGGCACGGAAGCGGTTGAGTCTGCTATTAAGTTGGCAATGTTCAAAACCGGCCGTTCCAAGTTTATTGGGTTCATTGGTGCCTTCCACGGCCGTACCCTTGGCGCTCTCTCATTTACCGCCAGCAAAGCAGTTCAACGTGCCCATTACAAACCCGCTGTCCAAGTACAGCATATACCTTATCCCAATCCATACCGACCTTTGCTCGTGCCATTGAACGGCGAGACGTATGGGGAAACCGTTATACGCTATTTAGAAGAACAAATTCTGGGAAACCTGATCGATCCGTCAGATATTGCCGGTATTCTCATTGAGCCGATTCAAGGGGAAGGTGGATATATTGTCCCGTCTCCTGGATTCTTGCCTCGTTTACGCGAATTATGTGATAAACATGGCATTATGCTCATCGTGGATGAAATTCAAAGTGGGGCTGGGCGCACCGGAAAATGGTGGGCCATCGAACATGAAGATGTGGAGCCTGATATTGTCTGTTTTGCCAAAGGTGTGGGCAGTGGTATGCCGATTGGCGGCATCATCGCTCGCAATGAACATATGATTTGGGGGCCAGGCTCCCACGGCAGTACCTATGGCGGCAATCCTGTGGCGGCTGCGTCGGCACTGGCTACTTTAAATGTGATTGAACAGGAAGGTTTGCTGGCAAAAGCTGATGACACAGGCAACTATATCATGACGGCGCTGCTTGATATGCAGGCTCGTCATCCTAGTATCGGTGATGTACGCGGCCGTGGTCTGATGATTGGCATGGAATTTGTCAAGGACAGAGAGACAAAGGAACGCGCCGTTGACCTGCGAAACAATGTGATTCAACATGCCTTTGAGAGGGGACTGCTGCTCATACCCTGTGGCCGAAATGGCATCCGCATGACACCAGCCTTGAATATTCCACGCAATCTTGTGGATGATGGCTTGCAGATTTTTGAAGAATCCTTAACAGTTTATGAAAAGGAACTAGCCTGATATGCAAACGAAAATTGCTGAACTCAAACAATCTTTAGCAGGCGGTGTGACACCTGCCATGGCGACACCGCTGCATGAAAAAACATATGAGGTGAACACGGCCGTTATTCCCCAACTAGTCGATTTCTTGATTGAACGGGGCGTGAAGGGGTTGTTCGCGGGTGGTTCGACGGGAGAGGGCATTGTCCTGCCTCTGGCTGAACGGAAAAAGATGCATGAAGGGGTGGTAACGGCCGTTTCCGGCAGAGTCCCCGTACTCGTCCATGTCGGCAACATTCGCACTGATTATGCTATAGAAATGGCAGAACACGCCGTCGCCATTCAAGCCGACGCCATCGTCGCCATCACCCCCAACTTCTACAAACTGGACGATGAAGACAGCCTCCTTAGCTACTACAAAGCGATTGCAGCCGCCGCACCAAACACACCCCTTTTTGTATACGACATCCCTCATTTCGCCACCAACGGCATCAGCCCTAATTTATTGCGCCTACTAGCTGAACACATCCCCTCGCTGGCTGGCATCAAATCAAGTCGGCCAGATGCCCAATTCGTGCGTCAGCTATTAGATGCCGCACCCGCCAACATGCTCGCCCTGGCCGGCAATGAAGCCATCGCCTTGGGACTCCTCGCTTTAGGGATGGACGGCTTAATCTCTGGATTGAGTACGGCCGTTCCTGAACCCATCGTCGCCCTCGTCCAAGCCGTCAGCAACAACGATCTGGCTGAAGCCCAACGGCAGCAAACCATCATTCGTGATATTTTAGCCACCATCCCGGCTGGTAAACGTATCGGTTGGCTCAAGCAGATTCTAATAGAACGCGGCATCCCAGTTGGCCCCGCCGTGCCGCCCCGTCTCATGCCAGACGGAGACTATTGGCCGCAAATTCAGGCTATCATGGCTCGTGGATAACTTATAATCAAAGATGTGACACATTTATTTATAATGTATGTCACAACGCAATGGACATCATGAGATTACTCCTCTTCGACATCGACGGTACCTTAATCCGCAGCAACGGCGCTGGACGCGCGGCGCTAACCTATGCCTTGAAAGCCGTCTTTGGCACGGCCGGCCCCATCGACAGCTACCATTTTGGGGGCAAAACAGACCCCCGCATCATCACCGACCTCATGTTGGCCGCCGGGATTGCCCAAAAAACCATCGATACCAAATTACCTGCTGTTTATGATGTGATGACCGCCCAAGGTCGGGAAACGTTCACAGAAAAAGGCATCGTGCCTTGTCCGGGCATCCTCGCTCTGCTCGACGCCCTCCGGCAACGAGATGACGTTATTTTGGGCTTGGTAACGGGCAATATCGTCAGCACCGCACCGCTTAAATTGAAGGCTGGCGGCATTGATCCGGCACAATTTCGGGTGGGAGCTTATGGCTCTGACGACATGGATCGCAACCACTTACCCAAGATCGCTATGAAGCGGGCGACGGAGTTGACGGGGAATCCTTTCGATGGTAACAATACGGTGGTCATTGGCGACACCCCGGCTGATATTTTGTGCGCACGAGCTGGCAAGACAACGGCCGTTGCCGTCGCCAGTGGGTGGCACGCCGCACCCACCTTAGCAAAATACAGGCCAGATTATTTATTCGAGAATTTAGAAGATACCCAGGCTGTTGAAGAAATACTCGTGAACATGGTGGAAGGAAAATGAGCAAACCAGAAACAACATTTATTTACAATATTGAATTAGCGTCCAATCAACCCACTTCTTTTTCCTTTGACCAATTGTACGACTGGGTAATATGGCAATATGCCCAGAAAACAGAAAAGGGACTTACTGGCGCGGTACGCCCCCCTATCGCCGATACACAGTGGTATCCAGCCCTCATTCAGCCAAAAGAAAAACGTGTCCAGATTTATGGTCATCTGGACACGTCCTGTAAGTCACCTGAAGAAGCAGCAAAACTGATTTCGGAACGATTATCTAGCTCTAAATAACGGTTCCATCGGGAATTACCCCGCCTTTCGGCACAATCACAATACCTTCACGCGCCACCCAATTCTCCGTCTCCATATCTGGACGGTTGGCTATGTTGCGAATATGCACATTACGCCCAATCCGTGCGTTTTTGTCGATGATGGCGCGATGGATAACAGAACCTGCCCCAATACCAATATCAGGCCGATCAAGTTGCCGATTTTCAGCAAGCTCTCCATCCGTTTCGTAAAAGTCAGCCCCCATCATTACCGTCGATTGGATGACGGCTTCCGCGCCAATAATACTACGCAACCCGACAACCGAATTGCTCACAGACGCATCATGGATCCGACAACCTTCGGGCAGTAATACATTATGTAGGTGAGCACCATGAATTTCAGAAGGTGGTAAAAAGCGGGCATGCGTGTAAATCGGCCGTTCTGCATCATAAAAATCAAAGGGAGCATCCGGCATCGCCATTTCCAGATTCACTTCATAAAAACGTTTGATCGTCCCAATGTCTTCCCAATACCCATCGAACACATACCCCATAACCTTCTTGTTTTCGATGGCCGCCGGAATAATATCACGACCAAAGTCATCACCCTCAATCTCAAGCAATTCAATTAAAGCATCCGTATTAAAAACATAAATACCCATGGATGCCATATAGGGCTTGTCTGAAGTCATCACGGCTTTTGAACAATTCTAGTAATTCTTCCGTTTGGGGTTTTTCTGTGAATTGTTTAATTTGACCATCTGTGGCGAGTTTCAAGATACCTAGTGCTGAAGCGCCTTCCCGTCCAACCGGCTGCACGGCAATGGAAACATCTGCTTCGCTATCCACATGTGCCTGCACAAATTTTTTGTAATCCATGCGATAGAGATGGTCACCAGCCAGAATAAGGGTGTATTTTGAATCGGCCGTCTTGATTTCAATCAATTGCTTACGGACGGCATCGGCCGTGCCTTGATACCAGTCGGCACTGCGGGGTGTTTGTTCTGCGGCTAGAATCTGCACCCAGCCAGGCGTAAACACATCGCGTACGTAGGTGCTGTAGATATGGCGGTGAAGGGATACGGTATTGAATTGGGTAAGGATTGCAATTTTTTCAATACCAGCATGTAGGCAGCTGCTCATGGGAATATCAATTAAGCGATATTTACCAGCCAATGGCACGGCCGGTTTAGAGCGTTCTATCGTCAGTGGATAAAGGCGAGCACCACGTCCTCCGCCTAAAATGATTGCTAATACATCTTTCATTCTCATAGATTATCCCCTTTGGTATGCCGATTTGGTTATAGTAATTTGCAGATGGGTTAGTTTCACAATTTGTACAAGTAATTAAAACAAAAAATAGGGATTTTTGCTAGTTCAATTTTTTAACTTAGTTCATTATTAAAGAGGGTGCTTGACAATTGTTTGCGAGTGGCACGCGGCAAGTGGCAAGTTAATGCTTGCAGAGGTAACTCGCTACTACCAGTTGGCATTGAAAAACGGCCGTGTTATCATTCCCGCCGTCTTGGAGAGATAATATGAGTCGAATTATTAATGTAAATGATCCCACGAAAATTCGGAATCAGAATCGGCGGAGTATTGCTGAGATTTTGCGCCGTTTAAGCCAAAAACCTGATGTTGATGCAGAAACAAAGGATATGACGGCGACGCTGGTCTATCTGCTGCGTGAAATTGGTGAAGGTATAGAGAAATCGGCGGAAGCGTGGGAAAAACGTGACTACTGGATGAAAGCGGAACGTTTCGTACGAGATTGGGAATGGGTGAAGGAAACGGCCGTTAATATTGAAGATGTGATTCGCCATGATGCCTGGGATTTGCTGCCCGAACTCATGGTCGATTTATTCCCCCACTTTGCTGATATTCAGATCAAAACGATGACCCGTCATTCCGATTTGTGGCTGGGCAACTACAAACAGTTGATGGCAGAAGAGCCTAGTGAACTTCCCTGGTAACAAACAATTGGGTTTCGTTTGTATCTTTTCCATCTTGTTTTTGTTTGGATGTACACCACAACCCCCTGAAACGGCCGCAAATCCCATACCAACTTTGGCAGAAACGGCCGTTTCCCCCACGCCAGTAACGATCACACAAGTAGCCCCATCACCAACAGCACCGCTCCCAACAGTCATCATTACCCCGTCGGCAACCCAAACTGCCACCATTCCCACAGCGACCCAGCCGCCCACCCCTACCCCAACGCTCACGCCCACGCCCTGTAATCAACCGGGACGCATGGAGCAGGGATTCTTCCCCAGCGCCATCGCGGGCGAGCAATCTTATCGGATTTATTTACCACCTTGTTATGGAGAAAACGGCCGTTTATACCCCACCCTCTACATGCTCGCCGGCAACACCTACACCGACGCCATTTGGGATCAACTTGGTCTTGATGAAGCCGCCGAAGCAGGCATCCAAAACGGGGAATTAACGCCCATGATCATCGTCATGCCCTACAGCGGCGAACGAGCCCTCTACACCTCCGGCGGCGTTGGCTCCTACGAAACCATCATTCTGGAAGAGCTAACCAGCTACATCGAAGCAACCTACTGCGCCAGCGCAGAACCAGCCTACCGCGCACTAGGCGGGCTCTCGCGCGGTGGCTATTGGGCCTTAGAAATTGCCTTCCGCCACCCAGAATCGTTCGTCAGCGTAGGCGGTCACAGCGCCGCCCTCCTGGATGAATACGCCAAACCGGATGTCAACCCGCAATATACAGCGCTCACCAGCGATTTAGGCGATTTACGCATCTATCTCGACATCGGCTCAGAAGATTGGGTACGCAATAACACGCTACAACTCCACGCCGATATGGAAGCCGCCAACATCCCCCACACCTGGGTTCTAAACGAAGGCGTCACACGAAGAACCCTATTGGGAACAACATGTCGATGAGTATTTAGCCTGGTACAGTGAACCCTGGTCAAAAGAACGCGCAGACTATCCCCTTTGTCCCCCAAAATAAAAAATCAGACCAAGTTGGTCTGATTTTCATTTCATCTCTTTACACTTCGATTGATTTAACAAATAGGCTTGGTTTGCTGATTTTCCAAATCATTATCCAGTCGTTCAATCTGGGCTTCTTCTGAATCTGTCAGACGCCGTAATGATTCCCGCAGCGCCTGAATCTGCATCGAAATCAATGTCGTATTAAGTGTTGAATTGGCTAAATCACCAGAAAAATCATGGTGTACTAATTGCTCATTCATGACTGCACCTCCGTGTAAAATCATTAAAAGAGATCATACCAAGCACAAGAGAATGCGACTGTTGTACGAACAGCCACCATCTTGTAAATCAATTAACACTCATGTGGCTATACCAAAACTAATGGGAATTACTAACCGCAGAGATTTCCCTGGACATACCTCCGCATCTTCCGCGCTCTCCGCGGTTCAATCCAGACAGAGTTAGTACCTTATGAATGAACTGCTTGTACAAAAAACAAGGATTTTGCATCGAATTAACGCAAATTAACGCGAAAAAGAAATTCGTGAAAATTCGCGCCAATTCGATGCCATAAACTTTTTTGGCTCTGGCTTGTCCAGGTTAGGAGTTACGAAGGAAATAAAAAAGCGTATCTGATAAAAATTTCAGATACGCTCTTTAAAAACAGCCTCTTAGCAAAATTTTACGGCTATTGTTGTTGCTATTGTTGTTGCTGTTGCTGTTGTTGAAAATATTGCCCAGTCATGTCCACACTAGCCGGTTCCCACGCAATCTTTTCCAGCAATGGTTGATTTTCTGCCGGTGTGTCGTCTAAACACATAACCTGTACGCCCACATCCAACTCAGTCTCCACTTCACCCCGGAACACGCCACGTGTAGGCGGCACATCAGCATAATCTCGCCCAATGCCAACACAAATATGGCGGTCATCGGCCATCAGATTATTAGTAGGGTCAAAGCCAATCCAGCCAATATCAGGCAGCATCGCTTCCACCCAGGCATGTGAGGCATCTTCCATAGAACGATCCTCGTCGGGCTGGTGATAAAGATAACCACTCACATAGCGGCAGGGAATCCCCACACTGCGTACCAACGCAATCATGATATGTGAAAAATCCTGGCACACACCTTCACGCGAAGTTAATGCCTCATCAATAGGAGAATCTACTTTGGTTGAATTAGGCACGTAAGCATATTTTTCATAGATAACACTGTTGAGCCAGCGTAACAATGTCAACGGATCCATGCGCCGATCCAGGCCAATTTCTTGAGCAAACGCCTCTAATTTAGCACTATTTTTAGCGTAATGACTGGAGGAGAGGTAATCCCAGTACATACCAGTGAGACGCAGGGCATCAATTCCTAGCCAGGCATGAGAAGTGAGAGAAGAAGGTAAGGGGGCAAACGGCCGTTTTTCCACCACCGCCTCTGTTTTCACCACCAATTGAGCATGTTGGCCGGGTACATTGAAATGATTCACCGTATTCCCCGCATAATCTTGATAGCGCATAATCCGCGATTGGGGATCTGTCGTGATCGAAAACGACTGGCAGTGCTGGTTGCCATCACTGCGCGGCTCCATACGCACTTCCATAAAGCTCTCCAAAATCGGGGCACTATACCGAAAGCGCGTATGATGACGAATGCGGTAATGCGTCGCCGTCGTCATTCTCACAGGCGCTGTAGATTGTTGGGTTGCTGGATTTACAACTTTCATACGGCCTCTCCTTGAAATATAACCGTCTAACTTTATAACAATTAAGGATGCGTTCACAAACGAAATTGGACATAAAACGCATCCAAAAAGCTTGACCGTGCGCCAAAGTCAAAAGTTGTTACACAATCTAAGCGGGCAATTCCTCCACCACGGGAAACGAAATATATACCTGATATAGACTCTCGTGGATTTGGTCACATTGCGTTTGCACAGTTTGCAAAAACGGGTGCAACCCTTCTTCCATAATTTCATCGATTTGGCTAAACCGCAACAAAGAACGCAAGCGACCAGCCTGCCGATTGAGTTGTTGATTCCGCTGCGTTTTCGTAATCGCGGCGACTTGTTGCAACGTGTGATAAATCATATTGATTGAAAAATGAAGCGAATGGGGAAATTCTGGGTTGAGTAGCAAATATTCAGCAATACGTGCTGGCTGCAAATTGGCCGTATACACATTGCAATACGCCTCAAACGCCGTACAGCTTCGCAGCAACGCCACCCAATCTAAATAATCTTCTGCCGACGGGTCTTGCCCCGTATAGGTCTGAAAATGCGTATCCACCAACCGGATCAAGCTATTGGCGCGTTCCATATAACTGCCCAACCGAATAAACTGCCACCCTTCATTGTGACTCATGGTGGTATCGACGATGCCGCCAAAAAGATAGAATTCACGCATGATTTCTTGCATAAACACTTGCGGCTGCTGCCACCACAATGCCTTAGACGGCCGTTTCATCATCAAATAGAGTTGGTTAATCTGCATCCAGGTTTCCGTGCTAACTTGTTCCCGAACCTGTCGCGCATTTTCTCGCGCCAAATTAACCGAAGATACAATCGACTTAGGGCTATCATCATCCAACACAATCGTTTGAAACAGGTCTTTGAGACTGAGGTTTTTATCAACCAAATTCTCATGTTTCAGCAATTTCAAGAAATGCTGAAACCGTTCATCCCCAATCTCATTCGACTGATCCAGAAGAATATCCAGATAAACCGCAGTCAGGCGAGATTTATGCTCTGCCCGTTCCTGGTAGCGGCTTAACCAATACAAACTGTCAGCGACACGTGATAGCATACACTCTCTCCTTCAACATATTACTGCGACAACACCCAGGTATCTTTACTGCCGCCACCCTGTGACGAATTGACCACCAGGGAGCCTTTTTTCAACGCAACCCGCGTCAACCCGCCAGGCACAATCTTGATTTCGTCACCATACAAAATATAGGGACGCAAATCGACATGGCGTGAATCCACTTCGCCATCAATAAAACAGGGTGCACGAGAAAGGGACAAGGTGGGTTGGGCAATATAGTTGCGCGGCTTGGCTAAAATGAGGTCACGGAATGTTTCCTGCTCTTTTTTACTGCTGTGTGGGCCAATCAACATGCCATACCCCCCTGATTCGCCGACCGCTTTCACCACCAGTTTATCCAGATTTTGCAGAACATATTCCCGCTGCTTGGGGTCTTCTAACAAAAATGTCTCGATATTGGGCAAAATCGGCTCTTCATTCAGGTAATATTTGATAATTTGCGGCACGTAAACATAGAGTGCCTTGTCATCAGCGATGCCTGTGCCAATGGCGTTGGCTAAAGCGACGTTTCCTGCCCGATACGCATTGAGCAACCCGGACACGCCCAAAGCTGAATCAGGACGAAAGGCCAACGGATCCAGAAAATCATCATCAATACGGCGGTAAATCACATCAACCCGCTTCAAACCGCTAGTGGTGCGCATATAAACAACGTTGTCGTGAACGAGTAAATCTCGCCCTTCTACCAATTCCACGCCCATTTGCCGCGCTAAGAAGGTGTGTTCGTAATAAGCGGAGTTATAGACACCAGGCGTCAACACCACCACAACCGGGTCTACGCCATGACGCGGGGTCAATGCTTTGAGGGTTGCCAACAGTGCCTGCCCATACTGTGACACGGGACGCACCCCGTAGCCGCTGAACAGTGAAGGCAGCGTCCGTTTCATGACTTGCCGGTTGGCGAGCATGTAGGAAACACCACTCGGCACTCTGAGATTATCTTCTAGGACGGCAAAACGGCCGTTTTCCACCCGCACCAGATCCGTTCCCACCACCGACACATAAATGTCTTTCGGCACATCCACATCACGCATCTCCCGCCGATAATGCTGGCAGGTATAAATTAGCTCATACGGCAAAATGCCATCCGCCAGGATTTTTCCCTGGTGGTAAACATCATGTAAAAAGAGGTTTAGCGCGGTAATGCGCTGTTTAAGACCCAATTCAATGGTATCCCATTCATCTTTCGTGATAATGCGGGGCAGCAAATCATAAGGAAAAATACGCTCCGTTCCCTTATCATTGCCGTAAACAGTGAAGGTAATACCCTGATGGAGAAAGGATAAGTCAGCCGCTTGCTGGTAGCGATCCAATTCCTCGGCGGATAAGGTGAGCAATGCTTGAAACAATGCCTCATACTGCGGACGCGGGTTACCCGGGGCAGCAAACATCTCATCGAAGAATGGATTATCAAGTTCGTATTTTGTAAATGGAGCCGACCAAGAAGCCTGCATAATCTCCAGTCCCTATATAAACAAAAAAGACGCACAAAAAATTTAGTTTGATGGCATCCAGGCCACCCGACTGACATTTTGTCATGCGTCTTAAGGTTTATTTTATTTTTCTTGGCTCTATTCTATGGGAGCGTCCTCCCAAATTCAAGAGCTTTGGCTTAGTAATAGTTCACGAAATAAATGGTTGGCTATTTGTGGCAAATCCGAAGCATATGAGCAACTTGGCTCTTCTCATGCAACCAAGCTGCTCAAATAACCATCCATCAACCTGCCAAAATTGTATCAATTTGAATCAGTTCTTCATCCGTAAAGGCTAAATTATCCAATGCGGCGACAGCCTCTTCTATATGACGAATTTTGCTTGCCCCGATCAAAGCCGAGGTCATTTGCGGGTGACGCAATATCCAGGCAATTGCCATTTGCGCCATGCTTTGGCCACGAACCTGAGCCATTTCGTTCAGCAACCGCACTTTCTCAATGCGCTCCTCGTTAACTCGGTCGCCCCAATGCAGTTCATCCTTGTATTTTGCCCCCCGCGAATCTTCGGGCAACCCTCCCAAATATTTATCAGTAAGAATACCTTGCGCCAACGGGGAAAAACCAATGCAGCCGATGCCTTCATCCGCCAACACATCCAACAAGCCATCTTCAATCCAACGGTCAAACATGTTGTAACGTGGCTGGTGAATGAGGCAAGGGGTGCCTAAATCGCGCAAAATAGCGGCAGCTTCCACGGTTTGTTCTGGACTGTAGGTAGAAATGCCCACGTAAAGCGCCCGTCCACTGCGTACGATGTAATCTAGCGCCCCCATCGTTTCTTCTAGCGGTGTATTGGGGTCAGGACGATGGCTGTAAAAAATGTCTACATAGTCTAAGCCCATACGTTTTAGGCTCTGATCCAGACTGGCGATGAGGTATTTGCGTGACCCCCATTCCCCATACGGCCCCGGCCACATGTAGTAGCCCGCTTTGCTGGAAATAACGAGTTCGTCTCGGTAAGCGGCTAAATCTTTTGCCAATATCTGACCAAAGTTTTCTTCAGCAGAGCCGGGTGGCGGACCATAGTTGTTGGCGAGGTCAAAGTGAGTAATACCCAAATCAAAGGCGCGATGAACGAGAGAACGGCCGTTTTCAAATAAATCCACACCGCCAAAATTGTACCAAAGACCCAGGGTGATGGCGGGTAACTGTCAAGCCACTGCGGCCGCTGCGCCGGTATTGCATCGAATCATAACGAGAATCAGCAGGTAAATAAGTCATAAGCTTCCCTCCACGGAAGTGAGATTTTCATCCGATTATATAGCAAAATCACCCATCAACAGGCACTCGCCATTTAAAATAAAACCGCTCCCTTGGGGGAAGGGAGCGGTTTTGTGTTTGTTTGCCTATGTTCCAGGAGGGCGGTTCATAGACGACGGGTAATGTTAAGGGTTGAAGGAGGGGAGACATTACCCTAAGCTAAATACAGGTGTTCCAGTCGCGTTTCTCTCGTGCCAGTTTTTTGGGGGGAGGAGTTTTCCTTCAACCCTAACCTATCTAAGCTTGTTTCCATCATACTATAAAAAATTCTGTTTGTCACTTTTTTACAATAGAATTAAGATTTTTTAATGTAAGTCTGTTCTTTTTTGATATCCACCACAACCATCATTATTAAAATAAAAACTAACTCTCGTGTAAAATACAAATTGGAAGGTTTACTATGCCTGAGAAAGAAAAAACTCAAACACTCCCCCATCTACAACCCATAGAACGACTGCTCGAAATCAGCCGCGAATTAACCTCCACCATGTCGCTCGACCAGTTGCTAACCCTCATCACGGAATCAGCAGTTGAACTGACGAATACAGAATCCGCAGCTATTCTACTGCTCAATGAAGACCAGCAATCACTCCATTTTGCCAACGTCACTTCTCACGCCGAACAACTCGCCGAGATTTCAGTCCCTATCGAAAAATCTATTGCGGGGGCAGCCTTTACCTCTGGTCAACCGGTTATCGTATCAGAGGTTGACAAGGATCCGCGACACTTTTCAGAAGCGGCGCAGCAAACGGGGTTTGTGGCGCGTTCTTTACTGGCACTACCGCTTCAATACAATAAACAACGCATTGGGGTCTTAGAAGTTGAGAACAAGCGGGATGATAGTCCGTTTAACCAGCAAGATATTGAGATCTTAACCGCACTGGCGGCCCAGGCCACTGTCGCCATTGAAAATGCGCGGTTAACAACCAATCTTGAAGGGATTGTTAGGCAGCGTACTTTGGATTTGGAAACGGCCGTTATCCAATTAAAACAAGAAATCATCAAACACAAAGAAACAGCCCGCGCCCTCACCGCCGCAGAAGAACGGTGGCGCTCCCTCGTCACCAACGCCCCCGTGCGCATCGTCACCATCGATCAAGAAGGCATCATCCTTTTTATCAACCAGATAGGGTCTAACCTCACCCCGCAAGAAGTCGTAGGCAGCAGCGTATACAACTTCTTGCCCACAAAAGCCCAGATTGCCACCAAACAAGTATTAACCTCAGTTTTCAAGACAGGCACACCCCAAAAGTATGAATCCACCATCTATCGAGAAGACGGTACCGAATTATGGTTTGAAAACGAAGTTGCCCCCGTCTACCAAGATGGAGAAATTACCAGAGCCATCTTCATAGCCACCGACATCACCCATCGCAGACAAGCCGAACAATTGCTGCGCGAACAGCAAGAAAAAGTCGTTATCATGCAGGAGCGGGAACGATTTGCCCAGGAATTACATGATGGCTTGGGGCAGGTCATGGGTTACATCAATATGCAACTGTACACCGCCATGGATTTACTAGCTCAAGATCATAAAAACAAATTGCACGCCACCTTACAAAAACTAGCCACCATCTCCCAAAACAGCCATGCCGACATCCGCGCCAGCATCCTGGCTATTCAGAACAAATCAGAAGTAAGTCAGAACTTCCTTGATGCCCTAAACAGTTATCTTAAAGATTATCAACAACAATATGACATCATCGTTCGTACCAGCTTTCCAGAAAACCTTCTGCCCCACCCCTTTGCCCCCATTGTAGAAGATCAAATATTACGCCTCATTCAAGAATCCCTAACCAATGTCCGCAAACACGCCAACGTAAAAGAAGTGCGGCTCATGCTGCTTCTAAATGATGAACAAGCTCAAATTATCATTGAAGATGAAGGCATCGGCTTTGACCTGCCAAGCCAAACAACATCCCCAAAATCAGACATGCACTTTGGCCTAACAATCATGGAGCAAAGAATTCAAGAAATTGGGGGGGACTTGCAAATCCGCACAGCACCAGGCAAAGGCACAAAAGTTATCATCCAAATTCCACGCTGGCCTGAATCTGAAATCGAAGCATTACGTTCCTTACGCATCATGCTGGTTGATGATCATCCCTTATTTTTAGAAGGGCTACAGGATAGACTGACAACCAAGGGGATTCCAGTAATTGGCATAGCGCATAATGGCAAAGAAGCCCAAGAACTCGCTTATTCTCTGCGCCCGGATCTCATCTTAATGGACATTCACATGCCCCTGTGTGATGGCGTCGAAGCAACCCGCCAGATCAAATCTGTTATGCCAGACGTAAAAATCGCTATGTTAACCGTTGCCGGAGACAACCAAACCTTATTTTCAGCACTTAAATATGGGGCAGATGGCTACCTGCTCAAAAATATGAGCGGCGATCTATTCCTCGAACAATTATCCGCTTTAGCCCGAGGTGAAATTGTGATCGCCCCTGAGGTTGCCACAAAGATGTTGGCTGAGTTTGTTCAGCTAAAAGAACAATCAGCCATAATAAAACCACCCACAACTCCAAATCTATCTCTAAAAAACACAAAGCTTGACCTGCTCACCCCCCGTCAGCAAGAAATCCTGAGCCTTGTAGCGCAAGGAATGACTTATAAAGAAGTAGGCATAGAATTACACCTCACTGAATCAGCCATTAAATACCATATGGGAAACATACTCAAACAGCTTCATGTTAAAAAACGTGATGAGGCAATGGCACTCGTCCGCCAAAAGGGATTGACATAAATATTATAGGACTCGACATTTCCCCACCTATTAAGCGCTGCAATTCCTCCAAGACTATACTTTTCCTATACTTTTTTACAAAAATAACCATAGCATCTGTAAGGTTTTACTGCTTTACTTTATATTGTCGCTGTTCGAGTGAAAAAAATTATCCTTAGCCTATTTTGCTCAGGATTTTTAGTAGCTTTTTGGGGTAACCTGCCCGGAAAAAATTTCCGGGCAGGTTTTTTTCTATACACCACTTTTTACTTGCTGAAATTACTCCCTTTCACTAAGCTTATGCAATTGTTTAATAGTGGTTTGAAATTTTCAACCAAGTCTTTTGTCTTTCTTTAGAAAGGCAATTTATCTCTTTCAGTACAATAAAGGTGCAAAGATGATTACGCTTACAAAAACTCCTTATGGAGGCTGGCCCAATTGTTACAAACTTTCAAATGGTCTAATAGAGTTAGTTTTGACGACCGATGTTGGCCCACGAATTATTCGTTTTGGTTTTGTTGGTGAAGAAAATGAATTCGTTGAATTGCCCGGTGTGGGTGAAACAGGCGGCGATGAATGGAAATCTTATGGGGGACACCGTTTATGGCACGCGCCAGAAAATCAGCCCCGCACCTACTTTCCGGATAACAACCCTGTTCAAATAGAAGAACTTGATGGATTTGTGCGTTTGATTCAATCTGTGGAGTCTACCACTGGCATCCAAAAAGAAATCGATCTCTATTTAGACGATGAGTCGGCAAACGTGCGGGTTGTTCATAGATTGACCAACAAAAATATGTGGGCAGTAGAACTGGCGCCGTGGTCTCTTTCAGTGATGACAACGGGTGGAGTTGGGATTGTACCGCTGCCACCAAAAGGCCCGCATCCGCTCAATATGCTGCCGGTTAATTCGATGGCCTTGTGGGCTTACACCGATATGGCAGATCCACGTTGGGTTTGGGGACGAAACTTCATCATGCTCAATCAAGATACGTCTATGATTGAACCACAGAAGGTAGGGCTTTGGGTTCCAGATGGCTGGGCGGCTTACGCTCGCAATGGACACTTATTTGTGAAGACGTTTGATGTGAAAGAAAACGAGACCTACCCTGATTTCAATAGTAATGTTGAGCTGTTTACAAATGAGGAAATTTTAGAGGTTGAAACATTAGGGTCTTTGGTGAAGCTTGCACCGGAAACGGCCGTTTCCCACATAGAAACCTGGCATCTTTTCCGCAACATCCCCCAACCCAAAACAGAAGCAGACATCATAACCCACATCATGCCCGTAATCGACACGCTGTAAGCAGATACGAAAACTAGTAGCCATCCATACGAGCTTTCGTGTGGGTGGCTCTCAATTAAAGCAGTTTACTATTCTCTGGCGATTGGCAGCTATCACGAATAATCAATTCTGTGGCAATCTCAACTTGAACAGGTGGCATGGTCGGATCATCAATCCGTTCCAACAACATACGCGTCGCTAACTGCCCCATCTCTCGCAAAGGTTGCCGAACGGTTGTTAGCATAGGCCGCATAAAAGAAGCTTCCGGCACATCATCAAACCCAATAATCGAAACATCTTCTGGCACGCGATAACCAGACTCGTTAACCACTTTCATTGCCCCAAATGCACACATATCACTTGATGCAAAAATAGCGGTCGGCGGTTTCGCTAAATTCAAAAACTTTTTAGCCGCTTCATAGCCGCTTTCTTCAAGAAAATCACCCTTACAAATTAGCTCTGGGTCAACAAAGAGGCCATTATCCCGTATCGCTGTCTGGTATCCTGCCAAACGCTCCTGAGCACTGGCAACTTCTATAAACCCCGTAATAAAGCCAATTCGTTGATGCCCCAAATCAATTAAATATTGAGTGGCATCATAAGCCCCTTGCCAGTTTGTCACCGTAATCGTGCTACTCATGCTGTTATCTATACCTGGGTGATCGATTAAAACATACGGGAATTGTTGTCTATCCAAATCCTCCGTATAGGCTTCCAGATTTCGTGGCAGCACAAAAAGAAATCCATCAACCATGCCTTGCGTGAGCTGTGTCACATAAGCAGATTCTTTCCGTTTCCTTTTATGGGTCGTCGATAACATCAGATCATACTCTGAATTTGTAATCTCAGCGTCTACCCCCCGCACAATTTCTATATGATAACTGGTATCTAGCTCATAAATGAGCATACCAATCACTTGAGAGCGACCCCCCGCCAAACTACGTGCTTTCAAATTGGCAACGTAGCCTAATTTTTTCATCGCTTTTTCAACACGATCCCTTGTTTCTGGCTTTACATGTTTAAAATTATTGACAACCCGAGATACCGTTGAGAAGGATACGCCAGCTTCCCGCGCCACATCGACGATTGTAACATTATTAGAGTTTGTATTTTCTAGTGCCATAGTGCCACCTATTGTGTAAGATTGCTAATATCTTGACAATTTATTTTGGTTGAATTATACTTTTGCAAACGCTTGCAAAGATTATACGGGATAAAGTTCGACTCCGTCAACAAATTGCAGATAATCATGGGAAACACAGGTAAAACGGCCGTTCTTTAGCCAAATCCACAGCAAATTCTATGATTACGTTTGCAAAATGTAGCTTTATTCTTTGATTTTTGCAGAGTAATTCAAGATAGATTTCCCAGAATAATAATAAGGAGGTACGCTAACCAATAATAAAACCAACTTTTTTTACAAATCAACCTATATTGTTAGTTTTTTGCAAGACATTGCAAACGTTTTCAAATAATTAAAATCGAGGAGAATAAAAATGCGTAAGCCCCTATATTTACTTGTTATATTAATGTTATTGACCAGTCTCGCTTTGGCTGCCTGTGGTGGTTCCGAACCAGCCGTGGAAGAAGCTGTTCAAGAAGAAGCTGCAGCTGTTGAAGAAGTTGTCGAAGAAGCAGCAACTGAAGCACCAGAAGTTGTTGAAGAAGTCGTCGAAGAAGTAGCAACTGAAGCACCAGCAGCCGAAGAAGTTGTTGAAGAAGTAGCCACCGAAGCCCCTGCAGAAGAAGCCATGGCAGAGAAAGAAACGTTGAACGTTTGGTCTTTCACCAACGAAATCAACACCATGGCCGTCGCCTATGAATGTGTGAATCCAAATGTAGACGTCGTTTACACCATGATCCCCATGACCAATGGCGAATATCAGACCAAACTGCTTTCCTCCTTGGGCACCGCTGATGCACCCGACGTCATCGCCTTAGAAGCTTCTTTCGTCAAAGAATATGTCGAAAGCGATTTCTTGGCTGATCTCGGTGATCTGCTACCCATTGCCGAAGAATTGCAAACCTACCCCGCAGTCGTCGGAGTTGGTACCAATGAAGGCATCACCAAAGCTTTCTCATACCAGGCTACCCCAGGCGCTGTATTCTATCGTCGCAGCTTGGCTAAAGAATACTTTGGCACCGATGACCCGGTAGAAATCCAAGCCTTGCTCAGCGACATGGACAAATTCACTGAAGCGGCTGCCGTGATCAAAGAAAAATCAGGCGGCAACACCTACATCGTGGCTTCTAATTCCGAATTCGCGCAACCCTACTTCGCCAACCGTGCCGATCCCTGGATCGTTGATGACACCCTCGTTGTCGACCCCATGGTCGAAGAATACGTAGCCGTCTCCAAAATGTTCCGTGACGAAGGTTACGAAGCCCAAGCCGGACAATGGCAAGAAGGTTGGTTCGCCGGCATGAACGGCACCCTGGTAGATGCTGAAGGCAATCCGAAACAAATCTTCTCCTACTTCCTGCCCACCTGGGGTCTGCCTTACGTATTGGCTCCCAACGCCGTGACCGAAGATGGCTCTTCCGATACCACTGGTGACTGGGGTGTTATCTCAGGCCCACTGCCCTACCAATGGGGTGGTACCTGGGTTGGTGTCATTGATGGCACGCCCAAGATGGACTTGGCCCAAGACTTCGTTCGCTTCGTTGCCCTGGATGAAGAAAATCTCACCAACTGGGCTACTGGTGTCTACACCAACGAATATCTGAAAGGATGTGATCCTTCAGTCTCCGACGATCAAGCGCAAGCAGCTGGTGACTTTGTTTCCAGCCAAGTCGTTGTCGAAGCCATCACCGCAGGTTTTGATGATTCTGAAATGAGCGCCTTCTTGGGTGGTCAAAACTCCTACGGTGGCTTCGCGGCCGCCGCTCCGGAAGTCAACGCCGAGTTGATGACCGGTTCTGATGATGCCATTCAACGTGCCTTGGGCGATCCGGTCAATCAGTATCTGAACGACGAAATCACCGAAGAAGAAATGTGGTCATTGTGGAAAGACAATCTGGCAATTGAATTCCCCGATCTGATCGTTCCCTAACAGAATGAAATAGGTTAAAATATTGGGGCAGTGGTGTTTAATATCACTGCCCCAATATCTAGTTCAAATTACCCTCACTCCTCAAAAGAGAATATTATGGCAAAAGAAAGCACCCTCACTCAAGAAAATACGCAAGCGAAAAAGTTTATTTGGAAGAAAGACTATAATGGATATCTATATATCACCCCATTTATTATTGGGTTCCTGATATTCAGTCTATATCCTCTATACAATACCTTCTACTTGAGTTTTACTGACACTACCATGATGTCCAGTCAGTCCAAGTTTGTCGGTTTCGAAAACTACGCACGCCTCCTAACGGATCGTTCGTTTAAGATGGCGATAAAAAACACCTGGTTGATCTGGATTTTAAACTTTATTCCTCAAATTGGTATTGCCATGTTGGTATCAATTTGGTTTACCAGTACGCGCTTGAAGTTAAGAGCAGTAGGTGCCTGGCGTGCTATTTACTTTTTACCAAATTTGCTCATGCCCGCAGCCGTTGCCGCCTTGTTTTTTAGTTTATTTTCTTTCTATGGACCAGTAAACCAGTTGATGGTTCGTTCTGGTATTTTGCCAGAAGCAATGCATTATTTACAGAATCCCAATATTGCTCGTGGGCTAGTGGTTTTCATTCAATGGTGGATGTGGTTCGGCCAAACAGTTATTATCGTCATGGCTGGCATGACCGCAATATCAGTGTCATTATATGAATCTGCCATGGTTGATGGTGCCAACGCATGGCAAATGTTCTGGCGGATTACAGCTCCCCTACTGAAGCCCATTCTCATCTATATTTTTGTCACTTCTCTGGTAGGTGGTATGCAAATGTTTGATATCCCCTTCTTGTTGACAGATGGTCGTGGGGCACCCGGTGGCTCTATTCTGACCAATAATATGTTGATGTATTTGAAATTCGCCAGTAGTAAAGGTCACATCGGGGCGGCTTCAGCCGTCGGTGTATCGGTCTTTTTAATGACCACTGTAGTAGCCCTGGGCATTTTCTTTTTCCTGGGAGAACGTAGAAAAAAGATTAGTCAACCAGAATTTTTATTTACATTGACGTCTCTCATTTTGTGAATGGTCTATGACTGGAGCTGTCTATTATGTCTAAAAATTACACACTCAATACTAAAATATCTCGCATTATTATTTATATTTTCCTGGTTGTTTTGTTATTTATTACCATTGCCCCTATTTGGTTACTACTTGTTAACGCAACCCGTTCGACCACTCAAATTCAACAGGGAATCAGTATTATCCCCAGTACTCACATGATTGAGAATTACCAGATTCTAGCCAATAGAGGACTGAATCTGCCAAGAGGGTTTTTAAATAGTTTATTCCTATCAGTTTCCATAACGTTTTTGGCGGTCTATTTCGGCTTTTTGGCAGCGTATGGCATAGTAGTCTATAACTTCCGCTGGAAGAAGGCTTTCGCTGGATTCATTGTTATTCTGGTGCTGGTGCCTACTCAACTCTCCATTATTGGTTATTTCCAATACATGTCACGCTTGGGTCTGACGAACAGTTATATTCCACTCATTGTACCTGCCATTGCTTCTGCTTTTGCTGTTTTCTTCAGTATCCAGTATTTAGAATCCATTGTAATACATGATTTGATTGATGCGGGTCGCGTGGACGGTGCCAGTGAATTGGGGATTTTCCATCGTATTATGATGCCAATCGCGATGCCAGGAGCTGTGACTCTGGCAATCTTCACGTTTGTTGGGTCATGGAATAATTTCTTCACGCCATTCATTATGATTTCTTCGATTGAGAAGTACACACTGCCCATGTTAATACAACTCTTGCGTGGTGATGTGTACCGCACAGAATATGGTGCTATTTACTTTGGTTTGGCAATGACGGCGATTCCAGTCATCATCATCTATACCTTCTTCTCCAAATACATCATTAGTGGTATTGCCATGGGCTCTGTAAAGGAGTAGCTCATTTGATTATTCTTTTCACAACAAACAAAACGGGATTCTAGTTCGAGCCAAAGGGGAACGGCCGTTCCCCACTATACATTTTTTATTCATCCTAATTTACATTTTTTGTAACTGGCATCAGATGGTATTGATCGACACAGTTTGGTTTATGCTGCCTGATTGAGAGCCAAAAAAAGCTAAATCATGCTTAAAACAACACACTCTTCAGACCTGTTCCGCGACGCCTCTCAACCGATAAAGGCGCGCGTCCAAGATTTATTAGCTCAGATGACATTGGTCGAAAAGGTGGCTCAATTAGGCAGCGCCTGGGTATTCCAACTGCTATCTGATATGGGCTTTGATGGTGATAAAGCTACCGAGTTAATGGCCGAAGGAATCGGGCAAATTACGCGTGTTGCCGGTGCGAGCAGCTTGGATCCGAAAGAAGGGGCACGAGTTGCCAATCAAATCCAGAAATATCTAATCGAAAATACACGGCTGGGAATTCCCGCTCTCGTTCATGAGGAATGTTGCAGCGGTTATATGGCGCGAAATGCGACTTGTTTTCCGCAAATTATCGGGGTTGCCAGCACATGGGAACCAGACTTGGTAGAAGCAATGGCAACTGTGGTTCGCAAGCAAATGCGGGCGGCTGGGGCACAGCAAGGGTTATCACCCGTTATCGATGTGACACGAGACCCGCGCTGGGGACGCGTCGAAGAAACCTTTGGCGAAGACCCGTATCTGGTTTCGCAGATGGGCGTGAGCTTTGTCAACGGGTTGCAGGGCGACGATTTGCATACCGGCGTGTTGGCAACGGCCAAGCATTTTGTAGGCTACGGTCTACCGGAAGGTGGCATGAACTGGGCACCGTCGCACATTCCCCCACGTGAACTGCGCGAAGTGTTTATGCTGCCCTTTGAAACGGCCGTTAAAGAAGCCAATCTGCAATCTCTGATGAACGCCTATCATGAGCTGGATGGGGTGCCTTGTGCCGCATCCAAAGAACTGCTCACCAATATTTTGCGTGACGAATGGGGCTTCGACGGCATCGTCGTGTCTGATTATTTTGCGATTGCCGAAATCCAACGCGCACACAAACTAACTGACAGTCGCGCCAAAGCCGCCGAAATGGCCTTAGACGCGGGCATCGACGTAGAACTACCCAGCACCGATTATTATGGCGACTCTCTCGTTAAAGCCGTCGAAAACGGCGAGATTGAGATGGCATTGGTAGACAAAATCGTGTCACGCCATTTGACCATGAAATTCAAACTGGGTCTATTTGAAAATCCATATGTCGATGAAGAAGCGGTAACGGCCGTTTTCGATACCCCCGCCCAACGCCAACTCGCCCGCGACATTGCCCGCAAATCCTTCGTCCTGCTCAAGAACGAAGGTGGTCTGCTCCCCCTTTCCCCTGAGTTAAGCAACATCGCCGTCATCGGCCCGCAGACCGACACAATTCGCCACATGCTCGGCGACTACGCCTATTTATGCCATGCCGAATCGTTGCAAGAAATGACGACCGAACAAAACGTCTTTAACATGCCTGTGCCAGACCGCGTTGACGTGGTGGACGGCTTTGTGCCGATGCACACCATTCTCGAAGGGCTGCAAGCGCGTGTCTCCGAAAACACGACCATCCATCACGCCGAAGGCTGCAAAATCACGGGCGACGATACCTCCGGTTTTGCCGAAGCCGTCGCTGCTGCTGCGAAATCTGACGTGGCCTTGGTCTTCGTCGGCGGTAAATCTGGCCTGACCGATTCCTGCACCTGCGGCGAAGCGCGTGACCGCGTAGACCTGAATCTGACAGGCGTGCAAGAAGAACTCATCAAAGCGATTCATGCCACTGGCACACCGGTTGTCGTTGTTTTGGTAAACGGCCGTCCGCTGACCATCAACTGGGCAAATGAAAATGTGCCTGCTATTTTAGAAGCGTGGCTCCCAGGTGAAGAAGGCGCAGAAGCGTTGGCCGAGGTTATCTTTGGCGACGTTAGCCCCAGCGGGCAAGCTGCCCATCAGCTTCCCCCGCCACGTGGGACAAGTGCCGATTTATCACAACCACAAGCCATCCGGCGGTAAATCCCACTGGAAAGGTGCCTATGCTGACGAGAGCAATACGCCGCTCTACGCATTCGGCTACGGCTTGAGCTACACCACATTCAAACTGGACAATCTCCAGCTCAACAAAACAGAACTGGCGACCGACGACACCCTGCAAATTAGCGTTGACGTCAGCAATACAGGGCAGATGGCTGGCGACGAGATCGTTCAGCTCTACATCCAAGACCTGTTTGCCTCCATCACCCGTCCGGTGCAAGACCTGAAAGGGTTCAAACGCATCCATCTCGCCCCAAGCGAGACAAAAACTGTCACATTCACGCTCGATGCCAGCCAATTTGGTTTCTACGATGCCAATATGGATTTCGTCGTGGAACCAGGTACGGTACGCATTATGGTTGGCGCGTCTTCTGACGATTTACCGTTACAGGCAGATATTGAGGTGGTGGGGGAAACGGCCGTTATCACCAACAAAGTATTCTTCAGCAAAATCACTGTCAACTAAACGAATCGCTTGCAGATTCGGACCAATCTCGGCGAGACTAAACAAAAAGGAACAATCATGTACACAGCAAAACCAGAAAACAAATTCACCTTCGGTCTTTGGACCGTTAGCAACGTAGGCCGCGACCCCTTTGGCGAACCAACCCGTAAACCCATCACCCCCGTCCAAGCCGTCCACATGATGGCCGAAGTCGGCGCTTACGGCGTCAACTTCCACGACAACGACCTCATTCCGATTGACGCCACCGCCGCCGAACGGACTCAGATCATCGCCAATTTCAAAAAAGCGTTAAGCGACACCGGGCTGGTCGTGCCCATGGCAACCACCAACCTGTTCAGCGATCCCGCCTTCCGCGATGGTGCTTTCACCAGCAACGACCCCAAAGTGCGGGCTTACGCTTTGCAAAAGACCATGAACGCCATCGACTTAGGCGTTGACCTGGGCGCAAAAATCTACGTCTTCTGGGGCGGTCGTGAAGGGGTCGAAACCGACTCCGGCAAAAGCGCCCTATCCGCCGGCAAATGGTTCCGCGATTCACTCAACTACCTCACCGAGTACGTGCTCGATCAAGGCTACGACCTCAAGTTCGCTTTGGAACCAAAACCCAACGAACCACGCGGCGACATCTACATGCCTACCGTGGGCGCGATGCTGGGCTTCATTGAAACGTTAGATCATCCCGAAATGGTTGGCCTGAACCCAGAAGTGGCGCATGATACCATGGCTGGCCTCAACTTCATGCACGCCGTCGCCCAAGCGTGGGATGCGGGCAAACTGTTCCACATCGACCTCAACGACCAAGCCCCAGGTCGTTTCGACCAAGATTTCCGCTTTGGCGCATACAACATCAAAAATGCATTCTTCCTGGTTAAACTGTTGGAAGATGTTGGCTACGATGGCCCACGTCACTTTGACGCCCATGCCTACCGTTCCTCCAACTACGACGATGTACGCGCGTTCGCCGCTGGCTGCATCCGCACCTACCTCATCCTCAAAGAGAAAGCAGAACAGTTCAACGCTGACCCAGAAATCCAAGCCTTGTTGGCAGAAATCACGGCTGACGATGGCTCGATGGCCCCATTCCAGGGCAAATATTCGCCAGAGAATGCAGCCGCCCTTCGCGCCGTCGAATTCGACCGTCAAGCCCTGGGCGAACGCGGCCAACCTTACGAAAGATTAGACCAATTGGTAGTAGAATTACTCCTTGGAGCACGGTAAAACGCCCTTCAAAAATTCTATCGAAAGCGTGATACGTGAAGCGTGAGATTTTCTTACGCATCACGCATCATGGCTCATGTATTTACAATTGGAGACCAACATGCAATATTTCATCGGAATAGATTCATCAACAACCGCCACCAAAGCCTTGCTCATGGACGAAACGGGGCAAGTTATCGGCGTGGCCTCATCTGAATATGGCTTTGAAACGCCGAAACCGTTGTGGAGCCAGCAAGAGCCAGATTTGTGGTGGCAAGCCACAATTAAGAGCCTCAGCCAAGTCATCAAAGAGAGTGGCGTGGCAGCTGCCGATATCAAAGGTGTTGGCCTCACCGGTCAGATGCACGGGCTCGTTTTGCTGGATAAAGAGGGCAAGGTCTTACGCCCTGCTATTCTGTGGAATGACCAACGCACCCAAGCCCAATGTGATGAAATTCGCAATCGCCTGGGCAAAGATAAGCTCGTCCAGATTACCGGAAATGATGCCTTAACTGGTTTTACTGCGCCCAAAATTTTGTGGGTTCAAGAAGAAGAACCGGAGATTTACGCGCAAGGTGCGCAGATTTTGCTGCCTAAAGATTACGTGCGCTTCATGCTGACGGGCATCTATGCAACGGATCGGGCTGGCGGCGCTGGCACAGGCTTGTTTGATGTGACGGCTCGCACGTGGTCACCTGAGGTTTTAGCGGCGCTGAATATCGACCCCAGTTGGCTGCCAGAAACGTTTGAAGGAACGGCCGTTACCGGAACCATCACCCCCGAAGCCGCAAAACTCACCGGGTTGGCAGTCGGCACACCCGTCATGGCGGGCGGTGGGGATCAGGCGGCTGGCGCAGTCGGCACCGGCGCAGTGGTGGAAGGCGTCGTCTCTTTGAGTCTCGGAACCTCTGGTGTAGTCTTTGCCGCGACTGATACGCCTGTTATTGAGGAAAACGGCCGTTTACATGCGTTCTGTCATGCTGTTCCCGGAAAATGGCATCTGATGGGTGTCATGCTCTCAGCCGCTGGCAGTCTGCGCTGGTTCCGCGACACCTTTGCCCCCGATGAAGATTTTAGTGACCTCGTCGCCGCCGCTGCCGACATTCCCGTAGGAGCAGACGGCTTACTCTTCTTGCCCTACCTCACTGGCGAACGCACCCCCCATCCCGACCCACTGGCGCGTGGCGCCTTCGTGGGACTGACAGTGCGGCATACCCTGGCCCACATGACCCGCGCCGTCATCGAAGGCGTCTCTTTTGGGCTGCGCGATGGCTTTGAACTGATGAAAGGGGCTGGGCTGACTGGCATCGATCAGGTACGCATTTCCGGTGGCGGCGGCAAAAGCCCACTCTGGCGGCAAATTTTAGCCGACATATTCAATGCCGAAATCGTCACCGTCAACACCGCCGAAGGCGCTGCTTATGGCGCGGCTTTGCTGGCCGCCACAGGTGCTGGTGCCTTCAACAGCGTCGAAGAAGCGTGCGACAGCATCATCCAAATCACTGGACGTACGACCCCTGGTGAAAACGTCGCCGCTTACGAGAAAATCTATCCGATCTACCGTGATTTGTATCCGGCGCTCAAAAGCACGTTTGAGGCGATTGCGGAAGTTGGTTAACAACTGAGATTAGAGATTGGGGATTAGAGATTTAACGTCTCAATCTCCAATCTCTAATCTCCAATTTTATGAATTTCGTTGAATTTATTGACTTACGCAGAGTTAAATCAACGTATTTCTTCTTCTCAGTTGTCGGGTGTTTTCACCGCTTACGCTAACAAGTGGTCGAAGACACCCGACAATGCTTTTAAATGGCGATTAACGATTTTAGATTGACGATTGGTGCTCACACAACATCCGGTAGGGAGCTGCATCCGGTTGATACACGGGCAAAACGTAAACGATTTCTCCGGTTGCCTCGCCCTTAATCTGCGATGGTTGCACGCCGATTAGACGATTTGGAGATTGACAATTGACTGTCGCACCACGTCCAGTTGCCCCATCGCCTCGCCCCTACCAGAATGTGGTGATTTCCCTGCCCGAAATGGGTGAAATTTGTTACACTCAGGCCATGTCTGAGCAAGCTGATAAACGCCGTTGGTATCAAAACAATACCCTTCACCGTGCCATTGAGTGGCTGGTTTTGCTCATGGTGCTGATGGCGGCTTTGTGGGCTGGCACACGCACCGAAGAAGCACCCCAACTGATCCTGCTCACCACCCTCTTTATCATTACCCTCAACTTTAGTTTGCCGCCAAAACGGGGGGCTGTGGGGCTGGTTCCGCTGGTTTCTGTGAGCAGTTTGCTGATTGTGGGGCTGGAAACGGCCGTTATCCTCCTCCTTATCGCCATCATTTTAGCAGAACTGGCCGGGCCGCTCTGGAAACCGTTGTGGGAGTATGTGGATGTAAAACGGCCGTCTTGGCGACAGCGTTTGGGTGCCGATTTCATCTATCTGCTGACCCTGATATTGGCGGGGGAAATTTATTTGCAAGTAGGCGGACAAGCGCCGCTTACCGCCGATGTCATCGACAACCTCGACTGGGCGCTACTCATTATTTTGGCGGTGGGGTATGGCTTGGTCTATTTCCTGCTGTCGCTAATCGCCTGGTTGATTATGCGCGAGCCAATCGGTGAATTTTTTAGCGAAAACGCTTTCCCCATTATCACGTTTGGCTTGTTGGCACAACCGTTTGCTCTGCTGGGCAGTCTCACCTATATTCGCAGCGGTCTGCCCGTTTTTGTGATTTATGCGATGGGCGTGACGGTGTTTGCGGTGGTCGTGTGGCTCTCGTGGCAGCGCCGCTTTATTTTACAGAGACAGTTGGAGCAGTTTACGGCACTCAACCGCACAGGCGCTTCGCTACGCGAGACATTGGAGCTAGACGAGGTGCTGACGCGCACGTATGAACTGGTCACAGAGCTGGTTCCCGTTGACCAATTTAGTATTGCGTTAATTGATGAAAATGGGGCGTGGCATTTGTCATTTCAACCCAATCAGACCTCTGAGGTTGGCGAACTTTATTCGCGCAAAACCTCGGAGGTCTCGGTTTCTTATACGCCGGATGATTTTACGCGCTGGGTGGCGGAGACGGGCAGCTTGCTCGATACCGACTACCGCAATATCCACTTCGCGGCGCGTCACGACCTGACTCCGCCCCAGCCTAAACCTAATGCGTGGCTCGGTATTCCGCTAACGGCCGTTGATCAAATTATCGGCGTCATGGTTTTGCAGCGGTATCCGCCGCAGTCGCCATTTAGCCATTGGGACCGGCAGGTGCTGCTCGCCATCGCCGGACAAGCCAGCGCCGCCATCCAAAATGCCCGTCTCTACAGTGAAACCCTGCGCCTCTACAATCTAACCGACGAAACCCTGGCACAGCGCGTCAAACAGCTTCAAGCCCTGCTAAACTCCATGCAAGAAGGGGTACTCATGATTGATACCGAGGGGCGCATCGTTTTGATCAATCCGCCTGCCGCGCACCTGCTAAGCCAATCGAGTGACGCCTTGCTCTCACGAAACCTGGTTCCCACAGATACGCGCGGTACAGAGCCTGGTTCCACTGAGCAAAGTCGAAGTGTCGAAGTCGCCGTTTTGCTTGGCTTTACCCCGTCCACTTTACAAACGTTACTCACGCAGTTGCACGCAAATACACTGCCGCCTGAACAGCATATCGAGTTCACAAACGAAGCAGGGCGCACGCTGCTGCGGCTGGAAGCGCCCGTTTTAGCCGCCAGCGGACAAGCGATTGGCTGGCTGATGTTATTCCGTGATGTCACCGAGGAACGGGAATTAGCGGAGCAGCGCACGGATCTCACCCGCATGATTGTGCATGACCTGCGGAATCCGTTAACAACGCTATCGAGTACCATTAGTTTGTTGGAAACGCAGCTTTTGCCGGAAAACGGCCGTTCTGCCCCCACCACCGATCTCCTGCAAACGGCCGACAGGGGTGTCGCCGATATGCTCGATATGGTCGATTCGCTGATGGACATCAACCGCATGGAGGCGGGTCATGAAGTGGTCGAGGCTGAGGCGATGCGGCTGCCCCCGCTGGCGGCGCAGGTTGTCGAGCGCCTCCAGCCCTGGGCGCAGGAACGCCGCATCCAACTCAGTTTTGAGACCAGCCCCGACGACTTGCCGGCTGTGTGGGGCGATGCAGAAATTCTACGCCGCGTACTAATCAATTTGCTGGATAATGCCTTGAAATTCACGCCATCTGGAGGAAGTGTAAACGGCCGTTTTCACGCCGACGCACACACCATCCCCGGCTATGAACCAGGCATCGTCTGCACCATCCAAGACACCGGGCCAGGCATTCCGCCCGAAGCACGAGAGCAGGTCTTTGAACGGTTCACACGCACCAACCAAGGCGGTGCGCCCATTCGCGGAACCGGCCTCGGTCTTACTTTTTGCAAACTGGTGATTGAAGCGCATAACGGCCGTATTTGGGTCGAAGATAATCCGGCTGGCGGCAGTCAATTTGTATTTACACTACCGGGGATGCCGATATTTGAAGAATTTAATGAAAATTGAGATTGGAGATTAGAGATTGGAGATTCGTGAAATCTCCAATCTCTAATCTCCAATCTCCCCAAAAAGGAACCCACTATGAACCTGAAACCAACCAACCCCCATTTATCCTTAGACCGCCAAATCATCGGCGACATCTACACCACCACCGAAGTGCTAGACAATCTCACCATCCTCTGCGACGATTTTGGGTCACGCTTTGGCGGCACGCCAGGCGAGAAACAAGCCGCCGACTTCCTGAAAGCCAAACTAGAGGAATACGGCCTGAGCAACGTCCACCTGGAACCCATCGAATACATTGGCTGGCGGCGCGGCGATGTCAAGCTGGAACTCCTGGAGCCGATGCAGCTAGAAATTCCCTGCATCACCCTGCCCCATTCCCCGCCCTGCAATCTGGAAGGCTATGTGATTGATTTAGACGAAGGCGCACCCGAAGACTTCGACGCCCGCGCTGACGAAATCAAAGGCAACATCGTGCTCACCACCAGTGAGGTCAACCCCAAGGGCAACAAACGTTGGGTACACCGCATGGAGAAAAACGGCCGTGCCATCATCGCTGGCGCAACCGGCTTCATCTTTGTCAATCATTATCCAGGCTATGGCCCCGCAACGGGTGGAGTCGGCCATGCAGATGGCGCCTCGCTCATCCCTGGCATCTCCCTGGCGATGGAAGATGGTGCGTTCTTGCAACGGCTCATCAAACGGCATGGCCGCGTCAAAATTCGGCTCACCAGCACAGACCAAATCGAACCAATGACCTCCTGGAACGTCGTCGCAGAGCTACCCGGCACTCAAAACCCCGAACAAATCGTGATGCTAGGCTGCCACTACGACGGCCACGACATCTCTCAAGGGGCACTCGACCCGGCATCTGGTACGGTGGCGCTGTTAGAAGCGGCTCGCGTGCTGGCACAATACGCCGCTGAGTTACCGCTCACCGTTCGCTTTTTATTGTGGGGGGTCGAAGAAATTGGCTTAATTGGCTCCACCCAATACGTCGCCAAACATGCAGATGAACTGGATAACGTGCGCTTTTATTTGAACATGGATATGGCGGGGGCATGGTCTAATCCCGGCATCGTGCTCAATAAATGGGCGGAAGTTGAGAAACTGATGCTCGCCTGGAGCGAAGAAATGGCGTCACCATTTGGTATCGAGCAATCTATCAACGCCCACTCTGACCACTATCCATTTTTGATGGAAGGGGTGCCAACGGGCGGCATCGGCAATGTCGGCAGTAAAGAGCGCAGCGGTCGCGGTTACGGCCACACACGCTATGATACGCTGGATAAAGCTGAATTACGTAATTTAAGGGAAGCATCGGTATTGGCGGCTCGCCTCGCCTTCCGCCTGGCTTTGGCGGAAGATTGGCCTGCATTACGCCGCAGTCAGGAGGCGGTGGCTGAATTGCTCGATAACCCAGATAACAAAGAGGAATCTGAGTTCTTCGCTAAATTAGATGCTTACTACGCGCAAGAAAAATAAAGGTACAGACCTCCGAGGTTTTGCGCGAATAAAGTTCGCCAACCTCGGAGGTCTACAGGGGATCGTTCACATTAAATGATAGCACCGCGTTCATCTCGAATCACATCAACTAATCGCTGTAACCCTTGAGGACGGTTTTGCATGAGCAAAATCAGCTCTCGAATCTTGTCGGCGCGGCTTTCGCCTCGTAAATCGTCATAATTTAGCTGCAAATCAAAACAAAGCGTGCGCAGTTCCTCATAGTTGAAGGTATTCATTAACGTTCGGCGCAGCATAATGCTATCTATTTGTATGGGCGCAGGTTCTGTTTTTTCTACAATTTTCCCATGCTTTTGAATCCAGTAGGCAAATATCGAGCCATTTATAGCCAATTCATTTAGTCCGGGTACAAGCAGCCCATAGGCCAATAATCGACGACGCGCTTCGGTAAGCGCTGACCCGCTGCACGGGGATGTCTCTTGCAAATCGTTTTGGGCAATTTGCATCAACAACCATCGTTCACATTTATTGAGATGCCGCCACCACTGGTCAAAATAAGGAGACAGTTCCAATACCATTTTCTCTAAAACTGTGTTAAATGTCGGGGGTTCACTGAACAATTTAGCGTCAAACCAGTGGGCGGCGGTCGCTTGTAAGAAGAATGGCAGGGAACCACTTAAAGCATACATATCGGCAACTTCTGAGTCTGAATAAAAAATGCCGGCTTGCGTCGCCGGTTGTCGAATCAACGATTCGGCTTCTGAATAACTAAATCCAGGCAAATAAATCGGGGTCGGATAGAAAATATTGTAGAAAGGGGAGGTAGGTGGTAAGCCAATATGTCCGCCTAATTGATATAAATCCCAATAAGAGGTGGTTACACAAGCCAATTCATATTCAAGCACGCCGGTCATGGCACGCAGCTCGATGAGAAAGTTCTCGTCAAATGCTCCCGTCCGAATTTGGTCAAACTCGTCTAGCAATAAAATAATACGGCGGTGCGAATGCTGACACAAGATGGTTTCAATATCGTAGAGGGTTGCCTGTCCTTCTGATGATTGCCACAAATTGAACTGTCTGGTTCCGCTTAGTTTCTTTTCCAGGTTCCCCATCAACCGCTGGTAAAATTCGTTTGGCGTGCGGCAGGAGGACATGTCGATGTAGATCATCACATAATCGCGCGGATTGGGTATGTAGCGAGACATAACTTCCTGGTTGGACACGTATTGCAGGAATGAGGTCTTTCCGGCTCGACGTACGCCTAATAGGCTCACAGACTGCGTTTGGGTTCCCGCCACTATTTCAAAGAAGCGGGCTACTTGTGTCGAACGACCATAGAAATCTTGTGTATTTCTGATTGGTGGGCCAACGATATAAGTTAACATAATATCACACGATTTTCCTGGGGATGTGTTTCCCTTTTATTCGCTTTGTTGTTTCCATTTATTACTGCCTCGGGACGCGGAGCGTCGAATTATTCCTTGAGGCAGAGCGTTAAACGAGTGAGTAAATTTATTCAAGCAAGGAGCCTAACGGCCGTTTACTGACAATCCAGCCACGCATCAAATCAAAAGAAATGGCGTATGCATAATCCTTGCTGATAATATTCGGTTCCCAACCCTCGGCGCGGGGGAAGCGGGTCTGCAATTTCCGCTCCACTTGCTGCTTGATGAGCAAGCGGCGCTGCTCCAGGCTTTTGAGTGCCTCAATAATCTGTTCATCCGTCACCGCTGCCTCACGCAAACGAGACACAATCTCTTGTCGAGAAATCGTTTCTTCGCCCTGCTCTAAATTGCCGGCAACGGCCGCTAAAACCATCTGCTCAGGATGGGAACATTCGCTCCACATATGCAGCAAATGACTATCATCCTCTTCAATGATATTGCCAATCGTGTCGCGCACATCGGCAATGGTGATTTGCTTGCTTCGGCTGCCCACTAAATTCGTTTCGCTAATCAAGCGATGGCAAATGAGCTGGCTAAAATAAGGATGTCCCTTTGCCGCCAACCAAATCCGGTCAATTGCCAAGTCATCATATTGCACCATGGGCGCGACTGGGTCACAAATCAGGCTCTCCGTTTCTTCGCGGCTCAATGGCAAAATTTCACGGCTGATGCCCACATGGAAAATGATGCTCCAGTAATCTTCAACCAGTTGATTGGTACCGACTAAAACAAACGTCAACTTAGACCGATGCTGCATCAAGGAGCGCAGGTAAGGCAATATTTGCTTGCTCAACAACCCTTGTTCGACACTTGCTTGAAGCTGCTCTAATTCATCCAAAATAATCACGAGCAGACCATTATCTGGCAAGCTCTGCTCGACATGATCCAGAAAATCATCAAAATCCTGGTAAACAGCACCGTTTTCTGACCAAGATTCAGGTACGGTGATTGTTATGTGGCGCTTGAGTAAGTTCCGGGCAATTTCACGGCTCAGACGGTTAAAAAATTCCTGGGTGTCGCAGCCAGCCAGTCGTTGCAAATCAACATAGACCGGGAAAATTGGGTATCCAGGATACTCTCGAATCGGTTTGCCGCGTCTACCGCCAACCAGTTGGTACAAGGTGGAGGTTTTTCCCATGCGCCGTTGGCCATACAAAATCAGGGTATTGGGTTGTGTTTTGCCAATCAGATTCTCTTCAATCCAACGGAACACATCATTACGACCCATGTAGAGCGATTCTGAAGCGGGGGTCAGCGGTTTGCCCACCACATAGGGGTTTTCTATGTGGAATGGGGCGTCGATTTGAGAATCAAAGACGACATGACTTTCTAACACCTGCCGGTATTCTTCGCCCCGCGCATCGTAGTAGGTGGCCCGTAGAATGATTCTGGCATCTTTTTCTCGTGGTCGCAGCCAAATTGAAAAGGGGAGCGACTGGCCGGGAAGCTAAGGTGCCTAATTGGATAACGGCCGTTTCCCTTTCAGGCTCATACGAAATAGAAGGCAGCACATCCAGCGTCAAACTTTCCACAACACCCGCCACATGGGAGTTCACAATCTGCCCCGTTAGCTGCGCCCGTCCTCGGCTGACCACAATAAAATCATTATCCAGACGCAAATCAAGCGAAGTTTGCAGATCACGCTCTTCATGCGCCTTCACTTCATCCAATTCATACAAAATCATGCGTGTCGTTTCTGAAATTTGCTTGTGGGTATCGCCAATACGCAATCGTTCGATCTCAGCCCGTGTCGCTAAAATATTTTCGCGGTCTGGTGACAATTTCTCGGCAAACCATTCATATTCTTCGCGCGTCGCAGGATGGCGGGGCAGGAATTCGATGCGGAAAACGTGAAATTCATAATCCTTAAACACAAATTCACGCCGCGAAAATTGCCGCTGGTATAACGGTTTATACTCCCACACAATGCGATAATCTCGCGGACTTTGCAGTCCTAGCTCTTCGTCGAGTTCACGCTGGATGGTACGGGCAAAGGAATCACGGTCTCCTTTTTCATTGGAAAGCCGACCACCGACCAGGTTATACATATCCCAGTTTTCGTTCCATTGCAGCAAATATTTCCGCTCTTCACCGCTGCCCACTGTAATCAACGAGAACGAACTTCTTTCCCGCAAAGCTTTGATGATAGTGGCAACCTCTAACGGCCGTTCTACCCCCCGAATCGCCTGTTTCCCCGCTACCAAACCAGAACAGAGCGCCAACCGCTTTGCCCACGGAAACCAGGGGTCGTTTTCCAACTCATGAAACTTAAGTGCCGCCATACTGTGAAAAAACACAGCCACCGGATAATGATATTTAAAGCGCTCAGAACCATACGTCTTCGCCATTTTGCGCAGCGAAAAGAGAAAATACAACAAGTTTTCCGAATAAAGTGGAAACTGCGCGTAAAGATTGTCATACCATTCAGGCCGGAAATCGCGCAAGTTACCAATGAAATCTGAAAACGAATCATCTACCGACTGCCACAATACATCATCCACCAATAAGGCAAATTTAACGGCCGTTTCCGCATCCCAAATCCCCTCATCCACCATCGCCTTAAACAAACGGAAGAAAACATGCGTGCGAAACTCAATTTCCAGCTTCGCCAAATCATAATAAATATGACCCGGCCGCGCTTCAGAAAAATCAATCAGCCACACAAATAAATCATCATCCCCCACCTCAACCAAAATATTCGTTGTATTCAAATCCCCATGCACCACCGGCGAAATCTGCGGAATCGGCACAATCATATCCTCCCGCCCAATCTCCCATAACAAACAGCGCACATTCGTCACCGGCGAGACAAACCGCCCCGACCCATACTCAAACGTATCCGCATCCAGGTCATAATCCAACCCCGTCACCTGCGCAATATGACGTGACAAGATCGTTTCCTGCGTATCAACCACCCGACCCTTCACACAAAGACGCTTGCCCCGTCGGAACAGCGGATGCGTCAGCATATCCCATTCAGATTCCGCAAACGAGACCTTAAACCGCAAAATCGGGTGTTCCTGGCTGTGCAACATCGGCACGATGGGGTACCGCGCCATCAAATCATCATGCAAATACAAAATACCATGCTGCGTATCCAACTCCGCCAACTCAAAACCACACAGGGCCACCATCGGTTCCCCGCCCTGGCGCACCGCCTCCCAATCCCCTTCAACACCTCATTCCCAGGCACAGCCGAAAGCGTCGTCAACTCATCCGACACCAGGCTAAAATCTGCGTCACCCGCTTCATCCATCTCAATCAGAACCGCATCCACCAACGACAAATGTGTCGGTAACACCCGTGAATATAAAGGTGCCCAATAACGCAGTTCTGTATCACTGCTACCCGCATACAACTGGTCTAAACTGGTGCGCAACTGACCCAAAAAGTCATCGATCAACTCTTTGCGGACGCGATTCTGATCATTCAGAAACTGTGTCAACGTCATGGCATCCCGCGTAGAACCAGCCAGGGTATAACACATGCCTGCCAAATGCTCCCCCCGCGCCATCTTGCCCTGCACCTGCCCCACCCGCTGATTGAGCCGAGGCTGAATCAGCGTTTCCTGTTTTTCCTGAATCGATTCCAGCCGATCCGCTGCATCAATCTTCAAAATGCGCCGCAGCTCATTGGCTGGCTTAATCCGATAAATACGAGAACCGCTGTACCCCTCATCCATACGGAAGATTTGCACCATATCGCTGCCAGCAAACAACCGCTTAATGATGTACCGTTCCTCTGGGGATTTATTCAGCATCTCCAAATCGGAATAACTTAGCCCCGGTTCAATGCGAGGCTTCACACTATCATGGGCATATCGCTTAAAAATCTCTTGCCAGGCAACAGGCGAAAACACATGATGTTGAATTTGCTTCCCTAATTGGGTAATCGCTTTGGATTGCTTCGTGAAATGCCAGGCGGCACCCTCACGCATCAAGTACCGCATCCGATCATCCACATTCGTCGTAAATACAACGACTGGCAACTTTGGCCGAATCTCACGCACCTGCGTGATCAGCATCGTCGTATCTGGTAATGGGGCGGCATCCGCATCAACAAAAACAAGATCAATATCCTGATCTTGCCCAATAATCGTCAATGCCTGATCAAAGGAAAGTTCTATAAAGAAACGAAACACATCCGTATGTATTAAGACATTGGCAGGAAACAAATCCTGGCTTGCTTCATGCGGCAAGTCAGCAAATTGTCCGCCAATGCAAAGCGTTTTCAGCTTCATAACGCCCTGGAATAATCCATTATTTGGCACCATAAAGATCCTCATATCACGTCATTCATTTGTTGCACTACAAATAGATATTAGTTTGCGTAATCACCAAACATAATCAATACACAAATTATGTACGAATATGCGAAAAGGCGAAATGGGGAAATATAGGAATTTAGTCCTATTTTTCAGAAAAATTTCGAGGTTTGGCAGGCTTTTAGAGCAAAAAAGGGCTACTGCACATTAGTTGAAAGACATCCAAGCTCTTGCAATATCAATTTTGTCGTCCGCGAGATCGGGCTATTTTGATAGGTTCGTAACTGGAAAATCTCTTCTTTTGACGTGTAAACGTTTTGGCATCCCGTTGATAACCATTGGGCAAATTCAACATTGCTTGTGTGTAAATCTGGAAATATATCAATAGCAAACACGCAAAAATGATAAGTCCTAAACATGCGCTGCCGTTGAGAATATTGGTTAAGAAAAATATGTTTTAACTCTTGTTGAATAACGTAATCTTGCGGGTACAAAATACCCATTTCTTCTTCAAGTTCACGGTGGATTGCATGAAGGAATGAGTTTTCATCTCCCTTCATATTATCAATTTTCCCACCAATCAAATTAAAAACACCCCATTTTGCATTCCATTGAAGCAAATACCGACGAGCCTCACCGAGGCCAGCCGTAATGAGGGCAAATGAACTATGATTGACTTTAGATGATAATGGATTGTTTGTGCTTTGTGTATTAAATGTAGGCATCATGGCTGCACGTTTATTTTCTTTTCTATTTTTTGGTTTTTGGTGACGGAACACCCTCAACCAGTTTACAAGAAATCCTTTCTTTTTAATATCGTACTTTTGTCATAGGGATACCCTCGATTGACCGATACTCAAAAAACGAAAAGGTCTCAGCAAGTGCCTATTTGCCGAGACCTTTTCACCGAAATAGACCCGTATCCTTTTGATATGTAAGTACCAAAGCAATTGTTTCTGGGTATTCCTACACTGGGACAATACTCGATTAGTTTTGCCCAGGTACTTATAGAGGATGGGGTTATCTACTTTGAGAAAGTAATGTCTGATACACCAACAACAGTTGGGTTGAGGCTTTCTCCCAGGAGAATTTTTGGGCTTGTTGATACCCATCCACCACCATTTTCTGCCGCTGCTCTGAATCTGATAACAGCGTATCTATCTTTTGCGTCCATTGGGTCAGCAGCGTCATGAGGGGAAGCATAACGGCCGTTTCTCCCCCAACTTCCGGCAATGAAGAGACATCTGAGGCAATTACCGGCACGCCACAGGCCATTGCTTCCAACATGGGCAGTCCAAAGCCTTCATAGATGCTGGGAAACAGATACAAATCAGCGGCACTGTACAAAGTTGGCAAATCCTCGTCATCCACAAAGCCAATAAAACGCACGCGCTCTGTAAGACCTTGTTTTTCGACTTCAGCCATCATCTCATCGTAGAGCCAGCCTTTGCCGCCAGCGATGATGAGGTTGTGGGGGAACTTGTCTGCCAGGGGGGCAAAGGCTTGGATGAGCATCTGATAGTTTTTGCGTGGCTGCACAGTACCCACACTTAACAGGTATGGGGCTTCACCGAGATGGTATTTTTGACGAACGGCCGTTATCCTCTCCCATATCATCTACCCGCACAAATGCATCACTCACCCCGCTATAAAGTACAGAAACCTTCTCGTCTGCCACCTGCCAAATCGCCATCAAATCTTGCTTCGTCGCTTCCGAATCCGCCAAAATATGCGTCGCGCGTGCCACCGACCAAGGCACTACCTTGTTCAGATAGTTAACCAATACCTCTGGATAAACCGCAGGGAAATGGACAAACGACAAGTCATGAACCGTCAACAGCGTCGGAATATTTCCGCTAACCGGTGGCAAAACGAAATCTGGTGAATGAAAGAGGTCGAACTTGCCCGTAAATCGTTGGATAGAAATGGGCAGTCTCGCCCGATACCACATACGATACAGCCATTGTTCGCTGACTGGCGCGATTTTTTGCGTTACGTGCTCGGTAGTCGGGAAAATTTGCGTGAGCGACTTGCCTGCTGGTGGCGGTGCAGAGAACAAAACATACTCATTATCCGAATCCTGCGCCAGGGTAGCCTGAACCAGTTCGCGGGTATAGCGGCCAATGCCTCCCCCTTGCATGACCGCCGATGTGACATCAATGCCAATTCTCATGAGTCAACAGAGTCTAAAGCATCAGCAGTCGGTACGGCAGAGGCAGGTGGCACGGCATCCACGTCACTATACGTCCAATACCGGTTGACAAAGAAGTTCCAGAAGAGCACCACAATCGTAGCAATCATCTTGGCCGGGATATAACCACGAATGGGAACGGCTGGGAAATTAACCAATAAGGTGTCAAAAAATATCTCCAGAAAATGCAAAATCGTATCATTGATTGCTAAGCCAACGAGATTGACCAATGCAAACTGCCCCATTTGAGACCAAATGCTTTTGGAACGAGAATCTGGATATGTCCAATACCGATTAAACGTAAAATTACTGATCACGGCTGCCGTAAACGAAATCGTGTTCGCCACGACTGTCGGCAAAGAAGTCAATTCTTTTAACAAGATCAGCACACCGAAATCGATGACAAAGCCGATGGTGCCTACAATTAAAAACTTAAAAAAACGTTCTGCTTCTTTGGGCGGAATGCCAAATCGACCAGCAAAACGAGCAAATAACTTGATCATAAACTCTTTAAACCTTCTCTATCCACAGATTTATATACGATAGACCCTACCCCCACCCTAACCCTCCCCCAAAGGGAGAGGGCTGGGGAGAGGGTGACTAATCCATCCTTACAGTTTTGAGGTGTAGCCGCGGCATCCTTGCCGCGTTTACAAATTGTAAAGGACATTGTTAAGCTTTTTGAACCATGCCCGATTTTTCTTTTTGCTGCTTGGCTACCAACAGTAACAGTTGCAGCAAACCAAACATCACACCTATATGAACATAGATATTGTTCACATACAATTTATCCACCAAATGATGCACAGAGAGAGCTGTCCACACACCTAATGAACCCAAAGCAATGCCGCGTTCCCAACCATCCAGCCGCTGAAGCAGTGCTATTGTCTGCCAGATAACGGCCGTCCACAATAGCAAATATGCCCCAAGTCCAATGACACCAATTTCAGCCAGGAGATTGATGTAGTAATTATGCGCGTGTCCCAGGGCATCCGGCCAGTTGATGAGCATATAGTCAGGATAGACGACTCCGTAATTGCCAAAGCCCACGCCCAGCCACAAATCATCTTGTGCCATATCTAACGCCGCTTGCCAATGAGCCAAGCGCTCCACGACGGCGTAATTCGTATCGTTAATTGGCACGCCGCGCACATCACCAAAGCGAAAATCATCCTGGAAGCTAACGAGACGGTCGGTAATACTGGCAGGCACAAGGCCAACTTGCATCCCGCCCAGCAGGAGCATTCCGGCTACAGACAGCAAGGCCACGCCCTGCCACAATTTACGCGGCCAAAATAAAATGATAACGGCCGTTCCCGCCGCAAATCCCAACCACGCCCCCCGACTCCACGAAAACACCAACGCCAACCCCGTCAACGCTGTCGCTAATCCCACAAATAAAAGCAACAACAACAAATTCATATCCACAGACTTGTACTGAGCATAGCCGAAGTATTTCGCAGATTTTTCTTTGCGCCCTTTGCGTTCTTTGCGGTTCAATAAAAATTGTTGCCACAACACAGCCACAATCCCTAGCAACACCCCCACCCCCAGCATCGCCGATAAATTCATGTAGCCGCCAAACGGGTTCGGCTGTTCAAACGTGCCATACGCCCGATAAAAGCGCCCCAGCACCAGAAAATGCACTGGCCCATCCGCCCGCAAGCCAAACTGCCAAATACCCACCAGCGCCTGACTCACACCAGCCAACAACAGCATCCCCAACACCACGACCTGTGGGCTGCTAAAAAAGCCAGTGCGTTGTTCCTCAAACCATTCAGCCCCTAAATCCAGCACCATCAGCATGATGACCAGAATCTCGATCCATTTGACCAACTCGATGAAGCCCAGGGTAACGGCCGTTGCGTCCAACAGCGTCAGCACCCCCACAAAAATAAAAACCATCAGCGGCACACTCAACCACGCATGTCGAATCATAATGCGTCGGCGGCTCATACTCCGCGCCAACCAGGCGCCAATCGCAAACAGCAGCATCATCTGCCCACTGTCTAACGGCGAGTCGCCAAACAGCACCTTCTCCAACGCCCCAAACGGCCCCAGCAGCAAAGCCAGCCCCAGTCCCGCCAGGGGATAGATGATGGTGATGAGGAAAACGGCCGTTCCCGCCACCAACGCCACACTCCACAGCAAAGGCAGCCGAGCCAGCAGCACACCCAACACCACCGCCGCCAGCACAAACCAAACCGGTTGCCAGCCCGATGCAAATTGCCACCTATTTAATTTCTGCCGGACAGAAAACGCCGTCACAAAGACCTTCTTTAAAAGAGATTAGAGATTGGAGATTGAAAAGCGAATCAATCTCGAATCTCCAATCTCAACTAAATACTAAACCTTATCTCTAAAATACGCGACAGTCTTCTCCAAACCTTCTTCCAAATCAACCTTCGGCTCCCAGCCCAAAACTTCTCTCGCCTTCGTAATATCAGGACGGCGCACCTTCGGATCATCCGTAAACCGATCATCTTTGCGGACTGGTATGCACAATATCCGACTTGCTGCCCGCCACCTCAATAACCTTTTGGGCAAACTGCAAAATCGTCATTTCCACTGGATTACCGATATTCACCGGCAGCTCTTCCGCCGAAAACAACAGCTTATACAACCCATCCACCAAATCAGAGTAAAACTGGAACGAACGTGTCTGGCTGCCATCGCCGTACACCGTAATCGGCTTATTGGTCAGCGCCTGGTAAATGAAATTCGGCACCACCCGCCCATCATGCAGCCGCATACGCGGGCCATACGTATTGAAAATACGGACAATGCGCGTCTCCAGACCATGATACCGTTGATAAGCCAACGTCATCGCCTCAGAAAACCGTTTCGCTTCATCATACACACCACGCGGGCCAATTGGATTGACATTGCCCCAATATGTTTCTGGTTGTGGATTGACCAGGGGATCGCCATACACCTCAGAGGTAGATGCCAACAAATACCGCGCATTCTTCACCTTCGCCAACCCCAACGTATTGTGCGTCCCCAAGGAACCCACCTTCAACGTCGGAATGGGATGTTCCAGATAGTCATTGGGACTAGCCGGTGAAGCAAAATGTAATACCGCATTGATTTCTCCCGGCACATAAATATGATTGCTCACATCATGCTTGATAAAAGAAAATCGCTCATGTCCAAAAAGATGTCCAATATTATCCATGTTGCCGGTAATCAAATTATCCATCCCGACAACGGTATGCCCTTCTGCAATAAATTTATCGCTTAAGTGAGACCCTAAAAAACCAGCCGCACCCGTAATTAAAACTCGCATAGTACCTCCAAGGTTATGTGGCGCAACAAATCAAACAATGTTGCGTCAAGATTATATTTTAACGTAGCCCAGGGTGAGCGACGAACCCCGCATAGCAACCGTATATCAATCGGCAAACTCGCCACTGATTACGCCACAGGGTATACTTTGCTAACTATCCTAATTCTGGAGTCGTTTATGCAATCGACCACAGGCGCTACGCCATCAAACAGTAAAACTGCTGACGCTAACAACGAGTCTAACAACTTTACCCACGAAAAACGCAAAGCGGATCATATCCGCATCAATTTAGAAGAAGATGTTTCCTTTAATCAGCTTACCACAGGGCTGGAAAACTACTTCTTCATGCACGAAGCCCTGCCGGAACTGAATCTGGCTGAGGTAAATACGACAACGACCATTTTAGGCAAAACATTGCAACGGCCGTTACTCATCTCATCCATGACCGGCGGCACAGCCGAAGCGGCTAAAATCAACCGCATCCTCGCCGCCGCCGCCCAAGAAACCGGCATGGCCATGGGGCTCGGCTCTCAACGCGCCGCCATCGAAGATGACGAACTCGCCGCCACCTACCGCGTGCGCGACGTCGCTCCCGACATTTTGCTCTTCGCCAACCTCGGTGCTGTCCAGTTCAACTATGGCTACGGACTAGAGCAGTGTCAACGCGCCGTCGATATGATCGAAGCCGATGCCCTCATCCTGCACTTCAACGCCCTGCAAGAAGCCGTCCAACCCGAAGGTGACGGCAACTTTACAAACTTATTGGCAAAAGTTGAAGAAATCTGCGCCAAACTGCCCGTCCCCGTCATCGCCAAAGAAGTGGGCTGGGGCTTCTCCAAGTCCACTGCCAAAAAACTGGTTGACGCTGGCGTTTCGGCCATTGACGTGGCTGGGGCTGGCGGCACTTCCTGGAGTCAAGTCGAGATGTACCGCGCCCCCACCGCCCGTCACGCCCGTGTGGCTGGTGCTTTTATCGACTGGGGTATCCCAACGGCCGTTTCCATTCAATATTGTCGTGAAGCCGCCCCCAACCTGCCCATCATCGCCAGCGGCGGCATCGGCAACGGCATCGATGTCGCCAAATGCATTGCCCTCGGCGCGAATCTCGTCGGCTTTGCCGGACAATTCCTCAAAGCCGCCGACCAAAACGGCGTCGAAGGCGTCATCGAACTCGCCGAAATGCTCACCGACGAACTGCGCATCAGCATGTTCTGCTCCGGCGCAGGTAACATCGAAGCGTTGAGCCAAACACCTTTACATACCAAATTCTAAACCCCCTCCCTAACCCTCCCCCTAAAAGGGAGAGGGGATTTGCTCCTTCTCCCTTTCAGGGAGAAGGCTGGGATGAGGGTAATTCTCGGAAGGACCCTATGTCGAACGAACTAGAAACACTCACCCAACAAATGCTGCCTGCCATGAACCAGGAAATGAAAGCCGTCTTCCAGGTAACTGACAGCACCCCTACCCTTTTCTACGGCATGATGCACTATCATATGGGCTGGGTAAATGCCGACATGCAGCCCATCTCCATCTACGCGGGCAAACAAATTCGCCCGCTGATGTGTATGCTCGCCTGTGCCGCCGCCGGGGGTGATTGGCAGCAGGCCATTCCTGCCGCCGCCGCCATCGAAATTCTGCACAACTTTTCCCTCATCCACGACGACATCGAAGATGACAGCCCCACACGCCGCAGCCGCGACACCGTCTGGAAACTATGGGGCATACCACAAGCCATCAACGCCGGTGACGCCATGTTTGCCGTCGCCCACCTTGCTATGAATCGCCTCATCGACCGGGGGGTCTCCGCCGACATCGTCGTGCAAGCCCTGCGCCGCTTTGACGAGACCTGCGTCCGCCTCACACAAGGCCAAAACGCCGACATGGATTTTGAGACCCGCGATGTGGTGACAACTGATGAATATATCGACATGATAACGGGGAAAACGGCCGTTCTCGTCTCTCTCAGCATGGAATTAGGCGCACTTATTGCTGGAGCTGCCCCCGCTACCGTAAAACAGTACGCCCAATTCGGTCTCGACCTCGGCCTCGCCTTCCAAGTCATCGACGACATCCTCGGCATCTGGGGTGACGAGGCAAAAATCGGCAAATCCGCCTCCACCGACATCACCACCAAGAAAAAGACCCTGCCTGTTCTCTACGGCCTGGAACAAAGCGCCGAACTGCAAGCCCTTTACGCCACCGCAAAACCAGACGAAGCATTTGTAGAGCAAGTTGTCGCTCTTCTTGGTGAAAACGGTGCAGATACCTACGCCAAAGAAAAAGCCACCGCTTACTCCCACAGCGCCCTGCAAAACCTCGCGGATGCCAATCCCCAAGGCGATGCCGGACAAGCCCTCTACCAACTCGCCGACATGCTCCTTAAACGGGATTTCTAACCTGACTAGAGTCTTTAAATAATCCTTGCATAGCCCAGGGCAATTCCCAAACATGAGTCATCACTGCAAGCATTTTGCAGTATAATTGCTCTGATTTCGTATCTTTTACATCTCATAGTTGTTAAACACCATGAAATGCATGGATACTTGCCATTTAGCTTTACAAAAAGATCAACTATTGAAGTGAAATTCCTACGAAGGAATGTGCTAGTTACAAAGGAGAAAACATGAGTGAATTAATTGTATTTGCATTCAAAACAGAAACCGGTGCCGAAGAAATGCGCGACGCCCTGGTTCAGATGCAAAAAGAACACCTGATTGAGTTAGAAGATGCCGCCGTGGTCGTCCGTAAACAAGATGGCAAAGCAAAAGTAAAACAAGCGACGAGCCTTGTTGGCGCAGGCGCTTTAGGTGGTGCTTTCTGGGGTATGCTCATTGGGTTGTTGTTCTTCATGCCCTGGTTGGGACTGGCCGCTGGTGCCTTAGGTGGCGCAATCGGTGGCAAATTCACCGACATCGGTGTCGATGACAAGTTTATCAAAGAAGTTGGCAATACAATTGAACCAGGGCATTCGGCTCTGTTCTTACTGGTTCAAAGTGCGACAACCGACAAGGTTTTGCCGCAGCTTGAAAAATTTAACGCAACTGTTCTGCAAACATCCCTTTCCGAAGAGGACGAAGCGAAACTACGGGATACATTCAGCGCCCACGACGAAGACGAAGAAGCAACAGCGTAACATTCTTATAAAATAGCTAAATAAACATACATACAGGAGAGAAAACATGTCTTTAACAAAACCGCAAGCACAACAAAAAGCAGCACCCTGGTGGCTGGTACTTCTTGAAGGTATCGCCCTCATCATCATCGGTGGTTTCTTATTAACCAGCACGGCCAGAGCTACCATTTTCATTATTCAGGTGATGGGTTTTTACTGGATTATTTCCGGTATTTTCCAATTGATCGGTCTGTTTATGGATCACACAGCCTGGGGATGGAAATTGTTTGCTGGCATCATTAGCATTATGGCTGGTGTCGTTGTCGTTGGACAACCTTTGATGTCAACCGTCGTTGTGTTAAGTGTCGCCATTATTATCCTGGGTATCCAGGGTATTGTTTATGGTGGTATTGGCGTTTACCAGGCGTTCAAAGGGGCAGGCTGGGGTGCTGGCATTTTAGGTGCTATTAGCATTCTGTTTGGTTTCATCTTGTTGGGAAATACCTTGATTGCGGCGGCTACATTACCTTGGATACTCGGTATCTTTGGGATTATTGGTGGCATTTTTACCATTGTCGCCGCTTTCAAAATGAAGTAAATTTTTACCTGTTACCCTATTTTTCGTCTTTTTGAAAAGCGGAACACTTCGGTGTTCCGCTTTTTGTTTGCCGATTTGGGGGTTACAAGTGAGTACCGGAAATTTGTATAATCTTTGGCCTGACTGATTAACATCGTGTACTATTGAAGGTGCGTAATTCTTGCCTAATTACGGAGGGGTTGATTTAGTTATGATGTTTTGTCGGATCAAGTTTCCAGCATTTTCTGGGATAACGGCCGTTATCCTTCTTCTGCTCTTCACCACGCTCAACACCGCCTGCGGCTTTAAGTCGGACGCAGCGCTTGCGGTGTTAGCTCCGACCTCAACACCATTGCCCTCAGTGACAACGGCCGTTGTCATTCCCAGCACTGCCTTCATCTCCCCCACGCCACCGCCGGTAAACAATGTGGAGCCGGTGCTGTTTGCGCCGGAGGCAGCTTCGGCCACCTTCAACCAGACACTTGGCGGTAATGAGACCTACACTTACACGCTCTACTGTCTCGCCGGACAAACGCTGACCGTCAAGATGGCTGTCAGTCATAATGATATGGTAGTTTCTATTAAAGAGACCACTGGTCAAGAATTGGCGAAGGGTCAAGGGAATCAGCCAATAGCTGTCGTGCTACCAACGGATGGGGATTATTTTATCATCGTAGCGGCTCCCCCTGAAAACGGTAGTCCATATGGGTACAGCTTGGAAATAAGTGTGGTCAACAACAATGCTGCCCCCGCCACAACCAGTTTTGTTTTATCACCAACAGGGCAACCAATGACCCCACTCCCCACTGCCATTCTGCCGACGGCGATACCCCCCACATCTGTGCCTTTGCCTACGGCTGTAACGGCCGTTTACCAATCTGAGTCCCTTACATTCGACCCTGACCATTTAATGATCACCAAAGAAGGCACAATCGAGGGCAGCTCAGGCAAAGCATATGACTTGCAGGGCAACGCTGGGGAAACCTTGATCATTTATGCGAATGCCGGTCAACCAGGCATCAATGTTTCCGTGTCGGGGCAAGATGGCACGATATTAGATGATTTCAAAAGCGGTGATCTTTTTTCTGAGCGGTTGCCAGTCACTCAGGCATACTTTATTACGGTCACAGCTCCAACCAGCACGAGCATGGATTACAGTCTAACTTTCAGTTTAGCGGACAATCTGAGCTCCATAGGCGGTGTTCCTATACCAGATGTAGAGCCAATTACAGTTGAACCGGGTTCCGTTCCAGTGCCTTATAGCGGCACGTTGTACTACAACGATGGAAAAACCTATGGGCTTGATGCGCCAGAAGGCCACACGCTGCGCATTGATGCCACCCCCAGCAACAGCGGCATCACCGTTACGATTAGTGGGGAGGATGGCATTCTGCTAGGCTGGGTTCCGGCAGGCACTCAGTTTTCTGCGGTGCTGCCATCGACACAAACTTATTATATTGACCTGATGCTGCCCATCGATACGGATATGCTGGATTATGGGCTGACGGTTGCGGTTGAATAACGGCCGTTTCCTTTGCCCCCATCGTCTTATAAACGGCCGTTCTCACCCACCATCTCGCACTTCCCCACAACCTTGTCCACTACCTTGCATCCACTACATCCGCTAAGTCGTAAACATCTGAAGACTGAAAATCTCCCCAATTTATCGTGTCGAGTTTTGATTTATTGAAACCAAGATTTATCGCTTGTATTTCAGTCGCGTTACCATCCTTATCTTGCATCGAAATTGTTCCTATAAGAACAACGTAAATAAAGCGAGTTTTGCGATTCTCAAGGACTTTTAGAATATTTGTCGCATCAATTTGTGCATCAACTTTTGTTGAATTTTGGAACACATTGTCATTTATTGCCCAAGTTATGGTTATATCGCCAGCTTCGGGGTCACTGTAAGAAATTTTTGTGAGTCGCGGTAAATTTCTATTATCAGTCCCCAACACTTGATTAATGCTTTCGCGCAAAGCGACTTTCGGATCTAAAGTGGCAACGGGCGATGTTGTCATGAAAGGTATTGGTGTTATGACAGTGGCTATTACGGGGGGGCCAGTCTTTGTGGTTTGTGTGTCGCAGCAAACCATAAGAATAGAAAGCAATACCACGCATCCTACCTTCGTCGATTTGCCTGACAATTTGCCGAAAATATCCTTTGATTGGACTGAATTCACGTAAATAATTCCTTAGATTGAACGGCCGTTTCCCAATCCTTTAAATATGCTGGTTTTGTGGGTGACAACGGCCGTTTTCCAAAATTTTCAGCGCGTCGGTTTTATGGGTGGTAAACGGCCGTTTCGTTCACCCCACAACCCCCGTCTAGTAATACGGGGGTAAAAACGAGTTATGTTAACTGCCGAGCCGTCTAACGCCACCGTCAGGTGCGCTGGCGAGGTCAGCTAACAACTAAACCGCAGCCAACAAGCCAGCCCTCCGAGGACTCGCGCCAGCGTCACCTGCACGGATCGTTAAGCTGGGGCTGTTGTGTCAGCGCCTTTTACCTACTGGTTAATGTTGTTATGGAAACATTGTCAAAGGCAACTTGAGCACCGGCAGCACACCGTAATCCTGCTTTGCCGTTCAAATATGCTGCATCTTCTACTGAGATCACAAGGTCGCCATTTATATACATGTTGATACGGATGCCTTGAAACTCTAACTCAACATTGTAGGTTTGATCGTACTCTAGTGGATAAGGGACTTCCGTAAGACTTTGCCATTGCCCTTCATTTTGCTTAAAAAGTCTGGCACTATTGTCAAGTAACTGAGCTAGATAGAAGTGCTGTTGGTCTTGCACACGACCAACAACACCTGCATCAATTCTTCCTGACAGTAGCCTGATTTCAGCACCAACTACGTAATCGGTCCAATAATCTTCGCCAACGAACGCTCTCCCATCACTAGCTGTACATATGTATTCACCATTCACAACATTCCATGAACCCGAAGACGGCAACCATCCATCAGCATTACCATCTTCGAAGTTGTCCTCGATAAGCGCAGTGCCTGGAGAGAGTGTAGGGACAGGCGTTTGACCAAGCTCAATTTGAGGTGATTTTACCGAGAAATTATCAAATACAACTTGAGCGTCAGCAGCACAACGTAATCCGGCTTTACCATTGAGGTAAGCCGCATCTTCCACTGAAGTCACCAGGGTATTATTGATGTACATATTGATACGAGTACCTCGAAACTCTAATGTAACTGAGTAGACTTGATTGTGTTCAAGGGCATAAGGTACATCTGTAAGCCCTTCCCAATTCCCCCCGTTTCGTCTGAAGATTCTGGCATTGCTATCAATTAGTTGAGCTATATAGAAGTGTTCTTCGTCCTGAATACGACCAATAAGCCCCGCGTCAATTCTCCCGGTAATCGGTCTGATCTCAGCACTAACTACATAATCAGTCCAATAATCTTCACCAACGAAAGCTCTGCCATCATCCGCCACACAGATAAATCCACCATTTACAACATTCCATGAGCCCGATGTCAACAACCATCCATTAGCGTTACCATCATCGAAATTATCTTCAATAAACATAGAGCCAGGAAGGGGTGTTGCTGTTGGTGTAGGTGTTTGGGTTGGTGTAGGTGTTGAAGTTGGTGTAGAAGTCGGCAGGGGAGTAGGGGTAAATGTGAGCGTAGGCGCAGGGGTTGATGTTGGTGGCGGAGTCAATGTTAAAGTTGGAGTAGCAGTGGGTAATGGCTGCATAACATCCCAAACATGTGTGACAATTAACGAGGATCCCGATGGTAAACCGGATATTCCATAGAGACGACTCAGATCATTTATTTGCTCACTATCCAAATTGTCTACATAAAATACCGAAACATATACATCACCATTTCTCCATTTACTGGCTCCAAATTGACTAATACTAGCCCAATCAGATTCAAGTCTGTAATTCGCTTGAGGTAGCATCTCGTCAAAATGCTCTTGAACTTTAGTCCCTGTATCTTGCGTCCACGAAACATTGGTACTCGATCTGTACCGCAATGATTCACTACTGAGTAAGTCATTGAGCAAAACATTCATGTCTGTCTCGCTAACTGCAACTCTCTGTGCATCAGGATACAACGGAACTCGATCACCTCTGCTACCCTCCGGTAAACTTAGGTTGGATTGAGACCTATTGCCACAAGAGATCAGGAAAATCGTAATTATCGGTATGGCTAACCTACATATGCAATTTATATCTAACCGGATTATACAGCGACCCTTCATTATACCCTCCTATAGAGTACTCAGATAACATAGCGCATTCGCTAAAGACAACCTTGTCTAATAAATGAGATAAGCCGCGCCATACGGTAACGGCCGTTTTCCAAAATTTTCATCGCGTCGGTTTCATCGGTAGTTAGTCGGCTGTTTCGTTTACCCCACAACACCCGTTAAGTAATACGGGTAATACGGGTTAAAAACTCGACTACTTTCCCTGCCGGGACGACTAACGGTCAGGGTTGGGCGCATTCCTAAGGATATGAGACCACCTGCCTGATTGACATTTCAGCTCTACTGCCATTCGATTGCAATGCTCACCCTTAGCGCTGTTAGAGGGCGATGTGGCCGCCAGGTACGGGGCTGCAATGGTTCGGCCATTTCAGATAATGCTAACCGCAGCACTCTTCCACTTCCCATCAACTTTCTTCATGACGCCAAGATATGTACCTGCTGACTTGGTGCGCCCATCAGTGCCTTCAAACTCAGAGATAAAACTTCCGTATTCCCAGGCCATGTCACCGGACGCAGAGACCTCTCTTTCCAAGCATGTGATGCTTGTGGAGAAGAAGCCGCTTTTGAAGAACTGCTCGTAGTCTTTTCTAAACGCATCTCGTCCCTGAATTTGAGGAGCGCCGCACTTTTGAAGGATAGAATCCTCTGTCATCTCCTCGAACATCGCGTCCACGTCTTTACGGTTCTCAGCAGCTTCTATCCTCTTGAGCACCCTCTCAATCTCGATCTTCTCAGCTTCAAAGTTGACCATGTCGTCACCCTCCTTTCTTTTTGGAATTTAAGGCTGGGGATATCCGATAACCGCTACCTCTCGCCCCCACCACCAGAATCATTGTAGCAGGTTGGACTGGAAAAGATCAATAATCAACACCAAATTTCCCGCCTTTGTGTCCCACCGCCGATGCCACCATTGACCGTAAAGCAACCACCCAGACAACATGAAACAGACAGCCCGTCTTGCGGCTGCTTGTTGTGTTGTGCAATTACCAACCCGCGACAACACTCAAGGCGGTTGCCAGGGAGACCCTGTAATCGGCTGCGACCGGGGCAGCCGTTGCACAAGACGGAGTGGTTGGCCGCAAATTCTAAAAGATTTGTGTGCGGAACGGGATATTTTTGTATGGGCATAACAAGCCGTAACTTAAACCTGACAGGTTCCTCCAGGCACTGGAAACACGCAAGTATCGACACAGCAAAACGAGCCTAATTCCCACCCATTTAATGAACCTGTCAGGTTTTTTTCTGCCGTGCGTTTTCCTCTGGTAACAACGGCCGTTATAGGTTACAGTCTCCCCATTATGGAACTCCTATTTATTGATGGTCTCCCGCCCACCGTCGGCAAAGGCAGCATTGTCCGTCTGCTCATCGAAGAAGGTCGGCTCAACAAAGAACGCATCGGCAAAATTGACCTGAACGACGGGCTGGCCACCGTGGAAGTGGCCGACGGCTGGGCCGCACGCTTGGTGCGGGCGCTCGACGGCTGTCAGGTGGAAACGCGCCATGTGCGCGTCTGGCAAAAAGTTGAGGGGACGAGCCATCCCCATTTTGCCCAACTGCGCCGTTGGCTGGCGCTGGAAGCCAAAGCAGAACAAGAACAAGCCAAAAAAGACGCCCAAACGAACCAAATCAGACCACAGCCTGACCCGCCTCGTCATGCGCTCCGAAGAAGTGGGCATGGGCGAGCGCATGATGGTGACGTTGTCACCGCGCAGCGAACAGGCACGGCTGCCCTTCAGCCGCCTTTCCACCGGTTCGCCCATCCTTCTCACCGAAGAAGGGGAAGCGGAGCCACAATCCTGGCGCGGCGTCATCAGCCGTCTCAACAGCAAAAGCTGTGAAGTGGCGCTCAACCAGTTGCCCGAAACCGAAGCCGCTACCTTCCGCATCGACCTTGCCAGTGACGAGATTTCGCGCCAGCGCATGGAACGGGCGCTCTCTCGTGTGGAATCAGCCAGCGGTAACAGAACGGCCGTTTTGCGAGACATCATCCTAGGCCAACAAACACCTGCTTTCACCAATCCCTTGCCGCCCCACCTCAACGCTACCATCGGCCATCTCAACCCATCCCAACAAGACGCTGTGCGCCACGCCCTCATCGCCGAAGACATTGCCATCATCCACGGCCCGCCCGGCACCGGCAAAACCACCACCGTGACGGCGCTGATTAGAACGGCCGTTGCCCAAGGCAATCGCGTGTTGGCCTGCGCCCCCAGCAATCTGGCCGTCGATAACATGGCCGAACAACTCGTGGCGGCAGGCGTGTCGTTGGTGCGACTGGGCCATCCGGTGCGCATTTTGCCGGAACTGCAAGCCTACACCCTGGACGCCCTCGTCCAGCATCAAGACGATTACCAGGTCGCCGTTAAATTACGCAAAGAAGCGTATGGACTGCGGGATCAAGCGGGCAAATATCGGCGCGTGAAACCCGCTCAAAGCGAGCGCAATGCCCTGCGCGATGAAGCCAAAGAGATGCTCGACGAGGCGCGGCAGTTAGAAGCCCACGCCGTGGAACGGGTGCTGGATCAGTCTTCGGTCATTTTGGCGACGCTCACCGGCATCGACAGCACCATCATCGGCCAGCGCCAATTTGACCTCTGCGTCATCGACGAGGCGGGCCAAAGCACGGAACCCGCCACCTGGATTCCCATCGTGCGCAGCGAAAAGCTGGTGCTGGCGGGCGACCATCAACAGCTGCCGCCCACGATTTTGTCGCGCAAAGCCGAAGAGCAGGGCTACGGCGTCAGCCTGTTGGAACAGCTCATGAACCGAGATGGCTCCCTGCTCGCCCGCCGCCTCGATGTGCAGTACCGCATGAACAGTCAGATTATGGATTTCAGTTCGGCCCAGTTTTATGAGGGCAGTCTGCTAGCCGATGCTTCTGTGCAAGACCATCTCCTGTGCGATTTGCCGGGGGTGTCGCGCGATGATTTGACGGAAACGGCCGTTACCTTCATAGATACCGCCGGCGCTGGCTACGACGACAGGCAGCCCACCAACAGCGACAGCCGCAGCAATCCAGAAGAAGCGGCACTCGTCGTCAAAAAAGTGCAGCAGCTGCTCAATGCCAACGTGCCCGCCACCGACATCGCCGTCATCACCCCCTACTCCGCGCAGGTAGAACTGCTGCGCGAAAAACTGCCAGATGGCATTGAAATCGGCTCCGTCGATGGCTTTCAGGGGCGCGAAAAAGAAGCGGTCGTCATTTCGCTGGTGCGCTCCAACGTGAAGGGCGAAGTCGGCTTCCTGGCAGAAACGCGGCGCATGAACGTGGCGCTCACCCGCGCCCGGCGCAAACTGCTCGTCATCGGCGACAGCGCCACCATCACCAGCCACCCCTTTTATACCGACCTCATCAACTACTTTGAATCCATCGGCGCTTACCATTCCGTCTGGGAAGAACTTTAGCATAGTGCCGCAGATTGCGTAGATTGCGCAATTTTCCAGGCTACGCAATCTACGCACTACTGCCAATATAAACCATCAACAGGACAATCACCATGCCTCATAAAAACTACAAACCAAAACCATATGAATCAAAGCCATATACAAAAAGAAGACCTGTCAAAGCGCCCCGCCAACGCATCGGCGATTACCGCATTTTTATTGGCGCGTTTCCCACGGGGGAACTGGCTGAACAGCATTCAGCAAGTGCGCCAAGATATAGACCCCATCACTGCCAAAATCACAGCACCCCACGTCACGCTGGCGGGAACGTATTGGCGCAATGGCAAACCAACCCGCGCTGGCGCTCAAGGTCTTATTGATAAACTTGAAGAATTGTCTGGCAAACTGCGTATCTTTGATTTGGAACTGGGAGGCATTCAGACTTTCGGGGAACGTGTTATCTACCTGGGCATCAAAACCACTGACCCGATGCTGGCAGTGCGCCGCGCCCTCATCAACACCATCGGTGAAGACAAACATCGCCGCTTCAAACCCCATCTCACCCTCGCCATGCGCCTGGAACAACCTGCTTTTGACGAGACGCTGGCTCAACTACGAGATAGTGAATGGGAAAACGGCCGTTTCTCCACCCCCATCACCCAACTCCACCTCATGCAGCGGGGCGAAAACGACCCCGCCTGGCGCAGTATTCACACGATAGATTTGGTATAAAAAGTTACACGGAGTTTCACAGAGGACACACAGAGATTCAGAGAGAAAAACAAAAAGGGAATCTTTCTTTTTCTTTGCGCCTTTGTCCCTTCGCGTCTTTGCGTTAAAGCTTTTCTATCACGCCTGAACCAACGTAATCTCCGTAATCTCCGGCGGGCAGTTGATGCGCAGCGGCTCATTCGTAACGCCGATGCCGGGGTTGGTATAAAGCCACATCTCATTCACCTTGTACAGTTGATAATCATACTTCTGTCCCAGATGCGGCAAAATGGGCGCTCCGCCTAAACGCGGGAAGCGAATCTGCCCGCCATGCGAGTGCCCCGAAAGCTGCAAAGCAATGCGTGGATTCAACGAATACTCATCCGCCAAATCCGGTTCGTGCATGAGCAATACCACTGGTGCATCCTTAGGCGAACCGTCCAGCGCCGCTTGCAAATCTGGTACACCACTCCAACCATCATCCAGGCCAGCCAAATGCAAACGGCCGTTTCCCTGCGTAATCGTCACACCCTGATTGATGAGATACGGCACACCAAATTCGTCAAACGCATCCTTGATCACATTGACGTTTGTCCACAAATCATGATTGCCCATAGACGGCATAGAGACCATGTTTAGCGTTTAGTCCTGCCAAAATGGGTGCCAACTCGTAGATAGCTTCCAGCTCATGCCACACATAATCCCCCGTCAGCACAACAAGATCAGGATTCAAGGCATTGGCAATCGCCACCGATTCTTCAATAAGAGGTGGCTTGGTGTACGGATACAAATGGAAATCGCTGAGCTGCACGATTTTGAACCCATCCAGAGAAGAAGCCAGTCCTTTAATGGGCAGGGTGACATGCTCCACCACCAATTCTTGCGACTCATCTTTAAGGATAAGATACGCAGACGAGGCCGCGACCGCGCCAGCTAGAGCCAGGCTGCCCCCCGCTAAAAATTGCCGTCGTGTCATTTTATTTTCCACGCACTATTTTCCTAAAAATAAAACGGCCGTTACCTACCGGAAACGGCCGTTAATTCCTCAATTTCTATCCCCACGCCTGAGAATACTAAATAGCACTCTCGTCAGCACTCATATCTTCTTCCGTCTGAATCATTTGCTTCAACAAAACAACACCGACAAGAATCACCACAAAAACCACCGCAATGATCACCCGCTGCCATCCGCTCGGTAATTTGCTAAATTGTTTCAATTCCAAATCAACTACTTCTTGTTCACTACCCATTTCACTCATATATCCACCTCCAAATAATTGTTAGAGATTGAAAAGTCATTTGCATACCAATCTTCAATCTTTCATTTTCTGACAAGACAATCATACCAAAAACTTCATCATTGCTCCAGATCATTCCGCGCCGACCGTTTCATGGGGATGCCAATGCGATACGCTGCCGATGATAAGGCATGGGCCACCACCGGCCCGGCCACCATGAGCAGCGCAATCAGTAGCAAGGCTCGCGCCCAGCCCAACGGCGTCCACACCACGGCCGCTGCCAACAGCAGCACCACACCAAATACACCCACCTTGCCCGTCGCGTGCAGCCGTGCATACACATCCGGCAAGCGCACCATGCCCAATACGCCGACAATCGAGAAGAAGGTACCAACAATAACGGCGATGATTGCGATTAGTTGAAAGAAAGTTTCCATAGTTTAGAAAGTGGCAAAGTTGCAGAGTGGCAAGGTGGCAGAGTAGCGATCATCTCGTCACCCTGCAACTTTGCCACTCTGCAACCTTTAAAAGAGTTTTTCATCTGCCACATATTTTGCCAATGCGATGGTGCCGATAAAGCCAAGCGCGGCCAGCGCCAGCGCCACGTCGATATAAATGCTGTCTTGTTCAATCAAGGAGACGAGTACCAGCACGGCCAGCACCAGCGTCGTCACCAGTTCTACGCCGACCAGCCGATCTACCACATTTTCACCCCGCCACACCCGCCAAATGGCAACGGCCATTAACAGCAAATGAATGAAAAGTGACACATAAAGTACAACTTGTAGTATTTGTCCCATAATCAGTTTAATTGAATATCTTCTGCAACATCGTTTCACGCATTATCTGCGCCTCTCTAACATGCTCATCCGCATCCGTCACATCCAGCATGTGGGTATACATCGTGCCATCTTCCCCAACTTCCACCACCATCTCGCCCGGTGTCAGGGTGATGGCATGGGCGCTCAAGGCACGGCTCAAATCACTCTCACAATTCGTCGGGATAGCCACGATGCCTGGGTTGATGGGCATCTTGGGACTCAACACAATCCACGCTACCTGGATACCGCTGACGAGCAAGTCCACCATAAGATGAATGATATATTTGATGGATGCAAAAACGGCCGTTGGCAAACGCTTCCATGCCAAACCCCCAAACTGCGGTCGGAACAGCAGCAGCACAATCACCGCCACTACCATACCCGCCACAATATTATTCAGGGCAAAGTTCGAGGTCAGCACCAAATAAAGCAACGTCAAAATAAAAACAGGCCACACGTATTTCATCATACAGTTAAAAACCTTAATACAAAGGAACGAAGGAACAAAGAAACAAAGGAAAAGCTTTTCTTTGCCCCTTTGTTCCTTTATCTCTTTGTAATAAAAACAACTTACCCACCAAGCACCGCCTGAATATAAACCGACGGGTCACTCAACCAGGCGCTTGCCTCTTGCGCCGCCATCACCAGCGGACTGGCCCAAATGCCCAGCGCCACAATCATAATGAGCAGCAGCACCGGCGCGACCAACTTATCGCCAGCCGGCTTCGTGTAAATGCCTTCCGCCGGAGCCAGCCACCAAATCCGTTGGAAAGCGCGAATGGTATAGACGAGTGTGAAGATACTCGTTACGCCAATCAGCAGCAGCGACCAATAATCTGCCCCGGCAATGCCGCTGCTAAACAACAGCGACTTGCTCACAAAGCCATTCGTCGGCGGAATGCCAGCCAGCGCCAGACTGCCTACAAAGAATAACACACCCGCCAAAGGCAGCGGCTTGCCCACGCCCGTCACCATGTCAAACGCGGCCGATTTCACCGATGCCCGGCTGGCAACATAACCCGCCAGCATCAACATCGCCGCTTTGATGAGGCTGTGGTTGAAGGCAAACACAATGGCTGTGGCGATGGATAGTTCCGTGCCCCAGCCAATCGCTACCAAAATAAAGCCAACCTGTGCCAACGTGGAGTACGCCAGCATCCGTTTCACGTTATGCGTGCCAATGGCCGACAAGCCGCCAAACACGACGCCGACCACGCCTGCCACCAACAAAATCGCACGAATGGTTGGCGCTTGGGCTACAAACAAGAGTGTGGTCATGCGCAAGAAGCCGTAGACGCCCAGTTTCACCACCACCGATGACAACATGGCGCTGACTGCGGTGGGGGCGGCCGCATGAAAATCTGGCTGCCAAAAGTGGAAGGGGACGGCGGCGCTTTTAATCATGAAGAAGGCCAGCAGCAGGCGATACCCAGGCCACAACAACGGCCGTTCTCCATCCATTGCCACTTTCGCCCCCAAATCCGCCATATTCAAGGTGCCGTAGGAAACGTACAACGTACCCACCGCCAGAAGCATAAGGAAAGCAGCCAGCAGACTCATGTAGAAATATTTGTACGCCGCTTCCGTGCCGAATTTGTCATCAGAAACGGCCGTTAACACCGTGCCAGAGATCACCAACAACTCCGCAAACACATACAGGTTAAACAAATCACCCGTCAGGATTGCGCCAGTCAGCCCTGTCGCCAGCATCAAGAAAAAGGTGAAGAACGCGGGATACGTAACCACTGTATCTTTACTGCCCAGGGCATAAATCACGCCCGTCACCATCACCACCTGCACCATGACCACAAAGATGGCCGACAGCATATCGGCCACCAGCGAAATGCCATACGGCGCCGGCCAGCCACCACTCTGATAAACCAGCGGTCTCGCCGTTCTGCCACACCACCGCCAGCAAATAGAAACTAACCAGCATCGACACCACCATGACAGCCAACGTCCAGCCATCACGCAGAGATCGTCGATGGCGCAGCAGCAGCGCAATCAAAGCCCCCGTCAGCGGAATCAATATCGGTAAAATAACCAGCAAGTTAGTCGGAATCATCAATAAATCGTCAATCCAAAATCGTTAATCGTCAATGTTTCAGGTTATCCACTTCATCCATATCGGCCGTTTTGTACCGCGCCGAAATAACGTACAGCATCGACAGCACAAACGCCGTGCCACCCATGCTGATCACAATCGCCGTCAAAATAAGCGCCTGGGGCAGGGCATCGCTGTGAACGCCAGCCTCGGTAGTATACGCCGCAGATACGCCGTCATACGCGCCCGTTGTCAGCAAGAACAAATTCACCGCATTCGCCAAAATCATCAAGCCAATCGCCGACCGGATGACGTTCCGGCGCAGCAGTTGGAAGATGCCAGTAGCGAATAGGAGTCCAATGGAAACGGCCGTTAATAGTTCCATAAAAAATACAGAGATTAGAGATTGGAGATTGCGCGAATCTCCAATCTCTAATCTCCAATCTCCGTCCTTATCAAGACGATCTTCTCCCGTGGATGCCCCAGCGTGTTCAACATATGCGCCACACTGCCCAGCACCGTCATACAAATCGCCACCTCAAACAAAAAAGAGGTGCTAATATGAAAACCCTGCGGCATAAACGCCCAGCTTTCCGTAAAATCCACATTGCCCAGGAAACTGCCCGTCATCAGCGCCGCCACCGTGCCGGTTGCCAGCGCAATCAAAATGCCATAACCAATCAGCCGCGACGCCTTCAGCCAGGGCAGCCGCTGCTGCGTTTCGTGATAACCAAAAACCATATACCACAAACCAATCGCCAGGCTGATAATGACACCGGCCGTAAAGCCATCACCCGGCTGGTCATGGCCGTACATGATCTGCGTTATTGCCAAAACCAGCGCCAGCGGCAGCGTCGCATAAGAAGGCACGCGGATAAACGCCGAGGTGCGCAGTCCGCCAATGCCAAAGGTGTTGAAACGGCTTGGTTTTGTACCCAGCGGATCATCCATCTGACTGCCCGCATCGCCATGTTTTTGCGCCGAATAATACAGCAGCAGCGAGATACCCAGTCCAGCCAGGGCAAACACACTAATCTCAATCAACGTGTCCAGCGCCCGGAAATCGACAACAATCGCGCCCACAATATCAGTCGCGCCCGTCATCGACTTGGCAAATTGTTCATAATACGGCGTGATGGTCGCATGAGGCCGCTGGCTCAAATTGGCAAACGTGATGGTGGCAATCATCAAGCCAAACGCGCCTGATACCAGCAAGTCAGGTACTGGAATTTTACGTCTCTTTCGTACAGCATTTGTCAATTCCTGGGCCGATCGGCGCTGTTTACGCGGCAAACGAGAAAGCGCCAGCATCAAAATCACCAGCGCCAAAATATCGACAACAATCTGCACCAAGGCCACATCCGGCGCGGGAGCCAGCACAAACAACAAAGCCACCGCCAAACCAGACGCCGTAAACGCCATAATCGCATTAAAATCGCGGCGCAAAACACACCGACGCCGCCGACGCGCCCACCACCATCAACGTGGCAAATATCTGCAAAATGACGATTTCGCCCCGATAGCTCAAATCGGGCAGTGATATCCGCATCCAACCCAGCAAAAACAAACCAGGACTCAAGCCAACAACAAGCAGGATAACGGCCGTTAACATCACCACCAAATACGTCCGCAGCTGCCCCTTCTGCACGCGCGTCGCCCAGAAAGCCAATTTATCAATCGCCACCAAAACCCAGCGATACAACCAGTTAAAACTGGCATTCGGCAATATCTTGTCCATCCAAGCACGAATTGGTCGGCGGAAAACAAAAATCAACGTTCCCAGCGTAATCGCCACCATCGACAGCATCAACTCCACAGTCAGACCATGAAACAGTTGAAAATAGACCTTGACCTTCTCGCTGTCGCCATAAGCTGCCTGCGCTGCACCCGTCATCAATTCCGCCTCTTCTTTGAAACCTGGGGCAATGCTCAAATAGAGCGACAACACCGCTGGAATAGCTGGCGCCAGCCACATCGGCCACGGCGCTTCGTGCCCATGAACGGTTTCGTCTTTGGGCTTGCCCATGAAGGTTTCCCAGATGATCAGAACGGCCATCGCCAACATCAACGCGCCCGCCACCACCGCACCCCAGCGGAAGATTTCAGAGAGAAGAGGCGGTAAGGAAGGATGAACGGCCGTTGCCAACAGCGTCTCCTTCGCCAAAAAACCAAACATCGGCGGCAGCCCGGCCATCGACAACGCCGCCAATGTGCCCGCCAAAAACGTAAACGGCATCACCGTGCGCAAACCACCCAAACGGCGAATATCCCGCGTGCCCGTTTCGTGGTCGATAATGCCCGCCACCATAAACAAGGCCGACTTGTACAGGGCGTGCGCCACTACCCCAATCACCAACGCCTTATACGCCTCAGGAATATCCTGGCCGATGAGAATCATCAAAATACCCAACTGGCTGATCGTCGAATACGCCAGCAGCGCCTTCCAATCATTCTGCTTGAAACCGAGATACGCGCCCACAATCATCGTGAGACCGCCGGTAATAGTCAGCAGCCAGAACCATTCTTCCGTGAAACCCAGCGCCGGATTCATGCGTGCCATCAGGTAGATGCCCGCCTTCACCATTGTCGCCGAATGGAGATAGGCGCTGGCCGGTGTGGGCGCACTCATCGCGCCCGGCAGCCAGATGTGGGCGGGGAACTGGGCGCTTTTGGTAAACGCGCCAAACGCCACCAAAACCAGCATGACTATGTAAAATTCATTGCTACGTAATACATCGCCACTGCTCAAAATCGTGGCAAAATCGGTGCCGCCCGCCACAGAACTGACAAACAGCAGACCCGCCAGCAGGGCAATACCGCCGCCGCCCGTAATGAACAGCGCCCGAAACGCCCCATACCGCGCCTCTTCAGATTCAGTTTTGTATGCCACCAGGAGAAACGAGAGGATGCTGGTGCCTTCCCAGAAGAGGAACAACGTCAGCACGTCGCCTGCCATCACCAGCCCCAGCATCGAGGTCATAAACAACAGCAAATAAGCCATGAAGCGCCATGCGCCCTGGTCGCCTTTGAAATATTGTCCCGAATAGACCACCACCAATACGCCAATAAAGGTGACGATGATGGCAAATAAGGCGCTCAAACTGTCAACGTATAAGCCAACGCTAATGCCCAGGGAGGGCAGCCACTGCCACGTCCATATAAAAATAACGCCTTCGTTGAGCGCAGGCACAAAACTAATAATCAGAAGGAGCGCAGCCAGAGGCGCTAACGCCAACAACCCGCACAACTGTGTGATCGTTAACCGCTTATTGAGCGCGGGAATGCCAAAGAGAGCGGCAACCCCGGAGGCTAAAGCCAGTATGATGAGTGGTAGAAGGAGAGTTGTGGTTTCAATCATGAAATGGTTCGCTAAAATCACAAAGTAGAGGAGTTAATTATACCTATCGCCGGTTGTTTCGCATCCTCAGTTAGAGCCTCGATTGGGAAATCTGAAAACTGTCTGTTTTCTTTGTCCTGCAAACCCTGTCACCTGCGGTATAATTATTTTATGTATACCCTGCGTCCTGCCACAAATGCTGACTTTGAATTCCTCTATCAACTCCATCGAGCAACTATGAAAGAATATATCGAGGCAACCTGGGGCTGGGAAGAAAGCTGGCAGCGTGAATATTTTCAGGCAAAGTGGGAGCCTGCCAAACGAAACATCATTCAAATTGAAGGAGAAGATGCAGGGGTGCTGGTCATCGAAAATCGAGAAGGGGAACATTATCTGGGGCTGATTGAGATTTTGCCAGAGTTCCAGGGACGCGGGGTGGGAACGGCCGTTATCCAAGATTTCCTCGCCGCCGCCCAAACCCAAAACCTGCCCGCCACCCTCCACGTCCTCAAATCCAACGACCCAGCCCGCAAACTTTACGAACGCCTCGGCTTCACCCTCGTCGCCGAAGAAAAACACAAATATTTAATGAAGTGGCAAAGTGGCAGAGTGGCAAGGTAGCAAAGTCTTCTTGTTACCCTGCAACCTTGCAACTCTTGCAACCCCACAAAAAGGAGTCCCACATGCAATACAAAACCATCATTGAACCGTTCCGCATCAAAACCGTAGAACCTATTCGCCACACCACCCGCGCCGAGCGGGTAACCGCCTTGGAAGACAGCAGGCTACAACCTCTTCCTGCTCAAAGCCGAAGACGTGCTCATCGACCTGCTCACCGACTCTGGCACGGGAGCCATGTCGTCCGCTCAGTGGGCAGGCATGATGCTCGGTGACGAGAGTTATGCCGGAGCCAAGTCGTTTTACAAGTTTGAAACGGCCGTTCGCAACATCACCGGCTTCAAACACGTCATCCCCACCCACCAGGGTCGCGCCGCCGAGCGCATCTTGTTCGGTGCGGCGCTCAAACCGGGCGACATCGTGCCCAACAACACCCACTTCGACACCACCCGCGCCAACACCGAATATCGCGGCGCCATCGCCCTCGACATCCCCATCCCCGAAGGGCGCAACCCCGCGCTGATTCTCCCCTTCAAAGGCAACATCGACCTGGAAGCGCTAGAGCGCACCCTCACCGAAAATCCGGGCAAAGTGCCGCTGGTCATGATCACCATCACCAACAACTCCGGCGGCGGTCAACCCGTCAGCATGGCAAATATCCGTGCCGCCAGCGAAATCTGCCACCGTCACGCCATCCCCTTCTTCATCGACGCCTGCCGCTTTGCCGAAAATTCCTATTTCATCAAACTGCGCGAAGAAGGCTACGCGGACAAAACCCCGCTGGAAATCGCCCAGGAAATCTTCAGCTATGCCGATGGGGCCACGATGAGCGCCAAAAAAGACGGCATGGCAAATATCGGCGGCTTCCTGGCGCTCAACGACGATGCCTTAGCCCAAAAGTGCAAAAACATGCTCATCCTCACCGAAGGCTTCCCCACCTACGGCGGTCTGGCTGGCTACGATTTAGAAGCCATCGCCGTGGGTCTGGAAGAGGTGCTGCATGAGGATTATTTGGAATACCGCCTGCGTTCCGTCGCCTATCTGGGCGACATTTTGACCAAAGCGGGTGTGCCGATCGTGCAGCCACCCGGCGGTCACGCCATCTACATCGACGCCAAAGGCATGCTGCCCCACATTCCCCAATCGGAATATCCCGCTTGGGCGCTGTCGCTGATACTCTATTTGGAAGGGGGCGTGCGCGGCGTCGAAATTGGCTCCGTCATGTTTGGGCAGCAGCCCGATGGCAGCGAGAAACCATCTGCCATGGAACTGGTACGCCTCGCCTTCCCGCGCCGTGTCTACACCCAAAGCCATGTTGATTATCTGGCGGAGGTCATCCTACATGTCAACGACATCAAAGACCAAATTCGCGGCGTGCGCATGGTGGAATCCCCATCCGTCCTACGCCATTTTTCGGCGCGACTGGAACCGGCGCACGGCACAATGTTGGCTGATTAAAAAACAAATACAAAGGAACGAAGGGACAAAGGAACAAAGAAAACCTTTGTCTCTTTGTTTCTTTGTTTCTTTGTAATAAATTTCCTCTTGTGTCAGGATATCAGTATGCTAGAAGAAACAAGGTCATAGAGGAGCCAGGCAAATGAAACAGGTACTCATTATCGCTTTGATTGGGTTGACGTTAAGTGGGTGTATGGGAAAAGACGTAAGGGAAGCGAAGCCAACGGCGACAGCGACAGCGCAGTTGGTGGTCGCTACGCTAGAGCCAACAGCAACAGCAATAACAATTTCAACCAATACACCAAAACCGACACTAACAAAAACGCCTTTACCTTCATCTCCTAGTATGGCTTTAACTTCAACGCCAATAGAAATAGCTACGTCTAATTATTATGACTTACCTGCTTGGATAGCTGATCCGAATGCGAATATCTTAGCTATTGATACGATGGATGATTGGCATAATGAAAATTATGCTGTCTCATTTTTCAATGCTGAAACGGGTGAACGCTATGATATTCCGTATGAATCATACATAAGGCCATTTTGGCAACAAAGAGAAGATGGATTATATCTTCAAGTAAGATATGTTCCGGACGAAAACAATCGTGAAGAAATAAATATCACAACAGGCAAAATTACTCGCCTTGCAGTTAAAAATCAAGAATATACAGGTATCCTCGACATACCATCACCTGACGGTAAATATTTAGGCCAAATTACAAAAGATGAAGATGACAAATTCAAAGCGATCCTCATTAATCAAGAAACACAGGAATCATTTGAATTATTTCATCCAAACGAAAATGGAAAGCTAATCAAGTCTGCATGGTCACCAGATAGTCAAATGCTGGCGATCTGGGCAGTAGACCCCACTACCGAGAGCTTAGACAATGACTTTGTTACAGTTTATGCAACAGATGGCGAAGTTATTGGAAATTTCAACTATGTAAATAGCGTTAATTGGTCCCCAGAACAGCCCTATAGAATTTTATTCTCTGAATACAATGATTATGAGACCTCACCTCCTTGCATATTAGACGTACTTAGTGACACTCGTACTTGTTTTGATAAAGTGTCTCATTGGAGGCAAGAGCAAGATGCAGGCATCACCAGATATCAATGGTCTCCAGATGGACAAAAAATCAGTTTCATTTCTTGGAATATGGGTGAAGCATATGGTGGGGGATTATGTGTTTATGAGTTAAATAGTGAAAACATATCATGTCCGGTAATGTCATCTGATTTGCAATTAGAAGGCTTTGATTATCTATTTGTGAGAGATTACTTTTGGTCGCCTGATGGTAAAAATATTGCTTTCTATATAAATCCAAACCCGCCTCCAAGTGACGATGGAGGACTTCAGTCCATTGCTGTAGTTGATCGTGAAGGAGGAAATTTAATCATAATTGGGCCCAGTTATGGTTTCTGGAACCCTTGGCGTCCACAATGAAAAAACTTTTTTTCATCTGCGTCTCTGCAACTTTACGCTAAAATAGGATTTCATGGTCACAGACAGACAAGTTACCGAACTGCTCACCCTCATTCGCCTACGTTATCCTGACTGGCAAGATTTTGCGCATCCGCCGTTTGTGGCGGATGAACTGGATTACAAGCGTGCCACCATCACCAAAGCCGCCAACCTCATCAGCCAGCCAGAGTTGGATCGGTTAATGGAAGAAGCCGCGCATGACGAGATGACAAAACAGCGGCGAGGATGTTTAACTTATCCTCGCCGCTGTTTGTACCAATCCTTTTCTATCTGACTATTTTTTGTATTTGATCAACTATTATTGAGTTGTCTTCATCACTCAAATAATCTGGGCTGAAGTTGCCTTTCCCACGTTCACCATTAACAGCCTGGGTATTCATGGCGAATTGGAGGGTGGCAAAAGCCACCGCATCAGAATTGGCATCGAGTGCCTCAAGATTGTTGTTATCATAGGTATCGCAAGCAAGATGGTAACAAGGATCATATTGGGCACCGGCCGTACCGCCCCAAAGCGCAGCCTCATCAGCCGTCTTGATGCCCTCGGCTCCAGTGAACAATCCGCCCGAAGGAATACCAACAGCGATGAAGGGGCCATAATCAGAACGGCCGCTGAAATCAGTCCCCTTAAACGGCAAACCTGCTCCTGTGTAGTATGATTCAAACACATCTTCAATCTGTGCAGAACCTTCTGGGCCAGGGCCGGCCCCAACACCATCTGAATCATCCCCATCGTAGATAAAGAAGACGTGGTTGGGAGAACCAATCATGTCGAAGTTGAGGTAAAGAGCGATATCGTCTTGCTCTTCTTGCGTCAGATTATTGACATAGAATGTGGAACCAACGAGTCCTGATTCCTCAGCACCCCACCAGGCAAATCTCACCTGATTACGTGGTTTCACCTTTGCCATCTGTTCAGCAGTCTCTAAAAGCGCCGCACTGCCCGAACCATTATCATTGATGCCTGGGCCTTCATTTACAGAATCCAGATGCGCACCAACCATGATCGTGTTGCTTGGATCCCCGTCTTGTGATTCAGCCAAAACATTGTAGGTAGTGGCTACCCCACGGAAGGTATCCGTTTTCAGGCGCATGACGAGGCCAGGCGTGGCGGCTAACTGTTGTCCAACATCCTGTGTGACTGAGGTCACTGAAATATCCAGCGAAAAAGCATTACCCAAAGTACCATTTATTGTTCCAGGGGCATTATTATAAATGATGACACCAACAGCACCGGCATTGTAGGCATTTGTGGCTTTTATTGCGAAAGAACAGCCCACCACGACTTATCAACGCAATATTTCCAGCAGGAAAACCAGCAAAGTCGGATGCATTACAGCCTGTAATTACCGGCAGGGTACTTACTGACGCCGTATTATCGCCACTGCCAGAGTAGGAAAAGATATTGTTTACAATGGGGCCTGCTGGAGCTGGGGACACTTGTTCTAAAATAGACGGGGAAAGTGTAATAAATGTTTGGAATTGAAAATCCTGAACTGTCACATCATATCCGGCAGCCGTCATCCGAGCGACAACGTAATCAACAGATTGATTATAACCAGGTGTACCAGATGTACGGATGCCGTTATTGGCATCAGCAATGGCTTGTAATGCAGCTTGGTGCTCCCGAACCCCTTCCACCGTAACGCATTCCAACAACTTCTTGTGTGTGTTGTTTACTCGGTTATCACATGAAGATGAACCGGCCGAGGCAAACTGGGCAAGCATCAACGTCACAAGACTCACAATAATAAGAATCAAAATTGGCTTACGCATTCAAAGGTCTCCTTTTCTGATTTCGTGGGAAAGGAATCAGAAATAATTGAAGGGATTAATAAAGATCACTCATGAAATAGTGCGCGTGGGGTATCAAATTCTATTCAGGTTCTTTTCTACCTCCTTTTTTTTATGGTTGGGGATTAGGTAAAAGCGGGAAAGTTTTCGGAAATAAAATGGCGCGAAACCCGCTTTTCCTTGAAGGAAACCACAGTTTTGCATGATGGTAATTTTGAAAACTTTTTGTGGTTTACCTAGGTAAAAGCGGGAAAGTAATCTGAAATAAAATAATGCGAAACCCGCTTTTACTTGAAGGAAATCACAAGCTTGCATCATGGTAATTCCAAAAACTTTTTGTGATTTACCTAAGACGATCAGAAGAAACTAGGAAATTAGTACTATAGAGATTAATGAAATCATGTTTAAATAGCAACATTGGGAATTATTGCACAATTCAAAGCACCGATTTCCCTGCCAAATATTGAGATGCCACGTTTCTGCGTTAAAATTGATTTTATGGTCACAGACAGACAAGTTACTGAACTGCTCGCCCTCATGCGTTTGCGCTATCCAGACTGGCAAGATTTTGCGCATCCGCCGTTTGTGGCTGATGAACTGGATTATAAGCGTGCCACCATCGCCAAAGCGGCAGACCTCATCAGCCAGCCAGAATTGGATCGGCTGATGGATGAAGCCGCCTACGACGAGATGATTTCACGGCTGGACAAGGTGGCGAAGGACAACAACTTGCTCTGGCGGCGGGTACCATCGGCGGGAGACACGGCCGTTTTCCACCATCCATCTCTCAACAAAGCCAACTTCTGCGCCCAGGTGCGCAAACTGCTCTACGGCGACGCGCCCACCCCCATGCGCCTGCAAACCTTCAGCATCAGCCTGACCGCCCATGACCTGCCCAACAAATGGCCGCTGCCCACCTATCTGCTCTTCATCACCCACCCGGACAGCGATATCTTCGTCAAGCCGCAAGCCGCCAGTTGGTTCCTTAAATTCATGGGCGAAGCCAGCCCCGTCTCTGGCGAGCCAGACGGCGAAACCTACCGCCTCATCCGCGACCACGCCCACGACTTGCTTGAAGCCTTGCAACCGTATGGCGCTCAAGATATGGTCGATGTACAAAGCTTCATCTGGGTCTGCTACCGCGAGAGCAAAAACAGGGCTGGCAGACTCGATGTCAAAGGGCAGGTTGATTTGGACATTCCCCGAAATCAGAACCAGCAGATTGAGCCAAAACGGCCGTTTCGATACAACCGACTTCGACAAGCTCAGTCTCCGCTTCGACAGGCTCAGCCTCCGTTCTCCAGGAACCCTCGCCTGACTATTCGACTACCAGACTACCCGACTATCGACTATCAGACTGCGCCACCAACATCGGCGTTTCCCAAGCCGAACTGGAGCGCTGGCTGACCGGCATTCAGCGCAAAGGACAGGCCATCTTTTACGGGCCGCCCGGCACTGGCAAAACCTTCGTGGCACAGCATCTGGCCCGCCATCTGGTTGGCGGCGGCGATGGTCTCATCGAGATGGTACAGTTCCACCCCGCCTACGCCTACGAGGATTTCATGCAGGGCTTACGGCCGTTTTCCACCCCAGATGGCACGCTCACCTACCAAATGATACCCGGTCGGTTTCTGCAATTTTGCCAGCAAGCCAGCCAGCGCGAGGACACCTGTGTCTTTATTATTGATGAGATAAACAGGGGGAATATAACGGCCGTTTTCGGGGAACTCATGCTCTTGCTCGAATATCGGGATCAAGCCATCCCGCTGGCTGGCGGCGGCACATTCAGCCTGCCGGGCAACATCGTCATCCTCGCCACCATGAACACCGCCGACCGCTCCATCGCCCTGGTAGACCATGCCCTGCGCCGCCGCTTCGCCTTCATCCATTTACAGCCCAACTATGACCTGCTCACCCAGTTCCACGCCCGCACCAGCTTCGACCCCGCGCCCCTCATCGCCACCCTCCAGCGCCTCAACACCCAAATAGGCGATCCCCACTACTACCTCGGCCACACCTACTTCCTCAACCGCAACCTGCCAGCCGAACTCCCCTCCATCTGGCAGCTAGAAATCGAGCCAACCCTCGAAGAATATTTCTTTGACCGACCTGATTTAGTTGAAGAATTCCGCTGGGAAAACTTGTCAGTGATCGGTGATCAGTGAACGGTGAATCAGTTGACCGTTCACCGATCACTGATCACCATTACCGCATTACTGTTCACTCCCCTTTCAGCCAAGAAAACAACTTCCCCACCACATTATTCTGCGGTTTATCACCTCGTACAGCCCCCGTTTGACCGTTAATGACCACATCATAAACGGTGTCTTCGACCTTAAAATGCAGCATCCACAACGGCACGAGAACGAGCTTATAACTCTCAACCATTATCCCTTTGGCCTGGAGAGAAAAATCCTTGACATATTCCCCATTTGTCATTTCATGCGGCTTGCGGCGCAGATCATTCACAATTTGCTTCCGACCGCGTAATGAGGCATCGGCCAACGTGATCTGGTAACGCTCTGCGGGCCAGTCGGCCAGGTAGCGTGCATCATATTCGACAAGTTGATCATAGTCGAAATGGGTGATTTCTTTAGCTACTATTTTTGACAACCGCTTGGTGGCTGGCACTAACACATCATCAAACATCACATATTTACTACCAGACACAGGCTCCCATTGATTGCCCCGTTGTTTCATACCCGTCCAGTTCATTTCGCCGCTAATATCAAACGTCCACAACGGCAAATACATGCCGACGATGGGCGAGACACGCGGCCGTTCCACCTGATGCTGCTTAAACCAGGCACGCATGGCAAGTTTCACATCGTCTCTGCTGATAGAAAAGGGGATGAGCGCTTGGGGCGGCAAAATCTCATGCGTTTCGGCCGCTTCCGTCACATAAACAGAATCGCAATAGGGGCAGGTGAGGGAAAGCACTTCTGGCGCCAGGATAAACTCGATGGCACAGCCCATACATTGCAGGGAACGCATCGCCACCGGCTGCGAATGCCCTTTTGCCGTGGCCAGCGCCGCAATGAAATCTTTTTCCATGCCGCCAAAACCATACTCTGCCTGTACATGTGCTTCCGGCACATCTAGCTCTTGACGATAGCTGCAAAATTCGCAAAGCAGTGCCTTGCCGTCAGTGGTGTAGTTCATCCGCGAGGCACAGCGGGGGCATTGGAACTGTTCGGCCTCGACTGCGCGGGGCTGGGCGTTGGCATCGGCTTGGGGGCGGGCTTGATTGGGGTCGATTATCTCGCTGGCTTGTAAACGGCCGTCTATCATCGCCATGCCGCGCCGCGCAATGGGGTTCATTGGCTGATGGGCTAACGCTTGTTCCAGGCAAATACGCTTGTCAGCAGGGTCTTCGTATATCTCGCTCAACCATACCCACGCCTCGGCGCATTGTTCGTCGGTGGAATCGGCGCGTAGAATCCACTCTAAAAAGTAATAGGCGTCTTCAAATTTCTTTTCTTTGGCGGCGGCAATGCCTTGCGCCATCAGAATGCGCACGCCCTGCGACCCCGACGAATCATCATCATTCCTGGAGAACTGTGCCATAAATTTGAGCGACTTGACAATCTCATCTGGCGACGGAATCTCTTTTTTGATGGCTTGTTTGTAACCACAGACATCACACATGAGAGAACGGCCGTCGCCCCCAAAAAACATCTGTCGCCCACAATCTGGGCATTTGTTATCTTGATTTGTCATGCCTTTATCCTACCGATTTTTGCTTGTTTGCACAACGGCCGTTTTGTCTTATTCTCTTGCCTTTTTCCTGCACCCAATGCTATTGTACGTATATTACACGTATAACTTTGCCTGGAGGTGCATTATGCAGAAAAAGCTTACCATTAGCATCGACGAACAAGTCTATGAAGGCTTATATGCCGTCATCGGTCGTCGGCGCATCAGTAACTTTATTGAAGAATTGGTTCGTCCTTACGTGCTTTATCAAGGACTAGAAATCGCTTACCAAGAGATGGCACAGGATGAAGAACGCGAAGCAGAAGCCCTGGCATGGGCAGAAGCCACAATCGGAGATTTAGGCAATGAAACGGAGTGAGGTTTGGTGGGTAAACTTTGATCCGTCGGTTGGCGGTGAAATCCAGAAAAAGCGACCAGCCGTTATCATTAGCAACGATGCCGCTAATAAATTTCTAAATCGTGTCCAAGTTGTGCCTCTTACCAGCCAGACTGGGAGAATCTATCCTAGCGAAGCCCTGGTGACACTCAATGATAAACAAAGCAAAGCCATGGCAGATCAACTTGCCACCGTCAGCAAAGAACGCTTAATCAACTACGCAGGCAGGTTATCAAACAGTGACATGCACATGGTAGAACAAGTTGTTAAACTGCAACTGGGCCTGTTGGATGCAGCGTTGCAATCCTAGGTTCAATAATAAAACTTTTTATCGTGTTATCTGGATTCAGCCTCGACCCAATGGCGCAGTAAGCCGCGATAATGGGCAATATACTGCTCATGTTCGTGGGGCGGAAAGGTGGTCTGCACCGTCTGCACCAGGATATAGTCAAACTCTTCGCTTTGAGCCAGCCGCCACATCATCTCATCCAATTGAGACAGGGTGCCAGCCCGGAATTCATTAAATTCTTCTGTTTGGAAATGGGCATCAGCCAGTTTTTCGTATGCTGTTAACTTTTCGTCGTAGCTGAGGTCGGAATCAGCGATGGCAAAATAAGGCTGAATGTCCATCGAAATGTGCATCGGTCTGCGCGTTACGGTGCAGAACAGGCTCCAGGCCAGCAGTGATTTAATGGCCCAGGGAAAGTAATAATGCAGGCTGGTGATGGCAATGTCGGGGCAAGCATTGGCAAAGTCAATCGGCCACAAGATGTCGTTTTTAAGGATGGCTTCGCAGGAGTTGAAGTCCCAGCGGAAGAAAGCGTTGATGACTTTGGTGATGATGCGGGCTTCCCGTCCTTTTTCGGCGTTTAGGAAATCATGGCGAATTTGATAACGGCCGTGCTGGGGCTGTTCTGGATCGTAAAACATGCTGATCACCTGGGGGCCAATCGCCAAGGAACGGACAAAAACGTCGAAATTATCCAGGCCAGCCTGCAAATGCATCAACATTTGCCCCGACTCATCATACGCTTTGATTAGCTCAGCTCTCGTCGTGTACCCCGCTGACGCCGCGCCAGCCACCCCCGTCGAACGGTTTCATGTACAGCGGATAGCCTATCTGGTTGGCGATGTCGGGCAGGTTGAACAGGTCGTGGTATTTAACGGCCGTTTTGCGAAACTTCTCCGTGTCGGGGGCTGCTTTGGGCGGGATGAGCCAGGTGTCGGGAATGTGCAGTCCCAGGCGCAGCATCGCGCAGTAAGCCGAATGCTTTTCCATACTTTGGAACGTAAACGGATTGTTGAGTAAATAAACGTCATTCAGCAATGCCGCCTTTTTTAACCATTCGCGCGGCTGATAATGCCAATAGGCCAGCCGGTCTATCACCAGATTGTAGCTGGTGGGCGCGGCCAGTTGGAACGGATGGATGCGAATACGCTCCACGTCAATTTGCATCGTTTCGCCGCGATAGGACAACGTGGGTCCCAGCCACCGCGCCAACGCCTCAAATGCCGACGGCCAATCTTCTTCATCTCCCAACAACAAACCGATTTTTCGCTGAATCATTTCATCCTCCAAACAATTTCTGTCAACAAAACAAGAATTTTGCACCGAATTGACACGAATTAGCACTAATCCTTATTAAAGTTCGTGAAAATTCACGGCAATTCATCGCGAAATTGTCGAGACCTCATCAAATCCTTCAGAGGCAAAAGAAATTGGGGATGTTTGCGTTTCGGTTCCATTTGCCAAAGACTTTCCCGCCTTCGCGGGATACCGTTCATTCTTGGTCGAAACGAAAACGAAGCCCCAAAAATTCGTGAAAATTCGTGTTAATTAGCTGCCATAATCTTTATGATTCTGACTTGTCCAGGTCAGGTCATCCAAAAGTCTTGCCAAAATGGTGGGCAATTTGCTGCCGCCACCAAAACCAATGATGTTCCACATCGTAGCCCCAGATGTCTCGTTCGTGACTGATGCCTTTTTCGGCCAACAGGTCGGCGAGGCGATGGGTTTCGCGCAGGCATTTTTCTTCCCAGGCACCCTGACCGCAAACGAGAGCAAGTGGGTGTTGTGGCGCACATGGTCTAAATCGCCGTCGTGCAAATTGGGCACGTAGGCCAGCGGATTGTTGAAATAAACTTCCTGTGATCCGCTGTGTCCGCATATCGCTTCGAGGTCATAACGGCCGCTCATGCACAAGGCGTAATGGAATAGATGGGGAAATTTGAGGGCGAAGTTGGCGGCGTGGTAGGCGCCCAGGCTGGCTCCGGTGAGGGCAATGCGGATGTTTTCGTCGTGGCAGTCGGCGCGAATGGCGGGCACTAAATCGTAGAGGATGAAATCCTGGTAGGCGTTATGGCGCACGGCACGCCAATGGGGGTCGATGCCTTGATTGAGCCAGGATTCATTGTCCAGGCTTTCGGGGCAGTATATTTTGATTTTGCCCGCTTCGATGAGAGGGGCAACGGCCGTTATCATGCCATTGCTCTCAAAATCAAAAAACTGCCCGCCGCCAGAAGGGAAAGCAATCACCGGTGCGCCATAATGACCGAAGGCCAATACCTGCACCGGACGACCAATGGCGAGGCTGTTAATGAGTTCATAACGTCTTTGCATGGTTTTGCCTGTTGGGAGATTAGAGATTAGAGATTGAAGATTGAGCTGCTAATCTCCAATCTCTAATCTCCAAAATCATTTACCGAGGTGGAAACAGAAACTGAAAAATAAGCGGCAGGCGGGCGGTCCAGGCTGATTCATTATGGACTGCGCCTCTGGCTAAATGATAACGGAAATTGGGGCCTTCAACATATCCATTTTGCAACAAGGCATCACGGGCGGCGAGGGTTTCATAACGGCCGTCATCGCCGCGACCGGGCGCATCGCGCGTGCCGCTGTCCAGCCACAGACGCACATCGCGCGGTTTGTCACGGCGCAAGCGTTCAATCGGTTCCATTTTTCCCTGACCGTTGGCTGTTGTCCAGTAAGCAGGAGAAACCAGAGCGTGATGGCGGGCAAATTCCGGGAACTGCCAGGCGATGTAGGTGGAAAACAGGCCGCCCATCGAGGAGCCGCAGGTGGCGGTGTTTTCGCGCCCGGGCAAGACGCGGTAATGTTGGCTGATGTAGGGCGCGACATCATCGCTGATAATAGCGAAAGGTTTGGTCGGCACGGCCGTTTATACCCTTGCGATTATCTTTATTTTCTTCTCCCTTTTTGGGGTGGAACGTGGCATAGGGCGGCAGGTATTCGGCGGCGCGTTCACTGCTGCCATGCGCGACACCGACGATGATGCAAGGTTCCATCAGGCCTTGGCTGATGAGTTGGTCGGCGATTTCGTCGGCGTGCCAGGAGCCGACGTAGCTGTCGGCGGCATACGTCTCAAAGCAGTTTTGGCCGTCGTGCATGTAGAGAACGGGGTAATGTCGGTCGGGATTGTCGTGGTAACCGGGGGGCAGGTAGATGTATAACGGCCGTTCTGGCAGTAATCCGGTAAATCGTTCAATTTTAATGACGTGTGAAGTAGATGTTTGGTTTCATAGTTGATTGCGGCTCACATTTTATCAAACTATTGAAGTATGGGCGAGAAACGGCCGTTTGCCCCAAAAAACATCTGGTGAACACATTCTGGGCAGTTGTTTTCCTGTGTAGTTGAGTCAGACACGCCTCTCATTCATCAAAAGATTTCACAACGCTCTTCAACCTACAAATTTTTCTTTTCCCATACAATATCCTTTTTGTCACAATAACACAGTGACAATCATTACTGGACATCTATTAAGCCATCTGGCATACTCGGCTGAAAATACACTTACAATAGTTTGTAAAAAATATTGATATACCCTATTCTGAACAAAACAACATAACATAAATTTAAGTTTTAGGTATTACAGTTATGATAGGAATTGGTCCATTTGCACTTGATTTAATCACTAATCTTTTAGCCAGTGTAATATACGATGGCGTTAACTATAAGACGTTACCATTCTTTGAACGGCGAAGAATCGAACGCAGAATTGAAGACTCAGTTGCAGATGTTGTTGAAACATTGATTCCGTTTCTTCAACAAGAGAAAATTTCTGAAGAAAAGCAATGTCGGTTAATCGAAACATGTGTTGATGAACTGCGTCCTTTGACACAGCACCCGGAACGATTGTTTCAAGGTTCCCTTGATGGACAAAAGATTTTTGAAGAACTGTATGAAAATCGCAGCTTACCTGAAGTAATAATAGAAGATGATCTAAAAGACATCTATGCATTATTATGCCCCCGAATTGCAACCTTGCTTTGCAAGATTCCTGCAGCCGTGAAAGATTGGGAAAGCGAAGCTTGGTCTGAAAATTATCGTCGGCTTAATGAATTGACAACACAACTACGCAAGCTCTTTTTCACTGTTGACGAAATTGCATCAACATCATCAAGGCAAGCAGATCAAATATTGTCGACGGTACGCCGCTCATTAGCACAAAAAGTCAGGTTTGAGTTAGATTTAACTGGACTGAGAGCTGATCGTCCACTTTCTGGCAACTTTGATAAATTTTTCGTACACCCTGAAATAGAGGAACAACCCAAAGACACTCAATCAAACCCTCAAATACTTAAAACTTCAGATGAAAGCTTCCAACAGTTCACCATTCCATATAGACAATCATTTATTGTTGGATCAGCCGGTGCGGGGAAATCCACTTGGGCAAAATGGTTCCAAAGAGAAACATTAACAACTCGATGGACTGGCATTAGTATTCGAGTCGAACTACGTCAATTTTCAGGCGAGACACTTCCCTCGCTTCATAATCTTATTCGAGAGACAGCAGGAAAACATTTAGCAGAATATCTTACAAGTGAACGTATTGCTCATTGGTTAGACACTAAGCGAGTAATTTTCATTCTCGATGGCTTCGACGAAATTCGTCCAGATGAACGAGGCGAAGTTTTTAATTGGATTATAGACCTAAAGTTTGCCGCCAGAGGATGTCCTTTCATTTTAACATCTCGGCCTTTAACAACAAATCATCTAAATCAATTAAGCGAAATTGGATGGAATCAATGGGTAATTAATCCATTTGATGAGCCTCGAATTGTTGATTATATTAAGCGATGGTACACAAATACACCCTTTCTTTCAGATGATAATCGAATAATTGATGCTGAAAATTTAGCTTCTGAATGGCGTGGAGACTCAACGATTAATCCGCTCACAGGGAATCCCTTACTTCTTTCAACCCTACTCATGGTACATCATCTTGATGGTAGTTTACCAAGTGGACGGTCACAACTTTATCACCGCTACGTTGAAGGTATGTTAGGGCTATGGGACGATCGCCGCAAAGTAACAGCAGCTGGTGTTGAACTTACTTTAAATCAAAAACGACAAATCATTCGAGGTTTTTCCCTAAAACTATTCTTTGACGAGCAAGAGCTATTAGATGAATCTGACACCCTAGAATGGTTAAATAGCTTCCTCCAAAAGATAAACGTTCCTTCACCAGCCAATGAAGTATTAAGCGTATTACAGGAACGCTCAGGCCTTATTATTGGGCCAGGAATTTACAGTTTCGCTCACAAGAGTATTGCAGAATTCTTAGTCGCAGAGGCAATCTTACAAGGAGATCAGCGAACCGCTACAGGCACAAGAATTGATCGCTTTTGCCTCTTTGAAAATCGAAATAATGATAGGTGGAATACAGTGGTTTTTCTTTGGGCTGGGTTAGCCCCAGTCGCAGACATTGAAGCATTTGGTTACGAATGTATAGAGGCAGGCAGTTTAGAATTAGCATTAGGAATACTAACGGATCAGTATGATCGAATTCCAAAAGATATGCTACGCCAACAATTAACAGAATCAATTTTTACTCAAAGCATTTCAAATTCGAATACACGATTTGGTATGACAATTTCTGGCCCAACCAGTTTTAAAGAGAGAAGCCACAAAATCCATATTATCTAAATGTCCCATCAATTCGAGTACGCTCCCTAACATCACATCTTATTTTTCCAAACCAGCTAATTTCTAAAGCTATTTCAAATAACACAATTACCTGGGCTGATAGCCTAAATGCTACCTATGAATGGAGAGATTTCCTCTGGATTATGTACGTTGAAGAGGTTAATGACATTGAAATGTGGAAAGAGTGTGTAAAATCACCATGTCCTTCAACTGAATCTTCAGACGCATGGTACTATGGTGTAGCTGAACGTATTATTAAAAAATCGTTATATCAAGATATCGATACCATAAAATCAATAATTAGTGCCTATCAAGAATCATGCCCAAAAACTCAAAGTCTAATGCCAATTGCACTTATATCTAATGGCCTAAAACTATTGCTTAATGAGATCTTAGAGAAAAAACCTATACCCTATGAACACATAACCAAAATTCTTAGCGTGTTGCCTGAAAGCAATAATGGGGAGATTTTGCTGGATTGGTTTTTGGGAACTAAAAAATGGATGCTAACAATTGGATGGGAACATAAAGATATAGGATATTTTTTCTCGATATTTATAGACAAGATTGAGTTAGCAATTTCTGAAAATCATCTTGAACGAAACGCAATAACTGAAAATGCATTGTTGTTTGTTAATGATTTAAAAAACAAAAGAGATTCAATAAATCAAAGCTAGTGTATAGAATCAAAGGTAATTGTTGCCAATCATCTCTTGACTTAAAGTACACTCTAAGACGTGATGAAAATTTGGGAAAACGGCCGTTACCCCAAACCCTTTCCTCCTACACTAGATATTGCGAATCGGAAACGGCCGTTCCGCCAACCTCTTGCCTTACCCTAGAAATTGCGAATCGAAAACGGCCGTTCCAACCCTTGCCTCACCCTTGATATTGTGAATTGAATAATTGTTGGGTGTCAGAATTAAGGACATGCTTGAAAAACACTTAAAGGAGAATGATTGAAATGGGAAATGATGCTGCACACAAAGAGTGGTGGCAAATCTTTGAGGTCGTCTTTGGTATACCCTTTCTCGTTGGAGTCGTCATGCAATGGGTTGTCCCTTTCTCGCTACCGCACGGGGGCGCAACACTGGTTTTTCTCTCCGCAGGCATCGTCCTCATAATCCTAGGCGCAGTTCTACTAATCTTGGCGCGTCGCGAGTTTCGAAGGTATGGTCAACCGACCGATCCGGGACATCCAACGCACAAAGTCGTTACCACAGGTGTTTTCTCAATTTCAAGGAATCCCCTCTACCTAGGCGGTATTGGCATCCTGGTCGGTCTAGCCTTAGCGTTCAACCTCCCTTGGGCAATCGTCCTCCTCCTACCGGCCCTTGTTGCTTGCCACTACATTCTGATCGTGCCCGAAGAGCGTTATCTCACTGAGAAATTCGGTGAAGCGTATCGATCGTATGTAGAGAAAGTAGACAGATGGATTGGTCGTAAAACGTAAGCCACCCAACACCGCATGCACCCGACGAGTGGGAGTCGCCGTGTTTTCAGGTAGTGTGCTTGGCTCTAGCTGGTTTCGGCAAAATGACGTCATCTCATCCCACTCACACGCGGGTAACGCAATCCGTTATGCTTGAAATCCACAACGGCCGTTGTTGGATGGGGTAGGTGACGTGATAAAATTGGGGAAAACGGCCGTTGCCTCCAAACCCTTGTCCCCCATAGAAATTGCGAATTGGAAACGGCCGTTACCCCAAACCCTTGCCCCCCACCCTGGATATTGTGAATTGGAAACGGCCGTTGTGTTGGATAGGGTATGCGGCGTGATAAAATTTGGGAGAAACGGCCGTTTTATTTTGCAGGTTTTGGTAAGGATAGTGGCTGAAGAACGGCTCCACGCTTCAAAATATAGATATCCTGTGGCATAATAGTTCAACATCTAGCGATTACTTTCTTGAGGTGAAACAATGATATTGCGTGAAACAGTCAAAAAACAGATTGATTCCTTAAATGAAAATCAGCTTTCAAAAATTGCTGATTACATGTCATCCCTTACAACTCAAGCCAAAAGCGTTATGAAAACAACGCTTTTCTGGCAAAGCGCAACACCAAAAGAGCGTGCCCAAGATTTTGTCGAATGGGTTTCTGGATTAAATAAGACAGGTTCTTCTCTACCCGATGAAGCATTTGATCGCGCCAGCATTTACGAATCGTGACGACCTATTTACTCGACACAAATATTATTCTGCGGTTTAGTAACCCATCTGACTCACAGCACGAATTAGTCACAAATGCTGTTGCCACTATTTTGGCAAATGGCGATGAATGTTATCTAGCTCCGCAAGTGCTAATTGAAATGTGGGTCGTCGCAACACGCCCCCAAGATGTTAACGGCTTAGGTTGGTCTACAATATACAGCCGAAACCTCATTGAACAGTTGATGCAGCGTTTTCCCATTGCAGAAGAACTGCCTCAACTATTTCCCACATGGCTAGAGCTTGTTTCAACTCATCAAATTTCGGGAAAGCACACACATGATGCTCGAGTTGTTGCGTTAATGAAAACTGCTTCCATTGATCATATTCTCACACTAAATCCAAGCGATTTCTCAAATATACCGGATATTACAGTTGTTCATCCTCGGCATATTATCGATGCAATATAAATTTGTATCTTTAAGTGGGCTGTGCTGATTGCCGCCTCATCAGGAATTGCGAATTGAAAACGGCCGTTGTTGGATAGGGTATAGGACGTGATGAAATTTGGGAAAACGGCCGGTGGCTCCACAACCCCACAACATAAACCCCTCAAAATTCAAGTGACACCCGCCTCCAAATCAGCTATCCTATGCGTATTCAAACCACGCTAGGAGAAACCATGTACGGAATGCAAGGCAAATTCACCGCCCAACCCGGTAAACGAGACGAATTCATCCAAATCCTCCTCCGCGCCGCCGACCTCGTCGGGCAACTGCCAACCTGCCACCTCTACACCGTCAGCGAAGACCTCAGCGACGAAAACGGCATTCTCATCGTCGAAATCTGGGACGACAAAGCCGCCCACGATGCCTCCCTGCAAGACCCCAACGTCCGCGCCCTCATCGGCGAAGCCATGCCCCTGATGGCTGGCACGCCCTCAGGCGTTGAATTCAACGTTGTTGGCGGATATATGTAATTGAGATTGGAGATTAGAGATTGGAGATTCGACCAATCCCCAATCTCCAATCTCTTATAAGCCATCCAAACTTTAATCCCAAGGACCACTCCCATGAGCCAAATCATTTCCCACACCCACACCACCAGCGCCGACTACAAAGAAAACTACGCCCACAACAGAGCTTTAGCCGAACAGCTCTGCGAACGCCAAAAACAAGCCGCCGCCGACCGCCCCCAGGCCACCATCGACCGCCACCGCGACCGCCAAAAACTGCTCGCCCGTGAGCGCATCGAAACGCTTCTGGACGACACCAGCCCCTTTCTGGAACTCTCGCCGCTCGCCTGCTGGGACATGTACCACAACGAAGCGCCCAGCGCCGGTATCGTCACCGGTATCGGGCGCGTGCAGGGTGTGGAGTGCATGATTATCGCCAACGACCCCACCGTCAAAGGTGGCACCTACTTCCCCGAAACGGTTAAAAAACATCTCCGCGCCCAAACCATCGCCGAAGAGAACAACCTGCCCTGCATCTACCTCGTCGATTCTGGCGGCGCATTCCTCCCCCTGCAAGCTGATGTCTTCCCCGACCGCGACCATTTCGGGCGCATCTTCTACAACATCGCCCGCATGTCGGGACAGCAAATCACACAGATTGCGGCCGTGCTGGGTTCCTGCACAGCGGGCGGCGCCTACATCCCTGCCATGTGCGACGAAACAGTCATCGTCAAGGACAACGGCACCATCTTCCTGGGTGGGCCGCCGCTGGTAAAGGCCGCAACTGGCGAAGAAGTGACCGCCGAAGAATTGGGCGGCGCGGACGTACACACCCGTCTCAGCGGCGTGGCGGATCATTTTGCCGACAATGAAACCGAAGCCCTGGAAAAAGTGCGCGAAATTGCCAGCTACCTGAATCGGCGCAAACAAACGGCCGTTGTCATGCAAACACCAGAAGCCCCCGCCTACGATCCCGAAGAACTGTATGGCATCATTCCCGCCGACTCGCGCCACCAATACGACGTGCGCGAAGTAATTGCGCGGCTGGTCGATGGTTCCCGTTTCAGCGAGTTCAAAGCGCGGTATGGTATGACAATTGTGTGCGGCTTTGCCCACATTTTAGGCATTCCCGTGGGCATTGTGGCAAATAATGGCCTGCTGTTTAGTGAATCGGCGCAGAAAACGGCGCATTTCATTCAACTGTGCGGGCAGCGGGGTACGCCATTGCTGTTCATGCAAAATATCACAGGCTTTATGGTGGGGCAAAAATATGAAAGCGGCGGCATTGCTAAAGATGGGGCGAAGATGGTAACGGCCGTTTCCACCGTCAACGTACCGCGCATCACCCTCTTCCACGGGGTCAGCCACGGGGCGGGCAACTACGGCATGAGCGGCCGGGCTACGATCCGCGCTTCCTTTTCACCTGGCCCAACAGCCGCATCAGCGTTATGAGCGGCGATTCGGCCGCCAATGTGCTGTGGACCGTAGGACAAGACCGCGTTTTAGCCAAACTCGATAACCCGTCAGCCGAAGCGATAGCCAACGCCGAAGCCGCCTTCAAACAGCCCATCCTGGACAAATACGCCCACGAAAGCGACCCCTATTTCGCCACCGCCCGCCTGTGGGACGATGGCATCCTCGACCCCGCCAAAACGCGAGAGGCGCTGGCGTTGGCGTTTTCTGCTTCGTTGAATGCGCCGATGGGAAACGGCCGTTACGGCACTTTCCGCATGTAAAAGTCTGTATGCTATAATCAAGCTATGTGCGCTCACCAATCATCAACAAGAACAACCACCAATCAAACAACATCTCGTCAACGCCGCCGTTTGCTAATTGACATGGCAAAACGCCGCGTGCAGCCAGGCACTGGCAGCAGTCATGCCGCCATGAACAGGAGAACCGCCATGATCGATTGGCCTGATTTACGAACAATTCTCAAAGATATAGAGTGGGTAATTGTTGGTGGCGTCGCTACCCGCGCCTATATGCCTGAGCGCATGACAAAAGACCTGGATATTTTGATAAACGCGGCAGATGAAGCCACAGCTTTGTCACATCTACAAACAGCCGGGTACGAAATTGTGCAGCCGCTGGCAATTGCGGGGTATGTACTGCGTTCTGACGAAGGGATAGAAATCGATCTCTTATTGGGCAGTCACACATGGTTAGAAGAAGCGCTGGCTCAACCAGAAATCGATCCCGCCGGATATCCAGTTCTGGGACTTCCCTACCTTATCCTCATGAAAATGGCATCGTCACGCGGCCGAGATTTGGGTGATATTACCACGATGTTGGGCTGGGCAGATGAAGAAACGCTCGATCAAGTGCGTGCTGTCGTTGCCAGGTACAATGCCCAAGATAGTGAAGATTTAGAATCGCTCATTTTCATTGGACATACAGAAATAATGCCGCTCACTCGATTGATATAACGGGCCGTTACGGCACCTTCCGCATG
>CAVVFA010000011.1:0-128423 GCA_963747345.1 uncultured Chloroflexia bacterium | reverse complement strand
GTGCAAACGGTTATGCAAATTATAAAATCATATAACGGAGAAAACAGGCATGAGTGATAGGAATAAAGCGATCATTGAAGAGTTTCGGGCGAATAACGGTGTAGTAGGGGGGCGGTTTGCCGGTATGAACTTGATTTTGTTGAACACGATAGGCGCCAAGAGTGGTCTGATCCGCGTCAATCCGTTGGTCTATATGATGGATGGAGACCGTTACGTGGTAGTCGCGTCAAAAGGAGGCGCACCTACCAATCCTGATTGGTACTACAATATTTTGGCGCACCCTGATTTTGAGGTAGAGGTAGGCTCGGAGAAATTCAAGGTCAGCGCAGCAGTGGCCGATGAACCTGAACGGTCGCGGTTATATGCCAAACTGGCCGCAAAACATGCTTTTTTTGCGGAATATGAAAAGAACACCGAGCGTGTTATTCCGGTTGTGATCTTAACCCGCCAGATGTAGCGTCAATCCAGAGAAACGGCCGTTCTTCCCTCCAATCTTAACAGTTCAAACGGGGAGGGAAACGGCCGTTTTCTGTTATAATCACTTCCCTCTAAAATCCACTTATTGGGAATAAGTGTAATAGGAATGCAAATATCTTTCTCCATTTTTACGATTATCACTTCCCTGAAAACCGAAAGATAAAGAAAATCAAATCTCAAAGTATATAGCAGGTTATTGGATGTCTTCTTCCGCAATAAAAAAAACAAAAAGTTACGATAAACAAGAAATTGTCTTGATTTCTATTTTGACAATAATTGCCATTGCTTTACGTTCCTACTACATGGCTCAAAAACCTTTATGGTTAGACGAAATTTATGGTTACCAACTAGGACAAGTTGGACTAATACGAATTATCCAAAATAGTTTATATGATCCGAATCCTCCATTATATTATCTTCTTCAATGGGCGGCTTCTGGATTTGGTTTGTGGCAAAGTGAGTGGGCGTTACGTTGGCCATCAGTTTTAGCAGGTTGTTTGACAGTATTATTTACATATAAATTAGGGCGTCATTATACAGATTCCATTAGTGCCTTTTTGGGTGCATTATTAATTGCGATCTCTCCATATCACATTTTTTATAGTCAAGAAGCTCGTTCAGCTACCTTAATTACTTTATTATCTGCAATTACAATGTTTTTCGTAATTAAACTTCTTGCTTCTCCTGGCAGGAAGGAGCTTTGGATATTATATGGTTTGTTCACATTAGGCGGACTTTATGCTAATTATAGTTTTGTACTGATTACAAGTATCCAGCTCTTGTATCTTTTCTTGACTCTGGAACGTCGTTTCCATGTGATTTTATTTTCAATCATACTTGGCGTTTTTTGTTTGCCGTTGGCATACTTTTTTCTGCGCTCAATTCCATCTGTCGCCGCCCACCATGCCCAATCATCTACAAATGTATGGCAATTTGTTCAAGCTTTACTAGGTGGCGAACCTATTCGATTTGGGTTTTTCTGGGGTCATACGTGGGGTACTATAGCATATATCATTTTAATTTTGCCGGGAATGTGGTGGCAAAGGAATAGTAAAAGTTTTCGCTATTATGTGCTGCAAGTATTCCTTCCCTTTATAATTTTTTGGGTAGTTTTTGTTCTTATAATTGGTATTCGACTTCCTTTAAGCGAAGCAAAACAGTTTATTGTAACTTTACCGGCATTTTTTGTTTTAGTATGTGTTGGTATTGCGAAATGGCGTCAGCTATCCCATCCTATTTTGGGGAATGGTGTATTATTTATTCTTTATTGTTTGATTGTTTTAATTAGTTTTGTTTCTCTTTCTCGGTACTGGCAAGCATCCCAAAGCCCGGAGGGACATGCTATAAAAGCTTTGTCTCCACAATTAAGGGCTGAAGATGCCGTTATTAGTTTACATCACTCCTTAAGCGCGGCACTCAGTTTTTATGCTCCTGAAGTTTCTTTTTTTGCAGCACCGGTTTTTCAGGATGATCAATATATGTTTTCGCAAAACACGATTGTTATTTTGGGACCCAAACATACCGAAAGAGATGTAGGTTATACAGATATTATAAAAGCCTCACAAATCTGGCTTTTGACTGACGATCGAAGACAATCAGATGTTGAAACGTTTTTCTTATCTCAATGCCAGGAGTTAAGCGTACAACAATTTGAACCTTTTCGAGTTAGATTACTTGCGAATTGTTCAGAGAATTAATTTATTTACGCTGGAATGGATCGTGTTTCTTAGAAGTAAATTTGTTTGATTTCTACTATAACGGCCGTTCTCACCCCTAGTCTAAGCTAATCAAAACGGGGAGGGAAACGGCCGTTTTCTGCTATAATTTCCCTTCACTTTCAACTTCAATCAGCATGAAGCACTCATAAAACCAGCCAATGAATGACCCCCAAATTACAATCTCAGTGAAACGATTCTTGCTCATCGAACAATGTCCAGAGGCATGGAAAACGTTCGATTTATATATATTTCGAGACGAAACAGTGGCCTTTTATGTGGGTCAGTCCCAGCTTGCTTTTGCACGAGTTTGGGATCATCTAACAAATGGCTTTAAAGGACACTCGATGATGGGGCGATTTGTGTGGAGCAATTGGCCGTCATCCATGAAATTCACTATTGAACTGCTGAGTTCACAATCAGAGCAGTTTGATACCGTCGGCAATAATTTGAATGCCGCCGAGCAGCTTCTGATACACAATTTATCCCCCTGCCTGAATATTTCGCACAACAGGCAGCCGACGACGCTGCCTGAACCGTATTTGCCACCCAATGCCAGACTGCGCTGCGGTCGAAGCCTTAACAAGCTGATTCGTGAAGCAGAGCGTGCCGTAAAAATAGAGGATAAACAGCTTTGGGTGCAAGAAATGGAGTAGATAAAATGCTCTGTAACCGAACTTGGCCCCGTAAAAGATGCCAGATAAAGTTGTAAAACAATGAAATCACCAACAGCAATCATCAAGGATAAATTAACTATGACAAACGAAGATTTATTTTCCTCAGACACGATTTACAAATGTTCCAGAATCAATATTTCTGCCAAACATAGACGACTAACCGCCTATCTCTTGTTATGGGGATTCATGTTGCTCTTGGTAGTTGGGGCAACGGGATGTGGAGCAAGCCAGAGCACACCGCCACCAACTGAGCCGTCTTCGCTGCTGCCTGCGCGTCTGGCTGAAGCCATCCCGCCTACGCCCCAAGATGCAGAACAAACCGTCAAGACACTGGGGCAAGTATTTAAAAAATGGGCGCTGGCAGGCAACCTGCAAGACTCGCCGGACGTGCTGGCTGCGTTTTCCAATTTGCTGGTTTTAAGCGATCTTGACCCGGCCGAAACCATGCAGTCCTGGTTGGCCGAAGCGCAGGCACAAGCCAGTGGAGAAGAAGCAACTGATTTTGCGGCTCTTCAAGCTGCCTTAACCGGAGATTTTGAAACGCTGTCGCTTGAAGAAAGCTTTTTCATCTTATGGCAGCACAGCCAGGAGAATCCTGATCCGGCGGCTGATGCCGGTGTTCGGTTGGCGTTAATTGTGGCGGTAGGCGATGAGAATTTACAGCGGGAAATGGTGCGTGCCTGGGGGCAGTTAACTGAATAACCAACCTCTTTCTCTCAACAAAGCGAACGGGAAGGGAAACGGCCGTTATCAGCGCTTTCATGGTGGTCTCCATTGCGGGAAGATATGAAGAAAAGCAACCTATTTGTTAAGAACCAGCGAGATATTTCATAAAATAACTTTTTGGAGGTTAACGATGATTATTACGGAAGCACAAAGAGAAGTTCGGTTTGTATTTGTGGGTGGTTTTGTGGGGCAGTTGGTGGCAGGCATCATTTGGGCACTGTCCGCGGCTGTCAGCACCTGGAGCACACCTCAAATGGGAATGGCTGTTTTATTTTTTGTTAGCATGTTGCTGTTCCCCTTAACCCAACTCATCCTGAAATTGATGGGACGTCCTGCCAAACTCAGTGCTGAAAACAGCTTGGGCCAGCTCGCAACGCAAATAGCCTTCACCGTTCCCATCGGATTTATTCTTGTATTTGCCGCGACGCTCTATCAGCAGAACTGGTTTTATCCAGCCAGTATGATAGTGGTGGGGGCGCACTATTTACCGTTTATCTTTTTATATGGGATGCCGCATTTTGGTGTTTTAGCGGGTCATGCTCATTTTTGGCGGTGTCGGGATTGGTTTGTATGGCCCAGATGTGTTTAGTTTGGGTGGTTGGGTTGGTGCTGTCATCCTGGTAGCATTCGCCTTCATCGGACGCAGTTTGATTTTGAAAGAGGAAGGCCGGGAAGGCAACGTGGTTGATGTGCAATAACGCCAGAGTATGATTTGCAAAACGGCCGTTTTCCCCAACCTGTGCGCGTTAATATTGAGGGATGAGAACGGCCGTTTTAATCGAGCAATTTCACATCACGATAAAAGTTTTCGTGTGGCCCCAGCGCAATCAACTCAAGCGTGACTGTCCCCACTTCATAACTGTACCCCAGCAAAGTCAACTGGTTCACCATGTTGAACTTATAAACGCGCAGATAGGAAAGATCCCCCTTCTTCTGCTCGCCAATCGTCGGCTCATCCATCAAAACGCGGATAGCATCATCAAGGTCTAACTTTTGGTTTTTATGCAGTTTTTTGACGGTTCGCTTGAACGATGGGGTTTGTAGAACCTGGGTGATTTTAGCCAAAATCGTAATCCTCTAATTTCCCAGCCTCTTTTTCAGCTTTTGAGATGATCGCTTGTCTGACAAACTCATAAGACAGGTCAGGATTGTCTTCCATTATTTCCCCAATTTTTGCCCAATGTTCAATTTGTTTGGAAGTTGACCGACTGTAAGCCTTCGCCATGATAGTGGCTTTATCCACCAATTCTTGATCTAATCTAATGCTTGCTGTAGCCATAATATTCTCCTAACGTAACGATATGGTTGTATTGTAGCATATTGCTACAATTGTATCAGAAAATCGTCACGGGGAGGGGGTAACGGCCGTTATCTGCTATAATTCCCTCTGGATATAACTTATTGACTTAACCAATTTTCGTATCAGGATCATGTATGAATAAAAACAAGTACCTTTCCCCTCAAGAAAAAAAGGTCATAAGATGGCAGTATGGTGCACTCGCACTTACGTTTGTACTCTTTATTCCCTCGGTTTATTCATCTATATATTTATTTAATGGCTCAATTAAATATGTTTTTTTGCCCCTTTCAATACCACTTTTGTTTATTGGATTCAGTGCTATAAAAAACCAAGTCCTTTTTCCTAACGCAAAAGGCAGCAAAGAACCAATAAGAGGGTATCGTGCCGTTAACATTGGTAGATTATTTATAGTGGTCTTACTCGGTCAGTTACTTATTATCTTGGTATTGCCATTGATAAACATTGGATTCCCCCATAGCACATTTGATAATTTACCAGTATCTAATGCCGAGGAACCTAATTCACAATTTTATCAAGCTGTAGAATCCCCATCATTTATCGAGATAAATACATTTTATAATGTTTCTGCCTGGGGCGATTATAAAGAAGTTCCGCTTGCTATTGTTGATGAAACGGTGATTATCGCTGGAAATATAGGTGCAGAAGATACAATGAATATTAATGCCAATTTGATAAACGCCAATGTAGTAACAGGAGAAGTCAATTGGCAGGCTGTTTCTGGGTCAAGGTTTGTAGCAACTAACTCAAATCAAGTTTTTGTTGAAGCCGAAAACCAACCATTTGGTGGTGGAACAGGTATCGTATCCTATGATATTAATTCTGGTGAAAAAAATTGGGAAACAACGTTTAATTGGAAATCCGCTATTGGCATCAGCAGTTTAACGCTTGCTGATAGTGAAATAAACACACAAACGTACAATCGGGGAAAGCATGCATTTTACGTTCTTGATAAAGAATCCGGTGAGGTTATTACATTTATAGACCTTTTAGAATACATTGGTGATTCTACATTTTTAATTGAAAACGGGACAACGTACCAATGGTTTGGGCGGGCTTTGCAAGCAACTGGACAAATCAGTTGGGAGACAGAATTCGATGATGCTATATTTTACAACAGAGATTTAGCGGCACCAGTAATTAATGATGATCTAATCATAGTCAAGAATGGTCATATATCTTTCAGCCCAATTACTGCTGTTAGAAAAAATGATGGTGAAATTATTTGGCAATTTAAACAGAATGTTGTCAGTAATGTGGCAGTTGGTGGAAATAATACCTATTTTTTGACAGAACACGCCGAATTAATAGTTATCGATACACAAACTGGCAAACTATTGAATTCACTTAAGTTAACGCCCAATTTTTCTGAAGACTTTGATTTTGTTAATACAGATATTTTTGTGGCCGCGGCTGATGATATCGTTGCGATTTATTTTCAAGATACACAACAACTTTCAGTATTCCGTTTTGTAATGCAGGAGTAGTTGTTTTACAGATAGATCAATCATCATCTCACGGTGGTGTGCAAAAAAACGGCCGTTATCCCCTCAAAATCCCCTGCTGAATCCCCACCGACACGGCCGCTGCCCGTGAATCCACTCCCAGCTTGTTATACACATTCGTCAGATGCGCTTTGATGGTGCGCTCTGTCACGCCCAGTTGTTGGGCGATTTCTTTGTTGCGGTCGCCACGGGCAACGGCCGTTAACACCTCAAGTTCCCGCTCCGTCAAAATATCCTGCTCAATCGGTTCCGTGTGCCGTAGCTTTCGCGGTTTGCCCAGTGTGGGCCATCACCCGCAGCATGATTTCCGGCTGGAGCAGTGTCTCGCCACGCGCGGCGGCGCGGATGGTGTGGAACAAGGTCTCGCGCCCCGTATCCTTGAGCAAAAAGCCACGCGCTCCCGCTTGCAGCCCGCGCATCATCAAATCATCCTCGTTGTAGGTCGTCAGAATGACAATCGCCATCTGCGGCCACTGCGCCAAAATCTGCTCGATGGCTTCCAGACCGCCCATGCCCGGCATACGCAAATCCATGAGCACGACATCTGGCTGTAATTCACTTGTGAGAAGAACGGCCGTTTCCCCATTTGCCGCCTCGCCCACCACCTCCAGGTCATCTTCCATGCTCAAAATCAACTGCAAGCCTTCACGCACCACCAGGTGGTCGTCGGCAATCAAAATACGAATCATGCGACCACCTCGTTTTCAGTGTTCAGTTTCCAGTTAGTCAGTTGGTTGGTCATTGGTTTGTATCCACATCGTCAACGTTGTCCCTTCTCCGGGTTTGCTTTCAATGGTCAGTTCGCCATTTGCCAGACGCGCCCGTTCGCGCAGCCCCAGCAAGCCGTAATGACCGCTGGGGATACTGCTCCTGTGTTGAAGCCTTTGCCATTGTCACGGATTTGGATGGATAAACGGCTTGCACCGAGCTTGGTTCCACTGAGCTGTGCCGAAGTGTCGAGTGCCGTTTTCCTCCGCAATCGTCACCCAAACTTCTGTTGACTGGGCATGGCGGGCCACGTTTGCCAGCCCTTCGCTGACACAGCGCACCACATGCTCCCCGTCCCGCTCCGACACATTTAACGCCGGCGGCATCTCAAGTTCACAGGGGATGCCCGTCGCTATGGTAAACCGTTCCACTTCTCGGGCGACCGCTTCCGGCGTAGTACGTGCCGGTGGCGCGTAAATCGTCGATGGCGCGGCGGGCATCGGCCAGCGTGGTGCGGGCGCGTTCTTTGGCTTGCCCTGCAATCTGCGCCGCCTGTGTCCGTATTGTCCCGTTCCAAACTCGCTTCCAGTGCTTCCAGTTGCAGCACCAGCCCCGCCAGACCTTGCGCCAGCGTGTCGTGCAGTTCGCGTGCCATGCGCTGCCGTTCTGTTTCCAGCGTCAGCGTCTCGACTTGCTGCGAATATTCCGCCAACTGATCATGCGCCACTTGCAGTTCAGCCAATAACTGCCTGGCTCTCTTTCCGCGCTCTTAACTGTCGCAAAAACAACAGGATGTAAATGAAAACAAATAGCAGCGTGAGCAGCGCCATGCCCAACCATCCTGGCAGATTTTCCCAGCCATACATCAGCCCAAATGTCACGCTCATCAATGCCAAATAACCAGCAATGGCTATCAACGACCGTCGCCAATCCTCTAAAATGCCGATGGTCTCGCCTGCCAGCGCCATGTAAAGCCCCAGCAAAATGCCCGGCTTCCTGGCTAATTAGAATGAGCAACATCGCCAAAAAGATTTGCACAACCAGATAAAACGCCAATCGTTTGGGGCGCGTGACGAGGTAGGGCATATACCAATGCAGAGCAACATGGATGAAATAGAGTGTGGTGTAGGGGATAAACCGCGCTGGCTCTCGCAGTTCGGGTGAAGCGGAGATGGAAATCCCGTACAGCAAAATGAGAACGAGGATCAGAAACCAGAAAAACGGCCGTGTTTCTTCCAGCCCTTCTTCCACTTCAGGATCATTTGTTTGGCGTAGAAAGTTTTTCATAAGTGAAAGGTTGCAGAGTTTAAAAAGTTGCAGGGTGGCAAGGTGTTAAAGTAACGATACTCCTCTGCTACCCTGCCACTTTGCCGCTTTGCAACTCTGCCACTTTTAAGGTTTATTCATTATAACATTCTGACCTAGTACAGCATATTGTCCAAAAGGGCATTGTACCTTTGTACACCTCCCTCCACTTCCCTAAAGCACGATGGCTGGGTGATTCCTGTTTGCTAAACTAGCCTCATCGTTCAAAAACAAGTAGATGGCCGCCACTTCAATAACAAGTAACCACCATCTTAAAAAGGAGAAAAACATGAAAACCTCAACCAAAAATGTATCCACCATCTTCAGTTTTGTACTGCGTGCCGTGGCCATGGCTATGGCAGTCGCCGCCATCGTCTTGGGAATCCTGGGCACAGTCGAAGCCGATACCCTTATCACCTTGCTCAGCATCGGCCTCTTTACTTTAGCCCTGGACGCATTAGATCGTGGCCCAGAACCGGAATAAATCAGTAAACAGTCAGCAGTAAACAGTGAACAGTTTGGAGCGACATCCACTGTTCACTGTTTACTGACCACTGTTCACTATCTTTACAGGAGCTATCACATGACAACACCTATCATCAGCATCAAAAACTTTCGTAAAACTTATGGCGATTTCGTGGCTGTAGAGGACATCAGCTTTGACGTGCAGCCAGGGGAAATATTTGGTCTGCTTGGACCCAACGGTGCGGGCAAAACGACAACATTGGAATGTCTGGAAGGGCTGCGCGAGCCGGACAGCGGCACGTTGCAAGTGGCGGGCATCGACCCCACCCGCGAGCCGCGCAAACTGCGCCACGTTATCGGGGTGCAGTTACAAGCGTCCGGAATGCCAGAAACGATGACCCCTGACGAAGCAATGAAATTTTTCTGCACCTATCACAATGTCACGCCCCGCTTTGATTTGCTCGACCGCTTTGGCCTGACTGCCAAGCGCAAAACCCAGTTCCATGAGCTGTCAACCGGGCAGCAGCGACGTTTGTCTCTGGCCATCGCCATCGCCCACGAGCCGCAGGTTTTGTTCCTGGATGAGCCAACGGCCGGGCTGGATGTGGCTTCTCGCGCCGAGTTGCACACGATGATGCGTGAACTGCGTGACAGTGGCACGACGATTATCCTAGCCACGCACGACATGGCTGAGGCTGAACAGTTGTCTGACAGGGTGGCGATTTTGCTAAACGGCCGTTTAGCCACCACCGGCACACCCTTAGAACTCACCACCACTGGGGCCGGTCTGACAAAAATCTCAGTCCACACCAAAGCCAATATCTTGCAGACCAACGGTCACGTCTTTCCAGCCGTCAGCCAGCGCTCCGCTCAAAGAGAACTATACAGTTTTCTTCAGCGCCGACATCGCCCAAACCGTGCCCGCCCTCATCAACTATGTGCAAGCGCAAAATGATGAGTTGATAGATTTAAGGATAGAACGGCCGTCGCTCGAAGATAGATTTTTAGAATTAACAAATTAGAGGTGGCAAAGTGGCAAAGTGGCAAAGTGGCAAGGTAACAGCACAGCGCGTTACCTCAACACCCTGCAACTTTGCAACCTTGCAACTTAACTGATAACCGGAGGTCATACCATGTCCGCATTTGCAACACATTTTAACTTTGAATTTAGAACAGGGATTCGCAACAAGAATCTGCTGCTCATGAACTACCTGTTTCCACTTGGTTTTTACTTGATGATGGGCTTCATTATGCCTGGAATCAATCCCTTTTTCCGTGAGACGATGATTCCATCTATGATCACCTTTGCCATCCTGGCTTCGACACTGCTGGGTTTACCCGACCCCCTGGTTAACGCTCGCGAAACGGGGATTTTCCGCAGTTACAAAATCAATGGTGTGCCCGCCTTTAACATCCTGTTTATTCCTGGCCTAACAACCGGTATGCACCTGGCGATTGTGTCGCTCATTATCGTCGTCAGTGCGCCGCTGCTGTTTGACGCCACTTTACCCAGCAATGCTCTAGGCATGGTGGTTACGATGGTGGCCTTATCGCTGGCGTGTTCTGGTTTAGGTATTTTGATTGGTGTCGTTTCGCCTTCAACAAGAATGACGGTGCTTTACTCGCAGATTGTTTTTGTGCCAGCCATGATTTTAGGCGGATTGATGATGCCTTTCCGGATGCTGCCAGGAGTGGCGCGGAGCGTAGCACAACTACTGCCTGCCACCCACGCCATGAACGCATTCAAAGGGTTGGCAATGGGTACCACCGCTGACTTCAATCCCTGGGGTTCGATTGTGATGCTCTCGTTAAGCGGTTTGCTCGCATTTGGACTGGCGCTCTACCTGTTCAGTTGGGATAGTAAGAACAGCAAACGTCGCGGCCATCCCGCTTTGGCGCTGCTGGTATTGCTTCCTTACGCGGTGGGGATTTATCTGGCACTGCCAGCGTCTGTGCCAGATTCGGTGAAGATGCTGGCTGCCCCGGTCGATTTTGGTGGCTATTTTGAACTGGTTGGTGTGGAAACGGCCGTTTCCGATGACGATATGAGTGTCGATTTGTGGTGGCAAGCCACAGAAAACGTGCCGCAGGATTACATCGTCTTCGTCTACGCCATCGATGAAAATGGCGAGCTTGTGGCCCAGTCTGATACCTATCCTGCTCAGGGCAGCAGCCCCACCCACTTGTGGCAGAAGGGTGACATCACCCACGACCCACATCAGCTGACCATCCCATCAGGTGCAGAATTAACCATCCTGGTGGGAGCCTATGACCCCAATACCCAGGTCCGGCTGCCCGGAACGCAAGCTGGCGAATCATTGCCAGACAATGTACTGATTCTTGAATAAATTAAAGTGGTGTAGGAAAAGTTGGGGCGTACCAAAGTGTGCGCCCCAACTGAATCAGACCCATCTCTACTCTAGTAATTGCCCCGTTTGCCAGACTCCAATAATCTAAAACATGCGTAAAAATAGATTCTAGTGGGAATCTGTTTTGGGGTGACGATTGATGCTATCTGACTATTTGAGCGGTTGGACAGTACCCGTTAATTTGATAACGGCCGTTTCCCTATCCCCCACAAAAAATATCTGCCGCCCCCGGTTGCACTCCACAATAAACGCATTCAAACTGTTACTGTTATATTTGCTAAACTCCCCCACAATCGCAACTTTCATGCGGTAATTCGCCGCCTTTTGCAGAATATCTCCTGCCAGCTTCGTCTTCAAATCAAAAAACTCAGGATTGAGGGTTTCCTCGTGGAGGATGAGGCTGGTGGCACCTTCATAGCTGGCACTCGCCATCCAATCTAAAAAATCTTGCTCGGTATTGATTTCGATTTGGTCTGATATGATTTCCGCAATGGATTTGTCGTCAGTATCAAAGATTATCTGATTCATAGCATATAAAAGGAAATATCATACCTAACGCTCCGCATAACCGGCTGGAAAGTACTTCTTTAACAAATCCCAAAATATTTGACGCACTTCATGTATACCATCATGATAATCCTCGAAAAACCCGACACTGCACCATTCTGGTGGATAGCAATATCTCTCGCCATCATCTCCCACTTCGCACACCCAAAATTCAGGCTCAGCAGGATCAATAATTTTGAAGCAGTTGGGTTCATATAGCACCGGATCATTGCCATATGGTTTTGACTCAGAGTCTGTAAGGATTCGATAATAATCAGCCTCAATTCCAAGGACTTCATATACCCTTTCAAAAGAAAGGGATAAAGAATATCCTTCAGAGTCTATAAGTTTTGTTGGAATAACCTTCATATTGCAAGCGAACTATTATTAACCTGCACGTTTGCGGGATAAAACTCCAAAATTCGTGTTATCCGCCGTGTTTTGCAGGATAAATCTCTTACTCGGATGGAAAACCCGCAAAACATGCAGGATATGATGAAAAATGGTGTTTTATCCGGCATTGTTGCTGAATAAACCACTATTTAAGATGAAAAACCAGCTTTGCCTACAAATTGATTCAAGGGAAAATTATAGCAGTAAACGGCCGTTTCCCTCCCCAAATTATGCAGCTACAACACCCACTTACTCAATCGTCTGAATGGTGCCATCCGCATTGTAGAAAATTTCCGCAACCTTGACACTGCGTTTGTTGGTGGCCCCGCCTGACAATGAACTGTCATGATGGAACAAATACCACTTTCCTTTGAATTCCACAATGGAATGATGCGTCGTCCAACCAATCACTGGTTCAAGAATGATACCCTGGTAGACAAATGGCCCCATGGGATTGTCGCCGATGGCATAGGCGATAAAGTGTGTATCGCCCGTGGAATAGGAGAAGTAGTAACGGCCGTTATATTTGTGCAACCAGGCCGCTTCAAAGAAACGTCGGTCGTGGTCACCAGCTAATAGCGGTTGACCGTTTTCATCGAGGATGACGACATCTTGAATAAAGCCCTCTATTTGCAACATGTCGGCTGTTAATTTTGCCACTTTGGGGTACAAGGCTGGTTTGTCATCGCTTGGCTCTGTCCCATTGGCATCAAATGTCCCTGTTTGCCATTTTTCAAGCTGACCACCCCATAATCCGCCAAAATACAGGTAGGCTTGCCCGTCATCGTCTATAAAAACGGCCGGATCGATGCTGAAGCTGCCGGAAATTGGCTCTGGTTGTGGCGTAAAGGGACCGGCGGGCGAACTGCTGGTAGCAACACCGATGCGGAAAATGCCATCATAGTCTCTGGCTGGAAAGAAAAAATAGTAGATGCCATTTTTGAAAGCGGTATCAGGTGCCCACATCTGTTTTTCGGCCCAAGGTACGTCATTAACGTGTAAAACGACGCCATGATCTGTCGGTTTAGATTGTATTGTTTCCATTGAAAAGACATGGTAATCGACCATATCAAATTGGTCGCCCCCGTTTGTGATGGGGTTGTCATGGTCTTCATCATGGGATGGATAGATGTATAGTTTGTTTTCAAATACGTGGGCAGAGGGATCGGCTGTGTAGATATGGGTGATGAGTGGCTCTTTCATGATTGTTTTCTCGATAGATTTGTAATTTATTTGGCCTAGCCGGGATATTATTTTGCAGGAAGAAGTATAACACAAAAACGGCCGTTTCCCATCCACTTACCAAGCCCTATTTTGCCAAAACCAAATTATCTATGCTTTGTCATTTGGAATGTGGGTCTCTCATTTCACCCAATAGGATAGCCACCCGCTCAGTCAATTCAGCAACAGTTTCAGCCTCGCTTCTTGAGCAAACAGCGATGTTGTGCTGCTGTGACTCTGCCAGAATAGTCTGCGTAATCCGCGCATCAAAATCCAGAAACGTTTGCCATGCTTCCTCTGGGTTCGGTAGTTGATAAATGAACTCCTTCATGGCAGTTCTCTCTGGCGTCTCTTCCCAGATTTCCTTACTCGATAGCCCTGGTCTTGCCAAACAAACAAGCTGCTTAGTGGAAATAACTTGCGTGAGCAAAGCTGGATTGCATATGCCACCATCAATCAGAACGGTTTTACTTGGATCAAGTGTGGCAAGGTCAGCGACCAATAAATCTACATATTCTGGCAAAGCGGCCTGGTTAAAGTTGTTGAATTCATCCCATGACATACTGAGCAGCCAGGCCAATCCGTTTTCAGCCGTTGTCCAGGCTGTATTAACGGGATGCCGTTCTGGGGTGAAGCGGCTGTGGTAGCCTCCATAAATGTAAGCGTCCATATCGTAGAGATGCATGTCAAACTGGACGGCAAGCGCCTGGCAAATGGTGGATTTACCAGAGCCAGATCCCCCCACAATCCAGTACACATTGCGGCGGCCTTTTAGCGCGGCATGGGCCGCATAAAGCAAGTTCGTGTTGATAGTGAATGGCATGACAGAAAACGCCCCCTTTAGATTATTTTGAGAGGAGTGCGCATGGGCGGCAGCGCACCACGATGAATTAATATCCGTAACGCGATTTGTCAAAGGGTGTGTTTCAAATGAGTTATAGAATTATCCGCTACTCGTTGGGCGATTTTATAAATCGCCTGGACGATTTACAAAATCGTCCCACGCCTGACGATTCATTCAACTGAAATGAAACACACCCTTTGTCAAATCGCGCTACATTTTCGAAGGGGATTATAGCAGAAAACGGCCGTTTCCCTATCCACCACAAAGAAAATCTGCCGCCCCCGATTGCATGTCACTATCCGCGTTCCTGTTAAAATATCCATCCAATTTTACCATGAACGCGCGGGCAGACGGCTTTCATCACCATCAAAATGGCGTTGCAATTTCTAACCAACGGAGCAAACAAAATGAGCGAATCAATCACAGGCACACTAACCCTCAAATCTGGCAAAGACAAACCAGTCAAAAACCGGCATCCCTGGGTTTTTTCCGGTGCCATTCATCGAATTGAAGGGGAACCAGAACCGGGGGATTTAGTCCAAGTGCTGGACAACAACGGCCGTTATCTGGCCACCGCCTACTACAATCCCCACTCCCAAATCCGGGCGCGTATCCTCACCTGGACAGACGAAACCATCGACGAAGCTTTCTGGCACACAAAAATCAAAAAAGCCATCGCGGGACGAACCTTGCTCAGTCTGGAACCAGCCACCACCGCCTACCGCCTCATCAACGCCGAAGCCGACGGTCTGCCTGGCCTTGTCGTGGACAAATATGGCGATTATCTGGTGATGCAATGCCTGACATTGGGGATTGACCGGCGCAAAGCATTGATAACGGCCGTTCTCGTCCACATGCTAAATCCCACCGGCATCATCGAGCGGTCTGATGCCAATGTCCGCGCCAAAGAGGGACTACAAAACCAAATCGGGCTGCTGTGGGGAACGGCACCAGACGCCCCCGTCCACATTCAAGAAAACGGCCACACCTTCGGCGTCAACTTGCTGGACGGACACAAAACAGGCTTCTACCTCGACCAACGGGATAATCGCGCCCTCGTTTGTCGTCCAGAATTTGTCAAAGGAAAGGAAATTCTCAACGTGTTTGCCTACACCGGCGGCTTTTCCGTTTATGCCGCCGCCCACGACGCCCACTCAGTCGTCAATGTAGACACCTCTCGCCCTGCCCTGGAACAGGCGGAACTGAATATGGCACTCAATGAGCAAGAACGGCCGTTGGATGAATACCTGCTGGGGGATGCGTTTGCGGTGCTGCGAGATTATCGGGATAACGGCCGTTTATTCGACATGGTTATTCTCGATCCTCCCAAATTCGTCCACAGTAAGCGCGATTTAGACAAAGCCTCTCGTGGCTACAAAGACCTCAACTGGCTGGCACTGCGTTTGCTAAAACCGGGCGGGCTCTTGGCGACTTTTTCGTGCTCTGGCCTGCTCAGCGCCGACCTCTTCCAAAAAATCATCTTCAGCGCCGCCATCGATGCCGAGCGTACCGTGCAAATTCTCCACTACCTGCACCAAGGCCCCGACCACCCCACCTTGCTCACCTTCCCCGAATCAGCCTACCTCAAAGGTCTGCTCTGTAGACTGGTAGATTAATCCAACCAACTGTCCCTTCTCCCTGTAAGGGGGAGGGCTAGGGAGGGGGCTGAGGCTTACTCAATCGCGGCGAAGACTGGAGATGAAACCCAGGAATAGACCAACCGCTAATCCCAAAAAGCCAAACCCAACCTGTTTCGCTTTTTGGCGTGCGGGTGAATCCCCTCTGTCTGGTAGGTACAACGGTTCTGGCAAATAGGCGGGCAGCATGTCTAATTCAGACTTCAGTTTCGGAAGATTGTTGTTCACCCGTTCTCGACGAATGGCAACGGCATTAGAGGCCGGGACTACTTTGGAACCATATCGATTGGCATATATCTGCGTAAATTCAGCGCCATAAAAGAATATCTGCGCCGAATAGTAAATCCATAACAACATGACGATGAGTGAACCCGCCGCCCCGTAAGCCGTTGCCGTACTGCTGTGGTTCAGGTAAAAGCTAATGCCATAGTTACCGATTGCAAAGAGAACGGCCGTTACCATCGCCCCCAACCACACATCCCGCCACGCCACTCTCGCATCAGGCAGCGCTTTCAAAACAATGGCAAACGCAATCATCGGCACAAGCCAGGACAGAATAAATGTAATCACTATATTATCCAAATTCATAGCAAACTGCGGAAACCACGTAAGCAGAAAATCATCTACCGCAATACGCATTGTATTTAAAACAAACGCTGCCATAAAAAGGAAGCCAACACCCAAAACCATAAGCGCCGCCAAACCCCGCGTTTGAATAAAATAAATAACGCCATGTAAGCCAGTTGGCAGCTCTGGCTCCACACCCCAAATGGTATTGAGCGCCCGTTTGAGATGGTTAAAGACGCCCGTAGCACCCCAAAGCAAAATAGCCGTACTGATAACTGTCGCCCAGACACTGGATGTATCTCTAACCACACCGGCTAAGAGTTGACTGATCAAATCTGAAATTTCTGGACCAAATGTATCACTGGCATAAGCGAAAATAACCTCTTGCACATTGGATTCTCGCAAAATCCGTCCTGCAATAGCCACGCCCAATACCAGCAAAGGGGCCAAAGAAAATACCGTGTAATAAGCCAAAGCAGCCGCAAACATAGAGGCTTTATCCTCTAACCAGCGCTGTGCAGAATCACGCAACAATTCAAAAATTGCCTTCACTATCTTCATTGCTCTTTTCACCCCGTTGATTGTAGTGCGGCTGGCAAATCCTGCAAATCGTCAAGATTTTAGCAAATCTTGCAATGCTGACTGAGCATCGGGGAATGCAAAGGTAAATCCGGCATCAAGTAGGCGTTTTGGTTGGGCACAACGGCCGTTTAACACCAAATCCGCCGCTTCCCCCAATACCAACTTCATGCCAAACGCCGGAGCAGGCACAATCGACGGACGGCCCATCTCCTGCCCAATGAGCTTGCTGAATGCCTTGTATTGCACCGGTTCCGGCGCACATAAATTGTAGGAACCACTCGCTTCCTCATGCGCCAGCAAGAACCGAATGGCACTCACCACATCCTGAATGTGAATCCAGGCCAGCCACTGCTTGCCATTGCCCACCGGCCCTCCTGCAAAAAACTTAAACGGCAGCAGCATCGTGCCCAACGGGCCGCCATCTTTATCCAAAACCACACCAGTACGCAGGATGACACGACGCACGCCTTCCTGCTCCACGGCCGCTGTCGAGTTCTCCCAGGGAACGGTTACTTTCGCCAAAAAACCATCATTCCCAGGCGGTGAGTCTTCTGTGACCACACCATCCGGCACATTGCCATAGTAATCGATGCCTGATGATTGAATGACCAGTTTCGGCTTCACTTTGGCCGCCGCCACCGCTTCTACCACTGCGTTTCCCGCATCGAGTCGGCTGTTGAGAATGCGTTCTTTGCGCTCTTTTGTCCAGCGAGCAGGCAGTGTGCCGGAACCGGCAATGTTCTCACCCAGCCAGATTGATGATAGCGTCTGCGCCGTCTGCGAGGTGTCCCCAGGAAACGGCCGTTTTCCCATCCCATTTTTCCGCCCGCACCCCATCAGGTAACGGTTTGCCATCAGGATTGCGGCTCAGCACAATCACCTCATGCCCGTCTGCCGCCAAACTTTTTGACAATTCAGCTACCAATTAAACCCGTACCACCCGTGATAATAATTCGCATGTTCAAATCCTTAAAAAATAGCGGAGATTAGACAATTTCAGGATTTCAATCCCTAAAATTCACCTAATCTCCGCTCCTGTTTTCGATATGTAACCAACAGACCTCCGAGGTTTTAAAAAACCTCGGAGGTCTTAAAATGTCCAATTACGCCACTTGATCCAGCCATTCTTTAACTGGGCCATCCAAATGCGCGTCCACCGCCTGCCGATAGGCTGCCAAATAAGGCGTCATTGCATCTTCCGGCATCCGGTAATGGAAATTGAACCAGCAGCCCTTGAATCCATTCGATATTGGCGGCCAACAGCCCCATGTCGCCCAAGGTCAACGCCGCCACGATATTATCGCCTAAATCTCGGTTGGCATTTTTGAGATATTTCAAGGGAATACCCACATCAGACAAGGTGTTCAAAACCTGTGCTTCGACACCGGCACGGCTGTTCATGAATTGATCAAGCCCAATCTGATAGTCAGCCGTCGCCAATTCAACCGATGGCGCGGGTTTCCCCGCCGCCGCCACTTGCTCAACCATCTGCGGCGCTTTCTGCAAATCATTGCCCAAAAAATAACCAGGAATATGGTCAACGGTTTCTGGAATCGCGGCAAAAACACCACCCCCATACGCCAGGGGCAAGCCTTTCTCTTGGGCAAACATCGCAATAGACAGCAACTTTCCCGCCGTGTTCAACGTTTGGGCTGTCACAATTAAAACAAGCGGTTGAATGCTATCAACGGCCGTTTCCAATCTGTCAAGTGGTACATCTGCGCCCAAATAAACCACATCCCAGCCGCGATGGCGCAGGAGCAGGGTGAGCAAAAGCGCACTAAAGGTATGTTGTTCCTCCGGCGCACAGGCTATGAGAAAACGGCCGTTTTTCATCGGAGAAGGGGCGGCATTCAACATCGCCTCCAGTTGGCGAATCGCTTGCGAAGACGCAAAATGCTCCTGCTGTACCGAAATCCGCCCTTCATACCAACCCCTGCCCACTTCTGCCAAACCCTTTTGCAGCATTTCAAAACAAACCAACTGCATGGGAAACAGGGCAAACGCTTGCGCCATCGTTTGCTTCGCCCGTAGTTCATCGAACTGCAAACACGCATCAATCCACAACTGGCGCAGCTCCGTCACCGTTTCGCCCTGAACAGCAAAGCCGCCACTCTCTTGGACTAGTTCGCTATACGAATCTAACGGCGACTGCCCCCCATCCTCTAAATTGTTCCATAAATCAACAGCACGGCTGATACTCAACCCCTCTTCCTGACGAGCCAGCAGCCATTTCAACATATCAATATCATACTGCGAATAGAGGCGATGACCGCCGCTTGTGCGTTGTGGCTGCGGCAAACCGTACCGACGTTCCCAGGCACGGAGGGTATCTGGTTTAATGCCAGTTTCCTGGACAACGGCTTTCAGGTTAAACGTGGGCGTTGTATCTGAATTAGACAAAATGAACCTCGACTTGTGTTTGAATTTTTCTGCTTGCCATTATGAATGGCGAGTAATGGTATTTTAACACAGTTGTTTAGGTTTTGTCTATATTTCCCAAACATGGGTGCGCGGAGTTTTCGTTAATAGTGAGGAGTTCGCACGCCCACGTGGCCTGCTCTGCGCCAACAAAACTGGCGCTCACCCGAGTTTTTATTCACTCTTGATTTAACAGAACATATGTGCTACTATTCATCGAAAATAACTGAATGGAGGTTCAGATGTCTCGATTGATTTTTTCCGGCCCAGCCGAATTACAGGTTCCATCCCCACAAGTATTACGTTTTTTAGATCGGCAGGTTGATTTTGTGGCCTACGAGGTAGCAGGATTTGAAGAAAATCTGCTTTTGCTAGACTACCGAGCCAGCCCAACAAACGACAAATGGTCTTCGTTCAGGTATGGCGGTAACGGCCGTTTCCCCCGAATTTCAAGACGCCGCTCACCTGGAAATCTGGGAATTCAGCCCCACCCATTTGCAGATCGAACTGCACGACACCATCCGTCCCCAAGCACCGTGGGTATTCTCCCTGGTACTCACACCTGGGCGCATTCGCCCGAACCATCGTGCCTTCTTCCAACGCATCGCCACCCCCGCCAATCGCGGCGGCACGGTCATGACGCTGGATCGGCAGTTTAGTAAAGCGCCGGCAACGGCCTCTGCCCCCGTGCCAATGGCTGTACCCGCATGAGCAACTGTTTTCAGAGATTGGAGATTGGAGATTGAGAGCTTGTTTAATCTCCAATCTCCAATCTCTAATCTCTTTGCTGATTTTTGTTTACCACTCAAAGTGGCGTGCGACTTGTGCCGCATTTTCGGCGATGGTGTGAGTGCCATCTACATGAATCACAGGATAGTTTTGGGTAACGGCCGTTTCTGCCACATACTCTCCAAATCCCACATCCCGCGCCATCCAATTCCTAAACGCCTGCTCTGGATCACTGCATTGGTTTAGAATCCCACCAATCCACGGCCGTTTTTCATACGTTTGGTATTGAAATTCAGGTATCGGCACCACATAAAACGCCTGATTCGGCTGTGACACTGCAACCACCAATTCTGGCAGCAGCGCCGCTCCCTCCACCAAAATCAGCAAATCATTCGGCATTGTCAATAAATCCGCCACAATCATCGGGAATTGCTCCCGATAAATCGCCAATTCATGCTCAACTTGTTCCGCAACCGAACGCATCCACAAATCATCCCAACTCATACCACGTAAGCGGTGAAATGCAGGCTGCTCTTCGAGAGCCGTCAGCTTGAGATGTTTGTCAAAGTGATCATCGCAATGATAAACGGTTACTGCGTGGTGATGGAATCATGCTTCGCCACTCACCACCTGCAACACGCCACCTTGCCACCCTGCGACCTTGCCACTTCCCCACCTTGCAACTCTCCCCAATCCCCGTCATAATTACGCCCACAGACAGGAAGTAACTACATGGACGACCAGCAGTACGAAAAAGAGACGATCTACACCGACCGCGAATTACGCACGATTGCCCATTCCAAAACCATGCGTGACATCTCAAAATTGTCATTGCCAGAGATAGATGGTCTCGTGGAACGCATCGCCCGCATCGCCCCAGCGGGTAATATCCCTGGCGTCATCCTCAATGGACTAGCAAGTCTCAAGCAAAAACAGCCATCGGAAGAAATTGTACGTCGTGACATCGGCCTTCTCTTTCGTGGCGTCGAACAATCGCTGAAAGACCATGCCGTCTACACCACGTTTTTTGCGGGGCCAGCGGCCGTTATCTATGCGTACCAAACACTGCTCAAACTGGCTGGCAAAAATCCTGATGCGGCGTTTGACTATGGCACTTGGGATTTTTATGTCAAGTATGCCTTGCGCGACGATACTGCCCGTCACACCTGCGAAACGCATGGTTTTGGCACGACTTTGCGCCAACATGCCATCCAACTTTCTGAAATTGATAAACTGACAGCTTGGGTGACAACGGCCGTTCACTGCCTCCACCAATACGACGCCCTCCTGGAAAACGAATGGCGCGAGCGTGTACAAACTCACTTGCTCGCCGTCCACGTCCCAGCGCAAGCCAATCTTTACAGCCAATGGGAAAGACAGCGCCCTTTCGCCCGTGGTCACGATGCCGACCCCAAGGAAGATTATCCCACCTACCGCCGTCGCCAATTTGACAAGTTCATGACCGCCGCCATGCTGGATTTACCCGATGCCACTGTCCGCGCCTGGCAAGCCGACGTCAAAGCAGCTACAGCCGCATCACTGCGCCACTACCAGCGGCAAATGACCATCCGCGCCTACCTCAAACCAAACAAGTACAATGAGGAACGGCAGCTTTTCAAGGAAGACGAAGCATTTTGTGTGGGCATCATTCATGACGGCCGTTATTACTTGCTCAAAGCGTGCCAAGACGATGACCACACCCAGCCGGTCTCGGTGCAGACGATACGCCAGCAAATCGCCACCATCTTCAATCATCCCGCCCTGAACACGCCCCAATCGCTCACCGGCTGCGCCCACGTCAAACGGAGTGACTGGTACACCATCTCCCAAAAACTTGCTTGCCTTGAAGAAATTGACGGTCTGCACGTCGCTCCCATCTGGATCAACACCGACCTCCAGTCACGCAATCTGCCCCTCGCTCAAATGAGACAAGTCGAACGAGCTGTGGGCGACCAGCCACTAACCATTTTCTTTACGCCAGAAACGGCCGTTTTCGACCTCTCCCATATTTTCTTTGACGGTGCCTGGGGCGTCTCGCTGGCTGAAATACTGACCAATGAAGCCACCGCCTGGGCCGCCTACCTCCACACCTTGCCACCCGCGCAACCGGGCAACTTGCGCCCCTACTCGCCCAGCCTGGAACTGTCAGCCCAAAGAGGCAAAACGCATCCAAAAAGCGCGAGCAGGTGGCCGCAGAAGTCAGTGCAGAGACAACGGCCGTTAATCTGCCAGCCATCCTTGAACTACGCAAACTCTTCAAACAACGCAGCGACCTGCTCCAGCTCACCGTCAACGACCTGCTCGTGCTCTACCGCGCCATCCACGCCGTCACCTACCATCCCGACATCAATCTCATCACCCAACTGCAAAGTTTACAGCAGCAAAACGCCACCCGCGACGCCGCCACCGCCACCCTCACCGCCATCGACAGCAATACAAATCCCACCATCCTCATCCCCGTCGATGCCAGCCGCAACAATCCCGGCGACCGTCTCTTCCCGCTGGCTTTCACCGTGCCGCTCAGCGAACTCGACCTGCTCAACACCCACAAACAACTGCTCAAACTGCTCGCCACCGACGATCCCAACGCCGAAGATGCTAAAACGAGAATATCTGGGCAACCTGGCCGGATTCGGCGAAGTGCTCAGCCGCGCCAAAGAAGTCGCCAACGCCGGTGAAAGCGCCAGCGTCGGCAGCATCAAACTGCTGGCCCACATGCCCGCCGCCTCTGCAACAACTGCTCGACACCATCCCCAGCCATTTCGACGTGCTCAACGACATGATCAAAGGGCGCGAGGTCTTCTCCAATGTCGGTCAAGTCGCGCCCAGCAGTTCGCTCACCCGCTTCATCACCGCCAAAGACGATAACGAAAAGAAGACCCTGGCCTGGGGTGTCATGACCGACGCCAACCAGACCATGATTGTGACGCTCCGTGATTTTAGACCGCATGTGGGGTTGTTAACGGCCGTTAACCAACAAGACCTCGCCCAAAAACTAACCCAAGACTACCTCAACGCCTACGCCCGTGGCCTCAACAAATACATTTCTGAACTCTACACCATCACAGCGCCGAAAAAGGGTGGCCGAATGGCAAAAATGTTCGGCAAAAAAACAAGATGAAAATCCACCAACCTCGTAGGGGCCAGGCAATGGGGTATAACCTCATCACAACGAAACACATTTTCTCCCATTGCCTTGCCCGTAATTGCAAACACCCACCATCCCATCCAAACGGGCGAGGCAATCGGTGATAATTCAACAAATTTGGCACAGGCCATACCCGATTGCCTAGCCCCTACACGATTCGACTCATGACAAACGATCCGCTTATTGGTAAACAACTCGCAAATTTTAGGTTAGAACGGCCGTTAGGCCGGGGCGGCATGGCGTCAGTCTATTACGGCACAGACGTGGTCTTGCAGCGACCCGTCGCCGTGAAGGTGATTGATGCGCGGCACCGGCACAAACCAGAATACGCCCAACGCCTGGTGCAAGAAGCCCGCGCCGTCGCCCAGTGGCGCCAAGACAACATCGTCCAGGTCTACTACGCCGACAGCGAAGACGACCTCTTCTACTTCGTCATGGAATACATCGACGGCTCCGACCTGCGCCAACTGCTCAACACCACCGCCCCCAACCTGCTGCCCCAAGACGAGAGTCATGCACATCGGCCGCGCCATCGCCTCCGCCCTGGACTACGCCCACGCCCGCGGTGCCATCCACCGCGACATCAAGCCCGAAAACGTCATGATTGCCGCCGATAATCGCGTGGTGCTCACCGATTTTGGCCTCGTCATCGAAGCAGACGGGCATCAGACTGGCGAAAGTTTTGGCTCCGCCGCCTACATCGCGCCCGAGCAAGCCCGTTTAGAAGCCAAAACCGTGCCCCAATCCGACCTGTACGCCCTGGGCGTGATGCTTTTTGAAATGCTGACGGGACACCTGCCCTTCGACGACCCATCGGCCATGAGCGCTGGCCTTACAGCACGTCTCCCAACCGCCGCCCTCGCCGCTCACTTTCAATCCCAGCCTCAACAGCCAAACCGAAACCGTCCTGCTCAAAGCGCTGGACAAACTGCCCGAGCAACGCTATCAAACCGGCGGCGACCTCATGGATGCGCTGGAACGCGCCCTCAACGACACCTCGCTGGCAAAAGACGATCTCGTGGGGCAGCAGTTGGACGAATATTTGCTGGAATCGCATTTGGGACAGGGCGGCATGGCCCGCATTTATCGCGCCCAAGACGTGCGCCTCAAACGAGACGTGGCCATCAAGGTGATTGATGCCACTCTCCGCGCCGACAAAGAGTACCGCGAACGCTTCGAGCGCGAAGCCCAAGCCATCGCCCAACTGAGCCATCCCCACATCGTCAACGTCTTCCGCTACGGCGAAGTGAACGGCCTGTTTTATCTCGCCATGCAATACATCGATGGCTCCGATCTGCGCCACAAACTCAACGATATGCGCCGCGCCCAAACCTATCTGCCCCTGCCTGAAGTGGTGCGCATCATCCGCCAAATGGGCAGCGCGCTCGACTACGCCCACAGCAAAGGCACCATTCACCGCGACGTGAAACCCGCCAATATTTTGCTCGACGAGTTAGACCAGATTTTCCTGAGCGACTTTGGCCTGGTACTGCGCAGCGACACGGCCACACGCGGCGAAGTTTTCGGCTCGCCGCGTTACATCGCGCCAGAGCAGGCCATGTCGTCTGCCGCCGCCGTGCCGCAGAGCGATTTATACGCGCTGGGCGTCATCCTCTACGAAATGCTCACCAATCGCGTGCCGTTTGATGGCAAAGATCCGCTGAATGTCGCCATGATGCACATGACCGAAACGCCGCCGCCGCCGCGTGATATTCGCCCTGAGTTGAGTGCGGAACTGGAAGCGGTGGTGCTAAAAGCGTTGGCAAAAGAGCCAGCCGACCGCTTTGCCACTGGTCGGGAAATGAGCTGGTGCCTTGGCCGCCGCCATTGCCGGGGAAGGCGAATCTGTCACGCCGGTTCCTATCCTCGCACCGCCGCCTCGCTTTGTGATTGATGATGTAAAACGGCCGTTACCCCCCATTCCCGCCGCCGTTATCATCGCCGAAGAAGGACCGCCGGAAACACCTGCCGTTGAATCGGACAAACCGCAGAAGAAACGGCGCGGCTGTCTGCCTGTTTTGGCTGTTTTACTGCTGGTTTTGCTGGGACTGGGAGGCTGGTATTTCTTCCTCGGCGGGGAAAGTCTGATTAGTGAACAGTTAGCAGTGAACAGTGTCCAGTGGACGGCGACACCGACTGCCACGCTGGAAGCAACAGTCGAACCAACTGCAACACAAACATCTACTGCCTGAACCGACCGAAACGGCCGTTTCGACCATTCCCACCAATTCTCCAACTGCCACAAACGAAGCAACGCCTGCACTGAGCGTGGTCGAAGTGGCCGTTTCCCCCATTGAACCAACCGCGACTATGTCGCCGACACAATCGCCGACAGTAACCCCATCTCCCACTGAAACGCCAACCCCATCCCCCACGCCGCTCATCATTGAAACGCGGGAAAAAGACGGCGCGGCCATGGTGGTGATTCCAGCGAGTACCTTTATGATGGGTGCGGCTGATGAGGATGAAATGGCGGGGGATGCAGAACGGCCGTTGCACGAAGTCACCCTCGACAGCTTCCAAATCGACAAGTTTGAAGTCACCGTGGCCCAATACGCCGCCTTCCTCAACGACAAAGGCAGCTACGTCGGCGTCTGCAACAGCTTCACCTGCCTCTCCACCGGCTTCGAGACCACCAACAGCCACCTCATCAACGACACCGTCTCTGGCGACTACATCGCTCGACCCGGCCATGAAACATACACCCATCAACAACGTCAGTTGGCATGGCGCAGATGCCTACTGCGCCTGGGTTGATGCCCGCCTGCCCACCGAAGCGGAATGGGAACTGGCCGCGCGTGGCACCGATGGCCGACTCTACCCCTGGGGCAACGAAGCCCCCGACGACACCCACGCCCTCTTCAACGCCACCTTCGACGACTTGCAGCCGGTAGATGCCCTGCCCGATGGCGATCAGCCCCTTCGAGGTCTACGGTTTAGCAGGCAGCGTCTGGGAATGGGTCGCCGACGAGTACAGCGACACCTTCTACGCCGAAAGCCCCGCCGAAAATCCCGCCAACCTCTCCGCCTTCCGCGTCACCGACCGCGTCCTGCGCGGCGGCAGCTACCGCAGCGATGCCAGCGAACTCCGCACCACCTACCGCACCCCCGGCGACCCCATCGTCTACCAAAACATCCCAGACGTGGGCTTCCGCTGTGCCTCTTCTATTGTCAGTAATCCATAAAATCTGAAACCAGCCGTCGCCTGAGCTTGTCGAAGGCAGAGGCGTTCTGGAAGAGCAAGACCTGTCCGATGCCTTGAAAGACCCACTACGGCTTCGACAGGCTCAGCCTCCGTTACTGGTGCTTAAAGTAAATGGAACACACTCTATTCATTTGAATAGCGAAATGAAAACAACTGACCCGTATCACCTAGATAAACGATTACAATATCATCTACGCTCTAACAAAGAATGGCTGAATAATCAGCGAAATACCACCCTCTTGATCATTTAATTCTGCATCATTAAGCATCAATCTTCCTTGTCGTCTCTCCCGTCTCCACATCAACTGCCAAAATTTCCCCTTGCGTCGTCACAAAAAACAGTGTCTTGTCATTTATCCCAAAATCACTAACAACTCCCTCTTTCTCCCAAAGATGACTACCCGTTTTACTATCAATTACCTGAATCATTCCTCGGTGTCGTCCACCAGATCGAACAATAATAAGCCCATTGCTAAAAACAGGACGTAGGCAATATGATTTTCAAAATAAGCAGTCCCATATTGAAGAATTGTCTTGAATATTCATTGCTTTTATGTCGTTCCCTGAATTCCTCAAATCTTATATTCCCATCATTTGCAAATGAATTATGAGCCATAATTGGTACTGAATCTTTCGATTCAAGCTGATCCATTACTTGCATCAAATATAGAAAATGAATTAGGTGACGCTTCAACACTAACAAAACCACTATACGCTATCACACGTATAATATTTCTAGCATCAACCCGTTTGTGCCAAATTTCTTGCCCAATCTCTACGTTATATGCACTTATACGATTGTTAAATCTACCATCACCACCAACATAGACTTGCTTTTCATCATTTGCTATATCTGAATAGGCATCTGTCTGGCCTATCCATTTTTGTTTTCCATCATGAATATCTACACAAATAAGATTTACTTGACGAAAAAACCTATCTTCTTCGGGTGCAACGTAACATAATGTGTTCATCGTCGCTACAAACTGATTCCTACTCCCGATATACCTTCCCAGATAACGGTTTTGTTTTTCCCAAAGCAACTCCCAGCTACCTTCAGTTTCTTCAAAATCAAACGTGTAATCATCAGGACGTGAAAGATCAGCGATATAGTTCTCGATATAAGTGCTAAGAACATTTTGTGCATAAGCAGCAAACAAAATGCCTATAACAAAGACTCCAAAAATAGCTAGCTTTTTCATTTCTTCCCTTAACAAAATGATGGCTCCTCAAACAACTATGGAAATTTTCGGTAAATTTCGAGGCAGTATAAAACGCGCTGGGATTTAATAATTGCTACCCAAAATATTTCTCGTAATCGTCGTGATTGCCAATCCAAAACCAAATGACTGTATCTTCTTCCAATATTCCAATTGCTCGATACCCCCTGGTGACACGCGCTGACCAAATGCTCTCTTTAGCATTGATACATTTAAAACGTAACGATGGATGGAATGGATTCTCAGACCAGAGGGCAAACGCTTTCCTGGCACGTTGCTGGATTGTATCATCTAGCGATTCATACGCTTTCCAAAACGAAGGCAATGTCTCCGATTTCATAGTTGATCGAAATTCATCGGTTCGGACTTACCAGCATTTCTTTGTTGTCTTGCTAGTTTAGCAGCAGCGATCAAAGCTGATTCAGTTTGAGTAAATTTGGCATCCCATTGTGCTTCATCTTCCAGATCTGCCAGAAACTCGCGCAAATGATCCACAACTTGCGTTTGCGTTGGTTCTGGCAAATTCTCCATCATAATCACAACAGTTGCAATTGCATTTGTTGACATAAACACCTCGAAGTTTCAAATATATGATGCAAATATTGTAACACAAGTCAAGCTCATAAAAGCCAAGCGCCCTCTAGCCTCAACAACCACGCCTTTGTCTCCAGGCCACCCGGCCCGCCATAGCCATGCAGTTTGCCATCACTGCCCAGCACGCGGTGGCAGGGAATGATGATGGGTATCGGGTTGGTGGCATTGGCACGCCCCATCGCCCGCACCGCTTTGGGTTTGCCGATTTGCGCGGCCACATCGGCATAAGTGAGGTACTTGCCGTAGGGTATGGCGTAGACGGCGCGGAGTGCCGTTTGCTGGAAGGGCGTCATCACGGACCAATCGAGGGGCAAGTCAAACTGGCGGCGCTGTTGGTTGAAATATTCGTCTAGCTGGTCAAGTACAGGAGCGTTTTTCTCAGGGTTGTATGCGGGTGATGAGCCTGTTAGTTTGACGACTTCTGCTTCAATGCGCTCCCGTTCATGCCACAAGCTGACTGCCACGATGCCGTTTTCAGAAACGGCCGTCCATATTTGCCCAAAATACGGTACGTCTCGTTCACCAATCCAGGTTTGTTTCTTTACTTTTGCCGCCATACGCGATTCCTCTCTTTTTGTAGGCGCTCTATGCTATCTTGTTCAGCAGAGAATGGCATCTAACCACATGTAATCTTCTCGTAACCTCTATGTAATCAATTCTCGGTAAACTCAGAATCATCCCAGACCTTCGAGGTTTTGAAAACCTCGAAGGTCTCGACGCAACGGAGGTAATATGACACGATTGAGTAAATTATTGATTGTTTGGCTTGGTATGGTTCTTGTTTTGGCTGCCTGTGGCACAACTGTGGCGGAACCCACTGTGGAAAACAGGGAGGTCGGAGAAGCTATTGTGATGGAAACGGCCACTTCGACAGGCTCAGGACAGGCCGTTTCAACAAGTTCAATACAAACCGTTCCCACAAACGAAGCACAACAAGTTCCCCCCACCAGCCAACCACCCAACACCCCCACCGCTCAACCAACAGCAATACAGTCGCCCACGCCAGCGCTCATCAAGGCCGACTTCCCCAATCTCGGTATAGCACCCGAGATTGAGAACGAGGTGTGGGTGAATACAGACACACCCGTCACCCTGGCTTCGCAGCGGGGCAAAGTGGTGCTGGTGGAGTTTTGGACCTTTGGCTGAATTAACTGCCAACGGGTGATTCCCTGGGTCAGGGAAATGTATGATAAATATGACGGTGAGACATTCACTGTCATCAGTGTTCATTATCCAGAGTTCAACTACGAGAAAGCTGTAGACAATGTGCGCAATGCGGCGGCCGATTTAGGCGTCGCCTATCCCATCGCTATAGACAATGACCGGCAGACGTGGAACGCTTACAACCAACGCTTTTGGCCGACACGCTACCTCATCGATAAGGAAGGCAATATTCGTTACCAACATATCGGTGAAGGGGCGTATGAGGAGACGGAGCAGGCGATTTTGGCGTTGATGGCTGAAACTGTTAGTGAACAGTAAACGGTATTCGGTTGTCGGTATTCGGTAATCGGTTGTCGGTGAACAGGTTTCGGTTAAACTGTTTACCGTTTACTGTTTACCGTTTACCGTTTACCGTTTACCGAACACTGGATACTGAACTATGGGCTTATTCAACGAGAAAGTAGATGCTGATGCCGATGGGTTTTTTCCGGCAACGGCCGTTTCCGACATAATAGAGGGGGAGATAACGGCCGTTATCATCAACGGCACCAAAATCATCCTGGTGCGCTGGCAAGAGCAGGTTTACGCCCTGAGCAGCAAATGCCCCCACGCCGCCGCCGACATGAGCGGGGGCGAAGTCTATCGGGGCAAAGTCGAATGCCCCGACCACGGCTATGTTTTCGATGTCAAAACGGGGCGCACGCTCTGGCCGGAAGATGAAATGGTTTGTTTGAAGCGCTATCCAGTCAAAGTTGAAGATGCGCTTGTAAAAGTCAAGCTATAAAACGCCTCTACAGCAATTCTCTTCACAAAAATTTGATTTGTTACCTGTTATCTTGCTCCCACCTTATAACAGCACTATCCATCAACTCCCTCAGACTCACTTTTGGATTAAGTGAGTATTCATATTTGACCAATCTTTCAACTAATTCTTTATCACCCAACGTCTTGCATAGTAGGCTTTGATAAGCCTTTCTATTGGCACTTTCCATTTTGGGAGAAGTGATATCAGTAGGTATTACCAAGGGATATCGTGTTCTTAGTTTCTTTTTATTCACATTTCCCAGAAGAATGGTGTTTACCTGTATTTTATATCGTTGGGCTTTCCTATCTGCCATTATTCCACCAACAAAGGCAAATAAAATCAAAAATATCGTTAGCCATGTCCAGGAAATTCTAATATAACCACTCATGAAAGGTGCCTGACTCAGACACATTGACATCGAAAATACAAACGCGGCTATCACTCCCAAAGTATTAAAGATAAAAGTGGAAAAGATGCCATCATAACCGGCTAGAGAGCGTCTGCCCATACGACTGCCGATGGGCAGAATTCCAGGGCCAGGCCATTTAACCGTACCCGTATATAACGCAGCCAATAGCTTTAAAAGAGTGGGGAAAATCTTACTACCGCTAATACCAAAATAGATTGAAGCTGTGCCAAAAACAATAAAAATAAACTCGTTACTCATGATCACATCCTCCCCGATGTAATGAGCTAGAGGTTTTGTCCCCTCACTCCACCACCGGCAAAATCAACGCCGACGGCCGTTTCCCATCATGAAACAGCGTTTGCTCCTGCACCACCAGGCGTGTGCTCGTGAGGATGGGCTCGCCGGTGCCGAGGTTGCGCCCGATGCGCGGATGCGCCCCACTGGAGACCTGCAAGCGAAGGCACTGGCCCGGCTGGAACTGGTAAGCAGTCGCCGCCATGTCGATTTCAATATGCACACTGCCATCGGGTTGTGGCTCGCCTTTCCCTGGCTCTAGTCGCAAAAGGCCATCACACAGGTTTAGAGAACGGCCGTTTTCCTCCACCACACACAGCCGCGCAAAAAAGTCAGTAAAGGGGCTGCTCGACTGCACATACAGAACCGCTTTCACTGGCCCTACAATCGTCAACTTCTGCAAAAGCGGCGGCGAGGTGAAGACCAATACATCAGGACGTGCTTCTAACGCGCTATTGTCTACAGCCCCGGCATCGGTAGAGAGCAGCGCCCCGCCCAGATTAGGCGTGGGATCTGCGGGATCATAACGATACTGATCCGGTACATCATTTTGGGGTGAGCTTAACGGGGATAAACGGCCGTTCCTCCCGCCATCCCCCTGCAAATAATAAGACCTTGCCTCGTTGACTGGCGGCCACGTATCAAACTCGCGCCACTCCTCTGCCCCCATCACATACAACCGCACTGGCTTCAAGGGCAAGCCATTCTCCTTGCCCTTCAGATGCGCATCAAACCAGGCCAACGCCTCGCGCATCGTGCCAGCTTGCTTCGCCAAATCATAATGACCCCAATTGTAGATAGTGAGATGGGGAGACTTTCCCGCCGCCTTTTGCAGTGCGTAATCCTGGAGCAAACCAACCAGGAAAACATCATACCATCCCCCGATAAAATGTATCGCTTGCGGCAAACCAGCAATCGTTGGCTTCAAATCTACAAGCTCAAAATAGGGATCATCTTCGTGGTTAAAATGCGCCACCCAATCCTGGTAAAACGGCACTTTTTTGCTCAGCACCACCTCATCGGCTGTACTCAAAGGCAAGTGGTTATAGCCTGGAGCCAACGCCTTATTCTGCACCTCAGACTGCATCACGCGGCGCACCCGCTGCCACACGGGCAGCCCCGGAGCCGACATGGCGTCGATGATAAACATCCAGCGTAAAATCGTATCCAGCGCGTGGCCGTTGTCCGCCAAATCCACCATGTTCGACTGGGTAACGAGCGTAACCAACGCCTTCAACTGCGTATTGCCCGTCGCCGCCGCCGCATATTGCACATAACCCAAATAGCTTGGCCCCCACATGCCCACGCGGCCATCCGACCAGGGCTGGGCATCGATCCAGGCCAACGTCGCCTGACCATCCATCTTTTCATGAACGAATGGCTCAAACTCGCCACCTGAATCGTGAATGCCGCGCACATCCTGGCACACCACGTTGTAACCCCGCTCGGCAAAACGATTGGAGATAAACGCCATTGGCTGCCCCATCATGCCGCTGCGTCCATACGGAGTACGCATTAAAATCGTCGGCAGTGGGCGGTTGGATTGGGGTCGATACACGTCCGTTGCCAGTTCCACGCCATCGGGCATCAGCAGGCGCACATGATGCTCAACGCTTACCCGGTAATGGGAAGGCGGCAGATCAAAGGCGCGTTCCCAAATTTTTTTACGAAACAGATAACTCAGCGTCAAACCAACGCCAGTGACACCCAATCCTGCTAAGCCAACTTTTGATTTACTGTCCATGTGATCCCCTTTTCCCCATTATATGAGTGAATGGTCACTGTGATCAATAGATTTCCCCACCGGAACCATCCAGGGGCAAGGCGCTTTTTCTAACCGAGGCATCCTCTGACGGCGATTGATCCAAAATCAGACGCACCGACCGGTCATACGTCAGGTAATTCCAAATCCAGCTAATCATGACCATCACCCGATTGCGGAAACCCAGGAGGGTGAGGAGGTGCAAAAACAGCCAGGCTACCCAGGCTAAATATCCTTTCAATTGAATTTTGTTGTAGATGTAGGCTACGGCGCGTCGGCGACCAATCGTCGCCATGATGCCCCGATCATGGTATACAAATTCTTGCGGGGCTTTACCTTTGAGGTCGGCCAAAATATTTTTTGCCGCCAGAATCCCTTGCTGCTGCGCCACTGGGATGAGCATAGGGTACGGATTGCCTTCCGGGTCTTCCAGGTAGGTCATGTCTCCGACTGCGTAGATGTTTTTAGTGCCGATAACGGCCGTTGTCCCTGCAATCGGTATCCGCCCCCCACGCGCCAGTTCCACACCCAGCAATTCACCCACAGGCGAGGCTTTCACGCCCGCCGACCAGACCAGGGTATGCGTCCGAATCGTCGTGCCATCACTGAGCACGATGTGATCTTCACCCACCTCAGTCACCGCGTTCTCCAGAATGACCTCTACACCCAAAGAACGAAGCTGCTTCAGCGCCGCCTGCCGTAATTCATCAGGATAGGGCGCTAACAAATAGGGCTGCATCTCCACCAGCACCACCCGCGCTTGCAACGTGCGGCGGTTAAATTCCTTATCGAGTACATGGTTATACAGTTCATAAATGGCACCGGCCGTTTCCAAACCAGTCGGACCGCCACCCACCACCACAATCGTCGTCAACGCTTCTATCTTCGTTTCATCCAGCGTCCAGGTTGCTTTCTCAAACAAATATAAAATGTGGTTGCGCAGTTCAACGGCGTCGCTCAAGGTACGCAGTTCTAGCGAGAATTGACGGAAATCTTCGTTGCCAAAATAGGTGGGCGTGCTGCCAGTTGCCAGAATCAAATAGTCGTAATGCTCGGTTCTCAGACTTACCAGCAAATTCGATGGTGACGGTTTGCGCTTGGGGGTTAACGGCCGTTAACGTGCCCAAAAACGAATGCACATTTTGCTTTTCCCGAAAAATATTGCGGATAGGATAGGCAATATCGCTGGGGTCAAGGGCACACGTTGCCACCTGATACAGCAGCGGCGTAAACGTATGATAATTGTTCCGGTCAATGAGAAACACATCAACATCTTCGCCGGCCAACGTTCGTGCCGCAAACAAGCCGCCAAACCCTGCCCCAATAATCACCACACGCTTTTTTGTGACCACACGCGGTTTTGTATCAGACATAAGCAAATACCTTGCAACCAAGAAGTTCAACTTTTCTAAAAAGTTGAACTTCTACTAACAAAAAAGGGCGACCGTATGGCCACCCTTTCTCTAATTCATGTTAACCGTAAAACTGAAGTTATGCCGCAGCAGCGTCATCAGCAGCTTCTTCGTCTTCGTGACCGCTGAAAACCTGGCGCAGTTGGGCTTCTTGTTCTTCAGACAAGGATGTCTGAATCACAGTGGCATCGAAATCTTTGATTTCTGCCATCAACTTATCCTGAGTCGCGCTCTGCACGAGCAGGAAGAGAGCGGAGTGACCTGGCTCAATTTGTTCGCCTACTTCTTTGATGAATTTGTCATCCACACCGACATCGGTGTATTTGCCAGCAATCGCGCCAGTGACAGCACCAATCGCCAGACCCAACCAAGGTGCCCAGAAGAGCAACCCAATCAACATACCCCAAAAAGCGCCGCCCAATGCACCAGCGCCGGTCAGGTTGTTAACTTGTTTCACTTTGACTTTACCGTCTTGTTTGCGCACGACGACAGCGGCGTCTTCCAAGGCAACGATTTTTGATTTTTGCAATTCGATCAACTTATCACGCAGGGCGAAAGCACCATCTTCTGTATCAAATGCGAGAACGACTAAGTTACTCATGTTTATCTCCTTTAAGCTAAAAAACTAAAATCAAAAAATTTGAAATTTTGGTTTGTAAAACACAATATCAAATATCCTATTTTCCGCTTCCCTTGTCAAGGTTGTATCCAGATGTGATCAAAATATTAACAAAAATCTTATGGGAACGTTGCAAGGTTGCAAGGTTGCAAAGTGGCAGGGTGTAAAAGCAGCGTATTACCTTAGGTAAAAGCGGGAAAGTTTTTGGATACAAAATTGGAAACCACTTTGCCACTCTGCATCTGACCTCAAATCCTTGACACCGAAAACAATTTCATATATATTTTAGACCATCCGGTTTAACCGCTTGGTTTAACCACATAGTCCAACAAGGAAAAGTGTATATGCCTCGACCAAGATTTGAGAAACTGCCGCCTGAAAAGCGCGAACTTATTTTAGAAACGGCCGCTAAAGAATTTGCCGAATTTGGCTATGAAGGCGCTTCGCTTAACCAGATTTTGGCAAAATCAGGCATCAGCAAAGGCGCAGCCTACTATTACTTTGATAGCAAAGAGGATTTGTATGTAACGGCCGTTACCTATTACGCTCTGGAGATGATCGACAAGCTCGACCTGGATTTTCAAGACTTAACGGCCGTTTCCTTCTGGCCTGCCTTGCAAAAAATGTACGAACAACAATACACCCTGTTCGCAGAACGGCCGTGGGTGTTTGGCGTCGTCAAATCAGGCGGCCCTATGAATCAGGAACTCTTGATGCAGGGAGAGTTAGGCGAATATTGGCAAAACCTGGAAGGGATGTTGGCAAATTTACTGCGGCAAGGAGCCGCTCTCGGCATCGTGCGCCAAGACTTGCCCGACGACCTGATGATGGCTGTGGTGATGGCAGTAGATGATGCCCATGATAACTGGCTTCTCCGTCATCTACCGGAAATGACGCAAACCGAACTGCACGCCGCCGCTGCGCAAATGGTTGGCATGTTGCAAAAATTGTTGTCACCTTAATGTCGCCAGACAGAAGACCGTTGATGGGGATCTTCTGTCAACGGTCTTTTATAGTTCCCCATCCAAGAAGAGAACAACATGATTACTGTTGAAAATTTGCAATACACCTACACAGGAACGGCCGTTCCTGCTGTCAAAAATCTTAACTTCACCATCGAACCAGGAGAAATCTTCGGTTTCCTCGGTCCTAGCGGCGCGGGCAAATCGACCACCCAAAAAATCCTGATTCGCTTGCTGACAGGGTATGCAGGCAAAGCCTCCGTTTTCGGCAAGGATTTAGACCAATGGGGCAGTGACTACTACGAACGCATCGGCGTTTCGTTTGAGGTGCCGAACCACTTTTTGAAGTTAACGGCCGTTGAAAACCTCACCTACTTCAGCAGTTTATACAGCCATGCCACCCAATCGCCTCAAGCCCTGTTGGAAATGGTCGGACTGGGCGCAGACGGCGATCAACTCGTTTCGCAATATTCCAAAGGCATGAAAAACCGGCTCACCGTCGCCCGCTCCCTGCTCCATAATCCGGAACTACTCTTCCTGGACGAACCAACCGCCGGACTCGATCCGATGAATTCACGGCGCATCACAGACCTCATTAAAGCACAGCAGCAGGCAGGCAAAACCGTCTTCCTCACCACCCACGATATGAGCGTCGCCGAAGCCTTGTGTGACCGCGTGGCCTTCATTGTTGATGGCGAGATCAAACTCATCGACGCCCCGAAACAGCTCAAATTACAGCACGGCAAGCCGACCGTGCGCGTGGAATATTTAGCGAACGGCGATTCCCGACCCAGCGCACAAGAATTCGCGCTGGCCGATTTAGGCCAAAACGGTTTCGTCAAGCTGGTGCAAGATTATCCAGTGCTAACCATCCACACCCAAGAGGCGACACTGGACGACATCTTCATCCAGGTCACCGGCAGGAGCTTAGCATGACACGTCTTATGTCAACTATTAATTGGGAGGTGCGCCTGCAATGGCGCAACGGTTTTTATTATGCGGCCATCTTCATCGTGGTCGTGTTTTTGCTCGCTTTCAGCCAGATTTCAGTGGTAAAAATGGATTGGCTGCTGCCTTTCATGCTCGTCAACAACATGGTCGTCGGCACCTTTTATTTCCTAGGGGCTTTGATTTTGTTGGAGAAGGATGAAGGCTCGCTAGAGGCCCGCGTCATTACGCCCCTGCGCCCGGCAGAATATCTCACCGCAAAAGTGGCTACGCTCTCTGCTTTGACGCTTGTAGAAAGCGCTCTGATTGTGGTCATTACGGTGGGGACTCGATGTGAACTGGCTGCCTTTACTGGCTGGGATAACGGCAACGGCCGTTTACCTGTGTTTGGTCGGCTTCCTGGTGGTGATACGCTACGATTCTATCAACGAATACCTGCTGCCATCCATTCTTTTCGTGATGCTCGCCGCCTTACCACTGGCCGCTTATATGGCTGGCTGGGAACATTGGCTGCTATACCTGCATCCCATGCAAGCCACCTTGACACTGATTGAAGCAGGCTGGCGCTCTTTTCCCTGGTGGCTGATTGTTTACTGCCTCAGCTACAGCCTCTTATGGATAGCCTACCTTTTCCGTCTCAGTCTGCGTGCCTTTCACCGCTTTGTCATTACCAAACAAGGCGTCAAGTGATTGGCGATTGACGATTTTGGATTGACGATTGATTATTCGCGTGCAGCCTGAGCCTGTCGAAGTGCAGCCTGAGCTTGTCGAAGGCGAGACCGGGCTTCGACAAGCTCAGCCCACGACAAAGCAAGTTATTGACGCTTTTTCTCTGCGCCAACTTCGACATGGCTCAGCACAAGTCTGCGTCTCTGCGTTAAAAAAATGGAGTTTTACCATGCGTGTTTTATCGATTTTACAAGCGCTTGGCCCGATTGATGCCAAGAATGTTCGCCGCGATGAACTGCTGCGCTGGATTATGGCGGCTCCTGTCGCCATGGCAGTACTTATTCGCTGGATATTGCCCATTGTGGTGGCACGGCTAGAGGGAATCTTACAACTAGATTTGATGACCTATTACGAGCCAATTGCCGCCTACATGATCATTCTGCTGACGCCTTATCTGGCAGGTTTGGTGATTGGCTTTTTACTGCTGGATCAACGGGATGACGGCACCCTGACGGCCTTGCAAGTGACACCGCTGTCGCTCAATGGCTATCTGGTCTATCGCCTGACCGTGCCCATGCTGGTAAGCATTGTGATGACGCTGGTGGCCGCGCCGTTGTCGGGGGTGGTGAATATTGGGTTTGTGCCGCTGGTGTTAACGGCCGTTTGCGCCGCACCCTTCGCTCCCATTTTTGCCCTGCTGTTAGCCAGTCTGGCAGAGAACAAGGTGCAGGGGTTTGCCCTGACCAAAGTAGCCGGAGTCATCCTGATTCCGCCGCTAATCGCTTACTTTGTGACCGCGCCCTGGCAGATCGTCTTTGGCATTGTGCCCACCTACTGGCCGGCCATGGCTTTGTGGAGCGCCCAGGCAGGCGATCCGATTTTCTGGTTCTATTGGAGTGCAGGGCTGATGTATCAAATCTTTCTCCTGGCTTTGCTGACCCGCCGCTTTAACCACATCATGCAGCGCTAACAGATTGTAAAATTTATTCGATTGGTTCCAACCACACCGCATCCCCTACGGCAATGCGCCCTGGCACTTCTGTCGAGGCATGAACACCGACGCAGTTATCCCGCGTTTGGGCGATGTTTTTGAGAATGGACGGGTCTTTAACGGCCGTTTCCACATCCAAATTCACCATCACACAGCGCGGAATACGTTGGTTGAGCCGGATGCGTACTTTGTCACCAAAAGTCAACGTCTTATTCAGCCAACCTTCCTCGGCAAACGGTTTGCCGCTGATTGTTTCAATGACAATATTCTGCCGAAACCGCCGAAAATCAGCATCCAGCGCCGCCGCCGTCGCCATGCTCATCAGCGAAAGCGGCATACTGTCAAACACACCCCGACCAATATTGATCAGCGCAACTTCTGCGCCATACGCTTCTGCCAATTCGGCCAACAGTTCAGGCGAGGTGATGGGCAGAGAACGGCCGTTTGGTGTCAGCACTTCAAGCGGAGAATTCACCACATCAGCCGGGTCAGTAAACTGGGGCAAATAGCGCAGCATCTCAGCAATCTGCCGCCCCGTCAACCAGGGAAACGAAGAGCGCACATCTCCGCGCACAAACGCAAACCGTCGATCCCCATCCAGCCCATGCCAACCCAAATACGCCGCCACCACAGGTTCACCTTTCATCGACTTCACCGGATAGCGATACAACGCCTTTATAATGCCTACTTGTTCTCGTTTTTCTGCCATGTCTTCCTTCTTTAAAGATAGAGTGTAGAGATAGAGATAACCTGAGTTCGGAGTTTTTTGAATAACGCTGGTATCTCCAATATTGGCCACTATACCTTTTGAGTTAGCCGTTTATTTTAGCGCATGTCAGCCGTTCAAGTTTAAAACTGCAGAGTTATTCTTTTACAAGTTCTAAGCTGAGCTTGATATCCAACTTGCTTAGTTCTCCTTTGATTTTGCCATAACCCCAGTTGTTTTCTAGAGCCAAGCGAATGACCAAGGGCCTCACTTTATCTGTAGACGGCGGCCGTCCCATCTTATTTTTCTTGGCATATGTCCATTTTCGTTGCCAACTAAAGCGCGATGCCAGCCAAAGAGGGTTTCCGGTTGGAAGATGTGAATCAGGCTCCGAAACCAATTGACATGCCGATTGCTTTGCTTCCTCAACGCAAAAATTCGCTCACGCAACTATGTGAATTTTGGCACACCTGGTTTATAATCGGTTCACCACTTTCTAAAAAGGAGCCTACCTCATGTTACACGAACCTGCCACACCTGCCGGCAAAGATCCCGCCGGGCCATACAAAATGCGTCTGGGTCTCAAGATGTTTGCCGCGTATGCCATTTTTTACGGCGGTTTCGTCGCCATCAACTTGTTATTCCCGTTGACCATGGCGACGATCGTTTTTGCCGGGCTGAATCTAGCCACCGTTTACGGCCTCGCGCTGATCATTGTGGCGCTGGTCCAAGCCCTAATCTACAACGTGATGTGCAGCCGCAAAGAAGCCGAATTTGCGCGGGCTGAGCAGCAAACTGAGGAGAAGGAATAGATCATGGCCATCGTCATCTTCATCATCTTCGTTACGTTTGTCATCGGACTATCCTTCTATTTGGGCCGCAAGGCCAAGACCTCCGCCGGTTATTACGCTGCGGGCGGCAACATTCACTGGAGTGTGAACGGTATCGCCTTCGCTGGCGATTACCTGTCGGCGGCTTCCTTCCTCGGCATCTGCGGTCTCATCGCCACGGCCGGTTACGACGGGTTCCTCTACTCGATCGGGTATCTGGCGGGTTGGATGGTGGCGTTGTTCGTCGTCGCGGAACCGCTCAAGCGCCTGGGCAAGTACACCTTCACCGATGCGGTCGATGCCAACTACAACTCGCGTGGCATCAAGCTGGCCGCCGCCATCAGCACGCTGGTCGTGTCACTGTGCTATCTCATCCCGCAGATGGTAGGCGCGGGCGTGCTGGTCGAGCCGCTACTGGGCATTCCCCAGGCCTGGGGCGTGATCATGGTCGGCGCGATCGTCATCACCATCGTCGCCACCGCCGGCATGGCGTCCACTACCTACGTGCAATTTTTGAAAGGTGGTCTGCTCGTAGTCTTCTCCACCATTCTGGTGGTGGTCGTGCTAGTACGCGGCCTGTCCACCACGCCGGATCAAGGCGGCAAAGTGCCGTTCTACGAATACACCCAACTCACCGCCACGCAGTCCGGCGATCAGATTCTGGTGAGTGATCCTGGCTGGACCTACGTCGAAACCGCGCAAGCCAGCAGCGGCGCCGAATTTGCCGCGCTGGAAAATGACGGGAAGCTCAGCTGGTGGCATGTCGAACAACGTGAAGGCGCTAACCTCGTACTGCAAGAGACGCAGTACGTCGTCACCAAATCCGACGGCAAGTGGATCAACGGCGCGCCCGCTTCGCCGGAGAATCAACTGCGGCAGGTGGGCAACCTGAACAAGATTCTGGGCAACAGCGACCGTCGCCAGCACCGGCGCCGTGTCTCCCATCAACTTTCTGGCGACGATGACGGCCGAAGACACGATTGTGCAAACGTGGAAGACCGCGACATTCGTGGACAGCCTTCGAGCAGAAAGTCACCAACTACTATCCCGTCGAAGTGCCGGGCGACCGCATCATGCGCCCCGGCCTGAAGTTCAAGGTCGAAGGCACCGGTCTGCAAAGGCTCGACTTCCTCTCGCTGATGCTGGCGCTGTTCCTCGGCACCGCCGCGCTGCCGCACATTCTCATCCGCTACTACACCGTGCCCAATCCGGCCAGCGCCCGGAAGTCAACGATCGTGGCGATTGCGGCGATCGGGTTCTTCTACATCCTCACGCTCTTCATGGGGCTGGGCGCGATGACCAATGCGGTGATCAACCCCGCCGATAGCAATATGTCGGCCCCGCTGCTGGCCCGCTCCTTCGGCGAGCTGCTCTTTGCCATCATCTCGGCCATCGCCTTTGCCACAGTGCTGGGTACGGTCAGCGGGTTGATCGTGGCCGCGTCCGGCGCGGTAGCGCACGACCTGATGGATCGGTTCTTCCAGGTCAAGATGAACGATCGGCAGAAGGTGCGTGCTGGGAAGATTTCGGCCTTCGTGATCGGTGGCATCGCCATCGTGTTGGGCATTCTCTTTCAGGGCGTCAACGTCACCTTCCTCGTGGGCTTGGCCTTCGCGGTGGCGGCATCGGCCAACCTGCCCGCCATCTTGATGCTGCTCTTCTGGAAGGGCACCACCGCCAAAGGCATCACCGCATCGATCATCGTAGGCATCGTCTTGTCTCTGACGCTGATCGCCTTCTCCCCGGAACTATACGCGCTCTATGGTCTGAACCCGCAAGATGCGCCCTTCCCGCTGACGAACCCGGGCATCGTCTCGATCCCGGTGAGTTTCATCACGTTGATCGTCGTCTCGCTGCTCACGAAGCCGAAAGCGAAGCCGCTGCAGGCTTAGGTTGTACTATGCAGGCTGGATGCGCCGGTCAGGGCATCCAGCCTTGTCTTTAGCATGAACGATTCCCTGCTGGTCAACTTCCACTGTCACTCGCTGTTCAGTGACGGCGAACTGACCCCTGAAGCGCTGGCGGCCACACTCGCCGCGGCGGGCGTGCGCTATGCCGCGCTGACGGATCACGATACGCTGGAGGGTCTTCCGCGTTTTCAAGACGCGTTGAAGAAACGCGGCATCGCGTTTCTGGCAGGCGTGGAATTGACCACGCAGTTTGACGGACGCGAAGCGCACCTGCTGGCCTACGGCTTCGATCCCGATCACGCCGAGCTGTCCGCCACGCTGCTCTCGCTGCGACAGGCGCGCAGCGTGGAAGTGCACAGCATCGCCGATTCGCTGCGCAAAGCGGGCACCAACAATGCCCCGGCCAACAGCGCCGCGCCCCACGGCATCCTCGAAGTGAGTGAAGCGATCAAGCTGGTGCACCGGGCTGGCGGGCGTGTCTTCTGGGCGCACCCGCTTCACTACGAATCCGATCCACAGAAGCTGGACAGCCTCATCGGCAAATTGAAAGCGCTGGGACTTGACGGCCTCGAAGCGATCTACGCACCGTTCTCCGCAGATCAGCAAGCCGCGCTGCACGAGTTGGCACGTCAGCATGATCTACTGGTGTGTGCCGGGACTGATCTGCACGCCCTCACCGGTTCCTCCGCCATCGAGATGCCGCGTGCTGATTGGATTAAATTCCGCGACGCGGTTTTCTCCGGCCCGATTTATGCGGCGGAAACGACAACGGCCGTTACCGTTGTCAAAGCCCCGCCACCTCATGCTCAGTCTGCGAACAAGACCTTTCATTTTCGTCCGCGCTTTTTTGCGCTGCGCGTTCTGCTGCCCACGTTCATCGTGCTGGGTCTGTTTCTCGCCGCGCTGTGGGGCGTGATTTTGCCGTCGTTCGAGCAGACCCTGCTGGAACGCAAGCGCGAGATGATCCGCGAACTGACCAATTCGGCGTGGAGCATTCTGGCGTCGTATCACAACGACGAACAGGCAGGCCTGCTCACACGCGAACAGGCGCAGGCGCAGGCGATGACGCGCATACAAAATCTGCGTTACGGCCCGGAAAGCAAAGACTACTTCTGGATACAAGATGAACAGCCGCGCATGATCATGCATCCGTATCGCACCGACTTGAACGGGCAAGAGTTAATCGGGTTCACCGATCCGCGCGGCGTGCCCATCTTCGTGGAGTTCGCCAACCTGGTGAAACGATCGGGCGAAGGCACCGTCGATTACGTGTGGCAGTGGAACGATGATCCGCAGCGGCTGGAACCCAAAGAGTCTTACGTGAAAGGCTTCGCGCCGTGGGGGTGGATCATCGGCACGGGCCTGTACACCGACGATGTGCGGCAGGAGATCGCCCGCCTCGAACAGAGCCTCATCAACACCGCATTGGTGATCTCCGGCGCGATTATCGCGCTGCTGTTGTTCGTGGTGCAGCAGAGTTACCGCATCGAGAAAGAACGGCAGGAAGTGGTGGATGAACTGCGCGACGCGACCGAGCGCTATCACTCGCTGGTCGAAGCCACCAACGAAGGCACGCTGCTCGTGCTCGACGATCGCTGCCGCTATGCCAATCCCACGCTGTTCAACATGCTAGGCTACACGCCGCGCCAGCTAGACTTTCTGGAACTGGCCGATCTGCTGCCGCGTGAAGCCGACAACCTCGCGCTCTGGGAACGATTGCCCAACGGCGATCCGCTGGCGGCGGGCGTGACGCAGGCTGGTTATCTGAAACACCGCGACGGCCGTTTGATCGAATGCGTGCTGACGCTCAACCCTATTCAACTGGCTGGACAGCGTGGATTTATTTTGCTGGCGAAAGATGTGGCGCGACCGGTGACAACGGCCGTTGGCGAGCTGGCTCAGGCGGCCCACGCCGCCCCGATCGGTTTGTTCCGCGCCCGCGCGGCCCGGCGCGGCGTTTTTGTGGACATCAACCCGGTTGGCCGATCGCTGCTGCCGCTCACATCAACGGCAGAAGGCGCGCAGCCTGCGCTGGCCGATCTCTTCTCTGATCCCGCCGAATACGATCACGTCTTTCAAACGCTGCTCAACGATGGGCAGATCGATCAGCACATCTGCTGCATCTGGAAACCAGCGAGGCCACCGCGCGCTTTATTGCGCTGTCAGCGCGGCTGGTGCGCGATGAGCAGCATCATCCGGCGTACATCGACGGGCTGCTGCAAGATGTCACCACGGTGCGCAAGCAAGAGGCCGGGCGAGAGGCGCAGATCGAACGGCTGCAATCATCGCTGTTGTTCCTGCACGAACCCATCGCGCAGTTGGGACGCGAGGTCGTCATCTGCGCATTGGATACCAGCATCGCGCAGTTAGCTCAGCAGATGACCGAGCGCCAGCTGACGGCGGCGTTGATCGCCAGCGACGCCGGATCGATCATCGGCATCGTCACCGATCACGATCTGCGGGCGCGCGTACTGGCCGCCGGCGTCGATCTGCGTGCGCCGGTGCACACCATCATGAGCGCGCCGCTGATGAAAATCCCGGAACACGCGTTGATCTACGAGGCGCTGCTGCGCATGGAAGAAAAGGGTGTGCATCATCTGGCGGTGGAAGATCGGGACGGGCACATCGTCGGCGTGGTCGACAGTAAGTCGCTGATCCAGTTCCAGCGTTACGGTCCCATCGTGCTGTCGCGCGAAATCCTGCGCGCTGCCACCGCCGACGAAGTGGTGCGCAGTTGTGAGCGCACCGCGCCGCTGGTGAAGACGTTGATGGACAGCAGCGCCCGACCGCGCCCCGTCACCAACATGCTGGCCTCCATCTGCGATGCGGCTACGGCGCGGTTCATTCAATTAGCCATTGACGATCTCGGCCCGCCGCCCGCGCCGTTTGCCTTCATCGCCATGGGCAGTCAGGGGCGTCAGGAGCAAACGCTGCTGACCGATCAGGACAACGGCATCATCTTCGCCCCCCCGGTTGATGCCGACGCGGAGCAAGTGGCCGCTTACTTCTTGCAGTTGGGCGCGCGCGTCTGCGCCGATCTGCATCGCGCCGGTTATACGCTGTGCCGTGGTCAGGTGATGGCGAGCAATCCGCGCTGGTGCCGCTCCCTGCCCGATTGGATCTCCGGCTTCAACGCGTGGGTGCAGAAATCGGAGCCGCAGGAAGTGATCGACCTCGGCATCTTCTTCGACTTTCGCACGGTGTACGGCACGGCGGAGCTGGCGCAGGAATTGCGCCGCCACATTCACGCGGCCCTGCAAGACCAACCGGCCTTTTATCATCACTTCGCGCAGAATGCTTTGACGTTCAAGCCGCCCTTCCGGCTGCCGGGCAACATCTATCTGGGCGGCGGCGCTACCGAACACGCCGGTGAGATCAATCTCAAAGACGCCATGATGCCGATGGTCAGCTTTGCGCGATTGTATGCGCTGCGCCATCAAGTGAACCAGACGCACACGCTGGAGCGCATCGAAGCGCTGGCCGAACGCGGCGTCATTGTGCCGTCCAGCCGTGAGGAGATCGGCGCGGCGTACGACTTCCTGATGCAGCTGCGGCTCGGCGCGCAGCTGGCGGCCATCCAGTCCGGGCGGCCGCCGACCAACATCATCCATCCTGGTAAGCTGGGCTACATCCAACAGGAACTGCTGAAGCAAGCCTTCGCGCAGATCGCGGCAGTGCAGAAGAAGATCAGTTACGACTTTCTGGGGGGGACGCAATAGTCGGTGCGTCCAAATTTGAGGAAGTGGATCAATTAGAATCTGGCTAGGTTGCGCGGTCTGCGTTTGTTCTCCGATTCCAGGCAACCCACTGGCGTTGTATAAATCGGTTAACTTACCGTTATAGACCCCACGCAGGATATCTTCTTTTCGGGTTTGCCCAATGCCTGCAATATCAGTTATGTGATGATGGACAAGATAGTGCGTGAGAGCATCTTCTAATTTTTGGTGAAGGAGTAAGCGGCGAAAAACCACGAGGAACCACCACCCTTTTTTGCTAATCCACCACTGTTGATAATATCTCCCCGTGTTGCTGCGTTGTTACTTTCCTATGACCATTACCACAATAAGACAAAAGATGTCAACAATTCTGTGGTAGAATTTCTGTTCTATGCTTCAATGATTGGTAAACTACTCAATAGCAACCAACATCCAGCAAACCAATCTTCAGTAAATCAAGGAATTTATGGCTATTCAAACTACTTTGCCTAATACAGAGTTTCATGTAGAAGCCGCACAGGTATATAACCGCAGCACGCCGGTGCGTTGGATTTTGTCGCATTTAAAGGATTACGGGCTGTTGTTGACGGCTTTTTTTGTGGGCATGACGGTGACCAATGTTTTTAATGCGCTGATTCCCCGGCAAATTGGGATGGCGTTTAATGCGGTAACTGGGGAAACGGCCGTTCCCGAAGCCTTCCAAGCGCTCGTCCTCATCACACTGACGCTGATAGGGTTGGCGGTGGGGCGCTTTTTCTGTGATGCGCTGGCCTCGTTTAGCATGGAAATGGTCGCTAAACGGCTAGAACGCGACAGCCGCAGTGAACTGTATTTGAACCTGTTAGGCAAGAGCCAGACCTTCCATAATCAACAACGGGTGGGAGACATTATGGCTCGTGCCACCAACGATGTCCGCTCCCTTAACCTGATGATGATGCCCGGTTTTAGCCTGTTGTATGACTCCATGATGGCTATTTTCATTCCTGTTCTCTTCATTGGCATCCTAGATGTGCGCTTGTTGGTGGCTCCGTTGTTTTTTTGTGTGACTTATTTCTTCGCGGTGCGCCATTATATGCACCAGCTAGAGCCAGTTTCGGAGCAGGTGCGGGCTACATTTGGCGATATGAATGCTACGCTCAACGAAGCGGTATCAGGCATTGAGGTTGTCAAATCGGCGGCGCAGGAAACGCAGGAGATGGTTAAATTTGTGCGCGACGCCCGCCACTACCGCGCTGCTTTTGTGAAGGAAGGGGAGATTCAGGCGCGTTACCTGCCCACGCTGTTGATTGGGGTAGCGATTACGATGGCGTTTGTGCAGGGAGTTTATTTGGTCAATTTGGGAGAGCTTTCCCTGGGGGGATTGATTACGTATATGGGCTTGATGTGGGTACTGCGTTGGCCTGCCTTTAGCTCGTTTTTTACTTTCTATCTCATTCAATCGGGGCTGGCTGGTGCTGGCCGTATTTTAGAACTACTGCAACAAGAGACCGAAATGGACCACAATGCGGCTGGTTACACGGCCGTTATGCGCGGTGAAATTAAGTTTGAAGATGTCAGCTTCCATTACAGAGAAGGTGGACGCGATTTGGTGAGCCACATCTCTTTTCAGGCGAAGCCGGGCGAAACGATTGCCATTGTAGGGCAAACGGGGTCAGGCAAAACCACGATGACCAAGCTGGTAAACCGCACGTATGATGTGACAAACGGCCGTCTTCTGATAGATGACATCGATGTGCGGGACTGGAACCTGGACAGCTTGCGCTCCCAAATCTCCATCATCGAGCAAGACATCTTCCTCTTCTCGCGCAGTGTGGCTGAAAACATCGCCTTTGGCCTGGGCCAGCAAGTCAGCCGTGAAGACATAATCCGAGCCGCCAAAGAAGCACAGGCGCACGATTTCATCCTCAACTTCAAAGATGGCTACGATACCGTAGTGGGCGAACGGGGCGTCACATTGTCAGGCGGACAGCGCCAGCGCATTGCCATCGCCCGCGCTTTGCTCACAGATCCGCGCATTCTCATTTTAGATGATGCCACCAGCGCCGTAGACAGCGCCACCGAAGACGAAATCCAGAAAGCGATTAAACGCATTTTGCTGGGGCGCACCACCCTGCTGATCACTCACAGACTGTCCCAAATTCGCCGAGCTGACCGGGTGCTGCTTATCCGTCGCGGCGATATTGTGGCGCATGGCACTCATGCGGAATTGATGGCACGTTCGGAACTATACCAGCGAATTTTTGCTCGCTACGATATTTAGAATAAAAAGCAGTTTTCAGTAAACAGATTTTCAGGAGGGGTTGGGCAAGCTGAACAGCGGAGAACAAACATGGGCTTTATCATGGACGGCATTGATGCCGAAGGGTATGACAGACATTACAGCGACAAACAGTTGGTACAGCGTATTGTCAACTATTTTCGGCCGCAGTTAAAGCGGGTGGTATTGATTACAGGGATGATCCTGCTCAATTCGTTGATGGATTTGGTGCTGCCGGTGCTGATTGCGCGGGGCATTGATGAGTTGGTGGGAGAAGTAACTTCAACAATGACGATGCTCATCTTCCTGATTTTGAGTGCGACGGTGTTGTCATGGTCGTTTAATTTTGTGCGCCAATGGTTTACGGCGCGGTCGGTGGGGGATGTGGTACTGCAACTGCGGGAAGATGCGTTTACGGCCGTTATGACCCGCGATATGTCTTTTTATGATGAATTCTCCTCTGGCAAAATCGTCAGCCGCGTCACGTCTGATACACAAGATTTTTCTAACGTCGTTACCCTGACATTGAACCTTATCAGCCAGGTGCTGCTTGTCATTCTCATTGTGGGCTACCTCTTTTACATCAATGCGCAATTGGCCTTGTTAGCCATTGCCATCGCCCCGTTTGTCATCATCACGGCATTGGCTTTTCGGCGGGTGGCACGGCTGACGACGCAGCGGGCGCAGCGGCTGTTAGCGACTGTGAATGCGACGGTGCAAGAGACAATCAGCGGTATCTCTATTGCCAAGAATTTCCGGCAGGAACAGACGATTTATGACGAGTTTATTGATGTGAATGAGCAAGCCTATCAGGTGCAGGTGCGCCAGGGGTTTGTGTTCAGCGCCATCTTCCCTATTCTGGTATTTATTGCCGGTATCGGCACGGCCGTTATTGTGTTTTTTGGGGGAACGGCCGTTTTGCGCGGTCAAATTACCCCTGGCGACTGGTATCTCTTTGTGCAGGCTATTGCCCTGTTCTGGTTTCCGCTGACGGGCATTGCTTCTTTTTGGAGCCAGTTTCAACTGGGTCTGGCTTCCAGCGAACGGGTGTTTGCTCTGATTGATGCCGAGGCACGGGTGGTGCAAATTGATGACCAACCCGCGCCGCCGCTAAACGGCCGTGTCGAATTCCGCGATGTCGATTTTAGATATACCGAGCAAGAACAAGTATTAAACGGCTTTAACTTGACAATGCAGGCTGGCGAGACGATTGCGCTGGTGGGGCATACCGGTGCAGGCAAGTCCAGTCTGGGGCGGCTTATCGCCCGTTTTTATGAGTTCCAGGGCGGCCAGATTTTGGTGGATGATGTGGATGTGCGCACCTTTGAACTAGCCAGCTACCGGCGGCAGTTGGGCATTGTGCCGCAATCTCCTTTTCTGTTTACGGGCACGGTGGCGGATAATATTCGTTACAGTCGGCCTGATGCCAGCGATGAGGAAGTGGAGCAAACGGCCGTTACCATTGGACACGGCGACTGGTTGGAGACACTGCCCCAAGGCTTGAAAACCGAGGTCGGTGAAGGCGGGCGCGGGCTGAGTATGGGGCAAAGGCAGTTGATTGCCCTGGCACGGGTCCTTTTGCAAAACCCGGCTATCCTCATTCTGGATGAAGCCACCGCCAGTGTAGACCCCTTGGCCGAAGCTCAGATTCAGGAAAGTCTGGAATTGGTGCTGGAAAACAGAACGGCCGTTATTATTGCCCATCGCCTGTCTACCATTAAGACCGCCGACCGGATTATCGTGTTGCAAAATGGCACCATATTGGAAGAAGGCAGTCACACCAGCCTGATGAATCAGCGCGGTCACTACGCCGATTTATACGACACCTATTTCCGTCACCAAAGCCCAGACTATGAAATTGACAGTGAGGAAGATGAAGTGTTGGCGGTGGAGATTGGAGATTAAGACAGTGTGAAGAAGCTTTGCAAAAAGGAAAGCCTGACATTAGAGCGAGAGGAGGAAAAACCCATGCCCTCTAGCTCTAGCTTATATGTTGCAAAATCCACAACGCCGCCATGCCGGCAATAATCGTCCACAAAACACTCTTTGTGCGCCAGGCGACGACTGCCGCCAACAATCCCGCCAGCAGTCGCTCGTTGCCCAGCGAAATATCCAGTTCACCACCCGGCATCAACAATTCCGGGAAAATAATGGCCGACAAAACGGCCGCCGGCACAAACCGCAATGCCTGCCGAGCCATGCCGCTAATCTCCACACGCTCCATCAACAAAATCGGCGTCAGCCGAATCATATACGTGATAATGCCCATGCCAATAATCGCCAGCCAAATATTCATAAATATCTCCGTTAGTCGTTATCCGTGAACCGTTAACTGTCCACTGCTCACTGTTCACTTTTTCCCTGCCGATTCTCCAAAACCACGCCCACCACAATCCCCGTCAGCGCCGCCGCCATCAGGCCAAGTTTATAGGGCAGGCCATAGGCCAGCACCGCCACCACCCCTGCTGACAAGGCCGCCGCCGTGACAGGCCGATCCTTCAAACTGGGCACCACGATGCCAATAAACGTCAGCGCCAATGTGAAATCCAGCGACCAACTGCCGGGCACTTCTGCACCCAGAAAGATGCCCACCGCCGTGCTAAGCTGCCACACTGTCCATAAGGTTAGACCGGCGCCCAGGAAAAACCAATGTTTAAAGGCAAGCGGAATAGACTTATTGGCATAGTGAACGGCCGTTGTCGCATAAGCCTCATCCGTCAGCAAATAAGCCAGCAAAAAACGCCAGCGTCGGGGCAGCAGGCGCATATCCGGTCCCAACGAAGCCGAGTAAAGCACATGGCGCACATTCACCACAAACGTCGTCAGCCACAACACCGACAGCGGCGTACCCAGCCCCATCAACTGCACCCCAATAAACTGCGCCGACCCCGCAAACACAATCGACGACATCGCCTGTCCCTGTGCCGGCGTCAAACCAGCCGCCATCGCCAGCACGCCATAAATCAGGCCAAACGGAATCACGCCCAGCGCAATCGGCAGCTCCGAGCGAATACCCGCCGCTAGTTCAGCGAATCGCGGTCGATCATTTTGATAGGATTGAGTCTTCGTTGTCATGGAAACTATCCTTGCCTCGTTGAGATTGGAGATTGGAGATTAGCGATTGGTCGCGCGTTCAATCTCCAATCTCTAATCCCCAATCTCCCATTCAAGCAACCGCCTCTTGCAGCGCCTGCCAACAAATCTCCATATCCGTCTGCTCCGTTTGCCAATTAGAAATCGCCGCCCGAATACCAGGCACACCGCCATAGTGCGTCGGCGTCAGATAAACACGGCCATCATCGCGCAGCCAGGCCAATATGCGCTGGATGTCAGCCATCGTGGGCTGCGCCAGCCAGAGTAAAACAGACCACATTCATAGTCACCGGCGCCAGCAGCCGGAATTGGTCTGACTGGTCAATCTGTTCGCCCAACCAAGCCGCCTGATCGCAGTTGCGTTCGACGATTTCCTGATAACCAGAACGGCCGTAGGCCATCAGCGTCATCCAGGCCGGCAAAGCGCGGAACCGGCGCGAATTTTGCGGCGTCCAATGCACCAGGCTCGGATTTTCCGCCATCGGCCCCAGGTAAACTGCCGCATTCTCAAACGCCGCCACCTGCAACTGGGGATGGCGCGAAAATGCCATCGCCGAATCGTAAGGCACGTTGAGCCACTTGTGCGCATCAATCGTGATGGAATCCGCCAGCGCCAGGCCAGCCAGCAAATGCGCATAACGGGGTGAACACGCCGCAAAACCGCCAAACGCCGCATCGACATGGAGCCAAAAGTTATGCGTCTGTTTGAGGCTAGCAATGGCTTGCAGGTCATCAAAATCAACAGTGTTGACGGTGCCGCCGCTGGCAATGACAATGGCTGGCTGACCGTCCAGCGCCGCCAGCTGTGCTTGCAAAGCGCCCACGTCCAGCGCTTCCCGTCCCGGCAAGGTATCGATTTGAATCAAGTTTCGTTTGCCCATGCCCAACATCGCCAGCGCCTTATAGCTGCTGGAATGGGGCGTCGCCGCCAACACGGGCAGAGTCGGCAGGCCAGTCAAGCCATCCTGCGCCACATTACGCCCATGCTGCAAACCCAACCACTGCCGACCCTGCGCCAGGCCGACAAAATTGGCTACCGTCGCCCCACTGACAAAAGCACCCACGAACTCGTCGGGCAAGCCAAACATCTGCCGCAGCAGGCGAATGGTTTCGGCTTCAACTGTGGGCGCGATGGAGTCTTCGTCGGCGGTGGGATTTTGGTCGTAAACGGCCGTTAACCAATCCCCTACCAACGCTGCTGGCGTAGACCCGCCCGTCACAAAGCCAAAATAACGCGGCCCCGCACTGCCCGACAACCCCTTGCCATATTTCGCCTGAAATGCCGTCAATGCCATTGCCGCGCCCAGGCCATCTTCGGGTAAATTGTCCGGTTCTCGTTCTATGGGGTAAATGGCGGCAGGTCGCTGTGGTAAGGTTTGGATGAAATCGGTGGCGATGGAAACGGCCGTTTGCAGCAGTTGTTCAATATTTTCCTGGTCATGCTTCAATTTTGTATGCATCAGAATTCAAATTCCCAACGAGGGCTGAGCCTGTCGAAGCCCGTCATATGCCAGCCTTCGACAAGCTCAGGCTTCGTCTCAATTTTTAATCGCCTAAAATCGCCTTCAACTTCTCCACCGCCAAATTGCCACCGCTCATCACCAAGACAATCTTCTTGCCCGCAAATCGTGCGCTGTTTTGAATCGCCGCCGCCGTCGAAATAGCGCCAGCCCCTTCGGCGATGTTGTGGGTATGTTCCAGCAGCGTCACGATGGCACGCTTGATGTCCGCGTCATCGACCAGGAGAAAATCATCCAGATAGCGGCGCATAATCGCCTGCGTATTGGCAAACGGAACGCGCGTCGCCACGCCCTCGGCAAAGGTCTTCATCTCCGCTTCTAGCATCTCGCCCGCCGCCCAACTGCGCTGTGCGGCCGGTGCCTGCGCCGACTGCACGCCAATCACTTCCACACGCGGATTGATGGTCTTGGCGACGATGCTGGTGCCGCACACGCCGCTGCCCGCCCCCACCGGCACCAAAATGGCATCCACATCCGGCAGCGCCTCCATGATTTCCAGCGCATACGTGCCTACACCTGCAATCAGCAAATTCTCTGTGGGGCCGACAAAACGGCCGTTTCGCTCTTCAGCCACCCCCATCATCCATTCCCGCGCCGTGTCAAAGTCTGCGCCATGATGCACAACTTCGGCACCCAAAGCCCGCATGGACGCCACCTTGCCCGGATTGGCCCCCTCCGGCACGGCAATCGTCGCCCGGATGCCGTGCGCCCGCGCCGCGTAGGCGATCGACTGGCCGTGATTGCCCGTGGAAGCGGTAAACAGCCCGCCTTCCCGTTCTTCCCGGCTCAAATGTGGCCGCATAATTTAACCCGCCGCGCACCTTAAACGCGCCAATCGGTTGATGGTTCTCATGCTTAATCCACACTTCCGCGCCAATCAATTGGCTCAGTGTGGGGTAATGGTGCAGCGGCGTCGGCTGCAAAGTGCGGTAAACATTTGGCCGCGCGGCTAATACATCTTGTAACGTGGGCATCGTTTGTTCGTTCATAATTGTTCCTTTTTTATTTATGACAAAGGGACAAAGGGACAAAGAAACAAAGGTTTTTTCTTTGTCCCTTTGTCTCTTTGTGCCTTTGTATTAAGCTTTTTACACCACAGGCAGCCAAGCCGCCTGCCGTCTCTCTTCCTCAAGTTGTCGTCGAATCAAATTCCCCAGAAAAGCCACGCCAGCCCGAATTCCTGCCGGGGTCTGGCTGCCAAAGCACAGGCGCATAAATTCCTATTCGGCTCGTCGAGCATATACGCTTCGCCAGGAGTAAAAGCAAATCCATTCTCCAATGCCTGTCGGTACAACTGTCCCGAAGCAAACAGGCGCGGCATCGTCACCCAGGTACAAAAACCACCTTCAGGATGCGTCCAGGTGACGCCGGGAGGCATTTCCGACGCCAGCGCCGCCAGCAACGCATCGCGCCGTTCCCGGTAGATGGGCAGCACCCGCTTCAAATGCCGCTTCAGCCCGCCATCCCGCATAAAATGGGCCAATGCTCGATGGGTCAGCGCTGGGCCGCATAAATCGTTAGCGCGGCGCAGCGAAAGCAGCCTTGTTTGCAGCGCTTCCGGCATGAGAATAAAGCCCGTCCGCAGTCCTGGCATCAACGATTTGGAGAAGCTGCTCAAATAAATCACCCGATTTTCTGTGTCGAGTACCTTCAACGGCAGCGGCGGCGGGCCGTCAAATGCCAGCGCCCCATAAATATCATCTTCCACCACCAGGCAGTCGTACTTTGCCATCAGCGCCAGCACAGCTTCACGTCGCGCCAAATCCATGCAAATGCCTGTCGGATTATGAAAGTTGGGCACTGTGTAATAAAAGGCAGGTTTGCAGGTTTGGAGCGACTGTTCCAGCGCCGCCAGGTTTGGGCCAGCCCCATCAAACGGGATACCGACCCAATCCAGCCCCTGTGTCTCCAGGATGTGGAGTGTGCCTAAAAAAGTGGGCTGCTCCACCAAAACAGTGTCACCTGCTCTGGCGATGGCTTGAGCCAGCAGCATCACGCTTTGCATAGCGCCCGCCGTGATGAGGATGTCTCCGGGAACGGCCGTTATGCCCACTTCTCCCAACATTTTCGCCACCTCCACGCGCAAGTCCGCATCGCCCTGAATCGCGCCGTAGCCAAACAGACTCGCCAGCTGACCGGCTTTCAGGCGATCCAGATGGTGCCAGAATTCGTCAATGGGAAACAGCGCCGCATCCGGCTGCGCCATCGCCATGGAGCGCACGCCCAGCACCTTGCTCAACGAGATCATGTCATCAACGGCATGATCCGGCGTAAGATACTGCCCCACTTGCGGCGTCATCGGCATCGGCTGCACGGCCGAACTGACGAACGTGCCGCGTCCTACCGTCGCTTCCAACCAGCCATCCGCTTGCAGTTCCGCGTACGCATTCTGCGCCGTCAACCGTGTCACACCCACGTCGGCGCCAATTTGCGCACGGTGGGCAGACGAGTATTGGGCGGCAAGTTCCCGTTGCTGATCTGTGTTTTGATTTGCTCGGCTATTTGTTGGTAAACGGCCGTTTTGCTCGACCTATCAATCCTTAAATCAATTGTCATCATACCCCTGTGGATTTTCCTTTGCGGCAGCAATCGCCCTAAAATCTGTTAGCCATTCAGGGAAAGCGTTGGCATCGAATCGGTCGAAACTTTCTGATCTGGGCAGGATAATATCCAGACAGTGCAGCGCCATCCGTACCTGCATTCGATTCTTGAATGCCTCATCATACTCATACCCCGCTATCGCCAAAAACTGCTGACGCCATTCCGGTGGGTAATACCACCAAAGCAGCGCCCCCATATCGAGAGCCGGATCATCCAAAGACATCGCTTCTAAATCTATCAGGTAAACTTTTTCATCTGCTGTAATCAGCCAATTGGCATTGCAAATATCATTATGGGAAGCGACCAAACCAGCGTCAGTAAAACTTTCCACTTCCTGTTTGAGCGCAGCTAACGTATCATCAACATACGCCGCCACCGTTGGCACTTGAGGGCGGTACAGTTCCCATTTCTGTTGAATGCGTCTGAACGCAGCCATCCCCACGTCTTTATATGCTGACGAAACCACTTCAGGCAAGACAGCCTGGAGCGTCAAATTATGGTGCGTGTTATTCACGACAATAGCGAATTTCTCAAGATATTGCTTAAAATCATGCCGTGACGGGTTTCTGCCATCCACAAATAGTTGCACCATAAGCGACGTGCCATCATCTAAACAACCCGCCTCGATAACCGCAGGTGTCAAATCCAAAGATGCCAAGGCTTGATAATAAGCAACCTGTGCCCCTAACTTAATGAAATACCGTTCACCACCATTTTGCGCAATGTAAGTTGCATGTCCTCTTCCAGATGGGGGCAATATCAACTCCCAATCCTGCCGAGAAACATGATCCTGTAAAAAACTCAATACTTCCTGCTGATGTTGATATCGGTCTTTCATCATAATGCCTTCGTGATACGTGATGCTTTTTCAACCGCTTATTGCGACGAGGGCTGAGCCTGTCGAAGCCCGTCATACGCCAGCCTTCGACAGGCTCAGGCTTCGTGGGGAATTCGCCTGCATTATGCTTTTTGCATCACTTTTTGCAACGCCTGCGCCAAGCGCGTCATACCTTCTTCAATCAGCTTCTCATCCGTGTTGGAGAAATTGAGACGCAGCGTGTTTTGACCGCCGCCATCCGTGTAGAAAGGCGACCCCGGCACAAAAACCACATTCCGGCTTGCCGCTTCGTTGAACAAAGCCATCGCCGACACATTTTCCGGCAGTGTCACCCACAGGAACATGCCCCCTTCTGGCAGTGTAAACTGGATGTCTGCCGGGAAGCACTCTTCCAACATCGCCACCATCAATTCCCGCTGCCGCCGATACGCCGCCTTGATGACGCTGATGTGGGCGTCCAGGTCATTGTCGAGCAGATATTGGTGCAAAATGCGCTGGGTGATGTAGTTGCTGTGCAAATCGGCCGCCTGCTTGGCAATGATGAGTTTGTCGAGCAGTTCAGGCGTGGTGGCAATCCAGCCCATGCGCAGTGCCGGTGCTACAATTTTGGAGAAGGAACCGAGCAAGAAGGAATTGTCTCGACTGGTACTGGTAAGAGTGGGCAAATCTTCGCCCAGAAAACGCAGTTCACGGTACGGATCATCTTCGATGAAAAAGACGTTGTTGTCACGCAAAATGCGAGCCGTTTCGGCTCGTTTTGCGGCTGAATAGGTGATGCCGGACGGATTCTGGAAGTTGGGCAGCGCATAAAACAGTTTGGCCCGAGGTGAAGCTGCCGCTGCTTCCAGTTGGGCCAGATCCACGCCATCTTCTTGCAGTGTTACCGTCGTGAAAACTGGCTCGTACATAGAAAATGCCTGGATGCCGCCCAAATAACTCGGCGACTCCACAATCACCTCGTCGCCCGGATCAACCAGAATTTTGGCGACGAGATCCAGTCCCTGCTGTGAGCCGTTGGTGATGAGGATATGCTCTGGATCGACGTCCAGATTGCAGCTTGGCGGCATAGCGTTGGGCGATGAATTCGCGCAGCGGCAGGTAGCCGAGTGTAGGCGCGTATTGCAGGGCGTTGGCTCCATCCTGCGCCAGCACTTTGTCGGCCGCCAGTCGCAGGGGTTCCACTGGAAAGTAGTCGGGGCTGGGCAGCCCGCCCGCAAACGAGATGACGTTGGGGTCTTGCGCCACTTTCAATATTTCACGAATAAATGATTTCTGCACATTGGCCATGCGGCCAGCGAATTGTCCTTTCACGAAACCTCCGATTTACGATTAACGATTTTAGATTGACGATTGATGATTCACGACGAATGACGGCGGACCGAAGACAAAATTCATCCTTCATCCTTCATAATTCATCATTTTTCAGTAAGTTGGGGAGTATGGTAGTAGGACAATCTATTTAAATCAAGAGACAATTCGAGGGTTTTTGATAGGACAATACAAAGATTGTCTCATCTGAAAAATATTTATCCACAGATTTCGCAGATTACGCAGATTTTTTGTCTGTGTTTAACTGTGTCTTATTACCGAATTTCTTTTCGACAAGCATACCGACAGCAATGCCGACGAAGGCCGCCAGGATGAGGCCGGTTTTGTAGGGGAAACTATGGGCAAGAACGGCCATTATCCTCCACCTATGGTATAATTTACCTTATGACGATTCAAAAAGTTGCCCGGAAAATCCACCTTGAAGATCAAACCAGTGATTTCTTATATTGGCAGTCACAACCATACGAAAGCCGATTAGCAGCACTGGAAGAAATCAGACGCGAATACCACCTTTGGAAATATGATTCTGAACCAAGACTTCAAAGAGTTTGTACAGTCACTAAACGATAATCGGGTTCAATATCTTATTATTGGTGGTTACGCAGTGGCCTTTCATGGACATCCCCGTTACACCAAAGACCTGGATATCTGGATTAAGCCTAACCGAGATAACGCCAAAAGACTATTACAAGCATTAGAGGCGTTTGGATTTGGTTCTTTAGGGTTGGAAGAAACTGATTTCATGGAACCGGAGCAAATTGTCCAATTAGGATATCCTCCAAATCGCATCGATATTTTGACAAACCCATCAGGAGTAGAATTCGACGCCTGTTTCGCTTCTCGTGTGACTATAAAAGTCGACGATATCGAACTCAATTTCATTGATCTTGACAACCTGAAACGAAACAAAAAAGCAAGCGGAAGGTTTCAAGATTTAGCTGATATCGAAAACCTCGAACCATAAACTTTTTTGCCCACACCTTTCTCATCCTTTTGCCTTGTGCCGTTGCAGCCGATTTTCACTAAACAAACCGACGGCAATACCCACGACAGCCGCCAGGATGAGGCCGGTTTTGTAGGGGAAACTGTGGGCAAGAACGGCCGTTATCCCCGCCACCACCGCCGCTATCACCATTGCTTTATCCTTAATAGTCGCAAACAACAAAGCCAGGAAGGTGAGGGGCACGGCAAAGTTTAGCGACCAGCTTTCCGGAATCAGCGCCCCCACGAACACACCAATGATGGTGCAGCCCATCCAGACAATCCATAAGGTAACGGCCGTTCCAAAATAGAACCAGTGTTTGTGCTCTCGGTCGGGATGTTCGCCAAAATCTACAATCGACATGCCATACGCCTGATCGGTCAGCAAATAGGTGAGCACAAATTTCCAACGCAGCGGCAGCTTGCCCAAATGCGTTCCCAACGAAGCACTGTACATCAAAAAGCGCAGGTTGATGAAAAACGTGGAGGTCCAGATGATGAACAAAGGCGCGTTCAGGCCAACGAGCTGAATGCCAACTAACTGTGCCGCGCCCGCAAACACAATCAGCGACATGCCAATGCCCTGCACCTCTGTCATACCGATGCTCACCGCCGATACGCCAGCAATCAGCGCAAACGGGATTACGCCCAGTTGAATAGGCAGAATGGCTTTCACGCCATCGGTAAAATCAGTACGAATGGTTGTCATGGGGAGGAAGTTTAGAGGAGTTTGTGGTTATGACAAAGAGACAATGCAAAAAAGGCGCATGGTCTATTGAACCATGCGCCTTGTCTAATTTGGGGGATTATTCGATGGTTCAATCTTGGAGATTGAACCAATTTATAACGAGCGCTTATTAAGCGTCAGTTGTGTTGGTTGCAGTGGGGGCGGCTGGTGTGCTTGTGGAACCGTTGCCCTGACCATCACCACGGGGGCCACCATGTCCACCACGAAGTCCCTCATGTCCACCACCGCACGGCCACCGTGACCGCCACCTGGGCCGCCAAGACCAGGGAGTTCTTGCAACTGGTCGGCCTGTTCCTGGGTGATAACACCGTCGGCAACAGCTTGAGCGACGGCAGCCTCATGGGCGTCTTGCATCGCGGCTTGAATGTCTTCTTGAGACAAGCCGGACGCTTCAATCAGGTCACGAACGGAGCCGTCTTCTTTGGCGGCTGCCAGTTCCTCGGCGGAGATGCCGAGCAAGTCTGCCAAGACTGTGTCTTGATCCATGTACTCACGCAAAGCTTGCGCTGCGGCTCGCAAATCAGCATCTTCTTGGGTGATGGTACCATCGGCAATGGCCTGCGCGATGGCCGCCTCACGAGCGGCTTCTTGAGCAGCTTCTAGTTCGTCCACGGTAATACCGAGTTCTGCGGCTAATGGGGCATCACTTTCTTCACGGTCTCCTCGATTAAAGATACCGCGAAAATCAACATTACCCTCGGGGCGTTCACCAGCCAGGATGGCGGCAGCCTGTTCTTCTGTGAGTAAGCCATCGGCAACTGCTTGAGCGACGGCTTCTTCCATATGGGCGGTGCGAACGGCTTCTGTGGCTGCTTGCAGTTCTTCGACTGAAATGCCTAACGCTTCGGCCAAATAGCTGCCTTGGTCACCAAACCCGCCACGTTGACCTTCTCCGCCACGCTGGCCGCGCTGACCGTTACCGGGAGTGACGTCCCCTGTTGTGGGGGGGAGGGTATCATCATCTTGGGCGAAAACGGCCGTTCCGCCAACCATCGCCCCACCTACAATTACCAGAGCCATGATGCCGCCCAAAACCATATATAAAATTCTTCGTGAAAGTGTCATTTGTAAATCTCCTTTGTATTTGTGTTGTGTGTGTTGTTTCCTGCATTTGCCAACATGTTGGTCAGTTAATACATAAAGAAGATTACCGGAACAATGTTCAGAACTTGTTAAGAAGATGTAAGAAGTTTATTTAGGTCGCAGAAGGGGCGAGAGTGAGGCGATGATGGCGCTGGTGGCTGACCTGGCAGGCAGAAATGGCTCAACAACGGGGAAAAATGGTTCAACGACAGGTGGAAACGACACAAAAGAAGGCGTTTTCCGTAAATGTCCCTGATTCCTTCTTTACAACACCAACTCCATATGCACATCACCATCATATCGGGCAACTTCCACAAAGCCATAGCTCTGATAAAGACGAATGGCAGGTTCCCACGTATCGGTGGTCTCCACCAAGAGCTTGGCGTAGCCCATTTGCCGCGCCAGCGTCACCAAATAGTCCGTCAGCTCACGCCCCAAACCCACGCGCCGGTACTCTTTGTCAACGGAAACCCGCATGATACGCGCCACGCCCTCCCCTTCTGGCAGTAATGCGCCCGTGCCAACGAGCTTGCCCGCCGCTTCCACCACAACAAACGCGCCGCCGCTGTCGATGTAACTGGTTTGGATGTCGTTCAAATCGGGGTTGAGGCTCACATCCAGCTCACCCCAATGCTCCGCGAGACCGGCCAGGATGAGTTGTTTGGCGGCGGCTTGATCTGGGGGAGAAAACGGCCGTTTACAGAAATTAGTCATAACCAGACAGCTTAGGAATCAGTCAATGAACTTCAATACATCCTCAATCGCTTGCCATACCCGGTCGCCAATGTTTTTAAGCAACGAATAATCTGGAGCCACAATGGGGCTATCACTGTCCTGTTTACCGATATACAGCCCCCGACTCAACTCCACCATCAGCCACGGCTTGTAAGAACCCCCATAAACACGCATCGCCCACCCGCCTAAATAGGGCGCATTGATGGCATACGGCGCACCAGACTCGGTTAAATCAGGAATATCAGACAATAATTCACCCAATCGTTCCCCAAAGTAACGGGTCATCGCGGGGGAGGCAGTGATTAGCCCCCAACTTTCGCGGCTTTCCCCCCGTTCGTCTCCCAAATTGCTAGCAGAAACTCGAGGACGCAAAGCAGACGGATCATCATAGGCAGCCGGGCCAACAGCCGCCATGCTGTGGCAATCAACAATCAACTTTCACCGCCGGATCATCGACAATCTCTGCTAATTTTTCATGCCACGGCCGCCAATGGGTAGCAATTAGAGAGTTGACAAGTTCTAAATCTGGCTCTTGACCTTCACGGAACACAGGCACGCCATAGCTCGATACCAGCTTCACCGCGCCATCACCCAAACGATGGTGCAGCGTGGCATCATCGGGACGATTCACATCTAATATGCCCCGCGCAAAGGGGTAGCTCATCCAATGCAGCACACGATCTTTGTAGTTAAAAATATCGTCTACGTAGGCATCTGCTTCATTAAATATTTGTTCGGGAGTTAGGGCAATGCGCCCTTCAAGTTCTGGTGGAACGGCTAAGCCACCATGGGGAATAATTATTGCGATTGGTAATTTTTCTGTCATAGGTTCAAAACTTCATGCCTCATCGGTATCGTGAAAGTATACGTGAAGTTGATTATATTTTCATCTGCTATTTCAAGTGAGCAGAAATTCTCATTTTGAAACCTTGACGTAGGGGTGGGATAGGCGGGTCGTGTTTTTGCTAATCACCACCACCTTTTCTCCCGCCTATCTCACCCCAGGTTTGCCCAAATTGTGCCTATTTGGGCGAGACGGCGCGGTGAAAAAACCTCTTGTTGCAGCCAATAGTCGCCGCACCATCCCGCCCCTACCTTAGAACGGCGCTAACACCATGAATCTTAATAAAATTCATCAGGAATAACTTTGCATCTGAGCAAAGTCGTCTACTATTGGGTATTGGTTTTTGAAAGTGAAAGGGTTAGCACATGTCTATAAAAAACAAACTTGTAAATGCCATAGGCGCCCCATCTGAAGCCGTCGAGAAGGTGCAGTGGCATATTCAAAGAAACATCACCGGCCCATTGCTATCCCCCTGGCGCAAAGGCGAAGTCGTCATGTTCCACATTGGGCGCAGCGGCAGCACCGTTCTCACAGACTTGCTCGCCCAACGATCTGATTTTTTTTGGGCTGGTGAGCTGTACCAATATGAGTTTTGGCAATATCCTGACGACGAACTCCCAAAAGATTTGCGCCTGGAACCGGATGCTTTCATCAAGCCGTATTTGCGTCAGGCTGGACATCATTATTTCGGGTTTGAGGTTAAATTCTTTCACCTGCGCGTGTGTCAGGAAACGCTGCCAGCCTACGTATCAGCCTTAGAAATGCTCGGTTTTCACCAGTTCATTGTCTTGAAACGCGAAAACTTTTTGCGGAAAATCGTGTCCAGCCTCATCGCCCACCAGTCAGCAACCGATTATCACCACGCCGCTGGGACAAAAGCAAAATTGGCGCAAATATCGGTAGATGTCAATCACGTTTCCATCGACTATGAGACCAAATCTTTATTAGCATTTTTAGAAGATTATGAAGCGAGTTTTGCAGAACTAGATCAGTTATTACAAACAAGGGAGTCGCTGCATTTGACGTATGAAGCCGATGTCGCGCCAGACCCCCAAATCGGCTACCAACGAATCTGCGCGTTCATGAATCTGTCGCCCCAGCCCGTACCAGTCCGCCTGAGCAAAGTCAATCCGTTTCCGCTGCCCGATCTCATCGTCAATTTTGGGGAAGTGGCACGCACGCTGCAAAATACGCCTTTTGAATGGATGCTTTATGCTTGAGTGCTGTCAACGGGCAAGCCAGCCAAGGCCATAATTTTGAGGGCGTTGGTCGTGGGGCAAGGGCCAGGATGCAGCAGGTAATCGAAAATCATACGGCCGTTTTCCACCCCATCCCGAAAATGATAATTACGCACCAGGGGGCGGTCGTCGGCCAGTTTGACCAGCTCTAAATCGTGCGTGGCAATGAGGCCAATGCCATGCTGTCCCACCAGTGCCTTGATGAAGGATTGGCTGCCAATGAGCCGTTCCCGGTTGTTGGTTCCCCGGAAAATTTCGTCGATGAGAAAGAACAACGGCCGTTCATCCTCATCCTTGAGCGCCGTCAACAACCCTTCCAAACGGCGCACCTCGGCATAAAAATAAGAAAACCCATCCGTCACCGAATCCGCCACCCGAATGGAGGTGTAGAGCCGGAACAGGCGCGTTTCAAATACCTGGGCAAAGACGGGGCCGCCCGCATACGCCAGACACAAATTGACGCCAAGTGTGCGCAAAAACGAGCTTTTCCCCGCCATGTTCGACCCTGTGAGAATATCGACCATGCCCAGTTCATCCATCTGGAAATCATTGCAAATGCGCGTCTCATCAGGAATGAGGGGATGGCCGATGGTTTGGGCAGAAAAACGGCCGTTCCGCCCCCGCATCAACCATCGGAAAAATAGCATCGGGATTCAAATAAGCCAACGTTGCCAACGAGTTGAGCGCTTCCAGTTCAAACCAGGCATCCAACCACTCGGGCAGGCGCGTTTGCAAATCTTGCTTGCAATCATGGAGTCGGTCGGCCACAAACATATCCCACGGCACTAAGCCGTTGAGCAGGAGCCATAAAAATGGATTCTGGCGCATTCCGGCCATTGCCAATAACCGTGTCACTCGTTTTAGATAGGAAGACGGCCGTTCTACCTCATCCAAAAACGGCGCACAGACAGCTTGCACGCGAGTTCTGCCACCCAGCCGCGCCATCTCCAAAAAACGAAAGACCACACCTAAACGGCGCAAACTCTTTTCCATAAAATACGCATCTTCAAAAATAGGGCCAGCATCGCCAGAGCGCATGATAAAAATGACCCCATACAACGCCCACGAAGCCAAAAACAGCGGCGGCAAATAACCCGCCACATTCAAAAGCAGCAAACTGATATTGACTACCGCCAAACCTGACAATATCCAAAACGTGGGTCGCAGGGAACGGCCGTTTGTCTGCGCATCCAACCACGTCAATACCCGCCGACCGGGCCATTTTTCCTCAGCATTGTCTGCTGTTGCCAGCGTGGCATGGAGGGTGAGTTTGTCGCGGAAAATCGGCATCTGCTTCAGTTCGGCGACGGTTGCCTGGCGGCCAAGTGTGGTTTCCAAGACGGGATCGGTTTCCAGCAGCCACGCCGCCACCCTTCGACTGCCTTCCACGGAAACGGCCGTGTCTACCAATTGCAAGACGGAACGGTCGCCCACCATGTCTATATCCAACGCAAACGGATGCTCTGCCGGATACTCGACATCAACCACCGGCGGCAGTTCACTCCAGGCCAAATTCATCCGCGCTAAATGGGACTGCTTGATATCCCGCCAAATCTGAAAACGCTGCATTGATATCTCTACGTTTCGGTGCAGTTTGACGAAGATAGCAAACGCAACCAGGACAACGATACTGACTCCCAACCAGGGTAACACCCCAAATTGCAGGAGAACGATAACGGCCGTTATCACCCCCACCACAAATTCCACCAACCGTATCCGCGACAGGCGATCGCTCGTCTGTTTCAGTGCCTGCAACTGGCTGTCTAGCCGTTCAATTTGTCTGGATAATGCTTGTTCTCTACGTTTTTTCAGTGTCACAAAGTCCCTCATGCTGCTTGCTGCTGCCGATTGAAATCGGCAGATAGTATATGTAACGAAATGACTACAGTACGCTTTAGCGTACTTTTCCTGCTATCTGTGTAATTTCAATCCACAGATAACCCGGGCTTCCGTGCCACGAGCTGCTCAACCCACTTCCGCTTTCCCGATTGCTGCCCTTTAATCTCCACCTGTGCCGAATGGATAATCTCAAAGTCTGAAAACGCGGCTCGTAATTCACCCGGTTCCAAAAAATAGCCAGGGTCTTCCACCGCCCGATTAGGGCGAATAAATGTCTCAAACAAAAGCCACCCGCCTGGCTTTAACGCTTGCTGGTAGACGGGAAACGTTCCCCGCTCTAAAAAGCGAAAATTAAGAATGGCATCAAAGGTATTAGCTGGCAGCCAGGGTTGGGAAAGGTCGAAAACGGCCGTTTCCACCATCACCCCTCTCTCCATCGCCTCATGCCTCGCCAAGCGCAGTCCCACTTCAGAAATATCCAACGCAATCACATGCCAGCCGCGCTCGGCCAAAAACAGCCCATGCACCCCCACCCCAGCCGCCGCGTCCAAAGCGAGACCAGCAGCGGGCAGCGCGTCGGCATAGTCGAGCAGCAGTTGGCGCGGACGGCTGCGCTGCCATTTGTCGCCTTCCGTTTGATAACGGCCGTTCCATTTCACCGCATCAGGATGATACGCATCCACATGTGTCATATAATTCGCCTCAATCACCCTATTCTAACCGGAAGGAAACAAATCATGGAATTTGTAACAGGCGGCGGACTCCGCATCGACTACACCATCACCCACGAGGGCAAAGCAAACATCAGACAACCGGGCGGGAACTGTGTCTACGCCGCCGTTGGCGCAAAATTATGGGACGAACCCGTCGGTATCTGGGCTAGAAAAGGGGAAAATTACAAAGATGAATGGCTGGAAAAGCTAAACCAGGCTAGGCATCCACACCGAAGGCATCATGCCCATCCCCGGCAACCACGACCACCGCACCTTCTTCGCCTACACCCGATGACGGCCGCCGCGACGACCTGAATCCCGCCGCCCATTTCGCCCGAATCGGCCAACCCATGCCCCCAGACCTGCTCGACTACATCGATTCCACCCCCGGCCAAGACGACCCCAACGAGTACGAAACCCTGGGAATTCGTCCCGATGATTGGCCTGCTGCTTATGATGGCGTAACGGCCGTTCATCTGGCCGGTCATGGTCTACGCAGTCAGCTCACCATTCCCCGCCATGCTGCGCGAAAAAGGCGTCCAGCAAATCACCATCGACCCCGGCGAACGCTACATGGTTCCCGAACGCACAGACCTGATACGCCAAATCATCCAGCAAGCAGATGCCTTTCTGCCCAGTGAAATGGAAATCCGCTCTCTTTTTGGCGAAGAAACGGGGTATTTAGACGCCGCCCGTACCCTGTGTGACTGGGGAGCGAAACTGGTAATTGTGAAGATGGGAGCAGAGGGAGTGCTGGTGGTGGAGGGAAACGGCCGTTTCACCCAACTCCCCCCCTTCCATCACCCCCACGACCCCCGCGTCATCGATGTCACCGGCGCCGGCGACGCCTTCTGTGGCGGCTTTATGGTTGGCCTTGCCCGCACCCACGACCCCATCCAAGCCGCCCAAATGGGACTCGCCACCGCCAGCATCATCGTCGAAGGCTACGGCGCACTCTACGGCCTCACCCGCCCCACCAACGACCTCCTCCAACGTCTCAACACCCTAAAAAAAAGAGACTGGAAATAGGAGACTAAACCAATCTCCAATTCCCAATCTCTTGCTTCCAACAAATTATTCGCAATCTGTAGAGACGCCCCGCTGGGGTGTCTCCCAAACTCAACAAATCTCTACCGAATACCCATCAACAATTCCAGCGTCAACTGATCCAACCGTTCATAAGGCAACCCACGCGCACCCATAGCCACACGATCAAAACTAGCCGCCTTCAAAGCAGCCGCCTTATCTGCGCTGTAAGCACCCTTAAACGCATCCGTCTTGCCATCATCCGCATTGATGTCAGCCAAAAGTGCCTGAATCTCAGCGTCAGCATTCCAACGTTCGCCCTTTTCCTTCAAAATAGCATACATTCGCATACAACCACGAGCGAAATCCTTCACACCCTCATAATCCTCAGTGCGGTACGCATGAGCATCAAAATGCAAACTGCCATCATACCCAACGTCTTCCAAGAACTTCACCAAGAAGAAAGCACTCTTCAAATTAACGGCACCAAAGCGATAATCCTGGTCATAACGGCCAAACGCCTGATCATTCAAATCAATATGGAACAATTTGCCCATATCCCACGCCTGCGCCACATGATGCAAGAAATTCAAACCCGCCATCTGCTCATGCGCCACTTCCGGATTCACCCCAACCATCTCAGAATGTTCCAACGTCTCAATAAAGCCCAACATCGCGCCTGTCGTAGACAAATAAATATCACCACGAGGTTCATTCGGCTTCGCTTCGAGCGCAAACTTCAAGTCATATCCCTGGTCTATTGCATAGTTGCACAAAAAATCCAGCGCCTCACGGAACCGCTTTCCTGCATCCAGTGGATTTTTACTAGCATCCGTTTCCACCCCTTCACGGCCGCCCCAGAAAACATAAGTAGATGCACCCAATTCAACACCCAAATCAATCGCATTCATCGTCTTCTGCAACGCATACGCACGCACATTCGGGTCATTACTGGTAAACGCGCCATCCTTAAAAGTTGGGTCAGAAAAGAGATTGGTGGTTGCCATAGGCACAACAACACCCGTATCCGCCAACGCCTTTTTGAATTCCTTCTTAATTTGTGCACTTTCTGCAAGTGTGGCGTCAATCGGAATCAAATCATTGTCATGAAAATTGACCCCATAAGCACCAACCTCGCCCAACAGATAAACAATTTCAGCCGGCGACAACTTCTTGCGTACCGCTTCACCAAAAGGATCACGCCCTACATTGCCAACAGTCCATAAACCAAATGTGAAACGATTTCCAGGTTGTGGATTATATTTATCAGTCATTTTTTTATTCCTCACTTTTGAAGTATCAAACATCAAATAGGTAATAAAAAAGATTGGCGACAATACCCATGCTAAATATGGTTATCACCAATCTTTATTTATAAATTTCGTACCCCTCATGAAGGGTATATAAAATATTTAACTACGTTTCTTGAATGTCACGTCAGCATAAACAGCCAACACCAACACAAAACCCTTCACCAAATATTGCCAGGCTGGCGCCACATTCAACAACTGCAAACCGTTAGACAAACTAGACATAATCAAAGCACCAATCAAAGCACCCCAAATCGTACCGACACCACCGAGCGTAGACGTCCCACCCAAAATAGCCGCCGCAATCGCATCCAATTCGTAACCTTGCCCAGCCGCAATCGTGCCATAACCCACGTAGGAAGCCAATACCACACCAGCCACACCACACAAGAAACCCATCAGCACAAAGACCAGGAAAATATTGTTACGAATATTGATACCAGACAAACGAGCCGCTTCACGATTCCCACCAATAGCATAAGCATACCGACCAAAGCGCGTATTCGTTGTCATGTAAGAAAGCGCAACTGAGAAAATTGCTAAAATCAGTACCGGTACCTGCACGCCGTTATATTGGTTAACGATGAAAACGTAACCGACAACGAGCAGCGAGAAGAATACAGTCATACCAATATCTTGCGCCATACTTGGCAATTCAAAGCCATGCTTCTTTTTACTAGCGCGACTCCGATACATATGGAAAAACAAGTATACCACCACAAGAAGCGCTAATATCCAACCAGCCAAAGGCGACAAATACCCTTGGGCAATATAAGAAAGACCAGGCTGGTTCGCCGGAATCGTTTTACCTTGTGTCACCAACAAAATAAGCCCGTTCAAAACGAACATACTGCCTAATGTCACAATAAACGAAGGGACATTGAGGAAAGAAATAACCCAACCTTGCACCACGCCCCATAAAGAACCTACCGCCAGCCCAATGAAAATGGATAATGTCGCGGCCAAAATCGCTTGCTCTGGAATCACCTTTGTCCAAATACTTGCTTGGAAATAAGCAACCACAACAGAGACAAACCCAGCTAGTTTACCCACTGAGAGGTCGATATTACCCGTAACAATGACGATAACCATACCAATCGCCATGAAACCAGTAACCGTCATTTGGCGGAACAAATTCGAAAAGTTTTGCGGCTTTAAATAGTTTCCATCAGTTAAAAATGCGAAAAACAACCAAATAGCTATCAGCGCAATAATAATGGCGTAAGTTTGGATATTACTCCGAAACGCTCTTGCCAAATTTGATGAACTCTTCATTGAAAATCTCCTTGCAATGATGTCGTTTTAAGAGCTTTGCTGCTAGCCGATGCCCGTAGCTAAAGCCATTATTTTCTCTTGTGTCGCCTCGGCAATATCTAATGTGCCATTTGAACGACCTTCATGCATGACCATAACACGGTCACTCATCCCCAGTACCTCTTCCAATTCACTGGAAATCATGATAATTGATACACCCTGTTCAGCAAGCTCATTCATGAGCTTGTAAATTTCATATTTTGCACCCACATCAACCCCACGAGTGGGATCATCCATAATCAAAATTTTAGGATTAGACATGAGCCATTTGGCAATGACAACCTTCTGCTGATTACCACCAGACAAAGCGCTCACCAAAACTTGCAAATTAGGGGCTTTAATCGCCAAGTTAGAAGCCTGTTCCATACTCGCCCGTAACTCAGCATCTTTATCCAAGCGGCCAAATTTAGCAAACTGGCCTAAATTCGGTAAAGACACATTGTTCAAAATAGTTTGAATGAGAACTAAACCCTGACCCTTCCGATCTTCAGGAACAAGGCTGATGCCATATTCAATTGCATCACGGGAATTGTTGATTTTCAACGCTTCGCCTTCTAATACGATGCTACCTTCAGTAATTTTTCCGTATTCGCCAAAAATAGTCGTAACAAGTTCGGTGCGTCCGGCTCCCATTAGGCCAGCAATCCCTAAAATTTCACCACGGCGCAAATTAAATGACACGCCACCCAATACTTCCTTAGATGAATTATTAGGATCGGTTGCCTTTAAATCTTTTACTTCAAAGATCACCTCGCCTGGCTGCCGATTACTTGGTGGGAACCGTTCTTTCATCTCTCGACCCACCATGTACTTAACCAACAATTCCTCAGTGAGTTCCTTGGTCGGTTTAGTCACAACGGTCTCACCATCACGTAATACAGTGACGCTGTCGGTCGTGCGGAAAAATTCATTTAACTTATGGGTGATGTATATGCAAGTGACACCATGAGATTTGAGAATCTCTAAAATCTCCATCAACTTATCGATTTCTGCTTCAGTTAGGGCACTGGTTGGTTCATCTAAAATCAAAACTTTGGCATCTTCTGATAGAGCCTTGGCAATTTCCACCATCTGCATCTTGCCCACACCCAAATCTTTAACCATTGCACGCGGATCTACATCTAGGCGATACCGAGACAAAATTTCTTGTGTATTGGCGTAAACAGTATTCCAACCAATTGATTTTCTCTTAACTGGCTCTTTACCGAGAAAAACATTCTCCCCCACTGACATCAAAGGCACTAAGGTAAGTTCCTGATAAACAATGGCAATACCTAATTCACTAGCTTGATGGATGGAACTCCCCTCAAGCTTGAGCTCTTCTCCATTATAGATAACATCGCCTTCATATGTGCCGTAGGGATATACCCCGCACAAAATCTTCATCAATGTCGATTTCCCCGCGCCATTTTCACCACACAGACCATGAATCTCACCGCGCTTAACTTGAATGGAGACATCTTTTAAGGCGGTGACACCGGGAAATTTCTTTGTTACGTTCTGAATATCGAGGATGATATCGTCGTTCACTGAGCTCTCCTCTTTTCTCTCTTTCTGATTTTTCAGGATAATGAATTATACCTGCGTATTTTACTTCAAACCCTGGCTTCCTCACAATATAAGGAAGCCAGGGTTTTATTAGTTTTGGTTCAGACTAGGGTTGGGGAGGACGTTGATCTTCAGGGATGTCACGGTAGACATCATCGTAAGATTGGAATCCACTTACAACAACCAGTTCGTGGGCATTATCAATGTTTACTTGCTGCACAGGCAGGAAGACAGCGTTCACTTCGCCTTCGAGACTCGGATCGTTGGTCAGTTCAGCCATGGTGTAGACTCCCAGACCTTCAATCGCTTGCCCATTGATCAGTTGATCAATCATCTCAACAGCCAACGGAGACAGGTTGCGGATGTCTTTCAAGATGGAGACGGTCAGTTCGCCTTTCATGATGCTGTTGACACCATCAGCAGTGGCATCTTGACCAGAAATCGGCACGATACCAGCTAAACCTTGGGCTTTCATCGCTTGCAGCGCACCCAATGCAGTACCGTCATTGGAAGCAACCACGGCGTCGATGTCGTTACCCGCAGCGGTCAGAACATTTTCCATGATCTTCAGGGCGTTGGCCGCATCCCAGTTGTCGACCCATTGGTCTGCCACAACTTCGACGATACCCGCTTCAACATAGGGGTCAACAATTTCGTCCTGACCTTGACGGAACAGGATGGCGTTGTTGTCGGTGGGGCTGCCGCCCAATTTCACGAGACGGATGGGGCCATTGGCGGCCACGTCCCAGTCATCAGCACCGATTGCTTCCATCACACCCAAGGCTTGTTGGCGACCGACTTCAACGTTGTTGAAGGAGAGGTAGGCAGCAATGTTGGGGGATTTGATGAGGCGGTCGTAGGCCAAGACAGCGACACCAGCTTCAGCAGCCGTATCAACGGCCGTTGACAGCGCATCACCATCTTCAGCAATAATAATCAACCCATCAACACCCTGGCTGACCATGTTGTCGATTTGGTCGATCTGCAATTTAACATCGTGGTTGGCTTCTTGGGAGACAACTTCGTATCCCATTTCTTCCAATAAACCACGCATCAGAACTTCTTCATTTTTCCAACGTTCGGTGGCAAAGTCAGAGAAGGATAAACCAATTGTCTTACCTTCACCGGACATACCAGCTTCTGCGGCTTCGCCTTCAACTGGGGCTTCGATGTCACGATAAACATCTTCGGCGGTCTGGAAGCCACTTTGAACAACCAGTTCGTCAGCGTTGCCGATGTTGACTTGCTGCACAGGCAGGAAGACAGCGTTCACTTCGCCTTCGAGGCTCGGATCGTTGGTCAGTTCAGCCATGGTGTAGGTTCCTAGACCTTCAATCGCTTCGCCTTTGACCAATTGGTCGATCATCTCAACAGCCAACGGAGACAGGTTGCGGATGTCTTTCAAGATGGAGACGGTCAGTTCGCCTTTCATGATGCTGTTGACACCATCAGCAGTGGCATCTTGACCAGAAATCGGCACGATACCAGCTAAACCTTGGGCTTTCATCGCTTGCAGGGCACCCAATGCAGTACCGTCATTGGAAGCAACTACGGCGTCGATGTCGTTACCCGCAGCGGTCAGAACATTTTCCATGATTTTCAGGGCGTTGGCCGCATCCCAGTTGTCGACCCATTGGTCTGCCACAACTTCGACGATACCCGCTTCAACATAGGGGTCAACAATTTCGTCCTGACCTTGACGGAACAGGATGGCGTTGTTGTCGGTGGGGCTGCCGCCCAATTTCACGAGACGGATGGGGCCATTGGCGGCCACGTCCCAGTCATCAGCACCGATTGCTTCCATCACACCCAAGGCTTGTTGGCGACCGACTTCAACGTTGTTGAAGGAAAGGTAGGCAGCAATGTTGGGGGATTTGATGAGGCGGTCGTAGGCCAAGACAGCGACACCAGCTTCAGCAGCCGTATCAACGGCCGTTGACAGCGCATCACCATCTTCAGCAATAATAATCAACCCATCAACACCCTGGCTAACCATGTTGTCGATTTGGTCGATCTGCAATTTAACATCGTGGTTGGCTTCTTGAGAAACAACTACGTATCCCATGTCTTCCAACAAACCACGCATCAAAACTTCTTCATTTTTCCAACGTTCGGTTGCGAAGTCAGAGAAGGACAAACCAATTGTCATAGCGTCATCAGCAACTTCTTCTACTTCTTCGGCGGGGGCTGCTTCTTCGGCGGGAGCCGCTTCTTCTACAGGGGCTGCTTCTTCGGTTGCGGGAGCTTCAGTACTGCCACCACAAGCGACTAAAGCGAAAACCATCATCATGGCTACGAGTGCCAAAATAAACCATTTTTTATTGAATCTCATTTCTTACTTCCTCCACGGAATTTTTCTTGATTCTTGGTTCAAATATATTAAAAATTTTGCAACACGTAATAAGTGGGACAAATTGGAAACTAAATGTCAAAGCACCTCCTCGCCTAAAATGACTTATACATATTTTCGGTAGAACGGTTAATCAAAATCAAGGTCAAAAATCGTGATTCTATTTAACCTTACCTGTTAACATTTTGTAAATTCCTACCAACTATACAATAAGTTTATTATAAAAACTATCTAATAGCAAAAGTATATTTTCCTTTTCGGCTATGTCAATGAAACACTGTCCAAATATGACATCTATCACATGTTTCTGTATGACATTTATCATAATTTATGGTGATTTCCCTTTGAATTTGTATGTTTTGCACAGAATCAGCGATAATTTACTTGACACAATAAGCGTTACGAACTAGGCTCCTAGTTAATTGATTTTTTATACGAACTAAAACAAAGGTTCAATAAACATGGGGAAAAGAAACTCGGTAGATCATGCCGCCATGCGCGACATGAATATATCTCTCATCTTAAATACGTTGCATAATGAATCTCCCCTATCCCGTGCAGGCTTAGCCAATCGTACTGGATTGAATAAGGGTACCATCTCCACCATGGTTAAAGAGCTTTTGGAGGTTAACCTGGTTCAAGAGATAGGCACCGTTGCATCTTCTTCTGATTTAGGTAGACCCGCCATCTATTTAGAAACCAACCCCGATGGGGGTTATATGATTGGCGTTGAAATTGGTGTTGATTTTGTCTCCATCATCACAGTGAACTTTGCCATCGAGATTGTCGCCCGTCGATACGAAAGCACCCTTAAATATATTAACCAACAAGCGATTATGGCGCGAATCCTCTTCTTATTGAAAGAGGCTTGTGATCAGGCAAAAAAGAGCGGACGTCCTGTTTTTGGCATCGGCATTGGCCTACCTGGACTCGTCGATACAATGAGTGGCAAGCTGCTATTTGCGCCTAATCTAGGCTGGAAAGATGTGCCTATTAAGTCACTCGTTGAGTCTGTGGTTGATGTGCCTGTTTTTGTATCAAATGAAGCGAATTTAGCGGCGCTTGGGGAAAACTATTTTGGTGCTGGACAAGATTCTAGTTACTTGCTTTTTATCAATTCCGGCGTGGGTTTGGGGGGTGGCATTTTGATAAACGGCCGTTTAGTGAATGGTGCCACTGGTTTTGCCGGAGAAGTCGGTCACATGATTGTCCAGCAAGATGACTCAGCGATTACTTGCAATTGCGGCAACATCGGCTGCTGGGAAACCGTCGCCGGGAGGGATGCCCTTTTTAACCGCGTGCAAACAGCCATAGAAAGCGGACAATCATCCTGGATAACCGACAAGCTCGACGGTGATATGAGCCGACTTTCCATCTCCCTCATTGTCGAAGCTGCCAAAAACAATGACTCAATTGCCCTAACAGCGCTCCAAGAAACAGGGAAATGGCTGGGCATTGGCGCCGCCAATTTGATCAATGTGATCAACCCAGAATGCGTCATCTTTGGCGGTGTATTGATGGGAGCGCATGAATTCCTAATGCCCATCATTCGGCAAACAGTTAATGAACATACACTTCCCTGGATGCACGAAGGAATTGAACTCGTCACAGCCAAACATGGGGAAGACGCCGCTGTGATGGGTGGGGTCGCCATCGTCTACGAAGATGTGCTCAATAATCCCCGAAAATGGTTCCACTAATTTGAGTTAAAAAGCGAGCAGTTCAGCCATTTTTGCTTGGATTTGACCGACGGTGGGGATAACGGCCGTCATCAACCCCGTATTAAATGGCACAGGACAAGAGGGCGCTGTCACGCGCTCAATTGGTGCATCCAAATCCATGAATGCTTTTTGAGCAATCGTCGCCGCGATTTCTGCACCAAAGCCGCCAATGCCAATATCCTCATGCACAATCAGCACCTTCGACGTTTTACGCACAGAATCCAGCACCAATTCCTCATCCCACGGCACGAGCGTTCGCAAATCGATGATTTCGATGCTGCCCCCGGCTGCCTGTGCCGCTTCTTCGCAGCGTTCCACCATTGCCCCCCACGTAATCACCGTTAGCGCATCACCTCGGCAGATATATTTGGCCTGCCCAAATAACAGCATGAAGCCATCGCCAGGATAGGGCCGCCGCGCCCAGGCTGCATCCAGCAAATACCGGTGTTCAAAGAAGATGACAGGGTCATTGCCGCGCAAAGCGGTACGCAGTAAGCCAACGGTGTCTTCGGCATTGGATGGGGCGGCAAATAGCCAGCCTGGTTGATGGGCAAATGTCACTTCGCTGGTGACACTGTGCCACGGATCGCCAATTTTGCGGTAGCCGCCAGGAATGCGCACCACAATCGGCGCTGCAAATTTATTGGCACTGCGCCAGCGAATGGTGCCGCAGTTGTTGAGCTGCTCGGTAGCGGGATCGGCGTATTTGCGGAACTGGATTTCGGGGACTGGCACCAATCCAGCCATCGCCATACCCACAGCTCGCCCGATAATGCCCTCTTCTGACAAACTTGTATCGAAGACGCGCCCTTCGCCATGCGTGGTTTGCAGCCCGAGGGTGGCGGCATGAACGCCCCCTTTCAAGCCCACATCTTCACCAAAAACAAGGCAGCGTGGGTTCAGCGCCAGTTCTACATCCAACGTGCGCCGGATGGCTTCAATTAAGTTAATGCGCCGCGGATCTGATGAATCGGGAACGGCCGTTCCTCCATCCATCTCTATCCCTTCCGCCAACAAGCCACCCACCTGCTGGGGAAACCCAGGCTCCGACAACACAAAACGGGTCACGCTGGCTGGTTCTGCAGGGGGAGTGGCTTCCGCCACTTGTCGCGCCGCGTCTACGGCTTGTTTGGCTTCTTCCACCAGAGTATTCCATTCATCATCGCTCATGAGGGCTGGCACGAGATAGGATTTTAGGGCGGGAATGGGATCGCGCTGCGCTTCGTCCTGGCGTTCCGCTTCGGTTTTGTACGCCTGGTTATCGACGCTGGAATGGCCGGACAAACGAGGCACATGCAGATGGAGCAGCGCCGGTTTCCGCTGCTCCCGCACATATTGCACGGCTTCATGAACCAGAACGGCCGTTTCTGCCGGAACAGTCCCACTGCCATCCCAAATCTTTAAATTTTCAAACGAGGCTAAATTTTTAGCAATATTGCGCCCAGGGGTCTGCTTGCTGCTTTTAACCGAAATGGCAAAGTCATTGTCCTCAATCACAATCAGCAACGGTAAACTGAGCGTCGTCGCCATCGTTAAGGTTGCCCAAAAGCCATTGGCCGCCACCGCCCCGTCGCCCGCAAACACGACGGCGATGCTCTGCGCCACGTCTTCACCCAACACAGCTTGCCGGTATTGAATGGCCTGCGCCCAACCAGCGGCGGGCGTAAACTGAGACCCCACATCGGCGGCCATCGGCGGAACGGTTGCCCTACCTCGACTCGGCAAGTTGAATACCACGCCTACGTCCCGGCCATCGCTAATGGAACCGGAACGCGCCATGTCGGCGGTGAGTGCTTCTTCTAATGTAAGACCAGAGCCAAAGAGAAACGGCCGTGAGCGGTAATAGACAGTTGCCCCGTCATGCGGACGGTCTAGCAGTTGGCTGATAAGTAATTGCCCTAGCTCATGCCCGCAAGCGGAAAATTGGTAGGTGACGAGGCCAGCCGGAGTCAGCTCATTTTCTTCCAATTCATCCATGATGCGGGAAGCCAGGGCTAGGCGGGCGACTTCGTGCCAATCGTAGGCGGGGTGTAATTTACTCATCTTTTCTCCTAACCTGGACAAGCCAGAGCCAAAAAAGTTTATGGCATCGAATTGGCGCGAATTTTCACGAATTTCTTTTTCGCGTTAATTCGATGCAAAATCCTTGTTTTTTTGTATAAGCAGTTCATTCATAAGGTACTAGCTCTTTTGTCAGGCCTTGCTGACAAAAGAAGGACAAATGCCAACGATTCAAAAATTCGGGGACACTGATACGGGTAAACACTGATATTTTTGTTTTTTTTAGCAGTGTTTATCCGTATCAGTGTCCAAACAAACATCGACAACTTTTTGTCGATAATGGCTCTGTTAGCGCCTAAAGGCTTGGTTTTTTAGATTGGACCAATCTTGAAGATTGGTCCAATCTGCGCCCCTTCGAATATCTTATTGGGCGGGTAATTTATCACGTGACAACGGCATCATTTTGACATCTCGTTCTTGCCGCATCTCTTCTAATAGAGGAACGGCCGTTTGTTCATTTTGCCATTCTTCTGCTATGTGGGAGGCAAGCGAATCCATTTCAAGCAGGAACCTATCGATTTCTGACTGAGTTAGCTGTTGTTTAATCCTGTTGTCACTGTTTTTTTTCATCGCTATTTGAATCTCCTCGTATCACTCACGGCCGTTCTGCAAACCAGCGCCGCACCAAATCTACCTGAAAGCGATAGCCGCCTTCCACCGCCTCAATCAGCTCTCGATACTGGAGCACTACCAGCGCATCCTCCAGCGACATGAGGCTGGGGACGAAGGCCACCAAAACCTCGCGGGGGGTGGTTTCGTCTTCATCATACCCGGACATGAGGCGTAAAATCTCACGCCCGACTTGATCGACCTGGTTGTGTTCAATGTCGGCGAAGAAGAAGCTGCCGTGTTGCAGGGCCTCGGAAACGGCCGTTTCCACATCAGCCACAGTCGCCAAACGTCGGTTGACGGGAGGCTGCTCGTTTTTGAGCGCCACCACTTCGGCGCACAAAAGCTGCACCAAAAAGGGATGCCCACTCGTCAAATCAACGACGCGCTGGGCGGCGGCTGGCTCATAGCGCAGGGAAAAATCTTGCACGGGATGCTCCACAAGCTGCAAGGTTTCTGTTTGGCTGAGATAGCCAATATGCACAACCTGCACGTTGATGAGATAGCCCGACCACCGCTGAAACTCGTCTAGCGTATGGGAGCCAGACAGCATCACTTTAAAGCGGGGGCGATGCTGAATGAGGTGGCGCAACATGCCCAGGACGGTGGTTTCTTCTAAACGGCCGTTTTCCAACGCCTGTGCCAACACTTCAAACTCATCCAGCATCAACAGCGCCAAATTGGGAGCCAACGCCTCCTCCACCTCATCCAGCCATTCATCAAACTGCGAAAATGGGTCGATGGATAGGTTTTCGCGGGTCAGTTCGGGAATATCCAAACCGCGCCCGGTGGCCGAGCGCCGGATACCACGCGCCAAATTGTAGAGAAAACCGGCCTCATTTTTGCTGCGTGAGGCGGGACCTTGCAAGTCAACAAAGAGGGGGATAATGGTGCTGGGCAATAAACGCCCCAGATTATTAAGCAAAGATGTTTTGCCCACCCGCCGCTGACCGTACAACAGCAGCGGTGGCCGCCGCCGATCCAGGAGCAACTGTTCAATTTGGGCGCTAATTTCAGCGCGACCGATGAAAATCTCTTGCTGCTCGGTGAGTGGCACGCCGATGATGTAGGGGCTGTCGATTTCCTGGCGCAGTTCGACTTCGGCGGCCAGATGCTGGGTATGGTGAGAAACAAGCTGCCGCCACTGAGCCGCCACGGGCCGAAAACGCTCCGCGTATCGTTCATTGCTGCGGGTCAGTTCCCGCAACAGGCTGTCCAGTCGATCTTCTACGGCATGGAAAGCGAGGCGTTGGTTGTAGGCGCTTTCTTGCCGTTGGGCGGCGTCTACGTCTTGGCTGATGCGGCTGAAGCTGCGTAACAAGGCGCTGGCGGGACCTGCTAGTTCACCGGCGGCCATGTGGCTGTAGACGCTGCCAATCTCGCCTACATTTTGGCACTGTTCAAACTGCTGCGCATCCATCTCAATTTGGGCGGCTTGGGCTGCCCACCGCTGTCGTCCACTGCTAATGGCTTCCATAACGGCCGTTCCCAATTCCGAATCATACGTCAACAACAGCACAATATGCGTGTCTAGCCCGTAAAGCGGCAGCCGTTGCAACTCATCCCAAAAAACGGAATGCCAGCGAATGAAAGAGTGCCGTTTTTGTGGCAAGCGGCGTTCATCCAGGCGCAGGAGCAAGAAATTCCAGGCGGCCGTCAACGGATAAAAAATGACGGGACGCCACCAGCCTAATGTCAGGCCCAGCAAAATACCGGCAAAGGTGAACAGTAAAACGGGGCCAAGCGGTTGATCCGCCGTGACCAACAAATAAAGACCGCTGCTGCTGCCCAAGGTGCCAGCCAACGCCCCCGCCCACGGCCCAGAAATCTGCTCTGCCACCACATAGGGCAGGGCAAAAAGTGCGGCAACAATTGCACCAAAACTAAGGCCGTTGATAAAGCTGCTAAAGGGGGTTTCTGCCAGGGATGTTATGGAAATGAGCCAGCCCAACATCACGGCAATGCCCAACAAAATGCCCCAGAGAATGCCCCGTCGCCAACTGTGGGTGCGCCAGGTAATAGCCAGGGCAAAGGGTAAGCCTAGCGCCACACCCGCCAGCCAGGAGCCTGTGACCCAGCCCATGAGCATCCCGCCAGCTATGCCCACAATAACACCGATGAAGATGCCGCTAATTTGGCGCATGAATGAGTAGGAGGGGCGCAAACTGCTGTCATCGCCCGCCAGTCCGAGGGTGATGCCATAAGCCAGGCCGCCGCCCAAGCCGCCAGTCAGCCCAATGACGGTGCTGAGTACGAGATCAAATGACAGGGTAACGGCCGTTGCGAAAAATGGTACTTGTTCCCCCAAAATCAGCCCAGACGCAATGCCCACAACAATGCTCGCCGCTAAGCCCACAGCGGTACTCACGGCGACACTCCCGGAAACGGCCGTTGCCAAACTCAAAACCAGCGCCACCGCAAACCCCACAATGACCCCCAACACAATATTCGTACTGGGCACATTCAGCAGCCACAATATCAAAATAATAGACAGCAATCCCAACACCGGCCAGGCCAAATACATCATCACCAACAAACGCCAAACCTTCACCTGCTTTAACTGAGACCGGCGCAATCCCGCTAAACAAAAATCAGCGGATAATGTCGGGTCGATGTGGGTGATGGCATCTTGCCAGGCTGAAGGATGAAAAAACAGCCAAAAAAGCAGGCGCCAACTTCCAAAAAGGATATTCCCGGGAGGGGCTGGTACGCCTAATGATATGTTTGTTTTACGATTGGGAGGAGTCTGTGTCATTTTTCACCCTCTCCCCAACCCTCTCCCTACGAGGGCGAGGGAGCAAATTCCCTTTCCCGTCGGGGGAGGGTTCGGGTGGGAGGTCAGTTACAATTCTTTTAAATAAAGGAAAGGAGCCAATTGCGCCAGCGCTTCATCGCGCCAGGGCAAATCAGCACCGTCTTCCAATGTCAACAACCGTTCGCGGCACAGAATTTGCAACAAAACGGGCCAACGCCCACTCTCTTGCAAAATCCAGACCACATCTTCTTCAGGGAAAGGGATTGGCGCACTAGCAATTAACGCCCGCGCCTCAGGTTCTGTCAGGGGGCCTAACGCCGCGACATAACCAAATATATTGAAGAATGGCGAACCCATGCCGCTTTGCTGTGCCAATTGTCCCGGCGATTCTGCGCCAGCCAAGACAAATCCCAACCGCCCATTCACTTGATTGGTCGCCAGGGAACGCAAGCTTTCCCAAAACGGCTCATCTAGTTCAGGGTACCGCTGCAACGCCACGCCGATTTCGTCCATCAAGATGACGGTGGGTGTTTGCAGTTCATCGGCCACAATGTCCATAAAGGTTTCCAGATCACAGGGTTCTGGCGAAGGCAGTCCCATTTGCTCAAGCAGGTAATGAAACAAATTAGAACGTGTCCCCATTCGTGTGTCCTGGAAATCAACAAATATCCAGTTATGCTGATCGAGCATGGAGGCGTTTTTTAAATAGTGCAACAAGGAGGTTTTGCCACTACGGCGCGGCCCAATGATGGCCGCATTTTGCATCGGCAGGTAACGCAACAAGTTCAAGATACGTTTTAATTCCCGCTGGCGGCCAAAGAATCCAGCCGGCTGGGTGATGGGTGGCCCTGCCAAGAAGGGTGGTGGCGATGCAGTTTCTTGCACAATGGCTTTTGGTTGAGGGCGAGCTGGGTGTGGCAAGGGTGTCATTGCGGATTTGTTGAAGGAGAACGGCCGTTTCCTCCATAGGAACCACGCCCATTTCTGCCAAAACCCGCTCACACACCTCATACTGAGCCAAAGCCGCACTGCGCTGTCCACTCTTCGCCAGCAAAGTCATCAACAAACAATGCCCTTCCTCATTAGCCCCATCCAACATCAATAACCGGCGTGCATAACGAATCCCATCCTCATACCGGTTCTGCGCCTCAAAAGTCACCACCAGCGTATGACATACCGAAATGACATCTTGCCGAAACACCTCTCGCTGCTGCATCACCCACTCTTCAAATTCAGACGCTTGCCGAATATGCAAATCCTCCAAAAAATCGCCGCGATACAAGCCCACAGCCTTCTCCAGAGATGCCGCATCACGCCGTTGGCACAACTCACGAAAATCTGATGTATCCAAAAAATGAGGGGACAATTTATTAAAAGCAATCGTCTGATGCGTCACATCCAAATACGCATCAAAATCCTGACGCAGCTTCATCACCACACCCCGTAGATTGCGTCTGGCATCCGCTTCCGGCAAATCCCCCCATAACAATCCAGCTAACGCTTGTCGTGAATATATTCGTCCAGACACAGCCAAATAACTCAACAATGCCTGAGCCTTCGCAGAGATCAAAATCACCGGATCTTCATCTAAATGAATGTCCATTGTCCCCAAAAAAGCCATTTTTAGTACTTTTGTCATGGATAATTTCCCATTTTCCCTCAGGAAAAACGCTAGATCAACGCAATATCAACACCTAATAGACATCATCTTGTTATCATTCATAGTGAATTATTAATAACTTTCATCAAATACTTTACTCTAACATGTAAAGTATGAATAGGAAATATTAGCCAAACAGTCAAATTGCTATTGAAGACAGTTTCATTACAATCATACAATAGTGAAGAAATCATCAAACATTTTCATTACTTCAATAATTAAAACGGAAACATCATGAGACTATCCAAGAAACATTCACGCACAAGAGGTCAAGCATTAGTTGAATTCGCAATCATTGCTGTCGGTTTATTAATGCTGATATTTTTAATCATTGAAGCCGCACGGATTCTTTGGGCATGGGGTACTGTGCAAAATGCTGCACGCAGTGGGGCACGGTATGCAATCACGGGCAACTTTGAAACTGATTGCGCTTCCCAACAAGATCTTGGTAAATATTCAGATTTATGCAGTGACCTTGACTTGCGACGGCCGGCATCAATCATCAATGCGACCCACCAAAACCTGGCCGGGTTGCCTTTAAATGAAGATATAAACAGTGTCTTTGAAGATAGTGAATTCTATACAATTGAAGTTTACGGTGTTGATCAGTTAGGGCAGCTTAAAGGCACAAATTTACCTGCGCCCTATGGCCCTGCCCCCTTCGCTGGCTCTCCCAATAGACCGGTTGTTGTACGTGTAACCTATCGCGTCCCTATTATCACGCCTTTTTTCAGCCCTATTCTGCCATCTATTCCAGTTTTTGGGCAAACCACCTTATACAATGAACCTTTCGGTCAATTAGGGGGAACGGGTCAAAGCGCTGGTGCACCTCCCCCCATTCCGGCTTTGCCAACACCCGGGGTAACACCATCCTTTACGCCCACACCAACGCCTGGCGCTTCAAGCACATTTACACCAATGCCCACCAACACAGCGACCGCTACTCGGGAATCTTGCCCTATTCGCTGGACATCTAGCTTAGTTGCCGATATTGGCTTGGCTAGTGTGACAGGCATCTATAACAATAATGGCAGCAATTATGTGGTCTTGTTCTATAACCTGACGAATGATCCCGGTGAGGTTACTCCAATTGGCTCTGCTACCATGCTAAACGATACAGGTAACGTTCATGCTTGTCCTGGCATTGGCAATACCACGTTAGCGTTAACATCCGCCAATTCAGGAAATACCATTCGTGTCAGGCATCCAGATGGCACCTATGCCGACATCATTGTGCAGGGTGAACCAGATACACCAACTCCCACCCCGTCTAATACGCCAACAGCTACCATAGGACCGACCACTACCAACACGCCAACTGCTACGGCAACACCGCGGGGGCCATTTATTGCCGTGCAGCCAAGTTCTTGTGCCGTGGCACCTTCTACAAATATTTTCATTACGGGTGTCAATTGGCCGACCAACCAATCGATTTCCATCTATCTCAATGGAAACATACGTGAACAAATTCTCGCCAGCGAACATAATGGCACATTCAACAAAAGCTGGGTACAAGCCATTCAAGATGGGCATACTTATCAAATACTAGTGGTTGCCAGTGGTGGTACTCAGGCAACACACACCATTATTGTGCCATGCCCTAACATCACACCAACCCCAATTCTGGTTGCACCCACAAACACCCCGATTCCGGCTGACTTAACCATTGGTAAGCCTATCCTTATCAGCACACCACCTATTGTTGAATATCGCTCTGTACAATTCCAGGTGCCGATTACCAATTCTGGTGAAGTCGATGTGAACTCTCAATTCTTTGTTGACATCTTCATAGACCCACCGAATGTTTATCCACAATACATCCCCATTCCGCCAAATCCGGCTTATTCAGCCGTTGGCTCTATTCCGGGTGGCAGCAGCAAGGTTATTACCATTACTTCGGAGACAGGGTTTACAGGTGGCGCAAGCGTTCGTCAAGTTTATGGTATGGTTGACTCCTTACGGAGCATTACCGAAGGGAATGAAGGAAACAATATTTCCGAATGGCTGCAAGTCACCGTTATCCCGGCTGACACACCGCAACCAACACCGACACCAGATGGTAACAGCGTGATTAGTGGTCGCGTCCGGTTCTTAATTAGTAACTGGATTCCTCAAGAACGTGCGCGGGTCTTTTTAACGAATAACCAAACTGGGGTAACTATCGCCTCGGAAACAACCGATGCTTCTGGTAATTTTGAATTTGATAACATCTCGGTGGCAACAAATGGATATAAAGTGACTGCTTGTTTCTATATTGATAACCAGGTTTATGTGGGCAGCATCCCATCTATGAATCCACCTAACAATTTTGCTCTTATCTTCCTTTCAAGCACTGAACCAGTTTGCCCAATTAGTTATTAAGACGTGTCAACGTAATGACTGAAGCCATCATAGCCACGTAATGTAACCTATACAAACCTGATGTCTCTTTAAAGAAAACAAGGTTTTGTTCTTCAGACATTTTCAAGGAGAAGTTTTGTGATAGTACCTAATACAAAAAGAACAATAGTTGGCATAGTCGCCTTGCTAAGTCTACTCATTGTTATCGCGTTTACCATTCAACAAACCAATGCAGACGCAGATGAAGTGTTTGAAGTATCTGCTGAATGGGCTACACCTCATATTAAGGTATCCAACTCAGCGTCATGGCGCTCGTAAACCCGTCATCAGTGCCTCTCGGATAAGCAATCGCGTACTTGTAGTTTATGATCATTGGACAGGAACTGACGCACTAACAGACAAAGACCCTTATTATTCTATCTCAACAAATGGGGGTTCAACTTGGCTTGCAGGGCAACCTATTAAACAAACGCCTACTGGATCAAATCAAACTATTGGACTTCTGGATAATCAGGACACTGCTTTTGCGATATGGATTGAATCAAATCCTAATGATTTCTCAACATTAACTTATGCGCAGAAGCCAGTAAACGGCTCCTGGTCTGCCGCTCAAAGTATCTTCCCGACAGTTCTTTTTGCAGATGGGCAAATCTTTGATCCTTATGTGACTGTAGATGCAAGCAATACGCTGCATGTTGTATGGTCACAGTTAAAAAACAACCCTTATGGAATAAACATTTATTATTCGTCCAAACCACAAGGGGGCAGTTGGCGTACACCTGTTCAAATCAACAATACTGCGGCTCCTTCACGTGAACCCTCTATTGCTGTGGATTCTAGCAAAAATCTGCACATTGTCTGGGAAGAATCAACGCTTAATGGGACAGAGATCAGATACAGTTCTGGCACTATTTCAAACAACAGTTTTGTCGTAGGTGGTGCGAATTATGTCAAATTATCTCCAGCCACAATGGATGAGGCCGTATTACCAGTTATCAATGTTTCTGGTGATAAAATGCAAGTTATCTATACCAATATATTAAGCCAAGCTGCTCAAAATATATATTTTGGCACCTGCACGTTGCCATGCGCTGGCTTCAATGCGGGTAATTTCAACTCTATAACAAGCTTTGTAAGTGTAAATGGTAGTAACCCATTCAATCTAGTTGCAGATTTGGATTATTCAATTGAAAAGAAGGCTTCGTTTGTTTATTTTCATGGTGCTGAAGATATAAATGCGTATGAGGCTGTGATGGGGCGGAGTTCCTGCTCTGGATGGCGTGGTGCAACTCAGGATAATGTGACAGATCCATCAATTTACAGAGCAATTGAACCGAGTATTTCGATCAAAGGAGATACCATGCATTTAGCCTATGATCGGATTGTAAGCACTGGGTCTGGATTTGATCATCAAATCTATGTTACAAAAAGCCTTGTCGATTGTGATAATCTTGTATATCTACCAGTTATTTTGAAGAAATAAGAACTTAACATGACTAAAGTTGAATGGTTTTTAGGCGGTATATTGGTTATTCTGCTCATTATTGTGGCAGGTTTGGCGCTGTCTTTATGGACTCGGTCAGACAATGCGACGGTACAGAATGGCTCTGCACAGGCTGATATTGCGCCCACTCCAGTTTTTGAAGGGGAGACGGCACTAGCAGCTTCGGTGCTGGCGAATGAGAATGTGCAGACTTGGCAATCTGATGCCCTTTTATATAAAGCTTCTGCTACCTGGTTGCAGGGTATTGATGTAAATGATTTAAATAGCGGCGCTTCAGCCTGGGAATTTGCTTATTTTTCGCCTGGAAGTGGCTCTGTTGCTACGATGAGTGTGATTGATGATGTGGCTGGGGCAGTTGTAGCCGGACCGGATAATGTTGACCTCAACCCGCTTCATGTGGCTGGCGGTTGGAAGGTTGATAGCCCAGAGGCTGTACGGATTTTAATGGAAGCAGGTGGAGGTGATTTTTTGGCGCGGGAAGGTGTGGTGTCTATGGTAATGACGCTAACAACTGACAATGGTAACGGCCGTTTAGAATGGCTAGTTGGTCTATTTGCACCTCAAACTGAAAATTCGTTTTCCATCCGATTAGATGCCACATCAGGTGATGTAATCGAGATCATACACTCACCCTAATACCTATAGTTTTCAAATCGTGAAACATTTTGGAAATTACCTAATTAAGAATTTATTGGTGAATCATATGTCTAATTCAAGAAAATATTCCCACAAAGCCGAATTCGGTCAAAGTCTAGTTGAAATAGCGCTCATTTTACCTGTTCTTTTGATTATATTAGCAGGCACTGTTGAAGTTTCTAACATCCTCATCACAAAAAATCGAGTAGAAACGGCCGCTCGCGCTGCTGCGCGCCATGCCTCAAACGGTGGTGACGACTCCCAAATTGTTGCCCTAAATTCAGTTACTCAAACGTTAGATCTTAGCGAAGGTTTATGGGACATATGGACCATCCATGCCGCCATAAACCCCTCCGGTACAGGGTTTGAAAGCGATGGTTGGCTTGTCGAGCATATTTATGGACTGGGGCAAACAACAAGATATACAGACGTCAATGAACTATTAAGCGAAGATTGCCTTACCAACTGTATCTCAACGAGGGTACTTAAAGAATTGCAAACAGATGCCCAGGCCAATAGAAATACAAGTATCGCCCAAGACCTGGAAGTGGTTGGCGTTTTTGTTATTCATGACATTGACTCCATTCTGGGATTAAACGCATTGCCTGCTTATCAAGGATTGTCTTCTGTGGAAGGCTTTGGTGTGATGAGAAGCGCCAACGAAACAATTGTCGACACAACTCAAGGATGCACAGTCGCTTTTCCCTTTGGGGTCTCCAACGGCATTCGCTCAGTTGATCAGGCATTCTACAATAGCCTCATACCACAAATGGCCTATCCAGCTACCCCACCTAATTACTACAGCTTCTCTTACCACACACCAAACCAACGGCTTGGCGAAGCAACAGATGGTGATATTTTCCGTTATTCATTTGAAAGCCTAGATGCAGCCTGGCTGCGTTGGAACCAATATTTAGAGCCAACTTCATCAAACTTGGCAAAAAGCTTAACATGGCCAGGAAATTCCTTCGTTTATGCTCCTGATTGCAGAAGCTTACCTGCTGCTGCAAGATGCACTGGTTCGGGCGGTCCCTACGGCTATCCGGTTTGGGGGTTTATGGAAGTTGGCGATAATGATGATAGAGAGCTTCATAAAGGGGATCGGGTTGCCGCCAACTTAGGTGGATCTGTTAGTGGTGTCACAGCCCAACTACAAAATCACATCAATAACAATCGGGCACTTCGCCTTCCTGTTTTTGCAGAGAATTTTTCAGTGCAATATTTAGCAGATGGCACACCCTATTATCAGGCACAAGATTTTGCTGTATTCCGCATTCGTGGGTACAGCACCAGCAACAATTGGATTTTATTGGAATACGTAAGAATGGATAGTTCATGTGGGCAGGAATAAACAACCACAAGGGTTAAGTTATGCACATTCACACAGAAAAAACACGCAAATTTAATGAAAAAGAGTCCGGGCAAAGTCTAGTTATTGTTGCTTTTCTATTTGTTGGGCTTTTAGCCGTTGTCGGTTTGGCTGTTGACGTTGGGCTTATATTTGCCCGCGGCGCTGAGCTAAATAAAGCTGTAGATGCGGCTGCATTAGCGGCCGTTACAGAGGTTATTGAGACTTCGCAATTAGGCCCTGCTGAATCAAAAACAGCACAATTCCTTAATAGCAATCTGCCAGTAACCGCAACTGTGACAACCGCGTCAAATCCAGCAACCGTTACATTTGATCGGTCGGCCGTGATTAATGTACTTGGAGAGGTTCGTTATTCGGTAACGGCAACGTGGCCCGTCGAATTATATTTCCTCAAGCTTATTGGGCGAGATACGTATGTGCTTAATAGTTCTGCAACCGCCGCCTATTTTCCAATCACCGATATTTATGCGAGTCGGCGGGTAGATGGCGCCTTAACAACCTCTAACCAAGCTGTTTTTGGTCCCAATGTATGCAGCAGTTTCGGGGATCCTTTTTCTCCCCTAAATCCCACCTGGAGACCGGGGGGAGAAGAATTCGTGGGGACGTACACCTATCGGTATCGCATTTTGGTGCCTAGCAGTTATGCAAATCGTCACGATTTCCTCCGGGTTGAGTTATTTGATGCAGATTCCATCAATAGACCGAATAATGACGGCACTGGCCGTTATAAGGCTGATGTCAATCATACACAACCGTGGATAGCGTCTGGCAGAGCTCCTGTCCAATCGCTCACTTGTTCATCCTCACAGGTTGATCCTTGCCTGATTGATACACGAGAAGATGAAGAACTAGGGCTACCACTTGACTCTGTAAATCCCTGGTGGTTTGTACGCATTGATGAAAATCGGTATGGGAATGGCAGCGGCTCGGGTTGTGGTTCGCCAAATCCTTATGACCCCAGACAGAACACGCAAACGCGATATGAGCTTTCCTATTTCGCTCAACAAACTGATGGTACGATTTCACAGCAGTTTCTTTCTGCCTATGTAGGACAAACAGGTGACGCCCGTGACGGTGGCGTCAATCATATGACCGACATGCAATGGGTATCTCCGGGAGGCCAAGAGATTTATGATCAGCCGGCAGAGGTTCCCGCAGAATACGGTAGTTTTGAGATTGATTTACGCAATGATGTGCCTAATATCTTGAAGGATCCGGAAAGTGGCCATATGTATATCTATTTAGACGTAACGGCCGTTACCGGTGCATCTGAAAATGGTTTTGAGGTTTGGGCCGGGCCAAACACGTATGTCAATACCATTTCCAGCAACGTAAACACACGTAATATACAAGTTGTCAACAACCCAAGCAGTCACAGCACCGATGGTGTGGCTGTATTTGGCATGGGAAATCTCCCCATGAACTCGAACTACTCAAATGCCGTTAATATCCCGCTTATTCACGTTCCACCTGAATATGCAGGACAAGACATTTACGTCACGCTGTTTGATAGCGACTCTGGTGCCAAGCCTCCAATTACCTTCTTCTACGACACCCTGTCTCAGGCAGACTGGAGTATGACTTTTGGTAGTAATCCTGGCACACATCCGGATCGCACCGCTGAGTATAATACGAGTGGGCGCTGCGTTATTGGGAGTTGCCAGGACGAATGGGTTGTACCGGCTTACAAACTAGCCGTACCTACCCTTGATCCAGTCAGATGTGCCGCCAATCCAGGCAATATTAATGTGTGTACCCCCTTCTTTGGTGGACGGCTTACGGCCACCTACATTGGTGGTCAAGGTGATACATATGGCTGGTCTATACGTCTCTCGGCACCCCCTTATTTAGTAGAATAAACACACATAATCTGGCTAGGTTTAAAAATTCTCAGAAAAGCATGAGATGCCTAGACAGCCAGTACAAGTTCAAAAAAAGAGACACCTCAAAAGGGTGTCTCTTTTTTTAGCCAAACAGCACCATTTAATAGGTAGTTTTCAGCGATTTGCAGGACAAATGGGGCATGGACGACTCAAAGCCATCCATCATATACTTATTCTTATTTTATCAGATAATTACTGTGACAATTTTGTTGTTTCGAGCAAGTAAAACGCATCTCTGGTGTAGCTGAATAATAATTATTATCAGCATTTATTATTTTTGGGCAAAGGTAGCGAAATCATGTACACGAAAAAGAAATCTTCACGTTCAAAACCTGTAGAAAAAGGTCAAGGTTTAGTAGAATATGCGCTTATCCTGATGTTGGCTGGCCTCGTTGTTTTTGCGGTTGTCAACTTACTAAATGGTCAAATAGAAAATACATTTCGCCGTTTCGTAAATCAAGCCCCCGTGGCACCACCGGCATTGATGGCCTATACACCACCGCCTACACTCACCCCAACCGCTGGGCCTGGCACCGCAACGGCAACGCTCCCCCCATCAAGTACCCCAACGCAAACAAATACGCCAACGGCAACGAACACAGGTGCGCCAACGGCAACAAGCACGCCAACATCAACCAGAGATATGGGGTATCGTGAGTATCGATATGTGCGAGTCATTGCAGAGTCAGAGGTAAATGGAAATGCGTTTGCTTCTATGGCTGAAATGGCAGTGATGGATGGCTACAGTAACTATATAGATCGCACCAATTGGAGCGTCCATTACGTTAGCAGCCAGGAAACAGATACTCCAGCATCAAATGTTTTCGATGGTAATAACAATACGATTTGGCATACAGAATGGAGAAACACTGTGCCTTCCCATCCGCACGATCTGCAAATTGATATGGGCGGATTATATAGTCTCTCTTATTTCCAATATCTGCCACGTCAATCTGGGACAAACGGCCGTATCGCCAAATATCGCTTCTGTGCCAGTGTAAATGGTACATCTTGGGAATTGTTGGCATCCGGTACATTTTTAAATTCCGCTACGCAACAAGCTAGCTTATTCACCACACCTGAGGATGGTGACACGCTGCCAAACTGCCCATTGAGTGTTGCCCCAACCGCAACGGCTACTAACACACCGCTGCCAACCGCAACGGCTACTAACACACCGCTGCCAACCGCAACGGCTACTAACACACCGCTGCCAACTGCAACCAACACGCCAACCGCAACGGCAACGTCTATTCCTAATGGGTCGTCCTGTACACTCGCTTTGAACAAACCGGCCGTTTCCTCTTCAGTTGAAAACAGTAATTATCCTGCTTCAAAGGCGGTTGACGGTAATCTTAGCTCCCGTTGGTCAAGCTCATACAACGACAACAATTGGATTTACGTCGATTTAGGCGCCAGCTACAATATCACTCAAGTTATTCTTCGCTGGGAAGCAGCTTATGGACGTGATTACGACATCCAAGTGTCAGACGATGCCTCTACCTGGACAACAATTCAATCTATTAACAATGGTAATGGTGGCACAGATACCATGTCGAATCTAACGGGCAAGGGCCGCTATGTTAGAATGCTTGGCCGTGCCAGAGGCACCCAATATGGTTATTCCTTATACGAATTTGAAATCTGTGGTACGCCAAACAACCAAGTCACGCTCATTGATGCAAATTTCAATAGTAATGAGAATGGTTTTACGTATAAATCCGGAGCGTTTGCAGCATCTGGGCTAAATAACGCAGGCGCACACGACGCTACTTACGGAAATAATAGTGGCGGATTACGCGTAAACCTAGGTGATAAAAAGAATGGTGGGGCAAGGTCTGGGGGCTGGCAATCACCTTCTTTCACATTAACCAGTGCAAGCGTAGTAACTGTCAAGTTTGACTATCGTTTAGAGAACACTAACCTAGATACAGGTGAGTGCAGCCAAGTGCTTGTAAAAATCGAGAACGCTTCTAATCAAGTAGTTGCAAGTAAGGTTGTTCAAAGTTGTACCACATCAAATATAGCTTGGACGACTGATAATTTCGATACCACAACCCTATCAACAGGAAGTTATACGATTACCCTTGGTGGACATCTCACTAACACTAATAGGGACGACGAAAGAGCAAGGATTTATATTGACAATGTACTAGTCAAGACAAAGTAATCGACTAACTCAGCTCAAGCAAAAAGAGGGTAAATGGTTAACCATTTACCCTTTTTTTTATCAAGATTCTAGCCTTTCAGGATAACGTAAGATTAAACAAGGATATACATACTAAGACACGCCACCTACAATACGCAACTTGCCACGCAAAACCCCATAAATTCCCAAAGCATCAAGATTCTCTAATCTACCACGTTATTATTCCTTGCGGTGGCGTTGCCACAGCAATCCTACAGCCAACAAAATCGCAAAACCAACTATACCCAAAAGCCAATAAACTATCGTATTACCTGTCTCCACTGTCTCTAAGGCCAAGATCGTTTGCGTAGCAACGGCCGTTTCCCCTTCATCTAACACCTGCGCCACCTCCGTCACCACGGGGGTAGGCAGGGGTGTGAACGAAGCGGTTGGCTCAGGCGTATCGGTAGCCTCAGGCGTAGGTCCTAGAGAGGCAGTAGATGTTGCCGTAGCGGTTGGCGTCTCCGTCGCCAGCGGAGTCATCGTCGCTGTCGGCGTTGACGATTCAGCCGGTGTCGGCGTGAGCGTGGGGACGCCAATAGAAGCAGGGGCATCAGGAATGCGTTCATCCCCCACTCCTTCTTCAATCAAGAACACGGGCGGCCCCCCCATCAAACATTCTTCATAACAGACCGTACCCGCCAAATCGAGAATGTAGTAGCCATTTTCCGGGGTGATAATGGTTTCGTTGCCCAGGTGGTCGGCGAGAACAGCCTGTGCTGAGCCTGTCGAAGCAGCCGTTTCTGCCATAGCCGGAATCTTAACCGTTACCGGCGTCTCATGACGCGCCCACAAGACTCGCGTGGCCGTGTCTGGTTTCTTGAAATTGATCACAAAATAATCAGAAAACTGCTGACGGCGCACCGGAAACTCAAAACCGCTCAAATACTTAATCGTGGCCTGATACGCATAAAACGCCGGGCGCTTGCTAAAATCATTTGGCCGAATCAACCCCCAAGACTCTTCCCCAGGGCTGATGTTCACATCCACCAACTTGTACACGCCCACATGCGACGCCCCCGAGGCAAAGGCGAGCGCCGTCGCTTGCACCATGTACCAGGCTTGCTGATCCAGATCGATATGGAAGCTCGCCACCTCCACCGGCCATTCTGGATCCATGCTTGGTCTGGCATTGGTCTCATTGACCCACACATCCTTCGGCGGCACAAGACCCGCTTCTATCTGGGCGTTGAAGGCATTGCCCACAATTTGCGTCACACTCTCCGGTCTAAAATAGATGTGGAGGGTGATGACATCGAAGAAATAATCATTTTCGGCCGCTTCCGGGTCTGCCATCACCACCTGCAAAAACTTACGCATATAGGCCGGATCATGCCAATATGTCATGCCGCCCAAGTGGATGGTCGCCTCTGGATCAACCGCTTTGATCGACTTATACGCCACTTTTACCAACTGGTAATAATCTTGCATCGAGCCAGCGTACTCATAACCATACACACCAGGGGCAATGTCTGGTTCGTTCCAGATAATCCAGTTATGCACCCCCAGCGGGCCGTAATACTCAGCCACTTTGCGGGTGTAGGCTGCCCATAAATTGTTGGGGTCATTCACGGGCAAATACAAGCCATTGGGAACGGCCGCCGCACTAGGCTCACCATCCGGTGACCAGGCCCATTCCGGCGTGTTTTTCAGTACGCCCAACACCTGGCGGTCTTGGGCGTTGGCCTCATCCAGCCACTCTTCTAAAACGTGCAGGGTATTCCAATCATCAGGGCCGGTGGGCTGAATTTGATTCCAATAGAAGAGAATCCGTTCCCAACCAGCACCTAATTCTGCGGCTTCTTCGGCCGCCCAAAAGGACTCAATCGCCCCAAACCGAGGATCAGGGGTGGCCGGCGTTTCATCATCTTGCGCGGCCACGGGTTGAATCATCATCAACTGTCCGATAACAATGGCGGTAACAACCATTGCGCTTACTACTTTCCAAAATACCTTCATAGTTAAATTCCAACTGCCTTTGCAGGTTTATTCAAGGTGCGTACACAAACGAGCGGGATTATAATACGAACATGCCGCATTCGGAAACAATGACCGTCCTATGTTTCAACTACTCATTTATCAAAGATTAAATCCTTATGACAGACCTTCACTTACGTCCAGCCCAAGCAGAGATTTTGAAGTATGAAAACGGCCGTTTAGCCATCAGCGCCGTACCAGGAAGCGGAAAAACATTCACCCTGTCGCTCTTGGCCGCGCAGCTCATCGCCAACGGCAGCATCAACGCCAATGCGGGACAGCAAATTCTCATCGTCACCTACCTCAACGCCAGCGTCGATACCTTTAAGGCCAAAATCCGGCAGCGGCTCGACTATATGGACTTGCCGCCCGTCGGGTTTGACGTGCGTACCTTGCACAGTTTGGCGCTCGAAATCGTTAAACTAGCCGAAGGCGGGGCAATAGGGGACGAGACCGGCGCCAGTGTGCTAGATGATGCCGCGAGAGATAATGCCCTGACAACGGCCGTTACCCGTTTCATCGACGAACAGCCCGAACAATGGCTGCAATTCCTCAGCGAAGACACCCCACAAATGAGAGCACGATGGCGCGACATCACCGAACGCACCGCCCGCACCTTCATTCGCACCGCCAAAAACGAACGGTACACACCAGAACAAATACAAAAGAGATTAGAGATTGGAGATTCGGGAGTCAAGCCAACCCAATCTCCAATCTCCAATCTCCAATCTCCAAATAACCGAATCCCCGCTCCTGCACATGATGACCCGCATCTACGCCCACTACCAACAAGCCATCACGCGGCAGGGCAACATGGACTTCGACGACCTCATCTGGCAAGCCGTCAATCTGCTAGCAGAACCGCCCCGGTTTTGCCGCCGAGTTGTACCAACGCTGGCCCTACGTGCTGGAAGACGAAGCCCAAGACAGCGTGCCATTGCAAGAAATCCTGCTCACCAGTCTCACCGGGGCAAACGGCAACTGGGTGCGCGTGGGCGACCCCAACCAGGCCATCACCAGCACCTTTACCGCCGCCCACCCCCGTTTCTTCAACGCCTTCAGCGACCGCCCCGACGTGGTTTCCCTGCCCCTGCCCAACAGTGGGCGCTGCGCCCCGCTCATCTTTGGCGCGGCCAATGCCATGCTCGACTGGGTGATCGATAACCATCCAGTCGAAGAAGTGCGCCACATCACCTTCCGCCGCCAACACATCCAGCCCACCCCACCCGGTGACGCGCAGCCCAATCCGCCCGACAGCGAAGCCGACATTCGCATCAAAGTGTATAAGCACCGCGAAGATGAAGAACTGCCTGGCATCGCCAAACTGGCGCATAAATACAGCGCCGAAAAGCCAGACCACACCCTCGCCATCCTTGTGCCAACCAATCAAATGGGCTACCAACTGGCTGACCATCTGGATGAACTGGGTGCGGATTACGACAATTTGCTGCGCGGCGGCAGTCATGAACGGGAAATCGCGGCCGGAATGCACGCCGTTCTCGCCGTGCTGGCTGACCCGCTCAGCACCAAGGCGCTGGTAACGGCCCACATCGCCCTGCATGAACTAGACCATCCCGCCGCCGCCTGCCTGGATGAAGACCTGCCGCGTCTGCACACCATCCTGCGCAGTGTCCACCAGCCAGAGGCGCTGTTGTTTCCCACCAATGAGGCGCAGCTGGAAGCCGCGCTGCCCGCCGGCATTGCGCAGCCAGAAGACATCACCGCCTTGTACCGCTTTTCCGCGTTCCTCCAGCGCATCTTCGATTTGCGCACCCTGCCCATCGACGACCTGGCGCTTTCCCTCGGCGATGAGCTGTTTGCTCGCGGTGAAGTGCATGAAATCGACCTGGCGATTGCTTACCAAATCGGCAGTATCATGCGCAGTTGGCGTGACACGAACCCAGATTGGCGCTTGCCAGACTTAGTGGGACAACTGGCAGATGTGGCGCAAGGGCGACGCCATCTGCCCATCACAACTCCGGCCGATTTGGGCTTTGAACCGTCTCCTGGGCGCATCACGCTGACGACGCAGCACAGTGCCAAAGGGTTGGAGTGGGATGCGGTGTTTTTGGTGGGGGTGGATGGCTTCTGGATTCCCAGCGGCCTGGAATCGTACTTTTTGGGTGTCTCTGATTTTCTGGGGGGCGACCCCAATGCAGAAATCATGGCGCAACTGCGCTATTTGATGCAAGGGGATGCGGGGATTTATAACGGCCGTTCTGCCACCGAATCTGCCCACATTGAAATCATCAGCGAACGGCTCCGTCTGCTCTACGTAGGCATCACCCGCGCCAAGCGCTTCCTCCACCTCAGCCGCAGCCGCGCCACCCGCACCTACAACAAAGACCGTCAAGCCGAACCGGCCACGGTCATAGGCGTACTCTACCAATACTTGAAAAATAAATGACACATATATCTACCTTTCCGATTCATTGTAATATCGCCACACAAAAACTGAAGTTATCTTCGGATCGTTCTTTGTTGTTCACATATCACAACGACAACACTATCCGGATTTGGAATACAGCCTCATTCGATCTCATGCAAGAAATACCTTTTCATGAACATATACGTGATTTTGCATCATCCCCAGATAATCGTTTTCTTGCCATCATTACTGCTGACGAAGTAATACCACGCAAAGCCGCTACAATATCAATCATTCACATTTATGATCTTGCATCGAACAAACTCTATTATTCACAAAATGCCTCTGACTGTCGGTGCATTGAATTTGTCACCAATCAAACGTTTGCTGTCGGAAGATTAATACGGGGTACAGCAGAAACTTGCAATTTCGTTGACTTTTTCCACGTCAATAATTTTCAAGTGGTATCCTCTGTCGAATTACCCCATTTAGCGTTCCCTTTTAAGTTTGCTGTTATTCCCAACCGAAATCTGCTCTTGTCGCTCGGAATTGGTTTAGTCGTCATAGATCCGATTGATAAACAGGTTTTGCATGACATTGATTGCGACACACTCCGACCTGGCTGGGATATCTGGGAAACAACAAGCCTCGCTATAAGTCAAAATGCCCCATATGTAGCACTTGGATTTGACTCATATTCTGGAGCGACTGGTATTGGGGGAAAACGAGTTTGTATCTTTGATGCCAATCTGTGGCAGCCGCTAGAATGGCATATTGATGATGTTAATGCGCCCACCATTCTAGCAATTTCAGATGACGGCAAACTTTTGGCCACAACGCTTGCTAGAAAAAATTCCGTTTTCTTGACTGAAATCGATTCAGGTAAGTTAAGAGCCGAAGTGAAGTTAGATGGTATTTCTTCTTTTGCATTTCTACCTGAAAGCCATCGCCTGGTTGTTGGCTCAGAATCCCAACACCCGCTGGTTGTTTTGAGCGGATTTGATAGCTAATGCCTGATGGGGAAAACGGCCGTTCTGCCACCGAATCTGCCCACATTGAAATTATCAGTGAACGGCTTCGTCTCTTGTACGTGGGCATTACCCGCGCCAAGCGCTTCCTCCACCTCAGCCGCAGCCGCGCCACCCGCACCTACAACAAAGACCGTCAAGCGGAACCGGCGACGGTGATGGGGATCCTCTACCAATATTTGAAGGAAAGGTAGGCTCTGCCCTCTCCCCAGCCCTCTCCCAAAGGGAGAGGGAGTTTGGCCTCCCCTCCCCTCGGGAGGGGATTGAGGGGAGGGGTCTTTGCCACTTTTCCCCCTTCCCATTACAATTAAGCGTATGAGTTCAACCAATCCCTTCTACCACCGTGGCGCCATCCGCAATCCTGCCGATTTTCATGGTCGTCAAAATGAAATCGACCAAATTATGGGTCTACTGCGCAATGGGCAAAGCGTTTCGCTAATTGGCTCGCGCCGTATTGGCAAAAGTTCCCTGCTCATCCATCTTTCCCGCCCAGAAGTGCAGCAGGCGGCGGGGTTGGAAGCGGGAAAATCCCTCTTTTTGATGGTCGATTGCCAGGAACTGGGCGGCTCTCCGCCGGAAGAAGTGTACGAATCGCTCTTCTTCGGCCTGGAAAAAACAGCGCAGAACATGGGGTTGGTGCTGGAACCGTCGAGCCAAGACCCTGGCACGTACCGCGCCTTAGACCGGCTGCTGCACCGCATCAGTCAAAAGGGCGCCTCCGTGGTGGTTTTGCTCGATGAGTTTGAACTGCTGGCCGCCAACAAACATCTCACCCCTTACTTTTTTGCCCGACTGCGCGGCTTAACCGCTAAATATGGGCTGGCTTATCTCACGGCTAGTCAACGGCCGTTATTCGCCATCACCGCTGAAGAAGAAATTTTGAGTTCCCCTTTCTTCAATATCTTCGTCACCCTGCCCCTAGGACTGTACAGTCAGGAAGAGGCGCAGTCTCTTTTCAGCCAACGGCTCGCCGAAAACGACATCACCTTTTCCGATGGCCTGGTCTCCTACTTAATGCAGTTGGTGGGGCCACATCCATTTTTCCTGCATCTGGCGGGGTATCATGCGTATCAAGCCTTGGCGCAGGGGGAAACCCTCTCAGAAAACACTTTCAGCCAGCTCGACACGTCCATCGAGGTAGAAGCAGATTCGCACTTGAGCTATCTGTGGCAAAACCTGACAGCAGAAGAACAGTACACCCTGGCCATCGCCAATGGCGCCATCGACAGCTTGCGTTTGCTGGAACAACAATGCTTATTGGTTCTCCAAGAGGCGCAGTACCAATACACCAGTGAGATTTTGCAGCGTTTTGTGCGCCGCCAAGATGTGCAAGGTCTCATCCAGGCGGGGCCGTTTGTCATCGACCAACAACGCCATCAAGTGTGGGCCAATCAAGCTGAAATGAGCCTGACGACCTCCCAGTTCAACATCCTGGTGCGGCTGTGCCAACAGCCTGGGCAGGTGGTGCGGGGCGATGATTTGGAAACGGCCGTTTGGGGAGACCTGTTGGTAGATGATCCAGACCGACTCAAAACGCTCATTAAACGCCTGCGCCGCGCCGTCGTGCCCTACGATACCTGGATCATCAGCGAACGAGGTGTTGGCTACGCGCTCCGTGCGCCCGAGTAAGTGTACAGTGTACAGTTTTCAGTGTACAGTTCGCCGTTCACCGTTCACTGTTCACCGTTCACTGTTAACTGTTTACTGTTTACTGCTAACTGTCTTCCTCCTATCCATCCCACCCGCCATCTCCTACAGCCAAAGCCCCGCCGCCCCCTATTGGCAATACAACGCCTCAGGCCCTCTGCAACATGTCGTGCCTGTGGATTTGGATGAGGATGGCATCGACGATTTTATTCTCGTGGATGAATTGGGGCGGGTGACGCTAGTGAATGCCAAAGGGGAACGGGAGTGGAGCCAGGATGCAGGTGCGCCGGTAACGGCCGTTACCAGCCTCCCCCAACCCATCACCAATACCCCAGGCCAGGCCGTGGTGCTTGGTTTTGAAAACGAGTTGGCCTTGCTTACAAACTATGGGGATACCTTATGGCGCATACCGATAACGGCCGTTGACATTCCCCTCTCCCTGCTCACTTCCTCCGGTTACGCTGAAAGCGAAGCGTGGCAAAGCCAATATCCCGCCATCCCCGTGGCCATCCAGCCCTATGACTATGACCAGGACGGGCAAGCAGAAATACTCGTCCTGCTCCATTCCGGCCAACTGCAACTGTTTGACCAGCAAGGCAATCTCCTGTGGCGGCTATACACGCAATACCAACCCCATTTTAGACGCCACCCCCCATCTGCAAATTGCAGACTTTGACCCTGACTCGCCTGGTGATGAAATTTTGCTCGGCCTCTTCACCCCCCGACGCTTCAGTCAGCTCATTCTCATCGACAATGAGGGCAGTACCCTCTGGAATCATAACATCTCAGGGCGCATTACAGGGCTTACCACCGTTTACCAGAACGATACCCCCACCATTGCCGTAGGCACCAATCGGGGCGACCTATTCCTGTTTAAGCCAAACCGAGAGCGCATCTGGCTGCGCACCCTCAATAAACCGATAACGACCCTGGCTCAAGCCCAAACCCCCTCCGGTCCGCTCATCATTGCTGGCACAGACGTGGGCATGCTGGCCGCTTACAACAGTGCGGGCAATCGAATTTGGACGCAAGAACTTGCCCCAGATGCGGATCAAGCGGTGCAAACTATATCCACGACCTCATTCGTCCCGCAAGAAGGGCAACCGATTTTGTCTGTGCTGGTTGGCCCACAAAGTGGCCACAAAGTGGCCACCGAGTGGACCACAAGGGCAGCCCGATCAACCGACCAATGTGCTGTTGCTCAACCGAGATGGCCGCATTTTGGAAGAGTCCCCAGACACCGATGCCAATGGCTTAACGCAGTTGGTTGATGTCAACCACGACCAATTGAGCGAGCTCTTACTGGCACGATTTGCCAGCGTCGAACTGCAAGGACTGGGCATCAGTGCCAGCACCTTTGCCTCTGAATGGGAATATCCATTTTTTTCACCGCCAACGGCCGTTCTCACCACAGATCTCACCCAAGACGGCATCGACGAAATCCTCATCGGCACAGAAGATGGGCGCATTCACCGCCTCAACCAGGCAGGCGACACCCACTGGATCATCGCCCCAGGCAGCAGCGTCTCTCATTTAGGAAAAATCGTTGAGCGGAAATAGTGAGCTACCCCAAATCGTTGTCGTGCGCGAAGGCACTATGGAACCCGGCAGCGACCCATCTGCGCCGCAAAGCATTGTGGAACTCCGCCACGCCAATGGCGATAAAATCTGGGAACAAACCATCAACAATCACGCCACCAGTCTGCTGATCACAGATTTCAACAAAGATGGCAGTCCGGACATCCTTGTCAGCAGCGATCAAGGGGGAATTACGGCGTTTAACCTGGAAGGCGACGCTTTCTGGCGTTCCACGCGCATCAACGGGCCTGTTAATCAAATTCTGGCGCAAGAAAATTCACAAGTATTCTCAAAAGAATTACTGATCATCAGCGACAATACCATCTTTAAAACCAACATCAACCAAACACCAATTATCCTGACGACCTACCCCGACAACTTACAAGCTGTATATGGGGTCGATGAAGACAGTCGCACCCCAGCTCAAATACATCGCTGCCCTCAGTGAAGACGGTTCCTTTTCGCTGACGGATGGGCAGGGTGACCTGCTCCCAGACTATCCTTTTGCGTTAAACGGCCGTTCCCAAACCAGCACCTATTTCCACACCCCACCCGACAGCCTCGCGCCCGAACAGTCCCCCTACGACACCTTCCTGGTTGCCACCGACAACAACACCCTCACCAACCTGCGTCTGGAAAACAATAAGCCTGAAATTAAATGGACGATTGAAGGGCTGCCCAACATCAGCAGCCTCTTCCAAAGCGATTTAGGCGAAGACAGTCTGCCAGAAATTGCCGCAGGCGATCAAAACGGCAATGTCTACCTCATCACCAATCCACCAGAAATCGCCGAGCAACTCAATGTCGTGGGCAGTGTATTCTCACTAGACCCCGTTGTGGACACCACCCAAAACAAAACCAATCTACTTGTGACAACCGATAACGGCCGTTTACATCTATTCAGCGCCAAAGAAAACCGTCCCCCCCTCCTAACCAATCCCCAAGTTGACATCGATCAAGGCATCAGCAGTTTCTCCGTTTCCGTACAAGATGTAGAACGGGATGATGTCGTCGTGCGCCTGGAAGTCGCCAATCCAGAAAACACCACATGGCACACACAAGGAGAACGACAAGTCAGCGGGGATGGCAATCTCGTATGGCCCAATCTAACAGTGCCTCTGCAAGCAGATGGCTCCATCCGCTACCGTTATCATTTCACCGATGGCTACCACGAAGGCACCATTACCCCACCCCCAGGGACACCTTCCGTTCCCATCACCCCAGATCAACCCCTCTCCCGCTGGGTCGGCTTAGGGCTACTGGTCACCATCATCGGCATTGGTGTCATTTTTCTGCGGCAGCGACAAACAGCCACCGCCCAAGCCCGCCGCTTTTACCGCAAGATTAAACAAAATCCCAAACACATCCTGCCCTTGCTGGAAGACAAATACGAACAGACCGCAGGCGCACCCGATTTCTTCGTCAACCTGGCAAACGAAGCGCGGTTACGAGCCGATATGATCATCACCAATCTGGCTGACGGCTTGTTTTTACTCGCAGACCGCCCCAATGCTGGCCTGTCCATCATGACCAACGCCCTGGACGAAGCCAGCCGTTCAAAATTAGAGTGGGAAGGATTGAGTCGATGGGCTGCCACCTGCAAAACAAGTCAGGTCATGCTGGCCGCCCCGTCCATCACCGAATTGAGTCTGCTTCGCCCGCAACTCGCTGAACTGCTCACCCTGCTGCACGCCAATGGCAAACAAGCCCTGATTCTCAATGAACTACTGCCCATTTTAACCAATCTGCGTGATAGTGAACGGGTCGATCGGATGGATGATCGCCTCGTCTATTTGAGCGAAGCCAATCTATTAACCAATCTTCTGCGCACCCAACTCGGCCATTACCCGGCAAGCATTGAACGTGCCCTGGTTGTGACACTTATCAGCCGTTGGGCTGGCTTGTTCAGTGCCGAAATCGAGGAAATGCGGGGCCAGGCGGAATTGAATATCACGTTAAAAACAAAACAGATCTTTCCCATCGGCCAAACAGATGTGATTATTGAAATTGTGAACAACGGCCGTTCTCCCGCCGAAAATATCATGGTCATGTTAGACAACAACCCGGCCTACTCCATCCACAGCGATCCAAAAATCATCTCCAACCTGCCGCCACACCGCACCTGGCAAATCAGCTTCACCATCGCGCCCAAAGTCGCCGACCGCTTCCGCCTCTCCCTCACCGTCACCTACGACGACCGCAACAAACGCGACCGCGAACTGCCCTTCGGCGATATGGTTCATCTGCTCATTCCGTTGCAAGCGTTCCAACCCATCCCCAACCCCTACCTGCCCGGCACGCCCCTGCGCCAGGACAGTCCCCTGTTTTATGGCCGCGAAGACCTGTTTGCTTTCATCGAAGAAAACGCGGCAAGGCTCTCGCAGCGCAACGTGCTCATTCTCTTTGGACAGCGGCGCACGGGCAAAACCTCTATCATGCTGCGTCTGCAACACCATCTGCCAGAAAATATTCTGCCGGTCTATATCGACTGTCAATCGCTGGGCGTTACCCGAGGCATGCCCGCCCTGCTCTCTGACCTGGCCTGGCAAATTGCAGATGCCCTGATCCTCCGTGATATTGAGATTGATGTGCCGGAAACGGCCGTTTGGCAAGAAGAACCAACCGTCTTATTCCAGCGTCGTTTTCTACCCCAGGTACGCCAACTCCTGCCCGTAGGCACCACCATTCTGCTCGTTTTCGACGAGTTTGAAGCGTTTGAAAGTCTGGTAAAAGATGGCCTGCTGCCCCCCACCTTCTTCACCTACATCCGCCACCTCATGCAGCACAGCGAAGGCTTGAGCTTCATTTTTGTGGGCACCCGCCGCCTGGAAGAGATGACCGCCGACTATTGGTCTGTCTTATTTAACATCGCTCTATACGAAAAAATTGGCTACCTAAATGAAGAGTCGATGGCGCGGCTCATTCGGGAACCCGTCGATCCCTTCCTCATTTATGACGATCTGGCACTGGACAAAATTCGGCGCGTCACCGCCGGCCATCCCTATTTCTTGCAATTGGTCTGCTACACCCTCGTCAAACGCGCCAATGCCCAACGCAGCACCTATGTCACCATCTCCGATGTCAACGCCGCCCTGGATGAGATGATGCTGCTCGGTGAAGTCCACTTTGCCTACATCTGGCAGCGCTCGTCCTTCGCGGAAAAAGCCATGTTAACGGCCGTTGCCCATCTCATGGAAGTAGACATGATCTTCCACCCCGAAGACCTCATGCAATACCTGGAAACCTACGGCATCCAACTCAACCCCACCGACGTCACCACCGCCCTCAACTCCCTCACCCAGCGCGAAATCCTGGCCGAAGTCAGCGAAAGCACCACCACCCTCTACGAACTCAAAACAGGTCTGATCGGTCTCTGGGTGGCAAAATACAAAAGCCTCAGCAAACTTCATGCCGAACGGGAAACAGAACGAGAACGATTAAATGGATAAACCTGCACAGACCCTAAGGGTTTGGCCTCGAGACATCAACCTGCCGGTAATCAAAACCCTTAGGGTCTCTCGAGTAAAAGCAACACCTAAATCGTGTCGGATAGATAAAGGAATTCAATGAAAACACAAAAACTATTCATGCTCCTCGCCCTACTTATTCCCATGCTTGCCTGCGCCGTCTTGCCCACAAGCAATAAAAACCCAGCCGAGGCAACGGTTAAAGTTGCCGCCGATCAAGGCTGGCAAGATACAGAAGTGGCGCTTCAGGCTGGGGAACAAGTGCGAATCGAATATGTTTCCGGCCAGGCACAAGATCAAGAAATAACCCTCATTGATGGCACAGGCGCCGATTTTGTATGTGGTCATGCGGGGTGCTGTGAGCCGCTGCCCGACGCCAGAAGAAGCGCCCTCATCGGCCGTGTTGGCCGACTAGATGACGCCATTTTTTATGTCGGCAATGGCGTAGAAATCACCGTCGAGACAACTGGTAACCTCTTCCTGCGAATAAACGATTGCAATTCGGGTCTGTTTGATAATTCGGGAGAGTTTCAAGTGCTGGTAACGAGGATTGAGCAGGAAGAATAGGCGTGGTGGGGGATGGGTAACGGCCGTTACCCCCAAAGTAACGAATATCTACATAATTAACCCTTGCACACTGCTATCGCATTTAGTATCATAATCTCGTGAGCAACGCAGATAAAATCCTCGAAAAAATGCAAAACAATCCCCGTGATTGGCGGATTGATAGCCTGAAAACAGTTGCTCATGCTTACGATATAGAATGGCGGCAGCGCGGAACTAGCCATGTTATATTTATCCGTTCTGATGGCCGAACACTTCCCGTTCCGGCTCATCGTCCCATCAAACCAATCTACATCAAAAAATTTGTTGATTTTGTGATGGACTAAAAAACTATGCCACAATTAATTCAATACCCATTCGAAATTCGTCCGTTATCAGAAGAAGATGGCGGCGGTTATCTAATTTCCTTTCCAGATTTCTCGGAATGTATTTCAGATGGCGAAACGCCAGAAGAAGCCATTAAAAATGGTCTGGATGCATTGCAAGAGACAATTTTTGCACTAGAAAGCATGGGTTTGCCTGTGCCTGAACCGGGAAGTGGTGGTACGCATAGTGGTAAGTTTATTCAACGTATGCCTAAAAGTTTACATGCCCGATTAGCTGCTCGGGCGAAGCAAGAAGGTGTGAGCATGAATTCCCTGGTGAACGTCATGTTGGCGGAAAGTTTGGGCAGAAAAGAGACCGTGTAGCGTCTTTTTAGCCGAGAGAACACTGATATAGATGAACAATTGAATTTGGCATGACTATGAGATAAATATCAGTATTAGGACTTACGCAGGGAGGATTGAGATAGTTGGTTGACGCAATTGTTCACGCATATAGTTATCCAATAATCCCTGCTTGATTTGATAAACATTTGTTTGAGTTTCTTGGGCTATTTGGTTAAAGCGAACCCAGACTAACATCGCACAAGCAATATGATTTCGCTGCGCTCGTTGTGAACGACATTGTGATGATTCTAACCCCGTCACTTGTTTGGCTTCACGGTGAAACTGCTCAATCTTCCAACGAATGGCACTTTCTTGTCGAGTAGCATCCGTCGAATCTTGAGAAAAGTCGTTAGTAACGACATAGTCCGTGCGCTGGGAAGACAACACAAGCCGGAACAGTTTCAGTTGATGACCTTTTGGGAATTTATTAAGATGAACCGTTTTCCCCGATTCCAACTCGGTTTCAGACCAAGTAAGCGAATCAACACGATGATAGGGTTCCTCAGGATGTTCAGACACCTGACGATTGGCTTTGAGTGGGCAGTAGTAAATCTTGTCTGCCTTTTCGATCGTTTTCATTATTTCCATGGTGGCATACCAACTATCCATCAACACGGTGCGGAACGGGAGCTTTTCAACGTAGAGAATCGTTTGCCACATGTCCAGTAAATGGTCGAGCTTACTGCGACCATCTCGTTCCGGGTCAAAGATTCGGTAATCGATGACCCAAAACTGTTCCGTATCGGGATTAACATAGACACAAGTCACAATGCCAATCCCCTTGATTACCTTTTTTGCATTGCCACTCCATTGGCGACGGACCAGTTCAATCATAAAGGAATGACTTTTGTCCAAAACGGTATCATCGAAAAGGATGTAGCCATTTTCCGAGAGAACTAATTCTTGTCGCACCATTTGGCGCAATTCTCGAGGAGTAAGCTTGTTATCTCTCATCAATCGATTGATACGGTCATGACTAAATTGTTCACTATGGTCAGCAAAGTAGGTTTGAGTGTAATTGACTTGGCTGACCAATAAAAATTGACAGTAATCCCAGTGGGTTAATTTGCTCATTCATCCATTATCGCAAATTCTCACTGGATTGCGTAAGTCCTAAGTATAATATTAACCATAAATACCATATTTGGGAGGGTAAATTTAAATGTCATCAGATTTTCCATATGCAAACGTACCAAGTAAGCTACCAGAACTATTAGATAAAATCAGAAGTATTGGGATCCCACCTACTGTAACGACCAAATGGCTTGAATCTATTGGTTTCAAATCTAGCAATCATCGAGGTATGTTAAAAGTATTGAGCTTTATTAATTTTATCGATTCTTCTAATAGTCCTACAGATCATTGGAAAGGATATCGAGGAAAAGATGCCAAAACTGTACTTGCGAAGGCAATTCGGTCAGGTTATTCAGAACTTTTTGATACTTACCCTGATGCAAACTTGCGAAATGATACGGACCTTGAACATTATTTCAGCACAAGATCCACAGCAGGCAAACAGGTTGTAACTAGATTGGTGAGAACTTTCAAAACACTTTGTGAACTAGCCGATTTTGAAAAAAATCCAGCATCTTCCGTAATAGAATCTGAACAATCATCACCTGAGAAAGCAATCACTTCTCAATTGAGTACACAAATGCCAGCTAAGATGAAAAAAATCGAGGCTATTTCTCATATTGAACCACAGTTTACCTTTAATATTCAGGTTGTATTGCCAGAAAACGCATCATCTGAAACATATGACAACATATTTAAAAGTATTTCAGTACATTTATTGGGACGAGGTGATGGATAAAGGTGAATAATGAAGAAATATTTGAACTGTTGCATGATGTTAACAAGCGAGTTGTCAGAACTCGAAATGCAATAGATTCAATACTAGAATTAGATCAAGAAGCATTTGTAACAACTATTAAATCAGCGGCACCAATCTCACGTTGAAAATGTGTCGGTACATTCCTATAAAATTTCCCAGGCTCTTTCAGAAATTTCTATTGATTTAGCAAATAGCTATAAACAAGTTTGTGATGATTTACAAAATGATGAAAGAATTTCATGGGCTGGAAGTGCTCATGAAATTAGACAAGTTCTGGCTTCAACACTATCGCTACTTGCTCCGGACGATATGGTAGAAACACAATCATGGTACGCACAAATTGAAAAGACACACGAACCAACACAGAAACAAAGAGTTCGTTATATCCTTCAAATACGCAATGGTGGTTCTAAAGAAAGAGAAGTTTTAGAAAATGTGGCATCGCTTGAAACGATGATTGAGGATTTAGTACGGTCAACATATGCCCGTGCAAGCGATGCTGCACATCGCTTTAAAACAAGAGATGAGGTTAATCGTATCATGAGATACTTTGATGCTTTTGCTTTTGATTTGCTTAATCTTAGATAGAAGGCTCACGATAATACTTGATAGCTGATTTGCGAAAAACGGCTTGTATGTTATTTGAGGATATCAGTAAGCGACTGTGTTAATATAAGCTGTTGGTTTCTTCTTTATTGGGCAGGCAAGCTGCTGTTTGGCTCTAAATTTTTATTCCCCTTTTCCCTCAAACCGCCACAAACTGCTTCAAATAATCGAGTAACTCCTGGGCTTTCTCCAGCGTGTCCGCCTCCGCGAACATGCGCAGGACGGGTTCTGTGCCGGAGAAGCGCAGCAGCAGCCAGTTGTCGTTTTCCAGGGTGAACTTGATGCCGTCCATCGTGGAAATGTGCTTGACGGGGTAGGGGCCGATGTGGCTGATTTCCGTTTCTGCCACGCGGCGCGGCACCATGACGCGCATTTCGGGCGTGGCCGGGATGTTGTCTTCCAGCGAGGTGAGCGAGCCGGTGATGGCGTAGACTGTGTCCCGCAGTTCGGAGATGGTTTGGCCGGTTTTAGCCAGCATTTCGCAGATGAGGGCGGCGGCGAAGATGCCGTCTTTGCCCAGGATGTGGCCGCGAATGGTAAGGCCGCCGCTGGACTCGCCGCCCAGCAGGGCATCATGCTCGACCATGCCGGAGGCGATATGCTTGAAGCCTACCGGCACTTCCTGGCTTGTTTCGCCGAAATAGGCGGCCAAGCGGTCGAGCAAGTGGGTGGTGGCTAAATTGCGTACCACGCCGCCCCGTTCCCCCCGAATTTTGTGCAGGTAATAGTAGAGCAGGAGCAAAATGTCGTTGGTGGTGACGTATTCGCCTTTCTCATCGACGATGGCGATGCGGTCGGCGTCGCCGTCGGTAGCCAGGCCCAGGTCGTAGCCGTCTTCGACGACATGGGTGCTGAGCATACGCAGTGCTTCCAAATCGGGGGCAGGCGAACGGCCGCCAAACAGCGGGTTGCGCCGTTCGTGGATGAAGGTGACGCGGCAGCGGGCTTCAGTCAAGATGATGCCCAGTGTCACCTGTCCCACGCCGTACATGGGATCCACGATGACTTTCAAACCAGCCTTGCGAATGACATCCAGGTCGATAAATTTTTCAACGGCGTCCACATATTCGTTGGTGAAATCCCGTTTCTCGACGATACCCGCTTCCATCGCTAAATCCAGTTCCAATTTGACGACATCGTGGATGGTTAGGCCGTTGGTTTCGTCTTCGATTTGGCGGGTTTCGTGATCCAGCAGCAGGGAGCCATCGCTGTGGAACACTTTGAGACCATTCCATTCGGCCGGATTGTGGCTGGCGGTGAAGGCGAGTCCGTAGGCGGCGTTGAGCATATCGGTGGCGTAGGTGATGAGCGGGGTGGGTGCATCTTCGCTGAGCAAGATGGCGTGGATGTTGTTGCCGGCGAAGACTTCGGCGGCGGCTTCGCTGGCTTGTGTGGAGAGGAAACGGCGGTCGTAGCCGATGACTACGCCTTGTTTTTCCCAGCCCTGGCGCGTGACTTCGTTGGCGAGAGCTTGACATAAGCGGCGCACGTTGTGCAAAGTAAAGCCTTCGCCGATGACAGCACGCCAGCCGCCAGTGCCGAAAGCGACTTTGTTTTCTTCTTCGTGGCGGCGAGGGCGGAAAAGTCGTTTTTGCAGGATGAAGGCGGCTTGATCGAGGTCGGCGGGGGTGTTGATGCCCTGAATTTCGTCTTCGTCGTAGATTTGGTAGCTGGCGACTTGCAGACCGGAGCGGATGAGCTGGTAGACGCAGTCTGTGAGGCGGTATTCGCCATCGACGGGGGAGGGTGTGAGTGCTTGCAGGGCGGGGAAGATGGATTGTGCCTGCACCACGTAGGCCCCGACGTTGAGTTCGCGGATGTCGCGCACTTCGGCGGAGGCTTCGCGGTCTTCGATGATGTCGATGACACGGCCGTTTCCGTCCCGGATGACACGGCCATAGGGAAAGGGGTGGTTGGTAACGGCCGTTAACATCGTCAAATGTGCCTGTTTCAAGCGGTGGCGGTTAAGCAGGCCGCGAATCGAGGCGCGGCGGAACAGGGGCGTGTCGCCATACAAAATCAGCAGATTCCCCTGAAACTGACCCAGTTCCGGCAAAGTTTGCAAGACAGCGTGGCCGGTGCCCAAAGGTTCATTCTGCACCACGTAATGGTAGTCTGGCCCCAGGTGGGCTTTGACAGCCTCTTGCTGGCTGCCGACAACCACATAAATATCGTCCGGTTCAACCAGTTGACGAGCGTTGCGGATGACGGCATCAAGGACGAATTCGTCGCCTAGTTTTTGTAACAGAATTGGCGTATCTTCAATAGATTTTGCGCCAGCGGCTAAGATAATGACTTTTAATTCTTGATGGTTCATAATGAAAAAATCCTTGGGAGCATTTTTGCATAGGGACACTGATACGGTCGAACACTGATAAAAGAAAAAATCAGTGTTCGACCGTATCAGTGTCCAAGAAATTGACCTCTAATTTGCCAGCAATAAAACATCTTGTTACCCCATCACCACCACAACATTATTCACCGTTCCTGCTGGTTGCGGCGCAATGGCGCCAGCCACAGATTGCCCATTTAGCGTGACTGATTTGACGCCTTTTTCTATGCCGTCAGGGTTTTGCACGGTGATGTGGTAGGTGGCGCCGCGCCATTGGCGCTGGACGCTGAAACCGGGCCAGTCGGCGGGAATGCAGGGATCTACGACCAGGCCGTCGAAGCTGAGTTGGATGCCGAGAATGTGGCGGGTAACGGCCGTTAAAAACCAGCCGCTGCTCCCCGTTAGCCAGGGATGACGGGCCTGTCCGTGGCGTGCATGGTCGCGCCCCATGACGAACTGGCAGTACGAGTACGGTTCGGCTTCGCGGATGTCGATGATGTCGTTTTGGTTAATGGGCAGTGTCGATTCGTAAAACTTCATGGCACGACTGCCGCGCCCCAACATACATTCAGCAATGACGCCCCAAGGATTGGGATGGCTGAAAATCGAGGCGTTTTCCTTTACGCCCGGATAGACGCGGGTGACATAGCCGATGTCGTCATTGGGATGGGTGTAGGCGGGCGCCAGCAGATGCAGGCCATAGTCTGAATAAAGATGCTCGTCTACGGCATCCATCGCCGCCTGACCTCGTTCCGCTGAGGCCACGCCTGACATGACCGCCCAGCTTTGGGCGTTGAGGAAAATTTTGCCCTCTTCATCTTCGTGCGTGCCGATTTTCTTGCCGGTTTTGGTGAAGCCGCGCAGATACCAATCGCCGTCCCACAGTTCGCGTTCGCAGGCTGCTTTGACGGTGGCAGACATCGCTTCGTATTTGGCGACATCGTCCTGGCGGTCGAGAGCCTGGGCGGCCTGGATGAAGGCTTGCAGCGCCCAATGGTGCATAAACGAGACCATGCTCGTTTCGCCGCCGCCCAGGTTGAGGCAGTCGTTCCAGTCGGCGCGCAGGCCCTGGCAAATGCCGCTCTGGCCTACGTATTGGGCGGAAAAATCGAGAGCGCGTTTGAGATGGTCGTAGACGGTGGCCTCGCCGCCATCGGCAAAGGGAATCACCTCGTCGAAGAAGGCGAGATTGCCCGTTTCCTTCACAAATTCGCAAATGGAGACGACGATCCACAGGTGGTCGTCGGAGCAGGTGTCTTCCAGGCCGTGGATGATGTCGGACGGGTCGGGAGTGGGCACGACGGTGGGCAGTTTGATTTGCAGAGCGTTGGGGTCTTTCGGTTTGAAGACATCGGGGTCAAACAAGTGCAGACCGTAACCCGCGCTGACCTGACCTTGCAGGAGTTCACGGATGCGCTGTTCGACTTTGGCGGGGTTGGTGTGCACGACGCTCATAATGTCCTGCGAGGTGTCGCGGTAGCCGATGCCGGTGCGCCCGCCTACTTCGATAAACGAGGCAAAGCGGGACCAGACGACGCAGGTTTCGGCCTGGTAGAGGTTCCAGGTGTTGACCATGGTGTTGAGTCCTTCGTGGGGGGTCTGGCATTGGAAGACGGCGCGTTTGGCGTCCCAGTAGGTCTTGATGGCGGTGAAGGCGGCATCGACAACGGCCGTTTCTGCATATTTTTCACGGATGGCGGCGGCGACAGAAGAACGGCCGTTTCCCAACATAAACACCAAGCGCACTTCTTCACCGGGTTGCAGAGTCACTTTCTTGTGCAGAGAACCGCAGTGATTGCCCGTGAGCTGGGCGCTGTTGCTGCACTCGCCTCGTTCCACCGCGATGGGATTGCTCTCGGTGCGGTACGCGCCGATGAAACTGTCGCGCAGGCAGTCGTAGCTGTCTGGCTGGAAATTGGCGGTCAGGTAGCGGAAGGTGTCGGGTTCGTAGAAGAAATCGTATTCGATGATGCCATCTTTGTAGCTGGAACCGCTGGCGTAGAGGCTCATCTGGAAGTTCTGGTTGTCGATATCGACGTGGCCGAAGGAGAACTCCACAAACGAGAAGAGGCTCAGTTGGCGTTCACGGTCTGAGTTGTTTTTGAGGCGCACGTCCCACAGTTCCACATCGTCGCCCAGGGGGATGAACAGCGTTTGGGAAGCGGCAATGCCCTGGTAGTCGCAGGAAAATCGGGAATAGGACAGGCCGTGGCGCGTTTCGTAGTTGGCCTGAGTGAAATCTTTGCCCACCGGCTGCCAGGACAGGCTCCAGTATTCGCCGGTGCTGTCGTCGCGCAGGTAGACGGTGTGACCCGGTCGATCCAGAGGAATGGCATTGGGACGGAAGCGGGTTAAACGGCCGTTTTCCGCCGACTTATAAAAGGTATAGCCCCCCGCATTGTGGGAAATAACCGTACACAAATCTTCCAGACCCAAATAATTGGTCCAGGAAACCGGCACATCGGGCCGCGTGATGACATATTCATGGTTGTCGTTGTCGAAATATCCGTAGCGCATAAAAACCTCAAAATATGGAGAATTGGAGATTGGAGATTAGAGATTGAAGCGATCTTCAATCTCCAATCTCTAATCTCTAATCTCTTTTGCTAAATAAACCGCGCCCCACGTTCCCGCATTATAGCCGCTGGGCAGCAGGGCGATTTTGTTTTCCTGAAGCAGCGTGGCAAACAAATTGCATTGGGCGCGATAGTGGGCCAGCGCTGTTAAAATGGGGGACATAAACGCCTCGCCAGCACCCGCCACGCCGCCGCCCAAAACCACTTTGTCCACATCATAAAGCATGATGAGATACTGAATAGCGAGCGCCAGATAGTCGCCCACCCGCGCCACGATGGCTTGCGCCGCCAGATTGCCGTTGGTCGCCGCGTCATAAACATGCCCAGCGTGGACTTCGTTATCTGGCAGCTCAAATTGCATGACGGCAAGTGCCTGGCGCACGATAGCCGGACCGGCAATAATGGTCTCTAAACAGCCGCGAGCGCCGCAGTTGCACAACGCCCCGTTCGGTTCAACGGTGATGTGGCCGATTTCGCCTGCCATACCGTGACTGCCGCGATGTAAACGGCCGTTTAACACCATGCCCGCCGCCACTCCCGTGCCAATACTCAGGTAGGCCACATTATTCACAGGCGCTTGCTGTTGCAGCCAGCGGTAGACACCCATCGCCGCGATGCGCACGTCGTTTTCCAGATAAGTGGGCGCACCGATAATAGTTGACATAACCTGACCAAGCGGGAAATCCCTCAAATTGAGGTTCACCGCCAGCGCCACATCCCCAGTTGCCGGATCAACTTGCCCCGGAACGCCAATGCCAATACCCGACAGTTGCGCTCGTGTGGCATGCGCCTGCTGCAACACATCATCAACAGCGGCGACAGCACTGGCGACCAGATTGTCAGGATGGCTGACATCTGTTGCGTGGCGTGCCTGAGCCAGCATGGTCATATCCGCGTCAACCAACAGCGCTTCAATTTTTGTGCCGCCAATGTCTAAGCCAACGCGCAGATTGCGTAAATCACTCATCAAATAATCCCTAATTCCTCATTCAAAATCATAGCCGAACAGCCAAGCATCACCACTTCGTTGCCAAATTCAGCAAAAGTAACATGTGTCTGGTCGGCCAATAGAGGCATGGCGCGTCGTCTCATTTCCGCCTGCACTGTATCAAGAAACGGCTGTCCAAACTGCGACACACGCCCCGTCATGACAATGTTTTGGATGTTGTAGCTGCCCACGAGCGCGGCGATAGCTTTGCCTAAATAGGTGGCCGCGCGATTGATGATGTCGATAACGCTTTGTGCTGAGCCTGTCGAAGTAGCCGTTTCCCCTTCCCCATACGCCGCCACAAGACCATCCCACGACAAGTCTGGTTGGTTGAGTGCTGCTTGAGCGTCAGCCAACAGGGCGGTGGTGCTGGCGACCGTCTCTAAACAGCCACGATTGCCACAGGTGCAGGAACGGCCGTTATCCGCCACCACCACATGTCCAATTTCACCCGCGCCCATGCCGTCGCCATAAAAAGGTTGACCGTGCAATACGACGCCCGCGCCAACCCCCCGCCCAATTTTGATGACAATCAGATTATCACTCTCCCGATTCGCGCCAAACGTAAACTCAGCCAGTGCCGCCATCTGACTGTCATTGGCGATAGCCACCGGCTTTTGATACCGGTCGCTGACAAGATCGCGCAGTGCCACATCCACCCAGCCCAGATTGAGCGCGTTGATAATCACGCCTGCTTTCGAGTCCACCAGACCGGGCGTGCCAATGCCAATGCCCAGCAAATTTTCCGTTGTTTTAGCGACCAATTGGTCAATAAGTGTGAACGCGAGTTCCAGCGCCTCTTCGCCCGAAAACTGGTAGGAAGGCAAGTCAATGCGATGCATAATTTCGCCGCGCAAATTAAGTACCGCCCCGCGAAATTCGTGACTGCCCAGGTCGATGCTCAACAACTGGTGCGCATCGTGCGCCACACTAAGCATCGTGGGGCGCTTGCCCCCCGCCGAAGAGCCTAGTCCCGTCTCAATGACAAACTGGTCATCAATAAGCTCCGCCACAATGCTGGAAACGGTGGGCCGCGTCAGATGCGTAACACGCGCAATGTCGGCGCGGCTAATTTCACCCTGGTCATAAATCGTCTTGAGAATGAGCTGGGAATTGTGGGTTTTGGTATGTTCTCGAGTAGCTTTTATCATAAGGCATTCTGCTTAGTAAGTTAACTTAACTTACTAAGCGGAAGTATAACGCCAGCATACCAGGTTGTCAATAAAAAGAGTTTAACGGATGCCTGGAAAACAAAATCCCCGACACTTGTGGAAGTGCCGAGGACATTGTTAACATAGCCTTCGAGGGTGTCAGATTATGTTAAGTTCCAGCTTATATCAGGTCGTATGGCTTGCCCCACTTTGATGAGTTCATCAATGCGGTTTGTGCGCTCGAGTTCCTGCACCAAATGCAGAGATTTGAGCCGATGTTCTTCGCCGGGTAAATCTTCGTAACGCACATTCAGATCGAAACAGAGTGTTTCCAGTTCACCTGGGCTAAAGCGGTCGGCCAGGATTTGGCGCAAATAAACGAGGAGATTTTGGGGGATTTGCCGGGTTGGCGTGCTTAGTTGGGTTGGCGTTTGGGACAACTGCTGCTGATAAGCCTCCACGCGCCGTTTCCAGTCGGCAATGACCCCTACAAATTCAGGATCAGCCAGGATATTGTCTTCCAGGGTGACTTGTTTAACATACCAATCATAACCATTCTCCAGCAGTCCTTCGTATTTCATGTTTTCTTCCACAATAACCAGCAGGGGATGGCCTAGCATGTATCCCATAGAGGCTTCGATCTGGTTCCACACGCTAGGCAAGTTGACAGCCTGCCAGCGTGATTCTTTGGGGTTGCCTCGTTTTTCGATGGCTTCAATGACGTGCATGCGCTCGAAAGCCAGCACAATGGTACCAGCGCATTGGTACATCAGTTCGGCAATAGCCACCAGGGGTTGTTGGCTGGAGAAATAGGTGCGGCCCACGGTTTGTGGGATCAACCCGTTCATTTGCAGGTATTTTTCAATGGTTTGTACGAACTTTTCTTGTTGGTCATTACAGGTGCGTCCGACGCTGAGGAAAACCTTGAGATTTTCTGACATGATTATTTCTCTCCAAGATGTTTTTTGATTAAGAATGGTAGAGGACGTGGTTGATAGAGACCATTGTAATAGAAACGAGGGGAAAGGGAAACGGCCGTTTCTGTTTGGGGCGGGCGCACGTCAAAGGTGATGGGGATGTCGCCGCGATGGGTCAGTTGGGGTGCAAGCACGGTGCCGAGGTCGCCACTGCCGCCGGTTAGGAGGATTTTCATTGTTTAGTAACCGTTCGTTAATAACATAATGGTTTTGTACAATTCTGGGCACAACTCAAACCGAGAGGTGCAACCGATGGCAAACAGAGAAGTCTATCAATGCCCATGTGAGAATTGTCAAAAACCCGAATATCATCCAGATAAACAGCATCATCATTTGATGAACCTGCTGCTGAGCCGACTTGATGAGCAGCAGCGTCGCTGGTATGTGGCCGTCGAAGCCGAAAAAATTGGACACGGCGGCACAGAATACATGTGCACCGTGACTGGTATTAATATCAACACCATTCGCAAAGGACGACGAGAAATGGCCGATGACCTGAATGCCCGTCCCCATGACCGTATTCGCATCCAGGGCGGTGGCCGTAAACCAGTCGAAAAAAAGAACCGGAAATTCTGACCGCCCTCAACGGGGTTGTTGCCGAGGAAATGGCCGGCGACCCGATGAGCGAGCAGAAATGGGTGCGGCACAGTTTGGTCGCCATTGCTCGGCAACTAGCCAGACGACGGTTTCGCATTGGTCCCCACACAGTGCGACGCTTGCTGAAAAAATTGAAGTATGGACTGTACGGCAATCGCAAAAGTCTGACTGGACCGAGCCATCCTGACCGAGACAAGCAATTTCGCTACATCCGACGCATCAAGAAGCTCTTCTTGGCCGCTGGCTACCCTGTTATCAGCGTGGATACTAAGAAGAAGGAACTCATTGGCAACTTCCTCAATCAGGGACGCAGTTGGTCTCAACAGCCAAAGCAGGTTCACGTACACGATTTTCCTCAAGATGCTCTCGGTCGTGCTGTGCCTTATGGCATCTATGACCTGACTCATAACCAGGGTTACGTCTATGTGGGTAACTCCTACGATACACCAGAATTTGCTGCCTATGCCATTGCCCAGTGGTGGGCTGACCCTGACCGTCCTCGTTTTCGCTGCGAGGACAAACTGCTGATTCTGGCTGATGCCGGTGGCAGCAACAACTGTCGTTACTGGCTCTGGAAGCAGCAGGTGCAGGAACAAGTGGCCGACCAGTTTGGCATTGAGGTCATGATTTGCCATTATCCAACCGGAACTTCCAAGTGGAACCCGGTTGAATACAGCCTGTTCAGCCAGATTTCTCGCAACTGGGCAGGCAAGCCGCTTTGTTCTTGGGACATCATGCTCAACTATATCCGAGGTACAATGACCGATACCGGGCTGCAAGTGAAGGCATTTCTCGTTGACCGCATCTTTGAAAAGCAGAAAAAGGTCACGGCTGAAGAGCGGGCTGCACTTCGTTTGTATCCGCGGTCGATTTGTCCAACTTGGAATTACGTTATCAAGCCTCGTCCTTGCTGTGGATGATATTCAACTGTAAAAGTGCTAACTTATTTTTGCATGGTTACTTAGTAAATAGAGGCGAGTTTTCAGGATTTATATCTATAGGACTTACGCAATCCAGTGAGAATTTGCGATAATGGATGAATGAGCAAATTAACCCACTGGGATTACTGTCAATTTTTATTGGTCAGCCAAGTCAATTACACTCAAACCTACTTTGCTGACCATAGTGAACAATTTAGTCATGACCGTATCAATCGATTGATGAGAGATAACAAGCTTACTCCTCGAGAATTGCGCCAAATGGTGCGACAAGAATTAGTTCTCTCGGAAAATGGCTACATCCTTTTCGATGATACCGTTTTGGACAAAAGTCATTCCTTTATGATTGAACTGGTCCGTCGCCAATGGAGTGGCAATGCAAAAAAGGTAATCAAGGGGATTGGCATTGTGACTTGTGTCTATGTTAATCCCGATACGGAACAGTTTTGGGTCATCGATTACCGAATCTTTGACCCGGAACGAGATGGTCGCAGTAAGCTCGACCATTTACTGGACATGTGGCAAACGATTCTCTACGTTGAGAAGCTCCCGTTCCGCACCGTGTTGATGGATAGTTGGTATGCCACCATGGAAATAATGAAAACGATCGAAAAGGCAGACAAGATTTACTACTGCCCACTCAAAGCCAATCGTCAGGTGTCTGAACATCCTGAGGAACCCTATCATCGTGTTGATTCGCTTACTTGGTCTGAAACCGAGTTGGAATCGGGGAAAACGGTTCATCTTAATAAATTCCCAAAAGGGTTGTCAATATGCGGCCTATAATGTACCAGGTAGTTGCAGCAACTATGCACCACCGATACGCACCAACAATGCACCACCAATACGCAGCCACGATGTACCACCTCAGCTAGGCTTCAGGCTGGCTCTAGTTTAAGCTTTCGACTTCATATCACTGCGAGTCGGAGGCCAAATGTCAAGGAGAAACAAAACCATCGTGGACATGATTGCTATGCTACAACATATGCGTGCCGGGAGAAGTAACCGGCAGATTGGGGACGAGCTCGATGTAGATCGACGCACCGCCCAGAAATATCGTGAATGGGCTGAGGCCCAGGGGCTGCTCACAGGTGACCTGCCAGATGTGAGCGAGTTGCAGAAGCTGTACGCCGAGACATTCGGCAAAACAATTCCACCTCAGAACGTCTCCACCGTTGAACCGTATCGGCAGGTAGTGGTGACGCTGCGGCAGGAAAACGTAGAAATCACCGCCATCTGGGAACGACTGAAAGAGCGTGGGTACACCGGCAGCTATGATGCCGTGCGCCGTTTTGTGCGCCGTCTGGAGCCAGCGACGCTGGATGTGACGGTGCGGGTAGAATGCCAACCAGGAGAAGAGGCGCAAGCAGATTTCGGCTATGCGGGCCTGATGTTGGACCCGGACAGCGGTCACGCCCGCCGCGCGTGGGCCTTCGTCATGACCCTCAGTTGGAGCCGCCATCAATACGTGGAATTCGTCTGGGACCAAACCGTAGCCACCTGGCTGCGGCTGCACCGCAACGCCTTCACCTTTTTCAGTGGCGTACCGCAGCGGGTGGTCATCGACAATCTCAAAGCGGGCATTACCCAGGCATGTTGGGAAAACCCGCAGGTGCAGTTGGCCTACCGGGAATGCGCCGAACACTACGGCTTTCTCATTGCCCCTTGCCGACCGCGCACCCCGCAACATAAGGGGAAGGTTGAACAAGGTGGCGTCCATTACGTCAAGCGCAACTTTCTGGGTGGTCGAGAAGCAACGACCTTGACCCAGGCCAACCAGGATGTGCGCAGTTGGTGTCTGACAACGGCCGGCGAACGCTGTCACGGTACTACCCGAGAGCAACCTATCGGCCGCTTTCGGGAGACGGAGCAGAAACGACTGCGGCCTATGCCAGACACGCCCTATGATCTGACCGTCTGGAAAAAGGTCAAACTGCACCGGGATTGTCACGTTGTCTTCGACAATGGCTATTACTCGGCGCCCTTTCGACTGGTCGGACAGCCGTTGTATGCGCGTGGCGGTGCCCGCGAAGTGCGGCTTTATGACAGCCAATACCAACTGGTGGCTACCCACGAGCGGGCGCAGGCCGCCGGGCAGCGCCAAACCCATCCAGCCCACCTGCCGCCGGAACTGTTGCCTGGTCTCTATCTGGACCGTCCCGGCTGCCTGACGGCGGCGGCCGATATTGGCCCGGAGACGGCGCGGCTAACAGCCAGCCTGTTGGCCGACAGTGTGGTCGAGCGGCTGCCCATGGCGCGCCGTCTCCTGGCCCTGCGCGACCGGTATGGCGACGCCCGGTTGGAGGCTGCCTGTGCTCGCGCCTGGCGGTTCGACGACCCCAGTTACAAAACGGTCAAGCACATTTTGCAGCAGGGATTAGAGCAGGCAGCCGAACCCGCGCCCGCGCCTGCCGCCGCAGCACGCTACTTTGCGCGCACGGCGGCAGAACTGCTGGGCACGGTCTTCGAGGGGAGGTTGTCATGGAACTAATACACCAATTACCGCCTTACCTGAAGCAGTTGCGCCTGTCAGGCGTCTTGGAAACACTCTCTGTGCGCAACCAGCAGGCGATTGATGGACAGTGGACCTACGTGGAGTTTCTTTCGCGGCTGCTGGAGGATGAAGTGGAGCGCCGGGCGCAGAAACAACTGCTGCTGCGCTTGCGCCGGGCCAGCGTCAACAGTACCAAAACACTGGAAGGTTTCGACTTCAACTTCAATCCGCACCTGAACCGGCAGCGGGTGCTGCAACTGGCCGCCTGTGACTACGTCCGCCAGCGGCGCAATCTGCTTATTTGCGGTCCTACCGGTGTGGGTAAAAGTCATCTGGCGCAAGCCCTGGTGCATGAAGCGTGTCGGCAGGGCTTTGCCGCCCTCTTTGTCAACACCCACAAGATGTTGGCGCATCTGCACGGGGGTCGAGCCGATGGCTCTTGGGAACGACGGCTGCAAATGGTCTTGCGGCCTGACCTGCTGGTGCTGGACGACTTTGGCCTCAAGCCGCTGCCGTCGTCCGCCGCAGAGGACTTGTATGATGTGATTAACGAGCGTTACGAAAAGGGCAGCATCTTGCTGACCAGCAATCGTTCGCCTGGCGAGTGGCCGGACCTGTTTGGCAACCCGCTATTAGCCAGCGCCGGTCTGGACCGGCTGGCACACGCGGCGGAGGTGCTGGTTATCCAGGGGGCGAGCTACCGTACGCAAGGGCGGCAGCGGTTAGAAGAGGAGGTCCAGATTGCCGGGCCAGATGCTCACCCGAGTAACAGCGTAGGGTAACTTTTTGCCAAGGCCAAAAACATGTCTCAGAAGTCACCCAAAGTCCAGGGACAGCAGCTTTATCTGCCATGTTGCCCAGACCCGGTTTGTACCGTTGATTCTGCCGCCTGGTTTGTCTGGTTGGAAACGGCCGTGGCCTTTCGCTACCATAGTCAAGCGCGCGTGGTCATCATGCGTGGGCATGGGCCACAGGCGTCGCCTATCTCGTTGCGTAAGGAGCAGCGTCGCCGGAGCGTGCTGTGGTATGCCTACAAACGGAACCATGGCGTTTTGCATAAACGGTACGTGGGCAAGTCCGATGCTTTGACCTGCGTCAGGTTGGATGAAGTGGCGGTGGCTCTAAGCCGGGTTTAGTGAGGAGTGGCGAGTCAGCAAGGAGGTGTTTATCGAACCAACCGATTAAATGGGAGAATGGCGTAACCGCTTCTTTTACTGATGCTGGGCTAACCGCCACCGGAGGTGGTGCATTGTGGCCGCACATAGGTGGTGCATTGTTGGTGCATGTTAGTGGTACAGTGTTGGTGCATATGGGTGGTACATTTACGGGCGCATATTGACAGTAAGGGAGTCAAGTAGTAGTCATCGCCAGCCACAATGGCGGTGCGGGTACTTATCGCGCTCATTTTGCTGTCACCCACAATAAGCAAACCGTTCTGCTTCAACATATCTTTCACCCGCTGATAGCATGGGACATACAAGGGGTCATCGGCTCGATTTCCAGACACTACGTCCAGAGCCAATAACAAGCCTAGCGGGTCTAGGCTAGCTAACATGAGTTTGAATTGTGTCTCGTAGCTTCCTTGCTTATTTTTCCCCACTTGAAATAGTTTGTGCTGCTGCGAGTCATGATAAACGCCATCCACTGTGGCATCGAGTCGGACTGTTTTTTCTGACTGCAATCCATAGATACGCAGGAGACGATTTCCTAACAGGGATTCGATGCGTCGCCAATGGCTGATTATATGCAGTTCCCGCAGACAAATTGCGAGCCGGTCATCGGTGAAATCCAACTCTGTCACTTCTTGCCCCGTCAATTGTCTCAAAGAGGTGAGATGCACTCCCACCCAATCTTGTACGCGATCCAGTCGGTGGTTGTAGACGGAGACGATATGGATAAGCCAGATGGTTACTACCCAACCCATGCTTAATCCACTCCAATTGCCATGAGGCTTGATGATGGTATCTATGGCTGATTGAATGCCCATTTTCTCGAGAAATCCGTACAATAAGGGCAGGTCGTCCAGCCGTTCTATATTGATTGTTATTTCTGGCGTTTTCATAACGCCAATTTTACTGTTTACTGCTCATTTTGAGCGAACGTTGAGTAAGCAGTTTCTTTCTCAAGAAACCAGTCTAGTGCCAATCCTGATAACCTTACGTCATTACGGCGAGAATGATCTTCACCGTCTTTTTTCTATTCAACTTCAATTTCATGGCCTTTCATATGCAGACGCAATCATTTTTTCCGAAGCATTAAAAACAAGAAACTGGGTTTTTCTTCTCGATGGATTTGATGAAATTCCAAAGGGTTACCGGGAACAATTCATCAATGATTTAAACCTTCTTCAAAAATCCTCGAAAGATAGTTTGTTCATTTTAACGGCAAGAAAACAACCTGAAGTTTCGGGTTTAGATGATTTCAAATCGTATGAGATTCAACCATTAAATAAAAAAGGCATCCTGTCATTTGCAAACACATATCTCTCTCAACAATCAGAAAACTTTTTACAACAAGTTGAAGAGCGCAATATTGGGGATATTCTCCACATACCTTTACTATTAACGCTTTGTTTGATTTCCTATAAAAACGAAAAAGACTTACTCAATTCTCTGATCGGTATATATACAACGATTGTGGAACTATACAAGCAACGTTGGGAGCAACCTAAAAAGGGAAGAAGAGCGCAAAATCCAATTAATTGGCAACTATTAGAAAGTTCGCTTTCTGTTTTGGCATTTAGAATGATTGAGAATGGATCTGTTTACGAACTAACAAGGCAAGAAACTGAAAATATTTTAATTGGATTTGTGCAGAATTTAGACAAACAGTTTCAGTGGTCAAGACAAAACACCATAGAAGATTTATTAGAACAGCTTTCTATCCATAATTTTTTAGAGATTTTTCAAGATAGGATTAGTTTCTGGCATTCATCATTTAGAGACTATTTTGCAGCAAAATATTTAATTGATGAATCATCTGAAACAAAATGGGGGTATATTGAAAGTAAACAAATTCCATTGTTTTCTTCATTTGTTTTAGGTTTTTCGCCGCAAGATGATGCGATTAGAAAAAAACTCGTTCATTATGCCTTGTTTGAAAATGATGCACATTGGGCTAATGATGCCCTCCGCGTATTAGATAGCAATACAACAAACGAGCTCATTCTTGAAGCAGCAAAGAATACAGATTTGGAAATATTGAGTACATTAATAGATTTGCTTCAGGGCAGAAGATTTTGGGGATATCGAGTACTAAACGAACTTTTCCAAACCGAAGTGATAATCTACGACATTAATGAAGGATATTATGAAACAGAAGATTATGAAGACTGGTTTCCTGATCCAGATTCAATAAATTATGCATATTATTATGAACTTAGGAAAAAAATCCTAACGTCTTTAGGGCATCAAAAATCAGAAACAGCAAATGATTTAGTTAAAGAATTAAAGGCATATCTAGAAAATTTACGAATTTTAAACAACACTCTCGATAATTGGCTCCTCTCACGTCAAGTACAAACTGTGGATGATTTCAGACATCACTTAAAAAAGAAAAGATTTCCCCCGAGTGAATTGAGAGATTTTTGTCGAAATACATCAACAAAATCCAGCCTGATATTTCTTGAAGAAATCATGAATGCTAAGGCATATAGTGACCTAAGAATTGATGCATTTCTAGCAATACAATGTATCAAACATCCACTTCGTTGATCATCACCTCACGCTGATTCCTCCTTGACTTTAGCCAACCAGTCGCTACAATACACAAACGGACTTTAGTCCGTTTATAGTGCAATCGAAAAACACAAGGAATGGGTACTCATGGAAATTGGAATTGATAGTTTTGCCGCCGCCACCCTAAGCGAGGATAAAGAAAGAGCCATTCGCAGTGACCTCTCGTTAGCCGAACTGCTCGAAAGAATGGCCTACGCCGACGAGGTCGGCCTGGACTCATTTGGCATCGGCCAGCACTTTCGTAAAGAGTTTCTGGATTCCGCCACCACTATCATTTTGGCCGCCGCCGCCGCCCGCACCCGGCGCATTCGCCTCACCAGTGCCGTCACCGTGCTCAGCGCCGCCGATCCCGTCCTCGTCTTTCAAGACTTCGCCACCCTGGATTTAATTTCCCAGGGCCGCGCCGAAATCGTCGTCGGCCGCGGCTCCTTCACCGAATCCTTCCCCCTCTTCGGCCTCAAACTGGAAGATTATGATGCCCTCTTCGCGGAGAAACTAGACCTCTTGCTGCAAATCCGCGAAAGCGAAGTCGTCAATTGGTCAGGTCAATTCCGGCCTGCGCTCCACGACCAGCCCATCTACCCCCGGCCGTTGCAAGACCCCCTGCCCATCTGGCTGGGCGTCGGCGGCACACCTGCTTCCTTTGTCCGCGCTGGTATGCTCGGACTGCCGCTCATGGTCGCCGTCATCGGCGGCGAAACCCACCGCTTCCGGCCGCTGATAGACCTCTATCGCCAGGCGGGCGCCCAGTCAGGCTATGCGCCTGATGAGTTGAAGGTGGGTTTACACTCGCTGGGGTTTGTGGCTAACAGCACCGAAGAAGCCGTCGAGTCCTACTATCCGGGCTACGCCGAAACCTTCACCCGCATCGGCAAAGAACGGGGCTGGCCGCCCGTCACCCGCGCCCGCTTCGACGCCCAAAATGGGCCATCCGGCGCTTTGTTGGTCGGCGGCCCCGAAGAAGTCGCCCAGAAAATCCGCCGCCACAGCCAGGCGCTGGGCGGCATCTCCAGATTCACGTTCCAGATGGATAATGCAAATATGTCGCACGAGCAGTTGATGCAGTCGATTGAACTAATCGGCACACGGGTATCGCCGTTGGTGAATGGGTAGCAATTAACGAACAAAAAATTTTGCAACGAATTAGCGCAGATTAGTGCGAAAAAATTCGTGTTAATTCGTTACCTTATTCTTTATCACTTCTTGCTTACTTATTCCCCCATTCCCGGCCAAAGCTGAAAGCCAGCTTGCTCAAAATGATGGTCAAACGTAAACGCACGATGCAATTTGTGCTGGCGCATCAGCACAAAGCTTGTGCAATCGGTAAACGCCCACTGTTTATCTTCGTAGCTTTGAAACATGCCCCAAGCATCTTGCCAAACCGCTTCATCAACACGAAATATAGTTACAAAATGTGCATTTATTGCCCATTTCCCACACTGCACAGCGATTTGCTTGCCTGCACGATTGAGTATATATGTGAGCGCTTCATCAAGAATGTAATCGCTTGTAAAAAGGTCTGCGTCATGCCGAATATGATTTATCGATTGACTCGCCACTGAATGATATTTGTCATGTGCATCAAACATGCCTATCCAAGCGCTGGCATCAACAAAAAGTTTCATTCAGTTTTATCCTCAGGATCCCAATCACGTGTGTAAATATATTTGTCATGATTTACGGAACCATCAGTAACGCCGCTTTTAAAACATCCAATTAAACCCCAGATCGGATCATCATCGGCAATAACCTTTGGCTTGTGTTCTTCCTCTTCTGCTTCAACAACGTATTGAGCGATAGCTTCCCGGATTTGGGTTGCCATGGTGATGCCTTCACCGTCGGCGCGTTGTTTGAGTTGATCGTAAATATTTCGAGGGAGATAAACTTGGGTGCGTACCATTTTTTCAGTCATAAATCACCTTTAAGGGTGGCAAAGGGGCAAGGTTGCAAGATGGTTTCCTCGTATTTGCCACATTAGATGTATGTATCATACATCTGTATTTGATTTTGTGTCAATTATTTTCTTGGTAGCGCACGTCAGGTTTGTAACCCGAGTTAGATTTCGTTTTCTTCTGGATCCCAGTCACGTACATAAATATATTTATCATGGTGCTGCGACCCATCGGCTGGGCCATTTGTATTCATGCCTATCATGTCCCAGATTAAATCGTGATCAGGAATAATATACTGACCAATGCCTTCAGTCTCCGCTTCGGTTTCAACGACATTCTCAATGAGCGCTTCTCTAATTTGGTGTGCCATGGAAACACCTTCCTTGTTGGCACGTTTTTTCAGCTTACTATAAATATCGCGCGGCAGGTAAACCTGCGTACGTATCATTTTTTCTTTCATAAATCACCTTTTGGAGTAGCGAAGGGGTAAAGTTGTAAAGTTAGTTTTCGCCTTGAGATACCTGCATCATATAACCGCATTATGAATTTTGCCAATTACATAGGTAGATACACATATTCGGGGGAATCAAGTCAATGGATTCAACTTTATGGCAAACGTGCTTCAAGGTTTTACCAGGCCAATGACTTGAGCAGTGCCATTCATCGTCAATTGACGGAAATATTCATCCATTTGGGCGGCGCTAAACGGCCGTTCTTCCTCCAACCACCACGCAATCAAGCCCAACAACGAACTGGCAATATAATTCGACAAGACATCAATCGGAATAGAGGGCGCAGTCCCCAGTTCTTGCGCACGGGCGGTAATGGTCTCTTTGGCCGTAGCGGCGATATACGCCTGCACCTGCTTTTTAATGGAGCCGCCTCCCTGCCCACTGATAATAATCTGGTAAAAACGCGCATTCTCTTCCGCATGTTGAAAGGCCAACGTCCACGGTCCCTGCCCATTTGCCACCCAATCATCAATCGTCCGCGCATTAATTTGTGTGACCAAATCATCGTACACCGCCTCTAAACTCTGCATGAGCAGTTCGTCTTTGTCTTTGTAATGCAGATAGAAGGTGGTGCGCCCTAAATCGGCGCGTTCGGTGATGTCTTCAATGGTGACGGCATCGTAGCCTTTCTCGGGAATGAGCGCCATCAGGGCATCACACAATTGGTTACGAGTTCGCTGGACGCGGCGGTCGGGTTTACGTTGGCTCATAGGAAGCTCCTTTCAAAAGGATGAAGGATGGAGAGCCTGCCCTGAGCTTGCCCTGAGCTTGCCGAAGGGATGAATTTTGAACAGGCGTCTAAAAATGAACGTGCTTGAGATTTGATGGTTGACGGTGGTTTAACAAGACATACAATAATGAACATGATGTTTATAATATAACACGAGGTTCAATTTTTGTCATCAGCTACAGTACAAACTATGTTTACCAAATTTCGACAGATACCAGCGGCAAACGGCCGTTTCCACTCCACCCCATCTCCCCACGCTCTCATCGACGTACGCCAGGTCGTCAAGACCTACCAGAGCAGTGCGGGCAATTTCACCGCGCTCAAAGGCATCGACTTGACAGTGGATGCCGGTGAATTTGTGGCGATTATCGGCAAATCGGGCTGTGGCAAGTCCACTCTGATTAACATGATTACGGGTATTGACCGGCCCACAACGGGCGAAGTATGGGTGAACGGAACGGCCGTTCACACCCTGAGCGAAGGTCAAATTGCTGAATGGCGCGGGCGGGAATTGGGCGTCATCTTCCAATTCTTCCAACTCCTGCCCACGCTCACCCTCATGCAAAATGTGATGCTGCCCATGGATTTTTGCCGCACCTACCCCATTCCCCAACGACGGGAACGGGCCATGTATTTACTCGATTTAGTCGGATTGGCGGATGCGGCGCGCAAACTGCCTTCGTCGGTGTCGGGCGGACAACAGCAGTTGGCGGCCATCGCCCGCGCCATGGCCAACGACCCGCCCATTTTGGCCGCCGACGAACCAACCGGCAACCTGGACTCTGCCACGGCCGAAATCATCTTCCAACTGTTTAACCAACTCATTGACCAGGGCAAAACCATCCTCATGGTGACGCACGACCCCGACAAAGCCCAGCGCGTCACTCGCGTTGTCACCATTGCGGATGGGGAGATTCAAAAGAAAACCACAGAGAGCGCGGAGGGAAATCTTCCCTCCCCTAGCCCCTCCCAGAGGGAGGGGGACAGGCTTCTCCTCCCTTTGGGGGGAGATTGAGAGGGGGGCTATGAGCATTAAACCACGTTGGAAAAAAGTATTTGCTGACCTCTGGGGCAATAAGTCGCGCACGGTGCTGGTGGTGCTGTCGATTGCCATTGGCGTGTTTGCCGTGGGCATGGTGGCGAATGCCTATTTAATTTTGGACAGGGCCAGCACGGTGGGCTACGAAGCGGTTAATCCGACCAGCGCCTTTATTGTGGCCGCGCCGTTTGACGACGACCTGGTGGACACCATCCGCGCCATGCCGGAGGTGGCAGAAGCGGAAGGGCGGCGGGTACGGGCGGTGCGCATGTTCTTAAACGGCCGTTGGTATGCCACCGCCCTCTCTGCCCAGGATTACGAAAACGGCCGGGTGAACCTGCTCCAACCGACTGGCGGCAAAGCCGTTCCCGGCGACCACGAACTGCTAATCGACCAAACGGCCGTTGCCCTGACTGAGTTTGAGATTGGGGAGGTGGCGATTGTGGAAATGAGTAACGGCCGTTACTACGAAATGCCCATCGTCGGCACCGTGCGCGACCTGAACAGCAACCCCTCCGTCAACAGCGGCGGCATCAACGCCTATACCTCCCTCGACACCTTCGAATGGCTGGGAGAAAGCGCCGATTACAACCGCCTGCTCTACGTGGCCGCCGAAAACCAGAAAGACCGCGCCTACATCCAGGCGCTCACCGGCCAAATCAAAGACAAAATCGAGAAGAGCGGGCGCATGGTTTTCTTTACACTTGTTTTCTCAGAACCAGGCGTCAGTCCGACCAAATTTATCATCCAGTCCATCCGTTCTGTGCTGGGCATTTTGGCGGTGGTGTCGCTGGCGTTGAGCGCGTTTCTGGTTTTCAACACCATGTCGGCGCTGATATTGCGGCAGGTGCAATACATTGGCATCATGAAAGCAGTCGGCGGCCTGACGCGGCAGTTGGTGGGCATGTATTTGCTGATGGTCGCCATCTTTGGCTTGCTGGCGTTTGCGGCGGCGGCCCTTGGCGGCGCGGCCCAAAAGTTCGCCGAGTTTATCGCCAGTCCGAGCCTGATCGATTTGC
>CAVVFA010000010.1:0-32644 GCA_963747345.1 uncultured Chloroflexia bacterium | reverse complement strand
ACTGCTCGAAAGAATGGTCTATGCCGATGAAGTCGGCCTGGATGTGTTTGGCATCGGGCAGCACTTCCGCAAAGAGTTTCTGGATGCCGCCCCCACCATCATTCTGGCCGCCGCCGCCGCCCGCACCCAGCGCATCCGCCTCACCAGCGCCGTCACCGTGCTCAGCGCCGCCGACCCCGTGCGCGTCTTCCAGGATTTCGCCACCCTCGATCTCATCTCCCAAGGTCGCGCCGAAATGGTCGTCGGCCGTGGCTCCTTCACCGAATCCTTCCCCCTCTTCGGCCTCAAACTGGAAGATTATGATGCGCTCTTCGCCGAAAAACTAGACCTCTTGCTGCAAATCCGCGAAAGCGAAACCGTCAACTGGTCGGGTCAATTCCGGCCAGCGCTCCACGACCAGCCCATCTACCCCCGGCCGTTGCAAGACCCCCTGCCCATCTGGCTGGGCGTCGGCGGCACACCCGCTTCCTTTGTCCGCGCCGGTATGCTCGGACTGCCGCTCATGGTCGCCGTCATCGGCGGCGAAACCCACCGCTTCCGGCCGCTGATAGACCTCTATCGCCAGGCGGGCGACCAGTCAGGCTATGCGCCGGAAGAATTGAAAGTGGGGTTACACTCGCTGGGGTTCGTGGGCAACAGCACAGCAGAAGCAGTCGAGTCCTACTATCCGGGCTACGCCGAAACCTTCACCCGCATCGGCAAAGAACGCGGCTGGCCGCCCGTCACCCGCGCCCGCTTCGACGCCCAAAATGGGCCATCCGGCGCTTTGTTGGTCGGCGGCCCTGAAGAAGTCGCCCAGAAAATCCGGCGTCACAGCGAGGCGCTCGGCGGCATCTCCAGATTCACCTTCCAGATGGACAATGCAAACCTGTCGCACGAGCAGTTGATGCAGTCGATTGAGTTAATCGGTACACGGGTGTCGCCGTTGGTGAATGGGTAAAAACGTTACGGAGCGGCGGCTGGCTCAGACTTCGAGCTCGCCGAACGTCCTGTCGAAGCCAAAGCGGCTTGCACCCGCACCTTCGACTATCCCTATTGAGCCATTCCCGGCCAAAGCTGGAAGCCAGCCTGCTCAAAATGATGGTCAAACGTAAAAACGCGGTGCAAATTGTGCTGGTGCATCAGCACAAAACTGGTGCAATCCGTAAACGCCCACTGTTTATCTTCGTAGCTTTGGAACATGTCCCAGGCAGCTTGCCAAACCGCTTCATCCACTCGGAATATCTCAACATGTGGCGTAGATAAAACCCATCGTCCAAATCGCAGTGCATTTTGACGACCATACGTGATCAAAATATGGGTCAGCGTTTCATCAATAACGTAATCGCTTGTAAAAAGAATTGGATCTGCATTAAATGTACTAAACGCCTGGGAAGCAAGCTGATGATACTTATCGTTGTCGGCAAATAAACCAATCCACGCACTGGAATCAACAAAAAGGCTCAAGCTTCATCTCCCTCTAGATCCCAATCTCGTACATAAATGTATTTATCGTGATTAACTGAGCCATCTTCTGCGCCCATTTTTGCACATACCAATCATGTCCCAAATTGGGTCATCTTCGGTAAAAATTGGCGGGTTTTCTTCTTTCTCGGTTTCAACGACATACTGCGTCAACGCCTCGCGGATTTGGTGCGCCATGGTGATGCCTTCACCATCGGCGCGATGTTTGAGCTGATCGTAAATATCTCGCGGCAGATAAACCTGGGTGCGTACCATTTTCCTGTTCATAAATCACCTTAAAAGTGACGGGGTTCAAAGTGCGTGTCGCCAGTCACACTTGCTAAATTAGATGTATATATCATACATCTAATTCCAAAATCTTGTCAATTGGGGAGTATGTGAGGAGTATGCAGAAACAATATTGACATAAAACTAAGATAGCCTATCAAAACCCTTAGTCTTATGTCAATATTATGGGTGCGTCATAGCATAGCGCCATGACATATGATGTGTGAAGGTTACAAACCACGTTAGATTTCGTTTTCTTCTGGATCCCAATCGCTCACATAAATATATTTATTGTGGTGCTGCGATCCATCGGCAGGGCCATTTGTATTCATGCCTATCATGTCCCAGATTGAATCGTGAGGTCAGGAATGAATATTTGGAGCCATGCCTTCTGTCTCCGCTTCGGTTTCCACAACGTTCTGTAATGAGCGCTTCCCGAATCTGATGTGCCATGGAAATATCTTCCTCATTGGCACGTTTTTTCAGCTTACTATAAATATCGCGCGGCAGGTAAACCTGCGTGCGTATCATTTTTTCTTTCATAAATCACCTTTTGGTGTAGCGAAGGGGGAAAGTTGTCCAGTTGTTCGCCATTGAATACCTGCATCATATAACGGCATCCTGAAATTTGCCAATTACAAAGGTAGATACACATAAATCCGGATCAAGATCAATTTGTATTACAACTTTCTGGCAAAGCGCTAGACTTCAACGGCCGTTTTACCAGGTCAATCCGACTTGAGCAGTGCCTTGCATCGTCAGTTGACGGAAATATTCATCCATTTGGGCGACGGTAAACGGCCGTTCTTCCTCCAGCCACCACGCAATCAAGCCCAATAATGAACTGGCAATATAGTTAGACAGCACCTCAATCGGCATAGAGGGCGCAGTCCCCAGTTCCTGCGCACGGGCGGTAATCGTCGCCTGGGCAGTTGTGGCGATATACGCCTGCACCTGCTTTTTAATGACGCCGCCTCCCTGCCCGCTGATAATAATCTGGTAAAAACGCGCATTCTCTTCCGCATGCTGAAAGGCCAACGTCCACGGTCCCTGCCCATTTGCGACCCAATCATCAATCGTCCGCGCATTAATTTGTGTGACCAAATCATCGTACACCGCCTCCAAACTCTGCATCAGCAGTTCGTCTTTGTCTTTGTAATGCAGATAGAAGGTGGTGCGCCCTAAATCGGCGCGTTCGGTGATGTCTTCGATGGTGACGGCGTCGTAGCCTTTCTCGGGAATGAGCGCCATCAGGGCATCTCGCAGTTGGCGGCGGGTGCGCTGGACGCGGCGGTCGGGTTTACGTTGGCTCATAGGAAGCTCCTTGAAGGATGAAGGATGAAGGATGAAGGGCCTGGCCCCTGAGCTTGCCGAAGGGATGAATTTTGAACAGGCGTCTAAAAATGAACGTGCTTGAGATTTGATGGTTGACGGTGGTTTAACAAGACATACAATAATGAACATGATGTTTATAATATAACACGAGGTTCAATTTTTGTCATCAGCTACAGTACAAACTATGTTTACCAAATTTCGACAGATACCAGCGGCAAACGGCCGTTTCCACCCCACCCCATCTCCCCACGCTCTCATCGACGTGCGCCAGGTCGTCAAGACCTACCAGAGCAGTGCGGGCAATTTCACCGCGCTCAAAGGCATCGACCTGACCGTAGACCGCCGGTGAATTTGTGGCGATTATCGGCAAATCGGGCTGTGGCAAGTCCACCCTGATTAACATGATTACGGGTATTGACCGGCCAACAACGGGCGAAGTATGGGTGAACGGAACGGCCGTTCACACCCTGAGCGAAGGTCAAATTGCCGAATGGCGCGGGCGGGAACTGGGCGTCATCTTCCAATTCTTCCAACTCCTGCCCACGCTCACCCTCATGCAAAATGTGATGCTGCCCATGGACTTTTGCCGCACCTACCCCATTCCCCAACGACGGGAACGGGCCATGTATTTACTCGATTTGGTCGGATTGGCGGATGCGGCGCGCAAACTGCCTTCGTCGGTGTCGGGCGGACAGCAGCAGTTGGCGGCCATCGCCCGCGCCCTGGCCAACGACCCGCCCATTCTGGCCGCCGACGAACCAACCGGCAACCTGGACTCTGCCACGGCCGAAATCATCTTCCAACTGTTTAACCAACTCGTTGACCAGGGCAAAACCATCCTCATGGTGACGCACGACCCCGACAAAGCCCAGCGCGTCACTCGCGTTGTCACCATTGCCGATGGGGAGATTCAAAAGAAAACCACAGAGAGCGCGAGAGGAAATCTTCCCTCCACTAGCCCTTCCCAGAGGGAGGGGGACAGGCTTCTCCTCCCTTTGGGGGGAGATTTAGAGGGGGCTATGAGCATTAAACCACGTTGGAAAAAAGTATTTGCTGACCTCTGGGGCAACAAGTCGCGCACGGTGCTGGTGGTGCTGTCGATTGCCATTGGCGTGTTTGCCGTGGGCATGGTGGCGAATGCGTATTTAATTTTGGACAGGGCCAGCACGGTGGGCTACGAAGCGGTTAATCCGACCAGCGCCTTTATTGTGGCCGCGTCGTTTGACGACGACCTGGTGGACACCATCCGCGCCATGCCGGAGGTGGCAGAAGCGGAAGGGCGGCGGGTACGGGCGGTGCGCATGTTCTTAAACGGCCGTTGGTATGCCACCGCCCTCTCTGCCCAGGATTACGAAAACGGCCGGGTCAACCTGCTCGAAACCGACTGGCGGCAAAGCCATTCCCGGCGACCACGAACTGCTTATCGACCAAACGGCCGTTGCCCTGACTGAGTTTGAGATTGGGGAGGTGGCGATTGTGGAAATGAGTAACGGCCGTTACTACGAAATGCCCATCGTCGGCACCGTGCGCGACCTGAACAGCAACCCATCCGTCAACAGCGGCGGCATCAACGCCTATACCTCCCTCGACACCTTCGAATGGCTGGGAGAAAGCGCCGATTACAACCGCCTGCTCTACGTTGCCGCCGAAAACCAGAAAGACCGTGCCTACATCCAGGCGCTCACCGGCCAAATCAAAGACAAAATCGAGAAAAGCGGGCGCATGGTTTTCTTCACACTCGTTTTCTCAGAACCAGGCGTCAGTCCGACCAAATTTATCATCCAGTCCATCCGTTCTGTGCTGGGCATTTTGGCGGTGGTGTCGCTGGCGTTGAGCGCGTTTCTGGTTTTCAACACCATGTCGGCGCTGATATTGCGGCAGGTGCAGTACATTGGCATCATGAAAGCAGTCGGCGGCCTGACGCGGCAGTTGGTGGGCATGTACTTGCTGATGGTCGCCATCTTTGGCTTGCTGGCGTTTGCGGCGGCGGCCCCCTTGGCGGCCCTGGCGGCCCAAAAGTTCGCCGAGTTTATCGCCAGTCCGAGCCTGATCGATTTGCCGCTGCCCGCCTACCAAATTCGCCCCGAAATTTTGTTGATAGAGCTAACAGTCAGCCTGCTGGTGCCAATTTTGGCGGCACTGCCCGCCATCTGGAAAGGCACTCGCGTCACCGTGTTTGCCGCGCTTAATTCCACCGGACTCAGCCAGGAGAATTTGAGCAACAGCCTGCTGGAACGGCTCATCGAACGCATCCATTTTATGACGGGGCCGTGGCTGTTGTCGCTGGGCAATATTTTACGCAATCGCGGCCGGGCGGCGCTGACGCTGGGCACACTGGTGCTGGGCGGCGCCGTGTTTATCGGCGTGCTCAGTGTGGGCGCTTCGGCGGAAAAGACGGTGAAAGAGTTGGGCGATGCGTTTCGCTTTGACGTGCAGGTGGAGTTTGAACGGCCGTACCGTCTGACCCAAATCGAGGAGTTTGCCCGGCACATTCCAGGTGTGGCGCGGGTGGAAGGGTGGACAACTGTCAGCGGCACCATCCTCAATGCCGACGGCGAAGAAGGCAACTCGATGACGATTCTGGCGCCGCCGGCCGGCAGTGATCTGACCCATCCCAAAATTGTGGCAGGGCGCTGGTTGGAACCGGGTGACGAGAACGCGCTGGTGATTGCCACCAACCTGCTGCGCGAGGACCCGTCGCTGGCAGTGGGGGATGAGATCACGCTGAAAATAAACGGCCGTGAAAATCCCTGGACCATCGTCGGCGTTTATCAGGCCATTGGGGTGACGGTGTGGTACGAATCGTATGCCAACTATCCGTATGTGTCGCGGCTGGCGCGGGAAGTGGATCAAACACGGCGGGTGCAGTTGGTGGGGAATACCCATGATCCCGCCGCGCAGGCAGACATCGCGGCAGTAGTGGATGACTATTTTCAACAGGTGGGCATCCGCGTCAGCCGTATCGAAACGAGTACCGATTTGCGCAGTGTGCAGGCAAAACAGTTCGACATCATTGTCTCGGTGTTGATGATTATGGCACTGCTGATTACGCTGGTGGGCGGTCTGGGGCTGGCGGGCACGATGAGCATGAATGTGCTGGAGCGCACCCGCGAAATCGGGGTGATGCGGGCTGTCGGCGCGTCGGATGGGGCGGTGCTGCGGGTGGTTTTGGTGGAGGGCATTTTGATGGCGCTGTTGAGCTGGTGTCTGGCAATTTTTCTGGCGGTACCAGCCGGGAAACTGCTCAGTGGCGTGGTGGGGCAGCATATTGTGAACGGCCGTTTATCCTACGTGTATTCGATTCCGGGGGCGTTTATGTGGCTGGCATTGGTGCTAATTGTGGCGATGATCGCCAGTTATATCCCGGCGCGGAATGCTTCAAAGTTGACGGTGCGGGATGTGCTGGCGTATGAGTAGGTCCTCCGCAATCCAGACCTCCGAGGTTTTTGAAACCTCGGAGGTCTCTCGGCTACCGCCAATCAGGGAACGGCCGTTATACTTCTCAACCTACGTTCTTGTTGTCCCTATTGTCTCCATCCAAATTTAAACTAGAATCCTGCTATTAACAGTTTGGTGGGGTATACGGATGGGGAATCCTTCAATAAATGTCTGGATCAAATAACGTACACCTCATACCTAAAAATCATATTTAAAGGATGTGAAACCGATGAAACGTATTTTGATTTTATTTGTTATTGGATTACCCTTTCTTAGTATTTTGGGCTTAGTGTCTGTGCTCAAGTTGTATGCCAATCCAGATCAAACCAGTGCCGCCACCTTCACCGTAAACAGCACAATTGATGCGACCGATGCGAACCCCGGAGATGGCATTTGTGAAACAGCAGCGGGAAATGGTGTTTGCTCTCTTCGTGCTGCTGTTCAAGAAACAAATTCCCTAGTAGGTGCTGATGTCATCAATTTACCTTCAGGTATTTACACACTTACGATACCTGGAAATGATTTTGATGCCATGATGGGTGATTTAAACATCACGGATGCACTTCGGATTTTAGGGGAAAGTAACACAACAACTGTTGTAGATGGTAATAATCTCGATGAAATATTTGATGTGCGATTAGGCACAGGTCAAGAAGTTACTGTGGCCGACTTAATTATGCAAAATGGTTCTAGAGGAATATCCCATAATAGTACTGATGACACAAAACTTTATCTATACCGTGTGATTATCCGCAATCACCAGAATTTTATTTCTGGTGGCGGGATATATAACACAGGTTATTTAGAAGTAATTAGCAGTACTATTCAAGAAAATATTGGTGGCACTGGAGGTGGTGGTATTAATAATTATGGCACTGCAATAATTCATCAATCAACTATCGTAAGCAATAGTGCTCCTTATGATGGTTTAGGCGGCGGCATTTATAACAGTGGTGTATTAACATTAACAAATTCCACTGTTAAAGGAAATTCTGCTTTAGTAGATGAATTTGGTAGTAATGCTGGTGGCGTTTTTAATGGAGGCGAATATGCAGAAATTACAATCAAAAACAGTACCATCAGTCAAAATCTCTCTCAGGGGGGTACTGGTGGATTTGGTAATTATTGGGGTGTGGCAAGATTGATCAATGTGACTATTAGTGAAAACGATAATGGTGGTGTGGTTCAATATGGCGGTGGGAGAACTTATATTACAAACACATCAATAATTAGTAATTTCCATGATGCTAATGATGTAAGCTTGAATGTTGCGCAAGGCGAAGCTTTTTTAACCGCCAAGAGGAAACGGCCGTTAATGCAATTGTGGTCGAATCCTTACTTTTTGTGGGTAATCACGGTAAATGATCGTGGCAATTGTTCAGCATAATTCTGGACTGTGGCAAAAACAAGTTCGGCTTTTTGAGCAGGAGGATGACCATGCAGACGAACAAGAACGACCAGAGAGTCAATGCCTTCATCAGCTACAAACTTCATATTGGGGTTCAAATAGTAGCCGTGATATCCTTACCGCGCTCGTGTAAGCGCGACAAGGATGTCGCGGCTACAACTACTTTTCCGACAGATTGCCAGTGATTTTTCTCAATTATAGTAGAGTACGCTGATCCCGAGATTAGAGAAGACGGTTACTGATAACCGTCTAAAGTTTCGTCAAAATGTCCGCACCCTGATTGGTGACAACGATGGTGTGTTCAAACTGAACAGAGAGGGAGCCATCGGCAGTGATAACCGTCCAGCCGTCAGGGCAGTAAGAGCCAGTCATGTTTGCCCTGATTGATCATCGGCTCAATAGTGAAAATCATACCTGGGCGGAGCTTTGGCCCCTTGGAAGATTGGCGAATGTGAGAAACTGACGGCGATTCGTGCAGGTTACGGCCAATGCCATGCCCCCCCCATTCGCGCACAACCGAGACCCCTTTGCTATCTGCATAGGCGTTAATTGCCTCACCGATGTCATTGAGAAAGGCGTTCGGTTTCACCGCTTCAATGCCTATGCGCAAGGCTTCTTTGCCAATTTCCAACATCCGTTCCGTGGCAGGAGATACTTTTCCTACCGGAAATGTCACGCAAGCATCGCCACAATACCCCTTATGCTTCAAACCAATGTCGATGCCAATGGTATCCCCTTCTTTGAGGATGCGATCATCTGGTAAGCCGTGGCAAATTTCATGGTTAACGGACGCACAAATCACACCTGGAAACGGGGGGTGATCGGCGGAACTGCCTTGGTAGCCTTTGTACAGAGGCTCAGCACCTTGCTTGTAAATGTAGGATTCCACCAGTTGATCCAGCACACGCAAACTAACGCCCGGTTTGATGTTTTCTTCTAGGAGTGCAAAACATTCGGCTACCATCCGGCCGGAGACGCGCATTTTTTCGATCTCGCGGTTATTTTTGATACTACCACGCATAGCAATAGTCCTTTGTTGGCTAATTTTGTCGTTTAGTCGTCTTGTTATTAATAGTCTGGTGGTTTATGCCAGACTGGAAAAGTATAGCACACCTGAATGTCTATACCAGTTGTGGTTTGGTCGTGGTATCATGGACAGGAATTAATCATGCTCACCCCATGCTGGTGTTGTGTGTGTTAACCAGATCACACCTTGAGGATAGATATATGAGCAAACAAGAGACACCTGATATTGAAATTTTAGAGATAACTGCAGGGAAAACGGCCGTTTCCCTTCCACACCCTGAAAATGGTCAAAAAACAACAGATCCATCCATTCCCTTCAACATTCCCTGGGCCGTCAGACCCCAGCCCGTGCCCGAAGGCGCAGACCTTAAACACCCATCCCTCTACTTCAACCAGGAACTTGCCTGGCTCGACTTCAACTGGCGCGTACTTCACTTCGCCCTCGACGAACGCACCCCCCTGCTCGAGCGCGTCAAATTCATCGCCATTACCGCCAACAACCTGGATGAATTTGTGCAAAAACGTGTCGGCGGGCTAAAGCGGCAAGAGGCGGCGGGCGTGAGCAAACCCAGCTCCGACGGCCGTTCACCCCGCCAACAACTCGACGCCCTGAGAGAAGGCATCCTCACCATGCATACCACCCTCGCCAACATCTGGGAATACACACTCAAACCATTACTCGCATCAGAAGCCGACCTTTATATCTGTGACTACGAGAATTTATCTCCTGGTCAACAAGCCGCCCTTTCCCAACACTTTTTCGACCACATCTATCCCATCCTCACCCCACTCACCGTCGATCCGGGGCATCCTTTCCCCTTCATCTCCAATTTGAGCCTATCCCTGGCCTTCGTCATTCGTCATCCCTTGCAAGACACCACCCATTTCGCTCGCCTTAAAGTGCCAGAACCCCGTTGGATTCCCGTGCCACCAAATGCCGACGAAAGCCGAAGCGATGACACGTTGCGCTATCTTCCCATCGAACAACTCATCGCCCACCATGCTCAAGATTTATTTGAAGGCATGGAAATCGTCGCCGTCAATCCCTTCCGCATCACACGCAATGCGGGTGTCAACCGTGATGACGAAGTCGCAGACGATTTGCTCAAGATGATTTCCGCAGAACTACGCGAGCGGCGCTTCGCCTCCGTCGTCCGCCTGGAAATAGACAAAGGGATGCCGGAACAAGAACTGCAATTCATCATGCGCGAACTTGATCTACGCCCAGAAGATGTGTACGTGGTCAATGGGCTGATGGATTTGACCGCCTGTTTCGCCATTGCCGGAGTAGAACGGCCGTTGCTCAAAGACAAACCCTGGCAAGCAACCATCCCCTATCCCCTCTACATGGAAGGCCGCACCAAAGACACCAAGGACATCTTCGCCATCATGCGCCAGGGTGATATCCTCGTCCACCATCCTTACGACTCCTTTTCCGCCAGCGTGCAACGCCTCATCGAAGAAGCCGCCGTCGATCCACTCGTCCTTGCCATCAAACTCACCCTCTACCGCACCTCTTCAGACTCCCCCATCGTCGCCGCCCTCAAACTCGCTGCTGAAAAAGGCAAACAAGTGGCGGTCTTGGTTGAAGTTACCGCCCGCTTTGATGAAGCAAATAATATTGAATGGGCAAGAGAACTGGAACAAGTCGGTGTGCATGTCGCCTACGGCATCGTCGGTCTAAAAACGCATACCAAAGCCACCCTCATCGTGCGCCAGGAAAAATATGGCCCGCGCACTTACTGCCATATCGGCACCGGCAACTATCACCCCAAAACGGCCAGGCTCTACACCGATTTTGGCCTGCTCACCTGCGACCCCGACTTAGGCCGCGACATTGTTAATCTATTCCACTTTTTGACGGGGTATGCGCCCGGTCAAAAATACGAAAAGCTGCTCATCGCTCCCAGCAATATGCGGGATCGATTTGTTGAACTCATTCAAGCAGAAATTGCCCAACATGAAGTACATGGAAACGGCCGTATCATCGCCAAAATGAACGCCCTCGACGATGTGCAAATGATTCGGGAACTGTACCGCGCTTCGCAAGCAGGTGTGCAAATCGACTTAATCATTCGCGGCCACAGCCGATTACGCCCTGGCATCCCCGGTTACAGCGAAAACATCCGCATCATCAGCATCCTGGGGCGCTTCCTGGAACATGACCGCATCTTCTACTTCCACAACAACGGTGCCCCATTCACCTTCTTTGGCAGTGCCGACTGGCGCGGACGCAATCTAACCGAACGCGTAGAACTGGTCACGCCTATCGAGGAGCCAGAATTACAACAACGCCTCATTGATACGCTTGAGTTAGCCCTGTCTGACAATGAATTAGCGTGGGATTTAGATAGTAACGGCCGTTATACCCTCCGTCATCCCGCATCAGAAGCATCCACCATCAACTTCCACAAAACACTTATGAAACAAGCGAAAAAACGCGCTAAAGACAAACGAAAAAATTATTAGCGTTACTCATTTTTAGGACACGAATGAACACGAGAAACACGGATTTTTGTCCGTGTTTCTCTGTGAAATCCGTGTCCTATTTTTATTCTGGAACAAGTCTACTAGCTCAAGTCTTTACCAATTTAGCCATCTGTCACCTCCAGAATATGACAACTGTAACTTGCCTAACCTAACTGATTTCTGCTACCCTTTGGGTTAGCTATAACAGTTGTCTATAGATTCCCTACCTGCCTTGCCCTCACATCCACCCATCAATCCCAGACATAGGCAGCCATAAGTAACTTGGGAGGTGAATGATGGCACACGTATCAAACTCCGATGGAGCCGACAGCAACAATAATTTCCGCATAAAAGAGATACGCTATCTGACCCGTTCAATCGTCATCTTAGCGCTGCTCACTGGATTGATTTACATCCGTGTCGTTGGTATGGAAACAGTCGCTTCCGTGCAAGAAAATCAAGGGGTAAGCGCTGGCGTCTTCCTCTTTGGGTTGCTCATACTCGCTATGGTTGGGCTTGTCTGTGGCTGGCGCTGGGAACTCATCGGCGGACTTATCGCCGTGATTAGCGCCATTGGCATTGCCCTCATCACGTATTTCAACGTGTCCGAGTATCCCTTGTTTTCCGCAATTGCTTACAGCTCACCCTTTTTCATTGCTGGTATTCTGATGTTGGCTTGCTGGCAGCGCGCGCACACAAATTCATAATCCCCAACATATGACATATCTCAAAAAATCATGAGAAATGTCATATGTTTTCATTTTAATTCAATCACTCTAAATTCCCGCTGCCAAGTGGGTAAATCCAACAATAACCATTTTATTTGGCAATTTTTCCTTGTGAAAGTTTGCACAAAAAAAGGTCATCTGTCACCTAATTAGGGTGACATGTGTCACTGTGTAATTTTGACAATATCTCTTAATCTATGCGCGTGGAGGTATGCATCATGATACTAAATGGTTTTTTGATGCTTGGAGCTACCCTGTGTGCTTTCCAAGCACTCCGAACAAAACAATTATTGTCAGCCGCTTTGTGGCTGGCCTGTACGAGCGCGTTAGTTGCTTGCTTGCTTTATGCACTGGGCGCGTATGCCGTGGCTGTCATTGAACTTAGCGTTGGCGCTGGTTTGGTAACAGTTCTGTTTGTATTTGGCATTAGCATTGCCGGTGAAGATGCGATGGGCAAACCCACTTTGGTTCCCTGGACGATTGCGGGCGCTGTGGCCTTGATAGCGATGGGATTAGTGGCCTGGTTTACACTGCCGACGACGGCAGAAACGATAACTTCCCGTTGCCGAGCCATCCTTCTCTGTCATGTTGTGGGAACAGCGCGGACTAGATGTTCTGGTGCAAATTGGTCTCATCTTTGCGGGTGTGCTGGGTATTTTAGGCATCCTGGCCGAAAAAGAACCAGCTCCCCGCCCCGTCTTAGAACGAGAACAAATGGCGGCTCAAACCAGTTTGGCGCAGCCACAACCCGTCATCATTGAAGGCAGTGCAGAAGGTGCTTTGCAGGAGGCACACGCATGAATGAATTAACCATTGTCGCCGCCGGTGTACTCTGTTTAATTGGGGTGGGGCTTTATGGGCTTGCTCACCGTACGCAATCTATTTCAAATTATCATTGCCATGCAACTGCTCGTGAAGGGAGCCATCATCGCCTTAGTGGTCGCTGGCAAAATGAGCGGGCAAATGATGCTAGGGCAAAGCCTCGCCGTCACCGTCATCGTGGCTGATACGATTGTGGCGGTGATTGGGCTGGCCTTGGCTGTGCAAGCCAAACGTTATATTGGCACACTGGATGTTAAAGAGATGTCCAGCTTACGGGGGTAAGTCATGGTAGCCTGGCTCGTTATTTTAGCAATTACATTAACCTGGGTGGGCGCACTCTTCGTCTGGCTAGTGGGAGATAAACGGCCGAAGCTGCAACACGGCTTCGCCATTTTCTTCTCTCTAGCCGCTGCTTGTGCTCGCCATCGCCCTCATTCCCAATACAACCGCCGAAGTGGTACTTTCCATCAACATGGGCACTGCTTTTGGCACGTTTACGTTTATCCCCAACAGTATGGGCGTTTTTCTAGCCATCGTAGCTACCAGCATTGGCAGTTTGGCGATTATTTTCTCTGTGGACTACATGCGCGGCGAAGCACAGTTGGGTCGTTACTATGTGCTGATTCTGCTGTTTATCGGTTCGATGACGGGATTGGTGCTTTCTGGCAGTTTGCTGCTGCTCTTCCTCTTCTGGGAAATCACGGCGTTCTGCTCTTACGCGCTCATCTCCTTCTACAACGATGATCCGAAGGCAGTGCGCGGTGGCATCAAAGCGTTGATTATTACGCAGGTTGGCGGGGCGGGTTTGTTGCTCGGCACGTTGGCCGCTTACAGCTATTTGGGGACTTACCAAATCAATGATATTTTGGTGCAAAGTTATCTGATTCCTCCTGAAATTTTGTCTTTTATCGCCTTCGCCTTCTTGATTGCGGCGATGGCAAAATCGGCTCAGATTCCGCTGCACACCTGGCTGCCAGATGCGATGGAAGCGCCGACTCCGGTCAGTGCGCTCATCCATGCGGCGACGATGGTGAATGCGGGTGTCTACTTGCTGGCTCGTTTCTACCCTGCTTTTGAAGGGGTGGCTGGCTGGAAAACGGCCGTTCTCACCATTGGTATGCTCACAGCCTTATTAGCCGCCAGCATGGCTGTCGTTGCCAACGATTTAAAGCGCGTGCTGGCCTACTCCACCGTTAGCCAATTGGGCTACATGGTCTATGCCATCGGCGTTGGCGGCGTCTTTGCCAGTCAGTTCCATCTGATGAGCCATTCCGTCTTCAAAGCTTTGCTATTTCTCGCGGCAGGCGCTGTCATTCACTCCGTCGGCACACGCGATATGCGCCAGATGGGCGGTTTGCGCAAAAAGATGCCCGTCACCTCTGTGGTGTTCATGATTGGCGCAGCGGCTCTAGCCGGACTGCCTATTTTCAACGGCTTCTGGAGTAAAGAACTTGTCTTGGAAGTTGGCTTACATGAAGGACCGATGTGGGCGTATCTTGGTGTGCTGTTGGGGGCTGGTATTACCGCCTTCTACACCTTCCGCATGGTCTATATGGTCTTCTTCGGCCCAGCCTGCTGAGGCGTTAGCATCAGCCCATATCCACAAAGCAGGTACGGCAATGAAAGTAGCGCTCATTCCTCTGGCAATCGGCACGCTGACCACCTGGATTCTCGTCGGTCCCTTCAGCGCCTGGATGAAAGCGACCATGCCCGGACAAGATATCCACGTCGCCACGACGATGGAATATGTCATGGAAATCCTGACTCGCTCCATCGACTTACTTGGCGCTGGCTGTGGTCGCTCTCGGTTTAGCCATTTACTGGTGGCGCGGCAAACTGACGGCCATCGGCAAACCGTTCGCCTTTTTGGGACGATGGGCGGACAAAGGCTTCGGCTTTGAATCCATCAATAACGGGTTGGTCGGCATCACGCAAAGGTCTGCTTCAGCGCTGCAATTAACACAAACAGGTCAGCTAAACTGGAATGTCCTGGGCATCATCGTGGGATCTGATTGCGGTGCTGCTGGTAGTTTTCTTCGTAGGATAACAAAATGGAAGCATTTAACTTCAACAACATTCCTTTATTCGTGTGGCTCATTTGGCTGCCGCTGCTGTGGTCGCCGGTGATCTACCTCACTGGCCGAATTATCTACCATCGCTATTCAGCACAAACGGCCGTTGCGCGATGGATAGCAATCGTGGCAATTGCCACGGTCTGGATTCCACTGGTTGGTGTCTGGCAGCAGTTCCAGGCGAACGGGGTGATGACGTGGACGTATGGGGCGATTACCTTACAAGTGGATGGCTTAAGTTTGCTGCTGGCAACGGCCGTTCTTGCCCTAACCACCCTCGTCATTCTATTTTCCACCCCCTACATGCGGGGCGAACTGGGCGAGTCCAAATATTACGCCATGCTGCTCGCCATCACTGGGGTCATGATCGGCCTCGGCTGCACCAGCGACCTGTTCAATCTTATGGCTCTGGTTTGAAGCGATGGCTATCACCTCTTATTTGCTAGTCGCCTTTTACCGTGACCAACCCGCTTCACTAGAAGCAGGCATCAAATATCTGGTGCAAAGTGCCACAGGTTCCGTTTTCGTCCTGCTGGGTATCGCCCTCGTCTTGGCCGCAACTGGCACACTGTCCATGCCCGAAATCTCCACCTATGCCAATGCCAACCTGAATTCGCCACTGCTCTTGGCGGCTGGGGCGCTGTTTGTCATCGGCTACGGCATCAAAGTCGCCATCGTGCCGCTGCACACCTGGCTCCCCGACGCCCATTCGCAAGCACCCAGCGGCGTTAGCGCCATGTTGTCGGGCATCGTCATTGAGGCGGGTCTCATCGCCATGTTGCGAGCGCTTTCACCACTAACTGGCTCTGCCGCTTCTTTTGGCATCTTGCTTCTCATCTTCGGCATTCTAAACATGGTCGTCGGGAATTTATTGGCTCTGCGTCAAAAACAGGTCAAACGGATGCTTGGCTTACTCCAGCCTGACCCATGTCGGCTACATGCTATTTGGTCTGGGCATCGCCATCTATTTTGACATTGAAATGGGTGCCAGCGGTGGCCTTTTCCACATTTTAAGTCACGGCATGATGAAGGGTCTCGCCTTCCTCTCGGCTGGAGCGCTGCTTTACGTCATGCACACTGCCAAAGAGGATCACAGCCCGCTTATGATCAAGGATTTGGCAGGCACCTCTCAACGGTATCCGCTAATCGCTCTCGTTTTTAGCATTGCGCTGCTCGGTTTGGGCGGCATCCCTCCTCTGGTTGGATTCATGTCCAAATGGCAGATTTTTGTGGCTGGCTTTGAAACGAGGAACTGGATTATTTTTGGCGTTGTGCTTTTTGCCGGTTTGAACAGTGTGCTGTCGCTGGCTTACTACGCCCCATTAATTAACATTTTTTATAGAAAGAAACCGTCAACGGCCGTTCTGCAAGGTGAGTCTGTCCCCGCTTTGATGACTATTCCGCTGATTTTGCTGGCAACGGCCGTTATCGTCCTCGGTATCTGGCCCAGTCTTGTCATGCCCATCGTAGAACCCGCAGCCGCCACCCTGATGGCGATGTTTGGAGGATAACTAAATGAGCGTACTGCTAATTCCACCCATTGCCTTTGTCCTGTACATTATTCTGGTCGGTATTATATCTGGTCTGGGCAAATTGATTGCTGCCCCCAACAACCCTAACGCAGAAAAAACAAGGTCTTACACAGGTGGGGAAAACATGCCGCTTAAAATCGGCGTACCGGGTTACAAGCAATTTTTCGTTGTCGCCTTATTCTTTGCCGTCTTACATCTAGGCGTACTCATGTTAGGCAGCGCCATCGTCTCGCCCATTACCGTTTTGTACTTATGTGGTCTGATTCTAGCGTTGTTGGCTCTAATTCTTAGGGTGAACGTCGGTAGACCGGTAACTGATCACTGAAACAGGAATTCATTATGAACATTACACAAGAATGGAATGACGTTCTCGATAAAGTCAAAACCTGGGCTCGGGTAAATTCGCCTTGGCTCATCCATTACAACAGCGGTTCTTGCAACGGCTGTGACATCGAAATCCTAGCCACGCTCACGCCACGTTATGATGCCGAGCGGCTGGGAGTCAAACTGCAAGGTAGCCCGCGCCACGCCGACGTATTGGTCTGCACCGGCCCCGTCACCATGCAATCCCGTGACCGGCTGTTACGCACTTATGAGCAAATGCCCGACCCCAAATTTGTAGTCGCCGTTGGTTCCTGCGCCATTTCTGGTGGTGCTTTCCGTGGCTGCTACAACGTCATCGGCCACATCGACGAAGTGATTCCGGTCGATGCTTACATTCCTGGTTGTCCACCCCGTCCTGAAGCAATTATCGACGGTCTGGTCAAATTATTGACTGCTATAAAAACAGGCGCACCCATTGAAACGGAAAAGCCTGAGGAGCTATTAGATGTTGTCTGAACCACTCACCCCCGTTGAAGACCTTTTGAAACAGGCTGAAATTCTTCTTCATCCCCTGGATCCCCGAAGAAGCGATTCAAGACCTGGATAATGAAAGCCCGTTGATGTTGAACTACACTGAACGGCGTATAAAACTAACTGGAAACGGCCGTCCTGACTGCCTAGATGTCAATGTGACCGCCGATGAATTACTGACTGTCATTGAAACCTTGCTGGACAATGAGTGGGGCTATCTCGCCACTATCACCGGTGTTGACTTGGGTGTTGAGGCAGGTGAAATTGAAGTGTTGTACCATTTTTGTCACGGAACGGCCGTTGTCACCCTATCCGTCAAAGTGCCGCGCGACAATGCCGTCGTCCCCAGTATCTGCGGCATCATCCCCTCAGCCAGCTTCTATGAGCGAGAATTACTCGAAATGTTGGGCGTTACTATCACCAACACACCCAACACCGATCACCTCTTCCTCCCAGATAATTGGCCGGATGGGGTTTATCCACTACGTAAAGATTTCGTGATGCATAAGAATTAGGACTAAGGGAATAAATTATCATGATGCTAGAAATGACCAAAAAAGAAGAAAAATTTATCATCCCCATCGGGCCACAGCACCCGGCGCTCAAAGAGCCAGGTCACTTTGAATTTGCCGTAGACGGCGAATTAGTAACGGGCGCCACCGTGCGCCTCGGCTACGTCCATCGCGGCATTGAAAAAGGTTCAGAATCACGTAATTGGAATCAAAACCTATACCTCGTCGAACGTATTTGCGGTATCTGCTCCCACATCCATGCCTACACCTACGCACGCGGCGTTGAACGACTGGCAAATGTAGAAGTGCCAGCCCGCGCCGAAGCCATTCGCGTCCTGGTTGCAGAATTAGAACGTATCCACAGCCACATGCTCTGGTTTGGCGTTGCCGCCCATGAAGCTGGCTTCGACACCTTGTTCATGTTCTCCTGGCGCGACCGCGAAACCATCATGGACATCCTGGAAGCCCTCACCGGCAATCGTGTTAATTATTCAGCCAATGTGCTTGGTGGGGTCAAGTTTGATGTGACCGATGAACACCGCAAACTCATTCTCGAAGCGGTAGACTTCATGGAAAAACGCACCAAGCATTATCTGGACGTTGTGACCACAGATGCGATGTTCTTACAGCGGACACGTGGTATAGGTGTCGCCAATCTAGATCAAGCCAAACGGCTCGGCATTTTGGGGCCAACCGCCCGCGCCTCCGGCGTAAAGCGAGATGTGCGCGTTGATGCTCCCTACTCCGCTTACAACCAGTTCCCCATCAAAATGGTAATAGAAACGGCCGGTGATTTGGAAGCACGTTTTGTCGTCCGCCTGAAAGAACTGTTTGAAAGCTACCGCCTCATTCGAGAAATCCTCAACAACATGCCAGAAGGTGATTTGCAGGTCAGCCGTTTCCCCCGTCGCATTAAACCGGGCGAAGTCATCAGCCGTGTGGAAGCGCCGCGTGGTGAAGTGTTCTACTACATCCGCAGCAATGGTGGTGAAATGCCAGAACGGCTCAAAGTACGCACCCCCACCATGATGAACATGGCCTCCGTCCTGGCTATGGCTGTAGGCCATCAACTAGCTGATATGCCCATGCTCCTGGTCGGTATCGACCCCTGCTTCTCTTGCAATGATCGGGGTGTGTCCATTTGCAATTCTCAGGGAGCGCACAATCAGTGGACTTGGGAACGGTTACGTCAACATGGCATTGATTTTTATGCAGAGAAAGGTAACAGCTAATGCTCTGGCCGGTCTCCAGACCGAGTCAGTTGGAACGGTATAGGTTGGTAACGGCCGTTGCCAAGTTATAGAAGGTTGAATTATGGAAGCAATTGGAAATCTCATCGCACTGCTCTTTTTCCCTGGCGGCTTGTTTGTCATCTTTGCCGGGCTCATGTATGAATGGTTAGATCACAAAATCATTGCCCGTTCGCAAAATCGGATTGGCCCCCGCTGGTTCCAACCCATCGCCGATGCCCTCAAACTGCTGGCTAAAGAAGAAATCGTACCGGACGGCGTCAATCCTGTCCTGTTTGCTATTTTGCCCCTCATCGCTCTGGCTGGGGCTTTAACGGCGGCGTTGTATGTGCCCATGGCTGGCTTGAAACCTGCGTATAGTTTTGCCGGCGACCTTATTGTCACCGTTTATATGCTGAGTCTGTTGACGCTCAGCATTGGTCTGGCTGGGGCAAATGCCAAAGAACGCTTTTCTCTGGTTGGTTCGACCCGCGCATTGACACAGCTGTTCGCCTACGAAGCGCCGTTTTTGCTGGCTCTGCTTGGCCCTGCCATCGCCGCTGGCAGTTGGCAAATCAGCGAAATCGTCACCTATACCGAAACTCACACCTGGATGATGATTTTACAGCCCATTGGCTTTGTCGTGGCGCTAATCGGGTTGATGGGTAAGCTAGAATTGCCTCCCTTCGATTCGCCTGAAGCAGAAACGGAAATCGTAGCAGGGGCTTTAACAGAATACAGCGGCCGTGGGCTTGCCATCTTTCATTTAGGCAAAGGGGCTGAATTGATTATTGGCCTTACTTTGATTACCGCATTTTACATGGGGGGCGTGTCTAATCCAATTTGGTTCTTGCTAAAAACAGGCGGACTATTGGTTGTTTTAGCTACTTTGCAATCTCTTATGACACGATTACGTATCGACCAAACGGTAGGCATGTGGTGGCGTTATGGCGCACTACTGGTTCTGCTACAATGGTTAATTATTGTGGTGTTACAGCTTATTTAAGATAGTGAACAGTGTACACAGTAATCAGTGAACAGTTAGGTCGTCTGATTACCAGTTTGCTGAGAAGAGAAAATCTATTATGAAAATCGCGACGATGTTCAGTGATGTGGTTGGATCGTTTTGGAAGAAACCTGCCACCGTACAATATCCGTTTGAACGAGTTGAAGCACCAGTACGGTTACGCGGTAAGTTGGAATGGGATCCAGAAAAATGCACGGGGTGTGGCTTGTGCAGCAAAGATTGCCCGGCCGATGCGATTGAGATCATCACCATTGACAAGAAAGCCAAACGATTTGTGATGCAGTATCACATGGATCGTTGCACCTATTGTGCGCAATGTATTGAAAGCTGCCGTTTTAGCTGCATTGAGATGTCTGATGAGCAATGGGAACTGGCGGCAACGAGCAAAGTTCCGTTTGAAGTTAGTTATGGACGAGAAGAAGATTTGGCCGAAGCCATGGCAAAATTCGCTTTGGCAGACGCTGTCGAGACTGAGTAACGCTTCTGAGGGGCAGCCCATTCGGGTTGCCTTGATGGGTATCGGCAATGAGATGCGTGGGGATGATATGGCTGGCATTGCCGTGATTCGCGGTCTTGTTGAAGTATTTTCTCCTACCACACCCCCAAATTTACTGCTTGTCGAAGCAGCCCACGCGCCAGAAAACCATACTGGCCCCATTCGTAAGTTTTCCCCCGATTTAGTCGTCTTAATTGATATGGCGCAGATGGACGAAGAACCAGGCACAATTCGCTGGTTGTCCTGGCAAGAAACAACGGGTATCAGTGCCTCCACCCACACGATGCCGCCTTATATGTTGGCTCGCTATTTAACGGCCGTTACCACCACAGAAGTCGCACTCATCGGCATCCAACCCATACACACCAATTTGGGAGAGCCGATGTCTGAGATTATGGAAACGGCCGTTAACGAGGTCACCGTTTCGTTGGCAGCCATCTTACAAAACTTCCTCTAGCCCCAATATAAAAACAGAAAACAAAAAAGACCAGGGGTTCGGCGTTCCCTGGTCTTTTTATATTGAAGGGGCTATGCGGCCATAACGGCCGTGTAACTAAAGTTTCTTCACTCTTTTAACGAGAGTCGATGCGCCAGTATATTTCAAAGAATCGCGCATCGCACTCATCTGACCAGCAACACTATCATTCACAACCTGATCACCAACGCGCACAACCAAGCCCCCCAAAATACTGGGGTCTACTTTAAAAATAATCTCTGACGCACTCAAAGCAGATTTTGCTTTTGCTTGTTCAGCCTCAGTCAAAGGCAACGCGCTGGTAACTACAGCCCGGTCACCTTTCAAAGAAGATACACTAGCAGGCACTTTGGCAAAGAAATCACCGATAATGGCACGTTGACGTGCATCATCCAATGATTCACCAACCAATTTATTAGCGGCCGCAATAGCAATACCAGCCACCTGTCCACGCAAATCAGCTAAGATACGATCACGTTCTGCTTCAGCATCTGTTTGAGCTGCTGCCACAACAACTTTCGCATCTTCATTTGCTTTCTTCAGAATACCTTTAGAAGTATCTTCTGCTTGTACCGCCGCATCAGAGCGAATTTTTGCCGCTTCTGCACGTGCCGCATCCAAAATCTTCTTGGCTTCTGCATCTGCATTATCACGGGCAATTGAAGCTTGCCTTGAATCTTCTAAACCTTTAGCAATACGCGCCTTACGTTCATCCAACACACGTAAAATTGGCGCATAAACTAAACCTTTCATAATCAGCAGCAGGATAATAATACCCAGAATCTGCATGATAAGATAACCAAGATTAATACCTAAAGCATCCATATCTTATGCCTCTATCTCTCCATCTACGATTAACCCAATAAGGCAATCCGGTAGAAAAATCTATCCCTATCGTTATTTAGACGAATAGAATAATTAGGGCGACAACAAGGGCATAAATGGCAACTGCTTCAGCAAACGCAATACCCAAAATCATATTTGTCTGAATATCACCACTCGCATCAGGATTACGTGCAATGCCCTGCACGGCACCATTTACCAGAATACCAATACCAGCACCGGCACCAATAGCACCTGACATAGCCAAACCAGCACCAATCGCTTTCAAACCAATAACAAGGGCTTCTGCCGCTAATTGATCCATAAAAAATATCCTCCGACTAAAATATATTTTCTTTAATTTTATATTCTGAACGCCTAATCAAATCAGGCAGTTATTAACAATAATAAACAAAACAAACGAATTAATGATGTTCGTCATCTTTATGATGGCTTTCAGACGCTTGCGTCATAAAGATGATTGCCAGCATAGCAAAGACAGCGGCTTGAATAAGACCTACAAAGAATTCCAAGCCAAAAAAAGCAATATTTGCTACTGAAATCAAATATGCCATCACGAACAACAGAATCTGACCGGCAAAGATATTACCCAGAAGACGGAAGGCAAATGAGATAATCTTCGAGAACTCACTAACCAGTTCCAAAATACCTACCGGAATATCAATCACCTTGATAGGATTTTTAGCCGCTTTAGCACCAAAGCCTTTCTCCAAGAATGGGAAAAACTTATGAAGATAACTAAATCCAAGGAACTTAAAGCCATAGTACTGCACCATAAACATAGCAACCAAAGCGAGCGCCAAGGTAAAATTCAAATCAGTCGCAGCAGCACGTAAGAATGGCACAATCGTATATTGTGCATCTGCTGGTTTTTCACCATTTTCATCTGCATACGCACGGGTTAACACCACACCATCACGGATATCCCCTACCCGAAGTTCACGAAACAATTCATATTGTGCTTCTTCAAAATGATGGATTTCTTCTTCTGATGGGTGCTGACCAAGTTGTTCCTCGGCCTGTATCCAAGCTTCTGTCGCTTCAACCGCTTTTTTATGTGCTAAGTCCTCAAAAAAACCAATGCTGTCAACCCCAGGTACCAGTTCCATCCAGTTCGCAACCAAAATAAACAAGATAAAGGTCATGAAATACATGAAGAAGTTTTTCACCTTCGGCCCAGCAATGCCCTCCGCAAAGTTGTATGCTCCTTCAATAAGCATTTCAAAGAAATTGTAGAAACCCGTTGGAACCTCATCAGCGGTGCGTGACCGAGCTTTGAGAGACAAACCAATTAAAACAACAATAATCCATGCTAACACCGTAGCCACATATGTGTTGGTCAAACCACCAAACAAAGTGCCAACAATCGGCCAATTATAGCTACCTGGGTAAAATTCACCTGGCAACTGCACAAACGGCAATACAGGTCTTGTGTAGTCAATAAAAGTGCCGAATAACAGCATCAAGATGAAACAAACGAGGATAATATATCTCTTTTTCATTTAGGTACTTGTTCCTCTTCTTGAGTTGAGTTTTTTTGTTTTTGATCTTTTTGATACTGTGTCATTCGCTCTTGCGACCTTTTCACCATGTACAAGCTCATACGCACCATAACGAATAGGGTTATAGGAAAGCTGCCTAACATAAAAATGATGGTAAAAACGCCATTGGTGCCAAAATAGTTATCTAAATAACGACCAGCAAAAAGGGCTAGAACAATGATACCAATAGCAACCAAGCCTATTACACAGCCAACTTGGCCAACTAAACTAGCCTTTACTCCTGTTTGATTGTGTTGCAAGTTTTCAGACACAGTTTTTATTTTTAAATCGCGGTTTGCGCATTATATCACAATTCAATTCGGTGACAATTTTAGTCCACAATCCCTAACCGATGAAAGGGAAGAAGGAATTTGCGGCTGCACGTGTCCAATCATAAGCAGGGCCAGCATATATGCCCAGGAATAGGATAAAGAAAACAGATACAGATAAACCAATTTGAGCCGCCCGCGATACAGGAATAGGAACATCCTCCTCGTCAGACCGATACAGATACATATATTTAATAATGGAAAGATAATAGTAAAGTGCTATTAAAGCATTCAGGATACCAAGTACAGCCAACCATGTATACCCTGCCTCAATAGATGCTTTAAACAAGAAAAATTTGCCGATAAAACCGGCCGTTGGCGGAATACCACCTAATGACAACAGCCCCAACATCATAACTAATGCCAAGAAAGGAGATCTACGGTTAAGGCCGTACAAATCCTTCAAATCATTTGATGAGGATACGTTACTTACTAAAATAATTACCCCAAATATGGCAACATTCGTAAAGACATACATCAAAAGATAGAACATAGTCGCACCAGATCCTTCTGGCGAGAAAGCGACCAGCCCAATCATGGCGTAGCCAGCCTGGGCGATACTAGAATAAGCAACAATCGTTTGAGGTTCTTTTGGAAAATAGCCGCCAAATTACCCAGTGTCATTGTGACAACACAGATAGCGACCAACATGGCCCACCAATAACTACTTTCACCTGGATTTCCAAATACACCTGCATCAAAAACACGCAGGAAAATAGCAAAACCAGCAGCTTTAGAGGCTGTCGATACGAATGCCGTAAATGAAGTTGGTGCACCATGATAAACATCTGGTGTCCAAAAGTGAAGCGGGACAGCGGAAATCTTAAAGCCAAAACCCACGATAACTAATACGGCCGACAGAAGAACAATGCCATTTATTGAGGATGCTAAGGATTGTAATGCAGGCGCATACCCATTCCAATCTGGGCTTGTCGCCGTGGGAATCGACGGCACAATTTGACCTAATGCATAAATATTTGTTTCGCCAAACATGCCATATAACATGCTCATGCCATATAGCATGAGTGCCGTAGCAAATGCTCCGTAAACAAAATATTTAATACCCGCCTCAGTTGATAAATCATCCTCAGTCATAAATCCAGCCAAGATATATGAAGAGATACTGGCCGTTTCCAGAGCGATATAGATCATGATTAAATCAGCAGAGGCTCCCATTAAACTAAAGCCAATGGTAGCGGCGATTAATAATGCAAAAAATTCACCGCGTTGTAAACGTTTCGAATCAAGTGTAATGAGGCTGACTACTAAAAGCGCCGACAGGAAAATGACACGGAAAATCAATGTAATTAGATCATTTCTAATCATTCCGCCCCAATAAAGGGAACTGGATAGATTGGCTATCGGATCGCCTAAATCTGACGTATTGGGTGAATCAAAGAATATCCACAAACCGACTGTCAGGAGCAGAATAATGAATGCCCCCCAGGCTGAAACCAAGCCAACATTACGACGGTTTGCTGGTTTTAAGCCACGATCATAGACCAAGACAATCGCTATAAGAATAATGAGACAAATTTCTGGCAGTATTGCCAAGAACCAATCAAGTGATATAGGAGCGTTCACTTATGCACCTCCAAGCCAAGACAGTAAATTCGTGGCAGCAATGTGAACACTATCAAGTACTGTTGCGACTTGTTGTGCTTCTTGTACCCGCGCAACAACCGGTATCATACCGGCCTCCACAATAGGAGCGATAACTGAGGGAACAACACCAATAAGAATGAGTATAAAACAGAACATAATCACAGTTAGTTTATCTATAGGAAGGATGGGGCGCATGTCGTGCCATTTCTCACCTTCATAGTCTCCCCAGAACACTTTGTGAACAGCACGTAGAATATAAGCGGCTGTAATAACGATGGCTAATACGCTTAAGATTGCCACAATTTGATAGTAGCTAGCGGGATTCAAGCCAAAAGCTGTGTTTTGAAGATTCAAACTACCACCATCCCATAACCCCATGAAGATGGGGAATTCGGCGATGAAGCCTGAAAGTCCAGGCATACCCATGGAAACCAAACCACCGATAATAAAGGGGATGACGAGGAAAGGTAGGGCTTTGCGCATCCCACTTAAGTCGTCCATGTTTCGGGTATGTGCTCTGTCATATACCATACCAACAACAGAGAAGAAAAGGGCTGTCATGACGCCATGACTCACCATTTGAATGCCAGCCCCGACAAATCCGTACAAAGTCATGGTCGCAAAGCCCATCGTGACTAAACCCATATGGCTAACACTGGAATAGCCAATGAGATATTTCATGTCCCGCTGACGCATGGCGATGAATGAGCCATACAGAACGTTGATGAGTGTGAGCAACATGATGAAGGGCATCCAGTAAACGGTGCCTTCTGGCATAATCTGAATACCAACGCGCATAGAAGCGTAAGCGCCAAGTTTCATCAAGACACCAGCATGAATCATGGAAACGGCCGTTGGTGCAGCCACATGACCATCAGGAGACCAGTTGTGGAAGGGGAACATACCCGCTAACACCGCGAAACCGACAAACAATGGCATGAACCAGATTTGTTGCATCTGAATGGGGAACTGGGCTTCTGACCAGTAACGCAAATCAAATGTATATTGACCTGCGGCCAACGGTTGTAAACCAGCCGGAAGTTGTGCGGGTAGATAACTTGGTAGTTGAAAATAGAGGAACAAGAACGCAATAAAGGATACGAAACTACCAATCAACAAGTAGAGTGTCAACTTCATGGCTGCATATTCACGCCGTTCTTTCCAGCCCCAAATGACAATCATGACATACATGGGCAACACTGCTAATTCATAAAAGAAGAAGAGCAAAAAGCCATCCACTGCCACAAACACGCCCTGCACACCAGCTACCAAGGAGCATAAAGAATGCATAAAATTCGCGAGGGCGATCCTCAATGCTCCAAGAAATAAGCACACCACCCAGGCCAACGATAGACGTCAGCAAAACCAGGGTGGCACTCATGCCATCAATGCCAAGGATATAGTTAATACCAACCGCTGGCATCCAAGAATATTGCTCAACAAAAGCTAATGTTTCAGCCCAAGGAATTCCCGGATCCGGTAAATTATTGTAATAAGCTATGTACACGTACAGCGATAAAATCAGACTCATTACCATTGCGGCCAAGGCGAGCATACGTGAATTCTCACCACGCTCTTTAGGCATTAGTAGAATGACAACGGCCGTTACTATCGGCAGTAATGCAATAACTGATAGAAATGGGAAGTTCATATACCCTCTTCCTAACTAAATATCCGTGTTACAGTGTCGTTGATAATCGCCAACAGCCACATCGGCCATACACCCAATGACAACATCAGTGCCATCAACGGCCAGATAACAACATGTTCGCGGAAAGTCATATCTTTCAAGCCGCGCCATTCATCTTTAATAGGACCATGCAGCGTTTCACCAATCCCCTTTAAGATGTATGCGCCTGTCATCAATAAACCGATCATCGAAAGTGCTACCATTACCGAGAAAATTCCCCAGGTACCGCGCACAATCAGGAACTCGCCTACAAAACCATTCAAACCAGGCAAACCCAATGAAGCCATACTAGCAAAAATCAAAATGCCGCCAAAGAAAGGCATAATCGACCAAATGCCGCCAAAGCGTTTCAAATCGCGGGTATGCGCCCTCTCGTAGATGACACCCACCATAAAGAACATACCCGCAGCGGAAAGGCCATGATTAAACATCTGCAAGACAGCGCCATTCGTTGCCGTAATGGCATTCAGGCGGATGTTGGGATCTATAAAGGCATCGGCACGGCCATAAGCAAAAGCCATAACCGCCAAACCCAGCACCACAAAACCCATGTGATTGATAGAAGAGTAGGCTACAAGACGTTTGAAGTCCCATTGTCCAAAAGCAGCGAACCCACCCATCACAATGCTCAACATACCAAAGACAGCCAGGATAACGGCCGTTGTATTAGCCTGTTGTGGGAAAAGCGGAATAACCAGGCGAATAAAACCATATGCCCCCAACTTCAATAACACACCCGCCAAAATCATCGAACCGGCCGTCGGTGCTTGCGTATGGGCATCGGGCAACCAGGTGTGGAAAGGCCAGATCGGAATTTTAATGGCAAACGCAATCACAAACACAATATAAGCGATATTTTTCACCATAGTTGTGGAAAGAGCCACATTCGGCAGCACTGGCGCTGACCAATTAACCCACACGTCATACAACTCCACAATATCAAACGTGCCCATCGACACCCCGATAATCTGAATTGCCAAAAGCAAACCCAAACTACCAGCCATCGTGTAAATAATAAACTTAAAGGAAGCGTAATTTCGGTCTGCCCCACCCCAAATCTTGATGAGAAAATACATCGGCACTAAACCAAATTCCCAGAAGATAAAGAAGATGAGCAAATCCAACGAGGCAAACAAACCCAACATAGCCGTTTCCATCAACAAGAAAAGCGCCATAAACATCTTCGGTGCTTTTTCCACGTTGAAAGAAGCCAAAATCGCCAACGGTGTCAGAATCGTTGTCAACAAGAACATCGCCAGGCTAATCCCATCCAAAGCAACATGGTAACTAGACCCAAGCATCGGGAACCAGGGTGCAAGCTGTTCATATTGGAAGCCAGCATCAACGCGATCATAGTTGAACCAAAGCACCAACGTTAATACCAGCGGCACCAAACTGAGAATGAGCGCCATCCAGCGAATCGTCTTTTTTGCATCTCCCGGTAGCAAGAAAATCAAAAACGACGCCGCTAACGGGAAAAAGATGACTATCGATAGGAGGTTATCTTGAATAAAGTCCATCGGTTTTCCTAATTAATTAAGGGTTGCAAATAGCCCAGATAAACCATCAAACCAACCAAAAATTGGGCCAAAATAGTTAATTGCTAATAAGATAGCAGCTATTACCGCAATTGAAATGGTAGACATCCACACATACTCTTGGATTTTGCCTGTTTCCAGTTCTCGGGTGTAATTGGCAAAACGAAGGAACACATCCTTGAGCCAATCCACAAAATCACCAAAGACCAGTTCTTCGAGACGTTTCATGTAACGACCAAAGCCATAGAACGCACGGGCAATCAAGTGCAAGGTGCCATCGATAAGTCCCTTATCAACGTACTCATAGACCAGCGTCTCAGACACCCAAATTGTCGGACGGTAGAACACCACGTTATACAGTTCATCCCAATACCATTTCCGATTGAGGAAGGTGTAAAGCGGACCAAGGGGTCTTACTAACGGATCAGTCTGCCCTTCGGCAAGCGGTTTACGTGCATAAATCAACCACCCCACAAACAAACCACCCAAAGCCACGACAAGAGAAGTAACTAATGGTACCCAATCAAACGGCAGGGTTGCCAAGGCGTGAGATACAAGATGCAATTCTTCAAGTTCAGACATCGTCTCATAAATAGTTGCACCCACAAAATGATGAAAGAAGTTGTTATCGACTAACGGGCCAATAATAGGGAAGTTTTCTGGAATACCTGCCCAACCAGCTACAACAGCAAAGATAGCGAGCAAAACCAGCGGAACCGTCATGAACTTATTACTCTCATGCGCATGTTCAGCCAATGGACTACGTGGTTTACCCAAGAAAGTCAAACTGATTTGACGCATCGTATAAAAAGCAGTCAGGAAAGCCGCAACCGCTAACATAATTAAAACAACTAAACCAGCTGGCTCACCTAATTTCCAGGCATGCCATGCTTCTGCAAAAATCTCGTCTTTAGACCAGAAGCCTGCCGTGAAACAGGGGCAAGCCAGACAATGCCATACCACCAATAAAAAATGTCCAGAAGGTAACAGGCATTTTCTTGCGTAAGCCACCCATATATTTCATATTTTGGGGATCAGTATGGTGGTCATGTACTTCATGTGCCCCATGTTCCATGCCATGAATGACAGAACCAGAAGCGAGGAAAAGCAGCGCCTTAAAGAAGCCATGCGTAATCAAGTGAAAAGCGCCAGCCACATATCCACCTACACCAATCGCGGCAATCATAAATCCTAACTGCGAAATCGTAGAATAAGCAAGCACACCTTTAACATCATTCTGCGCGACGGCAATGGTCGCTGCCATAAATGCCGTAAAAGCACCAATGCCAATAATCACCCAGCTAAATGCGGGATTACCCGCCGGGCCACTACCCACTTCTAAAAGCGGGAAGATGCGCAAGAGCAAATAGACACCAGCAGAAACCATTGCCGCCGCATGGATAACAGCACTAACCGGCGTCGGGCCTTCCATCGCATCAGGCAACCAGACATGGAGTGGGAATTGGGCTGATTTACCAACCGTACCGGTAAAGAGCAGTAAGCCCATCACACCAAGCGCTACACCCCCCACTTTCACCACTGCTTCTTCCAAACTATGGGCAGAAAGTGCTTCGCTAAAGTTCAGAGTACCAAATACCAAGTAGAACCAGACAATACCCATTAACATGACCACATCTGCAATACGGGTGGTCATGAAAGCTTTAATCCCAGCTTTACGCGGCGAGATATGGGGAATATCGTCGGGACCGAGATGATAATCCCGAGCATACCAGAAACCGATGAGCGAATAAGAACAGAAGCCCATGATTTCCCAACCGATAAATAAGAGCAATAAGTTATCGGCGACAACAAGCAGCAACATACCACCAGCGAAAAGACTCATAAAGGCAAAGAAACGAGAAAGCAGAGGCTCTTCTTGCAGATGATTGGGAACACCCAAAATTTTGCCTAGTGGTACGCCCCAGTTATGATAACCAACGCTGTAAATGAAAATCATGGTAACAGCAAATGTCACCATAATAAGCGTAACAGATGTTAACGGATCTACCGCAACACCCATCTTCAACCAAGTACCCTGAAAAAAGTTACCTAAAGGCAGCCAAAAGATGGAATCAGCAATTGCTGTAGGATGCAGGTCCAGATGATGAGGGTCTGTTGCTGCTACACTTAAGGCCACAATCCAGCCAAAAATTAAAGATGCAAAGATGCTCACCCACGCAATTACCCAACTCAGTGTCCGACTGCGATTGGTAAACAATACAATCACAAAGAAGGCAAGTAAGGGGCCTGCTGGAATAAGCCAAGTTAATGTTGTTAGTAGTTGTTCACTCATATGGATTTACTCAAGTGAAAAGCAAATGTCAATAAAGACTAATTCTTTAAAGTATCCAGTTCTTCAGCCACGACAGAATCTCGGCTGCGATATACGGAAATAATCAAGGCCAAACCGACGGCGGCTTCAGCAGCAGCTACTGTCAAAACAAACACAGCCCATACCAAACCATCCACATTCTCATACCAAACGTATCGCCAAAAAGCGACCAAGTTGATGTTCACGGCGTTCAACATCAATTCAACCGACATCAGAATTGCCACAGCGTTACGCCTAGACATGACACCGAAAAGGCCAATGGAAAATAAGAGGGCGGCTACAATCAAATACCAAGAAAGAGGAATCATGATTCTTCATCCTCCGCTTTAGGCCAAGCTACAATGATGGCACCGACTAAACCGGCTAATAATAAGACAGATGCGATTTCAAAAGGAAGGACAAAGCCATTGGGGTCTACAAAGGCTTGTCCCATGGCAACAACCGAGTTTTGAATGTAGGGCGCTGCATCTAGACACAGGTTTCGTTTCAACTTGTACCCGCCAATTTGAGCCAAGTCTTGATTTTCTAAATTCACTAATTTCAGCAGAGCCCATGCCACGACGAGAAATCCGGCAACGGCCGTTACCAATGCAGCCCATTTCTGTGAATTAAATGCAGGCTCATCCGCAGTCATCATCCGCCGCGTCATCATAATGGCAAAAATGAGCAAAATCGAAATCGCGCCGATGTAAACCAGCAACTGAGCCGCCGCCAAAAATCCTGCATCCAACATCACATATAAACCAGCCACACCCAAAAAAGTCGCCATTAGAGCGAGAGCTGCATGGAACAAATTGCGTAGCGTCACCACCAGCAAGGCAGTGCCTAATGTAATGACACTTAAAATGATAAAAATAACTTGATCAGTCGTCATTTACTGAATACTCCCTAGAAAGCATTGCAGGCATTAGTGTGCCGCAGCAACCTCATGATGTGAGTCATGGGCATCATGAGTGTCTTGATATACCGCTTCACTGACGTTCATCGCAGCATCACCCGATGACTCTTTCCGTTTACGGCGAGCCGACAGCGCATGATTTCAACCGCAATCATCGCAATAATCAAATTGGCTAGAAGCAAGATGCTAGACCGAGAATAAATACCAGCAGTTGCCGGAATCACCTTGTCCAAAACCGCAATCATAAGAATCAGTGCAAGTGACAAGGGCACCAAGAATTTCCAGTTAAAGTTAAGAATCTGGTCTACACGAACGCGAGGCCACGTGGCTCGAATCCAAATAAACACAAAGTAAACCATAAACATTTTGACAAAGAAAACAACCAAGCTAAGTAAACGCCCAATCGCCCAGCCATCACCAATTACAATATTTTCTAAACCAAAGAAACGGTAGCCACCCAAAAAGATCGTAGTAAAAAAGCCAGACATAAACAAAGTACTGATAAACTCTGCCAGAAAAAACATACCAAACTTCATGCCGCCATATTCCACATGAAACCCAGAAACAATCTCAGATTCAGCTTCTAATAAATCAAAAGGTGTACGTCCCGTTTCTGCTAATGCCGAAATCATGAAGATAACGGCTCGCTAAAGGTACAACGAAAATGAATGGTATTGTCTGCGCTTCTACAATAGAAACCGTAGACATTGAAC
>CAVVFA010000009.1:0-846803 GCA_963747345.1 uncultured Chloroflexia bacterium | reverse complement strand
CGGTTTATTTCACTAGAATTTCACTATATTTTTCAATGTGTTAAAAGCCATTTGCCTAAGCCTGTCTTGAACTGCCTAAATGGAGTCATCCAGCCATGCCTAAGAAAAATTCATCAATACGACTTCTTGCATCTGTGCAAATTGAGAATCTGTCACAGAACTGACCTAGCTTGGGTATGTCCATTTTTGACCTCCCGGGCGCATTTCAAGCACAAATTCGGAGGTTCCATGCCCCACCCCACCCTGTTTCAACAAATCCCCAAACTTGCCTCCGTTGCCGGCGGCGTCGCGTTGGCCACCGGTATCCCGATGCTCGGTTTTGCCCTGCTGACCGGGTCGGCGATCATCAATCTGATCGGCGCAATCCGAGAGAAAAAGCGTGGCGATTCCGGATTTTTTGCGGCGTGGGCGTGCTTGAATTCGTGGTTCGCAACTCATACCGGGGGACACTGAGATGGCCAAGCCAAGATACCTGACAAAATCCCGTTTCAAGATCGCGGTCGAATGCCCGCGGAAGCTGTATTACACCGGCAAAAAAGACATCTACCAGGACGCGATGGCCGAGGATGCCTTCATGGAGATGCTGGCTGAAGGCGGGTATCAGGTCGGCGCCCTCGCTAAGTTGCGCTACCCTGATGGGATCGAGATCCGCGAGACCGATCACGCCGCCGCCGAGGCCGCCACCATGAAGCTTCTGACCCGAGACCGCGTCGTCCTGTTCGAACCGGCGATCCGCGTCGGCAACTTCTTCATCCGCATCGACATCCTGGTCAAAAACGGCAATAACTTCGAGCTCATCGAGGTCAAGGCCAAGTCCTACAACTCCCAGAAACCAGAGCTTTTCGGGGCCAGAGGCGGCATCAGTTCGGACATGCTGCCATATTTCCAGGACGCCGCATTCCAGAAATGGGTGCTGCAACAAGCCTTCACGGGCGCTGCGATCAAGACCTTCCTGATGATGCCCGACAAGGCCCAAGTCGCGCCTATTGCGGGGATCAACCAAATGTTCCGGATCCTGCCTGATCGTGCGGTGGAAACCACGATCCCGCCCGGCGTCGATGGCAAGGCCCTGGCTGATCTGCTCTTGGCTAAGGTCGATGTCTCATCGCAGGTGGCCGGCATCCTGGCATCGACCCTGGTATTTCCAGGCGGTCCCCTGCCCTTTGCCGACGCGGCCAACCTCTGGGCCAAACATTACGCGAATGACCAGCCGGTTACGCCACCAATCGGCGCGCATTGCGGTGGCTGCCAGTTCGATGCGCCGGCCGACAGCGACCTCGCGAGCGGCTTTCGCGAGTGCTGGAATGAAGCGCTTGGCTGGTCCGATGCTGATTTTTCTGCCGGCACGGTCCTTGACCTGTACAACTGCCGCCGCAAGCAAACCTTAATCGACCAGGGGGTAGTCAAACTCCCGCAGGTACAGAAAGACGATCTCGGGGACTTTGACGAGGAGGCAGGACCGGACGGCCTGTCGATCAAGCAGCGGCAATGGATGCAAGTCTCGGGTCTCCACGTAGAAGACCGTGATCGGGGCTACTACCTGGATACGACATTGGTTCGAAACGCGATGTCGGAATGGCGCTTCCCGCTGCATTTCATCGATTTCGAGACGGCGGCGGTCGCCCTGCCTTTTCATGAAGGAATGAGGCCCTACGAGTCGATTGCTTTTCAGTTTTCCCATCACCTGATGGAAGCAAATGGCGAGGTGCGCCACGTAGGCCAGTACCTGTGTGCTGAACCGGGTGTTTTTCCGAACTACACGTTTGCCCGTGCGCTGATGCAGGAAGTTAATGGCGACGAAGGCACGGTGTTCATGTGGAGCCACCACGAAAACACGATCTTGAACGCCATCGCGCGGCAACTGATGGAGGACGACAACCCGCCGGATGACCAGGAAGAACAGCTGCATTTTCTGGGCCGTCTCACCAAGGGCGGCGATCGAGCAATGGTCGATCTTTGCGACCTCGCCGGTAAAGCCTATTTCCACCCCGATACGAAGGGGAGCAGCTCGATCAAGAAGGTGCTGCCGGCAATTCTTAAAGGATCGGATCTACTGAAGGGGAAGTACAGCCGGCCGATTTATGGGGTGCCCGGCGGGATGCCGAGCCTCAATTTCGCCTCGCCTGAGGGATTTGCGTGGATCGATGTGTCTGCCGACGGCACGGCCTCGGATCCTTATGGCCGGCTGAAAGCAATGGCGCGTGACATGCTGCCCGAGGGTGTTGATGTTGAAGCCGGGGACGACAGCATCATCGCCGAAGGCGGCGCCGCTGCGACTGCCTACGCCCGGCTTCAGTTCGAGCAAATGGACCCACAAACCAGAGAGCGGATCAAGTCTGCTCTGCTGCGTTACTGCGAGCTGGACACCTTGGCCATGGCAATGATCATGGAAGCCTGGAGGGCCGATTGCCGTGAGTGATCTGGGGGGCTGTAACTTGTAACCGTGTAACAATGGGAGGAGAGGCAAAGGCAGGAACGGGAGAAATGAGGGTGCATTGGGGGTCGGGGCGGCGGGGGCAGCGCGTATCTCTCTCTTTCTTCTGTTTCGTTGTTACAAAGTTACAAAAAGCTGGAAACCCTTACAGGAAGAGGCTTTCCGCTGTAACCGAATCCGTAACGAAGCCTGACGGCTACGTTACAAAACCACAGGCCACGGCTTCTACTACGCGATCTACGGTCGCTTCGCAGGAAAAACCTCAAAGTTCCTGGGTCATCCGGACGCCCCCGGTCCATCCCCGTAACAGCCCGTGTAACAATTTGATGAACATCGAGCGGTCGCACATCTCACGGGGAAGATAGACCATCCCGAATCAACACTGCGATTTCAAATAGCATCTATCAAAGATCGTATATCTTCTCTGATGGATAGATGAGGGAAGATCCATCTTCTTCCGAAGATGATCGCTCATGCGAAATGTCGCCTTGCTGATCAAAAAACCGCATCTCACCACACGGTCACATATCAACCCCTGAACTGCCGGTCAAGCCTCTAGCGGGTCAACAACAGGTATCGGAGCGGAGTAGTCAGTCGGTTGAAGAGATTCCTCGTTGGGCCTTTTTGCGCGTTCGGACTGCCGACCATGATATCTAATGCCATATGACATCACGTATAAGGAAGCTCCTTCTTTAGCTTTTCGAGTAAAAGCGCGCGCCGAGTAGAGAAGAAGCTTCTAAATGTGGGCATCGAATAATCAACGGTATCTGGAATCATGTGCTGCGTCTTGAATACGGCCCACGCCATTGGATCCGCCCGAAGGGGTTTTATCCACTCTTCAAATGGTGTGTCCAGCTTTGCTTGGTTCGTTACTCCTTCCAGCAATTGCAGGTTGGGCAGAAGATTGTAGGCCTCCGTATAGAACTCGATGTCCTCATTGGTGTATCCGGCCTTCCTGAGCTTCTTTTTGTCGAATCCGGACTTCGGGAAGATGTGATCGAGGTGAAACTTGAATTGCGTGTTCAACGCCGGATATGCGGCTGCAAGAACGGAGAAGGTATTCCGTTTCCCGTATTCGGCATCGAGCAGGTTGTCCAACTCGTCGTCACTGAATTTCAGAGAAACATTGTGCGTCCCAAGAGTCTTCTCGATTGCATCGAACGGGAAGCCTGATCCCACATTCAATTGTAGGGTTGTCCGAACAGCACCGAGAACCGTATCCGTTTTTGCGCTGAACACCGATTTTAGGAGGCCAACCACAAGCCATTTTCTCAACAGCTTCCTGTCTTCGGCAAAGCAGGGATGCGATGTGAAGTTCACAGGCGAGCCGATTTGCTTCAGATAGTACGCAATCGGGATCAGCACATTGGCGGACGTCAGTGTCTTTCCGTAGTAGCCAAACGATGCAGCCAATTCGGCCGCCTTGAGTAGTGGCGCTCTGACGGATTTATCCCAATTCTCCTCGATGGCCTGCGTGTTCTCTTTGTCGAAATTCTCAACGTTGAACTTGATGCTGGGGCGATCTGTGAGAACAAGGGCACTTTTCAACACGAAGTCCTTGTCCAATTCGAAACCATCGCCGAATTCGTTTAGGTCATCTACGAGACCATAGATTGCTTCACGGGCATCGCTCTTCCATTGAGCGGTCGCTATGGAAAGCAGAAGGTCAGAATAAGATAATGGTATGCCACCGCTGTTCAGGCGGATGAAGATGTTCAGAACGCGATCGAGCGCCTGTTCATCCTCTTGGAAGTAATGCAGCACTGGATCCTGCACAATTACCTGACAGAGCTTCAGGAGCGCCTGACCACCAAACGAATTCAGATGGTTGTCTTGGATGTACGCGAGCAACTTTGCCATGTCCATGCCTTGAGCACCGGCAAAATCCAGAATATTTTTCAGTAGAAACCAATGATGGGAGTCATTCCTCTCCTTTGCCTCGCCCTCGGTTAGAAATCGGAAATCGAATTCGCGATCAATTTCTTCTTCCGAGTCGTATGGCGCAGCGAGATTGAGATAGAGCCGGCGTTTCGGATATGCATTTGGATTGTCTTTCCACTTTCCCTTCTCCTTGTCAGCACGGTATCCCAGAAGACCGATGGTTAAGGATGTCAGTCGTTGTTGACCATCGAGAACTACTGTCAGCTGCTTTTGCTCTGCGATTTCAAAGGGTGAAAGGTGCTTCTTCGTCAGGGCGTGGAAGTCCTGCATGAACTCGTAGAACTTATACCGCTGCGAGGATTCGGGGGCTACCTTCCAGAATAGGAAGGAACCCACTGGATACCCGCGCATCAATGAGTCAAACAAGAACTCCGTCTTCTCGGCAGTCCAGACGAATTCGCGTTGAATGGTCGGCAGGAGGAAATCCCGGCGACGAATTGCCGCCACTGCTTCACGGATAGTTATGGGTGCTTCCATTCTTTGCGCAGGCATGATGTCTCCGCATCGCCAAATTTATTCACGAGAATCTCTTATTATGCCGTAGCCATTGTCGGTTTCCAGAGCCTGTTAGTCATTCAGATGCCTTTTTAAGGTGCGCAAGGTCAGCCTTGTCCAACTGGACAGCCGACGGCCGGTTTGCAACTCAGAACGTGCAACCTGATTTCAGAGATTCAGCCGATAATTCAAATTTTGGATTCAGACAACGGCTTCTCAAGTTCGCATCCAACCAACAACAACCACTTTGGGTCAATCATGAGCCTCCAAACCCTCTGCAAACCTCGTCAGTCAGTATTCGCCGCTGACCGTCGTGCCACGGTTCTCAACCTAGACACCTTCCTCAAGGGCCAGGTCAACGGCCCGGAGTTCTTCGAAGAAAACTACTTCACCAACGGCATGCTCACGCTGGTGGATCGGGCATTCCGTCACTTGGGTGGCGCGGGCGCGGGGTCTTCGGTCTTCCTGCTCTCGCAGGCGATGGGTGGCGGCAAGACGCACAGCATGATCGCGCTGGGGCTGCTGGCGCGTGATCCCGTGTTGCGCAAGAAGGTGCTGCTGGGTGAGCAAAACCCCGCGCCCAATCTCGGTCGCGCTCGTGTGGCTGGGTTCAATGGCCGCAGCACCGATGCCCCGGGCGGCATCTGGGGTTCGCTTGCCGAGCAACTCGGCAAGGCAGAGCAGTTTGCCCGTTACGTCTCGCCTTTGCTCAGTGCGCCGGGGCCGGAAGCTTGGAAGCAATTGCTCGGCGGTGATCCGCTGGTGTTGTTTCTCGACGAACTGCCTCCCTATCTGGAATACGCCGTTGCGGTTCCCGTCGGCAACGCCGATCTCGGAGTCGTAACAACCGCTGCGCTGGCCAACCTATTCGTCGCGGTCGCCGATATGGACAATGTGTGCCTTGTTTTGTCCGATCTTGCCGGGTCGAATTTCAGCATTGGCCAAGCCGCCCTTGGGGCGGCATTCAACCGTGCCACGCAAGGAATCGCGGCCGAAGCGAGACGGTATGCGGTCCCGATCACGCCGGTCAACCCGAACGGCGACGAGCTTTATCACATCCTGCGCAAGCGACTGTTTGAGACCGTTGCGCCGGAGGCAGACATTCAGCAGGTAGCCGGGGCATACCGCGAGGCGCTACGCGAAGCTGCCCGAATGAACCTGACTACCACGTTGCCAGAGGCACTATTCACCCGCGTTATCGACTCCTATCCATTCCACCCCGACCTTGGCGAGCTGATGGCCAAGTTCAAGGAAAACGAAGGGTTTCAGCAAACCCGTGGCGTAATTCGACTGATGCAAATGGTCGTGGCCAGCATATGGAACTCAAAGAAGGCCGCTGGCATCGACCTGATCCACCCCTACGATCTCGATCTTAATCTGGATGAAATCGCCTCCGAAGTGCGCACCATCAACCCGTCGCTCAGTTCGGCCATCGCTCACGATATCGCCCACAATGGCGATGCTGAAGTGGAACAGATCGACCTTGCCAACGGCAACTCCGATGCCTCGGATGCCGCCCGCCTGATCCTCGTCGCTTCGCTATCCACTACGCCGGGTGCCATTCACGGCCTGCGCGAATATCAACTGGTCGATTGTCTCCAGCGCCCCGGTCGTAGCGCCAATAGACGTTCCCAGTGTTCACCGATGAGATGGTGGAACGACGAACGTAAACACAAAAGAGCATACCCGCTACAGGATTATTACTCAATCCAACATATTCGATTCCACCTGACGCATCGGTTACAGGGTTCGTCAACGCTGTCCAGCCAGAAGAGGATGCGTACTTCCATATACGTATATCGTGATCCTGGGTAATGAAGTCGTTTGTATCACTAGCAACGACAATATACGCGCCAGTAGAGATAATCGTCGCCCAACATGCGGCTGGTATGAGCGATGGGGGCTGGCGCTGGATCGAGATTAGCCGCGCCGACGCCATCGCCCATACCCCCTTCACCATGACAGACGACACAATAGGTTGTGTAAATTTCGGCACCACGAGCTAATGAGTCCTCATCAGCTGTTACCGGATTAGTAAGACCAGCGTATTCTTCTGGAATGGCTGCCTGGTGGCGGGCCATCATGCCGTTGCCCATACCCATGCCTTGTCCCATCCCGCTTTGCGTTTGGGTGCTTTCGGAAACGGCCGTTTCCATGCCAGCCATCCCGCCACACGCTGCCAGTAAAATCACAAATAACAATAATAGTGGTAAATATTTCATCTTCTTTCCTCGTCAGCTAAAAATATAAGGGACACTGATGTTGCCGAACGCTGATAAACCTTCTTTCATCAGCGTTCGACAGCATCAGTGTCCAAATAAAAGTCAAAAAATGTACTTACAGCTTAACGCGCTTCAAGCGCAGTGAATTGGTGACGACGCTGACGCTGGAGAAAGCCATCGCCCCCGCCGCCAAAATAGGACTGAGCTGGCGCAAAAAGTCGGGTGCCCATTCAAAGGGGGCCAAAACACCGGCGGCAATCGGGATGAGCACAATGTTGTAACCAAACGCCCAGCCCAGATTCTCGTGGATGTTGCGCATAGTGGCTTTGGACAGTTTGATGGCCTGCGGCACACTGCGTAAATCGCCGCGCATCAAGGTGACATCGGCCGTTTCCATCGCCACATCTGTACCCGTGCCAATAGCCAGACCAACGTTTGCCTGTGCCAGAGCTGGCGCATCGTTGATGCCATCGCCCACCATGCCCACGATGAAACCTTCAGCTTGCAATTGCTTGACATAACTCGCCTTGTCGCCCGGCAGCACTTCGCCAAAGATGCGGTCAATGCCTACCTGGGCGGCGATGGCCTGAGCAGTAGCTTCGTTGTCACCCGTCATCATGACCACCGTTAAACCGAGGTCTTTTAGAGCCTGTACAGCCTCTTTGGAGCCTTCTTTAATGGTGTCAGCGACGCCGATGATAGCGCTTGCCTGACCATCGACCGCTAACCACATGGCGGTTTTGGCTTCGTTTTGCAGGGCTTCGGCTTTGGGCGCCAGTCCGTTTAATGGGATGGCCTGCTGTTCCATCAAGCGCAAATTGCCTAGCAGTACCTCATGCCCATCTACCTGCGCGCGAATACCGTGTCCGGCAATACTTTCAAAGTCGGTTGGCTCGCTGAGTGCCAGCCCTTTTTCATGGGCCGCCCTTACAATCGCTTCACCTAAGGGATGCTCGGAGCCGCGTTCGGCGGAAGCCGCCAGTTGCAGCCAAAAGTCAGTGTTCGGTGTTCGGTGTTCAGTGTTCAGTGGTTCAGTGGCAGACGCTCCATTGTTCACTGGAAACTGTTCGCTGAACACTGAAAACTGCTCACTGACCACTATATCCGTCACCGACGGTTCACCGCGCGTAATGGTGCCAGTCTTATCCAGCACAATGGCGTTGAGTTTATGGACTTCTTCGAGCGCGGCGCTATTTTTGAACAGGATGCCATACTCTGCCCCTTTGCCGACACCGACCATGATGGAGGTTGGGGTGGCTAGACCCATCGCACACGGACAGGCTATGACGAGAACGGCCGTTAACCGCACCAACGCCGCCACAAAATCACCCGTCGCCAGATACCAGATGGCAAAAGTGACCAGAGCTGTCACGATAACAAATGGCACAAAATAGCCCGACACCTGATCAACAACCCGTTGGATGGGCGCTTTACTGCCTTGAGCCTGCTCCACCATTTTGATGATTTGGGCTAACGCCGTTTCTTTGCCGACTTTGGTGGCTTCAAATTTGAGCAGACCTTGTTTGTTAAGCGTAGCGCCAATCACGGCGTCGCCCACTGTTTTTTCGACCGGCAGACTTTCGCCGGTGATCATGCTCTCATCGATGGTAGAACGGCCGTTTACCACCACCCCATCCACCGGCACCTTCTCGCCGGGACGCACGACCACAATATCCCCATGTTCCACTTCGGCGATGGGAATATCAACTTCCTCGCCACCGCGCACCACACGAGCGGTTTTGGCCTGCAAGCCGATCAGCTTTTTGATGGCTTCGCTCGTCTGCCCTTTGGCACGGGCTTCCAGCAGCTTGCCCGTGACGATGAGCGTGATGATCATGGCGCTCGTCTCAAAATAGACATGATGGCCGAGCGCCATTGAGCCAGCCGTCAAGGCCAGCAGCACGGCGACGCTGTACAGGTAGGCCACAGACGATCCCATCGCCACCAGCACATCCATATTGGCACTGCCGTTGCGCAGGCTTTTGTACGCGCCTTCGTAATAATCCCAGCCCACGTAAAACTGCACGGGAGTCGCCAGGGCAAAGAAGAACCAGTTGACCCAGTTGGCGTGCGACCACAAGCCCAAGCAGCCCAAAATCACGCGCCATGCTCAAAGTAAAGAGCGGAATCGTAAAAATGAGACCCACAATGAGCCGCTTTTTCTGATGGTCGATTTCGGCCTGACGGGCGTCGGCTTCGGCATCTTCTGGCTCGTCGCTGTCGGCTGAGGTTTCTACCACGTCATAACCTGCTTTGCGCACAGCGGCCACCAATTCTGGGCGGGTAACAGCGCCAGCCGCGTATTTGACGATGGCCTTTTCGTTGGCGTAGTTGACGGTTGCTTCAAGCACGCCGTCAACTTTGTTCAAACGGCGTTCGATGGTGTTGGCGCAGTTGGTGCAAGTCATGCCCAGCAGGGAGAGTTCGGTTTCGGCGACGGGTACTTCGTAGCCAGCCCGTTCGATGCGGGCAATCACGTCGGCGGTGACGGCTTGCGGTTTGACAAGTGCCGGATCGTAGGTGAAGGTGACTTTTTCGCTGGCGAAGTTGACGTTGGCGGCTGTGATGCCGTCTACTTTTTTGGTATTGCGTTCGACGGATGCGACGCAGTTCGCGCAGGTCATGCCCATGACGGGCAGGGTTATTTGTTTTTCTTGAGACATAGGGGAATGCGTACCCTCTCCCCAGCCCTTTCACAAAGGGAGAGGGAGTCAATCCCCTCCCCTTTTGGGAGAGGGCTAGGGTAGGGGTGGTACGCTATATATTTAACTAATTTGAATGAGACCTTCGGGCGGGTAGTTGATTTCTTGCAGCAGGGACTGGATTTCGCTCCAGGTTGCTGGGGAATCCCACGCGACGGTGACTTGTTTGCTGTCTTTGTCGGCTTTGACGCTGTTGACGCCAGCGATGTCGGCGACTTCGGTTTCGATGGTGTGGGTGCAGTGCCCACAGCTAATATTGGGGACGGTGAATGTTTTGGTTTCCATTTTAAATCTCCTTGTTGATTAGAGATTGGGAGATTGGAGATTCGCAATTAGCCTAATCTCCAATCTCTAATCTCTTGTATTTTTATTTCTTGCCTGTCACTTCAAAGACGCTGGTGACTTCTTTTAACATGCGTTCTCGTTCTTCGAGATCGTCGCCCTGGATGGCGGAGGTGACGCAGGTGTGCAGGTGGTTGTCCAGCATGAGGGTGCTGACTTTGTTAAGGGCGGCTTGCACGGCCTGGATTTGTTTGATGACGTCGATGCAGTAGGTGTCTTCTTCGACCATGCGCTCGATGCCTTTGATGTGTCCGGCGGCGCTGGCTAATCTTCTGGTAACGGCCGTTTTCGTTGTGTCATCCATCGTATTCAATCTCCGTGCTTACCCATCCCCCTGGGGGGGGGTATATATGAAGAGTATAGTCGATGATTTATGCGCTGTCAAATTAGGAGAAAACGGTTAAAATGCTTATCTAGCAAACCTGTCTTTCATTGAGCAAGAGGATAATTTAAGTGAATTCACACAAGCGATTGACGATTGGATTGATTACGAGTCAGATTCATGCACGTGTGTTTGAAGATCAGTGGCAAGGTGCGGCAGATGTGGCCAGTAAGCTGAATGTGGATCTTGTCATTTATCCGGGCTCTACGCTTAACGCCCCATTTGAATTTGAAAAACAAGGGAATCTTCTTTTTGAATCGGTGGTACAGACGGCGTTTTTGGATGGCCTGATTATTTGGACGGGCGCGTTAGATTGGTTTGTTTCTGAAGATGAATTGAAGGTGTTTGTGCAGCGTTTTGCTGGAATTCCGACGATAAGTGTGGAAACCGCTTTGCCCGATATACCTACGGTCAGCGTGGGAAATTATCAAGGCATGTGGGATCTGGTTCAGCATTTGCTTGTGGTTCATGCGTATCGGCGCATTGCATTTATCTTGGGACCGGAGGGGCATGTGGGCGTGGCTAAACGGTATGAGGCGTATTGTGATTGTTTGGCTGCCCATGATGTTCCTTTTGATCCTGAATTGGTTGTGGCTGGAGATTTTTCGACTTACGCGGGAAAAACGGCCGTTTCCATTTTGATAGATGAGCGTCAGAAAGAATTTGATGCCATTGTGGCTGTGAACGATAAGATGGCTGTGGGCGCCATGACAGAATTGCAGGAGAGAGGGGTTAGCGTGCCCCATCATAAAGCGGTTGCCGGCTTTGACGATGACCAAACGACCTCTCTCCCCCTGACAACGGTCTACCTTCCTTTTTTTGAGATGGGGCAAATTGCTTTAGAAACTTGTGTCTCGTTGATAAAGCGTCATTCGGTGCCAGAGTTTGTAGAAATGCCTGCGGAACTGGTCGTAAGACGGTCTTGTGGTTGCTTGCCGTGTGGGCTTGAGGATGACTGGCCCGTAGAGCTTCCCTCGGTATCAGATTCCGATTCAATTTATCAGGAAGTGATAACGGCCGTTATTGATACCATCCCCAATAGCCCACCGTATGAAGTCCTGGAAACATTGGCTTTGGCATTTGAGCGCAGTATCTTTGAGAATAAATTTGATAGTTTCTTATCACAATTCGATGAAATTTTACTGCAAGATGTGGCGCACAATAAGGATTTGAAGCGGTGGCATGAAGTGGTTTCGGTGTTTCGGGTAGCTGGTAAGCGGTATTGGGAATCTGATCAACAGGCAAGCCAAGCTGAAGATTTGTATCATCAAGCACGCTTGTTGATAGTGGATACGCAACGATGGACGTATGAGAGCCAGGTTGTGATGGCCCAGCAAATGGCACGGAGATTGCGCGGCATTGGTGATTCATTGATTACGGCGTTTGGCTTGGATGAGGTCAAGCGTTTAATTGTGGCGAAGTTCCCCAAAGTAGGGGTGCGGCAGTGTGCCGTTGCGCTTTATCAAGCACAAAAGGACGAGACCGTGCCTGTGCAAAGCGAATTGCTGGTTGTTTATGATGAAAACGGCCGTTATGCTTTGCCCCCGAACGCTATTTGGAATTTTACAGAAAGTGTTCTGCCTCCAATGCTCCTAGGCCAAGAAGAGAGCCAGGTATTTATTATCGCCCCTTTGTATTTCCGAGAAGAAAATTTAGGTGTGGTTGTTTTTGGGGTTGAGACCCAAGATGGGCTGGTGTACGAAACGTTGCGTATGCAGTTAAGTAATGCCTTGAAACGCGGACTGATGACCAAGGATATCCAAATCGCGCAAACTGATTTGGAACTGCGCGTCGCAGAAAGAACGTCGGAATTGGTACGAGAAATCTCTAAACACAAAAAAACGGCACAGGCGCTGCAAAAAAGTGAAGCAACCACCCGTGCCTTATTAGAAGCCATCCCCGACGCTATTTTTCTGGTGGATGAAAATGCCCGTTTTTTGAATTTTATGCCGACTGAAGGAATGAAAACGGCCGTTTCCCTGGACGATTATTTAGGATTAACCCTCACAGACGTATTCGCGCCTGAGTTGGCTCGAAAATTTGCAAAAGCCATTCCTGAAGCCGCCCATACAGACACAGTTTTATTACAAGAGTACATGATAGATTTTGGGCATGAAAATCGATATTATGAAGTTCGCTTATTGGGGATTGGTGAAGGAAATGTTTTGGGAATTATCCGTGATATTACTGAACGGAAACATAGCGAAACAGAACGAGAGCAGCTTATCACCGAATTAGAAGCTAAAAACTCAGAGCTAGAACGTTTCACTTATACGGTTTCTCACGATCTCAAAAGTCCGTTGGTCACAATTCGAGGGTTCATTGGTTTTCTGGAGTCCGATATTGCCCAACAAAATTGGGAAAGTGTTTCAGGTGATATAAACCACATTAGACAAGCCTCGGAAAAAATGCAAGCACTCTTGCAAGATTTGCTAGACCTCTCTCGATTAGGCCGAATTGTGAATCAAATGGAATCTGTGCCTTTTGAAAAAATAGTGCATGAGGCGTTGTTAAATTTATTGTTTCAATATGAAGAACGCGGCATTAAATTGATCGTTCCAGAGCAAATGCCGATTGTGCTGGTAGACCGGCTGCGTATGCAAGAAGTGATGCAAAATTTACTGGAAAATGCCGCTAAATTTATCGGCGATCAACCAGAGCCTGTTGTTGAAGTGGGTGTGCTGCAAAGAGATGAGGATTATCTCTTTTTTGTAAAAGATAATGGCATGGGATTAGATGTTAGATACCATGAAATAGCATTTGACCTGTTTGAGCGACTTCACCCAGAGGTAGAAGGAACCGGCGTGGGGCTGGCTTTGGTGAAACGAATTATTCAACTGCATAACGGCCGTATTTGGGTGGAATCCGCTGGTAAGGGGCTTGGTTCTACGTTTTTCTTCACTCTCCCTTTGCCCGAGCAATTGAATCACGAATGATTTGGCTGAATTAACATCAGATGAAAGGCTTGTAAGGTTATATTGCAGCAGTTAATAGCATTTTCTGGCATGGTTCATTCTATGACTAATCCATCTTTACAGTTTTGGGGTACAAATTGTAAAGGACATTGTTAAGCTTTTTGAACCATGCCCATTTTCGTATTGGCAATAGTACGGTAAACTTTATTTGTGCAGAATATAGAAGGAACTTGCGAGATAAAGGTAATGATATTAAAGACAGCCGTTTATGCGTTAGCTAACTGGGAAAACGTTGAAAATAGGCTTAGGCAAACCACAAAAAGTTCTTTAATTAAAAATAGCGCTGTTTTGTGGTTTCCTTTAAGGAAAAGCGGGTTTTGCGCAATTCCTAATTCCAAAAACTTTCCCGCTTATTACCTAAAACATTAGCTACCTAAGAACTCTGTTACAATCATTATCATCAATGCTGTATAAATTGAAAAGATAGCTGCAAGGAAGTAGCCACTATGGTTTATAAGAATGTTTCTGGAGCGCCACTGAGAATTTTATTAGTTGAAGATAATCCAGCACATGCTGAACTTGTTATTCGTAGCTTTAAAGATCACACGCTAAATAGTGAAATACGCCATGTCATGAATGGTGAATTGGCGCTTGATTATCTATTCCGGCGGGGCGAGTTTACTGATCCGGAGAAATACCCCCAACCCCACGTGATTTTGCTAGATATACGGATGCCTAAAGTTAGCGGTCTTGAAGTCTTAAAAGAGTTAAAAGCTTCAGAAGAACTCCGTCATATCCCCGTTATTATTCTGACTACTTCCGATGCTGAACAAGATGTATCTAATGCTTATCATAATTATGTCAACAGTTATCTTGTTAAGCCTGTCGAGTTTGATAAATTTATGCAGTTGATGGAAGAGTTGGGATTCTATTGGTTAAACTGGAATCATTACCAGAAAGTGATGTAGATTTTCAGCCATCCTGTTGGGTGCGTATCCATAGCTTGCACAAGGCTTGTGGCGTTCCACCTGAATAAGCCCTTAAATACAACCTCTTTTTCACCTTTCTAAGTTCTGAAAAGATGTATTTCCTGAAATAAATGAGCATGGATCGTGAAATTAAACAAATTCTGTTAGTAGAAGATGATTTTGGACATGCTGAGTTAATTCGACGCTCTTTTAGGTCGAAGGCATCCGAAATGACAGTTACGATTGTCAATAGCTTACGGGATGCACAAACGGCCGTTTCTCAAACCCCTCCAGACCTTGCCATTGTAGACCTCTTGCTGCCAGATGGAAAAGGCACAGAATTTCTGGCCATGGCTGGCGTAAATGCCCCCTATCCCATCATCATCATGACCAGCCATGGTGACGAACAAGTCGCCGTTGAAGCCATCAAATCAGGTGCACTAGATTATGTGGTGAAATCTGAGGTTACGTTGCTGCAAATGCCGTATATTGCAGACCGAGCCTTGCGTGAATGGAGCCACATCAAAGAACGAAAACAAACCGAAACGTTACTCCGTGCCAGCGAAGATCGTTTTCGGCAGGTTATTTCCTCCATTAGTGACCATATTTATTTAATGGAAATCACGGAAGATGGGGAAATGATCTATCGTTACCTTTCCCCCAATTGTGAACTCATTACAGGCTACCCGCTTGCTTCGATTATGGTTGATTCGGAATTTTGGCTCTCTCTTGTTTATCCACAGGATAAGGATCGGGTGCATGCCCATCGGCGCTTGCTCTCTTTGGGTGAAAACAGCGAGTCTGAATACCGTCTCATCCGCTCGGATGATCGTGTTATTTGGGTACGAGATAGTGCCCGAGTGAAAAAGGACGGCTCTTCTTATTTGGTTTATGGCGTTATTAGCGATGTCACTGAGCGAAAAAGCATTGAAGATGAACTGCGACAATATCAAGATCACCTGGAAGAGCTGGTCACAAAAAGAACGGAAGAATTGGCAGAAGCTAAAGATGCGGCAGAAGCTGCTAACCGTGCCAAGAGTGCTTTTCTTGCCAATATGAGTCATGAACTACGCACGCCGCTCAATGCAATTCTTGGTTTTGCTCAACTGATGGAACGCGATGTGGAGATTACGACTGGACAACGTGAGAACCTGGGTATCATCGCCAGAAGTGGTCAACATTTGTTGGCTTTAATCAACGATGTGTTGGAATTATCAAAAATTGAAGCTGGCCGTACTACGCTTATTCCCACTACGTTTGATCTGCATGATGCTTTGCAAAGTCTGAAAGAAATGTTTCGTATGAATGCAGAAAGTAAGGGGCTTACCCTTCATGTTGAGGTGGATGCCAATTTGCCTCAATACATCGTGACAGATGAACAAAAATTGCGGCAGGTATTAACGAATCTTATAAGCAATTCCATCAAATTTACACAAGAAGGGAAAATAACCTTGCGTGCCCGAGTTGATGACCGTGAAGATGATATGGTCACTATTAATTTTGCTGTGATTGATACGGGAACAGGAATTGCTTCTGAAGAACAGATGTCTTTATTTGATCCGTTTGTGCAGTCCAGCAGGAATGTGGGGGTGAATGAGGGAACCGGTCTTGGTTTGCCGATCAGCCGTCAATTTGTACAGTTGATGGGCGGGGATTTGGTGTTGATAAGCAGCCCCGGCGAAGGTTCTGTCTTTGAGTTTGTGATACAGGTGGAGATTTCTGAGCCAACGGCCGTTATCGTTGAAGATTCGTCGCGTCGTGTTACGGGGATTGCCCCAGACCAGCCCGAATACCGGATTCTCATCGTTGAAGACAAAGAATACAGCCGAATGTTACTGCGGCAGTTGTTAGAATCAGTGGGCTTTTTAGTGGCGGAGGCAGAAAACGGCCGTGAAGCTGTCGAGAAGTTTGAAGAATGGCATCCTCATTTTATTTGGATGGATATGCGTATGCCTGTGATGAATGGATATGAAGCGACCCGCCGTATTCGTTCGTTTCCTCAAGGCAAAGAGCCTTATATTTTGGCGTTAACAGCCAGCGCATTTGAAGAAGAAAAAGTTAATGTATTGGCTGCGGGCTGTGATGATTTTGTGCGCAAACCTTTCCGGGAAATTGATATTTTTGAACGGATGTCTTCATTTTTGGGTGTTGAGTATCTTTACGATTATCAACAACCGCCAGTTGGCTCGGAGCAAGGACGGGCAGAAGATATCTTGACGCCAGAAGCGCTTTCGACCATCCCTGATGAATGGCTGGCAGAATTGAATGATGCGGCTACCAGAGCTAGAGCTGACCAGATAACGGCCGTTCTCGCCCAAATAAAAAAAGAACATGCTGAAATAGCTTATGCATTCGCGCAACTTGTTGATGATTTCCAGTTCGATAAAATCATGGCGCTAACAAGCCGATAAATTCGTATCTTCTCAATATTCAGGTCTTTGCCGCGATTTATTGAGATGTTACCCGATAAATTCCTTATTGTTGCTACCATGATTACGTAGGAGAGTGTCCATGACCGAGACACAAATCAACCAAACATTAGGTGATATTTTAATTGTTGATGATGCCTTGCCTAATTTACGCCTGCTTTCTCGCATGTTGACAGCCAATAATTACCAGGTTCGCGGGATTTCAAACAGTGCGATAGTAATAACAGTTGTCAATGCAGAGCCGCCGGATTTGATTTTGCTGGATATCAGTATGCCCGGTCAAAACGGATACGAAATCTGCCGATTGCTTAAAGCGGATGTCAACACCCAAGAAATTCCAGTAATCTTCATCAGTGCGTTGGATGACGTGCTAGACAAAGTGCAAGCATTTTCTGTGGGTGGGGTTGATTACATAACCAAACCATTCCAAGTTGAAGAAGTTTTGGCGAGAGTAAAAACCCATCTCACAATTTGCACCTTGCAAAAGCAGTTGAAAGCCCAAGTGACTGATCTGCAATTAATGACTGAGAATCTGGTGCTTGCGAATGAAGAACTGCAAGCCAGTAATGCTGAATTAAACGCCTTCGCTCATACCGTTGCCCATGATTTAAAGAATCCGCTGGCAAGCACCTTATTGAGCATGGATTTATTAGAGCGATTTATCGAACTGAACATGCAAGAGAAAGCGGTAAAGGCGTTGGCTAACATCAGAGAAGGGGGCTTTAAATTAACCAATATCATTGATGAACTGCTTCTCTTAGCCAGCGTACGCAAGGAAACCGTGGAAAAAACGCCCTTGGCTATGGGTGAGATTTTAGACCAGGCGGTTGATCGGTTGACATATGATGTTCACCCGACATGATGCCAAAATAAGCTTTCCGGAAACGTGGCCGGTGGCCGTCGGTTATGCGCCCTGGGTCGAAGAAGTGTGGGTAAACTACATTAGTAATGGCATCAAATATGGTGGGGAACTGCCATCTTTGACATGTGGGGCGACCGTTCAAAATGATGGCATGATTAAATTTTGGATTAAAGATAATGGGGATGGCCTTTCTGATGAAATGACGGCATCTTTGTTTATGGAGTTTATTCGGCTGCGGCAAACGCGGGCGCAAGGATATGGTTTGGGACTGTCTATTGTGAAGCGTATTATCGATAAACTAGATGGCACTGTTGGTGTGGAGAGTGTTGTGGGTGAAGGGAGCACGTTTTACTTTATACTGCCCGCCGCCTGATTGTGAACAAACCCTTCTGGTCTCTTGGGTAAGAGCCAGCGCCTGTATCGTTGTTATTAAGTAACTGTACAGAAGACCCTAAGGGTTTGACCTCGAGTGATTTAATGCTGCGTTATACAAAACCCTTAGGGTCTCTCGAGTGAAAAATCAACACCTGTATCGTTGCTGCTAAAAACGGATATCGAAGGGCATTAACATGAGGGGGTGGCCTTTGAGGGCGGCGATGTTTTCACCAAAGAGCAAACGGACAAATTCTGAAAGCGTTTTAACCGATTCACCCGTTGGCTTGATGGCTTCAAAGGGTTTTGGTTGGGCATAACGGCCGTTTCCCTCTCTCACATCCATCACCGAAATCACAAAATCATCACCAGTCTTCATCTCTCCCAATTCTGCTGCTTTGCGGATGGCGTCTATAAAATCCCCGGTGCTATCTACCAATTTCAAGTCAATCGCTTGCCGCCCCGTCCAGACCCGACCTTCACAAATTTTATCAAGTTCATCATAGGGGAGAGAACGGCCGTTTGCCACCACCTGTTTAAATTGCCCATAAACCTGCATGATGCTGTCCCAGAAAACTTGCCGTTCATCAATCGTCATTGGCTCGCTATCCTGATAGAGACCCGCTCGCGCACCCCGTTGCAGATTCACCTGATTCACATGCAGTTTCTCCAGCAGACCTTTTGTGCTCAGGCGACCACTAATCACGCCAATCGAGCCAGTGACAGTGCCAGTTTGCGCCATGATGTGCTTGGCATAGGCGCTGACGTAATAGCCGCCAGAAGCTGCTGCATTCCCCATGTAAACCAGCACTGGCTTTTTCTGGCTGATGCGCTCAATTTCCCGGCCAATAATGTCCGAGGCAAGCGCAGAACCACCACCAGAATCAACATGGAAGACCAGGGCGGCCATGTTGTCCATCTTTTCGGCGGCACGAAGCTGCTGCCGCAGGGTCATTTCACCGGCAGTTGTGCCACCCACAAACGGGATGGGCAGATCGATGGGTGGGTTGGTGCTTGGCCCCATCATAATAGTGCCTTCCAAACTGACCACGCCGACAAACTTCCGCTGTTTCTGCCGTGATTTTTCAATGAGCATACCGGAGGCATCTGACCAGGGAACCAGTTTAGCTTTAGGCTTCCCTCCCTCAGTCCCTCCCAAGGGGAGGGAAGCCAGCTTCTCCCCCTCCTGGGGGGAGACTGAGAGGGGGGTGGTTTCCTCTTCTATCTCTACCTGCTTCTCTGCCAGAAGAGAAGCCAGCTCATCTTCGTAAGCAATATCATCGATCAACCCGGCCTTCAACGCATCATCGGGGAAGAGGGGAGCCTGGTCGATGAGGGATTGGAAGGTTTCTTGGCTGAGAGAACGGCCGTTTGCCATTGTAGCCGTCATCTCATCAAAGCGATCCTCCAGGAGCCAGGTCAATTGTTCCCGCTGCTCTGCGGTGATGTCGGTTTCGCCAAACATATTGTAGGCCGTTTTGTAAGGCGAAATTTGGATAACATCCATCTCGACACCCACTTGAGCCAGGGCATCCTTGAGGAAAACCGCCTCCATGCGCAAACCCAGCACATCAAATTGCGTGCTTGGTGGCACAATAATGCGGTCAGCGGCGCTGGCGACGTAATAGCTGGCAATATCCAGCATCGGCGTATAGACGATGACTTCTTTGCCGCTTTCACGCAGTCGCATCAGCGAACGGTGCAGGTTTTGCAACGTTGCCAGTCCCGCCCCAAAGCCCTGAAATAAAAAGACAACCCCTTTCACATTGTCTGCATCAGCGATGGCTTGCAGACGGCGATTTACCACTTCCATACTCAACGGTGGCGGGGGCAGGGGCAGTTGGCGCTCTATAAAACTGCGCGGCGCGGGCAGCCCGTTCTGGCAAAGACCCGCCAATGGGCATGAGCACATAGTCGAGCTTCGTATCACGTATTTGCTTCAGGCCATTACGCAGTGAAACGCCGCTGCGTGACCAGGCGTTGGTTATCGCTTTCCACACGTCATGCAGTTCGCGCTTGAGGTCGCTGAAAAAGTCTGGTTTTGGAGGAGTTTGGGTTGATTCTGTCATAGTGATGCCCAATGATAACCGAGAATGGAGCTGTTTCCAAAGCTATTGAAACGGATATGAACGATCTTTGAAATTCCCCTTGACACCACCTGTGGATTTGGTAGAATCCCCGTCGCTGTAATCCTCAGTAGCTCAACGGCAGAGCATGCGGCTGTTAACCGCAGGGTTGTTGGTTCGAGTCCAACCTGAGGAGCTTTTAAAGGCGATAGGTGATAAACCTATCGCCTTTTTTGTTTGGCTGGTAGAATTCAGTTATCAGTGACCAGTGTTCAGTGAACAGTGGACTGAATTAGCTGAATACTAAAAAATCGGGAGTAAATAAGCTATGAAGAAAAATTACAAACCCGTCGCCCTCTTTATTTTGGACGGCTGGGGCATTCGGGAAAATGCGGAAGGCAATGCGGTTGTGTTAGCCAACACGCCCAACTATGACAAGTGGAATCGCCACACTGGAGCGCTCGGTTTTGGATGCGTCTGGCGAGGCAGTGGGGTTGCCGGATGGGCAGATGGGCAATTCTGAGGTTGGGCATCTGAATTTGGGGGCAGGGCCGCATTGTCTATCAAGACCTGACGCGCATCAATCTGGCGATTCGGGATGGCTCATTTGCTCAACTACCAGCGTTGGTGGATGCGATTGAAAAGGTGAAAGCGAACGGTGGCAACTTGCATGTGGTGGGTCTGTTTGGCCCTGGTGGTGTACACAGCCACAGCGATCACATGTTTGCCATTTTCGATATGGCGAATGCGCAGGGCATCGATCCGGTGCTGCATATGATCACCGATGGACGTGATACGCCGCCGGAAAGCAGTGAAGATTTCCTGGTTCCGCTGGAAGCGTACCAGAAAGAGAAAAATGTGACGGTGGCCTCTGTGGGCGGCCGTTATTACACGATGGATCGAGACAAACGTTGGCAGCGCACGGTGATGGGCTACGATGTGATTGCGAAGCACGAGGGGCATGAAGGCAGAACGGCCGTTACCGCCCGAGAAGCCATCGAAGCCGCCCATGCTGAAGGTGTCACCGACGAGTTTGTCTTTCCAGTCGCCATCGACTGTGACCGCGATGTGACCATCCAGCCGGGTGATGCGGTATTGTTCTACAATTTCCGCGCTGACCGAATGCACCAGCTGCTGACTGCTTTCTCCTTCGATGATTTTGATGGGTTCGAGCGTGAGTTTATCCGTGACTTGAATATACTGACTATCACCAATTACAACGAGAGATATCAAGCACAGGTATTGTTCCCAGAAATTGAGTTGGTGAATGTGTTGGCCGAGGTTGTCAGTAATGAGGGACTGAAGCAGTTCCATGCGGCAGAAACAGAAAAATACGCCCATGTGACCTACTTCTTCAATGGCGGCGCAGAGAAACCATTTGCAGGCGAAGAACGCCATCTTGGAACCATCGCCCAAAGTGGCGACTTATGATTTGCAGCCAGAAATGAGTGCTCCGCAACTCACAGAAGCCATTCTCAAGCGCATTGAAGAGCAAGATGATGATTTCATCCTGGTCAACTTTGCCAATCCCGACATGGTGGGGCATACCGGTGTCTTGGAAGCGGCGATTAAAGCGGTTGAGGCTGTGGATGAATGTGCGGGCAAACTGGTTGAAGCGATTGTGGCGAAAGGCGGCGTGGCTTGTGTCACTGCTGATCACGGCAACTGTGACCGCATGATCGACAAGTTCACGGGCAATCCCCACACATTCCACACGACGCAGCCCGTTGCTTTCTTCGTGATTGGCTATGATGGGTACATCAACCTGGTGCCTCGTGGCAAGTTGGCAGATGTGGCGCCCACAATTTTGGAGTTGATGGGTCTGGCCCAACCTGAAGAAATGACAGGCCAGAGCTTGCTGAAATACATCGGAAGTTAAACTAAAAAATCAGAAGGCAAAAAGCAGAAGGCAGAATGATGTCTTCTGCTTTTTGTTTTCTATTGATTGTAAATTCACCACGCTGCTCGTGTTAAAATCTTGATAATACTGTAGCTGTGCATCTTGTTTGATGCCTGGTTGACAGGTTATGATGGTTCTTATTTATTAAACAGGTCGGTTTTGGGAGTAAAGGATGCGGGGTAAGGCAATTTCAGGGGCAACGGCCGTTCTCATTTTGGCGTTTTTCTTTTTGCCGTGGTTCTCTGTGTCTTACAACGGGCGGGTGTTGGGTCAGTTTAGCGGGTATCAGTTGGCGGTGGGGGCTGGTGAGTACGCTTTGGATGGCTTAAACGGCCGTTCTATCCTCTTTATTATTCCTCTGTCTGCGGTGGTCATTTTATTGTGGGGCGTGGCGGCCAATTTTAAACCGTCTTGGCAGCTTGTTGCGGCCGTGGGAGCGATGGTAACGGGCGATGGTGGGGCTGATCGTTTTGCTCTTGCAGATTCTGGGGCGGGGCGAGAATCCTGTACTGGATTTTGAGGGTGAACTTGGTTTGTGGTTGACGCTGATTTGTTTTGTGTTAACGATGGTGGGGTCGCTACTCATTTTTCGGGAAAGTAGCCAGTCTGGTTTGGCACAGCCTGAGGTAAAGGAACCAGTAGGGGGAGAAACGGCCGTTCTCATTCCCGTGACAGCCAATCAGCCACCCCAGAAACCAATCCCAACCCAAGCAACTTCAGCCAACTTAATAAACTGAGTGACAGGCCAGTTGATCCACATTTGGCACAAACTTGGCTGGTCGTTGTTGAAGGGGAGAATGCTGGCGAAAAATTCCAACTGATACCCCCTCTGCGTATTGGCCGAGACGCTGGTAACAATATTGTTATTGATGATAGTTCCATGTCGGGTTATCATGCAGTGGTACGCGAGCAGGGTGGCGTACTGCATATTCAAGATTTAAACAGCACCAATGGCATTTATTTAGAAAACCAGGCCAATCATCGTTGGCAGCGAGTGCCAGCCGCTACATTGGTCAATGAGATGCGTATCAAATTAGGCCGAACTGTATTTCGTGTTGAAATGGAAGCGTAGCAGTCCAAATAATCCCCATGCGTAAGTTTAGTTGAGGCAGTTGAATGAGCAATTATAATCCGAAGCTGGTAGGCGCCGTTACCGATAAAGGCTTGTATCGGGCTGAAAATGAGGATGCATTATGGCAGCCTGATCGCACATCCCCTGTGCAGTTGGGGGCGTTGTATATTGTGGTTGATGGCGTTGGCGGGCAAGAGCATGGGGGCATTGCGGCACGCATGTCTGTGGCGGTGTTGTCGGATGCGTTTTACCGAGCCAGAGAGCAAGGCCAGGACATTCCGCAGGCGCTTAAAACGGGCATCGCGGAAGCCAATCAGGCTGTGTTTGATGAAGCGCAGATAAGTGGTTTGAAGATGGGCGCAACGGTGGTAACGGCCGTTTCCCATGATGGCACCCTCTACATTGCCCACGTCGGCGATTCGCGGGCTTATATGGTGACGGGGGATAAACTGAAACCGCTCACTCGTGACGATTCCCTGGTACAAAGGCAGTTAGACGCAGGGTTGATAACACCCGCCGAAGCCGCCCAGCACCAATTCCGCAATCTCGTGACACAGGTATTGGGCAATACCCTAGATATTGAAATCCATCTGGCCGAACCACGGCCCTTTAGCGAAGGGGATGCCTTATTGCTTTGCAGTGACGGGTTGAGCGGTGTTGTCGCCCCGGAAGCCATTTTCGACATTGTGTCCAATCATTCCGCGTCGGAAGCCGCCACCCAGTTAGTCCGGGCGGCAAAAGATGCGGGGTCTCAGGATAATATAACGGCCGTTGTCGTCAAACAATCTCCCCAGCAGACACCTTTTGTTCCCGTGCCCACAGCAGAAGATAAGCCCAAGAAGGAGCGAAGCATAGGGCTGTGGGTGGGCATGGTCATCTTTTTGATCGTGGTGACGCTGGCGCTCTGGTGGTGGCGTGGGCAAGAACCGCCTGGCAGTGATGTGGCGGTTGAGGCGACGGCTGAACCGCTCGTTTTGCCAGCCGCAGACAGCGAAACGCCTACGCCGGAACCATCGGCAGCGATTGATGAGGCAGAAATACCCGATACGCCAAGCCCCATCTTAACCAGTCAAGCGGAAATTGTGGAAACGGCCGTTGCCACGGCAACCTCCTCCCCAGAACCGACAGCGACGCCAGCCAATATCGGCTGTGTCGATCCCAATATCCAGGTTGTGTACGTCTGGACAGCCGCAGACCTGACACAAGAAACGTGCGGCGCGGCCGTTGCCCAAGTCTCCCTGAATGCGGGGGAAACCGTCCTCATTTTAGAAGCGACCCCAGCCGCGCTGCCTGCGCCTGGATTTTGTGCGGAAGTTGATTTTATCGAGGTGGCCTCAGAGGTAGATGCCACGATAACGGGCTGGGTGCTAGACACTCAAATTTTGCGCGATGAAGCGTGTCCGTAAACTAATAACCTCATGAGCGATTTATTGCAGCAACAAATTGACCAATTTTATATTACCAACCTGATTGCGCGTGGCGGCATGGCCGATGTTTATCTGGCGCAAGATATGGTTTTGAAGCGGCAGGTTGCACTCAAGGTTTTATCGTCACAGATGGCGGCTGATCAGAATGCCAATGCCCGTTTTCGTCGGGAGGCGGAGGCGGTTGCCCGACTCAACCATCCCGCTATCGTGCAAATTTTTTCGACGGGACGAACGCCTGATAAACGGCCGTTTATAGCGATGGAGTATGTGGCTGGCGGTTCGCTGCAAAAATATTTGCTGCGATTAAATGCGCAGAACCAGCGATTAACAACCGTCGATGCCTTGTCAATTACGCGGAAGGTAGCTGAAGCGCTGTCCGTGGCGCATCAGGCTGGCATTGTGCATCGGGATTTGAAGCCGAGCAATATTTTACTGCGCCCAGACGGCACACCGGTGGTCACAGATTTGGGCATTGCCGCTGTGCAAACCGAGCCAAGCCTCACGCAGATAGGCAGCGTAGTGGGCACGCCCCATTATATGTCGCCAGAACAGGCGCAGGGGCAAAAAATAGACGGCCGTTCTGATATCTATTCGTTAGGCATTATTTTGTATGAAATGTTGGCCGGATCGGTACCGTTTTCCGGGGATAGTCCGCTTTCGATTTTGAATCAACAAGTGAATGAGACGCCGCCGCCGTTGATGATGGTGCGCTCTGATTTGTCGAACGCAACATCTCAGGTGGTTGAGATTTGTTTGCAAAAAGATACGGCTAATCGCTTTCAATCGGCTGATGATTTGATGGTGGCGTTAGACCATGCCTTGCGTGTGGAGCGGGGCGAAAGGCCGCTTCAACAAGCTCAGGACGAGCCGTTTGTGGAGCCAGTTGAAACGCTGATTGTTGAAGAAGAAGTAGGGAGGAAACGGCCGTTCTGGCTCATATGGCGTGGCGGTGGTTCTGCTTTTATTTTTATGTGGCGGTGGCTTTTTACTGCTGCGTGGTTTATGGGGAGCGTTTGAAACCGTGGCCATCGCTCCGCCGCCTACGTTGATTGTGGCCCCGACAGCCGTTGCCACAGATACGATTGCGCCATTGGAAACGGCCGTTCCGCTTATTTCAGCCGATGTGGTGGCGGCGCGACTGGCGGTCGTGCCCGTGATTGATGGCGATTTAGCCGAATGGGCTGGCATAACACCTTATTTGTCCACGCATCCGGTTTACACCGCACCTGGTTGGGATGGCACAGAAGATGTGACCGCTGCCTGGCATATCGGCTGGGATGAGAACAATCTCTATCTGGGCGTGGCGGTGGTTGATGATGTGCATGTGCAAACGCAGTCGGGCAATCAGATTTTCAAAGGCGATAATATCGATTTGCAGCTTGATGTTGAGCGGACGGGGGATTGGGGCAGCGGTTTGAATGTGGATGATTATCAAATCAACCTGTCGCCCGGGAATTTTGCTAACTTGCCACCCTCGGCTTTTCGTTTTGCAGCTACGCCCGCTGGTGGTTCTATTGATGCCCCCGGTCACGGTATTCAAATTGCCGCCCAGCAACAGCCAGATGGATATACGATTGAAGCGGCTATTCCCTGGCGAGATGTGAATGTGACCCCGTCCGTTGGCTTGATTCTGGGTGCGGCGCTTAATGTGTCAGATAATGACACGCCGGGAACGGCCGTTCAAGAATATTTCCTCTCTACTGCTCCCACCCGAAAATGGTCTGATCCCACGACTTGGGGCACATTGACTCTATCAGAATAATCCTCTTTATGATTGATAAAAATAAGTTACAACAAAGCGTCCGGTGTTGTTTGCTTTTGCTCGTAATTGGTTTGCTGACGGCTTGTGGCGCTGAAGCTGAACCACCGCCCACATTAATTGCTACCGCCCCTCCTGTGCAGACATTTACGCCAATCCCGACTGCTACAGTCACGCCCTTGCCTTCACCCACGCCGATTCCGACAACGGCCGTTCCCACAGCCACCCCTGTCCTCCAATACCCAACCGAAACACCACCTCCCTCTGTCACCCCGCCACCGACTGCCACCAGCATGGCCTTGAATTTGCTGTCGGTGATTGGGACTTCTGTGCAGGAACGGCCGTTAACCGCCCACCAGTTCAAAAATGGCCCCAATCAAGTCGTCATTGTAGGCGGGATGCACGGTGGGTATGAGCAGAACACCATCGACTTGGCGTATGAAGCCATCGCCTATTTTGCCCAAAATCCAGACCTTATTCCTGATTCGGTCACATTGACCATCATCCCGTCTGCGAATCCTGATGGGCAAGCGCTGCTGCCAGCAATTATTGAAACGCGGGTTGCGGCTGAGGATGGTGAGGAAATCTTGCCAGAAGATATTTTGCTGAGTCGTTTCAATGCCAATGAAGTTGATCTGAATCGCAACTGGGATTGCGAGTGGCGCCAATCTGCCTATTGGCAGAATCAATGGGTGAGTGGGGGGACAGAACCGTTCTCTGAGCCAGAAACGCAGGCCTTACGTGATTTTTTGCTGGCAACCTCACCGCAAGTTGTTGTCTTTTTGCATAGCGCCGCCGATGGTGTATTTGCCTCAGGCTGCGGCGAGACGTATGCGCCAACGCTCAAGGCGGCCAACATCTACGGCTTGGCCGCTGGTTATCCAGTTCATGAAAAATTTGATGCGTATCCGGTAACGGGAGATGCGGCGGATTGGCTGGCAACACAAGAGATTCCGGCTCTGACGGTTGAGCTAAAAACGCATACCGACCTCGATTTGGCAAAAAATTTAGCGGGTATGCGAGCGCTGTTAGAAGCAGTTCGCTAACTGGGGAAAAAGCTTATCAAAACGGTAACATGATGTTAAACGGCCGTTAACACAACCCAGCGTATCATTCCAGCAGTTAAGTAATTTACCCTTGAAAATTACTTAATGAATCTCCTCAAAGATTCTTCTTCTCCCAACTCCTCCACGGAGCAATATCCTTTCCCTTGGCAAAGGCTCAAACTGCCCGGTTTGAGCCTTTCGTCTTTTAAACCCTAAAATCAAGACCCTTATTCCAAAAGCCTTTGATTTAGGTAAAAGCGGGAAAGTTTTTGGAAATAAAATTGTGCAAAACCCGCTTTTCCTTGACAGGAAACTACAATTTTGCGTGTTGGTAATTTTAAGAACTTTTTGTGGTTTACCTAACTCCCATATTGCAGTTTTGGTGGATATGTATGCTAAACAGAACGATGACTATTTTCGCTGTCTGGGTTGTTGTTGAGGAGTTCCAGGGCGTGGGGGAGAATAGGAAGCAGCACATCCATGTTTTCGCGCACGGCTTTGGGGCTGCCCGGCAGATTGATGATTAACGTGTTCCCGCGAATGCCAGCGATGCCTCTGGACAGCATCGCGTGTTTGGTGATTTTGAAGCTTTCAGTCCGTAAACCTTCCGCAATGCCGGGCGCTTCTCGGTCAATGACTTGGCGTGTGGCTTCTGGGGTAATATCACGAGGGGAAAAGCCAGTGCCGCCCGTTGTAAGAATGAGATGCACATTTTCGGCACACCAATCGCGCAATATATCAGCAATGATTGTTATTTCATCAGGTACGATGGCGCGATGGCTCACCTGCCAATCCGTACTTTCCCCGATGATTTCTGCGATGACAGGCCCACTACGGTCTTCATACTCGCCCTTCGCGCCCCGGTCACTAACCGTCAAAATGCCAATATTCATAGATAAACTTCTCCCCCTTGTGGGAGGAGATTAAGAGGGGGCTAACTTTCACCAACGAGTGCGAGCCACTCATCATTCAGCCCGCTATCCGTGACGCCGTAGTAGATATGGATGTCGTCGTTATCGCGCAGGGCTAAGTCATACCACACATTGTCGCCTTTTTCCCGACGGCTGATGACCGACATATTTCCTTGCCATTTAATTTGCTTGGGGTTGGGTTTGCCCTCTTCGGCTTGTGAAATAGCATAATGCCATAGTTTGCGTGCTGAAGATTTTGAAACGTTTTGGATGAGATTGCCATTTCGTAAATCGCGTACGGTATGGTACATGACGTTTTTTCGCTTTTCGCTATCGACAATTTCGACACCCGTGCGGGGTGGCTCGATCTTTTTGGAAGTAGATCGGGTGCTGCTCCCATTTTGTTTGGCTGGTTTGCGGCGCAATTGGTTGTTCCACTGGGCGGCGGGATCAATTCAGTAACATCTTCTTGCTGCAAACTGCGGCGAACAAGGCGTACCACTTCTTCCCGTACGGCCAAGTTGGTTTCATCGTCATCTCGCACGTAGAACTGGTAGTTGTCGATGGCGTAAGGGATTTCTTGGCCAGGTTGCACAGTAATCCGCACAACTTGTTTGTTTTTCGAGGGCAGGGTATCGATTTGAATATCTGGTTGTGGCGTAATGCGATTGGAAATGGCTGTATGCAGTTGGTCAATGACTATCTTGGGGTCTCGTACACCGATGGGATCTTCTTTTGGATCGGCGGAGATCCCTACATATATAGTACCCCCATTCGTGTTCAACATGGCGCAAATATCGCGTAGAACCTTGTCTTTATAGCCGCCGCGTTGTGCGAGGCTTTGGTGGAATACCTGCACGATGGATTCGCCCTCTTCCCGCGCCAATTGCACGAAGTCGATGGGGTTGGCTGGCCCACGGTAGGGACGTGTCAAGGAGAGGTCGTTGCCTTTGAGTACCTTCGCCAGCGAATCAAAACTTGCTTCGTCGATCAAAATTTCAGTGATACGGTCGCCGATGCCCAGATTTTTAGAAGAGGTTGGGTTCTCGCGGGTGAGGCGGTGTGCATCTGAGCCTTGGATGCAGCGCATGGGGCGGGGATATTCTGGCTTGGAGCCAGAGAAGAACCGACGGGTGGTATAGCTTCCACGTTTTTCTAAATCGGTCACTTCCAGAACGTGCAGGTTGGAATCTTGCGTATAGGCAATGCGTGTTTGCCCGCCAATATCCAGCCCGCGCATGACAACGCCATGATTGGAGTTGGCGTGTGCCGCAATGACAATGCCGCCTGCGTCGTTGATGACGCGATAGGCGGTCAACACATCACTGGTGGAGCCTACGGTGGAACTGCCTTCGCTGAGTTTTTCTGCGAGGAATGTTGAGGGTGAGTAGTAAATGTTCCAGGTAGTTGATGGGTGTTTCGGAGGGGAAGATACCCAGGATATGAAAGCCAAAGGTGGCCGTGAATTCAAATCCGGGCAGCACCAGAATTTTACTGAGCAAGCGACGGTATTCGTCCAGGAGACGTTGTTCGTCTGGATGCATCCTGCTTAGGCTTTCTAGCCAGAGCAACTGTTCGATTTCTTTTTTCATCGCAGCAAAATCCAGCAACGGAGTTATGGTCTGTGAAGGCGATGATATCCAGACCACGTATCTCTGCCTGGCGCAAAATGTCTAAATATGAGACTTCTGGTTCTTGATAATCGTTGGATGCGGGTGTATGTAAGTGGAGATCCATGCGCCGCCATTGGCGCGAGGGCTGGTTTGATTGGTTTGTTCGGCTTGGTTTAGCCACTATGTTCTCTCTCTGCTAATAGCTTGGATAATTCTGAGGATAGTTCAGTTGGGGAATAGGGTTTGAGTAGGAATCGATCGGCACCACTTTCCAGGGATTCTTCTTGGAGACGATGATCGCCAGAGGCCATGATGACGACGGTGTTGGGGGTAACGGCCGTTTTCCCAGCCCGTATGTCCCTTAATAAACTCAAGCCACTCATACCACCCGCTAAATGACAATCAACCACAAACCCATCTGCACCTTTTTCGGCAGCGTCTTTTGCTTCCGCAATATTTTTGCAGGTGATTACTTGATAGCCTTCAATTTCTAAGAGCATTTTCAGGAGGCTGGTATTGGTTAAATCGTCGTCGACCACGATGATAGTTTTCATGAATTTTCCCCAAAAATCAGTAAATTATGGTCACTTGTGTGTGACTCTGTTAGATTTTTGGTAAGTATATTGTAAAAAGCAGTCCGATCCTGTAAAAAAAGGATGAATTAATCATCGCCTAACGCGGCAATACCTCGAATCAGGCCGAATAGGCTGATGGCGATTTTTAAGACTTCCATCGTTTTGAATTCTGGTGGGCCGCCACGTTTTTCTTCAGACGCACGCGCCATGAGAAATGACGTGCCAGTGCCTAATACCGCCCCGACAAGTGCGCCACCAATCAACATTTTTATTTTCCAATTTAATCTTTCTTGTGCTTCAATTCCTTCGATTGTTTCTAATTCTGTCATGTGTTAGCTCCGTTTGAAGTAACTTGAGATTTGTTTTGAGAAGGCACTGACATAGGCGATAGATTCATTAAAGCGAATGACCTGATCGGCCAGTTGAGGTGCGATCTCATTTGTTTTATTTTGGCTTTTCTCGATGAGGTTATCCATTTTCCAGAGCAAGACCTGGAAGCTGCCACCCTGATCGAAGGCGGGTTTGCCAGCTTTGCGCCGTTTATGAGAATTGTTAATCATGGCTACCAGCAGCATAGGCCCTGAAATCATCAGAATAATCATGGGGATTGTAAACATGATGATGGTGATGTCTGCCAGTCCAGAAATGAAGGACAGGAATGTGCTGTTGACATTGCCGCTGAAGGCCATGATCAAGACCGCAATGACCATGAAAACGATAATGAGAACGGAGATGACGCTAATGGCAATGACGGGTGCCAAGACGTAAAGGCGATTAAATCGTTTAAGCGCCGCCTCTCGTTCTCTTTGCCTATCAGTTGGTTTGAATGGCTCAGGAACAAGTGCAGGATATTGTGTTGTGGGTAATGTTTGTTTTGTCATAACTCAGCACCAAATATTTTGGGGATTGTATCACATTCTCTGGACGAAATGTATATAAATGTAAGAGTGGCAAGGTGGCAAGGTGGCAAAGTTTTAAGATAGATGTGTTTTTGCTGCTCTATTTAATCTCGAAACTGTGGCTTAACTTAGCCACGCCGCGTACGGTAGCGGCAACAGAGCAATATTTTTCTTCGGACAGTTGGATGGCACGTTCTACTTTTTCAGAACTTAAACCTTCCCCTTCGACTGTGTAATGCAGGTGGATGTCTGTAAACTGGTAGGGTGGTTCGGCGGCTTGTGTGCCATCGACGCTGACGTAGAGGTTGATGAGTGGTTGGCGCTGCCGTTTGAGGATCATGACGACATCATGGGCTGAACAAGAGGCGAGGCTGATCAGTAGTAAATCTGAGGGTTTGATGGCTTTCCACTCTTGCCATTCATCATTCTCGTCTTGCGGCCAGGAACCAGCCATTAATACGTGGCCGAAGGAATCTCGGCCGATGAACATTTGACTGTTTTCTCCAGTCCATTTTACGGCAACATTGCTCATGATGTTTCCTCTTTAGGAGACGCCCCAGCGGGTCGTTTCTACAAAATTGTTGTTATTTACAAGTGGTGGGGGTGCTGGGGAGTTGTTCTCCCGTTGTGGGATTTGTACATTGGCAGTAGGTGATGTTTTCAGGTTCGCCTTCCCACATGAAGTAGGTAACGGCCGTTTCCATACAAGCTGTGCATCTGTTGAGGTAAACGGCCGTTGCCATTCCACCCCAATTCCTTCACCCATCTCCTCTGCCACCAGGAATACACGCACATTGCTCCCTATATTGATTTCCGTGCGCATCGCTAAATTAAAAGCCATGCAAGGAAACAGCAAAAGCAGCAGCCAAAACAGGAGAAAAATAGCAGTCAGAAAATCTTTTTAGCCAACGACCCATAGCAGATAAATAAAAAAGGGATGAGATTGAACTATTCAACCCCATCCCTACAAATTCGCAAACAAATCGAAACTATTTATTGACGTCCATAGCTGGAATATACAACTCAGTCGTGTATTGCTTAATCATGCGCGTCATGCTGAACATAGGCGCATTCGAGCGGATAGATTCACGCATAACCTCTGTCCACCCACGCGGCACATCATCGTGATCGCGATCATAGTAAAGTGGTATGATTTCATCTTCCAGCAAACTGTAGATGGAATTGGCATCTTCATTATCTTGCAGCTCTTGATCCGTGTACGCAATGTTTTTGCCGATAGCCCAGCCGTTAGCCCCATTGTAGCCTTCGACCCACCACCCATCGAGAATGCTCAGATTGGGTACGCCATTGACGGCCGCTTTCATACCACTGGTACCACTGGCTTCACGGGGGCGACGGGGCGTATTCAGCCAAATATCAACACCTTGAGTCAGGTAACGTGCCATGTGCATTTCATAATCTTCCACAAACGCCACACGACCACCCAGTTCATTGTTCTTAGTCATATTGTAGATGCGTTGAATCAGGCTCTTGCCCGGATCATCAGCCGGATGTGCTTTACCTGCGAACACGATCTGCACCGGGCGATGGAAATCGAGCAATAACTTTTTCATGCGCTCAATATCGCGGAAGATGAGATCGGCACGTTTGTAGGTGGCAAAACGACGGGCAAAGCCAATCGTGAGGGCATCAGAATCAAGCAGCGTACCGCCGACCATCACCTGTGTGGCATCATTGACACCAGCCACCCAGCGGCGACGAGCACGACTACGCAGGAAGTTCATCAATTTCCGCTTGAGGAGTAAATGCATGTCCCACAGCTCTTTGTCCGGCATATTGGCCAAGCGCTGCCACATTGCGGGGTCATCTTGCGTACTTGACCCAATCTGGCCCCAGATATTTGGCATACATGTCACTGAGTTCGCTGCCAATCCAGGTTGGCAAGTGAACACCATTGGTGATGCCGACAATCGGGACATCTTTGACCTCTTTTTCAGGCCACACGCCTTGCCACATTTCACGGGAGACTTCACCATGAAGCTTGCTAACGGCGTTGGATTGACCGGCCAGTTTCAGAGCCAAAATGGTCATATTAAAGGCTTTGCCCCAGGTTTCTTGATGTTCACCGAGGCCAATGAATTCTTCGCGGGTCAGTCCTAAATCATCCCAGAAGCCGTTGAAGTAACGCCCTACAACATCAAATGAGAAGGCATCATGTCCAGCCGGAACGGGCGTGTGGGTGGTGAAGACGGAATGTTTGGTAATGTAGGCTTTGGCTTCTTCGAAGCTCATGCCTTCGCGTACTTTGTCTCGAATGAGTTCTAGCAGCAGGAAAGCAGAGTGGCCTTCATTCATATGCCAGACACTGGGTTTGAAGCCGAGGGCACGCAAAGCACGCACCCCGCCAATTCCCAGCATAATTTCCTGGCGAATACGCATTTCGCTGTCACCAGAGTAGAGGCGGGCAGAGAGTTCTCTGTCCCAGGGATCGTTTTCGTCTACATCGGTATCGAGAAGATAGAGAGAAATCCGACCTACATGCACGTGCCAAACACGGGCGTACACGTGGCGGTCGCCGAGATAGACGCTGATGTGGAGTTCCTTATCTTCTTCAAGGTACACAGGGGCAACGGGTGCCTGGTTGACGTTTAACTGTTGGTAGACAGCTTCTTGCCAGCCATGGGAGGGGATGCGCTGTCGGAAATAACCTTGTGGGTAGAAGAAGCCAACACCGACGAAGGGCAGTCCCAAATCGCTGGCCTCTTTGGCATGATCGCCAGAGAGAATGCCTAAACCGCCAGAGTAGATGGGCAATGAACTGTGCAGTCCAAATTCAAAAGAGAAGTAGGCAATGACTTGATTTTGTAGATCGGGGTAATTGTTAGGGAACCAAGCATCATTACTTTTCACTTTCTGATCGTACAGCATCATGACTTTTTCATAATGTCGTACAAAGGCGGCATTTTGAGCTGCTGCACTGAGTTGTTGTTCTGTCAGTTCTTGCAGCATTTGAACTGGATTGTGATGTGTTTCTTTCCACAAAGCGTAGTCCAGGCGCTTAAACAGGTTGCGTGCTTCTGGTGTCCAACTCCACCAGAGGTTGTAGGTTAGTTCGGGTAAACGATTGATTTTTTCAGGAATTTTTTTATCAAAGAAACTCATTGAGCAGTCCTCGCTATTCTTTTGGGATGTGGTACGAATATTAACTGAGTACCACGATAAATGAAATGTATCTTTGCTTAATTTAGTTGACACCTCAACCAAATTTCAAAAGATTATAACATGCTTACGAAAAAATCTGCAATGGTACTGGTGGTTTGTTAACTGTGAACTGAGGGTAAAAGCATTTCTCAGGCGAACACTATACCTTAAATTGAATAGGGTGTGAAGGGACTGATTGACCAAAATTAGCGGTGAGTTTTGGGAATTTGTGCAAAAACGTGATCGTATTGGGGAGTGATTTGAGACTAATTGTAATGGGTAACGGCCGTTTTCAGCCAATACTTTGTCGAATAGTGAAGAGAAGAAATGGTGCACGATCTGTTGGCGAGAGGGTGATGTTTTCGGGTTTGTTCACTTGAAATAAAAAGACCTTCGCGGGACAAAACCGCGAAGGTCTAAAAAATCACAACAGGTTTTACAGAAAACGGTTACTTATCCATTCCTCCGTCACTGTTATCCATATTCATCATGCCGCCTGGTTCAACCACTTTACCGGTGACATCAATGTTGCCGGCGTTGGCAAAGTGCAGGGTGATAGCGACGGATGTGCCTAGTTCCAATGGGGCTTCTTTGCCGATGCACATGATGTGTAGTCCACCTTGCTTGAGTTCAACGGTTTCGCCGTTGGGAATGGGGATTTGCCCACCTTCGACTTGACGCATGACCATGACATCACCTTCCATGATCATGTTATGCAATTCGATGGTACCACAGCCCGGCACGTCTGCGCCGGTGAGGGCATCATCCTGGCCGGTGTTGTTGGTGATGTTGACCCAGACGGAACCGGTATCGGATGGCATTGTCATGTTGGCTTGCACATGTTCAATGACCATTTCGCCTGATCCTGATTCGGCGTCGCCGCTGCTGGTGCAAGCGGCTAAACTGACTAACAATAAAACAAGGACACCTAAAATTAATCGTTTCATTTTGCTCCTCCGTAGAGACTAAAAGAATTTATAACTATCAATGTGTTTATTTTTACTCGAGAAACCCGTAGGGTTTTAACTATCGCAATATTGAATTTCTCGAGGCCAAACCCTTAGGGGCTGTATGGTTGAATTTTATTGTTCTTGCGCGAAGAACCAGTCTAAATCTGCCAGGATGCCATCGCGTGGGGCATCATGGGGGTAAGCGACACGGGCGTTGCCTTCTGGATCGATGAGGAAGGAACGGGCTGTGTGGTCTATGAGGTAGCCGCTGGCGGCGCTGCCTTCATGGATTTCGTAGTAAATGCCGAGTGGTTCACCGGCGGCGTCGATTTCTTCTTTGGTGCCAGTGACGCCGAGGAATGTGGGATCGAAGTGGGCTGTGTATTTGGCTAGTACTTCGGGTGTGTCTCGCTGGGGATCGACGGAGACCATGATGACTTGCATTTTATCGGCATCGTCGCCCAGTTCTTTGCGGACGGCGGCGAGGTTGGAGAGGGTGCCGGGGCAAATGTCAGGGCAGAAGGTGTAGCCAAAGTAGAGGAAGACGTATTTTCCGGCGAAGTCGCTGAGGCTGACGGGGCCATCGGCGCTGGTGAGGGTGAAGTCTGGCACGGGTTGGGGTGAGTTGACGAGTGCACCGGCAAATTGGCGTTCTGATTCGGAAACGGCCGTTTGCCCGCAACCAGCTATCAACATGCTTAGAAGTAAGATGAATAGGAGAGGGATTGTAAAGCGAGTCTTGAATGTCATGGAATTTCTATTGCCTCATTGTCGCAATTAGCCGGATCGCCGGAAATTGTGAGCGGGAATGTTTCTTCGGCAACCGTGCCATCGGGCAAGGTTGCCTGGATGACGACGACCCAATCACCGCCCATCGTCCATTCAAAAGGCACTTTGTACAGCCCTTTGTCTCCCTCGGTGGCGTTGCCCAGGATGGGAATCATGCCCGCGTGGGTCATATCTGCTCTGACGGCGATGGTGGCATCATTAATTGGATTGTCGTTTTCATCAAATAGGCGAATGTTGAGGGTGTCTTTGCCAACGGCTGGGGGGAAAAGTGGTTCGATTAGCTCGATTTGTAGCTGGGTTTGCTGTGCTTCCTGACTCACGCGGGAGCAGCCTGCGGCAGCTAGTCCGGTTAAGAGCAGTAAGGCAAGAATGAGTAGTCGATAGATAGGTGGTGCTGATTGGGTGACAGTTGACATGTGTATAAAATGGTGGAACAGGAATGTGATTTTTTGTTATATTTTGTGTATACTTATCATTTTATAGCGTGATGACGAACTGTGCAAAAATTCATGGTTCATAAAAAGGAAGGGGTGGATATATGACTGACTTGATTCCCAGCGGACGGCAGCAGCAAATTTTAACATGGTTGGAAACAGAGCAGCGCTTGACAATTAAGCAGTTGGTTGACCGTTTTTATGTGTCGGGGATGACGATTCACCGAGATTTGGATAAGTTGGCTGAGAAAGGTTTGGTTACAAAGGTGCATGGCGGGGTGGAGTTAGCTGTAACTGAGAGACCGACTGATGATGACGGGAACGGCCGTTTGTCATTTGTGTGGTGGTGGTGTTATGGAGCGGACGGCGTTTACGGTTATGAAGCGGGGCGGTGAGAAGCTGTATGCTTGCTGCCCGCATTGTGGTCTTTTGTTGTTGCAGCAAATGGACGAGGTTGATTCTGCTTTGACCCCTGATTTTTTACATGGACGCCGGATCAATGTGTTTCAGGCTTATTTTGTGATCGGGTCTGAAGTCCGGGTTTGCTGTTTGCCCAGTACGATTTGTTTTGCCACACAGTCAGAAGCAGAGAAATTCCAGCGTGGTTTTGGTGGGGATGTATTTGATTTTGAGGGTGCGGAAACGCATTTGCGAGATTGCCATCATGGGGGATGCGGCTGACGATAGTTCTTGTTACAATGCGTGCCAAGTTAAAAACATCGGGCGGGGATTTGGAGAGTTTTCTTCAAAATCCCCGCTTATTTTTTAGGAGTTCACATGGGCGGCAGCGCACCACGATGAATGAAACTCCGTAACGCGATTTGTCAAATTGCGCTACATTTTCAGAGGAGTTCACATGGGCGTGCAGCGCACCACGATGAATGAAACTCCTAATGCGATTTGTCAAATCGCGCTACATTTTCAGAGGAGAGACAGATGAGTAAAAGAGAGCAGAAATTGGAAACGGCCGTTATCCGTACCCAAACACCATCATCCAGCCACCGGGAACACGCCAGTTCCATTTACATGACTTCCAGCTACACCTTTGAGAACGCCGAACATGCGCGGGCGCTGTTTGCCAAAGAGGTCGATGGGCAGATTTATACCCGCTATGGCAATCCCAATACCGACGAGTTCATCGAAAAGATGTGTATTTTGGAAGGAGCCGAGGCTGGCTTGGCGCTGGCGTCTGGCATGTCGGCGGTGTTTACGGGCATGGTGGGGCTGCTCAAAAGCGGCGACCATGTGCTGGCTTGCCGTTCTGTTTTTGGTTCCACACATCAGATTCTGACGCAGTTACTACCCCGTTGGGAGATGAGCCACACCTATGTCGATGCGCTGCAACCGGAAACGTGGGCGGCTGCCGTGCAGCCCAATACGCGCTTGTGTATTGTAGAAACGCCATCGAACCCGGCGCTGGATTTGATTGACTTGGCCTGGTTGGGCGAATTTTGCCGTGAACGGAACATCATTCTGCTGGTAGATAATGTATTTGCTACGCCGATTTTGCAACGGCCGTTGGCTTTAGGCGCGAATTTAGTGATGCACTCCGCCACCAAATTTATTGACGGTCAGGGTCGCGGCATTGGCGGCGTGCTGGTTGGCGATAAAGCGCTGATTGATGAGCTAACCTTCTTCGTTCGCCATACAGGGCCATCGCTTTCGCCATTTAATGCCTGGATGTTCAACAAGAGCCTGGAAACGCTGTCTTTGCGTGTGGAACGCCATTGTGACAATGCGGAAAAACTGGCAACTGTGTTGGAGCATCATTCTGAAGTGGCTTGGGTCAAATATCCGCACTTGTCCTCCCATCCGCAGTATGAGTTGGCAAAACGGCAGATGTGCCGTGGTGGGGCGCTTGTAACGTTTGAGGTGAAGGGTGGCTTGGAACGGGGTCGGTGCTTTCTGGATGCGCTGGAGATGTGTTCGCTTTCTTCTAATTTAGGTGATACGCGTACGATTGCCACGCATCCGGCCAGTACGACACACAGTTCCCTGCAAGAAGAGGAACGGTTAGCCGTTGGCATTACGCCAGGATTGATTCGTATCTCGGTTGGTTTAGAGCATGTGGATGATATTGTGGCTGATGTGGAGCAGGCTTTGAGGAAAGTCTGAGAGATTAGAGATTGGAGATTGATCGCTTCGAATCTCTAATCTCTAATCTCCAATCTCTACATCTAGTGGGGGAAGTGTTTTGCGCCGTGTCTCGACCCAGAGTTCGAGCCGGTCGCGGTGGCGGCCTTCGAGTTTGGTGAGGGCGCGTCTTCTCTTCATGAGTGCTTCGGCTTGATCGAAGGTGAGGCCGTGTTCGAGCATGTAGTAAGCGGCCATGAGGGTGGCAGAGCGGCCCCGACCTTTGGCGCAATGTACGAGGATGGAACGGCCGTTTGCCACTTGTTGTTGCATCCAAGCAACCCCTTCATCCAAAATTTCTTCGCCTGGAACGGTTACGTCTAAGACTTTGAGTTGGATGTGGGTGATGTCGTTTTCTTCGTAGAATTTGAGATCGTCTTCTCGTTCGGCGCGAATGTTGACGACCGCTTTGATTTCGTTTTGTAAAATGAAATGATAGTCTCGCTGATAGCTAGGCGCACCGCCTAGCCACAATTCTTGGGTGATGCCGGCTTCGCTGTCGGGGGTGATTTCATCAAACCAGGCATGTCCCTGAAGCACTTCATAGGTATAGCGAATAGCTGGATAGAATACGTCGAAAACTTGATGGAAAATATTCATCGGCAAACTATAGCGACAGTCGAGAGAAATGGCAATGGAAAACGGCCGTTATTTCTTATCCTTGTTCCCATTTTCTTTCCGGTTTTGTTCAAATTGTTTTTCCACTGTTCCGATACGAGTCGATAAGGATTGCATCTGTAATAGAATTTGACCTACAGCCTGTTCTGTTGTTAATTCTTCTTTCGTCCACATTTTGATAATTTGGTTTAAATTATAACTGCTCATTTGATATTTACCTCTCTGATTTGATGACATGTTATCCGGTAGCGCAATTCTATTTTATACATTAACGTGTATTGTGTCAATACCACTTTTGAGGAATGATCAAAGCCTAATTACGAACTTTTATTATTTGTTGTGGGTCGCTGCTGGCTAATTGGTGTGATATTCAAAACCGGCTTTTTCGGCAATAAGGGTTAATAATTTGGAGGAGGAGAGTTTGGGTTCGTATAGGCCATTTTCCCATTCGCTGATGGTTTGCTGGCGCATACCGAGTTTGCTGGCGAGGTCGATTTGGGTCCAGTGCATATGGTGGCGCAGGGATTTGATGAGTTCCGCATCCCAGAGTATGGTATCGCCCGCACGCTGCACATTGTAGATAATGCCTGGTTTGCGGAAGGTGATTTGCTCGTTTTCCAGGTCGATGGTTTCCACGTGATAACCGGCGCTCATCCAGGCATCGGCTTGCACGGCCCCTCGACTGCGATTGCTCCACCAGGCGCGACGGGTACGGGCGCTGGCGGGTAAGGCTATGCCCAGCAAAGTTTCGATTTCAGGCAAGGTGAGGGTCAATTCGTCGAAGGGCTGCTCGTTGAGATAGGTATAAAGCGGGTAATATTTGCTGTCAGATTTCACAACACTCATTTTACTGTGATTACGTTATGTTACCAAATGAAAACGGCCGTTTGCGATTAACGATTAACGATTGTTTGTCTGGCTGTATGGTCAGTGGTTATCATTATTATCATGATTGTTATTCGAGAAGGTACAAAAGACGATTGTGCGGGTGTGTTAGCTTTGATGATGGCGGCATTTGAGCCGTATCGGGGGTGGCTTGAGCCGGAGTCAGGAGTGTTCCGGGAAACGGCCGTTACCCTGCAAACAAAATTAGAAAAAGAAACTCTGTTACTCGCTCATCATCAAAACAAAGCGGTTGGCTGTTTGTTCTATAAACCGTTGGAGACCGGACTTTATTTTGGCCGACTGGCTGTGTTGCCAGAGGCGCAAGGGCAGGGTATTGCTCGCCGGTTGATTACAGGAGTAGAAGCGATAGCCCGCAGCCAAAATTGTGAATTTGTTACCCTCAGTGTGCGCATTGTCCTGAAAGACAATATTCACTTCTTTACATCACTGGGTTATGAGATTTCAGATATCAGCACGCATGAGGGTTATCTGAAACCAACATACTACAAACTTAGGAAAAATCTGTTAGTGCCGGATACTGCCAGTAGCAACTTATGTGTAATTTAAGCGTATTGGCTGTTGTAGAAATCAACATTAAAAACGAATTTTCAAATTAATAGTATTTGAGAGACGCTCTGAGAAAACTCAGGGCGTTTTTTTATGAATTGTTTGCCGGAAACGGCCGTTTCCCCTATAACATCACTCTCATCCAAATCCAACGAGCCGACAAAAATATCTAGCCAATAGCGAGTTTTCACTCGAGAGACCCTATGGGTTCAAGTCAGCGTAAGTTGAATTTCTCGAGACCAAACCCTGAGGGTCTGTTCCACTAAAGAAAATATGAAAAAGAAACTACGTGGTATTAAACGAACCGATATCCAGTTGGACTACGACCTGTACCGAGTGAACGTACCGATGCGCGGTCTTGCCGATTCCTACCTGAGTGTGGTCGATCTGCATCCAGAAGGTATTTCCAAAACGATCATGTTTGTGCATGGCTATGCCGGTGTGCTTGAATCGTGGGAACATCAGATCAACCACTTTGCCCGTTCCCATCGCGTAGTCGCACCTGACTTGCGCGGACACGGGCAGAGCGATGCGCCCTACACCGACTACACCATGCGCGAAATGGTGTCTGACCTGCAAGCCATCGTAGAAGATTTGGATTTCCCCGAGAAATTCACCCTGGTCGCCCATTCTTTTGGCGGCTCGATTGCCGTGGAATACGCCAATGCCCATCCAGAACGGTTGGACAAATTGGTTTTGCTGGCCACTGCTGGCGAATACCCGCTACCCAAGGCGGTGAAGTGGGCCACGCGCATTCCAGGAAAAATGGCACGGCCGTTTTGGGGCTATCGCACACGTTATGATGCTGAATTTCACGTCATGCAACGCATGGCGGCCAACAACGTGCTGAAATGGCAGGGTTGGTCGCTGATGCGCAACATCACCACGCCAACCCTGGTGGTGACAGGCGAGAGTGACAATTATTTCCCACGCGAGGTGTTTGAAGATGTGGGCAAAATGATTCCCAACGCCGAGGTTTATGACGTGGGGTCGGCCAAGCACAAGGTGCAGTTAGAACGGCATGATGCGGTCATTCGTGTCATTGAACGCTTTATTGATGATGACGAGAAGAGTTCCTGGCGGGATGGTGCGCAAAAGGACGATCCCCTGGCTGACCGCATCTGGCTGCGCAGTTACAGCCCCGACACGCCACCGATGCTGCCGATTCCGGAACGGCCGTTAACCGTCTTTCTTGATAGCGCGGCCAAATGGCTGCCCAAACAAACCGCCACCATCTTCTATAACTATCACCTCACCTATCAGCAGCTCAACGACAAAGTCAACCGCTTTGCTCTGGTGCTGCACGGCAAGGGTGTACAACCAGGCGACCGGGTCATGATTGTCTTGCCCAACATGCCCCAAATGATCATCGCTTTTTACGCCACCCTGAAAGTGGGCGGCATAGCCGTTATGCCCAATCCTGATGCCGACGCGGCGATGATTACCCAACAAGCCGCCATGACAAACCCCAAAGTGATGGTAACGCTAAAAAGTTTTGGTCGTTTGGCGCAGGCCATTAAAGAAAACTCCAATGTGACGCAATTTATTTTTGCCGACATCAAACCCGTCGTTAGCGCTAAAGTGTATAAGGCGCTGATTGACCGCTGGCAGCTGCCCGCCAGTCAACCCGAAGATGCCGCCATTGTACGCGCCATTGGCGAACCAATGGACAGGTTGATGGACGATGTGCCAGCCATGCCGCCACCACCCGTGGCCGTAAAAGGCGAAGATTTGGCAGTTATTTTGTTTACCAGCGGCACCACTGATGAACCAAAAGGCGTTTGTCTGACACACAAAAATCTGGTCGCCAACACCTTGCAGACCCGCCACTGGATTCCTGATCTGGTTTACGGCAAAGAGGTTTGCCTGGCCGTTTTGCCCATTATTCATAGCTACGGCCTCATCAATGCCATGAGTTTGCCCATTGCCTTGGGCGGCACGGTGGTTTTGTCGCCAGTCTTTGATGTGGTGGAAGTGCTGAGTCACATTCGGGATTACGGCGTGACGATTTTCCCCGGTGTGCCGTCGATGTATACCGCCATCAACCATTTTCCGGCGGCGCGAGAGTATGGTCTCAGTTCCATCAAAGCATGTGTCAGCGGCGCCGCCCCGCTGCCCATTGAGGTGCAAGAAGAGTTCGAGAAATTGACACGCGGTCGTTTAGTCGAAGGATACGGCCTCACGGAAGCCTCACCTGTGACTCATGCCAACCCGCTGTATGGCGTGCGTAAACCCGGCTCGATTGGGGTGCCTGTACCCAATACGGAAGCCAGAATTATTGATTTGGTGACGGGCGAGCCTATGGCCCAAGGGGAAATCGGGGAATTGGTGGTGCGCGGCCCGCAGGTGATGCAGGGATATTGGCAAGATCAGGCAGCCACCGATGAAGTGATCAAGGATGGCTGGCTCAATACCGGCGATGTGGCGGTGATGGACAGGGACGGCTATTTCCAAATTATCAGCCGCAAACGAGATACCATCATGTTTGGCGATTACAGCGTTTTTCCGCGTGATGTGGAAGAAGTGCTGTATGAGAACAACAAGGTGATGGAAGTGGCGGTGGTGGGTGTGGGCAAGGTGGCGGGCGAGCAGAAAATCAAGGCGTTTGTTGTGCCACGTCCAGGCAGCGGCTTAACGGAAGATGAACTGATGCAAATGTGCCATAGACGGCTTAGACCCGTATGCGGTACCCTGGGAAATTGAATTCCGCGAATCGCTGCCGAAATCGTTTATTGGCAAAGTATTGCGTCGCGTATTGGTACAAGAAGTGGAAGGGAATGATGGCTCTGATTGAAAAATTTGAACAAATTGATTTAGCAGACCTGCCTCGGTTTACGGTTGAGGCGTTGGGTATTGAGACAAGTTATTATGAAGTGGGACAGGGAAACGGCCGTTCTGTTCTTCTACTCCACGGCATGACATCCTCCGGCGATGCGTACCGTGAACTGATGATCGCGCTCGCCGACGACTATCACCTCGTCGCCCCCGACATCCCCGGCTTTGGCTTTTCAGAGATGACAACCCCCTACACCCTGGATCATTTGGTGGAATGGGTAGCCGCGTTTATAGATGCCCTGGAAATTTCGCAATGCCTGGTGGTGGGGCATTCTTTTGGCGGCGTATTGGCGACGTATTTTACAATGGCCTATCCTGAAGATGTGGCGCGACTGGTTTTGATTGCACCCGCGTTATTATCGGCGCAAAAAGTCCATGATTTGGTCATTAAGGCCACTATTTCCTTGGGGCTGGTCAGTCTCGGCACCACGATTTCACAGTCGCGCCTAGTGGTTCCGTATCAGGTGAAGAGTGCTTTTTATCAGCCAGAAATGCAACCGGAGACTGTTTGGCAGCGCCGCATCCGTGATTATGAGAATGCTCGCGCAACGGCCGTTGTGTTTCCCGCACTGGCTAACGGTTCCGTCAAGAATCTGAGCAAGATAACGCACCCCACCTGTCTGATTTGGGGCGAGGATGACACGGTTGTTCCCGTCGCCGATGGCGTGGAATTGGCGGCGCTGCTGCCCAATGCGGAACTACACCGGGTAGCTGAGTGTGGTCACGTGCCGGTTCAAGAGCAAACGGCCGTTGTGGTCGAGACCATCGCGCTGTTTTTACGTGGGGAATAGGGGAAGAATTGAGGATAGAATAATACAGGATATACATATAGCTGGTATGCACAAAAATGCCTGAAAAATCAGGAAGTGCCATTCTCGAAAATTATTTTTTGCCAGTCATAGGGGAAGTGACTTTCAAATGGAAGAAGAAACCAAAAAATATAAACACAAAACACCAATACATGAACATTATCGGTCTTTGTTAGTTGATATTAAACTAAATGAAGAAGAAAAAGATGATGATTTAGTTCTCGCAAGTCATGCAAATGTAAGTGCACAATGCATTATTTGGGGAGCTTTATATCTTGAAGCTCACATTCCGCATCTTCGAAAATTGGCGTTTGTAGTCGCTTCTGAGAAAAATTAGGTTTGCTTTTCAGGTTTTCCAGATCAGACTTTTTGCCAGAACAAATTTAGGTGCGTGTTTTGAAAATTATGTTAATTCTACCCACTCCAGGTGCGGAATGTGGGTTGAAGCATTAGTCAACTTTTATTGCCATGAATTGATTTTTGAAGCTGTTAAAGATGACGAATTGTCAGCTTCTTTAATATGGGAACTCACAAGGTATTCCAATCTGTCCCAAAAGATGGATTTTTTATTAAATTATAGAAAACTGCCTAAATCTCACCGCAAAGAAAACATTAAACTTATCACTGAAATTTTTGACATACGAAATCGATTGGTTCATTTTAAGGAACCATATTTTGAGTCGGAAGAATTTGAAGGGGTTCATTTCATAATAGAAGACGATAAAGTGATCTTGAAAAAAAGTAGAGTATTTTCTCCGATTGAATTAAGGCTTCAACAAAAAGAAGCCTCAGATTGGAAACAACAAGTTCTTGATTCAGGTGACTGGTTGACAGTTTGTTCGACAAGAGAAATTCCACTTGAGCTTTATGAAAAATATTATTCAAACGATAAACTTGATGAACTTGAAGCAAGATATGGTTCTGATTTAACCTTAAAAATATTGTATTCTTCCCGTGAAGAACAAACAAAAGCAAATGAATCTGGGATAATTGATAAACTAAAGGAGAAGTACAAACATTCGATAATTATATATTCAAATATTGAATTTCCAGCCGAAGATTTGCTATTTACCATGTTAAATTATGAGGAGTCACGCCCCGACAAATTTAAGGAGTCATATCCCGGTGATAAGGAATATTCTCTAAAGGCGGAAGTACCACAAGCGTTTTTGGATAAATATAAAGAATGGAAAAAAGAACAAGAACATGAATAAAGAGTAAAAAAAACGCATTCCCATAAATAAAAAAAGGCATGTTTAATCCCTTGTTTTGGTTGACCCTGAGGTCAGACATAGCGTACTTCTCTCAGAACCGAAACATGGTTGGCAATCGTAAGCAACAAAAAACGGCCGTTTCCCAAATAATTCCCACTAAACTTCTGGCAACCTTGTGGGGATGGTCGAAAATAACACCAAAACGATGAAGTCTATTATGGTATACTGATTGGAAGTTGAGAGTTTTTGTTGAAATTCTAGGAGAAAACCCAATGCAAGCGACGATACAGAGCATTGACCTGATTTCTACCGATTCAAACATTCGTAATGGCAGGCCTTGTATTGCAGGTACATCTGTTGAAGTTTCCGTTATTGTAATTGCCAAAATCGTGCATGGTTTGGAAGCAGACGAGATTGCGGCCGATTATGAGCTTTCGCTGTCTCAGGTATATGCCGCTTTAGCCTTCTATTATGAAAATAAACAGGCAATTGATGTCTCCATTAATGAGAGACGTCAACTGGCTCAAAAAATGAAGGAAGAACGAGTTGGAAGCCGCCATTCGCCTCTATTTGGATGAAAATTTAAGCCCTAAAATTGGTGAGCAACTCAAACTCCGTGGGATTGATGCTGTCACTGTTCGAGATTTGGGAACATTGGGGGCTTCAGATGAGAGCCATCTGGAAAGAGCAACACGACTTGGTAGGGTTTTGGTAACATCTGATGTCGATTTTTTGCGCTTGGCTGTTGAAGGTAATAATCATTGCGGAATTGTGTTTGGCATCCAAGCAGATCATTCAATGGGAGATTGGGTGAAAAAATTGGAACTGATTTGCTTTGTATATTCGCCAGTTGAATTGGAAAATAACGTAGAATATCTTTGATCTGTATGACAATTGTAAGTGATGAAAAACGGCCGTTTCTGAATAGAAATAACTGAACTTTTGGGGTAGTAACGGCCGTTATAGTTTGTCGAGACAATAGACCCGTATCAAAATAAAATTCACATCATATAAAAGAACAAGGAAGCGAGATAATGAAAGACTTCGATCCCGCAACAAGCTTCGGTGCGGACGTTGCCGCACATTATGACGACACATCTACGCGGCGATGAAGAAGCGGCGGCGATATTTCTGGCAGAGTATGCCAAAGGGCAGCGTGCGCTTGAGTTTGCCATTGGCACTGGACGCATCGCCATCCCGTTGCAGAAAAAAGGTGTCCAGGTTGACGGCATCGAACTATCTCCCCACATGGCTGAGCAGCTTCATGCCAAACCTGGAGGCTCCGACATTCATGTCACAATGGGCGATATGAGCGTTGTTTCAGTCAAGCAACGTTATGGGCTTGTATACCTCGTCTATAACACCATTTTCAATCTCCTAACCGCTGACGACCAGATTCGCTGCTTCGAGAATGCGGCACGACACCTCATCCCTGGCGGTCACTTTATCGTGGAAACGGCCGTTCCCCACGCCTGGATCACTCCCGGCAAGTCAGACTATGTTCATGCTGAACACGTCGGCAAAACAGATGTGGTATTTGACGTGGCTCGCTATGATCCTGTCACCCAACTGCTTGAAGAAAACCATGTCCGCCTCACAGCCAAATGGAATTACCATGAATCCCATAGTTTGTCGGCTCATCACACCTGGAGAGATGGATTTGATGGCACGCATCGCGGGATTACGTCTTGTTGAGCGCTTCGCCAACTGGCAGCGCACCATTTTTGACGCAAACAGCATCGCTCATATATCAGTCTATGGCCTTGAAAAGACCCGCTGAACTAACATGAATATCGAGTTCAACAACAAAATTTTGTTCTGGCGTGGCCCCGCTCCCTGGTTTTTCGTAGCTGTGCCGGCGCCGGAAAGCCGCGAAATCAAAGAGATTTCAAAACTGGTGACGTATGGCTGGGGCGTCATTCCCGTTCAGGTGCGCATTGGCAAAACCAAGTGGCACACCTCCTTGTTTCCCAAAGATGACCACTACCTTGTACCTCTCAAGGCAAGTGTTCGCAAGGCAGAACACCTCAAAGAAGGGGACAATGTGACAGTGCGGCTTGCTGTTAGTTTATAATTGTTCATCTGTTCTGTTTTTACGCAGGGGTAGAATTGGGGAACGGCCGTTATGCAAATGATAACGGCCGTTTGCGCACATGCGTTGATAGATGAAGGGTTTATGCCAACATTATTAAGATTTTTGCATCAGGTTGGCTGACCTTTTCGAAGCATAAGCCACCCACCCAACGAAATACCAAACCAGATCCCTGTGCAAAACATCCCTATCTTTGCTGCCAGAGATACGTCTGGCCACAAAGTAAGGGCAAACATCAGTGCCATGCCCAGAGAAAGAACTATCGAAACGATATATGCATTACTTGATTTCATGAGAATATCAATCCTTTTTTTGAACGATGAAACATGATTGCAGGTATGAAAACGGCCGTTTCTTTTGATTGATTTGTATGAATGATGGACGTTGGCTCCCTGTTTGCTAATTGCAGAGCAGATTATAACATATAGTCAATGTAATTTGAATGTTTCTTGACTACAATTTTGGCAGAGAATGCGATGAAATTTGGCATTGTCGGCCTGCCCAGCTCAGGCAAAACCACTATTTTCAACGCCCTGACCACGGCCGTTATCGTTAAGTCTATTGCGTTATTTCTAATGAGAGGATAACGGCCGTTTCCCCAAAGCACTGCCTGAAAATCCTCAATGTTTAATCCTTATTTCGTTTAAAAAGGGCGGCGGGTACACAAGATGTGTACCCGCCTGAAGAGAGATATAGGAGGAGAGATAGTAAATTAAGGGGGTAGCTTGGTTACGCTTCTACCCAGGGAATAGATTCGCCTTTCAAATAGGCATCTATACTTTTGGCGGCTTTATGGGCGGTGGTAACGGCCGTTATCACCAAATCCGGTCCGTGGACATTATCACCAGCCGCAAACACGCCCTTACGACTCGTCGCGCCGATGCTTTCATCTGTCAAGAACAGACCCCACTTGTACGTTTTTAAGCCTTCTGTCTTCTTGCCCAAAGCCGGGTCAGGCCAGTAGCCGACAGCCAAAACAACCGTATCGACTTCCTGCATGAACTCCGAGCCTTCCCTGGTGACCGGACTGCGGCGGCCAGATTGATCCGGCGCACCCAATTCCATTTCGATCACCATCATTTCTGTTAACTTGCCGTCATCATCGCCAAAATATTCAACTGGCGCTTGCAAATACTCGATCTTAACGCCTTCTTCCAGACAAATGGCGCGTTCACCCTTGTTACCGGGCATTTCCGCTTCCGTCCGGCGATAGACAATCGTCACTTCTTCTGCACCCAGACGAACGGCCGTTCTTGCACAGTCAACCGCCGTATCACCACCACCAATCACAGCCACTCGCTTGCCCACATCAGGAATCGTCTTCTTGTCGGGCGGCAGCATATGTTGGGGTACATTGGCACGTACCAAAAAGTCCGTTGACTTGTAAACGCCAGTCAGATCTTCACCAGGAATACCCATCGTGGCTTCCACACCAGCACCCGTGCCTAAAAATACCGCGTCATACTGTTCTTGCAAATCTTCAATCGTAATCTGGTCTCCGATGCGCGTATTGGTTTTAATCACCACACCCGCTTCGACTAAATCATTGATTTTGTAGCCCACAATTTGCTTATCTAACTTGAAATTGGGAATACCGTATACCAGTACGCCACCAGCCACCGGCCATGCTTCATAAATGGTGACTGCGTGACCCAGTTTGACCAAATCTTCCGCCACTGTGATACCCGCCGGACCAGAACCGACAACTGCTACTTTTTTACCCGTTTTTTCTTCAGGGACGGGAATACCCATCGCCCCTGCTTCACGGGCTATGTTAGCGACAAACGCTTCTAACTTGCCAATCGAAGCCGAGCCGCAAGCCTGGCTTAAAACACAACCAGTTTGGCACAAATTGGGGCATACGCGCCCACAAATTTCGGTGAGAGGGTTGGTGCGGGCAAAAATTTGAGCCGCTTCAATGAACTTGCCTTCACTGATTTTCCAAACGGCTTCGGGAATATCATTGTTTGCTGGGCAGTTGATGACACAACATTGGGGTTCTGGACATTGCACACAACGAGAAGCCTCAGCCATCGCTGTTTCTTCATCATAACCCAAGATCACTTCATCGAAATCCAGGATGCGATCTTCAACATCCCGTTTGAAATAGGCCACTGGCGCTGAACGCGCACGACCACCCCGATTTACGATACGAAAAGTTGTTTCTGAACTCATCTGATGTGAACCTCCGCTGATTCCATCACATCACTCTAGCCAAAATAAAAATCGACCAAGTGCAAAATGAAACTGTTAATGTCGGTGCGATTGTACCCTTTTTCACAAATACGGAAATGTTGCGAATAGCACCTATCAAGGGTGATATATGTCATGTCTTTGAAGATGACAGCGGGATTTTATTGGCTATATTGCACAAAAAACAGGGGGAATCACTCTTTTTATATCAAGATTGATTTAATTTATAGGATAAATTGAACAAATCAGTTCGTTTTGAGCTGGGCCACTAAATCGACGTAGGCTTGCATCGCATCGTCTTGGCTGGTGCCTTTGAGATTGGCCCAGGCATCATATTTGGCACGACCTACCATGTTGGTGAAGCCGGGACGTTTGCCGTCAACATCGCCGGAGATGGCTTGTTTGTAATAGGAGTAGAGCAGCAGCAGATTTTCGTTGCTGGGTTTTTCTGGCAGGGCTTGGGCTTCTTGGGCGGCGGTTTCGAATTGGGCTTGTAAATCAGACATGAGGGTCTCCTGTAAGAGACCTCCGAGGTTTTTGAAACCTCGGAGGTCTGGATGATTATTTTTCTTCTTCGTCGAGGTTGAGAATTTTGTCTGTGATGCCTTCTTGTTCGATGGCGTAATGCAAGGCCATTTCAAAGGCGGATTGGGTGAATTCCATGATGTGGGCAAAGCTGGCATCTGAGAGTTTACGCGCGGCATCGTGGCGGCGGTAGATGTTGACGAATTGGCGTTCCCGTTCATATTGCAGTGGTAAACGCCCCATGCCCCAATTGTCGAGCAGTGCCCAGATGGTGGGGTTGTAGGTGCGTGTCATGCGCATGACGAAGGGGACGGGATCGTGCCGAGCCAACAAGGCGGCTGACCGGAGAATAAGCTCAAATGAGAGAACGGCCGTTCCGTCTTCAACTGCCTCCAGGAATGATTTATCTTCCAGGTCGAGCGCATTGGCGAGATCACTAATCGTTAAACCTGCGAGTTTGCGTACGTCTGCCAGGTAGCTGCCGGTTTCTTTCATCATTTTCAGCTTATCGGTATCGTTGATGAAGGATCTGCCGAAGCGGACTGGGGCGCTGCCTGCTTTAACGGCGAGCTTGAGGGCGCTGATGGTCACGTCGCCAGTCAGGTTTGTGAGGCGGCGTACAATGCTTTCGTCTAAGAGGAATTCTTCGCGGGCAAATTCTCTCTGCTCGGCAGGGGTGTTGTCAGGATTATTATGGGTAGGGGTATGGGCAGACATGATGAATTCCAGCTCGTTGCCATTCTCGTCGTCGTTTGTGTTTGGGGTTTGTTCGGCCATGTTTATCTCCAGTGGAGATTGTTTTGCTCTCCATCCATATGATACACCAAGAAAGGTGGTTTTCAATCTGTGAGAAGATTGAGGGTGCGTCAACAATTTTCCCGCGACCTGCTTATTTGTGTACCAGAAAAAAGGAACCCATATCGTGGTCATTGCCACGATACGGGTTCCAAGGGGAGGTGGGCTGCTGTTGGGGTGTGGATGGTTTAGTTTATTACAGGTACGGGTGTCTCTTCTTTTATCTCAGAAATGGGGTCTATTGGGGGGGCAGTTGCTTCTGGTTCGTCGGTTGGCGCTGGTTCGTCGGTTGGCGCTGGTTCGTCGGTTGGCGCTGGTTCGTCGGTTGGCGCTGGTTCGTCGGTTGGTGCTGGCACGGGTGTAACTGTCGCCGGAATTTCGGTGGGGATGGGTGTGGGTGTTGTTTCTGGTGTGTTGGTGATAACGGCCGTTACCGTGACCTCTGGGAATATATCAGAATCATCAACCACTGGCGTTCCTGTAGGTGTTATGAGATTAGTCGGTGTGATGGTGGTTGTCACCGTTATCTCGCTGGTTGCGGTAATAGTTGGCGTTGGTGTTGGAGTAAGGGTGACTTCCCAGGAATCAGTTGAATGGCAGTTGCTGCATTTTCCGCGTGAGTGACTGGATGGGCGGTCTCCACTGTGGCAGGAATTACAGTTTGTATAGGTGGTATGGTCAAACGTGATCTCACCCCAACTGCTCGTGCTCGTATGGCAATCGCTGCATTGACCGGGCCAATGACCCTCTGGCCCTTGATGGCAGGAACTGCAATCGGAAAAGCCCATGTGGTCGAACGAAATATCAGTCCAGTTGCTGGTGGTGTGGCAGCTAGAACATTGTCCTGGGTAATGGCCTGTGGCCGCCGTGTGGCAGTCTGAACAAGTTTCCAGGGTGTCGTGATTGACATAGATACTCCACCAGTCAACGGTGTTGTGGCAGGTGGAACATTGCTGGGCATAATGGTTGGCGGGGGAATCTGAGATATGGCAATCCAGGCAATTTTTTAAATTGGTATGAACCATGAGCACATCTTGCCAGTTAGTCGTGTTGTGGCAGCTTAGGCAGCTTCCTTCATAGTGGGTATGCGGGTTCTGTGTGGCAGGTGGTGCAGCTTGTCTTGCCTGAGTGGTCTGGCCCAGCGCCTTCCCAGGTTGATGTGCTGTGACATTGGCTGCATTGGCCGCTTGGGTGATTGTCTGGGGCGCTGTGGCAACTGCCGCAGTTCATGGCGCTGTTATGGGTGATGACGAGATGTTCCCAGTTGGTGACGATATGACAATCTGAGCATTGACCATTTGAATGGACAGACGGCCGTTCATGACAACTGGCACAATCTGTCTGACCTTCATGGGTGAATAGAACGTCTTCCCAATCATCGGTGGTGTGGCAGCTTTGGCAATTTTGCTGGTAGTGGGCGGGCGGTGCGGCATCTTGATGGCAAGTGGCGCAGTCTGGGTAGCCTTCGTGGTCGAAGCCGGTGGGAGTCCAATTAGACGTGTCATGGCAGCGGCTGCATTGGCCTTCGTAATGGGCGACCGGTGTGATGGTTTGGTGGCAGTCTGTGCAGGTTGTCGTAGCCGGTGTGGTCGAAGCGGAAGATGTTCCAATCTTCGACGTTGGTGTGGCAGCGCACACACGCGCCTTCGTAATGTGGGGCGGGTGTGGCCTGCTCGTGGCAGCTTTCACAGGTCATGTCGTCATTATCGGCCACGTCTTCATGGTCAAAGGTGAAGACAGCCCACTCCTCCACATCCTGGTGGCAGAGCATACATTCGCCGGGGTAGTGGGCTTGGGGCAGGAGGGCGAGTTCTTCGATAACGGCCGTGTGGCAAGATTCGCACTCAGTGACATCCTCATGACCGTAGGTGAAAACTGTCCAGTCGTCGGTGTCGAGGTGGCAGGTTTGGCAGGTGGTGTTTGGGTAGTGGGGTTGGGGCAGGAGGGCAAGTTGGTCGATAACGGCCGTGTGGCAGGATTCGCATTCGATGACATCCACATGGTCAAAGTCGGCGACGAGCCAATTGTCTACGGTGTGGCAGTTTTCGCAGGTTCCGGCAAAATGGTCGGGGTAGAGGCTGTTTTCGGGCAGCACTTGATGACAGTCGCTGCATTCGGTGGGGGTGTTGGCGTATTCGCCGGTGGGATGGCACGCCAGACAGTCGGCTTCCAGATGCGCACCGGAGAGCAGGTAGAGAGAATGGTCTACATCTTGACCCAGGAAGGTGACGGGGGCGGCGGTAATGATGCTGGGCGGCGCGGGTTTTGCATTGGCAACGGCCGTTATCTCGGCATAGGTATCGGCGGCTTGCAGCAAGGCAATCTTGTCTTGAATAACGCCGATAATATCGCCGATATTATCGGCATTTGTGCTGGCTTTGAGGGAAACAAGCACCACTTTGGATTGACTCAGCAAGCGTGACAAGCGGCCGTACGGTTGACTGCGTTCGGCCACCGGCAAGGCTTCGGTTTTGAGCAAGGCCATGTCTAGCGCTTGGTCAAATTCGATGGCGGCGCTGGTGATGGCCTCCGCCTCTTTGGCCTGAGCTAAATTTCTTAAGCGATGGTCAGCCAGGGTTAGCGCCTGGTCTGCTTGATCGGCGGCGGAAGCGAGCATTGACAAGTGAAGCTGCTCCACGTTATCCTGCACGACATAGAGGGGCGTCCCCGGTGCAAAGGGGTGGGTTTCGTTGATGATGACCAAGCCAAAAGTGAAAACGGCCGTTACGGCCAGTAAAACGAACAAAGCCAGTAGAATTTTTCTCATAGTCAATCGCTCCCCTGGAACTAAATCCAACCATATTGGCTACTGAGTTTGAATACTCGGCTGTGGTGTCTCGATTGCGCCAGTCGGATGACAACTGAGACAATCCTCATAGGTAGCCAGCGTTCGTTCTTCAATATGGACGCCTTGCATCTCTGTGGCATCGTGGCAGAGGGTGCAGGGATAGTTGGTGTAGGTAGTGGTGTGGCAAGCGGCGCATTCTTGTTGAGCGTCTGCGCCGTGGTCCAATGGGAAGGTGTGGTAGCGCAGTTCCGCCGGTGCCCAGGCGCTGCTGTTGTGGCAGCGCATACAATCTTCGCCGAAGGATTGGTCATGGATATCGGGCTGTTCATGACAGGCGGCACAGACTTGGGGTGTGCCACGGTAGACCTGATTGATGTGGCACGATTCACACGCCGTATCGGTGTGCTGCCCGTCCAGCGGGAAGAAGAGATTGTGGTCAAAGTTTGCCAATCGATCATGCCCATCATGACAACTCGCGCAGTCACTGCCATATTGAGTGGTGTGGTTGCTGGTAAAAGCCGCATCTTCGTTAGCATGGCAGTTCGTGCAATCTAAGGCTTCAGCCCCAAAATCGCCTAGTTGGTGACAGCTCTGGCAGTCCATCGGTTCGCCATCATAGTTGTTTTGATGGTTTACCAGACTAAACCCGGCTAGTGCCTCATGGTCAACGTTGTTAAAGGCGAAGACGGTGATTTGGGCGTCACGACCTTGATGTTCTTTATGGCAGCTCTGGCAATCAGAAGTGCCGGGTAAGATGCCGTGCAGCCCAATGGCTTCGGTGCGTTGTTCTGCGATTTCTATATGGCAGCTTTGACAGCGATCCTCGGTGATGCAGTGAACGGGTGCATGGCAATGCTGACATTCTTGCTCAAACTCGGCGTGTGCGGCATAACCTCCTAGCGGCTCGTTTTGTGAATGAACGGCCGTTAATAGCCCCGGATTTCTATGAGCAGCCACTTTGTAAACCCCTTCTGCGAGGCCACTCGTTAGCAGCAAGGCTACCAGAATGCCTAATGGCGAAAAGAGTAGTTGAATTTGCTTGCGGAGCATATTCTCACCTGATTGTTAACTTTCTGTGGAATCGTCCTGGCTTGGTGTGACTTGTGGTGGCACGATTTCCACATGAACCCACTAACCCTAAATTAGTACCAGCGTACTACGCCGCCCTCAACGAATACTCAACGGTTCCTGAAGGGTGGGAATTCAATAAGATATGGAAATGAGATTAGAGATTGGAGATTGCACATGGTTCCAATCTCCAATCTCATCTTTTTAATTTTGAATAAGCGGCAGATACACTTCATATTCAATAACTGATAGCTCGTTTCCTAGATAGGCAAAGGCTTTGCCGACGGGATCGCGGCTGGTACGAAAATCAGGCGCACCGACGAGAATGTCGGCGTAGGCGTCATGGTTAAAGTTACCTGCGTTGCTGACGCTTTGCCCGTACAAGGTATCGGCTTTGTCGCCGTAGTCGTGCCAGGCGGGCAGGGTTGTCAGTCCGCCGCTGGTTCCCAGGAATATGGTGGCACGCCCTTCATGAGATTGGTCGCCTGAATAGAGTGGTGTGCCAATGATAACGTCGTCGTAGCCATCGTTGTTGACATCACCTGCGCCGGAAACGGCCGTTCCCAGCAGCGCCCCTAGTTGATTTGATTCCACCACCCAGGCTGGTATCGGGTTCAGAGGGAGTGCTTTGCCCAAATAGAGCAGGGCGGCCCCTTCATTTTCCTGCTCGTTGCTGTAGTTGGGTGCGCCGATGAGCATGTCGTCATAGCCGTCTTGGTTCACGTCACCCGCGCTGGCAACGTCCATGCCGAATAAGCTGTTGCTGTGTGGGCCAGTCAGCGTCCAAGTCTGGTTGGGAGCCTGGCCCTGTGCTGCTGCCCAAAAACAGAAAAACAGCCCCCGCATTTTCTTCGGTGCTGTCGTAATAAGGAGCGCCGATGAGGATGTCGGCGTAGCCATCGTTGTTGACATCACCTGCGCCGGAAACGGCCGTTCCGCCGCTGCGGCCACTGCCTGATTGCCTTCAAAAGACCAAACGGCCGTTGTGGTGATGCCGCTGCTAGAACCGAGATAGAGAAACGCGCCGCCTTCATTCCCTTCGCCGTTGGTGTAATAGCGAGACCCCACCAGCACATCATCATAACCGTCGTCGTTCACATCCCCCACGCCGCTGACATCGTAGCCAAATTGGGCGTCTTGCTGATTGATTTCCAGAGTGATGGGGGTGTTGGTGAGGCCACTGCTGCTGCCGTAAAAGATGTAGGCGCGACCTTCGGCAGATTCAAGTTCGCCGTTTTTGTAATGCGGCGCACCGATGATGATGTCGTCGTAGCCATCGTTGTTGGTATCGCCCGCGCTGCTCACAGATTGGCCGAACAAGGAGCCAGACTGGTCACTGCCCATCGTCCAATCAGCATTAGTGGGCAGACCGCCTGGCGCGCCTTGAAACAGGCGCACAATGCCCACTTTGCCATCTTCATTGCTGTCTTTGGGTGTGCCAACGAGAATGTCGGCATAGGTGTCGCCATTCACGTCACCGGCAGTGGCGACGGCGTGGCCTAGCGACTCCCCTTTTTCGTCGCCGGATAGTGTCCAATCGAGCAATAGTGTGTTGGTGGTGGCGGAGATGGCGAGGGGGATGGGGAAACGGCCGTTATCCCCATCCCCAATACGAGCAAAAAAACTGCCCATCTAAGCCGTGAGTAAGTCATAATCCCTCCCCAAAAGCAGTTGCTGATGAGGGCCCCTAACCCTTTTGCAGCGTTACGAAGGTTGCTAGAAAAAAGGAGGCGAGGCCGACATCCCTGCCGACCTCGCCATTCTATGTTTCACCCAAACAGGAACGCATGAATGGGTGGCGACTCGTTATTTATTGACCGTTCATCGTTGCCGGTAGGAACGTTTGATGTAATTCTCCTACAATCCAAACCTCTGTCACTACGGCTGAAGACCAACGTCCACCCTTATCTTTGGCCATAAAACTGACCTCGATCCATTCGGATTCTACATCAGCTACCGCAAGTTGATTTAGAATCTCATCCGCCGGGATTTGCAGTATCTTCTCAGTGCCTATTACGATTGGGTCGGACTCGCTTCCAAGCGGCTTAACAAGCCAACGCATCTCTTCAATTTCTCCGTCAGCACCAAACCCCTTTGCAGATCCAACCATAGTGAGCGCGTCATCTTTGGAAATGTCGAGGATTGTGCTGTTGATGTAAAGAATAGAAGCAATGGGATTTGCTGTTACTGTCGAATCGTCTGGCAGGTACATCATCCGGCGATACCAGATGTCACTGTCGAAGACTAGCTCATGTCCATCGGGCAGAATCTCTTCCTGCCATTGGTTCCAAACGGTGTACATGAAGGTGCCGCCAGGGTTGGCAAGCATGCCAGCCTCACCGGAGAGAATCTCAGCCTTGTTTTCCACCCAAGGCCAGCGGTAATCCTCAATTACTCCCGTTTCCTCATCGTACCAGTCTGGATCCAGTTCCCACACATCGCCGTAGACAGTGGCTCGGCTGTAGTAGAGGTCTAACGGTACTGCCTCGCCTTCGGCTACGGTGGTATTGTCGCCGGTCTCGTAGATCATGAAGAACTTGGATGGGTCGCGTGCTAAGTCGTCATCGTAGGGCAGTGTTTCTGATGGAGTACCTATATTTTCCTCCAGCCAGTCGGTGCGGATGGTGGGGTAGAGTTTCAAGCCGCCGGTAGGCGTGTAGCGCGGGTCAAGAATGGTGATCTTGTTGCCGATCAACTGGGAGACGTTGCGCCCTTGCTCAAAGACGCCGGCCGCGTAGGTGAATTCTGTACCTTCGCAGTCATCCGATGCCGTGCTGACGCAGTAGTTTTCAACAGCGGTGGTACCCGCACCTTCCAGACTGGCAGGAGTGGTAGTCCAGGTCAGGCCGCCGTCGAAGGAACGGCGCACATACAGGTTGTAGTGGTCGTTGCCGACAGTATTCGCCTTCCAGTTAGGCGCCCAGGCGTACATCATCATTACAAAGTCGCCATCGAGGAAGCCGCGGTGTCCCTTGGCTACGTCGAAGGGGTTCTCCCAAATTTGGTCATCCAGGTCGTTGTCGTCTTCGCAGCCCTCAATCGCGGAGGCGCCGTCGCACTGCCGCCATTCCGTAACCTTCGGGAAGTCACTGTCTCCGTCAGGAATACTGCCATCGTCGGCCACCGGGAAGGTGGCGGCGCAGCCATCGTTGCCGGTGGCACCCGTGCATTCCACGATGGTGCTGCCGGAAATGTTGATAGCAGGCGAGAGGCACAAGCCTTTTAGATAGTTGGGATTGCTGCCGTCGGTGTAGACCCACTGAGCGCATTCCATGTTCTCGAAAGCGTAGGGGTTGTCGACGGCCGGGTCGAAGTTGAGGGTATCAGTGATGACCACGCGGCGCAGCATGATGTCGGCCGGGCCGCCCTGGTTGATGATGCCCTGCTTGTAGATGAGCATCGCCGCCAGACCGCTCTCCGAGGCCATTGCTGCTGGTACCGAGTTGGTGGTCAGAGCAAAGCGGCGGGCAATTTCTGTCAGGTAATAATCCCCGTCATTGAGCGGATCGATTTGCACTGGGAAGAACTCGTAATCGGTGCAATCGTAGTCAGTGCCTACTGTCCAGGGGCTGCACTTCGCCGGTTGATTGAGGATGCCACCCTGGTCTACCAACGGAGGTGTAAACATATCGAAGGAGTAGTACCAAACATCTTTGCCAATATCGATCGGGTCTTCTGCCTCACTACCGTCAGGAGTGATCAGAATATCACCCAAAGCTTTGGTCTCTTCTGCGGCCATAATGACCCAGGCGCTCTGATCTACAACGCCGTCTTCGTCTTCATCAACGGCGTCAACCGGGGTGTAGGGCTTGAGGTTGAGGCGTACACGGGTAGAGGCGACACGGCCGTTTAGGACACGCCCATCTTCCGTGACACAGATTGGAATGGTTGAGCCACCTGGAGTCGTCCAATTGAACGTCGTCTGCGCAGTAGTCGGCATCGGGTTCAGGTTCGGTCAGTCCCTCTAGCCAGTCCGTTACATGTTGATGTGGTCAATATCGTTGATGGAGTCGAAGTCAATGTAGCAGTAGGGGTCGCTGGGATTAAGCACCAGTGACTGATTCCCTTACACATATTGTTGTCTGTCAGGCGCACCGGCATGGCCATGGGCACATAGACTTTGGGTAGTGTAGCATCCGGGAGGAGCGCGAACTCATCCATGGGGATTGCTCCAATGGTGTCTTCTTCTTCAAACACATCGTCAAAGTCGGCATAGCTGATGTAAGAGTACCAAATGTCTGTTTTGCCATTGGCAACTGCACCAGACCACCCTTCGCCTGGGCCAAGACCTTGACCAGGGCGAAGCCCTTCGGGGTCTTCCTGCCACGTGAGGATACAGCCAGCGCCCATAGCGCAGTCCACGGCTGGCAAGTTGGCGTCGCGTGCACCAGAGGTCAGACGTTCGGGCTTGGTCCACATGACGTAGGTCTGCTCAACCACATCGGTTGTCGCTGCGTCATCGCCCGTAAGCAGCTTGCCACGGGCTGTCCAAACGCAGGAGTAGGGAATCTCACCGATTTCAGGGAATCCTTGTTCGGTGTAGTTCACTGAACCTTGATTGCCCTTGACGCCAAACAGGTCATACAAGTAGAGAGCATCTTTGTCGTAGGTACCTTCCAAGTCGGCCAGATAATCAGCGTCATCTTCTGGAATCATATTTGTAAAGGGGACTGCCACCGTCACAATATTTGCTTACCCAGGCTACAAAGACTTGATCGCCTGCTACTTGGTGTACCACGTTATGTACGTCACCAGGATAAGCATGTCCATTGGCTAAATTGAAGGACGACAGGTCAGCTGAGCGTGAAAGATTGGTGCGTTTCCAGGTTGTGCCGTCGTCTAGGGAGACACCAGTGAAAGCGTCAAATTCCCCAAAGCTGATGCCGCCATCGATGGCTTCGATGCCCATGGGCTCGATTTCTGCACCACCAAGATCGTCAATCCATACTGTAATTAACGGCTTGGCGTAGTCACGGTCTTCATAGGCCTCAGTTGAATCATCTGCTAATAAGGGATAGACAACTGGGGTGATTTCACCAGAAGATGATTGGGCTGGCACGTAAAAATCCATCATGTAGATGGCTGCCTTTTCGGTTTCTGCGTCTGGTGTTTTGGAAATGTCTCGGCGGAACAGGACACCATCCTCGGCTGAAACCGTGGCTGCAATGACCGCGATTAAGGCGATGGCTAAAAGAACAAATATCATCCAATGTTTCTTATTCATGGTTCCTAACCCTCCAGGTCCTTTTGGGACCAAGTAAAATAATCTGGTGATTAAGTTTAGGGGTCTACGACCCGTCTGGCATGGCTCCCACAGCCCCAAGAGGGGCAGTAACAGTACTATAGTACTACAAGCAACTCAACGGAAACTCAACGGCCGTTTTCATTCACATCATCAATCTCTAGTTTTGCATACGCTTTTAAGCAGGAAGGTTCATTATGTTTGAGAGCGGTGGCTAGGTCTTTCGTTGAATATGAACGAGACCCGCAACATCATCGCCATTGCTGGGCAAGCCAATGCTGCTCATATTTACTTTAATCGTCTGTCCACTGCGGTGTTTCACGAGTAAGTTGAATGATTCGACAGGAAGTTTTTTGCGAATTCGTTGTATGATTGGGCAATTGGGACAACATATTTCAGTCCCTGCCTCACTTTTTCCACAGAGAAGCTCCCAACAATATTTCCCAACTGCTTCTTGAGACGAATGCCCTAATGTTTGCTGCGGCAAGATCGTTCCAGAAAAGGATGCGTTGCTCCTGGTCGACGGCAAAAACACCATCACCTGCATTGGCAAATAGCTGCAATGGCGAACTCATAGCCAACTCCTTTGTCAATAAGGTGCAGGCAACCCGATAGACACAGTTCTAGCATCTGCCAATTATTGGGCAATACTACCGAGTTGTAGGCTGATAGGGGTAGGTGTGTGTGCCGATGTAAGGTTGTATGACCTACAAGAAATCAAGTTTTGGTTGGTGTGGGAGTCACCGCCAAAAATAACTTAGTACCAGCGTACTATGCCTGACTTAACTGATCCTCAACGGATAAGATAGAACAGGAAAATGAATTTCTGGCGGGTATTATGGGAGATTTTCTTTGATGACTTTTAGAAACGTTTCAGAGGAAACAGTGGCTACTCACACTGGGCTTGCTTGCAAAGTGCCTGGGTGGCGGGGCTGGGAACCATATCCAACTCTTTTTTCAGGCTTTGTACTAAGCGGGTGCAATGACTACGGGCGGTGGCAAAATCGCCTTGCCGTATGGAGAGCTTCATGAGTTTTTGTACGGTTGATTCTCGAACGGAGTCTACAGAAAGGACTTTTAGGTATATTTCTTTTGCTTTGGTGTCTTCTTGGATGTCTTCGTATTGGCTGCCAAGTTCTTCTAAGGCGGTAAGATAAAGTTCTTGTAGGCGAAAATGTTCAGCAGGAGACCAAACGGCCGTTGTCTGTAAATCAGCTAAATATTCCCCACGGTACAGGGCGGCTGCTTTCTCATACGCTTTAATGGCGGCTTGCGTGGTAGTGGCGAAACGACCTCGTTTGATGTATTCCTCAAAGACGTCGATATCAAGCCAATGGTCAATATCCCCATTCAAAAAATAATTGCCGCCTTCATAAATCACGTAGGCGGAATTGGCAACCCGTTTCAAGTCTGGCTCCAAGCTCTTCCGTAAGTTGTAGATGGTGGTATTGAGGTTGCGTAAAGCGGCGTTGTAGTCGAGTTCAGGCCAAAGCAGTTCGACTAAGGTGTCTCGTGAAACGGGGCGGTCTTGCTGCAAGGCGAGATACGCCAAAAGCGCCCGCACTTTGATGCGCCGCCACAGTTCTCCTTCAACTTTGCTTCCTTCTGGCCGGGTAACGGCCGTTGTGCCCAATAGTTGAATTTTGAGTTTCCCGTTCCCTAAAATACCGGTATCAACCTCATGCGAGAGTTGTACCAGAACAGGATGCGGGTTTTCATCTCCTCTGGAAATATTGAGGGTGCTAATGTTGATGACCACATCATTTCCCTCGTAGTTTTTGACAACCAGATTGAAATGACCAATGGTTTCTCCCCGATTGATTTTGTTGATAATGTGGCAGTTGGGTTGGCAAATATGCTCCCCATCTTCTGAGCGGCCATGGAAAAGATCCCAGCATTGTTTACCGACAGCCTCATGCTCCGGATATCCTAGCACCTTTTCTGCAGACGCATTCCAGTAAACAACTGTCTGTTGCGAGTCGATGATGACAGCGCTGTCCCCGGTTCTGCCAAATACGTGAAGGTATTCTTCCATAAGAGTTTCTCTGGATGAATTTAACTTAAAATCTCAATAGAAATAACTCCTATTCAGACTATATATTATTTTTCCTACAAAATTTGTTACGGTGATTTATAGTTGATACGGACACTTGAAGGATTTTTAAGATACCTGCTTTAAGCGGAGATGTCTCTGCTATTTGTCATGACTGGAGGCATGACAAATAGCAGGAATATTCAGAGCAGTTTGCTGATTTTTGATTATTACGGTTATATGGTGTGCGTCGTTTCCATCATGCGGATTTCACGCCAGCGAGCGTTTGCCCCTGTGCGGAAAAGTGCTGGATCAAAATCTGCCAACGCTTCCCACCCTTCTACGCTGGCAAGCTCGCGGTCTTCTTCCGTAAGTTCCAGTTCAATGACATGACCGTCAGTGTACATTTCTAAAGTGAGTGTGTCTTTGCCGTCTTCGATGATGTCCCAAATGCAAAGGCGGTCTGTCCCTTCTGGATTGCGGAAGAATGCGGCGGAGCATCTTTGGCAAAACGTTAAGCTGTTGTTACATAAGTTGCGGTCTATGATGACTTTCATGATAGGACTCCTATTGGTGGTGAACCGCAAAATTGGTTGAAAAAACAACGATCAAATTGCAGTCCCCAAATATCTCTCTATTACCCAGTATAGGGGGTACGGCTGTTTCTGCGAAAGATTAAATGTCACCAATATTCGTGACACATGTCATCGTTTTTACAGAATGTGGTGTAGTTGGGGCAAATCCCCAGAGAATTAGGTTTGTTGAGTTTGGCGTTAGGGTTGTATGTTAGGCTGGTGAGATGGGAAACAGGGCTTGTCTTACATGAAACTACCTCCTTGCACAAATGAGATTAGCGATTGGAGATTGCGCCAGTCTTTGATCACCAAGCCCCCAGAGGTTTTTAATAGATTTCAGGACACGCCCGTATCTATTTAGGTAGCCATACGTCTTAAAGAGTAACAGGGAAGCATAGTGAACAATCATCACGATGACGAATTGCTGTCGAAGGCGAGAGCCTATAATAGACCGGCTATAGCCGAGATTTATGATACCTATCAGCAGCCGCTATACCGGTATATTTATCGGCAAGTGGGTCATGTGGAGACGGCTAGAGACCTCACATCTGAGGTGTTTAGCCGTTTCTTACAAGCGTTGCAAAATGGATCTGGGCCAACACAGCAGTTAAAAGCGTGGTTATATCGGGTCGCACATAACACCGTTATCGATTATTACCGTCGGCAGCAGCATCGTAATCATGTGCCGTTAGAAGACGTGGTTATTTATGCTGCTGATGATCCGGCATACGATGTTGAAAAATCTTTAGATACAGAATGGGTTCGTTTGGCATTCACCAAGCTGACACCAGAACAACAACAGGTGATTTCTTTGAAATTTTTTGCAAGCTTTACGAATAATGAAATTGCTGAGGTGATGGGCAAGCCCGTCGGGGCAGTGAAATCACTTCAACATCGAGCGATTGCAGCTTTGCAAAGGGAACTCATGCCGACGGAAGCGCAGGTATTATCATGAAAACGAATTTTGTTGATTCATTGGATACAGCGTTAGAAAGATTGCAGAATGGTGAAGAAGTAACGGCCGTTCTCCAATCCTACCCTCAACCAAGCGAAAGACCTGGCTCCCTTGCTGTATTCTGCCAATATGCTGCATGAATGTAAGCCTGTATTGATGCCTGCTCCCGAGGAACTGCTGGCTGATCAGCAGTACTTCATTAACCAATTGGCACAATTGCCGCCGTCAGCCGTATCCCCCAGCCCCTTCGTGCGTCTTAGTGAGTGGATGGTTCTTATGCTTTCCTGGCTAAAACTTAATCCCAATAGCGCAAAAAAGGAGCAAAAAAACATGGGAACGTTACTATTAAAAGCAACACTTATTTTGACATTACTCTTCGGGTCGGCAGGCGGAACGGCCGTTCTCGCTGCTGAAAGCCTGCCCGATTCACCCCTGTATCCAGCAAAAATGATAGCCGAAGGGGTTCGACTAAGCCTCGCCTCTGATCCAGTGGCACAAGCAGAAGTTCATCTCGCTCTTGCCGCCGAAAGATTACAAGAAATGGAAAGACTCATGGTCAATGGCAACACGGCCGATAACGCCTTGCTTGAAAGAGCAGAGCGTCACGTAGAAAATGCCTTCGGTTTGGCAGAAGAGATGCCAGAGCCAGAAATGGCCGGTCTCTTACTTCAGACGCAAGAAATGGTGCAAACACGCCAACGAGCCTTTGACGACATTGAAGGGCAAATTCCAGTTGAAGCAGAACCTGCCTTCAACCAAGTTCGGCAGATGTTACAAAACACGGGTGACATAGCGGCGGCTGGCTTACAAGAGCCACAATTATTCCGCTATCGTCATACCGTCAACCGGCCACCAACAGCCCCAGATCAACCAGAAATGGTGCCGCCCATTATCACCATCATCACACCCACAGAAACCATCACCACCCCCGTGCGCATCGGGCCGGCTGGCCCCTGCGCCGAGAATGAAGCGTGTATTCCACAAGGTGAAGGCCCATATGGCCCAGCCTATAATGGTCCAGAAGCTGGCGAACCAGGTGCAGGTGTTGGCCCTGGGCAACCAGATGATCCTGGGCGGCCAACCGATGTGCCAGGCCCAGTTGGCCCAGGTCAGGGTCAAGGTCCCGGTCCTAATGAAGAACCTGGCAATCCTGATAGTGGCTGTGGCGATGAGTGTGGACAAGGAAATCAATATGGGCCTTTGCCCGCTGACAGTGGCAACGGATCCGGAACACCTGGCGGGAGTGAAGAAGGTATACCAATTGGCAGCCAATCACAAAATGGCCCCCAATATCAAGCACCAGAAACCACCTCGCCACCTGCTGGCTCAACAGACAGTTCGTCTGCCCAGACAGGTAAGAATTAATTAACTACAGCTTTTGATTTGCCCCTAACCCTGAGATCTGTCCCTACTACTGATCTCAAATACAAGAGGGAAGCGTTTGCGGAGACGCTTCCCTCTTACTTTTTATGAGAATTTGGCTATTGGTTTGGGATGATGGGAGGTCGTGGCGTTAAACCCACTCGTCAGCTTCAGCGTCGTCTTCTGGGGGAAGGGAACCGTCTAATTCGAGCCAGGCGAGGTAGATCACCATATCTTTGAACTCGGTATCGTGCAGGCGCTCTTGCCAGAGTTCTTTTTCCACTTCTCGCGGGTCTTTGGTGCTGTCAACACCGCGCACATTGTCGGCGAGGGTGTCGCCCACGACATTGCCACCTACTTTGTCTTGCACAAAGTTGCCCAAACGATGTTTGAGCTTTTTGCTGGAGGCTTTTTGCCCTTTCTTCAATTCCCCTTTGATGGAGTCTTTGGCTTGATCCCAATTCTTTGTGCTGAAGCTTTTAATGAGACGATCTTGCGCCTGGGTATTGAGTCGAGACATCGCTTCTTCCCCGTTGACAAAGGTATCGTATTTCTTTTTGTTGGGATGCGGATAGCGAACTTGAATCATGTCGCTGTGGTGGTGGCGGGCTTTGGCTTTGTCGAGGAATTGGGTTTGTGTGGTCATGGTTTTGTCCGAAATTTTGAATTGAGATGATTGTTTTATTTTGATCTCTATTTTACACGATGGTGTGCTTCCTGGTAGGCTTTGCTGTCTATCTATTTCTATTTCACGGTTGATTTCGCATCATGACAGGCGTCCGCTATAATCTTCCGCCATGACTCAAACAAATAATGACCCTACTAAGAAACAGGCGTGGCTGTCGGCCATGCGACCCCGTACTTTGCCGTTGGCGATTGCTAGTTCCATTTTGGGCGGGTTTTTAGCGGCGCAAAATGGTGTGTTTAGCTGGCCGGTGACGCTGTTGTGTGTGTTAACGGCCGTTTTCCTGCAAATACTCTCCAATCTGGCCAACGATTACGGCGATTCCGTCCACGGTGCAGATCATGTGGATCGCGCCGGCCCGAAGCGTGCCGTGCAATCAGGTCTCATTACTGCCAGCGCGATGAAACGGGCAATGGGCTTGTTTGCCGCATTCTCGGCGGTGTCTGGCCTGACGCTGGTGATCGTGGCATTGGGCTTGTCGGCGCTGCCCTATGTGCTGCTGTTTGTGCTGTTGGGCGGCGCGGCTATTTGGGCGGCGATTAGCTATACGGCAGGCAGTAATCCTTACGGCTATGCGGGCTTGGGCGATATTTTTGTATTTATTTTCTTCGGCTGGGTAGGCACGATGGGCACGTATTTCTTGCAGGCGCTGGCGTGGAATTGGCTGGTTTTGCTGCCCGCGACCAGTGTGGGCTTGCTGTCGGTGGCGGTGCTAAATGTCAACAATATCCGCGATATTGATTCAGACCGCCAAGCAGGCAAAAACTCGATTCCGGTACGCATTGGGCCACACAAAGCGCGGATTTATCACTGGGTTTTGTTGAGCAGTGCGGTGTTGGCTGCGTTTCTGTATGTGGGGCTGACGTATGCGAGTGCGTGGCAGTTTTTGTTTGTATTGTCTTTGCCGCTGCTTGTGAAGAATGGAACGGCCGTTTGGCGCACCTACTGATCCGTTAAAACTCAATCCCATGCTCAAGCAGCTATCCCTTAGCACACTTGTTTTCGTGTTTACCTTTGGTATCGGTCAGATTTTGTAATCTTTATGGTATGATTGCTTTGTGAAAACGACACGATACTTTGAACATATGCGGCAGCGAATTGATAGAGCATGGATTCAAGAGAGCTGGATCAGAAATACGATAACTGATCCTGATGCTCATGCAATACAGGATGACGGTCGCCATCAATATTGGAAAAGCATTGATGAAGCAGAAGGTCGTTATCTTCGTGTGATTACGCTGGATGATGGCGAAACTGTTCACAACGCCTTTTTTGATCGTCGTTTTAAAGGATAGGGTATGAAAATCCGTTACTTTGAAGATACAGACACTTTGTTAATTGAGTTTAATGAGGTTGAGGTATGGGAAACTGTAGAAATCAATCAAAACACATACGCTGATTATGCTCGTGATGGACAAGTTGTTTCCTTAACACTTGAACATGCTGCTCAATCTACGGATGTGAACAGCATGTTGTTTGCTAAAGTTCCTGCATGATCAAGACTGTTTCTTTGCGCGACGATACCACCAGTACAAAGTGCCACCCAGCACGATGACGATGAAGCCAACGATGATGAATACCGGTATGGTTGTGCTGCCCGCAAAAGTCGTCAGGAGGTAGATAATGCCAAAGACTATTAGGAGCAAAACGGCCGTTATCCCCACTCCCTTCAGTAAAGCCTTATTCAAATTTTTATTGTCCACGTTATAGTTAGCCATAGATCACCTTTAGAGATTCAATCCTCAATATTTTCAAGGAACGATACCACAGTTTGGGTGTATTGCGTCGGTTTTTCCAGATGCATGGTGTGACCGGCGCCTGACATGGTGATGTGTTTAGCTTGAGGGAAAAGTGGTGCCATTTCCTTCCCGATACCGCAAAATTTAGGATCCAATTCGCCCGTCAGCAGCAGAACAGGTAAAGACAAATCGGGCAGCTTTTGCCAGAGCGATGGCTGTGCGCCCGTGCCCATGCCGCGCAAACTGTTTGCCAGTCCAGTTGGGTTGTTTTGCAGGCGCTGTTGGTGTAAACTGGCCGTTTATCTCCGGCGCTAATTGTTTCTGACTGGTCCCACAGGGGCAGAGCTTCCCAAAAAGCCACAAACGCTTCGATGCCTTCACGCTCAATACGGTCGGCCAGGGCGTTGTCACTTTGACGGCGTTCTACCCGTTCTGCTTCTGTCTTCAAACCAGGAGAGGCGCTCTCCAAAATCAAGGAGCGGAACCGCTGTGGATAGTGCAGCCGCCAGGTACAAAGCCAGCCGTCCGCCCATGGAGTAGCCGAGCAGATGGGCGGGTTGGTCGGTTTGCTGGTCGAGCAAGAGCAACGCGGAGTCGGCGGCGACCTGGGCCATGTGGTAACGGGTGGGGTCTGGTGGGCTGGCAGAACGGCCGTGGCCGAGAATGTCGAGGGTCAGAATTTGGAAATGGGGCGTTAGGCTGGGGAGAAGTGTTTGCCAGTTTTGGGAGCTGCCGGTAAAGCCATGAAGGAGAATGCACTTCGACAAGCTCAGTGACCGTTTTTCTCCCGTCAGTTCATAAAAATAAGAAACACCGTTAACCTGAATTTCAGGCATAAACTTGCCTATTCTGCGTCAAAGATTTCTGTCAGGGGAACTGTTGGTTTGGGTTTCGCAATGGGTTGTGTCGTCATAGGTTTAACCTCTTGTGCTTTGACGGATATTGTAGCATAAAGTGAAAACGGCCGTTTTCATCTATGAAGACCTCCGAGGTTTTAAACTCGGAGGTCTGTCTGCCAATTGCGCCGTAACTGCTTGCCGCTCAACCTTGCCAGAGGCTGTAAGCGGCAGCTCTGTCACAAATTTCACCAGTCGCGGTTGTTTGTAACGGGCTAACTGGTCTTTGCAAAAGGCCAACAATTCCGCTTCCGTCAGGGACTCATTTGGCAGTAACTGCACCATCGCCGCCACTGTTTGCCCCCATTCTGCATCCGGCAAACCGACCACACACACATTTGCCACGGCTGGATGGCGCTGAATCACAGCTTCCACCTCTAGCGGATACACATTCTCCCCGCCAGACACAATCAAATCACTGCGCCGCTGTACAACCCATAAATCGCCGTCGTCATCCAAATAGCCAATGTCGCCGGTGTGGAATGGACGATTGTTGATTGGAGATTGAAGATTGCGGAGGTCGTGCTTGTTAACTGTTAATCTTTAACTTTGATTGTTGATTGTTAAAATAGTCTGTGCATCACCGTCGGCCCTGTCACCACAATTTCGCCGTATGTGTTGGGGGGGAGAGAACGGCCGTTTTCATCCACAATCTCCACGCTGGTAAACAACAACGGCTTGCCCACACTGCCCGGTTTCTTCACCACATCTTCTGGCAGCATCGTCGCCACCTGTGAAGACGCCTCCGTCAGACCATAGGTGGTCGCCACTAGGGGCGAATTGGCGAATTGACAATTGACAATTGTCAATTGCGCAATTGTTCCTCTCCAAGCTATTGCGCTCGTGCCACCAACTCCGGCGCGCCGCCGCGCCCCCAACAAAATGAGACGCAGTGAGGCAGGCCAATAGGTGCGCGTTTCCAAGAGACGGTAGAGCATGGTTGGCACCAGGGAGATGAGCGTGATGGGCAGGCTGTCGAGCGCCTGGTTGACTTCTTCTAAAATGAAACGAGGATGCAGATTAACGGCCGTTCCATACAAACAACTGCGCCAGATCACCGCCAGCCCGCCCACATGGTAGAGCGGCAAGCAACTCAGCCACACATCATCCGGCAGCACGCCCAGTCGATAAGCCGAGGCCATGGCGCTGTAAAAATGATTGTTGAAGGTGAGCGGTACGCCTTTGGGTTTGCCAGAAGTGCCGGAGGTGAAGACGACAGCCTGACAATTGTGAATTGTAAATTGTGAATTGTGAATTGTGAATGGGTCGTCCGCGTGAGCCAGCCATTCATTAACCATTAACAATTGACAATTAACAATTGACAATTTATCTTTGTGTTTCTGCCGAGTACAAAACCATTTCACAGCCAACATGCTCAATTTGCCATGTCAACTCCGCTTGCGTCAGGCGGGTGTTGAGCGGCACAAGAACGGCTCCCAGCCGTGCCAGGGCATGAATCAGGCACACGTATTCCAGGCAGTTGGGCATGACTACGCCCGATGAATTGTCCGGTTTCACCCCTGCTTCTTGCAGACGGACGCACACGCTGTTGACCATGCTGTCTAATTCAGCATAGGTCCACTGCTGTTCGCTGATGATGAGTGCCGTTTTTTGCGGCGATGCCTGGACGCGGCTGGTAAGCCAATCGGATGTCATGGGAGATTGGAGACTTGCCGAGATTGTCGAAGATTGGAGATTATTGGCTATTTCAATCTCCAATCTCTAATCTCAGTTTTTTGTTATCTCTTGGTACTCAAACCAATCAAAGTCGGCGACGTTGGTGCTGGAACGGCCGTTACTACTGGCATACATGCCCACATAAGCGCCGATAAAACCACCGGCGACCGGCGTACTCAGAATACGTCCATCCACGTTTTCGGCGATGGTCTGCCACGCATCTGGTTCTGTGCCGACGTAGAAGTTGTAGGCTTGCCCGGTGGCGCTGGCTTTGAGATAGAGTGTGCCAGACGAGACCGGCTGAGTGCCCAGCACCGTTTCGATGCCTGCCTGCCGTTTGATGAGTTTGATAACGGCCGTTTCCTTCTCCCCGCGCATACACACCAGCCGGAAGTGAAAATCATTATTCTGCAACAACACCATACCTGCACACTCATCCGCTTGAGGCACAAAGTCCATTTTCAAACTGGCCTCAAAATTGATGTGCTGCTGGCGTCGTCCCACAAAACTGGGATTCACCAATTCAGAAAGTTTTTCCGGACGCAAACGCAAACGCAAATGCCCCGGTCGTTCGCTCAAGCTCCAGAAATCTTCTCGTGGGGTGCGCAAGAAATTCCAGATATACGCCAGCGAATCCCCGTCAAACTCATCACGATTCGGTTGCGCAGGCCAGGGATGGGATGGCAAATCAGGCAGTTCATAGCTGAATTCCACCTTGCCGCTGCCCGGACTGACAATCGGCCAGCCATCTTCCCAAATCACCGGAGCCATGAACGTTTCACGACCCAGGTTGTAGAAATAACCGTCATAGGGTCGCATCGCCAACATCACCATCCACCACTCCCCATTTTGTGTTTCCACCAAATCCGCGTGTCCCGTGCCGACGATGGGATGCGCTAGGCCGAGATGGCGATGGGTGAGAATCGGATTCCGCGCATTGTTTTTGTATGGCCCCGTAACGGCTTCACTGCGGGCAATCGTCACCGCATGGTCATGGCTGGTGCCGCCTTCCGCCACCATCAGATAATACATGCCGTCAATTTTGTAAAGGTGCGGCGCTTCGGCATGGACATTACCTTTAACCGCACCGTCCCACAGCGAATAGGTTTCGCCAACCAATGTCATCGTCGCCAGGTCTAGCTCTTGCAGCCAGATTTCACGGTGTCCCCAGTAACTTTCGCCCTCTGGCGGCACGCGGTTGCCGGTGTACCAGGCGCGGCCATCGTCGTCAAACAGCAGCGAGGGATCAATGCCCTCTGCCCCCTCCAACCAATACGGTTCTGACCAGGGGCCAGCCGGATCAGCAGCCGTCACGATGAAATTACGGCAACTGCTATCGTTATGGGTGCTGGTATTGCCTGTTATGCCAATCACCAGCGTATTGATCACGTAAAACGTGCCATCATGGTAGCGAATCGTCGGCGCGTATAGGCCGCGTGACGGGAATGCGCCATCCAGATTCAGTTGAGAAGGCCGGTCTAAAACGTGGCCGATTTGCCGCCAGTTCACCAAATCTTTGCTGTGGAAAATGGGCAGTCCAGGGAAAAATTCAAAGGTTGAAGTAACGAGGTAATAATCTTCCTCAACTCGGCAGATAGTCGGGTCGGGGTAGAAACCGGGAATAATGGGGTTTTGGTAGGTGTTGTTCAAGTTTATCTCTCCTGTGAAAAACGTAGGTTCTACTTTAAATAAAAATGGTACACAAATAGGCTAAATCTAAATCCAGCCTAAAACCACGCCAAAAAGAATCAATGAAACAATGGCAATGCCATAAATGACGCCGACTGTGATGGCTTTTTGTTTGATGGTGGGCATATCATGCACCCAATACGAGACGATGAAAAATGTCAGGTAGCCGAAGAGGAAGATGAGAATGGGGTTGCTGGCTGACCACCAGCTGTAATCCCAGGTCAGGGCGCCCCACGCATTTAAGACAATTTCCACGATAACGGCCGTTATCGCAAATGTAACGGCTAAAAAAGCACGGTTGGGCACGCCTAAAATCTTCATCTTCTTGTCGGCTGGCAGCACGCGGGCTGTCGCCACCCCCATAATCAAAAACATGAGGCAGATTTCAATATTCAAGCCGATCAAAATCAGATAGGCCGTGTCGCCAGGAGCCGCCCAAAGTGGCGCATAACCTGTGAAATGGAAAATGAGTGAATTGGCGATTTCGTTCAACCAATCCATGCCCCACAGGGCTAACCCGGCAAACAGCACATTCCAGTTCTGGTCACCGATTTCAACAAAGTAGATGTATAAGGTGATGACTAATATTGGTACGATATACCATTGAAAATAAGAGGGATCGCGTAAAATCGCTAAAGCTTGGGCAGCAGACTCAGTCATGGTGGCTCCTTTTTGGTTGGAAATGAAATGAGGGTTGATGGAGCCTATTTTACCCAAATATTCCCAAAATGTGACAGTTACTTTCCAAAGTGACGGTCACAGGAGTGCATTGTTTCAGAAAAAAGTTTGACAAACTAGCCGTCGCCTGAGCTTGTCGAAGGCAAAGGCGGACTTGGCAAACACACAGCTTTAAGGAATCCACTTAATGTCTTTGAAATCAGGTTTTCGTTTTTCCAGAAAGGCATTGCGCCCTTCTTTGGCTTCTTCGGTCATGTAGGCCAGGCGGGTGGCTTCGCCGGCAAAAACTTGCTGCCCCACCATGCCATCGTCTGTCAGGTTCATGGCAAATTTAATCATCTTGATGGATGTGGGTGACTTTGCCAGGATTTCTTGCGCCCATTGGTACGCCGTGTCTTCCAGTTCATCATGGGGAACCACGGCATTGACCATGCCCATCTCATAGGCTTCCTGCGCCGAATAGTTACGTCCCAGGAAGAAAATCTCGCGGGCGCGTTTTTGCCCGACCATTTTAGCCAGATAGGCGGAGCCGTAGCCGCCATCAAAACTGGTGACATCGGCATCGGTTTGTTTGAAGATGGCGTGTTCTTTGCTGGCGAGCGTCAGGTCGCACACCACATGCAGGCTGTGACCGCCGCCGACTGCCCAGCCAGGCACCACGGCAATCACCACTTTGGGCATAAAACGCATGAGTCGCTGCACTTCCAGAATGTTTAGGCGGGGCATCCCGTCATCATCCACATAGCCTTGATGGCCGCGTGCGTTTTGGTCGCCACCGCTGCAAAAGGCGTAGACGCCGTCCTTAGGCGAGGGGCCTTCGCCGCTCAACAGCACCACGCCGATGGAGGTGTCTTCCCGCGCATCCAGAAAGGCTTCGAATAATTCGGCTACGGTTTTGGGGCGGAAGGCGTTGCGCACTTCCGGTCGGTTGAAGGCGATACGGGCGACGCCATCGGCTTTGCGGTAGGTGATGTCTTGGTATTCTTTGACGGTTGTCCAGTTTGGCATGAATATCTCCTTTTTAACTGTCCGCAGATTTCGCTAATGACGCAGATTGTTAATTGTATGGAGATTTGCGTTTATGGATTTACTGCATTGAGAATTTATATTTGGTTGTTTACCATTTTTATTAGGTTCTTGCCGGTGTTCGTGGTCGGAACGGCCGTTTGTCACCACTTCTATCAATGTTGGTACAGGATTATACATGGATTCGCCGAGTGCTTGCCGGAATTCGGCTTGATTGGTGACGCGCACGAAAGCGAGGTCGTAGAGGCGGGCGGCGTGTTCAAAGTCGAGGTCGTGGGGCGTGAGGAAGAGGTCGGTGAAAGGCGGCTCGAACTCGGCGATGGGTAGGCGGCGGAAGATGCCGCCGCCGTTGTTGTTGAGGACGACAATTGTCGTGGGTGGCGCGTAGCGGGTGGCGGGTGGCATCGTCTTTACCTGCCTTCTGCCCTCTGCCTCCTGCCTTTAACGCTAATAGCCCGTTCATGTCGTGGTAGAAGGTGATGTCGCCGAGGAGTGCGACGAGGGGGGATTTGCTGGCGGCGCCAAAGCCGAGGGCGGTGGAAACGTTGCCGTCTATGCCGGAAGCGCCGCGATTGGCGTAGACGTGCAGGGGCTTTTGGCTGGGGCGCGCGAACTGGTCGAAATGACGGATGGGGAGACTGTTGCCGATGAATAAACGGCCGTTTGCGGGCATCAGATCAACCGTGTCCATCACCGCTCTAAAATCTGTGTAACCCTTCGACAAGCTCAGGGCGGCGTCTGCGGATAAATAGTCATCGATGGCTTGCCAAACGGCCGTTTCCACCCCATGCACCTCTTTCAACCAGTCAGAAGAGAGTCGAGGAATCACATTCTGCGCAATCTGGTAGCAGGCTTGCTCCGCATTGGCCTGGATAAAGAGAGTGGTCAGATGGCTGTCGTCCGCCCACACGCCACTTTCGCGGATGTGGATGCGTTGCACTGGCGTAATCTTTCCCAGGTAATCGTTGAGCCACTTGGAAGTTGGCACAGCCCCAAAGCGAATAATGACATCTGGCGCGTGTGGAAACCTCGGAGGTTTTGCGATTGGTTCGCCTGTCTGGGCATCAAAAGAAACCTCTTAGGTTTTCGGTTGCAAGTACGTCTCATACCCGCCAGAAATAACTGCCCCATTCGTATGCAGCCCAAAGCGCACCCCAGATAGCGCATCAGCCAAAATGGGATAGCCGCTGATTTGCGACAGTCCCGTCACCGCCTGGGCAAAATTCCCGCCCGGACAGCGTGGCCCGCAAATGATCAGACCGCGTTCATGCTGGTTGATGAGGCTGGCAAGGTGGCTTTGTTGGCCGCGGGTGAGGATGAGTTCGCCGTGTGTAATGGAGATTGGAGATTGGAGATTAGAGATTGGCAGTGACTCAATCTCTAATCTCCAATCTCTAATCTCTTGAACCGCAGGTTCCAGTGGTGTGCGAAACGGAAAATTAACATGCACCGGCCCTTTACGCAGGCCATTAGCGGTAGCGTAGGCGCGAACGGCCGTTCCCGACACATTTCTCAGGGCAACTTCAGGCGCATTGGTTTGTGGAATGGGCATGTCAACTGCCCACAATACCTGATTGCCGAAGATATTAACCTGATCGATGGTCTGGTTGGCGCCGGAGTGGCGCAGCTCGTGGGGACGGTCGCCCGTGAGGATGAGCAGCGGCACTTGTGACATATTGGCTTCGATGATGGCGGGATAGTAGTTGGCAACGGCCGTTCCCGACGTACACACCAGCGCCACCGGCTTGTCAGCCGCTATCGCCAGTCCTAAAGCAAAGAAACCGGCACTGCGTTCATCCAGGTGACGGTAGAGCTTGATTTTGTCTTGGGCGGCGAACGCCAAAGTCAAAGGTGTGGAACGAGAGCCGGGGGAAATGACAACGGCCGTTAGGCCAGAGGCAATGAGCGCGTCAATGAATAGTTTGGCATCTCGTGTGTTGGGGTTGTCTAATAATGAATTGTGAAATTGTGGGCGGTCACTGATCGCTTGTGAATTGTGAATTTGGTCGCTCATGAGGATTGGTCTGTAATTCCTTTGCTAGTTTTGATACTGGCGTTGATGATTCGGCAGAGTTCATCACATTCTCGATAGACGTCGATGGCATTCTCAGGCGAGCCGAGTTTGGCTTTGCCAATAATTTTTAGCCATACGCGAGATTCGTTGAGTTCCTTTAAACACAATTTCAGTTTGTGGAGAAAGTCTTTGTGACTCTCAGCGCCACGAGCTTCTGCATAATGTGCCGCCGGACTTGTACCACTGCGAATTAATTGCCCTGCCAAATGGTTTCCTGATCGTTTGTCTGGCAATTTATCAGTCAACTCAATAACCGCGACCGCAAAATCTACCAATCTTTCCTCAATATCATCGCCTTTTGCCATTTTTATAATCTCCAATTACCAACAAAAAATTCACAATTCACAATTAATTATTCACAATTCATTATTCCCAATGCATCCAACATCGGCCTAAACTTCAGCCTCGTCTCCGCCCACTCTTTCTCCGGCACAGAATCTGCCACAATGCCTGCTCCGGCATAGAGCCAGGCGCGGCGCTCTTGGGCGACGGCAGAGCGGATGGCAACGGCAAACGCGCCATCCAATTTGTAATCAATCCAGCCGACGGGTGCGGCATACCAGCCGCGTGGCACCGGTTCCGTGCGGCTGATGAAATCCAGCGCCAAGTCACGGGGAGAGCCGCCAAGGGCAGGCGTGGGATGCAGCACTTCGACGAGGGGCAAGATGCCAGCGGCGCTGTTCAACGTGGCGCGAATGGGGGTGAACAGGTGTTGGATATTGCTCAGTTTGTAAATGCCAGGTTGTGGTGAAATTTCCAGTTTGCTGGTGAGTGGAGCCAGTCGGCTTAGAATTGACATAACGACAAGCTCGTGTTCATGGCGGTCTTTGGCGCTTTCCAGGAGTTCTTGGCCTAGTTCGGCGTCTTTCAACGGATCGGCACTGCGGCCAATGGAACCGGCGAGACTCATAGTGGTGAGCTGTGTGCCTTCGACTTTGGCAAGTAGTTCTGGGGTCGCGCCGAAAAATGTGTGAAACGGCCGTGGTTCAAACACAAAGCGGTAGCAGTCGGCGTACTGCTCGTTGAGGAAGGCAAGCGCGTCTTCGATATTGATGCGCTGTTGGAACTTGGCTTCGCACACCCGCGCCAGCACCACCTTCTTTAAGTCCGTCGTGGCAATGTCATGACGAGCCTGGTTGATAAGGCGTGACCACTCGTCTTGGGGCATGGGGTAGGTTAGAGATTGGAGATTGGAGATTGGAGATTGGTGTATCGGATTTTAATCTCCAATCTCTAATCTCCTTTAACACACGTCTCGCCGCGTTTCCAGCGCTTCGCGCAAAATGGGCAGACTATGTTCCGGGTCATCGGCGAGTGGGATGAGGGCGTTGATGGTGAGCCACGCTTTGCCGCTGTGTTGGACAAACTGGTAGTGGGGCAGGATGAAGTGCGCCGGGTGGAAGGCGGCCCAGGTATTGTCGGGCAGGAAGTCGTCGCGGAAAGCGAAACCGCCAAAGAGACGGGGCTTTGCCATGTCTGGCACGGTGTTGAGCAGGATGGTGTCGGTGAAGAGGGTTTTGGCTTGCTGCTGGATTGAGGCGTAACGGCCGTTTCCCCAAGCCATCAAGTTCGCCGCTGCGCCAAAGCCCGCAAACGTAATATGGTCACGCACATCTTCCCAAAAGAAGCGTTCCTGCCCCTTGGCGTGGTGTAGAAAATCCATCGCAGAGATGCCATCGATGGGCAGGCTGTAGGAGACGAGGCGTTGGTTTTCAAGAGATTGGGGATTGGAGATTTGAGATTCTCTGTATCCTTCCAATCTCCAATCCTTCGACACGCTCAGGACAGGTTCTCTAATCTCTAATCTCTTCATAATTCTCAAACCCCACACTGCGTAACAAAACGGGCAATAATGTTGACATAATGCGCTCTGAGGTTGGTTCGCCGGTGTAGACCCAGCGAATCACCAGAGCATAAATCGCACCCATCCAGGCGTGGGCGACAACTTCGGTATCGATTGGCTCGATGTCGCCCACTTCGATGGCTTCTTGCAAATAGGTGTCGATGAGGCTGGCGAAGCGGTCGTTGACTTCGTTGCGCTTGTTCTCAAACGGGGCGCCCAGGCCAACCGCTTGCACGAGCAGAATTTTGGCGGGACGGCGATATTTGCCAAAGGTATCGAGCGTAGTTTCCAGCGCCACGCGCACCCGCGCAATGCCTTTTTCTTGCGGTTCGATGGCTTCGACGACGCGCCGTTCCAGTAAATCGGCGAATTGGTCTACAAGTGCCAGGAAGAGGCGCTCTTTAATTCAGCGTTGTTTCCAGCGCCACGCGCACCCGCGCAATGCCTTTTTCTTGCGGTTCGATGGCTTCGACGACGCGCCGTTCCAGTAAATCGGCGAATTGGTCTACAAGTGCCAGGAAGAGGCGCTCTTTGTTGGGGAAGTGGAAGTAGATGGCTCCTTTGGAGGTGTGGGATTCGTCTACGATTTCGTCCATGCGGGTGTCGTAGTAACCCTTGCTGGCGAAGACGTTGAGGGCGGCATCAAGGATGCGTGTTTTGGTGTTTTCTGGGTCGCGGGGTGAATCGTTTGTCATGGCTTCTGTCCTGAAAATCATGAATGCTGAAGGATGAATTATGAATTTTTATGCGACGTGGTGAGCATTTTCGTCTATGAAACTGCTATTAGACTGACCAGTCGGTTTGAGTAATTGTCAGTTGAAAATTGGGAATTGTCAATGGTAGACAGGAGCTCAATCGTTTATTTTAAGATATTCTACATCCTGAGCCGAATAGTGTGTTTGTGATTACTGCATATGATTTAAGAGGCAAACCACTCGCTGCTTATGGTCTTAGGCAGCGTAAGCGCAAATGAGGATAGAGATGGACAAAAATAAATTTCCTGACAACTGGGATGAAAACCGAACAAAACGAATAGTAGCTCATTATGAAGCACAGACAGAAGAAGAAGCTGTACTGGAAGATGAAGCTATGTTTGAACAACCTGAACAGACACCCCAAAATCATCCCCTTTTTGGTTTAAATTGAGAATGTGGTTAACGAAGTCGTGCCATGAAGTAGCTGTCGGCCCAACGGCCGTTTCCCAACGCATGAAATTTATGAGTGCCCTCAATTGCAAAGCCAAACTTTTCATAGATGTGAATGGCGGCGGGGTTGTCTGTGTTGACTTCTAGCTCGACGCGGGTGAGACCCAGCCAGTTGTCGGTGATGTCGAGGATGGCGGCCATGAGCTGACTGCCGATACCCAGGCCCCAATAGTCGTGGTCAACCATCATGCCCAGGCCGCCGCTATGGGTCATTCGTGGATTTTGTCTTTGATTGACGGTGATCATGCCCACACAACGGCCGTTATCATCAGCAACCAGTCGATGTAAACCAGCCGGAGGGGGGCCATCCATGCGCTGTTTGGTTTGCCAGATTTCCTGGCTGGGCATTTGCAGGGTGGTGGCGCAGACCAGTGGATGCTGCCACAAGGCGGAAAGGTCGCTGGCGTCGTTGGGATGGGCGGGGCGGATGATGATGTGGGGTTGTTGGGTAAATGGATGGGGAGCGGGTATTAGAGGTGAAGGATCGAGTTGGATGCGCGGCACGTTCAGGTTGGGTGGGTTGAGGCGGGCGTAGAGGATGGTGTCTTGGAAACGGCCGTTGCCAAACGCTACTTTTTGCTTGAGACCTTCCCGTTCAAACCCAAATTTTTCTGCCAAGTGCGCAGAGGCTTCATTATTGCTAAAGGTTTCCAAAGTGAGGCGCCAAATAGGGAGCCAGTTGTCAGCAAGATCAAGTAGTTTCTCCATCATTTGAGTGCCAATGCCCTTTCCCCAGAAATCAGGATGGACGTAAAGGCCGGGTTCACCCGTGTGGGTTAGACGCGCACGTTGGTATTGGCGTAAAAGTCCGTAGGCCACTACTTGCCCAGCGCACACGCCGACTAACCGGTGAACCCCAGGCTTTGATTTTTGGAATTCTTCTTGCGTGTCGCTGTACTCCGTTGTGTAAAGATGCAAGCCGGTTTCAGCTACTTTTTGATGACTCATGATAGCGTGTAAACCGGGAATGTCATCAGGTTGGATAGAGCGGATAATCAAGTCGGATTTAGGCATTTTGTACCTCGCGTGGTGTGAAACTTCTGGGAAGTTGGTGATGCTATTCTAGCGCGTTCAAAAACTCAAGGATGAGTTGGTAGAGGATGTCTGGCTGGTCGTTTTGGATGGCGTGGCCGCTGTTGGCGACGAATTCCAGGCGACCTTGGGGCAGACGTTCCACCAGGCGTGAAACGTCGCGCACGGTGTTGCCCACTTCGCCGTCGCCGTTGATGAGCAAGGTGGGACATTGCACGTGCGCTGCTTCTTCGTAACATACGTTGCCGCCGTTAGCGACGATGGCGGCAGCCGCGTTGACCCAACCTTCGATCATGGGCTGTACTTGTTCTTCGCCGTGCAATTCTGCTATGCGTTTTTGCCAATCGTTCCAGTCATCTTTTTCGGGAACGGGCAGCCATGCTTGCACACGGTTGAGCATTTCGGGCGAGATGACCCCCGACACACCCCAACCAATGACGCCACAGACGAGTTCTGGGTAAGTGGCAGCGAGCAAGACTGCACTTTCGGAGCCATCGCTGAATCCCAGGACAACGACGGGTTCGCCGTTAAGATGCTTGAGTAGGGAACCCATGTCGTCGGCGTCGCGCTGGTAGAAGTTGGGCGGATAGGTGCGTTGGGGTGGTTGACTGGCGCCATAGCCTCGTAAATCCGGGGCGATGATGCGGTAGTTTTCTTGCAATTGGTTGATGAGATTGCCTAAATGAGTTTGGGCAGTGCCAGTGTTACCGTGGATGAAGAGTAACGGCCGTCCTTCCCCAAAAACTTGGTAGGAAAGTGTTGCCTGATCGGGTAATGTGAGATGCTGTTTTCGATCATGAGACATGTCATACTCCAGTAAATTTTGGTTTGCTGCATTTTACCATTGAATGAAGCAAGAGGAGGAAAAGTAAATATAAGGAAGCACGATGCCAACCATTCAAGGACTCACAGCGCAAGATGCTCAGAGACTTCATTATTTACCTTAAAGCTTGGATTAGATAGCAAGCTTTTCTTTTTTCGTATACTTATCAAAATTATAACAAAAATTGTAAGTGAAGCGGCATACAATACCCTTGGTTTATTCTTATTGACCAAAATATGGAACAATTTTACTGTTAAATAGCTAATACAAATCATCAAATTGTTCTGTTATCGTAAGCTCATTCATTTTAGAAAATATATAGCTAGTTAGCAATAAAGGCAGGGAAGACATGGCATTGGGTACGAAAAATCAAACAATTTTGGTTATTGATGATAATGAATTTACGGTTCGCATTTTACGTCATGCATTAACGAAAGCTGGTTTTAATGTAGAAATTGCATATTCCGGTGAAGAAGGTTTGCAGTTGATTAACACAGGTGGTATGCCAGATTTGGCTGTTGTCGATTTCTATATGGAACCGGGGATGACTGGTATCGAATTTTGCAAAAAAGTGCAGATGTTTAGTGATTTGCCTATTGTGATGTTAACGGCCGTTGACGATGAAACCATGATCGAACATTGTTTGGCAGAATATTGCGAAGATTACGTGCGCAAACCATTTAGTCCAGAGGTGCTTGTGGCTCGTATCCGGCGGGTGTTGGCTCGTTTTGAGCCTATTGCCGAAGAGAAAACTCTGGATATACCTGTTGATGATCATCTGACGATTAATTTCGCTGGACAGATGGCGAATATAAATGGGGAGGCTGTGTCGCTGACTCCCATTGAGACGAAACTACTCTATGTATTGATGCGACAGGCTGGTAAACCAGTCAATTCTCAATATCTGCTGCGCCGCATTTGGCCGCAGGAAATGGCCTTTGAAGATCGGTTACATGTGCATGTTCATCGCTTACGCCGCAAGATTGAGGACGAATCTCGCGATCCCTACATCGTGTCTAAACGAGGCGCGGGGTATGTTTTCCGCTTAAACTAAAAGTTGGACACTGGCGTTTTTGCACGCCACCAATGTAGCGCGATTTGACAAATCGCGTTACGGCTCCAGAGGTGGCTACCAATTTCGCCAGACTCCAGCTAAAAGAATCTCGTATAAATCTCATCTTGACCTGAGATAAAAAAAGGGTAACTGTACAGACCCTAAGGGTTTGACCTCGAGTGATTCAATGCTGCGCTATGCAAAACCCTTAGGGTCTCTCGAGTGAAAATTTAACACCTGTATAGTTACAAAAAAGGCGTGTACTCTAATTTGAGTACACGCCTTTTTTTTGAGATATTTATAGCGTTAGAGAGTCATAACAGTCTAACGCTATCTCTAATCTCTATCTCTATGATTCGATGATGGTCACTTTTGTCATCACGTCGCCCTGACGGATGGCATTGACCACATCTTGACCGCTGGTCACTTTGCCAAAGACGGTGTGACGGTTGTCCAGATGAGGTTGGGCGGAATGGGTGATGAAGAACTGGCTGCCGTTGGTGCCTGGGCCAGCGTTTGCCATGGACAGCACGCCGGAGCCATCGTGCCGCAGTGGGTTGCCATTGAATTCATCTTGGAACTTGTAGCCGGGGCCACCACGGCCGGTGCCGGTGGGGTCGCCACCCTGAACCATGAAGTTGCTGATGACGCGATGGAAAACGACGCCATCGTAATAGCCATCATTCGCCAGGAAGACGAAGTTGTTGACGGTGACGGGGGCGTATTTAGGATATAAGGCAATCATGATGGTGCCTTTGTTTGTTTCCATGTTGACCGTGTAGGATTTTGCTGGGTCGATTTGCATGGCAGGTAGATTGTCGTATTGTTTGCTCATAATAAACTCCTTGTTTGCTGAAAATATTGTGCTCAATTGTGACAAGCGCTTTGTAAATTGTCAATTTTAAAGATGTGGTGGGATAGACCTGCCAAGTTTACTATCATAATTATCTACGGCGGCGACGGTTATTTTGACGACGTTCTTTGTACGGTTGTTGGTGTTGTTTTGGTTTGTTGCTTTCTTCTCTTGGCTGCGGCGGCGGGACGTTGAGAGATTGTTGGTAAACGTCATCGAGCAGCATGGCGATGATGGTGATGGATTCTTCATCTTCAAGCATATCTGTGGCGAGCGGCATAAAGCGCTGCATCCGTTCTAGTTCCAGATTGCTGCGTTTGCGCCGTTTGCTTTCTAACAGGGCGGTCAGCCGTTGGTTAATCACTTCTGTCACATCTTCATCGGTGGGTAACGGCCGTTCTTCCATTTCAATGTTGTACTTTTCTTTAATGCGCTTGAGGCGTACCACCTCGTTAAAATCACCGGTAAAGATGATGGCAATGCCCGTTTCCCCAGCCCGTCCCGTGCGGCCAGCGCGGTGGACGTATACTTCGGGGTCATCCGGTACTTCGTACTGAAAGACATGCGAGAGGGCGGGGATGTCGATGCCCCGAGCGGCCACATCTGTGGTGACCATGAAGCGTAAGTTTTGGGCGCGGACGCGCTCCATAATGCGTTCACGGTCGTTTTGGCTGAGGTCAGAGGTGAGCAAATCGGCATCATAGCCGAAGCGTTGCAAGATAGTGGTTACATATTCCACGCGTGCTTTGGTATTGCAGAAAATGAAGGCAGAGGTGGGATTTTCCAGTTCAATAATCCGCATAAGTGCCCGATCTTTGTCCATCGCGGGGATGTTGTAGGAAATATGCTCCGTATCAGCCACGGTGATGCTGTCGCGGCTCAGACTGAGGAAATCGGGATCGGTGAGGAACTGTCGTGCCAAACTTTGCACAGTGGCGGGGAAGGTGGCCGAGAACATGAAGGCGTCTAGTTTAGCGGGCAAATAGCGCTGAATATCCCGCATGTCGGGGTAGAAGCCCATGGAGAGCAGCCGGTCGGCTTCATCGAAGACGAGGATTTGCACGTTGTCTAACTTGAGGGTGCCGCGTCCTAAATGGTCGAGGATGCGGCCTGGTGTGCCTACGACGAGATGCGCGCCCTCTTTGAAGGCACTGAGCTGCGTTTTATAGCTGGTTCCGCCGTAAACAGGCACAACGCGGGGGCCTTTGCCGCCAGACAAGAGGGCGGCTTCTTTGGTGACTTGTAGGGCTAATTCACGAGTCGGCACTAAGATGAGGGCTTGGCAGACGGGACGAAGCGGGTTGATGCGCTCTAAAATGGGCATGACAAACGCGCCTGTTTTACCGCTGCCGGTTCGTGCCTGAACCATCAAGTCGCGGCCAGCCATGATGTAGGGCATCGTTTTGGCTTGCACGGGCATGAGGGATGTCCAGCCGGCGCGGGCGGCGGATTCTTTCCAGGAATCGGGCAAGTCGTTTATGCTCACTTCCGGTAAGGCGTTGTCTGGTTCGACGTTATCTGGATTGGCTTGGGGGGTAACGGCCGTTTCTTCTTTAAGTTCTTCGTTCATTTATTTTCTCGCATTAGGTAGCGTCTTGTTTTGACGACCTGTTCATTTATTTTTTCGCTTTTTACTTTTTTAACATGCCTATTCTACCTGATTTTCTCCAGATAGGAGAGCATTGTCCTGAGAGTCTATTTAATGGTTCATGGTTACACTGGCGAAACCGCGCTGTTCTGTCTAAACTTATGTGCTGACTTTACAATTGAAAGTATTGTGGATGGCGTTAAGTACCTGTGGTACTTACACCTGTCAGGTATTGCCTGGATAGGAACCATCGTTTGAGCAAACCTGATAGGTCTGGCTCAACATACTAATTTCTAGGACATAACATGCGAAAAAACGGAATCCTTATTCTTATCTTATTGGTTGTATTTGCTTTATCAGCTTGCGGTGGCGAGCAGGCGTATGAAGAAACCTTCGACGAACTGGGTAAGTGGCGCACCGGTAATGATACTGATGCTGTGGGACAGGTAGTTGAAGGTGTTTATAACATGGCCGTTGACGCGGATGATGTCACCATTTGGACGACGGCGGGCGAATCTTTTGCCGATGGCATTTACCAGGTGGAGGCCACCCAAGTCGATGGCCCGGATAATAACGGTTATGGCATGGTGTTCCGCTTAGATGACAGCAAAGATGACTTCTACATCTTCAAAATTAGCGGCGATGGTTATGTGTGGATCGGCCGTTATCACAGTGGTGGCGCTGAAACTGAACCGTTAGTGGGTGAATGGTGGTTTGAGTCTCCGGCCGTGAATCGCGGCGTGAACCAGACGAATGTGCTGCGGGTGAATGCGGAAGGCGGTAACATGATCTTCTTCGTGAATGACCGGGAAGTGGGGCGCGTTACAGATAATAATTTTGCCAGTGGGGATATTGGCCTGTTGGTGGAAACGCTGGGTCAGGGCGGGGTGCAAGTTCAGTTTGATAATTTTACGGTGACGCCGATTGAGAAAGAGTAAAATAGGCAAAACTGAGTTCACAACAGGCCGTGCGACTTTAGCTGGATTGGTATCCCTTTGATTATGATTGGGATTGCGCCGGATGTGACACCAGAATTTGACGCATCAACAACCCATATACGATAGATGCCAGTACCAGACAACCAAAGATAATAATCATGATGGCTTGTGACCCACTTTGTGCAAATTGGCGACCCACAAACCAGGGAATTGTCATGCCGCCGATACTTGCTCCGACAAAGAAGTAGCTGGTCACTGCCCCGTTGACGTTGGTATTGCGTTCGGCCAAAGTGAGGGTGGTGGGGAAGATGGAGGCCATAAACAAACCCAAGCTAATTGTGCCTAGCCAAACGGCCGTTGTCGAATTTGAGGCCAGCAACAAGATACCCATGCTCACTAAACAGCCCGCTAAATCAATAAACAAAATAGCCCGGGCGCGTAATCGGGTGGCAATAGGAATGCTCAGTAAACGGCCGATGGTGAGGGAAGCCCAAAAGATAGAGGTGAGATAGGCGGCAGTGCTAATCGTGCCAGTGTCTGTGGCTAGGGCGTAGGTATAAATCCAGCCGCCATAGGCAATTTCTGCCCCGGAATAGAGGAAAAAGAAGAGGGCTATCAAGCCCACCACCGGCCAGTTGATAAGCCCAGAAACGGCTTCCCGCGCTGTTTGTGGCATGGTAGGCGACGATTGGCGTGAAATGTAGAGGATGGAGGGCAGCATGAGCAGCGCCAAAATCCAATACGCCATTTGAATGCCGTTGGGCAGCGAAATGACTTGAGCCACGATAACTGGCGCCAAGAAAGCACCAACGCCGAAAAAGAAGTGCAGTCCATTCATATACGGGCCGACGGCTTTGCCATGTACCCACACAATGAGGGTGTTGCTGCCCACGTCGATGCCGGATTCGCTGATACCTAAGAGGAAGAAAACGGCCGTTATCATCCATAAATTAGGCGCAAACGGCACAATTGCCATCATCAGCGCCACGCCAAACAGGGCCAACGTCAGCAGCCGATGCCCAGGAATACGGTCATACAAACGGCCGACTAGCAGCGCCCCCAACAAAAAACCGATGGAGCGAGCCGTGAAGAGAAAGCCAATCTGGCTGATCTGAGCGCCAACCTGTTCGGCAAGACCGGGCAGTGTCGGGCCGAGCGAAGCGGCGGCTATCCCCAAAGAAATGAAGCCGAGATAATAGCCAATTGTAACTTTTTTTGCTGGAGTCATAACGTTCCCTATAAAGCCATCCCGATCCCACTTAAAAAGGCAGTAAACCAAATCACACAATTAAAAATAATGCCAGGGAGCAGGATGGAAAAGAATGCCCGCCATCCTGAAAATTGATGCACTTCGGCGAGCGATTGTAAAAAGACAAAATAGAAAGCATACAAAAAGAAGGGAAACGTTAGCAGGAGAAAACAGGAACTTAGGAAAAGAAGCGGACTAACTGACGCACCGGGTTGCATCGCTTGTTCTGCTGAAGGCATTGTCGCCGATATCATGAGTATAAACGGAACCATGAGGGCAGTGATAGCTAATGTGGGAATATTACCCCAGGCTAGAGCAGCCCTTACTTCTCCTGCCGTTCCTTTTCCGCCTAAAAGCATCCCCGTAAATCCTAACACAGCGCCCATGATATACAACCAGGCGATACCAAAAAGAGGCCCCAGGATTAATGTCAGGATCATGCTAATAATCAAAACTGTAAAATCACCAGTGAGCATAAAGGACAACAACGTGCCTGTGAAAAACCCTAAAATACCACTCAGAATAACGATTAAGAGGACATCTCTTTTGGGATCCGATTCGATGATGGCACGCATGGTAACACGCGGGCGATACCAAATAGTGATCCACGGTGAATAGGTTAAGGAATTTCGCTGGCGGGGGGCTGCTTTTGCAGATTTGATTTTAATATCTGGATTGGGTTTAGGGGCATAATTTTCGTAAGAAAACGGTTCCTGTTCGGTTGTGAACGGTAAATCCGGCTCAATGGGATCATACCAGCCATCATCTACTAAAAAATCACTGTCGTATTTATCCTCAAATTCAGGTTCATCTTCAACAACCGGTGCGGGTGCGGGAAGGTTCTCCCGTAGTTTGGCGGCACCTTTTTGGGCCACCTGGTTGTCTGGATTGATTCTGAGAACTTCTTCAAGGCATTCGAGGCGCATTTCGTCGGTCTCTACAACGGCCGACATCCATATCCACGCCTTTTCATTTTGATTATCCTCTTCCAGTATTTGGATGAGAATCGATTTTGCTTCTTGTTTCTGCCCGGATTTTATTAAAGAAATCGCATTTTGTAAGTCGCCCGACATACGGATACAAAGCTCCTGTGTTTTTTTGAATGGCTGGCTGGGGTTTGTCGTTACTGGCTAGAGCCAACATTAGAGTGTCAAAATTATTGGGTAAGCTTACCTGAAAGTGCCTAAATTTCAATAAATTTTGGATATTTTAAAGGGTGTGGCTCAGTGGACGATAATTCGGCCGGCATGGTTCAAGTTTGCTTTACAAGCTGTAGACCGAATTTTGCCAATCGTTCTCTGGGCGATTTTGCCAATCGCCCTACAAAGGTCAAGCTAAATTTCTGGGTTTTTGAACCATGGGGATGAGGGCATTGCGGGTGGGGACGAGGGCTTAGCGTGTGAAATGGCTCCAATTGGTACGGATAATCTGGGGATATGGGTTAAACTCTTGGCGCTGAAGGGGAACGGCCGTTTTGTGGGCTGGTTGGTAACTGGGGTGTGGCTCGGTTCAAAATCCGGTCTAGCCGCCAGCGGAAGACCGCGCCAGAGCATGGGGTTGAACTTTTTTCGGTGGACTCAAATAAACTTATTTAACGACATAAAACAGGTTCTTAATGAAAAACGATCTCAACAACACAAAAAAAATGTTCTCAATTAGCTTGTTAATCTTGGTTTTGTTAGCAGGAATAATTTCTTGCCAATCCGACTTTGTATCAAATACACCGATCCCTACTGAAGTAGAGGTTCCAATTATACCAACCGATACTATCATATCTGTGACCCCCAAAAAGCTAGTTACAGTCACCCGTATGCCAGTAGAAACGTCCATGGCATTGATCCCATCTCCAATAGCTGTACCCACATTATCACTTGCAGAAAAAAAAGTGATTACTAATGAGCTTTACTTAACAAATGCAAACTGTGAATTCCCATGTTGGTGGGGAATAACTCCTGGTGAAACAGAATGGCAAACCGCAAAATCGTTCTTGAATACTCTCGCAACGGGAATATCAACCGGAATATCTTCTGAATCTGATTCACTATTTGTTGCAGAGGTGGATATGCCAGTTTCGGAAGAACATTCTGAAATCAACTTCCTCAGACAGTCTTTTTTTATACAAGATGATGTAATAGAAATAATTGAACCAGCATTATCCCGCTCAATGCAGAGTACGATAATTTCGGAAATATTGAGTACATACGGACGCCCACAAGGAGTTTGGATAGATACTTTTGGATATTCTCTTGGGGAAGTTGTTCCATTTCGGCTCGTTCTTTTCTATCCAGAAAAAGGCATTTTGGTTAGATATTTCGACGATGCTGATTTTCAAAACGATCATGTTATTGGGTGTTTCACAGGCCACTCAGGAGCAATTGTACTCTGGGCACCTGAACTGGAATTGACTTTTGCAGAAGCGTTAAATGGGACACGTGCATTAGGTACATATGGTGAACAATATTACAAACCAATGGAGGATGCGACAGATATGGATTTGGAGACGTTTTACCAAACCTATTTAGATCCAAATACAAATGTTTGTATTGAAACACCTGCCGAATTGTGGATGGATAAGTAAAAACACAAACATCCCCATCTTAACTATTCCGATAACTGAAAATTAGATGACCAGGTGTAGAGAGAAACGGCCGTTTACCTTCCCCAAACAGCAAAATGTCGAGACCGACTGAGTGCGGTTGGGTGATGCGAGGGGGGTGAGGAACGGCCGTTATCCGTTATTTTTAGCGTAATAAAGTGGATAAACTCGGTGCGTCAGAAGCACCGAGTTCATTCCCATACCCTAAGCGCGACCTAAAACGGCCGCCAGCAGCGCCATGCGAATATACATCCCATTCTTCACCTGACGGAAATAAGCCGCACGCGGATCCTTGTCAACGTTGTAATGAATTTCGCCAACGCGGGGCAGGGGATGCATGATAATCATCTTGTCCTTCGCTTTTTCCATCAATTCGGCCGTGATTTCGTAGTAATCCTTGACCTCTTCGTACTGAGCCAAATCAGAAAAACGTTCTTTTTGCACCCGAGTGACATACAGCACATCCGCATTTTCGATGACATCAGCGACATCGTGGGTTTCGCGCACATCCAGTCCCGCATTAATGACGTGGTTCATCGTGTTCAACGGCAGGCGCAAAATTTCAGGCGAAACATAGCGCAAGCTGACGTTGAAGTGGAGCAGTAGTTTGGTGAGAGATTGCACAGTACGGCCGTATTTCAAATCTCCCACCATCGCAATTTTTAGGCCATCAACGTGGCCCAATTCTTCACGAATGGTGAACAAGTCGAGCAGCGCCTGGGTAGGATGTTCGCCTGCGCCGTCACCGGCATTGAGGACGGGCACACTGGCGTAATCGGCCGCCAGTTTGGCAGAACCGATTTCGGGATGGCGCAGCACGATGGCGTCGGCGTATTGTTCGAGCGTGCGCACGGTATCGGCCAGCGTTTCGCCTTTGCTGACAGAGCTGAACTGCACACCTTGCGTAATCGGAATGACGCTGCCGCCCAACCGTTCCATCGCCGCGATGAAGGAGGAACTGGTGCGGGTACTCGGTTCGTAGAAGAGGGCGGCTAACACGGAACCTTTGAGTAAGTCGGTGCCGCCCACACGCTGCACCATCTCGCGCATTTCACGGGCGCGGGCAAAGATGTAGCGTATTTTGTCGAGATCGAATTGGTCTACGGAGATAATATCTTGACCAGTGAGACCGTTGCTGTTGGCGCTTCGTGCTGGCATTTCATCGAAGTTGAATAGAGGGGTTAATTCGGACATGTTATTTGCTCCTTTTGATAAACGTTAAGACGATTTTTCGATTGACGATTTTAGATTGATGATTATGGTATGACAGTGCCGCTGCCGGGTTGAGCCAGCAGTTGCCCATCTTGGAATACAGTTTGGCCGCGCAGGACGACGCGCTTGACTTGTCCGGCAACCTGGATGCCGTCGAAGGGTGTCCAGCCGACTTTGGTGAACAGCCTATCGTTTTGGATGGTGGTTGGCGTCATGTCTACTTCGACGTGGGTGTCGGGCTGCTCTGGCAGATTGAAGATACGGCGTGGGTTGGTGTGCATGAGTTGGATGAGGCGGTCGAGGGATAAACGGCCGTTTTCCATCGCAGTGAGCATCAAAGGCAAAGAAGTTTCCAAACCCACAATGCCCGGCGGCGGCGAATCCGACGCCTTCTCTGCTAACGTATGGGGCGCGTGGTCAGTGGCAATACAGTCCACCGTGGTGTTGATGTGCGCCCACAGGGCGGCCACATCGTCCGGCGTGCCCAGCAGCGGGCGCATATCGCCGAGCGGCCCCAATCGTTTGGCATCTTCTTCATTCAGAAAGAGGTGATGAGGCGCCACTTCGCAAGTGACGGGCAGCCCTTGTGCTTTGGCTTGGGCGATGAGTTCGATTTCTTCCTGGCGGCTGATGTGGCAAAAATGCACCGGCCGGTTGTAAGCCGCCGCCAGACCGATGCCCACCGCCACACTCTGCTTTTCGGCGTGCATGGCAATCATCTTGTCACGCGGCCACAGGTCAAAACAAGCCATCAGCGTGGGCACATCATCCACCCGCAGCGGGCCAAAGGTATCGTTGAGATAAATTTTGAGCGCCACCGCGTAAGGGGCGAGCGTCGGCAGTTGGTCAATAACATCTGGACTGGCACCTGCAAACAAACCGACGTCGCAGCGCGTATCGGCCTGGGCTTGTTGATAGGTGGCTTGCATCACCTCCGGCGTGCTGAGGGGCGGACTGGTATTGGGCATGCCCAAGAGCATCGTCACCCCACCTGCCAGGGCGGCGGCCGTACCCGTCGCAAAATCTTCTTTATGTTCGCCACCAGGAACCCGCAAATGAGTATGCACGTCGATGAGTCCGGGTAATTTTATGATAGTCATCGTTTAGTCCTTTAGTCGTTTCAGTCTGGTAGTCTTGTAGTCGTGTAGTCTGACTAGCAGACTATCTGACTACTGACTACCTGACTAAATCCAGGCAAAAAAAAAGCCCAATCCCTAAAAAGGGATCAGGCTATTTAATTTCAAATAGTGGTAGATATAGCTTATGTGGTTGACGGTTCCAGGTGAATCTGCGCATCTTTATTTCCTTTGCCTTAGCGTAAAAGCGATAGATACATATCTTTTAATTTCAAAAGGTTAATCGCTTTTACTATACACACTGGGATCAAATTCTAGCACGGCATTTTTGATTTGACCAATTTTTTTGAGAGAGAAAGGTTGTAGAGTGGCAAAGTTGCAAAGTTGCAAGGTGGCAAAGTAAAGATTACTCTGGGAGATTTAAAAGTGTGCAACCCTGCAACCCTGCAACCCTGCAACCCTGCAACCCTGCAACCCTGCAACCCTGCAACCCTGCAACCCTGCAACCCTGCAACCCTGCAACCCTGCAACCCTGCAACCCTGCAACCCTGCAACCCTGCAACCCTGCAACCCTGCAACCCTGCAACCCTGCAACCCTGCAACCCTGCAACCCTGCAACCCTGCAACCCTGCAACCCTGCAACCCTGCAACCCTGCAACCCTGCAACCCTGCAACTGCATCGCACATAATTCTCGTTTTCGATACAATCAGCGCTTATGAGCTATTTAAATAAACTTCAAGCTGTTCAAGAGAAAAATAATTCCTGGTTGTGTGTGGGATTAGACCCTGATCCTGTCGCGCTTGCGGGTGGACGTGTTCAAGTGGGATGAGCCTGTATTGCCGTTTAACAAGGCGATTATTGATGCCACGGCCGATCTGGTCTGTGCTTATAAACCCAATATGGGCTTTTACATGCAATGGGGCGCGGCTGGCATGATTGCCCTGGAGCGCACCATTGCTTACATCCCCGATCATATTCCGGTGATTTTGGACTGTAAGACGGGCGATATTGGGCATACGCAAGCGGCCTGGGCGCGTGGTCTGTTTGACGAGTGGGACGTGGATGCGATTACCGTGAATCCTTACGTTGGCTCGGAAGTCGGTGGTGCCGATGATTGGCGATCGTCCCGACAAGGCAGTTTACATGTTGGCACGCACATCGAACCCGAGTGCCTCCAATTTTCAGGGTGATTTGGGCAAACGGGAAGGGCTTAACGGCCGAAGTGCTGCGCCAAAGCCAGACGTGGGAAACGGCCGGTCACAAAGGGTATGTGGTCGGAGCGACCTATCCTGAAGAGCTGGAAATTGCCCGAGAAATGGCTCCCTACGCCAACTTTTTGATTCCGGGCATTGGCGCACAGGGCGGCAGATTTGGAAACGGCCGTTAAGTTTGGCCCTGATGCTGTAGCTGGCCCCGTTATCAGTGCCAGCCGCAGTGTGATCTATGCTGATTTGTCGCCCACGTTTGCGGAAGCGGCGCGGGATGCGGCGATGGCGCTGCGGGATCAGATTAACGCAGTGCGGGGATTGTAGCGTTGCAAAGTTGCATAGTTGCAGGGTGGCAGGGTGACTGAGCGTTGGTTAATGCCACCGGATGCGTTTGATTTGCCGCGTGGTGTGGTGCATGTGTGGCGTGCGTCGCTTGAGAAAACACAGGCGGAGCGGGATGTGCTGTGGCGTTTTTTGTCACCGGATGAGCAGGCGCGGGCGGAACGGTTTCATTTTGATGTGCATCGGCATCATTTTATTGTGGGGCGCGGGTTATTGCGGTGGCTAAACGGCCGTTATCTCTCCATTCCCCCGCAAGACATCCAGTTCACTTACGGGGCATATGATAAACCAGCCCTGGTGACGGAACCCGCACTTGCAATTTAATGTGTCGCATAGTCATGAAGGTTTGTTGGTTGCTTTTGTGCGGGAAACGGCCGTTGGTGTGGATATTGAACACATGCGCAGCGTTGGATGGTATGGACGACATCGCGTGTCGTTATTTTTCCCCCGTTGAAAGTGCCGCTTACCTGAGCGTGGCTGACAGCGAAAAACCCGACACCTTCTTCAATTGCTGGACGCGAAAAGAGGCGTTTATTAAGGCAGTGGGCGAAGGGCTTTCGTTTCCTTTGGATGAATTTGAAGTGTCGCTGCTTGCCAGGAGACCCGGCACGACTGCTCAAGGTGCGGGGCAGCGCACAAGAGGCGGCGCGTTGGTCGATGCGTTCGTTTGATCCGTTTGCTGGGTATCGGGCGGCGTTGATTGTTGAAAGCCAGAATTTGGACTGCGTTTTTTTCGACGGCGACCAGATTGAAATGTAGCTTGATTTTTTGCAGCGAATTCACACGAATTTCCACGAATTTTTGTCTAAATTCGTGATAATTGGGGCTAATTCGTTGCTAACTGTCTTTTGGGGATTGATTTTTATGGACATAGTTGCAGCAGATTTGGATGGCACGATTTCGGCGGGACATGTGTGGCAGGCGATGCGGGACTATTTGATTCAGCATGGTCATGAAGCTGAATTTAAGCAGTTTAATCGCAAGTTTATCCCTGAGTATGTGCTGGTGAAGGTGGGTCTGCGTAATGAGGATGCGTTTAAGGAAAAGTGGCTGTTGGGGATGCTGCGTTTGTTTGCAGGCTTTACCGAAGCGGAATTTGCGGATGTGGCTGAGTGGATTATTGGGCAGGAAGTGTGGCCTAATCTGCGTCAGCCTGTGGTGGATGAATTAAAAGCGCATCAGGAAAACGGCCGTTCTGTCATCATCGTTACCGGCGTATTCCAACCCATCCTGGACAATCTGGCGGCGCGGCTGGGTTTTGAGGCGATGGGGACGGGGCTGGTGTTTGAAAACGGCCGTTTTACCGGAGAAGCCACAGGCCCATTAAATGTCGGCGAACAAAAAGTCATCGCATTGCGGCAACGCTTTGGGGATGATGTTTCCTTGTTTGCGGCGTATGGCGATACCGGCCCAGATGAATTTATGCTAGAAATGAGCCAGTCTCCCGTGGCTGTCAGTCCACAACCAGATTTGCGAAAAATAGCAGAAGAACGAGGCTGGCGCATTTTAGAGTAATGCGGGAATTGTTTTTTAGACGACCCTGTGTAGGGGCGACACAGGCGGGTAAAATCCTTGCCACGAAGAAACAAATTTATTCCGCCTGTCTCGCCCGATGATCTTGGGCAGACGGCGCGGACAACGGCATCTCGTCTGGCGAACATCGTTTTAGTCTCCCGCTGGAACCGATACCGATTGCATTATTGCGTTTTTCCGACTGTGCCGAATACTTTCAACCGTATACACAATCAGCGCCAGCCAGATAAACGAATAGCCAACCAACTGCGTGCGCGAGAACGCCTCCCCGTAAATAAACACCCCAATCAAAAACTGTAGCGTCGGTGCCAAGTATTGCAAAATGCCCAGCGTCGCCATCGTCACCAGTCGGGCAGAAGCGGCAAAACAGAGCAGGGGAACGGCCGTTATCACCCCAGCCCCAATCAAAAGCATATTTGTATTCAGCGGGCTGTGTCCCAATGCCGCCGTACCTTTTAGTTCAAAATAGATTAGCAAGCCCAAGGCAAACAAAAACAGCCAGCCCGTTTCCAACGTTAACCCTGGCACAGAATCGAGAACGGCCGTTTTGCGCAGCAAGCCATACGTGCCAAAAGAAAACGCCAACGTCAGCGCAATCCAGGGCAGAGAGCCATAGGTAATCGTGAGGTACAAAACCCCGCCCAATGCCAACAGAACCGCTGCCATCTGTCCCGGTCGCAGACGCTCCTTCAAGAAAATGTAACCCAGCAGCACATTCACCAGCGGATTGATGAAATAGCCCAGCGCCGCATCCACAATAAACCCGGAATTCACCGCCCAAATATAAACAAACCAATTGATGGCTAGCAGAACGGCCGTTACCAAAAAAGTCAGCAACACCTTCGGTTGTGTCAGCACCGGGCGAATCCACGCCCAGCGCCGTGTCACCGTCAACACCACCAGCATGAAAAAGAAAGACCACACCATGCGATGGCTTAAAATTTCAATCGGCGGCACGCCTTTCAGCGATTTCCAGTAAATAGGGAGCAGCCCCCAAAATGTATACGCAATAATGCCGTAGAGAATCCCTTTGTTCTTCATATTTTTCCTCAACCGTGTGGGGTCGTATAGTTTGTGGGAATGAAGGAAGGAGTATAAAGGAAAACGGCCGTTTGCTCAATCAATATTTTCCAACCCATTATCATATTATGTCAATATAAATCAGCATGTTGACATAACACCTGCTGATTGATGGAGTCTAAATAATTAAATCGGTAATCCCCTCTCCCTAACCCCCTCCCTAACCTTCCCCCTACCAGGGAGAGGGGACGTGGCTCCCTCTCCCTTTCAGGGGCGAGGGCTGGGAGAGGGGGTTGACTTTAGTCCCAATTCAAAGAAATTGCCCCCTGATTTCCTTGACACCATCACCACCCTTTGTTACTATTTCACCATACATGAGAGCGCTCTCATACGAGTGAACAAAAACCTATACGAGATGAGTGAATTTTCCACGGGATTCAATCAAATTGGTTGAGTTTTCATCAAAATAAAGAGAGCGCTTTCGTAATACTGCTAACTGAATAGACCCGAAGGGTTTGATTTTGAGGAATTTGCACTCACGAACCCTCAAACCCTTTGGGTCTTTCAGAGCAACAATCCCACATGAAAAGTGACTAACCATCATGAGAATCGGCAATGACTGAGCGATTGACTTTAGAAAAAATTGGAGAGATGGCTGGTGTATCCAGAGCGACAGTTTCCAGGGTCGTGAACGATACGCCAGGCGTTCGCCCGGAAGTGCGTGAGCGGGTATTAGGGGTCATCGAAGAGACTGGCTACCAGCCTAATTTGGCCGCCCGCTCCCTCGCTTCAAATCGCATGGGGCTTATTGGACTTGTCATTCCGTGTGCCATCCAATCCCTGTTTACAGACCCCTTTTTCCCCCGACTCATTCAAGGCATGACCCAAGTGTGTAATGAAAATGATTACACCATGTCACTCTTTTTACTCCATTCTGAAGATGAAGAAGAAAAACTGTATCCGCGTGTCTTAAATCGCGGCTATCTCGATGGGGTGATTTTGGCCTCGTTTGATAAAAATGACCCACTTATCGCGCGGATAGAAAAAAGTGATATGCCATTTATCATGATTGGACGCCCAGATGAAACATCAAACGCCAGTTACGTGGATGCCAACAGCGAAGATGGGCGCTTACACGGCCGTTGCCCATCTCATTCATCGGGGCAGAAAACGGATTGCCACCATAACGGGGCGTCTCGACATGAATTCTGGCATAGATAGATTAAATGGTTACAAGAATGCCCTGAGCGAGAGAGGCTTGCCCATTGATGAAAACCTAATTGTCAATGGTTACAACAGTGAAGCAGAAGCATACAGCGCGATGCTGCGCTTGCTTCCGCATAAGCCAGATGCCGTGTTTGTGGCCTCTGATGGCATGGCACTGGGCGCATTACGGGCGCTGCGCTCCGCCAATATCGCCATTCCAGAGGAAATTGCGGTTGTTGGCTTTGATGATTTGCCTCTAGCCGCTACATCTGATCCGCCCCTAACAACTGTAAAACAACCCGTCCGCCGGATGGGAGCATTAGCAGCTGAAACGCTGCTCGACATTATCAAAGAAGGCCCAGAGCCTCCAAGACGTATTGCCCTGCCGACAGAACTTGTTATCCGGCAGACGTGCGGTACATTAATTTAAGGTGACTGTACAGACCCTAGGGGTTTGATTTCGAGAAATTCAATGTTGCGGTTGTGCAAACCCTTAGGGTCTCTCGAAAAAAACCAATACCTGTGGAGTTGCAATTTAAGAAAAAAGGAAGAATCATGCGTTACGGATATTTTGATGATCAATCTCGTGAATACGTTATTACCCGCCCAGATACACCACTGCCCTGGATTAACTATCTAGGCAGCGAGCAGTATTTTGGTCTGTTATCAAACACGGCCGGTGGCTACACCTTTTACCGTGATGCGCGACTGCGTCGGTTGACACGGTATCGCTACAACAATGCCCCGCTAGACGAAGGCGGCCGTTATTTGTACATGCGCGACAATGAGTCAGGTGAATTTTGGTCGCCCAGTTGGCAGCCAGTTCGTAAAGATTTAGATGAGTATACTTGCCGTCATGGCATGGGCTATTCCACCATCGCCTCGAAATATGCTGGCATTAACGTGCAGTCCCGTTATTTCATTCCGATGGGCGAAACGCTAGAAATCTGGCAGGTAGAAGTCAGCAATCAACGTGACGAAGCGGCCGAACTTTCCCTGTTTTCTTCCATTGAATTTTGCTTGTGGGATGCGAATGATGATGCCACAAACTATCCAGCGCAATTTCAATATTGGCGAAGTGGAAGTGGAAGGCAGCATCATCTACCACAAGACAGAATACCGCGAACGGCGGGATCATTTTGCTTATTTTGCCTGTTCTGAAGAATTGGCTGGCTACGATACCCAGCGCGAAACCTTCTTGGGTGCTTATCGGGGCTATGATAATCCGGCCGTTGTGGAAAGTGGTGAATCGCAAAATTCTCATGCGCATGGGTGGCAGCCGATTGGTTCCCATCATGTGAAACTCTCTTTGGCCGCTGGCGAAACGCGCAAAATCATCTTCCTGTTGGGTTATCACGAAAACGCGCGGGATGCTAAATTTGACCCGCCCGGCTCCCAAACCATCAACAAACAAACCGTTACGCCCATCATTGAGCGTTATCTTGATGAAGCCAATGCCGAAGCCGCCTTTGCTGAACTGCGAAGCTCTTGGGAAAAGATGCTGAACATTTACCAGGTGGAAACGCCAGATGAAGATACAAACCGCATGGTGAATATTTGGAATGCTTACCAAAATATGGTCACGTTCAACATGTCCCGTTCTGCTTCTTATTTTGAATCGGGCATTGGGCGCGGCATGGGTTTCCGTGATTCTAATCAGGACTTACTGGGCTTTGTCCATATGGTTCCAGAACGGGCGCGTGAACGGATTATCGACATTGCTTCGACTCAGTTGCCCACAGGTGGCGCGTATCATCAATATCAACCGTTGACGAAGCGGGGTAATGATGCCGTCGGCGGCAATTTTAACGACGATCCGTTGTGGCTGGTGCTGGGTGTGACCGCTTATGTCAAAGAAACGGCCGATTTCTCCATTTTGGATGAGTTGGTTCCCTATGACAATCAGCCAGGGTCTGAAATGCCGCTGTATGACCATTTGCAGCGCAGTGTGCAATACACGTTGGATAGACTTGGGCCACATGGCTTGCCGTTGATTGGCCGTGCTGACTGGAATGACTGCCTGAATCTCAATACGTTCTCCTCTGAGCCGGGCGAATCTTTCCAGACGACGACGAATAAAGAAGGCAAGGTCGCTGAGTCGATTTTCATCGCGGGCTTGTTTGTGTATGCGGCCAAAGAGATGGCTAAACTGGCTGAGGTGCTGAACAAAACAGATGAAAGCGCTGGCTACCGTCAAGCGGCTAAAGAGATGGAAGCGACGACGCTGGCGCATGGCTGGGATGGCGCCTGGTTCCAACGCGCTTATGATGATTTTGGCGACAAAGTTGGTTCTAAAGATTGTGAAGAAGGGTCAGATTTTCATTGAGCCGCAGGGCATGTGTGTGATGGCTGGTATTGGTCATAAACAAGGGTATGCGGCACGGGCGCTCAATTCGGTAAAAGAACATTTGGCGACGGAGCATGGCATTGTGCTGAATCAGCCAGCGTATACCCATTATTATTTGAATTTGGGTGAAATCTCGACCTATCCGCCTGGCTACAAGGAAAATGCGGGTATTTTCTGCCATACGAATCCGTGGATTATGATTTCTGAAGCGATTGTGGGCAATGGGGAGCAGGCGTTTGATTATTACAAGCGTATCAATCCGTCGGCACGGGAAGCAATTAGTGAGATTCATCGCAGTGAGCCGTATGTGTATGCCCAGATGATTGCCGGTAAAGATGCGGCGACGCATGGTGAAGCGAAGAATTCCTGGTTGTCGGGTACGGCCGCCTGGAATTATGTGGCGATTACGCAGTGGATTTTGGGTGTGCGTCCTGCGTATGGCGGGTTGGAAATCGCGCCTGTGGTTCCGGCTGACTGGTCGGGTTTTAGCGTGACTCGTTTGTATCAGGGCGTAACATTTGAAATTGAGGTAGAACGTCAGGGTGCTGGTAATCAGGTGTCGTTGATTGTGGATGGCGAGCCTGTGGCAGGGACTGTGGTGGCTATGCCGGAAAACGGCCGTTCTCTCGTCAAAGTGTCAAGCCATAATCAGCTAAGCAGGGGGGAGAAACGATGAACTACGGTTACTTTGATGATGAATATTGGGAATATGTGATTACCGATCCGCGTACGCCCGTGACCTGGATAAACTATATCGGCACGTTGAAATTTGGCGGTTTTGTCAACCAGACGGGCGGTATGTTGTTGTGCAAAGGGGATCCGGCTGCCAATCGGATTACCAAATACATTCCGCAGCTACCAGCTTCTGACTTGAAAGGCAGCTACTTTGTATCTGCGGCTGCACACGGAAGACGGCTACAAAGTCTTTTCTCCGTTTGTCGTGCCGACATTGGATGAGTACGAATCGTATGAATGTCGCGTGGGGCTGGGGTATACCAAGATTGTGTCGCAGTTTTATGGGGTGGAAACGGCCGTTACCTTTTTCATCCCCACCGCCGACCAAATTGCCATCCAGGACATCACCATCACCAACAAAACAGGGCGGGAAATCACCATCGATGCCATTCCCGTCATCGAATACACCCATCCAGATGCGCTCAAACAGTTCACCAACGCCGACTGGATTCCGCAAACCATGACCAGCGAGATGATTGAAGAGGAAAACGGGCGAAAACTGCTCATTCAATTCCCCTTCATGACCCGCGACTTCAAAGTCAACGTCTTCAGCAGCAGCGAACCCGTTTCCTCCTTTGAGACAGACCGGCGTATCTTCTTGGGACGTAACGAATTTGGCACGTGGGCGGCTCCGCTGGCCTTGCAAGCGCCAGAACTAAGCAATCGAGAAGCAATTCGCGGCGACAACATTGGGGCATTGATGCTCCCATTTGGCACGAATTGCCTGCAAATGGTTCCAAACGGTTCCAGGTTCTGCTGGGACAATTTGAACAGCGCTGAAACGGCCAAACCTGATCATCGCCAAATACCGTCAAGCAGAGACGGTGGATGCTGCCCTGGCTCAACACGGCCGCTTTCTGGCAAGCGTTTTTGACCAGGATGCAAGTGGAAACGCCAGACGTCAACATGAACCGCATGTTGAACGTCTACAATCCGCGCCAAACCTATATCACCAAGAACTGGTCACGTTATTTATCCCTTTACCAGCTTGGACTTGGGGCACGCGGCATTGGTTTCCGCGATTCTTCGCAGGATGTGATGGGCGTATTGACGCTGGCTCCCGAAGAAGGGCTGGCAGTCTAATTCGCCAGCTTCTGCACGTCCAAATGCGTAACGGCTCGGCCATGCATCAGTTCAATCCGCTGTCGATGGTGGCGACCAACGGCGAAGCAGGTGAAGATGACCGCCCTGATTACTACAGCGACGACCATTTGTGGATTGTGTTGGCCGTGGCGGCTTATCTCAAGGAAACGGGCAATTTCGATGTATTGACCGAAGCGATTCCGTTCTACGAGAAAGACAAAGCGGGCAAACCGCTGGAAAGCGGCACTATCTGGGAACATTTGTGCCGCGCCATCGAATTCACAAACGAGACGGTTGGGGCGCATGGCTTGCCGCTGGCTGGCTTTGCTGACTGGAATGATACTGTCAACTTGTTGAAGGGTGCTGAATCGCTGTTGACGGCGAATTTATACGGCAAGGCTTTGCTGGAGATGATTGAATTGGCGATGTATGGGGGGAAACAGCGTATCCTGAGCTTGTCGAAGGAGCCGTTTCCGACAAATTCTCCGACTACTACGCCACCATGAAAGCCCGAGTCAACGAGCACGCCTGGGATGGTGACTGGTATGTGCGCTACTTCGACTACGATGGCACGCCCGTCGGGTCTCAGCAGAACACAGAAGGCAAAATCTTCACCAACGGTCAATCCTGGCCCATTATCTCCGGTTTTGCCACGCCCGAACGCGCCCAAACTGCGCTCGATTCCGTCTACAAACTGCTCAACACGGCCAACGGCATCAAACTCAGCACCCCTGGCTACGATGGTTACGATCCCGACAAAGGTGGCGTCACCACCTATCGTCCGGGCGCAAAAGAAAACGGCGGCATCTTCCTGCACGCCAATCCGTGGGTCATGATTGCTGAAACGCTGCATGGGCAACGGCAACCGCGCTTACGAATATTACAATCAGCTCAATCCGGCCGCTAAAAATGACCACATCGACGAATACGAATGTGAACCCTACGTTTATCCGCAAAACATTCTGGGTGATGAACATCCCCAATTTGGTTTGGCGCGGAACAGTTGGTTAACGGGTACGGCTTCGTGGATGTATCAGGCTGGCTCCCAATACATTTTGGGCATTCAGCCCACTTTCGCTGGTTTGCGCATTGCGCCCTGTATTCCTTCCAAATGGGATGGTTACAAAATCAGCCGGAAGTACCGAGGCAGTCAGTACGAAATTGAAGTCGCCAATCCTGACCATGTTTGCCAGGGTATCAAATCTGTGGTTGTAGATGGTGAAGAAGTAGAGAGTAATATTCTCCCCATTTTCGCTGATGGCCAGACACACACGGTTCTGGTAACGATGGGCTGAGCCTGAGACTAGCGGTGGCTGAGCCTGAGACTAGCGGTGGCTGAGCCTGAGACTAGCGGTGGCTGAGCCTGAGACTAGCGGGCTTCGTTGAGTATGCCAGCAGCATCCAAAATTTGCAATTTTCCTCACTAGAAAACGTCAAGAGATGAAATTCTTGGCGTTTTCGTTTTTTATCAACTTCAGATACGATATGAATAATGCGGCATGGTTCAAAAAGCTGAACAGTGTCCTTTACAATTTGTAAACGCGGCAAGGATGCCGAGACTACTGTAAAGATGGAGTAGTCATAGAATGAACCATGCCCAAAATTCACAAAATTTTCCATTGAGGTGATCATGACTAATAAACAATTCCCCACAAATTTTATTTGGGGATCCGCAACCTCCTCCTACCAAATAGAAGGAGCGTGGGACGAAGACGGTAAAAGCGAATCCATCTGGGATCGCTTTAGCCACACGCCTGGAAAAATCCAGGACGGCATGAATGGTGATGTTGCCTGTGACCATTACCATCGTTATCCAGAAGATGTGGCGTTGATGAGTGAGTTGGGGTTGCAGGCTTATCGCTTTTCCATCGCGTGGCCGCGCATTTTGCCAAATGGACGCGGCTCGGTAAATCAGAAAGGGCTGGATTTCTACGGCCGTTTAACCGACACCCTGCTCGAAGCCAATATCACCCCCTTTGTCACCCTCTACCATTGGGATATGCCCCAAATTTTGGAAGAGCAAGGTGGCTGGCCGAATCGTGATATCGTTGAGGCGTTTGTGGAATATGCAGACGTGGTGTCGCGTTCTCTAGGCGACCGTGTGAAACATTGGATTACGTTTAACGAGCCATTTGTCTCGGCCTTTTTGGGCTACCAATATGGCGTTCATGCCCCGGGTCGCCAAGAGATGGGGTTGGCTTTGCGGGCAGCGCATCATCATCTTGTGGCTCACGGGGAAACCGTGCCAGTGCTTCGAGCCAATAGCCCTGGTGCAGAAGTCGGTATCACGCTCAATATGTCGTACCAAGTGCCGGGTTCTAGTAGCGTGGCTGATGTCGCTCGCTCCCGTCATGCTGATGGACATGTGAACCGTTGGTTCCTAGATCCGCTAAATGGCCGTCATTATCCGGCCCATATGGTGAACACTTACTATCAGCAGTTTGATGAATCATTTGATTTCATTCTGGATGGTGATTTTGAAATAATTGCCGTCCCGACGGATTTTATGGGACTCAATTATTATTCGCGCCATGTGGTACGAGATGCTGAGGCTCCTGATAATTTGCCGCAAACGGTGTTTGAGTCTAAAGAGAACCGCACAGATATTAATTGGGAAGTGTATCCTGATGGGTTGTATCAGATTCTCAACCGGCTTTACTTTGACTATCAGATTCCGAAAATATATATCACTGAGAATGGTGCTAGTTATGGTGATGGCCCGGATGAAAACGGCCGTGTGCGTGACGAACGCCGTCAGGTGTATCTAAAAGACCATTTTGCCGCAGCCCATCGTGCCATTAGCAACGGCGTACCCTTGGCTGGTTATTTTGTTTGGTCTTTTATGGATAACTTCGAGTGGAGCTATGGCTATAACCAACGATTCGGTATCACGTGGGTTGATTACGAATCGCAGGAGCGTATCTTCAAAGACAGCGCCCTTTGGTACAAACAAGTCATTGCGGATAATGGTCTGTAAAGTCGTGAGAAAACCAACATTGCGATAGTCAAAAACGCACTTGTCACTGGGGTTACCTGATTCGTGCATTCACCTCATTCGTGATAAAAATAACGCCGCTAAAAATATAAACCGCCCACAGCCAACTATGTCCGACATAATTGGCTGTGGGCAATGATGACGAGTAACAAAATGAATCCAATCCTAAAAGATTTTCCCCATGACTTTGATACCAATCGACTGACGGTTCGTTGCCCGCTGCCCGGGTGATGGGGCAGCGGTCAATGAAGCTATCCTGGAGTCACTAGATGATCTCCGGCCGTGGCTGCCCTGGGCCACAGAAACTCCCTCGGTTGAGGATACGGAAATCAATGTGCGCAAAGGGTACACGCGCTTTTTGAACCGTGAAGACCTGTGGCTGCTGCTTTTTCTAAAAGGGACAAACACTTGTATCGGTGGCAGTGGCCTGCACCGTATCAACTGGGAGGTTCCGAAATTTGAGATTGGTTATTGGCTGCGTTCCAGTTATGTGGGACAAGGCTATATGACAGAAGCTGTCACCGACATCACCAATTTTGCGTTTGATATGCTGGGCGCAAAACGGGTTGAAATTCGGTGTGATGCTTTAAATATGCGCAGCGCTTCTGTCGCGGAACGCCTCAAGTTTCCCCTGGAGGGTATCTTGAAAAGTAATCGACGGGATCATGTGAGTGGTGAACTGCGCGATACGATGATTTTTGCCAAAACGAGCGATAATCGATAGGGGGTTGCATGAGTATTCGGAACGTATTTCTTAGCTTTTTGGCATTGATGCTTCTGGTTAGCTGTGGTACGCCAGCGAACGAGGGTACGCCCGGGGCAACCATGCCGTCGCCCCGTCCACCGATGACTTTAGCGCCGACTTATACACCAGCGGCTACGCAGGGCGCACTGCCTACCATCACGCCACCACCTGCCCGAGAAACGGCCGTTCCCCATACCCCCATCCCCTTCGATAAAACCGTTGTCGAACTGCGGTATCAAATTCCTGCATTAGGACTAGACCGCCGCCTGCAAGGCAACGTCGCCAATCAAATTATTGTGGTCGATGAAGCAAACGGCCGTTCCATTCAACGTAATAATGAAGGCGGCGTCATGTTTGAACTGCGGCAAGCCTTGTCTGCGATGGAACTCGAATCCTTGCCAGCCGACTGTCCGGGCTGCGTTTTCGTGGAGTATGAATTAGCTGACGCGGGTTTAACAGGCAGTGGTTGGTTAAAAGACCCGATTCTTATAGCCAGCATCGAAAACTTCATGACGACCACATTGGGGCCTCATTTTCCTGAAGGCACGGTCATTGGCCTGCATCGGTCGGCTTCCCCCTTTGCGCCTGGACATAGTATTGCCGTTGCGGAAGACGGCCGTTTATGGACATGGTTAGCAACAGAAGCCGAAGTCAGCCCCGCCATCGCCAGTGAAATCACACCCCAATTATTGGCAGACTTAGCCCAAATCCCCCTAGCCGACTTGGACAGCCAATACCAAACCGCTTGTACAGGGGCGGCTATCGAAACCATGTCGCTCAATCAAGTCGGAACCCCCTGGTCTGGCCGCATCGTTTGCCCTGAACTGACATTGCCCACCACCTTGCAGCCGCTCTACATGCAGCTAGATGCCCTCTTAGCACAGAAAACGGCCGATAGCCGCATCAATGAAAATATCGCCATGTTCCCCCTGAATGGACTTGTGCAGTTCACCAGAACCGATAATGCCCAACTCACCCTGTTCACAGATAGCACCCTAATTGCCATCGACGCGGCAGGGACGGCCTACACAAGCACGCTCACCACCACCTCGCCCATCAGCCTGTCAACCAGCTTATTGGATAGCAATCTACTAAGCCCAGGCTTCACCACATTCATCACCACAGAGCCAACCACCACCACTGTCACCGCCGAGCCAGCCTTGTCGGTGTTGGCGGTACGCGGCCCCAATGGGGTATATGATGCTGAATGGGCAGAATTGCCTGAGCATGAAGCGATTCAGTTTCTGAGCAACCTGCTCAACGCGCTTTTCTCGCAAGATGAGCCTGACGTTTTAGAAACGCCGGATGCAGTAACTGAGGAAGCAGTCATTCAACCCACAGCAACGCCATAAAAAATGTCGAAGCCTAGACTTACACAGGACGCTCCGCCTCCATTTTACAATAACCTCACTTCCACAGAGACGCCACGCACGCCTCCCTCCATATGACTTGACAGGTCTGTTAAAATGAACATTACGTCAAGTCTCGCACATTATGTCTCCTTTTCGAGAGCAAAGGAAGAGAGGGTATGTCAAATAATATACGCCTGTTATTTGGTGGATCGTTGGTGCTCAATGCAATCCTGATTGTCAGCATCATTTTTATGATGAACAATCAGCCTGGTGATACCAATACGGCAAATGAACCGCTTGCCCAAACAGAACCAACCGTCGTGGCGGTCACGCAAACGCCTCTTATTGTCACGGTCGTGGTCACACCAACAGAACCCGCAGAAGAACCGACCATCGCCCCATCAGTTGCACCAACGGAAACGGCCGTTCCCACCCTAATTCCCACAGATACCCCCACGGAAGAAGCCCAACCAACCGCAGAACCATCCCCCACCATCGCCCCGACAGCAACGCCACAGCCTGAACCTACAGAAGTTGTTTATAGAGGCCCGGAATGGCTGCAATATACCAATCGATTCCGCGCCGAAGCGGGGCTGCCCTTGCTGGTTGAAAACGAAGACTTATCAGAAGGTGCTGCCAATCATAGTTACTACATGATTGTCAACAATACCAGCAGTCACAATGAAAATCCCAGTCTAACCGGCTATACAGATACCGGCGCGAAGGCAGGGGTAAATGGCAATATCGCTATCAGTGGCGTAGCGGGCACGACCTATTATTGGCCTATTGATTATTGGATATCTGCGGCTTTTCATACGATTCCCCTGCTCGATCCCGCTTTGGAATATGTGGGGTATGGCGAGCATAACGATGCTTCTAGCAGCTTTGGCATGGCAGCCACGATGGATGTAAAGAGCGGCTTACGCGCAGATGCCGAAGGTGTGGTCTATCCCATCATGTTCCCGCGTGATGGCGGGGAAACCTGGGTCAGAAGCTACAGTATGCCCGAATTCCCCAATACCGCCGCCGGATGCAGCGGCTATCAAAAACCAACCGGCGCACCGATAATTTTGCTCCTGGGAGATGGCGAAAACACACCGCAAGTTCGTGAAACTAGACTAGAAGAAGATGGAAATATCATTCCCCACTGCGTCTTTGATGAGACGGACTACTACAACCCGGATGCCTATTGGCAGGAGATCGGACGAGAGATATTGGACAAACATGACGCTGTCGTCCTTTTGCCCCGCTCACCGCTTAAAGTTGGGCAAACTTATACCGCCTTCGTCAATAATGGCGGCGAAGAGATTGAATGGTCGTTCCAAGTTGTAGAAAGTCCACTCCTAACAAAAAATGCAACTTCTGAATAGGGAAACGCATCATAACCGTACAGACCCTAAGGGTTTGACCTCGAGTGATTCAATGCTGCGTTATACAAAACCCTTAGGGTCTCTCGAGTGAAAAATTAACACCGTATCGTTACAACGGATTATTGTAAGACGAAGGCTGAGCTTGTCGAAGCCTTCGTCTTACAATGATGCATGTATTTCCCTCAAATCTCGGTTAAAATCAGCCACATGCAAGCAATAACCCTCTCTCAAGATGATCTACACTTTCAAAAAGAGTATCCTATCCCCCAGCCAGAAGCTGACGAAGCCCTCATCAAAGTGATGGTGGCTGGCATTTGTGCCACGGATTTAGAAATGGTTAAGGGGTATAAAGGGGGCTTCCTCGGCGTTCTCGGCCATGAATTTGTCGGCGTTGTGGAACGAGCGCCAGATCCAAGATGGCACGGCAAACGAGTGGTGGGCAGTATCAATATAGGCTGCAACAGTTGCGCCACTTGCCTTCAGCACGGCCCCGAACATTGCCCCCATCGGCGCGTCCTGGGCATACTGAACAAAGATGGCGCGTTTGCAGATTATTTAACCTTGCCACAGCGTAATCTGTTTGCTGTGCCGGATGATGTGACTGACGAAACGGCCGTTTTCACTGAACCCCTCGCCGCCGCCCTGCGCATACGTGAACAAATTAGAGTGGTGCCTGGAGGGAGAACGGCCGTTATCGGCCCTGGTCGTCTTGGGATGCTGGTGGGGCAGGTCTTGGCCCTGGATGGTACCGATGTTGTCATGATTGGGCGGGGTCGCCGCTCGCTGGAACTGCCCGCCAAACTCGGATTCACCACCGGTCTCACCGAAGATTTTAGCGAAAACAGCTTCGACACCGTTGTCGAAACGACGGGGAATGAAGCCGGTTTCGCCTTGGCGCTCAACCTGGTACGACCGCTCGGAACGCTCGTTCTCAAAAGCACTTTTGTGGGCAAAACCCATCTCGATTTAACCAAAGTCGTTGTCGCTGAAATCAATGTCGTTGGCTCCCGCTGCGGCCCCTTTGCGCCAGCCCTCAACTTGCTGCAACGCAACGTCATTGACGTTGCGTCTCTCATTGATGGCGATTACAAGTTCTCCCACGCCATTCAAGCGTTCACCCACGCCAGTCAACGGGGTGTGCGTAAAATCCTTCTCAAGCCATAATAGACTGATGAAACCCCAAAGATTTCGAGACACACCCCGTACCCATTCTCAAACCGGCTCATTTACCCGCCATTTTAAGCCAACACAGATAAAAAAACGGCCGTTTCCAAATTAGAGGAAACGGCCGTTTTTATTTCACGACGAGGACTGAGCCTGTCGAAGTCCGATGCAGGCTTTCAAGTCTTTCTATCGCAGGCTCTTATACGCGTTAATCAACCCATTCGTCGAAGCATCATGGCTTGAGATTTCAAACGTCACTTTCCAGTTCGGGGATGATGGCCTTCGCCAGCACCTTACCCAGTTCCACGCCCCATTGGTCAAACGAATTCACATTCCAGATGATGCCTTGCGTGAAGATTTTGTGTTCGTACAGGGCGATGAGAGACCCAAGCGTTTCTGGGGTGAGCTTCTTGAAAAGGAAGCTGTTAGACGGCCGATTACCGGAAAAAGTCTTGGCGGCGACGAGCAGTTCTAGCTGCGCTTCGTCAAGCCCTTGCCCTTTGAGTTCGGCGCGAACCTCCGTTCCCGTTTTCCCTTTCATGAGCGCTTCCGGTTGGGCAAAGAAGTTGGAGAGCAGCAGGGTGTGATGCTCTCCGATGGGATTTTGGCTTTGGGCGGGGGCTAAAAAGTCGCAGGGAATTAGTTTTGTGCCTTGATGGATGAGTTGGTAGAAGGCGTGTTGGCCGTTGGTTCCCGGTTGCCCCCAAATGACGGGGCCGGTTTCGTAATCGACCTGCTCGCCCTGGCGCGTGACACTTTTGCCGTTGCTTTCCATGTCGCCCTGCTGGAAATACATGGGGAAATACATCATGTACTGGTCGTAGGGCAAAATGGCGTGGGATTCTGCACCGAAGAAGTTGTTGTACCAGATGCCTAGTAATCCCATGAGAACGGGAATGTTTTCAGCAAATGGCGCGGTGCGGAAGTGTTCGTCAGCGGCGTGAGCACCGCTCAACAGCTTCTCGAAGTTGTCGAAGCCAATCGCCAGGGCAATCGAGGTGCCAATCGCCGACCAGAGTGAATAGCGCCCACCGACCCAATCCCAGAAGGCAAACATGTTCTGGGGATCGATACCAAACGCGACCACACCCGCTTCATTGGTGGAAAGGGCGGCGAAATGGCTGGCAACGGCCGTTTCATCCCCCGCCGTCTCCAAAAACCAATTCCGCGCCGAGTGGGCATTTGCCATCGTCTCTTGCGTGGTGAACGTTTTGGACGCGATGAGGAAGAGGGTAGTCTCTGGATCGACGCGCTTGAGCGTTTCGGCAATGTCAGTGCCATCGACGTTGGACACAAAATGGCTGCGTAAATCAGGGCGGGTATAGGGCGTGAGCGCCGTCACCACCATCTTCGGCCCCAAATCAGAGCCGCCGATACCGATATTAACCACATCGGTAATCGCTTTGCCCGTGTAGCCTTTCCAGGCACCCGAGCGTACCGACTCGACAAAGCCTTTCATCTTTGCCAACACCGCATTTACCTCTGGCATGACGTCCTGTCCATCAACCAAAATGGGGCGATTGGAACGGTTACGCAGGGCCACATGCAAGACAGCCCGATCTTCGGTATTGTTGATTTTTTCGCCGCTAAACATGGCGTCAATCATCGTTTGCAGGTCAGCTTGTTCGGCTAATGAAACTAACAGAGACAAGGTCTCTTCCGTGATGCGGTTTTTGGAATAATCGAATAATATCTCTTCAAATTGAAGGCTGAATTTTTCAAACCGAGCCGGGTCAGCGGCAAACAAATCGCGCATGTGGCTGGCGGCGATTTGGGGGTGGTGGGCTTGTAGATTTTCCCAGGCGGATGAGGTTGTTAGTAGTGGCATAAGAGTCTCCTTTTTTGTTGGGCAACGGCCGTTTCTGCGCGTAAAATCTTTCGTTTTGCATTGGTATCGCAGGGGCAGCCACCAGGGTTGCCCTTACATTTTATTATGAACAAGAACGGGAACGGCCGTTTCCCTAATAATACGTTGAGTTAAGGATTTACGCATGAAAAAACGACTTCAAATTTCAAACAAAGTCAAAACAAGCTTCACATTTATTCGCAAAGCTGCCCCTCCGGTCTTTTTGATGGTGACAGGCTCCTTTCTGCTCGCTTTTGCCTATGTCATGTTCCAGATACCCTATAACATCGTCGCTGGTGGGCTAAGTGGGTTAGCGCTCATCATCAATAATTTTACAGGCTGGTCGATTGGTATCTTGTATTGGATTATGAATGTGCCCATGTTTGTTCTCGGGTTCATCTATTTGGGACGCTGGCGATTCATTGTGCGCACCGTTGTCGCCACCACCATCATCTCAGTTCTGATTGAATTCTTCATTAACGTGCTGCCCTTGGTTTTCCACCCCTTTCCCGTCACAGACAATTTACTACTGGCAACAATTTACGGCGCTATCATCGGCGGTATCGGCACGGGTCTGCTCTTCCGCGCAGGAGCCACCGACGCAGGCACCAGCATCATCGGCCGTATTCTGCAAATGAAGACGGGACTGCCGCTTAGCCAAACCTACTTCTTCGCCGACGGTGCTATCATCTTCTTGGCCGGTCTCGTTTTTGGCTGGGAGATGGCGCTCTACGGGCTGCTGATGATGTTTATTTGGGGCTTGGCCTCAGACTACACGCTAGAAGGCCCCAGTACCACGCGCACGGTCAACATTATCACCAATCATCCGCAGCAAGTGTCTGACGCGCTGCTCAATCAATTGGGACGAGGGGTCAGCTATTGGAAAATTACGGGCGCTTACACAGGCGAGCAGCATTACATGCTCTCCTGCACGGTCTCCCGCCCTCAAGTGAGCCGCGTTCATGGCATTATCGCCCACGCCGACCCTGATTCTTTTGTGACGATTGGAATGAGCCATCATGCGCTGGGGGAGGGTTTCACGCGTATACGCAGAAGATGATTGAAGATTAAAGAGATTGGTTCAATTTTGTTGTGCGGATTGAATATCATGCCAGGTGAAATTGAACCAATCTGCGGGATAATACATTATGGGCGATTCCAAACGAAATGTTGGGATCGCCTTTTTTGCACCCCCATTTTTAGGCAAAACTGACCTACAATACACAAGGGGAAACGGCCGTTTCCTCCCATACCTCATTAAATCAAGGATTAACAGATGAAAAAACAAACTCAAATCAAAAGAAAATTCAAAACTGTTGCCAAAATTATCTGGCAAGAGACGCCCCGTGCCATCCTGCTGCTCATCGGCACCTTTCTGCTGGCCGCTGGCTACGTCCTGTTTCAGGTGCCATTCAACATCGTCGCTGGTGGTCTGAGTGGTCTGGCACTGATCATCAACTCGTTCACGGGCTGGCCCATCGGTGTCATGTACTGGATCATGAACATTCCCATGTTTGTCCTCGGATTTATGTATCTGGGACGCTGGTCGTTCCTCATCCGCACCATCATCGCCGTCACTATCTTTTCATTTCTCATCGACTGGTTGCAAACCATCCTGCCCACGATGATTACACCCTACCCGGTCACTGATAATCTGCTCTTGGCAACGATTTATGGAGGCATCATTGGCGGTATCGGCTCCGGCCTTCTGTATCGCGCGGGCGGCACAGTCGGCGGCACGAGCATTATTGGCCGCATTTTGCAGAATAAAACGGGCATGCCCCTCAGTCAAACCTACTTCTTTGCCGACGGCATCATCATTTTGCTGGCAGGCATCGTCTTCGGTTGGGAATTGGCGCTGTATGGCTTGCTGATGATGTTCATTGGCGGGCTGGCTTCAGACTACACGCTGGAAGGCCCCAGCACGACCCGTGTCGTCACTGTCATCACCAATTTCCCGCAAGACGTGTCAGATGCGTTACTGACGGAACTGGGACGGGGTGTTAGCTACTGGCAAATCACGGGTGCGTTTACCGGCGAACAACATTACATGCTAACTTGCACGGTCTCGCGCCCCCAAGTTAGCCGTGTTCGCTCCATCATCGCCGATGCCGACCCGAATGCGTTTGTGACGATTAGTATGGGGCATAATGCGCTTGGCGAAGGGTTCACTCGTCTGCGGAAGACGTAAAAAATAGAGCGGGTTATTACGATTGCCGGATTTCGTGGAAGAAGTCGAGGGTTTGCATGGCGATTTTGTCCCAGGTGAAAAGGTCGGCAACGGCCGTTGCGCCATTCCCTAATTTCGCCCTCAACTCCCCATCTGCCCACAGGGTTTGTATCGCTTGCGTCAGCGCGTCGGCATCAGCGACGGGAACCAGCCAGCAATTTTCAGCCATGAACGAGTTCGGGGGTGAGCGTTTGGGGCAAGGTGGAGATTAACGGCCGTTCATGAGCCAAAGCCGCCATCAATGTTCCCCGCCGCAGCGAGACACCATCGCGGTAAGGCATCACCATCATATCAGCGGCATGGAGGAAAGTGGAAACGCGCCGATCATCAACAAAACCAGTCCAATGCACGCGCTCGGCCAAACCCAAATCATTGATTAGTTGATGAAGCTGTCCAAGAAAAGATTGGTTATTATCGGGGTCGCTGGCGCCCGTTTGCCCACCGATGAAGACGAGATGGGTAGTCTCTGGCAATTGTGCCAGCGCCGCGATGAGTGTATCCGCCCCTTTGCTCTCGTTGAGGAAGCCAAAATAGCCAAGCAAACAATCGTCCGTGCTCACGCCCAACAGGTCTCGCGCTTCCGCAATTTCTATATGATTAGGCGTGTAGGTTGTGATGTTGCTGCCAATGGGGATTTGGCGCACGGGTGGGTGGGGCAAATGGTGGAGTTGGGCAAAATCTTCGGGATTGGTGGCGATGTTGCCGAAAGATTGTTTTGCCATGAAATGAACGGCCGTTTTGCGCAATCCCCCCGCCTTCGGAAATAAATAGGGGACGCGGAGGTCATGGAAGGTAACGGCCGTTTTCACTACATGTTTCAAGCGCCAGGGTAAAAAATTAATGGCCGCGCTCCCCATATGGTAAGCCGCGGCCTGATATTGAATATTTACAATGTCGAGTTCTTGACGAATGGCAACATCTACCACCTGAGAGAGAGCTGCCCATTTCCATTTTTTAACATAAGGATGCAGTTTGCCAAATGGTAAGTCAATCGGCTCGTTGATCTCACTCGCTTTTCGACTGGCTGATTCAGGTCGTGCCGCTTTACTGGTGATGATATGAATTTCATGCCCCAGCGCGGCCATCGCTTGCGCCAATTCCTGAGTGAATGCGCCCACTCCACCTTCCATTGGCGGATATTCACCCGTCACCAACCCAATTTTCATAAACGATTTATAACGACTGTGTTAACAGTAACCTGTCATACCCGCGCAGGCGGGCATCCAAATAGTTGGATTCCTGCCTGCGCAGGAATGACATAATTAGCCAATTTAGTACAGATTCGGAACGGGGTGTCCGCGCCAACGCAGAACCGACATGGCATAGGTACGGCGCAATGTCGCAAAATCAGCCTTCTTTTTCTGGTCATTCATGGAATTGGGGTCAAAACCAACACCATCGGCCACACCCATGAGGTCTTTATCACCCAGGCTGTTTAAGGCCAATAATTCGGCTTGAAAAGCGGCTGGCACTTTGCTCAATGAAGGCGGCAAACCCGTCTTAATCGTCTGCGCCAATACATCGTTGAGTGACCAGGTGGATGCTTTGGCCATTTGTTGCAATTCATCATAGACATCTTCTTCTATTTCGACTTGTACTGTCACTGTGTCCATTCGTCACCTCTATTGTTTGGGGACTCGACGGGTTTACTATGAATATAATTGCTCTAAAAAATTTACCTATCAAAACCCATCAAATCTATACTAATATCCGGCTGGATGTAAACCAGATTTAATCACTTGCCAATATGCTTGTACTCGTTGGCGACGTAACGGCCGTTTATGACCCACCAACCCTTTCCCGCCTTCTAAAACCAGCTGCCAACCATAGTTTAGCAGTAAAAATATTCTTAAAAGTATAGCAAAAAAACGGCCGTGATACTTGCGGAAATAGCGTAATTTTGCCTGCTGGAAATTAATGTGCCGAGCGACTACCGCCTGGTCGCTGCTTTGCCCGACGTAATGGGTAATTTGGGCTTCTGGATAATATACCACACGCCTGCCAGAATCTTTAATGCGACGACACCAATCCAGCTCTTCGGAGTACATGAAATACGCTTCATCCATGCCGCCCACTTTAGCCACTACTTGACGGGGGACTAACATACAAGCACCCATCACCCAATCTACATCGTTAATGGCATCATCTGGTAAATCTTGGGCGTAATAGCTTTCATGTATGCTTTTCGGGGCAACTGTTTCTAACCAGGTGCTTTCAAAAAATGCCGTTTTCTTCGTCGGGAATCGCCGTCTGGATGATTGTACCGTACCGTCTCCGTTTCGTAATTGGCACCCTAGTACCCCTACCTCTGGATTTTTAACCATGTAGGCCATCATTTTAGACAGGGCATCGTCTAAGACAACGGTGTCGGGATTGAGCAGAAGGATATAACGGCCGTTTGCCCGTTCCAGCCCCAAATTGTTCCCATGGGGAAAGCCCACATTCTCATCACACGCCAGCAAATCCACCCACGGAAACTCGTCTCGCACCATTGCCACACTGCTATCGCTGGAGGCGCTATCGACAACAATCACTTCCAAGTTCAAGTCACCACGATTCTCATCAATGGAGCGCAAACAATCGCGCAGCAAATCAGCCACATTCCAGCTAACGATGATGATAGAGAGGTCACAGGTGGGTTGACTAGTTAGTTCATGCATTTATTTAACCGCGGAGTACGCGGAAGACGCGGAGATCAAAATCTGTGGATGATCAGGATTTTCATACGTGACCTATTCCAAAAAGCCGTTCGGCATTTTCTGTGGACTGGGCGGCAAAAACGGCCGTTTCCATTCCCCTAACTTCCGCTATCTTCTCTGCCACAAAACGCACATACCCTGGCTCGTTCCGCTTGCCTCTAAAGGGTTGCGGCGTCAGAATACGGCGCGTCCGTCTCCACCAAGATTCTGATCCAGCGGCACCTTCGCCACAATTTGGCGCAGCTCCTCTGCTTTCTTATAGGTGACTGGTCCCGTAAAGCCAAGGTAGAAACCCATGTCGAGCGCCGCCTGAGCCGTCGCCCAATCTGCGGAGAAAGAGTGCAGCACGCCCGGTCGTTCCCGCCCGGCCAACGGCGATTCTGCCAACAAACGGATCACATCTTCACTTGCGTCTCGATTATGAATGATGACGGGCAAATCCAACTCAGCCGCCAGCGCCAACTGCCGTCGCAACGCCTCGTGCTGCACGTCTTTGGGCGAATCGTCCCAGTAATAGTCCAGCCCAATTTCACCAATGGCAACCACTTTTTTGTGCTGGGCGTACTGTTTGATGGTTTCGAGCCAATTTTCGGGGAGAACGGCCGTTGCATTGGGATGCACCCCCATCGCCGCAAAAACACCGTCAAACTGCTCCGTCAGGCGCAATACCGCTTCGCAATTCTGCAAATCAAGCGCAGGCACAATGATGCGCGTCACGCCATGTTCAGCCGCCCGCTGTACAATGGCATCGCGGTCTTCATCAAATTTATCAAAATCCAGGTGGCAGTGGGTATCAACCAAGTTCATAAGGAACACAGAGAACACGGAGATGCCACAGAGTTACACAGAGATTGAGAGAGATTTTCTCTCTGTGTAACTCCGTGCATCCTCTGTGAATCTCTGTGTTATTTTTTATTTTTCTCGATTGCGCGATGCCAGCATAAAATCTTCCGGCACCTGCACCGCCACCACTTCACCGCGGGCACATTCCACGCCGTTGGCAAAGAGCGATTCGGTAACAACCACCTTGCGCCCTTTGATTTCTTTCACGGTAGCCCGAATTTCCAGGACGCCATCAATGGGGGTCGGTTTGAGGTAATCCACATGGAGAGAGCCTGTCACAAAACGAAACGAAGGTTCTTCGCCCATAGGCACGCCCTGGTGACGGTGCATCGCCGCCGCCGCCGTGCCCGTGCCATGACAGTCAATGAGCGAGGCAATCAGCCCGCCGTAGACAAAACCGGGCAGTGCCATATGCTCCTCACGCGGCTGGTATCGGCAAACGGCCGTTTCCCCTTCCCAGTAGCTCTTAATCTGCAAGCCTTTCTCATTCAGTCGCCCACAGCCATAACAGTAACTCACTTCGTCGGGATAATAATCTTGAAACGCCTTTTCGCTCATAAAAAACCTTATTACAAAGCAACAAAGGAACAAAGAAACAAAGTTTTTTCTTTCACCCTTTGTCTCTTTGTTCCTTTGTAATAAAAATGCTTATAGACCAGCGATTTTCATACCGTCAGCCAGAATATCCTGCACGCGATCCCCATGTGTGGTCTCGCAGTAGACACGGATCACCGGCTCTGTGCCGCTGAAACGTACCAACAGCCAGCCGCCATCTTCCATGATGAACTGGTGGCCGTCAATGGTCACAATATCGGTCACTTTGAGGCCGCCAATCGTTTCAGGACGGGCAGCATCGACTCTTGCTAAGATTGCCGGTTTCAAGTCCGCATCAAAACGGCTGTCGATACGATCATAAAAATGCTCGCCGACTTTTTCGTGGAGAATATCCAGCAATTCCGACGGTTTCTTGCCCGTCTGCACCATCATGTCGAGGAAGTACAGGCCAGCCAGGATGCCATCACGTTCCGGCACATGTCCTTTGAAAGCATAACCGCCACTTTCTTCCCCGCCAATCATGGCATCCACTTCTATCATTTTGGGCGCGATATATTTGAAGCCCACGCCTGTTTCGTAGACCGGCACATTGTAAATCTGAGCCAATTTGTTGAGCATTTTGGTCGTAGAAATCGTTTTGACGATGGGGCCGCGCTCGCCGCGTACCTCGAGGAAGTAGTAGCCCATGAGGCCGTACACTTGAAGCTGGTTGAGAAAACGGCCGTTTTCATCCCCAAAGCCCACGCGATCCGCATCCCCGTCATTGATAATCGTCACATCAGCCTTAATGCTCCGCGCAAAAGCCAGCCCGTGATCCACATTCGGCGGAATCGGTTCAGGACGGGTCATGTGCGGGTAGATGGGATTGCGCTCGTTGTGGATTTCGCTGATGGTCGTTTTGCCATCAGCCAGCAAGCGCGGGAACCAGCCCGCGCCATTGCCCCACATGGCATCGACCGCCACGTTAAAACCTGCTTGTTGGATCGGCGCCACATCAACCAGGCGGTGCAACTGCGCCTCGTAAGCGGGTGAGGCATCAAACATGGTCACCAGACCATCAGTCAGCGCATCGTCGCAGTTTCATGGTGGAAACGGCCGTTATCTCTGGAATCGCCGCTTCAATTTTCTTCAAATCGTGGGGTGGAATCGCCCCGCCCTGCGTATCACGCACCTTAAAGCCGCAGTCCCAAAACGGATTATGGCTGGCGGTAATGTTAATCGCGCCGCCAGCCTGCTTATCAACCACCGAATAGGACACCGCCGGTGTAGGCGTCGCTCCATCCGTCAGCCACACTTTAATGCCATTCGCCGCCAGCACTTCCGCGGCGGCGGCGGCAAAATACTCAGCCTGAAACCGCTTATCATGACCGATGACGATGCCTTGCTCAGAACGGCCGTTATCCTTCAAAAACGTAGCAAACCCCTGCGCACAGCGCCGCAAATTATCAAACGTATAATCCTCACCAATCCGCGCCCGCCAACCATCCGTCCCAAATTTAATATCCATCTCAAAACCTCCTGAAGATCAGTCAGAGCTAGAGCTAGAGCGAGAAATCTCTTTCTTCCTCTAGCTCTAGCTCTCGCTCTATCTCCCACTACATCGCCGTCTGACCCGTCTGAATCATCTTCATATCCGCATCAACCATCATTCTGACCAATTCAGAGAAGGTAACAGTCGGTTCCCAGCCCAATATTGCCCCGGCTTTCCCCGGATCACCCACCAGCAAATCAACTTCGGCCGGGCGCATAAAGCGCGGGTCTTGCAACACGTAGTCGTGCCAATCCAAATCGACAGCACCAAACGCTTCAAACAAGAATTCCTCAACGGAATGGGTTTCGCCCGTCGCCACTACAAAATCATCCGGCTTATCTTGTTGCAGCATCAGCCACATCGCCTGCACGTAATCGCCGGCAAAGCCCCAATCTCGACGTGCATCCAGATTGCCCAGGCGAAGTTCGTTTGTCAGACCCATTTTAATTTGCGCCACATGGTTGGTAATTTTGCGCGTCACAAATTCCAGACCGCGCCGGGGTGATTCATGGTTAAAGAGGATACCAGAACTGGCGTGCATGTCGTAGCTTTCACGGTAGTTAATGGTAATCCAATGCCCATAAACTTTCGCCACCCCATACGGACTGCGCGGATAAAAAGGCGTGGTCTCTTTTTGCGGCACTTCCACCACCTTGCCAAACATTTCGCTGGAACTGGCCTGGTAGAAGCGAATCTTGGGGTCCACAATGCGAATGGCATCCAACATGCGCGTCACGCCCAACGCGGTCACATCCCCTGTAAAAACTGGCTGTGCCCAGGAAGTCTGCACAAACGATTGCGCCGCCAGATTGTAAACTTCCGTTGGCTTATACTCTTCCAAAATGCGGATCAGGGAAATCTGGTCGCACAAATCACCAGGAACCAATGTCAGCCTTTCTTGTACCTGCGAAATGCGGTGAAAATTCACAGTGCTGGTACGACGCACCATCCCCACCACGTTGTACCCTTTCTTCAATAAAAATTCGGCCAAATAGGAACCATCCTGACCGGTAATGCCTGTAATCAATGCTGTTGGCATAGTTACTCTCCTTAAAATTGTTTACGCAGACTGAAAAGCGCAGAAAAACCATGTCCTTCTGCGCCACCTCGCTATTCTGCGATTATTTGCGTTCGTTACTTTATGAATCAAGTGGCAGGATTATAGCGTAGCCCTGATAATGCGTAAAACGATGCATCGTCCACGTACAGATATGGGTATGTACCCGTCAGGTTAACGTGGGACGATGTAGCGCGATTTGCCAAATCGCGTTACGGCACCAGTACGTAACATTCATGGTAGCGCGGGTATATGTAGGGGCGATGCGATGGGACAATGTTTCTGCATATCGTATGGCGATTTCTCCCATCGCCTCGCCTACACGACACGGTTGGCAAATGTAATACGCGGGCGACGCAGTCGGTGACATGGTTTCGCATTTATCCCAAGTACCACCCGACTGCCTCGCCCCTACCGTGGGTTTTGGGAAATTTTTGCGGAGCGCGATCCGCGCGAGAGCGGGACTCCGCTACCGCTGCGCCCGCAAGACAGTGATCAGTGATCTTGATGAGATGGGGAACGATGCACCAGCGCCACCCGAAACCCGTTAACGACGTTGCCGCTGACTGGACGGTCGCGGTGACGGCCGGCGGCACGCGCGCTGCTGGAATTGTAGGACCACGCGCCGCCCCGCAGGACGCGGTGGTCATTGCTTTTGTCTACAGCAATGTTTTTCGAATCACTATCTTTATTCAAACACCATTCCCACACATTGCCGATCATGTCCACACAACCATACGGGCTGTCACCTTGTGGTGAATACTTACCCACCGCACTGGTTTTGCCCAACCTCGCTTCATTTGTATTGCAATGATTTTCCCGCCACTCATTTCCCCAGGGATACACATAACCATCTGCCCCCCGTGCCGCTTTTTCCCATTGTTGTTCAGTTGGCAGTCGCACTTCTGCCCATTCACAAAAAGCCACCGCATCGTGCCAACTCACCAACACCACCGGATGCTCTGCCTTATCTTCTGGAAACATGCGCTTTCTCTTGTCCCAATTATATAATTTTGCCCAATCTGCATCACTAAAGGGCACATCATAGGCAGGGTTTGCATCAATGAAACGTTTGTATATTTTCTGCGTGACTGCCGTTTTACTCATCCAATATTCCGGCAAATTCAGCGTCTGCTTGTCGTCCCCATACAAAAAATCTCCCGCCGGTATGCGCACAAATTCCAGCCCCGTCTTCTCATGCACAAACCTGTCCGGCACCGTTTGTAGTGGGGGCGTTACGCCCAGCTTTAGCACGCGCTCCGTCACCGCTTCAATCCGCGCCGCGCTTGTTTCCACTGGCCCCACAGTCTCCTGTTCTTTGCCAGCAAGCGCCTGCATCAACTGCGCCAAGCCCGCCTCGTAGCCGCCCCGCCAGGCAATGCGCTGGTAGGCTCGCCACAAGGCTGGTAATTGGCAAGGCCGTACCTGCAAGGGAATCAGGCGCATCTCCTCTTCATGTTCCAACTCCACAGCCACATCCGTTTCGTGGCGCACCCAATGGGAGTTTACGGCTTCTGGGGTTAGCAGGAGCACAAAAATACCGCTTTCATCCAGTCCACGCGAGACAGCAGTCGCCCATTTTTCGCCGGGCAAGATGCTGTCTGGGGCAAGCCACACCGGGTAGCCCTCTGCTTCCAAATCAGTCGCCAACTGCTGTGCTAAGTCTGCATCCTGGTGGGCATGGCTGATGAATATCTGGCGTGGGTTGCGCTTTGTAGGCTGCAAGCTAATTTCTGGCGCGGCAGCCGGTGTCGAAAAAGTTTGCTGGTAAAGTTGGGGGCGTTCTTTTTCCAGGCTGCCCAACAAATTGAGTACCAGGTCACGCCGTTGGCAGTAGCCAATCAACATTTCCACCCGCTTGCTTTTGGGCATTTCTGGAGCAAATTCATCTGCTATTTCGGGGAAATAATCAAAACAGAAGGTTTCCAGTTCGGGAACGCTAAAATATTGGCTGATAAATTGGCGCAATTGGGCGTTGGTTGGTGTGTTGTTCATGGTTTCTCTGTCGACGAAGCCTGAGCCTGTCGAAGGCTGGCACATAACGGGCTTCGACAAGCTCAACCCTCGTCGCGTTGACAAGCTCAGGCTTCGTTAGAAATTTTGTAAGCTATGATTTTACAAGAGAATCCCCAGGCGGCGAACCATTTGTAGCGGCAATCTTTGCCCCTTGACAAAAGTGTGATAATAAGTATTATATTGCAAACGTTTGCAGAAACTATGTTGATATTTTGTTGGAATTTCCAACAAAATATTTCTAGTAACATCAATGGGGTTAGATGGCTAGGAGAAGACGTTCGACCAAAGAAGTAATCATTGAGGATGTGGCTGAGGCTGCAAGCGTTTCGTGTGCTCCTGTTTCACATGGGACCAACGCTCAAGAGAAAGCCCAATCTGAGACATACTTGCATGGGCAGCAAACAACAATTAATCCGCATAATCAACTCCAACCCAATCTACATATTTTTGCTCTTGTTGACAGCCTTTTCCAAGTTATTAAACGGCAGATTTTAAACCTAGTTGTTCAATACATTGGTAAAATCGTTCAAGGGTTTGCTGATATTCTGACAGCAGCTCTCTACCACCATCTCTTATCTATCACGAACCACCGCCAAACAAAAGAACCCACGGATACCAATATGATGATTTGTCATATGCTTGGTGATTTACACTTGGCCTTTCCCGTCATCTGAAATCTTGATACAACAAAGATTTTCGGTTATTCGTTTCAACAACATACCCATTTCTTTCCTTACAGACCGCAAGATTTCTTTCGGCAGCATGAAGTTGAATTGAAAGGATTAACGAGAGGAGGTTCTATCGAATAAACGCTATAAGCCTGATTATATGTTTGTTTATAAGATTTATTAATGAAGAAAAAAGGAGTGGTAAATGAAAAAGTTAATTACGCTGTTAATCATCATGCTAACCCTGGCTGCATGTGCCCCTGCGACTCAAACAGTTGAAGTTGAAGTCACACGGGTCGTTACCGAGACAATTACGGAAGCAGGAGAAGAAGTTGAAGTAACTCGTGTTGTCACCGAGACTGTTGTTGAAGAGGTTGTTGTTGAAGTAACAGCCGAAGCCCCAGGAGTAGAACCAATTGATGCAGGCGACGTACTTGGTTTGCCCCGAAACGAAACATTGATCGTTGATGTGCTTACCGGGCGTGCTGGTTCCCCAAGCAATTTCAATGAATGGGTAGGTTGGAAGAATCGCGATCGTGGTATGCAAAATCTGGCCAACGAACCACTATGGTCAGTTGATTTTGCTACTGGTGAAATTATTAATGGTCTCGCATCTGGAGATCCAATCTACAATGAAGATTTCACCCAGGTTACGATTCCGCTGCGTGAAGGTGTCACCTGGGATGATGGCGAACCATTTACCTCTGCTGATGTCGTCTTCACAATCGAATTATTGAAGAGCACCGAAGGTATGAACGGTAACACTTTCTTCAGTGAAAATGTTGCCAGTATATCTGCACCGGATGACTATACTGTTGTCATTGAGTTAACGCGGGCAAATTCTCGTTTCCATACCACCTTCCTCGATCGTTGGGGTGCTACCTGGATTATGCCGAAACACATCTTTGAAAACGTAGAAGATCCTGTTACCTTCGAGTTCAATCCCTTTGTCGGTACCGGTCCTTACAAATTGCACAGCTTTGATGAGGCCGGCTTCTGGACCATTTGGGAAAAACGGGAAGATTGGCAGAACAGCCCCACTGGAATCCTGTATGGTGAACCCCAGCCCAAATACATTGTCATGCAATACTTTGCCAATGAGGGCGCTAAAATTCTGGCTCAATTAACCCATGAGGCTGATGTTCTTAACCTTTCGTCAGAAGGACTCAAGGCTGTTTTGGCACAATCTGATTCCTCACGCGCTTACCAGCAGGGATATCCCTGGGTGGTCAATAATGACCCAGCCATCACAGGCATCTCCTTTAATACTGCCAAGGCACCTTATGACAATGTCGACGTCCGCTGGGCGCTTCTGTTGGCTATTAATATCGCCGACTATATGGGTGTTGCTGTTGATGGGTCCGGTGCTTTAAGTCCGGTACACATTCCTTCACTTGGTACTTATCCCCAGGACTTCATTGAGCCGATGGAACCATGGTTGATGGAATTCCAACTGGATTTGGGTGATGGTGAAATGTTCAACCCCTATGATCCAGATGCCCCTGATCTGATTGCTGCATATGCTGAGGGTCGAGGCTATGTCGTACCTCAAGATCAAGAAGCCCGTGATAAAGCCTTTGGTTTGGGCTGGTACAAATACGCCCCTGAAGCTGCTGAAAAACTGTTGATCAAGAATGGTTTCTCTAGAGACGCAGATGGTATGTGGCTGCTGCCTGATGGTTCGCCTTGGACCTTAGAGTGTGTAACGAATGTTCAAGTAGCTACCGATATGGGGTCCCGGAATTGTGTGGCTGCTGTCCAGGAATGGAAGAAATTCGGTATTGATGCCAATCTTTTTGCCACCGAAACCGAAGCCGATTTAACGGCCGTTGGTGAGTTCGATGTGGGCAGTTTCTGGCCTGCTCAGGAACCCTGGGGTGCTGGACCTGACCTGTACCGTGTATGTGACCGTTGGAACTCCGAATATATCGTACCATTGGGTGAACGCGCCACTGGGCATAATGGCCGCTGGTCTTCTGAAACTATGGATGCGGCTATCGCTAAGCTGCGCGAGACGGATCCGTCCGATTATGAGGCCACTGTCGCCGCTGGTATTGAATGTCTGAAAGAAGCTGTTACGCAAATGCCAGGTATCCCAACCTTCGGTTATATTGGCTTCATTTCCTGGGATGAGACTTACTGGACGAACTGGCCTGGGGCGGAAAATCCCTATACACAGCCGTATACGCATTGGGGTCCATTCAAGTACATGACCCCCTTCTTGGAAGCCACAGGCAGATAGTATTGATAGCTAGCATACAAAGATTCATGTATTGTAACTTTTTGTAAGCTCCCTCAGTTAAGGGTATGCCGGTTTGTTCTTTGAATAATGTAATAGACAAACCGGCATACCTTGTGGTGTCACAATTTATCAATTAAGATTTTCATAATGATGTACTTGAATCGCGAAAACATTTTTGCATCAAGTTTCAAGAACGCGCCACAGGTTTTCCTTATAATAAGTATTTTTCAATTCCTTTAGGTGGTTCATACGCACTTGAAGGGTCTTCGATTAAGATAGAGAAAAGAGAAGAGGAGGTACCAGATTTGACTTTCATCAGAGGATATCTCATTCCCCGACTTATTCAATATTTCCTGGTTATTTTTGTGGGAGTAACGGCCGTTTTTCTCATTCCCCGCGCCATGCCTACAGATCCGGTCAGTAGAATGATTTCAGTGATCGACTCACGCGGCGCTTCCTTAGATCCGGCTACGGTTGATGATATGATTGAAGACCTAACCGAATTGTACGGGCTTAGCGGATCCCCCTGGGAACAATATGTTTCCTTCTGGCAGAGATTGTTTCACGGGGACTTTGGCGTCTCATTCTATCAGTACCCCACAAGAGTAAACCAATTGATCAAAGCAGCGATGCCCTGGACAATGGGCTTATTGTTAACCACCACAGCTATCAGTTGGACAATCGGTAATATCATGGGAGGACATGCCGGTTATCATTCTCGCAAACGTTGGTCCAGGTGGATGGATGGTATAGCCATGATAATTCGGCCGTTTCCCTACTATATCTTTGCTTTTTTGCTGCTGATCATGTTTGGTTACGTTTTTCAATGGTTCCCGGTTGCAGGCGGTGAATCCATCGGCAGCCAACCCACTTTCAGTTGGTCGTATACAAAGGATGTATTTAAGCATGCTTTCCTGCCGGCTATGTCACTCATCCTACTCGGCTGGGCAGGTTGGTTTCAAACGATGAAGCTGGTGGTACAAAATGTTAACTCGGCAGATTATGTTCAATATGCCAAAATGGGGGGCATCAAAGAAAACAGGATCGTAAACCGCTATGTTATTCGCAACGGTTTACTGCCTCAGATAACCGCGCTGGCGTTAATATTTGGAAACCTTTTTGGCGGTGCCTTAATCGTGGAAATCGTATTCTCTTATCCAGGCATGGGCACTCTACTTTATCATGCCATTCTTGGCGGAGACTATAACCTCATCATGGGCATCACGGTCTTTTCCATCGTAGGTATCGCCACAGCCATTTTGATTATCGATCTAACGTATCCGCTCTTTGATCCCAGAATTAGATACAGCTAAGGAAGATTACCGTCATGAGCATTTTTAGTGTTTTCAAAGATCTCTTCCAGGATTACCGCTTTAGATTCAGTTTCGTCATCCTCTGCGTTCTGTTTTTTTATGCCGGCCTGTCTTTTTTCTGTCCTTATGACCTGTCCTTATGGGGGGAGGTTCCCAGGGATATGCCCCCATCAACAAAATATCTACTGGGAACAGATTCCAGAGGCGTCGATATTTTTTGGACAGCGTCATTTGCTGTTAAAAATTCACTCACCATTGCCATCGTCGCCGCCCTGGTTTCTAGATTGATTGCGGTTCCCATAGCCATGCTTTCTGGTTACAAAGGAGGAACTCTTGACCGGGTCCTTATGTTCGTTAGTGATTGTTTCCTGGTGATTCCGCTTTTCATGCTCATCGTCTTGTTGGCCGTGTTATTGAGAGGTTCATTGACTCTTTTCACCTTGGGAATTTTGTTAGGCTGCTTTGGTTGGGCCTGGGATGCGCGTGTCATTCGCTCAGAAATATTGAGTTTACGTGAGCGCGGTTTTACACAAACGGCCGTTCTCTCAGGTACGGGAACAATGCCGCTGGTACTTAAGGAGTACACACCTTTTGTGATGCCCTTGATATTTGCCTCCATCATCAATACCATGGCCTGGGCTATTGGATTGGAAATCACGCTGGCTATTATTGGGCTAACCAATTTGGAAATCCCCACATTGGGAGGCATGATCTACTGGGCACTTAATTACCAGGCAATCTTACTTGGCTATTGGTGGTGGATATTAACACCAGTTGTCATCTCAATTTTCCTGTTTATCGCCTTATATTGGACCTCAGTCAGTATCAGCGAATATCTTGACCCAAGATCCCGAATTCAACGTGTCGGAGCCTAATAACGGACAATGAAGATATGAATGAAACTATTCTTAGCACTGAAGAATTAAAAGCCTTTTATATACTCGATGTTTATGGCACACAAAAGATAGTAAAAGCTGTCAACGAGATCGAACTAGATATCAAGAAAAACGAAATTTACGGTATTGCTGGTGAAAGCGGCTGCGGAAAATCAACTCTTTTAAAAGCACTGGCTGCCGTCATCGAACCGCCGCTGCGACAGTTGGGCGGCAAAGTTTTTTACCATATAAACGGTGAGGCGATAGACGTTACATCCCTTAATGCGGAAGAGATGAGAAAGCTCCGTTGGGTATATGTTTCCTATGTACCTCAAGGGTCAATGAGCGTTCTCAATCCCGTTAAAAAACTAAAAGAAACCTTCAAAGATTTTATCGGCAGCCATGTAGAGGGGGCTTCTAAGGATGAAGCCTTTAAAATGGCCAAGCAGCACATTGCTGACTTGGGCTTACCGCCGCAGATTATGGAAGCTTACCCTCATCAGTTATCTGGTGGTATGCGGCAGCGGGTCACCATTGCTTTGGCTGCATTACTTGAGCCTCAAATTATTATCGCTGATGAACCTACCACAGCCCTCGATGTCGTCGTACAGAGGGGTGTGGTGCAGCTTCTCAAAGAAGTACAAAAAAAATTAGGAAATACAATTATCCTGGTTACGCATGACATGGGTGTTCATGCCAATGTGGCGGATCGGATCGGGATCATGTATGCGGGCAAAATGGTGGAAGAAGCGCCAACCGAGAAAATTTTTGGTGACCCCCTTCATCCGTATACCCAATTTTTGATCAACTCTTTGCCCAAGTTTGGAGACAAGTCTACTCGGGAAAGTGTGCCTGGCAGTCCTCCTTCTCTAGCAGACCTTCCGCCAGGATGCCCTTTCCACCCCCGATGCCCTCATGTCAAGGATATATGTAAAGAGAAAATGCCTGATTACATTGCAGTTGAACCTAATCACAAAGTTGCCTGCTGGCTCATTGAGGAGGGCAGATAATGGAAAAGCTTCTTGATGTTCAGAATCTGACGAAAGTTTACTCCATAGGCAGTATTACCTCGAGAGTCAAGATAACGGCGACTGACGATGTCACATTTTTTATTAAACCGGCAGAGATTTTTACGTTGGCCGGGGAAAGTGGCTGTGGGAAAACCACGACGGCCAAAATGGTGTTGGGTTTTGAAGAACCCACATCGGGCACGATTGTGCATAAGGGTCAAGTAAGAGAAAAGAATGAGAGAGTCTGGTTTACTGAAGGCGTGCAAGCGATCTTTCAGGATCCGTTTAGCACATTCAATCCTTTGAGAACGGTTGATCGCTATTTTTTTGAAACCATCAAAAATTACAAACTGGCTAATAATGAGAAAGACGCAATTGAGTTGATTGATCTGAAATTGAAGGAAGTTGGTCTGACACATTATGAATTCGTGGGTAAATATCCAAGCGAATTTTCTGGTGGACAACTACAAAGGATTTCTATCGCCAGGGCTTTGTTGACGGACCCCACGCTTCTTATTGCTGATGAACCGGTTTCGATGGTAGATGCTTCTTTGCGAATGTCGATTGTGAACCTGTTTAATAAACTCAAAGAAGATTTTGGTATGAGCGTGTTATATATCACGCATGATCTGGCAACGGCCTATTACGTGAGTGATCGTATTGCCATTATGTTTAGAGGGAACATTGTGGAAATGGGCTCTGTGGAAGAGGTTTTGATGAATCCCAGACACCCCTACTCGCAACTCCTTCGAGATTCTATTCCTCAAGCAGATCCAAGTAAGCGCTGGGAGGGAGAGATCGATCTTAATGAAACAGAACAAGAAGAATACTTAAAGGTGGGCTGTCGATTTGCCGGCAGGTGCCCGTTGGTTATGGATGTGTGCAAACAGACAGCACCACCGTATGTTCAGATTGATGATGTGTTGGTTAAATGTTTCAAATATGCTGAACATTAGTATGTTTGAGATACTGTAATTAATTTTCTCCCACTGGATTTTTCTTAATCCATCAATTGAACTGGAGCCTGCGAAATCCGAACCCTTGTCAAGTATTGGGGACGATTTGCGAAATGCACCTACCAGAGAGTGACATATAAAACGGCAGTGTCCAGAATTAAAGAGAGGCCACCCTATGAGTTCCAGTCGAACCCCACTCTATAAAAACTGTGACCTACCCGTTGCGGAACGGGTGAATGATTTGATTTGCCAGATGACTCTGGAAGAAAAGGTTTCACAAATGGGACACGATGCCCCAGCTATCGAAAGGCTGGAGGTTCCAGCCTATAATTGGTGGAATGAAGCATTGCACGGGGTGGGCCGTGCCGGGAAAGCGACAGTTTTCCCTCAAGCGATTGGCCTGGGTGCTACCTGGAATCCTGACTTGATTTATGAGATGGCAACGGCCGTTTCTGATGAAGCAAGAGCGAAACATCATGAAGCCCTCCGCCGAAATATTCATAAGATTTACACTGGCCTGACATTCTGGTCTCCAAATATCAACATCTTCCGTGATCCACGCTGGGGGCGTGGCCAGGAAACATACGGAGAAGACCCTTACCTCACAGCTTCGATGGGTGTATCAGTCATCAAAGCATTCCAAGGGGATAATCCCGACTATCTAAAACTGGTAGCCACCCCCAAGCATTTCGCTGTACACAGTGGGCCTGAATCCCAGCGTCACACTTTTGATGCTCAGGTCAGTGAACGCGATCTGCGTGAGACCTATCTGCCGCAATTTGAGGTCTGTATTAAAGAAGCAGGCGCTTGTTCGATTATGGGTGCGTATAATCGCACAAATGGGGAAGCCTGCTGTGCCAGCGAGACCTTATTGCAGCAGATTTTGCGGGAAGAGTGGGGCTTTGATGGCTATGTTGTATCCGATTGTTGGGCTATCTACGATATTTACGCGAACCACAAAATTGTAGAAACCGTTGAAGAGGCTGTAGCCTTAGCTGTCAAGAACGGCTGCGAATTGAACTGCGGCAATGCCTACCCCGCTTTAGTAAGAGCCGTTGCCCAAGGACTTATCACAGAGGAAACAATTGACCAGGCTGTTAAACGCCTCTTTACTGCGCGTTTCCGCCTGGGTATGTTCGATCCACCTGACCAGGTTCCGTTTGCCCATATCCCTTACGAAATCATCAACTCTTCAGAACATCAAGCGCTGGCGCTGCAAGTGGCGCGTGAGTCAATCGTATTACTCAAGAATGAGAACCATACCTTGCCTCTGAGCAAAGAGATTAACTCGATTGCCGTCATTGGCCCGAATGCCGATGCACTGCAATCGCTGCTAGGGAATTACCATGGCACACCAGTCAATGCGCCCACGCCATTAGAAGCAATTCGCCAGAAGATTTCACCAGCCACCACACTTTATTATGCACAAGGAAGTGTCTTAGCCGAGGGAATTCCCTCATTACAACTCATTCCTTCGACTTACCTGCGCCCCCTCAATGCCAAAGCGAATGAAAAGGGCATCACGGCCGTTTTTTATGATGATCCTGAGTTTGAGGGGGAGCCTGTTATGAGCCAGGTTGCTCCAGTCGTTGATTTCATCTGGAAGGATACCACGCCGCTTTCAGAGCAATGGGGTGATAGTTTTGCTGTGCAATATGCCGGATTTCTCGTACCTCCTGTTAGTGGGACGTATACACTTGGTGCCAACGGTTTTAGTAAATATAACCTTTACCTTGATGACGAATTAATTGTCACCTATGAGGATCTCCATCATCCCCGGATAAACGCCAGAGAAGTTGAATTAGAGGGGGGAAGGTTCTATAAGATCAGGCTGGATTTTGTCAGCCAGGGACTTGACCCACAGGTGCAATTATTGTGGTCGCCACCAGAAAGTGATTATAGTATCGGCGCTCTGGAAGCTGCTGAAAAGGCAGACGTTATCATTGCCGTCATGGGTCTTTCTCCAAATTTGGAAGGGGAAGAAATGCCTGTGAACGTGCCGGGTTTTGCTGGCGGTGATCGTACTGACATTAAGCTGCCAATGCCTCAAGAAGAACTCCTCAAGCAGCTTCACGCCCTGGGCAAACCTGTTGTTTTGGTATTGTTGAATGGGAGTGCTTTGGCTGTTAATTGGGCGGCAGATAATATTCCGGCGATTGTGGAAGCCTGGTATCCAGGTGAAGCAGGGGGGATGGCGCTGGCGGATGTTTTGTTTGGCGATTACAACCCTGCCGGTCGATTACCTGTCACATTCTATCACTCGGTTGATGATTTACCTCCGTTTGAAGATTATGCCATGATTGGTCGAACTTATCGTTACTTCGAAGGGAAACCGCTTTTCCCCTTTGGTCATGGTTTGAGCTATACGACATTTGAGTTCGAAAATCTGATAGTTCAACAAAAAGAAGCCACGATTGGGGACGACGTTATTATCAGTGTAGAGGTAACCAATAGGGGAAACCAGACTGGCGATGAAGTGGTACAGCTTTATATTCGTCAACATACGGACCCGTATAGACCTATTAAGGAACTCAAAGGATTCAAACGAATCACCTTGGCATCAGGTGAGCGTAAAAAGGTGACTTTTACGCTTTCTATCAATCAGCTTGGTGTTTATGACGAAGAAATGTTGTTTGCCATTCATCCAGGTAAAGTTGATGTGATGGTAGGAAACTCTTCGGAAAACTTACCGCTTCGCAGTATGTTTGAAATTATTGGTCATTCTGCAGAAGTAAATGATAACAAAGTCTTTTTCAGTCAGGTGCAGGTGCAAAAGGTAAATAATGATTGACACTTTTCACAACCCTATCTTGTCAGGATTTTATCCTGACCCGTCTATTTGCCGGGTTGGAGATGATTATTATCTGGTCACATCTACGTTTGAATATTTTCCAGGCTTGCCCATTTTCCACAGCCGTGATCTCGTGAATTGGCGGCAGATTGCACATGTTTTAAATCGTCCCGAGCAGTTGGATTTGGATGAGATACGACCATCTGGCGGCTTGTATGCACCAACCATTCGTTATGCAGATGGTGTGTTTTACGTCATCAATACCTTGGTTGACGGCAAAACGAGGGCGGGTAATTTCATCGTTACTGCCACCGATCCTGCCGGTCCCTGGTCAGAACCGCACTGGTTAGATGATGCTCCTGGCATTGATCCTTCGTTATTCTTTGATGATAACGGCCGTTGCTGGTATTGCAGTAATCGCATGGCTGAGAACAGCCAGTTTGAAGGCCACACAGAAATCTATCTGCAAGAACTCGATCTGGCTGAGATGAAGCTCATTGGCGAACCAAAGGTGATCTGGGATGGCGCTGTTAGAGGCGCTGTTTGGACAGAGGCACCGCACATTTATAAAGTAGATGGCCTTTATTATCTGCTTACCTCTGAGGCGGGAACTGCTCATCATCATGCCGTTGTGATTGCCCGCAGTGAAGAGATTATGGGGCCTTATGTGGGCAATCGCGGCAATCCGATTTTGACGCACCGCCACCTGGGTTTGGATTACCCGATTGTGGGTACGGGTCACGCTGATTTAGTACAAACGCAGACTGGCGAATGGTGGATGGTGTTGCTGGCTATGCGTCCTTATGGCGGTTATTTCTACAATCTTGGGCGGGAAACGTTCCTGGTTCCGGTGCGTTGGGAAGATGGCTGGCCTGTTGTTAGCCCTGGAACGGGGCGGGTTGAAGCGGCGTATCCTGTACCCAACCTCCCAGCACATCCCTGGCCGACTCGTCCTGACCGTGATGATTTTGATGAGCCAACGCTGGCCTATGAATGGAATTTCTTGCGCACGCCGCGTGATGAATTCTGGAGCCTGACTGAACGACCCGGCTATTTACGTTTGAAACTGCGTCCTGAACAGTTGTCGGAAAGAGCGAATCCTAGCTTTGTAGGGCGCAGGCAGCAGCATATTTCTTTTGAAGCGAAAACGGCCGTTCTCTTCATCCCTCAATCTCTCCATGAAAGTGCCGGGTTGGTCCTCATTCAAAACAATGATTTCCACTTCCGTTTTGTGGTGACGCAGGCTGATAAACCGGTCATTCGCCTGATTAAACGAGCTGGGGGCGAGGAAGAAGTTTTGGCTGAAAAACCTTTTGCTGCGGGGCAATTTTATCTAAAAGTGACTGCGGATGAACAGGCTTATAATTTTTATGCAGCCACAGAGTTGGATGAATGGGAACCGATTGCCGAACAGGTAGATGGCCGCATTCTAAGCACACCGGTGGCTGGGGGGTTCGTTGGTGCTTATATCGGTATGTATGCCAGCAGCAACGGCCAGACCAGCACAAACCAGGCGTATTTTGATTGGTTTGATTACCTATTCTGATTCTAAATTTGTCTTAGGTAAACCACAAAAAGTTTTCAAAATTACCAACACGCAAAATTGTGGTTTCCTTCAAGGAAGAGCGGGTTTCGCGCAATTTTTATTTCCGAAAACTTTCCCGCTTTTGCCTAACTGAAACGAGAGTCCGATATTATTGGCGTGGTTATTAACCTTCATGGCTGGGGAACTGCCCAAAGTAGCCGAAGCATACATCCCGCCACTCACGGGCACTTTCTAGCTGAAGCACCAGTCGTTCACTCACATGCTGGTGTCGTTGGGGATCAATAACGGTCTTTAAATCTTGCCAGGTAATCACCATCTGTTCCACAAAAGCAACACCCTCATTGTAGAGTATCTGCATTTCTTCCCAAAGTGTGCGCCCAGATTGAAGGCGATGATCCCAGGGCACATGATGGAACCAGACTAAGTATTTTTCGGGACAGGTCTCTAGGTTATCAAACTGCTCGCTAAGCGGAGAATGATATTGGCTGACGGCGTTGCTGCCGCTGCGGGTCCGGTTAAAACCAAGACCAATCTTGTCCGCCCGATGGAAGTAAACGCAGTTCCAATCTTCACGCGGGGCACTGTTGTGGCCTGGGTCTGGGCCGTAATGATGTTCTTCTTGCATGATGTGGTGCAGGCCCAAGGGGGTCATGTAGTTGATGCAGGCCGGCCAGGAGCCGGCCATCATCGCTTTAATTGCCTCTAAAACGGCCGTTTCATTCGACCAGGTCATACGCACCCACTCGTCGGCGATGGTATCGGCGCTCAGTTCATAGTCCCACGCCAGCCGCCCATAGGCATACCAGTTCGCTTGCGAAAAATGATGACCGCACCAGTTCCGATCTGAGCCGGTGTTGGAAACCGCTAAAATGCAAGATGTATCGTGATCAAACAAAGAGCCGTCCACAACTTTAGCCACTGTGGAACCAGGCCCTTTCGCGTAGGTGTCTGCGTCTAGCACCTCTTTCCACATATCGGCCATGTACACCAGATGGATCGATTGCCCTAAATATTCTTGAGCGATTTGTACTTCGAGGGCCAGCGGCGTCTGTTCCATTCTGCCAAAAAGAGGGTGGAAGGGTTCTCTGGGTTGAAAGTCAATCGGACCGTTTTTGGCTTGCACAAACACGTTGGGCATAAAGTTGCCATCCAGGGGTTCAAATTCTTTGTTGGCACACTTGGCCCGGTCTGAATCAACAGTCACATCGTAAACGAAGGCACGCCATAACAAGGTGCCGCCGTGTGGAGCCAACGCTGCCGCCAGCATATTGGCGCCCTCATCATGGTTGGCACCGTAATCTTGAGGACCTGGCTGCCCTTCTGAGTTGGCTTTCACCTGGAAACCGCCAAAATCAGGAATCAGGCGGTAAATCTCAGCTACCTTTTTCTGCCACCATTTTTGAACTGTGGGGTTTCGCGGGTCGGCGCTGGGAAAGCGGCCGAGTTGCATAGGCGCTGAGAATAGTGGCGACAGGTAAACTTGAATCCCGTAAGGTCGGAAGAGGTCGGCCAGAACGGCCGTTTTGAGCAAATAATCGGTCGTTAAGCTTTTGGCCTGGGCATTGACGTTGTTCAAGCAAGTGGCGTTGATGCCAATGGAGGCGCAGGCACGAGCATAATCATCGTAGCGTGGGTCAATGATTTCTGGCAAGTCGTCCCAATGCCACAAGGATTGGCCGGCATAACCTCGTTCAATGGAGCCGTCGATATTGTCCCAGTGACCCAGGATGCGGTGTTGGATTCGGGGGACGCTCACCATATTCAGGTCAGCAATGTCGTGATGGGTTTGCAGGAGACGTAGAGAAGTGAAATGTGCCGGTGAGAACGGCCGTTTCCTTATTGGCGGTCACGACGATCCACCTGTTTTCACCAAATGGTTGAGAGGTAATGAGAAATCCCTCATCACCCAGCTCCTGGCGCTGAACCTGGGAAATATTCACCCCCATTGTTTCTAATTCACCCAACTGTACCCACCACCAGCGCATTGCTACCCGGTTTTTGTTTGGAAATGGGGATTTCCCTGGCTAATAGAACGGGGAGCGAGCGTTTCAGTTCATCGCTGATAATTTGGATGGTGTCGCCTGTTCCTGGAACAACTACTTCGTTAATCGCCTGGCGATATTGAGTCAACCGTTCTGAGATTGTCTACCTGACGATAACGCAACCATAATTCGTAACCATCTTCGTTTTTTGTGTTCATAATCATCCAATTTAAAGTCAATGTATGGTGGAGTAAGGTGGCAGAGCCGTTTAGTTCTGAAAATATTGCATTTAACATTTCCTGTGATAGGCTGATAGACTGAGAATAATCACAGGAGCAAACATATGTTACAGAGTTGTAACTATACAGGTGTTGATTTTTCACTCGAGAGACCCTAAGGTTTTTGACTAATGCAGCATTGAATCACTCGAGGTCAAACCCTTAGGGTCTGTACAGTTACATCAGACGCATGATTTAGCGGCTTCTTTCAGGGATGCCTTTGCTGTTTTCTTAGCTCGTGATGGAACTGTCGTTAATTTGCGCAAAATTTAGGTAACTAAAGATCGAGTCATAAGAATTGTATAATACCTGGGACAGGATACATGATAACCAAATTTAATGAACGGTGGAAAATTGCCATAGATAGTTCTTTAACTACATTTGCTCATTTTGCAACATTAATGCAGGATGTTGATCTAGTTAATGGTATTTTGGGAACTGCTATTTTATGGCCAATCCGAGAATCCATTCAAAATTTTGATGAAAGTGCTATTCAGGCGGTTAAATCAATAACAGGCGACAATAGTCTGCATATATTGAATATTGTTAAAATATTCCCAGATAATCCTCAAGACTCTATTCGACTCTTGAACCAACAAGCCATCAACGATCCTGAACTCAGTCATGCACTTCATACGCTGATAAATTACTTCCAGGTATATCAAACATTTGCTGCTTATTTGGCACAAGAATTTGCTCCTTATCAACAACAGGGAGATGTTTATAATCTGACTGCGGCTATTGAAGGGGAATTGATCAATGTAGGCGGCATTATCAGTATCCAGCAATTAGCTATTAATATTAACGTACCTTACCCAACAGAGAAACCCCGCAACAAAGAGTTTTGGATTTTGGGAATATCCGCAATTTTTTTATTATTTCTGTTAATGGGTGGATATGCTTGGTACAAATGGATTTATACACCTCCTATGGGGGAGGGGTTTAACGTTGCCGTTGCCCAGTTTACAACACCAAATAGTTTAACTCTAACCAACGAAACTAGTAAAAAATTAAGTGAAGAATTATATAACACGTTGGTAGAAGGGCTAAATAGATTGCCTCCTTCGTTGAGTGTAGATCACCGTGGGCCAAACGAAATAGGTCCTGTTCTTGGTGCTGATATTGATACCCGAAGACGTGCAGCTGTAGAAATTGTTGCAGACCAAAATGCCACTATATTAGTGTATGGTATTGTCACGGGTGAAGATCCAGAATATGAAGTCGAGCTAGAATTTTACGTTAATGATGCTGGTTTTGGTTATGGCAGTGAAATAGCTGGATCAACTCGTTTAGGTACACCAGTTACTGTTACCCTTCCACTAGATGCGGTATCTGTAGCAACTGTAAATGCTCAACTAGATGGCCGTCGCCGTGCCTTGCAACATATTGTTGTTGGGTTAGGAAACTTATATTACGATCAATATGATGCCGCATGGGCAGAATTTGATCTAGCTGCAAACATCCGTGAGTGGACGCCCCAAACTGGACAAGAAGTTGTTGAATTACTAATGGGCGCAGCCCGATTACGTGCCTACAACGATACGCATGATCTTGAAAAACTAAGCGATGCACAACGACATTTTGAAACAGCCCAAGGAATTAATCGTACTTATGCACGAAGCTATATTGGTTTAGGTATTATTGCATATATTCGCGCTCAAATTATAGATCCAGCTACGTGTCGTATTGTGGCTGTAGATCCCACTCAACTTATCATATCGGAAGGATATTATTTGACCAGCTTAAGTGATCCACAACAGACTAACACTTCATACATTTCGACCAAAGCAAATTTGGGCCTAGGGGCTGTTAACTTATTAGGGTACGAATTTGGCTTAGATAACTGGTCTGCAGAGGATGCTGAATTAGCATTAAGTCAGGTAATTACTGACTATAATGCCGCTGGTCAGCCGATGGACTTACGCTGGTTAGCATCTGATGCACACGCTCAATTAGCATTGTTGGCTAAAGAACAGGAAAATTGGAACCAAATGATTTATGAAAGCCAACAGGCTATTGTTTTGCTACAAGATTTACCTAACCCACCCCAAGGATGGCAAGCGCGATATTGGTTTTGGCAAGGAATAGCCTATGAAAAATTAGGTGATTTATCGAGTGCTAGAGATGCTTATTCTCAGGCCATACGATTGAGAACGGCAGATGTAAAGGATTGCGAGTTTGAAGAATGGCAGAATAGGTTTGAATCTTTGCAAGAAGAGTAGACAATCATTCCCTTATTACAGTATATTATAATAAGCCAAACAGTTTCGAATGAAGGACTCCTTATGCAACAATTTGAGAATAGACAGGATGGTATATTCCCATATTGGCTTGTTTTAGTTGTATCACTTTTGATTTTACTGATTTTATCAGCGTGCCAACGTAAACCTCAGATGGATGTAAGCGTTATTACACCTTTGCCTCCGACAATAATACCTGAGCAATCAAAAACAGATCCGCAAGTTGCCGTTGTCTTAACAGAACAGGTACCGATGGAAACGGCCGTTTCCCCCACGACTACACCTCAAGTTACTCCAGAAGGTATAAGCTGCCAACCTCCCGAAGGTTGGCTGTCCTATAAGGTTCAATCAGGTGATACTTTATTTGCTTTGTCCCAATTCACAGGAATACCTGTAGATGCTATAAAATCAGCGAACTGCTTATTAGATGATTTTCTCGAGATTGGCCAAGTCCTTTATTTAGCTAGCTTGCCACCGACACGGTTGCCTCCTCCACCACCGTTTCCCGTAATACCTTCATCCGTCCAAATTGCTGAGAGTTGTCCTCCTATACTAGATTGCTCAGTTAATCGTTCAAAGAGTCTCCCTCGCCCATTTGGTCAACCAGATGACATTATTCCCTGCGAGGATGATATGTCAGAATTCCCTGATGTAGAGTTTGAACCAGAAATAGTGGCTTTTGATTTTGGTGATGCTTATCGTGGGTCTCGCGTTTATTTCTTCGCCTGTTATTTTGATCAACCTACCGATTGGTCTATTACGTTGCAAACAGCCACAGGCGATGTATATCAATTAATTGAAGATCCTCTGTTACCTGATGATAAAATGAAATTAGTTAATGAAGGTTTTCCCCAAAAAATTTGGGCTTGGGATGTTCTTTGTGATGTTGATCTAGAGAATTACAGACTAACTGTTACTGCAAATGAAAATCTTACAAATACAGCTAGTTATACCGGCAGTGTAAAATCACGTGAACAACCCACCATCCTTGTTGCTCCAGAAAAAGCAACACCTGGCACTCTATTCAAAATTTATTATTGTGATTTTGATACGCATCCAGAACCAAAAATAGAGATTGGTCTTTATTATGGGTTTGAAGAGTACAACGAAAAAGATGATCAACTATATTATTTTGCCACTGATTGGCCGGTTGTTATTGAAGATAATGGATCAGGTTACTCTGAAATTCTCTCATTGCCTACTGATCCTACTCGCGATTACGCGATCTATTATCACGAGGGAGACTATGAATTAAAAACGTATTTCTCCCTTGTACCGGAGGAATAAGCATGACACAGAAAGAAATGAAACAACCAGCAGAAATCTTATATGGGGCTGAAATTCCAGCAGAAACATACTTTTCCGCTTCGTTGAATGATGGATCTGATGTCAGTTTAAGTTGTTCAGGGGAAGTGTTGTTATTTGGGCATTATAGAAATGGTTATTTTACACCGACCCAAATTGAACGGGTTGCCCTATATGGTCATCTAGATACAAATAATAATTTATCAGACGAAACCAACAGATCTGTACAAGTGATCGATCTTACCATGTTCATCAATGATGTATCAATATCAAAAGAAGAGGGCGAAAAACGGCCGTTATGGTCAATAGAAAACGTCCCGACACGGCTTTACTATTCCCTTTTAGGGGAAATTGCTATTCAGGAAAACATTCAAGAAGGTAAAAATGAAGAAGACAATGATGGCATTCACCAAGATAATCATGCGATTCACCCTAATGCTGATGTCATTAACGGAGGCATGATTTTTCGCGAGGATGAAAAATCTACTGAAGATGAGCCTATTCTTTATATTGAACACATTTTTTTCAAAATGAGCGATGCTGCTTCGGATTCTAACATAGGGTTGATACAAGGCGTTGACTTGGGTGATATAACTTTACAATTGCGTGGCCCTAGCCCGAATCCCCCAGAAGAAACAAAATCAGCCAATTCATTAAGGGTAGAATGTGGAAATGACCACATCACCAATTGCGATCCCAACAGTTTGTTTTATACATCATTACGGGAAATTGGCCTGAGATTTTTTGATGTAACCGACAATGTAGCAAATATTGAACCCTTATGTCAGATGCAGCTCGATCGGGTTTGTGTTATTTGGTGCAAAAAGGGAGCCTTAGATCCGAGCGTAGAGCCTGACATTATTCCAATCACAGTTATTGACCCCATAACACAAGAGGCAAAACACAATTTCACCCATGATGAAGCCGCGGGATTGTTTCCCAGCTCGACTGACCCTGGGATTATTAACGTGTATATTGTAAATGAAGTAACAAATCATGGACAACAAGGTTTAACTTTTAACGCTGGTACGTCAGAAGCTTATATTGTTCTTGATAGTCGGGCGATTGACGATAAGCAAAATAATCGGTTTAACGAGAATCTTCTTGCACATGAATTGTGCCATGTTTTAGGTTTGAATCATCCTACAGAAAATTGGGGGCCTCATTCTCTTCCTGGTGCGAGAAGAACTATCGCAGCTCCCGGGGTGCCTAATCTTGCAACGAATAAGTTTAGAAATTTTTTGGTTTTTACATCAGAAAAATATAAGCAGTGGTATTTAAATGAAAAAAACAATTTACCCCAAAATGAACTTCAAGAACTACCTTTGTTTGCCATAAATCCTAAAGTAAGGCTCAAATACAGGGCAGGTGGTTATGTTCATGCTTGTTATGCCTCTGACTGAAGAAAGTGTGGGAGAAGTTGGCCATATGACGCAATTACATGATTTGATTGTCAAGTATTTTTCTTTAGAGGAAGTTGAAATGCTTTGCTATCGCCTAGAAATTCCATATGAAGATTTGCCAGGCGGTACTAAATCAGCCAAGGTGCGTGAAATGCTCGATTATCTCGTCCGTCGTGATCGTTTAAACGAGTTGATTAATTTGGTTCGCCAGGATCGACCAAATGCTCAATTGCCAGAGATTGAAGAAGATACGCAAGATTTGCAAACGCCCGTTTCAAAAAATCCAAGACCTTCTTTCATACAGCCTAAACAAACCTTCAATATTTTAGGTGATATACATGGTAAAAATATCAATTTGGGGGGCACACAACATATTGAGAACATGGAATCTGATGAAGATGAACCCAATGGTAAAATGATAAATACATCCTAGCTTTTTTCGGTACTTGTGGTGGCTACTTGCCCGTATCGTTCAAAAACTCCATCTGAGCCCATCTACTCAGGAGGATAAACGTTTGACCTGCCTCCAATGTTATGACCCAAATATACAGGGTATTTTTGCATAACAGCGTTTTGCATCATACCCCTTCAAGAGATTTGTAAGTTGGTGTGTCTAAATCTACGATGTATGCCTATTTGCGTGAACGCGAAGCGGAAGATGAGACTGATTCATATGGGAGAATGTTGGCCGTTCACATCTGGTGATAATCAAGTGGGCGTTCGTTGCACTGTTGTTCCCCTTATCCCACTTATGTAAAAAATGACCCACCTGGCACGTACCCGTAGAAAACTTGGGGGCTGTTGTGCAATAATTCAACATCTGTTGAAATATTACATTTATCACCTCTTTGCATGACAAATGTCACTACACCCTTCAGGCGCAGGGGGTTACATTTCGAGCAAGTTAATTCAATAGCTATCGAATTATCCAGACGAAAATGAACCCGGTGAGACTTATGTGCAACGAAATCCCAGCAAAAATAACAACGCCAGAAGGAATAGTAAGCATTCTAAAAACATTGGCCGATCCAAACCGCCTGCGTATCTTTGAAGCGCTCATGCGCGGCGCTTCTTGCAATGGCTGGCTAACTGAAGAATTAGGGCTGTCTCCTAATTTACTCTCTCATCACCTGAAGGTGCTGCGTGAAGCAGGATTGATTCAGGACAGGCGAGATGAAGTAGACGGCCGTTGGATATATTACCAGGTGGATATACCCGCATTGACCACCCTGCACCACTGGTTTGGGGAATTTCTGGATCCCGCCCGCGCCGTCTTGCAACTCAATTTGTGCGGTCCCGAAGGAAATGTGACCAACAGCGGAAACCTCACGCCCAAGTTTATTCTGGAGGAAGCCGCAGCATGACAACCCGTAACATGGTCTGCCACGAACTTTTCCATCTCGTTCGGCTGCAAGTCGCGGCCAATGGGCATGGATCCATAGAAAATTTATTTGCCGGACTCAACGGCGCAAAAACCAAACAGGAATTCTTTTAATGTCAACAACAACTGAACAAATTACCGTTTCACAACCTAAACAAGGCTGGAAATTACCGGCGCTGGTCATCGTCCTGGCTGTTATGTGGTGGCTGCTCTACGGCCAACTGCAAAACATAGCCGATTGGCTCACCTACACCGTCCTCGGCCTGTCACCTCTGTCCCATTTGGGGCAGTCGGTCAACTTCTTCTTCTACGACGTACCCAAAATCCTGATGCTGCTGTCCGGCATGGTCTTTCTCATCACCATGATACGCTCCTTCTTTAGCCCGGAGCAGGCGCGGGCGGCGCTGGGAGGCAAGCGTGAAGGGGTAGGCAATGTACTGGCTGCCAGTTTGGGCGTCATCACGCCCTTTTGTTCTTGCTCGGCCGTGCCCCTGTTCATCGGCTTTGTCGAAAGCGGCGTACCGTTGGGCGTCACCTTCTCCTTCTTGATTGCTGCGCCCATGGTCAACGAAATCGCACTGGCGATGCTCTTTGGTATGTTTGGCTGGCAAGTTGCCGGGCTGTACATGGTGAGTGGCCTGATCATTGCCATCCTGGGCGGCATGCTCATTGGTCATTTGAAACCAGAGCGGTATGTCGAAGATTTTGTCTGGCAAATTAAGGTCGGGCCGCAAACCGGTGTTACCTACAAGCCAACCTGGGATGATCGCATCCGCGATGCTGGTCGCAGCACCAAAGAAATCGTGGGCAAGGTGTGGCCTTACGTCATCCTGGGTATTGCTATCGGCGCCGCCATTCATGGTTTTGTGCCGGAAGATTATCTGGTCAACATCATGGGACGCGATACCTGGTGGGCAGTACCGGCGGCCGTTTTGATAGGTATCCCGCTTTATTCCAACGCCGCCGGCATTATCCCGGTGGTCTCGGCAATGATGGCCAAGGGAGCGGCGTTGGGTACGGTGTTGGCTTTCATGATGTCGGTAGTGGCTCTGAGCCTGCCGGAGATGCTCATTTTGAAGCGCGTTATCAAGACCCCTCTGATTGTGATGTTCATCGGCATCGTCGGCACGGCCATTGTCTTCACCGGCTATCTCTTCAACTTTATTATTCGCTAATGCAGGTTGATCCAATCTTCAAGCGGCTGCACTTTTGGCAAAGGCAACATGGTTCAATCCGTAATGCGTTATCGAGCTTTACCAAAAGGCCGACGCCGTGATAGCCGCCTGGCCCGCCGAAAACCATGCCCACATCGCCACCCATCGCATCGTTTTGGACGAACGGCCGGATTTACAGCACAGCTACGACATCCAGCGCGCGCCCATGCTGCTGCTCGACGCGAATGGGCAGGTCATCTGGCGAGAATGGGGCGTTGCCAGCAATCCAAACGTGTTTGACCTGGCGGCAGTGGAGGCGCAAATCCGCGCCTGGAAATTGGACGGGTCTTGATGAGCAAAACCCACCACCAGCCGTCACAGGAAATGTCATACCAAATATGTGATCATTGTCACTAATCATCCGGTTTTGGGATCGGTATAATTCAATACATATTGAATTGATTGCGTTGCAAACAGGGAGATTGTCTTATGAGTGAATACCTGGAATACACACTGGACAAGTTTACTTTCAAAGTCGCCGCCGACCGTTTTTACACCCCGGAAGGTGTATGGGCAATGGCGGACGGCGATCAAGTAACAATTGGCGTGTCGGATTTTTTCCAACAGCGCAACGGGGATGTGGCCTTTGCCGAGGTAGTGGAAGTGGAAACGGCCGTTTCCGCCAACGACCCCTTCGCCAACATCGAAACCATCAAAGTGGATGTGGAACTGTCTAGTCCCATCAGTGGCGTGATAACGGCCGTGAATGAAAAATTAGAGATGGAAGCTGAGGTAATTAATCAAGACCCATATGGCGCTGGCTGGCTGGCTGTTATCGAAGCCACCGATTGGGCCGCCGACCAGGCCAGCCTGCTGACGCCGGCAGCCTACCTTGAACACATGAAAGTTCAGGCGCAAGAGGAGGCGGAAGACCTATGAGTCAAAAAGTTGTGATAGTGCCTTGCAGCGGCATTGGCAAAACCTACGGCACAGTCAGCCGTGAAGCCGCTTATGAAGTTATTGAAGACCTGCGCCCCGAAACGGCACAGTTGGTGGCACTCTCCATGCTGGTCATGGGCGAAGAGAATGCCTGCGCAGCCATCGCCGCCAATCCAGCCATTACCATCGACGGCTGCAAACTGGCTTGCGCCACCAAGATGGTGCAGGAAAGCGGCGGCACCGTTGCCGAAGAATTTGCTGTGCTGGACGTTTACCGCCGCTACCGCCAGTTCAAACCGAATGGGATTGCTGAATTAAACGAAGGCGGCTTGCAGTTGGCCCACGCCCTGGCCGAAGAAGTAAGCGCCGTCATTGACAACTTGCAAGGAGGTGAAGAAGATGCCTAATTTACCGCAAAAGAAAGTTGGCATTGTGGCCTGCTCTGGTGAGGAACTGGCCGAAGGAACGGTAACTCGTCTGGCGGCGCTAAAAGTGCTGGAAGAATTGCGCCCGGAAGATACAGTGACGATTTGCCTGCCGCTTTTCCTGGCTGGCGGCGAAGGCGACCGCGCTTTTGCCCGTTTTTACCCGACCATTGCCGTGGATGGCTGCGAACTGCGCTGCGCCGCCCGCGCTACCGAGCAGTATTCTGGCAAACCGGCAGCCAGTGTCATCGTGACAGACATTGTGGCCGAACGCGGCATTGGTCAGGTGATCGGACGGCGTCGTTTGAATGAAGCCGGACAGCAGGCGGTGGCGGAAACGGCCGTTACCATCGCCGATTTAGTAGACAGCCTGCTGGACAAAAAGTGGAGCCGCCGCGAGGGGCATTTCATCGAGCCGGAAGAACAGCCGTCAAAGGCAGCTTCCTGTTCTTGCGGTTCCGGCATTCCGGTGCAAACCGTACAAATTAACGGCGAAGCGGTGACACTGATTGCCCTGCCGCCTTTGTTGGCACAGTTCAAACAGAGGGGAAAACGGCCGTCGCCCGAAACCACCGCCGAGTTGCTGGAACAGGTCAAAATCTACAATCCTGTGTCCGAAGCAGACGAAGCCGCCTACTTGCAGATGTTAGAGCCATGAATACGCCGCCCTCTGGGAAGAACTGGAGCCAACCTTATGAGCAAAACGGCCGTTTACCACACCACCGTCAACTGGAAAGGCGCCCATTGGGGCCATATCGTCATGGGCAACGGGCCAGAAATGCCCTTTTCCGCCCCGCCCGACGCCCAGGGCCACCCCGACGTGTTCACCCCCGAAGACGCCTTCGTCGCCGCCGTCAACACCTGCGTCATGATGATGTTTATCTGGGCTGCGGAGCGTTACAAGCTGGACTTGCAAAGTTACGAATGCCGCGCTGAAGGGACCAAGCTCATCGAATTGGACCGCACCGAAATCTTCACCGATGTCCGCTTATGGCCCCATATTCGGGTGGCGGCTAATGGGGAGAAAACGGCCGTTGTCGAAGCCCGCGTCAAAAAAGGACTGCAATCGGCGCAAAAATATAGTCTTGTCGCCAATTCGATCAAATCCAACATTATTGTGGAACCAACCATCGAAATCATTGAATATAAGGAAAGAAACCATGTTACAAATTAAAGTTTTAGGTCCAGGCTGCTCCAATTGTCAAAAAGTGGAAGCCGCCGCCAAAAGCGCCGTCGCCAGCATGGGCGTCGAGGCTGAAATCGTCAAAGTGACCGATTACGGTCAAATCATGTCGTACAATATTTTGTCTACACCGGGACTGGTCATCAACGAGAAGTTGGTCGCTGCCGGCCGCATCCCCAAAGACACCGAAGTGATGACCTGGATTGCTGATGCGATGTCGGCTAATTAATCGTCTTTTTCAGTCAACAAAGTTTGGAGAACCGGCTTCGAGTGTTAAACAGATGAAGCCGGTTCTCCGATTTTTTGGCGTGGTACATTTCAAATAAATTGATCTTACAAATAGGGACACGGAGAGCCACAGAGAAGCCACGGAGACACACGGAGAAAGGCGTTTTTCTCATAGTTATTGAAATAAGGGAGCCATTCATGAAAACAGATGGATTGCGCGAGAAGCGCTTTGCTGTTATTGGTGTGGGTAATATTGGACGCATTTTGATCACACGACTGCTGGCGGCGGGTGTGCCCGCTGCCCATATCGTAGTCTGTGACGCAGATATCACAAGGGGGCAGGCCGCTACAGTCGAGTTTGGCGTGGGGGCCGTGCCTCTGCCGGATGAAGCGGCCTGTACGGCTGACCTGATCCTTCTTGCTCCTTCGCCCAAGGCCGTGCCCGACTTGCTGCAAAACATTGCGCCTCAACTGCACCAGGGTCAGGTGGTTGTTTCTTTTGCAGCCATGATTTCCCTGGCACGGCTGGAAGCCATCGCGCCGTCCGGCGTGGCTGTAGTGCGCGTCATGCCCAACGCCCCTTCGCTGGTGGGCGCGGGCATGAATCCGGTGGTGTATGGCAAAACGGCCACGACAGAAGCCAGAGAACTGGTAACGGCCGTTCTCGCCATCCTGGGAGAGACCATTACCGTGCAGGACGAACAAATCAACTGGTGCGTCGGCCTCAGCGGCGCAGCCATGCGCTCCCTACTGCCAGCATTAGAAGGCATGACGCAGGCGGGCATGGATGCCGGTCTATCTTCGGGCGACGCCCGGCAAGTGGCGGCTCAGGTGATGCGCGGCACGGCCGCCCTGGCTCTCGAAACAGACTGTTCCTTTGCCGATCTCAAAGCCTTAACGCCCATGCAGACGGTGGATGAAACGGCCGTTGCCCAACTCTTTTATGACGCCGCTTTGAGCGCCAAAGAAAAAATGGACGCCATGCAGCAAAAGATAGAAGAAGGTTTATGAGCCCGGATTACCTCAGTTACCAGCAACACCTGAAAGAACGCTTGGGACAGTTAGGAATGAAAATAAAATAACTGACAGAACTGAGATTATTTAATCCACGTTAAGATTCTCGTAGAACGGCCGTTTCCGCACTTGCCGTGCCCTCTCCCCACTGTCATCTCCTACCCCGTGACAAATGTCACCTTTTCGCACAAATGATCCCTTTGCTTACCATTTTTTCTTGACATATCCCAGTTTGGGGATATGCTTCAAAAATGTTTGAACTATCTAGCGGCAACATGTTTAACATAAATCCCTCCCCCGTCCCGATGGAACGGCTCATTGCTCAGCTCAAAGCGCTGGCGAACCCCAAACGTCTGCAAATGATCCATTTGCTCATGGAAGGGGTACACTGTAACTGCGAACTGGGCGACGCGCTGGAGATGGCGCCTAACCTGATTTCACATCACATGAGCGTTCTGCGCGACATTGGTTTGGTGGATGTGGAACGGGATGCCGTTGACGCCCGTTGGATTTATTTTTCCCTCAATCAGACGGCGCTGGTGGAACTGAACCACTCCTTTGGCGCGTTTTTTGATGCCAACCGCATTCAGCCACGCCGCCCAACCTGTGGGCCGCAAGGATCGGTTGTGCCGATGGCTGACATTGCCGTTGGCTAAAAATTTTTGCGTAAGTAGTTCAAGAAAACTTGAAGTAAAAAGGAAACCTTTCATCATGACTGAATCTATCTCTCTCTTTAATTCTGTCCCCACAACGGCCGTTTCCGACAAAACGGCCGTTATCGAACTATTCGATCCCCCCATGTGCTGCCCCACCGGGTTGTGCGGCCCGGCACTTGACCAAACCTTGCTGGATGTCAGCGAGATGATCCAAAGCCTACAAACCGCAGGCATTGCAGTCGAACGCTACCAGATGACCAGCCACCCGCACAAATTCATGAACAACAACGATGTGATGCGCCTGGTACGCGAACAACAAATGGCGGCACTGCCGATAACGGCCGTTCACGGTCAGGTCATCAAAACCGGCGCTTATCCCACCCTGGAAGAACTCCGTGCCGCCCTCAACGGCTCAGTCACCCCATAAAACCAAACAGCGGCACAACAAAACAAAGCGCTTCTTTGTCTCTTTGTCGCCTTTGTGCCTTTGTAATAAATTCCCAAAGGAAACCTTATGAACCCCCAATTCATCTTCTTCTCCGGTAAAGGCGGCGTGGGCAAAACCAGCATGGCCTGCGCCACCGCCGTGCGCCACGCCGATGCCGGCAAACGCACCCTGATTATTACCACCGACCCGGCGGCCAATTTAGCCGACGTGTTTGAACAACCCATCGGCCATCACATGACGCCGCTGACCGGTATCGCCAATCTGTGGGCTATGGAAATTGATCCCGATTCCGCTACCGAAGAGTACAAAGAACGTGCTTTAGCTCCTCTCCGCGCCATCTTCCCCGCGCCCATGGTCGAAGTCATCAATGAACAGATGAGCGGCCCCTGCACCGCCGAAGTGGCCGCCTTCGACCGCTTCACCGACTTCCTGGTGCTGGACAACGCCGCCGACCAGCCGGTGGAGTTTGACGTGATCGTCTTCGATACCGCGCCCACCGGTCACACCATCCGCCTGCTGGAACTGCCCGCTGAATGGGCCAACACCATCAGCGCCGCCGAACAGGGCAGCGGGCAAACCTGCATCGGGCCAGCCGCCGCCATCCAGAGCGCCAAATTCAAATACGAACGCGCCCTGGCGATTTTGCGCGACCCGGCGCAGACCCGTTTCACCTTCGTGCTGCACCCGGAAGCCATCGCCATCCATGAAACGCAGCGAGCCATCGGCGAACTGGGCAAACTGGACATCCACACCCACGAACTGATCATCAACGGCATCATCCCGCCAGAAGCCACCGCCAACGCCCTCTTTGCCGCCCGCGCCGAGATGCAGGCGGGCTACCTGAGCCAAATCGAACGCGAGATGCCTTACGCCGCACGGCGCATGTTCCTGATGGATGGCGAGATTAAGGGGATTGAACGCTTGCGCACCGTCGCCGCTCTGCTGCACGGTGAAAAAACGGCGCATTTTAGCGCGAATGGACACACGGCCGTTCCTGCCGCCTTCAAACTGTCCCATCCATCGGAATTTATGCCGCGCATCACGCCCAACGGCCACCGGCGCACTATTTTCTTTGCCGGTAAGGGGGGTGTGGGCAAAACGGTGGCTTCTTGCGCAACGGCCGTTTGGCTGGCAAATCAGGGCATCAAAACCCTGCTCCTCACCACCGATCCGGCCGCCCATTTGGGCAACGTCCTGGGCGAACCAGTCGGCGACGAACCGGCGCCACTGGCCGGCCTGCCCAACCTGTGGGCGGTGAAAATTGACCCCAAAGCGATGGGCGAAGTGTACAAAAAGCGCATCCTCGACGATGCCCGCCAGCGCGGCCGTCCCGAAGGCGCCATCAAAGCCATGGCCGAAGAGTTAGACTCCCCCTGCACGGAAGAGATTGCCGCCTTCGACCGTTTCATCGAATTTGCCTCGGATGGGCCGTGGCAGAGTGTCGTTTTTGACACCGCGCCCACCGGCCATACCCTGCGCATGTTGGAACTGCCGATGGATTGGAGCAAGCAGATAGATGTGAAGGCGTTTGCCTCGGTGGAAACGGCCGTTGTCGATGACATCGCCAAGCAGCGTTTCGCCGACGTAATTGACATGATGCGCAGCCCGGAACGCAGCACCTTCGCCTTTGTCATGTACCCGGAATCCACCCCTATCATTGAGGCATACCGCGCCAGCCAGGAACTGGCTACGCTGGACATTCCCACCGGGCTGGCTGTGGCTAACTTTGTCATTCCCGAAGAGCAGGCAGATACGCCTTTCACAAAATCGCGCCGGGCCATGCAGGCTGGCTATCTGGCGGAAATTCAGGAACGCTTCGACACGCCCGTGCTGACCATCCCCCTGCTGGCACAGGAGGTACAAGGGCTGGTAATGCTGGCCGAATTGGGCGCACAGATGTATTCTGAACCAGTTATCGCGTAAGACATACTATTGACAAGCGTATTACAATGTAATACGCTTGCCTTAATAAATGATGGACGACATAGAAATCACCATTACCCAACTCATTTGGGATGACTGGAACATTGAGCATATTGCCAGACACGATGTTGTCCCGGAGGAAGTTGAACGCTCTTTGAGTGACCCTGGCGCACTTTTTTTCCGGGCAAAAGAGGGACGGGTGATGGTTTTAGGGCGAGCAGAAAAACGTTTGCTAACAATTGTCTTAAACGCTCAGGAAACAAATGGCGTATATTACGTAATCACCGCCCGCGATATGTCGAAGAAAGAGCGTGCTTTATATAGAGCACAAAAGGAAACTGGAGATGAGTAAAGCAACTATACCAACATTCGCATCGGTAAAAGAAGAAGCGGAGTTTTGGGATACCCATGACCTCACCGATTATCTGGATGAGTTGGAAATTGTCAGCGGCGGCTATCAACCGGTTCCAGGCGAAGTGAAAACAGTCATGGCAATTCGTGTGGCTCCTTCGCTAAAGGAGCAAATCGAAACAATTGCCCGCAGCTATGATATTCCCGCTTCTTCGTTGGTGAGAATGTGGATTGTGGAAAAAATTCGCTTACTGCATAGTGCAGAAAGCTAACAACCGGAGTAGTGCTATGCCGATGTATGATTTTCGCTGTATACAATGCGGACACCCGTTTACGGTACGGGCTTCATTTAAGGAAAAAGACGCCGGATTACAGCCGGAGTGCCCGGTGTGCCATGCAGTGGAGACACAGCAGGTATTGACTGTGGGTGTTTTTATTGGTCAAACGGCAGGAGGAAGCAGTTTACCCTTGCCGATGATGGGCAGCGGCTGTGGCTGCGGCTCCGGTGGGTGCGGCTGCGGATGAGCGAGTCAGTCAGTATTCAGATCATCGGGGCGCCGGTGGCCTGCACGGAAGGCGTTAAAGAGACTTGGCGCGATCTGGCTGGCTGGATGAGTGGAAAATTGCGGGCGCGGTACGGAACGGCCGTTTCCATCACCTATTTTGACCTCTTCGACCCCGACTGCCCGCCTCTGCCGCCTGATAGCCAACTTCCCCTGGTACTGGTCAACGGCGCTGTTGTCACCAGCGGCGGCAAACTCTCCATGCCCGCTATCCGCCAACACCTGGATGCGCTAGGCGTACAACCCCATGCCGACAGAAGCTGACATTCAAGCCGCCCTCAAAACGATTATCCACCCGACCTATGGCATGTCGCTGGTTGCGCTGCAAATGGTTCGCGCCATTCGTCTTTTTCCAGAGCGGATTGAAGTGGACCTGGTGATGAACTGTGCTGGCTGTCCGGCTGGAGAAGTAACGCTGGATCAGGCGCGGCGTGCTTTAGAGGCGCTTTTCCTGGCTGGCAATGGTCGAGTTATCATCCAACTGCTGCCAGAGGTTTGGCGCTCGCCCTGGGAAGGGTTGGCGCAGGAATTTTGGTAGGGTAACGGCCGTTTCTTGACAAACATCTGCACCTCCCCTATGCTTCAACTGCAATTGAATTATCAGCCTGAAAGACGAGATGGAGTGATGTGCATGTTACCTGAAAACGAGACAGAAATTGCTGAATTAACGGCCGTTCTCAAAGCCTTATCCGATCCGAACCGTTTACGCATCTTCGCTGAACTGATGAGCGGCGACTCCTGCAACTGTGAGCTGCAAGAAACCCTGGGTCTGGCCCGCAACCTGCTTTCCCACCACTTACGCATTCTGGAGAAAGCTGGCTTGGTAAAGTCACGGCGCGACCGGGTAGATGGCCGTTGGATTTATTACACCGTAGACCGCGCCGCCGCCATCCGTTGGCATACCTGGTTCAACCACTTCCTCGACCCGACCCGCATTCAAGAACGCACTGTCTGTGGACCAGAAGGACAGCTTATTATGCCAAAGGAATTCACTGTTACTGCGTAAGTGAATAAGATCTTAAAAACGAAAAGAAAAAGAGCAGCGCAACGAGTTGCATGGCTGCTCTTTTTTTGTATAATTACATCAATATAATTTGATTCATTTTTATTTGATGGAATAACGCCTATGATTGCTACGACCAACTCCCCACAGAATTTCCTCAAGTTAGTTTCCCATGATATACGTTGGCAAATTATTGCCGCCCTGACAGAAAGCGACCGGCGTGTACAAGAATTGGTAGAGGGACTGCAACGACCACAGAATCTCATTTCCTACCATTTGCGCCTGCTGCGCAAAGGGCAGGTAATTACCGAGCGGCGCAGCAGTGCCGATGGTCGTGATGTCTATTACAGTCTGGATATAACCCAATTACGTGCCTTGTACATCGCCAGTGGGCAGGCATTACATCCCGCCCTGACACCTGCGGAATCTCAACCTGCTGATGAAAAAGGGAACGAGGAGAAACGGCCGTTTCGTGTCCTTTTCCTCTGCACCCACAACAGCGCCCGCTCCCAACTGGCCGAAGGCATTTTGCGTACCAGCGGCGGCAGCCTGGTGGAAGTTTACAGCGCGGGCAGTGAACCAGGAATCGTCCATCTACTGGCTGTCCGCGCCGCAGCCACCATGAACATAGATATTAGTAACCAACGATCCAAACACATGGATGAATTTGTCGGCCAGACTTTCGAATACATTATTACTGTTTGCGACCAGGTGCGTGAAATCTGCCCCATTTTCCCCGGTGATCCTCAGCAAATTCACTGGAGTTTCCCTGATCCGGCGGCCATAAGCGGGTCGGAAGACGAACAATTTCAAGGATTTTTACAAACAGCACGAGAATTATCTACCCGCATCAACTATTTACGCTTGATGATAGAACGCCAGCAAAAGGAGACATGATGAAACAAATCACTATTTTTGGCGATATACACGCCAATTTACCCGCGCTTGAAGCTGTTTTGGCCGACATGGATGCCCGCAGCCAGGAAAACCTGTACTGCCTGGGCGATTTGGTGGGCTACGGCACATTCCCCAACGAAGTCATTGACGCCATCCGCGAACGCGACATCCCCACCATCATGGGCAACTACGATCAAGGCGTCGGGCAGGACAGTGATGACTGCGGTTGCGCCTACCGCACGCCGGAAGCGCAGGCGCTGGGCGTGCGCTCCATCACCTGGTCAAACGCCCACACCACCACCGAAAACAAAGCATATCTGCGCCAGTTGGTAGACAAAATTCCGCTCCAAATGGGCGAGTTGAAGGTCGTGTTGGTGCACGGCAGCCCACGAAAGGTGAATGAATACCTGTATGAAGACAGGCCGGAAACCAGTCTGGAACGGCTGTTGGATTTGGCGAAGGCAGACGTGTTGGTGTGTGGACATACCCACTTGCCCTACCACCGCGTATTGGGCAGCGGTCGTCACGTCATCAACGCGGGTAGCGTGGGCAAACCCAAAGACAACGATCCCCGCGCCTGTTACCTGACACTTTCGGTTGAGGGAAAAGCGTTATCGGTTGACTTTATTCGGGTAGCGTATGATGTGGAGAAGGCGGCGCAGGCGATTGAGGCGACAGACATGCCGCCTGAATTTGCCGAGATGCTGCGCCTGGGGAAAGGCTAATTTTATTCGCGCAGGTGGCGCACAACGGCCGTTTCCCCACCATCACTTCCCGCACATTGATAGTCTCCGCACCGCAGCCAGCACAGTTCACACGCATCACCAAGTTATTCAAAAACCACCGAAGGCAAAAACTGAGGAGACTTACGTACTTTTGTTGCTTGTTCAAACGCATAAGCCAGTTTGATAAGTGTGGGTTCCTGGTATGCTGTGGAGAAAAACGAAATGCCGATGGGCAGCCCATGAATGAATCCGGCCGGAACGGTGATATTGGGATAGCCAGCCACGGCCGCTGGTGTGGAACTTGCCCCGCCGTAATTGTCGCCATTTACCCAATCTGTGAGCCAGGCCGGGCAGCCTGTGGGGGCGACAATCGCGTCCAGGTTATTTGCTTGCAGTACCTTGTCGATGCCTTCTTCGCGCATGAGCCGGTGATTATCAGCCAATGCCTCCAGGTAAGCCGCTGATTGCAGCGAGCCTTTTTCTTGCGCCGCCACCATGCGTCCCTGCCCAAAATAAGGCATTACCCTGTCTGCATGGGCTTCATTGAAGGCGATGATGTCGGCCAGGGTGTGGACGCGGGCATCCGGTGATACCGATTCCAGGTAGGCGTTCAGATCTGATTTGAATTCGTAGAGGAGCACTTCTAATTCTGTGGGGGAAACGGCCGTTTCCGTTTCAATATTCGCATCCTCCACAATTACCGCCCCTTGCGCACGCATCACCTCAATACTCGCCTCAATAATCGCATCCACATCGGGGTTATAGCCGAAGAAATTGCGAGCCACCCCAATTCGCGCCCCCTGCAAGCCGTTTGCCTCAAGGAATTGCGTGTAGTCGGCGTGCGCCTTGCCTTCACTTTCTGCTGTGACGGGGTCACGCGGGTCTGAACCGGCTATTGCGCCTAAAATGGCAACTGCATCAGCCACCGTGCGCCCCATCGGCCCGGCCGTGTCCTGGCTGTGGGCGATGGGAATGATACCCGAACGGCTCACCAGCCCAATCGTTGGTTTGATGCCCACCACGCCATTGGTATGGCTGGGGCAGACGACAGAGCCATCCGTTTCCGTGCCGATAGCCGCCGCGCAAAAATTAGCCGAAACTGCCACCGCTGAGCCAGAACTAGACCCACACGGATTACGATCTACGGCATACGGATTGCGCGTTTGTCCCCCTCGGCTGCTCCACCCAGACGACGACCGAGACGTGCGGAAATTCGCCCACTCGCTCAAGTTGGCCTTCGCCAGAATAATCGCACCAGCGGCACGCAGTCGTTCCACCAAAAAAGCATCTTGCTGCGCTACATGCCCGGCCAATGCTAGAGAACCGGCCGTTGTTTGCATCTTGTCGGCCGTGTCGATATTGTCTTTGAGGATGATGGGAATGCCATGCAGGGGGCTGCGTATACCTTTTTCGGCACGTTCCGCATCAAGTTGATCCGCAATCGCTAGCACATCAGGGTTGATTTCGATGATCGCGTTGACAGCGGGGCCTTGTTTGTCTAGCTGCTCAATGCGTTCCAGATACAGTTCGACGAGCCGACGAGCCGTGAGCTCGCCCGACGACATGGCGGCTTGCAGTTCAACAATCGTTTTTTCAGTGAGGGGGAAGGTGTCAGTCATTGAAGTTTCTGTTAGATGCGGCGTTTGAATACGCAGAAATAGGTATTGCCCCAATAAGTCATGTTGTTTGGATGCACAAGAACATCGTGGTTTTTGCCCGTGATGACTGGTGTCATTTGAATGAGTTCCCACCCTTTTTCGCCCAGCCGATTGAGTTCCGGCATGGTGGCGTAGGGTGAGAATTTGGGATGTTCTCCAGGTGGTATCATCGCTTCATGACTATATTCAATCTCTTGCATGTCTGCTTCGATGAAGGTGGTGAAGTATTCCCATTGTTCCATGATTTTTGATCCCATAATCTTTGCAACTCCTAGCAAGCTAAAAACCCGACAGGTTTATGACCTGTTTGCGTGAAAACGATGTTTTACAATGCAAAATGGGCTTGAAATTAGACTATTTTGGCAAATCTATCAGGTTAGGTAAAAGCGGAAAAGTTTTCGGAAATAAAATTGCACGAAACCCGCTTTTCCTTGAAGGAAACCACAATTTTGCGTGTTGACAATTTTGAAAACTTTTTGTGGTTTACCTAATACGGATCTTTGCTGGTTAATAACGGCCGTAACAGAAATGGCTTCTCTTCTATAATATCTTTGCCCCATGGCACGTCGATATCAACTTGCACAGCCCAGACAACACTGACGTAATGTCCTTCATAACTCCATGGGTCGCGGGGCAAATCAAAGGCAAAATTAAAGGAATTGGGGAAGCCTGCTTTGAGCGTGCCATCAAATAACTGCGTTTCGGCTATTTTTTCTTGATACTGTGTGCCGCGTCCTTCCGTATGCCAGATGAGGCGAGCCTGGACGCTTTTACAGTTAATATCGCCATCGGTAAAGATATTGACTTGGCCACGGAGTGAATCGCCAGGATGATAGAGCGTGGTGGTGCTGGATGGTTCGCCGTCTAATAATTGAATGTCAAAGTCTACTTTTGCCATGTGAAATACCCCTACCGTGTTTCTGGATGAACAATGATTTCAAATTCTTCTACGAAATTGGGCATTGACGGAATATCTGCTTCAAATTTGATAAACCATTCTAAGGCGTTGCGCCGCACCTTGAGGGTGTGCATTCCATCTTCAGGGAGCGTGAAACTGTACGCTTTGCTAAACATTTGTCCGCCTCGGTAATCGAAGCCCGGTTCTTCATATTCGTCTATGATGTTGTTGTGGGTGACGGTGGTGGTGTCGGTACCACGTTGGTAGGTAGCTGTTTCGCGGAGGATGAGCTGTGTTTTCATCCAATTGATTTTGACATCGCTGCGCAGGGTGTGGGTAAAGCTGAAATTAATTTGTTCGCCAAGGCGGGCTTCTGAATGAGAGATAACAAAGTCGGGTTTGCCCACTTTGAAGCGTGTGTAATAAACCATGCCGGCGTAGATCATGAGTCCAATACCAATTAGGATAAATAGAGAAATGAACATAATGCCAAAAACGTTAGGCTCATTGGTGAACATCAAGGCAGCCATGCCACATGAAAAAACCGTCCATGCGACAGCAAAGCCAAGAAAACACCCTGGTTTATTTGTATTAAGTTGATTGCTTCCTTTGGATGAATTTCTGATTGTCATGGGTTGTTTCGCCTGGACTGTTTTTCAGGTAGGAGTCCCGTAAAAAAGTTGATGGCGCTTTCGCCTAATGCTGGTAAAAGGCTGCCACCTTCTTGAATAACTGCAACTGGGATGCCTAAACCCTGAATCATTTTACCGATAGGGAGGAAACTGCTGGGTTCTAGTTTGAGGCTGCCAGCAGGATCGCCATCCAGTGTATCAAATCCAAGCGAGAGTACCAAGATATCTGGCACATAAAGCTGAATTTTTTTGAGCGTTTCAGCTAATACGTCGAGATAATGCTTCTCGGTGGTACCGCGTGGGAGGGGGAAGTTGTAATTGTAGTTGCGGCCATGATCGACGCCGTACTCATCGGCATAGCCCCAGTAGTAGGGATATTCGTATAGCGGGTCGGCATGGAGGGAGCAGACGAGCACATCTGACCGATGGTAGAAGATATTTTGGGTACCGTTGCCATGGTGGTAGTCGATGTCGAGGATGGCAACGCGGCGGCCTTGTTGCAGCAGCCAATTGGCGGTAATTGCGGCATTGTTGAGGTAAGAGCCGCCGCCAAAAAAGGCTGTGCCTGCGTGATGGCCCGGTGGTCGGCATAGGGCATAGGCGATCTGTTCGTTGCCCACGGAAACGAGAGCGGCAGCGCTTAGGGATGTTTGTACGCTCCAGTATGCGGCTTCCCAGGTGTGTTCAAAGAGGGGGGAGGCGAGGTCGTAGGCGTAGTAGCCTAATTGGCCTTGGAGGGAGCGGGGCTTGCGTGGTGGTTTTGTGTTTAGGGCAAAGGTGTGTGGTAAGGCAAAGTCGGCTTGAAATTCTGTTTTGGCGCGGGCATAGCCATCTTGCAGTAAGTTGCGCATCCCGTAGTCGTGGAGGATGTCGATGGGTTCTGTGCCGAAATCGCCTGGGGTGGTGATTTTGCCCAGGTTGGCTTTGCTGATGGCCTCGTAGAGGGCTAGGCCACGGCTTGCGGTATCGTTGTAGATGTTGTTTTGTTGGGGCGCATCCGGTTTATGTAGTGCTTCCGGATCATGTTTGATATGCCCCTGGTGATAGAAGGTATGCATGATCCACCCGTTGTTTTATAGGACATGGGTACTACTTGACTGTAATTTAACACCTAAATGCTGCTTTCTGCAACTGTTAAACTGAGTTGGGTGAGCGCAAGTTTTGATCCTGTGGGCGAAGCGTGATTTATTCCTTAGACTTTGAGTAGTGTGTCAATGATTTGCGTGGGGACGGGAAACGGCCGTTTTGCCCTCTCCCCAGTTATCCCTCAAAGGAAGGTTATTCTCCGCGTCCTGATGATTCTGGCAGTATATCGCCAAGGGTATTGGTGGTGGTGGGTGTGGGGGTGACGGCGGCAAGTTCGTCTGTGAGTGCCGCGCCGTAAGGTGCCCAGGTGGGGTGGGTGTTGATGGCGTCGTCGTCGGTGAGGGGGCGGGCGGTTTCTTCTTTCAGGTTGTAGAGGTAGAGGGCGTTGTTATAGACGAACGCGATGTCGTTGCCGGTTGGCCCCCAGGCCATGAAGCGCTGTTGGCGGGGGAAGTAGCTGTTTTCGTTAGTGGCGGGATAAATCTGGTGGGCGTTGCTGCCGTCTTGATCCATGAGCCAGAGGGTGTAGCTGCTGCGTTGGCTGTCTAGCGGATTGGTGGTGCGCAAAAAGGCGATGGGATTATCTGCATTGGCGTTGCCGCTCCAGTTCAGATGTGCCCACATGCCTGCATTTTCTACAAAACGGCCGTTTACCCCCGTCATGGTATCAATTGCCCAACTGTCAAACACTGTCTCATCCGGGTCGTTGCTGTTGTGCGTGGTGTAGGCTAGAAAACGGCCGTCGGGCGACCAGGTGAGCGTCGGCACCCATACCCAGTCAGAGAGCGTATTGAACTCAGTGAACGTTTGCAGTTGCACGCGCTGTTCCTCATTTTTCTCCGGTTCCAGGGTGATGGTGCCCACTTCGTTGGCGAAGCTGTAGCCGATGCGTGTGCCATCGGGCGACCACGCATAATTGCCACCCCACCAACCGTAGAGCGCGGGATATGCTTCGATGATCAGTTCTGGTTCCAGTTCATCTTCTTCGTCAACAGGAATTTCGCTCAGCCACAGGTCGTTATTGGCTTCCCAGCCGGGTGGCTGTGTGGAGGAGATGGCTGTCGTATAGGCGATCTGCCCGATTTCGGCCTCGCTCGCTGGATTCCAGCCTGCCCACAGCACATTGTTGATGCCCAGGTCACGCGGTTCTGCGCCGCGCTGCGTTTCGATGACGTAGAGCTTATTGTTGAAACTGGCAAGATCGCCATCGACGCGCGTAAAGAGCAAATGGTCGCCGGTGGGGGATAAATCGAACACGCGCCCATCGAGACCACCCCCCACATCGAGTTGTTCAGGGAAAGCAGCGGATCCTTGCAGGATAACGGCCGTTCCGTCACTCATATAAGCCAGCGTACCCGGAAAACTCACGTTTCCCCGCGCCGCGCCGATGCCCTGCATAAAAATTTCATCTGTTGGTTCCTGGATAATGATTGTCTGCGTGGGCCAGCGTTCTGCTTCCAGGCCGTCACGATAAACGATACGGATGGTTGTTTCTTGGAGACCCATTTCGCCGTTTTGTACGATGCGTTCTTCTCCCTGTTCCATCGATTCATTGCGCACGATTTTTCGGTCGAAGGGAATGCTGTTGGTGATGGTTTCGATCTCTTCTTTGATACGGACTACGGTGATGGCTTCACCACCAACCAAGGGGGTGTAGGCGGGGGGAGAAAGCTCGTCGTCTTCGTCTAGCGTGATGCCGGCTTCTTCAAGCAGTTCCCGTACATTGGTTGCTTCGGTATTGAGATTGTAGGTTTCGCCGTCTGCTGTGAGGGAAACTTGGATGGAGCCACGAACGGCCGTTTCCGGCAATTCCGCCTCGCAGCCGATTAGTAGAAATATAAAAAAGAGTGCAAACAGTAATCGGTACCCAGTGATCGGTAATCGGTGATCAAATACGGTTTTACTGATAACTGATAACTGTTTACTGATTACAGGTCTACGCATCTTGCCACATTTGGCTCAGTTCCGGGGATAGCGTATCAGCCACATCATCAGTAAGGGAATCGTCGATGAGGGCTTTTAGTCCATGAAAAGTGGCAATAACTGGATAGCGAGCAAACGTTTCGTCTGTATTGCCAGCGCGGCGTCCCGTCATTTTTTGAAATTCAACCGTTGTGAGGCTTTTGTCTCGAAAATGGACGAGCCAAAATTTGCGTTTTAATTGGTCTGACAAGGGGATTGGTAATGCCTTAACCAACTTCTTTTTAGTACCTTTGTCCAAATTGAGCGCCAAGGTGTGCAGGGTGGCCTCACTCCAGCGTTCGGCATGCTGAGTCGTTTGCAGTTTGCCTAGCTCTTTGATAATTGTGTAATAATCGGTTAGTTTCAACGCTATTTGTTTGTGTCATAATAAAGTCTCCAAGGGTGCTTTTTTACCCTGTGCTGCCCTGCGCGTCAAGTTGATTGAACCTTCTGCTAATCTCTTTCGCCTATGTCGAAATTTCGTTACTATTTGGTGATAAGAATTTGAATGGTCAAGTTGACGGATTGGTAAAGATTGCTATACTTCACCAGTTCATTTCCATCAAGAGTGACAATTATAATCAAACATAGCGCATCCGGGTAACAAAATACACATTCGGATGCGTCTTTTTGTCAGGAGATGGGTGAATTAATAATAGATTATTTGGCCCTTCGAGGAAAAATGCGGGGATTGGGAGATAAGAGGATTTGATTGAATCCTACCATCTCCTAATCCCCGCTCTATTCGAAGGAGTACGCTAGCTGAGGATGAGCAACCATGAGTGAAGAACGTTTGGCAATTACAGCGGAAAACCGCGTGATAACTGGTAAAAAAGTAAAACAACTGCGTCGTGAAGGTATCACGCCAGCTGTGATTTATGGGGCAACAGAACCCGTTAGCATTCAATTGAATGCCCGCGAACTGTTCCGTGTTTTACGTAAATCAGGTGGTAGTAATTTGATTGATGTGCAGCTTGGTGATGAGACACGCACCGTTTTGGCGCGTGACATTCAGCAGCATATGACTCGTGGTGACATGATTCACGTCGATTTCTTAGAGGTCGATTTGAAAATTGTTATTGCTGGTGAAGCTGAATTGGTGGCGGTTGGAACTTCTAAAGCAATGGCGAGTGGTCAAGGTACGATTTCTTTTGCTATGCGTACGATTGCTATCGAAGCGTTGCCAGAAGCTCTGGTTTCTGAAATTGAAGTTGATATCAGCATGATTGTTGACACTGATGATGTGATTACGGTCGCTGATTTGACGCTCCCTGAGGGTGTTACCATTCTTGCAGACCCAGAAGAAACGGTTGCTTCCTTCTCCTTTGACCGTGCTAGCATGGATGCGGAAGAAGATGGCTTGGAAGGCGATTTCTCACCATCTGCCGATTCTGTGGAAGTTATCAGCAAGGGCAAAGACGAAGAAGATTTCTAAGCCTAAACAGCTTGTATTTGAATGTAATGAAGGTCGGGACTTTGGTTCCGGCCTTTTTTGTTTTAAAGTTGCAGAGTGGCAAAGTTGCAAGGTATCAGCGTAATGTGCTGCCTCATGACCTTGCAACTTTGCTCCTTTGCAACCTTGCCACTAGAATTCCATGATGCGAAAATGGATGGTGTGGGCAGTATTGGTTCTCATAATTATTGGTGCGGCCGTTTTGCGTTGGACGGGGCTGGATTGGGATGGTTATTATCATTTTCATCCTGATGAACGGTATATCCACTGGGTAGCTACTACGATTGAATGGCCGGATGAGTGGGCGACGGCTTTTTCTCCTTCTGAATCGACAATCAATCCCTATTATTGGCCGCCAGATGCTGAAAGTGTGGGCATTGTGGTGGAGCAAGACCAACCCCGTAAGTTTGCGTATGGACATTTGCCGTTGTATTTGGGGGTAGCGGCGACGAAATTGGCTGATTGGTTGGGGGAAACGGCCGTTTCCAACATCTTCCCCGCGCATTGGCTATTTACCACCGACATCCTGAATACGGCCGATATGGTGGAGTTTCGTCATCTGGCGGTTGTCACCCGTGCCCTGACGGGGTTGGTCGATTTGGGCACGATACTCTTTGTGTTTTTGCTGGGGCGACGCCTGTTTAGTCCAGAGGTTGGCTTGTTGGCGGCGGCGTTCCTGGCGCTGAATGTGATGCATATTCAGCTTGCTCACTTTTTTGTTGTGGATCCGTATTTGACGTTTTTTACGGTGGCGGCGCTGTACTTTATGGTAAAGGGGCAAGGTGGCAAGGTGGCAAGGTGGCAAAGTGGCAGCGAGGCGGAGGCGCAGCGTGCACTTACTTCATCAGCTTTCTATGTCATCCTGGCGGCTGTGTTTGTGGGGCTGGCGGTGGGGGCGAAGTTTTCGGCGGTGCTATTGTTTTTGCCGTTGGCGGTGACGGCGTGGCTGGGTTTTGGGGAAAAGTGGATCAGGTGGTGGATAACGGCCGTTTTCGTCGCCTTCCTCACCTTTTTCATCACCAATCCGTTTGCGGTACTCGATTGGTCTTGTGAGGTCATTACACCGGCGCTGGCGCTGGGACCAGTCACCATTCCGCGTTTGAACTGGGCATCCTGCTATCTCGATAATATTTCTACCCAAAGCGTCATGGTCAACGGTGGCGGAGATATTCCTTTCACGCGCCAATACGAAGGCACACTACCTTATCTTTACTACCTCGAAATGCAATTTAAGTGGGGCATGGGGCCGCTGTTGGCGCTGTTAGGATTTGCCGGGTTTGGCTGGGCAATTTGGCAGGCTGTTAGGAGATTGGAGATTAGAGATTGGAGATTTTGGTCTTGGACACTTGCCCGATCTCCACACCTTTGGCAAGCTCAGGACAAGTTCTCCAGTCTCCAATCTCTGATTTTACTTTCCTGGATGATCCCCTTTTTCTTAGTCACTGGCAGTTTCTACGTCAAGTTTATGCGCTATTTGCAGCCATTGACGCCGTTTTTGATGCTGTATGCGGCGGCGATGGTGTTAAGTTGGCGGCGGGTTTGGTGGCGGCGGCTGGTGTGGGGCGGGGTGTTGGCGGGAACGGCCGTTTACGCCTTTGCATTTGTCACCATCTACCAGATCACGACCATCCCTGGATTACGGCATCGCAGTGGATTTACGACAACGTGTCACTAGGTTCGCCTGATTTTGAGCGAGCAGTGGGACGATTCGCTGCCCATTTCGATGGCCTATGACGGAGAGGCTCGCTTGCGGGAGGAGTATACCAACCGCGAACTAACCTGGTTAACGGGTACTGGCGACCGCGATTCTGAGGAGAAATTGTCCGCAAATTTGGAACTATTGGTCGAAGCCGATTATCTGACGCTGGTGACGAATCGCGTGTATGGCGTGGTGCCGCGACTGCCTGAGTCGTACCCGCTTTCGGGACAGTATCATCAGCTTTTGTTTGACGGGGAATTGGGCTATGAGTTGGTGTGGGTAAACGGCCGTTATCCCCACTTGGCCAATCTCTTTTACCGACCAGACACATTTGGCTGGCCTGGTCTGACGCCGCCGGAAGGCGTGAGATGCTTATTTGGCCGAGACGATGCCGGGTGTGACTGGCGGTCGTGTGGATGAAAGTTTTGTGGTGTACGACCAGCCGTTGACGCTGATTTTTAAGAATGTTGGCGGGAAAACGGCCGTTGAAATGCAAGAATATTTCACATTGGATTGACCCTGCATAATCTCCACAACCCGTTATAATTCCCTCTCTATATGGAAAACGAGACAAACAATCGTCAATCTCAAATCATTAACCGTAAATACCTTTACCTGACAGTCTTCATCGCCGGCATGTCCACCCTGGCCATAGAATTCACCACCAGCCGCATGTTGCAAACCGTCTACGGCACCTCCAACATCGTCTGGGCCAACGTCATTGGGCTGGTACTGCTCTTTCTGACGCTGGGATATTTTCTGGGCGGCAAGTTGGCTGACAAACGGCCGTTTCCCCACACCTTCTATCAACTTGTCACCCTCACCGGATTTGCTTCCGTCTTCTTCCTGCTGCTGACCAGTGTCGTGCTCAAATCAGCGGCGGCGGCGATGGCAGACTTGCAAGTGGGCGCGATTGCTGGTTCGCTGGTCGTGGTCGTATTGGCACTGGCGATACCGGTGACGCTCCTGGGCTGCATGTCACCTTTTGCCATTCGGCTGGCAGTGCAGGATGTGGGCGAAGCGGGCAGCGTCAGCGGGCGCATCTATGCCACCTCCACGATGGGTAGTTTGTTGGGGACGTACTTGCCCGTGCTGGTTACTATTCCATTGCTGGGTTCGCGGATAACGGCCGTTCTCTTTGGCACAATTCTCATGATTATCGGACTGGTAGGGCTGTGGCAGACAAAAAAGAAATCCGGCATCGTGTTCGCCATGTTGGCGCTGCTGCTGATTCCCGTTATTCTCCTCTGGACACGAGGTGACCTCAAAGCCTACGAAGGCCAAATTTTCGAGACCGAATCATGCCTACAACTACATCCAGGTCGTGCGTTGGGGCGACTGCAACTACTTGCTGCTAAACGAAGGCCAAGCTTTCCACTCCTTTTACTGTGATGACGGCTACGTACACAACATTTCCGTGTGGAGCATCATGCTTGCCGCGCCCTATTTCACGGCCGATCCTACCATCGACAATGCCGCTGTGATTGGTCTGGCGGCAGGCACCATTCCCAAGCAGTTTACGCGGGTATTTGGTGCGATTCCTATTGATGGCATCGAGCTAGACCCGGCCATCGTGCAGGCGGGGCGGGATTATTTTGCCCTGACAGACCCCAACATCAATGTGATTGTGGGTGACGGCCGTTATGAACTCAATCAACTCGACGGCCAATACGATGTCATCACCATCGACGCCTACAAAGTGCCATACATTCCCTGGCATCTCACCACGCAAGAATTCTTTGAAGAGGTTCAGGCACATTTGTCTGCGGACGGGGCTGTCGCCATCAACGTGGGCCGCGCTCCTGAAGACCGCACCCTGATTGAAGCCATGACCGCTACTCTGCAAACCGTATTCCCCACCATCCACGCCATCGACGTGCCTGGTTCGCTCAATACCATCTTGGTAGCCACCAACCAGCCTACCTCATCACAAAATTTAGCCCAAAATCTGGCACAACTCGATCCCGCCGCCGATCCGCTGCTGCGTGCCGCCATCGAAACGGCAAACGCCAATCTTGTATCCGCCACCGCCTCAGACGTCATCTTCACCGACGAACGCGCTCCCGTAGAAACCATCGTAGATACCCTGGTGCTGCGCTACCTGCTCTCTGAAGGCGTAACCGGACTCCCTGGACTAGGACAATAAAAATGGCAATGGGGCAAAGTTGCAGAGTGGCAAGGTGGCATGATGTCGCATTACTTTGCAACCCTGCAACCCTGCAACTATTTTGCTAACAATTAAAGGAATACTCGACTAATCATGAATAAAAATACTCTCACCACCATCATCCGCTGGCTCGTGGTTATCGCCACCCCACTCTTCTTAACGACTATGACTGTGCGCGTGCTGATCGCCTGGAACAGTCCCAGCTATCCCGCCTGGGAATATCAACGCATTGCGCCAGACCGCTTTGGCTTTTCGCCAGAAGAACGGGCAGAACTGGCCGATGCGACACTAGATTATTTGCAACGTCCTGAGCCTGCCTCAGATGTCATCTACTTGTTGGAAGAGTTGCGCCTGCCTGGAACGGATAATCCCGTTTACAATGCCGCCGAAATCGGCCATATGCTGGATGTGAAGAATGTGGCTGATGCGTTTAAGACGGCGATGTGGGTATTTCTGATTGTGGTTGCGGGCGGGTTGATCTATTTATTTGCGCGGCCAGAGACGCGGATGCAGGGAGCGAAGGCGTTGTTGCAAGGGGGGGTGTTTACGGTAACGGCCGTTATCCTGGTCATGATCTTCATCGGCATTGGCTGGGGCGTGTTCTTCACCCTCTTCCACAACATCTTCTTCGACTCAGGCACCTGGACCTTCGCCTACTCCGACTCCCTCATCCGCCTCTTTCCCGAGCAGTTTTGGTTTGATTTTGCTTTGCTGTGGACGGGTAGTATCTTGGCACTGGGGGCAATCTTGGGCGTGATTGGTTGGTTTTTGATGAAGAAGTTAAATACCGGAAAATAATCGCTACTTGCTAAATTGCGCCCACCAAGCCCTCAAATCACGGATTCCCTGACCGTTTAACTTGTGGCCTGTTTCATATTCGCCGACGGTGAGGGTTGCGCCCGCAGCGCGTAACGTTTCCACACAGCGTTGAGATTGTTCATAAGGAACGGTCTCATCCTCTGTTCCTACCGCCATAAAGATAGGCAAATCACGCAAAACGGCCGTTTCCACCATCTCATCACATTCCCCCGGCACAAACCCAACCAGTCCCGCTATCCCTTGCACCAAACCTGGCTGCTGCATTGCCGTCGCATAAGCCGTTGCCGCGCCCTGGCTGAAGCCCATCAGGTAAATTTGGGCCGGATCCGCATGGTAAAGGGTGGGCAGGGCGTGGATGAATCGCGTAACGGCCGTTACCGCCTCATCAAACGCAGTCAACGGCGGCCACTCATCTTGTCCCCGTGGCCGCCAATCAAAACCGCCATCTGGATCAATCCGAATGCCACGGGGCGCAACAATGAGCCAGTTCTTTGGCAGCGTGTTGGCAAACACCCACATCACATCCTCCGTTCCCGCGCGGCCATGCAGCATCACCACAGTGGGAAACGGCCCGTCACCCTCTGGTCGTTGAACACGGTGAATGAGTCCAGCCTGTTGGATAACCTGTACATTTGTAATTAGTTTTGGCGTATTGGCTTGGCTCATTGTAGTTCCCTTGGATTAGTTTTAATAGCTGACTGATTACATCCACTATATAAAAAAAATGAGGTGGAAAAGTAACGGGCGTTACTTTTCTCACCTCTGGGGGGGGAGCCAAAAAAAGTATAGCACCCTACCAATTAAGAGTCAAATAATTGGTAGGGTGAATTTTAAAATTGGTATATTTCGTTATTTTTTGATTTTTTATGTGAACTGTTGGGATGCCTCATCAATCTGGCTCAACTCTTCTGGAGAAAGTTGGAAGGTCATTGCGCCAGCGCTTTCTGTGGCGTGGTGGGGCTTGCTGGCGCCGGGTATGACGACGACTGTGTCGCCGTGTTGATGTAGGAGCCAGTTCAGTGCCACTTGAGATGGGGTGGCATTGTAGTTGGGAGCAATGGCCTCCAGCACGGTGATGAGGGGACGGCTTGCATCGAGTTTGCGGCGCAAGGCGAGACGACGGCCGCGTGGAGTGTTGTTGAGCAGGGACGGATCATTGTGGAATTTGCCAGTTAGCAAGCCCATTTCTAGCGGCGAGTAGGCGATGATGGTGATGCCTAGCTCTTTTGCCGTGTCGAGCACCCCGTTGCTTTCGATTTTGCGGTCGAGCAAGTTGTATTTCACTTGATTGGCGGAGAGTCCATGCCCCAATTGTTGCAGACGGGTATGGGCGCGTGCCATATTTTTAACGCTGAAATTGCTGACGCCGATGGCTTTGATTTTGCCTTCATCGAGCAGGGCGGCCATGCAATCCATCTCTGATTCTGGGGAGGAGAAGGAGGCGGGGTTGTGGATTTGGTGCAGGTCGATGGCGAAGGGTGCCAGGTTTTGGGCGCGTTGGGGGAAGGTTTTGAGGATGCTTTGGGCGGTGCGGAAGTTGGGGTTCCATTTGGTGGCAATGACGACATCGCCGTTTTGCTTACCTGCTTGTTGCAGGGAACGGGAGAGGGCTATTTCGGAACGGCCGTTTCCATATATTTCAGCCGTGTCAAACCAGTTAATGCCGCCATCCAGCGCCGCTTGCACAATGGCATCCGTTTGCTCAGGCGTTAGCCCTTTCCAAATGAGTCCGTGGAATCCTTTGCCTTCTGAAAATTGCCATGCACCTAAACCTACTGGCGTGATTTCAAGTGGTTGAATGTCCAAGTTTTCTCAATGAGTTGCTAATGCTCCCTTTATGTTAGGCGAATCCCTCTCTCATGACTCACTGGTTTTGCTGCTATTTCTAGCAAAGCCAACCGTTGCCGCGACGGTTTGGGCTTGTTGTTCTTCACGGCTGATGGTGGCGGGATTATCCCCGGCTTGCGGGCCATACCAGCCAAATTGGGCATGATTGCCACCGATAGATTTCTACCCAGGTCGTGTCTGCGGGCAGCAAGGGGTTTGCCTGCCAACACTTGATCTGGTGTGGCGACGCCATCGACGCTGCCGTAAATGGAGGTGACGGCCATGTCAGTACCGGACAAGATCGTTGCTGCCTGCGGGATAAGATGCCCACAAAACCAGACCATTCATGGTGTCTGGATTGTCGTAGACATATTTGGCTGCCATTGCGCCGCCAAGTGAATGACCGCCAATGGCCCAGTTCTCAATGTCGGGGTAAGCGGTGATGATGTCGTTGGCGGCATTGGCGTTGAAAACCGCCAGATTGAGCGGCATCTCTGGGATGATGACGAGATAGCCAGCTTCGGCGATGGCGCGGGCTTGGGGTGCGTAGGAACGGTAATCGACTTTGCCGCCGGGATAGAAGATGAAGCCGGTTGTTGGCGTGCTTTCGGTTGGCGTGAAGATGAGCCAGGGTTCTGTTTCTACGGTGACCAGTTCATCTGATTCGAGTGCCGCCAGTGCTTCTGGCATGGGGCTACTGGCGCATTTGAAGCCCAGACATAAAAGCCGCCGATGCCTAGTCGCGAGAATAAACAGCACAATGAGTATGAGTAGCCACCAATATTTTTTGAGAAATTTCATGTAAGCCTCGATGATATGAATCAAGAGGTTCAACTTTTTGGAAAAGTTGAACTTCTACACTTGCACGCTATTGATAAGTTAGGCCATGCCCAAACGGGAACAGTGGGTTTTCCGAATCGTAGGGCAGGTCTTCTTTTTGGTTGCGCACGGCCTCCATGGACGAGGGCATTTCGACGGGCAGTTTGCCGGTTGGCTTGTAGGCGCCAAAGATGGCGTCCAGCACCACTTCGTCTGTGACCAGGAAGCTGGCGAATAATCCTTTGCAGGACGCGGCTATTTCGGGGATAACGGCCGTTCTCTCCATCTCTATATCCACAATCGTAGGCACAGTACGCATGATCGCCAGCAAGCCGTGATTTCTCCGGCTCTTTGAAATCCAGGTCGCCTTGATGGAAGAAGTTCTCCAGAAAATCTTTGCTCTGCTTGGGGCCATATGGTGTTTTGAGGCGCAAGATGGCAAAATCTGCTTCTTCTGGCGTGGCCACGATGTCGCCGTACACCTGCGCCACCGCTTCGGCTACGTTTTCCAGGTAGAGTTTGGGGCGGTTGGCTAACGGCAGCACGTTTTCGTCATTTTTTAGCAGCACCATGCTGCGGCGCATGGCCTCGTTGCCAGCGGCGCGGAAAGCGGATGTGCCGACCTTGTGGCGCACTGTTTCCTCGTCTACGTAGGGATTGTCAAACAGACCCATTTGGAATTTGAGACGTAGAATGCGGGCGACCGACTCGTCGAGGCGAGCTTCACTAATTATGCCAGCTTGTACCAGTTCAACGATGTGGTGCGGGGTGAACTGACCACCAAATTGATCTACACCCGCTTCAATCACTTTTTGGTAGCGTTCGTTGATGGACAAATCGTCAACGCCCCAGGCTCTGGCTGCCATGCCGGGCAGCACGCCCATCATTTTCATGCCTTCGACGATGCCCCAATCGGTGCAGACGACGCCATCGAAGCCAAATTTTCCACGCAGGAGGTCGGTGATGATGTCTTTGTTGAAGCCCATGGCTACGTCTTCGCTGGTTTGGCCGGTGGGGATGCCGTAGTAGGGCATGACCTGGGTGACGTTGGCGGCGAAGGCCCCTTCAAACGGGATCATGTGGTAGTCGAAGTTGTCGCCGGGATACGCCTGGTCGCGGCCATAGGTGAAGTGGGGGTCCCAGCCGTCTTTTTGAGGGCCGCCGCCGGGGAAGTGTTTGACCATGCAGGAGACGCTTTCTGTGCCAAATTCTGCGCCCTGGAAGCCGCGAATGTAGGCGGCGGTCAGTTTTTTGGACAGTTCGCGCATCTTCGCCGAAGGTGAAACCCATGCGTGCCCAGCGCGGCTCCGTGGCCAGGTCGGCCATGGGGTGCAGGGCGGTGCGGACGCCAATGGCCAGGTATTCTTGCCGGGCGATGTCGCCGAACTGTTCCACCAGCGCTTCGTCGCCGGCCGCGGCCAGTCCCAATTGGGAAGGCCACTGCGAGAAATCTTCGGTTTGCACACCGGCGCCGGGATTGTAGACGGCGCTGTGGCGCGGGTCGGTGCTGATGGTGACGGGGATGCCCAGACGGGTGCGTTCTGCCATTTTTTGGATGTTGTTGTGCCAGCGTGCCAGGGCTTTGGCAGAGGTGGATTGCACAATGTTGAAGTGGTTGATGTGGCGGTTGATGACCATTTCTGAGGTGGGAACTGGCTGGATGAAGGTGGGTGTCTCGTGCAGGTCGCCGTTCTTTTTGCCGTCGATCATGGGCTGCATCATGAGACCGGCTTTTTCTTCGAGGGTCATCTGGCTCATGAGATCGACCACGCGCAGTTCGATGGGGCGGCGCGGATCTTCGTAGGCATCTAAACGGCCGTTTCCGTTCAAATCCCGAAACACCATGCCATCTACTTCCAGCAAAGGCGCATCGCCGCTCAGTTTGCTCACGTTGCGCCGCGCACTGAGCTTGAATTTCAGCAAAATAGCCACTGCTATAGCTGCGACGAGACCAACAATGCTAAGTAAAACGATTAAAATTGATTTGATGATTTTCATAACTTTTCCTCGTTCCCAGAGTGTGCTGTCGTAGAGAGGAATGTTTATTGGTTAGATTCTCTCTATCTTTTTCAACTTGGATAATCATCCGATTTTGGATTGCATTTGTGAGGTCGTGCCAATCATCTAATGTGACAACTGTACCATCCACGGGCATATTGATATTTGTAACATATCGCCCATGCTGTCCCATGAAACTGCAATTTAAGTGCTCTTTTATGTCGGAATCGAATGCTCTCGCACAACCAGTGATGACATTGTTCAATTGTGGATCAACTTCCATCGGTTGGCCTAATCCTAAACTGAACCTGTATCTTTCAAATTCAATTGCTTCGATAGCTTTTTCTTCACTACTATAAATCCAGGCAATTGTGAGGCACCTAAAATACTGCCACGTCTTGAGCCTCCCTTTGGGAGATCAATCCGTGGTTCTAATGTCCAATAAACGCCAGCAACATCTTCAGCGACAATATCTCTCGAGGAATCTGCTGTTTGTTGCCAATTCATCAGCACTGTGAAAATTTGCCACCTTCCCAATTCAAATCGTCTCTAGTAAACAAAATGGGTTGTAGCCTTTTAAAGTCCTTGGTTGTTGTCCAAATCACTGATGATGTAGGTTCCGGTGTCAAATTTACTGGATTACTCTGACATCCAATCAGCATTAAAATAAATAAGCTGGCACCAATCAATATTGTCTTTGATAAAAAATTGATTAGTAGCGTTTTAGATAGAATATTATGCACAGTTTAGGTCCCTAGTTCTGGAAATGTTTAATTTTATCCTCGTTCCTATGCTCTCCGTTTGACTGCCACCTTTGATTCGCAGAGCATACAGTTTAGAACTCCTTGCGTTCGCAAAGCCATACTTTTTTGGAAAACTGCCCCCTTTGCGTTCGCAGAGGCCATGTTTTAAGCGCCTTATCTATCTTCGATCTTTAGCAAATTCGGGAAGCTGCTCCCCAATCTGCATGGCGATGACGCGGGTGCCGCCGATGCCGGTGCGGGCGGTGAGCATACCAGGGTGTTCCGCGACGACTTTGCCGATGATGGCGGCGTCTTGGCCTTTGGGATGTGCTTGTATCGCGGCCAGGACAGCCTCGGCAGACGCTTCCGGCACGATGGCGAGCAGTTTGCCCTCGTTGGCGACAAAGATGGGATCCATGCCCAACAGTTCACAGGCGGAGGAAACGGCCGTTTTCACCGGAATCTTGTTCTCATCCAAAGCAATGCCCACGTGGGAAGCCTGGGCAATCTCGTTGAGCGACGAAGCCGCGCCGCCCCGCGTGGGGTCGCGCAGGACGTGGACATCGGGGCAAACGGCGAGAATGTCGGCGACCATGCCGTTGAGGGCGGCGGAATCGCTCTCGATGGCCGTCTCGAACTCCAGCCCCTCGCGCACGCTCATGATCGCCATGCCGTGGTCGCCCAACGTGCCGCTGACGATGACCACGTCGCCCGGTTGGGCGCGGTGCGGGCCAATGTCGATGCCGTCGGGGATGAGGCCGATGCCGCTGGTATTGATGAAAATGCCGTCGCCGTGACCTTTGTCCACCACCTTGGTATCGCCGGTGACAAGCTGCACGCCTGCTTCTTTGGCGGCGGCGGCCATAGCACTCCACAATCGCGCCAAGCTGATCGAGCGGCAGTCCTTCCTCGATGATGAAACCGACGCTCAAATAGAGCGGCACAGCGCCGCTCATGGCGATGTCGTTGACGGTGCCGTGTACGGCGAGTGTGCCAATGTTACCGCCGGGGAAGAATAACGGCCGTACCACAAACGAGTCGGTTGACATGGCAATGCGGCTGCCGTTGAGGTTCAAAACGGCCGAATCGCCCAGGTTTGTCAGGGCGTCGTTGGCAAAAGCAGGCACAAAAAGATGTTCGATTAGTTCGGCGGACAGTTTGCCGCCGCCGCCGTGGCCCAACACGATGTTGGGGTAATCACGGAGGGGCATGGGGCAGGTCCAGCCTTCAAAATTTAGGGTGTTTGTCATGGTTGAAATGGAGATTGGAGATTGGAGATTGGAGATTGAACGCATCCCAAATCTCTAATCTCCAATCTCTAATCTTTCCTCTACGTTTCTAAGTCATAAAACGGCCGTATTGATAATATGCCGCACACGCGCCTTCGCTGGAGACCATGGTGGCGCCCAGGGGTTTGCGCGGCGTGCATTCTTTGCCGAAGGCGGGGCATTGGTTGGGCTTGAGCAGTCCTTGCAGCACCTCGCCGCTGTGGCACAGGGGGGATTCTTCGGTATGGATGTCGCTGACGTCGAATTTGGTTTCGGCGTCGAAGGCGGCGTATTTTTCGCTGAGTTTCCAGCCGCTTTGCGGAATTTCGCCGATGCCGCGCCAGGTGCGGTCGGTAACTTCGAAGACGTCGGCGAGCATTTTTTGGGCGGGCAGATTGCCCTGTGGCACCACAGCGCGGGCGTAGGCATTTTCAACGGAGTAACGGCCGTTTTCCAACTGCTGCACCGTCTGCCGAATACCCTCCAAAATATCCAGCGGCTCGAAACCCGTCACCACAATGGGGACGTGGTATTGCTCGGCCAGCGGCTCGTACTGCCAGGTGCCCATCACGCTGCACACATGTCCCGCCGCCAAAAACGCCTGCACGCGGTTGCTGGGTGAACTGAGTATTGCTTCGATGGCGGGCGGCACCAGCACATGTGACACCAGCACGGAAAAGTTGGTCAGCCCCAGCTTTTGCGCCTGGAAGACCGACATGGCATTGGCCGGAGCCGTCGTCTCAAAGCCGATGGCAAAGAACACCACCTCTTTGTCCGGGTTATCCTGCGCGATTTTGACAGCATCCAGCGGCGAGTAGACGATGCGTATATCGCCGCCTTCGCTTTTGATGCGGAACAAATCTTTGTCGCTGCCCGGCACGCGCAGCATGTCACCAAAGGAGCAGAAGATGACGCCCGGTTTAGCGGCAATCGCCAGCGCCTTGTCAATCACTTCCAGCGGGGTCACGCACACGGGGCAGCCAGGGCCATGAATCAGTTCGATTTTGTCTGGCAGAAGCTGGTCGATGCCGTTGCGGATGATGGAATGGGTCTGTCCGCCGCACACTTCCATGATGGCCCATTTTTGGGTGGTGATGCGGTTGATGTCGTCGAACAGCTTTTGCGCCAGTTCGGGATCGCGGAATTCGTTTAGGTATTTCATAAATTAAGGGACAAAGATTAAAGATTGAAGATTAAGATTGGCGGCAAATATGATACGCTTATCTTCAATCTTTATTCTTTAATCTCTCTAGCTTTCGCTGCCTTCTTCGACGCCGAGCTCTTCCCCCAGCATTCCAATTTCCTCAAAGAGGGCCAGGGTTTCCAGGGCGGATGCTTCGTCGAGTTTGGTGATGGCGAAGCCGACGTGGATGATGGTGTAATCGCCTACTTCCACTTCGGGGACGTATTCGAGGCAGGTCTCTTTGACGATGCCGCTAAAGTCGACTTTGCCCATGCGGGTGCCGTTGCTGTCGTATATTTCTATTACTTTTCCAGGTATGCCTAAGCACATAGTTTATTCTCCGTTTTTTAGTGAACAGTGTACAGTGTTCAGTGAACAGTGGTAGTCGAACTGCCACTGTACACTGTTTACTGCTTACTGTTCACTGAAATTATTGCTTGTCCAAGGGCTAAACCGCCGTCATTGGGTGGGACAAGCTGGTGGGTGAGTATTTCAAAGTTCGCGGCGTGGAGCCGGGTGATGGTTTTTTGCAGCAGGGTGACGTTTTGGAAAACGCCGCCGCTGAGAGCCACTTGATTGATGCCGGTTTGTTCACGCATATTGTTCGCTCAATTGCAGAATGAGGTCTGCCACTGCGTTATGAAATTTTGCGGCAATGATAGCTGTTTTGATGCCTTTTTGCACGTCGGTGACGAGTTCGTTGAACAATGGGGTGGGGTCGATTTTAAAAGATTTTAACCGCGGAGAGCGCGGAGGACGCGGAGGAAAAACCAGAGGGTTTTCTCTGTGGTTCTCTGTGTCTTCTCCGTGTATCTCTGTGTAACTGATTTTGAATGTGTAGCTGTCTGTGACGGTGGGATCGACGAGGGACTCGAATTCGATGGCGGCCTGGGCTTCGTAGGTGACGGTTTGGCGGATACCGGCGAGGGCGGCGACGGCGTCGAAGAGGCGGCCCATGCTGCTGGTGGGCACGCTGTTGAGTCCGGTTTCTAGCTGTTTGCGGATGATGGCTTGCTCAACGGCCGTTACCCCCTGCACACAAGGCAAATCCCCAGACCACTCAATCCCGGCTGCCCACAAATGAGAGAGTGCGACGCGAAACGGCCGTTTTACCGCCGCATCTCCTCCCACCAAAGGCACATACTTCAGATGTCCCACGCGCTCAAAACCGTGGTAGTCGGCCAGCATCACTTCGCCGCCCCAGATGGCGCCGTCTGTGCCGTAGCCCGTGCCGTCAAAGCTGAAACCGATGACGGGCTGCTTGCCGTCGTGCTGATGCTCGGCCATGACGGCGGCGATGTGGGCGTGGTGGTGCTGCACTTTGGTGAGGGGAATGTTGTGCTGTGTGGCTTGCCGTTCGGCCCACTGGGTGGAGAGGTAGCCGGGGTGCAGGTCGCAGACGATGCGTTCTGGCTGGGCGCGGAAGATGGACTGGAAATGGGAAACGGCCGTTTCAAATGCCTGCAATGTCTCTAAATTTTCCATATCGCCGATGTGGGCGCTCATGAAGGCGTAGTTGTCTTTGGTCAGGCAGAAGGTGGCTTTGAGTTCGCCGCCGACGGCCAGGGTGGTGGGGATGGTGATGGGGGAGTTTGACAGGGAAGGGAGCGTAGCCTCGGGAGCGGCGGATGGGCAATAAGAAATGGTGAATTGTGAATTATGAATTGTGAATTGTGAAGTAAGCGCACGACTGAGTCGTCGGCGCGGGCGTGGATGTCGCGGTTGTGGAAGAGGAAGGCGTCGGCGAGGGTGGCGAGTTGGGCGCGGGCTTCGTCGTTGTCTTTGACGATGGGTTCGTTGGCGTAGTTGGCGGAGGTCATGACGAGAGTGAGTGATCGGTGATCAGTGTTCGGTGTTCGGTGTTCGGTCGCGTCGCTGTCACTGAACACTGTTCACTGAAAACTGAAAACTGATCACTGTTTACTGATAACAGCAAGATAATGCAGCGGCGTGTAGGGCAGCATCACGCCGATGTAATTGTTGCCAGGGGCGACGAGGTCGGAAAGGGGGCTGTTGGCTTTTTTGCGCAGGAGGAGGATGGGGCGTTCTTTGCTGGTGAGCAGGGTTTCTTCGGCGGGGGAGAGATGGGCAAATTGGTGAACGGCCGTTATATCCAAAGCCATCACCGCAAATGGTTTATCCACACGCCCTTTTCTTTCGCGTAGCAAGTTTAGAGCGTCATCGTTGGTGGCGTCACAAGCGAGATGGAAGCCGCCGAGACCTTTAACGGCCAGAATTTTGCCTTCGGCAAGCAGGGTCTTGAGCTTTTTTAATTGTGAATTGTGAATTGTGAATTGTGAATTGTGAATTGTGAAGTTTTTGGTCTTCCGACCACTGTTCACTGTTCACTGAAAACTGTTTACTGCTTTCAAGCCAAATGCGTGGGCCGCATTCTTCACAGGCATTCGGTTGTGCGTGGAAGCGGCGGTCGAGGGGATTGTCGTATTCAGCCTGGCAGGCGGGGCACATGGGGAAGTCGGACATGGTGGTGAAGGGGCGGTCGTAGGGGATGTCTTTGATGATGGTGTAACGCGGGCCGCAGTTGGTGCAGTTGGTGAACGGGTAGCCGTAGCGCCGGTTGGCAGGGTCGAAGATTTCGGCCAGACAGTCGGCGCAGATGCAGATGTCGGGGGAGATGAGGGTGTTGGCGCTGGCTTGGGCTTGGCTGTGGACGATGGTGAAGTCGGTTGTGCCGTTGGCGGGAATTTCGGTGGTGGTGATGGTTTCGATGTGGGCGAGGGGCGGCGCTTCGTCGCGCAGGGCGGTTTGGAAATTGCGCGAGTTGCGCGGCTGTGCCTTCGAGTTCGATGAAGACGCCGCTGCTGTCGTTGCCGACGAAGCCGTTGAGCGCCAGTTTGTGTGCCAGTCCGTAGACAAATGGCCGAAAACCGACGCCTTGCACGACGCCGGTGACGGTTAAACGATAACGGACAATGGCTTGTTTTGCTTCCATTTTCCCATTATGCGTCGATGTGGGATGGGAGACAAGGTGACGGAGATCATGAATAGGCCATCAAAACGTCACCCATCAAAATGACAGGTGACGTTTGTAGATGGCTACATTGTATGAGCGACGGTGGTTGGATCAGTGTGTTGATCGTGTTTTTGCAACCAGCTTCCTAAACGGACAAGCAGATTTCCAACGAGTTTAAATATCGGTCTTGTGTGTGTTTGCCTGGGTCGTCTGTTGACTCCTTCGATTTTACGTTTATTTTCTTCTATCAAGAATGCGTACAATGCATAATTAACCTGCGGGGACATCATTTTGCACCTCCATGAGTTGACGTCTATATCCTTGAGTATAAGGAGGATTACTGACACCTTTTGTCAGGATTTTTGACGACTATGTTTCTTCTTTTTCAAATGGGGGCAAACTAGGATGGCAGCAGTTGTTGTTGCAGGATTTGGGCCAGCCATTGTTCGTAGGCAGCGGGTGACCAGCCTTCCCGTTCAACCAATTCCCGATACACCTCCGCCAAGGTTAGCGCCCGAAAAATGGCGGCGGCCTGTGGCTGTGTCAGGTCGGGGCGCAGCAGGGTGGCGGAGGTGGCGATGAACTGGTCGAGATGTGCTTGCCGACCTTGCAGTGACTCTTGCAATTCGGCGGCGGCTTCGGCGTCAACGGCGGCGGCGCTGCGATAAATGGCTGTCATGGCGGCGCCTGTTTCCCACTGCCGCCGGGTGGCATGGGCTGCCAGTTCAAAACGTGTTTTGCCGTCTGGCTGTGCCAGGGCGTTTTTGTAAATATCTGCTTGCCCAGATGTTTCATGCCATGCCTGGCGGATGGCGCGGAGGATGCCGCGTTTGCTTTTGAAGATGGCATAGATGGTGCTGACGGCCACACCTGCTTTTTCGGCGATGGCTTCGATGGTGGTGACGCCGTAGCCTTGCTCCAGGAACAGATCGCGGCTGGTGTCGATGATGAGCGTTTGGGTGGCAAGGGCTTGTCGTTGCCGGTGGGTCATTTGCTTATTGACATTGTTCATAGCGAGAAGTATACTGCATTTATTGAATGTAGTCAAACTATATTGAAAGGAGATGTACTATGTCGAACGAAACGAATAAAGCTTTTACGCGGGAATTTATGGAACGGGCATTTAATCAGGGTGATTTGGAGGCGGTAGATGTGCATTTGGGGGCAACGGCCGTTGATCATCAAGAACCAGCCGGCGTCAATTTTACGACCCATCTCAAGCAGGTGATTACCGCGCTGCGGACGGCGTTCCCGGATTTACATTTTGAAATTCATGATATGTTGGCGGAGGGCGACATTGTTGCTTTTCGCTCGACGATGACGGGCACGCATCTGGGGCTGTTGCAAATGGGGCCAGGGCCAGGTGTGCCGCCAACAGGCCGCGCCATTAGCGCAGCGCATATGCATTTTGTGCAGTTTGCTGATGGCAAAGGTATGGATTTGTGGCATCTGTGGGATTCGCAGGGCATGATGCAGCAGTTGGGGGTGATGCCAGGGATGCGGGAGCCTGCTGTTTAGTGGATGGATTTGAAACCGTTTATTTTGGCAGCGAATTTCCGCGAATTATCACGAATTTCCATTTTATTTGTGATAATTCGCGGGAATTCGCTGCTGATTTTGTGTGTCTCTATTTTTGACGACTATGTCTCTTCTTTTCCAGAACGGCCGTTTTCCCGTTTATAATGGTCTGCAAATACAAACCGGAGGAATTTATGCCAATTCTTGCAGATTATGAACAGTTTAACGGCCGTTATTGGGAAACAGGCACCGTCGCTAACCATTGGGCGTATCGGGGTGTGGTTGCGCCGCACACAGGGGAACCGTTCAGCGAGGCGCTGCTGCTGGGGGTGAGCGGCGGCATTGTCATGGGCTACTTTGTCTTTGCTTATGATGGCTATGATCCGATGGCTCGCATTCTGACGCGCAATACCTTTGATCCGATGGACACGATGCTGTCGCGCCTGGGCGTGGTGCAGCATATTGAGCAGACGGCGAGCGCGGAGAAGGGCGTGGCGAATGTGGTGAAGGCGCTGGAAGATGGCGTGCCGCCCCTCGTGTGGGCTGATTTGTTTAGCTTGCCCTACAACGGTCGAAGTGTGGGACGAGGGCATGTGGGCGATGTTCCCGCTGGTGGTCTATGGCTACGATGAAGTGGCGGATAAGGTTTTGATTGCGGATCGGGCGCGGGTGGGTTTGACGGTGACGATTGGCGAGTTGGCGGCGGCGCGGGGGCGTGTGGAGAAGGTGAAGAATCGGGTGTTGACGTTGGATCCGCCGCGAGAAGAGAAATTGGTAACGGCCGTTCAGGCCGGCATCTGGGACACCATCAAACTGTTCACCGAAAAACCACCCAAAGGCTCCAAAAACAACTTTGGTTTTGCGGCGTATCAACATTGGGCCAAGATGCTCACGGCGGCAAAGGGACGGGGCAGTTGGGCCAAAGAGTTTCCGGCAGGACGGGAATTATATGCGGGCTTGTGCTCGGCGTTCACCGACATCAATACGTTTGGCAAGGTTGGTTTTGCGGAACGGGATGTGTATGCGGCGTTTTTGGACGAGGCGGCTGTGATTTTGGAAAAACCGGCACTGAACGAAGCTGCTGACCAGTTCAGGAAAAGCGCTGAAGCGTGGCAGGCTTTGAGTCTGGCGCTGCTGCCGGATGAGGTGGATTTGCTCAAGGAAACGCGCCAGTTGATGCTGCGGAAGCGGGATGTGTTTTTGGATCAGGGGAATGAGGGCATTGCTGAAATGACTGCTGATTGAAGCGCGATTGGCTGAAATTAAAACGGCCGTTTCGACAAGCTCAAGGCAAGCCGTTTCCACCCATTTTCCGCTCAATGATGCAGGCGTATCAGGGTTGAAAGAAAACATCGCCGCCCATGTGATGGAAATTCATGATAGTGAGCAAGAGGCGGTTGCTTCATTGCAAGCGTCAATCTCGTAACAAACTGGACACTGGCGTTTTTGCCTGCTAACAGTGTAGCGCGATTTGGCAAATCGCGTTACGGCTCCAGAGGTGGCTGCTAATTTCGCCTGACTCCAGTAACAAATTCAAACGGCCGTTCTCAATTTCCCGCCGCAGGCATGGGAAAGCCCTGGCTCAACCGATAAATCTGCCCCAAAATTTCAGAGGACTCGGCTGGTTCCGCGAAGCGGGGTTGACCGCCATATTGCACGATGGCCGGGATAAACTCAAATTGCCGGATACCATCCGCGTCGAGCCAAACGTTGAGAATGGCCGTGTTGGGGTTGCCATCGATATTGAAGGCAAAATTACCCAGTCCATACGCAATGAGACCCTCTTTGTAAAACTCAACTGCTTGCAAAATGTGAGCATGATGGCCGATTACAAGGTCGGCGCCCGCGTCGATGGCGGCGTGGGCGGCGGCGGCTTGCTCTTCGCTGGGCGGTTCGACGTATTCATAGCCGCTGTGTAAAACAACAACGACGAGATCTGCCTGGGATTTAACGGCCGTTACATCTTCCATAATCTCCTCTGGCACAGCCCACGCAAGTCCGGGTGTGGTCTCGGTAGCCGTCCAGGTGGCCGTGTCAAAAAAGTTGCCTCTTGCCTCAACCGGAACGTGAACATAGCCTAAAAACGCCACGTCAAAACCGTTGACCGACACAATGTGGGGCGCTCGTGCCTGCGCGGAATTTGCGCCTGCACCGATGGGAGCCACGGCTTGCGCGTTGAGCAGGTCGATGCCTTGCAGCAGTGATTCGGGGCCGTAATCCATGGCATGATTATTTGCCAGCGACACCACGTCAAACCCGCCCCAGGCCAGCGCCTCGGCCGCGCCGGGCGGAGATTGGAAGGTGTAGCTTTTTTCGGCTGGTTCCCCCACATCGCCTAACGCCGTTTCCAAATTGCCCACGGTGATGTCGGCAGTTTGCAGCGGTTGCGCGACGAGTTTGAACGGGAATTCGATACCGCCGTCGGCAATGACGCTGCCCAGGGTGCGGTCGAGCATGATGTCGCCCACGGCGGCCAGTACGGATGACGGTATCGGCCATCGCTGATTGGAAGATAGGGGCAGCATTGGAAGTGGCCGTTTCGTGTGCCAGCCTCTCCAACTAATGACCAGTTTTCATGGAAGGGATAGTCGGGGTCGGTGGGAAAACGGCCGTCGATGTGCATCGCTTTTTGGGTGCGGTCAATGTCACGCCAGGGCATGACACGTGCTAGTTGGTGTCCAAAATCGATGACTCCTTGCGCCGTCGCTTCGTCGGTATAGTCCCAACTGGCGTTGAACGGGACGACGAGCGCCAGCGGTTCCTGGTGCACGAATACGCCATCTGCCTGTGCTTAAAACGATGTCGGCATTCTTGCTCGGAATTTGCCAACTCCCAGGCAAAATCAGGATACGTCTCGTTCAATTGGGCGATGGCTTCTGCCGGCGATTTCCTGCCATTCTGAGGGGATGAAGAGGGTGATGGGCGGCAAGGGCGTCGGGGAGGCTGGAGCAGTGGGCGATTCGGTGGCGGTGGGGGATGGCACGGCCGTTTCTGTGACAGTAGGTGCTGCTGTGGCCGTTTCTGTTGGCGGCATAGTTGTGGCTGTGGGGCTGGGTTGGGCGGCGACAAGCGCGATAGCCGCTGGTGTGGGTAACGGCCGTTCTGCCTGACAACCCATCACAAACAGCAGTATAAGGAAATATAGGGAGAAAACGGCCGTTTTTCTGTTCATAGGTGAATTTTTGGGCATTAGTCGGGGATACACGGCTCAGGTTGCGTGCTGAGTTGATATTCGGTGAGCGTTAGCCCAATTTCTTTGAGTTGGGTCGCCATTTCAGGGCCAACATAGCGATAGTGCCACGGTTCATAGTAAAACCCGGTGATTTCCGAGGCTTCTCTGGTATAGCTGAGGGTAAACCCATACCGATGGGCATTGTCCAACAACCAAATTCCTTCTGGCGTCTTAAAGAAATAAGTGTGGAACTGGATATCTTGCTTCGCCTACGATTTCTGGCAAAGCGGGGGAGCCAAAATCAACCACCGTGCCCAGTTGATGCTCGCTGTGTCCGGGACGGGCGCTGATAATCGAAACGTGGTCTGGCACTTCCTTGCTCCATTTGTCCCAGGCAACCGACTGCGCGTAGAAACTGCGATAGCCGGACAAAATTTGTGGCTGCAAGCCTGCCGCTTTCATGTCGGCAATCATCGCAAGCAGCGGTTGCAGGGCTATTTCTCTGATTTCTGAGGGATAGCCTAAAGTGACATCCATGGGGAGGAAGTCGGTTAAAAGCACGATGTCTTGCGGGGCATAATCGCGGCTTAAATTATAGGTTTGGGTGACAAGTGTAAACAGGTCATCGCTGGGAATACGTTGGCTGCATACACCAATGGGGGTGGCGGTTGGCGTGGGCACCACTTCTGTGGGCGGGATAGGCGTTGGTTTTATTTCGGTGGGGATGGGGGTGAGGGTGGCGGGCGGCGGGAGAGGTGAACTTTCGCTGAGGGGCGTAACGGGTGGGGGTGGTGGATTTTGGCGTGCGGCGGGGGTGGAAACGGCCGTTTCACTTTCCAACGCCAGCACATGACCCAAAGACTCACCCGCCTCAACCGTTTCCGGCTGACCGGATTGACAGCTTACCAGCAACAAGCCACTCAAAAAAAAACCTAATAGGAAAATCAAAAATCGCATAGGGGCAGAATTGTAGCGCAGAACCCCTCGTCGATAAAACCAGCGATCCGCAAATGCTCATAAATTGTGAATTTTATCAGGTGGGATAGTACCCGTTCAGTCCCACCGTCATTCCCGCAGGCAGTAAGCGGGAATCCACAGGACACGCGGCTGGATTCCCGCTAAAAACGTGCGGGAATGACAACTTTGTTAGCGAAGGGGTGAATGATTACGTGGGATAAGCGAAAATGGTAAAAGATTGAAGATTGAGGACAATGAAAATGAATAACAATGAATAAATAGTATCCTCAATCTTCAAAATAAGGAGATTAACGTCTTCGATTGCCTCCAGAGGCTGGGTTGCTACCACTTCCCATAAACATGGTAGATGGTAAGTTAAATCCATGATTTTTTAAGCGCTGTTCACAGTTAGGTCTCATGCCACCAGGGGCATAATAACCTTGCACGACACCTTCTTTTTCACCCGTTTCCACGAACTTGAAGATATCCTGCATGACAGGTGTATCTCCTTCAAGCCCCGTTAGTTCGGTGATAGCAGTTACTTTACGCTGTCCATCTCGTAAACGAGCTTGTTGCACAATCAGATCAATCGCAGACACAATTTGCTTACGTACCACAGCGATTGGTAAATCCATACCGGCCATCAGCACCAATGTTTCCAGACGAGAGACGGTGTCACGAGGCGTATTGGCATGTACAGTCGTTAAACTGCCATCATGACCCGTATTCATCGCTTGCAGCATGTCCAGCGCTTCCCCGCCACGACATTCTCCAATGACAATACGTTCAGGGCGCATACGTAAAGCGTTGATTACCAAGTCGCGGATGCTTACTTCCGTATCCCCTTTGTGTGTTGGTTTCTTGGTTTCCAAGCGAACGACATGTCGCTGCATCAGATTTAATTCTGCGGCATCCTCAATGGTGACAATACGGTCGCTATCGGGGATATTACTGGAAAGCACATTGAGCAGGGTTGTTTTGCCGGAGCCAGTACCGCCACTGACGACGATGTTTAGTTTCGAGACAACACACGCATGTAAGAAATCAGCCATATCTTTATTGAGACTGCCAAAATTGATAAGATCTTGAACCTGGTATGGCGTTTTGGAAAACTTGCGGATGGTGATATTCGGGCCATCAATGGCACAAGGCGCCACAACGGCGTTAACCCGGGAGCCGTCAGGGAGACGGGCATCAACAAGCGGCATATCTCGGTTTGCTTTTCGTCCCAATGGCTTGACGATTTTGTTGATAATACGCTCTACATGGGCATCGTTCACAAACACAATGCCACTTTCAATGACTTTGCCTTTCTTTTCCACGTAAACGAGATCAGCCCGATTGACCATCACTTCCGTGACATCTTTGTCATTGAGCAAGGGTTCAATGGGACCAAAGCCGACAATTTCATCGAGTAGGGCTTCAAAAAAGACTGACTCTATTTGAGGTGGAATGTTGATATTGGCATGTTTACGCGCCATATCATAACCGATCTCTAATCAGTTGCACTGTTTTTGGATCGCGGGAAGGTATCGATTTTCCTTCAAGTGAGGATTCTATTTTTTCAGCCAACCACAGGATGGCTTTGCGTAATTCGCGGTCTTGAATTTGTAAGATTGGGGCATTGACAGCAGTCATCTATTTTCTCCGGCTGATTGTTTGTCCGTTGTTTCCATTTGTCGTTTGATTATCTTCAATGTTATTTGCGATGGGAGAGGACAACTGGTGACATTATAGAGTGTTATCAAGCGGGCTTGTATAGGTCGTGTTACCTATTCTTGTGGGTTGCCCCAACCGCCACCGCCGGGTGTTTCCAGGCGTAAAATATCACCAGCTTGCAGGTTGCGGGTGATTTTGCCGGGGAGTCGTGTTTCTGTGTCGTTTTGGATGAGGCTGTTTTTGCCTGGCTGTCCGGGGTTGCCCCCTTGTAAGCCATAAGGTGGCCTTTGGCGGCGTTCGCTGGTGACGGTGACGGAGACGGGGCTAAGGAACCGAATGGCTCGCACTAACCCGTCGCCACCGTGATGCTGACCGGTTCCGCCTGAATTTTGGCGCAGGCTGTAGGCTTCCACGCGCAGCGGATAGGTGTGTTCTAAGGCTTCGATGGGCGTGTTGAGGGTGTTGCTCATGTGGACGTGAATGCCGCTGGCGCCATCTGCTTCCGGGCCGGCTCCTGCGCCGCCACCAATAGTTTCGTAGTAGGCGAACTGGCGGTTGGAGCCTGGGTAGGTTCCGCCGAAGGTGAGGTTGTTCATGGTGCCTTGTCCGGCAGCGGGGATGAGGTGGGGCAAGGCTTGAGCCAGGGCGCCAAACACCACGTCCACAATTCGTTGGGAGGTTTCGACATTGCCTGCCGCGACGGCGTGCGGGGGATGGGGGTCGAGCAGACTGCCCGGCGGAATGTGGGTGGTGATGGGGGCAAAGGCGCCGTCGTTCATGGGCAGGTCTGTGTTGAGCAGGGCCAGCGCTACACAACGTACGCAGTAACCCACGGCCGAGTGGACGATGGCTGGCACGGCGTTGAGATTTCCGGCAACGGCCGTTCCCGTTCCCGCAAAGTCTACTACCAGCTCATCTTCAGTAATGGTGATGGTCGCCTGGATAGGAATGGGGTCGATTTCGTCATTGTCGAGATAGTCGGTGAAGGTATAACGGCCGTTTGGTATCTGCTGCACAGCGGCACGGGTCATCTTATTTGCGTAGTCAATCAGGGCGTTGGCATGATTGAGCGAATCGTGAAGTCCGTAGCGCAAAATGATTTCATGCAGCCGTTTTTCGCCGATGGCGTGGGCAGCAAGCTGTGCGGCAAGGTCGCCTTCTCGTTCTTGCGGTGTGCGCACGTTACGTAAAATGAGCTGCCACACCGCGTCGTTCCGTTTACCAGCGGCTATCAGCTTGATGGGTGGAATGATGATACCTTCCTGGAATAGTTCGGTGGAAAGCGGCATGGAGCCGGGCGACATGCCGCCCACATCGGCATGATGGGCGCGGCTGGCGACGAAGAAATCGGGAGTTTACCCTCTCCCCAGCCCTCTCCCTGAGAGGGAGAGGGGGCCGTTGGCTGCTTAATAAATACCGGGGAAACGAGCGTAATATCAGGCAGGTGGTTGCCGCCTTGATACGGGTCATTGAGGATGACGACATCGCCGGGGGAGAAGGGGGCGCAGGTTTGGATGGCGGCTTGCACTGAGGCAGGCATCGCGCCCAAGTGAACGGGAATGTGGGCGGCTTGGGCCAGCATTCGGCCATCGCCCAGAAAAACGGCACAGCTAAAGTCGAGCCGTTCTTTGATGTTGGGGCTGTAGGCGGCGCGTCCCAGGGTGACGCCCATCTCTTCGGCAACGGAGGCGAAGAGATGGCGGAATATGGAAAGGGTAACGGCCGTTGTCGTTTCAGCCACACCTAATCCATAAAAACAGGCAAATTACCCAGCGCCACCACATAAGACCAATCGTTGTCTCCTTCAGTGAAAACGGCCGCTACTTTGTGAACTTTGCCATTGGCAAGCTCGATCAGCTCTTGCATACCTTTAAGGGTGCTGCCGGTGCTGACGACATCATCAACGAGAATACATTGTTTGCCCGTGATCAATGATTGGTCTTTTTCATCCAAAAATAATTGCTGGGGTTTGCCAGTTGTGATGGAAACGGTCTCGGTGCTGAGGGCATCGCCCATGTAGGATTTGTACGATTTGCGCAGGACAACGTAGGGTAATCCCATGAGGGCGCTCATTTCGTAAATGAGCGGAATACTCTTGGCCTCGGCGGTGACAAGCACCTCTGCTTGTCCGTTTTTTAATCGTTCAGCCAGCGCCGCAGCGGATGCTTTTACAACATTGGTATCACCCAACATATTAAAAATAGCAATGCGTACCCCTGGCGCAACCTCAAAAAGGGGCAAATGGCGGATGATTCCGGCGATATTAACGGTGTGGGTTTGACGTGTCATGCGTTTACTCCTAAATGCTCTCAGGCACCAACTTGGATGGCTGGATATGTGTGACATGGGTATTTTTATTTTTAAGCGGACAAAGTTTACCTGATGCTGACCTGAAAATCACGTGGAGGCGATGAATTGTTTTAGGAGGGTTTGGTAGCAATTTCCATGATGGCTAACAGTTCATGTGCTTCTTCTCGTGAGTTCCCACAAAAATCAAGCTCGGGTTTAAACCCTCGGCAAAACTTCGGATAGTCGCTTGTGCCCCAAATGGCACATTTCCGCGTCACACTGTCCAGATGAATGCACATCTGCATTGAGGGTTTTCCCTGGGGCATCCCTGGAATGGGGGAATTAATAGAGGGGACGACGCAGCACATGCCGCAGTTGGGTCTGCATTCCATATTAAATGATGCTCTCTGGTGATAGTTCAACGGCCGTATGGGGGTCAACTTTATCTTTTTCAATTTGTTTGTTGACTTGGCGCATGACAAAATAAAAGAAGGGAATCAGGAATAGATTGATGGTTGCCAGTAAGCGAAAAACACCGGTGAACCCCATCGCATTGTTGGAGAGACTGGTGGCGATGCCTTCCCCGGAAGCCATGCCGATATTAGACATCATTTGGAACAGGGCAAACATGGAACCAGCAATACGCAAATCGGTGATGCCCATTGCCAGCGAGGCATAAACTGTCCATTGCAACCCGGCGATAATACCGATAACAAGAGCGAGCATCAGAATGGCGTTGACACTTTCCATGGTACTTAACGAGAAACCACCTACGCTAACGAGAAGCAGGGTGGTAAATGCGGCCGTTTTCAGGTTCCATTTTTTGGCAATCAGGCTCATGATAACTGCGCCCAAGACCATGCCAATCCCTTTGATGGTGCCATATGTGCCCAGAATCTGGGGCGGTGCGCCTAATTCGCTGCTCATGTACAAGGTTACCAATCCATCAATACCCTGGAAGGCAAACCAGGAGAGCGTCAGAAAAACGCCAAAAACAATATTGCTTGTGCGCAGCATCACTTTGAAGGCTCGCCAATTAAAGCCTTGCCGTTTTGTTTGGATAGATGGTTCTTTGATGCGGAAGAGAAGGATAAGTGGCAGAAGGAGCAGGGCGGAAATGACCAGGAAGATGACTGAATAGCCAAAACGTGCCGCCAACAGGCCGAAGACGAAGGATAAAATGATGAGACCCGTCGCCCGCCCGCCTGTCATGACGCTTTGCACACGGCTGTAATCTGTGGCTGGCACAACCTCGATGGCAAAGGCGTCGGCGGTGGTGTCGAAGAGTGCCATCGCAAAGGTAGCAGAGAGAACCATAGCCGCCAAGACTGTAAAGTTGAGGCTCGGATCGATGAAATAGGCGATGAAGAAGGCTAGCGAACAAAGGATGACGCCTATCATCATGTATGGCACACGATGTCCTTTTCCAAATAGGTTTAGACGGTCGCTAATGAGGCCAAATACAATTTTGATGATGAAGGGGAGCAAGGCGAGTGTGGCAACGATGGCCAGGCGGTCGGCGTTGATGCCTTCTGCGGTCATGTGGGGCTTGAAGAAGTTGAGTTGGTAGGAGGTGATAACGCCTTGCACAAAATACAATGTGCCGAAGAGTAGAAAGAAGAAACGAAGGGATTTCTGTTGTGGCATTAGTGCCTCCTTGAACTCGAGCCGCCTAGGATGTAGAAATTTTCTGCATGGGAGCCAAGTTTAGTCTGGAAGCTGGGATGGGGCAATAGAAATGGAAACGGCCGTTTTGCGTCATTTTTGTTGAGTGTGGCGGTAAGGTTTGCCTGGTTACGTTCGCGTACCTTGTTTCAGTATGAAGATAGTTAATCGTGCCACTGAATATGAACGATTTCGGGAGCGGCTAACACAATTTTATGTTCGTCCCAGGTGAAGTATTGTCCCACAGACATTTGCTCTGTTTGCTGCTGCCATTGGCAAATGAGATTATCTTCCATAATGGCTGGTCGGATAGCCGACAGCCAACCACCAACTGTACACCATTGATTGACATGGACGTAATCTGGTTGTTTTGCATATAGATAGCGTTCGAAATCGGGGACACCCGTTTGTGAATTAAAGTAATTGAGTGTGTCGGAGGAAGTGCGTCCGTCTAAGCTTAATACCTCGACGCGCTCATCTAGAAAATAGCGTAACTGGACCTCAGTGACGGCAATGGACACGTTTTCTTCATCAGTTCCCAGACTGTTTAGGAATTCATCGGTATTGGCTTGCCGTTGGGAGGGCGCTTGAATCAAGTCGAATAAATTTGATGAATAATATTGTAAGTGAGCAGGGCCGTAGATAACATCCACTGTTTGCTCGGGTGTAAAGCGCCCCGGTATGAGGCGTCGATAGTAATCGTAACTGCTGATGGCGATGAAGAACAGAATGGCTAAGGCGGCAAAGGACCAAGCTGCCCATTTCCATTTTGATTGCAGCCAGTTAAATACTAATGCTAATCCGGCTACTCCAGTCAAGAAGAGGAATGGGTATAACGGGAGAAAATAGCGCCCAAATGATTCTGCGCCGACGACGAAACTGTAAAAAATGAAGCCAATGATGATGAGCCAAACGGCCGTTGCTTGTGCATAGGTATCAATCAAAAAAACACGGCGTTCTGGTGTCCGCACAAAACGCCAAATTAAATGAATACTCGACACCACAAAGCCAAAAGCCAGCGGTAAGAAGCCGGTTGCTAGAGAAATTGTCGCCTTGGGATGAAAGAAAAGAGGGCCAATGGGGATAGACCCTTGTCGGCCAGAGTAAAGGCGGGCGAGTGATGAGTCTGTTACAAACTTTCCGGTGACGGATCCTTGGTATAAATACCAGGGCAAAAGCACAACAGCGGCGCAAATTGTTAGTAACGCTAGGTGCGGGAGCCAACGTTTTAGCGCATCGGACAAGCGGTTTTGCTCCTGCTGATTATAAAGAATGACAATCAGACCATAATAAATCAGAAGTGCTAGGCCAAATAGACCGCCATCTGGTCGGGTCAACCACATCCAGCCTAGGAGCAACCCAATGGCCGCACTCCGTTTAGAAGAAGGAATGGGTGAAGAAACGGCCGTTATCACATATAAAGCCAACAGTTGCATCGCTGATAAAACATTTTCTAAACCACTTAGGGAATTGGCAACCACCACTGTATGGGTAAACCATAAGGCAAGGACGACTAAGACCAACCAGTCAGAAAAACGCCATAAGTCACGAGCCGCTTTATAAAGTAAAAAAGCGGTTGCCAACCATATCAATACGATAGTGATTTTCAGCCAAAGAGGCGCCCAACTGCCGCTGACAAGATAGGCCGTAATCAGGAGAATTGTCCAAAACGGACTGGTTGAGGCAACGACAATTTCCCCTCCAGGATTGTATTGGAAAGGAAAGTCGCGGACGAAATTTTCTGCAATACTTAAATGTACTTGAGCATCTCCTGCTAATGTGAAGAAGAATGGAAGGGCAATGAAAATACCTGAAATAACAATAATAAAGGTTATGATTTTTTTATAATTCATGAGGGTTTACCTGCCAATTTTTACCGATTAGCCGCCTAATACTACAACGAGACTTCGGTCTCATATGATCTAGCCAAGCGGCGCTTGCAATGAGAAAGATAAGCTGCTTCATGACGTCGCTGATAATAATTGACAATTTCAATGGCTTTACCTACATCCAATTGAGACTGGGTTAAGGTCACCTTTAACAACAGAATAGCTTGAGGCAAAGTCAACTGGGGTGCTTTATCCTTGAGGCGCAGTTGCATACGAACTAGGAACGCATGAGCCAAAATGCGCAAGGTCATATGATGATGCCAGCCCGTCCATGACCGGACTTGATAATCACCCAGTCCAATTTCTTGTTTGCCGTGTTCAAAGCAGGTTTCTACCGGCCAGCGCATGCCACTGAGCGAGACAAAGGTTTCTAACCTTGCAAATAGACTTGGTATTGTTCTTTTTGTTCCCGACGACCAAAAAGGTCTTGATAAATCTGGCTGTATTGAGCTAATTCTGTTTCTAGTTCTTGAACATCTTTGATAGTTAATGTAATTTCTGAGACTGTATCAATTGGTGGATTCATAATACAAGTATGCCAATGATAGGTTAAGTTTACATATGATCGAATCTACCTTTAGCAAAGTCTCGTTGTCGTATTAGGATGTAGAAATTTTCCGCATGGGAGCCAAGTTTAGTCTGGAAGCTGGGATGGGGCAATAAGAAGTGGAAACGGCCGTTTTGTGTCAGTTTTGTCGAGTGTAGCGGCTAGGTTTGCTTACTATGGCAGGGGCGAGACGGCGCGGTCAGGCGTTGGCTAGAAGAATGGTGTTTTCTCCACGCCGTTTAGCCCTTTTTTGCCTACGTAATACGCACTATTTAGCATGTATTCTGTGAGCTTTCACGCACGATAAGTTTAGGTTGTAGACAAATCGGCTCTGTGTTGGCATGGTCGGGGTCGTTGATCAGGTGAAGGAGCTGCTTCACACCTTCGCGCCCCATTTCTGATAAATCTTGGCGCACCGTGGTCAGCGATGGATCGAAGTAGGGCGCTTCTGGAATATCATCAAAGCCGACGATGGCGAGGTCTTCGGGAATGCGTCGTCCCATTTGCCTAGCGACTTTCATGGCCCCCAGCGCCATTTGGTCATTGCAAGCGAACACGGCGTCCATTTCTGGATGCCAATCGAGCAGCATTCGAATACCACGCTCCCCGCTGTTTGGGTTCCAATCGCCATTGGTAATATAGCTTTCATCTACGGAACGGCCGTTTACCGTCAACTCTTCACGCCACCCCAATTCCCGCTGCCGCGCTTCCCAGGCATTCATCGGCCCGGTGATAATGCCAATATTTTGCCGACCCTGCTCAATCAGGTGTCGGGTTGCTAACCTTGCACCAGTACGATTATCGATAACGGCCGTTGTCAAATTTGGGCGAGGTTGCACATTCAAAAAAGCAATGGGTACTGGCAAATTATGTATTTCTTGTTGAATCCAGTCACGATTCTGCCCAATTTCAGGCACCGCCCATAAAATACCATCCACATGATAAGACATAATCTCCTGAATCAGCTTCTTCGCGTCATACGCTTCCGCATTCGGCAAAATATGGAGCATGAGAGAATATCCTCCTTCCACGGCCGATTCCTGAATGCCTTGCAATATTTTGGATGGTCCATAAAGCCCTAGATTGGCAATCACAACCCCCAAAGAGTTACTTTGCCCTTGAATCAAACTACGAGCAATCCTACTCGGCTGGTAGCCCAACTGGTCAATCACCTCTTGCACATGCTGGCGCGTATCAGGGGAAACGTCAGGACGGCCGTTAACCACCCGAGAAATTGTTTGTGTAGAAACCCCAGCAACCTGGGCAACCTCTTTAATTGTGACTCGTTTGCGACTCATAATATCAAACTCATTTATGTTTTATAAAAATTCCCACAATGACAGGACAGACAATTTTTTCGATAACTAATTCCACAGAACATGAATGTTAACGATAACGGGATTGGGTTCAGTATAACAGAGCCCTTATCTCTTTGACAAGAGATTGTTTATAAATCATACAGTAATTTGGATGTAATAGACGAGAATAACCACAAAAACGGGCGGATGATAGTGCAAAATAGCCAATATGTGCTTGACGGAGAGGGTTGCGGATGTTAGAATGTTATCGTTAACGGGAGCGATAACACACTTGATACTAATTTATATCCCACGAATCCCCAGCAAAAAAAGGATAAATACTCGAGGGAATCAAATGTTTAAGAAGGAGAAAATCTATGGCAGTGAATTGATTGGTAACATTTCACGACAAAGAGTTTTGCTTCAAAAATCAATACTCCACCTTTATTGTAGAAATGAAACAATAACAGTTGAAGAAATAAAAAAACCTCGAAAGGAAGAGAAACAATGAAAAAAACAACCCTATACCTGTTAATAAGCATATTTGTTTTTGCGCTGATGTTAAGTGCCTGTGGCGGCAGCGAAGAAGCTGCCCCAGCCGTAGAGACCGAAGCAGCTGATGCTCCAGTTGCCGACGCTCCAGCCGCCGAAGTTGAAAGCAGCGAACCTGCTGCCGAGGCATCTCTAGTCGGTATCTCCATGCCCACCAAATCATCCCAACGCTGGATTGATGATGGTAACAACATGGTCACCTACTTCACCGAAAAAGGGTATGAAACTGACCTGCAATATGCAGAAGACGACATCCCCAATCAACTCGCCCAGATCGAAAACATGATCACCAAAGGCGTGAACGTGCTTGTTATCGCGGCCATTGACGGCGAAACCCTGTCCGACGTATTGCAACAAGCGGCAGACCAGGGCATCAAAGTTGTGGCTTACGACCGCCTCATCAAAGGCAGCCCCAACGTCGATTACTACGCCACCTTCGACAACTTCCAGGTTGGTGTCATCCAGGCCAGCTACATTGAAAAAGCACTCGGTTTAGCCGACGGCAATGGTCCCTTCAATATCGAACTGTTTGGTGGCTCTCCAGACGACAATAACGCCTACTTCTTCTATGATGGGGCCATGTCCATTCTGCAGCCCTACTTAGACAACGGCCAATTGGTCATCCAGAGCGGTCAAGAAGGCATGGACAAAGTTTCCACCCTGCGTTGGGACGGTGCCACCGCCCAAGCTCGTATGGAGAACTTGTTAAGCGCCTATTACACCGAAGAAACAGTCGATGCCGTTTTGTCTCCTTATGATGGGTTGAGCATCGGTATTCTCTCCGCCTTGAAAGGTGTAGGTTACGGCACCCCCGAATTGCCAATGCCCGTCATCACTGGGCAAGATGCCGAAACACCATCCGTCAAATCCATTATTGCGGGCGAACAAACAGAAACCGTCTTCAAAGACACCCGTGAACTGGCGAAAGTGGCTGTGGATATGGTCATTGCCATGCTGACAGGCGGTGAAGTTCCGGTCAATGACACCGAAACCTATGACAATGGCATAAAAGTTGTGCCTTCCTACCTCTTGGTTCCGCATGATGTTGATATCAATAACTGGGAAGAAGTTTTGATTGACAGTGGTTATTATTCCGCTGAAGATTTTGGTGTAGAAGCCAGCGAAGAAAGCAGTGCAGCCGTTCCTGAAGGTACCTTGGTCGGTATCTCCATGCCCACCAAATCATCCCAACGCTGGATTGATGATGGTAACAACATGGTCACCTACTTCACCGAAAAAGGGTATGAAACTGACCTGCAATATGCAGAAGACGACATCCCCAATCAACTCGCCCAGATCGAAAACATGATCACCAAAGGCGTGAACGTGCTTGTTATCGCGGCCATTGACGGCGAAACCCTGTCCGACGTATTGCAACAAGCGGCAGACCAGGGCATCAAAGTTGTGGCTTACGACCGCCTCATCAAAGGCAGCCCCAACGTCGATTACTACGCCACCTTCGACAACTTCCAGGTTGGTGTCATCCAGGCCAGCTACATTGAAAAAGCACTCGGTTTAGCCGACGGCAATGGTCCCTTCAATATCGAACTGTTTGGTGGCTCTCCAGACGACAATAACGCCTACTTCTTCTATGATGGGGCCATGTCCATTCTGCAGCCCTACTTAGACAACGGTCAATTGGTCATCCAGAGCGGTCAAGAAGGCATGGACAAAGTTTCCACCCTGCGTTGGGACGGTGCCACCGCCCAAGCTCGTATGGAGAACTTGTTAAGCGCCTATTACACCGAAGAAACAGTCGATGCCGTTTTGTCTCCTTATGATGGGTTGAGCATTGGTATTCTCTCCGCCTTGAAAGGTGTAGGTTACGGCACGACCGAACTGCCAATGCCCGTCATCACCGGTCAAGATGCAGAAACACCATCCGTCAAATCCATTATTGCTGGCGAACAAACAGAAACCGTCTTCAAAGACACCCGTGAACTGGCGAAAGTGGCTGTTGATATGGTCATTGCCATGCTGACAGGCGGTGAAGTTCCGGTCAACGACACCGAAACCTATGACAATGGCATAAAAGTTGTGCCGTCCTTCCTCTTGGTTCCGCATGATGTTGATATCAATAACTGGGAAGAAGTTTTGATTGACAGTGGTTATTACTCCGCTGAAGATTTTGCTGAATAAAAACTGATTTTAAGGAGTGTGGGAATTTGACCTTTCCCACACTCCTTTTTCTTTACGACAAGTAGCTGCGAACTCTGCATCAAGATTATTGCCAAAATAATTAGTTAAAGTGCAATAGCAATTATGGAAGATGGTTAGCCATCACTACAAACCAAATGCCGAGTTTTTAGAATGAGAAGAGACAACAATAAGAAGAGGAGAATCAGGGTATGTCAGATGTAATTTTGGAAATGCGTGGCATCACAAAGACATTTCCTGGTGTTAAAGCGCTAGATGATGTCACTTTTAGCGTGCAGCAAGGTGAGATCCACGCCCTCGTTGGCGAAAATGGGGCGGGGAAATCAACACTTATGAAGGTATTGAGTGGTGTTCACCCTGTAGGAACTTACACAGGAGAAATTTTCTACCAGGGAAAATTGTGCGAGTTCAAAGACATCGCCCATAGTGAAAAGTTGGGAATTGTCATCATTCATCAGGAATTGGCCTTGGTACCTTTCCTTTCTATTGCTGAGAATATTTTTCTGGGTAATGAACGGGGGAAGAGAGGTGTTATTAGCTGGAACGAGACAGTTTCTAAAACGCAAGAACTCCTGAAAATGGTTGGCCTGCAACATGAATCCCCTCATACATTGATAACTAATTTGGGTGTGGGCAAGCAGCAGTTGGTTGAGATTGCTAAAGCGCTGGCAAAAGAAGTGACAGTTGCTAATTTTAGATGAGCCAACAGCCAGTTTGAATGAAGATGATAGTGAAGCCTTGTTGCAACTCATGTTGCAATTTAAGGAACGCGGCATTTCCTCTATTTTAATTTCCCACAAGCTAAATGAAGTAAATAAAGTGGCAGACTCCATCACGATTTTGCGAGATGGTGCCACCATTGAGACGCTCGATTGCCAAAAAGATAGTATTACTGAAAACCGGATCATTCGCGGTATGGTCGGGCGTGATTTAACCCATCGTTTCCCGGAACGGGAGCCACATATTGGCGAAACAATGTTTGAGATTAAAAATTGGAATGTTTACCATCCCATTCATCCTGATCGAAAAGTGATTGATGATATCAATATCCATGTGCGCCAAGGTGAAGTGGTAGGGATTGCTGGCTTAATGGGTTCTGGCAGAACTGAATTAGCTATGAGTGTATTTGGCCGAGCGTATGGCAGGCATATCAGCGGGCAAGTTTATAAACGTGGTGAGGAACTGGATGTGAGTTCCATTGATAAAGCGATTGATTCTGGCATTGCTTATGTCACAGAAGATCGTAAGCAGTATGGCTTGATTCTCATTCAGGACATTAAAAACAATATTACCCTTACAAATCTCAAGGCAGTTGCCAAGAATACGGTAATCAATGAGCCTCGGGAAATGGTTGTAAGCAATGAATACCGTGACAAGCTGAATATTAAGTGCTCCAGTATATTACAGAAAACAATCAATCTTTCCGGTGGTAACCAACAAAAAGTGGTGTTAAGTAAGTGGCTCTTTGCCAATCCAGAAGTTTTGATTTTAGATGAACCAACGCGCGGGATAGATGTAGGCGCCAAATACGAGATTTATACCATCATCAACCAACTGGCTCAGGAAGGGAAAGGAGTCATTATCATTTCTTCTGAACTACCTGAAATTTTGGGTATATGTGACCGTATTTATGTGATGAATGAAGGCAAAATTGTTGGGGAAATGCCTACAGAAAGCGCCTCTCAAGAAAAAATTATGGAATGCATTATGCAGCAAGAGGTTGAACAAATATGAAAACCGTAGCGACACTTTTCCGAAACAATATTCGACAGTACAGCATGTTGTTTGCCTTGATTACCATCATGCTGTTTTTCCAAATCGTAACAGACGGCACCTTGATGAAGCCGGTGAATTTGACCAATTTGATTTTGCAGAATAGCTATATTGTGATTATGGCGATTGGCATGTTGTTGGTCATTGTTGCCGGACAGATTGATTTATCGGTGGGGTCTGTAGCTGCTTTTACGGGTGCTGTGGCGGCGGTGATGATGGTTGAGTATAAGATGAATTTTATTTTAGTCATGTTCATCTGCTTGATTATTGGCGCATTGATCGGCTCGGCTCAAGGGTATTTGGTATCTTATCAGAAGGTGCCGGCTTTTATTGCGACCCTGGCAGGTATGCTTATTTTTAGAGGATTGACCCTGGTTATTCTTCAAGGCCGGTCTGTTGGTCCGTTCCCAACTGGATTCCAAAAATTAAGCTCCGGTTTTTTGCCTGATGTCTTTGGTGGTGCGACGCTGCATATTACCACGATTGTGATTGGTGTTGTTATCTCTGTCATCGTGGTTTATTTAGATTTCCGGTCACGCCAGAATAAACAAAAGTATGGTTTTGATGTGTCGTCTATGGGCATTTTTGTTTTGAAAAATGCAATCATTGTGGGTGTTATTCTATATATGAGCTATTTGATGGCTACCTATAAGGGGCTGCCAAATGTGCTTGTTATCCTCTTTGCTTTGATTGTTATTTACTCGTTCATTACCAAACAAACTATGATTGGGCGGCGTATTTACGCCCTGGGTGGTAATGAAAAGGCGGCGCAGCTTTCTGGTGTGAATACCAAACGCCTCAAGTTCCTGGCATTTGCTAATATGGGTATGCTGGCGGCGTTGGGCGGGATGATTATTGCGGCTCGCTTGAATGTGGCGACACCGAAAGCGGGTGTGGGCATTGAGTTGGATGTAATTGCGGCCGTTTTCATTGGAGGCGCTTCGGCTTCTGGTGGTATTGGCACGGTGATAGGCGCGGTGATTGGGGCGTTGGTCATGGGTGTTATGAACAATGGCATGTCGATTGTGGGAATAGGCATTGACTGGCAGCAAGCGATTAAGGGTACTGTTTTGGCGCTGGCTGTGTGGTTTGATGTGCGGAACCGAGATAAATCCTAAGGTAATTGTGAATTGTGAATAATTAATTGTGAATTGTTAATGAGGTGGCGGGACGATATCGCATTTATAACTCATGTAGTCACAATTAATTATATTGTCACATTTTTGGACGGGGCTTTGTTAGTTGATACAGATAATGGAGGGTGAATATGAATCATAACGATACTCAAAAAGCAATTGAGAGTGGGAAAACGGTTCTTGGCATTGAGTTTGGCTCGACACGCATCAAAGCAGTGTTGATTGACGAAGATCATACACCCATCGCCTCAGGAAGCTATGAGTGGGAAAACCAATACGAAAATGGCATCTGGACGTATAGTCTTGATGATGTTTGGACAGGTTTGCAGGAAAGCTATCAGAAATTGAGCAGCGAAGTTTTTGTGAATTACAACACGCCACTCAGGATCATTGGTGCTCTCGGTTTCAGCGGCATGATGCATGGCTATATGGTGTTTGATAAAGACGAAAACCTACTCGTCCCGTTTCGTACCTGGCGCAATACCATAACTGGGCTGGCTGCACAGGAACTTACGGAGCTGTTTCAATTCAATATTCCTCAACGTTGGAGCATTGCCCACCTGTATCAGGCGATCTTAAACAAGGAACCTCATGTCAAAGATATTTGCTTTCTGACGACGCTTGCTGGTTATGTTCATTGGAAATTGACGGGGCAAAAGGTGTTGGGTGTGGGTGAAGCATCGGGTGTGTTCCCGATTGATAGTACGATCAATGACTTCGATGAAGGCAGAATCGCGTTGTTTAACGAACGGCTTGAAGCGGAGGCTATTTCGTGGCAGCTTCAAGACATTCTGCCCAAGGTGCTGGTAGCAGGCGAGGCGGCAGGGGTTCTTTCGGAAGAAGGGGCAAAGCTGCTGGATATCACGGGACAGTTACAAGCAGGGATTCCCCTCTGTCCGCCTGAGGGTGATGCCGGTACGGGCATGGTGGCCACGAATAGTGTTGCCATGCGCACGGGCAATGTTTCCGCAGGCACATCCGTCTTTGCCATGATTGTGTTGGAAAAGGCACTGTCGAAACTGTACCCCGAGATTGATATGGTGACGACTCCGACAGGTAAGCCTGTGGCTATGGTTCATAGCAATAACTGCACATCTGATCTTAATGATTGGGTTGGTCTGTTCCGAGAATTCAGTGAGGCACTTGGGGTGGAGATCGATCAGTCAAAACTGTTTGAGATGCTGTATCAAAAGGCACTTACGGGTGATGCAGATGGCGGCGGGCTGCTGGCTTATAATTATCTGTCTGGCGAACATATCACCCATCTTGAGGAGGGACGGCCGTTATTCGTCCGGACTCCTGAAAGCAATTTTACCCTGTCTAATTTCATGCGCGTTCATTTGTTCTCGTCGCTAGGCGCGTTGAAGATTGGCTTAGATATTTTGTTTGAACAGGAGCAGGTGGAGATCGATCAAATTCTCGGACACGGCGGCTTCTTCAAGACAAAGGAAGTGGGGCAAAAGATGATGGCGGCGGCGATGGATGTGCCGGTTACTGTCATGGAGACCGCCAGCGAGGGTGGTGCGTGGGGCATTGCTTTGTTGGCTGCCTACCTACGAGATAAGGTAAACAATGAATCACTGGAAGCATATCTTTCTGACAAGGTTTTTGCTGGAGAAGCTGGCATAACGATAGCGCCCGATCCAGCGGATGTGGCGGGTTTTGCGACTTTTATGGAACGGTATAAGAAAGGGCTGGTTATTGAGAGAACGGCCGTTACTGCCCTGTGAAATAAGTTTAATAAACTAGCTACCGCTTTGGCTTCGACAAGTGGTTCTTGAGCTTGACGAAAGGCTCAGCCGCCGCTAGTTTCGGAGCGAAAAAATACGATGCTTGAAAAACTAAAAGAAGGACTCGTGCAATTGCACATGGAACTACCCGAAAACAATCTGGTCGCTTGGACGAGCGGCAACGTCAGCGCCCGTGACCCAGAGACAAATCTGGTGGTAATCAAACCCAGCGGCGTTAAATTCCCTGACCTGACGGCAGAGAGTATGGTGGTAGTGGATTTGGATGGCAATATCGTGGAAGGTGATTACAAAGCCTCTTCCGACACCGCTTCTCACTGCTACATTTACCGCCATATGCCTGATGTCAACGGCATCGTCCACACCCATTCGCGGTATGCCACGGCTTTTGCCACACACGGCCGTTCTATTCCTTGCATCACGACGGCTATGGGCGATGAATTTGGCGGCGATATTCCTTGTGGTGGCTTTGCGTTGATTGGCGGCGAGGAGATTGGGCAGGTCGTGGTAGAGACACTTAAAGAGAGCCGCAGTCCGGCTTGTTTACTGCAAAGCCACGGCGTTTTTGCGATGGGGCCATCGGCCGAAAAAGCGGTCAAAGCGGCCATTATGACAGAAGACAATGCGGCGATTGCCTGGGCTTCGTTCCAGTTAGGCACGCCGTTAACCATCGCACAAGCTGATATTGATAAGTTGTATGACCGGTATCAGAATGTTTATGGACAATAATTGCAAAGTTGCAAAGTGGCAGAGTGGCAAGGTAACACGCTACGCCAATACCCTGCAACCTTGCAACTTTGCCACCTGAAACCCCTAAAAGGAAGAGAAAATGAATTCAGATATTTTTAAACCCATGGAAGTATGGTTTGTGGTCGGCAGTCAGCATCTATATGGGCCAGAAGCATTGGCACAGGTGGCAGATAACGGCCGTTTCATCGCCAATGCCCTCAACGAATCCCAGAAATTACCCATTAACGTGGTCTTCAAGCCCATCGTCACTACGCCAGAAGAAGTGTATAACGTGTGCCAGGAAGCCAACACAGCGGAAAATTGCGTTGGTCTCATTTGCTGGATGCACACCTTCTCGCCTGCCAAAATGTGGATTGCGGGACTGGATGCCTTGCAAAAGCCATTCGCGCAGTTCCATACCCAGTTCAACGCCGAAATCCCCTGGTCAACCATCGACATGGATTTCATGAACCTGAACCAGACGGCCCATGGTGGCCGGGAGTTTGGCTTCATTGGGGCGCGGATGCGGCTGGCACGCAAGATTATCGTCGGGCATTGGCAGGACGAAGAGGTGCTGGCGCGGCTGGATGTGTGGCTGCGAGCCGCCGCCGCCTGGCATGATGCCCAGGGCGCGAAGTTTGCCCGTTTTGGCGACAACATGCGCGAAGTGGCCGTGACAGAAGGCAACAAGGTCTCGGCGCAAAAAGTGTTTGGCTATTCGGTCAACGGGTACGGTGTGGGTGATTTGGTGGCAGTGATGAATGAGGTTCCGGAAACGGCCGTTTCTGACCTGGTCGCCATCTACGAAGAATCCTACGTGGTGGCACCCGGACTGCAACCAGATGGCGCTCAACGTCAATCCCTGTTTGAAGCGGCTCGCCTTGAACTAGGCATCCGTACCTTCTTGGAAGCTGGTGGCTTCAAAGGTTTCACCACCACCTTTGAGGATTTGCACGGACTGGCACAACTTCCTGGCCTCGCTTGCCAACGGTTGATGGCAGACGGTTATGGTTTTGGCGCAGAAGGGGATTGGAAAACGGCCGCGCTGCTCCGTGCCATGAAAGTGATGGGCGCGGGCATGGCAGGCGGCACCTCCTTCATGGAAGATTACACCTACCACTTCAGCCCCAATGGCGACAAGGTCTTAGGCTCCCACATGCTGGAAATTTGCCCCAGCATCGCCGCAGACAAACCGTCGTTGGAAATTCACCCGCTGGGCATTGGCGGCAAAGCCGATCCGGTGCGCCTCGTCTTTGATTCGCAAACGGGGTCAGCCATCAACGCCTCGATTGTCGATATGGGCAATCGCTTCCGCCTCATTGTCAATCCGGCTGAAGTTGTGCCGACGGATGAACCGCTGCCCAAGCTGCCAGTGGCACGTGCCTTGTGGATTCCTGAACCGAATCTGAAAGTGGCAGCGGCTGCCTGGATTTTGGCGGGTGGCGCACATCACACTGGTTTTAGCCTGTCTGTGACGACTGAACACATGGCAGATTTTGCGGAAATCGCAGGCATTGAATATCTGCTGATTGATGAAAACACGACCATTCATGAGTTCAAGAAAGAATTGAACTGGAATGATTTGTATTATCACTTAGCAAAAGGCTTTTAAGTATCAAAGCAATTGTTTCTGAGCATTCCTATACTGGGGACACTACTCGATTACTTTTGCTCAGGTACTTAGAAGAATACGAGCGATCCCATTTCGGCGTGGGATCGCTCATATTCTGTTGATGTGGGATGTATGTTTTGCTTTTTGTTGATGCCATTCGTTTTTTGTAACTTTTAACCAGCGGTTAAAACCGCGCCTTCCTTTGCCTTCTCTTGTGAAAATTTATAATAATTGACGCTAAATTATGGTCATGTTACACTAAATTCCGTCATCTTTAGCATTGTTGACGAAGGGATTGAAGAGAAGACCCTCAACTTAAAAAAGCTGTGATTTAGCAATGATGGCTTGACATAAATTATAATATTCCTGACAAGGCAAGAGAAATTTTACAATTATATGGTGAGCAAAGAAACGTTTCTTGCTGGAGTGGATTTGTTTTGTTCTCGTGATTTGATTGTAAGCGATTCTTTAATTGAAGGAGAAGAGGCGGCATGTTATACAAGGTGTTCTTGGTTGAAGATGAGGCTGCTGCCCGGGTGGGGATACGCGAGAATGTGGATTGGAAAGCGGCCGGTTTTGAATACTGCGGGGAAGCGCCCGATGGGGATGTGGCGCTGCCGCTTATTGAGAGTACGCAACCCGATCTTCTCATAACAGATATTAAAATGCCGTTTATGGATGGTTTGCAGTTAAGCAAAATCATCCGGCAGCGCATGCCATGGGTTAAGATTGTCATTCTCAGTGGGCATGATGAATTTGAGTATGCTCAGGCGGCTGTTAAACTGGGTGTTACTGAATATTTGCTCAAACCGGTAACGGCCGTTAACCTGCACCAAGTCCTCCAGAGAATAAGCACTCTGCTCGACCAGGAACGGGAAGAACGGGCACAACTCAAGCGATTACAAGGCCAGCTTCAAGACAATTTGGCGTTACAGAGAGAAAAGCTTCTGTTTCAACTCGTGGTGGGAGGCGTTTCATCCACGGAGGCGATTGAACAGTGTCAGCAGCTTGGCTTGAATATCATTGCCCCGTTTTATCAAGTTTTACTCTTCAAGGTCATGCCCAAAACCCCTTCTCAACCGCTCACTTACGACGATTATCAACAGATGTATACGATTGTTTCCGATCTAGTCTACCCTTACCAGGGTGCCTTTCTCACGCAAAAAAATGCCGAGGAAATTCTGTTGATCATGACGGGAGAAAGCCTGGAAGAGTTAACAGAGGAAAGCCCCTTTATTGCTGAATTGGTGCAAAAAGAGGTCGAAGAAGCGTTGGCCTGCACTGTCATCATGGGAATTGGCGCACCCCAAAAACGTCTCGCGGAAATTTCTCAATCGTTTGCCCAGGCGTTGACGCGGGTAAAAGCCGTTGAGAGTGGTGTTGCCCTTGGCGATCTGAGTAACGGCCGTTCTCTTGTGGGAAACCTAAAATTAGATCAAACGGCCGTTGTGCAATATCTGAAATGCGGCATGGAAAATGATTATAACGATTTTTATGATGCCCATTTAAAAACTCTCGTCACCTATGCTCATGACTCCTATCTCGTTAAACATTACCTTTTCGTAGATGTTTTTCTGACGGCGGCTGAGTTTATTCATGAGTTGGGCGGTGATGCCGCGCAAATTATTCCCGAAATACAAAATATTGAAGCATTGTTGGCGAATTTAAGAACAATGCATCAGATAAGCGATACTGTAAAAACCATCTTTGTGCAGTCACTTGCGTTTAGGAATTCACTGGCAACGGATGACCGTGCCCGGAATATGAATCAAGTGAAAACCTTTATTGATCATCATTTCGCCGATCCGAATTTATTGCTAAATGACGTTGCCGCTAAGGCAAATCTCAGCCCAAACTATTTCAGTGCTGTTTTTAGCGAGGAGTTTGGAGAATCATTCAAAGATTACCTCACCAGGCTCAGGATGGAGCGGGCAAAAGAATTGCTTTTGACGACTAATTTAAAATGTTCGGAAATTGCTAATCAAAGTGGCTACAACGATGCGCATTATTTCAGCCACGTGTTCCGCAAAAACGTAGGGCTTCCCCCCCAGCAGTTTCGCCAACAGACCCAAGCCAAGGTGTAAAACGGCCGTTGCAAAAAGACATCTACGCTAAAATCAGTCACATCAAAACAGAAATATCCTTCAAGGTTTCCATAACAGACTTGTTCCTGAATAAAAACGGGACACGGATTTACGAGGAAACCACGGATAAAACCCAAAAGTGAAGCGACAAAATCCGTGTCATCTGTGTTAACCCGTGTCCTAGGTAAAAGCGGGAAAGTTTTTGGAAATAAAATGGCGCGAAACCCGCTTTTCCTTGAAGGAAACCACAATTTTGCGTGTTGATAACTTTAAAAACTTTTTGTGGTTTACCTAAAAGCCAAATTTAATTATTTGGGTACAACTCTAATAGAGAGGCAGCAAAAATGAATGCCGAATTGATTTCAAGCGAACCAGTTACTAATCCCGGATACATGGGCAAATTTGTTGAAATATTTGCCAGTATCCACCTTTCTCTTCGAGCAAAAATAATGCTCTCCTTCTTCACTGTTATATTCTTACTTTCCGCAGTCAATATTATGCTCATTATGGAAGTCCTGCGATTTAACAGCCAATATGATGCCATTATCACGAATATAACCACGGCCAATAGCATCAATGGCTATATAAAACCAGCCATTGATGCCGAGATGTGGAACGTTGTTTCGGGGAAAACAGAGTTTGCAGCAGGTAATCAATATCAAATCATCGATCAGGCAAATTCTCAGATTGATTTTTTGATGGCAAATGCTGATTCTGACAAATCAAAAGCCAAATTAGAAGTCATTCGCAGAACGATGAAGACTTTGACACATTATATTGACCTCATGGGTCAACAAATTGATCAGGGTAGCCGCGTTGCAGAAAACGAAGAGGTACTCAACAATATTCGGGGTGTTTCAACCGTTATCGAAGACAGCGTTCAAGACTTTATGTTGGTTGAAGTAAATGAAGCAGAAAAACAATACAAAGAGAATCAAGCCCGATTCACCCAACTATCCCTCTTTTATATGGTTTTATTACCAGCTGTCATTTTCTTCTCTATCGTGGCAGCTTGGATCATTTCTGCCAGTATTTCCATTCCCATCAAAAAACTTCATGATGTCACAACGACTATCACAGGCGCAGACTTGGAGGCGCTTGTCACCAGAAATAACGTAGATGAAATCACTGAATTAGGCATTAGTTTTAATATCATGATCGGAAAAATTCGAGAACTTCTCAATGCAAAAATCAAAGAACACGACAATTTGAAAAAAGCGGAATTAAAGGTTTTGCAAGCACAAATCAACCCTCATTTTCTCTACAATACGCTTGATACGATTGTATGGATGGCAGAAGCAAGAAAGAATTCACAGGTCATTGAAATGGCATGTGCGCTTTCCAGTTTCTTTAGAATTTCTTTGAGTAAAGGCAGAGATTGGATTTCACTACAACAAGAAATCGAGCATGTAAGAAGTTACCTGGCAATTCAAAAAATGAGGTATCAAGATATTCTCGATTATCGATTTGAAGTAGATGAAGACTTATTAAGCAATACAATCCTAAAGCTAACGTTGCAGCCATTGGTTGAAAACGCACTTTATCATGGCATTAAAACAAAAAGAACCGGGGGGATGATTACTGTCAGCGTTAAAAGCTCTGATGAAGACAATATGTTATTGCTTTGTGTCGAGGATAACGGGGTCGGTTTTACACCTTACCGGCTCGCTAAGATGCAGGCAATGCTGGCTGAAGATTCCGAAGAGATTACTGCGGAGGGGGGCGGATTTGGTGTGGGTAATGTGAATAAACGGATTAAATTATATTATGGAATGCAATACGGCCTTTCCATCGAGAGTGCGTATAGAGTGGGCACTAAGGTCACGGTAACTATTCCAAGACAACCTGAGCAGAGTGAAAAGAACCGGTTGGAGCAAATGCTATGAGTAAGTATCTGAAGCCGTTGATGAACCTTTTTGCTGTCCTCATATTGGTTTTTTTCATGGTTGCCTGTGTGTCAGATGCGCGGTTCTGATAATCCAGACCCCACAGTGCCAGTGGGTACTGTTGATGGGAAAAAGGCTTACGAGGAATTAGTGGTTGGTTATTCTCAAATTGGTGCTGAAAGTGAATGGCGAGTTGGTAATACCGCATCGATCAAGGAAGCGGCTGAAGCGTTTGGGGGTAGAACTGCTATTTTCTGATGGACAGCAGCAGCAGGAAAATCAGATCCGGGCCATTCGCACTTTTATCGCCCAACAAGTGGATGTAATTGGGGTATCGCCTGTGGTGGAAACGGGCTGGGACTCCGTTTTCCAGGAGGCAAAAGATGCAGGCATCCCGATTATTTTGGTAGACAGGCGTGCGATTGTTTCTGAAGAACTTTATACCACTTATCTGGGATCTGATTTTATTGAAGAGGGAATAAGTGCGGCGCGAGTGATGGTGGATTTGTTGGACGAGGAGGGCAAAATTGTTGAACTAGCGGGTACGGTTGGCTCTGCGCCTGCCTTGGATCGTTATTCTGGTTTTCGTGAGGTCATTCAAGATTATCCAGGAATGGAAATTATTGCTTCGGAGTCGGGCGATTTTACCAGGGCGAAGGGTGAAGAGGTAATGGGGGATTTGCTGAAAATTTATGGTGATGAGATTGATGCTGTTTATGCCCATAATGATGATATGGCGATTGGGGCAATTCGGGCGATAGAGGCTTATGGGTTGAAGCCAGGCCAGGATATTAAGATTGTATCTGTTGACGCGATTCGAGATGCGTTTCAAATGATGATTGACGGGAAACTGAATGCCACGGTTGAGTGTAATCCGCTTTTAGGCCCACAGTTTTTTGAGTTGGCTTTGAAGGTGGTCAATGGAGAACCTGTGCCTAAGTGGATTCCATCTGAGGAAGGTGTGTTTTTCCCTGATGATGCGGCTGAGATTTTGCCCAGTCGTCAGCTATTGAGTGGGAGGGGTTAGGCTTTTATTGGGGAAACGGCCGTTTCCATCGTAAATTTCTTAACCTTCAATCATAAAAATTTCACCCCCTGTCACCATAAAAGTGCTTGATTTTCTCAAAAACCAGATTGCCTTTCTTGGAACATCCTACAAAACCTTAAGCACAACCAACAAAAATGGATTGAGTTTACCCCTTCCTAACCAGTATCATTGACCTATTAACCATTTTATTTAAATCTAGGTAAGGATAAGGAGATTAGACCCATGAAAAAATTTAGTTTACTCATGATTGCCCTGCTTCTGTTTTTTGTGTTGGTAGGTTGCGGAGGCGCTGAACCAGCCGCTCCCGCCGCAGACGCCCCAGCAGCAGACGCCCCAGCAGCAGACGCCCCGGCAGCAGATGCCCCGGCGGAAGCAAAGAAGATGGAAGATTTAGTCGTTGGTTACGCCCAAATCGGCGCTGAAAGTGAATGGCGGACTGCAAACACAGCCTCCATCCAGGGAGAAGCCGAAAAATTAGGTGTTGATCTCAAATTCTCCGATGCCCAGCAGAAACAAGAAAATCAGATCGCTGCCATCCGTTCTTACATTGCTGAAGGCGTTGATGTGATTGGTTTCGCACCCGTTGTTGAAACTGGTTGGGAAACTGTCCTCCAGGAAGCCAAAGATGCCGGTATCCCCGTCATCATGGTAGACCGTCGCGCTGATGTGCCCCGTGACCTTTATGCCACCTACCTCGGTTCAGACTTTGTTGTCGAAGGCCAAAAAGCAGGTGACGAGATGAATAAACTGCTGCCAGATGGCGGCAAGATTGTTGAACTCGTTGGTACAGTTGGTTCTGCTCCAGCTAACGACCGCGCTTCTGGTTTCCGCGAAACAGTTGATGGTAGTATCGAAATCATCGACTCGCAGTCTGGTGACTTCACCCGCGCCAAAGGCAAAGAAGTCATGGAAGCGTTCTTGAAGAAATATGGCGACGAAATTACCGGTCTCTATGCCCATAACGACGACATGGCAATTGGCGCCATTCAAGCCATCGAAGAATATGGTCTGAAACCAGGCGAAGACATCAAAATCGTTTCCATCGACGCCGTGCGTGGTGCTTTTGAAGCCATGATTGCTGGCAAGCTGAACGTAACAGTTGAATGTAACCCACTGCTCGGCCCGCAGTTTTATGAACTGGCTCTGAAGGCTGTAAACGGTGAGGAATTGCCCGACTGGGTTCCCTCTGCAGAAAGCGTTTATTATCCCGACAATGCCGCAGAACTGCTGCCAGAGCGTCAATATTAAAAGTCATCAAGAAGTTGAACTTCTTCGAAGAAGTTCAACTTCTAAACCAAGTTAATAACGAACGTTTGAGAGATTGAGAGATTGGTTACTCACCAATCTCTCAATCTCTTATCACGAACCGTAAGCCAAAGAGGAACCTTATGCCAGAAGATACAAGCAGCAGCCTCTTAACGATGCAGGGTATATCGCAAAGCCTTTCCAGGTGTTCAAGCACTTGATAATGTGGACTTTGCTTTGAAATCTGGCGAAATTCATGCACTTGTAGGCGAGAATGGCGCTGGAAAATCCACCCTGATCAAGATTATTACTGGGGTCGAACGACCTGATAGTGGTCAGATTACATTGGATGGTGAATCACTTCATGTTAAATCACCACAACATGCCCAAACATTAGGGATCAGCACCGTCTATCAGGAAATCAACCTGTGCGACAATCTGTCTGTCGCCGAAAACATAATGCTTGGCCGTGAACCTCGTAAATTTGGCCGCATTGATTGGAGAGCCATGCAAAAACAGGCCTATCAAATTTTACTTGCGTCTGGATGTCGATATCGATGTCACCAGAGATTTGGGTGATTATTCGATAGCCGTCAAGCAAATGGCCGCGATTGCTCGTGCGCTTAATGTTTCTACAGCCAAAATTCTGATTCTGGATGAGCCAACTTCCAGTCTGGATGTCCAATGAAACAGAAAACCTATTTAGGGTATTGCGCAAATTAAAAGATGAAGGGCTAGGTATCATCTTCATTACTCATTTTATTGACCAAATCTATGAAGTAACCGACCGCGTTACAGTTTTGCGTAATGGCAAACTGGTTGGTACGTATGAAACGGCCGTTTTGCCCAGGCTAGAACTTGATCGCCAAAATGATCGGAAGAGCCCTTGGTGACTTCAACGACATGGTTCAGATCAAATCTGATGAGCGGCAAACAATCTGAAGAAAACCCATTCTACAAGCCCGCGACTTTGGCCGAAAAGGCTCAATCGCCCCCATTCGATTTAGACATTTACGCCGGAGAAGTGCTAGGATTTGCTGGTCTTTTAGGCTCTGGACGCACAGAAACCGCCAATCTGCTCTTTGGCGTCGATAAACCAGACAGCGGCACACTATCTTTTGCAGACACCGATCGTCAAAAAATTTTCCCCATCAGATTCCATCGCCAGAGGCATCGCATTTTGCCCAGAAGATCGCAAAGCTGATGGCATCGTCGAAGATTTACCAGTTAGAGAAAACATCATCTTGGCCATTCAATCGAATCGTGGCTGGGTCAAACGCCTTAGCAAACAACAGCAGTATGAACTAGCCGATAAATTCATCAAAATGCTCGATATCAGCACCCCCTCCGCCGATCAACTCGTCAAAAATTTAAGCGGCGGCAATCAGCAAAAAGTGATTCTGGCACGGTGGCTGGCTACAAATCCGCAAGTACTCATTCTGGATGAACCGACTCGAGGCATTGATATTGGGGCAAAAGCTGAAATTCAAAAACTCGTGCTTGGAACTGGCCGAAGAAGGCAAAGCATGTATTTTCATCTCCTCCGAACTAGACGAAGTAATGCGCACCAGTCACCGAATTGTCGTTTTCCGCGACCAATATAAAGTAGCGAATTTGCTCGGGGACATTGATGAACAAACCATCATGCAAACCATGGCAGGCAGTGGTGATAGTGGGAGTGATGAATTATGAATCAATCAAAAATCTCCTGGCATCGTTACGAGACAGTCAACTGTTTTGGCCTTTGTTAGCCTTATCTTTAATCATGCTCTTTAATTTAGTTTTTCACGCCAGGATTTTACAATATTGAAATCAAAGATGGACACCTTGTCTGGTTTCCTGATTGATATATTCAATCGCGGCTCAATTTTGATGTTGTTAGCAATGGGCATGACGATGGTCATTGCCACTGGTGGTGTCGATCTTGTCTGTGGGCGCTGTGGTGGCAATCTCGGCGGCCATAGCCACCGTGTTGATTAATCCGGCATTGGCAAACCAATTAATAAGTTCTGAAGAACTGATTAAAGATGTTACAACCACCCCTCTTTGGATATGTATTCTAGCAGCACTTTTCGTCGCCACTGCTTGTGGTTTGTGGAATGGCTTCCTTGTGTCACGAGCCAAAATCGAACCGATGGTAGCGACCCTGGTCTTGATGGTCGCCGGACGAGGCATTGCCCAACTGATTACACATGGGCAAATTATCACTGTTTATTACAGCAAATATTTTTTCATTGGCAATGGCTACCTTTTAGGGATTCCGTTCTCCTTTTTCATTGTTGCCGTTGTCTACTTATTGATCTGGTTGCTGGCTCGGCGGACAGCATTTGGCATGTTTGTAGAATCGGTGGGTATCAATGCGCGTTCCAGTTACCTGAGTGGTATTAGCGAGAAAAACATCAAATTGATTGTTTATACCCTTTCGGGTTTTTGTGCAGGTGTGGCTGGGCTGATTTATAGCTCGAACGTCAAAAGTGCAGATGCCAATAACGCTGGACTCAACCTTGAACTAGACGCCATCTTGGCCGTTGTGATCGGTGGCACCTTGATGACAGGCGGCCGTTTTTCTTTATTAGCGAGCATTATCGGGGCATTGGTTATTCAAAGCACAACTACAACCATGTATGCCCTTGGTGTGCCGGCAATGGCGGCTTCTGCCATTAAAGGTCTCGTGGTGCTTATCGTCGTCTTGCTTTATTCAGACCAGACAAAATTGGTATTAGGCAAGCTGTTTGAGCGAGAAGGAGCCCGATCATGATTGAAAAGCTGAATATAGATCGGAAATTTATGCCTGTATTAGCCACGATTGGTGTATTTGTGATGTTGTACATCTACGGGGCTTTGCAATACAAAGGGATGCGTACACCCCAAGCCTTTTTGAATCTTATTTGTCAATAATGCCTTCTTGTTAATTACGTCTATCGGCATGACGTTTGTGATTCTTTCTAAAGGGATTGATCTCTCAGTGGGCGCTATGATTGCCCTTACGTCAGTGGTTTCGGCCGCATTGTTGGAAAAAGTGGGGTTGAGTCCTTATATTGTGCTGCCGCTCATGCTGTTAATGGGAACCTTGTTTGGGGCGACAATGGGGGCCATTATTCATGTGTTTAAGGTGCAGCCGTTTATTGTTACTTTGGCCGGTATGTTTTTTGCTAGAGGTATGTGTTTCTTTGTCAGTCTGGACGCAATTCCCATCAAAGATCCAGTTTATCGATCCATGGCTTTATACCGACTGCCGATCCCCTTTATAGACAAGGCGTTTCTGAGCATTGGCGCCGTTATTGCCCTGATTATTCTGATTGTGGGCATGTATGTGGCGCATTTTACGAGATACGGCCGTTCTGTCTATGCAATAGGTGGCAGTGAACAATCAGCGTTGTTGATGGGACTGCCGGTGGGACGCCTTCGGGTGTCGGTTTATGCGTTGAACGGGTTTTGTTCGGCGCTGGCTGGCATTGTTTTTAGCATTTCACTGCTTTCGGGACATGGCCTTTACGCCACAAGTGTGGAGCTAGACGCCATTGCTTCCGTGGTGATTGGGGGCACGCTGCTTACTGGTGGGCAGGGATACATTTTTGGCACCTTGTTTGGTGTCCTCGTGACAGGGTTGATTCAAATGCTCATTCAGTTTAATGGCAATTTAAGCTCCTGGTGGACACGCATCGCGGTAGGTGCGTTGACGTTGATATTTATCGGTGTACAAAGCTTGTTCGCCAATAATAGCAAACAGCGCATATTAGTTAAACCATCCAGTAAAGAGCATATCAGCGGGGAAACTTCTCCGTTGGAAGATAAATTATCGACTGGATCTGCTTAAAAATTCGGGTGATACCTTTTAGCCCATGACTTTTAGAGATCGGAGATTAGAGATTTGGCTAATCTCCAATCTCCAATCTCCAATCTCCCTCTTGAAATTCCCTCCTGGAAACATCTGGGAGGGAGTTTTGTTTGTAAGGGTTTTGTAACGAAACGGCCGTTTCCAATGCATTTCTAATGGTTTCCCCGTAAATTTCTCATGGTAATCAAGTCAAGAAAAATCGTGAGGATAATAATGAGCAACGTTTTCGATAGTAATCAAGCGACATTCCAACAGGACGTCATTCAAAAATCTTATGAGACCCCCGTGTTGGTCGATTTCTGGGCGCCCTGGTGTGGTCCTTGCCGCATGTTAGGCCCCGTTCTGGAGCGCATGGCAAACGAGACCAACAGTGGTTTTGTGCTGGCAAAAGTAAACTCAGACCACAATCAACAGTTGTCAATGCAGTACGGAGTGCGTGGAATTCCTAATGTGAAGGCGTTTGTAAACGGCCGTTTAGTCGATGAATTTGTCGGTGCCCAGCCTGAACCGATGGTGCGGCAGTTTGTGCAAAAATTGCCCAAAGCCCAGGGTTCACCCGCCGCCCCGCCCAAAAGCGCCCAACCCGCCGCAGACCCGACTGCCCGTTTACAGCAAGGGCGCGATCTGCTCAAGCAAGGCAAAGGATGTGAAGCACTTCCCATTTTGAACAACTTCCCAGCCTCGCCGGAAGCAGACGCGGCGCAGAAATTGCTGCCAGTGGCCGCCTATTTGTGTGATGCCAGCCAGGGCAAAATCAGTGGTGGCAGTGACCTGGACAACACCTATCGTCAAGCCGCCGATGCCCTGCGTCGCCGTGATTATTCGACGGGCATGTACCAACTGCTAACCGTCATCAATCAGGGCAAAAATTACCGAGATGGCAAGCCAAGAAACGTGATGCTTGGTTTATTTGCACTATTGGGCGATTCAGATCCACTAACAAAGGCTTATCAACAGTCATTGGCTGCCACTGTTTCTATAGACCAAACCAAATTATTAACGCAAAGAGCACAAAGAGACAAAGAGACAAAGATTTTCCTTTGTTGCTTTCCATACCTTTGTGCTCTTTGTAATAACTTTTGATTAGTTTCCAGGGGAACGATGCATTGCGCATCATCGTGGGCGGGGCTGTTGACCCAAGTGCTGACAGGATAGGCGGCCATCTTTTCTGAGGAAAACGGCCGTAGCAGGTGCATGGCGATATTTGGTTGGTCACCTGGGTTGAGCCAGGTGTTGTAATCCTCTGGCTCCAGAATAACAGGCATCCGGTTGTGGATGGGAGCCATCAGTTCGTTGGGAGTGGTCGTGAGGATAGTGCAGGTGTCAAGCACGCCGCCATCTGGACTGTGCCACGATTCCCACAAACCAGCCAAGGCAAACGGCCGTTGCTCTGTCATATGGATGAACATCGGTTGTTTCTTCCCGTTGATGGCTTGCCATTCGTAGAAACCATCGGCCAAAACAAGACAGCGACGGCGTTTAAAAGCGGCACGGAAAGAGGGCTTTTCGGCAACGGTTTCAGAGCGGGCATTGATGAGACTAGAGCCAATTTTAGAGTCTTTGGCCCAAGACGGAATGAGTCCCCAAAGCATGAAAGTGAGTTCGCGCTGGTCGGTCGTCTGAGCCTGTCGAAGCGGTTGCTGAGCCTGTCGAAGCACGTACCACCACCACTGGCTGCGTCGGAGCCACGTTATACCGAGGCGCAATCATCGAGGTGTCAACCTGAGTTTGGGTGACATCGAATAGAGTTAATAAATCGTGTCCAGGGGTCAGTAAAGCAAATCGTCCACACATACCAAGAATTTAACGCAAAGAACGCAAAGGGGCAAAGGATTTTTTTGCTCTTCTATTCGGTCTATAATTTGCGTTAAAACGTTAGGCAACAGGGCGATGTCTGGCAGAGCAGTGGCGGTTTTGGTTGGAGCAGTGACGCCAGAAATAGGTGGATTCGCAGGAGTTCATGGCTTTACGGCTGCGTAAGGTGAGTTTGCCACCGCATTGGGGGCATATGGCTTCTTTGGGGGCATCGATGGTTGCAGTTACTTTTTTCCCTTCAGATGTTTGTGCTAATTGCATCTTTTTCCTCGCTTCTTAACGATACAACAACTGGTTTTGCCAGCTCCCTGCTTTCTGATGAATGACGGCTTGTTTTTAACAGATTTATCCTGTTTTGGCAGGAGTTTAGGTGTGAAAGATGAGTGAACGAGCCGTAGGAAAAAAGTCCTAGTTGGGGGTGGTAAGCACGGCGACGAGGAGATTAAGGGCGGTTATCAAATCATTGCGGCCTGTTTTGACTTGCACATCTACGTCGAGCAAATGGCGATAGATTTGTTCGAGTTGGAGTAAAGAGAATTGCTGGCTCTGTTGATACAATTTCCCCGCGACAAAACTGTGCATATTGAGTTGCTTGCTGATAGCGGGTGGACGGCTGCCATCTTGGGAGGCTTCTTTTACTTGAATGAGAAGGCGGAACTGTCGAATGAACATTGAAAACAGGTGGAAAGGGTCTGTGCCTTCGGTAAACTTTTTTTGCAGCAGCATCGCTGCTTTTTTCTCGTTTCGGTTACCCAACGCATCGACTAAATCAAAGATACTGGCTTCAGCCAAGTAGGGCGAAAGCAATTCCACATCGACCGGGGCCAATTTCGCTTTCCCCTTTGTAAAGGATGAGTTTTTCGAGTTCGTTATCCAACAGGGCTAAATTGCTGCCGATATTGGTGGCGAGCATGTTGACAGCACGAGGGGTAATGAGTCCCCCTTTTTCTGTGGTACGTTTTTGAATCCATTTCTCCAGTTCACGATCTTGTGGCAGCAAAAACTGCTTGACATAACCATTATCGACTTTATCCGCGAGTTTGACGAGTGCATTTTTGTCGGATAGGGTTTTGGGTTCCAGAAAGACGAGCCGTGCTGAGTTTGGCATTTGGGGCAAATAGGTTTCGAGGGATTTGAGATAATCTTTGTCGATTTTTGCATGGGAGAGCAGTCCGTCAACGATGACGAGCCTGACGGGTGCTAAAAAGGGCATGGCATCACATGCCTGGCATAGGGCTTGGAAGGAAACGTAGCCTTCAAAGCGGGTGGTGTTCAGGTCTAGCAGGCCAGGATCGCCCAATTTGGCTGTTAGTTTAGCCAGATGCGCTCTTTGTGAATGGGTGTCGTCGCCGTGAAAAATGTAGAACATGTGAAAAGTTTACCCTCTCCCCAGCCCTCTCCCTGCCAGGGAGAGGGCGCTTTTTCGCTCCCCTGTAGGTGGGGTAGACATTGCTGATTTAGCCGACTGTCCGAATTTCGTAGGCGGTGGTGGGCAGATTTTTGTTGCCGCCGGTGAGCAGTAGTTGGAAAAGGCGGGTGATGGGTGATGGGGTGATTTTACGGATGCTGGTGATTTGTAGGTCGCCCAGGTTGCCTTCGGTGGTGAATTTAGCTTGTAGGTAGAGTCCAATGGGTTTGGAAATGATCAGCGCAAATACGACGGCGAGAACGGCCGTTGGTAAGCCATTAAGCAGCACAGACAAATCCATACTTGAGCGGCGCTGCCGTTTTTGTTCAACCGCGAAGGTGGCTTGAGCCGCTAACGTCGCCATGGTGGCGGTGGTCAGTAAAACGGTGCCGCAGTTGGGATGAACGGCCAATTCCTCTTCGCCAGCGTTCATGCGCCGATGGGCTTCTTGCACCGCTTCCTGCACTGCTTCTTCGGGAACGTTGCCATATACGTTGAGGTGAAACCCTCGGTGGTCTGAATTGCCTTGGGCACTGAAATTTTTATATTTCCCGCTTAAAACGTGGATTGTGGCATGTTCCAGGCCATGATTTCGCTGTATTCGACTGAATGTTTGTGCCAACATAGTGGTCTCCGTGTGTTTGAATGAGTGAGTTATAACATGATTCTGGAAATTAAAGAACAGGGTAACTGAGATTGGAGATTGGAGATTAGAGATTGAGGACGCACCAAATCTCTAATCTCCAATCTCCTGATTAAGTTACGCTGCACCTTTGCCATCTCCCGTAGGGAGACCTAAGTCTGGCATCGGTTCCCCTTTGGCGAGGGCGTTGAGGGCGGCGGTGAGTGCCTCCCGTTCATCCCAGGGATATTCAGTGGTGCCGAAGCACATGGATTGTTCATGCCCTTTGCCGCAAACCATCACGATGTCCCATTTTTTAGCGATGCTTAACGCGAAGTAGATGGCTTGACCGCGATCTGGTATGCGCCAGAAGGTTTCGCCTTCAATGCCGCCTTTATTTTTGCAGCCAAAGGCCATCATTTCCAGGATGTCGTCTACGGATTCGGTGCGCGGGTCTTCGGCGGTGAGGATAGTAATGTCGGCGTAGCGGGTGGAGATTTCGGCCATGAGGCGGCGTTTTTCCATGTCCCGTTTGCCGGCGCTGCCGAAGACGGTGATGACGCGCCCTTTATGTTCTTTGACCATTTTACGGCCGGTGTCGATGGCTTTCTGGAGTGAATTGGGGGTGTGGGCGAAGTCGATGACGACGATGGCTTCCGATCCGCCCGTCACTCTTTCCATGCGTCCTTTGACGTTGTAAATGGTTTTTAATGATTCTTGAATGGATTCTGGCGAAATTTGCAGAACACGCGCTACGGATACGCTGGCCAGGATATTGTAGAGGTTGAATTCGCCGATTAAATAGCTGTAGCCAGGGACGTAGAAGTTCATTTTTTCAGGCTGAGGCTGCCGTTTAACAGTCCCAGTGGTTCTGGGAAATGTAAGTTGAAGTAGGTTTGGTTTTTGGTGTAGGCGATGTCATCGGCGGTGACATCTGCGGCTTGACTGAGGCCGTAGGCGACTTGCCTGGGTGCGCCGATTTTGAGCAGGTTGGCATAGGAGGTGTCGTCTTGGTTGAGAACGGCCGTTTTCACCACCAGTTTCTTGCTTTCATTTTCGGTCGGCAAAGCCCAGTCGTCCATATTGAGGTACTCAAACAGGCGGGCTTTGGCGGCAAAATAGGCTTCTTGGGAGCCATGATAATCGAGATGCTCATGGCTGATATTGGTGACGACGGCGATGTCGTAATCGACGGCGGAGACGCGATGCTGGGCCAGTCCGTGCGAGGTGGATTCGAGGATGCAGTGGGTGAGACCGGCATCGACCATGCGCCGCAGTTGGTGCTGCACGACAGGCGCTTCTGGCGTGGTGACGTGCAGGGCCAGCGGCTCTTCTTGCTCGCCGATGATGGCTTTGATGGTACTGAGCAGTCCCACTTTGAGACCCGCTTCTTTGAGAACGTGGTGGAGAATGTTGCTGGTGGTGGTTTTGCCATCGGTGCCGGTGACGCCGATCATGACGAGTTGGCGGCTGGGGAACCCTTCCCAGGCGGCGGACAGCCAGGCTTGGCGTTTCGGCGGTGTCGGCCACTTGCAGGTAGACGACGTTGTCGGGGAGGGTGAGGTCTAGGTCGGTTAACGGCCGTTGTGCCAAAATCAAGGTCGCGCCCAGTTCAATCGCTTTGCCGATGTAGGGATGACCGTCGCTGGTTTGGCGTACCCGCGCCACAAAACAAGCGCCTGGAATGACCTCGTTGGTATTTTCGGTGATGAGGGTGATGGCGGTGTCTGGGCCGTCATACTCTGGGGGCTGCGCGTGATTGGTGTGGGAAACGGCCGTTTTCCAATCCGCTAAAAGTTGTTTCAATTGACGTGGTTGATTGTGTTGCTTGTGTTTGTTCTGACATAGCTCAAATTTTACGACTTATGCGCTGGATGTCCAGTACGGCTGGGTCGGCGATGAGGCCGTGGGGGCCAGCGTTGCCCGCATCCATGACGGCGCTGTTGGCGAAGTAGGGGAAATCGAAGGTGACCGGATCGCCTGCTGCCAGACCGGGCAGGGGCATGAGCCGTGCCGTCAACGGTTTGCGCAGGCGGCTGGCGAGCATGGCCACGTCGAGCAAAATGCCAGCCAGTGCCGCTTGGGAAATATCTCCAGGCAACGGCACGGTATCCAGTCCCACGCCGCACACGGCCGAGTAGCTGAGCAAATCCTGCACCGTCAACACGCCTTGCGCGGCACGTTTCGCCAGTACGCTGTCTTCCAAGACGGGCAGCATGAGGCCAGAGAAGCCACAGCGCGGAAACTGGGCGCGGTCTATCGCTTCGGTGATGAAGCCAGCGGCGAACAAGCTGCCGCTACTGCCGAGATGGGGCAGTCCCAGTGCTTCCAATGCGCCGCCCAGACTTTTGTCAGCGGTGGGGAAGGGAGCCAGGGAGAAGTCGATGCCGCTGAACGGGATGCCGAACTGGTCGGCTAGATTGTGGGCGGTGTGGGCAATGGATTGGGCGGCATTTTCGATGGCGGCGACGATGTGGGTGCGGGCTTCGGATAGTGACTGGCTTTGCTGAACGGCCGTTAACGCCAAATCCGCCGACTCCACAGCAATGGCAAAGGAGGGTGCGCCGCCCCGATGGTAGGCGACGGGAAAGAAGGGAGAGCCGGGCGGACAGCAAGCGAGGGCGGTGAGGTAGAGGTTGCCGAAGCCGTTAGCGTGGATGGTGCTGGTTTGCTGGATGATGGTGGCGAGTTGGAAGGCGCGTTGGGTGGATAAACGGCCGTTTACATCCGCAATCTCCGCCGTGACAAACAAATTGTCCGCACTGCCAATGATGGTGGGAATGGCATCCATCCAGGCGGGGTCGTGGTCAAGCTGGACGGGGCCAAGGCTGATGTAGTCGATACCCGCCGCCCGCATTTGCTCGCTGATTTGGCGGCTGAATTGGCCGGACGTCATCTGGTTGGCTTGAGGGGAACCAGTCGGGAAAGGGGGTGAAGGCGGTGCGGGCAGACTGCACGGGGTAGGCGAATGCTTCCCGCGCCGCCGCGAAAAACGGGGTCATGTTTTTGGGCAGGATGTCCCATTCAGAAAAAAGGGTGATTGAGCGTATGTCCATAGTTCACGTTTAGGTTGACAGAAACAGTAAGCTGATTAGAATCCGGTACTCATTTATTTTAAGTTAAGCGCCTTGCAAGTTGACGCGCATCTACACTATTTGGATTTTATCTTCATGTCTTCAGAAAATGAAATTGTAGACCAACCTGACAATGACCAACCAGATCCAAACGCAGAAATAGACGCATCAGAAACGGCCGTTACGCCAGCGTCTCCTGTAACCAATCCCCAGTCGAACCAGAAGATGAGGATTTTAGAGGAAGAAGAGATGGATTGGGATTCGTGGCTGTTGACGAGTCCTGAGGTAGAAGAAGTTGTGCCTGTAGTGGAGCCTGAAGAAGAGCTGGATGGCTTCCTGTTAGGCGAAGAGACGGCTGCTGACGAATTTGCAGGTGAAGAAGATGTGCAAGTAGACCTTGCTGAAGTCATCATGGCTGAATTTGAGGAAGCCGAGCTTGTGGAGATAGTTGAAGCGGAAGAAGAACTGGTTGAGTTGTTGGCCGAAGTGGACGAGATGGAGGCCGTTGCTGAAGCGGCGGCACAGGCAGAGGCTCTGGAAACGGTAGCCGAAGCCATTGCTGAAGCTGAAGTTGTAGCTGAACATGTGCCTGACGCCGAACCATCCCAATCCGAGGAGCCAGAGGCAGAAGAAGCACCAATGCCTACGCCCGTTGCCCCTAAAAAACCGAATAGAAAGCATCCGCAAGGTCTGGCAGCCAAAGATGTGATTCGCTATTTTGCTCCTTGTGGACGCTGTGGCTATTTCCTGACGGGGTATCGTGCTTCTTATGGTGAGGCTAATTTTGAAACGGCCGTTTCCGAGGAAACTGGTGGGTGGCTCACCTTAAGCTGGGGTACTGATATTCCCGAATTATTTGTGAAATCTTATGGCCGCGTGGTTGAAGCAAATGATGTGTTCTTCACCAGCGCCTGCCCAGAATGTTACCGGGCGCTTACCTATGCGGCTCCCTCGGGTGAAGATCAACCGGCTACCTTCCGCCTTGAGGTCAAGCCACAAAGCGGTAACGAGTAACTTGTTAAGGAACGAGAATTAAACAACTTACACGAGACTGGAGATTAGAGATTGGAGATTGGGTCGAGCATTCAATCTCTAATCTCCAATCTCAGTTGCGCATGTTATTAAATTTCCATTCCTAAGTCGATTTCGCCAGCCGTCTTTGTCGAGCGGCCTCAAACAGGACGACGGCGGCGGCGGTGGCGGCATTGAGTGATTCGGTGTCGTTGTGCATGGGGATGGTTAAACGGCCGTTTGCCAGCCCCACAGCCTCCTTTCCCACCCCTCTGGCTTCATTGCCAATGATGATAGCGGACGGCTGAGTCCAGTTGATAGTGGTGTAATTGGTGGCGCCGGAAACGGCCGTTAGCCATACAGCCATCCCATTTGTAACTTCTTCAATTTCTTCCCACGATAATTCATGAATAGGTAAGCGCAAATGAGCGCCCATGCTGCCTCGCAGCACCTTCGGATTGTAAGCATCGACGCAGCCTGGCGTCAGCAGCACGCCATCAACGCCAGCAGCGGCGGCTGAACGGAGCATCGTGCCGACATTGCCCGGCGTGGTCACACTGTCCAAAATAAGTAAAAAGGTGGGGGATGCAGGCAGCGGCAAGGGCGCCATGTGGCCGACGGAAAGCACCCCTGGCGGCGTTTCCGTATCGCTCATCGCCGCCATCACCTCCTCACTGACCGCTTGGGCTGGGGTCTGGAGTTGTTGTAGAATAGCTTGATGGTTGGCCTGTTGCAGCCAATCGTCTGTATAAAAAACAAATTGCAATGGGTGAGCCAGATCAATTAGTTCTTGGAGCCAACGAGTACCTTCCACTACAAATGCGGTTTCACGTCGGCGAAACCGTTTTTCTGCCTGCAAACGACGGATGAATTTTATGGTGGGATTTTGCACGCTCGTGATCATCATCTAAATATTGTATCTTTTTTCATGCCTTTGGGTTAGTAATAATGAGTCGATGAATTCGTTACTTATTTTTGAGGATTGCTATGAGTCAAATAAAAGGGTTATACAAAATCAGCCGCCCGCTCTCCACGCTTTCTGGGGCGTTATCGGTTGTTTTGGGCGGTTATGTGGCTGGCACGGGGGAATGGGGCAGTATTTTTCTGGCGGCATTGGTGACAATTCTGATTTCTTCATCTGCTAATGCGTGGAACGATTACCGGGATATTGAAATAGACAAGATAAATCAACCACAACGGCCGTTACCCTCTGGCATGATTAGTCCGAGAACGGCCGTTGTTTTTACCATTGTGACCGCCCTGCTTTCACTTGTCATGGCGGCCTTTATTAGTTGGCCTGCTTTTGTTATTGCGGCGATTTCAAATATTTTGCTGTATTTGTATTCTTGGAAATTGAAAAGCACCGTTTTGTTGGGCAATTTCACAGTGGCCCTTATTTCCGCCATGAGCGTCGTATTTGGGGGGATTGCCGCTGGCAATGTTTACCCGACAATTTGGCTGGCGATTATCATTTTTGTGGCAATCCTCGCCCGTGAAATCCTAAAAACCTTGGCCGATTATGATGGGGATTTGCGTGAAAAATGCCGCACCGTTTCCACTGTATGGGGGCGACGTGTGGCACGAATCATTTTTTACATTCTCGCTTTAGCGACCATTGGCTTGATGATCTTGCCCGTTATTTTTGGGGTCTACGCCCCAATTTATGCTTATATCGTAACCTTCGGTGTTTATCCGCTGATTTTTTACATCTTGGTCAAAGTGTCACGCGAGCGCACCGGTGCCGAACTGGAACGATTGAGCCAACTCATGAAGTACGACTTCTTGATTTGGTTTATTGCCGTCATTTTCGGAACGCAATTCTTGTAATATACCCATGGACGCGCCTTTTTTCAGCAAGAATAACACTTCGCCGGTATCTTCAGGCATATAAAATATTTTGCCCGAATCTGAGAAGATTTTAGTAAGTTTCTGGGTTTTGTGGTGTTGATGGCATGTTTTGTTTATAATGCTCCCCCTGTTGCGTAAAATTCATTATGCAAAAATAAACAGTAAGGAGATCATTATGAGTCGTTTTGAAGAACTAGAAGCATTGGTGGAATCCATGAAAGAGGATTTCGGTAAATTTTATGATGGTGGCAATAAAGCCGCTGGCACTCGCGTCCGGAAAGGGATGCTCGATCTGAAAAATTTCGCCCAAGAAATTCGGGTTGAGGTTCAGGAAGTCAAAAACAAAGAGTAAGCTATCTACTCAGATGTGGCTGGTGTTCTCACCGAGCCATATCTGGTAAATTCCTTTGTTTTTAAGACCTCCGAGGTTGGCGATGACTTATCATCGTGCGAAACCTCGGAGGTTTTTGTTTATCTAGTGCCTGTTTTATTTTCCTACTCCGAATTACCCTCAAACCTGACCACTAAAGCAGTCACGACAACTGTCTGGCTAGTTATTTTTGCGGAATGTTTCTTGCAGCAGCGCCCAGGCTTGGGTGATATGCTTTTCCTCGGTGCGGATGTTGCCGATGGCGAGGCGCAGGGTGTAGCGGCCTTGCAATTTGGTGTGCGAGATAAAAATTTGCCCAGTTTGGTTGACAGCGTTCATCAAATTTTCGTTGAGTGTCTGGAGCGTTGCCTCATCATCCATGCCTTGCGAATGGGCGCGGAAGCAGACGATGCTGAAAACGATGGGCGCCATGACCTCGAAATCGGGGGATGCTTCGACCCAAGCTCCAAATAGTTGTGCCAGCCGCATATGGTCGCGCAGGCGGCTGATGAGCCCTTCTTGACCGTAAGCACGAAGGACGAACCACAGTTTGAGGGAACGGAAGCGGCGGCCAAGCTGCACGCCGTAGTCCATGTAGTCGCGCACGGTATGGGCGTCGGTTTCGGCGCTGCGCAGGTATTCGGGAAGGAGGCTGAAGGCGCGTTTAACCACGTCGGGACGGCGGGTGTAGAAGGCGCTCAAGTCCATGGGCGTAAAGAGCCATTTATGCGGATTGACGACGAGGGAGTCGGCGCGATCTACGCCATTGAACAGGTATTGTTTTTCTGGCACCATGGCCGCCATGCCGCCGTAGGCGCCATCGACGTGGAGCCATAAGTCGTACTGCTGGGCAATGTCGGCGATGGCTGGCACGGGATCGACCCCCGTGGCTGAGGTGGTTCCGATGGTGGCGCAGACGAAAAACGGCCGTTTTCCCTCAGCCAGGTCTTGGAGAACGGCCGTTTCCAACGCCCCCACATCCATGCCATTCTCTGCATCAACAGGGATTTTGACGACATTCTCCTGCCCAATGCCCAACACCATCGCTCCCTTTTCCAGCGACGAATGGGTTTGCTCCGAGATGTAGACGCGAAGCTGCGGCACATCGGCATGTGCCATGCCTTTGGTGCGCACGTCCAAACCGTCAACCGCTTCCCGCGCCGCCGCAATGGCGACCATGCTCGACATCGATGCGCCATCCATGATGATGCCATCCCAGTCATCCGCCAAACCGAGCAGTTGGCGCAGCCAAGCCATCGTCACTTCTTCCAACTCGGTAGCGGCGGGGGAGGTGCGCCACAACATGCCGTTTACATTCAGCGCGGCAATGAGCATTTCTGCCAAAATGCCTGGCACGGAGCCGGTATTGCTGAAGTAGGCGTAAAAGTTGGGATGATTCCAATGAGTGATGCCGGGCATGATGATGTTCTGAAAATCAGCCAACATGCTGTCTAAAGATTCTGGGGCGACGGGGGGACTGGTGGGTAGCTGGGCCGTGATTTCTCCTGGTTGACTGCGGGAAAGCACGGGATACTGTTCGGTATTGCCTAAATAATCTGCTATCCAATCGACAATTTCATGTCCAGCTTTTCTAAAATCATCCAGAGGAAGGTCGCCTAGTTCGTTGTTTGCCATGATGTGTCTCCTAAAAGCGGGAACACGGAGTTGCACAGAGAATCACAGAGGGACACAGAGAAAACCAAGTGATTGAGCCTATCGAAGACTAGTTCTATCTTCGATAGGCTCACCCCACATGTCATTCCTGCGAAGGCAGGAATCCACACGCTTGGATACCCGCCTTCGCGGGTATGACACGAGGGCTAAAAATTTTATCTCCCCAATCTCTGTGAAACTCTGTGCCTCCTCCGTGTTCTCCGTGTCACTAATTCTTATTTTTTCTCAATATCGTTAATTGCGCCGAAGGTGTTGATCTTCAAGATCCAGGTGCTGCCGGGTTCGGCGGCGTTGAATTCAGCTTCGCTTTCTGTTTCGTAGGTGTAGGTTTCGCCGTCGGTGCGGAAGATGATGATGTAATTGGTGTCGCGGCTGCCTTCACGCTGTTCGTTGGCTAATTGCAGATTGGGCCACGCTGGATTGTAGTCAGCTGCCTTCACTCACCAGGGTATTGACCACCTGCCATTCATCAATCATGTAGGAGCAGTAATCGGCGTAGACTTGGTATTCACAATCTTGCACCACTTCACCGATGCCGGTGCCGGTATCGACAGTGTATGGTTCGCCGCAGACTTCGGTGCTGCCTGGGACGGGGTTTTGTTCGGTGTGATGCACTTCTTGACGACAGGAGCCGAGAACGCCGTCAGCCGGCACGTCATCGCGCCAGGTTTCATGTTCGACGGGGACGAGCCCTTCTACGTTGATGGTGCGCTCCCATTCAACGCCGGTCACTTGCCCTGTCACGTCTTCGGTGCGGTTGGCGAGAACGGCGAAAATGCCACAGCAAGCCAGAATTGCCAAGACGACAACGCCAATGATGATGTAGGTGATGGTATTGCTGCCTGATTTTTTCGGTGGCGGGGCGGGTTCGGGTTCGGTTTGACGGGTTTCGGCGAGGCTGGCACCGCAAGATGCGCAGCTCATGGCCGCCGCTGGGTTCATCGTGCCGCAGGAGGGACAGGCAACGTCTGGCGCGTCTTCGTCTCGGTGGTCGCCAAGTACTATCCCTTTCGACCGTTTTTCGGCGTCTGTCAGGTCGGCGAGGCATTCGGCGCATTGAGTGGCATCGGCCGGATTGCGGGCGTTGCAGAACGGGCAGTGTACGTCTGGGCCTGCTTTGGCACGAGCGATTTTGTCTTCGTCAGTGATGAGGGTGTCTTGGGCGGCTTGCTCAAATTTTACATCTGCGGGTTGCGGGGATTGACAGTTGGTGCATTTTTCGACTGTGCCGGGATTGCGTGTGCCGCAAAAAGGGCAGGTCCATTCGAGTTCGGTAAAGCCTAGTGATTTTTTTGCCATCTTTTTCTCCTGAAGGTTGAATTATGAAGGATGAATTATCGTCTTTAAAAGCGGTTACACAGAGAAACACGGAGGATGCACAGAGATTCACAGAGAAATCGGGAGTGGAAGTCTCTCTTTTGTAGAACGTGAAATTTAGGCAGTAAAAAAATCTCTGAAATCTCCGTGAATCTCTGTATCTTCTCTGCGAACTCTGTGTAATTGCTTTTTAATCTGCGCCAATGCGCTGGATGGCCTGGAACATGGCGTTGGCGGCAAAGTCCATGGCCTCGACGGGAATGCGCTCGTCGGCGGCGTGGATGGTGTCGATGAGGCCGGTGGGTAAGTGCATTGGCTGGAAGCCGTATGTTTGGATACCTAGTTTAGCAAAAAAACGGCCGTCGGTAACGCCACCAAGCAAAGTTGGGATGGGAATACCGGTGGGGTCGGCTTCGCGCACGATCCCGGCTAATGTTTTGTACCAGCGCATATCGACTTCTGCCTTGCCTTGATCGTAGCGCATGACTTCCAGACCAATGTCTGTGCCGAGCAGGTGGCGCAATTCGCGGATCATGTCGGTGGGGTGGAATCCTGGCAGTAAACGGCCGTCTAGCTCCAAAGTGATTTCGCTGGGGATGACGTTGATTTTATGCCCGCCGTTGACGATGGTCGGGCTGACGGAATTGTGCAGCAGCGGGTCGAGCAGATGCCCGGCTGAACCGGCTAAGGCCAACATGCGGTCTGTCAGGGCGGGGTTGGTCATCTGGCGCAGAGCAAGACCGGTGGGGAATGGCAGGTTATTGCCGATGGTTTCGAGCATTTGTTTGGTAACGGCCGTTACATGAACAGGCAGTCTACGTGTCGTCAACAAATTCAAAACCCGGCCTAGCTCATACATCGCCCCTTCGCCATAAAAAGGAATGGAACCGTGTCCCGCTGGCCCGTTAATGGTCAAGCGGATGGGACAGGCTTGCTTCTCCGCGACCATGATAGAATAGAATCTTTGACTGCCCATCGTGATGGACGGGCCGCCTCCTTCGCCCAGGCAATAGTTTACGCCATCAAACTGTTCAGGATGCGCATCAACAAGAAATTTTGCCCCGTAAGTTCCGCTTACTTCTTCATCACACACCAGCGCCAGGATGATGTCGCCGGGAAGCGGCGTGTTCTCCGCTTGGGCACGGAGCACGGCGGCGACCATCATCGCCACGCCGCATTTATCATCCAGCGTGCCGCGCCCCCACAAGAAGCCATCATGGATTTCAGCGGCGAAGGGCGGGTGCGTCCACTGCTGGTTGGCGGTGGTGACAACATCGGTGTGGGCTTGCAAGAGCAGGGGCGGCGCACTGCCCTGTCCAGGCAGACGCGCAATGAGGTTGGGGCGATGGTCGGCTTTGGCGAGGATAGTTGTTTGCAGGCCAGCTTCTTCAAGCAAGGTTTGCAGGTAGTGGGTGATTTCGACTTCGTTGCCAGGGGGATTGGTGGTGTCGTAGCGGACGAGTGTTTGTAACAATTCGAGTGGTTTTTCGTAAATTTGGCTCATGTGGCTCTTCCTGTTTGATGGATAGGGCAAGGTGATTTAACTGATCCAATTCACAGAATGGTGCAGTCGATTGGATGATTTGATGGGCAATTCTTGACGAGGAGCGCCCGCGTGTTGATTGGCCGATCCCTGAATCATTTATGATACCAGATTTAGCTGAAATCCCAGACGATATGAAACTCGATTTGGTTGAAATACCGGCAAGTAACTTTTGAATAGGTAGTGAGAAAGGCCATGATGACGAAAAACCTGGGCATCAAGTTTATCTTGACACCTACCATATTGGGCGCACACCAGTGACGAATGCCCAATATCAGCTATTTGTGATGGCAATGGAATATGAAGCGCCTTTCTACTGGCAAAATGGCAAGGTTCCACATGATTTGACAAACCATCCGGTGGTGTATGTGAATTGGCACGATGCGTTGGCGTATTGTCGCTGGTTGAGTGAGGTGATGGATAAGGTGATTACCCTGCCCAGTGAAGCAGAATGGGAGAAAGCTGCGCGTGGGGATAAAGATAACCGCGAGTATCCTTGGAGTGACACCTTGATCCAAAACGAGCCAATACCAGCGAAAGTGGCTTAAGTAAGACGACGGCGGTAGGCAGTTACTCGCAAGGAGCCAGCCCGTACGGCGTATTGGATATGAGCGGCAATGTGTGGCAGTGGCACGCGCAGTTTGTTCAAACCTTATCCATACCAGCCGGATGATAGCGGCGTGAAAGTCTGGAAGACAACTCTTCCTTCCGTGTCATGCGCGGTGGCTCGTGGGGTAACAAGGCCGCCCGCGCGCGCGTGGCAGTTCGCCTCAGGGGGAGTCCAGGCAGTCGTGGCAGCAGTGGCGGTTTCCGGGTGGTGATGTGTCATCCCCTCATCTCGGCCGAAAGCTTAACCCCTGCTTTGAATTGTCCCTGCTCTCTGTTTTGTGCGGCTGGCTTACTTTCAGTAAGCTTGCGGTCGCGGAGTCCGGCTCTTTGTATGAAGCGAGATCTCTGCAAATTTCTCAAAACCTGGGGTAGGGGCTAGGCAATCGGTTGAAACCGTTGCCACACAGACCGAACCCTCTCCGATTGCCTCGCCCGCACCGCGCACCGCTAATGGTTCCCCAGCGGGCGAGGCGATTTGGTCTAACGGTAACGAGCATAGCGGATCCAACCGATTGCCTAGCCCCTACGGTGATGGCACATAGGTTGGGATAAAACGGACATTTTCCCCAAGCCTCAGTTCACACATTTCCTACCCAAATCTACCCTTTTGCGCGATACTAAAATGGAAATTAAATAACATGCGCAACTGAGATTGGAGATTGGAGATTGAATGCTCGACCATCTCCAATCCCTAATCTCTAATCTCCAGTCTCTTGTAAGTTATTTAATTTCCATTCCTAATCGTCATCCCAAATAGCATATAGGAGAACCCCATGACCCTCGATGTAAATCATTTTTGGCTGTTGGCAACGGCGCTGCTCTCAGGTGTATTCTGGCTGCTGGCCTACATTTTTATTATCTACCGTGGCTTCAAAGACCAATCTTATGGCATGCCCATTGTGGCCTTGTGTGGCAATTTGGCCTGGGAAATCATCTTTGGGCTGGGCATTGAATCCGGCTGTCCTGCCAGTTGGGCTTCTTGCCCAGGCACCGTCATCCAGGTGCGGAATTTTATCTGGATGTTGTTTGACTTTGTCATTTTGTACACGGTATTGAAATTTGGGCGCAAGTATTTTACTCAGGCCATCGTCAAAAAATATTTTACGTGGATTGTATTGGGCGGGGTCGTGGCGGCGCTGCTGGTTATCTATACCGTCGTGCAGGAATTTTGGATTATGAATCAATGGAGCGTGGTGGTGAACGGGCAGGTGCCAGATTTTTTGCCGCTTAAAATTCAAGGGGGCAGCTATTACACTGGTTTTGGCCTCAACTTTGTCATGTCGCTGCTATTTATTGCGATGTTGATCAGTCGGGGCAATGTGGATGGGCAGTCGTTTTATATTGCCACGAATAAATGGTTGGGTTCCCTGGCGGCGTATGGATTTATGCTGGCTGACGGCATCCAGACGCCAGTGGTGAACATATTGTATGGTTTTGTTTTTCTGTTTGACGTGGTTTATATGTTTATGGTGTATCGGCGTTGTAAATTGGATGGGATTAATCCGTGGCGGAGAGCGTAAGGCTCCCCTCTCCCCAGCCCTCTCCCAAAGGGAGAGGGAGCCAATCCCCCTCCCTTTGGGAGGGGTTAGGGGAGGGTATTACAGTTTCGGGCTTCCACCACACTGTTCAAACAGAGCGTCTGCTTGTTCCAGATAGGTGCTGTTTTGCAGGAATTTTCCCAGACAGCGCAGAGTTAGCGCTTGCTCATAGGGCATGTTGAGGGATTTGGCTTGTGTGAGGCTTTTTTGCCATAGTTTTTGCGCTTTGCCTTCTTTGCCAGAGAGCCACGCATACCGGGCTTGCAGTCGGATGCCTCGTGGACGGGCAAAGGCGTTACTGCGCGTATAGCCATTCATCGTTTTGATGCCTTGCTGGGCTTCTTCTTTGGTTGCTTCCCCTCTTTCCCACAGCGCCAATAGCACTTCGGCGCTGGACGCGAATACGTCTTGTAAATCAAATTTCAGGGGGGCGCGGCTGATAGCGATGATTTGCTCATGGGCTTGTTCTCGGGCTTCAGCCCAATTCTCTTCATACAGGGCTTTCATCGCCGCCATGCCACACCACAGACGCTCTTCGATGGGCATCATTTCTGGATTTTCATCGAGGACAATGCTCGCCACATCTACACAAATGAAGGCTTCATCAACCAGTCCCAATGATAAATAGTTGAAGAATAGACCGCCTTGGGCACGCACCTGATGACGGGTATCTCGCCTGCGTATAGCGACTTCATGCAATTCCATCCATTGCTTATGGGCGAGGGCGAGATTGCCTTTGCCTTGAGAGAGCTGCGGCAGTGTCCAGGCGGCAACGCACCAGCGTCGCCAGTCGCCCATTTTTGTGTAGATGGCGAGGGCTTCATCGACTTCGTTTGCGCCTCTTTCCCAGGCTGCGCTTTGCAGGCTGTAGGATGACAGGGCGATCCGGCTCCAGGCTTGCGCGGATGGGTCATCAATTTGCGCGCCCATGTCTAAGGCGCGTGTGCGATAGTTGTTGGCTGATTTATGCAGTGATACCGTGCCTAAGGTGGCGCACATGTTGGCGTATCCACGCACCAGTTCTGGGGAGGGGCCTGCTTCTTCGGCGAGGTTGAAGGCGGTCATGACGCAGAGGAAGGTGGTTAAGAAGTTGCCTTTGTTGTAGTAGATTTCTGAGATGCCTTCGTAGGCGCGGGCAGATTTCCAGGAGGGAGGCTTTTTCTAACTCGCTTGAGGCGCGGGCGACGTAGTGTTTGGAAAACCCGCGATGGACGCTTTGCCGAGTCATCTGGCCGACGAGATGCCATACGCGGCTCACTGTGGATTGGGGAATGGGGTGTCCCATCAGTTCGAGGGCGGCTTTGTAATGGGTTTCGCTTTGTTCCATGAAGGTGAGGCGGTAGGCGGCTTCGGCGATTTGCCGTTCCCAGGAGGCTTTGAGGAAGGGGGAGGTGTGGGTGGTAGCAAGTTCGAGAGCTTGATTGAGGAAGCGGATGGCTTCTTGGTTGGCGTAGTTGAAGAAGGCGTTTTCCCCGGCTTTGCTGTAGTAGCTGACGGCTTTGTCGCTGTCTCCGGCTTGGTGCCAATGGTGGGCGAGCAGCGGGTAATGGCGGGTGAGATCGCTTTCCTGGCCTTCTTCGTACCAAACGGCCGTTTTCTCATGTAGTCGTTGGCGTTGGGCAAAAGTCATCAGGCTGTAGGCCACTTCTTGGGTGACGATATGTTTGAAAATGTAAGACAGGTTCGGTTCCGGCGTCTCTTTGGGTGTGATTTCAAGCTGTTCGAGCAAATCCAGGTCTTGCAAAATATCGACTTGTTGTTGGGCATTGGGATAGATATTGCGGAGCAAGCGGTAGGCAAAGACACGGCCAATGACACTGGCGACTTTAAGCGTAAGCTGTTGGGCGGGGGTTAGCTGGTCGATGCGGCTGGTGATAACGCCCTGGATGGTGTTGGGGAAATTGAGGGTGCTGAAGTTTTTGATGTTGGCGGCGATGCGGCAGGTGCCATCCTGAATTTCGATGAGACCGGTATCCCGCAGGGCATAGGCTAGTTCTTCGCTGAAAAAGGGATGACCTTCGGCTTTGTTGTGGATGAGGTCGCTAACGGGTTGGGGCAGGGAATCGACGCCGAGACGCTGGCAGATGAGGGTGTCGATGTCGGCTAAGGGCAGGGTATCGAGGTGGAGGCGGGTGGTAGCGCCCATGCCGAGCAAGTCGGCGTAGACGGCGGGCATGATGTCGTCGAAGGGGCGGGTGACGAGTACGAGCAGCAGTGGGCTTAACTGGCTCTGGACGCGGCGAATGAGCGCCCAGGAAGCGGAATCGAGCCAATGGGCGTCTTCGATGATGAGGATGAGGGGCTTTGTGGAAACGCCTGTGCTGAGCTTAGTCGAAGTAGCCGTTATCAGCACATCTGTCAGTAATTGCAGGCTGTTTTCCTGGCGGACTTCGCCCGTCATTTGGGCTGTCGTATCGGTGTCGGGCAAATCCAGGGGGAGGATGGGGTTGAGCAGGGGGGCAAACGGCCGTTTCTCAGGAGCGAGTTGCTCAAGGATTTTAGCTTGCCAACTGGCGTCTGTTTTCATCTCGTCAGTGTGCAGGGGCAGGGCAAAAATCTTCTCGAAGACGGGCTGCCAGGCGCGGTAGAGGGTGCTTTGTTCGATGGCGTTGCCGCTGCCGATATATAAGGCATGGGTTGTAGGATCGACTCGCTGCACCAGTTCTTGCACCAGGCGGGATTTACCGATACCGGCTGACCCTTCGATGAGCAGATTGGCGGAACGGCCGTTTGCCAATCTCTCTAGCAATGCCTGGATACGTTCCATTTCCGCATCCCGCCCCACCATCGGCGCAGTGGAAGAGCCTAAAGAAACTCGTGGTGGCGCGGTTTTCCGTCCGGTTAAGGCCCAAATGGGGAAATCTCCGCGCACCCCTTTGAGTTTGACGGGCGGCAGTGCTAGCAAAGCAAACTTCTTCTCTAAAGCGGAAGCCACAGCAGACGAAATGATAGTTTGTCCCGCTTCGGCGGTGGTCATCAACCGCGCAGAAATATTGACATGATTGCCCATAACGCCATAAGTTCGGCGGGCTGGACTGCCGTATGCGCCGCTAAAGGCCATGCCTTGATTGATGCCGATTTGCAGCGGTTGGATAAAGTCGAGCGTCGCCGCCAACTCATGCAGTTCCAACGCGGCACGGGCGGCACGCACGGCATCATTTTCATGGGCGATGGGAGCGCCAAAGCTGATGTATAAATAACTGCCTTTGTCGCCCATTGTGATTTGCAGCAAGTACCCCTCATACCGCTGTAAGATGGCCTGGGTTTGGCGCACAAAGCTGTCTAGTTTGTCACCCGCCTGGTCGTCCTGATCATAGTCGAGGCCGGTGAACTTGATGAACAGCGGCACGGTTGTCCGCAGTTCGGCCAAAAAGTCGCCATGCCCGCTTTCTGAGCCGCGCATAAATGGGGGGCAGGAGCCAACTTTTGACGGCGGCGTCTGGCAGTGTGGGCGAGGTAAATTGAAAGGGTGGGTTTATGGGCGGTGTGGCATTGTCGACAACAATTACGCGGTAGCCATCAGGCGGCGGTGCGGTGTTCTTGAATGAGTGGTTTTGAGGCCAGGGCATCAAGTACGTCTGTGGTGAGCACGATTTCCCCTTTCTTGGCCATCGATTCAGCCCGCGCCATATGGTCGAGCGTGGCTCCGGCCAAGACTTCGATGCTTTGTGCGTCTGGATTGCCGACGAGAAAACGCCGGGCTGGTCCGGCGGCGATGGCGATTTTGAGCGCCAGGGAGAGGGGGGTGCCTTTGGGCGTGGTGCGGTTAGCCATGCCTGCCATGGCGTGCTGCATGGTGAGACCACAGGCCAGAGCCAGGTCAGAGGCAGTCTCGTCTTGGCTCAAGCTGGCGTCGAACCAGCAGGTGATGGCGTCGCCGCTGAAGGCGAGCACATTGCCCCCGTAGCGATGGACTTCGGCGATGAGTCCGGTGAATACGTGGTCGAGTTGGCGCGTGAGTTCTTCTGCGCCTCTGTGGGAGCCAAGTTCTTCAGCGAGAACGGCCGTTAACGGCGTAAACCCAGAAATATCGGCAAACAGCGCCGCGCCCGTGACGCGGTCTGGCAATGGCTGGTTGGCAGCCAGCGCTTGTCGGCGGTCGATTGGAAGGAATGCAGCTAGAGAATCCATTGTTTTTGTCGAGTGGGTGGTGTTTCTTCCTGATAAAAGATGATACTGGTTTTTGGGGTTGAAAACAACAGGAATTTAGGGGGGAGGTGGCGCGAATTTTTGATTTGGGTTTAAATTGGGGGCATGGACATACGAAATCGAATTACCTCAATTGGTTTACTCTTTGCTGTTTTATTGATTTTGGCCGCCTGTCAATCGGTTGATGAGGCGACGCCGGAGGCGACCGCGCCAGCGCCGACGCTGACCCGTCAGCCCGCGCCAGTGAACACGGCCGTTCCTACCATCCCCCCCACCGTCCCCCCATCGCCCACACCGCTGCCCACGGATGCGCCCACACCTACCATCACGCCATCGCCCACGCCGCTGCCGCGTGACGTTTACGCGGCGCTGCAATTGGTTGCTGACGGCTTTCTTTCGCCGGTGGCCTTGGCGGCGCCGGCTGATGGCACGGGGCGGCTGTTTATCGCCGACCAGAGTGGCGTGATGTATGTGATTGATGGGGCAGGGAATAAGCTGCCGGAGCCTTTGCTTGATTTACGCGCCAGGGTGGTTGAGTTGAATCCTGATTATGATGAACGGGGGTTGTTGGGTGTGGCTTTGCATCCTCAGTTTGCGGAAAACGGCCGTTTCTACCTCTACTATTCCGCGCCTGGCCGTGCTGGCTTGCCGGATAGATGGGATCACACGGGCGTTCTCTCCGAGTTTACTATTTCTGCCGACAATCCCAACCGGGCAGACCTCGATTCTGAGCGCATTATCTTGCAAATCGACCAGCCGCAGCCCAACCACAACGGCGGCCAAGTTGCTTTTGGCCCGGATGGGATGCTCTATCTGATGCAGGGAGATGGTGGCAATTGGGCCGATGTGGGCATCGGTCATCCGCCAGAGGGTAATGGGCAAGCACTCAATACGCTCCTGGGCAAAATCTTGCGCATTGATGTGGATAGCGCCTTCCCCTATTCCATTCCCGCCGACAATCCGTTCGTCGCCCAAGCTGGCTTGGAGCAAGCGGGTGTGCTGCCTGAAATCTATGCCTACGGTTTCCGCAATCCGTTCCGTGCTTCTTTTGATGCCGGCGGTGATCACAGCCTTTATGTCGGTGAGGTTGGGCAGGATTTCATGGAAGAGATCGACAAGGTGGTCAGCGGTGGCAATTATGGCTGGCCGGTGCGGGAAGGCACGACGTGTTTCAATCTGGCGTCTGTGTCGCAACCGTTGGCAAGCTGTGCCACCGAAGGCGCAAATGGGGATATGTTCCTCGATCCGGTCATTGAGTATGGCCGAGAAATTGGGCGCTCGACGCTGGGTGGGTATGTGTATCGTGGCGCGGCGCTTCCTGAGTTAAACGGCCGTTATCTCTTCCTAGATTGGGTAGCCAACCAGGAGATCGAAGGGCGCAAAATCTACTACGCCGATACCGATCAACCCGAAGACGCCTTGTGGGAATATGTAGCGATTCCGCTGAGTATGGCGGATGGCAGCGATGTGCCAGCCTTCTACTCGCTCTCCTTTGGCGAAGACAGCCAAAATGAACTCTACTTGCTCACAACGAATGTCTATAATCCGGTGGGAACGAGTGGCAAGGTGTATAAGATTGTGCCGGTGGAATAAGAAGTGGACACTGGCGTTTTTTTGAATTTGGGGGATGGTTCAAAAAGCTTAACAATGTCCTTTACACCTGCGCGGCATCCTTGCCGCGCAGGTGTAAACGCGGCAAGGATGCCGCGACTACACCCCAAAACCAGAAATGCCAGAAATGCCAGAAATGCCAGTGTCAAATAGTATGAATATTTGTACTCGTTCAGTCCCCACCGTCATTCCCGCAGGCTGTAGCGGGAATCCACAGCTACGCGGATGGATTCCCGCTAAAAACCTGCGGGAATGATAACTTTGTCAGCAAGGGGGGTGAACGATTATGAATATTTAATGGCAAACGGCCGTTCCCCATGCTAGACTGTGAGATTGTTGTAAAAAAACCAGCGGTTTCCTGCCGCTTCTGTAAAGGACACGCAGTTATGGCACGTATTGAAAATGCGGTAACATGGTCACAGACGGACTATTTAGTGAAGGAGTGGCATGATATAGCTCATGCCCAATTGGATAAGGCGTACCAACTCTCCCCACACCGTTCCTTTGATAATTATTCCCGCCTGTTTTTCATCAGTGATGCACATCGTGGTGTGAATAATCGGGATGACATGTTTGCCCCCAATGCCAACCTGTTTCTTCATGCGCTCACCCATTACTATAACGAGGAATATACCTTTGTAGAAGTCGGGGATGGGGATGAATTGTGGCACAATCCTAATTTCAATGATATTCGGCGGACTTACAGCCAAATATTCGATCTGTTTGCCAAATTTTCGCAGCGGGATCGGTTGCATCTCATTATTGGCAACCATGACTCTCCCAGCGGGCTTTTTGATGCGCTGGAGAAGGATGGCATCCCGGTGTATCAAGGATTGCGGTTGACGTATTCACCGACTGGGCAAAAACTGTTCGCGGTTCACGGTCATCAAGCTGATCCTAATGGGGATAAAAAATGGGATTTTCATCGTTGGCAAAGCCGAAATGTGATGCGGTATTTGCTGCGCGGGGGCATTGATAAATTCCATCATTTTGCCGAGCCAAAGCCGGATTTAGCGGAACCAGTTAGATTACAGCGATTGCCTGTCTGGTTTGGCGAGTGGGCCTTGACGAAAGCATATGAGTTGGAATCAGCCATCCAATTGTGGCTGGCGAAAAAGCAGCAGATTGTGATCAGCGGGCATACCCATATAATCAACTTCCCCCGAAATGATGAACTGCCACACATCAATACGGGGCATTGTATTACACCGGGCTATTTAACTGGGCTAGAAATTGACCAGGGAATCATGTCGATGGTGAAGTGGACAGACCGAGATGGTCGCTTTGAGCGGAGTGTGTTGCGCCAGAAGTCGTTGAAGTTGGTTGGCTTCCCACCTTCTTGACGGCTGTCGTTGTTTTGAATGACAGTTTTTTTGTAAGCGGTATTGGTTATTCTTTGGCGGAAAGAAAAATGGAAACGGCCGTTTTGCATGGTCATTTCTGATTATTTTGTCTATTGAGTGGGTGGCTTATAAAGAATCTTTAATCTAGGTTTGAAAAGGGCATGTGCACATATTGCCCGTGTTGTAAACATGAAAATATCTCGAAGTTTGCTGGATATTACAATTGTATTTCTTGTGCTGGTTGTTCTATTATCCGCTTGTGGTATTACCGAGACCGACCCTGTAAATTTGATCGGATTGCCGCCTGTGGAACTGACCCCCACAATGCACACAGCCTTTCAGCTAACACCTGCCGCAGAAAGGATGCCGGATCCCATCCCTGTTGCCGGGTTTGGTATGTATGAGGTTGAGGGGCTTGGTGGAGGGTTTGCTGAACAGCCTGAAACGGGGACGGAAACGGCCGTTTCAAATCCAAATGGAGATGCAGCGCTTGTCGTAGGTGGTGCTAGTTCAGGCAGCGCCCTTGTGGTCGGCAATTTGGCGAGTCATGTTGACGCCCTGGTTATAAATCAAGTCGTTGTGACCACGCCGCTGCCCCAAACCCCTGCTCCCGTAAAATCGGTTAGTGCTGATAATGTGGCGCAGCCAATTCCTACCACCACGCTTTCTCCAGCGACCACGCTTTCTCCAGCGACCACGCTTTCTCCAGCGACCACGCTTTCTCCAGCGGCTGTAATTGAAGATGCTTCTATCTCGGCAGAGGGAACCTCACCCGTGGCATTCACCCCAGCACCGATATGCGGTGGGAATCTTTATCATAAAGTGGGGCCAGCGAATCGGGTTGATAAAATGCCCATCGATTTTGAAGAATTTGGATCGTGGATGCGCAGTGAAAATACCTATGGTGCATTTCTACAAACCGATCTATTGCAAAAATCCGGATCACACGCCGCCTGGTTGTGTTATTTTTTCAATACATTAGAAGACGAAACGGCCGTTTTTACACAAATTCATCCCGTCCCCGACCAACCAAACACAGTGCGGTTGTGGGTGTATGGCAATCGCTCTGGTCACTTTTTAGGCGTGTGGATATTGGATAATGAGCTTGAGACTTGGCTTATTCCGCTAGGTTCCATTTTGCACGAAGGCTGGGAAGAGATGGAAGCAACTTTCGCGGGACCTAATGCTGAGTTGATATTCCATATTAGCGGCCCCAGCAACGATCGAATTGATTTCCCCGTGTCATTTCGTGGTATTTCTCTAAATGACTCCCAGAATGCGTCGATTACTTACGGTGGTGTGGTTATTGACGACATAAATTTCATCACGAAATAAGCGTTTCTGCATGAGCTGAGAGTGTAGATTAGATTAGAGTGTAGATTAGAGATTTGATGAATCTCTAATCTACACTCTCTTTTTTTAGGTTAGCCGCCAAATGGCACAGCAACTACCAGCGTTTTATACGTCAGCAGCGGTTGACCTTGACTGTTGTTAATCGTCATTTGGTCGCCATTTACCACATACGTGGCGGCGTCCGCTAGATTTGCCAAATAGGCTGTTTCTTGGGCCATGAGTGCTTCATCTGGACAGCTTTGTTTGGTTGCTGTTATTCCTTGGATGGTGAGATTGCTGGCATCAGCACGGTAGGAGGCGTTGAAGGAGTTGCAGCCAGCAAAGCCCATAGCGCGATTATCGGCCAAGAAACTGGCGGTTAAGGCGGTATTGCTCACGACATTTGCCATCACGCCCGTGCCATCCCGATAGGTTAACAACTGCCACTCGCCAACGATGGGGAGCGGGGCGGCGGTGGGGGCTGGGGTGGGCTGAACGGCCGTTATCGTCACCACTTGATCCGCTGTATCACTTTGCCCTGAATGGTTGCTGGCGCTGAGCGTGTAGGTCACAGTGCCAGCTTCAGTATTGCTGCAATCGGGAGCCGTGCCACTGACGGTGTTCGTTTGATGCACCACCGTCCCATTCTTAGCAAACTGAATGTTGGAAACGTTCCCTGTCACTGACCACACCACTGTTACACAATCACCTGCTTGAATCTGCTTGGGGTTGACGGTGAAATTGGTGATGCTGGGCGGAACGGCCGTTGCCGTCGGTGCTAAGGTGGGCAAAGGAGTGGCGGTGGGTAATGGCGTGGCGGTTGGCGGAACGGCCGTTGGGGTATTGGGCGCTGGTGTGATTGTAGGCGGCGGAACGGCCGTTGGTGGCAGAGATGTCGCTGTGGCAGTTGGGGGAACGGCCGTTGCCGTCGGTTGCGTCGGTTCTGTTACACTAACCGTCTCTTGCGCCACACTGTTACCGCCTGGCCCCCTTGCTTCCAACTTATACACATACTGCCCTGCTCCTGGTGGACAATCATCCATCTGTCCACTGACCGGCGCTTGCGGCCGAATTGCTGTTGTATCACGGAAAAGTGTAATGCTTGAAACATCGCCACTCACCTGCCATTGTAGGCGAACACATTCACCAGAAACAATCAAGTTTGGAACAACAGTGAACCGATTAATTCTCGGGGCGTCAGGATTAGCTGCTACGTTAATCGTGAGTTGCTGGACCACAACCGAGCCATTTGTTCTTACCACACGCAATTCATACGTGGTTGTTGCGGGTGGACATTCAACCCTGTTGCCGATTAACGGCACGGGGTTTTCCCACCAATTTTCGCCCAAAGCATAGAAATAAACCGCACTCGCATTGGTCACAGACCAGGAAAACGTGACACACTGACCTGCCTGAATAGACGTCACGTTTACTGTAAATGAGATGTCGGTTGAAGGCGTAGCGGTCGCCACAGGTGTGGGCGTAGCAGGGCCAACAACTTCAATCGCCACCCATACACGAGAACCAAACGCCTCATTTGCGCCACTTATCATATTCCAGAAGCCAACATATTCGCCTGGTTCCAACGGTGCAATTAAATTCACCCAAAAATCAAATGTCTGCCCTGGAGCAACGGTTCCTACCACAAAAACAGGCGCACCATTCATGCGCGAAGCCGGCGAGTTGCCCTCATCATAGTTTAGGCGATAGGTGCTGTCCCAGGTGCAGGAGCCGGAATTACGCAGCCGCCACCCCTTTCGGAAAGGCTGTCCTGGCGACAATTGGGGCAAATTCGTCATGTTTTGGTCATCGAAGCTTAAATCTTCCACGAAAGAGGCATCGTCGATGCACTTTTCTGGCTCAGGCGTGGCGGCTGGGTTCGGTGTGGCGGTTGGTGAGGGGGTGACGGGTGGGTCGGGCGGGATGAGTTCAGACACATTCAAATACGTCTGTGCTAACTTGCTCATCGTGCCGTCATTATTCATCTCAGCCAGGGTGGCGTTGAGTTGATTTTGTAATTCCGGTTGCCCGAATTGAATAGCAATCGCTAATCGTTGTTGATTGAGCCCTTGTCCCACAATTTTCACAGGTTGCTCTGCCGTGGCGACTTGGGCTGGTTTTAGATCAAGCATCACAACTTGCACACGGTTCTCAACAAGATCGCGTACCGCATCAGGTGCTGCCAGATATTCAAATAAATTACTTTCAGGCATCAACCCTGTCGCCACCATGTTTTCGCGTACGAAATCGGCGTAGACAGAGCCGCGCTGCACGCCAATGGTATATTGAGCCAGGTCTCGAATATTGCCCACAGACTGGATATTGCCATTGCTGTTTGCCAAAATCGCATCTTCGCCTACGTAATAGACATTGGAGAACTCGACATATTTTTCCCGCTCTGTAGTGACAGAAATCGCAGAAATGGCTAAGTCTACGTTGCCCATGATTACTGAATTCCCCAGGCCATCAAAGGCGATGTCTCTGATGTCTGTGGTAACACCCCAGCGGCGAGCAATTTCGTTAATGAGGGCAATATCATACCCAGTAACCCGGTACTCTTTGTCGTAATATTCAAATGGCGGGTAATCTAGCGATGTCCCCACGATGATTTTGCCTGACTCGTTAATACGATTCCAGGCGTTTTCTGTTTGCCCAGGAAGTTGTGGGGGCGGTGTTGCGGAATTATCGCCAAACCTATCTGTAATGAAGAGATAGGCTAGGTAGCTGAGTACACCGCAAGCGATGATAACCAGAACAACGATTATAATGTTCAATATTTTGATCATTGGATCGTTATCTTTGGATTCCTCTTTCCCGGCTTCAGTGGCTTCTCTACCTTGTTCATCCACATTACTATCAGTTGCGGAATAATCATCCACTTCACTTTCTGTTCTCCATTGATCTTCATCAAAATCAAATTGATTGTCTTCCATGCTGTTTTCCTCCTGATATGTTCTTGCGAAAGTCGGCCTCATTATCTATGAAAATATCTGATTACGTCAACTAAATGAACGGTGGGTGTAACGCTGCTATGTGTCAACAATTGGTTTGTTGTTGTAAGATGATTTTTTTCAAGGAGATGGATAGCACGGCCGTTTTCAACTCCCGCCCGTGTTTGTTATTTTTGTTAGGTACGCCCAATTATTTTTGATAGCCATTGGGTGCTTTCATGCTGATCCAGGACGAGCATGAGCATCACTGTAATCGGCATGGATAACAACGCGCCAACTGGCCCCAACAACCACCCCCATATAAAAAAGGAAATGAAGACAACAGAAGGTGACAGGCTGAGTTTTTTGCCGGTATATGCGGGTTCCAACACGTTTTCCACGATCAAATTGAGGGTCACTGCGCCCACAACAACTAACACCCCGCGCGTGAGACCAAATTCTGCGATTGCCAGCACGGTTGGCGGAATCATGGCGGTAAACAAACCGATGTAGGGAATATAACTGAGGAAAAAGGTGAGAATACCCCAGAGTGGTGCATAATCAACGCCCAGCAAAGCCAACCACAAAGTGAAACTAAGCCCTGTCATCAAATTGAGTCGGGTGCGAATGCCAAAATAGGAAACGGCCGTTTTCATCAATTGTGGCATCTGGCTGAGAGCAGGTCGGTCGATTAAATCGTTTTGCAAAAGCTTTTGAAAACGGGGCGCCTCGATGAGAAAAAATGCAACCAATATCAGCGCAAAAAAGAAACTGCTGATCGCATCAATAATCATCGGCAGCAGTTTTACCAACAAATTGCCCAGCCCAGCGCTGCCCAGCATTCCGGAGATATTCATGTTCGCGCCGGCATCCCCGGCGGCGGCTTGCAGATTGGCCGCGACTGCATCCAGGTTGTCAAGGTAAAGGTGGAGACCCTCTTGCAAACTGTTGACCGAAGCGATAGCCAACAGGCCAATGACGACACCCCCCATAAATATCGCCAAAATTAAAAGCAGCAAGGCGATAACTGGTTTGACGCCTCGTTTTTGCAGCCAAAAATACCCTGGCAGCGATAAAGCCGTTAGATACCAGCCCAACATAATCGGCGTCAGGACGGGTGCTGCCCAAGAAATCATAACGAGGACAATGCCAACTAGGGCGATGCCAGCCAGGGCCAGGGTTATCGGAGCGATGTGGTCATTTAGTTTCATATGGCACTGATTAACCTTGTTTTTGTTCTGCTAAATAGGCATTAACGGCCGTTTGCACGGATAGATAAAAATGTTCTGCCGGAATCTCTTCAATCAAGCCGCCCCGTTCCATAATGGTATACACATTGGCTTTGACACGGGCGATGCGCAGTTGGATACCGCTGCCCTCTAGCTGCTTTTCAAATTCTTTCAGGGCGATAACGGCCGTTGCGTCAATATTATTCATCGATTCACAATCAAGCACCACCACTTGCGGGGTTGGCTCGGCAGCAGCGATGGCTCTTTGCACGGCGATTACAAAATCGTGGGAATTGGCAAAGAAAAGGGAACCGTCAAATCGCAGAATGAGCAAGCCTGGATACGTTTCACCGTCTGGATAATTGACCAGACTGCGGTATACCTCAGTGTCAGGTACTCTGCCCAAGATAGAGGTATTGCGTTGTTTTGTGCCAGCCAACAGGGCGATGAGACCCAGGAAAGCGGCCATAAGCAGCCCTTCTAACAAGCCAAACGCCAGCACACCCACCATCGCCACAATCGCTGTCACATAATCCAAAGTGGTAATAGACCGGTATTTGCTAATCTTGGTAAAGTTTATGTTTTTCCAGACGGCATGGATAACGATAGCGCCCAATGTCGCTTCTGGCAGATTGTAGAAGAGTCCGGTGAGGGCAACGGCCGTTATCAATATAGCCACCGCCGCCACCAAAGAAACCATTTGCGTCTTCGCGCCCGCCGATTCCCCAGCGGCCGTGCGCGACATACTGCCATTGACGATAAATGCACCGCTAAAACTAGAGCCTAAATTCGAGGCTCCGATAGCTAGCAGTTCCTGATTGGCATCCACCTCATAACCATATTTTGTGCCATACGCCCGTGCAATTGCCACCGATTCGGCAAAAGCCACCAGGGCCACGCCCACAGCCCCCGGCGCGACAGTCAGCAACTCCTTCAAACCAAGCCCTTCGGGAATACCAAAGTTTGGCAGTCCCGCCGGAATCTCGCCAACAATATGGATGCCCATCGCCTCAAAATTGAACACAGTGGAAGTGATAATTGCCAAAAACAAGACAATTAGCGCGGAAGGCAGTTTGGGCGTGTATTTATGCAAAGCAAACAGAAGCGCCAGACTAATTGTGCCCACAATTAAGGTAGGAATTTGAACTTGGTTGATGTGGCCGATAAACTGAAGTACATCTGGCACAAAATCATACCCTTCTGGTTCATACCCCAAGATTTTATCCAACTGTCCGATGACGATGGAAATAGCCACACCCACCACGAACCCGTCTAGCACCGGACGGGATAAAAAGTCAGCCAGCACCCCCAGTTTCAAAAAACTGCCGATGATGAGCATGATGCCGACCACTGCCGCCAGGGCAATCGTCAAGATGATGAATTCCTGGCTGCCCGCTGCCACCCCCAGCCCCGCAATCACACTAAAAGAAAGCGCCGCCACGGCCGAACTTGGACCCACACTGAGGTGGCGTGACGAGCCAAAGATGGCGTAGGCAATCAAGGCTAACGGGGCGGCATAAAGTCCTGTCTCTGGTGGCATCCCGGCGATACCAGCGTAAGCCATTGCCTCTGGAACCAGCAAAGCCCACAGCGTAAGTGCCGCCATGACATCCACCCGAAACCAGCTTTTTTGATAGGTAGGCAGCCATTCTAAAATAGGAAAGTAAGATTTCAGGGTTCGTTTCTGCGTTTGTTTTGGAATCGTATTGGTTGTCACTTAGTTCTCCTCGAAAGTTGCATTCGTTTCCACACTTTGTCACCTGTGTTACGAGCCAGTTCACATTTATAAAGACTACCCAATCCTGTCAATAGCAGCAAGACCAATGTCTCGCTGATTCTGATAGGGAGATGTTGACGGTGGGAAAAACGGCCGTTTTCTTCTAGAGTGTACCCATAGAATATGATTGTATCTGTGCTTTTCTTATTCGTGTAGTCTATTTGTGTAGAGCATCGCCCCCCCCTTGTCATATAACAGCTACTTGCTAAAATCCCTTCCTCAACTTGTGAATAGCAAAACGAAAATTCAGGGATTAAATATGTCCAATATCGAACCCATGACAAAAGATGAGATTATTCAAGCTGTTGCTGCCATACCTCATTGGTTTCATTCCATCGACTTCGGTCATGACATCGTGACGCCGGGTGATAAATCCCCGGAAACCCTTCAAAAACAATTAGCTGAGCTTGATTTACCTAATCTTCAAGGGAAAACAGTCCTTGATATTGGTGCTTGGGATGGATTCTATACTTGGACAGCGGAGCGACTGGGTGCAAGTCGTGTTGTTTCTTTAGACCACTTTGTGTGGATGCTAAACAGGGAAAAGGCGACACAAATTCAAAGCGAGTGGCAGAAAAACGGGACAACCCCCATCCCCTTCGAAAGCACAGCCGCTTGGGAACCAGACAAATTGCCTGGCAAACGTGGCTATGATCTAGCTTGTAAAGTGTTCAATAGCCAGGCCGAATCTTATATTGGGGATTACTTGACCGTAGATTATGAAGAGTTGGGGGGGCCATTTGATGTCGTATTCTATCTTGGTGTGTTATACCATATGCGAAATCCTATCCTTGCCTTAGAAAAAGTAGCGGCGGCAACAAAAGAAGTAGCGATTATCGAAACAGAAGCGTGTCTACCAAACTATTTCACAGATGAAACACTATGCCAATTTTTTGAACGGGATGAATTGAATGGTGATTTTACTAACTGGTGGATTCCAACTGAAAAAGCCATAGTTGGACTTTGCCGCGCTGCCGGATTTAGTCGAGTGAAAATTGTGCAAGGTGCGCCTAAGTTGCCACAACCCAGTACACTTCCAGAAGCAAATACTTTTCTACAAAAGGTAAAACGAGCAGGCGGCCATGTGTTACGGGAGTTTGATCTACTGCCACAGCTTCCAAAACCACCAGAACCGCATATTCAATATTACCGGGCAATTGTGCACGCTTGGAAATGATTTGTAGAAGAAGTAACATCTCAATAAATCGCGGCAAAGACCTGACAGGTTTATAAATGCGTTGGCCTGTAAAGGTTAATATGCCATGCAAAGACACCTGATCGGAAAAGTGCTTTGTAAACCTGTCAGGTCTCCCTTGAATATTGAGAAGATACTAGAAGAACTTATAGATTGTCATTCACCAGCCGCCCAATTTGCGCTTGCCCGCCAAAAATTGCGATGGTGTCTGCCTCTTCTAGGGTGCGATCCCCTGCGGGGTGAAAGTTTGATGTGCCATCACGGCGTAGAAAAACCACGCTCACATGATAAAACGCTTCCACATCAGCCATACTCATCCCGACTAGACGGGAACGGCGAGCCAGCTCCAGCTTTGCCAGACTCAGCGATTCTCCTTCGATGGTTAGGGGGCGCGTTACATCTGCCCCAGTAGCGGCCGTAGCAAAAATGGGTGCCGACATGCCGGTGGCACTCAAGGCACGGTAGCCAAATTGTTCATGGATTGTACGCCCAAATTCATCATCAAAAATGCGAATGACAATGTTGATGGTGGGGTTTTGCTTACGGGCGTTGAAAGCAATTTGTAAATTCACACTGTCGTTTTGGGTGCAAATGATGATGGCACGGGCTTTATGAACATTTGCGCCGCGTAATTCTTCTTCTCGGCGAGCATCACCGACGATGACGGGGAAACCCATCGCCTGTGTTTGGTTAATGAGCATATCTTCTATATCTTTTTCAATAATCACAACATCTCTGTCTAGCCTGTTTAGTTCTTGCGCGACTCTGAATCCGAGATGCCCTAACCCGACGAGGACGATGTGATTGTTAAGTGTGGAGGAAACAGCCATTTCCCACTCCTTGCTGCGCTGACTGCGATTGAAGAATAGAATGCCAAAATCGGTTAATCCAAGTGCCAGCACAACCAGACCGATAATGGGCATTATAAAATAAAAGATTTCGAGGCGAAAATCGTCTGGGAGTTCGTCCCCTAAAGGTTGGAAGAATGTTAAGCCCATCACATGGTAGAGTGCTTCCCCCAAATCGCTGCTGCCGATGGGTTCTCCTAGCTGTCTGGCGAGGTTGTTGTAGATGATACCGCTAATCAAAACCGTCACAATGAAGAATAACAGCGGCCACAAAAACTGACGTATAAGCAGCACGGTATCACGCCACACGGCGCGAATGGGTCTTGTTTTTCGCCAAATTTTTGATATACGTCGGTTTCTTCCATCCATTTGTGTATTTAGTTTTATGAGGAATTTGTCGATTGGAAATAAAAGCCCCATGACAAACGGGTTGACGTTTGTCATGGGGCGGCCTTGTTGGTTAAGTGTGATTAATAGCTGATGACGCGGGGCAGTTCCTTGGCTTGTTCTACCCAGCTTGTGACCATATTCAACGAAGGCACTTCTCGGACTCGTTGTTTTTCTTCGTTGACTTCAATCAGTTTTTGGTGGAGGTTTTCTGGATTTCGATTACCTAGTTCCAATACAGTATTGACGCCGGCTGTGACCAGAAGTTCTGCGTATTGTGACCCAATGCCTTTGATACGATAAAGGTCGGCGGCTTGGAGCCATTTCATGATCAGTTTGTGACTAATGCCCGTGGCTTCTTCTAATTCTTTCCGACCTTTGGGAGTTGCGCCAGCTTCCAGTAAAGATTTAGGAGAGTCGATGCCTACCTCTTGCAGTTTTTTGCTGTAAGCGGGGCCAATGCCTTCAATAAATTCTGCGGCTGTGGCGAGTTTGGCGTTTTCACCCGGAGAGGCATGGGCGGCTTCTTCTACAATATCGGCGGCGGTTGGGGCAGGTTCTTCTGTCTCTTCTACAACGATTTCTTCGTCGATTTCTTCGTCGATTACTTCGTCGATTTCTTCGTCCTCTTCAACGATGACTTCTTTGGCGGTGACGACAGCGGCGGCGGCAACGGCCGTTTCCATTTCAATATCCACATTCTCCACCACGGCGGCGACTGGGGCCGAGGCAGGTTCTGGGGTGGGAACGGCCGTTTCCGTTTGACGGACAGGTTGTGCAGAGGCAGGTGCGGCAGGTTTAGGCGCTTCTTGCGGGATAAACGCATTTTTAGTCCCAGGCAGCAAGCAGTAAATGAGAATCAAGCCATTGACGAGAAGCGAAGGCAACACAGATTGCCAGGTTGTTGCTCCCAATCAAAGAGAGACCAATCAAAAATAGATTGAGAAGGGATAGGATGACCAGGAACAGCCAGCCACGCGCATCAACTGACCACAACATTTTGACAACCCAGATATAGATGGCTGCCATAATGCCCCACATGAATGCCCCAAACAGATTAAAGGTAAAAAACTTAACTTGGCCAAAGGGGCCGGGAATGGGGAGCAAATGAAGGAGTTGCAAGGTGTGGATTACTGCAAATAACGCAGCAAATCCTGCAAAAATTGCCAATAATGTAATACCGATGGGACGTTTCTTCTGATTCATGGGGTAAACCTCCTGTTGTTTGTTCACGAATCGCCAAAATAAGTGACCAGGATTATACATAAAAAGCTCCGTTTCTACCTAGAAACGGAGCTTTTTGGTTAGTTTAGGGCGGCTTGCCCGTAAATAATTTTGAATTTGGGACTGTATCCTTAACCGCCAATCTCCGACATTACCCGATTAAGTGGAATCACATGCTCATCCAGTTTGTGGCCCCACGGTTTCCAGAAGATGGCTTCCTTGATGATGGCGGTCATTTCTTCATCATCAGCGCCATTGCGAAGTGGGTCTAGCAGGTTGACTTCTTGTTCGCGCAGGAGGCAGAGGCGTAAACGGCCGTCGGCGGTGAGGCGGGCGCGGGTGCAACTGGCGCAAAACGGTTGCGTGACGGAACTGATGAAACCCAGCGTGCCGAGTGAGTCGGGTAATTTATAGAGACTGGCTTCACCATCTAAACGGCCGTTATCCACCACAGATAACTCGCCCAACTCAGCCGCAATCGTCGCCCGCAGCTCCGCTTCACTCACCGTGCCTGCTTGCTGAAAATCGGCCACGTCGCCAAAGGGCATCATTTCAATAAAGCGCACCTGCCACGGTTGATGCAATGTCAGCCGCGCCAAATCAACGACATCTTCCTTGTCGTTATAGCCGCGCACAACAACCGCGTTCAATTTAATGCCCAGTCCGGCAGCTTTGGCGGCATCCAAGCCTTGCCACACATCTTCCACCTGACCCCAACGGGTGATCTTGTTAAACTTTTCAGGGTTTAGCGTGTCGATGCTGATATTGACGCGCGACAGACCGGCATCGGCCAACGGTTGCGCCAGTTTGTCTAGCAGCAAGCCGTTGGTCGTCATGGCGATGGTTTCAACGCCTGGTGTCGCGGCGATGCCTTTGACAATATCGACGACATTGGTACGCACGGTTGGTTCGCCGCCCGTCAGCCGGAATTTGTGAAAGCCCATGTCAGCAAAGATGCGCACGAGGCGCAAAATTTCATCGTCTTGTAGCAGTTCGCTGCGAGGGCGGAAAGTCATATCTTCCGACATGCAGTAGACGCAGCGCAAATTACATTTGTCAGTGAGTGAAATACGAAGGTAGTTTATGTTTCGACCAAATCGATCTAGTGTCATAGGTTCCTTCCAAATAAATGGGGATGTGGAAAAAGTCTTTCCTGACGCTTAATCTATCGTTAATCACGCGCCTTGTCAAAGGTTTTTATCAACTTTTTCTTTTTAACTGTTTTTGTAATGAAACTTAGTAGATGATTGAGTGAGTGGTTGATGATTGGTAGGGTAATCAACGGCATTTCAAACAGCGAGGATAGGATAAACCGTTATAATAATTAATTGTTGAATTCATGAATTGTTAATGGGGTCGGTATCTACACGCATTAACAATTAAATTACTCAACAATTCAACCATTAATTATTACCAAAGGATGTTTCGTTGAAAGGATCAAATTCACACATTCCGGGCTGGCTGGCATTTGCCTTGTCAGTCGCTTTTATTTTTTCAGGCATAGCGGTCATGATATTCGCTTATCTGACGTTTCAGGTGGTGGTACAACGGCCGTTAAATCCCATGAGTAACGCGGTAGCCGAAGTAGCAAACATTGATTTGCAGCTTGACCAAAATGGCCCCTTGTTGGCCGCCCCAACTCTGCAACTCGGTATGCCCACCCCGACCTTGTTTCCCACGCAGGAACCGTGGGGCGGCACAGATCGGGTCAATATATTGCTGATGGGTATCGACCGGCGGCCTGGGCAAGCATTTGTTTCCCGCACCGATTCCATGATGATGGTCTCTGTAGACCCCGTTACAGAATCGATTTCTATTTTGTCTATTCCCCGCGATTTGTACGTGACCATTCCTGGGCGCGGACGCGACCGCATCAATACCGCCTTCGTCTATGGTTCCAATGGAGACAATCCCGAAGCGGGTGCCTCGTTAGCCATACAAACCGTCGCCTACAATCTGGGTGTGCCGATTGACCATTACCTCATGGTTGATTTTGGGGCGGTGACAGAAGGGATTGATATTTTGGGCGGCATTGATGTCTATTTGGCACAAGCCATCAATGACCCCACCTATCCTGACATGAATTATGGGTATGACCCGCTCTTTATTCCGGCGGGAACGCAGCATTTAGATGGCGAAATGGCGCTGAAATATGCGCGTACCCGTCATGCTGATACTGACTTTGGCCGTGCGGCTCGCCAGCAGCAAGTTATCTTGTCGGCACGGGATAAAGCGTTGTCATTGGGCGTTGGTGGCTTGCTGACCAGAGCGCCGTCCATCTACCAACAACTTCAGAGCGGTGTTAGGACGGATTTGAGCCTCGACCAGTTGATTGCGCTGGCAAAAACCGTGAGCGAGATTCCGAAGGAAAGTATCCGAAACGAGGTGTTGGGCTACGGTTACGTCTCCAGTTATCTGACGGAAGGTGGGTCTCAGGTGTTGATTCTGGACAATGCGACAGCGGGGCCGTTGATTCAAGAGATGTTTTACAACAACGAGTAGTCATTTTTTACGATATTTTCTACCGCAAAAGGCGCAAAGAACGCAAAGGTTTTTCTTTGATTTTCTTTGCGCCTTTTGCGTTCTTTGCGGTTTAATAAGGTGAACAGAGGTTTTCGATATGAAAAGAGATGAATTTTTAGCACAATTGGCGGAACGGCCGTTACTCCTTGACGGGTCGATGGGCGCTTTGATTCATGCCAAAGGGGTGCCTGCGGACATCAGTTTAGACATCATCAATTTGCAGAATCCCTCCATTGTGGCCGAAATTCATCGGGAATATATTGAGGCGGGGGCAGATATTATTGAGACCAATAGCTTTGCCGCCAATCGTTTTAAGCTGGCAGAACACGGGCTGCAACAGGATGTAGTCGCCATCAATCAGGCGGCTGTTGATGTGGCGCGGCGGGTGATTGCCAGTTCGTTTAAGCCGGTGTTGTTGGCGGGTTCGATTGGGCCGTTGGGCGCAACCTTGGCTCCGTTGGGGCGCGTATCGGTGGCGCAAGCGGCAGAGGCGTTTACCGAACAAATCGAGGCGCTGCTCACGGCCGAAGCGGGCGGCGTGGATTTGCTCATATTTGAAACGATGTCGGACTTTAAGGAATTGAAAACGGCCGTTTCTGCCGCCCGTGCCCTTTCTCTCGACTATTCCCATCGTCGCCCAAATGACCTTTACCCGCGATGACCGCACCCTGCTCGGTTTGACGCCCGAGGAGGCGGCGCGGAAGCTGGCTGAGTTGGATGTGGATGTGATTGGCGTCAACTGCTCGACTGGCCCCGCCAATGTGCTGCGTCTGGTGGCGATGATGCACGAGGCTGTGCCGGAACGGCCGTTATCGGCAGCACCAAACGCCGGTTGGCCGGAGCAGGTGGAAGGCGGACGGGTGATGTACCCGGCCACGCCTGCTTATTTTGGCGAGTATGCGCGGTCGTTTGTGGAGGCGGGCGCGCGTATCGTCGGCGGCTGCTGCGGCACGACGGCGGCACATATTCAGGCGATGCGGGCGGCGTTGGATAATCCATTGGCAGTAAAACGGCCGTTACCCACCATACAAATTGCGGAGAGGGGAGAGGATGAGGGAACGGCCGTTACCGTTAAACCAACCCAAATGGCGCAAGACCTGGCGGCTGGCAAGTTCATCGTCACCGTAGAGATGAGCCCGCCGCGCGGCATTGCCACCGAGCGTTTGCTGGCGGGTGCGCAAAATGCTCAAAGAAGCAGGCGCGACCATGCTCAATCTGGCCGACAGCCCGTTGGCGCGGATGCACATGAGCGCCTGGGCGGCGGCCTATCTCGTCCAGCAAAACGTGGGCGTGGAGACGGTGCTGCACTTTCCCACACGCGGCCGTAACTTGCTGCGTATTCAAGGCGACTTGTTGGCGGCGCACGCCATGGGCATCCGCAACTTGTTTGTGGTCATGGGCGACCCCACGCGCATTGGTGATTTCCCGGAAGCGATGGACAGCTACGACATTGTGCCGACGGGGCTGATTCAGCTGATTAAGCAGCAGCTCAACCAAGGCGTTGATAAAGCAGGTCAGTCCATTGATCAAGCGACTAATTTCACGGTGGGCTGTGCCGTTAGCCTGACACCCAAAGATCCAGAGCGCGAAATGCGTCTGCTGCATACAAAAATCAAAAACGGGGCAGACTTTGCCTTAACCCAGCCGGTGTTCGACCCCGCTGCCGCCAAACAGTTTATCGAAACCTACGAAGCCACCTATGAGGAGCCGATGCTGCCGCTGGTGACGGGCATCAAGCCGCTTTACAACAGCCGCAATGCCGAATTTCTGCACCACGAAGTGCCGGGCATGATCATCCCCGATGAACAGCGGGAGCGCATGAGACAAGCCGCCAAACCGACGCGGGAAGGGGTGCTGATTGCGCAGGAAACGCTGGCGCAAGTCAAGGAATTCTCGCAGGGCGTTTACCTCATGCCCGCCTTTGGCCGCTATGATTTGGTGGCGGATGTGATTGATTCGCTTGGGTGATGTGGGGATTGTGCTAGCGGATGCGGTGTGACTTGGATGCAACTAGGAAGAAGACCACGTCAGAGTGGTATGCTATAATCTAAAAATAAAATTTTAACTCACCTCCTAGGGGAACTCTACAATGGGACAAATATTACAGGTGATAGACGGGTCAAGTGTTCTCGTTGGTATTTGCATAAGCGGTGTACTAATACCGATTTCATTGATTATTTTTACTCTTTTTCTGGAATATCGTACGGGACTTTTTATTCCCAAAAAGAGGCCATATTGTTCGCAACAAGTTTTTAAGTATGGTCTTGTTGGTGTTGATGATAAATATAAGCAGGATGTTGAAGTATTTTATAATGGGAAGCCAGTAACAAATTGGGGAAATGTTGTAATAGAATTTGGCAATGACGGTCGTAGAGAATCACAGTTGTTGATTTTGAGAGGGCAGAGCCAATTAGATTTGAATTTCCAGAAGAAACACTCATTCTGGCTGAGCCAGAAATTACCACTGTTCCTAAAAACTTGAGATGTGAAGCAAAGTTAGTAAATGGACATACTATTGAAGTTAGTCCGTTGTTGTTAAACTCTAAAGAGCAATTTGTTTTGAGTATCTTGACAGAAAACCCTCAAATAGCAAATATTGATGTAAGGATTGCTGGCGTATCGAAAATTGAAGAATCTAAGAGAGAAATCAATATATTGAAGGAGGTAAGAGGAAGTTGCCTAACCTCCTCCTTTCTTATGGTATTCGTTACAATTATTGCTCTGGTTTTCCTTCAATATGTTTTTTGATATTCCTTCTGCCACACCCCGCTTGCCATTGTCCAACCATAGCCTGGAATGAAAACGGCCGTTTTCCCAACTAGTATGCGAGTTAGCGCGTAGGGCGGGGATCGGCGGATGATTTAAGTGCCAGTGGCGATTTTTTGCCCCGCCGATCTCGCCAAGTTTTGGAATTGTCCGACAGAGCCTGGAATGAAAACTGCCGTTTTCCCCAACGATCATGCGAGTGAGCGCGTAGGGGCGGGATCGGCGGACGATTTATTTGCCAGTTGCGATATTTATGCCCCGCCGATATCGCCCTGTTCTTGTTATTGTCCGACCAGAGCCTGGAATGAAAACGGCCGTTTTCCCCAAATAGTATGCGAGTGAGCGCGTAGGGGCGGGATTCGGCGGACGATTTATTTGCCGGTGCGACATTTTTGCCCCGCCGATATCGCCCTGTTCTTGCTATTGTCCGACCAGAGCCTGGAATGAAAACGGCCGTTTCTCCCAACCATGTATGCGAGTGAGCGCGTAGGGGCGGGGATCGGCGGATGATTTATGTGCCAGTTGCGATATTTTTGCCCCGCCGATCTCGCCCTGTTCTTGTTATTGTCCGACCAGAGCCTGGAATCAAAACGGCCGTTTCTCCAACCATTATGCGAGTGAGCGCGTAGGGGCGGGGATCGGCGGATGATTTATGTGCCAGTTGCGATATTTTTGCCCCGCCATCTCGCCCTGTTCTTGTTATTGTCCGACCAGAGCCTGGAATGAAAACGGCCGTTTTCCCAAATAGTATGCGAGAAACGGCCGTTTTCTTAACAACATTTGCAGCGGTTAGAACCATCAATGAATCTGCTCTGGAAGCTTGCTCCGGTTGACAATGAGGAGCGACAGGGAAATCAGGGAAATCACGCTAAAAACGATGAAATAAGCGGAGGGGAACGGTTTGCCGAGCAGCAGATTCCAGAGACTGGCTGCTGCCAATCCAACGCCATAAGTAACAAGTGTGCCAAGCATGACCTGCGCCACGTCACGAAAACGAAAGCTATAGAGCAATCCAGTCGCTATAGCCAGCAGCATGACACCGATAAGACGGCTTGATAACAAGTCGTTTGACCAGACCCAAATGGCGGCAATCGGGCCGCTGTCGGTTATGAAGAGAGCCAGTCCCCATAAGCCAAGCAGAACGGCCACAAAAAGCATCCAAAGTTTAACGAGTTGGCTGTTTGGCGCTTCGTCTTGAGGTTGATCTGGCAAAACTGTTGGCTGGCGCAGGAGATACCAGGCGGTGGCAATGTCCATAAACACCACAATGGCAAAGAAGGCATAGGTAATCGGTGCTGAAAAATCAAAACGATCCAGATGAAACAAGAGAATGGCGATTGTCAAAGGAAAGAGGTAGACGAAGAGGAGCAGCAGAACCAGTCGCAAGCGCCGATGGCTGGCTCTATGCAGCGCCAAATAAGAAACGACGACAAATGACCAACCGGCCGCAGCCAACATCCGGCTGGCCAAGGGTGGTGTATCCCATGAAAAACTGCGAGCTACATCTGCCCACCAAAAAGGACTACCAATAAGACCTCCCATCAGCGTCAGTAATACCAGCAATAGCAGTCCTCGGCTTTGTCCATTCAGAATGCTTTCATGAGGCCGGATCCAGCGCCAATAACCCAAAGCCATCCCTGCCATGAGCAAAACCAGACCAAAAAATTGTATGAGGAAATCAAGCATGTGTTCTCCTTAGGGTTCACTCAAAAACAAGTTTGTCGTGGCGGCTTTAGCCGTCCTGCCCGTTAAAGCGGTTACTACGAGCCAAATATCCAAAGTTAATCATGAAGGAAAACGGCCGTTTTCCCCAAATGATGCAAGAAACGGCCGTTTTGTAACCTGGTTTGCAGGTAGGAAATCGTCAATCCCAAATCAACAATCGTAGATAACTAACATCCCATATCAGCCGCATCTGGGGCTTCTGCTTCTTGCCAGCGCCGTTCGTATTCTTGTAAATATTGCTGGGCGATGTCGGCATTGTTGATGATGATCACATTCTCATCATTGCTGTCATTGGCATTGTCCGAGAAATTGAGCGAGCCAGTGATCACGATGCGGTCATCGATGATGATGACTTTGTGATGGAAGGTGCCTGGATTGCCATCTTGCCGGACGGCGAGATTGTTGCAATACAGCTTGGGCAACTCGCTGTACTCCGTTTCACTGCCGCGCGTCTCAAAAATACCACTGACATCAACGCCATCGGCCGCTTTTGCCAGCATCGCATCGCCCAAATCATCATGCGTAAACGAGAACGCCATGAATTTGATATTGTCTCGCGATTGGTTGATGAGCGGCACTAATGCATCCATCACCTCATCTTCAGCGGCGAACAGAATTTCCACGGGGGTTCCCTGAATCGTGGTTGACTGCTGATCAAGCGTTGACGGCGACGTAGGGCCAAATTCGCCCGCCCACATCTCATCAAACTCACGCTCAAACATGGCCGCCACTTGTGGCGATTCTACGACGATGACATTGTTGTTGTTGCGGAAGATGCCGTTTTCGGTGATGTTGGTGGAGCCTGTCCACACCGTTTTCTCGTCAAAAACCCAGAACTTGTTGTGCATCAACGCGCCCCGCGCATCATCGACGATCTCGATGCCTGCGTCTGCCAGCATGGCGAATTGACCCCGATCGTCGTCTTCGTCGGCTTCGATGCCATTCTCGTCGTCTGTTACCCAGCGCACGTCAACGCCACGCTTATGCGCCGCAATGAGCGCTTCAGCCACAGGCGTCAGGTTGAACTCAAAGGAGGCGATGTGAATGGTTTCCTGGGCGCTGTTGATATGGGTGATCAACTCGGCCGCCACCGTGCCATCCATGTTGCTCGGATCATAATCGGAGGTGGGGTCGGTGAAATACACCTGCCACCAATCGCCGCCACTGCCTACAACCGTTGTCACCTGGCTTGGATTGTTTGCGTCATCTTCTCTGTTGGAAAACAGGCCAAGGGGATCGTTACCAGTTAACAGAAAAAAGGCGAATAGGAGAATACCGCCGACAATAACGATGATGGAAATAGTTTGATTGGTTTTGCGATTACTCGCTGATGTTTTCTTTTTTGTCACGATCTTTTCCTGGTGATGGGTTAGGTGTGGCTTCGATAGCTTGGCGTAAGGCCGAGATGGTGTGTATGTCTGTGAGGGACTCGATGGGGGGGATAACGGCCGTTTCCCCATAAATAAGCGGCGTTTGATTCAAAACCGTTTCCAGGTACGTAGCGTCACCAGAATTGAGCCACTTGTTGATGGCGCGTAGCATCTTTCGCAGCGCCTTCAGCGGCGTATACATCGCCTCTTCTGCTGCTTCATCGTCTAAATTCTGGCTGTCCATGACGAGCTTTTCCGCCAGAGCCAGTCCCCAATTTAGCAATTCGTCGGCTGTTTCATCGTTTAAATCGGCCGTGAACCCTTCATTTTCCAAAATGCTTGATGCTGCCTGCGTGCGTCGTTTTTCTAAATCATCCATGAGATCACTCCGCTGTTCTATTTAATTAAGGGTCATAAGCTATCAGCTAGACGACTCCCTGTCAACATTGAAAATAGGGGCCGGATTTGTGAGGAAAAAATAATGACACGAACGGAAATACAGTTTAGCAGCGATTCCAATTATGGCAGGGGCGGGACGGCGCAGTCATAATTGGCTATGAAGAATAGACTTGTTCCTGAATAAAAAAGGGACACTGATACGGTCGAACACTGAGTTTTTTTACTCAGTGTTCGACCGTATCTATGTCATAATAACAATCGACAAAAAAGCAGCATTGTACTTTGAAAACCGAATAAGACTTCCTGAAAGGCGTCGCAGACTAACCAGCCAAAGTCACAAGCCGCCATAAGAACGAGGGGTAAGATGCGGGCATCTTCAATAATAAAAAGAGGTATGCCATGGTCACAGACCCTCAACCAAAAGTTCGCACAGAACGCGTACCCCATCGTGCTGCGGTGGAACGCTTGCGAAAAGTATACCAGCGGCTTGCTGAGTTTGAAGCCAAAGCGATGTTGCCATTAGATAAGGTAACGTATGTCACCCATACCGAAAAGGAACAGGAGGTCAACCCATGAAACAGACAGTAGCTATTTATGCACGCGTATCCACAGTGCAACAAGAGCAAGAAGCCACAATCGAAAGTCAAGTGGCGGCATTAGAAGAGTATGCTGCCCAGCAAGGGTATGAATTACCAGCAGAAAATTACTTTCTGGATGAAGCGATTAGCGGTTCACGCTTGGAACGGCCATCATTAGACCGGTTGCGGGACCAAGCCCCAGAAGGGCAGTTCAGCAAAATACTCTGTTTGAGTCCTGACCGTCTGGCCCGACAGTATGTACACCAATGGGTACTGCTAGACGAGTTACAGCGGGCCGGTGTGAAAATAGTGTTCATCAATCAACCCACCCAAGTAGAGGGCGCGCAAGGGCAACTGTTAACCGGAATGCAAGGCTTGTTTGCCGAATATGAACGGGCGATGATAACGGAACGTATGCGGCGGGGAAAGCTATATCGTATCCGGCAAGGACAACTGCTAAGTCCCAATCCGCCATACGGCTATTGTTACATTCCCGTAACGGAAATAAACGGTGGACATTGGCAAATCTGTGAACAAAAAGCAGAAATTGTGCGTGCTATTTACCAATATTACACTGTAGAACAGCTCACTATCAGCCAGATAGCCAATCGTCTGAACGAAAGGGGGATTGAGACCCCTTCAGCGCGTGGCCGAGTCTGGGGCTACAGCAGTGTGCGTGCTATTCTGACCCAACAGGCTTATACCGGCCGCACCTTTTACAACCGTACTCGTCGTCGTCATGATGCCATTGGACGGCCGCGGAAGGCGGGACACGGTTCTTTGCGCACCGCCGAACATGAAGAACGTCCCCGCGAGGAATGGATTGAAGTAACCACACCGCTTATTGTGACCCAGGATGTGTGGCTACAGGCGCAAGAACGATTGCCTATGAACAAAAATTTTGCTCAACGCAACAACAAAAAGCACGTTTACTTACTACGAGGTTTACTGATCTGCTCAACCTGTGGCCGCACGCTGATTGGTCGTACCAATTCTAACGGATCTTTTTACTATTGTCCCTATGGCGGTAAACAGCGTTTCCCAGATGCACCCCCGCACAGTTGTACTATACCGGGACACATTATTGAGCCTTTGGTTTGGCAAGAAATCACACGCTTTCTTCGCCATCCATCCCTCATGATTGATGCCTGGCACACTCAAAATGCAGGCGTTCAAGACAACCCTGATGAAATCGAACGGTTACAAGTTCGGCAACGCAAATTAGAGCGCCAATGGCTGCGCCTGCTTGACCTTTATCAAGATGGGCTGCTTGACAAGGTGGAAATTGAAAAACGAGTGTCCTAAAAATTTACTCTGGCTATTTGGGAACAACTCTAATGGTGTTTTCTCCGCGCCGTCTCGCTTTTTGCTTGCCGAGATTGGACCAATCTCAAAGATTGGTCTAATCTGAAAAGCTCCTTAAGGTTGCACAGCCTGCCCCGAATTCGCGTCAATCATCCAGCCAGAAACGTCAACCACTTCAAAATTAGAGCCAAACACCCTATCCATTTCATCATTCAGCACATCGTTGTCCCAGCGATTATCTGGAACGCCGGAGATGTACCAGGCCGAGCCATTGTCGGCCAAGATGAGGCCATACGTCTTCATCGCTTGCAGAATGACTTGCATCTCGGGCGAAAAACCAGCGAGGTCAAAATTTGCTTTGAGGCGAAGACGCAAACCCATCGGGGGATAATTTGTGTCTGTTAGACTGGAGGCAAAGTGACGAGCCGGCCACACATAAGCCCGCTGCGTTTGGGGGACGGTGAAGCGGATGGCATGGTTGATTGCGCCCGCCGCGACCTCATCGTAGCGCACCAGGCCGGGCAAGATGGGCAGTCCGGCGGCATCGGCCGATGTCCAGCCAGCGGGGCGTAAATCGTGTGAATTTAAGTCATAGATAGCACCGCTGCCTGCCGTCCAACTGTTATCAAGTTGGCGTTCAGCGGCGTAAAGTTCATACAAAATGCAGTTGTCTTTTTCTAGCACAAGAACGTGACGATCTCCGTCCTCGGTGGTGGGGCCGCCCTCTCTAGGAGCATTTGGCGGAATGGGATAGGGGCCAGGGTCGCTTTCGTCATCGTAATCAAAGGTGACGCCTACTTTAGGCTGACTGCTGTCTACGACGACATAAGGAATGCCGATGGGACTGTCTGAATTGGTAGGCCAAAAACCTTTGCCAAAATCTGGGTGGAGACTGCTGTTCGCGCCGATGGTGTTGATGTAGTTCGTGGAGTTGGGATGCAGCGGTGCGGTGTCGATGGGGGTGTTCCAGATGTTGTCTTCTGGAAAAATAGCACAGCCTGCAATCTGTGGCGGTGGATCGCCTGGTTTGGTGATGAGGGGCAGGTATAAATCGTCAGGGGCGTTGGTGTAGGCGGAAAGGGGGTGGGAAACCGTTCTTCCCCACAATAAAAATAATGCTAATGATGAGTACGATGAAGGCTGCCAAGATGAATAAGCTATTTTTTAAACGGAACATGAATACGTGCCTCCTGCGTCGTTTTTAACTTTGGGATCTTATAGCAATCACTTATTAGCGATGCTTAGGACGTTTGGGGATTCATAAATACAGTTCTTGCATCGACCGGTGCTGTTTGCCAAAGATAGAGCCAGGTTATACCACTTAAGCTGCCGATAATGGCACCCGCAGCAAACCATTCCACACCAGCTCCTCCACGTCAGGTCAGATATTTCTTGCCTACACAAGCATCGAGGCTGGCAACTATTAAACTCAAAGCTGGGAGTACAATCCGCTCCAACAATTGCCGATGGGAATAGTTCCTAGCAGTCGTCTTTCATAAAATCGAATCACCTGATACATTACTTGTCACAACAAAGACGCAGACTGTCCAACCTATTAGTGTTGCTAGAGAAATTCGGTCTGCTTTGGCGATGGAGAAGTAAGAATAATCCTGTTAAAACTGTTGTGATTAGTCCTGTGAAGATTCCGATTAGCCAGCGACCTGTGCGGTATTTTTCTCCCCAAACAGCCACCCATTCGACCAAGTAGAAAATTGCAAAAAACACACCAATTGCGACTGCTAATCCGCTAACTTGACTGTTGTACACACAGGCAGAATCTACACACTTGTTATCCTGGCTCCACATATAAATGCCTATGCTAGAACCTAGCAAAACTGAACTGATGGTAGATAAGAGCCATCCTTTTGCCTGAAATTTTGTGAATGGCTTTCTGATAAGGGCGTATACACATGTTAATCCGATGATGACGAAAGCAGTGAAGGTCAAGACAACAATTATAATTTGCGCGGGGGGTTGCAAATTTTGGGCTGCTAATTGAACAAGCATCATAGATCATAATACGCCATAGGCGATTGCATAAATAGAAATAACGATGAGCCATCGAAGGCTGCTTTGGAATAGAGTTGTTTTGTCTGAGGAAATAAAGTCATTGGTTCGATTCGAGATTTGTGTGTTGTTCATACGAATGGTCTGCTGTGAATCGTCTCGGAGCCATTCTGGTAAAACGGTGGGGTCTAATGACTCCCATATGCTTACAGCGGATGGATTTGATGTTTTATCTTGGGCGTCTATTTGCCCTAATTGTGGTATGACGAGTGAATTGGGGTGAGACGGTGTGATTGACTGGACTGCAATAGCTATAAAGATGCCTATGGCAGCAAGTAAGATTATAGGAATGCAGAGAAGTGTTCCGAATCCAATAATCACAAGAAAAATGTCCCACAATGAGCTAATCATTTTGTACCAGACTTTTCAACCAATAACATTAACTTTATACGATTGTTGAGATGTTTCGTTATACTCAAGATGATGATTCCGTTCAAAATATTATACGAACAAAACTTGATTGTTGTTGTGAACCATGATGAATACTTGCTTTTTTAACTATCAGTTCTCTGCATTTTTTTACTCGATGTAATTATTTTTGGCAGACTCATAGCCAATCAAGATTGGTTTGGGCTATGATGAAAAGTGATCAATCTAGGAGGATTGTAATGAATGCTGAGTTGAATATCAATGATGTTATCAAGTCTCAATATCATGCGGCGCTGTCCATGTTGCAGCAATCCATCGAAAACTGCCCCGACTCGCTGTGGTATAATCCAGAGCCAGTGAACGGTTATGGGCAGGTTGCGTTCCATGTGCTTTTTTATACGCATCTCTATTTGCAACCGACGGAAGAGGCGTTTGTTCCCTGGCCGAAATACCAGGATCAGAGCCATGATTTGCCAGGACCGCGCTGGGGGGAAACGGCCGTTTTCAAGCCACTTTTCAAGGCTGATTTACTCGACTATCTCGCGTTCTGCCGTCAAGAAGTGGAGCGGTTGGTCGATACATTTGATTTGGCGGGTGAATCTGGGTTCTCATGGCTGCCGTTCAACAAACTGGAAGTGCAGCTTTACAACATCCGCCACATCATGCAGCACACGGGGGAACTGAGCGGCCGTTTGTTCGAGCAGGAAGGCATTGAAATCAATTGGGTGGGGCAGCAGCGTTGATTAACTACCCCCTCCCTAGCCCTCCCCCTGAAAGGGAGAGGGGACAGTCGCTCCCTCGCCCCTGGGGGAGAGGGTTGGTGAGAGGTGAAGTAACAAAATAATTAATCGCTTGTTGCCCTCACGGAATCTATGGCGAACTGTGGATCGAGCGCCAAAATAGCGCCACCCGCACTGTTGAGCAGCAGTTGAGATGAATTCGTGGGCACGATCCAGGTGTCGCTAAAAGAAAAGGGGCGGGAGCCGCCGTTAAAAATGTAGGTTAGATCACCGTTGTTGAGATTGACGTGGTAGAGCTTCGTTTGTAGATTGTTGCCGTCGCTGCTTTCGATAAACAGGTAGACTTGCTCATTGGCGGTCACAAGTTTGGTGGGGCCGATTTCCAGATTGGCGATGGACACATCCCAATGCAGACTGCCATCCTGGTTGAAGGCGATGAGCCGGCTGTCAAAGGCATCGGTGTGGGCGAGGAGGACGCCGCCATTGGGCAGGGGCGTGGCGGCGCTGAAGGCAAGTTGGGCTTGGGGAAGCGCGTAAAGCAGTTCCGCGTCTTCCGGTTGCAGGCGATAGAGGCCATCGGGGGCATAGAGCCACATGTCTTCACCGATGGTTAGGGGATAGCCGGTTTTGTCGGTGAGGCGGGTTGGGGGCTGGGTGGTATTGGTTGCCCAGGTGCTGCTTTCTGTGCCGCTGAGTGTGTAGATGAGGCTGTCGTCGGTTAGTGTCCAGGAGAACGGCCGTTTTCCCCCATCATCTTGCCATAAAACAACCCCATCCTCAGATAGTCCCATTATTTTATTTCCACGAATGACCATCACCCCGCCGTTGGGCAAAGGTAGCAGATCAGATTGACCAATGCCGTCCAATTCCCTCTCCCACAACAAGTCGTCGCCAAAAGCCATCATGACCCCATCTTCCGTTTCCAGGAACAAGGTTCCGGTTTGCGGATGCAGCAGGGCGTTGTCGATTTCTTTGCCGATGAGCGGGCTGGGTTGGGCAGTTCCGGTTTCCAAATTGGTTTGGGTTAAACGCTTGTATTGAGTGTCATCGAAACGGCCGTTTTCAATCATCAAGAATAAGTTCTCACGCCACAACCCAATCGGTTGGGAACCAGCGGCGGCTTCGTGCAGCCAATTGACACCGGGGGAAGACGCCATGCGCTGCTGCCAAATTGTTTGTGAAGGCGGCAGCCAGCCGGCAAGCGTGGGGTCTTCTTCCCAGTAACCAGGGCCGGGGGCGTAGGGCATGTGGGTACGCATCTCAAAATGCAAATGCGGCGGCGTGCGCGGTTTGCCGATGTTGCCTACTGTTTCTCCGCGTTGGATACAACTCCCAGGTTCTAACACCACCGACGGCGGGTCGAGATGGCCGTAAAATGAGTAGATAATCTGCCGATCTTCACCGACGACATGTTCTATGATGACGACGCCTTTGTCGCGGTTCCAGCCTTCCGGTTGGGCATACATCACCCGCCCATGCCCGACGCTGTAGACGGGTTTGCCGAAGTTGGAGCCTTCTCCAACTGTCCCCCAATCTTCACCGGCATGGTACTTGCCGTACCGTTCCCGAAAATGACCAAAATCACCGCCACCTCGGCTGACGCCTATGCCATCCGGTGGGGCGATGGGGAAGTCGAAGACATCGACGAGGCCGCAGGAGGCGCCGCTTTTTGGCTCGGGCGAGGCGGTGAGGTTGATGAGGCGCGGGTCTCCAGATAGTTTGGCGGAAACGGCCGTTGCTGTCGGCGTTGGGGTGGGGAATGGCGTGTGCGTGGGGGATGGGGTGGCTGTTATTGTGGGCAGGGATGTGGCGGTTGGCTGGGCTGTGGTTGTGGCTGATGGTGCAGGGGATGCGGTGCTAACCGGCGCTGGTGTAGACGCTGTTTTCCCACAACCCATGAGCATGGTGAGCAGAAAAAAAGCGAGGAAGAGTTGTTTTTTAGAGGAGAGTAGGAGGCGCATCAGTTTAGTTTATTGGAGATTAGAGATTGGAGATTGGAGATTCGGTCTCTAATCTCTAATCTCTAATCTCCAATCGCAGTTACCTATTTAATTGATGATAGGCGCAAATTTCATCGTGCCGCCGCCTGCTGGCAGTTCCAGATACAGGTGGTCGGCTTCAAAGAAATAGGTGGTCACACCAGTCAATGTGCTGAAATAGAGCGCATCAAGCGATTCGCCGGGGCAGGCTACCAGCGTGGTTGCGCCGAGGTTGATGTTGATGGCGTTTTTGTCTGTGGTGTAACGGCCGTTGGCGTTGTTGCAATCTATTTTGATAACGGCCGTGCCGTCAGCCAAGAATTGAAGCGTGTACAAGCTGGGATTACCGACACTGGTTGTTTCAGAGGGCGTGGTTAAAGAAAGCCACTGCCAGGCAAAATCGGTGAGGGCGGGCGGCTCTTCAATAACCGGCACATCTTTGATATTGCTGGCTTGAATGAAGTTAGTCGTTACCCAGGCTTGTTCGCCAGGCAGGTCTGGATTTTCAATGAGCCACCAGTCTCCATCTTCACTGATACCGAGGAGAGAGAGGACGGAGCCATTCGGCACGATGGTCAAACTGGGGAACGTACTGCCAGGGCCTGTGCGCATGTTGAGGCCATCGGGGGCGGTGACGAGTCCTATTGCCTCGTCCGTGTCTGGTACCGGCTGGCTGGGTTGGGTGACGACAGCTTCGTCGTTGGCCTCACTTGTGGCAGCGACTTCAGTTCCCGCCTCAATGAAACGCAAGACGTTGCCATTTTCACCCACAAAAAGCACCAAGTCGTTGTTGAGCAGCGTAAAACTGGTGGTGGTGTCCAGGGCGAGCAAGTAGAGTTCGGAGAGCGTCCCATCGGGGCATTCGGCGAGCAGGGCGGAGGCATTGGCGGGTGACAGGTCGATCTTGAGACGATTGGTGGGGGCGGTGTAAGTGGCCTGGAGCAGATTGCAATCGGCTTGCAGGTCAACAGTGCCGTCTTCGTTGAACTGGATGAGATAGTTCTCTGGCGTTTCGACGGTGACATTCATGATGGGCGATTCAAGGCTTTGCCATTTCCACGCCTTGCCGAGCATGTCTGGCGGAATGGTGGCGGAATCGGCGTTGCGGAAGTAGTCGATGGGGCCTCCCGCAGTCCAGGATAGAGCCAGTTCATCATTGATGATGTCAATGTGGTAGGTCTGGGCAGGGCCAAACATCATGGTCATTTGCGCGTCGAGGGAGCCTTCGTCGCAAAAAGAGAGGGTGGAGGCTCCCAGTTCCATGAAGATGCGGCTGTTGTTTTCGGTGGCGTAACGGCCGTTGCCGGTATTGCAATCTAATTGTGCCTGAAGCGATCCGTCATCATTGAAAACGAGGGTGTAGTTTTCCGGGTTCGGCACGACGATTTCGGCTATCTGGCTGCCGTTGGGATCACGCCGGAACCATTGCCACGTTTTAGTGGTGAGCGAGGGATCGGGCATGTGGCTCATGCTGTCGAAGGGGGACATGGGAACATCAGTGTGGGCTCGGGGGTATTGGTAGGCGGTAGGGGTGTGGGGGGAACGGCCGTTGGCACTGTTTCTAAAGGAGCCTTTGTCACGGGTATGGCGGTTGGCTCGGCAGGAATAGCAGGTGCGTCTGTGGTAGGAAACGGGGTCGGTTCCGGTTCGCCACAAGCCGCTAACAGTAGAATGAGCGCGAGCAGCGTAGTAAATAGGAAGACAGTTTTTCGCATAGATTTTCTTTTTTCCACAATGGTTTTCTTTTTTGACGCTTAGGTAAACCACAAAAAGTTCTTAAAATTACCAACACGCAAAATTGTGGTTTCCTTCAAGGAAAAGCGGGTTTTGCACAATTTTATTTCCAAAAACTTTCCCGCTTTAACCTAAAGCGCGTAGAACGAATCCTTTAGAATGATAGCCCATTCTGCGACTGCGATGCCAACCTGCCCATAAACTGTTAAGGGGTGGAAACTTTCATCTTGTTAATACAAAAAAATCCGACAACGGCCGTTACTATTTGCCGCGTCGGATTTTGAATTATTTACACTTTGGCTCCCTCTCCCTTTGGGAGAGGGCTGGGGAGAGGGCTACCTGCGACGATTCGCCACACTAATGTAATATAGTAGTTGCAAAATAGATGTCACGGCTGCGGCCAAATAAGTCATACCAGCGGCCGTAAGGATGCTCTTTGCCCCTTTACGATCTTCTTCCGTGACCATCAAGCCAGCTTCGTCCAATAGTTTCAGGCCACGTTTACTGGCATCAAATTCCACCGGAATTGTCAGGATGGAGAAGATGACCATAATGCCAAAAAAGAGGATTCCAAGCCAAAGAAGCCCCGTCAGATTGAACCATAACCCCATGAGCAGGCAAATATAAGAAATTCTGGGACTGAATGTCACGGCGGGGACCAAAAAGCCACGCGCTTTAATCATTGCTGAGCCAGTTTGATACTGCTGCACATGGCCTAACTCATGGGCGGCAATTGCCATGGCGGCGATAGAGGGTTGATTCCGCACGGGGTCTGATAAGCGGACAACATTGCTTCTCGGATCAAAATGGTCGGTCATCGCACCAGGAATCGCCTCCAGGGAGATGGCTTGTAGAGAGGTGCGGGCAAAGATGGTTCTGGCGGCATCAATACCAGTGATATGACTGCCGTTTGCCACTTGAGACCATTTTTTGAAACTGGATTTTAGATACATTTGCACCCCAACTGAAATAATTAGGGTGATGAAGAATATAAAAAGATAAGTCGGATCGAAGTAGAACATTTTTTACTCCTGAGGCTTTACACTTGCCCGTTTGGATACCGTTTGAAAACGAGGCAAGCATTTTGCCCGCCCATGCCAAACGAATTAGACAAAACGTATTCTAAATTCGCTTTGCGGGGAGCGTTTGGCACATAGTCCAAGTCACATTCCGGGTCTGGGGTTTCATAATTCCAGGTGGGGGGAATGATGCCTTTCTCTAGTGCATACGCTGAAAAGACAGCCTCGATGGCACCCGTTGCCCCCAGCGCATGACCGGTTACAGATTTAGAACTGCTGACGGGGATTTCATAGGCACGTTCCGCAAACAGGCGTTTAATAGCAAATGTTTCGGTCGTGTCATTCATCGGTGTGGAGGTACCGTGGGCGTTGATGTAATCAACTTGATCCAGTTCTACCTGGGCGTCTTCTAAAGCCCATTTCATGGCGCGGTACATGCCGCCTGCTTCTGGGTCTGGTTGGGAAATGTGGAAGGCATCAGAAGAGGTGGCATGGCCTACAATTTCCGCATAAATATGCGCACCACGCGCCAGCGCATGATCCAGACGTTCAAGCACCAAGATGCCTGCGCCTTCACTCAAGATGGTACCATCTCGGTCTTTATCGAAGGGGCGACTGGCTCTCTCTGGCTCATCATTGCGCAATGATAATGCCCGCATCCGGGCAAATCCGGTGAACGCGGATTCGTGAATCAATCCTTCTACACCACCAGTTACAGCAATGTCGGCGCGGCCGTGCCGGATATAGTCGAGCGCTTCCCCGATGGCTTGTGTGCCGCTGGCGCAGGCGGCCACAACAGTGTTGATGGGCCCTTTTGCGCCCGTCATCACGCTGACATGATAGGCGGGCATGTTGGGCAGGAAACCCACCATCGCAAAGGGGCTCACTTTGTTAAAGCCTTTGGTGCGTAAAATAGCGAGTTCGCGGTCGGCCACTTCCAGCCCGCCACCGCCTGTGCCAATGACAGTAGCGGCACGTTCACCATTTACAAATGGGGCTTCCAGGCTGGCATCTTCTAGTGCCATTTTTGTGGCGGCGATGATGAGTTGGGAACCACGAGAGATGCGCCGTGCCTCTTTGAAGTTCATGTAATCGCCAGGCTCAAATCCTTTCACTTCACCAGCAATGTGGACGGGAAGTTCGCTTGAGTCGAATTGGGTAATGAGTGCGATGCCAGAACGGCCGTTTAACAAACTATCCCAGCTCTCATCCGCAGTCAGCCCAATCGGGCTGATGACGCCGACGCCAGTGATGACTACCCGGGAACGGCCGTTAATATGTGTGTCTGCTTCCATAAAAGCTCCTGTCAAAATCAATAATTCCCCTAATTTTACGGCAAACTGGGGGAAGCGGCACTTTTTTGAATGGTGAGGCCTATGCCCACACCTGGTTTGTGATCAATAGGCATTTTGGAGTCACGTCATGTTCGGATGATGGCACAAAACAGAAATTCAGACCAATCTGATTAGGATAAACAAAACGGCCGTTCTCCAGAACGGCCGTTTATACCTCAAATTTAAACCCTGCTTCCCTGACATCAGAATACAGGACTGGGGATGATTCTCTAGAGGCTTTCAACCAGTAGATCGGTGGTCAGCAGATTTTCGAACACCTTGATATCCAGATAATTAGGCCGCCAGGCATAGACGTAGTTGTAGATGGGATCCCACAAAATAACCCAAATAGCGATACCGACAAAGCCAATAAGGGCTCCACTCACTGCCTGTAACTCGGGAATGAAATAAAGCAAGGCAATAGCCAGTAAAGCGAGAACTACCACAATGGCAAAAGCGCTAATTGTTTGTCGGCGGCTGCCTACCCGGAGTTCATCGATAGTCTGTTGGTTTTCCGTAATCTTCGCGTGGCAATACCGATCCAGGGCGGCTTTGAGGGTAGGTTGGGTATCGGGGGTAACGGCCGTTTCCGGCAATCGAATCGTGAGGCGGGATGGATCATCCAAGTCTCGTGGCTTCAACCGCATTTGCCCCACCACCTCATCAAGACCAGAAATATAACGGCTCTCCGGGTCGAACGGATCGGCGTCTGGTTCAGCAAAAAACGCTTCCACCGTATTCAGAGAAAGCTCGATTTCAATCTTTGTTTCGGACATGAATAACCTCCACAACCCTGGTGTCAGCCTCAAGCTGACCATAATATAGCAAGTTTTTAAACGCACGATTCCAAAATCATTATATATTCTTTGGGCGCAAGAAAAAAGAAAAGCGTTCAGGTGTGAAACACTTTTTCAGTGAAACGTACTGCAAAAACAACATTTTCAAGTGTGCCGCATCTCTGGGACTGAGCGGATAAAAAGGTAGAGACATTGGCAGCCAATGTCTCTACTTTTTTACTGCGAGAATTAATTTATCAGAGCAGCGACTCGCTCTGATTCAAACTAATGAGTGGAAACGAAGTTCATCACACCTGCACTACCATCTGGCAGCATGTAGAACAGTTGACCCTGTGTTACCAACGTGGAACTGCCGACCAGGGTTTCTTCCCATTTATAACCACCCACGGTTGTCAAACCGAGCAGGTAAGCCTGTTCCTGTTCCATCACACCGGCTGGTTCTTCACAGAACATGAAAGTTGTGGCAATGCCACTGATGGTGAAGTGATCATCTACTGGCGTCATCATGCCGGAGTAATTGTTGCAGCCAGCAAAACCAGAAATGGTGTCACCGGCAAAGCTGGCTGTGATGCTGGTGCCAGCGATAACTGGCTGCGGGGCGCTTACAGGGCCAAAGGATTCCAGATAGAAAGTGCTGCCTTCTGCTTCACCTGCTGGCGGATCCGGCACTGGAATTGGAGCGCCTTGGGGTACAAAGCGCATCGTGCCGCTGTCGGCGGGCATATCCATGATACAGATTACCGCCATCAATAAAGTAAATGGCGGCACTGCTCAGTTGTTGCAAGAACACACTGTCCAACGAATCGTCAGGGCAGGCCATCATGGTGGAAGGGCCTGGAGCAATGCTGATATTGCTGCCATCTACCACGTAAGTGGCCTGAACGTTATTGCAGTCCGCTTTGATAAAGGCAGTGTTATCTTCATTGAAAGAGAACGACGTAACGGCTGGGGTCGTTGACAGCCACAGTGCCTTGCACCGGATCTGTGGTCGAGACCCATTCCCATGGTGTATCAACAAGGGTCACATCCAGAGCCGGAGCTTGCACAACGGGTACGCCTTCTGTGTTTTGCACTTCAATGAATGCGGCCGAACCCCAAACCTGGCCGCCTGGCATATTGGGAGCTGCTGCCAGCCACCATTGCCCATCTTCGCTCACGCCGATGATTTCACCGGTTTCGCCAAAAGGAGCCGCGCCCACGTAGGGATAGTTGGTGCCGGGGCCTGTGCGCAGGAAGATGCCATCAGGAGCCGTGACGGTGCCAGTGGCAGCGTCTGCGGCTGGTTCGGGCAGGTCAATATCAGCTACTTCGAGCAGGCGGTAATAATCTACTGGACCACCTGCCACCCAGGGGAAGACCAGGACGGTACCATCTTCTTCAAAACGGTAATCTTGGGCCGGGCCAAACATTTGCATCATGCTGTCAGCTAACGAGCCATCTGGACAGGCGGCCATGGTCATTGCGCCGAGTTCCATGAAGATGCTGCCGGGCTGATCTGTTGCATAACGGCCGTTGGCGTTGTTGCAGTCCACTTTGGCATTAAAGGTGCCGTCTTCATTGAAAACAAGGGTGTAGTTCTCAGGATTGGTTACGGTGATGGCATCAATGGCGTTGCCATTGGGGTCACGCGCTTCCCAGGCCCAGGTCTTGCCAACCAGTTCTGGGTCTGGTGTGTGGGTCATAGAATCCAGAGGTGTGCCAGACATAGCTGGGTCTTCACGGGTTGCTACTTCTGTGGGCGGTACTTCTGTGGCGGGCGCTTCAGTGGGTTCAATAACGGCCGTTGGCGGCACATCCGTCGGGGCCGGTGCCGGTGTGGCTGTGGGGTCTGATCCACCACAGGCGGCTAACGCTAAGGCCAGAATCAGAACAGAAAGGTACAGTATTTTTTTCATTGTCACTCCTATCTTAAAAGTAAATTTACCAAAATTTTGTTCACAACCTATAAGCCTCTCTCAATTGATAAGATATGTCAAATGAGACGGCTCAGGATATGGTGTTTTTTAATCTCTTGTTGGGGTGTTTGGGTGGGGGTATTTAAGACCTCCGAGGTTTTGGAAACCTCGGAGGTCTATAAGCAAGTACTCGTTATTTTGCGGTTTCTGCGCCTATCATTTCCTTCATCAACTCATGGCCTTCCGGCAGCAGCGTGATTTGGGCACTGCTCTTCAAAAGGTTTTCTGTTTCTAGAACTTCAAACATGGCGCTGGCTACCTCTGGATCTTCGCTGATTTTATGCAGGGCTTCACCCACAATCTGAGGTCGCATGGCGTTGGCTTTGGCAAACTCTACAGCCGCTTTCCGTTCCGCTGAACTGGTGATGATGCTCACCCGATTGGCTCCATCCTGCCGAATCGCAGATGTCACCTGGCGCAGACGGTTCACCACTTTCTCCTCAATTTGCCGGATCATGCCTGCATCTCGGAAATGTACCTTGCGGATGTAAACAGAACCTAATTTATAGCCCCATTCCTCAGATTTTGGCGAGACTTCTGTGCGCACGGCACGGCTCATGATGTGGCGTGTTTCTAGCATATCTTCCAGAGGCATGTTACTCAAGGTGCGCACCGTAGCATTGCTCACGTTGGCCGCCAGGGAACCTCTGGGATCTGTGTTCTTAAACAGGTAAGCGACCGGGTCACTGATATGCATCTCATACCAGATGCCGATACCCATCGGCGCTCCTTCTTCTGAGTTGACCGGCAGACTGCGCAGGTATTTTTGGTCGAGACGCATATCTAGAATATGTCGTTGACCCATCCAGCGCACAAACAATGCTTTTGGCCCCATTTTTAGCCATAAAAGTTGCAAACCTGGGTCGTCCAGAACACTAACCACTTTGCCGAACAGCACATAAACATGACAGGTGCCTTCTTCCACTACGGCATAAACGCCCAGCAGACGTAAGAAAAAGCGGAAAAGCGGTTCCGCAATTAAGAAAAAGAAAAACGAGAAGAACGCGACGGTTAGTAATAAGAAGAAACTGCTCATTTTTCCACCTCCATGATGACGTTTTTGGCGCGGGTGTATAGGTCTAAGCGAACATTGCGCAGGTACGCTTCCAAAACCTCGGGACCAAATTCTTTCAAACGGCGTAATTGTTCTGCCAGGGAGTTGAGTGGCTCGACTTCGGCATGGGCATCGAGCGTTTCAATTTCTACAGCACGTCTGGATTGCACAATGGTTTGGTCTGCTTCTGCTTTTGCCAGACTGATGGCGGAGAAGACTTCGTTATGGGCTGTGTTGATGGCCGCCAGTGCCGATTCTACTTCATGTGGCGGGTCGATCCCGGTAATGAGGGAGGCATCCAGCTCGACGCCATAGCGAGCGGCGGCCGAGGCGCATTCTTGTTCCATGTGGGTGTTGATGTCGTTTAAGTTTTTGCGTAGATCGTTGATAGAGACGCCTGCAAATAGGCCAACATCTAGTTCAACATCGACATCCTGAGTGGTGGTAGGCGATTCGAAACTGGCAATCCGTTCACGCAGGATGGAGATGAAATAGCCCATGACGTGAATGATCGGCGATTTGACACCGAACAGATAGGCATACATGTTGCGCTCACTGGGCTGGAAGCGAATTTGCCCATTCAGGCCAATGTTGAGTTGATCTTTGGTTACGGCGTCGAGTTCGGTGCCGTTTTGGTTGGCGGTGGGTGTTTCTAAATCCAGAGCCAGATTCATGGTTTGGGTGGAGATTGATACTTTATGTACTTTTTGCCAGGGCCAACGGAAATAGGGGCCACCTGGGGGAATGACTTTGATGAGTGGGTAACTGTAGCGTTCGCGATCTTTTTCGTTGAGCGCTTCAGAAATGGGGTCATCCAGGGTGGTGGCCTCACTGAGGCGCGGGGCGCGGCCAAAACTGGTTTTCACGGCGCGTTCGTTCTGGTCTACGGTGTAAAAACCGGAGAGAACGTAGCGCAGGAAAAACCAGGCGACGAAGCCCAAGATGATGCCTGGGCAGATGGGAAGAAGTGACGACATAGAAAATACCTCCTGTTGATTATGAAACTACTAAAATAAAAGTCGTGGATATTTCTGTTAAATGATAATGGATTTATTGCAGTAAGGGAAGGTTGATGAAGTGACATTCGATTTCTCGTAGGTTTTGTGTTTGAGGTATCTGGTAGTGGAGAAATCGAATGCCTTGGTGAATAATGCTTTAATTTGGCGTATCGAACTGGATTTCTAAATCTTTTACTGAGAAGCCATTGGTAAGAAAGCTTTCTGCGCAATTTGGTCTTGGTCCAATTGTCCAGGTGAATGTGTTTCGACCGGCAACGAGCCAGGTGGGATTTACTTTTAATTGGAAGGATTTCCACCCAGTGGATGAACAGGTGCCGGGGTTATAATCATAGGGATGGACGGTAATATTGGAACGGCCGTTTATACTCAACAATACCTGACCTGACATCGGGCTGTGTACCTGTCCAAATACAACAGGATTTGGCCCGATATGGGGCAGATCAACCGTAACTGTTTCCTTATCGCCAATCTGACTATTGCCATGTTGTAAATAGACAACATCGTTTGCTTCAAAATTCTCGTAACGTCCCACAAGTGGCCCCGAAAACCGGAGATTGTCCCAGTGAAAGGTGTAATTATTATAATTCCCATCTTTTTCAGGTGTATAGGCATGGGTTTTGAAGACGACTAACCCCCGAGTAAATGGGAAAACACCAGGGATATCAACAACAAGATCATCAAATGAACCATCTGCCTTTTCAATAGACCAAATGAGTTGATCTTGCAACAAGGCAACGCGCATCGTGCGTCGAATGCGTGGGTCAGTGAGCGCAGGATCATTGGGGTATTTTACGTTCCACACATTTGCATTTGAATCTTCTTTTTCAGCAATAATCCCCAAAGGATCAATCGCCCCTGTCCCGATCTGAACCAGTCGCTTTTGATCATAAAAATAACGAAGAACAATGCGATCTTTGGGGTAGGTTTCATCGATAGGCAAAAACTCTGGTGCAGCAGCTACTTTTAGTTCTGTTCGCGGTGTGATCATAACCTCAAACCAACTTCGCGGGTGATTATTATTGATATTGACATCAAATTCCAGATACCCATTATTGCTAAAATCAAATTCCTGTCGCGGCCAGAAGGAAGTTACCGTATAGTCTGACACATGCCCCATGGATGACATCATATGATTTTTGCAAATAAAGAAACTTTTATCAAGATTTGCACCATTGCTAAAATGTGATGTGACAACTTCATGCTGAGGCAATGGGTTCACATGCGGATCAGGACCATCACAATGATTGTTATGATCTGCTGGAAAAGAATCAAATGTGTCGAAATGTTCAGTATAAAGTGTTCGATGAGTCACGGCAAAATCGAAATTGTTTGGAAGCAATGCCTGAGAAGGAGCAGATGGATCGCCATCAAAAGTTTCTTCAAACACCCAATTAACCATTAGCGTGTTGTTTGAAATGAGTGGCAAATAAATTTTATTATCTAATTGACTTTCTTCAGTCTGGTTTTCTGCGGAAATAGGCAAGGAACTTTTCGATAGCGTAATTGCGAACAACACGGATACTGACATGATGAGCATAAGTATAAATCGTTTCATTGATATATCTCCTCAGTTTATTAGAATGTATCAGGTAGGCTGCTAAGGTTTATAACAAGTCAGGTAGAGACCATGCAGAAAAGTATTCTGCTTCATTGATTCAACCAATTTGAATCAATAGCCTGGGATCGTTGGATTAATTACTTGGATGTTGGGGGATTAGGAATACTAATGCGAGGATGAGATTTTCCAAGAAATAATCACCGTAGTGGTGAAGGGCTTAAAGGATAAGGAATGCCTTAAACAGCCTTGATTTACTATTCATTAAAATCATCGATTGTCACTATAGTTGGTAAAAAAACACAAATACATAGGAGAAAAGTTCTATTGCACATGAAAATGGTTCTGCTACTTGTTTCCCAGCAAAAAAAATGCCCCAGAATTCTCTAGGGCAAAATAAAAGCCACCCATGGGACTCGAACCCATAACCTGTTCATTACGAATGAACTGCTCTTCCATTTGAGCTAGGGTGGCAACGTCGAGGATTATAGCAAGGGGAGCTTTGCTTGACAAACTAAAATTCCTGCCTATATTCACCAATATCTTTTTTAGACAGGCAAATGAATTATGACAGGACTGACACGTCAGAATATTGTAGATAGTGCGGCTATTGTTGGCTCAGGAAAAATTAGCTTAGCTGGACTTGATTTACGAAGTTTAGGCGATCTATCGAAGATTGTTTTGCCAGGAGCAAATTTTAGGGAAACAAATTTGCAGAAAGTGGATTTTAGTGAAGCCCAACTTAAAGGGGTCAGTTTTGAAAGTGCAACGATTCAAAGGGCATTGTTTGAAAAGGCGCATTTAGAAAATTGTCGATTTTATCGGGTAGACGCTCAATATGTTAATTTTGAAGGTGCCTTTTTAAGTGAAGCTTATTTTGGCAGTGCAGATTTACAAGGTGCACTATTTGCTGAAGCGGATCTTTCTAATGCGAATTTGCACCATGCAGATTTGCGTAATGCTGATTTTACAAAAGCTAAAATGGATGGAGTTACTTTAACAGGGGCGCGTTACAATAATGCAACCAAATGGCCGGATGGTCTGATGCCGCTTTTGACTGGTGCTTTATTGGATAATCGTTAGTTTTTGAGTTTAGCTGTTACCGGTGGCGATGGGGCGTGTTGGGTCGCTAATCCAGTCGCTCCAGGAGCCTGCATACAAACGGCCGTTTCCCATCCCCGCATGAGCCATCGCCAATAAATTTACACAGGCGGTCACGCCAGACCCACAATAAAACACAACATCTTCAGGAGCCGCAGCGCCTAATAGGGTTGCCAATTGAGATTGGATGTGGGCGGGTGGTAGATAACGGCCGTTTTCATCCCAATTAAGCTCGTAAAAATAGTTCAATGCACCTGGGATATGTCCCGCCACCGGATCAAGCGGCTCCACCTCGCCGCGATAGCGTGGTTCCATACGGGAATCAATGAGCAGGGGCACAGACGGGACATCAGCCACCGTCACCAGCCATTCTTGACGTGGTTGACCGCTGAAGGAAACGGCCGTTTGCCCTTCCACCCCACTTGTGACCGAAAACTCAGCCGCTTGCCACACTGCCCAGCCGCCGTCTAACACAGCCACCGCTTCATGTCCCATGTAACGCAGCAGCCACCACAAGCGACTCGCATACGCGCCATTGGCGTTGTCGTAGGCCACAACCTGCTTCCCGGCGGCAATCCCCATACGCCCAAACCGTTCTCTTAGGATTTCTGGCGCTGGTAAGGGATGACGGCCGTTATCCGTCACGGGTGGGTTGCTTAAATCCTCATCCAGATGGGCGTATACTGCCCCAGGAATATGGCTTGCTTCATAATCGCGGCGACCAGCATCTGTATCCGCCATGCTAAAGCGACAATCGACCACGACCCAATCGGGATCAGACAGATGGTTATGCAAATCATGGACATCAATCAAGGTTGTAAACATGGAATCACTCTCCAGAGTTTAGCACTTCGAGAAGGCTATCAGTCAAGAAGGGAATATATCTGCTACGGAGACGTAACTGGTATCGGTGTGGCGGTAACAAGCACCGGCGGGGGCGGTTGTGTCGGACGGGGGGTGATGGTGGGGTACATGGGCGGTAGGGTGGCGGTGGGAACGGCCGTTGGCAGCGACGTACCAGTCGCCATAACGGTTGGTTCGTAACAACTGGGGTTGGTACTGGCAAATCAGGGTTCCACAGCACAGACAAACTGGCGAGATTCACTTTCCCATAAGTTCACATTACCACTTTCCAGGCGTACAACCCAGTCAAACAAACCTGTCGTTTCCAGCGTGTCCAAAAAAGAGCCTTGGAAGCGATACAGTGTGCCATGCGCAGGTGTATTCAACGTGCCTAACGCCGTCTCTTGCCCCGATTCATCAATCACATAAACGGTAAACTGCTGCCCTGGTTCCAACGGAATGGGCCAATTCCAACTATAAGTCACTAAATCCGTGTTGAACAATTCTAAACCAGTTGCTGGAGATTGTAAGCGCAGCAACGGGGAGGATCGCGTCGCCAAAAGCATTGCCATACTCAGATGTCCAATACCACACATTGGGCGAGCTGTAATCTGTGGTAAACGCCACGCCGACATCGGTTGCCCACTGGTTCAAAATAATGCGGCGATGGTCTGGGCTGTTGACCCAGAATTCGACGGCCTGATACGCATGTTCAAAGCCCCAGGCCGTTGCTTCGCCAGCGTAGGCACTTGGATACCGATGCCACAACAAGCGTTCGGCCGGATAGGAGCCGTCGGAGCCGGCATGGCCGGTGAACTGATAGGCGGCCATGTCGGCTGTGTGATTTTGGGCGGCGACGCTCAGTTCATACACATATTTCAGAGGACTCAAGTTAAACTGTCGCCGGGCTTCGTTGATGTAGATGAGCAGGGCTTCGGCTTGACTGGTTCCCGCTGGCAGTTCCATCGGCTGCATCACAAACGGTTTGTCCAGTTCCACCGGGTCTAGCTCCAGCGCAAAGGGATCGCCCTCAACCGCACCCTCGGGTTGTGCTTCACTCTGTTTCATCACCAACGGCAAATAGAGGGAGAGTTGTCCTGGCCCCACATGTATCCAACGGCCAACTTGAGCCGTGCCAAAATCGTTAATCGCCGTCATGTTGACGTAGTAATCGCCTTGAGCCATGTAGGCGTGTGTAATTTGGTTGCCGACTTCAGATTTGCCATCACCCATGTCCCACACAAACTGGCTAACCGTCTCATCACCAAATGCTTGCCCCGATAACGGTTGTCCCGCCGCCACAAAATCGCTGATTTGCATATCGGCTAATGGCGGCTGGCCGACGGTAAGAGGCCATGTTGCTTCAGAACGGCCGTATTCGTTTTCAACGACCAGTCGCACTGTGTAAGCACCGGGTAATTGATAGGGGTGGATGGGGTTTAAGTCGGTGGCGGTTGTGCCGTCGCCAAAATCCCAGTGATAGGAGAGCGGCTGTTGCCCCCCACTTTCATTGATAAAGGTGACGGTTTGGGCTAATCCTGGTGTGGAATCATCTGTTTTGAACTGGGCGGCGGGATGAGGCACAACGGTAATCTGACGGGAAGTTGTGGTGCCACCGACTGGGTTTTTCGCTTCTAAACCGAGTTCATACACGCCTACAGTCGGGAAAACAACAATGGGATCGTTGACATTGACGAGACGGCCGTCGCCCAATAACCAGGATTGCGTAATCGGGCCGGGGCCAGAGGTGGCTGCCCGAAGTTGTACGGGTAAGCCAACGGAGATTTGCGCTGGCGTAATAATTTCGTCAATTTGAGGGGGCAGACCGAGCCAGAGGGAGGTGCTGGCTTGTTGATTGGAACCGTTGCTGTCAATAACGGCCGTTATCAGTTGTTCTGGTTGGGAAATATCAATCGTTTCCACCCGCAGCGGCAGCACAAATTGTTGTGATCCGCCATTTGCCGCTAACACAGGCCGCCATGTTAATTCGTTTGTTTGAAAATTGCGGGTCGCGCCAGCCGGTAGAATATTAGAAGTTAAATTGATTTGAGGTGGCAGTTGAATGGTAATCAGGGGGGTGACTGTGGCAATGTCTTGATTGCGAGCCGATACGATCAAATTCAGACTGTCGCCCGGTTGTGCGATAGGTGGGTCAACCGAAACGGTGAGTTGCACTGCGCCATCAATGTGAATAATGCCAGGATAAACGGCCGTTTGCCGTGTGTTTGCAGACGCATATTTCCAGGAAGCAAACACAGTGCTTCCGGCAATTAATATGATAAATGTTAGCAAAACGTTTAACCGTGGCTTCATCGGATGCAGTTTATCAGAGTTACTCCTGTAAAACAACAGATGCGCTTAGTGGGAAGTGAGAAAATGGCCTGTAAAGCAATCAATTTATCGAACTGCACCCTTAAATTTTAGCACTTTATAACAATTCTTAAATTGCGTAGGAAATTAGTACAGGTTTACAATTCAACTGTTATAATTGTCATGCACCGTAGGCGAAGAAGAAAATGACAGTCACAAACAACAACCAAAACAGCCAAAATTTATTCTCCCGATTTAAACGTGGACAGGCCTGGAAAGAGTATGCAGGCTATCATGTTGGCGACATCTATGAAACGCAGCCTATCGCTATTCCGGCTGGCTCTACGGTTGTTGGCAGTGTTTTTGCGCCGCAAATTATGGTGCTCGGCTTGCTCTCTGGGTCGGCAATTGGCAGAGATGTGGTTGTTTCTTCTGGCGGTGCAGTTTGGGGTGATGTCTATGCTGCCCATTTCCAGTTAGAAACGGGCGGTAAGGTGCGGGGATGGGTCAACAGCATCACCGATGCAGAGTTGAACGATTTGTTAGCCGCCAATACGACAGTCGCGCCTCTTGAGAATGGAGATGCCCCCGCTGGATTAAAGCCTGAACATAAGAAGATTTTAGACCGAGACCGACTGGATGCACTCCACCAACTGCAAACGGAAACGGCCGTTGCGCTTGCCGCCCGCACCGAACTCGAAGAATCCTTTGATCAACGCCTCTCCGAAATGGCCGGTGAAACCAACAATCAACTCGCCCTCATTCGTGAAGAGCTTAAAGCCACCCAAGCCATTCTCGACACTGTTCAAGAAGAAGCCGACAAAACCGCTGAATCCCTGCGTGCACGCGATTCTCAATTTAAACGGCAGTCAGAAGAATTAACCAGCACCCAAATGCTGCTGGCACAGACCACAAACGCTCTGGAAAAAATACAAATTTCCCACGCTGAAAAAGAAGAAGCCCTGGCCGCAATTCGCGCAGCCAAAGCTGGCGTGGATACTCATTTAGAAGAAGCGCTTAACCATGTCGATACCTTGACGGGTCGCGTCCACAACATCGAAACGGCATTACAAGCCAGCTTCGTCCATACTTCCGACCAAGAAGATGCGCTGATACGCTGGCAAGAGTTAGCTGAAACCAGCGAACAGAAAACAAAAGAACTACAAATCGCCCTTGACAAAGCGAATCGGCAAATTAGCGAAAACAATGACGTTATCGCCATGCTGCGTGACCAGCGCAAACAGTTAGAAAAAGAATGGGGCGAAGCCCAAATGCGGGGAGACGAATTAGAAAAGCAGCTCCAAACAGCCGTATCTGCCAACGATTTGCTTTCAAAAAGTGACGAAACCATTCAAGCGCTTGTTCAGCAACAAAAAGAAATCAAGATAAATGCCGAGACCGTCGAAAGAGAGTTGACGGTAAAAATCGATCAGTTGAACGAGAAGTTGGTATTAAGAGAAGAAGAAGTTGCTGATGCGCGGCTGCATTATAAAAAGCTGCACATCAGATGGAAAAAAACCAGCGCAGAACTAGAAGCAATCCAACAACAACCCACTAAACTCCTATCCTCAGATCATTTAGATGCGGTAAGTAAAAAATTATTGCAAGCTGAAGAACATGCAGAACAATTGCAAGAACAGTTGCTGTGGAATCAAGCCAGCCTGGAAACTGCTCAGCGTGAATTTAGCCAAATTAGAGTGATACTTGCCGAGCGAGACCAGCAAATACAAGCGTTACAGAAAGATGTTGATACCCAAAAAGAACTGGTTGCCGAGCAAGTCAATGAAACCGAGGCGCTGCAAAAATCATTACAAACTCAGGAAAGACAGGCCAAACAAAATCAAAAAGATCTAAAAGAAACATTGCGTATACAACGCGCTCAACTGGAAGCCAGCGAAAAAGAATTGGCACATTACCTCAAAGAAACATCTGATCAAGGCTCACGCCTCGCCGAAATTCAGGCAACTTTAGTCGACCGTGACATCCAGTTGCAAGAATCCAAACAAACCATTGCCAAGCAGCAAAAATTTATCGCTCAAATGCAGCAAGTCACTAAAAAACGACTTCAGGAATTACATGAACAGTTAGTGGCGGCCCAAAAAGCATAGGAGAAAACATTTTGACATCTATTGAATTAGCGGTTATTGGTGGTAGCGGCTTATACAACATGGCCGGATTAACCGATATTGAAGAAATTGACATAACAACACCTTTTGGCAAGCCGTCTGATACCATTACGGTCGGTACGTTGCACGGTCGGCGCATTGCTTTTTTGCCCCGACACGGCCGTGGTCATTTGCTGACACCCACAGAAGTACCCTATCGGGCTAATATTTTTGCGCTCAAAACATTGGGTGTTAACTATATTATTGGGGTGAGTGCTTGTGGCTCTCTCAAAGAAGCGTTTGCGCCCGGTCATGTGGTTATTCCAGACCAATTATTTGATAATACTAAAAAGCGGGAAACTTCGTTTTTTGATGGCGGGTTGGTGGCGCATATCACCGTAGCAGAACCGTTTTCCCCGGAATTTAGTGCGGTTTTGTCTGAGGCGGTGAAAGCCAGCGGCGGAACGGTGCATGACGGCGGTACGTTTATCACGATTGAAGGGCCGCGATTTAGTACCAAAGGTGAATCCAGGGTGTTTCGTAGTTGGGGCATGAGCATCATTGGCATGACAACCAGTCCTGAAGCGTATTTGGCGGCTGAAGCTGAAATTGCCTACGCTTGTATGGCGCATATCACGGACTATGATGTATGGCATGAAGAAGAAGAGCCGGTCACTGTGGAAAAGGTTATCCAGACGTTGATGGGGAATACGGAATTGGCGCAGAAATCTATCAGTCATTTGGTGGCTACGATGGATGAGTGGGCGGGTGATTTTGCAGTCCATCATGCGCTTAAAGATGCGCTTATTACAGATCGCAGCAAAATACCGGCTGCCAAGAAAGCGGAATTGGCTCCCTTGGTGAGTAAATATCTCAACTGATTTTATGCAGATATTTATTTTAGAAGAAGCGCAAGAGCAAAACGGCCGTCGCGAGGGATTATTAGTCATCCTGGCGGCGGCTTTTGTGTTTGTGAATGCAATTGGCTTGAGTTTGAGTGTGTCGGGGCAGGTTTCTTGGCAGCATCTGTGGGCACCAGCCACCTGGCTGGGTCTGATGGCAGTGAGTCATGTGCTGCTTCATCGCACCAAACCTCACCGTGACCCGTATATTTTCCCCCTCTATGCTTTTTTGACTGGTTGGGGGCTGATTTTGATTGATAGATTGGCGGCAAATTTTTTGGGACGACAAGTGATTTGGCTGATGCTGGCAACGGCCGTTTTCCTTGCCCTATCTATCCTCCCCAGAAACCTGCGCTGGCTGCGTCGGTATCGGTACACATGGCTCACCCTGGGCTTGCTGCTCCTGGCGGCAACCTTGATATTTGGCGTTAATCCCTCCGGCTATGGCGCGGCGCTGTGGCTGCCCATTCCCTTTTTTGGTCACGTCTATTTTCAACCTTCTGAGCTGCTAAAACTGCTGCTTATCGTCTTCCTTGCCAGCTATTTTGAAGAACGGGAAGGGTTGCTGCGCGTCAGCACCGATAAAGGGCTGCACGGTTCTTTGCCATATTTGGCTCCCTTGCTATTGATGTGGGGCTTTTGCATCATCTTATTGATTTGGCAGCGAGATTTAGGCGCGGCCACCATTTTTTTTGTGGTATTTCTAACGCTGCTTTATCTGGCAACCAGTGAACGACGCTATGTGATTCTGGGTATTGGCTTGATGGTGGTTGCCGCTGTTTTTGCCTATTTTGCGTTCCAGGATTTGGTTGCCCTTCGCATAGATGCGTGGTGGAACCCGTGGCCCGATGCCAATGACCGGGCATTTCAGATTGTGCAGTCGTTGTATGCCTTAGCTTCTGGTCACGTATTTGGGCAGGGTGTAGGACAAGGCTCGCCTTATTATATTCCTGTCGTGCATTCTGATTTTGTGTTTGCCGCGGTGGCGGAGGAGTGGGGGCTGATTGGGAGCATGGGGATTATTATTTCTTTTCTGCTGCTGACCTATCGCGGTTTGAAATTGGCAATTTTGGCACAACGGCCGTTTTATCAATACTTAGCCGCTGGCATTACCATTCTGTTCACAGCCCAAACCTTGCTCATCATGGGCGGCGTCACAAAATTACTCCCGCTGACCGGTGTGACGCTTCCTTTTGTCAGTTACGGGGGCAGTTCTCTTCTTATTAGTAGTGTGATGCTGGGTCTCCTGATGTTTGTATCGGGAACCGTTGATGACACCACTTTTTAAAATCGTTAACGAATGCAATCTACAAACAACATCCAACAAGTTGCCCGACTCATCCTCATTGCCTTTATACTCACGGCGTTTTCTTTGGTGTTTTGGAGCGTGTTGCGTGCCGAAGACATCCTGGCGCGTGATGATAATCCGCGTCAGGTGGATGCTGTATTGCAAATTCAACGGGGACGCATTTTGGATAAAAACGGCCGTTCTCTAGCCGAAACAGGTGACACGGAAGACGGATTACAGCGACAATATCCTTATCCAACGATTGGGCCAGCGGTTGGATACTACAATTTTCGGCACGGCACAGCAGGCGTAGAAGACAGTTTTAATAGCAGTTTGCGCGGAGACAGTAACAACGATTGGCAAGAATTGTGGCGATTGGCGCTGCACGAGCCACAAATCGGACAAGATATAAAGCTCACCCTGGATGCAGATGTGCAACTGTTGGCTGAAGAATTGATGAAGGATGAAAAAGGGGCGCTAATTCTCTTTTCCCAACCTGGAGAGGTGGCCGATGTGGTTTCGTTGGTAAGCCATCCTGGGTATGATCCCAATCAACTGCGTGAACGGTTTGAGGCGTTGATGGAAGATGAAGAAGCGCCCCTGCTCAACCGGATTACGCAGGGGCAGTATCAGCCTGGTTTGGTCTTGCAGCCCTTTATTCTGGCGGCGGCTCTGGATCAAGGCGTCTTGACGATGGCTGATGGGGTTGATCATCCGAATCGACCCGTTTTAATCAATGACACCGCAACCTACTGCGCCAGTAAATCGCCGGAATTAGCCTCATGGCGAGATGTGGTAACGAATCGTTGCCCAGGCCCCTTGCTTGATTTGGGCGACAGCTTGTCGCTCGCTGAGTTGGAAACCATGTTCAACCGCTTCAAACTGACAGACCAACCCATCTTGCCCTTGAACACGGAAACAGCTACTTACCCCCCTCTCGCTGATGAGGCATTGGCTGTTATTGGGCAGGATAATTTGATTGTGACCCCGTTGCAAGTGGCGGTGGCGTGGCTGGCTTTGAACAACAACGGCCGTTTCCCCCCCTTGCGCCTCGTTTCTGATAGGCAAAATAGACAGGGTGAGTGGGAAGTGGTTGACTTAGAATCGGGGAAAGATGAAACGGCCGTTTCCCCCCAATCAGCCGACGAAATCCTGCAATCGCTTCCCCAAACCGATGGCATCACCGAGTTCAGCACCCTGGTACTGTCTGGCCCCGATGGCACAACGAATACCTGGTATTTAGGCGCATCATCCACCGGCGAGGCGATCGTCATCGTCCTGGAAGACCAAACTGACTTACATAAAATTGAAGCGATAGGCAGGGCGTTGTTATCTGGTCACGATAACTAAAAATAAGGGAAAAACGGCTTGGTTCATTTTATGACTAATCCATCTTTACAGTTTTGGGGTGTAAACGCGGCAAGGATGCCGCGGCTACAAATTGTAAAGCTTTTTGAACCATAAGAAAAAAACTTACGCACGTAACTGACTCAATGGCCCCGTAACCGGAACTGCCGGATCATAGGCCACAATCAACGTGCGCATGGTGCTGTAAAGTAATTCTGTGGTAAACCCGCGCAACAAAATGGCATCGGCTCCCAGTGCTTGTGTTAATTCCCGTTGTTGAGCGCGATCAATAATGGCAATACATTTCGTCTTCTCGCACGACAACCGCAAAGACCCCGCTTCTACCCAGGTCATCGCCCCCAAATCATGCACATCATAAATCACGAGGGCTGGTTGATAACGCTGGATATAGTCAGAAACGGCCGTCCATTGCGTTACCGTGTCGATTCGTTCCACCCAATCTAAGGCTTGAATAATGACTTTCAAGCCATCCTGAAACCGGCTAGGTTGAGCAACAATGAGTACGTCTATAGCCCTGCCGCCTGATTTCACTTTAGTTCCCATTGATACCATACCTGAAAATATTTTTGAGCTATTGCTTAATTTCAGCTTAAACCAAAGAAGTCTGTCGATACGACAGACCTCTTCTTTTTGACTGGAGTGCCCTGTATGTTTTCTGTTGCCTCCCCAGACAACATTGCATAAAGTCTAGCAATTGATTAAAGTTTTGAAATCAGTATCCTGCTGTATCTCTTATACGTCATGTGACGTATTTGTGAAGGAAGCGTGAATAAAAATGAGCAATTTCTATTGGTGATGACGCTGTAAACTGCGTACCGTCAAATCTTTATCCCGTAACGCTTTGATGCCGTTCACGGCCGCCTGCGCCGCTGAGAGGGTTGTCATGAGCGGGACATGATGCCGGATAGCCGCAGAATACATCGCTTGCTGATCTGCATACGCCTGTTGTCCTAGTGGCGTGTTCACAATTAAGTTGACGGTTCCATCTGAAATCACATCCACGGTTGTGATGCCAGACTGAAACGCTTTTTGGATGGTTATTACGGGTAGACCAGCTCTTTCAAGGAAAACGGCCGTTCCCCCCGTCGCATACAAACTAAAGCCCATTCGGTGCAAATCACGCGAGAGCTTTAACGCCACCAGACTTATCATAATCGTTCACCGTAATCAACGCGCCGCCGCTAGTCGGCAAAATAGTCCCTGCCGCCATCTGCGCCTTCGCAAACGCATGACCGAAATCGAGACGCATGTCCCATCACCTCGCCCGTGCTGCGCATCTCAGGACTCAAGCGTATATCAGCGCCTGGGAATTTGTTAAACGGCAATACTGCTTCTTTTACAAAAAAGCCATCCACATCAGGCGTTTTTGTGAAACCCAACTCAGCCAACGTTTTCCCCGCCTGCACCTGTGCGGCATACTTCGCCACGGGAACCCCTGTTGCTTTACTCACAAACGGTACCGTCCGGCTGGCACGCGGATTGACCTCAATCACATAAACAACATCATCCTTGATGGCAAACTGCACATTCATCAAGCCGCGTACGGCCAACGCCTTGCCCAACTTCTCCGTATAATCTGCGATGATGCTCATGTGGAACAAACTGATTTTATACGGGGGCAATACACAGGCGCTGTCGCCAGAATGGACACCTGCCTCTTCAATATGTTGCATCACGCCAGCGACCACAACTTGTTCCCCGTCACCGACGGCATCCACATCCACTTCATAAGCATCTTCGATGAACTGGTCAATGAGCACCGGATTTCCTGGGGAAACCTGTGAGGCTTCTTTCAAAAAGTGAATGAGCGACGTATCATCGTACGCAATCGCCATAGCCCGCCCACCCAAAACAAAGGAAGGACGCACCAGCACGGGATAGCCAATGCGTTTCACAATCGTGCGTGCCTCATCAAGCGAATACGCCATGCCCCACTGCGGATGGTCAATATCCAACGAGCGCAGTAAATCGCCAAAACGGCCGCGATCCTCAGCCAAGTCGATGGAATCAGGAGGCGTTCCCCAAATCGGGACGCCAGCCGCCGCCAGCCCAGCCGTTAAGTTGATGGGTGTTTGCCCGCCGAACTGCACAATTACACCTTCTGGCTTTTCTAAATCAATCACGTTCAAGACATCTTCAAGGGTGAGCGATTCAAAATAAAGGCGGTCGGCCGTGTCATAATCTGTGCTGACGGTTTCTGGATTACAATTGATCATAATCGTCTCGAAACCCAATTCGGCCAATGCCCAGCAAGACTGCACGCAGCAGTAGTCAAATTCAAGCCCCTGTCCAATCCGGTTCGGCCCGCCACCCAAAATCACAACCTTTTTACGATCCGAGGGATTTGCTTCATCATCCCGTTCATAGGTGGAATAGAGATAGGGTGTATTGGCTTCAAATTCAGCGGCACAGGTATCAACGCGGTAATAACCAGCAATCACGCCCAACGTTTTACGCATGTGGCGCACAGCCATCTCGTCCATGCCCCAAGCCGCCGCAATCATCACATCCGAGATGCCCAACCGCTTTGCTCTCCGCAGCAGTGCCTCTCGTTCCGTATCACTCAATTCGGCTAGACGGGTTCCGGCTTGCTCTAGCTCTTGTTCTAGCTCCAAAATGCCACGCATATGAATCAAGAACCAGGGATCAAAACCAGTCGCTTCAGCAATTTCTTCATCCGACATGCCATCGAGCATCGCTTCGACAACCAGTGCCATGCGCTGGGCGGTTGGTGTTTGCAGCGCTTTCTGCAAGGCGAGGGGGTCTTTGCTCTTTTCAACGACCAACGCTTTGCTAAATCCGGGCAAGCCGATGTCTAGTCCGCGCAGCGCTTTGTTTAACGCTTCTGGGAAGGTGCGCCCAATCGCCATCACCTCGCCCACGCTTTTCATCTGTGGCCCAAGAGTGGCATCAATACCAGGGAATTTCTCAAAGTTCCAACGCGGAATTTTGACGACCGAGTAGTCGATGCTTGGTTCAAAGCTGGCTGGCGTTTTCTTGGTAATATCGTTGGGAATTTCGTCCAGCGTATATCCAACAGCCAGTAAAGCCGCAATTTTTGCGATGGGGAAGCCCGTTGCCTTACTGGCTAACGCGGAAGACCGAGAGACACGCGGGTTCATCTCAATGACAATCACTTCCCCGTTCTCGGGATTCACCGCGAACTGCACGTTACTACCACCTGTTTCCACGCCGACGGCTTCCATTACTTTTTTGGCGAGGTCGCGTTGGTATTGGTATTCCTTGTCGGTGAGCGTCATGGCAGGGGCGACGGTGATGCTGTCGCCGGTATGCACGCCCATCGGATCAATGTTCTCGATGGAGCAAACCACGACAAAGTTGTTGGCCTTGTCTCGCATCACTTCCAATTCGTATTCTTTCCAGCCCATGAGTGAGCGCTCAATCAGCACTTCTGTGACAGGGCTTTCGCGTAGACCGTGTTCCACAACTTCCTTGAAATCGTCGGCACTGTAGGCCACGCCACCGCCAGAACCACCCATCGTAAAGGAGGCGCGAATTAAAGCGGGGTAGCCAATTTCTTCAATCGCTTCCAACGCTTCTTCTAAGGTGTGGACGAAGCGGCTTACAGGCACCGGGCACGCCCGCTTTGATCATGGCTTCTTTGAAACGAGAGCGATCTTCCGCAATGCGAATGGCGTTCCAATCCGCACCGATGAGGTCAATGCCATATTTTTCGAGAATGCCAGTTTCAACCAGTTCAACCGCCAGATTGAGTGCGGTTTGACCGCCGACGGTGGGCAGGATGGCATCTGGTTTTTCGGCGATGATGACTTTTTCTACTAATTCGGCCGTTAACGGTTCAACATAGGTAGCATCGGCTAAATCAGGGTCTGTCATGATGGTGGCGGGGTTGGAGTTGACCAAGATCACGCGATACCCTTCACGGCGCAGGACTTTACACGCTTGCACCCCTGAGTAGTCGAATTCACACGCCTGTCCGATTACAATCGGCCCGGAGCCGAGAATGAGTATGGATTGGATGTCTGTTCGTTTAGGCATAGTTTTCTATTTCGGTATTCAGTTATCGGTTATCGGTAATCGGTATGGCTTACTGTTCACCGATTACTGTTCACTCGCTTTTGGTTTTCTTGCTTGCAACAAATATTTTGCGGCACAGAATTGTAGTTTTTCTCTGCGATCTACTTTTTCTTGCAGGGTTAGCAGGTAGGGCAGATGGGTGTCAACTGAAAAGCCGTCGATGATCCAGGGGATGGCTTTGAGATAGTAGACGATGGCTCCGACATCGGTGAAGGTCAGGGTGCCAGTCCACGCTTCAGCCCGTTCGACCCACAGGTCTGTTTGCATTAAGTAGCGTACGGCTCGCATGAGGGACGGTTCTTTTTTAGGGATTTGTATCCCGAAGGCAAGTTTGAGATCCCAGGCCCAGGCTGTTTCGATTTGTTGAGTTAGGAAACGGCCGTTTTCCGCCAACACCCGCGCCACTTCAAAAAACCCATACCCAGTTTGTCTATTGATGATTAAATCAAAACGGCCGTTAGGGAAGGGCAATTTTGCACTCACCTCGCCCGGCACATCAAACACAGTCACACCGAACGCCTCTAAATTCTTACGAGCCACGTCCACATTAGGCGGATACCCTTCTGTCGCCACCACTTTTTCCGGCCAGGCGCTGCGCATATCAAGTAAGCGTTCGCCGCCACCCGTACCCATATCGAGCAGATAGGCGGCATCTTCCATCAATCCCATCGCTAACGATTCATAAGACCAAGGGGATGTTTTCTCAAGCATACGCCCAGCAAGGTAGGAAAAATCCCAGCCTTCAAAAGGAGCCTGTTCTTCATGCTTCCAAAAATCAATTAATGCTTGCGTTTGCGTCATCGTTTTTTCACGGGAAGGCCAGCTTTTCGCCAGGCCATCATGCCGCCAGATACGTTGGTTACGTCATAACCAGCCTGTGCCAGCTTGCGGGCGGCAAACGGACTGCGATGGCTGGATTCGCAAATCGTCAATACTGGTTTATCAATGGGCAATTCACTCATGCGACTGCCAATTTCAGAAAGTGGGATTAGTTTAGCCCCAGGCACAACCCCGGACTTTGTTTCATTTGGCTGACGCACATCAACGATGACGACATTTTTGTCAGCTTTGAGCCGTTTGTTTGCTTCTTGCACATCAATTTGTGGCACGTTTGTGCGCTTGAAAAAATCAAAAATTCCCATAATCTACTCCTATAATCCCCCTCTCCCCAACCCTCTCCCGAAGGGGCGAGGGAGCCATTGTCCCCTCTCCCTTTTAGGGGGAGGGCTAGGGAGGGGGTTGATTATTATTTCTTAATTACTCTCGGCCATCATGGTGACGAATTTATCGAAGAGTTCGTCAGAATCATGGGGGCCAGGGGAGCTTTCTGGATGGTATTGCACAGAGAAGGCATTTTTCTCAGGGGCGACCAAACCTTCGCAGCAATCGTCGTTTAGGTTGACGTGCGACATGGTGACACCAGCGGGCAGGGTGCTGGTATCGACGGCGAAGCCATGATTGTGGCTGGAAATCTGCACCCCTTTATGCTCAGTTACTTGCACGGGTTGGTTGCCGCCGCGATGTCCAAATTTGAGCTTGTAGGTTTCGGCGCCTAAGGCCAGTGCCAAAATTTGATGTCCCAGACAAATGCCAAACAGGGGTTTTTGCCCAACCAGTTCACCAATCGCCTCGATGGCATAAGTGACGGCCGCTGGATCGCCAGGGCCATTGGAGAGGAAGATGCCGTCGGGTTCTAAGGCCATTATCTCAACGGCCGTTGTTGCAGCCGGAACCACCGTGATGCGGCAGTTGCGTGAAGCCAGTTGACGCAAAATATTGCGTTTTACGCCAAAATCGTAGGCCACGACATGATATTGACGATTGTCGATTGAGGCTTGTCGATTGGGTTCCCACCAGGCTACTCCTTCTGTCCATTCGTAGGGTTCCGTGCAAGAGACCTCTTTGGCAAGATCGAGGCCATTCATATCACGGGAACGGCGGGCTAACGCGACGAGTTGGTCTGGATCAGGATTGTCGCTCGATAGTGCCGCCCGCATCGCGCCATGTGTGCGAATGTGGCGTACCAAAGCGCGGGTATCCACATCTGTAATCGCTACGATACCGCGCTCTGTGAGGTAAGTCGGGCAGGCTTTGATTGGCTCGCCAATTGCTCACGATGGGGCTGGCACTGCGCACAACTAATCCGGCGGCCCATACGCGGTCGCTTTCATCGTCTTCTGGCGTGCAGCCATAATTGCCGATGTGGGGCATGGTCATGGTGACGATTTGATTATGATAAGAAGGATCGGTGAGAATTTCCTGATAACCAGAGAGGCTGGTATTGAATACAATTTCACCGGTATTGATACCGATTGCGCCAAAGCCGACGCCGGGCCAGAGGGTGCCATCCTCTAGAGCCAGCAATGCCGGAGTGTGTCCGTTCATAGGCAAAACTCCTTGTGCAGAAAATTTGCTAATTGCTGCCAAACGGACTTATTTTAGCAGAAACGGCCGTTTCCCCCTATCTCTATAGTTTACAAAAATAAACGGCCGTTTTCAGTTACTTTGAATCGTGCGGCAAAATTCACAATTGGGTCTCAAGTTCACTCATCACCTGCATCAGCACTGGGACTAGATTAGGCGGAAACCCAATACCCTGCTTCTTTTCATCGTTCAAATAAACCAAGCTGTGCTTTTCATCTTTTAAAAACACAGCATAGTATTTAGGAAACCACATGCGAAAATGAATTTTGAGTTGCAAAAGCTCTTCTTCAAGCTTCTCACTCGATGGGGTCGCCAGGGGCAACAATTCATAAACTGGATTACCTTCAACCCATGCCAACAGTTTTTCGTTCACACGAAACATACTGAATTCTGTAATACCACGAATGATATGCACCAAGTCCAACTCATCTTGATTCATCTGGTCATAGAGTTGATAAAAAAGATCGTTGTATCCTTCATAGCCAGGGATGGTATGATTCTTAAAAAGCAAGGTGCGAAGCCGATTTCTCTGTTTGTTTTGCGCCACAAAAATCTCCCACGATTCAGCCAGAAGTGCATTCAATTCTTGCAAACGCCGCAGTGCTTGCCGCACTTCTGTCTCAGACATCGTCTTGTGTTGGGGCAAACTCTCTGATTTCAGTTCAAGTTCAAACCAAGCGACACTGGGGCGCTCTTTTTCACACCGCTTAATCAAGGTTTCAATGAGATTTCTGCGCTCACAATACTGCACCAAGGACACTGTTTTGCCGGCTTTGTTCTCTCCAATCAGCACTTCAAAATCAATTCCCAGGTTAAAACAAAGCAACCTCAATTCGTCCATGTCAAAGTATTTTGCCACAAATTCCCGCAGTTTGGGCAAATCAAACGCTTTTTCAGAATCCCCTGTTTGGCTTTGTGTTGAACCCATCATCCACCTCTTTTCATATCACTTTCTTATGTGTGTTGTCCACAATCATGCCGCCAGGAACGGCCGTTTCTCCCCAATAACTCATCTGCTTCCACCGGCCCCCACGAACCGGGTTCATATCGTGCCATCGCTGGCATATTTTCCGCTTCCCACCCTTGCAGAATGGGATCCATCAAACGCCATGCCGCCTCAATGCCATCACTGCGCGTAAACAGCGCCGCATCCCCGTGAATTGCATTAGAAAGCAAACGTTCATACGCATCCGGCAGCCGACTGCCATCAAACGCCGATCGATAATGGAATTCCATATTAACCGAATCCGTTATCTTTTTGTCTGGCACCTTCGCTTCAAACTTCAAATGAATCCCTTCATCCGGCTGAATGCAAATAGACAAGGTATTGGACGTAAAATCACCATCATCCAAACTTTGGAACATCATAAGGGGTGGTTTCTTGAATTGGATAATAATCTCTGACGTTTTCTCTGCTAAAGCTTTGCCTGAACGCAAGTAAAACGGCACACCTTGCCAGCGCCAATTATCAATATTCAATTGGAGTGCGGCATACGTCGCTGTTTGCGAATTGGGCGCTACGCGCTCAGCTTGCAAATACCCATCATATTGCGCCCGCACCGTGTCGGCTAAATCAACGGGGCGAATGGAATTAAACAACTTTACCTTCTCATTACGAATTGCATCCGCATCTTCAAATGAGGAAGGCGGCTCCATGGCGACGAACGACAACAACTGCATCAGATGATTTTGGAACATATCGCGCACCACGCCGGCCTCATCGTAATAGCCAGCCCGATGCCCCACATCGACGCTTTCCGCCACCGTAATCTGCACATTATCGACGTAATTGCGATTCCAAATCGGCTCGAAAATGGTATTGGCAAAACGGAAATACAAGATATTTTGAGCTGTTTCTTTGCCCAGATAATGGTCAATACGGTAAATCTGATGTTCCAGGAAGATGCTATGAATTGCCTCATTGAGTTCACGCGCCGAGGCCAAATCTCGACCAAATGGCTTTTCAATGACCACATGCCGCCAGCCCGTATCTCCTTCACGCGCCATGCCCGCTTGCCCCAAGCTCTTGACAATCGGCACAAAAAATTGAGGGGCTGTCGCCAAATAATACAATCTGTTTGAATCGCCATCTTCCCGATCTTGCAGATAGGAACGCAAATTATCATAGTCTACGGTATTGTCTAAATTGCCTTTGAAATACCAAAGTCTATGTTGGAAGGTTTCCCATGCCGTTTCATCAAATAAATCGGCCGCGAATTCTGTCATGCCTTCTTTTAAGCGTTCCCGGAAATAGTCGTGACTCCATTCCCGTCTGGCAAAGCCCACCACATTAAATTTTTCTGGCAGCCGTCCTTTTATAAACGAGCTAAATAACGCGGGAATTAATTTGCGCTGTGTTAAATCACCTGATGCCCCAAATATAACAATTGTGATGGGTGTGTTTTCTTGCATGGTTAGTTCCTTAAAAGAATTATGACTTCCTGTAGAAATGGGATGTGGATGATACCGGTTCACTCAAATGAAAACAGCTTTCTTTTGACGTGACCTTTGGCTATAGTGTTACGTTTGTCATTTATTTATGACATAATAGGTGAAGGATGACACTAGTTTTGTATGATCAATGACCTTTATCTTTTAGGTAAGTCTATTGTACTCTCAATAGAAGCCCGTTTTAAAATCTGCTAACTTTATCACCAATCACTATACTTCAAGCAGATTGCTAGTTTCAGATGAAAATCAATTGTCTCACCGTTTTGAGACGCTCTCAAATCAGGAGTAAGACACATGTTTGAATTTGGAAGAGATGTTTGTGGGGATTTAGTCAATACGGAACGCCGTGAATGGTTAGTGACCAATGGTTTAGGTGGGTTTGCTTCGGGTACGATTGCTGGCATTCTCACGAGACGTTATCACGGTTTGTTATTTGCCCCGTTGCAACCTCCAGTTGAACGGATGTTATTGGTGAGCAAGTTGGATGAAACGGCCGTTTACGGAGGCCATATCTATCCCTTGCATATCAATCGGTGGGCGGGTGGAATGCTCAAACCGGATGGCTACCAACAGTTAGAACGGTTTCGGCTGGAAGGAACCATACCGGTGTGGACCTACGCCATCGCCGACGGTCTGCTTGAAAAGCGCATCTGGATGGAGCAGGGAGCCAATACCACCTACGTGCAATATCACCTGCTGCCGCGCCACTGAGCCGCTCACCTTGTCGGCCCAAGCGCTCGTTAACTACCGTCATTCAGAGGCCAACACCCATGCCGAAGACTGGGAAATGAAAATTGAGCCAGTCCCGCACGGTTTAAAAGTCACTGCCTACCCAGGGAGCCGTTGCCTACTATCTTTTCAGCAAAAAAGCGAAAGCCACGCCCCAGCATGAGTGGCATCGGCGCTTCTTTTTGATGCGAGAAGCCAATCGTGGCTTTGATGCCATCGAAGACCATCTCCATGCGGGCGATTTTGAGGTTGTCTTGGAAGTTGGGGAAAAAGTGACCTTCGTTTTCAGCACACGAAACCAATCCGGTTCTGGATGGTGACATCGCCTTGCAAACACGGCAAGCCTATGAAACCTCTCTCCTTGAGCGTGCGCCGAACCCGTGCAGCGATTCTGTCTACGAGCCTATTCTCCGTCAACTTATTCTGGCCGCCGACCAATTTGTGGTAAAACGGCCGTTACCCAACAAACCATTTGGCCGTTCCATTCTCGCTGGCTACCATTGGTTTAGCGATTGGAGCCGCGACACCATGGTTGCCTTACCTGGACTGCTGCTTGCCACCGGACGCTATGAAACCTGCACGAGAAATCCTGCACACCTACGCCTACTTCATCGACGAAGGCATGTTGCCCAATCGTTTCCCCGATGGGTTCAGCCGCGCCAGAATATCATGCCGTCGATGCCACCCTCTGGTATTTTGAAGCGCTTCGTGCCTATGCCGAAGCGTCCGGCGACCACAGCATCATCCAAGAACTCTTCCCGGTGTTGCAAGACATCCTCGCCTGGCATGAACGTGGCACGCGCTACAACATCCACGTCGATGAAACCGATGGTTTGCTCTACGCGGGCGAAGCCGGCCATCGCCTCACCTGGATGAACGCCCAACATGATGATTGGGTGGTCACGCCGCGCATCGGCAAACCCGTGGAAGTGAATGCCCTGTGGTACAACGCCTTGTGCATCATGGCTCAATTCGCGCACGATTTGGACTATGAGAATTCCAGCTATGCCACGCTTGCCGAGAAAGCAAAAAAAGGTTTTCAACGATTCTGGAATGAAGAAGCCAATTATTGCTACGATGTAATCGATAGCCTTGGACAAGGCGGGGTCATTCAGAACGACGGCCGTTTACGTCCCAATCAACTGCTCGCCGTTTCTCTACCTTACAGCCCACTCACCCCAGAGCAACAACGTGCTGTCGTGAACGTTTGCAGCCGCCATCTGCTCACCTCACATGGACTGCGCTCCCTCGCCCCCGACGATCCAAACTACATCGGCAGTTATGGCGGCGACGCCTGGCAGCGTGCGGGCGCCTATCACCAAGGCACTGTCTGGAGTTGGCTCATGGGGCCTTTCATCACCGCCCACCTGCGCGTGTATCAAGACCCGGAACAAGCCCGTTCCTTCCTCGTCCCCATGCTCCAGCACATGTCTGACTATGGGGTGGGCAGCATCAGTGATATTTTTGATGGCGACCCGCCCTTTACACCGCGTGGTTGTGTGGCGAAAGCATGGAGTGTGGGAGCCGTGTTGAGAGCTTGCCGGGAAACGGCCGTTACCGACAAAGAACCCACCTTGGGATAAAATCATAGACAAGCCGTCGCCTGAGTGGTTCTTGAGCTTGTCGAAAGGACTGTCGAAGACAAAGGCGGCTATGACTTCATCAGAGCAAATCAAACATACCCATCTCCTATTACACAAGGAATAAATAACCATGGCAAACCCAGTCGAGAAAAAAGAAAGTCGCAGTGGCAAAACAGTAGGCATCATCGAAGAAACCAGCGACGGATTTATTGGCACAGTCACCTATGATGCCGGAGATGGCGATCAAGACAGCGACACCCAAAAATTCGCCACCCTCCTCGATACCCAAAGCTGGTTAGAACTCACCTTCATGTTCATGATGGGTGTTCACGCAGATTCGTAGTTCTATGGCAAGGGGCAGGATGGTGCGGCGACTATTAGCCGCAACAAGAGGGTTTTTCACCGCGCCGTCTTGCCCAACTCAAAACGAGAATTCCTGATATAATTTAGGCATACAAAAACCTTTTTCAGTCGAGCAGTGGAGTAATAATCATGGCAACAATTCTACAAGACCTTGAAGCGCGGTTCTTGCGCTACGTTCAAATCGATACCCAGAGCGATGAATCTTCTGGCGCCGTTCCCAGTACCGCCATCCAACTCGACCTCTCCCGTCAACTCGTCGCTGAACTGGAAGCGCTCGGCACCACCGACATCCAACTCACCGATTATGGCTGTGTCATGGCTACCATCCCCGCCACCATCGACGATGAGAACGTACCCGTCGTAGCCTTCCTTGCGCATGTGGATACCGCGCCAGCTTTTAATGGCTTCGGCGTCAAACCCATCGTCCACCGTGGTTACAACGGCCAAGAAATTGTTCTGCCCGATGATGATACACAAATCATCAACTCGGAAAACTCCCCCCGCCTTGCTGAAAAAATAGGTGAAGACATCATTACGGCCAGCGGCACCACCCTGCTCGGCGCCGATGATAAAGCGGGCATCGCTATCATCATGACCCTTGCCGACTACCTCGTGAAAAATCCCCACATTCCCCATGGCAAACTCCGCATTTGCTTCACGCCTGATGAAGAAATCGGCCGTGGCGTGGTTAACCTTAAACTGGAAGACCTGGGCGCAGATGTTGCCTACACCCTCGATGGCGGCCCCAAAGGCGAAGTCACCTATGAAACCTTCTCCGCTGACAAAGCTGTCGTCAAAATCACAGGCGTTTCCACCCATCCCGGCACTGCTAAAGACCACCTCGTTAACGCATTGACGCTGGCGGCCAATCTTATCAACCTGCTGCCCCAAGAAACCGACACCCCCGAAACGACCTCTGGTCGCCAAGGCTTCATCCACCTCTATGGCATGACAGGCACGGCCGCTTCTGCCCAACTTGGTTTCATCCTGCGTGATTTTGAACTGGATGGCCTGCAAGCCTACGGGGACAAAATTCGGGAAGTGTGCCAAGCCATACAAGCCTTTGAACCGCGTGCCAAAATCGAATGCACCATCACCCCTCAATACCGCAACATGCGCTACTGGCTGGAAAACGACATGAAACCCGTCGAACTTGCCTTGCAAGCCCTTGACCAATCCGTCATCACCCCTATTGTGCAGCCCATTCGCGGCGGCACGGATGGCTCCGGTCTCACCGAAATGGGCTTGCCCACGCCCAACCTGTTTACCGGTATGCACAACTGTCACGGCCCCTTGGAATGGGTCAGCCTGCAAGACATGGCCGCCGCCACCGAGGTCTGTGTGAATCTGGTGCAGTTGTGGGCAGAAGAGGAGTAGGCTCTCTTAAACTATCGCGGAACTATTCTTGCTTATCTGAGGTATTTTCATATGAACTTATGTCCTGTTTGCTCTATTCAATTAAATCGCACCCTTTTGGATTCCAATTTACCTGCATTCCATTGCTCTAAATGTGAGGGTATTTGGGTTTCGGCGAATGAATATCTATCTTGGTTAACACCCAATTCATCTATTTCTATCGAAAATATTGACCTAACGCGCAATTTTGATACGCCTTTCCCGATTTCTGACAATAATAAAGCCCTTATCTGTCCTGATTGTGGCCGAATTATGAGACGTTTTAAAATTTGGCCGAATCATGATTTTTATCTTGATCGATGCAGTAGTTGTAATGGCATTTGGTTCGATAAGAACGAATGGCAAACTTTGCAGACTCAAAATTTTCATAATCAATTGAATATTTTCTTCACGCATGCCTGGCAAGAGAATTTACGCAGCAAAGAAATGCATCAGCGTTTTGATGCGATGTATTTAGATATATTTGGAGCTGAAGATTATCAGAGAATCAAAGAGATTCGCCAGTGGTTGGCAGATAATCCAAACGGTAATAGGTTGCTTGCCTATTTATCAGACAAAGAACCGTATAAAGGATAGAATGAGACTTTTCTGATGTTATTTTGACACACAGAACTCCTTTGGAGGTTTAGCGATGCAAGTTTATACCTATTCAGAAGCGCGGCAGAATCTGGCAACTGTGCAAAAAGAAGCGGAAAGTTCAGGAAAAGTCATCATTCGTCGGAAAGATGGGCAAACGTTTGCCTTCTACCAGTATTCCTCTTGACATGGAGCAACGAAAAATGGCAAATCAAACATTTTACCTAAAAATAGATCTTTTAAATAGCGAGTTTTCAAAAGATTCAAATTCGCAAAGATATATTGTGGAGGTAAAGAATAAAGAGGTTAAGTACGAATATAATTACAGCGGATTTCCATTTCCCGATAATAGTGAAGAGTCATCGACTTGCACAATAACTGATGAAGAGCTATCTGAGATAATTAAGTACATCAAAGAGGGTGGTGTTAACAAATCCATCACCGAAAATATACCAGATGATGCGAATGCTTCTTCAAGAAAGGTGAAACTTTCTCTTCTCTTAACTATAGATGGACAAACTTTAGAATCGAAGATATCAGGTAATTACCGAATTGATAGGGCTGATGGTAAGACAAAAGGCAAACTCATTAAAAACAAAGATTATGTTGATGCTGTAGAGTCGTTGATTCGGGTTATAAAGATTATTATGGGTAACTGATGCGTTTATAGAGAGATTGCGCATAACGACCGATGAAACCGACGTGATGCAAATTTGGGAAAACGGCCGTTAATACCACCCCACTCCTCAGCCAGCACAAATGGGAATGAAAACGGCCGTTTCCAAAAATATCGCGTAAATGCACAAGTTAATAGAGGCTTTTGATCCGCAAGGAGGAACAGATGCAACAGCAAACTGAATCAACATTGACTGTAATCTATAAAAACTGGCAAGGCTATCAAGAAAAACTGCGTAACGCCATTTCACCGCTGACAGCCGAGCAACTCTTGCTGCAACCTGCCGCGCATATGTGGCCGCTAGGACAAATTTTGCAGCACATCATTTCTGTCAGGGCGGGGTGGTTTAGCGGAACCCTACAGGATGACGACGAGGCAATGGACGCTTACATGTCGTGGGGCCAACGTGATTCACCAGCACGCAGCGCAATCGAACTGGCACGCGGCCTTGATGATACGTGGGCATTCATCGAAGCGCGTTTGCAGCGCTGGACTCCCGACGACTGCGCCAGAACCTTCCCCGATGAATGGGACGGTCAGGTATATGAAGTATCGCGCAGTTGGGTGATCTACCATGTGCTGGAACATGATCTGCATCATGGTGGCGAAGTCTCGTTAATTCTGGGTATGAACGGGCTGCCAACCCTTAATCTTTGATCGAATAGTAGTAGCAGTTGCAAAAAGGAGTTTTGAAATGGCAGAAGTTATACTGTTCCACCACGCACAAGGTCTGACCCCTGGCGTTGTCGCCTTTGCTGATGAGCTGCGCCACGAGGGGCATATCGTCCACACACCTGATCTCTTTGATGGCCGCACATTCGACAGCATTGAGAAAGGCATGACATTCGTCAGGGAACTTGGTTTTAAGGAGGTGATGGCGCGTGGCGAACGAGCAGTGGATAAACTTCCCGCCGAATTGGTCTATGCCGGATTCTCCCTAGGCGTAGTCCCGGCTCAAATGCTCGCCCAAACCCGACCGGGAGCGCGTGGGGCGCTCCTCTTCTATGCCTGTGTACCGGTCTCAGAGTTTGGGCAGGCTTGGCCGCAGGATGTTCCGGTTCAGGTGCATGGCATGGATGCCGATCCGTATTTCGTTAGTGAAGGCGACATCGACGCTGCTCGGGCACTCATTGCAGAAGCCGAAGATGGGGAACTCTTTCTCTACCCTGGCGACCAACACTACTTTGCAGACAGCTCGCTTCCTTCCTATGACGCGGAGGCCACAGCGCTCCTGTTGCAGCGGGTATTGGCGTTTCTGGCTGACTTGTAAATGAGGCGAATAACGCAATTGTATCAGGCAAAACTTTTAGATTGTGCGTTGAAGTTTTCCGCGCCACTTTTAACGCTAGATCGTAAACTAACAGTTGCGGCTCGAAGTGTGGGTATCGAAATTTTGGAGGTTTAACTATGCAAGTTTACACCTATTCAGAAGCGCGGCAGAATCTGGCAACTGTGCTTAAAGAAGCTGAAAGCACGGGGAAAGTCATCATTCGTCGGAAAGATGGGCAAACGTTTGCCTTAATCCCTGAAAAGATTACGACTTCCCCTTTAGATGTTCCTTCTATAGATACTGACTTTACCACTCAAGAAATTGTGAACATGATTCGTGAGGGCAGAGAGCGCGAGATTTTGTAAAAACGGCCGTTCCTCATCAAACCATCCAAACAATCCAACAAAATATTAGACAGAATTGCACAAAAACGGCCGTTGACACCACCTCGCCTCACTGTTATAGTCTTAAGCGTTATGCAAAACTTAAACGGAATCAGCACCAAAAAGGATAAGAAGAGCAAGCAAGATACCATACGGTAGTCTGGCCGCTTTTGCCATCCGCAAAGCACGTAATCACCAAGCCTCGCCAGACAATGACGAGGCTTTTTTTATGCAAAATTTTAGCCTGAGTAACAAAAATGGAAACAAGCGTCATCATTATTGAACTGAAGAAGAAGTATAAGAAGACCAAGCCGAACACGGTTCTGGAGAGTGGCGCTTGCTTCTGAGAAACAACTCAAAAGCAATTTTTAAGCGGGCTTACTGGGACTAACCACAGTAGCTCGCTTTTTTTTACTATTTTTAAGCAACGACAAACAAATTTTAGGAGATACAGAAATGAATACAGCAGAATGTCCAGAATGTGGTGGTGAAGTAATTATGGCAGCCAACGTTATTGTCGGCGAAATTGTAGAATGCTCCGACTGCGGTGTGGAACTGGAAATCACCAGCCTATCCCCACTTAGTATCGAATTGGCTCCGGAAGTAGAAGAAGATTGGGGCGAGTAGCATAATAAACAGTGTTCAGTAATCGGTAATCAGTTAACCGTTTACTGTTCACCGATTACTGATTACCAGAAAGAAGAGGAGAAACAACCATGCGCGTCGGTGTCTTATATTCAAGAATTAGAGCAGAAGAAAAACTGCTTGTAGAAGAAATGGAAAATCGTGGTGTTGATTTTGAGATGATCGACGTACGCGACTCCATTTTCAACCTCAATCATCACGAAGAATGGCAACAATATGATGTCATTTTGGAACGGTGTGTCAGCCATTCACGCGCCTTGGCCTGTTTGCAAATATTAGGTGGTTGGGGCATTCCCACCGTCAACACCGCCGATGTCGCTCTGGTATGCGGAGACAAACTCAATACCTCGCAAGTTTTGGTGCGTGATGGTGTGCCGACACCCGAAGTGCGTATCGCTCTCACCGAAGAATCTGCCCTGCAAGCGATGAATGAGATGGGCTACCCCGTTGTCTTGAAACCGGCCGTTGGCTCTTGGGGGCGACTGTTGGCAAAAGTGAATGATGCGGAAGCGGCCGAAGCCATCCTGGAACATAAAGCCACCCTCGGTTCGTACCACCATTCCATCTTCTACATTCAGGAATACATCGCCAAACCAGACCGCGACATCCGCAGTTTTGTGGTGGACGATGAAACGATTTGCGCCATCACCCGTTCCTCTGCCCACTGGATTACCAACACGGCACGCGGCGGCCAATCGGCCAACTGTGTTGTCACGGATGAGATTGACCAGATTTCACGCGCCGCAGCCAAAGCTGTCGGCGGTGGCGTGGTTGCTGTCGATATTCTGGAAGCGCCAGATGGTAGTCTCCTCATCAACGAGGTCAACTACACCATGGAATTCCGCAACAGTATCAAACCAACCGGCGTCAACATTCCCGGACGGATTATTGATTACGTTTTACAAGTTGGAGAAGGAAGGAGATTAGAGATTGGAGATTTTGGTTCCGCTCAATCTCCAATCTCCCATCCTTCGACAAGCTCAGGACAAGTTCTCCAATCTCCAGTTGCCAACGGAGGCCGGGCATGATTCGCGCCAGTATCGTGGGCGGCTCTGGTTATGCGGGTGGCGAACTGCTGCGCTTGCTGTTGAGCCATCCACAGGTTGAAATTGCACAGGTCACCTCGCAGCGCTTTGCGGGAAAGTTTGTCTACGGCACGCATCCCAATCTGCGTGGCGCCACGACGCTGAAATTTTGCGCGGTGGAAGAGTTAGAACCGTGTGACGTGTTGTTTTTGGCGCTGCCTCATGGTAGTGCCTCTGAGCAAATCGACTATTTTGCCAGTTTAGCGGAACGCATTGTGGATTTGTCGGCTGATTTCCGGCTGCGCGACACGGCCGTTTACGAAGAATGGTACGGTAAACCGCATCCCAATCCGGCCTGGCTGGACAAATTTGTCTATGGTTTGCCGGAACTGTATCGGGACGAAATTACTCAGGCGAATTATGTGAGCGGTGTGGGTTGTAACGCAACGGCCGTTAACCTCGCTCTGTATCCCTTAGCCCAACAAAACTTGATTGAAACGGCCGTTATCGAAGTCAAAGTAGGCTCGTCAGAGGCAGGCAACAGCTTCAACGCCGCCAGCCATCACCCGGAACGCAGCGGCGCGGTGCGCTCGTTTGCGCCGACCGGCCATCGCCATCAAGCGGAAATGCAACAGGCGTTGGGTGAGTTTGATCTGCATTTTTCAGCAACGGCCGTTGAACTGGTGCGTGGTGTTCTCTGCACTGCCCATGTCTTTCTTGAAAGAAGATTTAGAAGAAAAAGACATCTGGAAAATTTACCGTGCTGCCTACCGTGATGAACGCTTCATCCGTTTGGTCAAAGAGCGCAAAGGCATCTTCCGCTATCCCGAACCAAAAATTTTGGCAGGCAGCAACTTCTGCGACATCGGCTTTGAGAAAGATGAACGCAGCAACCGGCTGGTGGTTATCAGTGCCATCGATAATTTGATGAAAGGCGCGGCAGGAACGGCCGTTCAGGCCATGAATTTGATGTGCGGTTTTGCCGAAGACGAAGCGCTGGGATTCACAGGATTACACCCGATTTAATAATTAATTGTAAATTGATGAACGGTGAATTGTGAATGAGTCTCATTCCAATTAACCATTCATCATTCACCATTCATCATTGGAGCGAAGCGACATGATTATTGTAAAAGTAGGCGGCAGTGAAGGCATTGATTACGACGCCGTGTGTGACGACATCGCCCAACTGGTGCGCGACGGGCAACGGCTCATTCTGGTGCATGGCGGCTCGTCGCTGACCAACGAGGTGTCCGAAGCACTCGGCCATGCGCCGCAATTTATCACCTCGCCCAGCGGCTACACCAGCCGCCTGACCGACAAACGCACCCTGGAAATTTTCCAGATGGTCTACTGCGGACAGATGAACAAAGGCATTGTGGAACGGTTGCAGATGCGCGGCGTGAATGCGCTTGGACTGTCTGGCATGGACGGCCGTTTATGGCAAGGTCAGCGGAAAAAAGCGATGAAAGCTGTTGGAAAACGGCCGTACCCGCATCATCCGTGACAACTACACCGGTACCGTTGATGAAGTCAATCGCGGTCTGTTGGAAACCTTGCTGGATGCCGGTTACGTGCCTGTTCTGACACCGCCCGCCATCAGCTTTGAGGGTGAAGGCATCAATGTCGATGGCGACCGCGCTTCAGCGGCAACCGCCGCCGCGCTCCAGGCCACTGATTTGCTTATTCTGTCCAACATCCCTGGCGTGCTCTCCAACTTCCCCGACGAAAGCTCGCTGGTACGCACCATCAGTCTCAGTGAAATCGACGACGCTTCCCAAAACTTTGCCGAAGGGCGGATGCGCATCAAACTGCTCGGCGCGAAAGAAGCGATAGAAGCAGGTGTCCAGCGCGTCGTCATTGGCGATGCACGCGGGGCAAACCCGATTATGCGGGCGCTTGACGGACAAGGAACGGTTATTCAGTAAACGGTAAACAGTTATCAGTGAACGGTAAGTGGCAGCACTAACTGATCACCGATTACCGATCACTGTTTACTGTTTACCAGGGTGTAAATCTTATGAATACAATTCAACTCGAACAACAACACACTTCCGGCGTTTATGGCAAACGAGACCTCGCCATTGTGCGCGGTGCAGGGGCGCTCATTTGGGACGAAGAGGGCAACGAATACATCGACTGTGTAGCGGGAATTGGGGTGGCGAATGTGGGGCACTGCCATCCGGCTGTAGCGGCGGCGATTGCGGCGCAGGCACAAACGCTGATCACCTGTCAGGAGATGTTTTACAACGACAAACGGGCGCAATTGCTGGAAAGATTAACGGCCGTTCTCCCCGCAGATCTCAACCGCATTTTCCTGTGTAACTCCGGCACAGAAGCCATAGAAGGCGCCATTAAATTTGCCCGACTCAGCACCGGTCGCACCAAATCGTGGCCGCCATGCGTGGTTTTCACGGACGCACCTACGGCGCACTCTCGGCCACGCACAAAAAAGATTACCGCGAACCGTTTTTGCCGCTGGTGCCTGGGTTTAGCCATGTGCCGTTTGAGAATATTGAGAAAATGAAAACGGCCGTTACCGACCAAACCGCCGCTGTCATCCTGGAAGTGGTACAAGGGGAAGGTGGTGTGCGCCCCGGCTCGTCAGACTATTTCCAAGCCGTGCGCCAACTGTGCGACGAAACCGGCGCTCTGCTCATCATCGACGAAGTGCAGACTGGTTTTGGCCGCACCGGCCGCTGGTTTGCCAGCGAACACGTGGGCATCGTGCCAGATATGATGGTGCTGGGCAAAGCCATTGCTGGCGGCGTGCCCATGGGCGCGATTGCCATCGGCCCCCGCGTGACCGAATTGCCCACGGGCGTACACGGCTCCACGTTTGGCGGCAATGCCCTGGCTTGCGCCGCCGCCCTCGCCACCTTGCAAGTGATTCAAGACGAGAATTTGGTCGAGCGTTCTGCAGAATTGGGCGCTTATTTCCAAGCAGCGTTTGCAGCAAATTGACTCCCCGCTCATCCGTGAGGTGCGCAGTTTGGGCTTGATGGTGGGCATTGAGTTGAAAGTCCGCGCCATGCCCATTGTCAATGAACTGATGGCGCGTGGTGTGATGACGCTGACGGCCGGGCCGACGGTTTTACGTCTGCTGCCGCCGCTGGTGATTACGCGAGCGCAGTTGGATTCAGTTGTAGAGATTTTGGAAGCTGTTTTGGCTGAACAGCAAAAGCTAGAGCAAGAGCGAGAGCTAGAGGCTTCTTGATTTTCTCGCTCTCGCTCTATCCTCTAGCTTTCTTGAGGAATAAGTTTGATGAGAGAACGAAGGGTACGGTTAACAGATTCAGAATCAGGAAAATATTCACGGACATCAGGATCAAGCATCACCATTCTCTCTCTCGGTGGCGGCAATTTATAGGTTGTGCTTGTGCCATCTTCATGCTCTTCCGTAATCATAACTGGCTCGTTAGGATCAAACCGAATACCACGCTCTTTTAAGAACTGCACAGAAGGTTTTGCTCGCTTGAAATCTTCTGCTGTTAATTCAGGAATATCAAGATCCATGTCATCATCAATGATTTCGTCAGATTTATTAAATTCGTCATTCAAAATATTGCTCATATTCTTGTTTTGTCGCTTCACGCGCAGAAATGATACGTACAAGATCATTTCTAATATAGACATGGACAACAACTATCAATTTAGCTTTATAAAAACCAATTGCCCAAAATCTTTGTTCACCATAATCAAAACGATCATCTTCAATAAGAATGTAATCATCATAAAAGATATCAAACACATGCTCAAAGTCAATGCCATGTTTTTTAATATTTGCCCGTCGTTTATTTTCATTCCATATAAACTGAAACATAGTCGAAGTATATAAGTGAGGATCATTCCATGTCAATTGATCCGATAGAGTTTTTGAAAGAGTTGGTAGCCATTAAGAGTTTGTCTGGGCAGGAAACGGCCGTTTCCCATTACCTTGCCTCAACCATGAACGCAACTCGGCTACACAGCCCACGTGGACGAAGCTGGCAACGCCGTTGGCGTGCGCGAATGCCCCGATGAAAACGGCAGCATCAGCCGCGAAATTGTGCTGCTGGGGCATATGGACACCGTGCCCGGCGACATTCCGGTGCGCATTGAGACTGGCATTTTGCATGGACGTGGTGCAGTAGACGCCAAAGGGCCACTCGCCACGTTTGTCATGGCGGGGGCGCAGGCAGAACTGCAACCCGGCACACGCCTCGTGGTCATTGGGGCGACGGAAGAGGAAGCGGCGACCTCCAAAGGGGCGCGGTTTGCCGCCAGCCAATACCAGCCAGACCTGTGCATCATCGGCGAACCGAGCGGCTGGGATGGTGTGACGCTGGGCTACAAAGGGCGCATCCTCATCGACTACGAATACGCCCAATCCATGAGCCATACCGCCGGGCAAGACAGCGGCGCGGCCGAATCAGGCATTAGTCTGGTACAACGCCCTGGCTGAATACATCGAAGTCTTCAACTATGACAAACCCCGCTTATTTGACAGATTGCTGCCCTCCATTCGTGACATTCACACTGGCAGTGATGGCTTGACCAATACCATTCACGTCAAAGTGGGGGTTCGTCTGCCGCCAAATTTCGACATCAACGAATTTGAAGGGGACATTCAAGCATTAAACAGCGACGCAGCGCTTCGTTTTTATGGACATGAAGAAGCCTTCCAGTCAACCCGCAATACACCGTTGGCAAAGGCTTTCAATCGTGCCTTATTGCAGGCAGGTGTGAAACCTCGCTTTAAGTTAAAAACCGGCACCTCCGACATGAACGTGGTGGGGCCGATTTGGCAGTGTCCCATCGTCGCCTATGGCCCTGGCGACAGCAGTTTAGACCATACACCGGAAGAGCAACTTGTTTTAGATGAGTATTTGAGAGCTATTGAGATTTTAAAAACAGTGATCAGTGAACAGTTTACAGTGAACAGTTTATAGTAGACCATACTGTTTACTGTTCACTGAAAAGAGGAAACCATGAGCCTGAAAAATTTTTCCATAATCGAATCAACCTTGCGCGAAGGCGAACAGTTTGTCAATGCGTTCTTTTCTACAGCGGAAAAGATTCAAATTGCCACCCTGCTTGATGCTTTTGGCGTGGAGTATTTGGAACTGACATCCCCGTTGGCCTCGCCAGAGAGCTATAACGATTGTGTGACCATCGCCAAGTTGGGCTTGAAAGCCAAAATTCTGACCCATACGCGCTGCACCATCGAAGACGCCAAAAAAGCTGTTGATACTGGCGTGGCCGGGGTAGATATTGTCATTGGCACCTCGTCCTATTTGCGAGATTTCAGCCACGGCAAGAGCATTCCCCAAATCATTGAACTGGCGCAGGAAGTAGTGGCTTATTTGTTGAGTCAGAATGTGGAAACACGCTTTAGCACAGAAGATAGTCTGCGCAGCGATGTGGAAGATATTGTGTCGGTGTATAAAGCGGTGGACAGTTTGGGTGTGCATCGCGTGGGTATTGCCGACACGGTGGGCGTGGGTACACCGATGCAAATTTACAGCCTGGTACGGCGTTTGCGCGGTGAGTTGAATTGTGACATCGAGTTTCACGGTCACAATGATTCGGGTTGTGCCATTGCCAATGCGTATGCGGCTCTGGAAGGCGGCGCCACCCATATCGACACGTCGGTGCTGGGCATTGGTGAACGGAATGGCATTACGCCGCTGGGTGGATTGGTGGCGCGGTTGTATGCCACCGACCCGGCGCTGGTGAAAAAATACCATCTGACGCTGCTGCGCAATTTGGACGCGATGGTGGCGCGTATGGTGCGGGTGGATATTCCGTTTAACAATTACATCACTGGGTTTTGCCAGTTTTGCCCACAAAGCGGGTATTCATGCCAAAGCGGTGCTGAATAATCCTTCGACTTATGAGATTTTGAAACCGGAAGATTTTGGCATGACGCGCTACATTCATGTGGCGCATCGCCTGACGGGTTGGAACGCAGTCAAAAATCGGGCGGAACAGTTGGGGCTAGAGCTTGATGATGCGCAGTTGAAGTATTTGACTAATGAGATAAAAGCGGCGGCTGACCACAGAGGGCTGACGCTGGATGATGTGGATTCGTTGCTATATAACGCCGCGCAACGTAATGATGGCGTGGATCCGGTGGCAGAATTAGAAGTTGTGCCAGAAGGAGCTGCATAATATGGAACCATTGACGATGGCAGAATTGAAAGCTGGTTTGGCTGAAATCACGCAATCGCCGCAGGATAACGGCCGTTTAGCCATGATCGTAATTCGTCCCAGCGTAGATGAACGGGAAATCCTGGAAACAGCCGAATTGAGCGTAACCGACGGGCTGGTTGGGGACAACTGGCTGACGCGTGGCAGCAAGCAAACGGAAGATGGCAGTGCCTTGCCTGATGCCCAAATTACGATCATGAACGCCCGCGCGGCGGCGCTGATGGCGCAGGAGCGTGCCCGTTGGTCGCTGGCTGGCGACCAACTCTTCATCGACATGGATTTGAGTGACGAGAATTTGCCTGCCGGACAGAGAATAGAAGTGGGAACGGCCGTTCTCGAAATCACGGCACTGCCCCATACCGGCTGCAAAAAATTCGCAGCACGCTTCGGTAAAGATGCCGTCATTTTTGCCAATTCAGACGAGGGCAAACGGTGGCATCTACGCGGCATCTATGCCCAGGTCATCCAGACCGGACAAATTCAAGCAGGCGATACCGTCCGCAAAGTGTAACAACATGGCAGATCATACAAGATTACTTATTCTGGTCGGGCTGACTGGCACAGGCAAGACCACCACCGTCAACGCGATGCGCGATCAGGGTTGCGAGTTCCAAATCCTTCCGGATCGGCGCAAACTGACCGACCAGCTTATCATCGCGCCTTTACAGCAGCAAGATGGGAAACCAGTGACCCTGGTCAAAGATCGGACGCAGCGTTTTGCTTATACGCGTCGTTATCGGGAGTTGCATCGAGGGGGCATGGCCGAAGCGGTGGAGCAGTATTTAGTGAACAGTGAACAGTTTACAGTGGACAGTGACTGTACACTGAACACTGAACACTGTTTACTGGTTTTCGACGGCCTGCGCGGTGAAAATGAAATCACTTACGCGGCGCAAGCCATGCCAGAGGCCTGGTTTTTGTTTTTGGATGCACCGGATTTTGTGCGTGTACAGCGGCTGCTGCGGCGGAATGATATGTTTGATCAGGCCAGTGTAGAGGTAAAGACGGGGAAGGAAACGGCCGTTTTCCTCGACCCCACACTAATCAACTGGCTGGATGATCAGCAGCTCGCCAAGCTGGAATATTACATTGACCAGGGCGAACTAACGCTTGAAGACGTGACCGCCAAACTAACCATCGTGCAAAAAGAGCGCCAAAACTATGATCCCGATGCCACCTTGGCGGCACTGCAACAATTCGCGCCCGACCGGCTCATCTATGCCAACACGGCCAGACAATCTCCAGAAGAAATCGCCCAACAAGTCATCAGCGAGTTACCCACGTGACAACTTCACAATTCACAATTCGTAATTCACAATTCACAATTCAAAACATTTCCACCACCGTCTTCCGCTTGCCGCTGCATGGCAGCTTGAAATGGGGCAAACACAGCGTCCTCAACGAAGTGCGCCACGTTTTGGTGCGCGTACGCCTGAGCAACGGCGCGGAAGGCGTGGCAGAAGCGCCCCCGCGTCCGACGATTTATGGCGAAACGCCAACATCCATCACCAGCATCATCGCCCAAGAACTCAGCCCGCGCCTGCTCGGTCAACCCGCCACTGACCTGAGCGCCATGCACCAGATCAAAAACAACCACACCGCCAAAGGGGCCATCGACATGGCGGTGCAGGATGCGCTGGCGCAGAGTAACGGGGTATCGATTGGTTGAGCATCTTATGGAGATTGGAAGATTGGAGATTGAGAGATTAAAGAATGGCAGCTCAGATCATCCTAATCTCCAATCTCCAATCTTCAATCTCATAGTTAGCTACATCCTGGGCATTGGCGACGACGACACCGTTCTGGCGGAAGCACAGCAGGTATTTGACCAGGGCGTGCGCGTGCTTAAGGTGAAAGTGGGGCGCGACTGGGCGGCTGATTTGCGTCGGATTGAGGCATTGCAAACACTGTTTGGCAGCTGAAATGGCAATTTATGCCGACGCCAACGAGTGTCTGGAGCCAGACAACGCCGCCCGTCAACTCGACCAGTTAGCCGAGATGGGTGTGCTTTACTGCGAAGAGCCGCTGCCCGTAGAACTCGATTCAGGAACGAGGCAGACTGCGGGCGGGCAACCATCTGCCCCTCATCGCCGATGACAGCACGTTTACGGAACCCGATCTGCGCCGCGAATTGGCGCTGGATACCTTCGACATTCTGAACATCAAGACGGCACGCACTGGCTTTACGGAGTCGTTGGCGATGCTGGCGCTGGCACAGCAGAGCAGGCAAAGGGGTGATGGTTGGCTCGCAGGCCAGTGCGACGCTGGGCACGGCGCGTGCCGGGCAGTTTGCCGCTTTGCCGGGTATCGAGCATCCGGCGGAACTGAGTTTCTTCTTGAAGTTGAAAGAGGATATTGTGGCAGAACGGCCGTTAATCCAAAACGGCTTCATCTCGGTGGCAGACCTGAACGGGGTGGTTGTGGATGAAGATTTATTACGAGAAGCGACAGTGGAGATTGGAGATTAGAGATTGGAGATCAAGCAATCTCCAATCTCTAATCTCTAATCTCCATTTTTACGGAGTAATCATGGCCCAAACCTTAGCAGAACAAATTCTATCCCACGCCGCCGGACATGCGGTGGCGCCTGGCGAGTTGATTACGGTGCGCCCCGATGTGATTATGGCACACGATTCGCTGTCTCCGGCGATTATTACCATTATGCGGGAGCGGCTGGGGCAGGAACATGTGGCTGATCCGGCGCAATGTGTGCTGGTGATGGATCATGTTGCGCCCGCCTCAAACGTGGCGACGGCGAATAGTCAGAACATCATCCGCGCCTTTGCCCGCGAAGAAGGGATACGCCTCTTTGAAGTGGGGCGCGGTATTTGCCATCAAGTGCTGGTCGAGGAGCAGATTGCCCAGCCAGGACGCATTGTCATTGGCTCAGATTCGCACTCGACGAGTTATGGCGCGGTGGGCGCGTTTGGCACGGGCATGGGTTCGACGGATATTGCGCTGGCGATGGGCACGGGCAAGGTGTGGTTTCGGGTGCCGGAGAGTATTAAGGTGATGGTAAACGGCCGTTTTCGTCCCGGTGTGGATGCCAAAGATTTAGCGTTGAAACTGGCGCGGGTGCTGGGCATTGGCGGCGCGACCTACGCCTCAGTGGAGTATCACGGGCTGGAGTGGCTGCCTTTGCCGGGTCGGCAGACGATGAGCAGTATGGCGATTGAACTGGGCGCGAAGGCTGGCATCTTCCCGCCCGACGGCGAAGTGGCGCAACGGTTTGACGTGCCGGACTGGCTGTTTGTTGATCCAGAGGCGACGTTTGCCCAAACTGTGACCATCGACCTGGATGCGTTGGAGCCGCAGGTGGCGATTCCCCATTCGGTTGACGCAGTGGTGGATTTGGGCGAGGTACTCGGGCAGGCGGTGGATGTGGTGTTTTTGGGGACGTGTACAAACGGCCGTTATGAAGACTTGCGTATCGTGGCGGATATTCTCAAAGGCAAACAGTTGGCTCCAGGGATGCGCATGTTGGTCACGCCCGCCAGTCGGCAGGAACTGCAAAAAGCCATCGCCGATGACACGCTGTCGATTTTGCTGGACGCTGGTGTGACGTTGACGACGCCGGGCTGTGGCCCGTGCATGGGTCGCCATCAAGGTACACTGGGCGAAGGGGATATTTGCCTTTCCACGGGAAACCGTAACTTCAAAGGCCGCATGGGGCATCCCACGTCGCAGATTTACTTGGCAAGTCCAGCGGTGGCGGCGGCAACAGCATTGACAGGGAAAATTACCGATCCGAGAGAGATTGGAGATTAGAGATTGGAGATTGGGTGCGGCGAGATAATCTCCAATCTCTAATCTCTCTACCGAAGGTGAAATATGTCACGAGTTTGGAAATTTGGCACAGATGTGGATACGGATCAGATTGTACCGGGGCGGTATGCGCCGTATATGTTGAAAGAAAATCAGGATGTGAAGGATTATGCCTTTATAGAGGCGCGGCCTGATTTTGCGGCAAACGCCCTGCCCGGGGACGTGATTGTGGCAGGCGCGAATTTTGGCTGTGGCTCGTCACGGGAATATGCGCCAGAGGCACTGCGGCGGCGGCAGATTGGCGGCATTATCGCGCCCAGTTTTGCCCGCATTTTCTTCCGCAACGCGATCAACCTGGGTATTCCGGTGTTTGAGTCGAGCGAAATACCGGAACTGGTGGCTGATGGAGATGAGGTGACGCTGGATGTGGAAAACGGCCGTTTACTAACCACCACCCAAACCTACCAACTGCCCTCCCTGCCCGATTTTGCGGCTGACATTATCAGGGCGGGTGGGATTACGAAGTATGTGAAGGAAAACGGCCGTTTTCCGGGAGAATAGTCCTTTACTCACACATTTACTTGACACCAACTAATCCAATGGATTACTATTATCAACAATGATAACAATCGTTGAACTACCTGAATTCATCCGGCACTCCCAAAAATTATTGGGAGCAGATGAACATCAAAACTTAATTAATCACCTGGCGTTGTACCCTCAAAGCGGCGTTATCATACAAGGCACAGGCGGCATTAGAAAGTTGCGGTGGAAACGAGAAGGCATGGGCAAAAGTGGCGGGGTACGTGTCATTTATTATTTTCACAATGAAAACTATCCCCTGTTTTTACTCACCCTTTTTGGCAAGTCAGAAAAGGTGAATCTAACCAAATCTGAACGGAACGAATTGGCAAAATTGACAAAAATACTAATCGAACGATACGGTGGCAAAAATGAGTGACACATTTCAGAGTATCCAACAAGGGCTTAGCGAAGCAATTGAATATGCTCAAGGCAAACCAATAGATGCCGTTGTCCATGAATTTTCATCTTTAGATGTGAAAGCGATTCGCAAAAAAGTAGGCATGACTCAGACTGAGTTTGCCACAGCCTTCGGCATAAGTCTGGGAACATTACGCCATTGGGAACGGGGTGACCGCACACCGCACGGGCCAGCATTGGTATTGCTCAATGTGGTTTCCAAAGAACCAGAAGCAGTTTTAAGAGCGTTATCAGGAGCATAAACGGCCGTTTTCCTGGCGAATCATGAACCAAATCAGACCCTGGCTCTACATCGGCAAATACCGAGAAACCAAAGATTACCCATACCTCACCTACCACAACATTGGAGCCATGCTTCTATTAGCCGAACTGGTTGAGCATCCCGGAATCAATTCACTTTATCTGCCAGTCGAAGATGGGGAGCCATTGCCTCTCGATTTGCTCAAACAGGGATTGGACTTTATTCAACAGCAGAGAAATCAAGGCAACATCGTATTGGTCGCTTGCGGCGCAGGCATTAGTCGCTCGGGCACCTACACCATCGCTGCTCTAAAAGAAAGCGAAAACCTCACCCTGTTAGATGCCTTCCATCAAGTTCAGCGCTTGCATCCAGACACGATGCCTCATTATCGTTTGTGGCAATCGTTATGTGAATATTATGGCGAAGATATTCCTTGGACGAGCCTGAATCATTTTTAGACTTCAAAAAAAGGCGTCACTTGGTTTGACCAATCCAAAGAATTGTCTACTGAATCGAGATACGCAAAAGCCATTTCTAGCGTATCCACGTGTTTCAATCCGATTTGCTCATGATATTGAGTTTCTAAGTTATGGGCTGTTCCAGCGAGGGCATTTGGCAAAACCATCACAATCCAGCGAAGCTGTGTATGATCGATGATGGGCAGCGCTGTTAACATCATCTCAAGCGAAGCCAACTCAGTGTTTTTTATGATGCGGTTGTCGATAATGAGGTGAAACGGCTGCTCAACTTCTTGCAAGGCAGTCACAGTATCAGTGGCAATACCCATAAAATCATCTGGTGATACGTCTGGTACAAAGTGAGTTAATGCCAAAACTTGCCCCGGAACAAACCATCCAGCTTTATAACGATTATTCATATTTCACCTCTTTGTTTTAGAAATCTTACAACATGAGCGTAAATATCAAAATAGAAATCTGCATCAACAGTGATGCTCACGTCCAACAATCCGTAGCAGCCGCTTACCTGGGCGGCGCAGATACCATCGAATTATGCGGGCAGATGGCGTTGGCTGGACTAACGCCATTGCCAGAAGACATTGCCATAGCCCGAGAAGCGTTTGGAAATCGTGCGGGCCTGATGGTGATGGTTCGACCGCGTGGTGGGGACTTTTGTTATTCGCGTGCTGAAATTGAGGCGATGCTATGGGGGGTGGAAACGGCCGTTTCCCACAGAGCAGATGGCGTTGTTTTCGGCGACCATAAAAGATAACAAACTTGATATAAAAACCATGCGCCACCTCGTCAGCGCCGCCCACCAACACAACCTCAAAACAACCTGCCATCGCGCCTTTGACGCCGCCAGCAATCCAACCGAAACGCTGGAGGCGCTCATTGATTTAGGCGTTTCCCGCGTCCTTACCAGTGGCACACCCTGGGGCAGCGGGCAATCCGTTTCTGATGGCATACCACAACTAAAACGCCTCATCCAGCAAGCAGCCAATCGGATAGAAATCGTGTTGGGCGGTGGCATTCACACCCACAATATCCGGCACATTCTCAACCAGCTACCTACATCCGGCGTACGGCTGGCCGTACATACCTACTCCGGTGTTTTACGCGATGGCGTTACAGATGTAGATGCCGTCAGACAACTGGAGTTGGAAAAGTAAATGAGCAGTGATGGCTCGTACCAAGCAGCTTACACAAACATCGGCAGCAAATCCGCATAAATGCCCAGCAGACCAATCCCCACCAGCAGCGCCCCGGAAAGACGGGTGAGCACCTTATAATTGCCGGTCGTCCAGCCGGTGAAACGGCGCTGCAACGGCGCCGCCAACAGGGGCAGCATCACCAACGGCCAGCCAAAACCCAGACCAAACGCAAAAAAGTAAAGTAAACCATCTGCTAAATCGGTGAAACTATTCGCGCCGAGCAAAAAGGCACTCAAAATAATGGGGCCGGCGCAGGGCAGTGTCATTGGCCCCAACAACAAGCCATAGACGTAAGCACCTACATATGGATTTCGCAGGGCGGGCATTTGCACGGTGCTCAGGCGGTTGAACGGGTTACGGCCGGTCAGCATGAGCAGTCCCAAAAGGATGATGATGCCATAAATGGAAGGCAGCAGCACCGGCAAAATAGCGCCAAATGATTGCTGGAACACATAGAGCAACGCGCCAACAACCGTCATCAGCGTCAATACGCCTAATAAAACCAGCAAACCCAGCCACTTAGTCGCCTTACGCGCCCGTTCGTTGGCCGCATTGCCAGCCATAAACGCAATCAGGCCGGGATACAAAGGCAAAATACAGACGTTGGTTAAAATGGCAGTGTTGCCCAGGATAAATGCTTCGAGTAATTGGTTCATAGTGAGATTAGAGATTGGAGATTGGAGATTACGTAAATCTCTAATCTCCAATCTCAGGATTTATTTATTGAGCTGCCTGGATTTGCTGTACAAGCACGTCTGGCGTGTCGATGCCGGTGACTAGTTCTGTGTAACTGCCATCTGGCCGGATGATGAAATGAGGGGTGGACGGCGCGGAGGTAATGCTGCGGCCAAAGGTGTCGGCCAAAGATTGCAGCAGTTCAGGCGACATGACAGCAAATGTCCAGTCGAAACCTTCATTGCTTTGGTAGGCGGCCAGTTCCTCATTGCTGATTGTGGTTTCCAGGCTCAAGGCCACGAAGACAACCTCGTCGCCGAACTGGCTGCGGGCTTCTCGCACGTTACCAAGCTGGCTGCGGCAGTTGGTACACCAGGTCGCCATCGGTTCGACAAAGACGGTTTTGCCCGCAAAATCGGCCAGGGTGAATGGCTCGCCGGTGGTGGCATTGGTGAGGGCGATGGTTTGCCAGGCGGGGAGTTCCATCATCATGTCATCTTTGTCATCAGACATGGCCTCATCGCTCATACTGTCATCGGCCATAGCGTCGTCAGCCATGGTTTCTTCGGCCATGTCTGTGTCGTGTTCGCCTTCGGCCATCATATCGTCTTTGTCATCGGACATGGCTTCCGCAGTGGGTTCGGCCATTTCTTCAGCCATCATATCGTCGGATTTTTCGGGCATAACGGCCGTTTCTTTCCCATTTTCCATCCCGGTTTCCGCAGTCGGAGCCGGACTACACGCCGCCAACACCACGAGTACCAGTAAAGCAGATAACAACAAGATTATATTTTTCATCAGCATATTTCCTTTTTCAAATTGATTGGTTTATAGAGTTTTTATCTATCAAAGGAGTTTGTGCACAAGTTATTACGAAGGTATGTGCCGGAGCTTACACAAATATTACAAACTGCTAGATGCCGTCCAATAAGTTCAGAAACACCACGCAGACACCATGCCCCATTATCGTTTGTGGCAATCATTATGCACGTATTGGTGAAGACATTCCCTGGACAAAATTGCACAACTTTTAGGGTACAAACAAGGAATCGTTTGTTGCAATTTTTGACAATCAGCAGGGGGAAAGATACACTAAACGCGGCAAATAATATAAATAAATTTTCGCCCCAAATCCCACAATGGATTATACTTATTCAATACTTTTCCAGACGGGAGAAACCGTTAATGGATAATCACCCAGAACTGTTTTGGGATGCAACATATGCCATTGCTATGGCACTCATTAACCAATATCCAGATAGAGATCCAGAGGGTGTTGGCCTAAACGAAATGGCAGAAATGATAGAGCAATTACCTGGGTTTAGTGATGACCCAGCCTTAGTAACAAAGCGAATTCTAATGGATATCCAAATCGTATGGTACGAGGAGGCAGTTAATTTATGACCACCCCAGCGACCGGTGCATCTGCTGATGTCGCCATCCCCGAAGAACTGCAAAGTAATGTATGGATAACAAACATCGCCAAGTTGTTGGATCCCACCTATAACTGGGCACGGAAAAATTCAATTTGGCCGATGGTTTTTGGTTTGGCGTGCTGCGCTATTGAGATGATCTGTACCGCTTCTAGCCGGTACGACCTGGCTCGTTTTGGTATGGAAGTTTTCAGAGCCACCCCCCGCCAAGCTGACTTAATGATTGTTTCTGGTACAGTGACCAAGAAGATGGTTCCCACCATCGTTCGCCTGTACAACCAGATGCCAGAGCCTCGCTATGTGTTGGCGATGGGCGCATGTGCTTCTGGCGGCGGTCCGTTCAAAGAAGGTTATACAGTTGTCGATGGTATTGATAAGTTTTTACCAGTTGATGTGTATGTGCCTGGATGCCCGCCAACCCCACAAGCGTTGATCAACGGTTTGATTGCCTTGCAGGAAAAAATCGACCAGCAGTCACTTGCCACTGTGCCTTGGTATCGTAAAGATGATCCCACGGCCGGCATGGTAGAGATTCCTGTACTCGGCCCTGATTTGATTGACGTTCGCCAAATTGACATTATCAAACGAGAAGCCAAAAAAGCTCAGCAACTAGCAGAATTACAAGAAGAAGAAACGGCCGTTACCGAGCCAGAAGCCGCAAGCTAAACTTAATGAAGGAAACCCCATGAGTGAAGCAATACTAGAAGCCCCACCAGCCGGAAATTCCCCAGACATCACAGTCGATCCTGTTGTGGAAGCCATTGATCGTCTAAAAGAAAAATTCCCCGAGGCTGTCACCGACGACCCCCGCGATGGTTATAGCGGTCTTATGGTCAATGCCGACCAACTGCCCGAAATTGCCAAAGCACTTAAAAACGAACTTGGTTTTAACTACCTGTCCAGCGTTACCGGTGTAGACCAGATAGAAGATGGCAAGCTAGAAGCCGTTTACCATACCTACAGCATTGAGAAAGGGGGCGGCTCCGTTACCCTCCATGTGCAGGTAGACCGTGATAATCCCGTCATTCCTTCACTCATGCCGATCTGGCCTGGTGCCGATTTCCAAGAACGGGAAGCCTTTGATATGTATGGCATTCATTTCGAGGGTCATCCCGATTTGCGCCGCATTCTCACCTGGGATGGCTTCAACGGTTATCCATTGCGCAAAGATTGGCAAGAGCCATTCTATGAAGAAGACCAAAAGCCGTTTGGCAGTCGTTGGCCGAGTGGTAATGCTGTGCATCGCGCTGAAGAAAACAATCCTTACGGCAAAAACGTGCAATATCCTGCTGGCTGGGTGCCTACTGGTGAAGAGTACGACGTTGAAACCAACATGTACGACATCATGGCAGGGGCGAAGGGACATTCCCTAGATAAAACCACCCACATGAAAACGGACAAACTAACCGTTAACATTGGCCCTCAGCATCCTTCAACGCACGGTGTATTCCGCATGGTCGTCACCCTGGATGGGGAAACAATTATTGACCTCAAACCGGTGATGGGCTACTTGCATCGTAATCATGAAAAGATTGGCGAGCGCAACACCTTCTTGGGCAACATCCCCTACACAGACCGCCTTGATTACCTTAGCTCGATGAGTAACAATCATGGCTATGTGATGGCGGTGGAAAAACTGCTTGAGGCTGACGTGCCAGAACGTGCAGAATGGATTCGTATTCTAACAGTTGAATTGACACGGATATGTAATCATTTATGGGCGCTAGGCTTCTTGATGAACGACCTGGGTGCCTTGCAAACCCCGATGCTCTACTTTTATATTGAACGCGAGTTGATTCTCGACTTCTTCGAGACGTTATCTGGGGCGCGGATGATGTGCAACTACATGCGCTTTGGCGGCGTGGCCTATGATTTGCCCGACGATGTACGCGGTCAGCCGACAATGGATTTCTTGACCGAACTGGTTAATGAACGATTACCTGCGGCGTTAGAGCAAGCCGATCAATTGATGACCTACAACGAAATCGTCCGCGCCCGTAGTATTGACGTGGGCTTTTTATCCCGCGAGGATGCCATCGCTTATAGCATGGCTGGCCCCATGTTACGCGCCAGTGGTGTGAATTATGATGTCCGCCGTGCGGAACCCTATTCATATTATGACCAATTAGATTTTGACGTGCCTGTTTTCTACAACGGCGATGTTTATGACCGTTATCGGGTACGTTTGGAAGAAATGAAGCAAAGTATTCGCATCATTAAACAAGTATTGCCACACTTGGTAGAAACATCTGGTGCTCCCATTACCAGTGGCAAGCCTCAATATGCTATTAGGATACCGAAACCGGGCGAATCTTATGCCCGTGTCGAAAATCCGAAAGGTGAACTTGGTTATTATGTGACCGCCAAACGACGCAGCTCTAATCCAGAACGATATCATGTTCGTGCCACGTCATTCATCAATCTGACGGCGTTAGAAAAGATGTGTATCGGGTATAAGATTGCTGATGTGGTCGCTATTTTAGGCAGTATCGATATTGTCCTTGGTGAAGTTGACCGGTAACAAGTTTGTAGTGACTACTATGAGCTTATTGACAAACGATTACTAGGAGATCGTATGTACGGAGTTGGATTAATTAAAGGTCTGGGCGTGACCATGAAGCATTTTGTCGATACCTATTTGGACGACATTTACTGGATGGGTCGCGGCGGCCGTTACTACAATGATGAAGCGATGGCAGTGCGGCAAAGTCTGAAAGGGAAAGGCGTTGTCACTGTTTTCTATCCTGAAGAAAAATTGGCAGTGCCAGAACGGTTCCGCTTTGTGCCGTTTTTGGTGACGGATGAACCGCCTCCAGGCCAAAAATGGGGACATGATTGGTGTACCTCTTGTGGTATCTGTGCCAAAGTCTGTCCGCCGCAGTGTATCTGGATTGAACGAGGCAAACAGCCAAACGGCCGTCCTAAGCCAGAGCCGGAACAGTTCTACATTGACATCGATATTTGTATGAATTGTGGTATGTGTGCGGAGTTCTGTCCGTTTGATGCCATTAAGATGGATCATGATTATGAGCTGGCTAGTTACAATCGCACGACTGCCCATATCCATGATAAAGAGCGTTTGAGCAAGCCCATCAGCTATTGGCGAGAAATTGCGCCCAAGAAAGCAGATGCAGAAGCGGCGGCTCGTGACTTTGCCCAGCAAAACAAGAAGAAAAGCAAAAAAGATGACGATGGTGAGGCTGATGAACAAGAAGCCCGCATCGAAGAAGCCAAAGTACGTCAATTGATGTACCGAGGTGAATATTACTAGCATCTATCGTTTATAGGGCGGATTTTTATTCGCCTTCGCACCAAAATGCGGACGATAAACTTTGATAGAACTTAGTTTAGGGGGACTGAAGGCTGATCGATCCTTCAGTCCCTCTTTATCTTTAGGATGTAGAGGATAAAGGATATTACATGACAAACACTATTTCTGAACAAGCTGTGATGGCGGCTTTAAGCACAGTCATCGAACCAGAATTGCATCGGGATTTAGTTTCTCTCAATATGATTCGTAATCTGAAAATTGAGGGCAATGATGTTAGTTTTACCATTATGCTGACAACCCCAGCTTGCCCGTCTGAAAGGGAAAATGGAAGGGGATTCTCGGGCTGCTTTGTCTCAGGTGGCGGGTATTGGCAAGATAACGGTTAATTGGGATGCAAATGTGCCAACAGACAAGCGAATTGGTTCACAGATTGGCCAGAATTTCCGCAATACCATTGCCATTTCTAGTGGTAAGGGTGGGGTTGGTAAAACCACCATTTCGGTGAACTTGGCGATTGCGTTGGCGAATGAAGGAGCCAAGGTTGGTTTGCTGGACGCTGATATTCTTGGCCCCAATGTGCCGATGATGATGGGTGTAGACAATATGCCATCTCCCCGCGACCGGAAGATGATTCCGGCTGAACGATATGGCGTGAAATTCATCTCAATGGCGTTCATGGTTAAACCAGACCAGCCGCTGATTTGGCGTGGGCCTATGCTGCATGGCGCAATTCAACAGTTGTTGACAGATGTCGATTGGGGTGATTTGGATTATTTGATTATCGACCTGCCGCCGGGAACGGGAGATGCTCAGTTGACATTGGCGCAAGTGTTGCCCTTGACTGGGACGGTTGTGGTGACACAGCCGATGCAGGTGGCTGCTTCTGATGCGCTACGTGGCTTGAAGATGTTTGAAAAGCTGGAAGTGCCGATTATTGGCGTTGTGGAAAATATGAGCGGTGAGTTCTTTGGCACGGGCGCGGGGCAGAAGCTGGCAGATGATTATGATGTGCATTATATTGGTTCGATTCCGTTGGAAGCCAATGTGCGTATTGGTGGTGACTCTGGCGAACCGATTGTAGTGGCGTATCCTGATTCACCGGCCGCTCAGGCAATTGTGGCGACGGCAAAAGCTGTGGCGGCTCGGGTGAGTATGCTAAATCTGCGCAGCAAAGATTCAAATTTTATTCCGATTGAAATGATTGGTTGATTGGAATGTATTGAGTTGTTTTCGCGGAACGGCCGTTCTGCGGTAAAATAATAGCCATCGGGAAGCCAGCTCACTATCGGGCTGGCTTTTCATTACACAAAATAATTCGACCTGAATAAGGTCTTGGAGAAAACTACATGACGGAAATGACCACAGTGAAGACTGACGTGGTTGGCATTCGTTTTCAGAAGTTAGGAAAACTTTATCATTTTGGCGTAACAGATAATGAAAATATAGAAGCTGGCGATCACGTTATTGTAGAAACAAATCGTGGTCAACAACTCGGCCAAATCATAGCCTATGTGCCTTCTGAAGAAGTTCACAAAGAAAAGGGAATGCGCTTTGTGCAACGAAAAGCAACCCCTCGTGATTTGGTAATGAAACAAGTTTGGGAAGCCAAAGAGTTAGATGCTTTAATTTCTTGCCGAGAAGCCGCCAGCAAACTTAACATCAAAGATGCAAAATTTGTCAAAGCTGAATATAGTTTTGATGGTACATGGATTACATTTCACTATACAACTGAAAACAAAAACCTCGACATTAACCCACTCAAACAAACATTGACCAATTTTCTACATACGCGCATTGAGATGCGGTCGGTAGGGCCGCGTGACGTTGCCAAAATCATGGGAGGCTTTGGTGCCTGTGGTGCGCCACGCTGTTGCTCCACATTCCTGACAGAATTCAGTCCGATTTCCATCCGGATGGCAAAAGCGCAGGGCATTTCTTTAAGCCCGCAAGAAATCACGGGTATGTGTGGTCGTTTGCGCTGCTGCTTGGTATTTGAATATGAGCAGTATGTTGAAGCCAAAAAGACACTGCCTCGAGTTGGCAAGGTAATTGGCACACCCTATGGCGAGGGTAAAGTGCGTGATGTGCGTGTGCTGCGTGATTCTGTCGTTGTGGTGATTGACGGTGAGTGGAAAGAAGTTTTCCGACACGAGTTCGAGCCGTTGGATGAATTGAATGCGCTAAAGGAGAAGGCTGCTGCTGGCTGTTCAAAACATGAAAGTGGTGGATGTGATTGTGGACGAAAATCTGCGCCAGAACCGGAAGAACAATCAGCCCCAGAAGAGATGGTGTTACAAGCTGCGCCGCAAGTAGAAATCAAACCTGAGCCATCAACTGAAAAAGAGTCTGATAACCGACGTAATCGTAATCGACGTTCCCGTCGACGTAATCGGAAACCAAATAGTAAGAAGGACTAACAGTGGCAAATTCTCGTGAAGACGCCTGGTCGTTGGTGTGTGATAACGTGCAAGACAACGGCTTGCGGCGGCATATGTTGGCTGTCTCTGCCGCGATGCGGTGGTATGCCGAGAAACTTGAACAAGATGTGGATTATTGGGGCAATATTGGCTTAATCCATGATTTTGATTGGGAAATTCACCCCAACTTGGATGAGCATCCCATCAAGGGTGCTGATATTTTGCGCGAAGCGGGTTGGGATGAAGATTCCGTGCGCACAGTTTTATCCCACTACAGCGAAGGAACTGGTGTTGAACGAGAACGGCCGGTTGACTTTGCGCTCCTGGCCTGTGATGAAATCACAGGTTTGATTATTGCCACCGCTTTGGTACGCCCCTCACGTGATATTGGTGAGGTCACCATCAAGTCAATTCGCAAAAAATGGAAAACTGACCGGTTTGCGGCGGGTGTAGATCGGGCGCATGTTGAAGCAGTAACGGCCGATTTTAGCCGCGAATGTTTTGCTGGAAAGCTGGAATTATGGGATCACATCGGCAATGTATTGGCTGCGATGCAGGCAGAGGCGGATGTGTTGGAGTTAGACGGCCGTTTAGCCGCATAAGGTTCGATGTCAACCTCTGAAGATCTAACTGTTGCTGAAGCCTTGAAAGCCGTTCTCGCTGGCGTTGCCGTGTTGTCAGCCGAGATGGTGCCAATTTTGGAAGCGTTGGGTCGCGTTTTGGCAGAACCAGTGGTCGCGGCGGACAGTTTGCCGCCTTTTGCCAATTCTTCAATGGATGGTTACGCGGTTCGTGCAGATGATATAGCCACGGCCTGTATGCAGACGCCGGTGACGCTGGTGGTGGTGGGGGATATTGCTGCTGGTCGTGTGCCTGAAGTTACCGTAACACCAGGCAGTGCTGCGCGAATTATGACGGGTGCGCCCTTACCAGTAGGCGCGGACGCCGTCGTTCCCGTGGAAGATACAAATGAACCGTGGCGGGATGAAGAACGGCCGTTACCCTCAACCATCCAGATCAGCAAAGCCGTGCAACCGGGCGATTACGTTCGTGGGGTAGGCGAAGATATTCTAGCGGGTCAAGCCATCCTGGAAGAAGGGCATATCTTGCGCCCTCAGGAGATTGGGGTTTTAGCCTCCTTAGGTATCGATCACGTCAAAGTGATTCGCCGACCACGTGTGGCAATCCTAGCCACTGGCGATGAACTGCTGCCCATCAACGAAGCCTTGCAACCAGGGAAAATTCGGAATAGCAATGGGTATGCTCAAACCAGTCAGGTGAAAGCATTAGGCGCAGAACCGATCTTCCTGGGTATTGCTCGGGACACAGAAGAAGATGTGCGTGCCAAACTTGAGCAGGGCATTCAAGCGCATGTAGACCTTTTTGTCAGCTCCGCCGGGGTGTCTGTGGGTGCGTATGACGTGGTGAAATCAGTTTTAGTTCAAGATGGACAAGTTGGTTTTTGGCGGGTGCGGATGAGACCGGGCAAGCCATTGGCCTATGGCAGCTATGCGGGCATTCCGTATATCGGCTTACCTGGCAATCCCGTTTCCGCGATGGTTTCATTTGAACGGTTTGCTCGTGCCGCTATCCTAAAGATGGCTGGACATAAGCAGTTGGAGCGCCCGCAAATAAGTGTACGCTTACTTGACCGTATCCAGTCAGATGGACGAGAAAGTTATGTGCGAGCGGTTGTGAGCAGAAATGAGGCGGGTGAGTATGTGGCGGAAACGACGGGTAGTCAGGGGTCTCATATCATGACTTCGTTGGTTCAAGCTAATGCCCTCGTTATCGTGCCAGAGGGCGTCAAAGATGTTTCCCCAGGTGAACAAGTTACAGCTTGGATGATTGATTGGCCCGAAACCGTCTTTTAAGCCTGGCGAATAAATTCACGGCTACATTTACGAAGTCCACCTTCGTGGACTGGTGATGAGGCGGCGAAAATCTATTGACATGAATAGTCTCACCGTACTCTGGCGACAGATTCCCGAATAATAAGTTCAGTTGGAAATGTGGGCGGGGTAAACGGCTTCTTTTTGATTAAGTGAAGCATATAATTTGCGGCCGTTTCTCCCAGTAAATCGGCTGGCTGTCTGACGGTGGTGAGGGGTGGGGTCATGTAAGCGGAGTCGGGCTGGTCGTCGAAACCGATGAGGGAGACGTCTTCTGGCACGCGGATGCCCCGCCGGAATAAGGCCAGTCGTGCGCCGAAGGCCATCTGGTCATTGGCCGCAAAAATAGCGGTGAATGAGCACCCTCGTGTAAAGAGCGACTCCATAGCCAACACTCCTGATTGTCTCCTAAAAGTGCCTTCAATAATTAGGTCTGGGTTTAATTCCAGACCTGCATCAGCATGTGCTTGTTCAAATCCGGCTCGCCGCCGGGTGGTATCTTGATGGGTGGCCTCGCCAGCGATATGGGCTATCTGTCTGTGCCCGGCTTCGATGAGAAAGCGGGTGGCATCGTATGCGGCTTGATAATTGTCGGTGAATAGACAGCGGTCTTGTAGTTCTTCCAGTTCCCGCGCCACGACGACAACAGGCACTTGTTCATTTAATGTGGACAGTTCTTCCCCAGTTAATGTGCCACCAACTACGATGATGCCATCAACATGGCGGTCTAATAATGTTTGCAATGAGGCTTGTTGTTCTTCTAATTCCCAACGACCGTCTGTGAAAAGTGGCGAGTAGCCGCTCCCTTTTAACCCTGAGATGATGCCGCGCATGATGGTGTCGTAGAAGGCGCTGCCGATATTCTGGGTGAGTGCACCGATGGTGAGCGATTGTCCGCCTGCCAGCCCACGAGCAAAGATGTTGGGTTGGTAGTTTAGTTCCGCCATGGCCGCAAGAACGGCCGTTTCCTTTTCAGGCGCGACGGGTGTGGTGTCATTGAGCACGCGGGAGACCGTGCTTTTGGACACATTCGCTTTTTTGGCAATGTCTTGGATGGTGATGCGTTTCTTTTGAGCCATGCTTTACCTCGGTGTTCCATTATATCATGAAAACGATTTCAAAAAAAGCGAAAAACATGACCTGGTCCTCTTGACAGGGGTGGGTTTTTGAATTACTATATTTGAAAGCGGTTTCAAGCATAGTGGTTTACATTTTTATAATGACTGGGTTGATGATATTTTGAGCCATCCATTATCTGCGGCTTAAGACATGTACCTTGCTATGCTGGTGGTGAAAGTGTTGGTTTGACTAAACGCTTGTCCCGAGGGGAGTGTTGCGCTGATGGTTTTATATCTTTGCTATTGCGTGGGAAGAAAAGGAAATTCACTGCTACAAATACGGTCAGAGATATTCTACCCTCACACCAACGGCCGTTTCCGTCGATTGGGTCTATGATCGTCCTTTTTCATCATATAAAACATGACCGTCGGTGGTCAATGGCTTGGCTACTCAGACAATGTCACCAACCTTCCCCAAACCATCAATATAGTTTACATACGTATTTACGGAAGAAGCACTGATGACTAATGAATTGGTATTTCTTTCATGGAGCTCAATAAGGAGGATTAACTTATTGAAATAATCAAATAAAAATGAACCCATTAAATAAACCCATTATAACCAATGGGCCATTTGATTGTCTTTGGGGATTCAATTAACAGACACATTGGCCCTCTGCACAGGATGATAGCATCCCATTGCTCTAAAGAGACCATCTCCTGTAAGGAAGAAAAAGCAAACAAAATGGAAAAGAAAACCGGTGTATTTCTTATTTTGGCCTTGGTTGGCACCTTGTTGACAGTATTTCTGGCCCCATTATCATTAGCCGCCGCCGTGCCGAATGCCGTCATTGATGACTTCGAGGACGGTGACGTATCCGATTGGGGCTTTTTTGGCGGTAATGCTGCTGGTGGTGGGGGCGGAGTGTTAAGCGATCGGCCACAAGAAGGCAGCTTCTATCTTAGCACTGGCTGGGGTGGTAACGGAACAGCCAGCGGCTTTTATGGCGGCGCATTTAAGAATTTTGAAAACGTATCTCAGGTTATCTTACCAGCCGATCCCTGGTTCAACATGTGGGTGCTTAATCAAAGTAATGCCACTGTTGACCAATACACACTCGAAATTACCATCCGCGAAGATTTGAATGGCGATGGTTGGGTAACTGGTACGGAAGACTCCTTCCGACTAGACACAACATTTACCAGCGCCTCATTTGATGATCAATGGACCCTGGTAAGTGCGCCCGTTAGCAGCTTTGCCGACCAATTTACTGGTGGTGATGGCTCGTTTAATGGCAACCTGGACGAAATCGTGATTGTTGTTGCAGGCGTACAGGGTGCGGTTGGCAGTGTGGTGGAAGTTGATTTTGACCAGTTTTCATTTACCTCAGGTGGTCCACTGGTTGGCTCGCTCACCATATTTGATGATATGGAACATGGCGATCCCTTTGGTAACGGCTGGTTTGCCTTTGGTGGCGCAGTTGGTGGCGGTGGCATTGCTGCCAATACAACAGACTTACCTCCCAGTGATGGCGGCACTTTCTCGTTGGAAACCGGTTGGGGTTCCGGTGGCACGGCTGGCTTTTACGGGGGATTTGGTCGCACGAATCTTACCGACCTATCAAATATGGACAGGTTCAATTTCTGGATCAATCCAAATGCTGATCAAGATTACACGCTAGAAATCAATTTACAAGAAGATGACACAAACGATGATCTGGCTGATGCCGCAGTTGATGATGAATTTCAATACAACTGTGTTGTCTCCGCATCTGGTCCTTGTGCAATCAGTGGCGGTGGCTGGCAGCTGGTCTCTATTCCTTTAGCTGATTTTTTTGATGACAATTCGTTCTTCACTGGTGGTAACGGCATTCTGGATGCTAGTCCTGCAAATGGGCAGCTTGTCAATATCGTCATTGCCGTAATTGGCACTGGCTCGGATGTAAACTTTCGTACTGATTACTGGGCTTTTTCGAAAGGATCGTTGACTGGCTCATCGCTTATTATTGATGACTTTGAGAATGGTTTGCCCAGTGGATCAGACCTCAGTGGTGACCCCACTCCCATACCTGTCGGCTTCTTTACCTTTAGCGATGGCAGCCCCGTTTCCATTGCGACAACAAATACACCGCCGGCTCCCGTTCCCGGCTCTGCTGCTGGCAATAATGTAATGGCACTTACGGGTAATGTGACCGCTTTCGCAGGCTTTGTTCATGCCTTTGAAAATGCAGCAGTCGATACGTGGGTACCACAGGATTGGAGCAGTTACGAAGGCTTAAGCTTCTGGCTTTACGGTCAGAATTCAGGGACGACTGTTTTTGTCGATGTTATTGACAATCGTAATCCTGGTTCTACACGTGACGATGGCGAACGGTTCACAGTTAGTTTGGTCGACAACTTCTCCGGTTGGCAGTTCTTTGAGTTCCCATTCTCTTCCTTTATTCGCAAAGATATTGGTAATGGTGCCCCAAACGATGGCTTTACGTTGACGCAGGTACACGGTTGGGCATTGGGTACGCTCAACACACCGGGTGAGGTTACCTTTTATGCCGATGATGCAGCCCTCTATGGTGTAGCTGAAATTCCTGAGTTGGCGGTCACTTTTGCTCAAGCCAACTATAACATTGATGAAGGTACCACGGGAAACATTATCGTGAAGCTTAACCGACCGATGAATAGTGAGGATCCCGCGCAGGTATCGGTCGATTACACCACCGAGCCTGGTTCCGCTACTCCAGAACGTGATTATGCGCCTACTTCCGGCACACTCACATTCATCAATGGCGGTCTATCTCAGTTAAGCTTCCCATTGGAAACTTTCGACAATACGAAGTGGGCAGGAAACGAAACTGTCATCCTACGACTCAGCAATCCTGTTGACGCGGCTGCTGGTTTTTCTATGCAAGCTTCCGCTTCCATCATTGATAACGATCCTTACGATCCTAATCTGCTTGATGACTTTGAGCGAGGTGCTTATCTTTGGGAAAGTAATGGGACGCTTGCGTTGGAAACGGCCGTTATCGAATCAACCGACGAAAATGCTATCCCCGGTCAAGATGCTGTTGAGACAGTTTTGCAGGTAGCACCGATTCCTGGTGCATCGCCAAAATCTGTAATTGAGCAGGCGCGTGCTGATGTAGAAGCGCTCTTACCAACTGGTAAACATGCGAGCGACAAGAAGGTTGAAGAAACCCTTGAAGCGCTTGATGACAGCTTAAAACCTGCCAATTGGGAAAATAATTACTATCTAGATTCCAAAAATGGCAAGAAGGCGCTTGAAGGCTTAAAGAAAGCGGTCGAAAAGCTGGAAGAGGCCGCCAAAAAGGATAATGCATCTGCTGTTGCCATTCAGACAATTATTGATAATTTGGTTGGTGCTGGGCGTGATTTGGCCCAGATCGCGATTGACATGGCTGTTGCTAATGATGGGAATGCCAAATTTATTGCAAGAGCCTGGGCAGAGATGGATAAAGCGACTGATGATATGGCAAATGGGAATGCTCGAAAAGCGATGGAGCATTACCGTAAAGCTTGGGATAATGCAAACAAGGCCATGAAAAACATCGTGCCAGTTGTCAGCTTTGGTCGTGATTTTGCCATTGGGGATGACTGGTCGAATGGCGAAGCGTTAACCTTCTGGTATTACGGCAGCAATAGTGGCGAGGATGTTACGGTTCAACTCAAAGACAACCGTGCCCCAGACCCCGGTCCAGCAGGCTGGAGTCAAGTTTGGAGCGAAGAGTTCAATGAACCGGCCGGAACACCGCCAAATCCGGAATACTGGAGCTATGAAATAGGCGATGGCACGATCAATGGGATTCCTGGCTGGGGTAATGATGAGTTCCAGTATTACACAGATGATCCTGCCAATGCAGCCACCGACGGTTTAGGTAATATGCTTCTTACCGTCCGTGAGGCTGACGGCTCGCTGACATGCTATTATGGCCCTTGCGACTACACCTCGGCACGCCTGATCTCTTGGCGCAAGGCAGAGTTCGCTTACGGTCGTATTGAGTCACGCATTCAAGTGCCGGATGGTGAAGCTGGTCTATGGCCCGCCTTCTGGAGCTTGGGTACAGATATCGACGTCGTCAATTGGCCACAAACAGGTGAAATCGACTTCATGGAATATGTCAGCCGTTTGCCCAACGAGGTATTCGGTACCGTTCATGGCCCCGGCTACTCTGGTGGACAGAGTATCGGCAATGTCTATGATTTTGGCGAACCTGTCTACAATGACTACCATACCTTCACCATTGAATGGCAGCCCGATAAAATCGAATGGTATGTGGATGGTATTCTGTATCACACGGCCACGCCGGCCGATGTACCTGGTGAATGGGTCTTTAATGACCCGGTCTTCCTGTTGCTGAACGTCGCTATAGGCGGTAACTTTGGTGGAGCAGTAAGTCCCGACCTGCAACTACCTCAGTCGATGGCCGTTGACTACATCCGTGTTTATCAGGGGCCAGATACGGCCGAACGCTTTAATGCAACCTTTGTGGATAACTTCAGTGGTTGGCAGCAAGTCGAAGTGTCATTCACCAGTTTCACACGCAGCGCTAAACAACCAGCCGGTGCACCGAATGATGGTCTATCCTTAAACGATGTTTGGGGTTACGGCTTCAGTCTGCCGACTGGTGGACCTGGTACAGCATGGCTGGATCAGGTACGCGTTAAACCCATACCGCCACCAACCGCTCTCACCGTCACCACACTTGCCAACAGCGGTTCGGGTTCCCTGCGTGAAGCAGTTGGTCTCATTGCTCCAGACGGCATGATTGCCTTCGATCCAGGTCTGGCTGGTGGGACGATTGCGCTTACATCGGGTCAATTGGCAGTAAATCGCAGCATGCTCATCGATGGCAGTGGCGCACCTGGCTTAACCGTGAGTGGCAACAACGTTTCTCGTGTCTTCCAGATTGCCGCAGGCGCTACGGTCAGCATGAATGATCTCATCATCTCTGATGGGGCTGGCGCACCGCAAGGCGGTGGTATCTTAAACTATGGTGTACTAAACCTGGACTACGTTACTGTAACCAACAACACCGAATCCAGTGGTGGTGGTGCCAGCTTTGATCTTGGCGGCGGTGGCATCTATAATGGTGACGGCGCTACGCTGAATCTGACAAACAGCACCGTGAGCAACAACAGTACGCTGGGTCAACCTGCCGGTGGCATCTATGGCTACTTTAACAGCACCATTAATGTCACCAACAGTACGGTGAGCGGTAATGTGGCTGGCGATGTGGCTGGCGGCCTGCGTACCTTAGGCGATGCCAATATCGTGAACAGCACGATTAGCGGCAACACCTCGACGGCATGGCATGGTGGCGCGATGTTCAGCACTGATGGCGTGGTCACAATCCTGAATAGTACGATTGTGGGCAATAATGCCCCTGGCGGTACAACAGGCGGTCTGATGGTGGCGACATTTGGCGCACCTGTTGAGGTCACGCTGCAAAACAGTATTGTGGCTGACAATGGCGACTACGGATGTCAGATTGAAGGCAGTCCGGCCGTGGCGGTCCTCACTTCGCTTGGAAACAACGTCTTTACGGATGCCTCGTGTGTACCGGTGGCGAGTGACCAGGTTGTCGGTGGGGCTGGTGTTGATATGTTGGCTGACAATGGCGGACCGACGCAGACACATGCACTTCTCGCAGGTAGTGAGGCGATTGATGCAGCGAATACGGCCGTTTGTCCTGTAACCGATCAGAGAGGGATTACAAGAGACCCTGCTTGTGACGTGGGGGCATTTGAATATGTTCCCTGAATCATGAATTAAGACTTAAGCTGAGTGAGCGGGACACTTACGAATTTAAAGTGTCCCGCTCTTATGGAAAGCTGTAGATGAAGATTCTGTAGCTCGTGAGAATATGCATCTACTTTATGTTCTACAGTGATTTTGAGGCAATAATCATGCAAACAAGAATTGTGGCTATTACTTTCCCAGATGAAAAAGGGGCTGAAGATTTGCTCGAAATCTTAGAGCGCCTGATGCAGGATGATCTCATTGAATCGAAGAATGCAATCATTGTTAGCAAAGATTATCAAGGCAATCTTCAAATACTAAGATCCGCTACTGTCACCAAGAACAGTGGCAAATGTTGTGAGCTTGGCTTTATTGTAGGGCTTTTGTTACGTAGTCCGATTGCCGATGAATTGTTAGGCAAAGCTTCTGGTACGTTGCTCTTGCATCAGATTGATTTGGGCATTCCGCAAGAAAATATTGAATTGATGGTACGTGATATGGTTGCTGGCGGCTCCGTTTTGTTTTTGCGAGACTGCACCAGTTTGAACGGCACGTTTGAGCATATCTGTAAGCAAGCCAATGGCAAGCTGCATAACTTGCCTATCACTGGGCAAACTGCCACAGAAGTAAATATTATGGTATCGACTTTGAAGCATTATTGGAATTAGGCTGGAGGGAGCCATGAAGCAAGCGTGTCAATTTAAACAAATCATTATAGCGGTGCTAGGAGTTGCCATGTTTTTAGGATCAACAGCTTGCAGTGCTATTTCTCCAGAGCCAACAGCCACACCCATACCTGCTGCCACCGCAACACCCGTGCCGACCGCAACGTCAATGCCAACAGCTACACCCGAATGGCAGCGTGATGGCTGGACATTGTCTTGGCAGGACGAGTTTGTGGATGCTGAAATTGATTCAGAAAAGTGGATGCATGAACTGGGTGGACATGGCTGGGGCAATGCTGAAATGCAATATTATAGTGACCGGCCTGAAAATTCGCGCATTGAAGATGGCAACTTGGTAATCGAAGTCCGTGAAGAGCCGTTTATGGGCAAACCGTACACCTCCGCCCGGATGATTACGAAAGATAGGTTTACGCAAACTTACGGCCGTTATGAAGCCCGCATCAAACTCCCTTATAGTCAAGGAATCTGGCCGGCATTCTGGATGCTGGGCGATAATATTTTTAGCGATGGCTGGCCCAATAGCGGCGAGATCGACATCATGGAACATATTGGTAAAGAACCGAAAACTGTATTTGGTACGGTTCACGGCCCTGGTTATTCTGGGGCGGATGGCGTAGGCGGATCTCACAGTATCGACCAACCATTAAGTGATGATTTTCATGTGTATGCCGTTGAATGGGAACCAGAAGAAATCCGCTGGTATTTTGATGACCTCAATTATTTCACCTTGATGCCTGATGATGTGCCCGGGGAGTGGGTATACGACCATCCATTTTTTATGCTATTGAATGTAGCTGTCGGTGGTTATTGGCCTGGTTACCCGGATGAAACGACAATTTTCCCGCAGCAAATGCTTGTAGATTATGTGCGGGTGTATGAAAAATAAGGATTGAAGCGTGAGTCATGAGGCGCAACCGTATGTTGCGTACTCTTTCCACATTCATAAATGAAAACTATGACACAGACAAACACACCGTTTCTGGGACAAACACCCTTACAAATAGAGGAATCACTCACCAATGGCAACTATGTTGAGTTGATGGGCGAAACATATTACCGCATTGCTCATTATGACCAGATGCCGCCTTTTTTCATGAGCCTGGTCAGCAATACTGACCATTGGCTGTTTATTTCCAGCACAGGTGGGTTGACGGCAGGGCGCACGAATGCTGAATCGGCGCTATTCCCCTATGAAACGGACGATAAGGTAGCGGCGCATCACGAATTGACTGGTAGTAAAATGATGATGCGGGTGGGGAGGAACGGCCGTTACTCCCTCTGGCAGCCGTTCTCAAACCAATATGCCGGTATCTATCACTGCGAACATCACTTGTACAAAAACATCCCTGGTAACAAACTCATCTTTGAAGAAATAAACCAAGATTTAGGACTGACAGTGCGTATGGCATGGCGCACCAGTGATCGCTTTGGCTTCATCAAAAGCAGTTGGCTGCAAAACGACAGGGATGAGGCTTGCCAAATCGAGCTGTTGGACGGGTTTCAAAATCTGCTTCCGTATGGCGTTACAAACTTGACTCAAACAACATTTAGCAACTTACTCCATGCGTACAAACGGAGCGAACTACAGCCTGAAACAGGATTGGGCATCTTTGCGCTTAGTGCCACCCTCACAGATAAGGCCGAGCCTAGCGAATCATTAAAAGCGACAGTTGCCTGGCAAGTTGGCTTAGAAAATCCAACTTATTTGCTTTGTGCCGATCAGATTCCGGCATTTCGGAATGGGAATCGGTTACATTCTGAATATGACATCTGCGGCAAAGCGGGTGCTTATTTGGTCCAAAGTAACCTAAACTTAGCGCCAGGAGAGAGTCAACATTGGCATATTGGCGCAGATGTCAATCAAGACAGCGCTGATGTGGCTCGTTTGCTAAAACTGCTTGATGTGGAAAGTTCAGACCTTGAATCGCAAATTGAGGCTGATATTGTTGAGGGAACAACTAATTTACGTAGCATTGTCGCCAAAGCAGATGGGCTGCAAGTATCGGAACAAAAGACAACAAGCGCTCATCATTTTGCCAATGTGCTTTTCAACATCATGCGTGGTGGCATCGTTGCCAACGGATATATCCTAGACAAAACTGACCTGATTGACTTCGTTCGCGTACGTAACCACATCGTATTGACGGCTCATGCTGACTGGTTTGCGGCGCTGCCTGCTCAGTTGACCATCGAAGATTTGTATGATCGGGCTGCCACAGCCGGCGATCCAGATTTGATTCGTTTGAGTTACGAGTATTTGCCGCTGACGTTTAGTCGGCGACACGGTGATCCTAGCCGACCCTGGAACCAATTCTCCATCAACTTAAAACAAGAAGATGGCTCACCACGACTGGACTATCAGGGTAACTGGCGTGATATTTTCCAAAATTGGGAACCACTGGCGTATTCATATCCTGATTTTGCGGTCGGTATGATTGCAAAGTTCTTAAATGCGACAACGGCCGATGGCTATAATCCGTACCGCGTGACACGAGATGGTATCGAGTGGGAAGCCCCTGAACCGGATAACCCCTGGGCCAATATTGGCTACTGGAGTGACCATCAGATTATCTATTTGCAAAAACTGCTGGAGATTGCTGAACATGTGCAGCCAGGTGTGCTTGCACAACTCTGGCAGCAGCCAATTTTTGCGTATGCCAATGTGCCGTACCGTTTGAAACCATATCAGGAGATGCTGACCGATTGGTACGATACCATCGTGTTTGATTGGGATAGCGAGAAAATGACGGAAACGGCCGTTTCCAAAATAGGCAGCGACGGTCGGTTATTGTTAGACAGGGACGGTTCCGTTCTCCATGTCACCATGGTTGAGAAACTGTTGGTGCTGCTGCTGGCTAAACTCACCAACCTCGTGCCAGAAGGTGGTATTTGGATGAATACACAACGTCCAGAATGGAACGATGCCAACAACGCCTTGGTTGGCAAGGGAATATCGGTGGTGACGGCGGCATATCTGCGCCGTTTCATTGTCTTCTGGCTGGCTCAATTGGCAGAAACAGACGAGACTTCCTTCACAATCAACAGCGCCATCACTGACCTTCTTGCCCAAGTGCAAATAATTTTTGCTGCCTATCAATCCTATCTTGCCGACGGCTTTGACGATCAGGCTCGCCGCGCTGTGATGGATGCCTTAGGCATGGCCGCTACAGACTATCGCACGGTTCTTTACGAGCAATCCTTGCTGACCAACCACACGACACTAAGCAGCAAAACCTTGCAAGAATTCTTGACCCTGGCACAGTGTTATATCGACCAAACGCTGCGGGCTAACTGTCGCGCAGATGATCTCTATCATGCTTATAACATTTTGCGTCTGGATGATGAACAGAGTGCGGCGGTTGACAATCTTTACTTGATGCTAGAGGGGCAGGTGGCTATTTTATCTTCAGGGCTGCTTACATCAGAGGAAGCATTGAAGTTGTTGCATAGTATACGGCAGAGTGACCTTTATCGTCCTGATCAACATTCCTATATGCTTTATCCCAACCGGAAACTGCCCGGTTTCTTCCAAAAGAATAATGTACCGTCTGAGCAAGTTGTCGATTCGCAACTGGTGACGGCGCTGGCGGAGAAGAACGACCCCCGTTTGTTGATTCGGGATATAGGGGATGTGTATCATTTTAACGGCCGTTTTCGTAATGCTGGCGATGTCGCGGCGGTATTAAACGACTTAGCACAAGACCCTGCCTTCGCAGACCTAGTGGCTTCTGAGCAAAGCTTCATCCTCGATTTATTTGAGCAAACATTTAATCATCGGGCGTTCACGGGACGGTCAGGCACCTTTTTTGCTTTTGAAGGATTAGGCAGTATTTACTGGCATATGGTGTCAAAACTGCTCCTGGCTGTACAAGAAAGTTATCAGCAAGCGCTGGCAAATGGGGCGGAAACGGCCGTTACTGAAGCGTTGGCTGCTGCTTATCATGATGTGCGTCAAGGCCTGAGCTTCAATAAAACACCATCTGTCTATGGCGCCTTCCCCACAGACCCCTATTCACATTCTCCCTTCGGCAATGGGGCAAAACAACCGGGCATGACGGGACAAGTTAAAGAAGAAATTTTGACACGTTGGGGAGAACTGGGTGTGATCGTGGAAAACGGCACGCTCTGCTTTGCGCCGACATTGCTATCTTCTGACGAGTTCTCCACAGAACCACAGCAGTTTGACTATGTAGATGTAGCAGGTACATGGCAATCTGTGAACCTGCCTGCTGATTCGCTGCTGTTCACGTTTTGCCAGACGCCTATCATGTATACGCTAGCGGATACTCAGCAGATAGGGATAGAGGTTTTGTATGAAAACGGCCGTTTCCAAACAATTCCTGGCTCGTGTTTAGATGCCACAACAAGCAAGCACATTTTTGCGCGTGATGGTCAAATACAATGCGTGCGCGTTGCGATTCCTATGGCGAAACAGTAACGCGCTAAAGCCTGGTGAAAAATATAGAGACGCCCTGGTGAGGCGTCTGATGGCAGATAAAAAAAGCCCCGCAATTGCGGGGCTTTTTTTTAATCGCCTAGTAAAGTCCGGCTTAACAGATCGTCTTGTTGACGACGATATTGTTCCCGATTTCGACGACGCTTTTTGCTTTGTTTGCGTTTCCGGTCAGCTTGAGGTGCATCATCACCCATCGCCCGACGGAAAGCAATTTCCATTGCATTTGGCATTTCGAATTCCGGCTCTTGTTCTTCGACTTCAGCCTGGAAATCTTTAACAGTGCCGACATATGCTTCCGTTTCAACTTCCGCTTTTTGCAACAGTGCCTTAATACTTAAATCAATGCGGCGTTTGCGACGATTGAAACCGAGAACTTGAACTTGAACTTCATCACCAACGTTGACAACTTCTGTTGGGCTTTTGATGTAGTCATGGCTCAGTTCACTGATATGAACCAAACCTTCACGTTCAGCACCAATATTCACGAAAGCACCAAAGTTTTCCGTGCGGGTAACTGTACCGGTATAGATTTGACCATCTTTCAGATCTTTCCAATCTACACCCAGTGGCTGGATCATGGTCAGCATCAGTTGATTTCGGGACGGATCGACTTTTTCAACCCAAACAGTAATCTTGTCGCCCTCATTGAGGACGTCGGCTACACGGTTGACATGCTCCGTTCCTAATTTTGAAATGTGGATTAGGCCATCGACGCCAATACCCACATCGATAAACGCGCCATAAAGTTCCAGACGCTTGACAACACCCTCAAGCTTCATTTTTGGTTCTAAATCACCAAGGCTCGTCGGTGCAGATGTAGGTGGGGTTTCCACCTCAGGTGTTGCGGTTATATCACTCATAAGACTCTCCTACGCAGGGTTTAATGAATTTGCGCTCTGCGCGGACGGATAACTTCTATAATAGTTAAATTTTTCATCAAACGCTGGGGGCAGAACACAGTTAAATTTGTAAGTAGACAATGCGTAATTATAGCAAGGTGCTTCAGTGTGTCAATACTGATTTGCCCTATATTCCATATGAAGTTCATGTGCGGTTAATAAAGAAAGTGTGGCACACGTATTGTAAGCGTGCCACACTTTCTCTGAAATCAGTAGTCACAAAGTTTCGCCATTTTCTACACACCGCGAAATCGGGCGAGTGAATTTGAGAAAACAGCAACTGGCAGCCGCCTAAACAGTCCATGAAGGTGGACTTCGTAAAGGTGAGCGCGGTTTTAGCCGCTGGCTGAGGGTGGCCTAAAATGTGGCGTCGGCAATGAGTTCGCCGTCGGTTTTGGCGGGGGCTTCAAATTCACCTGTGGGCAGGTTGGCTTCGCGCCGGATGAGATATTCTAGTTCGTCGAGCAAGGCTGGGTTTTCGGCGAGATAGGTTTTTGCGTTTTCACGCCCTTGACCTAGCAGTGTTTCGCCATAGCGGAAGTAAGCACCTCGTTTGTCAACGATTTCGTAGGTGACGGCTAAATCGATAACATCACCGGTGAGGGAGATACCTTCGTTATACATGATGTCGAATTCGCATTCTGTGAAAGGGGGAGCTACTTTGTTTTTCTTGACTTTGACGCGCGTGCGGTTGCCAACGACATCTGCCCCAGATTTGATGGCTTGGATACGACGGATGTCGAGGCGTACAGAGGCGTAAAATTTGAGTGCATTGCCACCGCTGGTCGTTTCTGGGCTGCCGAACATGACACCAATTTTGGAGCGAAGCTGGTTGGTAAAGATGACGACTGTATTGGTTTGTTTGATGACGCCGGAGAGCTTACGCAACGCCTGGGACATAAGCCGCGCTTGCAGGCCAACATGGGCATCGCCCATTTCTCCTTCGATTTCGGCACGGGGTACAAGTGCGGCCACCGAGTCAATCACAACCACATCCATGGTGCCTGAACGAATAAGCGCATCGGCGATTTCTAATGCTTGCTCACCGGTATCGGGTTGGGAAACGTAGAGATTGTCAATATCAACGCCACATTTGGCCGCGTAGCTAGGGTCCATGGCGTGTTCCATATCGACAAAGGCGCAGATGCCTCCGCGTTTTTGTGCTTCGGCGATGATGTGTTGACAAAGTGTCGTTTTACCAGAGGATTCTGGGCCATAAATTTCGATGACGCGACCACGGGGAACCCCGCCTACGCCGAGGGCAATATCGATGGAGATAGAACCGGTGGGGATGGATTCTACTTCCATGTGGTGTGCATCACCGAGGCGCATGATTGCCCCTTCGCCGAACCGTTTGTTTAAGTTATCGAGGGTTTTTTCGAGAGTAGCTGTGCGTGCATCTCCATTATTTTTGGCGGCCATAGTTGTTTTTCTCCTATAATTGAGTGCAATTAACGTGAATTGTTTTTGTTTGCACGTTTAGTTGCATTATTTATGTATTGGGGTTTTGTTTACGAGATGAATACTAGCACGAATGTTCTGCTATGTCAACACCAAAAATATTTTCTGAATAAATGTTCAGTAATTTGGTTTTAATCTAATGGTGTGGGTTGGGTTTTATGCGGTTGATTTTCCGCGAGCAAGGGCAATGAGATCGGGAATTTCACGCCCGCCCAGCAGTATTTGTAGAATGCCATAACTTAGAAGCCCTAAGATGGCAGCGGCTAACAAAAAGAGGAGGGTGTTGTCGATGAGCTGACCGAGGCCCAAGATGATGACCGACATGCCCAGAGTGGCAACGGCCGTTCTGCCAAAGCTGATGCCGAGACCTTTCCAATCTAACCCGTTGAGTTTGCGACTGTTGAGATAGAGGAGAACGGCCGTTTGCAATGTAAATGCAATCGAGGTAGCTAAAGCCAAGCCGCCCACACCCAACGGTTCGACAAGCAAATAAGCGAGGGTGATATTGACGACCATCCAACCCATCGCCACAAACATGGGGGTACGGGTATCGTGTTGGGCAAAAAAGAGGCGCGCGGCGATTTCCAGCGTGGCTTCGCTCACTACCCTCAGGCTGAAAAATACGAGAATGCCATACACTAAGTCAGTTGAATCGGCCGTGAACTCGCCCCGTTCTAACAGCAGGGAGATAAGGGGGCGTCCCAATAGAATAAGCGCGGCCGCAGATGGCACAGTCAGCATCCAGATGATGCGCAAGCCGTTACTGGCGATGCGCTTCAGGCCAGAAATATCACCGGCATTAAATCGTTCCGCCATGGTGGGGAAGAGAACAAGGGCAATGGCCGTGCCAAACAATGTTTCTGGAAGCTGTTGTAAATAATAGCCGTAAAAATAACCCGAAGTAGCACCGCTGGATAAGCTAGAGGTGATGCGGATGATAAATAAATCGGCGGCCTGGACGGTGCCGAGGGTGATGATGCGGGGAATCATCAGGCGTACAATCTCGGTGACGCCGGGAATCCGTCTGACCAATTGGGGGAATAGATAAACCCGGTATTTGATGAGTCCGGGCACTTGGATGAGCACATGAAAAATTGCACCAATGACCGTACCCCAGGCCAACCCGTAGATGCCCATTGTTGGCACTAAAAATAATAAACCAATGAGATACCCAATATTCAGGGCGATGGGAGCTATTGCGGGCAAAATAAAGTGTTGATGGGCATTGAGAATACTGCTGATGACACCACTGATACCGAAAATTGTGGTTTGTACCAGGATAATGCGCATCAGATTGGCGGTCATGACTTGTTGTTCAGGTGGGAACCCTGGCACGAGCAGCACGCGGGTAATCCAGGGCGCAAAAATGGCTCCGATGAACGAGACGCTGCCCAGGATGATGAGGACTAGCGTGAGGATGGTATTGGCGAGTTGCGCCGTTTCTTTGGCTGATTTACTGGTTAAATAAGCTGAATAGACGGGGATAAAAGCAGCAGCCAGAGCGCCACCAGAAATCAAGGTGACAAAAAGTTCTGGCAGTTGATTGGCGGCGGTGAAGGCATCATAGGCGGCGCTGGTACCGAAGGTGGCGCCGACGAGCTGCGTGCGTACCAGTCCAAACACTTTGTCGATGGCGAGGAAGAAGATGACGATGATACTGGAGTTTAATAAATGTCTAGCTCGACTCATGGGCGAGGATTGTACAGGGAGATAGAGGATGGAGCTAGATTTAGAGATGGAGGATGGAGATAGAGAAATAGATACTTGGGTTTTTTCTACTTTCTGCCTTTTAATTTCTGCCTTTGTCACGCTGTTGGGGTAGAATGGGGAACTTGGAAGAGGTAGATAATGTTAGAAGACATCGGTCGAGTTAGTTTAGAAGATCAGCCTGAGTGGTTGAAAGTTGTGATGCCTATTAAGCGCAATTGGCTGCTGTTTTTGCTATTTACGGTGGCTTTGGTGGTGTGGGCTGTTTTTATCATCGGTATGGTGATATTTTTGGTGCGGGATGTGATTATGGCGGGTGAACGATTTGCATTCTCGTTTGCCGTGATTCTGCTGATTTGGTTGGCAATGTGGTGGTGGTTGGGGAAGATTGTGTGGCGTCGTTGGCAATATTATGCAGCGAGCCGTGAGATTTTGTTCATCAACAAAGAACGGCTGATGATTCGTCGCCCTGTTTCGATTTGGGGGTTAACGGAGGCTTTTGGGATGGAGCATACACGGCCGTTTTACATCAGTAAGCGTCATCATTGTCCCACCTTTGAGTATGGCAGTCAGAAAGTTTATTTTGGTGTTGATTTGACAGATGATGAAGCTGCCCAGCTTGTGCAAACGCTCAATACCCTCTATTTTCCTCAGTCTGATGTGGATGATGAATAGTTTTCGGGGGACAGACCCTAAGGATTTGAACTCGAGTGATTCAATTCTGCGTTATACAAAACCCTTAGGGTCTCGAGTAAAAACCAGCATAAAGTTATTAGTGAGAAACGAACAGACCCTAAAGATGTCATGATTGAAATAGCTCGTCGTTTTGCTGCTTATATTCCGGTGACATTGGTTCGGCAACTGATGGATGAAGGGTTGCCTGAGCCTGGTGAACCACGGCCGTTATTGGCAGCTACCCTGTTCTCTGATATTTCCGGTTTCACAAAAATGTCGGAAGAATTGGCCTCTGATGGGCCACGGGGGGCGGAAGAATTAAATCGGGTATTGCTCATGACCTTCACGGCCATGATTGATGTGATTCACGACATGGGTGGGGCGGTCAGCCATTTTTATGGGGATGCCATGTCGGTCTATTTTCCAGAGACGGCGCAAGGCGATGCGGCGCAGCGGGCGCTGGCGTGTGCGCAGTTGATGCAAAAAGTGATGGCGGCCAGCTTTGAACGGGTGGTGACAAATCGCCCCCCTGGCAAAGACCCCTTTTTCTCGTTGACGATTAAAATTGGGGTGGGCTACGGTCATTGTCAAGAGATTGTGGTGGGGGATTCTGATGCGACGTTGGAATTTGTATTGACGGGAACGGCCGTTGATGAAGCCGCCACCGCCGAAAAAATTGCCCAGTCAGGGGAAGTGGTTGCCAGCGCCAAGGTGATGGCCCAGGCTGGTCTGATTGCCTCGTGTGAAGCCCGTGATTATTGTGTGGTGACGGAGCGTATCCCCCCGGTCACACCCAGCCCCATCCTAGATTGGTCGGTTTACGACGAAACCGCGTTGGCCTATCTGATTGCAGCGGCTGGCACATTCATTCCTGACGTGATTGCAGAACGGTTGCAGCGTGGCGGACACAGTGAAATCGCGGAACACCGCCCTGTGACCAGTTTGTTTGTGGATTTTGATTTTGTGGGAGATGTGGACGATACGTCGGATGTGAAAACGGCCGTTCTCGGGAAAACTCTGCATGAATATTACCTGTGGGCATCTCGTATCGTGGCGCGGTTTGGGGGGCTGAACGCGCGAATCAACCGCATTCTTACCGGCGACAAAGGGAATCAGCTACACATCATATTTGGCGCACCCGTCGCCCCGGATGCGCCAGAACAAGCCATCCGTTGTGCGATGGCTTTGGTAAAAGAAATGCCGGATTATATTTCCTCCCAGCGTATTGGCTTGGCAGCAGGCAAAGTGTTTGCCGGGCCTGTTGGGGCGGTAACGCGCCGTGAGTACACGGTGGTAGGTGATATGGTCAATTTGTCCGCTCGATTGGCTCAAATTTGCCATGAAAATTGCGTCTATACCAACAGCATCACGGCTGGACGGGTGGATAACTGGATTGAGTTTGAGGTGCTGCCTCCCGTTTTATTAAAAGGGAAGCAGATTGCTGTTTCACCTTATCGGCCAATCGGTGAACGAGATGGCAGTGTCATGATGCAGGCATATTTCAATCAGTGGAAACGGCCGTTAGTGGGCCGAGAAGCTGAGTTAGATTTATTACTGGGCGGCATGGATGCGGCTCTGCACGGCATTGGCGGTGTTGCCGCTATCTTGGGCGCGGTAGGCGTGGGAAAGACTCATTTGCTGGCAAAAGGCATCCGTTATTGGCTCGATGAGGGTGGCAATGGCCTCGTTGGTATCGCCCAGCAGCATAAGAGCGATGTGCCGTATGGCCCCTGGCTTGACATATGGCGCGATTTTTTCAACTTGCGTGTTGACATGAGCGCGACCGTGCAAGCGGAACACGTCGTCGCGCAGACAATGGCACTGGTACCAGATGTAGGCGATGACCTTGCTTTATGGGGTGACGTACTGGGTTTGCCCATCGCCGGGCAGGAGAATTTAGCCGAATTATCTGCTGAAGTGAAACAGGCACGCTTTTTCGCCTTGGTTCGGCGCTGCTTCTTAGTTTACAGCGACCTGACACCGCTGCTCATCGTGTTGGAAGATGCCCATTGGGCAGATAAATCTAGTCTGGCGCTGTTAGATGAAATTACCAAAAATATTGCCGATCATAAACTGTTTTTCACAGCGACTTTCCGTCTTGTAGAAGAACTGACGTTGGATATGCTTAATCGGTCATCCTGTGTGCCGATTTTAGTCTCGGATTTGTCTCCCTCTCATGCGCGCGATTTGCTGTTTCAACTGGTGGGTGTGGCGCAACTACCCTTGGCCGTTGAGCAGCACCTTGGCTTGCGAGACAGAGAAGGGCGAGACAGTCCTGTTAGCCCCTTATTTCTGGAAGAATCGATCAAGATGATGATTGGTACTGGCGTGCTGACTGTTGAGGGGCAAGTTTCTGTGGATGAAGAACGTCTGCAAACCCTGCAAATTCCAGATACGATTCATGGGTTATTGCTGGCGCGGTTGGATCGACTGCCTCCCGCAGGGCGAGATTTGTTGCAAGTAGCCGCCGTCATTGGTCGCCAATTTGCGCTCGAACCGCTGTATAACATCTCCGCCGATTTGCCGGAGCAGCATATTTCCACCTTGTTGGAAGATTTGTCGTCTGAGGATATTACCCAACTAGTCACCTCAGACCCGGAATGGATTTATCTGTTTCAACATGCCCTGACACACGAAGTTGCGTATGAAAGTTTGCCTTATGCCCGGCGGCAGTCACTACATCAGGCAATGGCTGATTGGCTGGTAACGCGGTATGCGGATAATTTGCGTTCCTACTACTCCATTTTGGCCTACCATTACAGCCAGGCAGACAATCATGAATTAGGATTGAAGTATGCACTGGCCGCCGGGCTGGATGCTCGTGATCTATTCTCAAATCAAGAGGCGTTGGAGTTTTTCAACCAGGCTGAGTTGCACTTGCAGGCTTTAGCCGCCGGACTGGATGCCCGCGATCTGTTCTCGAACCAAGAGGCGTTGGAGTTTTTCAACCAGGCTGAGAAGCATTTGCAGGCATTGGGAGAGGAGGAGAATTGGGAAACGGCCGTTACGCTTTAACTTGCTCGCGCAACATATTGCGGAGTTGGCAGTAGAACTGGCACACGCTTCAATGATGCAATATGGTCTCCATTGCTATGCAAATGTCTCTCTGAACAATTGGCACAAGCATACAACTTTTTAGCTGATATAAAGTGGCGACAATCTCATTTTAACGAGGTTTCAATCTGGTATGACAAAGTTTTAGAGACTAGAGATCAAATTTCAGAAAGCACTTTAGCCCGTGCATATCAAGTAAATGGTTTGGCAGCAACTTCTTTAGGTGAATATGATCAGCATTAGCAGATTTACAGATCGCTGAAAGCTTATGCACGGAAAGGTCAACGATCGCTCTCAATTAGCGCTTGTGCCTTAGAAGCAGTTGGCCTATGTCTCATTACTGGGCAGCGAAAGAGTTGGACCTCGCTCTTTCTGCAATGCAGCGTAGTGTTTCATTGTCACGAGATGCTAGTTTGCCAATAAATCTTGCTTCATCATTAAATAATATCTCTCTGATTCGTTGCAGTTAGGTCAGGCTGAATTTGCTTTATCAACGGTTGAAGAAGCTATTGAACTTGTAAACGAAACAGCCATAATCTTCTTGCTTTCTTTCAATAAACCATGCAGAGATTTGATGTTACCTTGGCGATTATGAGCGGGCAAAGATTGATTTTGATAGAAGCTATTCGCCTTTTTGAAGTCATGAATGATCAGAAAGGTTTATTGGAGATTCATCTGGTTATATGCTTTGATTATTATGTAGCTTTGCGTGATTTTTCGAATGCACGGAAAGCATTGGATATAGCTGATTTGATTCTTAGAGTTCCCTGAACAATTTTCTGAAGAACGGGTAAGGTGGTACATTGCAGAAGGTCGGTGTAGTCTGGCAAATTGGTAATTTAAGGCGCGAAACATGCTTTAGTACAAGCAGGTTTCAATTATTAATGAAAAAGAAATTGTTTGGTGGGAACCCGTGTTCATTACTTATCTTGGGAATTGCGGCTTTAACAGATGGAAATTTGGAAGAGCAAAAGAGTATGTTTTGGCCACTGGAAGCATAAGTCAAAGGAGGCCTCGATTTAAACCTTTTGTTGTTAATTGGCTTCTAGCCAAAGTGAACGATCGTAATCCGCAAAAGTTTGATATGTTAAAGGCTTGTTTACATACTGTCGATGAACGAACTACCTATCATATTAAGAAGCTTTGTTTGGAGGAAGCTGGCAAATTATTATTGGAAGCAGATGATGTTGTATTTAGAGAGCTAGGTGAAATCTCTTGCAAAAAGCTAAGTCTCTTTAACAATAGGCATTAAGCCAACAAAAAACATCGCTCAAAGCATGATCTGAGCCATGTTTTTTGTTGGGTCGTGGACAGTTTAATAATTATCCACCTGCTGTCCAGGCTCCCTTTGGTTGTTCTATCCCCAAAGCCGCCAGCGAATTCGTCGAAGGTGTCTTCGGTGAGACCTTCCAGGACTTTTCGGTCTTCGTCGCTCAGTTTGTAACCTTCTAGGGCTTTGTCTGGGTCGCTAAAAAGCAAGTCGCGGAATTTTTCATCATTAACTGCGCGGTCGATGATTTCTTTTAAAACTGTGTCTGACATGTTTCACTCCTGTTTGATTAAAAATATGGACTCGAATCTAAATTAGTATGGAAGTTTTGTAAATTTTTGTCAATGAAGTTTGCGTGATTTTCAAAATTTCAATGATGCCAATACCAGATAGTATTCTATGTTTGCCTTTCTATGGCGCTTGCGGTAAGCTTTTTATATGTTTTACGAAATTGGATTTACAAAACAGATGATTCGTTCGGGTTTTCTGGGCTGTGTTGTGGGGCTTCTATTAAACGCGCCTACGACATGATATTTATGTAAAGTAAAAATTGTGATTATTTTGAAGCCGAGGCGCAACTGCCTCGGCTTTTTGTTTTTAAACTGTGTTTGTTGGAGAGGTTGGCATGGCTGAAATTTTGGTAAATCTGGATAAAGTGACGGTTAGTTTGTCTGGCAAGGTGATATTTGCAGAGCTAGATTGGGAACTGCAACAAGAGCAGCGTGTAGGGCTGGTGGGGCCGAATGGGGCGGGCAAGTCTACGTTGTTTAAGTTGATTACGGGTGAGTTGCCGTTGGATGATGGCAATATGTTTCGGCTATCTGGTATGCGGATGGCACGGTTGGCGCAGGAGCCGGAACTGTCCCCAGGGAAAACAGTGTTGGAGGAAGCGATAACGGCCGTTTCCGCCATCGCCACCATCGAACAAAAATTAGCCCAACTAGAAGTCCGCATGGGAGAGCCTGAGGTGTATGCCGATGCCACTCAGTTAGAAAAAGTGATGGCGCAGCATGAAAAAACGATGCTGGCGTATGAGCAAATAGATGGGTCGCGCTATGTGGGTCGGGTGAAAGATACGTTGACGCGGCTGGGTTTTCCAGAAGCACGCTGGCATACCATGACTGAGCATTTAAGCGGCGGGCAGAAGAAATTGATTATGTTGGCGAAGTTGTTGGTGCAGAAACCAGATTTGCTGCTGCTCGATGAACCGGATAACCATTTGGATTTGGCGGCGAAGCGCAAACTGGAAAAGGTGATTCGCAGTTATGATGGCTGTGTGGCGATTGTTTCTCATGACCGGTATCTGCTGGATGAGGTGGTGACGCATATTGCTGAGTTGGATAACGGCCGTTTAACCCTCTACACTGGCAATTACACTGCCTACGTCAACGAACGAGAAATCCGGCGTCTGCGTCAGCAGCAGTTGTATGCGGCGCAGCAGAAGGAAATTGCCGGGATTGAAGCGGCGATTAAGCGGTTTGAGCTATGGGCATCGATAGTGGTCGATGAGCGCCATATCAGGCAAGCGCGTTCGCGGCAGAAGATGCTGGATAAGATGGACAAGATTGAAAAGGTGACGGAATCGCGGCGTATGACGCTGGGTCTGGAGGGATGGCGCGGCAGCAAAAAGACAGTGGAATTAGTGGATGTGGACAAGGTGTTCGACAATGGCGACATTCTGTTTGCGGGCTTGAACATGACGTTGTGGCATGGTGAACGGGTGGGTCTGGTTGGGCCGAATGGCGCAGGTAAGTCGATGCTGTTTAAGATGCTGCTAGACCCAGATACGGCCACGGCTGGGCAGATAAAAATCGGGCCAAGCTGCAAGATTGGCTATTATGCGCAGGAGCAGGAAACGCTGGATTATAGCCAGACATTGATTGAAGCGATTCGTAATACGGCACCAGTTAGTCAGGAAACGGCCGTTGCGTTTTTGCATCGGTTTCTGTTTACGTATGATCAGATGCAGGGGATGATTGCGAATTTGAGCGGCGGCGAACGGAGCCGTCTGCAACTGGCAAAACTAGTGCTGGAGAAGCCTAATCTGCTCATCCTGGATGAACCGACTAATAATCTGGACATCACCTCAATTGAAGTGTTAGAAGCGACATTGGAAGAGTTTGTGGGGTCTGTGTTGGTGATTTCCCACGACCGTTATTTCCTGGACAAAGTGGTAGATCGGATTGTTGAACTGCGTGATGGCGATCTGTCTGAATTTTTGGGTGGGTACACCGATTATTTGGATGAAACGGAGTTGTCTTAGTTGAGATGGTTTGTTTCAGAGGTAAAAAAGGGGGTCGCAATGACCCCCTTTTTTTATCGTGAGGTTTCTTTACTAATTTTTGATGATCATGGGAAGGAAGATTGTGTTGTAGATGACTTCCAGTCCATCTGCGAGGGTGTCGCTTTGGGTGTCGGGATTGATCACCTGGACATCATAAAGGTCAATATCGACATTTGCGGGCACAACGGCCGTTAACTGCAATCCAGAAACATAAGTTGTGGTCAATTCATAATCTTTATCACCACGAAGCCATACTTTAGCCCCATCCAGGAATGTGGAACCATCAACGGTGATTGTTGTTTCTTGACCGCTGCGTACCGTAGCCGGAGTGACGGAACTGATTTCTGGGGCGTCTGCCGTGATTAGCGTGACGGTGTAGACCCAAGATGAAGTGACATAGCCATCGCCCGTTGTCCCTTGGATGACGGCGAAGGTGTGTAGCCCCGCATCCAAATGCACCTGCAAATTGATTTGGCTGTCAGCGACTGCTGGACTGTTAACGACAGGAGTCGGATCAATGGCGATTGCCGTGAACCCTTCTGAGGTAACACCTTGGACGCGATACACACCGCTGGCTTGGATGTCCATCTCAATGGTTGAGTTTAAGGGATTGGCGGCTAGTGACGTGCCATCCCAGCTAAACGTTGGCGTAGGAATGGCGATGATTTCGATATCATAAGCCACAGGTGTGGTATTGCCTTCAGCGGTGAGCAACAGACGGCCTCCTGCGGGCAATGTGAAGGTAGCCCATACAGATTCCGTGCCATAGACCATTTCAATGGTTTCTGTGCGGGTGACAGTATCCCATACTTCTAGCGATACGGCGTCGCCCGTGTCACCGTCAATGCTAATAACGGCGTTGACCATTGTTTCCGTGCCAACGTAGACGGGCAGCCATTCTTGCGTGAAGTCATTGCCGGTGCCGCCAATCTCGCCCCCATTCTTGGTGTAGGGCAGGGTATCATTGGCTGCGCCTGGGCCAGAAATGTTCAAGCTCCAGTCTGCACCAAGGGTTGAATCCTGGTCGATGATGAGGTCTTGTGTGCCTGCTGGCACATAGTAGACCACCGAGCCATCATCTTCAACGGTTTTTTGCAAGAAGTCTTCGTTGACTAGGAATTGATAACGGCCGTTTCCACTATCAACGTCATAATCAAAGGTATACAAGCCACTCTGCGGGAAGGAGAGACGAATGTGGCTGTTTGCACCACTGTCGATGCTATTGCCATCCCAACTGTAGTTTGTGGCCGTAGGAATAGTGGTAACGAGAACTTCATACGCGGCCGTTCCCGTATTGCCCGTGGCAACCAACTCTAACCGACTGGTTCCAGCAGGGAGTTGCAGGGTCATCCAGGTGGTTTCATCGGCGTTGATGGTTAGTGACTTAATAATCGAATTAGCCGCGTTGCGCACGTTCAAGACGACACTGTCACCAGATGTACCGGTGATGGTTGTGGCAATATTAACGGCCGTTGCGGCACTCAAGTTGATGGGCAGCCATTCCGTATCGAAATCATTGGTTGTACCCCCAATATCACCGCCAGATTTCATGTATGGCAGTGCATCATGCCCCGCGCCGACATTAGAAATATCAAGATTCCAGTCTGTATCAACGGCATCGTCTTGCACAATCATCAGAGAATGAACACCGGCTGGCACAAAGTACGCTACAGTATCGGCGCCTGTTTCGACTGTTTTCTGGATATACTCAGAGTCAACCAGGAACTGATAACGGCCGGAATCGGCATTGAGATCGAATGTGTAGAGACCATTTGTGGGGAAGTTTACGCGGATTTTGCTGTTAAGGCCGCTGCCATCGGCAAAGCCATCCCAACTGGTGCCTGCATCTGGAATGTGATACAGCGTTAGCACCACATCGACATTGCTTGGCCCATTATTGGTGAGTTTCAACTTGTTTTCGCCTGAGAGCGTGCCTGTTCCCCATAAAGTTTCTCCAGAGAGGGCCGTACCAGACCAAACTGTTCCGCTGCTACCATCGGTAATATCCAGAGACACATCACTCCCTGGATTAGAGACTGCGAGTGAGAAGTTGAAATCCATATTGCCTGTATAGAGAGGCGTGACACTTTCCCATCTGCTCAGCGTGCCTGTGAATTCAAAGAACTGTGCGCCAGCAGATGTGGGCGCGACAGAGGCAGTCCAGGTGGTATTGGGATAGGTATTATCCTGCACCACAAGGATTTTATGGGTTCCGGCCGTGACTTCGATGTCATAGCTGTTTTTCAAGTCTGGTGGCGAGGCTGTTGGGCTGAGGGCTTGTACGGTTACGTTATCATCCAAAATGAGATTGGCGAAACCAACAGTGGATTCGATATTGAAATGGTACAGTCCATCAGTGGGGAAGTCTACGATAACGCTGGCATTCAGCCCGTTATCTAATACATTGCCATCCCAGGTGAGTGTGCCATTTGTGGGCATACTTGTCAGTTCTAAATCATAGGAAAGTGGGTTGCCCGTGTTGTTCCCGACGATTTTTAGCCGATTGATGCCTGCGGAGAGGGTGAAGTTGCTCCATTGATCTTCACTGCCTAAGACTTGAGTCAATGTGTAATCAGGAGTATTACTGCCGCTTTTATACACTTCTACGGAGAAGTCGTCAGCGGCAGCTCCGTCGGCACTGATTGCCATGTTGACGGTGGCGGCTTCACTGAGGGAGATAGGCAGCCATTCTTCCCGGAAGTCGTTGCTTGCACCACCAATTTCACCTCCCTCTTTGGTATAGGGTAAGATGTTGTTAGCTGGCGGCATTGAAACTAATATCAACATCCCAATCTGCGTTGGCGGCTGTATCTTGGTCGATGGTTAGATTATGGGTGCCAGCGGGCACGTAGTAGGTGACGCTGCTGCTGTCTTCGACGGTTTTCTGGATATAGTTGTCGCCATTGGTATCTAGCTGGAATTGATAACGGCCGTTGCTACCAAAATCGAAATCATAGAGACCGGCCGTGTCAAAAACCATGCGAATCGTGCTGTTTTGCCCATCAGCGTCTGCATAGCCAACAAACGAATCATCGGCAGATGGCAGAGCCATAATTTCAAAAGCATAATCCATGTCGTCATTGTTTGCTTGCAAATGAATAGAGCTGGTTCCTGCTGGCAGATTAAACGTCGTCCAGGTTGTTTCCCCCGCAATAACAGAAATAACTGCTTCATCCGTGCTTAATAACTGAGGATCGGCATTGTCGATAGTAACGGTGAGTTGATTCGTCTGCCGTGCCATCTGCAAAAATTTTCATATTGACTTCGGCGGGGGCGGCCAAATTGATGGGCAGCCATTCTTCTGCTATGGCATCATTTTCTTTGGCATAGGGCAGCGAGTCTGAAGTCTCGCCTGCATCTGAAATATCAACTTGCCAGGCGGTAAGCGGAATGCCACTTGGGTCTTGTATGATTTGCAAAGTCTGCACACCGGCCTCAACAAACAGGGTGGTGGAGTAATTACCAGTCACAGTACTTTGGATGTCATTTGACCCTAGTACAAAATCGTATCGTCCCCCATTGCTGACACCAAAGTCAAACGTATACAAACCGTTATGCGGGAATTCCAATTCGATTTCGCTATTTTCGCCAGAGGGGGCGGCCTTGCCTGCCCACGAATAATCGCCAGATGGGGTTGGCACGGTGGGAATTTTTACGAGCTGGAAGGCATAATCTAAACTTGAACCGCTGTTGTTTGTAATTCTAAAGCTATTGTTGGTGGATGGGATGAGGGTGGTATTGCCCCATATGACTTCACCATTCGTCACACTTCCCCAACCCGTACTGTTGATTATTAGATCGGCTGAGGCATTTGTGCCGGTGATTGTAATTGAGAAATTGACATCATTGGATGCACCCGGAAGGGGATAATGCGGATAACTGAGTGGAGCCGATTGTCCTGGTATCAATGTTCCTGTTTCTTCAAGAAGAATTGTTTCCGTTGTGGCTGTTGGTTCGTTGCTTTCGGCATTGGCAAATGAGAAAACAAACATGAAAAGAAAAACTGTGGCGGATAAAAAGAGTGCGATGTATGAGATCTGTTTTGTGAAAAAGGAATTTTTTGGTCGCATGAGGAACCTCCTTGTATGCGTTGGCCCAGAAACGAGCACTTTGTTTAAGGTTTCCCGTTCTTCTAAATAGCTTGCAAATTGAAGACGGCTTGAGAAATGTTGAAAAGTAACACAAAAATTATAGTGCTTGATGTGTACTAAAGAACTAGCCCATTACTCCTATGTCTTTGGTAAATGTTGGCTTTTCGCTCATTTGAAACATCCCCTTTTTATTGAGTGGGGTGATACCAGATTTCATGGAGAGCGTGGCTGATGGTGCCTGAAGAAAGGGAGAGGCTGTTGGGCAGGTATGGGGCGAGGGTGTTGGTTTGGTGTTGGATTTTGCCTTGATGATTGGTGTGATAAACGGCCGTTTCCACACTGCCCCGTCGGTTGATTTTCAAAGTAAAGGTGACGGTAGCAGGGGTGAAGGTAACGGCCGTTTCCATCAAACTCTCTCCTGGCTGCAAAGGGGGAATGGGGATGTCGTAGCTGTGGCCATCATGCCACAGGAAGAAGCGGTTTTCGGCAAAGACGCGGTGGTAGCCGGCGATGGTGTCACTGCTGGGGCTGGCCTGGAACCAGGTTTGGTGGCGGTGGGCGGTGGCGATGGGTTCCTCGACAAAGTGACCGTTTTGCAGGCTGCCGCGCATGATCCAGGTTCCCGCGATGCGGTAAAGATGATGGGGGGTGGCGGCAAAAATTGCCGTGTCAAAAACACCCGTTTCCCGGAAAGCGGCGGTATCCAACATATCAAGTTTGCGGGGCTGTTTGCCGCCCACATCGAGCAAGAGCAACTGCCTGCCCCCTGGCGGATTGACGACCAACGTGTTTTGAAAAGCCGCAAATTGGTAGCCAGGATTCCCGTTAAACAAAACCATTTCATCCAAGACGCCGCCCAGTCCAAACCGCACCAGCCTGTACTGGTTTTGGGCGAAGATGATGGCGAGAAAACGGCCGTTTGGCAGCGCATGAATAGAGTCGATAAAACCATCGGAAGCGGTGAAAATGCGAGTTGGCTGGGTGGTCGATTGGGGAACGGGTTGGGCAGTTGGTTTAGTCGCGCAGAAGGGGCATAACGGCCGTTCCTGCGCATATTGCTGGTGACAGTGAGAACAGGTGGTTAGCGTATTCGCGTAGTCAATTAAGAGTTGAGCGGGAAAGGGGGGACGTTCTCCGCCATCAAAAACGCGATACAGGTGGTGGAGCAGGTCGTCGGACAGCGATTCGCGGGGGCGGGCGCTGGTCCGGATAGGTCACGTCTGGCTGGAGGATGCTCAGTCCAGCCGTGGCCCGGGCGGCGATGCTTTTATGCTGATGATGCATGCCGCCGTAGGGATGGATGTGGAGCAAACTGCGCACCAGCAAGACAAAATAGGCGTACCAATCGGTGGCAGGGGAGAAAAACGGCCGTTTGCTTAAGTCGGCAATGCCATACAAATTGGGATCGACGAAGAGATCCATAGCGACGGGGCAGGGAAAACGGCCGAATTGGTAGCTGTCCACGTCGATGAGGAAGTGGCAGGGGGTGTGGGGTGATGAAGATGTTTTGGTCATTGAGATCGCCCATGATGATGCCGAGACTATGCAGGGTGGTGAGGGTGGCATGGAGCTGTTGGAAGAGGGAGAGAACGGCCGTTGTCGTCAATCCGTTCTTTTGCCAGAAAGCAGCTTTGGACAAGTGCTTGATGGGAACGGCGTCGGTTGGCAGCAGCGGCATTTGAAAGCCGAGAAAGTTGCCCCGCGTATCTGTTACAAGGCTTTGTGGGGCTAACAGTTCGGGTGGCAGTTGGTGAGTCGCATTGAAAAAGAAATCGAGTTTCTGTTGAGGGATGGTCTGTGGCTGATGGTAGAGTTTAACGGCCGTTTGTCCCACCTTAAATACCATACCCTCGCCGCCAGACTGAATGAGTTGGGCAGAGTCAAGTTGGAGGCGTTGATTTTGGATAACGATTGTTATTGTCATGATAACAAACATATTAGTGTCAAATATACACTTTGTCAAGATGTTGTGAGTGTGGAACGCTGAACTGGTATACTTTTGGCATGAAAACTTTGTTGATATTGAGACACGCGAAGTCAAGTTGGAATAATTCAAATTTAGCGGATCATGAACGGCCGTTAAACAAACGAGGCAAGGCCGACGCCCCCCGCATGGGAAAACTGCTGGCAGATGAAGGGCTGACCCCCGATCTGATCATCACCTCCTCAGCCGAACGGGCATTGACCACGGCCGAACAAGCTGCTTTAGCCAGTGGCTATGAAGCGGAAATCATCGTCACCCGTCAGCTTTATCATGCCGATCCAGAAGCGTATTTGGAAGTGCTGCGTGAAAAGGGAGGGTCACACGACCGGGTGATGGTTGTGGGGCATAATCCAGGCATAGAAGCGCTAGTGGAAGAACTAACGGGCAGCTATGAGGTGATGTCTACGGCCGCGTTAGCTCAGGTGCAACTACCCATTGCGTCTTGGGCTGAATTGGTTGAAGGGGTGGCGGGCGAGTTGGTTGGGGTGTGGCGGCCTAAGGAATTGGGGAAATAACTAGTTTTGCCCAGCATACCCCTCATCCTGCCCTTCTCTACGCCCACCTACCCATCATAATCATACCGGAACAACTCATTCACCAGGAAGCTTTTCACCTCTGGCTGATTGGTAAAATCACGGTAGAAATCGGTACGGGTGTAGATGTATTTTTGCACGGCCGTTATCAGCATCTTCTCAAAAGCTATTCGCGCATTTTGGCGGTCTGAATGGGCTTTGGCTTGTTGGTATTCTTCGCTTTCGGCCACTTCTTGCGCCAAATCTTGAAAAATATCCCGTGTCACTTTTTCATCGCTGCCCCAGGTGGTATTGCCAAAACGGCCGTTAAAATCTTCAATAATGTGGCTCAACAAATCCAGTTCCGGCACATAACGGCCGCCGCCAATTTCAGTGGGGATGGGGTCAATCTCCTGGCCGCCTTCAAGCATGATATGCACCGTCGCTTCATGCTCCACGCGATAGCTGTCCAAATCCACACTCTCTAAAATCCCTTTCAAATAATCAGGATCATCAGGCGCAGGCAGCTTGGTCAGCAGCAGCTTGAGGAAGGTTTTCAGGCTTTCCATGTCGGCGTCTACAAAGGGCAGGATTTGGGCTAAAAACTGGTAGAGACGCACAAATGATTTGGCGTTGGCCTTGAATTCGATTTGCTCATCCTCATCCAGGTTGTCCCGGTAGAAGACGGCGCTGACATCCAGAAACGGGTCGAGTTTGTCTCGTTCGGCGCCGCGTATGAACAGCGACATGAAGGTTTGTACCTGCTCCGCCGAGTAGACCTGGAAAGCATCCAGCGCATCTTGTAAATCATTGAGGCGGTCAAAGTCGGCTCCTTCGCTCAGAATGGTGGTCTGGTAGAAGGGGTCGAACGCTTTTTGGATGGCGTCTGAGCTGTTGACGAAATCCAGGACGAAGGTGTCTGTTTTGTCGCGGTGGGAGCGGTTGAGACGGGAGATGGTTTGCACCGCTTTCACGTCAGACAGCACCTTGTCCACATACATGGTATGCAGCAGCGGTTGGTCATAACCGGTCTGATATTTGTCGGCCACAATCAAAAAGCGGTATTCGTCTTCTTCAAATTTATCTTCGATGTCGCGGCTGGGAAAACCGTTTAGGCTGGCTTCATCATAGGCGCCGCCCTTGTGGTTTTTACTGCCGGAAAAGGCGACGATGGCTTTGTAGGGGGCGTTGATTTCTTGCAAATAGGCTTGGAACGCCCAGAAGTAGTCGATGGCGTTGATAATGCCGCCCGTTACCACCATCGCTTTGGCCTGCCCGCCGATTTTTTTAGCTTTGATGACTTCATCAAAGAAGTGGTGGATCATGATTTCTGCTTTTTGGCGGATGCTGTCGGGATGGCCTTCTACGTAGTGGCGCAGCCGTTTGTTGGCTCGTTTGCTGTCGAATTGGGGATCATCTGCCACTTTTTTGAGGATTTTGTAGTAGCTGTTGTAGGTGGTGTAATTTGCCAGCACATCCATGATGAAGCCTTCTTCGATGGCCTGTTTCATGGTGTAGACGTGGCAGGGATAATATTTTTCGCCATGTTGCACGCCAAAGGTTTGCAAGGTGCGGTTTTTGGGGGTGGCGGTGAAGGCGAAGTAGCTGGCGTTGCGCAGCATCTTTTGATTTTTGATGAGGGCGTTGATGAAATCTTCGTCATCGTCAATGGCGTCAATGGCTTCGTTGGCTTCACCGCTCAAGGCCAGATTCATTTTGGCGGCCACATTGCCACCCTGGCTGCTGTGAGCTTCGTCGATGATGACGGCAAAGGTTTTGTCGCCCATCTCGCCGATTTTGGGCAGGACGAAGGGGAAGGTTTGAATGGTGGTGATGATGATTTTTTTGCCTGCGGCCAACGCTTCGGCCAGTTCGGTGCTGCCGCGCACGGCCGCGACCACCCCGTCTACATGGGCATATTGTTTGATGGTGTCCCGAATTTGGCGGTTGAGTACCACCCGGTCGGTGACGACGATGATGGAGTTGAAGATGGGTTTATGACTGTAGAGGCTGGTCAGTTCTACCAGTTGATGGGCCAGCCAGGCGATGGAGTAGCTCTTGCCGGAACCAGCCGAATGTTGGATGAGGTAGCGCTGCCCCGCGCCTTGCGTTTGCACATCAATCAGCAGGCTGCGCACGGCATCCAGTTGATGAAAGCGGGGGAATACGAGTTGGGGCGACTTCTTTTTGCCAGTTTTGCTGTCTTTGTCTTGGATGATGCGGGCGTACTTTTCCACAATGCCGCTGAGACTCTCTTTGGTCAGTATCTTTTGCCACAGGTAGGCGGTCATCAGGCCGTCCGGGTTGAGGGGGTTGCCTTTGCCTTGATTGACGGCTTCATAGATGGGTTTGCCGTAACCTTGCCCGCGATTGAAGGGCAGGAAGAAGGTTTTAGGGCCGCGCAGTTCGGTGGTCATCCACACTTCCTGGTCATCGACGGCCATGTGGACCAGGCAACGGGAAAAGCGGAAGAGGGGTTCTTTGGGGTCGCGGTCTTCGCGGTATTGGCGCTTGGCGTGGTTGACGTTTTGATTGGTCAGGTTGTTCTTCAGTTCAAAGGTGATGAGGGGCAGACCGTTGAGAAAGATGACCAAATCCAGTGATTGGTGGGGGTACTGTTGGCTGAAATGCACCTGTCGCGTGACGGAGAAGCGGTTGGCTTGATAATTTTGCACGGCTTCCGCGTTGAGATTATTGGGCGGTTGGGGATAGTAGAGGTGAAGGCGATGCTGCTGGTATTTGATGCCTTTGCGCAGCACTTCCACAATGCCTTTATCCCGGATTTGGTCGCTGAGGCGTTGCAGGAGTTTTTCTGGTTGGGGGATGGCGGCGAGGGTGTCGGGCTGGGTGGCTTCCAGGAAAGCGAATAGCTGGGCGCGATCCAGGCACAATTCTTTGTCGTAATCTTGGGGAGCGCCAGGGAGGTATTGGTTGTGGTTAACCAGATAGTGGGTGATGATGGTTTCTAGTCCGGCTTCGCTGGTATCGGTTGTCATGTTTCACCTGCTTGTTGCAATGCTTGCTCAATGAGGGCGAGACTGAGATGGATGCCGCCTTGTTCAAGACGGGTCAAGAGTGGTTTAACGGCCGTTATATACCCCATTTCTTTAGCTTTGAGCAGGATGCCGATGGAGCCAGTGAGGGATATTCCTAAGCGACTGGCGTGTCGCCGCCCCCATCGCTCATCTATGATCAGCAAATCGGCATTTTGTTACGAAGGGTAAGGGCGATGGCTTCGGCTTCGCCGCGATCTAAATCGCTAAGGAGGTCGGCGCGGCGCGGGTCTTGCAGTGGCGTGGTGTGGATGTAGCTGGCTTGTTGCAGTTCGGCTGCGCCTGCACGAGCGCCACCAGCCAGGATTTCATGGGCAACGGCCGTTGGTATCAAAACTGTGCCATATAACTGGTGTAACAAGGGTAATTGCCCCACCAGTGACAGGGTGATGATGGGCGTGGTATTGCTGACAACAAGGCGCGGCGTATTAGGCATGGGCCGTATCGCTGGCGAGTTCGTCGGGGTCTACGCCGATGGGGGAGAGGCCGAAGCGTTGCAACTCAAAGAGGAAGGTGACTCGCTCCATCTCGGCCAGGCGAGCGGCCATGCCCGTGGAGATGCGCCCTTGTTCATACAGTTTAAGAGCCAGGAGCAGGCGGGCCTCTTGCTCAAAGGCTTTTGGCTCAGTTTTGAGAGAGAGCAACAATTCGTCGGGATAAGAGATAGTTAGTTGATGTAAAGTCATAATTTACCTCATGAATAGGAGAGATGGCTTCATTATACACTAGAACGTATATCTATTTTGCCGGTAACGGCCGTTACCCTCAGCATAGTCCTATAAGTGCGTTCGATGCCCTTATTGGTAGGTATGATTATCTTCCCTTGCGCTTTTTGCGTCGTTTGCTTTTTGGTTTTGTGTAAGAAGGGCTTTTGTGAAAGGGAACAATCGGGATTGATTCCAGTTCGCCAACCGGTGTGTTGTTTTCTTCTTCGGTAAACCCTTCCAGGGCTACCCGCCCCAGAACGGCAAAGCCCTTGCCGGACTCAAATTGAGTGTGGGCGAGATCCAGATATGGCTCTAGCTCAGCCGGATCGATGACGATGGTGGGGCAGTTGGGGCAGTAGTGACCAAAATCGCCGCCAACCATAAGCCGATCTGTTTCCAGACCGGTATTGTCGAAGGTGACAACCATGTAGGTGGCGAGTTCCTGGATCAATGTCTTGTGACAGCGGGGGCAGGTTGTGCCGGGCTGGATGGCGCGGTAATAGAGACGACGGTCGATGGTGTGGTCGATGTCGGGGGACAACGGCCGTTTGTGATCTGCTACCGTGTGAGGCTGTTGTTTTTTACGGCCGAACCAGGGGAATTTCATGCCATCTCCGGCTGGGGACGCACGTCTATTTTGCCGGTGACGGCGTGGGCAATCAGCGTGGTGCGGTATTCTTCGATGAGTTCGATTTCGCGTTGGATGCGTTTGATGGCGGTGTTGATTTCCGGAGGGTTTGTTTGACCATTTTCTAACAATTGATTTCTTGTTCAGCAGGTGGAGAACTGGAATTCTCAACTGTCTGATGTCATCTACAAGTTAAAGCCCCTTTTGTCTGCATCCTTGACCTGTCGCTAATTTATCTTAAATAGTTATAGTTTGCCTTGCAGAAAGTCACAAGGTAATCAGAAGTCAATTACTTTTGGTGATCGGGGGAATATAAGCCATGTGTTGGTTGATACCGGCCTCAAAACCTTAACAATGCTGCTGTTCCTACTTGTTGTACCCTAGCCAGTAATTGCAATAAGAATACTGATCGTGTTTGACTATTGGAAGGTGATCGTTCTTCAGTAATGCCGCTGGAGTTACATATTCGATCGGCTTCTCAGGTAATAACCCTTTGATTGACTGATGAACTATTGAGCCATGGATATGTACCCATCTCTGCCAATATCTCATTTGCTTCGACTTGGGGATTAGAGCCGTTACCAACTCGACGAAATGATAGCCGATTTTCGTGATTTCCCAATGAGCGGGAATATCACCGAGCCAGTCTATGCCGGAGGGTTTGCGAGGGGCGTTGGGGTCCAATCCCTGCGTCACGGCCGTATTTATCACCACCTGTTTCTGCTCTTCCAACAAGGTGATTAGCTGGCGTTTATTGGCGAGGAATTGGTTGATAACGGCCGTTTGCTCCTCCAAAAACGCCACAATTGCTTCTTGTTCTTCAATAGGAGGAAAAGGCGAGTACATTCGCTTGAAGTCCACATAGCGCAAACTCAATTGATCATCATGAATCCCATAGGAGTTTCGATAAGATTCATTGGTATATCAGGGAATATCGCAATAGATAGTGAAAATAATTTGGGTTGATATTGCACTTTGGACGTAAAACGACGTAAGCTGGGCTGACTATTCCCTCATAACGGCGATATCCAACTGCCCCTTGCCACATTCGCATTTTGTTATAGGACAATATCACCTGCACGTACTCGTTTGTAATTTGATTTATTCTCGTTGGAAATATCTTTTTTCGTTTCAAGCTCGTTTTGCCGAATAATACCTTCTGCCATTGTGACAGATAGCACAGTTCATTAGCCTCAAAGCCTCTTTCAATCCGTTCCTGAAAAATAGCAATATTGGGTAGCTCATCCCAATGGACTGGGATTTTGGATAACCAATTCAAGCTAGAATCTTTATAAGCTGGATACTGTTGCATCATACCCGCTGCCCACTCACAATCTGTTCTAAAATCCCGTCCGTTTCCACTTCCAACGCCCGAATATCAGCCACAATCTCCGCCAGCGAGCGCAGCGGCTCATACTGGTAAAAATATTTGGTGAAGGAAATCTCATAGCCGCGCACCGTCTTGGTCTCATCAATCCAGGCATCCGGCACATGGGGCAGCACCTCCCGTGCAAAGTAAGCCTCAATCGTTTCCGTCAACGGCACATTTTCCGTATCGCGCAGGTTGGCATCTGGTTCGTACTCGATTGTGCCGTCCTTGTGTTTCTTCTTAACCACCGGTTGGGTCGCTTCATCCGTTTCCGTGAAACTGTCCCACAACGTTTTCTTCTGTTTGGCCGTCATCTTCTGCCCCGCACCCTTTAACCATTTATCAAACCGCTTTTCCACCTGGTTAAAATCAAGGTGTGGCTCATCGCCTACCAACCCGACCAGCCCGTCAACTAAGGTTTTGTCCGCTGGATAATCGGCATTGAACGCGGCCAATCGCTCTGGGGTGACATGGGTTTTCAGGCGTAACGGCCTCTCTACCGTAATCTTGTCATAGCCAAAATCTTCATTGTCAAAAATCTGGCTGATGTCGCTTTCCTCAAAGTTCAAAAAGGTATCCATGAGCGTGCGGATGTGGTTTGACGTGAACTCGCAGTTCTTGCTGCCCAAATTCTTGCGCAGCTTGGTATACAGTTCCCGCCCATCAATCAACTGCACCTTGCCCTTTCTGTGTTCCGGCTTGCGATTGCTCAGCACCCAAATATAAGTGGCAATGCCCGTGTTATAAAACATATTCAACGGCAGTCCGATAATCGCTTCCAGCCAATCATTCTCAAGTATCCACTTGCGAATCTCGCTTTCCCCCTGCCCCGCATCCCCCGTAAACAAAGCCGAGCCATTGTGAACATGGGCAATACGGCTGCCATGAGGCGTATCCTTCATCTTGGTCAGCATATTGACCAAAAAGAGCAACTGCCCATCACTGCTGCGCGGCAAACCCACCGCAAACCGATGGTCAATCACCTCTTTCTTTTTGCCATCGAAGATGTAATCCTTGTCTACGCTCCACGACTTGCCATAGGGTGGATTGGACAGCATGAAATCAAAGTTGGTGCGCATAAAAGCATCGTATCGCAGTGTGGAACCAAACGCGATGTTTTCCGTGCTGCGTCCCTGGATGAGCATATCGGCCGTGCAAATGGCATAGGTCTCCGGGTTCACTTCCTGCCCATACAGTTCCAAGGCCACCCGTTTGCCCTGCGCTTCGGCCAAGCCCACAAAAAACTTCTCGGCCTCTGTCAACATACCACCAGAACCACACGCCCCGTCATAGACCAGATAGGTGCCGCTTTCAATCTGCTTTTCCACTGGCTCAAACAACAAATGCACCATCAACTGCACAATGTCACGTGGCGTAAAATGCTCCCCTGCTTCCTCGTTGTTTTCCTCGTTAAAGCGGCGAATCAACTCTTCAAATACAGTGCCCATACCTAAATTAGACAAGCCATGATGCAGCACATTGCCCCGGCTGTCCTTAACCGGATTGACGCCCAAATTCATACGCGGCGACAGGAACTTTTCCAGCATGGGGTAAAGGCGGTTGGCATCATCCAGCGTTTCCAACTGGTTATGAAACTTAAACTTGCGAATGATCTCCTGCACGTTGTCGCTGAAGCCATTCAGATACGCCTCGAAATTGGTCTTGATCTGGCTGGGTGTATCGTACAGCCGTTGCAGCGTGAAGGGGGAGGTGTTGTAGAAGGGATAGCCGGTAATCTGCTGAAATTGGGCAATGCCTGACTCAATCCCGTTTTCCTCCAAAAACTTGTGCATTTTCAGCACGTCATCTTTGCTTGGTTCCAACAAAATATCCAGCCGCCGAATGACGGTCATGGGCAAAATAACATCGCGGTACTTGCCGCGCACGTACACATCGCGCAGCACATCATCGGCAATGCCCCAAATGAAGCTGACAATATTGTTATGGATGGTATGGTTCATAGGTTATTCGCTCTCCTGTGGCTCAACAAATCCAGTTACCGTTCATAAGGCCACCCAGCCAGATTTTCTCTAATAGTCGGATCGTTGGTCTGTTGATCGGCGATCAGTTCGAAGGTCTTTTTTCATATAACGCAGTTGAGCCAGCGTTTGTTGACGGGTTTCTTCCGTCAGCAAGTTGTATTGGGTGAGGAAGCGGAGCCAGGTAGGGATAAGTTCATATAAAGCAAAGGCTTCATAAAAACGGAATGACATAAAACCCATTATCTGCGCCATATACATGTCTAGCGTTTTTGCATCCGGGCAAAAAGGATTTTGTGACGATGTTTTTGTTTTTCTCTTGCTTTGTTTACGCTTGCGGCCATAGCCTGGATCGGAGTTGTCTAGTTGGCCTTCATAACGCCGCATCACGTAGTCAGCCAGATTGTCGCGTACCATCTCCACTTTTGTGCGTGCGAACCCGCTTTCGGTGTGGGCGTAGTGGGTAAATGCCGTCAATAACAAGGCCGGGTTGTTTATTGCCGGATCATCCTTTTTCTTGTGTGTAAACACAAAATCGCTCAGTGCCCAGGATGGCAATTTACGACCGGTGCGATAATCCAGAAATGCTAAAAACACGTCAGGTTCAGGCGTCAATCCATATTCTGCAAAATGCTGCTGCAAGGAAGGGTCGTCTATTTGCAGGTCGGGGTTTTCAGTTAGCCGGTATAAGATTTCTAGCTCGCCTAATTTTTCAGTGTATTCCTCATAAGCCCATTCGAATAAACCGTGATCCTGGGCCACAAACGGCCGTGCCTGCCTCATGCCTTCGTATAAGATGGTTAGTTTGCCGTGATAGGCAAGGGTGTTGACAACTTGATAGTATAAGTCTAGCTTGTCACCGGCAAGGGGCGAGAATTGGTAAAAACAGCTTTCAAGTGTGGCGTCGTCCCCTTCTATCAGGGCAATTCGGATGCGATTATCCAGAATGTAGTGTAATTCTTCCGCATAGGCCTCAGGTATAACCTGTTCTAACTTGTCTAAAAGCTGTTTGTAGCGTTCTATTTCGCCCGCATCAATGGCCTGCGAAAACAGGGTATTGACTATTTCAAAAACCATTTCTCCGTCACATAGTTCTGGTTCAACAGCCAGCATCTGTGCTGCCGCTGCCCATTTTTGTTCATAGGACGCCTCCATAAACTCATCCCAAAAAGCGTTGATGCGGGCTAACAGCGGATCCACTTCTGGGGTTGGCTCTGCGTCGTCAAAGGCTTCAAGCGCGAGCACGGATTCCGGTGTGAAATAATCTGGTAACGCCACGGGTTCGGTGAATTCTAGTTTCTTTTCCGCTGCTGAATTTTGGGCGCGAGCAGCCCGGTCTTTTGGTAGACAACAATTTTTATATTTTTTACCACTGCCACATGGGCAGGATTCGTTTCTGCCAGTCATAATTTTTCCTCCAGGTTTGTAGATGGTAAAAATTATGGCTCAATTTCACACTTGTTTCAACTGGGAGACGACTATTCGGTCTAAACGAAATAGGGAACGGCCGTTATCCGTTGTTTTTGGCGTGATGGAATGGGGTGGGAACGGCCGTTTCCTCCCCACTTCATTGAAAAGCAACAAATGCAGTGCACTGCAACACTAATCCTCACACCAAACCAAACATTATGGCACAACCGATGGTATCAGATAATTAATTTTGTCCGCTGATGGCACGGGAGCCAGATAATAAACATCCACATGTCCCGTCCAAGATTCATAATTGTCCGCATCCCAGCCCAAGTCAATCCAGCGGCCGCGTATGCCCCCGCCGGTATCGCCCGCAATCGCCACCCCGTATCCAGGCACAAATATTTCAGACTTGAAAGGTATCACGTTCGGATCAATGGCGACTACGCCTTTCCCAGCCGGTAAGCCGCTGGCCGTGATGCCATATCCCGGCTGATCCGGTGCTTTGCCGGAGCTGGCGGCGGTGTAGGAGGTGACACGCATTTGCACCACGCGCCAATACTCGCGCGGACCCTGGTCGGTGTTGATGGGTTTGAGGGTGATGCGCGTGCCGTAGGCCGTCACTTCGTTGACTGGCTCTTGCTCAATCCAGGAAGCGGTTTGTTCCTGGCTCACTTCAACGCCATTTTCGGTGCGAATTGTGATTTGTTTGCGTGCCAGACCGGGCGTGCCCACGCTGATTTGCTCGCGGGTGTCTAAATCCATCTGGTCGTTGGGCTGCCAGACGGTTTCGTAGGGGAGTTCTTCGTCTTGGGTGATGATTTGCTCGGTGACGCGGATGACTTCGATTTGACTGCCTGGCGTAACGGCCGTTTCCGCGCCAGGACGTGTGTAATCAAGTTCATTCAGCAGGATACCCGCTTCTGCCACGATGGCTACGGGATTGGTAAGCCCACTCTGGACGGTTTGGGTCGTGGTCGTCAACGAGAATGGTGTAGCTAACGGCCGTTATCGTTGCCGTCGGTTGGGGCGTTGCTGTTGGTACGATCTGTTGAATAGAAACCTGCTCGGGCAAAGGGGTATCATACAGGTCAACGCGGGGGACAGAACGGCCGTTTACCAGCACCTCATCATGCAATCCCAAGGGAATCTCGGCTTCTGCTAAAAAATCACCCAGGGTTGTCTGTGATGTGGCGTAAGTCTGCACATGGGCTCCGATTTGTACGGCGATTTGGTTGACAGGGGCGGAGATGGTGGGAGGAACGGCCGTTGCTTCGATTAACGTGTCACTGGTGCTGGTTGGCGCTGGTTCTGCGGTTGTATTGTCCGCACTCGTCGCTAAATACACGGCACTCCCCAGGCTGCTGATGCCAACCACGAGCATAATGATGATGAGAACGGCCGTTGTACGATTCGATAGATTTTTCATAAAGTAAAAAGGTGGCAAGAGTTGCAAAGTGGCAAAATAGTAAAGCAACTCTGCAACCTTGCAACTTTGCCACCTTCAACCTTCAAAAAAAAGAGACTGAAGACCATTTCATCTCCAATCTCTAATCTCCAATTATTATGCTCGATACGCTCGTAGAACCGATGACGACCAGGTTTTCCTGGGCACCCAAAAGTGACGTCTTAGTGCTGCTGCCTTCCGGTCCTGACACGGTTCGACGGCTTTCGCCGCCAGGGACCCAGTCATCACCGGTCTTACGGGCGTATCGTATTTAATTTTGTCCTGATCCTAACAAAAGCCAGATTGTTGTCAATAAAGGTAATCTGGCATTCATCTTCTGCCTTCATCCCTTATTCGTGTTTAGGCTGACTCCCTCTCCCTTTGGGGAGGGTTAGGGTGGGGGTTTTAGTTCCACGCTCCCAAAACTTCTGGTCCCCGATCAAGCTCCCACGGATAAATAATGTAGGCATCGGTCACAGCCGAATAATAAGTTGGGGTTAGGCCGGGATACAAAGAAGTAGTTGGTTTGTAGTGAAGCACACAAGTATCAGGATCACCGCCAGCCGAATCAATCCGATTGGCAACAGTGACGATATTGCGTCCTTTTGTCCATACATCATCGACCACCAAAATCCGCCGTCCTTCAATCAGTTCATTATCGGGGAACTGGATGAACTCAGGAATGGCGTATTTGCTCTGCATCTGGTCTTGTAAACCAGGAAAGTCAGCCGGAAACCGCACAGAAGCGGTTAAAATATAAGTGATATTCAATGCTTCAGCCAGCATACCACCAGGAATAATGCCACCGCGCGTTACAATTACCATTGAATCATAACGGCCGTGAATCTGGGGTACCAGGTAATCAATCAGTTTGTCTACATCAGACCAAGTTAATACTTCGCGACGCATTAATTGCTCCTCGAACTTCCTCTTGGAAGAAAATAAGGCATACATTTCGTACGCCTTTGACCGCAATCCTACATGAAAAGTGGCAGAGTGGCAAGACATATCAAAGGGGCAAAGTTGCAAAGGGGCAAGGTGCTAAAGGAGCGTGTTACCTCAACACCCTGCCACCTTGCAACCCTGCACCCCTGCCACCTTGCCACCTCATTACTTCTTCGGAAAACGAGTAAGAACCGTTGCCGTATCGGGCATGGGCATTCTTGCCCCTGCTTTGATCGCTTTCGGGACTTGGATGTCTCGTTTGCCGCCGCCGAGTTGATAAATGTAAAGCGTTGTGTTCGCTTTGGTGTCTGCTGGGACGAGCGCCAATCCGAGCAAATAGCCTTCACTGTCGATGGCGCAACTGGTGATAGTGCCGATCACTTTGCCCCGCCGATCCATGACGGGATCGCCATTTTCGGGGCGGCGCACACCTTTCTCATCCATGCGGAAGCGGACAATTTTGCGTTCGCGCGTTTCTTCGCTGGCAATGAAGGCGTCGCGTCCTACGAAGAATGGTTTCCACAACTTGGCGTAGCTGCCAAACCCAGCATCAGCCGGATTGAGATTGTGATCGCCGGCCAGTTCATGCCCATACAACGGCAGTCCGGCTTCGGTACGGGTGGAATCACGTGCCGCCAGGCCACACGGCTTGATGCCAAACGGTTCGCCAACGGCAATGAGAGCCTTCCACAGCGCCGGTGATTGCTCAGGATGCGGGAATATCTCAAAGGCGATTCGTTCGCCGGTGTAGCCGGTGCGGGAAATGATGACATCGAAGTCGCCCAGCTTGCCTTGGGTGACACCCGCCCAGCGCAGTTTCTTGAGCCGTTCGGCGAAGGCATCGTCTTCACACATCGACAGGACGATTTCGAGGGCTTTGGGGCCTTGCAGCGGCACATCCACACGGCACGCTTCGCCGTGCGCGGGATCCCGTAGGTCTCTGAGGGTGACGGGGTGTTGGATGCGGGCAAACGGCCGTTTCCCATCAATCATCACCTTCCCCTCATTCACCGCATTCAACCATGCCCAATCCTTATCATTGTTGGAAGCATTGACCACGATTAAGAAGCGTTCCTCACTCAGGCGGTAGATCATCAAATCGTCTATCACAGAGCCATCAGGCAGAAGGAAATAAGTGTAGTGCGATTGCCCGACGCTGAGGGCACTGACATCATTGGTGGTGACAGTGTTGAGGAATTCCACGACGTGTTCGCCGGTGGCGTCAAATACGCCCATGTGGGTAGCGTCAAACAGGCCAGCCGCTTCACGCACCGCCGCATGTTCTTCGCTGACGGAGCTGTACCAGACGGGCATTTCGTAGCCGCCGAATGGAATCATGCGCCCACCCATTTCGACGTGAGTGTCGTAGAGGTTGGTGCGCAGCATCGGTGGGTCTGCGGGTTCTTCCCAGGTGAATGCGGGTAGGGCTTCGCCGCTTTGCCGCTGGTCGGCGCCGATGAAGAACGGCTTGGTATCGGCGTAGGTTTCGGGGTCTGCTTCTTTGTTGAACGTCTTTGACAGTTCCATGACGCCGCCCATGACTGCTTCTGCCCCTTTTTCCAGCAAGTTCTCTGGCGCGACCAGCTTCACGACGACCGGCCCCGGCAGCCGCGCATACAGGTCTGAGAATGTCACATAGCCATCGGACAGATCAGAAAGCCAAACGGCCGTTTTCCGCGCATCCTCCTTATCTGAAAACAGCAGGTGGAAGCGGTCGGTCTCGACACGGTACAACGTGGCATCCAGGTCTAGGTCGGGGCCAAAGATGTGGGTGGCTTGGGTTTCGTCTATGGCAAGCGCCACCACATCACTGGTGAGCGCATAATTGAGCAACGATTGGGCTGATTTGCCACGCACCTCAACTAAGCGTCCGCCAGCCTCTGGTTTAACATGTGCGTAGCTGCCGCACCACATCCCGCGCACTGTTGAGCGCAATGGGGTCAACTTTGGCTTGGCGGTCTACTTTGCCACCGAGCAGACGATAAGAGAACGGTTGGCAAGCCTTCAACGTGCCAGCGATGGCTTCTGCCAGCAAATCAACTTCCGCTTCGCCAAACCCCAGTTGGCTGATCCAAACTGTGCCTAAGCGCAGCCCCGTGGGATTCAAAGCCCCCTTGTCGCCTGGAATGGTATTGCGATTGACGACGATGCCCGCCACGTCCAAAATGCGGGCGGCCATGTCGCCGGTGAGGGTGCTGTTGCCCAGTGTGACGCTTTTGGTATCTACCAGCAGCGTATGATTTTCTGGCGGGCCACCGACGGTGCGAATGCCGGTTTCTTCCAGTTTGGCGCTGAGCCGTTGGGCATTGTCCACGATGCGCTGTTGCAGTTCACGGAAGGTATCGGTATTGGCGAGTTTGAGGGCAACAGCGAGGGCAGCCATCGTATTGAGATGCGGCCCGCCTTGTTCGCCAGGGAAGACGGCGCTGTCGATTTTTTGCGCGAGCAGCGGTTTGTGGGTGAGCAGCATGGCTCCGCGTGGCCCGCAGAGGCTCTTGTGGGTGGTCGTCATCACCACATCGGCAATGCCAATGGGGCTGGGATGCACGCCAGCGGCGACAAGACCGGAGATGTGGGAAATATCAGCCAGCAAGTATGCTTTCACTTTGTCGGCGATGGCCCGGAAGCGCTGCCAATCAACGATTTTGCAGTAAGCGGAGAAGCCAGCGACGATGATTTGTGGCTTTCCGGCTATGGCCAGGGCTTCGATGGCGTCGTAATCCAGTTCATCTGTGTCTGGATTGACGAAATAGGGCAGGCTCTTGTAGATTTTGCCGGAACGGTTGACACGAGAGCCGTGTGACAGATGCCCACCATCGTTGAGGTTGAGTCCCATGATGGTATCGCCGGGCTGCAAGAGGGCGGTGTAGACGGCCGAATTGGCCGGTGCGCCGCTGAGAGGCTGTACGTTGACATAAAGTTGACTGGCGCTGACGCCGTTGGCCGCAAATAGTTCGGCAGCACGACGGCGGGTGAGGGCTTCTAGCACGTCGGCGTATTCCACGCCTTTGTAGTAGCGCGGGTCGCTGTTGCGGCGGTAGAGAGCGAGTTCCATGTCTACATCGAGGATGCGCTCTTCGGTGTGGCGGCGTCCCGCTTCTCGCGGATACCCTTCGGCGTAAATGTTGCCAAAGGTGCTGGACATGGCGTCACGCACGGCTTGCGGCGCTTCGCTTTCGGAGGCGATGAGGGTGATGGTGCTGTTTTGCCGTTCTGTTTCACGATTAAGTAGGTGTTCGAGTTCAGGGTCTGTCTGGGAGAGGGAACCCCGAAATATGAAATCTTTGGACATAGTGGTCTCCTTGGTTTGACTTGTTTAGGTTGGGAAATTTCAGTGGGTAAATCCACTAGAATTTTAGCAGGATTTTGGGGAACGGGGTAACGGCCGTTGTGTTGTGATAAAATCGGTTTAACCATGACTGAGATGCAAAATTCACCAAAGGTTCCTGAGCGGAGCGCGGCAGAAATTCTCACTGAAATGAGTGATTTTCTGATCGGGTCTTTGGATGTGCAGGAGGCGATGCAGTTTGCCTTGGATAGGCTGATTGACTATCTTGGCGGCACGTTGTGTATCGAGTTGACAACGCTGGAGAATGATGCCCAAGAATTGTGGTTGCGAGCGCAGCGTTATTCTACTCAGTACGATGCTTTGTTTGGCGAAATAGGGTATCGATATAAATTGACTGATTTGCCAGGCAGTCGATGGGTGATTGAAAACGGCCGTTTCTTCCATTTGCCAGACATTACCAACCAGGGGTTCCTCGAGTTGCATACGAAAGAAGCCATTGCTCACGGCATGTGTTCTATTTTGTACGTGCCGTTGTTGGCGCGTTTTAAACCCATCGGTGTTTTGCATGTTGAGTCGTGGCTGACGCCGCGCGAGTTTTCGCGTGAAGAAATCCAACTGTGTCAGGGGGTGGCTAATTTAGTGGCGGCGGCAATTGAAAACGGCCGTTTGCTCGCAGCCGAACGCAAGCAATTACACCTGGCTGAAATCCTGCAAAAAGTGGGTTCCCTTTTAACGACACGCCTAGATCTAAATGACCTTTATGACCAGCTTTTCGCCCTCCTGGCAGAAGTTGTTGCCTATGACGCTGTATCCATTCAGATAGTGGATAAAAAAACAGATGGCGTCCGCTTAGCTGCCTCAAAAGGATTCGATTTTTCGACCATAGCAGATGTCTTGCAGAATGCAATCGCGCTGCACAGCCTCGATAAATTCAGTTCAGCCCAACAAGTCAGCGTTATTTCTGATACGTACGCCAGTGCCATGTGGATACAAGGATCAGGCGAGGATAAAATTCGGTCATGGATTGGGGTTTTGCTACGGGTAAAAGGGGAAGTTATTGGAATATTAAATGTTGATAGTTATACGGTGAATGCTTTCAAGCAAGAAGATGGTGATATGGTAGCCGCATTTGCGAACCAGGCTGCTATTGCCATTGAAAACACGCGCCTCTACAAAGAGACAGACCGCCGCGCCACAGAACTTTCCATTCTGCATCAACTTGCTTTAGATACAGCCGCTGTTGTGGATTTAGATGAATTGTATTCTAAAGTGACTGCTGTCATTGCCTCAACGCTGTATCCTGAAAGCTTTGGCTTTGCTCTGGTTAATGAGAGAAACCAAATGGTGTCGCCACATCCATCCTATCATGATATTTCTAAAGCCCTGTCGAATCGTTCTGTTTCGATACACGGAACCATCTGTGAGGGTGCTATTAAAAATGGTGAGGCAGTCATCGTGCCTGATTTGCGTGAGGCTCCTCGTTGTTTGCTGGTAAATGCGGGAATGCTTTCTGGGGTTGTGGTGCCTATTAAAATTGATAATAGTGTTATAGGGGTTATCAATGCCCAAAGCCGTCAGCTTGACGCTTTTTCTCATAATGATGTTGTGTTTTTAACCACGTTAGGCGGGTTAATAAGTGCCAGTGTGGCTCGTTCACGACTGTATTACCAATTGCAGGTCTATTCAGAATATTTGGAAAAAGAAGTTGCCGAGCAAACAGCAGAATTGAAATTGGAACGGGATCGAACGATTACCATTTTGGAACATGCTGGCGAAAGTATTTTGCTTTTAGACAGTGCTGCTGAAATTGTGTACGTCAATCAAGAAATGATCAACCAAAGTGGGTATACCCGGGCGCAGCTTATGGGAAAGACCCTGCTGTTTTTAGAGAGTGGGTTAACGGCAACGGCCGTTTATGCTGAATTGTGGGATAACCTGACTCAGGGGCAGCCCTGGACTGGTCAACTGATCAATAAACGGCAGGATGGCTCTTTTTATGATGTTGTCATGACCATGGCTCCCATTAAAACGCCGGAGGATGAGGTAACGGGTTTTGTGGTTGTTGAAGCGGATATCACCCGTTTGAAGGAGATCGAGCGTCTCAAAACAGATTTTGTGACGAATGTGACGCATGAATTGCGGACGCCGCTGACCAATATAAAGACCTATGCAGCGTTGGCCGAACGGGGACGCGAAGAAAAGAAGGATCGGTATTTTCAAATTCTTAACCATGAAATAGACCGTCTGGCACAGTTGATTCAGGATTTGTTGGATTTGTCCCATCTGGAAACGGAGGCGCTGCTGCGATATGTGCCACCGGTGGATTTGGATTTGATTGTTCAAGAATATGTCGAAATTTTTCAGGCGAAGGCGGGATTGAGAGAGATTCAATTAACGTATGGTGTGTTTGGTGGCGAAACGGCCGTTCCCATTGAAGATAAACATATCGGCCAACTCCTGACGAATTTGCTAGGGAATGCCCTGGCTTACACTCCCCAGGGTGGGCAGGTTGTGGTTGAAGTCGGACGACGGGAAACGGCCGTTCCCCCGCAAATTTGGTTCAAGATAACAGATACGGGCAAAGGCATTCCCCCCGAAGAACTGCCCCATCTTTTTGACCGTTTTTATCGGGGTGCTTATAGTCAAAAAGAAGGTATTCCGGGAACTGGCCTGGGCTTGGCGATTTGTCAGGGAATTGTAAACCGGTATCATGGCCGCATTGTGGTAGAGAGTGAACTGGGTCACGGCACAACGGTTACTGTATATTTGCCCGAAGCCCTCTCCCCAGAGGAATGGCACACGTTATGATAAACGGCCGTTTGGATCGTACTTTTTTTGCCCGACGTGCATGTGTGGTGGCTCAAGATTTGTTAGGTAAGCGATTGGTGCGGCAGGTAAACGGCCGTTTCCTCAGCGGTATTGTCGTGGAAACAGAAGCATACTGTGATGCTGATGAGCCAGACCTGGCCTGTCATGGCGACCGGGCCAATAAGGGCAGACCAACCCCGCGAACGGCCGTTATGTTTGGCTCACCAGGCGATTGCCTATGTCTATTTCACCTATGGCGTACACTGGATGTTTAATGTGGTCACGGGGCTGGCGGGTGAAGCCAACGCGGTTTTGATTCGCGCTCTGGAGCCGGTGGCTGGGGTGGATGTGATGACTGGGAATAGAAACGGCCGTTCCCTGCCACGAGTTAACCAATGGCCCCGCCAAACTCGCCCAAGCACTCGCCATCGACAAATCTTTAAACGGGGCAAACCTTTGTGAAGAAAGTGGGGTTATATGGTTTGAAGATGCGCCAGCCATTGACCCAGCTCAAATTTGCACGGGGCCGCGCATCGGTCTAGGCCAAACGCCTGAACCCTGGCTCTCCATACCCTGGCGCTATTGGCTGGCAGAAAACCCATACGTTTCAAAATAACTGGAGTCTGGTGAAACTGGTAGCCACCTCTGGAGCCGTAACCCGATTTGGCAAATCGCGCTACCGACTGTCGTCAACCATTATCAATGAAAACCCGTAACGCGATTTGCCAAGTCGCGACACACTTTCAGAGGAGATTGCATGAAATTACTTGAAGGTAAAAAAGCACTGATATTTGGCATTGCCAACAAAAATTCCATCGCCTGGGGCATTGCGCAAGCATTTCACGCGCATGGCGCTGAAATTGGCTTTAGCTACGCTATCCCCCAGTTAGAAAAACGAATCTATCCCTTGGCTGAAGAACTGGGCGTGACATTTGTGGAAATGTGTGATGTCAGTTCCGATGAACAAATCGAAGCGACATTTGCCAAAGCAGCCGAACATTTTGGCGAAATTGACATTCTCATTCATGCCATTGGTTTTGCACCCAGAGAAGAGTTAGACGGCCGTTATGTGGATACGTCTCGTGAAGGCTTCAAAATCGCCTTGGACATCAGCGCGTACAGCTTCGTTGCCTTAAGCCGTGAAGCCGCCAAATTAATGCCCAACGGCGGCAGTATTTTGACGCTGACCTATTACGGCGCAGAAAAAGTGGTGCCGCATTATAACGTAATGGGCGTCGCCAAAGCGGCTCTGGAAGCCAGCACCCGCTATCTCGCCGCCGATTTAGGCCCGGATGGCATTCGGGTCAACGCCATTTCCGCTGGCCCGATTAAGACACTGGCCGCCGCTGGTATCGCTGGTTTTCGCAAAATGCTCACCTATACGGAGGAGCGCACTCCGCTGCGCCGCAATGTTGACCAGGATGAAGTTGGCAAAACTGCGCTCTGGTTGTGCAGCGACTTGAGCAGTGGGGTCACGGGTGAGATTGTTCATGTGGACGCTGGCTACAATATTTTAGGTATGTCGGAGCCGCCGGAAAAGTGGAGTTGATGGTTTCTTGGTAGATAAACGGTAAAAAAAAGACCACAGAAAAATTTCTGTGGTCTTTTTTTTATAAGGTGGAAATATTGTTTTCTTACAAGATTAACATCGCATCTCCAAACGAGAAGAAGCGGTATTGTTCCTGAACGGCCGTTTCATATGCCGCCATCATCGCTTCCCGTCCCGTAAACGCCGACACCAGCATCAACAAACTGGATTGGGGTAGATGAAAGTTGGTGATCATGGCATTGACGGCGCGGAATTTGTAGCCGGGGTAGATGAAGAGGTCGGTTGGCCCCTCAAAGGCGGCGACTGGCTTCCAGGGACACATATTGCTGGTTTCGCCAGAGGCATCGCGGGCGCTGATGGTTTGCAAGCTGCCGCTGATGCCAGCGGATTTGAGGGCGGCGGTTTCTAACGTGCGAACGGCCGTTGTGCCTACCGCAATAATCCGACCCCCAGCCAATTTGGCCTCATTGATGCGTCTGGCAGTATCGGGGGAGAGGCTGGCCCATTCGCTGTGGATGTGGTGGTCGGTGATTTCGTCCGCTTCGACGGGTTTGAATGTGTCTAGCCCCACATGCAGCGTGACCGTCTCAAAGATGACGCCTTTATCACGCAGCGCCAGGAGCAGGTCGCCCGTGAAATGCAGTCCGGCAGTGGGGGCGGCGGCGGAACCGGGTGGACGGGAGAAGACAGTTTGATAGCGCTCGGCATCGTCGATTGTTTCGTGAATGTAAGGAGGCAGTGGCGTATGACCGATGGATTCCAGTTCATCGTTAATATCACGGTTAAACTGGATTTCGCGCTGGGGGCCATCCAATACGTCGGTGACCGTTGCTTTAAGGGTTGTGGGATTGCCTTCCCCATCATACAGGTGGATTTTTGTGCCCAAAATCATCTTTTTGCCACCGATCAGCGCTTTCCAGCGCCGTTCGTCGAGCTGTTCGAGCAGTAGAATTTCTACTTTGCCGCCGGTTGGCTTTTGCCCAAACAGACGCGCCGGGATGACGCGGCTGTTATTGGCGACGAGGATGTCGCCTGGCTGAAAATAGTCGAGAATGTCGGTGAATTGTTGGTGGCTTAAACGGCCGTTTTCACGGTTTAGCAATAATAAACGGCTGGCATCTCTGAGGGATAACGGCCGTTGAGCAATCAATTCTTGGGGCAGTGTATAGTTAAAATCTTCAGTTCGCATGACTGTATTTTAACTGCTGCCTACTCTGGCGCAAAAGAGATTTAGGGCTTGACCGTGAATCTCTTTTGACTTTTGTGAATGGTCAAGCCTTGCGGATGCGTTTGTATTCAAATTTTGTTTGTGAACGCATCCTTAGGTTGTCGAGGAAGAAAAGCTCAAGTTATCTAACACAGCATCTGCCACCACCTGCGCCTTCAGCGGAGAAAGCTGAAAATGAATGGCTTTTTCATAAGCGAAATTATAAATGGTTTGTGCGCGTGCTGACGTTATGGACAGCGTTCGGCTGTTTGCCGAATCGTTACTGCTCTCTTTTTCTAACAGAGAAATAACATCACACAAGATGGCACGGATGATAGGCGCCAGAAACAGGATTTTTTCAGGGCTGTTTGTTTTGGTTGCAAAACCGCGCTTGTTGATGATTTCTTCTGGATCGCGCAGATATTCCTCTTTTTGACTTTGAAATAGTTGCATTTCACGCGGGGCAATTTGCAGAATCATTCGGGTGACCAAGGTGGTAATCAATTGATTGTTGTGGCTTGTCATGTACATGTCTCATCCTCTTTACAAAAAACAAGGTGGTTAAGGTATGAAAGACAGAATAACAAGCCCGCGTTAAACAATCGTTAAACAGGGGAGGCAATCGTTAACGATATAAAAAGGGGGGAAAATTGAGCTGTTTATCGGCGAAAAATGCGAATGAAGATGTTGAGCAGGATTGTGCCTAAAATGCTGACAAGAATCATGGTGGCAAACGGGATGTAGACTTTGAAGTTTTCACCTTCAAAACTCAAATCGCCAGGCAAATTGCCCAACCAGGGGAAGAAACGAGAAGCAATCAAAATGAGACCGCCGATGAGGATGAAACTGAAACCCATAATAATGAGGATGCGTGCAAAAGCAATCATAGTTTAGTCGGGGGTGTCTGCATCAAACAGGCCGGGTTGATTGGGCTTTTGTGGCAACCGTGATTGAGGCAGCGCAATATTCAGGTGTTGATACGCATGGGGGGTAGCCATTCGTCCCCGTGCCGTGCGTTCCAGGAAGCCGAGTTGCAAAAGATACGGCTCGACCACGTCCATGATGGTGTCTGATTCTTCGCTGATTGAGGCGGCGATGGTATCCAGGCCAACCGGGCCGCCGTTGAACTTGTCGATGATGGCGAAGAGCACTCGCCGATCCAGGTCATCGAGACCGAGACGGTCTATTTCCAGGAGATTGAGGGCCGCAACGGCCGTTTCCTTTGTGATTTTTCCGTCTGCCCGCACTTGCGTATAGTCCCGCACGCGCCGCAGCAAGCGTAACGCCACACGGGGCGTACCCCGCGAGCGCAGCGCAATCTCAGTCGCGCCGATAGACTCCATTTCAACCCCGAGAATGCTCGCGCCGCGTGTAACGATTTCTTCAACGGCGGGCAACTCATAGAAATCCATGCGATAAACTGCGCCAAAACGGGCACGAAGGGGAGCCGTTATCAGGGCTAGACGAGTTGTTGCCCCAATGACTGTGAACTTTGGCAATTTGAGGCGTACATTTTTAGCGCCGGGGCCTTTGCCCACAATAATGTCCAGCACAAAATCTTCCATTGCCGGGTAAAGAATTTCTTCCACGGCACGGCCTAGCCGATGAATTTCGTCTATAAACAAAATATCACCAGAGCGCAGATTGGTGAGAATGGCGGCCAAGTCGCCTGCTCGTTCGATGGCTGGCCCTGCTGTGATGCGGATGTTGACATTCATCTCATTCGCCATGACATGCGCCAGGGTGGTTTTGCCCAGTCCAGGTGGCCCATGGAACAAAACATGGTCTAGTGGTTCTTCTCGGGCTTGAGCGGCTTCGATGAGAATGGCGAGATTGGTTTTGAGCTTTTCTTGCCCGATGAATTCGTTTAATAGCTGGGGGCGAATGACAGCAGCGAGACGTTTGTCTTCGCTTTGCTGTTGGGGGGCAATGGTTCTGTTGGCTGTTGGTTTTTCGATCATATTTCGCTGGTTGCCTGTGATCCGTTTGCGTGGGATTATACGATAAGAACGGCTGTTTGTCGTTTGTCGTTTTTAACTGAGCGATTTGGTAAACGGCCGTTTGCGTATTCACATGGCTGATCAGGTATACTTCCAGGCAACACAGCCTATTCAAAAATTTCAGGAGGAAAGTTGCAGCATGGTTTACGAATCACAACACCCATTGGTTAAACACAAAATAACATTATTGCGGGATACAAACACAGAACCGAAGAAATTCCGGGAACTCATCCGTGAAGTTACTTTACTATTGAGTTATGAAGCGACTGCCGATTTAGCAGTGAGTAAAACGACAGTAGAGACACCATTGGCAACGGCCGTTGGCTACGAACTTCAAGATAAAATTGGCCTGGTTCCCGTTTTACGCGCTGGCTTGGGCATGGTGAACGGCTTCTGGGAAATGATGCCCAGCGCAGAAGTGTGGCATATTGGCCTTTATCGTGACGAGAAAACGCTTCAGCCCGTATCCTATTACAACAAACTGCCCACATCGCCCACTGTTGAAGTGTGTCTGGTGCTAGACCCGATGTTGGCTACCGGTGGCTCTGCGTCAGCCACCATCGACATCCTCAAAAATTGGGGCGCCAAACGCATTAAATTTGTTGGTATTCTGGCTGCACCAGAAGGCATTGCCGAATTGCATAAAAATCATCCAGATGTGCCTATCCACATCGCCCAAATCGATGAAAAACTCAATGACGTAGGTTACATTCTGCCCGGTCTTGGGGATGCTGGCGACCGTCAATTTGGAACTGCTTAAAATTTCACCCTCTCCCCAGCCCTCTCCCTGCAAGGGAGAGGGAGCTGATGCCCGCCCCCCAAATGGGGAGGGCTAGGGAGGGGGTAACATTCCTCTATGGCCTACTTCATCATCCTTGCTCTTACCTTCATTTTAGCGTTGCTGTTCACGCCTTTGGCTCGATGGCTCTCTTTTCGGTTTGACATTGTGGCAGAACCGGGCGGGCGGCGAAAACATGTGGGGCGGATTCCGATGCTGGGCGGGCTGGCTATTTTTGCTGCGTGGCTGATTGGTATTCTCGTGATGTTGTGGGTGATGCCCCCCTCTGATCCGGCAGATGCGACGCGGATTCGGGGCGTGATTATGGGCAGCATTGTCATTGTCATTGGCGGTTTGCTTGATGATTGGCGGGAGCTTTCTCCACGAGGACAGTTTGCCATCCAATTTTTAGCGGCGGCGTTGGCGATGTGGAATCTTGTGTTTATTGAGGTGTTTACCAATCCATTTCCGGGAACGGCCGTTTGGACAACGCCACCTTTCTCTTGGGTATTTACCGTGGACGGCTCACTCATCTGGATTTGGCGACCGCTGGCGCTGCTGTTCACGCTGTTTTGGGTTGTGGGCATGATCAATGCCATCAACTGGCTGGATGGATTGGACGGGTTGGCGGCTGGTGTATGCACCATCGCCGCGCTGCTGTTTGCCTGGCACAGTTACAGTCTCGGCCAGACCATCGTGCCGTTGCTGCCATTGGCGCTGGCAGGGGCGTTGCTCGGATTTCTGCCCACCAATTTTTCCCCTGCCAAAATATTTTTAGGGTCAGTGGGTGCTTATTTACTTGGTTACCAGATGGCAACGCTCTCGATTTTGTCACCTGCTAAACTATCAACCGCCTTGCTGGTGCTGGCAATCCCGATCATGGATGTGGCCTGGTTGTCTATTAACCGCATCCGGCATGGCAAAAGCCCGATGAGCGCGGATCGGAATCATCTCCATTTTCGCCTTGCAGACAGGGGGATTTCCACGCGGAAAATTGTGCTGAGCTATTATGCGGTGACGATTGCTTTTGGCTTGGTGGCGGTGCTGGTGCCTTCCCGTTCTGTAAAGGTTTTTTTGTGGATTGGCTTGTATTTAGCGGTTTTCCTCTTTTTGACCTGGCTGAGTAAACGGCTCGATTTTGCCCCTACTGACTGAAAATTGATGCGTTTGTTGGTTTTTAGACCCGGCGAATAAATTCACGGCTACATTTACGAAGTCCACCTTCGTGGACTGGTAATGAGTCGGCGAAGGTGGGCTTCGTTTGAATTAGCTGTTCGCAACGGCTTCTAATTCCAAACAGACAGGCCACGGATCTTCCCCTCGTTCTAAGGCTGCCAATGCTGGGCTGCCTGCATACACGCCATGATACCGCTCTGGCAACTGCGCGGCGATGTGGATCATGATGTAATGCGTGTAGGCGGGTAAATTTCGTGCGCGTACCCGTTGTTCACTATCTGGCAGCATAAACGATTGCCCGATGTTTACCTGCACATTCGTCCATTTCAGCTGTTTGAAATTGGGGAAAATATCGTCACAGTGTGCCAAGCCAACGGGTAAAATTGGCACATTTGCTCGACTGGCTAAGTAAGCTGCCCCATCTTTTGCTTCCATCATTTTGCCAGCTTTGCTGCGGGTGCCTTCGGGAGCCAGTCCAAATACTGTGCCTTCTGCAATGGCGTCCAGTGCCAACCGAATCGCTGGACGATCTGCTTCGCCACGGACAATATAAATTGCACCGAGCCAAGCCATAATCGGACCAAAGATGGGATGGTATTTCCACTTTTCTACCGCAAAGAAACGCCATTTTTGAATGGGAAACGTCATTAACAGCACTGGTGTGTCTACCGTGCTGGTGTGATTGAGGACGACTATGTAAGGTTTGTCTGGGATATTTCCCAGTCCCTTCACTCTAATTCTCGTCAATAAAATGATGCGAGTGACCATCATGGCTATTTTTACTAATCGATACCGAAAAAGCATAAGTTTATCCTTTACCAAAAACAGTGGAAAAGTATAACGTAAAATTGGTATTTGTGAATTGGGGTATTGCAGAGAACAATAACAGTTACACAGAGATTCACAGAGGAGTTCTCATGGGCCGCAGCGCGCACCACGATGAATTAAAATCCGTAACGCGATTTGCCAAAGGGTGTGTTTCATTTCAGTTGAATGAATCGTCAGGCGTGGGACGATTTTGTAAATCGTCCAGGCGATTTATGAAATCGCCCAACGAGTAGCGGATAATTCTATAACTCATTTGAAACACACCCTTTGCCAAATCGCGCTACATTTTCGAAGGAGACCCAGAGATACCCAGAGAAAAAGAGAATTCTTACGTGAAAGTTAGCACAAAAGTAGCATATATCACGTATAATCTGATACTGATATTTATCGCTAGGGAGCATTTTAGGCTCCCTTTTCTTTTTGGAGTAAGGGCATGACCTCTGTTTCTGTATCTTCTGTGCGTAAAAGTTTTGGCTCGGTAACGGCCGTTTCTGATGTATCCTTCGACGTAAATCCAGGCGAAATATTTGGTCTGCTAGGGCCAAATGGGGCGGGCAAAACCACCACCATCCGCATGATGCTCGACATTTTCAAGCCCGACAGCGGCGACATCAGCATCTTTGGCGGCGCGATGGACGAGGCCAAAAAGCGGCGCATCGGCTACATGCCGGAAGAACGCGGCCTCTACAAAGACCAAAAGCTCGAACAAACACTCATCTTCCTGGCTCGTCTCAAAGGGCTGGATGAAACCATCGCCCAAGAACGGTTGGAAATGTGGCTCAAACGGCTCGATTTATACGACCATCGCCAGAAAAAAGTGCAGGAACTGAGCAAAGGGCATGCAGCAAAAAGCGCAGCTTATCGCTACCTTGCTGCATGAGCCTGACCTCATCGTCGTCGATGAGCCGTTTTCGGGGCTAGACCCTGTGAATACGCGGCTGGTGAAAGATATTATCGAAGAACAGCGTCAAGCCAACAAAGCTATCATTATGTCTACTCACATGATGTATCAAGTTGAGGCGTTGTGTAACCGTATTGTGCTGATTCATAACGGCCGTTCTGTCCTCTATGGTGAAGTAGACCAAATCAAACGCAGTTTTGCCGGTAACGCTATCGAACTCAAAGGGCAGGGAAACTTTGCCGACATTCCTGGCGTGCTCGAAGCGCGGCAACTCAACGGCTCCTGGCATCTGGCGCTGGCTCCCGGCGAAAATCCGCAAGAAATCTTCCGATATCTCGCCGCCACACCGAGCATCACCATTGACCGCTTTGAAATCGCCAAGCCCTCTCTGGACGACATCTTCATCACCGTCGTCAAAGAAGGATTGCCCGCCGCCATGACCCAACCGGAGGAAGCCCATGCGTAATTTTTGGCTTCTGGCCAGAACCGAATATTGGAAAATGGTAAAACGGCGCGGCTTCCTCATCGGCACAGCCGGTATTCCCCTGTTACTCATGCTCATCATGGGCATCACCATTGGTGTGGCGATTCGTAACAATCCCGATAAACCTGTGGGCTATGTAGACCAAAGTGGCATCCTGGTCGCGGGTCTCTATCCCGCTGAAGTCGCAGAGGAGTCTTTCACCACCTTTGCTGCTTTCACCGACGAAATCACCGCCCAAATCGGCTCTGGAAAACTGGCAATATCCAGGCCTATTTTGTGGTTCCGGCTGATTACCTCAGCAATAACCACATGGACATTTACTATTGGGATAAAGATCCAAGTGAAATCGTCTACAACGACATATCCGATTTCATTCGCGTCAATTTGGTCGCAAACCAACCGGCCAATATTCAAGAACGCTTGGTTGATGGGCCAAATCTGGCGGTGCGCACCGCTGATGGCAGCCGCGAGTTTAATAGTGAATTGGTTTTCAGTTTCCTGATTCCTTTTGTGGCTGCATTTTTCTTTTTGTTTGTGGTGATGGGAGCATCGGGCTACTTATTACAGGTGGTGACAGATGAGAAAGAAAACCGCACTATCGAAATAATGATGACGACAGTAACACCCACCCAACTCATTGGCGGCAAAACGTTTGGGCTGATGTTGATGTCGCTGACGCAGATTCTTATTTGGATAGGAACGGCCGTTATTGCCGTCATCATCGCCTCGGCCTGTCATTACAGATTTCCCCAGATTAACCGTTCCCTGGGCGCTTAATTCTCATCGTGGTGCTGTTTTTCATTCCCGCTTATGCGCTGGTCGCTGGCATGATGGCGACGATTGGCAGTTCGGTGGGTGAACCACAACATGCCCAGCAAGTGTCGGGGATTATTAACTTACTCTTCCTGATGCCGTTTTTCTTTATGGGACTATTCTTCACCGCGCCCAACAGCCCCATCATTATCGGCGCTCACTTTCTTCCCGACGACATCGTTTCTGACGGTGATGATGCGGTGGGGTATGAGCACGATGCCGATCTGGCAGGTGGTGGTCAGTTGGGTGATATTGGTGGGAACGGCCGTTTTCTTCTTCTGGTTCGCGGCTAAAGTCTTCCGCCAGGGAATGCTGAACTACGGCAAAAGTCTCTCGCTCAAAGAAGCCTGGACTGCCATCAGGACAAATGAATAAAAGGGGCAGAGTTGCAGAGTTGCAGGGTAATCAAGGTAACGTGTTACCTTGCCACTTTGCCACCTTGCTACTTTGCCACTTTGCAACCTTGCCACCTTTTAACGGAGTAACCCATGCGTAACGTCTTCATCGTCATTCAAAACGAATTCCGCACTATTTTGCGAAAAAAATCCTTCTGGATTATGACCTTTCTCTTTCCGCTCCTGATCATCGGCTTCAACATCGGTGCGCAGATTGTGGCCGCGCGCAGCATCAACGAACAAGACCTTGACGCCCTTCTTGCAGATTTAGATACCAGCGCCCTCCCCCCTGGCAGCATCCCAACCATTCGGTGACAACCCATCAAGTCCGCCTGCCGCACCCAAACCGATCATTTACGTTGACGAAGCCAACCTTCTGCAAAACTTGCCGCCAGACATCAGCGGCCAAACTCTGCAAGCCTACCCCGACGTTACCGCAGCCAAAGCCGCCCTTCTGGCTGAAGAAATCGACCAATACTTCGTCATTTCGGCCGATTATCTGGAAACCGGGGAAGTCATCGTCATCACACGAGAATTTACACCATTCAACATACCCAACGACGAACTAATCAGCTATGCCCTTGCCTACAACCTCACTGGAGATCAAAACATAGCAGCGACGCTCATCCATCCCTCGCGCACTATCAGTCGACAAGCATTAGCGCCCGAAAACAATAACGATACCAGCAATCCGCTCACCTTCATTGTGCCTTTCGCTACCATGTTTATTTTCTTCTTCCTCATCAGCATGAGCAGCGGCTACATGTTGCAAAGCGTTGCCAACGAAAAAGAAAATCGCACCGTTGAAGTGCTGCTAGTCAGTATGCGTCCCCGAGATCTGATGTTGGGCAAAATTATCGGTCTGAGTGCCATCGCCTCGATTCAGGTGGTGGTGTGGCTGGGCGGCAGCATTCTCTTCTTGCAACGAGGAAAAAGTATGTTCTCAGCCTTTGGCAGTTATGCATTGCCGCCTGGATTTATGATTTGGGCGGTTCTGTTTTTTGCCTTGGGCTATATTTTGTACGCCTCGATGATGGGCGCTATCGGTGCTCTGTCCCCCAATGCCAGGGAAGCAGGCCAATACACCTTCATCATTATGCTGCCTTTGCTGCTGCCTCTCTGGCTCAACTACGCCTTCCTCAATGATCCAAACGGCAAACTGGCAACCGCCCTTAGTCTATTTCCACTCACCGCGCCCACCTCCATGATGACCCGTATCGCGGCTGGCGGCGTACCGCTTTGGCAAATTCTGTGCAGTCTGGGAGGGCTGGCACTCACCACCTACCTCCTGGTGCTGTTCTCGTCTCGCTTCTTTCGTGCGGATACGTTGCTTTCTACCAGTTCGTTCCACTGGAAGCGGCTCGTCGCAGAATTTCGCAACGGTGGCTGAGCCAACCGCCTAACTTTCATGACAAATATATGACAATTGCCACTAACGGCCGTTATCCCTATTTTGCTATCCTATTAACGAGAGTGGAAGAAGAATTGCGGAAATTGGGACGGCACACTTCGCTGTCCCCAATTTCCGCCCAAGCAAGGAGAGCAGACAAATGACATCTATGTACGATATTCAACCAGAAGCCGCGGACATGCCCATCAATGCCACCGAAGAAGAACGCATGAACGCCCTCGTTAATTCACTAAGTGCCTACATCACCCATTTTCATGGTGGCGCAGTAAAAATGGTGGGGTATGACGGCAAAACATTGCAAGTAAAAATGTCTGGGGCGTGTGAGGGGTGTGGTTTAGCTCCCGTCACGCTGCACGGCTGGGTTGAAGGCACTGTCAAACAGTTTTTTCCTGACTTGGAAGCCGTTGAGGCAGTGTAAATAATAAGGACACTGATGTTGTCAAACGCTGATAAGAAAAATATCAGTGTTCGACAAATCAGTGTCCCATTAAAATTAAAGCCCTGCTTTTTTGAAAGCAGATTGCACAATTTCTTGTGCTTCCTCCTGAATTTGCTTCAGGTGGTCTGTTCCCTTGAAACTTTCTGCGTAAATTTTATAGATTTCTTCCGTGCCGGACGGCCGTGCCGCAAACCAGCCATTTTCGGTGACGACTTTGAGGCCGCCGATGGGGGCATCATTGCCGGGGGCGTTGGTCAGTTTGGCGGTGATGGGTTCACCAGCCATGCTGGCTGCTTCGACCATATCGGGGGAGAGGTTGGAGAGCGCGTTCTTTTGGGCTAAATTGGCGGGTGCATCGCTCCGTTCGTAGACGGGACTGCCGAATTGGGCGGTGAGGGCCTGGTAATGTTCGCCGGGGTCTTTGCCGGTAACGGCCGTTATCTCCGCCGCCAGCAAGTCCATAATGATGCCATCCTTGTCAGTCGTCCACACCGTGCCATCTTTGCGCAAGAACGAGGCCCCGGCGCTTTCTTCGCCGCCAAAACCGTAGGAGCCATCGACAAGGCCATCGACAAACCATTTGAAGCCAACCGGCACTTCTTTGAGTGTGCGTCCCAAGCTGTTGGCAACGCGATCAATCATCGAGCTGGACACCAGCGTCTTGCCCACGGCAGCATCTGCCCGCCAGCCCGGACGGTTCTGGAAGAGGTATTCAATTGCCACCGCCAAATAATGATTGGGATTCAATAGTCCAGAGCTTTTGGTGACGATGCCGTGGCGGTCATAATCAGGGTCGTTGCCAAAGGCGATGTCGAACTGGTCTTTGAGGCTGATGAGGCTGGCCATGGCGTAGGGCGAGGAGCAGTCCATGCGAATTTTGCCATCTTTATCCACTGTCATAAAACGGAAGGTAGGATCGACGTAGGGATTGACGATTTCTAAATCGAGGCCATACATCTCGGCTATCGGTTCCCAGTAAGCCACACCAGCGCCACCCATCGGATCGACGCCAATTTTGAGGCCGGCTTGCGCGATGGCCTCCATGTTGATGATGTTGTCCAGGTCGGAAATGTAGGGCGTGATGTAGTCGTATTCGTGGGTATGAGCCGCTTTCATCGCCAGTTCCAACGGCATTCGTTTCACGTCTTTCAAGCCGTCACGCAAAATATCATTGGCGCGATCTTGAATGACTTTGGTGGTTTGGGTGTCGGCGGGGCCACCGGATGGCGGGTTATATTTGAAGCCGCCGTCGTTGGGTGGGTTATGGGATGGTGTGATGACGACGCCATCGGCTTGTCCGCCTTTGCGCTGGTTGTTGTGGGTGAGAATGGCGTGGCTGATAACGGGAGTCGGAGTATAGCCGAGACCAGCCTGGATGAAGATGTCTACGCCATTACCTGCAAAAACCTCAACGGCCGTTGCCAGAGCCGGTTCAGAAAGTGCATGAGTATCCATCCCGATATACATCGGGCCATCAATCCCTTGCGCTCGCCGGTATTCCACTAGCGCCTGGCAAATCGCCATGATGTGGCTCTCTGTAAATTTATAGTTGAGTGAACAACCGCGATGGCCTGATGTGCCGAAGGAAACCAGTTCGGTGGGGTCTTCCACATCTGGTGTATGGGTGTAATAAGCAGAGACAAGACGGGGAATGTTGACTAATAGTTCTGGGGGAGCCGGCTTCCCGGCCAGTTCATGGATTGGCATGTTATCTCCTTGAATGATGAATCTGAGTGAAGCAGAATGAATCAAAAATGATTGTATCAGTTTTCAAAAAAGTATCGTAATCATGAGACCTCCGAGGTCTAAAGAACCTCGGAGGTCTTTCGTTGATAGCGGCATCAAAATTTCATTAGAATCGTTGGCGGAAAAAGTACGGTCGCGTATAGTTTTAAGTATGATTTTGCCACACGTTGAGTTTGAAGAAATGGTCATTGAAGCCATTGAAACCTTGCCTGAATTTTTCAGAGAGAAAATGGAAAATGTGGCTGTGTTGGTTAAGGATTGGCCAAGTCAGGATGAATTAGAACGGGCGGGCGTGGCTCCCGGTCATACCTTGCTGGGACTGTACAGCGGTATCCCTCTTACGAAGCGCAATCATGGCTACAGCATGGTTCCCCCAGACACGATCACCCTCTACCAGGCCACTATCGAGATGCGGGCGGGCAATGACATGGAGATACTCCGTTATTGGGTGCGCCATGTATTTTTGCACGAATTGGCGCACCATTTTGGTATTAGTGATGATAGATTGCGGGAGTTGGGGGCTTATTAGTGAAACGGGGTAACGACTAACTCTGTCTGGATTGAACCGCGGAGAGCGCGGAGAACGCGGAGGTGTGTCCAGAGTAATCTCTGCTTTCTCCACTCCTTTGCGGTTAGTATTTACGAAACTGGGTTTTGAAAAAACCCAGTTTCTGGGGTCAATCGCTACATTTCTTCGCGGTAGGTGAAGCCGTGCCGTTTACGGGCATGGAGGATGGCGAGACGTAAGATTTCGTAGACTTGTTCGGGGTTTTTGATATTACTTAAGATGATGTTGGGGCGGCTGGCGTTTTGGCTTTTGATGAAAATATCGCCGACCTGGATCATGCGGTCACTGAATGTTTGCCTGTAGTCCACGTCTTGAATACGCACCAGTTCGATATTTTCGGTGGATTTGCCGAAGAAACCGTTGGTGATGCGAATGCGTTCATCGGTGATGACGTAGGTTTGTACCATAGAGAGGAAGGGGCGACCTTCCCATAATATGTCTTCTTTGTTATCTAGGAGAATATCGTCGGCAACGGCCGTTTTAATCACATCCCCCACCTCTTCCTCTTCAAATGCGGTTAAGGGCTGGTCTATTTGAGCATCAATCTCTTCCATTGCCACATCCACAATAATATCGACTAGCTCACCCAATTTGCTTTTATCAATATTGCTGACATCAATATCGGATTGAGCAATCGTTTGCCAAACACTTGCTTTAATTTTTGCGTGGGTTTCATTAATTGTCATCGTTCTTTTCCTGTTTTTTTATTGGAATTTAAAAAATCAACCGAAAACGAAAAAATTTGCTAACTCAAAATTAACAATAGACTGATAGCATAGGCCACGGTCTGCAAGTTGTCAAATCAATCAGCGGTCGTTAAAATACTTATTCGTCTAGGTGAACCGTGAAAAAACATTTGGGTAAAACCGCACATAAATTTTCGGTTTCTGATACGATTTTCCGAACTAACTGAGAGTAAACATGCCTACTTATACATATCGTTGTACCAATTGTGAACATCAATTTGAAGCCCGTCAGCGCATGATGGATGAGCCACTGACAGTCTGTCCTGAATGTGAAGGAAAAATTCGCCGTGTGGTGAACTCCGTTGGTGTTGTTTTTAAAGGAAAAGGCTTTTATGTAACCGATAATCGGGGTAATACGGCCCAGTCTCCGGCGGCTCCTGGCGGCAAAAAAGAAGAAGGTAGCAGCGAGAAAAGCGATTCTTCGACAAGTAGTGAGAGCAAAAGCAGTGGTGAGAGCAAAAGTGGTAGTGAGAGCAAAAGTGGTAGTGAGAGCAAAAGTAGTAGTGAGACTAGCGAAAATAAGCCTACCAAGAGTGAAAAAAGCAGCAGTCCTGCATAAATAATTTGCTTTAAAATAAAAAAAGCCTGCCAGCATTGTTTATGCTGGCAGGCTTTTTTTTGTGTTAAAGAATGGTTACATCTGGAAGCCCCTGTTGGCAGGGATGACTTTCAGATTCCAGTCAGTGACGTATCCATTTAACTTTTCTGTCATCTTTTCCCAATCATCGCTGCCGAGGGCTGTTTGCATCTGCTCCAAATCTGGGGTGATGCCGGTGGCGAGTTTCTGTTCACATTCACCGTAGGTGGTGTACCAGACCTGGATTTCACCAATGCCAAGGCGGTTCATGCCTGGGATGAATTCGTGAACGAGAAATTCAAAATATTCAGATTCTGTTTCGGGACGAATGTCCCAATTCATGACCAGTTTTGTTGACATAACAATCCTGTGTTTGATTTTACTGCTTGGGAGTCAGCAATATAATTTCAGTTTCTTCATTGAAATTGCTGCTCGTTATTTTCAAGGTTGATTCTTCTTTTGGTTCAGTGACGCCCATTTCTTTTAAGAAACGCTCGACCCCATCAAGCTCCATTTTCATACCGGGCAGTTGATAGTGCATAGGAATGACGATATTGGGTTCGATCATTGAAACCAGTTCGGACGCTTGAGCCGCGGTGAGGCTGTTTCCCCCACCCACAGGCAGTAACAAGACGTTTACTTCTTCTAGCGCCTCGATTTGCGTTTGTGATGGCACTTTTTGCATATCACCCAGATGGGCAACGGTGATGCCATTGAAATCGAACATGAAGATGACATTTTTCGTCGTTTTGGCATCTGCCGGGATGGTAATGCCGGTGACAAAGACGTTGCCGATTTCATATTCGCCGGGGCCGATTAATAAGTGTTCGATGCCACTGACGGCTTTTTCGGAATTATGCCCTTTGGCATTGTGGCTGATGGTGACGACTTCAGCTTTTAATTTAAGTTCCGGAAGCCCTAAATTTGCATCATAGGGATCGGTGACAACTGTGGCGTGTTTGCGCTCCGAAAGACGAAAACAACTTAGACCATACCAGACAATTTCCATAAAAACGTATCTCCTTACAAGCGGATGATTATACCTGAAATTTTGATAATAGAATAAGGAAATCAGAAATAACTTACCCAAAGGAGCAGCGGTTTATGGATTTTCTTTGTCTTTTTGCACCTTTGGGCTAAAGAGATTATGGTTTTGGTGATGGATGAATTTCATTTGTTGACGATAAATGGGGGTGTGGTGACGGAGGGTGCGTCGCTGTATTTTGGGTTGTCCCCCCATGAAGGTGGGTATGCCGATGCCCAAATTGATGATTATGGGGAATGTGGGTTCACTTGGCGGGCGGGTGGCTCTCTGCAATTACGGGCGCGATTTTCTCATGAGGCGGGTGAACTTCAGGGTACGGCCGGGTTTGGTTTTTGGAATGCGCCGTTTGCCGACCCGTCGATGAAATGGCCGAGGCTGCCGCAAGCAGTTTGGTTTTTTTATGCGTCACCGCCGTCTGATTTACCACTGCCGATGGCGGGAAAGGGGCAAGGCTGGTTTGTGGGAACGATTGATGCTGGCACGAAAACGGCCGTTTCCACCATCCCTTTTGCTCCCATCTTTTTGCTACTCAATCGGTCTCGTCGTTTCCGTGTGCGCTTTTGGCCGATGGTGCGCCGCCGTTTAGGGATTAGCTTACAAACCGGTAGCCGTCAAGATGACAGAATGGCATCAGTATCGGTTGGATTGGCGGCCTGAGGGTTGTTTGTTTTACGTGGATGGGGAGTTGATATACCAGACCGCGTTTTCTCCCCGAGGCCCGTTGGGTTTTGTCTGTTGGTTGGATAATCAATATATGGTGCTGACGCGAAACGGCCGTTTTCGTTGGGGCACCTTACCGTTAGCAGAGGCGCAGTGGATGGAAGTAGCAGATTTACAAATTGCCTCGAACCAGACCGCTTAATAAGATTCTCCTCGGAAAATGTAGCGTTTGACAAATCGCGTTACGGATTTTCATTGATGGTGGTCAACGACAGTCGGTGTCGTCTCCTTCAAAAATAAACTACGGAGGTGCGGAGAACGCAGAGAAAAATGTTTTGGTGAATCGATTGGTGATTAATCTATGCATTTGCTATGGGAAGCAGTACAGTGAAAGTCGTGCCTTTGCCTTCAATGCTGTTAACTTTAATCGTGCCGCCATAATGTTCAACACTCTCTTTGACCATGTATAGCCCTAGTCCTGTGCCAGCAATGCCCCGCTCAACGGCCGTTTGTGCGCGAAAAAAGCGTCCAAATAAATTAGGGAGACTGGCCTTGGGAATCCCAATACCTTGGTCTTTTACCACCACATGAATCCAGCCATCTTTGTGGAACGCATCAATTCTGACAGTACCCGATAAAGTGAACTTGATGGCATTGTCCACCAGATTCTTAAAAATGAGATAGTAAGTCTCTTTCGTGCCCATCGCAGGTGGCAATTCTCGCTCAATACGTTGACTAAACGACAATCCCTTCTCCGTCGCTATATCAGCAAGCGCGGGCAGCATCTCATCAAATAGTGTATTGAGTTCAATCGGTTCCGCACTGCGCTGTAGTTCACGCGCTTCCAGCTTTGCCACTTCCAACATCTGGCGCACCATCTTTTGCAGCCGATCACTCTCCCGTTCAATAACACCCAAAAACCGGTCTGACTTTTCCTGGTCTTGCGCTTTACCTTCGCGCAGCAAGCGAGCATACATCAAAATCGTGGCCAGCGGTGTCCGCAGTTCATGGATGATGCCGTGGAAGAAGTCATCCCGCATCCGTTCAACTTCACGGATTTGACCCAAATCGCTAAACACAAAAATTATTTCGCTGACGTTTCCGTCTTCATCCAGAATAGGCGCACCACTCATAAGAACAGGTACCGATTCCCCATCATCCTGGAAAATATCGGTGGCAAGATGGGGATTGTCTGTGTTTTTATCCACCACACGAGTCATAAATTCATCAAAACTGCTGACGCGGGTGCGGATTTTTCGGTTGGCTGGCTCGTTGATGAGATTACTCAACTCTTGATCCAACAAGGAGAGCAAGGCATCATTTGCCTGGGTGATGATACCGGCATGATTGATGGTGAGCAGCCCTTCCGACATGTTGTTTAGAATGGTATCTACACGACGTTTTTCGGCAATGACATCATTATGCAAACGGGCATTTTCGATAGCTGCTGCCAACGGACCGCCGATGGCCTGCAATAAACGCAAATCATGTTCGTTAAAATCGCTGCTTTTTTTGTTGATGGCTTGTAAAACGCCGATGGTTCGTTCTTCCACTTGCAGCGGTATACAAACCATCGAATTGGTTTGGAAACCAGAATCTCTATCGACGGTAGAATAAAATCGCTTGTCAGAATAAACATCATTAATGATGACGGGGCTTTGATGTTCTGCCACCCACCCGGCAATGCCCTGCCCTTTTTTGATGCGAATGGTGGGCAAGGCTTCAAACATAGGCCCTAACAAGGAATCTACAAAGGTGATGTCACCTGTATCCTGGTCAATGAGTCCCACTGAAATGGATTCGACGATGAGGGTGCGCCGGACGGGGTCGATGAGCTGCTGGTAGATTTTTTGCAAACTCAGGGTGGAAGTCAGGGCAAAACTAATATCGGAAACAACACTAAACTCGATGCTTTGCCGATGAACTTGTTGCCGCAGGTAGGCGCGGTCAAGATAGACGGTTATATAGGTGATGAGCGATTCGATATTGTCTAAATTGAGGGAGCAATCGTCGCCGGGGTCTATCACGCACAGGATGCCGGGTGGTGTAAGCGGGTCGGATTTGCCTGGAATGGGCATGGGGATAGCCAGGAGTCGCTCTTTTGGCAATTGCCACAGTTCGCTGCGCACAAGGTCGGCCGGTGATAGATTGAATTTGTCCTTGTAGTGCGCTTCCCCTTTTTCTAGCAACGGGCCAAATGAGGATTTTTCATTATCCCAGCGTGATTGAATTAAACGGCCGTTATCCTCACAAACCCATACGTCATAATAGCGGCCTTGCATGGCACTCATACCCACAACCGTTTTCAGGCCAGTGTGGTTGGCAATTTCCTGGGCAACAGTCGCGCAAACAAAATGCGCGTCAAAAATAGTCGCCAATTCATTCGTGAGTTTCTGCCAAAGTGGGTGAATCGTTTCTTGATTGAGTTTGTCTAAGTCATTCATCATGGGCAAGTCTAATCCTGTCAAATAGAGATTGCAAGGGGAAAAGAGTCACAACGTCAATTCATCCTTCATAATTCAGCATTCATCCCTTCTAAAATGATATGACGAATGACACCTGTTTTTATATGACGCATTTGGTTGCAAGATAGGCTGGCCTTTTGTATAGTTCTTAGTGGTAGTTCTCACCTTGAAAATCTTGTCGAGTAATCTTAATTACTTGACCCACTCCGAGAAACACACAGAAGCTGTAGATAATATCACTGAGGATTTGAAACAGAATCCTACCCGATAACTCGTGTCTTCAAGAAACGTTTCCGGGAAAATAAATCAATTAGACAACATCTCTAACTGAAAAGGAGTTTTAACAATGAGTTTTATTGAAGCAGTACGTGGACGTGAAGTATTAGATTCCCGTGGTAACCCCACCGTGGAAGTAGATGTTTTGACATTTGATGGAGCCTTGGGTTCCGCTATTGTACCCTCCGGCGCATCCACCGGTATCCATGAAGCATGGGAAAAACGTGATGGCGACAAAAGCCGTTATGGTGGCAAAGGCGTGCTCCAGGCTGTAGAAGCCGTTAACGTAACCATCGCCGAAGAGTTGGTTGGCTGGGACGCCACCGATCAAGTTGGCATCGACCAGATGATGATCGATTTGGATGGTACCGATAACAAAAGCAACCTGGGTGCAAACGCCATTTTGGGCGTTTCCTTGGCTGTGGCTAAAGCAGCCGCTGCCAGCGTTGGCTTACCTCTCTACCGTTACTTGGGCGGCACCTCCGCTCGTGTTTTGCCAACCCCCATGATGAACATTATGAATGGCGGCAAGCACGCTGCTGGGGCAACCGACTTGCAAGAGTACATGATTATGCCCGTAGCTGCTGGTTCCTTCGCTGAAGGTCTGCGCCAATGTGCCGAGATTTACGCCAGCTTGAAGAAAGTTTTGGCAAGCAAAGGCTACCCCACCACCGTCGGTGACGAAGGTGGTTTCGCCCCTCCTGTAAAATCCAATGCTGAACCGTTTGAACTGATGATGGAAGCTATTGAAAAAGCTGGCTACCGCCCTGGCGAAGACATCATGTTCGCTATGGATCCGGCCGCTTCTGAAATTTACGAAGATGGTCTCTACAACATGAAAGTGGAAGGCAAGAAGCTCACCGGCGTCGAAATGGTAGACTTCTACGTCGATCTGGTTAACAAGTACCCGATTATCTCCATTGAAGATGGTCTGCAAGAAGACGATTGGGACGCTTGGAAGATCATGATGGACAAACTGGGCAATAAAATCCAAATCGTCGGTGATGACTTGCTTGTGACCAATGTCAAACGTATCGAAATGGCTTTGGAACGTGGCTCTGCTAACAGCTTGCTGTGTAAAGTGAACCAGATTGGTTCCTTGACTGAATCCATCGCTGCTGTAGACATGGTACAACGCCACAACTGGACGGCCGTTGTCAGCCATCGCAGTGGTGAAACCGAAGATCACACCATCGCTGACCTGGTTGTTGGTTTGAACGCTGGTCAAATCAAAACCGGTGCGCCGACACGCAGCGATCGTGTTGCCAAGTACAACCAACTGCTCCGCATTGAAGAGCAACTCGGTGATAATGCTATCTATGCTGGTTGGAACGCATTCACAAACTTAAAACGATAAGAATAGTTGCCAGTTTTATAAGCATCTATGACAATAAAGGGGTACGGAAACGTATCCCTTTTTTGATCCTGTCATGTTAACGCCAATCTAATTGTTTTGGGGCATGATAATACGGCTATAATAACTTACCTGACCAAAGGCTAATGACTAATGACTATTTCGTCTTTTGTCCTTTGTCTTAAATTTAAGGAGACTGCGATGATTTACCTCGATGATGAGCTAGAAGAAGAAGAGCAAGAACAAGAAGAACAAGAAGAACAAGAAAACGACGAACAAAAAGAAAAAGGTTCGGGATTCAATGCGATGAAACAGTTAATGGAAACACGCACCATCCTCTTGTTTGGCGAAATTAACATGAAGGTGGCTGAGCGGATTTCGCAGCAGTTGCTCCTGTTGGCTGCTGATTCAGACGATGACATCAAGCTGATCATTAATTCACCTGGCGGGCATGTGGAATCTGGCGATACTATTTTTGATATGATTCGCTTTGTGACGCCGAAGGTGAAAATCATTGGCACGGGCTGGGTTGCCAGCGCGGGTGCGTTGATTTTTGTGGCGGCTGATAAAGAGAACCGTGTCTGTTTGCCCAATACCCGTTTCTTGTTGCATCAACCGATGGGTGGCACTGGGATTCGCCAGGCTTCTGATATTGCCATTGAAGCTGAGGAAATCATCAAGATGCGTCGTCGTTTGAATGAGACTTTTGCGGAGCAAACGGGTCAGCCGATTGAACGGGTGGAACGAGATACGGAACGTAACTTCTGGTTGTCGGCAGAACAAGCTATTGAGTATGGTCTTGTTGCGAAGATTGTGACGTCGATGGATCAAGTTTGATGCTAATGAACTGGAAATAGTTAACGAAGAGGGCTGCGGAGACGTGGCTCTTTTTTTGTTTTGGGGTGACATATAGCAGGGGGAGAAACGGCCGTTTGTCACTCCCCTTTTTTCAATTCCACGGCATACTATGTCCAAATCTTAAAAAAACGGAAATTCACTATGTCGGTAAAACCTAATAAAACGTTAGCTATTTGGCTGCTGGTTATTTGCTTCTTCATTATTGTCCTCGTCATCTTTGGTGGCTACGTGCGGTTGACGCGTTCTGGCCTTTCTATTGTGGAGTGGAATGTCATCACTGGCATAATACCGCCGATTGGGGAAACGGGTTGGCAGGAAGAGTTTGCAAAATATCAACTCACGCCAGAATTCATCAAAATCAATAAAGCTATGACGGTGGAAGAATACAAATTCATCTACTACAATGAATATATCCATCGCATGTTGGGACGTTGGACGGGTATGTTGTTTGTGGTTCCATTGTTCTACTTCATGCTGAAAAAGACAATTCCCTGGCGGAAGTCCGGTTTTTATTTGATTATCGGGCTGGGCTTTGCATTCCAGGGATTCTTGGGCTGGTATATGGTGAGCAGCGGGCTGGTAGATCGACCCAGCGTGAGCCATTATCGGCTGACGGCGCATTTGGTGACGGCGTTGGGTTTGCTGGGACTGTGTTGGTGGGCGGTGCTGTGCAATATCTATGGCTCAGACGTGATTCCTGAAGACCGACCGGCGCGGAAATCAGCGCAATGGCTGGCGGTGGGTTTGGTGGCTGTGCTGATGGTGCAGATTTCGTATGGGGGCTTGGTGGCAGGGCTGAAGGCGGGCTATGCGTCTAATACGTGGCCGCTAATGTTTGGTAAGCTGATTCCACCTGGATTGCTGTCGTTCGTGGAACCGTGGTGGCACAACTTGGTTGAAGTGCCGATTACCGTTCATTACGTGCATCGCTGGTTTGCCTTTGCGGTGTTGACAATGGCGGTGGTTTTGTATTACGTGGCGCGGCATAAAGCATATTTTCCGGCGATTCGCTCTGGTGTTTTGGCGATGGTCGGGTTAATTTGTGTGCAGATCGCACTGGGTGTGGGCGTGATTTGGTTCCATGTGCCGGCCTGGTTGGCGCTAGTCCATCAAGCGGTTGCTATTTTACTGCTGTTGACAGTGCTGTTTATCAATCACCGGATTCGCTTTGCTCTCAAATAATCTGGATGATTTTGGGGGACACTGATACGGTTGAACGCTGATAAGAAAAATATCAGCGTTCAACCGTATCAGTGTCCTTTTGCAAGCAGGAATAGGCTGGTTGCTTTTATAAACTGTCAGTCGTAAACTCTTGCCGATGTTTGACTGGACGCTTCCGTTTACGCAGCGGCATCCCTGGGTTTTGAAGCTGCTGCTCATCCTCGTTTTACTGATTCCCATCGCTTTTTTGGCGTTCTTTTTTTTCTACCCCCTCATCAATATTTTTCGCCTGAGTTTGACCTATGAAGCGGTGGTGGCTTTTTTTGCCAGAGTCTATTTCCGCAAAATCATCTGGTTTACGACATGGCAGGCGCTGCTTTCAACTGTTTTGACGCTGATAGCGGGGCTGCCAGCGGCCTATTTGTTTGCGCGGTATACGTTTCCTGGGCGGGGTCTGCTCAAAGCCATCACAACGATTCCGTTTGTGATGCCGACGGTGGTGGTGGCGGCGGCGTATCGGGCGCTGTTTGGGGTGAGTGGGCCGATCAACCAGATATTGATGAACTTGTTTGATTTAGAGAATGCACCGATTGTTATTGAGCAGTCGTTGACGATGATTTTGTTGGCGCATGTGTTTTACAATATTGCAGTGGTGGTGCGGCTGGTGGGCGGCTTTTGGGCGAATTTGAATCCGCGCATAGTGGAGGCGGCGCGGGTACTGGGAGCCAGTCGAGGGCGTGCTTTCCGCGAGGTGACTTTGCCGCTGCTCAGGCCATCGCTAATTAGTGCCTCGCTGTTGATTTTTCTGTTTACGTTTACCAGTTTTGGCGTGATTTTGATTTTGGGCGGGCCGCAGTTTAGCACCATTGAAACGGAGATTTACCGGCAGTATGTGACGTTTTTGCGGGCTGATATTGCGGCGGTGTTGTCGTTGATGCAAATTTTCTTTACGTTTGTTTTGATGCTGGTGTATGCCCGCTGGCAGCAGAAGTCGGCGATTGCGTTGGATTTTAGACCGCAGCAGGATAATTTGAAGAAACCGGAAAGCTGGCAGGAGAAAACGGCCGTTTCCTTTCTAGCTCATCTCCCTCTCCATCTTCATCCTCGCACCCTTGTTTGCGCTCGTGTGGCGTTCGTTGGTAGACCGTGAGGGTCAATTGACGCTGAACTATTATCGAGCGCTGACGGAACTGCGCCGGAGAAGTGTGGTGTATGTGCCGCCGTTAACGGCCGTTCGCAACTCAATCGGCTATGCTTTTTTGACGGTGGGGCTGGCCTGTTTTCTCGGCCTGCTGACGACGACGCTGTTGATACGCCCGACCCGTTGGCGCGTTTTGCTGGACCCTCTTTTCATGCTGCCGCTGGGTGTGTCGGCGGTGACATTGGGCTTTGGCTACGTGGTGACGTATGATCAACTGCGCACGTCGGCACTGTTGGTGTTGATTGCCCATACGCTGGTGGCGTTTCCGTTTGTGGTGCGTAGTTTGATGCCGGTGCTGCAAGGCATTCGCCCGAATTTGCGTGAAGCGGCCAGTGTGATGGGGGCGTCGCCCACGCGGGTTTGGCGCGAGGTTGATTTGCCGATTATGGGACGGGCGCTGCTGGTGGCGGCCGTTTTTGCCTTCACCGTGAGCATGGGCGAGTTTGGCGCGACCAGTTTTATTGTGCGTCCCAACAGCGGTTACCTGACACTGCCCATTGCCATTCAGCGTTATCTGGGCCAGCCTGGGGCGCTTAATTTTGGGCAAGCGATGGCGATGAGCACCATTCTGATGGTCGTTTGTGCGGTGGGCTTCATTGCGATTGAACGGTTTAGATATGCTGATATTGGGGAGTTTTGAAGGTGGCAGAGTGGCAAAGTTGCAGGCGTCAATGGCGTCAACCCTGCAACCCTGCAACTTTGCAACCTCTGAATAATCATGCTTGAATTTACGGATATACAAAAGTCGTTTGATGGACAGCCGGTGCTGCGAGGGATTTCCTATGCGTTGGCGGCGGGGGAGATTTTGGTGCTGCTGGGGCCGAGCGGCTGTGGCAAGACGACGCTGTTACGCATTATTGCTGGCCTGGAGACCGCTGATGCCGGGCAGTTGATTTTGGATGGCGAGGATTTGACGAAAACGGCCGTTCATCAGCGTGGTTTTGGCTTTGTTTTTCAGGATTACGCCCTGTTTCCGCATAAAAACGTGTATGACAATGTGGTCTTTGGCCTGCGGATGCAGAAATGGTCGTCGGAAAAGATGCGGGCGCGGGTGGATCAGGTCTTGGCGTTAGTGGGTTTGGCGGGCTTTGATGAGCGTTCGATCCATGATTTGTCGGGCGGGGAGCAGCAGCGGGTGGCGTTGGCGCGGGCGTTGGCTCCCGCGCCGCGCCTGCTTTTGCTCGATGAGCCATTGGGCGCGTTAGACCGTGCCTTGCGTGAGCGGTTGATGTTGGAGTTGCGCACTATCTTAAAGGAAGCGGGTGGGGTTGTGGGGCGGCCTGAAGGTATAACGGCCGTTTACGTCACCCATGATCAGGCAGAAGCCTTTGCCATTGCGGATCAGGTGGTGGTGATGAATCAGGGGCAGATTGAGCAGGTTGGTTCGCCGACAGCGTTATATCGCCAGCCGGCGACGCCGTTTGTGGCGCACTTTTTGGGTATGGGCAATGTGCTTGAGGGTGAAATCAAAGAAATCTCACGCGGAGGCGCAGAGGCGCAGAGGGAGTTTGTTGTTGCGACTGCGTTGGGAGAGTTGCTGGTGTCCCCCCTCTCAGTCTCCCCCCAGAGGGGGGAGAAGCAAGTTCCCCTCCCTCTGGGAGGGGTTAGGGGAGGGCAAGTTTCGCTGCTGATTCGGCCAGAGGCGGGGCGGTTGGCTGAGGCGGATGATGCGGAAAATTTGATTCATGGATTGGTGGCTGATGTTTCATTCCGGGGGCGGTATCAGATTGTGACCGTGCGGGTGGGGGAGTTTTTGCTGAAATTGGAGATGGAAACGGCCGTTATCCTCCCCCATCCTGGACAACCCATTTCCGTCTCACTAAATAAAACAGCCATTCTACTGTTAGAAGGTGCTTAGACCCCCCAATTACTTATTGCCCTATGCCACCACAGGCGCGTATAATGCCAAAGTTAATACAAGTGCATTGCACTTGAAGCTAAATCGTCAATGTCGTAGGGCGACGCTTCGCCCAACAATCGTAAATCGGAAGTTACTATGTCAATTTTATGGGCTTTAGCAGGATTCTTTCTTATCCTTACCCCCGTTATTCTTATCCACGAATTGGGCCATTTTACAGCGGCTCGGCTCTCAAAAATTAAAGTTGATGAGTTTGGTTTTGGTTTTCCTCCGCGAGCGGCCGTTTTAGGCAAAACAGGTGGCGGTACACTCATCACCCTCAACTGGCTCCCGTTGGGCGGTTTTGTGCGTCCTGCTGGTGAAGATGACCCGACAGTTGAAGGTGGGCTTGCCTCTGCCTCCAAACGGGCGCGATTATTTGTGCTCTCTGCTGGGGCTGGCGCGAACTTTATTGCGGCGCTCCTCGCCTGGTGGATTGCTTTCTCAATTGGCGCTCCGGCCGTGGCTATTTCTGACGTCAATCCAGGTTCCCCAGCCGCTATAGCTGGCATTATTGCTGGCGACATTATTTTGGAAGTAGAAGGTGAGATTGCTGATAATTCGCAAGTCATTTCTGCGCCGATGTATGCCAAAGGCGGACAGCCAGTGGAATTGCTTGTGAAACGTGGTGACGAAAAGATGACAGTCGTTGTGATACCGCGCATTGAAGGCGAATATGACGCAGCAGTTGAAGGCCCCATTGGCGTTGGGTTGACGATGGCGGCTTCAGGCGAGCGCATTAACCGAGGCATACTTGAATCGGCAGTAAACTCTGGGGCAACATTTATTGAACAGATTACACTCTTCTTCAAAGTGCCAGCCATGTTGATTAACGGGGAATTGTCTCCTAGCGATGCGAGGCCAGTGAGTGTGATTGGCATTAGCCAAATTGCGGGTGAGGTGACGGAAACGTCTGTGGCAAACAACAGCGTGTTCCCCATTCTGCACTTTTTTGCCTTCATCAATGTGGCCCTCGGGTTGACTAATTTGCTGCCGATTCCCGCTTTAGATGGGGGTCGCATTGTCTTTGTCTTAATTGAGGGCGTTCGGGGACGGCGTATCGAGCCAGAACGAGAAGGCATGGTGCATGTGATTGGCATGTTGCTCTTGCTGGGGCTTATGCTTTTTATGATTGTACAGGATATAATTAACCCGATTATTCCCTTTTAAATTAAATAGTAGCGATACAGGTGGGTATATTGCCTCGAGAGACCCGAAGGGTTTTAACTATTGCAACGTTAAATTTCTCGAGACCAAACCCTTAGGGTCTGTACTGTTACCTTAAATAAACGTTTGGTGTAAACTTTTTATGGAGATTAGCGATTCGAGACTGAGATAGTCTTTCGTTGCTAGTCTCTAAATTATTTTTAGAACGCAACTATTCAGGTGATGGTTTTACTCGAGAGACCCTAAGGGTTTTAACTACCGCAAAGTTGAACTTCTTGAGTCCAAACCCTTAGGGTCTGCATAGATACTTTAGAACAATAATGATAAGGAGACCTCCTGAACTTCGGGAGGTTTTTTTGAGTAAAAATTATGAAAAATAAAAAAGATACAATCCTATTTTCAGAAGTTTTAGATAAGATTTTTAATGCTGATCCGATTCCGGTGCATTTGCTATTCAATTTGTCTGATATGAATGCGGAGGATGGCGAACGGTTCAATCAGGCATGGGCGAAGGCGGATGATGAGCGCAAGCGGGTGATTACGCGCCATTTGGCCGATATGGTGGAAGAGGCGTATTTCGTTGACTATTCGCCGATTTTTAGGCTCGGCATTGAGGATGCTTTCCCTGAGGTACGGGTGGCGGCGCTAGATGGGTTGTGGGATTCGACGGATACGAGTTTTGTACGGCCGTTAATTGCTATGATGCAGTCTGATCCTGATGTGGATGTGCGGGTGGCGGCGACAAAGGCGTTGGCGCATTATGTGGTGCTGGCTGAGTGGGGGCAGATTCCATTGCGACTATCTCAACCGATTATTGAGGCGTTGTTGGTGGTGTATGAGGATGATAAAACGGCCGTTTCCATCAAACGAGCCGCATTAGAAGGCTTAGGGTCAGCCGCGCATCCTCGCGTGAATACACTCATTGAGGAAGCCTACAATGCGAATTTTGAAGAAATGCGCATCAGTGCCGTTTTTGCCATGGGCAATACCGCCGATGACCGCTGGCTTCAGATTGTGCTAACAGAACTGGAAAGCACCGATACAGAAATGCAGCTAGAAGCGATTCGGGCGGCGGGGCTGCTGGGGCGTAGTGACGCCATCGAGCCGTTGACCGACTTGCTCGAAGACAATGACAGCGACATTCGAGCGGCGGTGGTTGTGGCGCTCGGCCAAATCGGCGGGGATGGGCCACAAGCCATTCTGGCTCGGATGATGGATGATCCTGACCACGAAGATTTGCATGAACTGATCGAAGAAACCATCGAAGAAATGCTTCTTTTGGGTGGCGAGATTGACATCATCGAATATATGGAAGGTGAAAATTCACAGCCTGATGATCTGTATTTTGATGAAGACGAAGATGAAGAGGAATTATAAATAGCTATAGCGTCCGTCATGATGGCCGATGCTATAAGAAGCTGTTAAAAAATAAAACCGTAATTTATCAGAGATTAGAGATTGGAGATTAAAGCAGCACAATCTCTAATCTCTAATCTCCCAAAACGCGGAGTTATTGTTTTACAAGTGCTAAGGGGTCTTTGTGAATAACATCCTCGCCGTCTTTACCCAAAATATCTTACCCATCTTCATTGTGGCTGGTTTTGGTTATGCGCTGCAAAAATGGCAAGCCCTCGATAAGCAGACGTTATCTAAAGTGACGCTTTACATCCTAAGTCCGGCTCTCGTTTTTTCCTCATTGGTTAATTCTGAAGTGGACACGGGTGAAATGGGCAGCCTGGTCTTGTTTACTGTTTTGACGATGACCGCAATGGCAATTTTGGCCTTGCTCTCGGCACGATTGCTGCGCTTTTCACGGCGGGAAACTGTCGCTTTGGTGCTTGACTGTTGTCTTTGTAAATGGCGGTAATTATGGCCTGACGTTGAATCAACTGCGTTATGGCGATGCTGGTTTGTCGTTGGCGATTGTGTATTATGCCACCAGTACGGTTTTGGTTTATTCGGCGGGGATTTTCATTGCGTCGATGGGACAGATGCATTGGAAGGATGCAGTGAAGCGCCTGTTTAGTTTGCCGCCCATTTATGCAGCGGTGGGGGCTGTTTTGTTCTTTACGTTTGCCATTCCAGTGCCTGGCCCCATCATGAGTGCCGTGGAGATTATGGGGCGTGGGGCGATTCCGGTGATGCTGCTGGTGCTGGGCATGCAGATGGCCGACATGAAGGGAAATGGGGGCTGGCGTTTGACGGTTCCGGCGATTGGTTTGCGCCTGTTGGCGGGGCCAGCGGTGGCGGTTGCTGTGGCTGGATTGGTTGGTTTGCAGGGCTTGAGCCGGTCTGTGGGGATTATTGAAGCGAGTATGCCAACGGCCGTTATCACCATCATTTTAGCCACAGAATTTGAGTTGCAGCCAACGGCCGTTACGAGTATCGTTATTGGTTCAACCTTATTGAGTCCGATTACATTGTCGCTGGCGATTACGCTGTTAGGTTTGTAATGATGTTTGATTTTATCTCACGCAGACTTGTACTGAGCCAAGTCGAAGTAGACGCAGAAACACGGAGAAAACTCTCTGCATCTCTGCGTCTCGGCGTGAGTTTATGCGTTGTTGGTTTTTCACTGATGCTGACCAGTTTGCTTGTGGCGGGGCAGTCGGATATTGCCCAGTCGAGTGTGGATTATGCGTTTGGGCAGGTGCTGGATTTTAATTTGACGCTTGAAAATCCCACAAATGTGGAGTCGGTCACGCTGTTTTTCAAGGCGCCTGAATTTGAAAATACTTACGTTGCCGAAGTGCCATTCTCAACAGGAGAAATTAGCTATCCGGTAGATTTGAATCAGGTGCGCCTGGCCCCGTTTACGACAGTAACTTTCTGGTGGCAGCTTAAAAACAAGGATGGTTCGACGGTATCAGTGCCGGAGCAAACCTTTGCCTATGTCGATGACCAGTTTGAATGGCAATCTTTAGCGCAGAATGACATTTCGGTAAATTGGACGGGTGATGACGTGGGCTTGGGGCAGTTGGGGCATGATGTTGTGGCGGAGGCGCAGCCGTTGTTGGCGGAGCTGATTCCGAACGCCCCACAATCTGGCTTTGATGTGTATATTTATCCGAGTTCGGCTGATTTACGCGCCGCTCTGCGCCTGACGGGACGAGACTGGGTGGGTGCTCATGCACATCCTGAGTTGGGGGTGTTGTTGGTAACGGCCGTTAACAGCCGAACCGCCGCCACTGATTTAAGCCAGTCGATTCCACATGAAATGGTTCACTATGAGTTGTATCAGATATTGGGCGCGAATTACGAGACCTTGCCTGTCTGGTTTAATGAAGGGGTAGCTTCGCTGATTGAGCCGAACCCCAATCCGAATTATGAACTGGTGCTGAAAACGGCCGTTGCCACCCAAACCACCATCCCCTTTACCCAACTGTGCGAACACTTCCCCCTGGCTGAAGATCAAGCCATTCTCGCCTATGCTCAAAGTCTGTCCATGTTGGAATACATCCAGGATCGGTATGGCAACAGCGGTATCCAACAACTCGTCGCGGCCTATGCCAACGGCGGAGATTGCGAGTCTGGTGTCGAGCAAGCACTCGGTTTGAGCATGGCAGAATTGGAACAGGCATGGCTGCAATCCCAGCAAGTACGCTCGCCCGTGGCGCAGTTCTTTTTTGAGAACGGTGTATGGCTGATTTTGCTGATTAGGCGGCTTCGTGGTGGCAGGGCTGTTATTTGTAAAGCAGTAAAAATCTAAAACCAACCCCCATCTTAGCCTGCCCCCTTCAAACAGGGTGGGAACTGGCTCCCTCTCCCTTAAAGGGAGAGGGCTGGGGAGAGGGTGACAATCATGACAAAAGCAAAATTTAAAGAAGAAAACCCACGAGAAGAGATCAAAAACATGCTGAAACGTGGCACACAACTCTTGCAGCGTGGTCAAGTCCAAGAAGCGGTGGTTGTATTGGAAAAAGCACGGCAAATTGATGAAACAAATCCAGATGTGGCGTTGAATTTGAGTGGCGCTTATATCTTAACGAAGCAATTCGCCAAAGCAGTTGGGCTTTTGGAACCGTTGAGTGAAGAAGAACCTTACAACGCGATGGTGTGGACGAATCTTGGCGCAGCCTACTTGGGCAACCCCATTTTGGCGCGTGATGAAGAGCATGACAAGGCAATTTCTGCCTTTGAAAAGGCATTTGAAATTAACCCCGCGACGCCAAATGTCGCTTACAACCTCGGTCTGATTTACCGAGATCGCAAGGATTATGACACCGCTATTTTCTGGTTTGGAAAAGCAATCCAGGCGAATCCCACCGACCAGGATGCGCGGAAGATTAAGGCGCGATTGGAAGCATTACAAGAAGAGGAAGAGTAAGAAGTTGTAGAGTTGCAAAGTGGCAAGGTGATAGCGTAGCGCGTTACCTCAACACCCTGCAACTTTGCAACCCTGCAACCCTAAAACCTATGAAAGTATTACTACAACGTGTTTCACAAGCCTGTGTCACCGTCGATGATAAAATTGTCGGTGAGATTGGGCGGGGCTTTGTGCTTTTACTGGGCGTCACCCATGCGGACACCCAACAAGAGGCTGACTGGTTAGCAAATAAAGTTGCCGGAATCCGCTTATTTGAGGATGATCAGGGGAAGATGAATGCATCCCTGGCGGATGTGGATGGTGCGTTTTTGGTTGTGTCGCAGTTTACGTTGTATGGCGATGCGCGTAAGGGAAGACGCCCTTCTTTTACCGATGCGGCCAGGCCAGAACAAGCGGAACCGTTGGTTGCCTATTTTTGCGAGAAGCTGCGTGAAAATGGATTTGCCGTGGCGACTGGTGTTTTTGGAGCCAACATGCATGTGGAAATCCACAATGATGGCCCGGTGACGTTGATGATTGAACGATAGTAACCTATCAAATTAGGAACGAGGAGCTAAAAGAAAATGATGAATAAGATGATGAAACTAGTTGTATTTTTGATTGTACTAGCTGTTTTAGCTGGATGTAGTGGCGGAGCGCCGGAGCCGTCTGTTGTGGTGGAAACGGCCGTTCCCACCCCCGAAGTAGAAGCAGTCGAAGCAGTTGCAGAAACGGCCGTTCCCGAACCAACCCAAGTGGCCGAAACATCGGTCGTAGAAGCCACTGCTGAACCAACAGAAGAACCGACAGCAGAAGCTACTGCCGGACCGACTGAAGAACCAACGGCCGTTTGGGCTAATCCCACCGCCACGGTTGATGCCAGCATTCCCATCGCTCCGCAAGCGCCAGAAGGCAGCGTGGTGCAGCCGCCCTACGCCGCCAGCGATTGCAGCCCCGACTACCCGTGTAACGAAGATGTTGAAGCATGGGAGGCGCGTATCCAGGTGCCGCCCGGTTTCGCCGTGAAATATTACGCTCATTTTGACGGAGAAGAACAAGGGCAGCCAACCAGTCTCGCCTTTGGCCCAGATGGATTGCTCTACGTCGCACTGCAAAATCTGTATGGCAAATCTGGTGCGATTTACAAAGTCGATAGCGAAGGCAATACCAAGCCCCATGCTGGCGGATTTGATACCCCCACCGGTATCGCCTTCCATCCTATCACCGGCGAACTGTATGTGTCTCATTTTGTCGTGCCTGAAAATGTGAATGGTGAATCGGCCGTTTCCATCGTCAACCATGGGCGGATTATTGAGGGCTTGCCCTGCTGCTACGTCTTTATGCACGCAGCACATGGCATCATTTTTGACGAAGAAGGCAATGGCTACGTTGGGGTGGGCGCTCGTGCCGATCACGGTGAAGTGCTAGGCACAGGTGAGCAGGACGAACTGCAAGAATATGAAGCAACCATCTTGAAGTTTAGCCCAGATGGCAGCAATGTTGAAGTGTATGCACGCGGCTTGCGCAATCCCTATGACATTGCCTGGGATGCAGAAGGTAACATTTGGGCAACAGACAACGGGCCTGATTTTGGCCCACCTGAAGAGCTGCACAAGGTTGTGCCTGGTGCTGAACATGGCTATCCCTGGTATGAGTGCGATGTCTGTTTTTCGCCACCCCCAGGGGTTGAAGTGCTAGAACCGGAATTTACCTTTATCCCTCATGCCTCGCCGACGGGTATTATTGGCTACCATGCGGCGGCATTTCCCGGTTATTATGACAGCTTATTTGTGACAACGTGGAGTTCTTTCCCCGGTGCGCAGAGCTTGGTACGCATCAGTCCTGATGGCACTCAGGCAGACTTTTCCTTGGGCTATACGGCGGCCATTGATGTGGTTGTAGGGCCTGATGGTAATTTGTATGTAGCTGATTATTGGACGGGTAATATCTTCCAAATTAGTTATGTGGGTGAAGAGTAGGCAGTATTCAGTAAACAGTAAACAGTGGACAGTGGGCATGAGTGAATTACGAGAGCGTTATCGAGGCTGTTTTAGAGAACATGGCTGCTGCTGCGAAACGTGCTGGCCGCCAGCCGGATGATGTGACGCTGGTGGCTGTGACGAAGACATGGCCGGTTGAGGTGTTGTTGGCCGCGTATGAAGCGGGGATGCGCCAGTTTGGCGAGAATCGGCCGGAGGAATTGGCTGAGAAACGGCCGTTTCTCGAATCAGAATTAGGCACAGACAGCGGCATCGTGTGGCATTACATCGGCACGTTGCAGAGCCGTAAATCCGCCATCATTGCCGATTATGCAGATTTGTTTCATGCGCTCGACCGGGTGAAGATAGCCAATCGTCTCTCCAAACAGTTGGGGGAAAACGGCCGTTCTCTGCCCGTTTTATTAGAGGTAAATGTGTCTGGTGAGGGAAGTAAGTCTGGTTTCTCGGCTGGAGCGTGGGAAACAGATGCAACTCAGCAGGCAGAACTGCGTACAGCGGTGCAAACGATTAACAATTTAGCAGGACTCCAATTAGGCGGCCTGATGACGATGGCGCCCTGGGATGCTCCAGAAGATGAGATCCGGCAGGTTTTTCGCCGGACGCGGGAATTGGCTAGGTGGTTGGAAACGGCCGTTCCTGGCACAAATCTATCACAGCTTTCCATGGGCATGACAGACGATTACCAAATCGCCATCGAAGAAGGGGCCACGCATGTGCGAGTTGGTCGCGCCTTATTTGGTTCCCGACATTGACGAGGATAATTCATGGGCATATTCATTGTGATTTTCAACTTACTTTACAACATAATTTTCATTCTGCTGCTGGCTCGTGCCATCTTTTCGTGGATTCGGCCTGATCCATACCACAAAATTTTGGGGCCGATGAGTCGGATTACATATCAGTTAACCGAGCCGATGCTCGCCCCCATTCGGAAAATGTTGCCTTCAACCGGCATGGTGGATTGGAGTCCGATGGTTCTGATTATCGGCCTCATTGTGCTGCGATCTGTTGTGTATAGCATCCTGTTTTAGCTTGGGATTCGTATATTAGCCGGAGACCTGTCACAGTACAGCAACTAGTCGTCGCCTAAGTGCTCGACTGAGCTTGCCGAAGTCTTGTCGAAGGCATAGGCGATGGCCAGCCGAGTATTCTCGGATTTCAAAAAAGGGGCATCTTCACTGGGCGTGAGGATGCCCTTTTTGCGTCATACTCTTTTTTGTAATTCTGCCCACAATTCCTTATAGGCTTCTGTGGCGCGGGAATGGGGAGCAAAAACCGGCACGGGTTCCCGATTGGTGCCCATCTGCTCCACTTGAGATAAATAGGGGATGGCAACGGGCAAAGCGCCTTTGAGTTTTTCCGGCATGGCTGTACTCAATTCTTGATGCAGCCTTTTTCGCTGATCCACCATCGACAAGAAGGTGAATATATTTTTGCGTTTGTAGTTGTTATCCTTGAGAAAATCGAGCAATTGCAGGTGGGTACGCAGCGAAAGCGTGGTCGGAATCAGCGGGACTAGGAGATAGTCTGCCGCGTTGAAGATATTTTCGGCGAGAATGTTGATGGTGGGCGGGCAGTCAAGAAAAATATAATCGTATTCTTTACTAAGTGGCTTGAGAATTTTTTGCAGGCGTTGTGTCGGTTTTTTCTGGTCGTAGAAGTTTAGATCAAGATTGCGATGGGAAAAATCCGCCGGAAGCAGGTCTAAATTCGCGTAGTCGCTGCCTTTGATGGAGTCTTCAATCGCTTTGCCTGGTTCTGAAAAGCCACGCGCTTTTTTCTTGAGCTTGGGTTTGATGCGAAAGTAGAAGGTGGCAGAACTTTGCGGGTCGAGGTCACAGAGCAGGGTGGTGGCTCCTGATTGGGCAGAGAGATAGGCAAGATTAACGGCCGTTGTTGTTTTGCCGACGCCGCCTTTATTGCTGTAGATGGCGATGATGGTCATGCGCTGCCTCCTTTCTGCTGCGGGGATTTGTTCTTTTTTGGATCAAAGAGTTCGGTAAACAAGGCTTTGTTTTCTTTTGCCGCGAAGTGCTTGAAGGTATCACCAAACTCGCTTTTAACTTGTTCTCGACGTTGATGCAGTGTACCAACGAGGCAGCCAATGGCGATAAGCGCATCCCGGGCGGCTTTGGTGCGCAGGGGCATTTCTCGCCCGACATGGAGCAGGTACTCTTCTTGCACGCAGAAATCGTTGAAATCGCCCAGGTTGGTTTGTAGTTCTTTTAGTTGGCGAATGAGTAGAGAGATTTCCTGCTGCGGGAAAAGGCTGGCAAAGAATTCCATCAGGTAGCGCAGCTTTTTGCACTCAATGCGCAGGTCGTGCAGGAATTCATCCTTGTTATCCACGAGGGTGATGTTGCCTGTGTGGATGATGCGTTTGTACCGTTTGTAGATGCGTTGTTTAGCGAGGATGAGGATGGGCATGGTGGCGTTAACGGCCGTTTTATCATCCGTAGGTGGCTCCTCTAAAAACAGTTCCCAATCCTGAATAATATGCTGATATTCGTCCGATTCCAGGCCAGCAATGACAGCTTGCAGTGCTTCAGTCCGTTTGCTTTGCAAATATTCAAACAGCGGATGGATATCGTCTTTTAGAAAATCGGGAAGCTGCGCTTTGTAATCTTCTTCTGCCAATAAATAAACATCAAGATCCCGGAGTTGGTTAGAAAGTTGACCGATGAACTTAAAATCTTCCATGAATCGTTCCGTTTCCTCTTCCGGAAAGACAGATTTGACTTGGCTCAAGGCGGAACGGGTGCGGCGCACGGCGACGCGGAAGTCGTGTAAAAATTCAGTATCCACATCTTGTTTGATGTAGCTCTCGTTCATTTTCATGATTTGCAGCATGTAGCGCAAGATGATGTTGGTGGCGGTGTCTGCCCGCATGGTGGGATTTAGGTCGATGGTCAGTTTGGCGGCGTAGCTGCCTGGATTGTGTTCAACGGCAATTAAGATGCGCGGTACAATTTCGCCATCACACAATTCAAATTGGTTTTCCATGCATAAATTGGTGAGTTCTGTTTCTGTATTGAGGTAACCGCGAATGGGTTGGATGGTAAGCAAAGAGAGTAGGGGCGTCCGGCCTTCGCGTTTGCGTGGATAGATTTCTTCAAGTACGAGGCGAGCGACGGTTTTTTCATCCTCATTGAGAATGCGGTAGGCGGTTTCTTGTCGGTAAACATCGGCCATGGGCATGAGGGCCCGGATGGTTACTATGGGATCGAGTTGGGTGCGCAATATGCCATGGGGAAGATCCCATACAAATTGGGGTGTTTCGGGTAATTCTGTTTGGGTGAGTGTCTTGTGGGCTTCTAAATCACGCAAGATGTAGTGATCACCCGCTTTGAAGAAGGCGAGGGATTGATTGTAGATGCGCCAGTCGAAGGTGTCGTAGATGGTTAAACGTTCTGCGGTTGAGGGTTCGGTGGAAACGGTAACGGCCGTTTCCAGAAGGTCTACCAGTTGTTGGGTTTCAAACCCAGTTGGTAGAAAAAACTGCTTCATTGGCAATCTCCATCATTCAATGATGTATGTTTGATGCTCCAATAGTACCATAATCGGAAAATAGTTAACAGGTAACTATCCACGCAGCATCATAGGAGAAAGTTGCCCCATTTTGTTAGAAATTGACGTGTGCTTGATTGGGTTTAAGTCGGTTCGCTAATTTTTGTAATTGATCCACATCAATCGGTTTGATTAATGTCAATGTGATATTTCCCTCTAAATACCTGGCAAAGGCTGCATCTGCTGTTGCAATCATGATTTTGGTTTCTTTAAATCTTGTGTCTGCATTGACTTGTTTGAGAATATCTTCGCCTGAGAGAAAGGGCAGATGCAAGTCTAGAACGAGTAGATTGGGAACATTATATTTCAGCCAGTTAGATGCCGAGAGTCCTTCGCTTATCACTCTCGTATCATAATCAATATTTCTCAATGCTCGTGAAAAGATATCCGACAGCATTGAATCATCTTCTACAATTAAGGCAAATGGCTTTCCCATGAATTTTTCCTTACGGGTTTGAATCACCCAGATTTTTATGTGTTACCTGCAATGGCAAATACACAACAAATGTTGTGCCTTTGTCAACCTCGCTTTGTAAATGGATTTGACCGCCCATCAACGCTACAATCGAGGCTGAAATAGACAGTCCCAAACCCGCCCCTGAACGTTGACGGGTAGGCGAGCCATCAACCTGCACAAAAGCATCAAAAATATGTGCTTGCGCTTCTTTGGGTATGCCTTTGCCTGTGTCTGATACTTCAATGACCCATTGTTTTTCGCCATTTCGGCGAATATGGGTGTTGATATAGCCTACTTCGGTAAATTTGATGGCATTGCTTAACAGGTTTGCCCAAATTTGTTGGATGCGTATTTTGTCGCCAATGATTTCTTCTGGAAACTCAGGTTCTATCATCACTTTGAATTCGAGACCTGTTCTTTCGGCCAGAATACGTGTTCTCGAGTCTACTTCAGCTACGAATTCTGCTATGAGGAAAGGCAATGTTTCTAACTCGAGTTTGCCTTTTTCCAAGCGGGCTTGATCAAGCAAACTGCTGACCAGGGTATTCAAGTAATTCGAGGCGCTTATAATAAGGGTGAGAGGTTCTTTTTGTTCATCTAGGATGGGACCATAAGAACCCAATTGTAGAAGCTGCACATAACCCATAATGGCACCTAGCGGTGTTCTTAGTTCATGATTTACTTTAGCCATGAGTTCTGTTTTGAATTGGTTGGCTTTGATAGCTGTATCTTTGGCTTTGGTTAATTGCGTGTTTGCAATTGTTAACTGTTGTGTACGTCTAATTACTCGGTTTTCAAGATTGGTATTGATCGCTTGCAGCTCTTTTTGTAAAGTCGCAAAGAGTTGCGATTGAGCCAGAAGTAGCGTGTAGACATCAAGAAGTTGGAATCCGTTCATGTGGCTATTAATGAGAATTGGTTCATAGACATGTGTGTTGTCCCGTTCTAAAGCGAGGTGAACGGCTTCCTGAATGGTGCAAGTACCGGATATGGTTAGTGTTTCTCCCACATGCTTGAGCATGATATGAACTGGACGGTTTAGAAAAACGGCGACGCCATAACGTGTTCCCAATAATTCAAAAAAGCGTCGTCTTGAAATAATGCCTACGATTTTTCCGCTATTGGTAACTATGACACCGGGTAAGTCTGGAGAAGCCCGCAACGTTTTTTCAACTTGTTGCACAACGGTTTGATTTTCTACGTAATAACGAAAAGTTTGTAGTTGACTAATCGTTGTTTTTTCTGTGATTATAAGGGGATAGGGTGAAACTTCAGGGAGAGCTGATTTTGGTTGCTCCTGTGTGTAGTCCATTACTTGAATGGGAGCGATGTTTGTTTGCACCTAAAAATCTCCAAATCTCACTGCCAGTTGCTAGCCATTTTGTGTTTCAATTAGCACGGCAATATTCCGATACGAATACACAGATATCTTATCGGTTTCTTGAGAGATAGTAGTTAACAGTTTGTTATGGTTAAGTTATGGTTTGATTATGAATTACCTAAAGATTGGCAAACAACAGCATTTTGTTGGATTTAAACCTTTGCTGTTAGGGACAACAAAGTAGTCCACGCTTCTTCTTCAGCGTCGGCGATAGCCTGAATGGGTTGAACACACTCGTCTAGTAGACTGGCGGGGTTTGCGGCTTCCGAGGTTTGCTTTGCCCACTCTGCTACTTCTTCCCAGGCGTCGGCGATGGCCTGGAAGGCTTGGGCGCTGGTTTCGTAGCGGGAATCTTGCAGGATGATGCTCGTTTCGCTCAAAAACCGACTGAGCATATAGCGGAAGGCACCACCGCCAGAGCCACCTACGGGACTGATGAAGATGAAGATGTTGAAAAGCGCCCATTGGAGTTCTTCTGGGGTGAGAAGGGTAGACCATTTTGGGAGGGAAACGGCCGTTTTCCGAATCCCCTTCACGCCCATATTGCTGATGGGCGGTTCCAGCATCAACACCGCCATGTTTTTGATGGCGGTGCGCAGCTCCTCCGCAGTCGGCTGGCGCTTTTGGCTGAAATCAAACGTCAGCCATCTGTTTTTGGGTGGGAACGGTTTGAACGTGGAGCTGCGTGCCTGCTCTAAATCAGCCATTGGCACAGGATAGTTTCCATCACGGTCAGCAATAAGCACAGTGTCACTTTCGGCGTCATAGCCACACGCCACCACCACATGTCCGCCAAAATGATACGCTTCTCCGCCAAAATCAAAATAGGGAAGAAACCCCATATCGACTTGCAACATCACTGGCTGTTTCGTGGCTAATGTATCCAATAACGTCTGCTTTGCTTTGTGACTGCTTGTTGTGGCATAGCTGAATGGGGTAATGCCTGTGCGTTGAGCCGCGATTTCTTCCATGCTCGGTTTTGGCTGAGAACGGCCGCCAATGAACGGAATTGTGCCTTTCTGATGCCAATAGATGTAACCTACTCCTTCACCGAGGCACAGCAGCATCTCTTCGCTGATGGGATGCTTGTTGAACTGGTATACCTGTGCCATCGATCCGCTAACACAGTGGTGGGTATAAAAATGGTTAAATCCTGGTAGGGGTTGGATGTTCATGATTGGCTCCTTTTAAATAAACAGTGAACAGTTTTCAGTAAACAGTAACAGCGTGCCTTCTACTGTTCACCGTTCACTGACAACTGGTTGTCTCAAAACGGTTTTCAACTTATCCGGTGCGACACGGCGAGGATCACTGAGGTAGATTTCGTGGTGCTTGCCATTGAAGGTGTAGCCATGAGCAGGCATAAATTCGTGGTGCAGTTTGTCCAGCACTGGCCCTTCATCTGTGTAGGGGCCGATGTGGAGAATTTGCACAGACAACCCTTCTTCATAGCTTTCCAGCCGCAGTTTAGGCAGTGCCGTTGGGTCTTTCTGCTTTTTAACAATGGTACATGTCTCGTCGAACAGGGCAGGCGTAATCCAGTCTGGCTGCATGATCATCATCGTCCAAATCCATTGATCATAGTCCGGCTCATTATGAAAGGCGTCCATATCGTCTGCCCACCATAGCCCTTCGAGTGGTGGTACGGTGTAGTCTTTTTCCAGCTCTTTTTTACTGGCGAATTTGATTTTGTAAGCGACGGCATAGAGGGCTTCTAGCGCATCTTGATACGCTTGCGCCGTGTTGGGATTGCCGTGCCCATCTACCATCAAGAATTGCATGGCAGGGACTTCTACAACGGTGAAATCCTTTTTGCTGGGATTGTAGAGATGGTTTAGTTGCTTTTTGAAGTCGATTTTGCTCATGAGTTAATCCTTTTTTGAATACGTTTAACCAAGAAAGTCAGCCAGGGCGACGGCCGTTTTTTGTCGGCAAAACGCCATCCTTTCCAGGCTATGTACATACTGTTGGCGGTGTAACGGCCGTTTTCGTCAGCCTGGTTGGTAATTGTTTTCACCATCTCCCGGAAGCGTGGATCATAATGGACAAATGGAAACTGGCTGAGTACGTCGGTGACATGCAAGATGTCGTACCAGACAAACGGGTATTTGAGTTTGCGGTAATCGGTGCCTAAGCCAAACATGTAAAGTTTGCGTTCGGTGGCGTGCTGCCAATGCCAGAGCAGCATCTCTGTGCCGGTGCGGGCCGCTTCACCCTCACGCAAAGCAGGAATTTGCGTTAATGCTTTGACTGCATACAAGTTGGCCACAGGACATGGATCTTTCTTTGCGCCCTGGCCCCCGAAATTTACCTAACTCTGGGGCAACGTTGCAGCGCCAGCCATTATCGGCAACGAGACCAACCATATGATCTATGGCTGCCTGAATTGGGGGATCGATGTCTAATCCCATTTTGAGCAAGATATAGAGCAGTGTTGGCGCATCACAATTCATCCACACCCAATGTTCCCCATCCATGCCCCCAAAGCTTTTGTATAATTTGATTTTGGTTTGGAAGGCACCTTCCTCTGATTGATGCGCTTTAACTTTCGCCAATGCGTCAGCCATACCGGGATCATCATAACGGAGGCCAAAATCTGCCAGCGTGCTTAGGGCGTAGAGCGGATGTTTGGCGTCTTTGTGATTTTTGAGCGCATAACCGGGCCAGGAAACGGCCGTTTCTACCAGTTCCTGAATTTGTGGATGAGCCAACATGGTTGCCCGTGCCACTTGCACGTCTGGATTGTCTGCTGGCAAATCTAGCAAATCGACTAGCGTGCGATAGTGCGTCCACGGTTCATCTGAGTCCAGCAGCCAATCTGTTTGAGATGTCGTTGTGGTAGTTGAAGTCATAATTCCTCCAAAAGATTTGTAACTTTTGAATTGAAATGATTTAGAAAATGATCACAGCCAACTTCTTGTAACATCTTTTGATTTTCAACGAAATCCTGACCATATTTCAGCCATCTTTTCGCAAACGATTTGAACTTTTTGCAAGGAAACTCGGCGCATTCATGGCAATGGGTTATGCCTTTTTCCTGGCAGCAAAGATGAAAGGTTTTGCAGCTTTCGCACCGCTTGAAATTGATATCTGCTCCCGGACATGGGTTCTTTTCTCTGGTATAGGTTGGGCAGCCGCCGCAGAAAACACCGCAGGCAGGTATTCTGCCGTCATAAAATTTCAATTCAGTCATTGCGCATCCCCGTCCATTTGTCGCTTGCTTATTTTTTATATTGCTCGGCAACGGCCGTTGCCCAATCCCCTAATACTTCCCGCAAATCTCCCGGTTCCAGCACCTCAACCAACGGCCCATAGCTCATAATCGTGCTGGCCGCGTAATTCATATCCTGCGCCCCAAACGTGACGATGAGCGACCCATCCGGCTGGGTTTCCATGCTGTCCCAATAAGAACGGCCGTATTCCGCCAAAAAGACCCCTTCCGGCTGAAAACGCATTGTTACGTGGATGGACATCGGCTGAGGCGGCTCTGCGGACAAGTAATCATGCACCTCAAATGTATCTGGAATGGCAAAGGGTTCGCTCAACAGAATCAGATCGTTCATGCGATCCACGCGAAACGAGCGGGTGGCCTGTCGCAAGTGGCAGTAGCCGATGGCATACCACCAGCCCCAACTGTAAACCAACGCATACACATCCAACTCCCGTTCCACAGGGTCTGCTTGTTGCCGACCTTGATACCAGATGCGCACACGCCGCCGTTCGCGGGTGGCCTGGCGCAGTTTTTCCAACAATGGCATGAGGATGACATGTTTGGCGCGGTTCATGTTGGTGGCGATGAGGGCGCGGCTGGCCCAGGCGATTTCTTGCCGCTGTTCTTCAGGCAGCACGTTATCTAGTTTGGCGAGTGCGCCGTGGGCGGCTTCTGCGTATAGTTTGCCCCATACTTCGCTGACGAGACTGGTTCCCAAGTGAACGGCCGTTGCTTCTTCCGGTGTAAAGACAAGCGGCGGCATCCGGTAACCGCGTGCCAGGGAAAAACCGCCGTTTCGCCCTCGTTCTGAGTAAATGGGAATGCCCATTTCTTCCAACATGCCCATGTAACGGTGCAGGGTGCGTTCCGATACACCTAGTTCAGCGGCGAGGTCTACGGCTCGTTGGTTGGGCTGCCGCTGCAAAAGCATGATGAGGGTGATGAGTCGAGTGGCTGTGTGTGACATGGCAGTAGTATAAAGCAAAAACATGACAGTATGCGTCATGTTTTGTTTTGCAAATGATAAACTGGAACTGCGTTGCTTCCTCACCCCTTTTGGGGAGAGGGTTGGGGAGAGGGGCATTACCGACGCAAAATGGGCCTTGTCAGACAAGTGGCGCCACCTTCTGCTTTGAGCGAAATTTCATTGCCTGTGTAAGTGCGCACGTGACAACCTGCGGCTTCTAATCTCTGTTTGGTGATGGGATTGCCTGCCAACATAAGGCATTGACGGGGAGCGAGCGCCAAAACATTCGGCCCCATCGTATCAAACTCTGCTTCTGGCACTTCTACAAACTGAATACCACGCTCTTGCAGCAGCTGCCAAAATGGCACCGGCATAAACGGCGGGTAGACCACAGCTAAATCATGGTCAATCATGCTGATGAACGACATGGTGTGCAAACAAGCCTCTGGTCCCAGGAAATAAGGCAATGGCACGGGGATGATTTCGACGGCTGGGCAACGCTTCTTGCAGTTGGTGCAATCCTGCGGCATTGGTGCGGAAACCTTGCCCGACAGCCAGCGTCGTCTCGTCAATCCAGAGCAAATCGCCGCCTTCGGCCATCGCCTCGCCATGCAGTCGGTAATGGATAGGCACGCCCATCATCTCTAATTGTTGGGTGATGGCTTCTTCTTCGCCGCGCCGCAGTGTTTTGCCCATGCGTAGAATAATCGCGCCGTCATTGCAGATGAGGACGGGGTCGTGGGTAAAAATGGCGTCAGCGTGGTTGGGCAGGGGGACGCTGTGGTAAACCACTTCTGCCCCAGCTTGATGCAAAGTCTGGACGAAGGCGTCGTGTTCAGCTTGTGCGGCGTCTAACTGTGGCTGGGCGGTGTAGTGCCAAACGGCGGGGTCTGCTTGCCCAAATGCCGCATCTGGGCGACGAACTAAAACGACTTGCAGGGGATTTACCATGCTTTGTGAGCCGTATTGTGCTGTCATATTGAGTTCCTTTTTTGAGATTAGAGATTGGAGATTAGAGATGTCGACAATCTCCAATCTCTAATCTCTAATCTCAGTCAGTAATATTTTTTCAAAGTTTCGAGTGAATCTCGGTAATGATACTGGATTTGGGGCAATGTGTAATGGTGTTCCGGTGCTATGGGGCAGGCCATGCGGGCTAGACAGCGATCGGCGCAGGGGGAGTTTGGTTGGAGGCGGTGTTGGGTGCAGAGGTTGATGGCGAAAGTTTCCCCAGTCGCTCCCACCGGACAAGCCGGGAGACAGGGTTTGTCTATACAAGAAGTACAGGGCGAGTTTGTTAGGGGGCTGGTCATCGTGGGCAAAACGGCCGTTGTGAGAAATGCTGTGCGATAAGCAAACCAGACACCGTACTCCGCGTTGATGCCCTGTCCTAGTGGCGACGGATGGCTCCAACCCGCCAGTTCACCCAACTGTCCCAGCGGTACGAGATAGCCAGATGGATAGACAATGAGCGATGCTGCGCCATCCAAATAATTGTCAATGAACTGCTGGGTGCGGGCGAGACTGTATGAATCAACGGGATCAACTGAGTCTCATACCTGTTTTTTGCAGTTGAGACCAGAGTGTTTTGCCACCGTGGCCGATGAGAACGAGACGGGTGTAGTTTGTGTATGGGATATTGCTTGAGGAGAGGATGGTGGTAACGGCCGTTGGCAATTCCCCACAATCCAGCACGGCAAACAAATTAAGCCCACCCTTTGCTAACCAGTCAATCCCATTTTGTAGCCGTAAATTGTTCATAAAGCCTCTTTTTTGAACGCTTTTGCGCATAGCGAACAATTGATGTGTTTTTCTACCACCTGCCACCTGCAACTTGCCACTCTGCACCCTTTTTATTTGCATTTATAGCGCAAAATGGATAGTGTTCCTACCTTGTGTTACAGACGAAAAAGGAGAGTTATAGAAAAACGTGAACAAGAAATTTGTAGATTTATTTTGGCTTGCCATCATTATCATAGTTCTGGCAGTATCGCTGTGGATTGTGCAAGATGCAAACCACCCTATTCGGCGCGGCCTGGATTTGCAGGGTGGCCTGCAAGTATTGTTGGAAGCAGATATTCCTGCCGACCAGGACGTGACAGTTGAGCAGATGAATACCGCCCGTCAGATTATTGACCAGCGTGTCAATGCCTTGGGTGTGACAGAGCCTGTCGTGCAAGTTGAAGGCGAACGGCGCATTATGGTTGAACTGCCAGGCTTAGATAACCCGCAAGACGCTATTGGCCTTATCCAGGAAACGGCGTTACTTGAATTTATCGATACCGGCTCCCAGCCATTAGAGGAAGGCACTTGTGTGGTAACGAGCGAAAATACAGCCCCTTCACCCTGCCAGATTATTCGTGGAGAAGATGGTGCGGAAGACAGTCTCATCCAGGTGCCATTCTTTGAAACGGTGATGACAGGTGCGGCTCTGAAAACGGCGACTCCAGACCGAACTGATTTTGGTGACAACTTTGTGGATTTCACCTTGCATCCAGATCATGGCTGATTTCTTCGCCGAATATACCCGCGAACATCAGGGTCAGTTTTTGACGATTGTGCTCGACAAAGAAGTCATCTCTAGCCCGCGCATTAACAGCGAGATTGATGGCGGTCAGGGAACCGTAACCGGTCAGTTTACCGCAGATGAAGCGGCAAAATTGGCGTTGCAACTGCGTTTTGGCAGTTTGCCCGTGCCACTGCGCATTGAAAGCACGCGGCAAGTCGGCGCGACACTCGGTACGCAATCTGTCGAATCCAGTATTAAAGCGGGTGCTATTGGCGTTTTAATGGTTCTCATCTTTATGGTGGCTTATTACCGGTTGTTTGGGGTGTTGGCCGACTTTGCTTTGGGCTTCTACATGCTGTTGAACTTTGCTGTTTATCAGGGTGTGCCGGTCACGCTAACCTTGCCGGCGATAACGGGATTTTTGTTATCGACGGGGATGGCGGTGGATGCCAATGTGTTGGTATTTGAGCGCATCAAAGAAGAGATAAAGCGGGGTACTTCGTTGAAACCAGCTATTGACACCGGCTTTAGTTTGGCCTGGGTATCGATTCGTGATTCCAATGTGGCGACGCTGGTGATTTGTGGCGTACTGTGGCTGTTTGGTCGTAGTTTTGGCGCGAGTTCGGTACAAGGTTTTTCCCTCACATTGGCAATCGGTGTATTGATTAGTATGTTCACGGCCGTTGTGGTGACACGTACCCTGGTGAGATTGATTATTGGTGGGTCAGCGAAATATCTCGAAACCAAAAAATGGTTGTTAGGTGCCTAATTATGAACTTTGATAATTTTGTACAGCGCCGGAAAATTTACTATTCAATTTCTGGCATCATCATTGCCCTGGGTATTCTGGCAATGATTTATTCCTATGTTACCGTCGGGCAAGTGTTCCGCTTAGGTGTTGACTTTGTGGGTGGCACGCGCTTTGAGGTGCAGTTCACAACGGCCGTTACCGAAGACGATGTGCGCCAGGTCTTTGTGGACAATGGCATTAGCAATCCATCTGTAGTAACGTTGCGCGGCCAGGGGGTGCAGAATGGCTGGCAGATTCGTGTGCCTTATCTTTCGCCGGAAGAAATCCAGACGCTTGATGACGATATGCACGCCTTGTCGCCTTTGATTCCTGGTACCTTGTTGATTACCACGATGAGTCCGGCAGTGGGTCGTGAAGTGACGCGCTCTGCCTTTGTGGCGGTTGGTGTCGCCGCGTTGATCATCCTGGTTTATATCATGGTGATGTTCCGGCAGGTGCCGCATCCGTTCCGCTACGGTTTATGTGCGGTAATAGCGATGTGCCATGACTTACTGGTAATTTTGGGCTTTGTCTCGTTGATGAGTGCGATTTTTGGCTGGGAATTGGATGCGTTGTTCTTAACGGCCGTTCTCACCGTCGTTGGCTTCTCATTACAAGATACGATTGTGGTCTTTGACCGCATTCGTGAAAACCTGGGCAAACCGAAGAACCGCCGGATGAGCTTTGAAACCATCGTCAATATGTCGGTGGGGGATGTGTTCAAACGCTCCGTCATCACCCAGTTGAACGCCATGTTTGTCATGGTCTCCATTCTGCTGTTTGGCGGCGATCCGATCAAGGCGTTCATTTCGGTCTTGTTTATTGGGCTGTTGAGCGGGACTTACAGTTCTATTTTCACGGCGACGCCGCTGCTGGTGACGTGGGAAGAGAGAGTGAATCCGTCGCACGCTGGCTAGCTTAAAGTAGTAGTGAGTTTATTGAAAGAGGCAGATTTCCAGATGGGAGTCTGTCTCTTTTTTGTTTGGGAAATGGGGGCTTGGGGAGGGGATAACGGCCGTTTTGTGCATGGAAACGACCAAGTCTTGACTTTCATCAGCATAATTCCGGCCAAATGTCACTTCAAACTGTTCATAAACTGTTGCACCATATAAGTGGAGTAGAATCCTTGCTGTTCACTACTTCTTAATAATGTCTCTCATTATTCCCTCTACCCCATTTGCAACAAGTTTTTTCTATAAAAGTTGGTTCATTAAGGCTGTTATTATAGTCTTTGAACCGCTCCATTTTAGGAGGAAGACAAGATGTTCAAGAAAAAATGGGTATTTGTCATTGTGTTATCAGTTTTGTTGTGTTTTGTTTTGGTACCTTCAAGTAACGCCATTGAGATTATCGACAAGGGAACAGTTATCATTGAAGCCGGTGAAGTAATTGAAGACGATTTAATGGTGTTTGCTAACGAATTTGTGATGGACGGAACCATCAAAGGGGATCTCATCGTTTTCGGTACAATTGCTGAAATTAATGGGTTAGTTGACGGTGATTTGATGGGTGCCGGACAGGAATTCACAATCAATGGTACTGTTGAAGATGATGTTCGTATAGGTGGCACAGTTATCACGTTAGGCGAAGCGGCTCGGATTGGCGATGACCTTATGGCCGGTGCTTACAGCCTGGAAAGCATGGTCGGCAGTCTGGTAGAAGGAGATATGCTGATTGGGGTTGGACAATCTCGGCTGGCTGGTGACATCGACGGCGATCTTTGGCTGTCTGGCGGTGGTTTGGAACTTCTAGGCACAGTCGGCGGCGATGTACAGGCAGAAGTAGGTTCAGCTACAGATGCTCCGGTCTTTTCGCCGTTTACCTTCATGCCAAATGCGCCAAGCGTGCCGGCGTTTGCCTGGGGTCTAACGCTTGATGATCAGGCTCAAATTGGCGGTGATTTGACGTATACCAGTTCGGCTGAGGCTGCTATTCCAGCTAGCCTCGTCGCGGGGAATGTCTCGTTTGAACAAGTCATTCCAGACACAACTGTGGCCACAGAGGAGGTCGTTACGCCTACACAACAAGCTATGAACTGGTTGGCAAGCGTCTTTCGTCAATTGGTAACGCTGCTAATTATCGGCGTTTTGATGGTGTGGCTGGCACCCCATTGGACAAACAAAGTGTCCACTTATGTGCAAGAAAAACCTTTACCCAGTTTGGGTTGGGGGTTATTGACTGTTGCTGCTATTTTGATAGCGGTTGTGTTCATTCTGTTTGCGATGGTGTTGCTAGCCCTGGCTCTGGGCGCGTTGACATTTGATGGCCTGGCAAGCACCGTGATCATGTCAGGGTTGTTTGTCGTTTTTGGCCTGGGATTGTTATTTGCGTTTACAGTCGCTTTCTTTGCCAAGATCGTTGTTGGTGTCGCTGCTGGTCGCTTCATTTTCAAGCTTTTTAACAGCAAGCTGGCTAACAACGAGTATTGGTCTATGGTTTTGGGTGTTGTGCTTATCGTTTTTCTGGTTGCCATTCCCTGGATTGGACCGCTGGTTGGCTTGATTGTGTCGCTGTTTGGCTTTGGCGCTTTCTGGCAGGAAGGGCGGAAGGGTTGGCGGCAGCGGCTTGACTGGCATACAGATGAACCTATGCCAGAGGCAAAGATGGAACCCGCCTAAACAATTGAGTTTCTCTACTTTTTCTTAACGGCCGTTATCAATTGAATGCGTTTTATTGGTAACGGCCGTTCTCATTTATGGAATATAAGATATTTGGGCATGGTTCATTCTATGACTAATCTATCTTTACAATTTTTCATCGTTAGGTCAAATGGTTTTTTCTGAAACTTCATTTATCTTTAACTTCAAGAGTGAAAACCATAGCAATCTCTAATCTCCAATCTCTAATTCAACTTATAAATCAAAGACTCCGTCCGCTTAACCGCCCCCAAAGAATTATACAAATTGATTGCTTCCTCACTGTATCCCGTGATAAACGCTTCCTGGATACCCATTTCTCGTAATCGAGACAAACACGCCTGAATAACCGCTCGGGCAAAACCACGTCTGCGGAAGTCGCTGTGAGTGCAGACGCGCTCGATGTCGGCTTGAGCATTGTGGGCGTCGATGAGCGCTTCACAGCCGGACACTAGCTGTCCATCCGCTGCCATGACGCACAAATCAGTCTGTGGATGGTAAATAGGGCCTTCATGACTAAAGGTGTACAGGGTCGTGAGCCGCGTTAACTCATCTTCTTCAATGTCGGATTTACCCTGAAAGGCGTTTGAGCGCAGCAGACGCTGTCCCCGATAATCGGGATGGCTGTGCATATCAACCACGGTAAACCCTGCTTCGAGTGGAAATGGGGCTGGTGATTCCTGTGTCAAATCAAAGTGGGAGGTGAAGAAGGTGGCATCAAAGGTGAAGCCGTTTTGTTCAAGGATTTTGATTTCAGTGGTTTGGGCGGCGTTGATTTCAATGGATAGGGGTAACGGCCGTTTTCCCCAATTTTCCAACGCCCACGCCAACATCTCGCCAAACAGAAAGCGATACCCCGCCGTCGTCACAATGTCAAACTGCGAGCCGCCACCTTCAGAAATGACAAATCCAGCCAGCTTGCCAAAGCCATCAAACCATAAGTGTGCATTCTTGTTCCAGAAACCAGGCGTATCGAGCTTGCCGCCCCACAGCCCATATTTCCAATCCACAAACCGCCCTAAACACCACGTTGAGTAATGGCGAGTATCTGCGGGATGATCAATAAAGAAAAGGCAAATTCGGTTGAAATCGCCTTGTTCTTCTGAATAATTTCGATGTGTTGTTTTCATGTGATGTTAAAAGATTAGCCGACGCCTGAGCTTGTCGAAGGCAAAGGCGGTTTTGGCGAACGTATCGCTATGGCTTCGACAGGCTCAGCCGCCGCTTGTCTAGTGTTACAGACAAGGAAACTGGAGATCAGAACAATCTCTAATCTCCAGTCTCCAATCTCTTTTCCTTATGCCAACGCCAACTCACCCTCCGGCATCTCCCCTACCGAATCAAACGCCGCTTCCATCTGGTCGCGGAACTGCTTGGTGTACAGGTCGTAGTAATGGCCGCGCTTGCGAATCAGTTCGCTGTGCGTACCCATCTCCGCCACGCCACCATTTTCGATGACCAGAATGCGGTCAGCCCGTTTGATGGTAGACAGCCGGTGAGCAATCACAAAGCTGGTGCGTCCCACCATCAGCTGATCCATGCCCTTCTGAATGAGCGCTTCCGTCAGCGTATCCACCGAACTCGTCGCCTCATCCATGATGAAGATGTCGGGTTCAGACAAAACCGCCCGAGCCAGGCTGATGAGCTGTTTCTGCCCCACCGAGAGCAAGACACCACCCTCGCCAACCTGCGTGCGATACCCTTCTTCCAACTTGCTGATGAACTCGTCAGCGCCAGCCAGTTTAGCGGCATCAATCACTTCTTCATCGGTCGCTTCTAAACGGCCGTAGCGCAAGTTGTCCATCACCGTGCCTGAGAACAGATGCGGCGTTTGCAGCACCATGCCGATGCGGGAATGGATCGAGTGGAGGGTTAAGTCCTGGTAATCCGTGCCTGCAATGCGAATGGTACCACCTTGCGGCTCGTAGAAACGGCAGATTAAGTTCACCAGGGTAGACTTGCCCGCACCCGTCGGCCCAACCAGGGCGATGGTCTCGCCTTGTTTGATCGTCAGGTTGAAGTCGGTCAGAATCGGCTTCTCTTTTTCGTAGTAGAAATCTACATGGTCGAAAACGATGTCGCCGCGCAGTGTGCCAGGATCGAGTGCGTTTTCGCGGTCTTGAATCTCCGGCACGGCATCGACCAACGAGAAGATGCGTTCACCAGAGGCCACAGACTGCTGCATCTCGGCATAAACACGCGCCATTTCTTGCACCGGCCACATCATGAACAAGATGTAGGAGATGAAGGCTTGCATGCCACCGATGGTCAGCCCACCGATTTGGAACTGAAAACCACCATAAACGACGACTGCGCCAATGGCAACGGCCGTTATCAATTGTACAGCCGGCAAAAACAAAGCTGATAACCAGGCTGCTTTGAATCCTGCATCATGCATATCGGTCGTTAACTTGCCAAACTCAGCCGCGTTTGCTTCTTCACGGCGCAGCGCTTTCACCACCCGTACACCCGTGATGTTTTCATTGTACGAGCCTGTAATCTTGGAGTTGATCTTGCGCACCTTGCGGTACTCTACCAGAGATTTTTTTCTTGAACAGCGCCGCGACCACGATCAAGATGGGAATCATGACCAAGACAATCAAGGTCATCTTCCAACTGATCAGGAACATGAAGAACAGCGCCGACAAAATGTTGGCTGTGCCCCACGTCACGTCCAGGAAGCCCCAAGAGACCAAATCACCCACGCGCTGCGTATCAGACGTAACGCGCGACATGAGCCAGCCCACCGGCGTGCGGTCAAAGTAAGAGAGTGACAGCTCTTGCAGACGACCAAACATTGTCTTGCGTAAATCATACTGCACGCGCTCACTGAGCATCGCCGCCGCCACGATAAAGCCAAAGACCATCGTCGCTTGCACGAGGATCAACAGCCCATACTGAATCACAATGCCGGTCAGCACTTCAACATCTCCGGCGATGATCCCTTCATCCATGATGCGTTTGCTCAAGAAGGTGAAGTAGCTGTCCAGAATCGAGACCGTGCTAATGCACAGCAAAAAGATGACCATCAGCGGCCAATGCTTGAGACCTTGTTTGAAAACGCGCAGGATAGTTTGTCCATTAAATTGTGTGTTAAATTCTTCTTCTTCAAATTGATATTCATCAGTCATGATGACGTACTCCGTAGGCGGGTTGCAAGTGGCTGGTTGCGGGTTTCGCCACGCGCCACTTGCGACTCGCCATTAGACTGTATATTTTATTTCTTCGTCGAATTTGCCATTGGAACGGCCGTTTCCGTTCCCGTTTCCATTTTTGGCACCATTTCCATTTTTGGCACCATTGCGAGACTGATCAGCACTGGCAATTTCATCTTCCAACTCAGACTCAATTCGGGCTTGTAGTTGGAAAACTTGCTGATACATACCCGGTTGGTTCACCAGTTCGTCGTGAGACCCACGTTGAATGATGTACCCCTTATCCAGCATCAGAATCAAGTCCGCATCCATCACACTTTGCACCCGATGGGCAATCACAAACGTCGTGCGATTCTCCATCAGGTTAACCAGCGCATCCCGAATAGACGCCTCAGTTTCCGTGTCCACCGACGAGGTGGCGTCATCCATAATCAAGATGCGCGGATTTTGCAACAGCGTGCGGGCGATGGTAACGCGCTGCTTCTGTCCACCAGAAAGCGTCACCCCGCGTTCCCCGACCAGCGTATTGTAGCCTCGTGGAAAACTCAGAATCACCTCATGGATGGCCGCCGCGCGTGCCGCCTCTTCCACTTCCGCATCCGACACCTCGCGGTTCAACCCGTAAGTAATGTTGTCCCGAATGGTGCGCGAAAACAAGAACGGTTCCTGCTGCACAATGCCGATTTGCCGCCGCAGCCAGTGGCGTGGATATTCCTTGAGTTCCACACCGTCCAGCTTCAAACTGCCTTCATCGTAATCATAAAAACGAGGCAGAATGTTGACCAGCGAGGTCTTGCCAGAACCCGTCGAACCCATCAGCGCAATCACTTGCCCAGGCTCGGCCGTAAACGTAATGTCGTGCAATATTTTGCCGTCATCATTGTAAGCAAACCCCACATGGTTGAACTGCACTTCACCCGTCAAGCCATTTTCTGGAATGTGCGTACCCTGCTCCAACGGTTCCCGGTCTTCCTTGATGATGTCTTGCACTCGCCCAATCGAGACTATACCCGTAGACATCTGCGTGATGAGCCGACCCAAGTTACGAATCGGCCAAATGATCATCACCACCAAACCGGCATACGTCAGATACGTACCGGGCGTAATCGTGCCACTGATCGCCATCCGAGCGCCGATGTAAAAGCCTGCCAACATCTGGAAACCGCACAAAACATCCGTGATGGGCCAGAAAGTAGCGTGCATAAAGAGTAATTTCTTGCCGCGACGGTATTTCTCTTTATTCTCCGTCTCAAACATCTCATTTTCGTATGACTGGCGGGCAAACGCTTTCACCACGCGCACGCCAGACAGATTTTCTTGCAGCCGATTAGACAGCGTGGCATCCTGGTCCTGGTAATATTCGTAAGCCTTCCCCACTTTCACGAAGAAGAACAACGAAACGGCTAGAACGGCCGGAATGATCACCACGGAGATAAGCGCCAACTGCCAGTTCAAGATCAGCAGAGCGGTAAAGTTCACCAGAAATAGCAAACTAATGCTGCCTATACCGATGACCTGTTCGGCAAACAGGCGGCGAATCGCGTCAACGTCCGAGGTGGCGCGTTGCAGTAGTTCGCCCGTTTGCATGTTGTCATGGTAGGTGAATGTGAGCCGTTGTAGATGGTCGTACAGGTAATTGCGTAAACGGCGGGCAATGCCTTCAGCCGTACGCGCCGCAGACCGTCCACTCAAGTAGGTGAACACACCGCGCAGGAAAGCCGCGCCAATCACACCGGCTGCCACAATGAGCGCCATTTGCAGCCAATCAGGATTGCCTTCGTACAACGCCGTGTCTACATACTTACCAAGCAGCACATAAGTGACGGTGTGCATGAGAGCCGCCAGCCCAACGGTGATGATGGCAAACAAATAGATGAGCCGATAGCCCGTCATCATGCGCCACAGGCTGCGTAATTTATTGTCTGTTATGGTCTCTTTGAGATCATAATTTTCTTCGTTCATAATAGTCCCTCTTGTTTTTTTGGTTCTTAATCAATGTTTGTAGTCATCGCTTTAGCGATGATTGTCATTGGCGGCTAAAGCCGTCACTACGAACCTTTTTTGTCTCTTTTTAAGCTGTGTTTTTCCACTTTCTTTTACTTTAACTTTCAAACATGACATCCTTTGTCACCATTCATGCCGCCCCCGAAATATCAGTGCTGACAACAAAAAAACGCCGCGAGAGCTACTCGCGGCGTTTTCGTAGTTTGATAGCTTACGAAAATAAAAAGGGCCACGAGCTTTTTTGCGTCGTGACCCTGAAAGTCTTCTTAAGAAGGCTTCTTGACTACGTTATGTCAAGAAGATCGGGACCGACACATAGACGCGCAACAACGCCAAAAGCGTTGGGGGCGATTTTTTGAGCATAGATTAAAGTGTTTACCATGTGCCGATTTCTCCTTTCAAGATTTTTTGCGTGCCAAGACGCGAAGATTACTTTAGCAAATGATTAAAATTAAGTCAATACCGAATTAGAGGTTTATCTAATATTTAAGGTATGAACTCGATTATAAAGTCGGTTAATTTGGGTAGTTCGTGCTGTAAAGAATGGCGAATGTCTTGTATGGTGGTGGCTGGGTTTGCGGTTGGTTGCACTGAAATTTGGATGTCGCCGTGTAGTTGGTGGCCGACCCAGCGCAGGCGGAGGCGTTGGATGGATTGCACGTGGGGGTGGGCGGTAACGGCCGTTTCCACTGTATCCATGATTTCCGGTTCCACCGCATCCATCAGCCGGAACCACATCCGTTTGGTGGCGTCCCAGGTGATGAACAGGATAGCCATGCCAATTAGCAGGCCGATGATGGGGTCTACCAACGGGAAGCCGAGCCAAGCACCACCCGCCGCAATTAAAACTGCCAGCGAGGTAAGGCCATCGGTGCGGGCGTGCAAGCCATCGGCGACGAGGGCGGCGGAGCCGATGCGCTTGCCCACGCGAATCTGCATGACGGCGACGGCCTCGTTGCCCAGAAAGCCAATAATCGCCGCCACTGCCACCCAGCCGATATTCTGCATGGGCTGCGGATTGAGCAGGCGTTGGAACGATTCCCAAAAGACGATACCCGCGCTGACGAGAATTGAGAGTACGATGAAAATGCCGGCAATGTCTTCGGCACGACCGTAGCCATAGGTGTAGCGGCGGGTGGCAATACGTCGGGCGAGGTAGAAGGCGATGAGCAGGGGAATGGAGTTGAGGCCATCGCCGATGTTGTGGGCAGTGTCGGCCAGGAGGGCGACGCTGCCGCTGGCGAAGACGATGGCGAGCTGCAAAATGGAGGTGATGGTGAGGGCGGCCAGCGCCAGCCAAACGGTGCGGATGCCGTCTTGGTTGTCAGCAAAGGCGCGGTCGGCAGCGAGGTCGCTGTGGTCGTGGCTGTGGGGCTGGATAAGGTGATCAAACCAGCCCCGGATGCCTGTGTGGTGGCCATGATTGCGATCATGGTCATGGTCATGAGGTGTATCGTCGTGGGAATGTGTTTGTGTATTCATTGAATGTCCTCGTTCATATTTTTTTTGGACACTGATACGGTCGAACGCTGATAAAAAATACCAGCGTTCGACCGTATCAGTGTTCTTTTTTTGATGGTTCGTTTTAAGGTTTTGTGGCGATGATTTGTTTGTAGAGCGGCAGGTTGAGGGATGGCTGGCGAATGGTGGTGAAGCCGCAATCTTTCAGAGTTGATACAAGCTGGGCGGCGTGGGCGATTTCGACGATGATAAGTTTGCCGCCTGGTTTGAGGACGCGGGTCATTTGCTGAACGGCCGTTTCCCGATCTGCTTTGTTCATGTGATGGAGCATGAAACTGGTGAGCACAATGTCAAAACGGCCGTTATCAAACGGCAAGTCTCGTGCATCGGCACTTTCTACCTGCACACGATCTGCCACGCCAGCCAGTTTTGCATTTTTTAGCACCGACTGCGGACTGACATCCGATTCAATGTCTGTACGCCAGATGTCAACACCAGTGGCAGTGCCTGTCGTCAGTTGGGAAGCCGCACCGATAAGCAGCAAGCCATTGCCGCAGCCTACGTCCAACACCGCTTCGTCGCCGCGCAGTTGGAGGCCAGCGATAACCCGGTCGCGCATTTGCAGTTTGCCGCGCCGACTGCTCCATACCAGAAAACCTGCCGCGCTGAAGAAAACGATGCTGAGTATGCTCAAAACAGTCAGGAAGATGACATTGCCTGATGATAATCCGGTGCCACCACGCAGCATGACAAATAACCCGGCAGATGAAAACACAATGAGATGGGCAATAACGGCGCTTGATGAAAGTAAGCCTAACAGGGCTGTGCCTTTGGCTAATCCAGGTACGTCCTGCCCGTAATCAGGTGCTTGAGGCGTTTCAATACCGTGCATTTTGGCTAATAATTGCATCATGCTTTTTCTCCGATGGCGTATGAGAGCTGCTTGTTGGGATGGGGGCCGGATTGAATGTTGCTGAATCCGGCAGCTTCCAGCCGCTCCACGACTTCGCTGCGCACATGATCGACCTGGTCTAGCTGATTGTGGCCCGGTAAGCTGGTGGCGATGCCCCGTCGGCTGGGATTTAGATCGGCGATGAGTAAACGGCCGTTCTGCTTCAAAACTCGTCTCAGTTCGGCCAGTCCATTGATTTTCTGTGCCTCTGTCAGATGGTGAAAGACGAGCGTTTGCAGAGCCACATCGAAGGTATTGTCTGGATAAGGAATTTGGTCGATGGAAGCGACGTCAAAAGTGGCGTGGCTGTGGTTTTTGGCAGCGCGTCGTCTGGCTTGCTCAACCATCGCCGGTTCAATATCCAGACCAACGGCCGTTCCTTCATGGCCAATCACTTTTTCTGCTTCCAGCAGCAGAAATCCCGTGCCACAGCCCGCATCGAGAACCGATTGCCCAGGTTGCAGGGCTGCCAGGGCGACGGTTTGTTGGTGCATCGATTTGGCTTTGCCCAGGGTGATAATGTTGAGGATTTTGTCGTAATGTTTTACCCAAAAAGGTGTTTTGTGGGAATGGGTATCATCGTCATGCGTATGCGTGTCTGGTTGTGGATTACCGTGAATCCGTTCAATTAAGTTCATGTTTTGCTCCTGATATCGTATAATTTGTGTGTTATCGAACAATTTGTTCAATAACAGTGTAGTTGGCAGGTGATATAACCGTCAACAAACAAAGATTTTTGTTTGTCCGAAATCGAACAAAAACGAGAATTTGTATGGTTTTGAGGTGTGGCAATGGTAGAAAAAAAAGAAGATCGGCGAATTATGCGCACACGCATGGTGCTGCATCAGGCATTGATTGAATTGATTTTGGAAAAGCGGTACGACAAAATTACAGTGCAAGACATTATCGACCGTGCTGATGTGGGGCGGTCAACGTTTTATGACCACTTTTTGGATAAAGAGGATTTGTTGATGCAAGGCTTTGTCTTGTTTTCAGATGAGTTGGGATCGCATTTGGAAACGGCAGAGCATGGGGATGGGGAAGAAGCGGAACATGTTATTCACAGTCTTGTCTTTTTCCGCCATGCTGGGGCGCATCATGAACTATACAAAGCGATGCTGGAAGGGGGCGGCGCGGACGTGCTCATGGAAGCGGGACGGCGCCATCTCATGCACAATATTGAGGATCATTTGTCTGAGGTGTTTGATGGGGAGGAAACGGCCGTTATGCCCATCCCCGTCATTACCAATTTCCTGGCAGGGGCGATGCTCTCGGTGTTGATGTGGTGGTTGGAGGAAGAACGGCCGTTTTCCCCCGAAGAAATCAATGGCATGTTTCAGCAGCTTGCTACCTCTGGTGTAGAAAAACTGCTCCATTTTTCAGATTGATAGAGAAAAAGCGGGGACACAGAGGCACACGGAGAAGTCCCAGAGATACACAGAGAGGGTGAGAGTTTGTTAAAGCGATTTCTCCACGCTTTTCCTCTGTGAAGCTCTGTGCATTCTCTGTGGCTCTCTGTGTTCCTATTTTTTCCTATTCCGATGGCGGGAAAGTATCGAGTACCGTGAAATCGACCCAGTATAGACCGCCCGTGTTGGGAACTTTTTCCAAGATGGCATTGCCAATTTCTCCCGCAGGGTCTTCAAATTCACCCCACCAGGATTTGTCGGAAACATAGCCGTATTGGAAACCAACAGGGGCTGGGGCGAAGGTTTTGCCCCACGCTTCAAATTCCGCCACCATCGCCTCTAGTGATGCTACGTCCTGGCTGTCATCGACAAACATCAGTCCTTCACGCAGAGTCGGTGGCATCTTTTCTGGCAGCCAATGCTTGAGATAGAGACGGTATTCTGGATTATATTCTCGAATCAGTGCCAGCCATGCCGCTGCTTGTTCATCTGTGACTGCCTTGCCCTCCGGCGTCGCCAATCGAATCGTACCATTCCACATCCACGCCAAAGCCAATAACACTGGGATGATGGCTGTATTGGTCAAGCACCAGCCGAATCAACTCTTCCACATCAGCTTGTCCAGGCTCTACTTGCAGCCAGACATTGACGCCTTGTTCATCAAACAAAGTGAGCGCTTCTTCGTTGTTGTCTTTAGATGAGAAAAATATGTCGGGCTTATCGGTGGCACCAGGGAAGCTCAAAACGGTGCCTTTTCCGCCCTGCGTACTTACAATCCACAAGGTTTCGGGAACCGCATCTGGGAATTTGTCTGCCATTTGCTCACCAACGCTGCTCCAGTATGCTGGCCCCGGATCACGCCATGGCCCATACGTTGAATAGCGGAATCCGGCCCCGAGCGGTGGCGGCGTTGGCTCTGGCGTGGACGCGTTGGTTCCATCGTCGCTGTTGGTGGAATGGGGGTAGCTGTGGGGGATGGTGCGGTTTGACAGCCTGCCAGGATTAAAATTATCAGTGATAACAATTTTTTCATGATGTGTCCCTCATTTATAGACTTCCGAGGTTTTGAAAACCTCGGAAGTCTGGCTTGTTTTGCCGTTAATTTCTTCGGAGAATGGCATCCCAAACCCGAAATGTAAGCGCTTACATGAATAATATACAGAAATTTTGAATTTGTAAATGAAAATGGAAATGTAACAAGAAAATGATGAAGGATGAGGGATGAAGATGTGAGAGACGCCCAAGCGGGGCGTCTCTACGGGGATGCTTTGAATTAGGCGGATTGGTAGAGGATGACGATGAAGCGTTTGGGGCCGTGCACGCCGATAGCCATCGTTTGCTCGATGTCGGCCGTTTTGCTGGGGCCGCTGACGAGGGTGATGTTGCTGGGCGGGGCGGTCTGGCGAGCCGCCGTCCAGGTGAAGAGATCGCTGGTGAGTTTGCTGGTGGGCAGAAGGACGACGTGGACGGGAGGCAGCAAGGTTGCCAGTCGGCTTTTGCCGGGGCCGCTGCTGATGATGACGGAGCCTGTTTCGGCCAGGCCCAGCATCGCCGCTGCTGATGCCGATGTCGGCGGAGGTGCAAAATTCGCGCAGGCTGCCTGGGGTTTGTTCGACGAGGTGCCAGTCGATGTCGGGGAAGAGGGCGGCTAAGTTGAGCGAGGTAAGCGGTTCTTCACTGTTGGCAACGGCCGTTTTCACCCCAAGCTCCGTCATCAATTCAGCCAAAGCAGAAACGGCCGTTTCCAACCTATCTGTGCGGATTACTTCACCGTGAACGGCCGTTAACGCCGTCTCAAACTGGTCAGCCAAATCAGCAAATTCCCGATGAGAAACCCAGGGCGCTGGCATTGCCATCACCTGAGCATGTTCTTTTAACTGGTTCAAAATCAAGTCGCGTGAAGTCATTTTAGTCGAGTAGTCCTTGTCGAATAGTCTGATAATCGAGACGTATCCAATCTCATCTCAATCTCTAATCTCCAATTTCCCCGTCTTTCCACATCTGGCGGAACGACTTTTGCTTGCAGATGGGGCGGCTTGCGTTTGCCGATGACGTCGAGGGGGAGTTGGAGCTGGTTGTCTTTGAGAAACGGCCGTTGTCCGATACGCGCCATTCCCGTTGCCAAATTCCACAAGCGGGGCTTGTCCATGACAAAAGCGACGGCACGTTCGCCGAGCGCATCAGTGCGATTGCCGATGCCTTGTTTGACCTGGTCGGAGCGCAGTTCCAGCAGCATACGCGGCAGGTCGATGCGCACGGGGCAGACATCTTTGCACGCGCCGCAGAGGGTGCTGGCGTGGGGCAAGCCTTCGTATTTTTCCATGCCGAAGAGCAGGGGCGAAACGACTGCGCCAATCGGGCCGCTGTAGGGGCTGCCATACGCATGGCCGCCTGCCACGCGATAGACGGGGCAAATGTTCAGGCAAGCGCCACAGCGCAGGCATTGTAAGACTTCTTCATAGGGGGTGCCGACGAGTTTGGAACGGCCGTTATCCACCAACACAATATGCACTTCTTCCGGGCCATCGGGGTCGGCTTCGCGGGCGGGGCCGGTGAGGACGGTGGTGTAAATCGAAAGCGGCTGCCCGGTGGCGCTGCGAGCCAGGAGCGAAAGCCAGGCCGCTGCCGCATCCCAGTCGGGCGCGATTTTCTCGATGCCCATGACCGCCACATGCACCTTTGGCACGCTTGTCACCATGCGGCCGTTGCCCTCGTTGGTCACAAGCACAATACTGCCCGTTTCAGCGACGGCGAGATTGGCACCGCTGATGCCCATGTCTGCCGCGAGGAACTCTTTCCGCAGCATTTGTCGCGCGGCTTCGGTGAGCGCGGGAATATCGTTGGCATCCATCGGCTGGCCCGATTCCCGTTCAAACAGTTCCGCCACTTGCCCGCGCGTTTTGTGGATGGCGGGGCCGATGATGTGGTAGGGCGCCTCGCCAGACAATTGGATAATCCACTCGCCCAGGTCTGTTTCGACTGGTCTAATTTCTGCTTTTTCCAGTGCCTCGTTGAGCTTGATTTCTTCGGTCGCCATGGATTTGCTCTTGGCAACGAGGGACACGTTATGCTTTTTGGCGATGTCGAGAATGATTTGATTGGCTTCTTCGCCATCTTTTGCCCAATGGACTTGCGCCCCGGCGGCGGTGGCATTCCGCTCAAACGTTTCCAGATGTTCAGCCAGATTGGCTAAGGTGGCGGCGCGAACTTTCTTCAGGTGGTCGCGCACTTCTTCCACGCGCGGATAGTGGGCGATGGCGTGATTACGATGTTCACGGAAACGCCCCGTCGCTCCTTCCAGGGTGGTGGCTAAACGAATATCTTCAATGGCAATGGTTGCCGTCTGTCGGAATTCGGGGATGGTGCTGTGGCCTTGTCAACGCTCATCGTGTCACCTTTTCCAGCATCGTGGAGATATGTTCGGCTTTCAGGTCGCTGTCATCGGGAATCATGCCGCGCATTTGCATCAAACAACCGGGGTCGGAGGTGACGAGTGTTTTGGCAGTTGTCGCCTCGGCTTGCCCCACTTTTTTAGCTGTCATGGCATTGGAGACTTCTTTCATGCGCACGGAAAATAAGCCCGCCAAAGCCGCAGCAGATGTCAGACTCGACCATTTCGTCGATGGTGTAGCCCGCTTCGTTTAATAGTTGTCTTGGTTCATCTTTTAAGCCCAACAGGCGGCACATGTGGCAAGAATCGTGGTAGGTGATGGTTTCGTCATTTTCTGCGGCAAGTAGTTCTGGATGCCATTCCGCGATTTTGACGAGGAATTCGCCCAGTTCATATGTTTTTTCCGCCAACCGTAAGGCGCGATAATAATATTTGGGTTCATCTTCAAGCAGATGGGGGTATTCTTTACGAATCATGGTGGTGCAGGAACCGCTGGGCAGGACAACGGCCGTTTCCTCAGCCAGCGCATCAATGGTTTTTCTTGCCAGTTTCTTGGCCTCTTCACGAAAACCACTGTTGAAAAACGGCTGTCCGCAGCACACTTGTTCAGGGGGAAATGTCACCTCATAGCCAGCACGGCGCAGCAGTTTCACGGTATTCACGCCCACTTCTGGCATCATCTGGTCTACCAGACAGGTAACAAAAAGGGCGACCTTTTTTTGTTGACTCATAAATTGAATCCTCCAGCAACGATGACTCAGTATTAATCTGTAAACAGCAGGTAAAAGTGAAGACCTTCGGCAACTTCTAGTCATTTGAGTATTATTCTCTATCGATGAACAGAAATGCCACAGATAAATCGTGATCCGATTAACGATTGACGATTGCACCGTTACGACTACCAAACTACTCGACTAACTGACTAAGGAAAGAAGTGACCAAATGGCTTTACGAATGCGGCGCATGGGGCGCGAATACGAATCAGATTCAGACAAACAACGTGCGGCGCGATTAACACGAAAAGAGTTGTCCACCTACGGCCGTTTATTGCAATACGTGCGCCCTTATTGGCCGTGGATGCTCGTTTCCATCATCGCCCTCTTGTTTAGTGTGGGACTGGGCTTGATTTTGCCGCTGGTGATCCGCAATTTAGTGGACTTGATTTTGGACGAGTCAAAATTTGCCGCGCCTGAACCAGTTGGCCGGAGGCTTGTTTGTCGTATTCATCTTGCAAGCCTTTTTTAGCTTTGTAAACCACCTATCGCTGGCCTATGTCGGCGAAAATGCCGTCGCCGATATTCGAGTGCAGGTCTATTCCCACATACAAACCTTGTCCTTGCGTTATTTCACCGATCAATCGCACCGGCGAAATCATGTCGCGCATCACCAACGATGTCAGCCAACTGCAAGCCGCCATTACCGACGATGTAGTGGCCCTGCTGCGGCAGGTGTTGACACTGATTGGCGCTGTCATCTTGCTCTTTTGGCTCGATTGGCGCTTGACGGTGATTATTTTGCTCGGTATCCCCTTCATCACCCTGACGATGGTGTGGCTGGGGCGCAAAATTCGGCAGCGAGTCTAAAGCGGTGCAAGACGCGCTGGCGCAGTCTGCCAACGTGCTGGAAGAGACAATTTCCGGCATTCGTATCGTCAAATCATTTACGCGCGAAGCGCATGAAATCGGCCGTTTTTCAGCAAAAAGTAGACGAGACTTATGAAGCCTCCATGCGCCGTGCCAAAATCAGCGCCGTATTGGGGCCGATGATCGGTTTCATGGCGTTTGCTTCCATTACCATTACGCTCTGGTTTGGGGCATATGAGGTGATGCAGGGCCAACTGACGGCGGGCGGTTTGGTGGCGTATCTGGTGTACACCATGATGGTGGCGGCTCCGATTGCCTCGCTGGCCGGTTTGTATGCCCGTTTTCAGGCGGCCATTGGCGCGACGGAACGGCTCTTTGACTTGCTGGATACGGAGCCCGATATTGTGTCTGCGCCGAATGCGCCGGAGCTGCCAGCGGTGACAGGTGAGGTGGTGTTTGAGGACGTGAGTTTTGCTTACACAACGGCCGTTTCCATCCTCTCCCATGTCTAGCTTTTACTGCCAAACCCGGGCAGGTGGTGGCGCTGGTTGGGCCCAGCGGCGCCGGCAAATCCACCCTCATCAGCCTCATTCCCCGCTTCTGGGAAGCTGATTCCGGCACCATTTTGATTGACGGGCATGACATTCGGGACGTGGAACTGCACAGTTTGCGGTCACAAATTGGCATGGTGCCCCAGGAAACCATCCTTTTTTCTGACACGATTTACGCCAACATCCTTTACGGCCGTTTAGAAGCCACCCGTGAAGAAGTAGAAGCCGCCGCCAAAGCCGCCAACGCCCACGACTTCATTCTCAACGATTTACCCGATGGCTACGAACACCGCCAGTCGGCGAACGCGGCGTCAAATTGAGCGGCGGACAGCGCCAGCGCATCGCCATCGCCCGCGCCATCCTCAAAAATCCGCGCATCCTCATTCTGGACGAAGCCACCTCTTCCCTGGACAGCGAGAGCGAAAGCCTGGTGCAAGAAGCCCTGGATCGCCTGATGCAGGCACGCACGTCGTTTGTCATTGCCCATCGCTTGAGCACCATCGTCAATGCGGACTGGGTGCTGGTGTTGAATGAGGGTCACGTTGTGGAGCAAGGCACGCACACCACCCTGCTGGAAGACGCAAATGGCTTGTATACGCGCTTGTATCAGATGCAGTTTAAGGCAGCGGCTGGGGAAGAGATTGCTTTGTTGGCTGATGATGGGGAATAAAATTTATACAAAGGGACAAAGAAACAAAGGGACAAAGGTTTTTCTTTGTTTCTTTGCCCCTTTGCTTCTTTGCGTTGAATAAATTTAGTACAACCTTTGCTAGAAATCATGCGTACCGTCTGTTATTAACAGAGATTTGAGTAAACAGGTGGGGTGGTTATGACAGCAACATTGCTTTGGTTAATGGCTATCGCCTTTATTGTGGTGGGTCTGCTGGTGTATTTTTACGGTGTTTTGAACGAGGAAAAGCGGAAAGCCGCGCAACGAGAGGCCGCCACCAGCCAGCTAGAAGATGATGCCAAAGAATTGATTATCGACTGCCTGACCAGCCCAGACCCGTATCAGCGGCAGGCGATGGCAAAGCAGCTTGCTGAGTTTGCGGCGGTTGATGAGGTGGTGTTGCAGCTTTTGCAGGATATGGCGGCGGGGGATGAGGATGATGGGGTTCGGGAAACGGCCGTTGCTACCCTTAAAAATCTAAACGTTTGAAAACTTTACTGAAAAAAAGGGCATATAGGGCTAATCTTTCTATTGAATTGCTATATTTCAATAATTGATACTGCGTAAGCTTTTATCTTGGGATCGCCAGTTACAAGGGTTAGTTTTTCCACTTGTGCCTGCGCAATTAACATCCTATCAAACGGGTCTTTGTGATGTGGGGGCAAGTTTTCAATCGCTAGGGCATGTTCTGTCGAAATATCGAGCGGAGTAAAACGATGGAGTTTTAGTTCTTGTAAATAATCACCATTTGGGACTTTCAACTTACCAATCGACTTTTTTATGGCAATCTCCCAGGCTGTTGCTGCGCTAACAAATACAACATTGTTGCCATCTATAATGGCATCTCGCGCTTTTTGCGAGAGTCTGGGATTGTTGTCAATTGCCCAAAGAAAAGCATGTGTATCAAGTAGCAAGTTCACTGTCTTCACTTTCCCCTGTAAAAAGATTTAGGATATCTTCAGGCAGTTCATCGAAATCATCTGCCATCCATATATTGCCTTGCCACTGACCTACGCCTAATTGGCGTGGACTTGTATCCGGGTTATAAGGCACTATTTTTGCCACAGGTTTGCCAGATTTCCCTAAAATAACCTCTTCGCCATTTATTACTCGTTCGATCAATTTTGATAAGCTTGCTTTGGCATCAGAAATATTTGTGATTTGCATATCGTCACCACCTCATATTTATCAATTTAATTATGGTCTAGTCTGGTCTGGTTTGCAAGCGTACTGAGGAATTATAAGGGGATTGCTAATCAAAGGGACAAAGGAAAATCTTCGTTCCTTTGTCCCTTGCAATAAAAATTCGAGGTTTTAGAAGGAAGCTTTCTTCTCTTCAATCGTGCCTAACAGGACAGCAAACGCATCCACGAACGAAACGACGCCATCATCTTGCAATTTTTCCGTGACAGCATCCAAATCAATACCCAGTTCTGCGGCTTTAGCCACAATTGCTTCAGCCTCAGCCACATTGGCTTCCAGCGTGTGGTCAACCGTGCCACTGTCGCGGAAAGCGTCGATGGTGGCTGGCGGCATCGTGTTCACAGTCTCCGGGCCGATCAGTTCATCGACGTAGAGGGTGCTGGGGTAGTTGGGGTTCTTGGTGCCGGTAGACGCCCAGAGCAGCCGTTGGCGATTGGCTCCTTTTGCTTGCAAGTCAATGAATTCGCCATCATGGAATAGTTCCTTGAAGCGTTTGTAGACAACCTTGCAATTGGCGATGGCGACTTTGCCTTGTAGAGCCAGGGCTTCTGGGGTATCGATGTCGGCAAGCTGGCTGTCAACGACCGCATCTACGCGGCTGACGAAGAAGGAAGCGACGGAGGCCACTTTGCTGGGGTCGCCGCCGTTTTCTACCAGGGCGGCCACCCCGTCGATGTAGGCTTGGGCGACGGCATTGTAGTGTGCCATGCTGAACATGAGCGTGACATTGACGTTGATGCCTTCGCTGATGAGTTGCTTGATGGCTGGCAATGCCTTCTGGTGTGGCTGGCACTTTGATCATCAGGTTTGGACGACCTACTGCGGCAAACAGGGTGCGTGCTTCGCGGATGGTGCCTTCGGTGTCCCGTGCCAGATTGGGGGAAACTTCCAGACTGACGTAACCGTCGCCCCCATTGGATTCGGCATACAGCGGCGCGAATAAATCGCAGGCGGTTTGGATGTCGGTGATGGCTAGTTTTTCGTAGATTTCCTGGGTAGAGGCTTGGGCGGCTACCAGTTGTGCCATTTGTTCATCGTAATCATCGCTGCCGCCAATGGCTTTTTCAAAAATGGCCGGATTTGAGGTCATGCCGCGTAGACCATCGTTATCAATGAGGCCTTGTAAGGTGCCGTCCTGCAAAAATTTGCGGCGAATATTGTCATACCAAAAGCTTTGCCCGAAGGCGTGTAGTTCAACGAGAGGGTTCATGTGTTTCTCCTATATTTTTAACGCAGAGGCGCAGAGCCACAGAGTTTTGTTGAAGGCTGCTTTGCGTATACGTGAAATTGTACAATAATGTTTGGGAATTTAAGCTACTGACCAATAGTGTAACTCCAACACTTTTATGTGACAATAGGTAAAAGGTGACAAAGTGGCAAGGTGGCAAAGTGGCAAAAATGACTTGCCACTCTGCCACTTTGCCTCAATTGTTTCCTGGTGTGAACCCTAACTGCTCAAATACAGATTGAAAACTAAACACGACGCTGCCCAACATCATCACTATTAAAATGGGAATGAGGATGGCGACAATAAAAGCCAGGAAGGGCAGCACAATGGTGCGCCAGCCACGGGTATTGTGTGCCGCCGCCGCGCCCATCCAGTAAGAGATGAAACCTAAAAATGTGCCTAAGGCGATAGCCAGCGGCGCCAGCGCTGGAATGAGGGCGACAAATTCCACCAGATAGACCACATGGGCAAAACCAAGCCCGCGCAGGGTGCGTGTGTAACTGCCCTGACGGGATAGGATTCGGCCTACTATTGTCACGGCGGCTATGGTGAGAAACCAAGCTGCCAGGCGAATGAAACCAACAAACCATCCCAGTTCTATATCCGGTCTAAAGAAGTAGGTGAGCAAGATAATGCTTACGCCCAAAAACAGGGCTGGTGCTGTCATTTTGGGATCGTCTACGATTTCCTGATAAGCGGCGCGATCGAATGCCATGACTCTACCAGCCAAAGGCAGCCACGTTTTGATGTCTTTCAAGCCTGCCCACAGGTTGGTTAAAGACCAGGGTCCAGCGATAACGGCCGTTTCCTCTCCCCTTATCTTCTTCAACAACAAGCTGTTCACGACGGCCGTTTAGAATATGGAACACGTCTATCGAATTGCGGGTTGGCGGCACTGCCATGTCTGCCGGATGAAACAGAAACGCATCCGTCTGCTCGCCGCCCAGTCCGCCGTGATTGCCGATTAGCTCTTCCAGCGCCGCCACCGTGCCATCGGCGTAGACCATGCTGATCACCATCAAATCGCCAGCGTGGGGAAAATCCATGACACGCTTTATTTGCCAGATGCGCGTGTCCAGGTCGGCGTGGCCGTGGGCGTTGACACCGGCTGGCGCATAGGGCAGCAGCGGATCAATGCCTGTGACTGCGCCGGTATCCAGATTGCGCTGTCCTTGTTTGCCCAGCACCACCGGTGTGCCATCTTCTGCATAACCGCAGACAATGCCTATGCCGGGATGATCCACCAGTGCCGGCACCATGCCGGGATAGGCGTCATCCAGTTCATTTAGCGTGATTTTGCGGGGATACAAATCGAAATAAACCTGGGCCAGATTGCCGCTGCCATAAGCCGTCACCTGGGCTGGCTGCTCGTGGCCGGGATCTCCGGCCTTTTCTTCCTGTTTTTTGGCACTTTTATCAAGCGCTTTTTGGCCGCGTTTGGCTATGGCTCGTCCACCGGCGCTGCCCACGCCTGACTGTTGGATGTTTTCCAGTTCGCCGGAAACGGCCGTTAACGAAGTCACACCCGTATCGCCGCCCATCGACTGGGAGACAGTGGTTCCCTGCGGCAACTGCTGTTCGATAAACGCTTTGAGCGAGAGGCCGTAGCGCTGCTTGAAGGTTGGTCCAAACGATTGACCGTGATCAGAGAGGATGATGAGATCATACGGTCGCGGCGCTTTCTCCTGAATCGTTTTGAGGACGCGGGCAATGACGCTGTCGTAGGTTGCCAGCACCTTAAAGGCGTCGTTGGTCCAGGGGCCGGAGTGGTGGGCTACTTCGTCATAACCGGGCCAGGTGACGTAGATGCTGGGCGCACCGCGAATGATGTCCAGTTCAGCCAGATTGGCGGCTATATCGCGCATGAAGACGGTGGTTGCCGCCCGCACAAAGGGATAGCCATGCGCCATCCGGTTCAGACGAGGCTGCACGTCTTTGCGTCTTTGCTGCCGCCCTTCCCATACTTCACGCGCCGCGTCTACCAAAAACAGGACGATGGTGCGCGTTAAAAAGTAAGGATTGAGCATGAGCAGGTAGACGTCTTCAGCGCGTTTTTTCTTTTCGTCGTCAGCGGCGTCGAACAACCCGGCCAAGGTGAGCAGCGACTTTTCGGCGTCACCGTTGAGCATGTTGTTGATGCTGGAGCCGCCGCGCATGAGACCATTGCCCTTGGCATAACGGCCGTTTAATTCCGAAGCATCGGATCCCGACACATACAACTTTTGTTGGTCTTTGTCATACCAGCGAAAGGCGGGAATATCGCTGTTGTCGCCAAACATAATGCCCGCCTGGCAGGCCGATGTTTGCGAGGGAATGCCGCAGTCTACGCGCGTCAGTTGGTAGCCTTGCTTTTTCATCAAACGTGTCAGGGTGGGTAAACGGCCGTCGGCGATTGCTTTTTTCATGTGATGGTAGCTCAACCCGTCAATCTCCAGCATCACCAGCCCGCGTTTTTCCGGATCGATGTCTGCATACGATTGCTTCTTTGCCAGTCGTTCGATAAGTCCCTGATAGAAGGAGCCTTCGTCGTTCACGTCCAAAATACCGGTCAGAATGATATTGATGGCGGCAAAAACCAGGCCGCCCACAATGGCGCTGAGCCAGCCGCCCACCTCAAAAACTGGCAGGAGGTAGGCGGTGATAAGCAAAGCAGCGGCATTAACCAGGAAACCCAGCACAAAAACGGCGATGAAGCCCAATGGCCGGGCCAGCAGCAGCACCAGGGGGCGTATCAACAGGTTGACAATACTCAGCAAAAAAGCGGCGGCAAACGCCTCCATCAAAACGGGACCGCTGGAATTGGTGCTGGTAAAGGTGAAGCCGGGGAAGATAACGGCCGTTATCAGCAGCGAGAGGCCATCCACTATCCATAAGGTTATAAAACGTAAAAATGCTTTGGTGATGCGCGAGAGTCTGCTCATGGTTTACCCTTCCTTTGATACTATTTTAATCGCGTGTAGTGAGATTAGGCAAAGGGAATTGGGTGGGGAAGGTAGGTGAAACCGATAACGGCCGTTTACCCTTATTCATCAACCCGCACTGGTGTGAGCACCAGAAAGTCGTCCTGGTTGATGCGTCCTTCCTTGACGATGATTTTCTTTGCCCTCTTTGCTTCTTTGTGCCTTTGCCTTAATGTTTTTTGACTTTGGAACCGCGCTGAAAACCGGTCTAATTCAATTGGATGAATACTGTTTTAGTCATATAATTTTTGATAGAATCGACCTATACTTATTCGTGTGGCCTGCAAAGTACAAATCAAACCCGAACGACTGTCATAACTGAAGTAAAGGAGAAAATAATGACAAGTAAAAAGCACAAAATGTTCATTGGTGGGGAATGGGTAGACGCCGCCAACGGCAAAACGTTTGAGGATATGAATCCCTATACCGGGGATGTTTATGCTCATGTTCCGGCAGGCAAGCGTGAAGATGCAAAGCGTGCCATTGACGCAGCACAAGCGGCCTTTCCGGGATGGTCTAATACGCCACCCAGCCTACGCCGCAAGATATTCCTCAAAGCGGCAGACATCATGGAGAGCCGCCGGGATGAACTGGTCAGAGCCATGATGGAGGAGGCCGGTGGTACGATTGGTATCTCAATGTTCCAAATGTTCTTTGTACCAGGTTTGTATCGGATGGCGGCCAGTGCGGCTTATGATGTGAAAGGCGAAACCATTCCCGCCGATCACAAAGATTCGTTTTTTATGGCGATTCGCCAACCTGCCGGGGTCGTTTCATGCTTCGGTCCCTTCAATGTACCCTATCTTCTCTGTAGTCGGGCCTTTGCTGTACCCATAGCATATGGCAACACCGCAGTCCTGAAGCCATCGGAGGAAGCGCCGCTTACGGGTGGTATTCTATTGGCTGAGATATTTGAAGAGGCAGGGTTACCTCCTGGCGTACTCAATGTAATTACATCTTCTCGTGAAGATGCGGTGGAAATTGGGGACGAGATGATCGTCAACCCGGCTGTAAAACGGATTTCTTTTACCGGATCGACCGAAGTAGGGCGTATTATTGCCGAGAAAGCGGGTCGGCATCTCAAACGTGCCACGCTCGAGTTGGGAGGAAAAGACCCTCTGATCATCCTGGATGACGCGGATGTTGATTATGCAGTCAATGCCGCAACCTGGGGGGCGTTTATGCACCAGGGACAGATATGCATGTCCACAGAACGCATTATCATTGATAAGAAAATCGCAGATGAATTCACGGTGAAACTTCGGGATCGCGCCCTCTGCTCTGCCCATGGGCGACCCGACCAACCCGGCCACGGCGATTGGTCCATTAATCAACCAAAGGGCTGTTGATCTTGTTCACGCGCACGTACAGGAAGCTGTTGCCGGTGGCGCAGAATTAGTTTGCGGCGGAAAGTATGATAACCTGGTCTATCATCCAACCATTCTCACGGATGTGACGCCAACTATGCGCATCTTCACCGATCAAACGTTTGGCCCCGTTGCCCCAATCATTGTCGTTAACGATGCAGAAGAGGCGCTGGCTGTGGCAAACAACTCAAAATACGGCCTCTCATCGGGAATCATCACAAAAGACTTTAACCGAGCCTTGGATATTGCCCTGCACCTGGAAACCGGCATGGTACATATCGGGGATCAGACTGTCAACGACGAACCGCAGGTTCCGTTTGGCGGCGTCAAAGGCAGCGGCTACGGGCGCTTCGGCGGACAAGCCGCATTGGATGAATTCACCGAATTGCGCTGGATTAATATTCAGCGTACACCGCGCACTTTTCCGTAAGTCAGCGAGCCAACCTTTGTGTTTTCATCATTACACAAGGGATTCCCTAACCTGAATAAACCAGAAAAGAATAGTTATCCACAGATGACACAGATGACACAGATTTTTCTTAATCTGTGTCATCTATGGATGATCTTCTTGTTTTTTGTACCCATGTCAATTAGTCAAAAATTCGGGGACACTGATACAGAGGAACACTGATGTCATAACAAATCAGTGTTCCTCTGTATTAGTGTCCAAACAAATATTGATAACTTTGCTTGCATCTTGAACTGTTTACTCGTCAATACGCACGGGGGTCAGCACCAGAAAGTCGTCCTGGGTGATGCGCCCTTCTGGCGTGACGATTTGCAGGCGCGTAAAGCCAGATTCTGCTGAATGGGTGTAGACGCCGATGATGATGGGGTACACGTCTGGCGGGATGGTTTCGTCGAGGGGAATGTTCATGGTGATGATTTGATCCGCGCCGGGTTCCCAGGTGGAGGTGGAGCCAGCGGGGGGCTGGATATCCTGGCTGCCGTAGCGGGTGGTGGTTTCCAGATTGACGATCTGGGCGAAGAAGGTGTAGTCGCTGCTTAACGGCCGTTTTGCCCGCCAATAAGTCTGCAATGCAAGCACATCACCCGCCTGAGCGCGTCTTGGTTTTATTTCGTAGCCAACCAGTTCTAACTCGTCGCCAAAATTAACTGAAATGGGATTGGGGTAGTCGCCGGAAACGGCCGTTAATGGAACAGTCGCCAACTGCACAGCATCGCTGGTGACGGGTAGTAAGTCCAGCAGTTGTGATTGGCAGCCGTTCACAAGCGGGGCAGGATGGAATAGTCGTACAAACCGACATTTAATTTAGTTCAGCGGGGGCGATGGCGGTGAAGGGCATGTCTAACTTGTAGCGGTTGACAATGCGTTCGCCCGGTTTGAGCAGTCGCGTTGCCAGCAAGCCCTTGCCCTGGGAACATATCGCGCTGGGCGATCGGGTGGCCCAAAACGGGATCGTTGAGATGCACAAAAACTGACCAATCCCGATCCATTTCTGCGAGCACTTCCCATTCTAAAGTTAGCCAGAGAGAGTCAGCCAGGGGAAACGGACACGTCGGCAACGCTCAGTGCAGGCGTTTTGTCCAGTTCGTACCCCACCAGCCGCAGTTGTCCGCCAAATTCAGTGCCAGCTAGTTCCGCTGGGTGGCGCATAAACAGGTGTGGCGTATGCCGGTTGAATCCACAGCCAGGGAGCCAGAGCCGCTACCACAAACATAAACGTGCCTAACCCTCCTGCCGTCCAGCGTGCCGGTTTTTGCGGCAGCCAACCCACCAACCCTACCACCAGGAGTACACACAGCGCGGAAACGGCCGTAAATACCAGCCGCCCCTGCGACGACCAGGTCGTCGTGGCCCACTGGATTAAGCCAAACACGACCGCGCCAGAAAACAGCAGGCACACTACTAAACCAAACTGCGAAACTACAAAATAAATGAGATTAGAGATTAGAGATTGGAGATTCCAGGCCCAATCTCCAATCTCTAATCTCCATTCTTTAATCTTTTGCACGAAATAAACCACAAACCCTATTACCGACACCACCAAAACCCCGTTTAACACGAGGTATATCCACATCGGCATAGGTATATTGACGCCGCCAAACAGACCCCAAAATGACATCATAAAGCCTTGCCGTTCGTCCCACAACTGGGCCAATGAGGCGGGGTTGGCGCGTTCGCCCAACACAGCGATAAAAGCACTCCAGCCTAGCAGGTCGCCGTATAACTGGATGTTGCGCCAGTACCACCAGCCTGCGATCAGAACCACCGGGATGAGCAAGAGGGCAAAATAGAGGATCGATTGGAGTAGGACTTTGAAGAGTTGGGATAGAGAGAAAGCTGTACTGAGCCGCGAAACGGCCGTTATCCCCCCATCACATTCACCTGCCAGCGCACAATAAAAATCGTGCCCCACGCCAACGGGAACAGCGCAAACGTTCCCTCCTTCGTCAACACGGCCAGTCCAATCACCACCCCCAGCAGCAGCCAATACCAAACTTTTGGTGGGGCAAACTGTTTACTGTTCACTGTCCACTGTTCACTGTTCACGGCTCTGATCATCAGCCAGATCGCCAGCGACGCCAGCAAAATAGCCAGATTGTCATTGTTCACCGCGCCGCTGATAAAAAGGAACATGGGTAGAAATGCGTTAACGGCCGTTGCGCCCAACGCAATCTCAGGACGATCAGGAGCCACTTCCTTCGCAATCAAATACGTCAGCAGACACTGTTCCCGCGCTCATCAACACAGATGCCAGGCGCACAAGCCGCACTGCCAACAGCGTCCCTTCCCACGGATTTTGCTCGGGATCATGGATGGCTAAATTCGTATTGCCATCTTCCGTGATAATGCCATTATCCACATGCGGGTTAAGCCAGCGAATATCTTCCATATCAGCCGTGTCAACCCAAAACGTCAAAGCCGCCGCTACATAATAATATAACGGCGGCTGGCTTGCCTCCTGTTTCCACGGCCCGGCTAACGCTGGATCATAAACCTGCACCGGCAGCGGATTTCCATCCGCCAAATGGCGCACCATCGGATAGTGCCACAACTCATCAGATGCCTCAAAGACAGGGGTTATTAGTGCATACGTAAAGCCCAAAAGAATAAACAGGCTGAGTATCAAAATTAAAATTCGTTTTTCATTCATCAATCGTCAATTTTACCGACATCTGCACAACAAGCACATCCATAATTGCGACGAATTGCCTATATTCACACCCCATGAACTGCGTATAATCCGTGATTGAAAAAAATTTCACAAATAGAGGGCTGCCAGAAAATTGCGAAGAGCTACAAAGTCTAGTTTGCCACAATTTTTTAATTTACTCAAACTCAGGGGAAGATTATGACTTATGAAGCCTGGTTGGTCTTGGGCATTTTAGCGATTGCCATTTTTCTTTTTATCACCGAATTGTTGCGCATTGATGTTGTCGCAGTGGGCGTCGTTATAACCTTGATGTTGACTGGTATTTTAACACCTGCCCAAGCAATTTCTGGGTTCTCGAACTCGGCCGTCATCGTCATTGCGGCGTTATTTGTTGTCGGCGGCGCTATTTCACAAACAGGACTGGCCGGTATGATTGGCCGTCGTATCTTAGCAATAGCAGGTACTGAGGAACGGCGGTTGATGATTGTTTTAATTATAGCGGTTGCCGTTCTCTCTAGCTTTATGAGCAATACCGGAACCGTGGCCGTGCTGCTGCCCGCCGTCGTCATCTTGGCGCGTACTGCCAATATCAGCCCTTCCAAGCTTCTCATTCCAATGGCTTATGGCTCGCTGGTTGGTGGCGCAATGACCCTTATCGGGACGCCGCCCAACTTGATCGTTAGTGATTTGTTATTGGAGGCAGGGTATGAACCTTTCGGTTTTTTCGCCTTTCTCCCGATGGGATTGGTGCTAGTCTTCATTGGCGTTGTCTATATGTTGGTCATTGGAAAGCGATTGCTACCAGATAGAGATACGGTTTTACCAGCAAATGTAGCCCCCGTGGAACCAAAAGAGGAAGTAGTTGATCGATATCAATTGCCCAACAACATTTTCCGTTTGCGGGTACGTTTATGGTCCCGTTTAATTGACAAATCCTTGGCCGAAGCCCATTTTGGTGATGAATACAATATTACAGTGTTAGAGGTACTTCGGCGCGAGGTGCCTCGTCCGGCATTGCGGTTAGTCCGTCCTAAAAATAACGAAAATCAAGAAATCAAACGGCGCTCTTTTATACCATCTGCGGATACAATTGTGGAAGCTGATGACATTCTCATTGTGCAAGGTAATGCCCGTAACGTGGGGCGCGTGGCTGCAGCCTGGGCCTTGGGTGTGCAAGCCGCTACGCAAGCAAATATGGCGGAAGAGACTGTGTCCCGTATTAATAATGAAGTGGGTGTGGCGGAGATTTTGATTACAAATCGTTCTCAATTGATTGGAAAAACGATAGTCCAGCTCCGTTTTGGCAAAAAGTATAACCTTACAGTGCTTGGCATATTGACCCCGGGTGGTAAAGGAGATGTCAATATTCGTGAGCATAAACTGGAATTTGGTGATACTTTGCTGGTGCAAGGGCGTTGGGAAGATATTGGGCTAATGCGTGATGACCGACGTGACTTTGTGGTATTAGGTCAGCCGGAAACAACATTGCGCAATCCGGATCGCAAAAAAGCGATGGTTGCGTTGGGTATCCTATCCATCATGGTCGTGTTGATGATTACCAATTGGATTCCGTTGTTGGCCGTGGCTTTGGCGGCGTCTTTGGCCATGGTTTTGACCAAATGCATGACAATGGATGAAGCGTATAATGCGATTGATTGGAAGAGTATTATTCTCATCGCGGGTATGATTCCCATGAGTATTGCACTGGAACAAGTGGGGTTGATTGACCTGGCTGCCAATAGTCTGACGACTTACTTTGGACCGTATGGCCCTCATGCGGTGCTGGCTGGTTTGTTCTTATTAACGTCATTATTTACGCAATTCATTTCAAACACTGCTACGGCGGTGGTGATTGCCCCAGTGGCGTTGACGGCGGCTACGTCGATTGGTGTTGAACCGTATGCTTTCTTGATGGCCGTGGCGATTGCCGCTTCTATGGCCTTTGCTACGCCGGTGGCTTCTCCCTCTAATACGCTGGTGATGGGCGCTGGTAATTATCGCTTTAGCGACTATATGAAAGTGGGGACACCGCTTATTTTCATCACGCTTATTGCGGCTGTTATTGTTTTACCGCTTCTTTTCCCCTTTTAGCCTCTGGGGTCGTATCTGGTAAACAGTTAGAATCAGATACGACTCCTTTTTTTTGCCTATTTTTGTTTTGATGGGAAGTTTGGGAAACGGCCGTTTTCCAAACCAATTGGAATCTCCCTATAATTTTTTCTGAGCGAATTGGTTGAATCTCAGATAAATAGTTATACTTAGCTCATGTCCTCCTTAAGCATACTATTAGTTGACGATCATGAAGTTGTTCGCCTGGGATTACGCAGTCTTTTAGACCATCATCCTGGGTTTGAAGTTGTTGGCGAAGCGTCTGCTGAGGCAGAAGCTGTCGAAAAAGCGCTGGAACTACAGCCAGACTTGATATTGATGGATATCCGTCTAGCCGGTGGTAGTGGTGTAGACGCATGTCAACAAATCATGCTAGAACTACCAGAGACCAAAGTGGTCATGCTCACCTCCTTTGCGGAAGATGAAATGCTCTTTGCTGCAATCCGGGCCGGTGCATCTGGCTATGTGTTGAAACAGGTTGGCAGCAACGACTTGATTCGCGCTATCGAAGCAGCCTCCCGTGGAGAAGCGACGCTTGATCCCTCTCTGACACAACGAGTTTTTTCTGAAATACGCCATTCTATCCAAAAAGAAGAAGCGGCAGCCTTTGGTGATTTAACCGCACAAGAAATGCAAGTGCTGGCGCTCATTGCTGAAGGTAAAACAAACAGAGAAATTGCGACAGCTTTGTTTCTCAGCGAAGGAACTGTGCGCAACTATGTCAGCAGTATCTTATCTAAATTAGGCGTTTCCAATCGTGCCGAAGCGGCCGCTTATGCGATTCAGCATCACTTAGCCGATTATCTTTAACCACGTTTTATGACTAAATATAATGTGTCTCCGAATGAAGGATTAACGAGTATGCAGTTAGCCATTCGGAACCGACAATTATCTGCATTAAACCAGGCGGCACTGGCAATTGCGGCTGAATTGAGCCTGGAAAAGGTTCTCCAACAGATTGCTGATTCCGCCCGCGATTTGGTTGACGCGCAGTATGCCGCCATTGGTGTGCCCAATGCCGAAGGACAGTTGGAGACATTTGTTCATAGTGGTATGCCTACAGCGTTGGCTGAAAAAATCCCCTCTTTGCCCCAAGGTCATGGTTTATTAGGCGCTCTCATTGATGAGGAGCGCCCCATCCGTATTCCACGTATTGGGGATGATCCCCGTTCTGTTGGTTTCCCTATGCACCATCCGCCTATGGAAAGTTTTTTAGGCGTGCCTGTGGTTGCAGGAGAGCGAGTACTGGGTAATCTGTATCTAACGAATAAATTGAATGCGATTGAATTTAGTGAATCGGATCAGGAATTGGTCGAGATGTTGGCTTCTCATGTGGCTATTGCCATTCAAAATGCTCGTTTGTATGAGCAGGTTGGCCGCTTGGCAATTGTTGATGAACGGGCGCGTATTGGCATGGATTTGCATGACGGCGTCATTCAATCTATTTATGCCGTGGGATTGATTTTAGAATCGACTCGTTTGGAAATTCAGAAAGATAGTATTGAAACGGCCGATAAATTGTTGGCACACGCGATTGATGGCCTGAATGATACCATCCGTGATATTCGGAATTTTATTTTGGATTTACGGCCGCATCGGTTTACCGGCAATCTGGATCAGGGGCTATCTCGTTTGGTACGCGAATTCCAGGCGAATACGATGGTGCCTGTGACCTTGGATGTGCCAAAATGGGTGGGAAGCAGTTTGTCTACGGCGGTGGTGCGGGCTGTTTTTCTAACCGCGCAGGAAGCATTGGCGAATGTAGCCCGTCATGCCAAAGCGACTGAGGTTGAAGTACGTGCCAGGCGCGTGGCGAAAGGGGTGGAGCTTTGCATTGTCGATAACGGCCGTGGCTTTGACCCTGCTTCTATGGATCATACTGTGGGACATGGTTTAGCCAATATGCGCGCTCGTGCTGAAGAGTTAAATGGGTCTTACGAAATTGAATCTATTCCCGATGTTGGCACCACAATCACCCTTGTATTCCCCTCAAGCAAAGCAAGACCTATATAAAAAGTAGCGTGGCTTAAGTTTGTCGTAATTGTTTCAGCGATTAGCTAGGTAAACCACAAAAAGTTCTTAAAATTACCAACACGCAAAATTGTGGTTTCCTTCAAGGAAAAGCGGGTTTTGCACAATTTTATTTCCAAAAACTTTCCCGCTTTTACCTAACAGCTAAAGCCGTCACTACGAACCTATGGTATCTTCTCAATAGTCAGGTCTTTGCCGCGATTTATTGAGATGTTACAACCTATGTTTGGTTGGTGGCGAAGTAATCGAGAAAATCGGTGACGGTGATGATGCCGACAAGTTTGTCATCATCGATGACGGGGAGTGCGCCAAACTTGTAGATGCTCAACATTTCAGCGGCGCGGTAGGCTGGCGTATCTGGTGATACGGTGACGGGGTTGGGGGTCATGCAAGCTTCGGCGGTAACGGTATCGATTAAATTTTCATCCTGACGACGTTCATGCAGCACCATAGGGGAGTTCATGACCAGGCGGATGTCTCGATCTGTAATCATGCCAACCAATTTCCCTTCATTGACAATCGGTAGATGGCGGTAGCCTTCTGTTTTCATCATGCCGATAATTTCGCGTAATGGTGTTTCGGGCCCTATTGTGTCGGGAACTACGGTCATCATATCGTTTACCGTTAACATAGCCTCTCCTTGCTGAACCTAGTTTTAGGTCATGGGGTGAACATGCCAAAAAGTCACAGCTTGTATTTTCTCAGTTTACCCGATTATGAGCCATATGGTGTTGTGGCATTTGTCATGGATGTGTGGTGACGTTTGTCCTTGTTCATTTTTCGGTGTAACAATTTTGGGCGTGACATTGATCTTTGGGATGTATGACATTCGGTACTATATCTGAATGCATGAATATCATACACTCTTTTACACATTCCAGTAATGTGTAAGGAATTTGTGTGATCATGGATAAGGTACGATTACTAATTATTGATGAACATGAGGCTGTGCGACAGGCACTGGCTGCTCGTCTCAATTCTACTGCTTCTATTGATGTTGTGGCGACGGCTCACGATATTGATGCACCTGGATTATCTCTTAAGGATTATTCAGATGTGACGTTATTGGGCTTGAAAAGCAGCACTGATATGGACTTGGATGTGACGATTGGCACTGTGGAGCGGTTAACGGAAGCGGGAACGGCCGTTATCATTCTTACCCCCTACGCAGATGCTATCGAGCGGGAGTTAGTCCTCCATGCCGGAGCGAGTCGCTACTTGCTGAAGGATATCAACTCGCCGCAATTGATTTCTGAGATTATTGAGGTTGCGCACGAACAGGCGAGGCCGGTGGCGTAATCAGTTATCGGTGATCAGTGATCAGTAATCGGTAAATGGCCTACTGAATACCGGTTACGGATTACAAAATTGTTACAATTTTTCTCCCCTCAACCATTTCCCCAACTTCATAAATATCATCCCCCAACGTCTTTAAGGCGAGTTCTGCTTGTTCAGGCGAGACGATGACGAGCATACCGAGACCCATGTTGAAGACGTGGTGCATTTCGGCGTTTGGGATGCTGCCGAGTTGTTGGATGAGGCTGAAGATGGGCAGAATGGGCCAACTGCCCAGATTGAGTTTTGCGCCCAGGCCATCGGGAAAGATGCGCGGCGGGTTGTCGATGAGGCCGCCGCCCGTGATGTGGGCGAGTCCGTGAATGTCTACGCCAGCGGCCCACAGTTGGCGGATTTGGCTGAGGTAGGAGCGATGAACGGCAAGCAGTGCTTCGCCGATTGTTTGACCGAGGTCTGGATGAGGGTGTGTGCCAGTCTAGCTCAGCGAGCACGGTAGCGGGCGAGGGTGTAGCCGTTGGTGTGCAGACCGCTAGAGGGGATGCCTAAGATGATGTCGCCTGCCTGGATGGAACGGCCGTTTATCACCCGTTCTCCATCCACCACCCCAATAATCGTCCCCACCAGGTCTAGTTCCCCTGGTTGGTAGACGCCGGGCATTTCGGCTGTTTCGCCGCCGAGCAGGGCGCAGTTGGCTTCCTGGCACGCCTTGGCCGCGCCACCCACCACTGCCGCAATTTTTTGCGGGTCTAGTTTGCTGGAGGCCACATAGTCGAGGAAGAAGATGGGCTGTGCGCCTTGCACCAGGATGTCGTTGAGCGAGTGGTTGACGATGTCCTGGCCGATGGTGTCCCAACGGTTCATGGCGGCGGCGACCATGGTTTTGGTGCCGACGCCATCGGTAGAGGCTACGAGCACGGGAGATTTCATATCTTTGAGTGCCTTCGCGCTGTACAGTCCACCAAAATTGCCCACGTCTGAGAGCACTTCGGGACCAAATGTGGCTTGAACGGCCGTTTTCATCAATTGTGTGGCTTCGTGTCCGGCGGCAATGTCAACCCCGGCTTGAGCGTATGCAGATTGTTTTGTCATGGTTATTCCTTTGAAATGTGGAGATTGGAGATTGAAGTTTAGAGATTTATTCAATCTCCAATCTCCAATCTCTCGTGCGCTGGTTCATCAAGTCTGCATATTTTAATGCGGCCATGCCTACCTTGCGGGCGACTACTTGGCGCTCGGCTTCATCAAAATCTTCTGCAACATGGCTCTCTTCCATGCGTGCTAACGCCGATTCAACCACCAAGCTGATTAAGTCTTTCAGTTTCATGATGCCACCCTCGCGAGTTTTGAATGGCTTGCCGTCTTTGCCATTCATCGTGCCGAAATAGTCGTGTTCTAAGCCGACTGATTCTGGCGCGATTCCTGTTTTATAGGCAGCACGAAAGACTTGTTCAAAATGTTGCCGCTGCCGATGATCGACGACATATAAAATAAGTTGCGCCTGTAAATCTTGCACCCGCTGATCGATGGTTGCCAAATCTGTTGTGCCATACAACACGCCCCCATCTGTTTTGCGCAGCATGAGGGGCGGCGTCGGTTTGTTGTCATCGGGCAAGCTGATATCGACGACAATGGCACCCTCGCTCTCTGTAGCGACACCTTCGGCCTGTAATGTCTCAATCATGGCTGGGATGCGATCTTGCATGTCGCTTTCGCCCAACCATAAATCAAATTCGATGCCGAGGGTGCCGTAATCTTCTTTGAGGCCTGCGACAGAGACGTCATGAAAATGTTGCCATAGCGCACGATAACCAGAACGGTCGTTTTGCAATTCCACTGTTGCTAAACGGGCTGCCTCCGCATAAGCGGGGTCGGCTTTGGCTTGCTTACTTGCCGCCGGATAAATTTCTTCTAAATCGAAAAGCGTAATCGGGGACTCTTTGGGATAAGGCCCCGTAAAGTCAGGGTCAAAATAAGGCAATTTGGGCATTCGGTGCGAAAGTTCAACGATAATCTGCCCCATTTGCGTACCCCAGTCACCCAAATGGACATCTCCAATGACATCATCACCCATAAAGCGAAATAACCGTTTGATGCTTTCCCCAATAATTCCTGCCCGTAAATGACCGACGTGCATAGGCTTGGCGACGTTTGCCCCGCCATAATCTACGATCACTTTGCGTGGTTCTGCCACTGGCACAGCGCCCAGGCGTTCATCACCGGCCATTTGCTGCATAAATTCGACCAAATAAGCATCGGTCAGGGAGAGATTGATAAAGCCGGGGCCAGCCAAACTGATTTCTTTGAAGATGGGTTCTTTGCCTAATTCATCGACAATCTGCTGGGCAATTTCACGGGGATTACGGCCGTATACCTTGGCTGCTGGTAACGCCCCATTACATTGGAATTGTCCCAAATCGGATCGATTGGATACCACTACTTCACCATATTTTGGATCGTAATCGGCTGCTGTGAAAACATTACCTACGAGGGTTGTTAGTTGATGCGTTAATGACTGCATAGAATTTCGTGTGTTATTTACTTACCTCGTCCAATATCAGTACGATAGTGGGCACCTTCGAATTGTATTTTCTCAATGCCAGCATAAGCTTGGGAAACGGCCGTTTCCAAATCCTCGCCACGCGCACTGACCGCCAATACACGACCGCCACTCGTCACGACTTGTCCGTTTTCTAACGTTGTCCCAGCATGGAAGACAATAGCATAGTCAGGTACAGAATCTAAACCAGTGATGGGCAGACCTTTGGGATAACTGCCCGGATACCCGGGCGAGGCCATGACCACGGTAGCGGCTGCGCCTGGGTACACGTTTACCATATCACGGGTCAATGTGCCTTCCGCACAAGCCAACATGATTTCGGCTAAATCGCCATCGAGCATAGGCAGCACCACTTGCGTTTCTGGATCGCCAAAGCGGCAGTTGAATTCAATCACTTTGGGGCCATCGACCGTCAGCATGAGTCCAACATACAAAACGCCCACATAGGGCGTGTTTTGCGCCGCCATGCCGTGAATGGTTGGCTTGACGATGGTTGCCATTACGTCATCGACCAGCGCTTGATCCACATCGGCTGGCGGGCCATAGACGCCCATGCCGCCGGTGTTTGGGCCTTCGTCGTGGTTGTAGGCGCGTTTGTGGTCACGGGAGGGCATGAGAGGAACGGCCGTTTTCCCATCCGTCAGCACCAGTAAAGACAATTCAGGGCCAGACATGCGCTCTTCAATCAAGACCTCGTCGCCAGCCGCGCCAAACGTCTTGTCTTGCATAATCTCTTGCAAGGCGGCGTCTGCCTGAGCCATCGTGTCACAGACAATGACCCCTTTCCCCGCCGCCAGACCACTGGCTTTAATGACGACACCAGCGGCACTCACAAAATTTGGTAATGCGGATTTAGCCGCTTCATACTCTGTGAAAATGGCTGCTTTTGCTGTTGGAATGCCATGTTCTTGCATAAACGCTTTGGCAAACGCTTTCGACGATTCAAGTTGGGCGGCAGCTTGGGTTGGGCCGAATACTTTTAGGCCAGCACGCTGAAACGCATCGACTATGCCCATAGCGAGAGGCACTTCTGGACCAACGGCCGTTAAGCCAATCCCCTTCTCCTGCGCAAATGCTACCAGCGCCTCACTGTCTTCCGCCGCAATCGGCACATTCGTACCGACCAGCGCCGTACCCGCATTTCCTGGCGCAATAAAAATCTCCGCAACCTGCGGCGACTGCGCCAACTTCCAGGCCAGCGCATGTTCCCGTCCACCTGATCCAATGACCAGAACCTTCATTTTTTCATTCATCCTTCATCCCTCACCCTTCATCCTTTCCTATCCCCACATATCCTCAAACATCACCTTATCGCGGTCATCTTTTAACAGCCATTCGGGGATGTCGATGGGATAGTTGCCGGAGAAACAGGCGTTGCAATGGCCTGAATTTTTGCCGGTTGACTGGGCAACGGCTTTATCCAGCCCATCGGTGCTGAGATAGGCGAGGCTGTCAGCGCCGATGCGTTGGCGAATGCCTTCCACGTCCATTTTGTGGGCGATGAGCTGTTTGTAGGTTGCCATATCAACGCCCATGAAGCAGGGATGGCGGATGGGGGGTGAGGCGACGCGCACGTGGACTTCGGTAGCGCCGCCGTCACGAATGATTTGGATGAGGGGGCCAGCGGTATTGCCGCGCACGATGGAGTCGTCGATGAGGACGACACGTTTGCCTTCCAGGTTGCTGGTGAGCGGATTGTATTTGAGAGAGATACCTACTTTGCGCAGTTGATCGTCTGGCTGGATGAAGGTGCGCCCGATGTAGCGGTTTTTAGTTAACCCTTCGGAGTAGGGGATGCCGGATTCCAGGCTGTAACCGATGGCGTGGGGTGTGGCCGAGTCAGGCACACCGACGACGATGTCGGCATCAGCCGGGGCTTCTTGAGCCAAGACGCGCCCCATTTGCTGGCGTACCTGATGGACTGCCTGCCCTGAAAAATGGGAGTCGGGGCGGGAGAAATAGACGTATTCAAAGATGCAGAGGGCGCGTTTTTCCTGGTTAACGCCGGTGAATGTGGTCAGACCGCTGCCGTCGAGGCGCACGATTTCGCCTGGTTCGACATCGCGCACATAGGTTGCGCCGATGGTGTGCAGGGCGCAAGATTCGGACGCGACAATATGACCACCACTGTCGAGCCGGCCAATGCATAACGGCCGTAGTCCTAACGGATCGCGCACGGCGTAGATGGCGTGACGAGTGAGGATGGTGAGGGAGTAGGCACCCTGCGCAATTTGCATGAAGCTGCGCAGGCGGGCGACCCAGCGATCTGGTTCTGTGCCATTTTGTTCTGATTGCGTATAGACATCGGCAGGAGCCGAGAGCATTTGGGTGATGACTTCGCTGTCGGACGAGGATGAGAGGCCGACGCCGCGCTCTAGCAGCATTTTGCGCAGGGAGAGGGCGTTGGTGAGGTTGCCGTTGTGGGCCACGCCAAGCGGCCCGTAAATGGTTTCGATGAGGTAGGGCTGGGCGTTACGCAGGTTGGAGGAGCCGGTGGTTGAGTACCGCGTTTGACCGATGGCGATATGGCCTGATAACGGCCGTAGGTTGTCCTCGTTGAATACCTGCGCGACGAGGCCCATGCCTTTGTGAATGTGGGCGATGCGCCCGTCGCTGGTGGCAATGCCGGCGCTTTCTTGTCCGCGATGCTGCAAAGCATACAAGCCAAAAAATGCGAGTCGGGCGACTTCACGCCCTGGTGCGAATACGCCCACGACACCACATTCGTCGTGAAATTTGTCGTCTTCAAAAAAATCCATGTTCATACCTTCTCCTAAAAATGGAGATTAGAGATTAGAGATTGGAGATTAAAACAATCTCTAATCTCCAATCTCTAATCTCTTTCTTGCCTCCCGAACAATAATTGCTGCTTCCGCTGCTGTTGTTGCTAGTGCGGTGAGATGTCCCATTTTGCGGCCGGGACGGGCCTCCTCTTTGCCGTATAGGTGGAGTTTGATGGCTGGATTGGTTAAAACGGCCGTCCAGTTTGGTTCAGAATATTCATTTTGATCCGCAGATTCCGCAGATTCTTCTTTGTCCCTTTGTCTCTTTGTTCCTTTGTATTGAAATTGAGGCCATAAATCGCCAAGTAAGTTTGCCATGGCGGCGGGGCGATGGTAGCTGGGATCACCTAACGGAAGGCCGCAGATGGCGCGTAGTTGCTGCTCGAACTGGCTGGTGACGCAGGCGTCGATGGTTAAATGCCCGGAGTTGTGGGGACGGGGTGCCATTTCATTGAGCAGGAGTTGATTATCAGATGTGAGGAAGAATTCGACGCAGAGGACGCCAACAACGTCTAGTTTATCCATGATGCAGCGCATGATTTCTTCGGCTTGCTGCGTCACTGCTGGCGGCACAATGGCCGGAGCGACTGACACATCCAAAATATGGTTGGCGTGACTGTTTTCGATGAGGCCATAGTGGACGAATGAGCCATCCAAGCCGCGTGCCGCAACCATCGAGAGTTCTCGCTCGAATATGACGAAAGTTTCTAAAATAGCAGGCTGCTGGTCGATACTGTTCCAAGCGGAAATTGATAGAGATTGGAGAATTGTCCTGAGCTTTCGAGAGATTGGAGATTGGAGATTGGGGTGTCTCGATTAACACCTGGCCTTTGCCGTCGTAGCCGGAGGTGGCGGTTTTGAGGATGGCGGGCAGGCCGATTTTTTTGATGCCGGTTACCAAATCTTCCAGTGTGTTGACTGCTGACGAAGGGAGCGATGGGCAGGTTGTTGTCGGCGAAGAACTGTTTTTCGCGGAGGCGGTTTTGGGCGACGTGGAGGACATGGGCACCGGGGCGGAGGGGGGCGAATTGTTGGCAGATAACGGCCGTTTCCGCCGGTACATTCTCGAATTCATAAGTCACCACGTCAACCCCTTGCGCGAACTGCCGCACCGTATCCAAATCCTCATAGGCAGCGGTAAACTCCTTATCGGCGATTTGGCCGGTGGGCGAGTTACTGTCCGGTGAGAGGACGTGGATGCGGTAGCCCATTTGGCGGGCGGCGATGGCGAACATGCGGCCAAGCTGGCCGCTGCCGAGGATGCCGATGGTGGAAGGGGGAAATATTGTTGTTTGCATTTAAGGTTTTTGAGCTGTGATTTCAAGGGTAAAAGTACCGCCCACAATTTCTAAAACATCATCATATGTTTGAAGTAGATAATGTTTATGGGTCGGCGTTACTTTCTGATTGAGGAGCTTTATCCAATCTGATTTAACCACTTCGTCGAAACTGCTTTTAGAACTGTAATCCCATGAATCTATGCTGTAGTTCATGAATGCAACGATTCCTTTAAAAATCAATTTATAATCAAACCATTTGTCAGTTTTTGATGATGATAAACGGCCATTGATACTTCCTATCAACGTAAGTATATTACGCTCAAAGTTATAATCTACTTCATCAAGATAAACAGCATCACGGCCAAAAAGTGTTCCTAATTCGGTTTGAATGGGTTGATAATATTGTTCGCTCATTATTTTGCTAACTCAGCTTGCTGGTAAAGTGTCAGAGAGCACTTTGTCGGTTTGGGACTGACGGAACTGCTCTAGTTTTTCGCGGTATTCGGGGTATTGGTTGCCCAGAATAGCAATGGCGAGCAGGGCCGCGTTTTTAGCGCCAGCTTTGCCAATCGCCAGGGTGCCCACGGGAATGCCGCCGGGCATTTGCACAATCGAGAGCAGGGAGTCGAGGCCGTTGAGGGCGTGGCTTTGCACGGGCACGCCCAGCACAGGCACGGTGGTTTGGGCGGCGACCATGCCGGGTAAGTGAGCAGCCCCACCAGCCCCGGCGATGATGACTTGGAGGTTTCGGGAAACGGCCGTTTTAGCATAATCAGCCATCAAATCCGGGGTGCGGTGCGCGGACACCACCTTCGCTTCATACGGCACGCCAAATTCCTCCAGAGTTTCTGTTGCATGTCGCATGGTCTCCCAGTCAGAAGTGCTGCCCATGATAACGCCGATAAGTGGTTGTTGGTTCATATGACTACCTCAAAAAACATTATTACGAAGGGACGAAGGCACGAAGAAACGAAAAAGAAAGGAAGAAATAGGTTTTTCTTTGTGCTTTTGCCCCTTGGCTTCTTTGTAATAAAAAATCAAACTCAATAAAGTATTAACCACGCGATGAATGCCGTTTTTGACATATTTTTCGCCGAAGTTGATAACGAAACCCAGGCGAAGATTCATCAACCGAAGATAAGTAAGCATCTGAACTTCATAGATTGGAGTTGTAGTTGGTCGTGGCTTTGTTTTCGACGATAATCAAATCTCTCGACTAGTAGATCAAGACGTAAAGGTGTCGCCAATTGGTTATCCTTTGTAAGAAATAGGAACGGAGACTTGCCGCTTTACCTTTAAGCCGCATTCTAGTATTTCCCAGACATACGCTTCTTCATAAACACCTTCCAGTGAACCGGCCCACCCAGAGTTTTATGAGACTTCAATTGCCGCACCAAGTACCTGAAAACTAAAATTGTCTTCAGGAAAATCTTTTCGCTATCCTTCGTCCCTTTCATCCTTTGCCCCTTTGTATTAAATTTCAAAATACATATTACAAAGATACGAAGATACAAAGGAACAAAGAAAAAGAAAGACAAGAAACAAGGTTTTTCTTTGTTCCTTTCACCCTTTGTTCCTTTGTAATAAATTCTTTGCAATCCGTTCAACTACAGGTTGTTCACCTGGAACAAATTCTTGTCCTGTAAGCTTCTCGTAGGCTGCGATGTAACGCGCTGCGATTTGGGCGACGAATTCATCGGGCATAGTTGGCGGTGTACCATCGCCGCGATAGCCTTGGGCGGCGAACCATAAGCGCATGAATTCCTTGTCGAAATTTTCTGGTTCGGTGCCGGGCTGGTAGGACTCGGCGATCCAGTAGCGGCTGGAATCGGGGGTGTGGATTTCGTCGATAAGCGCCAGTTTGCCGTTGATGAGGCCCATTTCGTATTTGGTGTCGACCAGGATGAGACCGGCTTCGGCGGCGATGGCTTGGCCGCGTTTGAACAGCATCAGAGCCGCATGTTCGATTTCGCGCCACAGGCTGGGCGAAACGCCCGCTACCTGTCCCCGGCTCAGTTCATGGACGGTGATCTGCTCGTCGTGACCGCCCTGGGCGGCTTTGGTGGTGGGGGTGATGATGGGAGCGCGGCAGTTGGTCGTTTTTTTGCAGGCCATCGGGCAGGGAAACGCCGTAGGGTCGGCGGTCGCCTTGTTCGTAGAGGTACCAGAGCGAGGTTTTGGTGACGCCGGTGATGTAGCCGCGCACGATGATTTCGATGGGCAGAGGCTGGGCGTCGTGGGCGATGGTGACGTTGGGATCGGGCACGCTGATGACGTGGTTGGACAGCAGGTCGGCCGTTTTCTCAAACCACCAGGTGCTTAACTGGTTCAAGACCTGTCCTTTGTAGGGAATGAGGCCCAGGACACGGTCGAAGGCGCTGACGCGGTCGGTGGTGATGAGGATACGACGGCCGTTTTCCTTATCAATATACACATCCCGCACTTTGCCTTCATACTTCTCGCCCAGGTCGGGGAAATCGGTGCTGTCTAAACAAGTCGGTATTGCTGCGAGTAATGCTTCGTGAGTCAACATGATTTTCTCCTTTATTACAAAGGAACAAAGTTACAAAGAAAACCATTTGTTCTTGCTTTTCCTTTGTTCCTTCGTACCTTTGTATCTTTGTATTAAGCATTTTTGATCCCATTAACAAACAAACCTAGCCCACTCATACCTCGTTCGCCGCGATGGAAGCGGGGGTGCTGCCAAGCAAAGATGTGATTTTCGGGATGAGGCATGAGCCCCATGACGTTACCAGCCGGATTGGTAAGGGCGGCGATGTCGAGGACGGAGCCGTTGGGGTTGAGTGGATAGGGAACTTGAGATTGGAGATTGGAGATTGGAGATTGATCACTGTCCACTGCCCACTGTTCACTGTTCACTGAATACTGAAGCGGAATGAGATTCTGCGCTTGTAGTTCTGCCATGACCGCTTCATCTTTGACGGCGAGGCGACCTTCACCGTGCGCGACGGGGCAGTAGATGGGTTCGGTGAGTCCTTGCGTGAAGATGCTGGGGCTGTTGGGATTTGTTTGGAGTGTGACCCAGCGACATTCAAAGTGACCGGAGGCGTTGTAGGTGAGTGTGACCTTGCGGTCAGAGATTGGAGATTGGAGATTACCTGGGAGCAAGCCGGATTTGACGAGGACTTGGAAGCCGTTGCAGATGCCGAGAACAGGATTGCCTCTTTGGGCGAAGGCGTGCATTTGGTCGTTGAGATGGTATTGCAGGTCGAGCGACCAGCGGACGCCAGCGCCGAGGTCGTCGCCGTAGGAGAAGCCGCCCGCGATGATGAGCATGGCGTAGTCCATGAGGCTGCGTTCGCCAGCCAGCAGTTGGTTGACATGCACGATTTCGGGGTCGCCACCTGCCAGTTTGCAAGCGACAGCGGCGTCGCGGTCGCGGTTGGTGCCGTTGGCGTGGAGAATCAAGACTTTCGGTTGGATGATTGGTGATTGATGAGTATTGGATGATTGGCGCTGGACTTTGGCGCATCCAATCGTAAATCTGAAATCGTCAATCTAAAATCATCGAGGTGTCCGCGCCAGGCTTGTTCGATTTCTGCCAGATTGGCTTCGAGGATGGGTTGACCGGAACGGCCGTTTACTCGCAACACCTCTCCCCCAATCACCCCGACACACTCATGCGGCACGCCAGCCAGCGCTTCGCGGAACTTGTCGGAATCTTCGGGGCGCACTTCGACGATGAAGCGGCTGATGGTTTCCGAGAAGAGGATGGCGTCGTCGTCTGAGTAAGCCCAGTAGGGGTCACGCGGGGCGTGGATGAGCTGCACTTCGACGCCCAGTCCGCCCGCCAGACACATCTCGGCAAAAGCGACAGCGAGGCCGCCTTCGGAACAGTCGTGGCAAGATTGCACGAGTCCGGCTTGCATGGCCTGGTGCAGTTTGCGGTAGCGGTCGAGCGCGTCGGCTTTGGGCGCAGGCACGTTGTTGTGCTGCGGCTGAATTTGGCCGCCGATGAGTCCGTAATGACTGCCGCCTAGTTCTGCGCCTGTTTCGCCGACGATGAAGAGGAAGTTGCCTGCTTGTTTGAGATCCATCGTCACTGTTTTATTGACGTCGGGAACCATCGCCAGGGCAGAGATGAGCAGCGTGCCGGGGATGGCATGTTTTTCGCCGTCGCTGCCGGTGTATTCGTTGTAGAGGCTGTCTTTGCCGGAGACGAAGGGGGTCTGGTAGGCGATGGCGGCGTCGTAGCAGCCCTGGGCGCAGCGCACGAGACTGCCGAGCCGGTCGGGCAGCTGCGGGTTGCCCCAGCAGAAGTTGTCGAGAATGGACACCTGGTCGGGGTCTGCGCCCACGGCGACGGCGTTGCGCATGGCTTCGTCGATGGCGGCGTAGGCCATGTTGTAGGGGTCGAGGTCGGTGTAGGCGGGGCAGATGCCGTTGGAGAGGGCTGCGCCCCGGACTGGATGTGATTGGATTGAGATTGGGGATTGGAGATTGGGTATCTAGGGGGACGAGGACGGTGGCGTCGCTGGGGCCGTGGTTGGCGATGCCGGTGAGGGGTTTAACGGCCGTTCCGCCTTGCACCTCATGGTCGTAAATCCGAATCATATCTTCTTTAGAACGGGTATCAGGGTGTGCCAGCAAGCGCGAGAAGGGCTTCTTTCGTAGTCCGTGATCGGTGATCGGTGATCGGTGTGGATTCGTCTGACTGATTACCGTTTACTGATAACCGATCACCGTCCACTCCGCCACCATATGCCGCTGCGGAATGCCTTCATGCAGGAATGCCATGTCCAGTTCGCCGACGAGTTTGTCGCCGTATTTGAGTTCTAAACGGCCGTTATTGCCAAACGTGCCTAAAATAATCGGTTCCACATCCTGTCCGGCGCAGATTTCAGCCATGCGCTCGTAGTTGGCGGGCGGCACGGCGAAAACCATGCGCTCTTGCGCTTCACTGAGCCAGATTTCCCAGGGACGCAGGCCAGGGTATTTGAGGGTGATGTCTTGCAATTGGACTTTGCCGCCCAACGTTTCCGCCATTTCGCCGACGGCTGAACTGAAGCCGCCTGCGCCGCAGTCGGTGATGGCGGTGTAGAGCTTTTCGTCACGGGCACGCAAGACCACTTCCTGCACCTGTTTTTCCATGATGGGATGGCCGATCTGAACGGCCGTTCCCGCAATCTCGCTCGTCTCCACATCCATTTCCATGCTGGAGAACGTCGCCCCGCGTAGACCGTCCCGTCCCGTACGACCGCCAATCGCCACAATGAGATCGCCTTCGTCGTGGCTCCGTCACATGGGAGCCATGCGGCAAAATGCCCAGACAGCCGCAGTAAACCAGCGGATTGGCGGTGTAGCCCGGATGGTAGTGGATGGAGCCGTTGACGGTGGGGATACCCATCTTGTTGCCGTAATCTTCGATGCCCGCAATCACACCATCGGCAATACGCGCCGGGTGCATGACATTGGTGGGCAGGTCGTCGTGGGCCATGTCAGGCGGGCCAAAGCAGAGCACATCGGTGTTGGCAATGGGGCGAGCGCCGACGCCCAAAATGTCACGCACCACACCGCCGACGCCGGTATTGGCCCCGCCAAACGGGTCGAGCGCAGACGGGTGGTTGTGGGTTTCCGCCTTAAAAGCCAGGTCGTAGGTGTCGTCGAATTTGACGATGCCGGCGTTGTCCACAAAGGCAGAATAGACCCAGGGTTTGTTGATTTCGTCAGTGGCGGCACGTAAATAGGTTTTGAGAAGGCCGTCGATGGTTTCGGTTTTGCCATCGGGCCCGGTGTAGTCGATTTTGGCGCGGAACGTTTTGTGGACGCAGTGTTCGCTCCAGGTTTGGGCGATCATTTCCAGTTCCACGTCGGTCGGTTCGCGCTCTTCTTGTTGATAGTAAGCTTGCACGGCTTGCATTTCAGCCAAATCGAGCGCCAGGCGGCGCTCTTTGCTGATGGCGAGTAACTGCTCATCGTCGGCGTCGCGCACGGGGATGATGTCGATGGTGTCGTCGATGCCCTGGTAGGGGAAGAAGGGCGGCTCGATGGCTTTGTCGAGGGTGAAGCGCTGCACGACGGGGTTGGCGAAGATTTCGGCCGCCATCGGATGCAAGGTGGCGGTATCAATGTCGCCCGTGAGGAGAAAGCGATGGCCGGTGGCGGCACGTTCCAGGCCGGTGATGCCCAGGAGATGGGCGGCTTTGACGAGGTTTTCGGCGGGCGGATCGGTGACGCCGGGGTCGAGGGTGGCATCGATGAAATGGTTAATAGTAAGGATGAATGGATGAAGGAGCTCGTCATTGAATTGGAGTTCGTTAACCAGTAACCATTCTTCTGTGACTGGATCAGCGAGAACTTCAGAGGCAATTCTGTTGGCTTCGTCTTCGGTGAGTTTGCCTTGCAGGAAGTAAATGCGGGTGACGTGGCAATCTTGCAATTGCGTGTAGCCAAGTTGGTGGGCGGCCTGGACGTAGGAACGGCCGTTTGTTTGCCCATTTTCCAGCCGGGGGATAACATCAATGCGAAAGGTGGTGCTTGATGTGTGGAAACGGCCGTTGTTACAAATTCCTCTTGAGACATTCACTTCTCCTCATAAACAGTTGAACCACAGTTTAGCGAATACGGGCGCATACCAAACTGTGGCTAAAATATCTTTTCCCTTGTGAAAAAAAAATAACTCCCGTTACATAGTGTTCGTAAAGGGAGTTCATATGTGCGTTTATTTAGTTGTGTGTACGTGGGTGCGTGTAGAAGACCCCTGTAAAGGGAATGCTATCAAACGTAAGGGAGACGAAAAAAAGAGCCTATTTGTGATTCGCCTCCGCTGCCAATCATCTATCAGTCTATTCATAACAACGCTATTCTACACGACAGAAAACGGCCGTGCATCCCAATTTTCAAGATTGGTATAGGTTGTCTAACTAGAAGGCGACTTCGTTGTTTAAAGGTGGCAGAGTAGCAAGGTTGCAAGGTCGTCTCGTTATCCTGTCACCTTGCAACTTTGCCACTTTGCCACCCGGCAACCTCTATATATATCCCAACTTCTGTGCTGCAAACGTTAGCTCATCACGGAATTTTGGATGAGCGATATTGATTAATTCACCAGCGCGTTGCCGAATTGATTTGCCATACAAAGATGCCACACCATATTCCGTCACCACAAAATGCACATCATTACGAGTCGTCACAACGCCTGCCCCATGTTGCAAAAGCGGTGCAATACGGCTAACCGTGCCTCCCTTTGCTGTGGAGAGCAAGGCAATAATGGGCAACCCACCTTTTGAGCGAGCCGCGCCACGAATAAAATCGACTTGTCCGCCGACACCACTGTACAGCCGTGGCCCCATCGAGTCTGCACAAACCTGACCTGTCAGATCGATCTCAACGGCCGAATTGATTGCCACCATCATATTGTTCTGTGCAATGTTGAACGGGTCGTTCACATAGTCAGTGGGATGCAGTTCAATAAGCGGATTGTTGTGGATGAAATCGTACAACTTCTTCGTGCCAAATAGAAACCCAGCTATGATTTTCCCAGGATGGAAAGTCTTGTTGGCACAAGTGATCACCCCTTGTTGCACCATATCGACAACACCATCAGAGAAAAGTTCGGTGTGGATGCCTAAATCTTTATGACTGCCCAAATTCTGGAGAACGGCATCCGGGATGCTGCCAATGCCCATTTGCAACGTTGCCCCATTCGGAATCATTTCCGCGATATGGGCACCCACTTGCAAATGCTCCGCAGAACTACCACCTTGCGGCGCTTCTGGCACAGGGTAATCAACTTCCACGATATGATCGATACGGCTTAAGTGGATGAAACTATCGCCCAACGTGCGCGGCATTTGTTGATTGACTTCGGCAATAATGATGCGAGCCGCTTCGGCTGCGGGTTTCGTTGTGCCAACCTCGACACCAAAACTGCAAAAGCCATGCTCATCCGGTGGTGAAAGTGTGATGAGCGCGACATCCAGAGGCAAATAGCCATTCTTGAACAGCCCCGGAATTTCATTCAAAAAGACAGGGGTGAAATCAGCACGTCCTTCTTGCACCGCTTTGCGGACATTGTGGCCGATAAATAAGGCGTTGACCCGAAAGCTTTCTTGATACTCTGGTTTGCAATAAGGGGCTTCAGCAAAGGTTAAAATATGTGTAAGTTCGACGTTACGCAGTTCAGGTGCCCGGGCAGTGAGACCTTTTGTGAGTTCCACTGGAACGCCGGCTCCACCGCCTATGTAAATCCGATTACCGGATTCAATGATACTAAGGGCAGTGGCAACGTCGGACACTTTACTACGGTACAATGTATCCCAATTCATCTAGTAACTCCCTTGAAGGCTGCATCTCCTGGTGATAAATGTATTTCCACTTCTTTGCCTAGCGAGGCGGCAATTTCAGGGTGAGCTATTTTCCCTTTGTGTAAGACGACACCACGTAATAAATCTGCTTTTTTCTGAACTGCGCCTAATAGGCCCAATTCGCCAAGCGTGAGCAAATAAGGCAGCGCAGCATTTGTGATGGCGTAGCTGGTGGTACGTGCCACGGCCGAGGTGATGTTCGGGACGCAATGATGAATAACGCCTTCTGCCAAATAAATGGGATCACGCAGGGTTGTAGGGCGACTGGTTTCAATACAGCCTCCTTCATCAATGGAGAAATCGATGGCGATGGAACCGGGGCGCATACTGCGGATCATCTCTCGGGTAATTAAGACGGGTGCTCGTTTACCGGGATCTAATACCGCGCCCACCAATACGTCTGCGAACTGGACAGCTCGTTTCAGATTGTATTCGTTGGCGAGCATCGTGGTGACGCTGCCTCCGCATTGCTCTTCGATTCTACGTAATTTGCGTACATCGCGGCCTAAGATGGTGACTTCTGCACCCATGCCGACACAGGCACGGGCGGCGTTACTGGCGACAACACCTGCACCAACGATGACGACGGTTGCCGCAGGTACACCGGGCAGCCCACTCATCAAGATGCCTAATCCGCGTTGTCCGGGCAGGCTTTGCCCGCTGCGTAAAAGTTGCCCGGCGATGATGGGAGCCATGCGACCCGCAACTTCACTGGCAGGAAGCAATACTGGACGAACGCCATCATCTTCTTCGAGTTCTTCATAGGAGATGGCTGTGATTTCATGCTCGGTTAGGGCGGCTAACAGGTCTGGTGAGGCGACACGCAAATGTAAAAATGAGCAAATTGTCTGACCGGAACGGAATAGGCGATGTTCAGCGGCTGTGGGGCGAGCGATTTTGGTGACGACATCGGCACGACCGTATGCTTCTGCCGTTGAGTAGACAATTTGGGCACCTGACTGCCGATAATGTTCATCGGTGAAGCCACAGCCGATACCTGCGTCTCGTTCAACGTGGACGGTATGACCTGCTTGGGTAAGCGTTAAGACGCCGGCAGGGGTTAAGCCGACGCGCATTTCCAAATCGCGGATTTCTCGTGGGACTCCAAATTCCATAATGTCTTTCCTCTTTGGTTTGTTGGATAAATGTAACTATTCGAGTGTTGATTTTTACTCGAGAGACCCTAAGGGTTTGGATCGTCGCAAAGTTGAATTTCTTGAGACTAAACCCTTAGGGTCTGCATGATTATAGATAAGTTTGCTTCTCTATATAGAAAAAGAACCGCTCAAGTTGGAAACTGGGCGGTTCTTTTAGATTATTCTTCTACTTTATTGGCGCTGCGTAGATTGATGACGGCTAAAATCAACATGATTGTGATGATGCCAGCCGACATCAGACAGTAACGACAGTAGGCCTGGATGACAAAGGCTTCCAGGGCTGTGAGGAAGGCGGTGAAGAGAAAAGCAATGCCTGTTAGTCCCAGTATGATTTCTGGCATGTAGTCGTCAACAAAATCTACCCAATCTTTGAGCCAAATGATAAAGAAGATGGTGAGGTAGCCTACCAGTCCAATAAGGGCCACGGGAATGGGGCCGATGGATGAGTAGGTTGCGCCTGGCCCGCTGACGAGGCCGCAATCTTCGAAGCCGTTTGGTTCACAAACACTGAATAGCTGACCGTTGTGGTAGAGCAGTAGGTAATACGCCAGAAATAAGCCGGGTACAGCAAGTAGTTGTATGAGCCGGAGTGACCAATCTTTTGGAACTTGCATATTGATTTTATGACCCCGCTGCTGTGTCGATGATTTGTTGGAAGTTGGCTATCGGGACATTGCCACGCACCATTTCTCCGTTGACGAAGAAGGAGGGTGTGCTGTTGATACCAGACTGATTGGCTGCTTGGATGTTGTCTTGGACGTTGCTGTTATAACGGCCGTCTTCAATACAAGCTGTCAACGCATCCGCATCTAACCCGAGATCGTTTGCGACTTCGACAAAGCCCGCTGTTGTATTGAATGTGCCTGTGCCTTGAAGTGTAAACAGGGCAGCGTGGAACGCTTCAAAGGCATCTTGTTCTGCGGAACACATGGCTGCGTTGGCTGACGGTGCTGTGGGGAAACCAGTTTGACCGCCAAGTGCGTAGGGTATTGTTATCCAACGCACAACGCCAGTATCAACATATTGTTGTTTGAGCGTGGGGGCGGTATCTAAATTAAAGTTTTTGCAGTGGCCGCATCCGTAATCTGATACTTCAACGATGGTGACTGGTGCATTATCTTCGCCAGTGACCATACAGTTTTCTGGATTGTTTTCACAATAGTCCTGAAGGACAAGACTGCGAGTTGGTGTGGGAACCGGGGTAACCGTACCAGAACTTTGCAGGGTGAAAAATAGAAGACCAAATAGGGCGATAACGCCAACACCAACGATGCCACCGATTATAATCCAGTTTGTTTTACGTTCTTCCTTTTTAGTTACACGAGAACGCTTTTTTATTCGTTTTGCCATTTGCTTTTTTGTATCCTTATGTGAGAAAGTGTCGGGCTGGAAGGTTGCCCTGCTAATTTTGGTGAATTGTCTCATAAGTGTAGGTAACGAGGCAACCCGAAATTGTTTACCTCATATAATGTTAAACCGGCTATTCTTCTTGAGGGAGAAGGGGCGACCTGTTAAACTAATTGAAATTAGCCACCTATTGTTTTGATTATTTTTGGAGAGATTTAAGAGGATATTATGGCAGATTTAACGACTTCATATCTTGGGTTAACATTAAAAAATCCATTGGTTATCGCGCCCAATCCGTTGTGTGAGTTTATGGGGAATTTGAAACGGATGGAAGCGGTTGGGGCAGGGGCGATTGTGCTGCATTCGTTGTTTGAAGAACAAATTGCCCTGGACAAATTGGGACCAAAGGCGATGCGGATAGAGGAGTTGCCGCATAATCTACGCCATGTGCCGCAAGCTGATTTATTTACACATGATGCAGGCAGTTATTTGGCGCATATTGTGCAGGCCAAACAAGAGGTTGATATTCCGGTGATTGCCAGTTTGAACGGGTATTACGCTGGCGGTTGGGTGGAATATGCACAGCTTATTGAAGCGTCTGGGGCGGATGGGCTGGAATTGAATGTGTATTATTTGGAGACCAGAGGCTCTGTTTCTGGAGTTGAACTGGAGCAGATGTATTTGGATTTGGCAACGCGCATTAAGGCGAGTGTGGCTATTCCGGTGGCGGTGAAGCTCAGTCCTTATTTTACGGGGATGGCGCATTTCCTGGGCAAATTGGATGAAACGGGGGTGGATGGGTTGGTGCTGTTTAATCGTTTTTACCAACCGGATATTGATTTGGAATCGGGGACTTTTTTGCCAAGTTTGTCATTAAGCCGCTCGGATGAATTGCCTTTGCGGCTGCGTTGGACGGCGCTGATGCGTGACCGACTGAATGCGGATATTGCGATTACGGGGGGTGTTCACACGGCTGAAGATGTGTTGAAATGTTTGTTAGCTGGCAGCAAGGTGGCGATGATGGCCTCGGCGATTTTGCAGCATGGCATTGAGTATGTGGCGGTTGTTTTGGCTGACGTGGACAGGTGGTTAGATGGGCATGGGTATGAATCTGTGGCGGAGATTAACGGCCGTTTATCCCAAAAAAATGTCGCAGATGCCTCAGCCCTGGAACGTGCAAATTACATGCGCGTGTTGAAATCGTATCCAAAGCAATAGAAAGGAAAGGTAATGGGCGCACGAATAGTTGTATTAATCTCAGGGTCTGGCACGAATTTACAGGCGTTGATTGATGGGGTGGGTGCGGGTGAAATTCCAGCCGAAATTTGCTTGGTGATATCCAATCGCAAAAAAGCGTTTGGTTTGCAACGGGCGGCTAGGGCGGGTATTCCCACTCACTATTTTCCCTTGAAGCCCTATCAAGATGCAGGCAAAAGCCGCGAGGCGTATGATGCTGATTTGGCGGCGCTGGTTTTGGCTCAAAAACCGGATTTGGTGGTCTTGGCTGGCTGGATGCTGGTTTTAAGTCCTACATTTTTGACGCAGTTTCCGAATCAGGTGATTAATTTGCATCCGGCGCTGCCGGGGCAGTTTGCGGGAACCCATGCGATTGATCGGGCTTATGAGGCGTACCAACAGGGGGAGATTACGCATAGTGGCTGCATGGTGCATGTGGTCGTGCCAGAGGTGGATGCGGGGCCGGTGATTGCCACATCTGAGGTGGAGATTTTACCAGACGATTCACTGTCTGATTTTGAAGCCCGGATGCACGAAGCGGAGCATGGTTTGATAGTTAGGGCGACTAAGTTGGCGCTTACCACCTAGTGATGAAGACTCCTCCCACAGGACGTTGGCGCTCCACACTACTCGTCCTTTTCATTTATGCGCTCCTGGTTGTGGTGATGACCTGGCCGATGGCGGCACGGTTGAATACGCACCTTTTTGGACGCGGCAGTGATGCCTGGTCACATTTCTGGATTTTTTGGTGGGTTAAAGACTCGCTGGTTCACTGGCATTCCCCGTTTATTACTGATTTGCTCTATTACCCAGTTGGTGTGCCGTTGTACACGCAAAATATTGCGTGGGGCAATATTGGCTTGTGGCTCGTATTGCAGCTTTTTATGAGTGAATTAGCGGCCTACAACGTCGCGTTTATGATGGTATATGGCTTAAACGCGGCGGCTATGTTTTTCCTGATTCGGGCGTTTTTGGACGAGGACGAACGATTTCAGGCGGTGGCGACGTGGGCGGCTTTTGTGGGCGGGTTGATTTACGGCTTTTGGCCTTATATTCAGCGGCATAGTTTTCATCCGAATTTGAGTTTAACGGCCGTTATCCCTTTGGCACTTTTATTTTTACATAAGCTGATGCGAAACGGCCGTTACCGTGATGCTGTTTTCGCCGGATTATTCATCGGTCTGATAGGTATTGTGCGTTGGCAGCTTTTGATTATGGCCGTCATTCTTTTGGGTGCATACGTTTTGTATGAACTTGTGTTTTCAAAAGAGATGCGCTCGTGGCGGACGATGGGACTGCTTGTGCTGGCGGGCATGATTGCCGGGGTGCTCATGCTGCCTTTTGCCGCGCCGGTGGCTCGTTTCCAGCTTATGCGTGACCATCCAGAAGATATTTTTCTCGACGAACAGTACGACACTCAAACTGATTTGTTGGCCTACGTATTGCCCAGTCACGCCCAGCCGCTGTGGGGAGAGGCGATTAAACCGTTCTACGATGTGATGCCTGAAAATTTCAGTTACACCCCTTTTCTTGGTTTTGTGACGCTGCTGCTCGCGGTGTGGGGAGTGGTGAAGGGCTGGCCGTCTACACGCTTTTGGCTGTTGGCAGCGGGTTTGTTTTTTGTGTTGGCGTTGGGACCGGAATTGCAGATAAACGGCCGTTTATACCCAGCAATTCCTATGCCTTATCGTCTGATTGAGGATTTTTCGCTCATTCGTCTGCTGCGCAACCCAGACCGGTTTAATGTGATGTTGGGTATACCGATAGCGATGTTGGCTTCGTTTGGCGTGGCAAGTTTGCTGCGCGAACGGGTGCGTTGGCAGCAAGCGGCGCTGGTCGGAGCCATCAGTTTGCTGATTTTGTTTGAATACGTCGAGATTCCATTTCCGAGCCAGGACGCGACGCTTTCGCCCTGGTATACGGAGCAGTTGGCGCATGAGTCGGGTGAATTTGGCATTGTGGAACTGCCATTACAGCCGCGTGGTGCGGACAAGCAGCACATGTTTTATCAAACTCAGCATCTCAAACCGATTGCGGGTGGGCATATTTCCCGCATTCCCCGCGAAGCATATGATTTCATAAGCAGCAATTTGCTGCTAAATAGTCTGGTCACGACAGAAACGGTTGATCCCGCGTTGGTGGCTGTGTCGCAGCAGTTAACCGACATGGCTGTGGCTGGCTTTCGTTATGTGGTGATTGATAAGGTGGAAATTCCGGCAGCGTATCAGCAGAGTGTGCAAGCCTGGCTGACTGTTGAACCGGTTTATGAAGATGAGCGGATTGTGGTGTATCGCACAGAGCCGCAAGCTGGGCGCGATTTCCAGATTGTTCAGCCCTTGACTGCCGAAATTGGGCTTATCCACAGTGGTGTTTTGCCGCCTTCACGCCCCCAAGCGGCTGAGATTTCAGTGGATGTGCGTTGGGGAACAACGGCCGTTCCCGGGAAAGCCTATGACGTTTGTTTTGATTTGCTGGCGGAAAACGGCCGTTCTGCCCAACAAATTTGCGAGCCATTAACGCCTTCCTGGCCGACCCAAAATTGGGGGGCAAACGAAGTGGTCAAAAGCAGCCATGATTTGAACATCAGTCCTTATTTGCCAACAGGCACATACAGTCTCACGCTGTCATTGGCTGATGCGGAAAATGGGCGGGTGGCTGGTCAATCGGCAAGTATTGGCACTATCTCCGTGACCGCCCAACCCCGTGAATTTGCAAACCCTGAGCCTGAGAATAAAACGGCCATTTCCTGGAATGATCAGGTGCGCTTGCCAGGCTTTGATCTCGTTCAAGAGGAATCGACGCTGGCGTTGACGGTGTACTGGCAGGCTTTGCAGCGCATGGACACAGACTACACCGTCTTCGTCCATTTGCTCGACGAGCAGGGCAATATCGTGGCTCAAGATGATGCGCTGCCGCGTCGCTCGACTTACCCCACGAGTTGGTGGGAAGCAAGCGAAATCGTTGCGGATACGATTCTGTTGAATTTGACTGCCGTGCCACCAGGGGAATATGTTTTGGCAATTGGACTGTATGACAGGAAGACGGGTGTGCGAGCAACGGCCGTTTCTGACACCCACGAAACCTTCCCCAACAATTCTGTGCCGCTAACAACTATCAGCCGTTAAGGGACAAAAACGAATTAGGCGGGAACGGCCGTTCCCCTCTCATATCCTTTTTCCAGCACCAACTTGTTCGCCGCCAACAGTTCCGCTTTGCGCGCAGGCAGGTGGGCGTCTAAGGCTTGTTTTACTTGGTGGAGGGAGAGAAACGGCCGTTTCCCCAGCATCGCCCCAATCGCCGCCATATTCATCATCTTCACCGAGCCAAGATCATTTGCAATATCATTCGCCGGCACATAGATTACGTCAATGTCATTCCGGAGCGTTTTTGCACTCGTCAGTGAGCTATTTACTACCAGCAGCCCGCCTGGTTTCACCAAGCCTTCATACTTCTCAAACGAAGGCAGATTTAAAGCAATCACCACATCCGGCTCTGCTACCAACGGCGCACCAATCGGATCATCACTGATAATCACCGTGCAATTTGCCGTACCGCCACGCATCTCCGGCCCATACGACGGAATCCAGGTGACATGTTTGTCATTGTCCATGCCTGCATAGGCCAACAACTGCCCCGCAAACAGAACCCCTTGCCCACCAAAACCAGAAATTATAATTGAAGTTTCCATAGTAAATCCTTAAGCAGATTGGAGATTGGAGAGTTAGAGATACTTTGCAATCTCCATCTCCAACTCTCCTCATCCTTTAGCTATTATACAGCCATCAGTTCCTCAGCTAGATGCTGATCAATCGCCATGGTAATCACCATGCCCAAACGCTTGATGCCTTCCGCGATTTTATCAGGTGTGGCATTAGAGAAATTGAGACGGCAGGTATTGTGGCCGATGCCATCAGCCGCATTGGGATGGAATGCGACACCCGGTACAAAGGCAACCTTGTGTTCAACGGCCGTTTTTAGCAAATCGGCCGCATCCATCCATTCCGGCAGCGTCACCCACAGGAACAAGCCGCCAGAAGGCCGCGTCCAGTAAACACCCAGCGGGAAATGCTCATTCATCGCCGCCAACATCACATCGCGCCGTTCTTTGTATACTTGGCGAATCGTCACTTTGTGTTCATCCAGAAAATCGTCTTGCGCTACCTCGTAGGCCATCATTTGGGTGAACGTGCTGGTATGCAAATCCATGCCCTGCTTCACCATGACACACTTCTTGATGACGTTTTCAGGCGCCATGATCCAGCCCAAACGCAGCCCCGGAGCCAAGGTTTTCGAGAACGTGCCTAAATAAATCACATTCCCCTCATAATAACCTTCACCGTTGCAATCGGGTGACTGGTTTTCTTGATATTCAGCATCCAGAACGACTAGCGGTGGCAAATGCTCCCCTTCATAACGCAAATCACCATACGGATCGTCTTCGATGATGGGGATGCCATAATGGTTGGCAATTTGCACCAGCTTCATGCGCCGTTCCAGCGACAAGGTCACGCCTGCCGGATTCTGGAAGTTGGGCAAGATATACATGAACTTTGGCCCAGCTCGCAGTGCCTCGATGAAGCGTTCGTCCAGGCAGATACCATCTTCGTCGATCGGTACGGTGACGTAATCGGCTTGATAAGCGTTCCATGCTTGTAATGCGCCTAAGTAGGTGGGCTGCTCCGTTAAAATAACATCCCCCGGATCGAGCATGATTTTGCCGATGATATCTAGCGCCTGCTGTGCGCCGCTGGTGATGAGAATATTGGCTGGGTTGGCGTGGATGCCGTAGCGACACATCTTTTTAACGATGAATTCGCGCAAGGGTAGGTACCCTTCTGTGGTGGAATATTGCAAAGCCTCTGCTCCATGTGCTGCCAGCACACGATGGCTGGCTTGGTCAAACCGTTCCACTGGAAAAACTTCGGGGGCAGGCAAGCCACCGGCAAATGAAATAATGTCTGGCTGCTGTGTGAGTTTGAGCAGTTCCCGAATCATGGAACTGCCCATGCCCTGCATTCGTTGTGCGTATCGTCGTTCCCAAGGACAAGTCATGGTTGAGACTCCTTTTTGCGTGTTGCAAGTGGCATGTGGCGAGTAATATCCGCCACTCGCTGCTTGCAACTCGTGATCAATTCACTCCTAATTACGGCTTCGTTCCTTCTGTAACGCTTCTGCCACTTTGTAATCACCCAGCGGATAGACGGGAACCATCTCGTCACGTACCCAGTGGGCAGCTTCAAGCGGGGTCATCTTCCAGTTTGTGGGACAGCTTGAGAGCAGTTCGACGATGCTGAATCCCAACCCCTGCATTTGTGCTTCAAAGGCGGTGCGAATCGCTTTTTTGGCCTGGATGGTGTGCCGCGCATCATGCAAACTGCGGCGCACGGAGTAGACGACGCCAGGCAGAGGCGCCATCATTTCGGCGATGTGCATGGGCATTCCGCTTAGGGCGGCATCTTTGCCTGTGGGCGATGAGGTGGTGATTTGGCCGATGAGTGAGGTGGGAGCCATTTGCCCGCCCGTCATGCCATAAATGGCGTTGTTGATGAAGATGACGGTGATGTTTTCGCCGCGTGTGGCGGCATGGATGGCTTCGGCAATGCCGATGGAAGCCAGGTCGCCATCACCTTGATAGGTGAAGACGATGCTGTCTGGGTTGACGCGCTTGATGCCGGTTGCCATGGCGGGGGCACGGCCGTGCGCGGCTTCGGCGGCATCAAAGTCAAAGTAGTTGTAGGCAAACACAGCGCAGCCGACGGGGGCGACGAGGATGGTGCGTTCCTGGATGCCGAGTTCGTCAATCACTTCGGCGACCAGCCGATGAGCGACGCCGTGGGTACAGCCTGGGCAGTAGTGGGTGTAGATTTCTGTGAGGCTTTCGGGGCGCTCGTAGACTAAATTTTCGTTTATTGTTTCTTTAAGTGGTGGTGCTAAAGTAACCATTGCTGATTCCTCTTTTTAAGTTCGTAGTAATCGCTTTAGCGATTAATGTTTTTTAACTGATGACTAAAGTCATCACTACAAACGGTTAGGTAGAAATTATGAAGGTTGGTGCATTGCCAAAACTTCGGTGCGCCGCCAGATGGCGTGTATTTCTGCTTCGACTTCGGTGGGGAATGGGATTTTGCCACCCATGCGCCCCAGGAATTCGACGGGAACGTTGCGCCCAACGGCTTCGCGCACGTCATGGAGCATTTGCCCGGCGTTCATTTCCACGACGAGGAATGCTTTGGCGCGGTCGGCTAGTTCTTGCAGTCGCTTTTCGGGGAAAGGCCAGAGGGTGATGGGGCGGTGCAGGCCAACGGGTACGCCTTCGGCGCGTAGGGTTTTAACGGCCGTTTCCGCCACCCGTCCCGCCGTTCCAAAAGCGACCACAACCACTTCTGCATCTTCAATAAACGTTTCCTCGTAGCGCACTTCGTTGGCTGCGATGGTTGCCAGTTTTCGTTGCAGATGCAGGTTGAATTCGTGCAGGGCATCAGCACTGAGGTGGATGGAGGTGATGACGTTTTTCTGGGGCATGTCCCCGTTTGTGCGTCTGGTTTCTTGAGAGGATAGTGCCCATAACGGCCGTTTCTTTTGTAGTTCTTGCATCGGCGGCAGTTCGGCAGGTTCCATCATCTGGCCGATAGTGCCGTCTAGCGCCAGAAAAACCAGCGTGCGGTATTTTTCGGCGAGGTCAAAGGATAGCACCATCATGTCGATGGCTTCTTGAATCGTGGAGGGGGCCAGGACGATGGGGTGGAAATCGCCATGTCCCGCTTGTTTGACCACCTGATTGTAGTCAGACTGACCGGGTAGGATATTGCCCAGTCCGGGCCCGCCGCGCATGACATCCACGACGACGGCTGGCACTTCTGAGCCAGCGATATAGCTAAATCCTTCCTGCATGAGGCTGATGCCAGGGCCGCTGGATGAGGTCATCACGCGCACGCCAGCGGAAGCGGCGCCGTACACCATGTTAACGGCCGCCACTTCTGATTCAGCCTGCAAAAAGACGCGGCCAAGTTCTGGCATACGTTTTGCCATATGTTCAAGTAATTCTGTTTGGGGGGTAATGGGGTAGCCGAAGTACGCTTCACATCCGGCACGAACGGCCGCTTCGGCGATGGCGACGTTGCCTTTGAGTAATTCTTTAGTCATGGTGTCTCTCCTTTTTAGTTAGGGAGATTAGAGATTGTAGAGATTGGAGATTGTCGTCTTGGTTAATCTCCAATCTCTAATCTCTGCTTTTAGGCGGCTACAGGAATAGCGTGTCCGGGATATGCTGGTTGTCTACGTTGAGGTTTGGGGACGGATTGGCGGTAGACGGTGATGCAGCCATCGGGACAAACGGAGGCGCAGAGGGCGCAGCCGGTGCATTCATGTTGGGGGTCGAGCAGCATGACGGGGCGATACCCTTTGCTGTTGAAGGTGTCGGACAGGGCGATTACATCGGGAGGACAGGCTTCACGGCAAAGTTCACAGCCTTTGCAGCGCTCGACGTCGATTACAATTCGACCTTTTGCCATAGTGGGAAACTCCTTTTTGGTGAGTGGTGGACAGCGTGGGTAGGCTGTCCACCACCCAATGCGGTTCGCGTGTGGGATTAGTGGGCTGAACGAGTGGGGGAGCGTTCAGCTTTCTGTGGGATGGAATTGTTAATTTGCGTACCGGGAAAATAAGTTTGTGTAACGATATGGTTTATTATGCCATATTCCTGGAAGTTTCGATAGTGACTAAAATACCCTTTGATTATGACGAATGTCACACGTCAAAAAGCGAATATGGTTAATATACTGTAATTATTAACCGATATTAGTTTATAAAGTTAATCAGGAAGCTGTTTTTTATTTTGGGTGGTGAGGTGGCAATAAAAAACGGCCGTTTCTGGAATGAAAACGGCCGTTTGCGGAACATCCAAGCGTAGTCCAATTTGGTAACGTCTGGCATTATGCCAGGCGAAATGGGACTACCCTCCGACAAGTATTACACTTCAATAATCTGATACGTATGGGTAATGGGCACTGCCTTCACCAGCATCGCCTGTGCCGGACAGTACGCATTTTCAGACAAATCAATAGCACGTTCTACCGCTTGGGGGTCGATGTTGTGGCCGGTGATAATGTATTCCACAGTAACGGCCGTGAAAACTTTGGGATGTGTACCAGACCGTTCCGCGTGTGTTCTCACCTCAAAACCTGTGACATCCTGCCGCTTCTTACGCAGAATAGAAATCACATCCATGCCCGTACAACCCGCCAGACTCATCAGCATCAACTCTAACGGCCGTGCTCCCAAATCCGTGCCACCCACACTGGGGTCGCCATCCAAAATAATATCGTGACCACTGTCAGCCACGCCAGTGAAATGCAGGCCATCGTGCCAGGTTACTTTTGCGTCCATTAATTAGCTCCTTGTTTGAGAGATTGGAGATTAGAGATTGACTTTGCTTCCATCCAATCTCTAATCTCCAATTTTGATTTCATGAAGAGGTCACGCCTCCATTAATTATTTATCAGGTAAACGCCCCGCTTTCGGCCGCTTTGCCGCAGTGAGAACAGCGCAGCACAAACAAGCCATCATACGCCAGCGTGCCAGCGTGGCAGGTGGGGCAGCGATCACCCGGTTTGGGTACAGGGGCAGTGCAAGACGCTTGTCCCTTGCTGCGCCACCAAGGTGTTTGTTGTTGCGCTGTCATAGCTTCTTTGACGATGGCTCCATCCGTATTCATACCCTTCAAGCATAAATCGCTCCCCATAATTTTGCAACCAGCTTGAAGGAGAATGGCAAGGAATCGGGGGCGCAGACCTCCGAGGTTTCAAAAACCTCGGAGGTCTCCCACAAAACGTTACTGTACTCGTCTAACCTGCATTCTACCCACCCGCCATCCGTGTTATAATTCCGCCATATCCCTGAACCAATGACCCAGACACGGAGCAAGCCATGACCCAACCCGACCCCAATACCCCACCTCCCGACCCCCGCAGCAGCCTGGGATCGCTTATCGAAGCCTTCACCAAACTGCCCCCACTGCTCAGTTACGGCGGTCTCATCCTCATCGCCGCGATTGTCATTCTCTCCATCAGCGGCGTATTGCCCGAAGTCCTGCTCTGGATCCCCGCTGTGGCGATTGCTGCCTTCCTGGTTTATGCCTACATGCAGTTTGACGAGGAAAAAGCCAAACGCCAATTTGAGCTGAATAAACAGGCGCAGGAACAGAACCACCAACAAGAAATGGCCCGCCTGACCAAACCCGAATCCCCGCCGCAGAAACCGCAACCAGGTGATACCCACCAGAATGATGCCTCTCCCAAAGAATGGGAATGCCGATACCTGGATCATCTCATGGGTATTTGCGGGTATCCACCCTCCATGGCCTTAGTCGATATCAAAGAAGCCGGACTGGGCGGCCAAAAGCTGGCATTGGCGCGTATCTTTACCTCCCTGGATGTGCCTGCGCCGCAAAAGGAGCAAGACTCCAAACGGGCGGCACTGGAACTGGACAGGCTGGAACAAAACGAGGGGTCTAAACGGGAACCCTCCTTAAAAGCCGTAGGCCGCCCTGAAAACAAAAAACTGGTCATTCTAGGTGCACCCGGTTCCGGTAAATCAACGCTGGTGAATTACCTGACCTTGTGCCTGGCTGGTGATCATCTGGCTGGGAAGCGTGGCACAGAGATTGCGGAGACACAGGAGCATCTGCGGCAAGTTGGCTGGGAACTGAGCCATCTGCATCTTTGGCCGGTGCGCGTGATTTTGCGGGAGTACGCGGCGCGGGGTCTTTCTCAGGGGCAAGACATTTGGGATTTCATTGCCGCAGATTTAAGCCGCCCCGCTGTTGATTTGGCAGGCTATATCCCCCAATTGAAGCGGCATCTGCAAGAAGAGGGTGGCATTCTTTTGCTGGATGGATTAGACGAGGTGGATAAGACCACCCAGGTACGTGATGCGCTTAAGGCGAACATCGAGAAATTTGCCCGTGATTTTCACCGGGTGCGCGTTATCGTCACCAGCCGCCCCTATGCCTATGGCAGTGGTTGGGAACTGCATGGTTTCAGCGTGACGCGCCTGCTCTCTTTTAGTGATGAGCAAATCAAATTTTTTATCGAGCAGTGGTATACCGTGATGGGGCAGCAAGACCCCACGCTGGGGCCGGAAAAAGCGGCCGATTTTAGCCAAAGTCTGGTCAGGCAAATTGAGAGAACGACGGATTTACGTGAGATGGCGCGGCATCCTCTGCTGTTGACGATGATGGTCTACATCCATCGGGGACGGGAAGGGGGCGCCCTGCCTCACCGGCGCGAAGAGTTGTACCGCCTGAGCGTCACACTGCTGCTGGACTTGTGGCGGCGCTCTAAAACCATTCCGGGCAAAGAGACCCAGACGCTGGCGGAAACGCTGGGTATGGATACGGAGCAGATGCAGAAAGCATTGGCTGAAGTAGCCTTTGTGGCGCATCGTGAGCAGCCAGGCCAGAAACAAACGGCCGATATTTCCGGTGAAATGCTGGCTGGTAAATTGTACAAATATAAAAGTAAGGAAAGCGAGGTAGACCTGGACGACGTGATTGAATATGTGCGGGATCGGGCTGGTTTGCTGGAAGACCACGGCCGGAACGCCGCTGATACCGATGATGTTTACCGCTTTCCTCATCGCACGTTTCAGGAATATTTGGCGGCGATGCACTTGCTGAATGCGCCTGATTTTCCGCAGGAAATGGTTTCTTTGGCGCGGCAAGACCCCACCCGCTGGCGGGAGGCGGTTTTGTTGGCCGGGGCGGCGGCACTGCCCGCTATGCGCTGGGCGTTGGTGGAAGCGTTGTATGGGGCAAAGCCGCCAGCGCCAGAAAACGGCGGCACAAATGAGGATTGGTGGGGCGCTTTTCTGGCGGGGCAGGTGCTGGCAGAAAACGACATGGTGCTAGACCCGCCTGCCATGCACCAGGAGAAACTGGGGCGGGTGCAGGCGTGGCACAAGCAGATTGTGGAGCGGGGCAAACTGCCAGCCAAGGACAGAGCCTTGGCCGGGCAGGTGCTGGCGGCGCTGGGTGACGACCGCCCTGGTGTGGGCGCAGTAGTACGCGACGGCATCTTGCTGCCAGATATAGCCTGGGGCGAGGAAGTACCGGCTGGCAGTTACGACATAGGCGGGGATAAAAATGCTTATAACAGTTTTGATAAGCGGCGGTAGAGATTAAACAAGCTTTTCGCCTCGCTTGTTATCCGATTACCAACAGCCAATTTCAATGTTTTGTGGATGCGCCGGATGTGGACAAGCCGGAATGGTGGCAGGGTATTCCGGCTGACGAAAAACGATTTAGGGAGCCTTCTTTTCCAGTTGCCAATCAGCCGCGCGAGACGGTTAGCTGGTATCAGGCAGTGGCTTTTTGCCGCTGGTTGAGCGCAAAAGTGGGTGAAGCTATTATGCTGCCTCATGAGTATGAGTGGGAAGTGGCGGCACGCTGGGCTGGTGACAAAACAGATAACCGTTCTTACCCGTGGGGGTCTGAATTTGATTCGGAAAAAGCAAACACAAATGAAGGCGGTATTGGGCAGACAACGGCCGTTGGTCTTTATCCCGCTGGCAAACAATCAGAACTCAACTTGTACGATCTAAGTGGCAATGTGTGGGAGTGGTGCCGCAACACCTATGAAAACCCGGATGATGACCAAAATGATAGCAGTGACAAACGCCGCGTCCTGCGGGGCGGCGCGTGGCTCTACAATTCCTACGATCGCGCGGGCGGCTTACCGTCGCTACGACCATCCAGACTACCGCGACCACGACTTCGGGTTTCGGGTGGCTGTCGTGCGTCGTTCCTCATCTCATCAAGATCACTGATCACTGTCTTTGCGGGCGTAGCGGTAGCGTAGTCCCGCCATCGCGCGGAGCGCGATCGCCGTAACACGATTTGCCAAATCGTGCGTGCCACAGGCACAAATCCGCGATTTACCAAATCGCATTACAAAAACACACTATGAGCCAATACGATTACAAACCAGAATATCAGCGTAACCTGCCCCACATCCAGCCACCAGGTGCTGCGCTTTTTGTTACCTTTCGCCTGGCTGACTCCCTGCCGCTTACCCTGCTGCGACAGTTAAAAGAGGAAGCCGAAGAGCGTGAAAAGCAAATCAAACATGCTGAGGTGGGCGACAAACAGGCTTCTTTGCTTTACGAGGAGCAGAAGCGGCAATTTGCTCGTTGGGACGAGGCATTGGATCACGCCGTCACTGGCCCTGATTGGCTGCGACAACCGGAGATCGCAGCCATGATTGTCGAGAGCTTGCATTATCGGGATGGCAAAGTTTACGATCTGGATGCTTTCTGTATGATGTCTAACCATGCCCACGTTGTTTTCACCCCGCTAGAAAAAGAAGACGGTGAGTTTCAGCCATTGCAGACCATCATGCACTCCTTGAAGCGTTATACGGCGGGTCAGGGTAATATGATTTTAGGTCGTGAAGGTCAGTTTTGGCATCACGAGAGTTATGACCATGTGATCAGAGACCGGCGGGAGTGGGAACGGATTGTGCAGTATGTGCTGAATAATCCGGTGAAGGCGGGATTGGTGGAGTCTTGGCAAGATTGGCCCTGGACTGATTTAAAACCTTAGGGCGATTTGGCAAATCGCGTTACAAAGTGCGATTTGGCAAATCGCATTACATGAATTGGAGTTTGTCATGAGCGAAATTACACATGTCGTCAAACGCAGCGGGGCGATTGTGCCCTTTAATCAAGAACGGATAACCAACGCTATTTACCGGGCGGCCGTGGCTGTGGGCGGCCGGGATAAAGATAGGGCGCAGTGGTTGTCTGATCAGGTGGTGTTGATGCTTGAAGAGACCTGCCCGCCAGACCATACGCCGCCCATCGAAGAGATTCAGGACGTGGTAGAAAAGGTACTCATCGAAAACGGACACGCCACCGTAGCCAAAGGGTATATCCTCTACCGCGATGAGCAGAACCGGCGGCGGCACGAGTCGGCAAAAAAGGCGTCACGGCCGTCTGAAAATATTCCCTGGTCAAAGATTTGGCGGGTGTTGGATTGGTCAGTACGCCATAATTTGCATTCCGTTTACCGGCTGAATGAACGCATTGCCAACGGCGAATTCCCGCAAATTGTGCATGAATCGGAAGCCGCGTATGAAGAGGATGTGGACACGGCCGCTGAGTTAATCGCCGAACGGTCAGACGAGTTGAAGATGGTGCTCATTACCGGCCCCTCGTCGTCTGGGAAAACGACATCTACCATTAAGATAGAGCAGCGACTGAGTAAAGTTGGCCTAAAATTTGTGACGCTGAACGTGGATAATTACTTTTTCAACTTGGATATGCACCCCAAGGATGAGTTTGGCGACTATGATTTTGAAACGCCGCAAGCGTTGGATTTGCCGCTGATTAATGAACATTTGGAACGGTTGATTACGGGCGAAGAAGTCTTGATTCCGTTCTATGATTTTAAGACAGGTACGCGGTATCCTGACCGGACGCCTGTCAAATTGCAAGCAAATGAAATTTTGCTGATTGATAGTTTGCACGGTTTGTATCCGCCGATGACGGAAGGGGTGCCAGCGGAGAAGAAGTTTAAGCTGTATTTGGAACCGTTGCTGCAAATGCGGGGGCCAGATGGGTATATCCATTGGACAGATATACGGCTGATGCGGCGTATGCTGCGGGATGCGGCGCATCGAGCTTATAAGCCGCAGAGGACGTTGGAGCATTGGCATTATGTGCGTTCCAGTGAACTCCGCCATATCATCCCCTATGCGACAACGGCCGATTTCATTATCAATAGTGCGATGCCGTATGAGCTGCCCCTGTACAAAGCGCGGTTGATGCCGGAGTTTGAACGCTGGCGTACCGAATATGTGGGTGATCCGCTGCGTGAGGATGCGCTGAGGCGGGCGGAACGGGTGTATCGGATGCTGGAGGCGGTGACGCCGGTGGCGGATGATTCGCCCGTGCCGTCTGATTCGGTGCTGCGGGAGTTTATTGGCGGCAGTAGTTTAGGATATTAAGCAAGCAAGACCAAGACCTGACAGGTTTATTGACCTTTTTATTGACCTGGTTATATGCTGTGAAAACCAAATAAGAATGCGAGTCTATTAGACTTGTTCCTGAATAAAAAAGGGACACTGATACTGTCGAACGCTGATAAAAAAACTTCAGTGTTCGACCGTATCAGCGTCCTAAAAATTTACTCTGGCTATTTGGGAACAACTCTATTATGTAAACCTGTCAGGTCTGGCTGTCAGGTCTGAATCTGGAGAGAAGAATGGATATTGAGACACAGGTGGTAAAAACGCCCCCTTCGAAAGGCTTGGGACAAGCTGTTTCTGAGCTACCTGATACAGAAAAGACATTCCTATGGGGGTCGGTGGCTACTGTTACTGGCGCACATCTGGTACATGATACGTATACGGCGTTTTTAGCGCCGCTGTTGCCCTTGCTGCAAGGTAAATTAGGCATTGGCTATACGCTGGCGGGTAGTTTAGCCATCGTTATGCAGTTACCCAGTCTTCTCAACCCGTTTATCGGTTATTTGGCCGATAAGGCGAATTTGCGGTGGTTTATCATTTTGGCTCCGGCCGTGACGGGTACGTTGATGAGCTGTATGGGCTTGGCTCCCACTTATTTGGTCTTGATGTTTTTACTGTTGGCGGCGGGGATTAGTATCGCTTGTTTTCATGCGCCAGCTCCGGCTATGGTAGCCAAAGTGTCTGGGAACCGTGTGGGCAAGGGCATGAGTATTTTCATGGCCAGTGGTGAATTGGGACGTACTTTAGGCCCGGTGATTGCGGTGGCGGGCGTGGGCTGGTTTGGTCTGGAGGGGATGTGGCGTCTGGCGTTTGTGGGCTGGGGTGTTTCCATCATTTTGTATTCGCGGCTGCGAAATATTGAGGATATGCGCAAAACCGAATCGGTACAGGCGACGATGGCTGAGTTTCGGGCGGCCGGGCAAAAAGTTTTCCCGCCGCTGGTGCTGATTATGGTGGGGCGGGCGCTGTTGGAAGTTTCGCTGACTATTTATTTGCCGCTTTTTGTGAGCGATGAATTGGGCTTGAGTTTATGGCTGGCGGCGATTTCTTTGACGATTTTGCAAGCGGCGGGGGTGGCAGGGGCTTTGATATCCGGCACGATTAGTGATCGATACGGCCGTTCTCGTATTTTATTCATCGTGCTGCTGGTGGCGCCGCTTTTGATGCTGGGTTTAATCTATGGGCCATCCTGGTTGGCGGTACCGCTGCTCATTGCCTTGGGTTTGACGGCGTTGTCACCGCAGCCAGTTTTTTTGGCGTTGGTACAAGATAAATTTCCAGATAATCGGGCGTTGAGCAATGGCACGTTTTTAGCGTTGAACTTCCTCATTCGGGCGGCAGGCATCTGGGTGGTGGGGCTGCTGGCAGATCGGTTTGGCTTGACGGCGGCGTTTGTGATGAGTGCGTTGGTGGCGTTTGTGAGTGTGCCTGCACTGAAATTTCTTCCTAACAATTAATTAACAGGTGTTGATTTTCACTCGAGAGACCCTAAGGGTTTTGTGTAACGCAGCATTGAATCACTCGAGGTCAAACCCTTAGGGTCTGTACAGTTACTAATTATTTAAGATTTTAGGGTATAATGCCGCGCTTTGGTTGGCTCAATTGAGCCAGGAGAATTTACTTTCCGTATGAGTGAACGAGACGAATCCTCATCTGAGGAGCCAATTTATCGCTGTCCAACTTGTGACAGTGTGGTGGCGGCTGATGCAGAACGATGTTTGATGTGTGGCGCAGTGCAGCCAGAACGGCCGTTATCCATCCCCCAACCTCCCGTTGAACCAGAACCAGAACCGGAGCCTGTTGACGAACCTCCAGTCGTTCAAGAAGAAAAAGAAGAACCACAGGAGCAACCATCTCCTGCGCCCATCTTTGTGCATGTTGAAGACCCTGAATATGCCGTTAGCCAGAAAGTCGAGACTGTTGAACCAATTGGACTGAAAACTCAGCTACCGCACAAGAAAGCGAAGAAACTGAAATTGTCGTCATGGGTATATGGGATAACGGCCGTTGTCATCAGTTGCATCGTATTGGCAGGCATCTTCACCGTTCAGCCGCCAAACGCAGAGGCGAGCAAGCGGGTATAGAAAATTTCCTCACCCCGTCAGCCACATTCACGCCGCCGCCATCCCCTGTGGCCACCGATACCGAAGCTCCTCCAGCCACCCCCACCATCACGCTGACCCCCGCGCCGACCAATACCCTGGAACCGCCGCGTATCCATACCATCAGCGCGGGTGATACCTTGTTTGATTTGGCATTACAGTACCGCATTTCGCTCCAATCCATCCTGGAAACGAATGAGATGACGGAAAACTCATCCATTATTGCCGGACAGCCACTGCTCATCCCCTGGCCGACCGCGACACCGCCGTTGGAACCCGTTGGCCTGGAATTTAACGGCGAATTGGTCATCGCAGACCCGATTGATTGCCGTCGTTACGAAATTGTGGCGGGTGATTCGCTCAACGCCATCGCCGCTCGTGCCGACATTGACTACGACTTGTTTTTGCTCGTCAATCGGCTGACCAGCGAGTCGATTATTCAGCCAGGAGACACTGTTTGTATCCCTGAAATCGTTTATGGGGCGACGTTGCCGCCGACGGTTGGCCCTTCGCCTACGCCATCGACCACGCCGCTGCCACCTGGCCCCAGTTTGCTTTATCCCGTGCCAGAAGCGGTGATTGAGCCGCCCGATGGCTTGATTACGCTGCAATGGGTAGCCGTGCGCGATTTGGCCGAAGATGATTGGTACATGGTAGAAGTGACCGATATGGATGTGCTGGATTCGGCTCCCTGGCGCGGGTTTACACGTGACAATGGGTTCCAGGTGCCATCGAGTTGGCGACCGGCAGTTGAAGAAGCGCATCAGATGCGCTGGCGGGTTAGTTTGGTTAAGGTGACGGGATTCCGCGAGGATGGGATGCCGATTTTCACCTACGGCGGTGAAAGCAGTGAGGATGCCTTTTTTGTCTGGGAAGGCGCTGTGCCCACGCCGACGCCCGCCCCGACTGCTACCTCGACTGCTACGGCTACGGTTGTGCCAACGGCCGTTTCCAACAATTAGGAACGAGAATTAAATAACTTACACGAGACTGGAGATTAGAGATTGGAGATTGGAGATTGGTCGAGCATTCAATCTCCAATCTCTAATCTCAGTTGCGCATGTTATTAAATTTTCATTCCTTTGTAACCATCTGAAAATTATTCCCGATTGTCGCGGATGGAAACCCAGGCCAAGTGGCACAGAAGAAAGCAGCAACAGCAAAAGCGTCGGGGCGGCCGCTCGCGCAAAAAAGGCTTCGTTGATATTCGACCAAATTAAAGCAGGCAGCGGGCTGTAGCTAATCGGACTGAGCAGCAACGTCACCGGCAGTTCCTTCATCACCGTCAGGAAAACGAGCAACCCGCCAGCCAGCAACCCCGGCCGCATCAAAGGCAGCGTCACATACCACAAAATCGCCAATCGGGAGCCACCCAAACTGTAACCCACTTCTTCCAATTCAAGGGGAATATTCGTCAGGGAACTGCGTGCCGCGCTGACGGCTTGCGGCACAAACAGCACCATGTAGGCGGCAATGAGCATGGGCATGGTCTGGTAAAGGGGACGCGCAAAATTAATGCCAGCGTAAACAAAGGCCAGCGCCACCACGATGCCAGGTAAGGCATAACTGCCGTAGCTGAGCCGTTCAAAAAATGATGCGCCTCGACCTTTGTACCGAACCGCCAGAATGGCAATCGGAAGGGCAAAAAGGAGCGCAATAAGAGCCGCCAGCAAACGCCGTGCTGATGGACATCCAGGCGGGGCCAATGAGGTCGGCGAAGACAGAACTGTTTTTTTGCGTGGTGCTAATCGTTTGCACCAGCCAATCCTGCCGCAAGCCGCGTATGAACCAGTAAAGCAGTACCAAAATCGGCATAATCAGCGAGAAGAAGGCAACAATGCTGGTGAAGGCCAAAGCGGGCCAGCGCCACCGGTTGAGCGCAAAGCAGTTTGTTGTTCTGGCTGTCGGTGATGTCGAGCGGGTTGTCCTGGTCAGAGGGGCGGAGTTTTGATTCAAACAGCAGCACCACTCCTGTTAACACCACAAGTACAATGGCTAATGTCGCCGCTTCGCCCAGCTGAAACCCTTGATATCGATTGTAGATGACGCGGGTAAAGGTGCTGTATTGCAGGATGGTGACTGCGCCAAAATCGCGCAGGGTATAGAGGGCGACCAGCAGTCCGCCAGCCAAAATGGAGGGGCGCAAGTAGGGCAGCAAAACGTGCCACATCATCTGGCGTTTGGACGCGCCGTAGGTTTGCGCCACTTCTAGCAAGGTGGGATCCATGTGGCGCAGGGCGGCCTGGGCGGTGAGGAAGATGAACGGGTAGCCGATGAGTGTCAGGACGATGAAAGCGCCGGTGAAGCCGTAAATAGAGGGGAGTTGGGTGATGGAAAACGGCCGTTCCAACATCTGCTGCAATAATCCCTTTGGCGACAGAAACGAGACAAACAAGAACGCATAAATATAACTGGGAATCACCAACGGCAGGGTCAGCACCACAGACCATACTTTTCGTCCGGGCAGGTTGGTTCGTGTGGTCAACCAGGCCAGTGGAACCGCCAGGCAGGTCGAGGCGATGGTCACACTGCCCGCCAGCAACAGGGTGTTTCCCACCACACGCAGGGTCGAAACTCTGGTCAATGTATTGACGGCATCTTGCCACGCGCTGCCCGTTCGTATGACGAGGTACAGCGGCACGAGCAGCACCAGAATCGCAAAAAACGCCGCACTTACATAAAGGGCAGCGGTAAATAGTTGATCTGTCTGCATGTTGCCAATCCGACTCTTTATTTTCCCGAGAGGCAGGGAGCTTGTTTTGGGGAAAGTCGAGTGGTCTACTATCAATCATGCGTGGGAAATTGTTGGTTGTCATAGAGTATATTTGTTTGTAGGGGCGTCCCCTTGTGGGCGCCCGGAGCTACAATATATTTTCTTATTCAATAATGCCCAAGTCGATGAGCATGTCTTGTGTGCCTTGTAAATCGGCCAGGTCACCGAGGGGAATATCGACGGCGATGGCATCCAGTTCTGCAAGTGGAGGCAGGTTTGATGCGGTGTTGACGCCTTCGATGAGTGGATATTCAAAGGTTTGGGAGGCGAAATATTGCTGTGCGGGCAGTGACAGCATAAAGTCTACAAACCGTTGGGCGTTGGCTTCGTTTTTCGCTGATTCCAGAATACCTGCGCCGGAGACCATGATGAGGGAGCCAGGGCCGCCGCTGGGCAGGAAGTAGTTGCGAGCGGCAAAAGTGTCGCCTTCGGCCGTTAAGAAGCGGTAGAGATAGTAATGGTTGACAAATCCGGCTGTGATTTCGCCTTTGCTCACGGCTTCAACGATGGGGGTGTTGTTGTCGTAGACAATGGGGTTGTTGGCCTGGATGCCCTGGAGCCAGGTCGCGTGTTTTTTCTTCACCCCAGACAGAGCGCATACCGGTGACCATCGCTTGAAAACTGCCATTGCTAGGAGCCCATCCTAAACGGCCGTTCCAGGCCGCATCCGTAAATCCCATTAAATCATCAGGTAATTGTGTTTCCGGGTCGCTGATTTCGTCGGTATTGTAGACAACCGTGCGTGCGCGACCGGAGATACCGACCCAGGTACCGTCTTCTGCGGCAAACCGGGCGGGCACTTTTGCCAACGTTTCCGGGGACAGGGCAGCGAATAAGCCTGCTTCAGAAACAGCGCCGATGCCGCCTGGGTCTTGGGCGTAGAACACGTCGGCGGGGCTTTTTTCGCCTTCTTCCAACAGCAGGCCGGCCATTTCAGAAGTAGAGCCATAGCGCACTTCCACGTTGATGCCGGTTGCTTCGGCAAACTGATCAATGATGGGTTGTACCAGACTTTCAGAACGGCCAGAGTAAATGACGAGGTTGCCAGAATCTGCTTCAGATGGTTTCTGGTTCCTGCGCTGTGCAAGCGACAGCGAGGAGGAGTAATACCAAGAGTGAGATTAAAACTAATTGACGATTGTGAAACATGGATTCTTTCCTGTATGTAACTATTTGGTCCATGAAACCCGTAGGGTCTGGCTAGTTACGGTTGTTTTGATTGATGGGGAAATTATCCGTAATCGAAAATTTGAAACAATGGATGGGGTTCAATTAAAATTTGCAGGTGTGTTTATTTATTTTATGCAGGTGTTCAACTCGTTGTTGACGAGGTGCAACTCTAAATTTAACGTTGGTTAACAATGCGCATCGGCCATTTGCCTTGCTTGGAAGTTAAGTAGGCTGCCCGGCGGGCGGCGAAGTTGGCATCGAGGGTGGATAGGGGGGATAAACGGCCGTTTTCCACCACATCCGGGTCAATCGAGCGCAGCTTGGTACTTACCCAAAAAGTCGGGTTATCCGCATCCCATACAAACTCAGTTTCTGGGGAGATAAGCGCGAGCAGGTGATTTAGTTCGGCGTCATCTGAACTGTGCAGTTTTTGCCAGAACGGTTCATCCGTCGTCCAGAAATCCGCTTCGGTGACGACGCCCATGGCCAGCCCGCGCCGGATGGCTTGGGCTGTCACTTCGTAAATGCCCACTTCGCGGAAGTTGGCCCAACTGGCATCGTCGGCGGCCATGAAGGTGTCGCCCAGCCAACGAGCCGCCTCAATATCGTCGGTGGCGATGCGCCCTTCGACGACGACTAGATGAGCGAGTATGTTTTGAATGTGAACGGCCGTTGCCAACCCCAACCCCTGCGCGTCCCGTAAAAAATAGTCGATCCGGTCTGCACACAGGCGGGGTGACGCCTGTTCCAAAAGTGGATAATCTTCTTCGTGTAGAAAGTCTCGCCAGTCGAAGCCATGACGCTGCAAAATGGCTGGAATATCTGTGCCGATGAGATATTCCTCTTTCATCTCGTCATGGTAGCTTTGACTGTCATGCCCATCCACCACATAGTCGATAACATGGCTAAACGCCGTGTGGCTCACATCATGCAGCAGTGCTGCGATTTGCTCCGTCATGCTGCCGTCGAGTCGTCTGACCACGAGCATAGCGCCCATACAATGGTCAAAGCGCGTCACCGGCTCAGTGATGCCGATGAGCGCACTGATGCCATGCTGCATCACACCTTGCAGCCGTCCCATGGCTGTAGAAGCCATTAAATCGAGCAGTACTGGCTCGGAAATCTGAATCTTTCCATAAATTGTGTCGGTATAGAGGGTCATTTATTCCTACCTGCGGATTGGTTCTGGTATCATTGTATTTTAGGTAAAAGCGGGAAAGTTTTTGGAATTAAAATTGCGCAAAACCCGCTTTTCCTTAAAGGAAACCACAAAACAGCGCTATTTTTAATCAAAGAACTTTTTGTGGTTTACCTAACGGCGCGTAATAATAGCGTGTTTAATCTAAATATGGAATGGGTGTCTATGTGGAAAATTAGAGGGTTGGTATTAAGTTTTGTTTTATTGCTGTTGATGGGTTGCCAAAGCAGCGAGACGCTTACGCCAACGCCTTTTCCGCCTACGCCGGATGATGGCCCGTTGGGCATCAGGGCCTCATTGATTACGCCGGTGCCGGCCGTGCTGGCTGATGTGATGGCGAATCCTGAGTTTTATGAAGGTGCGTACCTCCAGGTAACGGGACAATATTTCCGCAGACCCTTGCAAGTGTGCGGGTCTGATCCGCATCCTTCTCCGGCTGGCTGGGAGTTGGTAACTGGAGAAACGCGCGTTCCGGCGGGGGGCTTTAATGCCCAGTTACGGCAGCTTTTCCCAGATAGCATTACGATGACGGTTATCGGCCGTTTTACGCAATGGGAGGGGCCGGTGGGTTGTGGCAAACAGGCAGTTCCCACGGAAATGTGGTTTTTAGATGTTGTGAAAATTGTTGATCCGACGCAACTGGCGCTGGTCACATTGACACCCGGTTCCGCTTCTGGGGATTTGATTTCTGAGGATCTGTTTACACCTGCTGCTGATTCGGAAGGATTCCCCTCAGAGGAGGACGTTTTTTTGCCGACATCGCCTCCTGTCGCCCCGCCTACCAATGCGCCTACCCGTGTAGTTCCCATTGAAACGTTGGGCGCTGGCTTTACGCCAGTGGCTACGGATGATATTAACGTATCTACACCAAATGGGACGGAAACGGCCGTTATCAGCGGCACAATACAAGCTTCATCTGGAACCCCAACCAGTACTGGCACTGTCACAAACACTCCCCAGCCTGGCTCCACATCACCTGCCACCAATGGTTCCCCAACACCAGTCTCCACCGTTCGAGTGGGCGGTTCCACGGTAACAATCAAGGACGACACCCTGAGCGAATTAGATTTTAGAGTAGTTAGTTTGCAATCGTCTGAGATACATGAATGGCCTATGTCTTTGTTTTTTGGAGAAGAAGTGGTTATTTCTGTGGTGGGAGAGCCTGCGATGAATATAGGGATTACGATTTATGACGAAGATATGAATGTCATGAAAACCCAAGATGCAAGTTTAGCAGGCTTACCAGAAATCCTGTTTTTTGATCCGCCTGATATGAATGATTATAAAGTGAGAATCTCCGAACGGAATGGCGTAGGGGGCGGGTATTTATTAACAATTGGTGTTGATCCCATCCTGTTAAATGCGAAGGGACTGTTGACTTATGGCCTTCCTCGTGGGGCGACTGCTTACGAAGATCAATTGGATTATTGGTTTTTCCAGGGCCAAAAAGGAGACGTAATTGAAATCACGGTCTCCTCTGAAATAGGGGCAGATACTTCCGCGCTTCTTTTTACGGCAGATGGTGACGATTTAGGTGGACTAGACGAGCCTATTACGTTACCTGATGCAGGGTGGTATGTTATTGAACTGGAAGAATTGGAACTTCTGCAAAACAGTTATGAGATAACCGTTTCAAAACGGTAAGTAGCCGTACCGACCCTAAGAGTTTGACCTCGAGTGAAAAATCAACACTTGTATGGTTACACGGTAAATTTAATCTGTCGGCTGGGATGTTACACTGGCGTTTTCTTTCATGCGGGTCCACACTAATAGGGCAAAGAGCGCCAGTGTAAACGCCAGACCCGCGCCACTGACGGCAATGATGCCGCCAACCGCAAAAACTGCCCCTGTTGCTAAACTGCCGACCCCGCTGCTTAAAGCAACGAGTGTGTCGCTCGCTCCTTGGGCACGGCCCCGTTCTGTGGAATGGAGCGTGTCGGACAAGAGGGAAGAACCCGCGATAAAACAGTAGTTCCAGCCCAAACCAAGCAAAAATAGAGCTACTGTCAGCATGGGCAGAGACTCCGCGATGGGGGTGAGCAAGCTGGCTATAATCAGGATGACAGCCCCGGCGATGATGATGCTTATGCGGCCATATTTGTCGATAAGCCAACCCGTCACGCTGGAGAGGCCAAACATGCCTAAAGTGTGAGCCATGATTACCCCAGAAATGGCGGCGGTACTGTGGTGCAAATAGTTCATGTGCAGAGGGGTGATGACCATGATGAGGGTCATTACCAATTGGGAGATGACCATAGCGGCTACGGCTAGGAGGGCAAGGGGTTGGGCGAAAATTTGGCGTAACGGCCGTTCCTCCCCATCTTCCTTTACCGAGACCTCTGCAAATTGCTTGCTCAAGACGAGCGGATCTGGCTTGATCAGGAAAAAGATAAGCAGCAGGCCCATCAAAGAGGTCAGTGCGCCAACCCAATAAGGCCCCGTTTCCGGCGGGAAGCCTAGTGAGTGGGCTAGACTGCTGGATGGCGCAACGAGTAGCGGCCCGCCAATTGCGCCAATTGTGCCGGCGAATACGATGAACCCAATCGCTTTGGCTCGTTTCTCATAGGGTTGTATTTCAGCGGCCACATATCTTGTTTGGTCGATAGCGCCCCGTCCTGCTCCCACCAATCCCAGCCCCACGCAGAACAAGAAAAACGAGCTGTTGAACAATGAAAACACAGTCACTAAAAACCCAATTACCGCCAGGGCAAACCCGATAGACAATCCCAATCGCCGCCCAATCTGATCCATGAGCCAGCCAAGTGGCAGGGCGAAGGCGGCGCGGGCTAACAAGTTAATGGTATTGGGTACGCCAGCGGCGCTCTTGCTGCCAGACAGTTCCACGGCAATGATAGGCATGAGTGTGAATGAGGCAATCATGGCGGCTGAGAATAAACTTTGTGAAGCAAACAGGGTACTGACGATACGTCGCTCGGTGGCAACGGGGATGGCGTCGGTTGTCATGTATCATTTTCCTGAGGATTGGGATAGAAGGGGAGAATGATACTTGGGTATGCGGGGATTGCAAAACGGCCGTTTACGTTTCTCATAGGTGATTGGTGTACACTGTGGCGCATGGAAAATATCTCGCTTCTTCTCGTATCTGATGATCCCCTTGCTCGTGCTGGACTGGCCTATTTGCTTACGGAACATCTTCAGTGCCAAATCATTGACCAAATGACCAGCCAAACGTGGTTTGATCAACCAGAATTGGACGACGATTTCTTGCCAGATGTTGTTGTTTGGGATGTCGGCTGGGAACTGTCCCCCTTTGTTTCAGAATTTGTGATGGCAGATTTGCCAATTTTAGCGCTGGTTTCTGATGTTGAATTAGCGGCTGAAATATGGGCGGCTGGTGTGCGCGTGATTTTACGGCGTGAAGCGATTATGGAACAATTGCAGACTGCCCTTCAGGCGGCGATGCTGGGTTTAGCGGTTCTTGATCCCGATTTTGTATCTCAGTTTTCGGTTGTTGCAGACAGTGGGGGGCGTGATGATATTGAAGAGAGCCTGACACCGCGCGAGTTGGAAGTTTTGCGTTTGTTGGCTGAAGGCAAAACGAACAAAGCTATTGCCCAAGAGCTTGCGGTCAGCAGCCATACTGTTAAATTCCACGTGACTTCTCTCATGGGTAAACTCCACGCGCAAAGCCGCACCGAAGCGGTGGTGCGTGCCACCCGTCTCGGCTTAATAGCACTTTAAGTTGCTTTCTTCTGACTTTTCTTCCTACCCATTCTTCTAGGGTTGTCCTCCACCAATGGCTGATGTGGGGAAAACGGCCGTTTGTTACCATTTAGTTACGATTTTTCATTAAGTGTGACGAATAACGATTGAACGAAGGAGCATAACCCATGACAAATGTGATGATGGAAATTTCAAACGGGATGGCCGAAGCTGTAAACATAGCTGATCCCAGTGTGGTGCGTGTTGAAGGCCGTCGGCGAGTTCCGGCGACTGGCATTGTGTGGTCCGAAGATGGTGTGATTGTGACGGCGAATCATGTGGTGCGGCATGATGACGGTATTGTGGTGGGTTTAGCCGACGGCCGTTCTGTGCCAGCGACACTCGTGGGCAGAGACCCGTCTACAGATATTGCGGTTTTGCGTGTGGGTGAGGGCGGTTTATCGGCGTTGGTTGAGGCAAACAAACAGGAATTAGGCGTGGGCAACTTGGTGCTGGCGTTGGGGCGACCGGGTAAAACGGTGCAGGCTACCCTGGGTATTGTGAGCGCCTTGGGCGACAGTTGGCAGACGCGCATGGGTGGCCGCATTGATCGGTATTTGCAGACGGATGTGCTGATGTATCCTGGTTTTTCAGGTGGACCGCTGGTGGATGGAAACGGCCGTTTACTCGGTATGAACACATCGGGCATTATGGGTGGCGTCAGTTTAGCCATTCCCACACAAACATTATCCCGGGTAGCGGATGCCCTGTTGACCCATGGTCGGATGAAACGTGGTTATCTGGGCGTGAGTACCCAAAAAGTGCGTGTTGCCAGATGACTTTCAGGGAAACACTCGGTCAAAAAACAGGGCTTCTCATCGTTTCAACCGAATCAAACAGCCCCGCCGCTACAGGCGGACTGATGCTGGGTGATACGATTGTGGGTGTCGCTGGCGAGAAAGTACACAGCCATGACGATTTATTGGCTCAATTGATGGGAGATGTGGTGGGAACGGCCGTTGCCGTTAGCATCATTCGTGGCGGACAAATTCAAACACTTGAGGTCACAGTTGGCGAAAAAGAGTAGAACGGTGGTATAAGTGGCAAAGTGGCAAAGTAAAAAACCTACCCTGCCACTTTGCCACTTTGCAACCTTTTTAAAATCGATTCATCCAACTTCTAACGCTGAACCGCTCTTCTTTCCACGGATCTCCCTCATTGTGATAGCCAGATTTCTCCCAAAAACCTGGTGCATCATCAGCCCGGAACTCCAGGGCACGGAGCCATTTGCCCCCCTTCCAAAAATACGCCGTCTGGTTTTCACTGCGATCCGCGTAGCTGCCGATGATACCTCGCAGCGGATAACCATGTTCTGGCGTCAACGGCGCACCTTCGTAGTGAGTTGCCAGGAGAAAATTACCATCCAAGACCCAATCCAGCGGTGTATTGGTTGTGTAGCCGTATTCACAATGCTGAATGACAAACTTCGCTTCTGGTTTGGGCGTGATGAATCCTTCATCCACCAGCGTGCCCAGTGACACGCCTTCCCAGTTCGTGTCAAATTTAGACCAGCGTGTGACACAGTGAATATCCATCAGGAGCTTGGTGCGGGGCAGTTGATTGAACGCTTCCCATGTCCAGGTCATCTCTTTTTCTACCAATCCGAAAACTTTTAGAGTCCAGGTATCCAGGTCGGCTTTTGGCGTGGGGCCATAATGGAGAACGGGGAATTTCTGGGTAAGTGATTGACCGGGGGGCAGGCGGTTCGTATGGCGAACATCATCTTCTAGCTGCCGACGATTGAAGGGGTTTTTCATCTCATGCTCCTGTCTGTGTAAATAAGATTGAAGTAGGCACTTTAATGCGCACTGAAGTGTCCATTGCGAACCTTTTTATTCAATTCTTGGCAGTAGAGTAGGAGAAAATTGTTACAAATTGCTTACTTGTGCCTAAATGTTTCGTAAGCATCAATTAGAATCAGAAGGATCGAAAATTGGTTTTGCCCCATGCGCCATTTTGTAAGTGTGGAGAATCATAAACGTTTGTGTTTTTTGCACACCAGGAATCGGTTGCAGCTTTTCTGTGATGAACTGAGCTAGATGTTCCCGATTGCGGCAGAAAACCTCCAGAATCAAATCATATTCGCCCGATACGAGGACAAGATGGTTTACCTCAGGCAAAGCGGCAAGCGTTTCAGCGGCGGCTTCAAGATGGGCTGGCTGCACACTGACCCCAATTGTAGCTGGGGCTTCATACCCCATGCGGTGCGGGTCTGTCATGCCGATTACCTGGATGGTTTTGTTTTCTTGCAGACGTGCCGCCCGGTTGCGGATGGTGCCTTCGGTGACACCAAGTTCTTCGGCGATTTTTGTGTAGCGTAAACGGCCGTTTTCCAGCAAAAAGTTGATGATCTCTTTATCTAGCTTATCCATAACTGGTATTGACTGAAATCCCTCTGAAGATGAACAATCTTAAATATCCTCGTCATTTTATGGCGAGATTCGTAAAAAGTAAATTGTCATCTTATCTGTTCTTAGCCATCTGTGACTGTGGGATCATACAGATAGTGAGTTTCAAGTTCATACCGCAGAGAACGCGCCAGCCCATCCAAATCTGGGAATAGCGTGGCATGGGTGATATTCATGCGATACAACTCACTGAGTGCTTCTCGGCGCAGCTTGGAGCCTTTGAGCACGAATTTGGCAATCGTATTTTCTTGTTGGCCGAGGATGGCGTCAACGGGGCGGGTTAAATCAAAGGGGCAGGCAAACGTGCCAGATTGGGCAATCAGGCGTTGGTTTTTGAAGAAAGGCTCGCCAATGGCGACATCTTCCATGCTGTCAAAACCGTAATAGGCCATCGCCTTTTCCGGACTGGGCAGATCTTTGCCTTTGGGTATTTTGGGGCCAAAACAATAGGTGCCTACGGCGAATGTGTTAATCGCCCATACCACAGCATCGGTGGTCGCAGATTCCAGGGCAAAAAAGGCGGCGACGTAGGGCGACCAGGTGAAATCCAGGAGGCGTGTCGGTGCGCCATGATGCTGCATAATTGCCATCCAGCGGAAAATATCGGTGATGTCTGGTAATTTATCCAGGAAATGGATGGCTTTCCGTTGAAAGATTCTGATGTTGCGATGTTCCTGGCGCGTCCAATATTGCGGGTTGACTTCACGGTTTTGCAATTCGCGGGTAATCGTCGGCCAAAGCCGCCAGGAGGCGTCTGTTTGCCCGCGAAAGGCCCAGTTGACATATTTTTGGTTATTGACCAGTTTCAGATACCGATCCCATGAATCAATTTCTTCGATAATTCCTGCGTATTGGTTCATCTAAATAATCTCGACTACCTAATTTTTGAAGGCCAATTTACCGATGAAAATACGAACGGTTTGGGCCATCGCCTCTGCCCGGGCAACGGCCGTTCCCGTGTGAGCCGTCGCATCCATCAATTCCCGCACCTTGTCCGGTCGCAGATACGCACCAATGCGCTCATCAGAGACCATCAAATCGACAAGGGGGTTGGGTTCTCCCTGGCGCATCGTGGCCCACGCTTGCAAGCTCGCTTCACGAATCCACTCATGCCCGTCCTGGCGGCTGCCACCAGCGGCGACCATCGCCATCAGCACCCGTTCTGTGGCGGCGAAGGGGCCGTAGGTGTTCATGTTACGGGCAATCGCTTCTTCGTCGATGACCATCTCAGCCACAATGTGATTGGCGCGGATTAGGATTTCCTCGGTAGCGAGAAAACCTTCTGGTTGGAAAAGGCGGCGGTTGGCCGAGTCGTCGAGACTGCGTTCTAAAATGGCCTGGCTGGCATTGTCCCAGGCGACGGCGGGCAGACCGGCAACGTAGCGAGCCAGCGAGCAGATGTTTTCGGTGTTGATGGGGTTGCGTTTGAACGGCATGGCGGAGGAGCCAACTTGTTTCTTGCCAAACGGTTCGGCCCATTCCCCAAACGGCGGCGACTGCAAAATGCGGAAATCCAACGCAAATTTGTGCAGCGAGGAGGCGATTCCCGCTAAAACCTGCTGAATGCGTAAATCTTGCTGGCGGGTGTAAGTTTGGGTGGCGATGGGGAAGTAGGGCAATTTTAGTTTGCCGAGGGCGACAGACTCCATTTGTTGCGGGGTCATGCCAGTGCCTTGCAGCAGTTCGTCGTAGCTGGCTTGGGTGCCGACAGCGCCTTTGAGACCTTTGCCGCGCAGATTGGCGATGAGCGTTTGCAGGTTTACAAGGTCTTCGAGTAAATCCTGGGCGTAGACGGCGAAGCGGTAGCCGAGGGTGGTGGGTTCGGCGGGTTGGATGTGGGTATGGGCCATGGTGGGGATAACGGCCGTTTCCTCAATTTTTATCGCCAGGTTTTCCAGCAGCAGCATCAGTTGGTCTCGCACCAAAACGGCCGCTTCCCGCAGGCGCAGCGCATCCACATTGTCGGTGATGTCGGCGCTGGTCGCCCCCCAATGGATGATGCCGCCGCCCACAGGGCATTGTTCGGCATAGGTGCGAATTTCCGCCATCACATCATGGCGCGTCTCTTTTTCAATTTCTAAGGCACGGTCAATGTCAATATCATCGACATGGGCTTCAAGATCAGCCAACTGCTCAGTTGAGACCAAACCAGCCTTGTTTTGTGCCGTCGCCAAAGCCACCCAAACCTGCCGCATGAGCTGCCGTTTGCGCTCTTCTGACCAGATGTAGCGCATATCGGCACTGCCATAGCGCCACGTGAATGGGGAAATGAAGGTATCGTGTGCAAAAGTCATATGAATGTTTTATGAAGACAGGGATCAATGCGGAAGCGGAGTTTTTGAGACCTGACAGGTTTTTTGAGTGAATTTGATAACTATGTACTCTGGAAAAAACCTGTCAGGTCTGAATGTTTACGGCATCTGTATTGATCCGTGTCCAATTTTTACGAACTTAGGATTTAGAGGTCTTCTGTAATAGAAGTGGGTTGGTTTTTCTTTTTGCGACCGGGTTTGCGTTTTGTTTGTTCCTGCAAGGCACGTGTTTCCTCAATCAAACGGCGACGTTCCGCTTCCAGCCGATCCAAGATTTCATCATTTATATTCTTTTTGTTCATTAGTTAGATTCTACTTTTTTTCTTGCCATTTTTAATTCTCCGTGACATCAGGCTCAGTCATGGACGTGGGTCTCCGTTTTCGACTGTTACAATTGTGGTAATTGCTATCAATTTATGCAATTACCACAATCGATTATCGTCTTGCCTGATAGTTTGGTGCTTCTTTGGTAATGGTGATGCCATGTGGGTGGCTTTCTAATAATCCGGCATTGGTAATTTGCACAAAGCGGGATTTTTCGCGTAAATCTTCCAAATTGGCGGCGCCAACATAGCCCATGCCGGAACGTAAGCCACCCATCATTTGGTAAATTATATCATCTAGTTTACCACGATATGGCACTTGACCCTCAACGCCTTCAGGAACCAGCTTTTTTCGTTCGCCATATTTCTTGACAGCGCTGGCGTAACGGTCGGCCCCGTGGCCTTGCATGGCGCCCAAACTGCCCATGCCTCGATACACTTTGTAACGTCGCCCTTCGTAGAGAATGAATGTCGCCAGGGCTTTCTTCCAGCCCTGCCAACATGGAGCCAAGCATGACCACATCTGCACCAGCCGCCAACGCTTTCACGATGTCGCCGCTGTATTTCAGGCCACCGTCAGCGATGCAGGGGATGTTGTATTTATGGCTCTCGTTGGCGCATTCGAGAACGGCCGTTAACTGAGGTATACCCGCACCGGATACAATGCGCGTGGTACAAATTGAGCCAGCCCCAATGCCTACCTTCACGGCGTCAGCTCCGGCATTGATGATATCTCGTGTGCCAGCCGCCGTGGCAGCATTGCCGCCGATAACTGCAATGTGAGGGAACCGCTTCTTCGCTTCTTCGATGGTTTGCAGCACCATTTGGGTATGCCCGTGTGCTGTGTCGATGACTATAACATCCACCTGGGCGGCGACCAATTTCTCTAACCGCTGGATGCCTTTTTCGCCAACGCCAATGGCGGCCGCAGCCAACAACCGTCCGCCATCATCAGACACAACATTCGGATAGTCGATTTTTTTGAGGATGTCTTTGACGGTGATCAGGCCGAGTAAACGGCCGTTATCATCCACAAGCGGCAACTTTTCAATACGGTGTTTGTGCAAAATATCTTGTGCTTCTTGCATCGTGGTGCCGACAGGGGCTGTGACCACATTTTCGCTGGTCATGAACTCAGAAATGGGTTGCGAGCCCGGCACCACAAAACGTTTGTCTCGATTGGTGAGAATGCCCACCAAAATACCGTCATCATCGGTGATGGGTACGCCGGAAATGCGGTAGCGGCTCATGAGCGCCTCGGCATCAGCCAACGTATCGTCGGGTTTCAGCGTGATAGGGTCTACGATCATACCTGCTTGAGATCGTTTCACCTTGTCCACTTCTTGCGCCTGCTCCTCGATAGACAAATTGCGGTGAATGACCCCCACCCCGCCCAAACGAGCCATGCCAATACCCATTTGTGCTTCGCTAACGGTATCCATTGCGGCTGACATGATAGGTAAGTTGAGATGGATGTTCTGGGTGAGTTTGGTGCTCAAATCAACTTCATCAGGCAGTACATCGGAATATCCTGGTGCTAACAACACATCATCAAATGTTAGCGCCAACCCCATTATCTTTTGATCCATATCCATAATTTTTCTCCCCTTTAGGGATTTATGATTGAAGATTAACCATTGTGTGTCTTGGCTAATCTTTAATCGTAAATGATTAGCTTCTTTTTGGTTTCGGTTTGTGAACGCGCGTTTTTTTGTGATTGAGACGCGCCGGTAGTTTTTTGTTACGCGCCAAAATAATCCAGACGCCGACCAGAGCCAGCCCTATTGCCATCAGCATGGAGTAGGTGATGAAGCTGTTGCCCACGGTGGTTTGGTCAGGACGGAAGAGTTCAATCCAGGCTCGATTGCCGCCCCACCAAATGAGGAAGAGACCAAAGATTGTGCCGGATGCCCAGATGTTGCGATAACGGCCGTTTAGCCAGGCCAGCAGTAAAAAGCCAATAAACAGCATAATCGATTCGTACAGAAATGTGGGGTGGAAGCGGGTTTCTAAGGGGAATTCTTGCATATTGGCATACAAAGCCATGCGATGTTGGGCGCTGATGAGAATGCCCCAGGGCAGGTCGGTGGGAGGGCCGTAAAGCTCTTGATTGATGAAATTGCCCCAACGCCCAATCGCTTGCGCGAGCAGCAAAGCAGGCCCAGCCGCATCCGCATAATCCCATATTTTAAGCCGTCGCCATTTGGCATAAATCCAGCCCACAAGCGCCGCGCCCATGAAGCCGCCCAAAATATTAACACCGCCCGCCCGAATGTTGATCACATCAAGAAACGAGTTGTAGCGGGAGCCATTTGCTATGTCCAAAATGACATAGGTGAGGCGAGCAAAGAAATAGCCAGAGAAAATAACGAGAATGGCACCGTTGAGCAGATCGTCAACGCTTTGTCCGCGTTTATCAATTTCGCGGGCGGCCCACCACACCCCAGCCAAAATCCCCAGGGTGACGATGATGCCATACCAGTAAATATCAAATCCATTCCCGATGGGAATGGTGAAGGCTACAGGGTCAGTTTGAATCGAATCTAACATCAATATTCCTCTTTCTTAAAATGTTTGTGTTTTTCCCCACCCTAACCCTCCCCCTAATAAAAGGGAGAGGGCTGGGGAGAGGGGTGTCTACTCAACATATCCCAATCCACGAAGCTGCTGCATGAGGGCATTGTCTAGTTCAACTTCAGCACCCGCATCAAGATTGTCTCGCTGATGGGTGACTTGGGTTGTCATGCGTTCGATTTCTTCGTGTAGAGATTTGGTTAGGTGCGGCTCTGCTGTTAACTGATTCTCTAATTCTAACGGATCAGCCGTCAAATTAAAAAGCTCATCTGGTTTATCGTTGACATGAATCAATTTAAAGGGTTCGTTTTCGTTGGCTTTGACGATTGCACGCCGTTCTGAGAGGCAGCCGAATGGTTCTAGCAGATGGGGCTGTCTGTTTTCGATGGCGCGGACGAAGTTTAGCGGCGGATAGATTTCGCTGTAGGCGGTGCCATTTTCAGGATCACGGCCGTTTACGGTATTCATCAAGGTCAGGCCATGCACGGTAACGGGGTCCAGGTTTGCCATGTCGGGTAACTGTCCGGCGGCATCCAGCATGGTGTGGTAAACGCGGCGGGTGCTGACTGGCGTGTCAATGCGTGCTGGGTCTGGCAACTGTTCCGGCCACTGCATCATCAGCGGCACGTGCACCAGTTCCTGGTAGGCGACGAAGGCGTGGCCCATGTAGCCATGTTCTCCGAGACCATCCCCGTGGTCACTGACGATGATGGCGAGGGTGTTGTGGTGGTTAGAACGGCCGTTTAGCACCGCAAACAGCCCGCCCAAATAATCATCCTGATACGCCACTTCCGCATCATACAAATCACTTAGAACCCGGCTCTCCAACTCGCCCAATGGTTCTTCCAAGGGGGCGGCCCAGCGATACGCTTCACGGTTCCAGGTTTGCAAAATGTCACGCGCTTCCTTGCTTTTGCGGAAATAAGGAGCCGTTTTGTCGATGAACTCGCCTGGAGGCCAAAAGGGCAAATGTGTTTCCATCAAATTCAAAAATAAAAATAGCGGTTTTTCCGATTCTTGCTGTTCGCGTTCCTGCAAAAAGTGACCCACATCCCGCACCGACCGCGCATTTTGTCCCTTGAAATTGGCAAAACGTGACCATAACGGCGTCGTCCAACTGTTCAGCGATAAGCGGAACGCCAAATCAGATTGACCAAAAAAGTTCTGCACAGGGTTTGAAATTTTGCGAAATAACTGGGTGGAGGCTGCTGTCACTCTATCGAGGGGGGCGGGTAATCGGCTGGCATTTTTGGGCAGACTGGGGAATGCGCCGCCATAGTTGTAAAACGTTTGAAACCCCCGTTTGAAGCCATTATTCAGCACCCCGACCAGCGGATTGTTGCAAAAACCAATCGTATCGTACCCGTTTTGCGTCAGAACTTCTGCCAGATGGGGAATATCTGGGCTGAGGCTTTGGGAAGACTGTGTAACTTGGTGAGCGGTGGGGTAGAGTCCGCTAAAGAGGGAAGCGTGGCTGGGAACTGTCCATTGGGCGGGGGAAACTGCCTGTTCAAAAAGTGTGCCGTGGGCGGCAAACTGATCTAAATGAGGCGTAAAGGCTTTTTGATGACCATACGTGCCTAGCCTATCAGCTCGCTGGGTGTCCAATACGATAAAAATTATATCCGGTTTGCTCATATCAACTCATATCCATCAACTCCTTATTCTACTCTGTATGCAGGCGATAACCAACACCTCTTATGGTATGAATCCAGCGCGGCGAGGCTGGGTCTGGCTTCAATTTTCTTACGTAGATAATGGATGTATGGTTTAACGTTTTGGATGCCTTGTGCATCTTCTAGCTGCCATGCCGCCAGCGCTAAATTTGCTGTGGTGATAACTGTGCCCGCGTTTTTTGCTAAAACAATCAGTAATTCAAACTCTCGATTGGTTAACTCTTTTTCGTCTCCATAAACGATTACCTGATGTGCCAGGACATCGATGATGAGATCCCCGTTGCCAAAGTCGAATAACTCCGCACCAGGGGATTGTGGTGCGAGGCGGCGGAGGAGAGCCATGATTCTGGCTAGCACTTCGGCGCGGGTTAAACGGTTTTACGATGTAGTCATCTGCGCCGACTTCTAGACCTTGCACGACATTTTCTACGCTGCCCATGGCGGTAAGAAAGATGATGGGCATAGGGGAAAAACTCCGGATTTGGCGGCACATTTCCCAGCCGCCCATGGTGGGAACCATGATGTCTAGCAGAGCGAGGTCTGGTTTTTTGCTGCGTGCCAGATTGACGCCATCCTCGGCGGTGTGCGCGACGAGCGGAATGTAATCGGCCGAGCGTAATATTTGGACGATGGTTTTTGTCAGCGGAATATCATCATCTACGACAAGGATTTTATGGGACATGCTTTCCGTCAATTCCTGAAGGCAAACCAATTAAGAATGTTTTCCATGAGTATGGGTTCGATCTCATCCGGTAGTCCGTCAAAGGGAAACAGGATGAAGAGTGTTTGTTGATCTAATTCTTCCTCTTTTACAGCGAAGGCCGCAATGGTGTCTTCGTTTTCACTCGCTGGCCCACGAACGAGGAAGGAAATGGTATTGGGATCAAAACTGTCGATGTAGTCGTCTGAAATGATGGCTTGATAGGGTTGGTCGAGTGCGAATGTGTCACCGGCGCTTAAATTTTCTAACAGAATGGGGTCGTCTCCGGTGAAGACAGCATCGGCTATTTCTGAAAGAGGGACGTCGCCAAATATGCTGGGGGCGGAGCCAGTTGCCAGGATGCGACCCCCATTTTCCAGAGAGGTGAAAATGGTGTTGGTATCTTCATCAAAGAAGCCTTCGGGGTTGATGTAATTGCCTGAATCCCAGATGATTAGGTCATGGGCTTCTACTGTGTCTATATCGAGAGGCCCATCTAGGGAGCTAACCCAGGTGGTTACGTCATAATCGGACTGCAAGAGGGAGAGGAAGGTTTCCAGGCTGTTGAAGCTCTCGCCGCCGATGGGTTCGCCGTTGTCGTCGATGAAGAGGAATATGGATTGGATAACGGCCGTTTTCCCCCCACTATCTTCTCCCTCCACCACAGACAGAGAATACGTTCCGGCTACCCCATAAAAATCGCGAACCACAATTGTATAATCGCCGTTGTCTTCGATCTCGATGCCCGTCAAGGTTTCGGGTTCGCCTGTAAGCCCATTGTCTGACGAGGCAATGAGGAGATTGTTAGGATCGTATATTTCCAAAACGCCATCTAATTCTTCATTCGTCTCCAATAAAATATCAATGAAAACGGGGCCATCACTAAACGTCCAGGCCTGACTTTCCTCTTCAGAAATCTCAACATCAGATACCGTCTCGCCGAGGCTGATGCTGCCCATAGCGGTGGCCTCAATTTCAGGCCCTGGCTCAATCGCTTCATCGTCATCGCCAGCGCTATCTTCGGCTTCAGCTTCAGCTTCGATTCCGCCGCTGGTAATCAATTCTGCTTCGACTGCTTCATCCGCAACGAGCGTCGGGCAAAGCGCGATGGGGTCTTGGACTAAGCAGTTGCCCAAAGCTGTTTCGGCGTCTAGCGGAATCAGCTCCAGCAGCCGCGCCACACTGCTTTCTAGCCCTTCGCGGCTGGCGGCCAATACCACCATTGTGCGACGGCCGTTTTCCTCATCCAATACAATCAATGCCGTGCCAGACATTTCCACATTCCCTAGCTCTGAATGAATCAGGCGAATTTCTTCAATTTTTTCTGCTTCATCCTCTGCTGGTTCCACAGCCACTTCACTCGCGGATCGTCCAGATACAGGTGTGGGTTCAATCGCTTCTTCAGCTTCCATATCTGGCAAAATGGGCGGTTCAATGGTGAGCGAAATGCCAGCGGAGGCCAAAATATCTGCCACATCTTCAGATTGGTTGTAGAGACCTAAATACAGCGTATCGTGGTCTGGCTGCGTTTCTTGGGCTAATGTGAGAGAGATACCCGCCTGTGCAAACGCCGTTTGCAAATCAATGATCTCGGTAAATGCCCCAGCGCCCAAGTCGGGCGAACCGGTGTAGACGAGATTGACGGGCTGTTGGTAGAAATAGGGGAAATCGACCAACGTTAAGGTGCGTTCGTCAGATTCTGTGAGGAAATCGGCTATGTTGGCGATGAAATGACTGTTGTCGTAGACAGTGTAGTAAGGATCAGTGAGAAAGTGGACGTCGCCCAAAGCCAGCACACGGCCGTTTTCACTTTTCGCCGCCAAAACCAAACCACCCGGCCGGTCTGTGGCTGAAGACCACGTATTGTCGTCTGCGGTGATAATCGCTTTTGCTTTTGGACCAATCTGGATGGAATGGGTGCTGTAAACAGCCACCTCATCTAAGCCATCGACGAGAGCGTCTTCGGCAAAGCCCGCAGATTTCAAGATGATATTGCGGAAATTCCCTTCATTTTCGATGGTATTGTACAAATAATCCCCGTTGTAAATGAGGCCAAACTGGTTGGCAAGGCTGTTCAAGGGAATTTCGTTTGTATCCAATTCAAACGTAAAGGCAAACGGATCATCTTCATCAAAGATGATTTCATACCGGGTGGGGTCGCCCACCATCAAGACACGCCCGCCGCGATTGACAAAACGAGTAATGGCTTGAATGTCGGCCACCGAAAATTCACTTAACGGCGTGATAGTGATGAAGGCGTTCACGGGGCGGAGTTGGTGAGCTAAATCTCCTTCTGTGAAATGGAGCAGCTCGAAACCTCTGGCGGCTAAACGGCCGTCTAAATAGCTAATGTCGGCCAACGTAAAATTATTGTTGTGGGCTTCGTCGAGGAGAACGAGTCCTTTGCCCGGCGCTGGCTCATCGACAAATAAATTGGAGGCGGGCGTAGGCACAGCCGCAATGTGGTCCGGGTTATACGAAGGGGGCGGCTGGGGAGCTTCTGCGCCAATTTTATAATACTGAAAATAACGAACGGCCGTTGGGGTAACTAACAGCAGTATGAATACAAGAAGAAGGACGATGGCTTTGCGCATAAAGAATTATCCTGATCGGTCTTTGTTAGGTAAACCACAAAAAGTTCTTAAAATTACCAACACGCAAAATTGTGGTTTCCTTCAAGGAAAAGCGGGTTTTGCACAATTTTATTTTCAAAAACTTTCCCGCTTTTACCTAATTGGATGGCGTATCGATATACCGATAATAGATACCGGGCGCTAAATTAGAAGGATGAGCCCATAACCGTTCGGCATCAATCGGTTCTGGCTGATAGTCAAAAAATGGCAGTTCCGACTGATCGTCAAATGTGAGCGGAAACAACTCCACCACCTCATAGCTTGAAATACCAGCCAATTCGGCCGCCCGATCAATCACCGCTTCATTCGCTTTTATACCGTCGATCATGCCAAAATCATACGCCTGCACGCCGGTATAAACTTCGGCGCGGGAAAGCACATCCAGGTCGATGTTAAGATTGTCACCACGGCCAACTTTGACGGCTTCCAAAAAGGCCAGTTTTGCGCGTTCAATTTGCCGCACAGAGCCATCCCGTGTGCCGCCAAATGCTTTGTATGGCCCCGTGGTGAGCAAATCTTCTTCAAGAAAGACATCCCCCGGTAAAAAGGAAATAACGCCGACACTCCCCACGTTTGAGGTTGGTTTGGCATAAATTTCGTCAGCGGCAACGGCCGTGTAATAAGCCCCACTGGCTGCGAGCAAGTCAACAGAAGCCACGACGGGTAATTGCTCACGAGTGCGCAGCACATCGAGAAACAACTCTTCGCTGTAGGCGGCCGAGCCACCCGGACTGTTGATGATCATGACAACGGCTTTGATAGCCGGATCATTGCGGGCATAGGCCATTTGTTCGGTGGTGATGTAGGCAGTTTCTGCCCCAATTTCATAGTTGAGCCGCAATATGCCGATTTGGGGCTTCGGCACAAGGCGCGGCGCCGCATACAACCCGATGGCAAGCGGCACAATAATGACCAGCAAAAATACCAGAATGAGGCGGAGAGGAGAACGGTTGAGATTGTCTGTTTCAGACATAAGTATCACCTTTTGGCTTGAGCTTTTTGTACACTTGGATAGGATAACATGGAGGCAATTGGGTCGCAACTTAAAACCACTTGGTTTGACTTCGCCCTGGCCTTGACGCACTGCATTATAATGGCTTACTGGACACTGGTGTTTTTTGAATTTTCCAGAGTAAGGCGATTTTCAAAATCGCCCCGCGTACCAGAGCGGAGTATGAAATTCGCCAGACTCCAGTGGTTTAGACGGTGTGTGATTTATCAGCAATTCTCAATTTAGATTTGAAACAGCAGATAAATCTGCACCTACCACGACAAAGTCGTATACAAAGTCCGCCTTCGCGGACTAAAAAGAAGTTGTTTCCAGTCGGCGAAGGCCGACTTCGTAATGGTTACAGCGGTTTTAAACGCCAGATTGAGAACTGCTGGTGATTTATTAACGGTGATGACACTTTTTTTGCTTATGTTAGAATTGTCTTGCTGTCATAAAAACTATTTCATTTTGTATTGCCCATGCATATTACTCGATTATCTTTGACGAATTTCCGCAATTACGGCCGTTTAGAGCTAGATTTTCCTACTGGCCCCATTTTGATTCATGGGAATAACGCGCAGGGAAAGACCAACTTGCTAGAAGCGGTTTATTATCTGGCAACGACTAAATCACCTCATGCTGACCAGGATCAGCAGATGATCAACTGGGTTGCCATGCAGACAGATGAGCCTGTGATCGTGGGTCGATTGGTTGCTCACGTGGCAACGAATCAGGGTGTAAAAACCATTGAGATGCGTTTGATTTATGAACGCAGCCAGTCGGTGAGCAATGGACGCGGCAGTTTTCGGCGGGAAGCTTTGGTTGATAAACGAAAAGTCCGTCTGATGGATTTGCTGGGTCATGTGCGCACGGTTTTGTTTTTGCCGGAAGATGTGCAATTGATTACCGGTGCGCCGCGTCAACGGCGGCGCTATTTGGATATTACCTTGTGCCAGGTTGATGGCGTTTACTGCCGGACGCTTTCTAATTACAACAAGGTGTTGGAGCAGCGAAATGCGCTTTTGCGACAGGTGGCTGAGGGGCTAGGTTCCCGCGAAATGATTCCGATTTACACGGAGAAACTGGTGCAGTTGGGCAGCCAGATTTTAATGCGCCGGACCAAGTTTGTGGATGAGTTAGCGCGAGAGGTGCATCAGATTCATTATGAAGCGTTGACGGAAGGGGCGGAAACGATACGTTTCAACTATCTGCCCGGATTGTGGCGCAGTAAGCCAGGGAACAATGGGGATGATGCAGACGTTAAGGAATGGACTGCCTGGTGGCACGCTCATTTTCAAGATGAAGCGGCTGTAGCGGCACGGTTTGCGGAAGCGATTGAGCAGTCGTTGAGCGCCGATATTGCGCGTGGCGCGACCAGTGTGGGGCCACACCGGGATGATTGGCAGTTTTTGCTAAACGGCCGTTCCCTGAGCAGTTATGGGTCTCGTGGGCAGCAGCGGACGGCTATTCTGGCCTTGAAAATGGCTGAAATTAAATGGATGACCCGGCAGACCGGCGAAGTGCCCATCCTATTGCTGGATGAAGTCGTGGCTGAGTTAGATGCCCAACGCCGCGCCTTATTGTTGGATTACGTGAAAGAGGCCAATCAGGCATTATTAACAGCGACAGACCCCGCCATGTTTAGCCGTGACTTTTTGCGAAATTCTAGTAGTTTCCTTGTTGAAAAGGGTCGTGTACAATTGGATACCGGTCAGATTGGATTTAGTTAAATCATATTCGAGTTCAAAGTAAAGAGGGACGCTTCGTGATGAATTCCCACAAGCAAAATGCCAGCCAAAATTTGGTTCTTGTTATTGACGACAGCCCAGAAAATCGTCTGCTTCTCACTTCCCAACTGGGGATGGAAGGGTATATGATTATTCAGGCACGCAATGGTGAGGAAGGGCTGCAAATGGCGCAGGCGTCTGATCCTGACATTATTTTGCTGGATGTGATGATGCCCGATATTAATGGCTTTGAGGTGTGTAAGCTGTTGAAGCAAGAACCCGCCACTCACCTGATTCCGGTGATTATGGTGACGGCGCTGCGCGAAATCAAACACCGGATTGAAGGAATTGAAGCAGGCGCTGATGAATTCCTCTCCAGACCACACAATCGGGAAGAGTTGTTGGTGCGTGTGCGCACCTTGATTCGGCTGAAACAGGCGCGAGTTGGGTTGGAAGAAGAGCGTAATCGTTTGGGTTTGCTCTATGATATTAGCCATGCTATCAGTGCTGAATTGGATCTGAATGTGTTGATGGCGACGATTATCGATAAGACGCAAAAGGCGATTGGGGCGACGAAGGGCAATATTATGCTGCTCAACGAAGCTGGAGAAGTGAATCATAAATTCCTGGTGCGGGCTGGCTCTCAAGTGGAAATTAGCGACCGTGTTACCGATGAAGTGATGAGCAAAGGTTTGGGAGGCTGGCTGCTGAGGAATCGTCGCGGCGATATTATCAAGGATGTAACGCAAGATGATCGCTGGGTAACGCTGCCAGATGACCCCACAGAACAGGGAACGGCCGTTGGCGTGCCGTTGGTTAGTCCAAAGCGGGTTGTAGGGGTCATGATTCTCAACCATCCTAATATAGGTTACTTCAATGAAGAGCACCTTTCGCTTTTAGAGACGATTGGCACATCGGTGGCCTCGGCGTTGGAAAGTGCTAACTATTTCACGGAAATTAGCGAGGAACGGCGTAAACTTAATGCCATTTTGTCACAGTCTACGGATGCAATTGTGACAACGGATGAGTCTCTGAAGGTCACGATTTTTAATGATGCGGCGGAACAACTGTTTGGGATAACGGCCGTTCAAGTTGAAGGCAGATCGATTTATGCTGTGCCACAACTAAGTGTCCTCGTACCTATTTTTGAAAATAGCGCGGATCGGGATGCGCCTGAAGAAATCAGTCTTGAAAATGGCAAAACGCTCTATGTGAGCATTTCCCCTATTCAAGAAGTTGGCTTTGCGGCCGTCATCCAGGATGTGACTGAATTCAAGAAAGTTGAAAAATTGCGGTTGGCAGAAGAAAAGCGCGAGCAAGAGATGCTTAAAGACACCTTCTCCCGTTATATGGGACGGCGGATTGTGGATCACGTCATGTCTCATGAGCCGGGGCTGATGCTGCGGCGAGAACGGCGGCAAGCGGTGGTGATGTTTGCCGATTTGCGTAATTGGACGGGTGGTATGATCATGCGAATTGAGCCGGATGAAGCGATTAACCAGCTCAACCAATTTTTTACGCGCATGATGGATATTGCTTTAGAATTTGGCGGCACGGTCTTTGAGCTAACGGGCGATGAGATTTTGGTGGGCTTTAATGTGCCATTTGACCAACCTGATGCGACACACCGGGCGATGTTAACGGCCGTTACCATGCAACAAGAGTTTAACTCGCTACGTCAGGACTGGTTTACTCAGTCTGGTGCGGAATTGGGGTTGGGCATTGGTCTCGACATGGGCGATGTGGTGATGGGCAATGTGGGCGCAGAATCTCGCATGAGCTTCCGCATGGTGGGCGAGCCGATGAACCGCTCCCATCGCTTGGTTGATATTGCGGAAGATGGTCAGATTATCATTTCTCAGCCTGTGCATCAGTCGCTCTTAGAACAATCACCTGAATTCGTGGGGTCTATTACGCTGGAACAGGCTGGCCCGGTAAAACTGAAAGGCATTTCCCCACCACAAATTATTTATCGCACACAAATTGAACGCCCGCAGCTTGTACGTGGTTCTTAACCGGCGTAGGTCATAAACCTGGCAGGTTTTAGGGGCGTACAGTTAGCACTTGTAAAACAATAACTCCGCGTTTTGGAGAGATTGGAGATTGTGCTGCTTTAATCTCCAATCTCCAATCTCTAATCTCCAATCTCTGATAAATTGCGGTTTTATTTTTTGACAGCTTCTTAAATTATAACGGCCGTTTTCCCGGCATCCCTGGTTTACGTGGATAGCTAGCGGGCGTTTCTCCTATTTTTTCAACAACAACAAGAAAATGTGGCGTTTCGACTTCTGGTAGTTGGATGACTTCTGTGGTTATGTTGCCGCCGCCTAGTGTTTGGAACGCTTGTTGGGCGCTTGCCGTCTCCCGTTCCGCGCTTTCCCCTTTTTGAGCCAGCATATGACCGCCAATTTTGCACAATGGCAGCAGATATTCCGCCAACGCTCGCATTTCCACCACGCCCCGAGCGACTGCCCAATCGTAGTGGGCGCGATGGGCTGGCTGCTGCCCTAAGGTTTCGGCGCGTTCCGCCACCACAGTCACATTTTCTAATCCCAGTTCCGCAACAACAGCTTCTAAAAAGGTGGTTTTTTTCGCAACACTATCGGCCAGGGTTAGCCTCAACTCTGGGTAGAGAATTTTGAGTGGCAGTCCGGGAAATCCAGCGCCCGTACCGACATCAATGAGCGAACGGCCGTTTAGATCACCAGTCACCCTGGCACAGGAGAGCGAATCGAGGAAATGGCGGATTTGAATGGCGTGGGGGTCACGAACGGCCGTTAAATTCATCCGTTCATTCCAATCCATGAGCAGCGCCAAATAAGCCGCAAATTGTGCTTGCTGGTCGCCAGTTAAAGTGAGATTGAATTCAGTTAAGGCCGTATTTAGAAATTGCGGGTCCAGGTTCATGTTAACGGCTCCGTTCCAGCTTTTTCAGCGTGGCATCAAGGACATAGGTATCATAATGTTCACCGCCAAAATGAGCCGGGGTATAGTCCACCCAATTATGTTCCATTAGATATTGGCCGCGCACGTAAAGCGGTGACATCGGCGTTTCGCCACTGTCTGAGAATAAGAGATTTTCAATGCGCCGGTACAGTGCCAACCGTTCATCTGGGTTTATTGATTGGCCTGCTTGGCGCATGAGTTCGTCGATATTGTTGCATTCTCGTTCCGACCTGTTTTCGCTTTCTGTGCAGTGGAGCAGTTCCGTCACCCAATTATGTTGGTCTGGGTAAAACGATGACCAGCCTAATTCCCATAAATCGGGTCTCGTTTCACCTATGCCAGCGCGGGTATTGGCAAGCAACGTACCAAACTGCACCTGCTCGATGACAATTTGATCTTCCGAACAATCCAGTTCCTTGACCCACATATCGCGCACTAATTCAGCTTGCAGAAGGGAGAGATCGAGCGAACTGGTCATAAAGCGGATGGGCGGCATAAGCCGGCAGCTCGCGTAACCGCTTTCCACTAATTGCAGGCGTGCAAAATCAGGGTCATAGCCCATGCCCACTTCATCAATGCCTGGTGCGCCAATGACGCCTGGTGGGGCAAGGTGGCGCATTTCGACGGCACGTCCGCCATACAGGGCTTCGGCTAAGGCTTCTCGGTCGATGGCGGCGCTAAAGGCACGGCGCACTTTGGGGTCGCCGAAGATGCCGCTGTTAAAATTGTACCCGAGATAAAACACGGTTTGCCCAGTGACCAACCGCGCTTTGGTGGGGGAAGTGAGCAAGAAATCTTCTACCATGTCGGTGGGTAAGGGGCCAATGTCCAAATTTTTTGACTCCCACAGTTCGGTGATGCTTTCTTCGTCTTCAAAGAAGTAGATGTTGACGAAATCGGCGTTGCCGCCTTTGGGCAGCGGCCAACCGGGGTTCTTTTTTAAGACGGTGCGTGTTTCTGATAGGTTGCCGGAGGTGAGCATGAAGGGGCCGCTGGTTGCCAAATTTTCGGGCAAAGTCCATTCTTCTTCAAATTCTTCAATCAATTCGCCGGGAACGGCCGTTACTAAAGGCAGCGTCGTCAGTGTGAGAAAATACCCGGCGGGTTTAGTGAGGTTAAATTCCAACGTGGTATCGTCAATCGCTTTGACGCCAATGGCCGCTAAATCGGCGGGTGTTACTTCGTCGAGATTGTAAACTTGCTCGCAGCCGATGATGAGGAAGAGGATAAAGGCATCGGGGGTGTTGGTTTCTTTTTGACAGGTGCGGTGAACGGCCGTTACCACATCCGCCGCCACCACGGGACGCAAAATTTGAGGGTTTTGCGGTTCTGTTCCCAGGATTTGCAGCCAAAAAATGTCGTCGCGCAGGTTGAATGTCCACACGCGCCCATCTTCACTGGCCGACCAGCTTTTTGCCAGTTCTGGTTCGACTTCACTTGTAACGTGGTTGAAATTTGTCAGCCCTACGAACAGGTTTTCGACGAGATTGATGCCGTTTTGGTCAACGGCCGTTTGCGGATCAATAATTGGAAACGTGCCAACATAGCCAATATCAAGCTCAATCGGGTCTTGCTTATTCGTCGGGGTGGCGGTGGGCGTGACCACGCGCGTCTGCCGCACAATTTGGGTAATCACGTCGAGCGGGCTGGATGATTCGGGCGTCCCGTCTGCGGGGATGTTGTCTGGCGCATTTTCCTGGCAGCCCGCTAAAATGAGCAGGCACAGGGTTAGGCATAGGAGGAGAAAACGGCCGTTTCGCTTGAACGATGAGGTTGAAATTGAATGTGGCATCATGACAGACAACAATCCTTCTAAAAATAATAGACATTATTAGAAATAAGATTTGCCTTAGATTTAATCCGCAGATTTCGCAGATTTCGCCGATTAAAACCCTTAAGCGAAGCGTCAATCTGCGTTAATCTGCGGATAAATAGAACTGATTGTTATTTCCAATAATGTTTAATGAGCGCCCATTATCGCAGGAATTGAGAAAGTCGTCAGATCATGAGGCAGTATCTCATTTTGGGCTAAGTGTGGTGGGTATAATCCGAGGCTCCATGCCAATATCCCGTTATGGAGTACAATTCCGAGACCTGTTTTATAGCCATCAGTGACCTATTTATGGAGCGAAAACCAATGCGAGCGATACAAAATCTAAACGTAACCCATCTGGACGATTGGGCCAGAATTTCAGCCAATGCCTACCCTGGCATGAAAGTTAATACAGTCGAGGAAATGACTGAGTTCAAAAAACGAATTGAAAAGGGGTTGGGGCAAACAGATGTGCATCCCGTTGGCTTGTTTGAAGACGATGAATTGATGGGCGTGATGCGCCTTTTTGACTTTACCATGAACCTGCATGGTCATGATGTGGCGGTGGGGGGAGTCGGCAGTGTGGCGGTTGATCTTGTTCATAAAAAGAAGAAAGTTGCCCGTGATATGATTGCCTATTTCCTGAAATATTATCAGGAACAAGAGGCAGTTTTTACGGCGCTGTACCCCTTCCGCCCAGATTTTTATAAGAAAATGGGCTTTGGCTACAGCACTCCCGTTAAACATTACACCATTGCGCCTGCAAGTTTCCCTAAAGGGTCAAAAGAACATATTTCATTTCTGGATGAGTCGGATAAGGAAGCGTTGGCGGCGTGCTACGGCCGTTATCGGGCAAAAACGCATGGCATGATGAGTTTGCCGGAAGCGACCTGGGACATGCAGTTTGAAGACGGTTCGTTTCGCGTGGTGGGTTACAAAGATGGGGATGAGGTGCGGGGCTATTTGACGTTTAAGTTTGAACCAGTTGAAGGCGGTAATTTCTTGACCAATAATATGCTGGTGCGGGCGTTTATCTACGATTCCACAGAAGTGATGGCTGAATTGCTGGCGTTTTTGCACACGCAAGCGGATCAAATCGACCGAATTATATTGACGCTGCAAGATGATAATCTCCACTATTTGCTGGCCGACCCGCGAAATGGCAGCAGCCGGATGCTGCCAGGGATTAACCATGAAACGGCCGTTTTTGGCTTAGGTCTGATGCTCCGGGTGCTGGATGTGGCGCGGCTCTTCACCGCCTGGGAAGTGCGTGATTTTAGCGGGCAAACATGTCGCCTGTGTATCACCGTTAGAGACTCGTTCTTGCCGGAGAATGATGGCTGCACGGTGGTTTATTTTGAAAACGGCCGTTCTGCCATCCAATTTGCCTCTGCCCCCTATGATGTAGAAATCATCCTGGATGTGTGCGACTTTTCCTCAATGGCGATGGGAGCCATCACTTTCCGCCAATTGCATCAATACGGTTTGGTCAGTATTTCAGATCAGACATACATGGATACCGTCAATCAGATATTTTGGACGGAAGAGAAACCGCAGTGCATTACGACATTCTAAAAACAAAAGATTGAGGATTTAGATATGAGTTTTATCAAGAAATTATTTAGGTCGAAAGAAAAACCCGTTGTTACAGTAGTATCTGGGCTGCCGCGCTCAGGCACCTCCATGATGATGAAGATAGTGGAGGCGGGTGGTCTCCCGCTGATGATCGACGAGATTCGAGAGGCAGACAACGACAACCCAAAAGGGTATTACGAATTTGAGCGCGTCAAGAAGTTGGGCAAAGGGGATACAGCATGGGTGGCTGAGGCAGTCGGCAAAGTGATCAAAGTGATTTCGGCGCTGCTTAAGGATTTGCCGCCAGCGTATGAGTACCGCGTGATATTTATGCACCGAAATATGGACGAAATTCTAGCCTCTCAACGAAAAATGCTCGTGAACCGTGGCGAAGACAGCGACCAGATGGATGATGCCACCATGGCAGATTTGTTTCAAAAACATTTGCTGTCCATCGATAACTGGCTGCAAGCGCAAGATAATTTCCAGGTTCTCCATGTAAATTACAGTGAAATTTTGTCTGATCCGGTGACCCAAGTACAGGTTGTAAATGCGTTTTTGGGGGGCAGTTTAGATGTGCAAGCCATGGCCGAGCAGGTCGATCCGGAGTTGTATCGGAACCGGAATGTGGGGTAGAAACGGCCGTTTTCTGAATATTTGCTTAGATTTGCATGGTTTTGTGACTAATTAACTATAGTTATGCGTCGAATTAGTACTAAACGGGTGTTGGCAGGGAGAAACGGCCGTTTTAAGATACGCACAAGAACCTAAACAAACGGAGAATAGAAAATGGCTCAAGAACAACACCAAATGGAATTAGTAGAAACACATGATACAGGCGCAGAAGAATGGCACTGCCCGCAATGCCAACGCCGCTTTGTCGTGCAATGGCCCCCCCAGTACAAGAAAATTATCTTAGAAGCTGGTGATGAATACGCTATCCACGGCGGCGGCAAAGGCGGCATAATCATGCAATCTCCCGAAATAACAGCAAGCACCGATGACTCATCTCTTGCTGATCATTGGAATGACATGCTCAATGACTTGGATTTCGGAGACTAAAAGGGTCTTGTAACTGCTATAAAGTTAAGTTATTTGTAGTAAAGGTATTTCTAAAAAACCCATTACCTCTGGCTGTGTTTTCAACATAACTATCGTCTGTAGTTGGTATAAACCTGGGGGCAATGTAACTTCTGGCAAAGCAATTGTTGTTTGTAATTTGTCTGAAACTTGAATATTGCGTTCAATCTTTTCAGGTTTGTAGGTGTCTCCTGTTCTTCGGTTTGAAAAATAATTCTGGATATAAAAAGTTGAGAACTGGTTGTTTGGAGAGGAATTCTCTAAAAAATGAAATTTCAAATCTACAGCTAGAGAAAATGGTTGATATCCTTGTAGGAATCCTCTGAATACTTGCCCAGGCTCACCGGAACCAGCTAAACGAAATGTATTTAGAGGCTGATATGCTTGAACGCGATTAATGATTATATTAAAGGGTTCTCCAGATGGATGTTTAGTTGAACTTGATTCTGAAACATCAGCGTTCTTTTTGGTCGGTTTAGAAAACTCATTTTCTAAATACTTTTTATCAATCTGATTTTTCATCCACTGGATAAGGTTGTCGTTAGCCAAACCTGGCCATTGATTATTTTTGCCCCCGCCTAATTTCCCCCCTTCCATATGCTGAACTAAAGTTTCTATTTGATAATCATCTTTACCTGAGCATTTCTGGAATTCAACGACAAAGGTTGCAAATGTTTGTCGTTCAGGGAGTTTATCGATTGAATTGGATACTGCTTTTTGGGGAAACGGATTGTCGATGATATTCATGTCACGGGCTTGTTGTTGCCAATCTTCAATATCCGTTTGTGAGATCGTGTATTTTTTTAATTTAAGACGATGTTCAATTTCCTCAGATGTCATTAACAGCAGGTCTGAAATTGCGCAGATTTCAATCTCCCGTAACCAGCTAGCACGCACTGGACCAATCCCTTTAATGTAAGTCAAAGATGTTGGCTCTTTTATATTTGTATTCATGATTATAATCCCCTTAGATTTGCGTACTGAATTACAATCAAGTTGTTTGCTTTTCTTACAATGACGTTATAAACGTATTAAATTAAAAAGCAAACAACTTGGAATTATTTTACACTTCCAATAATTGAACTTATGGCGTGAGAGTTTGTCCTGGTTCTACTGTGTCTTCCCGCTCATGAACCAAAATCTTGAGTCCTTCAGAAAAACCTAACATGCCAGTGTATGGTGAACCAGTTGTCTTATTTTGCATACTCACAACAGCTGCGACTTCGTATACACCATCTATATTGATTGTGTTTTTCGGTACAATATGCTTGTAAGTGTAAGTAGTGCCAGATTTAGCCAAGTCGGTTAATGATTTGGTGGCAGTACCCAGTTTGACATCAGGCCCACCAATACAGTCTGCCGCAACTTCAAATTTTGCCTCAATGTTTTGTAGACCACCAGCAGCCGGCACAATAATGTTGTCCCAAATTGGGCCAGAAATTTTGAATCTGATTTGTAGCTCAAACGATTCTCGTCTATCGACAATATGGGTTACATTCCAACCAGGTGTGTAAACAGGCTCACCTTCTCTCGTCACCACCATCGTGGTAACATCAAAATCTAACAGAGGAACATTTGGTTGATCATTCATCACATTTCTCCTTATATTAACTTGGAAGATTAAGATTGTATGTATAACCTTAGTCTTTACCTTAGAAAAAAATATTCTCGAGAACTGGCACTAATGTATTCCGGCTGTATTGGTTCGTAATTGGCAATTTACTTTGGGGGCTTCATTTTTGTTTCAATCAGGGTTCATTTTTTAGATGGGTGAAAAATGAAGTTGGTTTTCTTGGATTTTTTGGTGTAAATCGGTGGTTTCTGGCATAGGGGGGACAGCGAGTTCTTGCTCGAGGGTTGCGACGCATTGATGGTATTGGCGCAGGGCTAAATGACGCTGTTTTTGGAAGTAGTAGACGCGCATGAGGCCGCGATGGGCGTCTTCGCGGCAGTTGTCTAGGGCGAGAATGCGTTGGTAGTAGGTGAGGCACATGGCCCAATTTTTGAGGTTGTAATGATGGCGGCTTAAGCTGTCTAAAATGTGTAGATGTGCTTGCTTGAGATTTTCTCGCTGCGCTTGTGGCCACTCCTCATACGGATCTTCGGCGAGAAACTCGCCGCTGTAGAGGCTGTCGGCTGTTTCGTAGGCGGCGATGGCTTTTTTGTGGTGGCCTGCATTTTGGTGATAACGGCCGTTTTCATAATGCGCCATAAACAGTTCACTGTCCACCCAAATTTTCAAGTCTGGATTCAGCGTATACGTGCCGTTTTGGCTGAGAACATAGGGGAAATCTTCATCTTCTTGTTGCAGCGCTTGCCGCAGCAGATAAATTGCCTGGTAAAGATTGCGCCTGGCCGCCTCTGGCTCGTCGTCTCGCCAAAACGTATCCATCAACACCTCTAGCGGGATGGGGCGTTTGCGATTTATCAGTAAATATTTGAAGATGACTTTGCCTTTGTTGCCGTTCCAATTATCAATCGGTTTGTCATTGATAAAGACCTGGAATTGGCCCAAGCAGTAGACGGTGAGAAACGGCCGTTTTCCCTCATGCACGTCCTCATCTTCACTACCTTGAAAATCGTCAGAATCTGGAATGATGGGTGAGTTAGTTGTTTCCGATTGGCCCTCTTTGCCCAGCCCAATATAGTCTTGAATTCGTTGCCAAAGCTTGGGAACGGCTAGGGATTGAGACGTGGACGTAAACGGCCGTTCCTCCGGTGTTATGGTTTCGGTAATTAATGGCGGGTCGCTCCCCCACTTGCGTAGAAAAAAATCTAACAGATGAGACAGATTGACACTAAGCGCTTTTTCCTGCAACACAGCCTGTTGGTAAGCATTCCAAGAGGCATCCATCTCTTCCTGATGAGTTTGGCATATTTGGCAAAGTTCGATGACTGACTGGCGCATATCAGGCAAAATGTCTTTACCCGTCGATTTCGACCCGAAATTTTCCAGCCAATTCGAAATAGCTATGAAATTTCCAGTTTTAATTTGTAGATGAAGCCATGACACGAGATCGCTTTCATTAAAATTTGGATCAAGCGGTCGCGTTTTTTGTGTATTTGTTCCCACGTTGCACTTCCTGGGGAACGTCAAGTAGAGAAATGAATTGGCACGCTTTGTTCTGACGTTGGTAGAGCCTGTTTAAAACGTAAAAAGCAGAGACGGTGACAACTTAAAATCAACACAGTTAGTAAAACTGTGCAGCCATCATTGAGTAGAAATTCAAAAAAATTGTCGATACGTCTGTCGATATTGTTTTTGAGAATCAAAAATGCGATTCTCATGGATTAAATGATCCCCTATCACCCAGGAATTGTGAAATTCCTACGAAGCTGTCCCCCCACTATCATACCAGAAAACGGCCGTTTCTAACAAAACGGTTCTTCAGTTTAAATTTACAATAAAAAATCGCTCATGATGATTCTTGACCATCCCACCGCCGCACCATCATTTCGCGGTTCACTGCCGCCGATAAGCACACCCGTCTCCGGGTCACGCACAATAACTTGCCCGCCGCCGTAGTGGAGGGGCTGGTCAGCGGGGCGGAGTTGGTGTCCCCGTTGACTGAGGGCGGCACGGATTTGGGGAGAAACGGCCGTTTCCAGACCAAACTCCATCCCTTGCAGCCAGTTAAAACGGGGCGCGTCTAACGCCGATTGCGGATCCATGTCAAAATCCACCAAATTCAAGCCCACCTGCAAATGCCCTTGCGGCTGCATAAATCCACCCATCACCCCAAAACTGCTCCACGGCTGACCGTTCTTCGTGATAAAGCCAGGAATAATGGTATGGAACGGCCGTTTACCAGGAGCCACTTGATTCGGATGACCCTCCTCCAACGTGAAATTCGCCCCCCGATTCTGCAATTGAATCCCAGTCGTTCCTGCCGTCAAGCCGCTGCCAAAGCCCATATAAAGACTTTGAATCCAACTGACCATATTGCCCTCCTTATCCGCCACCGTGAGATAGACCGTGTCGCCGTGTGGGGAAGGATTGCCAGCCTGGGGAGGCAGCGCCTTGTTGGGGTCAATTTGCGCCAAACGGACAGCGGCATACGCCTCGCTCAACAAACCGGCAACTGGCACATCCGTTTGGCGCGGATCCCCGATATAGGCATGGGCATCGGCAAAGGCCAGCTTCATCATTTCCATCAGCATATGATAATAATCAGCCGAGCCATAATCCAAAGCCGCCATATCAAGCTGTTTTGCCATATTAAGTGCAATGAGCGCCGTCAACCCTTGTCCGTTGGGCGGGATTTCATAAAACGAATACCCATTTTTATAATCAAGTTTCAGCGGTTCCACCCATTCAGCCTGAAATCCCGCCAAATCCGGCATCGTTAAAACGCCGCCAGCCGCTTGCACACAGTCCACAATTTGCTGCCCAATTGCGCCCTTGTAGAACGGTTCAACCCCTTGTTGCGCGATGGTTTTGAGTGTAGCCGCAAACTCTGGATTACGAAACCGTTCCGATGGCCTGGGCGCACGGCCGTTTGGCAGCCACACCCGCCGAGAATCCTCATAAACAGACAACTTCTCTGTAGAATTCTGCCAGGCCAGGGCAATCCGCTGGCTGACGGGGAAACCATTTTGCGCGTAGTCAATAGGTTGGCTCAACAAACTGTCGAGTCCCATCGTGCCAAAACGATTTAGCGCCGCCTCCCATCCGCGCAAACTGCCCGGCACAGTGACGGCTAACGGCCCCAGGGTGGGCATTGTTTGGTGACCTTTATTGCGGAGGAGAACGGCCGTTAACCCTTCAGGCGCTGGACCGCTGGCATTGAGACCGTATAACTTTTGGTCTCGTGCGCTCCAAATTAAGGCAAACGCATCGCCGCCAATCCCCGTGGAGCAGGGTTCAACCACACACAGCGTCGCCACCGTGGCAATAGCGGCATCAATGGCATTACCCCCAGATTTAAGCACATCAAGTCCAACTTGGGCGGCTAATGGTTGACTGGTTGCCACCAGTCCATTAAACCCCATTACATTAGAGCGTCGGCTGGAAAAGTTGTAGTTTTCGTAAATCATAAGCCCTCTTTACTTGACGTAAAACTCATCTTGACATCGAACACTTGTTCGCTTATAATCAACAGAACAAATGAGCGACTATTGACTTTTCCCTTTAATTTTGATAGGGATGTGGTCTAGCGTCAAGGAGCTGATAGACATGGCTAAAAAGAAATCGTTATCAGAACGGCAAAAAAATATCTTGAACTTTATTTACAAATATCGGGAAGATTATGACCGTCCACCAACGATTCGTGAGATTGGGGCTGCTGTAGATATTAGTTCTACCTCTGTCGTCAATTACAATTTAACCCGATTAGAAGAAGGCGAATACCTTGTACGAGATGCTGAAGTATCTCGTGGTATTAGTTTCACTGATAAAGCCCGCGAATTTTTGGGCCTCGTTGCGGACAATGTAAACGAGGTTGCCGGTACAGTGGCGAGTGGAATGGGCTTACTTAAAATCCCACTGCGGGGCAATATTGGTGCTAGTTTGCCGCTTGAATCTGTGATGAGTGACTTTGACGCCTATGATGAAGAAGATGCAATCGAAATCAGCGCCTCCATGGTAAACGGCCGTTCTCAAGACCTGTTTGCGCTCCGTGTTGATGGTGACTCGATGATTGATGCGATGGTCAACGACGGTGATATTGTCATCATGCAGCAGCAACAAACTGCCAAAAACGGCGACATGGTTGCTGTGTGGCTTGAAGACGATACGATGACGCTCAAATACTTCTTCTATGACGAAGACCGCATCCGGTTACAGCCTGCAAATCCAACCATGGATCCTATTTATGCCGCACCGGAAGATGTGCAGGTGCAAGGCAAAGTCATGATGGTTTTGCGGCAGACTGCATAAGGGCAACTGCCTAAATTTGATGGTGAGACGGCTATAATGGCCGTCTTTTTTTACGCAAAAATAAGAACAAATGTTCCCAATTGTGCAATCTCCTAAAACCATAGATCAGAGACGCCAGTTACAAAAAAAGCGCCTAAATCACCGTGTGCAACTTCAATCGCGCCAGATTGAGCGCGTGATGGATGCGCATCAGTTGCCTGCTCAGGTGTCGGGCGGCACAGTCTCCCCGCAGACAATCCAATTTGATCTACAAACACAACTACATGGCGGTTGGGAATGGATGCGCTCTTTGACGGATGATTTGCGCCAGGCGCTTGGTGTGCCGCAGATTTCGGTTTCAAGGGAAAACGGCCGTTTGCAAGTTTCAGTTGCCAGACAAGTAGATGTGCCGGTGCGCTTGCTGGATGTGATGGCAATGGAAGTGGGTATAGGGCGGGAAACGGCCGTTATAGGGCTGTCAGATGAAGCCAATCCTGTTTTACTTCCCCTGCGAGAGCATACCCTGATTTCTGGCGTTGAGGGGGCAGGCAAGACATCATTGCTGCGCTCCATTTCCATGTCTTTGGCACTCGCTAACCGCCAATCACAGTTACAACAAGTTATTATTGCCCCAGTTTTTGAGCACAACAATGCCTATTCAACCCTCAAACCCCTGACTGTTTTGCCCCACATGTCGGCTTATATTGCTTTTCGTATAGAAGAAGCAGTCCAAATCTTGGCTTGGTTAGTCGATGAGATGAGAAATCGTCTGCGGTGCGGGGACACGACACCCGCCATCGTTCTGATGATTGATCATGTTGTGGAATTAATGGAAGTGGGGGGAGAACCAATTGTAGAGGCCGTAACTGAGCTTTTGCAGCGAGGCCACAAGGCGGGACTCCATCTGGTCTTAACCACACCCCGCCCCGAGTCTGATCTTCTTGACACGCATCTAAAAGCGAACCTCACCCAACGCATTGTCGGTCAAGCCGCCGACGATTTGCAGGCTCGCGCGGCAACGGGCATGGAAAATAGCGAGGCTGAATTTTTGTTAGGGCGTGGTGATTTTTTACTGCTTCAAGATGATGGGTCGGTTTATTTTCAGGCTGCTTATATTGACGATTATGATTTACACATGAGCTTGAAAAAGCTGCAACAAATTTTCAAGGTTTCGATTTTGGCACGCCCTTATTTGGTTCGGCCATTACTGCCTGATCTTGATTCAGATCCAATCCCCGCGTCATTTTGGATTAAAAATGATGCACCAAACTTTTTTGATGAGGAGGAATGAGATGGATATTGGCATGTTATGGTTAGATGATGACAAACAACGGCCGTTTGATGAAAAGGTGGAACGGGCGGCTGACTTTTATCAGGAAAAATACGGCCGTTTTCCTGAATTGTGTTTGGTAAATACCAAGATGTTGGTTGAGGGTGTGGTTTCTTCCGCTGAAAACAAAAAAGTCGGTCGCATTGAAGTGCAACCGACTCAAACTGTATTACTACATCATTTTTGGCTGGGGATGAAAGCCAATTAACCGCTATTTCAACTGAAGCAAAATTGAGCGATTGCCGCCTACGATTAGGGTCATTTCTGCACGATAGGAACGGCCGTTTTGTAATGTTATTTCGCCCGTAATGACAGATCCATCCGCTTGCTCCTGGCTCATAAATTCAACCAGTTCCCCATTAATCATCGTTCCAATCTTCTCGCCAATCACATTTCCTTCAGGTAAATCCAGCGCTTTTCTAGCTGCGGAGTTGACAATCAGCAGTTCATTCCCTGGTGAGAGTACGATCACAGGATTATCTGTTAAATCGACAACGGCACTGAGCGTATTTTTCTCAGATTCGATTTCGCTGTAGATGTTGGCGTTGTTGATGGCAATTGTTGCGTACCCACCTAAGGCTGACAAAGCGCGGGTATCATTACTGTCAAACGATGTTTCTTTGAGGCGATTGGTAACACCAAGCACCCCGATTGGTTTGTTTTGTAAAATCAGCGGCACATAAATTAACGATTTTACGAGCAGGGCGGTATGGGTTCGTTTCCACTGTGAATCATTGCCAATAGCAATGGCCCGTTTTGTTTGTAGTACCTTGCCAGCAAGACTATCGGAAACACGCTTGCGCATGGATTTGGCTTTAGAATCCAAATTCTTGGAGGCTCGGATATAAAGCTCACCTTGATTTTCATCAAGAAGCATCAGCGAACCTTCTTCCGCCCCAACGACATAAACGGCCGCTTCTACCACACGTTGCAGCACTTCTTCTAAATCCAGGGAGGATGCCACAGATTTACCTACGCCATACAGCACATTAAGTTCTTGTGCCCGGCGCTGAAGCTGAGAATTGCTTTCCATGAGCTGCTGCACCAGTTGATCCCGCTCCCGAGCCAAACGGCTTTCACGCAGCGCCTTGTCAACTGAATCACTAATTTCATCCGCATCAAATGGCTTGATCACATAATCACGGATACCCAAACGGAAAGCAGCAACGGCCGTTTCTTCCGAGCCGTGTGCAGTTGCCAAAATAGCAGGTATTTCAATCCCGCGTTCTTTCAGCTTTTCCAACACTTCCAAACCGGTCAAACGCGGCATTTGCTGATCCACGATCATCAAATCTGGCTCTTTGGCAATTGCCATTTCCAGCCCCATCAGCCCATTAGAAGCAGATAAGACTTCAAAGCCTTTCGGTTTGAGAATATATTCACTTAAAAATTCACGGATTTCTTGAGAATCGTCAATGACGAGTACACGTTCGTACATGTAGGCCATTCCTTTAGGATTGGTTATTGGTAGTAGCCCCTAGTTTACTACTCGGTAAGTCCACAAGCAAATGTCGGTCATATTTTGGTCACGCAGGGGGTTCATGGGTTGCCTCGGCGTGGGGCATTGGTACAATTCTTGGCCTACTAATTCTTACTGAACCTGAACGGGTGCTGATGCAGCCCCAAAACAAAAAGGGTCAAAATCATATGGGAAAATTTATTATAGAAGGGAGCCACCGACTCCAGGGAACCATTACAGCCAGCGGCAATAAAAATGCAGCGCTTAAATTGCTACCTGCTTGTTTGTTGACTGATGAACCGGTAATTTTACACAATATCCCAAACATTCAAGATGTCAATAACACGATACATCTCTTGCAGGATATTGGTGTCGAGGTTTTGGATTTGGGTGGCGGGAGTTGGCGTATTCACGCTAAAAATGTACGCACCAGTGAGCTAGACAGTGAATTGGCGGGACGTACCCGAGCCTCTTTTGTGTTTTCTGGGCCATTAGTGGCACGCATGGGGGAGGTAACGTTGCCCTTGCCCGGTGGTGATGTTATTGGCGGACGGCCGTTAGATACCCTGATTCGTGGCCTGGAATCGTTGGGAACGGAAGTGGAACTGATTGGACAAGGGATTTTCCGCATGAAAGTGAAACAATTGGTGGGAGCCGGCTATCATCTGCAAGCAGAAGCCAGCGTCACAGCCACCGAAAATACCGTCATGGCCGCTTCCTTGGCGAAAGGCATTACTATCATCGACAATGCCGCTTCCGAGCCACACGTGCGTGATTTATGTAATTTTCTAAATCAAATGGGCGCTCAAATTGATGGCATTGGCACGAATCGGCTGACAATTCATGGTGTAGAAAAGTTGAGTGGTACAGAATTCCGCATTGGTGCTGATTTTATGGAAGTGGGCAGCTTTATCGGTGCAGCGGCCGTAACTGGCGGTGAGATTCGCATCAAGGATGCAGACCCCCATAATTTAGGCATGATTGAGTTGGTTTTCGCGCAGCTAGGTGTTCACTGGCTGGTGGAAGACAACGACATCATCATGGTGCCTTCCGAGCAGCGAATGACCATTCAACCGGCGCTGGGAGGGCGTATTCCGCATATCAAGCCGATGCCCTGGCCTGGCTTTCCGGCTGATTTAATGAGCATTGCAGTGGTTATTGCCACCCAGTCTAGCGGCACAGTTTTGCTGCACGATTGGATGTATGAGAGCCGTTTCTTTTTTGTGGATAACCTGACATTCATGGGGGCGCGGATTGTCATTTGTGATCCGCATCGGGTGATTGTGGATGGGGGCAGACCGCTTCATGCCAGCCCTCAAGGTGTGCCTAGCCCAGACATCCGTGCGGGCATGGCGATGGTGTTAGCGGCGCTTTGTGCTGAAGGGACAAGCGTCATCCATAATATTCAACAAATTGATCGTGGGTATGAGAATATTGAGCAGAAGTTGTTGAATTTGGGTGCTAATATTCGACGAGTTGAATAAGGGCTTGTTCGTTTTTAACTTGGCGAGATTGAACTAATCTCCAAGATTAGTCCAATCTGTGTCGCATAATTTTCAGATGGTTACTTGGTTTTCGTCGGCCATTGCTGAGGGGAGGATGAAGTAAAATTCGCTGCCTTCTCCGAGTGTGCTGGTGACGCCAACGTCGCCATTTAGTTTCTGGCTGATACGCTGCACGATAGATAGCCCCAAGCCATGTCCTTGCACACGCATTTGGCCGATGCGCATAAATTCAGCAAAGAGGCGTGCCTGATCTTCGGGATCGATGCCTGATCCATTATCTTTTATCCAAAAGCGGGTGCGACCGTCTTCCAATGTTTCGCCACCTAATTCTAATTTTGGTGGGTTTGCCCCCATATTTCAGGCCATTGCTCAAATAGTTGACCCAAATTTCCTCAACCCACGGAGCATAGCCGAGGGCTGTAGGCCAGTGGGTTGCTGTTGAAATTTCTGCCTGATATTCCTCAATCATGTAAGTTAGGCGGTCTTGGGCGGCAAAGATGATGTCTGCCATGTTTAGAGGGGCTAAGGTCACATTTTCCTTGCGGACACTGGAGAGCAGGAGTAGCTCGTCGATGATGTTGGCGGCTTTGTTGCCTGCTTTTTGCACTTTACGCAGATTGCTTGCCCGTCTTCATCGGTCATGCGCTCGCTGGCGGCAACCAGAAAGTCTGAAAAGCCGACGATGAGGGAAAGCGGATTTTTGAGATCGTGGGCGACGGTATGGGCGAAGGCATCTAGTTCTGCAATTTGATCGTTGAGGCTTTGTTGTAGTTTGCGGATGGTGAGATGGGTGTTTACCCGCGCTAATACTTCTTCTGCATGAAATGGTTTGGGGATGTAGTCTACGCCACCCACGGCGAATGCTTTTACTTTGTCTGAAACGTCGTCCAGGGCGCTGATGAATATGACGGGTATGTCGGCGGTGTGGGGATTGGCTTTGAGTTTTTCGCATACCTCGTATCCGTCCATGCCGGGCATCATCACGTCTAGCAGGATAAGGTCTGGCGGGGCGGAGTTTGCCGAAGTGAGGGCGGATTTGCCGTCTTTGGCGGGGCGTATAAGATAGTCAGCGTCAGACAGGATGCTTGCCAGCAAACGGAGGTTTGCTGGGGTATCATCAACGATGAGGATGCTATCTTGTTGGGCGTTCACGGCATTGTCCTATGGTGGTTTTGTTATGGAGCAGTTTGTTTAGCTTGCTTCTAAGATGGTTAGTATTTTACCGTATTCAAATTCATCAGCCAGTTGTTGGAATTTTTGGGCCAGGTCTGGCTGATAGTGGCTGGTTTGGGTGATGAGTTGATCCATTTCTAGCATGTTGGTTTGCAGGGCTGCGTTTTTTAGCTTGGTTTGCAAGGATTCGGGTAAGGCGGCAACGGCCGTTTTCCAATGATCATCTTCTCCATTTGTGCCAGATTGGGCGGGAACGGCCGTTTCTTCATGCACCGCGTAAATATAGTCAACACCCAGATAGGTGTGCAAAATTTCAAATACCTTTTCCGTGCGGATCGGTTTACGCACAAAATCATCAAAACCGCAGTCCATAATGTCGCCCACTTCTTCGGCAAAGGCGCTGGCTGTGGTGGCGATGACGATTGTATTTGTTTCTTCATTATGGGCTTTGATGCGTTCGGTGGCCGTGCAGCCATTCATGTTGGGCATATGCAAATCCATCCAGATGAGATGTGGCTGCCAGGATTGCCAAAAATCGAGCGCTTCCTGCCCATCTTTGGCTTCCATCATGAGGAATCCCAATGGTTTGAGTAATTGCACGAGAAGTTGTCTGCTTTCGGCGATGTCGTCTGTGACCAAAATGCGGAATTCTGGCTGGCCCGGTTTGAGCGCAACCACTTCTGGCAGTTTGGGCTTGGTCTGGCTGATGGTATCAATAACGCCGACCTGGACGCTGAACTGAAAAAGTGCGCCATGCCCTTGTTTGTCTTGCACATTGCGCACGGTCATGTCACCGCCCAACAATTGGGCAAACTGGAGACTGAGGGTGAGCCCGAGACCGGTGCCACCGCCTGATTCACGTCCGGCTTCTGCCTGGACGAAGGCGTCAAACAAGGTGTCTAGCTCTTCGGGGGCGATGCCGGGGCCGGTGTCTTCAACGGCGAAGAGTAGTTTGTGGATAGAGGTTCAAGTTGGGGAGAAACGGCCGTTTCCTGCGCATAATCCACCCGTACCATCACATACCCGGCATCCGTAAATTTGTAGGCATTGTTGAGCAAGTTGATGAGAATTTGGCGCAATTTCATCTCATCCGTGCGGATGTAACGAGGTGTTTCTGGATGACGCTCAAAGATGAGACGGACATTTTTTTCTTCTGCTTTCAGGCGGAACATACTTTCAATATCAGAGAGCAAGGTGTAGAGGTCAAAATCCCGTTCATTCACCGTCATACGACCGGCTTCAATCTTGGACATGTCCAAAACCTGATTGATTAACCCCAGCAAATGCTCGCCACTGCGAGAGATGATTTTTAGATTTTCGCGGATTTGGGGCGAAGCTTCCTGTCCGCGTGTCATTAACTGGGAGTACCCCAAAATGGCATTCAGGGGTGTACGTAATTCATGGCTCATGTTGGACAGGAAAGAACTTTTGGCACGATTGGCTGATTCTGCATCTTCTTTGGCAACTTCCAGTTCCACCTGCGCCCGTTTGCGCTCCTCGATTTCCCCTTCCATTTGATTCATCGTGAACCGGAGCCTAGCTGTCATCTGGTTAAAGTTTTCACCCAGGGCGGCCAATTCATCGCCGCTGTGGATCTCAACGGGCTGGGATAGGTCGCCTTCGCTGACGCGCTGGGTGGCTTTTACCATGTCTTGCAGGGGATCGGTGATGGAGCGACTGAACAAAAGGGCTAATACCAAACCAGCCAGAACGGCGACACTCGCCACGACGATGCCTTGGTCGCGTACCGTTCTGATTTTGACGGCCAACGGGGCAGTCGGTAAGCCAACGGCAATAGCGCCCACGGTTTGCGCCCCCAACATGACAGGTTTTCCGGCAACGAGTTGATCATCTTCCCAGTTGAACACGGTTGAGGGACTTGCCAAGACGCTGCTGCCAAATGCATCTGGCGAGACGTTGAATCGTTGGTTGGGGTCGAGGGCATCGGCCACAATTCGCCCTTCGTCGTCGTAAATGCGGCCAAAGGTGACGACTTCATACGCGCCCAAATCGACCATCATGTCGTTGAGGAAATCTGCGTCGAGGAAGTAGAGAGAATCGGCTGAACCCGCCGACAGGGTGTTGAGCAAAAGCTCGGCTTGTTGTTCTAATTCTGCCTGGAAAGTTTGCCTGTCACGCCGCATGGAGATGAGGGTGACGATGGTGACGGTCAGCACCACAATGAGAGTGATGCTAACCGTTAGTTTAAGCGCGAGGGGCCAGTTTTTCCAGGAGAATCGTTTCATTTTGCATTTTGTACGAGCGCGTAGAGTTCCCCCATGCGTTCTAATGATTTTTTCGCACCGTCGGGAAATTCGTCGAATTTGGTGGTCAAGAAAATCTCGAGTGCTTCTTGCCCTGCTTCGTTTTCTTCCATTGCCAACAACTTTTGTTTGATAGCGGCGATTAACGGCTCTGATAAATCTGAACTTACGAGGACGAGTTGGCGCGGCACATCTTCTGTTTCGGCAATGATCTTGAGTTCTGCTTGTGTTTCTTCTGGCAGCCGCCCAAAGGTGACGTTATCAATGACGCCAACTGGCACTTTACCGCTGATGATCCATTGGATGGTGGTGTTGTCGGCGGTGCTGAATACGTAGCCTACTTCATCTGGGGAAACGGCCGTTTCCAGACTGCTTTTTAGCGTAGGATTCATATTATGTTCAATCAAAAAAGCGAGGGGCAGCATGTAACTGGAGGTGGAAAATGCTTCTTCAAAGGCCACCATTTCCCCTTGCAAGTCTGCCAGTTCAGCCAAATCCGAATCTGTTTTGGAGATGAAAACAGAGTGGTATTGATCGACGCCATACTTTAAGCGCCGGAGAATGGGGGTAGCTCCGGCTTCTTGGCTGATGACGAGGGCTGGATAGGGGCTGTCGAAATAGATGTCTACTTCTCCATCTTTCATCCATTTGATCATGGTGTCTAAATCGGGGGCGATTTTGACTTCGCCATGCGAAATGCCCTGGTCGGCTAATTGGGCCGCGAGATAATCGGCGAGGGGCTGGGTGCCTTTGATGGTTTCTGCTGGCTCGTCGGAGATGTCGCCGATGACCAGCGCGACACCTGCTTCATTCTCGATGACGGTTTCTGTGACGGTGGGCTGGGTGGTTGTACATGCTGCCAATAGGGCAATTAAAATGAGTGGGACGAAAAAACGAATTTTTGAATGTTTCATGATTACTCCTAGCGATTCCTTATTTTGCCAGAAAAGAATGGACGTGTCTGTGAAAATGTACTGAATCTTTTGGTTGTTACCCTAGATTTCCTAGAATTGCTGCTATTGTTTCATAGAACGGCCGTTTTGTGAATGGTGTCAAAGTCATGCCGCGAGTAACTCAGTCATGCATCCACCGATTAGTTGGCATGTTGTCATGTTGGCGTTTCCGATTATTGTGTGGGAATTTGCTTGTATAAATCGATAAAAGTATATCACAAGCCTCTCAGTAAAGATGCAAGTTTTCTATGGTAGACTACGAGGGACGATGACTGATCGGTATGGTGGGAAACGGGAGTTCTTCATGTCATACCCCCCATTCCCCCTCCCACAAGTTGAACTGCGATGAGCGAATTCATTAAGATTTATGAGGTAGGCCCGCGAGATGGTTTACAAAATGAACCGACGGCCATTGATACCACAAAAAAGCATCAATTAGTCGATAGGTTGGTGGCGGCTGGCTTACAGCACATTGAGTTGACAAGTTTTGTGCATCCGCAGGCTGTGCCGCAAATGGCTGATGCGGATGTGGTGATGCAAACGGCCGTTTCCCAACACAAGTCCACTGATGTCCAATTCATCGGTCTCGTTTTCAATGAGCGGGGCTACGACCGGGCGATTGCCGCCGGTTGCACCGCGATGGCCTTCGGCGTGGCGGTGAGTGATACCTTTAGCCAGCGCAATACCCGTCGTTCTTCCCAAGAAGCCTTTGCCACAACCCAGGCGCTCGTGTCCCGCGCGAAACGGGACGGCATTTGGACGCGCGTTTATGTGATGACTGCCTGGGTCTGCCCGTTTGAAGGAGTGATTGATTTATGGAAGACAACGGCCGTTGCTGAACGCATTTGGGAACTAGACATTGATGAACTCGCCCTGGCCGACACTATCGGCCACGCGAGTCCATTGGCTGTGGGAAAGTTGATGGAAAACCTCGGCAGGCGTTTGGACATGAGTCGGTTGGCCGTACATTTGCACGATACCCAGGCGATTGGCTTAGCCAATGCCACCACCGCCATGCAGGCTGGGGTGCGCATTTTTGATAGCAGCATCGGGGGATTGGGCGGCTGTCCGTTTGCCCCTGGCGCGGCCGGAAATCTAGCGACAGAAGACCTCGTCTTCTTGGCCTACAAATTGGGTTTGGGCAGCGGTGTCGATTTTCGCAAGCTGTGGCAGATTGTTTATGACATGGAGCAGTGGGTTGGCCGTCCCATTGGGGGGCGTGTGCGGCAGTGGTGGGAAAGCGTGTGCAATGATGAACCCGCCGTTGTGTTCAATTAAGGCTTGACAGAACGCTCCCTCGCCCACTCTGGGGAGAGGGTTGGGCGAGAGGGTTGATGCTGTTACGCCGCCACTTGCGCCCGCAGCGCATCTGGATCCAAGATGGTGATATGACCTTGCTCCATGTTAATCCATTGCTGTTGTCGGAAATTGCGCAGGTTTTTGTTGATACTCTCTCTGGTCGCGCCAATCAAACTGGCTAAGTCGCTTTGGGTGAGCGTCATGTCGATATGCACCCCATCTGACTGTGCGTGCCCATACGTTTGCGCCAATTCCATCAATTTACGGGCGAGCCGCTGGGAAACACCTAGCGACGCAAAACTATCCATTTGCATGGTGTTGTAGCGGACTCGGGTGCTGAGTGCGTTCATGAAATTGAGACCAAATTGAGGGTAACGGCGTATGTGGGCGCGAAACGTTTCCCGGTTGAGTGTGCAGAGAATAGTGGGGGCCATGGCAACGGCCGTTGCGGAGCGCGGTAGGCCATCAATCACAGCCAGTTCGCCAAATAGTTGGCCGACACTCCCTACCAAAATCACAGACGTTTCACTGCCATCCAGACCATTCACAAAAATACGTACCGACCCAGTTTTGACCAAATACATGTGCTGACCAGAATCACCTTCGTGAAAGATAACCTCACCTGCCTCGAAGCGCCGTTCGACAATATCTCGACTGATCTGGCGTAGATCAGAGTCTGGTATGTTACTAAACAGAACTGTTTGTTTTAGAAATGTGATGTGATTCATGATAAGTTCCGCCTTTGATATTCGATAAGAACTGAACGCTTATGGTTATGCTAACTTTATTAGAAGCTGTCAAAAAATAAAACCGCAATTTATCAGAGATTAGAGATTGGAGATTAAAGCAGCACAATCTCTAATCTCTAATCTCCCAAAACGCGGAGTTTGTTTTACAAGTGCTTAGATTTGCTTGAGTAGCAGCCCAATGACAACCGCCAAGGTGATACTCGATAATAATTCCATTAAATACAATGTTGTATTGCCGTTTTTCTGTACGTCAGGCCATTCGGTAAACAACCTGGGCAGGATGACTAGCGGCACCAGGAAATATTGACCGAGCAGCACAAAGGTGGTGATGAGAACCCGTTCCAGAATCTCCACATATTTGTTCGTTCGCCCTGGGAATTCTGGTGCTGTGCCTTGCACAAACCCGTAGGCTGTGAATTTCACCAATACCCAGGCAGGCATTGTGACGAACGCATAACCCAGAACAAAAAGCATGATTTGTTCGCTTTGTGTGGCGGCCGCAAGCCCAGTGGTCATGGAAGCAACCGGCAGATAGCCGCCGACTGCAAGCGCTGAAAAAATGATTGTAAAATGGGCCAGTTGGTCTAGCAAAAAGCGGGCCAATGCGGGAACGGGCAGTTTTACAACCAACTGGATGGCGTCGATGAAAAGATGGGTGGCACTGATGAATAGAACGCCTTGCCACCAAAATGGGTCAAAGGGTAGGGCAAACAGGAATGTAACACTAAAAACGATGGCGCAGTGGGCCATTACACCTTTTAGCGATCTGCTTTTCCAGGCGGCTAATTTGTCCCATTGTAAAACGTAGTCTGCTACGAGATGTGCCAGAATCATTGCTATAACCATTACGCACCTTCCTGTTTCATAAAGAATTTGTTGTATGGAAATAGGGTACAGTTTTTTGAATGGGGTTGCTGTGAAATATGTCACAACGGAACTGAAACCATCATTTCAATCCTGCTTTTTCCACTTTTTGTAGACGTAATGGCTGTTGTGTGAGTTTTATTGGCTGTTTAGATGACGAATGTCACTAGGGTTTTTGGTGGTTGTGGCGTAAATTGTGGAGAAGAATATCGACTGAATGAGTCTACGATAGGAAAAGTTTATGTTTCAAGTGACACGGCGTATGGATTATGCTATGCGTATTATGATTGAGTTGGGGCAGCTAGACCCCGGTGATTGTTTGTCTGCGAGGGAGTTGTCACGGAAAACGGCCGTTCCCAAAGCATTCCTCCACAAAATAACAGCAGACTTGGTGAAAGGTGAACTCGTACGAACCTTTGCCGGCGCACAGGGTGGGGTTGCTTTAGCCCGAACACCCAAAGACATTTCATTACTGGAAGTGGCAGAAGCGGTGGAAGGATCCGTTTGTTTGAACTCCTGCTTAATCCGACCGAGGGAATGTCCGCGTGATGTCATTTGCCCTGGGCATGGGCTGTGGGGACGCTTGCAAAATTCACTCATAGCGGAACTGCAAAGCATCACCATCGCCGCCTTAGCCACCGAGGCACGCAGCCTTAAGGATTCCCCCCAACGCCCCCACTACATACCCTATTTGTCAGAAAGATAATAGGAACCCGCCACACCTTTCTGATTTTGCAGCCATACAAAAAGACCTCTGGGATTCTACTGTCACAGAAACCTCAGAGGTCTTTTGTTACCTATTATCTTGCGTGCCTACCATTTTCTATTTAAAAATGATGGGCATATAGAGTTGGTTTTCAGTCATCCACGGGGCTTCACGGTCAACGATGATTGTACCCTGTGTTTCTTCGCGATATTCCCCTTCTTGACCGGCTGAATCTTTCGCTTTTACCTGGAAGGTGTAAATACCATCTGGGAATTCGGTTGTATCAGCTGTCATTATAAAACTGGCAGATGTTGTTTGCACATTGGTTTGCCAGGCGAACCAGGTAGAATTGCCCGGTTTCTGGTAACGAAGATCAAAGCCGACAATGCTGGTATTAGGGGCGGCATCACCAGCCCATAATACTGTGAAGTTGTCGCCGTTTTCTGGTCCAGCAGGATCCTTTGAGTAAACACCAATCGAATTGATGTTAGGTGAATTGAAACCAAGGATAAAGGCTGTTGGTTCCAGCCATACGGTTGTAGAGGTGGTGGGAACTGTATTCCAATCGGGTACATTACCGACTCTATCCCGCCCACGGGCGCGGAACTCATAGGTAGTACCGTTTGTACCACCTTGCACATGATGTGAAGTTGCAGTCGTGGCAGATAGTAGATCAACCCAAGTGCCGCCTGCGTCACGCCCTTGCACATCGTAATTTAGAATGCCGGAACCAAAATCTGTGCCGCCTGTCCAAGTAAGCGTTTGTCCTGTGGCGTCGGTGTGTGGTGGTAGAGGTGCAATAGAAACGACGGGAGCCGCACCATCAATAGTGACGGTTTTTTGAATGCTGCCAGAACCGGAAGGTACCGCGCCTTCTAACCCTGAATTATCGCGGGCGCGAACGTAAAAGCCATAGGTTGTGCCGTTGATTAAGGGGCCGAATTGGGTGCTGGTATGGGTTACTTGAGCCTGTCCAATAATCCAGTTGCTGCCATTATTGCCGGTGTAATACATGTCATACCATCTGATTCCAGTGCCACTGAAGTCGGTGGCAGACCATGGCGATGTTGAAATGGGGAGATGTCCAATTGGTACCGTTTGTATTCACAAAGGGAGAGATGGTGGTAATCCATGCTGCGGGTGGGGTGGAATTGGTGGTGTAGGTTACTTCTAGGAAAGGGGCATTAAGGCTGCCATTGGAACTGTATCGCCGAACGTTGTTGGTGCCTTGTTCTTCACCTACTATTTCAAGGCCAAAATTGCTGCTCGGGTTGCTGTACCAATTTTGGGTTAAGCTGGTGGCATTTGTAGAGTGGTAGACACCAGTTGTATCACTCAGGTTTGCATTGAAAGCGACGGTGCTGCTGCGACCGGGTTGATTGTTCCATACAAGGCTGCCATCTTGCCAGTCACTGGATACCGTATACGCATTATATTGGCGGCTTTGGGTGTCTTCTACCGATATTAAATAGATGTTGAAGGTCGCATTGGTAATGGTGGCGCCAGAAGGCAATTGATTGACAGGGAAGCGAAGAAACGGCCGCATTGCTCCGAAGGCGCCTGGCTGATAACCAAAATACATGTCGCCCCAGGAACCGTAAATTGTATTTGGATTGCCGGAAGAGATGAATGTGGCGCGATCTGCGAAAATACGTGTTGTTACCTGGGTTTGTCCAGTTGCTAAGGGTTCTACTTTTATGGTTTCGATGTAATTTGGGGTTGTGGCGTCAACGGCCGTTTCCCCCAAATCCTCATCTTGTGCTAAAGCGCTGGTTACCAGCACCCCCAGTATTAAAACGAGAATCAATACTAGTAACTTGCTTTTGTTTTTCATTTTGTTTCCTCCATATGGTTATTGTGTGTCCAATTGGGCACGCATTTCAAAAGGTTTTATAGTCAAGATTGTAACTGATATGGCCTGGTTTGGCAGACAATGTGAGCCGGTATAGGGGAATCGTATCTGGAGACCACCGAATGAATTCGGTAGCTGCCACAAAAAGTCTGCTCAAGCAGACTGTCAGCGCTGTCAGCACGTCGCGGGCAGAGTATGCTTGAGTATACTTCCCTGTTTAGCCTGGGAATTCATTCCCTGGCGCTTGTGGCGCATGAATACAACATTGTCAAACTAGCAGTTTGTCGGAGAATGAAAGTTTAGCAACGAATTAACGCGAATTTGCACGAATTAAAACCGAAAATAGTGAAAATTAGCGAGAATTCGTTGCAAGAATTTCTTTTTCTGATTTTTCCGACAGGTTGCTAGGTAAGTTTAGTGACAAAACGGCCGTTTTCCATTTCCCACACCTCATCCATATCTGCCAGGCCCACTGGTCTGTGCGTCACCAACAAAACGGCGCGATTTTCGGCCACGGAGAGCAGCGTTTCCATCACCTGTTTTTCCGTGACGACATCAAGGTTTGCTGTTGGCTCATCGAGGATGAGAATCGGCGCATTTTTGAGGATGGCTTGGGCGATTGTCAGCCGCCGCTGCTCGCCGCCGCTGAGTTGGCGGCCCAAGCTGCCAACCTGTGTCTGGTAGCCATCTGGCAGGTGGCTGACAAACTCGTGCAAGCTGCGCTTGTTGGGCGGCGGCGATAATTGTTTCTTCGTCTGCTTGTGGATTTGCCAGCCGCAAATTGTCGTAAATGGAGGCGTTGAACAAATGTGCCCGCTGTGACACGACACTAAAACAAGCGCGAATGTCGTCAGGATTGTATTCACGCAGGGAACGGCCGTTTAGCACAATCTCTCCCTCATCCCATTCCCAAAACCGGAGCAGCAAGGTGAGCAGCGTCGATTTCCCCGCGCCACTTGGCCCCACGATGCCAATTTTCTTCCCCGACTGCCACTCTAAATTGACGTGAGACAAGGTGGGCAAAACGGCCGTTTCATACCGAAATCCCGTATCCTTAAACTGAAAATTAAGCGATTGTGGCAGCGGCGCAGGATTTGGCGGCGTGCGTACCTCTGGTTCCGTATCTACCACCGCAAACAAGCGACGTGCCGCCGCCAGCGATTGATCCAGGAACTGGGCGGCAGCGGGCAACGGCTGCACGGCTTCAAATGTGGCGACTATGGCTAAAACGGCCGTTGCCAAAAACACCCCGTTCATTTGTCCTTCACTAATCAGCGGAATCGCCGCCACCAGCACACACCACATCGCCCCAAACATCAAACCCTCGCTCAAACTGGTCTGCAAGCCGGAAACCTGTGCCATTTTGCGCTGTTGGTGCGCTAGTTGGCGACTTTGTTGATTGATGGTCTGGAAACGGCCGTTTACCGCATTAAACGCCTCCAAATCTGCCATGCCTTGCAGCGTGTCTACCAGCGTTTCTTTGAGATTGCTGCCCAGTTCGACTAGCGCCCGCCCTGGCTTCTGGCTTAGTTGACGGGTCAGCAGCGGCAGTCCGAGTCCAGCCAGGAGTAAAAAGAGCAGTAAAATTCCCGCGAGTAATGGTTGGAAAACGGCCGTGTACACCACCACCACACCGCCCACCACCAGCGCTACTAATGGCGGACTAACAGCGCGGCTATAAAAATTTTCCAGGGTATCGACATCGGTGACGATGCGGCTGAGTAAGTCGCCGCTGCCAAATTGTTGCAAACGAGCCGGAGCCAGCGGTTCCAACGCCTCGTAAAACCAGACCCGCAGTCGCGCCAACACCTTAAAGGTGACATTGTGCGAGACGAGCCGTTCCAAATAGCGGAAAACACCCCGCGCCAGTCCAAAAAAGCGCACGCCCACAATCGCCACACTCAGCGCCGAAATATCCGGTTGCAGCGCCGCCGCCGAAATGAGATACGCTGATGTTGCCAACAGCGCCACCCCGCTGCCCACCGCCAGCGAGCCTAATAAAACGGATAAGGCAACCCATTTTTTGTATGGCGTGATGAATTGGAGGAGACGGGGGATGATGGTTCGTGTGCTGTAATTTGTGATTCGTGCTGCCTGAGGCGTGATAGTGGGTGCAGGAGGCGCATCTTCCGATTCTTTTGCGCTCTTTGCGACCTTTGCGATTAATTCTTTCTGTTCAGCGACGAGTGCGGCATAACGGCCGTTTCTCTCCATCAATTCCACATGAGACCCGGATTCCACTAAACGGCCGTTTTCCAGCACCAAAATCTCGTCAACCTGCCTTACCGTCTCCAGGCGATGGGCGATAATGAGCAACATGCGTCCGGCAAGATGCGTCTGAATCGCCATTTGCAGCGCCGATTCCGTCTCCCCATCTAGCTGCGACGTTGGTTCGTCGAGAATGATGAACGGCGCATCTTTGAGAAAAGCGCGGGCCAACGCCAGCCGCTGCGCTTGTCCGCCGCTCAACCGTGCGCCCCGTTCGCCAATCGGCGTATCATACCCTTGCGGCAGCGATTGGATGAACGGATGCAGTTGCGCTTGTTTTGCGGCTGCCACAATTTGTTCATGACTGGCATCCGGCCTGCCCAAGCGAATGTTGGTGGCAATGCTCTCTGGAAACAAATACGGCTGTTGTGGAACCCATGCGATTTGTTCTCGCCAAACGGCCGTTTCCACCTCATCCAGCGCCCTCTCATCCACCAAGATTTGCCCACTGCTCGGCTCCAAAAACCCCAGCAGCAAATTCGCAATCGTACTCTTCCCCGCCCCACTCGCCCCCACCAACGCCACCACCTTCCCCGGTTCCAGCGTTAAATCAATTCCATCCAGCGCCACTCGTTTCCCATCTTGATAAGCCACACCAACATTCTCAAATCGAATCACCCTCGGGAGACAAAAATCTGCGTAATCTGCGAAATCTGCGGATATATTTTTATTAACTGGCACATCCAGCAGCCCAAAAATCCGCTTCGCCGCCGCCGTGCCATCCATCCCTGCGTGAAAGCGCTGCCCCAATAGTCGCAGCGGCAAATAAAACTCCGGCGACAAAATCAAAATAAACAGTGCCACGCTGAACGCCATACCGCCCACCATCAAGCGCAGCCCAATCGCCACCGCAATAATCGCAATACTCAGCATCGCCAGCAGTTCCAGCACCAGCGCCGACAAAAACGCGACCCGCAGCACCCCCATCGTCGCCTGCCGAAAGCGGTCGGTAATCCGTTCAATATTTTTGGCCTGTGCTTTGCTTTGCCCCAACAGTTTGAGCGTCGTCAACCCTTGCAACACATCCAAAAAATGAGCGCTCATGCGGCTGAGCAAGCCCCACTGCTGCTGGGTCAGCTTTTCCGCATACCGACCAATCAGCACCATAAACAGCGGAATCAACGGCGCTGTAAACAGCAAAATCAGCCCTGAAATCCAATCCAGCGGGAACACGACCAGGAGAATGAGAAACGGAACCAGAACAGCGATGAATAATTGGGGGAGATACTCGCTAAAGTATTTTTCTAAATTGTCGATGCCTTCGGTAAGAACGGCCGTTAATTCCCCCGTTTGTTCCCCATAAGCCCGCACCGGCCCCAGTGCCAGCAATTGCCTCAGTAAACGCTCCCGCAAATCAACCTGCACCTCAATCGCAATCCGATGCGCCGATACCTCGCGTCCCCAACTCAACCCAGCCCGCGCCCCAATTACCACCAACAGCCACGCCAGCCACACCCCCACATCCGCCAACGTTTTATGCGCCATGAACACACCATTGACCGTCTGACTCACAAAATACGCTTGCAGAATTGTCGCCACGCCGCCCAAACCACTCAAAACAATGGTCAAAATCAGCCAGAGACGATTCTGCATCGCGGCTTGCCACAAACGTTTATCAAACATGAGGCATTATATCGTTGATTACCTGGATAAGGGGATTTTGATGCGTGATACGTGCGTTTTTACGCCACGTATCACGCATCACGAACTACGTTTTAATATTCCAAATGACTTTCGCTCGTAATCCGCTCCCGGAAAACCCAATACGTCCACACCTGGTAAATTAGCACCACCGGCACCAGCGTCAGTGCCACAATCGTCATCACCTTCAGCGTGTAAGGGCTGGAAGAGGCATTATAAACCGTCAAATTATAAGCGGGATCAAGCGAAGAAATCATCACATTGGGGTACAAAATCATGAACGCGGTCACCACCGCAAATGCAATCGTGATCCCCGTCATCAAAAACGCCCAGCCCATCATCTTCTTGCGAATGAAATAGCCTGCGACCAACGCCGCCACCGCCCCTGACAGCGGCACGATACCTGGATCTACACCCAACTTCGTCACAATTTCAGTCGACAGGTAGGTGCCAATTACACTGATAACAACCAGCACCACCGCAATCGGCCAAGAAATCCAAGCCGCCTTTTCAGATGCTTCTCGTAAATCACCATCCGTCTTCATACTCAAGAAAATAGCCCCATGAACGGTACACATCGCTACCGTCATCAAGCCAATCACCAGCGCATAGGGATTCAGCAATGTCCAGAACGTGCCAACATAAGTCATATTTTCGTCGATGGGCACACCGCGCAGCAGATTGCCAAACGCCACCCCAAGCAACAAGGGCGGCACTAAACTGCCCACGAAAATGCAAACATCCCATAACTTGCGCCATTTTGTATTCAAATCTTTGCTGCGGAACTCAAAAGACACGCCGCGAATAATCAGGGTGAGCAAGAGCAGGAACAAGGCCATATAAAACCCGCTAAACATCGTGGCATACCAATTAGGAAATGCCGCAAATGTCGCGCCACCAGCCGTAAGCAACCAAACCTCATTGCCATCCCAATGTGGCCCGATGGTATTGATCATCATGCGTCGAGTCTTGTCATTTTTGCCTAAGAAGGGCAGCAGAATCCCCACGCCAAAATCAAACCCCTCAAGCAAAAAGAAACCAATATAAAGTACCGCCACGAGAATAAACCAAAGTGTATTTAGATCCATGAGTTACCTCCCTAATCTCCTACCAGAGATAATTCTGGTTCTCCAATCGGCTCTGGTGTGTCCGATTGAGGTTGGTCTGGTATACGGGCAAATTTCGCCAGGAGATATACATTTGCCACCATCAATGCGCCATAGATCAGCGTGAAGCCAATCATGCTTATCAACACCATACCAATTGAAACACTGATGGATACCCCGTTATCAATCAACATGAGGTCATAAACGATCCACGGAAAACGGCCGAATTCCGTCAACAGCCATCCGGCCGTATTGGCGATATAGGGCAGGGGAATCAGCCACAGAAATACGCGCAAGAATTTGGGATTGTCTTCAAGCTGTTCGCCCATTGTCAGGAGCAGGGCGTAAAGGATGGCAATAATCATAACCGTGCCAGCCCCGACCATGGCTCGGAAGCTCCAATAGGTGATGAAGACAGGCGGCGTGTAATCGCCAGGCCCATGTTCGGCTTCAAATTCAGCGTTTAGCTCATTCAACCCTTTTACTTCGCCATTAACTTGATCCAGCGCCAGCAGACTGAGTAAATTGGGAATCCGAATGGAGAAAATCTCTTCTCCTTGCAGATTGCCCACTGTCAGAACAGAGAGACCAGCCGGGTCTTCTGTTTCCCACAGGGCTTCGGCGGCGGCAACTTTCATCGGTTGGCTAGAAACAAGGTGTTGCATCTGACTGTGTCCCGTCATGGCGACGCCCACAGTTGCCAAAATGCCAATGATGGCCGCAATCTGGAAAGAGCGGCTGAACATCTCTTTTTGTCCATTTCTTGTCAGGTGGTAAGTGGAAATGCCCAGCACAAAAAAGGCGGCTGTTGATAGTCCGCTGGTGAGCACATGGGGAAATTGAGTCCAAATATTCGGATTAAAAATAACGGCGAAGAAATCAACCATTTCAGCACGGCCGTTATTAATCACATAGCCCACCGGTTGCTGCATCCAGGAATTGGCAATCAGAATCCAGAGCGCTGAGAGATTAGAGGCAAACGCTACCATCCAAATGGCGAGGAGATGCATCCGTTTTGAGAGCTTATCCCAACCAAAAATCCAGATACCCAGAAACACAGACTCTAAAAAGAAGGCCGCAAGCGCTTCAATAGCCAGCGGTGCGCCAAAAATATCACCCACAAAGCGAGAGAACTCAGACCAGTTCATGCCAAATTGAAACTCTTGCACAATACCAGTCACCACACCCATCGCAAAGTTGATGACGAACAAGGTTCCCCAAAACTTTGTCATCCGCAAGTAGATATTGCGGTTTGTACGCACATATAAAGTTTCCATCAACGCGACAATGACAGACAAACCCAATGTGAGGGGAACAAAAAAGAAGTGATAAACCGTCGTGATCGCAAATTGCAACCGTGACAGAAAGACAAGATCCATACCGTATCCTCCTAATTTTCAATTGAATGGGCTTGGGGTGGCTTCCCGTAAACCCTTGCAAAATACATCACAATAGTATGAAGGTTTAGGATTGTCAGGTAGTGAGGGATGTCATACGAAATCGAGTGGTTTGTCATATGAAACAAAAAAAGCCCAATGATTTAACAGTGGGCTTCTTTTGAGTTTTGCTCAGGCGTGTGGTTGCTCTGCTTACTATTTACTTAGCCGGATCAAGATGCACTGTTTGGTTAACATGTCCGAACAAGCGGCATTCAGTTTGGGTGCCATTATTACAGGGAGAGATGGCGATGTTTTGCTCTTTTCCACCTAATTGTGCATACAAAATGAGTTCATGCCCTTTAACAACATATTTAGCATTTTCATCAATATAGTTATTAAGTTGTAGTGTACCCGAGCCTTCTGTGGCCTCGGGAGCCTGATCTGTTAAAGTGAGATGGATGTTGAGGTCGCCGTTATAACCTAAAATGCTGATTTTTCCAGCGATTTTGACTTGGTAATCATCAAGAGCGGCGACTATGCCATCTCCTACTTTCACCCAGACGACTTTTTTGGCTTTGACTTGTTGCTTTTGATTTACGTGTGAACCTTTGGCGATGAATGGGGTAATTGTGGCCATCCTCTTGCCTCCTATGTTATATGGCGATAGCACAAAGCTATCACGATGGTTAGTTGAGAATGGCTCGACTATAACAAAAAACCGGACTGATGCCACTTGCATCAGTCCGGTTTAGCGGTTCAGGAGATTAAAGCTGTTGGGTTAGTCGTCTTCAGACAGAATTTTGGCGGTAGGCTCACTGGCACTTGCCTCAGGCATAAGCACCCACAAGACAGCATAGAGAATAAGACCACCAATCCCCAAACTGAATATTACTGTGACAAGCACGAAAAGAATGCGAATGATGGTGGGGTCGATATTGAAATATTCACCCAAGCCACCGCACACCCCGGCGAGCCACCGATTATCTGCTGAACGTGCTAACTTTTTATCATTTGACATTTTTATTTACCTCCAATTGGTAGAACGGCCGTTTTGCCGTCAATATTCTTGAAATCCATGTGCGCTATACGTGACGATATTTAAAGGGTTGCAAAGTCGAGCCACACAATTGGTCGATGTTAAAGAATTCTGAGTAGCAAACAGAGTGCGTTGACAAATTCAACGGCTCGTTATACAGTTTGATCTGGTTTTTTAAGATTCAAAGATTCAAAAAGTTGTAAGTTCTGGCTAAAGTATGTAAAAGCGTTGTCCGAACACAAACACGGATAGCGCTTTTTTGTTTGCTGAAGTTGTTGAGAACTAAGACGTAAGGGAAAACTAAAAATATTGTGAACAGTTTTCCTGGAATCGAGAATAAAGATTTTTCAAAGAAAACAATAAGGAGTTTTCAACAATGAGTGAACGTGTAACTGGTACAGTCAAGTGGTTTAATGATCAAAAAGGATATGGTTTCCTGTCTCAAGAAGGTGGCAATGATGTGTTTGTGCACCATTCCGCTATCGAATCTGCCGGATTCCGCAGCTTGGCTGAAGGTGATCGTGTAGAGTTTTCCGTTGAAGCCGGACCGAAAGGGCCATCCGCCGTCGACGTCCGTAAGATATAAGAAGTTTTAGAAGTTAACTTATCGAAAGAGGTCAGCCTAAAAGCTGGCCTCTTTTTTATGTATAAGAACTAGAATTAAAGAGTCAAGATTAACGATTCGACCAATCACCAATCTCCGTCGCATATTCAACCGCCACCTCATAAAACTCCAAATTCAAATATTAATGGCAATCTTATGTTTATGTGCTATCATACTTCTCGTAATGTAAAAAGATGTGCCATATTCTGCAAGAATTAAGTTACCCCCGTTGACTCAGATTCCCACCAGTTATTGAACACTTTAAACCACTATTCCGGCTATGCTGGATGTTTTGCTCATGTTGGCTGTTTAGCCAGCGGCAAACCAAAATTTTATTTCGCGCACCTAATTGGGTGCTTTTATATGAAGTCTAAAAAATTAGACAATTGAAAACAAGGATACACAAAGTAAAACAACACTATGAGTAAAAATTTGAAAATTATTCCTCTGGGCGGTCTAGGGGAAATCGGTAAAAACATGACACTGTTAGAATACGGCCGCAACCAAATTATCATCGACTGTGGGGTTATGTTCCCCGAAAGCGATATGTATGGCATTGACCTGGTTCTCCCAGACTTTGACTACGTGGTAGAAAATCAGGAAACACTACGCGGGATTGTGCTCACACATGGGCATATGGATCACATCGGCGGCTTACCTTACCTTTTGAAACGAGTCAGCGCACCTATTTACGGTACTGCCTTGACCATTGGCATGGTTGAGCGTCAACTTGAGGAAGCTGGTGTGTTAAATCGTGCTTCTTTGCATGTTATTGACGATAAACAGACACTCCATTTAGGGCCGTTCCGCATCAGCCCGTTTGCTGTGGCGCACTCTATCCCAGCGGCCGTTGGCTTGGTGATTGATACACCAGTCGGCACAATTGTCCATACGGGCGATTACAAATTAGATGAGACGCCAACCGGGGGCCGTACCACTGATTTCAACCGATTAAAAGAATTAACACCCAATGGCGTGTTAGCCATGATGGGTGATAGCACCAATGCAGACCGTCCAGGACGCACGCCTACTGAGCAATTGGTAGCCGATACGCTGGACGAACTCTTTGCTGAGGCAACTGACAGCCGGATTATCATTGCTACGTTTTCTTCGGTGCTGGCACGTTTGCAAGAAATTATGCGCTTGGCGGATAAGTACAAGCGCAAAGTGGCACTTACCGGGCGTAGTTTGCAACAAAATGTAGAGTTGGCAAGCGAGCTTGGCTATTTAACAATCCCCAAAGGGTTGATTGTCGATATTACGGCGAGTGTGCCAGATGGCAAGTTGGTTATTTTGTCTACTGGCTCTCAAGGTGAACCTAAGTCTGCGCTGAATCGCATGGCGAAAGGGGAACATCGGCAAGTGCAAGTACATGAAGGTGATACCATCATTGTTTCTGGCGGAACCATTCCTGGTAACGAGGAAGATGTTGGGCGCATGTTGAACAATTTGTTTGCGCGTGGTGCCAATGTAATTTATGGCCCGTTAGCCACAGTTCATGTTTCTGGACATGGCAGCCGAGAAGATATGCGCATCATGTTGGAGAAAGTGCAGCCCCAATTCTTGATTCCAGTACATGGCGAGATGCGTCATCAGCATCTCCATGCACGTTTGGCGCAAGATAATGGCATGGCTGGTGAAGATGTTTTCATTCTCAGCAATGGTGATTCCTGGATTACTGATGGCGAGACGGCATGGCTCACAGGTTCGATTTCGGCTGAAGATGTGTATGTTGATGGCTCTTTGGTAGGCGAAATTGGCGAACGGGTGATGCGGGATCGTGAACGGTTGTCACAAGATGGGTTTGTGGTGGCGTATGTGCCAGTTAATAAGAAAAATAAATTAGTGGGTGAACCTCGTATTATAAGCCGTGGCTTTTTACAGATGGATTCTTCTAATGATTTGATGGATGCGGCGCAAGTGGAACTGAAACGTGCTTTGAATCGTAACGGCAGTTTCCCTGATGAAATCGTACGCGAAACCTTGCAAAATTTCTTCTACAATAAAACGAAATCAAAACCGGTGGTATTGCCCAACATCGTTCGAGTTTAGTTAAAAAAAGAGGCGGGTTGGTCAAAAGACCAACCCGCCTCAAATGATTCTGTCCCCCGTACTAAATCAACCTTCTAGCAATCCCTGAGCCAACTCCCGTAATTGAGAATAACTAATTGGTTTGACGAGAGTGAAATCTGCCTCGTTTTCAAGTTCTTCTGCCTTGGTGTGATTGCCTGTGGTGATAATTGTCTTTACAGTTGCGAGTCTTTCATCAGATTTAAGCAACGCTAAAACTTCTGCCCCGGTGATATTGGGCAAGTTCAAATCCAAGACAACGAGTGCTGGCACAATTTCAATGAGCCGCGAGAGTGCTGGTCCGCCATCATAAAAAATTTCTGGATGGAATCCTGCATCTGCTAATGCTTGGGCAAAAATGAGTGCCAGATCTTTTTCATCTTCGATAACGATTGCGAGTTGCGTATCCATAGCCTACCTTTTGAGAATAGTCAGTTCAAAAAAACCATTCTACATCAAGGCGGGGTTTAGGAACAGATGAAATGGTGGTGTTATTTTGCTAATGCCTCGGCGACGCGATTTAGGCGTTCTGTGACCTCGAGCGCAACCTCAGTTAAAGCTGGATTGTTTACGACACTCATCATCATTTCTGGATTGATGAGGTGAACGAGGATTTTCCCGTTTTCTTCTTCTGAGACGGTGATGTTGCAGGGCAGCAACAAACCGGTTTCTGGGGCGGCAGATAAGGCTTTGTGTGCGAATAGTGGATTACAGGCGCCTAATATTTTGTAATTGCGGAAATCGACGTCTAGTTTCTTTTTAAATGTTGCTTTGACGTCGATTTCTGTTAAAACGCCGAAGCCTTCGACTTTTAGGGCTTCGGTTACTTGCTCTATGGCTGTTTCATAATCTGTGTCTAAATAAACTTTCATTCCGAGTTCTTGGCTCATGGTATTTTTCCTGTTTTACCTCTATTGGTGTCTTTAAATTTCTTCTGCACTTGATGGAAGCTGATTACTTATCCAAATTTAAGTCAATTGTAACTACAGAATCACCGTTCCAACTGTTTTATTACCAGATCATTACAGTAGCGTAATCAGGCCGGTGCTGCCATCTATGCGGATTTTCTGGCCTGTTTGGATGAGCGTGGTAGCGTTGTTGACGCCGACCACGGCCGGAATGCCATACTCTCTAGCCACCACAGAACCGTGAGTCATGAGGCCGCCCACTTCGGTGATGAGGCCGCCGGCTGCCAGGAATAATGGTGTCCAGGAGGGATCGGTACCGGGGCAGACGAGGATTTCGCCGGGTTGTAACTGGCTTTCGTGCGGATTGAAAATGATGTGGACGATGCCTTCTACTATGCCAGGTGATACGGGGCTGCCTGTCAATGTGTTGTTACCGGCAACGGCCGTTTCCCTCTGAATTCCTTCGTAAAATGCCCGCCCATCACTCAGCAGTAAGCGGGGAATGAGCTTCCGTTCTGCTTCGCGGGCATGTTTGGCACGCCGTTTGCATGATTAAGGTATGCCAGTCGCGTGTTTCGTGGGCGGCCAGGGCATTCAACTCATCTATATGCAAATAGAATAAATCGTCTGGCTGGCTGATGATTCCGGCGGCGGTCAGTTCGCTACCGCTGGCAAGCAGCCCTTCCCGCGCCATGCCCATCATGCGTATTGCCATGAATTTGGGCGCTTCCCGACTACCGGCCAGGCTTCTCAGCCGATGGATGAAGATGGGCAGAAGTTTTGCTTTGAGAGGGCCGCCGCGTGTGTGACGAACGGCCGTTACTAATGGTTCAATGGCTGCTTCTGCTTCGGCGGCGCCTCGGGCGAAGACCACATCTGGGGCCAGGTTGGGATTGTCGATGTGGAGGTAGCTTTGCAGGACTTGCATGATGTGGGTGGGATTCTCCCGCCAACGAGGTTGCCCAATGTCGATTTCGGCCACGCCGCGCATACCGTATTGAGCCATGAACTGGGAAACGGCCGTTTGCGCTGCGGGTGGTAAGCTGTTTGTCTGATACAACTGGGCCAGGTCTGCCGCTGTTTTCTGCTCGAAAACGGCCGTTGCCGCTGCATCTTGTCGAATCGTTTGCGCGGTTTGCCACAGAGTAAGATCCATTTCTGTGGTCACATTATGGGGCAGTCCGCGCGTTAAAATTAAATAATTGGGAGATTCCGGGGGCAAGTCTGCGGTTAGGATGCGTACCAGATTAAGCGACATCATCCCGCTAATAATGGCAGGCAGGAGTCTCGGTCCCAGCACGGGAAACGTTTGCGAGATTACGCCTTCCGGCCCATAAAACAGGGTTAGCCGTTCAGCCAGGGTATGGGCGGCTTCGATTTGTGTCTTCACATTAGCCAGATGCGCCTCTGTCTCGCGGCGGTATTGCGCTGCCAGTGTATCTGGATGGCGCATGGTGGCTGCTACTTGCCGTCCTATTGGCAGGAGAAAGTGGCTCAGGTGGTGTATTGTGCTCGGTTTAAACCAGCCGCGTGTTGGTTGAAACCGGGGATCTTCCTTGTAATATTTTCAGGACACTGGCCGCGTCTGCATCAATCCAGCTAAGCGCCCCAACCCATATTTTTCGGCCAATGGGATTGCGCATTAAGGCTGTGATATTGATCCATAATCGTTCGCCGCCAGACCAGACGGCTCGCTGTGTTTGCAGATCGCTTTTCAATGTCAAATAGCTTGCCCGCCATAGGCTATCAAGGTACAAAGCGAATCCCGACCCAGCGGCGTAATGGGTCCCATCACGCCTTGCACTGAGGCAAGCGAAAACATCACTTGCAGTTCGCCTGTTTCGGTCTCTGTTTGCAGGGCTTTTGAGGGAATGGGGAAGAGCGAGGTGATGGGGCGTGATTGCAAAATGGTAAATTTGCCGTTGGTCAGTGCCCACTCGATGTCTTGCGGCTGTCCGTAATGGCGGGCAATGCGGTCGCCAATTTCTGCCAGGATGATGGCTTGGGCTGTGCTGAGAACTTGCGCCGTGCGGGTTGAACCGGTGAGTGTTTCTGTAAATGTGCCGCCATCGGGCAAAGGGCGGATGGCGATTTGTTTGTCTGCAATTTGGATGTCGGTGACGGTGTAGCTGCGTCGATCCACTTTGTACAAATCGGCAGAAACAAGACCCGCCACCAGCGCTTCGCCGAGGCCATAGCTGGCGTCTATGGTGGAGATGTTGCGGTCGCCGGTTAGCGGATCGGCGGTGAACATGATGCCGGAGATTTCTGGCAGTACCATTTGCTGAACCACGACGGACAGGGAGACTTGCCGATGGTCGAAGCCGTTTTGGAGGCGGTAGAGGATGGCACGGTCGGTAAAAAGGGAGATCCAGCAATTGCGAACGGCCGTTATCAATTCATCCGCGCCCATCACATTCAAATAGGTATCTTGTTGACCGGCAAACGAGGCATCGGGCAGGTCTTCGGCGGTGGCGCTGGAGCGCACGGCATAGGCGTGTGTCGCTGCCTAGCGCCTGCCACGCGGTGACGATTGCCGCCGCGCTCTCATCCGGCACGGGAACCGTCCGTAGAGCTCCCGAATTTGTTGGCCGATTCTTCGCGTGGCTTCCAGGTCGTTGGGTTCGATGCTGTCGAGGGCGGCATACAGGCTGTCTGCTTGTCCGCTGGCGGCGATGAACTTGTCGAAAACGGCCGTTGTCACACAAAATCCAGGCGGCACAGGGAAACCCGCACGGGTCATCTCCCCCAGATTAGCCCCTTTGCCCCCGACAAGGGGCAGATCGTGCTTATCAATCGCTGAAAACGGTAGGATGAGTGGCTGTTGGTTCATAGTTGGTGGCTCCGATACGTGATGCGTGACTTCACGCATCACGTATCACGTTCTTCGATAATTTTATTCCCCTCTCCCCTAAGGGGCGAGGGTTAGGGAGGGGGTTCTCATGTTCTAAATCGGATCACGCCAAACAGGGCAGGTCATGCAATGGCCGCCACCGCGCCCCCGGCCAAGTTCTGCCCCAGGAATGGTGAGAACGGCGACGCCAGCTCGGCGCAACCGGGCATTCGTCCATTCATTCCTATCATAAGCGACAACCACGCCTGGTTCCAGTGCCACGACATTATTGCCATCGTCCCACTGTTCGCGTGCTTGCTCAAACTCGTCGCCGCCAGTGGGAATAATACGCAGTTTTTTCAGCCCCATCGCCTCTTCGACGACTTCCAACCAGCTGCGTTCTTCAATTGTGACATCCAGCGTGCCTTCCGTGCTGCCGGGGCGATAGCTAATTGGTTGAATACGCTCCACAACCCGTTCGTAAATGGTGACTAAATCCCGATCACAGAAGGTGAAAACGGTATCCAAGTGCATACTGGCGCGATCTCGCGGCATTTTGGCGGCAATAACCTGGGTGGCGGCATCATGCTTAAATAATTCCACTGCTACCTGTCCGACCGCTTGGTAGGTAGTCCGTTCACCCATGCCGATGAGAACGACGCCGTTGCCCACCGGCATGACATCGCCACCTTCGAGGGTAGCGCTGCCAAAATAGTTGTCTGGGTCGCCCCACCATATTTTAAAATCGCCATCTTTGAATTTGGGGTGGAATTTGTAGATGGCGGCGAGATGCAGGGTCTCTTGATGGCGTGCGGTGAAATACATGGGATTTAGGGTGACGCCCCCGTAAATCCAGCAAGAACTGTCGCGGGTGAACAGTTGATTGGTGAGTGGCGGCAGGACGAATTCGGTGCCACCATACGCTTTGTGGACGTGGGTGCGAAGGTCTGTTGGTAATTCACTCACGGTGACACCGCCAATCAGATGAGCGACTAATGCCTTGGGTTCCATTTCATTCATCCAGCTTCGCAGTTCGCTGACGGCACCAACCCCCACTTCATTGGGTGTTATTTTGCGATCCAGGATGTAGGAACGGCCGTTTTCATCCCCCACCACGTCTTCCAATAATTGATGCACCCGCATCACATCAATATCAAACTCAACCCGCATCAAATCCACAAACGTATTGTGATCTTGCCGTGCCTGTCGCGTCCAAATGACATCATCAAACAACAATTCCTGGCAGTTGGTCGGCGTTAAGCGGCGCATCTCCATGCCCGGGCGATGGACAATAACTTTTCGTAATTTGCCTACTTCTGAATGAACACCAAATTCGTTCATAACTTGTTCTCCTTGCGCTAGTGGGGGTAGAAATATTGTAAAGTGTGTGCCTGTGGCTCCTCCCTGTATCTGAACAGCAATTGATTATACCATTCTGCCAACAGGGGAACGATGCGACTTAGGGCTTGACCGGTTATAACTTTTGAATTTGCTAGACGGTCAAGCCTTAAGGGTTCGTTTTTATCAAAAGTTGTTAGTGAACGAACCCTTAATGCCTCAATAGGCAGGATGCTTGCCAAACTTCGGCGGTGTTTGTCTTGAAAAATAGTAGAACAAATGTTCTTTTTGTGTTATACTATTCACCACAAAACAGCCTGCACCGCGAGATTTTTTTCCATTTCGTTTTAAGACAAGGAGTGAAAACAAATGCAAATTGTAAAAAAATATCCAGATGGTTTGTTCAGTTGGGTGGATTTATCCACAACGGATCAAGAAGGAGCGAAGACCTTTTATGGCGGCCTTTTTGGTTGGGAATTTGAGGATAGGCCGATCTCTGAAGGGGAGGTCTATACCATGTGCCTAATGGATGGCTATAGTGTGGCCGGCATTGGCCCATTGCCGACAGAGTTACAGGCGCAGGGTGTGCCGCCGAATTGGGCGTCCTATGTGAACCATGATGACGCAGATGCGATAGCGGCGAAGATTACAGAAGCAGGCGGCACGTTAACGATGCCGCCGATGGATGTGATGACGGAAGGGCGCATGGTGATGGCCTTAGACCCTACCGGGGCAGCGTTTGGCGTGTGGCAGCCCAAAGACCACATCGGCGCTCAAATTGTCAATGCGCCCAATTCCCTGTTCTGGAATGAGTTGCAAACGCATGATGTGGAAGCGGCCAAAACGTTCTATGGCGCTGTTTTTGGTTGGACAAATCAGACGGATGAAAACGGGTATGTGGTTTTGTCGGCTGATGGCCGGATGCAGGCTGGTATGATGGCGATTCAGAAAGAATGGGGTGATGTGCCGCCGAATTGGGGGGTGTATTTCTGTGTGACGGATGTGGAAGTGGCTGTGGCTAAAGTGCAAGAACTGGGTGGCAATGTGTTGACGATGCCGACGGCCGTGGGTGAGATGGGGAAATTTTCTGTGGTGCAAGACCCGCAGGGTGGCGTCTTTACCATCATGGAAAGCAGCCGCATAGACCCGCCGCCTGGATATTGAGGATTTTCTTGATCATTTAGCCGTAGATGTGGGTAAATTGAGTTAGAAGCTGTCAAAGAATATAACTGTAAATTATCAGAGCGTAGAGAAGGGAGACTCGGTAAATCTCCCCTCTCTACGCTCTTAATTTTTATTAAGCGCATCAAACTGAGACTTGATCATATCTCGTTCCACAGTCTTTCGGGCAATCTGGCGCTCAACCTCTTCCGCCATTTCTGCCAAAATGTCCCGCCCCTTCTGTTTGCCAAATTTCACTTCCGTGCTTAATTCGACTAGGGGGTGGGTGTAGAGGCTTTGTTTATCCAGTTCAATTTGTCGCAGCCGACGCCGGCAGCGTGCCAATTCTTCTTCCAGCGCCTGAATCATGTCAACGGCCGTTTCTTCCTTATTGGTTGAGATTGGCTGCCCGTGACCTACTAACTCCTTCGCCAGAGCCAACAATTCCGCCAAACTGCGGGCGGCATACGCATCATTAACGGCCGTCATCATTTCCGTTCGGTAAATCCGTTCATCTTCATCTTCTGCCAAATCAGGGTGATAGCGGCGAGCCAGTTGGCGGTACAGCTTCTTGATTTGTGCTTCCGTATTTTCGCTGACGGCCACCTTTTTCTTCGGCTGCACCGTGGTTGGCGGCGTGCGCCATGTTTGCCGATATTGGTCTTCAACCGAGCTGAAAGACGTGCCAAAAATCTGCTCATTGCGTCGTTCCTTAATGCGATCCAGATACAACGTCACCTCCGCAGAAATGCGCTCAAGATGAAGCAGATGGACGCCTACCGTGGCCTCATACTCAAATTCAAACGCTGCAATATCTGCGCGTTGATCCGTCAGTTCTGCTTCTGCTTCGATGAGATCACGGCGGGCATTTTCCACCGCTTGTCGCAATTGCGTCAGTTTGTCCATGTCACCTAATAAAAATTCTCAGATTGTAGCCGCGGCTGTACCCCAAACCTGTAAAACATGCAGCCAAGCAACAAAATCTGCGACAATGGGCGTTAATCTGCGGATAAGTTACCGATTCCAGGCCAGCCATTTGTTAAACAATTTCGCCACCGTGGGCGTCAGTCGGGTGCGATTCCAGGCGTCGGCGCATTTACGGATGGCTTCGGCCAGGGTGGGGTATGGGTGGATAACCTGCTGAATCGTTTTCAGTCCCAGTCCGCCGACCATTGCCACCGTCACTTCGCTAATCATATCACCGGCGTGGCTGCCGACAATCGTGGCCCCCAGAATCTTATCAGACCCTTTTTTGACATGAATTTTAACGAAGCCAGCTTCCTCGCCGTCTGCACGACCTCGGTCAATATCTTTGAGGTAGGTGGTGAAGGTGTCGATTTCCATGCCTTTTGCTTCCGCATCGGCCGGATACATGCCCACATGCGCCACCTCTGGGTCTGTGTACGTCACCCAAGGAATCGTCAGATCGCTAAACTTTTGGCTGCCCATGAAAAGGGCGTTTTGCAGCACAATGCGGGCTGCCGCATCCGCTGTGTGCGTAAACTGATATTTCAGAGCCACATCGCCAGCGGCATAGATATTTTTGTTGGTCGTTTGCAATTTGTCGTTGATGGTGACGCCTTTTTTCGTGTATTCAACCTGGGCTGTCTCTAAATCCAAACTTTCAACGTTTGGTCGTCTGCCAACGGCCAATAAAATTTCATCCACCAATACGCTTTCGGCCTGACCATTCATCGTGAATTCAATTATTTTTCCTGCGTCAGTTTGCCTGATTTGGCTGATGCTGGCTCCCAAGCATAAGTTTAGGCCATCTTTTACCATTTGCGCCTGCACAATGGCGGCGGCATCCGCATCTTCTCGTCCCAGAACCTGGGGCATGATGTCAAACATAGACACTTTGGTGCCGAATCGCTGCATCGCTTGTGCCAGTTCAGAACCGATGGGACCAGCACCGATAACTGCCAGGCGTAACGGCCGTTCTTCCAACTGAAAAAACGTCTCATTCGTGATGTAGCCCGTTTCTGCCAGGCCGGGAATGGGCAGGTCGGCGGCGCGGGAGCCGGTAGCGATGACCGCTTTCTTGAACGTGATGGTCTTGGCCGTCCACTGCAAAAGTGGTGGGGCTGGTGAACTTGCCGCCCCCGAGGAAAACGTCAATGCCCATGTCGGTGAAGCGTTGGGCAGAATCGTGGTGGCTGATGTCGGCGCGAATTCTGCGCATCCGTGCCATCACCTGCCCAAAATCGGCGGTGACACCGGCTGGCACATGCACGCCAAAATCAGACGCTTTCTGAATTTCGCCAATGACTTTGGCCGAGCGAATGACGGTTTTGGATGGCACGCAGCCGGTATTGAGGCAGTCGCCGCCGAGCAGATGTTTCTCGACGAGCGCCACTTTTGCGCCCACCCCCGCCGCCCCGACCGCACACACCAGCCCGGCTGAACCGCCACCGATGACTAAGAGATTATAACGGCCGTTTGGTGTCGGATTTGTCCACTCTGGCGGATGCGCCTGTTGGATAAGTTCCTGATTGTAAACATCATTTGGCACAAGGGTGATTTCAGACATAGGTTACTCCTGAAGGATGAATGATGAGGGAGAAGGATGAATTATTCGGCGTTTTTGGCTGCTTCGCGTTTTTTAAGGAGACGTGAAGCGCCAATGCTGACAACGATAAGCGCGATGGAGGCTACCAAAATTGGTGGCTTTACTTTGAGTTCGCCAGCCAGTAATTCATTCAAGGTGCCAAAAGATGCGCCGAGCAGGACAAAAGAAATCGTGCCAGGCAGGGAACCAATGGCCGTTGCTAATAGGAATGGCAGCCAACGAATGCGCAAGAATCCCGCAGAATAGTTCACCAAATCATAAGGCAAGAAAATAAGGCGCATGAGTAGTACTGTCTCAAAGCTGTTTTCACGCATCCGAGTTGTGTATGTTTGAATGAAACCCGCACTGTCTTTGTTGTCCTCCAAAATACCCTGCCCAAAGAAATAGCCAACGGTAAACGCCACCATCGCCGAGCCATTTGCCCCGATAATGGTGTAGATAATGCCAATCGGGCCAAACAGAAACCCGCCGAGAACGGTGAGAATGGTTGCGGGGAAGAAGATAAGCGGCCGCAGCCAGTAGATGATAATGTACAAAAGTGGGCCAAAGGCGCTGGTCGTTAGTAAAACCGCTATGTTTTCAGCAGAATCCGTCAATGTTAGATCATTTGATTGCACGTAATACCAGTATGCGCCCAATAAGAGTAACCAAAAAGATAAGAGCAACCAATTTTTGCCCATGGCGGCTTAAAAATGATGCTTCTGGTTTGTCTAATTTCGTGTTTTCAGAAGCTGATGAAGTCATATACTTCCTCCTGTATGTATTTTGATGGATCGTAATAGGTAAAAGCGGGAAAGTTTTTGGAAATAAAATTGTGCAAAACCCGCTTTTCCTTGAAGGAAACCACGATTTTGCGTGTTGGTAATTTTAAGAACTTTTTATGGTTTACCTAAATGTAATCTGAAGTGGCTTAAAAACTGTAGGCGAACTTACACTGCCTGCTACCCGTTTCGCAGTTTAGATGCAAATGATTGTGGAAATATTACGTTGAGAGATGAAATTTGATGAAAAGATTTAACTGGATTCTCTTTCCGCTTGCCAGCGAGGAAAGTCGGCAATGGAAGATTCGATGAAGTGTTCGGCGATTTCACGCATACGGTGATTGGTGATATTGTTGGCAATTTTATCGACCATTTTACTGGGCATGAACCGCATTCCCTTGGGACGGGGTGGTTTGGCTTGCAGCGACAGCGTGTACTCGACACGGGTTTCGTCCCCTTCCTCATGGAAAGTGGATTCACTGCTGTAAAATCCGCGCGTAGTGGTGGCGTTGATGGTGACTTCTGTTTCGATAGGGGGCAAATTTTCAACGGAGACGATGGTCAAAGAATAATCGTCAAGGTTGCTGTCCATGCGTACATCGCAGTAAACATGGATGTGATAGGTGCCTAGTTCAACTGTATTGTAATAGAGGCGATATTCAGAATCTGATTGGCAGTCGACTAGCTCGATATGCTGCAAATAATCAGCCATTCGGTTCATATCGCTGTAGAATTCGAAAGTAGTCTTTCGATCTGCGGGAAACAGGAAGGAAAAGCGGGCTTTTGCGGCGATTTTGATCATGCGCGATAGTTAGGCTCAGATTTGATGGATAGCTACCAATTGCTATGATACTATCATACTCGTGTTGAATTTTTAGGAAATAGTGCATCGCAAATCTCCTGCGACGCCCATAAGTTTACACCGGAAAGGATATGTGACAAATGAGTTTATTTAATCATGAACGATTAACAAATGACGTATTTAAGCTGGATGTAGAGCGGATGCGCCGAGGTTGGTATTCCGATAAGTATTTCGCCAATATTTTAGCCATGCTCAAGGGTGTCAGTGAAGCAGATGGTTATCAGGGGCAGTTTGCGCGGGAGATTGGGCAAGATCCGTTGGGGCTTAATGTGGGGGATTTGGAGGTTGAGGTTCAGTTTTTCACGCGCCGACACGGGAAAACGGTGATTGTGGGGGTGGACAAGGCATTGTCGATGCTGCGCCATTGCACGGGCTACTTTGATGAAGCGGATGAATGGGTGGAGACGTGGGACAGTTTGCAGGTAACGGCCGTTCACGATGCCGCCATCACAGAATATCACGGTGATCCCTTAAAAGTGCAGCCTGTTATTCGCGTACTCGGCCGGTATCGGGATTTTGCCTTGTTGGAAACACCGATGCTGGGCATTCTCAGCCGCAGCAGCCGCATTGCTACCAATGTCTACAAAGTGCTGCGGGCGGCACGGGGCAAGCAAGTCTTGTTCTTCCCGGCACGGTTTGACATTCATGAAGTGCAAGCGGCCGATGGCTACGCCTACGACATCGCCGTCGCCCGATTCAACCAGGATTTTCAGGGTCAACTACGCTCGTTTGTGTCCACCGACGCGCAAGGGGACTGGTGGGGCGGGGCAGCGGGTGGCACAGTGGCTCACGCCGCCATCGCTTGCTTCTTTGGCGACACGGCTGCGGCGATGATGGCCTTTTCCGAACACCGTCCCGCCGAAATTCCCCGTATCGCCCTCGTCGATTTCAACAACGATTCCGTGCAAGATAGCTTGCGTACCATGAAAGCGATGTTTACCCGTTATGCAGAACTGGTTGCCGCTGGACAACGGGACGAGGCGGAAAAATACGTCTTGTATGGCGTGCGTTTGGATACCAGCGGCAGTTTGCGTGATGTCAATGTGCCACCGCTGGGTGATCCCGCCTTAGATTTAGGCGTGACGCCGCGTTTGGTATTTAACGTGCGCCAAGCGTTGGACAGTGCCTGGGAAGGCTGGGCGCTAACCGCCGCGCAAGAAGAAATGGCAAAATCTTACTGTCGCAATGTGCAAATTGTGGTGACAGGCGGCTTTAATCCCGAGAAAATTGAGCGCTTTGAAAAACTGAGTGTTCCCGCTGACATTTATGGTGTCGGCTCTTCCCTGCTCAGCAATGACAAGGAAACCAATACCGATTTTACGGCTGATGTGGTGCGGGTGAAGCTAAACGGCCGTTGGGTCGATATGGCAAAAATAGGTCGCGCTCCGGCCGATAATCCCGATTTAGAACCAGTTGACATGCAAAATTTATGATCATGGAAACCTGAATGAGCTATTACGACGACAAAGAAAATGTTGAAGAATACATAAAAATGGCAGAAGGGTATGATGGCAGCGAATTCGTGCCAATTCGATGCCATAAATTTTTTTGGTTCTGGCTTGTCCAGATTAGGGATAAGGATGAGGATTATGCTCAAACGAACTGCATTCAACCAGCACCTGAAAAAAGCCACTAAACAAGCGGGGTTTATCGTGGATGAACGACAAAAAGATCTCTATGTCATCATGCATGGTCAAGCCATGCGCTGCGATCTGGACATGCTCTACGGCGCATACAAAAACGCCCCCGACCGCCTGGATGACATCGTGCAATCACATCTGACTGTGCTTAAGCGAATGCCACCCCTGCCACCACCTCTCACCGAAAAGGAGTCCGCCGAATCATTGCTGCCCATCTTGCAACGGGGAGATTGGCTTGAACAGACGAATAAGGCTGGTGGCATCCAACTTATTAGCCGACCATTTATGGCTGGGCTATTTGTTGTCTATTTGTTTGATCATCCACAATACCGTGCTTATCTCACTGGGAATATGATTGCCAGTTTTTTGGCTAAATCTCGCGCATCGCTCAATGATGTTCACGGATATGCTCTACGTGATTTGCGGTTACGCACCACGCCCGAAATGGTGCAAGCACAAGGAATTGGAGACAATACTCTCATTGTGTGTGAAACGAAGGATTATTTTGCCGCTACCCGCATTTTGCTGCCGGATTTAATGAAAACTTGGCAAAGTCGTATTCCTGGCAAGATGCTGCTGGGGATACCCAACCGAGATTTTTTGATTGCTTTCAGTGATAGGCATCCTGAGAAAACGGCCGTTATCCAACAAATACGCGCTGACTTCAAAAGCAAACCCTTCCCGCTCACCCCTGAACTGCTCGTGTGGCAGTTGGGGCAAATACGGGAGTATGCGCCCAAACAATAATGCCCGGTTGAAGCTGAGGGAAACGGCCGTTTTCATGGTAAAATGAACCTATATCCAACACAAACCCCAAAAATCAGATTTAATCAAGGTGATTCATATGGTGCAAAATTTTAAAATCATTGTCGAAAAACATCCTGATGGCTATGTAGCCTATCCACTTGGTTTAAAAGGTGTTGTCGTCGGTGAAGGTGACACATACGAGGCTGCCCTCGCAGATATAAAATCAGCACTAGAATTTCATATCGAAACCTTTGGTATAGAAGTTCTGGAACCTGACAAATCTGTGATCGAAGCATTTATCGCAGAAACAGGAATCTCCATCCCAAGCGCCGCCTGATGCCGCCATTCCCAACCGACGCCCCTAAAAGAAAAGTAATTCGAACCTTTGAAACACTTGGCTTCCGCTTGGTACGAGAAGGCAACCATATCGCCATGCTGCGCGAGAACCCAGATGGAACGCGCACACCATTAACCATGCCCAATCATCGCCACATCAAAGGCTCAACCCTACGCACCATTCTTACGCAAGCAAACATTTCAAGACAAGAATTTCTCGATGCTTATGAACAAAGCTAAATCGGAGACCACAATGACTATTTCCTTGAACATCAATGGCACCAACCAAACCATCAACGCCGCCGCCACAGATACCCTGCTCCAGGTTCTGCGCCGCGCTGGCTACTTCAGCGTGCGCTTCGGCAGTGGCGACGGTCAGACCGGCGCTTCTGCCATCTTGCTCGACGGTAAACTCGTCAACAGCGACACCCTGCTCGCGGGACAAGCCGTAGGCCACGCCATCGAAACCGTCGAAGGGCTGACCGAACGGGTGGGCGACCTGCATCCCATCCAAAAAGCCTTTATCGAAACCGGCGCCATCCAGTCCGGTTATTCCACACCCGCCATGATGCTGGCGGCGAAGGCGCTGCTGGCGCAAAACCTAAACCCGACCGAAGCCGCAGTGCGCGAGGCCCTTTCTGGCATTCTTTGCCGCGAGACCGGCTATGTGAAACCAGTGGAAGCCATCTTGCGTGCCGCCGCCTACTTGCGCGGCGAAGACTTGCCCCCCTACGATGGTCCGCAAATCGTAGACGCTACTTACTTCGCCGAACAGCCCCCCGCCGACGACACGCCTGATTTCTCGGGCGGACAATCGTCATTCGGCAATCAACAATCGACAATCGTTAAGCCTCACACCGACATCGAACTCAAATCTGGCATCCCGGAAACGGCCGTTGTCGGCAAATCAGAAACGAAAGTAGACGCCATCAAACTCGCAAAAGGCAACCCGGCATTTGTAGACGACATCGACCTGCGCGGTATGTTGTACGCCAAGCTGCTGACCAGTCCCCACGCCCACGCTCGTATCCTCGACATCGACGACAGCGACGCCGTGGCGCTGGCTGGTGTGCGCGCCGTCGTGCATTACAAAAATGTGGAGCGCGTGAAATATGCCTCAGGCGGTCAAAGTTACCCCAATCCGCCCCCCTATGATCAGGTGAGTTTCGACAACAAAGTGCGCTACGTGGGCGACCGCGTCGCTGCCGTCGCCGCCGACACAGTTGAGATTGCCGAAGCGGCGCTCAAGCTGATCCACGTGGAGTATGAAGTATTGGTTCCCGTTTTCGACGAAACCGAAGCCATCAAACCGGGAGCGCCCGTCATCCACGACGAGCCAGACACAGTTGACGTCCACGACGCCTCGCGCAATCTCGTGCACCACATCGAAGCGCATTTAGGCAACGTAGACCAGGGTTTTGCCGAGGCCGACCACGTTTTTGAGCGCAGTTACTACGTACATCAGGTGCAGCAAGCGCCCATCGAACCCCACATCGCTATCAGTTGGTGGGACGAGGACGAGCGGCTGGTGATTCGCACCAGCACGCAGGTGCCGTTTCATGTGCGCCGCATGGTCGCGCCGTTGTTGGGACTGCCCGTGCGCCAGATTCGCGTGATCAAACCGCGCATCGGCGGCGGTTTTGGCGTGAAGCAAGAAATGCTCATCGAAGACATCGTGGGGCATCTTACCCTCAAAACGGGCCGTCCGGTGCGCCTGGAACTGACGCGCTCCGAGGAGTTCCGCAGCAGCCGCACCCGTCACCCGCAAACGATCACCTGGAAAACCGGCGTCATGGCCGATGGCACATTGCACAGTCAAAAATTCAGCGTCGTCGCCAATACTGGCGCGTACGGCACGCATGGCCTGACCGTGCAAACGGTGACGGGCTTGCGCGGTTTAAGCAGCTACAACTGCCCCAACCGCCAGTTCGACTGTTTGGTGGCCTACACCAATTTGCCTGTGCCGGGAGCCTATCGCGGCTACGGCGCACCGCAGGCGCTTTTCGGTTTGGAAAACCACATGGACGAAATCGCGCATGAACTGGGCATGGATCCCATCGAGTTCCGGCGCAAAAACTGGGTGCAGGCGGGCGATCCCATGCCCATTGCGCCGCTGTTGGGCGAAGGCGAAAAAGAAACAGTCGTTGATGTGCCAATTATCGCCTCGTGCGGGCTGAATGAATGTTTTGTGCAGGGTATGCAGGCTATCGACTGGGATCGCAAATACCAACAGGGCTGGCACGAAGTTCCGGGCAAACCGCATCTGCGGCGCGGTCTGGGCGCGGCGATGTGTATGCACGGCACGGCTATTCCTGGCCTCGATATGGGCGGCGCGTCGATAAAGATGAACGACGACGGTTCGTTTAATGTGCTGGTAGGCGCGACCGACCTGGGCACTGGCTCCGACACGGTGCTGGGACAGATGGCGGCGGAAGTGCTGGGTGTGCCGCTGGTTGATATTTTGATGTATTCCAGTGATACGGATATGACGCCGTTTGACGTGGGCGCTTATGCCAGCAGTACGACTTATATTTCGGGAACGGCCGTTAAGAAAGCCGCCGAGCAAGTTGCAGACCAAATCAAGGAACGGGCGGCGCTCATGCTCGAACTCGATACCACGGCCGGTATTCGTCTGGAAAACAAACATGCGGTGGCGCCTGATGGGCGCAGCGTCAGTCTGGAAGCGGTGGCGCTGCATTCACTCCACCAGGCTGACCAGCGCCAGATCATGGCGAACGCTTCTTACGTCAGCGTAGCTTCACCGCCGCCCTTTGCCGGGCAGTTTGCCGAAGTGGAAGTAGATATGGAAACAGGTCAAGTGACGGTGACAAAGCTGGTCATGGCGGTGGACGCAGGCGTGCCCATCAACCCATTGACAGCCAGCGGTCAGGTGGAAGGCGGTATGGTGCAGGCATTGGGCTACGGTCACTGCGAAGAAATGGCCTACGACGAGACCGGCAACCTCATCAACGACGAGTTCGGCCCCTACCACATCTACCGCGCCGACGAGATGCCCTGGATGAAAGCTATCCTGGTACAGACCAATGAGCCAACCGGCCCCTTTGGCGCCAAAGCCATCGCCGAAATCCCGAAGGACGGCGTAGCGCCCGCCATTGCCAACGCGGTTTTTGATGCCACCGGTGTACGTATCCGCCAGATTCCGTTCACGCCGCAGCGCGTGTATGCAGCACTAAAAGAAAGTTAACTTGATGTGACAAGCACCTACGAGGTGCTTGTCACTAATTATTAGCTATTTCTTCTTCAAGCACAGCTAATTCTTTTTGAAAAAGAGTTCGATAGGGACTTCGCACAGTTTCTGTGAGTTTTACGGCGTTTTGTAACTCGGCACGGGCTGAAATCAAATCCCTTTGCTCCCAATAAATTTTCGAAATGTTATACCGAGTTAAAGCCTCCCCCACTCTATTCCCTATTTCACACCGAATTGACAATGATTCGTTGTAATATCGCAGTGCTTCTTCTGATTGACCAAGACCATCGTAAACTAAGCCAATATTGCTGAGGGTTATGGCTTCACCACTACGGTCACCTTCTTCACGACTGATAGTCAAAGATTTGTTATAAAAACGCAGCGCTTCCTTCGTCTTATCCAAACTACGATAAACGGAGCCGATGTTATTTAGGGATGCAGCCTCGCCATTGCGTTCCCCAATTTCATGTCGAATCAACAAGGCATCGTTAAAAAAGCGAAGGGCTTCGTCAAATTGACCTAAAGAACTATAGTGCATACCTATTTTATTGAGGGTAGTAGCTTCGCTAGTGCGGTCACCAACTTTACGTTGGTGTTCTAAGTCGTTTGTATAATAACGGAGGAGCTTTTGAGGTGCATTTCGATGATTGTGAAGACTTCTTAGATACACAAGAAAAAACACCAAAAGCAACAGGAAGAAAAGAAAAATGTTAAAGATAAAATACGGACTTATTTTCATTACGTGTTTTTTCCTCGATTGGTTCGGTCAATGAGGGTAATGATAGTGAGTTTATAGGAAAGTGTCACTTGTTCTAAAAAGGGGAGAAAATATAGGAAGATATCTGAGTGTATAAAAAAGTGATGATATCTGCTTATCCTACTCCTACTGATTTTATTGCGCTTCTTGCAAATAATGGACATCTACAGGACTGGTAGTTTCTAGCTGCTGCCAGACTTTGTAGAGGAAGTATTCCATTTGGCGCAGGTTTTGGCCGAAGGTTTCAATTAGGTAGGTGATAGCAACGGCCGTTAATGTGGCATGAGGTTGGTTGGGGATGGCGAAGTAGGATAGACGTTTGTGGATAACGGCCGTTATCCACCTCATCTTACTCCCCAAACGGCCCCAATCGAATGGGCTGCATAGGATCACCAGCGGTATCCAAACGAGGAGTGCGGGCGACGTCCGGCCAGGTGTACATGCCTACGTCTACCCAGAACGGGCCTGGTTGCCCGGCCGGATCAAAATCGACCCAGGTGATTAGCGTATCTCCTTGCTGCCAGGCATGAGAGGACAAACGCGCATCGTGGATGGCAATTGGCTCTGACGAAATGCCATCCTGAAAGTGATTGAATTGATGATAGTCCTGACGGTCTGACTGCTCGTTAATGTGCCACGCGGTGACAAAGCGCCAGCCGTTCTCGATTTTGTGCGCATTCCAGCCCACCAGTTCTGTGCCATTGGCTAAAGCCACTGGCTCTATCAACGAAAATTGGGACAAATCGACAGTCTTGCAAGGTGGTTGCCATGTAGGGCGGCTCGTCGGGGCGGCGGGGCAAGGTTTCTATATCATTGACAAGGCCGTTGGCGACCATTTCTTGCCAGGCAGGCAGGGTGTCGAAGGTTGCCAACAGATGCACGGGTTGGCCTGGTTGGGCGGCAGGAATAAGAATGACAGAACGGCCGTCTACCATGCGGTAAGGGTAGTGCCACAATAAAACGCTGAACGCGGCGGCGTCGCCAGCGTAGGCGGCGTTGTCGTCGAAGGTGTGCACGGCAATCGGGGCGTCGTCTTGCAGGGCGCGGGCGGCAGCACGATGGTAACGCAGGGGGGTGCCAAGGCCACCGGGCGGGGACTGACTAGAAACGATTGTCAACGCTTGCACTATGGTGATGGTTTGTACAGTGGCGATCAGGATGATAACGGCCGTTATCCCCATCAGCCATCCCCGTGAAAACCGCCGCCAGCCCATGACCAGTCCCACCAACAGCAGCATGGCGGGCAGTGCTGACAGCAAGTAGTGGTTGCCCACTTCTCGCGGAAAACGCACATAATAAAGCGGAATCGACAGCACCCAGACGGGCAGCAGCGTGGTTAGGACGGAAGCCCAATCAGGTGATTTGCGCCGGTCTCGCCAGGCCAACAAGATGGCTAAAAACAGTCCAGCCACCATCATAAAAAGCAGGATGTAACGGGACAGCATGAGCAGCGTTGGGAACGGCGCCGCCCACTGCCAATCTTGCCCTACTAGCAGCGATTCCCAATTTGTAGCGGTGCCTACATCTGCCAGGGTTTGAAAGACGTTGGCATTGATGAGATTGGGGGCGCTTAACAGGTTGCGCCATTCTTCTTGCGCTCCGGTGCCGCAGCACCAGATGATTTGCACGTAAGGCAGCAGTGTGAGCAGGGCGAACAGGCCGCCGACGAGTACCGGTTTCCACTGCCGCCACAGCCGGTAACGCAGTCCCAACCAGACTGTGCCGATGACTAAAGGTATGGCGGCAAAGTGTATTTGCAGGGTAAATCCAGCTAAAAAGACGTGCAGTGCCAGCGCCCAGCTCCGTTTTTGGGCAATACCGACTACGCCTGCCAACGCCCAAAAGATGGTGAATGGCACTAATAAATCTTGTGACCAGACGCTGCGCGAGTAAGCGACGGCCATGGGTGAGGCCGCCAACAGCAGTGCCACGGCGAAACCAGCCCACGCGCCCCATGCTTGCCGCGCCAACCACCAGATACCGAGAACGGCCGTTACGCCCACCAGTCCAATAAACAAATTTGCACCCAGCGGATCGGGCGTGAGCAGATAGGGCAAGCGCAAAAATCCAGACGGCGGCAGGCAGATTGGGCACGTAACTGGAAGATTGCATCCCCATCTGGGCAAACAGGCCGCCTCGTGCCATTTGCAGTGCCATGTGGCTGACACGCGCTTCGTCAAAGCCAAAGGAGTTGATGCCGACGAAGCCCAGTCGTAAAAAAGCCGCCAAAAGGAAAACGGCCGTTAAGCCCACTATTTCCCACCTGCTGAATGAGGTTCGATTATTTGTCATGGTATTTGTTATGCAGCTCGTGTAGTTTGTCTATTTTCTTGCCTGATCATACTCGCCTTTGCCAATTATCAAAACGCGCAGGAAGTCGCTGTCGATGGGATGAGTGCTTTCGAGCTGCTGCCAGACTTCGTAGAGAAAGTATTCCATCTGGCGCAAGTTTTGGCCGAAGGTTTCGACCAGATAGGTGATGGCGGCAGGGGTCAAAGTGGCGTGGGGTTGGTTGGGGAGTGCAAAATAGGATAGGCGCTTGTGGATAACGGCCGTTATCCACCCCACATCTATCTCCCCGCTCAAATCCACACTCGTCAAATTCAAGCCCTTCTTGGCAAACAACGGGGTCAGATCTTCATGACTGCTGATGATGAGACGCAAGGGGGAATTACTTACCACCTTCGCCAGTTTGCGCCGCTGCCACCAGTTAAGCCGTTGAGCTTCATCTAGCAAAAAAACATCCAGCCCCTTGGTTTCCGTCACAAAATAGCGCTGCCCCTCGGGCAAGTATTCATAAATAATCTTGTTATCCGCAGATTCCGCAGATTCCGCAGATTTTTTTCTCTGCGCCTCTGCGCCTCCGCGTTGAAATTCTGTCTGCAACGCGAGCAGCGTTGTGGATTTGCCGATGCCCATCGGCCCCAGCAGTTGCAAATGCTCAAATCCATCGGCCAATACATGCTCAATGGCTGGCGGCAAGACGGCGATGGCTGTCCATTCTTCATCTGTGAGCGCACCGAATGGGTTTCGGCTATAGCCAATATGGGGGAAATGAAAGAACGGCCGTTGCATGGTATAATCCTTAAACGATAAAGATCGGTATTTGATAGGAGTATTCGCAGGGGCAGTGCTATCAAACCTGCGTCAACATTGTATGAGAATTCTATCCGTTTCTGCCCCATCATAGCGGAGTCCGAAAATGACGCAAAAACCTCAATCCTGGATCGGCCAAAAACTCGGAGATCGCTACCAAATTGAAACACTTCTCGGTCGTGGTGGCATGTCGTCTGTTTACCGTGCCATGGATCAGAACTTGAAGCGTGCCGTTGCCGTCAAGATCATCCATCCCCACCTCACCAAAAAGCCAGAATTCGTCCAACAATTTGAACAAGAAGCAACGGCCGTTGCTCAATTGCGTCATCAAAACATCGTGCGCGTCTACGATTTCAAGCGGGAACAAGGCATTTATTACATGGTGCTGGAATATATTCCCGGTGAAACCCTGGCTGATAAACTGGCTGCCCTCAACCAGGCCGAATTGCGTCTCCCCCTGACCGAAAGTGTGCGTATTGCCATCAATTTATGTGATGCTGTCGATTACGCTCATCAGCGGCGTATGATCCATCGTGACATCAAACCTCAAAATATCATGCTCAACCTGTTGGGCGAACCGATTCTTATGGATTTCGGCATCACCAAACTGGTGGGCCAAGAGATCGATAATTTGGGTAACGAGGCCGCTCTGGGGTCAGCTTTATATATGTCTTCCGAGCAAGTCAAGGGAGGGCCAATCGACTATCGCACAGACATCTATTCGATGGGCGTGGTTCTCTTTGAGATGCTCAGTGGTTATCCGCCATTTCAAGGGAAAACCACCAAAGAGATTCTGAAGCAGCAACTAGACGGCGTGTTGCCAGACCTCCATACTATCAATCCGAATATTCCGCAAACACTCATCGCCATCGTTGAACGGGCTATGCAAAAACAGCCTGAACGTCGTTACGCCACGGCCGCTGATATGAACACCGCTTTGCAAAGTGTGGTGCTTACCCTGCAAAACCCGCTGGATACCCTGGGTTCCCGTCATTTGGAGCATTTAGCACGGCTGTGGCTGCAAGCGTCTGAAGCGTTTGATGAAACGAACTATATTGGCTGTATTGAAAAAGTTGACGAACTCACCCGTACTGGTGCAGATTACCAGACAGATCAGGCAGCGCAATTGCGGGAGGAGTCGGCGAATCGTTTGTATGAACAATCGGTTGGCTTTTTCCAGGAAGGCCATTTTGGCGAAGCACTGGTGGTTATTACTGCTTTGCGAGATCTGAAACCGGATTATCCTAATTTAGCCCATTTGGAATCGCAAGTTCGCCAGAGTGTGCAGTCTGACACCATCCAGTCTGATATGGACAAGATGTATGAAGAAGCTGTCCTGTTGCTGGAAGCACACAAATATGAAGATGCGTTAGACAAATGGGAGGCTATCGAAGTTAAACGCGGCAGTTTGCCTTACAGAGACCGGATGCAGGTTGAAGAGCGTGCTAAAGTTGGCATTGCGGCGCGGCTTTACAATAATGCGTTTGTGGCTGTCGCTGAGCAAAAGCCGTATTTGGCGTTATCTATTTGGAAACAAGTCGAAGCAATAAACCCGGATTTTCCTGATGAAGATGGGGTGCTGGAACTTGCCCAACGGATGATTGACACAAATGAGGAAATCAAACACCGTGATAAATGGTTGATTGCGGGTTCATTGGTTGCTGGGGTGCTGATCATCTTAATGGCGATAGGGTGGCGATTTATGAGTAGTGATGCTGTCGCGGCTGGCACAGGCGCAACGGCTACTGTGCCAGCAGTCGCGGTTATTACGGAAACAGTCACCAAAGCGCCAACGAAAACGGCCGTTCCGGCCACCACCACGCCTACAAAAAAACCAACAGAGAACTTGCTCGTTTCCGAAACCCAATCAGCGACGGCTACGCCACAACCCACCAACACGATTGTTGCCACAGTGGTGGCCACCACTGTGGCAACAAACACCCCGCTGGCGACTGACACACCCACAAGTTCGCCAACGCCTACCGACGTGGGCCTCGTTTTAAATAATTCATCCTTGTTCGCTACGCCAAATTTAAGTGGTGAAGAACTTTCTGTTTTAGAAGCAGGCGTTGCGATTGTGGTGCTGGGTCGTTCTGAGGATGGCAAGTGGTTCTTTGTAGGTGATGAGGATACCGCCGGTTTTATCTTCGGGGAACGGTTGCAATGGGAGGGGGAAGTTGATGGGCTGCCTGTGTTCACCCATAGCTCTGGCGCTGCCAATGTCGCTGATGAACCGACACCTGTGGCTTCTAGCGAAATTACGCCGCTGATATTTGACTTTTGGCCTTTGCCGGAAACGGCCGTTTGCACCACAACTGGCTGGGAACAAGACATCTTTTTTCTAGGTCACGGTGGGAACGGTATTTATGCCTATTACTGGAATGGGAAGCTTATCGATGGCCCCACCAATGGCAGTTACATTTATCGGCTCGTTAGTCCCGGTGGCGCGGCCACAGGTGAGGGGCGTATAGAATCTGGTGGCGGATTATGGGAGCAAACCACCCTGTTCATCGAAGCGCCTAATTGTGAGTAGAAACGGCCGTTTACACCCCGTCCCTTTTTCTTAACCAATACCAACCCACCAAAATAACTAGTCCCAGTAATGCCGCGATGAGTAACGGCCGTTTGACACCCATCATCCCGTACGACTATAATTGCATCATATTACGCATCAAAAATGATGGAGGTTTTTATGCAATCACATGTACTTGATAAATATGAAACAGTGCGCACAACAGTCACTTTGCCCGCAAGTTTACTCCAAAAGGGTCAGGAATTAGTGGATTCAGGGAAAGTGCCTAACCGAAATGCGCTTGTTGTGGCTGCTTTGGAGCAGTTCATCGCTGATTTAGAACGAGCGGAAATCGATCGTCAGTTTGCAGCGATGGCAGAAGATGATGGCTATCAGGCTTTGCAAACTGATGTGGCTGAATCTTTTGCGGAAAGTGATTGGGAAGCATTGGCAGATGGGGAGCAATCGGAAGAATGAAAAGAGGTGATGTTTTTGACGCCAGATTGAATCCGACAGAAGGCTCAGAGCAAGCAGGAGTACGGCCTGTCATTATTGTCAGTCGGGATGCGATCAATCAATATAGTCATGTTATTGTGGTTGTACCAGTGACCAGTGCCAAGAATGTGAAGCATTCCTATCCAAACAATGTCTTAATTCAGGCAGGAAATGGCGGTTTAACGGATGATTCGGTTGCTTTGGGTGGGCAAGTTCGCGCCATTGCTAAAACTAGACTACTGCGGCAGCGGGGTAGTTTGTCTCAAGATGTCATAGCACAAGTGGATCGGATTTTGAAGATCACGCTGGATTTGTAAACGGCCGTTTACACCCCGTCCCTCTCTCTCAACCAAAACCAACCCAGGAAAACCGCCAGTCCCAGTAAGACCGCAATGAGTAACGGCCGTTTCCTCCCATCATGCCGCTCCTCCTCCTTCTCCACCAACTTGGCCGCTCTCGCGTCAGCCACCATCGCCTTCCAATCCGGGATAAGCGCGGCGTCTGGAACGCTGTAACAGCAGGCGATCAGCGCCAGATAATCAGCTTCTTCTTGCTCCCAGCGGACATCGTCCCAGCCCAGTTCTGGCTGGCAGATGGTGCGGATGCGCGGCAGGAGAGCGGCGGCTCCATTTTGCAACAAGAGACCGAGACGGGTGCGCCGCAGGAGCAAATCCTCCAGATGCACCACACTTTCTGCCCGAGCCGCCCAGCGCAGTTCCGCCCAAATCGTCTGCGTGCCAGGGATGACCGTTAGCTCGTCGGCTTGGGCGGCGGCGACCAAATCAGGAGCAGCAGCGGCGTAGCGGCCGAGCAAACGGCGGCGGCAGGTTTCCGTGAGGTTGTCGTCGGCCAGGACGATGTCCACGGGATTCAGCACCGGCTGGTGGTGGTCGGGTTCGGGGATGTCGGGCAGCAGATGCTTGACCGCATCCAGCGCATCCAGGGCAATTAAACGGAAAGTTGTCAGTTTGCCTCCGGTGACGGTGAGCAAACCCTCTTCTTGCCACACTACATGATCCCGCGATTCTTCGGACGGGTCTTCTTTGCCGGAGCCAATCACAGGACGCACGCCAGCAAAAGCCGCCACCACGTCATCCAAAGTTATGCCCAATGAAGGGAACTGTGATTCGACTGCCGCCAGCAAATAGGCCGTTTCTTCTGCCGAAATGCCGGGTTCCTCATTCAAATCTTGCTGATGATCCACGTCGGTAGTGCCTACCAGCGTGATCCCTTCCCAGGGAAAAATCATAATAGGACGCTGGTCAATGGGGTGCATGAAGGTGACAGCTTGCGGCATGGGCAGTCGCCAGCGTCGGAAAATAAGATGACTGCCTCGCAGCGGCCGAATCTTACGCTGTCCTCCGACTTCCTGGCGTAAATTATCGGCCCAGGCGCCGGTGGCGTTGATGACGACACGGGCGTGGACTTCGGTTTCTTGCCCAGTTGTGTGGTCATGGAGAATGAGGCCGTTGACCTGCCCCTCTTCATTTTTTAGCAGGGATTGGGCGGAAACGTAGTTAACGGCCGTTGCCCCATCCCCTATCGCTTCCTGAATCACACGCAGCACCAGGCGGGCATCGTCAGTCTGGGCGTCGCCGTAGCGGAAGCCGCCTTTGAGACCGGTAGTCGAGAGACGGGGCGCCAGCATCTGGAAATCACGTGGGCTGTAGTATTTGTAGCTCCATTGCAGCGCCAGCAAATCATAAATCGTGAGACCCGCGCCAAACACGAGCCGCCCCGTTTTGTCATCCTCATATGTCGCCAGCAAAAAACCGAGCGGGTCGATGAGACCAGGCCCTTCGTCGAGCAGATGCTCCCGTTCCAGCACCGAGGCGCGGGTTAGCCCCAGCTTGCCTTCCTTGAGATAGCGCAGGCCGCCATGCACCAGTTTAGACGAGCGACTCGACGTGCCCCAGGCAAAATCTTTCTGCTCGACCAGCAGCGCCTTCAAGCCCAACCGCGCTGCCTCACGCAAAATGCCTGCGCCCGTAATCCCGCCGCCAATGACAATAATGTCCCACGGCTGGTCAATGGTTTGCCAAATGATTGAGCGTGGTAGTTTGTTCATAGTTTTCCTTTAGAAGGTTGCAAAGTTATAAAGTTGCAAAGTTGCAGGGTAATGAGCTGCTTTGCAACCTTGCAACCTTGCCACCTTGCAACCTTTACAAAATCAACTTCCCCGGATTCATCATGCCGTGCTGGATCAAACCGCCGCACCACATCTTGCAAAACGGCCGTTCCCAATTCCCCTTTTTCGGCCGGCAGATAGGGGGCGTGGTCTGTGCCGACGCCGTGTTGGTGGCTGATGGTGCCGCCGTTGGCGACGATGGTGGCAGAGGCGGCGTCTTTGAGCGTGCGCCAGCGGGCCAATGTTTCGTCCGGGTCGGCGGCGAGGCGGAAGAGATAGGTGGTGTAGATGCTGGCGCCCTGTGGATACATGTGAGAGAGATGGGTGAAGACGTGGACACGCTCGCCCCATTCCGCCAGACCGGGACGGAGGGCGGCTTCGATGTCGCTCAGGGTTTTGTCGATTTTGTGCCAGGAAACGGCCGTTTCCAACGTATCAATCGCGTAGCCCATCTCCCACAACGTATTGCGCAGGTAGGGCGTGCGGAACCGTCCCTTAGCCCACTGCTTGCCAAAAGTTTGCCCCGCCACTTCGACGCCTTTGTACTGTTTGGCGATGTCGAGCGCCGCTTTCCGTGCCATCTTGACCAGCGATTTGCTGCCCGTCGCGCCAAACAGGAGCATACATTTGTCGTCTTTCACACCGCGAACGCTGAGTACCGTCTCCATACCGCCGATGAGCCGTTCGTGCCCCGCGAGCGCCAGGGTGGTGGTCGTTTCGATGGCGGTGCTCAGACGCAGCATGGAGAGAGGGATGCGGGCCTGGACGATGTGACGAACGGCCGTTTGTCCCAGTTCAAAGTTGGGGAAAAACACAGCGTGGAATTCTTCTTCTTCCGGCAGCGGGGTGGCGCGAACGGTGGCTTCCGTGAGAATGCCCAGCCGTCCTTCCGAGCCAAGCACAAGCTGGCGCAAATCAGGGCCAGCGGCAGAAGCGGGATGAGGCAGCAGTTCCCATTTGCCAGCCGGCGTTTCGATGGTGCCGCCCGCAAACAAATCTTCGATGCGGCCATATCCGAGCGACTGTTGTCCGCTGGAGCGCGTGACCACCCAGCCGCCCAGCGTTGACAGCTCAAACGATTGCGGATAATGACCCAATGTGTAACCGCGCGCCCGCAGTTCTGCCTCCACGTCGGGGCCAGACACGCCTGCGCCGAAGGTAGCAAGCTGGGAGGTCGCATCGAAGGCGCGTAAATTGTTCATGCGCTGCATGTTGACGGTGAGTACCGGCGCATCGCCTGGCTGTGGATTGATATGGCCGACGACACTGGTGCCCCCACCGTAAGGGATGAGCTTGATGCCTGCATCCTTCGCGTAGCGAATCAGGTTGGCAACCTCGACATCAACCGTAGGAAACGCCACGCCATCGGGGAAGGCGGGAATGCGTCCGCTGCGCAGGGCAATCCAGTCGGGTAGACTTTGGCCTCGGGCGTGTATGAGGCGCACGTCGGCATCTGTGTTGACCAGCGGATGATGGGGCAGTCGTGACGCTGGCACTTGCGCTACGACGTCGTTGAAGGCGGCGTCTTGGGATTGTTTGCCGCTGCCGACCCGGTCTTCTAAAAATGCTGCTGCTTTATCGGGGAGCGGGTAGGTGGTGTGTTCGTCTCCCCAGCCGTTCCATCGTTTCATAGGTTTCCTCTGTAAATCGAATTGGTAATTCGATACGCGATTTGCCAAATCGCGCTACGGTTTTCATTTATTGTGGTGCGCCGCAGCGCATGTCGTTTCCTTCGTAAATAGCATCGAATTGTCACGAATTAGCACGAATTTTTGTTGGTTAAAGGCGAATAATTCGCGTAAATTCGCGTTAATTCGATGCCATATTTTCATTATTCTGCCCTCGGATAGCTTGCCAAACTTCTATACTCTCTTGCATCGTCTCCCGGCAGATGGTTTCGGCGCGGGCGGGGTCTTGGGCAACGGCCGTTTCCAGCAAATCACTATAAAATGTGCGAGAACGGGCGCGGGATGCGGCGGTGGCGAAGTAGAGACGAGCCATCTGTTCGTAGAAATCGGTGAAGCCGTTGAAAATAAGGGTGTAAATGGGATTGCCCGACTGGATGGTGAGGAGGCGGTGGAGCTGCCAGTCGTATGTGGCGTAAACGGCCGTTTCATCATTCAAATCTCTATGTTTTTCCAGGAACGTGACGACCGCGCCATTGCCGTTCAAGATGGCTTCTCGGGTGTAGGCAGGAGCCAGATTGAGGCGCACTTTCAGCAGACTGGTGATAAATCCAGTCGGGTAGATGGTCTGGATAATTCACCAGGGCGCTGAGTACGTTGAGACCGCCATCGTGCCAGATGTCGTTGACCTGGGTGGCTTTGCCGTGCTGCACGGTCAGCCAGCCATCACGGGTAAGCCGCTGAATGGCTTCACGCAAAGTTGGCCGGGTGACTCCGAGTTCGACAGCGAGGGTACGTTCGCCAGGCAGGGTGGAACCTGGGGGAAAGTCGCCGTCGAGAATCGCGCTGATGAGGCTGCTTTCGGCGTAGTTGTTGGGGCGCTGTGGGGCTGTCCAGTTGTTCAAGAAAGGCTCCTATCCAAATTCTCGATTTACTGGTAAGTGGTCTTACCAGTTGGCTTTAGTATGATAGATTTTGAGCGGAAAGTCAAGATCGTGGTAAGAGCAGGAATCTTGAAACCTGGGTAGAATGATGTACGTATGGGTGGTATGTAGTAACGGCCGTTCGGATTTTGAATTGTGGAGTAACGGCCGTTTACCAACAAATCTGGTCGAGATTGGCAAGCGGGGTGTGGCACAGCCACAGGCGCGTGTGGCTCGGTTCAAAAAACCAGCCACCACAGCCAGTGGAAGACCGCGCTGGAGCAGGGGGATATTTCAAATGAAGCGTAATCAAAAATTTGCTGCAATTTTCTTCTTTATTGTTGGCCTGGTAGCAAGTTGTAGCATTCTATTAATTGTGCCTCTGGGCGATACTTTGGTTCAAACAGGAATAGTGTTGGGAATATTGGCAGGCATAATTTTGTGTATTATTATTGAACTGAAGAACATACGCTTAATGGGAAAGCCAGCGATTGAAAAAAATAGTTCTAAATATGATTTTTGGATTGGGTTGACAGTTGTAGGTGGAGTCGCTTTGGCAAGATTTGTCGGGACGCAATTTGGTGAGAGAGCGCAAAATTTTCTCAATAGTTTTATTTTTTCTTGGTTAATTATCTTTTCGTTTTTTGTCGTATATTGGATGTGGAAAAACAAATCTTCATGATTGGTTTTCTACTTGATGGTGATATTCCCCTGAAATAGTAGGCACTCAGAAAAGCAAGGGGCAACGATTGCAGGGGAAGAATTTTTAGGAAAACGGCCGTTCTTACTGAGCATTACGAGAACGGCCGTTGTTCATTGTTCTGAGTTGGGCGTAGCGTCGCGCAGTGACATTGTTAGGGCCGTTTTGAATTTGAATTGTGAATGGAAAATTGTGAATTGTGAAGTAAACGGCCGTTTCCCAACAAACCTGGTCAAGATTGGCAAGCGGGGTGTGGCTCGGACAGAAGTACGGCCACAGCAGCAGGGAGGTTTTGAAACCCTATAAAAATGACTTTGTTAATTTATTGGGAGATTTGGCTAGGGGATATTGATTTTTATGGACGAGAACCGAAAATTTGGAATTGTTGGTGGTCTTGGATTGTTATTTGCTTTTTCTTTTTTGTTGGTAGTTACTTACCATCCCCTATTATTTTACTGGGGATTACCATTAGGGTTTATTTTGGGTATTGTTACATGTATTTATCTATCTGAAGCATGGGATCCATATTTGTTGGAACCTAGAAATCCTAAGACGAAAAAAGCGAGTTGGAATCTCTTATGGGTTGTCCCTCTTGGTGTACTGGTCGCAAATATAACTTCTAAGTTTTTGGGGGAAGATGTTAGGCAACTTCTTTTGGGTTGTGCTTTCGGTTGGATTTTTGTGACATTTGGTTATTTCATCATTCAAGCTTGGCGGTATAGATGAGTAATTGTCAAGCTTAATTCGGTAACGGCCGTTTTCCCATAAACCTTTCGTGGCAGTAACGGCCGTTTTTGAATTGTGAATTGTGAATTGAAAATTGTGAATTGTGAATTGTGAAGTAAACGGCCGTTTGCCAACAATCCTGGTCGAGACTGGCAAGCAGGGTGTGGCTCGGTTCAAAAGTCCAGCCACAGCAGCCAGCGGAAGACCGCGCTGGAGCAGTTAGGAGATGGCTAATAAGTTGGTTTATAATGAAGTTTAGAAAACTATGGATACAAGGAGAAACTCATGCAAGCCATTGAATTTCAAACCAATATCAAAAATGGCATGATTGAAATACCAGAGGAATATCGCCACCAAGTCATCAGCCAACAAGTGCGGGTCATTGTTTTGTCGGAACAACAGTCGAACATAGATTCCGCCGCTATCACGTCAACCGCCAACGATTTACTCCAGTCTGGTCTGGTTGGTCTTTGGGCTGACCGCGAAGACATTCCCGATAGCATAGAATTTGCCAGACAACTACGCCTTACGGCTGAGCATCAACGAGGAATGACTGATGCTTCTGCTTGATACAGATGTCATGGTCGATATTTTGCGCAACTATGCGCCAGCAACCGAATGGCTGCGTCAATTAGGCGCAGAAGAAATTGCTTTACCAGGTCTGGTTGCGATGGAATTGTTGCAAGGATGCCGCGATAAGCCAGAACAACAACGGGTAGAAGCAATCTTGCGCCAGTATCGTTTTTATTGGCCTTCTCAGCTTGATTCTTCTCGTGCCTATGAGATGTTTGCTCACTTTCGTTTGAGTGATGGCATTGGTATTTTGGATGCGCTCATTGCAGAAACGGCCGTTGGCCACAACCTCCCTCTGGCAACATTTAACGAAAAGCATTATCGTGTCATTCCTGATTTGAATTTAATCCAACCATACCAGCGTGTGTAGCTATTTCGATTGCTTGTATGGATTAAGGGGGAATGGTGGGGGCGAGAACGGCCGTTTTGAATTATGGATGGGAAGTAACGGCCGTTTACCAACAAATCTAGTTGAGACTGGCAAGCGGGGTGTGGCTCGAACAGGAGCAAACGGAAGACCGCGCTGGAGCAGGGTTTTTAATAGCCATGGGAGAGGTTTACCAATTGAATTGGGGGAATTATGACAGTTGTGTGACTTTTGTCAGGTGGCAGAATCTTTTTCAATGTGTAGTATTGATGGGTATTAAAAATTACAATGGAATTCCTTGATGCCAATTTCAAGCAAACAAATACTAATATAATATTTCGTCAAAATATCGAGATGGTTTGCGATGCTTGACACTAGTTTTTCTCGATTTTTATCTTGGTAATTGTGTCACTTTACATTTTATAGTCTATTCTCAGCAAACAAGAATTTAGTCAAAAAAAACGAGCCAAAATATCTTTCACCACAAATAAATTAAGGAGAACTTATCTATTATGAAATACGCAATTGCGATCAAAGGTAGTTCAAATTTAAATAGTCCTTGGTTAGGTAATATTAGACCATTCTTAAAAGAACAAAACGGGGAAATTTCTGTTTCAAAACCAGAAGACTTCCCAAACCAGAATTCTATTTTTGTTTATAGTGGTTATGATCAAATAGATGAAAATTTTGGTGATAATGAGCTTTTTAGAATTCCGTACAATGAGGCAGATTCTATAGGGAAAGACACATCAAGTTACAATTACAGTTTGTATCAAGTACGTGGGGACGATGCAGAAAAACTAAAGAATTTCGAACTTTTTCATGTTATTGATGAAAATGTAGATTTTGATAATCGGCAAATTTTGAATCTTTCTTATAAACCTACAAGAGCAATTTTTGTAGGACAAGAAAGACTCCCTAAATACCTATTTGGCCCATTCCATTATACAACTGAGCAAAATATGGATGGGAATTATACAGTATCATTAGAGCCATTCCCGAAGCTTACACAGATTAATTCGACTCATGATTGGTTCATTCTAAAAATTGACAAAGCTAAGTTTGAAATAGTTGAAATTGGTTTTCAAAAAGTTTGGGTATGCTCAATTCAAGATTTAGCTGAGACTGATTATGAAATTATAGATTTTATCTCAGATGAGCATCTTATTAAGTGGGCAAACGATTCTGTTCCCCCAGAAGCTCGCATAACAAAACGCGAGTTAAGTGAACTAAAAAATTCTATCCAAAACATTCAACAACATGATTCAACGGTAGAAGAAGGTCGAACCAAACGTATATTGGAACTCTTTGATAAGTTGGAAGTTTGGCAAGAAGATCGATCAACATTAATTAGTCAATTTTTATCTACAGAAGATGGACAAAAAAGTATAAATCAATATCTCGATGTTAATAAACAAGCACTTGAGGATGATTGAAATAAAAAATATCGAAATAAAATAGAACAATATGAAAAAGAAATCTCAGAATTAGAACAAAGAAAACAAAATAAAGAAGATTTATTGACAAAATTAGAAGCAGAATTTGAAGCAACAAAAGATAGTGTTAATCAACGCAAACAACAAGAATTAGATGAACAGCGCCTTGAATTGCAATCCGAGGTCGGGAATTTACGCGATCAACTAGAGTCATTAAAAGAAGAATTAGATATTAGTGGAACTATTGAAGACCTCAGAAAAGCTGTGGAAAAACAGGAATGGAAGAAACAAGAAATCGAGGCTGAAAACTCGAAATTAGAGAATCAGAGAAGGCTTTTATCAAAAGAAATTCGGGAAGATCAAAACGAATTGTTAACAAAACTGACCGAGTTGAAACCTTTTATTGATATTCTGAATGGGTTAGAGATAAATTCAGAGCATTTAGAAAAAAAGCGCATAAGTATTACCAAGCGGAAAGATGCGCCAGCAACATTGAATGAATTTGTTTTAGAAATACAATTAAATTTACGAAACTACGGTAGAGATTATGACACTGAATCGTTAGCAAATTATCTAATTAATATACACCAATCATTTTTAACCATATTTGCTGGTTTGCCAGGAATTGGGAAAACCTCCCTTGTTACATATCTTGCAAAGTCACTTGGCATGGATAGTAATGAGAGGCTTCTTTTTATCCCAGTAGCTCGCGGATGGACATCCCAAAAAAACTTACTAGGCTTTTTCAATCCGCTTAACGGGAAATTTCAGCCTTCTGCTACAGGCATGTTTGAAGTGCTTGATCGTATTCAGGATGAAGAAACTTCATACCCTTATTGGTTTTTAATGGATGAAGCGAACCTGAGTCCTATTGAACATTACTGGTCTTCATTTGTAGCCATGTGTGACAATCATCGAGAAAAAACAATCACGTTAGGAGATCCCAATAACAATTATCTTAGCGTTCCAGATTCAGTCCGTTTCATTGCCACTGTCAATAACGATAATACGACTGAATTACTCTCCCCTCGTATTATAGATCGTGCTCCAATCGTAACAATTCCACATTGGGATAATCCATCTAATGTTGATGAAGTTGCAGACTGTTCAAATAAGCTTACAGATACTATCTTAACCCAAGAATCACTAAACAAATTGTTTATGCCAAAAGGGAAAGCTGGATTCGAGATGGATGAAGAGCGGGTATATGAAGAGATTGTAAAATGTCTTTCTGAAAGAAGCCCAGCAGAATACCTCCCGATAATATTTATAAGCCCAAGAAAACGTAATATGATCGAAGCTTTTTGCACAATAGCGAGAGACATAATGATGCAAGATAAATACGACTTAAGAGCTCTTGATATAGCCATATCACAACACATTTTACCCCTCATAAATGGGAATGGGGCATCATATCGTAAGCGATTAGACAAATTAGTAAAGGTGCTAAATGAAAAGGGTCTTACGTATTCTTATTCAATGTTGCAACAAATAATCATGGTTGGAGAAAATCAATTTCATTTCTACCGCTTTTTTACGCAGTAGGGGCAGGCATGAACCCAAACTTAAAATTAATTCTTGTAATTAAAAATAATGAAACAGTGAAAGTTGAGTTACCACTTTCTCAAACAGAATATATCGATGAAAGTCTAGTCGGTGTTAAGGAGAATGAAGTTGTATATTTTGAATTATATTCTTCAAACATATTATACGAACCTATATTATGGGTAGAAGACTTTGCCATTAACCCCTCTGACGTCGTTATCCAATATGAATCAGGTTATTTATATCGATGGAATCCAGCTGAGAAACCCTTTGTAAATCATTTTGGAAACTGTAAATTAACGTTGCAATATTGCGAAGATGAAAATAATTCATCTATTATTAGTTTTTTCACCATTATCGATGTATTTGCAATAAAATTTAAAGCAGAACAAGCAAAATCTATGTTGCAATATCTTGAAGATAGAATGGATGATGTTGTGCGTGCTTGTTTTAGTAAAACCCATTTGAATACAAACTCGCAAGATGATGGCATAAGTCACGCAAGGGCTATACTCCAAGTAGCTGAATCATGTTTGACTCGCTTAGAATCCAATCTCCCCCGTTTTCGTAATACACCTATTTCAAAACTCAGACCCCAAAACATCATTCAACCAGCCAATCAAGTCGATTTAATAACCTCATCATCGTTAGAGTGGTTAACTCAGCATCCAGAACAACTTATTCCCCCCGATCCATTATCTGCATCCATAAAAGTTCGTAATCGCGTATTAAGCATCGAAGAAATGATGGGAGAAAAATTAATAGAAGATACAGACACCTATGAAAACCAAGCAATAATGGGTTTAATTATTAACATCATAGATTCACTCCAAGAAGTCAAACTAAAATATCAACAACTTAGAGATGCAACAAAGACAAATTATAAGACAAACAACATCCCAACCAATTATCAGTCATTTGATGAAATCCGCGAGATATTTGGGCGAAAATTGTACGACGAACAAATTATAAAATGTGCTGGTTTACAAAAAAGGTTTTCATTTTGTTTGCATTTTTGGACGCGGTATCTTCCAACAAAACAAACTCTACGATACATGCCAAATTTAACGCCAAAATTTTCTTCGCAACCACATTATTTTGAAGTTTTTGTTCAAATGGTAGAGTGGTACAGATTAGGCAAATTAAATGTAGATGGAGAAAAATATTTGCTTAGCTTACGAACTTTAGACAAACTTTATGAATTTTATTGCCTATTTCTCCTTGTCGAAGCACTTCAAAAAAGTGGGTGGGGGCTAAACCAATCCATAACAAAAAAAACAGATGTAAATACTCCACGCTATGGCGAATGGCAAACTTCACCAAATAATGAGTATGATTTTTATTCCAACCATAAACGAATCAGGTTGCAATATGAACCTAGAATAAACTTAGCCAAAGGTAATGACGAGAACCTTGTTTACGTTTATGCAGGTTACTCTCCCAGATATCCATACAGAGTACCAGATTTTTTGTTCGAGTTTTTTGATGGGCAAGAATATAAGTATGTTATCTTTGATAGCAAGTATATGAATCCCAGCGGGGCAAAAAAACAGATACCTATATTGACGGAGAAATACATTCACATGATTACTGGTAAATCAGGTGGTGTATCTCCTGTAAAGGCATTGTTTGCATTACACCCAAAAGACATAAATCGTTCATATAGAGGGGTTTATCTATACTCTTATCACCAAAAACCCTATGATATTAAATCAAAGCATCCTATTATTCCTTCACTTGGGACAATGGAGATCACCCCTGAAAACCATAATTTAAATAGTGATGGATTAAGCCAAAGACTCAAGGAGATATTGGCTTTTTTGGAATCTTGTTAAACCGCCTGAATATTCGATAGAAATAATTTCCCCTGTAATAGTGAATAAGGGGAAACGGCAGTTTCCCCCCATCTATTATTTCTCTCGCTTCTTTAGCCACACAGCCACAAGCACCACTAGCCCAATGGCTCCTAAAACCAAAGCAATCACAATGCCAGTCGATGGCGTTGCTGGCTCTGCTGGGCTAGTTGTCTCAGCCACGACCTCCGGTTCAGAAGCCGATCCCGTCTCAGACATGGCACCTTCCCCTGGCTGAACAAAAACGGCCGTTGTCCAAGCCGGAATCGTAAACTCACCATTGGCGTAAACGGCCGTTTTCACCACCTCATCCTGGGAAGCCAACTGCACCGGATGCAACTGCATCCCCACGTCAGCCAAATCGGGCAGGGTAATCGTTTGCGCCTCGTGGCTGGCGTTGAACAGGACGACGATGCGATCATAATTGGCGTCTAGCGGCTCGCCGACGGTATCGTCGAGGCTCATGACGATGAGACCGGGGATTTGCTCCGGGCCGGTATTGTGGAACTGAAGACGCTCTTGAATGGGAACGGCCGTTTGCAGTCTAAACAGCGGCGAGCTTTTCCGGATTTGCAGCATCTCCTGGAAATGGGCGGACGCTTGCAGAATGTGGTCGCTCGTGGGAGCCAGGTCGGGGTTAGCCAGCAGCGGTTGGATAATCGGCCAATTTTGCTCGTTTTTATCGGCGACGGGCAGTCCCACGCCCCAATTGTTGCTGGCGTAGGTGAAATCCAGGCGGTTGAACCAGTCGCCCGAATCATAACTGTCTCTGTCCATCGACTTGGAGCGCAGCAAATCACTGCCCGCGTGGAAGAATGGTACACCCTGCGACAACATCACCAAATCATGCGCCATGTTTTGCATTCGCACCCGATCCGCCAGCGTAGCATCGGCGGGCGCTTTGTATTGGATGGCATCGAACAGCGTTTCGTTGTCATGGGCCGACACGTAGACGATATTTTCAGCAGGAACGGCCGTGTAGGCGGCTGGCGCGTCATCGTCACCATACGGCACCTCGGCTCCCGTCACCACACTTCCCGTGCGGTCTTCAAAGGCGTAGTCGGCCAGATTGCCAGCCAGCGATGCCCGGATTTGGTCGCTGGACAGCAGCAACTGCGCCAACTGTTCTTCGGGGGTGCCTTGATTGGTGGTATTGGGCCAGGTGTACAAACCGGTAGCGAAGCCTTGCTCTTGCGGGTCGCTAAACGGCGTGCCGCCCCGTGCCGCATCCCGCAGACGGTCGTTGAAGGAGCCGATATTACTGCCCGCCAGATTCGCCTGCACGGCGTTCACCCCTCGGGCATTGTCGGCGATTTCGCCAAAATCCCAGCCTTCACCGTACACATAAATGCTTTTGCCATCCACCCCATCTTCCTCCAGGGTTAGACTGTCCAGCGCGGCGCGAACGGCCGTTATATCCGCCAACATATGATGCCCCATCAAATCAAAGCGGAAGCCATCGACTTTGTACGCCGTCGCCCAGGTGACGACCGAATCAACCATCAACTTGCGCATCATGTTGTGTTCTGTTGCCGTGTTTTGGCAGCAACTGCTCGTCTCCACCTTACCCTTGCTGTTCAGGCGATGGTAGTAGCCCGGCACCACTCTGTCCAGCACCGACTGCTCACTTTGGCCGCTGGCGTTGGTGTGGTTGTACACCACATCCATGACCACCCGCAGTCCCGTCTCATTAAGTGCCGTACCATCGACCGGAATTCGAGGATGCGCTGTGCGCCGTCTGGATTGAGTTGAATAACTGCCTTCCGGTGCGGTGTAATGGTACGGGTCATAGCCCCAATTGAAGCCATCTTCCCCGCGCAGGGCCGTTGACCGCCCCTTGCTGCATAATGCTGTCAGACTCGCCCCGCGCCAGAAATTCCAGGCTGGGATCGCGCCGTTCGGCGGCGTTTTCATTGATGGTGGCGATGTCGAAAAGAGGCAGCAGGTGAATGTGGCTCAAACCCGCTTCAGACAGTTGGCGCAGATGGCTCATGCCGTTGCTGTCGGGATGGGTAAACGCCAGGTAGGTGCCGCGCTCCGCCTCTGGTACGGTCTCGTCAAAAATGGAGAAATCGCGCAAATGCAGTTCGTAAATCACGATGTCGGTGGGCGCTGCCAGGGCTGGCTTTTCCAGCGTTTGCCAGTTCTCCGGCATGAACGCGCCATCACGCAAGTCAACAATCTGGCTGCGCGTACTGTTCATCGCCAGACTGAGCGAATACGGGTCGGTGACGAGGTTGTGCACGATGGCGGCGGCGCGGGGCGCGTACACTTCCACATCGTACAAGTAGAATTGGTTCTTCCACGCCGGTTCGCCCACCACCGACCACACGCCCGTGGCATCATCGCGGCTCATGGGGACGGGTGTGCCAGTCGTTGCCGGATCCGCGTCGGCAAACAGCAGCAGGCTGACCGATTTTGCCGTCGGTGCCCACAGATGCAAACTGGGCATATCGCCCTCAAAAACGACGCCCAACTCCCATCGTAGGTGTAGAGTTCATCCAGCACACCTGGGATTTGCAGCCCGGTGGCTTCGATTGGTTCGCCTTCTGCGGAAACGGCCGTTAACGCAAACTGTCCGCGCAAAATATCTGGTACCTGGCTCACCTGGTCAGCGGGCAGGCGCAGCGCCGTCAACCCAGCGAGATGCGGGAATTTTGCTGCCACATCATCTGGAATACCCGCCGCATCGGGCGTGAGGGGAATGGTCGTGCCGCCGCTGATGCCAGTATCGGTCAGTTCCAAGGCCGCATCTGGATCATAGTGCAGGGCAAATGTCATCCCCGCTTCGGCTTCTAATTTGGTAGCGATGAGGTCAGGGGCGAGCCAATACGCTGTCGCTTCGCCCAGGTTGCCCTTGGGGGCACCTTCGGCCAAGATGGTCATAATCTTACTCTCCGAGTCCCAGCTAAACAGGACTTCTGCGTTTTCTTTGGTGACGACAAAGGCGATGTTCGAGCCGCCGGGTGCGCCTTCGTCGCCATAATTTTCAGCCCAGCTTTGGTTGAGGGCTACTTTTGCTTCGTAATTGCCCACCGGAATGAGGTTGGTGCGATATTCATAGATGCCGTCGTTGTCGGGGTCTTGCAGCAGGGTTTGCAAGCAGTCGGGCGACCAGTCAAACTCATCGGTGCTGAGCATGGTTTTGGGACAGCCAACTTCGCCTTGGTAACTGCCCGGCACATTGGCGAGAAACTGGTTGATGTTGTCAGCCAGCCAGTTGGTGGCTGGCGAGTAGAAGAAGGTGACGGCTGTGTCGCTGTCGAGCACCAGGGTGATGGGCGTGCCATCTACTTCTGCGAGTGCGCCAATCGTGCCGTCAGGGGTGATGGCCTGGTATTCGTAATTTCCGGCGGGCAGATTGAAGGTTGCCAGCCAAAGTTGGTGGGTTTCGTCGAAGGCGAGTTGGCTGGTGGGGCAGTCGGCTTGCCATGCCTCACAGCCGAGGGCTGGCTGCAAGGTGCCGATGAGGGTGACGGTTGGTTCTTGGGCTTGGGTGGGACTGGTTTGGAGGAAAACGGCCGTTACCAGAAAAACAAAAACAAGGATGAGGGTTTGCTGTTTGGTACGCATGGTTGGCTCCGTATCACCATTTTAAAAAGCAACGAATTAACACAAATTTACACAAAAAAAGTTTCTAATTCGTGCTAATTCGCGTTAATTCGCTGCTATTTGTCTTCCGTTTTTATTCCTGATAATCCCAACCAAAATCAATATCCAGTGCCTGTTCGCCTTCGATGAGGACGACGGTTTGTTGACCGACGCCGATGGCGGGCCAGGTCCAGTTGCCAGGGATGAGGAAGTTGACGTTGGCCGAGCTAAGGGCATCCATGAACACGCAGTAAGAGGCTGCCGGTAGGGAGTCGAAAGTGTAGTTGCCAAATTCATCCGTAACGGCCGTTTGAATAACCGTACTCCCTAAGGGGAAATCGCCTGGGGAGCAAGCTCCGCCGGCCAGACTGATAGTGATGCCTTCCAGCCGGGCTTCGTTACCTGCCAGGCTGCCGTCGGCGAGGAAATTGCCGCTATCCTCTGGATATTCCCAGCAGCTGCCGCCTGGATTGGCACTGTTGCAGAAATCGTCCCACACCACGCCGCTAATCACAGCGGAGTTGGGTTCAGGGGTAGTGGCTGCTTCTACACCTTCGCGCACTTGAATTTGCAGCCAGAACGCATCTTCAATCACGCCATCAATGCCAAAAGGTTCGCCCGTGGGGTCGGCCAATTGCCAGTTGCCGCGATACGATTCCTGGCGGAAGGCCGGCGCAATCATGTCAACGGAAATATCAACGGTCTCGCCAGGAGCGATGGGGCGCTCCAATGGAATGGAGTCTGGTGCCGACATCTGGTCGCCGCCAACAAAGACAATGCTGTACTCAGTCGTCCACACGCACTCGCTGTTGTTGCGCAGTTCCCACATTTTGGTGAATTCTGCGCCAGGGGTGAAGGTGGTATTGTCGGGAATGTTGAGGTCTTGCACGTATTCAAAGGTATTGTTTTCACAGCTGTTGGTTCCCTCTGGCAAGGGTAAGAACTCGTAATCCCAGCCAAAATCGATGGGATCGCTGGTTGTGCCTTTGGTGATGGTAACGGCCGTTTCCGGGATATTGGTCTCAGGGAATGTCCAACTGCCAGGGATGAGCACAGCTTGGTTGCTGTCGCCCAGCGTGTCGATGGAGACGCAATAGTCGCCGCCCGCCAAGTCTGCGAAGGTGTAGCTGCCGTCATTTTCGGTGACGGCGGTAGCGAGGTCGCTGGACGGACACGCACCTTCGCCCAGGCTGACGGTGATACCGCCGATGCCCGGTTCGCCGCTGTCGAGCAAGCCGTTCCCCTGGAAGCCGCCATCGGGGGTGGCGATACAGCCTTCGGATGCTTCCCCATCTTCGCCCGGAGGCGCACACAGATCATGCCAGACAATACCGTTGATAACGGCCGTTACGGCGGCTGCTTCTTCAACGGCTTCATCCGGTAAACTGTTGTCCACGTCCAGGGTGAAGGTGCCTTGCACCCCGTTGACGGTGACGGTATACGTGCCAGCCTCTAAACCATCGACATCCAACGGCACCATCTCTTCAAACGGCACCACCGCTTCGGTACAGACTACATCTGGCTGCTGCACGGTGGTGAGGGCAACGTCAAACTGGGTGCCAGCCGTTTGGGTGATGATGTCGTCGATTTCGGTGCAGCCATTTGGCAGTTCGCCGCTTACCTGCACATTGACTTGCACAGGGAAGGATTCCAGCAACAGAATTTGCACGCTTTCCACTGTTGCCAGCCCGAAAACGGGTTCCGTGAGGGCGGTTGGTTCAGGTACGGGGGTAAAAGTAGCTGGAATTTCTTGGGTGGGTTCGACGGCGACGGTTGTGGGTTCCGGTTCTGAACCACCACAGGCAGCCAGGATGAAAACGGCCGTTGTCAATAAAATTAAGATGAGTAGATTTTTTCGATTCATTATTCCTCGCTTTATTATGTGAACAGTGTATCGTAAAAAAAAGCGAACAGTTAGCAGGAATGACTGCCGACGGTTCGCTTTTCACTATTTACTTAACTTTACTAGGTAAACCACAAAAAGTTCTTAAAATTACCAACACGCAAAATTGTGGTTTCCTTCAAGGAAAAGCGGGTTTTGCACAATTTTATTTCCAAAAACTTTCCCGCTTTTACCTAACTCAATAAATAAGCGGTAATGAGCTTTGCCGCGTTTTCCATGGCATCACGGTGGGTGCGTTCGTAATGGTGAGAGGCGGCTACGCCAGGGCCGATGAGACCAACGCGGACATTGCCGCCAGCCCGCCAATGGGCTTGTCCATCAGAGCCGTAGTAGGGGTAAATATCGGTGCAGTAGTCGAGGTTATTGGCGGCGGCGAGTGCTTCGAGTTGGCGGCGGAAGCCCATGTGGTAAGGGCCGGCCGAGTCTTTGGCACAAATGGTCACGGAGTATTCGTCAGATTCTTGTTTTTCATCTACCACGGCCATATCGACGGTGAGCAGTTCGACCATATCGGGCGGGAATCCGGCCGCGCCGCCGTGGCCGACTTCTTCGTAGTTGCTGATGTGGATGGTGATCGTTTGTTTTGGGGTGAGTCCCGCATCTGCCAGAGCCGCGACAGCGCCATAAATACAGGCAATGCTCACTTTGTCGTCCAAATGGCGGGAGCGAATGAAGCCGTTGGGATTCACTTCGACACGCGGGTCAAAGGCAATCACATCACCGACGCGGATGCCTAAGGCGCGTGTTTCTTTGGCGGAGTCTGTGCGGGCGTCGATGCGCACTTCCATGGTGTCGTCGTCACGCTTTTTTTCATGGACGGCGCGGGTGTGGGCGTGGATGGAGCCAGCCACGGGCATGATTGCACCTCGGTAGACTTCACCGTTGCTGGCAAAGATGGTCACGCCTTCCCCTTCGACAGAAGTCCATAACCAGCCGCCTAATTGGGTCATTTGTAAACGGCCGTTTTTCTTAATCTCACGCACCATCGCCCCCAAGGTGTCGGCATGGGCGGTTATGCCACGCGGCGCTTCGTTCTGTTCACCAGCCCACGTGCCCACCAGAAATCCTTTTGGCGCCTTCTCCAGGTTGACGGGCAAGTCGGCAAAAGCTTCTTGAATATAGGTCATGGCACGGTCGGTATCACCAGTGGGACTGGGCGTATTGAGCAGGCCGACCATAAAATCAACCATCTTGTCTATATTGATGGATGGAATCATAAAGGAAATCTCCTTAATTCCCCTCTCCCCGACCCTCTCCCCAGAGGGGCGAGGGAAAGGCGGGGACTAACCCTGAAAGGGGGAGGGTTAGGGTGGGGGTATTTATGTTGCTAAATTATATCATCCCCAAGTGTTTTTCACGATTTCCATAAGTGGTTGATAAAGAACGCCGTTGGTGGCGATGCTGTTGCCGCCGTAAATAGTTGGAATTCCCTTCCAATCAGTAAAGGTGCCACCTGCTTCCTCCAGAATGACCTGGAATGGGGCGCTGTCCCACAAATACATGGCGGGGTCGAGCATGATTTCAGCGCGACCGGTGGCGACGAGGAAGTAGCCATAAGCATCGCCCCAGGTGCGCTGGATGTAGGTGGCTTTGATGAGTTCGTGCCACGTTTCTTGTTTGTCGCCGAAGTAGTTGAGGCCGCTGGTGAGCAGCACAGCGTCTTTTAGTTGGTTAACGGAGGAGGTATGGGCGGAACGGCCGTTCCAGTAACAACCGCCTCCCTTTGTCGCATACACCATATCACCCAAAGCCGGAAAATTAGCAAGTCCCATTACCGATTCTTTGCCCTTCGTTAAGCCAAGCAAGTTGGCATAAAAAGGCACACCCGCCACAAACGATTTCGTGCCATCAATCGGGTCGATAATCCAGGTGTAGCCATCTTCAGACGACGGCGCTTTGTTCTCAAATTCTTCGCCGACGATACCATGATCCGGCCAATATTTTTCAATTAAGCTGCGCAGTTTTTGTTCAGCCTGCGTATCGGCAATGGTGACGGGCGTATTGTCGGCCTTGCGTTCCTGGTCTACTTGCGTTTGAAAATGCCCCAATGTCAGCCGTCCAATCTGATGCACGGCGTCCAGGGCGAAATCTGAGCAGGGTGGAGAGGGTTGGTTCGGTCATGGTTGAGATTGGAGATTGGAGATTGGAGATTGAAGCCATGAAATCTCCAATCTCCAATCTCTAATCTCTGTTTTTTCCTTTATTCAGAAATGGTTACCCACTGGTGGGGTGGTGTATTGCGGTTCCAGTATTGCAAAATGGTGCTGCCATCTGTGAAGCCGAGAGGCAAGAATGCGCCCAGGCTAAAGACGAAGAGATTTTCAAAAAAGGCCAGCGAAGCGGCCATCAGCGGGATGCCGCCAATAGGGCGCAGAGCGATGGTGACGATGGCCATCACCAAAGCCAATGCGCCGCTGGCGATGGGGCCGCCGAGGGCACGTTTGATGTGGGTCGGACCGGGCAGAGTTGGCTCATCAGGGGGATAGAGTGAGGCGGCGATGGGGCCATTGGCGCAGATGCCGCTCATGGGATAACCAACTTGTTTGGCGGCTTGGGCATGGCCAAAGTGATGCCAAAATTCGCTGACCCAATGAATTTCAGTGGCGATAAATCCACCTAGAATTGCTTGTTTGGGAGAAAGTTTGAAGACTTTGCGTCCAATTAGGGTAAAAACAAGCCACAGAACGATGGTGGCGATTAGCGCAGTGGGTTTGGCTAAGATTTTGAGTCCGGCAAGAGACCCCAGTTTCAATGTCTTATTCATCGACATGCCTCCTGTGAATCAGTGAGCAGTTTACAGTAATCAGTGAACAATGGTGATGCTCCCGATTTTGTAGAATTGTACTTGGTCTTGGGTGGGGGGCAAACTGCTTATTGCGGTAAAGGATACGTGAGCAGTAAATTTTCGAGGGCGAGGCGGGTGTTGGCGTTGCGTTGCAGTTGCCACAAGGCGAGGTTTGTTTGTTTGAGGCTGGCGAGGGCTTGGTCGGATGTCCAGGTTTGGGCATAGGTTTCTAGCCGCTCGCGTTGGTCGATGTTGGAGATGACACCAGGGAGGGCGCTGGGCTGTTTGCCTGTTTTGTCCAGGGCGAGGATGTTGAGGTCGCGCCACCAACTGAGCCAGGTTTCCAGCACGTAGGGCAGGTCTTCGGCTTTGCGGCTGAGTTTGTCGGCGATGTCGAAGCGTTTGACGCGGTTGTGGTCGATGGCCTCGTAGAGGGTTTCCAGGTGAGTGAGGCGCTCGGTGATGAGGCTTTTGTCGTTGAAGGCGTTGACTGCCCAGCCTAAACGGCCGTCTGCCAGATGGGCGAGCAGCTCGGCTTGATCTTCGGGGATGTGCCAGCGGGATTGCAGGGCTGATTCGATGCGGTCGGTGGATAACGGCCGTAGGCCAATATTGCGGCAGCGGGAGTTGATGGTCGCCATCAACGTATCTGGGTCTTTGGCGGTGAGCAGCAGGATGACGTTGTTGGGCGGCTCTTCCAGCGTTTTGAGGAAGGCATTGGCTGCGCCTTCGGTGGCCGTATCAAACCGTTTGAGGATGGCAACTTTGGTGCGGGCTTCGTAGGCGGAGAGGTTCAGGTCTTGCTGGAAGTGAGCGAATCTGGTCGATTTTCAGGCTCTGTTTGCCCCGTCCACTGACCTCTGGGGTGACGATTTTGACATCGAGATGCTTGTCTTGGCCGATGAGTTTACAGCTACGGCAGGTGCCACACGGCCGTTCTGCCAAATCATCATGTTGGCAGTTCAAAGCCTGGGCAAAGGTGCGGGCTAAGGTGGTCTTGCCAATCTGGTCGGGGCCGGTAATCAGATACGCATGGCCGATGCGCTCGTGGGCAATCGCTCCCGAAAGCAGTTCGACTGCCCATTCATGTCCGATGACTTGATTCCATAGACTCATAAGGGAATTGTAGGCGTGTGGCAGAGCACGGTCAAGTTTGCTGAATGCTGTCCGTGTGGTCAACGTGATGACCGGTGTAGACAAACCAGACGATCACCAGCCAAATCGTGCCAATCGCCAACGAGGCCAGCACATCGCTGGGATAATGCGCCCCCAAATAGACGCGACTGAGAGCAACCAAGGAACCCATGACCCCGCCAGCACTGCCCAACCACGCCGTCCCCGCTGCCAGAGAACAAGCGCCAACAGGCCATAATAAGAAATCGCTGCCATTGTATGACCGCTGGGAAAGCTGTAGCTGGTTTCTACGACCAGCGGGGGAAACAATTCGGGGCGGGGGCGGGCAAAGATGAATTTGAGCAGGCTGTTGAGCAGAAATGTACCGAGAAAGGAGACGATGAAGAGCATGGTGGTGGTGCGTTCACCGTGCCACCAAAACCAAACGGCCGTTATCCCCACAAGCACCACGATAAACGGCCCGGCCGTCTGCGTGACCAGCCAGAAAAATTTATCCAGCCAGGGTTGACTCAGGCTGTGGATGCCCAACATGAGCGTGGCATCCCAGGTAAAGCCTTCGTTGAGCCACACATCTTCAGCCAGTTCCAGAAAAAGGAGAACGGCCGTTAACAACAATATAAGCGCCGCCAGCCAAACTAGGAGTTGACGGCGGGATTGTGGTCGAAAGGATACCTTCATGTTTTGCTATTTTTCGGTGGATATTTATGCCAGGGCATAAACTTGTAACGGTTGAGATTTGCCTTTGACTTGCAGGGTAAGGGGTGTCACGTTAATGGGCAACTGGGTTGCAGGCAAAACAGTTTCAGAGATCAGCAACTGTTCTGGCGCCGCCGCTCCCATCAATCGACTGGCCGTATTTACCGCGTCGCCAATAATGTCAAACTGTTTGGTGGTGTTGGAACCCAGCAGCCCTTCCACGACATCCCCCTGGTGGATACCGATGCCGACACTGAGATTGAAATGTTTGAGTTGTTGGTTGATAGTTTTGTGCAGGGAAACGGCCGTTTCCAAAGCCTGCTCGGGCGTAGTAAACCAGGTCATCACTTCATCGCCGATAAAATGGGGTTTCATACCGCCGCCCTCCGAAATGATTTCCTCAGCCATTTGGTAAAATTGATTGAGCATCGTGACCACCGCTTCAGGCGTTTTAGATTCGCTCCAACGGGTAAACCCGCGAACATCCATAAACAAAACCGTGCGCTGGACGCGGCGCTGTTGCAAGGCTGTATCGTCAGCCATTGATTCTGCCAGCATTTCCGGCGAAAGGCTCCATTCCGATACTTGATTGAGGCGGGTAGCGATGCGGCGTAGCAAGATGAGGTAATGGTCAACTTGAATTTCGCGGAAGCCTAACAGCAGCCCAAACATGATAGATGCCAATAAAATAAACAAATGTCCGCTGCTATCTAGCCAATACCCAGTTAGACTGTTCCAGGTGAGTGTTTGCAGTTCGCCGCTTAGTTCAGAGATGGCATAAATGGCGGGGAATAGCAGCACGCGCCACAAGTTCATGAGCAGAATAACCGGCTTTTTAATTTTTGGAAATGCACCCTCAAGTGCATAGAAGAGAGCCATCCCCAACGAGAAAATCCAGTAAAGCCAATGATTTGGCTCCGACCAAAAAATGCCCCATCCCTCCAATACAGTGTCTATCAGCGTGTAGATGGTTGGTGCAATTAAATTCCCCAGTGCTTGCTGCGGCCAGGGTAAATTGGCTCGACGGCCTAAAAACCAGGCCTGGATACCGGCGGCCATAAACAGGAGGTAGTGGGGCAGTTCGGTAACATAGGAGATGACCCCGACTGTGCTGATAACCCGGATGGCATCAAAAAATGGATAAACGGCCGAATTTGTGACAAATTCACGCATGATTCGGCTGCGCGGACTGCCTTGAATTTGCTCGGAGATGGTTTCTACTGTCATGAGGTTGATTGTTCTCCATGCGGGGCGTTGAAAGGCCACTGAATGATGACAGTGGTTCCTTGGTTGACGCCAGGACTGCTAATTTCGATGGTGCCACCATAAAATTCCACAATCATTTTGACCAGGGACAAGCCCAGCCCCACGCCTGGAATGTCCCGCGAGTGCGCTTTGTCGGCGCGATAAAAGCGTTCAAATAAATGGGTCAGGTCTTCTGGGTCAATGCCTTGCCCCGTATCGGTGATAACGCTGTGAAAATAGACCGTTTTGGTTGGATACGAGCCATGAGATGTGGCCGTTTGGCGGACTGTATTTGATGGTATTCGTGAGAATATTGCGGAAGACGACTTGCAGGTGGCTGAGGCTGGCCTGGATGGCAGGCAGATGGTCGGGCAAGGTCAGGTCTAACTCAAGTTGTTTTTCGGTGAGCAGGGGGTCGAATTCCTGAGCCAGGCGGCGCACAAAACGGATGGGGTCGATTTCTTCGTGACCGGCTTGCAAGCGGCCGGAATCCAGACGTGAAATGAGGATGAGATCTTCTACCAGACCACTGAGTCGGGTGACTTCATCATCTATTTCGATGATGTATTGGCGGCTGGTTTCTTCATCTACCACGCCGTCACGCAGGGCTTCGCTGCGCAGGCGGATGGTGGTGAGCGGCGTGCGCAGCTCGTGGGAGGCATTCCCGGCGAAGGTGCGCTGTTCTTCGATCATCGCTTCTACCTGACCGGACATGTGATTAAAGGTGGTGGCAAGCTGTCCGATTTCGTCTTGGCGGTCTTCCGGTAGGCGTTGGGAGAAGTCGCCTTGTGAAATTTGCATGGCGGAGTCTTGCAGTTGGGCGAGCGGGCGAGTGAGCGAGGCGGACAGCCAGAGACTGACGGCTACCGCCAGCCCTGCCAGGATGAGTACGCCGCCAATGAGAATCGACCAGCGCTGCCAAATGAGGGATTGCGCTCCAGTCAGAGGGGTAGCTAAGTGGATGATGGCGAGGATGTCACCGTCTTCATAAATGGGGGCGGCGGTGTAGATGGTTTGCTGCCCTGCGGCATCTGGTCGGGTATTTTCGCCGGTTTGACCGCTGCGGGCGGTGGCGACTTCCGGTGCGTTTTCGGGCGGAAGGGTGGAAGAGAAGCGGGTGCCAATCCAGGAACGGCCGTTTCCTTGCAACAGCGTCACCTCAATCCCAAATTGATTGCCATATTCTTTTAGGGCTTCTTCCATAGCAGCCGGATTACCCTCGCCTTCAGCCAGATGCTCGACTGAATCCTTTAGGCCACGCGCAATCAACTGAGCTTGTTCGATCATGCGCTCCTTGAAATCGGTGGTCGTGCCAGCGGATAACTGCTGCCCGGCAAAGGCGGTAAGTGCGGCAAAACCGATGAGAATTAAGCCCGTGAGGGCGATGAGGATGCGTGCGCGAAGGCTGTGGATGTTGAAGCGGCCTTGTTTCATTGGGTTCCTTGAAAGAGATAGCCTGCGCCGCGAACGGTTTGAATGTAGCGGGGATGGCTGGGGTCTTCTTCGATTTTTTCACGCAGCCAGCGGATGTGGACGTCGAGCGTGCGGGTGTCACCCAACCAATCGGTTCCCCAGACTTGATCGAACAAGTCGGCGCGGCTCACGATTTCGCCAGCGCGGCTGACGAGCAAGCTGAGCAGTTCAAATTCCTTGTAACGCAGGACGACTTCACGGCCGTTTACAAAGGTCTGCCGTGTATTGAGAACCAGTTTAACAGGCCCAGCTCGCCAGTTCGGTGACAGGGGCGACGGCAGACCTGATCCAGTTGGATGCGCCGCCGCAAGGCTCGCAGGCGGGCAATCAGTTCGCGGGTGCTGAACGGTTTGGTCAGGTAGTCGTCTGCGCCCAGCTCCAGCCCAAGGATGCGGTCTACTTCGTCACCGCGAGCGGTGAGCATGAGGATGGGCACGGGGCTTTGCCGCCGCAGGGCTTTGCACACTTCCCAGCCATCCATATCGGGCATCATCACATCCAGCACGACGACATCTGGTTGTTGGCTGAGCGCCATGTCTAGGCCAGAACGGCCGTTATTTGCTACCAAAACAGTGTATCCGGCTTCTTTTAAACGGTTAGCCAGGGGGCTGGTAATCATTTGGTCGTCATCTACTAATAATATCGTTGTCATCCAAGTACCTCTCTATTGGGGACATTGTGACACAGCCAAAATAGCGGTGCAAGCGGCTTTTTCAGATTTAAGGTGGATTTAACCTAATTTAGGGTTCGTTTAACCACGGCCGATCTGATTTGCCTTATAGTCAGGTTATATCAAATTTATAGCGAGGTGACATGATGAACAGAGTAAAAGGTATTTTAGCCGCAGGTAGTTTGACTGGATTGGTAATAATCACCATGTTGGCATTGGGTTTTAGTAGTATTGGAGCGAGTTGGAACGGTGGAAAGGAAACGGCCGTTGTCGAGCCAACCCCCATCATCATTCAGGAACCGCAGATCGGTCAGGATGCAAGCAATGCAGTAAGCGCCTGGCAACAGTATGGGAGCGAGTTGGAAAGCACCGTGCAGACCATGCAACAACGGGAAGCGCAGTATCAGGCTCAAATTGATGCCGCGAACCAAACCATTTTGCAACTGCAAGATCAGGTAAACGGAGCCAATGCCGCCGCCAGCGTTCAGCAGATCAGTGCGCCAGTTAATGCGTCTGCATTTGCACCAGCACCTAACAACGGCGGCAGTTATGAGCATGAAGAACATGAAGAGCATGAAGAACACGAAAGTGAGGGACACGATGACTAAGCGTGGGAATCCCAAAAATCAGGACATGGGCATTCTGAAGACGATGCTGGTGGTGGGTAGTGTGGCGGCTACCCTGGTGGGCACGCGAATGGTGGCGGGGAAAGATGCGGTGGTGGTAACGGCTCCTGAGCCTGAGCAGATCATTATCATCCAATCTGCGCCCGTAACTCCGCTGCCCATGCCGCCCACCAGTGGTGGCAGCGGCAGCAGCGCACAGACCATCGTCTTAGATTTAGCACCGATTCCGCAGGCGGTTACGCCTCATATCAACCCGGTTCAGCAAGCGCAGCCGGTACAACAGGTTCAGCAGGTGCAACAGACGCAGCCTGTTGCGGCAACCAAATCATCTTAAAATTACCCCCTCCCTAACCCTCCCCCTAAAAAAGGGAGAGGGGACAGCCACTCCCTCGCCCCTTTAGGGAGAGGGCTGGGGAGAGGGGGCTTTACTACAAACCGTTAAGCGAGACTATCATGATTCTAAATCCACATCCTTCATCCTGGCGCTCCCATCACTTTCGGGCGATGGGTACAGAAATGGTTTTTTGGCTGGAAACAAACGACCCAACGGCGGCTCAGACTGCCTTTGCCGAAGCAGAAGCTTTGTTTCGTCATAATGAACGCGTTTTAAGCCGTTTTCAGGCAGAGAGCGAACTCTCCCGCCTCAACTCACGCGCTGGGGAATGGACGAGAGTATCGGAACTGCTTTGGGATGTGTTGACGGTGGCGCTGGACATGGCTGAAGAGACAAACGGCCGTTTTGACCCCACTATCTTAAACAAATTAGAGCAAGCCGGATATACGGATTCATTTGAGCTGCTGCTCACAAACATCCCACTCCCTAACCCACCCGCCTATCCGATGGCGCTGGGAAACTGGCAAGATGTTGTCTTGGGTGAGGCAGACAGGTCAGTGTATCTGCCGTTTGGGATGCGGGTGGACTTAGGCGGCATTGCCAAAGGGTATACCGCCCAGCAAGCGGTGGCGCTGTTGGCTCAATGCGGCCCGTGTTTGGTAGATGCGGGTGGCGACATCTCGGCGGGTGCGCCGCCATCTGGGTATGCAGGGTGGCCGGTAGCTGTCAGAACGCCGCGCACCAGCCAGACCCAGGTGGATTTGTTTACACTGCCGCTGGCTCATGCCACCCTGGCTACGTCTGGCATTGATCATAGACGCTGGTCGCAAAACGGCCGTTCTCACCACCACCTAATCGACCCATCCACCGGTCACCCGGCAGAAACCAACTTGTGGACGGCGACAGTTTGGGCAAAAACGGCCGTTGTGGCCGAAGCCTGGGCGACCGCCACCATCATTCACGGGGCGGCAGAGGGCTTGCCGCTATTACAAGCGCGAAATATGCCAGCGGCGCTCATTACCCAAAACGAAGAACTGCTGCTCAACCCAGCAATGGCGCAGGTTGCGGGGATTGCTTACCACTTTCATTTACCAAAAACTGAGAGCTTGGAGATGGCAAATCGCTAAGCTCAAAAGTAACTTATTATCTATTAGGAGTAAATCATGACATCCCTTTCCCCCAATATGAATGAAACACAAACAAAACAAAAGCAATTATTGATTTTTTTATCTAGTTTAATCGTTGGTTTGGTTGGCGGGGCGTTTATCCTGGCATTGAGTAGTTTATTGTTAAATAATATGGCACTGGTGAAGGAAACGGCCGTTTCCCTGGGCATTACCAGCAAAACCCCGTGGTATTTCACGCGGTCATCCGGCACGGTAGCGTATCTGCTGCTGGCTGGCTCAACCATCTGGGGCTTGCTGCTCAGTTCAAAAATCATCAAGGAAGGTGTTCCGGCGGCGTTGTCGCTGGCGATGCACAACACGCTGTCATGGCTGGCACTGGCGCTGACCAGTCTACACGCCCTGGCGCTCTTCTTCGACTCGTACTACACCTACCGGCTCGCCGATATCACTATCCCCTTCATTGGCCCTTATCGGCCAGAATGGGTCGGTCTGGGTATCATCAGTTTCTATCTGATGTTTCTCACGTCTATCAGCTTCAGCTTTCGCAAGCAAATCGGACAAAAACGCTGGCGCAAACTGCATTACCTGACGTTTATCGCCTTTATTATGGTGACAGCGCATGGGGTGATGGCAGGTACGGACAGTGGCAATATCGGGATGACGTTGGTCTATTGGGGCAGCGGGCTGCTGGTTTTGTTTCTGACCAATTACCGGATATTGACAGCCAGCAAAGGTCGTGGCAGTAGACAGGTTGCTAGAAACGGCCGTTAAGCCATACCAATTCTGTAACTTTCTGAGCATACCGAGTTCGCACGCCTCCGTGCGAACTCGGTTTTGCTATTCTGGTCAGGATTTGTAATCAGATTTAAATGACCGATGTGCTCATGCGTAATCGATCCCTAAAGCAAAAAGGAGAGAAAACGGCCGTTTTTCTCTCCTTTTTGCTTGTGAATCATTGGTTGCTGGAAATTATTTGCCGTACTCAGTCTCCAACTTGAAATACATCACACCCAGCGGCGGCAGTGTCATCTCAATAGAATAGGGCTGTGAGAACCAGGGCATATCGGAGCTGTGCATTGGCGTGCTGTTGACGCACATTGCTGCCGCCATATTTTTCGGCATCGCTGTTGAGAATTTCCACATAGGTGCCTGCTTCTTCCACACCCAAGCGGTAGTTGTGGCGCACGACTGGCGTAAAGTTGCAAACGACGACAATCGTTTCTGATTTATCTTTGTTGTGGCGGGCGAAGGCCAGGATGCTGTTCTGGTTGTTTTGGGCATCGAGCCAGGTGAAGCCTTCCCAGGAATCATCGACCTCGTAAAAAGCTGGGTTCGTCACGATAAAGTTGGCCCAAATCGGCCAAGTATTGCTGCAGCATGATGTGACGGCCGTTATTGTAGATAGGGTCAAGCAAGAACCAGTCGAGACTACGGGCTTCGCTCCATTCCTGCCATTGACCGATTTCTGACCCCATGAAGTTCAATTTCTTGCCAGGATGGCCGAACTGATAGCCGTAAAGTAAACGGCCGTTGGCAAACTTCTGCCACACATCCCCCGGCATCTTGTCCAACATGCTCTTTTTGAGGTGAACCACCTCGTCATGCGAGAAGGGGAGTAAGAAATTTTCGCTGAAGGCATACAGCAGCGAGAACGTCAGCGTGCCATGATGGAAGGCGCGGTGGATTGGCTCCAGTTCGATGTATTCCAACGTATCGTGCATCCAGCCCATGTTCCATTTGATGTTGAAGCCGAGACCGCCATCTTCAACCGGATGCGTGACACCCGCATAAGCCGTCGATTCTTCGGCGATGGTCAGCACATCAGGGAAGCGTTCGTGGACTTTGCTGTTGAACTGTTTCAGGAACTCAATTGCCTCCAGATTTTCGCGCCCGCCGTACCGATTGGGCACCCATTCGCCGCCTTCGCGGGAGAAATCGAGGTAGAGCATGGAAGCGACTGCGTCTACACGCAAGCCGTCGATGTGATATTTTTCCAGCCAGAACAGCGCATTGCTCACCAGGAATTGGCGCACTTCAGGGCGGCCGAAGTTGAAAACGAGTGTGCCCCAATCTGGATGGGAACCCTGGCGCGGGTCTTCATGTTCGTATAGATGGGTGCCGTCGAAAAAGCTGAGGCCATGTTGATCTTTGGGGAAATGGGCCGGAACCCAGTCTAAAATAACGCCAATGCCTGCCTGATGGCAGGCATCGACGAAGAATTGGAAATCATCGGGCGTGCCGAAGCGGCTGGTGGCGGCAAAATAGCCCGTCACCTGATAGCCCCAAGAACCATCAAACGGATACTCAGTAATGGGCAGGAGTTCGATGTGGGTGTAGTTCATCTTTTTGCGCGTAGGGAACGAGTTGTTCTGCCAGTTCGCGATAGGTGAGCCATTCCCAGCCATCTTTCAGACGCCAGGAACCGAGCTGCACTTCGTAAATGTTGATGGGGGCGTCCAGGGCGTTGCGCTGCGGACGGGAGGCAGCCATTCGGCGTCATCCCACTGGTGTTTGTTGATGTCCCACACGATGGAGGCGTTTTTGGGTCGCAATTCGGTGAAGAAGCCGACGGGATCGGTTTTGGTGACGACGTAACCTTGGTAGCGGGTTTTGATTTCGTATTTGTAGAGCGTGCCTTCACCGAGACCGGGCATAAAGAGTTCCCAGATGCCGGTGTCGTGGTGGAAGCGCATGGGATGTAAAGCGGCCGTCCCACGCATTGAATTCGCCGACCACGCTGACCCGTTCCGCATTGGGTGCCCACACTGCGAATAAGACACCAGAACGGCCGTTTATCTCCCTAATATGTGCGCCCATTTTTTCATACATCTCAAAATGGTTGCCTTCAATCATTAAATGTTCGTCGAAATCGCTGATTTGCGTGGGGAAATTGTACGGGTCGTCAACAACCATCGTCTCATCATTGTAGGTTGTGATTTGGAACTGGTAATCGGTCGGTGGCTGCCGATCCCAGACCAACAGTTCAAAGAAGCCAGAATCATGGCTGCGTACCATTGGCTCTGATGTCGATTGATCCGGCCATACTATCTTTACTTCGCGGATGCTGGGCATGAAACGTGCGAATAACCATGCCATTTTCAACTGCATGAGCGCCGAGTATGCTAAATGGATCGCCGTGATAACCGTAAGCAATGGCGTCAATGGCGCCAGAGGGAACTGTTGGATAATCTGTCATGGAGCGTCACCCTTTAAGGTTGCAAAGTTGCAAGGTGGCAAAGTTGCAATGTTTAGTAGCTGGAAAGTTTGAGGCTAATTGTACCTGTTTTTGTGGGGGATGGCACTGTGCCATTCCCGGACATCTTTGTTGGAAAACGGCCGTGTGCATCCCACCTTCACTAGATTGGTTCAATCTTGGAGATTGAACCAATCTTTGGCCGTTTACCCTGATAACCCGCATCTTTGCTTATGTTTCCTGGTAGTTGGAGAATGGCAGGTGGGGTGTGGCTAGGTCTGGAGACCTGCCACAGCAACCCAAGAAGACCGCGCTAGAGCAGGGGCAGGTTCGGGTGGAAGATGTGGCGTTTGTAGACCTGACCTTTTCGGCCTCGGCTGGTGCTTACAGTGATGCTACCAAACCCACCTTCGGAATTTCACCTGTCCAACTCATTCCGGTTAGCCATTACGTAGCGTTGGATGTCGAGAAATTGTTGGTTGGTTATGGAAGCGTTCCTTTTGATGGATGGGATAACGGCCGTTCGCCCCAAGTTTGCAGGGTATGGTTAATATCGGCGCGTACTTTACGCACTTCGTGGGGAAACCAGGCGTGCAGGAGGGGTGTTAGTTCCGGTTTAGGCTGGTCTCGCAGGGTTTGTAGCAGCAGATATTTGATTTCATGGTTAATAATTTCCAGACGAGGCCAAACTTTTTCTGGCGTCCCGGCCAACTGCCAGGCGGTAAACCAGTCGAGGATGCGCCCTGTCCATAACCATTTGACACGCTCCCATCCTTTAGCGGTATGAAACAGCAAAGGGATACCGTCACGGGTGTGTTCGTAACGCAGCCAGCCCTGTTGAATGCACCAGTCCAGGCGTTGGTTGATGGCAACGGCCGTTAAGTGGCTGAGGGCGCCATACTCTGGCAGTTTGTCCCATTCATGGCGCAGCGCTTTTTGGCTGCGAGAGCCGTTGAGGATGAGGGTGACGCCAGCACGGCCAGCGTCACCGATGATGCTGTCTGTGGCCATGAGGATGGCATCAATCTCGGTCTGAGCCGGAGGCTCAGCCGGTGGAGAAAGGTGAACGGGGATGGGTGGGCGTTTTTGTCGAGCCATGTTGGTTCAGGCGGAAGTTTAGAAAAACCTTGTTTCATCATATTGAAACAAGGTTTTTTAATTTTCACAAGACCCCAATTTTAACTTTAGTTCAACCCTGATGACAATACACATTCCAGCCCAAATAATAGGCCAGGGCTTCTTCCAAAATATCGGCTACATGCGCGTCCGTCATGGCACAATGGTGGGCGAAGCCATTCTTGGTCACATAGCGCATCAGCCCTTGTAAATTTGGCACTTCGGCGATAGCGCTATTGCCTGGAATGAGAGACAAATAGTCGTCTGTAAGGCTGCCTTCGCCGTAATAGGCTTTGATGATGCCTTTGCGATCATCGGTATCAATCCGGGCATAAGTGAGGGGGCCGGCGGGAGAACGGCCGTCTGTCGCACCCCAGGTGTTTTCCGGCCCCAATGTTGTTCCCAGAACCTCGGCTGTGCTAATGCGAATATCTTTGACCAGGCTCTTGGCCCAGTTGCCGCAGTGGAAATAGATACACTTATTGGGGTCATTGTCGTAATTGTTGTTCCAGTCCACCAGCGCGGCGGGTTTATTGCTGGCAAGTGTGAGCGCATACATCGATACGGTTCCCGCAATGTCGGTTTCGCAGGCGCTGGGCATCAGCTCGTCGCTCATCATGCTCATCAGCGTACAGACATTGACGCCATAATTCATTTGCAGCGATTCCCAACATTGGATGGCGGTGGCCGTAATGCCGTTATCGGCCATCCAGCCGCGAATGCTGGATGCCAGTTTGGCAATTTTGACCAGCGACGCGGCCGGTACGGCTTCGTAGGCGGCGTATTGCTTGATGCGCTCGATTTCAGCCGTAACTTTGGCGTCGTTGTCATCCAGACGGCGTACCCAGCCAAACACGTCAGACAAATCTAGTGTCTGCACGCTCATGCCCACAGACTCGAATAGTTTTTCGCTGTAGCGCACTGTTTTGAATGCGCCGGGACGCGCACCAATGGCGCCAATACGGGCATGGGTCAGCCCTTTGACGGTGCGGCAAATGGCGGCAAACTTGTTGATTTCGGCGGCAAATTCTTCCGAATCGGGGTCGAGGGTATGGGCCTGGGTGACGCTGAACGGGATTTCGTACTGGTATAAATTGTTGGTGACGGAGAGCTTGCCGCAAAAGGCGTCGCGTCGTCCGGCGAGGAGGGACTGCCACCGCATATCAGCGCCCTCATCAAACAATCGGTGGCCTACCTGCACCAAAACTACAAACGCGCCTTCACCCGCACCGAAATTGCCGATGAATTAGGCATGAGCGAAGATTATTTTAGTCGTGCGTTCAGCCAGGAATTAGGCATTTCTCCCTGGGATTATTTGAACCGGTATCGGGTGGCGCAGGCCAAAGTGCTGCTGCAAACCAGTTCAGACAACATGAAGAAAATTGCCCGCCAAGTGGGCATCACAGACCCCGCTTATTTTAGCCGCGTCTTCCGTCGTATTGTGGGCGTGTCTCCCTCTGATTATCGGAAGGGAAACGGCCGTTAGGTAAAAGCGGGAAAGTTTTTGGAATTAAAATTGCGCAAAACCCGCTTTTCCTTGAAGGAAACCACAATTCTGTGTGGTGGTAATTTTGAAAACTTTTTGTGTTTTACTTAATCTACCACAACAACAAAATCAAACTCACAAGTTTGTGCTTTCAAGGGAAGCATGGATGAAGAGTGACACGTTGAGCCGCGAGTCGCGGCTGGCGGCAGAGTTGACTAGAACTCCCAAACAGTAGGCTTATCCTCCAGCCAACTAATCATATTAAGAACCAAATAATTCCAGTTTTGAAAACCTTTATTCAATATTGGTTCCCCATTTTCTGGCTGATAATATTCATGTAAACTACCAAACCGCTCAAAATCACGGCCGAATAAAACAATTGTTTTTTTTGCCAACTCTCGAGCTTCAGCCATAAAACCATATTTAAGAAGCGCTCTAAAAACCAAATAATTGGAAACACCCCAGATAGGCCCCAACCAACTTGATGGGTTGCCACTGGCTTTGAGGTTATACATTTTTTCCATCTTTGAGAGGGTGCGAATTCCATAAGGGGCATGGAATGTTTTACGGTTTTTATAATGCTGACTAACCATTTTCTGAGCTTGTTCAGCGGTAGCAATACCGGCCCACATAGCCAGAAATCCTGACCAAACCCCAATCCTTTGGATCAGACAGTGCCAATCCCGAGGTTGACCGGCATGGAGAGGCATAAATCCACCGATTATTTCTTCTCGATTTTGCAAGGAGACAAGATTAATATCAACACTATAGAAAAAGCCATCACGGGGATCCCAGCAATGTTCTTGAATGGCTGTTTTTACCGCTTCAGCATCTTGCGAAAATTGAGAGGCGATTTCATCCAGATTGAGCTGTTCGCACAAATACACCATGGCTCTAAGCTCTTTTGCCATCAAACAATTCAAATAAATCGAAGCTGAGCTTCCTGGCGGCCTAAAATAGGTGCAAGGATCATTATCGACGCCAATGGCATAATCATTTTGCCAATAATAGAGTCCAGTTTCTTGATGTCTGTGATGATTTTTATAATTATTCAGGAAAGTCTGCATATAATAGAAACTATCCCGAAGCCATTCTGCATCGCCATCATTTTCTTTGACTAAGAATGCGGCGTGTTGGGCAATGACCGGTTTGTGCATATTTTGTTTGTAAATATTCTCCGGTCTGATTTCTTTGGGGTTATCTTTTCGGGAGATCAAAATGGGCATCCACCCATCCATTTTAGTCCATTCAAGATAATTCAAAACACAACCTTGTTCATATTTCAAGGCATTTTCTCGTGTAGTTGCATCGCCAATGTCCATAAAAATTTGGCGCAAGGCAATATTACTTAACCAGGAATCCCAATCCCAGAGAATATCTGAATATTGCTGACTTCCGGGGGTTAAAAACGGATACTTAAAAGCGCCCCCAGCTTCTCGAAACATGCCTGAATAATCACTGTAAATATACTTTTTTATGATTTCAATATAATGGGAAAGATTTTCTGCCATGGCTAAATAGCCTGTGTATCCAAGACGATTTTAATGGTGTCGGGGTCGTCACGGTCAACAATTGAGAATGCTTCGGTCACGTCGCGCATGGGCATTGTTTGGGTGATTAGAAGTTCAGGATGCAACAGACCTTTCGCCATCATACGCAGGGCTCGCGGATACTCACCTAAGGTGACACGACTAGCAATGATCGATGCTTCTTTTATCACGAGTGTTTTAAAATGCACTGGGGTCAATTGTTCGCCCAGCCCACATGTCACAATCCGTCCGCCGTTACGAATCATCTTAACCGCCTGTGCTAGTGGCGCTTCCTGATTTCCAACCTCGTGAAAGTGACCGACTGTTTCAATCACCACATCCACACCAACCCCATTGGTTAACGCCATCACCCGTTCGACGGCGTCTTCTTCGTGCAAATTAACGACCTCATCCACACCCAGTTTTTTTGCTGTATCCAACCGGATGGGTAATAAATCGACAGCGATAGCTAACCCTGGGCTGGCACTGTGGCACAATACATCAAGGACGCATAGACCCAATTTACCAGCCCCTAAAAGAGCCACAGTTTCGCCGGGCTGTACCATACCTCGTTGCAAAATGTGCTGACCAAGCCCATACAGTTCGACCATCGGCGCGTGTTCCATTGGCACATTATCCGGCAGCAAATAGCATTGGAATTCAGGTGCGGCAACATATTGACCGAAGCCACCATTCAAATCAATACCAAGCAGCTTAAGGTTGCGACAGGCGTTTATATGCCCTGTCAAGCATGTTTCGCACGAGTGACAGGGCATAATCGGGTCAATCGCTACCCGATCCCCGACTTTGAAGCGAGTGACTTCGCTGCCAATTTCTTCGATAATACCGCCAAACTCATGTCCTTGAATTGCGGGATAGGCTACACGTCCCTCAAATTCGCCACGGAAAACGTGAAGGTCAGTACCGCAGATGCCCGCGAACATTGATTTAACAAGAACTTCGTTGGGGTTGATTTCAGGGTCAGGTACATCGCCCAACCGAATATCGTTAGCACCATATAAAATTCCAGCTTTCATTCCCATTATCTCCTTGAATAAACTATCACAATTACGGGTTCAAAATTACGGGATCAAACTTTATATGCTCTGAGCGACTTACCAAGTCACCCAACGTGACAGCATTTATAATTTACCCAACATTAAAATTATATTCACCAGACCCCACTGTCACGATAACCGTATCACCTTCTTGGCGAACTTCACGAACACCGTCCACTTGACTCAAGGACTCTCCCTGTTCACTAATCTCATCAACAGATCGAGCTGGTATGCGGACAATACCCTCGGTATTAGCGGGTATCGTCACAGACAGATGAAAGTTATCATTTTCCAATTTCCACTTTGATTGAATATGGCCGTATATCGAATCAAGCGTAGCATGAGCATACGTAAGCCCACCGCCTGGCTGCGGTTGAATCAAAACACGTTTATAACCCGGTGCGTCAGTATCAATTTCAATACCCGCGACCACTTGATACAACCAATCGCCAATCGCGCCATACGCATAATGATTGAACGAATTCATGCTGGCAACCTGAAAACTGCCATCCGGCTTGATACCGTCCCACCGTTCCCAAATTGTTGTTGCCCCTTGCTTTACTGGGTACAACCACGAGGGATATGTTTCCTGATTAAGCAATTTGTAGGCCACGTCAGTATATCCGAAGCGGCTCAATACATGGCACAGGTAGGGTGTACCCACAAAACCAGTCGCGATATGGTAATCTGTCTCTTCCACAATTTCAGCTAGACGGGCAGCTGCAACTTCACGCTTGTCTTCTGGTAACAAGTTGAAATGGAGAGCCAGCACATACGCTGTCTGCGAGTTGGAGCCAACCCGCCCAGATGGTGTCACAAACTCATCATTAAAGGCCACCCTCACTTTATTCGCTAAATCAGTGTAGCGGGCGGCATCATCCATTTTCCCCAAAACCTGAGCCGCATTTGCTACCAAATCAGCACTGTGGGCAAAAAAAGCGGTCGCCATCAATTCGTAATTTGTCATGGGGGTGGGCAGACGAGGATCTTTGCCCCGATAATCCAACCAGTCGCCAAATTGAAAATCTTGACACCAAATGTGATCTTCATCAGAACGGCCGTTTATATAGTCCACCCAACTCGCCATGCTCTCATATTGTTCAGCCAACAAGCGTTTATCACCGTAACACAAGTAGATCGTCCACGGACAAATCGTCGCTGCGTCTCCCCAAGCCGCTGCCCCGCCTTTGTGGGTAGCGGACAATTCACCAACACCGGTTTTGGCAATGACATCCGGCACCACATACGGCACGCTGCCATCTACTTGATCCACACTAAGGTCACGCAGCCATTTGGTGAAAAAAGTTGCCACGTTCATATTAAAACAAGCGGTACGGATGAACACTTGTGTGTCGCCCGTCCAGCCCAATCGTTCATCTCGCTGCGGACAATCGGTAGGCACATCAACGAAATTACCTTTCTGCCCCCAGACAATATTGTGCTGTAACTGATTGATCAGCGGATTCGAGCATTCAAAACTGCCAGTTGGTGGCGTGTCTGAATGCACCACAATACCTGTAAAATTATCGGCACTGATTTCCCCCGGATAGCCCTCTACAGCCACATATTGAAACCCTTGAAAGGTGAAATGTGGTTCAAATACCTCATCAGTATCGGCCAGCCCTTTCAAGGTGTAGCATGTTATCTGGTCGGCGCGGCGCAAGTTTTCAGTGTAAAGATTGCCTGCTTGGTCTAGCACTTCGGCATGGCGCAGGGTGACGGTCGTGCCAGCTGCGCCGCGAACCCGCATTTGCACCCAGCCGACCATATTTTGTCCAAAGTCAAGAATAGTTTCCCCTTTGGGAGAATGCAAAATATTAACGGGCTGAAGCTGCTCATGGCGGCGTATAAATGGTCCCACCTGCGCCACGACAATTTCTTTGGGATGGTCGTAGTGGCGCACGCCACACCAACCGCTGTCATCATAGCCGGTATCATCCCAACCTGGCTTTTCCTGCTGGGCATCATAGGTTTCGCCCATGTAGATGTCTGACATTTGGATGGGGCCGGTGGTGGCTCGCCACTGCCCATCGCTGCCAATGATTTCGGAACGGCCGTCTGCATACGTCAACTCCAATTGCAACAGCAGTGCCAGACGGTCGCCATACAGGTTTCTGCTCGCCTGTAAAACCCATATGGCCGCGATACCAGCCATCGCCAAGAATTGCCCCCAAAACATTGTCACCCGTGCGCAGCAGATCAGTTACATCGTAGGTTTGGTATTGCAGGCGGTGGTGGTAGCTTGTCCACCCAGGGGTCAGCACGGCATCACCCACGCGCTGCCCATTCAGCCGCAATTCGTATAGCCCGAGGCTGGTGGCATAGATACGGGCAGAAACGAGACCACTTTCCGCGTTAAAACTGCGGCGCAGCAGCGGCGAAGGGTGTGACTGGCTGCTGTCTTCGTCCCAATCGGGGGTGATCCAATTCGCCTGCCAGTCAGTATGATCAAGCAAGCCCATTTCCCACCATGCGGTGGCGCTTTCAGCCATCTCCCCAGCTTCATCCCAAATCCGCACTTTCCAATAAACACGCTGTCCAGAAACAAGCACAGGGCCACGGTAAACCACATGCGTGGATTGATCCGTTTCAACTTTGCCGCTGTCCCATAGAAGTTTTTGGTCACTGTGCAAAGCTGCTTCAGAAGAGGTAGCAAATATTTGGTAAGCTGTCTGGTAAGCACCCCGTCGCTCGCTTTGCATCTGCCAACTCAGGCGAGGCTGAAGTACATCCATACCCAGCGGGTTATTTTGATATTCGCATGTTAGGTTGGTAACGGCCGTTATAGGCATTGTAAAACTCCCTTCAGAAAATTCTTATATTCGATGACAAGCAAACTCAGCCCTTGATCGCGCCCCCCATCATCCCCGAAACAAGCTGCTTTTGGAAGAAGATGAACACAATGAGAGGTATAACAGTGATGACGATAACATCCGCAAAGAGCAGGTTCCACTGCGAGCTAAACTGGCTGATAAAACTGTATAACGTCAGCGGTGCAGTGACGTTCTCCGCGCCGGGCAGAAAATAGAGTGGACCGACAAAATCATTAAAAATGGTAACAGATGAGGTAACAACCACTGTTACAATGGCTGGTCGCAGCAGTGGCAGAATAATGAGCAAGAAAACGCGCATCGGAGAGGCGCCATCAATGATGGCCGCTTCATCTAGCTCTCTGGGGATAGTGCCCATGAAGGCACGAAAAATCAGAATCGCAAAGGGCATGGTATACGCCACATCCACCATAATCAGCCCAAACAAGGTCTTGTAGATGCCTAGCCACTGTAGCAGGAAAATAGTAGGCACAACCGCCGGTGGGATAATAAGCCCCGCAAGCATGAACGAACCAACTACCGACGCCAGCTTATCGCCGCGCCGCTGCATAACATAGGCGACGAGTGCCGAGAACAGGACAATCAGAAAAATCGAGCCTACCGTCACGACCGTACTGTTAAACAACGCCAGGAGCATTCGGTTGTCGCCATAAACCATAACTTCCCGAATGTTTTCAAACAACTGGAAATCGGTTGGCCAACTAAACTGAAAAAGAGCAGCTTCCTGGCGTGTCTTGGCCGCAGTCAGAAAGATAAAAATAAACGGCACCACAAAAACAATACTGATAACGACGAGGGTTGCCACGTCTAACAAGACGCTCGAAATAACTTTTCGCGTTCTCATAGTGCCAACTCTTTACTGTTAAAGTACCGCATCAACGGATAAACGATACTGGTGACGAGAACAAAGAGGACGACATTTCCGGCCGTTGACAGCCCATAGAATCCCGCCTGATACTCCTTGTAGATCACCGAGGTAAGTACATCTGAAGCGAAGCCAGGACCACCGCGAGTCATAGCCCAAATCAAGTCGAATGACCGCAGTCCGCCGATAAACGAGAGCAGGATGACAGTAAAGGTGGCATTACGAGCCAGGGGAATGATAACGTAACGGAACTTCACCCAATTTCCCCCTTCCAGCCGCGCCGCCTCAAAATAATCTTGCGGAATCGATAAGATGCCTGCCATAAAAATCACCATCGCAATGCCCACACCCTTCCACACATCAACCAATGCCACCGAGTAGAGGGCAAAGTCTGGATTTCCCAGCCAGTTTGGCTGCGGCAGACCCAGGAATCCAAGCGCTGTGTTGATCAGCCCTGTAGATGGCTGCATGAGCGTGGAAAAGGTGATGCCGACGGCGATGGTACTGACTAAGCACAGGGAAGAAGATGACGCTGCGGTAAACACCCTTAAACCGGATGTTCGAGGTGAGCAGCACAGCCAACGGCAGCGCGATGATAACTTTGAGGCCGCTGGTTATCACCGCATAGATGATGGTGTTGCGCAACCCCGTCATAAGCATGGGATCATTCAGGAAGGTGACGTAATTGTCCAAGCCGATAAATGTGGCGTCGAACAACGTCCAGCGGGTTAGACTAAAGTAAAACGCGAGCGCCGTCGGCACAAGAAAAAATATGCCGAATACAAGTGCGGCCGGAAGATAAAACCAGTTAGGATAGGTGCGCAGAACTGCTCGCGGTCTCGAATTACTGTGCATCATAAAGCCTCGTCGTACAGGGAAAAATTCTCAGAATTCTGAGGGTCGGTAGACACCCCCGACCCTCAGAAAATTGAAACTACAAACGTTAAAACAAGCTAATTACCAGCCTGGCAGGCCCAACTGTTGTGCTTGCTTCTTCACATCTTCATCGTAAGCAGCGGCGGCTTCTTCGGCCGTCATCTGCCCCGTGCCAACCGCCACGGTAATCTGCTCGAGCGATGGCCCTTTCACCGGAGAGAGGAATTCAAGCGCCGGTGCGGAGTTGCCGGAATCGATGTACGCTTTGATATCATTGACGGCGGGCAAGACATCATCAGGCAGCGAGGCGCCCTTGATGAGATACGGGCCTGATGGCGGGACATTCGCATTCAGCAAGTCAACTGCTTCAGGAGAGACCGTAAAGGCCAGGAAATCTTTGGCTACTGCCAGATTTTCGCCAGTGGTGGTTTGGGGAATGTAATTGGCTAAGAGCATCCAGATGGTTGCGCCGTTCTTGTCGGCAGATGGGCCAGGCTGTGCGAAGAAGCCGATGTCGTTGACCTCATCGGGTGAGTTGGTGGCGATATTTGCGAACGCAAAAGAGAGCATGGGGTAATGCGCGCCCTCGCCATCGGCAAGCAGTTTCAACCCTTCTTCAAATTTAGCAGTCTCAAAATCTTTCTGATACCAACCCTTCTCGAAGCCTTCCTGCAGATATCGGAATCCTGCCATCGCCGCTGGGGTGGTGGCATACTTGGCTTTGTTGGCAGTGTAATCCTCGGCAAAAGTTCGGGAATGGCCGTTTGAACATTATAATAGTCAGCCAATACAAACAGTTGAGAAGTCCAAGAGTCACCAAAGGTAGCAATAACGGGGGCGATACCGGCTTCCTTAATGATTTCATTATTTGCCGCAAACTCTTCCCAGGTCATAGGCACGCTTAACCCAAGCTCTTCATAGACTTTTCTTGTTATAGAGGATACCCCCGCCCATTGCTGTCTGACCCGGTGTGCCAAAGACTTTTCCGTTCTGCGCGACAGTCTGCTTGAACGCACTCGATCAACATTGTCCATAAACGGCTCGTTGGTGAGATCAACCAGCGTGTCAGACGGGTTCAATGCCTGGAGTAGTGAACCAGCGTTGTAATTGAAGAGATCGGGCATCTCGCCGGTAGCCAGGCGCGTTTTAACGACGTTATCACCATCTGCCCCACCTGGCTTGTTCTCAATTTCAATGGTCACGTTTGGATGCGCCGCCATGTAGGCATCGGCAAGTGTATGGGCTATTAGCTGCGAAGTCTTACCGTCATCGACCAGGTAAGTCAAGGTGACAGGTTGCATAGACGGGGCTTCGGTTGCGACTGGCGCTTCTACGACTGGCGCATCTGTTGGGGCCGCTGCTTCTTGAGATTGAGCACCGCAAGCGGCCAACATCAAGCCCAATAACAGCACAGTAATCAGCAAAATTGTTTGTTTTTTCATTATTCCTTCTCCTTAAGAGTATAGGTGAATGTAAATTTAAAAAACTACCATCCAAAGGGTCAGGCTATCGTAGATTGTTAGAGGTTTGTCAAACAGGTGAAACGTGTGTAGCATACAAAAAGGTCAACAAATACTATTGCACTTAATTTGTACAACAGTGATTTGCTAAGACCTGCCTCTGGGAGATGCCGTCGTCCGTCAAGATAGTCGGTATCTCCTTTTTTAATCCGGTCTAGCCGTGCCATGTCCTAACCTACCAATTTCTTCATCAGATATTTTTATCGATGAAATTAACTCATATTCACCTCCATTGGCATTTTATAGTTGCCAGGGTTACGCTTCTTAAAGCGGAGCAGGTCCAGTCGACTCACGAATGATAAGGTGGGGGGAACGCTAACTTTTTGACGGAGCATTTGGGGATTATTAATGCGAGCCAAGAGTTGCTTAACAGCTTCTTGTCCCACGCCGATGCAGTCTTTGGTAACTGTTGTCAGGCGTGGCACCAGGTATTTACTGATATGAATGCCATCAAAGCCGACCAGTGACAGGTTTGTAGGAATCTGTAGCCCCAAATCTGCGGCTGCCCGCAGTGCGCCAATAGCAAGAAGGTCATTAATTGCAATCAAGGCGGTGGGGCGCTCCGGCAGTTTTAAAAGTTGCAAGGCTGCTTGATAACCATCTTCAATGGTGGGGCCACACCTAGCAATCAAATCCTGGTCAACTGGTAGCCCTGCTAATTGAAGACCCTCTTGGTAAGGTTGGAGACGATCCTCTGCCAACACGGGCGATGACACCCCGTAAATCATGCCAATTCGCTGGTGGTTTAACGACAGCAAGTAGGACATGACCTCTTTTGTGGCTGCCCGATAATCGGACATCACAGAATCTATTTCGTAATTGAAATTGTGATCGCTAATTTCTACAACTGGGAGACGCCGCTTTTGCAGTGAAGCCAAAATGCTCTTGGCTTCTTCGGATTGATCGATGAAGGATCCCATCAAAATCAAGCCATCGATGCGCCGGCGTGATAGGTCTTTGAAAATTTCGTCTGCATATTTGCTGTTAAGGGCAATGCTGGATAGTAGTAAATGATAGCCTGAGGCGCGTGCCTCTTGTTCTACCCCCTCAGCGTGTTCCCAAAAGTGGGGATTGCGGATGTCGGGAATGATTAAGCCGATGGTATTTGTGCCACCTGAAGCAAGGGATTGGGCGCGAGCATCTGGTACGTAGCCAAGTTCAGCTACCGCTTCTAACACCCGTTGGCGGGTGTCATCAGAAATTGGCACACGACTATTGGGAAGACTGTTGACTACGTAGGAAACGGTTGCAGTGGAAACTCCGGCTAGTTTAGCAACATCAACCTGGGTTGGTCGTTTCATAAGTCTGCCACCTTTAACCCTTTGCCCCTCTTGCTAGTCTAGGAAAGGAAAGTTTGATTTATAGTAACTTATGCGCTTAAGCTTAAGCGCATAAGTTACTATAAATCAAAATAATTTGCGTGTCAAGATGTTCTGAAGGGGCGCGGAGATTTTGTTGCTATGGAGGAGTTTGCCTGCTTATGCGGGCGCATACCATTTAGGTATTCATGTAACAGGAAGTGGCGACTAGCTGCCACCCGCAACCTGCCAAGCTTGACTTTTAATGCAGCGAACTGCACACATAAATCAACCCCTTTCGGTTTTTCTGATGCGGATCGCAATACCAGCTTTACCGGGCAGTTCCAGACGGAAACGGCCGTTAAAATCACTACCAGCCGAGTTAATTGCCATCTCCCAAGTGTCAATGATGTCTATTTGCCAAGTTCCTTCTTCAGGCAACGTAACCCACTGGAACGCGGGTTGGTGAACGCCAAAGTAAAACAAACCATATTCTGGATAAACGCCGCAGCCGGGCATTTTGTACAGGAATGAACCTGTCTTTTGCAGTTTAAGTGGGGAGAACATTTTATCCAGGACTTCATCAATGATTCGTTTAAGAAACGCAATTCTCTCTGGACTTTCGCCGACTAATTCACCACCTTTGCTCCACCACAAGTTCTCTTCTGGATCCAGATAGGTTTCGCCATGACCGACATAAGCGCCCAAGGCAAAGCCCTGCCAAAATCTGCGAACCATTTCTTTACCCGATATGTTTCCCCACCCTCTATCAATATTTCCTTCGTAGCCACATTCATCAATAACCACTGGTTTCTGGTAGGTTTCAAACCACTCGGGAATATCACTCAAATCTTTCGTCTGAATGCTGCAATGCGTAATCCACGGTTTTGTGTGGTCAAAAAATCCGCGACAGTTATGGATAGACCTCCTGAAAAAAGCCTATTATGAAATCAGCAACCACCAATGTCTAGCAAACGGTAGTCACCCACAATGACAACATTTAGCAAACGGAACGGCCTGCGGGTGATAGAAAGAGGCGATGAAACCCACCAGAACGCGCCAAAACAAGGAATTTACCGACAAAATGTGAGGCAAACTAACTTCTTTAGCCATTTTCTCAGTTGAGTCGGGATGTAAATAATCATGCAGGCGACGCAAATTAACCATCAACGCCGAACCACAGGCCATCATATGCGAGCGAATCAAGCCCCGCACCGGCAACTTACCAGCGGCAAAGGAATGTTTGAAGGCATGAACGGTGGATTCGGTATTGGCTCGAATGGCGGCATTGTCGGCCGACATGCCCTGACGCAAAGCAGCGACCTGAATCGAACGCAACATCACGTTCAGGGTTGGTGGTTGTCGCCGACGCAGTTGCACCCGACACCCATTCTGAAAGAAAGGGCACTGGCTACAAATCGCCTCATCAAATTGCGCCAGTAACGTCCTTCTTTACGCGCCGTCTGAGTAGGGACAGTTTGTCCCTGTGGACAGGTGACTTGTTGTGGCTGTCCAGATGCCTCATCCACTGTCCAATCATACATATCCCACCCCCAAACACCAGCCTTCGTTTGCCCCCCGCGAATAGTGGTGGGGCGCAATTTGACACCCTGTTGCCGACACGCCTCTTCACTTGTGGAGCCATTGTACCCGCCATCCACGGTCACTTGGTCAATGGACACTTGCCGCTCAGCCATGTCATCGAGCGCGTCGGCCAACAATTGTCCATCATCGGTCACGTTAATGGCCGTTTGCACGCTGGTGATCAACTGCACCTCATTCTCTGGGTCACACGTCTCGCTCAGGTTGACGACATACCCTTGGTAGCCTTGTTCGTGCTTATAACGATAGGTCGCCTCGGGGTCGTGGGGCGATTGCACACTGGTGGCACTTATCCCACTGGCTGGCTTGAGTTGGATGGGGCTGTCAGCTTCCAACTGATATTGGTCACTGATGACGCGCGTTACGATTTCGATGATGTCAGATGCCACTTCGCTGGCTTGCAATTCGATCAACAACGTGACCAGCAGTTGCCCAACGGTTTGCAAATGCTCCCCGACTGCTTCGTCTTTCAACCGATAGCAGATATTCTGGGGAGTTTTGCTCGAAATAGGCTTCTTGTTCTTGCGTCCATTTCTTTTGTCTGGCCTCTGGCAACGCCTGCACGCCCTTTTGCAGAGTGGCAACAACCAGTTCCAAGCGATTCAGCCGCGCAATATTGCTCAACAGTTGGGTGCTGTCCATTCGCTGCCAATTCGTTTTGACGAGGAATTTGGCGATTTGTTCGTCGGTGATGCGGGCGAAGACTTCGCTGTACAGGTTGATGCCGGTCTCTTCGGCGTACTTTCGTACCCGTCGCCGCAGGTTGTAGAAGGTGCGTATGGTCGGTGCTTCGTCTCCGATTTCATCCAGCCCCAAGCCATAGCGGGTCAGCAAGTCGAAAGCCAAATGTTCGACCATTTCTTCGTCACTCCAGCCAAAACCCGCTTTCAAAATCTCGGCTCCTACTATAATATTGATCGGGGCGTTGGGTCGCGATTCGATTTCGCTAAACAACGGCGCAAACAGAGTTTCTGGTATATGGGCAAACAGTTCTTGGCGAAAGGTGTGGCTCCATGATGTCTGTAGCCGCTCTTTCATCTTGGGTGGCATTAACCACAGAGTGTTAAAAATGCTTGATTGTGGGTTGGTATTGCTTTCTCGAAACATGGGGATTTCCTAATATGATTTGCCCTATTTTATCCCAATTTCTGTATTTATGTTAACCTAATTGAGCTTTTTACCTTTTTTCAGTAGGCTCATAAATGGATTTCCTTCAAAATCAGCCTCAAAGATGATTTCTGTGTAATCCCATTGGCTCGGTTTTTCGTTGATTATTTTCATCGTTATATTTCCTTATGCTTACAGGCAGGGGGATATCAGGTAAACCACAAAAAGTTTTCAAAATTACCATCATGCAAAATTGTGGTTTCCTTCAAGGAAAAGCGGGTTTCACATCATTTTATTTCAAGTTACTTTCCCGCTTTTACCTAAAGGGGAGATTTCCAATTGGTAATTTGACCATTAATTGAACCGATTGAGATTCTTAGAAATTAAACATTCGTGCCTAATTAGTCTATCAAGGGCGAGTTGGACTTTGACGTACAGGAGTTGGATGAAAAAGTCAGGAAGAAGGATTAACGGCCGTTTCGACCTATAACACATCTTCTAGTCCCATCAAACACAAGCCCATATACAGTTGCATTCTTGGTGTCTGTATTAACAATGACGCACTCTTCTAAAACTAAAGCCGCTCATCCTATTAGACAATGGGGAAAAACGGCCGTTTACAATCCAAGCCATTCTGCCCCAAAAATCTTAAAATTGTTTGAATCAACTTGTCCAGAAAGAACAAGGGTCGTTTATCTTATTTGAGGTGACGATACGCATCCCAACCCAGGTAATAATCCAGCGCCTCTTCTAAAATATCGGCTACATGCGCGTCCGTCATGGCGCAGTGATGGGCGAAGCCATTCTTCATCACATAGCGCATCAGCCCTTGTAAATCTTGTGCTTCGGCGACGGCATTGTTGCCTGGAATGAGGGACAAATAGTCGTCTGTGAGGCTGCCTTCACCGAAATACGCTTTGATGATACCCTTGCGATCATCGGTATCAATACGGGCATAGGTGAGAGGGCCAGCGGGAGTACGTGCGTCAGTCGCACCCCAGGTATTTTCCGGCCCAAGCGTCGTACCCAAGACCTCAGCTGTGCTAATGTGAATATCTTTGACCAGTTTCTATATGAAATCTTCTCGGTGTGGCGTAAAAACGTCCAGCAATATGCCTTCTTCTAAGCAAATGACGCCATGCAGCACATTTGGTTCTTGAAAAGTCGAATCTCCAGATTCGATCACTTGTTTTTTTTCGTTGATATTGAATTCAAATTTACCTTTCAGCACATATGTTATTTGTTCATGCGGATGAGAGTGCATAACCCCTTCAGCACCCTTTTCAAAGTACACCTCTACAGCCATCAGATTTTCATGATGAGCGAGTACTTTCCGCTTTATGCCATTCCCTAAATCTTCTAATGGCACATCTGCGTTATAAACAAAATTTGTTATTTCAAACATAGATTATCCTTTACGGAGTTTTTTACCGTGGAAATTAATTTCTGTATCCGAGAAGGGCGGAAGTTCATACACAGCCCTCAAATCGAAATGGTATTACCACGCATACGCCTCTGGCGCAGGCTTCGAAGTGCGAATGGGACGGCCGTTATTTGTATCGAATAGCTCATCCAACTGCTTGAGAGTTTCTTCATTGAGAACGAGTTCGCTCGCACGTTCCATATCGTCCAGATGTGCTTGCGTACGAATGCCTACAATCGCAGAGGATACAGCGGATTGCGCCAATGTCCACGCAATCGCCACTGCAACCGGCGACTCACCTAGATCGCTGCACAACGCCTGGAACGCCTTGATCTGATCGCTGCTTACAGAGACGCCGTATTCATTCTCCACCGACTCTGTGCGCGAGTCTGCTTCTGACTGCACTTTGGCGGTTAAAATGCCGCCTGCCAACGGCATATACGGAATCACGCCGATTCCCAAATCTAAAGCAGCAGGCAAAACTTCGAGTTCAGGCCAGCGACAGAGCAAGTTATACATCGTCTGCTCGCTGATAAGCCCCATGAATCCACGCTGCATTGCCGCTCCTTGGAATTTTGCCAGACTCCAGCCAGGGAAATTGCTCGATCCCATATACAACACCTTGCCATCTGCCACCAATTTCTCGAACGTCCCCCAAAATTCTTCGAGTGTTATCGAGCGGTCAATGTGATGCACCTGGTAGAGATCGATATGATCCGTTTGCAAACGTGCCAGCGAATCGTTGACGTGTTTGCGCACTTTGTACGCCGATACACCACGATCATAGTTGGGATCATCCACATCTTCCATCGGGCCGTTAACTTTTGTTGCCAGTACCACCCGGTCGCGGCTGCCTTTATGGGCATGGAAATAGCGCCCGATGATTGCTTCGGAGGTGCCACGTAGTTTGCCGGGACCGCTATACACATTTGCCGTATCCCAAAAATTGATACCCATGTCCAAGGCACGATCCATGATTTTGATTGCTTCGTCTTCTGATGTGCGATTGCCGAAGTGCATCGTACCGAGGCAGATGCGGCTGACTTTTAAATTTGATTTGCCCAAGTTTGTGTAACGCATTATTTTTTCACTCCTATTAGTCACTCGTGCGATCAGAACTGCGGTATACCTGCTTTGTTAACATCCATAATCAAAATCCAGTCATTGCCCCGACCTGAGGTTGGTGGGGCATAGGTCTGAAAGGCGGCATTTGTGGCAGTGTGAATGGAGTAGGTACAGCCATAACGTGGATCAAACCAATACTCTTCGACTCCCAAAGCGTTGAACACACGTTTGACAAGGGTGAACTGCTCACCTCTGGGTGAGTAAATAAAGGCGAATGATCCATCTCTCGCCCGCGCTGCCCTGATTTTGGCTCCGCCATAGGTTGGCCCATCCAGAATCATGTCTTGGGCAGGTATTAGCTCTTGAAACGGCCGTTCTTCAAACAATCGCCGCATGTGTCCCATCTGAAATGCCCCAGGGGTGTCCAGCGACTCGTACCAGGGGATGTTGGCCCACAGGGCTGGGTTATGCTCCGGCGTCCACATTTGCCAAACAGAATTATGACCATAGGTGTGGCCGCACGCACCAGCCAGTAGCGCCCAATAGGCAACCTGGCGTGCATCGTAATCATCGAAACGATCGTAACGGGAGACTTCCCTATAATAGAAGCCGACCGGCATGGTTTCGTAATGCGGCTCGCCATCCAGAGTTGGCTTGGCTGGTTCAAGGGCATAGTCATGTTCAATAAACAATCCGGCATCGTGATCGTGCGCCCCATGTGACGACTGACACATATTGAAATCCAGCCATGCTGCGTCATGAATAAACTCAGCCGACCGCCCCGGTCCCCGTGGATGATAAGTAATCAGGTGTGCGCCCCCATCCCCTTCTTTGATGCCGAGAGCCATTGCCTCTATGATCGCGTGTTCTTCCGCGCTTTCAATGTTTTGATCACCACCCATAATCCAGATAATGGCGTTGTCCCGATAACGATTGCCGATAAAACGGCCGTAAATACGGGCATTTTCAACGGTAAAGATAGCTTTGTCACTGCCGTCCAATTTCCAACACGATCCCCAAGTGGGTAACATTCCAATAAACATCCCCAAATCCTCAGCGTATTGCACGATGTCATCCACATGACGGAAATACGCTTCATTGGGCTTGGCTGGGTCGCGGTCAATCAGCGGCAGGTCGCCATATGGGTTTGGAACATCCGTCCCGCCTAATTCAGCCAGAGCCACAGCCTGGATGACTGTAAAACCCTTCGCGGCGCGATTACTCAGATAATACTGTGCCTCTTCGCGGTTCAAACGATGAAACAATTCCCAGGCTGTATCCCCTAAGTAAAAAAACGGCGTGCCATCGTCGAATTCCAGGTAACGGTGATTAGCTGCTACCCGCAACTTCCCCAATTTGTTTTTAAATTTATTTATTTGCATAAACTAACCCCTTCAAAAATAGTTGGTATGATGTATTTATCATGACCTTTGATGCATTTTTCATGGAAGCATCCAGTCGGCCTGTTGCTTAAGTTCTGCTTGCACGTCAGCTCGCCACTGATAGACCGCTTTTGAGCCCATCGGATCATCGAACCAATGATTCTTCTCTGGATCGGGCTGGATAAACTTGCCGCCCCAGCCGCCTTGGTCGGGCTTCTCAGGATCGTTCACGCCACGTACAGCGCTGACCAGATGCAGGTACGACGGTGTGTCTCCTTCCCATACGCCCGGTGTTTCGCTGTTCCATCCGCTTCGTGGGTAAGCCGCTCCCAAGGGGCCGTGCCCTTGACGCAAGTTTTCGTTGGCCCATTTCAGATCAGAAAGCGATGGATCGGAGCCGGGTGAATTCCAAAACATGCCCTTGTAATTTTTCTCCGAGAGGATGATGAACAAATTAGGGAAGGTGTCGAGAAGCCAGTCAGTTGTATTATCCTGTTTGCAAATCAAATAAATTCTCAGTTTGCTCAAGAACCGATTGAACGCTTCGGGTTCTCGGGTATGTCGCACTTTCCAGATGGCCTGAGCCACCTCGCACGACCCACCCCAAACACAACCCCAAACCGGCCGGGGATCGGGTTTGTCCACAATACGAACGATCGCTTCCGAGGCTTCTGTATCTTTCCCCTCACCGATAAGCGTGTCTAACGGCTTTCCATCGACTCTGAAGGAAGGCGTCCCCCAAGCGCCATCAAGTCCCTGCCATGTTACTGAACGCAGGGCATCCGCAGTTGGATATCTGGCATCATGCTTAACCAGGTTCGGCTGCACCTGTTCATATACATCCAGTACATCCAAAATGTTCTTTTTCCGCGCGATATTGGCCAGGCTGCCTGCTGACGCGACGAGTCCTTCGATCTCTAGCTCATTGGCATAGAGCAGAAGCCGAATCAAGGATTGGACGTCATCTGGGTCGGAGTACATTTCACGTGGTTCGCCCTCTTTGAAGGTTGATCCGGGAATCACGTTGATGGGCGGAAAATCCGTCATGATGATTAAGCGCGGTGCTGTTGCAGATTGATTGTTTGAAAGATTGTCCATTTTTCATTCCCTTGTTTGTCGGCGCTCCTATCCTAAAACGGCCGTTTCTTCATCAGGCATGGCCTACTCTGCACCGGCTTCGACTCGTATGTCATCTTCCAGACCCATCAAGCGCAGAAGCAGCATGCTTTCGTCATAACTATCCTGCATACTGGTAGCTGACTTGCACGCCCCAAAATGAGCCGGAATGATGCCGTGAAGCTCGAATGATGGCGTCAGCACCGCAAGTTCCCCAAAATTCAATTAATGTTCTCCTGAAAGTAAATCACATGAGCTATTCGGCAAATTCAAGAAGCTTTTGTGATTAGAGTTGTTCCTGAATAATATCTGATGCGATTTTTGTTGATGAAATCAAAGAATTTTGGACAAAAACTTCTAAAATTTACGGAAATTTTTATCCAAAGTTGATCTGAATTAAACTAAAAATTAAAAAGGAACAACTCTATTTACTTAATACATCAAAAATTGGAATCCAGCGCATCAACTCCCGTGCCACCAATTCATGTCCCAGCTCATTGGGATGATGAGCCACCGACATCAGTTCGCCAGCATATCCACCACTTTTAATATGGTTCGTAAAGGCTTGATAGCTGTCTACAAGACCTACTTCATATTCATTCGCCAAATCAATTATCTGGCGAACATGATCGTCCAATGTCCCCGTCTTTTCAGGACGCACATCAAAAGTCGGTGTCAGAAGCAGTACCTTGATTTGGCGTTCCAGACTTTGCTCAATCATTTGCCGCCAGGCAGCTTGAGCCTTTTCCAAACCGCAGCCCCGGTCGTTCACACCATAGTCAATCGTAATAATTGAAGGATTAAGTGCCAGCACATCCCGTTCAAAACGTTCAGCCCCGGACGGAGAGTTCTCACCACCGATAGCTGTTACAATGACATTGATGCCGCGAAACGGAAACTTTCGTATCAGTTTCCGCCGCCATATCATGGGATAAGCGGTATCTATTTCCATTAAAGGGTCCACCGTGTGACCACCGGGAACGCTGTGTCCGTGACACGCAATTCTGTACCAGGCCCCGCCGGACATCATAATTTCCGTCACGTTTTCTTTCAGATAAGTTGCGGTATCTGCAATAGCCATATTATTTTCCTTATGTTAGCGATATGAACGAGCAGCAATTCTTTTCAACCATAACCGCTGTCCCCTTCTCATCCGCTCTGCTACAACATTCGACTATTTTGGAGGCCGAATCCGCAGCGCTAAATAAGGCTTGCCTGGTAGTGTCACCCCAAATGCTGGCTCTTTTTCAATATTTTGCCTACGCTGTCTACGCGAGGGCGTGTTTACTGGCAGGGACCCTTTTTCAATGGGTGTAATAGTCATATTCCAGGTATCAATTACATCAATATCGTAATTGCCATCCTCCATTGGTAAACCAACCGCCCATTCGACTGGTTGGTGTTCCCCAAAGTAAACCAAGCGATAATCACCATTAATTCCAATCGGTACAGGAGCCCTTTTTGTTGGTTTTAATCCACCAGCCGGCATATCTTCAATGATATCGCGCAAGAAAGCAATCCGCTGCCAACTTTCACCGTGAAGTACCCCACCTTTAGCCCACCATAGAATATCGTCTGGGTGCATATAGGTTTCACCGTGTCCAGCATAAGCACCGTTAACCATCATGATCCAAATGCGGCGAACCAATTCTTGGGCGCTTATATTGCCCCAAGGACGGGGAATATTGCCCTCATATTCACATTCATCATTGATGACAGGTTTCCGATACGCATTACGCCATTCTTGTACGCGATTAACATCCCAATTTTGGATACACACATGCGTAATCCAGGGCTTGGTATGGTCGTAATTCTTGGTTACATCACCATTGTGATTAGAACGCAAATGTTGATAGGGATCTTTTTCTTCCAGGATATGGAAATAGCGATCCCATTGGCTCATCGGTTTCACATCTAGCAAGAAGTCGTACTCATTGGCCATCGACCACCATACATTGCGGTAGGCGGCTAAACGAGCCACTAAATAGCGCAAATAGCGATAATCACTTTCAGCATCCATATCGCAGTAACCCCAGCGATCATAAGGATGAAAAATGATGATGTCTGCCTCTATGCCCATTTCACATAGCTGACCCACCCGTAATTCAAAGTGACGGAAAAATTCAGGATTGAAGCGTGTCGGATCGCTTTCGCCCTTTTCGTCCCGTTCAAAAGGATAGTAAACTGGCTCGTTTTCATTGTAGATATAATCTTTGGGGAAGACGCACATACGCAATTTGTTAAAGGGAGCCTTTTTCAAGGTCTCTAGCGTTTGTTCTTCCAAAACATCCCCTTGGTGTGCCCAGGCATAGCAAGTCGTGCCAAAGGAATAAAAAGGTGTGCCGTCGTCGTAAGCAAAATGAAAGACATTGTTGACATGCACAGGCCCATGATTTCCTTCGGATGCCGCCACACAGGTGAATTGCCCCTGTTGTCCGTCTAGTTCGGAAGCGTTGCTTTTGGTGACATAGCGCCATTCCCCGGGTGTATCCGGCATAAAGCGAATCCGGTATACACCGTCACCATCATAGAAGCCATCCGGTTCTATGACACGATTTTGATAGCTAAATTGTGCGCTAAAGGTTACATCGATAAAGGGATTTCCGTCACTGGGGCCAGCAAGCGCTAGCTCGAAAATCCCCCAGCGTTCGATATTATTGGCATATGTTTTGGGATTCATTGTTTTATTTCCTGGTTAGCATAATATGCTTAGGTTGGTTAACAAGGATCTCTGTCAGCAAATTGTATATATAGCGAAGGAGATCTGCTCGTTTAGCTTGACAATCTCTTGGGGCGAATCCGCAGCGCCATATAAGGCTTACCTGGCAGTTTTACCCCAAATGCGGCCTCTGGTTTGGGGGTTGCCACTTGTGTATCAGTTTTTTTTCTGCGTGTGGGAGGGGATACCGGAAGAGGTCCTTTTTCAATGGGTGTAATGGTCATATTCCAGGTATCGATTACATCAATATCGTAGTCGCCATCTTCCATTGGTAAACCGACTGCCCATTCGACCGGTTGGTGTTCCCCAAAATAAATCAAGCGATAATCACCATTAATGCCCCCTGACACACGAGACCACATCCAACTGCCTTCCATTGGTGATAATCCACCAGTGGGCATGTCCTCAATAATCTCACGGAAGAAGGCAAGCCGCTGCCAACTTTCACCGTGGAGTACGCCCCCTTTAGACCACCATAGAATATCCTCTGGGTGCATGTAGGTTTCGCCATGTCCTGCATAACCTCCACGGACCACCATAATCCAAAAACGATGAACCAGTTCTTGGGCGCTAATGTTGCCCCAACGACGAGGGATATTCCCTTCGTACTGACACTCATCGTTGATAACGGGCTTTCTATAGGCGGCACGCCATTCTTTTACACGTTTAACATCCCAATTCTGGATACAAACGTGAGTAATCCAGGGCTTGGTATGGTCGTAATTCATGGTTACATTGCCGTTATGATTAGAACGCAAATGTTGATAGGGGTCTTTTTCTTCCAGAATATGGAAATAACGATCCCACTGGCTCATCGGTTTTTCATCCAGCATGAAGTCGTATTCATTAGCCATTGACCACCAAACATTGCGGTAGGCGGCTAAACGAGCCACGAGATAGCGTAGATAGCGATAATCGTCTTCTGGCATCCATCTCGCAATATCCCCAGCGATCGTAAGGATGGAAGATAATAATGTCGGCTTCGATGCCCATTTTACATAGCTGACTCACCCGCAGTTCAAAGTGACGAAAAAATTCAGGATTGAAACGTGTCGAGTCGCTTTTGCCTTTTTCATCACGCTCAAAGGGGTAGTAGACGGGCTCGTTTTGATTGTAGATATAATCTTTAGGGAAGACACACATGCGCATTTTGTTAAAAGGTGCGTTTTTGAGTGTGTCTAGTGTTTGTTCTTCTAGCGTATCTCCTTGGTGGACCCAGGCGTAACAGGTCGTTCCAAAAGGGTAGAATGGAGTGCCATCATCGTAGGCAAAATGAAAGGTGTCAACGACGTGAACGGGGCCGTGATTCCCTTCGGATGCTTCCACACAGGTAAAATGACCCTTGTGCCCATCCAGTTCTGGAACGTTGCTTTTGGTGACGTAATGCCATTCGCCTGGCGTATCTGGCATACAACGAATGCGGTATACCCGGTCCCCATCGTAGAAGCCATCCGGCTCTAATATTCGATTTTTATAGCTAAATTCGGCGCTCAAGGTGACATCTAAAAAAGGATTGCCATGGCTAGGTCCATCGAGCGATAGCTCGAATATCCCCCAGCGTTCGATATCATTGGCATTTGTTTTGTAGCTCATTGCTTTTAGCTCCTGGTTGGTAGAACAGGCTTATATATGAAAGGTTCAAGCAAAATGGCAGTAGACATCTCGCCCATCGGCCTTTTTTGTGGCAGGTGGTCTTTCGATGCTGCACTTATCTTCGGCTATGGGACAGCGATTGCAGTATCTACAGCCTGTAAATTGGAATTCTTTGGCCTCGATATCTGCCAAGGCGATTTTCTCCCGCTGCCACTTCCGGCCAATTTCAGGAATAGATTCGAGTAACAATTGCGTGTATGGGTGTTGGGGATCGGCCAGAATTGTTTTAGCATCACCAAATTCAACAATGCTGCCCCGATACATAACCGCGATATAATCACTAACGTAATAGGCCGTCGCCAGATCGTGGGTAATGTACAGGAAACTCCTCTGGTATTCCTCTTTTAACGACAGGAAAAGATTGATGATGTTCATGCGTAGAGAAGCGTCAATCATACTGACCGGTTCATCAGCAATAATAATTTGGGGATTAGGTATGAGGGCGCGAGCAATGGATACTCTTTGCAACTCACCACCGGAGAACTGATTTGAGTACTTGCCACGAACGTCTCGATATTCAAGCCCCACTAAACGCAACGCTTCTGTCATCGCATCAACGGCATCTGTTTTACTCAAGTTTGCGACGCGAACGGCCGTTTCAAAAAGGTAAGTGTCTACTGTGCGATGGCTGCTAAACGCCTCAAACGGGTTTTGAAAGATGGGTTGCACCATGTTGAAGAATTCACGGTTCGATGGTTTGTCCCCTTTTCCTACGACCAATTGGTCATAAACAACGGCACTCCCGGACGTTGGATTAGTCAAGCGAAGAATCACCTTGGCCAGAGTAGTTTTGCCACTTCCCGACTCGCCAACCACACTAATAATCACCGGTTCGTCACTTTCAATCGTCAAATTAACGTCGTCCAGCGCATTGATTTTGACTCTATTAACAAAACCACCGAGTTTATATTCTTTATGTAGATTACTGGTCTTTAGGATTGTACTCATGATATCTCTGCTCACATCTATTTGATAGGTGTTTTCAGCGTAATGGCAAGCTGCAAAGTGTCCCGGTCGGTACTCCTTAAACTCAGGCTCCGTCGTTTGGCAAAGCTCCGTAGCCAAAGGACAGCGTGGTGCAAAGCGACAGCCTGCAAGATCCTCCCACAAACTTGGTGGACGACCAGACACCCCTCTCGCACGGTACAGTCGCCAATAGTTGGGCAGAGATTCAATCAGCATTTTTGTGTAGGGGTGCAGCGGTGTCCGAAAAAATGATGTCAGAGTCGCCAAACTCAACCACCTTGGCCGCATACATAATGAGCATCTTATGCGTAATCTGATAATGAACACCCATATCGTGCGAAACAAAGAAAATCGTGCTTGTTCATCTTCGTCTTGAATGATCCATCAAAAGCAGAAGAATCCCTTTTTGAACGACAACATCCAAAGCCGTTGTCGGCTCATCCGCCAAAATGATATCGGGCTTAAAAAATGTACCCATTGCCACCATGATCCGTTGCCTCATGCCACCCGAAAGTTGATGTGGATAGGCATCAATAGCTTCTGGTGGAAGATCTAATTTTTGTACATAGGCTCGTACTTCTTCTAGCACTTGCGCTGCGTTATCAGTGCTGGAATCGAGATGATCCGATAAACTGCCTATTAATGCGAATAACCGGATTCAAGGAACTCATAGAACTTTGGGGAATATACGAGATGCGCTTAAACCAATAATCCTGGATATTGCTGCGTTGTAACTTCTTGTCCGTCTTCTCCTTCGAAATCATATGCTATACTGCCCGTCTTAAGCCCAAGAGGATAGATCAGAGTCACCGTAGATGACCTTCAACAAGGTCGATTTGCCGCAGCCAGATTCGCCAGCAATACCGACGATTTTCCCTGATGGGATGGTCAAGATTGACACCGTCAACCGCGCTGACTTGCTCCGCGAACCGTAGTCGTATAGTTGGCAACGATATTATTAAGCTGTATCATGAGTGCCCCCGTCTGAGTTGCATACATTTGATTGTAGCCCGTTGATGTCAGGAACAACCCCAGAAACAAAATTACCGTAGCCACAACAGGCGCCACGACCCAGACGTATTGACCCGTAAACAAGGCGTTATAACTCAATGCCCAGAAGACGATTGAACCGAGCGTGGGAATTTCAACCTTTGATAAGCCAATAACCGCCAGCGCTGCTTCTGTATTGATCACCCAAAGGATGGCATTGATAAAACCTAACGACCATGAAGGCAGAGACATAGGGAAACACTTCCCTGAAAACGATTTTCAGCGTTGTGGAACCTGAAAACTTGGCCATGTTGATGAATTCTCGTTCTCGAAGGGATAGCGCCATGGATCGAACCGTCCGGGCACCCCAGGCCCAGCCAAAGAACACAAGGATAACGCCTACAATCCAGGAAGGACGTTTGTCCGCGCACCAGTGTGGCCAATACGATCAGGATCGGGAACACGGGGATGGCAATAATTGTATCAGTCAGCGTCATAATAACCCTATCAGTCCAGCCGCCGAGATATCCTGCAGTTAACCCCACCGCACCAGCAATCAGGGTTGTGAAAATACTCACCGAGACCCCAAGTATCAGCGAATTGCGGACAGCGTAAACCAGCAACCAGAAAATATCCTGACCCAGACTGTTTGTCCCCAACAGATGGTCAAGGCTGGGAGGCAAATTCTTGGGATAGGAGCCTTGCTTGATTGGGTCAACTATCGTTAAATAACGGGAGAAGAAAGCTTCCCAAGACCATGATCGTGAGGATGATGAGACCGATTTTCAAACGGTTGTTCATTTTCATAGCATTTACCTGTAACGAATTCTGGGATCAAACAGCGGATATAACAGATCCATCACGAGCGCAGCAGTAGCAACGGCGAAGATAGTCACGATGATCGTGCCATAAAGCATGTTGTAATCACCGCTACTAGCGGCAGTCCGCATGAGCAAGCCCATGCCCGGGTAGGAGAAGAGAATTTCAATGAGCAAAGCACCGCTGAAAATCGCACCGAGAGACAACGTAAGCCCGGTAATTTGAGGCAGAATTGAGTTTCTGCCCACGTAACTGGTCATGATCGTTCGTGAAGGTGTCCCTTTCAGCCTGGCAAAGGTCACATAGCCTTCTTCCTTATTTGCGAAGGAAAGCGCTTTCATACTGAGGATGTTACAGCCAAGGCCGACTATAATAAGGGACATCGCGGGCAGAATACGAATTGTAGAGAATGACGCGCATCTTTTCGAATGTCAACGGCCCCGGTCGAATGGTCGTTGTTAACGGAAAGATGGGCCATACGTAAGCAAATAATATAATCAGAACGAGCGCCACAATGTAATAAGGTATCGGGTACAGCATGACTCCGAACAACTTCCAGTGCGGTTGCGGCACGGCTATCATGAAAGTAACCTGCCAGTAAGCCAATCAGATTGCCGATTCCCCAGGAAATCACGGTTGTTATCACCAGTAATCCCAATGTCCATGGCAGCGCTCTGAGAATGAAGTCCATTACAGGTGTAGGAAACGATGCGAATGAAGGGCCAAAATCGAAATGTAGGACGACGCGCTCGAGGTAACCCATATACTGAGAAAAGAGACTGCCCTCAAGGCCATAAATCTGGCTCAGTGTCTCGCGCAGGTACGCCATCTCCTCAGGCGTCATGGTCTGTCCTGCCTGAGACTGGAGTTCGAAAATGTATTGCTCAATTGGATCGCTAGGCATTAGCCTGGGCAAAAAAAATGTAATGGTTAGGCCAATGAACAGCACCACAAAATACGACCCAATCCTGCCGCTAATATACTGTAATAATCCCATATCCTACTCCGGTTGCAAGTATTAAAGGGAGCAGCTCAAATCGGGCTGCTCCCTTCTGTTAAGTGATGCTAACTAATTTCCTGTTGGTTCAACATTCGCGACCATCTCCTTGGCCGAACTCCACCACGAGTAGGGTACTGCGTAGTAGTTATCTGCCTTGGGGAAGCCCGTCCAGTAGTATTCGTTGGTGGGGATGGTGGTCGGAATGTTCATCATATTGATCCAGGACATATCCTTCATGAATTCCTGCATGATCAAACGACCATTTTCATAGTACTCCTCTGAATCCTGTTCCAGTGATTTGGATTCCTCAACCAATGTGTATACGGTTTCGTTATCCCACTGATAGCGGTTGTGCATCATTCTGTTCTTGAGGAATCACCTGGTTTGATATAGCCAGGTTCAAGCTCCCGCCAGGCACCCAACCAACTTGCTGGCGTGAAGATACAGTTGGTCCACATGAACTGAACTTCGCGCAGGTCATTCGATCCGTTGAACCGTACTATTCTCGGCGTCATCAACCTGCCGTACGTTCACCTGGATACCCGCTGTGCGCCAACTATCGGCCACCGCGAAGCCGATCCGCTGCATGACCTTGTTCCAGTCACTGGGGATGGTCAGCTGCACAACCCACTCTTCACCATTGGGCAGCAGCCAGTTGCCATCGGCATTCTTGGTAAAGCCTTCCGCTTCCAGCAGCTTACCAGCTTCCTCGACATCGTACTTCCACCAGCCAACGCCAAAGTCCGTGGTGTCTTCGGGCAGGTCCTTCGACACCGGCTTGCCTCGAGTGTTTCAGCCAATTCTGCCCCGAAGTCGGGGTTAAACGGTTGGTAACCGTCGTCCAGGGTGAATTCTTCCAACCACGATTGCAGAGGGTCGAAGTAGATGGGGCGCAGAATCTGGGTATCGGCCATCGGCCATGGCGAGACGATCATCTTCACCGCTTACGGCGTTAATGCCGATTGTCTCCAGATCCATTGCCAGGGCCAGCGCCCAGCGGACGTTCTTCAGATCATAGGGGGACTTCTGCATGTTGATCAACATACCATAAACACAGGCATCATCCATGTTGTGGTACGGCATCGTGGGTGCGAACGTCGTAACGCTTATCGTTAAGATCCTGAACGGCTTTGATGGTGTCGGGGCTCATGAAGGTGTCAACGTCATAGGCGTTCTGGACGAAGGACAGGGAGCGTACTTCCTCCGGGCCATAGTCCTTGTAGAGCACGTATTTCGGCATAAAGCCGTCTTGATCCAAGTCGGCCCATGCCGAACGTTCCCAATCTTCACGCAGTTCCCACAAATGCCAGAACCCGTTTTCATCAAATTCCTTGACGACGTATGGCCCCAGCGTAACCGGATAGGTGTTCTTAAATTCGCAGGCATCCTCTTTCTCAAACACGTGCTTGGGCAGCGGCACGAAATTCGATCCCCAGGTGCGAACACCCATATTTTGTTGGAAGTCGTAAGACGGTTTCTGAGTCTCGACTTCGACCGTGTAGTCGTCAATTTTCACCCAACTGTCTTCTTTGATGTAAGTGACAACCCCGCCCACGCGGGTAGCAATGTCTTTACAAGCAAAATTGGTCTCCAATGTATAGATCACATCATCGGCCGTAAACTCGACACCATCACTCCAGTAAATGCCCTTTTTGAGCGTAAATCTAAACTTGGTGTGTTCGTCGTTGAGCACTTCAACCGGCCCGGCAGCCAGTTCCCCGTAGGATTCGCCGGTCCCGGTATCCGTCTCCCAGAGCCAACCCCAACCCAGCTCTCTAAACCCACGCCAGCGCGCATAGGCCAACATTGGATTCATATTACCTGGGTCTGCAGTTTGCCGGTCGAATGTTTGGAAGATCAATGTTTCGTTTCGCGGCGTACCGACATCGGTCATCACAACGTCCTCTGGCCATGGCGGCTTCAGCCTCGGCCTTGGCGGCATCAGCCTCAGCCTGGGCCGCATCAGCCGCGGCTTTGGCGGCGTCAGCCTCGGCCTTGGCGGCATCAGCTGCGGCCTGAGCGGCTGCTATCTCTTCTGCGCTGGCGGCTGCATTATCGGCTGCTTCTGCTGCGGCTGCTTCTGCTTCTGCGGCAGCAGCCTCTGCTTCTGCCAGTTTGGCTTCGGCTGTAGCAACTAATGCATTTGCGGCATCAATCGCTTGAGTATCAACGGCAGGGGCACAAGCAACCAGCATTAAACCTAATAACAACACAGTAATCAGCAAAATTATTGGTTTTTTCATTTTTCTTCTCCTTGAGAGTATGTGAGAATGCAATTAAAAGAAACTATCATCCAAAGGGGTTGGCTAGGCTGTCGGAGATTGTTAGAAGTTTGTCAAGCAGGTGAAATGTGAGTAGCATGGAAAAAGGTCAACAAACACTATTGCACTTAATTCATACAATAGAAATTTGCTAAGACCTGCCTCTGGGAGATACCGTCGTCCGTCAAGATAGTCGGTTTCTCCTTTCTGATCCGATATAGCCGAGCCATATCATAACCTTCTAAATTCTTCATCAAATATTCGTATCGATGAAATCAAATCATAAGCACCTCCTATTGGTTTTTGTCGCCAGGACAGTAGTCATTAACATAAGGTATCCTCCAGACAAATGACGAGAGTGTTGATTATTGATGAAAGAGATCTGGTTCATGCTGGGCTGCCTATTCTCTTCATCTCTACTCCAGCCATTAGAAAAGCACCAACACCTATAGGATCGTTGGTTACCATGGGTTTACCGGCATAGTACTCATACAAGCTATCGCGTTGTTGCTTCCCTTTAAAATCAGCAGTGTGACTGCTACTAATCAGGTTTGCCTGTCCGGAGTCATCCATCTCAACTAAAAGCTTTATAATGCCCGCATATCCTTTTTCGGCCGCCTCCAAGCAATGTGAAGCGAGGTAGCCATTTCTAATTCCTTTAGCCAAAGCATAAACAAACATACAAGAGGCCGAAGATTCAACGTAGCTGCCCTCATCTTCACCTCGATCCAATATCTGATACCAGAGGCCTGTTTTTTTGTCCTGTACAAGTATCAATGCTTGGATCATTCTGGCGAAAATCGTCACAATTCTATTCCCAGGCGGGATGCGATGCTCGGTAGAAAATCCAACACATCTACAATCGCCATGGCGTACCAACCCATGGCTCTACCCCAAAAATGTGTGAACAGCCTGTCTGGGGATTGGCCCATTTTTGCATTTTGCTCTCATCCCAGGCGTGATAGTACAAACCGGTTCTTGGGATCACGCGTATGCCGGTCAATCAGCAAAATTTGATGAGCTACCTCATCAAATCCACCGGGTTCATCAAATTGATCAGCGTATTGTGCATAGAATGGGGCAACCATATAAATTCCATCAAGCCACATTTGGTAGGAATTAATTTTTTATACCAAAAGCCTCCCTCACTGGTTCGTGGTTGAGTCTTGAGTTGTCTCATCTAGCAGTTGTAAAGCTAGTCGATAACGCTCGTCGGATGTTTCCTGATACAGTTGAAAAAAAAGTTTTCCAGCGTTTATATGTTCAAGGTTAAAGTCCTGAAGGTTGTAAGTGTGAATGTCGCCATCTGGTTTTACAAATTGCTCAAGATTGCGTTTGATATACTCGAAGTACTTTTTGTTGCCCGTGTTAAGCCACACTTGTTCAATCCCTTTGAGCATCACTCCTGATCTCATAACTCCAATTTCTTTTAAGATAGGTTCCCGCTTCATGCAAGAATTTGCCATGCGAATTGACCAAAAACCATTGCCTGATTTCTGCTCTTTCTGATGGTTTGGTGGGCAGAATCGGCCGTTTCTTGTATGTAATCGGAAAGTGATCCCTCATCTTTCTTGTGTCTCCCTGGTTTGGATATGGTCTCACCTCTGCCCCAAATTGGCGTTCGGCTAGTTGACTACTGTTTCGCTCAATAAAATTGATGAGTAGCTGGATAGCAACGAAGTCCTAATGCTGGAACAAGCTACCGCTATTTTCATCCATCAAGCCTGTTTGTTTTAATACCGATGTCAATTCAGTATATTGTTTTTTGGGTGGACAAAGGAACACAAAGGGAGGATAAAACGAACAGTTTAAAGACAAAAGAGTCATTTGTTGCTTGCTCAAAATCTTATTAAACACTCAGGGAATGGTGGCGTTTTCTTTAAACTCGCTTCGGGGAAAGACCAGTTATCTTACGAAAAACACGACTAAAGTACTTTGGGTCTTTGAATCCGACCTGATTTGCAATACTCTTGACACTACCCTGTGTACGCCGAAACAATTCTTTTGCCTGATAAACGCGAAAACGATTCAAGTAATCCCAGGGTGAAAGCCCCAATTCCTGGAAGAACAGGCGGCTGACATAATTATCGCTCACACCAACTTCAACAGCGATCTCCCAACGCTCCAAAGGGCGCGTATAGTTCTGATGTATATAGGCAACAGCGCGTTTGACCAGTGTGCTGGTCTGTGGTGACAACGATTCGGAACCAAACAAAGAGCGGTGTAACGCAGCAACGATCTCATCATCAGCCAGAATACCTTTGCTCTGCACAACAACGTGCGCGTGTCGCTCGATACGTTTGATATCATCAAGATTTAGTACCTTGCTGGTGAGAATTACTACAGGAACAGAAAGCGTGAGTGGATTGGACCGCATGCGATCGAGTACATCAAAGCCATCCATCCCCGGCATCATCAAATCCAGCAATACCAGGCTGGGGGTTTGGCTCGCTATAGCTGCCAGCGCCGCTGGCCATCATTCACTGCGCAAACGGGATAGCTCAGACAGTCCTTGTTCAATCATATTCTTGGTGAGCCTGCCGCGCAATGGGGTCGTCGTCCACTATCAGGATTGGGCCAGATATTTTTTGGGGACTTAGGGCATTGATGGAGTCTAATAAAGTGGATGCGTTAATTGGCTTGACAACAACACTGGTCAACCCAATTGAGCGCTTTGACTAACTCGTCTTGTCCGTACAGAATGAATGGCAACTGGCTCAAGCAGGGGTGATTACGGATACGACGAACCATCGCCCAATCCTTCGCACTGGCTCCTGCTAAATCCCACGCCAGCGTAGCCGGCTGAACATTGGATATCACAGCATCCAGGTCATCACCAGAGTGCAGCTTTGAATGACAAGTCCCTGTCGCCGGCTCAATTCGATGATCTCAGCAGCTGGGTTGTCTGCAGCTGTGATCAAAAGCAACACGGGTTGAGTTAGTTGGCGGACAGGTACTGTTTTGCCAGCCAGGTTGGGCAAGGGGAAATAAACGTGAAATGTACTTCCGTACCCTGCGTCGGCTCTCCAGCTTCATCGAACCTTGGTGTAATGCAACCAGGCGACGTGTAATGGACAAGCCCAGGCCAATACCCTCCTGCCGTCTGATTGGAATGTTCTGCCGTCACAAACGGTTCAAAGATGCGTTCTTGCATCGCGGGTGATATGCCTTCGCCGGTATCCTGAACCCACAGATGCAGATGCGGTGGTTCAACTTGAGCACCTAAAGATAACCTCTCCTTGATCCGTAAACTTGCTGGCATTGCTTAGTAGATTGAGCAAAATTTGACGTAATCGTACGGGATCAGCCTGGATTAATGGCCAGACGATCGGGTAATTTCAACTGCCAAGTCACCGTTGATTTGGCAGCTGAATGGGCAATACTGTCAAAAGCATCTTGAAATAACGGCCGTGGATCAATTAGTTCCGGTAAAGATCCAATTCGTCTATTTCGGCACGAGAGAGATCAAGCAAATCATTGACAACTCGTAACTGATGTTTGGCGCTGTTGTGAATATGTTTAAGATCATCTAGTAGGGTTTGAGGGAGTGAAATGCCATATGCATAAGGTTCCTCTAACGCATCACGAGAACAACCTAAAATAATATTCAGAGGTGTGCGCAATTCGTGACTGACATTGGCCAGCAGCCGCGTCTTTATCTGGTCGGCTTTTTCCGCGGCCAAACGAGCTTGCTGCGCTTCTTGAAATAACAAATCGCCTTTAAGCGCACTACTTATTTGGGTACGCAGGAGTTCATAGATCGCTCCTTCGTCCGGTCCATCTGCAAACACAGAAAACCCGATCTGTTCATTTCGAAAAAAGAGTGCCTGAACTATCAGGTTGTATGGCTTTTGCTGCGGCAAGATTTCCGGAGGCACCAGTTGCCGGGAAAGGAAACGCTGTCCACTCCCTTTCAACTCAATCCGCCGCGAATCTACAGGCGCTTCCACGTCATAGGCCAGCACCAGCCGCGACCACTCCGGGGGTGGCTGGGAATACTGATATGATTGTGGGTTTTCGTACAAAGCCAGATACCCCCGCGAAATGCCCAAGCGGGGCAACTCCTGGGCCAAAACATCCGCCAAGTCGTTTAGATCAAAGTTAGTGGCGAGGGCCGCAGCGATCTCGTTCAAAATGCGCTTTCGGCGTTCAGCCTGTAGCTCTCGATACGCCTGTGCCCGCTGCGTCACCCTTCCAATCATTGCCTGAGCTTGCAGCCATAAATCCTCGGCCCGATCTCGATACAAAATTCCGGCTTCATCAATGCCGAGATAAGGCAGGATTTGCCAACGCAAGGTAGACAACACTTGCGGCCATACGCCGATGTCGCCGTTGGCCATCATCCCTGGCGCAGGATTTCATCTAGCGTTGACAGAAAGTGGGCTGACGCCTCCTTGGCTTCGGTGGTTGTAAGTGCAGCGATAAATCCGTCCAGCAATTGTTCAGTCCAGTCGGGAGTTAAACCGGCCACAGAATTTTCTGCTGCCTGAACTATCTCGGCAACGATTCTTTCCCGTTGCCTCACCAGGCTGACTTCCAATGGTTCCGGTGCTCCTGTCCTGGTCCACTGGCCCAGCGACTACTTGTGTCACTTTAGGGTCTAGACAACCACACGACTGGCGTACAATCAACCTGTCGGAAGGTACATCCACTACCTGATCGTACACTTTTTGACCTCTCTAGTTTAGCCAACAGTATCTCGGCTGCTTGCCTGCCCATCTCATATATCGGGATCGGCACAGTGGTCAGTGGCGGGGTCAAGCAATTGACTCCCTTCCTCATCGTCAAAGCTGACCAAAGCAATATCGTCCGGCACCCGAATACCCCGCACCTGTAATTCCGGCAGTAACACATAGGCAAAGCGATCATCATTGGTCACCAAAGCATCAAAATCTGATTTCTGTTCGTCGATCAGTCGACGCAAAGCCACAAGACCCCAATCGGGGCACTCCTTTCTGCTGCATCATGGGGCACCACCACCCGCCCCGGGTCAAATGGCAGACCATACTCGGCTCAGTACATCAACATAGGCTTGATACCGTTCATCATGTGGCTGTAGTTGGGCAAGTCCTTTAATGAAAGCAATCTGGCGGCGGTCGTGAACTTCAATGAGGTGCACAATTGCTTTTCGCATACCTTCGTAGCCACTACTCTGAACACAGGGGATTCCTTCTATTGACCGTCCGCCCTATGCTGACGATCGGCAGGGGCCGAATAGCGCTCATAAAATTTTCGGGTCTCGTCAGCGTCAAGCATGTTGCACATAAGATCCTGGATGACCAGGCCATCTAAACATTCTGCATCTATCAAGTCGTAGAGGATGTTGGCCTGGGCTTCAAAACCCTTAGTGTCTCGGACGTACTGGCCTAAAAAACTGATGGCATTGATATTGTGTTCTCTGGCCACATCGGCGATGCCTCGCCAAGCTAGATGAAAAAATTGAAGGCCCGATGCGTTTAGAAAGCCGATCGTGGGCCGCCCGTTTGGCGATTTGGCGTGCTTCTTGTTATCAAGTTTTTGGTTCTTGGCCATATATGTTCCTCTTGCGAATGGGCACTAAGCAACTACTGTACGGCCTGATTCTCCGTATATCCACTGTGATGATGGACTTTGAACGGCCGTTACTCTGATTATAACGGCCGTTTTCTTCAAATAAGTCCTAAAATTTATAGTGCTCTATCCAGTGTTGGGTGAGGTTAAAAATTGAAATTATCAGGATCTGGCCCCACGCGCTTACCTGCATCGAGCGTATCCAACAGATTCATGTCTTCTTGTGACAGCTCAAAATCAAAAATCTGGGTGTTCTCAGCAATGCGACCGGGGCGAACAGACTTCGGAATCGTTATCACCTCATGCTGTAAATTCCAGCGCAAAGCAATCTGTGCTGGTGTCTTGTTATATTTTTCAGCCAGTTCTTGCACAACGGGGACATTGACAATCTGCCCTTGCATGAGTGGACTCCACGCTTCCACCTGAATCTTGTTCTTTTGACAGAAGCTTAATAACTCAGGTTGGGCAAGAAACGGATGGTATTCTATTTGATTCACTGCGGGAACGACGTGCGCATCTTTTAAAATATCTTCAAGATGATGTATCTGGAAATTACTGACGCCAATCGCTTTGGCACGGCCGTTTTTATAAATTTCTTCCATCACCTGCCACGTTTCTTCATAACACCCTTTCACCGGCCAATGGACGAGGTATAAATCCACGTACTCGGTATCCAAGCGTTCCAGGCTTTCTTCAAAGGCCGCCATCGTTCGTCTGGCGCGTTGGTCACTATTCCACACCTTGGTGGTCAAAAAGATGTCCTCTCGCGGGACACCACTTTCGCGGAGCGCTTTGCCCACGCCGCTTTCATTCTTATAGACAGTGGCGGTATCAATACTTCGGTAGCCAACTTCCAAAGCAGACAGAACAGCCTGTTCCACCTTTTGCCCGTCATCAATCTGAAAGACCCCAAACCCCAACCAGGGCATTTCAAGGCCATTATTTAACTGTGTACAATCTTTTATGCTATTAATCATCTCAATTATTCTCCTCTAAAATCAAAGCCGCTCATCCTAATAAGAAGATGGGGCAAAACGGCCGTTTACAATCCAAGCCATTCTGCCCCAAAAATCTTAAAAATTGTCTGAATCAGCTTGCCCAGAAAGAACAAGGGTCGTTCATCTTATTTGAGGTGACGATACACATCCCAACCCAGGTAATAATCCAGCGCCTCTTCTAAAATATCGGCCACGTGTGCATCCGTCATGGCGCAGTGATGGGCAAAGCCATTCTTCGTCACATAGCGCATCAAGCCTTGTAAATCTGGCACTTCGGCGACGGCGCTGTTGCCTGGAATGAGGGACAGATAGTCGTCTGTAAGGCTGCCTTCGCCGTAATAGGCTTTGATGATGCCTTTGCGATCATCGGTATCAATACGGGCATAAGTGAGGGGGCCGGCGGGAGAACGGCCGTCTGTCGCCCCCCACGTATTTTCTGGCCCCAAGGTTGTTCCCAGTACCTCCGCTGTGCTAATGCGAATATCTTTGACCAGGCTCTTGGCCCAGTTGCCGCAGTGGAAATAGATGCACTTGTTGGGGTCATTGTCGTAATTGTTGTTCCAATCCACCAGCGCAGCAGGCTTGTTGCTGGCAAGCGTGAGGGCATACATCGAGACAGTACCGGCAATGTCGGTTTCGCAGGCGCTGGGCATCAGCTCGTCGCTCATCATGCTCATCAACGTACAGACATTAACGCCATAGTTCATTTGCAGCGATTCCCAGCATTGGATGGCGGTGGCCGTAATGCCGTTATCGGCCATCCAGCCGCGAATGCTGGAGGCCAGCTTGGCAATTTTAACAAGCGACGCCGCAGGCACGGCTTCATAGGCGGCATATTGTTTGATGCGCTCGATTTCAGCCGTAACTTTGGCGTCGTTGTCATCCAGACGGCGTACCCAGCCAAACACGTCAGACAAATCTAGTGTTTGCACGCTCATGCCCACAGACTCGAATAGTTTTTCGCTGTAGCGCACTGTTTTGAATGCGCCTGGACGAGCGCCAATCGCACCAATGCGAGCATGGGTTAAGCCTTTGACGGTGCGGCAAATGGCGGCAAACTTGTTGATTTCGGTCGCAAATTCCTCCGAATCAGGGTCGAGGGTATGGGCCTGGGTGACACTGAACGGGATTTCGTATTGGTATAGGTTGTTGGTGACGGAGAGCTTGCCGCAAAAGGCATCGCGTCGTCCGGCGGCTGTCAGCATATTCGTGTTGTCGGGGAAAGCATGGATTAGAACTGGCACGTTGAGCCGTGACTCGCGGATGGCATCGGCGACGCCTTGTTCGTTGCCAAAGTTGGGCAGCGAAACCAGAATGCCATCAATTTCATCCTGATGACGGCGGAATAGCTCGCCGCATTTCTGAGAATCGGCCCACGTTTCCACTGCGCCCAGCGGTGTCGTCTCTTCATCAACGATGATGGTATTGATTCCCAACGATGCCAGACGATCTAAAATTGTCTTACGGCCGTTTTCCACCAAATGATCCGCAAAGAAATTCCGATTGGTAATAATGACGCCTAATGTTGTCATGATTTGACTCCTTGTATAAGTAAAATTTCTACTTCTTCTCGTGTAGGCATACCCGGTTGGGCACCCTGTTTTGTCACAGCCAAAGCACCCACCGCATTGGCAAATTGAGCCGCTTCGACCAATTCTTTTCCTTCACCTAACGCCACAGCCAAGCCAGCCACATACGCATCGCCCGCCGCTGTGGTATCCACAACTTTTACTGGAAACGGTTCAACTTGGGTAAACTGGTTGGTTGCACCTGCTAAAACCAAAGCGCCGCGACTGCCTAACGTCAGCACCACATTGCCCACGCCTAGTGCCAACAGCGCTTGTGCCGCTTTCGGGTGCTTTCCGGCGAGTCGATTTCAATACCGGTTAATTGGGTTGTTTCTGGTTCGTTTGGCACTAACACATCTACCCCCGCAAGAATAGATTGCGCTAGTTTTTGGGCAGGGGCAGGATTGAGTATGACTTTGACGCCCGCTTGATTTGCCAGGGAAACGGCCGTTTCTATCGTTTCCAGCGGCGTTTCCAAAGGCATCACCAACAAATCCACGTTTTCCAAAGCTGCCCACGCTTCTTGCACGTGAACGGCAGTTAAACAATAGTTCGCGCCAGAGGCCACCGCAATGCTGTTTTGTCCCCGCGCATCCACACTAATCATCGCCACGCCTGAAGCGGCAATCGCATCACGCCCCACATGGGTCACGTCTATGCCTTCTTTTTGGGCGTTTGCCAAAAGCTGCTCGCCAAACGCATCTGCGCCCACCCTGCCAATCAATGACACATTGGCGCCCAGCCGCGCAGCCGCCACCGCTTGATTGGCCCCTTTTCCACCAGGAATCGTGGCAAAGTTGTTGCCCAGCACGGTTTCCCCAGGTGCGGGAATGGTGGGCACTTGCACCACCAAATCCATGTTCAAACTGCCAACGACAACAATATGTGGCACAGTTTATCTCCAAAAGAAACTAACAGAATACACACTCTCTAGCTCTCGCTCTAACCTCTAGCTTTCTAATCCAAAGCCCCAGGCTCCTGCCACTAAAATGACGTTGGCATAGGGAGTAAATTCTCCGGTGCGAATGATGGCTTTGGAAACGGCCGTTTTCCCCTTAAAATCCACATGCGGCACCAACTCAATCTCCATATCCCCCAAAACCTCAAGCAAAGCCTCATACATCTGCGGACTCACCGCCCGCATCTCTTCCGCCACAATCGCCTTCTCCACACACATCTCAGACAAAACAACCTGCAGCGTCTGCAAAAACGACGGCACACCGGCCGTTAAAGCCAAATCAATCCGCTGTGTTACCGCCGGAATCGGTAAACCTGCGTCGGCAATCGTAATCGTATCTGTATGGCCTAAACCACTGATCACTGTGGCTATCGGCTGGTTGATGATACCAATCTTCTTCATTGTTCAAGTCACCTTTCTCAAACCAAGTCTACTTGGAGAGATAATCCGCCCATCCTTTTTTCACGTAACGACGCAATGATTCCTTTGCTTCCTCTAATTCCTTTTCAACTTGTGCAAACAAGCGTGCATTTTCCAACGCACCGGCCAACTGCCCTGCCATAATCTGGTAAACTGCAATATCTTCTGGCATAAAAACAGATTCCTGTCGAGATTGAATCGTTATGACACCTATAGTTTCTCCACGGCTAACAAGCGGTATCACCACTTCAGAACGGGTTAACGGCAAAAGTTCATTTGCAAAATGAGATGACTCCTTGGAAACATCTTGCGCAATATAAGCCTCTCCAGATTTGGCACACTTTCCAACCAATGACTGCCCACCCACTGGCAATCTATGTGCGTCTCGTAGCATTTGCTGCCCAACATCCCCCGTAGCGGCTCGAAGATAAGCCAACTGTTCCCCTGTTAAGGGATTCTTTTCAATCAAATACAAACCCACAAAATACCGATCAAAAAGCTCACCAATCAAGTCCACACTTTCCTGAATTAATTCTCGTGGATCTAAAATACGACTAGCTGCGTACCCCACATCTGCGGCGGCTTTTAATTGAGCAGACCTCTTTTCTTCTGCCAACTCCGCCAGTTTTTGTGCCGTAATGTCTCTACCAATCCCTAACAAGCCCACGACCTGTCCCATTTCATCACGTATTGGCAATTTGTGCTCTGATAGCCACATAATTTTACCGGAACCAGCATGAGGCACTTCCCACTCTCTGGCAATAATAGCAATGCCCGTCTCCATCATTTTCTGCTCTTCATCATAAAAGCGTTGGGCATCTCCTTTCGGGAAAAAGTCAAAATCACTCTTCCCGATCACATCTGTAGGTCCAGTAAGTGCTAACAACGAATCTGCATGAGATTGATTTGTTTTGATATAGCGTGATTGACGATCCTTAAAAAAGATGTAATCTGGTGAATTGTCCAACAGAACTTGAAATAAATCTTGCTCAGATATCATCATTTCCTTACCTTGATAGTAGCGGCAGCTTCTATCTTAGAAAACTGCCGCTACTTCTCATATTGACATTACAAATTACGCTTTACTTGAGAGCAAATCCCGTAATTCACAGCATTAACAGATGCAAGACAACCTACGGACAACTGGTTTTGCCATTCGGGGCAAACTGCGTGTACTGGCAGGCATTTTCGGCGGTGAGCAAAACCATATCAATGGACTGCTTTTCAGGCTTGCCCGTGTCGCCGGTCTTAAGATAGGCATCAGCCTGGATTGCGGCCTGGATTGCCATTTCAGCAACGGGCTGCAAAGCCCCTGCGTCAATAGCGCCAGCCATGATGGAATCATTCACATCATCAGAGCCGTCAAAACCAACCACGATCACATCGTCCATGCCCGCAGCTTCCAACGCCGCCTGCGCACCCAACGCCATCGTGTCGTTGCCACAGATCACACCCTTGATATCCGGGTTGGCCTGGAGCAAGCTTTCCATCACATCGAAGGCTTCGGTCTGGCTCCAATTGGCCGTCTGCTGCGCCACCATTTCCATATCGGGCAAAGCGTCAAGCACATCATGATACCCTTGCGAGCGCACATGAGCATTGGTGTCAGTGTCACGGCCTGTCAATTCGATATACGTGCCTTCTTCACCCATCAGACTGGCAAATTCTTCAGCCAGGATGGTTGCGCCCTGGTAGTTGTTGGAAACAATCTGGGAAACTGCCACGCCTTCTTCGCTGATCTCACGATCCACAAGGAAGGAAGGAATACCAGCATCTTTGGCTAACTGCACAGCGGCCACAGTGGCGTCAGCACCGGCATTGTCCAGGATGATAGCCACAGCACCTTGGCCAATACAGCTCTCGAACAACTCCAGTTGCTTGTTGGCATCATCATCATGGACGAGCCGCAGCGTCTCGTAACCGAGTTCTTCTGCTTTATCGGCTGCAATTTGCTGCATCGAGCCAAAGAATGGGTTCTCCACCCCAGGCACGATCACGCAGACCAGGCCGCCGTCACCCATAGCGGATTCGGTTGCTGTGGATGTGCAAGGTTCCGTAGAGCCAGTGGGTGCAAAACCTTTGTATTGGCAGGCATTTTCGGGGGTGAGCAGAACCATATCGATGGACTGCTTTTCAGGTTTGCCAGTGTCGCCAGTCTTGAGGTAGGCATCAGCCTGAATCGCGGCCTGGATCGCCATTTCAGCGACGGGCTGCAAAGCGCCTGCGTCGATCTTGCCAGCCATGATGGAATCATTCACATCATCAGAGCCGTCAAAGCCAACCACGATCACGTCGTCCATGCCAGCAGCATCCAACGCTGCCTGTGCGCCCAACGCCATTGTGTCGTTGCCAGCGATGACACCCTTGACATCCGGGTTGGCCTGGAGCAAGCTTTCCATCACATCAAAGGCTTCGGTCTGGCTCCAGTTGGCCGTCTGCTGCGCCACCATTTCCATGTCCGGCAAAGCGTCGAGCACATCATGATAACCCTGTGAACGCACATGGGCATTGGTGTCAGTGTCACGACCGGTCAACTCGATGTACTTACCTTCTTCGCCCATCAGCCGGGCAAATTCTTCGGCCAGGATGGTCGCGCCCTGGTAATTGTTGGAAACAATCTGGGAAACGGCCACGCCTTCTTCGCTGATCTCACGATCTACGAGGAAGGAAGGAATACCGGCATCTTTGGCTAACTGCACAGCGGCCACAGTGGCGTCAGCACCTGCATTGTCCAGAATGATCGCCACGGCATCTTGCCCAATACAGCTCTCGAACAACTCCAGCTGCTTGTTGGCGTCATCATCATGGACGAGCCGCAAAGTTTCGTAACCCAGTTCTTCTGCTTTATCGGCTGCAATTACCTGCATTGAGCCAAAGAATGGATTCTCCACTCCAGGCACGATCACGCAAATCAAACCACCTTCCGTCGCTGCGCCGGATGCTGCGGATGTGCAAGCTTCCGTAGAGCCAGTGGGCGCAAAACCTTTGTATTGGCAGGCATTTTCGGGGGTGAGCAAAACCATATCGATGGACTGCTTTTCAGGCAGCCCCGTGCTGCCGTTCTTGATGAAGGCATCAGCCTGGATCGCGGCCTGGATCGCCATTTCAGCGACAGGCTGCAAAGCACCTGCGTCGATAGCGCCAGCCATGATGGAATCATTCACATCATCAGAGCCGTCAAAGCCAACCACGATCACGTCGCCCATGCCAGCAGCATCCAACGCCGCCTGTGCACCCAGCGCCATTGTGTCGTTGCCAGCGATGACACCCTTGACATCCGGGTTGGCCTGGAGCAAGCTTTCCATCACATCAAAGGCTTCGGTCTGGCTCCAGTTGGCCGTCTGCTGGCCTACCATTTCCATATCAGGCAAAGCGTCAAGCACATCATGGTAGCCTTGCGAGCGGACATGGGCATTGGTGTCGGTGTCACGACCGGTCAACTCGATGTACTTACCTTTTTCGCCCATCAACCGGGCAAATTCTTCGGCCAGAATGGTCGCGCCCTGGTAGTTGTTGGAAACAATCTGGGAAACGGCCACGCCTTCTTCACTGATCTCACGATCCACGAGGAAAGAAGGAATACCGGCATCTTTGGCTTTTTGCACAGCGGCCACAGTGGCGTCAGCGCCGGCATTGTCAAGGATGATAGCCACAGCACCCTGGCCAATACAGCTCTCGAACAGCTCCAGTTGCTTGTTGGCATCATCATCATGAACGAGCTTCAAAGTCTCGTAACCGAGTTCTTCTGCTTTTGCTGCTGCAATTTCCTGCATCGAGCCAAAGAATGGATTCTCCACCCCAGGCACGATCACGCAGATCAAACCACCTTCTGTTGCAGCAGCGGGCGCTTCTACTACTTCAGCAGCGGGCGCTTCTTCTGGTGTTGCGGCTGACTGACAGGCACCGAGTAACATACCCAGGACTGCGAGTAGGCTTAGAAAAACGATGAACTTTTTGGTAACCATTTTCTTCTCCTTAACTATATAGGTGTGAATTAAAATTTGAACAAACTGAAATCACATTGTTTTTTTGAGGCATTTTTTATTCGATAAAACCTCCTTACCGAGAGCATTGCTCTCAATTATTTTCGACTATGGTTATTCCATTTCTTGCTGTTTCTGAAGTGCGATTCGGTCCTGCATGCGCGCTTGCACCTGGTCAATAATGACAGCAAATACAATCACAAGACCTTTGATCACTTGCTGCCAAAAAGATGAGACGCCCATCCTAACCAGGCCGTCTCCTAGTACGCCGATAGTAAAAGCGCCAATAATGGTTCCACCGATACTGCCGCGTCCGCCAGCCAGGGAAGTGCCACCCAGCACCACGGCCGCAATGGCGTTCAACTCAAAGGTATTCCCGATAAGGGGATGCGCCGCCACCAACTGCGAAGCGATAATCAAGCCAACCAATGCCGCACAGAATCCGCTGATGCTGTAGACAATGATCTTGGTGCGGGAGATGCGTACACCTGAAAGTTCGGCCGCAGATTCATTCCCACCAATTGCATACACATGGCGACCAAACGGCGTGCGTTTTGTGACGATGTGGGCTATAAGGGCGATGATCCCCATAAACCAGATGGAGTAGTTGATTCCCAAAAAGCTGCCTGCTCCCAGAATCTCGAAACCGGTATTGCCATACTCGGGACGGCCGATCAGGTTGGGAAAGGTATAGCCATTATTCAGCAAGCCAGCGATACCGCGTGCCACGTACAACATACCCAGGGTGGCAATAAAGGGGGCAACATTAAAACGGGTGATGATATAACCGCTGAGGGAACCCATCAGGGTTCCCAATACGAGCGAGATCACAATAATCATCCAGGTATGGGGATAGATGATGATGCCAAGTTGCGGCAGAATGATGCCTTCGTTGATCAACATGCCTGCGACCATGGCGACCATGCCCACAAGCGAACCAACCGACAGGTCAATACCCCCGGTCAGGATGACAAAGGTCATACCAATCGCCAGCAAGGCATTGATTGCCACATGCTTCGACATGATGACAGTATTGCTTGAACTCAAAAACCCGGGTGACAGTAAGGTGAAAACGACCAAAACCAGGATAAGCGCAATAAAGGCTCTGCCACGTAACAAAAATTGCTGTATATCTGTTTTGGTAATGCGGGCTCTCTTTTTTATTTGTGACTGTTCCATATTAGTTTCCTGATTCATGATGTTTGCCTCCGTTTGATGGGCCGTGACCAATGGCTGAAGCCGCGACTAATTTATCTTCAGTAGCTTCTTGATGAGAAAATTCCCCTGTAATTTTCCCTTTCGACATAACCAGAATGCGGTCGGACATTGCCAGTATTTCCTTCAATTCTGAAGACACAAAAATAATGCCGAAACCCTCGAGGGAGAGTTGGTTCATGATTTCAAATATTTCTGACTTCGCACCCACGTCAACCCCGCGTGATGGTTCATCGAGCAGCAAAACTTTGGGATGGGTCAGCAACCCCTTTGCCACCACCACTTTTTGCTGATTGCCTCCGCTCAAAGCCGTAATTGGCTGCTGCGGATTTGCCACACGAATGGATAAATCCTTGATTCGCATATCGGTGGCGGATTTTTCGAGTGTGGGGGAGAGAAAGATGCCTTTGAGATATTTTTTCAGACTAGGAAGCAGCATGTTGTCCATTACCGAAAGCGTTGGCACCAGGCCATTCCGTTGGCGGTCTTCGGGAACAAGGACAAAGCCGGATTGGATGCGCTCCGAAACGGTCTTTGCTGTCACCAGTTCACCATCCAGCCAAATATTTCCGGTTGCCTGCGGACGCGCTCCCGCTAAGCATTCCACCAAATCGGAGCGCCCAGCGCCCATCAACCCGTAAAAGCCGAGAACTTCTCCCTTACGCAGTTCAAATGAAATATGGTCAAGCAGATACCCGCCGCCTAAATGGGGCAGGGTCAAATCTTCTGCCTTGAGGAGTACATCACCCAGCGGGTGTTCCTGGTGGGTGAACAAGCCGGATGGGTCGCGGCCCACCATGTTCTCGATAAGCCAAGGCACGTCTACGTTTTTGATTTCTTCTTCGGCAACCTTACGCCCATCTCGCAAGATGGTAACGTAGTCGCCGATTTGCATGAGTTCTTCCAGCTTGTGTGAAATGTAGATGATGGCAACCCCGTTTGATGTGAGTTCCCGAATGACACGGAACAATACTTCCACTTCGGTGGCGCTAAGGGCAGAGGTCGGTTCATCCATGATCAGGATGCGTACATCTTGAGCCAGCGCCTTGGCAATCTCCACAATTTGCTGCTCGCCAATGCGCAAATCACCCAAAAGATCATCCGGATCGATTTTCTGCTCGAGCTTGCTAATCAATTCGCGGGCGCGTTCTTTCTGGGATTTCCGTGCGATTAAACCATTCTTGTGGGTTGTTTCGCGTGCCAGGAATATGTTGTCTACCACGCTCAGGTTGGCGCATAAATTCAATTCCTGAAAAATCATACCAATTCCCAAGCGGGTGGCTTCGAGCGGAGATTTCGGATGGATTTCATTGCCATCGAGCAGGATTTTGCCCCTGGTGGGTGATTGCACCCCCGCCAGTATCTTCATCAATGTGGATTTGCCCGCGCCATTTTCGCCAATGAGGACGTTAACTTTGCCCTTGCGCACGTTGAACGAAACGTTATCCAGCGCTACTGTGCCAGGATAAATCTGGGTGATGTTTTCAGCGGTCAGGATGATATTTTCTGAAACGGCCGTTTCAGCATCTAAAGTAGAACTCATATCAGGCATCGTTATTCTCCCAGCTCAAATTCAACCGGCACAATGGGGATTTCGCTCACATCGATTTGAAGCAGGTTGAAGGTACGGATGGTGAAAGCGCCCGTGAATGAAATCGTCTTGCCCACCAAATCTTCCCTATCGATGCCAGCAAGCGTGGTGGCGAGAATACGTTTGTTTATTTCGGATCCCGCTTTCCCGTACTCGGTTTGCTCCTTGAAATCGCCAAATGTAATGAACCCAACTGCGTCGCGCACCGAGGTTTCATCACTGGGGATGCGGGTGCCAATGTATATCTGCGCTTTGATGGGGCCGTCATAACCGTCGAGCATTACTTCTGCCGTTCCCAGGCTGGAATCGGCATTGACGCTTACGATCTCGCCGGTACCTTTCACCATGTAAACATGCGCCTCGCCATCCGTAATCAGTCCATATTTATTGGCAACGGCAATCAACTCTTCTTTTGGGGCTGCCCCGCTGGCGTCAGGTTCCATTTCAGAGAATATATTGGAAAGTTCCACTGCTCCCTCATCGAAGGCTGGCAGCAGTTGGGAATCCCATATCTCATCCACATAGGTAACGGGATCAAAGGTTTCGCTTTGAACTGTATTTTCGGCTTCTTCGGTCGTGACCACGGTAAATCCGTAGCGTGCCGCGAGAATCAGAAACAGAAAGATTGCTACGGCAATGATGATTGAGGATGCTTTTGGTTTCATAGATTTAATCCTTTGGGCGTTTGAACTAAAACTTGCTGCACAGCTTCGAGCCAACCCGCATAAATCTTGTCAGCGGCGGCCGGAGCGAGTATTGGCGTAAAATCAGTATACTGCCGGGACAAGGCTGTGATGTCGTCAGTGGATTGGTAAACACCCAGTCCAATTAGTCCGGCTAAGGCCGCGCCTAAGGCGGAAAGTTCCGGCAGGTCTGAGGCGCGAACCGTGAGTTGGGTCATATCGGCGACGAATTGCATGAGGAACTGGTTGCTCGTCGCCCCGCCATCGGCATGGACGTGCTGCAAGTTGAACGCCAGCATCCTCCGCCATGAGCAGCAGCACATCACGAATGCAGTAAGCGATACCTTCCAGAGCCGCCCGCACCACATGTTTTTTGTTGCTGTCGGGGGTAAGCCCCAAAATGGCAGCTTTGGCGGCGGGCTGCCAATAGGGTGCGCCCAGTCCCACAAAGGCTGGCACAAAATAGACGCCGCCGTTATCAGAAACGGCCGTTGCCAACCCTTCAGTCTCTGCTACCGATTCAATCAAACCCAGTTGGTCGCGTAACCAGGTGATTGTCGCGCCGGTAAAGTTGATGATGCCTTCCAGGGCGTAGGTGGGCTGGCCGTTGATGACCCAGGCAACGGCCGTTACGATGCCATTGTCTGAATAAGCCACCTTGTCGCCGATGGTGAGCAGCACCGAGGAACCCGTGCCGAATGTTACTTTGGCGCTGCCCGGTTCATAACAGCGTTGGGCAAATAGAGCGGCTTGCGAATCACCCATCACGCCCGCGATGGGCAGCGGCTGTGCCAACAAGCCGTCAAAATCTGTTTCACCAAACAGCGCGTTGCTGTCTTGAACGTCTGCCAGCGCCGCAAGCGGCACGCCAAACAAGGCGCACAGGTCGCTGTCCCAGGCCATTTTGTTGATGTCGAAGAGCAAGGTGCGGGAGGCGTTGGTCTGGTCAGTGGTGAAGGAACGGCCGTTTGTCAGCCGATAGATCAAATAAGTGTCGATGGTGCCGATGAGTGCCTGCCCTGCTGCGATTTTCTGGGCAATGGCAGGATTGTTTTGCAGCAGCCAGGCAAGTTTGGAAGCGGGGAAATAGGTGTCAATTTTGAGACCGGTGCGCGTTTGCACCAGTTCGCCGTGACCCGCTTTTTCCAAGGCGCTGCACAGCGCTTCGCCGCGCCGACACTGCCAGACGATGGCGTTGTGTAGTGGTTTGCCTGTTGCCTTGTCAAAAACCACGATGGTTTCCCGCTGGTTGGTGATGCTGACACCGAGAAGCTGCACGGTTTGCGCCACGGGGTTCGCCAGCAGCGTCGCCACCGCTTGCAAGGTGTTGCGATAGATTGCTTCCGCGTCATGCTCCACCCAACCGGGCTGGGGGTAGATTTGTTCGTGAGAAACGGCCGTTTTGCCCAGCAGTCTGCCCGTTTCCGAAAACAAAATCGCCTTAGTGGCAGAGGTTGATTGGTCAATCGCTAAAATTGCTTTCACGAAACCATCTCCCTTACCACTTGGCTGGTTAACAACTGCTGTGCCGTGGCTGCCAACCCAACAGGTGAGATACCGTAGTGAGTAAATATTTCCAATTGACTGCCGGTAACGGTATATTCGTCTGGGAAGCCGACCGCTTTGAACGGGAGGAATATTTGTCTATCCATGAGTAAAGAGGCCACCGTGCTGCCCAGTCCGCCATAAACACTGTGTTCCTCGACGGTGATGATGGCTTTCGAGAACAACGCGGCTTTGAGAACGGCCGTTTCGTCCAGCGGTTTCAAGGTGTGCATACTAATCACGCCAGCACGTAATGCCTTGTTGGGCTAACAGTTGACTCGCCAGCACCGCCTCGGCAACGGTTTCGCCAATGGCAATAAAGGTCACATCTGTCCCTTCAGAAAGGGTAATGGCCTTGCCGATTTCAAAGGGCGTATCAGGATGGTGCAAATGGGGCATCGCTTTTTTGCCAAAGCGGATGTAGAGAGGATTGGGGTGAGAAACGGCCGTTTCAATCACCTTCTGCGTCTCAAAATTATCAGCCGGAACCACAATGTCGATGTTGTTGATGGCTTGCAACGCCGCAAAATCATGGAGCGAATGATGGGTTGAACCCAAAGCACCGTAGCTCACGCCCGCACTAATACCCACTAACTTGACGAGATTGTCTGAATAAGCCACATCGTTTTTAATTTGTTCCAAGCCCCGCGCCGTCAAAAAACAGGCGGGCGAAACCCCAAACACCTTCTTCCCTGCTGAAGCCAAACCGGCGGAAATGCCAACCAGATTTTGTTCAGCAATGCCCACTTCCACAACTTGCTCCGGCAATGTTTTGCAAAACGTTTCTAACTTGCCCGAACCACGCGAGTCACTGGTTACAATCAAAATGTCTTTGTCCGCCTGGGCTAATTTCAGCAATGTATCTGCGAATACCACGAGATTTGGTTTACCAGGTTCCATTTCGTTCCCCCAAGGCTAGTTCAGCCACGTCTAATTCGTCCATAGCGATAGAAAATTCAACATCAGTGGGCACATGATGATGCCAATCCACCCGATTTTCGATGAAGCTGACCCCTTTCCCTTTGGTAGTATGAGCCAAAATCAGATTCGGTTTGCCTGGTGAAAAGGGCAGTTGGTCAAAGGTCACAATCAACTCAGGGATGCTGTTCCCATTCACTTCGCGCACTGCATAGCCAAAAGCTGTGAATTTTTCTCTCAAGTTGGTGATACCTGTCACTGTTTCTATCGGCCCACTGATTTGCAGTTTGTTGTAATCAATGATGACAGTCAGATTGTCCAGCCCGTAATGGGAGGCACTCATAGATGCTTCCCAGTTAGACCCTTCCTCTAATTCTCCATCGCCCAATAATGTGAAGACACGGTAAGAACGGCCGTCTTTTTTGGCAGCCAACGCTGTGCCTACCGCAATCGGCAAACCATGTCCCAAAGCCCCAGTATTTTGCTCCACCCCATTCACCTTGCGTGTGGGATGCCCAATAAAATGAGATTGGTACTGATTTAGCGTGTCCAATTCAGCCGTATCAAAAAAGCCTTGATCGGCCAACACCACGAACAATGCCTCAACAGAGTGCCCCTTGCTTTGAATGAATCTATCACGATTCTGGTCTTGGAAATTCTGGGGAGAAACGTTTAGCACATGGTTGTACAAGACATTCAGAATATCAACGGCCGATAAGCTGCCACCCGTATGCCCCGAGCTTGCCTTTTTAATAATGGACAATACTTTTTTTCGGTATTGAATGGATGTGTATTCAAGTTCTTGAAGTGATTTTTCTTTCATGATTTCTCTCTCTGTCGCTTTTTAGCAGTTGTGAATATTTATTCACGACACAAATATAATTCACATATGGATAGATTATCCAAAAGAAACAAGGGTGTCAATACAAATTGCATAAATATTCATGCATTGAAAAATATTCGTTTTTACTTTAAACTGTAGGGAATTACGGTAGAAGATAACCTTTAGCTGTACAGGACGTTGCCTGAGCCTGTCGAAGGCAACGTCCTGTACAGTCAAAGTTAAGGAATGGATTTCCGATGGCTCAACTTGATGAACTTCGCTTAATGGCTAGAGTGGCGCGTATGTACTACGAACGAGATATGCGTCAATCTGAAATTGCAGACCAATTGGGATTATCACAAGCAACCATTTCACGCTTGTTTAAACGTGCCAAAGAAGAAGGCATTATCCGTATTTCAGTTGACGTGCCACATGGTGTTTATTCTGAACTTGAGGAAACGCTGATTGCCAAATACGGGCTGCGCGACGCGATTGTGGTGGATTGTTTGCGTGAAGATGAGCAGCTTATCCAGCGTGAACTTGGCGCAGCGGCAGCCTACTACGTGGAATCGACGATCAAGCCCAATGAGGTAATCGGGCTGTCTTCCTGGAGTGGCACACTGCTGGCATTGGTGGATGCCATGCACCCTGTGCCGCGCAAAAATGATGTGCGGGTTGTGCAAATTTTAGGCGGAATTGGCAATCCGGCCGCAGAAATTCATGCGGCTCGTTTGACCGGGCGCTTTGCCAAACTGGTGAATGGGGAGGCTACTTTTTTGCCTACGCCGGGAGTCGTGGGGTCTGAGGCGGCTTTACAAGTGCTGCGTGAAGACCCTTATGTGCAAGAAGCTATCACGTTGTTTGACGAGGTAAGCTTGGCGCTGATTGGCATTGGTGCCGTGGAGCCATCTGATTTACTCGCCAAAAGCGGCAACACTTTTTCAGAAGCGGAGCTGGAGATACTGCGCAGTGAAGGAGCCGTGGGTGATATTCTGCTCCACTTCTTTGATGAAGATGGGCAGCCGATCAAATCCTCGCTGGATCACCGTGTCATGTCGATGAATTTAGAACAAATTCGCCGGGCAGACAGAGCGGTGGCTGTCGCGGGTAGTCGGCGCAAACTGGATGCAATCCTGGGTGCGCTGCGCGGCAAGTGGATTAATGTGCTCATTACAGATTGTTTTACGGCCGAGCGGCTGATAAATTAGAATTCTCAAGTCGTCCACACCAAGGTATCAATCAAAAATCACCACAGAATGAACGAACCTAGTTAAATTTTAGCAGGCATCACAAAATGATAAGTGTCAATAAATAATGGGAAAAACTACTCGTTCAAATCCAAATAAATTGTACCCGATATTGTCAATAAATAATGGGATAAATGATCTAAAAAAGCACAAGGGCGCTTTAATTATTGCATCAATAGATAGCGGAAATCATTCGTCAATAAATAATGGAAAATTTGTTTTGAGTATATGACCGGAAATTATTGGAATTGTACTCTGAAAACGGCCGTTATATGTGTAAACTTTCTGGTTCCAGTTTTTTTAATGTTGCCAGCCCCAGCCTTGAAAATCAACAATTAGACGCAAAAAATCTTGAGAGTCAACAGCACTGAACATCATTGCCGCGCTCCTGGTGCCGTTCACAGCCATGATCGCCCCGCCTATTTCGGCGGCGCTGGCGGTCTGTTTGCTGGTGGCTTTTGCCATCTACAAATAACTGGTAAAGCCACTAGACCACTCATTGAACATGGGAGGTTTCCCATGACTGTGCCTGCTATTTCTTAACTAAAGCCTTCCTCTCGCTCTCGCTAGTCCCCCACGGCCGTTATAAAAGCCTTCCTGTCCTGGTGACAAATATGTTGGATGACATTGCGCCCGGACATCGCCACAATGGGTACACTGCCGCCCGGTTCCACCCACTGCCCGGCCATGTAGAAATGCTTCAGACCGGGCAGCGTTTTTTTCATACCACGCACCATCATCAGCATCGTCTTGTCGGTGAGCAGCCAGCCGCAAGTAGACCCCAGCCAGTTACCCGTATAGCGTTCGTAGCTTAAAGGCGTCGCTACGTCTTTTACCTCCACATCGGCGCGGATGCCGGGATAGCGCGTTTCCAGGAAGTCGAGCAAGATGTCGGCGACCTGTAACTGCTCTGTATCATAAAGGCGGCGGCCATAAATGCGCTGCCAGTAACCTGGGCTGCTTTCCAGCATCACTTCCATCACCGATTTGCCTGCGGGCGCCAGTGTGGGATCAAAACAATAGTGCTTCACGCCAACGGCCGTTCTCTCTTCCCCGGCAATCAACAGCGGCTGGTCTAACAGATAGGTCGCCCAATGCGGTTCAGCCGACATGTCCCGCTTCACGCCAAAGGAAATCAGAAGCTGGGAATGGACAGGCAGATGACCATCGTAGCGTCTACGTACTTTGGCACTGACGTATTCCTCGCCCAACATGTTAAACAGCGTGTTTCGGCCATCCGCTGTGGAAATGACCCTATCGGCCTTGTAGATGTCATCGTTGTACAGGCGCACGCCCACCGCTTTGCCGTTTTCTACCAGAATTTTCTCCACCTGCGCGTTGTAATGGATTTCGCCGCCCAAATCGCGGTAACGCTGCTCGATGGCCTGAGCAAAAGCCAGCGAACCGCCCACCGGAAAACCAGCGTTTCCCGTTGCCATGTAAGCCAGCACCGACATACCCACCATCACCGGAATGTCAGGCCAGCCAAACATCAGGCAAAAGGCACGCCGCAGCAGCGGATCCTGAAACTTTTCGGCAAAATTCCGCGCCGAAACGAATCCCCAACGGGCTACAGACGGGCCATATGGCACAATTTTTTGCACAAACTCCAGCCAATCGCCAGGGTTCATCAACTCACGCGGTTTCTTTTGCATCAATGCCATGTCGAACTGCATGAACTGGCGCACACCGCTGGCAAAGGCGGCGCTGAGTTTGGCGTCAGCCGGAGAAAGGGCCTTCATGTGAGCTTCTAGCTGGTCGGGATTGGCATACACGATGAAGGAACGGCCGTTTTCGTCCACAATCGTCATGAAGCGGTCATGGTTTATCATCGGCCGGTTTTGTACCGCGCCCAATTCTTGCCAGACCTGATTGAACGGCTGGCCTGCGCCGGAGCCAAAAAGGTAGTGAATGCAGCCATCAAAGGTGTAATCTTTACGTTCCCAAGCTGTGCATAGACCGCCTGGAATATCATGCAGCTCAAAAATCTGGCTGCGATAGCCATTCATCTGGGCATAACAACCGGCTGCCAACCCCGCAATACCCCCGCCGATAATGATAATTGATTCAGCCATAACCGCCTCCGTCGTCAGTGTTTTCTACGCTAGTCTTGATTATGCCTGAGAGGCGGTGCGGAGGAATGTGTCATTCTTCACCAAGATTAGTGCGAATTGTCATTGACATTTAGCACACAAAAACCTCCCGAAGGTTCATCATTCTCCGGTTGGTGGATACAGCCGACACTGAAGCTGATTCCTAACCAATCTTGCAGAAACTCTTGGACTAGGGATGAATCCAGAGCTTTTTGCCCAAAGTGCGCAGCTCTGGGCATTGTACCTGCGGCTGCCCATCCAATTTGTCATCATCGGCTGGATTTATTGGACAACAAAGTCCGATAAACCATAGTCTTTTCAAATAGCGCCAGCACAAGTATATCGGATTTCGGGGGTATCGCTGGCTATAAGGGGAACGGCAGTTAACCAATTTAGAAGAATAACTGGTGAGAGGCAGGTGGCATTTGTAAAGGAAACGGCCGTTATCGAGCAATAAGAAAACATGTTGATTTGTGACAAATCGCACCTCAATATTAGTAAAAAAAAGCCTTGTTTCGATGCGATGAAACAAGGCTTTTTTTACTAATATTGAGGTAAAAAAGACACTATCTATTGATGCAAAATTAAGAGAATTGACACTTTCTATTGATACAAACCCAGTATTTATTGATAATTTCCATTATTTATTGACATGGGTCACAAAATTACACTAATCCATTATGTCAACTACTCAACTGTTACAGATTTGGCAAGATTTCTTGGCTGATCGACGTCACAGCCCAAACGCACCGCTACATGATAGGCAAACAGTTGTAATGGAATTGTGTTGATGATGGGCGAGAGCAACGTGGGTGTGGGCGGCACGTAGACCACATAATCCGCTTCATGCTGAATGGATTCGTCCCCTTCGGTGGCGATGGCAATGACGATGCCGCCCCGCGCTTTAGCCTGCTGAATTTGGCTGATCATTTTGTCGTAAAGCGCATCCTGCGTCGCTATAGCGACGACGGGCATGGTCTCGTCGATGAGGGCGATGGGGCCGTGTTTCATTTCGCCAGCCGGGTAGCCTTCGGCGTGGATGTAACTGATTTCTTTGAGCTTGAGGGCGCCTTCACGGGCGACGGCAAAGTTGATACCCCGTCCCAGGTAGAGGAAGTTGTGGACTTTGAAGAACTGTCCGGCTAAGGCTTCATAGGCGGCATCATGATCCAGCACGCGCCCGGCTAAATCGGGCAGTTGCGCCAGGTCGCCGATGAGTTGGCGCTGGCGTTCCGGGGTGAGGGTGTTGCGCAGTTGGCCTAAGGCGAGTGCCAGCAGGTATTGGTCGGTGAGGGAGGTGGTGAATGCTTTGGTGCTGGCGACGCCCACTTCCGGCCCGGCGTGCATGGGAATGTAACCATCGGAGATGCGGGTGGATTGGCTGCCAATGGCATTGACGATAGACCAGAGGGTGGCGCCCTTCGATTTTGCCAGTTCGCAAGCCGCCAGGGTGTCGGCGGTTTCTCCAGATTGGGTGATGGCGAGAACGGCCGTTCCTCTCATCAATAATCGGGTCGTAATAACGAAACTCAGAGGCATACGCCACTTCGGTCGGCAGCTTGGCAATTGATTCAATCATGAATTTGCCAGCCAATCCGGAATAGTAGCTTGTGCCACAGGCAATGATGATGAGCTTGTTAATTTTCTGAGCCAACTCGGTCGTCAGGTTCATTTCTGGCAACTCGACCAGGGCGTTTTCAAAATCAACCCGTCCGCGCACGGTGTCGATGAGGGCTTGGGGCTGCTCAAAAATCTCTTTTTGCATGAAATGTTTGAACTCGCCTTTGGCGGCGCTGACGGGATCCCAGCCGATGTGGTGGATGGCTGGCTTGAGGCGATTACCCTCTAAATCCATCACCTCGTAGCTGACCACGGGTGAGAATTGCCATTTGGCGGCTTTCCAGAAAGACCATGCTGCGCGTATATTCGAGAATAGCGGGGATGTCTGAGGCGATGAACATTTCTTCTTGCCCTAAGCCGAGGGTGATGCCACCCGCGTTGCCCAATCGGGCACAAATGAGGGTGTCGGGGCGGTCAACGCTCATCACAACCACCGCATTGGCCCCTTTTAACTGGACGAGGGTATGGAGAACGGCCGTTTCCAATACTTCCCCCGCCTCCAAAAATCGTTCGATCATCTGCACAATCACTTCTGAATCGGTTTCAGACACAAACGTCACACCTTCTGCTTCCAACTCATCCCGCAGCGGGATGAAGTTTTCCACAATGCCATTGTGAACCACCACCACCTTGCCATTCATGCTGACGTGAGGGTGGGCATTGCGTTCAGTGGGCTTGCCATGCGTCGCCCAACGTGTGTGCCCAATTCCAATATGACCAGACAATGGCTCGGTTTGCAAGGTCGCTGCTAAATTGCCCAGCTTGCCCACATTACGGCGCAAATCAATATGCCCATTTTGCTCTAAAACAGCGATACCGGCCGAATCATAGCCCCGGTATTCCAACTTTTTTAAACCACCCAACACCACTGATGCCGCTTCACGCGAACCGATATAACCCACAATACCACACATAATTTGACCTCCATGTCAATGTGTCATAGAGCGGATTGCGTTTATGCCACTGTGAACCCCAAAAGGTTTTACGCAGTTCAAAATACGCAATACGCCACCATGTTGGCGACCCTCAATTGTGATTTGTGTTGGGGGACGCCCCTTCTAAAAATATTCAATTACCATATGTGTTGGGTTTTATGTGTCAGTTACCTGACGGATTTGTACCAACACGTTTTGAAGGGGCTTAGAAACAGAATTATGGTGATTCTGGAAGGCATCCGCTGATCTTTCGATTTTCCTGACTGCTGTTTGCAATCAGTTAATCCTACCTCGCGGTAGGAAACCTTCACCTCGTCAACCGGAACAATTACTTACTGGAGTCTAGCGAAATTAGCAGCCACCTCTCGAGCTGTAACGCGATTTGTCAAATCGCGCTACACTGGTGACGGGCAAAAACGCCAATGTCCAGTTACTTATCAATCCGGTCCTTGCGCTAACTAGCCCTGGGATGATGTGCATCCCATTATTCAACTTGTTTCGCTGAATAAGGAATTATGCTACCTGTGCAGTTTGAAATTGTCAAGAGGTGGAAGCAGCCAGCAGTTCTCAATTTACCTACGTCCTGTGGCAGAGGTGGAAATCGCAATTCATGATTTTTGCAGCGAATTGACGCGAATTTACGCGAAATGGTTTGAAATTCGTGTCAATTCGTTGCTGTCAGGCTGATTTTTGGCGAGTATGCAATCGCTCTGGGTGGAATGGTGATTAGCTCTTAGGTAAAAGCGGGAAAGTTTTTGGAAATAAAATTGTGCAAAACCCGCTTTTCCTTGAAGAAAACCACAATTTTGCGTATTGGTAATTTTAAGAACTTTTTGTGGTTTACCTAAAATGCGCAAAGAATAAAGCCGCAATTTATCAGAGATTAGAGATTTAAGGCGATCCAATCTCCAATCTCTAGTCTCCCAAAACGCGGAGTTATTGTTTTACATGTATATAATATCTCCACGATGACATGGCTACCCGCGACAATTTTGCTAGGATTGGGCACCTTTGCTGCCACTAACTTAGACGACATTCTCATTTTGACGTTGTTTTTTGCCCAGGTAAATGGCGACTTTCGTAAGCGGCATGTGGTCGCGGGGCAATATCTGGGGTTTACTTTCTTGTTGGGAGTTAGCCTGGTTGGTTATTGGGGTGGGCAGGTTGTCCCGTCAACCTGGATTGGCTTGCTTGGTTTTGCGCCTATCTTTTTAGGTATTAGCAAATTGCGCCGCCTTAAAAACGCGCCCGGCGCAGTTGAATCGCCGCCAACGGCCGTTATCCCCCCAACTGCATCCCCCGCGTCATTATTGTTCAGCCGACAAATGGTTATGGTAACGGCCGTTACCATGGCCAACGGCAGCGACAACATTGGCGTTTACCTGCCCCTGTTTGCCCGCAGCAGCGCCTCTCAGCTAACCAGTTTACTCATCGTTTACTTCATCCTCGTTGTGCTTTGGTGTGCCGTCGCATACCATCTGGCGCGTACCCCGCTGGTGACTGTGACCCTCACCCGTTATGGCGACGCGCTTATCCCTTTTGTTTTTATGGGTATCGGGGTGGCTATGCTTATTGAAAGCGGCGCCGCGTCTATGCTCTTGAGTTGGCTGGCCGCCGGATAAAGTCACCTCGAATCACCCTGCGACAACATTTACAAACGAGTCGGCATAGAGCTTGCCCGGAGCAAAGTCCAACGAGCCGACTTCGTAGGTTTAACGGCCGTTATAACCCCATCATGAACTTGAAAATCCGGTCATTATTGCCCGGAAGATTCTCGTGAGCAAAATCAGGATAGACATCCAAAGATTTAAGCGATGTGATTTTGTTATAGGCTGCAAACTGCGTCGATGGGGGACAAATTTGGTCGCGCAGGCCGACGATCATTAGTACCTCGGCTCGAATACGCGGGCAGAGATGCTGCACATCAATGTAGCCCAACTTTGTGAAAATTTCCTCCTCCCGTTCATGCCGAGGGTCAAAACGGCGGAAATAGGCTTTCATCTCATCGTAAGCATTCACGTCCAGATCCATTTCCCACACTCGCTGATAATCAGAAAGAAACGGAAAGGTAGGGGCAGAACGTTTGATGCGCGGTTCCAAAGCGGTGCAAGCCAACGTGAGGCCGCCACCCTGGCTGCCTCCCATTGCCCCCACACGTGTCTCATCCACCTCTGGCATCGCCATGACAATGCTTGCCAACTGGGCGGTATCCAGAAAAATATGTCGCATAGTCATCAATTCTGGCGAACCAGCCAGACCACGCACAAAATGACCGTTTAATGTCCAGCCAGTTGTGCCACCGATGTCTTCTGACAACCCGCCTTGTCCGCGGCAGTCCAGCGCGGCTACAGTGAAGCCGGCGGCGGCATAGCTTACTTTGTCTAGCCAGTCACCCGCGTTCATGGAATAGCCATGGAACATGAGAATGGCCGGGCCAGGGGTGGTTGCTGCCCTTGGCTTTAACAGTTTGGCATGAATGCGTGCGCCACCGATGCCGGTGAAGTAAAGATGGAAGCAATTGGCGGCAGGATGTTGAAATTCGGCAGGGATGAGTTCGATTTGGGGATCAACAGCGTGCATGTCGGCGAGGCTGTTGTTCCAGAATTCATCGAAATCGGCTGGACGGGGATTGGTGCCTGAGTAGGTTTGTAGTTCGTCCCAGGACATATCGAAACTGAGGGGCATGGTTCACTCTCCTTGAGAAAATAGAAAGCTAAATTTTACCACCCCTCAGCGACAAGACTATATATTATTCGGAGAGTTCAATGACGACATGATTCCCGCCCCGATTACGAATGCGACCCATCAAATAAAACAGTTTGAATTGAAAGCCATATTTTTTACTCAGGCGTTTTTGCATGGCGCTATCGGCTTCTGGTGTCTCGACCACATGAGCTTTGGCTTCGAGCCAATCACTTTGGGGTGTGCCACGAGAATCGCTGGCGCAGACACGTACGTTTTCGTTGTGGCGAATGCGTTTCACTTTCCAGCTATTGCCCTCTGTCCAGGCGTAGATTTTGTCGTTTTCGCCAGCTACCCAAACGGGGGTAACGACGCCGGTGCCGTCTTTTTTGTAGGTTTCGAGCGCGATGTATGGGGTGGAGCCTAGTTCTTGCAGTGTCATGTTGAATAAACCTCAGTTTTGGATGTTTTCTTGATTGTAGCGTAAAGTGTGATTATGTTCTCGTAACGGCCGTTTTCCTCAATTCACACTTAACTTATGGTATCCTATTTGGGGGAAAGCACACCTTATCAACTTGATTATACTTTTTGGAGGTCAAAATGACACAATTCTTGAAGATAGCAGAACTAGATACAGATGATGTAGCAATAATTCGTGATTTAGAAGCATCGTTGGGCGTGCATATTATGGCTTACCAAACTGGCTTGCAAATGGCAGACCTAACGGACGAAGAAATTAATGCCATTAAAGATGTTGAGCAAGAGCTGGGTGTGATATTGCTGGCCTATGATGATTAGATGAAACAAATACGCGATTTCTTCCCATGCGGTTTGTTTATCGGCAAAAGAAATCACCTGTCTTCAAATAGGCAATAAAATATGACAGAGATTGTCATGATAGGCGGTTATAGTTTGTCTGTAAACCAAAATCAATGACAGAGGAGTCATAAAATGCCCAGACCCGTGAGTAAAGAGCAATTGCTAACTGCCATGAAAAAAGAGCATGGTAAATTAGTTGACCAGTTAGCCACGTTATCCACCGAAATAACCAACCAAACCAGCGAAACCATCGAAAACTGGGCAGTCAAAGATGTCTTGTCCCATGTGACTGCCTGGGAGCAGATGGTAGTATGTTGGTATCATGCTGGCTTGCGTGGCGAAGTGCCCCAATTGCCTGCCCCTGGCTTTAATTGGCGTCAAATCCCTGCTCTTAATCAACAGATTTACGAAGCCCACCGCCTTGAATCGTATGATACAGTCAAGCAAAACTTCGATGTTTCTTATGCTGAGATTCTCTCGGTTGTGAACGAAGTGGATAACGTAGACCTGTTTACGCCGGAGCGTTATGCTTGGACGAATAAAAACACCATGGGAACCTACTTTGTCTCTGCGACTAGCAGTCATTATGTTTGGGCAAAAAAAGAAATCTGGGCATGTTTCAAAAAGCTTAACTTATAACCACGGCTACACCCCAAAACTGCAAAGATGGATTCGTCATAGAATTAACCATGACGAATTAACGATGCTTGCCAACTCTATCCCCTGTATACTAGCCGCATGAAAAAGCTTTCCCGTATTTTGATTGTGGTGGCGGTCGTCGCATTGGCCTGGATGTTGCGGGCGCGGGCGGTGGATCTGCTCCCCATTGATTATGATGAAGATGATTACTTGCGTGCCGCCCAGCAGATGGCAGTTGTCATTCAGGCGGGAGACTGGGCAGCGCTGACCGAGATAAACTATCGCTCAGAACATCCGCCCCTGGCAAAATTGGCTTATGGTGTTGCCCTTGCCGGTCTGCCGCCCGCCGACGAAATCCCTGACCGCCCGACGACGGCTGGCCCGGCTGCCAGCCTGCCCCAGCCTCATTTGGATACCGCGCGGCGCGTTTCGGCCTTATTTGGCACGCTGGAAGTGTTGGTGTTGGCGCTGCTCAATCCGCTGGCGGCGCTGTTTTTGGGGATTCATACCTGGACAATCAAATACAGCAGTCAGGTGATGCTGGAGTCGCTCCCGGCGTTTACCAGTGCTGCTGCTGTGGTCGCTTATGACTGGTCTCAGGTGTATGCAGTGGATAAGCGGCGGCGCTGGGGTTTGCTGCTGCTGTCGGCTGTTTTCCTGGGATTGACGGCGGCGGCGAAGTATTTGTATGCGCTGGTGGGAATTGCGATTTTGATTCATTGGGGCTGGTCGTTGTTTAAGAGGCGGGATAACGGCCGTTTTTCCCCAAAATGGTTTCTTGTCGCTGGTTTATGGGGCGTGGTCGCGCTGCTCATCTTCTTCATCGCCAATCCCTACCTCTGGCCTGATCCGGTGGGGCGGCTGCTCGACTCAATTTTGTACCACCAGCAGTACAGCCAGAGTGACGCCGTGCAGGACACTGGCTGGCCGATTTGGCAGCCAGTGGTGTGGCTGCTCGGCTCGGTGGTGTGGCATCCCGGTGTGTTTGTGGTGATGTTTGACTTGTTTATTGCGGCGTTTGCGTTGGTGGGGCTGCGGGAGTTGGGGCGGCAACGGCCGTTATACGCCATTTGGTTAGGGGTCGCCATCATCTTTTTGCTGTTCTGGCCGACAAAGTGGCCGCAATACGTGCTCACCCTGACGTTTCCGTTGTCACTGTCGGCGGCTTTGGGGGTAACGGCCGTTATCATTCAACCCGCCCGTCGTTGGTGGTCGCAAACCCGGCAAGAAGGGCTAATCCGCAGCGATGCCCAAACGCGGCGCAGTCAACGCCGTCAACTGCGCCGCGCCTTGTTTTGGTTGCTGCCCGGTCTGCTCATCATGGGCATCATCACCTACTATCCCTTGTTCTACCAAACCGGCATGGCGCTCACCGACATCAGCAGTTCTTCCTTGCGTGATGGCTTGGAAGGGGGCATTAGTCGGGCTGTTGTGGACGGGGTAACGGGCAATACGGAGCCGATTAACGTTTCCTTTTTCGAGCGACCCAATAATCGAGAAGTCAACTATGCCGGCGTGTCCCTGTTTGGGCAATTATTTGTGGGGACGGGCAATTTTCTGGCGTTTGAGATGGTGTGGACGTTGTTGGTGGTGACATTGCAACTGCTGTTGGGCGTGAGCGCCGCCTTGCTGCTCAATCAACCCTTTGTGCGCTTCAAGGGGCTGTGGTACGCCATCTTCATCCTGCCCTGGGCGATTCCTGAATTTGTGGGGGCGTTAAGTTGGCTCCATATCTTCGATCCGGGCAGCGGTTCCCTGGCTTTGTACAGCCAGAGTGCGCCACCGGAGGCACTTGTCCGCCAATTGGCGGCATGGCAAGACAGCCCGCAATTGAGTTTGCTGGTGATGCTCATCATCGGCACCTGGATGGGCTTTCCGCTGATGATGCTGGCAGCGACCGCCGGTCTTAAAATGGTTCCGATGGAGGCCCTCGATGCGGCGTCGGTCGATGGTGCGTCCCGCTGGCAGCGTTTTCGCTGGGTGATGTGGCCCATGCTGCTCCCCTTGCTAACTCCCGTCATCATTTTGCGTATCATTTTTGCCTTCAACCAGTTTTACCTGTTCCTGGTCTTCCAGAGCCAGGGATCACTGATGACATTGGCAACGCTCTCTTACTTTTTTGCAGACGCCAGCTATTTTGGCGGCTGGTACGGCGCGTCCGCCGCTATCAATTTGTTCACCGTTTTGATTTTGTTTCTGCTCTTGCTTTGGTTCAGCCATTTCACAAAAGCCGACGAGGGGGTGACGTATGCATAAGGAATCTCGTCGGATGCAACTGTTGGTGTATGGGGCGCTGATTCTTATCGCCTTGTTTGTCTTGCTGCCCGTGTGGAGCTTGCTGAATGTGGCTTTTGACGGCTCTTTACGGGGCGCTCCCGTTCGTTTTCGCGTAGTGCCCGCTGAATTTTCGGTTGATTCGTTTGTGACGGCATGGCAATCGCCCGGTCAAACCCTTAGCTTTTTGGGACTGTTGAAGAACAGCCTCATTGTCTCTGGTGGGGCGGCGTTGGTGGCGGTGTTGTTTGGCATGAGTACCGCCTATGCCTTTGCCCGCTACCGTTTTCCGGGTCGGCGAGTGGGCATGTTTGCCCTGCTGTTGGGTGCATTGCTGCCTCTGGTGGCGTTGATGACCCCGTTGTTTATGCTGCTAAGTAAGCTAGGAATCCGCACGTCGTTGTTTGGTCTGATGCTGGCCTACACCGCCTTTGCCATGCCATTTTGTGTGTGGAATATGCGGGCGGCGTTCCAATCCATCCCCAATGAATTGGAGGAAGCCGCCTTTTTAGACGGCGCTTCGGTGTGGACGACGTATTGGCGGGTGACGCTGCCCTTGGCCTTACCTTCGATTGCGGTGGCGGCGTTGATTGCCTTTTTGCTGGGGTATACCGAGTTCGCTATCGGCTGGCTGTTTGTAGACCATCCCAGCACGGTGACGCTGGCGATGGCGGTCTCGGGCATGGTGCGCCAGGGCAGCCGGGAATGGTCTGATCTGGCGGCGTTGGCGGTGTTGATGGCTTTGCCGGTGGTTTTGATTTTTATTTTGCTGCGGCGGTATCTTTTGCAGGGAGCGTTGCCGGGTGTTGATATTGAACAGGATTGAGAGTTTATTTAAAGTGTTGGGTGATATGCGACGTCCGGGCATTTATGCCCCGGCGTTGGTGGTGATAGCTTCAGTTCTTTTCATGCTATCTGCCTGCCAATTTCCCGCCCAAACGGCCGTTCCCGTTCCCCCCACACAAATCGCCCCCGCCGCCGCGCCACCTACCACTGAACCACTGCAACCCGCCATCGAACCGACTGCTTTACCCACATTGCCGCCGCCGGAAACGGCCGTTCCCCCATCAACTCCCATCTACAATCCCGCCCTCGCCGAATGGACGGTACTTGTCTACATGGATGGCGACAACAATTTAGAACTCTCTGCCCTGCGCGACCTGAACGAGATGGAAGCGGCCGGTGGCTCAGAGCGTGTCAATGTGGTGGTGCAGGTAGATCGGGCGCTGGGCGAAACGACTGTCGACGGTGATTGGACGGGCGGAAGGCGTTACCTCATGCGCGGGGATGCCGATGCTGACCTCATGGCCTCGGAACTGCTTGAAGAGATGGGCGAAATTAACATGGGCGATCCGCAAACGCTGGCTGACTTTGTGGCCTGGGGGATGCAGACCTATCCCGCCAACCGCACCGCGCTCGTCATGTGGGATCACGGTGCGGGCTGGAATGGCATTTCGTTTGACAGTGATACAGCCATTGGCGCCAGATAATCTCGATTTAGCCGACTTGGAAGGGGCGTTGACCGTTGGCTTGGCGCAGCGGAGCCACAGTTAGACGTGGTGGCTTTTGATGCCTGCCTGATGGGTCAGTTGGACGTGCTGGACGCCGTGCAGCCGCACGCCCGTTACGCCGTCGCCTCAGAAGAATTGACCCCTGGGCAGGGCTGGAATTACCGCAGTTGGCTCGGTCAATTGTATGCCAATCCTGAACTGGATGGCCGCGAGTTGGCTAGTTTGCTCGTGGATGATTTTGCGGGCACGTATACCCAAATCGAGCCAGATGATTTTGTGACGATGGCCGCCGTCGATCTGCAACAACTGCCTGCACTGACCTATGCTCTGGAATCACTGTCGCAAGTTTTGCTGGCGGACCCTGCCTTTACGGCCAGTGCCGTGGGCGATGCCCGCAGTGGCGCGGAAGCGTTCGCCCGTGTCTATGCCGACGAGTTTGAGCGGTATGGCGCGTTGATTTGGGTCATTTTGTGAGCATTTTGGCGCAGCGCAGTCCGAGCGAGCAGGTAGTTGAGGCGGCTTTGCGCGTGGATGAGGCTTTGGAAACGGCCGTTATCCACAACAGACATGGCGCGGGCTTCAAAAACAGCGACGGGATCGCCATCTACTTCCCGCGCAGCCGTGACCATTATGCGGCAGCGTATGGGGCGACCACGTCGCTTAAACTTTGGGACCAATTCCTCTACAGCTACCACACCAACAGCTTCACCCAACTGCCACCGCCCGAAATCCATCTGGCTGAGGTCGTGGCTGACACGGTGGGGGTGCAGCATCCGGCGTATCTCGATTTTGAGATTGTGGGGCGTGACATCGCCGATGTGGTGCTGCTGGCTGGCTTTTATGGCGACGATGGGCGGCGACGCCTGGTCGAGTACGACACCCTCATCCCTGAGCCAACCTATCTGCCCGATGGCAGCGAACTGAGCGAGTGGCGCGATGGCGTTCATGAAGATTTCTACATCTGGCACACCAAAGTGACCTATTTGTATGACGATTTGGGCGCTGGCGACTATGTTGTCATGTGGCCGACTGCGCCGGACAGCAGCCTGTTTACCGTGCAAGGCCAGTTCAATCGCGCCGACGGCACAAGCTTTCCGGCAAACCTCGTCTTCGACCATGAAACGGATCAGCTAACCCGCATTTGGGGGTCTGGCGCTGGCGAGGCCGCCGCCGAAATCCTGCCGCAGCCCGGCGACACGTTCCAGGTAGACACCCTCTATCTGGACGAGACCGATAGTGTGTACGTGAACCGGGGGCGTTGCTAACTTTTGATGAGGCGGGGCAGTTGTATTTTGAGTGGCGGGCACTGCCAAACGGCCGTTATTTCATCGGCTTCGAGGCAGAAAACGTGGCAGGCGACACGGCACGCGCCACCACTGACGTGATCGTCAACAACGAAGACCTGCTGGAAGGTTATACCGCCTATCTCGACCCGTATCTGGGTTTTACCTTCCTGCATCCGAGCAACTGGTACACGCCCATCTACACCGAGACCCTGCTCTACACCAGCAGCCGCGACAGCGATACCAACCTGCAAGTCACCATTTACCCCCATCTGGAAGCTGGCACGAATCCGCTGACCCTTAAAAACCAAACCCTCGCCAGCTTTGGCCTCGTCGATGTGCTTTACCAGGACGAAATTGCGACGGCCGGTGTCGGTGGTCAGCAGGTGGCCTACGGGTACGAAAAAGCCGATGGCAGCCCACGTACCGGTATCTTTTTCACGTTTGTGAAGGACGGCAAAGGGTACGTGGTTGATGTCGATGGCCCGCAGGAACTGGAATCGGAGACGATTGCGGCGGTACAGCAGTTGCAAAAAAGCTGGCAGTTTACCGACAAGGGCTTTGGCTTCAAACCAGGTGAGTGGGCAGAGGTTGACGAGGCATCGTTTAGCGTGGCGCACCCATTGGATTTCCGCTATCAAGCCCAAGGGGATTGGCAGCGCTTTGTGGCGGATGGGCATACCTTTGTGGCGCTCCGTGCTCAGCCTGAGACCCGCCCCTCAACGGAGGTGTTGGCGGCGTTGGTGCGGGATGCGGGAAATGGGGTAGAGGGATTTGTGGGAGAACGGCCGTTTTCCTTTCCGTTAGCTGGGTACGTTTGGGATCGCGTGAATTTTGCCTACACGGCCGCTGATGGCACGGAAATCTGGGGCTTCATCATGACGCGAGTGAGCGATGGGCAAGAGATCGTGGCCTGGGCGGAAGCGCCCGCCACCACCTATAATGAGTTGGAACAAACCGTGTTTTTGACGGTGATTGCTGATTTGAGGGTGGGGGATTAGGAACGGCCGTTTGTAGATATGTTACAATAATGCCAGAAATCAAAGGTGAGGTTTTTATGATGAACACATATGATTTGGCTGAGATGGCGGCAGACGTAGAAATTCAAAACGAGCTTCAGCGAATTGAAGACGAGTTTTCTTTTGTTGAGGCTGATGGCTTAGATATTGGGCATGGTTCAAAAAGCTTAACAATGTCCTTTACAATTTGTAGCCGCGGCATCCTTGCCGCGTTTGCACCTGCGCGGCAAGGATGCCGCGGCTACACCCCAAAACTGTAAAGATGGATTAGTCATAGAATGAACCATGCCCAATTTTTCATCAAAAATAAATAATAAGAAGCCAAGCCCTAAAATTTATCAAACAGTCCGAATTTAGGGATTTGATAAAGTTTCGCTAATCTAGCGACTTCTTCTCTGCCCTCCACAACAATAACATTAGCTTCTCCAGCTTCGCGCCTTTGTTCGGAAGATAATCTCCCAGTTGTTATAAATACCGCACTCTCAACCCTTCGCGCAAAACAACCTGATAAGAATTTAAGCCATTCGATTTGGGTAGGGGTATATTTTTCTGCGTGAAATTTTACTTGCACACCAATGCTCTTGGGTTCATCTTTTGAATGCCCTATTCTATCTCCAATAAAATCTAACCCGCGTTCAAGTTTTTTATGATGCCCTTGATGATACCAAACATAGTACGGGTACATAGCTTTGAGCAAATCCTGAATATACAACTCAAAGGCTTCACCCTTTACAACATTAGATGGAGCTACTTCTTCAACTTGTGTATCAACATTGATCACTTTCTCTGGTTCGGGCGCAACTTCATTCAGAAATTCTCTGCCTTTCGGGGTTATTTTCCACCCAGGATTATTCTTATCGTGTGGATAAATATAACCAGCTTTCACCCCCACAGAGTTTACAAAAAATCGTAGGCTTGCTTTACCTTGTTCCGAAAGTATGGCGTTATCACCCAATTTTCTTTCAACAGCTTCGTAGATTTGTTGCATTTGTGCTGTGCCATTATTAGCAACAATAACTTGTAGGGCGATTTTTATTTGTTCATCACCGGTTATTCCCGCGTCAGCAGCGGTTACTAATTTTTTATTATCAGTTTTCATCAATATAACCTTTGATATTTATGACATCAGCGCTCTAACTAGTATTAGCCAGCACGATTGCGGGGTAAACCTCTATTTTGAGTGGAAAACCGCCGTGCATTCAGTTTTTTCAGGGGAAAGTATGGCAGAAAACGGCCGTTATCCCTCCCATATTCTCCCCTTATTGTATGGTGGGCGGAACGGCCATTCCTCCTGATTGCTTACTGGATTGATGGCTCAACCACGTCCCAAACGGCTTCGGGGTGTTTGGCGGCTACCTGGAGCAATACTCGGGCTGCACCATGCGGGCTGCGTCTTCCTTGTTCCCAGTTTTGCACGGTTTTGACGCTAATGCCAAGCAAAGCCGCGAATTCCGTTTGTGATAAGTCGTATTGTTCACGGATTTGTTTTACATCTGGTGCATCTAGCGTGAATGTGCGGGAAGCTTTTTTTTCACCTCGCAAAATTGCGCCGCCCTCGCGTACACTTTCCAGTAGTTCAGCAAACAATTCGTCATTCATATACTCTGCGTTCATGTGTATTCTGCCTCGACAATCTGCTTAAGCATTTTCAACTGTGCCTGAGAGAGATTGTCCTGTACGTTCTTGGGGTACATTAACAGCATCAGTAAATGCTCGCTGGTGACTGCCCAGTAATAAATCACTCTGACGCCACCTCGTTTACCTTGCCCTTGATGCCCCCAGCGAACCTTTCGTAAGCCGCCGCTGCCAGGAACAAGTACTCCTAAATCGGGGCGCTTTGCTAATTCCGATTGCAACAAGCGGTATGCTTCATCAGTCAGAAGTTTCTCGACCTGTTTTGTGAAGAGCGATGTTTCGATGATAACCATTTAATTACCAAAGCAGGATGACTAAGATACACGAATCATACGCCAATGGGGTATATTTTGTCAATTATGTGATGAGAAAACGGCCGTTTCTCTCCCATATTCTTCCCTTATTGTGTGGTGGGGCAGAACGGCCGTTTCCCTTAACGCTAAGTTGAGCCGCAACAACGATTCAAACAGCGGAGCGTTCTCACTTAATAATGCAGGGCAAATTGGCTTTGCAGCAGCAACCAGCCGCCGGGTCAGCTGCCGGCGCCGAATCCAATAAACGGTAGCCGGTGGGCTGTGGTTCTGCTGTCGAGTGGATTGTCAAGACGTATTGGCCACCCGAAAACTCACTGGAAACTGTCTCAAGGGTTTCACGATCGTTGTGCGTCGTCTGAGCGAATGCCACGCTACCTACCAACAGCAGGCAGGCGATTATGATAAAAATCAACCATCGTCGTTTCATCATTTCACCTCTCGTCCTTGCTGTTCATGTTCGAATTCATTCGAGCCAAGCGGGTGTTTTCATACCCCAGGCGCTTGGCGGAAACGCGATAGTCGAAGGCGCAGCTACTCGGTTGGTTGTTCAGCGTCACGCCCTGCACCGTGAAGCCCTCGGCTGTCTTGGCGGAGACGAACAACACGACAGCTTCTTCGCAGATCGGTGTGACAGTGACGTGGTAGTCGACATTCAGGTTGACGGTCTCGGCAAAGATCGGATCGAAATTAACCATAACAGCGCCATCTGCTAAATACGCCGTCCCAATCTCCTCGAACCAGACTTCCGAGCTTTCCACAGCATACACCAAGCGTGTCCCGTAGCTGACCGTCTTGACCTCCGCCGATTTGGTACCCGTGGCAAAAGTGTTGCCAGCCTCATCCACCGAAAAGACCAGAGCGTCCGCGCCGTTCCAAATCTCAAACTTGTGGGAGCCGTTATTGTCATTGTCCAGGTCGATAGCCACCCAACCATTGCTAAATAGGTTCATAACCGTACCTGGAGTAAATATCTCACCCCGATTTCCTCCAATCAGCAGGTCGCCGATCGCGTCAAAGGCATTGCCATCTCCGCCACCCGTTGCCTCCATGCCGAAACTGTTGGTGCTGCCACCGTGTACGCCCACTTTGTTGGTGCTGATCCCCCAAACACCGTTGCTATTATCCGCATGAGCATAGACGGCGCTCTTGGTGGTCGAAGTTGTGGTAGCTTCCAGGGCATCGCCGCTGACGCTGTTTGCATATACGCCCACACCCTTATCGCTGTAACCGTAGACACCGGTGCCGTATCCGGTCGTAGCAATGTTGGCGCCAAAGACAGCGGCATAATTCCACGTTGTTGATCTGCTGTAGGCGCGCAGGCCATCGCCGGTGCTGGTATTTTCCAGCAATAGACCCCAATTGGGGTTCGCACCAGACCAGGAATCCGTGAAGTGACTGTGGGGACAGCTCAGTGCATTAACCGCATCTGGCGCATTAACCGCATCTGGCGCATTCAGGTTGTGGCGCGGATTCAACAGGGTGAAGCCACTATCCTGAGGTCCGCGCACGCTGACCTCTACCCATAATTCTTTGAGTCTCGCCACCTCCTCGGGAACGGCGACACTCTGCCCTAATCCGATATCCAGATTCCCCGACTTGATCGAGACCTCGGTCTGGGTTTCGGTCCACAATGGTTGGTTATCTTTCTCTGAGGCATACAGCGTGAATATGAAATCGTAACTGCCATCTGCCACAGCATTCCCGGCAGAATCTGTCAGCGTACTGGAATACGACAGAACGGCCCCGAGTGGGGCTGGGTTCTGGGCCGCGGCGACGCCAGACATGATGATTACCAACCCTACCAAAAGTAGAACGATCGCACTGGTGAATATTAGTTTGTGGGACATGTTTATCTCCTTTAACAATTCACTTCAGTTTATTTGGATGTATATATTTTCCTTACTTCTCCTTTATTATGTGGTGGGCGAAACGGCCGTTCCGACAAGCAGGCATGTCCGGGAAAGCACCCCGAGGGGAACTACTCAACAGGAACGCCAATAATGGTCCATTCAATGTTGTGGGTGGTCTCTTCGTCAGATTGCTCACCGCTCGGCCATACCTGCGTAAGAGTAGACGTGCCCGTCACTGTCCCAAGCCACTGGTCGTCAACAAGTTGGGCAGACAGCTTCCCGTTCATGGTATATGTGACCGTATTGGCGTAATCGTCGCCTGTAGTCATGCCCTGGGTAAAAATACTGAGATTACCTGAAAGCGATTTCGTATTGGCATCGTATGTGCCATCAAATTTCACCGAATCTGTTCCTTGCCGGGTTTGATTTCCCGCAGGTTCCTCGAAACTGGCTTCTCCGTCTGCCACCACAGTGCCCGTTTCGTAGTCGATATAAAAGACCGTCTTGTTACGCAAACCTGTATGGTATGATTGGTTCTCGCCGGCGTAGCTGAAGACGATTTTCTCATCCGAGTTTTCGGGAGAACTCTTTTCTGGTGCGGTTTGCAATGAAGCTGGAGTTGATTTCTGAGCTTCCACCGTTTCTTGAAGAGCCTTCTGTGCCTCAGCCGTTTGCGTGGCTTCTTCAATTTCATATTCAGGCGTCAAACCCTTACATGCCAGGGACGATATGATCCAGATACTCAAAATCAGTATGAATTTTCGTAACGTTGGGGACATGTCTCTCTCCTTTCTGGGATTTTCAATTCTTAGGTGTACCGCGAAAAATGTTTTAAATAACCAGGTTGGGAATCGCGGTTTCCTTCAAGGAATTCACAAAATAGCGCTGTTTTTAATCAGAGAATTTTTTGTGAATTACCTAAATCGAAAACTCTCTAAAATTTGATCAAAGGTGTCAGTGTGATCTGCAAACGTATTAGGTGCAGTGTGGAAAGAAAGCACATAAATCACTGCATCTTTTTCCAGCCATATATCGTAAAACTGCCACCAGGGCTCACCCCATGGACGTTTGTAAGTGATTTCATAACCCGACAACGTGCCTTGTTCAAAAGGTTGTTTTGACGCATCCTCGATTTCAGGGATTGCCGTTTGATAAGCTCGTGTGAAGCGTGACTCTAAATCTTCCCCACTTGCCAGCGGGGAGGATGCCACCGCAAAAAAGGCGTTGCCCTGCCCAGGCTCGGGGGGATTTTGTATCGTTATGATTTCTTGCACACCAAGGCCATAGTAATCTTTCTCTGGCGGTATCGGGCGATTCCAGACTTCCTCGCTCGTTCGCCAACCAGTCGGGATGGTAAAACTGAAGACCTCGTTTTCGTAGGGGCGTGCTTCTATGGGAACAATAGGGGTTTCAGTGGCTTTCTGTGCAGAGGTTAAAAAGCGGCAAGCCAGAGAGGTAACAAGCAAGATGCCGAACAGAATTGTTTTGCTTTTCATCATGATATCCTCCAAACCGATTGGCTCAACAGGGAATACCACTATGCTGTCCCGATATCTATTTACCCTCTTCATGGGTGAAAAAATAGATATCGGGAGGGAATACTTCTTTTGTAGGTGAAAAACCGACCCGTATCCCCAAGTTTTTCATGAGAATAGTATAGCAGAAAACGGCCGTTTCCCTTCCATTTCTCGTGTTATTGTGTGGTGGGGTGGAACGATGGAAATATTAGAGGAGTTTCATCAGGGTGATTTTATGCTGCTCCCGTTGCCTTGTCTGCACACCGGGAGCCGTCTATGGCGGCTGACACAATGCCCCCCGCATAGCCTGCGCCCTTCACCGCAGGGATAGAGACCTTTGACCGCGATATGCTCCAGGGTTTCAGGATCGCGCGGAATGCGCACCGGCGATGAGGTGCGCGTTTCCGGAGCGTGAACCACTGCCTCGTTGGTCAGGTAACCGCGCATCGTTTTCCCGAATTCCACAAACCCTTCCTGAAGGACACTGGTAGATAAAATCTGGCAAGACCTGCCCCATTTCAACGGCCGTTATGCCCGGCGCATAAGAGGTTTTGGGCAAGTCGGTGGAGAGAATGCCCTGCACGAAGTCGCCCAGCCTTTGGGCGGGTACAGCCTGGGTTTCCCCACCCAGTTTCCACGCGGTTTGTTCGATGGCTTGTTGAAAGGCCATCGCCGCCAACGGGCCACGGTCGGCAAAGGGGGCAAAATCCTCGGGACGCAGTTCGACGACGATGCCTGAGTTGGCCGTGGATCGGGATCGTTCAGACGACGACCAGCCATTGGTAACCACTTCGCCTGGGGCTGTGGCGCAGGGGGCGATAACGCCGCCCGGACACATGCAGAACGAATATACCCCTCGCCCCTGAACCTGTTTCACAATGTTGTAGGACGATGGCGGCAGATAGGGGCCGCGCTCCGGCAGTTTGTACTGGATGTGATCAATCAACCCCTGCGGATGTTCCACCCGCACCCCCACGGCCATCGGCTTGAGTTCGATAGGAATGCCTTGTCTGTGCAGCATTTCGAAAATATCACGGGCAGAATGGCCGGTGGCGAGGATGACTTTACTGGCATTCAGCCGGTCGCCATGCACCGTTTTGACGCCGCGAATCGCGCCATCGGTGATGAGCAAGTCGGTTACGCGGGTATTGAAAAGAATCTGTCCACCCTGGGCGATGATGCGCTCCCGCATGGCTTTGATGATGGGCGGCAGTTTATTTGTGCCGATATGGGGATGGGCATCGACCAGGATTTGCCGCGTAGCCCCGAAGCCAACCAGGGTTTGCAGCACCGCCGAGACATCGCCCCGTTTTTTGGAACGGGTATACAGTTTGCCGTCTGAGTAGGTGCCTGCCCCCCCTTCGCCAAAACAGTAGTTGGAGTCTTCATTGACGATGTGCTTTGTATTGATGGCCTTCAAATCCTGGATTCGTTCGCGCACATCTTTGCCCCGTTCCAAGACGATGGGCATGTAGCCGCGTTCTAAACAGCGCAGGGCGGCAAACAGTCCAGCCGGGCCAGCGCCGACAATGATGATTGGCTCGGCATCTACCCACCTCCTGGTAGTCGGGCAGGGTGATGGGGGTTTCTTCATAAGGCGTACCCACGTAGGCCATGATTTGCAACTGCAACCGGATTGGCTGGCGGCGGGCATCAATCGACTGCCGCAAGATTTCAATATGCGTCAGCTTTTTTTCGGCGATGCCTAGTTTGCGAGCGACTAGCGCTCGTAGGGCGTTCATGTCTGCCCCGACTTCGGGGGCGACAGTGATGTTTACTTCTTTTTTCATGCACTATCCCAGGCAAACAACATAATTTCCTCATCACTCCCTGGCAGGGTGATGAGCTTTTCAAAATGCAGCCCCACTTTTTCTAGCACGTTGATGGAGGGTTGGTTAGTAACGGCCGTTATCCCCACAATCCGGTTAAGCCCCACAACCGTTTTTCCGAAGGCCATCACTGCTTGGGCCGATTCTGTCGCATAGCCATTTCCTCGATACGCCTCTAAAAATGCGTAACCGATATCAATATCGGGCAAGCTGTCTCGGTTGATAAGACCACAAATGCCAAGTGGCGTGGCGCCAAGTGGCGTGGCATCATCTTTCATCTCGACAAGATAGAGGCCGAATCCATTTTTTTTATAGCTGAGGCGAATATTTTTCTCGATGTAGGCACGCGCCTCAGCCGGTGTTCTCACACCTCGGTCGCCAATAAAAAGGATGTAGGCAGGTTCATTCAGGAGTTGCAGGATGAAATCGGCGTCTTCTACAGTTAGCTCCCGTAAAACAAGTCGTTTGGTTTCAAGAATATAATTCATAATTCCATAACAGGTTCGTAGTAACGGCTTTAGTCGTCTGGCTCAAGGTTTTACGCTATTCCGTAACTTCCGCTGGAGCCGCCTCAATTTGCAGACCTAAAACCTGCTCGATTTGTCGTATAGTTGCTGTTAAATTGGGTTCGAGGCGAGCCTGGGTGGCTTGTTCAAAAACATAGGCCACTGTCAGCAGTTGTGGCTCAGAGAGATAATCCCCGACAAAAACGATGCCTTGTGGTTCGCCACTGCTGCTGTACCCGTTGGGCACGGTAATGGCCGGATACCCAGCCGGAGCATAGGCTTGACCGACGCTGGAGATGATTACGTCGATATCTTGGTCTGCGAAGATGGCATTGAGGGCGGAAACGGCCGTTTCCCGATTATCAGTCACCATAGCCGCAAACTCATCTGCCGTCATGGCCGTGTTTTGCGATTGCAAGAGATGGCTTTGACCGTAGGGTGCATAATTGGCTAAATCTTCCTCGTTGAGGGCAATGATTTCTGCCAACGAGCCAATCGGCGCTTCGCCGCCTAAATCGGATAGAAACTGATTGAGCGATTCCTTGTAACCATATTCAATGGCATCATTAGGCGAAACAGTGCCTGGAATAATTGTCGAACTGATTTCCACGATTTCAATGCCATAGGGCACGAGCAACTGCCCTGTTTGCCGTGCCGCTTCATTAAGCGGAGCCACCGCCTTTCGGTAAGATTGTGTTTGTTCCTCATTGAAGTTAAGCGCAACGGCCGTTTCCTGAATCGATTCCTCGTCAATAATAACAATGCCCACACGCAAACCAGAGGCGGCCGTAGTGGTAAGAAACTGCGTGAAATCGATGCCAGCTAAATCGGCGGCATCTTGCGTGATCGGATCGTTATCATCAACGCCACTCATGGCTGAAAGGAGAACCGCCACATCCGTGACTGTGCGTCCGATTGGCCCTGGCACATCCTGTGCCGGTAAGAGCGGAATCACTTGCCCACGACTGACTAATCCCATGCTTGGTTTTAGGCCAACCACAGAATTGCGCTGGCTGGAGAAATGATGGAACCCTGCGTTTCCGTGCCCACACTAACCGTCGAGAGGTTGGCGGCCACGGCGACGGCAGAACCACTACTCGAGCCACTGACCTCAAATGCGCCATACGGATTGCGTGTTTGTCCGCCCAACGTGCTAAAGCCATTGGGCATACATTCATCCATCCAGTTTGCCCATTCAGAGAGATTGGTTTTGCCCAGAATAATCGCACCCGCGTCGCGGAGCTGTTGTACCAGGAAGGCGTCTTGGCTGGCTTGCCAATCTTTGAAGGCATAAGCGCCGGCTGTGGTATGCATCCCGTCACCCGTGGCGATGTTGTCCTTGAGTAAAACAGGAATGCCGTGCATGCGACTACGTGGGCCACTTGCCGCCCGTTCTGCATCCAGTGCCTGCGCTTGGGTGATGGCTTCAGGATTAAGCTCCATGACACTGTTGAGTCTGTCAATATCATAAGTTTGTATGCGATATAGATAGTACGTTACCAAGTCTTCGCTGGTTAAATTACCTTGATCGAGCAGTAATTGTAAGTCGAGGATATTTTTGCCAAGAAGTTCCTCGTCCAAAGCTCCGGCCACAAGCGGATCATACCCTGCGAGTGATTCGGCAAATGGTGATAAATCTCGGATGCGTTTTGTGTCATAGTCTGGCTCTGGATGGGGGAATGGTAAGTCAACGAGAGCACAGGAATTGACGTTATTGACTGATGTATCTGTCGTTGGATTTTCATCCGTGATATTGGAAAGGCCAAATAGTTCTGGCGGTAATGATGCGGGTAAATTCATGATGGAAGTGCAGCTTCCAGAGTTGGTTAGCAGGACAACCGTCACTTCGTTGTCGGGGAGATAGACCCATGTGCTTGTGAAACCTGGCGTTTGACCTTCGTGACCCCAGGCTCGATAAGGCGTATTGGCAAATTGGCCTATACCTAGTCCATATTTCTGGTATTGACTGTCGCCACCTGTGTCAGCGAAGTTAACCATTTCGCTCAACGTGAAAACACTTTGAAATAGTTTGCCAGTGAAGAGGCCGCGAACGTATTTATCCATGTCTTCGGCGGTGCTAATGATGCCGCTGTCAGCCCATCCCTGGGAGGTGTTCCAATCGGTGAAATTTGTCGGATTGTTGTTGACGGTGTGGTAGCCTTCGGAAATGGTGTCTTCTTCTGGAATACCTTGTACAAGAATGCTGTTTGTCATGCCCAGCGGTCTGAAGATGCGCTGTTCGTATAGCGAGGCTAATGGCTGCTCTGTGATTTGTTCGGCGATGATGCCGAGTAAGATGGCGTTTGTGCTGCTGTCCTGCCACGTTTCCCCTGGGGTAAAGGATGTTTCTTCATTGATGTTTTGCAGGGCGATGTCTACTAGGTCTTGTGGGGAAAAACTTTGTTGAAGTGCTTCTCTATCGATGGTGTTTATGGCAGGTTGGATGAGTGAATCTGCATAATCTGGGATGCCTGATGTGTTTTGCGCGAGATGGCGTAATGTGATTTGGTTGCCATTTGGTATCTGGGCGGCGATATCGGGCAGCCAGGCGCTTAAGGGGTCATCCAAGGAGAGGCGTCCTTCTTCTTGTAATTGCAAAAGCACGACATTTGTGAATGACTGGGTGTTACTGCCAATTTGCATTGGTGTGTTGACGCCGATAGATTGGTTGTCTTCGACGCTAGAAAAGCCATATGCTTTGAGATAGGGTTCTTCGAGACCATTGACGAGGAGGATGGCGGCCGGGGCATCACAGTAGTTTTTGTGGAAGGGGTTTTGCAGGTTGAATAGTAGATCGTCCCAGGTTTGTGGTATGGATGTGTCTATGCCTCCAAATTCCAAGGTGGTATTGTTGTTGGCGAGGTTGAGGAGTAAACGGCCGTTTTCCACACTAAATGTTTCGACTGAATTAAGGCTATCTATGAATTGTTGTTCTTCCAGAGGACATTCGTTTAAGGGGGACTTGTCGATTTTGATTGAAATAGCGCTGTCATCGTGAGTGATTGTGCCAAAAGTGAAGTTGCAGCTTGTAATGAGCGAAAGCTTGTCTTCGTTGATAAAAAGTTGGTAATTGTTGGGGTTTCTAATATCTTTTCGCCCTGAAACTGGATCCGTAATGCTGCCCCATAGCCAGGAACCATCTAACGAAACAGAATCTTGTGTAGACGAACCACTCGTTTCTGCGTTGCCTGTGTTATCCGTTTCGCTGTTTGATTCAGATGTGGCCTCAGTCGCTTCAGTGACTGTTGGTCGTGGTGTTCTGGTGTCGTCGATCGCTGGCAATTCTGGACGACCACCCATAATGGGAGCAGAGGTTGGTGCCACACCAGTGACTTTGATTTCTGGTTCCGATCGACAGGCACTCAGTAGAATTAGGATTAAAATTCCCGATAGTAGCAAGAAGATTTTTGCACGATCCATAAAACACTCTCTAGGACTAGGAAACTGGTTGAGAAAAGTAAAAGATAAAGCGTGGGAAACGGCCGTTTCCCACGCTTTTATACGACGTGTTCAATCTATTATTTTACATCAACTCAGCTTTCAATTCCGCTAACGCTTCTTTTTCCTTATCACTCACCCGTACAGCACCGATACTCAAAAAGCCGCCTTCACGACCTGCTTCGGCCGTTGCCTGCGCTACCGTCATCAGCCAAGAACCGAATCCCGACTTCTCATCTGGCGTTGATTTTTCATCTAAAACTGCCAGCGTTTCCTTCAAGATTTTCATGACTTGCATTTTGGGGTCTTGGTGCTTGTCGAGTTCTGGCTGTGCCAGCTTTTCCTTGTTGCTAGATTTTGCCACAATATCGGCTACCACAGAAGTAACCAACTCTTTGGCGGCATCCGGTGCTTCTTGCGCCTGAATCGCTTTGAGCATCCCGGCCATCTCTTTGCCCATTGCCGTCACGCTCACATCCGCGACCATAACATACATACCTGCCATGACGGGAGCTTGCAAAAGCCCTTCCCATTCTTGTTCTGTGTAATCAGATTTTGTTGTCATCTTAAAAGTACCTTCCTGTAATTTTTATTTGATACTGGAGTCTGGCGAAAATTGCGCCGACCACTGGTGCTGTAACGCGATTTGGCAAAGGGTGTGTTTCAAATGAGTTGAAAAAATGGTTGAAAGTCATACCGATTTCCTGGATAGTTATGAATTACCAAAAACAATAACAACAGGAGAGAAGGATGACTTTCAACTCAGCCATAAATATATCAGAAACTATTCGTTCTGACTTTGAAATCATATTGTCCATGGTAACAAGTGTCGATGGACAAAAAGGTACAGCCGACCAAATGGAGCGCCATCTTTTCAAACAACTCTTGAGGATGGGAGCAAAACTGATGCAACTCTATTTTGACATGCGTTCACAAGCATATCCTCGAAAAGAGGCAGTAAACCCAAAAGGTGACAGGTTGCCGTATCATAGCGAGAAATCACGGGACTACTATTCCATCTTTGGCGAGCTGGAAATCAATCGGCCGTACTTTTATCGAAAAGGTGCCGGTGGCTATACACCTTTAGACGCTGAACTGGGGCTAGGCGAAGACAGCTACTCCGACTTTCTGCGAGAATTGCACGATGAGTTAGGGGTCTATATCCCCTTCGGTCAGGAAGTAGCCATAATCGAGCGCTTGCTAGAGATTGGCCTTTCCAAACGCTGCATCCAACAGTTTATTGGCAGCGATGCGGCCGATGCGGCGACCTACTATGAGCAGAAGCCGCCACCGCCGGTTGCGGAAGAAGGGGTCATTTTAGTCGCCCAAGCAGATGGTAAAGGCGTGCCCATCATCAAGGCCAGCACAAACAAAGACAAAGTCCGGCTCAAACGGGGCGAAGCCCGCAGCAAGAAGAAAGCGGTTACCGCCACCGCCCTCTACACCATCCAGCCCGCACCCCGTACAGTGGATGAGGTTGTAGGCAGCCTGCTGGAGGAGAAGTCAGAGAAAACGACAGCCCCACGCTCCAGGCCACAGCACAAACAGTTGTGGGGGACACTGGCCGGTAAGCCCGCAGCTTTAGACCGTTTGCAAGGTGAAGTAGACAAACGAATGGGTGACCATATCCAACATCGCGTCATGCTCTGCGATGGCGATAAATCCCTCCAGGCTCATCTTCAGCAACGATTTCCTGATTTCACCCTCATTCTGGACTTTATCCATGCCTATGAATATCTCTGGCAAGTGGCCTCGGCTCTCTACGGTCAGGATAGCCCCGACCGCCAGACCTGGGTTTTAGAACACAGTCGCACCTTGCTCAATGGTCAGGCCAGTTCTCTGGCAACCCGTTTCCACCAACTGGCTCAGGAGAAAAGTCGACTGCCAGCCCAAATCGCGCTACACTGGTGATGGGTAAAAACGCCAGTGTCCAATTTGATAGTGCATAACGAGGATACCTTGAATATTACGACTCATCCAGTCGTCTTAAGGTTTGGTCAATAAACGCACGGGGGTCTTCAATGGGTTCAATATGCGTAAATACAGTGCAATAATTGATATGATTGCGCATATCAGCCTCGATTTGTTCAACGAGATCATGACCTTGTTGAACTGTCCACTCACCAGGAACGAGGATGTGGACACTAATAAATCGGCGTGCGCCAGACTGACGTGTCCGTAACGCATGCCACTCCGTTCCAGCCACACAATTTTGGGTGAGCAAAGTTTCCACGGTTTCCCGCTCATCTGGCATGATAGCGGAATCCATCAACCCTTGTGATGACCGACGGAAAATTAAAATACCTTCCCAGCCAATCTTTAAGCCAACGATAATCGCCACGACTGGGTCTAGCCATTCCAGCCCTGTAAACCCGGCGATAGCAATACCGATTACCACACCAACTGATGTCCACACATCTGACATTAAATGCTTGCCATCTGCTTCTAACGTGATGGATTCATATTTTTTGCCGGTGCGGATGAGCAGTTGCCCTACAAAAAAGTTGATACCAGAAGCAGCTAAAGCCAGCGCAAGCCCCAATCCGACTTGTTCAAGTGGCTGTGGGTTAAGTAGACGCTGCACACTCGTCATCAAAATAGTCAGAGACGCAATGACGATGAGTGTGCCTTCTATGCCACTGGAAAAATACTCAGCTTTGTCATGGCCGTATGGGTGTACCTCGTCAGGAGGTTGTTCAACGATTTTGAGGGTGACGAGTACGACTATAGCCGCAATCAGGTTGACAATGCCTTCCAGGGCATCAGAAAGCAAGCCGACGGAACCTGTAACCAGGTAAGCAGCAAATTTAATGCTGATAGTGAGGAGGGCTGCCCCAATGGACAACCATGCATATTTTGTTAGAGATGGTCGCATAGGTTAAGTGTATCCATTATGAGTGGTAGCAACATGTCATAAAAAAAAGCCCCCAACGGTTACTAATACCGTTAGGGGCTAAATGTTAGCATGAAACTATTTTATTTACCCTTCAGATGGTGCGTCTTCTGGGGCATCTTCAACGGCAACTGTTGTTGAGGGAACACCAGGGACTGAAGGTAACTTGATCTCTTCGTTTGAACGCCAAGAAGTGATGAAACTATCAACTTCGCGCCCTGCAATTTCTTTGCTGCCTAAACCAAAGGCGAGAGCGGCCGCGAAGGCAGCGGCGGCTAAGGTGATACCAAAGGCCAGGTTAACAATAGAATTAGCCACATCCAATGTTTGCAGGGAAATGGCACCCGCAAAGATGATGACGGCTACCTGTGCTAACCGACCGAGCAAGTTAGCGTGATCCATACCGGTGGAGGCGACGATGCTAAAGGCCAATTTGGCAAAGTACAGACCAAAGGCGAAGATGATGGCTGCCAGGAATACTTGCCACAGGAAGGCAATAAATTGCCCCATAGCGATGACGAGGAATTGTGACCCCAACACCTCTGCGGCGTAAGTTGCAGCAAAGAGGAGGATGACAATTAATGTCAGAGAACCTGCCCAGTCAGACGGGCTGGTGGTGGCAGACCAACCGAGGCCTAATCTTGCTGGCAGGGAGTCGAAGCCAACATTGGCTAGTAAATCTTTGACGATATTGGCTATCATGCGACCCACATAGTAGGCCAAGACGAGGATGATAACCGCGCCCAACAACCCTGGAATGAAGGCGACGATTTCGGCCAGCATGGCTGTTAGCGGAGCGGAGATAGCAGTCAGTTGCAGGGCATCCAGTGCGGCGATGAGGACGGCAGCTAACAAAGCATAGAAGAGGATATTGCCCAGGATTTGGGACAATGAGCGATCTTCGCCAATGCCTGCTTTTTGTCCCAGTTTATCTACGCCAAAGGCCGTCAGGAAGCTGATGGTGATTTGCCGGATAATGCGGGCCACAATCCAGCCGATAACAGCAATCAAGCCTGCCATCAGGACGAATGGTATCCAGCTAACGATAACGTCGAAGACACCAGTTAGCATGATTGCCAGGGAGTTGAGTCCCAAGGCGACCAAAACAGAAGGCAGGAACAGCAGGATAACGAACCAGTAAACGGCCGTTGCCAGTGGTTCAGTGAAGCCAGTTGTTTGCCCTTCTGCAATAGCACCCGCTTTTGTCAAACGCGCATCCAATTTAACCATATGCAAGATTTTTCTGGTTAAGAAGCGTAAAACCGCAGCAACCAGCCATGCTACAAGCAGCAATACACCCGCAGCAATGAGGCGCGGGATATAAATTGAAGTAATTTGTGTTAAGAGATTGCCTAAAGGTTGTGAAATTGCTGTTAGATTGAGTTGTTCTAATGATGCTACGATGACAAACAGCATCAGTGTCCAGAACACAATCTTGCCAATCACGTCTTCTACGGGCCATTTTTGTTCTTGGCCTTCTTCTGTTAATGTATCTGCAATCTTATTATCTAGGTTGATACGTTTCAAAACGCTGCGCACAATTTTGGCAATAATTGCTGCTATCAGCCCTCCTATAATGAGAATAGCAAAGGCAGCTAATACATTGACAATAAACTGCCCCATTTTACTAAGGAAAAATTCTTGAATTGGATCCATTTTGTTTACTCCTAAACTTGTAGTGTAATTAAAATTGGTAACGAGTTGTTGACGAAAAGTATACTCGTTTGAGTAATGCCTGTCGAGTAAAAATGCGTCTTATTTGCCCGAACCACCCTGGGTGACATCGCGCTGACCTCCTTCGAAAATGTAGCGCGATTTGACAAATCGCGTTACGGATTTCCATTCAACGTCACGTGCCAAAAACCTGGTTATTTTAAATAAGTCAGCGTTAAATCCATCACTTGCTTAATGTTCTCTTTGTCCTGGCTGTAACTGGAAGAGTTAACGATATGGTTGGGGTCGTCGAAATACGTGCCAGTGGTCTGATTTACCTCAGGTGATAGCGCCAGAAAGGTGTAGGTTTCGGCCATTTCCTCAGGGGTTATGGAGGATTTGCTCTTGAGGCTGTACAGGGTGCGTTTCCATTTGGGCATACCAGGATAACGTGTATCAACATCGATCTTGACATTGGTGACGCGAATAGAATTGACGGTAACGGCCTGTCTTGAGCCTGGTTCCACTGAACTGGGTCGAAGTGTCGAAACGGCCGTTTCCTTCAACTGATCCGCCAACCAATACGTATACATCACCTGCGCCAGCTTGGATTGATAATACGCCTTTTGCACACTAAATTTCTTGCGTGCAAACTCAGGATCAGCTACATCCACCTTCAAAAACGGATAGACCATCAATCCTTTAGATGAAATCGTGATCACGCGCCCTTGTTCACTTTGCTTCAGTGCAGCCAACAGCAAATCCGTGAGCAGCACGGGGCCAATCTGATTGGTTGCCCACACAAGCTCCACCCCTTCACTCGTTAATATGCGCTCTTTTTGGCGAATATCAAAAGCGGCAGCATTGTGGATCAGCACATCCAGCACCTCATATTTTGCCAAAAACACCGCTGCAAACGCCTTAATCGACGCTTGCAGCGACATGTCTACAACCATCATTTCAACGCACTCATTCCCCGATTGCTGGCGGACATCCTGCAAAGCCGCTTCGCCTCGTTCTGGATCGCGGCAAGCCATGATCACTTGATGCCCTTGTTGGGCAATCTGAATCGCCGCCGCCTTGCCAATGCCTGAATTTGCGCCTGTGATAATACAAACTTTCTTGTTCATTTGACTTCCTTTATTGCTTGAAACCAAGACCTCACAGGTTTCTTAATTCCTTTCTGGATAAACCTGTCAGGTCTAATGTCTCGTTATTTTTTACCCATGCCAGCCTGCAAAATGAGCAGGACTTGATCAAACATGCTTTCCGTTTCTGGTGAAATTAAGGATTGCCCGGAATCAGCTAATAGCTGTTCTGGAGCAATGGCTTGTCGCTTCATAATAAAATCCCCTAGATTGGTGAACACAACATTGAACATAAACGCCGCCACATCTGTGTCAATATCTGGGTTAATGGCTCCTTGCTCAACCCCTTGCTGTACCATCTGGCGAAAATAGGTCATTGAGCCTTCTTCAATAACTTCTCGGGTATCCGTGGGCAGGGGGGCATCGCCGTAAATGGCACGATACCCAATTTGAGCCAGCTTTGGATTGGAAAACTCAAACTTCAATCCCGCTTGAAGGAGCCAACGGATGTATGAAAATACGTCCATGTCAACATCAAGCGGCTGGTTTTTTGCCAACATCGCCGTTTTTTCTTGTGTGGCGACGTCAATGAGATACAGGTACAAATCTTTCTTGTCCGCAAAATATTGGTAGAAACTTCCCTTGGCTATGCCGGCTCGATTCACAATGCGGGAGATTGACGCATTTTTGTAGTCGTTCTCGGCAAATTCTTCGATAGCGAGAGCCAATATTTGGTCCCGCTTTTCTTGTGGCAGGTTAAAAAATGTTTGTTTCGGCATTATCTTTTCTCGATGTGACCGTTTGGTCATGTGACTAATCAGTCATATTGTATGAAGAGAAACGGCCGTTGTCAATATCAGGCACAGTCTTCCAGCAATTCTCAATCTAAACGAATTTGCCCCTACCGCCACCGGTTGAAACCGGCGGCTGAGATAAAAAACCTGCTGAAGCAGGTTAATGGCGGCTTTAGCAACGTGCTTCAGCACGTTTTTTGTACCAGTCTGGGGATTCATCCACAGACTGTGCCAGGGGAAACGGCCGTTTCCCCCTCCATCACCCATTCTCATCACACCTACACATGTCATAGTGCCGAACCGTTTTCATTATGCTATCCTTAACCTCGTGTAAACTCTATCGAAAAGAGATGCGAGAAAGACCATGACGCCAGAACAAAAAGCCCGCCAAAAAATAGATGAACTTCTGCGCTATGCCGGTTGGGAGGTACAAGATCGAGAGGCGATGAACCTCTTTGATCCGGCCAAACCGGGTGTAGCCGTGCGTGAAGCCTTTCTTAAGACAGGTTTTGCCGACTATTTGCTGTTTGTGGCGGGCAAAGCGCTGGGCGTGGTTGAAGCGAAGAAAGTGGGCGTACCTCTGAGCGGCGTCGAACCGCAGTCGGCGCGGTATGCGGTGGGACTGCGCCAGCCGATGCAGGCGTGGCGGCCAGACAGTCCGCTGCCTTTCCGCTACGAATCCACCGGCGTGGAGACCTTCTTCACCAACGGGCTTGGACCCTGACCCCCGAGCGCGGCGGGTGTTTGCCTTTCACCGGCCGGAAACGCTGGCCGCCTGGGTGCAGGAGCCGGACACGCTGCGCGGCCGTTTGCAAACCATGTCACCCCTGATAACCGATAAACTGTGGGGACCGCAGATCAAAGCCATCACGCATCTGGAGCAGTCGCTGGCGCAGGATAGGCCGCGAGCGTTGGTGCAGATGGCGACGGGCAGCGGCAAGACGTTTACGGCCGTTAATTTCATCTATCGCCTTATCAGCCAGGGCGGGGCACGGCGGGTGCTCTTTTTGGTAGACCGCAACAATCTGGGCAAGCAGGCCAATAACGAATTTGTGCAGTTTGAGACCCCCGACGACGGCCGCAAATTTGCCGAACTGTACAACATCCGCCATTTGAACAGCAACGCGCTGGATGTCAGCCGCGATGTGAACCGCGTCTACATCAGTACCATCCAGCGGTTGTACGCCATGCTCAAGGATGAAGAGCTGGACGAGGAAACGGAAGAACGGTTCGCTGTTTGAACTGTGGGACGATTTTGCAAATCGTCCGGGCGATTTACAAAATCGCTCTACGCCGCGCACTGTTTCTTTTACAGGGCGATTGCCCATCGAATTCTTCGATTTTATCGTCATTGATGAGTGCCATCGCTCCATCTACACCATCTGGAAGCAGGTGCTGGATTATTTCGACGCCCATCTCATCGGCCTGACGGCCACGCCGGGCAAACAGACCATCGGTTTCTTCAACCAGAATCTGGTGATGGAGTACACGCATGATGACGCCGTAGCTGACGGCATTAACGTGGGCGGCGAGGTGTACCGCATTCTCACGCGCATTTCGGATGAAGGCAGCACGGTGGAAGCGGGGCATTGGGTGGGCAAGATGGACAAGCTGACCCGCGAACAGTGGCAGGAAAAGCTGGATGAAGAACTGACCTACGCGCCGCAGCAGCTAGACCGGGACGTGGTTAGCGAGAGCCAGATGCGCACCATCATCCGCCATTTTCGGGATGTGCTGTTTACGGAACTGTTTCCAGAGCGGGCCGACCGGGTGGCGCCCAAGACGCTTATCTTTGCCAAAGATGACAACCACGCCGAGAACATTGTGCGCATTGTGCGCGAGGAATTTGGCAAGGGCAACGATTTTTGCCAAAAAATCACCTATAAAGCCAGCCGCAACCCGGAAGATATTTTGCAGGATTTCCGCAACAGCTATTTTCCGCGCATGGCGGTGACGGTGGATATGATCGCCACGGGCACCGATGTGCGGGCTATTGAGATTTTGCTGTTTATGCGCCAGGTGCGTTCGCGGGGCTATTTTGAGCAGATGCGGGGCCGGGGCACGCGGGTGATCCAGCCGGATGAATTGCAGGCGGTGACTTCTGATGCGCGGCACAAGACCCATTTTGTTCTCATCGACGCCGTGGGCTTAACCGAGGCGGAGATGATCGAGCCGCCGCGTGTCCAGGAACGGAAGCCCACCATCCCCTTTGACAGGTTGTTGGAGAACATCGCCTACGGGCAGCATGATGCGGAGACGGTGGCTTCGCTGGCCTACCGGCTGGCGCGATTGCAGCACCGGCTCACAGACGATGATGAGCAGTTGATTGCCGATTACACCGCTGGCGGCACGCTGCCTGACCTTATCCATCCTTTGCTCACCGCGTTGGACGATTTTGCTAATCGTCCGGTCGATTTACAAAATCGACCTACAGACGTGGCCTGGGAAGCGACGGAACCGTTCCGTACCAATGCAAATTTGCGCCAGACGTTGATAGAAATTCAGCGACGGGCGGAGATTGTGATCGACACGGTCAGCATTGACATGGTGAAGGATGCGGGTTTTAACAGCGACGCCACCGAGAAACTGCGGCAGATGGTGGGCAATTTTCAGCAGTTTATCGCTGACAACAAGGATGAGATCACGGCGCTGCAAGTTTTGTACAACCAGCCGTATGGGGCGCGGGAACTGACGCGGCAGCAGTTGCAGGAATTGGCGGGAGCCATACAGCGTCCGCCTTATCTGTGGACGGAAGAGAAGTTGTGGGCGGCTTATGCCGCTTTGGAAAAAGACAGGGTGCGCGGCATGAGCAGCCAGCGGGTGCTGACGGACTTGATTGCCCTGGTGCGCCATGCCTTGCAGCCGGATGGCGAACTGGCCCCTTACCCGGCGCAGGTGCAGGCGCGGTATGAGGCGTGGCTGGCGGCGCAGGAGCAAGCGGGCAAACAGTTTAACGCTGAACAGCGCTGGTGGCTGGACAAGATTGCCCAATACATCGGCCTGAACTTGCAGATGTCGCCGCAAGATTTTGAGATTGACGGCGAGATGGTTAATCGCGGCGGCCGTTTTGCGGCGGCGGATGCGTTGGGCGCGGAGTGGCGGCACCTGCTGGATGAGATGAACCGGGAATTGGTCGTGTAGGACGATTTTGTAAATCGTCTGTAGGTTAGGGGGCGATTTACAAAATCGCCCTACGGGTTAAGATGAGTCAATACGATTATAAGCCAGAATATGAGCGGCATTTGCCACATATACAACCACCAGGCGCAACGTTATTTGTGACGTTTCGTTTGGCTGGTTCTATTCCTGAAGTGGCATTAGAACGATTAAAGAGGGAGGCAGAAGAACGGGAGGAAGTGCTCAGACAAACGGCCGTTTCCGCGAATCTATCCTCGCTTATCTACCAGGAGCAAAAACGCCAGTTTGCCCGATGGGATGATCTGTTAGACCGTGCAGAGAGTGGGCCACGTTGGCTCAGCCAGCCCGAAATCGCCAGGATTGTGGTGAACAGCCTCCATTTTCTGGATGGCAAAGTTTATGATTTGGACGTTTTCAGTGTCATGTCCAATCATGCCCATGTGGTATTTCGGCCACTAGAAAAAGAGGATGGTACGTGCCATGCTTTGCAAACCATCATGCACTCGCTGAAGCGGCATACGGCGCGACAGTCCAACGAGGTGTTGGGTCGAGAGGGTGCATTTTGGCAGCATGAAAGTTATGATCATGTGGTGCGAGACCGGCGGGAATGGGAGCGAATCGTGGCTTATGTGATCAATAATCCGGTAAAGGCTGGACTGGTAGAGAAATGGGAAGATTGGCTCTGGACTTATCTGAAAACCTCGTAGGACGATTTTGTAAATCGCCTCTAAGCCGAAGGCGATTTACAAAATCGCCTTACAAAGGATTGTGGATGACGACAAACGGAAATGAAAATCGGCCGTTCTCCCCAACGCCGCCTGTGAAACCAAACAGGGCAGACACCTGGGTCTGCCCCTACGGAAAATGACAACAATGATGACGAATGGAAATGAGGCGTTGGGCGATTTTCAAAATCGCCCTACAGAACGGCCGTTACCCGATGGCTGGACATGGACAACAGTTGGCGCAAAGTATGCAAGTAAATGGGGGGTAAACACTTCAAAAGGCTTGATTATGAAGATACAGGCAATTCCCCTTTTGCGTATTTCAACATAAATGACACGATGATGACGTTTGATGAAAAAACGTTGTATCTTGATGAGTCATTTGCTCTAGAACAATTCAGTTACTTGCTCAATTCTGGTGACGTTGTTATATCACTTCCGGTGCAACAACTGGTAAAGTTGGAGTTTCTGAACTACTTGGACAAGCACTTTTAAATCAACGTGTGGGGCAGTCAAAAATTAGTGACCTATTAAAAATCACTTACAAAATTTCATCTATTTCTTACATGCCGAAGAATTCGCAAGAATAATTTAGATAAGCTTATGGCACAGCTCAACCAACCTATTAGTACCAGAAAGTTAGCAGAATTCGATATTCCTCTTGCACCCTAAGTAGAACAAGAGCGCATCGTTGCCGAAATCGAGAAGCAGTTCACCCGGCTGGATCAGGCGGTGGCCTCGCTGCGCAGGCTTCAGGGCAGCCTCGCCCGTTACAAAGCCAGCGTCCTCAAAGCGGCCTGCGAAGGGCGTCTCGTCCCCCAAGACCCCCAAGACGAACCTGCCGCCGACCTGCTGACCCGCATCCTGGCGGAACGCCGCGCCCAATGGCAGGCGGCCAATCCGGGGAAGAAGTATCAAGAGGTAAGTGGGGTGGAAACGGCCGTTTTGCCCGACTTGCCGGAGGGGTGGGTGTGGGCGACTCGAATGGATCAGCTTCGCATGATCCAAGACTAGGGAACATGCCCGATAAGTCAACAGATATCAGAAGGGCATTCCTTGCGTTATCCCAGATTGCATTTAACGGAACGAATTGTTCACTGAATTAAGTGACTGATATTATCAAGAACATCAAGAGTTAAATGAACGTGTCAGATCAAAACTGGAGATATCTCAGTGATCTAGTGATTCGGCAGTTGGTAGGCGTGAATCTGAGCCGGCATCATGTTTGCGATTCGTGATGAAGCATTGCGTTATCAAACAAGGCTTATGCATCGCGTTCGTCCATCTCATTGTATTTCGCCTTAGTATCCATGGTTTTCAACTTGGCTCAGATGCACAAACAGGAAAATTCGAAAAATATTGTCACTGGATCTAGCAATCCAGCATTACAAGTCAATCTCTTCGTTAATACATTTCCATTCATTCCACCACTCGCCGAACAAGAACGCATCGTCGCCGAAGTAGAGCGGCGGCTGTCCGTCGTCGCCGCCACCGAACAAGCCATCACCGCCAACCTGTCCCGCGCCGAGCGCCTGCGCCAATCCATTCTCCACCGCGCCTTCACCGGCCAACTGGTGCCGCAGCATTTGTAGAACGATGATTCGGCTATCGCTCACCAAAGTTTTGCAAATCGTCCCCAGGCGATTTATAAAATGGCGCTATCAAAACAAAAGAGGCAGCTATGGTTAACAAAGAATCACTTGAAATAGGCAACACCGTTAAAGTTAGAACTGGTTTTATCGATCCTGAATATGGCGTGGAGATGAGCGGTTGGCACGGCCGGGTCACGCAAATTTTCCCTGATGAGGGGACGGCACTAATTGCTTTCGATAGCCTCACCCTGCAAAACTTGCCCGAGACGTATATTGAAGATTGTGAAGAAGAAGGGCTTAGTTGGAATGAATACGGCTATGACCTGACCGACCTCATCAAAACCGCGCCACGAGACACCCTGGCCCAAAGTAAAAAAACGCTCCGGGAAATAAATGAATCAATCGTCCATAATTTCTTGTACCTGGGCGAAGAGGGCAAAGAAATCAGGCGCATGTTGCTCACAGTGGATCCGGATGGGGAGTTAGATGCGCTTGATGCCTGGTTTGAATATTTGAATCAGACGCTCAAATTCCCGTTTGAAGCGGTCGTCGATGAGCGGATGCGCGGTCCCCTGCGTTCTGGTGACAAGGTGCGTGTCCACAGCCTGGAAGATGCCGACGAAATGTACGGTATCATTGTCAAACTGCGCCGCGGGCGCGAGCAGTTTCACCTGCCTTTATGCCAGTTGGCCGCCGCAGATAATGGGTCGCCACTCTATGATCTGATCGATTTATACCGTACCTGGTTTGCGAATCATTAAGTAGCCGTATTTGCCTGAGAAAAAACGGCCGTCAGGCTCTAAACGCCCGTGTAAACCCGGACCCAAAAGGAGAAAGTGAGGCGATTTACAAAAGGGTGTGTTTCATTTTAGTTGAATGATCTGTCATGCGTGGGACGATTTTGTAAATCGTCCAGGCGATTTGCAAAATCGCCCCACGAGCAGCAGACAATTCTATAACTCATTTGAAACACACCCTTTACAAAATCGCCCTACAAGGAAAAGCAATGAAAGACCCCTATTCAGTACCCAAACCCATGCAAGAAACCTATGAAACCATCACGGCGCTGACGGATGGTTTCTGTCGGGAAATGTTGAATGAAGAGTACGCCGATATGTGCCGGGTGATGACTGCCAAACTGTGCCGAAAACGGCCGTCGCCCCTGGCCAGCGGCCGCGCCAAAAACTGGGCGGCAGGCATCATCCACGCCATCGGCGCTGTCAACTTCGCCTTCGACAAAAGCCAGACACCCCACATCGTCGTCACCGACATCAGCGACTATTTTGGCATCGGCAAAAGCAGCGCCACCACCAAATCCAAAGAAATCCGAGACCAGCTCAACATTGGCATGATGGAACCGGAATGGACCCTGCCCAGCCGTATGGACAAAAATCCTATGGCCTGGTATCTCACGGTCAATGGCTTAATTATGGACGCACGATCATTGCCCCGCCCCCTTCAAGAAGAAGCTTTCAACAAGGGACTCATTCCCTACATCCCCGCCGACCGTAAGTAGGACGATGATTCAGCTGCGTTCGCCACAAGTTTTGCCAATCGTCCCGAGGCGATTTACAAAATCGCCCAACAAGGAATAACTATGTCCAATCAATCATCCGCCATCGTCCAACGCCTCTGGAACTACTGCACCGTCCTGCGCGACGACGGCCTTTCCTACGGCGACTACGTCGAGCAGCTCACCTACCTGCTCTTCCTCAAAATGGACGACGAGCGCCGCAAAATCGGCGATCCCTCCACCATCCCCGACGCCTACGCCTGGGCCAGCCTCGTCACCCTGGATGGCAATGAGCTAGAAAGCCATTACCGCCAGATTCTGACCGAACTGGGCCAGGGGCGCGGCCTCATCCCCACCATCTTCCGCAAAGCCCAAAACCGCATCCAAGACCCGGCCAAACTCAAACGCCTCGTCACCCTCATCGACGGCGAAAACTGGCATCGCCTCAACGTGGACGTGAAAGCCGACATTTACGAAGGCTTGCTGGAAAAGAACGCCCAGGACGTAAAATCCGGCGCAGGCCAATACTTCACGCCGCGTCCCCTCATCCAGGCCATCGTCGATGTGATGCAGCCCAAACCGGGCGACACCCTCTGCGATCCGGCCTGCGGCACCGGCGGTTTCCTGCTGGCGGCCTATGATTACGTGGGCAACCAAAAGCATCATCAACTCGACCGTGACCAGTGGCTGCAACTGCGCAAAGACGCCCTGCATGGCTGGGAGATTGTGGATAACACGGCGCGATTGTGTGTCATGAACCTCTATTTGCATGGCATCGGCCACGAGAACGGCCACAGCCCCATCCACGTCGATGACGCCCTGGCGAACAAACCCACCACCACCTACGACATGGTGCTCACCAATCCGCCCTTCGGCAAAAAGTCCAGCGTCACCTACATCACCGAAGAAGGGGAAGTGAAACGGGAAGCACAAACCGTCGTGCGCGACGATTTCTGGACCTCGACCAGCAACAAGCAGTTGAACTTTGTGCAGCACGTGCATAAACTGCTCAAGCAGCATGGCAAAGCGGCCGTTGTCGTGCCGGACAACGTGCTTTTTGAAGGCGGCGCGGGCGAAACCGTGCGGCGCAAACTGCTGCAAGAAAGCGACCTGCACACCATCCTGCGCCTGCCCACCGGCATTTTTTATGCCCAGGGCGTCAAGGCCAATGTGTTGTTCTTTGACCGTAAGCCTGGGCGAGAAAAGCCCTGGACCGATACCATCTGGTTCTACGATTACCGCACCAACGTCCACCACACCCTCAAGCAAAACCCGCTCACCCGCGCCGACCTGGATGAGTTTGTGGCCTGTTTTAACCCAGCCAACCGGCACGAACGGGTGGCAACGTGGGGAGAAGGGAATGAAAACGGCCGTTTCCGCCCCTACACCCTCGACGACATCTTAGCCCGCGACAAAGTGAACCTGGACATCTTCTGGCTGCGCGACGAATCGCTGGAAGACAGCGACAACCTGCCCGATCCGGATGTGCTGGCTGTGGAAATTGTGGAGGAATTGGAGGCAGCTTTGGCGCAGTTCCGGCTGATTGCGGAGGATATGGGTGTGGAGGTATAAGGCGCAGCACGTTGCGCCCTTACGCTAAAAGCCGCATATTCCAGGAATTCCCCCAACAAAAAAGCCGCCAATTTGGCGGCTTTTTAATAACGTTATGTCAACTAAAACTACACATCCAAATTCCGCACTTCACCCGAATGTGTCATGATAAAGCGCTTGCGCGGCGCAACTTCTGACCCCATGAGCATGTCAAAGGTGCGGTCAGCCACCACCGCATCATCAATCGTCACCTGGAGCAGGGTGCGCTCGGCGGGATCCATTGTCGTTTCCCACAGTTGCTGGGCGTTCATCTCACCCAAACCCTTGTAACGCTGGATGCCAATCTTTTTGTCACCAAGCTCTTTGAGCAATTTCTCTTGCTGGGCTTCAGTATAAGTGTAATGTAGCTTCTTGCCTTCTTTGACGGCAAACAGCGGCGGCTGGGCGATGTAGAGATGCCCCAGTTCAATGAGCTGCGGCATGTAGCGGAAGTAGAAGGTCAGCAGTAATGTGCGAATATGGCTGCCGTCCACATCAGCATCCGTCATGATGATCACGCGGCCATAACGCAAATTGGTGATGTCCATCGTCTCGCCAATGCCCGTGCCCATCGCCGAAATGAGCGATTTCACTTCGTTGTTTGCCAGAATTTTGTCCAGACGCGCCCGTTCGGTGTTGAGAATCTTACCGCGCAAGGGCAGAATTGCCTGGAAATGACGGTCGCGGCCTTGTTTGGCCGTACCACCGGCAGAATCACCCTCAACGATGTACAGTTCGCATTTGGCGGGGTCGCGCTCGGAGCAGTCGGCCAACTTACCTGGCAGGGTGAGGCTTTCCAGGGCGCTTTTTCGCATAACCAGGTCGCGTGCTTTCCGGGCGGCATCACGGGCGCGGGAACTCGTGAGGCAGCGCTCGATGATTTTGCGGGCTTCACGCGGATTCTCTTCCAGATAGGCCGACATGGCTTCAGACAAGACGGCGGAAACGATACCAGCTACTTCCGCGTTCATGAGCTTCACTTTGGTCTGGCTCTCAAATTGCGGATCGGGATGTTTCACGCTGACGACGACGGTGATACCTTCGCGGGTATCGTCGCTGGAGAAGTTGACCTCTTTTTCTTTGAGGAAGTTGTTTTTACGGGCGTAGAGATTGATGACACGGGTAACGGCCGTTCTCACCCCCGTTAAATGCGTACCCCCATCAGGTGTATGGATGGTATTGGCAAAGGCATACTCAGAAATGGCAATGCCTTCTGTGTATTGCAGCGCCACTTCCACTTCCACATTGTCAATCTCTTTTTGACCGTAGATGGGATCATGCAGCACTTTACGGTTGCGATTGAGGTAACGCACGAAGGATTTCACACCGCCGTCAAAGTAAAAACTCATTTCGCGCGGAATTTCCGGCCGTTCGTCACGTAGTCTCAAGTACACCTTGCTGGTAACAAAGGCCATCTCGCGGAAACGGTTTGCCAGGGTTTCAAACTTGTAAGTTTCGCCATCTTTAAAAATCGTTTCATCATAGCGGAAGACGGAGGTCGTGCCAGATATTTCGCCGCGTTTCAATTTGCGTATTTCGGTGACGGGGCCATCGGGAATACCCCGTTTATACGATTGCACATATTCATGCCCTTCACGATGGACGGTCACTGTCATCCAGTCAGACAACGCATTCACAGCCGCCGCGCCCACACCATGCAAACCACCCGACACCTTGTAAGCGGATTCATCGAATTTACCACCCGCATGAAGGGTCGTCATGACCAGTTCCAGGGCGGAGATTTTTTCGGTAGGATGGGGGGCAACCGGGATACCTACGCCATTGTCGCTGACGCTGACGCTTTCGTCGGGGTGGATGATCACTTCAATGCGGTCACAGCGACCTGCCAGGGCTTCGTCGATGGAGTTATCGACGATTTCGTAGACGAGATGATGCAGCGCCTTGACATCGGTGCCACCGACGTACATACCAGGGCGACGGCGCACGGCTTCTAGCCCTTTGAGAACCTGGATATTACCAGAATCGTATTGTTGTTCTTGTGTATTCTTAGCCATTGACGAATCCTTATTTCAAAATTTCAAATTAGGTTGGTTGTTTGTCACTATCCAGACCCCAAGAGTTTTATTTCGAGAAATTTAACGCTGAATTTATTTCCGAATGTTTTTTAATAAGTGTTGTTTTTCTGATAGGGTCACGTACCGGTCACGGAAAAAGATGAATGTGGCAGTGGTGAGCGATGTCATGACAAAGGCATGACCTACAATGCTGATACCGGTCAACCAGGAGCCGTCGTCTGCCAAAATCAGCAGCGATCCAAGGAAGTTCCGGGTGATGAGGATAACGATGAGCAGTCCCAGTAACGAACTGAAGTAAAGTTGAACCAGTTGGATGCTGGACAGTACCGCGCGATGGAGGGAGTGCCCAAATAATGACAAATCATGCGGGACAAAATAGGTGAAGACAAGCAGCCACAGAATGAGTATTGGGCCGATCAATAGCACCATTGTGGCTATTAGTTGGCTAATAAGTGCCGCCACGAAGGCGATGGGCAGCAATGGAATATAGATGATGAATGTGGCGATGGTGAGGACGATGCCTAGTCCGAGTAATTTCAGCCAGGTGGTTATCGTCCGTCCGATGAATTGGGAGACTGCCAGGGTGGGCTGTCCATCTTGTAAACGAATGGTTTGGGCGATGAGGGTGAAGTAAACGGCCGTTAACAACACGCCCCCTATCGAAAATAACAAAAACAAGCCCAACCAGATCAGCGGGTCAGACAATTCGGTCACTTGCACAGGCAGGGGGGTGTTTTCAGGCGTTGCCCCAATCATAAACACCGGAATGCCAATAAAGGGCACGGACAAGGATGTGAATAAATTTGTCCGCGGGGCAAGTGCCAACAGGTTGGCTGTCATGTCGGCCAACGACTCATCTTGCGGCAACATGCCTACAAACTGTTCAATAATGGGGCGCGAACTGAGCCGAGGCCCAAGCCACAAAAAGGCATCGACCAAGACGGGCAGGATGAGAAGCCAGAGATGCTTTGTTGTCAGGTCAAATCCGGCAGCAATTGTGCGCCATATTCCAGGCAGGGGTGCGAGTTCTTCTTTCTTTTGCATCATAATTTTAACTGCGTGATTTTACCACAGATGTTCTATCCAAGCGAAAAACGGCCGTTTCCTAATTTAATAGAAAACGGCCGTTTTGATTATCAAATTTTCACCACAGAGAACGTGAAGATCACAGAGAAAACCCTTGAAATCTCTGCGGTCTCCACGCCTCTACGGTTCAGGTTTTTACTTTTTCAGCAGATGATAAATTTCCATAGCAGAAGCTTTAAAAGTTTCGGCCGTGTCTTGGTCCAGAATACTGGAGCTTCTCTAGCAGTGAAACCCGCAAATAGAAGTTGAGAATCAGGTTTTGAGCGGGTCTTTCTCGGCCATGCTCCAGATGGAATTGTGCCAGTTCCAACGGATGGGTTAGCCACTTGCCCAGATGTGAGGACAGGTCTCCTGCTTCAACCAACGTTTCCACGTCCTTGATGAGGAAGTCGATCAACTCGCTCGCCGTCGCTTGCACCACGAAAACGGCCGTTGTCCGTCCCGGAATCGCGAGAGAGCCAGTAGCAGGGGTGTAAACGGCCGTTTTCACTACCGAATCCACCGAACTCATCTGAACCGGATGCAGAACCAGGTCTAGCCCAACCAAATCCGTGTCCGTGAACGTTTGTGCTTCATCATTCGCATTTACAGCAACCACTACAAACTCATGATTCCTGTCAAGATCAACGGTCGTCAGGTCAGAAATGGACATAACAATCATGCCCGGTAATTGGGATGCGCCAGTATTGTGGAACGCGACCCGTTCTTGAATCTGTTCAGCAGTTTGCAAACGGAACAACGGACTGCTGTCTCGAATCGCCAGTAAATCTTGGAACAATTCTGCGGAAAACGCAATGTCACTTGGTGTGGGTTGCAGAGCAGGATTTGCCAACAATGGCTGCATAATGCCCCAGTTGTCGGCATTCTTGCCAGCCACCGGCAGTCCAACACCAAAGTTGTTGTCCTGATAACTGAAGTCCAACTTGTTGAACCAATCACCGGAATTGAAGCTGTCTCGATCTAGCGACTTAGAGCGCAGTAAATCACTGCCTGCCTGCATAAATGGCACACCTTGCCCCAACAAAACCGTAGACATACCCACATTCTGCGAGCGTACCCGATCTGCCATACTCAATCCAACCGGATTCTTGTATGTATTGTTGTCGTACAACGTCTGATTGTCATGCTTGGAGATGTAGGTGATGTCTTCTTGCGGATCTTGCGTGTAGCCAGCAGGCTGACCGTTATAGTCAACCTGAGCACCGGTCACCATATTGCCATTGCGATCTTCAAACGTGTAGTCCGCCAGATTACCAGCCATGCCGACCCGAATCTGGTCAGTCGAAAGCAGCAAACGGTCTAATTCAGTTTGAGAGCCACTGTTCATGCTGTTGGGATCGTAATACAAGCCATTGGCAAACCCTTGATTGCGAATTAAATCTGCACCATTGTCAAAGGGGCCACCACCACGTACAGCATCACGCAGCCGGTCGCTGAACGTGCCGATACCCAAGCCGCCAACATTCAACTGGGTGGCATTAACGCCACGGGCATTGTTAGCTACTTCACCAAAGTTCCAGCCTTCGCCATACAGGTAGATAGATTTGCCATCGACGCCATCTTTCTCAACCGTCAATGCATCCAAGGCTTCACGGATTGCTACCATATTGGAGACCATGTGGTGGCCCATTAGGTCAAAGCGGAACGCATCTACTTTGTATTCTTTAGCCCATGTTACCAGTGAATCAACCATCAGCTTTTCCATCATGGCGTGTTCGCTGGCGGTGTTCTGGCAGCAGGTGGAGGTTTCGACCTGGCCTTTGTCATTCAGACGATGGTAGTAACCGGGCACGATACGATCCAGCACCGATTTTTCGTCCTGGCCAGAGGAATTGGTGTGGTTGTAGACCACATCCATGACCACGCGCAAGCCCATTTCATTGACAGACTGCACCATTTCGCGGAACTCTACGATGCGCGTGCTGCCATCAGGATTGGTGCTGTAACTGCCTTCTGGCACAGTGTAATGGAATGGATCATAGCCCCAATTGAAGCCGTCAAGGTCTTCATACTGCAGTGATTAAAGCTTGCTGTTGATCCGAATCAGGGAGGATAACTAGCTAAGTTCAGACCAATCTGCTTCCTGCCATTCGGATTTGTTCTCATTGATGGTGGCAATATCAAACACAGGCAGCAGATGGAGATGACTTAGTCCAGCATCTGCCAGTGCTTTTAGATGTTCATCCCATCGGTACCGTCCAACGTGAATGCTTTGAACGTGCCTTGCAATTCTTCCGGCACAGTTGGATCATTCACACTGAAATCACGCACATGGAGTTCATAGATGGTGATGTCTTCTGGCGCTGTTAGTTCTGGTTTTGAGTAGCCATTCCAGCCATCAGGCATCAATGTGCCATCATCTAAATTAACAATTTGGCTACGCAAACTGTTAGTTGACAGACTTAAGGAGTAGGGGTCAGTGACTAGATTGTTTTCAACCTGTCCTGTGCTGTGGACATACACTTCTACATCAAACAGATAGAACTTATTTGCCCAATCTGCCTGCCCCGTGATGCTCCAAACGCCAGCATCCAAAATCATTGGAACGATGGTGCTGGTTGTAGATGGGTTAGCATCGTCAAACAGATGCAGTGACACGTTCTTGGCTGTCGGTGCCCACACGCTGATGGTGGGGACATTGCCATCCCAGGTAATGCCCAGACCGCCATTGTAGGTGTATAGGTCATCCAACACGCCCGGAATTTGCAAGCCAGTGGCATCTACCGATTGACCATCTTCGTTAACGGCCGAAACTGCAATTTGACCTTTGAGGATATCAGGCACGAGCGTCAAGTCTGCCTCGCTGATTTTAAGACCTGGCAGCGCTGCCAGATGCGGGAATTTGGCTTTGACATCGTCGCTCAGGGCACCTGGAGTTAGCGTAATGCTGCTGCCGCCAGTGATGCCCTCATCTGTAGCTTCGAGGCCGCCTTCTGGGGCGTATTGGAGCGTGTAAGTGAGGCTGCTGTTGTCGGCTGCTGCCCAGGCGATGGTGCTTTCATCAACCCAGTAGGCGCTTTGCACGTCGATATTGCCTGCGTTAGCACCGCCGCCGCCAGCCAACAAGGGCAATACGTAATGTGGTTCTTCTGGATGCTCTGGCCCTTCACCTTCGAGCTGCCAGACCTCGAATCCCCATTTGTCTAGATTCAAAAACTGATCGACGCCAGGGTCTTTGGTATCACCCCGATGCAGGATGTAGGCGAGCTCTGTGGCATTTTCTACCAGCGGAATCTTGAATTCAGGGCCAAAGATGCCGACACTTTCTGGTTTAAGCGGGTCTGTCCAGGAAACAGAAATATCTGCACCAGTCCAGACGTGCAGTACCCCAGAAATCATTGTAATCGGTGCTGGTGTAGTCGCCATAATCACCGTCGGCGCGATGGTAGCGGAGATAAACGGTGTTTTCCGCCGCGCCTCGGCTGGGGTAGATGGTTTCATCACCTGATTGCATCCAAACGGAGGCATTTTCGACGGGGATGAAGCTTAAATCAAGGTTGGGGTCTTTGTTGTCACCACGATGGATGATGAAGTTGACGGGCTGGTTGGCGTCTTGCAGAAGGACAGTCCAGTAAGCGCCAAAATCGTCAATGCCGGTGGGTGGTTTGGAAGCGTCCCAGGCTGTACCTTCGCTTGGATCGATGGCGTCGCCCCAAAGGTGAAGCCCCCAATAATCGTTGTAATCGGGCGATGTTGGGTCGCCGTAGTCGCCATCATCACGATGGTAGCGGATGGTGACGAAACCTTGTGCTTCGGCTTGCGAGGTGTAGATGTGGCGTCGTCTTGTTTGAGCCAGATTTCTGGGGTAGCGCCAGGATTGAAGAAGCGGTCACTGTCTGTGCCGTCTTTGGCATCGCCGCGATGGACGATGAACCCGATTTCTTGTGCATTTGGCGCGAGTTTTATCCAGGCAAAACGGCCGTTATCATCTTCGCCAAGGAACGGTTTGGGGGCTGTCCACTCAATGGTCTCGTCAATGTCGCCCCAGAGATGCAGACCCCAGTAATCGTTGTAATCACCGGTGGTATGGTCGCCATAGTCGCCATCTTCCCGTGCATAGTGGATGACAGCGTAAGCGGAAGCACCTTGTGGTGGTTCAACGATTTCACCCACCGAGGCGGTTACTTTGTCGGCGTTCAGATTGCCATTGAAATCGTTGACGATAGCTTTGAATGTAAGTGACGTGGTGCCAGCTAGGGTTGATGTGTCGTAGAAGACGCGGTAAGGCGCGTTGTCGTCAGTGCCGATGACTTCGTAGTCGCCGCCATCAACGGAAACGGCAAAGGTGACTTCGGAATACGCATCACGTGCCTACCGTCGCTGCCACTTCAATGCGTCCGGTCACTTCACTGTTCGCCGCTGGGGTGCTCATGACGATGGCCGGGGCGGTGCTGCCGACTGGTAAGCCAGAATCAGCTTGGAAGACGGCAAAACTCAACCCATCCAGGTTGACGGTTACATCACCATTGGCATCTGCCACAACGGCGCCGCCAGCGATTAGGTTGTTGAAAGTGGCATCGGGTGTGCCTGTGGTGAAGGTGGCGCTGTCGGCGCTTTCACTGTTGTTCAGCACAACGAGATATTCCACTTGTTCGGCGGGATCAATACGTGAGAATGCGTAGATACCGGCGCTGCCTTCGCTGTAACGGTGAATTTGCACACCTTGGCGGAGGGCCACATGGGCGTCCCGCAGTTGAGCCATGTCAGAGAAGGTTTGGAAGAGGGGATGCGTTTCGTCGAAGTTGTCATCGGCGGTGGTGGCGCTGGTGCCGATGAGGTTGTCGTCATTGTAGGAGGGGACGAGGCTGGGCATCATGTCTTGACGGGCATCTTTGTCGCCGCCGTCGCCAGTGAAGCCTTGTTCGTCGCCGTAATAGACCAGCGGAATACCACGGGAGAAGTAAGCCAACGCGTAACCGAGTTCAGCCCGAGCGACACGTTCGTTGTCATCGGCACCGGGGTTGGCGCTGTCAATGGCATTGCCAAAACGGCCGATGTCGTGGTTGCCGATGAATTTGACGAGGCCGTAAGCGTTGCTGTCATCGTCGGTGTAATAGTCATCAGAGGCGAAGAAATCGCGCACCTGATCGGTGCTGTTGCTGCTGGCGGCAAAGCTCTTCACCGTGCCTTCAAAGCCGAAATCGAGCAGAGAGGGGAACGGCAGCTCTGTGGTAAAGCGGCTGGCATAGGCTGGATCGCCACTGAACACTTCACCAAAGATGAAGAAATCGGCGATGCCTTCGTCTGCGGCATGTTGCTGGATGGCGGGGATGAACGCTTCCCACATTTCGTCGTTGACGTGCTTGACGGTATCAATGCGGAAACCGTCGATGCCAAACTGGCTGATCATTTGTTTGTGGATGTCGATCATACCGTTGACAACATCTGGATGCTCGGTGAAGAGGTCGTCCAGGCCGAAGAAATCGCCATAGGTTGAGCTTTCACCGCTAAAGGTGGAATTGCCCCGATTATGATAGTAGATGGGATTGTTGAGCCAGGCAGGTGCTTTGGCTGTAGCGCCTGCAGCGGTGGGGAAGATCGGCGTATAGGGGAAACTGGTAGCGGCATCTAACGGTGGGAAGTTGGCTGTGCCCGCGTAATCCCGATCGTCGAATTCATTGCCATCTGCATCTTGGTAAGGGAAGTCGGTTTTGTCGCGGTAATTGGAGAGTCCTTCGTCGTAGTCGATGACATCGCCGGTATGATTGAGTACGATGTCGAAGAAGACTTTGATGCCGCGAGCATGGGCATTGTCGATGAACGCTTGTAATTCGACGTTGCTGCCAAAGTGAGGATCAATCTGCGTGTAGTCAGTTTGCCAGTAGCCATGATAAGCGGCTGAAGAACCGGCAATGGTGCCATCGCCCTGTACCCAGTTGTTGGTGAATTGAGGAGTAAGCCAAACGGCCGTTACACCCAAATCATTCAAATAGTCCAACTTACTTGTCAAACCAGCCAGGTCGCCACCGTGGTAAAACCCTTTGTCCGTAGGCAGGTTGCCATGAACCAGCGGGTCGCTGCTGCCTGTGCCGGCGTCATCGTTGCTGGGATCACCATTTTCAAAACGGTCGGGTAAGACAAAGTAGAAGAGTTCGTCAGCCAACGGTGTGCGGAGGCTGCTGCGCACCAGTAGTTCGTCACCTGGTTCCAGGCCATTGCCACTGACGGCGATATTGACATCGTTATTGGTGGCGTTGTAGCTCATGGTGACGATAGCGCCGTCTGTAGTGGTAAATGGTACGTTGCCGCCAGGGTATGAGGTGTCCCATGCTTCGTTGAGAGTGATTTTGAACTCGTAGCTGCCTGCGGGAATGTCAGTGGTGGTGAATGTGTAAATATTGTCGCCGTCGGCATCGGTAAGCAAGCTGTTTACACAATTTGCTTGCCAATCGCCGGAGCAGCCAACAAATGTTTGGAAATTACCTGCGGCTATGGCGACAATATTGTTAACATCATCGTGAACGGCCGTTGTCTTTTCGTCAAAGTAAAAACGGACATCGGTATCTGCTGCTAATGTAAGTGGGATGTTGCCAGCGGGGTAACTCACATCCCAGGTGCCGTTTAGGGCAGCTTTATATTCCCAGGTACCAGCAGGAATCGTAAACAGGCCGCGCCAAACGCCGTTACCGATTTTGGTCAACTGTGTGACGGTACATTCAGGCTGCCAGTCGCCAGGGCAACCGAGTTCATCTTGGAAATTGCCAGCCAGGGTGGCAGTGCTGTCATTGCCGGGGTCTGGCACAACGTCTACGGTGACATCGTTTGTGGCGCTGTTCCAAGTGATTGTGACGACATCTTTGGCGGCGGTGACGCTGAAGGGGAGGTCGCTGGCAGGGTAGGAAGTGGTCCAGGCTTCGTCTAGCGTCACTTTGAAGTTGTAATCGCCGACTGGAATATCGGCTGAGACAAAGCTGTAGATGCCGTTGCTATCAACATCGGTGAGGAGGGTGTTGACACATTCTGCTTGCCAGTCGCCAGGACAGCCCAGTTCATCCTGGAAGGTGCCAGCGGCGACGGCTATTTTATCGTTGATATTGTCGAGAACGGCCGTTGTCTTTTCATCAAAATAGAAACGAACGTCGGTATTGGCTGCCACTGAAAGCGGGATATTGCCAGCAGGGTAACTGACATCCCACGTGCCATTCAGGGCGGTTTTGTATTCCCACGCACCCGCTGGCACAGTGTATTCACCACGCCACAAGCCATATCCAATTTCGGTTAGGGGGGTGGCGGTGCAATCCGGCTGCCAGTCACCAGAACAGCCCAATTCGCTTTGCAAATCACCCACAAGGGTAACGCTGGAAGCGCTTTGGGCTAAGGCACTATTAGCTTGGGAAATGCTGTTGATCATTAAAAATAGAGATACGAAAAACAGACTGGCTAATGCCAGCCTTCGGGAAAGGTGGGTTGTTCTCATTTGTCCTCCGACATCTAAATAAGGCGCAAAGGCCCATGTGCTTTCTCAACTATTTGGGGTGGCTCCGATGTTGTTGAGAAAACGGCCGTTTTTACGGCATACACTAATACAAAAAACGCCAATGAATGCGAACGATCCCCTCGCTCACAGCCATTGGCCCAGTTTCACTTGAGACTTTAATATTTTGATTGCCTGATATTTTCCCATCACGGTTAACAGGTCTCTCCAAAGTAAAAACACTCAAGTTAATAATAGTTGATGCGTCAACTATATCATTTATATAAACGTGAGTCAATAGGCACAACAAAAGTGACACTACCTTGTATAATTTACACAAACAATAATGGGGGAGAGAGGTCGATGGAGTGAGCGATGACCCCTAAATGTCACCAAAATTACCATGCAAATCTGAATCTTGGTATACTTTTGAGCGATTCATCAACGTTTTTCAAATTCTGCTTGCATTAATGGTAAATTCTTGTATCAATATCGTTGCATTTAAAAATGATAGGTTTTCAAGAAATGGGGTGGGGGCGTTACCATATCCTTTCGAAAGCTGACTGACCAAGGAGCGAAAACATGGCAGATGTCCAAGCGATTGCCAATCGAATTGTTGAAAATGTTGAGAAGGTTATTATAGGTAAACGAGCTTCGGTGCAGTTGACGGTGTTGGGGTTGCTGTGCCAGGGACACATTTTAATTGAAGATGTGCCTGGCGTGGGTAAGACGGTTCTGGCGAAGTCGCTGTCGAAATCTGTGGGGTGTAAGTTTCAACGGATTCAGTTTACGCCCGATATGCTGCCGAGTGATGTGACGGGTGTGTCGGTGTTTAATCAGAAGAGCCGTGAATTTGAGTTCCGTCCGGGGCCGATTCATGCGCAGATTGTATTGGTGGATGAAATCAATCGGGCGACGCCCAAAACCCAGTCAGCTTTGCTGGAGGCGATGGAGGAACGGCAGGTGACGGTGGATGGCACGACGTATCCGCTGGACATCCCATTTATGGTGCTGGCGACGCAAAATCCGATTGAATATGAAGGGACGTTCCCGCTGCCTGAGGCGCAATTAGACCGATTTATGCTGCGGATTCGCTTGGGATATGCCACGAAGGAAGAGGAAATCGAGATGCTGGAACGTCAGCAGCACAGTCATCCTATTGACGGGATTGAGCAGGTTGTCTCTGCTGAGGAGCTGCGGGAAGCGCAAACGGCCGTTAAGGAAATCTATCTGGATGACAAGGTGAAGGAATATATTGTTAACTTGGTGCGTAAAACTCGTGAACATCCTGAGGTCTATTTGGGTTCCAGTTCGCGGGGGGCGTTAGCTATTTATCGCTTAAGTCAGGCGCGCGCGGCGCTTTTCGCTCGTGATTATGTGTTGCCGGATGATGTGAAGGCGTTGGCGGTATCGGCACTGAGTCACCGTATTATTATTGGGCCAGCGGCTCGTATTAAAGATGTAGAACCAGAAGCCATCGTACAGGAGATTTTAGATTCAACGCCCGTTCCCGGCGCACAAGTTAGGGGGTAATAATGCGCAACCAACTCAGACAACGAAGAACGGCCGTTTTTGTGTTAGCAGTGCTGGCATTTATCGGCGGTTTGATCACCGGGCGGAGCATTCTTTTTAATCTTGCCTACTTGATGGGTCTGCTGCTTATCATTTCTTTTTTATGGGCGTGGACGAGTATCAATGGGGTTCATTTGTCTCGGGCGACAAGAGTGCGGCGCACGCAAGTGGGACGGCCGTTGGAAGAACGGTTTACAGTGCGTAATACCAGTTTCGTGCCAAAACTATGGCTGGAAGTGCGGGATCACTCCAACGTACCCGGCCATCAAACCAGTTACGTTGTCAACAATTTGCGTCCTAAACAGAGTTTCACATGGCGAACCACAACGATTTGTCAAGAACGTGGTCGGTATCAGTTGGGGCCAATTACACTGCGGTCGAGTGATCCATTCGGCCTGTTTTCCATGGAGAAATCCTTGACGCCGACCTCTAACGTTGTCATTCTGCCGCTTACTTTTGATATTCAACAATTTGCGCTGCCTGTGGGCTTATTGCCTGGGGGTGATGCGCTGCGCCGGCGCACGCATTATGTGACGACGAATGCATCTGGGGTGCGCGATTATGCGCCTGGTGACAGTTTTAGTCGTATTCATTGGCCGAGTACGGCACGGCGTGACCGGATGATTGTCAAGGAGTTTGAGTTAGACCCCTTGGCTGATATTTGGATTGTGCCGGACATGGCTGTCTTTGGTCATATTGCTGCCTCTAATTCGCCTGAAAAGACGGATACATCTCTTAAAAATTTGCCGAAATGGATGCAGCAGGAGAAATTTACGCTGCCAGAGACGACAGAAGAATACACAGTGGCTACGGCCGCTTCTATCGCTCAATATTTTATTCGCCACAATAGGTCTGTGGGGATGTTGGCCTATGGGCAGTCGAATGAAATGGTGCAGCCTGACCGTGGCGAACGGCAACTAACGCGCATTTTGGAGACGTTGGCGGTGCTGCGCGCCCAGGGCAGACTGCCTATCGACGATATGCTGCACGCCGAAGCACATCTGTTCCCGCGCGGTACAACCGTCATTGTGGTATCTCCGACAAATTCGGAAAAATGGGCGACATCTGCTCGACAACTTGTGCGCAAGGGGTTGCGTGTAGTGACTATTCTGATCGATCCCGAATCATTTGGCGCACGAAAATCAAGTGCTAGCTTGGAATCCATTTTGCAGGGAACTGGCATGGCTTCTTATCGGGTGCGCTGTGGTGATGATTTAACGGCCGTCTCGGCCAACGCCTTCTCGGCCAACGCCTTCTCAACGCCCTACACCAGGCAATCTCCAACGCGACATTACACCCCATTGGTCTAACAATCTCCGCCAACGAAACCCTGTACACCGCTGACGAGCCACTGCCCGCCCTGGAAATCCTGTCCACGGCCCGGCTCATCGTCGGTCCCTGGACAATGGCGACTCCTTATGTTGTCCAGGGTGAAACAGACATGGCCTTGCTGGCGGCGGTCTCTGCCAGCAAGGCCCACAAACTACTCATCGCCAATCCGGAGCCTGGTCGAGATTGGGCAGGTGAGGGCACATGGGAAATGGACACAGCGGTAAAGCAAACCATAACGGCCGTTAAACGATTCATCGCGGGACAACCCATAAACGGCCGTAAAAGTTTGGGCGCAGGACAGATTATCGGCATCATTATCGCCGCTTTCATCCTGCTGTTTGTGCTGATCAATCTGCTTTCATTCCTGTTCATGGTTATTTCTGAGATGTAAACGTGAAGCGTGATGCGTGAGGCTTCTCTGGTCACGTATCACGCTTCACGCATCATTTGATGTCAACTCTCCCTGAACTCCTGAAGGCCCAAATAAATAACATGCGGAAGATTGAACCAATCTTTTGAGATTGGTTCAATCTAAACGTGTACGTTATTCAATTCTCGCTTCTAAACTAATCACTGCTCTCGGCCCCCACCCCCCAAATAATCACTGTGCCATCGTCACTGGCAGAGGCCAGCCGCGAGCCGTCTGGCGACCAAACCAGACGGTTGATGGCGGCGATGTGCTTGTGAAATTCGTTTTGCTTCTGCCCTGTCGCCGCATCCCAGAATAACAACGTTCGCCATCATAGCCGCCGGAAGCCAGCGGAAAGCCAGCAGGTGACCAGGCCGCACTGAGGGCTGGGGTGGATATGTTCTTTCTGCCACTGCTGTTCACCAGAGCTTCTTTGCCACACCCGCAGCAGCGCGTCTTGCCCGGCTGAAGCCACCTGTTGGCCGTCAGGCGACCAGGTCACATCTTCTACAACTTCGGTGGTGTGGCCGGTGAATTCCTGGAGCTGTGTACCAGTGAGTGGGTCCCAGATGCGCACGGACGTGTCCCGGCTGCTTGTTGCCAGTTCTGTGCCATCGGGCGACCAGGAGACACGAGTGACCGAATCTTCATGCGCGGCCCAATCGGCCACAATTTCCTGCGTGGCGGCATCCCCGACCCAAACATGCCCCGCCCAATCGCCAATCGCCAGTTGGCCGCCATCAGGCGACCAGGCAACCGTACTAATGCCCACATATTCCGGGTGTTCCCAAAAGTTTGTCTCTATCCCTTTGTCTACATCCCAAAAACGCACATGACCGTCTTCACCGCCCGAAGCGATGGTGCGGCCATCTGGAGACCAGGAAACGGCCGTTGCCCCATAATCATGTCCCTCCCAAAGCGCCAACTGCTCCCCAGTGACCGCATCCCACACACGCACCGTCGCATCCACATTAGCCGTCGCCACCTGTGTTCCGTCCGGCGACCAGGCCACATCCGAGACGGCGGCGGGGTGTTCGCGCACTGTTTGGGCTACTTTACCGACACTATCCGTCAACAAGATGGTGCCATCCTGCAAAAACTGCACCAGTTGGTCGCTGTCCGCCAGCCAGATGAGGCGGATCACAGTGCTGATGTCAGTGGGTAGTGTATTAAGCTGGCGGCCGGTAACGGCGTCCCAGAGACGGGTGCTGTTGTCGCCGCCGACGGTGAGAATCTGGCTGCCATCGGGCGACCAGGCGGCATCGTAGACGCCGTATTCGTGACCGAGCAGAACCAACTGCTCCGTGCCGTCTGCGCCCCAAATGCGGGCCGTGCTATCTTGCCCGCCGCTGGAAATAAGGCGGCTGCTGTCGGGCGACCAGGTGAGGTTGGCAATACTCGCCCACGTGACCGCTGAGAACGGCCGTTGCGGTGTTCACCCGCACTGCCGCCGCCACATCCCACAGCCGCACCGTGGCGGCATCGCCATCGTCGGCCGAAGCCAGCAAAGCGCCGTCTGGCGACCAGGCCAGCCGGGTAATGGAGTTTTCATGGCCGGTTAGCTCACCTGTCTTTTGACCGCTGACCGGATCCCACAGTTCAAGGGCACTGCCCCAGGTGCTGGTGGCTAACGTACTGTCATCAGGCGACCAGGCAACCGCCAGAACCTGATCATCCAGAGTGATGATGCCGGTTTGCTCGCCAGAGGCCACATCCCACAGGCGCACGGTGCCATCCCAACTGCCGGAAGCTATCTGGCTGCCGTCGGGCGACCAGGCCACCGCGCTGACCATGCTGATGTGCCCCTGAAGTAAGGTTTGCATTTCTAACGTGTGCGCGTCGTAAATCCAGACGCCGAGGCTGCTGCCCAGAGCCAGCCGCTGGCCGTCGGGGCTGAGGGTGGCGGCGTTTACGGTGCCGCGCCCCAGTTGGAGGAGGTTGGTCATTTGGGAAATATTGTCGGCGGTGATGGGGGCGGTGGCGGGAATGATGGTGAGAGGAACGGCCGTTTCCGCCACTAATGGATTCTGGGCTTCTTGCCGCAACAAGCTTCTGGCGCGAGCCAGCGCCAGAAAAGCACAGCTACAAATCAGCAGCAATGCCGCACCCGCCGCAATCCAGAGCCAGACTGGTACACGCCGTTTTGCCGCCGGGGTTTCGGAGGTCGGGGGCATGATGGGGGGGATAACGGCCGTTGGGGTGGGCACTGGTTCAGGCGTGGCAGCCGGTGGCACAGGCGGCACGAAAGCAGTCTGGCTGGGGCGGGCGTTGGCACGATTCGAGGCGACTGTATCCGCCATCTCGCCTGCCGTTTGGAAACGGTCGTCGGCGGCTTTGGCGGTGGCGCGGGTAATGACGTATTCCCAATTGGGCGGCAGGTCAGGGTTGATATCCAACACACGAGGCATGGGTTCGGTCATCTGTTTGACCAGCATCATGGCCGGGGTGTCCGCTTCAAACGGCCGTTTACCCGTCAACATTTCAAAAACAATAATTCCCAGCGCATAAATATCGGTGCGGCCATCTAGCTGACTGCCTTGAATTTGCTCCGGGCTAATGTAGGCTGGTGTGCCCACCATGCCACCTTCGCCCGTCAAGGTTGCCGATGAGTCGGCCAGACGCACAATGCCAAAATCGGCCAAAAACGCTTCGCCGTACTGGTCAAACAGAATATTGCCCGGCTTCAGATCGCGGTGGACGATGCCGTGCTCGTGCGCCCGGTCTAAGGCTGAACCAATCCGTTCCAGAATGCGGGCGGCTTCGGTAACGGTTACTGGCCCCTGGACTAAACGGTCAGCCAGCGAACCGCCAGCCATTAGTCGCATCACCAGGAAGGGCTGATCATCTTCTTCACCAAAGTCATACACAGGCACGATGGCCGGGTGTTCCAGAGCGGCGATTGTTTCCGCTTCGCGCTCAAAACGGGCGCGGAATTGGGGGTCCAGCATCAGTTCGCGGGGCAGCACTTTTACGGCGACATCGCGCTTAAAGCGGGGGTCATAGGCGCGGTAGACGGTTGCCATGCCGCCGCGCCCCAGTTGTTCTTTCAGTTCATATCGGCCAAGTTGTGGGGAATTCATGGCGGGATTGTAACATGGGGGAATTGGGGATGTAAATGCAGGAAACGAGGCAATTGGATAAGGGTGTGTTTCACCTGCGGGTTGACACACCCTCGGGATCAGGTCTATTCGTCACAATCATTGCCATCAGGATAAGAAACCCATCCAGTCTATGCGTTGTTAGTCCGCCTTATGCCATAGCCTATGAGACTTGTTCCTGAATGAAAATGGGACAAGGATTAGCATAGAAAACGCGACGTTTTGATTTTTTATTACCAAATACCTGGAACGAGGCGATATTTCGTTTTTAGTTTGTAATCTGAATAGCCTTGAAGTTCTTCTGTGAGGACGACTTCCTCATTTATGATCCGTGCGACCAAAATTGGAATCAGAAACAGCGCTGGAATAACTGCCCAATAGGACCCTAATGCCAATGGAGATGTGATATACATTAATATTGTGCCCACATACATTGGATGTCGCACAAAGCGATAAGGCCCGCTTTGGATTACTTCTTGTCCTTTTTCTACTTCAATAACACGAGAGGCGTATTGGTTTTCTTTGAATACCAGAACAATAAGCATATAGCCCATAATTACCAATATATCTGCGACAATAACCGTTAAAACGGGAACATTCGACCAGCCAAATCGTTTGTCAAGTCCAGGCAGAATGAATGCCAATAGTAATGGAATTGCTGCAAGTTTCACTATTATTTTTTGCTCACCTTCCTTTTCTTTTAACTTCATTCTACGCACTAAAAATTCTGGTGTTTTCTTTAGAAAGTATGCCATGACAAATAACATGGGTATCAGCAAAATCGCAAGGTAAACCCAGGCTTCCCAATAAGCCAATGTTCCTGCGGGAAGAAAGATAATCAGGAATATTGCAGGAATCCCTATGATTAGTCTGCTGCCCACTAACTTGATCACTTCTGATTGAGGTGTTTGCGTGTTTTCCATGGCATTTTCCTCCTTAGTATTTGAGTATTCATGATTGTCGACTTAACAAACGAGATAAGCCGCACCAACTGGTAACGGCCGTTTCCGTCTCCCTGAATGCGTCGAGACCATCGGTAATTAAACAACAAGGCTGTCTATCAATTTTGCTTTAGCGGCGTGTTTGGCAACCCTTGCCCTGTTTTGACGGTTTTTGACCTGGCTTATGTGCAAAAATCAAGCTGGTCGTTCATAAAAACGGAGTTTTTTTCAAAAACTATGAAGTCACGATAATCAACTATCGGGCAATCAACAAGTGTTGATTGTCACCGTTTTGGGTGACTTATGTCAGCAGTTATGGGGCTTTTCTGGCAGATGGCTCCGCTACGCCGTAGTAACGGCCGTTTCCCCTGAGCCATGAAATTAAAAAAACACGCTTAAGATTGAACCAATCTTCTGAGATTGGTTCAATCTAAGCGTGTAAGCTATTCAATTCTCGTTCCTAATTGTGTCGATTTTGGGGCAATGCCTGGCGGCCTGGCTATGCTTAACGAATACCGCGTAAACCAGCAAAATCAACATCTTCAGCCAATGCTGTGCCGTTTTTACGGCCGGGATAGCTAAGCCAGGTCATGGCAATGTTGAGTTCACGAATGATATTTTCTGCTTCGATTCTGCTGTCATCATTAAGTTCTATCGTTTCAGTGGTGTGGGCGTCTTTGATAAGGGTGAGATCGTAGCCACGATCCAGTGCCCCATAGGCTGTGGCTCGAATGCACCAGTTCGTGGCAGCGCCAGCCAAGACGATGTGGGCGGCGCCAAGCTGAGCCAGGATCTCTTCTAATGTGGTTTGCTCAAACGATGAGTTGAACTGTTTGTGAATCCGTATTTCGCCTTCTGCGGGCGGCAGGTCTGGCACGATTTGCCACTCAGGGCTGTCATAAACCAGGTCGTCGTCCGCGTGCTGAACCCAAATCACGGGTATCCCCAGTCCCCGTGCTTTTTCGACTGCGACGCTGATGTTTTTGATGATTCGCTGGGCATCCCACGCATTTTGCATGACGCCGACCTGCACATCTACCACTAAAAGCACTCCGTTGTTTCCTTCTCGTATCACTGCCATTTTTATTATCTCCGGATCGATATTTTTGTGTATGCGTTTTCTAAGTCAGGATGTACTTGGCAATACTGCGTCATTATAGTGATGGTAAACGGCCGTTTTCATCCCACAAATCCATTGCCCACTTTTGTCGAGAGGCTATGAGATTTCCTTCGAGAACCATAGTTTTTCAGAAACACAAATAAACCCCAATTCATTTGCTACTTTTTGCATCGCAATATTTTCACTGCTTGTACCAAGTCTAACGGTGTTTGCGCCGGAGTTTTTCAAGATGGTTAAGCCAGCGGAGATTAACGCCTTGGCAAGCCCGATTCTTTGATAGGACGGATGTGTGCCAATGGGGTCAGTATAGCCAATTTTTTTATCAGGGTCATCAAAACCGCAGACACAAAAAGCAGCCAATTCGTTGTTTGGCGCAACTGCCACTAAATCCATTTCCCGCAGGTATTGCGCCGTGTTCATCATGGCCAGGCGGTATTCTACGGTCATGTAATTTGTGCCAAAAGCGGCTCGATGCAAGGCGACAAGTTGCTCCACTTCATCCTGGCCTGTGACGCTACGAATTGAGAAACCTGTCGGAAGGGGGTATTCGGCAATTGGTTCGTGGAGAGGGTGTTCATAGTGTAGAGAGCGAATTTGTTCGCGTGTAAATCCATGTTTTTCAAGAACACGAATGCGGTGATGATTATCGGCGTTACAAGTGGCATCTAAAGGACTAGCTGTGCCCGTCTCAGCCATGCGTCTTTTTGTGCAAACAACACCCCACGCCACAATTTCATCTTCTAGCTCGTCCAGTAAAGCAAATCCGGTCTCGACATCAAACCATAAATTGTTGTATTCATCGACAAATGCGAATCCCACAATTTTGTCGTTCTGTTTCCAGATTCGCGTTGTTGCTCTAATAGATGAGAGCAAGATTTGTTCCTCAAAATCAACAATTGTTGATTTTGAGGAAAGCTGTTCCCTAAAATCTCGCAGTGCTTGAATGTCGCCGTCACTGCATAACGTTGAACTTTCCATAATAAGCCACACCACACGCTTCCGGGTTGTCAAATGATGCGTGAAGCGTGAGGCGTGACCAGAGCCACGCATCACGCTTCACGTTTAGGGCTAAACCCCGCGAATTCCCAAAGATCCCCTTGCCCAAACCAACCTGACAATACTTACTTAATCCAGGCCCTAGTTCGTATTCAATGACATGATGAGGTAAACCTCAGATTCATTGGTTGGGTTGATATTGCGGATCAAAGTCAGAATTTGTTTATCCTTGTTCCAGGAAGCCATTTGGAACAAATCATTGCCAGCGTTGGCGGATTCCATAATGTCACTGGCAATGCTGCCGCCGGGGCCGCCTATGCCGGTTTCCCAGCCAGCCCCATCCAACTCTTTGTCATAAAAGCTCTTGACCTGTTCCCAGGTGGTGCCAGCGGGCAGACGATAGGCCATCTGATCCATGCTGCCGCCAACGCCGATGTTGGCGCGAATGCTCGCATCCTGCTCCACGTTGTTGATGAGCGTGTCGGCAATCGGATCTTCACCAGCCTTTAAGGCGGTTGCTTCGGGATAGGCAGGTACTTCGCTGAGGGTGGCGGGTTCGCCGCCGCAAGCAGACAACATCAAGGTAAATAACACCAATAAAACGGCCGTTAATACAACTTTTTTCATTTTCATTCTCCTTATTGACTTGAGTTTAAAGTTCAGCCAATGCTGAACAATTTTGGACTTTAGCAAAAAAGATTGTTGCTAGAAAGCAGGGCAGACTAAGTCTTGCCAGCATTTTCGGTTGAGGCTTTGGTTGGAATTGTGCCACCACCAGATCCTGTAACCCATGAACGATAAACCGCTGAATCGTCGCCAACGGAGACTGGTGTATTTTGTTTTGCGCTTAGGGAGTGGTTTTGATTTGCTGAATTTCTTTGACGACCATGCAAACTCCGTAAAAAAAGAGCACTCAAATCAAACTGGGTATGATGTTATTTCTGGAATTGAAAACCACTGCCCTTATGGCAGAGGCTTAGTAAAGGTTTGCGAATTGTCCAAAAAGCATAATTTTCTTGGCCAACGATTGAAAGTATAGGTTTAGCAGGATAATAAAGTCAACAGGCTCTTTAGGATTGCGGTTTTGGGCGACCTATCTAAAAACACGATTTTCGCCAATGTCGAGTCAACTGTTTGTAACGGCCGTTATCCATCAACCGATCGGTGGATACGGCCATAACCATCTCGTTGATCTCACAATCCACCCCTTGATACAACTTGTTCAACCGCTCGATGGGTTACTTTCATCCCCATACCCATTAACCTATGCCTATCTTTTAGTGAACAACAAGGAGAAAAATATGACACCTCAAAGACGTAATCAGCTCTTTATTGGCATCGCCATTATTTTGATGGGGCTGGCCATGGCACTTAGTTTTGCCAATATCACTGTCTTTGGACAAAGCCCCTGGCTCGTTTTCAGCCTGCTCATTCCGGCAGTGTGGGCTTTGTTATTTGGCTACGAACATTATTGGCAGCATGGCCGTATCCTGGACTTTGGCACCATGTGGGTTTTCTTCCCCCTGATCGGCGTCATCTTCCTTGTCTTCAACCTCAATTGGGCCTATATCAGCGTCATCGGCATCATCCTTGTCGGCCTCTCATTCATCTTTGGTCGACAATCAAATAAATCCGAGAAGGGTTAACCCTTCAAGAGGAGTTATCATGTCATCTGTAATCGAAGTACAGCACCTAAGCAAAAGTTATGGGGACACCGTCGCCATAGCCGATGTCTCATTCAGCGTCGAAAAAGGGGAAATCTTCGGCATTGTAGGGCCAAACGGTGCCGGGAAAACCACTACCATCGAATCGCTCATTGGACTGCGCAAGCCAGATAGCGGGCAGGTACGCGTCCTTGGCCTAAATCCTCAAACACAGTCGCGTGAATTAGGCAACCGCATCGGCATTCAGTTACAGCAAGCCGCCCTGCCTGACCGGCTGAAGGTGTGGGAATCGTTGGATTTGTATGCCTCGTTTTATAAACAAACAGTTCCCTGGGAACCCCTGCTGACCGAATGGGGGCTGGCCGATAAGCGCAATACACCGTTTGGCAAGCTGTCTGGTGGGCAGCAGCAGCGTTTGTTCATCACCCTCGCTTTGTTAAACGATCCAGAGATTGTGTTCTTGGATGAACTGACAACGGGGCTAGACCCGCAAGCCCGCCACGCTACCTGGGAACTGGTGCGTGCCATTCGTGAACAGGGCAAAACGGTACTGCTCATTACCCATTTTATGGATGAAATCGAGGCGCTGGCCGATCGGGTAGCGATTATTGATCACGGTCATCTGCTCGCCCTCGATACCCCATCTAACCTGATAGCCAGCATGAACAGCCAAACACAGGTTCATTTTTCGGTGCAAAATGGCTTTAACCCGGATGTGCTGAAAGTAGTAAATGGGGTAACGGCCGTTACTCACCACAACCAACAAGTAACCGTCAAAGGCACAGGACCCCTACTGGCTAATGTCGCCGCCGCACTGGCCCAATACAACATCGCCCCCACTGATTTACGTGTACAGCAGGCCAACCTGGAAGATCTGTTTTTGGCAATAACCGGAAGAAATATTCGTGCGTAAGGATGACCTGTCGGGTCATCCTTACCGGAGGTAATCATGAAACCCTTTCTCAAACTCACTTACGCCGAACTAAAACTACAATTTCGCGAGCCAATCGGCACGTTTTTTACGCTGGCCTTTCCAGTGATGTTGATGATTTTGTTTGGCAGCATCTTTGGCAACGAGCCAACGGCCTTGTTGAATGGCTATGGGCAGGTAGACTTGTCTGTGCCCGGCTATATTGGCATGATCATCGGCACCATTGGCATGTTGGGCATTCCTATCACCCTTTCAAACTATCGAGAGCAAGGCATTTTGCGCCGCTATCGAGCCACGCCGTTGCAGTCGAGCAGTGTGTTGTGGTCACAAGTGGCAGTGCAAGTGGTGATGACGGCCGTTGGCGTCACTATGCTCCTCGTTGTAGGCACTCTTTTTTACGATTTGCGTCTGCCCACGAGCGATGCCATGATGATTCCGGCCATTTTGCTCTGCGCCTTTAGCTTTTTTGCGGTTGGTTTTGTCCTGGCTGGGGTGATGCCCACCCCGCGCACCGCGCAAGCGGTCGGCATGGCAATTTTTTATCCCATGCTCTTTCTGTCTGGCGCAGCCATGCCCCGTTACATCATGCCCGAAAATGTACAACAAATTGCGAAACTTCTACCTCTGACGCAAGTAGTTATTTTGCTAGAAGACATGTGGTTTACCGGGGAGTGGAACATGACGGCGTTAATCGTCATCACGGTCATGCTGGTGGTTGGGCTAATCGTTTCTCGGTTCACATTTCGGTGGGAATAAAGAGGTAGTTGGGTAATTTGGTAATTACCCAACTACCTTTCTGCTATAATCTGCCACAAAAGGTAACGCGCATGTCTAACCAAAAACAACACACCGACGTCTGGATCAAGTGGGATTGGCTGTGGACGATTATGTTCTACGGCTCCGTGTTGTTTTCGGTTGTCATTCTGTTGGCGGAGAGTAACGGCCGTTTCACCGACATCTGGCTGCCCCTCTTACTGACGGGTGTTTTACTATTGTGGCACTGGGGCGGGCTGCGCTTAGCGTATGGACAGCCACCGAACTGGGAGAAACGGCCGTTGCTGCGCTTCCTGGTTCTGCTGGGCGATATCGGTCTCTGGTTTGTCCTGGTCAGCTTCTCCTCTGCCTACTACTTCGTGTTGTTCGGCATGTTCAGCCAAATCTTCCGCCATCTCCCAATCTACTACGCCATTGTGACTACCATTATTTTGACCGCTGCCATTATTTCAAAACAGTTAGCAGAAAGGGGTGAACCATCCTCCATGACCAGCCCCGTGGTATGGGTATTCGTGGTAATGAGTGTCACAGGCATGATTATTCTGGGCACCTGGATATCTGCCATTATTCAGCAGAGCCAACAGCGACGGGAACTGATTGAGCAGCTAGAAAACACCCAGGCCGAATTGGCGTTAGCCGAACGGCGAGCAGGCACATGTGGAAGAACGGCAGCGGCTGGCCCATGAAATTCATGACACACTGGCTCAGGGGTTCACCAGCATTGTGCTGCATCTGGAAGCGGCCGAACAAGCGCTGCCCGACGACCCGAAAACAGTACAAAAGCATTTAGATCGGGCACGGACCACCGCCCGCGACAGCCTGGATCAGGCCCGGCGGGTGGTGCAAGATTTACGCCCAAACTCTTTAGAGCAACACTCCCTACAAGAAGCGATTGAACGCACGGCCGTGCGCTGGAGCAGCGAAACCGACATCCACATTAACCTGACTACCACGGGCGACCCCGTCCCCCTGCCGCCAGAGATCGAAGTCACACTGCTGCGGGCGACCCAGGAAGCTCTGAACAATATCCGCAAACATGCTCAAGCCAGCCACGTCAACCTGACCCTATCTTACATGGGCGATGTGGTCATTTTGGATGTGCAGGACAATGGTGTAGGGCTAAATGGGGCATGGCCCGTCACCGAAGCGGTTTCACCATCGCCCCTCTCTGGCGGTTACGGCTTACAAATTATGCGCGAACGGACTGCTCAATTTGGCGGTTCGGTTGCCCTGGAAAGCGAACCCGGCGAAGGCACAACCCTGGTTGTTTCGATTCCGATGAGCCATAATCAAGATCAATTACCAGCCGCCGATGACCGCTAGCCCGCTACGGAATAATATGAATATAATTCGCATTCTAGTTGTTGATGATCACCCAGTAGTACGAGAAGGGTTAGCCGGAATGCTGGCTGGGCAGCCAGATTTTGACGTGGTAGGTTTAGCGGCTGATGGTGAAACGGCCGTTACCCTAACCCTCTCTCTTTCCCCCGATGTCATCCTTATGGATTTACGTATGCCTGGCCTGGACGGAGTAGGCGCGATTGAGTCGCTAAAAAGCAAACAGGCAACCGCCCATATCCTCGTCCTTACCACTTATGACTCCGACGCTGACATTGTTCGTGCGATTGAAGCAGGCGCCACCAGCTACTTGCTCAAAGATACCCCCCGCGAAGAGCTGTTCCGCGCCATTCGTGCCGCCGCCAAAGGCGAATCGGTACTGGCTCCTTCTGTCGCCTCCCGGCTAATGACCCGCATGAGGGCACCCGCTGAAGAAAACCTGAGCGCCCGCGAAATTGAAGTGCTGCAACGCGTGGCTAAAGGCGCGAGCAACCAGCAAATTGGCAAAGAACTCCATATCAGCACCGCCACCGTCAAAACCCACCTCATTCACATCTTCAACAAGTTAGGCGTAGACGACCGCACCGCCGCCGTCACCGTTGCCCTGGAAAAAGGCATCATTACCCTGGAACGGTAGTCACAGTATAGAAGTTCAAAACTCTAGAAACACGCTGCATCTTCATCCTTGACTCTCCCCTTAGGGCAGGGTGTATCATACGAATCAGTTCTGGCCAGAACGAAGCGAAACTATATCTAAGGAATGATTCATGCTCAAGATCGGAGAGTTCGCCGAGGAAACTCAAGTCACTATCAAAACGCTGCGCCATTATGCCAAACTGGGGCTATTGAAACCCGTGTGGATAGACCGTTTCACCGGTTATCGCTATTACACCCGCGAGCAGATGGTTCGGCTAAATCGCATCATGGCTTTAAAAGACCTCGGCTTTACGCTGACGCAAATCGGCCAGGTGTTGCAGGAAGAACTGACGCTGGATGAACTGCGCGGCATGTTGCGGCTAAAATATGCAGAACTGGAGCAGCACATTGGCGAAGAGCAGGCGCGGTTGAGCCGCATTGAAGAGCGACTGCGCCGAATCGAGCAGGCGGACGACCTGTTTTTGAGTTTGATTCCTCATCAAAAGGAGCAATTACAAATGGAACCTGAGATCATTAAGAAACCCGCTTTTACGGCCGTTGGCCTGATGTATCATGGCAAAAACGAACAGAATGAGATTCCCCAGGTGTGGGGCCGTTTGAATCCGCGTTTTCAGGAGATTCAGAACAAAACGGGGATCGCCTACGGGGTCTGTGGCGATATGGCGGAAGACGGCCGTTTCCATTATCTGGCCGGTTTTGAAGTGACCGACATCACGGACATACCAGACGGGATGGAACAATGGCACGTGGCTGAACAGACTTACGCTGTTTTCCCCTGTACCTTGCAAACCATTCAGCAGACCTATCAGACTATCTTTGAAACGTGGTTCCCGCAATCGGGCTACCAGAAAGCAGACGGGCCAGACCTGGAGTTCTACAGTGAAACGTTTGACCCGGCAACCGGAGAAGGAATGGCGATCTATATGCCTGTGAAGTAACTATCGAGCGAAGTATATAATGATGAACGGCCGTTTCTTGGGGAAAGGAACGGCCGTTCATCAACAGCTTTTACGAGGTAGAAGCCTTAAGGAATATTAAGAGTTGTGAACTTTTTCTTCAACTAACCCTTATTCCTCCGCTATCCTAACACCCTCTATTACAAATTCGCCTTATACTGCCCCAATTCTTCAACTTTCAGCAAGCAGTTACCATCAAGCATACACAACAGGACCATATGCCGGAAGAAATCAATTCCTCTTCAGCTTCAAAGACTGAAACAAAGCCGGCATGGTGGCAAAGTTGGCGAGTTCTCCGCCTCCCGCTCGGAATATTTTCCGCAACCCTGACTGCGATGCTCCTCGGGCTCCTCCTTTATAATACGTTCTTTCCCCCACCTACCCCACTTAACCAAAATGACATCGATGCCCGCATCGTGGCGGCAATGGCCTCAGCCACACCTGAACCGGCAAATTCCTCACTCGTCTATCAAGTCATCCTGCCCTCCCTGGTATTCATTCAAATACAAGGTACCAATGAGGATGGGGAAGATGGATTTGGCGTGGGCAGCGGCATCATCGTCAACGAGAACGGAGACATTTTAACTTCGCTTCATGTGGTGGCTAATGCCACTAAAATTGAAATTATCTTTGCCGACGGCACAGAGGCCACAGCCGAAATCATCAACTCTGACCCAGCTATCGACATGGCCGTCCTCCGCCCCAGCCAACCTCCGGAAATAATCGTCCCGGCGGTTCTGGGCGCCTCTAGCGCCATGCACATTGGCGATGAAGCATACGCCGTCGGCAATCCGTTAGGGCTGACCGGCTCGATGAGCGCCGGTGTCCTTTCCGGATTTGATCGGTCAGTTCCGATTAATGATGACTTACGCCTGGAAGGACTCATTCAATTTGATGCCGCCGTTAACCCAGGCAACTCCGGCGGACCTCTACTCAACCGGAACGGGCAAGTCATCGGCATTGTCACCGCCCTGGCTAATCCCAATAATGAAGATTCCTTTACTGGTATTGGTTTTGCCGTGCCTATTGGAACGGCCGTTGTCGTCGCCAGTGGTGGTGGACCCAGTTATTAAACTCGAAAATTAAAGCAAGGATTATCATATGGACCCATCAACCAATCACAACAAACCCATGGAACAACTGCTGTACGAAGTCAAAAAAATCATCGTCGGGCAGGATAACTTACTGGAACGGTTAATCGTCGCTTTGCTGGCACGCGGCCACATCCTTGTGGAAGGCGTGCCCGGGCTGGCCAAAACCATGGCCATTAAAACCCTGGCCCAATCCATCGGCGGCGAATTCCAGCGCATCCAGTTCACCCCGGATCTGGTGCCAGCCGACTTGATCGGCACCCGCATTTACAACCAGAAAACCGGCGAATTCAACACCGCTCTCGGACCAGTCTTCACCAACTTGCTGCTTGCCGACGAAATCAACCGCGCTCCGGCCAAAGTGCAGAGCGCCCTGCTGGAAGTGATGCAGGAACGGCAGGTAACCATTGGCCGTGAAACCTACCAGGTTCCCAACCCGTTCCTGGTGCTGGCTACTCAAAACCCCATTGAATCGGAAGGCACTTATCCCTTGCCAGAGGCCCAGGTAGACCGTTTCATGCTTAAGGTTTTGGTCGGTTATCCTTCGCCGACCGAAGAGTTTGTCATCGTAGAGCGCATGACAACTGCTTTACAAGCCGTGCAGCGTGTTGTGGACACAGAACAGTTAATCACTTTGCAGCAGGCCGCGGATCGCGTCTACGTTGATCCGGCGTTAATTGAATATGCTGTCAAACTGGTTTCCGCCACGCGCCAACCCGCGACAGTGGGTCTCAAGGAGATAGCGCCCTTCATCACGTTTGGCGCCAGTCCGCGTGCTTCCATTAACTTAATCCTGGCCGGGCGGGCGCTGGCATTTGTGCGCGGCCGCGACTATGCCCTGCCTCAAGATGTGCGCGATCTGGCTCCAGATGTCATCCGGCACCGGCTGGTGCTCTCTTACGAAGCATTGGCCGAAAATGTAAGCCCCGATGATGTGTTAGGCCGTATTCTCAACACGATTCCTCTGCCGGAGGTGCCGCTGCGTGAACGAGCTTTCAGCCGTCCCCCAGTTTGACCTTACGCCAGAACGGCTGCTGCGCCAGTTGGAATGGCGTGTCATTCGCCGGTTGGACGGGCTTTTGCAAGGGGATTACCGCACCCTTTTTTATGGCGCCGGTACTGATTTTGCCGATTTGCGCGAGTATGAGCCGCGTGACGACATTCGCCACATCGACTGGAATGTGACAGCAAGGATGAATCAGCCCTACGTGCGTCAGTACGTCGAAGACCGTGACATCACCGCCTGGTTTTTGCTGGATATCAGCCCGTCTATGAGTTTTGGTCCGGTTGCGCGGCCCAAGGAGCTGGTGCTGACTGATTTTGTAGCCACGCTGGCCCGCTTGTTGACGCGCGGAGGCAACCGTATTGGCGCCATTTTGTACAACAATCGGCTGGAGCGCACGATTGAGCCGCGCAGCGGCCGTAATCAGGTGCTGCGCTTGATGCGAGAACTGCTCAGGAATGGTGATGCGCCGCCCGGAGTGTCTACGGATTTAAACGTACTGCTCCATGCCGGGCTGAACACGCTGCACCGGCGTTCGCTGGTTTTTGTGGTTTCGGATTTTTTCAGTGAAGCAGGCTGGGAACGGCCGTTATCCCTTCTAAACAGCCGCCACGAACTCATCGCCATTCGCCTCTATGATCCGCGTGAAAGCGAACTGCCCAACGCCGGTCTGATCGTGGTTGAGGACACCGAAACAGGCGAACAGCTTACCGTCAATACCAGCGATCCCACCTTCCGCCGCCGCTTTTACGAAGTCACTCAAGAGCGTGAAGCTGTCCTTAAAGATAACGTGCGCCGCGCCGGGATAGACCTGTTCGCCATCTCCACCGAAGAAGATTTGGTTGCGGCCATCGTGCGCATGGCTGCCCTGCGCAAAAGACAAAGACGACGATGACTTTCATCTGGCCCTGGCTGCTTTTATCACTGCTTCTTATCCCGCTGCTCATCGGCTTGTATAGGCGCTTGCTGCGCCAGCGGCGGCAGGCCGCCAGCGATTTAGGCCCGCTGGGCATGGTGCAAAACACATCGGGACGAGACGTAAGCCGCCGCCGAGATGGGCCGCCTGTTTTCTATTTACTGGGGCTGTCTTTTCTGCTGTTCAGCCTGTCTCGACCTGAACTATCTATCAGCCTGCCGCGCATTGAAGGCACCGTCATTCTGGCCTTTGATGTTTCTAACAGCATGTTGGCCGATGATTTGGAGCCGACTCGTATGGAAGCTGCCAAGGAAGCTGCGCGTATTTTTGTTGAAAATCAGCCCAGTACCATCCAGATTGGCGTCGTTGCCTTTGGCAACGGCGGTCTGATTGTGCAGGAGCCGACAGATGTGCAGGCCGATGTGTTGGCCGCGATTGACCGCCTCAGCCCGCAAGGAAACACGTCGCTGGGTCGGGGCATTTTCACCGCATTGAGCGCGGTGGCTGGCGAACCCCTCGCCATTGATGAATCCGCCTTTGCCGAAGATACGCTGCCGGAGGACTTGCCCACCCTGGACATTGCCGATTATTCATCGGCCGTTATTGTATTGCTGACGGATGGCGAAAATACCAGTCCGCCCGAACCGTTGGATGTGGCTCAACTGGCAGCCGAAGCCGGGGTACGCATCTATCCGGTGGGTCTTGGCAGTGAAGAAGGGAGCGTGTTGGAGGTAGATGGGTTTTACATCCTGACACAGCTCAACGAACCGGTTTTGAATGATATTGCCCGGGTTACCAATGGTTTTTACTACCATGCCGAAGATGCAGAAACGCTGCAAGAGGTTTACCAAAACATTGATTTACAGATGACCATCAAAGGAGAAAAGATGGAAATAACGTCGCTTCTCGCCGGGATTGGTGCTTTATTTTTCCTGATTGGGGGCGGCTTGTCGATGGTATGGTTTGGCCGCATACCGTAACAAGTTGGCAATTGGCAATTGTTAATTGTTAATTGTCAATTGCCAATTCATCATTAATCATGTCTTTTTTATCGCCCTGGTTTTTACTACTTTTATTTTTTATTCCGCTTCTAATTGCGGCATATGTCTGGATGCTGCGTCGCAAGCGTAAGTTTGCTGTGCGCTATTCCAGCCTGTCACTAATCCGCGCCGCCCTGCCGAAGCGGTCGCGGTGGCGACAGCATGTGCCGTTTGCGCTTTTTGCGTTGGCGCTGACGATGATGATAACGGCCGTTTCTCGCCCTGCCGCTCTAATAGAAGTGCCCCTCAGCCGTACTACCATCATTCTGGCACTCGACGTATCACGCAGCATGTGCGCCACAGACGTGGATCCCAACCGGCTAACAGTGGCGCAGGAAGCGGCGCTCGCATTTATTGATGACCAGGTGGACGGCACGCAAATCGGCATCGTCGCCTTCGCCGATTTCGCCGAACTGGTGGTACCGCCCACTAAGGATAAAGAGGTGCTGCAAACGGCCGTTAAAAATCTAACGACGGCGCTGGGCACAGCCATTGGCAGCGCCACCCTGAAATCGATTGACGCCATTGCTGAAATTAATACAGCGGTGGCGCCCAGCGGCCTTAATCTTCAAGCCGACGAAAACGAAACTGACCTGGATGTCGAATACCAGCCCGATATTATTGTGCTGCTCACCGATGGCGCCAACAGTCGTGGCCCTCTACCTTTGGATGCCGCGCAGCAAGCCGCCGACCGGAATGTGCGCGTCTATACCATCGGTTTTGGCACAGCTACTCCGGGACAAATGCTCTGCACGCCGGAACAGTTAGGCGGCGATGTGTTTGGCCCCGGTTCTGGCGGCGGCTTCGGCGGCGGTTTCGGAGGTGGCTTTGGGGGTGGCGGCAATTTCCGCCGGTTCCTGGTCATCGACGAAGAAACGCTGCAAGGAGTGGCCGATTTAACCGGCGGCACCTATTACCGTGCCGAGAGCGCTGATCAATTGAACGAGGTCTTTCTGAATCTGCCGACGCAAATTGTGCTGCAAAAGGAAGCATTGGAAATCAGCGCCCTCTTTGCGGCACTGGGAGCCATGCTGGCATTGGCGGCGGTGGGATTGTCATTGAAATGGAATCGATACCCGTGATGGGAGGGAACATAACAGTGTCACGGGTTCGCATTTGATGAAATCTAACGCGAACTTTACAGTCTGGCAATTGAGATAAACCGCACTGCCGCGTAACGGCCGTTTCGTTCTCCCTACAACACCCGTTGAGTAATATTCGACTAAATTTCCTACCGGGCTACCTGACGCCTTACGTTACTGGCGCTGTGGTGGATGGGGATGACGGGGCAATCGCAGGGGTCCAAGAAATTCTCGCGCTAAGCCATCCCAATCTTGCAGGAGGGGTTTGAGCAAACGGCCGTAATTTTTGCCATCGCCTCCCAGATTTTGTAGGGTGCAGTCGAGGGATTGGTGGAGGGAAACGGCCGTTCCGTCTTCAAAAGGGTGCGCCAGGGGCAAGTCGGGCTGAATCCACTCCAGGCCATAGTCGCTTAAATCGAGCGAGCGAAAAAAGGGAGAGCCCATGCCCAGTGGGTGAATGGCGGAACAGATGTCGTGGCGAAAGCCGGGCAGGGTCAATTCGGCGGTGCGCATCCCGCCGCCGATGGTGTCTTTTGCTTCGATGATTTGTACGTTCCAGCCCTGTCGTGCCAGCGTAATACCAGCCGCCAGACCATTGGGGCCGGAACCGACGATGATTGCGTTCATGATAGAGATAGTAAGGTGCAAGGTTGCAAAGTTGCAAGGTATCTTGTTACCCTGCAACTTTGCAACTTTGCACCCTGCAACTAATTTATCCTTTATTGAAAAGTCGTTTGGTAATGTGGACGGGCATGTAAACGGCCGTTCGTATCATCGCATTATGCCATACATTTTTGGCCTCTGACCATTGTACTCGTTTATCCACGCACACATTCGTTTGCGTGACTTCTTGGTGGGTGCAGTCAAAATGGCTGGCTAAATTGCGCAGGGTATCGTGCCAAAAGGCGTCTTCCGCTTTGTGGCCGAATTTGAGGCGGAATGACATCTCGTAAAAGGGATCGCCCGCCCGCACCAGCGCTTGAATCTGGATGACAGTGACGCCGTCGTCGTCGAAGGCGCTGAAGGTGTTCATACCAGCAAACATGTGGCCTTGCGGAGTCATAAAGGCGAATGATTCGTCGTCGGCGTAGATGACGCGAATGCCGGTGGACAGTTTAGCGCCGCCGGGCATGGCGAGATTGAGAACCGCCACTTCGCCCGGTTTGACCCCTTGCAGCGGGCCGTAAAAGTCGTTGCCTTTCGGCCAAAATTCAGGGAAATGGGCTTTCCACTCGGCGATGACGGCTTGAGGGGTGATGGTGATGCCTTCCAGACGAATGCGATATGTTTTTTGCCACAGTTGACCGAATCCTTGTAACGGACTCATCGGTTTTTTGCCTTGCACGTTCAAGTTGATGGCGCTGTTGGGGATGTCGTGTACATCCATGCTGTTGACGGGCGTGGCCCAGTTGGATTTGTCTCGGTTTTGTTTGGGTGGATTTGTGTCGTTCATGGGAAACCTCCGGTTTTCAGTATTCAGTGTTCAGTAAACAGTGGACAGTGAACAGTGCAGAGAGCACGCGGCACACTACTGAACACTGTAAACTGAACACTGGCCACTGAATACTACTTATTCAATTAATCGGTCAAAAAAGGAAATCAGGCAGGAGTGGCAACGGCCGTTACTGCCGCTTCTTCACTGGAATAAATGGCAATGGCTTCGTTAAGCCGGGTCAGTTCAAAGATTTGCTGGTAATGGTCACTCAGGCCATAAGCCAGCAGGCGCTGCTTTTGGCGCTGCACGCGAATGAGCATCGTCACCAGCAGGCCAATGCCGGAACTGTTCATATATTCTAAATCGGTGAAGTTGAGGATGATGGCTTGTGTCCGGCCATTGCTGGCCTGGGTGTACGCTGCCATTAAGGTGTCTTCACCGTATCCGTTTAACTCACCGGAAATATCGATAACGGCCGTTTCGCTTGAAACTTTACGAACCTGGGTGATAAGTTGATTGGGCATGATAGATCTCCTGAGGTGCTGAGGTGTGAGGTGCGACGCACTTTCAAAGTGCGTCGCACCTGAAGTTACGATCACTGAATCTCAATAAAATCCGACAGGCGGGTGATGGTAAAAATTTCCCGGTAATGCTCGCTGAGGCCAACGGCCGTTAACGGAATATGTGCCGCACGCGCTTTCGCCAACAAACCCACAATCAAAGCAATACCGGTGCTGTTGATGTAATCGACCTGGGCAAAGTCCAGCTCGATTTTGCTGGGTGTTAGTTGTGCGGCTTCGCTGTAAGCTGTGCTCAAAATGGCGTCAGCCGACCCGTTAATTTCGCCATTCAGATCGATAACGGCCGTTTCGCTCTCTCTCGACTGGTTGTTGCCTGAAATGTTGTTGTCGTTGTGTATTCATCCACTGCTCTCCACTCTCCACAATCTCATCTTCATTACTAACTCAATCGTATGCTGGTTTTCATCCTGAATGACGTTCATCTCATCGACCATATTTTTGATGAGAAACAGTCCCCAGCCACGTGGCGTTTGTTCGCCAGCCAGCTTGGCATCTGAGGTCGGGCGTAACCGACTCGCTGTTGATGGGGCTGCCGCCGCCCTGGTCGGTGATGTGGACGGTAACGGCCGTTTCATTCATTATCACTGCAATTTTGACGGGTTTGTCTGGGTCGTATTCATTGCCGTGTTCCATGGCGTTCATGGTGGCTTCGGCAACGGCCGTTTTCAACTTTTGCAATCGTGCATCAGGCAGCCTGATCTCCTACAATTTCCGCCACTCGTTCCATCGCTTGCCGTTCATTGCCTCTGGCGGAGGGAATCTCAAAAGTGAGATTGGAGATTGGAGACTGAGTTGGCGCTTCGACATCTCATCACCAATCTCTAATCTCTGAATCGTTACCAACGTCACATCATCTTCCTGCTCCCAATTTGGGCCGGTGAAAGCGGCTAACTGGTCGAGGAGGAATTGGTTGAGAGAACGGCCGTTTTCATGGTCAGCGAGTAACGTTTGCAAGCGCGGGAAGCCAAACATTTCGCGGTCAGGCGCATGGGCTTCGACTAAGCCATCGCTGTAAAGCAAGAAGTAATCGTTGGCGGCCAGCGTCGTTTCTTTTTCTTCGTAAACCATGCCCGCCATCAAACCCAGCGGCATGCCGGTGGCGCGTAGTTCTTGGATCCCGTTGGCAGTCCAGTGGTACGGCACATCATGCCCCGCGTTGGCGTAGCGCAAATGGCCGGTTTGCGGATTGAGCAGCGCCACAAAGCAAGTGACAAACATTTTGGGTGGAATTTCTTTGACGAGCACATTGTTGGTGCGTTCCAGCACCGCGCCGGGCGATTCCAACCGTTCGGCGGCGGCGCGTAAGAATGCTGCGCGTGGTGGCCATCACCAGCGCGGCTGGCACGCCTTTGTCGGTCACGTCAGCCACAATGAAGGCGACACGGCCGTCTTCAAAATAGATAAAATCGTAAAAATCGCCACCAACGGCGCGGGCGGGTTGGTAGAAGGCATCGACGTGCCAGTTTGCCAGTTGGGGCAGTTCTTGCGGCAGCAGCGTTTGTTGAATGAGACGAGCGACGCGCAGTTCTTGCTGGATACGTTCCCGTTCAATCGCTTCCAACTTTTGCTGCTGTACCAACTGCGCCACTTTGAGAGCAGGCGCGGCCTGGATGCTTAAATCATGCAGCAACCTGTAATCATCGCTGGTGTATTCTTGCTCACTGCGGCGCGAACCTAAGTTGATGAGGCCAATCAAATCGCCCTGGCTTACCAGCGGCACGACCAGTCTGACGCCCGCTTCTTTTATCGCCGTCACCGCTGGAGAAGCGAGCAGCAGGCGTTCCACGTCGATGATGCCTTTGCTGTTGAGGCAGTAGGTGAGAAACGGATCGTGGGGGGCGATGTCCAGGTCGAAGGTGAGGGTTTCGACGGGAGGGGGCGGGGTGATAACGGCCGTTTCTCGTTCCACTTCTACCTCATCTGATTTTGCTTTGCGTTTAAAAAATCTCAATGCTGTCATAGTGTCACTTTACCATGCTATCGTCTGCTAAACGTTACGGTTTTGGCTGTTCACCAATAGCATACAGCCAAAACGGCCCAATTTCATCTTCGCTTGCTTTTTCAAAAGCCATGCCAATTTTTTCCGCGACCTTGATAGAGGCTACATGTTCTTCATCTATCAGGCAGACCAAACGGGTCAAGCCCAATTGCTCAAAAGCGTAATCAAGAATCCCTTGCGCCGCTTCTGTGCCGAGACCTTGCCCCCAATACGCTTTGTCTATCAGGTAAGCCACTTCGACTTCAAAACGGCCGTCTATCGTCCAGGGCAGCAAGCCACAGCGGCCGATGAATTGATTGCTCTCCTTGAGAATCGTCGCCCAAAGCCCCAATTCTGGATGTCGGGGATGACCGTGCAAATACCATTCCACCTGTTCTTGGGTCTCTTCATAGGTCGTGGGGCAATCCGGGATATAGCGCCGAATGTCTGGGTCGCTGTACAGGGCAAACAAGCTGTCCAGGTCATCTGGCACAAAATGACGCAGCATCAAACGCGGAGTTTCTAAAATGATCATGGCATCACTCTCTTTTCAGCCATAAACCGACTTGTTCCGGCTGCATCGTTTCTTGCACCACACGAAGCAATTCCGCTTGCAGGGCTTCCATGTCCGTTTCATCCCGTGCCGTTTGCGCGAACTGCGCCAAAACTTGCTGCGCATCATACTTTTGGCGGTAGAAGCGGCGGTCAATGAAGGCTTGGACGCGCTGGCGCAAAGGGTTGAAGAGGGCGGCGATGAGCAGGGTGGAGAGGACGATAATGATGGGGGATTGTTCATCCAAGGTGCGACCTACCAGATTTTGCAGGAGGATGATAGTGCCAAAATAGACGAGGGCGAGAACGGCCGTTACCACCCCATACTGCACCGTCTTGCGAATAATCAGATCAATGTCATACAGCCGATAGCGCAGAATGGCGACGGCAATCGCAATGGGCAACAGCGTCATCGACTGGTTGCGCAGCGCCACCACAAACTCGTTAATTGGCCCACCCAGCGAGTTGGTGAACAGGCCGATGAGGTAAACACCGGCAAACAGTGCAGCCGCGAATAGCAGCCACCTCATTTGCTCTCGCTCAACCGCTCCGGCACGGCGATAGCGCACGACGAGCGAGACGACGCTCAGCACGATGAAAACGAGCAAGCCGGGAAACCAGAATTGATAGGGAAACGAATCGAGCGACAGAAAGCCGATTGGATTGGGCGCAGGAGTCGGCCAGTTGACGTTTCCGGGGACAAACTCCTGAGAAAAAGATGCGAAAAACAGAAAAAGTGCGCAGAGACCCAGGCCAAGTCCCACCACCCAGCGCCAGCGGGCGGAAAGCAGTCTGCCCGTGGGGAAGAACAAGGGGATAAACAGCACCGGGAAGATATACCACAGCCACGCCCAGCCGTAGATCCAAAGGCCAATCAGGGTCAGCCACGAGGGGTCGGTTGGTGCTTGAATCAGGCTATCAAAATAGTCACCCATCGGAACGACGAAGGTGATCGTTGCTTCTAATAGCAGCAGCCAGCCGACCATGTTACGTGGCCGGTTCGAGACGATCAATGCGCCGGTGACCGCGAAGGCAGCACTCCAGGCCAATCCTAACAGGGCTTCGCCCACGCCAAAAATGGTGGGTTCGGCCGCAATGCCTGAAATAGCGATGGCAACGGCTGTAGTAATGACCAACACGCATACGATCCACGCAAAGCGGACAGCGGTTCTGTTGCTCATCGGCGGGCCTGCCTGTACCAGATTGTGATCTGCTCAGGTTGGAGAGTTTCCTGGATGACATGCTGGAGTTCGGCCGTTAGTGTGTCCATATCCGTCTCATCCCGGGCCGTGGGCAAATTGGGCCAGCACCTGCTGGGCGTCGTACTTTTTGCGGTAGAAGCGGCGGTCAATGACAGCCTGGACGCGCTGGCGCAGCGGCGCAAACAGGGCGGCGATGACCAGCGTGGAAATGACAATAGCAATGGGCGATTGTTGGCCGCTGACCGAATTGAACACGCTTTGCAGCAGGATAACCATGCCAAAATAAACCAGCGCCAGCAAGGCCGTTAGCACCGCATACTGCACCGTCTTGCGAATGATCAGGTCAATGTCAAACAGCCGGTAGCGCAGCACCGCTACCGCCAGCCCCGCGCCAATCACCACAGAACTGAGGCTGGAGAGAATGGAGAAGATATTTATCCAAAACAGATCTGTTACCCAACCAAAGCCGAGCGGAAAATTCAGCCCAAACAGCAACAGCCCCGCCACAAAACCAGTAATCGCCCAACGCAGCTGCGCCCGGCTCACCGCATCCCGCTGCGTCACACCCGCATGAGCCAGGCTCGCAATCGTCAGGATCATCATGCCCATCGTACTCACCCAGCCCACTTCAGCGCGGCCTCCCAGCAGGAGGAAAACCAAGAGCAGTAAACCATAGGCAAAGGGCAAAAACGCCAGCCAGGGATGACGCTGAATGATCTGCTTGGGACGGGGGAACAGCAGCGCAAAAGCCAGCAGGGAGGGGGCTAACAGCACCCCAAAAATGACATAGCTGAAAAAACCCGTTAAATAAAACGCAAACTGATCGAACTGTACGGACAGACCATCCGGCACACTGCTGCTGATGGTGGTTGCACCCGAGGCGACGCCAAACATGAGCAGGGCGCGGGCACTGGGAATGTCAGGGCGGCGCAGGAAGGTGAACCAGCAGATAATGAGCAGCAAAACGGCGCCCAACAGATTCCCAACTTTCCCGGGTGTGGCGGTGTGGTAGTGCCAAACGGCCGTTCCCGTCCACGCCACCACCGGCACAGCCACCTCCATCTCCACCCCATCCCGCAACATCAGCATCGTCACCGTCCGGCCAATCTGCCAGTTATCTGGAGCCGGGACATACTCATTCGACAGCCTGCCAGAGACGGAACGGCCGTCTACCGCCAGCACCGCATCCCACTGCTGCAAATCCGACTCTGCTCCCACCAAATTCTCATAAAAAATCCAATTTGCGTTTTCAATCTCTTCCGTGAGTACGCCCCAGCCATCCGTGGGCAGCGTCAAACGATAGACAACCTGCCCCACACTCAGCAGCAGCACCAACACCGCCGCCAGCAATACCAGCCACCCACTCCTATCCAACCGATGAGCTATTTTTTGCTCTGTCATGAGATCATTGTATCGTCAAATCGTCTGCTAAACGTTACGGAAACGGCCGTTTACCCTTTACCGACTTTAACCAGACCGAAACCTGCTCAGGCTGCATGGTTTCCTGCACCACGCGCACCAATTCGGCCGTGAGCTTGTCCATGTCCGTCTCATCCCGCGCGGTGATGGGCGAACTGCGCCAGCACCTGCTGGGCGTCGTACTTTTTGCGGTAGAAGCGGCGGTCAATCACCGCTTGCACCCGTTGGCGCAACGGCGCAAACAGGGCGGCAATGACCAGCGTGGAAATGACAATGGCAACGGGGGATTGTTGACCGCTGACCGAATCGAACACGCTTTGCAGCAGCACCACCAGTCCAAAATAAACCAGCGCCAGCAGTCCTGACAGCACCGCGTAGACCAGCGTCTTGCGGATAATCACGTCAATGTCATACAGCCGATAACGCAAAATGGCGATGCCAACGGCCACATAGAGCGGAATCACATAGGCTTGACCAAGCGAGGACAAGAAGATATTCGAATCCATAATTGAACCGATTTGGTGATAATTCCACAAAGACAGGGAGCAGCAACAGGATGACAGTAAAGAAGCCACCCACGACAAACCAGCGTAACTGCAAACGCACCTGTTGACCAACAGCGCGATAACGGAAAATAAGGGAGATCGCTGCCAGCATCAGGATCAGAAGGAGAGAAATGAAGGAAGGAAATCCTAAATAATACCATACGGCGTTTTCTGGAAGCCAACCATAAGGATTGTCAATGACAATGCCCCCAGAATTTGCACCGCCATTCCAATTGGGACCAGGACCAAACAAGCTTGAATACAAAACAGCCAGCGCCAGGAAGAGCCAAATATAGAGGAAGCGCCAGCGGCGTGATGGCAGTTGCCCGTTGGGAAACCAGAGCATCATCAGAATCAGGCAAGCAACCACTGTCAGATTGGTTGGCTCCGTTAACCACAACAAAAAATACTCCAGGGCTAAGTAGCCAGTGGGTTGAGAGCCACCATAATAGTAGATACCATGTCCCAGCGACCGTAGACCTATTAGCAGCCCATAAACAATCCACAGCCAGCCGATTCGATTACGTGGCTGTTTTGTGACAATGATCGCCCCCAGGATAGGCGCACCCAATGTTACAAAACTGCTTACCATGATTATCAACAAGTTGATGCTGGATTTATCAGGTGCCAAAAATAACATTGCCATCGAGACAATGAGGACACCTATTGTCAGGGACGCTGTTCCCCAAGCGATGCGGCGCAGCCAGGTATCATTCATGTTGACCGCTCCATTTGGAATCCTTTAGCCACACCGAACCTGCTCCGGCTGCATCGTTTCCTGCACCACGCGCAGCAGTTCTGCTCGCGAGGTCGTCCATGTCCGTTTCATCCCGGCCGTTTGGCGAACTGCGCCAGCACCTGCTGGGCATCGTACTTTTGGCGGTAGAAACGGCGATCAACGGCCGTTTGCACCCGCTTTCTCAATGGCGCAAACAATGCCGCAATCAGCAGCGTAGACACCACAATCACCAGCGGCGATTGGGCGTCCGTGGCCCGGCCGACCACTGTTTGCAGCAGCACCACGCTGCCAAAATAAACCAGCGCCAGCAAAGCCGACAGCACCGCATATTGCACCGTCTTGCGGATGATCAGGTCAATGTCAAACAGCCGGTAGCGCAAAATGGCAATGCCGATTGACACCGGAATCAGCAACATAGCCACCATCCAAAGATTGCTCCAGAAGGCGGTGTCTGGCCCAGAGTCGAAATCCGTCACCAGGAAGACCGGGATATAGGCCGCCGCGAAAACGGCCGTGGCCACAAGCAGCCACTTCATCTGTTGGCGTTCCACCTGCCCGGCACGCCGGTAGCGCACCACCAGCGACGCCAGGCAGAGCACAACCCACACGGGCATCACAGCAAAGAAAAAGGCAAAGATGGCGCTCTCTTGAACGGCGTTGTACTCAAAAATCCCAATCGGATTGGGATAGCTCCAGTTGGCGTCACCGCTGCCGGGCTGCATGGGCGTCACAAACGTCGCCAGCAGCAGCAAAAACAGCAGCAGGACAACGCCGACCCACATCAGCCAGCCCCAGCGTCGGCTAATCGGCCGTCCGGTGGGGAACAGCAGCATCAACCACATCAACGGAAAGATCAGCAGCGTCCAGTTCCAGCCGCTGTACCACAGCGCCAGCCACAGTCCAGGGGTCAGCGTGGGCGGCAGCGGCGCAAGGCCGTTGTTCAGCGGCAAGAAATAGGCATCTGTCAGTACGAAGGCGGATAGACCCGGCATCATCAACAGCCAGCCCACGCGGTTGCCGGGCTGACGTGCCAGGATCAGCGCCCCCACCAGAGCAAACACCGGCCCCACCAGGTAGAGGAACCAGGGCTGGGGTGGGCCGCCCTGCCGCGCAACGGCCGTATCGAGCAGCGCCGCCCAAACCGAGATGAGGGTAATCAGGCCAAAAACAGCCCAGGCTGCCAACGTTGTCCGTTTCATTTCCCTTTCCTTTCAGATGATCGCCGTCCCCGAGCGTGAATTGGGTTCTGCTTGGGCGGTTCAACGGCCGTTACAGATTCAGGGCGTAAATCAAAAACGACCCCATCTCATCTTCGGCTTCCCGTTCCAAAGACATCCCAATTTTCTGAGCCACGCCGATAGAGGCAGTGTTGTTCGGGTAAATCATGCAAATCAGGCGCGTCAGCCCCAATTGCCCAAAGCCGTAATCCCGGATCGCCAGCGCCGCTTCTGCGCCCAATCCCTGCCGCCAATGTGTTTTGGCAATGAGATAAGCCACTTCGACTTCGTCCTGCCCATCAATGGTCCATGGGAGCAGCCCGCACCGGCCAACAAACTGCCCGGTCTCTTTATGAATTGTCGCCCACAAGCCCAGTTCCGGGTGTTCGGGGTGGCCGTTGAGAAACCATTCCAGCTCTTCTTTGGTTTCCTCATAGGTCAACGTGCCATCCGGGAAGTAGCGCCGTATTTCCGGATCGCGGTATAGAGCGTACAGGTCGTCCAGATCGCCGGGTTCCAAATGGCGCAATATCAGTCGGTTGGTTTCCAATATTTTCATCTGTACCTCCAGGTGACAATCACTTCAAAAGTGACTGTCACCTATAATAACTATTACGAATTATCGGGCAAAGCGGGCAGCGATTGCAAATAGGTCCAAATCGCCTGCAATTCGGTGTCGCTCATCTGGCTGAAGGTGGCCCAGGGCATCATTTCCGGGTCGAGGGAACGGCCGTCTGGGGTTTGCCCCGTGCGCATAGCGGCCATGAAATCCGCCTCCGTCCAGCTTGCCAGATCGCCGCCGGGGGTCAGGTTGGGGCCGGGCGGCGGGCCGTCTTCGCCTACAATGCCCGCCAAATTTGCCGCGTGGCATTCACCACACATGGCAATGCTCACCATATACGCGCCATATTCGGCCGTTGCCCCCTCTGTGGGGCTGTTGGCGCCGACGTTGGCGTGGTCAATGCTGTTGATCCGGGTGAAGTCGTTAAAGCCAATCGTGCCGCCCAGTACGGAGCCGGGGAAGCCGATGCGCCGTTCGCCCAGATCGTTGTCCACCGGCGGCGCGGTTTTTAGATAGGCGATTATCGCCCCCAGATCGGCGTCGCTGAGATACTGGTAAAAGTTGGACGGCATAATCACCAGGGTACGACCGTCGCCACCCACCCCATGCCGGATGGCCCGTTCCCAATCGGCGTCGCTAAAGGTGGCGCCTACGCCGCCCGCGCCCGCCGTTAGGTTGGCGGCAAAGACGTAGCTGCCCACTTCGCCGTCAAAGAATACCTGTCCGCCCAGATTTTCGCCATGACACATGCCGCACGAGCTGACCAAGTTCACCAGATGCTCGCCCCGCGCCACGGCCGTGGCATCGGTGGGCACAGCCACCGGTTTTGCCGCCACTTCTGGCGCGTTGTTCAGCCGTGAGAGGCCGACAAAGTGCAGGATAACGGCCGTTAGCAAAACAAACCCCACCAATCCAGCCAAAACAATGCCAATCCATTTCAAAACACGTTTCATCATACCCTCCATTGAAGTAAATTATTGATGTTTACAGAGCCAAAAACCCAACACCCCCCCATAAACAACGTGCGCCAGGGCAAACTGCCAGGCCGGAATTTGCGCCAGTGTTACGCCAACGGCCGTTAACACCACCCCCAGCCCCAACAGCCACAACACCAGTCCATAGCCCACACCCCACAGCCAGGTCAGCTTCGTCAGCGACGGCCGTAGCCGACCCAGCACCCCCATCAGCAGCCCAAACACCACCCCATAAATCGCCGACACTGCCAGATGGGCCAGTAAACCGGTCAGCCAACTGCCTGTTTGTGCCGGGTCAAAATAAGCCAGGGTCGTCAGCGGCGGTGTGCCCGTTAGCCAGCCGGTCATGACTAAAAAGAGGGCCATTGCCACGCCACCCACCAAACCAGCCAGCAGACCATCAACGGCCGTTTCGCCAATTGATTTTTGTTGATAAGAAGAAGTTGAATTTGAGGTTGTCATCTTGCCACATCCTTTTGTTCTGAGTTCATAATGGCTACTATAACGGGCTACCGTCTGCTAATCGTTACGAAATTCGTCACGAACCATTTGCCGTGACGAAAATGAGGTAAACTAGGGGCATGTCGTCGCTAAAACTCTACTTTTTAGGCACACCGCGTATTGAACTAGCGGATGAACCCGTAACCATGGACACGCGCAAAGCGGTCGCCATGCTGGCCTATCTGGCGCTGTCGGGGGAACGGCAGTCGCGGGACAGTTTGGCGGCGCTGCTCTGGTCGGAGTTTGATGATAGCCGGGCGAAGGCGGCGCTGCGGCGCACCTTGTCTACCTTGAAAACGGCCGTTGGCGCCAACAATCTCTCTATTTCCCGTGACGCCATCGGGTTGGAAACGGATGCCGTGTGGTGTGATGTGGCACAGTTTCTGATGGCTGTGCAAAATGGAGATTGGGAAACGGCCGTTTCCCTCTACCGCGATGATTTTCTGACTGGCTTTTCCCTGCGGGACAGCCTTCCTTTTGATGATTGGCAGATCATTCAGGTAGAAGCCTTGCGCCGCGACATGGCCTCGGCGCTTGAGTTGTTATGTCAACAACAGCAGGCAGCCGCGCACTTTACCGCGGCCATCACCACCGCCCATCGCTGGTTAACATTTGATCCGCTGCGCGAAGAAGCGCATCGCTTGTTGATGCTGCTCTATACCCAGGCGGGACAGCGCAACAAGGCTTTGAATCAATACCGCGCCTGTGTACTCATTCTCGACAAAGAACTGGGCGTCGCACCCCTCGCAGCAAACCGTTGAATTGTACGAAGCCATTCGCAACAATCAGATTTCCCCGATTCCTGACCCACCATCGCCCGAAAATGAGGCGGGCGACCAACCCATCGCCCCGCCATCCCTGCAAAAAAAGGATGTGCTGTTTGTCGGTCGCCAACCTGAGTTGGCTCAGATGGATCAGCTTTATCAACAGGTGGGGGCAAACGGCCGTTTACTGATCATCGAAGGCGAGGCAGGCATCGGCAAAACCATGCTGGCGCAGACTTTCCTGGCGCATTGTCAGGCACAATCGGCGGCCACCCTCTCTGTGCGTTGTTATGAAGGGGAAAACAATCTGGCGTATGCCGCCATCAGCCAACTGCTGCATGAAGGGCTGAGTTTGCCGGGGCAGCGGCGCAGTTAGAAACCGTCCCCCCTCATTTTTTGGCAGAAGCCGGCCGTTTACTGCCGGAGATTGAGGCCTGGCAGTCAGCGCCCGTTTCTCTGGCTGACCTCGATTCGCCCGGAGCGCAAAATCGTTTTTATGAAGGCGTGGGACAGGTTTTGCAAGCACTGCTTCAGGGTGAAAAACCAGGGGTGTTGTTTTGGGACGATGTGCATTGGCTGGATTCTGCTTCTTTGGAGATTGTTGTTGTTTCTGCTGCGACGGTGGCAAAAACGGCCGTTTCTCATTCTTCTTTGTTGGCGCAGTGAGGCGCTGCCAGCCAACCATGCCTTGCTGCGACTGGCGGCGGAACTGCGGCGGGATGGGGTGAGCGAGCAGCTTGTGTTGACTCGTTTTTCGGCAGAAGAGGTGGCGGCGTTGTTAACGGCCGTTATGCCCGTTCATGATTCAGAGCTGCCGCGCAAATTGTATGAGGAAACCGAAGGTTTGCCCTATTTTCTGGTTGAGTACCTCCAGGCACTCGTCCAGCAAATTTTGCCCGCCGACCTGGATGCCTCATGGGACATTCCCCGCACCGTGCGCGATTTGCTCGTCTCCCGGCTGGCACAAGTCGATGAAGCCGAACATCAACTACTGCAAACGGCTGCCACCATCGGCCACGCCTTCAATTATGATCTCTTACGACTGGTAAGCGGCCGTAGTGATGAAGAGATAGTGCTGGCTTTGGAAAAACTGGTCGCTCGCGGCCTCTTCAATGAGCAATCTGCAACGTCGGCCAGCGCCGCCCCAGCCGTCTACGACTTCTCGCATACCAAATTGCATGAATTGGCCTATGCGGAAATGGGATTGGCGCGCAGGCGGCTGCTGCACCGGCGGGTAGCTGAAGCGCTTGCCCAGTCTAACCGACGACAATTGCAAACAACGGCCGTTACCGCCGAAATCGCCAACCATTACCGCCAGGCCAGCCTGGATGAAGAAGCCGCTGCTTATTTTGTGAAGGCGGGGGATCAGGCCAAAAGCTTATTTGCCCATCAGGAAGCCATCTACTATTACCAGTCCGCCCTGGCGCTGGGGTATGCAGACGTGGGGCCGCTGCACGAAGCGTGCGCCGACCTGTACATTCGGCTCGGTGACTACGCCGCCGCCCTCGTCAGCTACGAAACGGCCGCATCCCAACTGGATGTGGCGGATTTGGGGCGACTGGAGCATAAGATAGCGCAAGTGTATATGCGCCAGGGTTTTTGGCAGAAGGCCGAAGCCCAACTGTTAGCCGCCAAAGAGCAAATCAGCCAGCCCGATGATTTGGTGCGCCTGTATATTGATTGGAGTTATGTGGCTTTCAATCTGAAAGATTTTGAACAGGCAGCAGCGTATGCCGCGCAAGGTCAAAAACTGGCGACCTCTGCCCAAGCGCAAGCGCAATGCCACAACATTTCAGGCATTTTGGCGCGGCAAGCGGGCGCTTTTGACGAGGCGATGGCGCAATTTAGCCACAGTGCGGCGCTCGCCCAGGCCAACAACCTGCCCGACACGGAAATTGCGGCTCTGAATAATCTGGCTTTGGTGGAAACGGCCGTTTCCCAGTTCAACCTCGCGCAGCAGCATCTAACAACCGCCTTGTCCCGCTGCATCCAGTACGGCGACCGTCACCGTGAAGCAGCGCTTCATAACAATTTAGCAGACTTGTATCACATGATGGGGGATGAAGATTTGTCGATGGGTGAATTGAAAACGGCCGTTGCCATTTATGCCGAAATTGGCGGGCAGCCGGGCAGTTGGCAGCCTGAAATCTGGAAACTGACTGAATGGTAAATTAATTTCCTGGCCAACCGGATGCGGTTAAAGTCGCACGTCCGGTTTGAGGAGCGGCGGTTGGAAATACAGGTTATGCTGTGCGCTGGCCGCCGACTCCACTCAATTTACAGAGAAGGAGAACGAACAGATGACAACCGATTCACCCAAATGGCAAGCCCCGAAGCCAAAGAGATCGGCCATACAGTGGCTGCTTGATTCCGACCCTTCAATCCGCTGGCAGGTAATGCGAGACTTCACCGATGCGTCCGACGAGGAAATTGCCGCCGAGCGCGCTAAGATCGCCACCGACGGCTGGGGCGCTGCCCTTCTCGCGGCTCAATCCGAGGATGGCACGTGGCCTGCAGACCCCCGTTTTCCCGAATGGCCCACCCTACGCACTTTATTGTTGTTGCATGACATGGGGCTCGACCCGGCCAATGAGCAAGCCAAGCGTGCTGTGAGCAGAGTCCGAGAGAACGTCAAATGGCTAATGAATATTACTCAGGATGAGCTGCCAAAAGACGAAGACATCAGCTGGTGGCATAAGCCTTTCTTCGCCGGTGAAGTGGAGCCCTGCATTAATGGTCGCGTTGTAACCGTGGGCGCGTATTTTGGGGTGGACATGCACCCTTTGGTAGACCGGCTGCTGGGCGAACAGATGACGGATGGCGGCTGGAATTGCGATCAAGAAATCGGCTCCACGCGTGGCTCCTTCCACACTACGATCAACGTCCTCGAAGGTCTGCTGGAATTCGAGCGTGCCACCGGCGGCTCGCCCACCGTAAAGGCAGCACGCGGGCGCGGGCAGGAGTACCTGCTCTCCCGCCATCTATTCAAGCGGCTATCGACCGGCGAACCCATCGAGCTTGACCGCAAAGGCGGCCCTGTCTGGACGCAATTCTCTTACCCCGTCGGCTGGCACTACGACATTCTGCGCGGACTGGATTATTTGCGCAACGCTGGCATGGCACCAGACCCGCGCATGGCCGAAGCCATCGAAATCGTTGCCTCCAAGCGCGATACGGACGGTCGCTGGGCGCTGGGGATCATGCACCCCGATGAAGTCATCGCCGAACCCGGCATAACCGAAGGCTCACCCAGTCGCTGGAATACCCTGCGCGCCCTGCGCGTGTTGAACTGGTATTCAGCGCCAGACTAGCGCAAATGCCGAAGGTGGTCTAACAATTGCCCCTGCTTCCGACTATTTTTGTATCAGGAGTACGGTGGTCAGCAAAGCATCTTGATAACTTTGGATGGGAAAACGTTACGCGGGACGATTCCCAAGGGGAAAACCAAGGGAGTTCATTTACTAGCTGCCTATTTGCCCGAAGAAGGCATTGTGCTGATGCAAGTCGCAGTTGACGTGAAGGAAAATGAAATCAAGGTGGCTTCACTGCCACAACGAGTCGCTATCAGCCAGAACAAAGAACATGGGCGTTTGGAAAAACGAACCTAGACACTGATAGCCGATGAATCTGGATTTATCGATTGGCCTGCTTTAGAACAGGTTTTTAAGATTGACCGTCATGTTGTTTGCTGTCGCACCGGTGAAACAACAGAGGAAACGGTTTATGGGATTACCAGCATATTGCCTGAATGGGCTGACAACATGCTGGAATGGACTAGCTGTACCTGATGATTTTCAACTTACTCGATCATCGTCTACCTGTAATTCACTCCAACAAGGCTCATGTCAACTAGGTGAATCCAGCCAACTTATACAATCGCCAAGTCCAGCTCTCCAGCCAATTGTTAACCGTGCAAAACGGGTAGCAGGCGCAGCTGGTATGGGAGTTAATGATAGGAGAAGAGGACACGGCCGTAAAGACCCAACCGACCACAAAACTGTACACCTTATACTCATGCAAAAACAAACGTGAGGCAATTTCGTGGTACTCATCAGATTTGGAAAAGGATAATGTCTTGCGTACAAAGTATTTTACCTCTGGATTGAGGGTGCCGTAGGTCCCACAACGATTACAATGAAATTTTTGCTTACCTTTTGGCGTTTGCCCGTTTTTGACAATATCCATACTATGGCAGCGAGTACATTCATAGGTTGTAATTGTGTTGATCATGGTATGATTTTATACCCATCAGTTGCGACTTAGCCACTACCGCATGAACAGCTGCGGGAAACGGCCGTTTCTGAGCATATATTGTTGGATAAAATCAACTGGTATAAAGACCGGCTGCTGTTCAGCGAAGCAGACTACATGGCCGCCGACCGCACCGGGCGGGGCTTTGCCCTGGGAGAATCGATGCGCCAGCGTTTGTATGAAGCCATTACCCGTTATCACGATACTTTGCAGCAGCGCCATTTAATGGATTGGGGCGATGTGCCGCGCCAGTTGTGGCGTTATTGGCACGATGGGGAAGTGGCGCTGCCTCATTACGACATCATCCTGGTAGACGAAGCCCAGTTTTTCGCCCCCCTTTGGTTTGAGATTATCAATCATTGCTTTGAGTATAAAATGGACATCTAAGAGCCGTGCTAAGAATTTTTTTGTTTTTTCAATGGGGTTTGAAACGAATAAAGTTCACCAAAATTCAAGTTTACACGGGGAATATAATAGCCGTACATACTTTATGAGTATGTACATTCTGTAAACTATATAGTATTCTTATGCCTCATGAATGAATATAAAGAAATAACCCCCTACAATCCGAATAAAAATAACAAACCGTTAGCTTCTTCAGACTACACAACGATTGGTGACGCCGGTCAAACTGCCAATCGAATTGCTGGTGATACGCTGTTTCAGCGTTATATCAGCGAAAAGTCCGTCAATACCATCAAACGCCATGCCCGAGATTTGGAACTGTTCGCTGAATATCTGCTTGATATCGGCATTATGCCAGACAAAGGGGCTGATTTCCAAACCAATCCGAATGCCTGGGAAGGCGTTACCTGGGGGATTGTAGAAGGGTTTGTCCGCTGGCAACTGCGCGAAAGCTATGCGGTATCTTCTGTTAATGCTCGTTTGTCCACTGTGAAGGTCTATGCGCAAATGGCAATCAAGGCGGGAGTCATTGACCGCCAGGAAGGGATGCTTATTCAATCGGTGAAGGGTTTTTCGCGGGCTGGCGGGCAGAACGTGGATGAACAACGCGATCAAACGCGCATTGAAGAAATCTCATATGCGTACAAGCCGGATGGCAAGCGGCAGAGTGTTGTCGTAACTCGCCGGTCTACGAAGAAGCAGGAAGCAACCGTATTGGACAAGGAAACGGCCGTTTTCCTTAAAAAGCCGCACAATCAATCACCCCAGGCCTACCGAGATGCTTTGCTCATGTGTTTGCTGCTCGACCACGGGCTTCGCGCCAGTGAAGTTGCCTTGCTTACCGTTGATAATATTGATTTGCAATATAGCGAGATTTCGTTTTACCGTCCCAAAGTAAAGGGAACAGCCCACGAGTGGACTACCCATAAAATGACTGAAGATTTGCATAACGCGGCAGATTATTATTTGCGGTCTCTTTATCCCCCTTCCCTCCAGCCAAAGGGGCCATTGCTGCTCACCAGCACGCGATTGCTAAAAAGTGGTGAAGGCGGTCAACTGCGAGATCAGGCGTTAAATCGGGTGAGAATTAGCGAACGGGTGGCGTGGCTGGGAAAACAAGCAGGACTATCCGAAAAGTTATCCGCCCATGACTGCCGCCATTATTGCGCAACCCAAATGGCTCGTTTAGATTATGGGGTTGATGAGTTGATGGCTTGGTTTGGCTGGACGAGTGCGCAAACAGCCATGCGCTATATTACGGGGGTTGACGTCAAAGAACGGCATAGAGGTTGATGTTTACAGACGTGCTTCCAGGCAAAAAACGCCTTCTGGCCCGACTGCTGCATTATGACGTACCCCGGCGGGCAAATCGAGCCGGTCGCCCGCTTTTAAGACGGTTGGCTCTGCTTCTATGGGGAAACCAAATGTGATAGAGCCTTTTACTACAAATATCACCTTATGGTAATCATGGACATGGGCTTCATACACATCCAGGGGTTGGTTTGACCAAGTGTAAGGCTCTAGATTTTCTTCAAGCATTAAATCACGCAGTTCTTGCTCGGTTGGTTGGCGGGAATGCGACCATTTTTCGATATGTATGATGTTGTCCTGCATAAACGGAATCTCCGATGATTTTCTCTTGATTTTTATTAATTCACTGTTTGAGTAAAAACCTTAAAATCGATTATACCTGCGAGGTGTTATCGTCTGCAACCAATTTCGATAAAGGAAGCATGAATATTTCTGATGGGATGATGATTTTTGGGTAACATCGCAATAAATAAGTCGCGGCAAAGACCTGGCAGGTTTATAAACGCTCTGGTCTGTAAACCTGTCAGGCCTCCTCTCTATTGAGAAGATATTTTTTTTGCTAGAAACGGCCGTTTGTGAAGAGTTTTACAAAGTTGACGAATCTTATCAATATCGGAGATCATAGGGATATTAACCCTATGTCGTGGAGAGAAAGAATATCACGCGATTATGATTAACGGCTCATATTTACTTTTATCATTCGTGTTCGTTTTCCAAATAGTTATAGGAGGTAATATCAATGATTCGCAACGGTAATTTCTCGGAAGGGTGGACCGACTTAGAACCGACTGATTGGTTCTTGATTAACCAAGAACCAATCGGTTGGAAATTAGAGCTATTAGATGTGGGCGAAAGTCTATATGACGACCCCAATTCCCAGGTGCGTGGTATTCCAGAATGTACGCATAAACTCAGTGAGCAACTGCCCCCAAATGAACAAATAGGGCAGAAAAACGCCCTCATTCTTGCGGGGAGTGCCACTTATAAAATATTCAGTGCCAATGCGTCATTTGGCGCCTCCTTGTCACAAACCGTAACCGGTTTGGAACCAGGCAGCAGCGTCACCGTTACCGTGCCTATTCAGGTGCATCTGAATGGCGAAAAGGATATGTATGGCGCTGAATCGGGTGTGTGGCTTAATGATGAAGGGGGCTGGGTAAATGGGTACAAGATGGGCGACCGAAAATGGTATGTCCATGTTGTGCAAACGACGGTGCCAGCCAATGGGGAAGTGGCGCTGGTGATTCGCATGAAAAGCAAGTGGGCGCGGCCTAAAGATTTCTTCATCGACAATGTGACGATGGACGGCGTGGCTGATGATGGCGAAATCGGTATGCCGCCAGCGGGTGAACAGGAACTGAGCAGACAAACCATCTCCCTTTCAGAAAATAGCAAGGCAAACAAGGTGCGTTTGGTGATTAGTGAGCGTCAGGGTGAGCAGTGGGTTCTCAAGCAAGCCTTGACCGAAGCATTGCAAGGTGAGTGCCAACTTGAAATTGTGCTATTGAGCGAAACTGAGGCAGAGGAAGCGGTGCTTTCTTTCGACTTGAATGCAAAAGGCATCGACTTTGGCGGAGCGGACATTTCTTTTTCAAGTGAAAGTGCAGATATTGCGCCTCTGGCAGCGCCTGTGGATTTAGACCAGCGGGTGTTGGGGATGGATGTTTCTTATGCCCAGGGCTTTACCGTCAATTTTGAGAAAGCGGCCGACATGGGGGTAAAGTATTGCTTCATCCGAGCCGCCAGTGGTAAGACTGAGCGGGATGCGAATTACGATCACAATTATACGGAAGCGGGTCGGGTGGGGATGCTGCGTGGTATTTACTATTATCTCTATCCAGAAGCGGCCGCCAGAGTTGGCCGGGCTGCTGATCATACGCCAGAAGGACAGGCGCGTCGTTTCGCCGCTATGCTCAAACCAGATGCCGAGTTGGGCGCTGTCCTCGATGTAGAAGATACCAACCTGACGCCAAGCGATGTGAAACGCTTCGTCGATGAGTTTAAGAAGCATGATCCGTATAAACGGCCGTTAATGATTTATACAGCCGCCTGGTTCTGGAATGCGTCACGCGGTTTTGCTGGCTCATCTATTGCCTGGACGGCCGAGCATCCATTGTGGGTGGCGCATTACACCCATTCCACAGAGCCGATTAAACCAGCCACTACGTTCAAAGTGGCGATTCCACAGCCATGGACTACGTATACCTTCCATCAATGGACGGCCGTTGGTGGGTCTTTGGCTCATCATGACAGTATGAATCTGGATTTGAATTATTTCCAAGGTTCCTTGTCCGATTTACAGGCGTGGGCTGGCACAGATGAACAGGTTAAATCGATTGACTTAAAGCCTGTTGGCACGAAATACGTGACGGCCCAAGCCGGTTTGCGTATGCGAAGCGAGCCATCGGCGTTGGGTGCGATTTTGAAAACGTTATCGTGGGCGGAACCAGTTGACGTGCTGGAAGAGGGGCCGTGGGATTTCCTTAGATCGGGCGATGACGAAGGGTATGCGAGCAGTCAGTTCTTGTCTACCGAAAACCCTCTAGGAACGGATCAGCCAACTGGGGATTTCAAGTTTGATGTTTGGCCGACGAATGATAAGGTGGTCACTCAAAAGTTTGGGGAGGATCCTGAGTTTTATAAAAAAGTTTCAAACGGATTTTTGCCGGGGCATGAAGGTGTTGACTTAAAAGCACCGTATGGCTCGCCTTATTTTGCCGTTGCGCCAGGCATGGTCACACGAGTTTCTGACCGGAATTTTGAAGGCAAAGAGTCTCCTTATGGTTGGCATGTGGTCGTGGATCATGGCAGTGGGTATTCAACGCTGTATGCCCATGCCGCCCCCAATATCCTGGTGAAAGTTGGCGATAAGGTTGCCGCCGGTCAAATTTTGGCACACAGTGGCAATACGGGAAATACGAGTGGCCCGCATCTCCATCTGACGTTAAAGAAAAAAGGCAGTTCGTTACCGGGTTGGCCGTCAGAATATATCGATCCCTGGCCTTTCCTGGAACCGCTGTTTAACGTTATTCAGCCGCCGATGGGCAATTTGATGGAAGGGTATCTGTATGGCCGAAGCCTGGATATGCGCGGAAATCAAAACGCCATTGCCCTGTTAGACTTGAATATGCGCGAAAAGCCGAGTAGTGACAGCGATTTGGTCGCCACGGTTCCAACTGGTAGTACGGTTCGCTTGCTGAGTGCGACACCTGAAAATGGATACTATCGCTGTGAAGCGAGTGTTGATGTTCAATCACAACCGAAAAGGGTGCGTGATAAAACACAGGAAGAACAGATCGATTTGTTGGCCTATGTGAAAGGGGATGGCCGTCAATACGAAGTGCGTAATTCGTTTGGCGGGCAGGAACGGTTCCAATCACAAACTGAGGGACTGACCTTTTATCAGGTGAAAAACAGTCAATGGGAACAGTTCTTCTATAATAACGACTTTATTTATCGGGATATCGACACGTCTCCGGGTAACGGCCGTTATTACCGCTTAACTGATCCCGATAGCCAAAAAGGTAGTCGGTGGTTGCGCCGCCGTATGGCGATTGGGGACACCTACACCCAACGGCGTAAAGTCCAGTTCTACAAAAAGGCGGACGGGTCACCTTCCTCGGACAACAGTGGCGACGTTACCGATCATATAAAATTGGTTGCCTTCCACCCGACATACAAATTCCAGACTGGGCTGGAGATTGCGGATGTGATTGAGCTGCATTGGATTGAAAACGAGCAAGATCATACGGCTAAAGAGAAATACTTCTATGCCAAAGGGTTCGGCATGGTCGGTTGGGCGCGTGGACACGAAGACCCCCATTCTCCAGCGTGGAGCGCGGTTTCTGAAATTCATGCCCCAGGTACACGTGCTGAACTATCTCGTGAACGGGTAAACATTCGGTAGATTGATGGGTACGAGAAGCGTAACGGTTTATAATTGCTGTTACGCTTCTCGCGTTGAAATGAAAAGGTTTGTAGTGTGGGCTTTAGCCCATACGCACTAAAGTGCGCCCTACAAACATAGCTACACAGGAGGAAAACATGGCAGAAGTTTTTGAACATGGTTATGCCGTCGTTATTGGGGTGGATGATAACAACATCAAACGGTTGGCATTGCCATCAGTGGCAAAAGATGTGCAAGCGGTTCATGATGTGCTGGTTCACCCGGAACGATGCGCCTACAAACCCGATAATGTGAAGTTCATCATGGGGGCGGAATCAACGAGGGAAAATATTCTCGAAGCCCTGTATTGGATACAAGAAAAGGTAAAGGGAGATGGGGAAGCAACGGCCGTTATCTATTATTCTGGTCACGGCATGGTAGACAAAGCTTCAAACCAATATTACCTCATCCCTTACGACATTAAAGACCTCAAGAAAGTGCGCCTGTCCGCCCTCAAAGCAGAAGACCTGACTGCTGAAATCAGCAGCGTAGCCGCTAAACGGTTACTCGTTATCCTCGACTGCTGCCATGCGGCAGGTATGGATGTCAAAGATGTCGATTTAGAGGCTCTCGAAGCCGACGATAACGTCAAATCAGCACCATTCCCCCTGGATTTGCCCGAAACCAAAGACATTCCAGAACTGGAAGTTGGGTCAGGAGCCAAGGCCGTATCTGACTTGATGGATGGTGAAGGACGCGCCATCCTCAACTCCTCCACAGGATCGCAATCCTCCTACGTGCGCAAAGATGGCGCCATGAGCCTCTTCACCTATCATCTGATTGAAGCGCTGACGGGTCACGCTCCCCATCCTGAAGATGCCACCGTCGTCTACGTCACCGATGTGATGAGTTGGGTGACACATGAAGTCAAGAAATCGGCGCAAAACGAAAATGTAAACCAAACGCCTGTCATGCGTACGAGCGGTGTTTTCCCGATAGCCCAGTTGATTGGGGGACAGGGTGTCGCCAAGGGATTAGGCGGTATTGCGCCCGATCCGTTAGAGCCATTGCCACCGGTCGGATCAACCACCACATTCAACCAGGAAGGCCAAACGGTATCTGGTACACAAGTTAATGCAGGTGGCGATGCAAATATCGGGCAGATTGGTGACTCGATCACTGCCGGGGGGAATGTGTATCAAGGAAATGTTGACCAATCGACAAGCACAGTCAATACGGCCGGAGGCGCGTATGTGGGCGGCAATCAAACCGTTCAGGGTGACATGATCCAAGGTGATAAAGTTGGGGGCGATAAGGTTGCCGGAGACAAAATCTCGATGGGCAATATCAGTGGTTCCTCTGGTATTGCGATTGGGCGTGGCGCCAGCGCCACGGTGACAACCCAGCAAAGCAGCGGCGCTGAACTGGCTCAGTTGTTTGCGCCGCTGCAAGTGTTGGTGGCGCAACAAAACCCGACGCTTATGGGCAAGGTAAATGACCTGAAGACACAAGTACAAGCGGGTGCTAACGCTGATGACAGTGCCATTGCTGGACTGGTGGATGATATTGGGAAAGGTGTACCTGGGTCGGCGTCTCAATTAAAGGCGCTCTTCCAAAACCCAGCGGCAGCCCCGGCGGCTGGCCCCACGACGCAGTTTATTTTAAGCAGATTAGGGTAATCGAGGACTGAGCCTGTCGAAGTCCGGTTCCATATTTTTGCAGCGAATTGACACGAATTTACGCGAAAATGGTTTGAAATTCGCGTAAATTCGTGTCAATTCGTTGCTGTCAGGCTGATTTTTGGTGAGTATGTAATCGCCCTGATTCGCGCTTGAATTTCAATCAGCACTGTTCCTCATTCGTGTTATAATCTCCCGCTTATGGAAGAGGAAAAAAAGAGTTCAAAACAAGTATGGGTGGGACTCCTGGTCAGCGTCATTTGCTTGGCCGCAATATTTTTCTTTATTGAGCCAGCTCAAATTTGGGAATCGTTAAAAAGCGCCCATTACGGGTATTTGCTCTTAACCACCTTGGGCATCATTTTATATCTGCTTATTCGTGCCTGGCGGTGGCGTTTTATGCTGGAAAACAAAATTGCCATCACCCCCACATTCCACATTCAAAATATTGGCTATCTGGTGAACAATTATTTACCGCTGCGCTTGGGTGACATTACGCAAGCGGTGCTGATTGGCAATGTGCCGCCGATTACGATTGCTCGTGGTCTATCCACGGTGGTAATGGCTCGTATTTTGGATATGATGTTTATTGTGCTTTTGTTGCCATTTACTTTGTCGCAAGTCGAGACCATTCCAGAGCAGATTCAATCACTTACGCGTGTCGTGGGTATTGTTGTGACCGTTGCCATTGTCGTTCTCGTTTTAGCGGCCAATCAACGCACACTTGTCCAAAAAGTAGCCACTTCGATTTTTACCTATATTGTCGGTATCAGCCGAAAAGTAACGTTGTGGGCAGAAAATAAGATAGCAGAATCAAAACGGCCGTTTCTCTACCAACCAATCCGCTTTGTTTTTAACAGCCTGAGCAAACTAGATAGTGCTGCCTGGGTGCGCCGTTTTGATGATTTTCTCATCGGACTAAGCAGTCTCACCCACCTGAAAAGCGGCTTAATCCTCATCATATCGACAACACTTATCTGGATACCAATCATTGCCGCTTATTACACGGGGATGCGTGCCGTCAATTTAGAGCCGACCATCGCCATGGCCGCATTTGTGGTGTGTGCCGCCGCCTTCAGCGTCGCTGCCCCCTCGTCACCAGGACAAGTGGGCGTGTACCATGCCGGAGTTATCTTCACACTCGTCACTATCCTCGGACAACCAGAGGCAGCGGCGGCTAGTTTTGCATTTTTGTACCATGGTATCTATTTTGTGTTGATGACCGTGTTGGGAATCATTGGGCTGTTGGCAACTGGCTCCACTTTCCAACATGTTATCGACACCACTCGTCGTTATGTCAATAAAAAAGATGATAAAGACGAATTGAGCCACCTTACAGGTTAAGGTGTATAACAAATGGATTAACCACACTGATATTATCTCCGAAAGGATGCTGTACTGATGAAAATATTAGAAGTATTAACCTATTATCGTCCCTGGGTTAGCGGTCTCACGATTTACGTGGAACGGTTGAACCGTGCGTTGTCCGCTATGGGGCATGATGTGACGGTACTAACCTCGCAGTATGAAAAAGCGTTGCCACGATATGAGGTAATGGACGGTGTAAAAATTGTCCGCACCCCAGTGGCCCTGCGCGTGAGCAAAGGGGTGCTGATGCCAGAATTTGGGCCGATGGCCTGGAAGCTGGCGCAACGCGCCGATGTCATCCATTTACATTTGCCACAATTTGATGCGCCCGGCGTGGCTATGCGCGGTCGCATTTTGGGCAAACCGGTGGTGTTAACTTATCACTGCGATTTACAACTACCCGTCGGCGCATTTAACCGGATGGTGGATCGCGTGGTTCAGTTCCAGAACAATTCGGCGGGGCGACTAGCTGACGCGGTCGTAACGTATACCCGCGATTACGGTACGCATTCTCCCTACCTCTCCCAATATTTAGACAAAAAATTGCATATCATTCCCCCGCCTGTCAGTCTCGATCCTTGTTCAGATGAGGATACAGTGGCTTTCCGAGAGAAATATGGCGTAGCTAATCGGTTAGCCATTGGTATCTCTGCCCGTTTAGCCACAGAAAAGGGTGTAGAAGTGCTGCTCAATGCGCTGCCCCTCATTTTGGAAAAATTTCCAAAAGCGATGGTGCTGCACGCTGGCCCGTATGAAAATATATTGGGCGAAGAGGCGTATGCGGCACGGCTGGCTCCCTTGTTTGAGACATATAAGGATACCTATTTCCGCCTGGGAACCCTTCACGGCGCAGAGTTGACGGCATTCTATAAAAATTTGGATGTCTTGTGTGTGCCTAGTCTCAACAGCACCGAAAGTTTCGGTCTGGTGCAAATTGAAGCGATGACCAATCATGTTCCCGTGGCGGCTTGTAGTTTGCCAGGGGTGCGCCAGCCGGTGACGATGACGGGTATGGGTGAAGTGACTGAAATTGGCGATCATGAAGCCTTGGCCCAAGCGATCATCAACATTTTGAGTGACAAAGAACGATACCAACGGTCTGCCGATTTGATTGCCGAAAGTTTTAGTCCCCAGCAAACGGCCGTTGCGTATCTAAAATTATTCGAGGACATTCAACAAGGCAAAGTCAGTCGCATTGCGGAAGAACCACCCGCTTATGAACGGTTACGCGCCATGCGCGACGCATTCTTAAACAGTGAGCAGTAAACATATTGTGACAATTCCGACAAATACACCCAGCAACCCATTTCTGCCCGAAGACGATCTGCTTTGGCGGCAGCTCAAATCAATTCCTGCCTTCCGTGGCGTTCTACGCGCCATCGAAGCCCGCTTTTATTTTGCGGTAGACTTGCCTGGCCCGACCCTCGACCTGGGTTGCGGTGATGGTCATTTTGCGCAATTAACCTTTGACCGCAAAATCGACGTGGGCATTGACCCCTGGTGGAATCCGCTCAAGAAATCCTATCGCGCCCAGGCTTATGATGTGTTGGTGCAAGGGATGGGCGACAAGATGCCGTTCCCAGACAAAAGCTTTGCCAGCGCTTTCAGTAATTCCGTGTTGGAACATATCCCCGACATCCAACCTGTCCTTAATGAAACAGGGCGCGTTTTACAGCAAAACGGCCGTTTTCTCATCACCATGCCCTCCCAATTTTTTACGCAAGAACTGGGCGGCGCTCAATGGTTTGAAAAGATGGGCATGGACAGCGTGGCCGACCGGTATCGCAAATTCTTCAACGGCATCGCTCGCCATGAACACACAGACGGGCCTGAAGTATGGGCGGCTCGGCTGGCTCAGGCGGGTTTCGCCATCGAGCGTTGGCAATATTATTTCTCCACCGAAGCGCTTCATGCCCTGGAAATCGGACATGTGCAGGGCATGCCTTCGGCTATCATGCACGCCTTAACCGGCACCTGGATCGTCGCGCCCTGGGAAAGTAGTCTCAGCCTGACAGAAAAATGGTTACGGCCGTTTTATGATGAAGAAGCCTCTGCTGAACAAGGCACGTGCATCCTCATCGTGGCGAGAAAAGTAGCCGATGGCCCCATTCCGGTTGACCTGCCACCTGCCCGGCCTTTTACGATTGCTGAACTGGAAACGGCCGTTGCCGCCAAGCTCCATCCCGCTCCCCCCACTGCGCCTGACCAATGGGAGCCAGACGATAGCACCCCGCCTATTCCCGTCATGTCCTCTTCCGTCGAAGAAGCCCCAGTAGCACAAGCGGCACACCCCGCACCCGCTAAAAAAAAATCTAAGTTCGATATCATCTCTGCCAGCTTAATTGGCCTGACGGTTTTGCTGGCCGTTATCGGACAGATGACCATTTCTCAAAATCCGTACACCCCACTCTCTGGGGTGCGCTGGTTTTTACTGAGTTTTGTGGCGCTGTTTTTGCTGGCATGGCGTACTGGAATTGTTAATTTTGATAAGCTGAATTGGAAACGGCCGTCTGTCAGCCTGAAAACAATCCCCCGACAGCGGTGGCTCTATTTGCTGTCGTTTGTCATCATTATTTTTGCGGTGAGGCAAGCTAATACGTGGCCCGCTTGGCCAACAATTTTGCTTTGGGTCATTGGTGTTGGTGTTGGTTATTATTCGCTATACGAAAAATCTCAATCTATTCCTGATTCAACTGCGGAAAAAACACCGCGCAAATTCTTGGTTTTAGCAGCCATCATCCTCTTTGCCGCCGCGCTCTTAATCAGATTGATTGGACTGACTGATCATCCCTGGATACTTAACGGGTGGGAATCGAGTCTCGGGCTGGAGGTGCAGAATATTGCCTCCGGCGCATATCGCAATCCATTTAGCACAGGTTGGCTAACCGTACCCACGCTCCCTCTATTCCTCATGGCAATTCCTGTCAGACTATTTGGCTCCACAGCGTTTGCTATTCGCTCACTCTCCCCGTTTGTGGGAGCGCTGACGGTACTGGCTACATTTTTAATAGGAACCCGTTTATGGCGACTGGAAGTCGGGCTGATTGCGGGTTTATTCCTCACTGGCTCCTATGTTCACATTCATTACAGCCGGCTGGGGATTCCTGCCATTTGGGATGGGCTGTTGATGCTGTTGGCTTTGGGACTGCTGAGTATTGCCTGGCAAGAAAGCAAAGGGCGCACGACTGGCAATCGTCCGATCTGGCTGTGGGCGGGGATTGCGGTTGGTCTGAATGCCTATGCTTATACGCCTTCCCATGTGATGCCGCTGATTCTCATTTTGTTTCTGCTATCAGCTATCCTGTTCCAACGGCAAACAGTGGCAGCGCAATTCCGCAATATGCTGGCTGCTTTTGCGCTGGCTCTAGTCGTCGCCCTGCCGCAACTCATCCATTACAACAATAATCCGGGGCTGTTTATGGAACGGTTCCACGAGATAAGCATTTTCAGTAACCAAACGAATTGGCTTTCGCAGGAAATGGCGTTTACGGGACGCAGCGCCGCCACTGTATTGTGGCTGCAAACGCAAAAAGCGCTTCTCTCTTTTAATATCAGCCAGGACAGCAGTCCGGCGTTTGGCAATAATGCCTCTCTGTTGAGCGGTGGGTTGACGCTGCTGTTTGTGCTGGGTGTGATGATGGCGATTCTCCGGTTCCGGCAGCAAAAATATGGCATGGCTTTGCTGTGGCTGGGTGTGCCACTGCTGTGGGGCGGCGTATTGTTGGTGCAAGCGCCAAGCAGTGATCGACTGATAGGTCTGCTACCGCTTGTTTGCCTGCTGGCGGCTGAGGCGCTGGTTGAAATTGGGGAATGGGTGTTTGCACTCTACAAGTCGGACGAAAGTACGGCGGAAAAGAGCAAACAATTACTGCTGCCGGTGCTGCTGATTATGGCGGCGTTCCTGGCGCTGAATGAGATTCTGTTTTATTTTGGCCCCTATCGTCAGAGCCATGCGTTTGCTGACAGGAATACGGAAATCGCTTTTGAAGTGGCTGACTACCTGAATACGCTGGAGGGAGATTCCACGACGGCTTATTTCCATGGCGCACCGAATATGTATATCAATTTCCCCACGATTCCTTATCTCGCACATGAATTTACTGCTAACAAGAATTTGTTTGATGTGGTAGATGGGGAGGAAACGGCCGTTATGCCAAACCCCACCACGCCCTCATTAACCTTTATCATCCTTCCCGAACGTGCCGACGAACTTGACGCGATCCAGGCAGAATACCCAGGCGGAGAGCAGAAAACCATTCCCGGCTACCACGCGAACCCTCTTTTCATTGCCTACGAGGTCACGCCCTAATTTTGTCGTATAATCTACTGGATACTGGCGTTTTTGACTGTGTAGCGCGATTTGGCAAATCGCGTTACAGCATGGCGCAATTTTCGCTAGACTCCAGTGATCTATTAAAGCATTACTGAGGGAAACGACATGTCAGATGAGGTAACGATTTCAAGCAATTCCAGACTCGGAAATATCTAGATTCTAATGCGAATTTAGAACCAGAATCTCCGTTTTGGAGTACCAATACAAAAATTATCGTCACGATAGGCTCTTTGATTTTATTAGTGGCCGTGACGATACGCTTCACCAATGTCATCCGCATCATTGCGCTGGCGTCTATCATTGCGTATCTGATGAATCCTATCATTGCGTTTGTCCACAAGCATATTAAAGTGGGACGCGGGGCGGCGGTGGCGATTGTTTATGTGCTGCTGGTGGTGGTGTTGGCAACGGCCGTTACCATTTTAGGCGCAGCCACCTACATCCAAGCCGTCTCATTCATCCAACAGCTCCCCGTCCTCATCACCAACATCACCACATTTGCCGAAACAAGCGCCACACAATCTGCTCCCATCCACATTGGCACATTCTCCTTCGCCCCGGCTGATATTAATTGGGGTGCCATTGGTCAACAAGTGCTGGGGTTAGTGGAACCGGCCGCCGGTAAGAGCTATCAAATTCTGAGTTCCGTGGCAGGCGCCACTATCGGTATTGTGGGTGATCTCTTCTTCGTTTTTATCCTATCTATCTACCTTGCCGCAGAAATTCCGAAACTGGGTGGGTATGTGGTACGCCTGGCACGCACACCGGGTTATCAAAATGACGCCAAACGGCTGATGCTATCATTCAGTCAGGTGTGGAGTTCCTATCTACGGGGGCAAATGATTCTGGGACTGACAATCGGCACCGCCAGTTGGTTTGGCTTGACGGTGCTAGGGGTGCAAAACTCCATTGCGCTAGGCATTATCTCTGGTATTTTGGAATTTGTACCTAATATTGGGCCTGTTATTGGCGCTATCATTGCCGTTATTGTCGCCGTTTTCCAGACAACTCCAAATACATTCGGTGTAACCAACGTGCAGTTGGCCTTGCTGGTGTTGGCCTGGATGCTCATCGTGCAGCAGCTTGAGAATAACCTACTCGTGCCACGCATCATGGGAAATGCGCTCAATTTACATCCGTTGTTGGTATTGTTGGGGGTGTTGATGGGGGCTTCGCTGGCAGGTATTTTGGGCGCTATTTTGGCCGCACCTATTATCGCCACGATCAAGCTCATCAGTCTTTATGTGTGGCGCAAGATGTTTGACTTACCCCCGTTTGAAACACAACTCGCCCCCGTTGTACCACGAACTCAGAGGCCCACCTTACGAGAGCGTTGGCACAAACTGCGCTCTCGTAAAAATAACAAAACATAAGAACTTGGTGACTGTATGCCACCAAGTTCTTTCCTCATCACGAATAATTTCGCTTCAGATCGATTTTCGGCAGGGCTTTAACCGCCTCTTTATCAATATTAAGATTTACAATGTCGTATTCTGTCCCGTCAATGGCAGACAGCGGGATGGCAATATCATGTTTGCCCCACAGATGCCCTTTACGCAGGACAAAATGGGTTACGTGTCCACTTTCTGAGTCAATGACAAACTCATCCAGCACACCCACATGCCCATCAGTAGCATTTACATCTGCACCACGATGGATGGCAAGTTCTCCCGGCGGCACATGTTCTTCGTCAACTGTCACTACCATGGTATTTATAGGCTCTACGTAGGGTGACATCCACTGACCACCCTGGTACAGCACATTCTCATCCGCTGACACAGGCATATAATGTTTTTCCGTGAATGGGGGCAGTGCTTTTAATTCTTCGATGGTGCAGGTTAGATGGATTATCTTTTCACTGGTTTCTGCGACCAAATCGAGTGGCACGAGATGGTCTGCCAGGTTCTTATCTTGCACAACAATATGGCTAATTTCTTCAGCGACAGGATTGACGATAACGGCCGTTACCGTGCCACCATGTCCATCACTACATTCTGCTTTTGCTTTTAGGGCAATATCTTTCATTGTCATTCACCTTTCGTTTCCAACGCGCTGCGCTTCCTCGTTTATGATTTGCAAAAGAATCGACTGTTACTTATGAATCACCCGATCCATCATCTTGTTGTTCTGCCTCATCTGCTTTTTCTTTAACCCAGAAATAGTAGATCGGAACAATAAGTAAGGCCAATAAGAATAATGCGCCTAAAATTACAAAAATCATCATGGTTTGATCTTCCTGTTTTAGTTGTTTAAATGTAACAAAAATTTAGACTATGGTTATGCAAACGGCCGTTATCTACAGATTATAACAAAATGCGGCATACGTCTTCAAAACGTATACCGCATTGTAACAATCAGTTAAACGGGAACGGCCGTTTATGCAGCTGGTTCGTCTTCCAAGTCCAGGTGATCACCTGCCGCCGCTTTGACCTCGGCATGTTGGTCTAAAACCTGGCGCAATTTTTCTTCATCTTCATTGGAGAGTGAAGTCTGGTAGACGTGTCCACCGAATTTTGCCATTTCCGGCAAAACCTTGTCTGCTGTGGCTTCGATAACTAACAAGAAGATAGCAGAGCCACCGATTTCTAATGAATTACCTACGTCTTTGATGAACTGGTTGTCGATACCTAAGTCGGTTCCTTTGCTGAAGAGACGGGAAAGCAACGCGGTAAACAGACCCCAGAACAGCGGCCCACCAAAAATCAAACCAATCAAGAAACCCCAAAAGAAGCCTGACGTGGTGACGGCTCCTTTGTATTGTTTTTCCAGCGTTTGGGTAACTTTGACTTTGCCTTTTTCATCTTTCACGGCAAAAGCGGCATCTTCAAGTTTCAAAACCTGTTGTTTTTGTAGTTTACTCAACTCGCCGAATGCCTGGGAACCACTTTGTTGATCATCGTAAGTTATTGCAATTAATGTACTCATTGTTTATCTCCTGTGATAAATGGGTTTATTTTCAACTAGACCTGCTCATTTTCCCACACTTTCTAAATTTGGGAAATTTAAGCCAAGTAATTCACACACAATATAAATATAATAGCCTATTTTCTCATCAACAAGCTGGTATCATGGCCTTGTCGCCAGCCATAGTAGGCGGCGGTCTGCTGCACGCGGATTGCAGCTTGCTCATTATTGGCAAACTGGATGGGAAAACGAACGGCCGTTTCCTGAGCAATTTCCAGAATCGTTTGTTGACCATCCATTTTCTGCAAAATAAACAAGTCGATTTCTCCATCCGGGCTGCGGGTGGGCATTACCGTGTTAGCAAACGGCGCTGGTCGCAAATCGCCAAGGCGCGTGTTTTGTTCTATCCGTTCCTCCGATGCGCTGCCGTTATCAGTAGTGGGGTAAGACAGCGTCACATCCCAGTTCCATTGTGCTGCATTCTCGCGGAATTGGATGCGCACTTTTATGGTATCCCCTTTTTCAACATGTAACGGCCGTTCTAGCGGCAAAAAACCATGATACCAACTAGGCGCTTCGTTATGGGGTTTGGTCGTTAGACGAATACCAGGTGCGATTTCAGAGTTAAACCAGCCACCAAGTCCATGAATAACACCGTTTTTCGAGATGGGGAATGACTGTTCTGCCCAAAAATCCTCCGTCATTGTCTCATTCAAGTTGACAGTCAACATCTGTGCCGGGCGGCTCATGAAATGGTTGGACTCAAGCCTCGTCCATACCAAGTTATTGGCTTCGATTCCTCTGGCTGCCGAGAAATTCAGGCCATAAAAATCGGCATCCCAACGCCTGACATCATCGTAATCTTTTTTTGTCTGTACAGGGACGGCGCAGAGCGTCAGCGTATGCGGTACGATACGCGCATTGGGTTTCAAATTCCGCTTCTTGGCATCCAATATCCAACCGATAATACCTTCATCAAAGCCGATATTGCCAATCGTTTCAGTTATCAATACATCAGCTTGTTCCGGTAAAGAGACCCTGGTTGACCACTCATTGATGAAGACAACTTTGTCCGAAAAGCCATTCTGCTGACAGAGTATTTGGGCTAGTTCAAACATGGGGCCTTTTTCAATAGCGTAGACCCGTTTCGCCCCAGCCATACACGCGAAATACGACAAAATCCCGCTGCCACAGCCAATATCCAGCACCACATCACCGGGCCGAACTTGCTGCTCTATCGCTCGCTGAAAGGTTTGGGTACGCACTTTGTCTGCCAACATGGAGTGATGATATTCTAAAAGGTCGAGCGGCGTTTTATCGTACATAAATAAGAGTCTCTAACACTTTCTCCATTACAAAAACAAGCCGGTGACGACAAAACCAGCAACGGCCGTTCCCAATAAACCAAGCACCACGATTCCCACCACAAATAACAGCAGCACCTTCACGGCCTCACTTTGCGAGAATTCATGTGCCACAGCCAGTCCCTTAATGACGATCACCAAACTCCATATCCAGGCAACAATCGTAAGCAAGCGACCCGCGAATCCCAATAGATTGAGACCAGCAACGTCTAAAGTAAGATAACCAAATAACAGCAGCACTTGAGGCGCAACCGCCAAGGTTAGCAAAGAAATATGCTGATCGAGCGATCCTTTTCCATGCAGCGCCTTGGCAAACAGAAATATGATGAGCATGAAATGGAGCCAAGTTCGCCATCATCGTTAACGGGGTACTGAGCCAATCGCCCACCAAACGAATGAACCGGCTGACCCCTTTCCCTAACGGGGGCTGGAATTGGCTGAGCGTGGTTTCCAGGTCGGTAACGGCCGTTGTCACTTCCAATAATGGCGCCGCTAAAACAGGCGGCAAAGCCACGGCAACAGACTCCAACCCAGCGGCAACATCGTGGACAATACCAGGCAAAGTCGGCTGCTGCAATACATTTGCGCCATCAATCAGCTTACCTAAGCCCACCACCAAACCGACGATAACAAATAGTTTCAACGCAAACCAAAAACCATCACGACTCTCTTTAACTACCTGCAAAGTCGCTTCGTCTAACTTCAAAATGTTCACATATCCAGCCCAAAGTGACGGCATATCAAACTCCTCTACGACGCAATCAATCTGGATACAGCCACACCAATGACCACACCAAATATAATCGTAAACGTCAACAAAATCGTATTAATCGGGAAGGGCAGCAAAACGACCAACGCCGTCCGCCACCAGGATAAATCGTAGGTACTTTTGATGGCCTGGTAAGCCGCCGCCAAAAACCACAAAGAAACTAAAGTGGCAGGGACAACAAGCCCCGGAATTATTTGCACCACATAGAGGATAAAGGGCGCAAAGGCCAGAGCCATTAACCCTAGATAATCCCCCATTTTTTCTATTTTTGCCCCGAATGCCTTCGCTACATAAAAACCAATGAACCCATAAGTCAACCAGGCAAACAAGTTTGAAGTAACAAAGGTAACGGCCGTAAACAACGTGCCAAATTTTGAAGGATACCCGCCAAACCAGCGCAAAAACATCCAGAAAATATTGTACATCGTTGAAAACAAGTTGGAAAAATCAGGGTTAGCTGTGGCTGCATTCGTGTAAATAGTTAGTCCGGTAATGGCTTCATAAAGCGATTGCTGAACCGCCTCAACCTGCGGCATGGTTGCCACATCAAATAACGCACCAATAATTTGGGTTAGCGATACGGTCACGAGCAAGACAAGCAATATGCCAAATCCACGGCGTGAGGGAATGGGGGCTTTCGTAACGGCCGTGTACACCTCGGTGCGTAATAATAGCGCCTCTTTTATGGCTCGGAACGAGCCACGGATAAACCCATTTTCAAACAAATCGGAGCTATTTTTTTCTGTCATATCCCCATCCTTCTCTTCAACCATGTTTCAACTCCTTTTTACAATAATGTGTGCTGTGATTTTATCCAACATGAGCTTCTTCTCTCCTAAACCGGATATGATTCGGCAGGATTATAACATAGGATCAGGTTCAGTCTTCTACCAACAAAATGACCTTGCCAGTGTTTTTATTCGCGCCTATATATTCATGCGCTTTTTGCGCTTCGGCGATGGGAAATGTCGAGTCGATGATGGGTTGAAATTTGCCGGCTACCAATAGAGGCCAAAACCGTTGGCTAAATTGTTGAGTAATATCAATTTTTTCTGCCAATGAGCGCGAGCGCAGTGTGGAACCGATGATTTTTAGGCGATTACTGAGAAGCAAACCAACGTTCATGTTCTCCCGCCGAGCCACCTAATAAGCCGATATTTACCAGGCGTCCAAACCGAGCCAAGGCTTGTACATTTCGTTGTAAGTAGCTGCCCCCAACTGGATCCAGGATGACATCAACCCCTTTGCCATTGGTTGCTTCTTGAACGGCCGTTAAGAAATCCTCTTCCGTATAATTGATAGCCAGATCCGCACCCAGTTCGCGGCAACGGCGCAGCTTCTCCGGCGCACCAGCCGTCACAAAAACCTTTGCACCGACGGCTTTGGCTAACTGGATACCCGCCGTGCCCACGCCACTGGCTCCGGCATGAATCAAAATCGTCTCCCCGGCTTGCAAATCCCCTTCCAAAAAGAGATTGACGAAGGCGGTCAACCATACTTCGGGAACGGCCGTTCCCTGGGCAAAACTCCACGCATCTGGCAACTTCAGCAACATCTCAGCCGGAACCGCTACTTTTTCAGCATAGCCGCCACCGGGCAGCAGTGCACAAACGCGGTCACCCACCTGCCAACCGACGACATCATCCCCTACCGCTTCGATGATACCTGCCATCTCCAGCCCCATAATTTCACTGGCGCCTGACGGTGGTGGGTATGCTCCTCTGGCTTGCATCAAATCTGCTCGATTAACGGCCGTTGCCTTTACCGCCACCAGCACTTCATCTTGCCCAAACCCAATATCGTCCACTTCTTCCCATACCAAAACCGGCTCCCGTTTGTCGCCTTGCACTATAATTGCTTTCATGCCCTCATCTCCCACATCTGCCTCATAATCTGCATATGACCCACATGCAGCGCCACATGCTCCAAATTATGCAGCAACGACCATGACACGCGAAACGAATCACGATGTACAGACGATTCGTAAACCTTATCTAAATCTGTAAGCAATAAATTTGCCAACACCTGATGGCTATGCGCAAGCGACTCATCCAAACGCTTAACCAGATCAGCCTCAGCCAAGCCAGTCACCGCAAATTCCTCAGAACGCACCCGCCCGGAATCATCCTGCCCGGCCATGTCGCCAATCCAAAATCGCTCGGAGCCAGCCAGATGCGTCACCAACACGGCAAACGAATTCATCTCCGGCCCCGGCACCCAAGCCAATACTTCTGGTGATAAACCGGCAATGGACTCCTTCACAGCACTATGCATCGCTTCCAGCCGATTTAAATAATCCACAAACAATGAATCCATAACTGTCACCTCGTTTTTATAGTTTTTCTGCTATTGTAAGAAAATTTTGTGATATTCATCAACGCCGACAATGACATTTTACACTTATGCGCCAGTACCTAGCTAGTGTATCTTCTAATGAGGGTGCGCGGAGTTTTCGTTAATATTGAGGAGTTAGCACGCCCAAGTGCCCGTTCGCACGTGGACATGCCCTACTCCGCGTCAACAAAACTTGCGCTCACTCTTCTAATGAAGGAAGGTTAATCAGACAGTGAGGAGGTAAGCCATGACCCCGTGTCAACGAATTTTAGTTCCGTTAGATGGTTCATCCTTAGCCGAAAGAGCGCTGCCCGCCGCCATCACCCTCGCCCAAGCTTTTTCCATCGCAAACCCATGTGAATTGCATATTTTACGTGTCGTAACGCCCATTATGGTGGCCTTAGACCCCACACTTTACACAGAAACCATCCATTTGGGTGAAGAAGAGTCTAAATCCTATCTAGCCGCTGTGGCTATGGAATATGCTGACAGCGGCGTCCCCATTGTTACCGCCGCTGTCACTGGTTCCGTTGCTGAGACAATTATTTACTATGCGCAAGAAAATAAAACGGATCTCATCGTTATTTCCAGCCACGGCCGTTCTGGGTTAAGTCGGTGGGTGTATGGCAGCATCACAGATAAAGTGCTGCGCCAATCCTGCTGCGCCACGATGATCATTCGGCAACAAGTGGAAAAGGTAGCAGGCACCTTCAAGAAAATCCTTGTCTGTTTAGACGGTTCTGCGCTGGCGGAACAGGTGCTTGATTCTGCCCTCTCTCTGGCGCAATGCTCTCAAGCAGAAATTATGCTGCTCCGTGTAGTGGAGCCAGCCAGCCTCCTCTTTGATATGGAAACTGCCGACCAAGTGCAAGAAAGTGTCAATGCACTAGAACGAGGCGAAGCGGAAGCTTATCTCAACAACCTCATGGTACAGTTGCCGCCATTCTCCGGCACACTTACCGCCCGCACGCTGATGGGCGCCCCCGCCGATAGCATCATTGATTTTGCCCAAGAACAACAAGTCGATCTGATTGCTATGTCGAGCCACGGCCGTTCTGGGATTAGTCGTTGGATCTACGGCAGCGTTGCCGAAAAAGTGATGCGGGGAGCCACCTGCGCCACACTCATCATGCGCGGAAAAGAATCATGACCCAACAACCACCCGGATTTGTTATTTGGTTAACGGGTTTGCCCGCCTCGGGGAAATCATCGTTAGCCCTGGCGCTCAAAGAAGAGCTAGAAACGGACTTCATCCATACCATCATCCTGGATGCCAATGATCTGCGCCAACTGCTCACACCAGAGCCAGAATATACCGACTGCGAACGACGATGGCTCTATCAAGCCATCGTCGGGCTTGCGACCTTACTCTCCCGTAATGGCGACAATGTGATCATCGCGGCCACTGGCAACCGTCGCCTCTACCGCGAACAAGCCCGCCGCCAAATCCCACGTTTCGCCGAAGTGTATCTCTGCTGCCCGCTAGACGTTTGCCAGGAACGAGACGAAAAGGGGCAATTTTTACGTGACGAGGACCACGGAGCCGACAGTGTGCCGGGGATTGGGGTGGCTTATGAACGGCCGTTTGCCCCAGAAGCCATTGTCGAAACAGCCACCCAATCACCGAGTCGTGCTGCCAGATCAGTCATTACGACACTAAAGTTAGAAAAGATAATCGGAAAGCCAACAATATTTCATCAAGAAGTTTTCTAATTAAATGACCGGCACTTTGAAAATGCCGGTCACTTGTTGTATAACCTGATCCCCGTCAATAGGCGGGGATTTTTTATTCTGATACGAGGGCTGAGTGGTGACTGAGCTTAGTCGAAGTCACCACTCAGCCCTCGTTGGAAATTTGAGGAACCCCATGACAGATAAACACATATTCCACCAAAATTTAGCAGACATCTTCACAGAACCCCCAGAAGACAGCATTGTCAGCCGTACCATCACCAACACCGATGATTCACGGGTCATTTTGTTTAGCTTTGCCCCTGGGCAGGAACTCTCAGAGCATACCGCCTCGATGCCTGCCATTTTGCACTTCATCAGCGGCGAAGCGGATGTGGTGCTGGGTGGAGACAAATTTGAGGCGCAAGCGAACACCTGGGCGCATATGGAACCGAATTTACCGCACAGCATTTTTGCCAAAACGGCCGTTTCCATGCTCCTCATCATGATCAAAAAATGACAGACACAGCCAATAAATGGTTCTGGGTGTGGCTGAGTGCGCTGGGGCTGTTTATTCTGGCAGGCAGCACCGGCGCTTTCATGCGCTTTGGCCTGCTGCTCGGTTTCCCCTGGGGACTGCAATATACCAACGTGCGCCACGCCCATTCCCACCTCATGTATTTTGGCTGGGTGACACCGGCTTTAATGGGCTTGATTCTGGTCTGGCTGCCGCGCGTGACAGAACGGCCGTTATCCCCCCATCATCAGAAGCAGTTCCGCATCGTTCTCATCACCATTTTACTGCTCGCCATTGCGGCATACAGCGCGTTTATGCTCTGGGGCTACCGTCCCGCCGCCATTGGCAACCTGCGCCTGCCCATCTCGACCATCATTGCCAGCTTCAATATGGTGGCATGGTATGGTTTTATTGTTGTGTATTGGCGAGCAACGAAAGGGCTGGTAAGGAGCAAACCGTTACGCTTCTGGGATGCCGCCCTGGCCTTCATGGTCCTGGCCTCGTTGGGCGCGTGGGGCATTGCGATCACCGTCATCCTCGACATGCGCTCTCCTGTCCTTTCTGCGGCGTTGACTCACTTGTTCCTTGATACGTTTTCAGAAGGCTGGTTTGTTCTGGCGCTCTTGGGCCTCGCCTACGCCGCTAACCCCAAAGCAGCGAGCCATCCCTGGGCCAGCAAAAGCGAAAGTTTGCTCATCATGGGCCTGCCCGTCGTCTTTTTGCTGACTGTGCCCGTGACCAGTTTGCCGCCTTTTGTGCGCCTCATCGCCAGCATTGGCGGTCTGATGGTGGGCATCGGTTTGTGGGGCAACATTGTGGCTTTGTGGCAAAACGGCCGTAAAGTGTGGCGTTTTCCGCTCGTTTTCCTGGCACTTAAAGCCACCACCGGACTCATGATCACCATCCCGGCGCTCGCTATTTGGGCAGAGCGTTCATTGCTTCGCGTTTCTTACCTGCACTGGCTGCTCTTAGGCTTTGTCTCTGCCGGACTCATCGTCGTGGCGCAAACCACCTGGGGCGAGACACAGGTTCCAGCACGCCGTTGGTTCAACCTGGCAGTCATCTTGCTCATTCTCAGCCTCATCCCGCTCACTACCCTGTGGCCGCCCGCCTGGCATGGCACCTGGACACGCCAACTGGCCGCCGCCGCCGCGCTTGGTCCCGTTCTTGTCACGTTGTTCATGTGGGGGCGCGGACTGCTTGCACCCAAAATCCAGTGATGATTTAATTGCAGGAAACGGCCGTTTTCTCGGTAAATATACTTGAGATTGGCAAGCGGGGTGTGGCTCGGTGATAACACCGGCAACAGCGACCAACGGAAGACCGCGCCGGAGCATGTGCGTCAAATAAATCAAACATATAACAAACAAATAAGGAGGATGTGATGACACAAATTAAAGATCAAGCAGCCTTTACCGGCTTTGAACCAGGAACCGAACCCAACAGCGAGCAAATCGAGGCCAAAGCCCACGAATTGCTGGCCCAACTGACGCTGTCTGAAAAAATCGAAATGATGTGTGGCGATCCCTCGTTCTGGATGGGAATGGCAGATATGATGGGCGGCGGATATGCTGATCATCCGTGGCCTGCTGGTGTCATTTCCCGCCTGGGCATCCCTGGTATCCAATTTGCCGACGGCCCTCGTGGCGTCGTTCTGGATGGAGCCACCACATTCCCCGTTTCTATGGCCCGAGGGGCAGCATGGGACGTAGATCTCGAAGAACGCATCGGAGACGTCATTGGCACCGAACTGCGGGCGGCGGGCGGCAACCTGTTCGGCGGCGTCTGCATCAATCTGCTGCGCCACCCGGCCTGGGGGCGTGCTCAAGAAACCTACGGTGAAGACCCGCTTCACCTGGGAGAGTTAGGGGCGGCGCTCATTAGAGGCGTGCAGCGTCACGCAATGGCTTGTGCCAAGCATTATGCCCTCAACTCCATGGAAAATGCCCGGTTCACTGTCGATGTGCGCATCAGCGACAGGGCACTGCACGAGATCTACTTGCCGCATTTCAAACGTGCTGTGGATGAAGGGGTAGCCGCCGTAATGAGCGCCTATAACAGCGTCAATGGCGAATGGGCCGGCCAAAACAAAGTCTTACTGACAGATATTCTGAAAGAAAAATGGGGCTTTGAGGGGTACGTGCTGACTGATTTCATCTTTGGTATGCGTGATGCCAAGAAAGCCGCTTTGGCCGGACAAGACCTGGAAATGCCTTTTCAAATGCATTATCACAAAGACCTGGAACAACTCGTCGAAAACGGGCAGGTCCCTTTGGCACAGGTTGATGCTGCCGTGCTGCGTCTACTACGCCAACAACTGCGCCTGGCTAAGCCAGGTTCCTATACGTCTGACTTACTGGGCAGCGAGAGCCACCGGGCATTGGCGCGAGAAGCAGCAGAAAAATCAATTGTACTTTTGCAAAATGATAGAAACCTGCTGCCGCTTCAGGATGTAAAGAAAATTGCTGTAATCGGCCGTCTGGCCGACACTGCCAACACGGGCGACGGTGGTTCTAGCAATACCCGTCCCACTTACGTCATTACCCCACTCCAGGGAATTCAGGCTGCACTCCAGGGCAAGGCAGAAGTTTTGTATGACGATGGCAGCGATCTGGAGCAAGCTGCGGCCACCGCCCAAACAGCTGACGCAGTCATCCTCATTGTGGGCTACACCCATGCAGACGAGGGAGAATTCCTTACCCCCGACACGGTGCAAGAATTTGCCCCACAATTTCCGAGTCCCTCTCCAGAAGAGATGCCCATCGTACAAGGACTTATGCAAGGCATGTCTGGGCAGCAAGTGGGCGATATGCCGCCAGGGGGCGACCGTGACCAGCTCACCTTGCATCCCCAGGATGAGAAATTAATTCTGGCCACAGCCGCTGCAAATCTGAATACTATTGTAGCCGTTATGGGCGGCAGCGGCGTGATGATGGAAGCGTGGCGCAAACAGGTACCTGCTATTTTGATGCTCTGGTACCCTGGCATGGAAGGCGGCCACGCTCTGGCTGACATTCTTTTTGGGAACGTAAACCCGAGTGGCAAGCTTCCGCTCGTCATCCCCACACAGGCTCAAGACCTGCCATTTTTCGACAAAAATGCCACTGAGATCGAATACGATCTGTGGCATGGCTATCGCAAGCTTGAGCGAGATGGCAATACACCGGCCTTTCCCTTTGGATTTGGTCTCAGTTACACACAATATGAATATGCGAAGCTGGCTATTGCCCACCACCAACTCGACCCATCAGAAACATTGCAGGTGAGCTTAGATGTCTCCAACACCGGCACACATGACGGCGAAGAGGTCGTGCAGCTCTACATCTCAGCCCTTGGATCCGCAGTAGAACGGGCTCCCAAAGAACTAAAAGCCTTTACCCGTATTGCTTTGAAGTCTGGTGAAACTAAACGTGTGTTTTTGGATGTGCCGGTATCCAGGCTGGCATATTATGATGAAACCCAGGCAGCGTTTGTCGTGGAGCCGCTCGAATATGAGGTCTTTGTCGGAACGCACTCTTTGGATGCGAATGCCCTAAAGGCACGTTTTGTGGTACACGGCAAGTAAACGCTTACTTGCCGAGGGAATCAGAGAATAAAAGGTAAACTGCCGTTCCGCCCACCACACAATAAGGGGAGAATATGGAAGGGAAACGGCCGTTTTCTGCTATACTTTTCCCATGAAAAAACTGGGAGTGAACGTCAGTTATTCACCCAAAGTAGCGATTCATCCTGCACAAATGCAAGATAAAACACCATTTTTCACAATATCCCGCATCTTTTGCAGGTATTACATCTAATATTGGGTATTTTCCTGAAAAACTTGCCGGATAACACGAATTTCGGGGTTTTATCCGGCATACATGCAGGTTAATAATAATTGGGTGGCGTCCTGACTAAATATGCAATCAAGTTTGTATTCTTCTCTCGACCGTCTATGTAAGGAAAGGACAATGCGATGAAAACTATAGAATACATCCGATGGACAGATCCACCCGTATGGCAGGCAACTCTGGCTAATTCTTTGCCTCTTTGGATGCTATCCTTCGCTCTTCTTCCATCCCCTCCTGGGTTGCTGTGGCAGGTCTCCAGACCTAGCCACACTCCGTCTGCCATTCTCCAGCTACCAGGAAACATAAGCAAAGATGCGGGCTATCAGGGCAAACGGCCAAAGATTGATGCAATCTTGGAGATTGAACCAATCTAGTGAGGGTGGGATGCAAACGGCCGTTATTGGATAACGGCCGTTTCATTAAGCGAGATCACCAACTTAAGGCGCTGTTACCATCAGCGTCCCCACCATGCCCGCTTCCTTATGCCCAGCCACTGTACAGAAAAACTCATACTCGCCAGGCTCGGTGGGCGTGAACTCCACAGTGAGGCTTTCCCCAACGGGTGAGGCCACGTGGATTTCTGGTTCCATGGTCAGATTGCTCATGTCATGCTCCATCCCGCTTTCCCCTTCTTCTGCCATCACTTCTCCAGCATGAGGCATTTCCATGATGCTAAAATCGTGCTCTAATACTCCTTCATTGTGCAGCGTTAAAACCACCGGCTGGCCGGCTTTCGCCTCAAGCCGATTTGTATCATAGACAATATCTGTAGCTGTCAACGAAAGTTGTGCTTTGGGCATGGGGGTCGGCTCGGCTGAACCACAAGCTGCCAGTGCCGCCACCAGTACAATCAATAAAACAAAAGCCAATCTCTTCTTCATCACTTCATTCTCCTCAACAAGGGTAGGTTATCACTCTATTCTAAACTAGACTGGCTCACAATACGTTAGCCGTTTGGCGTGACAGAGCATACGCCAAATGGCTTAGGTAAACCGCGAGAAGTTTCTTGAAAAAGACAGAAGGGAATTCGCGGTTTCCTTGAAGGAATTCACAAAACGTCGCAAAACAGAACTTTTTGTGAATTACCTAAGACGTGGCGCGTGGCAAAATAGTAGCGGTTAATTCCACAACTGCCTCTGCTTGTTGCGGATCATTGGAAACCACAAAGATTTGGCGGGTCAGATCACCGGTTAACGCTTCCCCATGAGCGCCCGAATCAAATTCAATATGCAGGGTGGCGCTGCCTCCGGGTGGAATAGTCATCAAATCTAAAAAAGCCTGAGTGCAGCCACAAGAGGTGGACACACTTTCGATAATCAGATCGGCCGACCCCACGTTTTTAACTCCTACATCCCGCACCACAACATCCCCGTTGACTACGTCGCCTAATGCGATTGCCGTTGTCTCTACTTCAATTTGGGGATCACTGCCATTACATGCGACCAGACCATAGCCCAGTACGATTAAGCCCATCAAAATTAATATTCTTTTCACTGTGTTTCTTCTACCTCCGCTGCAAATGGAAATGTCCATAGATAATCAATGAGCGCCCAAACCTCATCTTCTGTGAAGATGTTACCCCAGTTGGGCATACCTGTGCCCATGCCACCCCGGATGATTTTGCCATGCAGCAAGGCTGAACTGGCGCCGAGCATCTGGCTTAGATCGGTAAAATCGGGAACGGCCGTTGGCTGATCAACCGCTATCGGTCCATCCCCCACCCCTTTTGGCCCATGACAAGACAAGCAGTTCGACTGGTACAATGTTTTGCCCAATTCTAATGACGCAGGCTCACTCTGGTTTTGCCACGTCCAGGCTAACCAATCCCATAGTTCCATATCCGTCAGCGCCTCTGTCTCTGGATTTTGGCGCAGCTCCTGCCAAACCTGGGCAGGGCTTTGGGTTTTGTAGGTTTCCTCATCTACTACTGTGGTTTGCAGTTCAATGGTGGCCCCTCGTGCCGCCGACGGCCGTTCTTCAGGCGGGTCAATCTCGTGAGGCGCGTCAATATCCAGCCCCAGGGTGACATAGAGCGGTGGAGAGGCTGGCTCCAGTTGGGTGGGCGCATCTCCGGTCACTTCAATTGTGCCGCGCATCCGCCAATGATCCCGGCTGCAAAAGCGCGTGCAATAAAATGTATAGACACCCGGCTCGTCAAAAACCAGTTCCATATCTACCGGTTTACCTGGCGGGATATCAATCGGTTCCCAATCTGTTTGTCCAATGGCAAAGCTGTGCATCATGTCGTCAGCAGTTAGGCGCAGTTTGAGCGGCTGCCCAACCTGGGCGTGCAAAACATCAGGTGCCCACCCCCCTACTTCTGGACGACTGGCCTCTACCACAGTACTGTCGCGGCCACAAAAACCAAAGCACAACGGCCGTTAACACCAACACGCCTAGCCCAAAGACAGACTGCCCCGATACGTTTGTTTTTCATAATACCAGTTTATTCCAGCGGTGTGGGTGGCCCAAAGCGAGCATAGGTGTTGTCAATCTCGGCAAAAATGGCGTCAACATCTTTGCCCTGAGCCAACAGACGCATGGTATCGTGGGCAATGTCTACGCATATGCCACAACCGAGGGCATGTTCATCATAAACAACGGTGCCGTCCGCTTTGGTTTCTGCGACAAAACAACTGTAGTTAGAGGTATGACCCATCGCGCCACAGCCACAGTAACAGGGAATATGTTCCAGCACATCTTTGTTCATTTGGGCAAATTGGTAGGCTTCTTGCACACGCACAGGCGCTTCTTGTACCATGGTCGGCATATCGGACATGGGTGCCATTTCCAAATTATCTAGCGCCACCACCTGCTGATTGTTACCACATGCGGCTAAAACGGCCGTTACCATTCCCAATGCCATCAACATCAATAATCGTTTCATCATCCATACCTCAAAACAAAAATTTCTTGATCTACCTAAGAAGACGCAACTTTCGCCTGAATCCAGATTTCCGCCTGAGATTGTTCCGGATCGTTATTTTCAATAATCAGGCCACGTCTGACAGTTTGCCCGGCGGCATCATGAAAACCCGCATCAAAGACAAGTTTGACAGTAGCGACACTGCCGGGGGGAATAACACTCGCCGAAATTTCAGCTTTCGTACAACCACAAGTCGTATAAGCGCGGCTAATCGTCAGTGGCGCTTCTCCCGTATTCCGGATCACAAAGGTCTGCTCGACCACATCTTTTGCGCCAATAGTGCCAAAATCGTAAGACGTTTCTGGAATTACAATATTGGGCTGCGGCTCCCCTTTGGGCAGGAAAGGAATAGCTGCCCCTTCCCCCATTTCGTGAATGGCAAGAATGGGTTGAATGTTTGCCACATCGTCGGCTTGATAGGTTTGTACTGCTTGTACGTTTTTTTGTTCAGACCAATAGATATAGCCCAAACTAAACACAATTAATGCCCCCGCAATTCCCAACAGAATTTGAGGGGTATTGTTTTTATGGACAGGTTTTTGGGTACTATAGTGTTTACTCATGTTATTTTCTCCATCTTATTCGCGTTATTAGTCAATTCAGTTTCATGCCAAAGTCTTGATGTAACAAGAATGAGGCTTTGCCCTTAAAGATAGCCAGCCCGATTCTCTAAGCCTAGCGCCAAATGGCGCGTCATAGGCAAAGAGGTGATGAATGTCATAAAGGAATACCCGCCAAATGGCCTATAGGCTGATGGTACAATCGGCGCTCGTAGACATGCCTGCTTTGGGGCGATAATCACATCATGTCAAATCCTACCTATTCGGAAAACAGTGCTATGATGTGTGGCTGGTGGTCTTGACGGTCAATCTGTTTCCAGCTACCTTCTATGCAAGAGATGCGTTAGTCTCATTTAGACAAAGCGAAGCCAAGTTTTTGCAGTTGGAACAGCGACAAAGGAATTTTGATGAATGAATCCATTCGTGTTTTATTAGCCGATGACCATGCCGTCGTACGGGCTGGCATCCGCCAATTTTTAGATCATGACCCCTACATCACCGTCATTGCCGAAGCTCAAGATGGGGAAGAAGCCCGCCAACTTATCGAGAAGCACCGCCCCGATGTCGCTGTGCTGGATATTCAAATGCCCAAAGCGACGGGCATTGAGGTCACACGTTGGGTACGCGCCAACCACCGCGATATAGGGGTGTTGGTATTGACTGCCTATGATGACGATCCGTATGTGCTGGCCGTGTTGCAAGCAGGAGCAAACGGCTACGTTCTCAAAACTGCCTCGCCCAAAGACATCATTCAAGCGGTACATGATGTGAACGAGGGTAAGTCTGCCTTAGACCCTGCCATTGCCTTTAAACTCATGGCACATGTTGCCGGATTTAACACGCCGCAGACTGAATACGAACCCTTGACGGAGCGTGAATCAGAAGTGCTTGTCCTGACCAGTAAGGGATTTACTAACAAAGCAATTGGGGTGCAGTTAGGAATCAGTGACCGCACTGTGCAGGGACACCTTGCCAAAGTTTACAGCAAATTGCAAACAGGCAGTCGTACCGAAGCCGTTATGAAGGCTGTTTCCCTGGGCATAATCCCAGCAGAGACATCTTAAAGTCATACTTTTTCGGAGATTGGAGATTGGAGATTAGAGGTTGGTAGCAGTGCAATCTCCAATCCCCAATCTCTAATCTCCCGAGTTTTTTTACATGAAACGCTGGCGCAGTTTTTCCCTCCAACTGTTTATATTTGTAGTCCTGCCGCTCACGGCGCTGCTGTTGGCAATTGCATTTGGCGGGTTGGCTCTGCATCAACAAGCCATGCGCACGATGGTTGGTGAACGGGATGAGCGTGCTACGCGGGCGGCGGCGACTGCTATTTCAGAACAGCTTAAGCACCGTGCTTCTGCGATTCGTAGTTTGGCTGTGCAAACGGCCGTTTCCACAGATCCCCATACACACCCTGAACGATGCCGACTTCATTCTGCCCGACTTTGACGGCGGCATCGCCTTGTTTGATAGCCAGGGTAATATCTTGGCTGCCAGTGAGCAAGCCCAACCCTGGGCTGCCCATATTCAGAAAATTTTGCCGCCAGACAGCTTCACAAGCGCCTTGAACGAAGTCCAGTTCTTACCCCTCGACACACCTGAATATGCCAGCAAAGAACTCCTCCTTGTCGTTGCCAGTGCAGACGAAGGCCACCTGGCTGTAGGTGCTTTTTCGCCAGAGGATTTGGCACGACGCGCCTTGATGGACATTGTGGGATCAGATGAAAAGTCATTAGCCTTTGTCGTGAGCCCTGACGGCCAAATCATCTTTCAATCTGGCTCCTTGCCTCTGGCAGAACAAGTGGTTAACCAACACCCCGGCATTGCCGACGCCTTGCGTGGCGAAAGCGGTGCTATCTATCTCTCTGTCAACGGAGATGAACATGTCATTGCCTTTAGCCCCATCGCGCCCGTTAACTGGGCCTTGGTGATTGAGGAACCGTGGCGTGAAGTGGCAGACCCGCTGCTGCGAGCCACAGAATTAGCGCCCCTCGTCCTGGTTCCGGTGGTGGTGGTTACTTTGATTGCTTTGTGGTTTGGCGTGCGCCAGATTGTGCAGCCTTTGCAATCATTGGAACAAAAAGCGACGGAGTTGGGCTGGGGGCGGTTTGAAGCCATTGAAGAATCCGTGGGCGGCATTAACGAAATCCAGCGCTTGCAGTCTGAACTGATCCATATGGCCCACAAGGTTAAGCTGGCGCAGCAAAGTTTACGCGGCTATCTGGGCGCTGTTACTACCGGGCAGGAAGAGGAACGACGGCGGCTGGCACGTGATTTACATGATGACACGTTACAATCATTGATTGCGCTGAATCAGCGTGTGCAAATGGCTCAACTGACGACACAGGAGCCTGGATACGCCGCACAGTTGCAGGAAATGCAGGCAATGATTGACCAGACGATTGCCAATTTGCGTCGGCTGACTCGCGATTTACGCCCTATCTATCTGGAAGACCTGGGTCTCATTCCAGCGCTGGATATGTTGGCGCGAGATTCAAGTACATCTTTGGGAATTCCCGTCACATTTCAAACCACAGGCAGTGAACACCGTCTGAGCGCGACCGAAGAGTTAGCACTTTATCGGATGGGGCAAGAAGCCTTGAATAATATCGCCCGACATGCTCTTGCTTCTTGTGCTGAAGTGAAACTGCATTTTGCCTCGGAAGAGACTACCCTGGTTGTGTACGATGACGGGGTGGGTTTTGAAGTGCCAGAAAGCCCAGCAGAAATGGCAGCCACGGGTCATTATGGCTTATTAGGGATTCAGGAACGGGCGGAACTGGTTGGCGCTCATTTAGTCATAGAATCCGAGTCTGGTATGGGTACGGTTTTAACGATTCGGCTGCTGAATAACGGCCGTTTCTCCCCAGATACAAGCCATTTGGCGGGGTAAGGCTGCGCGAAATGGCTCTGTTGTAACTTTTCTTGTCTGTTACAATGGTCTTTCATGCAGACGCCATCCCACTTGTTGATAACGGCCGTTCTCGCTCATAAAGGGCGCAATCCGACCCATATTCCAGTCCATATACCAGCCCTGCTTATCGGTTCTGTTTTGCCAGACATTCCTTTTGTCGTGCTGACTATTTTGTATGAAATTTACTACCGCTGGTTTGCTCCTTTCCCAGGGAAAGCCACCATTATGGAATACCTGCATTTCGAGCTGTTCTATACTGACCCTATCTGGCTCATCGGCCATAATTTTTTCCACTCGCTGGTGATCAACAGCCTGCTTATCGGTTTGGGGTATTGGGGTTTCAGTCGCGGCTGGCGCTGTGGCACGGCCGTTATTCTGGTTCGGGGTGGGTATGCTATTTCATACCCTCATCGACATATTCACCCACAACAGTGATGGGCCGCTTCTCTTTTTCCCGCTCAACTGGCGGTATCGTTTTGCCAGCCCGATTAGCTATTGGGAAGGTGCTTATTATGGCCGCGTTTTCATGCTATTTGAATACACCCTTGATTTCTTCATTCTTGTCTACTTTGCCTGGCTTTGGTGGCGGCGGCGGATAACGGCCGTTTCAGATTAAAACATACATAATTTGAGTTTATCGGAGGTAACTATGAGGGAACACAGCCCCCACACAACAACTTCATCACAAAATTGCACCTGCTGCCGGATTTGCAGCTTGGAATCAGGTAAGCACACAGACCGCACAGGCCATGCCGACCACGGTCATCACGACGACACCATGACACATCAAGAACACGCAAAACAGATGGAACATAGTGATCATGCAGACACGATGACACATCACGATCAGGCAGACCCTATTGACCACGAAAGTAGCAGCGCCCACAGCAAGCATGGAGGACAGGGCAGTCATGGCGACCATAGTCATATGGGCCATGAGATCATGTTCCGCAACCGCTTCTGGATTAACCTGGTCCTGAGCATTCCGGTTCTCATCTACAGCCCCGCCATTCAAGGCTGGTTTGGCTACACGGCTCCTGTCTTTCCCGGCAGTTTTCTCATCATACCGGTGCTTTCCACGATTATCTTTTTTTACGGCGGTCTGCCCTTTTTACGCATGGCAACATGGGAACTGCGTGAACGCAAACCCGGCATGATGACCCTCATTTCGCTGGCGATCAGTGTGGCGTACTTTTACAGCATGTCTACGCTGGTCTGGGATTTAGGGGAAGATTTCTTCTGGGAATTGGTCACCCTGATTGACATTATGCTCCTGGGGCATTGGCTGGAAATGCGCAGCGTGCGCCAGGCTTCGGGCGCGTTGGATGCACTGGCGCAGTTGCTGCCGGATACCGCTGAATTGGTACTGGCCGACGGCAGCACCGAAGAGCATCCTGCCAGCCATCTGAAAACAGACGACATCGTACTGGTGCGTCCGGGCGCGAGTGTGCCTGCCGATGGCGTCGTGGTGGAGGGCGAGTCTGAAGTGGACGAAGCGATGGTGACGGGTGAATCGAAGCCGGTGGATAAAACGCCTGACTCGCCCGTGATTGCCGGTACTGTTAATGCAGGGAATGGCAGTTTGCGCGTGAAGATAACGGCCGTTGGTGATGACACCGCCCTCTCTGGCATTATGCGTCTGGTTGAAGAGGCCCAACAAAGCAAATCAGAAACCCAACTGCTTGCCGACCGTGCTGCCTCGTTATTGTTTTATGCGGCTGTGGCAGCGGCTCTCATCGCCGGTACAGCCTGGACACTCTACTTTGGCGAGGTCAACACCCAAGTTGTCGCCATTGTGGTGACGGTACTCATTATTGCCTGTCCCCATGCGTTAGGGCTGGCCGTGCCTCTCGTTGTCGCCAATACCACGGCGCTGGGTGCAGAAAACGGCATCCTGATCCGAGATCGGCAGGCAATGGAAACGGCGAAAGATTTGAATATCATCGTCTTTGACAAGACCGGCACGCTGACCAAAGGCGAAATTGGCGTGGTCGCTATCGCCACCGCCACCGATCAGGCAGCGGATGAAGCCTTGGCTGTTACGGCCGCCATTGAAGGGGATTCGGAGCATCCGATTGCCCGTGCCATTCGCCATTCAGCCGCAGAAAAACAGCTCGACCTACCCCCAATCAGCGGGTTTGAGATTCTCAAAGGGCGCGGTGTCAAAGCCACTTATGATGGGCAGACGGTGTATGTCGGTGGCCCCCGGCTCTTGGAATTTTTGGAGGTAGAACGGCCGTTAAACCTGACCCAATTTGCCGAAGAATCTGGCGAGAAAGGACAGTCGGTTGTCTACCTGGTGCGGGAACAAGCGCTGGCAGCGGCGTTTGCTTTGGCCGATGAGGTACGTGCGGAAAGCGCAACGGCCGTTACCGCCCTGCATGACATGGATATAGAAGTTGCTATGCTCACCGGCGACAGCAAAGATGTCGCCAAAGCCGTCGCCGAAGAACTAAAAATCGACCAAGTATTTTGCCGAAGTGTTACCAGCGGACAAAGACCAAAAAGTTATTGAACTGCAAAAGCAAGGTAAGCAGGTCGGTATGGTGGGTGACGGCGTAAACGATGCCCCCGCCCTCACACGGGCTGACATTGGCATAGCCATTGGCAGTGGCACCGATGTGGCTGTGGAATCGGCCGGTCTCATTTTGGTCAAAAGCAATCCGCTGGACGTGGTGAAAATCGTCAAACTCAGCCGAGCCAGTTACCGTAAACAAAAGCAAAATATCTGGTGGGGTGCTGGTTATAACATCGTCATGATTCCATTGGCGGCTGGTATCTTGGCTCCCTTTGGTTTCATCATGCCCCCCGCTCTGGGTGCGGTTCTGATGTCTGTGAGCACGATAGTGGTGGCGGTCAATGCGCAAACATTAAAGCGAACAAACCTGGATGTTTCCCTGACCTGACAACAAACAGCAAACTGCTTACACGCCAAATGGCCTATGCCAAGTAAGCGAGATTGCGCTGTTGGCAAAGGACATGACAGCATATGATCTCTGTCTAACTGAGGTGACTTTTTATCTGCATGGACAACGTTATGCGCTATTCCATTTTATTGCTTTTGTTTTTGGCTGCCTGCCAGCCAGATTCCCAGGCAACAACGAATTCTGTTGGGGAAGCGGTATATGTCCAGCATTGCGCCAGTTGCCATGGCGTTAATTTAGAGGGGCAGCCCGACTGGAAACAACAAAATGAGGACGGTTCTTTTCGAGCGCCACCGCACGATGACAGTGGTCATACCTGGCATCATGGCGATCCCACGCTGCTGGAAGCCATTCGTCTAGGCGGTGCTCGATTTAACGATTTGAACATTGGCGGAACCAGCAATATGCCCGCCTTTGGTGAGATATTGAGCGATGAAGAGATAACGGCCGTTCTCGCCTACATCAAAAGCACGTGGACTGAAGAAAATCAAACGTGGCAGCAAGAAGCTACCTTGCGCGAAAGCGAAATATCACAACCGTAACAAATTTAGAGGAAGATTATATGAAAGGGAATCAAACAAGACGCGAACGGAAAGAGGCGCGGCAGCGTCAAAAAAGAAACAAAAAGATTATGTGGGGAGTTGGCATCACAGTATTATTGTTATTGGTTGCCACCGCTGTGATGGCACTTTCATCAGCACCATCTTATGCCATCGATCCATCAAATCCCCAAACTGTTGCGCTGGGAAAAGAAGTCTATGACATCCAATGCGCCAGTTGTCACGGGGCAAACCTGGAAGGTCAAGAAGGCTACGGTCAGGCAAGCAAAGATGGTTTGCTAAAAGCACCGCCTCATGATGAAACAGGCCATACCTGGCATCACAACAATACCTATCTGATTGAATCGATTAGAAAAGGAGGCGCTCGCATACCCAAGAGTACCGGTATCAGCGCCATGCCTGCTTACGAAAACATTTTGGCACCTGAAGAAATGGGAGCTGTGCTGGCGTATATTCAAAGCACGTGGCCTGAAGAAATTTTAGCCCAACAAGCCAGTCGCTGAGGATGACCTCCATTATCTATTGACGCTTATTCCGCCGCGCTTCACGACGGCGCTGCTGTTCGTGTATTTCCTGGACATGCGCGGCTTTTTCGAGAACGGCCGTTTCCAACCAAATCCTGCCATTCTCCGCTGTCGCCACACTGCCTGCCCCGTAGGCTCCTGTAGCCGTGTCGTCTTCCCAGGGCGGATTGGCGATCAGCGAACCGCCTTCGATCCAGTCCATATAATAATTTTCCGTCGTCACAAAATCCGTCTCATCTACCACCCGTTCCATGTGGGTCAGGTCGGGGCGCAGGTGCAGGATCATCGCTGTTTCCAGTTCCCCGGCATGACCCATGCCGCCCAAAGCAGAACGGCGGTGCTTCTCGATGGCCGCCGCGCCCAACTTGCCGGACGTATGCAGCCAGGTAGTCACGCAAAAAATATGGCGATGACGCTCCCCTGCATACTTAACCACGTTGACCAAAAATGAAACATTGCCGCCGTGACCGCTCATTAAGTACATCTTGGAAAAACCACGCCCCACCAGCCCATCGATCACCCCCAGCCAGAAATCCTCAAAAGCCCGCCCGCCGCAGTTGAGTGTGCCCGCGAATGCCTGCCGGTGGGTGCTAACACCATACGGGAAGACGGGCAGGCAGGTAGCGAAATGGGAAGAGGAAACGCCTTGTGCTGAGCTAGACTCCACTGAGCGAGGTCGAAGTGTCGAAGCAGCCGTTTCCCGCCCAATATGCCCAATAATCAGCGTGTCCGTCGCCAGTGGCAGGTGGTAGCCGTGCTGCTCCGTGTGCCCAATGGGTATTAGCACCACCTTGTCCAGAGCATCAGGACTAGGCAGCAGTGGCGTTGTCATGGCCTGGCTGCGGTGAGGCAGCGCAATACGCTGCGCTCCGAGGCCCAAATCAACAGCTTGCGGCGTCAGGGCATACACCCGCGAAAAACCATCATCCCGCAAACTGTCCAGCAGATTGCCCACCAGTCGGCCCAGCAGCGGTTCTGGCACAGCCAGCCCGCTGCCCCGCCAGCCAAACGGAATCGCTGGCAGCAGCCCCGCCTGCGCCGGATTACCCAAGGCGCTTGCCAACTGCCCCAACTCATACCCCTCACCCAGCGGTATGATCAATGGCGTGTCACGGGGCAGCGCGGCCACGTCGGGCCAGGTCAGGTCTTCGTAAGCAAAAAATTGGGTGTATTTTTCAGCCATTCTAAAATTATCGGCTCCAAATTGATGATTTATTTTCTAGCTGAAGTCTGACGAATTTTATCATCCTCGTCCCTTTCAAATCACAGCAACTTCCAAATTTTCTGTCCGAATGTATATACCTTGTCAGCTATTTTGGGGCCAGCAAAAGACACCACTTTCTGCTGCTGCCACTTTTATAGCAAGTTCGGCATCAAAAATGCCATTTTTTATTACTACACCCCAAAGCTCAGAGGCTCCTTTGGCATCCATAGGAACGACATAGCTTTCAGGACGTTTCGATGTAAAAAAATAAATGTTGTCAGAGTACAAATAGTCAGATGCTTCGAAGCACACTCTGATGAGATCTTCCCAGCGAACCTTATCGCTCCATGATTCCATGTCTGGTGGTGACACGTTTCTATAAATGAACGTATCATCCCAAGAGACATCAAACCAGTTTTTCAAATTTTTTGTTTTCTTCCATAACTTTGAACCCATTTACTGGACACGGGCGAAAATTATAATTTTGTCGAGTGTAGAGACGCCCTGCCGGGGCGTCTCTACTAAATATTCACAGAAATCAGACCAGAGCCCTTTGCTCCCTCCGTCTTAAAATAACTACCCCCATAAAAGTGCCAATCCAGGCCTTCTAATATCGCAACGGCCGTTTCCGGCGTCATCGTCTTTGCCACATCATCAGAGAGCAGCCCGCGATACCAACGCCCGGACCCAGGGAACCCTTCATATTCAACATGGTAATGAAGCCATTTTCGTTGGCACCTCCGGCAGATTATGATACTTACTTCACCAAAACGGCCGTTTGTTTCGTCAACTCCGATCTCCAAAGAGTCGAAGTCCGCATAGTGAAATGGTGGCTTCATGCAGATACAATCGTTCATAATCCTTCGTTTCATGGCGATTTTGGCCGCAGATACCAATCCATAAAAATTTCCAGGCGGCGCTGGTAGTCTAGCTCCGTTTCGTGTTTCAGGAAGCCGTGTCCTTCCCCGGCGTAGGTCATGTACTCAAAGGTTTTACCGGCGCGGCGCATCGCTTCCGCCCAGATTTCTGAGGCGTGCGGCGGCACAATGTCGTCCAGCAGGCCGTGCAGCAGCAGGATGGGCTTTTGCACGGCGTCAATTTCCAGCAGCGGTGAAGCGGCCTGATAGCCCAGCCAGTTGGTGCTGGGATGCCCCATTTGCATTTCCGTGTAGAGGCGGGTTTCCCGTTCGCATTGCGCCCAAGAGGTGTAGAGGTCGGCGTCGCCATATTTGCTGACACCGCAGGCAAACAAGTAGTCGGGGTCACGCGCCAGACAGCAGGCGACCATGTAACCGCCGTAGCTGGAGCCGAAGATGCCTATTTTGTCTGGCGCTATCCAGTCCAATCCGCGCAAATAACGTGCGCCGTAGAGACAGTCTTGCATGTCGCCCACGCCCCAGTTGTCGTAGTTGGCGTGTTCAAAGGCGACGCCATAGCCAGTGCTGCCGCGAAAGTTGGGGGCGATGAAGGTGTAGCCTTTGGCGACCAGATATTGCGCCAGCGGATCCCAGTCGAAGCGCCACTGATCGGTCGGGCCGCCGTGCGGGCGCAGGATGGCCGCGCCGTTGGGCTGCGCTGGTTTGTAGAGGAAGGCGTGGATTTCTAGACCGTCGAAGCTGGGGTAGCTGATGCGCTCTGGCGTCACTTGGGGCAGGCAGGCCAGGGCGGGCGGGTTGGAGAAGGTAAGCTGGGTCATGGTGCTGCCGGTTCCGGTGATGCGGTAGAGGTCGGGAGGCGTAACGGCGTCTTCATACTCGACGGTGAGATAGCTGTCGTCAGGCGACCAGCAGGGACGGGCGTAGATGCCTTGTCCGGTACGCAGGTTGGTGATGTCGCCGCTTTGGCTATTGATGAGGGACAAGTCCATTGCTCCCCCACGATTGATGGTAGCGGCTAGAAAACGGCCGTTTCCTGCCCAACTAAACTCCCCCACATCATGCCCCAGGTGGGTAAGCTGGTGTTCGCCAGACCCATCTGGGCGCACCAACCAGACTTCGTTGAAGTCGGGGCGCTGCGAGAGGAAAGCAATCCATTCGCCGTCGGGCGACCAGCGTGGATGCCAGTTTTTTTGCTTGGGCGAGCCGACCAGGTGGCGCACCTGTCCCGTTTCCACTTCAACCAGACGCAAATCGAGTCGGTTGAGGTCGTTAAGGGGGCGATGGGTGTAGGCGATGAAACGGCCGTTTGCAGAAGGTCGTGCGTCGAAATCATCCCCCTCTTCACCACTGGTCAGCGGGCGCGGCCAGCTTCCCTCGCGGTCGGTGAGCAGCAGTTTGGCGCAGTCGCCGCGAGAAACGCCGATGATGAGGCCGTTGCTGTCGGGCATCCAGACCGGGGCAAAGGCGGCGTCGGTGAAATCGGTGAGCTTTTTAGCCAGACCCGTGCCGTCAGCCGGGGCAATGTGGACGTGGCCGTTCATGGTGAAAGAGAGGAAACGGCCGTTTGGCGACCACTGCGGCGTGCTGTCCATCCAATACGGGAGTGACTCGCGGCCTACGGTGATGCGGCTGGGCCAGCCGCCGCTGCTGGGAATGGTGTAGAGATTGGTCTCGCCGTCGCGCTGCCAGCAAAAAGCGAGCGTTTGACCGTCTGGCGAGAGGCTGTGGTGGTGGATGAGGTTGACGGAATTGATGAGCGGCAAACTCCAGCCTTTGGGTGGCTTGAGATCGGGACGTGGGAGGGCGGGCCAGCCGTTGCGCTCGTATTTTTCTGTGATTTCGATGGGGGTGGTCATGGGGTAACGGTGAGCTTGACGCCTAAACCATGAAGGACTTTGAGGATGGTGTCATAGCGTGGTTTTGCACCAGGGGCAAGCGCTTTATACAAACTTTCCCGCCCAAGTCCAGTGCTTTGGGCAATAGCGCTCATACCACGTGCTTTCGCTACATCAGCGATCGCAGCCAGAAATACATCAGGGTTTTCGTCCTCAAGCGCAGCAGTCAGGTATTCGGCAATCATTTCCTCACTGTCCAGATAATCAACCGCGTCAAATTTTGTAAAGTTTTCCATCATTTAGTCATCCTTAAGCATGTCGGCCAATGCTTTCGCTCTTTTTACGTCTCGTTTTTGAGAAGACTTGTCTCCACCCACAAGTAATAAGATCAGAAGTTTTCCTTTTTGCGTAAAATATACTCTGTATCCGGAACCGAAAAATATACGCATTTCACTAATGCCTTCTCCTACAGCGCTTCACATCTCCTAAATTGCCCAGTTCGGCTGACCTTATGCGAGCAACAATCCGAGCCTTACCCTTTGGATCCTTCAAATTGGACAACCACTGTGTCGAATTCATCTGAGCGGAGAACAGTATACATAGTTTATATTGTATCCGTTCGGATACACTCTAACAAGAAGGAAACGGCTCCCTCTACCCTACTCCACCAAATGACACGCCACCCAATGCCCCGCGCTTACCTCGCGCCATTCCGGCACGGTCTCGCTGCACTGCGGCGCGGCGATGGGGCAGCGGGTATGAAAGCGGCAGCCAGACGGCGGATTGATAGGGCTAGGCACGTCGCCGGTGAGCAGGATGCGCTGGCGCTGACGGGCCAGTTTCGGGTCTGGCACAGGCACGGCCGAGAGCAAAGCCTGGGTGTAGGGATGCAGCGGATTTTCGTACAGTTCGTCGGTTGGCCCCAGTTCCATAAAAATGCCCAGGTACATCACCGCCACCCGATTGCAAATGTAGCGCACCATGCTCAAATCATGGGCGATGAACAAGTAAGTCAGGCCAAGCTGCGCTTGCAAATCTTCCAGCAAGTTGACGACCTGCGCCTGGATGGAAACGTCCAGCGCGGAAATTGGTTCGTCGCAGACAATGAAGGCGGGGTCTGAGGCCAGAGCGCGGGCGATGCCGATACGCTGCCTCTGTCCCCCTGAAAATTCGTGCGGAAAGCGGTTGCGATAACGGCCGTTTAGCCCCACCATCTCCAACAATTCCGACACGCGGTCAATACGCGCCTGTTCATCCGGCAGCAGATTGTGTACCCGCAGCGGTTCGCTGATAATGGCATTAACCGTCCAGCGCGGGTTAAGCGAGGCGAACGGGTCTTGAAAGATAATCTGTGCTCGGCGACGCAGCTCCCGCCAATCATCCTTGCTGGCGTGGACGACATCCAGGCCATCAATGGTGATTTCCCCTTCCGTAGCCGGATACAGTCCCAACAACGTACGCCCCACCGTGCTCTTGCCACAACCACTTTCTCCGACCAACCCCAATGTTTCGCCAGCGGCTATCTCAAAACTGATGCCATCGACGGCATTAACTGCCCCAGCCGCCTTTTGAAAAACAAGACCTTTGAAGATGGGAAAATGCTTTTTCAGATTTTTAACAATGACCAGGCCGTGTTGCCCGTTGTTATTCGCATTCATGACAGCTTTCCTCTGAAAATGTAGCGCGATTTGGCAAATCGCGTTACGGACATCGCGGCTCTCCTGTGCTGATATTGACCCAACAAGCCGCTTTATGGTGGCGGTCGATTTCGAGCAAGGGCGGCATTTCGGCACGGCACTTTTCAATCACCACAGGACAGCGGGGCGCAAAGGGACAGCCATGCGGGTGCGACCAGTAAATTGGGGGGCGCGCCGGGGATGGCGTTTAAGCGCTGCTTTCGACGGCGATCCACGCGGGGCAGCGCCGCCAACAGGGCAACAGTATAGGGATGCTGCGGCCGTTCGTATAAATCATCGACCACCGCTTCTTCAATGATATAACCGGCGTACATCACAATCACCCGGTCGGCCATACCCGCCACCACGCCCAGATCGTGAGTAATCCAAATCATCGCCATGCCCAATTTTTCGCGCATCCGAATCACCAGATCGACGATTTGCGCCTGGATGGTCACGTCCAGAGCCGTCGTTGGCTCGTCGGCGATGAGCAAGCTGGGGTTGCAAGCCAGCATCATAGCGATCATGACACGCTGGCGCATCCCGCCTGAAAATTGGTGCGGATATTGGCGCAGGCGACGGGCGGCGTCGGGGATGCCTACTAAATCCAGCAATTCAACGCCGCGTTTACGGGCTTCTGCCATGTCTAAGTCATAATGCTTACGTAGGGCTTCGGTGAGCTGCCGCTCGATGCTCAAAACGGGGTTGAGCGAGGTCATGGGGTCTTGAAAGATCATGCCGATTTCACTACCCCGGATTTGTTCTAGCTCATTCTCAGACAGGGTTAACAGATCGCGATCCAGCCAGGTGGCACGGCCGTTTACAATATCGCCGGGTGGAATGGGAATCAGACCCAGAATCGACATCATGCTCACCGATTTGCCGCAGCCACTTTCGCCTACCACAGCCACCACTTCTCCCTCGTGAATGGCGTAAGAAATGCCGTTGACCGCGTAAACCGTACCTTCCGGCGTGTGAAATTGCACCTGGAGATCGTTGACTTCGAGTATGGGTGATTGTATATCGTTCATGTGTATGGTTGTTGGAGATTAGAGATTGGAGATTGTGACGAATCTCCAATCTCTAATCTCCAATCTCCTCTTACATCGCCCGGCTCCTGGGGTCTAGCGCATCACGCAAGCCGTCACCCACAAAGTTGATGGCTAGTACGGTGAGCAGAATCAGCAAACCCGGAAAAATCCAGAGCCAGGGCGCGGTTTCGATGTAGTTGTAGGAACCGTCGAGCATGTTGCCCCAGGTGGCGGTGGGCGGCTGTACGCCCAGGCCGAGGAAACTAATGTACGCTTCAGCCAGAATAGCATTAGCAACGCCCAATGTGACTGAAACGACGATGGGGGCGATGGTGTTGGGCAAAATATGCTTGAAGATGATTTGTCGGTTGGATGTGCCGACGGCGTTGGCCGCCAGAATAAAGTCGTTTTCTTTGAGGGAGAGAAATTCAGCCCGCACGATGCGCGCCAGGTACATCCAACTGGTCAGGCCGATTATCAAGATGATGGTGATGACGCTGCCGCTGTAAGTGCGCCCTAATATGTGTACATCAGGCACCTGACCGCCGAAGAATTTAGCCATGACAATCAGCAGAAACAATTGGGGGATGATCAAAAAGGCTTCAGTTATGCGCATGAGGATGCTGTCGATTTTGCCGCCGTAGTAACCGGCTGACGCGCCTACCAAAATACCGATGATTGTTTCCAGGGTAACGGCCGTTAACGCAATAAACAGCGAAATCTGCCCCCCATAAATCGTGCGTGCCATAATGTCTCGACCAACGGTATCCGTGCCAAACAGATGTTCACGGGAAGGCCCGCTCAGGCGCAAACTGGTGTCGGTAGCATTGGCCTCCGCTTCAGAATAAGCCAACATGCCCGCAAAAGAGTAGAGGAATAAGACGATGATGACCACTGCACTCACCATTGCCATTTTATGACGACGAAAGCGGCGCCAGGCCATCTGCCCCGGCGAAAGTGGCGGCGCTTCTAAATCATCAGCGCCAATTTTTGGCAAGGAGACTACGGGCGGGTCGTCAGTGCTCATGAAAATCCTTTTTAGCAAGAGCAAGAGCGAGAGCGAGAGGAATAGCACTTCCTCTCGCTCTCGCTCTAACCTCTCGCTTCTCAGTCATACCGAATGCGTGGATCGAACCAGGCATACACAACGTCGGTAATAATCTGGAATATGATGACTGTCACGGCCAGGATCATGAGGATGCCCATGACCACCGGCACATCAGAACGGGACACATGGTCTAAAAAAAGCCGTCCCATGCCGGGCCAGGCAAAGATGCGCTCGGTGACAACCGCGCCGCTCAGTAAAAAGGCAATGTCCAGCCCCACCACCGTGACAATGGGTAGGGAGGCGTTTTTGAGCGCATGAACGACGATGACGGTGCGGCTCTTTAAGCCCTTGGCTCGCGCTGTGCGGATGTAGTCCTGATTCATCACCTCCAGCATGGTGCTGCGGATGTAGCGGCTGTATGCCGCCAGGCTGATGAAGGCGATGCTAAAGACAGGCAAAATCATATGTTTGGCGACTTGCCCTGGTGTTTTGCCTATTTGCGGATCAAACATGCCGCCTGAGGGCAGGTAAGGCAGTCCCCAGCGCTTAAAGTTGATGGAGAAAATGTAGATAGAGAGCAGGGCGATGAAGAAAATGGGCATAGAGTAACCGATGAAGGTAACGGCCGTTATGATATTATCTGCCAACGAATACTGATGCAGCGCCGAATAAACCCCAATGAGAACAGCAAATACGAGGATCACCACCTCGGCCGCCAACATCAACAGCAGCGTGTTTGGCACTCTTTCCCAAATCACATCCAATACCGGTTTGCCTCGGTTTACCATCGACGTGCCAAAATCACCGCGCAGCACCCCTTGCCGCGTACCCGGCGTTTCTGGTTCACCATCTCCATCCGCATCAAACTTAGTCCAATCATTGCCCACCAACCAGTACATATACTGCGTGTAAATGGGTCTGTCTAAACCAAGCTGTCGTGTCAGGCGTTCCCGATCTTCAGGACGAGTCGCCCGTCGTCCGCCCATGGTCGCAATCGGATCGCCCATATTTTGCATAAGCGCAAAAATGATCAGGCTGATGATAAACAGCAGCGGAATCGCCTGTAATAGTCGTCGGACAATGTATCGACTCACAATAACTCCTTCTCGGCTATCAAAGGAGCGACGCACTTTGTTGTAGTTTAAGAAAATAATCGGGTAATAATTTGCTGAGGTAGGCACGCCCACGTGCCGGGTTTTGCAAAACCCGTTCGCACGTGGGCGTGCGAACTCCGCCATGATCCGATTAAATTTTTAACTTGCAAGTAAATGCGTCGCACTTATATTCATACGACTAATTTTGAATATCCCACTCAGCTACGTTGTAAAACGGACTGGCGCCAGAGATTTCTACGTTTTGCAGACGGCTGCTGACTGCCCACAAATCAGGGTCTTGCCACAGCCCTAACCAGATCACATTGTCAAACATGTAACGGGTAATTTCGTGGAAAGTTGCCTGACGTTCGGCGAAATCCGTCTGTGTTGCTTGTAGTTGAAACAGGCCATCCAGTTTCTCGTCACAAAGCCGCTGCCAGTTCCCGCCATCGGGATAATCTTCCGTGGGGATTTCACTGCAATACCAATAATAATGGTCGGGATCAGGGTAAACGGAAGGGCCGTCTGACCATTGCGAAAGGTCTAGTTCACCTGAGGCGACCGGCCCGCCGTCGCTCATGCCGCCAAAGAAGATGTCGGCGTCATAGCTTTGAATATCGAGGCCAATACCCACTTCGGCCAACTGCTGCTGCGCTACAGCCTGCGAATCCTGGCGAATCTCGCGGATGGTTGTGCCGTGTGACAAAACCAGTTCTACGCCATCTTTGTCACGAGTGCCGTCGTTGTTGCTGTCTACCCAGCCCGCTTCATCCAAGAGCCGTTTGGCTTCTTCCGGATCGAAGGGCCAGGGTTCCAGCGTGGGATCGTTGTAGGGCATATTGTCCCACATGGTAGCGGCAGGTTGGGTCAATCCCAGGAGCAGGTCTTCACTGAGGGCGGCGCGATCAAAGGCGAGAGCAATGGCCTTGCGCACGTTGAGGTCTTGCAAAGCGGGATGCCCATTTTCGCCAAAGTAGATGTACCAACCTTCATTATAACCAGAAGGCACGCTCATCACTTTGACACCGGCATCTTCCAGAGTGGGAATATCGGAGTAGGGAATGAAGGTGCCCAAATCACCGTCACCCGTTACCAAAGCGGCCGTTTGGGAGGCGTCATCTGGTACAAAACGGATGAAGATTTCGTCGATGATGGGCGGATCGTCGTAATAATTCTCGTTGCGCACAAAGCGGGCATAGCTACCAGATTCCCACTCAGAAAAGACGAAGGGGCCAGCGCCCACGGTGGGTGCTAAGTTCCAGGCGGCTGCATCTAGTGTGCCTTCGGTGTCATAAACAGGGCGCAGGATGTGTTCTGGTAGCACGTAACGCCATAGGGTCATCCAGGGGGCGAAGGGTTCGGCGAATGACATGACTACCGTCTGGTCGTCGGTGGCTGTGACGCCTAGCAGGTTATCATAGGGGTAAGTGGACTGGACGATGTTGGATGAATCCATGATCATGTCGAAGGTGAAGGCAAAATCGTTGGCAGTGATGGGTGTGCCGTCTGACCATTTGATGTCGTCACGCAATTTCATGGTGATGGTGCGGCCGTCGTCGGTGATGCCGCCGTTTTCGATGGAAGGCATTTCCGTGACGAGCCGGGGTTCAGCCACGTCGTCATCGTTGAAGACCCAGGCGGGGGCGTTCCACAGGTCGAAGGTGATGGTGACAAACCACATGCCGGTATACAACGGGCTGAGGGTATCGAATTCTTGTGTCCAGATAAAAGTGGAAACTTTGCGTTCTTCGGCATCGGTAATGTCGGCTGGCGCATCAGCTGGCGCATCAGCTGGCGCATCGGCGGCTGTATCGGGTTGTTCAGCTTCGGGGGCGGTGGTGGTGGCTTCGGGTTGAGCTGCGCCGCCACAGGCAGCGAGCATCAGGGCGGTGATGAGTAAGATTGTTATCCAGGCTAACTGTTTTTTCGGGTTCATTTTCTTCTCCTTTTTGAGATGCTAACCGCAGGTTGGCATCAGGGTTAAAACATGTTTGGTCAATTCATACGTATTCTCTCCATGCACCTCCTTTATCAAAAAAATGAGTGGGTTTTGATAGATGGTTAGATTCATGATGGGTAGTTGTTGAAACGGATATGGTGTGTGGGAAAACGACCGTTTCCCCCTCATCTTGCGCTACCCACCCTTTTTCATGAAAACCAATGCTAATGCAAAAACATGCGGCTAACCTGCCGATTACAGTTGGATAAAAAAATATGATGTTGACTTTACTGCCTGGGAAATAAAAAAGCTAGGGTGGCTAACAGGTGAAAAAACGTCCATCTGCTCTTGGGCAGAAACGGCCGTTTGGGGAAAATAGAGTGACTCCGTAATCTCGCTCAACCTGTTAACCATTTCACCTGCTTTTCTTTATGAAACGAAATGTCACGATATAAATCATTTTACTTAGACCCACTGTAACTGTCAAAGAAATAAAATTCACAATCCATGCCAAAAGCACCTCATGTCTAAAACTCCCCCGTTACTTTTTTGGTTTTTTTGTCACTTACAGGTAGAAACCGTACCAAAGCATTTAGTAATAGAGATGAGAACGGCCGTTTTATGACTCAACCCAAACGCAGCAGCCCCTTATTTTCGGGTATTGGATGTGGCACAGCTATCTTGCTGGTATTAGGGCTTGCCCTTGTCCTCTCTATTCAGGGTGGCATTCCCTTTAGTCCGGGCCAGTTAACCGCCCAGGCGCAAGCGGAACCGATCCACAACTTTGCGTCTCATGCTGAGTTTGAAGGAGATTGCACGCAATGTCACGATCCGTGGCGCGGTGTGTCCGCAGCCCGTTGTGAAACATGCCACACCACCACAAAACAAGAGCGAGAAACCGCAACGGGCTTACACGGCCGTTTTAGCAGTGCCGATCAATGTGTGCTTTGCCACACAGACCACCAGGGACGTGACGCCACTATCACCCAATTGGCGGCCAACCATTTTGACCACAACCGCAGCACCCTGTTTACCTTAGCCAAACATCAGGTCAACCCCGACAATACACCCATTACCTGCCAGGACTGCCATATGCAAAACAAGTACGATGCTGATTCAGTCGATTGCACAACCTGCCACACAGCTTTAGACTCAACATTTATGGCCGAACACGAAAAGCAGTTTGGCGACGACTGTTTGGCCTGTCATGATGGGGTAGATAGGATGGCACAATTTGATCATGCCACGTTTTTCGTTTTAGATGGCGCCCATAGCGCCGTTGCGTGCCAGGAATGCCATCAGGAACGGGTATTTCAGGGAACGCCGCGAGAATGCAGCCAATGCCATGCTGAACCAAGCCTCCACACCGGGCAATTTGGCCTCGATTGTGTACGCTGCCATACAACCACCGCCTGGAAACCCGCCCAACTGACCTACCATACATTCCCGCTGACGCATGGCGAATCTGACAACACTTGCACCACCTGCCACGAGCAAAACTATGCCGAGTACACCTGCTACAACTGCCACGAACATGAACCGGCCGAAATTCGTGAAGAGCACCTTGAAGAAGACATTACTGACTTTGAAAATTGTATTGAATGCCACCCAACAGGGCTGGAGGATGAGGCATGAAAAAATATTTAATTCTGCTGACAATCTTCATCGTGTTATTTGTTTCAAGTGCCGGCACCATTGCCTGGTTGGCTGAAACCCACCCCTATCAGGCAGGTGACTGGTTATTTCCCTTGCAACAAATTGCAGATTCGCTCCTGCCTTCGACTGTAGACAATGGTGGAGAACTGCCAGCGCTGCGGGGAACGGCCGTTCCCTCTCCCATCAGCACCCGTCCCGCAGAAATCGACGCCCAATCCGTCTTGTTCCTACAAGATATTGACCACAGCTTCTTCCCCCTAACCGGCGGCCACGACATCGCCTGTGAAACCTGCCACACCACCGCCGACTATTCCGGCAGCCCCACCATTTGCAGCGAATGTCACCAACCGCCCGCTAACCACTTTGAAGGCGAATGCTCCGACTGTCACCTGATTGAGAATTGGGAACCCTACCAGTTCAATCATGTTGGCGTCACTACTTGCGAAACTTGCCATGTTGAAGATACGCCAAAAGCCCATTTTCCGGGCGAGTGCAGTCTGTGCCATACCGACACCACAAACTGGAAGAAAGCTTCCTTTGCTCATACGAATGTCGCCGAATGCCTGTCATGCCACAAAGTTGATGCTCCGCCTGACCATTATGAAGGCGAATGTGCACGCTGCCACATCAGCTCAGAAACCTGGAGCACTGTTTCTTTTGACCACACCGGCTTTACCGATTGCCAGAAATGCCACACAGACAAAGCACCTGTCAATCATTATCCTGGTCAATGTTCCGCCTGCCACAACACCACAGATTGGGCACAGGCCACGTTTAACCACACCGGTTTTACCGATTGTGCGAGCTGCCACAGCAATCTCAAACCGGTGAACCATTTCCCTGGGCAATGTTCTAGCTGCCACACCACCAACGACTGGCGAGAGATCAATTTTAGCCATGCTGGCCTGACGGATTGTGTTGGCTGCCATACGGCAAACGCCCCAGCCAATCATTTTCCAGGCCAGTGTTCTAACTGTCACAGTACCAGCAGTTGGCAGGGAGCCACCTTCAACCACGCGGGTTTCAATGACTGCCAAAGCTGTCATGGTCGCCCTGAAAACCACTTTGCCGGACAATGTTCCGCCTGCCACAATACCAGCAATTGGGGCGATGCCACCTTTAACCATGCTGGATTCAACGACTGCCAAAGCTGTCATGGCCGCCCCGACAACCATTTCAGCGGACAATGTTCCGCCTGCCACAATACCAGCAATTGGCGTGATGCCACCTTTAACCATGCTGGGTTTACGGACTGCCAAAGCTGCCACGGCCGTCCTGATAACCATTTTGCCGGACAATGTTCGGCCTGCCACAATACCAGCAATTGGGGCGATGCCACGTTCACGCATGAGGGCTTAACGGATTGCCAATCGTGTCATTCCCGACCAGGCGAGCATTTCCCAGGTCAATGCTCACAATGCCATACCACAAATAATTGGGATGCTGAATTTAGCCATGCTAATTTAACAGACTGCCGTTCTTGCCACACAGCGCCTCGGGAAGATCACTCTGAACCGGTACCCCAATGTTCAGAATGCCATAACACGTCTGACTGGGATGATGCAGATGATTAACAAAAAAGATATACGCTTATGAACTCGAATTTTGAATTAAAACTTAGTTTTTTTGTGGTATTGTTTCTGGCTGTGGTTTATATTGCCTATGAAGCTATCACGATTCCTGATGGCGGGCATCCATTTGGACATGCGCTGGGTGTTTTGGGCGCGGTGTTGATGATTATGGCGGAGACGTTGTACAGTGCGCGTAAACGGCTGCGCTTTTTTCGGTTTGGTCAGATGCGCCATTGGCTCTCTTTTCATATTTTTACGGGGATTGTGGGACCGGCATTGGTATTGATGCATACGGGCCTGGAGTTTCGGGGGCTGGCGGGGTTTACGATGTTGTTGACGATATTGGTGGTAGCCAGTGGGTTTTTGGGACGTTATATTTACACGGCCGTTCCGCGCACGCTGGCTGGCATTGAAGTAGACCGGCGCACGTTGGAAGCGCAGCACCAGGAGCAGCGGCAGGCGCTGCAAGCCTGGTCGGCGAATAAGTCTATGCAGGTGCAGGCGTTGGTTCAACAGGAAACGGCCGTTTTATCCCCACAAGCGTTATCGCCAACGGCCGTTTTGCTTTACCGGTATCAAGAATGGCAAACACGGCGGCAGATTCGGGCCGCGCTGGGTAAGTTAGACAAAGAAGAACGGGCGCGTATGAACGAGATTGAAGCCTCGCTGCGCCGTCAACAGCAGTTGACACGCCAAATACGCTCGTTACAAACAGTTCGGCAAATGATGGGCTGGTGGCACACCGCTCACGTGCCCTTGGGGCTAACGTTGTTCACCGCCATGACCATCCACATTGTTGCCACCATCTATTTTGGGGCACTGAGTTAGCTATATATGAGTTTATTTAAGCGGAAAACGGCCGTTATTGACAGCCACCCACTCCCTGTTTTACGGCAGGTCATATCTGATTCGAGCCGCTGTGTGCAGTGTGGCATTTGCGGCTACAACTGTCCAGTTGGCATTGAAGTGCGAGAGTATGCGCGACGCGGGCAAAATGTCACCGACAGCCGGTGCATTACCTGCGGCGCTTGCATTGAAAAGTGCCCGCGCGGCACCTTGCGCTGGGGGCCAGCCATTTTGATTCGCAGTGACAACTCTTTGGAGATCAATCCCAATCAACTATGAAACATTACGTCATTATCGGGAATGGGGCGGCTGGTTTAAGCGCCGCCGAAATCATTCGGCAGCGTGACCCGCAAGGTCGCATTACCCTCATTACCAACGAACCCCACCTATTTTACTCACGTCCGGGCATTGCCTATCTGGTTTTGGGTGAAGTGTCGGAAAAGCAGCTCATTTCGCGGCAAGCCTCCTTTTACCGTGAAAATCAGCTCGATTTACTGCACGGTCATGTGGTTGAACTGAATCTGGCGCAGCACACACTCAGCCTGGAGAATGGCAAGCAGTTGGCCTATGATGTGCTCCTGCTGGCAACGGGTTCCAGTGCGGTGAGTGCTCCTTTTCCCGGCGGCGAACTGCAAGGCATTCTCACGTTTGACACGCTGAATGATGCCCGGGAGGTGATTAAACGAGGACGCAAAGCCAAAACGGCCGTTGTGGTTGGCGGTGGTATTACAGCCTTAGAACTGGCCGAAGGGCTGCGGCATCAAGGCAGCAGAACCCATCTGATACAGCGTGGTGGGCGGATTTGGTCACGGCTGTTTGATGAGCAGGAATCGGCCATTATCGAAGAACAAATCAGGCACGAAAAAATCGATATTCGTTACCATGAAGGCATTACTGAAGTTGTGGGCAAGCGAGGCAAAGTTGCCGGAGTCAAGCTCAAAAGTGGAGAGTTATTAAAATGTCAGGTAGTGGGGGTGGCGATTGGGGTGCGTCCTAATTTAAGCCTTGTCAAAGACCTGCCAGTCGATCAAGATCAAGGTGTGCTGGTGAATCCATACTTGCAAACCAATGTGCCTACGTTGTTTGCCGCCGGGGATGTGGCGCAAGTGTATGATCGCTGGACTGAGGCTTACCACCTGGATATTCTGTGGCCGAGCGCCATCAGCGAAGGGCGAGCTGCTGGTCATAACATGGTGGAAATTGCAAACGGCCGTTCTCCCAATCTCAGCTATCAAAAAGGCAGTCCGTTTAACGCGGCGCTGTTATTTGGGGTTCATGTTACCATCATGGGGCGAATGGGACAGCAGGCGGACGGGGAAGAAAATGTAACCCACCTCTCACGGGGTTCCAGCCACATCTGGACAGCCCCGTTTACCACGCGCACACAGTCGGCCTGGGACAAAAAAGGACCCAATTCGGTGCGACTGATGGTGACGAACGGCCGTATTGTGGGGGCGCTGCTCATGGGTAATCAAGCTCTGGCGGATCCCTTACGCCATCTGATTGAGCATGAGATCGACATCAGTGCCTATGAAGCGGATCTGTTCCGAGAGAACGGCCGTTTACCTGAAATAATCCTGGAAATCCACCAAAAAAGTCAGATCGTGTAATTAGGTATGGAGAACGGCCGTTTGCCGTATCTTCTATCCTGCTGCCAATATACTATTGCCGGTTTCTTCCCTTATCTGTAACATCCTGGTAAAGCCCGAGAGGCAGCAAGGAGAAGATTATCATGCGTGCCAGATTACGTGATTTGGGAATTATTATCGGCGATTATCCCACTGGCCCCCATAACACCATTACAGACGTTCCCGGTGTTCTAGTGGGACACAGCACCCTCATTTACGACAAACCCCGTATTGCTCGTACCGGTGTCACCATCATATTACCTCGCGGTGATGCCATATGGAACGACTATGCTTTTGCTGGCTATCATGCCTTCAACGGCAATGGCGAAATGACAGGCTTGCCCTGGTTGACTGAATCAGGCATGTTAGGCTCGGCAATTGGCCTCACAAATACCTTTCAGGTGGGTGTCGTCCGTGATGCGTTAGTGTCCTATGTGGTGGAACAGAATTATAAAGAAGGCTTCTGGCTGCCAGTGGTCGCAGAAACTTTTGATGGCTGGCTAAATGACATCAACGGTTTTCATGTCACCAAAGAACGGGTCTATAAAGCATTGGCGCAAGCAACGGATGGGCCGGTGGCTGAAGGAAGTGTGGGCGGTGGGTCAGGCATGATTTGCCATGACTTCAAAGGTGGCATCGGCACCTCATCGCGTATAGTGGAGAGTGAATACAACAAGTACACCGTCGGTATTCTCGTGCAAAGCAATTATGGCGACCGTCACCTGCTGCGCGTGGATGGTGTGCCGGTAGGGCGGATTCTAGGCCATGACCACACACCCATTCCCCCCTGGCCAGAACCACTGCAAAGCAGTTCGATCATTGTGATCATCGCCACTGACGCGCCCCTGCTGCCGGTGCAGTGCAGGCGATTGGCGCAGCGGGCTACAGTGGGACTCAGCCGGGCAGGCGGCGTGGGCCATAATGGCAGTGGCGATATATTCCTGGCTTTTGCCACGGGTAATCATTTGCCTGCAAAGATGGGGCTGGTGCGTGATTTAAAGATGATACCCCACAACCATCTCAATCCGTTTTTTGAAGCGGTAGCAGAAGGGGTGGAAGAGGCGATTTTGAATTCACTAACGGCCGCCGAGACGATGGTGGGGTATCAGGGGCGTATTGTCCATGAATTACCGCTTGATGATTTACAGAAAATCATGGCTGATTACAAAGAATTTACAGAGCGCTGGTGGCATAAGTCGCCTTAGGTAAACCACAAAAAGTTCTTAAAATTACCAACACGCAAAATTGTGGTTTCCTTCAAGGAAAAGCGGGTTTTGCACAATTTTATTTCCAAAAACTTTCCCGCTTTTACCTAACAGCCCACACACCGTTTTAATAAATTTGGCTCAAGTGATGTCCTGCGAGAAAATACGCATGGTATTCACAAAACACACCGGAGCTATCATGCAAAAAATCAACAACATACTCATTTTAGGAGCGGGAGCGATGGGAGCGGCGTATGCCAGCTTGCTTTCAGATACCGGAACTTTCGCAGTTTCGTTTATTGCTGCGGGAGAACGGTATGAGCGCTTGCGCAACCAGCCAATCATAGTTAATGGGAAACCATATGCCGTGCCAGTTACCCATCCCCGTGAAACGGGCTATACGGCCGATCTCATTATTGTGGCGCTCAAACAACATCAATTGCCAGCGGCTATCCCTGATCTAGCCAACTTCATTGGCAAGCAAACTATTATTTTGTCTGTCCTGAATGGGTTGGACAGCGAGGCCATGATCGGGGCTGTGTATGGCCTGGAAAAATTGTTATACGCGGTGGCGGTGGGCATAGATGCTGTCCGTCAAGATGATGAAGTTACTTATTCAACGATAGGTAAGCTCATCTTTGGCGAGCCAGAAAATCGGGTGTTAACACCACGTGTGCAGATGGTTCAGTTGGCTTTTGCACAAGCGGGCATTGCCTATGAAACACCTGTTGACATGTTCAAGACGATGTGGTGGAAATTCATGGTCAATGTGGGCGTGAATCAGGCATCGGCCGTGATGCGAGCGCCTTATGGCGCTTTTCAGACCTTGCCACATGCGCAAGCGTTAATGGTGGCCTTGATGCAAGAAGTGATTGTGTTGGCTGAATATGAGGGAATTGATTTGGGGGAAACGGCCGTTGCCGATTGGCTCACTGTCCTCCACACCCTTTCCCCCACAGGCAAAACCTCCATGCTGCAAGATATAGAAGCGGGGCGAAAAACGGAAGTCGATATTTTTGCTGGAAAAGTGGTGGCCTTAGGGGAAAAGTATGGCGTGCCAACGCCCATCAATCAAACCATGTTGCAAATCATTCGGGTGCTTGAGCCATAACCATCCAAACCTAACAGCAAGTTCAAAAATCGGAGCCACAATCAAGTGATTGACAACAATTAGGTTTTCTTATATGATGCTATCAACGCGCGTTGACAACTTGAATCAACAACCTGTTCACTCACGAATTTAGCGCTTATTTAACCGACAATATTTTTTACTATGTCTCTAAATTATCAAGCACTAACTAAACTATCCCCCCTATTTCTGCTAGGTTTAGCACTTATTAGCTGCAAACCGATGCAACCTGAAAAGCCGACTTTTTACCGGGGTCTCGACCTTTCCTATGTGAATGAAATGGAAGATTGTGGCGCTGTGTATCATGTCGATGGGGAAGCGAAAGATCCTTTCCAATTATTTCAAGAACAAGGTGCTAATCTGGTGCGAGCCAGATTGTGGCACAATCCCGATTGGACGGCATACAGCACCTTGCCCGATGTGACCACTACGTTTACCCGAGCCAAAGAACAAGGCATGGCAACCCTGCTCGACTTTCACTACTCTGATAATTGGGCAGACCCCAGCCGTCAAACGATTCCCGCCGCCTGGGAATCGCTACCAGATGATGCCTTACCCCAAGCGGTCTATGACTACACGTACGACGTGCTCATGCAATTGCATGAAGCTGAGTTGATGCCTGATTTTGTGCAGGTGGGCAACGAAACAAATCCCGGCCTATTGAAACGAACATTGGAATCAGATTGGCCTCGCGATGCCAAACTTTTTAATGCAGGCATCCAGGCGGTACGTGATGTGGCCGAAGCCACAGACACAAATCCGCAAATCATTTTGCATGTGGCCCAACCAGAAAACACGGGCTGGTGGTTTACCCAAGCCCGCGAAAATGGCGTCACTGATTTTGATGTAATCGGTGTTTCTTATTATCCAGAATGGAGCCAATTTTCGCTGGCCGACATGGGTAGTCATGTCACTTATTTACGCCAGGAGTTTGGCAAAGAGGTGATGGTTGTTGAGGCTGGCTATCCGTGGACACGTGAAGCGGTGGTCGGGGATACGGCGGATAATGTACTCGATCAAACCATCGGGGCTTATCCCGCCACCATTGAAGGGCAGCGTCAATTTATGATTGACTTGACCCAAAGCTTGGTAAGCAATGGTGCCTTGGGGATTGTTTATTGGGAGCCAGCCTGGGTTTCTACAGCGTGTAGCACCCGTTGGGGGCAAGGGTCTCATTGGGAAAACGCCACGTTTTTTGATTTCGAGAACGAACTCCATGCCGGGGCTGACTTTTTAGGAGTTGATTATAAACGGCCGTTACTTCTCATCGACGGCATCATAGCAGAAAACACCACACCCCTACTCGCAGATGCAGTTGGCGATTCGCTTTTCCAAAAACCACAAGACGATCTCTTAAATTTAACCATTGACGATGATCCAGATTCGTTATATTTGACCTTAACCGTAGCTGGCGACGTAATTGCCGCCAAAGAAAGCACCTATCTCATTTATCTGGACAGCACCCAAGATGGAAAAGGCGCAACGGAAGATGTCGGTAAACGGCCGATTTTGGTTGATGATCCGTATCAGCCTGAGTTTCGCCTGGATGTGGATATTGCAGAATACAAGGGCACGACGAGTGCACACTATACGTTTTACGCTTGGCAAGATGGCGCATGGCAAGAAATCACCTTAACGGGCGCAGCCGCCATGCAAAGTGGCACACCTTCTGTTATCGAGATTCAGATTCTCAAAGAGACACTCCACAATCCTGACTTTGTTAATGTGGCTGTCGTCAGTGTAGGGAAGGGGCGGGTGCATACAGCCGTAGATATATTAGGAATTCCAGACTCGCCAGAATATTTAAGCGAAGCCGTTAATCTGCGCACATTTGCCCACTATGCCCTAGTAAAACAGTAGTAATACATTTAATCCAGGTATTGGTTTTTAGTCGAGAGACCCTAAGGGTTTGAACGACCAAAAAGTTGAATTTCTCGAAATAAAACCCTTAGAGTCTGAATACCTACTAAATTTTTTTATCAATCCGTCAACGCGCGTTGACGGAGTTTATCAGACAAGTTCAATTGAACGGAGGCTAAGATGAAGAGTTTGCAGAAAAATAGTGTAGTAATTGGTGTCATTTTGATGGTGTTGTTGGCCTTGGCTGCTTGTGGCGGTGCGCAAGAGCCTGCGGCGCCCGCCGCAGCGGAAGCAACGGCCGTTCCCGCCGCAGAAGTTGAAGAACCCGCAGCCGAAGTGGAAGAGGCCCCAGTAGAAGAAGTGGTCGAAGAAGCCCCAGTAGAAGAAGCTGTAAGTGATGAAAATTCACTGACCTTGTGGGTATATGATGACGGTCGTGTTGGTGTATTGACCGAACTGGGGAAACAGTTTGAAGAAGAATATGGCATCCCGGTGGTGATCGAAGTGGTTGACCTGGGCGAAATCAAAAATCAGATGCTGCTTGGTGCTGGCACCGGCGAAGGGCCAGACATGGCCATCATCCCGCATGACAACCTTGGCCCGTTGGTAGAAAATGGCGCAGTCGCCCCAGTTGATCTGGCAGACAAAGCAGATCAATACCTGTCTAACGCCATTGACGGGTTCATGTACGATGGCGAACTGTATGGCTTACCCTTAGCCGTTGAAAATATTGGCTTCTTCCGCAACACAGACATGGTTCCAGATGCACCCGCAACTTGGGATGAAGTCATGGCGATTGGTGAAGAATTGGTCAACAATGGTGATGCACAAGTCGCCATCGGCCTGCCCGATTTAACCTACAACATCTACCCCATGTTCACTTCTTTTGGTGGTTATATTTTCGGTCGTGATGAATCCGGCAGTTTCACTCCTGATGATATCGGCATGAACAATGACGGCATGGTTGAGGGGCTAACTCTGGTGCAAACGCTGGTAGACAATGGTCTGGCCTCAGAAAACGTAGACTGGGAAGCCTCACACGTCTTGTTTGAAACGGGCGAAGCGCCTTTCATCCTGACTGGCCCCTGGGCGATTAACCGTTTCGATACAGCTGGTGTACCCTATGCCATTTCCGCTTTCCCAGCGGCCGAAGAAGGTGGCGAACCTGGGTATCCATTCCTCGGTGTTCAGGGCATCATCTTTAATCAAAACTCCGACAATCTGCTGCTAGCACAAACCTTCGCCATGGAAAATATTGCCACCGAAGAAGGAATGCAAGCTATCTTTGATGCGGAACCGCGACCATCTGCCTGGGCGAGCATTTTTAATGCAGCCTCTGACCCGAATACGGCTGGCTTCAATGAAGCAGGCGTAAATGCAGTGCCAATGCCTTCCATTCCAGCGATGGGTTATGTGTGGGATGCTTGGGGTAACGCCGGCACCTTCGTGGTCACGGGCGAACTCACCCCGGCAGAAGCGTTGCAAGGCGCTGTGGATCAAGTTAACGCTCAGATCGCATCAGAATAAATTTATCTCTTGTGTTGTAGGGTCAAGGCACGCCTTGACCCTACTCAGCCCTTCCCAAACTTCTTATGAACGCACAGACACCGCGTCTTTCGACTCCAGCCTATTTACTGAATCTCCTCTTAATTGGCATCGTCGCTGCTGGCGGCTTGTGGTTTGTCACGCAGCTCTTTAGAGATGGCAATTATCCGATGGGGATCATGGTCAGTGCCATACTTATTTTTCTCTGTCTGGTTTATTTGCGCCGTCGATTTACGCCGATGCGCTGGCTGGCAGTGGGTATTGCCCTGGCGATGCTGTTCACGCTGTATCCCATCTTTTACACGTTTTATACTGCCTTTACGAATATGGGGGATGGACATATCCTGTCCAAACAGCAAGCGATTCAACGGTTAGAAGATACGCGGTATCTGCCAGAAGGCGGCGAGTCGTATAGCTGGGCAGCCTATGAAGCGGCTGAAGGCGAGTATGCTTTATGGTTGGTGGCTGAAGATGGGACGTCTTATGTAGCGAAACCGGGGGAGGAGGTAACGGCCGTTTCCCCCGCAAACTACACGCTGGACGAAGATGGCTTCCCTACCCAACTAGACGCCTACCAAAAACTAACCAAGCGGGACATCGTGCCCATCATCAACGAATTAGGCCAAATAGACTTTGGTTCCGATGAAAATACGGTGCGTATTCGTTCCTTGCAAGAAGCTGCCAACCTCGTTCCCATCTATGCCTATGATACTGCAAATGATACCGTCACCAATCTGGAAACAGGGGTTGTTTACACAGATATTGATGGCACGTTTACCAGTGAAGCGGGCGACACCCTCACCCCAGGCTACATGAAGTCCATTGGCACACGTAACTTTGTACGTTTTTTAGCCAACGAAGCACTGCGCGGTCCCATGCTGAGTATGCTCTTATGGAACTTCACCTTTGCCTTTTTCTCGGTGTTTTTTAGCTTTGCTGTGGGCTTGGCTATTGCTTTGCTCTTTGAAGATTTGGCTGGCAAACGAGTCATCCGCACGCTGCTCATCATCCCATACACCATTCCGGTTTTGGTTTCTGTTTTGATTTGGCGGGCTCTTCTCAATCCCGATTTAGGTTTTTTGAGCAAGCTGTTGGAATCGATGTTCGGCACAGGGCCTGCCTGGTTTTTAGACCCGTTCTGGGCCAAAGTAGCTCTGGTACTGATCAATGTATGGCTGTCATACCCTTACTTTTTTGTGATTACGGCCGGTGCTTTGCGAGCTATCCCGGAAGAGATAAACCAGGCAGCTACTGTAGACGGAGCCTCTTTCTGGCAAGCACTCAGGCACATCACCTTGCCCTTATTGCTGCGTATTCTCAGTCCACTGCTTATTGCCTCATTCACCTTTAATTTCAACAATTTCAATCTGGTTTACATTTTCAATTTTGGCAATCCGCCGATGGCAAACACAGTTATCCCCATAGGCCACACCGATATTTTGATTTCGTTTGTGTATAAGCTCGCCTTTGTCACCTCTGGCACAACCGATTATGGACTGGCGGCGGCGATTTCGATTGTATTGTTCCTCTTTATCGGCCTACTCACGATACTTCAAGTGCGCGTTTCAGGTGCATTTAAGGAAGCTTGATATGACTACTCACCGACCCCGAATTTCTTATAGAAACAGACGACATATCAGGCAGCTATTGAAGTATGCCTTGGCCTTCTTACTCATGGTATTTGCCGTATTTCCGGTCATTTGGATAGTGTCTGCCTCACTCAATCCGGCAAAATCTTTAACTGGGACGCGCCTGTTTCCTCAACATGCCAGCCTGATTAACTATCAAGAATTGTTAACTCATGATTTCTTCCCGTATACCACGTGGTTGATGAATTCTTTGAAGATTGCGACTATTTCTGTCACGTTTATTGTTTTCATCTCCTGCATCACCGCCTATGCGCTCTCGCGCTTTCGCTTTTCGGGTCGCCGTCATATGATGACCGGCATTCTGCTTTTGAATGTTTTCCCTGCGATTCTGGCGATTGTGGCGCTCTTTGCCATGATGCAGCAAATAGGCACCTACATTCCGGCTATTGGTTTTAATACACACGGCGGCTTGATTTTTATCTATGTTGCCGGAGCGATGGGCATCAATGTGCTGTTGATGAAGGCGTATATTGACACCATTCCCATGGAAGTAGATGAGTCTGCTTTGATGGACGGTGCGACACATTGGCAGCTTTTTTGGCGCATTATTTTCCCGATGATTCTGCCTATTGTGGTGACGGTTGGCGTGCTTTCATTTTTTGCCATTTACGGCGATTTCATTATTGCCCGGGTTTTGTTGAAAAGCTCCGACAAGTTAACGGTGATGGTAGGGCTGCTGTTGTTCCAGACGGATCGTTTTGACCAGGATTGGGGCATTATTACGGCCGGAGCCGTGATGGCTGCCCTGCCGATTGTGTTGATTTATTTGCCGCTGCAAAAGTATGTCATTGGCGGCTTAACGGCCGGTTCTGTGAAAGGGTAATGGGTTCATCTGTGAATAGTAAACAAACTTCTTTGCTGCATGGCGCAGATTACAACTACGAACAATGGCTCGCTTATCCTGATATTTTGGCGCAAGATTTCCAATTGATGAAATTGGCAAAGTGCAATGTGATGAGCGTCGGTATCTTTTCATGGTCAGTGCTGGAACCAGTTGAAGGAGATTATCAGTTTGATTGGTTAGATGGGCTGATGGATCGGCTGGCTGAAAACAACATGGGTGCCATTTTAGCGACGCCAAGTGGTGCTAGACCCGCGTGGATGTCTCAGACCTATCCTGAAATCAGATTGGTGGATGAACATGGCAACCGGCAACCCCATCAACTGCGCCACAATCATTGCCCAACGTCTCCAATTTATCGCCAAAAAGTAAGGCAAATCAATACGCTGCTGGCAGAGCGCTATCAAGATCATCCAGCTTTGGTGATGTGGCATGTTTCCAATGAGTATGGCAATTACAACTGCCGCTGTGATTTGTGTCTTGAGGCGTTCCGGCAGTGGCTGCAAGCACGATATGGCTCTTTGGAGGCGTTGAATCAGGCGTGGTGGACGACGTTTTGGAGCCATCGTTATACGGATTGGTCTCAAATTGAACCGACTGATCCCTCTATGCATGGGCTTGATGCTTGATTGGATACGCTTTGTCAGTGATCAGGTTCTCGGTTTTTATCAGGAAGAAGTCAAACCATTACGGGAGATCACGCCTGATGTGCCTATTACCACAAATTTTATGCGCCCGGATGTGGGGCTGGATTATTGGGCGTTTGCGCCGCATGTGGATGTGATTTCCTGGGACAGTTACCCGCGTTGGCATGGTGAGATGGATGATGTGAGCGTGGCGGTGGAAACGGCTTTCTATCATGATTTGCATCGCTCTTTCAAACAACGGCCGTTTCTCCTGATGGAATCGACGCCGAGTGTGACCAACTGGCAGGGCATTAGTCGCCCCAAACGACCTGGATTACACCAGTTAGCCTCGCTGCAAGCCGTGGCGCATGGCTCTAACAGCGTGCAATATTTTCAATGGCGGCAAAGTCGCGGCGGATCAGAAAAATTTCATGGGGCGGTGGTCAGCCATGCCGGACATGAACAGACCAGAACATTTCAAGAGGTAACGGCCGTTGGCAACCTGCTTGCTCAACTAGACGACATCGTACCCTCCATCAACCACGCCGAAGTGGCACTCATCTACGATTTTCAAAACGAATGGGCACTGAACCTGGCGGAACTGCCGCGCAGCGCAGACAAAAATTATCAGGAACGGTGCATGGCTCATTATCGGCCGTTTTGGCAGCAAGGCATCACCGTAGACATCATCAACAGCACCTTCGCCGATTTGTCCGCTTACAAGCTCGTTATTGCGCCCATGTTGTACATGCTGCTGCCAGGTGTCGCCGAAAAATTAAGCGCCTTTGTACAGGCTGGCGGCACGCTCGTCACCACCTATCTGACGGGTCTTGTGGATCAGAGCGATCTGGTCTTTTTAGGCGGCGCACCAGGACCGTTAAAAGCGTTACTCGGCATTTGGGTGGAAGAGACGGACGTTTTATTTGACCACCATCCACAATCAATTCAGCCCGTGAAAGGCACTTTCTCAGCCACAAGTTATCCGGTCAAACAATACGCAGATATTGTGCATTTGAATGGCGCGGAAGTGGTGGCTGTGTATGAGCAAGATTTTTATGCAGGCTCACCAGCCATCACCGTGAATCAGTTCGGGGCGGGACAGGCATATTATCTGGCTGGCCGGCAAGATGATGAATTTCTTGGCAGAGTTTTATAGGGGATTAGGTGATGAGTTGGGAGTGGAAACGGCCGTTACCCACCCCCTGCCGCACGGCACCACCGCCCAAATTCGTACGACAAAAACCGAAAAGTTCATCTTTCTACAAAACTTCAACGCTACAGAAGTCCACATTCAACTAGATGAATCAGACACCACAGATATGGTTTCAGGACAAAAAGTTGACCGTAAAATCATATTACCAGCTTACAGTCTTCAAATTCTCAGACAGCCAACCAATTGATTTGACAATCAATAAACAGAAACTATCATTCAAGACCTATGGCAGACAATAACGGAAAGTTGACAGCAAACGGAAAAGTAACACAAGAAGATGTTGCCCGTCGAGCCGGTGTTACCAGAGGTGTCGTTTCTTACGTCGTCAACAATGGGCCGCGTCACGTTGCGCCCGAAACCAGAGAGCGCGTACTGAAAGCCATTGAAGAATTGGGGTATCGCCCCAATAAACATGCGCAAAACCTGATGCGGGAGCAGGGCGATTCGGTAGTAGACAAACAATTCGGTTTGGTTCTCACAGACCCCTCCATGCTGAGACGGCCGTATTACGGCAGCATTCTGGCAGGGATTCATCAAACTGCCCATGCCCATAACTGCCACATCCGCTTCATCCGTTTCTTTGACGAACTGCGCAACCCCGTTTTGTTCAACGAACTCGTTCATGAAGAAGAAATATCGGGTTTATTGCTCATGTCGTTGGATCAAGTCATAGAGAGTGAAGCAGATAGACAACTTATTCGTCAGATTCAAGCACGCATCAAAAACACAGTCTGTATAGAATGGGAGTGGGAAGATATTCCTGCCATCAACTTCAATCGATCAGAAGCCACATACAAAGCCACACGCCATTTAATCGAACTGGGGCATAAGACGATCACCTACGTCGGCCAGGAAGATAATCGGGTGATGGGCTACCGTCAAGCTTGCCTGGAAAACGAAATTCCCACTTCAATCTATCATGTAACACCACGCGCCAATATGGTAGCGAGCTATGAGATGGCAGAACAAGTTCTGGCGCAAATATCCCTTCCCACAGCCATCGTCGCCGGTTGTGATGAAGTTGCCATTGGTTTGATAAAAGCCTTTACGGATCAGGGCATCCAGGTCCCCAAAGATATTGCGTTAACCAGTGTCGATAACATTCCTATAGCCGAATTCACTATACCGGCCTTGACTACCGTTGATGTCCCCCAAACAGATTTAGGGCAAATGGCTGTGGAAATGCTTATCAATCGCACAAAGCAGCCAGATATGCCACTTGTATCCATGCTATTGCCAGTCAAATTGATTGTACGCGAGTCTTGCGGAGCAAAATAGAAGCAAGCGAGGGCATGGTTCATTCTATAATTTTTTGAGTGTAGCCGCGGCTACAGAGTTGATTAAGAATAAGCCAAGCTTTCGCGCACGCTGATGCGAGCAGCACCACGGGCAGGCAAAGCGCTGGCGATAATTGCCAGAACCGTGATGATGACAAGCCAGTTGATCGCCCCAGCGGGGGTGAATTGGTAGACCAACTGCTGATTTAGCGCAAACGAGAGGGCGCGGGTGGAGAACAAATAGGCAATAGGGATGCTCAAAGGGAGCGCAATCAACCAGCTAATTAGCCCCAGCAAAATGCCTTCGCCAATGAACAGCCGCGTCACTTGCCAGGAAGAAGCGCCAATGGCCCGCATTACGCCGATTTCGCGGCGACGTTCCAACACACTCAACGAGAGAATACCACTCAGACCAACGCCACCCACCAGAGCGATGACAACGGCCATCACAGCCAGCAAGTTTAGAATAATATCGAAGCTTTCAGTGGCGTTGGCACTGATTTCGGCGATGGTCGTATCGCCAAACGTGCTGCCACTGCGCACGCCGATACCTTGCTGTTTGAGAAGGGTAGACAGTTCGTTCGCCATGACTAACTGCGCGGCGGCTGATTGATCGGCCGTTTGCACCCAAACGGTGTTGGCGAGACCCGCGTAGCGCCATTCTTGCTGAACGGTTGCCAGCGGCAAATGGATGGAGGTGTTGGTGGCTGGGTCAAAATGGATGCCCACGATTGCTGCATTGAAGGAACGGCCGTTTCCCCCCTCCACTGTAATCTCATCTCCCACCTGCCAGCCTTGCTGCCCGGCAATCAACTGGCTGACGACAGCCGCGTTGGTATCAGTTGGCAGCAGCCAGCGCCCTTCTTCCATGAGGGGGCGGTAGAAATCCGTTTCTGGGTCTTGGCCGAAGACCGTCAGACGGGCGTCTGTGACTTCTTTCTCAAGTTGGGTGACGGGACGGGCGCTGGCAGGCAGTACCAGCCAGGTGTCAACGGCCGTTACCCCCTCAACACTTTCCGCAATCGTCTTTAATGACTGAGTGCGTTCTGCGTTTTCCAAAGAGAGTGTTACCTGATAGTTGTGTACATCAAGCAGTTTGCTGCCAAAAGTGAATTCCGTGGCATCTTTCAGACCGACCACCATCATAAAAATAGCACCGGAAACGATGAGGGCGATTTCAATAATCAGCACACGGCGGCGATTACGGAAAGTATTGCCGATGGTTAGGATGATGGCGTAAGGGACGCGGCTCAGTTTGGTGATGGCGAGGTCGATGAAACCCACTGAACCGGTAATGCCGAAGGTGCTGATGGCTTCGCGCACGGTGATCTTCATGCCAGCCCGCAGCGGAATGAGTGCTGCCAACATGGGGGCGATGATGGCGATGGCGATTTGTACGTAAACGGCCGTTGGGTCTACGCGAATGGTGAAAACTTCCAGGTTTAAGAAGTTGGCAAAGAAGCGCTGCAACCCCGTGGCCGCCGCCGCGCCAATCGGAATAGAAATGAGGGCGGCCATCACGCCGTAGCTTAAGACCAGGAGCAAGTAACTCCACACCACTTGCCGCGAATCAGCGCCAATGGCTTTCATGACGCCAATCTGGTTCACTTGTTGGGAGACAATGGCGCTGATGCTGTTGTACACCAGAAATATGCCCAAGATGACGACGATGCCCCCAAGCAAACCGAGCAGCAGGAAAAGTCCGTTCAAAATCGCTTCACCGGGTGGCACATCAGGTGGTGTGATGCGTTCTTGGAAGGGGAAGAGCACGCCCACTGAATCGACCCCGATTTCTTCAAAGTAGTCTTGAATGCGCAGGTCGGTGGCTTCAGCCGCCGCTTGTGTGAACGAGGTATCGCGCATTTGCACGAGATTGTAGGTGTCAATGCCAGTCAGACGGGTGAACGTGCGGGCGTCGGCATAGAAGGTGTCTTGAAAGACAGGGGTGGGGCCAACGGGGTCTATCGTGCCGACAACATCAAAGGTGCGCACGGTTTCGCCGAAGCGCATTTCAACGGTATCGCCTTCAAAAACTTGATCCACGCCCACAGAAATTTGGCCGATGCCCACGGTATTACGAGCCGGCCATTGACCGCTTACCAGCCCATCAAGCGCCATTTTTTGTTCGGTGTAATTGTCACGGCCGTTTAGCTGACCCGTTTGCCATTCTTCATCCCCAGGGAAGCGCCATTCAACAGGAGCCGACATCAATCCTTCAGCCTGGGCGACACCTTCAATGCGCTCTAGCCGTTCGATTTCGGCCGTGGTCAAGGACGGGGTGACGCTCAGTTTGATGTGGGATGGTTCGGCGGTTTTCCAGCCTTCTAACACGGAGGTGGAGATGAGATTGCGGCCGCCGATGACGAGGCCAATGCCAATGGCACCCAGCGCGATGACCAGCACCACTTGCAAGGTGCGGGATTTGTCTTGCCATAAATCGAACCAGACTTTTTGTAGTAGTGTAAACATGTTTTCTTTGCTCCCTTTGTCTTGATTAAACCGATGAGGCCTGAGCTTGTCGAAGGCCGTTGGTTTCGACAGGCTCAACCAACTCCGACGATGACTGGTGTGGTGTTGGGGATATAACGGCCGTTTACTGACGGAGCCGTGACACCATTCTTGAAGTGTGGTGTCAAAACAGGTTTGGCCGCTTGACGGTGATCATTAGCGATGATGCCGTTGACAATTTCAATCTGACGCGGCACACGGTCGGCCAGATGGGCATCGTGTGTCACCATGATCATCGTTTTGCCCTGTTCTTCCACCAGCTTCAAGAAAATGTCAAAGACTTGACTGGCGGTTTTCATGTCAAGGTTACCCGTCGGTTCATCAGCGATGAGCAGGGGCGGGTCTGTGGCTAAGGCGCGGGCGATAGCGGCGCGTTGTTGCTGACCGCCAGAAACCATCGATGGCAATTTGTGCGCCTGATCGGCCAGATCGACCATTTCTAATAAGTGCATGGCACGCTGCTGCCGTTCAGATCGTTTGTAGAGTCCGGCAAATTCCATGGGCAGCACCACATTTTGCACCAGACTGAGGGAGGGCAGCATTTGAAAAAATTGGAAGATGATACCGACCTGCTGGCCGCGCCATTTGGCAAGTTCGTTTTCGCTCATGTCATGCACGGGTTGACCTGTCACGATGATTTTGCCACTGGTGGGGCGGTCGATGCCGGTGATCATGTTGAGCAGGGTTGATTTGCCATTGCCGGAGGGGCCGACGATGGAGACAAATTCGCCTTGATTGATGTCGAGGGAAATGCCGTGCAGGATGGTGATTTCGCTGTCACCAACCGGAAATGTTTTGACGACATTGTTGAGTTGGACGATGGCATTGCTGTTTTTATTTTCCCCGTTTGTTGTCAAGGGTTGTTGTTCTTTGTTTCGGTTTAAGAAAAGCATGTGATTGCCACCTTATCTAAATTTTGCGATTTATTTTGCTAAGTGATGGCAGTATAAGTTAATGCACTATATTTGTCAAGTAATTGCACATATAATATCCACATATCTAACTTTTCTCACATTTGCGCAGGATAGGGGACATTCGTCAGATGACAACGGCCGTTTTCTACTGTATTCTTTTTACTGAACAATATGGAAATATGGGTTGCATATTGGTTTAAATTTGTGCAGCCTATGTAGAGACAACTTTATGTTATGTGGTAGGTTTGAAAATGGCTACTCGTGAGCAAAATGAAAAGCAGTTCGATTCGTGGATTGAACGGAAGAATGAAGGGAGAATTTACAAGAAAGTTGTGCAAGGTAAACATGGATGGCTCGCCATTTACTATAAAGAGGTTGACAAAGAAGAAAGCACAACGCGATTCTGGCAGGAAATTAGAGACCGAAACGGGGAACTGCGAGAAATACACGAAAAGTATCCTGTTGATAAAGGACATCTAAAATTATGAAAACTCAATTGATGACTCAGATTAGTGCCTATCTGGAAGGTGAAATAAGTTTAAAGGAGCTGGTTGACTGGGCCGAAGAAATGATTGCGAATGGTTTTGAAGCAAACCCCGTTGAATCGGAGATTATTTATCGGTTAGGTGTGGCGGATGCTGAAAACTTTGAACTTTCATGGGAGGATTTGGCTCATATGCTCAAACAACTGGGGTATAAAGTTCGCCTACAACTTCAAGCGGTGTAGATTCAGAAAGGTGGTGCCGACCGTTATTCGCGCAAGAATAAGAGATGTTTGTCAGATGGCAACGGCCGTTTTCTGCTGTATTCTCTTTATTAGACAACATGGTACAGTCTTCAGTTTTTAACTCGAAGATGAGGGAAAAGAAAGTCCATACATTCCTAGTATGTACGAATCAATATGACTCTGGGAAAGCTTCAAGGGGAAAGGTGAATTATGAAGAAAACGGCATACGGCACACCGATAATTATCCAGAATGGGAAAGAATATCTCCTTAAGCAAATTGAGGCGCAAGATGAAGCGTCTATTCAGCAGTTAGTCTTTAAATATCCGTCATGTATACCTATCAGTGAGATTGACGAGACATATAATCCTGTTGTTCCTGTGTGTACGGAGCTTAATACCCCCGTTGGTCCTCTAGATATACTTATGGCCACACCAAGTGGTGAATTGATAATTATAGAAACTAAATTGTGGAGGAACCCAGAAGCAAGACGAGTCGTTGTAGCTCAAATATTAGATTATGCAAAAGAGTTTTCTAGGTGGTCATATGAAGATTTTCAAAGAGAAATCAATCGTCGTTTAGATACAAACGGCAATAAACTATACGAAATTGTGAAAGGCTCTGATTCAAATTATTTACTCAATGAATCAAATTTCATTGACGCAGTGAGTAAGAATTTACGAAGGGGGAAATTCCTGCTTTTGGTTATTGGAGATGGGATTAGAGAGGGGGCTGCTGGCATCGCTGAATTTCTTATTTCTTCTGGGAACTTAAACTTTACTTTTGCAATGATTGAACTCGCAATTTACGAAAGCGACAAGGTCGGGCAGATTTTAATGCCCAGAGTAATGACAAAAACAATTGAAATTCAGAAATTCACAGTTGATATTCCTGATGGTTTACAACTGACTAGCTCCTCTGATTCTATTGAAACAAGTACAGGTGACACAGGAAATTCCCCAGATAAGGAACTTGAAAATCAATTTTACCCACAATTTTGAACCAACTAATTAAAGAATTATCTTTTGATGATCCAGGGCAACCAATACCGAATGTTGCTAAATCTCGTAATCTATACGTTTACCCTGGAAAGTCTCGTAAAGCCTGGATTAGCGCATATTTTATGAAAAGCAACGGACGAATAGGTGTATACTTCCGTTGCGAAAATGGTCAGGAAGGTCAAAATATCTTTAATATGCTTAGTGAAGACAAAAAAGGAATCAGAGAAGAATTAGGAAATGAAGTAATTTGGAAATGGGAAGGTGTAGACGGGCCAGGCGTGAGGCTTGCTTGTGATGATGTGTTCGAATCCAGAGAGAAGGCCGATGATAAAAGAATTTTTTAAGGAATGGTTAAATACATTTGTAAACGTGTTTCGACCTCGTATGAAAGAATTGTAAAGAATATGTTGATTGAAAACATTAAATCTCAGTTTCATAATAGTTACGGGGCGTTCGTTCAAATGAATGAGCAAAAACTAAATTAGAGTCACATCGCCAAGAAAGCCATACAAACGTTCAGCTAACCGAACGATGTCACCAAAAAACAAGCACTTTACCAATCAAATATTGTCATCAGACCCACTTATCCCATGGTCAGTATTAGGCAATTGCTGTCCAATTCGTGTACAACGTGGAGGACAATCCCAATAAAGACAAGATACGCTCCTGAACGGCTGTTAATGGGGTCACTTGGCAAAATGCTTGTTCAGCCAGATGCACAATACTCAAATTGATATTATCAAAAACCTCCAGCATCCGCTCCATGGTCGGCTGTGGCGTTGAGCGTTTGGGATTACCCGGATAAATGCCGCCGAGTTCCTCTTTTTGTTCAGCCAAAGCCTGACGAGCAGTGTAATCGCCCAAAGCCAATACTCGGGCTGCCAAAGATAGCAGATGAAAGAGTCCCTGGGCATGGTCGTCACGTTGCAGATAGAGCGGTGTGATAGAAAGCATCTTCCCCTTGAGACGACGGAAGATATTTTAATATATTGCTCTATGCCAAAACATGTAATTAGAACGAACTTCTACTCTTTTCATTTGCACCACTACACCTTTCCAACAATTAAATACAAGATGGATTCCAGACTTCAAAAAAACTATACTGCAAAGTTCTCCTCCCCAAAATAGTTTGTGCTGCTGCGGTCATGATAAACGCCATATCCAGTCGGACTGTTTTTTCTGACTGCAATCATAGATCGCAGGAGACTTTTAACAGGATTCGATGCTCCCAATCTGAGTCCCGCAGACAAATTGCCGGCAGGTCGTCCAGCCGTTCTATATTGATTGTTATTTCTGGCGTTTTCATAACGCCAATTTTACTGTTTACTGCTCATTTTGAGCGAACGTTGAGTATTGTGGGTGTGGCAATAAGATTTGTGACTTCCCCCATTATGATGGACAAGCAGTTAAGACTAACTGATGTTGATAGTAGGTTGTTTCGTAAGCGTCTGGACTGAGATAGCCCAATGTCGAATGACGACGCTGTCGATTATAGAATGCCTCAGTGTAAAAGAAAATGTCAGAACGGGCTTCCACACGGGTCTTATAGTTAGCATGATGGACATGTTCTGTTTTTAAACTTCCAAAGGAGCTCTCAGTTGGGGCATTGTCGTAGCAGTTGCCTGTGCCGCTCATGCTCACTTGAAAGCCCTTGTCTTTCAATAACTGCTGATAGAGGCGTCCCGTATATTGACTGCCCCGATCTGAATGATGCAATAACCCAGGTGGGGGCTGACGATGTTGAATTGCCATATTTAGCGCATCGAGAACTAAATCGGTGGTCATGTGAGCAGACATGGCCCAGCCGACAATCCGACGGGAGAACAAGTCGAGAACAACCGCCAGATAAAGCCAACCTTCCTGAGTATCAATATATGTAATGTCCGATGTCCATTTTTGATTTGGTGCTGTAGCCGTGAAATCCCGGTCTAACAGGTTGGGTGCTACCGGATGAGCCGCATTGGCTTTGGTGGTATGCTTAAATCGCCTTTTCTGTTTAGCAGCCAGACCCTGCTTTTTCATCAGGCGGGCTACTCGATTTTTACTACAAGCCACTTCTTCCTTCACTTCAGCGTAAATTCGTGGACTGCCATAGGTGCCGTTGCTTTTTTCATAAGCAACCTCAATTGCTTTCAGTAATTCTTGGTTTGCCATCTCCTGCTGGCTAGATGGTCGTTTTCGCCAAGCATAGTAACCACTTGACGATACATCTAGCACTCCGCACATGAGTGTTATTGCAAATTCCTTCCGGTTATCTTCGATAAACTGGTATCTCATGATTTTGGGTTGCTGAAGTGTGCGACGCCGAATGATGGCCACTGCTTTTTTTAGAATGTCTCGTTCTTGTTCCGCAACGGCAAGGTCTCGTTTCAAACGCCGGATTTCTTCCTGCTCTGGTGTCAAACGCCCCTTTCCTGGAAATGCAACGACTCCCTGTTGGTGTAGTTGTCGTTTCCACTTATTCAACAGGCCATGCGTAATGCCCAGGTCTGTTTCTATTTGATAGATTGGCTTGCCACTTATTTCCTGCAACCGAACCGCTTCTTGCTTGAATTCTGGTGTAAAAGACTTCCTGTTACTTGTCATAATGTTTCCTCCGAAAAGTATACTGGGTCTTAACCTGTTGTCCACTTTTTCGGGGGAAGATCATTTGTTATTCAACGAAATCGCGGATGAATAGGGAAATGAACTTGTCGGCTGTAAAACGGCCGTTTATCACATCCCATAATCCTTTTGCCAAAGAGGTAGCACATCCAGTTTCTCGACAATGTAAAGAATTGAGCTGATTTTCACTCAACATTTTCTCAAACTACTTCCAAATGTCGTCCATTGACGCAAACAGGCAACAAAAAAGCCGCCCCGGGAGGGACGGCCGTTTTGTTTTTTGCCTACATGCCAGGAGGGTGAACATGTAGACGGGTACATCTTTCAGACAATGTTAGTACGAGGAAGGGGAGGACATTGCCCTCAATTTGATCAATCGTTCCAGTCGCGTTTCTCGTGCCAGTTTGGGGGGAGGAGTTTCTCCCTCGTACTTCCCTGATCAAATCTGATAACATCTTATCCCAGACTTGTTAGAAAAACATTAGCACGATACTCCTATGACCATCGCACTTAGGCTATTCTCATGCACCGGTTTTCGCCTCTCGAGTACCATCCGGATCAAAATCTTTCAATTCTAACGTGGCCTTGAGCAGATCTTCCTCACGCTCAAAAGTAAAGCCAAGCATCTGGCTGACATGGCGCATACCCGTATTCTCCGGCAGCATGTAGGCAATCACCGTTTCCACACCTTCCTCACGGCCGATTTCCAACAAACGACGCAGCAGTTGGCTGCCAACACCCATACCCTGATACGCATCACTCACCAGCAGCGCAAACTCCGCTTCATTAGTGGCATGAGCACGGGTTAAACGGCCAGCCGCCACCACCTCGTCATTGCCCTCTTCATTTTTGCGCGTCACCACCAATGCAATCGTGCGATCATAATCCACAAAACAAATGCGCGTTAAGCGTTGATGTTCCGTACGTTGATCCAGATTAAACGAACGGAAATAACGCAGATAAACACTTTTTTCCGATACATTTTCATGGAAGCGCACCAGCAGCGGCTCATCTTCTGGCCGAATCGGGCGGTAGGTTAATTCTTCACCAGTTTTGGCTGTGCAGGTGTGAATGTGGTGAGATGGATAAGGACGAATCGCCAATTGAGGCAGTTCCGCCTCAGTTACATCACAATCATAAAGCACCACCCGCGCATCAAGCGCAATTAAATGTTCAGACGAGGCAAACAGCGGGTTGATATCGATTTCCTTAATCCAGCGTTGATCCACCACCAATTGGCTGAACCGCACCATCAAATCTTCAAGACGCGCCATGTCAACGGGATCTCGCCCGCGAATACCCTTGAGCGCTTCATAAATCTTGGTGCGCTCCATCATGCGTCGAGCCAATGTTGTGTTCAACGGCGGCAAGCCCAAGGCACGATCTTTAAATACTTCAACCATCGTCCCGCCTGTGCCAAACAACAGAACCGGGCCAAACTGCGGGTCTGGGCTGCTGCCAATGATCAGTTCATAGCCATCATTCAGCTTTAACATTGGCTGCACAGTGACACCCAAAAAATCGGCTGCACTGAATTTATCAGAAACAGACCGTTCCATCGTCAGGTAAGCGTTACGCACTTCATCCGCATTGATTAAGTCTAAACGGACCCCACCCACATCTGTTTTGTGGGTAATCGTCTCAGAATTGAGCTTAACGACAACGGGATAGCCAATTTCCTCAGCCATTTTAATGGCGTCGTCTGCGCTTTGAGCCAATAACGTGGGCACAGTGGGAATGCCATATGCTTCCAAAATTTCCTTCGATTCATATTCTGTGAGAATCGTGCGCTTTTTCTGGCGAATACCGTCGAGCACTTCGGTTGCCGCAAAACGTTTGTATGATTCTTCATCAATGCCAGATGGCAGCGAAGGTGTCTCATATAAACTGTTCAAACGACGGTTATAGCGCCACATATAGTTAAAGACGCGAGCCGCCGTATCGGGGTAATGGAAGGTAGGAATATTGGCGCGGTTTAGAATTGTCTCGCCCATGGCGACATCAGCGCCACCCATCCAGCTTGCCAAAATCGGTTTGCCAAAGGGATAACTGGCGGGGCGCGAGAATTTGTCTTTGATGAACTCGGCCGTTTGCGTGGCATCGGTCATGGCTTGCGGCGTGAGAATGACGAGCAAACCATCACTCTGGGGATCATTGGCGATAATTTCGATGGCTTCTGCATACCGATCTGGGCCAGCATCACCCAAAATGTCGATGGGGTTGTTATGACTCCAGGCAGCGGGCAGAATTTCATTGAGCTGTGCCATGGTCTCATCTGAAATGGGAGCCAACTGACCGCCACCACTGATGAGGGCATCGGTTGCCAACACGCCGGGACCACCGGCATTGGTAACAAGCGTTAAATTGGGGCCGAGGGCACGTGGTTGTTTGCCCAAAACTTCAGCCATGTTGAACAAGTCGTCGATGGAATCTACACGCAGTACCCCACAACGGCGGAAGGCAGCGGCCAAAACTTCGTCACTGCCGGTAAGGGATCCGGTGTGCGAAGCGGCGGCTTGGGCAGCTTCAGCGGTGCGACCTGGTTTAATGACGATAATGGGTTTGGTGAGCGCCACTTCACGCGCTGCCGAAAGGAAGGCGCGGGCATCGCCGATAGATTCCATGTAGATGACGATGCTTTTGGTGCGCGGATCATCACCCAAATAGTTGATGAGGTCGCCCCAGCCCACGTCGAGCATGGAACCAATGGAGACGAAGGAGCTAAAGCCTACGTTTTCACGGAAGGACCAGTCCAAAACGGCCGTGCACAAAGCACCACTCTGGCTGATGAAACCGACGCTGCCGGGGTTTGCCATGGAACTGGCAAAGGTGGCGTTTAGGCCGGTGATGGGGCTCATAACACCCAAGCAGTTAGGGCCAATAATACGCATATTGCCTTTTCTGGCATTTTCTAAAACCTGCCGTTCTAGCTCTACGCCCTCGGGCCCGATTTCTTTGAAACCTGCGGAAATGACAATGGCACCTTTAACGCCCTTTGCCACACATTCATTAATAATGGCGGGTACGGTGGGCGCGGGGGTGACAATAACGGCCAAATCCACTTCGTCGGGGATTTCGGTAATACTGGGATAAGCCTTAATACCAAGAACATTCTTGCGTTTGGGGTTGACGGGGAAGATTGCCCCACCAAAAGAGCTGCTCATCAAATTCCAGACAATGGTACGCCCGACACTACCTTCTTTTTCGGTAGCGCCGACAACGGCAACGCCTTTGGGGGAAAAAATCATATTCAGCGGATTTTGATCATATCCCAACAGGTTAGCTGTTTTATCACGTTTTAAATCAATCATTTTTTATCTCCTGTGAAAAATAGCGGGGAATGCCAGACATAGACAGACCTGGGATTCTTCTTTTTTTGTGAGTAATCCCGTTCCGGTTCATTTATCGTGGGTGGCTCTCCCAACTAACGATGTACGTTTATAGTGATTGTAAAACTCTCGCCGTATCGCGAGCGGTTATTCGTTGATTTGCTTCTAATATTGACAAAAGTTGGCGAATGGTCATCGCCGCGTGCGGTTCGTAGCCTGCGTTGCGCAAGTTTTCCATACCGCCCTGCTGCCTGTCGATGAGAACGACGGCGTCGTTTATTTGTAAGCCACCTGCTTTGAGGGCGGCATTGGCTTGCAAGATGCTGTCACCGGAGGTAATGAGGTCGTCGATGACAACGGCCGTTTCCCCAATCTGGTATGCGCCTTCTATGCCCTTGCCCGTGCCGTAGCTTTTGGCTGTTTTGCGCGGGTAGATGAGCGGTTGGTCTAAGGCCAGGCAGAGGGCTGTGCCTAAAGGAAGCCCGGCCATGGGTGCGGCGGCGAGCAGATCATACTCTAAGTCGGCAAGGAGCGTGGTGTAAACGGCCGTTGCCATGCGTAACGTGGCTGGATATGACACCAACATGCGTAAATCTAAATAGATGGGTGAGGTACGTCCGCTGTGTAATTGAAATTGTCCCAAGCGGACGGCCCCTATTTCAAAGAGCGAGAGGGCAAATTGTTCTAAATCAGGTTGTGGAAATTGAATCATAGTTTAGTCTTGTTGTCTTTTAGTCTTGTCGTCTAATTATCAACGGCCGTTTTGATTGACCGCGCAACGAAATCATTATAAGCCATCAACAGGCGTCTGCCTATAGCCCCAGGATGCCCATTTCCAATTTGCTGACCGGCAATGGAAACCACTGGCAAAACGGCGCGGGAGGAGCCGCTCAAGAAGGCTTCATCGAGTGAACTGATTTCCGATTCCGTTATCGCATTTAAATGGTAAGGAATGCCAATCTCTGACAGTAAATCCAAGACGATTTTGCGCGTTATGCCTTCCAGCACGCCATCTCCGGCGGTGTAGACCGCCCCATCACGCACGCCATAAAAATTTGTGCTCGTACCTTCTAGTAAACGGCCGTTTGCATCCATCATTATATATTCATACACATCGGGCTGTCCGATGGAGTAGCGCTGCCGGTTTTGAACGAAAGCTGCCGCTTTCACTAATGGCTGATTGCGCACCAAATCTGGAGCAAAATCGACTGCCACCCCGTTTTCATACAAAACTGGCGGTGGTGGCGAAAAAGGCATTAGTCCCACCAAAAGACGGCTGTCACTGCCTAATGAAGTGGCTGGTTCGGCCAAAACATCAAAACGGACGCGCATTTCTGCGCCCATTTCTGCGCCAGGATAGGCCACACAAAGCTGGTGAATGGTTTGGCGCAGCAAGGTTTCGTCTAGCTGGTAATCCCAGCCCAACAGGGCCATCGACTTGTTGGTGCGCTCGATATGTTCCTGCAAGCATAGGAATTTTTCATGTTCAAAGGTCCGCAATACCGAATACACACCCAACGCCAGCCCATGATACATATCATCAAAACTGCAAGCGGTTGCCGGTACAGCCAATGACTGCGGCCCAGTTGGGGTGACGGCGAATAATTGCACGTCATTTTTGTGTGAATCAGACATTCTTGGAATTGTAGCCACTATTATGGAAAGAACATATGTCAGATGTCATGGATGTGACAGGAAGATGCTCGTAAGAATCATATGATTTCCTGCATAAATCCCAGCTTAGCCAGATTTAGGACTTGACAACAGTCAACAAATTTATTAGACTATACTCACATTACCCGTTTAAGTGGGTAAACATAATAAGTGAATTTCAGACATTCAGAGGTAATAAAATGCCCATCACAACAACCGATTATCTACTAACTCCCAATAAGACAATGATCTCGCTTGCCGTAGAACCCGCCCACAATGGCTTTGAAAGTTTACTGCTTCTAAACCCCGCAAAATCGTTATCAGGGTATGATGAATGGGTGACGCAAACAGCAGCCTCCCTTTCGCCTGAAATTTTACAGCAAAACGAATTGGTCACGCTGGGGCTGCATTATGCAGTAGTGCCTATGCGCAGTTGGTCAAGTTTTCCCGCTTATGTGGACAATCTGGCAGCACAAGACCCTGAGCATCTCCGTGACGTTATTCTTGAAACTTATGCCAACATCCCTTGCCGGGAACCTATCGCCAAAAAAGATTTTGACCAAACGGCCGTTCTCAGCACCCTCGGTACGTTTTTAGATTTTCTCTACAAACGATTTGATAGCTCGAATGTCGATGTCAGAACAGAAAGTGAAGCCTATAAGCTGCTCATCAATCCTGCCCAAATGCAAGAGACAATCGTCAGCCACCTGCGCTGGATGTGGGAAAACGTGCTTGCAAAAGAATGGGAACGTCGTCTGCCTCTCCTGCAAGCCAGTGTCGATGCTTTCCAACAACTTGATCTAAGAAAATTAACGGCCGTTGAAGCGGCCCAACAAATTATCGGCAAAGATTTACCTGAACATCTTGAAGACATGTTAAATCGTTACGAATACGAACAAATCGTCTTTGTACCCTCTGCTCATCTGGGACCTTATCTGGGTAAACTTTCTGGGGACAAGACCTTCTGGATATTGTTTGGAGCGCGTCTACCGGAGGGGTTTACCGGCTACCCTGATTTAAACCGCTCTGAATTGCTCACGCGCTTGAGCGCCCTGTCTGATGACAGCCGCTTGCGCATTCTGCACTTACTCAGCACCGACGGTGAAAAATGTGCGCAGGATGTCATCCAAATTCTTGATCTAAGCCAATCGGCAGCCTCACGCCACCTCAAACAGCTTAGCGCCAATGGCTTCTTAAATGAACGCCGCCGCGAAAACGGCAAATGTTACACCATCAACAATGACCGCATCGAATCCACTTTTCACGCCTTACTCAATTTTTTGAACAACTGAGGCATCAGCAAACGCTGGGAGGATAATCATGCTCGACTACGACACGGAATTAGCTCTATCAGAGCACAACCGTAAAGCAATTCATGATGAAGTTAGACACCAACATTTAGCCAACCAAATCCATCGCGCCAAAAAAGCAAACGAGGGCAAAACGGCCGTTAACTGGCTGCATGTTCTCAGTCGTCTGCATCGTATCCGTATTCAAATTTCATTCGATTTGGAAGAGCCCAACCCAGAGCCAAAGGGAGTTGGCTGTTAGTCTATTTTACTTAATCAACCATCCATAAACTCCTCCTCCAAGGGGTTCATCAGCGCGAAGCAGCCTATTTGCTTCGCGCTGAATTTTTATGAGCACAACCAGCAAAACGGCCGTTCTCCACCCCAATCTCTCATCAACCAACCCCACCCAGTCGGTCTCGAAAATTTGTTATTCAGGGAGGATAACGGCCGTTCTCCCATCCCCTTTCACATCGATATTTCCATACAAAGATATTGCTATTTAGCCATACCAACTATACAATTATTATATGAGTTCATCGGGATCTTCATCATTTGAGTGGGATGATCAAAAAGACAACTTAAATCAGAAGAAACACGGTGTCTCGTTTATTTTGGCTCAACACGCCTTCGCCGATCCCAACCGCGTCATTTTGGAAGACATCACCCACAGCACGGAAAATGAAAAACGGTATTTCTGTGTAGGCAAGATAGGCGAAGGCATATTGACAGTTAGATTTACCTATCGCACTAACCGGATACGCATCTTTGGCGCCGGTTACTGGCGCAAAGGAAAACAGATATATGAACAAGAAAATCATCTATGAGAAAGGACCGATGGATGAAGTAAAAATAGTGACCGATTTTTTGCCGTCACCGGAGGAGCTTGTTTTTCGCGAGGAGACTGTCAAAGTTACCATCGCTTTAAGCAAGGGCAGTGTGGAATTCTTCAAAAACGAGGCTGATAAATATCACATTTCCTATCAAAAAATGATTCGCCGTTTGCTAGACGAATACGCGCAGTATCATTCGGCATCGTAAGTTACGGCCGTTCTCCCCATCCCCCAGCACAATCAGCCAACGGCCGTTTCCTCCTCATTTAACCACGCCAAAGTAACGCAATCTCCACTCAACGCATCAACAGCAGATTTATTTCCATAACTCTCTTGCCGTTTCTATACACCGTGGTTGAGATGTATCACTAATATGTTGTGTGAAATCCTCCAACGTTAAACCTGTTGCTTCCGTTACTGATAGATAGAGACGTTCTCTATCATAAATAGTAGCGAAATCTTTATAACTGGTTGCCTTGTTGGGTGGAACTAAATTTAAAAAGCTTCTTTCCTCATTAGAAAAACATCCTATCAATACATTATCTTGAACATCCCCATAAAGCACAGAACCAATTCCCAAACCTTTATGTAAATAAACTGCAACGAACCACAATAAAGGGGGGTTCTGACGTGGATCGTTCATAGCTGAAAGCCAAACCTCGTCTGGCTGACCATATTTTCCTGTTATGTCAACTAGCGAGGGTGCTTGTTCTGTAATTAGAGATATTAATACATTATTATTAAACGCATATCTGACACGATAATCAGACAGGTTCTCTTTTTCATCGAAACCCATCCATAATTCAAAACGTTTATCAGGGTCTTCTTGTTCGAGGTATCGCACATAATCGGTAAGTTGGTAAAGATCTAAAAATTGTTGAATTTCAAAAAATGTGGTTTCCCCTGGTATAGCTCCCCACCAACAAGGCACGTCGCAATTCATGGGGTTTTCTAATAACTCTGCCTCAGCACCTTCTAATTCATGGGCTGTAAATGTAGGCAAAGGTGTCAAGGTGACTGTTGTGATAGTTGGCGTAGATAACAGGGGAAATGGTGTTGCAGTTTCCAGAGCAACAGTTGGTAACGAGGTAGGCTCAAGCACAGAGTCAGATGTTTTTTCGACCTTTATGGTTGCTGTGGCAGTTGGCAAGGGAGCAGTCAATGTTGGCATTAGCGATGATTGAGGTCGTGTTGTGCTTGTCACAGCGACAGGGGGTGAAGTTGCAATAGTTGGCTTTGTCCCTGATTGACAGGAAACAGACAACCATATGACTATCAACCCAAAGCTGAATAGAAATACATGTTTTAATTTCATTGAATGTTCTGCTCCTCCCGATTTCTAACCAATGCAATCCACGAGGCCATATTCCGCTCCTGCTGCACCAACTCGCTGGAGAGACGGCCATCTCCCCCCCCATTTCTAACCCATCAACTTTGCCAAATTTTCTTTGAACGGTGGATAAACCACGCCGCGTTCCGTGATAATGGCGGTTACGTATTTGGCAGGGGTCACGTCAAAAGCGGGATTGCCCACGGCCACGTCATCGGGGGTGATTTGCCAGGTGCCGACATGGGTCACTTCATCGGCGGGACGCTCTTCAATTTCGATGTCGTCGCCTGTGGGCGTGTTCATGTCGATGGTGGAGGTAGGACAAGCTACATAGAACGGCACGCCGTTTTCATGCGCCACGACTGCCAAATTGTATGTGCCGATTTTGTTGGCTACATCGCCATTGGCCGCCACCCGATCTGTGCCGACGACGCAAAAATCGACGCCGCCTTTACGCAAAAAATGCCCCGACGCGCCATCCGCAATTACTTTGAACGGGATGCCTTGCTGCTGCAATTCCCACGCCGTTAACCGAGCGCCTTGCAAACGGGGGCGCGTTTCATCGACGATGACGTTGATGTGGCGGCCATGCTCATGGGCCGTGCGAATGACGCCTAAAGCGGTGCCGTAATCGACGGTCGCCAAGCTGCCGGTATTGCAGTGGTGGATGCAGGTGGCGTTTTGCGGCACGAGTTCAAGCGCGTTGAGTCCCATCTGTTTGTTGATTTCCACGTCTTCGGCGGCGATGGTTTTGGCTTCGGCAACGGCCGTTTCTCTGCAACTTCTCCACGCTGTCCAACCCAGGCTCGGCCAACACTGTCTGCATCCGTTTGATGGCCCAGAATAGATTAACGGCCGTTGGTCGGGATTGGCGCAGAACGTCGGCGGCCGTTTCCAGTTCAGCATGCATACCCGAAACGGTAGTTTCGGCTGTATGCACACAGGCCAGCGCCATGCCATATCCCGCCGCCGCGCCAATGGCTGGTGCCCCGCGAATGACCATCGTGCGGATGGCATCCGCTACTTCCTGATAGGTGGTGTAATCGTTGTAAACGACTTCGTGGGGCAGTTTGCGCTGGTCGAGCATTTGGCAAATGCCACCTTCGTCTATCCAAGTAATTGTGTGAAATGTGTTCATGAAAAACTCCTTTTAGTAATGAATGATGAGGGATGAAGGAAAATTAACTGCATCACGTATCCAGCCCCCAAAGCATATTATCAATGAGACGTGTTTTGCCGAAGAAAACGGCCGTTGACAACAACGCCTTTTCTCCCACCCTATCCAACTCAACCAGCGTGTCTGGATCAGCCACACTGAAATAATCGAGCCGGGCTAATGGCTCGTTGGCAATGAATTGCATGTACAAGTTGGCGAATTTTCTCCGCGTCGCGTTCACCTGTTTGCAGGGCAGCAATACCCGCCATCAATGCCTGATGCAGCAGAGGCGCGGCTTGACGCTGTGCAGAGGATAAAAATTTGTTGCGCGAACTCATTGCCAGCCCATCCGCTTCACGTCACGTCGGGCAGATGACCATTTCCAGGTTGTAGTTGAGATCAGACACCATTTGGCGCAGAACGGCCGTTTGCTGATAATCCTTTTGTCCAAAATAGGCGCGGGTGGGCTGGGCAATGTTGAACAGTTTCGCCACGATGGTGGCCACCCCCCGAAAATGCGTGGGGCGCGATGCCCCTTCCAACACTTTGGTCACTTTTTCCACAGAGACATAAGTCTGAAAATCGTTTGGGTACATGAGCAGCATCGTCGGGGGTAAATACGACATGAGCGCCCACTTCTTGCAGTAAAGCAAGATCCCGTTCCAGGTCGCGGGGATAGGTGCTGAGGTCTTCGGTGGGCGCAAACTGGGTGGGATTGACGTAGATGGTGACCATAACGCGGTCGTTTTCAGCCAGGGCGCGGCGCACCAGGGAGAGGTGGCCTTCGTGTAAATAGCCCATTGTTGGCACGAGACCCCAGGTTAAGGCGGGGTCTTGCCAGCGAATGTCTCGAATTTGTTGGATGTCTCCGGTTACGTTCATGAGGTCCTTTTGAATCCGCATGATTTATCCACAGATTACGCAGATTATTTTGAAGTCTTTTGCGTGAGGTTTAAATTCAGCTAAATTTACAACATGTCCAGAAAGAGTAATGCGCCAGTCTGTTATAGGCTGGCCGGATTCGAGTTGTTTGATCCAGGTGAATAGTTGCTGGTTAACGGCCGTTTCCACCCCAACCATCTCCCCAATTTTAACAACCGCCCCACAAATCGCATCAATTTCCGTGCGACTGCCCCGATCCAGGTCTTGCAGCATCGACGAACGGTTGTGGGCGGTGGCCTGAGCGACAGCAAGCACCCGTTCACCGGCATCGGCGTATGGCAGTTGGATGGCTTGAGCGGCGGCGACAGCCGCCGTTTCCTGTGCCGCCGCGATCATCACCGCCCGCACCTCTTCCTGTTCAGCTAGATAACCGTTTGGCACGTTGAGAACGGCCGTTAACGGATTGATGCCCGTGTTAATTGCCAGCTTGCCCCACACCAAACTGTCCACATTCTCAGCCACTTCGGCAGTAAAACCAGCCTGTCGCAGCAAATCAACAAACGGCAAAAACAACTCGTGCGCAGTGGCTGGCGATGCTAGATAAATCGGCCCATCACCCGCATGGCGCACCACGCCTGGCTTCACCATCGTCGCGCCCAGCGAAGTCACGCCAACGGTGACGGCTTCCGTGTTGCAGTCCGGCACGCAAAATCTCGGCATTTCCCAGCCCATTTTGCAGGGTGATCACCAGTCCATTTGGAGAAAGAAGCGGTTGGATGCGGGTAACGGCCGTTTGCGTTTGATAACTTTTCACCAGCACCAGCACCACGTCAACGGGAGCAACTGAGTGGGGATCGTTGGTGATGGCAAGGGGGATGGTTGGGGAACGGCCGTTCATCTCAATCAGCGTCAGACCATTAGCCTTAACCGCCTCAATCTGCGCCTGCCACGAGCCAACCATCACCACATCAGCCACGCCGCTCAACCGCGCCGCAAACAACGAGGCTAATGCGCCAGTGCCAATAATGCCAATGCGCATTAAAACACTCGCTCATCCAGCATGTTCATCTTGCCGTACCAGTCTCAAAAATTCTTCAAACTCAGCCTCAGGAATGGCAAAACTGTGTTCTTCTGACGGGAACTCTCCGGTTTGAACTTCGTCTCGATAAGCGACCAAACCTTGCGTAATTTGTTCGCCGATATTGGCATACTGCTTCACAAATTTGGGCTGGAACTTGTCGAACAAGCCCAGCATGTCGTGAAAGACCAGCACCTGTCCATCACAGCCAGCACCCGCACCAATGCCAATTGTCGGAATCTCCAGCCGTTGGCTGATTTCAGCGGCAATTTTGGCCGGAACGGATTCCAGCACGATGCTAAAACAACCTGCTTCTTGCAGAGCTTGCGCATCTTGCCACAGTTTATGGGCGGAAACGGCCGTTTTCCCCTGCACCTTATACCCGCCCAAACTCGTCACCGACTGCGGCGTCAGCCCAATGTGGCCCACAACGGGAATACCCGCCGCCACAATCGCCTCCACACGCTCCGCAACCACTTGCCCCCCTTCCAACTTGACAGCTTCCATGCCCGCTTCCTGCAAGAACCGACCAGCATTGCGCACCGCCTCGGCCGTGCTGATCTGATAAGACATGAACGGCATATCGCCCACCAAAAAAGCGGAACTTGCCCCGCGTGCCACCATGCGGCAGTGGTGGAGCATAATCTCCATCGTCACCGGATTGGTACTGTCCAGCCCCATCATCACCATGCCCAATGAATCGCCCACCAAAATCATGTCCATCTCGGCGCGGTCAACCAACAGCGCCGAAGAATAGTCATAAGCCGTGACCATCGTAATAGGCACTTGCTTGCGTTTTCTTCGCCAACAAGTGCGGAATTGTTATTTTTTGCCGTTCTACGGCAGGTTGTGTACTCATCACATTTTCCTCGTTATCTGTCAAAGATAAACCATGATTTATCAGAGATTAGAGATTGGAGATTAGTCTTTTAATCTCCAATCTCTTAATCTCCAAATGCGGGGAAGGTTTAAAGTGTAGGTTTTACTTCGGCGCCATCCGAATCGCACCATCCAGGCGAATCACTTCACCATTCAGCATCTCATTTTCGATGATGTGCTGTGCCAACGCCGCATATTCGTCAGGCTTGCCCAAACGGGACGGAAATGGGACTTGCTCGCCCAAAGAAATCCGTGCTTGCTCCGGCAAACCCGTCAACATCGGCGTCTCAAAAATACCTGGGGCGATGGTCATCACGCGAATACCAGAACGCGCTAAATCGCGGGCAATGGGCAATGTCATGCCCACAATACCGCCTTTGGAAGCGGCATACGCCGCTTGCCCCATCTGCCCATCATACGCCGCCACGGAAGCGGTATTGATGATAACGCCGCGTTCCCCCGCTTCGTTCGGTTCAGCTTCCGCCATTTTCGCCGCTGCCAATCGGATGACATTAAAGGTGCCGATCAAGTTAATCTCAATCACTTTGGCAAAGGTTTCCAGGCTGTGAACGCCTCGGCGACCGACTACTTTTTCGGCGATGACTACCCCGGCGCAGTTGACCACCCCGTTTAGTTGGCCGAAGTGAGAGATTGCAGTGGAAACGGCCGTTTCCACCATCACCTCATCTGTCACATCCATCTCCACAAACCGCACAGTACTCGCCCAATTCAGCAGCCAACTGTTCCCCAGCCTCCGCATTGCGATCCCCAATCACCACATTGCCGCCAGCCGCCGCAAACCGGCGCACACACGCCGCACCCAAGCCAGAACTACCGCCACTCACCAAAAACGTACTGCCAGATATTTTCATCGCTGCCGCTCCTTAAAATTGACACACAGCCTAAAGAACCCTCATGTATCCTGCATCACTCTTTCCTACCTAATTCTGCAACAATAATATTATCATCCATCCTATTGATAACACCAATAGCCAGAACATTATGTTAATTCAATCCCTCTATTTTCCGGTTATAGTTGTCGGATTGTAAGCTGCCACAGCGAATAACAACCAAAATTTGTGTTCCGGTAGACTTTTCGTCAAAATAAGGTTGCGAAAACGCACGCAAACCAATTCATTGTGAGCAAGATCACTACAAACCAACATTGCTAAGGCAATTCGGAGGCAAGCATGTCTGACACAAACAACAATCATAAAGAAGAAAGCTTCCCCGCCCCGGAAGATAATATTGTCCAAACCCACCCACTCCCTGACCATTGGCGGTAAACAACTCCACTACACGGCCACCACCGGAACCATTGTCCTCAAAGAGGAAAGCGAAAAAGAGGACAAAGCAGAAGGCGAAAAAGCCAAAGCTTCCATCTTCTTTGTTGCCTACACGAAGAACGATGCGGTAGATACCGGCACTCGGCCCATCACCTTTGCGTTTAACGGGGGGCCAGGCTCTTCGTCTGTTTGGCTGCATTTGGGGCTGCTGGGGCCAAAGCGCGTGCATATGGATGACACCACCCTACTGCCGCCGCCGTACAAACTCGTCGAAAACGAATATTCATTGCTGGATGTCACCGATTTGGTATTTATCGACCCAGTTAGCACGGGTTTCAGCCGCGCCGTTCCGGGCGAAAAGCCGAAGGATTACCACAACTTCACCAAAGACATTGAATCCGTTGGGGACTTTATTCGTCTTTATACCACTCGTTATCAACGCTGGAATTCGCCTAAGTTTTTGGCGGGCGAGAGCTATGGCACGACGCGCTCGGCTGGTCTTTCTGGCTATTTGCAAACGCGGCATGGCATGTATCTCAATGGAATCATGCTCATCTCATCCATCCTCAATTTTCAAACGGCACGGTTCACCAACGGCAACGACTTGCCCTACATCCTTTTCCTGCCCACTTACGCGGCAACGGCCTGGTATCACAAACAGTTAGATGATGATCTACAAGCAGACCTCCAGGCCACACTCGCGGAAGTGGAAGCGTTTGCGCTGGGAGAATATGCCACGGCGCTGATGCAAGGGTCGGCGCTCCCAGCTTGCAGAACGGCAAGCCATCGCCGTGAAGTTAGCTCGTTACACGGGGCTTTCCACCGCCTACATTGAAAGAACGAATCTGCGTATCGAGATTATGCGTTTTACCAAGGAGTTGCTGCGCGAGCAAGGTTTGACGACGGGTCGCCTGGACACCCGTTTTACTGGCATCGACAAGGATACGGCTGGTGAAATGTTTGAGTTTGACCCCAGCTATGCCGCCATTCAAGGGCCGTACACGGCCGTTCTCAATGATTATATGCGCCGTGATCTCAACTTTGAAAACGACATCCCGTATGAAATTATAAAAGGTCTGTACCAAAACTGGAGCTATGACACGTTTGAGAACCAATTTGTAGACGTGGCGGAAACGCTGCGGCAGGCGATGAGCATCAATCCGCACTTAAAGGTATTTGTCGCCAATGGTTATTACGACCTGGCAACGCCCTATCTGGCGACTCGCTACACCTTCAACCATTTGGGCTTAGATGCCAGCTTGCAACAAAACTATGAAATGACATACTATGAAGCGGGTCATATGATGTATGTTCACCTGCCAGCCATGGCTCAACTAAAAGAAGATATGGCGCGGTTTGTGAAAACGGCCGTTTCCAACTAGCAGTACAAACCTCTGAGGTTTTTGAAACCTCAGAGGTTTACAACCAAAATAGTGGAGAATCATGGAAAAAGAGAGAGAAGTAATCGTCGTTGGGGCTGGGCCATCTGGGGCAACTGCCGCCACGATACTCGCCCAAAAGGGCACGACGTTTTATTGCTAGATCGGCAGAATTTCCCCCGCGACAAGATTTGTGGTGACGGCATTCCCAACGGCGTCATCAGCATTATGAACAGCCTGGGCATGGCCGAAAAAGTTAAGGCCGCCGAAGCGCGTGGCGATTTCAATGCACTCGCTCAAGTTCGTTTGGTATCACCCAAAGGCCATACCGTTGATGCGCCGCTTAAACATAGCGAAGACGGCACAAAATCCTACGTCGCGCCGCGCAAGTATTTAGATGCCATCATCCAGGACGCAAGCAGTAGAATCTGGTGTGGAGTTTATACGGGCACAGGCTCAAGAACCCATCATTGAAAACGGCAAAGTCGTGGGTGTGCAGGCCAAAGTGGGCAGCAATGGCGGCACCAAAACCGTCGATTTCCGTTCACAAGCTCGTCATCGGCGCAGACGGCGTCACCTCCGTTGTAGCTCGTGGCCTGCGTCCTAAAGAAGAACAACATGTCGATGGGCATCGCGCCGTCGCCCTACGCGCCTACATCGAAGACATTGAGGAAATTCCGCAAACGGCCGAGTTCTATCTATATGAAGAAATCAATCCTGGCTATGCCTGGATTTTCTCGCTGGGCAACAACCGCGCCAACATCGGCCTCGGAATGCGCCTGGATCAGTTCCGGCAAAACGAAAGGCAAACTAGAGGAGACTGCTCTACAAGTTCCTGGATATGCCCGACATCAAGAAACGGCTCAAAAGCGGCGGCAAACTGCGTGACATTGCCACCTGGCAGCTCAATTTCGGGTCGCAAAAAGGGCTGCAATTTGCTTTCGATGGCGCATGTTGATTGGGGATGCGGCCGGTTTTATCAATCCCATTACGGGTGGTGGCATCCACAATGGCATGATATCGGCTCGAACTGGCGGCCAAAACAGCCCATGAAGCGCTCACGGCAGGCAACACGTCACTTGAGTCAGCTTAAAATCTACCAAAGACGCTGCCAAGAATATCTGTCGCCCAACTTGCGCCGGTCTTACCATTATCAGCAGTCTGCTTATGCATTTCCCTCAGATGATTGATTTTCTCATCCACCGTGGTCAGGAAAACAGTGCAGATAGCGCAGATTTTTCTGTCGAAGTTATAAAAAGTGGCAAGGTTGCAAAGAGTTGCAGAGTTGCAAGGTTGCAGGGTGGCAAGGTTGCAAAGTGGCGCGTTGCCTCAACACCTTGCAACTATGCCGCTTTGCAACTCTGCCACCTTATCATAAAAACTGCCGCTATGAACCGAACATTTAGATTATTACTGGGTATCGTCATTTTAGGGGTGGTAGGCATTGTGGCTTGGCAGATGTTGCCCAGTTTGATTGGACGCCTGCCAAACGCTGTGCAGCAGCAGCTTCCCCATGAGGTGCGCGCGCTTGTTAGCACGCCGCTGCCAACGGCTTTACCGGCCCCAGAGTTTGTGGTTCAGACAACGGCCGTTATCTCGCATCCCCACCCTCATCCCCACAGAAACAGCAACGGCCACACCCACCCAGTCTCCAGACCAACCAATCGTTCCCAGCGCCACAGTCGCGCCATCAGCCACACCACTTGCCCACCAGCACGCCCCTGCCTGCCACCGCTTTTATTGACGGTCTCAAAATCGACGCGCAAGGTTTCAACAACTGCGGCCCGACCAATCTGAGCATCGTGCTCGCCCACCACGGCTACGCCGCCGACCAGGAGGCCATCGCGGAGGTGGTGCGCCCTGCTTATGAAGACAAGAACGTTTCCCCCACAGAGATGGTCGCCTACGTTAACGAGCAAACACCGCTCAAAGCAATCTCCTTGTGGGGCGGCGATTTAGCGCTGCTCAAGCAACTGCTGGCGGCGGGATTTCCGGTGATTGTGGAAGAGGGGTTGCTGCCCAGCGAATGGGAAGGCTGGATGGGGCATTATCTCACGCTTTACAGTTACGATGACAGCAGTCAGACGTTTCATGAGCATGGACACGTATCTTGGCCCGTGGGACAGCAGTGGTCTGCCCACAGATTACGCCACATTCTCGGAGGACTGGCTGCATTTCAACAACACACTCCTACTCGTCTATCCACCTGAACGAGAAGCGGATTTGTTCGCTATTGTGGGCAAAGAACGGCTCGACCCGATTACCATGTGGCGGCACGCTGCGGAAGAAGCACAAACGGCCGTTTCCCATCAACCAGAAAATGCTTTTGCCTGGTTTAACCTGGGCAGCAGCCTCACTCATTTGGGAGAATTAACGGGGGAACAGGCTTACTACGAAGGGGCGGTCGCTGCCTTTGACCAGGCTCGCACCATTGGCCTGCCCTGGCGCATGTTGTGGTATCAGTTTGAACCGTATATTGCTTATTTGGAAAACGGCCGTTACGACGACGTACTCACCCTGGCCAATGCCACCATCCACAGCGGCGGTAAATTCATGGAAGAGTCCTACCTTTACCGAGGGCTGGCCTACCGTGCCTTGGGCCATGAAGGGCAGGCTCAAGCCGACTTTGCCCACGTCATTGAAATAAATCCCAAAGGGCAGCCAGCCGCCGAAGCGGCTAAAGCCCGCAACGAGAGCTGAACACTGTGCAAAGCCTGAGCATCACGCCAGCCTTCGACAAGCTCAGGCTTCGTTGATTATTGTAAGACCGTAATGCAGCCGTAAACTGCGATCCGCTTTTCCGTTTGACGTGACGCAACCCTTTTTGCCGATTGCGATAGACTGTGATGAGCGTATTGGTCTCGTTGCTCATCACCAACGTGGTGCCCTCTAGCCGTTCAAACCGCCGCTGCCACTTTCTGGGAATATCACTTTTGCCCAAAAAGAAAAAAACAGCCCCCGCCTTGTGCAATCGTTGACCGTGATCCAGCACAAAATCTATGTCTTCCAATGATATATTACGCTGCGCCATACGTTTCCCCGCGTGTCCACTCGGAACGTATTCCTGATAATCGCTTGGTAAAAACATGACACCTCCATGTCTGTGAAAACCGCGAATAAGGTATGAGGCTCAGATCAAAGACGTTTCGCAATTTTCTTGAAAGGCGTTTGTACTATTTACTTCTCCTTGGACAATACTTTAAGGGAAAACAGGAGGTGGCTCAATAACCCAATATGATGACAATCGGGATAGGGGGGTTTTAGCCCCCCTCCCACACCACCGGACATGCGGGTCCGCATCCGGCGGTTCGGTCAAGTATGACGAAGCTCGTATCTTCTTCGTGTTGAACCATTTCTTGCTCCATTTGCTCCGACTGCCACTTCCACCTGCGGCGTTTCCTTCCGGCCTTCTGCCTTCTCTCTACGGTCGCTCTGGTCTTTTTCCACCCAGATGTCGGCTGCTGTGGCTTTCCTGCGCCTTTCTGTTCAACTTCCTGTCCGTTCTGCCCTTCGCCCTGTAGATAGCTTTCACTATCCGCCCTGGATGGTCGTTACCCCACCGACTACTACGGCTTCTGCTGACTTCTGCCTCTTGCGTGGCAGACCTCCCCGGATAAGGTACGGTTTCTTTCCCCTGACCCTCGCCGCGTTTACATGGAACTACTCTGACCCTCTTTGGACTTCACTGTCTTTGGCCAGCTTATCCCGTATCCCATGCCTCGCTACGCGGTTCTTGTTCATCGAGTCCAGGGTTTGCCCTCCGGCTTCCTTTCCACGCTCGCTCGCGCTCACGCAGTTGCCTTCGGCTAGTGGTTCGTCGGGTCAACGCCCACAGGAGACTTTCACTCCCTAGTTACCGCCCATGCCGGGCGTACCAAAAAAAAAGCTCGGCATTAATTGCCGAGCTTTTATAAACCATTGGGGTTACTTTAGTACTATTCTGGTTGACTAGTTGTGTGATTAACTGATTACAGCAGCTTTTTCCAGGCGTCTTCCACTTTAGACCATTGGTCTTGTGCCCACTGAGCTGATTGGGCAATACCAGCGCCAATATGAACGGTCGTGTAACCAGAAGAAACATAATCCCATTTCACCACATTCCACCAGGCGTCCAGGTAATCACCGCGACGGTTCTGATAGTTGAGGTAATAGGCATGTTCCCATACATCTACCCCCAATAACGGAACGAAACCCTGGGAAATAGGATTATCTTGATTGGCAGTGCTCATAATAGACAGGCCATCAGCGCCAAATACCAACCAGGCCCAGCCACTGCCGAAGCGGGTCATACCAGCTTTGACGAACTGTGCTTTGAACGCATCAAAGGAACCAAAGGTTTCGTCGATGGCATCGCCCAGCTTGCCAGAAGGTGCGCCGCCGCCTTTGGGACTCATGGAGCGCCAGAACATGGCGTGGTTGGCATGACCGCCGCCATTGTTGCGCACGGCCGTTCTGATCTCTTCTGGCACGTCATTCAAATCAGACAAGAGGGACATGACTGATTTCTTTTGCAGGTCTGGATAGTTTTCTAAAGCTGCATTCAGGTTGTTGATGTAGGCCTGATGGTGTTTGTCATGATGGATTTCCATGGTTCTGGTATCGATATGGGGTTCTAACGCACTTTTGTCATACGGTAAATCAGGTAATGTGAAAGTCATTTTTATCTCCTTTGATTATGTGACTTATTATGGGGCTAAGTTAATAGACCCCCATCGGTCTTTTGACGGAGTGTTGCCTGTCCAAAAGGTCAGGTTTTGTTGTTGACTGAAGGGTGGGTGCAAAGATGATGATAACAACGGCCGTTAAAATCATACCAATTCTTAGCGCAATAAGCTAATAAATCTCTTTAGGATTGGGCGGGATAAAGGAAAATTTGCAACGAATTTCCGCGAATTAAACCCAAAATTAGTGGTAATTCGTGCAATTCGTTGCAAAAAATTAATGAGTACGAATTACTGTCAAGCGCAGTAATCCCCGGTTGCCAGATGGCGGGTATCGTTGAGCATGGTGAGGCGTGGGCCATGTTCGTTGATTTCGATGATGGTCAGGCCGGTATTGCCGCGAAAGTTGAGCCGGCCATACTGGTTTGCCGGAATGCCGAGCAAAGAAGAGACGAGGGCATTCAACGTGCCGCCATGGCTGACAACCGCCACCATTTCCGCTGGATACGCCGAGACTACTTTTTCGTAGGCGGCTCTGCCGCGATCACGCAGCACTTCATTGGATTCACTGCCGGGAATATCGAAGATGCCGTTGCGCATGTTGGCCCATACGTCGGGGTATTCTTGCTTGAGTTCTTCGGTCGCCCGACCCTCAAATACGCCCACGTTCCGTTCTCGCCAAGCCGGGTCATAAATGGGTGAAAGTCCTCGAGATTGAGCTATGTAAACGGCCGTCATAGCGGCTCGTTTTAAATCACTGGCATACACGGCGGCAATCGGCCATTCTTTTAGGCGTTGGGCTAAGGCTTTGGCCTGTGCTTTGCCAACTTCGTTGAGCGGCACATCCAGGTGGCCTTGCCAGCGGCCAGTAGCGTTGTAGTCGGTTTGTCCATGTCGAATAAGAAGGATTGTTGTGGTCATAGGATTTACGATTTTCGATTGATGATGATTTATGATTTTTGGGCGAAACGGATGAGCCAACGGTCGCGGCTGCCCTGGTTTTCCCAGCCATCTATGATGGTGAAGCCAGCCTGGATGAGCAAGGGATCTAAGGTTTCGGGCTGCCAGTAGGTGAAGAAACGGGGCAGATCGTCTTTGTAGGGATTTGGCACCCAGTGGGCATCGTCGCCTAGTTTGACGGCGAGATAAAGAATGCCGCCCGGTTTTAAGATGCGGGCGAAGTTCTGCAAGGTCTGCGGCACGTCTGGGCGGGGCAAGTGGAGCAAGGATGCAGCTACCCATAGGCCGGAAACGGCCGTTTTCCCCAAAGGCAGGTCTCTCATATCCGCTTGAACAAAGGGGGCGCTCACACCATACTCGTCGCGCCCCGCTTGCATCATCCCCCATGAGCGATCCAGGCCGATGGTGGTGAACCCTTTTTGCTGAAGAACGGCCGTGTCAAACCCAGAGCCACAACCGACATCACACACCCAGCCGCCAGCGGGTAACAGGTCAGCAAACCGGGCCATTGGCGCTTCTAGCCGACCTCGTTCTTGCCACTGTTCCGCGTAAGTAGACGCAATTTGGTCGTAGGTGTGTGTGGTTTGGGTGGTTGGGTCTTGGTTCATTGGTTCAAATATGAGGGCTGAGCCTGTCGAAGTCCGACACCAGCCTTCGACAGGCTCAGGCTTCGTTGGGCTATTCAGCATCCATCAATTTATCTGAGACTTGCGCCAGCAAGTTGCCGTCAATGAGCGTTATCGGCTTGTCTTGCGCCCAGACGCGGGCAGAGTGGGAAATGTCGGCGGTGGTGACGAGGAAGGCGTGGGAAACCCGTTCATGAACCAGCGTGCCAAACAGTTCACGCACCACTTCTGGCCCTACGGGGCGACGGTATCGTTTGCACTGCACGATAGCCCGCCGACCGCCAGCCTGTCGAAGTTCTAAATCGACGCCTTTGTCACCGCTGCGGCCACGTAACTCAACTTTGTATCCTTTTTTGCGGAACAACTGCGCCACGTACTCTTCAAATTCCGTGGGACTGAGCGCGTGCAGTTGATCGAGTGTGCGGGAATGAGTGAGCGGGTGAGCAGGCAACGCCAGCCCTGAGAATGGTCGAAGTGACCGTTTCCATTGCCATGCCCATACGCCCCATAAAGCCAGCAGAGTGACGGCTCCCGCCATCTCCAGTAACTGCAACATTTCCCGCAGAAGGGCAGGTATCACCACAGAGCCAGTTGCCACCAGCCCATAATGAAGCAGGAGCCAGAAGAGAAAAACGGCCGTTATGCCCCCCAGCAAAACGCCGCCCACTTGATAAGAAAGACGGGATGGTCTCTCTTTTGGGGCGACACGTGTGCTAAATTGCCATTGCCAATCAAATCGTGCGATCATGAGAAGGATGATGGATGAAGGATGAGGGATGAAATCATCTTTCATGCGAACTCTTAGGGCTTGACCGTTTATATCTTTTGAGTTTGGTAGATAGTCAAGCCTTAGGGTTCGTTTTTGTCAAAAGTTGTTTGTGAACGAACCCTTCAGGAAAAAATCAGGCTTCTAGGATAACCCAACCGTCTCATTTAGCAAGGACAGTTTTTGTCACAAATTCATGGCGCTTCTCGACTGCTAAACTACGTTTGCGACGATCCATGTTGAGCCGCCACGTCTTGCAGCCGAGGTCTATCTCCTGGAACGTGTCGGCGGCGTAGGAGACCCAATCTCCGCCGGGAATGGAAGGCAGGCCGCACACGGTGGCTTCTTGCCCGATATAAACCCAGGCTGAGAGAAAACGGCCGTTTCCATCATGTTCAGGGCTGGCGTTTTCTATCTGCACCGTGCGTATTACCCGGCTGTAGCCAAAATCTTCGGATTGGTCAGGCGTGCAGCCTTCTAAATCATCCAGCCGCGCCACCACCGCCTCATACTCAGCCTCGGCGATGTGGAGCAACATGCCATGGACACATTCATCGCCGGTTTCTACCAACATAGGATAAGAACCCCTGTCGTATAGGGCGCAGCCAGCCAGGGTGGCGGGCTGCTGCTCTGTGACGGTACCTTGCCACAGAAAGGCGTTTGGCTGCCCTGGCAGGAGCGTGCCATAGACAAAAAACGGCCGTTTCTCTTCATTCAGTTTCGATTTCACATGCATCCTCTGTTATAATCCCCGCCATATTCACAATTTTTATGATGTATTTGCCCTCGTAGCTCAATGGATAGAGCAACCGCCTCCTAAGCGGTAGATTCAGGTTCGAGTCCCGGCGGGGGTATTTTTTTGCCAGTTCACCATGATTATAAAAGCGAGATAGATGATGGCAAAACGGCCGTTTGGTCGTTTTTGCGCTAGGTTGGTTCTCGCCACACGGTTTGTAGTAACCGATTAAGGGGCTAAATGGCTGAAGCTGTCACTACAAACCAATGCATTGTTTAAGTAATCTTGTTCTATACTCGCAACTGGCATAATCTGACATTTTTGCCAGAGGTGGCACGACCAGCAACCGGTCATAGTGAGTATAGCTGTTATCCAGGCAGATGTTAGGTAGGATTAGCATGGTTGAATAGGCTATGAATAAGGTATGAATAAGGTATAAATAAGTTATAAATAGGTTATAGCCGAACTGATTGCGGTACTAGAAAGCGCGGAAGATGAGGGCATGGGGATGGCGGTGTAAACATAAGCACTTTATTCCCCTGACACTAAAACGCGTACAATCCATGACATCTATCACATGGCACGGCCGTTTTCATTATGTTATTCTTACCCTCGTGTGTTGTTCTGAGGAAGAAATGCGGCCAGGTTACCGAATTCAGTATCCTATAGCACTCATATTGACAACAATTTAATTTAGTTGTTTTTTGCCACCCAAAACGGCCGTTACCGCTCTACACGCTAGACAGTAAATTCAGGTGGCTTTTTAGCTGAACGATGTGAACGCCATGAACAAAAAGGATCTCACCGAGCAAGAAATACGTACCCAGTACATCACCCCTGCGATTCAGGCTGCCGGTTGGAAAGGGATGCAAATCCGTGAAGAGTATTATTTCACCGACGGCCGTTTTCACATCCAGCAAAATGGCAAAGACAAACGAGGTGAGCGCTCCTTCGTTGATTATCTACTCTTCCACAAAAATATCCCCTTAGCCGTGATTGAAGCCAAAGATAATAAACATACGATTGGCAGCGGGATGCAGCAAGCACTGCGTTACGCCACAGTGTTAGACGTTCCTTTCACCTACAGTTCTAATGGCGATGGCTTCCTGGAGCATAACCGTCTGGGCGGGGCTGGTGTGATAGAGCGGGAACTGCTGATGAGCCAGTTTCCCTCGCCTGAATCCTTATGGCAGCGGTACACGCAGCAGAACCAGATAACGCCTGCGCAAGAAACCGTCATCACCCAAGATTATTTCTTTGAGCGTGATGGGAAAGTGCCCCGTTATTACCAAAAAGTAGCGATACAGCGCACGGTCAACGCCGTGGCTCAAGGACAAGACCGCATCTTGTTGGTGATGGCGACTGGCACTGGCAAAACGTTGATTGTGGGTGCTAGAGCATTTGGGGAATGAGTAAACTATTTACAGCGAAACAAGGTCAGTATCTGGCTTTTATCTATTACTACACTAAGCTAAACGGCCGTTCGCCTGCTGAAAGTGACATGCAAGCCTATTTTAAAGTCAGCCCACCGGCTGTTCACGATATGATTCTCAAGTTGGAAAAAGAGGGACTTATCACCAGAATTCCGCGTCAGCCTCGTAGTATCAAACTGCTTGTGACACGAGCCGAAATCCCTGATTTGGCGTAACGAAAACCGATTATGAACGGTAAAATCTATTTGATCCAAAATGATGATACGGTGGCAACTTTAGAGAAACGGCCGTTTTGTAAAATCGCGGTTTCCTTGAAATCTTTTACTTAACGGAAACGAAAGTTGAAGGAATTCACAAAATGTCGCAATTTTTAAGCAAATTACGGGAGAACTATCGTGGCGATTAAAACAAAAATGTTAGGATTGTTTCGCTTACTCCGGTTTGAGCTTCCCGTTTCAGCAGGCATATGTGTGATTTTGGGGGAGCTGTTGGCATTAGGCAAACTACCGACCCTCCTAGAAATGTCACTAGGATTCCTCAGTGTCTTTTTTATCTCTGCGACATCACTCGTGCTAAATGATTATTTTGATTTAGAAAGTGACAAAATAAATGCACCAGATAGGGCGCTTCCAGCCGGGCTTGTAACAGAACGGGATGTTGTCTTATTTTCCATCGCCTTGACAATACTTGGTTTTATCACCGGTTATATGATTAGCTGGGGAGCGTTGGTCACAGTTAGTTTAGTATGGGTTGTTGGATTCCTTTACAATTGGCGGTTTAAAAAGAGTGGTTTTATCGGGAATCTGATGGTCAGCTTTTCGGTTGGAATGACTTTTATTTATGGGGGCATTGTAGTCGGTAAACCATTTGAACCAATTGTCTGGTTCTTTGGCATCTTAGCCATGCTCATCGATTTAGGTGAAGAGATTGCAGCAGATGCGATGGATGCTGAAGGAGATGCTGAAGCAGGTTCTCAATCTTTGGCGCTGCGCTATGGTCATAAAAAAGCTTTGCGCATCAGCGGAATAATTTTCTTGTCGGTGATTGTTATTAGCTTCCTGCCGTTTTTGTTCGGATGGTTAGCGTGGATTTATTTGCTGCCCATCTTGTTCATGGATGCTGTCATTCTGTATTCGACATTTAAGTTATTAGCGCCAAGCACAGAAAATCCACGTATGTATATCCGCTGGATTTATCTAAGCGGCTCAGGCTCGATGTTGCTTTTTATTATAATTCGCTTGGTCATATAAACGTCTTGTAACTTTACAGGTGTTAAATTTTCACTCGAGAGACCCTAAGGGTTTTGTATAACGCAGCATTGAACCACTCGAGGGCAAACCCTTAGGGTCTGCACAGTTAAAACGTCTTTTATTGTCACTTAAATCTGAGTTCGGTTTTTGTAAACTGCAATCACACAACCTCAACCGCATGAACCGCCAGCTTGCCCGCTTCCTCCAACCCCGCCAAATCCTGCCCCTTCGCGTTAATCCAATGAACATGGTAAATGGGCATCAACTGGTCGAGCGCCTGCCATAAATCGCCATTCGCCACCGGATTGCCATCCTTCTTTATCCAGTTCCGCCGCCGCCAGCCCTGCAATCCACTTCGTCGCCCCCTGAAACACATAATCCGACGTGGTAAAAACCTGCACATGCTTACCGGCAGGCAGCATCAGCAACCCTTCAATCACCGCCTGAATTTCCATGCGATTATTCGTCGTCTGCGGCTCAGACCCGCTGATTTGCTCCGTTCCCCCCGCTTCCTCCAAGACCACGCCCCACCCACCTGGCCCCGGATTGCCTTTGCACGATGAGCGCACATACAACTTTGGTGCGTCATCATCAATTTGTGCCTCTGGCGTAATTTCCAAACGAGCCTCTCGCGCCAATCTATCCACTTTTTCGTTCATGGCATTGCCCGCATGGCCTTTCACCCAATGCCATTCAATCTCATGCTCTTTGACCAGCGGCCACAATTTTTGCCACAAATCTGCATTGGAAACGGGCTTGCCGCCTTTTAGCAGCCAGTTATTGGCCGCCCATTTATCAATGTACTGCGTAATGCCCTGGCGCAAGTATTGGGAGTCGGTATGGAACTCAATGGAAGACGGCCGTTTTAAAGCCTCAAGTGCCGATATAGCCGCCTGTAGTTCCATCCGGTTGTTCGTCGTATCCGGGTCGTTCCCCGTCAGCACCTTCTCATGCTGCCCATACTTTAAAACGGCCGCCCAGCCACCAATACCAGGATTCGGATCAGACCCCCCATCCGAATAAATCACGACACGCATATCCGTCATAGCCCTACCGCCCCAACGCCGCCAACATAGCATCGGCACTCGTAAATTTTAGCCTCGGGCGTCCTTGCGCCTCACCATTCGCCAATTCCAGCGCATCCAGGCGCGTCCAATCATCATAGCTAAAAAATTCAGGCTGACGTTCCGTGATAAGCGCCGCAATCTCATCCGGGTTCGTTTTCTCAGGACACAGGGTATTACCCGCCGCCACATCTTCCAGCATATGCATAACCGTTTCCAACGCATCCGGCTTATTCGTGCCAATCACCCCAGATGGCCCCCGTTTAATCCAGCCGCCCGTATACTCCCCCACACGCGGATTCTGCGTTTCCGGATCAAGCACGCGCCCCTCCCGATTCAAAATAACGCCCCAACTATCATAAAAAGGCACCCCAGGAATCGGCACGCCTCGGTAGCCAATCGAACGAAAAACCATAGTGACGGGCAGTTCTTCAACCACATCCGTCTCTCGCGGGCGCAGCGTACCGGCATCCGTCGCATACAACTCATTTTTGACTAGCCGCATCCCGGCAATATTGCCTTGCCCATCATCAATCAGTTCCGTTGGCGATACCAAAAACCGCACCGTCAACCGCCGCGACTTTCCAGACGCTTCTCGCCCAGCATAAGATTGAATAATTTCCATCTTTTTCTCAGTAGCACGATCAGAGCTATTAGCCAAAGCCGCCCGACTCAACGCATCCACTTGTGCCTCTTCTGGCAAAACATAAACATCACTGTCTTCCATTTCGCCCAATTCTTTGATTTCCGGTGTCGTGAACGCCGCTTGTGCCGGGCCACGTCGTCCCATCACATACACATTCTTCACCTTACTCTTGCTCAACGCCTCCAACGCATAATCCGCAATGTCCGTTTGCCGCAGTTCTTCCGGCGTGCGGCATAAAATACGCGCCACATCCATCGCCACATTGCCAATCCCCACCACCGCCACATTTTCATGCGATAAATCAACATCAACATCACGGTAATCTGGATGGCCGTTATACCAGGCCACAAATTCAGTCGCTGGCAAACTCCCCGCCAAATCCTCACCCGGAATATTCAGGCGGCGATCAGTTTGAGCGCCTGTCGTATACACAATTTGGTGATAATGCGCCCGCAGTTCAGCCACACTAATATGTTTGCCAATTTCCACATTGCCAAAGAAACGAAAGCCCGGTTTCTGAGCAATGCGATCATATACTTTTGTCACTGATTTAATCTTGGGATGATCGGGGGCAACGCCATAGCGCACCAACCCAAACGGAACCGGTAAACGTTCATACATGTCTACCGTAACATGATAATCTTGTTGTTTAAATAAGTGTTCCGCTGTGTAAAAACCGGTTGGGCCAGCACCAATAATAGCCACACGCAAAGGATTTTCGGGGGTGCCAATTTGGGACATGTCAGACTCCTCTTCCTGGTAGTTTGATGGTCTATTTTTTATGATTCATACTATACTCGATCAATCATCATCCGCCATAATTTGTGTTTCCAGCGTGTCGATTTCGCCTCGATATTGGTTCCGTTCCGCTTTCATGATGTCACCCAGAGAGACGATGCCCACCAGCTTCCCCTCTTCCAAGATCGGCATATGGCGGAACCTGTTTTCTGTCATGATATGGGCAATGGAAAATGTATCATCATTGGGCAATCCCGTGATGAGTTGCACGGTCATTAAATCAGCCACTTTCAGCGAAAACAGCGTCTTCATCAATGGCCGCCTGCCGAATAATATCCCGTTCAGACAAAATGCCGACGGGCTTCCCTGCCTGATCAACCACAACCAACGCGCCGATATTCTTCTCCGCCAACAGCACCACCGCCTGCCGAATCTCTTGGTCTGGGGTGATGGTGATGACGTTCATGCCTTTCTTTGCCAATATCAATCTTACTTTCATCTGACACACTCCTCAAAAGAAAAAAGGCGTGGTACATTTCCGCACCCCGCCTTTTTCTATAAATATACCCTTAGCAGATAATGATAAGGCAGATTTTGCCAACCTTCCTAATCTCTTCTACCACTTCCATCTTCGTTCTTTAGCCGCCACCCATCACTGCCCCCAGTGTACCACAAGCGGGGCACGATCCATCTGGGCGAATAATAGCATAACCAGCTTGGGGATCACCAGCCATATCATATTCCGTGTAATCGACATTGAACACCGTCATCAAACGCACCTTGCCACTGCTGCGAGACAATTGGGCCGCTTCCGCCAGCCATGTCGCCTGTTCTGCCACAGACGTACCTGCCGCCCACTAAAGTTGGGTGGCACACCAGGGAACCCTTCCCCAGATAAATACCCCAATTCCGTGAAGCAAACCGGACGCTGACCGCGCAAAGGTATTGTGATAAAGATTTAACGTCGGCAAGAAATACCAACTGTAATGTCCGTTGCTATCCGCCGGATGGCCGACAGTTTGGGTAGGCGACGTCGCCCCAGCATTATGATGCGCCCCAATGCAATCCATATAGTTGGCCGCACCTGCCTGATACATGCCTGTCAAATAACGATTATCTGCCCAGGCGTTGTAGTTATTGTCAAATCCAGTCGGCGCTAACGCCCCCGAAATCACCATAATGTTGGGATTGACAGACTTAATCGCCTGATAAGCAGGAGCCAGCATGTTGTTCGTGTATGAAACCGGGCTGATTTCACCAGCAGGCCATTCAAAATCAATATTCTGCTCATTCCAGACTTCAACGGCATCTGGCCCTAAGGCCGCCAAACCCCGCATAAACTCCGTAAAACTGGCAAAATTAATACTGCCAGGAGGCGGATAAGACTTTCTTCGCCAGCCACCGAAATGAGAACTTTGAAACCTTGGTCATGCCCCGCCTCTATGATGGAGGCTAATGCGTCAGGCGAATCACCCGCCGTCCATTTATATTGAAATTTAACCCAATTCATGCCAGCTTGTCGCATGGAATCGGGATAAGCCAGCACAAGGGATTGACCGCCCAATTCAAACCCGCTAGAGGGCGGCGGCACAGTTGTAGGTGCTGGCCCTGTTGGGACTGGATTGGTGGGCTGTGGCGGAATCGGCGTGGGGTAGCCCCCGGTGCCAGCAGGAATGAGGATAACTTGCCCGGCATAAATCACATTAGGATTGGTAATCTGCGGATTCACCTGCAAAATGGCAGCCACGGTGGTACGAAAACGATAGGCAATGCTAGACAAGGTATCGCCCCGCTGAACCACATACGAAATCAAACCGGGTGGCGGGGTAACGGTTGCGCCTGGCGTTGGCGGCACGGTGGTTGGCCCTGGGGTAGCGGTTGGGCCCACCGGAATTTCAAGGTATCCCCGGCAAAAATTAAATTGGGATTGGTGATTTGATCATTTGCTTGCACGATGGCATCAATGGTTGTGCCATAATACCGTGACAAGTCCCACAAGGTGTCCCCCCAGACCACGTAATGCGTCAATGCGGATGCAATGGTGGCGGTGATTAATACGAGGGTGGTTGCTAGGATAACGGCCGTTACTCTTGTTTTTTTCATCTTGTCCTCCTGGAAAACGCGGGTCTCACCCTAGAGACCTGCACTATACGACATTCATCTTTCTACATTATAAGGAATCTTAACATAAACACAAGACGTTTTTAGCTTAGCCAGCGGTTAAAACCGCGCCGACCATTACGAAGTCGGCCTACGCCGACTGGTTGTTAGTCCACGTAGGTGGACTTTGTAACTGTTGCTGCGGTTTTAACCGCCGGGTAACCAACTAACTCTTGCCCTTCAACTTCCCTTCCAATTCATCCAAACGGCCGTTCCGCCCCATCAACTGCACCAATTCTCGTGACTTAGCCGTCTTCGTTTGTCCTGGCAAATCTTCATACTCAACATTCAGATCAAAACAAAGCTGTGCAATCTCTTCCAAATTGAATGTGAGCAATATCTCTTGCAACTGCCGTTCACGGCGCAAGGCGGGGGTTTCAATGCCTGCCAACAACGCGACCACATCCAATTCCACATCGTTGACTGGATCATAGTATTTCTTGATGCCTTTGGATTCTAAATTGCAGAGCGCATGGTAGGCAATCGTTTTGTCGGGATGCCCAGGGATGGGGATATGCTCCGTGAGCGGCAAATTGGGGAAGGTGCTGTGGATGGCGTGCAGTTGCATACGGATGCTGTTGAGCAGACTGCGGCGAGTGGCTTCTGTGCCGGTGACGGTGATGTAGATTTTACCCACATCCAAATCGGCGCGGCACAGGGCGTGGTTGCCATCAAAGGTGAGTACCGCCCCGTTGCGCCAGGAATTCCAACGATCCAGGGAAGCCATCATGCCCACCATAAAGCGGGAGAGAATACTACCAGGCAAAAACTCTGTGTAATGAATTTGGAAGTGGAGAGCGGCCGTTTCGGGGGCAAAGCCGATGGCTGATAGCTCTGGTTGGTTATCTGGAAGCAGGTCAGGGATGAGATATTGCTCGTGGCGCTGGGGGATGCGGAAGCTGAGTTCAAATTTACGCATCATTTCGACGATGAAGTGCTGTTGGTGGCGGGGATAGGCGTCGGGGTCGAGGATGGTGTCGAGCATGGGGGCGGTAAGGATGCCGTTATTGGCGGCGATGGCACCGGTGGGATCGGAGAGGATGCGGTAGACGCCATCTGTAACCCATTCTGGTTTGAGAACGTGGGTGCCTTCCAGGTGGCGGTATTTGTCATCTTGGTAGTTGAGGACGACGCCCAACTGATGCAGCACTTGCACCCAACTGCGCTGGTCGGCGCGGCTGTTGATGCCCGCATTGGCACAAAATTTTCGATAATCTTCATAGGTGATGTAATTACCGTCCATCGCTTCTAGCTGACTTTTGAGATCAAACCAGGCGATGGGGAAATGGTCGTTGATGTGGGGCAGTTGGGCCAGAGCTTCGAAGATGGCTTGGCGCAGGTCGGCAATGCCCGCGCCAGTGGTGCAGGAAGTGGGGATGATGGCGAGCAGGTTGGGATATTTGTGTTTGAGTTCGCGCTCGTTGAGGGCAAGGGGGTGTTGATCTTGTTGATTAACGACGATAATGGCGGGGGCGTTGTCACTAAGGCTGCCGACGAGTTTGAGCCAATGGCGCAGGCGGCTTTCTTTTTCACCGGTGCGGGCGTTGATGACAATGAGGTAGAGACTGCGGCTGGTGAAGAAAAATTGATGGGTCGCCTGATACACACCCTGCCCCCCAAAATCCCACAGGTTGAGGGTGATAGGCTCTGCTGCGGTAGCAGGCGTGACAGACCATTTTTGAATATCTACCCCTTCGGTTTTGCCCTGGGCGCTGTCTGGCGGCAGATTATGAAGAAGTTGACGGGCGAGGGCGGTTTTGCCCACCCCACCTTGACCAACAAGGAGCATTTTAGCTTCGTGTAAGGGGCGACGTTTCCCGAAACAGGTTTCCAGGATGAGCTTGGGATTTATAACCTGCGCGAAAACCTCCCGAGAGATGCCTAAAGCTGAATTGCCACGCAAGTCTAGGTATGCTAACTTTGTCAATTGTTGGAGGGCGGCTGGTAAACTATTTAACCGATTTCCACTCAAATGAAGCGTATACAAATTGCTCATCTCCCCGATTTCTGCCGGAATGAACGTTAATTGATTCCCATTCAAATTAAGCGTAGTCAAGTTGCTCAACTTCCCGATTTCTGCCGGAACGGCCGTTAATTGATTCCCACCCAAATTAAGCGTAGTCAAGTTGCTCAACTTCCCGATTTCTGCCGGAACGGTCGTTAACTTGTTCCCCCACAAATCAAGCTTAGTCAAGTTGCCCAACTGCCCCATTTCTGCCGGAACGGTCATTAACTGATTCCCGCTCAAATTAAGCGTAGTCACCTTGCTCATCTGCCCGATTTCTGCCGGAATAGCCGTTAACTGATTCCCACTCAAATCAAGCATAGTCAAGTTTTTCAACTGCCCAATTTCTACCGAAATAGCCATTAACTGATTTCCACCCAAATGAAGCGTAGTCAAGCTACCCAACTGTCCGATTTCTGCCAGAACGGTCGTTAACCGATTCCCACTCAAATCAAGCCAAGTCAAGTTGCTCATCAGCCCGATTTCCACCGGAACAGCCGTTAATTGATTCCCACTCAAATCAAGCCAAGTCAAGCTGCCCAACTGTCCGATTTCTACCGGAACAGCCGTTAACTGATTCCCATACAATTCAAGCGTAGTCAGGTTACTCAATTGTCGGATTTCTGACGGCAGCTCAGTTAAACCCTTGTTGTGTAAATCCAGTTCAGTCCAGCCCTCAACGGCCGCTTTGTCAATCAGTTGTAGGAGTTCTTGTTGGTTCATACGCTTCCCTCATGCCAGCGTTGCTTGTTTGCGCTTGCTTCTAGTTTACAGCGGTTTCGGTGGCGGGGCATCTGGTTATTGCTTCGTTTGGGGCGCAGTGTTAAAGCGGGGCGCTACGCGGCTGCGGGGGCATTCCACGCAGCGCGTGGCACGAGAATTTCAGACCTCCGAGGTCTTGAAGACCTCGGAGGTATAGGTAGGAACAGTTCACCACTAGCGCCCAGGGTATCAGATTGGTCGCGAACCTGGAGATTGGATCAATCTCGCGGCATGGGACTTGGTTATTTGACGACGACGAGGCGTTGGGTGATACTCGATTGTCACTGAAATGACACATCAACCGGAAGGAAACATCATGATTGCAGAAACCGCTAAAAAGCTACGGGAAAACATCCAAAAAGTTATCGTCGGAAAAGGCGAAATTATCGATTTAGCACTCATCGCTATGCTGTGCGAAGGACATATTTTGTTGGAGGATGTGCCTGGTACTGGCAAGACAACGCTCGCTAAGACGATTG
>CAVVFA010000008.1:0-499487 GCA_963747345.1 uncultured Chloroflexia bacterium | reverse complement strand
TCGTCGCTGTGCAACTTTGCCACCTTGTTGTTACTCACACGGTGCACCAATGCGGATGAAATCCTCGGCCACCCAGCCTTCTTCGCCGGAGATGGATTTGACTTTGCGCCAGAGGAATCCGTCAGATTCTTGTGCGGCTTCTGTCTTGGTAGAGCGTCAGAATGGAGCCATCGGGCAAAACGATGATTTCGGCGCCACCTGGCACATCACGCAGCGTGAGTCCATTGCCGGAAGTGCCTTCGACGACGGCGCGACAGATGATGGGGGTGGGTGTAGCGGTGGGAATGTTGACATCGGGCGTGGCGGTAATGGTAGGCGTGGGGGGGAAAGTTTCTAGTTCAAGCGATTCTGGGGTGGGGGTAACGGCCGTTTGCCCTTCTTCCCCTTCGACCACTTCCCCTTCGGTTGCGTGCTTCAGTTGTGGTGGCAGGTTGGTCGGTGTAGATGAGATAACCAATGGCGAGCATGAAAAAGAAGACAGTGCCAGCCAGGGTGAGCATGGCTCGGCGCAGCATATGTTCCCGCTCTAACGTGTAGAAGCGTGCGCCACCACGACGAATATTGCGATAGGTAACGAAGGCGAGGATTAGGCCAAGAAAAGCCAATCCCAGGGGAATAAGATAGGCGCTCATTGGGCGCTGCTCCTGATTGGCGCAGTTGTTCAGAGGAAAGTGTGCCTTGCACGGATGATCGTGGCATCCTGTTCCAAGAAAGTTGATGATGGTAGATGGGGTGCTGCCGGGCGTGGGGCCATCGTCTAAAACGGCGGCGACGCGGCCTTGTAGGTCGGCTAAGGCGGATGGGCCGTCACAGGCGGGCGGATGTCCAGACAGATTGGCGCTGCTGGTTGCCAAAGCGCCGCCCGCCGTCCGAATGAGGGCGCGAGCCGCCTCGTTATCGGGGATGCGTAAGGCGATGCCTTCGTTGGGCGAAATACAGTCGGGCAAATCTGGATGTTTGGGAACGATGATGGTGAGGGCGCCAGGCCAATGGGCTTCGATAGCGGCCTGGGCGGCTGGCGGAATAGTCGGCGGCTACTTTGGTGATGTCGCTGAAGTCGGCCAGGAGGATGGGAATGCCTTTGTCTAATGGCCGTTGTTTGACGTCATACAGTTTAAGGATGGCCTCAGCGTTAAAGGCATCGACGCCAACGCCGTAGACTGTATCTGTGGGGAATACGACGAGTTCTCCCTGGGCTAGGTAAACGGCCGTTTCCGCAATGGCGTTGGTTTCGCTGGCTAAAATGTGGCGCGTGTTAAGGCTGTGTGTCGCTGCCGTGTTATTCTCCAACCGATTCTCCCGAGCTTTTTTTAGATAATCCGCAGATTACGCAGGTTACGCAGATTTTTCTTGATGCTCTTTGCGTTCTTTGCGGTTAGATACGGTTTTGTCATCCAAGCAATTGTATGATGACAAACCGATCCTGGCCGAAATAATCTTGAACCAACTCGATTTGAGCTGCTGGGAAAATGGATGCAGCTAAACTTTTTGCTGCCTGGCCTTGCTGCCAGCCAATTTCCAACAAGATTGCACCGCCGGATGTAAGTTTGTGCGTCGCCTGATTTAGTAGGTCTCGAATAATGTCTAAACCGTCTGGCCCCCCTTTGAGGGCTAGTTGAGGCTCGTACAATTTTACCCCATCGTCTAACATCGTCCACTCGTGGTCGGTGACGTAGGGTAAATTGGCGGTGATCAGGTCGATAGGCTCGGTGATCGGTTGGAGGAGATTTCCGTGGTGAAAGGTGATGCGATTGGGCGCAAATTCGGCGGCATTTTGGCGCGCGACGACGAGTGCTTCAGCCGAAATATCGGTGGCTTCGATGTTGGCTTGGGGCAGTTTTCGGGCCAACGCGATGGGAATGCAGCCGCTGCCCGTCCCGGTATCGACGATATGGGTGTAGTTGTGGGTTTTTGTGAGGGAAACGGCCGTTTCTACCAACTGTTCTGTCTCGGGTCGCGGAATGAGCACGGCCGGGCTGACGTGTAAGTCCATATCGAAGAAGGGGGCGTGGCCGATGATGTAGGGAATCGGTTCGCCCTGGGCGGCGCGGTTCAGATAGGCGAGGAAGGTTTGCTCTTGAACGGCCGTTAGTTCCTGGTCGTCGTGGGCGATGAGGTAGGTGTGGTCTACGCCGCCGAGGACGTGTTGGAGGAGGAGGCGGGTGTGGAGATAGGGGATGGAGGGGAAACGGCCGTTGTGGAGGGCTTGGCAGATGTTCATAAGAACCAGGGAAGGGGGGAATCGTCCACCAGCATTTTTTTGCATAACCTAAAAATCAAAAACGTTATATTTTACGCAATATATAGACAGCTTTTGCTGTAAACATTTCCTGCACAATTGGAATATGTGTTAATGGAGATAGGATTTGATTTATCCGTTTATGTTTCCTCCAGCCTGGGGGAAGCAACTTCATGTTTTCAATCTGTAATGATGGGGTTTCTATAAGAACATTACGAAAATATTTCAACGTTAGGTGGCTAACAAATGGTATTCTATCGCTTTCACCAAGATTAAGCTGCGTTTCTTTTGGCAGACGACTATTTATGGATTTACCATCCTTTTCTAATTGACGGGCAACATTAAGAATAGTTTTTTCTGAAAAAGCAACTTGACACCAAGGGATATGAATCCAGTTTACCATGTGGGTTCCCCAAGGCGCGTAAAAGGGAGGGAAATAAACATATAATCTTCCTCCAGGGCGTAAGACACGTGCGCATTCATGCAAAGTATTGGGTAAATTATTTACGTGTTCAAAAGTGTCGTTTGCTACAAGAATATCGAAATACTCATCTGGAAATGGCATCTTCGCAGCATCACTTAACACAAATTGAATTGAAGACTTGTGTTGCGGATAGCGGCGTAAAAAGATTAGACTCGTTTGATGGATTTGTGTGTAATCGATATCGATTCCCGTTACAGATGTTGCCCCATACTCTAAAAAATGAGCAAGATTGTCCCTGCAACCCACACCCCACATCTAAAACTTTCTTGTTGGTATAATCTATTGATCCAAATACTCCAAAAGAACTCTTTGTCCGATTTTCAAAAAACTCCACATAGTTTTGAGGGTCTTGTTTTGCTTCTAATAGTTTATCGTTAGCGCCAGGCAATAATTGATTAAGCAGATATAATGAATTTTCCCCAAGTTTTGACATTAATAGACCTTCAACTGGATTAAGGCATTGATATATTGATTTTACCCAAGTCTAAAGTTTGATCTTCTGCGACTGTAATTATTAGGCTCACTTCAGGGTTTTGGGGATCATCAATCAAAAAATTAATATCAGGATTATATAAGATGATGCCATATTTTCCAGGCATAACATCCGATATTGCGAATCGACCATCAGGCAAAGGGAGACTTGTAGGGGCGATTTCTCGATTCAAACTGATTATAGGAAGCCCTGCATCTGTTTCAATTAATTTCCCTAAATACACAGTACTCTCTGTTGGTGCTAGTTGCGTAAAGTTTTCGACGAGGATACCGGTCACGGTAGCCAAGCCTGGAGAAGGAGTAGGCACTATAAATTCTGTTATGGGAACACCTTGAACAGTATTTTCCTCAGATTCTAAATTTGTTGCTGGATAAGCTGAAATTGGTTGACCATTATCGCTACTATCAGTTACAGGATAAGGGTAACCAGATTCAATAGATGGTGTAGCCACATTTGAATTATCTGTGTTAAGAGTTGATTCTATTGTATTAGGAATAGATGTTGCTGTTTCATTATTGCTACTATTGCACCCAATAAGGATAAAGGATATCCCAATGAATAGGATAGTAATAGTTAAACCAAATCGTTTATTCATTAATAATTCTAACCTTTAGTCTCTCATATTTGATAGGGGTGTTTTTTTTCCACGACCCACCTGGAAATTATACATAAGGACAATTATATATACCCAGGAAATAACACCTCTGGTTTGCAACCAATCTGCAAATTTATATAGTGGTTGAATCAGAATTGGTATCATCCATGGCCCACTGCCTAGAATTTCCCATAAACGAGATATCCCGGGTAAACCCGTTTTTTGAATAAAGAGATCGTAAGCTTTTCCTTTCGTGATCATGCGTTTGCAGGATTCATAAAGGTCAATTTTGTGATAATGTTCAGCTTTTATTTGTGGCAAAAAGATAAGTTCCATTCCTTGCTTGCATAATCTTGACCCTAATTCTCCGTCTTCGTATGCTGCATAACGGAAAGATTCATCAAATAGACCATGCTTAAGCAAGAAATCCCGTTTTACTGACAAGTTGTTTGTATAGAAGAAAGAAAAATCAGGTTCTCGATCCCCATCAAGCAAAAGCTGATAACGGAAATTCCATTTTCGCCACCAAAAAACAAAAGGCGAATCACACATATTTTGGGGGAATTCGCTATGCCTAAAATCGCTTGATTTCCCTGCTGATATTCTTGGGTATGAGCTAGGTAATGTCCAGCTAAAAATTTTGGTGAAGGTAAAATGTCGTCACCAATAAATAAGACAATGTCTCCACTAGCCTTTTTTATGCCCAAATTCCTTGCAGTAGCTGGCCCTTGCGCCTGCTGAAAAAAGTAGTGAACTAAATGCCCATTAGGGTGTTGGGACGTAAAACCTTGTAGTAAAAATTCTTATATCTTCTGTTGATCCGTCATCTACAACAACAATTTCTAATTGATTATTGATATCTTTTGCTTGCAACAACAAATTATCAATGACTTTGAGCAGTAGGGATGTGCGATTCCTTGTTGGAATGATTACCGTTAAAAGAGAAGTCATTTTCCCACAAATTTCCAGTTTTGTATTTTAAGAATAGCCATGGGGCTTCCCAAAAGCGTGCAGAAAAATCTTGCCGCATTGAAACATTAATAAAACAAGTATGGGTACAATCACAGGCATGAGATTTTGCAATTTGGGCTTCTTTTCTAAGAACTGCAGAATTCCATGCTTGTGAAAAATCATAGTCGAAATCAGCTAGATTTACGTTATCTTCACGTAATTCGCAGATTCTAGTTTGTCCATTGTAATCAATTGCTCCAATGGCCTCACCTGCCATACAAGTGAAATCCCATTTAGTATTAAGAGAGTGAATACGCCATTGATGACGATAACGATTTAATAGATTACCCACATCTGAAAGCTTGCGCCATTGAGCTATAATACCAGATCTCCTACGATTGATATCTCGATAAATATAGGACTCCTGAATAGGCGTTACACCTTCATATACTTTTCTTAATTCATCTGGAGGTACGGCTTTCAACCTTACCTCAGGTGGGTCTCCGCGAATAATTTCGAAATAATGGGCATCGGCTAATTCTTCAGATTGGATAAACTTAGCAAAAGGGACAACTTCCTTATAATTGTCAGCACAAATTACAGAGTTTACATAAGCCTGTAAATTGCCGTATTTCTGGCCTAAATTTCTAATGAGTCGCAAGGTTTTAATTGCAGAATCGAAATTTCCAGGCACCCCACGAATTTCATCATGGAGTTCAGAAAAACCATCTATGGAAAGATTAAATGTAACAAATAAATCGGGATCAATCTGTGCAATTTGTTCTGCGATATCGGCAATGCGCTCAGGCAAGAGTCCGTTTGTAGGAATACTGACGTTCCTTATCGCATTGTTGGTTCTAAAAATTCGTACAAGCTCGGGTAAATCTGACCTCAATGTTGGTTCACCGCCAGACAGTAACAAGGTTCCAAAAGATGGCATTGATTTTGCAATCTTTTCTATTTTGTCTAGAGATAATCCAACATGGGTTGGCCCTAAATTCGCCCAATAAAAACAATGATGGCATTTTGCATTACATCTACCTGTGACAAAAAAGAATCAATGTTTCAAATGAGTGATTGTGCATTGCGTGTACTTCGCGTTTTAACGTTTGGAGGCTTTTCATAAATCACCACATGTCAAGATATAAAAAATATTCAGTTTATACCTAATAAATTTTTATTTGTTTAGACGGTTCATTTTATGCGGAACATAAAATCCTATTTGATACCATAAACGGTTAGCTAATGTAAACTAAAACTTGTAGAGTGCAAAAAGCTCTTAAGGTTATTAATTGTATGCACATGCACTACTCATGCAAAATAAAAAGCCAGCTAAGGTATACCTTAGCTGGCTTTTTATTGGTGATATTAGTAACTAGGTTTTAGGGGCAGGTATAATTAATACCTACATAGTTAGATGAAACACCTTTATCAGCACGTGAATTTGCTATATTCACTAGGAGGGGCTGCCCATTTGTGCTTTTAATATCAGCAGCACCATAAAAACCACTTAATGTTGCGCCATCCGATGGCATATATACGGTTGCAGGTGAACCTGCAGCGATAGTATAAGTGTCAGCCGCATCAGGAATGCCAGCTGCGGAACTCGCGTAACTGATTGCAACAGTTGCTGGTGAAGTACCTAAGTTCAAAATGTTAATACCAGTTTTCCAAGAAGACCGGTTTTGTACAATTGGAGCACTAACACAAGCGGTTGCTGTACCATCATCCAATGACCCTTCATAGGCAACACCTTGTGCCCCAGTTACAGGATATCGTTGAGAGGCAACGACAACTAATACATCGTTCGTATTGGAAGTAATTTTAGCGGAACCGTAGAAATTATTGGGTAATCCTGTTGCATTTGATGGTGTAAAGAAAACACCCATTGCATTGGCTGGAATAGATACCGAATCTGTCCAAGGACCACCAGTTACTGCAGGATTTGCATTTTTGTAAGTTATGTCAACTACTGTGGGAGTGTTGCCTGTATTTACAATATTGACGCCACTTGTCCAACCATTGAAATTTTTATAGACTAGAGGCGCAACAATGTCTTGTCCTTGATTTGCAGCCCCAAATGCTCGATAACTAGTCTCAATTACATTAGCCACACCTGTTCCTGGATTGCGGATGGCCATAGCAATGCCAGCTAATAGTTCACTGCTAGAGGTAACTTTAGCTGAACCGAATGGACCAAAGGCCGCATATTTTGATTCAGAAATGTCAAATGTGTGTGAAGCTTTTGCTGGAATGGTTGCAGAATCAGTTGCTGAGGCAGTTGAACTACCGCTTGTGAACAAACTCAGGTTTACAAGTTGTGGAGAATCACCTGTGTTTTGGATAACCAATTCGGTGTTCCATTTACCAGAAGTGTGATTGCGATAGACTAAGGGGAAAGTTATATCTGTTGCTGGCACATCAGTCCCCAAGTAGATATCTGCACCACCTAAATCATAATTCTGCAAGGATGTAGTAGCTGCCACGGGCGTGTCCGAGCTTACAATAGCAGAATATTCTCCTGCTGGTAATGTGGAATCTGGAATATTAGGTACGTATACATTTAACCCACCAAAACTGCTGATGGAATCAGATACGGAACCTGCTGAATTTCCTGCGCTATCATAGAATGTGACGATGACGTTTCCACTTGCACTAGATAAATTTTGAATATCTATACCAGTTGTCCACGTTCCTTGGGCGGAAACTGATGCTAATACGAGTAAGCTCATAATTAATGTTAGAGCTATTAAACTAACTATTTTGTTTCGTTTCATTGAACACCTCCAAAAATGTTGCATGATAAAATTTTTATTCCGTGAATTATCCTAAAAAGATCGTCGAATGTCGATAATCCATTTGGATTATTTAGCAGATTAGTAATTGTGTTTCAATGTGAAGATTTCAGGAGGGAATTAAAAAAACTTTTGATTTCATACGAAAATAGTTGGCGATCCTCTGTCGGAATTACCTTCAACAGGAGAATAGCTATGAGGTACACAAGCCCGCCTATGATTATTGGCCAGTACAAGCCAGCTTCTTTTAGTGCTAGCATGGTGATAGTCATGAAGATGGCAGCAATAAGAGGACGTATTAGAATAGGAAAAATTGAGGATTGGATGAAGTTTGATTGAGTATATACATATATAACTAAGAAGAAAATAAAAGAAGAGGATGTACGTGCAATTGCTGCGCCTACTATCCCATAAACTGGGATTAGAATAATATTTAAGGAAAGATTAGTAATCATACTCAATCCGGTAATCCACCCTGTATGTTTTTGCTTGTTGTACAGTAGCATTAGTCGTGCATTTGGAACATCAAGAAATGCGAATACAACAGACCATATCATAATTTGTAATGCTGGTACAGCAGGGAGGAATTCCTCTGTAAATATTAGAAGGATGATTGGTTTAGCTAATATAGTTACTATAATCCCAATAGGTAATGCGAAAATAAAAAGATATCGATTGACTTTTTCATATAGGTGACGGAGTTTGCCATAATCCTGGTGATGATACCTTGCCATAATGGGATAGATGGCAGTCCTAATTGCTATAGGCATCATCCAAAAACCTAGCATAATTGTTTGTGCTGCACCATACCAACCGAGTCTTGTTTCGTCTAAAAGAATGGAAATAAGAAATGTATCAGCTTGAAAGTCAATTATAGAGAAGATGCTGATAAGTATAAAACTTGGGGTGTAACGAAGTTGGTTAAGGCTAAATGAATAACTTAGCCGACTTGATACGGTTTGAGGAGTTGTTTTAAAAAGTTTTTTTAAGGCTGGTATAAAGACAATTAAACTTAATGTTGTACTTATTGGAATCATCAGTGCAACATAAATAATATTTGCTGTATATTCAAGCAAGGCTAAACCAACAATAATTTTGATTGTACTGCTTACAAAGGATGCTATAACCGGAATACGAACGTTTTCAAAGGCTACAAATAATGCCTGACAAAGACTAAAAATCCCTTCTGGCAGGATGGTTAATGATATGATTAAGATAATTTTTGTTGTCTGTTCTGAATATGGCGTTGTTAAGTGTAAAAATAATATCAGCAGACTGTAAGCAATTACTGTTAGAAACGTGCGAATTCCTAAATAGTTGACAAGAAAGCGTTTGCTTTCATTTCGGTTAGGCACAACTTCTCGAATTAGTAATTCAGTTAGTCCCAATGCGGACATTGTTAAAAGAATTGTGAAGTAAGTTAGGCCGAGGTTGTAAGTGCCCGCATCTTCAGGCCCAAGTTGACGACCAATCATAATAAAAAGTAAGCTAGTGCTTGCTTTCATAGCAAGTGTACCCATATAGTAAAGCACGGTGTTGCTAAGCAATCGTTGGAATGTATTCATGAAATATGTTTAGTGATGAGGTGGAAGGAATGAAGATGTTGGATTAAGCTAATAAACGATTTTTCCAGCCATCGCGTAAACCTTTTAGATAGTAGTATATTCCTGTGAATTGTTTTGTAAGTAGTAGATGTGTGGTTTTTTTCAAGATACTAACTACGCGATAAAAGAATATATACAAAGGTTTTCCTTGTTTCGCGTGAGTGTAAAAAAAAATGACGCTGCTTTTGCCAATATAGTAGAGACGTAATGGCGAATCTAGTCCGCCCGTGCTAACTGCGACTCGATGATAAAGATGTGCATCGGAAACAAATCTCAGTCGATACCCGAATTGACGGAAACGAATGCACCAGTCAAGATCTTCGTAGTACATAAAATATCGTTGATCGAACAAACCTATATCATTTATAGTGTTTAAGTTTATAAGTAAACATGTGCCTAGTAAATAATCTACATCTCTTGATCCCCAGTCAGAATTATCCAATTTCCCACGACCTGTTTTGCGTATTTCAAGGAGATTGGGATGTTTTATTCCTCCAGCGAACCAAAGTCGTGTAGGTTCTTGTTCGTAAAATATTTTGGGCGCGCACAGTGCAATATCTGGATCAGCAACTGCCGTTAATTTTGACAACATGTCTGGTGCCGGAAATGCATCATTGTTTATGAGAAGTGCGTAATCATAACCATGATCTAATGCGTAACATATGCCAACGTTTGATCCAGATGCGAACCCAATATTTGTTGGCAATGCTTTAACTAATACACTGGGCAATTCCTGATTGAAAAGGCCTAGTGAATCATCCCTTGATCCATTATCAATAACAAGAATATCCAACTCTGGATAATGCATTGCTTGCAGAGCGCGAACACATTCAATGGTTGTCTTCGGTTGACGCCAATTTAAGGTGATAGCAAGAATTTTTAGATTAGTCATTGGGCTTAATCATGTCGTTGGCTAGCTCCCCAGCACCAAGCAATTTTGGTTAAATAGATAGCCGGTATTGTTTGCCAGAAATATTGCAAAATTTTAGGATTCTTCGTCACGATACGACCCGTTACTCCTGCTGCAATGACAGGAGACAGACCTAGAATTAATGCTCGATGTTTCAGCCATCGTGGTGATTGGATTATATTGCTGTTTTGCAACCGGATTTGGCGCATATAAAATCCAGAGCGAGCACAATCTTGCCATACTTTGTAAAAAGTTGTTCGGTTGTGGGCGTGGTGAATTGTTGCATGAGGCCAAAAAAATGGCTGGAATCCTGCTTTTTTCATTCGAGTTGTCCACTCGATGTCTTGTCCACGGATTAAGGACTCATTCAAGATCCCAACTTTATCAATAACATCTCTATGAACAGAGAGATTTAATGTAGGCAAATAATTGCGTGTTCCTGAGGGAATTGTACTCAAGAATTCATGAAAAAGAGTTATGTTATAGCTTAAGCTCCAATAGTTATCGCCAACAGGCAGTACCCCTCCTCCCACTACAGTATGCCCAACGTCGTGTGCTTTCAAGTGCTCAACAAGCCAACGGGGAGTTGGCAGACAATCGCTATCAAGGAAGAAAAGCAACTTGTGTTTAGCGTTGATAATTCCAATGTTACGTGCTTTTGATGCGCTAACGGGTTGCTCTGTATCTATGAAGCGAATTATTTCTGTTGGCTTGATTAAATTTGATTCATCTTTTCCAATAACTAATATTTCTCCGATATGTTTGTTTTCAACTTGTTGGTTTATATGCGCTAATACCAGATCAATAATAGGCGAGTTCAAACTTGGGATGATAATAGAAATCTTCATTTCTGGGGTTTATCAAAATTTGGAGTGTTCATTTCATTTAGATGGAGAATTACCAGCTTTTGCTAGAAGTAAATGGGATGGGAATATAGGTAAGGCCCAATTGCCTATAACTGGCACCTTTTCCATTGCATGTATCCATTTGTCTATCTTAGATGCAGGCTCATATGCAGATACAAGCGGATAAGTAATTATTGCTGTTTGACCAAACGCATGGTTTGCATATCGTTTTAATTCAAACCATGAGAGTAAATAAGCACTTTTATAAGGTCGTTTTTTAAATGTCCAGACATACCAGGGTTGAATGGAACGGGGAAAAAAGCCAACCCATCTCAACTGTGCATGGGGTTCCGGGAATAATGGATCATAACGGTTTCGGGAGTCGCCACAAAAACAACCACCTGGTTTTAAAACCCGTTGAAATTCAATAAATGCAGCTTCAACTTTGAATAAATGTTCAATTACATTTAGGGCAACTGCATAACTTATACTATTGTTTTCAAGTGGTATGTATTGGGCGAATGCTTGAACTAACAAAGTGTTGTTAATTTGTTGTTCTTGACAATATTTTGTTGCCAAAATTAAGTCGGGCAATGAAGGGTCGATGCCGACGACTGTATTGAATTGGTCAGCAAGTATGGCTGTGCTTGTACCTACACCACAACCAATATCTAACGCCATTTGTTGATTCTGGTATGACATAATGCTCTGACAAACGTGCTCGAAACATTTGCATCATACTTTCACCACGCATTTGTAAGTTGGCTTGATAATCATGGTAAAGTTTTAGGAATTCCGGTGAAGCTTCAATTGTTTTGAATCGGAGATTAACCAGTTCACTATATGTTTTTGTTTCGAAATGCTCCAATAAGACTGTTACTAAAGCTTCTTCAGATGCTGTGGGTGCTGGTGGGCGTGGCCAACGTAGATCGAATATCCCTAGGACTTGAGTAAATGATTCACCACAATTAGTGCATTGAGTTTGTTCGCTTCCCCTTGCAATTTGGGCAACATAAAAGCTGAGTTAGTTTAATTTTAGATTCCATATATTTTCATAATGTGCAGTGAGGCATAAATCAGCAAAAAAGTTGATGTTTATATAGCCTAAAAACCACTTGTAAAGCTGATAAGTAGTATGGGGCTCCTATTTGTATGGTAATTTTAACTTATTTCAAGATGTAACCCGAAGCCTTTTTACGCAAAATTCAACTAAAAATTTAGGTTCTTTGGGATCTCATGGGGTTGACAGAATATATGGGGGTCATGCTAGAAAACGCTTGCGCCCACTTGTGTCCAACCAAAGGCGACGAAATAGACTGTCAACTCGCTTAAGGCCATAAGAACGTCTCGTAATTGTTTTTAGTTTGTTATTAAAGCCCTCGACAAAACCACTGTTTGCCCGTTTATGGAAATAGTTGGCAATCATATCTAAATGGTTCCGCAGGGTCTTGAGAAATTTATCAAAGCAGCGGATTGCTTTACTCTCAACTTTAGCAATCCATTTTTCCAAACGACACCGACCTTCAGTGACAGTCAAATTCATGTTAAAGATGGCTGTTAGCTCTTCTCGTAAGGAATAAGCCAGATGTAGGTCTGGTGTATAGTGGAAGAACGCTTGTAAACGCACCTTATCATCTTCATCCAAATCAGCATGATTGTGGCGCAAGACCCAATGCATTCCCTGAGCCACTTCCTTGTAGATCTTTTCAGGAAGTTCTTTACGCAAACGACCCAGTTCCTTTTTGCGTAGCGTATCGAATTCACCACGATAATTTTGGGCAACATGAAAGCGGTCGATGACAATATCAGCCTTCACCTCTGGAAATGCCGCTATAAAATCGGCGGCGGCTCCCAGATAGCCATCCCACATATCTGCACAGAAAGTGTGGATGGTGGGTCGTAAACGGGCGGGTATTGTCATGAGAAAATCGCCAACTGTCTTTTTTTTCGATTGTCCAACACCGCCAAGACGATGAGTGTGCCATCATCCTGACGGGCTGTGATCACGGCTCGATAGCTTTTTCGTCCTTTTTTATGAGCAACTTCATCAATACCGATGGTTCCCAGATTCTCAATTTCATCCCAGTTGACTTCATCGGCTACCTGTCTCTGGAGGGCGCCAAGAACGGCATCATAGCCAACTTCTTTTTCTTTTCGGCTGACATCTTTTACACAACTGCCGATAAGCTGCTTCATCAAATAGGTGTCATACGCTTTCGTATGTGGACTACGTTGCTCATACCAACTCAACTTTTGCGTCGTTGTCGGCTTATGCAAGCATGTCGGGCATTGTGCACGACGCGGTTGGATGACAATGTATGTTTCCTAGCCTAATATGGGCAAATGACGTAATTGCACCTTTTCACCCACGCCATAATTGCACGGGATTTCTTGTTTACAAACACCACATTTTGTCGTTTCTTTACGACTTTCAACTGTGATGAAGAACTGACCATCCTGTGTTTGTTTGGTCCCGATTACATCAACTTGAGGAATATCAAGAGGAACCCTGATTTGAGCAGAAGTAGAGATTGGCATTTGTTGCACTCCATGTGTGAAAATGATTTCCATTCTACCTCAGCCCTAGATATGGGTGTACCCCTTGGATTCCCAAAGAACCAAAACTTAGTGTAGTTTGTTTTTTTGAGACTTTTGCTTTTGAGTTGAATTCAGCTTAGCTCATGTATTTGGTTAGTTAAAACTCCCCAAGAAAAACTAGATGGATGTACTTTGAAGATTCCGGCTAAAAATAAATGCGTTATTATCCTTAAAATAGTTATCAATGGCGCAAGCGAGTTTTGCTGAGTTTTCTGCCGGCACCACCAACCCCGTACGGCCGTTTTCCACCACTTCCCCTAATCCCCCCACATTCGTCGTAATAACTGGTTTGCCACGACCAAAGGCTGTCTGGATGATGGCGCTCTGGGTGGCACTTTTATAGGGCAGCACCACCACATCGGCGCGATCAATGCAAGCCGCTAACAACTCGTCAGGCAGGTATTCGTTGAGAATGGTGACGTGTTCGGCGATGCCTAATCTGTCGATTTGCTGGCGGTATTCTGGCTCGCCGCCTGCCCAAAATTCTCCGGCTACGAGCAGGTGCAACGGCCGTTCCTTAACACAAATCGCCAGCGCATCCAATAACACATCCAGTCCCTTATACGGGCGCACGATCCCGCAAAAAAGCAGGAGTGGTCTGTCATCCGGCAGTGTTACGGGTATTTCAATGTCGGATGTGTCCGCAATGCCTAAATCTGCATAGGTAGGAATGGGGGTGACGACGTATTTTGCTTCCGGTAGATACTGGTGCAGTAAACGGCCGTCTGATTGGGCATGGACAATAAAACCATCCCCTTTACCGAGTGCCAGTTTGAGAACGGTTGGCAGCGCTAGTTTGCTGATGCGCCCCTGCTCGTGTGGGGCGACGTTATGGCAGATGAACAGCAGCTTGGGCTTGGATGGTAATCGTTTGATTTGGCGGCTCAGAATCGTCCAGGCTGGCGCAAAATACCAGTGCCACCAGGGAATGATCACGACTTCTGGCTGCCACGCTTTGATACGTTTTAAGGTGTGTCGCCAGGTGAGTGGATTGATAGGATCAAGCAAATATTCCGCTTCTGTGGTTAACGGCCGTTTACTAGGATCCTTATCGCTTTTCCCCGGAAACAACCAGTCAGGGTATTGACGCTTAAACGAAATAAACAACACCTCATGCTCCTTGCGCAAATGCTGCACGAGCAGCGTGGTGTAATGGGCAATACCGCCGCGATAAGGATAAGTGGGACCAATCACACAAAATTTCATAATCGACCGATTATAACCACCTCAGAATGCTTGACCAACTTGTCCTCAGCCCAGCATTGCCCTAAAATTACCCAATCATGGAAAATCAACCTGTTCCCCAACTTCTCGTCACCGGCGCCACCGGCTTCATTGGCCGATCCGCTTATGGCCCAGCTACAACGGGCTGGCATTGACGCGCAACCCTTCCAGGGACGCATCAACAACTACCTGGACTTACGCGAACAGCTTGAAGGCAAAACGGCCGTTATCCATCTAGCAGGTTCTGAAATGCGTGGTCGGAATCGGCTGCTCAATCATGTCGATGTTGAAGGGACAGCCCGCTTGCTCGAAGAATGTGAACGTGCCGACATTCAGCACCTCATCGTCATCAGCCGCATTGGCGCACAACCCAACTCCATCCACAGTTTGCTCGCCGCCAAAGGGAAAATTGAAAAAATGGTGCAGCAAAGCGAAACGCCAGCCACCATTATTCGGTCAGCCTCCGTGTATGGCTATGGCGACCGTTACTTTGAGACGATTTTAGGGATATCGTACTGGAGCTTTCCCTTTGCCTGGCTGCCAGGTGGGGGAGAACGAGTCTGGCAGCCTTTGTGGGTAGAAGACCTGGCTCGCTGTTTGGTAGCCGCCCTCAATCGGCCTGATTTAATTGGCAAAACGGTGACGGTGGCTGGCGAAGAGCATGTGCAATATCAGGAACTCGTCAAGCGCATTTTGGCAATTGCTGGCGTGCGCCGTTTTCCCGTGCGTTTGCCGATGACGCTGCTGCGGCCGATTTCTCGGCTTCTGTTCTGGTGGTGGTTCTGGCCGCCTGCTACCAGCTACTTCGTAGATCGTTTCTTTGTGCCAGAAGCCGTTGATTATGATACCGTTTTGCGCACCTTTGGCTTTCGTCCCGCCCAGTTAAACCAAACCATCAACTACCTGCGCCGCCCCGGCCTGCGCTGGCGCATCTTCCGCCGATAAAAACCAGTGAACAGTAATCAGTGAACAGTGAACAGTAAGCACCGGTGCTTACTGATTCACTGTTCACTGTAAACTGTTCACTGTTTAAGTCGGTTCTTCATACCTCAGCAGACGCAGCCCATTCAACGACACCAGTACCGTACTGCCTTCATGCCCAATCACACTCAACGGCAAAGCAATACCGACACCCAAAACGGCCGTTACCAGCACAATAATCACGCCAATGGCAAACACCAGATTCTGCGTCAACGTCTTGCGCGTTCGGTGGCTAAGACCAATCACATAAGACACCTTGCTCAGATCGTCGCTCATCAGGATGATGTCGGCCGTTTCCAGGGCCACATCTGTGCCCGCCGCGCCCATGGCAATGCCGATGTCGGCCAGCGCCAGCGCCGGGGCATCGTTAACGCCATCCCCAACCATGGCGACCGGACCGTACTGTTCGCTCAGGCGCTGCAACAGTTCCATCTTCTCTTTTGGCATCAGTTCGGCATAGACGGCATCCACGCCAGCCTGTTTGCCAATCGCTTGCGCCACGCGCTCGTTATCGCCGGTGAGCATGGCGATGTGTGCAATGCCTTGTGACTTGAGCCGCTGGATGACTTGCGCCACATCCGGGCGCAGGACATCGGCAATTGCCAGGATACCCAGGACGTGGGCAGTGGGCGCATCTACACCTGGGTTCTCGGTAACATCTGCCACGAGAACGGCCGTTTTCCCTTCATCCTGCAAATTTTCTAGTTGAGAAACAGCCTGGTCTAAGCCATCCAGTACCCAGTTTTCAAAAAAGCGCCGGTTGCCCACCGCAATTTTCTGGTCGCCAACCGTGGCATAAACACCCATACCCGTTTCAGAATGGAAATCAGTGGCGGCAGGCACCAGCAGTTCCCGCGTTTTGGCGGCGTTCTCAATGGCGCCCGCCAAAGGATGCTCCGACTTGGCCTCGACAGCCGCCGCCAGTTGCAGCAGTTTCGTTTCGTCGCCACCCCAGTTTTGGTCGCAGACGATGACATCCGTCACCTTCGGTTTGCCCACTGTAAGCGTGCCCGTCTTGTCGAACGCAATGACCTTGATTTCGGCCGCTTTTTCGACATACGCGCCGCCTTTGAACAGCACACCCTTCCTGGCGCCGTTACCAATCGCCGACAGCACCGTCGCCGGTGTGCTAATCACGATGGCACAGGGTGAAGCCGCCACCATCAGTGTCATCGCCCGGTAAAAAGTGGTTTCAAATGGCTCGTTGAAGAAGGCGACTGGAATGATAATCGCCAACGCCGTCATGATAATCACACCCAATGCGTAATACTGTTCCCCTTTTTCGATGAAACGTTGGGTGGGCGCTTTTTCGCTCTGGGCTTCTTCCACCAGCTTGATGAGCTTCGCCAGGGTGGTGTCTTCTGAGAGATGGGTGACGGCTACGTCCAGACTGCCTTGCTGGTTGATACTGCCTGCCAGCACGTTGTCGCCCGGTCCTTTGGCTACGGGGATGGATTCGCCGGTAATCGCCGCCTGGTCAACGCTGCTGCGCCCTTCGACCACAACTCCGTCTAGTGCCAGCCGTTCGCCCGGTTTCACCAGCATGTGCTCGCCCACCTCGATTGCTTCGATGGGCAGGGTTACCAGTTCGCCATTACGGCGCACGGTCGCTTCTGCGGGACGCAGGGCCATCAGTGCGCGGATGGCGTTGCGGGTGCGGTCCATGGCGTAGGTTTGCAGGACGTTGGAGAGCGAGAAGAGGAAGAGCAGCATGGCTCCTTCAAAATACGCGCCCACCAGTGCCGCGCCGATGGCGGCCAGCACCATCAGCAAGTCTACATCGATGCTGAACTGACGCAGGGATTCCATGCCCGCCTTCAAGCCAAACACCCCACCCGCCATGTAGGCGATGGCGTAAGCCGTCAGCATCAGCCATTCTGGCCCGTTTAGTAGTTCCAAGGCGAGACCGGTCATCATGGCGATGAAGGTGACGATGGTGGCGATGAGTTCCAGCTTTTGTGCCGGATAAGCTTTTGCGCAGGCGGGCGTATAAGCTGTGGTGTTCTTCGGTTGTTTTTTGCGATTCGAGGTTCAATGTTTTTTCTGTCATGATGCTCATCCCCAGAGATTGGAGATTGGAGACTCGACCAATCTCCAATCTCTAATCTCAGCCCTTTAATGTTTTAAATGTAAGCTCTCAAAAATTTCACGGTCTTCTGGATCAAGTCGTGCTAATAAATCTTCGCCCAATCTGGCGTAAATGCGTTGGGTAAACATTTCCATCCACACGAACTGCCGTGCAATCAGGACTAAGTCCTGGTTGCGGGTGATGGTGGCACTGGTTTCCTGGCGTGGATTGGAACCCGCGATGAGCACTTCGCGGTCATCGGCATCGACGAGCAGGGTGGCGGTGATGCCTTGCAGTTCGCTTTCCAGCGGCGGGTGGTAGGCCACTTGTCCACAGTCTAAAACGCCTGCGCCGGTGAGCAGGGTGCGAATGGTGACGCCGCGGTCACAGGCGGCGGTGATGGCGGCACGTAGGATGTCCAGGTCGGCATCTGTGAGCACGAGGTACAGTTCGGCTTGGGCTTCCTGGATGAGTTTGGCGGCATAGGCGAGAACGGCCGTTTTGCCCCCAATTGTCCACACCCGATCATCTGCGGTGGCGGTGTACAGTTCATCTAAGTCCTTCTCGCAAATCAGCGATGAGTTGTTGATGTTCGGCTTGATGCCGGTCGAGCAGCACTTGTGGCGGCAGTGGACTATATAATGTCGTGCGTCCATCTACTGTTTCCAGAGCGGCTCCCCGATTGTGGAGCCGTTTTAGGGCTTCGTACACCATCGAGCGGGGCACGCCCGATTCCTTGCTCAGTTGGTACCCCGTCGCCGGATGTTCGCGCAGCAGGGCGAGATATACCTTTGCTTCGTATTCGGTAAAGCCTATTTCATTGAGGGCGGTGCGTAAATCGATCATATTTTTGCCTAGTTGTTTTGAAAATGACTAATAGTTATACTATAAACAACTATTTGATTTTCGGCAACAACAAAATTTCACGCCAAGACACCAGGCGCTTCGTTTTTCTCTGTGTCTCCGTGCCTCTGCGTTGAAGTCTTTAAGGGAGTAAAATTATGAAAATGACCAATCGCGGCAATCAGATTATTTACAAGATATGGGCGCCGTTTTATGATGCGCTGGCGGGCAGATTATATAAATCTGGGCGGCGGCAGGCGTTGGCGCAGTTGAATTTACAGGCTGGGCAGACTGTGTTGCTTGTGGGTGTGGGCACGGGCGCAGATTTGCCTGATATGCCTGCGGGTGTGCAGGTGACGGGTGTGGACCTCAGCCCTGAAATGCTGCATAAGGCGGAGGCAAAACGGCCGTTTTCTCCCGCCACTATCACCCTCATTCAAGCCGATGCCACCGCTATGCCGCTGGACGATGATTCGTTTGAAACGGCCGTTCTCAATCTCATTTTGGCCGTTGTGCCGGATCCGGTGGCGTGCTGGCAAGAAACACTGCGGGTCGTCAAACCAGGCGGGCGCATTGTCATTTTTGACAAATTTGTGCCGGAAACTGGGAAAGTTAATGGCTTCCGGCGTATGCTGAATCAGATTGCCATGCTGATTGGCACAGACATTACCCGGAAGTTCAGCGATATTGTGGGGGAAACGGCCGTTACCATCATCCGTGACGAACCGAGCATGTTTGGCGGGCAATACCGGGTGATCGTGGTACAATCTGAGCCACAATTTCCTATTTGGAGACCCCTATGAACAGTGAATTTCGCATTGAAAACATCGCCGATTTCGTCGATCAGCAAGTAACACTCAAAGGATGGCTCTATGCCTCCACCCCCAAAGGCAAACTCATATTTCTGCGCTTGCGCGATGGCACTGGCATCTGCCAGGGTGTTGCCTACCGCCCAGATGTGGGCGACGAGCTGTTTGAAACGCTCAAGCGACTCGGTCAGGAATCTTCTTTAATTGTGACGGGAACTGTAAAGGAAAACGGCCGTGCGCCCGGCATACCAGGTGGCTACGAACTCAGCGTCGAGTCCGTCGAAGTGCTGCAAAACGTAGAAGAATATCCCATCACCCCCAAAGATCATGGCGTCGATTTCCTGATGGACAACCGTCACCTCTGGCTGCGCTCCAGCAAACAATGGGCCATCATGCGCGTTCGCGCCGCCATCAAACGTGCCATCATCGACTTCTTCGACAACAACGGCTTCATCAATATCGACACCCCCATCATCACCCCCGCCGCCGCCGAAGGCACCAGCACCCTTTTTGAAGTTGACTTCTTTGAAGAGAAAGCCTACCTCGCCCAAACCGGACAGCTCTACAACGAAGCCGACATCATGGCCTTTGGCAAAGTGTACTGCTTTGGCCCCACCTTCCGCGCCGAAAAATCTAAAACCCGCCGCCATTTAGCCGAATTCTGGATGGTGGAGCCGGAAATGGCTTTCTTCGACCTGGACGATTTGATGAATTTTGAAGAACAGTTCGTCAGTTACGTCGTCCAGACCACGCTAGAAAAACGACGGAACGAACTGGAATTTCTCGAACGCGACTTAACAGTGCTGAAAAACATAACGCCACCCTTCCCGCGCATCAGCTACGACGAAGCCATCGAACGCATTCACGCCATCCGTGAAGCCACCGACGACCCGGAATTGAAAGAACAACTCGCACATCGAATGGGGCGACGACTTTGGTGCCCCCCATGAAACTGCCCTGACCAAACAGTTCGACAAACCGGTTTTTGTGTATGGCTATCCCACACAGGTGAAGGCGTTCTACATGGAGCCCTGGCCGGGACGACCCGAAGTGTGCAAGAGTGTCGATTTATTAGCCCCCGAAGGTTATGGCGAAATCATTGGCGGCAGTGAACGCATGAGCGATCCTAATTTGCTTATTGCAGCCATTGAGCGCCATGAATTGCCCTTGGAGCATTATCAATGGTATATAGACTTGCGCCAATATGGCAGCGTGCCGCATAGCGGCTTTGGCCTCGGTTTAGAGCGCACTGTGGCCTGGATTTGCGGCATTGAGCACATCCGCCAAACCGCCGCTTTCCCCCGTACCTTAAACCGAATGAATCCATAATTGGCTGTTTCCCCTCGTTCCACGTTCTGCGTAGAATGACTTGAGGGGTGTTCCGCGCCCTTTTGCTCAGAGTGTGAATGGATGAAACGAAAATTGAAAACGGGAGATTGGTAAATACACCAATCTCCCGTTTTTTGTTTTTACGCGCAATTAAATTTGCGACATCAATTTTTGGCTACACCATCATTAGAGGGCTTCAAATGATAGTTCAATGGGACCAGTCGCCAGTTCTGTAATAGCGGGAATGGCTTTTTCTATCATGGTAAAACGTGACTCGTTATTTAAGGCTGGGGCGAGGTCTGCGATGATTTTTGAGGCAAGCTGTACCATTGTCTGTTCTGTTTGGCTGGTATCTGCATCGAGGTGTTGTTCACGCCGCCAGGGGCTGATCCATTTACGGATCAGGTGGATGGATTCAGGACTGTGGGCGATATGAACGATGATATAGGAATCGGAACCAGAGGCATCGAGTTTTTCGATGATAAGTTCTGTTGCCCCTTCTTGTAAACATTCGGCGGTGATTTGTTGCAGGTCTGCGATGGCTTTTAAGTAAGGACCAATTTGTGTGAGTAACACCTGGGGCGTTAGATATTTTTCTGATGAAGTGATGTCGCGTAAAAAGAGGATGGTACTGGGGATGGTTTCTGGTTGATGGAAACAAATTTTCAGTTTAAATTGCCCCAACCAGATTTGGTCGCCGCTCATGAGGGGGAAGGTTGTGCCAGATGGAACACGCCGCCCATTTAGCCAGGAGCCATTGGTGCTGTTCAAGTCCTCGAAAACGAATTGATCGTTGATGCGCACAATGCGGGCGTGCCGCCGAGAAACGCCTGCCGCCCCAGCTCCGTAATGATCGAGATCGAGGTTGCTGTTTTCTGACTCGTCGAAGAAACGGCCTAATATAATTTCCGAGACAGTGTACAAGAAAATGGGTGTTTGTTTTTTTTCGAGAATGAAGGATAGATCCCCTGGTTTGAGTTTGTTCAGGTACTCTTGGCAATGTGCATTTGCCTGAAGGGAATCCATTGAGGGGGACATGTTAAGGGTGGTATGGATACCGGTTCCAGATCGCTCCATTTGTAGGGCAGAGCCGCAGTAAGCGCATTGTTTGGCATCTGTTTTGTTTTTTCGTTGACAAACTGGGCAGAAAAGTGAACTTGGCATATCTATGAAATCTCTGACTTGGTATTTCGCAGAAATTCGCATTGGGGAGAAGGTGTTCTAAAAGTTTCTCAAGCAAACTGCGAAGAATTTGTGTTGTTGAAGTGAACCGGTTCGGAAAAAAATGGGCGGCTCCACTTCATGTATAGATAACTGATCTTACATGCTGAATTACAGATCGGTAATAGGACTACAGGACTATTTCTTGCTTGTTAGCAAGTTATGTAGCGGCTGATTCAACTTGAATGTGCTATGATGTGGCTCCATTATGCGTGTACTTTGTAGTTCGTTTTTGGAGATGGAAACCCATCAAGATGTTCGTATTTTGAGACTCGTTTTTTTGACTGAATATTAGATGCTTACTCGAACCTACAGCCAGGCAAAGAAGTTAGAAAGAGGATTCAAATTGGATGAGTATACCCTGCTGGAAGCTGTGGGGCGGGGCGGGGAAGCGGAGATTTGGTCGGGGTGGGACAATCGTAAGAATCGGGTGGTGGCGTTGAAGATTACGTTGACACATGGATTCATGGGCAGTATTCCTACAAATACGTTGAGCGAGTTTGAGCAGCAAGCCCACCTCATTGCCAGTTTGGAACACCCACACATTTTGCCCCTTTATACGTTTGGGACGACAGAGGGATGCACCTATTTTGCCATGCGCTACAGTTGTATGGGTTCGCTGGCTGATTTGTTGAAGGGCGGACCGCTGTCGATTGAGCAGGCTTTGGATTTTGCCGCTCAGATCAGTTCTGCGCTGGCGTTTTTGCATGCGCGGGGCGTTGTTCATCGAGATTTGAAGCCTGATAATGTGCTGTTGGATAGTCAGCGACAGGTTTATTTGTCTGATTTTGGGTTGGCGCGGGAGTTGGGGCGTGAAACAAATATTTTGCATACGGGACGGGGTACGGAAGCGTATGCCCCATTTGAGCAGCATAATCGTATGGAGTTGGTGCCGCAGTCTGATATTTACAGTTTAGGTATTCTCATTTATGAGATGTTGGCGGGGAAGCTGCCGTGGGGTGGCACGGAGAGTTTGGCTTCTCGGCAGTATCAGGGGTATGAGGAGCTGCCTGATTTACACGAGACGAATCCGGAGATACCGGCGGCTTTTGCGACTGCGGTGCGGCGGTTGACGGCGTTTCATTGGTCGGAACGGCCGTTTACGGTGATGGATGCGTATCAGTTGGTAGCTCAGGCGCTGGTTCCGCAAAGTGGGCCGCATTTGGGCGCGATGCAGGTATCTGAGCCGGTGGATGAAGAGCGCCTGGCGTTAATGGATGCGGATCATTTGTTGCACATGTTTCTGACGAGTTGGTGGCCAGATGTGGAGGAGTTCCCGGCGCGATTGACGCACCTGGCTTATATTGATGCGGCTTTTGCGCAGGACAAAGCAAGTGTGTTGAAGCGGTTTCCCCAGTGGCAGCAGTTTATGCTGCGGGGGGCGCTGGTTTATGATTATCGGATGTCGCATTGGTGGCATGAGCTTGCCGAGGGACAGGTTCGGGCGGAGGTATGTGGGCAAACGGTGCTGCTGGAAGAGGAAACGGCCGTTTCCCGAGCCATTTCCTTATGGTTGCAAGAGACAGCAGAACCAGAATCCGTTGACCCCAAAATAGTGGGGCGGCTGGTTGATCTAGCCATTCATGCGGAAAGCTGGGCATTGCGCCAGGATGCGATGACCTTGCTCACCCAACATATTCCGCCTGCGAGTCAGTGGCAGCCCGTTGTTTTATCTGAAAGTGAAGATGAAAAGCTGGCACAGTTGACTTTACGCGATGCGGGAGAATCTCGCCAAGCGATTCGCTTGCTGGCGCATATCAAGAGCGAAACGGCCGTTCAAACCTTGCTGGCGGCGGATGTGGCGGAAAAAACCCAGATTCAAATCCTCAAAGAAATTCAGCAGACGGTTGGCAGTTTGCCGTCTATTGTGCCGCCCTCTTTGCGATTCAAAATTTATGCCACCATTTTTTATGAGCAATTATTGCAAGACCGTGAAGGCTTGTCGTTGGCGCGTACGCTGCTGGGGTTGGCGGCTGGTTTACTGGTGAGTTTTTTCATGGTAGCCGGTATTTTTGCGCCGGCAAATGTGCGGATGCGCGATGTATTGCAGGCGCCTTATCCGGTCAGTGATATTGTGACGATTGTGGCCGTGGATGATGCCAGTTTGGCAGAATACGGCCGTTGGGATAGTTGGCCGCGTGATCTTCATGCCCAGTTGGTTGAGCAGTTGCAAGCAGATGGCGCGAAGGCCATTGCCTTTGATTTCTTGTTTGAAGCGGAAACGGAAGATGATGCCCAATTAGCGGCGGCGATGCAGCGTGCGGGCAATGTGGTGCAGCCGATGTTGGGTGTGGGCGATGCGTTTCATAGCGAGGGCGTGATGCGGTATGAAGGGGCAGCCTGGCCGAATGCGCCTTTAGAGGCGGCTTCATCGGGTATTGGGCATACCAATATTCTCCACGATGAGGATGGCCTTATTCGCCAGATACCGACCGTGATTGAAATTGAGGGTGCAAGTTACCCTTCGTTAGCCTTGGCGGCGTTACAGGCGTTTTTGGGCGCAGAGGTGGGCGCACCGGCTTTGCCTCAAGCGGGTACGCTGCGGGTATTGGGCAGAGAGGTTCCGGTTGGTGACAAGGGTGAACTAGAAATTTTTTATGCGGGACCCCCGGCGCGACCTGATGTATCAACGTTTACCACGGTGAGTTATCGTGATGTATTGGCAGGCAACGTTTCACCTGAGTTGTTTAAGGATAAGCTGGTTTTAATCGGCATTACGGCTACGGCTGAACCAGATCGCTATCTAACGCCTGTCAGTAACGGCCGTCCCATGTATGGTGTTGAAATTTTAGCCAATGTCATCGAATCGATCTGGTCGGGCAATTTTATTTATAAGCCTGCTGACGGGGTAATGGTGTTGATTTTGCTGCTGCTGGGTGTTTTTACCGGACTGTTATGCACGCGACCCTGGTCGGGTTTGTTGCTGGCTTTGGGGTTGGCCGTTTTCTACCTGCTGGTGACATTTTTGGTGTTTGAGTTTTCCCATGTCATGCTGGATTTATTCTATCCCTTGCTGACGATTACCCTCAGTTATGCCATGGTGACGGCATACCGCTATTCCGTTGAAGTGCGGCAGCGGCGAGAAATTATGGGACTGTTGGAGATGCGTGTCGCGCCACAAGTGGCGCAGGCGACGATTGCCGGCGTGCAGAAGGGCGACTTAGACCTCAAGGGTCGGATGCAAGATGTGACGGTGCTGGCGGTGGATTTGCGTGGGCTTGGTCTACAGATTGACCGGTATGAGCCAGAAGAGGTGATGCGCATGGTGGCTTATTTCCGAGACATGGCAGCGCAGGCAATTTTGCAGACGGAGGGGTTGATTGTGGAGAATGGAGGGCAGCGGATAACGGCCGTTTACAATGCCCCCCTCGCGCAACCAAACCATCCCCAACTGGCTGTCGATGCGGCGCTGATCCTTCAGAAAGAACTCAAAGCTTATCACCGCTCCTTTTCAACCTATGATCATCCCCATCGGTACATGCACTTTGGTTTCGGTGTTTTTAGCGGGCGGGCGCTGGTGGGCTATGGGCAAATGGGCGAGGAGCGCGGGTATACAGCGTTGGGTGATGTGGTTGAAATTGCCACAAAATTGGCTGACAGTGCTGCCTCTGACCAAATAGTTGTGGGAGATGTGGTGTATAACGAAATCTCTAAGAATTACGTCACGGAACGGCAAGCCCCTATTGTTGTCCGCAATCGGGTTGAACCGGTAGCGGTGTATGCCATCCTCCGGCAAATACAAGATACGATTCGCTTATCAGAATCAGAACCTGACGAATAAAAAAAGCCTGTTCTTTGTGCCAGAACAGGCTTTGAGACTTTTTATCTTGATTTGAGTAGTTCGTGAAAAGTTTTGGGTATTTAGAGCCAATACCTGCCGCAAACACCTGAAACCATCACGTTATTTATCTTTTTTATCGCCCCCATTATTGTCGCTGTTCCCATTATTATCGCTGTTCCCATTATTGTCGCTGTTTCCGCCCGCATTATTATCACCCCCACTACCAGGATTGCTGGTTTGGCCAGGTGGTGTGCCACCTTGCCCTGGTGCTTCTGCGCCGCCAGCTGGCGGATTGCCATTACTGTCGGTGGAGGTGCTGCCAGGAACGACCATGCCCTCGTGGGGATTGCCGCCATTTGGATTCTCTGCAGGATCTTTCTCTGGATCATCCGTGTGGTCTGCACCGGGTCTATCTGGTGGGTCATCGCCATTGTCTGGCCGGTCGGGATTGATTTTGGTCCCAATTGCCGGTGACGGCAAGGCGGGCATCCCGTCTTCATTGGCTACTTCTGGCATTTTGGCGCTGCCCTTGGCGGTCGCAGCAACTACAACATCAATGGGCATTGTAGTGGGTGTTGCTGTGGGCACCACAGGGGTTGGTACGATGATGGGTGTTGCTGTGGGTACAACCGGAGTTGGTACGATTGGTGGTTCCTGATGTTGTGGCTTGACTATGAGCAGTTCACCGACAACGGCCGTTACTTCAAAGCCCGCCTTCACATCAACATTCTGATCGCCCATCGTCACGTTGACAATGCCTTCGTCAACAACAAAATGGGTGCTTACTTGGCTGAGCACATCAACCAAAAATACGGTGCCACGTACCGAGGCTGTTGAAGAGGGAGTGCGTACTTCATAATGGTCATTGACACCTAACAGATGCACAACCCGATTAAGTGTGCGCCCGGCCAACATCGTGAGTGTGACCTGATAATTCTCTTCTGTCGTCACCAATTCAGTTATTTCAACGGAAGTGGCTGCAAAGAGATCTACAGTGCCACCATCTTCCAGGTGAAGCTGGGCTGTGGCTGTGTCGCTAGTGGTGACGGTATCCCCTTCTGTCACCACGACGGCTTCTCCAGAAACGGCCGTGTACAGTTTGTCAGTTCCTGCGCGTGAAATAATGACTTCTCCATCATTCACGACGAGGGTTGCTTCAGAAACGGCCGTTGATTGAGCCACCACAAACGCACTAATAATCAATAATAATACGACGACCAAACTAGTTGCCCACACATATTTTTTTGACATGAAATTACTCCCGATAGAAAAAATACTGCTTTGCTTAAATGGTCTCTTCTTCGATGTTTCTATCGTTTTCTTCGAGAAAACTGCGGTATTACTTGTAATGGCAATCCCGTTTTGGGTGCGTTCATAAAAATGATTTAACACGACTGGGCTCATTTTTATATAGTCGGCGATTTGGCGAATTTCTTGGTGGGCATTGCCGTTCGGATGGCGACATAGTGCCAGCTTTGCCAACTGTGTTGGACTGATTTGCAATTCATCAGCGATCTCAGCCCAGGATGATCCCACTTGCTTTGTATAGCTATCGATAAACCCAGCCATCAATGAAGGGTTTTTGACAGCTTGTTGGGCCATATTTAATAAGAGTTGACTCATAATTAATCATCCATTTGACGGTATCGTTATATTTTCAAGCGTTCTTATCTATAGTTCCGAACCCAAAGGCAGAGTTCGACAAATTGATTGATTGATTTGGCTCAATTGCGGATTTCGTTCCCAAAACGCTGCAATCGTTTTTGCAGACGGTCTTTGGCACGTTTGACCTGCGCTTGTTGTTCAGCTTGGGGTAAGTCACTGATGCCCATCACTTCTGCATAGCGGGATGTATCTCGGATACCATCAAACATGAGCAGCAGTATCTCTTTGTCTGTTTTATCTAAGTCTTCATCCAGCTTTTGGAGAAGTTCAGTGCGGGTGAGATTGGTTTGTGTTTCTAGCCATTCATCCAATTCGCCAGTTTGGGTGAGCAGGTCAAGGCTAGGGATCTGTTCTTGCAATGTTGGGTCGTCGATGGGCTGATGCCGCCGTTCATGGCGCGTTTCTTTATCGATGGCATTGAGCATATCACCTCGTGCCGCCATGCGCAGGTAGGCAAAAATGGAGAGTTTAGCTGGGTTATATTTTTCAGGCATCGCCAGATAGGTCATGAGCGTGTCTATCGCTGCGATTTCTATTTGATGTGCTTCTTGGGTGGGAAATTGTTGTTGGAGGAAGCCAATGAGGTGAGGTAGGGCATATTCGCTGAGTTCAGCAAATGCCGTGACGTCCTCCTGCAAGATGCGCTTATGGCGCTGTTGTTGCCATCCTTGGGATGGCTCTGGAATTTCCATATTTAGTAGTATTGGTGAAAGAGTGTCTCCAGTATAACATAACTGGGTTTACTGGGAGATTGTGGGGGATAGGAATTTTGTAGGGTCTACGCAGAAGGGAAAAGCAGTAATTTGTCTTAGCTTAGGGGCATGGTGGGAGTCAAGCCCTTCGCTAACAGTAAACTGAGAACTAATAACAAAAAACGAGTGCCGACCGGCATATACCAATCGGCACTCGTTCATGTTACTCGGTGACGCTTTGCCCAAAAATTGCAAATCGTAAATCGCTACAGTCCGCGTTCACCCCGAATATACGGTACACCCAGTGCCGCTGGCGCACCCAGGCGTTTCTTCATCGCCTGCCGCGAACCAATGATCAGCGCCAGAATTGTCAGAATGTAAGGCGACATTTGCAGGAAAAAGCCGTAATTTGAATTAACATAAAGCGGATTTGCCAAGCCGAGCAGAAGCGCTGGCCCCTGCAAGTCTAAAATGCCGCGACGCAGCGCCCCGAAGAGATAAGCCCCCAACGCCGCCCGCCACGGATTCCACTGCGCAAAAATCACAATACCAATGGCAATCCAGCCCTGTGCCGATGTCGTTTGGGCACTGTACCAACCAGGCGATACGGAAAGACTAATCGTCGCCCCAGCCAGCCCAGCCAGGCAGCCACCCACAAACACATATAAATAGCGTGTGCGATACACATTCACGCCCATCGTATCGGCCGCATCTGGCTTCTCACCCACCGCTCGCAAAGACAAACCGGGGCGCGTGCGGAATATGAAATACCAGGCGAACGGGATTAACAAATAGCCCACATAGACCAGCAAACTATGTTGCGCAAAGAATACCGGGCCGATAAATGGAATCTGAGACAATAAAGGCAGGCTGACCACGGGTACCAATGCCGGATTTTGTCCCGTCAACCCTTCCCCAAACACCAGCGCCAAGCCAGTGCCTAAAAACGTCAGCGCCAGCCCGCTCACCACCTGATCCGCTTGAAAATGGATGGTGACCAGGCCATGAGCCAGGCTCAGAATACCGCCAGCCATGATCGCCGCCAGCAGACCCAGCCAAACATTATTCGTCGCCAAAGAGGTGCTAAACCCAGCCATCGCGCCTAAAAGCATCATGCCTTCAACGCCCAGGTTGAGAATGCCCGCGCGTTCAGCGAAAATCTCACCAATCGCCGCAAACAATAAAACGGTACCGGTCGCTAAACCAGCGTGGAGGATAATTTCTAAATTCATGCGGGTTCGACCTCCCCGGCCGTTGGTTGTCCCAGCCGAATAAAACGAATCTGATAGCGTAACAACACGTCACTGCTAATCACCATAAAGAGGATGATGCCTTGCAGCAGTTGGGACAAACCAGCCGGTTGAATTTCTCGCCCAGCCACAATCAGCGCTCCAAACAAGACAGAGACCAAAATCACGGCAAACGGGTTGAGCTTGGCGAGCCAGGCGATGATGATGCCGGTAAAGCCATATCCAGGTGAAATACGTTCCTGTAAACGATGCACCACGCCGGTGATTTCTGTCATGCCAGCCAGACCAGCCAATGCGCCAGAAACCATCATCACCAGGACGATGTTGCGCACGATGTTGATACCGGCGTACCGTGCCGCCTCTTTGTTGTCACCGATGAGTTTGATTTCGTAGCCCCATTTACTGCGCTCCAAAATCCACCAAATGACAACGGCCGCCAGCACTGCGACAATGAAACCCAAATGCAGTGTCATGCCCGAGAGTCGTTCCAGACCAATTGCCGTCATAAAACCGGCCAGTCCGCCGCCCGTTTCGATAAACTCGCTGTAAGGACGGGCGTAGTCAGTGATGCGCGGCAGCCAGGCGTTTTTTTCAAAGGGAGGCGTCATCTGGAAGCCGGCATCGCTCCACTTGTTGAAAATCCAGAAATTGTTCCACAGGATGGCGATGTAGTTGAGCATGAGGGTGGTGATGATTTCGTTGACTTGCAATTTGGCTTTGAGAATGCCAGGGATAAAGCCCCAAATTGCGCCACCAATCATGCCCATGATTGCCATGAGCGGCAGCACGATGAATGCAGAGGTTTCCGGTGGCACCAATGGCACCAAGACGACCAAGCTGGCGAAAAATGCGCCCATGTAGAACTGGCCTTCGGCGCCGATATTCCACAGTTTCATCTTAAAGGCGATGGTACAGGCTAAACCGACGAGAATGAGCGGGGTGGCTTTTACCAGGGTGTCGGAAAGGACAGCCCAACTGCCAAAGGTGGCTTGAAAAAAGAATTTACCCACTTTGATGGGTTCGCCGCCAACCAGTTTGAGGAGGAAGCCGCTGATGATAAAGGCGACCACCACGGAACCGATAGAGGTGGCGGCAGGCAGCCACTTGGGATAATCTTCGACTCGTTTTTCAAAGGTCAGGATGAAGGGGAGTTTCATGCGTCAGTCCCTCCTGTTTGCACGGCTGTGTTTGCCGCTTCTTCGGCCTCAAAAGCCCGCAGATGTTCCAGCCGGGAGCCGGTCATCATGAGACCAAGTTCGTTGACGTCTGCTTCGTCGGTTTTGACGGTTCCCATGATTTCGCCGCCATAAATGACGGCAATGCGATCACTGAGTGACAGCAGTTCTTCTAACTCTTCGGAAACCAGGAGAACGGCCGTTCCCGTTTCCCGCTGTGCTAAAATCAATTTCTGAATCCCTTCAATCGCGCCCACATCCAGGCCGCGTGTGGGCTGTACAGCCACCATCAGTTTGGGTTCTGCTGAAATTTCCCGCGCCAGAATCACTTTCTGCAAATTACCGCCAGAAAGTTTACGCGCCATCGTATTGACGCTAGGCGCTAAAATGCCATACTTTTCTTTCAACGCTTTGGCGTTTGCTTCAGCGTACTTCGAGTCAATTCCCCAGCCTTTACCCACTGGTTTATCGCGGTACGATTTCATGATGGTGTTGTCGGTAATACTGAGGCTGGGAGCGCTGCCCACGTGGGTGCGGTCTTCTGGCACATGGGCTACGCCGCTTTTGATGGCGTTGATGGGCGGTTTGTTGGCAACTTCTTCGCCGTTGATGAGAATGCTGCCCGTACAGGGTCGCATTCCGGTAATCACTTCAGCCAGTTCGCTCTGCCCATTACCGGACACACCGGCGATGCCTAAAATTTCGCCACTGCACACTTGCAAAGAGACGCCGCGCAAGGCGGGCACGCCTTTGTTATTTTCGGCACGCACTTCTTTCACGTCCAGTATCACATCACCCGGATCGTGTGGGGTTCTTTGAATGGTGAAGACAACATCGCGCCCAACCATCAGATTGGCTAAATCCCGCTTAGTCATGTTGCCAATGGGTACGCCTTCGGCGGTGACAACACCTTTACGCAGGACAGTGACGCGGTCAGCAACGGCCGTTACCTCTTGCAGTTTATGGCTAATAAAAATAATCGACTTGCCGGTTGCTACCAAGGCTTTCATGGTTTCAATCAGTTCGTCGATTTCTTGCGGGGCGAGAACGGCCGTTGGCTCATCCATGATCAGAATATTGGCCCCGCGGTACAGCGTCTTCAAAATCTCCACACGCTGCTGCTCACCCACAGACAACTGCCAGATAAGCGCCGCCGGATCCACTCTCAGCCCAAACTGCTCCTGCAAATCCAGAATCTTTTGATCATACTTCTTTAAGTTCATACGGAAGCGCGGCTCATTCAGACCCAGCAAAATATTTTCTGTTACCGTCTGGTTAGGCACGAGCATAAAATGCTGATGCACCATGCCAATTCCTTTAGCAATGGCATCTTTGGGCGAACTAAAATTGACTGGCTCCCCATACACCTTCATCGTGCCAGAGACTGGTTTGTACAAACCAGCCAGGGCATTCATCAAGGTACTTTTGCCTGCGCCATTTTCGCCCAACAAGGCATGAATTTCGCCCTGCCCAAGCGTAAAGTTCACATGATCATTGGCAAGCACACCGGGGAACCGAATCACAATGTCTTGCATATCGACAGCGAAAGGCGGTTCAGTCATGGGTTTCCCTCTTTCTTTAAAAACAGTAATCAGTGAACAGTGTCCAGTGATCAGTCTGAAACGACCACCGAACCCCGCCACTGATTACTGATCACTGATTACGACTTACTATTCTATTCGAGTTCGGGCAGTTCGGCTGTGATATTCTCGTTCCACCAGTACATGCAGGTCTTACATTCGCTGCCAAACTGGGCGAAACCATCCAAGTCAAGCTGCTCCAGGCTTTCGCCTTCAGCCAAAACAACGTTGCCCTGATTATCGGTGATAGGACCGCTGAATACGTCGAAGCGATCAAATTCACCAGCCAACATGGCAGCCAGTGTGTCTCTGATCAACGCAATGTCTTCTGCTGGCAGACCTTCAACACCAGGTCGCAGCGTTTCGCCGTCCATGAAGCCTAACAGCCCCATTGAACCGGTATCGGCGTCGAAATATTCCCAGCCACCTTTCCAGGTGCCGTCACGTGAACCTTCAACGATACGGGCATATTCAGGGCCCCAATTCCAGTACATGGAGGTGAGACAGGTGGGCAAGGTACAGTTACCGCTGTAATCGTAGGTGATACCCCATTTGCCTTCAGGGGCAGCTTCGGCCGGGGCTGGGGTATCGGCGCCAGTCATCACAACTTGAGCGCCCCCATCAAACAAGGAGGAAGCAGCTTCTTTTTCCAGGATAGGATCGTGCCAGGTGTAGAGCCAACGCACGTCGATGGTACATTCTGGGCATGTTTGCTGAGCGCCCAAAGCGAAGGCATTACCCAAACGGAGTTCTTCCGGTATGGGGAAGGTAGCCATGTAACCCAGTTTCGGGTTGCCATCTACCTTGGCGCGAGACCCCGCCAGCATACCGGCCAGGTATTTCATGTCTTCCATGGCGCCCATCAAGTTGCCAAAGTTTGCTTCGTTGGATTTATAGCCACTGATGTGGATAATGTCTACATCAGGGAATTCTTCAGCAACGAGTTCGGAGGCATCCATAAATCCAAAGGATGTGGTGAAGATCACATCGAAACCTTTACGAGCCAGGGAACGAATGACCTGTTCCGCATCTGCACCTTCAGTAACCAGTTCTACGTAGGCAGTGTGTACTTCTTCCACGTTTTCTTCGACGTACAGACGACCGACGTCGTGCGCCTGCGACCAACCGCCATCTTCATGGGGGCCAACGTAAACAAAGGCAACGTTGTATTTGCCTTCTTCGACTTCAGGAATCTGGTATTTACCTTCTTCACTAGGGGCTGCTTCTTCGACTGCGGGGACGGCTTCTTCAGCGGGTGCTTCGACCGCTTCACTAGCTGCTGCGGTGGGTTCTGCTGCTGCGGGTTCTGCGGCACTTCCACCACAAGCGGCGAGTACCAGAGCCAAAACGGCCGTTAATACAAGTAAGATCCATAGGCGTTTCTGTGTCATTGTATATTTCTCCTCAAATTTGTTAAACACAAATAGGTAATTCATAAAGACTTACCTAACTAACAGAGTCATTCATTTTTTGCTGGATAGTTACTTTGTAGGATCGTTGTTTCTAGCTACCACCTCCTCTTCTAAATAATAGGAAGTTTATCGTGAATGCAGTATATCTGGAATATCCATTTTGCTCAAAAATAAAAGTCTTATATTTGTTTATTGAGCAGAGCTATGTAACGGGACGCCGTAAAGGCGCAATGTGTGGAGGAGCATATTGTAACCACGTAAAGAGGATATAAGGTTTGATGAATTTCGTCACCTGCCATTGTTCCTGCATTTTATATGACAGTTGTCAGACGTTTTAGGTAAATATAAGTTGAGGTAAAGACTAATTTGAAGATAAGCTAATCGTTTGGAAGCGGCTGAACAGGCGAATCAAACGCATGCCCAGCATGATTTTCCAAAATCAGTAAATCTTCTTGATAGGCAGCCGCTAAATCAGACTGTCCGCTTTGTTGGGCCAAACGGATCGCCTGAGAAATATCATTATAAGCCAATTCATATTGCTGCGAACGACGGTAAGCCAAGCTGCGCTCCCGATATAAATTGGCTAAAGGGGTCATTTGTTGAGAACTGGTTCCCGCCCCATTTATGGCCTCGATGGCTTGCCCATAGGCGCGAAGTGCGTCATCCCCGTTGCCGACTTCCAAATTATATTGAGCCACCATGCGCTCTGCGGCCGCTGTCTGATACGGATTTGAAAGCCCCAATTGCAAGGCTTTGGTCGCATATTCGCTGGTTTTCTTGGAAATTTGCTTGTTTTTACCCGCTTCTATGGCGGCTAACTCTAAATAAGCGCCAGCCGAATTGGGGTTTTCGCTTAAAAATTGCTCTAGCTGTGTTTTTGCTCGATTGTTAGCTCCACCGCGACGCAGCATATCGACATAGTGAAGCTGGACTTGTGTATCATGTGGCTGGCGTGCAACTTCTTGTTCCAGTTCTTCAAATTGAGCCTGTTCTACGACTGATTCTGTGGCTGGCGCTTCAAAGGCACCTTGCTTATCAAACCGCCAATACAAAACCAGGAAGATGATATGAATGACCAACATGACGCTGCTTAAAATCGGTGTCGCTGAGAAATCATAAATCGTGCGCCAATCACCAATCGGCAGCACAAAAGAGAAAATCGGGTAGTAGAGTAAGGAGAAATAAATCTGAAAGCGGAAGGCGCGTAAACCAAAGTAGCGTAAAGACGAGGCGCGATTATTCCGCAGTGCCAACCAGATGCCTAAACCAAACAGCAGGGAACCAACTGTGCCAGCCAGGCTGACAATCCATTGCTCAACGGGACTGTCCATTGGCCCATGTTCAACATAGCCCCAAAAGATACGGTAGTTAAAACTGATGACTTTGCCGCCAAAAAACCAAATAGCCAGCGCATGAGACAGTTCATGGAAGAACACGCTAACGGGAACAGCAAGGAAATAAGATGCTTGTTCTGCTAAATGTTTTTTGTGTTGGGTGAGTGGTTCCCGCACCAACTCCGCCCACTCCCGCCAAATCGCCACCAACAATTGGGCGCTGCGGAAGATATATAGGAAGGAGATGATGTTAAAAATACTGGACATGGGCGTTTGGGGATAGGGTAAGAGCTAAAAGGAAATAGTCCTCTAGCTCTTACCCACTGTTCTATCCTTAATTAAGGGTGATGGGAATTTCTTGGGATAGGGTGTGATGTGTGCCACCACCAGCGCGGCAGGTAGTGTAGTCGTCAAAGCAGATGACTAAGCGTAAGGTGTAATTGCCAGCCTCAGAAATATACATGTTGTCTTCCGCGCGTAACCCATTGGGGCCGATTTTATCATTGTTTCCGCCCCAACTTTTTTTGTAGAAGTCCCACCGGTCTTTACCATCTTTACGCGGCAAAACGCCGATTGTGGAGTAAGAGACACTCCCTCCAGTAGAATTGGCGATAGCAAACTCAGTCCAGATTTTACCGTTAACAGAAACGTTAGACCGATCTTGCAAGGCAAATTTAGTCGCTGATAAGCCATTAACAGTCTCCGGCTGCGGGCCGGGGGGAGGCCCTGTTGTCGCAGTTGGCGCGGGTGGTACGGTCGGTGGAACGGGTGTTGCTGTGGGGTAGATAATCGGCACTGGAGTATTGGTCGGTATTGGCGTGGCGGTGGGTACAGGCGTGTCTGTGGGGATGGGTGTTTCTGTGGGCACATCTGTGGGGATGGCTGTGGCGGTGGGAGGAACAATGACGATCTGTACGGCTGTGGGGGTAGGTGGTGCTAGGGTGGGAACGGCCGTTGCTGCTTCAGCTATGGATGTGGGTGGGAGAGCCGTCGGTTCAGCATTGCTGCCCGATGTCCCCTGAAAAATCAACCATAAACCCACGCCAATCAAAACAATGACGAGGATAATGGCGACGACTAATAAGATATTGGTTGTTTTACTATTCATAATCCATCTTCCATTTTTAGTTTTGGCAAATTGCCAGCACTGTATTATCCACACCCCATGATGTCTGGCAATAGTCCCCTCTTCAATATCTTCACATCATTCTCATGTTATGTTAAAATAATGGCGCTGTGACGACACTTATTGAGTTTTTAGACGAACTATCTCTTTTTGAGAACCTCACCATTGATCAACTCGAGGACTTGGCTGATATTTGCCAGGAATATGAGTTCGATGAAGGGGCGGTGATTGCCTACCAGCGAGATGTGGCCGATAGTTTGTATATTGTGCGAAACGGCCGTTTATATGCCCAAACACTCGATAAACAAGGCGTCGTCCGCGAATCAAAGCAATACTTCCCCCGCGATCACTTCAAAGAAAGTTGGTTATTTGCCGCTGATACCCATCCTGCCACGGTAACAGCGGCCAGCGACGGTCAAATGGTCGTCATCAAAGGGCAGGACTTCCTCAAATTTCTCATCGCCAATCCCGACGTGCTGCCCAATCTGGAGCCAGTAGACGATAGTGAAGACAGCAGCGGCCTTTCTCAACAAGGATGGGAAGAAGCCCAAAAAGTTAGAGGGCGCAGCGACCGAAAAAGTTCAGCTGTTAATTTACTCCCCGATGAACTCGTTGAATATCAAGCTCGGCGTAGTATTTGGTATCTCCTCATCAAACTTTTTTGGCCCATGTTAGGTCTAATATTAATGCCTTCCATCATGTATATGATACTTACCAATTGGGGCGCATTATCAAATACAGTCGTCTTCATTATCATTGGCTTTATCGCCCTCATATTTTTGGTTATCGTGCTTTTCCGCTTAATAGACTGGGCCAACGACTACTTTGTCATAACCAACAAACATCTCATCTACCACGAATTTGACCTGCGCGGTTTCCGCATTACCATCAACAAAATCCCCATCAAACAAGTACAAAGCGTGCAAATACTTAAACCCAGCCTACTTGCCAACTTGTTTAAGATTGGCTCAGCCAGAGTAACCACAGCTGCCCAAAAAGGTATCATTAATTTTGATAATATCGATGACCCAAGACTGGTTCAGGAAGCGCTTAATCGCCTCACTTCCCGTGTTAAGGCTTTGAATGAAGGTGAAGCACAAGCTGTTATGCGGCAATCGCTAGAAAATCATTTTGAAATTCCGCCACCGCTTCGTGAATATGACGAAGAAGATAAGGCAGACAGCAGCGGCAGTTTCCGGAGTAACTGCTTGGCAGCGCTTAAAAAATCGATTTGCCTGGCGAGTCGTTGAAGGCAATACCATCACCTACCGCAAACACTTCTTCACCCTGATCGCCGGTGTTTGGCTGCCCACCTTAATTGCCTTCGGTATCGTGGGCATAGGTTCCTTGCTCATTCAGTACACTGATATAAATGCTCCCCTTTTAGTTGCCATTCTAAGCTTTGCCATCTCTTCATTTTAGGTTGGTTTATTTGGAATTTTGAAAACTGGCGTAACGATACCTTCCAGGTTTCTGACAGATATGTAGTCGACATCGATCGTAAACCGTTTGGTTTTAGCGAAAGCCGAAAACAGGCATCCATATCCAATATTCAGAATGTCAATGCCGCTCGCCCCGGTTTGATGCCCACTATTTTTAACTACGGTTTTGTTTACATTGAAACGGCCGGTGTAGATACCGATATTACTTTTGAATATGTGCCGCAACCCAGTCAGATTCAAGCTGATATTTTCCAACGACTGGAAGCCCATGAGCAGGCACAGCGTAAACAGCTTGGTGCAGATCGTCGTGAAGAATACACCGTTCTGCTTGATGTTTGGAAACAAGCACTTGAACAAAAACGTATACCCAACCGCACCCCTGCCCCCGGTGAATTTGTGGAAAATCCCGACCCTGGCGATTAAAAAGTGAGCACACAACCAGAATAAATAAATAGCTGTTTACGGAATATTAAATGCTGTTTACTGAATTTGGCTGAATCCCCCAATTTCCCATAAAATAGACACTATGAGCTTATTAGACATTGTAACCTTACCCAATGCCATTTTACGGCAAAAAATGCGTCCCGTGACGCAGTTTGACGATGAGTTACAAATCCTCATCGACAATATGATTGAAACGATGCGCAACGCCAATGGCGTTGGTCTGGCCGCTCCCCAGATTGGCGAGAATCGTCGATTAGCCGTTATCGAATCGTTGCCAGACTATGACGAAGACGATAACGAAATTCCCGATACCCGAGATTTATTTGTCATTGTAAACCCGGAAATCGTATGGACTTCAAATGATACGGAAGACGGTATTGAAGGCTGTCTTTCCATCCCCGGTTATTTGGGTGAGGTGGAACGCTCTCGATCGATTCGCGTACGTGCGCAAGACCGTCATGGCAAGAAAATCAAGCTGAAATTAGGTGGCTGGACGGCTCGCATCTTCCAGCATGAAATTGATCATCTCAATGGCGTTCTTTTCATCGACAAACTCACTGCACCAGAAAATCTCTGGACGGAAGAAGAATTCCACGCCCGATTTGATGATGAAGAAGATGTCGAATTGGAAGCAGGAAGTGAAACGGCCGTTTCCTAGCAATTTCTACAAAAGCAAAGAGAGACAAAGGGGCATCTTTGTCTCTTTGCCGCTGTTTTTGCCAGTGCTATAATCTGCCCAGTTCAAAATTAGGGAGAAAACGATGTCACTCACACCACAAGATGTTGAAAAAATCGCCAACTTGGCTCGCCTTGAACTGACCCCCGCCGAAAAAGCACAATATTTAGAACAACTAACGGCCGTTCTCGACTATGCCGAGATGCTCAATGAACTGGATCTCGATGGCATTGTACCGACAGCCCATGCCATCGCCCAAGAAAATGTGATGCGGGAAGATATCGCCGCGCCCGGTTTAGCCATAGATGAGGTGCTTGTTCAATGCCCCCAAGCAAGCACAGAACCAGTTCCTCATCCAATCTGTTTTAGACGAGTAAGGAAAACGCTAGTGCTGAGTCAGGTCGAAGTGGCCGTTTCCATCCATCATCATTCATAGGGCCAATGCGCCCTTTTTTTATTTCAGAGAAAAAACTATGGATTACACAACCCTAATCGAAGCCAGAGACGCCCTGCGCAAAGGTGAAACTACCAGCGTCGAATTGACGCAAGCCATGATCGACCGCATCGTCGCCATCGACAACGACGTCAACAGCTACCTCACCGTCACCGACGAACTCGCATTAGAACAAGCCGCTGCCGCCGATGAGCGCCGCGCCAACGGGGAAGACAGCCCGTTGCTGGGCATTCCCGTCGCCGTCAAAGACATCATCAGCGTGCAAGGCGTGCCCTGTACCGCCGGCAGCAAAATCCTGGAAGGCTTTATTCCGCCCTACAACGCCTTTGTCGTGGACAAGTTGGAAGCAGCAGGCGCCGTCATCCTGGGTAAGACCAATACCGATGAGTTTGCCATGGGTTCTTCCACGGAGAATTCCGGCTTTTTCACCACCAGCAACCCCTGGGATTTAGAACGGGTGCCTGGTGGCAGCAGTGGCGGCAGCGCCGCCGCCGTATCGGCTGGACTGGCTTACGCCGCTCTCGGAACCGACACGGGCGGCTCTGTGCGCCAGCCCGCTTCGTTTTGCAGTCTCGTGGGCTTGCGCCCCACTTACGGCCGTTTATCCCGCTGGGGTGTGGTTGCCTTTGCCTCGTCACTGGATCAGGTTGGTCAATTTGGCCGCACCGTCGCCGATTGTACCGCCATTTTCCAAGCCACCGCTGGCTACGATCCCCGTGATTCCACGTCGCTTGATGTGGATGTGCCAGATTTTGAAGCGGCGCTTACTGGCAATATTCAGGGACTTAGAGTCGGGGTGCCGAAAGAGTATTTTATTGACGGGATAGATAGCGGAGGTGGAAACGGCCGTTCGCACCGCCATCGCCAAACTGGAAGAACTGGGTGCAGAAATCGTCGAAATCAGCCTGCCCCATACCCAGTACGCCTTGCCCGTCTACTACCTAATCGCCCCCGCCGAAGCCAGCGCCAACCTCGCCCGCTACGACGGCGTGCGTTACGGCCCGCGCCTGGAAGGCAGTGACATGATCGATTCGGTCAAGAAAACGCGCTCCCTTTTCGGCCCAGAGGTAAAGCGCCGCATTATGCTAGGAACGTATGCCCTCTCCGCTGGTTACTATGATGAATATTACGGCCGGGCGCTCAAAGTGCGCACCCTCATCAAGCAAGATTTCCTCAACGCTTTTGAGCAAGTGGATGTTATCGCTTGCCCCACCAGCCCCACCACCGCCTTCAAAATCGGCGAAAAAGCAGATGATCCGCTGGCGATGTATCTTGCTGATATTTTTACGTTATCTGTTAACCTCAGTGCAAGCTGTGGTCTCAACGTTCCCTGCGGTTTCGACAGCAAGGGGTCTGCCCATTGGCTTGCAGCTCATTGGCAACACGTTACAAGAAGCTACAATTTTAAACGCCGCCTATGCGTATGAACAGGCAACTGATTGGCACAAGAAGTTGCCAGAACCTGCTAAAATATAAGCATCTATGACTAAATTATCTTCGTCTGAACTTGCTGAAATGCTGCGAGGAATTGAAGCTATACGTAATAACATTCGCTGGAAAGGGAATAGTAGCGAGAGGCACCTACAGAAACGAATACTGAGAGGTCATTTATCGACAACGGCCGTTCTTGCAGATTATGAGCAAGTTATTCAAACGGTGTTACAAGACAAGTCAGCCCAACTATTCCGTTACTGGTACAATCGCTCACCTTATATCACTATTGTGGCAACCGTACAGCGACATCAGTGGCTAGTCATGTTTTCTTATGATTGTGTCATGGAAAGTGCTTTTGTTGTTGACCGTCCAGAACATTATTTAAACAAACCTGGATTTGAGTATATTGGTTTGTTAGGCGAGGTGGACAATGAGTTATAAAGAGTTACTGTCAGCTTATGAAGTGGATGTTCAATTTTCAGATGTAAGTGGCATGGAGCATTTAGATATGCTCATGATCCGCAGTGAAATTGCTAAACATGAACCTCATTTAACAGATGGAGAAAGACGTACGGCTCTTAAACGCCGACCAATCGTTAAGAAATCAAGCATTTCTGTTTTATCAAGCTATCCAGGAAATTGCTGATCTAGCAAGTTGGCGGCACGAGGCGGATGTGCCATCTTCACATTGGTGGTGGTATCTCGATGTCATCACCGAAATGCAGCAACAAACGCAGTCCATTGATCAGGATTTAGCCTCGGCGCATATTTAGGTAAACCACAAAAAGTTATTAAAATTACCAACACGCAAAATTGTAGTTTCCTTCAAGGAAAAGCGGGTTTCGCGCGATTTTATTTCCAAAAACTTTCCCGCTTTTACCTAATACAGCATAAAAATAGTTTTTAAGACTTGTCATTCCCGCGAAGGCGGGAATCCAGAAGATGGACATTTTTTAAGTAACCATGCAAAAATAAGTTAGCAATTTAGGTTTGTAGTGACCACCAAAGTGGTCATGATGACTAAAGTCATCACTACGAACTTATTACCGAACGATTACTAAGTGCCGGTAGAAAAGGAGAACCGCATTGAAAATAATAATCCCATTAACTCATAAAAACACCACCCTGACGAACCTGGCAGCCGGTCGCCCAGAATCATTGTTAAGCCTATCCGGCAACACGATTTTGGGACATGTTTTGAATTTGTTACAAACAAGCCCCACAGATGAGGTCATTTTTGCATCGGGACAATACGAAGAAACCATAAAAGTGTGGGTGGCAGAAAATTTCCCGACTTTAAATGCCTCGTATGTCCACATAGAAACGGGCGGCCGCTCGAAATCTATCCTGGCTTGCCGAGATTATTTGGATGATGAGCCTGTGTTGGTTATTTCGCGGCGAACGTTATCTGAATGTGATTATGCCACCATTCCTGAACCTGGTGCCGATGTTGTGGTGATGACCCAACCCGACAAGCCCGATGAAGATGCGAATGTATGGTGGTTTAGAAACGGCCGTTCTCTCCTAGCCGCCCTCCAAGCCACCACCAACTACAACGACGCCCTCAAGTACTTGCGCAACGAAGGGGCAGTCATCGTACGCAAACCCGTCAAACAATGGCTCGATGCTCGTACACCCGACAGCCTTCTGCAAGCCAACAAACGACTATTGGCGCTAGGCCAAGGTTCAACACCAGACGCCATCGACCGCAGCTACGCTGAAGATTTCACCGTGCTACCCCCCGTCTACATCGCCGAAGATGCTTTCATCGAATCGGGCGTTATTGGCCCCTATGCCCACATCGGTGCTGGTGTCACCATCAAAAATGCCATCATCAGCAACAGCATCATTGACGCGGGTGCCCACATCGAAAATTGCATCCTCAACGGCTCAATCGTTGGTGAAAACACGAAAATCACCGGTAAAATACAAAAAATATTCGTTGGTGACAACGCAACCGTTCAACTAACGTAGTGCGTCGTGCTACGAAACACGGAGATTCCCATGAATAAATTCATCTCTCAGCGCGTGGCGCAAACCCCGCCATCCGGCATTCGTAAATTCTTCGACATCGTGGCCACCATGAAAGACGTTATCTCGCTTGGCATTGGCGAACCGGATTTTGTGACACCCCAGCCCATTTTGCAAGCGGGCATCGCCTCCCTCAACCGAGGTGAAACGGGCTATACCTCCAACAGCGGCACGGCCGAACTACGCCGCGCTCTCAGTAAACACATCAGCAAACTGTATGGTGTCTCTTACGATGCTGAACATGAAATCATCATTACGGTGGGGGTGAGTGAAGCGGTTTATTTAGCAATGACGGCCGTTCTCGATCCAGGCGACGAAGTGATCATTCCAGAACCCTGCTTCGTCTCGTATGCGCCCGAAGTGAGCTTTGCTGGCGGCCTACCCGTGATGGTGCCGTGCTACGTTGAGCACCAATTCCAGGTGACAGCCGAAGACATCGAAGCCCGCATCACCGACAAAACAAAAGCCATCTTCCTCGGCTACCCCAACAACCCCACCGGCGCCGTTATGAGCCGCGAACGGATGCTCGAAATCGCCGCCGTCGCCGAAGAGCATGATCTGCTCATCCTCTCCGACGAAATCTACGACCAACTCGTCTATGGCGTGACCCACACCTGCGTTCCCAGCCTGCCTGGGATGCGCGACCGCACCATTTTGCTCGGTGGCTTCAGCAAAAACTACGCCATGACTGGCTGGCGTATCGGCTACGCTTGCGCCAATCCCGACCTGCTCGACGCCATGCGCAAAGTGCATCAATATACCATCATGTCCGCTCCCACCACCGCCCAGGCGGCGGCCGTTGCCGCCCTCGAAGACGGCCATGATTCCGTGCAGCGCATGGTCGCTGAATATGACCGCCGCCGCCGCCTCATTGTGGATGGCTTCAACACCCTCGGCCTCGACTGTTTTGAGCCAAAAGGGGCCTTCTACGCCTTCCCCTCCATCGCCCGCAGCGGCATGAGCAGTGAAGAATTTGCCAACCGTCTGCTTGCGGAAGAAGAAGTGGCCGTCATTCCTGGCGAAGCGTTTGGCGCCAGTGGCAACGGCTACGTCCGCGCCGCCTACGCCCAATCCTACGAAAAAATCGAAGAAGCCCTGAACCGCATGGACTCATTTATGCGTCGGCATGGGTAGATAATTTATTATGAGTAAATACGAAGCAATCATCGGGTTAGAAATTCATGCGGAGTTGATGACCAATTCCAAGATGTTCTGCCGCTGCAAGGTGGTGGACAGCGTAGAAGCGCCGCCCAACACGGCCGTTTGTCCCGTCTGTTTAGGGATGCCAGGCATGTTGCCCGTCATCAACCAGAAAGCTGTCGAGTATTCGATGCGGGTGGCGCTGGCGTTGAACTGCGAGGTGCAGCACCACAACATCTTCGCCCGCAAAAACTACTTCTATCCCGACCTGCCCAAAGCATACCAACTCAGCCAATATGAACTGCCGATTGGCTTACACGGCTGGCTCGACATCGAACTGGAAGATGGCACGAGCAAGCGCATTCGCGTGCGCCGTGTGCATATGGAAGAAGATACAGGTAAGCTGACCCATTTAGATCGTACCGCTAATCTGTCTGAAGAAGGCACCTTGGTCGATTACAATCGTTCGGGCGTGCCGCTGCTGGAAATTGTGTCGGAGCCAGATATTCGCAGCGGCGAAGAGGCACGTGCTTATGCCGTCAAGATTCGGCAGATTTTGCGCTATCTGGAAGTCAACGCTGGTGACTTGGAAAAGGGTGTCTTCCGCGTCGAGCCAAATATCAGCATCCGCCCCGTTGGCACGACTGAATTTGGCAAACGTACTGAACTCAAAAATCTCAACAGTTTCCGGGTGTTAACTGATGGCACAGCGTTTGAAATTGAACGACAAACGGCCGTTCTCGAAAGCGGCGCTCAAGTAGTCCAGGAAACACGGGGTTGGCACGACACCAAGCGCATCACCTTCAGCCAGCGCAGCAAAGAAGAAGCAGAAGATTACCGCTACTTCCCCGAGCCAGATTTGCCGCCGCTGTCCATCAGCGATGAATGGATTGCCGAAGTCAAAGCCAGCCTGCCCGAACTGCCCGATGCGAAGGTTGCCCGCTATCAGTCAGATTACGGCCTCTCGGATTACGATTCGCGGGTTTTAACTGAGGAAAAGGGCGTGGCGGCCTGGTTTGAGGCGGTGATTGAAGCAGGGGGTGAACCCAAACCCATCGCCAACTGGATGATCAACAATCTCTTCTCGCTGATGAACGAGCACAAGCAAAGCATCGACGAAATTCAGGTGACACCAGCCGGGTTGGTCGCGTTGGTTGAGTTGGTCGAGAAACGCACCATCAACAACAACACCGGCAAAGAAGTGCTGGCTGAGATGTTTAGCACCGGCCAATCGGCACAAGCGATTGTGGAAGCAAAAGGCTTAGGCCAAATCTCGGATGATAGTGCCATCGCCGCCATGATTGAGCAGGTTTTAGCTGATAATCCAGATAAGCTAACTGCTTATTTGGGCGGTCAAGAAAAACTTCGCGGCTTTTTTATGGGTCAGGTGATGCAGAAGAGCCAGGGGAAAGGGGATCCGGCCGTGGTGAATCGCTTGTTGTCGCAGACGTTGGCGGCGCGGAAGGCTGTGTAAGGACGCAGAAATAGGAAATTAAAAAGGGGGGAAGGGAAACGGCCGTTTCCTTTCCCCCTTGTGTTTTACCCCACCACCGCTACCCGCCCCCGCGCCTTTTCCGGCTCTCGCATCTTCATCATCGGCACACCGATGCCGTAAGTGATGAAATCACCAACTGGCGTGACCTCAATAATCCGCAAATCACCTTGTTCTGCTTCAGAGAACTCTATCCCGCGAAACAGCTTCTGGATAATTTCATCTGAGACATCCTGGTATAGCAGCAAATTGGCCGTGCCCGAGAAAGTGATTGTAGCCGCTGGAATTTTGATCCAGGGCAGGAACGGAATCCGCTTATGGATTGGCACAGTCAGTGACACATGCGGATTTTGCACGATATGGCGAATTTTCCATGTTTGCTTCTTTGAAGTAATGTAAAGTTTGCCATCTTGCTCGACGTAGACAATGCCCACAGTCCGTGCCTCTCCATTTTTTGTTACCATTCCCAGAACGGCGAACAGCTGCTTGTGGATTGCTTCCCAAACTTGATTGCTGCTAATTTCTGCCATCTTTGGCTCCTGTCTATTGAGTAAAAGCCAATATATTTCTTGAATTAATCCGAATGCTAATTTGGCTTTTACTTAAATCATTTAGGCATTATTTACACTAATCTGGTTAACTAATGCAGTTAGGACGTTTTGAATGTATTCATGTTCATACGTTAAGAAAAACTGAAACCGAGATTCATCACGAGTATTTTTGAGATACGGTAAAACGGGTGTTTTTTGAGAAAGACCTAATAAATTACGCATTTCATTCCTTGAGATAAGCGGAGGATTGAAACTGGTAGCAATGATTACAGAAGGCAATTTCTCATCTTTTATCCAAAGAATTCCACCTCGCTCTAAAGATTTTAAGTCGGCGCGAGATTTATCAGAACGGGTATCCGAATCCCACCCAAATCTACTTAAATCCACATTCAAAATAATTCCGTTGATAGTATATGGAAATTGCAAACTATGTAGATCAAAATCTATTGGAATTGATGTGGGAAAAGTAATCAAATTAATGTTATAAACCCCGTTTATTGCATAGCATTTTCTAATATCAACTGAAAGCGGTTGCTCATCATTTCCCCACCAATTTGGGGGCGTATGCCACATTACATCTAATCTTGAAAAATCTTCACCGGAAGCGCTCATAGCAAAATCGAGAGCCAAAGATTTCATTCCAACCGAATCAGTAAGTCCTTGTACTATAGGACTTACGCAATCCAGTGAGAATTTGCGATAATGGATGAATGAGCAAATTAACCCACTGGGATTACTGTCAATTTTTATTGGTCAGCCAAGTCAATTACACTCAAACCTACTTTGCTGACCATAGTGAACAATTTAGTCATGACCGTATCAATCGATTGATGAGAGATAACAAGCTTACTCCTCGAGAATTGCGCCAAATGGTGCGACAAGAATTAGTTCTCTCGGAAAATGGCTACATCCTTTTCGATGATACCGTTTTGGACAAAAGTCATTCCTTTATGATTGAACTGGTCCGTCGCCAATGGAGTGGCAATGCAAAAAAGGTAATCAAGGGGATTGGCATTGTGACTTGTGTCTATGTTAATCCCGATACGGAACAGTTTTGGGTCATCGATTACCGAATCTTTGACCCGGAACGAGATGGTCGCAGTAAGCTCGACCATTTACTGGACATGTGGCAAACGATTCTCTACGTTGAGAAGCTCCCGTTCCGCACCGTGTTGATGGATAGTTGGTATGCCACCATGGAAATAATGAAAACGATCGAAAAGGCAGACAAGATTTACTACTGCCCACTCAAAGCCAATCGTCAGGTGTCTGAACATCCTGAGGAACCCTATCATCGTGTTGATTCGCTTACTTGGTCTGAAACCGAGTTGGAATCGGGGAAAACGGTTCATCTTAATAAATTCCCAAAAGGTCATCAACTGAAACTGTTCCGGCTTGTGTTGTCTTCCCAGCGCACGGACTATGTAGTTACTAACGACTTTTCTCAAGATTCGACGGATGCTACTCGACAAGAAAGTGCCATTCGTTGGAAGATTGAGCAGTTTCACCGGGAAGCCAAGCAGGTGACGGGTTTGAATCATCCCAATGTCGTTCACAACGAGCACAGCGAAATCATATTGCTTGTGCGATGTTAGTTTGGGTTCGCTTTAACCAAATAGCCCAAGAAACCCAAACAAATGTTTATCAAATCAAGCAGGGATTATTGGATGACTATATGCGTAAACAATTGCGTCAACCAACTATCTCAATCCTCCCTGCGTAAGTCCTATACTATAAAGAATAATTCTTGGTGGCTAGATTGAGTCATGTTATTAATCTTTTTGAGATTTGCTTGACTATCCCCAAAGGGGTGGTTTGATGACCATCAAGTACACAATAATAACGACGAGAGCAATGATAATCAATCCTAAAATCTGGCCCCGGCGAGACAGCACTGCATAATTTGCTGACAAGGCGCCGCCGTTTGCCACCACTGCGATTTGTTGATTGAGCGTGCGCGAATAACCACCCAGCCCAGTGATGACAACCATCGTCTACAAAACCGACGAGAGCAGCAGCCAGGGCGTGGTCAGAGACCAGCCCGAGACAAACACCATGCCCAATCCGGTGAGTAAACTCAAAACGTAGGCGGGATTGGCTATCCGATCATCCAGGATTTTGATGGTGCGCAGCGTGAATATCAGCGACTCCGGTGATTTGTTGACCCGGGTGAGCCAGATGATGTAGGTGATATTGGCCCTTAAAGCCACAATTGCTCTCAGCACATGAATCCATTTTAAGGCCAGATACATAGCTAATTCTCCTTGTTTCTGAACGCAGTCCATTTACCGAACATTGTTCAGTCTGCTGCAAAAAATATTATAGTGATTGGCTTAGGCCGTAAACGGCCGTTTTCAAAACTTCCCTGTCTGCCGCACTAAAATCATACGGGAGCTGGCTAAACTGAGTCACCCGCAGCACAGAAATGCCATGCACCACCGACCACGCCATAAACGCCATATCCATCAGCCCAAATCCCTCGCGCGGCAAAAAGACACCTGCTTCCACACCTCGGGCAATCGCTGAGACGAGAATATCGAAAGAAGATTCCTCTGGCCTATCCTGAATTTCAGCAGGGGCTTCCAGCCCAGAAGCGAACATGAGCATAAAATGGTCGGGGTTTGTGACGGCAAAATCTATGTAAGCGAGGCCAATTTCGATTAAATAGTCCATGGGGGAGAGGGAAGCAGCTACCCGCCCCATGTTTTGGCGTAGTCGTTCATCACCTTGCAGGCAAACGGCCGTTATAATCTCATCCTTGCTCCCAAAATATTCATACAACCCGGCCGCACTGTAATCAATCCGATCCGCAATAGCCCGCATCGACAGGCTGTCAATGCCATCTTCGCTAATGATTTCGCGGGCTGCATCTAAAATGGCGTCTTTTGTGCGCAGGTGTCTGCGTTGTCTGGGCGTTAAGTCATCCATAATTATTTCATTTACCGAACATTGTTCAGGATTCTAATTAAATTCAGACTATTTGTCAAGCGATCATTTAAAATCTGACATGCTCTTCTTTTCTTGTGCTATAATGCCAACAAGAGGTAACAAAAATGATGTTAGCAATCAAGACAAAACCGATTCCATTACAAACAGATCCTGATGGAACGGTTAGAGTAAAAAACACACGAATTCCGTTAGATACCATAGTCCTTGCCTATCGAAATGGGGAAAGCGCTGAGGAAATCGTTGAAAGTTTTGATACCTTAAATCTATCTGATGTCTACGCCATCATCAGCTACTACTTGGATCATCAAGCAGAAGTTGAGACTTACCTCCAGTCTAGACAACAAGAAGCCCTACAACTTCACTACAAAATTGAACAACAATCTCCCTCGCATGGACTTAGAGAACGTCTATTAGCCCGACAAAAATACCATGATCAAACTGGCAACTGACGAAAATTTCAACGGCAAAATTTTGCGTGGATTATTCGGTTAATCAAATTATTGAAGATATGGTGCTATTAGCAACTTGTAGTATCGATGGTGAATGGGAAGGACAAATACGCTTTTTACCATTGTAATAACGGCCGTTTCCCCATATCCATCATCCTCCCTTTCAAAATACACTACACCAAAAATCCATCCTTAAATTTTCCCAGATCATCAGCCGGATGTGGTATACTCCTGTATGCGGGACAATACAACAATTGTCATAATAATTGCCACCTGTATTAGCCGAAGCAGTAGCCAATCACCGCAAGAAATCATTCAAATTTAGAGCCAGACCGCCACACGGGCCAACCTCTCGCTCTAGCTCTTACTCTAGCTAACTTATGACCGATAACGAATCCTTCGTCCATTTGCACGTCCACAGCGAGTTTTCATTGCTCGATGGCCTTAGCCGCATCAACGATATTGTGCAGCGTGCCGTCGAACTAAACCAACCCGCCGTCGCCCTCACCGACCACGGCGCGATGTATGGCACGATGCCCTTTTATCGCGCGGCCAAAGCGGCGGGTATCAAGCCGATTATCGGCATTGAAACGTATCTGGCGATGCGGGGTATGGGCGACCGTGATGCGCAATTAGACAAGAAGCGGTTCCACATGCTCCTGCTGGCGCAAAACCAGACCGGTTATCTCAACTTACTGCAAGTTGCCAGTTCCGCCCAGTTAGACGGCTACTACTACAAACCGCGCATCGACCGCAATTTTATGGCGAAACACAGCGAAGGTGTCATTGCCACGACGGGGTGTATGGCGGGTGAAATTCCACGGGCGATTGGTGATGGCAATATGAAACTTGCTAATCAACTCATGGGCGAATATCTGGACATTTTTGGCAAGGATCGCCTCTACGTTGAGCTACAAGAGCATCATATTCCTGAACTGACCGACATCAACAAGAAGCTCATTGAGATGGCACCCCGTTTTGGCCTGGAAAACAATTTCCTGGCGACCAACGACGTGCATTATACCCGCGCCGAACATGCCAATCCGCATGAAACATTGCTCTGCATCCAGACCGGTTCCACCATTCAAAACCCCAAGCTCACCTTTTCCGACAAGGAGTATTACCTTAAATCCCATGCAGAAATGGCACAGCTTTTTGGCGAGATTCCGGGCGCGTTGAGCAACAGCCTGCTAATTGCCGAAATGTGCGATGTCAATTTGGACAGCGATGGCTACCATCTGCCAGAGTTTGACGTGCCGGAAGGGTATGACGCTCCCAGCTACGTGCGCCATCTGTGCGAAAAAGGGCTCATCTGGCGTTATGGCGAAGAACGCGCCAAAAATGACGACATGTTACGCGCACGTCTTGACCATGAACTGGGCATCATCAGTCGCATGGGCTTCGATACCTATTTCCTCATCGTGTGGGATTTGTGTGAATGGGCGGCTCGTACCGACTCGTGGTACGAAGAACATCAAGACCCGTTCCCCTATGAAGATTACCAGGAATGGAAAGACAATGATATTTGGTGGAACGTGCGTGGTTCCGGTGCCGGTTCCGTGGTGGCTTATACGCTAGGTATTACGAGTATCGATCCGCTAGTCAACGGGCTGATTTTTGAACGGTTCCTCAATCCAGGGCGTGTGTCCATGCCCGATATTGACCTCGATTACCCCGATGATGTGCGCGGGCTGATGGTGGCGTACACCAAACGGCGCTATGGCGCAGAAAAAGTGGCGCAGATCATCACGTTTGGCACGATGGGGGCGCGTGCCGCCATCCGTGATGTGGGTCGGGCGATGGATTTGCCGCTGCCCGATGTGGATGGCATTGCGCGTCTGATTCCGGCCGTTCCCGGCAAACCTGTCAAGATTAAGGATGTGTTGAATTCGGAGCATGAGTTCTACTCGTCGGAACTGGAAGAGAGATATAAGCGGGAAAAATACGTCAAAGAACTGCTGGAAACGGCGCAAAGTTTGGAAGGGGTGGTACGCCACGCCTCCAGCCATGCGGCGGGTGTCATCATCTCTGACAAGCCGTTGGTGGAATATGTGCCGCTGAACCGGCCGACCAGTGGCGATGAAGGGCTGGGCGGTGTGGATCGCGTGACGCAATGGCCGATGGAAATTGTGGAGTCGATTGGCCTGCTCAAGGTGGACTTTCTCGGGCTGAGTACGCTGACGGTCATGCGTCGGGCGGCGCGGCTTATTGAGGAACGGTACGGCACCGTCTACACGATGGACAATATTCCCTACGACCAGGGGCATGTGGGGCCAGACCCCACGAAATCGCCGGATGCGCTGTTTGATATGCTGGGACGCGGGGAAGTGGCGGGTGTGTTCCAGGTGGAAGGCGCGGGGATGCGCCGCTTGATGATGGAGATGAAACCCCGTCTCTTTGACCATATCATCGCCGCCATTTCGCTCTACCGTCCTGGCCCGATGGAAAATATTCCCGAATATATTCGGCGGATGCACTCCGAAATTTATGACAAGAAGGATATTGTCGAGTACCACACGCCAGCGCTGGAACCGATTCTCAAAGATACGTATGGCATTTTGGTTTACCAGGAACAGATTATCCGCATTGCCTCTGATTTAGCGGGGTATGAGCCGGGCGAAGCGGATATGATCCGGAAAGCGGTCGCCAAGAAGAAGAAGAAGTTGATGGCGGAGCATCAGGTTCAGTTTACGGATGGGGCGATGGCTCGTGGGCTGAGCCGTGAGGTGTGTGATGCCATCTGGGGCGATATTGAGTTCTTCGCACGGTATGGGTTTAACAAGGCGCACGCCGCCGACTATGCCAAGGTGACGTGCCAGACGGCGTTCTTGAAAGCGCATTATCCGGTTGAATATTTGACGGCGATGCTTTCTGTGGAACGGGATAATACGGAGAAGGTGCGCCGTTATTTTGCGGAGGCGAAGAATCTGGGTATTGATGTGGCGCCGCCGGCTGTGAACAAATCGGGTTTGGATTTTACGATTGAGGATGATGGGGAACGGCCGTTAATCCGGTTTGGCTTGGGTGCGATTAAAAATGCGGGCGCGACGGCGCTCAGTCTGATTATTGATGAACGGGAAGCAAACGGGGCGTTTAAGGATTTGATGGACTTGTGCGACCGCGTTGATATGCGGCGCGTGGGGAAACGGACGCTGGAGTTTATGATCAAAGGCCATGCGTTTGATGTGTGGGGGTCGCCCGCGCAGTTTATGGACGCGCTGGATCGGCTTGTTAACTTTAGCGGCGGTACCCATGACGCGGTGGCGTTGGGGCAGATGAGTTTGTTTGGTGGCCTGGGCAGTGCGTCTACCATGTCAATGGACGTCGATTTATTACATTCTGAGAAAGAAATCAAGCCAGTCGCGCATAAAGATGTGCTGGAATGGGAAAAAGAAGCCCTGGGAGTCCATGTGTCAGAACATCCTTTAGAACGGCCGTTAGCCATGCTTAGTCCACTTACCAATACCACCATCGGTCAGATTGAAACCACCGACAACGGCAAACAGGTGAAAATTGCCGGTATGGTCAGCCATTTACGCACGCTCACCACCAAAAAGGGTGATCCGATGGCGTTTGGCACGTTGGAAGATTTGGACGATAAAATCGACCTGGTTTTCTTCCCGCGCACCTGGAAGCAGTGCCGCGATATGGTGGAAGTGGATCAGGTGATGCTGCTGTGGGGCAAGGTGCAGGCGAAGGATGATGAAGTCAATATCATCGTGGATAAGGTGCAGACGAAGATAGACCCGGCCGTACCCCAACATGAAGAGGTGCAGCAAGTGGGTTGGGGGAATGGGAATGGTAATAGTCAATGGGAACGGAAACGGCCGTTCTGCTCCACCACCACCACCCACCTACACAGCGCTCCCCGTCCAACAAGAAACGGCAATACAAGCCAATGGCTTTACCCCGCCACCACCGCCCAATTTTGATGAAGAATCAGAAGCAAGGCCAGTGGTCACTGGACAGTCTTCAGTGAACAGTGAACAGTTGACAGTGAACGGTGAACGGTCATCTGCGAATCAGGTGCCGCCTGTGATTGAAGAACCAGCACCCGTTTACAATGCCCCACCACTCTCTAATCCTTCGACAAGCTCAGGACAAGTTCCCCACTCTCCAATCTCGCCTCCTAAATCTCCAGTTGCCAAGCCTGCCCCTATGAAGCACGCCCATCGTCTTTGGCGACAAGCCAAATGGATTTGCGGCCGATACCGTCAAGACAATGGTTGTGGAAATTAAGCCGGTGGGCAATTGGAAAGAAGCGTGTCGGCAGGTGATTCAGGAAGCCAGCAAATATCAGGGCGAAGACAAGCTGCGTTTGCAGATGGTCAGCCACGGCTGGACGATGGATTTCCCCAATAACAATACCAAAATTTGCCAGGATTTGTTGGTGAATTTGCGGCGGCTGCCCGGTGTTGCCAGCGTTAAACCACGTTAGACAATCTAGACTCAGTTCAACTTTTCTAGAGAAGTTTGAACTTCTTGTCAGATCTTCGATGTACGCTTACGAAAAAGCTTTCCGCAGTATCCTCAACCAATTTCCGCCCATGATGTTTTCAATATCATTCGATTCGTAGCCGCGCTCTTTGAGTTTGGTGGCGATTTTGGGCAGGTCGGCGATGGTGTCTAGTTCGGCGGGGATGTGTTCCAGCGCCGAAACCGCCATCCAGGTCTGAGCCGATGCCGACATGGTTGGCACTGCCGAGCAGTTGACAGACATGATCGATATTGGCGACCACGTGATCCAGGGTCACATCCTCTTTGCGGGCTGGTTTACGCCATCCTTTTTGTAAAAAGGCATTGTAAAGAACGGTTCCCATGACGCCATCCCGTTCGCCGAGCAGCCGAATTTGGGTGTCGTTGAATTGGCGTTGTCCGGGAACCAGGACGCGGCAGTTGGTGTGGGTGGCAACGACGATGCCTTCGTACCGTTCCAGCGATTCGATGGCTGCGTTTTCGCTCATGTGGGTCAGGTCGAGGATGAAACCGAGGTCGGCCATGATTTCGAGGAGGCGATAACCATCTTTGGTGAGACCATCGCTGCTGTTAGACCAGCCGCCGGTGGCGTAGCGCGTATCGTCCCAGGCCAGGCCAATGGCGCGTAGGCCGTGCTCGTACCACAATTCAGCCTCTTCGGGAACGCGGATGGGATCGGCTCCTTCCATGAGAGGCGACAATGCCGATGAGTGGCTCTGTTTCTGCATTGGTATGGCTTTCAACGACGGTTTCCAGACTCCGGCTGTCTGTGACGAGGCGGATGCTTTCGTTTTCGTCTACCAGTCGATGATAGTAGTCGAGCTGTTTCATGGCGTAGCCGAAGGCTTGATCGGCGTTGTAGTAGATCATCTTGTCGCCCATGATGGGGATTTTGGCATGGCTGGGCGTGACGAACAGCGTGCCAAATACCAGCCCGACGCCCCCTTTTTGCATGTCGGGGAAGGTGGTGGTGATTTGACCCCGTTCTTTATCAATGGGTTCTGTGGGACGGATGTCGGCAACCGAATTGGTGAGAGAACGGCCGTAGTTGAGAGCGTTGTAAGCAAGGTCTAAGTGAGCGTCAATAATTAGCATGGCTGATTTTTACATCTATGTATGTGTTTCAGCAAGTACTGGATGTTAATCGGAGACAACTCGGTGTTAATCGGGACAGCTCGATGTTAATCGGAGACGGCTCGGTGAAAGGTTGGACGCGGAGCATCCAAAAGGGCATTCCACGCAGAGCGTGGAACGAGAATAAAAAGCAATACATCCGTCTCCCAGCGCCATGCATTTTGAAAACGATTAGGGTCGGTAATCAGCTAAAATGTCATCGATTTCAGACGAATCAGGGGTAAGATTTGTCAAATTATTACCATCATCATCTACCATAAAAACGTCTCTTTCAGTTCGGTTAAATTGGTCATATAGAATTTTCGAGCCGTCTGGCGTCCAACCCCACAAAGATACCGATCCACTTAAAGCCTCAAAGGGCAACACTGTCCTTGATGACCCATCAAATCCATAGACATCGATAGCATAGCCGTTATTCTCATAAACATAGGCTAATTGAGGCTTAAATGGATGCCACGTTTGATCACGTAGCTCATCATTTACTCCATCCCAAAGCCGACTCAAAATGATCTGATTTTTATCAATGTCAAATACGTAAGAATTAAGCCCTGTATAAAAGGCAATTTTGTTTTCATCAGCAGAAAGAGCAAAACTAATAATTTCATAGTCTGTCAAAATCCAATTGGCTGGAGAATTATCTAAATACCCGATGCCAATGCCGCTATACCCGCTTTCTTGTGGCAGTGCCCAAACCGATGTCCCATCAGCAGTCCAGATAATATTTCCAAGAATATTTATATTGATCCCATCAGGAATTACTTGTTTGATTTCTTTTGTGTTGACATCAACCACACGCACGCCACCTCCCGTAGGCCCTATACATGCGGGACGTTGTATCGTGCAGTCAATAGCTCTGTAAGCAATTTGAGTGCCATCGGGAGACCAGGCGGGGAAACTGATGACCCTCGTCATCGGTTCATCGATTAATGGTTCTAAATGACTGCCATCTTCGTTCATCAAATAGAGAACGTCTTCAAATTCGAATGCAATTTGAGTGCCATCAGGTGACCAACGAGGTAAAGACAAACCTACATAAGAATCGATATCCAGATATGTAAGTCGTCTCACGTTACTGCCATCCAGGTTCATATTGTAGATATCATATTTTCCGGTTCCTGCTCTATTTGAGAAAAATAATATCCCATGACCTTGGCGAGTTAGTTCGACAATGGGCAGAAAAATGGTGTGGGTAATTGCTTCGACTGCCTGAATTTCTGTTTTATTTTGTGGGAAGAGAGTTGTTGGCTCGGAAACGGCCGTTGTTTCGCCGACTGTGAATGCCAATAATAAAACAAATACGAACAAATTTAATACAAAACCTACCCCAAAAACACGACTGAACTTTTTCATAAAACCCTCCTATGGTTTTACCCACACAAACAATAGTTGCTACTATTAAAACAAACTAGATGATGCTAACGAGTAATCTTTGTTGTATCGATGAGAAATCCTTTAATTCTTATGGAATAGTGGAATCAAAGTAACCTAATACCTGATATCTAGCGCATCAAAGCCACGAGAAACAAGGAGCCAGGCTACTAAATTTTACTTTTTGCGTCGACTAAGCAGTAAGCCAAGCAACGCCAATCCAGCCGCAGCCCCAGCAACCACATATTTCGTGTTGTCACTGCTGGATGATTGCACGCCCTTCGCCATGACAGGCATAACGGCGATTTTAGCGGTGGCATCTGCCTGCACGCGGGCAAACAGCGCCGGGTCAGCGCGGTATTGGTCGGCGATTTTGCGTTTTTCGGCGACGAACTCGTCGGTGACGTACTCATCGAAGGAGCGCAGACCGGCGATTTGGAACTCGTGCTTTTTGAACAGGCGATAGATCTCTTTGACGCGCTCGATGGTGATGTTGCGCCCCAGGGTATAGTCCTCAAAGCGACCTTCCATCGCCAGCAGGGCGGTCTCTGCCAGACAGGCGTAAGCGGTTTTGGGCGGCAGGCCGATGTTGTAGCCAAAGTCGATGTCGCCGGGGATGAGCACTTCGCCGCTTTCGATGACCAGCACGTCTGGGCGCAGGTCGGCTTCGGCTTTGTTGATGTCGGGCGGGCGGGCCACGTCGCAGACGACTGCGCCGGGCTTGCATTGGCTGACATCGACAATGCGCTGGCCGAAAGCGGAGGTGGCGGTGACGATGAGGTCACAGTCGCCCAGCAAGCCATCGGCTTTGGTGGCGATGGTGACGGTGGCGCCGGGGGTTTCTTCCTGGATGGTGCGCTTGAGGTCGATGAGGCGTTCCGGCTCGATGGAGACCAGGACGACGTCGAAGATGGCCTGGGCCAGTAAGCGGGAGCAGATGGAGCCGATAGAGCCAGTCGCGCCGATGATCATGACTTTGCCTTTCGTCAGATCAGTCGCGCCCATTTTGATGACGGCTTGTTTGGCGGCTTCCAGGGTGGCGGAGACGGTGAGGCTGTTGCCGCTGGTGATGGCGATGTCGGATTCATGGGCGACGGTGATACCAGCATCGCCGACGACGCTGGTGAAGGCACCCAGTCCCATGATGCGGGCGCCGCGCCGTTCGGCCATGCGGGCGGCGGCGTTGAGGCGGGTGTAGGTGAACCGTTCGCCGTGACGCATCATTTGCTGCGGCGTGGCAGCGAGGGAAAAGAGATGGCCTTCGATTTTCTGGCCGGTGGTGGGCGATTGGCCGCCGGTGATGCGGGAGATGTACATGGGCCACATGTAGGCGGCGGTGGCTCTCGACGAGTTTGTTGGGCAGGTAGCGTGTCCAGCGAAAGCGCGGATCGTTGTGGATGAAGCTGATGTTGAGGGGGTGGATGACGAAGGCGAAACGGTTGATGTCGGCTTCGTCGGGTTGCAGGTAGCGGATGCCGGGTGTCCATTCGATGTCGGCCATGAGGTCGAGGTAGGTGTCTTCGTTGAGGGGGGCATTGGGATCGGTGCGCAGGGCCACGAGCATGGCTTCGATGGCGGCGGCCGACCAGCGGCCCAGGCTTTGGCCGTCGGTGGCAGGGCATGAGGGTGATGAGGATGGAAACGCCTCGTTCGCGCATGTCGGCCACGTCTTCCGGGCTGGCGCACTCTACGACGACGGTTTTGCGTTTGAGGTTGGCGGGCGCGTAACGACGAATGGCGCCGATGTCGCCAGCGAGGATGTCGGCCCAGGCGAAGGGTTTTGCGGCGCGGGGGGTGCCGGGGGTGCCAGCTTGGGGCTTGATGCGGCGGAAGGGTTCGTCGTCTAGCTGTTCCAGGGTGCCGGGGGCGGCGCGGTTGAAGGTTTGTTTGCTGCCGATGCCGGGGAATTGGGGCAGGGCAAAGTAGACGACGGGATCGGCGTAGCGCACGTGGGGACTGCGGCGGCTGAGGGCCTGAGTCAGGCCGGGATGGTTGAGGCCGGGAACCATGAGGATGTGTTTTTGGGCGAAGATGCCGGGCTGGGCGCGGTCGGCGAGGATGACGGCCCAGCGTTCTAAACCTGCGCGGATACCACTGCCATCGACAACGGCCGTTTTCTTGCCTTCTTTCCGTAATTTCTGCCCTATTTCATGGGGTGTGCTAAATGAGCCAAGTTCCAGGGTGGCGGGCAAACCGTCCAGGCCAATGGCATCGACTTTGCCATCGTATTCAGCGATGAGGGCGCGGGCGATTTCCGGATCGCCGCCGCAGCCTTTGCGCTGGATTTGCACTTCCTGGTCGAGAAAATGGACAACTTCGCTGTTGTTTTCGTCGTTGAGATGGATGATGAGAATTTGTTTCATGAGATTTCCTCCTGGGAAAAGATTTAGGTAAACCACAAAAAGTTTTTAAAATTACCAACACGCAAAATTGTGGTTTCCTTCAATGAAAAGCGGGTTTCGCGCCATTTTATTCCCAAAAACTTTCCCGCTTTTACCTAACGCAGAGGCGCGGGGGCGCGGAGAAAACCGGTCGGAGTGGCGGCTTTGCGTGATATTCAAGGTATCGTTGACGGCAAGGTGCTAGTTTTCTTTTGCAAAGGATATGTTTTGTGGGCGGTGCGGGCAAGAGAGGAATGTCACCTCACTTGCCAGAGTGAGGAAACATAGATATTGGGTGACGAGGAACGAATTTGAAGGGATTTGGGCAAGGGAGGAATGTCACGTTTTGGGGGTGCAATAAATGGGCAGTGAGTATGACTGTCTGGCAATGGGAAGGGGAGTATAATTCTTGATTATGGCTAGCAATAAAGAAAAACCACGAACGGAATTGATACAACGGCGCGGCAATAGTGTGGTAGACCATTTACGGCCGCAGCGCTGGAATTGGGATGCGGTGATGCGGCCGCTTGATACGCATTTGGAAAACCAGTCAGATGAGTCAGCGGCATCTGTTTCGGGCATTGGTTTGCGTAATTTACGTTTTTTCTGGCTCGATGGCTTGTTTGCAGCCATCAGCGAGAATTTTTACACGAGTTATGTGGTGCTGTTTGCCCTGGCTTATGGGGCGACGAATGGACAGGTGGGGGGATTAACGGCCGTTGGCAATCTGTTAGGAGCCATCGCCCTTTTTCCCGGAGCCAAACTGATTGAAATGGTAGGGAAGCGTAAGCCGGTGGTGGTGTGGAGTGGCGGCGGTGTGGCGCGGTTTATGTTGTTGGCGATGGCCTTGTTCCCTCTGTTTGTCGACGAAGCCGCTGGTGGCGATTGGGCTGATTGTGGTGCTGAACGGCATTCGTGCCTTTGCCGCCAATCTGGCCAATCCGGCCTGGACTTCGATGGTGGCCGATATTGTGCCAGATTCGATTCGCGGTCGCTATTTTGGCAGCCGGAATATGGCGATGGGTATTGCGGCGTTGATTGTCGTGCCGGTGGCGGGACGGATTATCACCACGGGTAATATAAAGTGGGGAGATGTAGCCGGGTATCAGATTGTGTTGATTTTGGCGTTTGCGGTGGGTATGGTGAGTACGGCACTCTTCCAAAAAATCAAGGAACCGAAACCGAGCGAGTCGATTACCCACAAGCATCAGAAGGGCGATTTGCGCAAGGCGATTGCTCATTCGCCTGGTTTTTTGGGATTGGTTGTCAGTGCGTTTGTGTGGAATTTGTCGTTGCAGGTGGCGGCGCCGTTTTTTAATGTGTATCTGGTGGAAGCGTTTGATGCCAGCACGGCGACGATTGGTGTTTTGATTGGGGTGAGCAGTTTGACGGCGTTGTTTGGACAGCGCATATTTGGCCGTCTGCTGGATACGCGCGGCTCGATTTGGGTGCAACTGGTGTGCGGCTTCACCATTCCGGTGCTGCCGTTTGCCTGGATGTTTATTACGGCACCCTGGCAGGTTGGCTTTATCAATGCGCTGGGTGGTTTTATTTGGGCTGGCTATAATCTGGCGACGTTTAATTTGCTCCTGATTCTGACTCCGGATGAGCAGCGTCCGAGAGCGGTGGCTTTGTATCAAACGGCCGTTTTCTTCAGCGCAGTCATTGGCCCATTGTTGGGTGGTTATCTGGCGGATGCGGTGAATTTCCAGGTGCTTTTTGGCCTCAGTGTGGTCGGGCGATTGATGGGTATGTTTATTTTCGTCGGCTTTACGGTGCGGCCTTACCGTCGGTGGCAGCACAGCCGGAAGTAAATTACCCAACTAGACTGAATACCGGCCTCTTCCATACGCTCTTGCACCAACGCCAACAGACGAGGGCGCATTTCGGCCGCTTTGCCAAAGCGGGCTTTGGCGACGAAGGTCAGTTCCACATACTGCCCCATTTCGCCTGATTCACTGATCACTTTCCAGGGTTCTAACAAATTTGGCAGGAAGGTTACGGCATCTACGGCCATATTGGTCAGCAGAATCGATGGTTTCCTGCACATCTTCGGCGGCAATTTTCAACTTGATATTTGCCACGGAAAAACGGCCGCGACTGTAATTGCGTACCAGCCGGATTTCGCCGTTGGGCACGGTAAGTTGTTCACCGCTGGGGGCAGCGGATTTCGGTGGTGCGCAGGTTGACGGCTTCTACAACCCCTTCAACGTCGCCGAAGGAACTGATAAATTCCACTTTTTCGCCCACATCGAAGGTGTCTTCAAAGAGGAAGGCGGTGCCGGTGAGAAAGTCGCTTAGAAACGGCCGTGCGCCCAGGCCAAAGGCGGCGCTGAATAAGCCGATCATCCAGATGAGCGTATCGCCATCGACAAAAAGCAGCAGTGAGAAAAAGGTGGCAACGGCAAAACCGAGAAAGGTGAGCCCGCTGCTGGTGAGGCCATGCAGGGTTTCCATCCGTTCTGCACGCAGGTGTGGTCGATTGACGCCTGAAGCGGTTTATGCCAATGAGATTGGTGGCGAGGCGGCTGCTTAAACGATGGAATATCCAGGCCAGCAGGTAGAATATGGCGATTATCAGGAGTAGTTTGCCCCACCATAACGGCCGTTAGCAGTTTGCATGTTTATTTCCATCACAATTGTATCTCCAAGTTTCTTTATCTCATCTAGATCGTACCCAAGTTGAGGCAAAGCGGCGAATTCGGAGGGTCAGGTCTCCGGCATCAGTTACTGCTTTCGATATTATGACAATGCGGCGAGGATTTGTAAAAAGCTGGCAGGAAGGACAACATGACAATCAATTTTTATGAGCAAGTGTATGCGGTGGTGCGCCGCATCCCGCGAGGCAAAGTGACCAGCTATGGGCGGATTGCGGCGATGTTGGGCCGACCGCAAGCGGCGCGGGCAGTGGGCTATGCGCTCAATGCCCTGCGCGACAAAAAAGATGATCCGGCTTACCAAAACATTCCCTGGCAGCGCGTGGTTAACAGCCAGGGACGCATCAGCATTGTCAACCGGGAGTACAACGTCAACGTGCAGGCCAAACTCCTGCGCCAGGAAGGCGTTGTCGTCAGCGAAGAACTGAAAATCGACTTAGACATTTACTTGTGGGAAGGGCTGCATCTGATAGAAATCGATGATATTCAGTCGGGTAGTAGTCAGTGAGTCGAGTAGTCGGATGAGTTGCGTTAGTCAGACGCCTGACTATCCGACTATCCGACTATCCGACTGCCTCAGCGACGCGATGATTTTGAGGTCGGTGACGGCGAAGGCGTAGCTGTCCAGGTCGGCCAGGGTGACCCAGGCGTGGTCTTTGACGCCGATGTGCTGTGGTTCGCCGTTGAGATGGGCGGCATGGAAGGCGTGGAGGGTGATGCGGAAGTGGGTGTAGGCGTGTTTGACGCTGGTTTGGAAGTCGCCTACCTGGATGTCGATTGCCAGTTCTTCCTGGATTTCCCGTTTGAGTGCTTCGGGCAAGGTTTCGCCTTTTTCTTGTTTGCCGCCGGGGAATTCCCACAGACCACCAAGCAGGCCGTTTAACGGCCGTTGTGCAATCAAAAATTTCGCGTCTGGGCCACTGTTCCCGTTTTGCCAGATGATGCCAGCGACGACATCGTAATGGGGCGTGTTTTTGCGCGGCGGCTTGACGGGGCGTTCTAACTGCGTGCCGCGCTGCCGTGCCAGGCATGGTTGTGCCAGCGGACAGAGCAAGCAGCGCGGATTTTGCGCCAAGCAAACAGTTTGTCCGAGTTCCATGAGCGCCTGATTGTAGTCGCCAGGGCGTTGGGCGGGAACCAGGTCGCCCGCAAGCTGCCACAGGTGCTTTTTGGCTGACGTGGTGGTCACGTCATCAGGCAGGTCGGTGAGGCGGCTGAGGACGCGGATGACGTTGCCGTCGAGGACGGGCACGGGTTCGTCGTAGGCGATGGAGGCGATGGCGCCAGCGGTGTAGCGACCAATCCCTTTGAGTGTTTGTAATTGCGCGGCGGTGGGAGGAAAACGGCCGTTCCACTCCTCAACAATAGTCTGGGCGGCGGCGTGCATGTTGCGGGCGCGGCTGTAGTAACCCAAGTCCTTCCCACAATTTCAGCACGTCATCCAGAGAAGCGGCGGCTAACGCTTGCACAGTGGGAAAGCGAGTCAGCCAGCGTTCGTAGTAAGGAATAACGGTGGTGATTTGGGTCTGCTGGAGCATGATTTCGGAAACCCAGATGGCGTACGGATCGCGGGTGCTGCGCCAGGGCAGATCGGCGTGGTCGGCATCCCACCAGGCGAGCAGTTGGGGGGCGATAGTTTTCTGAAAGACATAGGCTGCCATTGTAACGAGGTTGATGGTTTTATGGAAGGGAGGGGAAAACGGCCGTGAGAATTTTACAACCAAATCATAACCAAAATTCTGCTCATAGTGTGTTAAAGTAGTTTCAGTGAGATATACCAGTTTACTAGGCAAAAGCGGGTGAGTGTACAAACTGAATGCTATATTATTTGAAGACAAGAGGGAACAGAAGTTGTAACGGAAACTATTCCTTCATCAAAAGCCCCATTAATCGAGGAGACTCAAAATGAAAAAACAGAATAGTATAAAGTGGTTTACCAAATTAGGCGGATTGGTAGTATTGGCGTTACTGATACTCAATTTTTCATTCTGTGAAACCGGCTCATGCCGCGACCATCATCGTGAACAGCACAGCAGATGTTCTAGCAACTGACTCGCAATGTACATTGCGTGAAGCGATTATGAATGCCAATGTACCAGGTGGAGGTGATACCACTGGTGGGGATTGCGTAGCAGGGGACGCTGGTGCTGATACGATTACTTTGCTCGCCAAGTTGGTAAATAATACGGCTGTCACACTGAGCCATTGCTGTTGCTGGTGACAAATGCTAATGTCTACTGGTGATTTAGATATTACTGATGACTTAACCATTCAAGGAAACGGTGCTCCCTACACTATTGTTGATGCGGATGACTATTGATCGTGTATTCCACGTTGTTGGTGGGAAATACAGTCACATTCAATGACCTTACTATCCAAAATGGAAACTCGACAACTAATGCCGGTGGTGTTTTGGGCGATAGTAGTACGGTTAACATCAATCGTTCTACTATCCGTAATAATGTGGCTACTATTAATGGTGGTGGTATTGAAATTGTGTCTGGTAGCATGACTATGAATGGCTCAACCGTTAGTGGTAACAGTGCTAATAGTGGTGGGGGCATTCTTAACTCAAATAGTAATGGTATAACTATTATCAACTCTACAATCAGTGGGAACACGTCAGCTGGTTCTGGTAGTGCCATAAACACTAGCGAGATTGAAGGTAGTACAGCAACAACAACGCTGACTCATGTCACAATTACGAACAATGATAGTACTGGTACGTCTACTGCTGTTTTTGCCGCTGCAGCATCTGGTAGTAACGCTACCATTGTAGTGAACAATTCATTGCTAACAGGTAATGTCGGCAATGATGGCTGTGGTACTGGCGGTTTGGGCACGACAGCAATTACTGCGAATAGCTATAGTGTAATTGGCTCAAATGGTGCTAGTTTAGCAGGGTGATCCCACGTCAATTACTCCAGCGGGAGCGCCGAATACAGTTTTAGATCTGACATTGGCGGATAATGGTGGCCCAACTAACACCCAGCCCTGGTTGCTGGTGGTGAGGCTGTTGACGTAAGTGGCATGACGGGTTGTGCAGCTATTGACGAACGGGGTGCGGCTCGTCCTTATAATTCGGCTTGTGATGTTCGGCGTGTCCTTATCGAATTACTTCGCAAATACAATATCGATAACGCAATGATGGTATGATGGCGATACGATCTTAGAACGGCAACTTACCTCAATGTGACGGGTATTTGTCAGTTTGGTGGCAATCGCACACGTTGCTCATGCAGTCGGTAGTTGTGGTAAATGGACAATTTCCTGCATCACGGGTTGGAGAAATGGGGCCAGGTGTAAGCCAGCTTGTTGGCCAACCACGGGGCCAGGTACTAACGGTAGATCCCCGCTCGCAACTAATAACTGCGTGAGCACATTAACGGGCAACGTTCACTAGCGGGTTTGATGTCAATATAACGCTGCCTTATAGTGGTGCAAATGATAATAGCCGCGTGTGTAAATGGCCTGGGAATATGGGCGGCGCCGGTTGGGATTGTGCTGGTGATACAGACAAATTCGCCTGCCCTAGGAGTCGAGTGTAACTCGATACTGGTCATTTCCAGTTTTTCTGACTTGGGCGTGTGGGGGATAATGTGGATCCAACGGCCGTTACCCTGAATTCTTTCACTACAGACAACCAATCACTCAGCCTGTTCGCTGTATTGCTTGTCGGCGTGCTGACATTGGGGCTTGGCTCCCTGTGGCTGCGTAAGAGAGTTGTTCGTTAAGTGTTGATTGTTCTCAGTTAGATGTTAAAACGGCCGTTTTACTTCACGCAGAACGGCCGTTTTTTTTATCTCCCACCCACAAAACAAATTAAGCGAGTGCTTTGGCCGCGGCAATCCAGTCAGCGGGATTGGCTTGCCAGTCGGCCAGTTTGGCGACTTCTTTGATATGGGCTGGCGAGGCGTCAGCCAATGCCTGGAAGGTGGTGATGCCAGCCGCTTGCAGCCGTTTGGCGAAGGTGGGGCCGATGCCGTTAATGACGGTCAGGTCGTCGGACTTGGCTGGAAGGGCTTCGGCTTTGCGGCAGGTGCGGCTTTTTTTTCGATAATGTCCATTTCGACGGTTACTTTGGCGGCTGGTAAACGGTTGCTGAGGTTGTTTACTTGCTCGAAAAACAGGTTGACAACGCCAGCGATTAAGTTGATGTAATTTTTAGGGGTAACAAGTTCAGACATGATTTAGCTCCTTTATTCTGTCAAGATTTGCTCAGTTTATGACGCACTGCATCATTATAGCATAAACGATTTGTGATGTGAAACAGAAACGTGAGTGAGGCAGGGCAATTGCAAATTCATATTTTTTGCAGCGAATTGTCACGAATTTACACGAAATGGTTTGAAATTCGCGTAAATTCGTGACAATTCGTTGCCTTTAGGCTAATTTTTAGTGAGTAGGCAATTACCCTAGTCAGTGGGGAATTTCTTTTTTGAGGGCAAACCTGATTCCGCTATCATTCCGCCATGACAACTTTACTCTTCCCTGGACGACATTTACTCAACACCGCTTATCAGGCGCAATACCTGCGCCGCATTTTGCAGATGCCGCTGGATCAGTTGGATTTTTGGCAGGGGAAGAAGCCGTCAGCCAACACCCCCATCGACCACATTGTCTTCGCCGTGACCTCCGCCAACCAGCAAAACGCCCGTTACAACCCCATTCCGTTTTACGTGCGGGCGCTGGGGGTAGACCGTTTTGCGCAACCGTTTGAGATGGCGTTTGACTGTCGCTACCGCATCATCGGCATTCCCCATTATCCGCCCACGCCGCGTTTTGCGGAATTTACGCTCAAAGAAATTGAGGAGCAGACGGAGGGTAATTTGCGCCTGACGCCGGAGAATTGTGTGGTGCTTTGCTCGACAACGGCCGTTATCACCCTCTACCAAGCATTAGGTTTCACCATCCTCCCGGCCGAGTTGGGGGAGCCAGAGCCGCCCGCCACGCCCATTGACGTGCTGCAAACGATGGTGGCGGCAGGCGAAAATTGGCAGACCGATCCCAAGCTACGTGCTGCCCTGTCGCCCGAAACCTACGATTTATGGCAAGATTTCCCCGACATCACCCAGCGTATTTTGCGTTTGTGGCGCGATCCACTGCTCAACGAAGAAGGCAGTCTCACCGAGGAGCGCGACTATGCCTCCTACGCCTATGGCATGAGCAATCCGCTGATCATCAACCTGAAATATCAGGACATCAAGGCGGCCATCGTGCCAGGCAAAATTGTGGATGAGGGCTGTGCCGATGGGGCGCTGTTGGCGGTGATTGCCCGCGATTTCCCCGATTCAGACCTCATCGGCATCGACATCGCCGCCGAGTTCATCGCTCGCTGCCGCGAACGCCAGCGGTCAGGCGATTTTGGCGGCAGTTTTGTCTTTTTCCACCAGCGCAACATCACCCAACCCCTGTTCGAGGCCAACAGCATCGACACCACGCTCTGCAATTCGACCCTGCATGAACTGTGGTCGTATGACGCGCAGGAACAGACGGTGCGGGCATATCTGGCAGAAAAATATAGGCAGACGGCGCGAAACGGCCGTTTTGTGATGCGTGATGTGGTCGGGCCAGAGGATGGGGAACGGGAGGTCTATCTGTGGCTCAACAACAGCGACGGTCACACCGACGATATTTTCCGCGACTGTGCTGACGCGGAGACGCTGGCGCAGCATTTGAACGGCTTGTCTACAAACGGCCGTTTCCAACGATTTGCCCGTGATTTTTTAAGCGAAGCGCGGGCGGCAGGACAGCGCAGCGCCGCGTCAAAAATTCAATACCGCCTCGCTGAAATTGACGGCGAAACCTACGCCATCTTGCCCCTGCGTTCAGCCTGCGAGTTTATGAGCAAAAAAGATTACACCGCCAATTGGGACAGCGAAATGCACGAGGAATTTGCCTTCTGGGGTTTTAGCGACTGGAAAGCGGCCCTGCAAACCGCAGGTTTCTACGTCATCGAGAATCCCAACGATCCCCAGACCGGTTCCCGTGTTTATACGAATGCCTGGATTGTGGAGAACCGCTGGCAAGGCAAAGTGGCGCTGTATGAAATGGGGGAGAACGGCTACTTCGACACTTCGACCTCGCTCAGTGGAGCCAAGCTCAGTACAAAGCGTTTACTTCCGCTGCCTTATCCACCTACCAACATTGTGCTCGTGGGTGAAAAACGGTAAAAATTTTCTACCGCAAAGGTTGCGGAGGAGCGGAGGGTTTTTCTCTGCGTTCTCTGCCTCTCCGCAGTTATTCAAGTTTTATCGCATCCACTTCAATTTCAACTAAAAGTTCTGGGGCGATGAGACGACTGACCTCCACCATCGTGGCGGCGGGGCGTATATCGCGGAAAAACTCGCCGTGGGCGCGGCCAATTTCTTCCCAATCTTCAATGTTGACCACAAACATGCGCGTACGCACCACATCGGCCATGCTCGCGCCCGCTTCAGCCAACGCTTGCTGGATTTTCTCCAGAATGGCGATGGTTTGACCGTATGGGTCGTTGGGAGCGATGGGCTGGCCTTCAGCGTTAACGCTGTGTGCTGAGCTTGTCGAAGTAGCCGTCGTCCCTGCCACCTGAATAAACGGCCCCACACGCACCGCTCGTGAATACCCGACAGTTCCTTCCCAGGGTGCGCCGCTTGAAATATTTTGTCTGTCCATGTAATCAGTCCTGTTTTCTGAGGAGTGAGGGACGCCCACGTCCCTCATGGGATGTAAAGGTGTCGGGGCACGTGGGCGTGCCGCGCTCTGCAAATCTTACCATTTGGCAACGTGGTCTTCTGCCCAGCCGATTAGGTTTTCGACGGGAATAATTTCGCCAACGGCCGTTTTCACACTCCCATTGTAATGCCCAAACATCTGATGCACTTCAGACTTCACCAGCCATAAATTGCTGGCGGCCACCCGTTCCATAAAGGGCGTAAACGTGAGGTCGATACTGCCAGAGGGCGCGGTGATACGCCAGGGCCGCATGAAGTTGGTTTTGTCGTACTGCCAGTGCAGGTCTTCGGAGATTTTGGTTAGCTTCCCGTTTACACAAATGCCATTTTCCGTCATGCCCGTGCCGTCGGTCCATTGTCCGCCGAGATTTAAGCCTAGAGAACGGCCGTTTTGCCTCCCAGAAGCACTGCCCCAATTCCAGACACAGTTTCGCGGCCAGATTCCCCGCCCATAATCGAGACAGGCAAAGCTTTGCTCGCCGCTGAACGGGATGGTCTTATCGCCAAAGATGACGGTGCCTTCGGTTGGCAGCGTGTTTTGCTTGCTGGTGAATTGAAACGTCTTGTCATCCCAAGGAACGACCACGTTCAGCGATTCATGGCCGGGTGGGGTGGTGATGGTGAACTTGGCCGACAGCGGCAGTCCTTCAAAATCGGCAATGTCTACGGCTAAATCAACGCCGATGTCGGTTTGCACCATATCGACGCGCAATCCTTCGCGGGCAAAACGCACGTCCGCGTTAACCGTATCGGGCAGATTGCAGCCCCGTCCCAGCGGCACGATTTGGGTCATCTCGTTGAACAGGTCGTTGGCAAAATCTGCCACGTAGACAAACACCAGCCCAGCGTAATCGATGTTGCTGACCGTCACAGAGAAGAGGTGGGTTTCACTGGTGACTGCCCAATAGTTCCACCGCTTTTTACGCGGCCAGCGTCCGCTGAGATTGCAGGTGTGTAGGGGTTTTCTGCTCCAACCGACGGCGTTTTGGATGTAAACGGCCGTTGTCCTGACATAAATTTACCGGTTCAGTTAGTTCTTTTTCTATCGGCATCTTGTTTCTCCCAATCACCGCGCCTGACATGGTACATGTAGGCACAGTGATTTTCGTATAGTTGCGCACTGCCAGTCGCGCTGTCTCAAAAACAATCATGGAAAACTCGGGTATTCAGTAATCAGTGTTCAGTTTTGTATGACGCATATGAAACTGAATCTCAGTAACTGTACACTGAAAACTGTACACTGAACACTGGTTTATTCGCCACTGAAATATGAGAATCCAGAAATCCACCGACCACTCTTTAGAACATTTGTAGCGCTTAGGGTATAATCCGGCTTCGCAAAATGGAACCTATCTATTGATGAACCTGAACTTATGACCGTCACCGAAGAGATTAAAAGCCGGTTAGATATAATTGATGTCGTTTCTGAGTCCGTGCAACTGCGGCGGTCAGGACGGTCTTACACTGGTTTCTGTCCGTTCCATCCCAATTCTCGCACCCCCTCCTTCTACGTTTTCCCAGAGAGTCCCAAACATGGCACTGTTTTGGTGCCTGTGCCGAAGGCGGTGACGTGTTTTCCTTTGTCATGAAAAAGGAAGGCTGGGACTTTAAAGAAACCCTGCAACATTTGGCAACGCGAGCGGGTGTTCAGCTTGAAATACAAAAGCCCGTCGATAAACAACAAAAAGCACAGAAGATCGCCTGGTCGATTTATTGTCCGCTGCTGCCGATTATTTTCATCAATTGCTGCTCTATGCCCCCCAAGGCGTTGTCGCCCGAAAATATGTGGAAGACCGCGAATTAACCGAGGAAACGCTGGCCCATTTTCAAATTGGCTTTGCGCTGGATTCCTGGGATCAATGCCGTACCCACTTTAACGCGCAAGGCTATACCGATGATGAATTGCTGGAAATCGGGCTGCTCACCGAAAACCCCGATAAAGGAACTCGCTACGACCGCTTCCGCAACCGGCTGATGATTCCTATTCGGGATGGAAACGGCCGTGTGGTCGGCTTTGGGGCGCGTACTTTGGAAAAGGATGGTATTCCCAAATACCTTAACTCGCCCCAATCTCCCTTATTCGACAAAAGCAACCTGCTTTATGGCTTGGATGGGGCCAAGCGTTCCATCCGTGAAGCACGACAAGCCGTCATCGTTGAAGGCTACATGGATGTGATCATGGCGTGGCAGGGGGGCTTCCGGAACGTGGTCGCCCAGATGGGCACGGCGCTCACGCAAGACCAATTGCAGCATCTCAAGCGCTATACCAAACGCTTCATCATGGCGTTGGATGCGGATGCCGCCGGGGCCAAAGCGACATTGCGCAGTCTGCAAGTCGCCCGCGAAACGCTAGACCGCGAAATCGACATTCGCTTTGATGCCCAAAATCTGGTGCGCTATGAAAGTCGTCTGGAAGCTGATATTCGGGTGGTCACCATGCCCGAAGGCAAAGACCCCGACAATATCATCCGCGAAGATCCCACTCAATGGCCGCTGCTGCTGGCGAAAGCAAAACCGGTGGTGGAATATGTGATTGGGGTATTGACGCAAGATTTGGATATGAGTGATGCGAAGGCGAAAACGGCCGTTGCCCAACAAATCATCCCTCTCATCGAAGACATCACCAACCCGGTCGAGCGCGACCATTATTGGCAGCAATTGGCCTACATCTTGAAAACTGATGAACGTGCTTTGCGGCAATTGAGAGGCAGGGGTCAGAAACAGCAGCGCATCGCCACCAAGACCGTCTCACAATGTCCCGGAGCCACCACCACCGCCCCCAGAACTCGATGGCTTGAGCGAAATGCGCAGCAGTGCCGCCATCCTGGATCGCAACGTCGCCACCCACATGCGCGAGACCAACCTGCTCAGTCAATTCCTGCATCATCCCAAAACGCTCAACGATGTGAATGCGCGACTTGCTGAAATGGGGCAAACGGCCGTTACCAAAGCAGATTTTGTCACCATCGAAGATCGAGAATTATTTGAACAGTTAAGCCGTCGTTCCAACCAAGCGTCGTTTGTCTCGATTGATGAATTGTGCGATAGTTTAGACAGTCCATTGCTCGAGCGGGCACAACAACTCCAGTCATTACCGCCCACACCTGACTCCAAGCTGGATCGATTAGTAGACAAACTCGTTTTATCCCTCATTAGACATTCGTCACGAAAAGACACGACGACTCAACACACGGATGCAGCATCTCGTTACAGAGGCAAAACAAATAGGGAACCGTGAATCAGTAGAAACATACCAGGCACAGTCATTAGAAATTTCACGTCAATTGCTGCGCCTCCAACAGGCTCAAAATGCTATGTCATCTGTTAGCAAAAGACGAGCAGAAGAAGCCTCATTAGGCCATTTCTAACCAATGCCCATCACAACCAACCAGATTTAGAGAATATGATGGTGGCAAATGGATAAATCCGTAATTTTCATAATCCTGTATAGTCATAAAAAAGACCTAACTATACAGACCCTAAGGGTTTTACTTCGAGTGATTCAATGCTTCGTTATACAAAACCCTTAGGGTCTCTCGAGTAAAAAACAACACCTGTATAGTTACAAAAAGATAAATCAATCAAGTCGAAAGATTTTTAGGTAGGCAGAGAAAATGGATTTTGAACCACAATTAGATGATGAGTATGAAGATGATGAATTGGACGATACGCCAGAACCCATGGACGTTGAAGCCCTGGTAAAAAAAGCACGGCGTTCACGTGAAATTGAAGAATCAGACGTCCAGGCAATCTTAGCAACGGCCGATGATGCCCAAGCCGAAAAATTATATGATCGCTTACAACAGATGGGGATTCGTATTATTTCTGCCTCCGGGAAAACCGTCGATGCTGTGGGTGAATCAGCAAATGTTTTAACCTCGTATGACGATGATCCCCTTGATATAGATGATGGCGCATTTGCTACCGGCGAGGCCGAAGACGATCCAGTCCACACCTACTTAAAAGAAATTGGGCAGGTACCCCTGCTTAAGTCAAAACAAGAAATCTGGTTATCCACCCAACTTAAAGGTGCTACCGAGTTAGATCGCCTGACAAAAAACTTGGAGCCACAAGAAGGAAACGAGACCAGCCTCTATTTTCGGGCCATGATTGGGAATTATGCAGAACTCCTGGAGAATTGGAACCAAGTTCTCATTGCCTGCGATAACTTAAAAGTAGAACCGCCAGATTTCACACTTCTTGTTGAAGAAGCCCAAGAGTTGCGCCAAACATGGCAAAGCGAAAACTATTCATATGTCAGTCAGTACCTCAATCGTGGTGATTGGGGACAAGATGAAATATGGACTGAATTAGCCAGAAAAGTTTTTGGCGTCTATACAGCACTCTATTTACTCCCCCTCGGCCGTTCTAGTATGGTCAGCGAATACTATACCGAAAATGGTGTACTCCCAGACCTTGAAACCTTCTACACCCGAATGGAAGAAGATGATGAAGCGCTTCAATACAACGAATTCATGATCTACCATTTGGCAGAAGAAGCCAAAGTGAACCTAACTCGTGCCAACTTGCGTCTCGTCGTAAGTGTGGCCAAGCGCTACATGGGACGCGGTATCCACTTGCTCGATTTGGTGCAAGAAGGCAATGTTGGCCTGTTGCGAGCCGTAGAAAAATTCGATCACACCAAAGGCTATAAATTTAGTACCTATGCCACATGGTGGATTCGACAAGCTGTCAGCCGCGCCATTGCTGATCAAGCGCGTACTATTCGCATCCCCGTCCATATGTATGAAACCATCAACAAAATTGTGCGGGTACAACGAGAATTAGTGCAGCAGCTTGGGCATGAGCCATCCGGTGAAGAGTTGGCGTTAGAACTCGATTACCTGACACCCGAAGAAACCGAACAAATCAAAAGAGCACTAGAAAACGACGAGCCTATAGACCCAGTCTTAAACCGCAAATGGCGGCAAGCAGTTAGTAAAATTCGGGATATATTGCGCATTTCCATGGATCCCATGTCACTTGAAACACCGGTAGGCAACGGTGATGAAGCCACAGAATTTGGCGATTTCATCCCCGATGAAAGCGTCATTGAACCTGTAGATGCAGCGTCTAAAGAATTGCTTCGTGAACAGATTCGCAGCGTTCTCAGCTTCCTCAGTGACCGAGAACGCGAAGTATTAGAAATGCGCTTCGGTCTCAATGATGGCAAAGACCACACCCTAGAAGAGGTTGGTCGCAGTTTTGGCGTCACCCGCGAGCGTATTCGTCAAATCGAAGCCAAAGCTCTGCGTAAACTGCGTCATCCAAGCCGTAGTAAATCGCTGCGCGATTATTTGACATAAAGATTAACGAAGTTGCCGACAATTTAAAACGCGATGTCATGGGAAGCCATGCATGGCGTTTTTTTATGTCTACTGTAAAACGGCCGTTATCTTGAAAATTGGGAAAATTAAACGGAACATTTTAATCGCCCACTGTCGCATCTGTACAAAGTGCCCGAGACCATTTTGATCTTTTGCGATGCCATATTCCTTGTGATAGAATGCACAGACTGTGAAGAGGTACGTCCTCGCAGAACTCAATTAAGAATTAAGTAATCCTATGTCAAATCAAATAGTTGTAGATTACCTTCCCCTGGCTGTTTTATTGGGAATCGCAATATTCTTTGCCTTATTGCTCCCCATATTATCAGTCTCATTAGGCCCCAAACGGCCGAATATTCGCAAGCAAGCACCCTATGAATCAGGTATGACAGCCATTGGTGAAGCGCAGCGTCGCCTACCAATTAAGTTCTACCGCATAGCTGTGTTGTTCATCTTGTTTGATGTTGACATCATATTGCTCGTACCGTGGGTCATGAGTTTCCGCTACATGGGCTATTTTGGCCTGGCCTTAATGCTGATATTCATGTTCATGTTTATCCTGGGGGACGTCTGGGTTTGGAAAAAAGGAGTTCTCGAATGGGAATAGAACAAAAACTCGGCAACCTGGGGGTTGTGACTTACCGTTTAGAAGATCTCGTCAACTGGGGTCGCACGAATGCGATGTGGCCTATTTTGTTTGGACTGGCTTGTTGTGCTATTGAAATGATGGGTTCTCAAGCCGCTAACTACGATGCTTCCCGCTTTGGTATGGAATTGAATCGGCCGTCGCCGCGTCAATCAGACCTCATGATTGTGGCGGGCCGTGTCACACGCAAGATGGCTCCTGTCGTCCGTCGCCTTTACGACCAAATGCCGGAACCGAAATGGGTTGTCGCCATGGGTGACTGTGCCTCCAGTGGTGGTATCTTCAACAATTACGCTATTGTGCAAGGTGTTGATGAAATTATTCCGGTGGATGTGTACGTGGCTGGCTGCCCGCCCCGTCCTGAAGCACTCATTGACGGCATCATGTCCCTGCATGAAAAAATCCGCACTGAAAAATTGGGAGACTGGGCATAATGGATCGTGATCAACTGGTTATCAAAAAGATTACCAAAGCCTTTCCCGAAGCCATCGAAGACGTTGTTGATTTTCGTGGCGAAAAAACACTCTTTATAAAGAAAGAAGACATCAAAAACGTTTGTCAGCTACTAAAAGAAGATGAAGACCTACAGTATAACTTCCTTACTGATATTGTCGCCGATGACATGCTGCCAGACTTCCCCCGTTTTGCTGTTAATTACCAACTTAATTCTCTAGCAAATAATCACCGGATTCGCTTACGGGTTTGGGTAGAAGACCCAGAAGATGGCCCTGACACCGTGGCTACAGTTTGGCCGATTGGTACGTGGTTGGAGATGGAAGTGTGGGATTTAATGGGCATCCGCTTCAAAGATAATGGCAGCTTGCGTCGCCTTTTCTTGCCGGAAGATTGGCAAGGTCATCCACTGCGCAAAGATTACCCATTAGGCTACGAGGAAGTGCAGTTTACGTTCAACTTTGACGAAATCGACGCAAAGAAACCACACGCGACGAGGGATTAGTACTATGACACTCTTGCCTAGAGGTGATTCAATCCAAGAACTTTCTGTCGAGGAACTCCGTGCCAAAGTAGGCACGGGGATGCAGATCGACGATGCAGAAGAGCATATGCTCTTGAGCATGGGGCCGCAGCATCCCAGTACACATGGTGTATTGCGCTTGCTGCTTGAGCTAGATGGCGAAACCGTCGTCAATATGGCTCCTGATATTGGTTTCTTGCATACCGGTATCGAAAAAAACATGGAGGCCAAAACCTACACCAAAGCGTTGGTGATGACCGACCGCATGGATTACCTTTCACCGATGTCTAATAATCTGGGCTACATTTTGGCGATTGAGAAATTGCTAGGTGTTGAAGCCACCCCTCGAGCGCAAGTGATTCGCGTACTTTTGGCTGAATTGCAGCGCGTTGCCAGCCACCTTGTTTGGTTGGGAACCAGCGCCTTAGACCTGGCAGCCATGACTGTGTTCCTCTACTGCTTCCGCGAACGGGAATATATTCTCGATTTATTTGAGATGGTAGCAGGTCAACGCATGATGGTTAGCTATTTCCGGCCGGGGGGCTTGTGGCGTGATTTACCGGAAGAGTTTGTACCGGCCGTGCGCCATTTCCTGGATTTCATGCCCGCCAAAATTGCGGATTATGAAGCCTTATTGAAGAACAATCCCATTTTCTTGCAACGCACCAAAGGTGTTGGTGTGATTTCTGGTGAAGATGCGATTGCATGGGGTTTGACTGGTGGTAGCTTGCGTGGTTCTGGTGTGAACTACGATGTGCGCAAAACGACACCTTATTCTGGTTACGAAACATACGATTTTGATGTGCCATTGGAAACAGATGGTGATGTGTATGCTCGGTATCGCGTGCGCATGGAAGAAATAAAACAAAGCTTGCGTATTATTGAGCAAGCTTTGGATAAATTGCCAGATGGACCTGTCAATATTAGTGACCGCAAGATTGTGCCGCCACCACGTTCTGAATTGGGACACAGCATGGAAGCGGTGATTCATCATTTCAAATTGTGGACTGAAGGCTTTGATGCGCCAGCAGGTTATGTGTATCAGGCGCTTGAGTCTCCGCGTGGTGAGTTTGGTGTTTACCTGCGTGGTGATGGTGGCCCGAAACCGGCGCGTGTGCATTTCCGCGGTCCCTCTTATGTAAACTTGGCGTCGCTGCCCAATTTGGCTAAAGGCTTGTTTGTGGCAGATGTGGTAGCGATTATTGGCTCGCTGGACATTGTTCTAGGCGAGATTGATAGATAATAAATGCTAGGGTCGGTCTCCAGACCGTACCCGGTGGTGGCTCGGTGAGGACACCGGCTACAGCAATGTAAGTTGCTTAATTACGGAGATTACTTTGATTGCTGAAAAGTACCCCGAAGAAATAAAAGGAATTTTGGCGCGTTTTCCTAACAAGAAATCGGCCGTTTTGCCTTTGATGCATTTGGCACAACACGAATATGGCTACATGAGTGATGACGCTATGTGTGAAGTTGCTGGCATTTTGGATTTAGATCCGACACACATTCTATCCATTGCTGGTTTCTACACCTTGTATTATGAAGAACCAGTAGGCAAATATGTGCTGGAAATTTGCAATGACTTGGCTTGTGCTTTGCGCGGGGCTGATGAATTTGTCGAGATGGCTTCTGATAAGTTGGGTATCCCAGTGGAAGGCACAACTGATGATGGTTTGTTTACGTTGAAGACTGTCATGTGCTTGGGGGCTTGTGACAAAGCGCCGATGTTGCAATGCAATCTCCGCTTTGAAGAAAACTTGGACGAAGAAAAATTTGAGCAACTACTGGCACGGTTGCGAACGGCCGCAGATTCTGAGCCGCCTGAGCCAAGTGTTGTAGAGAAAGTAACATCCTACGCCATTCGTGAAGAATAAGGCGTTGAGGTAACAAGTATGGCTAATCTTTTATTGCGTCATCGTGAAATTGCTGATTTACACAAAATTGACGTGTATGAAAAACATGGCGGCTATGACGGCTTGAAGAAAGCGCTGGCATGGAAAAAGAAGATGTCATCAGCGTGGTTCGGAATTCAGGTTTGCGTGGTCGTGGTGGGGCTGGTTTTCCCACCGGTTTGAAATGGGGCTTTATTCCTAAGGGTGAAGGCGATAAATACGTCGTCATCAATACGGATGAGTCTGAGACTGGCACGTTCAAAGACCGTGAACTCTCACAGTTCAATCCGCATCAGGTGGTAGAAGGGGCGATTATCGCGGCTTATGCCATTGGCGCGAAGACAATTTACAACTATTTCCGTGGCGAGTTTATGGATGCTGGTTACGCTATGGAAGAGGCTATCCAACAAGCGTATAAAGCTGGCTATTTGGGTAAAGATATCCAAGGCAGTGGCTTTGATTGTGATTTTTACTGCCACTACGGCGCTGGTGCTTACATTTGTGGTGAAGAGACGGCATTGATCAACTCGTTGCAAGGTGAGTTGGGTCAGCCGTGGTCGAAACCGCCGTTTCCGGCCGTGGAAGGTTTGTACAGCAGGCCGACTGTGGTCAACAACACTGAAACGCTGGCGAATGTGCCGTTGATTCTGGTGAATGGCAGTGATTGGTACAAGGCGATGGGCACGGAGCAAAGTGCTGGTGTCAAGATTGTGTGTATGAGCGGCCATGTGGAAAAGCCAGGCAATTATGAAGTTGTGCTGGGCGTGACCTATCGTGAGTTGATTGAGATGGCTGGCGGTATGAAGGATGGCAAAAAATTCAAAGCGCTGCTGCCAAGTGGTGGTTCTGGGCCAGTGATTACTGAGTCTGCTTTGGATGCGCCGATGACGTATGAAGGGCTGACGCCGCATGGTTCGGTGATGGGCTCGGCATCGGTGATTGTGATGGATGAGAGTACCGATATGGTGTGGGCGGCAATGAAGATGATTCATTTCTTCAAGCATGAGTCCTGTGGCAAGTGTACGCCATGTCGTGAAGGGACGTATTGGATGGAGCAGTTACTCCATCGCGTGTATGAAGGCCATGGCACGATGCAGGATGTGCAGACGCTGGAGAGTGTGGCAAATCAGATTTCTGGCCGAACGTTGTGTGCGTTGGGCGAGTTTGCTGTAAATCCGGTGTTGTCTACGATTAAGCATTTCCCGCAAGAGTATCGGGCGAAAGTTAAAGAAGCAATACCTGCGTAATAAGTTTGTAGTGATGGCTTGAGTCGTCACGAATAACCACTAAAGTGGTTACTACGAACCTATACGATATTTTAGACTAGAGACTAACAGATGAGTGATCTGATTACCCTAACGATTGACGGTGTTGATGTAAGTGTGCCTAAGGGGACGCTGATTGTGGATGCCGCCAAGAAAATTGGCAACGAGATTCCCGTTTTTTGCTATCACCCGAAGATGGAGCCGGTGGGTATGTGCCGGATGTGTTTGGTGGAAGTGGGGATGCCGATGCGTGACCGGGCTACCGGCGAGTTGATGCTGGAAGAAGATGGCAGCCCGAAATTGAATTTTGGGCGCGGTTTGCAAACTGGCTGTACGGTGACGGTGGGTGAGGGCATGGTTGTGCGCACGGCGACGGAGCCGGTCAAAGAAGCCCGCGAGGATGTGTTGGAGTTTTTGCTGTCCAGTCATCCGTTGGACTGCCCGATTTGTGACAAGGGTGGTGAATGTCCGCTGCAAAACTTGACCATGGAATATGGCAAGGGCAACAGTCGTATGCATTATGGCGACAAGCTGCATTTGGGAAAGCATGTGCCGTTGGGTGAACTTATTACTCTGGATCGGGAACGCTGCATTCAATGTGCGCGTTGTGTGCGCTTCCAGGAAGAAATTGTGGATGATCCGGTGATTCGGTTCCACAATCGGGGCCGCAGTTTGGAAATTGTGACGATGTCTGACCCTGGTTTTGACAGCTACTGGAGTGGCAATACTACGGATATTTGTCCGGTGGGTGCTTTGACCTCTTCTGATTTTCGGTTTGGGGCACGGCCGTGGGAATTGACGCCGGTAGCGAGTTTGTGTACACACTGCCCCGTTGGCTGCAATACGACGTTGAGTACACGCCGCGAAGCGAAGGCTGGCGGACGCACGGTGATTAAGCGTGTGATGCCGCGTCAGAATGAAGCCGTCAATGAAATTTGGATTTGTGATAAGGGACGTTTTGTCCATCATTACGCGGATGCGACTGACCGTCTGACGAAACCGATGATTCGGAAAGCGGGCGAATTGGTTGAAGCGGGATGGGATGAAGCGTTGGATTTGGTTGCCGAAACGTTGGGCGGTTTGAATGCCGTGGCTGGTTTGGCTGGCGACCGGTTGAGTAACGAAGATTTGTTTTTCTTCCAGAAACTGTTCCGCAAGGGCTTGAAGAGTAATAACATTGATTTGGCACAACGGCCGTTAGCCGGTGGCGATGTGGTGGCTCAAGTTGGCTTGTCGAGCGGCAGTAATTTGGGTGAGTTAGGCGCAGGTGATGCCGTGTTGGTGGTCGCCAGCGATTTGCATGAAGAAGCGCCGGTTTGGTGGCTGCGCGTGAAGCAAGCGGCCGACCGTGGGGCGAAAGTTGTGGTGGTGAATCCATATGCTACACGGCTGGATAAACATGCCGCGACAGGTGATGACGGTGCTGCCGGGTGCGTTGTTGGCGACGGTTAAGCAACTGGTCAACATGGCTAAAGTTGAGACCGACGACTCTGATAATGAGATTGTGGCCACGGCGCAGTTATTGAGCGGCGCGAACAATCTGGTTATTTTCTACGGCAGTGCAGGGCTTGGAATATGCGGAAACGGATGCGTTGGCGCGATTGCTGGGCAATTTGCTGACGATTCAGAATGGCAGCAGTCACGCTGGTAAGAAGAACAGCGGACTGGTTCCGGTTTGGCCGCGCAGCAATACGCAAGGTGCGTGGGATGTTGGTTTGCATCCGGCGTTGGAACCGGGTTACAAAGCGGTCAAGGAAGCGGGTCTGGATGCGGCAGCGATTGCGGCTGGTGTTGCTGATGGCTCGGTGAAGGGCTTGTTTGTGGCTGGGCGCTGATCCTGTGGGCGATGGTCTGATTGCTGACCGCGGTCAGTTGGACTTCCTGGTGGTGCAAGAGTTGTTTATGACGGAAACGGCCGTTCTCGCAGACGTAATCCTCCCAGCCCAAAGTTGGGCAGAACGGGAAGGTTCGTTTACCAGTGGTGAGCGTCGGGTGCAGCGGTATTATCCGGCGATTCAGGTGGTGGGTGAAAGCCGCGCCGATTGGCAGATTTTGGCACAGATCGGTGAACGGTTAAACATCGGTAAAGCACCATTTGCGGCCAGTTTGGCATTTAAGGAAGTGGCTAAAGCGGTGCCGCAGTACAAAGGTATGGATTACCGCACACTGGCACAGGTCGAAAAACAGTGGCCTGATGTGGGCGGCGATGATTTGTATTACGGTGGCAATGCTTACGAAAACCGTTCTGGCCTCGGCCAGCAGTGGCAGTCAGCCGCCGAAAAGGGCGATGTGGCTCATTTTGATGTGCCAGTTATCGCAGAAGCGCAAACGGACGGCTTGGAAATTATTCACATAGCGGCGCTGTATACGCCAGGCACGTTAATCAATCACACGCACATGCTCGATGACCGCAAAGCGGAACCGATGTTGTCGCTTCATGCGGATGATGCGGCTGGATTGGCTGTGGATGATGGTGATGTTGTCTAGCGTGATGGTGGGCGGAACTATCTGTTGCCGCAACCGCTCATGTCAATGGCAAGACCCAACCCGGTTTAGGGTTGTTATCTGGCGTCAAGAAATGGTCGGGAACGGCCGTTGCAAACATAGAGAAAAAGTAAACAGTAATCAGTAAACGGTGAACAGTCACATCGACTAGCCACCGAATACTGTTCACTGAACACTGATTTCGAAGAGGAACGCACATGACACTTAGTCAAATAGCCCTCTGGGGTTTGGCAGTAGGATTTATCATGAGCATGGTGGTCATCACCGGCTTTGCCTACACCACCCTGCTTGAACGTAAAGTATTGGCGCGGATGCAGGCTCGTTACGGGCCGAACCGTGCTGGCTACATTCCATTGCCTGGGCGCGGCAAACAAGAACGGAAATTGTTGAAAGGTTTTATGCAGCCAGCGGCTGATGCCGTGAAGCTTTTCTTTAAAGAAGACAACACGCCCGCTTTCGCCGACAAATGGGTCTACAACTTAGCCCCGATGCTCGCTGTCATCCCGGCCATCATGATTTTGGCTGTCATTCCCTGGGCTGGCAAAATTCCTGGCCTACCAGAACAGTATGATTATTTTGCCATCGTGCCTGGTTTGAACGTGGCTGTGCTCTTCATTTTGGCCGTGACCTCCATCAGCGTCTACGGCATTGTGCTGGCTGGCTGGGCGTCAAATAGTAAATATGCTGTGTTAGGTGGCCTTCGTGCTTCGGCACAGATGATTAGCTACGAACTGGCAATGAGCATGACCATTATCATTCCAGTGATGTTGGCAAACTCAATGGATTTAGGCGTCATCGTCGAAGCGCAAAAAGGCGGCTATTACGTTTTCTTGCAACCCATCGCTGCGATTATTTTCTGTATAGCCGTCATGGCTGAATTGCAGCGAGCGCCTTTTGACTTGTTGGAAGCAGAGCAAGAACTTTCCTCCGGCTTCAATGTGGAATATGGCGGGATGCGTTTTGGTATGTTCTTTATGGCTGAGTATATGAAAATGATTTCACTCAGCGCCATTGCGGCCACGCTCTTCTTTGGCGGTTATCGCGGCCCCTTTGTAGACCAGGTGCCAATGCTGGGCTTCGTTTACATGTTCGGCAAAATTTTCCTGGGCTCTATTCATCATGATTTGGATTCGGGCCACATTCCCGCGCCTTCGTTACGACCAATTGATGTCCTTTGGTTGGAAGAAAATGCTGCCGTTGGCCGTATTGAACTTCATCGTTTTGGCAGTTGTGTTGGTGATGGCTGAAGAAGGCGCTTTTGATGCCTTGCAACAAACCATATTGAGCTTATTCGGCTGATAAACTATCCTGTTGATAGTGGAGAAAATTCATGATTAAAGAAATAAGCGAACTACTAAAGGGGTTGAGCATTACCATGCGGCATTTCGTAACGCCGCCGGTGACAATACAATACCCTGAGGTAAAACGGCCGGTGCGCAATCGCTTTAAAGGTCGTCATGAACTTAAACGGTATGATAACGGATTAGAACGCTGTATCGGTTGTTCATTGTGTGCAGCAGCTTGTCCAGCTGATGCCATCTTTGTAGAAGCATCAGAAAACACAGATGAAACTCGCTTCTCCCCCGGCGAACGTTTTGCCAGCACTTACGAAATTAACATGCTGCGCTGCATTTACTGCGGCTTTTGTGAAGATGCCTGTCCCACGCAGGCGATTGTATTAGAACACAATTACGAATTAAGTTTTTACGACCGGCAAAGTGCAATTTACACGAAAGATATGCTGATTGTGGATGTGCCTGTAAATGGACTACCCACACCACAAGAAGTAGAGCCGGGCGTATTTACGAAAGCTATACCGGAGATGGAAGATCCGAAATAACAGTGATCAGTGGACAGTAAACAGTGATCAGTAAACGGTTAGCATTGACCAAACACTGAACACTGAACACTGAATACCGATTACCATATTCAAGGCAACATATTATGGGTAATCCTTATGTTTTTGGTTTCTTGGCGGTCATTGCGATTGGTTCAGCGGTAGGGATGCTAACCAGTCGGAATGCGGTTTATAGTGCCTTGTATTTGGTGCTGAACTTCGCCACGATTGGTGTGTTTTACATTGTGTTAAACGCTCCGTTTATTGCCATGGTGCAGATTACGGTGTATGCCGGAGCCATCATGGTGCTGTTCCTGTTTGTGATCATGCTTTTGGGCGCGGAACAGTTGCGGGGTGTCGATCATGAGCATTGGTTCCATTTGGGACTGTCGATCTTGCTGGCAGGTTTGTTGGTCGTGGCCTTCTTCATCGTCTTGGTGATGGAAGGTGGGGATACCACAGCGGCGGCGATGATAGATACCAGTCCGACGGCGTTGGGGCTGCGTTTGTTTGAAGGTTACACCTTCCCCTTCCTCGTCACAGGTATCCTATTGCTCTCTGCTACGATTGGCGTGGTTATCTTCGGTTTCAGCCGAAAGCGAGGCGCAAATGTCTGAAGTTACGATTGAATGGTACATTGCACTCAGTGTTGTTCTCTTTACCATTGGCTCGTTGGGGGTGCTGCTGCGGCGTAACGCCATCATCATCTTCATGTCGGTGGAAATGATGCTGAACTCAGCCAATCTGGCATTTGTCTCTTTTGCTCGTTATCTGGGTGATTTGGATGGACAGGTGCTCGTTTTCTTTGTGATAACGGTGGCTGCGGCCGAAGTGGCGGTGGGGTTGGCCTTAATTGTGGCTATCTTCCGCACGAAGAATAGCATCAGCCTTGATGATCTTAATTTATTAAAGGGGTAGGGATTTATTTATGACAGCATATGGTTTAGCTCCCCTTTTACTCCTGTTCCCGGCACTCGGCTTCTTCTTTAACGCCTTGTTTGGCCGTAAATTCGTGGAATCGGACAGTAAGATTGGCGAACGGTGGTCTGGTTGGATTGCCAGTTTGATGGCGATTTCTGCGTTTGTGGTGGCTGTGACGCTTTTCTGTCACGTTACAAGCGAATCATTTTGAAGCGATGGTTGTGCCAATTGCCGACTGGATTGTGATTCCGGCCGCTGATTTTGCGGTGGCCTGGGCGATGCGCGTCGATACCTTGTCGGTGACGATGATGCTGGTGGTGACGGGCGTTGGTTCGCTCATCCATATTTACGCCATGGGTTACATGCACGGCGATAAGGATTACTCCCGTTTCTTCGCTTATTTCAACATGTTTATCTTCTTCATGCTGATTCTGGTTTCTGGCAGCAACTATTTGGTGCTGTTTGTGGGCTGGGAAGGTGTGGGGCTTTGTTCGTTCTTGTTGATTAGTTACTGGTTTAGCGTTGAGAAAAACGGCAAGGCGGTCAATGCAGATGCTGGTCGGAAAGCGTTTATCGTCAATCGTATCGGTGACTTTGGCATGGTATTGGCGATTATTCTCATCTTCTGGACATTTGGTTCCCTCGGTTTTGAGCGGGTCTTTGATTCGGCCATTGAGATGACGGTTCACCAGGAAACGGTTCGTTTTGGTTTCTTCTCTGCGCCAATTGGGGCAGTGATTACGGCGATTGTGGCGCTCTTCTTGCTGGGGGCGACGGGTAAATCAGCACAGATTCCGCTTTACGTCTGGCTGCCGGATGCGATGGCTGGCCCGACGCCTGTGTCGGCGTTGATTCATGCGGCGACGATGGTGACGTCTGGTATTTATTTGCTGGTACGCAGCAATGTGTTGGTGGAGTTGGCTCGCGTGAGCTTTATTGAACAGGGTATTGGCCATTTTTGGTGTGATCTCTGCGCCTGACCTTATTGCTTTGGTGGGAGCCAGTACGGCGTTGTTGGCCGGTCTGATTGCGTTTACGCAGTTTGATGTCAAAAAAGTGCTGGCTTACTCTACTGTCAGCCAGCTTGGTTTTATGATTGCGGCCGTGGGTATGGGCGCTTATGTGGCGGCGATGTTCCACTTAATTACGCACGCTTTCTTCAAAGCGCTGCTTTTCCTCGGTTCCGGTTCTGTCATTCACGGTATGGAACATGGACATCATCATATTCATGAACATGGCAGATGATCACGCAGCCGATGCTGAAGAATATCACGATCAAGAACCAGACCATTTCGATCCGCAAGATATGCGCACAATGGGTGGCTTACGCCACAAGATGAAGTGGACATTCTGGACTTATATGATTGGGGCGCTGGCCCTGGCTGGTATCTTCCCCTTCGCTGGTTTCTGGTCTAAAGATGAGCTGTTGGCTCATGCCAACGTCAATGCAGGTGGTGTCTTTAGTGCTGTTTATTGGATGCTGACGATTGCTGCTTTCTGTACTGCGTTCTATATGGGACGTCAGTTGATGATGGTGTTCTTTGGCAAGCCGCGCCATGATGCGGCTGAACATGCTCATGAAAGCCCGCGCTTGATGACGGTTCCGTTGGCAATCTTGGCGGTTCTGACCATTGTGGGTGGCTCGATGAACTTGCCGAATATAAGCTTTGGTGGCGGCGCTCAAGACGATGGTCATGCGGTTGTTGAAGAGGGGCATGGCGAAGAAATGGTGTCTGAAAGCATGAGTTTGACGTTAGCTTTGGAGCATTGGCTGGAAGAATCACTGCCTGTCTTTGAATTGTCGGAAGAAGGTGGTGAACTGGCTGAATATGAGACTTACGAGTATCCGCATACGCCGACAACATTGGTGTGGGTGGTGGCGATTATTTCGACGGTGTTGGCGTTGTCTGGTCTGTTTTTGGCGATGTTTGTGGTTTATCGGAAACGGCCGTTATCCGCCACAGATCCCGATCCATTGCAAAAACTCAAGCCACTCTGGTGGTTCCGCATTTTGCCGCTGGAAACGCTTTACATGAAAACGATTGTGCCTGCCTTCAACGGGCTGTCCAATTGGCTGGCGTTTGCAGTCGATTGGAACTTCTGGCATGACTTTGTTCACAACAACCTCATCCGCGATATGTTTGTCAGCTTCTCCACGTTCCTGGCGGATGTATTTGATAAATATGGTGTAGATGGCACAGTCAACGGCATTGGTTCTGTCACCAAAGGCCTGGCTGGTGTCTTGCGTAAAACCCAAACCGGTTATGCGCGGTCATACGCCTTGGGCATCTTCTTGGGTGCGGTTTTACTGTTAGCTTATTTCTTGTGGTTTGCATTTTAAGATATTGACTAGACAGGTGTAGCCTGAGCTTGTCGAAGGCGAAACCGGGCTTCGACAAGCTCAGCCCTCGTCTAGCTGTATAGTTGCTTTTACCTAAACAAATAGTTTGTTTGCACAATACCTTATTTATAAGGGGTTTGGAGAAACAATGAGTATTATACTAAGCGTTTTAATTTTCTTTCCGTTACTTGGGGTGCTGCTCATCCTGATTGCCGGACGCAAAGAAGGCCAGGACGACGCCATCAAGTGGATTGCGTTGGGGACGAGCATTATTACCTTGCTCATCTCTGTGGCCGTGTTAATTGGTTTCCGCAGCGGCTTTCCTGGTTTACAAATGGTGGATCGGGTTGACTGGATACCATTCCTAAACATTCAATATTTTGTGGGCGTGGATGGCATTAGCATTCTGATGATTCTGTTGACGGCTTTCATCAGTGTGGTTGCCATTCTGGCTTCCTGGACAGCGATTGACCATCAAATCAAAGCGTACTACATTTTGATGCTGCTGTTAGAAATCGGCATGATGGGTGTGTTCCTGGCACAAGATTTATTCTTGTTCTACATCTTCTGGGAATTCACGCTAATTCCGATGTATTTCCTCATCGGGATGTGGGGTGGACAGGAACGGGTTTACGCTTCGATTAAGTTCTTCCTCTACACGATGGCTGGCTCTTTGCTGATGCTGTTGGCGATTCTCTATATGGGGATTACGAACAATTCCTTTTCTGTACCAGATTTAATTGCCGGACGAGAAGCATTTGCCAGCGCCCAACATCATTCTGTTCATCGGTTTTGCCATCGCTTTTGCCATTAAAGTGCCGATTTTCCCCTTCCATTCCTGGCTGCCCGATGCCCATACGCAAGCGCCAACGGCCGGTTCCATTGTGTTGGCTGGTGTGCTGCTGAAGATGGGCACGTATGGCTTCATTCGCTTTAATTTACCGCTGTTCCCCGAAGCGTCTTTCGATTATGCACCGGCGATTGCGGTGCTGGCGATTATCGGCATTATTTATGGGGCACTTGTTTCCTTCCCGCAGAAAGATGTGAAGAAACTGGTTGCTTACTCCAGTATTAGCCATCTGGGTTTTGTGATGCTTGGTATTTTCTCCTTGAACGCCGCTGGTGTGGAAGGCGCAATTTTGCAGGGTGTGAATCATGGTTTGTCCACGGGCGCGTTATTCTTTTTGGTTGGTGTGATTTATGAACAACGCCATACGCGGGAAATGTCTGAGTTTGGCGGGTTGTGGAAGGCAGTGCCGATATTTACGGCGCTGTCTTTGGTGGTGGTGCTTTCTTCGATGGGCTTGCCCGGTTTGAATGGCTTTGTGGGCGAGTTTAGCATTTTGCTCGGTTCGATGGGCGCTCATTCGCTCGGCCCTCAGCCTTGGATTTTCACCGCTTTTGCGACGACCGGTGTCATTCTGGCGGCCGTTTACTTGCTGTGGATGTTCCAGAATGTGTTCATGGGTGCGTTGAAGAATCCGAAGAACGAAAAACTGCGTGACGTGAACAAACGAGAACTGGTTATTTTCATCGCCTTCCTGATTTTTATTGTCTGGATTGGTATTCAACCATCGCCGTACTTTAATTTGATGGACAGCACGGTGTCTACGCTGGTGAATGACATCGGTGCCACTGTGTTGGTGGGACAATAATAGTGAACAGTTTTCAGTGAACAGTGAACAGTAGAACCAACCCACTGTACACTGTTTACTGCACACTGTACACTGATTTTTGATTTAACATGGCGGTTCTGGTTATGGCTGGAACCGTCATTTTACTATAATGAAACCTCTTTATTTTGTTCATATCAGCGATACGCATATTGGGCCAACGGCCGTTTACCGCGACCGTCATAATATTTCCCCATACCCCTGTGCGGAACGGTTGGTAAACATCATTAACAACTTACCGACGACACCTGATTTTGTCATCCATACCGGTGATGTGGTGTACGACCCAGACCCGGCGGCATTTGCACTGGCGGCTGAGCTGTTTTCGCGGTTGACCGTGCCGATTTATTACGTGAACGGCAACCATGACGGCAAAGGAATGCTGGCAAATTATTTGCCGATGGGGCCAAAGACGGATTTGAGCGACGACCCAGAAACGCTTTCTTACGCGTTTGAAGTGAAAGGCGAACGCTTTGTGGTGGTCGATGCCCGTGGGCCGGATGAGATTGATCCGCAAGGTTTGTTCTCTGAGGCGCAGCTTGAGGTAGTCCGAAATGAAGCACAGCCGGATGGCCCGCCGTTGACGATTTTTATGCATTATCCGGTGCTGCCCGATGAACTCGATGTGGATGGACAGCGAATATGCTGGTGCAAAACGGCCGTTCCTTCCACAATCTCCTGCTCCCGGCCAAAGAGCGATTGCGGGGCGTGTTTCACGGTCACGTACACCAGAACATGCAGGTGGTGCGTGACGGCATCTTTTACGCCAGCATCGTCAGCGCTTACTCGCAGTTTAATGCCTGGCCGAAGGACGAAACCGTGCAACATGACTTCGATCATGAGCCAGGTTATGGCTTTGTTCATTTGCTGCCTGAACAGATGATTGTGCATCAGCACACGTTTCAGAAGACCGATTGAAGATGAAAGATTTACGCGCTGCTTTGATCTTCAATCTTCATCTTTATGAAAATTTACCCAGACCCCTGCTGCCCGACACTGTCGTTATAACTGAAGTAGAAAACGGCCGTGCTGTCGATTTCTATGCGGATCCGGATCATCCGGTGACGCAGGGCTGGCTGTGCGCCAAAGTGCGCCCGTATCTGGATCATGTCTATCACCCCGACCGGCTGGAATATCCGCTGCGGCGGGTAGGGCCGAAGGGCAGCGGCGCAGTGGCAGCGCATTTCCTGGGACGAGGCGATGGCTGAGATTGGCCGGAATTGGCGCGAGATTATTGCCGAGCACGGCGCGGCTGCGATTTTGCCGTACAGCTACAGTGGTACCTTGGGGCTGGTGCAGATGAGTGTGGTAAACGGCCGTTTCTGGAACCGTTTGGGCGCAAGCAGATTGCAGCGTTCCATTTGTGGCGCAGCGGCTGAATTTGCGGTTGAAACTACGCTGGGTGTGCGCCAAACCCAACGCTACGAAGATGTGGCTCACAGCCAACTTGTTATCGTTTGGGGTCACAACCCCGTCTCGACAGCGCCGCACTTTATGCCGCACCTGAAAGACGCACAGCGGAACGGCACGCAGCTCGTCGTTATTGATCCGCGACGGACACGCACGGCAAAAGGCGCCGATTGGCATCTGGCTCCTAAGCCAGCGACCGATGGCGCACTAGCCTTGGGCATCGCCCATATCATCGTTAATGAAGGATCTGCATGACGAGGCGTGGCTGGCTGAAAATACTGTCGGTTGGCCGCAACTGGAAGCAAAGGTGGCCGATTACCCGCCATCCCGCGTGGCACGGATTACCGGCTTGTCGGCGGGTGATATTGTGAAGTTGGCGCGACTGTACGCCGGTGTGCGTCCTGGTCTGATTAAAATTGCCGACGGGCTTACAGCGGCACATGCAACGGCGGCCAAACGACCCGCGCCATCCTGACGCTGCCTGCCATTACCGGACAGTACGGCACTTTAGGCGGCGGATTGTCTTATTCAGCCAGCGGCTACTGTCAGTTGGGACGGCGAAGCGATGGGCAAACAGTCTGCATGTCCGCCACCGGCTCGCTCGGTTAACATGAATCGACTGGGCGCGGCGCTGTTGGGCGAGGTGGACTGATCCGCCCATCAAATCGCTGTTTGTTTATGGCTCGAATCCGGCGGCGATTGCGCCGAATGCGGGGCAGGTGGTCGCTGGCATGAAGCGCGAAGACCTGTTTACGGTGGTGCATGAACTGTTCATGACCGACACGGCAGATTTGGCCGACATCGTGCTGCCCGCCACGTCTCAGTTGGAACATGTGGATTTGCACAAGCCGTATGGACATACGAATCTGATTTACAACGCGCCAGGCGATCCCGCCGTCTGGCTGAATGCAAGAGCAATTGGGATGTGATGCGCTTATTGGCTGCTGAAATGGGTTTTGACGAACCCTGGCTGCAACAAGAGGCTGATGAGGTGATTGCGGAGGTGTTGGCGGCAACGGCCGTTACCTATCCTGCGCTGCAAGACATCACCCTGGCCCGCTTAAAAACAGAACACACCATCCCGCTGCAATTGGAGTCAACCGTGCCGTTTGCCGGATGGCGTATTTCCCGACGCCCAGCGGCAAGGTGGAACTGTTCAGCCAGACGATGGCCGATATGGGCTTAGCCACCCTGTGCCTGGTTTTGTGGAAGCTGTCGATGAACAGCCGCAGAACGAAGAAATTCCCGGCGGCGTTGGCGCTGAATCTTGATCAGCGGCGCGGCGCATCATTTTGTGACGAGCAGTTTTGCCAATCAGCCGAATTTGCTCAAGCGCGAAGGCGATCCGTTCGTGGAGATTCATCCCGAGGATGCGAACATGCGTGGGATTGAGAGATGGCGAGATGGTGGTGGTGGAAAACGGCCGTGGTTGGCTGTGAACTCAAAGCCGTTGTTACCGATGCTGTGCGCCCTGGCGTGGCGGCGTCGCCCAAAGGACGCTGGAGCAAGCTGGACGGTGGACGCAATGTCAACTGGACGACATCAGATGCGCTCGGCGATATGGCGGGACAGAGTACGTTCCATACGAATCGGGTGTGGATACAGAAGATTAAAAAGTAAAAGAATAAAGACTGAGCAAAGAGTCTGTCATATTCGCGAATGGCGAGTATCCAAGCCGATGGATTCCTGCTCTTCGCAGTGATATGACAGAACTAGTATGGGATATTAGTTGATCATTAATTGTTATCAAATCTAGCAACAACTAGAAAGGTTTAATTATGTTTGAAGCACCTGAAATTAACTTGTATGTGCTGGCACCCTTCATCATCGTGGCGGGTTGGGGCATTTTGCTCATGGTCATCGACCTGTTCGTCTCGGACGAGAAGAAGAAGTGGGCGACTGGCTTGACGGTTGTGGGCATGTTGATTGCCCTGGTCGTGACGATTACGCAGTGGAACAATGGCGGCGTCTACCTTTGTTGCCGATGGCAAGCCGATGGTGGTGGTGGATAATTTTGCCGTCTTTATTAACGGCACGCTGCTGCTGGCTGGCATCTTTGCCATCCTGATTTCGTCCAATTTTATGCGCGATAATGGCTTGGAACGGCCGGAATATTACATGCTGATGCTGTTTTCTTTGAGCGGCATGATGCTGATGGGCATGTCCAACGATTTGATGCTCATTTTCATCGCGTTGGAACTGCTCTCGATTCCGCTCTACATCATGTCGGGTTTTGCCTGGCCGCGTGAAGATTCGGAAGAATCGGCGATGAAATATTTCTTGCTGGGCGCGTTTTCCTCCGCCATTTTTGTGTTTGGCATTGCCCTGACGTATGGCGCGACAGGCACGACTTCGCTGCCGTTGATTGTGGAGCGCATCTCGAGTGAAAGCGTGCTGGCATTGCGGCGATGGCCTTTATTTTGGTCGGGCTGGCGTTCAAAGTGGCGGCGGCGCCGTTCCACATGTGGACACCGGATGTGTATGAAGGCGCACCGACGGCGACGACGGCGTTTATGTCTGTGGGCGCGAAGGTGGCTGGTTTTGCGGCGCTGCTGCGCATTCTCCTGATTGCGTTCCCCAATATGGGCGAAGGCTGGATTGGGGCGGTGGCGATTTTGGCGACGTTGACGCTGATTATGGGCAATGTTGTGGCGATTATGCAGAGTAATATCAAGCGTTTGCTGGCGTATTCCAGTATCGCTCATGCTGGTTACATTTTGATTGCGTTGGCCGCGTCGATGAACAGTCAGGATGGGGTTAGCGCGGTGCTTGTTCTATCTGTTTGTCTATTTGTTTAGCAATTTGGGTGCGTTTGCCATTGTGATTGCGTTGGAGAAGAAACAGGGCGAGGGCGTGCTGCTAGACGATTACAAAGGGCTTGTTCAAACGCAGTCCGGGCTGGGCGTTGGCGATGTCGGTGTTTTTGCTGTCGTTGGCTGGTATTCCGCCGACGGGTGGCTTTGTGGCGAAGTTCTACATCTTCCGCACGGCGATTGAGGCGGGCATGGTGTGGCTGGCGATTATTGGGGTGATAACGGCCGTTATCTGCCACCTACTACTATCTGCGCGTCGTCTATTTCATGTTCATGTTTGAGGGCGAAGCACAGATTACCACCCATCCGGCTGTGAAATGGGGTGTGGCGATTATGCTGATCGTGACGCTGTGGGTCGGGTTGATGCCCAATACGCTTGTTTGAAATCACCCAGCAAGCGGTTTTGCCGACGGTGATGCAGGTGTTGGCTGGTGGATAAGAGCCGTGAAGCGTGAAGCGTGATACGTCATAGTGCGCAAACTCACGTATCACAAATTACGCATCATGAATAAATTTAATGTCAAAGCCTCTCGAATTTCGAGGGGCTTTTTATTTTGTTTGGTTGAGTGTGTTAAAAGAGGCGATCTTGTTGGGTGGAGTGGATTCCTGAGAGAGCGAGGCCAACGATTTGCTTGAATTTGTTGGCGGTGGCGGGTGAGTAACCGGCATAGTCGTTGTTGGAGGCGGTTATTTGTAATGTGTCTACATCCAAAATAGGCTGTAAATTTTGTGGACAAAAAAAAGCCCAGGTATGTTGCCTGGGCTTTTTTAGTTCAATTACAGATTCTTTTCAACTATTCTTGAGGCACCCAGGTATTGATTCCTGTTGGTTCTGTAGTCCAAGAACTAACTTCTCCCCACGCAGAATTATCGCTCCAAATAAGACCATCGCTCCAAATGAGACCATCGCTCCAGATAAGACCATCGCTCCAAATGAGACCGTCGCTCCAGATGAGACCATCGCTCCAGATGAGACCGTCGCTCCAGATGAGACCATCACTCCAGATGAGACCATCGCTCCAGATGAGACCATCGCTCCAGATGAGACCATCACTCCAGATGAGGCCATCGCTCCAGATGAGGCCGTTCAAACCTGGCAGATAGAAGTTTCCGTTTACGTCTTGAGCGGCCTGTCCATGGAAATGGATATTATCCGCTAAATCTTCCCCAATATTTAGTCCTTGATTAGCACAGTTAGCGGCAGTGCTGCTAACTGCCGCTTTCGCGTTTACCAACCCAGCCCCTTGTCTGAACACGCTGTAAGCTAGTTGATCGCCTGTTGGTGCAATTGCCGGACGAGCTGTAGCCATTAAACGACATTTCACGTCATCTGGCGTCAAGCTGGGATCATCTTCCAACATGAGAGCGACGACACCACTGGTAACGGCCGTTGCCTGGGAAGTACCAGACATCATAAAGTAACTGTTACCTGTATGGTATTTTGCTCGCATTTGAGCAATTTGAGCAGAACCATCCATTAAACCAACAATATGTCCACCGGGAGCCAATAAATCTGGCTTGACAAAGGCTTCAACTGTTGGGCCAGCACTGGAGAACGTTGCTAGAAAATCATCGGCTGTGTTATCAGGTGTGTAATTATCTGAAACAGCCCCCACTGTAATAATATAGGGAACGTTTCCAGGGACACCAATCGATAATGGATTGGGTCCCATATTGCCAGCAGAAGCTATTACCACAATGCCAGAACGCCACGCTTCCATCACAGCTTGATTAAGCGGATCATCCCAATAGAATGATTTAGGCGCAGCACTGAATGATAGGTTTAACACACGAATATTGTGTGTTTCCTTATTCTGGATCACCCAATCAATCGCATTAATGACATCGAGATAACTGCCAGTACCATCATTAGCAAACGCTTTAACAGATATGAATTGGGCGTTTGGTGCTATACCCTTATAAATACCGTCTACATTTTTATCATGATTAAAGATAATACTGGAAAGATGCGTGCCATGCCCATTGCCATCACTGTTAACAACCGATTCCTCACCGGTAATCGCATTGTAATGAACAACACGAACTGCTCCATCATCTGTTTTACTAAGCGCAGGGTAATTAAAGAAACCAGTATCTATGACGGCAACGCCAATGCCTTGCCCTGTAATGCCTAGATTATGAACCTCGTCGGCTTCAATCAATTCACCATAAGATGTTCCATTGCTGACAACAAAGACAAATGTGTCACTGGCAACATATTGTGACAGTATGTTATCCTGAACTTTAAATTCTATGTGGTATGTCTGACCTAAATTGACGTTATTGAAGATGTATTCGTAACGGCCGTTAACCAACGTCCCTGGTACACAACCGTTGTTATCCAGACAAAAATAATTCCATTGTGCAGTCCAGCTGTTATTTACATGGAAGGCACGCATGGTGGTGTCATTTACATACTCAACACCGAAAGTTTCCTCAGAGCCTATCGATTCAAATTTAACGGAATCTGTAGCCCGATAAAACCCATAAGGTAGATTATAATCTTGTACTTTGAACTCGATGTTATACGTTCCGCCTAGCGTTGCGGGTACAGAACGCACGTAATACCCATTCTGACGCACACCTGGCATACAGTTTGTTGAATTGATGCAAAAAGTATTCCATGCTCCAGACCACCCATTATCTTTGTGTGCTATCCGCAAGGTATTATCACCCAAAAATTGAATATCAAATACGCTTGAGGGCGATGAAACAGGTGGATTAATAATCGGCGCTTTCGCTGGTGGCGGTGATACTTCAGTAATGGTGAAATTATCGAGATAGAAGGCAGCCGTGTTGTTTGTGCTTTCTACGTAAATATCTAATCCAGAAACTTCAGTGTCAAATGTATACTGCCCTTTTAGGAGAACCCAATTAGCACTTGTTACCCCATTAACAGCACTGGGCGCAATCCAATCATAGCGGGTGGTTCCACCTATGGGCGTACGCTGCATGGTGATAATCAATTGACTGGCAGGTTGACCTGCCACGAGTTTTACGTAACCACTGATTTCATAGACAGCACCGGGTTTAAGTGTGCCTAGTAGATTCATGTTCGGACCATTCCATCCGGCAGTACGTCTGGTTACTTTAAGGCCTTTTGCACTAGATTGAGCAGCTTCGTTAACAACTTGTAAAGTTACATTTCCCCGTGGTCCCCAACCTTGGGTGGTGCCATTTTCAAAATCGGTTCTAATAATAGTTCCGCCTGACGTGGCGGTTGTGACGCTTTGATTATCATATAAAGCTGAAACGGCCGTTGATTTTTGTAAGGCATCATGTTGCTCCTGAGTGAGTTCGGCTCCAACGGCATCGATCACAGCCAGTTCACGGGTAACAGAACCGCCAACCGCCAAAACGGCCGTTTTGGCATCATCAACACTATTTGCTTGAACAATGACTGAAGTTGTGGGAGAAACGGCCGTTGATACAAGGGATTGGTTTTCAGCAAACAACATCAAACCCATTAGCAATAACAGTAATACAGCTACTTTACCAATACTATTTTTTTGTTTCATGATTTCATGCTCCTAGTCTACTCATTCCTCCTATATTATCCACATTTTCCTGTCAAGAATTGTTAAAACAGGTCAAGTTAGTTTAGGAGATAAGTACCATTCCGAGCTATAAACCCGCAACTTTCACGCATCTTTCACACTAATTGCATATAAAAGTTAGAACCATCACCTTCTTATTCATCTTCTCTAGTAAATTCTTGCTTTAAATTTTCGAGTTTTTCGAGATGATACATAGCACCAAGTCGTGAAAATATATTTTGGGCAACAACATAATCAGCTATAGCAGCAGCTTGATTTCCCAATCTCATGTTGATTTTGTATGATTGAACCAATAACCTACCATTTCCCAATTCATCAGTAACACCAGTCAATGCATCTTGCCCTTTTTGCAGATAAATACTTGCCTTTTCTAAATCCCCCATATAAAAGTATGCATATGAAACCACCCTGCATGCAGCAGCCTCATGGGACTTGTTACCAACTTCTTTAGATAATGTCAGTGATTTCCCCGCTTGGTCTAAGGCTAGTTGAAATTCACTTATAGCAACACTATATTCCGCCTGTATTCGAAACAATTCAACCAAAACATCTTTGGCACCAATCGATTCCGCTAACAAAATGTTTGTTGTTAGTACATCTTCGACTTGCTCATATTTTTCTCGCCACAAATATATTTGAGCCAACCCACCACTGGCATTTACTATTACATATGGCATGTTAAACAACTTTGAAATCTCAAGGCTCTCTTTATAATGTGTTTCAGCTAATTCGAACTTTCCTTGTCCACGATAAGGATGGCCTAGATTATTATGGGTAATGGCTACACCCTCAACATCTCCCATTTCCTGACGTAAAAACAGACTTCGTTGAAAATAGTCGATAGCTTTAGGCCAATGGCCTATCACATAAGCTAAAACACCAAGATTGCTATAACTCCTAGCAACTGCCCATGAATATCCCATCTGCTCTCTAAAAACCATAGCACGAGTGGTATGGTGCATCGCTTCCTGCCAATCTCCAGATTGATAACCTATCCCACCTAGCAAGTTTTCTGCATCTGCCATTTCATTCAGGTCATCTATCTGTTTGGCAAATTCTAAGCCTTCCATCCCAAGTTTTTTGGCTTGTTCCAACTCCCCCTGAGCAAAATATATCCAAGCCAATTCAGTTAGAACTTGTGATGCCTCATTTAAATCTTTTCCAGATGGTGATTCGCCTAATAAAAGATCCCTAGCTTGCATTAAATAACTACGCCCAACATCATAATGACCTAGTTTTCTAGCTGTTTTTCCTAATAATATAAGCAATCTAGTATATGGATAGTCAGGGTTTTCTTTTGCCAAGGGAATCAGTTTTTCGAGCGATTCCGTTGACTTATCAAACAAGCCCATAATCCGATATGCTTCACCCAAGCCAATGCCAATACGCCACTGCCAATCAGTATCCGGTACATCGAGGTAGACAAGGTATTTTTCTGCTAGTTGGAAATGAGATACAGCTTCTTCATTTGCATATTGGGAAGCTGCTTTTTCACCAGCTAGAATTAAATAAGGTATCGCGCGAAGATATTCTTTAGCCTGACTGAAATGGAAGGCTAATGCTGCGGCATATTCAACAGTGGCATCCTTCTGTTGACTCTCAAGCATGAGGGCAATGCGCTTATGCAGTTCTTGTCGATTTATGGCTGGAATGGATTGATAAACGATTGCGTGGAATAATGTATGGTTAAACTGCCACGCTTCTGATGTATTGATGCGGCTAACAACCAAACGGTTTGCTAAACGCTGCAAGGTTTGCTGAATATTGGTCATCTCAGTAATTGTTTGCAATAAAACAGAGTCGAACTGAAATCCAATAATAGCTGCGTATTGCACGACTTGCTTCAAGTCCGCAGAGAGTGCGTCAATACGAGCATGGATCAAGCTATTAAGCGACATGGGAATCATGTCTGAAAGTTGATCAACAGGTATATTTAATTGCCATACCCCTTCTACTTGTTGCAAATAAGCTTGCTCAATAGCCATGCGTACAAATTCTTCAATGAAGTATGGATTACCTTCACTACGGGAGATGGTGAGGGCATAAAACTCAGCCGGCAATTCAGTTTGGGGTAGCAGTTCATGTAACAATTGGAGGCTATTGTTTTTTGATAACTTTTCCAAAAATAGCTGCTTGGTTTGCCCTGGCAACAGACTTTGCAAGCGTAAAAGCCGATCGTTGGGAGAGTCCGCGCCTTGCAAACGTTGCGCACATACAAAGAGTATGGAATCTGAGGCAACTATTGTGGCAATAAACAGCAGTAGTTCGGCCGATATAGGATCTATCCAATGCAAGTCATCAAGAAAGAGAATGATGGGTTGTTCTTTTACGAGTGTTTTCAACAAACGACGAACGGCGACAAATGTTTGTTGACGTAACTGCTCTGGTTGCATTTTTTCAAAGGAGGGATCATCTGGTTTAAGCCCAATGATCGTTTCTAAATAAGGGCGTATATATTGCGCATCTCTTGGCCATTGGCTCATGCGATCGTTGATTTTTTGACGCATCTGATCCGCGTTATCTGTTGTTTGAATGCTAAAGATATTTACAAATAAGGATGCAAAGAGCGAAAATGCTTGATCGGTATGGTTAGAGGAGCCAGACCCTGCCCAGAAAAGTGGTGGGGTCGATAGCGCAACGGCCGTTTTGAATTCTCGCATCAATCGACTTTTGCCAATGCCAGCTTCTCCCTCAATCCAGATGATGCCCCCCAATCCTTTTTCCAAGTTCTTTGCTAATTCAAGCATCGACTTCTGACTCTGGGTTCGACCAATATATCGCGTATGCATATTAGGCAAGCCACGAGCGGAGGAAGGTTCTTCAAGAGGTTCACCTAATTCCCAGGTTACATCATCATCCACTTGTGATTTCAATGCAGCGTCATAAGAAAAATAATGTGCCGTCGCATGATGAACTTTATGGGTCACATATATTTTTGTATTTGGTGAAACAGCAGCTAACTTTTCTGCTTGCTTTAACGCTGCGCCCGTAATTTGTAGGGAGACACTTCCTTTATCTTGCCCTTGAGTTAGGGTAACGAAATCATAACTAATACCCATGCGCGTAGGGATAACGATATTGTCTAATTCTGTGAGGCTCTTCTGTTTAATCTCGTGAGCAGCTAATGTTGCGTAGATCACATCATTTTCTGACACAGTAGGAATGCCAAAAACGGCCGTTAATCCATCCTGCCGCAAGCGTACAACACCCCTATATTTCTCTGCTAGTCGGGCAAAGTCCATAATCAAACGGACAGTAGCAGAAGGACGAATCTGAGATTCAAGATCAGCTGGATCTAAATGCAGCCACAGCACAGCTACTGGGCGATATTCAGCCTCTGCTATAAATTGTTTGGGATTATGAATCTGAAAATCCACGCAAAGTTACCCTCGAACCTACACGTTTCCTTACCTTAGCCTACGGCTGGCAAGGTGAAATAAAACACACTACCTTTCCCTGGCTGGCTAGATACACCAACCGCTCCCCCTAATCGGCTTACAATTCGTTGTACAATAGATAATCCTAACCCATGCCCTCGATTATCATCTAATCCTAACCGGACGAATGGTACAAACAGTTTTGCTTGTTGGTCTTCAGTTAATCCTTTGCCATTGTCACGCACCCAATACCGTACCATACCGTCGGACTGGAATTCTGCTCCCAAAGTAATTTGAGCAGGCTGTCCACCATATTTGATAGCATTTCCAATATAATTAGCCCACACTTCCTCGATCCACGGTCTATATCCTAAGCTATCTATCCATTCGGTTTCGCTGGTAATCTGAGCATTTGCTTCCATAATCGTATAGTAAAGGCGTGCCATCACCTCACTGATGACATCTTCCATATTGACTGGCATCACGACAGCATCTTCTTTGCGCACACTAGCCAACATAAGTAATCCATCGATAATGCCACGCATTCGCTTGCCATTATTGGAAATAATGTGTAAAAATTCCTCGGTCTCTTCTGCTGACAAGGTATCCTTTTCTCGAATAAGAATACCGGAAAAACCCAGCGTATTGGCTAACGGGCTCTTTAAATCATGAGCTACCGTGTGGGCAAAAGCATCTAATTCTGCATTGCTCACACGTAACGACTCGTTCATTTCCGCTAATTCAGCAAAAAGCCACGCATTGATGATAAAACCAGCTACTTGATCGGTTAACAATTGGGCAAGTGCTATTTCTACATCCGCAAACGGCCGTTCTGCCTGATGATTCAAAACTAAAACCAAGCCAACAAGCTTTTCCTGAAAGACAAGCGGTAATAGCAACAGACCCTGGACACCAAAAACCTCCAAGTAATTGTACCCATCAAAAAGACCGGACGCCGTGCCATGGAACATCTGGCTTGCCGATCTTTCTTGCAACATACGTTGTAGAGAAACATGTTCAGACAAATCGAAATCAACATCCCCTAAAGCCAAATCACTTTGCCAACGTTCATGCTGGTATGCCGCAATAGTCTTGAGATAATTCTCGGACTCATGCCAGCGCATCACCATACAACCATCCACATCCATCAAATTTGCTAATTCCCACGTGTATGTTTGCAAAATCTGCTCGGGTTCCAGGCTCACGCCAATCGCAGCAGAAGCAGATTGCAACGTAAGCAATCCACGATAAAGCGGGAGTATATCTACTTCAGATCCATTAGGTTGAGATTCTTCTGGATCTAACACTTGCGAAGGTTTGAGTAGTTCAACGGTGCCTTCCGGTATTTGTTGGATGGTACCAATAATACCGACGGCAGTTCCATCATCTGCAAGATGTGGATATTTAACAATATGCAGCTTACGACACTGATCATTAACCAAAATTTGGCTATCAAAGTGGATTGGCTCTCTAGTTAGCAATACTCTTTGGTCATGTGCCAAACTCTCGAAACCCCATTCAGATGCAAACAGCTCGAGTTCCGTTCTATTAAGCATGTTAGAAGCGGGTAAACCAAGGAGAATATCTGTGTTAGGGGTAATAAAGGTAAAACGGCCGTTGCTATCCTTCGTAAATAATATTTGTTCAACATGATTTTGTTTTGACATGAGTCACATAATGTTCCTATGATATGCTGTATTGAGGTGAGCATCATTTAATATATTATAACAGCCAATCATCACCGCTTCTCTCCCCAATTAGAACTATCCTCATTGGCAACATCAACTCAAAACACAACCCTGTCAACGACAACCCATCAACAAAACTCAATCATATTTCACATAAGCAAAAAAAAGCTCTTTTGCAAACATGCAAAAGAGCTTTTTGTGGGCGTGCTGGGACTCGAACCCGGGACCTCACGGATGTGAACCGTGCGCTCTAACCAACTGAGCTACACGCCCTTTTTGAAGCGACGGAAATTATAGCATTCTGCCTCTTTGGTAGCAAACTAATCATCCCATTTTGGCTGTTCTCAGGTATAATTTTGTTAGTCGAAATAAAAAATGTCTTAGAACAAGGATATTCTTATGAAAGCATTTGTGACAGGCGGATCCGGTTTTATTGGTCAACAAGTTGTCAAAAAGTTACTTGAACGTGGTTACGCTGTATCTGCGTTGGCGCGTTCGCCAGAAAGCACGGCCGTTTTGCAAGAGCTAGGTTGTACGGTTGTTCCCGGTGATATTACCGACATGGCTTCCATGCGTGATGGTATGGACGGCAGTGACATCGTTTTCCATATCGCCGCCTGGTACAAAATCGGCAACGTAGACTGGCAGAAAGCAGAAGCTATCAACGTGGGCGGCACACGCAAAGTGCTGCGGTTGGCATACGAACTCGGTATTCCTAAAATCATCTATACCAGCACGGTTGCCGTCTATGGTGACACTCACGGGCAACTTGTAGACGAAACTTACTACAAAGGCGGCCCCTTCCTCACCGAATATGATCGCACTAAATGGTTGGCTCATTACAAAGTTGCGCTTCCTCTGATTGAAAAAGGTGCGCCTATCACCATCGTGTTGCCTGGGGCGGTTTATGGGCCAGGTGATACCAGCAATATTGGTGAAATGATGCGTGAATTCTACCGAGGGATGCCGCTGCTCCCTGGCCCAGAAATGACACTCACTTACGCCCACGTTGAAGACATTGCGGAAGGCCACCTGTTGGCCGCAGAAAAAGGCAAGCCGGGTGAGAGCTACATCTTGGCTGGCCCAGCCATTCCGTTGGGAGAGATGATTGATTTCTGGGGGCATTTAACGGGCAAATCTACGCCTTTAGTGCGCATCCCCGCCAAATTCGTCACACCTTTTGCGCCCCTCGTTGGCACGTTGAGCAAAACATTGCCATTACCCAATGTTTACAGCGAAGATGCCGTCAATATTTTGAGTACCACGTATATTGCCCGTTCCGACAAAGCGCGGGCGGAACTAGGCTGGACGACACGGCCGTTACAAACCGGCATGTTGGAAACCTTCGAGTGGATTAAAGAAACTGAGCCATCTCAAGAAGTTGAGAGCAATTATGAAAAACAATTGGCTGGTTTGGCTATTGTTGCCGCCACTGTTTTGCTTGGGCTGTGGCTATTGAGCCGTCGTCGGAAATAAAAACAGCGGGCAAAGAATGGGAGGATTCCTTGTCCGCTGAACTACCAATACGTAAATACACCCTCATTTTATAAAGTTTTACAGTAAAAGAAATAGGCGTTTGTGCCTATTTCTTTTATTTTTGCCACAACAAAACAACCAAACCACCCATGATTAGCACCATACCTGCCAGCTTTTGCCCGGAAAATGTCTCCATCTTCAGCATGACGGCAATGAACATGGTTACCAGTGGATAGGCGGCCGTTATCGCTACTGCTAATGATGCTGGTTGTGAACGCATGGCGAACAACATTAGCAATAAGGCGAGGAGAGAGGAAACGCTGGCGACTACTGCCCAGATAAAGGCGGTGGTATTGAAATTGTTTTCAGGTTGAGCGCGAGAGCCAAGCCAGAAGAAAATAGGGATAACCACCACATAAGGAATGGCGTACATCCATTGCACAGAAAAGGGATGGGCGTTTTCCAGCGCGAACTTATCGGCGATACCCCAGATGCCCCATAAGATGGTGGCGATGATCAACAGTAAAATCGGTGACATATTTCTACCTCGTTGTTATCAGAATAAATTTGTGTGAATTTTACTTTTGATTGGGGTAGTTGGTAAGTCATTATTTAGAAATAAATCGCAGCTAGACCTCCGAAGTCTCCCAAACTTTGGAGGTCTGACCATTTTTCATCACCTCTCCCCCATAAATTCATCATTTCTACATACTTTTGCGCCATCCTACTAGCAGATAACGAAATCAAAGTGATAACCCCTTCCCCTTAGTCCCCTCCCAAAGGGAGGGGAAATCGGCTCCCTCTCCCTTCGGGGGAGGGCTGGGGAGGGGGTTACTCAAACACACGTAAGGAGCGTAAACAATGATTTTTAGAAAACTATTCAAACTCGGATTCCTCGCCATCATGCTGTTCGCCTTTTTAGGCGCATTTGGCTCGATGCGGCAATCACGCAGCGATCGGGCTTATATGGCAGGCTATATCGCCGGGCAGCAAGCCGCCGCCAGCGAAGACGGCACGGTCAACCCCGCGCCACACATGTCGCCCTACGGTTACGACAGGCATTATCGTGGGCATGGCGGCTTTTTCCCCGGCGCAGGCTTGTTGCTCTGCCTGCTGCCATTCATGTTCTTCGGCTTCATGTCGATGATGTTTGGCTGTAAAAGAGGGCATTGGAAACATGGCCCTGGCTCCGAACATTGGAAGCAACACGGCCCCTGGCAACACGGCCCCTGGCAAGGTGGCGGCAAACCCGTCTGGGAAGATGACGAGTTTGAAAACGAACCGCCCAAAGAGGCGTAGAACCTAAAGCGGGAACACAGAGATTCACAGAGGACACACGGAGGGACACAGAGAAAAAGAGAAAAATCTCTGTGGTTCTCTGTGCCTTCTCCGTGTATCTCCGTGTTCCTTTTTTACTTCCTTTGCTAAACTACCCCTATGAACGAACGTATCCTCGTCGTCGATGACGAACCGAAAATTGTCAAACTGGCCCGTGATTATCTGGAACAGAGCGGGTATGGGGTGCTAACGGCCGTTACCGGAACCACCGCCCTCGCCATTGCCCGCGCCGACAAACCCGACCTCGTGGTGCTAGATCTCAACCTGCCCGGCATGGATGGTCTCGATGTGTGCCGCCAACTGCGGCGGGAATCCGACGTGCCCATCATCATGCTCACCGCCCGCATCGAAGAAACCGACCGCCTCATCGGTCTGGAACTGGGAGCCGACGACTATATTACGAAACCATTCTCCCCGCGAGAACTGGTGGCGCGGGTGCGTGCCGTTTTGCGCCGCGCCAACGGCAGCCTGAATCAGCCCGACCTCATCCGCGTGGGCGACCTGGAGATTGACCTGCAAGGCCATCGCGCCAACCAAAACGGCGAACCCCTGCACCTTACCCGCATCGAATTCAACCTGCTGGCGCTGCTGGCACAGCATCCCGGCCAGGCATTCAGCCGCCAACGATTGTTGGAACAGCTCCACGGCTTCAGCCACGATGGTTTCGACCGCAGTATCGACGCCCATGTCAAAAACCTGCGCCGCAAAATCGAGCCTGATCTCAGCAACCCAACCTATATTCTCACCGTCTACGGCATTGGCTACCGCTTTAATGATCTGCTCGACGAGGCAGGCCTGTCATGAAAGAACATAAACCCTGGCGCGACCGATCACGTTGGCGTGAAAACCCACGTTGGCACGATCATAAACCAGAAGAACACCAACCGCCCTGGATGAAACATGAGCCACCCTGGTCAAAAGGCCATTCTTCACAGCACCGACCGGGCTGCCTCTTTTTCCGTTTCCTCTTCTTCTTTGGCTTTGTCTTTTTGCTCTTGCTGGGGGGCATGGTCTTTATGGCGCTGACTGTGACGCGGCTGGTGGCTGTTGATGGCGTGCAAACAAAACAAACGGCCGTTTTCGTTCTCTTAGGTGGTTGTGGACTGGCAATCTTCCTGCCCCTGCTCGGTGTCGCCCTCGCCGCGACCGCCTTCCGCAATATCGCCAAGCCCCTTTCCGATGTCATGGCCGCCGCCGACAAAGTGGCAGATGGCGATCTCAGTGTGCGCCTCAACGAGGAAAACAAACAAAATCAGTTTGCCCAACTCGCCCACTCCTTCAACCACATGACGGCCGAACTGCAAATCGCCGACCAACAGCGGCGCAACCTCACCGCCGACGTCGCCCACGAACTGCGCACCCCGCTCCACATCATCCAGGGCAATCTGGAAGGCATTCTCGATGGCGTGTACGCGCCCGACGCTGACCACATCGAAGCCACGCTGGAAGAAACGCGCACCCTCGCCCGCCTCGTCAACGACCTGCACACCCTCTCCCAGGCCGAAGCCGGCCAACTGCCGCTCACTATCGAACCCGTCGCTGTCACCGACCTGCTGGCCGACATCCAGACCAGTTTCAGCGGTCAGGCCGAGGTCAAAGCCATCAGCCTCAACGTTGGTTTCGATGGCAAACCCGCCGACCTGATGGTGCAGGGCGATGCTGGCCGCCTGGATCAGGTGCTCAGCAATCTCGTCATGAACGCCATCCGCCACACCCCAGCCGGTGGCGAAATTCTCTTGTATGCTGAACGGGAAAACGGCCGTGTCTGCCTCATTGTGCGCGATACCGGCGAAGGCATCCCCCCCGACGACCTGCCCTACATCTTCAACCGCTTCTGGCGGGGCGACAAATCACGCACCCATCAAGATGGCGTGGGCGGCGGCCTCGGTCTCGCCATTGCCAAACAGCTCGTCGAAGCCCATCACGGCACGATTGACGTTGCCAGCACGCCAGGGCAAGGCACGACGTTTACTATCACCTTCCCCGCCGCCGAATTACTGTAGGGGCGATGCGATGGGGCATGATTTGTGCCAAGCGTTCAGCATTAGCTCCCATCGCCTCGCCCACGTGATGCGGTAGCTATATCGTCTCCGCGCACCCTGCGGCCATGTTTAACAGCTCTTGTATTCTGCCCGGGCGAGGCAATTGGAGAAACCGCAGCGCATCTGGTTGATAGTTCACCCAATTGCCTAGCCCCTACGAAAACATCACCTTTCTCATTCCGCGAGGCTGGCGTTATAATCCACTTCCGAAATCAAAAACAAAGGATTCTTGATGACCAATCATCTTCCCGTCACCAAAACGACGCTCGACAACGGGCTGACCATCATTCTTAAAGAAATGCACCACGCGCCCGTCACCAGTTTTATGATTTGGTATCGGGTGGGCAGCCGCCAGGAGATTCCGGGCATTACCGGCGTCTCGCATTGGGTGGAACACATGATGTTCAAAGGTACACCCACCTTCCCCGATGGCACACTCGACCGTCTGGTCTCCCGCGAGGGCGGCCATTGGAATGCCTTTACCTGGGTCGATTTCACCGCCTACTATGAAACCATGCCCGCCAATCGCATTGACCTGGCGCTGCAACTGGAAGCCGACCGCATGGTCAACACCATCATGACAGAAGAAGAGGTGGAATCCGAGCGGCAGGTGATTTTGTCAGAACGCGACATGTATGAAAATGATCCGCGCTTTTCGCTGAATGAGGAACTAACGGCGGCGGCGTTTCGGGTGCATCCGTATCACCATGAGGTGATTGGCGATACGGCCGATTTGCTGTCGATGACGCGCGAGGATTTGATGGTGCATTATCAACGCTACTATGCCCCGAATCATGCGATTGTGGTGGTGGTCGGTGATTTTGAAACGGCCGTTATGCAAGAAAAAATCGCCCACTATTTCGGCGACATCCCCGCCGGAGAACCGCTGCCCGCCGTCACACGCCAGGAACCACCGCAAAAAGGCGAACGGCGTGTCGTCGTGGAAGAAGCGGGCGACGCACCCTATCTCACCGTTGCTTACCGCGCTCCCGCCGCCACCCATCCCGACTATTTTCCGCTGACCCTGCTCAATGCCGCCTTTGCGGGTGGCAGCAGTCTGGGTATGTTTGGCGGCGTTGGCTCCAACAAAAGTTCACGGCTGTACAAGGCGCTCGTCACGACAGAACTGGCGGCTGGCGCTTATGGCGGCCTGACACCGACCATCGACCCTCACTTGTATACGATTAGTGCGGTGGTGAATAACGGCCGTTCCCTGCAAGAAGTCGAAGCGGCGCTGTATGCTGAACTGGATCGGCTGGCTACCCATCCTATCACCCAGGCCGAACTAGATAAAGCCCTCAAACGCGCCAAAGCCGAGTTTGTTTTTTCAGGCGAAAGCATCACCGGACAAACGCAGCTCCTGGGCATGGCCGAAGCCGTCACCGGCGATTATCGCTGGTTTGAGACGGTGCTGGACAAGCTGCAAGCCGTCACCCTGGATGATATTGAGCGCGTACGAATGCACTATTTACAGAAACAGAATCGGACGGTAGGCTGGTATCAGCCGATTGAGTAGCAAGGTTGCAGAGTGGCAAAGTTGCAAGGTGGCGAGGTAGTAGGATAATGAGATGATGCGTGTTGTTTTTCATACCATAAAACGCCCGATAAATCGGGCAGATAGTCACCCACAAGCCCGATTTATCGGGCGTCATTTTGTAGCCGGACAATTTATCGCCTGGCGTGGGCGGCAACTCAGACAAACCACATTGATACCGCTTGCTATTTTGATGATGCTTTTCATAGTCGGCTGCCAAACAGAAAAACCTGCCCTGCCACAGCCAATAGAGAATGGAGAACAATTAACGCAATTATCCGCAACAAATGAAGCACCAACGGCCGTTCCCGCCACCAGCGACATTCCCCCACCACCCAGTACCACAGCCAACGCCGATGTCACCTTCGTCCGTGCTATCCACACCGGCGACGACACCTGGACGTTTCACGTCACGGTGGATCATCCAGACACCGGTTGGGAAGATTACGCCGATGGTTGGGATGTGGTGCTGCCTGACGGCACGGTCGTCAAACCAAACGAGACCAGCCCGTTCACCCGCCTGCTCACCCATCCGCATGAAACAGAACGGCCGTTTACCCGCAGCCAAAGCAATATCACCATCCCCCCCAGCATCACCAGTGTGACGGTTCGAGCGCATGACCTGGTGGATGGGTTTGGCGGGAAAGAGGTGGTGGTAGATTTAACGGCCGTTTCCGGCCAAGATTTTGAAATTGAACAATAATAACAACTAAAGACCTGACAAGTTTGCTCGCTTGATAACCATCTGGAGGAACAAAACCGGTCAGGTCTGATGACACGCACAACATGAAAAAAATATTAAACTTTATTTACGGTATCTTCCATGATTTTTGGGGAACCATACGCAACATCACACTCTATATCAGTAGCGAAGAACAACGGCTCGTCGTGCAATCCCTCATCATCGGTATTGTCGTCTGGGCCATCGTCTATCCGTTAAAACTTGCCGTACACGAACTGTCGCACCTCACCATTCACTGGATGGAACACGCGCCCACCCTGCTCTTCGTCTTCATTCCCTTGTGCCTCAGCGCTATCATCGTAGCCGCTATCACTCGCTACAAAGCGACAACCATCTACTACCACGATGACATGGGCCACATACATGAACTCAACGACGCCGAGGGTGATGGTGTCGAACGCACCATCGCTCTCTACTACAGCTCCGAACCAACGATTGAACACACGCTCACCGGACAAGAAGGACTCGGCGTGCGCTGGGAAATGCCTACTTTATCGCTCACCATTCGTAAATTTGCGGCGACCCTGTTCACACTGGGCTTTGGCGGCAGTGGTGGGCTGGAAGGCAGCGTTACCCTCATTGGCGAAAGCCTCTCCGCTGGTTTATTCAAGCCGCGCCGCATGGGTGAAAAAGCGGCCAATCGCATCAACATCCTGCACCGCATCTGGAATTGGTGGCGACCAGACAATCCCGACGATTTACAAACGGCTCAACTGAGCGGCGTGGCAGCAGCCGTATCTGTGCTGCTGGGCGCACCATTCGCTTCTGCCTTCTTTGCCACCGAAGTTATGTACCATCGCCGCCCTATTATCGAAAAGCTCCTCTACGCCCTCATCTCGTCACTCGTCGCGTATTTCCTAACCAACATTGTGGAGAAAGGCCACACCTCGCTGTTTGCGACAGAAGTGCATTACTTACCGCCTTCTACCCCCGGTTATATGGGTGTACTCATCTTGATGGCGGCCATTATTTCACTAATAGGGATATTTTTTAGCCGTCTGCGTAGACGATTGGACTATGCCTTCCATCACAATATATCGAACACTTATCTACGCATGATTATCGGCGCGACCTTAACGGGCACAGTTGCCATTAGCGTGGCCTGGGTTACCACCCACTTCGGTTTGGCGGAAAACGGCTTGGAACTGGTGTTGGGCACAGGGGGAACTACGATTGATGCCGCTTTTGCGGGCGAACTGACGATAGCCGTGGCCTTTATTGCGCTTTTTGCCAAGATGTTTGCCACATTATTCACTGTCAGCTCTGGCGGATCTGCCGGGCTTTTGATTCCCTCTCTGTTCTTAGGCACCATGGTTGCTTCGATGTTTGCCAGTTGGTTTGACTATGCACCGATGGTGCTCATCGGCCCTGCCATGGCCGCCAGTTTGGTTTCCATTGTCAATGTACCTCTAGCCGCCATTATGTTTACGGTGGAACTGTTTGGCTCGGCCTACATGGTTCCTGCCTTGATTGTCCTGGTCGTTTCATCCATTTTGGCGCACAACAATTCAATTTATCGTACTCAGCGGGAAACATATGATTCTCGCCAGATTTTGCCCGGTATCAGCGTGCGCCGCGTGCGTATGCCTGTTGCCTGGTCTAACCAAACGCTTGTTGATCTTGAGTTCCGTAAAGAGTTTGACTTGAATGTGATTGGCCTGCTGGAGTATCGTGGTAAAGATGGGCATCCCCACATTCGCCTGGCAACGGCTTCGACGACGCTGTTGGAGGAAGGGGATGTGTTGGTGGTGCTGGGTACGGATGAGAAACTGGATGCGCTGGAAACGGCCGTTCTCAATCTCCGCGCCGAAGAATTAGAAGAAATCATAGAGAGTAAACAAGAGGATTAAATTTTATGGGCACTGATACGGTCAAACGCTGATAAATTCTCTTTCATCAGTGTTTGACCGTATCAGTGTCTCCTAAACCTGCACTAATTATGTCAATACATTACAAGCATATCTATGCCACTCAAGCCGCCAAATATAACGCAATGGTGTCCCGCGAGGATTACCAGGGCAATTTGTGGACAGCGCTGCGGAACATTCGAGATTTTTCTGGCTTGCGCGTGGTGGATGTGGGCGCAGGCACAGGCCGGGTGACTCGCTTGCTCGCACCGTATGTTGACCGAATAACGGCCGTTGACATCTCGCCCCACATGCTAAAACAAGCAAATCTCCCATTAACGGCCGTTGCCGATGCCCGTCACCTTCCCTTCAAAAGCAGCACCGCCGATGTGGCCATTGCTGGATGGGCGTTGGGTCACTCCGTCAGTTGGTATCCTGAAACGTGGCAAACGGTTATTGGGCAAGCCATTGCGTCGATGCAGCGCATATTGAGACCAGGCGGGTCGCTAATTTTGATGGAAACGATGGGAACGGGAACGGAAACGGCCGTTGCCCCCCACGCCGGTCTCGCTGCCTACTACGCCTGGCTAGAAAACGAACTCGGCTTCCAGCACACCACCATCGCCACAGACTACCAGTTCGCCTCCGTCGCCGAAGCCATCGACCTCACCCAATTCTTCTTCGGCGACGCCCTGGCCGAAAAAATTAAACAGCAGCAGCTCACCATCCTCCCTGAATTTACTGGCATTTGGTGGCGAAACAATTAATTAGCAATCACCCAACAACAATCTATTTATTTCAAAATCCATTGTTGTCCCCCTTTCACAATGGTATGATACCCGCCCAAATCAAAAGGAAATCACGACTAAAGATAGAGACTCAATCTCTAATCTCCAGTCTTCAATCTCAAAATATGCAATATCCCGGCCCAGAAACCATCCACCGCCACATTCTACCCAACGGCATCATCATCCTTGCCTATGAAAACTTCGCCAGCGAATCCCTTGTTATTGAGGGACTCGTTCGTGCAGGCTCGATTGCTGATCCGGTTGGGCAAGAAGGATTGGCATCCTTCACCGCCTCCGCCCTCATGCGCGGCACTGCCAAACGAGACTTTGACGCCATCTACGAAGACCTGGAAGCCGTTGGTGCCGATCTTAGCATCAGCAGCAGTAAACACAGCACCGATTTTGGAGCCGGCTGCCTCGTCGAAGATATCGACATCATCCTGGATTTGCTGGCTGAAGCGCTGGTCAACCCCACCTTTCCCACCAACCAAATCGAACAGCTTCGCGGCCAAATCATGACTGGCCTCACCATCCGCGCCAACGATACGAGCCAAATGGCGACATTGGCATTCAACAAACTACTCTATCCCGACCATCCCTACGGCCGTTCTTCTCTTGGAAGTGAAGAGACCATTGCCACCATTACCCAGGCTGATCTCGTCAACTTCCACCAGCGCTATTACGGACCACAAGAGATGATTATCTCTGTTGTGGGGGCGATTGAGGCGGAAACGGCCGTTTCCAAAATCACACAAGCCTTCGGAGACTGGGAAAATGCAGGGCTAATAAAAATGGCAGAGATAGGGGGGCAGGAACGGCCGTTATCCACCCTCCGCACCCACATCCACATGCCAGACAAAGCCCAAGCCGACCTCATCATTGGTCTCCCAGGCCCGCCCCGTTCCGCCGACGACTATCTGGATGCCAGCCTCATGAACACCATCCTCGGCGTCTTCGGCATGATGGGGCGCATCGGCAAAAGCGTACGCGAAGAACAAGGGCTCGCCTACTACGCCTACAGTTCCCTCCACGGCAGTCTCGGCCCCAACGCCTGGAAAGCCAGCGCCGGCGTCGCCCCCGACATGGTTGAGCAAGCCACAGCAAGCATCCTCGCCGAAATCCAGCGCATCCAAACCGAACCCGTCACCGCCGAAGAACTCGACGATAGTAAAGCGTACCGCACCGGCTCCCTGCCTGTCAGCCTGGAAACCAACAGCGGACTCGCCAGCATCATCATCGACATGGAACTGTACAATCTTGGCATCGACTACCTCCAGCGCTTTCCCGACCTCATCAACGCCATCACCGTCGAACAAGTGCAAGCCGCCGCCCAAAAATACCTAAGCACCGACCAAATCGCCATCGCAGTAGCCGGACCCGACATCACAAGCTAAAATAGGTAATCGTGGGCTGAGCTTGTCGAAGTCCGGTTTCTCACTCGTTTTCTCACTCGTTCCACGCTCTGCGTGGAACGATAAACACGGCGCTCCGCGCCCCACATCTCATATAAACTATGTTAGCAACCGGCGTAGACATCATCGAAATAGACCGCATCGAGCGCAGCCTCAACCGCTTCGGTGATAAATTGTGCAACCGCATCTTTACGCCTCAAGAACAAACCTACTGCGCGGGCAAACTCCCCAGTCTTGCTGGACGCTATGCCATCAAAGAAGCCGTCAGCAAAGCTCTCGGCACCGGCATCGGTGATATTACCTGGACAGACATTGAGGTCATCAACGACGAACGTGGTAAACCTGAGTTAGTTTTACATAACAACGCAAAACAAATAGCAGAACAGCAAGGTCTCACCCAATGGTCTATCAGCATCTCCCACACCACCACCCACGCCATTGGTTTCGCAGTTGCCTTAAACACAACACAACAACCACAAACCTCCACCTAAAAAATCTGCGTATTCTGCGCAATTTGTAGATCAATAATAAAAAGGACGTAAACATGAGCACTTGGACAGCAGACGACGGAACCCAAATTTATTACGAAGTTTATGGCACAGACACCAGCAAAGAGGTACTCCTGCTCCTGCCTGGCCTTATCGGTGCCATTAGTAGGCAGTGGAAATCATTTATTCGCCCCCTGTCTGAAACTCACCGTCTCGTTCTCATGGATTTACGCAGCCACGGCCGTTCTGAAAACAATGCCCTAGATTTACAGCCAGAGCGCATGTTAAAAGACATTATCGGCCTGCTCGAATACCTCAATGCGCCCGCCATCCATGCTGCCGGTTATAGCATTGGTGGCTACTTGGGCCTCATGCTGGCCGCCGCCCAACCACGGCTAGTAAAAACCCTGCTCATGCACAGCACCAAAATTTATTGGACTCAAGAATCAGCCTCCCAAATGCGGAATCAACTCGATCCCGATGAAATGGCGAAAAAAGTGCCAACCTACGCCGACCAACTCGCGCAAGATCACGGAGCTCGCCATTGGCGCATTCTCGTCCGACAGGCGGCCGACCTAACCAGCACCCTCGTTACCAAAGGCATTACAGAAAGCGACATCAAACGGGTGCAAACACCCACCCTCATCAGCGTGGGTGATCGGGATGAGCTTGTGCCACTGAACGAAGCCCAACGAGTCAGCCGCATCTTGCCCAATGGCGCACTCATCGTCTTGCCTGGTGTACACCACCCCTTCCAAACCTTACGCCCCGTTCCCCTATTGCCCATGATGCAAGAATTTCATAAATAAAAAGGGAAAAGTTGCAGGGTTGCAAGGTAACTAAACACCCTGCAACCTTGCAACTTTGTCACCCTGCAACTCTTAAACTATGACAAACAAACGACTCCTGGCCGTTCTGGCCCACCCTGATGATGAATCCTTTGGCCCCGGCGGCACGTTGGCTCGTTACGCCGCCGAAGGGGTTGATGTCCATGTTGCCATTGCCACCGATGGTGTGGCTGGCTCAGTGGCTGATGGCTACGAAGATGCCCTCAATGAATTGGTTGCCGTGCGCACCAAAGAGCTAGACGCCGCCACGGACATTCTCGGAGTGACGCTGCATAAGCTGAATTACCGTGATTCCGGCTACATCAACGATCCTGCCAACAATCATCCCGAAGCGTTCATCAACACCGATGAATACGAAGCTATCGGCAAAGTTGTGCAGCTTATCCGCGAAATTCAGCCGCAGGTCGTCATCACCCACGATGAAACAGGCGGCTACTTCCACCCCGACCACATCCATTGCTGGAAGATCACCACGCCCGCCTTCTATGCCGCTGGCGACCCTGAACAATACCCTGAAATTGGCCCCGCGCCTTATCAGCCGGAACGGCTTTACTACACAGCTTTTCCCAACAGCATGGTCAAGTTCTACACCGCCTTACTACGCTTGCGCCGTCAAGACCCCACGGCGCAAGGCAAAAACAAAGATATCGACTTTACACGATTGGGTATTCCCCCGAATAAAATCCATGCTCGTATTGATTGGCGTGATTATTGGGATGTGAAGATGGCAGCCAGCGCCCAACATGCCAGCCAGGGTGGCGGAACAAGCCAGGCGCGCAGTATGCCCGTGCAACTGCAAAAACGCTTTTTTACAAAAGATACGTTTATTCGGGCGGTTCCGCCCGTTCCAGATGGGTTTAAAGAGACGGAGTTGTTTCCAGCGTAAATTGTGGCAAAGTGGCAAGGGGACAAAGTGGCAAGGTATTAAAAGTAACATGCTGTATCAACACCCTGCAACCTTGCAACTCTGCAACTTTATTACCCTACAACCCTGCAACTTATTACCCTACAACCCTGCAACTTTTTAACTTGTACTTTTATCGAGGATATATTTGATGGCGGGGGCATTGAGGAATGTTTTGCGGAGCGCTTTGTCTTCGATGGGTTCGGCCATTTGACGCAGGACTTCGCCAGCGATGCGGTAATGGACGAGAGCCAGCCCGTCGTTATCTGCTATTTCGGCTAAACTCGCATGGATTTGCCACAACAAGGTACGCCGGTCTGTTTCATGAGCGAGGAAGAGGGCGCGGTGCCACAACTCTTCTGCGCCATGCGGGTAGCCATGTTTTTGGGCGACGATACCTTGGGCGTATAAGGCTCTGGCTTTGTGTCCGCGTAAATCATCGGAATCTGCTTGGTCATAGAGGCGTTGGGAATGCTCAACGGCCGTTTCCAATTCCCCATGCAGTGCTTCTGTGATAGATAGCCCATACAGGGTGTGCAATTCCATATCCAAATTTTCAATCTCTTCACAAATCGCCAACGCTTGACGCAAATAATCAAGCGCCTCATCCATACGGCCTAATTCACGCATACTCAAGCCGAGATTACGCAAAATATCAGCTTCAACATACCGGAGCCTGCTTTTTTGAGCCAGCCCTAACGCTTCTTCATGATAAGCGATGGCTTGATCAAAAGCGTAAAGATGTCGATAACATTCCCCCAAGTTATTGAGGGTGATGACATACCGATCCTGACGATTCATTTGCTGCGCCAGTTTTAGACTAATCGTAAAAACGTCGAGCGCTTTATCAAACTGACCACTGCTGCCGTAAGCCACACCTTTTTCCGTGAGCGACCGTACCTGACCAGACACATCGCCCACTTGTTCATACAAAACAGTCGCCTGGCTCAACTTATCTGCGGCTTCTTCTGTGCGCCCCAGCGTGACATAGATGCTGCCGATACCCGCCAACGCTTGGGCGCGGCCCACTTTGTAATCGAGCGAATCAGAGAGGTCGAGCGCTTCCTGGCATACCGCTAAAGCCCGTTCAAACTGACCGAGGCGGCAACATTGATCAGCAATTGACACCCGGGCATTAACGGCATGAACGCCGCTTCCGGCTTCGCGTAGGTATTGTTCATACGCATACAATGCTGCCACTTGCTCACCCAAAAGACCAAGCAAACGACCCCGTTCCCGCAACGCGGCCAACCGTATTTCTTTGATTTCTATATCTGTCGTTTGGGGGGATGTTTCTGCGAGAACCTCTGTGTAGAGTTCTGCCGCTTGCCAAAACTGGTTTGATTTAACGGCCGTTTCTGCCTGCTGGAATAATGTCTCAACTCGTGTTGGTACCATATTTTGCCCTGCTCAATCCGTTACTGCTGCTTAATTTGTTTCCAGTTTAACCCATTTTTTCATCCGCACAAAAAATCGAGTTCAGGTATAATGAGAATACGTTCCAAATAAAAAGAGGGCAAGGTGGCAGAGGGGCAAAGGGGCAAAGCACACACGACGCTCCCATCACCATGCACCCTTGCAACTTTGCAACCGTTAGGAGGTTTTTCATGAATTTTAGACGATCAATACGTTGGTTTTTCTGGCTGTTAGGGCTCATTGTCGGCATCGTCACCGCCCTCGCCTTTGCTATTGCCAAGCGACTTGTTAATCCACCGCGACCCGCCTTATGGGCCACCCCTGGCGATTTAGGATTGGCCTACGACGACATTCAGTTCCCGGCACAAGATGGCGTTCGCATTGCTGGCTGGTTTATCCCCGCCGCCGATACCACACGCAAAGGGGCAACCATCGTCCTCATCCACGGCTGGCCCTGGAATCGGCTGGGCGAAGTAGCTGATGATTTGTTCTCCGAAGTAACCAGACGCAAACCAGTTGATTTGTTGCGTCTTGCCTTTTCTTTGCAGCAAGACGGCTTTAACGTGCTCATGTACGATATGCGGAATCATGGCGAAAGCGCCGCCGCGCCACCGATTGCCTTTGGCCAGGACGAAGCGAACGATTTACTGGGCGCACTGGCGTATCTCAATGTCCGTTCTGACGTAGATTCTGAGCGCATTGGTGTCATTGGCTTCTCGATGGGAGCCAACAGCTTACTCTATGCGCTGCCCCAAACAGATCGGATTAAAGCGGGCATTGCCGTGCAGCCGATGACGGCTTCTGTTTACAGCCAAAAATATGGGCGGGACATCTTGGGATTGTTGAGCACGGCCGTTATGCCGCTAACCGAATTTATGTTCCAGGTAGCAGGCGGCATGTACTTCTCTGCCTACCGACCAGCGTTTGCCGCCGCCGGCGCGGGCAACACACCTGTCCTGTTCATCCAGGGCAACAACGACCCGTGGGGTGATGCAGAAGATGTGGCGCAAATGGCTGAAGTCACTCCCAATGCCCGTGGCCCACTGTTTGTAGAAGCCACAGATCATTTTGGCGGCTACCAATACCTCATCGACAATCCGAAGATTGCCACCGCGTTTTTTGAACAGGAACTGCCTGAGTAGTTGGTAAGTTCGTGAGGATGATTTTGAAACGGCCGTTTCCATCGAAAACGGCCGTTTTTCATTTGGGTGCGTTTCAAATGAGTTAGTGGAGTAGGCACGCCCACGTGCCGTCACCCGTTCGCACGTGGGCGTGCTCACTCCACCTTTCAACTGAATATCAAAACACACCCTTTTCATTTTAAAGTTCCGTGATCTGTTAGAGAAATTGATAGGGCTTACTGGCGGCCGTTTTCCCCCCAAGATTAAAGACCAAAGATTAGCCCCGCTGGAGTCATTGTTATTAACCCTCTTTGGACTTATGTTATAATCATTTACACGGAGGGATTTAATGCCAACAGTGATGATTGATGGATACAAATTTCGCTTTTATGCATCCGATATTTATGAACCACCACATGTTCATGTCATAAAAGCGGAAAATGTGGTAAAGATTTGGTTACAGCCTATTTCGATTCAGAAAAGTCAGGGCTACAATCCATCCGAGTTGAACAAGATTTTACGACTGACACGACAGCATCAGGATAGACTATTGGAGATGTGGAATGATTACTTCAGCCAATAATATTGTGGAACAAGCAGCAGCCACGCATGTGTCGTTTACTTACGATAATTTGCAAGTGACATTGAATGATGGTCGTATGATTAGCGTGCCGATGGGAAACATCTCTTGGTTGCAATGGCTGCTTCAAGCACCAGCCCACGAGCGAGAAAATTGGAGCATTGAGCCAGGTGGATTTGCGATTTACTGGGACGACTTAGATAACGGCGTAGAAATCGAACATCTTCTTGACTTAGCTAAATTGGCTTAGAGCTGACGATTTTCCCCGCGCGTACACTTCATAATCTATAACGGCCGTTTCTCCCCCAAGATTGAAGATCAAAGATTAGCCGCCTGCCTGATGGTTGGAGAAACGGCCGTTACTCGATTAACGATTGTCGGCTTACCCCCACTTACACAATTAATTGTCGTGCTTCATTTGAACCATTACCGCTTCCATCTCTTGAAGGATTAGGGGCAAATTAGGGTTCTCGAAGCTCAAACCTGGGGCAGGAATACGATTCTTTTTGATATTGGGCGGTACATGTTTGTGATGTGGATAGGTAGCAGCTAATGTAGGATCATTGGGATGGGGAAAATCATCATACCAATACAATTTTTCTGCTTCTTTGTATATTTCGTATCCGTAAGACGCGATGATCTGCTCATCAAAATCAAGTTCCTCACGCATACGTAAACGAAATCCAGCTATGAATATCACTTCACCTTCAGCAACACCAGTGTAAGGGCTGGTAGACCAGACTGTTAAGGTAGTATGTACCACATCAGCCCGATTTAATTGTGCTGCCAAGAACTGGCTGTAACTGGCAAGAGAGGCCAGCGGATTGTCTGTCATCTTTAGTAGGCTGGTTGGAGTCGGAGAGAATCGGCAATATCCTGCCCCTTGATTTGGGCATCATATTTTTGCTTGCGGCGCTGCCATGTTTCGTAAATGCCTTTCCAACGGCTGAAATCTATGCGCGTTTCATCATATTCGTCATACCGCGCCAAGCTTCCATTCATAAGCGCATCATAAAAGTCTTGACTCAAAATGCCGTATTTTTCCTCATAAAGAGTAAGGCGACGTTCCAGCATTTTCATTTCAACAACAAGTTCATATGTATTCATAATTCGTCCTAACGCTCCTTTACCAACGCATTATAGCATACAATTTTGGCCGTTCCTCCCCCAAAGATTAAAGACCAAAGATTAGCCTGGTTGCCTGATGATTGGAGAAACGGCCGTTTTAACAATCAACTGAGAACTGGGAACGAATAACTGACAACGGCCGTTTCCCCCCAAGATTAAAGACCAAAGATTAGCCTGACTGCCCACTTCACAATTCACAATTAAAAATCGTTCCCATCTCCCCCTCCTTCCGCTATAATCCTCCCATCAAGCAAACAAGGGAACGACCATGCCCACACTCAACCTCAAACCAACCCACCAGCCCGTCAAAGAGTACTACAGAGCGCTCGCCGACATCCAGCAAATGAGCCTCCTGCACGAAGGCGCAGTCGCTCCCCAGTTTGCCAACCTGCTCCGCGCTTGCGCCAGCCGCATGGGCTGGACCTTCGCCGAACAGCACCAGATACCGCGCAAAGGGCGCAAACCATTACGCGCCGACGGCGTCTTCCTCGACCAGTTCAAACTGCGGCACGGCATCTGGGAAGCCAAAGACAGCAAAGACGACCTGGCCCACGAAGTCAAAAAGAAATTCAGCGAAGGCTACCCGCAAGACAACATCCTCTTTCAAGCGCCCGCCCGCGCCATATTGGTGCAAAACGGCCGTTTCTCTCTTCGACGACGACATCACCCAACCCGACAAACTCGTCGAAGTGCTCCGCCTGTTTTGCGAATACCAGCCGCCCGAATACGCCCAATGGGACGTCGCCGTAGACGAATTCAAAGAGCGCGTGCCCGAACTCGCCCAAAGCCTGCTCGTCCTCATCGAGACCGAGCGCAAACAAAACAAACAATTCAGCAGCCGCCCTCACCGACTTCAAAACGCTCATGCGCGACGCCATCAACCCCAACCTCTCCGACAACGCCGTCGAAGAAATGCTCATCCAGCACTTGCTCACCGAGCGCATCTTCCGCAAAGTCTTCAACAACCCCGACTTCGCCCAGCGCAACATCATCGCCCGCGAAATAGAGAAAGTCATCAGCGCCCTCACCAGCCGCAGTTTCAGCCGCGCCGACTTCCTCAACAGCCTCGACCGCTTCTACGGCGCCATCGAAACCACCGCCGCCACCATCAAAGACTACAGCGAAAAACAAGACTTCCTCAACACCGTCTACGAGAAATTCTTCCAGGGTTTCAGCGTCAAAGTGGCCGACACCCACGGCATCGTCTACACGCCCCAGCCCATCGTGGACTTTATGGTGCGCTCGGTGGACGACATTCTCAAGCGCGAATTTGGCAAAGCGGAGGGACTGGCAAGCGACGAGGTGGCGATATTGGACCCCTTTGTGGGCACCGGCAACTTCATCTTACGCGCCATGCGCCAGATGCCCAAGAGCAAACTGCCCCACAAATACGCCCACGAACTCTTTTGCAACGAAGTCATGCTGCTGCCCTACTACATCGCCAGCATGAACATAGAGCATGAATACGTATGAACTGACGGGACGCTACCAACCGTTTGACGGCATCTCGCTGGTAGATACCTTTGAACTGGCGGAAGGGCGGCAGATGCCCCTGTTTGCGCCGGAGAACACGCAGCGCGTGGTGCGCCAGAAGAACGCGCCCATCTTTGTCATCATCGGCAACCCGCCGTATAACGCCCGTCAGGTGAACGAAAACGACAACAGCAAAAACCGCACATACCCAGTGCTTGACGAGCGCGTTGCTGAAACTTACGTCAAAGATTCAAATGCAACCTATCAAGAATGCTTTGTACGATCCCTACGTCAAAGCGTTTCGCTGGGCATACAGATCGAATTGGTGATGAAGGCATTGTTGCGTTTGTAACCAACAACAGTTTTGTTGATGACATTGCCTTTGATGGGATGCGAAAGCATCTGCACAAGATTTTGATGCCGTTTACATTCTCGATTTGGGTGGAAATGTGCGCAGAAATCCTAAACTCTCAGGCACAACACATAATGTTTTTGGAATTCAAGTGGGAGTATAGCATCAGCTTTCTCATTCGTAAAAGGATAATCAAAGAAATGCCGAAGATATTTTATGCACGATTTGATGAATTCTGGCGCAAAGAGGAAAAGTTGCGATTTTCTCGAAAGAGTGCAACGTCTCTACAGGAAAATGTACAATGGGAAACCTTGCCCCAGATAACAAGGAGCATACTGGTTAACAAGCGATTTAAGTGACGACATTTCAAAATTTTATTCCACTTGGCATCAAAAGAAGCAAACGAGCAGAAGAAAACTGACAACGTGTTTTTCAAACTATTCTAGCTTGGTGTAAAAACAAATCGTGATGGTGTGGTCTACAATTCCAGTGACAAAGCATTAGAAACTCGTATCAAACAATATTTGTAGTGATTACAATGTCGAAGCATCATAGATACCAAATGTCTGGAACGCTAGAGTAAATATCGACGAGTTTGTATAGCTGATGACAAGGTTCAATGGATCGCAGTACTTTAAGGAATCAGTGCTAAACGACGAACTTTAGTTGATTTCAATGAAGCAAAATATAGTGCCAGCTCATATACAGTCCGTTTACTGCTCAAACGTATTTTTACTTTGATCACCGTACTCTCAATGATCGACAGGTGTTATCAATTCACAACTATTTTCCCAACATGACTCAAGCCGAAGCTGAAAATCGTGTATATTGGTGTTGTAAATGCATTCACAGATTCCATTTTGTTGTTCTAATCTCAAATCAGATCCCATGCATTGATGTACGGTGGGCGACAAACGCAATGCTTCCCCTTCTACACCTACGCCGCAGACGGCAGCCAGCGCCGCGAAAACATCACCGATTGGGCGCTGGCCCAGTTCCGCGAGGTATACGCCGCCGCCCCCAGACCCGAAGGGTTTAACACCCAACAAGCCGATGCCACGACAACCAAACCCTTCGGGTCTTCGCTAGACCTAGACAAGTGGCACATCTTCCACTACATCTACGCCCTGCTCCACCATCCCGCCTACCGCGAAACCTACGCCGCCAACCTGCGCCGCGAACTGCCGCGCATCCCCTTCGTGCAGCCCGCCCATTTCTGGCACTTCGTCCAAGCCGGTGAACGTCTCGCCCACCTCCACGTCCACTACGAAACCCAGCCCCAATACCCGCTCACCCATCACGAAAACCCAGACCTGCCCCTCAACTACCGCGTCGAAAAAATGCGCCTGAGCAAAGACAAAACCAGCCTCAAAGTACAACGACTTCCTCACCCTTTCCGGCATCCCGCCGCAAACATTCAGCTACAAACTAGGCAACCGCTCCGCCCTCGATTGGGTCATCGACCAGTACCGCGTCAGCACCGACACACGCAGCGGCATCACCAACGACCCCAACAACCTCGACGACGAAACCTATATCCTGCGCCTCATCAAGCAAGTCATCACCGTCAGCCTGGAAACCGTCGAAATTGTAAACAACCTGCCGCCGTTGGATATTCATAGAGGAGTCTTAAGTTTGAAATACAGCGATTTTCACAGACAGCGAGATAGTCAATGAAATACTGAACAAGTAATGGCGCATCTTGCCGGGCAGTTGGATCGAGGCACTTTCTCAAAGGATGCGAAAATCTCATCCGGTGCGGATGATCCACGATTTTGTCTGGATTCTAGCAGTCCGGTAGCGCTATCTAGTTTTATTAGAAGCGTTTAACAGGCTCCGTGAGGCATCTGGACAAGATGGCATGACTGGCACAGCCTTAGCAAACTATCCTTTCAACTCTGAAACACGGCACTCTAAGCAAAACAGCTGTGGAAACAACACAACAAGAGCGAGAGGGGTTGCGAGAATTGTATGCTGGCGGGTTTCAAGCCCTTCCGTAATCCTACAGCCCACACTTTTGTCGGCTACGGAAACGACGAAGGGAAATCCATCCTCTATTTCATTAATTTGCTATTGATTATCTTGAAACGGACGGATAATTTCCCTCCCCCCTTGCCAGAATATGTAGAAATGGTCTTTACAGAAGCAGAAAAACCATTAACGTCTGCTGCTCTTAACCGCTACCGAAGCTTTGTTGGCAAATGTATGGAGTTAGGATTTAGACCAATTAGCGCAAAAAATACCATCCCATTTAGAATTTATGCTTTACAAACCCGTGCAGAATGGCAGAGTCCTAAAAGAAGCCTATATCCGTACTATACTTAATCGCTTCGGAAAGTAAGCCTGGAGTAAAATTACCGGTTTATGGTTACTTGAATACTGTTGTTGGCTTTGATTCAGATAAACTGGCCTCAAAACTAACTAAAATTGGTTTCTTTCCCGAAGGCAAGCACGGTGATTACCGTGTTGATTTGCGCAAGTTTAATGACCAATCTTTCTTTGATGAATTGTTAGCTATCATGGAGTCAGTCGCAAAAGAACTGAACGATACACTTCGATAACAGTTGAATGCGCGTATCCATAGCGAGACAGAGATTGGACCAATCTCCAAGATTGGTCCAATCTGCGTGGCACGCAATAACTACGGTGGGCGAATTAAATTTATTGCGCGAGGCACCAGAAAATTTTATCCACTATTCTGAACCCTTAATAATCATGGGTAGATAGTTCATATATTGATAATTAGTAAAAATGTAAGCTCCCCCTTGTTGAACATGACCGTCATACGTCATATAGGCAGACGCTATAGCGATATTAGTTCCTGCCTGATTGACACTAAATGATGTCGTGCTAGGTACATCTTCAGTTATCATATTCGCTATTAATCCCCAAGCATCTGCCCCCCCTCATTCCGGCTATAGACATTTACACCAGCCTTACCTCCAGCAGCAGGTACAGCCACGGCTAAACGATCCTCTGTCAAATCAAACCCAGCAAACCCAGTACCAGGGTCAATTTTTATTGGCGCAAGCCCCCAGTTATTGGCACCTCCGCGATTTCTTTCAAAGAAAATTATCTCATCTGCATTTGTACTAACTGCTAATGTATCACCACTAAGATAATTGTTATCGTTAAAGTCGCTATCCACGCCACTGCTATGGGTTACGCTGATGACCTGCCCCCAATTATCGACTCCCCCATTATCTTTCTCAAAAATATAAAATGCACCCTGGCTATTGTTACCACCAATGTCAACGCCCCCTGCATAGATGGCTGCTGTATCCCCACTTAAACTAACTGATCCACCAAATGCATCGTTTGTTTCCCCGTCGTCTGCCAACAACTCTTTCACTAAACCCCAATTGTTTAGCCCACCTTGATTGCGTTCAAAAATATAGGCAGCCCCCTGATATGCTGAATTAACGGAGGCTTCATCTGCCCCAACAAGCAATCTATCACCCTCAAGGCTGAGAGATATACCGAAATATCCTTCAGGTTGTGGTGTTGGACTATTTATCCTTGTGATATAGCCCCAATTATTAGCACCCCCTTGATTTCGTTCGTAAATATAAACAGCACCCCTATTTAATAACGAATGAGCCCCTACTGCCAGCGTATCACCAGCCAAGCCTACGGCCACACCATATGCTGATCCCGTTAACCCATTAGTAAGTGTAACCATTTGCCCCCAATTGATAGCTCCTCCATCGTCCTCTTCAAAAATGAATACTCCCCCTTGATAATTAAAGGCATTGGTCGCGCCAACAGCGAGGGTCTTCCCATTAAAACTGGTTGATGTACCAAAAAAATCATTCTCCTGCCCATTTATTGCACTAAATTTAGCAACCTGTACCCAATTCTCAGCCAGACTGGTTTCGCTGGTACGAATATTATTGATACGAGTACCACTACTGCTCAAATCAACATCAGACCCTATTGAAAAAACTAAAGCTGCGCTCCAAACAATAAGAAACATTGCTCCCACCAATGGGGTGGCCTTCTTTAACATGATCATGACAACCTCCTCAGGGCTTTACAAATCCAAGTTCGGATTTATAAAGCGTCATCAAAAATCTAAAGAATGTGAATTTTCGAATATCTTATTACAGGGTATAGGCACTTTAGTTATTGAAGCATCCCCAGTTGACATTTACAAGTGTATTTTGACAGGCAATAGCTGTGACATTTATCATGTACAAAGAACAACTTACATCTTAACGGCCGTTACCCCCCACCACCACTTCACACTTCACCATTCCACAATTAGTACCTCCGCTAGCTGCTGTAGCCGTTTTTTGAACCGAGCCACACCCCAGTACTCAACAGGGAGCAAAACGGCCGTTACCCTAAAACATCTCGCAAAAATATCTAAACACTTGTATAATCAACACTATGAAGTCCCTGAAATTCATTGGCACCAGTCTGGATGATGTCCGCAATTTCCCCGCAGAAGCGCGGCGGCAAGTGGGGTTTGAGCTTTACGCCATTCAGCGGGGACATGATCCGTCTGACTGGAAACCGATGCACAATGTAGGCTCAGGTGTTCGGGAAATTCGCATCCGTGTATTAGGCGAATGGCGCGTTTTATATGTCGCAAAATTCGCTGATGCGATTTATGTGCTTCACGCATTTCAGAAGAAATCACAGAAAACACGTCTTGAAGATATTGAATTGGCGCAACGTCGATATCGACAAATTGAGGATTAATAAAATGAGTGAACCCATCATTGAATCGAGTGGCAATGTTTTTTCAGACCTGGGATTTGAGTCTGGCGAATCAGCTATTTTACACATGAGAGCAAAACTCATGACAGACCTTCGAGAATACATTGAAGCCAGTGGCATGACGCAGACAGAAGCGGCGCAGCAGCTAGGCGTTACCCAGTCAAGAATATCTGATTTAACCCGTGGTAAGTGGGAAAAATTTAGCCTGGAGATGCTCATCACCTTAGAAGCACGTGCCGGGCGGCAAGTAACGTTGGAACTAGCCGTTTAGACTTTGGAAAGTTACTTACCAGTATTAAATAGGAGAGTTGTTCCCAAATAGCCAGAGTAAATTTTTAGGACACTGATACGGTCGAACACTGAGGGGGTTTTTTATCAGCGTTCGACCGTATCAGTGTCCCTTTTTTATTCAGGAACAAGTCTAGGGAGTAAAAACGGCCGTTACCCCTCCCGCCCCCACTTCACAATTCACAATTCCCAATTCACAATTCACAATTAGCACCCCCATATACGGCACAGCCTAAAATCAACTTCCCGTCCCCGTCTCCACCATATACAGGCAAAACGGCCGTTTTCGCCCCAGTTCTCCCCACCCATACCCCCACCGCTCCCCCAACCATCCTGGCTTCGTCCTCCCTACATCCTCCTTACATCCTTCCTTATATCCTTCTTACATCCTTCTTAAAACATGCCTCGCCCCCATATATGCCGGTCTTCATCCCTCATCCCTCACCCTTCATCCCTCTTTTTAATATACGGTGAGATTGTGCAGAAACAGGTCGAGTTCGCGCTCAGCATCTGCTACAATGCGGCGCTATGGCACGACGATTTCTTGGCATCCTTATTTTCCTGTTGGTCATGCGCCCCATGACACTCGTTGATAATTCGGCCTGTGGTCAAGAAACGGCCACTTCGGCCAGCTCAGGGCAAGCCGTTCCCGACCCCATCCCCACGCCAGAAATCCCCTGCGCCGACATCACCCGTACAACCGAAGTGGCAGAAACCAGCCATCACTGCCCCTGCTACGCGCTCATGCAGCCAGCCTTAGCTGGTATACCCACAAATTCAGGGGCTATCAACCTTTTGGCAGCAGCAATCTCAACGGCAGAAACGGCCGTTGCCACCCCGCCCACACCACCTCCCCGCCTCGTTTAGGCAAACCACTAAATTAGTACAAAAAACTAGAGTTGTTCCCAAATAGCTAGGGTAAATTTTTAGAACACTCATACTACTGATACTGTCGAAGACTGAGGTTTTTTATCAGCGTTTGACAATATCAGTGTCCCTTTTTTATTCAGGAACAAGTCTAAGCAAGAAACAGAACCCACCAACCGGTAATCTGTCCTTTTCTAAACCCGTGTAACAAAAACGAGACATACCTATGGAGGCATCCCATGTCTAAAAAATCCGTCCAGGCGAGACGAGAACAACGCCAAGCTCAACAAAAGAAAAAACGAATCCTATACGCAGGAATGGGCCTCATCGCCATCATCATCATCGGTGGCCTGATCTTCTGGATGCAGCAAACAAGAGCAGCACAAGCAGAAGCAAGCTTCCAACCACCCAACATCCTAAACACGCCAGCCATCACCGACGGCAAAACATGGGGGCCAGCAGACGCGCCCGTTCTCATTGAAGCATACTCCGACTTCCAATGCCCTTACTGCGGCCAATTTACCCTCGGCACTTCCCAACAACTCATCGAGAAATATGGAGAAACAGGGCAAGTCCGTTTTGAATTTAATCATTATGCTTTCTTAGGCCCAGAATCCATTCGCGCCGCTGAAGCCGCTGAATGTGCCAATGAGCAAAATGCTTTTTGGGATTATCACGACACCCTATTCTTAAATCAAAACGGCGAAAATCGTGGCACTTTTAACGACACTGCCCTGGAATCATTTGCGGCCCTGATAGGATTGGATGAACAAGCCTTCAATACCTGCCTGGATTCCGATAAATATCAGGACGATATAGAAGCTGGTTTCACAAATGGGGTTGAACTTGGCGTTAAGTCCACGCCATCATTCATTATCAATGGCGAACTCGTCGCGGGGGCGCTGCCTTTTGCTGAATTTGAACGAGTTATTGATGCGGCCTTAGCTGCCCAATAAGAAAGATATGTGATGCGTGATGTGTGCCAGTCATTTGGTCACGCATCACGCATCATATTTCACCCCCATCAGCAACAATCCATGATCCAACCACCAACTCAACCATAAAACGACGTTATACTCAGCGTGGTCATAAAGTTACATTTTAATGGGTGGCAAGTTGCATGTTGCAGGTTGCAAGTGACTCTTGCAATAGTCACTTGCAACCTGCAACTTGCCACATGCAACTAGAAGACAAAACGTCAGATTATGCCCGTTGACAGTATACTTTGCCCCCCACCCTATTCGTGGTAAAACTTGCGCAAATACTTGAGCTAAGTGAAGGAAAAGGCAAGCATTCCCGTGAGACGACAAAACCCAGAACGTTGGCGTGCCATCGAAGCCCGACTCGGGCGTGAATCAGCCATTTGGCTGGCAACCGTCCGCAGTGACGGCAGACCCCATCTCGTCCCCATCTGGTTCGTCTGGCTCGACGGCCGCATCTTCATCGCCACCGGCTCCTACTCCCAAAAATTCGTCAACCTGTACCACAATCAAAACGTCTCCCTGGCCTTGCCCGACACCGGTTTTGCCATCCTCATTGAAGGTGAAGCCCACGTTGCCCCCCATCAAACGGTAGACACACTCGCCAATTACTTTTATGATAAGTATGAATGGGATTTTCGCTACGACGACAGCGACGAATTCAGACTCCTGGAAATCACCCCGCATAAAATTCTGGCCTGGGGCGATGGGTATGAGCATGAAGGCACACGAGTTTGGTAACGCATTTTTAGGAATGGCTCAATTCTTACGGAAATCCAACCTTGTTAAGATATAGTTTCCTGGTCTTTTACCATTAAAAAGAAATTTAAGGATAAACTTATGCGATTTGATCGATTTACTGAACGAGCACAAGATGCAGCAGCCCGTGCTTACGAAATAGTCCAACGGTACGGACACACCCAGGTCGATACCGAGCATCTATTCTTGGCTCTTCTCGAACAACAAGACGGTGCCGTCCCCCAAATCTTAGAACATCTTAATGTCAGCCCGGCCGAAATCACAGACCGGCTCGACCAAGAACTGCGCTCCACACCCAAGGTTGCTGTTTACGGCGGCGGTGTCGGGCAAGTTTTCTATACGCCGCGCATTCGCACCGTGCTGGAATTGGCGCAAGGCGAAGCTAATCGGCTCAAAGACGAATTTATCTCCACAGAACACATCTTCCTTGCCATTTTGAGTGAGCGCAATACGCCCACATCACGCCTCATGCAAGAGTTCAACATCACCCGCGAACGGATAATGGACGGCATCAACAATTTGCGCGGCGGACAGCGTGTCACCGACCGTCAAGCCGAAACGCGCTACAAAACGTTGGAAAAATACAGCCGCGACCTGACTAAAATGGCGAAAGACGGCCGTTTAGACCCCGTTATTGGCCGCGATGATGAAATTCTCCGAGTCATCCAGGTTTTGACAAGGCGCACCAAGAATAACCCCGTGCTCATCGGCGAAGCAGGCGTGGGTAAAACCGCCATCGTCGAAGGTCTGGCTCTAAAAATCATCGACAACGACGTGCCCGAAAACCTGCTCAACAAAACAGTCGTTTCCCTGGATTTGGGCGCGATGATTGCTGGTAGTCGTTTCCGGGGTGAATTTGAAGAACGCCTCAAAGCCGCCATGGAAGAAATCGAACGGGCGCAGGGCGAAATCATCCTCTTCATCGACGAGCTGCACACCGTTGTGGGGGCTGGCTCTGCGCAAGGGGCGATGGACGCCAGCAACATGCTCAAGCCAGCCCTCGCTCGTGGTGAACTACAATGTGTTGGCGCCACTACCCTCGATGAATACCGGCAATACATCGAAAAAGACAGCGCTTTAGAGCGCCGCTTTTCTCCCGTTTTTGTAGACCAGCCATCCGTCGAAGAAACCATTGAGATGCTTTACGGACTGCGTGGTCGTTACGAAGCGCATCACAAAGTCACCTATTCCAATGATGCCCTGATTGCCGCCGCCAAACTGTCTGACCGGTATGTGACGGATCGCTCGCTGCCCGACAAGGCCATCGACTTGATGGACGAAGCGGCGGCTAAGTTGCGTGTAGCGCTGCACACCTTACCCGCAGACTTGAAGCTGAAAAAGCAAGAACTAGACAAGCTGAAACTTGAAGAAGAAGAAGCCCACACCGTGCGCGATTACGAACGCGCCGCCACCAGCCGCGCTGAACGGCTGCGCGTGGAACGGGAGTTTGACGAAGCGCGTGCCACCTGGCAGGGTGAGCAAAAACTCGATGAAGTGGTGGATGAACATGATATTGCGGAAGTAGTTGGCGCCTGGACGGGGATTCCCGTGACCCAGATGCTGGAAACGGAAGCCGCAAAACTGCTGCAAATGGAAGATCGGCTGCACGAACGTATCGTCGGCCAAAACAATGCAATCACGGCGCTGGCTGATGCCATCCGCCGCAGCCGTTCGGGACTTAGTGATCCAAAACGGCCGTTAGGCTCATTCATCTTCCTCGGTAGTTCCGGTGTGGGTAAGACAGAGTTGGCGAAAGCCCTGGCTGAGTTCCTCTTCGACGACGAAGAAGCTCTGGTGCGTATCGACATGAGCGAATACCGCGAACAACATACCGTCAGCCGCCTCTTTGGGGCGCCTCCTGGCTACATCGGCTACGAACAAGGCGGACAGCTGACCGAACAAGTCCGCAGACGCCCCTATTCTGTGGTGCTTTTTGACGAAATTGAGAAAGCCCATCAGGATGTGTGGAACACCTTATTGCAATTGTTGGACGACGGCCGTTTAACCGATGGGCAAGGTCGCGTGGTCAACTTCCGCAACTGTGTCATTGTCATGACCAGTAACGTGGGTACCTCTTTCGTGAAGAAATCTGGCGCACTGGGCTTTGCTGGGGTGCGTGATGCCGATGAGAAAGCGAACCACAAACGCATCGAGGAAGCGCTCAAAGACACGTTCCGGCCAGAATTCATCAACCGTATTGATGAAATCATTATCTTCGAGCCGCTTTCGCAAAAAGACATCGTTGAAATTGTGAAACTGCAAATCAAAGAGGTGCAGGAACGGCTTGTCGAGCATGGCAATCTCACCATCGTGCTCACCGACCCTGCGCAGCATTGGTTAGCGGATCAAGGCTATGACAAGGACTTTGGCGCTAGACCGATGCGTCGTGCCATCCAGCGGTTCGTGGAAAGCCCGCTTTCCGTGCAACTGCTGAAAGGCGACATCAAATCTGGTGACCATATTCACATTGATGTGGTGGATGATGAGTTGACTTTCGATAAGATTGAGGTGGCGCACCCACCCGCAGAAATCAGCGAGTCGGCTGAATCAGCCGCGTAATTAGCAAGACCTGACAAAATAAAAAGACCTCTGTGGAAAACCGCAGGGGTCTTTTTTTTCAGTTACAATGCGTGGATTCAAGTTGCTGATGGGTGAAACGGCCGTTATTCCACCAAAATAGCTTGCGCCACCTCATGCATACTTTGGCCGGTATCCCGCGCTTCTTGTTGAATCTGGCGATACGCTTGCTCTTCTGTTAAGCCATCCGCCATCAACTTCCCTTTAGCACGATCGACAATTTTCCGCATTTCTAACGTTCTGTGCAGCTTAACAGCCTGTTCCGCGATAACTCGCTGCTCATTAAATCGCTTGTACGCCACATTAATCGCTGCCGACAGTTCTGCCGGTTCTACCGGTTTAATGAGGTATCCCTGAATGGGTAAATCCGACGCTTTTTCAATCAAATCATTGTCGCCAAAAGCCGTCAGCATGATGATGGGCATCGGCTTGGTGCGGGCGATAGTTTTGGCGGCTTGCATACCATCCGTGTAAGGCATTTTGATGTCCAGAATGGCGAGGTCAAACTGTTGGCGACGGGTCATTTCTAGCGCTTCACGGCCGTTTACGGTTGCCGTCACCTCATGTCCCATCCCTTCAAGCATCGACTTCAAGCCCATCCGAATGATGGATTCATCATCAGCGATTAAAATTTTCATATTTCCACTCTTTTTTCTTCTAAAACTAAGACCTGACAGGTTTACATAAATCTATAGGCGTGTAACTTGTTTTTCCAGTCACGCTTCACTTTGCAGACTAAAGTCTGGAGAGAACCTGTCAAGTCTCTATTATGCCATATCGTCGCGATTATGCCATATCGCGCTCAATTTCGCGGGGAATTCGGATACTAATTTCCGTTCCCGCCATTTACCGGTTGATTAAATTTTATTTTTCCATGCAAATCTTCGGCAACCAACACCGTTGAGAGTTCTAAGCCTAGGCCGTGAGCCAACTCGGCGGGCAGGCCAATGCCATTATCTTTCACCAAAACAATAATTTGATCTGGCGAGGTGCCGAGCGAGATTTCAATCTGCCCTTCTGTGCGTCCGACAAAGGCATGTTCTAGCGCATTTTGTACCAGTTCATTCACCACCAGCGTCAGGGCTGTGGCGGCTTTGCTGGGCAGATTTAGCGTTTCGCCATGCACTTCAATGCGAATATCCTGCTGGGGCGAGACCATATTGGTGGCTGTTGTTTGCATAATGCGCGTCAGCACATCTTTGACGTCTACCAACTTAAAGCCTTGCTTCGACAAAGTTTCATGCACGGAAGCGATGGAGCGAATCCGGTTGATATTGGTTTCCAATACTTGCCGCGTATCGAGACGGTCAGCATCGGGAATTTGCAATTGCATGAGCATGGCAACGGTTTGCAGATTGTTTTTGATGCGATGGTGCATTTCGCGCACGACGGCGGCGTTTGTGACCAACCGTGAATTCTCGATGGCTAGGGCAGTTTGATTCGCCAGAGTAGCGAACAACGAGATCTGCTCGTCGCTGAAGGTGACGCGGGTGGTGGTATAACAATTCAGCACGCCGATGGTGTGTTCGCGCACACTCAAGGGGACGGCTAACAGAGATACGAGCCCTTCGTCTCGTGCTAAATCGCCGCCCAGATAACGGCCGTCTATCCGTACATCTTCCACATAAGCCAACTGTCCCGTCTCCACCACCTGTCCGATAACTCCTTCACCCAATTTGAGTGGAGATCGGGGTTTATAGGGACTGGTTGTGCGCTTGGCCGAACGCATCTCTAAATATTTGCCCCGTCTCATCCAGCAAAAACAGGGAGCAGACATCAGCGTCCATCGCTTTGGCGGCCATTTCTGTGACTACGTTTAGAATATCGTCCAAATATTGCGGCGAGGTCACAATTTCGCTGATTTCGGCCAACGCCCGCAGTTCTTCAATTTGGCGGCGTTGGGCATCGTACAATGTGGCTTTAGCCAGCGCACCCGCCGCTAAATCGGCCACCAGGGACAAAATCTCAATGTCGTCATCTGAAAAGGTTTGTTGGGCGATGGTTTGAATGTTGAGCGCCCCGATTGGTTTGCCTTCTACCACGAGCGGTACCGCCAGCAAGGTTTGGTAAGGTGTTTCTTCGGCTTCAAGCACCTGCTTGAAATGGGGATCGTTCTGGGCATTGGCGGAATAAATGGGCTGATTTTGGGCGACGGCAAAACCTGTCATGCCTTCACCAACTTTGAGGGTGGCGCGGCCCAAGGCGCGGCGAGCCAGTCCGGTGGAGGCTTGCAAACGTAGTATGTCGCTGCCTGGATCGAGCAAATAAATAGTACAGGAATCAACGCGCATCACTTCTGTTGTTTTGCGGGCAATTAAATCCAGGGTGGTGTCTAAATCCCAGGCGGCGCTGATGGTGCGGGCAATTTCGCGCAAGGCGGATACGGCTTGGGGACGGGTGGATGAGGGTTGAGAGGTCATAGGTTTATGTTTGTCGACATACGTTTGAACGCAGAGCGTCGGGATATTCGTTCTACGCAGAGCGTGGAACGAGGGTTTTGTTAATTCTAGGGGAATTGATTTTCTTGACAATTGGCAATCTGCCCATCAAAATGGGGCTATCTTTTTCACGGGGGTGACAAATGGCACAATTTACCGACAGCAGATTGGCAAATATGGCGGCGAACGCGATTCACGATGCGTTTCGGGTGTACCGGGCCGAATTCAAGGAGCATACCCATCGATCTAAACAGTTATTTGAAGCGCGTGATTGGTTGGGCGCGCAAGAAAATGCCCGGGCACGCCTGGATTTGTATCGGCGGGTGGTGGATGATGTGGAGGAGACTATTCGGGAGATGCTGGGGGAACGTGTTACCAGCCGACTGGTGTGGGCCAGTGCCAAGGCGGTTTATTCTGGCCTGATCATCCAGCGCAATGCCTGGGAGCAGGCGGAGACCTTTTTTAACTCGGTGACACGGCGGGTTTTTACAACGGTGGGGGTGGATGAGCAGATTGAGTTTGTGGCGACGGATTTCGATTCGCCGCCGACGCCGTCGCCACAGCCTGTGTACCGCACGTTTACCCGCGTGACCTCAACGCAGGATTTGTTTGCTGACATATTAACGGCCGTTTCCTTCACCGTACCCTATCAAGATTTAGCGCGAGACTGCCAGTTGATCGCGGCGGCTGTGGCCGAACGACTGCGGGAGATTGGGGCACTGCGTTTTGTGAGCCAGGTGGAGGTCGTGGATTCGGTGTTTTACAGGGGAAAGGGAGCGTATGTGGTGGGGCGTATGTTTAGCGGCTCCCATATGATTCCGTTGATCCTGGCGCTCATCAACAACGAGGCTGGCGTGGTGGTGGATGCCGTCCTGCTGCACGAGACCGATGCCAGTATCTTGTTTAGTTTTACCCGTTCGTATTTTCATGTGGCGGTAGAACGGCCGTTTGACCTGGTGCGCTTTCTCAAATCCATTTTGCCGCGCAAGCGGGACGCCGAACTGTATATTTCTATCGGCTACAACAAACACGGCAAAACAGAGCTGTACCGCGATCTGCGCTACCATCTGGCGGCTTCCAACGGCAAATTCGAGATTGCGCCGGGCGAAAAAGGCATGGTGATGACGGTATTTGCCATGCCTGCCTATGACGTGGTGTTCAAAATCATCAAAGACCATTTTGCCTACCCCAAGAAAAATACGCGCCGCGACGTGATGGACAAATACCGGCTGGTGTTCCGGCATGATCGGGCCGGACGATTGGTGGATGCGCAGGAATTTGAGTTTTTGCAGTTTGAAAAGAGTCGTTTTGAAGCAGATTTACTGGAGGAACTGCTGGCAGTGGCGGGCAGTACGGTCATGGTGGAAGATGATTTTGTCATCATCAAGCATTGTTATGTGGAACGGGCGATCATCCCGTTAAATATTTATCTGGCGGACGCGCCGCCAGAAGCGGCAGAACATGCCACCATCGACTACGGCAACGCCATCAAAGACATGGCAATTACGAACATTTTTCCGGGCGATATGCTGTTGAAGAATTTTGGGGTGACGCGGCACGGACGGGTGATTTTCTACGATTATGATGAGTTGTGTCTGCTTGACACCTGCAATTTTCGCAAGATTCCGCAGTCGGCGTATGACGAGGATGATTATGCCTCTGAACCCTGGTATCCGGTGGCGGACAATGATTATTTCCCGGAGGAGTTTGAGCAATTTATGGGGCTAAACGGCCGTTTACGCCACATTTTCCACGAACACCACGGCGACCTTTTTGATTACAAATATTGGCAATCGATTCAGAAACGCCTCAGCGCGGGTGAGGTGATCGACATCTTCCCCTACAGCCAAAAGCGACGCCTTCGTTCGTAATGCGCACTTTAGTGCATATTCGATGGCGTGCTAAAGCCCGCACTACGAGCGAAGTAGCCAGATTTTATCGGGGGGGAAGTGGACGTAGACGGTTTGGGTTTCTTTGTAGGCGTGGATGCCAGAAGCGTCGGTGATGATTTCAATCACGTCTGCTTCGACAGGCTCTGCAACCGTTCCTTCGTGTCCGATGGCCGTTCCTTCACGTCCGATGGTCGTTTTCGGCCTGATTTTCAGACGGGTGTGGGTGCCCACATATATGCGGCTGAGCACGTGAGCGGGGAAGCTGTTGGGCGCTGGCTCCGTCAGGATTTTTACGTTTTCGGGGCGGATGGTCAGTAAAACCGGGCCGTTATCTTGAGGGCAACTATTGGTCTGGAAAACACCTAGCTTCGTTGTTACTTCGTTCTCTTTTTTCTCTCCAGACAAGAAGTTGACACCGCCAAAAAAGCGTGCCACTCGTTGTGATAACGGCCGTTCGTAAAAATCCACCGGCGGGCCAAACTGTTGTAATTCCCCTTCAAAAATCATGGCAATGTGCGCCGCCAAAATCACCGCTTCTTCCTGGTCGTGGGTGACGATGATAGTGGTAATTCCCAGATGGCGCTGAATGCCGAGGATGAGTTCGCGCATCTCGTCACGCAGGTGGGCATCCAGATTGGAGAGCGGCTCGTCGAGCAGTAACACCTCTGGCTCGACGATGAGCGCCCGCGCCAGCGCCACCCGCTGCTGCTGTCCGCCAGAAAGTTCTTTCGGTTTGCGGTTCTCATAACCGGGTAGTTTCACCAGCGCCAACATCTCAGACACGCGCCCGGCGATGTCGGCTTTCTTTTCGCCGCGCATCCGCAGGCCAAAGCCCACGTTATCTTCGACGGTCATGTGGGGGAAAAGCAGGTGGTTTTGGAAGACCATGACGGCGCTGCGTTTTTCGGTGGGGATGGGCAGAACGGAACGGCCGTTAAAGGCCACATCGCCACTGTCTGGTTCCAACAGTCCGGCAATCATTTTGAGCAGCGTCGTTTTGCCACAGCCAGATGGACCAAGCAGCGCCGTTATCTGTCCAGAGGGGATGGTCAGGTTGAAGTCGGAGACAACGGCCGTTTTGCCATCGTAGCTCTTGTTAATGTGAGAGAGCGAAACTTCAGTCATGGTTTTTAATAATAATCCGCAGATTACACAGATTGGCACAGATTATGTCCTTTGCATGAAAGAAAATCTGCGTAATCTGCGAAATCTGCGGATAAATAATTTTTGAAGGACTTATTCTTCGCTGACATTTACGTCCAGGAGTAAACCTAGTTCAGCGGTGATTTTTTGCAGCTCTAGCCAATCATCAGGGCGCACGATGACGGCTAAATCGCCGAGGCTTTCACCGAGCAAATCGCGGGTTTTGGGATTGGCACGCAGGGTTTCCAGGATGGCCGCTTCTTTTACACGCAGGATAACGGCCGTTTCCAACCGCCCTTCCACCCCACGTTCTTGCCAACGGGAAATAGCGCGTTTCACACTCACCGGCAACGGCCGATCACTGGCCTCTTCCAAAAAACTCAAAACGCGGTCGGGCTGAATGCCTTGCTCTTGGGCGGAAACCAAAGATTGCGGTGTCAGTCGATACGCATACGGTTGTCCAGGTTCAACGGGCTGCATTTCGCCCACCCGTGCCGCCCGAAAACGCTGGTAGCGACTGCCATTTAGTGGCACGAGAATGGTGCCATCCACCTGCACGACCAGCGGCACATGAATTTCTTTCTCAGGTGCAGGCACATCTTTCAGCCAGTTGAGACCGCGCCCTGTCAAACGGAAAAGAGGCTTGTTAGCAGAGGTTCCCGTTTCCACCATACCCAGCCAAAACAACGGCCCCTGAATCAGAAATCGCAACAGTTGCCCCTCAACCAAATCCCAATTGGCAAAACCGCGCACATACGCATCACTCTGCAAATCGCGTACATACCACGTATCGTAATTGCCATCGGGCCGCTGAAAATCTGGGTCGGTTTCTTTGATGTGGCCCACGAGTATTTTCAAGCTATACCAATCACCGGTTAGCTCCACTTTTTCCAACAGGGCCGTTCGTGCCAACAGGGGGTCGTTGCTCCAGCCTTCCCCTTCACAACGCAAGCCTGGCGTGTGGCATAAATCGTTCCAAATGGAACTGCTCCACGCATTTGCCATATCTTGTAACTGACTTTCTCGTCCTTGCTGCAACCAGGAAACGGCCGTTCTCGTAGGGCGCAGTCTATTGTCCGTATGGCGTAGCAAACCCATTTCGTCGGCCAGCGTCATGAGCAAAGATTGACGGTCGCTGTCGCTGTTTTGCAGGTAACGAGACAGCTTGAGTGGGTCTTCCAGAAGTTCTGGGTTTGTTTGGGCAATCGCTAAGAGGGTGGTGAGATCATCAACGGCATTGATAACGGCCGTTTCGTAATCATCAGGAGCTGGAGCAGGGGCAATGCTCCGCAGTGCCTCCGGTTCTCCTGTTACAGACGCCACAGACCCCACCGCCTCAACCTGTGTAAACTGGGTCATCATGTCTGCTGGTAAATAGTAGAATTCCATCACCCCATCAGCCGTTTCATCAAACGCCCGATACAAAAATCCGCGATACCACAGCGATTCAGACGCACTAATCGGATCAAACCACGGTTCCTCCCGTTCCAACTTGGCTGGCCCCATCATACGCACTTCGCCATATTTCCGACTAAACGCCGCCACCGGAACTTGACCACCCGCCGCAATCAACTCATTGAGCGCGGCATTTTCCTCCGGCGTCACATAGTTGATTTCCTGAACCATATCCAACTGTGACAATACCTCCGCCAAAGCAGAAACACAGCCCACCTTGTCTGTTCCCATTAAATCAAGTTCCCACCATTCCCCCAAAACACGGAGCACAATAAGTTCATGATCTTGCAAGGCTTGTTCAAGTGTACGCATACTTTTTCCTCAAAAAAATTAGTTCAACTCAGTTTTTGGACCGTAGGTTACCAACAACTGTATCGCTTGTGGCAAACTGGTAATCGTCACTTTACGAATCCCATCTTCTGGGTAAGCAAACATTTCCCCATCCACATAAATCGGTGCCAAATCATCAATGTCAATGACAATTTGTTTATTCACCCGCATGGAAACATGGTGACTATAGATATGGGTTCCTTTTATGCCCTTAATCAGCATATTGAGCACAGTCAGGCGGTTTACATCATTCACTAAACAGCTATCAATCAGGCCATCATCCTGTTTGGCAGCGGGTGTCAGCAAAAAACCACCGCCGCCTCGTGGCCCAATGCCCACATAGAGAAACAAGGTGTCTTGCGCCACAAGCTCATCGTCAAAACTCATGCGTAAATGCACGGGATAAAAATAAAACGCCAATGATTTGAAAACGGCCGTTAAGTACTTTAGAAAACCGTGTATCCGCTCAATGCGTTCCGTTTGCACCACGACCATCGCATCGAACCCAATGCCAAAATTATTGTCCATGATGACAAAACGGCCGTTTTCATCCTCCACCCGCGCTAAATCAAGCCACCGGGGCTGTCCATTAAACAATTGCGTCGCCGCCTCTTGCACATCCTTCGGAATGCCATTGGCAAACGCAAAATCATTGCCAGAACCAATCGGAATCACGCCCAGCATCGTTTTTGTGTCCGGCACAGCCATAATGCCATTCACAATGTGATGCACCGTGCCATCCCCGCCCGCCGCAATCACCAGTGAATAGCCCGCCTCTGCCGCTTCCTGCGCTAATTGCCGGGCATGATCGCCACTAGCACTCACCACAAAATCGACAAGTGCATGAGATTCAGCGATTTTGGTGATCGTGTCTTGTTGTAATACACCACGGCCGTTATCAGCGGCTGGATTCAAAATAATTCTGACATTTTTGGTCTGTTGCATAATTTCAACAATAGTACTAATTGGCTAGGGGGGCAACATCTCGCCCTGCACCTGTATAAAGATTAGATTGTAACCTGTTTTCTCGAGTGATTCACCTTTTCCACAAGACACCACCCAGCTTTACACCCTTTTGTAAACGTGTTATACTCCCGAAATATTATGTTACGTAAACATAAATTGGCAACATCTGGATACGAACTCCCTCAAAATGACAAGAAGGAGCAGATCGTGCCAGGCACCTTAAGGGCAATGAAAGTGTGCCATGACTCAGGCAATACAAGACCATATCACATCTGAAAACAAAGTAGCGCTAGAAAACGAAGTGGCGCTAGCGCAGATCGCAAACGATATTTGTCGCCGTGGTTTTCGTGTGCCAGCTTTAGTCGTGTTAGAAAGTGGGCCACTGCTCCCCTTTTTAGGTAGCCAACTATTATGGGTTGCTCAACCCGCGTTATCACTGTTTATCCCCTCACACAAAGTTCGTCAGGCAGCCGAAATATTAGAAACACCAGAAGCCTTGTCGATCTTAAGTGATTATTTGCGTGAAGGTGATGATACTCGGGATAGCTAAACTATGGAACTGATTCTTACGCTTTCCATCATTGTTGTTGTCGTCGTCCTGATACTTATTTTAGCGCGTCGGCAGGGAAATGGGAAAACGCCAGCCCTACGGCCGTTTTCTGCTCATGCCGCGTTAAAGGGCCAGATAGGACGTGCCGTCGAGAGCGCCAGCCGGCTGCACATCAGCTTAGGCCGGGGTAGTCTCATTGGGGCGGCCAGCCCTGTCAGTCTAGCTGGTATAAGCATTTTAGATAGCTTGGCTAAAGATGGCTGCGCCAACGACACCCCCCCTATCACCACTGTTGGCGATGGTACGCTGCTGCCTATTGCCGATAACCATCTCCGTTTTGCTTCTGAGCTTTCAGGTGGCAGTAACCGATTGCCCAGTGGCACGATTCAATTTATCGCCAACCAAAATGATGCCTTCACCTATGCCGGTGGCGTCACCAGCGTCATGCAACAAGAAAAAATATTGGGCAATATTCTGGTGGGGCAGTTTGGTCAGGAAATTGGCATCATCACAGAAGTCGCGGGACGCAACCAAATCAATCAAGTCATCGGGTCTGATGATCCTTTGGCCTTAGCCATCGCCACCACAGCTACTGACGAGATCATGGTTGGCGAGGAACTGCTTGCATCTCCCGCTTATTTTGAAGGAACCGTGTACCAAATTGCCAGCTTGCAGGTGCAGGATATTTTGCGTGTTGTTATCGGACTCGCTATTTTGGGAACGGCCGTTTATAAACTGGTGAGTGGCTAAAACTTTATGTTAAAACGAGGTTTGCCTTTAGGGATTGCTATATTATTTGGCTTGCTCACCTTAGTGAGCCTTTTGTTTTCGCTGGCCCAAATTAGCGACCTCATTTTAGGCTGGGCCGCATTTTTAGCGGGGACTTCTCTGTTTTTAGGTGTCATCAACCTGCTGTCGGTGCATACATACCGCTTGTTTCGTAATCGCCCCTTTGGTGGTGGGAATTTATATAGCGGCGTATTGGCCGTAAGCTGGATCGTTGTTTTTGGACTGGGTATCGCCGATCTGTTTGGCTGGACAGACAATGCCATGAACACGGCATTTCAATGGGTACAAGCGCCGTTGGAAGCCGCGCTGGCCTCCCTTTTAGCCTTTTTCCTGATACTCTCTGGCATTCGGATGCTGCAAGGGCGGCGTACGGTATGGACGATGCTGTTTTTTATAACGGCCGTTCTCGTCCTTTTTGCCAACGCCATCATTACCAACCCCTTTTTACCCGACAACATTAGCCAACTCACCCTGCAATTTCGGGATCTTATCCAAAGCCTCATTGTTACCGCAGGAATCAGAGGCATATTAATCGGTGTGGCGCTAGGCATTATCACGCTAACCGTCCGCATCTTAATCGGTGTGGAAAGACCGTATAACAAATGAGTAAGCAAGTTCATTGCCCGGAATGCCAATCCGAAAATACTCCCGGCAGTAAATTCTGCAATAGCTGCGGTGCGCGCCTGCCTAAAAGCACCAGCATCTTATGCCCTCGATGCCAAAATCCCAATCCCCATACCAACTTCTATTGTGACAACTGCGGGGGGCGACTGCACGCAGAACAAAGCCCGATCCCTGAAGAAGAGCCAAAACAAGAAGCCAGCGATCTGCCAACCAGCGCCAAGATGTTCACCCTGCCGACACGCGATCCTGGAGATACTGGGGACTTGGATCCTGCCAGTTTGCCCGAATGGCTTAAAAATCAGGGCGAAGGATCTCAGACTGGGGAAGGAACTGGTAAATTGCCCCGTTTGTCAGACTTGACACCGGGAAAACGGAATACCACAGAAGATCTTCCGGGCTGGCTGATCAGCACCGAAAACGAAGATCTCCTCATTGACTCCCCCGAAGACATCACCACAGAACATTTCTTACATCTTATTCAAGATATAAACGAAGATGAACGCGAAAAACTATCAGGGCTTCTCAGTGACCCATCGATAGTGGGTGATGCCGCCAATTTGCCCGATTGGCTGAAAAATGTTGCCCAGCCAAAGTCAGAAGAAACACCTGCGTTACCGATAAAAAAACCAAAAGAACCACAAGTAGAAAGCGCGGATATCATTGATGAAGATGGCATGGATTGGCTTTTCGAGTCACCCACCACAGAAGATGACTCATCACAATCTGCGGCAAAAGCAACGTTGGCACAGGAAGAAACTAATCTCGAAGACCCAGATGCGTTGCCCGATTGGTTGGGAGAATTAGGCCCGCCACGGACTGCCTTGTTGGGCAGATTAGATGAGGATGATTCTCCTTCATTTGAGTCAGAAATTGATGAGAGCAAAGATTTGCCCGATTGGCTGACTGGCGAAACTGACAGCCAATCGCCAGCCGTTAAAATGCAAGATACGAATGATATTTTCTCTGAGGCGTATTCGTTTGAAGATGATGTGCCAGATTGGATGCTGCGGGATGAGCAGTTTGAAGATACACCTCAAGATAATGCCCCCATCCAGAAAGAGACATTAGGCGATCTCACGCTTGATGCGGCGGCCTCCACTTCGTTGACAGGTTGGTTGGCCGAATTTGATACAGATGATGGCGACACGGAAGGTATTGGCATAGATGGTGATGTTGAAGAAACGGCCGTTTCCCCAGAAGAAGCCCCCGCCGCCGACAATGTTGGCACACGGCGATCCTTAACAGATTGGCTAACAGCCTTTGACGAAGAAGATTTAGACCCAGCCGATGAACCATCTGACTTAATACAACCAGAAGACGCGGAAGAGCCTTTGCCGGGTTGGTTAACAGGTATTGACGAGGCCGTTTCGGCCGCCGCTATCGTTGGCAAATCTACTGACGATACAGTTCTCGCAGATGATGATTCTTTCGATTGGTTGTCAGATTTTGACGAGGTAGCTGAAGATGAGCCTGGCGTTGATACTGCTGCTGAAGTAGAAGATGATTTAACAGATGTACTTGATCTTGATATTTCCACAGACAACTCGCTTGCCACCGGTAATACGGGACTCCTTCCCGATTGGCTCGATGATTTAGAGCCTGCTACAGAAACATCATCTCAATTCGATTCTGATGAGTTAGGTGACTCTTTGGACGACTTGTTTGGCGCAGCCCCGAAAGATGCAACTGGTGAGCTTAAGTGGCTGGAGGAAATTGGCGAGGATGAGATTGAATCTGAGCCAGATTCCGTGGATTCTTCATTGGCTCCTTTGGTGGGGGCAATTGGGGCGGCGGCGCTTATAGGCGCGAGCAATGAGGATGATGACGCTACCCTAAATGATAATCCTGATTGGTTATCAGAATTTGCTGACTTCGATTCTAATGAAAGTGTGGAAGAGGGTGTATCGGAAACGGCCGTTTCCGAACTATTCCCCGAAATCGCCGCAGAAGATGAAGACGACTTTGATATAGAAGCCCTTTTTGAAACAACGGGATCGGCAGAGTTAGATGAATTCGACATTGATGATGCGTTACTTGGCGTCGATGAACAAACGGCTGGCGATTGGGCTGATATTGATGGCATTTTATCAGGAACCGTAGACAGCGAGCCTCTCCCAGATTGGTTAGCTCAATTAGATGACGCGCCTGAAATCGCTGTGATTGAAGGCGGCGAAGAACCGCCAGATGAAATCCCAGCCTGGGTAGCCAATATGCGTCCTGGCGACACAGGCGAACTAGCCAGCGTATTGCCTTCAGCGCTATTCACAGAATCTGATACGAGCGATCTACTTGGCGACCCAAGCGATCTCGCCGATGCCGATTTACCGGATTGGCTTGACGCCACCATTGATGGGAGTGCGTCAACAGCAGATAAATGGTCATCAAGCTGGTTTGATTCTGAAGGGATGGGAGATGCTCCCGCCGAACTTGAAGCCCTTCTAGCTGATTTACCGCCATCTCAAGCCCCGGAAGACATGCTGCAAAAAGCAGAGATTCCAGCTTGGCTCGAAGAATTGAAACCGCGAGAGCTGACAGGTGAACCGCTGCCAATGTCCGAATCTAGGCTTGAATCTAGCGGTCCATTGGTTGGTATGCCCAATACCATTGCTGTTGAACCTATCATTGCGATGCCCAGAGTGGCCTCAACCCCCAGTTTATACACCGTATCTCCAGGGCAAGCGCAGCAAGCGCTCCTTTTACGCCAACTGGTTCAAGAAGGCTCTCAACCTCCAGAAGCGTATGTAGCAACCTTAAGTGCGCGTGGTGTCGCTGGCCTGCGTATTCTGGTGGCGATTTTGTTGTTGGTAACGGTGATTTTGGGACTCTACGGACCAGTCGCTTTCAAAAGCAAGATGCCGACAACCGTTCCTGCTCCGGCGGTAGCGTTGAACACGGCCGTTTCTAATGCGGCCGGTAAAACGGTGTTAATTGCTTTTGAATATACCCCCGCGTTGGCGGGTGAACTGAATCATGAAGCGGAAATGCTGCTGGCGCAACTGGATGCCAATGGCAGCCCCATTCTCACCACCAGCCAATATGTAGCGGGAACGGCCGTTTCTGAGGCCATAACTGCTCCCTACGATATTATCCCACTGGGACTTATTCCCGGTGAAGCGATAGGCTTACGCCAATTAGGTAGCTGTCTGGGCGAAGATGCCCTGGCATCCCCTTGTACGTCTTTGCATACCCGAACGCTGAGCGATGATATGTCTAATACGCTGGCCGATGTCGGTCTCATTATTGTGCTTACCGGAGAACGCAACAGTTTAGTGAATTGGGTGGAACAGGTAGGTACGAGTTCAACGGTACCGATTGTCATTGGCGCAACACAAGCGCTGGAACCGGTGGTAGTGCCGTATTATGCGAGCGCTCAAGTGGCTGGTTATCTAAATGGATTGCCTGCTACAGTCGCTTACCAACAAGCCTATATGCAATTGGCGCAGTCACCCGCAGAAACGCAATATGGTGCGCTGAGTCTTGTTTACTTGGTAACGGCCGTTATCCTGTTAATGGGTGGCCTCGCCTTCGGCTTTAAGAAGAAGAAAGCATAACGAATAAATTATGAACGATACCATTGGCTTATTAATCGGATTTACACTGACTTTGATGATTTACAGTTACATCATCGGTGATAACCCCTTGTTCCGATTAGGTGTCAACATTTTGGTTGGGGTAAGCGGTGGGTACGCAGGTGTTGTGGTACTGCGTGCCATTATCTTGCCGGTATTTGCCCAACTCATTGCTAATCCAATGAGCCTGCAATCTTTGTTGTGGTTAGTCCCGGTTTTGTTAGCACTCTTGCTCATTTTGCAGAGATTGCCAGGGTTTGCCTGGTTAGGTGACAACGCACTTGCGCTTATGGTTGGTGTTGGCTCAGCAATCGCTTTGGTGGGTGCAATCACCGGTACGCTGCTGCCTCAAATTCTGAGATTTGGTGATAATGCTGATATAGGTTTACTTGAAAGCATTACTGTGGCGGTGCTTACCGTTTGCACGCTGCTCGCCTTTTATTTTACGGGAAAGAAAACAGGGGATGGTGAATGGAAACGGCCGTTATGGTTACGTGGTATTGTGCCTATCGGGCAAACCGTTCTGATGATTACCTTTGGCTTTTTATTTGCAACCGTTATTTCCACCAGCTTAGTGCTTCTAACGCAACGAATTGATTATTATTTTACACAATTGATGCAACTCCTATCATGACCATAGCAGAAGAGACTCAACAAAGCACTACCCCTGACCCCGAATCGTATCTCATTGTCGAATTCGGAAGCATCAATACAACGGCCGTTTTGTTTGACATAGCGGCCGGTTCTTATCGCTTGCTGGCACGGGGAACATCGCCAACCACGGCTGTGGAACCCTGGTCAAATCTTGCAGATGGTTTTATTCAAGCCGTTCGCCAAATAGAAAGTGCCACTGGACGATTGCTGCTAAACGAGCACCAACAATTAATGACGCCCGAACGTCAATCAGGAATCGGTGTGGATAAATTTGCGGCCATCACCAGCGCCGCAGAACCGCTAAATACCCTCCTCGTAGGTCTCTTCGATGAAGTTAGCCTGGAAAGTGCGCGGCGCGTATTGCATACCACTTACGCCACCGAAATCGACTGTATCAGTCAAAATGATCCGCGAGACGAAGGCGCAAAGTTTTCGGCCATTGTCAACAAAGAACCAGAAGTTGTCTTTATCGTCGGTGGCACAGATGGGGGTGCAGAGCAGCGACTACTCCATCTCATCGACACAGTACAGTTGGGTGTTAATGTCTTATCTGAAAAGCAGCGTATATTCGTTTTGTATGCTGGCAACAAAGCCCTGAGAGAAAACATCAATACACGCTTAAAGGAAACAACCCATATCCAGGTCGCAGAAAATGTGCGTCCCAATTTAGAAACAGAATATCTTGGCGATGCCTCAAAACTGCTCAACGGGCTGTATGAAGACATTAAGATAGCTAAACTTCCTGGATTGCAAACGATTCAAGGGTGGGCGGAACGACCTATCGTCTCAACCGTCAGTGCGTTTGCTTTAGTCACAAAATATTTTGCAGCCCTACAAAATCATCCCATTTTAGGCATTGATGTTGGCAGTAACAGTATCACGATGATTGTGGCGGATGCTCACTCTGCAAAAGTGCATGTACGCACAGATTTAGGCATGGGGAAACCGATTGCTAATTTGTTGAATTACGTATCCCCCGCCGATATTGCCCGGTGGATTCCCAATGAAATCACGGATGAAGAAGTACGTGATTTTGTTACTTATAAATCGCTCTATCCCCATACCATTCCTCAAACTGAGTTTGAGCTATATCTGGAACAGGCTGTTGCCCGCGAACTTATACGGATAGCGATGCCCCCAGATATGCCATCTTATTCTATGATTCTTGCCAGAGGTGGTGTTTTGACAAATGCCCCTCGTCCGGGTCATACGGTACTCATGTTGTTAGATGCCCTGCAACCCTCTGGTATCTTCTCTATTGCCTTGGACAAGTACAATGTGTTGCCTGCCCTGGGGATGCTGGCTAAAACACAGCCAACGGCCGTTGTTCAGGCCTTAGAAGCCGGTGTACTAACCGATTTAGGCTGGGTTATCGTGCCCACAGGGAAAGGTCAGCCAGGACAATCTATTGTAACCGGCGTCGTTGAGGCAGAGGGTCAATTTGATTTGGATATAGAATATGGCTCCATTGACACTACCGTTTTGCCACTAGGACAAATCGCCAACATTACCCTAAACCCCAGCAAACGGACTGATATTGGTTTTGGTGAAGGCAAAAGCAAAAAGATTACAGTACGCGGTGGGGCGGTAGGGCTTGTTATTGATGGCCGTGGACGGCCGTTATCCATCCCAAATAGTGAGGAACGGATAGAGATGGTGCGGAAGTGGCACTGGGATGTGGGTGGATAAGACACTATGCAAACAATCATTCGCTCTACAATCGTTAATTCACATATTCGCATTCAACGCAAACGGCTGTTGCCCACAATGGGAACCGTCGTTACCGGTGTCGGACAAAAAGTTACGCCAAACCAGACTGTTGCGCGTACCAGTCAAAATACAAAGTTTGAGATTTTATCACTCAGTGAATTGCTCGGAATCTCAGCAACAGAGGTTGAAAACTCGCTGACCATTGAACTTGGTGGCCGTATTACACAAGGTATGGTCATTCTGGAAAAGAAAGGTGTTTTGGGACGTGGCTTGACCTATAAGTCGCCTTACGACGGTGAACTATTTGGCATCAATAACGGCCGTATCATCATCAAGCAGTCTGGTGATATTTATGAAATGCGCGCCCAACTTCCGGGTCGCGTTGTCAAAACAATACCCAATAGAGGCATCATCCTAGAAACCTTTGGTGCTATGATTCAAGCTGTATGGAGCAATTCCGGAGAAGCACACGGATCACTTAAAGTATTGGCTCATACACCGGACGGTTTTATCTTCCCGGAACAACTTACTAGCGATCTTGCTGGAAAAATTTTGGCAGTCGGGCATGTAGACCAGCCCATTATTCTGCAAAAAGCAGAAGACGTAGGAGTCCGAGCTGTTATTGTCGGCACCATGCCGTCCCGTATGTTTGCTTATGCTGCTGATAGTGGCATACCCGTGATGGTGACAAACGGGGCTGGCTTTCATGGTTTTTCCGATGCTGCCTTTCAGGTACTCAGAAAAGCAGATGGACTCAATGCTTCTTTATTTCCGGCTGGGGATGAAGCAGATCGTCCAGAAATTATCATACCTATGGACAAGAATAAAGAAACAATAAATGAACCTGCATCTCCCACTAAACCCATCGCGGTTGGGCAGCAAGTTCGTCTTTTGCGTCGGCCGTATACCAATCAGATGGCTGAAATTGTTCATATTTTTAAACGCGCGCAACTTACTCTTATTGGCAGCCGTGCTTATGGTGCAAATGTCCGGCTAGAAAGCAAGCAGGTGGTTTTTGTGCCTTTCGCCAATATGGAGGCTATCATATAGCTGACTGTCATTGGGCAAAGAAACCAATGATGATCTCTTAAACGAAAACACGGAGGGAAATCATGGAAGATGATTCTGGATATGTTTATGAAGATGAATCTGTAGAAGAACAAAATTCAGGTGGACGCGGCCCGTTTTTAACGGCCGTTGGCATATTAATTCTTATTTTTATTCTGGCTGCTGGCTGCTCATTTGTTTTATTGGGTCAGAGGGATAATTCTTCTGGTAGTACAGAACAGATAGCTGCTATCGAAACGCAGAATGCGATTGTTGCCGTGACCAATGCTGCTGTAACACAAACCATTGCTGCGATGGAAACAGAAGCCGCTCGCCCAACTGAGACCCCTACGCCACCACCACCCACGTACACGGCCGAACCGTCCCCAACCAGCACCCCGCGCTCCACCAATACGCCGGTTGTGGTTGATATAGGTGATGGACTGACGGGTGATGTAGCGGGTGGCACGCCCAATGTTTCTGGTACGAGCATCTTCGAAAATGGAACAGAAGATGGCACGCCCACGCCCATACCTGTAGGTGGAAAGGACAATGGATCCTTGCCGGATACTGGGTTTGAATTGTGGACGATTGCCTTGGCTGGTTTGGTATTAGTTGGCATTTTGTTTGCGGCGCGGCGTATGCGTAGCGCTTAAAGCAATACGATTCGCCCAACCATATCATTTGTGTTTTTTGGAAACGGCCGTTTTATGAAAACGGCCGTTTTTTTAGCTATTGCCAGAAACTGCTCGGGAATTATCCAAAACAGTACTAATATCGCAGATACTTTCCACAATATAACTATAGCTATATGCTATAATAGGCTTTTGTTCAAGCCATCACATTTCCAGATAGAATGTTATGAGACATAAGGTTACTATCCTCCTTGTAGAAGACGATAAATCAATGCTCGATGGTATGCATGATCTGTTGCAGGTCGTTGATATCGGCTACGCTGCTACTGTATTAACGGCGGGAAATGGCCTCGAAGCGCTTGAGCAAATGGAACAAGTCGTTCCAGACTTAATCGTCTCTGACATTATGATGCCCAAGATGGACGGGTTTCAATTCCTCAAAGCCGTTCAACAAAATCCAGATTGGGAGCATATTCCATTTATTTTCCTCACAGCACGTGGTGAAAAACACGAAATTCTCAAAGGGCGCGTAAGTGGTGCTGCACTTTATATAACAAAACCATTTCATAGCATAGAGCTTCTCGAACTCATTAAAACCCAACTCGACCGGAAAATTCAACTGCAACAAACTCACGAACGCAGCATCAATAACCTCAAAAAAGATATTCTGCAAATATTAAATCATGAGTTCAGAACGCCGCTCACCTATGTAACTGCCTACTACGAAATGTTAGCAGACAGCGTGGCTACTTACGCAGATGCTGAAAACTTTTCAGAATATCTACGTGGTATACAAGCCGGTTGCACCAGATTAACCAAACTGATAGATGGGTTCATCACTGTAATTGAAATTCGTACCGGTGAATTGGATCAAGAGTTCCAACAAAACGCCCACCCAATCACCAACTTCGGAGAAATCATCCAAACCGCTATTCAAAAAGTTACACCAAAAGCAGACAAGCATGATATTGAAATTCAATTCATACAAGGTGATATACCCGTTTTATATGGTGATCCTCACAGCCTTAGCATCATCATTGAGCAGTTGCTAGACAATGCTATTAAATTCACAGCCCCACGATTCACCCCGAACCAGGCCGCAAAAATCGGAGTAGAGGTAAAAACTGTCAATGATGAATTTATACTCACCGTAACAGACAATGGCATGGGGCTTCCCATTTCCATTCAAGGTCAAATTTTTGATTTATTTGTGCAGCACAATCGGGATCAACTGGAACAACAAGGAGCCGGCGTTGGTTTAACCATCACAAAAGGGTTGGTAGAACTTCATAATGGGCGTATTGAAGTTGAAAGTATCGAAGACCTCGGTAGCACATTTATCGTCAGCTTACCCATCTATTCCGAGCAACAAAAACGCCAGTCCAACAACGGAACCCCTCCTAATTATGCAACTGTTTTACTTGTAGAAGATGACCATTATTTGCTTGAAGGACTTCAAGAACTACTTGAAATCTTTAAAGGCAAATACAAATTGAAGGTATATACGGCGGCAAACGGCCGTTTAGGCTTAGATTTGTTGCAAAAACACCAGGCACACCTCATCATCTCCGACATCATGATGCCTCAAATGGACGGGTTCGCCTTTTTGGAAGAAGTTCGTAAAAATCCAGACTGGATACAAATTCCCTTCATTTTCCTCACCGCCAAAGGAGAACGGCAAGACATCCACCACGGCTTACGCAGTGGCGTAGAAGAGTACATTACCAAACCATATAACAGTGACGAACTATTATCTCTCATCGTCAAACAGCTAGACCGCTACTTCAGCTTTAAACGAAGCATGTCCCAAGATTTCGATGCGCTAAAACGCAGCATCTTAGAACTCATCACACCAGAATTCCGTGTCCCACTCGCTTCCGTAGCCAATTATTCTGGGCAACTGGAAGATAGCATCCAAGACGCACAAACAGACGATGAACTCAAAGAATCATTACAAGGTATCCAGCAGAGCAGCATCCGTTTGAGTAGCCTCGTGGAAGATTTTATTGCCTTAGCCGAATTAAAAACCGGTGAAGCGCAAATGGCTCATGATTTACGGGTTCAAGAGATTATGAACATTGGGGTGCTTCAATACGAAGCAACTCAAATCTATAGCAATCGTTTAAACAATCCCAACATACAAATCCATTGTCCACTCCATGACAATTTGCCAATCGTCATGGGAGATCGTGACCGGCTCATGATATGTACACGTAGAATCCTTGATTTTGGCATACACAGAGTCCAGTCCCATCAAACCATCTTCAACATCCATCTAAATACAGAGCAAAAGAATGGAACCATTCAGTTTTCTCATCAATTCCCCGGCCGTTTAGATACTGAGACTCTCACTATTCTAAATCAACATTTCTGTAAAAATAATGCTGACGACCTCGATATTCCTTTACGCATACCAGGGTTAAGTATTGTCAAAGGCTATGTAGACCTTCACAATGGAGATGTATCAGTAGAAAATCAAATAGACCATTTCCAAATCAACATCATCCTACCAGTAGCCAATCATTGAATCATAAATAAACGCTTTAAAAGAAATTATCCATCCTATACAATGCTTACGGAAACAAATGATTATTGAGCCAAAGGAGATTTATTCATGGCATCCTTATTAGAAAAAACCCAAACCCTGATTCAAGCCAATCTGCACGATATGGTGGACAGCGCCCTGGAAGCCAATTCAGTCGCGGTAATGAAACAATATATTCGAGACGCAGAGGAAAACTTGGACGACTTAGAAAATGCGGCCGCCACCGTTGGTGGTGAAGTCAAATCTATGGAGCGCAAGTATAAAGAATACAAGAAAAAAGGTGACCAGCTAGATCGCAATATCGACATGTTGCTCATGCAAGGTAAGCCAGAGTTGGCACAAGCAGCTCAAAATGAACTGAACAGCACCCGTCGTCTCCAAGAGCAATATCATGAGCAGTGGATTCGGCAGCAACGGGAATATGAGGCGTTATTAAATGCGCGTCTCAAACTACAGGCCAAGCTAAAAACGATTCGTCAAGAACAAACAGAGATGGAATCGTTACTCCGTTTGGCAAAGTCTAAAGAAATTACTGTCAAAGCTATCAAAAGCATGGATGATTTAGATGGTGTGGGCGACGGTGATATTGCTCGTTTGCGCGATTCCATTCAAAGCCGACTAGACACGGCAAGCGCTCACAGCGAAATGTATGCCAGTAAATTGGACAATCAAATGGACGATATCCTGGGGAAAACAGAAATCGAATTACAATTGGAAGAACGAAAACGGCGCTTAGGACTCTCTATGCCCACCACGCCATCGTTTGATGAAGAAGAAAGCGAAGATTTCGATGTCTCTTCGTTGAAAGAGTAATCGGACTATAGGCGGTGGCCGATGACCTCACTGAGCCACCATCGGTAATTGGTAACGCAAACTATACCTAATATGGATTATGCCCGATTCTTTGCCAGTACACTTGTTTGAATTGGTAAAAATCGGGCATTGCGTGTCATGATGACGCAATCTGAAGCCGAAGTGAGCCTCAAGTTAGGCATTGCAGCCATGAAAACAGGGCAGCGCGATAAGGCGCTGGAACTGTTCATGGAAATTGTTGAACATGATGAGGAAAATGAGCAGGCATGGCTTTGGCTCAGTGGTGCTGTTGATACAGATGAGGACAAACGAGTCTGTCTTGAAAATGTGTTGACGCTTAATCCTGAGAATCACGTAGCGCAAAAAGGGTTGATAAAATTGGGCGGTCCAACAACACCCAGCAGGCAAACGATACACCGTAAAATTACGCCACCCAATTTAGCTGGAGCCATTCTCTATCCAGAGCGGCATAATCAAGAATGGGAATGGCATGATCCTACGCCAAATCGGCAGATCCTTGTGAATCCGGAGATTGTGCAGGAATCTAGCTACAAAGATGTTTGGGAACGAGATGATGAGATATGTGCTTTCTGTGCACAAGAATTGACTGGGGCGGAAAATAGATGCCCTCGTTGTAAGCAGGAGTTGGTCACAAAAGCATACCGATATCCACAACCAGACACGAATCTCCATAATTTGTGGGTTATGCTGGTGGCGATTGGGCAACTGTATCTTTTGCAAGCGATTTATAATATTGTTGTGACTCATAGTGCTATAACGGCCGTTCTTCCCATCCTCCTGCTTGTTATTTTTATCATCTTAGCGGGTGGGGTCTACCTTCGACACTATTGGGCCTACATAACAGTTATCATTTTGCTAATTACAATACTAGTCATTACCATCATAGGGATGTTTATCCCCGCAGAACTGACTCCGTTAGCGATGGTACGCATTTCACCTATGATTGATGATGTGGTGAACCCAACGATTGATCTTGTTGGCTCTGCTTTGCGCGGCTTCCAGCTAACCGCCATCATCATCGCGTTGGTAATTGCGGTACTCAAAGCAGGTCCAGACTTTGAAAGAGTGGAAACACGCCGCATCGCTAAACTTGAAAAGGGTTTACAGACGTCTGGCAGTTATCATGGTGCTGCCCAACGGGCTGCAAAACGAGGGGAATGGGCAACGGCCGTTCTCCATTGGCAAAGAGCAGCCGCAAAAGAACCTGCAAACCGACAGTTCCAACGTCAACTCGGTATCGCCTACGCACGTCTCGGCTTCTACCAACGCAGCGCCGACGTTTTGCAATCCGCACTGCGCATCACACCAGACCCAGAACAGCAAGCACAACTAAACCGCTTGCTCATAACCGTACAAGCACATATAAACAAAGAAAATGAGTGACAATTTACGATCCGACCTAGAAAAAAAAGTAATGAAAGCGCACGTAGAGCACGCATTTTTCCGATGGGAAAGTGCCGTAACCATTTCTGCCACCCTGCTCGCCATGGTGGGCTTTGCGCTGGCTCAAAACGTACCCGCAGCCGTCATATCGCTCGCGTTTGGCACGCTCATTGAAGGCATCGTCGTCGCCAGCAGCCTCACCGACAAAGAACTCAAGCGAAAAGTAGAAAACGAACTCATCCGCCGCAAATTCGACATCAACCAAATAGGCGATAAACGCCTCCAGGCGCAATTCCAAGAAGCACAAGATTACCGGCAGCGCATCGAAACCGCCATCGATGAACAGCCAGATTCCATGCTCAAAGATGAACTCATTCAAGTATCGGTGCAAATGGATGATTGGTTGGGCCAAATTTATGATCTTGCCGAAAAAATCGGCCGTTACCGCCGACAACAAGAACGCATAACACTAGATAAAAATCGAGCCTGGCGGCGTATAAAAGAGCTACAACAACAATATGAACTTGAAAGCGATCCAGCTGTCAAAAAACAGGTAACAACCACCATTAGCGGGCTGCAACAACAGTACAACGCCCTAAATAGCGTCGAAAACACCATGCAACGAGCCGAATTGCAACTAGAGAACTCGCTCGCCCATTTAGGCACCATTTATTCTCAAGCACTGCTCGTCGATGCCAAAGATATTGACAGCAGTCGTGCCCGTCGTTTACGCCAAGAAATCGATGAAGAAGTCATCGAACTCAACGAGATTTTATTAGCAATGGATGAAGTTTACGCACAGGAAAATAACTAATTTCACCAGATGTTTGTCAAATCGCCGCGCCTCTGTTAGGATTACAGGCTGCAAATTTTAAGTTTTTAGATGGAGTAAATCAGCTATGAAAGTGCTGTTAAAACAAGACGTAGAAAATCTGGGATTAGCAGGCGAGGTCTTTGATGTCGCCGGTGGGTATGGTCGTAATTACCTCGTCCCTAAAGGATATGCCGTACAAGCAAGCCCTGGTGCAATGAATCAGGCTGAAATCTGGCGGAAAAAAGCTGAAACTCGCCGCGCTGAAATTCGCGCAGAGTTTGAATTGTTAGCCGTTAGAATTGAGGAAATCAGCCTCAGTTACACCGCTCGCGCTAGTGAGACAGGAAAGCTCTTTGGGTCTATTACCACAGCTCAAATTGCTGATGACCTGAACAGCGAACTGGGTACAGAACTTGACCGCCGCAAAATCGGTGTCGAGTCACTGCGCCAATTAGGTAAACATAAAGTTGTTGTTCGCCTTAGTGCCGACATTCAACCAGAATTCACCGTCATTATTGAGGGCGAAGAAGTGGTTGCGGTTGTCGAAAAAGTCATCGAAGAAGTTGATGAATTCGAGGATGAATTCGAAGACGACTACGATTACGAAGATTACGCTGGGTAAACCATTTGCGACAGGCATTTTATTGCCGGTTCATCAAGCAAATAAATGCCTGTTTCATATAAAGTCACTGACCTAAATCAGTGACTTTTTTCGGTATGGACGAACTCGGACATATTCTGCGGGAAGCACGAGAGACAAAGGGTCTTACACTGGATGAAGCCCAGGGAGAGACCCGTATCAACAGTAGATATCTTGCTGCTCTTGAGAATGGCGAATACGATAAATTACCCACGCCCGTTCACGTGCGTGGGTTTTTGCGTAATTATGCCCGTTTTCTTGGCCTGGATTCTCAACCATTGCTTGAGCGATATGAACTCAATCTCGCGCAACAGTCGAATTCACGCTCACGGAAATCACAAGAAACCGCCCCCAACCAGCCCCCCGCCTCTTTGACCAACGAACAGCAAATATTTTTTGATCCGGTCAATATGGAAGTGGATGTGGGTGATCGGCGGGATCCGGAAACGGCCGTTCGTATTGTCATCGTCATCGCCCTAATCATTGCAGTAGCTTTGATCGCCAATCGGTTTGTGCCGCTGTTGCTGGGCAATGGGGATGGCTCTCAATCCGTAGACCAAAGCCTGAATGAGTTCATTCAAGACATCACCAATCGGGCAGAAGGCACCGCCACTGCCCAATCTGGCGAGATGATTGAAGGCGAAGCAGAAGCAACCGCACCCGCTTTTGTGCCTGGAGAGATTATTACTTCAACCAGTCGCAACATTATTGATCCAGATACGACCGCTCCGGCCGTTTCGGTCACGCGACCCACATTGCCTGCCACCATGGACGAAATTGCCTTGCAGCTAGATGTGAGCGAACGTACCTGGATGGAAGTCACTATTGATGGCGACGTGGTTTTTAGCGGCTGGGCACGCGGCGATGATCCCCCGTTTGAATGGACTGCTCTGGAAGAAGCGAAAGTGAATACTGGCAACGGTGCAGGCATCTTTGTCACCATCAACGACCAACCCTGGGGTCGTATGGGCGAACGCGGCGAAAATAAAGAAGAAGTGTGGCGAACCACAAACTAAAATAATGATGAATGATGAGTGATGAATGCGGAATAAACCCATTCATCACTCATCGTTTATGACTCATCATTTTTCATTTCCATGAACAAACAAAAACAGAAGAAAAATTTCTATTTGCTGAGCCTCGGTTGCAGCAAAAATACGGTTGATTCTGAAAGCATGGCAAGTCTGATGCAAAAGGCTGGTTATGATGGCGTGGTTGATCCTGATGATGCCAGTGTGATGATTGTCAATACGTGCGGCTTCATTGAAAGCGCACGGCAGGAGTCAATTGAGGCGCTGCAAGAATTAGCGGCGATTAAACAGCCTAACCAATTACTCATCGCGGCGGGCTGCATGGCGCAGCGCTACGGTGATGAGGTCGTGGAATGGGTTCCGGGTATTGATGGTGTCATTGGCACGCGCCGCTGGATGGATATTGTCCGTTTTGTGCGTGACTTGCGCCGCCGTAAACATCCAGTACCGTTGTACCACCTGCCAGAAGAGGCGAAGACGGTGGGGACTGATGAACGTGGGGTATTGAGAACGGCCGTTCAGGGAGCCAGCGCTTATCTCAAAATTTCAGATGGGTGTCGTCGGCCCTGTGCGTTTTGCGCCATTCCTCAAATCAAAGGAACCCACGTTAGCCGGCCGCTGGATACCATCGTGGCGGAAGCTGTGCGCCTGCAAGAGGCGGGTATTCAAGAGCTGCTGCTCATCGCCCAAGACACCACCGATTACGGTCATGACATCGGCCTCCAAAATGGCTTGAGCAAATTGCTTAAAGAAATCACCACGGCTGCGCCAGAGATTCCGTGGGTGCGTATCATGTATGCCTATCCAGGCTACGTCACTGATGAATTGATTGAGACGATGGCAACTACGCCGCAAATCGTTCCTTACCTGGATATTCCTCTCCAACACGGTCACCGCGAAACTTTGAAACGGATGCGTCGCCCGGCCAATATCGACTGGGTTTACAAAACTCTTGGAAAAGCTGCGTACAGCCATGCCGACCATCGCCATTCGCACCACCTTCATCGTGGGCTATCCGGGCGAAACGGATGAAGAATTTGATGCGCTCAAACAATTTGTGAGCGACTTGCGGTTTGACCGTGTGGGTGCTTTCACCTACTCCTACGAAGCCTCCACTCTTTCTGCTGATATTTCCTGGCAGGTGCCTGAGGCAGTCAAGCAAGCCCGTTTGGATGAACTAATGGCTTTGCAGCAGCCCATCTCCCTGGCGCGTAATCAGGCACAGGTGGGACGCACGCTGCCGGTTCTCATCGAAGGGCATGGCGACAATGTCAGTGTGGGGCGCTCGTACCGAGACGCGCCGGAAATCGATGGGCTGGTTATTATTCCGGGCGAACTGCCGCTGGGCGAAATGGTGCCCATCCATATTGATGGAGCCATGGTCTATGACCTCACCGGTTCACCTCAACTAGCTGGCCGACACACTATCTCATTAGACAATTTGTTAAAGTAGTCAATCAGGTTTGTAGGGCGTAGGCGTGCTAAAACCCGCACTACAAGCGGTAGGTAATGGTTCGGTAAAGGTTCTTTGTAAACGGTTGCCGGTTCATTTCAATCTTCGTATGATTCCCCCATGTTAAGAAGCCGATTTGAATGGATAATCTGGATTGTGGTGGCTGTGTTGGTGGGTGGTGCCTGGATTTTTGTCTCCAAAGAAGAGGTTAAAGAACCGAATATCCTAACGCTTACTGAAGCTCCGATTGTGGGTCATTTGGCGCCGGATTTCACGCTACAAACCCCGATTGGTGAAACTGTTACGCTCAGTGAACTACGTGGGCAACCGGTGGTGCTCAATTTCTGGGCAAGCTGGTGTGGGCCTTGCCGCGTGGAAATGCCGTTCTTTCAGCGGACGCAGATGAAATATAATGGGAAAACGGCCGTTATCGGAGTCAATCAAGGCGAATCAGCCAACATCGTGCAGGAGTTTGGCGTGCGTCAAGCCATTAGTTACCCACTCCTGGTCGATGACGACAACACAGTTAATCTAGCCTACAACATTCACAGCCTGCCCACCACCATCTTCATCGACCCAGATGGCGTGGTGCAAGAAGTGATTGTGGGTATCGTCAATCAGGCTGTTTTAGAAGATCGTATTGAGGGGATGATGAGGGTGGAGTAAAAAGGTGGCAAAGTTGTAGGTTGCAGGGTTGCAAGGTCTCTAGCCTCTCCTCTATTTTTCGACTCTATCTCTATCTTTTTGTAAATTATGTTTCCCACTATCAACATTGGCCCCTTTGTTTTTCCAACTGCTGGCATTGTCTATTTGCTGGGGGTATATCTTGCTCTGACGTTGATTGAACGGGCGGCGAAGCGGCTGGCCTTGAACGTAGAAGCGACCTATGGCGTGGCAGTTGTTGCCTTGCTCGCGGGTATTGTGGCGGCGCGGCTGGCTTTTGTGCTGGAGTATTGGGCTTCATTCAGCCAGAATTTGATTAGCATCATTTGGCCGTTGACCAGCGGCTATAATGTGGCGGCTGGATTGTTTTTTGGGGTGGCGGCGGCGTTTTTTTACGGCCGTTATAAACAACTCCCCTTCTGGCCTACGCTGGATGCGCTCACACCCGGCCTGCTCACGACATTCATCACGCTTAGTCTGGCAGATTTTCTAGCCGGACCAGGGTATGGCACGTTGACCAATATGCCCTGGGGTATTTCAGTATTTGGCATTCGTCGGCATCCGGTTCAACTGTATGAAATCATGCTGGGATTGGCCGCGCTGGGCATCTGGTGGCAGGTAGTTAAGCGGCAGGCACCGGCGGGACGGCCGTTTTTGCTGACGATGGCGCTCTATAGTGCCGGGCGGCTGTTCCTGGATGCGTATCGTGACAATGCCTGGCTGACGGCTGATGGGTATCATGTGTTACAGATGATGGCGCTGGCTGTGTTGGTGGGCTGTTTGGTGCTGCTGATGAGGATGGAAACGGCGCAAGCAAAACTTGAATCTAAAGAATCTACACCTATTTAATTTCCTCTTTGTTCCTCAGAATATTCTCCCATGTATGCTATAATTTTTGCGGCTGAAGGAGTCATGTAGTAAACGGCCGTTATCCGGGAGGGTATTGATGGACGATTTTACACAACAGGGGATAGCTGCCTTAAAAGCAGGCGACAAAACAGAAGCTCGGCAATTTCTCACTCAAGCAGTGCGTCAAGACAAACAAAATGTACTGGCTTGGTATGCTTTGTCTTTCGCTATGGACAAGGAAAAGGATCAAGTTTTCTGTCTTCAACAAGTTCTGAAATTAGATCCCAATCACGCCAAAGCGCAGCAGCGATTGGCAAAGATAACGGTGCAGTCAAAGCCAGTGGCGCCCGTGGCAGAAAAAGTAGATGAAAAAGAAGTTCGAGATAATGGGGATGAAACGGCCGTTGTCCCATCACCGCCACAAACCACCACATCCCGCCTCAAACAAATCTTCCTTGGCGAACCCCATCTTCCCAAACCACTCACATTCCTAGCCGTCCTCATCCTTCTAAGCGACAGCCTTGTCATTCTGACTGGGCAATCAGCCAGTTATTGGAGCAATTTCAGCGTCGGCTCCACCTACTTTCCTTGGCTCACCCCCATCCTTCGTATTCACCCGCTCTTATTCATCGCCACAATCTTAGTGATGGCGCTCATCTTGTGGGTAGCCTTGCGCTATCTTTCATACAAACCCGCCATCATCATCTGGATGGTCATCAGCTACCAACATCTACGCAGTTTTGTCGGGTGGTCACGGTGCAGCCTCGAAGAGATATTCACCTTGTCCTACAGCACCTGTACCGCCGTCGATGTGACCCTTACCATCACGGCTGGCATCATTTTAGGCATCGCCCTGGCTATTACCCTCCTACCTCGTGGCATTAGCCACCAAATGTGGGAAACAGCGGCCAACAAAGTGCCACGAATTTCCAAGGCAGCGTGGATTGCCAGTGGTGTTTGGCTGACCTTCCTAAGTGGCATACTGCTATGGGATGTTCTCACACCCCCTGAGGGCTGGGTATTGCTCAACATTGAAAACCTGCCGCCAGCACGTGTTGATGCCGGCCTTATCTACGACACGAATCGTCAACGAGCTGTTTTATTTGGCGGTGGCTCCGAATATCTTGGAGACGCATGGTATAACTGGGAACCACTTGGGGATACCTGGGAATGGGATGGCAAAGAATGGCAACAACTCGCCCCGCAAACATCACCCCCCCCCCGGTTTAGTCCATCCATGGCCTACGATCCCCAAAGAAAAGTAACCGTACTGTTTGGCGGCATGACGCCACAAGGTGCGTTAAACGATACCTGGGAATGGGATGGTCAACAATGGCAACAACTATCATCGGCCACCAGCCCGGCACCGATATGCTGTGCCGCCATGTTCTATGATCCCCAACAGGCAAAAATGATCTTGCATGGTGGATTTGGTGAAGGAGATTACTTTCCAACAGATAGTTGGGCATGGGATGGCAATGAGTGGCAAGTTATCCAAAATTCTGACGCGCCTAGTGGCATAAATTTCCCATTCGCATATGAAGACTCACGAAATCAGGCTGTGGCACTCTTTCCCGTTTGGGGAACTTATACTTGGCGCAATCAAACATGGCAGCAAGTCGTTGCGGATTCAGATTCGCCCCAGCGCGTTGACGCAGCTATGGCCTATGACCCTAACCAGGAACTGACCATTTTGTTTGGCGGCACAAAAGGCAACACACGTGGGTATGATAATTCTACCTGGAGTTTTGACGGCACAGAGTGGGAATGGTTAAAGTTACCCGCCAATGCAGAACAATTAAGCCGACACATGATGTTTTATGATGAAACGAGGGGCAATATCATCCTATTTGGTGGCTCCACTGGTGAAGCCATGCGTAATGCCATGTGGGAGTTGCATTTACCTTGATTCCTAGTTGCCCACCCATCTACCCTAAGTTACACTCCTGACATGCGCTCAGTTGGCCGAATTCTTCTGCTTGTCCTGCTTCTAATCATTCTGTTAGGCAGTGCCGCCGTTTTCATCTACCGGCGTGTCACGCGCCCGGAATTTGGCCCTTCGATTGCCCTCTGTCCTGGCCCAGACCTGTATGGCTATACGTGCGCTGGTGGCGACGGGTTTGCCGCTATCGATGCTACTCAAGACACAGGCCTTTACGCAGACGATGGCATCGTCGCCCTGCCACTTCCCTTTGTATTCACCTTTTATGGCACGGATTACACAGAAGTGCAGGCCAGCAGCAATGGCAACCTCCAATTTGGCAATGGGAATGACTTGTATTTCAACAGTTGTCTCACGGATGGTCCCAATCCCGGTATGGGCGACATGATTGCGCCCTATTGGGATGACCTTGATTTAACGTTTGCGGGTTATCTGGAAACGGCCGTTGTTGGCGAGGAACCTAATCGTATCTTTGTGGTGGAGTGGGATGGTGTGCCGCTTTATGAAAGCGATCTTGAAGACACGATTACTTTCTCTGCGCAATTATTTGAAGGCAGCAATGATATTGTCTTCTTATATGAAGATGTGGCTACGGGGGAAGGCAACGGCCGTTCTGCCACAATAGGTCTACAAAGCGCGGCACAAGGGCTGGCCTTGCAATACAGTTGCGACCAAGCCTCCGTCAGCGACAGCCGTCGGCTGCACATTCCCCATCCAGAAATCGCCAACGCGATTTAGGCCGCGAAGATGTGGTGTATCAGCCACAAGGAACTGTCGGGATGACAGCCAAAGGTGACATTGCAGACCTGATCACCGCGCTCGACCAGCGTGGCCCCACCATCATGGCGGCGATGCAGCGCCAATGGCTCAACCAACAGCCCCAGCGTATGAGTGAGTGGGTATGGCTGAAAGATGAAAACGGCCGTTCTCATCTCCTCCTCCTCTGGCAAAGCACCCAAGACCGACCCGATTTGTCTCAACTCATCCTGCTCTCTCCTGATGACGAGGGTGGCATGACCCTTCAGTTCAGCCACCGCTTCAACGCTCGTGAAACCAAACCCGCCCGGATCGAACTGGTTGAGGCGGCCGATGTCACCTTTGATGGGCAACTGGATGTATTGCTAAAGGATGGGGAAAACGGCCGTTATATCATCTTCAGCACTCACCACAACACGCCCACCCTCTACACCCTGCCCGAAACCTGCACCGGCAACGTCGCCATCCAAGATGGTACCATCATCCGCAGCGCCTGCGCCTCCTCCGACAGACTTGCTGTCACCTGGAACGGTACCCAATTTACTCCCACCACCGCCTCGAAATAGCGTTTCTTCCCATCCATCAATCATTATTTATCTCTCTATTTTCATCCTTCATCCTTTTTATTCATGCATTTAAAAAATTGGACTTGTCAACTAAGCAAAAGATCGCTACTATGTCCGCCGAAAATCGATTCAAGAAAACCCTGAATTCAAGTCTGGGAGATAAAAATGTTTAAAGTAAACGGTACATACGCCAACCGCAAAGGTAAATATACAGTTCTGGAAATCAATCCACCCAAAATGCACGTACGCTATGAAGACGGCTCTGACGCCGATCTCAACATAGAACGGCAGGAACGCATCTGGGAAAATATTGCCGTGGAGATTGAGGCTCAAGAAGCAAAGAAAAATACCCGCGCCGGACGAGGACTCTCCACAGACCAGCATTTTATTCAATGTATCAGCCTGCCTGATGTAGAAGAACTCACCTTCCCTGGCTGGCCTGAAAAAGTCATCATCGCCCGACGATCTGAAGATGTGGCGGCTGTTAAAAAAGGGGATCGCGTCATCATTTATTTGATCGAGCTGCAAATCTTTTATGCCGTGGTTACCATTACCAATGATGGTGTGACGAAGAAACCAAAAGATTATTTCTACAACATCGATGAGCAAAATGCGCTTTTCTTCTCATTTGATATCGATGCAGAGGCCCAATCGCTAGAAACGGCCGTTTCCATTGACAGTGTGGAGCTAGAAAGTTATCCAAACCTTGCTAAAATGCGTTTAGAACATGATGCGTATCTAAAAGTGAGCGAAGACGACTTTGAACTTTTGGCAGAACTATTAACCGAAGTCACGGAAGATGATGATGACGAAGCCATCGAAGACGATGATGACTACGAAGAGGACATTGTAGATTAAATGAGTAACGAATATATATTAGTTTGTGTGGCCTGGCCTTATGCCAACGCCGACATTCATCAAGGAAACGTCACCGGCTCCTACTTGCCAGCCGACATCTACGCGCGTTTCCACCGGCTCAAGGGCAACCATGTCCTCATGGTCTCCGGCTCCGACAGCCACGGCACACCTGTCACCGTTAAAGCAGAAGAACTAGGCCAAACCATCGAAGAAACCTTTGGTTATTATCATGAACGGTTTATCCAACTGTTCCAGAAACTTGGCCTCTGCTACGACCTGTTCACCCACACCGACACCGAAAACCATTTTCAAGTTTCCCAAGACATCTTCAAATCGCTCTTGGAGAACGAATACCTCTACCCCAAAGTCACCAAACAGATGTATTCTCCCGATGCTGGCAAATTTTTGCCCGACCGTTACGTGGAAGGCACCTGCCCCAACTGCGGCTACAACCGCGCCCGCGGCGACCAATGCGACAACTGCAATACCCTCTTTGAAAGCGCCGCCGAACTCGTCAATCCACACAGCAAAAATGACGACAGCGCCCTGGAAATGCGCGACACCGAGCATTTCTTCCTCGACCTACCCGCCATTGCTGATGATGGGTTGCAAGCGTGGCTCCACGACGATGACAAGGCATTTTGGCGACCGCAAGTCATCAATTTCGCCCGCAATTTCGTAGACCAGGGGCTGATTGGCCGCGCCGTTACGCGTGACATGAACTGGGGCATTCCCGTTCCCGTCGAAGGGTTCGAGAACAAAGTGCTCTATGTCTGGTTTGAGGCTGTCATCGGCTACCTTTCCGCCACCATCGAATGGGCCAAGAACAATGGCACGCCCGATGTTTGGAAAAACTGGTGGCAAAACCCCGATGCCCGCACCTCTTACTTCATCGGCAAGGACAATGTTCCTTTCCACGCTATTTTCTGGCCTGCCCAGCTATTTGGGGCGAAAGGGCTCTATTCAGATGATCCCCAGCAGCAGCTAAACCTGCCTTACGATGTGCCAGCCAACGAGTTCATGAATATGGAAGGGCGCAAAATTAGCGGCAGCATGAACTGGGGTGTTTGGATGCTGGATGCGTTGGAACGGTTTGATCCGGATCCGCTGCGTTATTACTTAACGGCCGTTATGCCCGAAACCCGTGATAGCGATTGGAGCTGGTCCGGTTTTGTTGAACGCAACAACGCCGAATTGGTCGGCAACTGGGGCAATCTCGTTAATCGTGTGCTCAACATGACCAACCGGTACTTCAACGGCGAAGTCCCCGATCCGGGCGTACTCACCACCCAAGATACCGACCTGCTGGCCGCCATTGATGCTGGCTTTGACTCAGTTAGCGCGTTGTATGATGGTTGTAAATTCCGCGCCGTTGTGCAAGAAAATTTGCGCCTTTCCTCGATGGTCAACCAATATCTGGAAGACACCAGCCCCTGGACTGCCGCCAAAACCGACATGCAAGCCACGGCACGGTCGCTCTACACTGCCATCCAGGCCATTAGTGGCCTGAAAGAGATGTGGGCACCCATTCTGCCCTACACCAGCCAAATGCTGCACGAAATGCTGGGCGAAGCAGGCGGCCTGTTCGGCGAGCAACTTGTCGAAACCTACCAGGAATCAGCAAAATCCCACATTGGCCTGACGTATGATCATAAACAAGCCGTCGGCACCTGGTCGCGCAACGACATCCCCGTTGGCCGTATCCTGCCCAAGCCGCACCCGCTCTTCAAGAAGCTAGACGACAGCGTCGCCCAAGCCGAACTAGATCGTCTCGGTACTGCTAGCTGAGTTTGTCGAAGCCCGATGGCTGAGCCTGCCGAAGTCCGGTGGCTGAGCCTGTCGAAGTCAAGACCGCCACTTAACTGGCGGTCTTTATTTATAACGTGCCAAGACCTGTCAGGTCTGAACAGTGCGACCACCTTTTAATTGACCTTCTTAACAATTCACGGCTATAATAACCGAATTCGCCAGCAAACTAGCGCACGTTTGGGTTATCCAGGTAGTATAAACAGCATGACAGAAAGCACATTTCGTATCGAAAATCGTCCAGATAACATACTTGTCGTCATTGTTGATGACTGCTCAGATGAAACAGTGCAGCATTGGTACGAATATTCCATGGCCGACATGCTCATGTACACCGGCCCCACCAAAATCATCTACGACATGCGCAAACTCAACACTATTTCCATGAATGCCGTGCGCAAAGCCATCAAGCTACGCAAACATCCCAACATTCACCTGGCCAACGTTGCCGTACTCACTACCAGCAACACCGTCAAAGCGTTGGTCAATGTGGCTCTATCCGTGAACGCGGGCGGGCGGTTTGTCACCTTTACGGATGAAGAAACGGCCGTTGCCTGGCTCCACAACCAGGTACCAGATTAAAACCACCCTAATATGAGCGATAGTACGCTAATCTTTTATCAGCGCCCAGATGATATTTATGTCATCGAAGTACAAGATACCTCCGTGGAGACGGTGCGTGCCTGGGAAGCGGCGATGATCGCGCAGCAAGACAGCCTGACTGCACCGGTGAAGCGTATTTATGATTTGCGCCAACTCAAAGGGGTTTCGGTATTTGCGGTACGAACGGCCGTTAAGCTCAAAAGCCGTCCCAATGCCCAATTTGTGGTTGCGGCCGTGCTCACCCACAACAAAGCCGTCGCCCACCTCGTTAATACGGTCATGGTCATCCAACCGGGCGGTAACTTCCAAATCTTCACTAATGAAGATGAGGCGGTCGCCTGGCTCCACACTAAAGTCCCTAATTAGTGCATAATTCGTATTCTGTTCTCCCAAGATAAGCACAACGTCCCTTGTAAGCGGCACAATCGAAAATAACTAATCCAAAATGATGCGGGTTTTAAGGAGAGGTTAAAGAGGATTCCCGTCAAAATATATTTGCGTTTGCCTCTCTTATCTATGAACCAAGTGACGGCATACCCCCAATTTGGGTATAATGGCAGTGTGCTTAACAAAACAGCCAATTTATACGCACCAGAAACATAACCTGCAACGCCATCTCAACTAGCATCATCGCCACCACAGGTTTTTCTCTGCGTCCTTACGCCCGCTTCGACTAAGCTCAGAACAAGTCTGCGTAAAGGAGAACCCAATGACCCAACTGAAAACCAAACCTAATAAACAAACCGTCAGCGCCTTTCTCAAAGGCGTCGAGCCACAACAAAAACGAGAAGCGTGTTATACCCTCTTCAAGCTGATGCAAGAAGTTACTGGCAAAATACCCCAAATGTGGGGCAACAGCGTCGTTGGCTTTGGCGATTATCATTACAATTACGCCAGTGGCCGTGAAGGCGACTGGTTTATGATCGGTTTTTCGCCACGCGATCAAAAACTCGCCATCTACTTCATGCCTGGTTTCGACAACTACGATGCGCTCGTGCGTAAATTGGGCACTCACACCACGGGCAAATCTTGCCTCTACATCGAAAAACTTGAAGATGTAGACTTAGCCGTTTTGCGTGAATTGATGGAACAATCCGTTGCGTATATGTTACAACCAAACGCAGCTCAATAAGAGAAATTACCATGTCGTTTTGTAACTGTACAGACCCTAAGGGTTTGACTTCGAGTGATTTAATGTTGCGCTGTGCAAAACCCTTAGGGTCTCTCGAGTGAAAAAACAACACCTGTATAGTTACGTCGTTTTTGCATATCGATACCTTGGACGCAAAGGGAATCATGCTGGATTTAACGGCCGTTTCCTCCACACCACCAACATGATCCTCGTCTACTGGGACATCAAAGCCGGTTCCGAGAAGATTACCAATAGCCCTATTCAAGGTATAATTCACCCGACTATCTGACTATCTGACCACCAGCCTATTAGACAAAAGGACTATCAAACGAAACAATGACCACCGACGACAAAAAAATTATCTACTCCATGATGGGCGTGGGCAAAGTTGTGCCGCCCAACAAACAAATTCTCAAAGACATCTCCCTCTCTTACTTCTACGGCGCAAAAATCGGCGTACTTGGTCTCAATGGGTCTGGTAAATCGACCCTGCTGCGCATCATGGCGGGGGTGGACGATGACTATTTGGGAGAAACGGCCGTTTCCCCAGGCTATTCCATCGGTTATTTAGAGCAAGAACCCCTGCTCGACGAAAACCGCACAGTGCGCGAAATCGTCGAAGAAGGTGCCCAAGTCGTCGTTGATGCCCTGGCCGAATTCGATGCCATCAACATGAAATTTGCCGAGCCGATGACCGACGACGAAATGAACGACCTCATCGAAGAACAAGGCAAACTGCAAGACAAACTCGACCACATGGACGCCTGGAACCTCGACAACCGCCTGGAAATAGCCATGGACGCCCTGCGCACCCCGCCCGGTGACGCCCCCATCAACATCCTCTCCGGTGGTGAACGCCGCCGCGTCGCCCTCTGCCGCCTGCTCCTGCAAGCCCCCGACATCCTGCTGCTCGACGAACCCACCAACCACCTCGACGCCGAATCCGTCGCCTGGTTGGAAAAGCATCTGCAAGAATATCCCGGCACCGTCATCGCCGTCACCCATGACCGCTACTTCCTCGACAACGTCGCCGGCTGGATTTTGGAACTGGATCGCGGCTACGGCATTCCCTGGAAAGGCAATTACTCCTCCTGGCTCTCCCAAAAACAAGACCGCCTCGCCAAAGAAGAGAAGAAAGAATCTGCGCGTATGAAAACCTTGCAGCGCGAACTCGACTGGATCAACATGAGCGCCAAAGGGCAGCGTACCAAGTCCAAAGCCCGCATCAGCCAGTACAACGACCTGCTCTCCGCCCAAGGCGAACGCGCCAACGAAGAGCGCGAAATCTACATTCCGCCCGGCCCCCGCCTCGGCGACATCGTTATTCGCGCCGAAAACCTCGGCAAAGGGTACGATGGCAAACTGCTCTACGAAAACCTAACCATCGACATTCCTCCTGGCGCAATCGTTGGCATCATTGGGCCGAATGGCGCAGGTAAAACCACGCTCTTCCGCATGATTGTCGGCCAGGAAGAGCCAGACAGCGGCACGCTCACCGTCGGGCAAACCGTCAAACTGGCCTACGTGGATCAGAGCCGTGACGACCTCGACCCAGACAAAACAGTCTGGCAAGAAATCTCTGATGGGCAAGATAATTTGCAGCTTGGCAATTACCGCATGAATTCTCGTGCCTATGTCGGCCGTTTTAATTTTGCTGGTTCTGATCAACAGAAAAAAGTCGGTACCCTCTCTGGTGGGGAGCGCAACCGCGTGCATCTTGCCAAAATTCTCAAAGCTGAGTCCAACGTGCTTCTGCTCGATGAGCCGACCAACGACCTCGACGTGAACACGCTGCGTGCGTTGGAAGATGCGTTGGAAAGCTATGCTGGTTCGGCCATCGTCATCTCCCATGATCGCTGGTTCCTCAACCGCATCGCCACCCACATTCTCGCCTTTGAGGGCGAGAGTGAAGTACGCTGGTTCATCGGTAACTACGACGCCTACGACGAAGATCGCCGAGAACGCCTGGGTGCTGCTGCTGACCGTCCACACCGGATTACATACCGCAAACTGCGTCGGGATTAACGATTTTGGATTGATGATTTGGGATATACGATTGGAGATTGGCGCACTAGATAAATAAGTCAATCTCCAATCTCGTTTCATTTTCTGTTACACTTTAGGATATGGGTCTAGTAAGTTAACATGCGAGGGAATAGTGACTTTGTACACAGTTCAACTTCCAGAAAATCTATATCGTCGGCTTAAAGCACAAGCGAATGCGGAACAGCGTTCCCTAGATGAGCTTGTTCAAAAAGCATTAACTCGTCAATTACCACCAGCAGTGCCTGTTGAAGATGATTTGCCGCCATCTCTACGAGATGAATTACTAGCAATGGAGCAGCTTTCTGACGGCGCTCTTTGGCAACTTGCTCGTAGTAAAATGACATCAGCGCAGTTGGCAAATTTGGACGAGCTAAATGAAAAATCACCCGAATCCATGACATCTGAGGAACTAAAACAGAAACAGTTTTTGTTGCGCGAATATGATGAAACGATTTTGCGTCGTGCTCACGCTGCAATGCTTCTCCAAACTCGTGGATTTGATGTATCTGATCCGGTTATTTTTGCCTAATCGTGAGCAAGTCCAACATATCTTTATCCTTACGCCAAAAAATCTCGGAATCAGCTAGAAATCGCTGTGGCTATTGTCTTACCCAAGAAATTGTTATTGGAATGCCAATGGTCGTTGATCATATTTACCCAGAAGCATTTGGTGGCGTTTCGGATGAAAAGAATTTGTGGTTGGCTTGTCGCCGCTGCAATGAATTTAAGGGTATTCAAGTAGAGGGAGTCGATCCAGATACGAATTTTGAAGTGCCTTTGTTTAACCCACGTCTGCAAAAATGGGCTGAACATTTTAGATGGGCAGAAGATGGATTATTTATTATTGGTCTAACAGCAGTTGGGAGGGCAACTGTTGAAACACTCAAGATGAACAATGCGTTTATTATCCGGTCACGCAAACGTTGGGTGAGTGTTGGTTGGCATCCACCAGTCGATTGATGGCTAATGATTGCTTACAGAACTTATGGTCAAGGCTGTTTTAAGTAACTTGTATTTTATGAATGTCATCAAAGGGAGAAGCGTATGACCAGTTCCCAAAAAACACAATTAACCATTCCTTCTCCGCTGCGGGGTTCAGAAACGGGAACGTTTACGCATTATTCGATTGCGGTGCGCTTACCTGATATTGGGCGGCGTATTCTGGTGGAAAACAATTTCCGTTCTCATATTGTGGCGGAACTGGAAGACTTGATTGAGGGTATTCCCGATACACCGATTCGGCCGTTGACTGACTTGTATGCACCGGATGCGGCCGATTGGCGTGAATATTGTATGCCTTATCTGGAGCAAAATTGGCTGCAAGCACCCTGGTTCTTCGTGGAAACCTATTTTTACCGCCGCGTGCTGGAAGCGACGCAATATTTTGATGAGGGGGCGGCGACTAAAGGTGTTGACCCGTTTGCATACCAAAAACGACAGGGATTGACGACAACAATTGCGGCAACTCGTCATTTATGTGGCGCGGTGAATCGTTGGTTGGCACAGCCAGAGGCACAGGAAGCTGCCCTGGTCTATTTGCTACACGCGGATTTATGGGGAAATCAAGCTGATTTGAGTCTCTGGCCTGCTGAAAAGGGCGAACAGCCTAACAGCGCCGACGCGCATGATGAATTTTTGCTGGTGGATGATACAACGGCCGTTATCCCCCAACTCCTGTCAACAACCACCCGCCTTGACCTCATTGCCGACAATGCCGGGTTTGAACTGGTCGCCGACTTGTGTTTGATTGATTATTTACTGCGGAGCGAAACGGCCGTTACCATCCATCTGCATCTCAAATCTCACCCAACCTTCGTCTCTGATGCGCTTATTAAGGACGTGGACGATACGATTGCCTTCCTGGAGGCTGATGAAGACGAGACCACCCGAGTCGTTGGGGAAAGTTTGCGGGGCATGGTGGAAAACGGCCGTTTACACCTGCAAACCCATCTTTTCTGGACTTCTCCCCTGCCCCTATGGGAAATGCCCGCCGATTTACAGAGCCAACTAGCCGCATCCAATCTCGTCATCAGCAAAGGGGATGCCAACTACCGCCGCCTACTGGGCGACCGACATTGGCCCTTTACCACACCCTTCGCTGATGTGGTTGCCTATTTCCCCGTTCCATTACTGGCACTACGTACCCTCAAGTCCGAAATTGTCGTCAATCTGGCAGAAGGGCAGGCGGAAACACTTAACGCCAAAGACGCTGATTGGCTCACCAATGGCAAATGGGGTGTCATCCAATTTGCCCCATAAAAAAAGACGCTTTCAGATTGTCTAATCCAAAAGCGTCTTCTCTAATTCAACAAGATTTTTCAGCCGGTTTAATGTTCACTCGACCTGGATAGACAGGGGGTCAATGCCCTGCAATTTCCCAGCCAACTGCTGTGGTTTATGGATAAGCGTCGGCAAACATTGGGAACAAATCCAATTGGACTGTCCCTGAAACTGCATCGCCAATAACGGCACTTCTGTATCAGGACGATTACAGTTCAAGCAAACAATCCCATCATTCATTTCTGTCATAATTTATCCTTTATTCGTATTTAGGTAAAAGCGGGAAAGTTATTGGAAATAAAATTGTGCGAACCCCGCTTTTCCTTGAAGGAAACCACAATTTTGCGTATTGGTAATTTTAAAAACTTTTTGTGGTTTACCTAACTGGTTTGTTGAGCGCGGGTAAAGGCGAGCTTGGATGCTTCTTTATAATTGCTATCCTTGACAGCATACCCTAAAGCGCGTTTCGCTTTGGGCAAGTTGTTAAGGTCTAAATACAGCAATCCTAAACTGAAAAACGCGGCGGGCATACGTAAACCACCCCCAATCGCTTTTTCATAACAGACAATAGCATCCTCAATCTGTCCGCGTGATTCAAAGTCAACAGCCTGTCCCAGCAACGCATCTCGTTCCAGCTTGCTCAAACCAGTTGCCGCCGCTTCCATATCAGATTCATCTTCTTCGCGGAAAATTTCTTCTGCGACCTGTTCTTGCGCCAGGCGACGCGCAACGTCTATCGGATCGGTGCTGACGTGTTGGACTGGTGGTGGTGGCTGGTTTCTGGCTTCGGCTTCAAAAATAGCAGCCATCTGGCGCACGGTCTCGGTGAGCGCATCAGCTTCGGCTTGTTCTTCTTCAGATACACCAGGAATGACTTCATCTTCTGGCTCCGGATCGGCATAGGCTGCTTCCCCATGACGGATGAGGTCAACGGCCTTTAACACATCCTTATTATCTGGGTCTAAGCGGAGTGCGGCCTGACACATCTGCAATGCTTTCTTTTTATCACCTTGCGTTTGCAAAATACGGGCAATCGCCAAATATTCGCGCACGGCGTCTCGTTTCTTGTTTTGGCGTTGGAAAATCATTGCCAAACGGCGATGCGGGCCCAATAAATCAGAATCCAGGCGAATGGCGCGTTCCCAGTTGCCAATAGCTTCGTCTAGTTTGCGTTGGCGTAAGAGAAATTCACCAACGGCCGTGTAGGTTTTAGCCGCATCATGCAATTGCCCTTGACGTTCCTGGATGTCGGCGACTCGTTTCAAATAGGTAATGTCGCCTTGTGAATACTTGGCGGCAAGTTTGAAACATTCTAGCGCTTTGTCCAGTTGTTTCAAACCGAGGCACGCTTCACCTAGTCCGGCATAGGGAGCAGGTTCTTTGGGAAATTCAGCGATGGCAATACGATAGGCACCGAAAGCGTCCTTCCATAGTTCTCGGGAACTAAACATGGCACCGCGATTGAGCGCTTCTTCGTAACGGGGGCGATTATTGGCCACTATCAAACTCCAGGGTAGCTATAAAAAAAGAATAAATGCAATAGCCTAAACATATAACAGAGCGTCTTTATGGGCAAGCAATTTGTACAAATTGACTATTGCTGACGGGGACGATATTGTAAGGCTTCTGCCAAGTAGGCAGGTTGGATGGCATCATCACCGTCCAAGTCAGCGATGGTACGTGCCACTTTGAGAATGCGATGGAAGGCACGGGCGCTCAAATTCATCTGCGCCATGGCGCTGCGCATGAGTCGTTTGCCGGTGTCGTCTAGCTGGCACAACTCGCGCACTTCGCTGGCTCCCATGTCGGCATTGCAATGCAGCTCTGAGTCCTGGAAACGTTTTGCCTGAATCTCTCTGGCTCGCTCCACCCGTTCCCGCACGCTTTCAGACAATTCGCCTCGCTGAACGGCCGTTAACTTATCAAAATCCACGCGCGGCACATCCACATGCAAGTCAATGCGATCCATCAACGGGCCAGAAATCCGCTTTTGGTAGCGTGTCACCATCGAATTGGAGCAAGAACAAGGATGCGTCGCATCGCCAAAATAGCCACAGGGGCACGGATTCTGCGCCGCAATCAGCATAAAATTAGCCGGATAAGTCACCGTGCCGCTGGCGCGGGAAATAGCAATCTCGCGGGGATTGCCTTCTAACGGCTGGCGCAGCACCTCAATCAGATTTTGACCGAACTCAGGTAATTCATCCAGAAAAAGAACGCCGCGATGCGAAAGTGATATTTCACCCGGTCTCGGCCAGACACCGCCCCCCACCAACCCGGCATAACTGATGGTATGATGGGGAGAACGAAACGGCCGTTGTCGAATCAACGGCGTATCAGCAGGCAGTAAACCCGCCACACTATAAATCTTCGTCACTTCCAAGCGACTCATCCACCGTCATGCGCGGCATAATACTCGGCAGCGATTTAGAAATCAGCGTTTTCCCTGCGCCGGGAGGCCCCGTCATCAACAAATTATGACCGCCAGCCGCCGCCACTTCCATCGCCCGTTTCACATGTTCCTGCCCCATAATGTCGGCAAAATCAGCCGCATAAGCCACAGGGGAATCAAACGCCGTCTCCAAATCAACCTCATAGGGCGCAATCGGACTCAACCCCGTTAAATGTCCCACCAACTGCGCCAAATTCGCTACCGGAATCACTTCCAAATCCGGCAAAAGTGCCGCTTCCCCAGCATCCTCTGCCGGTACAAACACCCGCAAAAACCCTAATTGACGCGCCAGCGCCGTCATCGACAAAATACCCTTCGTATGCCGCGTTGTGCCATCAAGCGACAGTTCACCAATGAACATGCCGCCCTCCAACTTATCCGGCCACACCTGTTGCGAAGCGGCTAAGACACCAACAGCAATCGGCAAATCATACGCTGGCCCTTCCTTACGCAAATCGGCCGGAGCCAGATTCACCGTAATCCGCTTATTGGCGGGGAAACTAAAGCCACTATTCTTAATTGCTGAATGCACCCGATCTCGGCTTTCGCGCACGGCCGCGTCGGGCAATCCAACCAAATTAAATGCGGGGCCACCCCGTATAATGTCTACTTCAACATCTACCGTCTCAGCATCCAAGCCCACAATGGCACAACTCATTACTTTTGCCAGCATAAAACATTACTCCAAGAAATCATTCTGACGACTGGATAAAAACCCTGACTCACGCTGTTGCTACTCTTTTTTTGCTTCTACAGCCCCAAAACGGAGTGCATTGGTTACCGCGATGGCTACCGCCGCCGCAATGGAGAGGGCGCGGTCAACATCTTGATCGTCAAAGCCCCCTCGTTTGTTAAGCAGTTGCATGGTACCCACTACCGTTCCCCCAAAGAGTAATGGTACACACAATAATGAATGCGTTTGAAATCCGGTATGAAAATCAATATCACGATAATGAGCAGGATGCGCAGCCACATCGTTGGTATAAATCCATTTTCCAGTTTGCGCCACAATTCCCACAAAGCCTTCGCCCAAAGGCACTTCCATGCGGTTTAAAATATCGGTGGGGGTGCCAACATTTGCCAGAACACGCAAACTATTGCTTGTTTTATCCAACCACCACAACGAAGCAACCTCAATATCCCAACTGGTATAAACGTGTCTGATAGTTAACCGCACTACTTCATCTAAATCCAGGGTTGAGTTGATGGTATGGGTAATATCAATGAGGGTGTTTAATTCATTAACACGACGGGCTAAGGCTTTATCTGCTGCCTGGAAAACACGAGCGTTTTCTAGAGCGATGGCCGCATAATCCCCCAAGAAGGTCAGCAAAAACTCATCGCGTTTGCTAAATGCCCGATAAGTCACCCGATTGCTTACGCCTAACACACCTAAGGTAAGTCCGCGCAATTTTAGCGGCACATATAAAATGGAGCGGGCGACATACCCCATTTTTACCTGCAAGCCCTGGTTTGAAAATTCGGCCTTGCGTAAGGGATGACCAGACACCATCACTTGCCCCAAGTAAGAATCTGGATCAATGGACAAGCAACTCGGTTCTGGAGGCATCTGGTTCTGGTTTTTCATAGACGTATAGTTGGATGCCTGATTCGTCTGACAGCCAAATATGATTTTCTTCGGCATTTGTTAAGTAGGTTGCCGCCTCTAGCACGCGTTCCAATACATCATCGACACTCAAGAGAGAAGTGATGGCCTTTCCGATATTGGACAAGGTATTCATTTCATGCGTCTGGCGGCTCATTTCAACTTTGCTCCGACGCAGTTGTTCCGCAAGTCTGTTTTATCGTGCAGCAAGCGTGTTTCTACTAAAGCGCGTTCAATGGCATCAACGACTTCGTCTACGGTGAATGGCTTTATCAGGTAATCTTTGGCACCTAAACGGAAGGCTTCGATGGCACTTAAGTTCTGAGCCATAACCAGTCATGAGGATGACGGGGATGCTAATGGATTCTTTGGCCATTTGCTGCAAAATATCAATCCCTGTCATTTCTGGTAAATTGAAATCGAGCATGATCTAAGTCTGGTTTTTTTTCTCGGATGTAGGCTAATCCGGTTTGGCCGTCAAAGGCGTGGAAGGTGTTGTAACCGAATGTGGGCAGCACATGATCTGTCAAATGTTTGACGATTTCTCGACTATCATCAATGATCAGAATGTGTTCATCATTCATATACGATTTCTCAAATAGCGAATGGAGGGTAATAAGGCAAGGTGGGCTATTTTATCGTTGAGTCTTTTCTTACCAATTACGTTATCGTACTGCTCAATACGCCTAACTGAATTTCGCTTGCTCATAAATTATGCCTGGTACTGTTATCTTTGGGGCTTGCTTCAAAAGATTATAGCATAGGCGCAACCATTCTTGGCACACTTATACTGTCTAAATGTGCGCTGGTGTTTTGAACGGCTTTTCTGGGCTGATTACTTTACGTAACGATCTATTCGTGCTATATTATGTCGAGATAACGGCCGTTTTTAAGCCACCTATTCCTGATTTTCGTGTTTGGACGGTGTATATGATTTCTCGACAAAAACTCATCCCAAGTTTCATTCTCATGATGATAGTAAGCCTGGTTCTAGCAGGGTGTGTGCGTCCTCTACCTGAAGGTGAGGCAACGGCCGTTCCCGCTGAACAAGACGACCTTTCGACCCGAACGTGGGCGGTGGCACAGGTCTGGATCCAACAGCCGCCCCCGCAGCAGAGGGTCTGGTTGCCCCGACAGAAGCGGCTCCCCAAACAGAGACCGATAGTGTGGCCGAATCAGATGATTCCGCTGTTGCAGAAATGGTGGTAGAGGAAACGGCCGTTGTGCCTGAGACAGCAGCCGCAGTGGCTACACCCGAACCAGTTGTAGCCACCCCTGAAGCAGAGCCAGTAGAAGCCGCGACAACCACAGAAACGACCACAATGCCACCTGTCCCACAGAACATGTCGTGCAGCCGGGTGAAAACCTCTTCCGCATTGGGCTGCAATACGGGCTATCTTGGGTGACACTCGCGCAGTACAACGGTATCACCAATCCCAACAACATCGTCGCTGGTCAAACCACTCAAAATTCCTTGTGATGGCTCAACACCTCCTGTTGAGCCCACAACACCCCGTTGAGCCACCTCGCCTCCTGTCCAACCCACGCCACCCCCAGACAAGTGACTACTTACACGGTGCAGCCAGGCGACAACTTGTTCCGTATCGGCCTGAAATTTGGCGTCAGTTGGGTGGAAATTGCCGAAGCCAACGGCACTGGTCAACCCCAACCAAATTTATGCCGGACAAGTTCTCAAAATTCCAACCTGCACACCAGGACCTCGGCCTGAATTCACCCATGTCGTCAAGCAGGGCGAAACGGTTTACAGCATTTCCGTGCAGTACGGCGTATCCGCGCCGTGCCCTTGCCGACGCCAACAACTTGCAAGACCCGTATGTCATCTACGCGGGACAAACCTTAATCATTCCCGGTAACAGCTAATCTGCTGATAACACGGCAGAGTGATGAAGTAAGAAATCACTCGTGCCGAAAACAACAAAATAACGTATGCTAGATAAGGGTGCAATTTCCACTGTGCCCTTATATTAGACTTGTTCCTGAATAAAAAAGGGACACTGATACGGTCGAACGCTGATAAAAAACCTCAGTGTTCGACCGTATCAGTGTCCTAAAAATTTACTCTGGCTATTTGGGAACAACTCTATTTTAAATACTCCCGAAAATATACGAGGTGAATAATTATGAGTTGGCAAGGCGTTATTCGCGCATATCAAAAATATCTTCCATTTGACGAATCCGTAAATATCATCAGCCTGAACGAAGGCAATACCCCGCTTATCCGGGCCGACCGGTTGGCTGAAATCATCGCCCCCAAAGCAGGGCTTGAAGCTGTACTTAAAATACGAAGGGCTCAATCCCACTGGTTCCTTTAAAGACCGAGGTATGACGGCCGCCATTACCCAAGCCGTGCATGAAGGCTCCAAAACAGTCATCTGTGCCAGTACGGGCAATACGGCCGCCAGTGCCGCCGCTTATGCGGCTCGTGCCGGACTGCGCTGCCTGGTTCTGGTGCCTGAAGGCAAGATTGCGCTGGGCAAACTGGCCGCTTCCCTGGCTTATGGGGCAGAGGTCATCAGCATTGATGGCTCTTTTGACGATGGCCTGGACATGGTGCGCGAAATCGTAAAACGACAGCCGATTGCGCTGGTCAACTCCGTCAATCCGTGGCGGCTGGAAGGACAGAAGACTGGCTCTTTCGAGATCATCGACCAACTCGACGGCGTGGCCCCCGATTGGCACTGTCTGCCGGTAGGCAATGCGGGCAATATTTCTGCTTACTGGATGGGCTACAAGCAGTATGACAAAGGCCGACCGCGGATTTTAGGCGGTCAGGCGGCTGGTTCCGCTCCGATTGTGGAGGGCAAAGTGATCGAGAAGCCAGAAACGATTGCGACGGCTATCCGCATTGGTAATCCGGCGCGCTGGCATCAGGCGTTGGAAGCTTTGGATGAGTCTGGCGGCATCATAACGGCCGTTACCGATGAAAAAATCCTGGAAAGCTGGAATCTGCTGGCAAAACAAGAGGGCATCTTCGTGGAACCTGCCTCAGCGACAGGGTTGGCCGCGCTCAAACAACAAATCGAAATGGGCGAAATTGATCCAGTGGGGAAAACGGCCGTTTGCATTCTCACAGGTCACGGCTTAAAAGACCCGGGAACGGCCGTTGCTCAGGCCAGCGAACCAGCGACATTACCAGCCAGTATTGATGCGCTTGAGGAATATTTAGCGAGTTAAATCCAGTGAACGGTGATCGGTAATCGGTGATCGGTAATCGGTTTACCGTTCACTGTTTACCGTTCACCGATTACTGAGACTCTTCTTCCCCAGTATCAAGGAACTCCACCGGCAGCCACCCCGTATCACCCGTTAGCGTACTCACCTCGCGCCACATGCGCCCGGCGCGATTGGCATAGCTTTCCCGCAAGATAACGAGATCGCCGCTGTTGATGATGAGCATATTTTGACCATCTGGCGTACTGCGCAGCCAAATGGTGCCACCGCCTAAATCGACAACGGCCGTTTCCCCTTCAATCGGCGTCGGCGTTAGCGTCGGGGTCGGGGTGACGGTGGGGGTGGAGGTAGGTGTTTGGGTGGGCGTGCTGGTTGGGGTGGGCGTTTCGGTGATGGGGGTGGGGGTAGCAACGGCCGTTCCATCACCTTCTTCGCTGGTTACACCGTCGCCATCCTGGCGTTTCTTCCGGCGGGAGGCCGACAAACGCCCCACTCGCCGGTGAGCCAGACGATTCATTCGACTGGGAAGCAACTGCTGTGGGAGTAGACGTGGTGATAGCCCCGCCGACGATGGCGATGTTGGTTTCGTCGGGGCTGGGGGTGATTTGGGTAACGGCCGTTTCTCCCTTAGCCAACGATGTGCCATCTAACGGGACGCCAGCCAGGAAAAAGCCAAAGCCCAGCAAAATGCAGGCAAAGCCGTAGCCCGTCAACATTCGTGCTCGTAAATCGAGCCGTGACCCTTGCAGACCGGTACGCACTAAAAATCTGGGCGACTGTGCTGCCAGTGCCAGACCGGTAAAAAGCAAAGCGCCTAAAGCGCTGAGGGCCATGCCCCATAACGTCCAAGTCGGAAAACCCATAACGTGTCGATTATAGCCCCTTTAATTGCGCGTGCATACCGTTCATGAGAAAAAATTTATCACAAAGGGTCAAAGATACATAAGAAACAAAGGGTTCAGCCTTAATTCTTCGTGCCTCTAATCTGGGATGACAGTATAATCGCGCTAGTTTATACTCACCGTGGCCGGTTTCTGACCGTGTCACCTCTGGTAAAAATGTCAGATTATGCCCGTTGCGAGTATATAACAATTATTCCACATCTCAAGTGTCCTGTTTTCAACACACTTGACTTTACTTTTTACATCTTTTTACAAACGTAGGGTCTTAAAACAATCGGTCATTCTTTGCATCGCTGCGTTTAAATTTCAGGAGTGAAACATGGCTAATCAATACGACGTTGTTGTCCTGGGGGCTGGGCCTGGTGGCTATGTGGCGGCCATTCGTGCCTCGCAGTTAGGCTTGAAAACCGCCATCATCGAAAAAGAATATTGGGGTGGTGTCTGCCTGAACATTGGCTGCATTCCATCCAAATCACTGCTCAAAAATGCGGAAGTGGCGCATACACTGCAACACAAAGCGAAAGAATTCGGCTTTAGTTTCGATAATTTGTCTTTGGACTATGGCGTCGCTTTCAAACGAAGCCGTCAAGTGTCTAATCGTCTCGTCAAAGGCGTTGAGCTTCTTGATGAAGAAGAACAATATCGACGTGTTTGAAGGCACGGGCAAATTGGCTGGACGGCGAATCCATCCAAGTTTCCTTGAACGATGGCAGCGAAAAGACCTTAACTGCCCGCAATATCATCCTGGCGACGGGCGCTCGTCCGCGGCCGCTGCCGGGCATTGAGTTCGACGGCGAACGCATTATTTCCTACAAGGAAGCGATTCTGGCCGAGGAACTGCCCGAGAAACTGATCATCATCGGCGGTGGGGTGATTGGCGTGGAAGTGGCTTACATGTGGGCGAACTACGGCGTGGACGTGACCATCGTGGAAATGATGGCTCATCTGCTGCCCAACGAAGAGCCTGAAGTGAGCAAGATTCTGGAGAAATCATACAAGAGTTTGGGTGTGAAATTGCATCTGGAAACGGCCGTTCAGAAAGTTGAAAAGACCGACAGCGGTGTGAAGGTGCATTTGCCAGATGGCAGTGTGCTGGAAGCCGACAAGGTGATGCTCGCCATCAACTTCTTGCCCAATATCGAAAACATTGGTCTCGATTCGGCTGGTGTTAAGCTGACAGAGCGCGGCAATATTGAAATCGATGGCACGATGCGCACCAGCGTCAATAATATCTATGCTGTCGGTGATGTGGCGACTGATTTCCGCTTGGCGCACATTGCTTCCGCGATGGGTATGGTCGCCGCTGAAGCGATTGCTGGCGAGGAAACCCATCCGATTGACTTCCTGATGATGCCCCGCGCCACGTATTGTGTGCCGCAGGTTGCCAGCTTTGGCTACACAGAAGAAAAAGCGAAAGAAGCTGGCTACGAAGTTAACGTCGGTCAGTTCAACTTTATTGCCAACGGCAAAGCGCTTGGCCTGGGCGAAAAAGATGGCTTCATCAAAATCATCTCTGACGCGAAATATGGCGAGATTTTGGGCGCTCATATGATTGGTCCTGATGTGACGGAACTGCTGCCAGAACTAACTTTGGCGCACAATCAGGAACTCACCGCTCAGGAAATCGCTCATAACGTGCACGCCCATCCCACGCTCAGCGAAGCGTTGATGGAAGCGGCGCATAATGTGGAAGGGCAAGCGATTCACGGGTAGTCAAAAAGGATGAGGGATGAAGGTTGAAGGATGAAAGTCCGTTGACCAGTAAATCTTTTGAACTGAACGGCCGTTCTCATTTGGGAACGGCCGTTTTTTATTGCAAATCTCATGACAATCGTCACTTGTTCCCCACCACCTCCATTGGTACGATAGCAAAAGATTCATCCCGCATCCTTCATCATTCATCCCTTAAAGGAGATTCCCATGACCCGCGATATCTACCAACAACTTGCCCAACACCTCGACGACATGCCCGCTGGCTATCCGGCTACCGAATCGGGTGTCGAATTACGCATCTTACGTCGCCTGTTTACGCCAACTGAAGCCGAACTTGCGACACATTTAACCATTTTGCCGGAAGAACCACGTGTTATCGCCCGCCGTGCCCGACTGCCAGTCTCCGAAGTTGAGCAGCGGCTGCAAATTATGGAGGGAAAAGGACTCATCTACGCCAATCATCCTCGTGATGACCATCCCCGCGATGGCGGTACACCCAAATATTCTGCCGCGCCGTTTGTGGTGGGAATTTGGGAATTCCAGGTGGGGCGGCTTACACCAGAACTGGTGCATGATTTTGATGAATATGCGCCTAATCTGATTAACCTGTGGGAGAAGACACCCCAGCTGCGCACCATCCCCGTGGGGCAAAGCATTGACGCGAAAATGGAAATCATGGCGTATGAGCAGGCGGAAGAAATTGTGCGCGCACACAGCAACATTACCGTTGCGCCCTGCATTTGCCGCGAGGAGAAAGGAACCATCGGAGAAAGCTGTGGTAAACCGCTGGAGACGTGTCTTTCGTTTGGCTCGGCGGCGGCGTATTATCAGCGCAATGGGTTGGGGCGGCAGATTACGCAGGAAGAGGCGCTAGGTATTCTCGATTTAGCCAATGATGCCGGATTGGTTTTGCAGCCGGGGAACTCTCAGCAAGCCTCTTTTATTTGCTGCTGCTGCGGTGACTGCTGCGGCGTATTGCGTAATTTGAACCAACATCCGCATCCCGCCAGGGTGATTGCCTCGGCTTTCTTTGCCAAGGTGGTTGATGAGGATTTGTGCACAAGCTGTGGTTTGTGCGAAACGCGCTGTCAGATGAATGCGCTGGATTTTGAGAATTACGTGCCGGAAATCAACCTTGACCGCTGTATTGGCTGCGGTTTGTGTGTCTCGACCTGCCCTACTGAGGCGTTGGTGATGGTGCGGAAGGTTGAGGAAGAACGGCCGTTTATCCCCAAAAACACGGTACTCACCCATTACCACCTGGGCCGGTCACGCGGTAAGTTGAAAACGACTGATATGGTTATGATGGCCGTGCGCTCCAAGGTAGACCGGATGTTGGCAAGAAAAGCTTAGATAAATAGTTCCCGTTCCCAAAAGCCAAATTTTATGGCATGATAGCCGTCAACTAATTTGTGAGGTGACACGGATCATGAACGACAAGCCTGTATTCAACACAATTGACGAGTATATCGCTGAATTTCCAGCCGATGTTCAGGTGCGTTTGGCCGACATGCGGACGACCATTCGAGATGCCGCCCCAGAAGCGGAAGAAATTATCAGCTATCAAATGCCAACCTTTCGCCTGAAAGGGAATTTGGTACATTTTGCGGGCTATAAAGGGCATATCGGCTTTTATCCTGCCCCGTCTGGGATTGAAGCCTTCAAAGATGAATTAGCTGGGTACAAGGGAGCCAAAGGGTCGGTGCAGTTCCCCCTAGACCAACCGCTGCCCCTTGACTTGGTTCGCCGTATTGTCCAGTTTCGCGTGGCTGAAAATTTGGCGAAGGCTGAGGCAAAATCGAAGAAGAAGGCGGCTGCGAAATCATGATGTCGGTGTGGCAGCCCTTCACACGGGGGATGATGTGGACGCACAATTTAAAGCTGGATGTGGTTGCTTTTTTGCAGCAAAACGGCCGTTCTGACCTGATTGAGCATTCACTAGCAGTCGGCGCTGCCGCTAAAGCTCTCGCGGAGCAGTTTAACGTGGATACCGGGCAAGCTGAACAGAGTGGCTGGCTGCACGCCATCGGCGCCGTTGTGCCAGAACCAGAGGCCGTGGCAGCGGCACAAGCGTGTGGATTGGATGTTTTGCCAGCAGAAGAAACCGCGCCTGTTCTCCTCATCCAAAAATTATCAGCCAGAATGGCTCAAGACATATTAGGCGTTACAGAGCGACATATTCTGGCAGCGCTTGGCTGTTATGCCACGCTAAAACCAGGTACGCTGCCCCTGGATAGAATCGTTTTCCTGGCTGATTATCTTGCTGAAACGACGGCTGATGCATCCTACTTGCCTGCCGTGCGTGACATGCTGGAACGGTTGAATTCTCTGGATGCAGCCGTGATGGTGCTCTGCGATGCGCTGTGGAAAGAGCCAGAAAACCCACTGCTTACCCATCCCTGGTTTGTTGATTATTGTCGCTTGCTGGGGCAAACATGAATTATTGCTAGGTATTGAAAAGGAACGTGGTTTTGAATCTTGGGAGCTAAAAACAACGAATGATTTACACTTTTGTGCCAATGACCGAAGCCTTTGCCACAGAAATTGTGACGCATTGGGTGTATGGCGGCGACTATGCCATCCACGACTATGCCCATGAGACGGATCATATGCTGGATGCCGCCAGTTGGGGAAAAGGGTTGTTTGCCGTCTTGAATGAAGTGGGGGATTTGGTGGGGGAACTGACGACGGAATTCTTTGATGTAGATGATAACTGCATTGAATACGATGACTTTTATCCAGAAACACTGAATGCAGCAGAAATGTGGATAGGTTTCGGGTTGAAGCCGGAATTAACGGGGCGTGGGTTGGGCGTGGAGTTTGTATCTGCTTGTATTGAATTTGCGCTGCGCGAACACCGGTACGGAGGCGATGCGGTGCGGTTGGGTGTGCCAGCCAGCAATGAGCGAGCTATCAAGGTATATCAACGGCTGGGGTTCACGGAGTTCAATCGTGTTAGGGGCGAGGTGGATGGGGAGTCGTTTGAAGCAGTACAGATGATGAAGGCGTTGTCATTGTCAACTACTGGTTGTTGATTGCCAACCCACCTATTCCATTAATAACACATAATTTTGGTAGTCTGGGTAAGAAAATCGGGCATACTTTACCCATGATGTACAAGCGGATGGGGAAGTCTTGGATTGGGCGCAAAACGGCCGTTATCCTGTTAATCGGTATCTTGCTGTTTGTCGGCTGTCGAACGGTTGAGGTAGACGCGCCGCTAGCTATGCTGCCCAGCAATCAGGAGACAGTTACCGCCACGCAAACGGCCGTTCCTACCGCCACGCCACTGCCCACACATACACCCACAGCCACACCTTCCCCCACGCCGACTGTTACGCCTACGGCAACGGCCGTTCCCATCACCATCACCGGCGACCCCAGAACTGCCATTCTTCACGATCCTGAACCGCAAGACAATTCCTGGTGCGGCATTGTTGACTTGTTAGACTTCCCCCTCGACCCGCCCGATGCCTTAACCGTTAGTTACGGCGGTCGCGGGTTTGGAGAGTTCCGCAGCCGGTATGACCAATATCATGCCGGGGAGGATTGGCAGTTGGTACACGGCCGTTCCAATTTAGGCGTGCCGGTGTATGCCATTGGGCATGGCCGTGTCGTTTGGGCTCACCCGCACGGCTGGGGCACCGACCAGGGCGTCATCATCATCCGCCACATCTTCGCCGATGGCAGCACTGCCCTCTCCTTTTACGGCCATATGGATCCCGAGAGCGTGACCCTGCGCTCCGGTGACTGTGTGGTGCGCGGCCAAAAAATCGCCGAAATCGGCCAGCCGCGCACGCCGCCGCACCTTCATTTTGAGATGCGCACCCACATGCCCGACGAACCCGGGCAAGGCTATTGGCCTGTTGACCCCACGGAAGCAGGCTGGCTGCCGCCGTCACCGTTCATCTGGAACCAGCGCATGGCGGCGATGCCAGGGGTGGTGTGGACACGGCCGTTTTCCACTGAAGGCACGCGGTATATTGATCAGGTCGATGGCAATACGCTCATGGTGCTGGAAGATGGTCAGCTTGTCGGGCTGGATGCGGCCGACGGCAGCTTGCGCTGGCAGCACGCCCTGACGGAAACCGTGACCAGCGCCATGGTGGATGCCAGTCAACCATGGCTTTACGCGACCGACCAATCGGGGCAGTTGGCCGCTTTTTCGCTGTTGACGGGCGCGGAAGAGACAACCCCTTTAGCGGCAGATCCCCGATGGCTGGTTGATTTAGACGGGGTGGGCGCACCGACTTTGCTGCCCCTGCCCGATGGCGGGGTGGTGGTTTCTGTGCGCCAAGATTTAACGGCCGTTTCTGCAAATGGCGATCTGTTGTGGCAGGCAGAATTAGAGCAACGGCCGTTTGACTGGCTGTTGACGGATGACCAACTCATCTTGACGAGTAGCGGTCAGCAAGGCTCGATTTATTCGCTAACGGCAGCCGGTCTGCAAGCATGGCCCATTTCTTTGAGCGGTCATCTCATTCAGGTTGGTGAGCAAATTTGGCTGTATAGCCATGAAGGTCTTTACCGCCTCGATCCAGCAGCGATGACGGTTGAGCAACTGGCTCCATTAGCCTTAAGTCGGGGAAACCTTGTCAACATCATTGCCTTGCCCGATGGCGGTGCGCTAATTGCTCACCGAGACCGAGATGACGCCCGTCTTATCGCGTTCAACCCGGATGGCTCGGTGCAATGGCAGCGCTCTTATGCGCAGCTGGGCTTGGGCGACTTGCGCCTGCTGCGGCACAATGACCGACCTTATTTACTCCTGCAAACTGGCAGCGATATAACCACACAATTTAAGTTATTCGCTATTGACATTCCCAATTCGACGCTGCACCACATTTTTACTGGGGGATCGCGCACCCCGCAGCCAAATGATAACTGGTTTGTATCCGTCAATGATGAGTTGCTGCTGCTGAATGTCGGTGGCGGCAGTATGGTGGGTTTGGATGTGGAAACGGCCGTTTTGCTTTTACGCAACTAGGGTTAGAATGGAAGCGTATCCCATTTGTCCTTTACAATTTTAGGGTGTAGCCGCGGCATCCTTGCCGCGTTTACACCCTGAAATTGTAAAGATGGATTAGTCATAGAGTGAACCATGCCGAAAAATTGGTCTAGTAAACGGCCGTTTCCACCAACAAAAAAGCCGTCAACTTGGTTGCTTTATGGGGCAAGGTCACGTTTGTCAGAATATCCAGAGGAAACGGAGTCATTTGGAGGGACGAATTGAAAACCATCTATCGCTTTTTGCCTGCACCACAACGAACCTGGCTCATTGCCCTGGCTGTGCTTTGGGCGTTGTTTCTCTTTGGCGGATTCCTCTTTGGCACGCCTGATGTCGCCTTCAGCCATCGTATGCCGCTCTGGACACGCCTGGCATCCTCCTTCATGCTTGTCGTCGCCGGTTGGAGTTGGTTCATTTTCAGCCGTGGGCAGCAGGTCAACCGGTATGCATTGCTTATCGGTCTGGGGATGACTTTCGGCTTTCTGGGCGATATGTTTCTAGCTTCGGTCTTGCCTGCGCCAGATCGCGTTTTAACGGGCATTGGTTCATTTGCTGTTGGACACATTTTCTATATCCTGGCTCTCGTCTGGTTTGGCAGCCGCTTTGATCTAAACGAACCAGTGCCGCGCTGGGGGATGTTAGCTTTGTGGTGGCTGATCGGGCTGGCAGGGTGGTTCTTTGTCGTCTTTCGCGGCCAGGAGCCCACGATTGTGCATTGGGTGGCGCTGCCCTATGCGCTGTTGTTAGCCAGCACGGCCGGTTTGGGGTCGGGTTTGGCTGTGCAGGACCGGCGCTTTGTGCCGCTGGCGATAGGGGGGGCGTTGTTCCTGCTGAGCGATTTAATTCTGGCTGGCGATATGTTTAGCGGCCTGTATTTTCCTTTGATTGGGGATGTGGTTTGGCTGACGTATGGCCCGGCGCAGATGCTGATTGTTTATTCGATTGGAACTGCCTGGGAAAAGGCAGGTTAAGACGTGTATTGGTCAAGGGTTAGTAAAAACAAATCACCTCTGATTGTCATACCTGCGAAGGCAGGTATCCATTTTTTCAAGAGGAATGGATTCCCGTGAAGGTGGGAATGACAATTTCGAGTAACTCCTGACCATTACAAAAACGGCCGTTTTCCCTCTTCCAATACCCCCTTCTCATCACACCTACACATGCAAATTCCATGACATGGCACACGTGTCAAATCAAATGAAAATGTTACCGAGCAGAAATGGTTCTATCAAATGATAATGTTACCGAAAGGGACTCATCGTCTCAATCGTCATGCTAGGGGTAAACAATTGCTCCATTTGCCCTTCCGTATTTTGCAGAAGCGTTTGGCGCACATCTTCGGTTTGGTTTGGGTTGGCAAGCGGTAGTTGGCGCAATCGCCTTAGACCCTCTTGGATTTCCTGACGTAATTGGCGAGGGTTCGTGGCTTCCCGTTGTCGTTCCGAGTGTGTAACACCCACGGACATCACAACCTGTGCCAACACGGGGTCACGGTGGACACGCTGTCGTTGGCCTGACCAATTGAGGTCAAGGTAATCTCACAACGGCCGTAGCGGTATGTATATCTCACGTTCGTCGCCTTCGATGACAACGGCCGTTATCTCATCGCCGTAAAAGATAATTGTTTTTTGCTCAATAGGTTGCAGGGCTTTATCGCTCATAAATTCTCCTGTAATCTGTAAATGATACAAAGCAATCAACTATCTAACAAATCAGCTAGAACCTCTCTGCATTGGCTGCATTTCATCTGACAAGTTGGCTTTGGGAAGATAGGAGGGGAGAACGGCCGTGGGTGTTACCCCCACCCTAACCCTCCCCCAAAGGGAGCGGGGATTGGCCTGGGTTTTTTGCGTAGGGATGGGGTGGATAACGGCCGTTTACCATCAATTTCCAACAGCCCATTTGAGAGGGAAGCCAGGCTTTAGAACTGGCTTTTTATGTGGGCGTAACGGCCGTTTTGCCTTTGCTGAAACTGATGTATGCTAAAATATAGGCGGTCGCCGTTAGATCTCCGAGGTTGGCGACTTCCAGTCGCTTGAAACCTCGGAGGTCTTGCGTGCGGCGCAAGACACACCCCTGCTTCGTTTAACGCCGCCCTAACGGCCGTTGGGTGGCTGTTTGGCAATGAGAGACAATACGTAGAGGAGCTATGCAAGAAGAATTTATCAGCCACTATTCACATATGTGGCGAGTATTTACCCGATTGGTGACTGATTTTGATGAAACCGCCTGGATTCATACAGGGCGCCATGCCACTACCCCGGCCAGGCTGTCTTTCCATATTTTGAAAGCCACGCAATACTACATCGAGGATCAATCAGATACGAAGTTCATCTCTGGAAAAGCTTTTGCTGTTGATTGTGCCACGGCAAGCGAAGAGGAACTTCCCGCGCAAAATGATATTCTTGGCTGTATAGAACAATTCTCAAAAAAGACGGAAAAGTGGTTAGCCGGAATTGATTATTTGGCGGTCAATGAGACTTTCCCGTGGGCTGGGAAGACGAAACTGGGTGTTGTGATTTTTCTATTGAAGCACAGCATCTACCATCTTGGCGAGCTAAGTTCATTGTTGAATGAAAGCAGAGATGGGAACGTGGAAGACAACTATGTGAAGGCGCTGGAAGGGAATGGATGAGAACGGCCGTTTTGTCACTTAATAATTGGCGGGAGATAGGGGTATAATAACGGCCGTTCGTAACGTGTCAACGGCAAGTTGATGCCGTTTATCTCAGGAGGTCATTATGTTGCAAGCAATCCTTTTAGGTGCAGTTAGCCAATCTTCACTCCTCATCAGCGGGTTAGCTGTTTATTGGATTAAAGTGCCTAGAACTGTCGTGGGCTGGTTGGCGGGCTTTGGGGCGGGGGCACTGATTAGCGCCATTGCCTTTGACCTCATCTCTCAAGACCAGGCAGTGAGTAACCTCGAATTAGCAGTATGGCTGTTGATAGGCACATTTATCTTTATTGGCGGCGACATGTTCGTTGAAAAACGGTTTGGCGCAGATGGCAGTGGTGGCCCATTGGGGATTGTGCTGGGTGCAGTGGTAGATGGTGTCCCCGAATCGCTTATTTTTGGTATTCAATTAGCGGCTGGCCTTCCCCTGAGCGTTGCTTTCCTTTTTGCTGTCTGGATATCCAACATTCCCCAAGCCCTGGCACCCTCTGTTGACCTGGCTCAAAGCGGCTGGCAAAAAGGGAAAATGGCCGCTGTATGGGGCACTGTTGTGCTGGCTTGTGGGGTGGCGGCTGGTTTGGGTTATTTGCTTGCCACTAATTTTGGTGCCGCCAATGGCACGCGCATGGCGGCTTTGGCAGCAGGTGGGCTTTTGGCCATGCTTACCGATTCTTTGATGCCATTTGCCTATGAACGAGGCGGTAAATGGGCGGGTCTGGGCACTGTAATTGGCTTTGCCGTTGCCTACCTCCTATGAGGTATTGGGTGTGAACTGCGGTAGGCTGGAATAAAATGCTGGACACTGGCGTTTTTTGAATTTTCCAGAGCAGGGCGATTTTCAAAATCGCCCCACATACCAGAGAAGAGTTTATTCTCACTTGTTAACGTTAAGCGCATCCCATTTTACAAGTCAATTATCTGGCCAAGCATAGACCCCGATAATCCGGAGTAACTGTCATCAAAAACAAGCTTCTCAACCTTGGCCCAGTTAATTTCATCAGTACATTGAACGGCGTGTGGATAGACTGGTATTTGCGTGCCGTACCTGGCGTAAATGGGCATACGTGCCAATGGCGCCACAACCTGCTTCAACCAACGGCCGCCGACCAATTTCTCGCCGGTCCAAAAATCGATCCACTCCCCAGCAGGCAAATAAACATCTCGTATGCCCTCGCTGTTCATAATGGGCGCTACCAAAAAGGCATCGCCCAGGTAATACTGGTCGTCAATATGCCAGCAAGTGGGATCATCTTCATGAAAAAAGACCAGCGCTTGCAGCATAGGCAGACCTGTCTCGATGACCTTTTTCCCCTGTTCCACAAGATAGGGAATCAGCGCATAGCGCAGCTTCCACCACTGCCTCACCACATCAGCGATGGCTGGATACTCATAGGGTTCACGCGGAGAGGCGCCATGATAACGAAAATGAGAAGTGAATACGCCAAATTGTGTCCAGCGCACATACAAATCATCGGCAGGCCAACTGTTCATAAAGTTTGGCACACCATGAAAACCAGGCACATCATGGCTCCAAAAGGCAAAACCAGACAGCCCCAGGTGCAGGCCGCCGCGCAGAGAGCCAGCTAAACCATCCCAGGTAGCGGCACAATCTCCGCCCCAATGCACCGGATAACGTTGGGAGCCAGCCCAACTGGCTCTGGCCCAAATAATCCCTTCACCAGTAACCTGTTCTGTCACTTCATAGGCCGCTTTTTGATACAGCAGGGCGTAAAGGTTATGCAGTCTGGCAGCGGGCATTTGATACTCGGCATCAAAGTGAACACTCTCGCCAAAGTCGGTTTTGATGTTTGCTACCCCCATTTTTAGCAGTGGTGCCAACAACTCTTTATACCACGCCACGGCCTGGGGATTGGAAAAATCAATTCTGCCCCCAGCCACCTGCGCTGAAAAATCGGAGCTCATATCTCCGTTTGAGGTCGGATTGGAAACCACAAAACCTTTGGAAACGGCCGTTTCAAACAATTTATTTCCCTCTCCCAAATAAGGCATTTGCCATAGGGAAATGCGATACCCTGCTGCCAGCATATCTTTAACAAATGTTTCAGGGTCAGCAAAACGCTCCTGGCTAAATTCCCACTCACACACCCAATCTTTGGCAAACCAGCCTGTATCAATATGTAAGACATCACAGGGATAGTCCCCCTGCCGCAGCTTATGCGCCACAGTCCGTATTTCATCTTCCGAGAAATAGGTCATGCGGCTCATCCAGGTGCCGTAACTCCACACGGGCACATCCGGGGGAAAGCCTGTTAAACGGCGATAGTTGTGCACGATGCGTTCCACCGATCCCCCACCTATGACAAATAGATCCAACTCTGGTTCTTCAACCAAACCCTGTGCGGCTCGGGTGGAAATATCAGCCAAAGAAAGCCGCATATGGGCCGAACTATGCACAAACAAGCCATAGGGGCGGCTTGACACATAAAAAGGAATGTTCTTGTAGGCGCGTCGGCTGTTCACGCCCAGGCCGTCCGTATTCTCCAAGATAAATGTGCGCCCCGACAGATCCAGGCGGTCAAAACGTTCGCCAGTGCCCACAAACTTCTCGTTTGGCTGCGCGTAAAAAGAGAAGGTCGTCCGATGGGGAATGCCTGCCCGTTCCACAAAGGCCAGGGCCATCGAATCATGCCTCTGGGGAAAGAATTGGTCATAGGCCATCAGCGGCACTTTTGTTTTCCCATCTGGATACAATTCAATATCGAGCGTTTCGTCAGGCGGAGGCTGAAGGTCACTCCATTCTCTGATTGGAGGTTCGCTTGTATTGATGCGCATCCGTACCACGTTACGGGAATCCAAAATAATCCAGCCGCTGCCGGTTGTTTCCACTGTCAAGGGATCAATACAGGGGAAGTGTCTACTATCCAGCATAGGACTGGCGTCCCCGGGCATTTCGCCCTTAAAGGATATAGACAGGCGTAAAACATCACTCTCATAAGCGCGTATGCGCAAGCTGTATTCTCTACGAGGCACCTCATCAAGGTCGGCCTCAACAGACAATCCTGGTTTCTGGGCCTGGAAAGGAACGGTAAGAAAAATATCCCCGTTTGCCGCGCTCGTGATCTTGGTAGGGCGACAAGCCCGCCATAAGATGTCGGCTGACGCTTCCGGCAGGTCAAGATCGAGCATATCAATCATAAAATCGTTGGCTTGTTTCATTATCCTTTAACAGCCCCCCCCGTCATCCCGGAAACGATATACCGTTGCCCCAGCAAATAGACGATGATTACAGGCAAAATCGTTAAGACGATATCGGCTGAAACCAAATTCCAACTTGCTTCATACATTCCAAAAAAGTTGTATACCGCTAATGTCATCGGCCACTTGTCAGAACTGTTTAGGAAATACAGAGGCAGTAGAAACTCGCTCCAAATGGACAAGAAGCTAAGAATGCCTGCCGTCACCCAGGCTGGCGTTAACAGGGGAAATATAATGGAGAAGAAGAACTTAACTGGACCGCAGCCATCAATAATGGCTGCTTCATCAAGTTCTCTGGGAATTGTTTCCACAAACGCATAGATAATAAAAATACTCAAAGGCAGTTGAATGGCTGCATAAAGCAGGATAATGCCCAGTTGGGTATTAATCAGATGAGTCACCTGCATCACTTTCGTCAGGGTGACAAAATTTAAGGGCATAGCAATACCCATGATGATGAAAAAATAAAGGAAACGATTGAGCCTTGACCGATTCCGCGAAAGCACAAAGGCGGCCGCTGTGGCACACAAAATCACAAGAACGGTGGCTACGCTGGCATACAGCATACTGTTGGCAAAGGCTTGCCCTAACTTTCCTTCTTCGATGACTGTTAAATAGTTTTCCCAATGGAGACTGGTGGGGAGTGCAACTCCCATAGACCTGGCTTGAACCTCATCCTTTAACGAGTTGATGATCACCAGGTAGATAGGAATAAACATCACCAAACTAATGGCGATGGCTATTAAGTTGTTGGTGAACCTTTTTGATTTTCTTGGTTTCATGATTTGATAACTCTTTCTGAGCTATTCTCAAAATCTAGCGGTTAGTAAGCGGGCAAAAACAAGTTAGCAGTTTAGGTTTGTAGTGACCACTTTAGTGGTCATGATGACTAAAGTCATCACTACAAACTTATTACCGAACGATTACTTAGTAGTTACGTTTCTTCCCTGTGCATGAGGCGAATTACAAAAAATCCCAAGAAGGTCATGATGACAAATAACAATGTAGAGAGGGCGGTGCTGATGCCATAACGACCTTTTGAAAATTCTTTAAATACGACTGTATAGACGGTTTCGGTGGCGTAACCGGGGCCGCCATTGGTGAGCACATAAACAATATCGAAGACCTTTAAGCCGTATAACAGGTTCAAAACAATGACGACAGTAAGGGCTGGCATGAGCAAGGGAATGGTAATGGTTCTTAATTCATCCCAGGCTCGGGCGCCATCGATTTTGGCAGCCTCATAATATTCTCTAGGAATCGCTTCAAGTCCGGCGATAAGGATCACCATGATGTAGCCTATGCCTTTCCAGGTATCTACAAAGATGACGGAATAGAGTGCCAATTTTGGGTTTGTTAACCAGCCTTGGGCTAGAGCTTCCAATCCTATGGCAGAAAGAAACACATTAAGGATTCCGGTCGAAGGATGGAGGATAGATTTAAAAACAATACCGACGACAATCATGGGCACTATTGCCGGTAAATAAATAAGCATGCGATGCACATTGGTGAATCTTCGGACGCCGCTTGTCAATAGTAAAGCTAATAACAAGGCCACAACTGTTTTCAACATAATGGTGGTTAGGGTGAAAACCAGTGTATTTTCAATGCTTTGTAAGTAATTAATATTAGAAAAGAGAATGGTGCTGAAATTTTTAAACCCCACAAAATTAAGTTCCGATGTATACCGGTTCCAGTCTGTAAATGAATAGTAAAACCCGATAAAACTTGGTATCACAAAAAATACCGAGTACAGGATGAGGGCGCCAAACGAAAAATAAATAGGATACTGTTTGTTTTTCATGATAATTTTTCTGCGCTATTTAGGTAAACCACAAAAAGTTCTTAAAATTACCAACACGCAAAATTGTGGTTTCCTTCAAGGAAAAGCGGGTTTTGCACAATTTTATTTCCAAAAACTTCCCCGCTTTTACCTAAGTACCAAAGCAATTGTTTCTGAGTATTCCTACACTGGAATAATAATCGATTACTTTTGCTCAGGTACTTATAGAAATAGGGGCGGACCTAATAGTTTGCCTTTTGTGGTATGGAAAAAATACCATCAGGTCCGCCCCCACCCTTAATTATTTGCCACTCATTTCAAGATGAAGTGGCCAGGAAATACGACTATTCGTCCCAGGCAAGATCACTAGCAGCAGTAGCCATATCTGTTCTGCGTTGATCTATAGCTGATAATACATCTTCTGGCGTAGCGGCTCCGGTGAACATGGCTGTCAGGTCTTGGCCTATATCCATCCATTGCGGGTTGAGGTAGTTAACGGCCGTTTGATAAACAGTGCCTTGTTCCGTATAAGTATCAACAAATGCCTGTTGTTCTGCTGTAAGTTCGGCGTTAACACCCTCAAAGTTAAGCAAAGCAAACTGCGGTTCGTTATCCAACAGGTATTGTAGATTTTCCGGTCTTGTCAAAAACTCAAAATAAGCCTTTGCCGCATTGATGTTTTCTGAGCCAGAATAGATAAACTTACTCGGCCCAGCGGGATTGACGTTCCAGATTTGGTTGTCAGCCAAGGGCATGACGAAGAAGCCGAAGGAATCTGCTGAAACCTCAGGATAAGCGGTCTCAATCTGTCCCGGTAAGCCAAAGCGATTGACGGTCATGGCATATTCGCCACTGGCCATGGCCGCTTCAGTATTAGCAAATTCATTCGCCAGGGCATCGGGGCCAAAAAAGCCTTTGTCAAACATTTCTTGATACTGGGTCAGGGCTAAAAGCATGGTTGGGTCTTCGGCAAAAGTGGTTTTATTTCTGTTAAGCGACTCTGCCAGGCCAGGGTTAGCGGCTTCATAAACCGGGCCAACTTCAGGGAACCATAAAACATGATGCCAACCATCGGATACTGGCTCATAGATTGGGGTAATGCCTGCATCCAGAAGCGTTTGGGAAGCGGCTTCCAGTTCAGCGTATGTTGTGGGGATGCTCAGGCCGTTCTCAGCAAAGATATCTTTGTTGTAGACAATGACCCAAGAGCCACCCACGGTATCCCAAATTGTCAAGCCATACATGACCCCATCCAAAGTGAGCTGTTCGGCTGACAAGGGACTCATTCTCTGGACCCATTCTTCATTGGTCAACGGCAAGGCATTTTGTTCGACATTTAATTGAAGTTTTATGTCGGATTTACCGCTCTGACCGCCAAAAATATCAACACCTTCGCCTGAATCCAACTTGGTCAACAAGACATTAAAATACTGGTCGGAGGGGACAATTTGGTAATCAATGTGAATACCTGTTTCTGCCTCAAACTGTTCGGCCAGGGCCATCTCAGGTTCTTTAATCCAATCCTGACTGGCAAGATAGGTAAGCGTTACCGATTCTGCGGCAGGAACCTCTACCACACGTGTTACTTCCACTTCTTCGACGACCGTCTCAACGACTGATTCGCCTTCAACCATACGGGTTACTTCCACTTCTTCGGTAACTGTTTCGGTGACAACTCGGGTAACTTCAACAACTTCGGGTTCAGCTGGTGCGGCACAGGCCACCAATAACAGTGTTAATGCGAGAAGGGCGATTAACAATAAACTTAGTTTTTTCATTTTTCTCTCCAATTTATCTTCATTCCGCCTATTTGTGATTTCGGCTATAATGAATGAATGCGCTAACATAACTAGGTAACTAGCATGTGGGCGATAGTCGAGGAGTGCTTCCGATTCACGGCCAGTAAACTGAGAAGCACTTCTCATCTTCTAAAATTTCCATTCCAGCAGGAATATTTAATAGCGTTCTTCTTTAACACCTCCTCCTTCGTAAATAGCATCGAATTGTCACGAATTAACACGAATTTTTGTTGGATAAAGCCGAATAATTCGCGTAAATTCGCGTTAATTCGATGCCATATTTTCATTCATCGTGGTGCGCTACCGCCCAGAACTCCTCTAAAATTCTCTATATTCTGATTTTCACGGATCCCGTACTTGCTCGAATATGCAGTTTTGGCGATACCAGAGTTTGCGTGACAGTCTTTGTTTTTCCTTCCAGCTTATCGATCAACAACTTGCCTGCATCACGGCCCATTGACCAGGAAGGGAACTGCAATGCGGTGAGTGAAGGTGTGGTCAATTCGGCGCCCTGTTCATTCGTGAGACCGATTACAGAAATATCATCCGGGATATTGAGACCCAAGGACTGAATTGCTTCAAAGATTCCAGCAATGGCCATATCTGAAACACTGACTATCGCTGTAATTTCTGGATGAGTCTCTAACATGTTAATCGTGGCTTCCTTCACATTCTGTAGACCATAATCAACTTCATAATAGAATCCAGGTGTATCATATTTAGCACATGCCTGTTCATACCCTTCAGCCGCCCGAACAGCAGGGCCATAACGTTTGCGTTCAGGTTCTGGTTTGATCGAAATAAATCCAATATTCTCATGTCTTAATGACAACAAATGTTCGAAAGCGATTATTACTGACGTAAAAAAATCGAAATCGATGAAATCTACGCCTTCATTGTTTGAGCCATGCCCGATTGTCACAAAGGGCAATTGATGTTGACGCAATAATTCCACGCGCCAATCATCGAGCCGAATCTCCATCAAAATCATGCCGTCACATTGATGGGTTCTATAGAAGTCTAAAAGATTGGATGCCTCAAGGGACTGTGTAATAAGATGAAGCGAGTAATTGTTTTCCTCGCAAACTGACGATGCGCCGGTAACGAAGTCGAAAGAAACCTGGTTGAGAACGGCCGTTTTTTGCGGATAGTGTAAGGAAATTACACGACTTTTACCCGAGGTGAGCTGCTGCCATTGGGTACTGCGGGCATAGCCTAATTCGTCAATTGTCCCCAGCACATGTTGACGCGTATCCTCAGATACATCCGGCTTTCCGTTTAATATCCTGGACACTGTTGCCACTGATACCCCGGCGGCTTGGGCAACGTCTCTGATTGTCGGCTTTTTTTTCATAGTGTCTCTTAAGAGATTGTAACTAATACCGTAACTAGTACCGTAACTAGTTACAGGATAACGATAATTGGCTTTTTTGTCAATAGTGACACTGGGGAGACTTGTACTGGTTACACTACGCATCCATGAAACGATTAGTCGAGTTGAGCAGCACCTGGCAACCTGATTGAGTGAGAAGCCAGTCTATAGAACTGGCTTTTTTGTGCGTAGGCAACTTGAAAATATGTCATATTTGACATACAATGTACCTATGAGCCCTCAAGACAAACCATTGGTGTGGTTACGTGGTGAAATCAAAACGCCACCAATTTCTACAAATGCACGGTTAGAAGCTGGCTTTTTACTACGTCAATTGCAACGAGGTGAAATACTTTCGATGCCACATTCCAGACCAATGCCAGCTATTGGCAGATCGTTGTCATGAATTGAGGATCAACGATAAGCAAGGCACATGGCGCATCATTTATCGCATTGATGAAGATGCCGTGATCATTTTAGAAATCTTTCAGAAGAAAAGTAATCAGACGCCAGATCATATTATCGATACCTGCCAGCAGCGCTTAAAAAAATATGATGGGGTCATGGGTAACTAAACAATGGATAAAGAGAAACAACAAAAATTAGAAGAAAACGGCTGGGCAGTTGGTTCTGTAGATGACTTCCTGGAATTGACACCAGAAGAATCTGCCTACATCGAATTGAAACTAACGTTGGCTGCCAGTTTGCGACAGCGCCGCCAGCAGCAGCATCTCACGCAGGTAGATTTGGCAAATTTAATGCACTCCAGCCAGTCCCGTGTGGCCAAAATTGAAGCAGGTGATCCGTCCGTCTCATTGGATTTGTTGGTACGCTCTTTGCTGACGCTTGGCGTGACACAGAGCGATTTGGCGCATATGATTTCGCCAGCCGTTTAGGAGAAATTATGGTGGGTAACGGCCGTTATGATTCCACAATAGCAGTGATGCAGACAAGAGTTGGTAACGGCCGTTCCCTTTCAAAAAGCGCGGCGATGGGGTATGGGGTGGAAACGGCCGTTATAAATCCAATAGCAGTGATGCAGACAAGAGTTGGTAACGGCCGTTACCTTTCAAAAAGCGCGGTGATGGGTGGATGGGGTGGCAACGGCCGTTATGAATCCAGTAGTAGTGGTGCAGGCAAGAGTTGGTAACGGCCGTTCCCTTTCAAAAAGCGCGGCGATGGGGTATGGGGCGGATAACGGCCGATAATTCCAATAGCAGTGATGCAAACAAGCGTTGGAAACGGCAGTAACGGCCGGAGAGTGGGCGTATGTTATCATCCAATAAAAAAGCTACCACAGTGGGAGCTTTTCACGTTCATTTTGATGGACATTTGATTAGAGCGATTTACGTTTTAATTTGATTATTGTTCATACTTCAAATTCACTTGTTTTCCTGAATAATTTCCCACTTTCATCGTCGTCCGTAAATTCGAAGTATGATATTTTTATCAGAAAATATCGCGTCAAATTCATCTTTAGCTAACAATTCTCGCACAGAATCAATTTGGTCTTGGTTTATTGTAGCTATATATTGAGCATCGTGATTTCGAGTATATTCATACCCAATTTGAAATAGCGTAGCTCTTTGTCTGGGATCCATATTGCTATAAAGACGGCTATCATGAACCAAGAAATCAATATTATGATTATGTTTTCTTGAAAAGAACGTCATGTCATAGCAAAAAATCTTCACCTCATTAATGCCATCAGAATCATCATCTTCGATCTCTGCATTAATAGAAAAACGTATTTTGTTTTCACCAATGTTGTTTTGAACTGTTAATCCACCAGGCTTTTTGGTATAAAAGCGACGAGAATACGCTCTGAACGCATCCATATTCCCATCTAATAGGTCTTTGACTTCTGATAAATATTGAGAAGCTCTGGCATTTTCAACACCCATTTCATTTTTTGTGATTTGAATTTGATTTTCGTAATAGTTTTGAAATTCCTTGAAGTCTTAGAATTTTTTGGGCTTTGCTTTTCAAATCATTTACATAGCTACTTAATTGTACGAGTTCGTCAAGCGCTCCATGAGTCCCAAGATATGTGATGAATTCATCGACTTCCTTTGAACCGGTTTCAATTTCTCGATTGAGCTCTCGTAATTCTGTGTGTAGTCTTTCTTTTTCTGATGACAAACGCTTAATTCGATTAGTAACTAAGCTTTCATGAAATTCAGTTACTTGATTTAGATCCCTAACAACTTCTCCGGGCAACTTTTGGGAAACTGAATTATACAATTCCACTACTCTTTGTAAGGAAATATCTGGGCGTTCTTCCAGGCTAATATTAATACTATAAATCGCATTTTCAATAACAATAGCATTATTTTTTAGTGATTGAAGCTCTTGTTTTTTTTCATTTGCTAATCGTTCAACATCATAATAGTTTTCTGCAACTTCAAAATCCCCAATCTCTCTGTCTAATCGTTCAATTTCTTCCTCTAAATCTCTAAGTTCAATTTCAGGATTCTTTTCTTGGGTAAAGTATTCAGTAAAGATAGGCTCTTTATTTAATCTCTTTTTTGAAATAATGTCTTTGTCTAATTTGGCTTTTAAATCGTGCTTTCTCTCAATTAAATTGACATTCAGGCCTAGTAGGAATCCATTTATCACAAGATTTTCATAAGGAGGTGATGAAGATCGAACCTTTTCATAGTTCTGGTAACTTTCGCGTCCTGGCCGAATGAATCGACTTATCAATGGCCTAAATTTCAATCCCTTAACTGGTTCATCTACTTCAAAAACCATTTCTTGCAGTTTTGAATTGAAATTATTTATTGTTAGCTCTTCATCATTTAATATTATTCTTGTTTGTTTACTTGTATTTCTTTTTGAGATAAATTGAACATCATTGATCAAGAACGTTAATTCAAACTCCCAGTCTGGTAGCGCAGTTTCCAATGATTCATTTGGGCTGGCACCCAAACAAAAATGAATCAAATAAATCGACAAGGATTTACCAACCCCATTATAGGTTTTACGTTGGTTGATTTCATTTGGATTTTTCTGCTTTCCAACAACAAAGCTTAATCCTCTTTGATTAAAATATATCGGCTTAAAGCTTTGTTGGTTACACGTAAGGCTGATCAGTTTCATTTCTGTAACTTCCCCGAATCATCCAATGATAATAATCCTAGAGAATATAAAAAATCAATTGCCAGAATAAAATTCTCGAAGGAATGATAGGCAGGGTAAATTTCGTTGGCCCTTACCCTTCGGAAATCTAACCAAATCCGATCTACAGTCTTTGGTCCATTCTCTAATCCTTCTAAAATGAAACTCCCAAGACCCAAAAGGCTTTCAGAAAGTCTAATATGTTTCTCTGGAAAGATTATAAGTTGTTGTCCTCAGGATCCTCAAAGATATCACATGATTCAAAATATTTTGCCATGACTACTAAACAAGCATCCTGAACTTTTTTCTGCTTATTTGGAGCCATAAATTGCAGTAATTCATCAAAAATGATATCTGATTTTGTATAACTATTGGATTCTGGATAATCTGAATTACTAAGAGACATATACTTATCTTTAAGAATTTCACCAATCATCTGTTTTTCTTCAGCATTACCTTTCGAGAAATAATTATCGAGAACACCTAATTGATAACTTGCTGTTGTTAACAAATTTGCTGGATATTTACTTAATTGATTAAACTCAATCTTTCCCTCAAAATCTGGAGGGGTCTGCTTCTTTATTAGATCAATCGACTCCTCGTTATTTAGTATATATTGTATGACATTTCGCAGCTCAGAATATTCCAACAAAGGGATATTAGAGAAGTCTGGAACATATCCCAATATACTAAAAAGTTTGGCATCCTCTAATGAAAAACATAACTCCTCAAGATGTGATGCATAAAAAGGCGCGGCTTCATCCAAACCATACGTCTTTTTTATATTTGCTAATCCTTTTTCTAAATCTGGATAGACTCCAGAATATTTATCATTGAGTACAAAATAATCCATCTTAATCGGGCTTATGTCTTGCCAATAATGCATAAAGTCCCTGAAATCTCTTATCGCTTTGCTCCAACGCTTCGCCCTTCTTTTCAGCAGGTTCCCTCGGGTGCGTAATCTTGATAATAAAATCCTTGTCGCGAATAAAGCCATCATTGTCTGTCACCTAAATTACCATGTCGTTTGACCCGTCCAAAATCAGGATCATGCTTCATCATAATCGCCGAGAAAAATCTTCAAACACAGATTCCACTACGCTCTGTATATTTCAATCTCGAACCTCATTATCAGAAAAGATTTTGATTTCGATGCATCAATATTTCCCCTTACATCAAACTAACAAAACCATTACTTCAGTGACAAGTATTCTCTAATTCTACACCTTATACCGATAATTGAAAATCAAACGGCCGTTTCCCTAAACCACCACAATCCCCGACCCCGATAACGTCTTCACCACCTCGATGCGCGTGGGGAAGGCGTCGCGCAGTTCGTCGATGTGGGTGATGACCAGGATACGCGCAAAATCGTTCTGGATGGTGTTGATGGCTTCGACGAGGCGCTGACGGCCGTTTGGATCCTGACTGCCGAAGCCTTCATCAATCACCAGGGTTTGCAGCCGTGCCCCCGCCCGTTTTGCCAGCAGTTGGGAGAGCGCCAGACGCACGGCAAAGTTGACGCGGAACTGTTCGCCGCCGCTGAAGTTGTCATACGGCCGTTCTCCAGCATTGTCACTGATGCGGATATCGAGTGTTTCGGCCACGGCGTCGCGGCTTTTGAGCTGTTTCTGCGTTTCAAAACTGACGCGCATTTCGCCATCGGTGAGCCGTTCCAGCAGTTCGTTGGCCCGTTCTTCGATTTCAGGCAGGGCTTGTTCGATGAGCAGGGCCTGCACGCCATCCCGCCCACACGCTTTTTCCAACAATTTGAGGCGCTGCACGTGCAATGTTTTGGCGGCGCGGTCGTCGAGAAGCTGTTGACTGCGCTGGCGCAAATCGTCCAGCACGCTGAGCCGCTGTTGGGCCGCGCCCATCGTGCGATTGGCGGCGATTTCTTCTTCGCGCAAGTCCATCACCTCGTTTTCGACGGCGCGTAAATCGCCATTGTCGCGTTTGCAGGGCGGCTAACTGGGTAACGGCCGTTTCCTTTTGTGTCTCCAAATCAGTGCACCGTTTGTTCTTGGGCGCTGATCTGGGCGGCTAAATCGGTGAGGGTGGTTTGCAGGGTTTGCACGGCCGTTTGCGCTTGCTGGAGTGCCTGCTGTTTTTGGGGCGCGTCGGCCAGAGCGGCGCGCGCTTGTTTGGCCGACTCGTGGGACGCGGCGGCGTAACCCAGTTCAGCTATTTGCTGATTGAGGCTGGCAACGGCCGTTTGCGCTTCAACGGCGTAATCGTTGGCAGCCAGTTGCGCCGTTACCGCCGTCCATTCAGCCTGCCCGCGTGTTTCCCAGTCAGCCAGCAAGCGATCAATCTCCGCCAGACGCGCTTCGGTGTGGGCGATGGTGCGCTGTTGGCTCTGTTGTGTTTTTTCCAGTGCCTCTTTTTGGGGAGCGGCGGCACTGAGGTCGGCCACTTTCTGCTTTTGAGCATCGAGAACGGCCGTTTCGCCCACCTGTGCCTCGATCTTTGCCAGCTCCAGCTTGCCGCCCTGCTCCCAGTCGGCCAACGCCTGCGTAATCTCTGCCAGCCGCGCCTCAGCCCGCGCCAGACGGTCGCGCTGGGTTTGCTGTTCTTTGCTCAGACGTGGTTTTTGCTTGAGTTTTTGCTCCAGTTCCGGCAGAAGCGCCGTCAAGGTCTCGGCACGCTGTTTGTTGGCGCGGAAACGGTCGCCCGCCTCTTTACCTTCCACTTCCAGGTCGGCCAGCACGGCGTGGCGATGGTTTTCGCTCAGTTCTTGCCCGCACAAGGGGCAGTCGCCGCCCGCTTGTTCTTGCAGCCGGTCGATGCGCTCGCGCAGTTTGCTCATCTGGTCACGCAGACGGGGCTGTTCGGCGGTGAGATTGTCGAGTTCGGCGCGGGCGGTGACGAACTGCTCGTTCTGGGTGTCTAAAGCCGCCAGGTCTGCCTCGACCTGGGCCAGTGTTTTTTCGGCGTCGCGGTGGTTGCTGGTAACGGCCGTTTGTTCCGCCGCCAGTTTTTCTATCTTCGCCGCCTCGGCTTGCCAGCGCGACTGTTCCTTGAGCAAGTTTTGCCGTTCCGCTTCCAGCCGCTGTAACTCACTGCGGGCTTCGTGCCAGTCGGCCACCTGTTGGCTCAGCACCGCCAGTTGCGCCACACTTTGCGCCTGCTGTGCCTGCGCCTCGGCCAAATTTTGGGCTGACGCTGACCCGTTCGGTCTGGGCCGCGTCTCGCTTTGTTTTTTGCGCCGTCAGTTCTTGTTGACGGGCGGTCAGGCGGCTGTGTTCCTGGGTAATTGTCAGGTCGTGGCGGTGTTTTTCCTGCTGGAGTTTGTTGAACTGGTCGGCTTTGGCCTGCCAGTCGCGCAGGTCGGCTTCGGCCTGTTCGTAGGCGGCAAAAGCGGCGGCGATGGCAGGGGCATCGGCCAAAACGGCCTGGTAACTGGCCTGTTCTTGCAGGCGCTGTGCCTCTGTTTTCTGCAAATTAGCCAGACTGGTTTGGGCGCGGGACAGGTTGCTTTCTAAATTTTTGATCATGGCCTGCTGCTGCTGAACGGCCGTTTCCACGCGGCGCAGTTGGGCCAATAATTTTTCTTTGTCAGCCAGCCGGATGGCGATGAGGTTTCGGGCTTCTTCGGCGGCGGCTAAAACGGCTTTGCGCGGCTCTTCTTCGTCCAGTTCGGCGGCAATGTCACCCATCTGGGCATCTAACAGGATAACGGCCGTTTCTGCCGCTTTCCGTTTTTCTGCCGCCCTATCTCGATATTGTTCCCACAGGCTCACGCCCAGCAGGTCGGCCAAAATTTCCTTGCGCTTGCCGGGGGTTTTGGTGGTGAATTCGTCCGCTTTGCCCTGGATCAAGAAGCTGGCGTTGATGAAGGTGTCGTAGTTCATGTGCAGCAGGGTGATGATGGCTTCTTCTGTCTCGCGCACTTTGGTTTCGCTGAGTGCTTTCCACTTGCCATCAGCCACATCGCCGCTGGTGAGAATTTGCAGTTCCAGTTTAGTGGCCTTCCGCGCCTGTTTGCGCCGGATGATGCGGTAGATGCTGTCTTCCAGCGCAAAGGTGTAGGCCACGGCGGCGGTGCCATCTTCCAAAACCGCCCGCCGATTGACCAAATCATCATCGCTGCTGCTGCGGGCTTTGCCAAACAGCGCCCAGGTGATGCTGTCGAGAATGGTGGATTTGCCCGCCCCATTCGCCCCGGAAATACAAGCTAAATGGATGCCGGTGAAATCGAGAACGGCCGTTTCGCGGTAAGAGAGAAAGTTTGTCAGTTCAAGGCGCAGAGGAATCATAGTTGCTCCGTAAAGTTTTTCCTGTTTGTACCTCTATGGGGATGGTTGGGCAAGGGGAAAAGGAGATTAGAGATTGGGGATTAGAGATTGAAAACGCATAATCTCTAATCTCCACTCTCTTTTTTTTGTTTCTTACGTTTCTGCCGAGTTTGAAAGAAGATTTCGTCGGGGTTAATGCCTTGTTCGAGCAGGGCCTGCCGCTTGGGTTTGAGCGCCCCCGTGGGGCAGGCGCCGACGCATTGGCCGCAGAAAACGCAGGTGGTATCCATCATGCCATCGGCCATAAACGTGCCGATGGTGGTGTGGTAGCCGCGACCGTCGAAGTTGAGGGCAAAGGTGTACTGGGCATCTTCGGCGCACACTTGCACACAGCGCCAACAGTTAATGCACTGGTTGTAATCGCGCAAATAAAACGGGTTGTCATCGTGAACGGGAGACTGGCGGCGCTCAGCATCGGGGAAACGGGTGGTGTCTGCGCCATATTCAGCCAGCAGCGCCAAAATTTCCGGCGCTTCGTCTAAAGCCACGGTGGCAGACAGCATTTCCAGGATGGTGCGTCTTGCCCGCAGTACCTCTTCGCTGTCGGTTTGCACGACCATGCCCTCGGCACAAACGGTCACGCACGCCGCCGACTGCACACGCCCGCCCGCATCGACCGAACAGATGCGGCACAGCCCATTGGCTGTCAGATGCGGGTGGTAGCAGATGACGGGGATGTCGATACCCAACTGTTTGGCGGCATCAAGAATGGTGGTTTCTGGGGGAACGGTGACGGAACGGCCGTTAATATCGTTAAAGTGATCATAAAAGAATCCATTTTATCGTAGGGGCGATGCAATCGGTTCAGGCATTTGCACAGTACATTATCTTATCTCCGATTGCCTCGCCCGTGTTGTTCATCCTAATAACGGGCAAGGGCAAGGCAATGGGAGATAAGATGACGAGTTTAGAAAAGGTAATACCCCATTGCATTGCCCCTACTAAAATCACGGTTCGACCAATTCCGGCCACAGCTCCATGGCGCTCATGATGGCGGAGGCGGCCGTTTGCCCCAGGCCGCAAAGGGAGGTTTGAGTCATCGTGATAGCCGATGTCGAGCAGGGTATCGCGGTCAGTCTGTTTGGGAGTGCCGTGTAGATATGCGATGCAAGATTTCCATCTGGCGCTGCGTGCCGATTTGGCAGGGGAAGCATTTGCCACAGCTTTCGTGGGCGAAGAAGTGGCTGAGTTGATAGAGGGTGTCGCGGAGAACGGCCGTTTCATCAAACACCACAATCGCGCCAGAACCGAGCGAGACCCCGTTGGCCTTGGCATCTTCGTAGGTCAGCGGCATATCCAGCATCGCTGGACTCGACAAACGTGCCAGCCGCACCGCCAAACAACAGCGCCTGAATCTGCTTGCCGCCCGGCACACCGCCTGCCATCTCCAGCAGTTCGCGGATTGTCAGGCCAAATTCGATCTCATACGTGCCGGGTTTGGCGATGTGGCCGCTGAGGCAGAACAGCTTGGTTCCAGGCGACTTTTCCGTACCCAGTTCATGCCACGCTTCGTACCCCATGTTGAACGCCGCCAATGACATGACCAGCGTTTCCACGTTGTTGATGGAGGTGGGCTGGTTGAACAAACCCTGGCTGGGCGGATAGGGCGGTTTGATGCGCGGAAAGCCGCGTTTGCCTTCGACGGCTTCAAACAGCGCCGTTTCTTCGCCACAGATGTAAGCACCTGCCCCCAGACGCACTTCGATGTCGAAATCGAAACCAGCGTGACCCATCACGTTTTTGCCTAAATAACCGGCGGCTCTGGCTTTGGAAACGGCCGTTTGCAGCCGAGCATAACTACGCGGATATTCGCCGCGCACCAAAATCCAGCCATTGGCCGCGCCGACCGTGTAGCCCATGAGCGTCGCCGCTTCGATGATGCTGAACGGGTCTTCTTCCATCAAGGTGCGGTCTTTGAAGGTGCCGGGTTCGCTCTCATCGGCATTCACCACGACATGTTTTTCTTCCGGCGAGCCTGGGGCATTGCGCACAAATTGGCTTTTGAGACCCAGCGGGAACATCGCGCCACCCCGTCCTAAAATTTCGCTCTCTTTTTTGCCGGAGATAAGAGCCTCTGGTGTCATGGCGAGCGCTTTGCGTAAGCCCTGGTAGCCGCCATGCGCTTCATAATCTGTCAGGCTGAGGGGATTCACTTCGCCGATGCGCTTGAGTACGAGAAAGGGGCCGCCATATACTTTTGAGCGTGGTTCAGGATAGGAGCCGTTCAAAAAGTCGGGGATGGTATCGGGCGTAAGGCGACCAGCGGTTTGGGTGCCATCGAGGGCGTTGGGGCCATGTTCGCACATGCCCAGGCAGGGCACTTTTTCGTAGGTGATTTCCCCATCGACGCTGGTTTCGCCGGGTCGTAAACCAAGTTGGCCTTCGATGGCGGCCATGACGGCGGCGGAGCCTTGCAGATGGCACGAGGTGCCTTCGCAAATGCGCACCACGCGCTTGGCAGTCGGCTGGTTGTAGAACATGCTGTAGAACTCGATGACGCCATGGATGTCGGCTTCGGGCACGCGCAGGGTGCGGCTGATGGCTTGCTGCACTTCACGCGGGAGCCAACCGTAGAGGGCTTGGGCTTCGTGCAGGAGGGGCAGGAGTAGGGAACGTGGGTTGTGGGCGGAACGGCCGTTATAACGCGCCAGTATTGGTTCAAGTAAAGTCAGGTCAACGGGTTGGGTCACAAGTTCACCTCAAGGAAATGTGTGGGAATTGGTGAATGGTCTCTTTTATCAGTTGCTCAAGGGGCAGGACAATGCGGAAAGATGCCCCGCCTTTCGCGTTATTGCCAGCCGTTATCGTACCGCCATGCAGTTCGATAATTTCCCGCACAGTACCCAAACCCAGCCCGATACCAGGTATTGTGGATTGGCTAACGTGTTGCCCGCGATAGAAACGGTCAAACAAATGGGGTAAATCCTCAGGGGTAATACCGCTTCCGGTATCGTCTACAATAATTGTGACACTATTCTGGTTTTGTTGTGTGGTGATATTGATTTCACCGGCATCTGTATAGTTGACAGCGTTCCTTAGTATGTTTGACAATACTTGTGTCAGTTGGTGAGCTTCTCCCCAAATAGGAGGCAAATCAGGATCAAGCTCATAGGTAAGCTTCAAACCAGCTTCGGTCGCTTCACGTTGAAAGGCTTTAATTGCACGTAAGGCTATTTTGTTTATATCAACTGGTGTGTACTCTGCTTGTCGAAGATGACTCGCATATTGAGATTCATCGAAAATTTCTTCTATCAATTGGGACAAACGCATGGTCTCTTGTTTAAGAATGGTCATGTATTGTTGCCGTTTGTCTTTATGACCCCGTTCAAGTAAATCAATATACATATTGACGTTTGTAATGGGGGTACGTAATTCGTGTGAAACATCTGAAATGAATTTGGTTTTGAGACGGTCAAGTTCTTTGAGCCGTTCATTGGCATCGGCCAAGGCACGGGTTCTGATGGCCACACGCGTTTCTAATTGGGTGGCATAGGTTCGCAATTCTTCATAGAGGCGGGCGTTTTCCAATGCTAATCCCACTTGTGAAGCAAAGGCTCTTAAAGTATCGACATGGCCTTGATGGTAATAACCAGCTTGCTGTTTCGACAGGGCAAATAAGACAGATATTTTCCCGTTCACAAAGATAGGCACGCCGACCCAGGCACGTGTTTGGGAAACTCCTTTATCTCTTAGCCAGCCTTCATATTGATGCACGTCTGGAATGATGAGATGTTCTTGATTTTCAATAATCCATTTTAGATTAGGGGTTTTAGAAATTTCGAACGATAGGTTCAATACTTTTTCAACAATTTCCTGTCCATAGCGCTCATAACCCCGTTCATAACAGATTGTGGCCGTATCCTCTTCAATTAGAAAGATGTGGGCTGAATCATAGCGAATGGCACGAGCAACCTGACCTAGAAGCAAGTTTAATATTTCATCGAATTTCAGGGTGGAATTTAAGGCTTCACCTGTTTCGCGAAGGGCTTCAGCTTGTTCGCGTTGGTTTCGCTCTTTTAGATAAAGGCGTGCTTGTTGTAAGGCAATGGCTAAGGATGTTGCAATTTCCAGGGCGATAGCCAGGTGTTCTTCTGAAAAAATATTGTTTTCTGATGCCCCTAGGTTGAAGTAGCCAACAAGTTGTCTTTGCGCGATGAGTGGGATTTTGATGTGGGCGCTTATTCCTTCACGCTCTAGCTGTTTGCCAATGTTAGAATGGGAACTTTTTAATTCTCTGATTTCTACTTGTGGGGTGGTTTCTGGGTCATACAGGTTATCGATTTCATTTTCACTGAGGGAGAATATATAGCCAGACGAAACGGCCGTTTCTCCTTTCTGCATGACGGCCAACAAAGTGCCCTCGTGTTTTATTTCATCAATTAAGGCGACGCTGGCGCGGTCGAACGGAATGATTTGGGCGGCGTAGTCCAGGGCGGTTTGTGCGATTTCATCTGGCGTTTGTTTGCTTAGAATGGTCTGATCGATTGAATGGATCAGGCGTAAGCGTTCTGTGTATTGTTGTAGTTGTTCTTCGGAGCTTTTTCGTTGGGTGATGTCGTGCTTGATGGCGATGAAGTTGGTCACTACGCCATCTTCATTGAAAACGGGGGTGATGATTTGTTCTTCTATGTATAAACGGCCGTTTTTATTCCGATTGATCAATTCCCCCTGCCACACTTGCCCAGCCTCAACCGTTTGCCACAAATTGGCATAAAATTCCTGATCATGTTCTCCAGACTTGAGGAGGGCAGGTGTTTGCCCGATTAGTTCTCCGCGATCATACCCAGTCAGATCAGAAAAGGCAGGATTGACCCATAAGAAACGGCCGTTTACATCCGTAATTGCAATCGCATTTGCGGCCGCTTCCAGAGCAGAAGAACGTAACAACAACGTTTCCTCAACTGCTTTTCGTCCCTTGATTTCCTGCTCGAGTTTAGTCTGAAACTGCCCAACAAAGTAAAACACAATTTCAGCAAACACAACAAACATCGTCGTCCCGATTGCCAGGTTAATCAAAACAAATTGGAATGAATGCCCAAAAAATACAATAGCAAAAGCCTCTAAAACCATTAGAGTTAAAACAGCCAGAAAAATAAAGGCATACTTAAGTTGCCTCAAACTTTTGAAATATTTCATGGTTTAATGTAATAAAAGGGCTTGGTCTTCGTTTCGACCAACAATGATGATATGGCCGAAACGAAGACTATCCCCTAAGAAAACATACCCACTCATCATCGATACTAAATCCACAGTAGGTATTGTACGGCATTTGATAGAGAAAAAAATAAAGTGAGCATGATTTATAAAAATACCACAGCAAACCGAAAGGTTGATAAGCACTAGCCTGCTCTCTAAAAATGCCTATAATCCGAATAGACAGATAGTATGGATACTGTCGCACCTTTGAGGTGCTTAATAGTTACGACAGCCTTATCATTATAAATAAACGCAATCCAATTTAGGAATAATGCGATGTGTAGTTTAGGCTCGTGTTTTAGAACCCATAACAAAAAACTCTCTTATGCTTGAACTATTACAAGAAACACTCTTGTATGCCCAAAGTCATGCTGATGAACTGTTGAAAGCGTTCCGCGATCATCTGCTATTAGTTGGCGTTGCCTTGGGCATTAGCCTCGTTATCAGCATACCTTTAGGTGTATGGACTTCTCGGTCACGGACAGCATCCGTGACAATCATCAATTTTTTTAGTGGTCTCCGTGTTATTCCCAGCATTGCTATCTTGTTTTTAGCAATCCCCTATTTTGGTTTATCGTTCATCTCTGCCATCATCGCTCTCACCCTGTTAGCTATCCCTCCTATTCTCATTAATACAGATGCTGCTTACCGAACCATCAACCCGGCCGTGAAAGAATCTGCCACTGGCATGGGGATGACGAGTAAGCAAACCTTATGGCGTATAGAGACGCCGTTAGCGCTGCCTGTTATTGTGGCAGGGGTTCGCACCGCCACTATTGAAGTGATTGCCAGTGCCACCTTAGCTGCTTTTATTGGTATTGGTGGCTTGGGACTCTTTGTGGTGCGCGGCTTTGCGTTATACGACATCCCTATTTTGCTGGTTGGCGCTATTCCTGTTGCAATTCTTGCGCTGTCAATCGACCTCTTTCTGGGTGGTGTTCAAAAATGGTTACAACCACCTTCTTGATTTCAGATTTTTGGTTTTGTTTGAAGTACAAATTTTTTCATTCCATAGGAGGAAACATGAAAAAGTCACGTTGGATATTTTTAGTAACGCTCGTTGTAGCAGGATTGTTGTTGGCAGCTTGTGGTGGTGGGGCAAGTGACACCATTACCGTCGCCTCAAAAGATTTCACCGAACAGTTCATTATCGGAGAAATGTATGCCCTACTTTTGGAAGATGCCGGTTATACGGTGGAACGCAAAATGAATCTGGGCGGCACGCCCGTATCCCATCAGGCGTTGCTGGATGGTGAAATTGATGTGTATCCTGAGTACACTGGAACCGGTTTACTCACCGTCTTAAAACATGATGTCATGAGTAACCCCCAAGATGTTTACGACTTGGTAAAAAGCGACTATGCGGAACAATTCAATCTCGCCTGGTTGGATCCGGCTCCCATGAATAATACGCAAGCCTTGGCTATGAAAAAGAGTCGTGCCGCAGAATTGGGGATTTCAACTTTCTCTCAATTGGTGGCACAGGCGGGTGATTTGGTGCTAATTGGCCCCGCAGAATTTGCAGAACGTGAGGATGGCCTTCCCGGTATGAAGCGCGTTTATGGCGATTTTGAATTTGCCAATTTTCTGGCCGTTGACCCAGGGTTACGCTACCCAGCTATCATTAATGATGAAGCGGATGTGGTGGTTGCCTTTGGCACTGATGGCGAACTTGCCGCTTATGATCTGGTTGGCTTGGATGATGACAAGGGTTTGTACCCACCCTATCAGGTCGCTCCGGTTATTCGCCAAGAGGTTTTGGATAGAGATGCGGAGATTGCTGTGGTTCTCAACAAGGTGGCTCCCCTGCTGACAAACGAGACGATGCAAGGTCTAAATAATGAGGTAAGCGGAAACGGCCGTGAGCCGATTGATGTTGCCAGAGAGTTTTTGGTGGCGCAGGGTTTGATTAGTAAATAATTTTTGAGATTGGAGATTGGAGATTTTGAACGCTCCAATCTCCAATCTCCAATCTTTTTTATGAGTACGATTCGGTTTGAAACTGTCAGTAAACAATTTGCCAATACACAACGGCCGTCTGTGGATGACGTTAGCTTTCAGATAGACGAAGGCAGTTTTGTGGTGTTGTTAGGGCCATCTGGTTGTGGCAAAACGACGCTGCTTAAAATGATCAATCGGCTGGTGGAGCCAACTTCTGGCGCAATCTATGTGAGCGATGAAAACATCCTTGAATTGGATGCTACTGAGCTGCGGCGGCAGATAGGGTACGTCATTCAGCAAATTGGGCTGTTTCCCCATATGACCGTTGCGCAAAACATCGCCATTGTGCCGGAACTGCTCAAATGGCCGAAGGATAAAATAAAATCCCGCGTGGATGAACTGCTCGCCTTGGTCGAGCTACCCCCGGAAGAGTACCGTGATCGATATCCTTCGCAGCTGTCGGGTGGGCAGCAGCAGCGAGTTGGCGTGGCGCGAGCTTTGGCTGGCGATCCGGGCGTCATTCTGATGGATGAACCGTTTGGCGCGATTGATGCCATCACCCGTACCGGACTGCAAGATGAGATGATTCAGTTGCAGCATCGTCTTAAAAAGACCATTGTCTTTGTAACCCATGATGTGGAAGAGGCGCTGCGCCTGGCCGATAAGATTGTGATTATGCGCGAGGGAAAAATTGTACAGTACGATACGCCTTTCCATATTTTAAGCCAGCCAGCAGACCAGTTTGTGCGGGATTTGGTGGGCGCAGATGATGTGGTGCGCCAGTTGAGCTTGATCCGCGCCGAAACGGCGATGGAACCGTTGCCCGCAGGGTTTGATGTGAATAATTTCCCGCCCATTTCTTTTGATACAGATTTACGGAGTGGCCTATCTGTGCTGCTCGGCAGTCACTCATCCGCTTTAACGGTGATGGATGGGGTGACGCCGGTTGGTTTGCTGACTTTGGAAAGTATTCAATTGGTTTCAGCGGAAGCGTGATAGGGTGAGCTACATTTTCCAACACCCCGATATTATTCTCAACCTCACTTGGGAGCATTTGTATATGACGGTGGTGGCGCTGTTGATTGCAACGGCCGTTTCTTTGCCCCTAAGCCTGATTTTACTGCGGAGTGAACGCTTGTCTTCTGTGACGTTGGGAACGCTCAGTATTTTTTATACGATTCCGAGTATTGCCCTCTTGATTTTGCTGCTGCCTGTCTTTGGCTTGAATAACAAATCGGTGATTGCGGCGCTGGTGATTTATACGCAGATTATTCTGGTGCGCAATATGGTGACAGGATTAAAAGGTGTGCCTGAACCGACGTTAGAAGCGGCAGCGGGGGTGGGCATGAGTGGATGGCAGCGCTGGACAAAGGTGCAAATTCCGTTGGCGCTGCCCGTAATTTTGGCGGGGATGCGTATTGCCGCTGTCGTGGCGGTGTCGATTGCGACGATTGGCGCAAAATTTGGGGCGGGTGGTTTAGGGACGCTGTTGTTTGATGGCATTGCCCAACAGCGGTATGACAAAATTTGGGCGGGGGCGATTTCGGTAGCGGTGTTGGCGCTGGCGTTAAGCGGGCTATTGAAGGCAGGGGAAAATCATTTTGACACGGCCAAGAAGATTGAACGGGCGGAGAAGAAGCAGAAAACCCGGTAAATCAGTGAACGGTGAACGGTAAACGGTTCGTTGTTTTAGAATCCCTCAAGTTGAGACAAATCAGCAAGACCGTCAGCTAAGGCGGCGACATGTTGCAATAAAGCCAGCCGGTTTTCGCGTACTTGTTGGTCTTCATCCATCACCAGCACGTCATCGAAAAATGTATTGATGGGCGCTTTTAAGATGCCCAACGACTCGACAAAAGCGGATACAGTTCCATTTTGCGCGGCCGCCGCAACTTGATAAGCCATCGCCAAATTTTGTTCGGCGGGAAGCTCGAAATTGCCGGGACGCAAGGTGTATGGCTCTGTTTGCTTGCGCGTGATGCGGACACAGCGGGCGTAAGCATCGAGCATCGCTTCCCACCCGTCTTGTTGCACCGCTTTTTGCAGGGCAGCCGCTGTTTGGAAGGCGGCGTAGGGATTGTGGCTTTGCTCAGCCAAGACGGCTTTGGTTACAGAAGCGGCGTATCCTTTTTCACGAAGCAGGCCATCTAAACGGCCGTTTACAAATCCCATCACCTGCGCCTGCACATCAGCACCACAAACAACTGGCTGCAATTTAGCCGCCGCCGCCAGGGCTGTGCGCAAATCAAAAGCAAGCTTGTTTGCCACCAGGTTTTCGATGATGTGAATGGCAGCACGACGCAACGCAAAGGGGTCGTTGGAACCTTTAGGCGCGAGACCCGCCGCAAACAACCCGGCCAAACTGTCTAGCCTATCGGCCAGCGCCAGCGCCAAGACCTGGTTTTGTCTGGCTGACGGCATTGTACTGCTCGGCAATTGCCGCCCCGACAGCCTCAGATTCGCCGCTGCGTTTGGCATAATGACCACCCATCACGCCCTGCAAGGAGGTCATTTCCACGACCATTTCGGTGGCCAGGTCTGCTTTGCATAGAGAGGCGGCGCGGTTGGAAACGGCCGTTTCTTCCTCATTCAGCCCAATCATGTCCGCAATCACCGGGGTCAGCTTCTCCAGCCGGCGGGTTTTATCCAACATCGAGCCAAGCTCTGCCTGGAACGTTAACGTTTCCAGGTGTGGCAGGAAATCAGCCAGTTCGTGTTGAATATCATTGTTGTAGAAAAATTCAGCGTCGGCAAAACGGGCTTTAATGACCTGCTCATTGCCATCAACCACATGATTTAAATGCCGCTCATCCCCGTTACGCACAGCAATGAAATAAGGCATCAATACGCCCTTTTTATTGTAGACCGGGAAGTAGCGCTGATGTTTGCGCATCACCGCCACCAGCACCTCGCTGGGCAGTTCAAGGAACCGTTCGGCAAACTCACCACGCATGGGTGTCGGCCGTTCTACCAGATTAGCGACCTCATCTAAAAGCGCGGCATCATCAGGAATAAAGCCTTGTTTTTCAGCCACTAATTTCCCGGCAATATCCAGGATATGGGCTTTGCGTTTTTCTTGATCCAGCACAATCTTATTATTGCGCATAGTGGCTAAATATTGGGAGGCATCGCTAATGATGATAGGGGGCGAATCGTACGGACGCAAGCCGCGACTGATTCGGGTACTGCCCACACCAGCATAGGTGAACGGGATGATGTCGGGGCCAAATAAAGCCACCAGCCAGCGAATGGGGCGGCTAAATGCGATGTTGGTATCGTTCCAGCGCATACTGCGTGTAAATTTGAGTCCCGCAATGAGATTAGCCAGTTCACACTGTTAAAACTTGGGCGGTAGGCTGTCCTTCTTCTTTGACGACGGCGGCTACGTACCGTTTGTCGCCTTCTTCAATGATTTGCAAATCGGCCGCTTCCACGCCTTTGCCCGCAGCAAAACCAAGCGCTGCTTTGGTGAGATTGCCATCCGCATCAAATGCGCGATCTGCTGGCGGTCCTTTCATGAGCGTTTCTAAGTCTGATTGCCGCCCTTCCACTCGATAGACAATGACAGCCAAGCGGCGCGGCGTGCCTTTGACTTCGACACGACTGTAGTGGATGCGCAATTTGTCGAACAACGCAGGCACAGCTTCTTCTAACTGGGCAATAGCGGAATCAATATCCGCAACAGGCAGTTCTTCCGTGCCGATTTCCAATAAGAGGGTTTGTGGCGTTTCAATTTGTGCCAATTGGATCACAAACCCTGGCGCTTCTTCTGCGGGTTTGGGCCAGGCATTTTTGAAGGGGTAGTTGAGTGCTTCGCGCTGTGCCAGATAATGTTCGGTAATTTGGCGGGCAATGTTGCGCATCCGGTGGAAGTAGTTGGCACGTTCTGTCACCCCGATGGCGCCGCGCGTGTCTAAAATATTGAAGAGATGGGAGCATTTCAGGTTGAAATCATGGGCAGGTGCCACTAAACCAGCCTCTAAACAGCGGTTGGCTTCATTTTCGTAATTGTCGTAAACGGCACGAATGGCATCGACATCAGCGACGTTGAAATAATATTTGCAATGTTCAATTTCACTCTGCAACAGCAAATTGCCGTAGGGAATGCCCGCCCCATAATCGAGTTCCCACACGCTTTCTACGCCTTGCAGGGCTAAGGCGATGCGATCCAGTCCATAGGTTATTTCCACGGCGACGGGTTCTAAATTGAGGCCACCCGCTTGTTGAAAGTAGGTGAATTGGGTGATTTCCTGACCGTCGAGCCATACTTCCCAGCCCAACCCCCACGCACCCAGGGCGGGGCTTTCCCAGTTGTCCTCAACGAAGCGAATGTCATGGTAGCGCGGGTCTACGCCGATGGCTTCCAGGCTTTTGAGGTATAGCTCTTGCGGGTTGCCCGGATCGGGTTTGAGGATGACTTGTAGTTGGTGGTGCATTTGCATACGATTGGGATTGTCTCCAAAACGGCCGTCATCGGGGCGGATGCTGGGTTCTACATAGACAACGTTCCACGATTCAGGACCGAGTACACGCAAGGCTGTTGCCGGGTTCATCGTGCCTGCCCCCACTTGTACGTTGTACGGTTGTTGGACGAGGCATCCCTGGTCTTGCCAATAACTCAATAGCTTGAGGATGATTTCTTGAAAGCTAAGGTGACTACTCATAGTGATCCTTCTTCATGGAGTTGATAATCGTATCAATGCCAGATTATAGCATGTGGGCAAAGTTTATCGACATCTGCTGGCGCTGTCGATGAAAGGGTCGTGAAACAATTGACTGCATTATGTCAGTTGTAAGCCGTTAATGGACTACGAGTCTGTGGTGAACAAGGCGGCTTCTGCCCGCAAGCGGTTCAGGAAATCGACGGATTTCAGGTTGCGTTCCAGGATGAAGGTGAGGTAGTAGTGCATGATGGTTTCTAGCTCGGCGTGTAACGGCCGTTTCAATTGCAATGTCTTAACCGTATCCCACGGGCGCGTTTGCAGATAGCGCAGCACCTTCACAGAAACGGCCGAAATCGGTTTCGTACTACGGTCTGCTGGGCGGCAGTTGGGGCAGAGCAAGCCGCCCAGTTCTGCGCTAAAAAATTGGTCTTGCTCTTGAATTTGCTCATCGCAAGAGACGCATTGAAAGAGCTGCGGTTGAAAGCCCGTATAACCCAGCAAGCGCAGTTCATACGTGCGCGTGGGCAAACGAATATCGTCGGCCTCACCCAGCCAGCCTAAGGCGTCAGCGAGCAGATGATAAATGTCTTTATTGGTGTCTTCTTCGACGGTGATGCGATCCAGCAGTTCGACAAGGTAGGAGGCATAGGTCGTGCGCACCAAATCTTCACGCAGCGGGGAATAAGCATCAATCATTTCCGCTTGGGTGATAATGTGGAAGCCGCGTCCCTCAGCCAGCATAAAACGACTGCGCATAAACAACTCAACATGACCTGTTTTGCGGCTTTGCGGTTTGCGTGCCCCTTTGGCGATGGCTTTGAACTTGCCAGATTCGCGCGTATAAAGGGTGAGCAGCCGGTCGGCTTCGCCATAATTACTGCGTTTCAGCACGATGGCTTCGGTGCGGAGGGTACGTTCTCGGGACATAGAAGGAAGATTGGAGATTAGAGATTAGAGATTGAGCGAGACATAATCTCCAATCTCCAATCTCTAATCTCATTTATGTTAGATGCTCGGGACCAAAATGATCAGGTAATAAGGTGTAGAGGGTGGTTTCACGGCCGTTTCCATCCGCATCAACCAACCACACCGGCACATCACCGGCAAACTCCGCCAGCACTTGCCGGCACGCGCCGCAGGGGGAGCCAGCATTTTCGGTGCAGACGACGATGGCTTCGATTTTGCGCACGCCGTCAGACACCATTTTGACAACGGCCGTTCTTTCAGCACAAATAGTCAGCCCATAAGACACATTTTCGACATTGCAGCCGGTATAGAAACGGCCGTTATCCGCCAACAGCGCCGCCCCCACCGCATACTTGGAATAAGGGGAATATGATTGTTTCCGGGCTGCCATCGCCGCTTGAATTAAGGCATCACGTTGTTCAAAGGAAATCATGGAAAAACCTTTCGACTAACTATTGACGATTCAGTGGGGTTATTGTCCACTCAAATGCTGAAAAGGTTTCCCTATTGTACCATCAACTAACTTGCAATTTTCAACCACCATTTGCGCTAAACCACAGTTGTTCCCAACCTGTGCATTTCGAATGATAGTATTAGGCCCAATCACACAATCTGTGCCGATGGTTGTCATGCCTTGCAAATAAGTATTGGGCCAAATAACCGTATCCTGGCCGATAACCACATCCTGGTCGATAAACGTAGAAGCTGGCTCTATCAACGTCACCCCATTATCCAGCCAGTAGCGGTTGGCACGAGCGCGGAACGCCCGTTCAACGGCAACCAGTTCCGCCCGAGTGCCCGCGCCCAAGCTTTCATCCACATCATCCGTCACAATCGCTTCTACCAGCCGGTCTTGCTGTACCGCTAATTCAATCATATCCGTGAGGTAATATTCTTGCCCCGACCGTGCCTGGCGCAGCGGCAACTTGTGGATGTTTTGCCACAGCCAAGCCCCATCAAAGCAATACACGCCCACATTCAACTCCCGAATCGCCAACAGTTCTTGCGTATTGGGACGCAGCCGGGCTTCAGCCACCTCCACAATTTCAGCCACATAGCCATTCCGGTCACGCACCACACGCCCAAATGTAGAGGCAAAATCACCCATTACCGACAGCATTACGACGGCCGCGTTTGTTTTGGTCTGAGTTTGTGCCAGCCGTGCCAACGTGTCGGCGCGGAGCAACGGCATATCGCCATAAGTCACGATGACTTGATCGGCTTGCCCTTTAATCAGCGATTCAGCCATCATGGTAGCATGGCCTGTGCCCATCTGCTCAGACTGAACAGCGTATTGGGCGCGGCTGCCGATGAGGTTCTGCACATCGTCAGACCCTTTGCCGACGACCAGCACAGGAGGCACGGTGGCAACGGCATCTGCCGCATCAAAGATATGCATGACCATCGGTTTGCCCCCAACGTCATGCAATATTTTTTGTGTTTTAGATTTCATCCGGGTACCTTGCCCGGCGGCCAGGAGGATGACGGCGAGTTTGGTCATTTAGTTCGTCCTTTAATTGGTTAGTCGAGTAGTCTATTAGTCGTTTCCTATTTCAAAATGTAGCGAGATCGAAATGAAATGCAAACAATTGGTCACTGTCACCTAAATAAACCACAAGTCTGTCATCTGTCGTAGCCAAGGCAAACCCATGTCCACGCAAATCAAAGGGCTCCTCATCAAATTTTATTTTGGCTGAAATTTCTCTCGATTCTTTATTTACAGCTAATAAGGTGCTTTCTTCTTTAACCAGGAAAAAAACATGACTATCTGTCTCAGCAATATTGCCCACAATTTCATGTGGTTCATAACCAAGCGCCAGAGGAATTGCGCCATATTTAGTAGGAAATGATGAAGCAGAATGTTCCATCCCATTAAATGTTGGTAATTTTGCTCCTGTCTGCACATCAAAACTGTTTCCTGTTTGATTGGTCACAAGGTGTTCACCACTCGAAAGATTGAGAGTGTCATCATGTATGCTTAATGCGCTCACAGGCAAGATTCCAGCGTAGTGAACCTGCCACGGCTGCTCCCCCGTTTCCGCCTCATGTTTAGTAATCTCAATTTCATCACACAATGTTTTTCCTACAGGGCAAGCACTACTAACTGTAAAAATGTGATCTCCATACACGCCCACAGCCAGAGAGAAGGCATCCCCTCTTAACATATCCTGCCATTTTATTTCACCATCGGATAGCGAGATACTTTTCAGAGAAGTAGTCTCTGAAAATATGTCCTTAAAGTTCCAAACTGGCAATATGACACTGTCTTCCTGCATTAACAAAAAAGGTTCTTGATTATTTTGTATACCATTTCCAATGATAACGGGTCGTGAGGTAATGTTTTTCTGCCACAGTAAATCTATCGATCCTGATATATCGGCATTGCGAGAATCAACAACCGACTTAGAAACTATAAAAGTTCGGACAAAAAAGTTAATCGATCCAACTGTCAATAAGATACAGGCGCAGACAAAAAACAAAGCTATGATTATTTTTTTGATCAATTTATTGCCTCCCCAGGTTATTACTCTTTACAACTTGTCAAAACCAATCCACTATTTGCAAGTTCTGAACTCTGGAAAATTCAGTGAAATTGCGAGTAACAAGCGTAGCATTGTTAGTTAAAGCGATTGCGGCAATAAGAACGTCATAGGGACCTATTGGCTGTCCTTGCTTTTCCAAATCTACACGAATGACGGCTGCCCTTTGAGCGTCCGCTTCCGCAAATGGAAGAACCGTCACTGCTGAAAGCAAGGTTTTTAATTGTTCGGTTCGCTTCTCTGGCGATGTGGATTTTGCAATGCCTACTTCTAATTCATACACCACAATACTGGGTATGCCAATGTCTTTGGGTGACAGTTGTAATAAGTTGACAGATACGTTGCCCATGTCTTTGAAGTAGTAGATGAGGGTATTTGTGTCTAACGCAAACATTACAAAGGCTCTCGTATTGCATCCTGACTTAAACCATCACGAATTTCCGCAATATCGGGGAAATCTTGCCAAGCTCCAGCTAACTGAACAATAGACTCCGGCCATTCAGTTTCTAGTTTTTCGCGGATGATACTAGCAATCCATTTACTTTGGGAGATATGCTTTGCCTGGACTAAAGTCCGTAGTTTTTCTTCTGTTTCTTTATCCAGGTAGATTGTAATTTGAGCCATTTGGAGACACCTCCGCAAATAAAAGGATGAAGCTTCTAAACTTATACATCAGGGAATGATGGTATTCACCTAATCTTGAAAATAAATTATACTTTATATTATATGGTTATCCAAGATGATAGCAAGTATTTTGAAGAGAGTTGCAACGGCCGTTTCCGTCCCCATCCAATCTTCAAACAAAATTTTCACTTTTCCTTAACATTATCCGTTTAAGATAAGGTTGCTGGCAAATACTACGATGACAACCCGATGTACAACAGCCAAACTTTCTTGAGTTTCTATCAAACTAACTAAAACGAGGTGCATTCTTATGAAATGGCAACAATTGAAGTCTTGGAATTGGGTTATTATTCTTGCCCTGCTGTTGATTTTAGCCGCATGTGGGGGTGGGGCAGGTAATACAAAAACGGCCGTTGTTGAAACCAGCCCTGAACCCGAATCCGTCGCCGTAGTTGAACCTACAATAGAAATTGCGGCTGAAACGGAAGCAGCACCCGTTGAGCCAGAACCTACCCTGCCCGCCGCCAATACTCCCGAGTCTGAGCCGGAGCCAACGGCCGTTGAACCAGCACCTACCCTTGCGCCGACAGAAACGGAAACGGCCGTTTCCGCCATCACCCCCATCGAAGTCACCTATTTCACGCCTGCCCAACAAGAAGGCCCCTATTACCCCGTCAACAAATTAGACGAAAGAGACAACGATTTAGTGGCGTTGACCGGTGCAACAGGAGTACCCAATGGGCAAATTTTAGTGTTTGACGGCACTGTCTATGATGCCAACGGGATGCCGCTGGAAGGCGTTACGATTGAAATCTGGCAGACAGACGCCGGCTGGTGTCTATTTACATCCCAATGATCCGGACACAGACAGCCGTGATCCCAACTTCCAGTTTTACGGCGAAGCTGTAACCGACGCCGCAGGCCATTACAGCTTCCGCACCATTCTGCCCGGCCAATACGAACCACGCCCGCGCCACATCCACGTCAAAGTGAAACTGGATGGACAAGAACTGCTAACGACACAGTTCTACTTCGCAGGTGAGATCGATTTGCAGGACGATGATGCCGCTTTGCTCATTACCGCCGAACCCGCGCAAGATACCGATGGGAATACGATTCTAACAGGGCAGCGAGACATCATTTTGAATTTTACGCAAGCAGATTAAAAAATTAGAGATTTAAGGATGAAAGAACCACATTTACTCTAAACGGCCGTTTCCAAAATTCTTAATAGACTTACAGAATAATGAAGCCCTCATTCTAAAGATATCAATTCTGTGGAGCCGCTGGCTTCGCCACAAAATGACCCACATGCCAGCCAATATCCGGGTATGCATCCGCCAATTCCGTGACTGCGTATCCTTGTTCTTTCAGGAAGGCGGCGCATTCATCTCGTTTTTGCTCGTAGGCCGCCAACTCCCCATCATCAATTTCATACAACAAGGTTGGCTTAATCGTTTTCAACAGCTGTGTCATACCGCGCAGCACATTGATCTCGGCTCCCTCCACATCAATTTTCACAAAATTGGGCTGGGCGATACTCTTGCTGACTTACCAGCGCGTCCAGCGTGGTGAGCGGCACCATCAGTTCACCCTTCAAATCGGGCGGTGCGTCCGACTGTATCCAGCGAAGAGCCGCCTGAATAATAGGCCAGCAGCAGCTTGCCTTCGCCCACGTCGTCGCTTACCGCTTGCTGCAAAACGGTGACCTGTGTCATCTTGTTGAGCGCCACATTGTGGCGGACGGCGGCGGCATTGTCGGGAACTGGTTCAAAGGCAACCACGTGACCTTCGGTGCCAACCAGTCGAGCAGCCAGGACGGTAAAAAAGCCGACATTAGCACCCACGTCATAAACCACGTCGCCCGAATGCAGGTTAGCGGCCAACCATTTTTGCACGGGCCACTCGTTGATGCCGACGCTGTAGGTGGGATTAGATTGTGCCGCATTAAAGTGCAGCCCCACGCCAATGCCAGCCAGCATTGTCATATCTCGATTTGGCGTCACGCGGCGGGCGGTCGCCCAAATGAGCTTGCGCACCACACGAAATTTTAGAAATGCTGGCAATAAACGGCCGTTCCACGGTATCTGCTCTGTTTCCTTCATCTTATTTCTCCCATCCCGAAAAATGTAAAAACTCGCTGCCCGTATCGTGACCCCATTCCCAGTTCGACACAATGCCCACGCGGCGAATTGTCAGCGGGGTCACGTCTGCGTAAAAGTCAGTCAGCGCTCGATAAAGAACGGGTTCACCATCAATCGTAACCAGATAATTGTTGCCATCAAAGACAACCCGCATCTCATAGGTGCGTCCCCAGAAAATCGCGTCCGCCGACATTGGTCCAAACGGCATCATATAAATCTTCAAACCCCTTCCAGGTAAAAAAGGAGGAGACGGAAGCACCATCATAAAAGTCGTCCAGCCAGGTATTGATGATCAGGAAATTATCATCATCTTGCCAAAACAGGAGGCCGCCACGCCCTCTTTCCCACTGCCCGCGATCTGTGCCGGGCGGGGTCAGGGTGATGCGCAAATCGGCATAATCCGGCGAATCCCAGTCGATCGTATAAGCTGTGCGGTCTGGGTTGGGCTGCTCTGAGGTGGCGTCTACCCGGGCAGCGCCTTGTCCCGTTAGCAGAAAACGACCCGTGCCCATGGTGCGCTGCCAGACTTTGTCGCTGGTGCCCAAGCTGGCGACCGTCTAAATCGCCTGCTGTTCCTTCAAATGAGTCATTTACGGTGGTAACGGCCGTTTCTGGCAGCCAGGGTATCGGAACAGAGACCTCAGCCGGTATCGGCACAGACCGGGGATGGATTTCAAAATCGCGCACGGTAGTGTCGCTGTCGGCCAACGCCAGGCCCACGCCCGATGCCTGGGCGAATTGTTCAGCCACCAGCGGCGGCAAAAGTGGCGCACCGTCCAGCATAAAATGGATCGTGTGACCGTCGTCTAAAATCTGGATGGCATGAGCCTGACCCGGAACCAACGCAATGCCATCAGCCTCTGACAGGGACTGCCACACGCCTTGCTCCTGCACGGCTGCCTGACAACGGCCGTTTTCCAACCTTAGCCGCCACTTGTTCTCATCATCTTGGACGCGCCAAAATAGGGAAACGGCCGTTTCTGCCTGCTGAGGTGTCGCCAAAAGATGCAGTAGGCCGACGGGTTGGTCTGTTTGCAGCCAGGCGGCGCTGTTGGCAGCTTGCGCCTGGAGACCTTGCTCCGTGCGCGAGAAAGCACCTTCGCTCACCTGCCAGATGCCGCCCACTTCTGCGGCCGACTTGTGGAGCGAGCCAGCACCAGTGAACGGGTCGGCGGCATGGGCGGTGGTATACCAATTTTCTAAGGTGGGAACGGCCGTTACCTCTGCTCCGTAAACCCGCGAATCAACCGAAAAGCCAATCTGCCCCAACACGCTTTGGGTGACGACCGCGTACAGGTTGGCATCCTCGTTCCGCACGTCAATACCCAGGGGGCGCAGTTGCGGCAGCGTGCCGAGTCCCACCGTACCGGGCAGCGAGGCAGCATAATAGACGGCTCCCTTCTGCCGTAAAACCACCACATAAAAAATAGGCACATTTTGGCAGCCACTAAGCACCGGCGCAGACTTTCCATTCGCTTGCAGCCATAATTCCCCATTATTGGCTCCCAAAGCGTGCATCACAAACCCCGTGCCACTAGCCATCGGATCCGGCGCCTCGTCAGCAAACCAGCCCACTGCCATATTTTCATCCAATACGGGCAACTGTCCATTTTTATAATGGCGATTAAGCCAATACCAATGCTGTACCTGTCGTAGAAAATGGCTTTTATGGCCGTTTTTAGTCCAATTCCACAGCCGCCGTCCCAGGGGCATTGTGCCGCTGCCCAACGCCCAACGACCCAGCCGTCGCAAAACGCTTTGGGTTAACTCGCCGCTTTGGGAGGTGTTGTGTCCGTTGAGCATGTAAACCGCAAAGGTCAATCCAGGCTGGCGCGGGAAAGGGCCATACGCCAACGCTGACCGCCCCCAACCAGGATGCAGCAGCGGTCGGATGCGCAGCGCTCCCTGATCAACGGCCATCACACCTTCTACATCTCGCCCCCCGCGCACAATACCTTCTGCATTCGGCTGCCCAACTACCTGACCCAACGGGTGTGGGTCGCTAAAATTATCTTTCATTTTAAGCATGCTTCATCCTGATTTATTGCTATTTCAAAAGTACAAGAGATTAGAGATTGGAGATTGAAGGCTCGACCAATCCTGCTGATTAAGTAATAAAACTTATTTGGCATGGTTCAAAAAGCTTTACACCCCAAAATTGTAAAGATGGATTAGTCATAGAATGAACCATGCCACTTAGGTAAACCACAAAAAGTTCTTAAAATCACCAACACGCAAAATTGTGGTTTCCTTCAAGGAAAAGCGGGTTTTGCACAATTTTATTTCCAAAAACTTTCCCGCTTTTACCTATTTTAGGGTGAGTCCAGTCAATGTTAGAAAAAAACGAATGAAGCCTGCCAGAGAGAAATTCATTTTTTATTTTCATTCGTTGTTCTCAGTTGCCGCCTATTGGGTAATTAAAGGCAAATAGGCTTCTGGTGTCAGCGTGGGGGGCTGGATGTGCGGGGCATCGTTGCGCCATAAATGCACCATATTGGGGCTATCAAAGGCAATACTAACGATGTCTAAATCGCCGTCCTGGTCTAAATCGACAGTGCGCCCGCCGAGGTGGCTTTCTTTGCCTGTGTCAACAATATAGGGGGAGAAGCTGCCGCTGCCATCATTGAGCCATAGGGATACGCGCTTGTCGCCACGATGCTCGGCCAAGACGATATCCGGCGATCCATTCTGATCCAAATCGGCGACATCCAGACTGTTTGTCGTGGCCTGGGTTGTTACCAAATGGCGTACCCAATTGCCAGCCAACGGGTCGGCGGGCTGTTCCCACCAATAGGTTTCCGCGCCTGTGTTCAGGCCGTTTTCTTCGGTGACTACGATGTCTAAACGGCCGTTACCATTAAAATCGCCTAGCCCTGTGCGATCTGGATAGACGGCATCAGAGAAATCACCAATGTGAACGGCCGTCCAGTCCGCCGAGCCATTGCCTGGGTTCTGATACCACTCCACACGTTTAGAATCGCCCGTGGTTGCTGCCACATCTATGTCGTTATCCTTGTCGATGTCGCCCAACGCAAACCCTTCATCAGACGGGTTGCCGTTTATATGCACACGCGGCCAATTTCCGGCCGTCGGATCAGCTGGTATGCGGAAATAGTAGATGCCGTTGCCGCTGCTGAATGCTATTTCTTCTTTGCCACCCGCTTCGATTTGTCCCGTATGATAGCCTTGTGCGCCCAAGTCGTGGCTGGCACGATCTACTGTGCCGATCAATGTGCTGTTCCAGGTTGTGCCAGTCGCATTTGTTGGTTCTAGCCAATAAAGGGCAATATCAGATTCGTTTTTCTGGGCAATAATATCCAGGGAATTGTCACCATCTACGTCTAGAACCAGGGCCGCTTCCATGCCACTAGGCAGTTCACTTTGCACCCAGTTTCCCAGCATGTCGCCGCCGGGATTGCGATACCAATAACGCCCTGAAATGATGTCTTGTTGCGTGTCTCCGTCTACATTACCGAAGGCGAGGCCAAAGGTTTGGGCATGAGCGGCAGTCACCTGTTTGTATGTCCAATTCCTTACACCCGCGAATTTATCAAGTTGGTTTTCCCACAGTTTCACGGGCGGGTTGCCCGTCCAGTTTGCGCCATAAATGTCAAAGTCACCATCGTTGCCTACGTCCGCCACGACGCCGTTGTGAATGCCCCCGGTGGCGACGACTTCTTTTTGCCACGACAGGGCGTCGCCATTGAGATTCTCCATAATCATGATTTCTTGGGCGGATGAGATATGCATTTGAGCCAATACCACATCAATGTCTCCATCCAAATCCATGTCGGCGGCTTGCAAGGTGTGGGACCTTTCTACGGAGGGGCGGATGGTATGTTTCGTCCACGCGCCAGTCGGATCACCGCTGGTTGGTGTCCACCAGTCTACATCGGCTGTGTTTTCGGAGCTGGAGAAGAGGACATCATTCTGGTCATCCTGATTCAAATCGACGACCAGTGCTTTGAAATCTGAGTTTGCTGTGCCGATGGTGTATTCAACCCAGTTAACGGCCGTTTGCGCCGCAGCACCTGTTGGATTTTTTACCCAGGTGCCACGCAGCACCAGATCCACCGCGTCATCGCCATTGATGTCGCCGCTTGCCATCCCTTCGTTCCCTAACTCAACGCCCGACAAGGTTGTCTCTGACCAGTTATTAGCACTGGTCTGAAAGAATATGCCTGCTTTGTTTTCGGTGCGGAAGGCGATGTCTAAACGGCCGTTCTCATCAAAATCGGCCAGTTCCACATCTTTAACCCAACTGCTGCCCGAGCCGACGACATGGCGTGTCCATTGTGCCGCTACAGTCGGGTCGCCGCCGGGCAAAGGGTTCTCAAACCAGAGCAGATTGTCCGTGCCACTCCCATCAGGAACGACGATATCCAGGTCGTCATCACCATCGACATCACCTAACGCCCCATCAGTTGTAAACTCCGCATTTGCTACGGCGATTTGGTGGGGTGTCCAGTCTGGATATTCGTACCAAGTCATTGGTTCTGCGGGATTCACAGAATCCCCCATGCCGCCAATGATTAAATCGGGAAAGCCATCTAAATCAATATCTCCGACCAGCTTGATGTCACCTGCTGTATCGTCAATTTCGGTGTAGTCAAAAGGAATAGATGAACTTGACTCAGAGGAAGAAATGACCTGAGTCACTTGTGCTTCAATCTGCTGGATGGGAGCCGCACTTCCCAGACAACCTATTGTCAATACGGTTCCCAAAACAACGATAATAATCATTGATATGATCACACGATTTAATTTAATCACGCTTATAACTCCTCAGTATCATTCGCATAGCGGTAGCAATGGAATAATTCCATTTCTTGAAAAAAACAAGATAAAAAATCACCGTCTGCGACGTCGTGAAGGGTTAACCAGCGTGGGTCTGGCAGTAATTGCTCCATTTGGGATTGATGTTGGGCTAAGGCGACGCGCTTTTGTTCCAGCACATCGCCTACGTATACACCATATTGAAAATTGTGCATGAAACGTAAACCCAGGTGAGTGTAGACACTATTTTTTAACACGGAACGCGACGCGCCTTGTGTTTTTTGTGGGAATTTGACCCACGGCCAATGATACCAATACCAGATTGGATATTCATAGATGGTAACAGCAGCGGCATAATCGTTTAAGGCGGCCAAAACGGCGGTATGGGTGGCAACATGGTCTGAGGGCGGCTCTTTGCGATAGGGAACATAAATTTGCGCGGGTTGATGTGCTTGAAGCAGAGCCAGCACTGCCGCTCGTGCTTCATCCGCGACGGTATGTAACATGCCATCGGTGAAACCGAGAAAGTGGACGGACTGTGCGGGAATACCTAGCTTTTCGGCGGCGGCTGTGGCTTCTTGGGCGCGTCTGGCGGCCAGGTCGTCAGGTGGCATGAGGTGGGCATGGGAGGAACGGCCGTCTGTCATAAAAACGAGCTGCACATTGGCCCCAACGGCCGTTTTCTTCAAAATAGTGCCGCCACAACCCAACGTCTCATCATCCTGATGGGGTGCAAATACGAGAGCTGATTGTTGCAAAACGGCCGTTTCTGGATTTTCAGTAACTTGCTCCAATTTCCGCCGATAGCGGTCACGCAACCATAACCGAAATGATAAACTACTCATAAAACCTCATTATAGTCATACAAAATTAATCCCAACATACTTACTTTACGCTATCCTTTTCATCTTAAGAATCTGCTTGCGGCATGATTCCCCACCAGTGTATCATGCCCTCCGATTTCTTCCCGTAAGGGCTTAGAAATAAGTGGGTGGTCAAGTCGTTAATCGTCAATCGCCGATCTCAGTTCTTCAGCAGGCACACCAGACACCTGCCTCCTTGTAAGCCGCAAAGAAAGAAAATTTAGCTATATCCTAAGGTTGTGAGCAACTCGGTTGCTCATAAAAAATCAATAAAAAACAGAGCAGGATTTGTATGAATTTGCACATCATTATTTATCATTCCCACCTAATTCGCCTGACAGTACTTCTTTTATGCTCATTAAGCGCTTTATTCCTGATGGTCCCAACGCCAGTGCAGGCGGCTGTTGGCGTTGATGGCCCTCGCACCGTTCCCGCAGGCACAGTCGTTCTAAATCGCTATGCTACTGTGTCAGCTATCACGGTGAACACGATCACCGTCGGGAATATCGCGGATCTCAAAGATAATGCGGCTGGGCATTTTGCGAACGAGGATTTATCTCCTGGAGACTTGATTTTAATTTATCAAGCGCAAGGAGCATTGTTTGCCGACGCTAGTAACAACGCTACTTATGGTGCGTTTACATATGGGGATGCTGGTCACTATGAGTTTGCTGTTGTGGCATCTGTTTCTGGAAATGACATTACAGTTGATACTAGCAATGCCCTTCCTTACTCTTGTAATGGTATTAGTAATACCTACAATCCAACCAATGGGCATGTGCAGGTGGTTCGGGTACCACAATATACGGACCTTACTATTAACAATGGGGCTGTCGTCACATCTGTTCCTTGGGATGGAAGTAAAGGTGGTATTGTTGCGTTACATGTCCGGTATGATCTTGTTGTTAATGGCGAGATTGACACCTCTGGCATGGGTTTTAGAGGGGGCGCGGTATTCAATCAATTTGGGGCGTATACACTCATCTATCGGGGCATATGGACTTCTGGCAATTTTGGTATTGGGGGTAATAAAGGGGAAAGCATACTGGGATATCAAACTGTTTATGAAACCAATTTTGGCAGTTTAGGTAGAGGTGCGCCTGCGAATGGTGGTGGTGGCGGTAATACGCATAATGCTGGTGGTGGCGGTGGCGCAAATGGCTACGCTGGTAGTGGCACCTGGAATGATGGTCATGGCTTTGTAGCCAGTACGGATATTTATGCCGCTGCCTGGGATTTAGATGATGGCATTGACGATGGAAGTAATGCAGTTCCTACCTATTTCCAAGGTGGAGCAGGTGGGGGACGTGGTGGTTACAGCTTTTCAGACATTGATAGGGATGAAACTGTTGTTAAGCCATGCGAAAAAGATATTAATAATAATTTTTCTTGGCGGGAACCGAGTGCTGGCGATAAAAGCTATTTAGACGGCCGTTGTCAGATTGGTGGTTTAGGGGGGCGTCCATTAAACAACAACCCAAGCTCTAGCCTCTTTTTAGGTGGTGGCGGTGGTTCTGGCGACGGTAATAATTTAGCAGCAACACCCGGTGGCAAAGGCGGGGGGCTTGCCATTCTCATCGCGGAAAACACATCAGGCAGTGGCAGCATTCTAAGCAATGGAAATGATGCAGCAGATACAACGAATGCTTTTGATGATGGAGCGGGAGGCGGTGGTGGTGGCGGTACCATTGTCTTGAAAACAAAAACGCTTTCAACAGGCACGCTAACCGTTTCTGCAAATGGCGGAACCGGCGGTGATCAACGTCAGTTGGCTAGTCCTTTTGCTTTTGAGGCCATGGGGCCGGGTGGTGGCGGTGGTGGTGGTTATATTGCCGCAGCTTCTAACAGTGGCAGCCTCCTAAACACAGTTTTGGGTGGCGACAATGGCATAACAGGTAGCACAGCAATGGCAAACATGCCGCCAAATGGGGCCACAAAAGGGTATCCGGGTGGCACAAATTTAACCTTCAACAATGCCAATGCCATTACGTTCCCTGGCTGCTCAACGCCCACGGCCGTTTCGTTAGAATCTTTCTCCGCCCATACAAACAGCAGAGATTTGCTTGTATTCGCATTTATAGGTTTCCTTGTGGTGACGTTTGTCGCCGTGGCGAGCAGTGGATTACGTCATAATAAAAATGAGGGTTAATACGTCACGTCTTAAAAATGCTGAGTTTGCACACCGGCGTGCGGACGCGCAGCATCTATCAAAATCATCTTGAAACAAAAAATCCTGAGATTGCTCAGGATTTTTTGTTTTTTGTCATTGATGACAGGTCATATCCGCTTACATGACCTGTTCATGACCATCGGCACATCATCCCCGCCCTACTTTCTCCTATACTTCACCTATCAAGTTCAAGCGTAATACCCATCATGAATCATAGTTGAGGAAACCTATGTCTGAATCCATCTTAACCACAAAAGACCTTAGAAAAAGCTACGGCGACTTTGAAGCCGTCAAAGGCATCTCCTTCAGCGTGCTGCGCGGGGAGATTTTTAGCCTGCTCGGCCCAAATGGCGCTGGCAAAACGACCACCATTTCCATGCTCAGTTGTTTGCTTGATCCGAGTGGGGGAACGGCCGTTATCGACAACCATACCATCCCCCAAGAAAGCACACAGGTGCGGCAGGTCATCGGCATCGTGCCGCAAGAAATTGCGCTGTACGAAGATTTAACCGCCCGCCAAAACCTCGCCTTTTGGGGACGCATGTACGACATGGGCGGCAAAGCGCTCAAAGCCCGCATCGACGAAGTGCTGGAGCAAGTCAACCTCACCGACCGCGCCGACGACAAAGTCAAAAACTTCTCCGGCGGCATGAAACGGCGCATCAACATCGCTGCTGGCCTGCTGCACAAGCCCCAACTGCTCTTCATGGACGAACCGACAGTGGGCATCGACCCGCAGAGCCGCCGCCGCATTCTTGACATGGTCAAAGAGCTGCGCGACCAGGGCATGACGGTGCTCTACACCACCCACTACATGGAAGAAGCAGAAGAACTCTCCGACCGTGTGGGCATCATCGACAACGGCAAACTCATCGCCCTCGGCACGCAAGACGAACTGAAGAAGCTGGTCGGCGAGCAAGAAACGCTGCGTCTGCACTTTGGCGAAGGGCATCAAGCCAACGGCGATGCCACCCTGTTCACAGAAATTGACGGGGTGCTGACGACAACGGCCGTTAACGACGAACTCGTCCTCAGCGTCACAGAAGCAACGGCCGTTCTCTCCGGCGTGGTCTCCAAAGCCAACAGCCTCGGCCTGCAAATCCGTTCTATCGACATCGAAGAACCCAACCTCGAAGCCGTCTTCCTGCACCTGACAGGGCGCGGACTGCGGGATAGTTAAAAAGCATTTGGAGATTAGAGATTGGAGATTGGTAATCATCTTCAATCTCTAATCTCCAATCTCCCGAAGGATTCTCCCATGAAAAAAATTCTCAACATCGCCTGGAAAGACCTCATCATCATCTTCCGCGACCCCGGCGCACTCTTGCTCATGCTGGGCGCACCCTTTTTGCTCACCCTGGGCATGGGCCTCGTCACTGGCGCATTCTCCGACAACGACAGCAGCACCGGCCTGGCCGACATTCCTGTCGTCATCGTCAACGAAGATGGCGGCGAACTGGGTAACACGCTCACCGACCTCTTTCTTCAGGATGACCTGGCAGACTTTGCTAGAACCAGAAATGGGAATTCCGCCGACGACAGCCCGTCAACAAGTCGAAGACGACGAAATCGCGGCCGTCGTCATCATTCCCGGCGGGTTTCACAAACAGCATCATCCCCAACGGAGAGACCAGTGCAACGCGCAGATGCCGTCGCCATCGAAGTCTACAGCAATCCAGGCCGCCCCATCAGTGCCAGCGTCATCCAAAGCATCGTCAATGACTTTGTCACGGAGGTGGACACCCGTGCTGGCGGGGGTGGAAGTGACGATACAACAAATGATGATGAACGGCCGTTTAAGCCCCGCCACCCAATCGTCAATCGTCAATCAACAATCGCCAATTGAACTGGTTCCGCTAATCGAAATTCAGCAAGAAACAGCAACTGCGTCCACCGACGACGACTACAACCCGCTCACCTACTTCGCCCCCGGCATGGCCGTTGCCTTCCTCATGTACACCGTCAGCCTGGGCGGACGCAGCATCCTCGCCGAACAAGAGGATGGCACGCTGGCGCGGCTCATGACCTCGCCGACCTCCTGTGACACAGGTCATGGGCGGCAAAGTCTCCGGTATCTTTTTGACGGGCGCGGCGCAGGTCAGCGTGCTCATCATCGCCAGCAGTTTGCTCTTTCAGCTCCGCTGGGGCAAGCCCGCTTGCTGTGACACTGCTCATTGCGGCCACCGCTGCCGCCGCTACCGGCTGGGGCTTGCTCATCGCCGCCATTTCCGACCGTCCGGGCCAAGTCAGCAGCTACGGCACAGCACTCATGCTTCTATTTGGCATTCTGGGTGGCAGTTTTGTGCAGCTTAACTTTGACGGGCCGCTCTCCTGGTTGAGCAAAATCACGCCCAATGCCTGGGCCATCCAAGGCTTCGACACGCTTGGCACAGGTGGCACGCTCATCGACATCATCCCCATCCTGCTCGCCCTGACCCTCATGGCAATCATCCTTTTCATCATTTCCGTGACAGTTTTTCGTCGTCGTTCAGACAGCTTCGCGTAAGAGTAACCATACAAATCATTCACCTTGCAGCCTTGCCACTATGCAACTTTGCAACCTTTTCGGAGAAAACCCATGTTCTCAAAAATCACCGCTATCGCTTGGAAAGACACCATCATTCGCTTTTCTAGTAAATCAGAACTTCTCTTCTTTTTGATTCTGCCTATCATTTTTACTGTCCTGCTCGGCGGCGCATTTGGTGGCCCGGGCAGCGACGAAGATTCCCGTATTTTGCTGATTGTCGTCGATGAAGACCAAAGCGACTTGTCCCAATTGCTGCTAGACAGCTTGCAAGCCTCAGACGCTATCCGTGTGGAAACCCACGCTTTGGCGGAAGCCGAAATCGCCTTTGCCGACGAAGAAGCCCCGGCTTTGCTCCTCATTCCATCCGGGTTTGCTGAGCGGTAGCGGCTGGCGAAACGGCCGTTCTCCCCCTCCAACAGCAGCCCAACAACAACGATGCCCAAATTGCGGCGCAAGCGGTCACAACGGCCGTTAACGCCCTCAGCCGCCCGCTCACCATTGCCCAGGCCAGCGTCCACCAAGCAGAACAACAACAGCCCTTTGCCAACGAGAGCGAAAGAGTCGCTTACTTCAAACAGGGGCAGAGCACTGGCAAAAACGGCCGTTGCTTCCACCCCCACACGCATCCTCATCACCGTCCCCGAAACCGCTCTGCCGAAGCGCGGTAGACTATGATCATTGCCGCCCATCAATCAGCGGGACAGCTCATCACCTGGGTCTTCATTCCGCTGCTGGGAACCTCTGGACTACTCGCGTTTGAACGGCGCTACGGCACGCTGCGCCGCCTGCTCGTCGCCCCCACCGGTCGTGGCACATACCTGTCTGGCATCATCACCGGGCAATTCGGCGCGGCGCTGGTGCAGATGTTTTTGCTTGTCGTCTTTGGGGCGATTGTCATGAAGGTCAACTGGGGCAATTCGCCAGCCGCGCTTGGCGGTGATGCTAGTCACCTTTGGCCTGGCTTCCGTCGCTTTTGGGGTGATGCTGGGCACGTTTGTCAAAACAGAAGGGCAAGCGAGCAACCTGAGTATCATGCTCGGTATGTCGATGGCGCTGCTGGGTGGCTGCTGGTGGCCTTTGGAACTGTTTCCGCCTGGGGTGCAAACGGCCGTTCACATTCTGCCCACCACCTGGGCCATGCAAGGACTCACCGCCCTCACCATGCAGCGGTGCAGCTTTGCAAGATATTCTGCCTATTGCCGCCATCTTGTGCGGTTACGCCATTGTCTTCTTCACCATCGGCGTTATTCGCTTCCGCGCTGAATAAAAAAGGGACACTGATACTGTTGCCCACTGATGGGGTTTTATCAGCGTGCAACAGTATCAGTGTCCTGAAAATTTACCCAGGTTATTTGGGAACAACTCTAATGCTCAAACGATGGGCGCATATCCTCAATCAATGTGTTCAAATCACGGAAACCGACTGGCTTCACCAGCACCATATCCGCCTTACCATCCATTTCTTTGGCTTTACGTACATCGGCCGTTGCCATAATGACTTTGGTTTTAGCCAAACGTTCAATTTTTTTCATTGCGTAAAAAACTTCTTCACCCGAAACATAAGGCAAATGAATATCTAGCAGTACGATATGGGGCGTAATGTTTTCCAACAAGTCTAGCGCCTGTTGTCCGTCTCGGGCCGTTTCTGTTCGGTAGCCAGCTTCTTCAAAGGCTACAGCAAACAATTCTGCCAAGAGGTCTTCATCTTCAACTATGAGTGCCAGAGGCAGATCGTTGTTTTTTTCTTGATTATCCACATCTATTCCTTTCGTTACTTAGGTAAAAGCGGGAAAGTTTTTGGAAATAAAATTGTGCAAAACCCGCTTTTCCTTGAAGGAAACCACAATTTTGCGTGTTGGTAATTTTAAGAACTTTTTGTGGTTTACCTAAATACATCGCTTCATCATCATAGGCAAGTGTCCTTACGGTTTTTGTATCAAACCACAGAATACACCTAACCCATTTGTCCTGTTTTCTAGTCAGCAGACGTGCTTAAGTATTTCGCTTCATTGGGTAGCAAAACAGTGAAGGTGCTGCCTTCTCCGATAACACTATCCAATTGAATCGTACCGCCCATCAGCTCTGTCATTTGTTTGACGATGGCTAGACCAAGCCCCGTGCCGCCATGAATTCTGGTCATTGAGCCATCAATTTGGCGGAATGGCTCAAATATCAGATCGTGCGCTTCTGGGGGAATGCCAGGCCCTTCATCCGAGACTTGTAATGCCCAAAAATCGGCATCAAAGGCGAATGTGCCAATGCGAATTATGCCTTTATTAGAAAACTTAATCGCATTCCCCACTAAATTGGTCAAAATTTGTGTCACGCCATCTCGGTCGCCATAGACACTATCAAGCAGCTTTTCCGAAGCGATTTTTACCAATTGTATTGATTTGTTTTCTGCCTCTTCTTTGTATTTTTCAATGACGTCATCAATGACGTCATTGATGGCAAAGTCTAGGCAGTACAATTTTGTGGTTCCGGCTTCAATACTGGATAAATTCAAGAGGTCATTCACTTGGGCAGTTAGGAACCGGGTGCTTTCAAGAATTTTATCTAATGTTTGGTATTGTTTTTCGTTGATGGGACCAGTAATACCCAATTGGAGTAGTTCTGAGAAACCTAAAATCACATTTAAGGGGGTTCGTAGTTCGTGGCTTACGCGGGCTAACAGTTCGGTTTTAATACGGCTGACTTCTAAGGCTTGATCTCTCGCTTCAGCTAGAGCCGCCTCGGTTTGTTTATAACTGGTTACATCATGGATGATAATTAAACGGCCGTTTACCTGCTTACGAGCATTTAATAGAGGAGAAATTTGTAATTCAAAATAGCGTTCCCCTTTTTCATCTTCTAATCGAATTTCCGTTTCTACTTCCCAGACATCCTTAAATGTAACCATCAAGTCTGGCAAATTTGTCAACAAGTCGTTAATCGGCTTTCCGATTACATTAGAAAATTGAACTTCAAACACAGCAAGTGCAGCCGGATTCATGTCCACGATGCGATTCTTCATATCCAGCACAATCATGCTGTTTTGCATGGTATCGACGACAGTACGGCGGGCTACAGGCACCACATCGAACAAATGGAAGCGAAAAATCGACCAGCCAATCACCAAAGCAGACAGAGAAAATGCCACAGGCGATAAATCAATATCGGGGAGACCCGCTAAATCCAACAAATAAATGGCATTCGCAATCCAGGGGATTAACGCACCGACAACCAACGCAATGTTTTGCCAGCGATACGTTTTAGAAGAATGATAAGCAATTTGAATTAAAGTTAGCGTCCCGACAAATAAGAGAATATAGGAATAACCGGAATGAATCCAAAACCAAGTGCCATACTCTGGATCTAAAATTGGGATTAGTCCAGACATAGTTAACGGTATTTCGAGCCAAATCAGTTGATGATATTCATTTGTGAATACTAAGACTAATGTTATCAGCGGAACAACCAATAGCGCCAAAACACGAAAGCGGTTTAACCATTTTTGCCGCCCGGTATAGGTCATCCCAAATAAAAACCATAAAACGGGAATGGCGACGATGGCAATATATTGGATTTTTGCCCACAGTAATTTTCTTTCTAAAAAGGGGGAGTAGAGTTCAAATGCGTAAAAAAGGCTCCACCAAGCCGCCGCCAAAGCGACTAAAACAAACGGATACGCCCATCTTCCCGCACGGCGGCGATCCCATGAGAAAATGGCAATCCCTAATGCGAGAAAAAATGATACCAAAAGGATCAAACTGACAAAAACAGACTGCCCGTTCATTTAAGGTCTACTTTTGTGCCATGTTTTGGTTGACCCTGACACAAAGATACCCAGGTATACGAACGCATACCCAGGCATCGTATTTAAATTAAAATCAGGATAGGAAACAATGGGCTTTGGAAAGCTTTAAATGTCAAAAGTTTTTCGTCGTATTCCTAAACAACACCAGTAACGACTAATACACCGAAACCGATGGCAACAATATCTATTACAATTAACAAAGCTAAAATAAGGCGTTGTCCTGAGCTAAAACTGCTCCATGAAAACGATGAACCTCCGGACTGCCCTGCTCCGTCGGCTTCCATGTCATCATACATAGAACCAGACCGGGCGCTTTTTTGCCTCAATTGCTCAAATTGATCATCGTCGTCCCCTGATCCTGTGCCAGGTGCCGCATCATCGTCATCTACAAGCCAGTCTGGAGTTTCGTCAAATGAATCATTATCAAAACTACTGAAATCGTCAGCCATAATAAACCTCCACCATGTACTGTTTTTGGGTTTCTTGTAACCTTATCATTATGTAATTATAGTCGATTATCTGCATAACGGCGATGCAAAAATAATTCTTCCTGATTTCCTACGCTCTCAATGTAACATCACCTGCTGTTACGGTATGGATGGTATTATCATGTGTTTGTATGAGAAGTTGACCCCATTCATCCACACCAACGGCCGTTCCCACCACCACATCCTCTCCCTGACGCACTTGAACGTCTCGTCCCACTGTGATTAAGCGCTTCTCCCAAGCAGAAACAGGCGATTGTCTGGCAACGGCCGTTTCATACCAATGCTCCATGCGCACCAGAAAAGCCAGCAGCAGCGCCTGTCGGTCAATGGGCTGGCCTCCGGCGACCAGCAAACTCGTCACCGGCGTGATCCCCTCTGGTAACTGTGCCGCCGTCATGTTTACATTGAGCCCCATACCCACGACTGCGCTTTGCAAACGGCCGTTTTCCCCCATATTCCCCTCCACCAGCAAGCCGCCCACCTTGTGCCAGATGCCATCCAGTTCAACACCCACATCATTAGGCCACTTCAACGAAATCTGCACAGGCGACAGCGATTCAATCGCCTCGGCCGCTGCCAGCCCGGCCATCATTGTCAGCCACAACGCCTGTTCTGCCGGCCAATCCGGCCTTAACAGCAAAGAGAGCATCAACGACGTGCCGGGCAGCGCCTCCCAGCGCCGTCCCAGCCGCCCGCGCCCTTTGCTTTGATAATCTGTCACCAGCACCGCGCCAGACGGTAATTCAGGCATGGTTGTTTCCGCTGCGCGTTGTTTCAATACATCATTTGTCGAGGTGATTGTTTCAACATACTCATAATGCTGACCTAACCATATCGTTGTTAGCTTGGGCATAACGGCCGTTTTCGTCAAATCATCCATCACATATTACCTTTTCATTAGAAATCGCCCATATTATACAAAGTTTCACAATCAACACGCTCATCCATGTTGACAGCCTACAGCCATTGCCTATAATTAAAGAATTATAGGAGTTCGGTACTACCAAAATGCTGGGTTTTTTGCTTCATCGAGAATAAACATACCCAAAACCCGACTAAAACGTTACCAAAAACACGCAACACAATATTCTTAATAGATAGGTTCTGCGTTCAATATCTTAAATATAAGAATTGAAAAAAGAGTAATGGAATATGAATCCTGAATCAGCTAGAGGCGATAGTGGTCATCATAATGTAGATGAATCCTTCTGGGCATCTTTGTTCTCAGAAGAAGAAGCTAATCCCAAATCGCCAGAAACTTTTGGCAAATTATCATTCGAAAACCAATCCATTTTTGACGACATCGACCAAACTACAGATTTCTCGCCCTCTCGTCCAATTGATCCCTGGTCGATTGCCCAAGTTGCCTATGAAGAAGAGGAAACCCTTTCATTAACCGTCAGCGGATTTAACAAAGGTGGCTTGTTAGTAGAATGGCATGGCTTACCCGGTTTCGTTCCCGCCTCCCAACTTGTAGACTTTCCCCAATTTCATGTCGCCGCCCAGCGCAACCATGTCTTGCAAGATGCCGTCGGTACAACCGTGCAAGTTAAAATTATTGAAGTCAATCCGCGCTTAAATCGGCTCATCCTCTCTGAACGCGCCGCGCAGGTTGATTCTGGACAACGGGAACTGGTTCTCGCCAGCATCAGACCTGGGGATACCGTTACCGGAACCGTCACCAATCTAACCGATTTTGGCGCCTTCATTGATTTAGGTGGCGTTGAAGGACTCATCCACATCTCCGAACTTTCCTGGAGCCGTGTCATTCATCCCAGTAAAATTTTGGAACCGGATGAAACGGTAGAAGTATTGGTTCTCGACATTGACCAGGAAAAAGAGCGTGTTGCCCTGAGCCTCAAACAGCTTTACGCCAATCCCTGGCTCACCGCCGAAGATCGCTATTACCAAGGCCAAATTGTAGAAGGTACTATTTCCAATATCGTCAACTATGGCGCCTTCGTCCTGTTAGAGCGGGAACTCGAAGGGCTCATCCACATCTCCGAATTGGCCGAAGGCGATTTCCTGCATCCGCGCAACGTCGTTACCATTGGTGAACATGTTAGAGCCAAAGTGCTCTACGTTGATGCCAAAAGCAAGCGGTTGGCACTCACCTTGCGTGCAGCATCCCCTAACGAGTAAACTACCAGTGGGTTCAACCCGAAAATAAAAACAATTTTTGGGTTGAACATTAACTGGATTATGACTCGAAAACCTTCAACACCACGTCCTAAAAAAGCTGAACCGGCTCAACCGCCCCCCACCTGGGATGAAAAATTCATCAGCGGTATGCTCCCTTGGCGCATAGAAATTGCCGGTATTGCCCTCTTTCTCTTTGCCATGATCACCTTGTTGGCGCTGCCCGGTGTTACCCAGGCTGATTGGCTGGATGCGTGGACGAACTTTTTGACACAGGTGTTTGGCTGGGGGGCTTATCCACTTTTCTTCATTATCGCGCTAAGTGGTTTGTTGATTGTGGTACGTAAGGTGAAACGGCCGTTATCCACCCATATCCGCCCCTCTCAAATCGTTGGACTAGAACTCATCTGGCTTGCGTTGCTGCCTATCAGCCACATCGCCTCTGGAGCTACCTTGCCCGACGCTTATCTCGGCCTGGGGGGTGGACTGGTGGGCTGGGCACTCTCTGAACCGCTGATTGACCTCATCGGTCCTTTTCTTACTGGTGTTCTGTACCTTGCCCTCCTGTTGTGGGGGGTGGCGCTCGTCACGAAATTTGGCTGGGTTAATTTGCTGGAAACGCTCAACCATATCTCCATTCGCTTGCGTCGGGCTGGCGAACAAATTGCGCCACCAGCCCGTGTTGAGCCTGTTGTGGAGTCGGTGGTCGTTGCGGAAACGGCCGTTCCCCTCCCCATCCCTCTCCCCCAAAACAACCAAAATCGCGCCGAAGAACTCATCATTATTAGCGCTATCGCCGATAGTATCGCCGATAGCGCCGACTACGACACCGGTTCTGGCCTGGATCGCCGCGACAAACGGCTGCCCCCCATCGACATTCTCGACAAAGGCAGTTCAACCATCATGTCGCCCGCCGAAATTAACGAGAAAAAACGCATCATCGAAGAAACCCTGGCCGATTTCCATATTCCGGCGCTCGTTACCGAAATCCAACGAGGCCCCGCCGTCACCCAATTTGGGGTAGAGCCAGGTTACACCCAGAAAATAACGCCCGACGGCGAAATCAAAGAGCAAAAAGTGCGCATCAACCAAATTGCCTCCCTGCGCCCCGACTTGGCGATGGCCCTTGCCGTCACCCGCCTGCGCATTGAAGCGCCCGTACCAGGACGCGGCGTCGTTGGCATTGAAGTGCCCAATAACGAAATTAGTGTGGTGCGCATGAGAGCCATCCTCGAATCCGACGCCTTCGCTAAGATAAAAAGCCCGATGGGAGTGGCGCTGGGACAAGGTGTTTCCGGCAATCCCATGGCAATCGACCTCGCCAAACTGCCCCATCTGCTTATTGCCGGGACGACTGGTTCTGGTAAATCCGTGCTAATGAACGCACTCATCACCTGTCTCGTCTTCAACAATGGGCCAGAACGCCTCAAGCTCATCATGATTGACCCCAAAAAGGTGGAACTGATTCGATTCAACGGCCTGCCTCATCTCATTGGCAGCGTGGAAGTGGAAGCCGACCGGGCGGTGGGGGTGCTGCGCTGGCTCACCGCTGAAATGGATCGCCGCTATGAAATGTTCTCCGAAGTCGGGGCGCGGAATCTCACGGGGTACAATCAAAAAGTGGCCCGGCGCGAAGATAGAAAAAAGCTTCCCTACCTCGCTGTTTTCATTGATGAACTGGCTGACTTGATGCACATGTACCCTGGTGATGTGGAGCGCACGCTCTGCCGTCTAGCGCAAATGGCTCGGGCGACGGGGATTCATTTGGTGGTGGCTACACAACGGCCGTCTACCGACGTTATTACCGGGCTCATCAAAGCCAACTTCCCGGCGCGGCTCTCTTTTTCCGTTGCTTCGGGCATAGATTCGCGTGTCATTCTGGACTCAACGGGTGCGGAACAACTTCTTGGTAAAGGCGATATGCTTTTTCAATCTCCTGATGCGGCTGCCCCTGTTCGCGCTCAAGGCGTTTTCCTCAGCGACGACGAAATCGAACGTGTTGTGACCCATTGGCAGAAAGCGTTGCCTGACTATGAAGCGATGCCTACCCCCTGGGACACGCTCATCGCCAAACACGCTTTGCTAGACGAAACCGACCAACTGCTAGAGCAAGCCATCGAAATCGCCCAAAAACAAGATTTCCTCTCCACCTCGCTCCTGCAACGCCGACTGCGTATCGGTTTCCCCCGCGCCGCCCGCATCATGGAACATCTTTTTGAAATGGGTCTCGTCGAAGATCCAAAAACTGGCGGTAAAACCCGTAAAAGTTATGTCGAAGAATCTGAAGTGGATCCATTTGATAGTTTGTTGAATCCAGAAGAAGACGACTAATTTTCTTGTTGTTGTAACCCAATTGCCCTTGAGACGGGCAGCACAAAAATAACGCCTTTATTGGGCGCTTTCAGATCGCCTGTAATGTTTTGTGTCACTTGTATGAGTTTGTCGACCATTTCATCGGAATCAACAACGGTGAATAAAGTGCGATGATGTTCTTCACGTGATTTCAAGAGATTGCTGATACTGGGCATCAGCGGGAAATCGTCACGAAAGCTGCTGGCGGCACGAACCCGGGCTAAACCGGTGCTATCTAAAATAGTGATACCGGAAACGCCAGCCGCTTCCCAGGCATCCAAAACTGGTGTGCAATAATTCACGTCATCAAGTACGAGTAAAACCATTTGGTGCATTGTATCACTCTCCCTCAAGCTTAGGCTTCTACTACGTTAGGTTTTTTTGGTTTCCACGCAAAAGCTGCGCGTAACATGGGTGGTGTAACTAAGGTTGCCATAATGACCATGAATACAACAACGGAAAATGTTTCTGGAGTAATAAAGCCTTCTGCCAGTGCCAATGAGGCTACGATTAAGCCCACTTCACCGCGTGAGACCATGCCAATCCCTAGCTGGAATGATTCCAGATTAGTGTAGCCGCCGATTTTTGCTCCCAAACCACTACCAACAATTTTGCTTAAAATGGCGACGATGGTGATGACGATTGCCAATATCCATGAGGTGCCGCTGATAGCACGCATGTTGATGGCTAAGCCGATATTGACGAAGAAAATAGGCACAAAAAAGCCATAGGCCAAGGCAATGACGCCTTGTTCGATGCGGTTTTTGAAGGGGAGGCGGGCTAAAAACAAGCCCAGCAAAAATGCACCGGTAATCGTCGCCATGCCGCCGATAACTTCGGCAGCCCAAGCAAACAGTAGACATAAGACAAGCGCAAAAGCGACGATACCCTGGCTGATGGGCAGCCGTTCAATCCAGGCAATAAAACGGGGAACAAGATAAAGACCAACGGCCGTTGCGCCCACCAAATAGCCAATCATTTTCAACAGGGTGATCACGATGCTAGCCAGTCCCCCTTCACTATCTCCCAGCAGGATAACAGCGAGAGACAGCGCCAGAATGACCAGAATATCGTCGAAAACAGCCGCGCCCAGCATGGTGAGACCGACGCGGCTGCGGAGGACGTTGAGTTCCAGCAAGGTTTGCGCCGATATGCTGACACTGGTGGCGGAAAGAGCCAGTCCAATAAAAACGGCACTGTCGATATTTGCGCCAAACAGGAGGGCGGTGCCAGCACCTAAGATGAGTGGGAAGATGACGCCTAATGTGCCGGCCATGGCTGACACTTTGCCTGATCGGGCTAAATCTTCGAGATTTAGTTCCAGGCCAGCAAGCATCATCAGGAGGATAACGCCGATTTCGGCCATCATGGTGATGGTTTCACCAAGGAAGGGGTCGTCTAGGAATACGGGCCAACCGAGCATATTGATGAGGGTTGGGCCGAGGATAATACCAGCGAGAAGTTCGCCTAAAACAGCGGGCTGTCCTAAACGGATGCTGATGTATCCGCTGAGTTTGGCGACGACGATGATGATGGCTAACGCCAAAATAAGATTTAAAAACTCATGTGACATAGTGGATACCGCTTGTTTTCCTTTTCCAGAATAAGTGCAAAAAACGTGGTTTGCAGGGAACGTTTTTTGTATATTCCTTCAAGGCAAGTATAGCAGTACCTGTCGGCGGTGTCATTTAGGGGGATTTTGTTTGATGTTATTTCTGTCCCAGAATCAGGTTATAGGCGGGGACGACTCGTGTAATAGTCGTGAAGGGGCAGGCGTGGTTCCGGCTCCACGGCCGTTTCGTCTGGCACAACGAGGTGGTGAGTTTCGTAATACTCTTTCAGTTCGTCCAGTTTGGTTTCTTCCCAGAGAGGCACACCATCGGAATAGGCGGCACGGCCGATCATGTGGGCGGAGACGGGCGCAGTGAGCAAAACGAAGATGCTGGTGGCGATGGCGCGGCTGGTGATGCCGAGTTCCCAAAAGAAAACGGCCGTTCCCATTAAAATTAGTCCCAGTCCCAGTGTCGAAGCCTTGGTGGCTGTAGACATGCGCAAAAACATGTCGGGCATGCGCAGTAAACCCACGCCAGCTAGAAAAACGAAAAACACACCGAGGACGATTAAGATTGCTCCCAAAATTTCGTTCAAATAATTCATAGTCGTAGTCCGTAAATCGTAAATGTTATCGTCGTAGATCGATGAAATAGGCAAAGGCAATCGTGCCTAGGAATGAAATGAGGGCGAGGATGGTAGCCACATCTAATATGACTGGTCTTCCGGTGATGACGGCGTAAACGGCCGTTATCGCAATGCCCACCGTTGTCAACAAATCTAGCGCCACCACCCGGTCGGGTAGACTGGGGCCTTTGTAAAGACGGACGAACGAGAGCGCAATTGTCAGCGTGAGCAGCGTTAAAGCGGCGGAGCCAATGGCATCAACAATTAATTCACTGGTCATTGCAGTACCTCAATAATGCGGCGTTCAAAACCCTGTTTGATTGTCTGGCGAAACGCTGCTACATCATCGACATGCATGGCATGGATGAATATTTGAGAACGGTCTTCTGCCACTTCCAGCGTGAGCGTGCCAGGCGTCAGTGTAATCAAATTGCCCAAAAGCGTGATACCCGCATCACTTTGAATATCCAGGGGAACCGCCACCACAGCTGGGGTCAATATGATCTTTGGCGAAAGCACCTGAACCGTTACCCATAAACTTGACATAACAAGCTCTTTTAGAAAGAACAGCATAAAGCTAAAAATGCGGCGAACCCGGTCTGTGTATGATTGGGCAGAACTGGAGGGACGGGTCAATGCCAGCAACAAATACACGATAATGAAGCCGATAAAGAAATTTCCGGCGTTAAATTCACCCGTTAAGGCCACCCAGGCTATTGCTAACAAAATGTTTAACAAAAACATCTCAATTCTCCAACAAATAATTCATTACAAAGGAACAAAGAGACAAAGGTTTTTCTTGGTGTCTTCGTTCCTTTGTATCTTTGTAATAAAGCTTTTACTGCGCTTGCGCAATCAGCACCGACTGCACGTAAATGCTCGGGTCGAGCAGTTGATTGGCGGCATCCATGGTCACATTTAAGATGGGTTGTGCCGCCAGACTCATAACGATGGTGCAGACAGCCAAAATAACGATGGGAGCCAGACGGAAAATCCAGCCTGCTTTGTCATTGGGTAACGGCCGTTTCATCTCTACTGGCTGTTTTTTCCAAAACACATAAATCCAAATCTTCGTCATCGAATAGAGCGTGAGCATACTGACTGCCAACGCCACAAACACAATGAAATAAGATTTTTCATCCAGCCCCGCCTGAATCAGGGTGAACTTGCCCCAAAAACCGGAAAAGGGCGGAATACCAGCCAGAGACAGCGCCGGAATCAGGAAAAGCACACTGACGAGCGGCACGGTTGTGTAAATCCCGCCCAACTTCTTAAGTTGATACGAGCCGCCAATCCAATCCGTGACGCCACTGACCAGAAACAGATTTGTTTTGTTGATGATATTGTGGATGAGGAAAAAGATGGCGCCCGACAATGCCAGCGGTGAAAACAAAGCCAGTCCCATCATCATGTAACCAATCTGGCTGGTGATGTGGAAGGAGAGAATACGTCGGAAATGGTACTGAGAAGTCGCGCCCAGCACCCCCACGACCATCGTCAAGCCCGCTAAAATCATGATGATGGTGTGGGTATACGCCTGGTCTTGCACAAATATCAGCGTATAGGTGCGAATGATGGCGTACACCCCTACTTTGGTTAACAGGGCGGCGAATATGGCGGAAACAGATGTAGGTGGCGTGTGGTAAGCGGCAGGCAGCCAGTTAAACAACGGCACCAGCGCCGCCTTAATGCCAAACGCCACCAAAAACATCATCGACAGCGTCGTCACCAAACCAGTAGGCACTTCATACATGCGCACTGATAAATCTGCCATGTTTAACGTACCGACCGTGCCATAGACAATGCCAGCCGCCGCCAAAAAGATAGCCGAGGCCATAAGATTTAGGGTCACGTACTTGATGGCCCCCTCTAACTGCCGCCGTTCACTGCCCAAAGCCATGAGTACAAACGAGGCAATCAGCATCACCTCAAACCAGACATACAAGTTGAACAAATCACCCGTTAAAAAGGAGCCACAGACCCCCATCAGCAGCACATGATACAGTGGATAAAAGCCGAGAGCCTGCCGTTCATTGTCGATGTTGACAATGGAGAAAAGCCCCACCACAAAGCCCATCAGCCCGGCCATGAGCACCATGATAGCGCTGAACAAATCAGCCACGAGCGTGATACCGAAAGGCGCTTGCCAGCCTCCAATCTGCACAATCTGAATGCCTTCCCGTCGCACCACAACAAACAACGCAATGGCCGCCGTAAACAGCAGTACCGTGCCAATAATGCCAATGACACGCTGCACCTGCCGATGTTTCCAGCTCAAAATAGCTAGAATCGCCGTGAAAAAGGGAATAATGATGGGGAAAAGTAAGAGCATGTCCATAAGGTTGTCTTTGTCGAAATAATGATTGCCATGACCTCTAAGAAATCACTTTCGAGTCAGATCTTAGCTGTTCAGATGGGCATGTCCAAACTCTAGGGTGCTTAGAGTAGGCATCTAGATCGTTATGCTGGTTTAATGATCCGCTGCTCTCAATGTATCCATATCATCTGTGCCGATGCGTTCGTAAACACGTTTGATGAGGACAATGGCGAAAGCCATAGAGCCAAAACCGATGACAATGGCCGTTAAAATAAGTGCCTGTGGAATGGGGTCGGCAAAGGGAATGGAAGGAGAAGTGGCACCTTCTGCGATGAGCGGCGGTTCGCCCCGCACCAAATCACCGATGGAGAAGATAAGCAGATTGGTGGCATGACCCAACAGTGCCAGCCCAATAATGAGCTTGACCAAACTGCGCCGCAAAATCATATAGACACCTGATGCGTATAAAAATCCCATTAAAATGGCTAAAGCGATTTCCATTAGGCTTCCTCCGTTTCCCCGTCTTCTTCGGCGAGGCTTAAAATGATGAGCAAGGTAACGCCGATAACTGCCACGTAAACGCCCGTGTCAAAGAGCAATGGTGTACCTAATTTGCCGATGGCCGGGTAGGGGGTGTGGCCCCAAATCGAGGTCATATAAGGTTGGTGAAGCAGAAGTGGGAGCCATGATGCCGCTGACTGCCACCATGAGCAGACCGCCGCCAATGAGCATCATCGGATCGACGCGCAGCACTTTACGGGCGGCCGTGATGCCAAAGGCAAAGCCATACAAGGCAAACGCCGTGGAAGCCACCAGTCCCCCAATAAAACCGCCACCTGGATGATGGTGACCGCGCAGTAAAATAAAAATGGAAAAGAGCAGCATGAGCGGCAGTAAATACCGCGTTGAGGTGGATAGAATGAGCGATCTCATAGGGTTGCCCCCTCCCTAACCCTCCCCCAAAGGGAGAGGGAATTGGCCTGGCTCCCTCTCCCTTGCAGGGGAGGGCTGGGGGAGGGGGTCAGTTCAAATAGAGAATTTGAGAGATTCCTCTCGGTTTTCTCTGTGTTCCTCTGTGTAAAAGTTTTGATAGCTTTTATTCTCATTGGTGGTGATCCTCGTTTTCTTTCAGACGATTTTGAGGCCGAGACTTGAGCAAGGCGTACACACCAATGGCGGCAACCGAAAGCACCGTGATCTCGACCATCGTGTCGAAGCCCCGGAAGTCAACCAGGATGACATTGACCACATTGTGACCCTTCGCCAGCAGGTAGCTGTTGTTTGAGAAGTAATCTTTTAAGTTGGTATTGCCTGGTGATGCCTGGGTTGCCAGCACCATGCCAGTCATCAAGAGACCGAACAGTCCGGCAATAGCGCCATCGCGGATACGGGTGGATTTGCTGCTGAATTTGTCAAACGCGGGCAGCCGATAAATCACCAACACGAACAGAATGACGGTGAGTGTTTCTACGGAGAATTGGGTCATTGCCAGGTCGGGTGCGCCAAAGAGAATGTAGAGAATAGCGATGCCGTAGCCGATGACACCCAGAGCGGCGATAACGGCCAGCCGTGAATCAAAGCGTATCACCGTCCAGGCAGCGGCGGCGATGACCAGCAAAATAATGCCTTCGTACAGGCGTATGGGGGTGAAGGCGGGCAAACTATGGCTGTTGATTTGGCGCAAAAAAGTCAAGCCAACGAGTAAGAGGAATGTGTTGAGTACATAGAAGAGATAAGAGCGCAAATAGCCGGTTTGGATGCGCATTGTTAACCATTCCGCGAAACCGAGGGTGCCGTTGAGCAGGAGGTCGTACCAACGGGCCGGGGCCGATGCGGGCGAAGGTGGCATCAAGATTGGCGGCGGCGGGGCGCAAGGCGGTATGAGCCGCATAAAGGAACGCGCCAGCGGTGAGGGTGATGGCGCTAAGTGCCAACATGGGGGTGATGCCGTGCCATAAGCTGAGATGGAGGTGAAGAGGTTCGCCCGCCACGCTGGCTACGGCTGGGCCGATGAGCAAGTCACCGACGAGGGGAGAATTGGAGAAGAGACCGAAGAGCAGAGCAATTGTGCCTAAAATAACGGGGCCAAGCCACAGTGCAAAAGGTGTTTTGTGATGGGGTTTGTGCTCGGTACACTTGGCCGAAGAAGGGGCGCAGGGTGAGGATGCCAGCGGCGGCGACCATGAAGACATTACTGAGCAGGATAACGGCCGTTGCGCCCCAAGCTACTATCTGTCCATTCAACCCCAACGTCGATTCATACATCAACTCTTTGCTGACGAAACCCAGCAGGGGCGGAATCCCGGCCATCGACAAAGAAGCCAGCAAGAAAGCCGACGAACGTAAAGGGCATGAGTTTCCATAGACCGCCGAGTTGGGTGACATCGCGGGTACCTGTTTCGTGGTCGATGATGCCAGCCCCCATGAACAGGGCGGCTTTGTAAAGAGCGTGGACGAGCAAGTAGAGAACGGCCGTTGTCAGAGCCGCTTCGCTGCCAATGCCAATCATCATCACCATCACGCCCAGCGCACTAATCGTCGAGTAAGCCAGAATGCCTTTGAGGTCTGTTTTTTGCCAGGAGAGCCACGCCGTGAGCAAAGCCGTAAAGCCGCCGACCACCAGCAACGTCACCGACCACAAGGGCGTGCCGCTGAGAGATGGATTGAGCCGCGCCAGCAGGTAAACCCCCGCCGTGACCATCGTGGCGGAGTGCAGGTAGGTGCTGACGGGGGTGGGGCCAGCCATCGCGTTAGGCAGCCAAAAATGAAAGGGGAATTGCGCCGATTTGGTAAACGCGCCCAAAAAGATGAGGATGACAATCGGCACATAGAGATTGCTGCTCTGAATGAGGGTTCCCATTTTATTGAACGCCGAGATTTCGGCTGTGCCGGTCACACTGACGAGCAGCATCAGGCCGATCATCATGGCGAGACCGCCCGCGCCTGTCACCAACAGGGCTTGCAGGGCGGCTTTTTGCGCTTTTTCTTCTTCGTGGTGGAAGCCGATGAGGAAGAAGGAGGTGATGGAGGTGAGTTCCCAGCAGATGAAGAGCAAGAAGATGTTGTTGCTGAAAACCAGCCCCAGCATGGAAACCATAAACAGCAGGATGAAGGTGTAAAAACGGCCGATTTCGGCTTCGCCGCGCAGGTAGACGCTGGCATAAAGCAAGACAAGCATCCCGATGCCGCTGACGATTAGCCCCATGTAGAGTCCCAGTCCATCAATGAGAAAGGAGAGATTGACTTGCAGACTGGGTACCCAGGGCAAGAAAAATGAGACGACCTGCCCTGCTGCCACCGGATGCAGCAGGGAGGTGAAATATAGGAAGAATCCCAGCGGAATGAACGCCAAAAAGCCAAACCAGTGGCGGCGCTGACTTGAGGCGGCTTGGGCAGAATCGGTGAGAACGAGGTCACTCATGCTTGAAATTTCCTCTCTTTTTCCATCATGTAGGACAGGACATCTTGTAGATTGAGGGTGGTGATGAAACGGCCGTTTTCATCCACCACAGCAATATCATTGCGGCCATACGCCGACATCTTCGCCATCGCTTCCGACAGCGGCTGATCTAGCCGCACCGACATCAGGCTGCCGTCGTTTTGGGCAAGTTCGCCAATGGTTTCTGCGCAGAGGAGACGGCGGGTTTTGCTGGCGGATAAACGGCCGTTGCTGGGCATAAGGTTGCATTGCAAACGTACCCAATCGCGTAAATCATCATGCTGCACCATGCCGTGCAGCCGTTCCAGACTGTCGGTAACGAAAATAGGAATGGTGTGATGCCGATCGGTGAGTCTGTTGATGACCTCGCGCAAGGGGGTCTCACGATTGACGACCAACGCCGCCATGGGCGTGTGATAACAAATATCAGCGACAGGTATACCGGTGTTCATAAGTTTCTCCTCTTCAACCTACTCAGACTCCCCACCGATTTTGATGTTTACGTGACGAACTTCCCAGACCTTAAAAACGCAAAAACCGACCTTACCCAAGTACACAGTAAAAGTCGGCTCTTTTGGGACATGGCCTCGAACGTGGAGGCGATGTGCTATTTTTTTGTAATCATTTCCAATACGTACCTCTTTTTTAACATGTTTAGCGGCGTTTTGCTATCGTCGGGATATGAGAAGGATCGGGGGGTGGGTTTGGTGATTTTTTACGAAAAGGGGAAATGGAGGGGGGAAACGGCCGTTCCTCCCCAAGATTAAAGACCAAAGATTAGCTCCTCTGCCTGCTGGATTGGAGAACGGGGAGAGGGGGCTAAAAACCGCCGTTTACATCTCAGGGTAGAATATCAAATGCACTGCAATGCAGGGGACGAAAAAAGTCGGAAATGGCGCTGATCAATCGTCAAAACAAATAGCTCATGAATCGCCAAACCCGCCGACATTGCCAATTTCCGCTTCGAGAATTTCTTCAGCTTGGGACGCTGTATTACCTGACCCTCCGCTAAACATGCCCGCCCATCAATAACGGATTTTCCTTGATTCTAATGTCTTTCTTCCGATTTTCCGGTTTCATCAACTAAAGAATCTAACAGCCAATGAGCAAGCTTTAAACGTTCTTGTTTGGGCAATTGCCCTAATTCTTTTTGGATGGCATCGAATTCAATCATTTTATTATGCTCCTATTACCAGCGCATTATAGCATACAATTTTGGCAGTATTTTCCCCAAAGATTGAAGATTAGTCACTTGCCTACCAGTCAGCAAACGGCCGTTTTAACAAACAACTGAGAACGGATAACGGCCGTTACCTATCGCCAATTACTCAAAAATTCTAGCCAATCTTGCAACTCTAATGTAGTTTTAGCATCGAGGAGTTTGAGAAGACGCTTGGTCAACAGGCCAACTTGAAGTTGATCTGATACGACAATACCTGCGTGATGTTTGTCTTCTTGCAAATAGATTTGATGTAGTTGTACGAAATCTCGGGTATTAAACGTGAATAGTGTGCGATTTTCTATGCAGCAAAATGAAGCTGTTGATCATCTGGCACACCCAAGAGATTTACTTCTTGGGCAGTAAGTACGTCAACTTGTCTGGCACGGAGAGAGCGGATGAGCGCACGGCTAATTGTGTCTTCATCCAAGTAAAGACGAATACGATCAGGCATTGATCAATTCAGCTATGACTGTGGCTTCCGTATTGGCTGTGACGTCTGCTTCGATTTCTGGTATGTTAGCATGATAATATGCCAATGCGGCATAAACCCCAGCCAGCGAGATATTCATGTCATCAGCGATTTCTTCTGCGGATAGACCAAGTTTGTAATGCCCCACAACGGTACGCACCGTCACCCCAGTTCCTGCAATAACGGGACGTCCTTTACGTAGTTTTGGATCGATTACAATGAGGTTTTCTAAAAGATTTGTTGTCATCTCACGCTCCTACAGAATTAGTCTGTGCTCGTTATTATAGCATAAGGGGGAACGGCCGTTACGCCCCAAAGATTGAAGATTAAAGATTAGTCAGTTGCTTGATGGTTGGAGAACGCCCGTTATCCGCATAGCGGCTAGGGTGTGGCTTGGTAACTGATTACAGCAGTAGAGCGTGCCAGGTGTAGTCTATACTACGACAATTCAGGGCAAATCTGGGGCAAGTTTTGCGGTAGGGTTCACTGCCAAAATAAAATGACCATTCTTCCGGTGTGAAATTCCGGTTTACGGTACGGCAGGCGCTTTCCTGCCAACTTTGTAGGCGCAAATCCCAAAGCACAATCATTTGATCTGTCCGATCTCTTCGTGCTGTCGCCAAAAAATTGCCATCCAAGCTAAAAGTTGGCGCAAAGTGATCCATAAATGGAGTCAAACCGCCTATCTGCTGTTGAGAGGCTGTGTCGAAAACAAAGATGACTGCCAAATCTGCTCCCGAAAGTTAATATAGCCAGTATTTGAAGTAGCTATTAAATTGTGGTATGGGCTGAATGCAATATCTGACTGTCTTCCCCATATCCCAGTACTTGTAGTTATTTCTCCCAAAAACCGACCTGACATTGTGTCCCACAAATAACTATTTCCTAGACGGTTTCTCGTCACCAGTTTGCGGCCTTCATCTGTAAACTGCAAATTGTCTGCCTCGATAGAAATAGGCGCGAGAAGGGGCTGATGTGTTGCCATATCCCATAGAAAAACTTCATAAGCGCCGCCAGTAGCCAGGGTTTTGCCATCTGGACTAAAAGTAGTAGAAAGAATAGCTCTGGTGTGTGTTGGCAGCGGAGCATCTATTATTTCTTGGGTGGCTGTATCCCACAACGTCAATTGACCTTCTGAATCTCCCACAGCTAAAATTGTGCTATCAGGACTAAACGTAAAACTGTTGGCATAATTGGTTAGGGTTATAGGTTTACCAATTGTCTGTTGTGTAGATGGATCACTCAATATTATGGTGCTGATGTCATTGGTATAAATATGGGTAGCAGCCAGTTTATAGTTCTGGCTGAAAACGAAACTTCTTGGATCAGATATGGGCAGGGTGAGGGTGGGTGAAAGTTGCGTTTTAGAAGAAATATCCCAAAAAGTAACTTCTCCATCTCTTGTTTGCACAACTAACTCTTGCTCATCCATAAATGACATCTTTTGGATATTGCCCGATACCTGACCTACTTCCTGTCCAAGATGAGATAAGCCTGTAGCATCCCATAAAATTATGTCGCCTATGGTGTAACTGGAAGCTAATGTTTTACCGTCAGGGCTAAAGGCGGCAGCTAACGGTTCTTTTGTACGTCCCCATCTATTAAATGGTTCGCCTTCTCGACTTTGGGTATCTACTGCCCAAAGTTGCAGAGATTCATCTCCCCTGCTTGAGGACAAAAGCGTTTGTCCGTCCTGGCTGAAACCTGCCACAAGACCGGCTCTTTGCAAAGACCCGCCGATTTGTTCCCCTGTAGTTACATCCCACAAAATAATGTCACTACCGTTGTCAAAAGCTAGAATGTGACCATCGGGACTGAAATGGAGGCTGTCACCATAGGGTATTGAATCGTTGTAACAGTGATCTGTTTCATTGGTAATGGGATTCCATACGGTAATGCCGACATTTCTTTTACCAATGGCTATTGTCCCAGTTGGGCTAACTGCTATGTGCAGTGGATAGTGATATTCATCGGTGTCGTCAAACGTCAGGCGATTGATTTCTTGTAATCCATCAGGCGTTATCCCCCAGTAAGTGACCCCATCACTTCGGCTGGAAAAAAGGTGTTGTCCATCGGGCGCAAAGGCGACATAGTCAGCGTATTCTTCACTGCTGGCCATGGTTTGTTGAGAATTAATGTCCCAAACGGTGATATGGTTGCCATCGCCAAAAGAGGGGTTTGTGGCGGCTAACCACTGACTGTCAGGACTAAAGTCAACTGAAGCACGCACCCGACTATTATCCCCCGCCACTGCCATAATCACTCAAGTCTAAATCAGGCTCATCAATCAATTGACCAGTAGCTGCGTCATATAACTTCACAACTCCACCACCATAACCGGCAGCCAAGGCATACGGCCGTCTGGACTAAACGTCAAACTTTCCGCCCAACGGGTCCGGGCAAAATGGTCATTACCGTGGGGTTGTAACGCAACGAATAGAGCAATGTGCTGCGGGTGGTGGTGTATCGGCAATCTGGCTGGCCTCCAGACTCAAAACTGGATAGCCAGGTCTAAATTGTCATTCAATTGGGTTAATGCCTGGACACCAATTTGATGAGCTAGGGCAACGTCGGTTTGGGTAATGATTTGCGTTTGAGTAACCAGTTGAGTGATGGTAATGAATGTGGGCGTGACAATCGTTGCCTCAACCTCCGCCAGCGAATTCTCCAAAGCCACATTTTCTGCCTCTGCCGTAGCTAAATCTGCCTGTAATTTTTGGGTAACCTGTTCTGCTTGTTTTGTCCCGGCCAAGATAGCACCTCCGCCCAAAAGAACAACTACAAAAGCGAGACATAGCACGATAACGTAAAACTCTCTGACTCATTATCCCCTCTTCATTTCAATCTTCTATTTGCTACTGTGCCTGAAACCCCGTCCGAGCCACCCTTCATTAGCTAGAACCAAGTTGTGAGCAAAAACGGCCATTGACTTTTATTGCATTAACCGCTCGCTATATCCGTCACCCGCCCCAACACCCGCACCACCACCTGCTCGCCCACCCGCTTCAACTCCACATAATCCCCATTATTAATCCCGCCAATCACATCCGCGTCAAAGCTGTAGGCATACGGAATCCCTTCCAGCGAACAGGCAGGCGCACTTTGCTGGTCAATATCCGTATTCACAATCGCCAGCGGCGCCATGCCCCGGTAAAACAACTCCAACAGCACATACGGCGCCACCGTCGAGCCGCTGCCCTTCGGGAAAATGGCAATCTTCCCCGCCATGCTCTGCCCATTCAGCGGATGCCCCTCTTCCTCAATGGTCCCCGTTTCCCGATTCACAAAGCCCAACAGCGTAATCGGCGTATCCGTCACAAACGCCTGCCCCTTCACCACAAAATCCGCCTGCGAAGGCAACCCCTGTCCCGCAGACTCAAACGCGCCAGAGATGAGAGGTTTTGCTGGTTTTTCTTCATCCTTCATCCCTCCACCTTCATCCTTCTGCTTCCCGTCTTCAATCTTCAATCTTTTATCTTTAATCTTTAGGTTTCCTTCCGCCACCGCCACACAATCCGCCAGCGTCATCACCGACGTCGGAATCCCGTTCAGGCCAGATTTGATGTAATGCTCTGCTTTCATCGAATTGGTCAGCACATGGTGAACCCAGCTTGGGTCATACGGCACGACCTCCGGGCAAGTGTTTTCCAACAGCAGTGCCCCACTGTCACGGATAATGTCGGCAATGCCCGTCTTTTCGGCGATGGCCTTGTTGTGCGACGAGGTAAAGACCCACAGCGGCGGGGCAGCGGCAGACAGCGTTTTACCTTTGAGGAGAACGGCCGTTGCTTTCAACTCCCCCATCGAAGCCTGCGGACACCCAATCGTAATCAACGAAACAGGCGCATACGGGCGTAACTCAGCATACCGTTTAGCCAGTGCCGTCTGCGTAAATTTCAGCGTGTCCTGAATATCTCCCTTGGGAACAGCCCCCTCGCCTTCAATGAAGAGCAGGGGACAGCCATAATTGGCCGCCGCCGCCGTTAAGGCTTTGCGCTGTTCATGGTCCAAGTCAGCCGGCAAGCCCTTGATAAAGGGGATAGGACCGAGCGGTGTCTTCCAGGTTGGTTTGCGCTGTCTGCCAATCCAGTCACCCAAAATCGAGAAATCAGTGGGGTCGCTCATCTGCGCCGTCACCTTGACAATCAAATTAGGACGACGCGCCCCGTCCACCAGCAGGCCGTACTTCGGCGTGTAGCCTGTCAGCCCACACGCCAGCGCCGACAGGCCAGATTCACGATTGGTCGTCAGCTCACAGTAAGAATTGCCAAAGCAGATGGCGTTCGATTCAGCCCACGCCCCCACGCCTTCGGTGACCACGCCCTCCCATTCATACGGCGTGCAAGATTGGATGGGCCGCACCCCCAACTGCGTATACAGCGCCACAATTTCGTGGTTGTGTTCCAGAAAATCGGGCGTCACAATCTTCATCTCATCAAACTGCGCTTCGTCACAGCCCGCCGCGTTAAGCGTAGTCGGCACAGCCATGCTGGCTTGTTCATCGCTGGCCAGCTTCGCCAGGAATTGGCGCAGTCCCAGCCCGCCAGTCAGCGGCGATACGCCGGAGAGATGGGCACTTTGGATCGGGATAAGTTCGGTAGCGCCAGCGGCGGCGGCCATATCTAAAATGAGACGCATCCCCATTTGTTTGGCGGGTGCCGCGTTCGCCGTTGAGCATTGCTTGTTGGTCTTCGTTTAATTGAATAGTTGTTGGCATAGTTTTCCTGTTTGCTGTGATTATTTGGACATTTACGCTGGAAGGAGATTGGAGATTAGAGATTAGAGATGGGTCGGGTTTACCAATCTCCAATCTCCAGATCCCCAATCTCTTGTAAATTGTTTTATCCGCGATCCTATTACTGATCTTCTCGTCGAATGGTAATCTGGTGGATCATCTGGTCCCCCTTTCTTTTCCTGGTAATTGATGAATTCACGCTGGGTTGGGTAAGCAAAGTCAATGTCGTCATGGGGCGCAAACGCACGCAAAACAGCTTCGTAGATGGTTTGTTCGCTGCCGCGCCGCTTCTTGGGGGCCACCAGATAGCGCATGGTAAACAGCACGCCGCTTGATTCGATTTTGGTATAAACCGTCGGCGCGGTATTGCTGTAGGAAATGACAAAACGCATCTCTTTGAGCTGCTTTTGCTTTAACTTTTCTTGATCGACAGGCGGAGCGTAGGTAGTTGATGACCTCCGTTATGATGGCTTTTGCCTTTTCCCAATCGCTTTCAAAGGTAACCAAAATCGGGATTTCGTTCCAGATGAAGGGCAAGCCCTGGCTGTAGTTGGCAACGACTTCACGTGAAGACACGGCCGTTTGGCACATGCAGCACCCGCCCGGTACTCTGTTCCGCGTCGATGCGTTTGCCGATTTCCAGCAGGCTAAAGGAGAAGAGGCGCACGTCGATGACATCCCCGGCAAAGTCGTTTACCTCCACGCGATCTCCCACGGAAAACGGCCGTCTTGTCACAATAAACACCCAGCCCACCAGATTCATAATCGGGTCTTGTAACGCAATCGCCAAACCAGCCGACAAAATACCAAGATACGTCAGAAGCGATTGCACCCCCACCAGCCAAATTCGGCCAACCAGGATGCCCCCGACAATATAAACCGAGTACTCAACCGTTTTGCGCCAGGTATACAGGGTGCGAGTGTTTCCATGAAAACGCTGATTCACATAGCGAAGCATCACCCAACGCACCACAATCATCACCAGGATGATCAAAAGCGTCGTGAACAGCTTCTCCTGCGTTTCAGGACTTATTTTGAATTGTATTTGTAAAAACTCACGTAAACTTTCAAGCATCCATTTCACTTTCCGGGTAAACCACCTGCACTTCAACGCCCGTATCCTCTTGAATTGATTGTGCAAACAGTTCGACAGCATCGTCGCCAAATACATTGGCAGTCAGGCCGCGTGGCGCACCCAGAATTAAAGCCTCTGCCTTCGATTCTTGCAAAAAACGTTCAATTTCTGTTTGCACATTGCCTTCACGAATTTCCACAGTTGCCTTCAATCCGGCCGTTTCTGCGCGACCTTTGGCGACTTGCAGCAACGTTTGCCCCATCCAGTTCAATTCCTGACGAATAGCAGGAAGCAGTTGTTCATCAACATCACCCAGGCTGTCTGGTGCTGTCACATACAAAAATACCAAAGGTTTACCTTCTTTTCTGTGCTTGTCGAATTGCAGCCATCTGCGCCGCGCGGCTGCCTTCCCCACCTCTGGTGGCACACACAATACATTCCATCTTAATCCTCTTCCTCACTGGTTTAGTGCGTCGCCCTGTACTTTGCTTGCGCCATCGTAGCGCAAATTATGCCAGACTCATCTCCATCTCCAATCACTAATCCCTTGTAAGTTGTTTAATCCTCATCTTCATCCAGACCCCGATGTTGCTTGATGATTTCCAGGGCGGCTAGATGATTATCTGCTTCTTTAGCCATTTCGTGATGCAGCTCATCTGATAAAAACCCTTCACGGGCGGCATTGCTGATGGCTGCCCGCTCTGCTTTGAGTACCTCTTCCCGCGCTTGCAGGAAAACTTCTTGTTCCAGCTCGGGATATTCATTCAGGTGGCTATTCAAGGCCTCTTTCGCCTCTGCAATTTCCACCTCGTAAATGCCGCTCATCGCTTCCCAAATCTCGGGAAAGAGGATGTCGTCGCTGTGCAGCCGATCTAGTTCTCGTTTGCCAGCGCGTTTGGCGTAAATGTTGGCTTGCAGCCGCTGTTGGGTGACACGCGGCTGGGGTTTGACAGCCAATTTGAGATGGTTGATAAGTTTTTCGATGGTTAACCCTTGCACCACCAGGGTGAATAAGACGACACCAAAAGCCATGATGCGCATTTCATTGGCAAATGCTTCACCAAACACATCACCGCTGAGGGTAAGCGCCAGCGCCAGCGAAATCGCGCCGCGCAAGCCGCCCCAAAACATGACATGCTGATAGCTTTTGGGCACATCTCGGGGGCGAGGTGTCAGGGCATTGTGGATGCCCGCCATGGCGTAGACGATGATAGCACGGCTTACCAGGACCGCGACCACCGCCACCATGATAGGGAACAAATAAGGAATAAGCTGGTCAATCTCCAGTTCAAAGCCGATGAGCAAAAAAATCATGGAGTTCACCACGAACGAAGAGAATTCCCAGAAGTTTTCCAGGGTGAGGCGCGTGGTGGGTGACGTGTTTTGCAAGCCAATGTTGCCCACCATTAAACCTGCCGCCACCACCGCCAAAATGCCGCTGACATGAAATTGTTCAGCAATGACATAAGCGCCAAAGGCGAGGGCGACGGTGGTTGTCGTCTCAATCAGGTGATCATCCAGGTTTTTCAGCACGATATAGGAGACGATGTACCCCAGTATCAGACCCACTGCCAGGCCGCCCAGAGAGACGCGCAGAAATTCGATAATGGCGCTGCCTAAACTGAAGGTGTCAGAGCCAGTAATGGCGAGCGCCACCATCAAGTTAAAGATGACGATGGCGGTACCATCGTTGAACAAACTTTCGCCTTCTACCAGCAGGGAAAGCCGCTTGCTAACGCCCAAACTGCGGAAGAAGGCGATGACGGCGACGGGGTCGGTGGCGGAGATGAGCGCCCCGAAAGCCAGGGCCGCCAGTAAAGGCATGTCTAAGACCCAGGCGACGATTTCGCCAACGATGATGGTGCCGATGAGCGTACCGCCAATGGCGAGCGCCATGATGAGTGCCAGGTCTTTGCGCATGTGTTTCCATTTGATGTGGAGGGTGGCTTCAAAGAGAAGCGGCGGCACCAAAATCGCCAGGATGAGATCGCTGCTAATATCGAAGGGCAGCAGATTGGGCACCAGGGAGAGGGCTGCGCCTACCAAAACAAGTGCCACGGTGTAAGGGAAGCGGAAGCGGCGAATGATAAGGGCCACACCTGCGGCAATCGTTAACAGGAGGACAAAGGCAAGTTCCTGCTGGATGAGTTCATTTTCCTGGGCAAGAAGGGGTAAGAGTTCCATGATTGTTCACTTGGTTCAGTATGTTAGCTGATTATTCAAGATACTCGTGTAAATCGACTGCGCCGTATTGGCCGCGCTTGAAGGCGGCGGACTCGCCGCCCCAGGGAATGGTGCAGTCCAGGCCCATTTTGGCGGTGAGGCTTTTTTTGCCGGGCACATGTGTGCCGGAGGGGTCTAGGGAACTGCCGGGCATGTTCTCGAACACCATGAGGTCTTTGTCGGCCTGGAAGCGGGTGGCGAGTGCCCATTCTACCTGTACTGGGTCGTAGATGTCGATGTCGGTATCGACGACCCAGACGTGTTTGAGGGAACTGTGGCCTTTGAAAGCGGCTTCGATGGCTAAACGGCCGTCTTCAGCCCCTTGTTTGTCGATTTGCACCACCGCATGGAGCCAGGACGCGCCGCCAGGAGTAATGGCGGCGCCTGTGCAGCGCGTGACCTTGTTGACGGCGTTGAAGATGGTTGGTTCGCGGGGCATACCCATGAGCAGTTTATGTTCCAGTCCGCCAGGCAGCAGGGCGTGGAAGATGGGATTTTTGCGATGGGTGATCAAGTCGATTTCGATGACGTGCTGTTGGCGCACAATGTCCATGGTGCCGGTAAGGTCCATGAAGGGGCCTTCGCTGTGCAGTTGCCGGGTGATACGTCCTTCCAGCACGATTTCGGCATGGGCGGGCACTTCCAGGTCGTTGCTGAGGCATTTTACCATAGGTGTGGGTGCCAGGGCGTGGGCGACGGACAGTTCATCTACCTCTGGCGGGGGTGACATGGAGGCGGCCAGATGGGTTGCCAGAGAGACGCCGATGCAGATGGCGACGGGTAAGTCGCCGTCTGTTTTGCTGAGGGCGGTGTGGGTGCCGCGCTGTTCCACGATGCGGGCGGCAAAATGGTTTTTGTCGAGCCGGAGCAGGCGGTGGTAACACATGTTGCGCCCCAAATCGGGGTCTTTGGTGATGACGACGTTGCTGGCGATGTAGTGCCCGCCATCTTCAGGCAGGTGGAGCAGAATGGGCAAGTCATAGAGATTTACGTCTTTGATGATGACTTCCTGGCAGGGGGCAGAGTCGACCAGGGGTGGTTCTTGCGGGTTTTCCAGAGCGTAGGCCAGGTGATGGACCAGTTCAGTGAGAGGTACGCCGAGGCTCATGGCGAAGTAGCGGCGGTCGGAGCAGGGACCGGCGCAGATGCGCCAATCGGGGTGGTCTTTGATGTTGTCGAAGATGACGGGACGGCCTTCGAGGGCGTGGGCCACGTTGGCAACTTCAAAGGTGGTGTCTACGAGCTTGTGGACGGTGATGAGAGCGCCGGTTTCGGCGGTTTGTTCAAGAAAGTCACGAAATTGCATGGGTATTTATCCAGTGTTATTTCATGCCAAGATGCAAGTTGGTTGGCGGTTTGCGTCCTGGCGCGAGTTTTTGATTTTAATGAAGGGCGACCTCATGGGTCTTGGCTGGCCCGTTGCTTAGGCGTAGGGAAGCCAATGCGTAACGGCCTTGTTTGGAATTGTCAAATCGCATATGCTATTTTAAACTGTTCTTGAGGATTTTGCATTTTACTTCACACCTCTGAGATTGGCGACTCAGTCGCTTGAAATCTCGGAGGTGCCATTTCTGGAATGAAATTATGGAACGACATCGTTATTTGTGGATTTTAGTTGGGTTGTTGGTTTTGGTTTCGTTGGCGTGTAATGCCTTTGCCGGGCAGCCGTTGGAACCGGCGTTGACGCGGCCGGATTTGCCGGGAAGCGGCGCTGATGTAGGGGATGTGACTGAATTGCCAACGGCCGTTATTCAAAATATCGCACCGACAGCCACTTTGAGAGGGGAAGCTGCCAGCGACGGCTGACGCCAGTGGTGGCTGAGCCGGTGGCTGGGGAACCCGTTCTGAGCGCGGTGGTCGATGTCAATATCCGCATTGGCCCTGGGGTGGCTTATGGGCGGGATAGTTTCTTGCTCAAAGGGGAAACGGCCGTTGTCCTGGGACGTCATGCGGAGAGCGGCTGGTGGAAAATCGTCTGTCCAGAGCGGGCAGATGGAAACGTGTGTTGGGTAGCCGGGGAAAGCCAGTATACCAGTGTCAGCAATGGCAGTGCGGCGCAAGCTGTGGTGGCGCCACCGACGCCAACCGCCGAACCGACTGTTGAGGCAGCAATATTGCGCCAACGGCCGTTTCTAATTTGGCGGCTTCCTCGTCCGTTAGCGAAACCATTGAAACGGAAACGCTGCCCAACGACCCGGAACCTGGCCTTGCCGCTGTTGGCTCGCGCCTGGTCTACGCAGACAAGGGCGCTTTGTGGCTGTTAACGCTTGATGAGACCGACGCCGCTGAACCAACCTGGCTGGCTGACGCTGAAGATGTGGGTGATATATTGATTTCGCCAAACGGCCGTTATGCTGCCTATACCACGTTACAAGACACAGACGCCGCTCTTCTCCTCGTTGATATCGAAACGGGTGCCAGCCAAACCCTGGTGGATGCCGCAGACCTGGCAGACATCGCTCCGGCAGATGATTTGACGGCTCTGATTGGGCAGCTACAGTGGTTGGCAGACAGTCAGTCACTCGCTTTTAATACCTATGCCATTGACCGCAACGGCGCTCCAGGCATGGGCAGTTTGGAAGATTTGTGGACGGTGGATCTGGCTGGCGTATTGACTGAACGGTTTCCAGCAGGCACGGGCGGCGGTTCGTTTGCCATTTCGGCAAAGAATGTGGTGATGTTTGGGCAGACAACGGCCGTTATCCGCGCAAATTTAGACGGCAGCAAACAGAAAACCGTCATCACCTTCGAGCCAGTCAATACCGCCAGTGAATTTGCCTTTTACCCCTGGCTGCAATGGCTGGATGATGGTGCTTTCGCCACTGCCGCCATTTCCTCCCCAGACCCCTATGCCTCTGCCTCAGCCGAATTGTGGCGTATTCCCACAACAGGCGAAGCAGAGCCATTAGCGTCACTTGAAGGAAACATCATCTTTTCCCCTGTCGTTTGGTCTGGCTCTGGCAGCCAATTGAGCTATGTGCGCGAGTTGGCTGACGAACCCAGCAGCGCTCTGGTTATTGCCACTGGTAGTGGTCAAAATCCCACGACCTATGCTGAGGACGCCACCCGCTTTTTTGCCTGGAATCCAGCAGAACAAGCCTTCGTGTATGCGCAGCCAGGAAGTTATGCTGTGGGGCAGGTTGGGGCAGAACCTTTGGTAGTCGAGATGGCAGAAGGGCAAACGGCCGTTTCCGCCCAATGGCTCAACGACAACGCCTTCATCATCGCCATCGGCTCCGCTGATAACTGGGACTTCCGCCTGCAAACGGCCGTTGGCCCCGCCACCCGCCTCGTCTCTGGTGCAAATACACCCCTCTTTGATAGTTGGTCTCGTTAAGTGAAAAAGAGATTGGAGATTAGAGGCGCATCTATCTCCAATCTCTAACCTCTACTCTCAATACCCATCAACCGAGTTCATTCCTCAACTCATCCCCCCAAAAGTTGCGAAACAGCCCGAAAATTGTACTATTAGAGCTTGAGCCGCTGAGTTAATTCTTGGCGTATTCCCACTAAAAATCTCCCACTGGTGAAAACCTGATTTTAGGGCTTTTTAAACCTGTAAAATTCTAGACTGTTGGTCAACCATTGTTCCACACAGACAAACGAGACCCAGTCGATAACTGAAGAAGGACAAAATATGGATCGAATAGGTGTATTCACAAGCGGTGGTGATGCCCAAGGGATGAACGCCGCCGTTCGGGCGGTCGTACGCGCCGCACTAGATCACGGCACAGAAGTGATGGCAATCTATGAAGGCTATCAAGGCATGGTTGATGGCGGAAACTACATTAGACCTATTGGTTGGAGTGATGTAGGCGGCATCTTACAAAAAGGGGGCACCATCATCGGTTCCGCCCGCAGCCTGGAATTCCGGGAACGGCCGGGTCGCTTAAAAGCAGTTGCTAATCTTTTAAAAGCGGATATCGACACACTCGTCTGCATCGGCGGGGACGGCAGTTTAACAGGTGCTAACTTGCTTTATCAAGAATGGTCTGGTCTGATAGCCGAACTGGTAGAAACAGGCGTTGTCACCAAGGAAATTGCAGACAAGCATCCCCATCTGGCAATTGCTGGCATCATTGGCTCCATCGACAACGACATGTACGGCTCTGATATGACCACTGGCGCAGATACCGCGCTGCATCGCATCGTCGAAGCCGTAGACGCCATTACCAGCACAGCCGCCAGTCATCAACGTAGCTTTGTCATCGAGGTAATGGGTCGCCACTGCGGTTATCTGGCCTTAATGGCAGGGTTAGCAACCGGTGCCGACTGGGTTTTGATTCCAGAAGCGCCGCCCAATCTTGATAATTGGGAAGACAAAATGTGTGAAGTGATGGCCCAAGGACGTGAAATCGGCCGTCGTGACAGCATCGTCATTGTGTGCTGAAGGTGCCCAAGACATGCACGGCAAACCCATTACGAGCGAACATGTGCGTAAAACGTTAGAAGAACGACTTGGTGAAGATACGCGCATTACCGTGTTAGGCCATGTGCAGCGTGGCGGCGCACCCAGTGTATTTGACCGTAACCTCGCCACCCAACTTGGCGCCCAAGCCGTAGAAGAATTACTCAATGATAAACCTGGCGTTGAGCCATTTGTGATGGGGATTCAAGGGAACAAAATCACCCGTACCCCATTGGCAAAGTGTTTGGAAATCACCCAAGCAGTGGGGAATGCTGTGCGCGCTGGCGAATTTGAAAAAGCAATGGATTTGCGCGGGCGCAGCTTTAAGAAATCCTTCCGCACCTTGCGGACACTCGTTCGGGCTATGCCTCATACGCCAGAACCGGGCAAACGACGCATGCGTCTAGCCGTGATGAATGCGGGTGGTCCCTCTCCGGGCATGAACACAGCCGTTCGTGCTGCTGTGCGCCTGGGTGTTGATAAAGGCCACATTATGATGGGTATTAGTCGTGGCTTCCGGGGTCTGATTCGTGGCGAAATCAAAGAGTTAAACTGGATGGATGTGGCTGGTTTAGCTCCCATGGGTGGCTCTGAATTTGGTACCAATCGGACGGTGCCTGAAGGCGGGGAATGGTATGCCATTGCCCGTAACCTGGAAGAGCATCGGATAGAAGGCATCCTCATGATTGGGGGCCTTACCGGATACCAAGCTCTCTACGAAATGTACCGTCTGCGGGAGAATTACCCAGCTTTCAATATCCCGATGATTTGTATTCCGGCCAGTATCAATAATAATTTGCCCGGTTCTCAGTTGAGTGTTGGGGCAGATACAGCCTTGAACAGCATTGTCGATGCCGTAGACAAGATTAAGCAGTCTGCTGTAGCGTCGCGGCGTACGTTTGTGGTAGAAGTGATGGGGCATTATTGCGGCTATTTGGCACTCATGTCTGCGCTGGCAACGGGTGCAGAACGTGTTTATATGCACGAAGATGGTGTTACACTGCAAGATATGGTAAACGATGTCAATATGCTTATTGAAGGCTTCAAGCAAGGTAAACGTGTTGGTCTAATGATTCGTAATGAACATGCCAACGAAATTTATACCACAGATTTTATGCGCGCTCTGTTTGAAGAAGAAGGCGGCGACTTGTTTGATGTGCGTCAGGCGATTCTGGGACATTTGCAGCAAGGTGGCAATCCGACACCTTATGATCGTATTCTAGCAACGCGGCTTGCCTCTGATTGTGTGGATTACTTGGAAGAGCAAATTGGCAGTGGTATGACGGGTAGTTCGTTTATTGGATTGGTTGGCGGTGAATTCAAATTAACCGACATAGAAAATATGCCACGCATGGTTGACAGTAAATTTGGCCGTCCGAAAGAACAATGGTGGTTGGATCTCCGTGGTATCGTCGATTTGTTAGCACAGCCTGGGCCGAAGGCTAGGGGAAGTAATTGATAGGGTTGGATCGATTTTTGTATGGGGCCAACCGCAAACGACTATAAGATTAATAGACCAACGACTATAACTAATAGACTGGACACTGGCGTTTTTTATATTCCTCTCTGGTACACTCGACTGGGATTTGATTTTCGCCAGGCTCCAGTAATAGACTAAATTCAAGGAGATGAGATCAAATGAAATTAGGTATTTTGACAGGTGGTGGTGATGTACCGGGGTTAAATCCGTGTATCAAAGCTGTCGTAAATCGAGCTGTGGCTCAGGGACATGAAATTGTTGGGGTACGTCGTGGTTGGGGTGGGTTGCTGGACTTTAACCAGGACGATCCAGAGAGTTTCGAGAAAAATTTTATAAAGTTGGACAATCAGGTGGTGCGTACCATTGACCGTACTGGTGGTACGTTTTTGCACACCAGCCGGACCCATCCAGGCAAGGTAGGTGCGAGCCGTGTCCCCGATTTTTTGAAAGACCCGGAACATCCCGAAGCAGAAGCATCAGATAAGCGCCTGCGCGATTTTACGCCGCATGTCTTGTCGAATCTGGAGTATTTGGGCATTGAGCGTCTCATCCCCATTGGCGGTGATGATACTTTGAGTTATGGCGAACGGCTGCACAGTGAAGGCTTCCCCGTTATTGCCATTCCCAAGACGATGGATAACGATGTGTATGGCACGGATTACTGCATTGGCTTCTCAACGGCCGTTACCCGCAGCGTGCAGTTTCTCAATCAGTTACGTACCAGCACTGGCTCCCATGAGCGCATCGCCGTCGTGGAACTGTTTGGCCGCAACAGCGGTGAAACGAGCCTCATTAGCTCCTATCTGGCGGGTGTAGACCGGGCGCTCATTTCAGAAGTGCCGTTCGACCCGGAAAAACTGGCAGAGTTTGTGATGGAAGACAAGAAAACAAACCCCAGCAACTACGCCATCGTCTCTGTTAGCGAAGGCGCCCACATGATGGGTGGCGCGGTGGTGGAATTTGGCGAGGCGGATGCTTATGGTCATCGCAAGTTAGGCGGTATCGGCGAAATCACAGCCGCCGCCATCACTAAAATCACCGGTCAGAGCATCATCAACCAACGTATCGGTTACCTGATGCGTTCCGGTGCGCCCGACGCCCTCGACCTGATGGTGGCGGCGAACTACGCCCATCTGGCGATGGATCTCATCGAGAATGGAGTCAGTGGCCGGATGGTGGCTCTGCGTGATGGCACGTACACCCACATCCCCATGAGCATGGTCACCAGCAGTGTCAAGCGGGTGGACGTGGATGAGTTGTACGATAAAGCGCAATATCGACCCAAAGTACGTCACGTCTTGGGCAAACCGATGTTCTTGTACTAAAGAGAAATGATTGATGATTGAAGATTAAAGAGCGGCATTTGAGCACCAATCTTTAATCTTCAATCTTTTGTTTATTTAGCTCAGGGCCTTAGCGACCAAATCCCCCATCGCTTTGGTGCCGATTGGAGTTTCCCCGTGATGGGCGATGTCGCCGGTGCGATGTCCGTCTGCTAGAACTTTGGAAACGGCCGTTTCCACCGCATCAGCCTCTTCCTGCAAATCAAACGTCCAACGTAACATCATCGCCGTTGATAATATCGTTGCCAACGGGTTGGCAATGCCTTTGCCGGCAATGTCGGGAGCCGAGCCGTGGATTGGCTCATATAAGCCAATTGAGCCTTTTTCGCCCAACGACGCCGAAGGCAGCATACCCAACGAGCCTGTAATCATCGACGCCTCGTCTGAGAGAATATCGCCGAACATATTGCCCGTTACCACCACGTCAAAATCGGCCGGGCGGTTGATGAGATACATCGCCATGGCATCGACTAGCAGGTCTTCATATTCCACGTCTGGATATTCTGCCGCCACTTCATGCGCCACTTCCCGCCAGACGCGCATGGAGGAAAGCACATTGGCCTTGTCCACGCTCGTCAGTTTTTTGCGCCGATTCCGCGCCAGTTCAAAACCCACGCGCAAGACACGTTTGATTTCCATTTCGTTGTAACGCATCGTGTCGTGACCACTGCGGCCTTCTGCTACCATTTCCCGCCCCGATGGTGTACCGAAGTAAATGCCGCCGGTTAGTTCGCGCACGAACATGATGTCCACGCCGCGCACTCTTTCCGCTTTGAGCGGGCTGGCGTCGGCCAGGGCTGGAAACACCTGGATGGGACGCAGATTGGCGAAAGCGTTGAGCGATTTGCGCAGTTTGAGCAGTCCTTGTTCCGGGCGCACTTTGGCTGTGGGATCGCTCCACTTGGGGCCACCGACCGCGCCCAACAGCACGGCGTCGCTTTCCAGGCAAGCGCCGAGCGTCTCTTCCGGCAGGGGATTGCCTGTTTCGTCGATGGCGATGCCGCCCGCGAGCTGTTCGCTGTAGCGGAAGGTGTGGTTGTACTTGCTGGCGATGACGTCTAACACTTTGCGGCCTTCCGCCACCACTTCTGGTCCGATACCGTCACCGGGTAATAAGGTTATTTTTGCTTCCATGATTTCTCCTTCTTGGATGGTTTATAAGTTTGTTTGTTAGTTACTCTTGCTTGTCCACTACGTAGGCGTAGGCTGAGCCTGTCGAAGCCATAGCCGGGTCTAGCGAGACAGTAGCGTTTTCTTCGACAAGCTCAGGCAGTGCTTCGACTTGGTTTGGCTCTTCCTGTACGCCGCAGCCTTCGACAGGCTCAGTCAGCGGCTTGTTGGGGGCAGAGTCAGAGTCTCGCCATCCACCATATAGGCGGCGGCTGAGCCTGTCGAAGCCATAGCCGGGTCTAGCGGAACGTCAGCGTTGTCTTCGGTAGGTTCAGACAGCGTTTCGACTTGCTTTCGCTCATCTTGCCCGCCACAGCCCTCGACAGGCTCAGGCAGCGGCTTGTTGGTGGGCTGAGTTAGTGCCGTGCCAGCTACGATGTAGGCGGAGGCTGAGCCTGTCGAAGCCATAGCCGGGTCTAGCGAGACAGTAGCGTTTTCTTCGACAAGCTCAGGCAGTGCTTCGACCTGGTTTCGCTCTTCCTGTACGCCGCAGCCTTCGACAGGCTCAGGCAGCGGCTTGTTGCTGGGCTGAATCAGGTTCTCGCTAGCCACAATGTAGGCGGAGGCTGAGCCTGTCGAAGCCGCAGCCGGGTCTTGTGAGACATCAGTGTTCCCTTCGACAAGCTCAAGGAACGGGTCGGCAGGCTCAGAGAACTGACTTCCATACTCCGTATAATTTTTGGAAAACACGATCAAATCATCATAGTTCCCTGTGATTAGTGCTTGTTTCTTCCGGTGGCTCCAGCCTTGTACCTGTTTCTCACGGTTAAACGCATCTTCTACGCGATCATACGGTTCGCAGTAGATAAGCTTTACTGGTAGACGTTTTTGCGTGTAGTTTGCACCTTCTCCATTTTGATGCTGCCAGAGTCGCTTTTCTAAATTTATGGTGCTACCTGTGTAATAACTGCCATCAACGCATTCAAGTATGTACATGTATGATGGCATAAATGTGTTCTCGGTTTCAATTTATGGTGATTTAGAGGAAATTCAGATGTCTGTCTGCTCATCTGCAATTGGCAGGGTAAACCAAACGGTGCTGCCTTTGCCTTCTTCGTTTCCTCGCCAAATTCACCACCAAATTGTTCAATATAGTGTTCAATAGCGGACAAGTTCATGAAATCATCATAATATCGCTTGTAATGATCTTCAAGAAATTTAGTATCCGTAGTAGTTATCGTTGTTTTAATTGTTTTTTTATTGGCAAATGCAACTATTGCTATTTGTGCATTTGGTGCAGCATAAGTAATTGCATCTTGTAGAAGCCCATCGAACAATTCATAGACTTCATAAGATCGTGCATTCACCATAGGGAAATTGTTTGGCAAATTCAATTGTAGATTCACCGATTTTAATTCCAGATTTGATTGTTGCCTTCCTACAGCATCATGAATAACTGTTGACAAATCAACTGGCTCTATCTCTGTTCGTAATAGGCCAGACTCGATTTTTGCAAGTTTTTTGTATGCTTCTAAGACATTGTTAGCTGTTTTTATGCCCAAGGAAATTTTTTGAATGAATTGTTTTTTTGTCTCATTATCTAAGTCCAATTCTTCAGATAGAAGCAAATCACTATATCCTTTCATACTCGTCAGAGGATTTCTTATATCGAAAGCAAGGGCGTGAATCAGTGTCAGACATTTTTTGTCATATTCCTTTTTGTCTGAATTTGAAGAATCCATTTTTTCAGCTCCTAATTTGTGATCCATACCTTTCAATCTTGCTAGCTTACGCTCATCTGATTGAGTTGCATTCGAGACGAGACAGAAGACAAAACGGCCGTTCCCCATCATCCCCGCACCAAATAAATCACAGCCACACTCACGCCAATCACCACCACCATGCGCCGCAGCGTGGTCGGTTTAATGCGCCCGGCTAACTTGCCGCCCAACGCGCCGCCAATCAGTGCCCCCACCGCCATCACCAGCGCCGCCGACCAGACCACCTTGCCTGAAAAGACGAAGAAAAGCGCCGCCGCCACGTTCACACTGAGGGCGATGGCCTGTTTTAAGGCATTCAATCGCGTCAGCGAATCATCTAGCGACAAACCGAGCGCCGCCAAAACAATCACGCTCAATCCTGCACCAAAGTAGCCGCCGTAAATGGCCGCCAGTCCCACCGGCAAAATGGCGCTGCTCTCCGAAATCGGTTTGCCGCCTTCACGCTGGCTGCGTTTGACAAGCCAGGCGCGAACTGGTTCCTGTACGGCCAATAATCCAGACGCCAGCAAAATCAGATAGGGCACCAGAGTGCGGAACAACTTTTCGCCGGTATTCAACAGCAGTATGCCGCCGATAAGCCCGCCAATGACGCTGATGGGCACCAGCATCCGCAGCCGTCGTTTCTGGTCGCGCAGGTCGTTGGATTGGGCCATGGTCGCGCCGAAATAACCGGGACACAACGCGACCGTGTTGGTGACATTTGCGGCGACGGGGGGAATACCAACGGCCGTTAACATCGGAAATGTAATCAACGTGCCGCCACCCGCCAACGCGTTCACCGCGCCACCTGCTACGGCGGCTAAGGCAATCAAAATAAAATCTAGGGTACTTAACTCCATGGCTTTGCTCCGCTCCGCTAAAAATGGTGCTATTTTTTAATGTCTACAATCTTACCCTGCGTAGCCTGCGCCAGATCAGCAGGCGTGCAGGCGAACACGGCAAACGGGGTGCCTGCCGCCGCCCACACAACATCGTATTGCATCAAATCGGCGTCTATAAAAAGGGAAACGGCCGTTACATGACCAAAAGGCGGCACGCCCCCAATACTAAAGCCGGTTGTTGCTTTCACGGTTTCGGCGTCGGCACGCTGCACCTGCTTGCGGCTCACACCCGCCAACTCTGCCAATTTGCGCTCATCCAGTTGGTTTGCTCCCGAAACGAGACAGATGGTGGAACGGCCGTTCACCACAAAACACAAACTCTTCACAATCTGCGCCACCCCACAGCCAATCGCCTCCGCCGCTTCCTGCGCCGACCGGGTCGTCTGCTCAAACTCCACAATCTCAATAGTTAGACCCAAAACCAGGGCTGCGTCCGCTACTTTTTGTGCTGAGGGGTGCATACTTACTCGTTATCGTCCAAAATATCTTCTTTATACGTATACCGTTCTCGGCGGCGATTATAATATTCTTCTGCCTCCACATCGGGATCGTCGTCATAAACAGAATCCAGCGAAATATCCCATATCGCATCAGCAAACGCATCCCCATCCACCTTTGATTCCGTGCCAGAATGGAAGACTACCTCCTGCTCCAGCACATCGCGCTCCACCATCTTGCGACTGATCTGCTCTTGCAATTGCTCCAGAATTTCATCCTCCCAGTCACGACCTTCCCGCGCCGCTTGTTCCGCCTGCCGCATGAGCTGGGCGCTGTTATGCTTCTTCAAGTGCTTCATTTCCACCTGAATTTCCTCAAGGCGGCGGCGGCAGCGGTCTAATTCACGCAGCAGCGCTTCTGCCAACCGTTGGTCAGAATCCGCTAGCGACAATTCATGGATTGAATCCGGTTCCAAAGCCAATTGGCGCAGTTTGTCCAAATCATGCAGCGCATAGGCGGCATTAATCGCAATCATAAGCTGCGTGCGATAGGCGCGGTCTGCCTCGTCCAAACCCAAATCAGGATGAAAACGACGGGCCAACTGTCGGTACAACTTCTTCAGTTCCGCGCCTTCAGCTTCATCTAATTCCAGTGGCGCGGCTTCTGGTGCCCCTTCATAGTAGCGATAGTCGCCCGACGCCTGTGCGCCATTACCCGTCGCCACATCTTCTACATCTTCTACCGACCAGGGGCCATCGCTGCCTTCGTCCCAATTATTGTCTAGATGGCGCAGTTGCTTGCGGAATGCCTTGATTTCGGCTTCCAGCTTCTCCAGCCGCGCCACCAACCGACTGGTTAGGGCCCGCAGCCTGAATTCAAAAGCATTGATAGCCGCCAATTTCTCAGCTAATCCCGCCTCCGCGTCAATCAGTTCAACCTGCACCACTTCCAGAAGTTTTTGCAGTTCTTTAACTTGTTCACGCCAATTATTTGTGGTTTCAGTTAATGTTTTGCTGTTCATTCAGCGTCTATGCCTGCCCATAACTCTGATAAAGAATACGTTTTTCCCTGCGTAGCTTCTTGCCAACCTTGCCGAAAACTTTGACCAGCTTGAAACAATTCGGCAGGATGACAAGTAGCATGAATTTCAGCCAAATAATGCCACAATCGATTTTTGAAAATGATGAAGTATTTACGCATAAGTGTCTCCAAGTCGTTGTGTATTGTACACAATTCTAAGGCCAAACGTGGAGAATAAACCAAACACGGTAGGGGCGACACAGGCGGGTAAAACTTTTGCCACGAAGAAATAACTTGGCTCCCGCCTGTCTCGCCCACGAATTGGGTATTGATGGTCATGGGCGAGGCGATTGGAGACATCTTTAAACGTTTGCCTAAGTTGTTTCCCAATCGCATCGCCCCTACCGAACGTTACGATGATTACCGACTAAAGATTACTGCAAAAGCGCATACTCCATACTATCCGCCAGCGCCAGCCAGCTCGCATCAATGATGTTGGAACTTGCCCCAATGGTTGACCAGCGCTTACTGCCATACACCGTGTCGATAAGCACGCGCGTGGTGGCGGCGGTGGCATTGTCGCTGTCGATGATGCGTACTTTATAGTCGGCCAACTTGACCTCTGCCAGCCGGGGATACACGTCCACCAGGGCGCGGCGCAGAGCCCCATCCAGAGCGTTTACCGGACCATTACCTTCAGCGGCCGTATGCACAATTTTTGGTCCCACACGCACTTTCACAGTTGCTTCGGCCAGCATACCGCGCTTCTTGCGTTGCTGTACCACCACCATAAAGTCGATCAGTTCAAAGGGGGGCACGTAAGCAGGATGGGTGCGCCGCATGAGCAGTTCCACAGACGCTTCGGCTCCTTCATAAGTGAAGCCTTTGTTTTCCATTTCCTTGATTTTTTCAAGCGCGGCTTTCAAATCCAGGCTGTCGGTGTCCAGGCCAAATTGCTCTGCCTTATCGACAAGGTTGCCCCGTCCTGAAAGCTCCGAAACGACGCTGCGTTGTCGGTTGCCAACCAGAGTGGGTTCGATGTGCTGGTAGCTCAACGGGTTCTTGCGCATGGCGGCGACATGGATGCCGCCTTTGTGGGCAAAGGCATTGATCCCGACGAAGGGGAACTGGGTATCGTGGGTTAGATTGGCGACTTCCGCAACGTAGCGAGAGAGTTCGGTTAGCTTTGCCAGGTTTTCGGCGGAGACGCATTCTTTGCCCATTTTGAGCTGTAAATCAGCGATGACGGTGCAAAGATTGGCGTTGGCGACGCGCTCGCCGTAGCCGTTGATGGTGCCTTGCACCTGGTTGGCTCCTGCTCTGACGGCCGCCAGTGTGTTGGCATCGCCTACGCCGCCGTCGTCATGGGTGTGGATGCCGATGGCGGTGCTGCCCAATTGTGCTTTGACGTCGCGCACGATTTCTTCGATTTCCCAGGGCAGGGAGCCGCCGTTTGTATCGCATAGTACGACGCTGTTGGCACCGTTGATAGCGGCCGTTTTCACGGTAGCCACTGCGTATTCAGCATTCGCTTTGTAGCCATCGAAGAAATGTTCGGCATCGTAAACGACTTCTTTGCCTTGTTCGCGGCAGTAGGCCACACTTTCGCCAATCATACTCAGGTTTTCTGTCATCGTCGTTTCCAGCACATCTTGGACGTGTAAATCCCAGCTTTTGCCTACGAGCGTAATGACAGGTGTGTTGGCATCCAGTAAGGCGATGATGTTGGGGTCGGTGCTGACGTCGGAGTTTTTGCGGCGAGTGCTGCCGAAGGCGGTTATTTTGGCGTGTTTCAGGTTCAACGTGGAGACTTTGCGGAAAAAATCAACGTCTTTGGGATTGGAACCAGGCCAGCCGCCTTCGATGTAATCGATGCCAAAGTCATCTAGTTTCTTGGCGATTTTCAGCTTGTCGTCCAGGGAAAGCGAAATGCCTTCACGTTGGGTACCGTCACGAAGGGTGGTGTCGTATAGGAATACTTTGCTCATGGGTTTCTCCTAAAAAGGAGATTGGAGATTAGAGATTTGAGATTTCTCTCGCTTGTCATCTCTAATCTCCAATCTCTTAATCTCCAAAAAAAGTTAGGTGGCTAGTTAACTAAGTACATCGACGCGAGCGGGGTGTGCTGTTTCGTAAGCCGCTATGCGTGTGTCTTGCTTTTGCAGGTAGCCAAGTTGGTCGAGTCCTTCGAGCATACAGGTCTTGCTGAAGTTGTCGATGGGGAAGGTGACAGAACGGCCGTCGGGCAGAGTTAATGTCTGCGTTTCCAGGTTGATGGTAACGGCCGTTTCCGGTTCTTCAGCAACGAGGCTGGCAAGCTGCTTGTAGGTATCTTCGTCAACGATGACCGGCAGCAAGCTGTTCTTCAGCGAATTGTTGCGGAAGATGTCGGCGAAGCTGGTGCTGATGATGGCCCGGAAGCCAAAATCAGTTAGCGACCAGGGCGCATGTTCACGGCTGGAGCCGCAGCCAAAGTTGTCACCTGCCAGCAAGATTTCGGCGCCTTTGGCTTCCGGCTGGTTGAGCGGGAAGTCCATGTTGGGGGAGCCGTCTTCGTTGTAGCGCCAGTGGAAGAACAGGTTTTCGCCCAGCCCTTTCTTGGTGATCGTTTTCAAGAATTGGGCGGGAATAATTTGGTCGGTATCAATATTTTCGGTAGGTATCGCCACCATGTGGCCGGTTAGGGTTGTGAATTTTTCCATGATTTCCTCTTTAAGCAGTAAAGTTCAGTTTTACAGTGTTCAGTGTTCAGTAAAACCAGACGCTTACCGATTACTGAACACCGATTACTGGTCACTGTCTTTTATGCTAACGTCCTGGCATCGGTGACAACGCCGGTGATGGCGGAAGCGGCAGCGGTGAGCGGGCTGGCTAAGAAAGTGCGTCCGCCTTTGCCTTGGCGACCTTCAAAGTTACGGTTGCTGGTGCTGACGGCGTATTGCCCAGGTTGCAGTTGGTCGCCGTTCATGGCGATGCACATGGAACAGCCTGCTTCGCGCCATTCTGCGCCTGCTTCTTTGAAGATAACGTCCAGCCCTTCGGCTTCAGCCTGTTTCTTGATTTGCTGGGAACCAGGCACGACCATGACACGGGTGCTTTCGCTTACTTTCTTGCCTTTCATCACCTCGGCGGCGAGGCGCAAATCGGAGATGCGGGAGTTGGTGCAACTGCCGATGAAGACAACGTCTAGTTTTTGGCCGAGCAGGGATGCGCCTGGCTGCAAGCCCATGTAGTCCAACGCTTTGATGACGGTTTGTCGTTCGCTGATGTCGGCGATGCTCATGGGGTCGGGGATGGTGTCGGTGATGTAGATGCCGAGACCGGGATTGGTGCCGTAGGTGATCATCGGTTCCAGAGCGTTGGCGTCGATATCGACTTCTTTGTCATAGACGGCGCCTTCGTCGCTGGGCAGGGTGCGCCAAAAGGCGACGGCGTCGTCCCAGGCCTGGCCTTGGGGAGCGCGTTCACGGCCTTTGATGTAGGCGAAGGTTTTTTCATCGGGAGCGATGAGGCCAGCGCGGGCGCCGCCTTCGATGCTCATGTTGCAGATGGTCATGCGCTGTTCCATTTCCAGAGCGCGAATGGCGGAACCCCGGAATTCAAAGACGTGGCCGGTACCACCGCCGACGCCAATTTTGGCGATGAGGGCGAGGATGATGTCTTTGGCACTAACGCCTGGTTTCAGTTCGCCTTCGACGTTGACGGCGTAGGTTTTGGGTTTGGTTTGCAGCAAGCATTGGGTTGCCAGCACATGTTCGACTTCGCTGGTGCCAATGCCAAAGGCCAAAGCGCCAAATGCGCCGTGGGTGGCGGTGTGGCTGTCGCCGCAGACGATGGTCATGCCGGGTTGGGTGACACCCAGTTCCGGCCCGATGACGTGCACGATGCCGCGATTCTGGCTGTGCATACCGAAGAGTTTGATGCCGAAGTCGGCGCAGTTTTTCTCCATGGTGGCGATCTGCTTGGCCGCAATCATGTCGGAGATGGGCACGTTGAGCGGGGTGGTGGGGATGCTGTGATCCATGGTGGCCAGGGTTTGCGACGGCCGTCTTACGGTTAAGCCTCGTTCGCGCAGGCCGGTGAAGGCTTGCGGGGAGGTGACCTCGTGGACGAGGTGCAGGTCTATGTACAATACGGCCGGACTGCCCGGCTCATCGACGACGATGTGGTTTTCCCAGATTTTGTCGATGATGGTTTTGGGTTGGTTCTCCATAGTTTCTCCTACTTTGAAGCGAGAGCAAGAGCAAGAGCGAGAGGAAAACCTCTTGCTCTCGCTCTCGCTCTAACTTTTTGGTTTTATGCCGCCAAAGACGGCTAGTTCAAATATTTTCAGGTAGATGTCTACTTTTTGGTAGCCGATTTCGCGCAGCCAGTGGCATTGGTCTTCGACGGGAGCCAGGATGTTGGCGTCTTTGTCGGGGCGGCTGTAGAACTCGCGATCTACGTCTTCCCAGGTTTTGTTGGCGCCGTTTTGCTGTTGGAGTTGGTAGATTTTGTCTACCAACAGTTCTTGGAAACGGCGTTTCGAGCCAGGGATCGGCTGATTGGACGTGTTCGATGTTGATGAAAATGCCACCGGGCTTTAATAGGTGGTAAAGCTCGGTGTACACCTCCTTTTTGCGCTGTCGGGCTGGTGGTGGATGGAGTAGCCGGAGACGATGACGTCGAAGAGATTAGAGATTGGAGATTGGAGATTGTTGGTCTCGGTATCCAAATCTTTAATCTTTAATAATTGGTTTTCCCAGCCACGATCACCGTAGTCTTGGAGGATGGTGTGGGCGTTGGGGTGGCTGCTCAGGCGTTGTTTGGCGGCGGTGAGCATGGGTTGGGAGAAGTCGATGAAGACGCCGTGGGCTGAGGGATACTTGTCGAGAACGGCCGTTCCCAAGATGCCATCGCCGCAGCCCAAATCCAATACCCAGTTGACCTCGGGCTGAGAAGCACGAATAAGCCTCAGCATAATGTCGATCTGTTCAGTGGCGAGCGGAATCGCGCCGCGTACCCCGTCCAGGTATGTTTGCGTTAGAACTTCACCTTGCCAAACTGTGTCATTATTTGTCATATGCCTCTCCGATTATAGTCGAATAGTCGATTTGTCTTTAGTCGAATAGTCGATTTGTTTTGTCTGTAAAGAAGTGCTGTTTCCTGCTCTCCCACCTGGCATGGAGCGAGCAGGAGAGAGGGGACAGTTATTCTTTAATGCTGATGTAAATGCCGAAAATTTGTTTTTTCCAAAGCGTATCCAGGGTGTCAAATCCGGCGTTGGTTAGAAGCTGAAAGTGTTGTTGCAGGGGAAGTGGGGAATCTTCACGGCAAGAGCCGTTAATGAAATAGGCGGTTACTTCAGGCGATAAATTTTTTGAGATGAAATCATGCCAACTTGCCAGATTCATAGCGGTCAGATAATCGTTTCCGCCAGCGATGTGGTCGCAGCAGAGGAAGCAGCTGTTGGGCTTGAGCCAGCGATAGATATTCTGGTACAAGTTTGCGTACAGGCCGGCAGAGCGGCCGTGGTGGATGGCGAATGTGGAGATGACACAGTCGAAACTGGCTGGCTCGAAGGCGAGTGAGTCGCTGAAGATGTCAGCGGTGAGGGTGGTGAAACGGCCGTTATACTCAGCCATTCCTCTACTTGTTTCCGCCAACATATTGTCAGAAAAGTCTACCATCGTCACATGAGCATCTGGGAACCGTGCCAAAACCTGCTTAGAAAAGCGGCCTGTACCTGCACCCAAATCCAAAATCTGGGCATTGGCTGGCACGAATGATTGCAAAGCCGCCAACATGCACTGGTTGACTTCATCATAATCTGGCAACCACAAACGCATACGGTCACCGTAAACGGCCGTGCTGACCCCGTCAAAGGTTGCTTTGACGGCGGCGGTAGATACTTTTTTATCGCGCGTGTCTTCGATAATGGCTAGCATGTTGGCAATGGTTGTTTGATTCATGATTTGTCTGCCAATAAAAAGAAGTTTACAGTAAACAGTGTACAGTTGTCGTGCTAAAAACTGTACACTGTTTACTGTTAGCTGTTCACTAAAAACTACGCCATCACTGACACTTCACTCGACTGTTCACCCTGCGCCGCCAGCATCTTATTCAAGGCGCTGATGTATGCGCGGGCACTGGCCACCACAATATCTGTGCTGGCGCCGTGTCCACTGTACGTGCGCGAAAAAGGCATATTTGTCTGCGGATTAAAGCCATAGGTTTCATCATCAATCGGTTGAATGCGGATCGTCGTCTCGGCAATCGCATCCAGCCCTTCCGTCACCGCGTTAATCATGAACTCTGTGAGCCGGTTGTTGACACCCACGATGCGATTAACCGCTTCATAGACTGCATCTACCGGACCAGTGCCCAGCGCCGCATCTTGATAGACTTGTCCATCCGGTCCAGTCAGGCTCACCGACGCCGTGGGCATACTGTGGTCGCCGCACGACACCTGGATATGATTTAGCTTCCAGATTTCCTGCGGCTGGTAAATTTCATCCGCGATAATCGCTTCAATATCGGCATCAGTGACCACCTTTTTCTTGTCAGCCAGATGCTTGAATCGCTTAAACGCCGCGTTCAACTCTTGTTCTTCCAAGTCACCATAGCCCATTTCTTCCAGACGCACCCGGAAAGCATGACGACCTGAATGTTTACCCATCACCAGTTTAGAGGCAGTTAATCCCACCGTTTCTGGACGCATAATTTCATACGTCTGCTGGTTCTTCAACATGCCATCTTGATGGATTCCGGCCTCATGGGCAAACGCATTCGCGCCCACAATTGCCTTGTTTGGCTGCACGACCATGCCTGTGTAGGCACTCACCATGCGGCTGGTGCGTGTGATTTGGGTGGTGTCGATATTGGTTTGCACCTGATACGTTTGCGGACGGGTTTTTATCGCCATTACCACTTCTTCTAAAGAGGTGTTGCCAGCCCGTTCTCCGATGCCGTTCAGGGTCACTTCCATCTGCCGCGCCCCATTTTGCACACCTGCCAATGTATTCGCCGTCGCCAATCCCAAGTCGTTGTGACAATGCACCGACCACACTACTTTGTCGGAACCAGGGGTGTTGTCGATTAAATATTTAATCAGCCAGCCAAATTCATCGGGGGTGGTGTAGCCGACTGTGTCGGGAATGTTCAGTGTCGTCGCGCCAGCCTTGATGGCTTCGCCCAATACCTGTACCAGAAAGTCGGGGTCAGAGCGTCCCGCATCTTCTGGTGAGAATTCTATGTCATCACACAGGCTTCTGGCGTAGGTAACGGCCGTTATCACCTGATCAATACACTCTTCCCGGTCCATCTTGAGCTTGAACTGCAAATGGATGTCACTAGTTGCCAAAAAGGTGTGGATGCGATGACGCGGTGCCGCTTTAACAGCATCATAAGCGCGAAGAATATCCGCGTTATTGGCGCGAGCAAGACCAGCAATCACCATCGGTTTGCCCGATTTGCGACCTTCGGTAAGCGGCCCCACTTCCTCAGCGATACGGCGCACCGCGTCGAAATCACCTTGGGAAGCGATAGGAAAACCCGCTTCGCAGATATCCACACCGAGGCGGGAAAGCTGCCGCGCGATCTCTAGCTTTTCTTCCACATTTAATGTCGCGCCAGGAGATTGTTCCCCGTCACGCAAAGTTGTATCAAAAATAACAACGACATCATCGTCTTTTTGGGTAACACCGCTTTCATCCATTTCTCAACTTGCTCCTATCTTACGTGTCAACTTCCCGGAAGTTGTCGCAGTGTTGACACATCAATAACTTCCGGGAAGTTTAGGTTTCCAAATTATTCAATAACTTTGGCATTCAACCACGGCATCATCGACCGCAATTGCTTGCCCACATCTTCTATCTGGCTGCTGCGAGCTTCTTCACGGCGTTGGTCAAACCAGGGACGGCCGTTTGCATTCTCATCAATCCAACCCTCAGCATAAGCCCCGGATTGAATGTCTGCCAGAATTTGGCGCATCGCTTGTTTCGTATCTTCCGTCACAATCTTCGGTCCGGCCGTATAATCACCATGTTCAGCCGTGTCACTGATACTGTAGCGCATATAGCTCAAACCACCCTGGTACATCAAGTCAACAATCAGTTTCAACTCATGCATACATTCAAAATAAGCAATTTCCGGCTGATAGCCAGCTTCCACGAGCGTATTAAAGCCCGCTTCAACCAAAGCGCTGACGCCACCACACAAAACAGCTTGTTCACCAAACAAATCCGTTTCCGTTTCTTCTGTGAACGTGGTTTCCAACGCGCCAGCTTTGGTGCAGCCAATGCCTTTAGCATAAGCCAAAGCCAGGGCAAACGCCTTCCCACTGGCATCTTGATGCACAGCCACCAAACCCGGTGTACCCACACCATCCACAAACACCTCGCGTACCCGATGTCCCGGTGATTTTGGCGCAACCATGCTCACATCCACATTGGCTGGCGGCACAATCTGGCCGTAGCGAATATTAAAGCCATGCCCAAACATCAGCGTCTTGCCAGCGGTCAAGTTTGGTGCAATATCTTCTCGGTAGATTTTGGCCTGACTGGTATCCGGTGCCAAAATCATGATGATGTCAGCCTCAGCCGCGGCGTCAGCTGCCGTTTTCACCGTCAAACCCTCAGCTTCAGCCACAGCCCAGGAAGGACTGCCTTCATACAAGCCGACAACGACATTCACGCCAGAATCTCTGAGATTCAACGAATGAGCATGTCCCTGACTGCCATATCCGATAATGGCAACTGTCTTGCCATCCAATAAACTAAGGTCTGCATCTTGATCATAAAAAATGTTAGCCAATTTTAGTCTCCTCTATATAAATAAAAATAAGTTTACAGTGAACAGTTTACAGTATTCAATATAAGCGACTGTTCACTGTAAACTGTTTACTGAACACTGTTCACTGGTTACTGGTTTTTATCCGTTTCCGTTGCTTGCGAAAACAGCTTCTTCAACTTCCACTTGCTTCTCGCTCTTAGGGCCACGAACCATCGCAATACGACCAGTACGTGTCATTTCTTCAATGCCAAAATTACTTAGCAGTTTGATGAAAGACGCTACCCGATCTTCCGGGCCAACAATTTGTACGATGAGCGAATCCAAATCAACATCAATAACACGAGCACGGTAAATGTCTACCAACTGCATCACTTGGGCTCGGCTGCCGTTACTGGCTTTCACTTTGATGAGTGCTAGCTCACGCATGACAACGGGTTCATAGGTAACGTCTTGGATATCAACAATGTTGATGAGCTTGTCCAGCTGTGTTTGAATCTGGCGCATATCCCGATCCGTCCCGTTCGCGACAAAGGTCATGCGGCTAATGCCGGGCGTTTCACTGTGGCCCACAGCCAAACTTTCAATATTGAAATTACGACGACGGAATAAACTGGCAACCCGATTTAAGACACCAGGTTTATCTTCCATCCAGGCAATCATGGTATGGCGTTTCATAGTTTGGTCGTTCATTATGCTTCATCCTCCAAACCGGCCGGCATCGGACGGCGAATCATGTCGACATTGCTCTTACCAGGGGCAACCATCGGGTACACATTTGTAAATTCTTCCACCTGGAAGTCAATCAAGAAAGGCCCGTCAGTAGCCTGTGCTTTTTTGATAGCAGCTTGTGCATCTTCTTTCCTGGTAACAGATATAGCTGGGATACCATATGCTTCGGCTAATTTCACGAAATCTGGATTGTAACAGCGGCGTGCCAGAGTGGCGTTTGTTATAGAACACATCCTGCCACTGGCGTACCATGCCCAGGAAACCGTTGTTGATGATGGCAATTTTGATGGGCAAGCGTTCTTGCATAACGGTGGACAGTTCGATCATGGTCATTTGGAAGCCGCCATCACCAGCCACAACCCAAATTTCTTCGTCTGGCAAGCCCATTTGCGCGCCGATGGCAGCGGGCAAACCGTAACCCATTGTGCCTAAACCACCAGAGGTTATTAGGCTGCGTGGTTTGGTATGGTGGAAGTATTGCGCTTCCCACATCTGATGCTGGCCTACGTCTGTCACCATCGTGGCATTGCCCTCGTTGGTGGCGTGCCATAACTGTTGCATGACGTATGGGGCGATGAGTTCGTCTGTTTCCTGCGCCAAAATGTCGCGATCGCTCGTTTCAGCCTTCCATTCTTTGATTTGTGCCAGCCAAGCCGGATGTTCGTTGGTTTTAATCTGGGGCAGCAGTTGTTTCAGAGTGAGCAGGGCATCGCCAATAACTGGGGTGTCGATGGTAATGTTTTTGCCCATTTCGGCAGGGTCTACATCAACATGGATGATTTTGGCATTGGGTGCAAACAAATCGAAAGCACCGGTCAGCCGGTCGTCCAGGCGGGCGCCAATGGCAAACATAACATCGCAATCTTGCATGGCGTAGTTGGTATATGCTTCGCCATGCATACCGCCCCAGGCAATGGCTAGGGGATGAGTGGCAGGGAAGGTGCCAATACCCAGCAAGCTGGTTGCCACTGGGATGTTGGCTTTTTCAGCCAGTTCGCGCAGCTCTTTTTCTGCTCTGGCGATGGTAACGCCTTGTCCAGAGACAATGAGCGGCTTTTTGGCTTCATTAAGCAGTTTGGCCGCGCGGGTAACAGATGTCGGATCGGGCGCATTCAAATTGGGCTTGTAACCGGGCAGAAAGACCTTATCAGGATATTCATACTCTGTTGTCGCCTGGAGAACATCTTTCGTAATATCGATGAGAACAGGGCCTGGGCGACCGGTTCCCGCAATATAAAATGCTTCTTTGATGGCTGGAGCCAGGTCTTTGATATTGGTGATGAGGTAATTGTGTTTGGTCACTGGCAGGCTAACGCCTTGAACGTCGGCTTCCTGGAAGCCATCACGACCTAACAGGGAATTGGATACCTGCCCCGTAATGGCGACGAGGGGTGTGGAGTCCATGTAGGCGGTGGCTAAACCGGTTATGAGGTTGGTGGCGCCAGGGCCAGAGGTGGCGATGCAGACACCGACACGGCCGGTGGCCCGCGCATAGCCATCTGCCATGTGGGACGCGCCTTGCTCGTGGGTGACGAGGACGTGATGAACGGGGTATTCATATTTCATCAGGTCGTCATAGGCAGGCAATATGGCCCCGCCAGGTAACCCAAATACGACTTCTACGCCTTCTTTCATAAGGCTTTCCCAAATAATTTGACCACCAGTTTTTAGGTCACTCATATTCTTGCTCCTCCTTTGTGAGCATGATTCATGATCTCTTCTGATCGTTGATTAAAATGTGTGCAGGATGGTGGATAGGAATAAAAAAAGCAGAAAACGGGGTTGTTTTCTGCTTGGGTAAACGTAGGCGGGTTGGTGTACATATCCTGAGACTGACGCTGAGTCTGTTGATTTTGCGCAGTCTGCTGATTCTGGCAAGCCTGAGTACTTGCCATGGCGGCTTTGGATGCAGCCGTAGCGGCTTTTGTGGCAGCCGTAGCTGTGCTTTGTTGATTCATTATTTGTGCTGCGGATTGTGTAAAAATGCTCATGTTTTGTGCCAGATGGATTGTTTTGTATCAAAAAATCTAGAAATGTCCAAAAAAAAACCGCCCTGTTGGGCGGTTTTGAGTCAAACTTTGTTATGTTTGTGCTTCCTCAATCACCCAACCGTATATGGATCCTTAACGACAATAATAAGGACCAAGCTAAGAAGGCTAATAAGGTTAATGTTTAAGCTACGTTTCATTGTATTCACAAACTCTTTCAATTGGGTGAAGCTAAGTGTGCATAAGATTAACGGCCGTTCCCATTACCGTCCATAGTACAATCAGCACAACATAGCGAATTTATAACTTGTGCAGATTGTACACTAAAATCGCAGGTATTTAAAATACAAGAAAAGCGCGATAGTTGCTCTTCTTACTTCTGCTTTTAAGTTCCTGGTCTTAGTTGCCAGAGTTTCAGTGACAAGTGCAGCGCCAAACGCATGTTTGCCTGATTGAGATTATGCCCGGTTAGTTCTTGAATTCTATCCAGGCGATAGAGCAAGGTGTTGCGGTGGATGAATAGCGCCTCGGCCGTTTGGCTGATGTTGCCGTGGTGGTTGAAGTATTCGTCGATGGTTTGCACGAGTGTGCTGCGATGCTGCTCATCGTATTGTACCAGTGGGCCGACAACTTCATTCGTGAATTCTTGAACGGCCGTTATATCTTCCAATTTGCCTAACAGACGGTAAATACCCAGGCTCTCGAAATCTACCATCTCGTGCATTTTCAGCCGTTGCCCAAGTTGCATGGCCTGCAATGCTTCTTGATAGACGCGAGGCCATGCAGTGAGCGCCTCCGCCGGGCCGCTAATGCCTGCAATGAGCTGTGTTTTGGGATACTCGGCATTGATTTGTTCAAATAAACGTCGCGCTAATTGATGGGCAGATTCCATATCCTCACCTGGGCGTAACGATTGGAAAACACAAGCATGTTGATCCCCGTAGATGTGAACCAATGCGGGACGGCTGTGGTTGCGCAAGAGCCAAATAATGGTTGTTTCTAGCCGTCTGACACTGGGGGCATCTGCTTCTGCCCAGGTAAATGTCATGATGGCGTGGGGTGGACTGGTATCGTGGTCTAAGCGGCCAGAAAGCCGTTCGATTTCCTTAGAGGGGAGCGTTCCCGCTAATAAGCCTTCCAAAAAGTTCCCGCGCAGCGATTTTTTTGCTTCACTGACAGCTTTGGCTTTTGCCATCTCTAAAGCACAAGCGGCTGCCCCATGTTCGGCCGTTAGCGTATCGAGCATGTCAAGCTCATCGGCCGGGCCAATGATTGAGAGATACCCTCTGGCTCTGTCACCGGAGACAATAGGACTGACCAATCGACCGAGACCCTTGACTGGCAAAAGCTGCTGCCAATGACTTTGGCGGGCTTTTGCAGCCGCCTTACGGTTTCGTAGCACAGCAGGCAGTTCTTCCCGGTGTGTCAAAATTTCTTCTAACTCGGTGATATCGATGGTGGTGTTTTGTGGCGCACTAATCGCCTTGATTTCAAGACGTTTGTCTTGAATGACAATGATTTTGCCCGTGAGCTTGCAAATAACATCTGTCATGGCTTGCAAGCCTTGCTCTTCACGAGACATTTCCGCTAGTTTGCGATAAAGCTGTATCCCACGTTCCGTTGTGGCTGACTGTCGGTCTGCCAACAAATAAACAATAGATTGATAGACTTCGCGGACGGTGACATCAGGTGGCGAAATAAGCAGTGGCAGGTTAAGTACACTGGCTTTTTCTGTGACCAAGTTGGGCACATCATTAAATAGTAAAATTCCGGCTATTTGTAATGTAGCCAAGGATTCAAAGTGATTGGATAATGTCGTCGTGGAGGCTTGTTGTTGTAAACTGGGGGGGACGATAACAAGGTCGCCTGCGGCTACTTGGTCTTGAATGTCTTGCCAGCTTGTGAGCAAGATAGCCCAGTTGACGTTTCTTTTAGCTTGATTGTCTCCAGCGGCAACGGTGGTGCTGAGTGGCAGCGCCAGTCGTAAAATATCACCGAGGTTAATTTCAGTTGGGTTGGATTGCTTAATCATAATTCCTGCTTCGTTTTCATCATATCTTCCTGAATAATAGGGAGACGGATGATAAATGTTGTCCCTTCATTAGGGATACTAACCACATTAATGTCACCATCATGCTGTTCTATGATACGATGACTGGTCGCTAAACCCAAACCTGTGCCTTTGCCTGGGTCTTTTGTCGTGTAAAAAGGTTCAAATATATGCTCTGCTTCGGCAGTTGAAATGCCTTTCCCATTATCGCGGATTAGCACTTGAATGCAATTATTGTCTTCGACAAGGCTCGTTGTGATTTCGATCCGTCGATTTTCCGATCTATTTTCCACCGCATCACGGGCATTAACGAGTAGATTTAACCAAACACTCTTTAAATGATCCCAACTTGCTGTAATTGCTGGTAAGTCATCAGCATAGGTTTCTATGACTTGGATGTTGGCGGTGTTTAATTGGTAACTGACTAAGTTTAACGCTTGTTGGATGGAGGTGTTAATGATATTGGGGGTGAATTTGTACTGTTCTTGGCGCGCAAAATCTAGTAACCCGCGCACAACTTTGGTGGCGCGTTCTCCGGCGCGAGCAATGAGGTCTACTGATTCGTAGTTTTCGTCGTCTGGGGAGATGAACATTTTCAACATTTCGGCGTTGGCGTTGATGGCGGTGAGGGGGTTGTTGATTTCATGGGCTACGCCAGCGGCAAGCTGCCCGATGGCGGCTAGTTTGCCTGCTTGTAGGAGTGAGTTTTCTAGTTTTCGTTCTTCGGTGCGGTCTTGCCAAAGAATGACGGCGCTGGCTGAATCTGCTTTGCTGCCCGGAATGGGGTAGGCATTGACGTCCCATTCGCGGGGCAAGTGGTCTTCGCCCTGCCATTTTACTGACCAGCCTTGGGCTTCTTTGTGTATGAGGCTGTCTGCGACTTGGCAATGGGGGCAGGGGGTGTCCCGCTGGTAGAAGGCTTGGTAACAAAGTTCACCATTGAATTCAGAGGGTAGGTTTAGTTGGTCTATTTTGCTGCGGTTGATGGCGACGAGCTGCCATTGATTGTTGATGGTGTAGATGGGGTGCGGTATACCGTCGATGAGCGCTTGTAGGGTGTTGCGGCCTTCGAGTAATTCTTTTTGTCTCATGCGGTTGCGTTGGAATAGCCAAGCGTTTTGGATGGCTTCGCTAACGGAGATGGCTAATGAGGCAAATAGTTCAAGGTCTACTTCTGTGAAACGGCCGTTTTTCTTGTTATACCCTATTAAAACGCCCACAGAGCGACTGCGCACGAGGATGGGGGCGACGATAAGGGTGGAGACGGTTGTGTTGGGCGGCGCGTCGATCCGCTGATCATAGCGGGTATCGGTCCAGGCATCATTGAGCAGGGCTGCTTTTTGTTTGACAAATATCTGACCAATTAAGCCTTGATTGGGGATGATGGGAGCGTAGGATTCGGGGGTATAACGGCCGTTTTTTTCAGAAACAGCGCGGCAGCGTAATCGTCCCCCTTCCAGCATGTAGGCAGAGACGGTTTCTAATTCAAAGATTTGTTGGGCACCGGTAACGGCCGTTGTCAGCACATCTTGCGTCTCCAAAACCGTTGCCAACTCTTGCCCAATATGATTCAGAAACGATAATTGTTGCGTTTGCCGGTGAAGTTGCTTTTCCAACTGCTGCGTCCGTAAAATAGTCTTAACCCGCGCCAGCAGTTCCTTGGGGTAGAATGGCTTTGTGATGTAATCATCAGCCCCGGCCGACAGGGCTTCAACCTTCTCCTCACTACCGGCAGCGGCTGTCACCAAAACCACCCGTGTATATTGCAACACAGGATGTTCCCGAATCCAGTTCAAGACATCCAACCCAGAAATACCAGGCATACGCATATCCAACAATACCAAATCCAGTTCGATCTGGTCTGCCAGCAAAGTCTCCATGATGGCAATCGCCTCTTCCCCGTGTACTCGCCAAAGAGACATCATATCGCTCCTTTCTGATCAAAAAATCAGAAAGAGATTCTGCGATCTCAGGCTCATCATCAACGAGCAAGATGCGGGCTGGGGATTCTGTAATGGGATGTATCATCGTCTTTAAGAAGACTCACGGCCATTCCCTTATGCGGAATAGCTAACCGCAAAGAACGCAAAGAATGTCTTGACTTTTCTTTGCGTTCTTTGCGCACTTTATGGGCAGATAACTCTGTTAATCAACGGTTTCGGCAGATGAAAACGTGTAGCCATGCCCTTGAATTGTACAAATGTAAATGGGTTCGCTAGGTACTGGCTCAATCTTTTCCCGCAGGTTTTTGATATGAGCACGAACCAGTTCTGGACTGCCCGTATCACGCGGATAATCCCATACATCCTGGAGCAGTTGCTGACTGTTGAACACTTGATCGGCATGGCTCATCAGATGATACAGCAAATCAAACTGCACATTCGTGAGCAGTGCCGTGCCATTCGGTGCCATTACCTTAAAGCTCCGGCAGTCCAATGTCACATTGCCCACCACAACTTCAGTTGGTGGCTGTTGTTCAGGTTGCTCTGGGTTTACGCGCCGCAAAATAGCTTTAACACGAAGTTGCAACTCTTCCATGTTGAACGGTTTACTCAGGTAATCGTCAGCACCCGCACGGAATCCTTCGATTTTATCTTCATCTTTTGCCTTCGCGGTCAAAAAGAGAACTGGTAAATCTGCCAACAACGGATCTCCTCGAATTTGACGGCAAACCTGATACCCATCCGCACCGGGCATCATAATGTCTAAAATGAACAGGTCGGGGCGATGGCGTCGGGCAATTTGCAGCCCTTCTGCGCCGCTGTTGGCAACCATAACTTGGTAACCATACAATTTTAAGGCGCGTTGCAACGTCCGTGAGACCAATTCGTCATCATCGATTACTAAAATTGTGGCCATGAGACTACCTCCACATGAATTGAGTGCTTCTAAAAGCCGATTTGTTGGACACGATTGAAACTGGATGAACACAGTTGGGAAATAGCGTTTACCGATTTTTCAGCCGGCCAAGTATGCATTATGTGAACATACCTGGATTAGTATAGCAGATTTTAGAGAGGAACTGCACTATGCGAGAAAAATTGAGAGAAGAATAAGGGGAGAAAATAGTCCTGATTTACCAGTTTGTCTAAAAGAGTGGTGCTGTAAGAGGTAAAAAAAGCTGAGATTGGGAGATTTCGGGATTTTTTATCCGCAAATCTCCCAATCTCAGCCAATAGAATTTAGAGCAAGAGTTGCAGTGGTTGTTCCAGAACACCCTTGAGCGCTTGCATAAACTGAGCCGCTTCCGCGCCATCAGAGACGCGATGGTCGGCGGAGATAGTCGCTTTCATGCGCCAACCAACAGCCAACTCGCCATCGACAACCACGGGAACTTGCTTGGCAGAGCCAACCGCCAAAATAGCGGCATCTGGCGGATTGATGATAGCGACGAAATGCTCTACATCAAACGCACCCAAATTGCTGACGGTAAAGGTGCTGCCATCCACATCATCTGGCTTGATTTTGCCTTCACGGGAACGCAGAATCATTTCACGGTTTTCCACAGCGACTTGAGCCAGTGGGGAAATGTCTGTGTTTTTCTGGACGATGGTAAGTAAACCACCTTCAACGGCAACGGCCGTTCCCACATTAATGCGGTTGTGGCGGACAATCGTGTCACCGGCAAAGCTGGCATTCAAGTTCGGGTAGTCGCGCAGGGTAACGGCAACCGCCTTCACAATCATATCGTTGACAGACACCTTGATGCCCTTGGCTTCCAACGCAGCATTTACCTGCTTGCGTAAATCCATCACCGGCCCCATATCAATTTCTGTCGTAACATAGAAATGGGGAATCGTTGTTTTGGATTCCACCATCCGGCGGGCAATTGCTTGACGCAGACGGCTGGTCGGAATGACTTCTGTCTCTGGGCCAGTTGGCACAGGCGTAGCAGCATAAGCAATCGGGGCAGCAGACTGCGGCGAAGCCAAATACGCTTCCACATCGCTTTTCCGGATACTGCCATCCTTGCCAGAGCCATTCACACGGCTCAGGTCGATATTGTTTTCCTTGGCAATCCGGCGGGCAACCGGTGTAGCCTTCACCCCACCAGGAAACTCACTGGAAACGACTGGTGCATTAGTCGGGGCTGAGGCTGTTTGGGCCGCCGGGTCAACTTTTGGGGCAGAATCTTCTGTTGCTGTGTCACCGCCACCATTGTTAGCGAGCATCTCAGAGATGTCTTCGCCAGTTTCACCGATGATAGCCATATCAGCACCGACGGGAACGACAGCACCTTCTGTTTGTAGATGTTTGAGTAATACGCCACTGTTAAAGGCTTCCAGTTCTAAGGTTGCTTTGTCAGATTCGATTTCAGCAACGATGTCACCTTTTGTGACCTGATCGCCTTCCTGCTTGAGCCAGGCGACCAAAACAGCTTCGCGCATGTCAAAGCCCAACTTGGGCATGACGATAAATTCAGCCATTATAAAATCTCCTTCACGGCCGCAATAACGCGGTCTTTATTGATCAACGCCTGTTGTTCCAAATCTGCGGAATAGGGCAGCGGAACTTCGTATTGAGCAACACGTTTAATTGGCGCATCCATGTAATCGAACCCTTCTTCTTGCAAACGGGCGGCGACTTCAGAGCCAATGCCGTAAGATCTGTAACCTTCTTCAACAATAACAGCTTTGAAGGTTTTCTGGAAGGATTTGACCACAGGCCCCATATCCAGCGGACGCAGGGAGCGTAAATCGACAACTTCGGCACTGATACCTTCACGAGCGAGTTGATCGGCCGCTTCCAAAGCGACTTGCAGCCCATGAGCATACGCTACCAGGGTGATGTCGGTGCCTTCACGTTTCACGTCGGAGACGCCCAACGGTACGGTGTAGTCGCCTTCTGGCACTTCGCCGCGAACTTGGTAGAGGGTGGCATGTTCGATGAACAAGACCGGGTCGTCGATGCGAATGGCTTCTTTGAGCATCCCTTTTGCATCATACGGAGTAGCTGGGGAAACAACTTTCAGCCCAGGGAAATGGGCGAAGATAGCATCCGGGGTGTGGCTGTGTGTAGCACCTAATTGGCGACCACCGCCACCGGGCGCACGGAAGACCACAGGCGCACGCATCTGCCCACCAAACATGTAGTGAACTTTAGCGGCATGGTTGACCATGGCATCCAGCGCCAGGAAAGCAAAGTTGATGGTCATGAATTCGGCGATGGGACGTAAGCCGTTCATGGCTGCGCCGGTAGCCGCGCCACCGATGACCATTTCAGAAATAGGGGTGTCTTTGATTCGTTTGGGGCCGAATTCGTCATAGAATCCACGGGTAACGGCATAGGTGCCGCCCCAAACGCCAACTTCTTCCCCCATGATGAATACATTTTCGTCACGATGCATTTCTTCACGTAGGGCATCGCTGATTGCTTGTCGCATTGTTATTAAGGCCATTGTAATTCTCCGCTTAGTCCTCTACGTAAATGTTGGTAAACAGCTCTTCGTAATCGGGGAAGGGTGATTCCTCAGCAAAACGAACCGCATCTTCTAGTTCTTGGGCGACGAGTTTGTCGATGCCTTCCAGTTCTTCTTGGGTGGCGACGCCGTCTTTCAAAATTCGGCGTTCCAGAATACCGATGGGATCTTCTTCTTGCCATTTTTCTACTTCGTCTTTGGTGCGGTAACGGAGCGGGTCGCCCATGGAGTGACCTTCAAAACGGTAGGTCATCAGTTCCAGGAATTGCGGGCCTTTGCCTTCGCGGATGGCTTTCAATGCTTCTTTGGTGGCTTCATAGACGGCAAACACGTCCATACCATCCACTTGTTTGCCGTCCATGCCATAGGCTTTGGCTTTATCAATCATGCGGATGACAGCAGAGGCGCGGTCAACGGCCGTTCCCATGCCATATTGGTTGTTCTCCGCAACGAAGAGGACAGGTAAGTTCCACACACCAGCCAAGTTCATGGATTCGTGGAAGTAGCCAATGTTGGTAGAGCCGTCGCCGAAGTAGCAGAGGCAAGCGTTGTCTGTGCCTTTGTATTGTTCAGCCAGAGCGATGCCAGTAGCCAACGGCACATGGCCGCCCACGATGGCATAACCACCCCAGAAGCCGCGCGGCACGTCGGCTAAATGCATGGAGCCGCCTTTACCCTTGCTGACACCGGTGGCTTTACCGAGCAGTTCAGCCATGATTGGGCCAGTTGGGGAGCCGACGCAAATGGCGTGGGCATGGTCGCGGTAAGCGGTGATGACGTGATCCCCATCCTGACGAGCGCCAATCGTGCCGACGGCTACTGCTTCTTGCCCGATGTACAAGTGGAGAAACCCGCCAATCTTACCCAGGCTGTAAAGCTCTGAGCAGCGTTGTTCAAATAGACGAATGAGAACCATTTGTCGGTACCATTCTAATAATGTCGCTTTTTCCATCTATATCTCCTTAGGAATGAGACGCGGATGAACGCAGAATTGACTGTAGGTTTATCGCTCTGTGTGACCGCGTAGTTGTTTGATTTCAAAGATGAATCACAAGGTACGTTTAGAAGGTACTTCATGGTAGGTTTTTAATAAGGTGTTGTTAGAACCAGTGTAGACAGCATGAACCACCAGCAGAACACATACTGGTTCCGAGACTTTGTAAAAAGCAGCACAACTTATTTGGCTGTGCTACCAACAGATTGCAACCCTAACTTGTGGCTATCGTTGCGGAATTACGCTGGTAAAGAAGAACTCTTAATGCAATTGATGATTATACAACAAAGGTCATGTTATTTAAAAAGAAAAACATGATAATAAATGCTTTATTAAGGTTGGTGCTTTTTTACAGCTTTTTCAGCTTCTGTGACGGTAACGGCCGTTCCTTGCATTGTTACTGACAAAATCCAGCGCCGACTGTTTAAGCCATGTTGTTGTGAAAGCCGCCGCCGCCGCTTGCCCAATGTGCGGCATGGTTGGTTGGGGCAAAGGCAATGAGACTTGGCCCTGCGCCGCTGAGGGCTACGGCCGCTGCGCCTGCTTCTTTGGCCGCCGCCATCGCCTCGGCCATGCCGGTAATGAGCGGGATGCGATAGGGTTGATGGTAGCGGTCTTGCATCGCCAAGGGCAGCAGATCATAGTTGGCTGTTTCCAGGGCGCGAATGAGCAGGGCGATGCGGCTGGTGTTGAAAATAGCATCTTGGAGCGACACTTCCTTGGGCAAGGCTGCACGGGCTTCAGAGGTGAGCAAGTTGTAATCTGGCAGAACCACTACAACTTCCATGGCGGGCATGTCGATTTGCTCGATGAGGAGTCCGCTTTCTTCCTGGATGCCTAAGATGAAGCCACCGTAAACGGCTGGGGCGACATTGTCGGGATGACCTTCCAGGTTGGTGGCGATTTGCAGCACTTCCTCGCGGGTGAGCGGGTTGCCTAAAATAGCATTGGCCCCAAATAGTCCGGCGAGAACGGCCGTTGAGCTGCTGCCCAACCCACTGCCAACGGGTATTTGGTTTTCTTGTTGAATATGGAGGCCGGTGGGGTATTCGTTAAAGCGGTCGAAGATGATTCTGGCTGATTGCCACACTAAATTGCTTTCATCAGTCGGCACTTTGTGTGTATCTTCACCAGAAACGACAATTTCGAGTCCAGGCGTTTCGGTAACGGTGAAGGTGACGGTGTGATATAGGCTGAGGGCGAGTCCTAGACAATCAAAGCCAGGCCCGAGATTTGCGGATGTAGCGGGAATCGTGACGGTTACTTGCATCATTTTTTGAATGGCGGTTATTGAATTTTTGCGCTAAATTCTTTTGCTAGAGAGAAGTTATGTGGTTAACCATCTCTCTCTTACCTATAATCACTCAACTAACGATTTTACGCCAATCGGATTTATTCGCCGATTGGTCATTTTGTGAGAGTTTGAAACCTTGACTAGAAACGATCCTATCACACTTGCACAGTTACCAGACCCGAACGAAAAGCGGGTGGCGTTTTATGTTTCTTCTGCGGCAGAACGTGCTGTTCGCCAGGGACACCCCTGGGTTTATGAAAGTGGCATAACCAAACAGAAGGGAAACGGCCGTTCCGGAGACATCGCCGTTCTCTTTTCTGGCAAGAATAAATTCCTGGCAGTGGGTCTGTATGATCCGCATGGGCCGATTCGGGTGCGCGTGCTGCACCAGGGTAGTCCGGCCACCATTGATGAGGCGTGGTGGCAAAGCCAGTTGGCAAAAGCAGCGCACATTCGAGAGCCGCTGCAGCGCACCCAAACAGACGGCTATCGCCTGGTTCATGGTGAAAACGATGGGTTTCCCGGATTGGTTATTGACCGCTATGCAGACACCTTTGTGGTGAAGTTGTACACGACAGCCTGGGTGCCTCATTTGCAGGGTGTGCTGGCTGGTTTAACGGCCGTTATCCAACCAGCGCGTATCATCCTTCGGCTGAACCGTTCCATGAGCAACTATCCAGACGAACTGTTTGGCTTGCAAGATGGCACTATTTTGTGGGGCGAGCCGATAACGAGACCCGTCCAGTTTAAGGAAAATGGCTTGTGGTTTGCCGCCGATGTGGTTGAAGGGCAGAAAACAGGCTTCTTTCTCGACCAGCGTGACAATCGGGCGAAGGTGGAAACGTTGGCGGCGGGTAAATCGGTATTGAACGTGTTTGCCTACAGCGGCGGTTTTTCGCTCTACGCGGCGCGGGGTGGGGCGACCCAAGTAGCCAGCCTCGATATCAGCGAACCTGCTTTGCAAGCGGCAACGTATAATTTCACGCTCAATATGGCGACTCCGGCAGTCGCCACCTGTAAGCATGAATTGGTTTTGGGCGATGCCTTTGCCAAGATGATGGATTTGCAGCAAAACGGCCGTTCCTTCGACATCGTTATCATCGACCCGCCATCTTTTGCCAAAAAGCAGGCAGAAGTTGAACGGGCATTGGGGGCGTACAGACGGCTGGTGCAATTGGGGCTGGCGGTTTTGCGTCCGGGAGGCACGCTGGTGATGGCGTCTTGTTCCAGCCGGGTGAGCGCGGAGGCGTTTGCTAAATTGGTGGTGGAGACGGCGGAGGGGGAGAAACGGCCGTTATCCGACATCGAACAAACAGGCCATGCTTTAGACCATCCTATCACATTCCCGGAAGGGGCTTACCTCAAATGCTTGTTTGCCACTGCCCCTTGAAGTCATCTTACTGACACCCGTGTAGCGTGATTTGCCAAATCGCGTTACGACGCCAGAGGTCGGTGTAATTTTCGCCAGACTCCAGTTTATAATATGAAGTGGCGGTTAGCTGATTATAAAAAGGAAGGGTGAAGCATGTCATTACAAGAACAACTAAACGGTGATACTTTGTCCTGGCTGCTGGAACGCGATGAGCCAGGGGTCCGTTACCTGGCTATGCGGGATTTGTTAGACCTTCCCGAAAATGACGCCGATCTGTTAGCAGCGCAAGAGCGGGCGCACCATAAAGGACCGATTGCTGCCATCTTAGATGAGATGGATGATACAGGATATTGGGTAGAAGCGGGACCGGGCTACAATCCCAAATATCGCAGCAGCGTATGGTCGGTGATTCTATTGGCGCAATTGGGTGCTTCGCTGGCGCTTGATAAACGCATCGAACAGGCTTGTGAGTATTTGTTGGAAAACACGCTCACGGAAAATGGACAGTTTAGCGCTTCGGGAAAGCCGTCGGGCACGGCAGATTGTTTACAGGGCAACCTGTGCGCGGCGATGCTGGATTTAGGTTGTAACGACTCGCGTTTAGAAAAGGCGTTCGACTGGATGGCTCGCAGCGTGACGGGCGAAGGCATCGCGCCGATGCCAGATAGAAACGCACCCTTACGTTACTACGCCGGTAAATGCGGCCCAAATTTTGCCTGTGGCGCTAACAACAAACTGCCGTGCGCCTGGGGAGCTGTCAAGGTAATGCTGGCTTTTGGCAAACTACCGCTGGCAAAGCAAACGGCCGTTTGCCAAAATGCCATCCAGAAAGGGGTCGAATTCCTGTTGGGCGTAGACCCTGCCGAAGCCGCCTATCCCACAGGCTGGAGCGACAAACCCAGCGGGAACTGGTGGAAGTTTGGTTTCCCAGTTTTTTACGTAACCGATCTGCTGCAAAACGTCGAAGCCCTGGTGCGGTTGGGGTATGGACAAGATCCCCGTTTAGCCAATGCCCTCCATGTTGTGCGAGAGAAGCAAGATAGCAATGGGCGATGGGCACTGGAGTATGATTACACGGGAAAAACGTGGCTGGCGTTTGGCAAAAAGAAGCAGCCAAACAAATGGGTCACACTGCGAGCCGCCTGGGTGCTCAAAAACAGTTGAGGTCGTTTTTATGCTTTGCGGCACCTGAGACGATTGCAATTTTCGCCAGCAGCCTGTCGGAGAAACCCGTTTTCGCAGCCGCGGCATCCTTGCCGCGCTCGTGTAAGCGCGACAGGGATGTCGCGGCTACAACTGCTAGAACAAAAACAGCCGATGCACAATTGCGCATCGGCTGTTTTTAGTTGTCATTAAATTAGCGCGTAGTCCTACGATTCAATATCGACAACGGCCGTCATGCCCCAGCGCAGGGGTAGGTCAGGAGCCGCATCCAGGTCGATGGTCACTTCGTAGACCACATCACCACGGGAAATGCCAGCCATCAACGACACATTAGTGACCGTGCCGGAGACCGATTCGCCAGGAATCGCATCAAAGCTGACAGTCGCACTATCGCCCTCATTCACGAATGCCACATCGAGTTCGGTCAGGTCGGTTGTTTTGACTAGCCATTTCGAGAAATCAGCCATCGTTACCACCGGTACGCCAGCGCCGACCAGTTCACCTACATTGGTATTGATGCGGGAAACCGTGCCATCGATGGTGGAGGTGAGCGTCATACGATTCATCATTGCTTCAGCGGTGGCCAGCCCTGCTTCCGCCGCCTTAACGCCTGCTTCTGCTTGGGTAACGGCCGCTTCCGCCTGCGTGACTGCCGCTTTGGCGATGTCCACACCGACTTGGGCTTGCAATACCCCAACTTCCGCCGCTGCAATCTGTTCAGGAGTGGCACCGGCTAACAGCAAATCAAGCTGCGCTTGGGCAATGGCACGACCGGCTGTTGCCAGGGTGACGCCACCTTGGGCCGCTTGTTGTTGGGCGGCGGTGGGGCCAGCGAGTACAGCGTCTAAGCCAGCTTGGGCAGCCGCTTGATTTTGTTGCGCGGCTTGCAATTGGGCGCGGGTTTGTTCTTCAACAGCGCCATACAAAGGACAAATTTCACCCCCACCCGGCTTGTCGAAACAAGTGTCGATGATGGTGTCGTATTGATCTTGAAGGGCTTGGGCTTGCGCCGTCGCTGCGGCTACTTGCGCTTCTGCTGCCCGAATTTGAGCATCTGTACCTACGGTGAGCGCTGTATCCCGTTGCCCAGCCGCCTGGTTGATTTGGGATTGAGCCGCCGCAACATTTGCTTCTGCTGCTGCAATTTCTTCTGGGCGAGGGCCAGCTTTGGTCAAGGCTAAATTGGCTTGTGCCGAGGTGACTTGTGTTTCGGCTGTGCCTACTGCTGATTGCGCCAGTGCCAGTTGGTTTTGCTGTAAGTTTAAGGCCGCTTGCGCCGAAACGAGACGGGCTTCAGCTTGTTGTACAGCGAGTTCCACGTCAGCAGATTCCAGGCGAATGAGCGCATCGCCAATGGAGACTGTATCCCCTTCGCCGACCAAAATTTCGGCGACGGTGCCGCCGGTTTGGAAGCCGAGGTTGACGTCGAACAGGGGGACAACCGCCCCTTCTGCACTGACCAAGCCACCTTGCGCCGCCGGAGCTGCCTGGACGTTTGTTTGAGCCGTAATGAGGAGAACGGCCGTTAACAGAATCATCATGCCTGTAAATAATCGTTTAGTAGTCATTTTAATATTCCTTCACTTATCAATCGTCAATCTAAAATCAACAATCGTAAATCCTTATTGGCTCGTATCCACGGTGACAAAAGCAGTCATGCCCCAGCGGAGTGGTAAATCTGGGTTCTCGCCTAAATCAACAGTTACTTTGTAGGTGACATCGCCGCGCACCACATCAGAGGCAGAGGCAATATCGGTGATCGTGCCGGTGAGCGTTTCGCCTGGGAAAGCGTCGATGCTGACCTCGGCTTTAAAGCCTGTCTCCAGCGTGACGACACTGATTTCAGACAAATCGGTGGTTTCGACGAGCCAATTGTTGAAGTTCGCCAGGGTGACAACGGGGATGCCCGGGTGTCATGATTTCGCCTTCTTTGACAGCAATATTGGCGATGGTCGCGGCGAACGGTGCGGTTAAGGTACGTTTGTCGAGTGCGTTTTGAGCAGACGCTAGACCTGCTTCGGCTTCCGCAACGGCGGCTTCGGCTTGCACGACGCCTGCTTTGGCGTTCTCAATCCGTAATTCGGCTTCAAGGACTTGCGATTCGGCTGAGGTAACGGCCGTTTCGGCAATAGCAATCTGTTCTTCTCGTGCACCCAGCAAGAGCAACTCTAACTGCGCTTGAGAAGCATCACGTTGGCTGCCCGCAGCAGCAACACCACTGTTAGCCGCAACCTGTTCAGAATTCCGTGGGCCAGCCAACACCTCGTCAAGAGCCGCTTGAGCGGCATTCAAACCGGCGACTGCCACATTCAACTGATAAGCAGCTTGATCGCGATCCTCTTGATCAAGGCTGGTATTTTGGGTGATAGGTTCATATTGCTTTTGGGCAGCTAGATATTGAGCTTGCGCCGCCGCCACACCCGCTTCCGCAGCCGCAATTTGAGCCGCAGTCGGCCCTTCCAGCGCTGCTGCCCGACTGCCAGCCGCGCTGCTAATGCCTGCTTCAGAAGAAGCCACTGACGCTTCACTTAACGCGATTCGTTCAGCAGAGGGAGGAGCAGTGGTAAGTGCCAATTGCGCCTCAGCCGCTTGTACGCCGACCTCAGCTGCTTTCAAGCCTGTTTCCGCAGCCACTAAACCCGCATTGGCTGTTGCCAAATTGGCTTGCGCTTGAGTGACGCCAGCTTCAGCTTGTATGACGGCCAAGTCCTGGTCTGTAGTGTCTAGCTGGAGCAAAGGTGTGCCCGCTTCCACGACGTCCCCTTCACTAACAAGAATGGCTTCTAGCTGTCCGCCAGATTGGAAGGAAAGCATCGAATTTTCCAGGGGAACGATCTGCCCTTCAGCAGAAACTTGATTCAAGCTAGTTTCAACGCTGACATTATTGGGATTGTCAGTTGTTGTGCCTTCGCTGTCGCCTGTAGCCGTAACGGCCGTTTCTGGCTCTGGGGCGAAGAATTGTTGGTAAACAAAGTAGCCTGCCGCGAGCAGCACCACGATGACGAGAATGCCTATGACGACTCGTTTGATGTTCATTGACGGTTAACTCCTGTTTTTTGTGATCAGTATTCAATAATTAGTGTCTAGCAAAGATGCTATTCACGGCGTATCGATTGTTTGATTTCATTTTGCGTTTGATAACCCTATCTTTAGTGATGCGGATTACAAACTTGTATTTCTGTAATTATTATCACGACCGACCGCCGGTCGGGAAAAATGATATTATCCTAATTTTTTCTGGTGGTCAAGCGTGTTTTCTTTGATTAAATGCCTTGTTAATGTTTGATTTCTTCGATGATTTTACCGTCGGCCAAGGTGATTGTGCGGTTCACACGACTCGCAAGTTCTTTGTCATGCGTGACCATTAAAATAGTCTTGCCGTTTGCAATGAGATTTTCAAATAAGGTGAAGATTGAATCGGCCGTTTTGGAGTCTAAGTTGCCGGTGGGTTCATCGGCGGTGAGAATGGGCGGGTCGTTTGCCATGGCACGGGCGATGGCCACACGCTGCTGCTGCCCGCCCGAGACCTCGGAGGGTAATTTATAGGCATGTTCCACCATTTCCACCTGATTGAGCAAATCGAGTGCCCGTTCTTTGCGCTCTTTTTGGGTGTACATATTGCGAAAATCCATAGGCAACATGATGTTTTCCACGCAAGAGAGCATGGGCAGCAACTGGAAGAATTGGAAGATTACACCCACATTGCGACCCCGCCACTCCGCCATCGGCCCTTCAGCCAGACCGTGAATGGCTTGATCGCCGACATAGATGCTGCCTGATGTGGGGCGGTCGATGCCGGTAATCATGTTGATGAGCGTCGATTTGCCACTGCCCGATTTACCAACGACACTGACAAATTCGCCTTTATCTATTTTTAGGTCGATGCCCACTAATGCTGGAAAATCTCCAGCAGGGGTATGATAGGTTTTAACGACATTATGAATGTCGATGAGATGTGTGGGGGTATGTCCATTTTGGCTGACAACACCCACCTCTTGATTGGTTTGTTTACGAAATCTTTTTAACATGTACTACCTCGTATTGCGCTTTAGGTAAACCACAAAAAGTTTTTAAAATTACCAACACCCAAAATTGTGGTTTCCTTCAAGGAAAAGCGGGTTTCGCATAATTTTATTTCCAAAAACTTTCCCGCTTTTACCTAGGTAAACCACAAAAAGTTTTTAAAATTACCAATACGCAAAATTGTGGTTTCCTTCAAGGAAAAGCGGGTTTTGCACAATTTTATTTCCAAAAACTTTCCCGCTTTTACCTAGCACGTATTGGGAAAATTGTTCCCTGTAAACTAAGTTCGAAGTAACCAAAACCTGACAGGTTTATGATCTACTCGAGTCAAAAACTACGTTTTGCAGTGCCGAATTAGCTTGAAATCAAACTATTTTTGTAAACCTGTCAGGTTTTTCGTCAAATATCGAACTCAGGTCTGTAAACTGTCCATAGCTCATTACGTAGACTGTTTGAAAAAGTTTTCACAATTCCCTGGTAATTTGCAGATTGGAGAATGTGTTACTCGTAAGCCAATACCTCACGAATGGTTAGGCGTGAGGCGCTGCGGGCAGGACCCAAGCTGGCTACAGTCGCCAAAATGGTGACTATGATAAACCATATTATTAAGCCGTTGATGGAAAAGGTGTAGTCCAGTGGTGAGCCTAGCAATGCCATGCCGACTTGCTGGCTGAGGATGCGGCTAAACGGAATGCTAAGAATACCACCCGCAATAAAACTAAGCCAGCCAATCACAATGCCTTCGCCAAGAACAATAAGGCGTACAGAGCCATCTGAAGCACCGATGGCACGCAGTACACCAATTTCGCGGATGCGCTCCAGGACGTTGATGCTCATGGTGGTGGTGAGTCCCAGTCCGCCCACGATTGCCAGCAGCACGGCCATCATGACGAGGAAGCCGATGACGATGTTGAACTGAAAATCGGCCTGGGAACGGATGGCGCTGGTGGTGCGGGTGGTGTCCACGCGCAGGCCGGCGGCGGTGAAGTGGGCGGCGAGTTGGGAGGCCATGTTTTCTTGGCTGGCGGCCTCGTGGGTTTGCATGATGACGCGCACGCTGTCGGCCTGGTCGATGCTGCGGTTGATGTAGCCGTACGCTTCGCTGCTGACGTAGACGGCTGGGCCGCCAGCGGTGCTGCGGGTGATGCCGACGATTGTCCACGGGGTTTCACGGCCGTTATTATCCAGCACCAATTCACTTCCCACTTGCAGGTCGGGTTCGTCGGCGATGACATCGGTGTTGACGATGATGGCGTACTCATCTTCCGGGGTGAGCCAACGGCCGTTTTCCAGCACCGGATTCATCATGGCAGAGTTGAGGGGGGCGGCTTGCAGGGTGAAAGATTCGCTGTCGCTGCCATCTGGGCGCACGCGGCGCACGCTGCTGCTTGACCATGTTTCCACGGCGACCACGCCGTCTACCTCTTGGGCGAGCAGTTCAAGCTGGGCGGTGCGGTAGGGGCGGCTAAAGGTGACGCGCACGTCGTACTCATGAAAGCGGAGGAAATTGTCCAGGGTGCTTTGCACGGAATCGCGCACGCTGAGAACGGATATGAAGAGGGCTGTGCCTAAAATGAGGGTGATGAGGGTGAGGATGAGCCGTCCTTTGCGCCGGACGGTGTTGCGTAAGGAGATGATTAACGGCCGTTGTACCGGTAAATTTTCTTGAATAGCGGTGAAGAGACGTTCCATCAACCCTTGGCTGTCATAGCCTTGGCCCATGCCGGTATTGTTGAGGGCGGCGTGGGTGGTAACTGAGGTGCCGCGCAAGACAGGCCACGCAGCGGCGAGCAGGGGAATGAGCAGGGCGACGCCTACTTGCAGCGCAATGATAGTCCAGGGTACGCTCACATCAATGACGTGGAAGTTGAGCAGTCCAGCCACGTAGTCGCGGATGAGGAATTGGGCGGTGATGATGGCGGCAGGCATCCCGATGAGCAGGGCGGCGAGTCCGTACAGGGCGACGGTTAGAAAATACATGCCCATGATTTGCCCGCTTTTGCCGCCTACAAGTTTCATCACGCCAATCTGGTTCACTTGCTGAGAGAGCAGGGCGGAAATGGTGTTGATGACGAGGAAACTGGACAGAAACAAAATCAAAACGCCAAAGACGGTGAACAGCAAGATGAGGGTTTCGATGATGTCTTGCGCCCAATGCTCGCCGGGGGTGGGAACGCTGGTGAAGTAGACTTCACGGCCGCTTTTTTCTATTTTGTCTTCAATTGTTTCGCTGACGGCGCGTATGTGGGCGATAGCATTGCTATCGCTGCTGTCTGCTACGGTGAAGCGCAGTTCGGTGGGGAGGCGGCTGCCACCCAGGTTTTCCATCGTTTCTGGAGAGATGAAGCCGAAACCGCGATTGAGGATGTCGGCGTTGGGGACGTGGCTGTCGTGGGTGGTGCCGGAGACGACGAGTTCTTTTTGGGTGCCATCGTCTAGTTCGATGAGCAGGGTTTCGCCGATGGCGGCGTTGAGGAAGTCGATGGAGTAATCTTCGACGAGCAGTTCCCCTTTAGCGGGTTTGAGAGACCCGGCTACGGGGATGATTTTGTCGAGGGTGATAGTTTGATAGTCGGGAACGGCCGTTAACACCAAATCGCGCCACTGGTTTTCACCCACACTCACCCGCACGCGCAGGGAGGCGCGGCCTTCGGCTTCTGCCACCTCTGGCAGGGTGCGCACGCTTTCGATGAAGGCATCATCGAGGGGCATGGTGTAGATGGTGGCAGAGGCGGGATTGGAGGAGAGATAGTCGCGGGTCAGTTCACCGAGCAGGATGTGCTGGGCCACTGCCACCAAACCAACGGCAAATACGCCGACGGTAATGGCGGCGATGACGAGAATGGTGCGAGCTTTGTTGCTGCGCAAGTCTATAAAGACTTTGCGCCATCGTGTTCTTAACATATGTTATCAACTGTACTGATTTTGGCGCGTTTGCACATGTGCCGATGGTGCTATTCTGAAAAACTGGCGGGAATGGGCGGGTAGCCATTAGTCATGTGACTTTTGGTTAGGGGGCAAGGTTGCAAGGTTGCAGGGATAGAGAGCCACTTTGCAACTTTGCCACTTTGCCACTTTTAAACTGGTAATTTGATTTGAAACGTCGTTCCTGTTTCCGCGCTGCTTTCTACGGTAATTGTGCCTTGATGGTATTCGACGATTTCTTTGCAGATGGCGAGACCTAGCCCTGTGCCGTGTTCGTCTGCGTGATGGGCATTTTGGCCGCGATAGAAGCGGTCGAAGATGTGGGGCAGGTCTTGGGTTGAGATGGGCGGTCCGTCGTTGTGGATGGTGATGGTGGCAAAACGGCCGTTATCCGCCTCCATCATCTCGCTAAAAATAGAAACCGTACTGTCGGCTGGTGTATAGGCGAGGGCATTGCTGATCAGGTTGGTAAACACCTGGATCATGCGCTCTTTGGCAACGTTTACTGGTGGAATTCGAGGGTTTGGCTCGTGTTGCAGATGGATTTGAGCCGTGACAGCTTTAGCGGCATAGTTGAGAATAACTTGGGCGATTAGCGCATCCAGAATGAATGGTTCTTTGGGGAAGTAGCTGTTTTTATTTTCTAAGCGAGATAAGGTGAGTAGATCTTCAATAAGGTTGCCCAGCCGCTTAGATTCACTGGTTAAAATGTGCATAAACCGCTGGGTTTTGGCTTCATCTTCGGTTTGTCCGAGTAGGCTGAGATAGAGTTGAATATTGGTGATGGGCGTGCGCAGTTCATGGGAAACATTGGAAACGAATGCGCTTTTAAGCTTGTCGAGTTCTTTGAGTTGTTCGTTGGCTTCGGCGAGTTCCTGGGTGCGTTTTTGCACCCGTTTTTCCAAGTCGGCTTCTCGCTCTTTGCGCGTGGTAATGTCGGTCATGGTGATGTATATGCGCGAGGTCTCTTCACTGATTTGATGCCAGGAAAAGCGGAAGTTGATGAACCGTTCAGATCCGTCTTGCTGCGCAATCCAAAATTCCATCTCTTGGGGAACTTTTTTGGTTTTTATGCTTTGTTTAATGATGTTCTCGATGACAAATTTGTTTTTGGGTGCCGCAAAGTCGAATAAAGACATTTCTTGAATTTGTTCATAAGAGTACCCTAAAATTTCGCAGGCACGTTGATTCATGTAGAGGACTTGCTGTTTTTCCAGAATCATGAGGCCGTCGGAGATGTTTTCAGCCACCCAGCGGAATCGATTTTCGCTTTCGCGCAGGGCTGCTTCGGCTATGTGCCGTTCTGTGATGTTGCGGGCGACGATGACAGCGTATTTTTCTTCTTGGAAGGTTACTTTGCGGATGGTGATGTCGATGGGGATGTAACGGCCGTTTTTGGCAATAAATTCGGTGGTAATAATGTGGGGTTTTTCCGGGTCGGGCAATTCGTTAGTAGAGAGCTTGTCTACTTCTATGGTCAGGTCGGCGGGGGTGATGTCATTGATGGTGAGGTCTAAAATTTCCTGATGCGTATAACCCAACAATTTGCTGGCTGTTTCATTGGCGTCAATAAAACGGCCGTTTGAGAGCTGCGCCAAAAAGACAGCATCATTACTCTGGTCGAGCAGCGACTTGAACCGTTCTAGCTCTCTTAACCGTTGTTGCAATTCGGGATAGTAGCTTTTTTTAAGCGAGTGTTCACCCAGGCCAATAATTTGGTCGCGTTTATCTTCCCAATCGTCTGACACCTTAGAGTGCCTCTTCGTAGATGACTTCAATATCACGCTGATTGGGGCGGCGGGGGTTTGTGACCATACAGGCATCGTTGAGCGCGTTTTTGGCAAGCTGCGGAATGTCTGAACGGGTGACACCCATTTGGCTGAGCGTGTGATAAACGCCCACTTCTTCACGCAGACGATTGATTTCAGAGATAACGGCCGTTTTCTGCTGCCGTGTCGTCATACCCTGTAAATTGAGGCCAAGCGCCTCGCCCACCTGGGCAAAACGTTCCGGCGAAGCGACATGGTTGAACGCCACCACATGCTGCAACAACACCGCATTACATTGCCCATGCGGTAAATCCAGCAAACCGCCCAGGCTGTGAGCCATCGCATGAACTGCCCCTAAACTCGCATTAGAAAAAGCGAGACCCGCTTCCAAACTCGCCAACATCAGCTTACCACGCGCTTCCACATCACTCAGATCGGTAATGCAGTCGAGCAAATACCCGCTGACGAGACGAATCGCCTCCAGCGCGTGCAGATCCGTCACAGCGGATTGGGCGTTAGATACATAGGCTTCAATGCCATGAACCAACGCATCAATGCCCGTACACGCCGTCAGAAAAGGATTCATGGTGGTGAGTGTCAACGGGTCGATGAGAGCCACATCCGGCACAACGGCTTTACTAATAATCGCAATTTTAATACGGTCTTGCCGATTGGAGATGATGGCAAATTGAGAGACCTCCGCCGCTGTGCCGCCTGTGGTGGGAATGCAGATTAACGGAGGCATGGGCGAGGTCACTTGGTCAATGCCTTCAAATTCCAGAATAGGCTTATTATTGGTAGAAACAATGCCAATCCCCTTGGCACAATCCATCGGACTGCCGCCGCCCACGGCTACAATAACATCACAGTTTTCGCTGTGGTAAAGCGCGGCACCAGCCATCACCTCTTCTGCTCTGGGGTTAGGTGACACCTGGCTGAAAATGGTGAAAGGGATGTGGGCATCTTCTAAACCGGACGTGATATCGGCTGTCCAACCCGCTTCCATTACACCGGGATCTGTAACAACCAGCACCTTTTGTGCGCCAAAATTTCGAGCATATTGGCTGGCAAGGTTTCTGGCGCCGGTTCCAAAAACAAATTCCGGGGCGACAAATTTACGTAATTCCAGGTTGTTGATAATACGTCTCATTTTTTTTGGCTCACCTCTGATTATGTTATCTTAGCAATTAAAGTGCGAGTCGGTCAATCAGTAATATTACGGATATTGACAGCTGTGAAATTGCCATACTGCAATTTTGTACTGGAGTCTGGCGAATTTCATACTACTCTCTGGTATGTGGGGCGATTTGTCAAAGGGTGTGTTTCATTTTAGTTGAATGAGCTGTCATGCGTGGGACGATTTTGTAAATCGTCCAGGCGATTTGCAAAATCGCCCCACGAGCAGCAGACAATTCTATAACTCATTTGAAACACACCCTTTGTCAAATCGCCCTACTCTGGAAAATTCAAAAAACGCCAGTGTCCAGTTTTGCATTTTGATCGGTTTGAGATGCTTTGTGGGAACGTTGCCGCTGTGGTAGCCGGAAGTCATGAGGGTTTGACAGTATTTCTATCGAATGGCATATTTTCCTTATTATAGGGGTATGTTACTCTGAATGAAATGAGAAAGTAGACATGCGGATTGTATTGCTTTAATCTGGTCTAGTGATGGTTCGGTGAGGGTACCAGCCACAGCTGAATGGTTAAAAACTTTTGGGAATTTCATGGTCAACAAACGATTAAATAAACTATTGCCCCCCCGTTCCTTCCGCTTTGTTTTTTCAGTGATGTATTTGGGTGTCATTTCAACTGTTGTGTATTTTAGTTTAGTGGCGCGGTGCCAGGTTCAGATTTTTTCAATTGAAACTGGTGTGATGCTCATCGCGGTAGCTGGTTTGATGGGTTTGGAGCAGTGGGAGCGTTCGCATTATGATGATGCGGTTCCACTGCCTGTTGGCCTGGCTTTTCTTGGGGTGCGGATGGTGCTTGTGCAAGCTGTCGTGATGATGGATTGTTCGGGTTATGCGGCGTTTCTCTATCCGTTGGTTCCGTTTAGTGCTTATTTTTCTCTGGGGTCACGCATTAGTAATGTGGTGGCGTTGGGATATGTGCTGTTTTATTTTTGGCAATATCGACCACTGGCTGTGTCTGCAACGAGTGGTGTGTTTGATATGATGATTTTTGCGGTGCTGATGTTGTTTATGTTGGTGCTGGCACGTGTTATCGATAGTGATGAACGGAACCAGAGGGATTTAGAGACGTTGTTGGCGGATTTGGAAGCCTCCAATGTGAAATTGCAGTTGTATGCGGAACAGGTGGCGGAATTGGCGGCAACGGAGGAGCGTAACCGGTTGGCGCGGGACATTCATGATTCGCTGGGGCATCGGTTGACGGTGGTGAACATCCAGTTGGAGAAGGCGCTGGCGTATAAAGACCGTGACCCGGATGAGGCGGAGCAGGCTATTTTGGATGCAAAACAGGCGGCGTCGGGTGCGTTGAAGGATGTGCGTCGTTCGGTGCGGTCGCTGCGGGATGCAGAGGATGGGTTTTCTTTGCAAGCGGCGTTGGCTGAATTGGTGGAGGGGATGGGCAACGGCCGTTTTACCATCCATAATCATTTCACCGGCGATGAGAGCCGCTATTCTCGTCCCGTGTTGATGGCGCTCTATCGGTCGGCACAAGAGGGGCTGACCAATATCCAAAAACATGCTCAGGCAACGGCCGTTAAGCTAACCGTTCACCTGGAAGAAGCGGAGGGGAAGCTGATTTTGCAGGACAATGGGCGGGGATTCGATACCACAACCCTTGATGATTTAGCCATAGACCCCTATCATAGCTTTGGGCTGCAAGGCATTCAGGAACGTTTGGAACTGGTGCGTGGGCAGATGCAGGTTATCAGCCAGCCAGAACAAGGTACGATTTTACAGATAACTGTGCCGAGAAATCCGATGATTTTAGCGTGATGAAGGATGAGTGATGAAGGATGATGTAACGGTGCTGATTGTGGATGATCAGCGGTTGATTCGAGAGGGTATTTCTTCGCTGCTGGATTTGCAGGAGGGGGTGTCGGTGGTGGGAACGGCCGTTAACGGCCAGGAAGCCATCACCAAAGCAGCCACTTTGCAGCCCAATGTGGTGCTGATGGATGTGCGTATGCCGGTGATGGATGGGATTGCGGCGACGGCGCAGCTTAAACAAACACAGTCCGAGTGTGAAGTGCTCATGCTCACTACCTTCGATGATGACGAGTACATCATAAAATCATTACAAGCGGGAGCCAGCGGCTATTTGCTCAAAGATATTCCTGCTTCTGATTTGGCGCAGGCGATTAAGTTGGTTCACGCCGGTATTTATCAGCTAGATATGACCGTCGCAGGCAAGTTGGTGGGGGCTTTGAACCGACAGAAAAAAGAGACAGGTGCTTTGAGGCAAACGGCTACGGTTGCTGAGTTTGCCGAAGTAGAGCCTGCCGAAGGGCTGGCAGAACATGATCTAACCGAGCGTGAACTGGAAGTGCTGCGCCTCATCGCCACAGGTGCGACCAATCGAGAAATTGCTGACAAGTTGGTGGTGAGCGAAGGTACTGTTAAGAATCATGTTTCTAGTATATTGAGCCGCCTCGGTTTACGTGACCGGACGCAGGCGGCGCTCTATGCTCATCAGCATAATTTGATATTGTAGCCCTGAGATTATGGAAGTTATGAAATAAATTTGTAATTATTTCCCAGCGAATAAATGGTCGCTTAGGCGACGCTTCGCCCTGCGGCAACATTTACAAAGTCCACCTTCGTGGACTGAAAACCAGTCGGCGAAGGCCGACTTCGTAATCGTAGGCGCGGTTTTAACCGCTGGCTATGGGTGGCGAATGCTTCATGACACTGGCTGTTGAGACTGACAATCTAACCAAAATCTATGAGAAGAACATCGGGTGGCGGCGCACTTCGGCAAGCTCCACTTCGACAAGCTCCACTTCGACAAGCTCAGTGGGCGGTACGGAATCCGTAACGGCCGTTTCCGACATCAATCTCGCCGTGCCACAGGGGGAACTGTTTGGTCTGCTCGGGCCAAATGGCGCGGGAAAAACCACGCTCACCAAAATGCTGTGTACCCTTATTTTGCCCACTTCCGGCACGGCGCAAGTGGGCGGCTACGACTTGGCAAACGCGGGCGCGATTCGGGCGCTGGTGGGGCTGGTGGTTTCCAATGAGCGCAGTTTTTACTGGCGCATTTCAGCCCGGCGCAACCTCATGTTTTTTGCGGCGCTGCATGGCTTGTTTGGCAAAACGGCCGTTTCACGGGTAGAATGAGGTGCTTGGCGGCGGTTGACCTGCACAGATGTGGCAGATCGCCAGTTTAGCAACTTCTCCAGCGGCATGAAGCAGCGGCTGGCCATCGCCCGCAGCTTGATCCACCAGCCTTCCATTCTCTTCCTTGATGAGCCGAGCCGCAGTTTAGACCCTACCGCTACGTTGCATTTGCATGATCTCATTCGCCAGATGATGCGTGAGCAAAACTTGACGGTGTTTCTCATCACCCATGATTTGGCGGAGGCGGAAAAGTTATGTGACCGGGTGGCACTGATTGACCAGAGTCGCATTCAGGCCATTGGTCGTCCCGTCGATTTACGCCAACAGCTTCAACCGCAGCGCCGATATGTGTTGAAGGTTGGCTCTTCGGCAAAAACATCGGTCACTGAGCCTGTCGAAGTGACCGATGTTCTTGCTGACTTGAAAAATCTTCTACCTACAATTGAACTGGATAACGAACGGAACGAGGTCTCTTTTTGGGCAAGCGAGGAGGATGGGATGGTAACGGCCGTTCTCGACATCCTGCGCACCCACCACCTCACCATTCAAGCCATCACCGCCACCCCGCCTAGTCTGGAAGAAGTGTTTGCCCATTACACGCAGAAAAAGGATGAATGATGAGGGATGAAGGATGAATAAAACCCCAATTCAACCATTTCACAGGGTGTGGGCGTTTTTGGTGCGTGATTACCATGTGGAGACAAGCTATCGGCTGTCGTTTTTGTTTACGATTGGCGGCGTGGTGGTGCGGGCGCTCATCTTCTTCTTTTTGTCCGAGTTTATTGAGGCGGCGACGGGGGGGCTGCTGGGCGATTATGGCGGCGACTATTTCTCGTTTGTCATTATTGGCATCGCCTTGGGCGGCTATTTTAGCACCGGTTTGACCAGTTTTTCTAATGCCTTGCGCCAGTCGCAAACTACCGGCACGTTAGAGGCAATGATTTTAACGCCGACACCTGTTTCCTGGCTGATTATTGGCTCGGCATCCTGGAGTTATGTGTATACCACATTTCGGGTCTTGATTTATCTGGTGGTCGGCGCGTTGTTTTTGGGCTTGGATTTGAGCCGTGCCAATTATCCAGCGGCTTTGGTCATTCTCGTCCTGTCGATTGTGTCGTTTGCCAGTTTAGGTATTCTGGCCGCGAGTGTGATTATGGTGATTAAGCGCGGGGATCCGGTAACGGCCGTTTTTGGTAATGTGTCTAATCTTATCGGCGGTGTCTACTACCCAGTTGCCATCCTGCCCGCCGGTCTGCAATTTATCGCCTACTTGCTGCCCATCACCTATGCCCTACGCGCCATGCGCGGCGCCCTGCTGACTGGTGCTGACTGGTCTGAACTGGCTCCCGATGTCATGGTGCTGTCTCTGTTTTGCCTCATCTTGCTGCCCCTGTCTTTATGGGTATTCCGGTATGCTGTAGACCGTGCCCGCACGGAAGGCACGCTGGCACATTATTAAAAACTGAAGCGTATTTTCGCCTCATGGAAGCAGTACCCGTACAATCTTGATGAGATTTATTAGAAGAGAGAAAGGGCGGTAGTCACCCCTCAATAGTTGTAAATAGGATAGGGACAGTAAAGAGAGGTGCCGTCTTGTTTGCAGGGAGAAAAGAGAAAAATGAGTGCAGATGTAGTCACAACAAGTAAAAAAAGCAGTCCCCCAGCCTGGAAAAACATGGTAAAACCCTACCAATCCGCCGATACACGGCGCAGTATTTGGCAGGTTGTCAACAGCTTCGGCTCCTTATTTATTCTTTGGATAGTGATGTATCTGAGCTTAAACGTGAGCTATTGGCTGACATTGGCGTTGGCGCTGCCTACCGCTGGGATGCTGGTGCGCATTTTTATCATCCAGCATGATTGTGGGCATGGCTCCTTTTTCAACTCACGCAAAGCCAATGACCGGCTCGGTATGGCTTGTGGCGTATTGACTCTCACCCCGTATTACCAGTGGCGGAAAAGCCACGCCGTCCACCACGCCACCGCTGGCAACCTCAACCGCCGCGACATCCATGACGTGTTTACCATGACTGTCAAAGAGTATCAGATGGCATCGCTTAAGGATAAAGTGGGCTACCACATCTATCGTAACCCCATCACCCTGTTCTTTGTGGTACCGATGACCTTGTTTGTCGTTTTGTACCGCTTTCCCAACAAACTGTCACGCCGCAAAGAAAAAATGAGCGTTTATGTGAACGATGTCATTTTGTTGGTCATTGTCGGTGTTCTTAGCTATTTCATCGGCTTCCGCACGTTTTTAATGCTCTACTTGCCGATTGTGTTTTTGGCAACCGGGATTGGCACCTGGCTGTTCTACGTGCAACATCAATTTGAAGAGACCTACTGGGCGGAAGATGACGAATGGGATTATTCATTGGCCGCGTTAGAAGGCAGTTCTTATTACAAGTTGCCCAAGGTGTTGCAATGGTTTACGGGCAATATTGGCTTCCATCATATCCATCACCTCAGCCCGCGTATTCCCAATTACAAACTGGAAGCGTGCCACAAAAGCAACCCAGAACTGCAAGATGTAACGGAATTAACGGCGATTACCAGCCTGAAAACAGCCAGTCTTACGCTGTGGGATGAAGACGAAAAACGGTTGATTAGTTTTAGGACATTGCGTCGTCGAGAGAAGGTGTTGACGGCGTAAATTGGTTTAGAGACGGTGGGCGACGTTCCCGCAGGAGACGCCCCAACCGGTACGAAAAAAAGAGGGACTGACTATGTTGTCAGACCCTCTTTTTTATAATTTGTATGAAGATGGGTGTCTATTTTCCCTTGAGGAAAACGTCGCCAACGGAGAGGAAATCGTACCCTTTATCTACCAGGGATTGATAGTCGGCCATCATGCGGCGGCCGTCGATAACCAGGTAGGGTGGTTTGACGGTGTTTTCGATGGTGCGGGAGAGTCCTCGGAATTCTTCCCAGTCGGTGGAGATGAAGACGGCATCACTGCCGACCATCGCTTCCTGGGCGCTGTCGTGGTAGGTGATGCGCTCGAATAGGTGGTTCTTTTCGGGGTTGAACCAGTAGGATTGGGCGGCTTCGTTTGCTAACGGGTCGTAGGCGCGGATTTCATTGACGCCTTTGGCAAGCAGTGATTCGACGGCTTGCAGGGCGGCAGAGTCGCGCATGTCGTTGGTGCGTTTTTTGAAGGCGAGACCGAGCAGCGCTACCGTTTTGTGGTTGAAGTTAAAATCAGCTTCGTAGATGGCACGGTCTACCAGATATGTTTTTTGGTATTCATTGATGTTGTAGACGGATTGGAGCAGGTCTGTGGAACGGCCGTTTTGGTTCAACTGATAAATGAGAGACTGAATATCCTTGCCAAAGCAGCTCCCGCCAGCCCCATTGCTCACATAAGACCCCCAGGTCGAGATGCGAGAATCGGCCGTCACCCCAATTTTTAAGTCTTCCATGCGAATATTGGGGAACGTTTCCGCCAGTCGCGCCCCCACCCCATTCCAGAAAGAAATGTAAGTCAGCAATAGCGTATTGCCCATATATTTGATGGATTCGGCCGTTTCTGGCGTGGTTTCCAGGTAGCGAATGCGCACGTGGTTGACAAAGTGAGAGTAGATGCGGCGCAGCAGCATGAAATCTTGTTCGGTATCTGCACCCACGACCACCCGGTCTGGTTTCCGTGAGCCATCAATGGCATCCCCTTGCGCCAAAAATTCGGGGTTGGAAGCGATGCCGAAATTCTCAACGCCATGCTCTTCCATCACAGCTTGCAGCACACGAGCCGTGCCAACGGGAACAGTGCTCTTGTTAACGATGAGGACTCGTTTTTTGTCTTTGCGATTCGCTAAGAGTTCGGCGACGGTGTGACCGGCGGCCAGATAGTAGCTCAAATCAGTGGAGCCATCGCGCATGGGCGGTGTGTTCAGGCAGAAGAAGAAAATATCTGTGCCTTCTGCTATCTCAGTGATGTCGGTGGTGAAGTGCAGGTAGTGGTCTTTTGTCTCTTTGATGGCGGCGGCGAGACCCGGTTCATTGACATAACGTTCGATTTCTTCCCGTTTGCCAGTTTTGTAGGCATTGATACGGTTTTCGTCAATGTCATAGGCCCAAACTTCGTGACCATATTCAGATAAAACGGCCGCATGGGGAAGCCCCACAAAGCCAGTGCCAACAACAATAATTTTCATGGTAATGCTCCTAAATCAAAAAATTTATACAAAGAAACAAAGGACAAAGACAAAGAAGGGATAAAAAATCTTTGTTTTCCTTTGTTACTTTGTCTCTTTGTGCCTCTGTTATAAAACTGCCTCTAAAGATACGGGACATACGCTAATGTGACCAGCTTACATGTGTACTTAATCACACCGTTTGCCCTATTTATTTTCATTCAGCATCTGCTGGGCGGCTTGACGGCCAATTTGCACAGCGTAGTTCGTGCCGCGATCCCAAGGGTAAACCTGACTCATGCTGGCAAAGTAAAGGCCGGGCATGGGCGTTTTGATAGCAGGGATATGGGCGGAATGGTTGAGCAGCGGCACTGGCTGAGCGTATTTTTCGCGGAAGAGCCAGCTTTTGCGTACCCAGTCACGCTTAAAGTCTGGATTGAATTTCGGCAAAGCGTCGAGAAACAGTCCTGACAATTCTTCCTGGCTCTTTTGCAAGTAAGGATGATCAGGCGTCACATAGTCGCCGCAGTAGACGATGGTTTCGCCGCCGTAATGGGCTTTGTCGATGTAGTTGGTATGCTCGACGAGAGCCAGGAAGGGAACGTCGTTTTGGCTTTTGTCGGGTGAATCGGCCGGGATGTTGAGCCAGTAGGTTTTGTTGTCGGGGAGTAACGGCCGTTCTAAAGCAAATGTCATCACCACCGCCCCCATGCTCTTCAGTTCCAGCAGCTGTCCCAGATAATCTGCGGGCAGGTCAGGAACCAACTTGCTCATCAGACCGGGTGAGGTCGTGGAAAGCACCTGGTCGTAAGTGGCGATTGAGTCGTTTGTGGTGATGGCGAGTTGGTTGTTTTCGATTTTGACATTTTGTACGGGTGTGTTGAGGAGGAGGGTGGCACCGGTCACTGAGCTTGTCGAAGTAATGGTTGCTGAGCTTGGCGAAGTAACGGCCGTTACCAACGCATCAATAAACGCCTGAAAACCCCCCTCAAAATAGCCCAGTTTCGGACTGCGCACATGCAGTCGCGCCCACATCCAGGCCATATTCACATCCTGGTAATACGGGCCAAACTTGCCGATGAGCATGGGACGCCAGGTTGTTTTGTAAATTTTGTTGCCGTACCATTTTTGCAGCCAGGTATCGGCCGTTTCTTGTTCCAACTTGCGCCAAGGTTTTGTAAAGCGTAGATAGGCGCTCACCAAGCCAAACCGTGCCACGTCAAGCAAGTTAAAGCCAGGAAAGGTAATCCAGCGCATAGGCGAATCAAACGGCACAATCTCGCCGTCATAAATCACAGAGGTTGTGGGGTGGGGGAAAAAGAGCTTGTCTTCAATGCCCAGTTCTTTAACCAGCCCGATAATAGCCTTGTCACCCTTGAAAATGTGGTGATAAAACTTCTCTAGCGGCCATTCCCACGCCTCGTCCTGAAAACCGGAAGCAAGACCACCCGCGTGATTCGCTGCTTCATACAGCGTGACTTCATGCCCCGCCTTCAATAAATCATAAGCCGCTGAAAGGCCAGCAATGCCAGCTCCAATTATTGCAATACGCATAAAAGTTTCCTAAAAAGCTTATTACAAAGAGGCGAAGGCACAAAGAAACAAAGACAAAACCTTTGTATCTTCTTTCCTTTGTTTCTTTGTATTAAATTTGTTCCGTTGTTACATCCTCGCTCTCTTTCATCTCAACGGCCGTTCCAATATCAGCCCAGCGCAGCCCTTCCCGAATCATGTAGTAAGCGCCCAACGCCGTAATCGGGAACCAGAGCGCGGCGTGCAAGACCAGGGTATACGCCGCCGCAATCTCACGCGGAATGCCATACAGTTGCAGCACCTGAATACCCGGCGTGTCAAACGTGCCCACATAACCAGGGGCAGACGGCAAGGTCGTCGCCAGATTCACCACGCCATTCATCAACATCAGCGCGAAAAAACTCACCTCAAAGTTGAAAGCGTGCATCACAAACCAATACTTAACCGTTTCCAACAGCCAGATGAGGACAGACGTAAAGAAAATCATCATCACATTGCGAAAACTGCGCAGCGACTCCAATCCAGACAAAAAATTGTCCAGAATGCCTAAAATCTGTTCCCGGCTTGTTTCGGTCAGCAGCTTTCCCGTCAAGCCCAAACCCCACGCTGCCAGCGCATGAAAGCGCTTCGGCATAGAGGCCAGCACAAAAAAGATGATCATTGCCAAAAAGAAAGCGATGCTGGCAATGAAAACAAGATTGCGCACACTTTGATTGTCTCCTGGGATGGGCGAAAGCGGCAAAGCCACAAACACAAAAATGAGCATGACCAGGCCGTCGAAAACCCGTTCCACAACCACAGTTGCCAAACTGGCGCTCATCGGCACTTCCTCGCGTTTGTAGAGGACAAAGGAGCGCAGCACTTCCCCGGCACGGAACGGGTAGACGTTGTTACCCATGTAACCAATGACCACAACGGGGAACAGTCGGCGCACCGGAATATGCTTGAGCGGCCGCAGCATATAATCCCAGCGCCAGGTACGCACCCACACCGCCACAAAGTAGACAGCGATGGAAGGAATGAGCCAGTAGAAGTTGGCGCTGATGATGTTGGCCCACACTTTGTCTAGCTCCAGTCCGCGCAGTGCCAGCCAGATAAAAAAGCCGCTAATGGCAACGGCTATAATCAACCAAATCGATTTTCGATTCAAACAAGACCTCTCGTTATCAAGCTATCATACCCTGGGGTAATTACAGGAATATACACGCCATTGGTGTGTAACGCGCAATTGTATCACGCGCAGAAGAGGGGGCACGAATGGGGAAGTTAGGAAAAAAGTCATCAGTGTTCAGTTAACAGTAATGACTTTAACTAGACAAAGCCCCTTTGCATCTGGCATAATTTGCCCATGGGACTGAATGAAGTTCTTTGGAACAACTCGTTATAGAGGGAGATAATAGGATGATAGCTGATACGCAAACAGTAGATAAACTATTTAGCGAGGCTAGGCATCTCTCGCCAGAATACCGGTTGCGCCTTGTACAAAGAATCATACAAACACTTGTTTCGTCTTCACCCCTCCAAGAGCCGCAGCCATTGCGTTTTGGCGAGTTTGGAGGTGAAGAAGCATCTATGTCTACTTTGGAAGATTTTGCCATAGCTGAATGGCAGCCTACAGACGAGGAATTGGATGGCTCATAGGTATATTCTTGATACACACGCCTTGGTCTGGTTTGTAGAAGGCAATAAACGGTTGAGTGAATCAGCAAAGGAAATTCTCGCTGCAACCAACAGCCAAATGGTTTTACCGCTCATCGCGCTGGCAGAAGCAGCTCTCATCATTGAACGAGGCAGAACGACAATAACAGATCTGTCAAAGTTCTTAACCCGGGTATACGCGGATACGCGAATCGAAATTTTCCCTCTTACATTGGATGTGTTTGAACGCAGCTTGACACCTGAAGGTTTACGTATTCCTGAATTGCATGACCGCTTTATTGTCAGTACGGGGCTTCATTTGCAGGATTTAGGCGAGACTGTAGAAATCGTCACAAAAGATCAAGCGATCACGGATGCCGGTGTGTTATCAACTATTTGGTGATGGTATAGTTAACGACATAACGGCCGTTTTACGAATTGTGGTTTTGAAAGTTTCCCTGACAAGTCTTCCACCGTTGAATTTGCCAAAAAATTGCACTGGACAGGAATTTCATGGTTGGGCTTGCTCAACAGCCATAAACCATGTGTTTGACGAGAACGATGTATTAGTCTGACCTCCAGTCACCCATACACGGCCGTCAGGCATAGGAATAGCTGCGCTACCGAAACCTTGCTCTGGAATTTCACCAGCAATGTGCCATCTATCTGCAACAGGATCATAAATCTCAATCTCGCGCACAAAAGAGTCATTTGTCCAACAACAAGCCCAATCGCGTGTACCACCACTAACCAACACCAAACCATCTTGGATGGGCACTAAAACATGCCCATAACGTGCCTGTGAGAGATCATCTGCAGCTGCCCAGATATTTGAAGCAGGATTATAAATTTCGGTTTTTGCCGACATTTTCCAGTTTGATCCTTCATTCACGGCATCCTCCTGATTTATACCACCCACGATCAATATGCGTCCGTCTGGGAGCCTTATAGATTGGGCAAAAAAACGTGGATTGACCATCTCTCCAGTGCTTGACCATGTATTCAAATTCGGATTGTAGAGCAGCGCGTCGCCACCAATAGGGGAACCATCGCTTGCTTCCCCACCCACTGCCAACACACGCCCATCGTCAAGTAACAGCGAGGTATGTGAAGCTCGGTTACCTTCTAAAGACATCGCTTCAGTCCAAATATCGGTTTGTGGATCGAAGATTTCAACGCGTTCGGTACAAATACCACTGCCAATGCACCCGCCGACCACCAAAACACGACCGTCTTCCATCAAAGTGGCTGAATGTTTGACCCCATGTGCATAAAGAGGGAGCACAACTGTCCACACGTCCGAGTAAGGGTCATATATTTCAGCATCAACTAACCACTGTTGTGGAAGATTGTAACCGCCAACAACTAAAACCCGGCCATCTGGGAGCAATGTTGCTGAATGGTCATGGCGTGGGGTATGAAGTTGCGCTACCAATGTGGTTAGACCTGTTTCTGGATCGAATATCTCGACTTCTGCTATGTGTTCATCAGGTGCCCGACTGCCACCAATTAATAAGATTTTGCCATCTAGTAAGCGTGTTGCAGTATGATTAGCCCGGTTAACCAGCATGGAAACACCTGGCGTTACATCAGCAGTCAGCTTTACAAAAGGAGATGGAGTTATGACAACATTCGTGGGAGTGATGGGAGTTACTTCAACTGTGACGATTGGTGTATCGGTCACGAGGCGGGTTGCTTCAACAATGACGATTCGAGTTTCCTGAACAATACGTGTAACTTCGACTGGAACAACTTGTGGCTCAGGGGTAATGTACTTGACTTCGGTTAGAGCTGTTCGGGTGTTTTCAACAAGCCGTGTTACTTCAACAGTGACAATTTGGGGTTGATTGTATCCATAGCTACAGTTGGTTAAGAAAATACCTGTAGCGCATAATAAAAACAATAAATATTTTTTACGCATTTTACCCCTCCCCACAAGAAATGAATAATGCTCTCCTATTTCAAAAAGACGATGATTTGTTAGTGCGGAGCTATCGAACTTACATACCTCTTTGTGGAATGCGATTGAACGAATCGGGAATGGGTCAGCAAGACCGTTTGCATACAAGCCATTGGCAATGCCGATACAAATCGCCCACAGACTAATCAAAAATTTATTGTATCAGTATGGAAGAGACCAGGTCAATCAAAACCATTATTGTGGTTTGATCCTGCCAATTCTGGTGGCTTGAAAAATGGAGAAGGGATTCTGAAATTGAGAGAACGGCCGTTTCCCCTCCTCAATCCCCCTCCCCTCAAAAAACAAAAAAGGCTAACCATTTTCGTAGTTAGCCTTCTCATCAAAACTGTCCACTGCTCACTGAACACCGTCCACTACAAAAACGCATCCGCCTCTTCAATCGCTTCAATATCATCCTCATCCGTAATCTGACGGCGGAATTGACTCATATACAAATCATAATAGAAACCATGTGCCTCAAGCAGCGTATGGTGCGTCCCTTGCTCAATAATCTCCCCATCCTTCAACACCAGCACCACATCCGCATGGCGAATCGTACTCAAGCGATGGGCAATCACAAAGCTGGTGCGTTCCGACAACAACTGCTCCAGCGCCGCCTGAATCTCCCGCTCCGTGCGTGTGTCCACACTGCTCGTCGCCTCATCCATAATGAGAATACGCGGATCAATCAAAGCCACCCGTGCAATCGAAAGCAGCTGGCGCTGTCCCTGGCTCAAACCAGAACCCCGTTCGCCCAGGACCGTTTGATACCCTTCTGGCAGCCGTTCAATAAAGTCATGAGCACGCGCCAACTTAGCGGCAGCAATTACTTCATCTTCTGTGGCGTCTGGCTTGCCATAGCGGATATTGTTGATAACCGTGTCACTAAACAAGAACGAATCCTGCAACACAATACCAATTTGCTGGCGTAAACTGCTGCGTGTCACATCGCGCACGTCAATGCCATCAATCGTAAGACTGCCTTGCGATACATCCCAGAAACGAGGCAGCAAATTGATGATGGTCGTCTTGCCCGCTCCTGTCGGCCCCACAATGGCAATCGTCTGCCCCGGTTTGGCTTCGATATCGACACCTTTTAGCACCGGTTCGCCTTCATTATATTCTGCCCAAACCTGTTCAAACTTGACGTGTCCCTGGATAGTTGGCATCTCAATGGCGTCTGGTTTATCAACCACATCTGGGTTTTCATCCAGCAAGCCAAAGATGCGCTCGGCTCCAGCGATGGCGCTCTGGATGTTCGTCCACAGCACAGAAATCTGCTGCACCGGCCGGTTAAACTGCTGCGTGTAAGCGATAAAGGTAATAATCAGCCCCATGGAGATAGCGGTACTGCCCATATTTTGCCCGGTGAGGATGAAATAACCACCCACCCCCGCCACGATTGCCAGACTGACATAGCCCATCGCATCTAATGTGGGCGCCAGGGCGCTGGTGAATACCTGGGCGCGGATGTTGGCGTCACGGGTGGCGGCGTTGCTTACCTGGAACTGGTCAATATTTTCCTGTTCGCGGCTGAAAGCCTGCACTTCACGCACTGACGAAATGCCTTCTTGCAAATCAGCATTGACGGAGCCAATCTCTTTACGAGCCACCCGGAATGCTTTCCGCGCCTGAGCAGAGAACCAGCGGGTGACGACGAACATCAACGGCAGCATCACCAGGCTGATGAGCGCAAAGGGAGCACTCAACTTCAACATCACATAAACTGTCCAGACGATGAGCAGTCCGCCTTGTGCCACACTGAGTAAGCCAAAGCCCACCACCTGCGACAAGGTATCCATGTCATTGGTGAAACGGCTCATCACGTCACCCGCTTCGTGGCGTGTAAAGTAGCCCAAGGAGAGGCGATGGACATGGATGAACACCTTTTCACGCAGGTCACGCAGCACATGGAAGCCAGCCCAACTCATCAGGTAAAATCCCAAGCCGCTGAGGATGGCATTGCCCACATACAGGCCGACAATAATGAGAACGAGTGTGCCTATGCCGCTAATCGTTTCCTCTGCTGTGGCCGTTAGATTGGGGGTGGTGTAGGTGCAGTTGCTTTCAAAGGCTTGCTGACCTCCGGGCAAGTCCTGACCGTCGTTTGGCGTGGTCAGCGGTAGATTGCTGCCTGTTTGGCTGGCAATGGCAGAGCCAGTGGCATAGGGGGTCAGGTAGCAGTCAACGATTTGTCCGGTCAACTCTGGCACCTGGATTTGCATGTAGGTACTCAGAATGACAACCGCTGCCACCACGAGCATGGCTAAGGTGTAGGGTCGGAAATAGTGACCCAACCGTTTGAGTGTGGCGCTAACGCTGGTGGCCTTCTGTACTTCTGTGCTAAATAAATGATCATTTCGATGAAACATAAATTCACTCTTTTTGGGCGAAGCGTCGCCCAGGCGATATTAGCGATTTCCCCCACCCTAGCCCTCCCCCAAAAGGGGAGGGAACTGGCTCCCTCTCCTTTTGGGAGAGGGTTGGGGAGAGGGCAAAACCGTTAGTTTATCGCTACATCTTCAGATAATTGCGAATGGTAGATTTCGGCGTAGATGGCGCTGTTTTCCATGAGCTCTTCATGGGTACCCATAGCGGCAATTTTCCCTTTGTCTAGTACCAGAATTTTGTCGGCGTTGAGCACGGTGCTGATGCGCTGGGCAATAACCAGACTGGTGCGTCCGAGCATGAGCTTGTCCAGCGCTTTCTGGATGACGTATTCGGTGTTCAGGTCTACGCTGCTGGTGGAGTCGTCCAGGATGAGGATATGGGGATCCATGAGCAGGGCGCGGGCGATGGCGATGCGCTGCTTTTGTCCGCCGCTGAGGGTGGAGCCACGTTCGCCAACCGGCGTATCGTACCCCTCTGGGAAACCGACGATGAAGTCGTGGGCGGCGGCGGCCTGGGCGGCGGCAATCACGTCTTCATCGCTGGCATCGGGACGACCAAAGGCGATATTGTCGCGGATGGTGCCGCTGAACAAGGTGGTTTCTTGCAGGACAATGCCGATGTGTTTACGCAGACTTTCAATGGTCACGTCGCGGATATCGTGGTCGTCAACCAGGATACGGCCCTCGCTGACATCATAGAAGCGCGGAATGAGGTTGATGACGGTGGATTTGCCGCTGCCCGTGGAACCAAGCAGGGCGATGGTTTGGCCGGGATCGGCGCTGAAGCTGATGTCGCTGAGCACCGGTTCACCGCCGCTGAAATAGCGGAAGGTGACGTTATCAAACTCGACACGGCCGTTTACCGTTTCCAGTTCTAGCGCATCAGGTTTGTTCTCCACATCGTTCTTCGTATCCAAAATCTCGAAGATACGGGTGGCGCTGGCTGAGGCTTGAGCCATCAGGGTGATAATCATGCCCAACTGCCCCATTGGAATAAATACAAAGACGAGATAGAGGCTGAATTTCTGCCATTCACCTAACGTGAGCGTGCCGTTGACGATTTGGGCGCTGCCAAAGTAAAGAATGGCGGCCTGCCCCAGGTTGGCGACCAGGAAAATGAACGGGAACAAAAACGAAAAGGTGCGGCTGATTTTAATGCGCTGGTCCAATTCTGAATCGATGCCGACTTTAAACCGAGCCTGTTCCCGTGGTTCGCTGGCGAACGATTTGACGACTTTCAGCCCGGCCAAATTCTCTTGAAGAATGGTGTTGACGCGCGACAGGCGGACTTGGGCTTCGCTGAACAGGGGTTGGGCGATGGCGCCAAAGCCCATGAAGACGAAAAAGGCAATGGGCAGGACGGGCAAAATCACCAGGGTTAGCTTGGGGTTGGTGAGCCACAGGATGATGAGCGTCCCCGTCAGCAAAATGAAGGATTGGAAGGCCATCAACATGCCTTGTCCCAGGAAGAGGCGCAGTTTTTCCACGTCGTCGGTGGCGCGAATCATCAGTTGCCCCGTGCGGTTTTTGTCGTGGTAGCTAAAGCTGAGGCGCTGAATTTTGCCGAACAGGTCTTGACGCAGTTCAAAGGCGATGTTTTGCGAAAGCGCCTGTGACAGGTAGGTGTAGGTGAAGGTGAACAGCCCGAGCATAATAGCAAACAAGACCACGCCGATGGTGGCGTAGAGCAGGGCTGTCAGCGCGTTGTCCAGGTCTAGCTGCATAGAGGCCAAATCGAGACCCATGCGCTGGGCAATGAGCTGCTGTTGCGTAGGCTCCAGAGCCAGGATGGTTTTGTTAGTGCTGTTGGTGACGATGGTGTCGATGATGTTTTGCACGAGTTGGGGGACGGCAAGTTGGGCTGAGGTGGCGATGAGGAGGGTGACAACGGCCGTTATCGCCAATTTAGGATACCGTTTGATATAACGGATGGCCCGGCCCAGCGCTTTATTGTCGCCTCGTGGACGGCCGCCGCGACCGCGCTTAGACGCCCGATCATCTTTCTGTGTAAGTTGCATAGAATTCTCCTTGCTGGCGATCAGCTTTCAAATGAGAGCTGTGCCTGGGTGTTTAGTTTGGTGAGTAGTTGGCTGAGGGTTGTTTGTTCTTCTGGCGAAAGGGCGTTGAAACAATGGCCGATGGTTTGAAAATGCTGGCGGGCGTGATCTGTGACGAGAGAACGGCCGTTTTCTGTCAACTTTATATTAAATTTCCGTCGATCGTTGGGGTCTAAGGTGCGTTCGATGAGGCCATCTTCTTCCAGGCTGCGGATGAGGGCGCTGACTGTGTTGCGGCTGGTTCCCTGGCGGTCGCTGAGTTCTGAAGGATTGAGGCATTCTTTGCCCCCGATTTGCTCGGCGAAGAGCAGGTGCATCAAGAGGCGGTACTGGGCAAAGGAGCGCCCGGCCGTATCGACGCTGGATTCACCCATGTGGTAGATGCTTTTTGAGGTTATGCGGAATTCATCCATGAGCCGGATGGCCTGCGTATCAATCGTGGGATCGAGGGTTTGGATGAAGGCAATCCAGCGCTGTCGTTTTTCTTCGTCTTTAAGCCAATGTTGTTTTGTTTCTGTCATAATATTTATCGTCGCCGAATTATACGCCATAGAACTATTCTGCGTCAACCGATTCACTGTTTTCTCATGAAAAAGCGCGATACCGGATAGGGTATCGCGCTTTTGGGTGCGTATTGCCCCCTCCCTAACCCTCCCCCAAAGGGAGAGGGGATAGTAGTCGCGCCACATGCTCCCTCGCCCCTTGGGTGAGAGGGTTGGGGAGAGGGACTAAATTTTGTTGACGAACCAGGCGGCGACGTAACCTTCTGTGCCGTCGCTGGCCTTCACTTTGAGCCATTGATTTTGTTGGCCTATTTTCGTGGCGGCTTGGGGATCAACGGCCGTTAACACATCACTACCCGTCAGATAACGAATCAGCGTATTGTCAGCCACATATGGTTGATTGCGGAAAGAAAGGCTGGCGCTTGTCGGTTTCACTTTGATGGCTGCCGCGGCAGTAGGTTTTGTCTCTGTTTTGATGGGTTGGACTGGTGGCGTCGGGGCGACAGTTGAGGTGACGGCTGGCGCGTCCACCTGTTTGACATACCAGGCGGCGATGTAGCCAGTGGCGCCAGTACTGTCCTTGACATGGAGCCACTGCCCTTGTTTGCCAATTTTGGCTTGCCCTTCTTCGTAAGAGTCGAGCACGGTCACCACATCGTTTGCCTTTAATGATTTGATGACGTTGTCAGCGGCGACGGTGGGTTGGCTGCGCATTGTCAGTTGGGCAGTGGTGGGCTGCACAGCCATCATGCGCCCAGCGGCGGTGACGGCAGGTGCTTTTTGGGCATCGGCGACGGTTCTTTCTGTTTGGCCGGAGGTGGTGGCAGGTTTATCTGTGCTTTTTGGGAATTTGCCGTGGCCGTGCCAGATGGCTTCCAGAATGATGTCGGCTGGCTCTTTTTTGCCGAAGCTGTAACGTCCTTTGAGGGTATTGGATGCCCCCTCTTTCTGCCACGGATCCCAAATTTTGTAATCATCATCTTTTTTGCCGTAGATCACCACCCAGTGGCTGTCGATGTTAGCGTCGGGAGTCCAATCGACACGCACCATGATGAGGGAGCCTTCTTCGAGTCCCTGGTCGATGAGGTCAACGGGTGCGGGTGAGCCTTTACATTCAACATGCATTTGGCGCTCGATGTCGCATTGCGGAAATTGCCCGGGGACTTGTGCGCCTTTAATCCAGGCGCCCGCAAAGCCACCGGATGCTTTCATTTTGGCATTGAGGCTGGCGGGGGTTTCGTTGGCGCCAAAATGATTAACGGTCATGGCGAGGCTGGTGAGCATACAACCCACTTGTTCGATGGTGAGGCTGCTTTGCAGACCGATTTTTTGGTCTTTCCAGCGGGGATCGTTTTGATAGAGGGGTTTGTCCATGAGGTACTCCTTTTATGGGATTGGGTTTGGGGTAATTGTGAATTGTGAATTGTGAATTGTCAATTGTGAATTGGCGTGGGGGTGCGCGAAGTCTTCGCACATATGAACAAAACTTATGCTCACCTTTGAAAGGGGGAGAACAGGTGGAAATCAGGCGCTATTCGTATTTAAGGGCGGCAATGGGAGATAAAGTAGCGGCACGCAGTGCTGGATAAAGACCGGAGAGCAGCCCAATCACCGTGGCAAAAATGAGAGCAAACAGCGGTAGCCACGGGGGCGTGGAGACTGCCACCGTTGGCGGTGGGCCGCCCGTTTGCGCCGCTTGCGCTGCCAGGTAGGCAATGGCAAATACATTGATGACCTGCCCTAATCCCCAGCCCAAAGCCACGCCGCCCAGTCCACCCAAAAAGCCGATGCCCGCCGATTCGCCTAAAAAGACACTCAGCACATGCCGATTGGTCGCGCCCACGGCCTTCATCAAGCCGATTTCACGGGTGCGTTCCAAAATAGCCATCGCCATGGTGTTGGCTATACCAATGGCCGCCACTAGCAAGGCAATTGCGCCCACGCCGCCAAATATCACTTGGAGTACTACATAAAAGCCGTTGATGCCTTGCACAAAGGATTGCGGTGTCCAGGCTTGATAGCCCAGCGCCGTAATCTGGTCGGCCACGCTTAGCACCTGCTCCAAATCGGTGACACGCACGATGACGTTGTTGTAGCCTGTTTTCTTGCGATCCAGGCGTTGGCCGGTGAACCAGACATTCATTGCCTCTACTTCTTTTAGTGGCATGTAGATGGAGTAGTCGGCTTCGTCGCGGGATTCAGCCAGTACGCCAGCTACCCGAGCGCGTACCGTTTTGCGGATTTCTGTGCCATCCTCGCTGTTTTTGATGAGGGTGAAAGTGATTTGTTTGTTGTACAGATCAGGCGGGGGTGATGGTTCCTGGCCGGGTCTGGCGCGAGGATCCCAAAAGTTGTTGGGCATTTGGAAGCCGACGAGGACGGTGCCCGGCAGCAGTTCGGTACTGCCCTGGTCGGCGCTCAGACCCAGTTCTGTTAACTCAGTTGTGCCTACGCCGATCAGTTGACCGCCACCTTCCAGTCGATCTATGTTCATTTGCGCCCAGCCTTGCACATAATCTTGGGGGATAACGGCCGTTACCCCCTCCATGCCTCTAAACAACTCCAACGCCGCATCATTCAGCGGGGCGTCGATGATAGGCTGGCCGGTGGTGGGGTCGAATTCATTGTAATTGGGCGAGACACTGATTTTTGTCAGGTCGCCGATGCTGCCCAACTGGTTGGCGGCATTTTGTTGCAACCCTGAACCCAGCGATACCAGCAGCACTACCGCCGCCGTACCGATGATCACACCAACGGCCGTTAACGCCACCCGCCCCTTGCGCCGCGCCAAATTTTCCACCACCAGAGAAATCAAATCAAAAACCGACATACCTATCCCTTTGGTCCGATTTCTATTGCGGGACTCTCTGGCACGATGCCTTCTGGTGCGCCAAAGTCAGACGGCATGGGTTCCAGCGGTTGCTCCGGCACAGGCACGCCACTGCTCAGACCCAACAAACCCAGAATAAAGCGCCAGATTTTTGCACCCCATGTTTCTGGCTCTGGCTCAGTTGCTGTTTCATCAAAACCATCCAGTGGCATCTCCGTTTCTTCCATGACCATGCCTTCCATCACTTCCACCGTTAACGTGTCTGTGAGCACCTGCGGCTGGTTGAAGTCATCGGTGTAATCCACGCTCAAATGCAAATCCAGCGGTCCTGTCTGGTCGGTAATGAGCAGGGCATCCAGCGGAAAGAAGCCGCCCGGCTCCAGCGCCCCCACAAAAACCGAATTATTCTCCAGCGTAGCGCCTTCAGCCGTTACCTTGAATGTGCCCAAGATGGATGAACTGCTGCCGGTGTTAATCACTTGCAGGGGTAAACTGGCCGGTTCCCCGGCAAAAATGGGTGGTTCCGGGGCATAAAAATTAAAGCTGACCGACGGCCGTTTATAAACCAGCAATGTAATCACCTGATCATCCACATAACGGCCGTTCTGGTCGTCGCTGTAGACAAAAGACACCTTCAACGGGTAAGCGCCCGGCTTCGTGGTGGCATTGACGATGAGCGCCTGACTCGTTTCCAGCGATTGACCGCGTAACAAATCGCCCAGCGCCTGCACATTCGACGTGCCTACTGGCGCAAACTCGGTGAAACTGCCACTGGCGCCAGCCATGCCCCCTGCTTCCGGCGTACCGTCGGCGTTTACCCCGCCGCTGCTGCTGCCCCCGCCCACAATCATCGTCACACGACGCGCATCGGCGCTGCCCTGATTTTGCACCGCCAGCGCCAGGTCAAAAATCGTGCCTGGCTCTAAAACTGGCACGTCGATGGTGTAATTGGTGATGATAAGTTGGGGACGCAGGCGCGGGGCGGCCGTCGCTGTGGGTGTGGCGGTGGGCGTGGGCGTGGCTGAAGCCGCGCCACCCACCGCTTGCGGCACGATGGGAAAGGTGAGGGCGAACGTTTCGCTGTAAGCCGTGCCGCTGCTGTCGGTGTAGTCTATCTTAACGTTTAAGGTGCCGATGGCCTGCCCCGCCAACTCTGTACTGGCGGCGAGAGGCTGCCAGAAGCGTGCCTTTTCACCGGGTTGCAAGCTGCCCAGCGCCCGCACGCCGCCGGTATTGCGCGGTATAAAGCTGCCGCTGACAAAGGTCGCCACGATGTTGCTGGCGGTAATTTGTCCCGCGTTCGCCACGGTCATCTCAAAATCAAAATTGGAGCCTGGGGTGATTTGGGCTGAACTGGCACCATAATTGTCTACGATGAGTAACGGCCGGACGAACGCGGTGGCTGGCGGAGTATTCGTGGGATTGGGTATGGCTGATGCGCCTGGGGTGGCAGGTGGCTCCGTGACGCGCAGCCCATTGACCAGCGAGGCGGCTTGCGCGTCTGGGTTGACGATGGTGACGGTGTAAACACGCGCTGGCGCATAGGCTGGCAGCAAAGCTCGCAGTAAGTTGGGGCTGACAGTGGTGGTGGCTAACGCTCCGTACCCTTCCAACACTACCACGGCTCCGTTCACAAAGTTGTTGCCGGTAACGACCAGTTCGGTATCGACGATATTGCTGACACTGTTGGGCTGAACGGCCGTTGGTTGAGGCGCAGAGGTCGGGGAACTGGTGGCTGTGGGTGTCTCAGTTTGGGCGTGGGTGAACGGGGCGGCGCTGAAAATCAGCACCAGCAATAAAATCAACCGCACTCCCTTCAAGTAATGACGAAAAACGGGTAATTGGCTCATAGGTATTTAATTTTGTCCTCCCTCAGGAAGGGTGATGGTGGTGGCTGTTTCGTAATCGGCTTCGGTGACGATACGGCCGTCGAGCATAAAAACGCGGTTTGTGGCATAGGCTTGCATACGCGGATCATGGCTGACAACAAGAATGGTACGGCCGTTTTGATGTAAATCGGCCAATAGCTGCATGATGGCATGGCCGCTGGCTGTGTCCAGATTGCCAGTCGGTTCGTCGGCCAGGATGAGTTGGGGATTGTTGACCAGAGCGCGGGCCACGGCTACGCGCTGCTGCTGTCCGCCAGAGAGTTCCCCCGGTTTATGGTTGTAACGGTCGCCCAGACCCACGCGCTTGAGTAGTTCATGGGCAATTGCCAGACGACGGCGGCGCGGAACGTGAGCAAAGCGCATGGGATAGGCCACGTTTTCCAAAGCGGTCAGGCTGGAGATCAGGTTGAAGGATTGGAAGATGAAGCCGATGGTGCGCTGCCGGTAAATAGCCAGGGCATTTTCGTCCATCGCTTCCAACGATTGGCCGTTGACGTGGATTTGGCCGCTGGTGGGACGATCCAGGCCGCCCAGCAAGTAGAGCAGCGTGCTTTTGCCAGAACCAGACGGCCCCATCACGGTGTAAAACGTGTTGGCCGCCACTGTCAGATCGACGCTATCCAGGGCATGGACTTTTTGACGGCCCATCTGAAAGGTTTTGCGTAACTCGCGGATGGTGATGAGGTCTGTGGTGGTCATCGTCAGTTTATCTTGGAATATCGTAGCCAAGAAGTTCAACTTCTCTGAGAAGTTGAACTTCTAAAATGGGAAGTTATTTTGGGATACTCTTTTAGAAGAACGGCCTTATGACGGTGAGACCGCTGAACTGGGCGATGATGACGGCAGGTAACGCGCGCAGCAAGGCAAAGACGATGACGGTGAGCAGCACCACGCTCCACGCTTTGGCGCGGCTGATGTTTTCGGCAGCGCGTACGCCAATCAGCAGCAGCAAAATGTGCCACAGTTGGTAAATATCCACAGAACTGAGCAGGCTGGTGAGGTAGATGCTGAGATTGCTGCCATCGTTGGCGGCAAAGCCGGAGATGCCGAGCGCGGTGAGCGGCTGACCGCTGATCCACATGGCGGCGATGCGCACCACATCACGAATGGCGAAGGGCAGCAAAGTCCAGGCAACGACATTGAGTATTTGACGGCTGCTGCCGCGTCCACCCATCAAGGTGAGTCCAAGATGGATGACCCAGCCTAAAATCAGCCAGCCCAGATACACGCCGATGATGGTGACGACGGCGGGCAGCAGGTAGGTGAAGACGGGACCACTGGTGGCGGCCAGCGCTTGTTGCAGTTGGGCTTGTTGCTCGGGGGTGTAGTATTCAAAACCAGGCGGCGGTGTGCCGCTGTTGGCGGCGGCCAGGTTGGCAGCGGCCTTCACGGAACCGGCGACCAGGGTGAGTATCAGGCTGGAAAGGATGAGGATGAGAATGGGGGTTTGCCAAACGGCCGTTTCTACAGCAGCAATACGGGCGAAGGTACGTCGGGGTTGGAACAGAGTGGGTAGTAACCAGTCAAAACGCCAACGGCCGTTTAGTTCTTCAGAATCAACAGAAAAATCATTCATACAACTATCTACACTCCAAATAATTCTGTGGTAACGATACAGGTGTGACACCTTTGGTGTGGCACACCTGTGGTGTGATACACCTCTGGTAGCTTACTGATAAGTAATTGTGCTAATTATAGTGAAATAAAAATGAGCTATTGCTACGATTTGCCACCGATTAAACCAGTGGCTTGCGGATAGGGGCGAAGGAGTAACGATGGATGGGAGTCGGCCCATATTTTTCGATGGCGGCCATGTGCAGGGCAGTGCCGTAGCCTTTGTGTTGGGCGAAGCTGTAGTGCAGATAAAAAGGGTCTAGCGCCACCATGATACGGTCGCGGGTGACTTTGGCGAGGATGGAAGCAGCGGCGATGCTGAGGCTGAGGCCATCGCCGCGAATGATGCTTTGTTGGGGCAGTGGGCTGTTTTTGAGGCGGATGCGGCCATCGATGAGCAGGTATTGGGCGGGGGGATTGAGTTGGGAAACGGCCGTTATCATACAGCGTTTGGTCGCCGCAATAATGCCAATCTCATCAATCACCGTCGCTGATTCCTGGCCGATGCCGTAGGCCAAGGCGTATTGTGTGATGAGGGAGAACATCGCTTCTCGTTTTTTGGCGGTAAGCTGTTTGGAGTCGTTGACTTCGTGTAGTTGGGCGAGGGCGTCGGGATTGTCCAGCGGGAGGATGACGGCGGCGGCTACCACGGGGCCAGCTAGGGCGCCGCGACCTGCTTCGTCTAGTCCAGCAATGTGGGGGAGGGAGGTTTGGGTGAAAACGGCCGTTTCAAATGCCAGCGAGGCCATGAAAATACTCAGGTATGATGGTTGACTTGCACGGTGGAAAGGTCGATTTTCTCGGCCGGTTTGTGTTTGTAGACACCTGTCATCAAATACCAGCGGATGCGCACAGCCTCCAAAATATTTTTGAAGTAGTCGAGTTTGGTAACGTGGGTGCCTTCGGCGTCGTTCCAATCTGCGCCGACGACCTGGATATCGTAGCCTTCGCGCCGTGCCAGTGCCAGACATTCATCGTCGAAGCTCCAGCCATCCATACGTGCGATGGTAAATACTTTTTGGGAGGCTTCGGCAGAAAACGCTTTGAAGCCGCAGCGCGTATCCCAAATGCCAGGCACAACCATGATTTGGATGAACAAGTTGCCCATGTTGCCCAGGAATCGTTTGTAAAAGGGTTGCGGGACGGCTTGACGGGCGGTGGGCACGTCTTTGGCATCACGGGAGGCGATGACAACATTGGCGCCCTGGTCAAACAGCGGTTTCATTTGGGCAAAGTGGGAGATGTCGGTGGAATTGTCGGCATCAGTGAAAACTCGGATTTTCCCTCTGGCGGCCAACATGCCTTGACGCACGGTGTACCCTTTGCCGCGATTTTCTTTGCGGTCGATCCAGCGTATCCCATCTTTATCTTGGGCGAATGTTTCCACGACGGCTGGTGTGTTATCGTCTGGGCCATCTAAAACGATGAGAATTTCCCAAGAGTACGCTTGTGTCGTGAGGTAGTCATAGATGGCATCTAGCGTAGCACCGATGCGCGTTTCTTCCGTGTAGGCGGGGATGACGACGGATAGATAGGGTTGCATGTCTTTTTCTCTTTCTTCCATAGCAAAATCTTTCGGCTTTGTACTGCCGAATCGCAATCTTACCTGCCATCAGGAGGAGCGTCAACAGGACTTAGGCGCTCCGTCAGGGATTCGTCGTCTAGGCGGCGGATTGCTTGAATTTGCTTGCGCTTGGGCCACATTTTGAAGATGCCGAGCAGCCCAGCAAGCTGCCCACGCAGTCTGGCACGAGCAGCTTCGCCCCGCCAATGTTTAAGCGCCAACTTTGTTATGTCAAATTGAGACCGGGCGAGTAAGCGCCAATTTTTCTTCATGAGAGTGGATGGGTAGTTTTTCCAGATGAGGTAGAGGAAGTTACGGCCGTCGTAGTAGCTGCCCGTAACTGCACCGCCGGTGGCTTTGAGTTTGTGATAGATAACGGCCGTTGGCACATACCACACCTCCCATCCCGCCAAATTCAGCCCGCCAGCCCATATCCACGTCTTCACAGGAAAAGAAATAATCATCATCAAGAAAGCCTAACTCGTCTAACATGGCGCGACGGTAGGCCGAGGAGCCACCACAGGCGCTAAATACAATCTCCTCTTCGTCAAACTGCCCGGTATCTTTTTGCCACACGCCCCGATTGCCCGGAATGCCGTCGATGCGGTAAAAGTCGCCAGCGGTGTGGAAGGTATCGCGTTGGTCGAAGAGCAGCATTTTGCTGGCGATGCTGCCAGCTTGCGGATGGCGCTCAAAGGCGGCGGCTATTTCTGCCAGCCAGTGGGGGTCGGCTTCGGTGTCGTTGTTGAGCAGGATGATGATGCTGCCCTGGGCGGCTTGCCAACCGGCGTTGCACGCGCCGGTAAACCCCTTGTTTTCTGGCAGTTGGATGAGTTTCACTTCCGGGTAGTTTTGGGCGACGAAATCTTGGGTGCCATCGGTGGAACCGTTGTCAACCAGCAGCACTTCAAAATCCGTGAAGGTTTGCTGGCGCAAGGATTGGAAGCAGTCGTCCAGGTGTTGTTTCCCGTTCAGGTGCGGGATGATGATGGAGATGGTTGGTGTCATGTTGCGTCACTTTGCTGAGTGTGGCACGCCCTCGTGCCACACGTTCGCACGTGGGCGTGCGAACTCTGCTCCGATTCTATAAGTTTAGCGTATCCAGGATAAAGGCGTATTCAAAGGCGGTGTCTTTGAGATAATCGTAACGGCCGGATGAGCTAAAATGTCCTGCGCCCATGAAGATTTTGTACACGAGACGGGTATCGTTGGTTTTGAGGGTGCGCAGTTTGGCGACCCATTTGGACGGTTCCCAATATTGTACGCGCGGGTCGTTGAGTCCGGCGGTGACGAGGATGTGGGGGTAATCTTTAGCCTCCAGATTGTCGTAGGGGGAGTAGGAGAGCATGTAGTCGTAGTAGGCTTTGTCTTTGGGATTGCCCCATTCCTCGAACTCCGGCACGGTGAGCGGGATGGTTTCGTCGAGCATGCTGGTGACGACATCGACGAACGGCACACCCGCCACGGCGATTTCGCATAAATCAGGAGCCATGTTTAGCACCGCGCCGATGAGCAAACCGCCAGCGCTGCGTCCCATGATGACAAGTTTTTCTTTGCGCGTATAACCTGCGGCGATGAGGTGCTTGCCGCTGGCGATGAAATCGGTGAAGGTGTTCTTTTTATGCAGAAATTTGCCTTGATCGTACCAATATCTGCCCATTTCTTTGCCGCCGCGAATGTGGGCAATGGCCCAAATGAAGCCGCGGTCTACGAGGCTGAGCCGTTTGGGGTCGAAGCTGGCAGGCATGGAAGCGCCGTAACTGCCGTAGCCATAGAGCAGGCAGGGATTGCTGCCATCAAGCTGTATGCCTTTGCGGTAGAGCAGGGAAATGGGAATCTGCGTGCCGTCATCGGCGGTTGCCCAGGTGCGGGTGGTTTCGTAATCGGCTGGATCGTAATCGCCGAGGACTGGCTCTTGCTTGATGAGTGTCCAGGCTTGCGTGTCCATGTTGACGTCGTAGGTGCTGTCGGCGGTGGTCATGGAGGTGTAGACGAAGCGGAAGGTGACGCTATCGAATTCGGGATTGGCGGCGGCGCGGGTGCCGTAGACGGCTTCGGGGAAAGTGAGGGCTGACGTTTCTCCGGTGGTGAAGGAGTGAATGTCGAGGGTGGGCAGGGCTTGAAAACGGCCGTAGGTAACAAGGTGAGCGGCGAAAATGTCGAAGCCTTCAATGAGTTTGTCGGGGTTGTGGGGGATGAACGCTTGCCAGTTGGCGAAACCCGAGTCGGTGACGGGCGCGGTCATGAGTTTGTAGTTGGGGGCGTCGTCGTTGGTTAGGATGTAGAACTGTCCTGCTCGATGCTCTACGGAATACAATCTGTCTTTATGGCGGGTCTGTACAATTTGGAAGTTGCCATCAGGCTGATTGGCATCCAAAACGCGCACTTCGCTGGTCTCCATACTGGCAATATCCAGCATGATATAGGCATCATCTTTTGTTTTGTCGAGATGGATTCTAAATAGTTCGTCTGGTTCGTGGTAAAGCTCTGGGTCTTGGGCGGGATCATCGCCAAGTGTGTGGCGGAACAGTTTGTATTCACGCCAGGCTTCGTCCTGGATGGTGTAGAAGAGGGTGCGGTTGTCGTTGGCCCATTCCAGGGAGTAGAAAGTGTTGGGAATTTGGTCGGGCAGCAGGTCGCTAATCGTCAGATTTTTGACGAAGATTGTGTAATGTTCGCCGCCAGTGGTGTCGGTGGAGTAGGCGAGCAGGGTGTGGTCTGGGCTGATGCGGGTGACGCCGATGCGGAAATATTTTGTGTCTGCGGCCAGGGCGTTTTCGTCGAGCAGGATTTCTTCAGGCGCGTCGAGGCTGCCTTGTTTGCGGCAGTGGATTTTGTACTGCTGTCCGGCTTCGGTGCGGGTGTAGTAGTAGAAGCTCGCCGTGTTTAACGGGGGCGCTGCTGTCTGTTTCCTGGATGCGGCCGACCATTTCTTCGTAGAGGGTTTGCTGCAAGTCGGTGGTATGGGCGGTCATGGCTTGCATGTAGGCGTTTTCGGCTTCCAGGTGGGCGATGACGGCGGGATTTTCTTTTTCGCGCAGCCAGTAGTAGTTGTCGGTGCGGGTGTGGTCGTGGGTGGTGATGGGATGGGGTTTGATAACGGCCGTTGGGGGAATTTGGTTTTGAGTCATAATTTCCTTTTTAGTACATTAGCAATATTATGCTTGGTCAAAAACAAGAATTTTGCAACAAATTAACACGAATTTTCACGAATTTCTTTTTCGCGTTCATTCGTGTTAATTTGTTGCCATAAATTCTTTATTTAAGTTCGTTTTAGACATGGTGTTCGATGTAGTCGGCGAGGGCTTCTTGCCACGGCCGTTGTTCAATGCCAAGCGCTTTGGCGGCAATGTTGTTGAGCGGGGCGGCAGGTGGCGGCGTGGAAGCGCGTTGGTAATCTTTGAGCAGGATGGGGTTGTTGGTCACGTTGGGCAAGTTTGCTTGCCTTAGGATTTCGTTGGCGAATTCCCAGCGGGAGCAGGCGCCGCTGTTGCCCAGGTGGTAGATGCCGTATTGGTGAGTTTCGATGAGTTGGGCGATAGCCTGGGCTAGATCGGCGACGTAGGTGGGGTTGGCGATTTCGTCGGTGACGACGCTGATTTCGCCGGTTTGGCGGGCGCGGTTGAGGATGGCATGGATGAAGTTGCGTCCGCCAGGAGCAAAAAGCCAGGAAAAACGCACGATGTAAAAGCGGCTGAGCAGACTGCGTACATGAACCTCGGCGGCGGTTTTAGAACGGCCGTAGGCATTGACGGGGTCATAGGACATCCATTCTTCGTACCCTTGGGGGCGGGTGCCGCCGAAGACTTCGTTAGTGCTGATGTGGAGCAGTTCGCAGCCAGCTTCCTGGGCGGCGAGGGCAACGTTTTGGGTGCCGAGGCCGTTGATTTTGTAAGCGAGTTCTGGGTTTTCGGCGCAACCATCGACGTTGGTCATGGCGGCGGTGTGAATGATGAGATCGGGGCGGTGGTGGGAAACGGCCGTTTTCACCATGTCCCTGTCCGTTATATCCCCTTCTGGTAAATCAAAGCCGATGAGTTCGTGGTTGGTCAGGGTCTGTTGCAGGGCTGTGCCTAGTTGCCCTTTGTGTCCAGTGATTAAAATTTTCATGCCAGCCTCTCTTAGAAATGAATGAGCGGATTATACCGAGCCTCTGCTTTGTTGCCTAAATGGATGTAGGATTGCTGAGGAAAACAGTGGTAAAAAACCTGTTTTGCGTTGAGTTTTAGTTTTGAAGAAAAGGTAATCTGTGGCAGAAGTGCAATTATCTTTTCCCTTGTGAGAACGAAATTTATTATGTCAGATGATCGCGACATGAATACCCAACCCTATATCCCTAAATTCCGTCAGGCGGTAAAACCCATCAGAGAGATGGAGACGCAGGCGTGGCAACGGCCGTTACCGGAACCGGAACCTGAGCCAACTGCGCCGAAACGCCGCTCTCGTGTATTGATGCGCTTGATAGAAACCGTTGTCATTCTCTTGTTTTTGATGGTCAGTGTGGCCTCGGCCACGATAATGGCTTTCATTCTGTATCAGGTTGATTGGGTGGTGCCGGGTGTCACTGTGGCTGGCATGGATGTGGGCGAACGGTCTCAGGCTGAGGTCGTGACGGCGCTGCAAACTGCCGGGCACGCGCAAACGGTGGTCGTTGAAGTGGGGCAGAATCAGATGGCTGTGGCCCCGGCTGAGTTGGGATTGGTGTTGGACGCGGAGGCAACGGCCGTTTTAGCGAGACAACAAGGGCGCACCTGGGCTAGTTGGCAAGGATTTTTTGAGAATAACGGCCGTTTTCTAGTGTCTACGGTGTGGGAGTATGATCAGGGTCAGGCTGTGGTTGGTTTGCAAACACTGGCGTCTGCCCTGGCGGTGCCGCCGGTGGAAGCGCAGTTGGTATGGCAGAACGGCCGTTTTGCCGCGCTGCCGGGGCAGGCAGGGCAAGAAATGGATGTGGCCGCAACCGAGATTGCTTTAGCTCAGCAGACGAATGGGATAGTGGTAAACGGCCGTTTTGAACCTGTGATGCGAGCCGTCGAACCGAACGTGGTAGATTTGAGCGCGGTGGCGGCAGAGGCAAATACCTTGTTAGCCGCGCCGTTGGTGGTGCAGGCGTATGATCCGGTGACGGATGAAACTGTGTCCCAGACCATCCCGCCGGAAACGTGGGGCACATGGCTGCGTGTGGAAAGTGGAGAAGGACAGTTGGCCTGGTCGCTGGACGAGGCGGCTCTGGCTGGCTATCATGATGCGCTGGCATTGGGGGATGGGCGGTTTGTGGATGAGGGGGAATGGCAAACGGCCGTTACCCAAGCCATCACCAGCAAAAACCCCATTGTGAGCGTACGCATTTATCATCATCCCAGCACTTACATTGTGCAATCAGGAGACACGTTAGCCAGCATTGGTAGGGCTGTGGGCATGCCATACCCCTGGTTGCAACAAGCCAATCCCAGTTTAGAAACGTTGTCAGCCGGGCAAAGCATCACCATTCCCTCGCCAGATGAAATGATGCCTCTCCCACCCGTTTCACACAAGCGCATCCTTGTCAGCATTGCCCAACAGCGAGCCTGGGTGTATGAAAACGGTGGTCTTAAATGGGATTGGCCGGTTAGCACAGGTATTGCGGACAGTCCAACCGCGCCCGGTATCTTTCAAATTCAAAGCCACGAGCCAAATGCCTATGCGGGCAACTGGGATTTATGGATGCCGTCGTTTATGGGTATTTATCGCCCCGTGCCGACCTCCGATTTTATGAACGGTTTCCACGGTTTTCCCACGCGCGGCGGCTCGAATTTGCTGTGGACAGGTGATTTAGGCCATCCGGTTACGTATGGCTGCATCTTGCTCAGCTCTGAAAATGCGCAGATGCTGTATGAGTGGGCTGAACCAGGGGTCGTCGTAGAAATTCAATCATAAGGAAAAGAAATGAGTGTAACTTTTTTGTTTTTGGGATTGGTTAGCTGTGGTGTATTGGTATCGACTGCTGCCATTATCGTCTATCTTTTGTTGACGCAGCGTGAGAAGTGATGGTTTTAGAAACTTCGTTCCTAAGTTTCTAAAATTATTGCTTGACACCTCGCTCATCTCGTTGAATACTTCCCTATGCGTATTGATATTTTGACTCTTTTTCCGGGGATGTTTCCCAATTATTTGAATGAAAGCATCCTGCAAAAAGCGCAGGATTTAGGCCAGTTAGACGTCCATCTGCACAACATCCGTGATTTTGCAACGGGTAAACATCACATTACCGATGAACCGCCCTTTGGCGGCGGTGGCGGTATGCTGCTCAAACCAGAGCCGATTTTTGGAGCCGTTGAATCATTAGAGATTAAAGATGTGCCGATTATTTTACTCACGCCCCAAGGACGGCCGTTTTCCCAAGCCATCGCCCAAGAGTTAGCCCAGCATGAACGGTTGGTCTTGTTGTGTGGCCGCTATGAAGGGGTGGATGAGCGTGTGCGCCAGCATTTGGTGACGGATGAGATTTCCATTGGTGATTATGTGCTGACGGGCGGCGAATTGGCGGCGATGGTCATCGTTGATGCGGTGACGCGGCTGCTGCCTGGGGTGTTGGGCGCTGAAGGCGCGGCGGAAACGGATAGTCATGCCACGGGCTTGCTGGAAGGGCCGCATTACACCAAACCAGCGCAGTTCCGAGACTGGGCAGTGCCGGAGGTGGTGCGTTCCGGCCATGCGGCGAAGATTGCCCGCTGGCGGCGTGAGGAATCGCTGCGGCGCACGTGGCAGCGGCGGCCTGAGTTGTTGTTAACGGCTGAGTTGGATGAGGAAGACCGCTGGTTTTTGAGTGTATTAGCTGGGGAAAATATTTATCCGCAGATTGACGCAGATTAGCGCAGATTTTTTTCTGCGGTTTTGCGACTACTTCGGCGGTGCTTAGCACAAGTCTGCGTGAGGGAAAATTATGCGAGGATGTTTACAGGTTTTAGCGGGGATTGTAGGGTTTGTGTTTGTGGTAACGGCCGTTGTTGCCTTGCTGCTCGTGAATGCCACCCATGTTTTGACCAATCGAGAAGTGGTGAAAGAAGCATTAGGTTTGGAAGCGATTTTGCGGGAAGTGCTGCCGGAACTGGTCAACACGACAATCGCGGAGCAGGTGGCGGTGCAGGATTTGCCTCTGCCTGATTTTGATACGACGCAGATTACCGACATGGTGTTGGATACGATGCCGGTCGGGTGGCTGGATGGTGTTGTGGATTCCGCGGTGGATGGCACATTTGATTATTTGCTGACGGGGAATGGGGAAACGGCCGTTGTGTCCATAGACCTCAATCCGATGCTCAACCAGTTACAGGGTGAGCCTGGACGACTGCTTGTCGTGCGCTATTTGGAAACGCTGCCCGCCTGTACGCCGCTGCAATTATTGGGACTGCTGGGCGGCGAGATTCCGACTTGCGTGCCAGTTGGTATCCCGTTGGATCAGCTATCACGGCAAGTCCATGGGGCGGTGATGCCGATGTTGATTTCGCAGGTGACTGTGGGGCAGGGTGGTATCGTCACCATCCCGTTGGCGACGATTTTCTCGTCTAGCCCGGAAATGATGGAGACGGTGCAGCGTATTCAGTTCTTCTACCGATTAGCGCCAAATGTGTGGCTGTTGTGGCTGCTGCCGCTGCTGTGTTTGCTGCTGATTTTGGCATTAACTGTGCGTTCCTTGTGGCAGTGGGGCATCTGGTGGGGCTGGCCGCTGGCGCTGACGGGTTTTTTGGGGGTGCTGCTGAGTTTGTTGATTCCAGGGATGGCGTTGGGGTGGGTGAGAACGGCCGTTTTCACCACAACTGCCACGACAACTCTGGAGACTCTTTGGCGGCCACTGCTCCAGCAAGGCATTATTAACTTGAGTGAAAGTTGGGCCAGTCGGTTAGCCTGGCAGTCTGGTATCTTGTTGGCCTTGGGGATTTTGTTTTTGATTTTTGGATTTATTGCCAGAAAATCCAGCAAATCTGAATTCTAAAACCCCTGTATTTCCAGTTGATTCTCTCGATTTTTCCGGTATAACTATTTTGTTGTTTTCAGCATAGTGGCAAACATCGCATCTCAACTTGTAAAAATTGTATAGGTACATAATTTCATAACGCAAGCATTCGCTGGAGGGCAATATGTTTAAGCGTACGTGTTGGTTGTTGGTAGCTGTTTTGTTCCCGTTGGTATTATTGGGTGGTATTGGAGAAGTTGAAGGGATGGCGCGAAGTTCGCGGGGTGAAACGGCCGTTACCCCTGTGTTTGTCATCAATGAGATTCATGCTGATCCAGATGGGTCAAACGGTGATGCGAATGGTGACGGCGAAATAAGTTCAAGTCAAGACGAATTCATAGAGTTGATCAATCAAAGTGGGGAATTGATCGACATTGGGGGCTGGAAAATCTATGATGAAGTTGGCGAAAGACACATCTTTCCCGATAACACATTAGTACCAGATGGTTGTGCTATTGTTGTATTTGGTGGAGGTGTACCTATTGGTGATTTTGGCGGCGGCATTGTTCAGACGAGTTATTTAGGGTTAAACAATGGTGGAGATACGGTTTCGCTTAAGTTGTCTGATGGTAAAACGGCCGTTGTTTCATACACGTTTGGCTCAGAGGGAGGAGAGAATCAATCCCTCACACGGGATCCAGATATTACAGGCTTGGAGCCACTTGTAAAACATAGTACTGTCTCAAATGCGAATGGCGTATTATTTTCCCCAGGAACGCATACAGATGGATCCCCGTTTGCCAGTTGCCAGCCCCCTGCTTATGCTGACATTAAATTGGAGAAAACAAGTCCGAGTTTTGTACAAGCTGGTGAATTGTTCACCTATTCCATCACATTGGAGAACATTGGTTCCGCTGCTGCTGCTGACGTCATTGTTACTGATACGTTGCCCATAGGCATGGCTTACGTGGGCGATAATAGTGGTGTTTCTCCCATTCAGCCAGATCCACAAACGATTGTCTGGCAATTAGGAGGGGTTCCTGCGCAAGACGCGCAGGTGTTTAAGTTGACTGTTTTGGTAGATGTAGAGGCCAATGGCTGGTTGACGAACACGATTACTGCCACGATAAGCTCGGAAGAGTTTGCTATCGGTGACAATGTTGCTAAAGCCAGCACCTATGTGGGTAGTGACGCTATTTTGATTGAAGCCGTGTATTATGACGGGTATGGGGGTGTTAGCGATGAAGCTGTGTCGTTGATTAACGTGAGCAATCAGACCGTTGATGTTGGTGGCTGGCGTTTGAGTGATGGGGGGACAACGGCCGTTATTCCCCCATCTTTTTCTATCTCCCCTGGTGAAATCGTTTGGTTAACCAATGATGCCGCTGCTTTTAAACGTCAGTTCGGTCATGTGCCAGATGCTGCCATAACCTTAGGTGGAACTGGCGTTTCGCTATTGACTGGTTTGTGGCCTGGCTTTGCTAATGATGGGGATGAAGTTTTGCTTTCCAATCCGGCTGCACAAATGGTTGATGTGCTAGTTTATGAAAGTGGCAATACTAGTCAGGTAGGTTGGACGGGAACGGCCGTTCAACCATTTACCGTGGCGGGACAAGAAGGACAAATTCTCTACCGCCAGCGCAGCCAGACCACCAGTCAAATTGTGCCAGATACCAATACCGCTGCTGATTGGGCGCAGTCTCGTGACAATGTGATCAACGGTCGCAAAGTGCGCTACCCAGGTTGGGATTTGGATGAATTTTTCTTCACGGCACAGATAACAGAAACGGCCGTTCTCACCATCGCCATCGCCCCAGACAACGCCTACGAAGCCATCAGCCAACAAATTCTCAGCGCCAACACCACCATCCAGGCCGAAATTCATTCCTTTGAAAACACAGCAATCTCCGATGCACTCGTCCAAGCTGCCACGCGAGGTGTATCTGTCACCCTCCTGCTAGAAGGTGACCCGGTCGGTGGTGTTACTGACCAGGAGCATTATCTTTGTAAAGAACTGATGACCGCTGGCGGGCTTTGCGCCTTCATGATCAACGATTCTGTTACCAATATTTTTGATCGTTACGATTATCTCCACGCCAAATTCATGCTCATTGATGGCGAGCGTGTCATCATCAGCAGCCAAAACCTAAGCCCCAGCAGCCTGCCCCACGATGATAAAAGTGACGGAACCTGGGGACGGCGCGGCGTCGTCCTCATCACCGATGCCCCCCAAGTGGTGGTACATGTGCAAACTCTCTTTGTGCGGGACTATGATTTTGCTCATGGGGATATTCTTACTGGCACAGGCCACTTAGATCCACTACCCATTGGCTTTGTTCCCATCACCCAAACGGGCGGAACTACGTACACCGTGCGTTACCCACAACCCGCTGCCTTTTCCGGTGTCTTCCCCTTTGAAATCATCCAGTCACCAGAAAACAGCTTGCGTGATGTCGATGGTTTGTTGGGTCTGGTCAACCGAGCCGGGGCAGGAGATGTGGTTTTGGTGCAGCAGTTGTATGAACGGCCGTTTTGGGGCGCATCCTCCAGCAATCCCATCGACGATCCCAATCCCAGACTAGAAGCCTACATCAACGCTGCCCGTCGGGGCGCACGAGTACGTCTACTCTTGGATGAATACTTTGATATTGCCGAAGTCAAAAACAGCAACGCAGTCACCTGCGCTTATATAGACCAGATAGCCAAACAAGAACATCTGCGCCTGGAATGTGCCGTTGCCAATCCCACAGGGCTGGGCATTCATAACAAAATGGTCTTGGTTCAGATAAATGGAGTAGGCTACATCCACGTGGGCAGCATCAACGGCTCAGAAGCATCGAGCAAAGTAAACCGAGAACTCGCCCTGCAAGTACAATCAAACGAAGCCTACACCTACCTTGCCACTATGTTTGACCACGATTGGCCTTATCGGGTTTATTTGCCCGCGATTCTAAACAATGTGTATGGCTCTGCTGACCACATCCTAATCAGCGAAATCCAGTACAATCCACCCGGTGAAGATTCCAAGGAGTTTGTTGAACTGGTGAATCCCACTTCAATGCCAGTCGATATGAGTGCCTTTAGTTTGGGAGACGCTGTTGCCCGAGAAGATTTTGCAGATGTGCGACGATTTCCCGCTGGCACAATCCTGCTGCCCCACGAGACCCTTGTTGTGGCGCATAGCGCCGCCCCCTTCTTCGCCGAGCATCATACTTATCCTGATTTTGAGATATGGGAAACGGTAACGGCCGTTCCCAACCTCATTGACGATCCCACATGGGGCGACCCTGGTTCAACTTTCCAGCTAGGAAATAGCGGGGATAACATCATCCTGCGTAACACCGCTGATCAGGTCGTTGATATTCTTTCATACGGTGAAGCAAGCTACCCAGGCATCATACCTTGTCCATTGGTAACAACATTTGGTGCAGTGCTAGAGAGATTCCCCTATTGGCAAGACACAGATGATTGCGCAATTGATTTTCGTGAATGGCCTTTCCCAAGTCCCGGCAACGTTCCAAATTAACCGATACAAATCGTGAAACAAAAAAGCCTGCATCCAAAAGATGCAGGCTCTGAATTTAATATAAAGGATTTCGGGCTACGATAAAAAACAATTACGTCAGTTTAATCATCCCCAAAGAGATCGGCTGGATCAACAGAACTTTCACCGGATCCGCTAGGATCACCAACTGGGCCACCTGATCCAGCTCTGGTTGTGATGATGCCCTTATAAATAATTGCGGGTGCTTCATACGTGGGTTTTTCGTTACGATTCACATTTAGTCGTTGTGAATCGATGTTGGTTAATTGCATAGCCTATCTCCTACTTTATATTACTTGAGTTGACAATAATTGACGCAATCCAGTAATTAATTCAGATCATTATGCATGAAGCATGGAAAACTGTCAATATTATTTAACATTATATTGGGGCGCACTTACAGAATATGTTACTGTTTTCCTATGTAATACAAAATCCCTGGCTCATGTTAACAAAAGGTCAGGGATTTTGTGTTAGCGTGAATGACACGGCTGGTTTTACGTAAAGAAAATTGGTTCTTTGGGAATTCACGGGGTAATGTTTTTAAATATCAATTTTTGCAACGAATTACACGAATTTTCACTAATTTTTTGCTTTTTTCGCGTTAATTCGCGCAAATTCGTTGCAAATTTTATTTGACCCCTTCAAATCCTAAAGAGTCAGAAAATTTTGCGAATCATCTAAATATCGCAAGCGCCAGCTAGGCAGGCAAACTCCTGAGCAGCCGTTGTCAAATCTTCTTCTTCGTAGCGATAAATCTTTGAGAAATCAATAATTGGGAACTTTTCTGCTGATTGCTCAAACTCTTCTTTTGTGATCTCGACATAGGGCATTTGGTCATATTGCGCATCGAATGCGGGCAAGAAGGCCATGCCGCCGACCTTATCTTGATTGCTCCATACCCAACGGATGATATCTAATACCTCATCTTGCTGGTAGGTAATGGTGACACTGGGATTGTGTTCCGTGTAATTGATTTTGTTTTGTAACCAGAACTCACATTGCTGTAAAGCCGAGCGTTCATTGCGCGTGATGGCACCATCTGGTGCTTTGACGGGGAAATGGATAACCCAAGTGGTCGCATTTTCACGAGTTTGTCCATTTTCTGGATCCATCGGAATGCCCGCATCTTGTAAAACTTTGCAGACGGGGCTATGGGCATCAACACGCACATTGCGCGTGTAGTAGGGTGCCCAGCGAGCATGTAGACCGGATGAGGAATCGAGGAGTTGGGAGGAGTTGCCGGAAGGCTTAACGGCCGTTACCGACGCTGACTGAGGAATACCCAAAATCTCAGCATACTGCTTGTTCGTTTCCACAGCCACCTCTCGCAATCTCTGTTGAATGTCTGGGTCTTGGGCGGCTGGGCTATCCCGTTGCCCATTCAAATCCACACCCAACAGCCGTTCTTCCATGCAATTTTCTTTCCATTCAGGTCGTAAACCTGGGAAATACGTTGCCATAGATTGAATCGTACCAATGATGGTTGCCAGTTCTACCTTTTCGCGCAGACTCTCGTAATCATCATCAAAACGAGCCACCGCACTGCTAAGATTGCAGAATTGGAAGGGACGCAAAATAATCTCACCACATGGATTTGTGCCAAAATCGGCCGCTGCCCGTCGTTCCACACGATTTTCTATGGCCGCTTTCCGGTTGAAAATCCCGGGTTCACCTCGACCAGATTCCACCATGTCTAACACAAAGCGCGTGATTTCTGCTTGTGATAGCTCACGTTCCGGCCACACCGCAGAGTTATTGGCATTCCAGCGTTGACTGTTGTTTCGCCAGAAATCGCCATCCTTGCAATGCAGCATCTCTAAATCATCATAGTCGAACAAAGAGATCATGGCTGTGCGCCGGACACCACCAGAAACGGCAGCATCCCCCACGGCACACATGATGTCATGAGCATCCACGGGGCGCAAGAAGCTACCCTGACGGGAAAAGATCCGGGTGCGGGCAAAGTCAAGCATTTTGCGCAATGGCTCTGGCCCAGAAGCTCGTCCACCCTTCACGCGCAGTGGTGCCCCGGCTGACCGTACTTCAGAGTAGTCAAACACGACATCATCGCCTTCAAACCAAGCGGACAAACCCACACGCACTGCTTGTGCCCAGCCTTCTGACGAGTCAGCGACCACATGAGTTGCTGGCGGACTCCCTTTTTGACGGGCAATACGCGGAAATTCTTCCACATATTTGCGTTCTACGGTAAACCCAACACCGCAGCCGCTCATAGAAATGATCAATGCCTCCACAAAGGAGTCAATACTGTTAACTGGCATGTAGGAGCAGTTATACAGGGCAATATTGTTGCGTCGTAGCAGCTGGGCCAGCCATCGCCAACAGGCGCATGGAAGGCATCACTTTCATTTCCAAAATACTTTTTTTCAATCTGTCGTAGGTTTCTGTTGGCAGCCGGAAGTCCGACAGTTCTTTAAGGAAATCGACAGAGCGAGTTACCGTTTCAACCCAGGTTTCACGGCGGCCTAATTCGTAGTTGAAGCGTGAATACTTGTCATAGAATTGGAATTTTTGCAGTTGAGTGGGAAAGTATTGGTCTGATTCTGCAAAGGCGGCCCGAATGTTTTCTGGCACGGGGCGTTTGGTGCGCATTTTGGCATGTTCGGCACGGTAGAGGATGTAATGTTTGGCGGCTTCGTATTCACCGGAGGCTTGCAGCACCATTTCCACGATGTCTTGCACACCTTCTACAGTGGGGAGGTCAAATTTAGCGGCGACGACATTGATAACTTGCTTATTGATTGCTTTGATAGATGTTTTGGGTTGGATGTCGAGAGTAGTGAAACAGCGTTCCAGGGCATTTTCAATGCGATCTGGATCAAACGTGACGATGCGACCATCACGCTTAACAATTTGTTTGGGAATGGAAACTTTGAAATAAATGCTATCTGCGTTTCGGGATTTACTACTGCTGCTTCCGTTCTTCCCGTTTTTGCCATTCCCTTTTAGGGGCATCTAGCACATTAACTTGCAGGGTTTCTTTTTTAGTCATAATATTTGCTCCTTCCAGCATGAAATTTTATTGAGGTTTTGTCTTTTAAAATGAAAACAATTCCTCTTGAGCAACAGCCAAGTTTTTGCTTACGCTTAATAAGCTAAAAATGACTTTTGCCTAAATGTAAACAACAAACAAGCAAAATAATGCCCTGCCGGCTTAAAACAGCTTGTGGTCGGGAATTATTTGCCTAATAAAAGACGATCAATTTCAGTGCGTATGGATTCCAGGTCGTCGAGACCTAGATAGACGATGGCGTAACGGATGTAAGCGACTTCATCAAGCTCTTTGAGCTTTTTGATGATTTTGTCGCCAACGAAACGGCTGTTGACTTCAGAGCGTCCCATTTGCTGCAATTCTGCTTCAACTTCACCGACGATACGGTCAATATCTTCAGCGGCGACGGGGCGTTTGGCACAAGCTACTCTGATACCTGCTAATACTTTTTCACGGGAAAATTCTTCGCGGGTGCCATCTTTTTTGACGAGAAGGGGCGTGGCTAGGATGGGGCGTTCGTAGGAGCTAAAACGCTGCTGGCAGTTATCACAAACGCGCCGCCGCCGAGTGCCGCCTCGGGTGTCATGCGTAGTATCTATAACGCGCGTTTTTTCTTGATCACAGTATGGGCATTTCATGCCAACAAGTCTCCAAAATTATTATGAGTACCAATTGTGCGCTGTAAGCGCTGTGTGCCGAAAAATTAGCCAGATATGGGGGTTGTTAACTTCTGTTACCCTATATCTGGTGTCGAGAGTGGGAAAATTATAGCATACGGCCGTTTTACGTGCAAGCGTATTTTCCGTGAATAAACCTTAAAAAATTAACGGCCGTTTACACTCGGTTAACCAATCTGTTTACAAATAAATTGGGAATAAAAAAGTGAGCAGTAATCCTTTCTAGGGTTACTGCTCACCGTAAACTGTTTACTGATTACTGGAATTTACCGTTTTTTGCGCAAGAAAGCGGGTACATCAATATCATTGACGCGGTAAGGTTGCTCGGTGGATGATGAAGGATGCGGGATGACTGCTGACGCTGGTTGTTTCTCGACGTAGGGAGCCGCTGGTTGTCGGTTGGCTGACTGGGCGACTCATCGAGCGCATCATCGGCATCGAATGGTCAAAGCCGGTGGCAATAACCGTAATGCGGATTTCGTCGCCCATTGTTTCATCAATGACCGCTCCAAAGATGAGATTGACATCGGGGTGGGCGGTTTCACGGATGATAGAAGCGGCCTGGTTGATTTCAAACAGACTCAAATCAGTGCCGCCCGTTACGTTAAAGAGAATACCTTTTGCGCCGTCGATGGTTACGTCCAGCATTGGGCTGGCCATCGCTTGTTCAGCCGCTTTCAAGGCACGGTCATCACCAGAGGCAGAACCCACGGCCATCAGCGCGGCACCACCAAGAGACATGATCGCTTTCACGTCAGCAAAGTCGAGGTTGATGAGACCGGGCACAGTGATCACTTCACTGATACCCTGAATGCCCTGGCGCAGGACGTCATCGGCCAGTTTAAAGGAATCGAGCAAGGAAATGCGTTTGTCGGCCGTTTCCAGCAGCTTATCATTGGGGATGACGATGAGGGTATCGACTTGTTCTTTCAGCTCTTCGATACCGGCTTCAGCGGCTCTGGCACGATGCGCACCTTCAAACGTAAACGGCCGTGTCACCACGCCAATCGTGAGTGCCCCTTCAGCACGCGCAATTTTAGCGACGGTTGGTGCAGCCCCCGTACCCGTGCCGCCACCCATGCCAGCTGTCACGAACACCATATCAGAGCCAGTTAAGGCGATATGCAGCTCTTCTTCCGACTCTTCGGCGGCTTTTTTACCAATTTCTGGATTGCCGCCGGAGCCAAGCCCACGTGTGGTACGGTCACCAAGCTGCAATTTATGGGGCGCAAGGTTGTTGTTAAGCGCCTGTTGGTCGGTATTGATGGCGATGAAATCGACGCCAACAATATTTTCTTCAATCATGCGGTTGATGGCGTTGCCGCCGCCACCGCCAACGCCAACGACACGAATCAAAGCAGAACCTTCTGTTTCTGGCATTCTTTGTGTTCCCATTGTCTTTCCCTTTGTTGTCATAATTCCATACTCCTCTTACCCCTTAACCAGGTAATAATGCTTTCAAAATACTACTCATACGCCGCTGCCACAATTTGGTACTGGGGCGCGGTCGGAATGATTGATTTTCATCCATGGCCCAGCGCAGTAGTCCAATGCCGGTGGCGTAGGCAGGACTGTTGATGTTGTCTACCATGCCTACCACGTTTTTGGGACTGGCAACACGCGCTGGTACGTTTAAAACACGCTCGGCAATGGTGGTGATGCCGCGCAGTTGAGATGATCCGCCCGTAAGGACGATGCCTGCCGGTAACAGCCCATCGTAACCAGAACGCCGAATTTCTTGCAGGATTAACTGGAAGATTTCTTCGGTGCGGGCTTCGATAACGTGGGCTAAATCTTGCCGTCCCACTTGGATTTTTTCGCCGCCAAATGGTTCGACGGTGAAGACAAAATTCGGGTCGATTTCCGCTGGACGGCAGTCGCCGTGCTGGATTTTGACTTGTTCAGCGACATCGTAGGGCGCACGCAGGCCGATGGCGATGTCGTTGGTGATGTGGTAGCCGCCAATGGGGATGACTTGTGTGTGCCAGACGGTGCCTTGCATGTAGAGTGCCAGGTCGGTCGTACCGCCGCCGATGTCGGCGACGATGACGCCCATTTCCCGTTCGTTCGGTTCCAGGACAGCTTCACCGGAGGCGAGCGCGTTGAGGACAAATTCTTCGGGATGAATGCCGACGCTTTCCACGCATTTAGCGAGGTTCATAACGGCCGGTGTAGCGGCCGTGACGATGTGGGTTTCCACTTCCAACTTGAAGCCGTGCATACCCAGTGGGTTGCGGATGCCGTCTTGGTCGTCGATGGCGTAGCTGCGCGGGATGAGATGCACGATTTGCCGATTTTGCGGTACGGCGATGGCTTGTGCAGCGTCCAAGGCTCGACCAATGTCATCAGCGGTGACGCCGTTGGCATTACGTCCGATGGCAGCGGCGCCCCGGCTGTTACTGGAGCCAATGTGTTCGCCAGCCATGCTTACGAGTGCCTGCGTCAGGTTGAAGCCAGAGGTTTGCTCTGCTTGTTCGACGGCTTTGGCGACGGCGACGGAGGCTTCGCTCACGTCCGTGACGACGCCTTTGCGCATCCCGCGTGCTGCTTCCAAGCCCATGCCAATGATTTGCAGCCGTCCCTGTTTGACTTCACCAACGAGGGCGCAAATTTTGGTGGTGCCGATGTCTAATGCAAAAATGATTTGTTCCATAAGCTGTTACCGTTTTCTGACGAATCTTAAACCCCTTTGGGTTTTTGATTGTGTAATCCGTATCTCTGCGTAACAAACCCAAAGGGTTTGCGTTGCGAGACTACTGTGTCAGGTAATAAGGTTTTTCCTGATTGCTGACGCTGACGTATTGGGGCTGAATGCCTCGGGCTGCCAGGTCGGCGACAATGGTCTCGTAGACGACCAATTTTTGATTCATATCGGTGCCATTACCGAAATAAGCACGCCAGCCACGGCCGTCTTGATAGCTTAAACCACCAGAGGGACGGTAGTAGAGCTTATCAATGTTCGGCCGCAGCTGACGCAGTTGGAGCGCACCCATTAGGACATCTTGAGGAATGAATCCTACGTTGGCTTCGGTGGAAACGGTTTCTGCATCAACATCTACTGTTTCCTCACCATCCACGGATTCCGTTACTGAAGGTGTTGGCGGCACTTCATACTCAATTGTTAGAAGTCCTATGGCGGGGGTGCGCGCCGGGATAAGTTGGCTGTCTTTGGTGATCCAGAATTGTTCGCTTCCCTCTTGCCAGATGGCGATGGGGGAATCTTCGACAATCTCGATATAGACTTCGTTGGGCCAGGCTAGTTTTACTTTAGTTGGAGACCACGCCAGGGAGTTCTGCAATGCGCATGGCTGCTTCGTGTGGGTCGGCGGCAAAGATATGGGAGCCAGCCAGCCCACTCATCGATACAATTTCTGAAGGTGGAATGGTGATGGTGCCTTCCACGGGAATGGTAGTCAGGTAGAAATTTTCTTGGGTGGCGGCTACGTAAAGCGCAAAAATGGTAAAGAGCAGCAGCCCCAGACTGAGCCATCGTGCGGAGAAGACGAAGCCTTTGATGGCGTTGGTGGGAATGGCCGCCTGTCGTCGGTTGCGTTGACGTCGTTTCTTGGCCGTTTTGGGCACATCTTGGGCGACCATGCGTGGAGCGACGTAAGGTATGGGCGTTTTGCACCCGGCGCATTTTGGGCTGTTTGCGTAAACGTTTATTTCTTTCAGACGGCCGTTTTCTTTCGTTCCATAATTTTCGTCTTTTAGTTGATCACTCAGCAAAGTCTGTCTTCAGGCTTGATTTTTCTTCGTACCGATCCAATGCTAATTCTATCAGGCGGTCTAATAATTCCGAATAGGAAATTCCGGTTGCTTCCCACAATTTGGGATACATGGAAATTTGGGTGAAGCCCGGAATGGTGTTGATTTCGTTGAGATACAGGCTGCCATTGTCGGTGTCTAGCAGCAGATCGACGCGGCCGAGACCGGCGCAGTCGATGGCTTTGTAGGCGTTGAGCGCCATCTGGCGCACGGTGTCGGACAGGGCTGTCGTCGATTTCGGCCGGGATGATGAGTTCGGAGTCTTCGTCGCTGTCGGGTTCGGCTAAATATTTGGCGGTGTAGTCGTAGAAGTCGCGGCGGGGCCGGATTTCGCCGACGATGCTGGCGATGGGTTTTTCGTTGCCCATGACGGCGACTTCGAGTTCGCGCACGTTGATGCCTTGCTCGACGACGACGCGCCGGTCGATAACGGATGGCTTCGTCTAGGCCGGCTTTGAGTTCGGCGCGATTGCGGCATTTGCTGATGCCGACGCTGGAGCCGAGGTTGGCGGGTTTGGTGAAGACGGGGTAGCTGAGGGCGGCTTCTATTTGGTCGAGAACGGCCGTTTCTCCAGCCAACCAGTCACGTTTCAATACCAACTGCCAGGGCAGAATCGGCAGCCCATTGGCCACCATGACATGCTTGAAGATCGCCTTGTCCATGCCCACAGCGGAGCCAACCACACCTGCGCCCACGTAGGGCAGTCCCGCCAGTTCCAACAAGCCTTGCACCGTGCCATCTTCGCCATACGTGCCGTGCAGGACGGGGATGAGAACGTCTAGCTGCGACACGACTGTTAAGCCGCCGACCGCTTTGCTTTCATCCAACTGCATCAGGCTCGAGGCTTGTGGGATCGGGCAGCAGGGCGGCGTGCGAGGCGGTTTTGCCTTCTGTTAAAGCGGCGACGACATCACCTGTCAGCCAACGGCCGTTTTTGGTAATACCAATCGGCACAATGTCATACTTGGTGCGGTCTAAGGCCGCCATCACCGACTGTGCCGAATTCAGCGAAACCTCATGCTCGCCAGAACGACCGCCAAAGATGACGCCGACTTTTAATTTACGTGGTTGTGATGTCTTGATTGACTCATATTTCTAGTTATTGGTTATCGGTGAACGGTTAGCGTATACTGTTCACTCGATAATCGTTCACTGTTTACTGTTCAAAATGCCAATTTCCCACCATCTCAACTTCCAAATCCATTTCCACACCGAACTGTTCGCGCACGGTGTTCCACGCTTCGGCGATGAGGGAACGGATGTCTTCGGCGGTGGCGTCGCCGTCGCTGACGAAGAAGTTGGCGTGTTTTTCTGAGATGCTTACACTGCCGACTTTGAACCCTTTGAGTCCGGCGGTGTCGATTAAATAGCCTGCATAATAGTTAGGCGGATTTTTGAACATGGAACCCATGCTGGCGCCGCCTGGCTGCGTTTGTTTGCGATAGGCGGTAAACCCAGCCGCCCGTCCCGATAAAATATCAACCGGTTCTGGCACGAGCTGTAATTCGGCCGATAGGACAACCCGTCGGGCAAAATTACGGCCCTGCTCTTGTTTGAGCACGCTGGTGCGATACGCATAGTTGAGCTGCTCGTTGGTGTAGAGACGAGCGCCGCGTCCTGGTTCCCAGATAGTGGCGGCGAGCACGATGTTGCTCATATCGCCGCCGTGTGCGCCGGAATTACCGACGACTGCGCCGCCGATGGTGCCAGGAATGCCGATGCCCCATTCCAAACCGCCCAGTCCTTTGCCGATGCACTGCCGTGCCAGCGAAGAGAAGTTCATGCCAGATTCAACGGTACAAACGACGTGGGCGCCGGTGTGACGGAACTGCACGTTTTTGGCGCGGTTCATGATGACGAGACCGCGCACGCCCAGATCAGACACTAAAATATTAGAGCCGCCCCCAAAATGAAGTAGGGGATTTGTTGGGCATAGGCGAGTTCAACGGCCGTTTGCAATTCCAGCGCATTTTCAACCGTTAAAAACATCTCAGCCGGGCCACCCACTCGTGCCGACGTATATTTCGCCAGCGGTACTTCTAATTGGAACCGGTCGCCAAAAATTTCTTGAAATCGAGACTGTATTGTTTCTTGTACTGTTGTTTTTGCATTCATACTTTCACTCTTGTCGGTTGTCGGTTATCGGTATTACCGTTCACCGTTTACTGATCACTGTTCACCGTTTACTTTAATCCTCTTCTCCAATCCTTCCAATACCCATTTGCCCACTACATTACCATCGCCTGCGCCGAGGGTCAGAATGACATCAGCGGGACGAACACGGTCGAGTAGATAGTCAGCGGCTTCTCGTTTGTCAGCGATATAAATGGCTTCGGGGTGTTCCATGGCCTCCAGAACGGCCGTTGTGTCAATGCCTAGTGTATCTTTTTCGCGGCTGCGAAAAATATCCAGGGCGATAACCCGATCCGCATCATCAAAACTTTTGGCGAACTCTGCCATCAGTAGTTTGGTACGACTGTAGGTGTGGGGCTGCCATACCGCCCAAATGCGTCGTCCTGGGAACTGCTGTCGCGCCGCGCTCAAAGTCGCCTTAATTTCGGTGGGGTGGTGGGCGTAATCATCAATAATGGTGACGTTGCCGACTTCGCCCAAAATCTGGAAGCGCCGACCCATGCCGCCAAATTCAGCCAACCCCTGGCGAATTTCGGGAAAGTCGATGCCTAAATCCATAGCGACGATGATGGCGGCGAGCGCGTTGCGCACATTGTGTTCGCCCGGAACACGCAGCCGTGCCAGCCCAACCAGGTCGCCACCCTCTTCGACAATGAAGTCCATGCCACCCATCGGATTGGGGCGACAGTTGGAAGCAGTGAAGGTGGCGTTGAATAGATTTCCTTCATCGCCAGCCAGCGCATATGTTGTGATTTCCACGTCAGTCAGGTTCAAATCTTTGAGCAACTTCTGTACACCTGCATCTTCGGCACACACAATCAAGCGTCCGCCATCAGGCAGCAGGGTGACAAATTCGCGGAACGCGCCTAAGTAATCTTCTTCGGTGAGGAACAGGTCGGGATGATCATGCTCGATGCTGGTGATGACAGCCACTTCGGGACGTAAACCGAGGAACATGTAGTCGTACTCGTCGGCTTCAATCACAAAGTAATCGCCTTGGCCGTAACGGCCGTTACTCTCCATACTTGGTAACGTGCCACCCACAATCACCGTCGGGTCTAGTCCGGCATGGATGAGAATTTGAGCAATCATACCCGTCGTTGTCGTTTTACCATGAGAGCCAGCGACGGCGACGCCGATGGTATTGACCATGAGCTGGCCTAAAATATCAGCCCGTTTTAGCACCGGCAGACTCATGGCACGAGCCGCAGCAACTTCTGGATTATCCAGCGGCACGGCCGACGACATGACCACAACTTCAGCGCCCGTGATGTTCTCCGCTTTGTGGCCTTCAAAAATCGTGGCGCCGTCAGCCGCTAACGCAGCGGTAAACGCATTGCTGTTCATATCCGAGCCAGAGACGACAAAGCCGCGCCCCAACAGCACTCGCGCAATCGCCGACATGCCTGAGCCGCCGATACCGACGATGTGGATATGCATGCCGCTGCGTAACTTAAAATCAGAGTTCATTTCATTAAATCATCACAATAATTACAAATAAGAAGACCACAACCAACAAAATAGGCAAATAGGGTGCCAATATGGGCATGGGTAGCAAATTCATCAACGGTTCAATATTAACCCGGGTAATCGTTTCCGGGGGAAAAGGATAAGGCACTCCGGCAGGAAGCCGAACCCAATTGCCAGTAGATTCGAGAATATATTCCAAATAAGAAAGCGTAGCACCGACAAGCAAATAACCATTGATGCCGCCAACAACCAATCCCATAAACTTATCCTGAAAGCTATCACGAACACGTAGCCGTGCCGATACTTTACCCCCAGCTATAGCTGGGCCTTGATAGCTAAAAAAGGCGATAAGCCAGGTGACAATCGAGAAAATATAAAAAATTTGGCGCCGAACTTGAATTGTATCCACGACCACATCACCCGTGCCACCAACGAAACTCATGATGCGGACTCCAAATTGATTGATAAAAAACAAGGCTAAAATCAACCCCGACATGGCAATTACTTCTTTTGTCCAGCCACGTAGTGCACCAATAATGGCGAAAAATGCGACTAATATCCAAAACATCGTACCAATATTTATCATGCGGCTCCTCCTTGATACTGTCCTGTTTGGGCAATGACTTGCGCCAAATGAGCCGAGGCATTGGGTTTGTCTAATGCTTTTGCCGCTTGTTGCATCTGTTGGAAACGGCCGTTATCGTTGAATAAGTCGAGAACCAGCGACAAGATTTCGGCTGGCAGCATTTCGTCCGTGGATTGCAGGGCTGCGCCGTGTTCCGTCAGGTAGTCGGCGTTGACTTTTTGGTAGCGCCAGGCAAACGTTAACGGAACCATGATAGATGGCAGACCAAAGGCAGGAGCCTCTCCCAACATGCTCGCGCCAGCGCGGGCGAGTGCTAAATCGGCGGCGCGGAAAGCGGTTCCCATTTCTTCATGCAGGTAGGGGAACGGCCGATACCATTGGCGCTGTTCATCCGTTAGCGTAGCCGTGAATGCTTCAACTTGCGCCCAGGTGGTCGTGCCGCTGACATGGATGACTTGAATTTGTTCCAGCAGGGCGGGCAAATTGTCCATCAGCGCCTTGTTGATATTCCACGAGCCGCGACTGCCGCCAAACACAAATAAGGTTTTGCGTCCAGGCTGTAAATCGAAGGCGGCGAGCGCTTCTGCTTTACTCAAGCTGGTTGCCGCCCGAATTTCTGGGCGCACTGGATAGCCGGTGACGGTCATTTTGTCGGCGGGTACAAATTCTTGGGACAGATTGGTGGTGCAGGCCACTGTTTTGGCCCAGGGCACAACGGTTTTGATGGCGGAACCGGGTTCCACGTCGGGCAAGAAGATGACGATTGGCACTTTGTGCAGACGGGCAGCCAACGCGACTGGCACGGACATGTAGCCGCCGGTCATGAACATGACATCCGGTTTAAAGGCGCTTATGAGGTTGTTGGCTGTGCCAAAACTCCACGTTAACTGTGCCAAATGTTTCACCATCACCTGTGGTTTGACGCCCACAATAGCGCCACCACGAATTTTCTCTAGTCTGATGCCGGCGCGGGGTACGAGCTGTTCTTCCATTTCACCCGCCGTACCGACCCACAAGATTTGCTCTTTTGTGATGCCCAGGTTTTCTAGCTCGGTAACGGCCGTTAAAGCCGGATAAATGCCGCCGCCAGTGCCACCCGCGCAAACCAATACGTTCATAACTGACTATCGTCGATCCGGTTGGATTCTCCGGTCAATCGCGGCGTCCCGCGACACGTTTAACAAGATACCGACCCCCAATAGCGTAATCAGCAGGGACGAACCGCCGTAACTCATAAAGGGTAAAGGAATACCAGTGAAGGGGATAACGGCCGTTATCACCGCCGCATTAATCAATGCCTGATAACTAAACCAGAAAACCACACCCAACGCCAGTAAATAACCGTAACTGTCTCGCGCCGTCATTGCAATTTTTATGCCGCGCCAGACTAAAAAGACCATGAGTCCGATAAAGACCAAAGCACCCATTAAGCCCAACTCTTCACCTAAAATGGCAAACACGCCATCGGTATGGGCGGCTGGCAGTGGGCCAAACTTTTGTGTGCTTTCACCAATACCCACGCCAAACATGCCGCCACGTCCCAACGCGATGAGCGCTTGCTGCACATGCCAGCTTGCCTGGGCTGGGTCACGCAAGGTCTCCTTGTATGCTTCTACACGTGCCACGGCATGAGGTAGCGTATTGATCAAAATGAAGAAGACCACCCCACCAACAAGACCGGCGGCGGCAAACTGCCGCCAATCTGCACCTGCCACAAAGAAAAGCGTAAAGCAAATCAGCGCAATCAAAATAGAGGTAGACAAGTCGGGCTGCTGCACAATAAAAGCACAGACAACGCCTGTGATAATCGAAAAAGGCAGCAAGCCATAGGTGACATCTTTGATGCGATCTCCTTTGGAGGAGAGCCAATGGGCAATATACAAAATAACGGCCAGTTTTGCCACCTCAGACGGCTGGTAGGAGCCTTCATAAAAACCACGCTGCGCCCCAAAAATTGCGTCACCAAAAAAGAGAACAATTGCCAAACCGACGAGAGTTAACCCTAGAAATGGCACAGAAAAATAGCGGAAGACATGGTAATCAAACTGCATAAGAGCAACTATGCCCACCAATCCCAGGAATAAAGCGACCATCTGCCGTTTGAAGTAGTAGGTCGGTTCATCTTTGAACAGCAAGCCGTAGTCAAAGGTGGTGGAATACACCATCATCATGCCAAAAATGATTAACCCAGCCACCGCCAGAATCAACCAGTAGTCAAACTGAAAGCGTGTCCCTGGTCGTACCCGATTGCTTTTTCTTTTTACCACATTTACAGTGCTCATAATCTAGTCCGTTTTTGGTTTGTAGTAATCGCTTTAGCGATTAATGATGACTAAAGTCATCACTACGAACCTGTGCTAATTACAGTTGATTCACCAATTCTCTAAACAACTCACCGCGCTCTGCAAAATCAACAAAGGCATCATAACTCGTGCCGCCGGGGGAGAGAAGAACAATATCACCGGATTGGGCGATGTGGGCGGCGGACGCGACAGCATCGGTTAGATTTTGGTCACGGGTGAGGGCGCTGTAGCCAGCCGCTCGCAGCCGGTCTTCCAACATATCGGCTAAATCACCGAAGAGAATGACATGTTTGACGCGCTGCGTGACTTGCTGTGTCCATTCGTCCCACTCCATATCTTTATCTCGGCCGCCAGCCAGCAAAATAAGCGGTTCATTGAAGGCGGCGAGGGCGGCCATGGCGCGTTCTGGCGCGGTGGCGATGGAGTCGTTGATGTAGCGCACGCCGTTCAGTTGACGTACTAATTCCAGACGATGTTCCACGCCTCTGAAGGTGCGGATGGCTTGAGCCATCGCCTCTGTCGGTATGTTGACGGAATCGGCCAGAGTGACGGCGGCGAGTACGTTGAGAACGTTGTGTTGGCCGCGTAATTGAATGTCGTCCAGGCTGCACACGTGCTTTTCGCTGCCGTTGCGCAGCCAAATCTCATTGTCGCGGATGAACGCGCCATCTTCGACGACGCCGCGCAAACTGAAGGTGCGTAAGCGTCCGCGTACTTCATGTTCCAGGGCGAATGCGCCGGGATCATCGGCGGCGAGGACGGCGATGTCGTTTTCGTTTTGGAAGCGCAGGATGTTGGCTTTGGCATCGGCATAAGCTTCCATTGTTTTGTGCCGGTCGAGGTGGTTGGGGGTGATGTTGAGCACGGCCGCTACGTGGGGGCTTTGGCTCCACAGTTCCAGTTGGAAGCTGGAGAGTTCCTGCACGACCATGTCGTTGGGGCTCATTTTGTGCAAGTCGGCAATCAGTGGCCGGCCGATGTTGCCACCAACCCAGGTTATGCGCCCAGACAATTGCCCCATGACGCCGGTGAGAGCGGTGGTGGTGGTTTTGCCTGCGGAGCCTGTTATGCCGATAACGGCCGTTGGCGCTCTTTTAGAAAATTCCTGTGAATCATTGGTAATCGGGATGTTTCGTTCGCGGGCAGCTTGCACAAACGGGGCATTCGCCGGTACCCCGCCGCTCACTGCTACCATGTCTGCATCATTTAATAGTGTCAAAGGATGTTCTCCTAAAATATATTCGATATCCAGATCGCTCAAATCGGCCAATGCCGGCTGTAATGTTTCCGCAGAGCGTAAATCCGTTATCGTGACCGTTGCCCCCACGCCAACAGCAAATCGGGCTAAGGCTTTGCCTTGTCGGGCGAAGCCCAGGATGATGAGATGTTTGCCGTGAAGTGCGTCCATTGTTTAGTAAACAGTGGACAGTAAACGGTAAACAGTGCCTGTACACTGTTCACTGTTTACTGTTCACTAAATTAGTGCCAGTGCCACGCCCACCATCATCGCCAAAATGGCTATCAGCCACCAGCGCTGCACAATTTGTGTCTCGCTCCAGCCGATTAGCTCAAAGTGATGGTGCAACGGAGCCATCTTGAACAGGCGTTTGCCGCCCGTTGCCTTGAAATACAAAACTTGTAAGGTAGAAGACAACATTGAGGCGTAAGGAACCGCCGCGATGATGGGTAAGATCAGCCATTGGTTGGTCATGAGGGCAATCACGCCGAGCGCCGCGCCTAATGCCTGCGATCCCACGTCGCCCATGAACATTTGCGCCGGTTTGGCGTTGTACCAAAGAAAGGCAAAACAGGCGCCCACAGTGACGAAGGCGAAGGTTGTTAAGAAGTTGGGTTCAACGATGTTGGGGTTTTGCAAAAAAGCAATAATTCCGTAAGCGATGAAAGCGACGGCAACGATAGTGCCGGCCAGTCCATCCAGACCGTCGGTGATATTGACGGCATTGGCCGTGCCGGTGATGATGATGACCGCGATGGGAATGTAGATAATGCCGATATTGAGCAGTCGTGGCACGGTTGGAATCGCCACCCAGCCATGTCCATCATTGATAACAAAATATATTAAAACGGCCGCCACAAAGGCGACGCCTAATTGCAGCCAGATTTTGACCCGCGCCCGCATCCCTTTTTCGCCGTGGGGACGGGGATGGAAGCCCAAATAATCGTCGATGCCGCCCAAAATGGAGTAGGCAATCATGACGCCCAGCGGAACAATGACACTTTCCGCAATTTCGGCGGCACGCATGATGACGACGATGTTGACAACGATGGTAACGATGGTAACGCTGCCGACAATGAGGATGCCGCCCATAGAAGGAGTTCCCATCTTTGACATGTGGGTTTGGGGGCCATCGATGCGAATCTGCGCGCCAAGTTTCAGGCGTTTCATCAGTTCAATCAGGGGACTGCCCCAGATGACGGCGAGCAGGAAGGTCATGGTAGCAACGGTCAGGGCGAAAATCATTCGTCTTCCCCCAAAGCGGTGACAATACGGCTCATGTTCATGCCCAGGGAACCTTTGACCAACACCATGTCGCGGGGTTGGATGAGGTCTTGTAGGGTGGAAACGGCCGTTTCCACATCATCTTTGTCCACCATAAACACCCGGTCAGCACGCATGCCCACTTTTATCGCTTCTTCCGCAATCCAGCGGGCGCGTTGACCCATTGTGACCAGCACTTGCGCCACATCAGCCACCCGCCGCCCGATCAAACGATGCCCATTTTCTTCCATATAGCCCAGTTCCAACATATCGCCCATGACAGCAATGTGACGGCCATCTAAATCATTGAGCAAGTTTAGCGCCGCCATGGCAGAATCAGGGCTGGAATTGTAGGTGTCGTCGATGAGGGTGGAGTTGTTGGGGCCAGGCACAGCCACCAAGCGCAGTTGGGCGCGAGAATTGGATAGTCCCATCACGATTTCTTCCCAGCGCATCCCCATTACCCGTCCGACAGCGGCGGCTCGCAGCGAGGTGTGTACGCTGTGGCGACCAATCAGCGGCACTTGCACATGCAGCGCTTCGCGTCCTTGATGCATGGTGAAGCGGATGCCTTCCAAGCCCATTGATTCAATATCATCTGCCCATAAATCGGCGCTGGGATTTAGTCCGTAAGTGAAAACCTGGGCTTTGGTATGTTTTGCCATACTCATGGTGTAGGCATTGTCTTTGTTCAAAATAGCGAAGCCGTTGGCGGGCAGCGCCTCAACTAATTCTCGTTTGGCGGCCACAATAGCTTCCATGCTGCCCGCTCGTTCCAGATGAACCGGGCCAATCATGGTGACAACACCGATGGTTGGCTGTGCCATCTCGCACAGGCGGGCGATCTCTCCGGTGGTATACATGCCCATCTCAAGCACAGCGCACCTGGTGATCTGGCTGTAATTGGAGCAATACCGGAGGCAAACCGAGAATACTATTACGATTTCCTGGTGATTTTAAGGTGCGGAACCGCTGCGAGAGGACAGAATAGGTTAGTTCTTTGGTAGAGGTTTTGCCCACGCTGCCGGTGATGCCGATCGACTTTGGTATCGAACTGAGACCGCCACGCTTGTGCCACGTCTTGCATGGCGGCGACGGTGTCGTCAACGAGCAAACAGATGGGCGGTGAAACGGAGCGAATTTCTGGAAGGGGTTGGTCGCGGCGCAAATCGATGGTGGGGAAGTTGGGTTGTTCCCGTTCAACCAAGGCCGCAATCGCCCCATTGGCGAACGCTTGCGGCACGTAATCATGACCATCTACTTTTTCCCCAGGCAAGGCGACAAAGACGCTGCCAGGGATGGCTTCACGACTGTCTACCACAACGCACAGAAACGGCCGTTTCATTAACGGTCGTTTCGCGTGTTTGTCAATACCTGTAAGAAAAAGTCTAAAGTTAACATAATCTAATTGTTGAGCGCCATCGCATCTTGGCTGTGCCTGATGTTGTCGGGTGGAATATCGAGCAGCACGACCAGTTCCTTTGCCAATTTGGCGAAGGCGGGGGCGGCTGTTTGCGAACCCCACGGTGAAACTTGCGGCTTATCCAATTTGACCAGAACGATGACTTCCGGATCGTCAGCGGGCAGCCAGCCGATGAAGGAGGCGATGGTGGCGTTGTCCAGGTAGATGCCGTTTTCGGCGATTTCTGCCGTACCTGTTTTTCCGGCGATGGTGTAGCCGGGTAATTGGGCTTCTGGCACTTCACTGGCAACGGCCGTTATCGCCATTTGGGTCACTTGTTGGGCGGTTTGGGCGCTGATGGGACGACTGAGTACCGACGGTTCGTGAACCAGCGTGCCATTTTCAGAGCGTACTTCTTGCACGATGTAGGGCTGCATCAGTTCGCCCTTGTTTGCCAATGCTGATACAGAGGCGATCATTTGCAGGGGTGTTGTTGCTATACCCTTGCCCATAGGCATTGGTTGACAAGAATGATTCCGCCCAATATTCATCGCCCGGAAGCGGCATCTGACCGGTGGCTTCCGACATGATGTCGATGCCCAGCGGCCCGCCAAAGCCAAAGCGGCGCATGTAGTCGTAATATACGTCTGGCCCCATCCAGGTGGCGATGGTGGCCGCCCCCACGTTCAAGGAGTGAGACAGCAGGCTAGTCATATCCGTGGTGCCATGCGCGGCACGATCCCAGTTGACGGTGCGATGACCGCCGATCCATAGTTCGCCAGAATCATAATAGGTTGTTTCTGGGGTGACTGTGCCGGAATCCAGCGCCGCCGCCATCGTGATGAGTTTGATGACGGAGCCTGGTTCATACTGCTGGCTGATAATCGGGTTGAACAGATTTTCTTCTGGCGTGTCATAAAATTCGTAGGGATTGAAGCAGGGGGCGCTGGCCATGGCTAAAATCGCACCCGTTTTCGGATTCATGACGATGATGGTGCCGGTTTCTGCCGCGTATTCAACCAGCGCTTCTTGTAATTGTTGCTCGACAAGATATTGCAGAGAACGGTCAATCGTCAGCACCAAATCAGAGCCTTCACGGGCGATGACGCTGTTTTGCACGTGGAAGGGCGAGATGTTGATCTTGGCGCTGGCGGCTTCACCGGCAAGTTCTGGTTGATAGTAGCCTTCAATGCCGCCGCCGCCGTTGCCATCAAAATCGACGTAGCCAAGTACATGGCACATCAATTCGCCTTGGGGGTAGAAACGACGGGGCAGCGGATCAATTTGTAAGCCGCCATACTCTTCGTTTAAAACACGAATAGATTCACCGACTTCGGGCGAAACACGGTTGGCGAGCATTTCGTAGGGGCGGTCTGAGGTGAGCCGGGCGACGAGGTCGCGGCGATTCATTTCCAGAATGGGTGCTAACTGGCTGGCTAACTCTTCTGGATTGTAGACGAGGTTGGGGGAAGCACCGATCTGGTAGTCGGCGCCATTGGCGGCGAGGACAGCGCCGTTACGGTCGTAAATAGTGCCGCGATCTGGGCGGGCAATGACGGTGAATTCGTCGGAGGTGCGTTCCGTCCATTCTTCGCCTTGCACAATCTGGAAGACGACGAGTCGGCTTATGATAATGAACACGGCAAGTAGTAGTCCGCAGACTAATATCCACATGCGTCTCGGGTCGATGTTGCTGCTATTGTTCACCAGCGCTTCCTTCTATTAGACTGCTCACGCTGGCTTGGAAAGCCAGGATGAGTGCTTCTTCCATGGTGTCCGGCGGCGGGACGGCTTTTTCCGCATCGGGGGTAGTTGAGATGATGGGAGGAACGGCCGTTTCCGCTGGATAGTCTGGAATAACCAAGTATTCAATATTTTCTGGTTGGGCGTGCACAAAACCTATTGCCTGCGCTTTTGTTCGTAGATCTTCCAACGATTGTGCTTCAGCAATGCTCTTTTCCAGGCTCGCATTTTCGCGCTTTAAGTCATCCAAATCATTTTGCCTGAATTTGCACACGACGACCGGCAACGGCCGTTTTGCTGGCCTGGTTCAAATAAACAGTGCCTAAAATGGCAACCAACACCAAAATAATGCCCCAGCCAACAGCGGCCTGGGCTTCGGTGAGCCAGCTTAGTCGTTTATTTGTGTCTCGTTTTCGTTTCATCGTTGTTGTCATATTTGAATCAAGAAGTTCAACTTTTCTGAAAAGTTGAACTTCTGCACTACGAACCTCACGGTAATTTCTCTGCTACACGTAGTCGCGCACTGCGGCTGCGTGGGTTGGTATCTAGTTCTGCCCCTGCTGCTTTGACTGCTTTGCGTGTGACCAATTTGACAGTAGCGCGGTGGTCGCAATTGCAAACCAGTTGTTCCGGCGGGCAGATGCAGTCTTGACTCAGGTCGCGGAACAGTCGCTTTACAAATCGGTCTTCCAAAGAATGGAAGCTGATGACGGCGATGCGGCCACCCGGTTTGAGCAGGTTGATCGCCGCCGGGATGCCTGATTCCACTGCTTCCAATTCCTGATTGACGGCGATGCGCAATCCCTGGAAGACGAGCGTTGCGGGATGAATGCGTCGTCGGCGTTGGCCGGTGTTGGCTTCAATGAGATCTGCCAACTGGGTGGTGGTGACGATGGGCCGGTTGGCGACGATGATACGTGCCATCTTGCGACCCTGCTTTTCCTCGCCATAGCGCCAGAAAATGTCAGTCAGTTCTGCTTCTGATAGATTGTTAACTAGATCCGCAGCCGTTTGGCCTTGTGTTTGGTCGAACCGCATGTCGAGCGGTGCATCGTATCTAAAAGAAAAGCCGCGTGTGCCGTCGTCTAACTGTCGGGACGACAAACCCAGGTCGAGCAATATGCCATCTACTTGATCAAAGCCTAATGCCGGCGCCACGGTGGGCATGTCGGCGTAGCTTTTGTTGACTAAGGTGACCCGGTCGCCAAATTCAGTGAGTCTTGCGTCCGCGAATCCGATGGCTTCTGGGTCTTTATCAAACGCTAAAACGCGCCCATCTGGCGCGGTTTCTTCTAAAATTCCGGCGGTATGTCCACCAGCGCCTAATGTACCGTCGATAAATAAGCCACCTGGTTGTGGTTGGAGGAGATCGAGCACTTCTTGGTAGAGGACGGGAATATGATCAGTCATGATGATTGTGGATTGACGATTAGCGATTGACGATTGTTTTACGTGCGGCCTAATCGTAAATCGTCAATCTAAAATCGTTAATCGTTTAGATTCCCAAGTCCACCCACCTGTCTGCGTCGTTGTTGGTTTCGGCTGATTCGCGGACGGCGATCCAGGCGTCGGCACTCCACAGTTCCAGGTAATCGAACATACCGGCAATAACGACATCGCCGTTCATGCCAGCAAAGTCGCGTAAGTAAGGGGGCAGGAGAATGCGTCCCTGGCGGTCTGGTTCTAGATTGATAGCACCAGCAAAGACACGTCTACGGAAAGCGCGCATATCTTCATCGGATAACGGCCGTTCTGTAATCCGTTGCGCCAAGTTTTTCCCAGCCATCCATTGGATAGAGCATTAAGTTTTGGTCAAACCCACGTGTCACCACTAAGCCAGCCGCCAACGCCTCGCGGAATTTCGCTGGTATGGTTAAACGGCCTTTGCCGTCAATGGTGTGAGTGTATTCGCCTAAAAACATAATAATTTAGAACAATTGTTCTGTATTACCCCATTTTGATAGTGGTTTTCCGGTGGTATTTGGGGGTTGATACCCCACTTTGCCCCACTTTTCACCACATTAGGCCATCAGTATACACCATTGACCCTTTTATGTGAAGATGGCAAAACGAAGTTTTAAGGTAAAGACGCGTGAAGAAATGTAGAAGGAGAATAGGAGGAGGCAGAATAGGGCAAAGCGTGATGCGTGATGTTTGTAATGCATTACACGTTATGGGGCAACAGGGTCGTTGGTTAAGCCTGTCGAAAACCGCTGTGATTTATTGAGATGTTACGGGTTGGTGTTTAAAAGGTAAACGCTCCGGGTGGGGATTCCCGGAGCGTTTGGAAGGAGGAAAACGAGTCGAAAAAGCATTAATATTACTTGATGGAAAGTATAAGGATTTACGTGGATTGGGTAAATGGGATGATGGGGCTAGGACAAGGGGACTATCTGGATACTTAAGTAGAATTTAGGTGACTATACAGGTGTTGATTTTTCACTCGAGAGACCCTAAGGGTTTTGTCTAACGCAGCATTGAATCACTCGAGATCAAACCCTTAGGGTCTGTTACGAATTTAGAAGGGAAAATGCGCAACTTTGTTTAAAATGGAAAACTCCGGGTGGGGATTCCCGGAGTTTTCAGAAGGAGGAAAACGAGTCGAAAAAGCATTAGCATTACTTAATAGGAAGTATATGGATTTTGCCTGGTTGCGTAAATGGGAGGATTGGTCTAGGACAAAAGAGCTATCATGCTTTTGGGGTAACATCTCAATTATTCTTCCTCTTCGGCTAAGGGCGCTTTCATGAGCTTGATGAGTTCATCGATGCGGTTGCGGCGATAGAGATAGAGGAGCATGTTGCGTACTTTTGTCTTTTTGCCGCCTGCGCCGAGGTCGTCCCAGTCGATATCGAGGATAGCAGCCATTTCTTGCAACTTGTCACTATCGTAATTGGCGATGAGGTAGTGGCGCAAGATGGTGGGTGGTGAGTTGACATCGATTTTTTCCAGGCGGGGCAGGGCGTTGGCGGGAATAGGGGTGAGGATGCGTTCAACAGCGAGGGCTAAGTCGCCAGTTTGTCCGTTGCTTTCAGCCAGGCTGATGATGTTGATGATGAGCTGGTTGGGGTCGTTGTTGAGGGGCATGACGTCGTTTTCGTTGATGCCCAGGTCGAAAATGAGGTCGAAGATGTCTTCTACACCGAAGCGGGATTGAATTTCTTCGTAGAGCATTTGGCGGTCGTAGGCGGTGTCGGTTTGGGCGGGAACGGCCGTTACCCGAGCAGGTTGGTTAGGCATCAATACCGGAGTTGTCATGACAGTTGGCACCACCGTCTCAGATTGGCGCACTGGTTTGAGTACACCCCAAGCCCACACCGCCATGCCGCCTACCAATACACCCGCAATGATATAGAAGAAGAAGCCGAGTTCGCCTAGCAACTCCATGGTGTTGAAGGTGCCGAGTAAGGTGTCCAGGAGAACGGCCGTTGTCACACACAGCAGTCCTACACCCCAGGTCAATGTGGGGCGGCGCAAAAATAGTATCAAGAAGACAATAACAATCAGCAATTTTAGTATCAGAATCAAGCTCATGGGCATGATTGTAACATTCTGGTTTCGGGGCGCAAAGAAGAGGAGGGATACAAATTGGCTGATAGCAGGCTGAATGGTAACATTGCCGTCATGCAAAGAGATACGGTTTTGGCTTTTAACTGGCTCGTTTTTATGGCGATAGTGACTGCTTTTTTCCTTACTGCCTGTCAACCGGAAGCTGTTTTACCGACTATGGCGGCTCCGGCGGCTGTGGTGGCTGGAGAAAGAGGAGGCGGATGGGGAAACGGCCGTTTCCCTCCACAATACCTCAATCATCCCCGCCACATTTACACCTGAAGCCGTCAGCCAAAGCGGTGCTAATCTGGATAACCTTGTCACCCCAGGCCCCAGCCTGACCCCGAGTATCGTGCCGACCTTTGCCACCTATACACCCCGCCCCACCCAAACGCCGACGCCATCCGTTACCCCTGAAGTAACAGTCACCCCAACCCGTTATCAGAGCAATTTTCCAACGCCATCTTCATCAGGCGAATTAGGGCAGAGCAAACTCGGTATCCATGTGGTGCGTAATAATGACGCTCGAATCATGGAATTTGTGCGGCAAGCACAGCCGGCCGTTATGAAAGGCGTCGATGATTTGGGATTTTTAGAAGAAGTGAAACAAGTCTCGCCGCGAACCATTATCATTGGTCGTTTAAGTCCACCTGCGCAAACATACACAGGCGAACCAGAAAAAGCTGCCCGAGATTTTGTCGATCGTCAAATTGAGCGGTATTTGTTGAATCCTTACGTTGATTATTGGGAAGGGTGGAACGAACCAGACCCTAATCTGGATCACATGGAATGGTACGCACGCTTTGAAGCAGAACGGGTACGGTTACTGGCACAACATGGTCTAAAAGCGGCTGTGGGCGGTTTTTCGACGGGTGTGCCAGAGATGGATGAGTTTGAGCTATTCCTGCCCGCCATCGAAGCGGCCATTGAGCATGGCGGCATCCTATCTCTGCATGAATATGGTGCCCCCACCATGATGTGGCTTTATGGCGATCCCCTGCCTGGTTACCCAACTTATCCAGATAGAGGCTCGTTGACATTTCGTTACCGCTGGTATTATCGGGATATATTGGAACCGCGTGGCCTTGTTCTGCCCCTGGTCATTTCTGAAGCTGGGATTGATGGCATTATTGGCATGGGACGACCTGGCCCAAATGGACATGGTTGGGATGATTTTGAAGAATATTGGGTAGCGCAAGGCTTAGGCGAGAACGGTGTGGATGCGTTTATCAACCAGTTAAACTGGTATGATGATGGCGTGCGTGAAGACGGCTATGTGATTGGATTCACGGTGTTTACAGCAGGGGGCATCGGACAATGGGAGCAATATGACATCAACGAAATCTTGCCGGATTTGGCAGATTATGTGATTAGTCAAAGATGAGAAGATGAAACGGATGCAACGATAACTTCGTTATTGCGTAATAAGGAGTATGACAATGGCTGATAAGAGAAATAAGGACGAGGATATGAAGAACAAATTCAGCACTAACGACGCAAGAAATCGTTGACGAAACACGAGAAGATGAAGCAAAAGAGAAAACTCCTGGATTTTGGCGAGAGGTTTGGCAGCAGACCCGCCTTGTTTTCCGGTTAATGCGCGACCCAGAGGTACCGATTTATTTAAAAATCGTCCCCTTTGTTGGTTTGCTTTATGTGATTATGCCGATTGATTTCATTTCCGACTTTGTGCCGGTGATGGGACAGCTAGACGATATTACGGCCTTGATTGTGGGGGCGAAGGTATTTATTGAACTCGCGCCGGTACAGGTGGTTGCCCGCCATATGCAAGAAATTCGCATGAATGATGGGTATGAAACAATTGTGGAAGGGGAGATTGTAGATGGCCTAGATGACGCCATCATCATTGACCCGGATACAGGCTATACGATTGTGCAGAAAGAGCCGGAAGATTTAGAGAAGTAGTTTCTGTTAGGTAAACCACAAAAAGTTCTTTGATTAAAAATAGCGCTGTTTTGTGGTTTCCTTTAAGGAAAAGCGGGTTTTGCGCAATTTTAATTCCAAAAACTTTCCCGCTTTTACCTAAACCTGATCAGTGAATGGTAAACGGTAAACGGTGAGGCTTCAAGGGAAAATAAACCTTGAAGCCTTTTTTTGTTTAGGGGATGAGTCCCATTTGTTGCAGAATCCAGTCGCCGCCCCATTGGTACATAAATAACAGGAATCCACAACAGCAGCACATCATGAGTAAAATGAGTCCCATGCCCATGGCAAATAAACGCCGAGCTGGGTTTTCGTCTTGGGGCGCTGGTGGGGGAGGGGATGATGCGTCTATGGTGAGGCGAGGGGTGGCTGGTGGTGGGATGTTTTCTTCGGCAAAGATTGCATCCAATTCATCTTCCATATCAAGGGCATCAACATAGGGGTCGGTGAGGGAGGAATTGTCGATGACGGTTAAGTGGTCGAAGTCTGGAACCATCATGGGGTCGGATTTGATTTCTTCGATAGGGCAGGGGGGAAACGGCCGTTTCTCAATCCCATCTCAGCTTCTACCTCATCTGGCGCTAACTCAAATATCATATTAACGCCGCTGCCAAACTGGATTTCATTCCCGTGAGCTAATTGGACTGGTGCTGGTGCCAATCTGAACGCCGTTGACAAAGGTGCCGTTTGTGCTTCCCAGGTCTTCAATTTGGTAGCTGTCACTGGTTTGGGTGAAGCGTGCGTGTTGGCGAGAGACTTCCGGATCATTAATCGTGATGTCGCAGATGGGATCGCGTCCGACGATGGCAGTGGGGAAAAGAGGGGGAATATTTGACCCGGTTGAGGGCCTTTGCGGATGGCGAGTTGGTAAACATTGTTCATAACGGCCGTTTCCTCAGCTAACTTTCAAAATACCCAATATTATTGAAAACTTGTTGAAACAGGTTCACGTAGTCTGGTTTAGTGCGTTTTAACGATACTTCTTGATTATACCTGTGGATTTCAATCCATAGATAAATTTTACCTGAACTCCAAGTCCAGCGGCGAAAAATTTACTGCCAAAGCATGGCAGAATTACTAACGTCGGTGAATTATTACGATTACGGAACATAGCATGTAACGATTTCGCTTCCGTAATATTTAGTACAAACACCATCACCATGTAGGCGGCTATGCCTGCCAACCCGGCCAATAGCACCACAAGCGTATGGCTCGTAATGAGTATTCACAAACGAGTCTGGTGATAACCAGGTCAACGTGAATTGCATCATGCCATAAGCGGCGAGACCGGTAACGACAGCGGCGATAAATGATTTAATGGCTGATTTGGTGATGCCATAGCCGCGCATCCCATCCAACGACCGGTGCGTAATGACAGCCATGATGATGGTGTGTACGATGTGTTTCACGGCGTCGGCCACCATGAGGCTGTATAAACCCAAAGGACGGATGAGGAGAACGGCCGTTGCCAAATATACCAGAATCGCAAACACACCCACCAACGAGGGACGCAGCGTATCCTTGCGGGCAAATGAGCCAAACACCAGCATCTGATCAATCGCCGCAAACGGTAGACCAATCAGGTAGACACGCAGCACCTGCGCCGTGATTTGCGTATCCGCTGGGGTAAACTCGCCCCGTTCAAATAGAAGCGCCACAATGGGAACAGCCAATGCCAGGAGACCCGCTGTCGCTGGGAAAATCAACGTGATACCCAGCCGCAGCCCGTCAGAGAGCGTTTGCTTGAAGGCGGGGATGTTGTTGACGGCTTGCCGCGACAAAGTGGGCAAAATCGCTACAGAAAGCGCCGTGACGACCAGTCCCAACGGAAATTGATACAAGGTAGTAGCGAAGCGCATAAAAGCCACACTGTCATCGCCCGTGCGCGTGGCTAAATTGTAGCTGAGCGCGATGGAAATTTGGGTGACGATTAGTCCCGCAACAATGGGCGCATAGAGTTTGAGAATGCGGCGGATGGCGGGATGTTGCAGGTTCAAATGCCACCGTAAGCGGGCTCCTTTCAACGGGAAAAGCTGCAAAATGATTTGTAAAAAGGAGCCGATTAGCAGACCCCACACCAGGCTTTGAATGTGACCTGGAAAGAGCAAGGCGGCAATGACGATGGCTCCGTTCAGTACCGCCCCTATAAAGGCTGGCACGGTGAACCGTTTCAGGGCGTAAAGCGCTCCGGTGAGAATACTGGCGATACTCATGAAGAACACGGCCGGCGTCGCCAGGCGCATTAAGTTGACACTGACATCGTACAGGGCTGGGTCTTCAAAGTTTCCGGCGCCCATGATATACGCCAGCTGTGGCGTGAACAGTTCCACAATAACGACGACCAGCGCCAGCAACACCGTGGCGGCGCTGAGAACCATGCTTAACACAGCCCACAATTCGCTCTTGTCTTTTTTGCTGGCGTAGTCGCTGAAAACGGGCACGAGGGCGGAGTTGATCATGCCGCCGATGAGCAAGTCGAAGAGGCTGATGGGGATGTAGGCGGCGATTTCGTAGGCGGACAGCAGGCTGGAAGCGCCGTAGAGGCTGGCTTTAACGGTTTCGCGTACCAGCCCCAAAATGCGGCTGACGATATTGCCAATCGCCAATACCGCCGCCGCTTTGACGACGCCGTTGTCGTCTCGAATGGAGTCTGGGAAGGGTTGTTCTTCTGGAGTAACGTCGGTTGTGTTATCTAACAAAGTTTTGCCTATAAAAAATTGGAGATTAGGGATTAGAGATTGACCAGGAATCTCCAATCTCTAATCTCCTATCTCAGAGTTAAGGCATTCTAGCTGATGGGGGGGGATGGGGCAATATGGTGCAGGGGACGGGAAACGGCCGTTTTCCCTGTGTTTTGTATGATTTAAATTAAGAATCAATCTGTTCGCAGATATGGGTACAGAATTGGGGAAGACAATCGCTTCCCCAATTCTGCTATTTTAAGTTACTCACAAGCGGTTAGAGTGCTATCTTCAGAACAAAGTAGGCTTGGAATCAGAGAAATATCGTAAAGCGTATAGGTCGCTGTTGTCATGGTACTTGTGGGAACTGTTGTGCCTAAGTTAATTGTGGAAGCAGTTGGTACTGTATCTGTCATGATGGAAGAACCTGTTGAATCAAATCGCAATTATCAAGACTGCCGTCTGGGTCAAGCTTAAGTAGCCATCCCATAGATTGTTCATCAGGTTCATCAGTAAATGAATAAGTACGCCCCGCTATGGCAAGTTGACCGCTGTTCAAGATTTGGATGTCAGTGAATAAGTTTGCATCTTGATCCCCATAGGTTTTTTCCCATAGGACATTGCCATCAATGTCAAAGGCCATAAGCCAGCCATCATTGATAGTGGTTCCAGGCTTCATTTTATAGCCTGAAGCCATAATCGTCCCATCTGCTGCTTCGACAACAGTTATAAATTCTCCATATTCTGCTTCCCCGATTTGTTTCTGCCAAATAACCGTGCCATCATTTCCTAGTTTGAGCAAACATCCAGGTGTCGTGCCACCAGCCCTACCAGCAGCTATCAAGTTCCCGTCTTGCAATTTGATGATTGAATGGAAATTACATTCAGAATCAGGAATCTCTTTTTGCCAAAGAATGGTTCCATCTATCGTTATTTCTAAGAGCCATGGTGTCTCATAAGAGATAGGTGGATTATCAGTTTCACCAATTATCAAGATCGTGTTGTTTGATGTTAGAGTAGCATCAAGAATACCATTAGAATAAGCGTCACCTATCGTTTTTTGCCAAACGATGGAACCGTCGGCGTTGAGTTTGATAACAAAAGCGTCATATCCCCCATTTCCATAGCCAATGGCTTTTCCAACTACGATATAACTGCCATCCTGAAGTTCTACAATGGGGCCACCCTCGACCGTGTTCCCCTCACCACCATAGTGATTTGCCCAAACAATATTCCCTTCAGTGGTAAACTTCATAACAAGTAAATTGTTGTCACTTGAGCCACTGACCCAGAATATGATTGTCACTTGTTACAATCATATTACCGACTCCGTCACTAATACCAGTTTGCCATAAGAATATTTCCATTTCCATCTACAGTTGTTAGTAAATCAATATAACCTGGATTCTTTGTCCAGCCTGAGACTACATATTTATCTTCTGAATACCGGACAAAATTACTGAAACTAACATCATTGTCGTTTGAATTTGCATACATTTTGATCCAGTTGGGGCCTGGCGGGGGTGCCGGTTTCAGGATGGTTGGTAGATAAACAAATTGGTCAAGCTCAGCATGAGGGGTGGTGCCGATTGTTGCCGCTGGCATCACCATTGTTAGGATGCTCATAATGAGAAGCGCGGTGAAAAAGAAAGGTATGGAAACACGAATCACAACTTTGGAAAACATAACTACCTCCGTTGATAGATGATGGCAAAAAAACCAAGCCATGTGTCTACTTATCATTGTACTATTGAGTAAGTTGTTGAATTCAACTGTGATGTAAAAGATACCATGTAGGTTCTGCGAGAGTGTGTTATCACTGTGCGATTTTGTGCGCAAAAAGGGTTTATTGTCAGAAGTACGCTTGATTTCAGGTAACACCACTACTTGTCCCTCTCATGCCGGAGATGACAAACGGCCGTTACCCAAACCGAAGCCGTGGCAGCCAATGATCTCTTCGGGACGGGGATGGTTGACAGTAGATGGCGTCGGCGTGCAGTTCACGGGTGAGTTGGCGGGCCAGGGCGGGGTTTTGGATGCGCAGGCAGCACTCGAAGTTGGTGCGCAGCGCCCAGGGGTCGATGTTGGCCGAGCCGAGCAGAATATCGCCCTGGTCGTTCCAGGCTTCTTTGGCGTGCATGTAACGGCCGTTATACCTCATCACCCGCACCCCAGCCTTCTCCAAACGACGACACAGCCCACGATTGGCAATATCAATAAACGGCATCCGTGTGTGGTGGGAAAAAAGAATCGTCACGCGCACACCCTTTTCTGCTTGCGAGAGCAGCGCGTTCATGATTTCTTCGTCGGGGAGGAAATACCAACTGCGCAGGGTAACAGATTCTTTCGCTGAGAGAATCAAGCCCAGCAAAGCGCGACGGATGTCCTGGCGATGGCCGGGCACGGTGAGCAGCAGGGGCATGTCGGCGATGGTGAGGTCGGTGGGGCAGGAGGCGTGACCATGGCTAAACTGGTAGAGGCTGTCGTACAACTGAGCGAACCCGTCGCCCAGGTCGCCCGTCAAGCGCAGATTCGTATCACGCCAATCCAGGTAATGCTCGCCGATGTTGGAGCCGCCGACAAAAGCTGTCGTGCCGTCGATGGCGCAGAATTTGCAGTGCAGCCGGTTGTATTGGCTCAGTCTGTCGCCACGGGGACGGAACAAATCAACCTGGACGCCGGAGGCTTGCAGTTGCGCCAACAGTTGGCGATTGCGCCAGCCGTTTTGCCAGTTGTCGAGGTACAGTCCCATTTCATCAACCATCAGCCTGACGGTGACCCCCGCCGCCGCTTTCTGTGCCAAAATATGACCCACACTGCGGGCGATGTTGCCGTCGTCAAAAGCGTAATAGGCCATGTGGATGTGGTGCTGGGCGGCGCGTAAAGCAGTCTGTAAATCGGTGTAATAGTCGGCTACGTTGGTGAATAATTTGAACTGAGTCATGGCTCCCTCCCTAAAAAAGAGATTAGAGATTGGAGATTGGAGATTGCGCAATCTCTAATCTCCAATCTCTAATCTCCCAAAACAGTTAGCTATTTTTGCCGAAGAACACCCGCCACCCCACAAACATCACCACACCCACCACCGCGATGCCAATCCAGGCGCTGAGCGAGAGTTGGAAGCCGTAAGCGCCGATGGCGGTCATCAGGACGACGCCGGGTAAGCGGCCAATCAGGTTGGCGACGAAGAAGCGGCGGGCGGAGAGCGAACTGAGTCCGGCGATGTAGTTCATGACGTCGGCGGGGAAGATGGGCAGCATGAAGGCGACCATGAAGAAGATGAGTCCTTTTTTGGCGGAGACGTCGTACCATTTGTCGAGCAGTTCAACGGGGGCTAACTTTTCCACTAACGGCCGTCCTGCCCAACGCGCCAACATGAAACCAATCTGGCTGCCCAACACCGTCATGCTCAGGCTGAGGCAGAAGGCTGGCACAAAGCCAAAGACATAACCGCCGCCGACCATCAGGGCGTGGCCGGGAATAGCGGCGACGATGACTTGCAGCACCAGGATGATGCCCAGCAGCAGCGGCGCCCACATGCCAAATTGGTCGAGGTAAGCGGCGACGGCTTCGCGGTCGCCGATGATGGCGAGCACATCGCTGACGGGTTGGCGGAACCAGGCCATGAGACCGGCCCCGATGAGGATGGCGCTGATTTTGAGGATGAGGGTGAAACGCTTTTTGGTGAGCTTGGTTCCACTGAGCGGTGTCGAAGTGTCGAAGTAGTTTTCTTTTTCAGAAATAACGCTGCTGACGAGTGGGATATTGGCTAACATGATTTTCTCTCCTTCCTGAGATTGGAGATTGGGGATTAGAGATTAACTAATCTCCAATCTCCAATCTCTAACCTCTTTTTTGTTGATGCTTTTAGTATGCCTGGAAGGGGAGAAGTTTTCTGGCTGAGAGATGCCAGTTCTGAAATGTAAATCTACTAATTTTGGTAGATTGGGGGTGTGGGCGGGTGGCAAAGAAAAAGGACAAAGGGTATTGTGCCTTTGTCCTTGCTCGATGATTGCTTGGGCTTGTTTAATGGCTTTTGATAGAGGAACGGCCGTTTCCCTTCAATCACGATCCCCAACCCTGTTTCAGCCTTAAGAGAAGGACATCATACTTGACCTCGAGATCAGGAAAGGGGCCAAATAGCTATTTTATTTTGTTGTCCGTTTAGCCTTCTTGTAATATCAAATATTAGTTTTTCGATTAGCAAAACTAATGAAATATTTTTATTGAAACAATTATTTGTTTTCGCCAATGATTATTTCTCTTCTTTCAGGGAGAATCGTCTGCCCTATAAACGGTTCTGGATATGTCCTGAGATGTACACCATTCACATTATAACCAAGTGATTCAAGAGTCTCTTTAACCTGTTTTGCGAAGTTATACGCCTCCGAATCTCCTGATGTGTAAACAACGAGGTATTATCAAAAGTTGTGGATTGGCGAACAAAAAAGGGTGGCGTATCCTCGTAGGTGACCAAACCTATGAAGCGGTTAGAAGCCGCAAGGAGAATACGCCGTGGACAAACATACCACACACATTGCTGATATTCGAACCGAAATCTATTCAACCCTAGATGACCTTGTCAGACGCGGAGCACAACGCATGCTGGAAGCCGCCTTACAGATCGAAGTAGAAAACTACATCCAACGTCACAGCCAAGAGCGTGATGAAAATGGACATGCGCTGGTTGTCCGCAATGGGTTGGCTCAAGAGCGCATCGTGCAATGTGGCGCGGGACAAATCAAAATAAAAGCGCCTCGCGTCCATGACAAACGGGATGGGCAAAAATTCACGAGCAACATCCTGCCGCCCTATATGCGCAAAACACCTCGCCTGGAAGAAGCGGTGCCCGTTCTCTATCTGCGAGGCCTTTCTACAGGCGATTTTCAAGAAGCCTTGGGCGCTTTGCTTGGAGAAAAAAACCTGTCCGGGTTCTCGCCCACGACCGTCACCCGTTTGCTCGCCGTCTGGCAAGATGAGTACAAAACGTGGCGCAAACGGCCAGTTAACAGACAAGACCTATACCTATATCTGGGCTGATGGTGTTCATTTTAATGTGCGCCTTGAAGATGACCGGCTGGCTTGCCTGGTCATCATCGGCGTGCGACCAGATGGTGTTAAGGAGGTCATTGCCCTGGAGGATGGCTATCGAGAATCAACCGAATCCTGGGCCACCTTACTGCGTGATCTCAAACAACGCGGGCTGCAAGCACCCAAACTGGCCGTTGCTGACGGCGCACTGGGCTTCTGGGCTGCTTTGCGCCAAGTCTACCCCGAAACCGAAGAACAACGCTGCTGGGTCCACAAAATCGCCAATGTACTCGACAAGTTGCCTAGACGCCTACAACCTCGCGCTAAATCCCACCTGCACGAAATCATGCGTGCCCCTGACAAAGCAACGGCGCTGGCGGAAATGGCCCGCTTTCAAGAAGAATACCAGGCCAAATACCCTAAAGCGGTCGACTGTCTGCTCAAAGACCAGGAGACGCTTTTTACTTTTATGGATTACCCAGCCACCCATTGGATTCATCTGCGCACTACCAATGCCATTGAATCCACCTTTGCCACCGTGAAAGCCAGAACTCGCACTACCAAAGGAGCCGGGTCGCGCAACGCTGGTCTGGCAATGGCCTTCAAGCTGCTGACGATGGCTGAAAAGCGGTGGCGCAAGGTCAACTCGGCCCATCTTGTTCCTCTGGTTCAGGCCGGGGTGAAGTTTCCCGATGGCAAGACCCGCATCTTGCCGGACTTGCCGTCTAATTCTGTTGTTAACCTGCCGATGGACGCCACCCTGGAACCGGCGATCCACAACATTTGACAATATCTCGTGTAAACAACAGTTACTGTTTGCTTTTTATCCGGAAGCATCATTAGTAAATCGTCTTTTGCTTTCTGGTTCACTATTCTTGGTTGTTTTTCAAAATTCACAACCGCGGCTGTAATACCTCCGCTTTGGTTTGTGCTTATGACATTATAAACTTGCAATGGTGTAGGTTGGTCATTTACCTTTTTATTCAAGTTGTTACGCACCCAAGATTCGTGCCTCATTTTCCATTGGCGTAATAAATCAACCGAGAAATCTATTCCCTGATTTTTATCAATCATCACGGAGCAACCACTACATAAAAACACTCCGTTAACTATTGATTTCCGTTCGTCAGGAGTCATGTTTGGATCATAACGTGGACCCTTTTCAGATGCAGCACAAATATGCGCAGCTATTCCAATATAAATAAATTTCAGTTCATCTTCAGAAGATGGGGCAACTGTTAACCTTTTACAGTCAGGATTTGAACAAATGAATGCGGCCCGCATTTTCAATGCATTGATAACGTCAATATCAAAGTCATCTCTACTATTTTTCATTGCTATACCTTATAAATTTTCACATATCCATTTATCATCAAGAAATCAACAATCCCAATTCTTATTTTTGCTTGCTGAGGACATACATCCAGAGTTTACACCGTGATTTACCATCATCCATCCATACATTTTTAGATCCAGTTTTTAGGAATGACAACCCCACCACCAGCACATCCCCTAAAACCCACACAAGCATACCATATCTAAACAAGCTCAGGCACCTCATTCCCCGCGTCGGCGATGGCCTGGCGCACATCCGTGGTGAGCAGGATGCCGATGCCTAAGAAAGCGGTTAGCGGCAGAAAAAAAAGATGTAAAATTACGGGGCGTGTCACGCAATACGGGTAGAATGCTTTTGGCTCCATCTGTTGACGCATTATCCATCATGCCACCCCATCATTGTGGATTTACTCCTGGCTTGCTTGGTTGAGGGTAAAGGCCAGCACTTCGCTCAAGCGCAAATCATTCACAATACGGCCGTTTTTATCTAAGACCGGTATGTCCACCAGATCATATTGAGACATCACATCCAATACGTCTGCCAACGATGTATCCATCTGCACGGCTGCAAACTCACTGCCTGCACGCGCCAGGTCTAATATCCGCTCGGCAAAGAGGAGCCGGCGCAATTTACCCGCAGACACGGTGTTTTTATGTGGTGCCATGCCCAAATGTATGCGCACCCAGAGCAGTAAATCATGGCTGTTAACAACACCAACCAATTTATCAGCATCATCCACCAGGAAAATGCCACGTACATGCGGGTTGTCCACGATATGCCGAATTGCAGTTTCCAGCAGCGTGTCCTGATGTACAATGATTGCCAGCATCTGGTTGATTTGGCAAACTTGGGCAACTTTTGTCAATTTCATTTGAATAAATCCTCTTATTAACGTTGACTTTTAGGTTCGTAGTAACCGCTTTAGCGGGTATGCTGGCTGAAGCCATCACTACAAACTAATTTATACACAACCCCCAAACCTACCCAAGCATACCATATCTAAACAAGCGCAGGCACCTCATTCCCCGCGTCGGCGATGGCCTGGCGCACGTCGGTGGTGAGCAGGATGACGATGCCGATGATGAAGAAAGCCGCCAGCGGCAACAGGGCGGCGCGGGCGCTGCCCGTGAACTGTACCGCCAGCCCAAACACCAGCGGTCCCAGCCAGGAGGTGCCCCGTTCGCTGATTTCATACAGGCCGAAATAGGCCGATTCCCGGCTGGCGGGCACCATTTTGGCAAACATCGACCGGCTCAACGCCTGCGAACTGCCCAGCACCAACGCTTCGGCCGCCGCCCAGCCCCACACCTGCGCGGGCGTCGTCAGCCAGCCAAAGGCGTAGACGAGCAAACCCGTCCAGCCCAGCAGCGTGATAATGACTGTCGTCTTGGCGCCGATGCGTCCGGCGACTTTGTTGAACCCCACCGCGCCCGCCGCCGCCACAAACTGAATCATCAAAATCACCCCGACCAACTGTTCCGGCCCCATGCCCAGTTCAGAAGCGGCAAAGATGGCGGCGACGGTGTTGACGGTCATGATGCCGTCGTTGTAGATGAGGTAGGCGACGAGGAATTGCAGGGTGCGTGGATGATGGCGCAACATGTCGCGCAGGGTGTCGCTGAACTGGTGGATGCTATGCGTGAGAAAATTGGTCACTTCGACAGGCTCAGTGACCGATTTTCCGTTCAACCAGGTGTCGTTTGGGATAGAGCCAGGTGAAGAACAACCACCACACCCCAGCGCTGGCTAATGAGATGCGAACAGCAATGGTCACGTCATCCGATCAATTGAAACATCAGCAAATTGAGCGCCAGCAGCAGCCCGCCGCCCACGTAGCCATAAGCAAACCCCTTGGTGCTGACGCTGTCTTGTTCATCAGGGCGGGCGATGTCGGGCAGGTAGGCATTGTAAAAGACAACGGCCGCGCCAAACGAAAAGTTCGCCAGAATAAACAGCAGTCCGCCCACCAGCACCCAGTCGCCATTGCTCACCAGTCCCAAACAAATGGTGGCGGAGGCGCCTACGGTGGCAAACAAAATCAGCAGCCGTTTCTTGAGATTGGTGAAATCGGCCAACGACCCCAGCAGCGGCAGAAAAATAACCTGGAGAATAACGGAGAAGGTGACGCAAAACGGGTAGAATGCTTCTGGCTCAATCTTGAACGCGCCAATGGGCAGAATCTGCTCCGGTCGGGTGGCGATGAGCGCCGCCAGATACGGCCCCAGAAACGCCGTCACCACCGTCGTGGAAAAGGCAGAATTCGCCCAATCGTACATGGCCCAGCCGGTGATTTCGCGTTTGTTGTTCATGCGCTGGCTCCTTCTTAAATAGCATCGAATTGTCACGAATTAACACGAATTTTTGTTGGATAACGCCAAATAGTTCACGTAAATTGGCGTTAGGTAAAAGCGGGAAAGTTTTTAGAATTAAAATTGCGCGAAACCCGCTTTTCCTTGAAGGAAACCACAATTTTGCGTGATCGTAATTTGGAAAACTTTTTGTGGTTTACCTAATTCGATGCCATATTTTCATTAATCGTGGTGCGCCGTTGCCTATGTTAACTCCTTTGCTTAATACACGTCGCCAAGAATGGACTAATCTCAGAGATTGGTTCATTCTACAAGCGCCATTTGGTATTAGAATGGTTTACAATAATGGCAACTGTGCCTATAGTATGCACGATTTTGACCTACAATTTCCAGTATGAATGAAAAAAATAACGTAAAGAACGTAAAGAATAGAAGGCTCAAAGATTTGATACTTTTTTTCTTTGTCTCTTTGTTCCTTTGCATCTTTGCGTTAAACAAAAGGGGGGAAGATGGATCGGAAGCAATTTGGCAAGCTCGTGTCCGCGTTACGCAAAGAGCAGTACGACGAAAATGGAGACCGCTATACCCAGTCTAAATTGGCGGAAATCATTCTGGCGCAAGACCCGCAAACGCCGCTTAACGACATCGTCATCGGCAAAATTGAGCGCGGGGAGCGCACCATCCTCGACGACCAGACGCTGCTCAATCTGGCCGACGCGCTCAAGCTCACGATAGGCGAACGGCGTGTCTTCTTCATGTTAGCCACGGGGCTAGATCATCAGCAAATTTATCCAGCAGAGGAAAATGGCAGGCGAGATTTTAGCGCCAGTCTTGGAGATGTTGGGGGATATTCGGCTGCCAGCGCTGCTGTTGGATCGGTATTTGGATGTGGTGGCGGTCAATGGGCTGCTGCTGCAACTGTACCAGATGTCGCAGATTGACTTGTCGCAGCAGGCGGGCAAACGCGGGCGGCACGAATTTGCTGGATTTCATCTTCTCGAAGGCGTTTGCGGAGGCGCGGACGCAAATGCCGCCGCCGGTGTGGCATCGCTTTGCTGTGGGCAATGTCATCTACTTCCGGCGCATGACGCTGCCCTACCGCATGACGCCGTATTTTGGCAAGCTGTTTGCTCATTTACGCAAGAATCGGGAGTTTCGCTGGTTTTGGGAGCAGGTGTTTTACGAGGAAAAGCTCTATTTTGTGGGGGGCGAATCGTTCCAGATGGGGTCGGCGTTGGCGGGGCGCTTTCGCTTCCTGACAGCACCTTTGGTCACGCACACGCCCTTTGGCAACCTGGAGATTTTGACGCATATACCACGAGATGGGGAAACGGCCGTTTCCTTCCACAATATGTCTCAACAAACACCAGCCCAGGCGTATCAGTTTGGCTCTTGGCCGGAGAAAGTGTGGGGATAACGGCCGTTTCCCCTAATCTTGTGCCCCCTCTTCCTGATAATCGTGAATGATCACCTGTATGTCGATCAGGCTGGAATGGTTAATCTCAATCAGGCCGCGCCGCGGCCGGTCTAAATCGATAATGACGAACACCAGCAGCACAACCAACAGCAGCATGATATAAGCGGCAAAAGAGGTGCGATGCCCTGCCACCCCTGCGGTATAGCCCACAATGCCCCACGTCATAATAAAGGCGCCGTACAAAAGGAACAAAACAATTTCCGGAATGTGCCGATCCAGAGCCGCGTTGCGTTTTTCGTAGGTATTGATGAGATCGTTGAGCGATTGGATAAACAGCCCGGTGGTCGCGGGCCGATCATCCTCGGTGACGGCTTGCATGGCATAGCGCCAAAGTTCATGCTGGTTTTCAGTGGCCTGCGCCAGCAGAGCCAGCCTGTGTGTGGGGTCTGCCAGCGAAACGGTACTCTCGGCGACACGGACATCGACGTAATCGGCCAATAGCGTTTGCACGTCGCGGCGCACAGAGTCAGGCAGCATCTGTGCGCGCAAATAAGCCGCGCCAATGGCGACTGATTCATCGACGACGGCGGCATTGCGGCTGTCGTATCGCTGCAAAGAGAGGGAGAAGGTAAAGCCGAGCAACAAGGCCAAAACACCAAGTAAGGAGGTTTGAATGGCCTGTATGTGGGACTTTGACGCTTCGTTTGACCGGGGATGCTGCCTGCGGCCGAGGCGGTAGCCCATTTCAATGGCGAGTACCAGTGAAATGAAAAGGATGGTAATGATGAGGATGCTGTTTTGATTGTACATAATTTCTCTCATCGATTGTGTCCCTGCAAATAAGTGTTGTTTTTTATGGCATAAGCTGGGATAACGGCCGTTTACCCCTCCTTAATCAACCCTGCCCGATACGCCTTCAGCAAATCTTGCAAATGATCAATCTTCTGCTGGATTTCTCGCCCCTCGTCTGTGTCCTTGACACGAATACGCACCTGATTTCGTTCCAGCACCTCCGTGCGCGTTTGCATGTCGGCATTGTTCTCGATGACGCGCTGCGTCGATTCAAACGGCGCGTGGGAAGCCAACAGCAGGCCATACGAATTATAGATCAGGGTGTAACCGGCGATGCCGGTGATATTTTGGTACGCTTTGGCAAAGCCGCCGTCAATGACCAGCAGTTTGCCGCCCGCTTTGATGGGGCTTTCTCCCTTCTTCACCTGCACCGGCACATGCCCGTTAACGATGTGGGCTTTGGCTGGATCAAGGCCGAACTCTTTTAGAATGGAAACGGCCGTTTCCTCCTTGTCTCTCAGCGCATAATACGAGTTCTTCTCTTCCTTGTGCGTCGCCTTGTCCGCAATAAAATAGCGCTCAAACGTCGCCATCTTTTTCTTACCAAAAATCGGCGACTTCGCCCCAGTCCACAAATACCACAGAATATCCTGCCCATACAACTTTTCTTCCGGATCCGTGCTGAAATAACCCCGTCGTGCCAACCTGTCCAGCCGATCCATAAATTCACGCCCTTTATAGACACGCCCGTTCACCGTTGTTGACATAAACGAGCCATCTTCCTCCATTGCAATGCAGCCGTGAAAGAGCAAATTCCCATTGTAAACCAGATACATACTGCCCTTAGAAAAGAGAAAACGAACATGCTGCTGCAACTTTTCACTAATCGAAAAGGTTTGTTGCAGTTTTTGCACCGTACTTTCTTCCTCAGGTGTCAATTTATAAGGATCTGCCGGATCAATCGTGGGAAACAGTGAATCGCGCATGGGGTATTCTTGTCCGTTTAGACAAATCGTGCCGTTCTCATAATCAATTTGGTCCAGCAGCAGACGGTCTTGCATTTGGAAATGGGGGCGGCGCTGGATGATTTGCGCTTCCAGCTTAAACTGGATAATGGCAATCGCTTTTTGCATCTTTGCCAACAGTTGCAGCTCATTTTCCGTGTATTCTTCATCATCAGCGGTTCTGGGATAAAAGATGGTGCAGGGGTCATCCTGGTAGGCATTCATGGCAAAGGTCGCCAGCGGCAGCAGACTGATAGCATACCCATTTTGCAGCGTCTCCATATTCGCATAGCGAAGAGCAGTGCGTAGTACATTTGCCATACAAGCAGCACTGCCAGCGGCCGCTCCCATCCACACAATATCGTGGTTGCCCCATTGAATGTCGATGTGGTGGTAGGTCATGAGCGTATCCATGATCACATGTGCCCCAGGGCCGCGATCATACACATCGCCAATCACATGCAGGCGGGCAATCGCCAGGTGCTGGATAAGCTCTGATACTGCTTCGATAAAGTCATCCGCCTGATCCAGGGCAATGATGGTATCGATGATGCTCAAGTAATATTCATGTTTGTTATTGATCCCATCCTGCTCGTGCAGCATTTCTTCAATGATGAGGGCGAAATCGTCAGGAAGGGCAGCACGCACATCGGCCCGACTGTATTTAGACGCCAAAGCGCGGCACAGTTTGATGAGCCGGAAGAGGGTGATGCGCAGCCAGGCGGCGGGATTGTCGGTGGCCGCGAGCAGGTTGGGCAGTTTTTGCTCTGGATAGTAGATGAGGGTTTCCAGATTGCACTTTTCTTGCTCGGTCATTTCATAAACGAACAGTTCGTCAATGCGGCGCTTGATGGAACCTGACCCGTTTTTGAGAACGTGTTGAAAGGCTTCATGTTCGCCATGAATGTCTGAGACGAAGTGCTCGGTGCCTTTGGGTAACTGCATCCGGGCAGTGAGGTTGATGATTTCGGTGGAGGCAGCCTGGATAGTGGGGTATTGTTGGGCTAATAGTTCAAGATAGGCTTGTTTTTCAGATGAAATAGTCATAGTGGGTTTGTGGGTTTTATAAAGAACAGTAAGGTACGTTCATCATACTCGGGATGGGGTTGGTTGCCAAGAGGGGGAAAGAAAAATGTTTTATACTGAGCCTGGGTTCACTGATCTGGAACGAAATGTCGAAGCGGTAGGTTTTTAACAAAAAAAGCCACTTGGATAAATGGCCTTTGGTAAAAAAAAAGGTCAGCATCATGCTGACCTTTTTTCTGGTTTATCTTTAGGTAAAGATTATAGTTTGCGTACGTTTGCAGCAGCTGGGCCTTTCGGGCCGGCTTCAATTGTGAACTCTACGCGGTCGCCTTCTGCCAGGCTTTTGTAGCCTTCAGCTTGGATGGCACTGTGGTGGACGAATACGTCTGGACCATCAGTTTCCAGGAAACCATAACCTTTTTGATCGTTGAACCATTTTACTGTGCCTTGTTTAACATCACTCATTGTCGAAAACTCCTTTGTTTTCATAAAAAAATAAATTTACAATAGTCTTTCGTTTCCAACAAATGAGACAAAAAAACCTATCTAGAATTGATAATCCTAGACAGTACTTTGTAATTACTCAGTCGAAACGTACAACATCTTGCACCTAAGACTTTACATGGGTGCAACCATCCTGTCAAATTTATATGAGCCCAATTATATAATTCTAATAAAAAAGGGTACAAAAATTCATGTATTCTTTACTATTCAGCAAATAAAAAAAGGCCAGCATTATGCTGACCTTTTTTCAATCTATCTTTTGGGAAAGATTATAGTTTGCGTACGTTTGCAGCGGCTGGACCTTTCTGGCCTTGCTCAATTGTAAACTCAACGCGGTCGCCTTCTTTCAGACTCTTGTAGCCTTCACCTTGGATGGCATTATGATGGACGAATACGTCCGGGCCATCAGTTTCCAGAAAGCCATAACCTTTTTGATCATTAAACCACTTTACTGTACCACTTTTAACATCGCTCATTGTTGAAAACTCCTTTGTTTTCGTAAAAAATATATTTACAATAGTCTTTCGTTTCCAACAAATGAGACAAAAAAAGCTGTTTTAGCCTTATAAGCTTAGATAGCGTTTTACGGTAACTTAGTCAGAATCTATAACATCTTGCACGCTAGACTGTACAGTGGGGGAATCATTCTGTCAAATATAAATACGTGTAAGTTGCCTCTTCGTCCTGGCAGACTATAATCAATACAGGAACTTTAACTGGAGGGAATATATGTCAGCAAGAATTTTAATTATTGAAGATGAAGATCGGATTCGTCAGTTTTTACAACGAGGATTAAGTTTTGAAGGCTATCGAGTAGATGCTGCTGCTGAAGGACAAACAGGGCTGGATCTGTTCCGTGAAAATCCACCAGACCTTGTCTTGTTGGATCTCATGCTCCCTGGCATGGACGGTTTGGAAGTATGTCGCCGTATACGTGCGGCCAGCGAGGTGCCCATCCTCATGTTGACTGCAAAAGAGACCATCGAAGACCGTGTTGTTGGCCTGGATGCCGGTGCTGACGACTATCTCGTCAAACCATTCGCCTTTGACGAATTGGTTGCGCGTGTTCGTGCATTGCTGCGTCGGGCGCAACCCACCAAACCCCAGGTTTACCGCTTTGCAGACCTAGAACTGGACACGGGCACACGCCAGGGGCAGCGTAACGAAAACACCTTTGACCTCACCGCCAAAGAGTATGAATTACTTGAACTCTTCATGCGGCATCCTCGCCAGGTTCTCACTCGTGAAGTTATTTTTGACCGTGTGTGGAATTATGATTTTGGCGGCGAAAGCAACATCATTGAAGTGTACGTTCGTTACCTGCGCCAAAAAACGGAAGCTGATGGCGGTTCTCGTTTAATTCATACGGTACGCGGAATTGGTTACGTTTTACGAGAAGAAGCGTAATTCGGACGTTGTTAGGTAAAAGCGGGAAAGTTTTTGGAAATAAAATTGTGCAAAACCCGCTTTTCCTTGAAGGAAACCACAATTTTGCGTGTTGGTAATTTTAAGAACTTTTTGTGGTTTACCTAACCGTCAATTGTACGCCGAATATTTTCGACATACACTGATTTAATCTTTTGTCTATTCAAAATCGCCTGCTGCTGATTTATACCCTGATATTTTCAGCCGCATTCATTGTTTTTGCGTTGATCATTTACTTTTTCCCGAGTAGTCGTATTTTGGCGGAAATTGATAATGATTTGCAAACGTTGGCTGAAGAAGTCATACGACCAGGTAATTTTGAGATGACACCAGGGGGGCAAGTACGGGTTTCTCTCACTGATGATCTGATCACGCTGCGTACAGCTTCTACCTTTCTTTTAATTACCGATGAAAATGGGGAAATTCTGGCGCGGTCTGGCAACTTATCAGGGTTCAATGGCTTACTCAACCCTGATGGACTTGGTGCGGAACCTTCGTTCAAGCTAGTTAATCCTGAAGACACGCCTATTCGTGTTTTATCCCAACCTATCTACATGGAAAACGATACGTCTCAACCACTCATTGGCTATTTGCAGGTGGGACGGCTCATCAACACCTATGAGAGCTTTATCCGATTGTTGGTTATTGCCCTGATGGTAGGTTTTGCGGCGGCGACGGCTTCGCTCTTTTTGGCGGTGTGGCTTACGCCTAGCTTGTTCCGTCCTCTGGATGACATTGCCAAGACGGCTAATCAGATTTCGCGTGCAGATGATTTGAGTTTACGGGTTCCTTATTCTGACCGCACTGACGAAATTGGGGTGCTGGCACGGGCTTTGAATCAATCGCTGGAACGCTTGGATAAACAGTTCCAAAATCAGCAGCGGTTGTTGGCGGATGTGTCTCATGAACTGCGGACACCCTTGACGGCTATTCGGGGCAATGTAGATTTGATGGATCGTATGGGGGAAGGTGATCCGCTGTCGTTGGAAAGCATTCGCATTGAAGTAGATCGGATGACTCGTTTGGTGGGTGATCTGACGATGTTGGCACGGGCTGATGCGGGCGGTTTGCCGCTGGAAAAGAAGCAAATTGAGTTGGATAATTTGTTGTTTGAGGTGTATCGGCAATTTAGTATGATTGAGAAGCCGGTTGATGTGTCGATAACGGCCGTTGATCAAGTTTATGTTATGGGCGACCCAGACCGCTTGAAGCAGTTGTTTATCAACCTCATCGATAACGCCATCAAATACACGCCGGACGGGGGACAAGTTGATTTGAGTTTGTCTAAGTTGGATGGCTGGGCACAGTTTGAAGTGAAAGATACTGGCTTAGGGATTCCGGCTGAGGATTTGCCCCATATTTTTGACCGCTTCTACCGCGTCGATAAAGGGCGCGCTCGTACGCAAGGTGGTTCTGGCTTGGGGCTGTCGATTGCTAAATGGGTGGCAAAAGCACATGGCGGGGATATTCAAGTAGAAAGCGAAGTCGGTGTTGGCACTATATTTACGCTACGTTTGCCTGCCTATCAGCCACGAATAACGGCCGTTTCCCATGACGACGAACCTACCACAAAAACCCGCACCAATTTGCGCTTGCCCTTCCGCAGACAAGATACGCAGAGCTAAAAGTGGCTCCCCCCACTCGCTTACGTTTGACTCCGTTTCCAAAGCAAATAACCGCCCCCACCAATTATCACAAGGGGCAGAATGACGCCGCTCATCCAGCCAACGATTCCCAGTTCAGCTAATAAAAAATAAGCACCCAGCATAATCATAATCAGGCCGATTGTTGCCGGTCTACTCACTTTAGTCGCCCCAGAAGAAACGGTTTGCTTCAAATCTTTGATGTTGTCTTGCATCACTACTGCGTCAGACGCAGCGGGCGCCGATTCATGCGGCATCACAATCCACATGATGAAATAAATAGCAATGCCAATGCCACTAGCAAATGCCAACAAGACAAAAGCAAGGCGGATAAAAACAGAATCGATATCAAGATAGGCGGCAATACCGCCACACACACCCGCCACCATTTTATCGGTTTCACTGCGAGTTAATCGTGATTTAGACATTAATATGACCTCCAGTATAGAGTTTTTAGGTTGTACCAATCTTTGAGCTTGGTATCAGGTTTATTGTTGCTGCTTGATTCTTCTTCTTGTTGGTCTATACGGCAGGAAAAAGTCAAAGTTGCAGAGGGTTGGTTTTATGAGCGCGAGCTTTGCTGTGGATGAGAGTCGTCTGAGCCCACCTCGAGTGACCACCTCCAGTGACCACCTCCAGTATATTGCGTATTGCTGACGGCCGTTATCCTTTTTGATATACTGATCGGCTGTATTATCACAGGGTTGGTCTACTGCCCAGCTCATTTCTTATGTGATACTATCAGGTGCAAGGAGCAACATTATCGGTTCAAATTCGATTCCAGTTGTGTGGAAACAGCGACTGACAAGATTGGTGCAATTCCGGCTCGTCCGTCAGTTGATGGTTTGGGCTATTTTGGTCGTTGTACCACGACACCGGATGGGCGTAGAAGTCGTTCTTTTTAATGAACAGCGCCAAGTGCTCCTACTGAACCATGTGTTCCACCCTGAAATCCCCTGGGGTGTACCGGGTGGCTGGCTTGACCGAAATGAAGACCCGGCTGAGGGTGCTTTGCGAGAATTAAGAGAAGAAACAGGATTAACGGCCGTTCTTGGTCCCATAATCATGCTGAAACGACAAACCCTCCCCGCCCACCTGGGAACCGCTTATCTTGCACACAGCCCACAAGGGACACTGGCATTAAGTAACGAAATCATCGAAGCGGCGTGGGCAGACCCGGAAGCACTGCCTACACTGATGCCCTTTACACGAGAAGCCATCGAAAAAGCAGCAATTTTGTACGACAACATCAGGCAAAACCAAGACCTGACAGGTTTATAAACACACTGGTGTAAAGGCGATTTTCAATTCAAAATAATTGGATGGCAAGACACGGTATTAAACCTGTCAGGTCTGCAATACTAAAGGTATACGGAGAACACAGGAAATCATGAATAGGAACACATCACCTGGATTAGGACAGTGGATAACCGTCTTATTATTAGTCATTGTGACCGTGTTCCTGTTTGTCAAACTATACCAATATGCAGGCGCACGGGATTATTATCCGACAGGGCTTACCGTCGCAGGCGTAGACGTCGGCGGTATGAACAAAGAGGAAGCCAGCACCGTTCTCAACAATCGATACCTGGAAGCCCCTGTCATCATTTACCACAGCGACAACAAAGTAGAAATCAGTCCCACGGATGCTGAATTCACCCTGGATTTGGAAGCGATGCTCAGTCAAGCAGACTATCAACGCTTTCAGCAAGACTTCTGGGCTGGTTTTTGGGGGTTCCTGTGGGGGCGTCCGGTTGAAGTAGACCCCGTGCCGCTTTACGCCACCCATAACCGTGAAAAATTGCGCGAAACGCTCAAAAGCATCGCCACCCTCACAGACCAACCTGCCCAGCCGCCCCAACCCATCCCCTCCACCATGAGTTTTCAATTTGGAGAATCGGGTACAAAAACCAATATTGAAGGCAGTTTTTCCGATGTAGAAGCGGCGCTTTATCGACCCTTATCACGAGAAGCAAGATTGATTGTCGAACCGCTAACTCCAGACCGCCCCGACATGAATCTGCTCACCCGGCTCATGGTCAATTACCTTCAAGATTTCGAAACCATCAACAACGGTGTCGCTTCAGTTTTTATCTACGATCTGAACACAGGTGAAGAAGTTTCCCTTAATGCCGACATGCCCATGTCGGGCACCGATGTCTTGCGCCTACCCACCGTTTTGGAGCTTTATCGACAACTGGATAATGTGCCTACCTTGCTCCAACGCCAACTCATCTCAGACACGCTCGTCATTCAACCAGATGTGGTCAGCGCCAATCAACTTCTGAGCGATATTTCCGGCACAAACGATCCCTATGTTGGCGCGGAGCAAGTCACCAAATCCTTACAGCAAATGGGACTGGTTAATACTTTTATGCTAACGCCGTTTGGCGAAGAGCCACGAGCCGGGCAACGGCCGTTATCCACCCCCGCCAACCAGTCAGAAGAAATCCGCACCCGGCCTGGTGGCTACGCCCAAATGACCGCCGAAGACATCGGCTTGCTGCTGGTTGACCTCTACTACTGTGCGCAGGGGAAAGGCGGCACGATAACGGCCGTTTTCCAGGGAGCCATTTCTCAAGAAGAATGCCAGGAAACACTCAACTACATGTCCCAAAACCAGATTGAAAGCTTGCTGGAAGAAGGCGTGCCAGACGATATCACCACCGCCCATCGCCACGGCTGGATCAGCGACACCCATACTGACGCGGGCATCATCTTTACACCTGGCGGCAACTACGTTATCGTCGGCATGTTGTACAAACCAGATTGGCTCGAATGGGAAACAAGCTCCCCCATCCTCTCCGACATTTCCCGCGCCACCTACAACTACTTCAACTATAACCAACCCTACCTTGGTGGCAGCAGCACCAACTAAAAATGAACGATTGACGCTTGCTCGACTAACGACTACCTGACTAACTATGCTCAAAGCACTACAACGATTTCTCACCCTGACACTTATTGCCCTTGTTGGCCTGTTTTTGCTTTATCAGGGCTTCCTTTTTTGGCGTGGGCGCGACAATATGCCCCCTGGCACTACCATCGCTGGGGTGGATGTATCAGGACTAACGATTGACGAAACGGCCGTTGCCATTCAAACCCAATACAGCCAGCCCGTCGTCATCTACCACAACGACGAACGCATCGAACTCAGTCCATTAGAAACCGGCTTCTCCTTAAACCTAGACGCCATGATTAGCGAAGCCCAAGCCGCCATGGCAGGCCGGGAACTCTGGATGGACTACCTCCGCTTCGTTTTGGGTCGTCCGTTGGAACCGCTAGGCATTGAACCGCTAGAACCCGTGCATATTGACCTGCAAGCCGCCCACGACGAATTCGCCTTGCGCCAACAACTCGCCACCATCAGCTCCTTCATCGACCAGCCCGCCCTGCCGCCGCGCATCAACGAAGCCACCGGCACCTTTGAGGATGGCAAAGCTGGCTTCATCACCGACATCGAAGCCAGTCTGCCCGACGTCACCGCCGCCCTCTACAAACCAGAAAATCGAGAAGCGCGTCTGGTTATTCTCGACCAGCCTGCGCCCAAATTCGACATCAATTTCCTCGCCGACAGCGTACAAAAGCAGCTCGATTCTTTCAGCGGTGTGGGCAGCGTCTTCATCATGGATTTAGAGACGGGTGAAGAAGTAGCCATCAATGCCGATGCCGCTATTTCTGGCCTGAGCATCCTCAAAATCATGATTTTTGTGGAGGCTTACCGCACCTTTGAGGGCTCCCCCAACGAATATGTAAAAGGCTTGCTCTACGACACGGCCGTTAAGTCCAGCAACTTCGGCGCCAACCTGCTCCTGCACGAAATCGCGGGCGAAAACAATACCTATCGCGGCGCAGACCTGCTCACAGAATCCATGCACCGCCTCGGCCTCGTCAATACCTTCATGGCCGTGCCTTACGATGCCACCGCCCCCGCCACCCGCCGCACCACCTACGTCACCCCCGCCAACTCGGAACCAGACTTGCTCATGAGTCCGGATACCGCCATGCAAACCACTGCTGAAGAGATGGGCACGTTCCTGTCCATGCTCTACTACTGTTCACAAGGCGGCGGTACGTTGTTGGCCGTTTATGACGACATTACGCCAGACCAATGCCAGGAAATTATCGACCTGATGGTGCTTAACGAAGAGGGTAATCTCATCCGTTTTGGCGTGCCGGAAGAGGTGCCAGTCTCCCATAAACATGGCTGGGATTTGGTGACACATGGCGACGCGGGCCTCGTCCTCTCGCCAGGTGGCGCTTACGTGATTGTGGAATATTTGTCGCTGCCTGCTGGCGATACGGGCGACTGGCTGTCGCACGACATCACCTTCCCCATCCTGCGCGATATTTCGCGCACGGTCTACAACTACTTCAACCCCGACAATCCCAACCTGGAAGACCCGCAAGTCCGTGCGGAACGTGAAGCGGCCGCCCGCGAGGCTGCTGCCGCGCTAGCCGCTGAAGAAGCCGCCGCCGCAGAGACTGAAACGGCTGAAGATGGAGCAATTGTGGAAGATGGAGAGGCTGGGGGAGAAACGGCCGTTCCCACCCCACCAGCCTCCACCGACAGCTAATTGTTCAAAAGGGATAAAAGGGCAAACATTTAGATGAGCATCGTGAAACAGCTTCTAAAGATTTTAAGTGCATGTCTAGTAATCTCGCTTCTTATTTTTTGTTGTATTGCAATTGGGGGAGAAAGTTTTTCACAAACATGGGAGTTTTATTTTCTCCCCTCCGTTTTTATCGGTTCAATCAGTGGAATTTTGATATATCCGGGATTTCTTCAATGGCAAAAGAAAGTTCCTCTAGCTGGGGGGCAAAAATTCTTAGCAGTATGTGGCATGGTACTTTCTTCGCTTTTTACAGTAATAATTTGGCTCAGTTTTTTTATCTACAGCATTGGTTGAACCTCTCTAACAGTCACCCAAATGTGTTAGAAACGCCCTAAAAACCAATTACAACAAAAAACTAGTGACACTTTAACCAACTCAGCATGACATATACAAATTCATCCTTCAACCTTCATAATTCAACCTTTCAAGGAGAACCCACATGAACTACCGCAATCTAGGCCGCACCGGCCTCAAAGTATCCACCATCTGCCTCGGCACCATGCAATTTGGCTGGTCGGCCGACGAAGCCACCTCCTACAGCATTATGGACAACGCTGTCGAACTCGGCTGCAACTTCTTCGACACCGCCGACATTTACTCCCGCTGGCATGAAGGCAACGATGGCGGCGTCAGTGAAGAAATCATTGGGCGTTGGCTCCAACAGAGCAATCTAAAACGCCAAGACCTCGTGCTAGCCACCAAAGTACGAGGCGAAATGGGCAGCGGCCCTAATGACCAAGGTCTCTCCCGCGCCCACATCATGAACGCCGTCGAAGACAGCCTCACGCGCTTGCAAACCGACTACATCGACCTCTACCAAGTCCATTGGCCTGACGAGGAAACACCGCTGGAGGAAACGCTCTCTACGCTGAACGATTTGGTACGTTCCGGCAAAGTGCGATACATCGGCTGTTCCAACTATCCGGCGTGGCTGCTCATGAAATCGTTATGGGTTAGTGAGGTCAACGGTTATGAGCGGTTCGACAGCATCCAACCGCATTACAGCTACGTACATCGGGCTGAATTTGAGCGTGAAACCCAGGCTGTTTGCGCGGACCAGGGTATTGGCGTGATTCCGTACAGCCCGCTGGCGGCTGGCTTCCTCACCGGCAAATATCGCCGCGACACCGATATTCCTGATTCGGTACGCGCTGATGGCATCAAAAGTAAATACATGAATACTCAAGGCTTTGCCGCGATAGATAAGTTAGAAGAAATCGGCAGCGTCCACAACGCCACCATCGCCCAAACCGCTATCGCCTGGATTTTGGCGAATCCGACGGTTTCCTCTGCCATCATCGGCGCGAACACCCTGGATCAGCTCACCGACACGATGAAAGGTGCGGATATTGAGTTGTCCACGGAAGAAAAATCGGCATTGGATGCGGTTACAGCCTGGGAATAAAAATCGTAATTATACAGACCCTAAGGGTTTGACCTCGAGTGATTCAATGCTGCGTTACACAAAACCCTTAGGGTCTCTCGAGTAACGAAGCGGGCGAGGCAATCGGAGAAAATGCCGCACGTTTTGCAAGTGTTTCAACCGATTGCTTCGCCCCTACGAAGATTATGCGGTTTGGGGGATGGGGGATGGGAAAACGGCCGTTTCCCTTCCAACCACCATCTGTTCCTCCAACAACCGCACCGCCGCCAGTCGCCCAGAGACCATCGCCGTGGGCATACCCGTGCCGGGATGCGTGCTGGCTCCCACGAAATACAAATTTTCAATCTGCGGATGCCGGTTTTGCGGACGCAAGTAGCCAAGCTGCATCATGTTGTGGCACAGACCATGCGTCGAGCCTTTCATCAAGTTGTAGCGCTTCTTCCAGGAAAGCGGGCTGAAATTCGTCTCAAACTTGATGTGGTCTTGCAAGTCTGTGATGCCAATGGTTGTCAGCCGTTGGAAGATAGATTCCCGCGCCCGGTCTCGAATGACAGACCAATCTTGCGGCTCAGCCTCGTTCATATGGCCGACTGGCACAATGCCAATGATGGTGTCTTGTCCAGCCGGTGCCATCGACGGGTCTAGGCGCGTGGGGGCATGCACGTAGATGCTGGGATTGTCAGGAATGGTCAGGTCGTCGATGATGCTGTCGAAGTTTTCGCGGTAATCGTCTGCCAGAAAAAGCGTGTGCGGTGGCAACTCAGGATACGTTTTATCGACACCCCAGAAGAAGCTGACCACGGAGCAAGAGAAGCGTTTGCTGTTCAGTTTTTCGGCCATTTTGCTTGGCGGCAGCAGGTTGTTGTAGACGTAGGGTAAGTCGGCATTGGCAATAACGGCATCTGCGTGGAGAAAACGGCCGTTTTCCAGCACCACCCCCCGCGTTTTATTGCCCACCACATCAATGTGCGAAACGGCCGTGTCAAACATAAACTCCACACCCGCTTGCTGGGCAATCTCCATGAGCGCGTTCACAACCTGATACATGCCGCCTTTAGGATACCAAACGCCATGCGCCAATTCCGAGTAGGGCATCAGCGAGAAGGTGGCGGGCGCTTCAAACGGACTCAAGCCCATGTAGACATCCTGAAATGTAAAAGCAGCCTTCAGACGGGGTGACTCAAAGAAGCTCGACATGTGGCTGTAATGACGCATTGCCGGTTTAAGCTGAGTCAGCAGCGGCAAATTACGTAAGTTGAAGAACTCAGTGGCTTTACGGAAATCCTTATTAACCAATCGTTCAATACCCAGGTGGTAATGGCGATGGCCTTCTTCAAGATAACGTAGCAAGCCTTGAAAACTGTCCGGTTCGATGGCTTCCATCTGTGTTTCCAGGGCGTTGAGGTCTGAGGTAAGTGCCAGTTTGCTGCCATCGTCAAAAACGAGATGGTAGGTAGGATCGACGCGCACTAAGTCCAGCACGTCACGCATGTTGACACCCAGCGAGGCGAATTCTTGTTCATAAAGCAGAGGCATGACGAGCAGCGTTGGCCCCGTGTCAAAGCGATGACCTTCACGGCTGATTTGGTCGCAGCGACCACCCGCACGGCCGTTTTTCTCAATAACGGTGACGCGCAAGCCTTGTTGGGCTAAATGGGCGGCGGTGGTGATGCCACCCAGTCCAGCCCCGATGACGATAATGTGTTGAGAGTTCATGTTGGCTCCTTTGAAGCTAAGATTGAACCAATCTTGGAGATTGGTTCAATCTGGAATGGCGACGACGTTGGTAAATAGAAGAAACAGTTGACCAACCAGCCTGAGTGGCGGCGGCTAATTTTTTGCTGTCCGCGTAATCGGGCTTGAGCAGGTAGCCGTCTTGTTCGATGGCATCTAGCACGCCTTCAAACCGAGCGATGTAGGCATAACCGGCTAACCGACAACGGCCGTTTTCCACTTGCAATAAATACTCCCGTCCCAAATTAAAATAGTGCCGCGCCAAATCAACCCGTTCCTTCACCCACTGGCGATACGCCTCATGTTCCACATCTGTCGGGCTAATGTCGTGTGCTGCCAGTAGTTCGCGGGGGACGTTGTAGTAGCCCGCTTCGGCGTCTTCAAAGGTGTCGCGCAGCATGTGGGTGATGTGGGCGGCGATGGGCGCGAGGTAGCGCGTATTGTCGTGGGGTGAATATTGGTTGTGGCCGATGAAGTAGTGCATCGCTTCGGTAACGGCCGTTGCCAACAGTCGTTCATATTCAGTCAACTCAGCCTGGGTGATGAACTGGTGGCGTCGGTAGGCATCAAAGCTCATCACCGACATCATATTGAGCACATAGGCGAGCAAACCGCTGTCGTTGTCATGTTCGCCGCGCATCAAATCAACCAAAATTTGCTCTTCTACGGAACGAGCACAAGGTTGTACGCCCCACAAACTACAATTAATCAAGGATTGCTGGCGCTCTAAAAAGGCTAATCGGTCAAAATCAACGGCGTTTGTCTGATCCAATGTGTCATCGACCCAACGGAAGTAGGCATATGCGCGATACGCATCAGCCACCCGATCGCCATCTACCAAATATTTGATGGTGTAGTAGGTTTGTTTACTGGCTTGTTTGGTGATGTTGGCAGCAAGGTGCTGCGTATCGATTGATTTATTTGACATAAATATATTTTTAGACATGGTTCAATTTCTCAAGGTCAATAATTTCAACGCTGAGTGCGCTAGATTTTTAGGTTGATTCGGCGGGTTATGGTGGATTGGATAACGGCCGTTTTGCTACAAGATTGCCTGGAATGGCTTGTGATTTTTATCACACATCTATACGGGCATGTTTTATTTTTGGTTGCAAGTGAATCAATTTGTAGAATTAGTTTAGGGGAAAACGGCCGTTTTCACAGCAGGCGAAAGTGTAATTCTTGAAAGGTTGGTTGAGGGTTACTGGGTTACTCGAAAGTGTAAGGGTTTTTAATTACAAAGACACAAAGGATGAAAGAAACAAAGGGTTTTTCTTTGTCGCTCTGTATCTTTGTTTCTTTGTATTAAATTTTTCGCTTCACGATCATGAGGGTGATGTCGTCAAACTGGGGAGCTTCCCCCACGAATTCATGGAGGGCATCAATAACGGCCGTTTCCATCACAGTCACCGGTTCATCAATATGGGTGCGAACGGCCGTTATCATCGGCGCTTCGCCAAACTCGGCGCGGTCACCATTTTCAGCTTCAGGCACCCCATCAGTGTACATCACCAGCACATCGCCAACGGCTAACTGGATGGTCGCTTGCTGCCACTCCATGTCGGGGAACATGCCCAGCGGTATGCCTGTGTGGGCTAAAGAGGCGGGTTCATCAGGGGAACCGTTGATCACAAACGATGGATTGTGTCCGGCATTGGCGTAAACAAGCGTGCCTGTGGCCGAGTCTAATACGCCGTAGAACAGGGTGACGAATTGGTCGGTTTCGGTATCGGCGAGGATGCGTTCGTTGGACAGCTTGAGCGCGATTTCGGGGTTGTCGGGATACTGCATGGCGTAGGTGCGCAGGAGGGTACGGCTGAGAGCCATGTAGAGCGCCGCTCCTGTGCCTTTATCTGACACATCGGCGACCAGGAGACCTAAACGGCCGTTATCCAGTTCAATAAAGTCATAAAAATCGCCAGAGGTTTGCCGCGCCGGGATGATGGCCGCCGAGATGTCCCAGCCTGTGACTTCAGGAACATATTTGGGTAAAAAACTGGCCTGGATGCGACCCGCAAATTCCAGTTCTTGCGTCATTTTGTGGCTGGTCATCATTTCGGCGTGGGCTTTGGCGCGGTAGAGCGCGGAGCCGATTTGGGAGGCAAGGGCTTGCACAGCGGGCAGCGAGTCTACGGTGTTGGCGTGCCGTTTATGGCGCAAAAGATATACACCACCAATGCAAGTGGGAACGGCCGTTTCCGCCCCAGGCACAATCTCTGGAATCTTTACCAGCACCGCATCGCCAAACGCCGATTTCATGCCAGGCAGTACCACGTCTGGCAAAATCAAATAGCCAGCATCCGTTTCCACGAGCTTTTTCCAGGTGGCAGCAGGCAAGGCGGTGGTGTTTTCAGGATACCGCACCGTCCAACCAGGGGTGCCGTCATCAGGAAAAAGGTGAATTTCGACCAGATCGAAATTATTGGGAAACATGTCTGGCAGAGATTCCCGCACAAGGTCTGGTAAATTGGAGGCGTCTGGTGGTGCTTGCAGAATGGCTTCACTCAAGCCTTCAATATGGCTTAATTCGCGGGAACGCTGGCGGCTTTGTTCGGCGGTGCGGCTCATGTAAGAAGCCAATGAATTAACCATGACGATGCCAATGACGAAGAAAAAGAAAGCACCCAGGCCACCGTTGGTATGTGCCAAGGCCACCAATACCGCAAATGGTGACATGAAGAGTGACAGGCCAGTTACTTGCAGCATATATTTCCAAAAATGAAGCTCAGACCGACGATTTAGCTGCGCATACAAGGGCAGCATGATCAAACCCGGCAGTACGGAAGCAATGACCATCGCCAAAAATGCCAGTCCCCAAGCGAGCAGTTCGGGTGTCACCAGGGGAACTTCTCCGCCCAATGCCTCGTAAATGAGCATCGCCACCATCGGCGCAAAAACCTGTGACAGTATGTCTTGAGACAACATGGCGGCGGGTTCCCACATGGGGTCCTGGTTATATTGACGCAGTTGATACGCGGTTCGCAGTCTTAGAAAAAGGGAAACGAGTAACGGCACCCATAACATGTCTGACCCGGCAACCAGGATACCTGCCCATAACGCGAGATTAGACAGCGAGGTGATGAATGACAGGCCACCCTGTTCACCAACAACTTCCAAAGTGAATGTTTGCCGATTCATGAGCAGGATGGCAACAAACAAGATGATGAAGGCTGGCCAACGGGTGAACAGTTGGGCAAAGTCTGTATCGAATATTAACCACAACAGGCTAAAAAGAACGAGGGGGGCCAGGTAAACGGCCGTTGCCGTGTATCTGAATGCTGGCTTTTGCATCACAAGCGACAGTTGCGCCAGGTTGGGACGGATGCGAAAAATTAGATGGGAAAAACGGCCGTTTTGTAATGAGCTTGATGGTGCTGTTTCAGACATGGATTAAACCTCTCTATTACTTGATCCTACCATATTTTGAGCATACTACTTTCGACGTTTGAGAAAAAATTGAAAACCAAATCCAACAAAGACGAGAACAATGTAGACAAAATTCGCCGAAGCAGGGTCTAAATTCAACTGGTTCACAACAATTGCTGCTCCAGTGATGACGGACAGAAATATCAATGCCCAGTCTTGCGCAATGACTACAAAAAAGAACCCCACCGTCCCGCCAATCAGAAAAGCGACAAGCGTAGAGCCAAAATCCCATCCAATCGCTTCTATAAAGCGCACCATGAAAATACCGCCAACCAGAAAACCGGTGATACCTAGTGCAAATTTTGTCACCATTACAGAGGCAACCGCCGCAATGAGACCACACAGAAGCCCCATCGCAATCGCAGAGCCTGTGATAACACCGCCATCTGGCGCACTGCCGATGCTTGTCCCAAACAAAAAGCCGACACCCCCCGCCACCAGCCAATAATATCGGCCACCAAAAAAGAGGAGTACCCCGCCTACGATGAGCGCAATTAGGGATTCAGTTGATGTGGACATAGGGTACTTCTCCAACTCATTCGGGTTTCAGTGGTGGCAAGTGGCTTGTTGCAAGTGGCTTGTTGCAAGTTGCTTGTGGCAAGTTGCTTGTGGCAGGTTATCTGGAAACGAGGACTTGCAACCTGCGCCTTGCGCCTTGCCGCCCAACCTTCATCAGGTTAGTTTAACCATTCATGGCATGTAGTTTACGTAATGTTTCTAATGATGACAAAACAAGAATCGTGTCATGGGCACATAAAAGCCGGTCTGGCGCTGGATGTAAACCTGGAGTGCCATCATGTTGATAGGAAACAACCGAACAATCCAATTCTTGCTGTAATTTATCAATGGTTTGACCAATGAAGGTAAACGTGTCCGCAATCTTGATTTCGCCCAGGTGGAGCAGGTTTTCGCCCACGTAGAAGGAATGTTTGATGTTGAGGCGCAGGGCGGCCGTGGCAAAAATAGGGGCCGCCAGGGCAGAACCGCTGTAGGCGGTGTGAATGCCAAACCCTTTTTCAACCCGCCGCGCCAAATCTCCATCAAACATGCGTAAAACCACTTTGATATCGGGGTTGATTTCCCGCGCATCTAAAGCGATGTCGAGATTCGCCAGTTCGTCATCGGTGGCGGGGATGATGGCATCGGCTTTTTGCACACCCGCTTTGAGGATCGTTTCTGAACGACGGGCGTCAGCAATCAACAAGGGAATGCCCAGATTTCTGATTTTTTCTACAAAACGGCCGTTTTCATCTAATTCAATAGCGACCACATCTTGCTCATATTTGAGCAGCTCTAAAATGACGCGATACCCAATCTTACCTGCTCCGCACACGATAATATGATTGCTGTAGGTTGAAGCCATTGCCACCTGCCATTGCTGGCCCCGAGACTTTTTATTGACAAGTGCCCCGCTAAAACGCAGTACCCCGTCAATCACCGCCACCAGGCCAAGGATTGGAATAATGAAGAAGAGAATTTGGGTATACCATTCATCGGGGAACGGTAACATCGCCTGAAAGAATATCAGAGAAAACGTGGCATAAACTGCGTCAGCATAGGGCAGACGGTTCGCCAGGTTATCTGGATCAGGATAAGAAAGGGAAAAAATCAAAGCCCCGCCCAACAAGACAACTGTAAACAGCACCAATGGAAACCACGATTCGCCCAACAAGACACGGGTATCACGGATTTGAGCACGGATTTGACGGCGTAGGTTTCGTTTCATAGGCGCTTAATTGTAGCGCAAAGTGGCAGAGTTGCAGGGTAGCAAAGTGGCAGAGTTGCAGGTGGCAAAGTGGCAGGGTGGCAAGATACTGGGCTTTTTTCAGGATCGATAGTTTTTCACCGCAGAATAAATGAGTCGGCCGACTCCTATTTATTCTGCTTCACGTAGCCCAGAATGGTTTTAGGGAATTTATCAGTCGCCACGAGAAAGCCATTATTGAGGCGGACAATGCCTTCCCAGTTTCGAGCGTCATCGCTGGGCAGTTCCAGCAGAAGCGGCGGTGTATCGGTGAAGCTGATACCGTCGTCGGTGAGTTGCAGTTCCACGAGCCGTTCTACTTGGTTATAGACGAGATGGGTGGCTCCCCAGCCATATTTGTCGCCAAGCGCATCGGTCTCGGTTTGCAAGGCGGTATCGCCAGGGAAAAAATAGTTGATAACCCAGAAACGGCCGTTTTCATCCACATCAGTCGCATCCGTCACCCGGTACTCAATATTCGGCAGCGGCACAGTATCCAGCGCACTCAAATCCAGATTGAATCGATGTGCCTCAGGTGATTCGTTGACTATTACCCCGTTGGTTTCATAAATCGTAATGAGCGTCTCGCCATCAATCAGCAGCGTTTCGTCTGAGTGATTGACTTGGTTGGTTTGCGGCAGGATTTCGGTGATAACGGCCGTTTCCACCACCAGTTCGCTCAAATCCGGCGCAATCTGCCCCGCCACTAAATACCCGCGCATTCCATCCTTCGTATTTGCTTCAATCGTCAGATACACCACGTCGCCAGCAAAGGTAATCGCCTCATACCCCTCAAAGCCATCAATTTGTGAAGACAACCCCGCATCATTCATCGGAATAGCCAATGGCGTTAACGGTTCAGCATCCTCTGTCATGAGATATGCCTCAATCTCCGCTTTTGGCAGGGCATAAACATACCCATCCCCAGCAAAATGCGGATACTGCGGCAACAAAATCAACAGGTCGCCATACCAAGCCATTCCCGAAATTTCCGCATTTCGGTTGCTTAACGGGCCAGCTAAGGCAATTTCTGTCACTGGAAATTCTTGAATGGCTTCGACTGCTGCGGTTATGACCTCAGCTACAACTGTTTTCTCCATAACGGCCGTTTCTTCAATAATCTCAGGCGTGTAGGTTGCTTCAACTGTCGGGGTTACTACAAATGTCGCCATCGCGGTTGGCGTTACCATTGGCAAACCAGTTGCCTCAGGCATCGCCGCTTGCGGTTGCGCGGTACAGGCGGCTAATAAAACAACGCCCATCAAAAACATAATTTTCCCAACCATTTCTCACCTCATCTTGCCCATTGTATAAAAAAGCTCTCGCATAAGGCGAGAGCTTCTCAATTTATTCGATTGGTTACTTGCTTGCCAAATTAACTTCCGGGCAAAATACCGCGTCGTCTCAAATCTAAAATAATTTGCTCAACCAGTTCGTCAACGGTGTGGATGTCGGTTTCAACGACGAGTTCCGCATTTTCTGGTGCTTCGTAGGGCGAAGAAATCCCCGTAAAGTTATCGATTTCGCCCGCAACCGCTTTGGCGTATAGCCCTTTAGTATCGCGCCGCTTCACCACGTCCAGGTCACATTTCACATAGATTTCAATGAAACGGCCGTTTGGCACCAACTGCCGCGCAAATCGTCGATCCGCCGTGAACGGCGAGATGAAACAAGCCAGCGTAAGCTCACCATGCGCAAAAGATAACTTCGCTATCTCCCCAGCTCGTCGGATATTTTCCTGCCGGTCGGAACTGCTAAAGCCCAAGTCGCCATTCAAGCCATGTCGCAAATTATCGCCATCCAGATACATCGTACGCACATTGTCCGCAAAAAGACGCTGCTCCAACTTCTTCGCAATCGTCGATTTACCAGAACCAGATAGACCCGTGAACCACAAAACGGCCGCCTTGTGACCATTCCGTTTTTCACGGTCTGCCAACGAGATGCCTTCCTGTTCCCACACCACATTGCTCGACTTAGGCCGTGACGGAGCCGCATCGACCTCGCCTGCCATCAACTCGCCCACATCTTGCGCACGACCGCGAATCATACCCGCCGCCACCGTACTATTCGTTGCCGGATCGATGAGAATGAAGCTGCCAGTCATCCGGTTCAACTGGTAGCGATCATAGAATAATGGCTGCGTGGTCGTCAGTTGGATACGGCCGATTTCGTTCAGCGTCAACGTCTCAGCAGGGTCACGGTGCATCGTATCCACGTCAATCTTGTAATTCAATTCTGAAACAAAGCCATTCACCAAACGAGTGGTATGCTGTACGCGATATTGGCCTTGTACACGCATCGGTTCTACACTCATCCAGCAGATGATCGCGTCCACACGATTGCTTTTTTGCGGCAAATTGTTCTTGCGCACAATCATGTCGCCTCGGCTGATGTCAATTTCATCTTCCAGCGTCAGCACCACGGAATCGCCCACCTTGGCCTCAGACAAATTACCAGCCGTCGTCACAATAGATTTCACCTTGCTGCTCAAACCAGACGGCAAAACAACCACTTCCTCACCTTGCGCCACCCGCCCAGACGCCACTTGCCCCGCATACCCCCGGAAATTCTGGTTAGGCCGAATCACATATTGCACCGGATAACGGAAGTCCACATTGTTTAGACTGGCACCTACGTTAACATGTTCCAAATGATGCAGCAGCGTTGACCCTTCATACCAGGGCATGTTTTCGCTTTTATCAACCACATTGTCACCCCTCAGCGCAGAAACAGGGATATAAGTGACATCCTGTGCATTGAGTTTACGAGCAAAATCCCCATACTCCTGCACAATACGGTTGTAAATAGTCTGGTCGTAATCCACTAAGTCCATTTTATTGACGGCCACTACGAGATGCGGAATCCGCAGCAGCGTAGCCAGGAAACCATGCCGTTTAGACTGGGTGAGCACGCCATGTCGGGCATCAATGAGGATAATTGCCAGTTCCGCATTAGACGCGCCTGTCACCATATTGCGAGTGTACTGGATATGCCCAGGCGTATCGGCAATGATAAATTTGCGTTTAGGCGTAGCAAAATAGCGGTACGCCACATCAATCGTAATTTTTTGCTCCCGTTCAGCACGCAGCCCATCAGTAAGCAAGGCTAAATCCACTTCTTCATCACCTCGTAGGCGGCTGGCTTCTGTCACCGCGTCCATCTGGTCTTCAAAAATAGATTTGGAATCGTACAACATCCGGCCAATAAGGGTGCTTTTACCATCATCCACGCTGCCGGCCGTGGTAAAACGTAGTAGTTCAATTTGTTGAGTTGAGTCTGTCATTATTTAGTCCAATTACTTGGGTTTGTAGTGATGACTTTAGTCATCAACGACGGAGTCGCTAACCACTAAAGTGGTTACTACAAACCTAAAAGTATCCCTGCTTCTTCCGGTCTTCCATGGCAGCTTCCGAGCGTTTGTCGTCGGCGCGTGCGCCACGCTCTGTCACGCGGGCAGAGGCCACCTCGTCCACGATGTCGTGAATGGTAGCGGCGGGTGATTCAACCGCTCCGGTACAGGTCATGTCGCCAATGGTGCGGAAACGAACCGTTTTAGTACTCAACAACCTCGCCCTCAACCGGATAAACCACATCGGATGTGGCTAACAATACACCATCTCGATTGATAATCTCTCGTTGATGGGAGAAATAAAGCGAAGGCAGTTCGATTTCTTCCATTTGGATGTACTGCCACACGTCTAGCTCAGTCCAATTGCTGATGGGAAAAACGCGGAAGTTTTCGTTCTGCTTTTTCTGACCGTTGTAGAGGTTCCATAGTTCAGGCCGCTGATTTTTTGGATCCCATTGACCAAATTCATCACGGTGGGAGAAGAAGCGCTCTTTGGCCCGCGCTTTTTCTTCATCACGGCGCGCACCACCCAAGGCGGCATCCACTTTGAACTCGGTTAGGGCATCCAGCAAGGTGACGGTTTGCAAGCCGTTTCGGCTGGCATAGGGACCTGTCTCCTCAACCACACGCCCCTGGTCGATGCTGTCTTGCACGTAGCGCACTTCCAAACGTGCGCCGATTTTTTCCATGTAGAAATCCCGGAAATCTAAGGTTTCCTGGAAGTTATGCCCGGTATCGATGTGAAGTAGCGTGAATGGTATCGGGGCGGGATAAAATGCTTTCCAGGCTAAATGAGCCAGGATAATAGAGTCTTTGCCACCAGAGAAGAGGAGAAACGGCCGTTCAAATTGAGCCGCCACTTCCCGCATCACATAGATAGCTTCTGATTCAAGGATTTTGAGATGGTTGTACAGCATAATAAGTTTCTTTCATCCTAATATAGTAATTTTTACACAAACGATCTTAACGTATCGCAAAGGTCTTTCCGATGGGCTTACAAGCGTAATTATTATGTTTTCAAGTAAAAAAGGAGCAAATGAAAACTAGTCAGGCCAATCAGCGCCATCGTAATAGCGCGTGCCACGATGCCCTGTGCGCGGAATAGGAACCGGCAGCTTTTCACCAGGACAGGCGACCATGATCAAGGTCCGCGGTTTACCAGAATCGGGATTGATGGCATCGCTGAACAATTCTTTGATTTGCACACGGCCAATCAACTCGTCTTGAAAGATGGTATAAACGTAATCTCCCACATTCAGTTTGGAAGGCTTACCTGCCATGTGGAATTCAAATTCGTCGATGCTGCCATCATATAACATGGTAGCAGCTTGTTCTCCTTCTTTAGCTGGAATGGTTTTGGTTATACCGAAGTTCATAAGGGTATTCTCCTTTGATTATAATTTTAACTGTATTTTACGAGGATGGGTAACGGCCGTTTTCTGATTACGGCACGTGGCATGGCCTTTTTCAGGAGTGGGCGTTACAATGTGTGTGGGAAGATAAGGGCGTTGCTTAAAATTTGATTATTCAGCGCAAAGAAAGGAGGCTACATGGATCCGATTTATGAATTCGGACTTAATATGACGCGCTATTTGCAGGAAACGTTCCCGCAATTAGCGGGTTTCTTCGTTTTTATTAGCACCCTAGGGCTTGAAGAATTTTATTTAGCATTATTTCCACTGATTTATTGGTGTATTCATAAAACGGTGGGCAAGATGTTTGCTTATGTGTTTCTTATTGCCAATGCGCTCAACCCCTTGTTAAAGTATGGATTTCAGGGGCCACGGCCGTTTTGGTTTGATCCTAGTCTCGAAATGTGGGAGGAAACCAGTTATGGTGTGCCCAGTGGGCACGCGCAGTTGGCGACAGTGACCTATCTATTTCTTGCTGGTTGGATACGGCGTTGGTGGGCGTGGGTCATTGCTTTTGTCATGATCTTTTTAATGGGATTGAGCCGAATTTATTTGGGTTCACATTTTCCGCATGATGTGGTGGTTGGGTTCTTCGTTGCTGTTTTAGTGTTGCTGGGTTTTGTCGCGTGGCAGCGCACTTATGCCAAAGGCTTTGAGAAGCGCATCTTGGGTCAAAAACTGATGGTCGCTATTGCTGTGCCTGTTATTTATCTCTTGATTTTTGGTATCGTAAGCTACCTTGTTGGAGAGCCAGATATGAGTGTGGAATGGGCTGCCTATATTCCTGCGGCTGAGTTAGCAGGTAAAGAGGGTGTGGCAACGGCCGTTGGTATGTTACTAGGTGCGGGTATCGGCCTGATTTTTGAAGGTAGTCGCATTCGCTTCCGTGTCGATGGTAAAATCTGGTTGCGAGCTGTACGTTATCTGGTGGGTATGGGGATTACGATACTTCTGTGGGCTGGTTTGAAGGCCGTCTTCCCAGAAAACCCGTTGTGGCTGGCGATGGTATTGCGCGTAGGGCGCTACTTCCTGGTGGCCTTGTGGATTACCTATTACGCACCCTGGACATTTGTGAAGACCAAATTGGCTCAAGCTGATCCAGAACCAGGAATTGATTTAAAAATCTCATAGTTCATTGAAGAGATAAGAGATTGGAGGATTCTTTTACCTTCAATCTCTTATGATATATATCATTAAAATTGAAAGTAGTATTGTAACTTTTATTGCATATGATTGAGACTAACTTGTAAAACTGTAAAATGTAGTACCGCAGAAAATATACTTTTCTTAGTGTGTCTACCAACATCGTATTGGTAATAAGATTCAGTACAATATCAGAGCCTAAATCATGACGTATAATCAGACCAACCTCAGTCAAAGCCCTCGAGTCATTTCTGCAAAAACGAGAATAACTGATTTGCCGCTTATCGAAGATAGTAATCAGAAAAGTGCTCCCATTCAACTCCAAGATTATGTTAATGCATTTGTGCTAAATGAAGCGGATGAAATTCTTGTCCTTGAGAGAAAGGATAACGGCCGTTCCTGGTCGAGTTGGCAAATGCCTGGTAGAGGGTTGACGGTCGATGAAGATCCCATTCTCGCTGTTCAACAAGAATTATTACTGAAAACTGGTTATGCCTGTAAAGATTGGGTTTATCTAGGCACTTTTGTCATGGATGCAGCACACGAAATGGGTGCAGGCTATTTTTTTTGCGCTAAAGCACTAGAAAATAGCATAACACCAGATGAAACACACTCAAAAAAACTAAATCTAAAATGGGTTACAAAACGTGAAATGAAACAAGCTTTACTAGATGGTAGGATAGCTGTTCTCAATCATGCGGTAGCCGTTAGTTTGGCAATGGTGATGTGTGATGACCCGACCTAGTACCTAAGTTCAACCTCTGCGCCAGCCATCAATAAACCAACCTTTTCACGAGTTGCTTCTTCAATTGGCAATACAGCCACCACTCGTCCATCAAACATCACAGCCACCCGATCCGCCAGTCCCAAAACCTCATCCAATTCAGCCGAAACAACAAGTACAGCGATGCCTCGGTCGCGCTGGGCGATGATTTGTGAATGGATAAATTCGATAGAGCCAACATCAATACCACGTGTCGGTTGTGCCGCAATCAACAGTTCTGTGGGGCGTGAAAATTCCCGAGCCACAATCACTTTTTGCTTATTGCCACCAGATAATTTCCCCGCATGGGTATAGGCACTGGGGGTACGCACATCGTACTCTTTTACCAGTCTTTCGCCATTCTCATTGATGGCATCCTGGTGCATGATAATGCCTGAGGCATACGGTTTCAGGTAATAGTTGCTCAATACCATGTTGTCGGCTAATGAATAAGCCATGACAAGCCCATGTTTCTCCCGATCTTCAGGGATGTGGGCCACACCCATTTCTGTGATTTGGCGTGGGGAGAAGTTGGTACATTCCGTGCCGCTAATGGTGACACGCCCACTTTCTACCTTACGTAGTCCAGTCAAAGCCTCAACCAACTCGCGCTGTCCATTGCCTTGTACCCCCGCAATACCGACAATCTCGCCAGCCCTAACTTCCAGATCGACTCCCTTCGTTGCCATATGGCCGCGATCATCTTTGACGCTGACATTCTCAACTTTAAGCACCACATCTGTTGGCTGAGATGCCTCTTTTTCTACCGTTAGAATGACGCTGCGGCCTACCATTAATTCGGCAAGACTGGTTTCCGTGGAATCTTTCGGCTCTGCGGTGCCAACAATCTTGCCACCACGCAGTACACCCACTCGATCTGCTACAGCTAATACTTCTTTCAGTTTATGGGTGATGAAGATGATAGAAACGCCTTCCGCTGTCAGGTCTCTCATGATGCGGAATAGTTCGTTTGCTTCTTGTGGGGTGAGAACGGCCGTTGGCTCATCCAAAATCAAAATATCAGCCTGACGGTACAGCGCCTTTATAATCTCTACCCGCTGCTGCGTCCCCACAGGCAGGTCTTCCACAATCGCCTGCGGATCAACTTCCAGGCCATACTGCTGAGATAATTCATTGACTCGTTTTTCAGCACCGCTGCGGGACAAAATGCCAGCCCTTTTGGTGATTTCTGAGCCAAGCATCACATTTTCAGCCACAGACATCACAGGAACCAATTGGAAATGTTGATGTACCATTCCTACCCCGCGAGCAATGGCGTCACTCGGGTTTTTTAGCGCAACTTTTTCGCCTTTGATCCAAATTTCACCTTCATCTGGATGGTACAGGCCGTAAAGCATATTCATCAGGGTGCTTTTGCCCGCCCCATTTTCGCCCAAAAAGGCAAGAATTTCGCCTTTGTACAGCTTGAGATCCACGCTGTCATTGGCAATGACGCCAGGGAAACGTTTGGTAATGCCTTTCGCTTCCAGAACAATGGTTGAATTATCTGAGTTACTCATCGGTTCACCTTACTATTCTGGATCATAAACCTTGCCTTCAGCAGCCGGTGGTCTTGACCGCCCGACAAACCCGGCAAGGACAACAATGGTTAATACATAGGGAAACATGCCGACAAATTGATGCGGAATGAAATCTAAGCCCAAGAATTGGAATTGGGTCTGTAACGCACTAGCTGCGCCAAATAAAAGCGCCCCGCCCCACGCACCCAAGGGCGTCCATTTACCAAAAATCATGACAGCCAGGGCAATAAAGCCACGGCCGTTTGTCATACCACGCTCAAAGGAACCAACTGCTTCTAATGTCAGATAGGCGCCCGCTAGACCCGCAAAGCAACCGGCAAATGTGGTATTGAGATAACGGGTTAGGTTCACGCGGATACCCACTGTATCAGCCGCACTGGGATGCTCACCCACGGCGCGTGTCCGTAAGCCCCACACCGTGCGGAAAATCATAAATTGCATGACAAAAACTAATATTATGGTGAGATAGGTTATCGGTGCATTGTTGAATAAGACTGGCCCAATCAACGGAATATTTGCCAACGGGCCTAATGGAATGGGCTGCAATTTTCCTTGTGTGGTTAACCCCGCAATGTAGAAAAAACTCGTCAATCCCAGCGCTAAAATATTGATAATCGTGCCGCCAATAATCTGGTCCATCTTGAGCGTTATCGACATCCAGGCTAAAAACAGCCCAATGAAAGCGCCAATGGCGACACCGGCAACGGCGGCCACGAATAAATTACCAACATAGACATTCACCAAAAAAGCGATGAAGGCGGCCATGAGCATTTGTCCTTCAATGCCGATGTTGATGATACCAGACCGTTCCCCAATGAGACCGCAAAGCGCCCCCAGAATCAGGGGGGTTGATTGGCGTAATGTGGAAGCGTAAACGGCCGTTGCTTGTTGCGGCCGTAAAATAAAATATCCCACCAGTACAATGACTAATAAAACGGCAAAAGCAATTCCTAATGGACTGGCATTAAAAAGGGGTCGTCTCTTGGTTTTTGTTGCAGTGGTTGCTGCCATCGTATCCTCCTTACCCACCCCAGCCAGTGCTGAGCGTCACTTTTTCATCATCTACGACACGGGAGCCTAAAATTTTGCGCACAATCATATCCGCAGAGACAAAGAACAAAATCAGTGCCTGAATGACATCAACAATTTGGAAGCGGACACCGGCATTAAACTGCATCTGACTGCCGCCCGCATTCATTGCGCCTATCAAAATAGCGGCGGGAATGACGCCTAACGGATTTGTCTTCGCCAACAAAGCAATGGTAATGCCGTCAAATCCTAAACCGGCGTTAAAGCCAGGCTGGTAACGTCCTACGATACCGAGCGTTTCCACAGCACCGCCCATACCAGCGAGAAAACCACTAAAGGCCATCGTCATAATAATAACAGTGCCGACCTTGATACCAGCGTACAAAGCAGCTGAGGAGTTCAAACCAGTGGTACGAATCGCGTAGCCCATTGTTGTTTTATACAGGAGATAATACGTGAGCACAGCCATCAAACAAGCAAATATAAAACCAATCGGAATAAAAGTCCATGTGGGGATAACGGCCGTTTCCAAAATTGCCGGCGTCCGCGCAATAATACCCTCATCTTTCCAAGGTCCATTAGATAAATAATCCGTTAGATTGATGGCAATATAGTTCAGCATAATCGTGGTAATGACTTCATTGGCTCCCGTGTATGCTTTTAGCACACCAGCAATCGCCGCCCACAAAGCACCTGCCAAACTACCACCCAACAGCGCCAGCGGCATATGAATAATGAACGGAAGCCCATCAAAGGCAAACCCAATATAGCCAGCCACAATAGCCCCCAATAGCAATTGACCACTGCCGCCAATATTGAACAACCCCGCCTTAAATGCAAAAGCGACCGCCAAACCAGCAAAAACCAGTGGAGTCGCCTTTTCCAACGTGCGTTGAATCGCTTCCGGACTTCCAAAAGCACCTTTTAACAGCGCTGAATAAGCCACAATTGGATTAGACCCGGAAATCCAAATAATAATCGCCCCGATTGACAAGGCGAGCACAATCGACAGCGCCGGTACACTCACCGCCTTCCAGGTACGCTCCCACGTCCGAGCTAACCAACTGGTGGAACTCTCGGTTTTGTCTTGTTCTTCTTCTGTCGCCATAGTGATTTTCCTATTTTGAGAAGCTGCGAACCGTTTTTTCTTCTACCCCCCCACCCCAAAAAAGAAGTATGCGACGTACCTCTTGGCACGCCGCATACCTTAAAACCTACTTAAAACTAGCCACCAGGATTGTAACCAGTTGAGATGGAACCATCATTCAAACCAGCTTCAATCTCAGCCAACTTGTCCTTGACTTCTTGCGGAATTTGATCCTCAAAATCGTGGAAAGGAGCCAAACCAGTCTGACCAACAAAGTTGCCACCGGGCAAGCTGCCATCTTTAGACAAAGATGCCAGTTCAAAAACACCTGGGGTGATCAGTTTCATCGCGCTGGAAACCAAACAGCTATGAGCTTCTGGTACGGTTTCCCATTGGTCGGAATCTACACCGATGCAGAAAGCGCCATCAACACCAGCCACTTCAATCAAAGCACCGTTGCCTGTTTTACCACCAGCACCGAATACAACATCAGCACCTTGGTCTACGGCTTGTTTAGCAGTTGTGGCACCCCATTCTGGGTCGGTGAAAGCAACATCCATACCACCTGGGTGGAATGTAGAAATCAAGTTGATGTCAGGATTGATGAATTTCGCGCCACCTTCGTAGCCTTCTTTGAAAGCCACAACAGGCGGAACCAGGTCAGTACCCAACACAGCGGCGATGGTATCGCTTTCGGTGAGCATAGCAGCTAAAGCACCAGCCTGGAAACCAGCTTTGTCTTCAGGGAAGATGAGGCCAGCGTAATTGCTCATCGCTTCGCCCTGGAATTGATCAACACCAATGAAGTCAATTTCGGGGTACTTGGCAGCAGCAGCAGCAGTTGCTTCGCCTAAAGCAAAACCAACGGTCACGATGACGTCGTAGTTTTGACCAGCGAAGAGGTCGATGTTTGCGCCATAATCTTTGGCGTCGCCTGTTTCAATATATTCAACTTTGGCACCTAATTCTGTACTAGCTTGTTGAACGCCTTCCCAAGCAGATTGATTGAAGGATTTGTCGTCAACTTCACCAACATCTGTGACTAAACCTACGCAAAAGACATCTTCTGATGCACAATCGGCTTCTTCAGCAGTATCACCGCCGCCGCCACAAGCAGCTAACGCTAATGCTAAAACAATAAACAGGGTGAAAAGTAAAACTAATTTCTTCATATTGTCTCCTAAAATGTTCTCCAACCTTTTAAATTGAGATTTTGGATTTTTCTTAAGCTATCTAACTGTGTTACTGTAGGTAAAAAAGAAATTTGCTAACAAATTCGTTATTACCTATCAGCTACTACTTGGTTATTTTTGAGGGTCAGGCGATAACATCACCTCCATTATGGGAGTTAGTCGTTTGCCTTTGAATGCGGCTTCCGATAGAAGATTATAGTAGGAATGCGTTCCAATCGCAATAACTCCCGGGTGAAAACAAAAATGAGGTCAGCGCTGGTGACTGACCCCATTTGAAATAGGTTTATTATGGAAAAACGTCTTGCACTAAGCTTGACGAAGTGACCGTTTCCTTACCGATCATCCTCTTTTTTCACAAACAGAGAAGGGCGTTCAGGGAGATACTTTTCCGCCAATTTCCGCATGATCCTCAATAAATCCCAAGGTCTGTTGCCACACTTTTGTGTGACTCGACTCTTTTGGCTTCATCAGTTCATGCCCCGCTTCGGGGAAAAATTTCATCTCTTTATCGGATGTAGCCAGTTTTTGGAACAGCTTCTCCACAAACCTGGTATCCACGGCAGGGTCACTGCCCCCCTGAAAAACAATGACAGGCTGGTGGATTTTCGGCCAAAACTTGCGCCCAAACACCCCCATTTTCCGCATCTCATCCACGCTGTCCATGGGCAAACGGGTCGCTTCTACCAGCCAATCTTGCAGTTCAGGATCCGTCACATCAATGGTTGGATCAAAATCAGTTACGCGGGCAATAAAAATATCTCGATCTACATCTTTACGTTTGAGCGGATAGAACCAGGGCATCACGTAACGGCCAAAAGAGGCCATTTTGATGCGCCAGTCTGGCACATCGTACAAAGGTGCCATCAAGATAAGCCCGCATACATCATTTTTGTATTTATCAGCAAGGTAAGCCGCTTCAACTGCGCCCATAGAATGGCCGATGATAAAAATCTGGTCATACTCTTCTTTCATGGAAAGGAACGCTTCTTCAGCGGCGGCCAGCCAATCTTTTTTGCCATAGCCGTGAATAAGGTAAGGCAGATTACCATGACCGGGCAGCAAGGGACAGTAGATAGACACCCCATTCTCTGCAAAATATTGCCCCATAGCGCGGGAACTAACTGGGCTGCCCATATAGCCATGCAGCATTAAAACAGCAATACCTTCCCATCCTTCTTTATTCTTGGCTTTAAAGGTATACGGTTGGCGTTCTTCTGGCACTTCATAATCTGGTTGAAAAGGCATAGTACTATTCCCGTTTTTCTGAATTTCAGCGTATCAGCATAGACGTTTGAATTTTTAGCGTAATTTGACCCATGTCCATGTAGTAGAAACCATGAAGGTCTAAATAGTTGCTTTTTTGACCAGTATAATGGCAAGATTACAGGGTGGCAAGGCGATGGTGTGATACAATACGCGCCATGTCGATTCATGTTTTATCTGACCAACTAGCGTCTCAAATTGCTGCCGGGGAAGTGGTAGAACGGCCGTTTTCCGTTGTCAAAGAACTTGTCGAAAACTGCATCGATGCCGGCGCAAAAACCATCAACATCGACATCCAGGAAGGGGGCCGGTCTCGCATCCAAATTGCCGACGACGGCATAGGCATTTCCGCCGAAGAAATTGAAATTGCTTTCCTGCGTCATGCCACTTCCAAGCTGCAATCGGTTGAAGATTTGAACGCCATTCGCACCTTAGGGTTTCGTGGCGAGGCGTTGGCCGCTATTTCCGCTGTCAGTAAAGTGACCATCGTGTCGCGGGCGGAAAGCGAGACCTCTGGCATCCGGTTAGAGTTGGATGGCGGCAAACTGATCAGTCGGGACAATGTGGGTGCGCCGCAAGGCACTGTCATTGCCGTAGAAAACCTTTTCTACAACGTGCCAGCCCGTCTCAAATTTCTCAAAAGCGTCACCACCGAAAAGCGGCTCATTGACGAATTTACCAGCCGCTATGCCATGGCCTACCCCCACATTCGCTTTCGGTTGACGCATAACGGCCGTATCACCTTCCAAACCAACGGCAGCGGCGATTTGCGTGATGTGGTGGTGGCGGTGTATGGGCCAGAAACTGCGCGGGAATTGTTAGAGATTGGAGATTGGAGATTAAGGATTGACTGAGAGTGAATCCAATCTCCAATCTCCACTCTCTAATTCTCAATCACAATCCCCAATCGAGGTATCGGGTTTCGTCGGCCCACCCAGCCTGCACTGGGCCAATCGCAGCCATATGGTGTTGTTCATGAACGGCCGTTACATTCGTGACAACAGTCTCACCTACGCCATCATTCAAGCCTACCACACCCTGCTGCCCACCGGACGCTACCCACTTGGTATCATTTTCATTACCATGCCTGCTGAAGAGGTGGATGTCAACGTACATCCCACCAAAATAGAGGTGCGTTTCCACAACAGCAGCAAAGTATTCGGAACCGTGCAAAAAGCGGTGCGTAATACGCTGCTCGAAGAAACGCCGATACGCGACATGGGCACCTGGGCGATTCCGCGCCCCACACCTCCCGCCCCTGGCTGGACGGGCGAACTGGATGAGAATGCCTTCATGCGCCGCGACGATCAGCCGCAGCCAGCGCTTGGTTTTGATTGGACACCGCCCACGCTTAGACAATACGATGAGGAAACAAGTACGTCGGCAAGCTCAGAGCAGGCTGTTACTCAGCCGCCCACCGCTGACTTAGGTGGCGGCAAACTACCCATCATGCGCGTCATCGGCCAAATTGGTGCGGCCTTCATCATCACCGAAGGGCCAGATGGCGTCTTCCTCATTGACCAGCATGCCGCCCACGAACGCATCCTCTACGAGCAGTTTATGGCCGACTGGCGAGATGAGGATGGGGTGACATCACAGGGATTGGTTGCGGGAACGGCCGTTCACCTTTCCCCGCCCCAAGCCACCCTGCTCAACGAAAACATAGCCGTCATGAGCCAACTCGGCTTCCAAATCGAACCGTTTGGCCCCAACGCCTTCATGGTGCGAGCCATTCCCGCTATCCTGGCGAAAATGGATCCTGCGCAAGCTGTGATTTCTGTGGTGGAAGATTTAGAACGGGGAGACAAGCCCATGCAGGGCAAAATCGAAGACAAAATTGTGATGCGGGTGTGTAAAACGGCCGCTGTCAAAGCCGGCCAAACCCTCTCTCAAGCCGAAATGGAAGCAATGATCTGGCAGCTTGAAAAATGCCAAAACCCCCACACCTGCCCCCACGGCCGCCCCACCCTCATTTACCTCTCCGTTGCTCAACTAGCCAAACAGTTCGGCCGTATTTAAGCTCCGATAGCTATGATTCTGGCGTAGGCGTTAAGCGTACCCGCAGGTTTTGGAAGGTGAGCCACCAGCCGCCATCAGAGCCATCTTCGCAAGGCTCAATGCGTAGGCCGCTGATTTCCGGGCTGCCATCGGCAAGCTGTATGGTGTAGGAAATGCCTGGCTCCATCTCGAAATCGCCATACCCTGCGCCTAAAGCGGGTTTGAAACCAGTGAAGAAATGATCTGCGCCCCCTTCCCATGTTACCAGAACTTCAATGCCGGGTAGTTGGTTGAGCAGTGCATCCTGTGTTTCTACGACCAATAGCGCCACATCTTCTCCCTTTTCGCAGTAGGCATCTTGTGCCAGCAAGCGGTAGTTGGGACGTGGTGTCGGGGATGGCTCTGGTGATGGGGTGGGCGTTGTGGACGGCTCCGGTGTGGCTGAGGGGGTGAGGGTTTCGGTGGGAACGGCCGTTGCTTCTTCGCTGGCAGCCGGTGTAGGCGTCTCGGTCGGGGCTGGTCCCGCTGGCGTGGGCGCAAACAAGGCCACCGCTTTGTTATCCTCAATGCCCATGCCTTGCGCTAAATGAGGCCAAATTTTCAATGACTTGTGGCGCTTGCTGTTCCCGCAAATAAGATTCCAATAACAACGCTACAGTTTGGTCTAAGTCTGGGTCTTCCAGAGCCGCGAGGCGCAGTTCAGCCCGCGCCCAATCACCGTCTGCCGCGTAACTTTGGCTGACAAGGTAGATGTATTCCAGCTTATATTTGTCGCTAAAACGTGAAGGGCCAACTTCGGTGTAAACAATCGGCGAGATAACCCAGGCGTAAAACAAAGCCCCAGCCAGGCCAATGACCAATCCCAACAAAACAAGACCAGCCGCAGATACGCGGCTAACAGAAGGGCTTCCCTCAAGCGAGGGTTGAGAACGTCTTCGGCGGCGGGTCATGGCTGGGGTGTGGCCTCGCTGGTGCGAGATACGGGAGTCCATCGCTGGCGAATAGCGGCCTAAATCGTTGGCAAGCTGCGCCAGCGGTTTGATTTCAGCCGGATTGCTGCCCTGGAGAATTTGATCCAGCGTAAACGAAAAGAGGAAGTCTTCACCGCCAGCCCCCAAAGAGGAGATTTGTTGACGAGCAGCCGCAAGATCGCCCGTTACTGCATAATCAGTGGCTATCATCAACACGTAGTCTTGTTTGAAATCTTCAGCCAGCACGGAGGGATTGGCATCGGTAAACTCAGTCGGCCAGGCAACCCAGCCCAGGAACAGACCCAAGCCTATGCCCATAATCAAGCCAATACCGAGAAATCCGAGGATGACGAGCCAACGTTTCATGAGATAGGGTTGCCAAGTTGCAAAGTTGCAGGGGGGCAGGGTTGCAGGGTCATTAAGGTACGATACCACTTTGTCAATTTACCGCTTTGCCACGCTGCCACTTGCCACCTTTCAAAAAAAAAGGCCACCGTTTTTTATGGTAGCCTGCGTTTAATCTTGCTCGACCCCAATGTGGGGCTATAATTCGCCAAAATTTATTGATGGTGCCGAAGGTGGGAATCGAACCCACACTCCCGAAGGAACACGATTTTGAATCGTGCGCGTCTGCCTGTTCCGCCACTTCGGCATCTGTTAAGTGAAGCGACGAGAAGTATAGCAAAGCTGAAAAATCTGTCAATGGATGACGAAGACGTATTCATCAAAAAAGCACAAAACGGGGACGTGGCGGCCTATAATCGGCTGGTGATGCATTACCAGAGTCTGGTTTATAACGTCGTTTACCGTATTATGAATGAGCCGCAAGGGGCTGAAGATATGACGCAGGAAGCGTTTATTTCGGCCTACAAGGCGCTCAATCGGTTCCGGGGCGGCAATTTTAAGGCGTGGCTGCTGCGTATTGCGACGAATGCTTGTTACGATGAGCTGCGCCGCCATAAACGGCGTCCTCAATCTTCTTTGGATGAGCTAACTGAAGAAAATGAATCGTTTAGCTTTTTACGCAGCCCGGAAGAGGAGCCTGAGGCACAAGCGCTGCGCGTGGAGATGATGCACGCCATTGAGCAGTGTCTTGATGATTTGCCGGATGATCAACGGATAACGGCCGTTCTCCGCGATGTAGAAGGATATGATTACACTGAGATTGCCGAGATTACCTCGTCATCATTAGGCACCGTTAAATCCCGTCTCAGCCGTGCCCGCACTAAACTGCGTGACTGCTTGCAAGGATTCAGGGAACTTTTACCGGCGCAGTATCGTCTACAACTTAGCGATTGACGATTTTAGATTGATCGATTGACTACCAGACTACCGGACTATTTGACTAACACATGTTTGACTTTTTGAAGAATCTCACGAAATCGGATGAGGAGAAGCAGCAGGAGGCGTTTTCCGCTTACCTGGATGAAACGCTTTCTCCGAGCCAGCGGCAGGCATTTGAACTGCGGCTGGCACGAAGATGCCGATTTGCGTGCGGAAATAGAACTGGCGAAACTGCTGCGCCAGCAAATGCGAGAAATGCCCCGCCGCTCTGTGCCGCGCAGCTTTACGCTGGATGCAAACGCCTATGGTGTGCCGCGAAAAGAGCCGTTGGTGCAGGCGTATCCGCTCTTGCGAGCGGCTACAGTGATGACGGCGTTTTTCTTTGTGCTGGCGCTGGGTTTGAGTGTGTTTACGAGCCAAGGCGGTGGCGATATGGCTTCTGTGGCGCAAACAGCCATGGAATCGGCTCCCGCCTTTGAGATGCCGATGGAAGAAGCAGAAATCGCAATGGAAGAGGCGGCGGAAGAACCGACGGTGGCAGAGCCATAGCTACTGAAAAGATTGCTGAAGGGTTCGTTGAGACTGAAGCGGAGATGGCCGCAGAAGATGCGGTTGCAGAAAGTGCCGTCGCAGAAGAAGTTCCTGCAGAAGAGGCGGCTCCAGAAGAAGAAATGCCAGCAGCGGCGATGCCGTTGCCGACGCTGGCCTTGACGGCAGGCAGCGGAGTTAGAGATGGCTGACGAAGCGGTGAGGAATCGACGATAGAATCGGATGGGTTGGCTGCTGGTGCGGCTTCGGCGGATGCAATCCGCAAAGCTGATCCGACACCAACGCTGCAACCAACGGCTACGGTTTCTGCTTTGCCCAGATTAGAAGCCACGCAAACGGCCGTTCCGCGAGCCATAGAAGCCACTATTATCGCGCCGGGTGAAATTGCCAATGCTGTGGGGGGGAAACGGCCGTTACCGCCGCACAACCTATCCCAGAACCACTACCCAGTCGGTCACTAACCACATCCCAAGCGCTGCTCATTGGTCTCGGCCTCTTGTTGCTCATCCTGCTTGTGGTTACACTCCTAACACGACGCAAAATTTAAAACCAGCCACATCCTCAATATTTATGACTGAACCCACCACCGCGAACACGGCTCCTGAAGAATTTGCTTACTGTCCTCGCTGTGCAGCGCCTTTACTCACGCGCCAAGTGGGAGACAAGCCTCGTCGGGCATGTCCGGCTTGTGGCTACGTTTACTTTACGGATCCGAAAGTGGGGGTGGGGGTATTGGTGGTGGAAAACGGCCGTTTGCTCTTGATACGTCGTGCCATGAACCCGCAAAAAGGAAAGTGGAGCATCCCCGCCGGATTTGTAGACAGCGGGGAAGATCCTCAGAAAACGGCCGTGCGTGAAACCCTCGAAGAAACCAATTTAGATGTTGTGATTACGGGCCTGGAAGACGTCTACTTCAATCCAGGTGCCAAACCTGGGCAGCCGGGCGCGTCTATTTTCATCATGTATCACGCCGAGCTGCTTGGCGGTCATCTACAAGCGGGGGACGATGCTACTGACGCCGGATTCTTCGATTTACAAAACTTGCCAGAACTCGCTTTCGACAGCACCAAAATCGCCATCCAAAAAATAAAGGCAGCAGGCAAAGGGCAGAAAGCAGAAAGGCAACCGTAATTCTGCTTTCTGCCCTTTGCCCTCTGATTTTCAGGAGTAACTGTGGTTGAACATTGGGAAAAACTTAGCACCGAACCATTAGCCGATTATCGCATTTTTAATATTCGCCAAGATACGCGCCGTTCGCCGCGCACGGGGAATAAGCACGGTTTTTATGTGCTGGAAGCCCCAGATTGGATCAACATCATCCCCATCACGCCGGAGGGCAATGTGGTTTTCATCCACCAATTCCGGCATGGCACGGAACGCATCACACTGGAGGTGCCTGGGGGCATGGTGGATGACAGTGACAGTGATCCGGGTGAAGGCGCACGGCGGGAGATGTTAGAGGAAACGGGTTATGATGCGGAGCAGATTATCCACATTGGCAGTGTGGAACCGAATCCGGCGTTTCTTGATAATCGCTGCCATACCTACCTGGCGCTCAATGCTCGTTGGGTGCAGACGCCTGAGTTTGATGGGGCTGAAGATATTGCGGTGGAGGAAATTCCGTTAACGGCCGTTCCCGACCTAATCACCTCTGGCAAAATCACACACGCCCTGGTTATTTGCGCCTTTTATCACCTCGACCAACTCCAGAAACAACAGCCAGACCTTTTGAATTTCAGCCTCACTTAATTACGGTTCCCTTGTTGTGGTCAACTCAGTTGTGGCCAACTCAGTTGTAGGCAACGCAGTCGCTTCAAGCGTAGCCGTCGCGGTCATCGTTGGCGTGAATGTGGGGGTAGGTGTGAACGTCGGCGTCAATGTGGGGGTAGGGGTAAAGGTGGCGGTTGGCGTCGGTGTCGGATCCTTCTTGATAATGGGCAGGTAATTATACGCATTTCCCACCATGAAGGTTTGACGGTAAGTTACCCCTTCGTATTCAACTTCATAGCGCCATTGTCCTTCCGGTGCATCGTTAGGAATCTGCCAAGATTGATAATGCCAAGACCAAGACCAATTATTTGCGAGAACTTTCGTCCAAGTTGTGATGACTGAGCCATCGGGCCTATAAACATAATGGCTTGTCGGCTGTCCAACCTGCTGATCTCGGAAAAAACTATAGAAATAAACCGTGTCTCCCGGCAAGAAATGAGTTTTCTCATTCGTAATTGCTGGATTGGGACAGCTAAGAAATTCCACTATGTTTGAAGCCGTCATCAACTTGTTTATGGCTGAATCATAATACGGCCGTTGTGCTGCCCACCAAGAAGTATTCCCATTCAAACTATTACAACTACCAGCAAATGGATCAATCAAATTACTCTCAGCGTAATTTCTGGATCGGTAAACTTCAAAATGAAGGTGTGGCCCAGTTGAAGGGCCAGAACTGCCCACAATGCCCAAGAATTCACCAACTTCAACCGTATCTCCCACTACTTTTGTTGTCAGTGAGCCTTTTTTCATATGACCGTACCAAGCCACCGAGCCATCCGCATGTTGAATGTAAACAGAATTCCACTTATTTTCCCCTGCAAATGTGCAACGCCGATCGTAAATACCATCTTGTTTGCCAATAATGATGCCAGATGCGGCCGCCACAATTTCAACTTCATCAGCATCCATCTTGTTCCAATCAAATGGCCATAGAAAATAATCGGTGCCTTTGTGATTGTAGCCATCGCTGGTGTCATAGGTTCTGTCTTGGCACATGTAATCTTTGAGTTGATTGGGATACGCTGGATTATGATCCACGAAGCCGGAAATACCATGATAACCAGGATCCGTTAGCCCATCTTTGAGTTTGAGCGGCCACTCGAATGAGACTTGGGCGGCGAGATTGGGGGTGGGCAGGTTCCCGTTTTCTGCCAACACCATCATATTGGTATCTAACATTTCCTGGATTTCTTGCCGCTGAGCCTCTGTGATGTGGTCGAGTGGGCCTGGATTATATTCTCCCTCCCCTGATTCCAGCGGCATGGTTTCTTGGCTAAGTACCGTCAGATCGCGCATGAAAAAAGTGCCGACAAGTAGAAGGGAAACGGCCGTTATCCCCCCCCATATCTGTGTTTTTCTTCGTTTCCATCCATCAAAATGAATCATAAATCACCTGAATCTCCTGCCAAAGTATAGGGTAGAAAACTGATATGCTACCGTCTCCATTCATACAATGCTAACAAACACCTGTTGCAATAATCCTCTTGTAAATAGACATTCAATCCCTCAATTGCGGCACTCATATGCCCATGCTATAATTTGCCGTATTATTGTCAACTTGTTTTCATCATTCACCCACGAACGATGTAAGAAAAGGTGAACCTGTTTGTAAAAAAGGATTCATATGCCGCTTGAGTTATGGGGCGCAGCAGAGTCAGTAGGCTTATCGCTTCCGCAGCACCCGCTCGAATACTTGTTATCGCTGTTGTATGTTTCCTTGTTGGTATATATTTTTTACCTCCTGCGTAAACAATTCCAACAGCTAACCAAACAAGATTGGTATCTGGTTGCTGGTTTAGCTGTTGCTGGCTTGATCACCAGCCAACTTTTCCCCATTCACCTTTCCTTCGACAATCAACTCGCGCCGCTTTCGGCAGCCCTGAACCCCATCACCGTTTTAATTCCCTTTGCCATTGTCCCGCTCATGTTTGCTGCCACCCTGCTCAATCCGGCAGGCGTGCTGCTCGTGGGCATGGCAACCGGCTTGGGTATCTCCCTGGGGCAAACCCACGACCTGTATCCCGTTTTTAACTACGCGCTTATGGCGCTTGTTGATGGCCTATCTTGTCCAGCAAAATTACCAGGGCACACTCTTTCATTGGCTGCGTAAACCTGTGGTGGCTGGGCCTGTCAGCATGGCTGTTTTGTCCATGATTTTGGGCTTTTCTGCCTTTGTTGGTGCGGATCCCAATGTCGGTAATTTAGCCGCGTTTGATTTGGCAACGTCTACGGTGACGGCTAATTTTCTCCCGCTGGTGATTGAAGGGTTCCTGGCTGGCGGCATTGTCATGCTTGTCTGGCTGGGCGCTCCTCAGTTAAAACCAGCGATGCCAACGGTCTTCAAACCGACACCCTGGCAGCGCAGTTTGGGCCAACGGCTCATGCTGAACTTTGTCTTGTTTGCCGCGATTGTGTTGGTGCTGGTGGTGTTTGTGGTTTATAACGTGGCGGTCTCTGTTTCCACAAAGTTGGTTGTCAACCAGATGGCGCATAACGCGCAAACGGTTTCCCAACAAATCCCCGATTTCCGTAGTAATTTGCAAAACTTGCTCTCTCTCGATGCCGGAAATGCACAGTTGCTCAGTTCCGACGTGCAAGAGAGCGAAAAGGCGCTGCAACAATTATTTCGCGTCAACCCCTTTTACCGGCGTATTTTCCTGGTCAACGCAGACCAGACGGTGACGACCTACTTCCCCCAGGATGGGGAGAATGTGGCGCTCTCTGATTTGGAGAAAACGGCCGTTCTCGAAGCCATCTTGGAAAACCGTTCAGCCACCACCCCTGCCTCGTCTGTCAACGACGAATACATCGTCAGTTTTGTTGTGCCAGTGCTGGACGAAGCCAATCGCCCCACCGCCGCCCTCGTGGGGCGTGTGCCAGAAATCTCGCTCAACGAATTGATTGTGGGACTGGAAGGCACCGTGGGGCGTGGCAAAGGCTTCATCGTCGATGAACGGGGCGAAATCATCGCCCACGCCGAAAACAGCAAACTACTCAGCGATTGGCAGCCCCCAGACGAACTCGTGCGCCAAATCGAAACCAGCGAAACCGGTGCGGGCATCGCCTATCAGGGGCGTGACAGCCAAACCAACGCCAGAGAACTCATCTACTACATCAACGGCGAATCCCATCCCTGGACGACCGTCATTACCGTGCCATACGACACCGTCTTGAATCTAGCCTTGAGCATCGGCTTCCCCCTGGCCGCTGTCATGGTCGTCATCACCGCTTTCTTCTACGCCATCTTCCTCTTCTTGGGACGAGACATCACCGGCCCCATCACCGAATTGGCCGATGCTTCCGAAAGCATGGCCGCCGGAGACGCCTGGCGGCCTGAAAAGATGGAACAGCGCGACGACGAAATCGGACAGCTCACCCGCGCCTTCACCCACATGCAAAGCGCCATCAAACAACGCCTCACCGAATCATCCTTGCTGCTCAACGTCAGCCAGGATGTGTCCAACAGCCTGGACATCAACAACGGGATGCCCGCCATCTTGCGTGGCGCCTATCAAGGCACAGATGCTGCTGGTGCGAGAGCCGTCGTGCAAAATCCCAGCACCAACCAACCGCTCATCTTTAGCGAAGGCGCTCTTGCTGATTCGATGGCAAGCTTAGACCGCGCCATCATCAACGTCTTGCGCAACACGCCGGAACTCGTTCTGGAAACGCGAGAGGCTATCCAGCAAACACTCCAGTTAGATGAAAACGAGAATATGCGCATTCAAGCCCTCATCGCCTTGCCACTTTACGCCAAAGAACGGTTCCAGGGCATGATTTGGGTCGGTTACCGCACCCCCCGCGTCTTCGATACCAACGAAAAAAATCTGCTCAACACCTTGGCTGGACAAGCGGCCGTTTTGGTTGAAAACGCCCGTCTTTATGCCAATTCTGAGGGGGGGCGGCGGCGATTAGCGGCCGTTTTAGCCAGCACCTCCGATGGCGTCATCGTCACAGACCAAACCAAGCGCGTCTTGCTCATCAACAAGGCCATGGAACGTATATTTGGCTTAAACCCCAACGATGTCGTCGGCAGACCTGTAACCAGCGTCTTACCGGCTCCCTTGTTGGTCGAAGCGTTAACCAGCAGCGACGAATCATCCCGTAACCGCGAGATACCGGTGGGCAAAGACAAGGTGTTTTATGCCAGCACCTCAACCATCGTCGGCCATGATGGGCAAGTGATGGGGCGCGTCGCGGTACTCCACGACATCACCCATCTCAAAGAAATAGACGCCATGAAATCAGATTTTGTGGCAACCGTTTCCCACGATTTGCGCAGTCCGCTCACCTTTATGCGCGGTTATGCCACCATGCTCACCATGATCGGCGACATGAACGAGAAACAAGAAGATTACGTGGAGAAAATCCTCGGCGGCATCGACCAAATGGCAAAACTGGTCGATGATTTGCTCGACCTCGGCCGCATCGAATCCGGAACGAAATTGCGCGACGATATGATTGAAGTTGAGCCGCTGTTGGCCGATTTAGCTACCGAACATTGGCAGCACGCCCACATCAGCGGCATCAAATTAGAAGTAGACGTGAATCCCAAGGACATGGTTTTTGTGGGGGATAAACGCCTCGTTCGGCAAGCGCTCACTAATTTAGTCTCCAACGGCATCAAATACGCCCCAAACAGTGGGCTGATGGAATTGCGTGCTGAAAAAGTGAAGGATGAAGTTGTCTTTAGTGTGAAGGACAATGGCCCTGGCATTCCCAAAGAAGACCAGATGCGCCTCTTTGAGCGTTTCTATCGGGCGCAAGCAAAGGGAACAGAGAAGGTAAAGGGGTCTGGTTTGGGATTGGCAATCGTCAAGTCTATTGCCGAAAAGCATGGGGGACGTGCCTGGTGCCGGAGCGAATGGGGGCAAGGCACCACGTTTTATGTGGCAATTCCGTTGTCAGAAAACGGGGCGGCTCCATAAGTAACCAGGATGCTGAGCGTCTTGGGGCCATTCCACGCGGAGTGTGGAACGAGGTCGCGTAGGCGGATGTGGTGGTGGTTATTGGTCGATGATGTATTTGGTTTTGGACTCGGTGCTAGAGCCAGGGGATATGCCGAGAAAACGTACGCCAAACCAGCAGAGGGTCATGGTGGGGATGAATTGGGTGAAGGGGAGCAGCCCCTCGACTACCGCGACGCCGCGTAAGGCTTTGAGTCCCAGCCGGTCTAAAATCATCCAACTGATGGGTGCGGATAAGAAATCCAACCCGAAATCTAGCAAGTCAATAGTAATGACGACGATAAATGGTGTGTAGCGCAGCGTTTCGGTGAAGTCTGCGCCCGCCGGCACGTCAATCCGCCGAATCAAACGCACGACGAACAGGAAGAGCAGCAGCCCCAAGATGAGGCTGACAGCCATAGCGCCTGCTACGAATAGTCCAAAAGTTTGTAGTGAATCTGTATTCATAATTTTATTCCTTGTGTTTCTGTAACTGCCCCCTCCCTAGCCCTCCCCCGAAGGGAGAGGGGATTGGTTTAAACGGGGATTAAGGTCTTAAGTTCCTAGTACTGTCCAGGCGAAAATAATGATAATGAGCAAGCCACCCACAAATTGGATGATGGTGGCGATGCCCCAGCCAGCCAGGCCGCCTTTGCTTGCTAGCCATGCCTGATCCCAGTCTCGCCGCTTATGATATTCGCCTAAAAGAATGCCGACTGCATATCCCACAATAGTCCCAACGATGGGGATGGGGATGAGGATGGAACCGGCAATCGCGCCAATCATGCCGGTGAGGATGGTGCGTTTGGCTGCGCCTGCTTTTTTAGCGCCAAATATGGGCAGCCATAGGTCGGAGGTGCCAGCAAAGAGGACGATGAGAGTGATGAAGAGGAACAGCCAAATGGAGATGACGTCGAAACCGAAGTGCCACACGTAAACGAATACGCCCAACCAGATCAGGAAGATGCCGGGCATGATGGGGAATATGACGCCTATCAGGCCGACGATCATCAGTACCATGATGAGTCCCATAACGAGTGAATCTATGATCAAGTTGTGTTATCTCCTATCCCTAAATGTTTGTAAAAGAAAGACCTTGCAGGTTTATTCAGGCGTCTTGTTGCCAGTGCCTTTGTGGTTATTGCTGTGTTTGCTATTAGGCTATTTATGTAAACCTGTCAGGTCTAGGTCGCAATAGTATAAGGGGTTGAGCTTAAAATAATCTGTGAACTGCCCTCTATACGTAAGAATTGTCATAGAGTTTTATAGGATTGGAGGAAGCGGTGGAAGATGCCTGCCAGATAGGGGCGGTAGGGAACCATGCCCCGATAGGGGGTTTGGGCGAGTTGTTGGTCGGTGAGGTGGTTGATTTTTTGCCAGGTGTATTTATTGGGCATTTCGGCGAACCAGGTGGCGAAGTGTGGCAGCCAGTGGGTGAGGACGTGCAGGCAGCGGGCGGCGGGTATGGCGCGGCGCACGGCGCGGCTATCGAATTGTCCGCCTAACCGCGCTGACATGGTGAGGAGGTAGCTGTCGATCATGGTTTCATCGGATAACGGCCGTTCTTGCCTAATCAACAAGCGTGAGTTGTTTTCGTCCTCAAATATCAAGTCAAACTGTTCGGTGAAACTCACCAGGTCTAACACGCCAGGCCCGACGACGGCTTGATGCCAGTCGAGCAGGCAGCTTTCTTCAAAGAGGGTTAGCCGCCAATGGTGGGCATGGGGATTGCCATGAACCAAGGTGAGGGGCAGGTTTTTGAGTGGTTCGAGCATGGGTACGGGATCGTCGAGCAGGTCGGCAACGGCCGTTAAATGACTTTCTCCCAATATTCCAGGCCAGCCACCCAGGCTGCGCATGACAGACAGTCCATTTGCGGCCTTGAGCATGGTGTCTGCCAGACGGCCAAAATGATGGATGGCGTGTTCAGACAGGAGGGCGGCTGGCCCATGCTCAAAATAGGCGGGATGCCTTTCTAGCAAGTCTTCCCAAGTGGTCTGTGACCCTTCGACGAAATGGGGCAAGGCTAAACGAGTCAGGGTTTCTGTGTTTTGCGAGTAGAGGGTGTGCACGTCGGCTAACTGCTCGATGAGATGTTCGACATGGTTTGGCGTCCATTTTTGGGCAGGGAAGTCGTTGGGGATGTCGGCCAAAATGAGCCAGCCACCCCGTTCTTGGGCGTGGATGTAGTGGCAAGGTGCGGCGAGATGGGGAAAGTCGTGGCTCCAGTTTTGGTAGAATTGAATTTCGGCGGGATTGGTGTGTTTGCCAATGAGGGTGATGGGGTCTGTGTGGTTTGCCAGGGATAGATGGTAGCGGCTGACGGGATGGTCGTAGGGGGCGTTTTTGACGGTGCGCAGGGGTTCGGCGGTAACGGCCGTTACTACCACATCATCCGTTCCCGCTATCTCGCGCAAAAGACGAGTCCAGGCGTTTGGGTCACGATTTTGTAATTCAGCCACATCTACTTGCGGATTATTCATGATGGGGGACATTGTAAAGGGCAGGGGGGAAACTTGCAAGGGGGGATGAAGCAGCAAGATTTGTCAGTTTTGAGAACGATTGGGTGGCATTGCTGGTTGGGGGAGGGCAAGGAGGATCAAGTAAAACGGCCGTTTCTCCCTTATTCTGTATCCATATCAATTAAAAACGCGGGGTTCCACCCACGACCAGAAATTCCTCTGAGCCGTCTGAGCCGCTGCGTAAAAAATAGGAGAAACACATGTCTAAAAACGATTCAACTCCCAAATTTGAAATTCACCCCATTGGTACTGTTCATCGCCCGGAGACAGGTTTTTACTTGCAACTCGATGAAGCCTTCCGACCCGGTTTGAAACAGTTGGTGCATTTCAGTCACCTTATTGTGCTGTGGTGGGCGACGGAGCAAGACACCCCAGAAGCACGCAGCCAGATTACCTGCTATCCGCCCTATGCCCCCGACAAGCATACTGGTCTGTTCGCTACCCGTTCTGAATATCGGCCTAATCCGGTTGGCATGACGGTTTGCGAAATAACCGGCATCGACGAAGTAAAAGGCATCGTTAAGGTGCGCAATATTGATGCCTTTGAAGGCACACCCATCGTAGACATCAAGGGTTACTTCCCCGTTTGCGACCGCGTGAACGGTGCTACTATTCCCGACTGGTTGGATTGGGGTATTGACCATCTGCCCGATGAGGGTATGGGGCTGTTTGAAGAGTATGAGGAGGCTCAGGCAGCGGTATAGTCAGTAAAACTTGCTATACTTTGGATCCAAATCATGGGGCGGTTTGTGTACCGCCCCATTGCTAATCAGGATGGGCTTATGGAACCAAAAATTATCACGTATGAAAAACTGAACCTTGTTGGCTTCAGTTTTTATGGCGATCCTTTTCGTTTGAGTCCGGGATGGACAGAAGAAAATGAAATCGGACGGCTGTGGGTTCGATTTATGGCATACGCTAAACAGCAGGGTACACAGTTGCGATCATTTGTTATCAATCCGGGCATCGCCTACGAAGTCCATATCTACAACGAAGATACGATGGTAACTGGCCTGTTTGAAGTGTTTGTGGGCGCTCAGTTAGCAAATACTGCCCAGCCGCCTATCGACACAGTAATCAAGGTGCTGCCCGCTACGCAGTACGCTGTTTTTACTTTGCGTGGGGAAGAGATTGTGGGGGATTGGCCGTTGACGATTTATCAAGGATGGCTGCCTCATTCTGATTATGAAATGGCTCACAATTTTCACATTCAATACCATGATGGCAGTTTTAAGGGTTTTGATCAGCTAGACGAATCGAGCTTGGATGTTTACGTGCCGATTAAGCTGCGTTCTTAGGTAAACCACAAAAAGTTTTCCAAATTACGATCACGCAAAATTGTGGTTTCCTTCAAGGAAAAGCGGGTTTCGCGTCATTTTATTTCAAGTTACTTTCCCGCTTTTACCTAACGGTTTTTCTGTTATGTCTATTTATTTACGCTCGATGGAAACGGCCGTTTCCTTCATCGAGGATCACTTGCAAGACAATATTAACGTAGCCGACATCGCGGCGGCTGCCTCTTATTCCCTCTATCACTTTTGCCGTGTCTTCAACCAAACCGTCCACCATCCCCCCTACGATTATCTCATGCGTCGCCGATTATCAGCTTCTGCCCAACAGCTTGTAGACGGCGATGAACGCATCATTGACATCGCGTATGCTTACCAATTTGGCAGCCCGGAGAGCTTTTCACGAGCATTTCGGCGACTATTTGGGCAACTGCCAACGTATTGGCGCAAACAGGGCATCCGTGACCAGCGACTACTGATGAATCCTTTGACAAGTGCTCACCTAGCTCAGCGGAATTGCCCTGATTTTCAGCGTCCGACGCTGGTGGAGAAGGAAACATTTACGGTGGTGGGGTTGATGACGATGGTCCGCGATGATGATGAAAAGGCTGTTTGCGAGCTGAAGCAGCAACTTAGCGCTCCCACCCATATTATTCATCATTACCCGAATTATTGGGCTGAGCAGGGCAAACCTGTTTTTGCAGGAATCTTAGGAGAGAAAGCGGCCCCACCGTTTGTCGTGCAAACTATGCCAGCTTATCAATATGCTTGTTTTTCGCTGCCGGAATTGGAGGAAGAACGGCCACTTTCGCAGGCTCAGTACAGGCTGTTACTCACCGATTATATTTACCAAACCTGGCTGCCTCAATCTGGTTACAAGTTGGCTGCTTCGTTAGAAGTTGAGCAAGATCATCAGTTGTTGGTGCCTATTGTGGTGGATGGATAACGGCCGTTCCCATCCGTTTGTATAGAAAAGCGACCTCATTCATTTGTGTTTAAAATCCGTAATGGAGGCGCAGGTTGTGGAGAATGGCTACCGCTTGGTCGATGAGCGCTTTGTTTGCTGGCTTATTGGGCCACAGACTGGCGCCTGAAGGATGAGGCAGCGGTACGATCCAACGGCCGTTTTCATCCTTACGTGCATCAAATTCAGGCAATAACTCAGCTTGTTGCAAGTCGAAATTCACTGGATGGACTAATGACGCTGGCGGAAAGTACGCTGTCGTGCCGATGATGTCTTGCAACTTGGCGCTGCTGGGGTACATGAGCTTAATTGCCAAGCCGCCGACCAGAATGATCAGCCGAGGCTTAACCGCCGCTATCTCCCGTTCCAAAAAAGGGCGGCACAGGGCTTGCTCTGCTTTGGAGGGAACGCGGTCGCCCTTTGAACTGTCTCTGCCGGGATAACATTTGGTAACGGCCGTCATGTATTGGTTATCGCGGAAATCATCTTCGTCCCAACCAGCCTGGGTGAGCCATTGAAATAACCGTCTACCACTGCTGGCATTAAACGGCCGTTTTGCTTCCACTTCCGTCACCCCAGGCGCTTGCCCAATCAACATCACCTGCGCCCCGGCACTGCCCCGGAAAATCGCGCCTGGCACAATGGCATGACCCGCCTCATAACAGAGACGGCAGGCACGCATGTCGGCGTGGAGTTGGGTTAGGGGCGTCGGTATTTGGGGTCATTAGGTGAGTTGGGACTGGAGATTAGAGATTGGAGATTATTAGTCTCCAATCTCCAATCTCTAATCTCCAATTTTCAAATATTCTTCATCCAAAGAACTACGCACAAACCGATTGTCAGGATGGAGATTTTTCAGCCAGGTTGCCAGATGGGCGATGGTAATTTGCACGCCAACTGTCGGGCGGGGGAAGCCAACCTCGTGCAGTTTCACGACGTAATCCCCCTTTTCCCGTTTACGAATGAGCAGACCTAACCGTTGATTTAACGGCCGTTCCTTGATATACGTCTCTATCAGCAATTTGCCATCATATTGAGATTGGAACATCTCAACCAGGCTAATATAAGTGTCATCGATGTTAAATCTTTCCGGTTGAAACGCCTGCGGCAATTTCAGTCTGGCTCAAGGGAGATGTAATAATTACATGGGGCATAGCTAGTTCCTTCGGAATCGGGAAAATATTGGGGGCGAAGGTGTCGTTGCGCTGCCATTTGTAATAATGGCCGATGCGTCCTTCGTCGAACCCTTTTTGCTCGTATTTGCTGATGATGCGCTCGGTGTCTTCGTTGACATAAGTCGTGGCCAAGCGACTGTTGAAATAGGGGGTGCGCTCTAACCGTTCCACAATCCAGGCGGCATAATCAACATGGTCGGTAGCGATGTCGAGATTGGCTCCGGCCGGCATCCGTGTCGCCAGCAAATGCAGGAATTCGTCGCTGATCAGTCGGCGATAATTGTGCCGATCTTTGGGCCACGGGTCAGGAAAATTGATATAGACTTCCGCCAGGCTCTCTAGTTGACATAACGTCCATAAAATTTGCTCGGCATCCCCAGCTACTATCTGGGTATTCGTCAAGCCAGCCGCCTCAACTTTTTTCTCAGCCTTTTTCAAGGAGGGCAGCGATAGTTCTATGCCAATAATATTGGCGTCAGGACGTTTTTTGGCTAAATCAACTAAAAAGTCCGCCCCGCCAAAGCCGATTTCCATCAGCAGGGGGGCTTCTCTATCAAAAACGGCCGTCCAATCGGTCGGCCAATCCATTCGTATGCTTGGTAACATGGTTGTTTGTATTGCCATGGCAGAGAATTATAGGGAGTCGTTCAATTGTCGCAAGAGAAGAAGGTCACCAACTTAGAGGATAGTTAAACGAACAACGGCCGTTCGACAGAGAACAATCGCTACGATATAATTGACATCATCCCAAAGATAGTATTAAGGGTAAAAAGTTAATTCTAACCCCGCAATTAGCGGGGTTATTCATTTAGTTTTGCTATTCGTATCATCGTGAATGGCAGCGAAACATATATTCACATTTGAATGCGGAGATATAACATCATGATTAATGAACCTGTATACATGACTCAAGAAGGTCTGAATAAAGTAAAAGAAGAATTGGAATACCTCCAAACAACAAGACGTGAGGAAATTTCAGAAAAGCTCGAAAAAGCGATTGCTCAAGGCGATCTAAAAGAAAATGCAGATTATCATGCGGCAAAAGAAGAGCAAGGTTTTACTGAAGGTCGTATTAAAGATATTGAAGATATCCTACGCCGGGTACAGATTATCAAAAATACGGGTGCATCTGAATTTGTCCGCGTTGGCAGCAAAGTAACGGTGTGCGAGGTGGGCTTTGAAGACGAAGAAGAGACCTATTACATCGTTGGGGCGCGTGAAGCAGATCCGGCAAATGGTCGTATTTCCAACGAATCACCGATTGGCAGTGCCTTGATTGGTGCGAAAAAAGGGGCGGTAGTCAACGCGCAAACGCCAGGCGGACAGATTAAACTCCAGGTGAAGTCTATTTCTTAGAAGTTGTTAGCTTCACCCTAATCTGAACGATTTGAGAGGGTTGCTATGTGGCAGCCCTTTTTCGTATTTAGGGGGTTGACACTGAGAAAAGCCTTTGCTAAGATGCTTCACCATAACTAAAAACAATGAAATGCGATGAAGGGGACATGTTGTTAAGCCTTCCCGGAGTATAGAGAGTAACAACCAGCGCTGAAATTGTTACCTCCGAAACTTAAACAATGACACCCCAGAGCAGATAAGTGAACGGTTTTACTTAGTAGCTTTTTTCGGGAGCGCCCGTTACAGCGTTTAGGATTAAGCCAAACGATGATTTGCTTAATCCGCAAGAGGCCAGTATGCACAAGCTGGCGAATGGTGGTGGTACCACGAAGTGGCATTTTCAAGCCCTCGTCCTCCGATTTAGGAGACGAGGGCTTTTTTGATCACGATTTAGCGCATGTGTCGTTTGTTTTGAAACGGATACAAACAATACACGCGGTTTATTCTGTTATCAAGCGCCCTCGTCCTCCAATGGATGAGGGCGTTTTGGTTTTTAAAGGTGTGTGGGTGTTTTTTGGGCGCACAACCACAAATTCATTTTTTGGAGGTTGTTATGAAAACAACAATTCGTACGGTAGACCTGGCGGCTCATATTGGTGAGCGCGTATGCCTGACCGGCTGGGTGCAGCAGTTGCGCCGACTGGGTGGGGTGAATTTTATTGTGCTGCGTGATGGCTGGGGCACGATTCAAGCCGTCACGGAAAGCGAGGCTGATTTAGCGCCGCTGGAAGGGTTGGGTTTGGAAACGGTGATTGTGCTGGAAGGAACGGCCGTTTCCTCCAATCAAGCAAATTCTGGCGTCGAAATCCATCATCCCCACATCGAGGTTATCACACCCACCTATGAGACACCGCCCGTTCCGCTGCACAAAAACAAGATTAGCGCCGGGCTGCCCACGCTGTTGGACCACGCCGTCGTGGTGAACCGTCATCCGCTGCGGCGGGCCGTGTTTAAGCTGTCCGCTGGGGCGATGGCTGGGTTTCGGCGCACGTTGACCGAGATGCAGTTCACCGAAATTCAGACACCAAAAATGGTGGCTTCGGCGACGGAAAGTGGGGCTAATGTGTTTGAGTTGGGATATTTTGGCCGGCCGGCGTATTTGGCGCAGAGTCCGCAGTTTTACAAGCAGATTATGGTGGGCGTGTTTGAGCGCGTGTTTGAGGTGGGGCCGGTGTTTCGCGCTGAGCATCACGATACCATTCGCCACATCAACGAATATGTCAGTTTGGATGTGGAGTTGGGCTTCATTGAGAATCATTTTTCGGTGATGGCGGTGGTGCGGGAGGTGTTGGCTGGCATTTTTGCGGAATTGGAAGTGCATTATGCGGCGGAGTTGAATCTCTTGCAGGCGCAGATGCCGCTGGTTCCGGCGACTATTCCCCATATTCATTTTGCGGCGGCGCAGGAGCTGATTTTCGCGCAGCATGGCGTGGATGTGCGTGGCGAGCCGGATCTCTCGCCGCAAGACGAGCGCTGGCTGGGTGAATGGGCGATGGCTGAGCATGGCAGCGACTTTTTGTTTGTGACGGGCTATCCGATGGTGAAACGGCCGTTTTACACCCATGCCGATCCGCAAAATCCACTTTACTCCAACTCATTCGACTTCTTGTTCCGAGGCACAGAGTTGATTACCGGCGGTCAGCGGCTCCATCGTTATGAAGATTATCTGGCCGCCCTGGCAGCGGCCAGCCTACCCATCGACCCGTTTGAGACGTATTTGGAAGCATTCAAGTATGGGATGCCTCCACACGGTGGTTTTGCCATTGGTCTGGAACGCTTGCTGATGCAGTTGCTGGCACTGCCCAATGTGCGTCTTGCTACGCTCTTCCCCCGCGATATGAATCGGGTGTCGCCGTGATGGATGACGATAATGATGGTGATGATAACGGCCGTTGCGGGCCGCGACATTTAATAAAAACCACCGTTCTTTGGCGACAGAGGGCGGTGGTTTTTTCTTTTGTTCACGGGTTTTTAACGTAAAACGATAGTTTTCTTCACTTTGTGTCCACTTTTTTTACAATTTCATTAAGCTTCATTTGTTATTGTCTTTTCGATTCGCAATTATTTTTTACAAGCACATTTATTTTAGTAAACAGCAAAAAGTTTTCTGATAACTATGACGTTAAGCACTGGGGTTTCCTTCAAGGAAAAGCGGTTTTTTCGCAATTTTATTTCCGAAAACTTTTCCGCTTTTACCTGACAGGACAAAGCACACAACAATGAAGAAGACAATAACACTCGTACTTATTTTTATTTCAATAATGTTAACTTTTAACAGCTTATCAGCATTGCCTCAGGCTCCCCTGGATATGGACAATAATTATGCAGATTGGATAGAGGGCGCAGGGGGCGCTGCCACCTGCTTTGCTGATGAAGGCGGTGTTGATGAATCAAATTTGAGTCGAGTAGACATTACCGAATACTGCTTACATATCGATCCAGATACATCAGGTGGGCTTTATTTGTTAATGGCGATGGACGATACAGAACCTAAAGATGCTGATGTCAGAGTAGTCTTGGACGTAGATGGCAATCAAAAGCCAGATTATGCAATCAATGATTCGCTTACCTCTCATCCAAATGATGGATTGTCCGTTGCGGGTGTCTCCATCACTGATTGCGAAGATGGTGTGTGTACACTCGATCACAAAGATTTGATTTGTGGTGGCAAAAGTGGTGTCACTTGCACAAATACCGCAGAGGGGTTCAATAACAATTGGCCTTCCAAATTTACGAGCAGCGACTGCGATGGCGTGGATTGTGCCACATTGGATGGGTTTATTGAAATATTTGTACCCTGGGAATGGCTTGGGGGAATGCCTCCTGATTCTTATCTTTTTGGTTTATACCTCTCGTCTCACTCAGGTGGTACAGAAGATACAAGCTCCGATACCACAGGACAAGGCGTTTCCTGTAATGACAGCGGTTGTTATATATCTGGGCCAACGGCCGTTACACTGCAATCCTTCTCTGTGCTTTCAAACCACAACATTGATACCGGGTACGGCATTGTTTTTGCGGTCATGATACTTCTGGGTGGGCTTTCGTTTCTTGTGTGGCGCTTCAAATTGCGCAATGCCTAGTCGCTGGGAATTAAAATAAACGACTCCTCGGATTCAGTCAGTAAATTTTCGCAGGGACCAGGGGCGCAGGTGTACGGATTGAATATACCGATACGTAGTTGCGCTTGGTCTGTCAGGGATAGGGTGTGTTTCTGTAAAATGAGATCCCCTTCTTGCCAATGCGGCTGCCACAAGTTTTGCGGATCGGCCGTATCCCAACTGTAATCTTCAGCGATAATTTCCCCATTTTCATCTAAAACATGAATAAATTGACGCAGTGGCTGCGTGATGGGCGCGACTACTTGCCAATAGGTGATGAGGTCGCCACCAATCAAGTCATATCCCAAGAATTGGAGCTGGTTGCCGAAGCGGGTGTTGGCGGGGTTTTGCGGGGTAATGGATGGCGTATTGCGTATAGCATATTGCGTATAGGTATCGGTCGTTGTAGTAGTGGTAGCCCAACTTTCCAGCAGTGTAACCCATGCCGGATCGAGGGGCAGGGCGGTGGGATGGAAGATGGAAACAGCTTGTACTAAGCCTGCCGAAGTGCCCGTTTCCTCCGCATTTCTGGGGATAACGAGCGTATAAATTATGTCATCTCCTAGCTCTACTCCAAAGGTGCTGACGGGTATATCTTCCCGATTTATGTAGAGCTGCATCGTGGCGGGGTCCATTGTATCGGGCGACCAGCCACCAACTGCCACCGAATTGATAGTTTTGTCGTCGTTGATGACATTGCCAATATCGCGTAGTGCTGTCTGCCATACAAAGGGAATGTCGCCTCCCTGGGGCCAAATGACGAAGATCGCCCAGGCAGTCCAGCACGCATAAATTATCCCGAAAATCAGTAGTACTGTGGTACTAATTTTCGCTCTCCCTGTGGATATGTGGTGGATAACTGTGGATAACTGTGGAATATTGTGTATAAGTACCGCCGGAAAAATAGCTAGAATGGGCAGCAAATTGATCATTCGGATAGTACTAGGGGCGTTGATGGTGACTAAACTGGGTATAACGGCCGTTGCCAGCCACAGCAATAAAAAGCCATAGCGAGCATCCCGCCAGCGCCATAAACAGAGGGGCAAACTCAGGTAAAACAGGAACGCCACAACCGGTTCAAAGATCGGCATTCCAGCCACGCCTTGCCGCCATAACGGGTCGCCGCTAAAGCCAAACATCAGCAGGATTTTGAGTGCGTTTGCTAACACTGGCCTTAAATCGCCAGCCATCAGCGCTCGCAGCGGTGCATCCAGTTCTGAAATGCGGAATTCTGCATGGGGATTGGTGAGCAAGTAATAGGCTAACGGTGCGGCCACAACGGCAAACACCAAGCCAAATAACGCCACACCCCGCCATCGCCCCTTAAATTCCCGCCAGTGAAAAAGCGCCAAATACAGTACAAACAGCCCATAAAAAATTGGAACTGCCCGCGCTGCCATGTAGGTGTAAAGACTCAACCCAGCAAATAAACCAGCCAGCAATAAACCAACTGACTCCCTTCCTCTGCGTCTCTGCGCCTACTTCGATGCGGCTCAGTACAGGTTCGCGTGAGATTAGCCAAGCACGCCACCAAAAGTAGGCTGATAATCCTGAGAAAACGGGCAGGCTGATGGCTCGCAGCCCCAGTCGGCTGTAGAACACGGGGAAAAAGAGAACGGCCGTTATCCCCATCGCCACTATCCCCACCTGCCAGCCAAACAACTTTCGCGCCAGCACAAAGCTCACTGACACCCCAATCAGCCCCAGATAAACCGAGGCCAGGCGCAGTGCCAGGGCATTGTCCCCCATGAGTGCTCCCAACAATGTCTGCCAGTAATGATAGCCTGCTTCATGACCGTAAGCGTCGGTAAAGTAGATGGCGTGTTCTCCCGCCAAAATCTGTTGGTTGATGAGCCAGTGCGCTACTTCGTCATGGGTGATTCCAGGAGGCGAAAGTTGCGTGACACCCACGATGCGCAGGGCGGCAGCGATGAGCAGGATGCCGATGATAGTCCAAATGAGTGATGAGTGAGGAGTGATGAATGATGAATGGGGTCTTTCACTCATCGTTCCGCGTTCATCCTTCATCGTTCCGCATTCATCATTCATCGTTATATTTTCAGTTTGGCGGTGAGGGGGCGGGGGAGGATGGCGCGTAGTACTGTACGTTCTTCAGCGCCGATGATGCGCAGGCCGACGAGACCTGCCGCGTACACAGCCAAGCCCACGATGACGCCGAGGATGGGGAAGGTGAGTTGGGAAATACCGGCCATGATGAGAACGACAACGGCCGTTAACCCCAACGGTTTCGCTAACAAATGTACCCAGTTCATCCCTGGCATCTTCTTATGTAAATAATAGGCAAACATCACCATCAGCACCACTTCCGACAGTACCGTCGTTACCCCAGCCGCCACAAACGAGAAACGTGGAATAAAGATGAGATTAGCGATGATATTAAAAGCCACCGCCACCATAAAGGCGCGGGGCTGCATCCCTTCCAATCCCAGTGCAATCAGCACGTAATTCGTAACACTGTTCAGCCAGCCAATCGGAATCGCCCAGATGATAATTTGCAAGGCGATAGCGCCTTGGGGCAAATATTCACGTCCGCCGACAATGCCAATCAGCAGTGTTGCCAAAAAAGTGACAGAGGCGGCGATGGGCAAGGCTAACAGCAGCATGATCTTTAACGACAGTGTGTACATACGCTGCGCCGCTTCCATCGAGCGTTTGATTTCGCGGGAAATAATGGGGAACAGCGCCAGCGTAAAGAACGACGGCACAATTTGCAGCGCGTTGAACCATTTGTAGGCACTGTTATACCAGCCAACCACTTCCTGCCGTTTGGCAGCATCACCCGCAGCAAATACACATCGCTGGAAATGAAAATCGTTTGCAGCATGTGGATGAGCATCAGCGGAAAACCAAGGCGTACCATTTGCTTTTGTAGCGGCCAGTCTACTTTCCACGGCCCCGGCAATTTGAAATTTTGGTGCGCCAACAGCAGTAAAATCAGCAGGGTAACGATATTGGAGACAACTGAAACGGCCGCCAACCCAATAAAACTGTAGCCTAAAAGCAGCACCGCGACGCCTAGTCCCACTTTGATAATCGTGGTCAGAGTTGTCATGGCGGCTGGAATTTCTGCCTTCTCGTAGACGTAAAAAATGCTGGTGACACCCTTGGATATGCCGGAGAAAAACATGCCCAACATGATGAAAGCGATGGCGATAACTTCACTGGTAGTGAATGGGTTGCTGAACAGTTTGGTCGCCTGGATCAAAATGATAACGGGAATAGCGCCCACAAAAGCTGCACCAATCCGTAAAATCGAGGTGTTGAGCAAATACCGGCTGGCCTGACTGCGATCTTGTGATACTTCCCGCACGAGCAGAATATCGAGACCATAATTGGCAATAATTTCAAAGAACATGGCCGCGGCGATGGCGATGGCAAAACTACCGGCTTCGGCCGGCGTAAAGATGCGCAGATAGAACATGGCAAAAACAAAGTCGATGCCTCGGTTGAACAGGCTGAGCGCCATCGGGGCCATGCTGTTTTTTGCCAGACTGCGCGTGGTTGTCATCTCCACATCAGGATGGACAAGCAGTGCGCCACACCCATACCAATCCCACAAACATGAGGATGATAAGACCCATAAAGCTGGCAAGTCCGCCCAACTGGAAGCTGGTGGGACTGTATTTGTAGCGTACTGTCCAGTCGCCCGCTTCTTCGAGCAGGATGCCCCGGAAGTTGCCGTTGACCAGCACCACATCAACCTGCTTTTCCTGGTCTTCGCCGGTTCCGGCGGGGCGCACAAAGGCTTTCCAGCCAGGGAAGTAGCTGTCATTCAAAATGAGCCAGGCGGGTTCGTCTGTGCTGGCGGTGAGGATGACTTCGCTGCTGCCGTACTGGTCGATGGTGGCCGGCGTAAGGAGATTAGAGATTGGAGATTGGAGATTGGGTTGACGAGCAGAATCTCTAATCTCCCAATCGCCACTCTCAATCACCACATACTGCCGTGGGTCTAGTTCTTGCATGGCGGTGAGGGCATCATCCACAACGGCCGTTGCCGACACAGGCAAGGTATACGCTCTCGGCGCCACACCCAGATTCTCGTAAATCCGCACCCCTTCACCTTCCCACGCCAGCGTAAATTTGGGCAGGTCGATGGTCTCGCTGGTGATGACGTATTTCACGGTCAGCACATCGAGCAGGGGAGAGTTGAGCGACTCCCAGTTGGCGATGGGTTGGATGCGGTTGTAGAGCAGCGCGTTTTGCGGCTCGATGGCGGCCATGTATTCGGTGTACTGCTTGGGAATGATGGAGTCGTAGCCGCGAATATCTTGGAAATTGTAGAGCCAGCCAGAGTTGGCGTTGAAGGGGATGTCGCCGTTGGGATTGAAGCTGGTCAGCCGCCATTCACCCGGTTGTTCTTCCAACCACTGCACCATTTCTGGCTTGTAGGCCAGCAGCGCCGGATCGACGGAGGCGTTGAAGCCATAATTAGCGAGCAGCACGTCCAGGATGATGACAATAGCGGCGAGCAAGAGATATAACGGCCGTTTACCCACCCCAGGCACTGGAAAGAAAATCGGACAGCGGCTCACGCGCAGCACCACACCGGAGGCTACCAACATCAACCCTAAAATGAAGAACTGCCGGAACTGGTAACTGTAAAATGCAATCGTGCTGTCAAAGGCGGTGTCGGCCAATGCCATGCCTAAAAAGACACGTTCCATCATCGGCTCAATCTGCGGATACAGCCAGCGTGAGACAAATAAGCCAGCTAAAAGAAGCAACCCGCCCCAAAATGCGAGACTTGCTAACCCCGTAATCAGTGAGGGTGTGCCCCATAAGAACAAAGGCTGTATCCATTTTGGTGTTGACGACTCACTGGCAAAGATAACGGCCGTTTCCGATTCCCCTTTTTGCGCTTGCTTAAATGCCTGCCAATCTGCCCACGCCGGCCATTGGCGCGTCGTTGCCAAATAATCAACACCAAACCCAGCCAGTGCCGCCACACACACCGTCAGCGGAAAAACCCAGCGGAAAGGTGTGTGCAACTGGTTAATAAACGGCAGGCCATAATACAAAAGCCCATACAACGGCGTGCCAAAAATAAAGGCGACTGAAAAGAAGCTCAGTCCTACGAAGAACCAGGTATGGAAGGATCGTGATGCCTTCCTTCGACACGGCTCAGGACAAGGAAGCGTGATGCCATCTTCTGCCTTCTGCCTTCTTCCTTTTGCCTTCACCGCTCCCCAAATGCCTAAAAATGCCAAAAATAATGGCAAAATGCCCAGATAAATCGCACCTTCAACGTAATTCTTAAAGCCCCACTCGTTGTTGGTGCGTGGATTGCCGTAACGATCCGCCGTAAAAGGAACTTGTTCACCCGTGAGTACATCTTGGTAACTGTGGGTCGCGGGATTGCCAAAGAAATTGGGCAGCGCCAGCGTGAGAATGCGGCGCGGCGGAAATGCCCAGCTTTGCACCTCCTCAAACGAAGCAGAACCTTCACGGAAATTAGCTTGCCCAATCTCGAAGAGGGGGATGAGTTGTACCGACCCCAGTAACAGCCCAATGAAAACCATGCCGCAGAGATATAAAAACGGCCGTAAAACGATGCGTGATGCCTGATGAGTGATGCGTAATTGTGATCGATTACGTATGATGGAATACCCAAGACGAACCACCGCATAAATCGCCATAATCAACAGCGTGTAATACGTAATCTCAATATGACCCGCAAAAATTTGCATCCCTAGCGCAATTGCGCCCATGCCCACCCACGCAATCTTTAATCTTGAATCCTCAATAATCTTTTCAATACAAGCCAGCAAAAAAGGCAGCCACACCGCCGCCCCAATAATCATGGGGAAAACGGCCGCACTAATCACCAAAAATGCCGATCCCTGAAACACCAACCCCGCAATCGCCGCACTGGATCGCCGCATCCGTAGCACTCGGCCAAAGACATACATTAGCAGCCCAGCCAGCCACAATTGACTAACCGTGTACCAACCATACGCCTTCGTTAGCGGCAAAATCAAAAAGAAAATACCAAAAGGGTAATAAGCAGAATGTTGCCCCGCCGCCAAAAATGGCACACCCGCAAACAAGTTCGGATTCCACAACGGAATTTCGCCAGCTTGCACACTGTCGGCTACAAACTTTTTCCAGACGTAATTTTCGATGACCAGGTCAGTAATGAGGTGATTTTGAGGAAGTTGTGCGTCAAACGTGGCGGCCGCTTGCTGCCACGGTGCCCATTGGAACAAATTGTCTGCGGGCAGCATCGTTTTGTTGCCCAGCGTCACCGAACCATATAGCAAAATAGGCAGCAGCAAAAAACCAAGAATGATTAAAAAATCTGCCCAATAGGGGCGAAGTCGTTTCATAGGTATAAACAAAATCAGGGCTATCACTAGCCCTGATTAGAATGATTATGTTTGAATAGACTCTAATACTATTCAATTATCAATTTTAGCAAAAAATGGAGACGGAACCACGACTTAAGCTGAACGTTTCTCCAACGCTGAAAATAGCGTTTCCATATCTGTGAAGTCATGTTCTCTGGACGAGATATTAGCCACGCGCACCATGAGTTTTTCTGAATCTGGCAGTTCATGTAAGCGTTGTCTTTCCAAAGCTGGGTAGAAATATTGAATAGAGGGTTGAAGGCGAACTAGACAGCGTTCAGCAATTTTCTTGCAGCGATCTGGTGTCGTGATAATGACAAAATCCCCAGAATCTGTGTGACCAATAAAATCTTCACTGCTGCCAGTTTCTTGTACGGCATTGGCAATCATGAGGGTGACGGCTCGTGAGACATCATCGGCGGCTACAAAGCCAAAGCGATTCCGGAATTTATCCAAGCCCCGAATGCCAGCTAAAACAACCCCCCAGCTTGGTTGGCGCACCATTTGATCTAGTTTTTCCCGGACAAGCATCCCTTCTGGTAAATTCGTTACAGGATTAACCAGCGTGTTCAACCGTGCTCGGCGCAAAGCATTTCTCACTCTTAAGCGCAGTTCCTGGATGTCGAATGGTTTGGTGATGTAATCAACTGCACCTAACTCCAAACCAGCCAATTTATCTTCGCGTTCGCGTTTTTCGGTTAAAAAGATGATGGGGATATTTTGAGCACGGCGGGTGCGACGTAGCCGTCGGCAAACTTCATACCCATCGATATCAGGTAGACGGATGTCTAAAACGGCTACATCTGGCACATCAGCTAAAATCGCTTCAACGGCTTCTTCACCGCGCATAGCGTTGGCAACATCATAACCTTGTGCACGAAAATAGGCGGTCAACATTTCCGCTAAATCGACATCATCTTCCACAATGAAGATTTTGTTTTCTTTTTTCCCTTCAGCCACTACAAACTTCCTTGGGTGAAATCTATAAATAAAATTTCAAGCAGCATCAACCACTTTAATCATCGTGGATGTTAACCAAGCCAGGGATTCAGTTGATAACTACATATGATTTATTTGATCGGTTCTTTGTCGATGCGAATAACACCGACTTTTGCTCCCATACCGATGCATTCAACTGCATTGACACGGAATTCCAGGCCACCACTTATCCATCGGAGTGTTTCTTGCAAGATACCGATGGCGATATGACAAATTTCATGATCCGACTTAATCCCCCAGCACATAGAACAGCGATCAATATAATACAGATAATGGTCATCGAATTCTTCAATTCGACTGGTTTGATCGCTAAACTGGGTGAAGATACGGGCCACTGCGGGCAGACCTATTTTTAGTTTGGTCTGTAACGGGAAGACTTTAAACGCTAAATCGCCTACACCAGCTAATGCGCCAAATTGTTTCAGACCACGGGAGAAAGTGGCACGTCCACCACGTAAAGCCAGGCCACGGCCGCCACGAGGTCCGTAAATATCTTCTAAGCCACGATTCAGGTTAGAAAAGTGAGCGAAATCGAATTCTTTTTCCAGATTATCAGGGGGAAGATCTGTGATGAAAGAACGCATGTCGATTAAGTTTAATAATGCATTTAGCCCGTTACGCCCCATAACTTCTTCAAGAGAAATTAACATAATGCGTGCCATTCTATTGGGGTAGTAATAGCCACTCATAGGTACTAAATCTTTCACGACAACCTCCGAACAATTATTGCAAAGCGGTAGAATGACTTTTAGTATAACAAGAGGCGCTTCAATCACCAATAGTTATACGTTGAAATTACATAATTTAGGAATAAAGTAATGCACTTGCTCGTGTTGCCGAAGCTTACCATAAGCGATTTCCCTTGTCAAAACCAGTGATGCAATCGTTTGCGAGGATTTTGATATAATGTGGGACGTGTCCAATTTTGGATAATGATGAGCGGGGAGTATCGAATTTTTGGATAGATGATTGGTTCTTTTTTTGATTTTTGGGGTGTAGGCTGAAAGGATGGAGTGGGTATTGTGGTTAAGGCAAAGATGATTTTTCCGCCTGATTTTTTGTGGGGGACGGTGACGGCTTCACATCAGGTTGAGGGGAATAATAGGAATAATGATTGGTGGGCTTGGGAGCAGGAGAACGGCCGTATTTTGCATAATCATAAATCGGGACTTGCTTGTGACTGGTGGGAGAATGCGGAAGCGGATTTGGATCGGGCGGCAGAAATGGGGACTAATGCCCATCGTATGTCGATTGAATGGAGTCGAGTGGAGCCGGAACCGAGTGTTTTTGATTATGATGTGTTAGATCGCTACCGTGAGATTTTGCAGGCGATGCATGAACGGGGCATTGAGCCAATGGTGTCGCTTCATCATTTTTCAAACCCAATGTGGTTGGTGGAGAAGGGAGATTTTTCCTCAGATATTATTGTTGAGTATTTTCAACGGTATACAGCGAGGGTTGTATGCTGCTCTTGGTAATTTGGTGCCAAAGTGGATTACGTTGAATGAGCCGATGGTGTATGCGTTTATGCGCTATTTTTCGGATGATTTTCCGGAGCCGAAGCAGCGCGGGATGCGGGCTGGGTTTTCTGCGGTGAACCATATGCTGCAATGTCATGCCGTTGCCTACCATACGATTAAGGATGCTTATCCTGAAGTGCAAGTGGGTATGGCGAAAAATATGCCTGTTTTCCAGGCAGCTCCGGGCAGCGGTGCGCTGTCTACGTGGTGGGCAAAGCGGGTGGATTGGCTGTTTAATGATAGTTGGTTGGAAAGTATGGCGACGGGGAAGGTAAAACGGCCGTTTGGCAACCATACCATCAAAAACCTGGCTGGCTCCTACGACTTTATTGGTCTTAATTATTACACTCGGTTTTATGTCAAGTTTCCGCCAGGGAAAGAATTTATCTCGCATGACTGGGGAGATGAGGCCGTCGTCAGTGATGGGAATTATGGGGAAGTGTATCCGTCTGGGCTGTTTCAGGTGATTAAGCGGGTGAAAAAGTATAAAAAACCGATTTATATCACGGAAAATGGTGTGCCGGATCAGGCAGATGCGCTCCGACCTGGCTTTTTGCTGACACATTTGCGGGAAATATGGCGGGCGATTAGTTTTTGTTTTCCGGTGATGGGTTATTATCATTGGAGTTTGGTCGATAACTTTGAATGGGATCGAGGCTGGACACAGCGGTTTGGCTTGATAGCGCATGAATCCTGAGACGCAAGAACGCACGATGCGTAACAGTGGTCGTCTTTACCAGGAAATATGCCAAAACAAAGCCATCAGCAGTGAAATGGTTCAACAATATGCACCAGAATTGATGCGCGATTCTTTTCCCTGGGCAAGCACCAGAATCAGTTCAGAAAAATGAAAGATAGGAATGCATGATCCATCTGCATGGTGTGTTATAATTCGTGCTCGATTAGAATTTTTTTTGGAGAGTAGAAATGTCTGGACATTCAAAATGGTCGACTATCAAACACAAGAAAGCGGCCGTTGATAAAAAACGTGGCAAAATTTTCACCCGTATAGCAAAAGAAATAACCATTGCAGCTCGTGCAGGGGGCGGTGACCCAGAGTCTAATAATGCATTGGGGCTTGCCATTGATAATGCAAAAGCAGCCAATATGCCCAAAGACAATATCGAACGTGCCATTAAACGGGGCACGGGCGAATTGGAAGGTGGCGAACTGTTTGAACTGATGTATGAGGTGTATGGCCCCAATGGTATTGGTATTTTGATTGAAGCTGTTACCGACAACAAGAACCGAGCGATTGCCGATGTGCGTCATGTTGTCAATAAATTTGGCGGCAATATGGCGGATTCTGGTTCTGTAGCCTGGCAGTTTACGCGCAAGGGCTACATCGCAGTCAGCGGTGATATTGATGAAGATGAACTGTTTATGACGGCGGCTGAAGCTGGCGCGGATGATGTTCAATTTGACGAAACTGCGGAAATTTTTGTAGAGATGGATGCTTTTGCTGACGGTACGTGATGCCGTGCGGAAAGCTGGTTTCCATGTTGATGAAGCAAATGTCGTTTATGATCCAAATGCGACTGTTGAACTAGATCCTCAGGCGACGATTCAGGTGATGGGCTTCATTGAGAAGATCGAAGACCTGGATGATGTGCAAAATGTCTATTCGACGCTGGAAATCAGCGACGAAGCGATTGCTGCGATGGAAGCAGCGTAATTTAAGGAGAAATCGATGAATGAGAATGCAGAATTCATCATTCATCGATTCATGCCTTTATCCTTTTAATGCGAATTTTAGGGTTAGATCCTGGCACGGCGACAACTGGGTATGGCATTATTGATGTGGGAGAAGACGGCCGTTTTAACGGCCGTTTCTTATGGAACCATCAACACCCCTGCCAAAACACCCATGCCGTCTCGTTTACAAACCATTGAGCAAGAACTGCTTGCTTTGATTGCACGAATTTCAACCAGATAGCTGTGGCATCGAAGAAGTCTTTTTTGGACGAAACGTGACCACGGCGATTACCGTGGGGCAGGCACGCGGTGTTTTGATTTTGACGTTAGCCAACGCCAATATTCCCATTGGTGAATATTCACCGCCTAAAATCAAAGATGCCGTCACCGGCTATGGCAAAGCAGACAAGGCGCAGGTGCAGCTGATGGTACGTAATTTGCTCGATCTGGAAGAAACACCCCGCCCTGATGATGCCGCCGATGGCCTGGCCGTTGCCATTACACATGCGCAATATCAGCGTTTTGAATCATTTATATGACTAATTCTTAAAGATTGAAGATTGAGACAGCGTGTTTCAATCTTCAATCTCTAATCCTCAATCTTCAATCTTTCTTATGATAGCTAGTCTAAGTGGCCCCATTCAATTTATCGGCAGTGACAACCTTGTGGTGAATGTGGGGGGCGTGGGTATTCGTGTCAGCGTGCCGCAGACGGTGTTGGAAGATGTGGGGGGCGTGGGGCGCAAGATTTTCTTGCATACCCATCTCATTGTGCGCGAGCAGGAACTATCGCTTTATGGCTTTGAGTCGGCTGAAGATTTGCAGTTGTTTGCGGTGTTGTTGACGGTGAACGGCGTGGGGCCGAAGGTGGCGTTGGCAATTCTATCGACACTCAGCCCGGAATTGTTGAAAAGTGCGATTATGCGGGAAGAAACGGCCGTTCTGCAACGTGTGCCTGGCATTGGCAAGAAAACCGCAGAGCGCATGATGTTCCAACTGCGCGATAAAATAGACACTGGCTGGGGCAGAAGCGGGTATTTCTTGGGTGACGGATGTGGATGCCGATGTCATTGATTTCCTGACTGGTCTTGGATTTAGTATTGTTGAAGCGCAGACAGCCCTGCAAAACATCCCTCGGGAAGCGACAACTGTGGATGAGCGTGTTCAATATGCGCTGCAATACATGGATCAACGGTAGAAGATACAGTTCAGCAAAACCATAAAATGAATAAACCGCGTCTCTTCAAATCCGTCCTTTTCCATAGTACACGTCTATAAATCACCATCGTGGCAAGCGCCACACGAACCTGTGGGCTAATTCCCAGACAATAATCCGCGAATCTCCACTACGTCTGCCTGAATTTGGGTGGTTAAGGCATCGAGGCCCGAGAATTTTTTCTCAGGGCGGATGTGGTTGATGAATTCGACTCGTACGTTTTCCCCGTACAAATCCCCTTCAAAATCTAATAGATGTGCTTCGACGGTGACAGAACGGCCGTTTACCGTTGGCCTATTCCCGACATTTGTGGCCGCGACATAGCGGGTCTCGCCGACCCAGGCATAGGTGGCATACACGCCATTGGCAGGCAAAAGCAGTTCGTCCCAGGCCGCTAAGTTGGCGGTGGGGAAGCCAATCGTGCGACCCCGTTGGTCACCTTTAACCACCTCGCCGCTGACGTGAAACGGCCGTCCTAAACACAAAGCCACCTCTGCCACATTGCCGTCTTGTAAACAGCGCCGAATACGGCTGCTGCTCACCCAATCGCCATTGACTGCGACCATCGCTTCCACCAGTTCCACAGAAAAACCACGCTCCGCGCCTAATTTGCGCAGGAAAGGAATATCGCCTTCGCGTTTGTAGCCAAAAGCAAAATCGCCGCCCCAAATTTGGCGCATATCGGCATACTCGATGAGCTGCTCCACAAAATCTGCGGCGCGGGTGTGGCGCACTTCGTCGTTAAACGGATGGGTGATCACTAAATCGATACCCTGTTCGCCTAAGAGGCGGACGCGATCTGCTATGGTGGTGATGTAGTACGCTTCTGTCAGGTTTTGTAAAACGCGATTGGGGTGGGGGAAGAAGGTGAGAACGGCCGTTCTCACCCCATCTTTTTTTGCCGCCGCCACCATCTGACTGCAGCACTTCCTGATGACCCTAGATGTACGCCATCAAAGGAACCAATCGCCAGATAAGTGGGTTGTTTTTCAGAAATTTCAGTTAGCAAATTAACGTGTATTGTTTGTTGGTTCATAAAATCAGGTCTCGCTAAATCGTGAGAAGTTTACCCGATTTATTCAGATTCGGGAGGGAACATTTTTTTGGGACGCCACACCTCGCCCTGGCGCAGTAGAATGCCAAAGAATTCGCCAGTTGGATCATAAACTCGTGCCTGGCTTTCCTCTGGATCGTCAGTCAGGCAGGGAATGAATTGACCCATGAGCAGGGCTTGGGTTTCCGCTTCGTCGGCATCAATGCGCGGCAAATTGATGACGGCTTGATCGGTGGCAAAGAAGAGTTCCTGCCACTGGCTTGAGCCGCTAAATCTTCTAGTGAAATGGCATCTGCTATCTTGAACTCACCAACGGCCGTTCTGCGCAGCACCGTAATATGACCCCCACAGCCTAACGTTTCTCCCATGTCATACGCCAGAGAGCGAATATACGTGCCTGTAGAGCAGACTACACGCAGTTCTAGGTTGGGTGGCGTCCAATCTATCAGGTCTAATTCATAAATGGTGACAGGACGGGGTTTGCGTTCCACATCTTTGCCGGCGCGCGCCAATTTATACATCGGCTGACCGTTAACTTTGAGGGCGGAATAAATGGGGGGAACCTGCTCGATGGAGCCGCGATACAAACCGAGTGCTTGCTCGATGGCGGCGGGGGTGATGTGGGAAAACGGCCGTTCCGCCATTACCTCACCCTCTGCATCATACGTATTGGTCGTCTGGCCGAGCCGCACAGTTGCCGTATAAACCTTCTGCTGTCCCATCAAATACTCAGACAGTCGCGTGGCGCGTCCCACACACACCAAAAGCACACCCGTTGCCAGCGGGTCGAGCGTGCCAGCATGACCCACACGGCGCGTGCCACAAATGCGCCGCACTCGTGCTACCACGTCATGAGAACTCAGCCATTGCGGCTTGTCGATATTGAGAATGCCTTCCATATAGGGAGATTTATTGCAAGAAGCCCCTGCACCTTTGTTATGCAGGAATCCTGACTTTATAGATTATTGAGAAACACCGTTCTCAAAAGCGAGTGTTTGTTGGGCAATCAACTCTTTACACATGTCTACCAGCATAATCTCTGCTTTTGCCAGAGGCCCGTCCATCGTACAGCCCGCCGCCTGTGGATGACCACCACCGCCCAGTTCCATTGCCAAACCAGATACATCATAAGGGGGTTGACAACGTAAGCCGACACGAATTTCGCCGTCATCCATTTCCATGAGCACCACACCAATCGCTGCGCGATCCACATCTGCCAGAAAATTAACAAGACCGCTGCTGCTGTCACCTCTATGGCCCGCACGAGCACGTTCTTCGCGGCTAATAGCCGACCACATCAAGCCATCTTCCAGCTTCATATGATTAAGACCCGTTCGCCATAAACGTACCGTTGACATAGGCTGCAAGTTCAACGTTTGCCGTGTAATCGTAGTCAGTTCTGCCCCAGCATCCATCAGCGCCCCACTAATTTTAAGCGTGTTGGCTGTCACATTGGGGGTGCGGAACCCTAACGTATCTGTTACAACGCCTGTTAGCAAACTGGTGGCGATGTCTGGGGTCAACTCAACTCCCAAGTCTAAAAACAAATCATAGAGCATTTCTGCGGTTGAGGTCGCTTTGGCATTCACCCAGTTGATGGCCCCAAAATTTGTATTGGTGACGTGATGATCGATGTTGATGATAGTTGGTTTATTTTTCAACTGATCATAGGGTTTGCCTGGACGGTGTTCATCCCCACAGTCTAGGGTGATGAGCAAATCGAAGACAAGATTTGAATCCAATTTTGCTTGTATATCTTGGACGCAAGGTAAGTATTCAAAACGAGGAGGAATTGGGCTGTCAACGACCATCGTCACTTGCTTGCCCTGCGCGGTCAGCATTTGTCCCATGGCCGTTAGGGAGCCTAAGGCATCACCATCTGGCCCGACATGGGTAAATAGAACGATAGTTTCTGCTTGTTGAATTGCTTGTTGGAATTCGGTGGTAATCAACGGGAAATCCTTAAAAATCTGACAAGTTTAAGAGAGTTGTCAGGTTTAATTATTACTCTTCTTCTTCGTCTTCTTCAGCAGCGGGAATCGTCAATTGACTGAGGATTCGGTTGACTTCATCTACATGTGCCAGGGAAGCATCCCAGTGAAAGTGGAGTTGGGGCGTGGTGCGCATGGTCATACGTTGCGCAAGTTCGTGCCGGAAATAGCCAGCGGCTTTGCCCAACGCCTGCATAATCTCTTTCTCGCGTGAATCATCGCCTAATGAATGCACGTAAATCTCCGCGTATTGCAGTTCACGATCAATGGTTGCATCTGTTACTGTCACGCCTTGCAGTCGCGGATCATTCATGTTACGCACAAGCAGTTCGCTGATGATAACTTTGATTTGTTCGGCCGTTCTTTGCTGCCGGATTTTACTCATGAGGTTTATTCTCTAACGATACAGACCCTAAGGGATTTGCTGTGATCGGTCATGATGACCGTGCCACTTTCGCACCCTTAGGGTCTGTTGAGGTTATTGTTCTACGCGTTGGGTGGTGAAGAATTCAATGAAATCACCTGGTTTGTAGTCATTGGAGCCTTCAATGCTCACGCCGAATTCGAAACCGGTTTTGACTTCGCGCACACTTTCTGACAAATGCTTGAGACTGCTGACAGGACCTGAGAATAATAAACGGCCGTCACGAATCAGACGTGCTTTCGCACTACGCCGCGCAACACCTGTGCGCATGTAACAACCCGCAATATTGCCCAACCCACGAATCTTGAACACAGCCCGCACTTCTGCTCGCCCAATGAGCACATCCTCGTAAACCGGATCAAGCATTCCTTTCATTGCTTTCTCAACATCCTCAAACAGCTTGTAGATGATGGAATAAATATTGATTTCCACCCCTTCACTGGCGGCGGCAGCCTGGGCGATTGGGTCGGCAGTGACATTAAAGCCAAGAATGACGGCCTTAGAAGCTGAGGCCAACATCACATCGCTTTCCGTGATATTGCCTGTTGCTGCCAAGAGGATTGCAATGGCAACTTCATCGTCATCAATATCCTTTAAGGTATTGACGATGGGTTCTAAGGAGCCTTGTACATCAGCTTTGATAATTAAATTTAATGTTTTGGAATCCCCTTCTTGCAGGCGGCTAAAGAAGTCATCCAAACTCATGACAGAATCTGCCTGACGGATAATTTGACGACTCGATTGCATGTCGCTGATGATTGCGCGTGCTTCTTTTTCGTTCTTGACCACTCGGAATTGGTCACCTGCGTGAGGAATTTCTTTTAGACCGGAAACAGAGACTGGTGTAGATGGCGTTGCCTCATTGATTTTTTGTCCACGGAAACTATACATGGCTTTGATGCGACCATAATTATCGCCAACCAATAGGGTATCACCCATTTTCAGAGTTCCGTTCTGGACGAGAAGTGTAGCCGTTACGCCTTTACCCCGTTCAATCTGGGCTTCCAGGACTGTTCCCGTTGGTGATGCTTTTGGATTGGCACGTGGATTTAGGTCTTCTGCCACTAAAAGAATCGCTTCGAGCAAATCTTCCATGCCTAGCTTTTCTTTGGCCGACACTTGAATCACCATCGTATCGCCATCCCATTCATCTGGTATCAGGCCGATTTCGGCGAGCTGCTGCATGGCTCTCGGCACGTTGGCCGAGGGCAGGTCGATTTTGTTGAGGGCCACGATGATCGGCACGTTGGCAGCGCGAGCATGGTCGGCCGCTTCACGTGTTTGCGGCATAATGCCATCGTCGGCGGCGACTACTAAAATAGCAATGTCGGTGGCTTGTGCACCACGGGCGCGCATGGCGGTGAAGGCCGCATGACCAGGCGTATCGAGGAAGGTGATTAGTTTGCCGTCTTGTACAGCTTGGTAAGCACCAATATGTTGGGTGATGCCACCCGCTTCACCAACTTGTACGTTGGCCTCACGAATGAGGTCGAGCAAGGATGTTTTTCCGTGATCGACATGCCCTAGCATGGTGACTACTGGCGGACGATTTTCTAAATCGGCAGCATTTTCGCCTGCTAGAATTTTGCGCCATTCGGCCTGATCTTCCAGCCGTTCAGCGGCAGCTTCTTCGGCCAGAATTTCTTCATGGGATATAACGCCAAAGCCCATCTCTTCGGCAACGATGGCAGCGGTATCGAAGTCGATTTCTTGGTTGATGTTGGCCATGATGCCACTACTCATCAACTCTTTCACGACGGCGATGGGGCTGACGTTCATTTGTTCGGCTAGATCACGGACGGTGATAAAAGCAGGTAGTTCTATTTGTGTTTGTGTATCTGTCATCTCTTTTACTTCCTCGCTTTAAAGGTAAACCGTGAAAATTCTTTTGAAATTAATATTTCGCAAAATTTGTGGTTTCCTTGCAGGAACTCGCAAATTTTGCGAGTTCTCTAATGGCTAACTGGCCCGGAAAGTCGGTTTACAGTTAGCCATTGGCTCCTTTTGTCCGATGTATCCGGTTAGTTATTTTCAGCAACGGCCGTTTCCGGTGTTTGTGTTGCATATGGTGCATATGCAGCAAGTTTTTCCAGGTCTTCAGAAGACACTTGTGTCTTCAATGCCTGATTCAAAATGCCCGGTTTACTGGTTATTTTCTGCCAGCAAACCAGTTGATCACACACATATGCGCCACGGCCGTTTTGCTTTCCCGTTTTATCTGCCACCACCTGATCCTCTGGCGTGCGCACAATGCGAGTCAAACGTCGCTTGTCTGTCTTTTGCCGACAAACAATGCAGGTTCGCTGTGGGACATGTTTTGGCCGGTGCCCTTGCTTTTTTACCATGTTAATTAGTAGGCAAATGCAGCTTTATCTAAAGACGAAGCTGCACTTACCAAATTCTATTCAAAACGTTCAATCTTATACGACGCATCTTGCGTATTTCCTAGTCAGGCGAGCGCCGGCCTAGAAATCATCTACGTCAAAATCGTCCCACTCTTGCTGGCGACGACTGCCCTTGCGTTTACGCTTGGACACTACTTCGCCTATAGCTTCATCGAAGACAAGTTCACGACTACGACTCTTACGTGTCTTTTCAGCCTCTTCTTCTGCCAGTTTTTGTGCTTCTTCGGCACGTTTTTCAGCAGATGTTTGTCGGGCGATAACAACGCCTTTTTTCTTTTCCGGAGCAGGTTTCGGAGCCTCTTGCACCAAAGATTGTGATAAATCGTCAATGACATTGACAGATTGGAATGCTTCTTCCACCACTTCTTCAATTTCTTCAGCTTCAATAACCGCTTCTACTTCTTCCATCACTTCTTCTTCAATGACTGCTGTTTCAGCTTCAGCTTCACTCTCATCAACTTCGTTAGTTTCTGCTACCGTGGCGTCTACTGTCACGCCTCCGACTACTTCTTCAGTATAGGTCGCTTCAAATTTGGCGAGATGTTCTTTAAGCGTAACAAGAGCTGCCTCACCGAAGCCACGTAAACCGAGAATGATATCATCACCTGAGCGACAGGTTGAACTTGACATCGCCAACAGTTTCTATTTCGTTATCCAGAAGCAGATTGTGAATGCGCCCAGGCAGATCCAACTCGTCCAAAGAAATTTTCCACAAACCAACCGGGACAAGTTTGCGGGCTTCGGCACGTTCTTTACGAATTTCATCGTGTCGGACGGAACGGGCGGCAATCATACCACCCAGCACACCGTTGACCATCTTGTCGAGTGTACGGTAATCTTCTGACGTAATCGGGCGATTGGCTGCTTTCTTTTCGATGATAAGCTGTCACGGCATTGACGAGGTCTTCATCTTTGGTGACCGCTTTATTGGCATCGGGATGGTCTAGATTTTTCAACGCATCGGAAGCGGCTTCGGTCAGGCTCTTGATGTCGATACGCCAACCCGTCAGCTTGGCAGCCAGACGTGCATTTTGCCCTTCACGCCCGATAGCGAGAGATAATTGATCATCAGGCACCACCACAACGGCCGTTTTGCCATCATTTGGATTTTCTTCCAAGAAAACGTGAGCGACGCGGGCAGGGCTTAATGCCTTGGCAATAAATGTATGTTGGTCTGAATCCCACTCAATAACGTCGATTTTCTCATCATTCAATTCGCGCACGATGCTTTGAATACGCACACCGCGCATACCCACACAAGCCCCGACGGGGTCTACACCAGGTTGCAAAGCGAGAACCGCCACTTTAGAGCGTTGGCCTGCTTCACGGGCAATACTCTTGATTTCTACCTGACCGTTGTAAATTTCGGGAACTTCCAGTTCCAACAGGCGGCGCAGTAAATTGCGATGGTTTCGGCTTACAAAAATTTGTGGGCCGCGATTGGTGCGGCGTACTTCCAAGACGTAAACGCGAATTTTATCATGGGCGCGATACCGTTCGCCGGGAACTTGCTGCCCTTTTGGCAGAATAGCTTCGGTACGTCCCAAGCCGATGGTGATATGTTGACCACTAATGCTTTGTACCGTGCCATTAACCAGTTCGCCTTCACGGCCAGAAAAGTCTTCAAAGAGATGTTCTCTTTCTGCTTCACGTACCCGCTGCAACAAAACTTGCTTGGCAGTTTGGGCGGCAATGCGGCCAAACTGCGCCGTGGTGGAGTCGACCATGATGATGTCGTTGAGTTCAACTTCGGTAAAGCCCTGACGCCTTGCTTCACTGATCAAAACTTCTGTACGATCATCAATAATAGAATCGACAACCTCTTTTTCGGCGTAGATGATTGATTCGCCAGTGCGCGGGTCGATTTCTACCCGCACGTCCTGGGTACTGCTTAAATTCAGGTCACGCCGGAAGGCAGAAACGAGCGCTAATTCAAGCGCCTCAAAGACATCTTCTTTTGGTAAACCACGTGCCTCACAAATTTCGTTGAAGGCTAAAACAAATTCGCTTTTCATGGATTTCAACCTTACCCATTTATGGTATTTTTGAGCCGATATTTATCGACTCTTACTATCGACTCTTGCTTAGAAAACAAAAAAAGTGGGGAAACCCACTTTTCGTCGGAACTAGCTAACTTAAAGTTTATTACACAGAAGTATAGCACGGCTATTTACTCTGAGCAAAAAGAGTCTAAGGGAAATTTAATAACTGGATACGTAATCCTTTCTATTGAGCATTGGCTTCGATAGAAAATAAAGGGATACCTGTGATTTCTTCAATACAAGTTTGGGCTTCGGCTAAACGGCCGTTCTTAATCATCAGCAATACGTCTGAATCTACCAGGGCATAGTAACGCCGTTTGCGTTCCTGAAAACTGGGGTAAGTGGCGGTCATGTGGGGGCGTAGTTGGTGCATCCACTCCAGGAAGATGGCATATTCTTCGCCAAATTCAGCTTCAAATCGCTGGCGCAGACGCACGGCTAAGGTGGGGGCGGTGCCGCTGGTAGAAATGGAAAGCGTCAGATGTCCCTGCCGAATGACGGAACCCGCCACAAAATTGCAGTGATCCACATCATCCATCACGTTAACGAGGATGCCTTCGGCTTCAGCTTCGTCCCAGATGAGCGTATTTGTTTCGGGGTCAGACCGTTCGGCGATGACGAGAAAGGCGCCATGCAGATCACCGGGTTGAAACGGCCGTTTCAACCACGTAAAACACCCTTCATCAGCCCAGGCCGTTAAGGTTTCGTTTAATGTTGGGCTAATCACGGTAATGGTGGCGTCAACGGCGAGCAAGCCGCGTACTTTGCCCTCTGCTTCATGGGTGCCGCCAATGACGAGGCAGTGGCGATTGTGTAGACCAGTTAAAAAGATTGGATAAGGTTTCATAATTAAGGGTGGCAAGGGGCAAGGGGCAGGTGGCAGGTGGCAGGTGGCGAGTTGGTTGATTACTTTGCAACTCTGCAACCTTGCCACTCTGCAACTTTTTACCTCTCCGCTAAACGCACAATTTGACCGTCATGAAAATGAATGCCGCACTCTGTTTTGTCTAAATTGCTCCAGCGTCCGGCACGTTCATCACCGCTGTCGAGTGCGGCTGGTTTGGTGCAGGGCTGGCAGCCGATGCTGGGATAGCCGCGATCATGCAGTTCATTATAAGGAAGATTGTGAGTGTAAATGTAATCCCACACTTGTTCCCGTGTCCAGAGGGCAAGGGGGCATAATTTGAGCAGGTGATTGGCACTATCCCAAGAGACAAACTCTGTGCTGGCGCGTGTTGATGATTGGTCACGGCGCAGTCCCGTCACCCATGCTTTTTTGTCTGACAAAAATTTGCGCATGGGGTTGATTTTTCGCAGTTGGCAGCACAAGTCGGGGTTATGTTCCCATAAGTTGGGGCCATATTGACGGCGTTGATCATCCAATGTCAAGTCGGAACGCACTTCAACGAATTCGATGTCAAGTTGTGCTGCCAATTGGTCACGCAGCGCCAATGTTTCGGGGAAGAATAAGTCTGTTTGCAAATAGAAGACCTGCCCTTTTGGACGAATTTGGGACATCATGTGTAAGAGAATGATACCTGTGGGGCCAAAGCCGGTGGCAACGGCCGTTTGTTGACCAAATGTCGTCAGCCCCCAATTCAGCACGTCTTCTGGTGTTAACTTGGCAAAACGGCGGTTGAGGGAAGGCATGTTTGCCGGAAACCAGGTGAGGGAGGGAGGCGCCTGGGTGACGGGTTTAGGGGAAAGGCTTATTGTTTCAATCATTTTATTAGTCCGTAGCGATTGACTCGATTTCAGTTGAAGTGGCATTCTGGATGGGCTCTGGTTTGAACCAATCAATTTGGTCACGCAGGGCAACGACTTCGCCAACAACGGTGATGGCCGGTGGACGCACGCCCTGTGCTTTTTCAGCAATTGTAGCTAATGTTCCTTGCACCACCACTTGCTCATTTGTTGTTCCCCAATGGATGGTAGCGGCGGGTGTATGGGGAGAACGGCCGTCTTTCATCAACTGCTCTGAAATTTGGGGCAAATGATTCACGCCCATCAAAATAACCAGTGTACCTTTGCGCGGCAAGTCGCTCCAGTCTGCTCCATACGGATCATCTGTATCGGCGGTGTGTCCGGTGACGACGGTAAACGAGGTTGCCAGGTGGCGTTGTGTGACGGGAATGCCCGCATAAGCCGGAGCCGCCAAGGCACTACTTACGCCTGGCACCACTTCAAAGGGAATGCCAGCCTGTGCCAAGATTAAACATTCTTCGCCGCCGCGCCCAAATACAAACGGGTCGCCCCCTTTTAAGCGCACGACTATTTTCCCTTCTTGCGCTTTTTGCACCAATAGGAGATTAATATCATTCTGGCTCAAGCGATGGCGTTTTGGCTCTTTGCCCACGTAGATAAACTCTGCCCAGGGGGGCGCAAAATCTAGCAATTCGGGATTCGCCAACCGATCATAGACGACAACATCAGCTCGCTGCAAACTTTTTACGCCTTTAATCGTGATTAGGTCTGGATCGCCGGGGCCAGCCCCGACCAAGACTTTACTTTTCCTTGTTTCCCTATTGACACGGAGCACGAGGACATACGGATCCGACAGAGAAAACCTTGTCTCCGTGAACTTGTGCTTCTCTGTGTCTCGTGTACCTTGTTCGACTAGCTGACGGGCTTGTGCGAAGCCGTCGGCGACGGAATCTGCTTTGCCGAGGAGATAGAGAATGGTGCCAGTGGTGAATAATGTTTGTTCTAGCGCTGCTCCAGGGGTGTTTTGCAGAACGGCCGTTACTACCCCCACATGCTCGCCCAAAACAGGTGGCAAACTCAACCGTTCGCGCACTGGCAGCCCCACATCGGCCGGGTCGAGAATGACATCATTAGCCGCGTCAACTGCGAAAATATGGGTGCGCCGTCCCGCCGCCATTTCGATAGAACCTTCTTCGCCTTGCACCATCCAGCTTGCTTTGAGACCGGTTTGCGTTTGCCGAATACGCTCAATGTAGTTGCCGTGAAAAAACCCGCTGATTTGATAGGGAGCGTTGAAGGGATTGAACAACTTTTCGACGGTGTTCATGACGGTGCGTAAGCCAAATTGATGACGAATCGGCGTGAGCGCGTGCCAGGCGGGAATATATTGCGCGGCGCTGATGAAGCCGATGCCTACGTTCTCAACCATGTGGCTGGCATGAGCCACATTGCCTGCGGTGCAAATACCCAGTTCTGCCATAATGGCTCCCGGGGTGATACCTGCTTTAGTGGGGATGTTTTCGTCGCCGTGCAAAATGACGGGCACACCCGCCGCCGCCAAAATCAAGGCGATGGCTGGCGCAAGTTGGGCGGTTTTCGCTTTGCCGTCGTAGGGCACGGCCAAATCGAGCAGTCCCTCAACTTTTGGTTGAGCGGACTGGATGAATTCGGTGCGGGCGGCGTTGATGAAGCCGTTGATTTCGTCTACCGCTTCCCCTTTTACGCGCTGGGCAATCAGAAACGCGCCGATTTGGGCATCTGTGGCTTGCCGACTGAGGATGAGGCGCAGGGCATCGCACGCTTCGGCGTAGGTGAGGTCGCGTTTGAGTTTTTCACCTTTACCCACGGCTTTGATGAAGGGGATGAAGTCGGTAGACGAGGTCATTAGGCGGCTGGTTCCAGTTGGATGGTGGTTAGTTCGGCTAAGGTGGGGGCGTTGGCGATGGTGGCTTGGATGGTAAACGGCCGTTTCGCATCATCAGAAACAGTCGCCAGCGTAATCTCGTCCGTGCCATAAATCTCAGCCAAGACAGCGGTGATGTCGTCTTGCAGCGCTGCCAGCGTTTCTGCTTTGTTGGGGACGTTCAACCGGTCGGGAAAGGAGAGTTGGATTTCAGTCGGTGCGGAAATTCAGATTGAGTGTCTCGTCTGCCGCCAGGATTTGGGCGGCTTGCACGGCCAGGCTAATGACAAGTTGCAGCCGTTCTTTGAAATCTGGCGTAGGCCATTCTCTTTTGCGCGTATACAGGAGTCCAGAACGGCCGTTTTCTTGATCCAGCGCGTAATCCCCTTCATGCCCAATAATCAGAATGCCAGGGCCATCTTGCACGTGTTTGTAATCGGCCACGTCGATGAGCAAGCCGGGGCACGGCCTGGGTCTGAATCCAGCGATGGAAAACGGGAACGATGGTAGGCAGGGAAACGGCCGTTTCGTCTGTTACGAATAGTTTTGCGTTAATTCTGTGCGGTATCATAGTTCATAAACCTTTTTGATTTATCCACAGATTACACAGATTTCACAGATTTTTGTTTTTAATCTGCGAAATCTGCGAAATCTGCGGATTAAATAACCTGTGTTGTCTGTGCCGCCAATTTGGCATCGCAAGTGTGCGCCGCTTCTATAAATAACTGCGCTTCCTGAATCACCTGACTGGCTGTGTCTGCATTCGGCGTGGCGGGTGGATTCGTATGACGGTTAAAGAAGTATTCCGCGAACTTGCCTTTGGCAAACGGGTCAAAGAACAAGCTGTGTATCGTAGTAACGGGTGCGGAATTCGCTGACGATTTGGTCGGGGTCATCGCCGACATCTAGGAACTGGTTGCGTATCAGCGCCCGTGCCGCCAGGAGCATAGAATCGTAGGCGAGTTTGTCAGCCAGGATATGATTTTTATCGTCCAGCGCAATCATCGCCTCAAAATGCTGACCTTCTGCTTTGGCAATCTCAAACGAGAACAGCGACACGATTTCTCCGGCACATTCGCCCACGCCAATATCGCCGATGGAGAACTCGCGGGGGTCGCCCCAATCTGTGTAGAAGGCTGGATTTTCGAGGTAGGCTGGCACTGTTTGGAATGGTTTGAGCATGTCGCGGATTTCTTTCTTGCCCAAACGTGTCACCCAATCCTGGAAAGATTCTTCGTCTTTCCGTTCAGCAACGAAACGGGTGGTGATGGCTTCCAGCGTGTCGGGGATGGCTTTGGACGGGACAGCACCGATGGCTAGTCCGTACGTGCCGCCGTTATCGCGCCAACGGCCGCCCAGCACCACCTGAAAATGGGGGACGGTGCGGCTGTCGCGGCGGCGGCTGTTGCCAAAGAAGCCGATGTCGGCGACGTGGTGTTGGCCGCAAGAGTTGAAGCAGCCGCTGACCTTGATGCGCAGTTCCTTGACGGGCGCAGGTAAGGTTTCGATTTTGGCGGTCAACTGGGTGCGTAGTTCGCCAGCCAGCCCGCGCGAGGCGGCGATGCCCAGCTTGCAGGTGTCGGTGCCGGGGCAAGAGGTGATGTCGACGATGGTGCCTGCGCCAGCCGCGCCCAGTCCGATGGCGGTGAGGGCTTCGTAGACGGCGGGCAAATCTGCTTCGACACCCAGCGCAAGACGATGTTTTGCTCGACGGTGGTGCGAATGTTGTCGCCGACGTATTGGCGGGCGATGTCGGCCAGTTTGAAGGCCTGGTCGCTGGAAAGGTCGCCCAGCGGCAGGTTGACGGTGACGGTGTAGTAGCCTTCTTGGCGTTGGGCGTAGGTATTGGTTTCAGACCAGGCCAGGTAGTGGGGAGATAGGGAGGTGGTGGTGAGGGAAACGGCCGTTTTCAGCGGCTTCTCCTCATAATCCGGCAAATCAGTCAGGAAAGCAGTCCAGCGATCATCATGGGGCATGGTTGGCAGTTCTTCATCGACAAGACGGGTGAACTCCTCGATGCCCAGTTCGGCTACCAGGAACTTGATGCGGGCGCGGTTGCGGTTCTGCTTTTCACCCAGTCGGGCAAAAACGCGGGAAACAGCCTGCACCACCGGCAAAATCTGGTCTTCCGTCACGAAATCGTAGAGCACTTTGGCGTTGTGGGGAATCGTTCCCAGCCCGCCACCGACATAAATGCGGAAGCCGCGTGTAGGCACGCCGTCCACGTCCTGGATGCGAGCCAATAGGCCGAAATCGTGCAAGTTGACCAGTCCACAAGCCTCATGTTCGCAGCCGGAGAAGGCGATTTTGAACTTGCGCCCGAAATCTTGAATGTCGTCGTGGCCTAACAGGAAGTCGGCCATCGCCTGGGTGTAAGGGGTGACATCAAACGTTTGGGTGCGGCAGACGCCAGCCAGGGGGCAGGCGGTGAGATTGCGCACGGAATTGCCACACGCTTCTTTGGTGGTGATGCCCACTGCCCCGAGGCGACGCATCAGGTCGGGCGTATCTTCGATGTGGATGTAGTGGAATTGAATGTCTTGGCGGGTGGTAACGTGGAGAATGCTGTCGGCGTATTCGTCGGCGATTGCGGCCATCACGTCAAGCTGTTCAGCGGTGAGGCCGCCGTATGGCACTTTGATGCGCTGCATACCAGGGGCATCCCAAATGGTGTCTGGCCCTTTGGTGCCTTCAGGGAAGTTGAGCGGGCGCACGGTGATGCCGTCGTGGCGTTGGCCGTTGTCGTAGCGCTGTCCGTAAACGCCCTGACGCAGCCGGGTTTCAGCGAAGACTTTCTCGGGGATTTTGTTTTGCTTCCGCAGTTCCAATTGGTTTTCGAAGATGTCGATGTCACTGAGCCACACATCGGGGATTCGTTCTTCTAACAGGTCTTTCCAGGTTGTGTCTGTCATACTTTACTCCTAACATTGATCTAACGCAGAGGCGCGGAGGCGCTGAGAAAAACACAAATGACATCATGTTGAAAATATAAAAAAAAGCCCTGGAGCAGTCTCCAGGGCTTCAATCACATGTTTATGTGTTGGCCTCGACTGCTTTTCGTTGTGTGCAGGAGGCCGTTGTTGCGTGTTTGGGTGTTTTAGATGATGTGTATTCCCATGACGCATGTGACAGCGAGCCCCTGCTGGGGACACATACAACACATACACATTTGGGAACCATTCACCTTCATTATCATTTGTTTATTGATTTGGTTAACTCGGTTATGTAACTATCTATACAAATAAAAGCTTATCGTGGATTAACTTTATCCATAATCGAATCTTATCATATCTTCACCCTAACGATATTGTCAAATTATTCTAAAAAATGGTGTTATGTTTTGGTTAAACATGTGATGATATTTTTGTCGTTTGTGCTTTTTGCCAGAGGTGGAGAGTGTTGGTACATTTTGTACTGCTGCTGATGTTTTAAGCATGGAGAAAGGATGATTACGAAAAACGAGTTTTTTGCAGATTTACGCAGTCGGATTGAGGAACATGTGGCGGGGGTAGATCGGCACGTTTTCCACCCCTTATCCGACGAGCAACTAAACTGGCAGCCAGACCCCAAAGAGTGGAGCATTTTGCAATGCTTCGACCACCTGAATCTGACGCATGAATATTACCGACCAAAGATTGAGTTGGCTTTGCAGAAACCAGTCTTAGCGAAACCAGACGAGGATGTGTATAAGCCGTCGTTTTTTGGGCGGATTTATATGCATTTTGCGTTCAATCCGAAGTACAGTTTTGCTGCTCAAGGGGAGATGGTGCCGGAAACGGCTCGCCTTGAGCTTGGTTCCACTGAGCTGGGTCGAAGTGTCGAAACGGCCGTTTCCCGCCAAGTGCTCGAAATCTATCTGACCAAACAAACCGAACTGCTTTTAGCCCTCGACCAATGCGCCGAAATTGATTTACGCCACACACCAATCCCCATTTCCCCAGGTGTTAAATTTAACTTGGGTGATGCGTTCAAAGTGCTGGTCTACCATGATGAACTGCATTTTGGGCAAGCCCGGAATATTTTGGAAGAAATTAAGTTACGGAGCTAATCATGTTTATTCAATTTCTGAGAACTGGAAACAAACTTACCCTGGTGCATTTGTGGGCGTGCTGGCAATGCGGCAGGTGGTAAATCCTGATAATCATCCAGAACTGGAGGCACGCAAGGATGAAATCGAAGCGGAACTGCGCCAGCGATTTGAGGGGTATGATCGGCCTGCGCTGCGGGCGGAGCCTGTGTTGCAGGCGTACCACACTACTACAAACGATTCAAGAAATCGTATCATGTGCAGGGGCAGTTGGAGTCGATTCTGTGGCAGGGAAAGTCGATTCCGCGGGTGGCGGCGTTGGTGGAAGCGATGTTTATGGCCGAACTGCAAGACCAACTGCTCACCTCAGGGCATGATTTGGATTTGGTGCAGCAGCCAGTTGGCATTGATGCGGCGACAGGTGAGGAGCAGTTCATTGGTATTCGCGGCGATGCCATCCAGTTGAAGGCCAGGGATATGTTTATTGCGGATGCGGAGGGAGTGCTTTCCAGTGTGATTTATGGGCCTGACAAACGCACGAGCATTAACGGGGAGACAACGGCCGTTCTCTTTACAGTTTATGCGCCACCTGGGATTGAGAAAACGGCCGTTTCCGACCACCTAAACCACATCGAAACCTACGTGCGCCTCATTTCACCAGCTGCGGTTGTTGAATTGAAAGAAGTTTACGGGACTGATTAGGGGAATTTATTACAAAGAAACAAAGGGACAAAGATACCAAGAAAAAACCTTTATTTCTTCGTTTCTTCGTCCCTTTGTAATGATTCTTTAGATTTTTAAATTATCGACCGAAGTGCATCGGCATAATGATATGTACAAAATCATTGTCGCCGACCGGTTTGATGACGCCCGGTTCCATCGGGTTGGTTGTTTCCAGGGCGATTTGGGGAGTGTCGATAATGTTGAGCACGTCAGCCATATATTTCACGTTGAAGGCGATTTCAATCGGTTCACCATCGACACTGGCATCAATTTGCGCCACATTGTCGCCCGTTTCCGTGCTGGTGGCTTGAATGATGGCATAGCCTGGCGTAATTTCGTCACCCGGCTCGATGCGTACGCGAGCCGTATGGCTGGCTTCACGGGCAAAAATCTCGGCCGTTTTACACGCTTTGCGGAAATCGGCTGTACCTAACACGGCGCGGGTATTGTGATGCGTCGGTACGATGGGCGAGTAATCAGGATAATTGCCGTCAATAAGCTGCGAGACAATGACGATATTATCGAGGTCAAAAATAATCTGGTTGCGCCCTTCGGGGAAGGTGATGTAAATCGCATCCACGTCGTCACTGGTGACGCGAGCCACTTCCATCAAAGCGCGGGAGGGGATAATGACACTTGTCGCTTTTTCGACGTAGCCGGGAATATGGGCGGCGCGGAGAGAAAGACGGAAGCCATCGGTGGCAGCCATCGTCAGTTTGCTGCCTTCAAATTTTGTGGAGACGCCGGTCAGGGTGGGGCGGGTATCGTCTACAGCCGCAGCAAAGGCCACCTGATTAATCATCTGTTTAAAGACATCCGCTTCGACGCGAGTGCGGTTTTCCCGGTCCGGTTCGGGAATCAGTGGAAATTCCTGGGCATCAATGCCTTTGATGTTGGAATCGGTCTTGGCGCAGGTGACGTGCAAGGTTTGGGTCGGCTCGTCTAGGGTCATGTAGACCTGTTCTTGTGCCAACTGTCCCACGAGGTCGTTCAACGTGCGGGCTGGTACGGTAATTGCCCCTTCTTCTTCTACCTTCGCCCCAATCCAACAGGTGATAACGACTTCGAGATTGGTGGCTGAAAGCTTCAAACGGCCGTTATCCGTCGCCATCAAAACGTTAGCCAAAACAGGCAAAGTGGAGCGTGTACTCACTGCCCGACTAACAATACTCAAACCCTTTGCTAAATTTTCTTGTAAGCATGAAACTTTCATGGCGATTCTCCCAAAAGTTTTGTTGTAATGTCCCGCATGTTGTAATGAGGAAAGTATAACAAACTATTTTGAAAAGGGAAAGAAAAAAGGTGGCAAAGTTGGAGAGTGACAGAGTGGCAAGGTGGCAGAGGGAAAATCGTCAATCTTTAATCTTCAATCTTTCGTTAACGATGAAGCATATGGTACAACACGACACTCAACGCCACGTGCACATTCAACGACTGCCCTTTGCCATACATGGGCAGGAAAACGGCCGCATCACATTCATTGAGCACCGCTTTGGTGACGCCGTGGTCTTCATGCCCGACGACGAGGCAGATTTTTTCAGGGTAATCATATTCGTGATAGGGAACCGCGCCCTCCGCTAACTCTACCGCCACAATTTGATACCCGTTCTTCTTCAACTGCTCAATTGCCACCAACGGCTCTTTTTCATATCCCCAAGGCACACTGATGCTTTTGAAGCGCCCCACTTTGTCGATGGTGGGGTTGGGCGGCGTGGGGGTGATGCCCGTCAGCACCAGTTCAGAGATGCCCACCGCATCCGCCACCCGAAAAATCGAGCCGACGTTGGCTGGGTACTCCACACTTTGCAGCAAGGCGACAATATCGGCATTGGGTTTATGTTCTCGTTTGTAATCTCGTATAAAGCGTTTGAGGTCAGTTCCGTAAAGTGGTTTCATGGTAAAAATTCTCCGTTCCCAGTTCTCAAGGTTGGTGCTGTGCTGGATCGATGGGCTGTTGTTCCGGTGGCAGTGGGATAACGAAATAATTCGTCAAGGCATAGATGCGCAGTGGATCGATGAGCCGTTGTGTTTCATCGGCGATATTGCCAAAGGTATCCCCGTAGCCGAGATACCAAATAGCGGCCCCTTTTACCTGCGGATAAGGTGCGTATAAGGCAGAAGCCCAGGCGATGTCGTTGATGGCAGGCTCCGGTTCTGGCACATGGACGTACGTCCAGCCCCATTCTGTGATGAGCACAGTGGGTCGTGGTATACCGTTCGCATCGGCAATGCGGAATAATTCCTGAAAACGGCCGATTTTGTACGGATAAATGTGGGAGATGTCGTCTTCCAGATAGCTGTATTCGTGGAGGGCGATAGCGAGTTTGTCTGGGTTTTCGCCAGCCAACCGCAGGAATTCCATCATGTACGGCGTTTGCCATTGCTCCGGTTCCGGCTCGCCCGACGACCAGCCAAACGCGGCCCATTTGTACCCATCTCGCATGGTTAACTTGGCCGTCTCGATAGCAAACTGTGCCAGCCACTCAGACCTGTTTTTGTCAACTTCGTTGACCGTTTCCAGCCAGACATAGTTGGGATCGAGTTCAGGCGGGAACGCATCTTGATGAAGCTGCCAATGCTCCTGCGGCAGCAATGGCGGGGGGCAAGTCGTAATTGGGCAGGTTGGCGGTGGTGCCGCCGCTGGCTTTGCGGAAAACGAGCGTATGCGGCACGCCGCTCTCCTTCATCAGTTCCTGTGCAAATAAAATGGGTTCTGCATTATCTACACTTTTGAGAAAGAAGGGGACACCGGCTGCATCTAAATCCCGCATCCACTGGTCCAACCCTTCGGTGTTGCCACCAACGCTGACATGAAAGCCAATCTTCACGTAGCCAATATCTTGACCATTGGCTTGCAGCTCTGCCTGGAGGGCGGCAAAATCCAGGGTGGGCACAGGAGCGGGGGATGCGACTGACTATGTTTCATCCACTGGATTAACTGGATTGCTGTTTTCAGCTTGGGTGATGAGGGGCAGGTAGGTATGTTGGTTGTTTGTTTGCGTGATAACGGCCGTTACTTGAATAGTGAGTGTTGGCAGCGGCACAGTCGTTTCCGGAGCAAGATAACCGGGTTGCGGAACGGCCGTTTCCTTTGCTGGATAGGCAGGCGGCTCTGTTATGACTGGCTCGATGATTACCGGATAGGGTTCTGGTGCGGGTGTGATTGAAGCCATCTCAGTTGGTATAAGCGTGGGGGCGGGCAGCAGGGCAACCGTGGTTGCCGTGGGTGGGAGTGGCGAGGTATTGCAGGCGGTAACGGCCGTTATCATGCCGACCAGTATAAAAAGCCAAATGAGCGTGCGTGATGCGTGAGACGTGAGTCGTGATTTTTCACGACTCACGCAGTACGCATCACGTTTATTGTTACCCAACTGTGATCAAATCCCGCGTGAAACTGGTGAGCGAGCGGCAGCCATCGGCCGTGACTACCACATCATCTTCAATGCGCACACCGCCGCGACCGGCGATGTAGATGCCCGGTTCCACGGTGAAGACATTGCCCACTTGCAGCGGTACGTCGTTGCCTTCAACCATGCCGGGTAGTTCGTGTACTTCCAGGCCGAGGCCGTGACCGGTGCGGTGGAAGAAGTAGTCGCCATACCCCGCATCGGCGATCACTTTGCGGGCGGCGCGATCCACGTCTTGGCCGGTTGCGCCGGGTTTGGCGGCTTGTTTGCCTGCTTCATTGGCCTGACGCACGATGTCGTAGATGTGTTTGAATTCGTCGTCGATTTCCCCGACGGCGAAGGTGCGGGTGATGTCGGAGGGGTAATCGTCGATGAAGACACCCCAGTCGATGACGAGCATATCTCCATTGGTTAACGGCCGTTCTCCCGGCATGGCGTGGGGTGAAGCTCCGTTAGGCCCAGCGGAAACGATGGGGCCAAACGCTATAGCATCGCCGCCTTCATCCAGTAAGAGGGCGGTTAGTTGTGCCGCCACTTGCTTTTCCGTCATGCCGATTTTGATTTGCGGAATGAGGCGTTCGATGGCGCGTTCGGCGGCACCAATTGCTTTGCCCATGGCGGCTAATTCGTCGTCATCTTTGATGGAACGGAGCGCCATTAAGGCGGGTTCGGCGTAGCTGGTTTGCAGGCCAGGGGCCACTTCACGCAAGGCGTCGAGTTCTAAAACGCGCATGTAGTAGGGCTTCTACGCCCCAGTGAGCGCCATCTAATTGCAGGGCTTGCGCCGCTTTTTGGAAAGCGCCGGCAAACCATTCCTCGTCTGTCCAGGCGAAGATGCGTTCGGCGGGAATGCCTACGGCTTCTGCTTTCATCGCTTCCAAGCCCGGGAATGATGACGGCTGGTTCACCTGCTTGCGGGATGAATAGCAGCACTGGACGTTCGCTGACGTGGGTGTGCATTCCAGAGAGGTAAAATGAATTAGGGCCAGGCATCAAAATGACGCCGTCGAGTTGTTGTTGGACAAGTTGTTGTTGCAGTTTTGTAATGCGTTGTTGATTCATGGATGCTCCCTTTTAAGAGATTAGAGATTGGAGATTGGAGACTGGAGATTGAATACGTGGATGATCTTCAATCTCTAATCTCCACTCTCCGTTTTTTGTAATTCTATCAAAGCGATGCCAGCTTGCACGGATTCGCCAGCGGCGCAGTTGATGGCGGTGACGGTTCCGTGGTAGGGAGCCTGGATGGGGATGACCATTTTCATCGATTCGAACAAGATGAGCCGGTCGCCTTCGCTGACGGTATCGCCGGGGGTGACGAGAATTTCGGTGACGACGGCGGGGATGGAGGCGGCGAGACTGCCTTCGCCGAGACCAGCGCTTTGCCCTCGTTGACGGACGCGCTGGTAGGTGTGATAACGGCCGTTTACCCAAATCTGCCGTTCATCTCCACTGCTGGTATGCCCAGCCGCGCGGATACGCTGCCGAGAACCATTCGCCAGAACTTGCTCCAAGAGCAAGTCTGCGCCATCTGTGTGGATGAGTTCGAGTTCGGCGGTTTTACCGTTGTAAGTGACATGCAGGTGATTGCCCTGCCGTGTCACCTCAATTTCGGTATCCTCGCCGTCGAGGTTGATAGTGAATTTGGTCATAGTCAGAACAGTTTACAGTGAACAGTTTACAGTAAGTCGGTCTACTGTTCACTGTTTACTGCTGACTGTTCACTGAGTTCTTAACGTGTGCCGGTAATAAAATCTTCCAAATGATTGATGAGTAATTTTTGTTCGGCAATAATTGTTTTAACGACATCGCCGATGGAGACAATGCCCACTAATTCTTCGTCCTCGTTGAGAACGGGAACATGGCGGAAGCGTTTTTCAGACATGAGCGCCATGCAGCGGTCTACGCTGTCTTGGGGACGCACGTAATAAACTTCGCCAGTCATTACTTCACGGACGAGGGTGGTTTCGGAAGAACGGCCGGCTAAGACAACCTTCCGGGCATAATCTCGTTCAGAGAAAATACCGCAAACGGTGCCATCTGATTCCAAGACAATGATTGCGCCGATATTTTTCTCGGCCATTGTCTTAAGTGCCTCTAAAACCGTGTTGTCTGGGCTAACAGACCACACTTGGAACCCTTTGTTCTGTAATAGCTGATTGATGCTCGCCAATTTTTTCACCCTCCTTCGTGCTGACTCCTGGTTCAGTCACGAAATAAATAAGAAATCCGACAAGAAATTCAGCTCCCCGGAATAGTATAACTGAGATTGTAGATCAGGTAGCCAACGGCAGGGCGATGGTAAACGTGCTGCCCTGGTTTTCAATACTTTCAGCCCAAATACGGCCGTTTTGCATTTCAACCAAATCTTTAGCAATAGAAAGCCCGATACCCAGTCCGCCATGTTGGCGTACCAAGGCCGGTTCAAGCTGGTAGAAACGGTTGAAAATACGCTCTAATTTATCAGGGGCAATGCCGATGCCATTGTCGCTGATGGTCAACCACGCCTCTACACCTTGTTGTTTGAGCCGAATTGTAATGCTGCCTTTGTCGGGTGTGAAGCGAATGGCGTTGTTCATGAGGTTGTTGAGGGCGACTTCCAGCACATTTTTGTCTGCTTGGACGAGAATGGGTTTTGTGGGCAGCTCGATGTGTATGGTTTGATGTTTGGCAACGGCCGTTTCCTGGAAGGCTGCTGAAATTTCCCGAGCAAGTTCAACCAGATTGATCGGGCTGAGGTTGAGCGTGGTCTCACCGCCATCGACATAGCGCAAGTTGAGCATCGCTTGGATCAGATCGCGCAGGTGGATGGCCGCCCCCATCACACTGTCTAACTGGCTGGCCTGGGTTTCGTTCGCCTCTTCGCGCAAAAACGAGACATAGCCCATGATGACAGACAGCGGGGTGCGTAGTTCATGCGAAGCAACGGCGATGAAGTCGGTTTTGAGTTGGTCGAGTTCGTTCAGTTCTTCATATGCTTGCTGTAAATTTTCGGCAAGACGGGCGCGTTCGATGGCTACCCCTGCGATGTCGGCCAGAATGACTAAAGTTTTCGCATCTTCACGGGAGAAACGGCCGTTTTGCTTATTCAACGCCTCTAAAACCCCAATCGGTTCCCGGTCAACAGCATGCATCGGCACACCCAGGATAGATTCCGTCTCAAATTGGATGGTCGTGGCGACGGCCGGATTCCAGCGCGGATCTTTGCTAACATCGCTGATAAGCATCGGGCGATTTTCAGTCAGAATCGCGCCTGCGATGCTGCTATCCAACGGCACGGGAATGTTTACCATGCCGCTATGATTTTCATTGGAGGAAGCGCGGAAGTGAAGTTGGCGTGTTTGCGGGTCTAGCAAGAGAATAGAAGCGGCTTCAGCTCCCGTTAAATCAGCGGCTTGTTTGATGATATAGCGGAGCAGCGTATCTACATTGGTAGCCGAATTCAAAATGCGGCTAATTTCTACCAATCGCGCTAGTGTTTGTGGATTAACAGAGATGGGCTTTGTATTCATGAGTCATTTCCTGAAAGTGATGAACGATGATGAACGATGATGGATGACGAATGAAGGTTGATAACTGTACAGACCCTAAGGGTTTGACCTCGAGTGATTCAATGCTGCGTTATACAAAACCCTTAGGGTCTCTCGAGTGAAAAATTAACACCTGTATAGTTACGAAGGTTGAACTAATGATTATGATACGTTATGCTGTTGCTCGAGACAATAAAGAAATTAGATTGATAACAAAATCTTAACCCATTTACCCTAAACTGAAAACTGACTATAGGCTACGGACAACACAAATACGTGAAATCTCAAGAAAACCTCAGCATCTACATTCATATTCCTTTCTGCCGTCACCGCTGTTCGTATTGTGATTTTAATACGTACACCAGTTTGGGTGACCTAAAGCGAGCTTATGCAGATGGGGTGTGTGCGGAAATTGAACGGGTGGCGCTTCGACCGCTTCGACAAGCTCAGCGACCGCTTCGACCGCTTCGACAGACTCAGCGACCGTTTAGCACCGTCTTTTTTGGCGGCGGTACCCCGTCTCTGATGCCGCCGGATACCATCGCCCAGATTTTGGGAACGGTAGACCGCTGTTTTGAGAAGATGGAGAACCCTGAAATCACCATGGAAGCCAATCCTGGCACAGTGGATGAGGCGTATTTGGCGGCTGTGGCTGAAGCCGGCGTGAATCGCATCAGTTTTGGTGTGCAGAGTGCCGTTGCCAGTGAATTGGCCTTGCTGGAACGGGAGCATGATTTTGCCACCGTGATTGAGGCAGTGGCGATGGCGCGACGGGTTGGCTTAAGCAATTTCAATCTGGATTTGATTTATGGCTTGCCCGGACAAACGCTGCGTGACATGGCGGCAAAGCATTGAGGCGGTGCTAGCATTAGAGCCGCCCCATTTTAGCCTCTACTGCCTCACGATTGAACCTGGCACGCCGATGCAGCGCTGGCTGGATAACGGCCATTTCTCCCTTCCAGACCCCGATTTAGCCGCCGACCAATACCAGTTTGCGCGGGAAATACTGGCGCAGCATGGCTATGTCCATTATGAAATCTCCAACTGGGCACAACCGGGCAAAGATTGTCGCCACAATTTAACGTATTGGCGGGATGGCGAGTATCTGGGCATTGGCGCGGGCGCACATGGTCATGCCGGTGGCACGCGCTATGCCAATGTCAAACAGCCCCGTGTTTATCTGCGCCGCCTGGAAGAAGAAGAACTGTTGCCCTATCCGCTGACAACGGCCGTTACCGAACACCACCCCATCACCCCAGCCGAAGCCATGTCAGACGCCGTCATGACCCAACTGCGCCTCCTGCAAGAAGGCCTGGATTTGGCCGCGTTTGAGACCCGCTTCGGCCAATCGCTGGATGAAGCGTTCCCTGGCGTTGTCTCTCAATTGGTTGAATGGGAGATGTTGAAAGTGGAAAACGGCCGTTTGTATCTCACAGAAAAAGCCTATTTTTTAAGCAATCAAGTCTTTTACCGGTTTATATGACTGAGATTAGAGATTGGAGATTGGGTAGCCCGCAATCTCCAATCTCTAATCTCCAATCTCTACCTATGATTCCAATAACAATCGCTATTCAAGCAGGTGGGCAAAGCAGCCGTATGGGCGAGGATAAATCGTTTGTGCCGTATAACGGCCGTCCGATGATAGAAACGGTACTCGCCCACGTAGCGGATTTAGGCGCAGAAACATTTATCGTCACCAATAATCCAGAGCCATATGCGTATTTAGGTGTCGAAACTGTGGGTGATATTTATCCCGATCATGGCCCGCTGGGCGGCATCTTCACGGCCGTTTCTCATGCGACCCATCCCCATACCCTTGTGGTGGCTTGCGATATGCCTTGGTTAGAACGGCCGTTACTGCAATACCTCATCTCCCTGCGCCACACCGCCGATGTGGTCGTGCCGCTCTGGGACAAATTCCCTGAACCGCTGCACGCCATTTACAGCAAGGCCTGTTTGTCCCCCATTGAGGACAATTTGCAAGGCAAAGCAGTTGAAGATTACGCGCTTTTTTGGGCAGGTGACTGTGCGCTATGTGAAGCGGGAAGAGATAGAGAAGGTGGGGGGAAACGGCCGTTCCTTCGCCAACATCAACACCCCCCAAGACCTCACGCAAGCACAAAAAAAGGCCGAAGAATAAAAATCTCCGGCCTCTATTCTTCAATCTTTAATCATCAATAGTTATTTCTTCGCCAGCGCCAACTCTGCCGCGTGCAGCGTATTCTTCATCAGCATGGCAATCGTCATCGGCCCCACGCCGCCCGGAACCGGCGTAATCGCGCCCGCCACTTCCTTTGCGGAGTCAAAATCAACGTCACCCACCAGGCGGTAACCATTTTTCGCAGTGGCATCATCCACGCGGTTAATGCCCACGTCAATCACCGCACAGCCTGGTTTCAGCATATCACCCGTAATCATGTTGGCCCAGCCAATCGCCGCCACCACAATGTCGGCTCGCTGCAAATGTGCCTTCAAATCTTTGGTGCGGCTGTGGCAAATTGTCACCGTGGCATCGGCCTTTTGCAGCAGCATGGCCATCGGCAGCCCCACAATGTTAGATCGCCCCACAATCACGGCCTCCGCCCCTTTGGTTTGAATACCAGCTTTCTCCAGCAGCACCATACAACCGTAAGGCGTGCAAGGAATAAACAACGGATTGCGCCCTTTCATCGCTAAACGGCCGATATTGACCGGATGAAAACCATCCACATCTTTGCCCAAATCAATGCTGTTTAACACCGCTTCCTCATCAAGATGCTTCGGTAGCGGCAATTGCACCAAAATGCCATTGATGGTCGGATCGGCATTCAACTGCGGATACCAACTCCTCCACTTCCTCTTGCGTCGCATCGGCCGGTAATACATGCCCAACTGAACGAATGCCCAGTTTTTCACACGTGCGCTGTTTACTGCGCACATAGGTGGCCGATGCCGGATCTTCACCAACCAACACGGTTGCTAAACCAGGGGTGTACCCGTGTTCAGCTTCCATTTTGGCGACAGCTTCTTTTACTTCTTCTTGGACTTGTTTGGCAATTTCCTTGCCATCAATAATCTTTGCGCTCATTTTATATCCTCTTGTTCAGATAGAAATTGTGGGTAGGAAACAAAAAGACCCCCGAGTTACACAGCGGAGGTCTCAAAATAGGTAATGGACGAAAAAGCAGGTTTGATTATTCCGGCAGTAACTCAGTTCCCATGAATTTGTCTAGCCAAATTCCTAAGAAACAAGCCAACGCCAAAGATGTAAAAAAGGTATAGCCAAAACCGAATGTATAGTAATCGGTGTGTAAAATAAATGTCATAATTAAAAATGTGACAGTCACACCAAAACCAATTGAAATGAGAGCAAGTATTAAGCGTTTAATTAGCATAGTTGGGAGCCTCCAAGCATATCTCTTCAAGAATTCTTGTAATTTTTATCACAAATGAAACAAAAGGCAAAAGATTTGATTGGCGTTTAGGTTAGGCAATCGCATTGGCATCCAGCACATCATTGACATGTCTGGTGAGGTCTTCCGGCGAAATTGGTTTTGTTAAATACTTGGTGGCGCCCACGCGCAGACCTTTATTGATACTGTCTAAGTCTGTTTTTGCACTTAACATAATGATTGGTAATTTAGAAGTTTCTTTCCGCTGCCGCAGTTCTTCACACACGGAGAAACCATCCATGCCAGGCATCATCACATCCAGCAAAATGATGTCTGGTTGACTGGCTTGTACTTTCTCCAAAGCGTCAAACCCATCTTCCGCTTCAGACACATTAAAACCAGCCCTTACGAGCATCAACCGCAAAAGCGTTCGTGCCATTGGCTCGTCATCGACAATTAAAACCGATTGAGTCAAACCATCTCCAAATCTTCTAATATATATTTGAGGCATAGTACCCAATCCCTATTGTATTCGATTCTCTTATTGTGGCAATTATATGATGCGTTTTTTGAGTCTTCAATCAGGTAATTCGCCGGTTAGCGGCAGGTGTAGCTCCAATCCTTCACGGGCAACAAGGGTTCTGGGAAAGATATTTCTTGCTTTATTGGCGATTTGGTCGACGGCCGTATCGGTCATATCTGGAGAAAAGTGAAATAAGGCTAGATTTTTAACACGCGCTTCTACAGCGACTTGTGCGGCTTCTAACCAGGTGCTGTGTCCCCAATCACGGCGCATGTTTCTTTCATCTAGGGTAGCGAAATGTGAATCATGAACCAATAGGTCTGCGCCTTCAGCCAATTTCAGCACGCCCGGATCAAAACCATCATCTTCATGACCAACATCACTGCAATAGGCAAATACGGCATCCCCATTTTCAATGCGGAACCCTAAACAGCCACCTGGATGGTTCATGGCGGCTACGGTGACGCGGGTATTATCCCCAATGATCAGGGTTTCGTCATCATTTATTTCTTTGACGAGCAGATCGGCTGGTAATGATTTGTAGGGAAAGGGAAGATATGGCTCCATAAACTGCCCAGACACGATTTCTTCGAGTCGTCGCCCTTCTCGTTTGCGTCCTATCAGGATAAACCGATTGGTGCGTCCCCAAATGGGGGAGAAAAAGGGAAACCCCTGGATATGATCCCAATGGGTATGGCTGATGAGGATGTTGCCAATGATTCTGCCTGGATTTTCTTTGAGTAGATGGCGTCCTAGCGGCAAAATACCAGTACCTGCATCAAGGATGATGAGTTGATCATCGGAAGTGCGTACTTCAATGCAAGAAGTATTGCCCCCGACGTTTATGGTCTCTCGTCCAGGTGTGGGAATGGTGCCGCGTACGCCCCAAAATCGGATGTACAATAGATTTCCCCTTTTTGATTGATTACGAAAAGATTTATACGGACTGCACGTTTAGTATAGCAGAATACTATTGCAAAATTGAAACATAAAAAGGTTACCGCAAGTCTTTCAATATTTCGAGGGCGCCTAAACGGCCGCTGGCGCCCATGATGCCGCCGCCGGGATGCGTGCCAGAACCGCATTGATAGTAGCCTTTGATGGGGGTGCGATAGTCGCCCCAGCCAGGAGCAGGTCGCAGGAAGAATAGCTGCTGGAGAGAAAGTTCGCCCTGGAAGATGTTGCCTTCGCTGAGGCCGGTGACGCGCTCGATGTCGAGCGGGGTCATGACTTGGCGGTGGAGGATGATGTCTTTGATGTTGGGCGCAAATTCGGCGATGGTGTCGATGACGGTGTCGCCGAATTCTTCGCGGCGTTCGTCCCAGGTGCCGTGTTGCGAGGTGGTAGGGGGCGTATTGCACGAAGCAGGACATGACATGTTTGCCAGGAGGTGCCATGTCGGGGTCGATGAGGGAGGGGATGATCATGTCGATATACGGCCGTTTTGAGAAATTCCCCATATTTTGCATCATCGTAAGCGCGTTCCAGGTAGTCTATGGACGGACTGATCGAGATAGCCCCGCGCAGGTGGGGGCCAAATCCGGGCAGGGAGGTGAAGTTGGGCAGGCCATCAAGCGCCAGATTGACCTTGGCGGAGGAACCACGATAGCGGAACTTTTTGATGGCGGTGAGGAAGTCTGTCGGGCAACTCTTTCTCGTCTACCAGATTGAGGAAGGTTTGGCGCGGATCGAGGGAGGAAGCGACGACATCGGCGTAGAGTTCATCTCCGTTTTCCAGAGCGACACCGATAGAACGGCCGTTTTTCACAATCACCTCTGCCACCGGCGCACTCGTGCGAATTTCAGCACCAAGGGCACGGGCAGAGCTGGCGATAGCCTCTGGTACCGCACCCGTGCCGCCCTTGGCGAACCCCCAGGCGCGGAACACGCCGTCAATCTCGCCCATGTAGTGGTGGAGCAGCACGTAGGCGGTGCCGGGCGAGCGCGGCCCCAAAAAGGTGCCGATGATGCCGCTGGCCGACATGGTGGCCTTGAGGGCTTCCGTCTCAAACCATTCGTCGAGGAAATCGGCCGAAGACATGACCATCAGCTTGACGAAGGCGTGCAGCTTTTCATCTTCCAGGCCGAGGAAATGGCGGCCAAGCTGCGCCATATCGAGGGGGCGCAGTTTGCGCGGATTGAGGCTGCTGATGTCGGGCGGCACGGCGCTAAGGATGGGCTTGACGGCTTTTGCCATGTGGTACATCAGTTGGCCGTAATCGTCGTAGGTATCGGCGTCCCGTTTTGAGTGACGGGCGATTTCGCGGTAGGTTTTAGCGTGGTCGCCCCAGCGCACGAGGTAGTCGTCGTTGGGCATGGGCGTGAAGGTGCTTTCTAGCGGCAGGATGGTGAGGCCATGTTTGGCAAGCTCTAATTCGCGGATGATTTCGGGGCGCAGCAGGCTGACGACGTAGGAGAAGACTGTGTATTTGAAGCCAGGATACACCTCTTCGGTGACGGTGGCGCCGCCGAGAATGGGGCGTTTTTCCAGGACGACGACTTTTTTGCCTGCTTTGGCGAGGTAGGCGGCGGCGATAAGGCCATTGTGTCCGCCGCCGATGATGATGGCATCATATTTTTGGCTCATAGTGTTTTCTCGTTATTTTAGGGGACACTGATGGAATGAACACTGATGTTTTTTCTTCGCAGTGCTATGCTGAATCAGCGTCAAGTTTTTAGCTTATTATTGTCATGCTTTTTTCCGTTTGGGATCGAAAAATGGTTTTTTGACGACTTGGGCGGCGATGGGCAGCGGCGTATGTTCGACGCTCATTTGGATGAGAATATCGGTGCCGATGGCGGCAAAATCTGGTTTGATGGTGGCGAGGGCGATGTAGCGTTTGAGAATGGGCGAGAAACAGCCGCTGGTGGCGTAACCGATTTGCTGGAGTCCGCTGCGATTTTTGCGTGATTTGCCGAAGAGGGGCACGCTGCTGCGCCAGGCTTCGTGCGGCACGGCGGGTGGCAGGTTGACTTTGGCGAAGGCGGCGGACAGGTCGAGATAGTCGATTTCGATACCAGCCGTGGCCCAGCGGGAGCCGTTTTGTTTTTCAAGGGTGAGGGCAGAACGGCCGTTAAAGTTCATCGGCTTCTGTCAAGTCCACACTCCAGCCCAAATCCAGTTCGTAGGGAGAAGATTTTTGGCTGGGAATGCGGGCGTGGCGGGCGGGCGTGTAATCGACATCGATCATGAGCAAACCCGCTTCGATGCGGGCGATGTCGAGCGCCAGAATGCCAGCGGGGGTGATTTCGTAACCTGCGCCCGCGGCCATGAGCGCGTCCCACACCGCTTCGGCGTCGGCGGCTGGCAGCCATAGCTCATACCCCAGGTCGCCTGTGTAGCCGGTGCGGGATATGTGGAGGGAACGGCCGTTTATCGTCGCCTCCATCACGTAAAAATATTTCAGATTCGTGCAAGTTGTTCTCGCTCATCTACAATGTCCAACAAGATGTCCTTAGAAAGCGGCCCTTGCAGCGCCAAAGCTGCCAACTCCTCAGAAATATCCGTGATAACCACGTTCATGCCAAAGGCAGTATCTTCAAACCAGCGCAGATTGGGTTCGGCGGCCGTGATGCGGAAGGTGCTGTCATCCAGCCGGGAAACCGTGCCGTCATCAATGACCATGCCGTCATCGTTGCACCAGGTGGTATAGAGCACTTGGCCGATTTTGCATTTACTGGCGTTGCGCGTGATCAGCCGGTTGACGAACTTTTCCGCGTCGTGACCTTGGATTAGGTATTTGTAGAGGGGAGAAACATCAATGAGGGCGGCGGCATTGCGAATGGCGTAATATTCGCGGTCGTGGCTCAGTTCATATTTGCCAGCGGCGGCGTAGCCAGCCCAATTCCGCCAGTTGAGACTTTCGCAAACTGCTTCGGTACGGTTGTGAAACGGACTTCCTATCATGGCGATTCCTGCTCACAGAGTAAGGTTGATAAGTGTCACTGATTGTAATCATTTTTGGAGCAGGGAGCTACAAAACACAAAAAAAGCCCGTCAAATTGGACGGGCTTCAAAAAATTCGATAAGAAAGTGATATTTAGGGAAAAGCGGGAAAGTTTTTGGAAATAAAATTGTGCAAAACCCGCTTTTCCTTGAAGGAAACCACAATTTTGCGTGTTGGTAATTTTAAGAACTTTTTGTGGTTTACCTAAGCGTTTTCTTTATTAACAGAGTGACTGCGGATGACACGTTCAACACTGTCGAGTAATTCTTGGGGGCCAAACGGCTTTGTGATGTAGTCATCAACTCGGGCGATGTGTAGGCCGAGTACACGGTCAATGCTTTGTGCTTTGGCCGTAACGACGATGACGGGAATGTCACGCATGTCTTCAGACGCTTTCATTTTCTGATAGACTTCCCACCCATCCATTTCTGGCATCATCAAGTCGAGTAATACGAGGTCTGGCTTAATGTCGCCAATTTTTTGTAAGCCCTCGTGACCGCCGACCGCACCCGTTACATCGAATTTGCTACGCCCTAAGATGAGCTTGACGAGTTCGATCATCTCCAGTTCGTCTTCAATACATACAACTTTTTTGCGATCTTCTTCCATTATGTGTTCCTTAGTCGTTTTCACAAAGGAGTGTTATTTTTCACTTTTCCCCAGATGCCCTTAAAGAGTAACACAAGGGGAAAATGTTGTCTACATTTTTATACTAAAGTAAGGGATGATTATTGACATCCACCTTTCGGTTTGGCATAATCCAGACCAATTCTATAGTAAATAGCTTTGATGGAGACGAGTAATTGAATTTTGTTTGAGTAGCGAGTCTGCGATTGGTGAAAGGCAGATATGAACGATTCGTTGAAAATCCCTCCGGAGCTGCTGACTGAAAGTCGGTAATCAGTGAACAGTTTACAGTAAACGGTGAACAGTTTGGCTGATTAATGAGATGAGTAGGCTCAGCCGGATTCGCCCCACGTTAGCGGGGATGCGACAATAAGCGATTGTGCCGTTGTCGAGTGAGTGCCTGATTGTTGATCAGGAATTTGGGTGGTACCGCGAAGCTTTTACGCCTTCGTCCCGATTGGGATGTTGGCGTTTTTTGTTTATGGGATTAGAGATTGGGATGTGCGTTTTTACTCGAGAGATCCTAAGGGTTTTTAACTATCGAAATATTGAACCTCTCGAGACTAAACCCTTAGGGTCTGTATAGCTAGGAACTTTTTATGACTGAATTATTATTTTTAACGGATGCATATGTGCAGGAATTTGAGGCGGTGGTGACGGCGCAGGTGGAGGGTGGTGTGGTGTTGGATCGCACGGCTTTTTATCCAGGCGGCGGCGGGCAGCCTTGTGATTTTGGTGTTTTGAAGTCTGGTGATACAGCCTGGGATGTGGTGAAGGTGCAGAAGGTGAGCGGGCAGGTGGTGCATTTTGTGAATGGGGTGCTGCCGGAGGTGGGAACGGCCGTTTCCGCCAAACTTGATTGGGAACGACGTTACCAACTGATGCGTACCCACACCGCCATGCACATTCTCTGTGGTGTGGTCTGGCGCGATTATGGCGCTCAGGTGACAGGCGGCAATATGGATCCGCTTCAGGGGCGCATGGATTTTGAGTTTGAGACGATGAGTCAGGAATTGGTGGCTGAGATTGAAACGGCCGTTAACCGTGAAGTGGCAGCGGCACGAGAAGTGCGTGTGCAAATTTTGCCCCGTGAAGAAGCGTTTCAGATACCCGACCTGATCCGCACCAAAATCAATTTGCTGCCCGAAGGCATCACCGAAATACGCACGGTGGAGCTGGTCGGTCTCGATTTGCAGGCTGACGGCGGCACCCATGTCGCCAATACCCGCGAAGTCGGTACGATGCGTATTGTGGATTACAAGAGCAAGGGGAAGATTAACAAGCGGATTTACGTTGAATTAGAAAGCTAGAGGATTGAGCGAGAGCTAGAGGCGTTTGTCACCTGCTTTTCCTCTCGCTCTTGCTCTAGCTCAGACCTTGATTATGAGATTCATTATCAGCGAACAACCTTACGAAAGCCGATCATGGCGGGTGAATACCGGTATGAATTGGACGGACAGCCGACGGGCGCTGTGGAAACATGGCGCTTGACGGCGGCGGCTGAGGGGTATCAATTTCTGCGCGTGGATTTGGATGCGCGGGCGGCGGCTTCGGGACATACGTATTTGTATCATGCGCTGGTGGGGCCGGACGGACAAGTTGAACGGTTAAAGTTTCGCTTTTGGACGCAAGCGAGTGGCGGGTTGCAGGTGACGGGTGATGTGGTATTGGAAAGTGACTCTGTTTCTGCCACGCGCACCGTCAATGGCAAAGCGTCTGAGCAGGTTATAGACCTGCCCAAAGGGTATCGCTTCTGGTTTCCCTCGGTGGCAGGGTTGCATTTTGCTGGTTGGCGGGGTAATGAACCGAAAACGGCCGCTTCGACAAGCTCAGGACAGGCCGTTACGCTCAATGGCAAAGTGGGCGATGAAAACACCTTAGCGGTGCAGGTGGTCGATTTTGAGTATGTTTCATGATGATCACTGATTTTACGGAGATGGAAGCGGCGGGGAAAGTGCGGCAATACTCGCCCTGCAAATTATCGTGGGGCGATGGGCAATTGGCGCATTATTCAGCGGGACGCGGAAAATGGGTGGCCGCTGGGGATGATGAGGGATGATGGGTTAACGGCCGTTGCATCCCAGTTTATTAAATATCAAAGGAGTGAGTAATGGCAGTTCCTGATTATCAATCAATTATGTTGCCGCTTTTGCATTTTGCAGGTGACCAACAAGAACATTCTTTGCGAGAAACAATTGAAGCTTTGGCTGTGGTGTTCTCATTATCAAGTGAGGATCGAAAACAGCTCCTTCCAAGTGGGAGACAGGCAACTTTTGATAATCGGGTTGGTTGGGCTAGAACATATCTGGCGAAAGCTGGCCTGATGAATACAACGCGACGTGGATACTTTCGGATTTCAGATCAAGGATTAAGGGTTTTACTGCAAAAACCAATAAAAATTGACAATGCGTTTTTGCGACAGTATCCAGAATTTCTTGCATTTCAGGCCAAGCGGTCACAGACTCAAGAAACTGAAGATATTCAAGTAAATGATTCGGTGAAAACACCTGAAGAAATCATGGAAGAAGCGTATCAGCAAGTTCGTCAAGATTTAGCCAGCGAATTGCTGGAAATGGTGCAAAGTTTTTCGCCAGTGTTTTTCGAGAGATTAGTTGTCGATTTGCTTGTGAAAATGGGTTACGGTGGCACTAGAAAAGAAGCTGGAAAAGCTATTGGTTCCAGTGGTGATGAAGGGATTGATGGTATCATTAACGAAGATCGACTCGGATTGGATACAGTTTATATTCAAGCAAAACGTTGGCAAAATACCGTAACTCGCCCTGAAATTCAAAAATTTGCCGGAGCCTTACAAGGGCAACGTGCTCGAAAAGGTATATTTATAACCACCTCGACATTTTCTGAAGGTGCGAGAGATTATGTGTCTCGCATTGAGTCAAAGATCGTTTTGATTGATGGTGAGACATTGGCTCAATTGATGATTGATTACAATGTGGGTGTGAATTCAGTCGCATCTTACGATCTAAAACGTATTGATCTCGACTATTTTACTGAGGCATGATGAAACATTACTCAATATTACTTAAACGAATTACAACGGCCGTTCTCGGACAAAAATCTGCGTAATCTGCGTAATCTGTGGATTAAACTCCCCCGAAACGGCCTAATCGTCAATCATAAATCAACAATCCAAAATCAAAATTATCCCATAAAAATATGGAGAAAAGCATGACCTTCAAAGACGTATCAAACAAACCCGACTTCATCAAACAAGAACACGAAATCCTCGAATTTTGGAAAGAAACCGACGCCTTCAACGAACTGCGCCGCCTGCGTGCCGAAACTGAAAAAGAGCACGGCATCTTCAGCTTCATCGACGGTCCCATCACCGCCAACAACCCCATGGGCGTGCACCACGCCTGGGGGCGCACCTACAAAGACCTCTACCAGCGTTACCACGCCATGCAAGGCAAAAACGAACGCTGGCAAAACGGCTTCGACTGCCAGGGCTTATGGGTCGAAGTCAACGTCGAAAAACGGCTCGGCTTCAACAGCAAACGCGAAATCGAGAAATTTGGCCTCGCCCAATTCACCAATGAGTGCAAACATCAAGTGCTCAACTACGCCGCCGTGCAGACCCAACAGTCCCAGCGCCTCGGCTACTGGATGGACTGGAACGACACCGACATGCTGCATATGCTGCGCGACAAACTCGTCGAAGATCCCCAGCAAATCATCACCGTGCAAGGCACGAAAGGGCCAGTAACCGGCACCGTTGAACAGGTTGTCGGCCAGTTGGGTATGCCCCAAATGGGCGGCTCCTATTTCACTTTTAGCGACGAAAACAACTACCAAATCTGGTCGTTCCTCAAGAAGACTTTCGACCGCGGCTGGATGTACAAAGGCACCGATGTCATGCCCTGGTGCGCCCGCTGTGGCACCGGCATCAGCCAGCATGAAATCGTCACCGAAGGCTACCAGGAAGTGACCCACGAATCCGTTTTCGTGCGTTTCCCGCTCACGCGCAAAACCTCCGAGTTTTAAAACATCGGAGGTTTCTGACAAAGAAGCGCTCCTGGTGTGGACGACCACCCCCTGGACGCTGACCAGCAATGTTGCCGCCGCCGTTGGCCCGGAACTGACCTATGTCAAAGTCAAAGCCGAAGATGGCTGGACTTACTATCTGGCAGAAGGCGCCATCAACAATACCCTGCTCGGCAAAACCAACGAGATCGTGGGCAGGCTCAAGGGCGAGGAAATGCTGGGCTGGGAATACAGCGGCCCCTTCGACGAACTGCCAGCCGCCCAGGCCGCCTTCGCGGAAAAAGGTTATAGCCATCGCGTTATCGCCTGGAAAGAGGTGGGCGCAGAAGAAGGTACGGGCATCGTCCACATCGCGCCCGGTTGTGGCGCGGAAGACTTTGTGCTGGGTAAGGAATTTAACCTGCCCGTTATTGCCCCGTTGGACGAAAACGGCATCTATAAAGAGGGCTTCGACTGGCTGGTCGGCCAATCGGCTCATGATGTGGCGCAGGTCATTTTTGATAACCTGAATGAGAAAGGCGTTTACTACCGCAAACAACGGTATTCTCACCGTTATCCGCACTGCTGGCGCTGTGGCAGTGAGCTGGTTTACCGGCTGGTGGACGAGTGGTTCATCAACATGGGCGACCTGTACGACAAACCGCGTGAAGAAGTGACGGCCGCAGAAAAAGCGGCCAGTTTCCGCTACCAAATCATGGATTCGGTGGATCAGGCGAACTGGTATCCCAGTTTTGGGCAGGAGCGTGAGCAGGATTGGCTGCGAAATATGCACGACTGGATGATCTCCAAGAAGCGCTATTACGGTCTGGCTCTGCCCATCTACGAATGTGGCGACTGTGGTCATTTCCATGTGATTGGCAGTCGGGAAGAACTGCAAGAACTGGCTGTCGAGGGCTGGGATGAATTTGAGGGGCATACGCCCCATCGTCCCTACATCGACAAGGTGAAAATTGCCTGCCCCCAATGTGGCAGTACGGTGGAACGCATTAAAGATGTGGGCAATCCGTGGCTGGACGCCGGTATCGTGGGCATCAGTACCACCCATTACAGCATCAACCAGGACTATTGGAAAAAGTGGTATCCGGCCGACTGGATCAGCGAAAGTTTCCCTGGTCAGTTCCGCAACTGGTTCTACAGTTTGCTGGCGCAAAGCACGTTGATGGCCGATGGCGTGGGGCCGTTCAAAAACCTGTTCGGCTATGCTACCTTGCAGGCCGAAGACGGTAAAGACATGCACAAATCGACCGGCAACATGATTGAGTTCAACGAAGCGGCCGACAAGATGGGCGCGGACACAATGCGCTGGCTCTATGCCAGTTGTAAACCGGAGCAGAATTTGCGTTTTGGTTATCACACAGGCGATGAAACGCGCCGTCGTTTCTTGATTCCGCTGTGGAATGTGTACTCCTTCTTTGTGGGGTATGCGCAATTGGATAAGTGGATGCCCAGTGAACAGTCAACAGTCAACAGTGCAACAGTCAACTGTGGCGGCGCATGTGATGATGGATCAATGGATTGTGGAACGATTAAACGAGACGACGCTGGCGGTGCGGGCGGCGTTGGATGTGTATGATTCGGAGAAGGCGACGCAGGTGTTGGAAGCGTATCTGGATGATTTGAGTAACTGGTATGTGCGCCGTTCGCGCCGCCGTTTCTGGAAGAGTGAAGGCGATGCCGATAAACATGCGGCGTATGCCACGCTGTATCACGTTTTGGTGGAGTATGTGAAGTTGATTGCGCCGTTTGTGCCGTTTGCGTCTGAGGCGATCTACCAGAATTTGGTGGCTGATTTGGATCCTTCTGCGCCGAGAAGTGTGCATCACACATTTTACCCGCAGGCGGATGTTGAGAAGTTGGACCGACGCTTGCTGGATAAAATGGGGCTGGCGATTACCACTGCCAGTCTGGGTCGGGCGGCGCGTGGGGCGGCTGATATTAAGCTGCGCCAGCCGTTGGCGAAGGCGCGGGTGAATGTGGGCACGCTGCAAGCTCAGCAAGATTTGATGGAACTGGATTTTGTGCTGCAAGAGGAAATCAATGTCAAAGAGATTGAAGTGGTTTCTGAGGTGGGCGATCTGGTGAGTTATGTGGTGCTGCCGAACAGCCGTTCGTTGGGGCCGAAGTTTGGCAATTTGTTCCCGCAGGTGCGGGTGGCGCTGTTGGCGGAGAATCCGGCTGAGTTGGCACGAACTTTGCAAGCGGGCGGTGTGATTCAGCTCATGGTGGCTGGGCAAACGGTTGAGCTGACGGGTGAGGATGTGTTGGTGCAGACGGAGAGTAAGGGCGGAACGGCCGTTGCCAGTGACAAAGGCGTAACGGTGGCAGTTGATACCGAGTTGACGCCTGAACTGGTGCAGGAAGGCTACGCCCGCGACATCGTGCGCCAGGTGAATAATGCCCGTAAAGATGCTGGCCTGGAAATTTCAGACCGCATTGCCCTCAGCTATCGGGCAGAAGGTGATGTGGCGGCGGCGTTTATCGGCTTTGCCGAGTTTATTCAGCAGGAGACATTGACGGTGTCGTTAACGGCCGTTTCTCTGGAAAATCCCACCTACATGGAAACAGTGAAGATTGGGGATCAGGAAGTGGTGTTGGCGTTGCGGAAAGCTCAGGCGTAGCGTAGTTTTGAGGTTTTGCCCTCTCCCCAGCCCTCTCCCAGAGGGAGAGGGAGCAAACGTCCCCTCTCCCTTTTGAGGGAGGGTTAGGGAGGGGTAAATGAGAGACCGGGTGTTGGCAACAGCATCCGGTTTCTTTTTGGGGGCGCTCTTTGTTACAATCGAACTTCTGTGGGAACGAGAATCAATTAACTTACAGGAGATTGGAGATCAGAGATTAGAGATTGATCCAGTATCCAATCTCTAATCTCTAATCTCAGTTACGTATGTTATTAAATTTCCATTCCTGAAGTAGTTTTGTAAGGAGTTTGCCGATGCATCGAATTTATTTCCTCCCCTTGCTTTTGCTGTTAAGTCTGACCGTTGTCATTGTGGCGGCGCAAGATAACCCGCAACCAGATTCTCCGACACCATTGCCCGTGGTGACACCAGATGAACCTGATATAGACGTTGAGAAGACGGATATTGATACTGATTTGATGGGTCTTACCAGTTCCCCCTTTTCGATCAGCGCCGCTGCTGGGTCGGATTTTTGCGGGTCAGCAACCACGCTCACGGCTGCGGACAGTGGCAGCCAAATGAACGTGGTGACCATGACGCAATCTGTAGAGGACCCAGTGTTAAATTGTATGTGGGGCACTCCGACCAGTTCCCAAGGGTATCGCACGGTCTGGTATAAATTCACGGCCACAGCTAACGGGATGATGACGATTAGTACCTTGCCGGCTTCTACCTTGGCGACGAATGCCTATGATACGGTGCTGGCTGTGCATACGGGGGCTTGTGGCTCTTTGGTGACGCTGGCGTGTAATGATGACACGATTGGTTTTAGCTCAACTGTCAGAATGAATGTGAGACGAAATACGACCTATTATATTGAGGTGGCGGATTGGCAGGCAGGCGGCAATGCCATCAAGACGCTGGATTTGTCCATTCAGGTGGAGCCGTTTACGTCTCTTTGGCAGACTGTCAATACAACGCCGCCCACGTTGTCAAGTCGTCAGGCTTCGGTGATGGTGGGGTCTGATTTGTATTTGATTGGGGGACGTGGGGCTGGCGGCAGTATATTGAATAGTTTCCAGAAATTGAATACAGCGACAGGTACCTGGCAGACGCTGAGTTCCATGCCGGCCAATGATCAGGGGAATGGGTTGTTGAACACAACGGCCGTTTACCTGCCTGCGAATGGTGGATTGAATGCCCGAATTTATATACCTGGTGGTAGTGCCTCCTCAACCGATTCGGCTTACAGTCGTCAGCATCAATATTATGAATTTAGGGCGAATGGGTTAAGCGGTTGGAATACAGCACCTAAGCCTGTGGGCGGGGCAAATGTGACGGATGCCTTTGCTTATGCAGCAGCGGCACGTAATAATGCAAACGATGCTTACTTTTTGACCGGAGGTGTTGTCGGGCAGGGTTTTCCTTTGACAACCACCTCCACCGTGCGTGATCAAGTGTTGTTTTACCAGCCTGCCGATGATTCTTGGGTTGACAAAAGCGCCGATGACATCACCCCGTTATGGGCATGTGGCGGCCAATGTCGGGGGGCGATTATGTGTGACGGGTGGTCTCAATATTAATGCCGGGGAGTTGGTGTTGATTCCGAATGGTGAATGCGCCAGCGGGATTAGCCCTTCAGGCTGGTCGCCGACTGGGAATATGCAAGTGCCGCGTTACTTTGCTCATAGCAGTGTTAGCCCGGCTGGCAAATGGTATGTCTATGGCGGCATTGATGCCACCGGAACGGTCGTGCCAGAAGTGGAATATTATGATCCCGCGACAAACTCATGGTCTGTATTGGGCTTGTTATATGATTTGGGTGGGCAAAATGGGAAGCCGGTGGTATGGCCTGCCGGTGGGTTTGTTGGCAATTATTTATGGGCGACTAGCGGCAGTTATGACCCAACAGGTGATCGACTTGAACCCGCAAGTGGGGAAAGTTCTGATTCTGGGCAACAATACGTTTTTGCCGATTGTTCTCAATACGCAGTTTGGTAACAATCATAGCTTTGCTGATGCTTGGCCGATCTCTCGTAACAGTACGATTAGTCAAAATTTTTCTAGCACGCGGACATTGGTTAATGTCTATTCTTTTACTGTGTCACAACTCAGTCAGATACAGGTGGCATTGACTGGTGTCGCTTCCACAGCGAATGTGAATTTGTATCTGTATGGTGAGAATAAGACGCTGCTGCAAAGTGATGAATCACCTTTCCCTGGTAATAATAAAACGATTACGCGGGTTTTGAATCCAGGGCGTTATTATGTGATGGTTCGGTATAACTTTTCATTTAATTTTCCAAATGATCTGAGTGATTATTATCAACTTAGGGTGGGGGGGTAGACCCTCTCCCCAGCCCTCTCCCAGAGGGAGAGGGAGTTTTAGACAGGATTTTGTATGACAAAGAAACCAGTGCGGGTGCTTCATTTTGCGGATGCTCATATTGATATTGCCAATTACGGCCGACACGACCCAGATAGTTTGCTACCGGTGCGGGTGATGGATTTTTTGCAGTCGATGGATCAGATAGTGGAAACGGCCGTTACCGAGCAAGTTGATCTCGTATTATTTGCGGGGGATGCCTACAAAGATCGCAACCCCCAGCCCACCTTCCAGCGGGAGTGGGGCAAACGCATGATGCGCCTCTCCGACGCGGGTATTCCCACGCTGCTGCTAGTGGGCAACCATGATGTGTCGCCAGCCACCGGTCGTGCCCATACCCTGCAAGAGTTCAAGACCTTGGCCGTGCCGCACATCCACGTTGCCGATTCCATCCGCTTGTTCACGGCCGATGAATTGGGCGTGCCGATCCAAATCATCACCGTGCCCTGGGTATCATACAGCCGTATTGCCGCCATGGACATGGCTTCTGACTTGTCGCGGGACGCCGTATTTGCCGAAGCTGAAAATCTAGTTGGCGATTTGGTGAACAAGGCGATTGAAGCGGCTGATCCCGACCTGCCCATCATTTTGGCGGCTCATGCCAGTGTGCAAGGCGCCGTTTTTGGCAGCGAACGCGCCGTCATGCTGGGCAGTGAACTGGTATTGGGCGGCAGTTTGGTGCGCGACAAACGGTTGGATTATGTGGCGCTGGGTCACATTCACAAGCATCAGGCACTATCGGCCAAAGGCACCCATCCGCCCATTGTTTACCCTGGTTCCATCGAGCGCATTGATTTTGGCGAAGTGAACGAGCGTAAAGGATTTGTGGTGGCTGAGATTAGCAAGGGTCACACTAATTGGGACTTTATCGGCTTAAAAACACGCCGTTTCCTGGATATAAAAATCGACACGGCCGATGCCGATACCTTTATGGCCGACATCATGAGGCAACTGCCTGACGCCGAGAAAGTGGCGGGCGCGGTGTGCCGCGTGCAGCTCACCTATCCGCGTGACTGGGAGTCTCTGCTGGACGAAAAAGCGATTCAGGATCATTTTTCTGAGGCGCTGAGTGTGCAAATCCAGAAACATCGTCAACTGGAAAAACGGACGCGCCTGGGTGATACGCTGGCGGTGGAAGCGATGACACCGGAGCAACTGCTCACCACATACTGGAAGACAGTTGGTTTGGATGAAGCGGAAGCGGGGGTGATGCAGGCGTTGGCGGAGGAGAGTGTTGGGAGAGAGTAAGAGACGGTGATCGGTGATCAGTAGACGGTAATCGGTAGATCGCCTACTGATTACCGATCACCGTTTACTGAACACCGTTTACTTGATTTTTTTGCCGCCGCCTCATCAACCAACCACGTAACCGTGCCATTCGTGGGCTGGATGCGTTGGGCGGGCCATTTTTCGGGGGTATCTTGACGGGTTAGCACAGCGGCCAAAGCGGCCGCTTTTTTTTCGCCAGTTACCAGAAAGAGCAGGTGGTGGGCGGCGTTGAAGATGAGCGGGGTGAGGGTGATACGCTGGGCGGGACGGCCGTCATAGTTTGCGGTGACAGCCATGACGGGTTGCGTTGGTTTCATCGCTGGAATGGGGCCGGGAAAAAGCGAGGCGGTGTGCCCGTCGTTGCCCAGTCCCATAAGCGCCAGATCAAGTTGGGGGAACGGTTGACCGGGCAGGGCTAGTTGTTGGAGTTGCTGCGTGTAGTCAATGACAGAGCCGTTGTCGCTTCCAATTCCCCTTTGGCCCGATGAATATTCTCAGCCGGAATTGGCACGTGACTAAGCAGGGTATCCAGCGCCAGTTTGTAGTTGCTGCCCGGATCATCTGGCGGCACGAGCCGTTCGTCGCCCCAAAAGACGTGGGTGCGAGACCAATCGATTTGGCTGGCGTAGGCGGGGGTGGCGAGCAACTGAAAGAGTGCCTTAGGGGTGCTGCCGCCAGAGAGTGCTGTGAGAAAACGGCCGTTTTCCCTTACAGCCTCCTGCGCCACAGACACAAACAACTCAGCCGCCCGTTGCACTAACTCATCGTTATTCTGAAAAATTTCAAGTGAGTGATTAGTGTTCAAAACCGTAATAGGCCGCTCCGTATAAAGCCGTCTTCGGATTGCGAATAACATGCACGGGCATATTGCGCATCAAATCAGAGAAGCGTCCTTTGCTGCTGAAAACTTCCATGAAACGGGGCTTTTGCAATTCTGAGAGAATGCGCGGCGGAATACCACCGCCTAAATAGACACCACCTGTAGATAAAACTTTGAGTGCCATGTTGCTGGCTTCGTCAGCCAGAATATCGAGAAATAGTTCCAACGTGGCCACACAAATAGGTGTACCATGTTGGATGGCCGCCTCGACGATGATGGGCGTGGGATCGATGGCTTCGGCTAATTGTTTTTGCAACCATTCTGGCTCTGGAAAACGGCCGTGGTGTTTGGTACAGGCATAAATATTGGGAATCCCGCTGCCGGAGCAAACCCGTTCCACACTGACATGCCCAAATTTTTCGAGCATAAATACGAGTAAATCGACCTGATCGGGATTGGTGGGGCCAAAAGAAACGTGTCCGCCTTCAGACGGATGGGCGCGATACATGTCACCATTCCACACCAGAAAGGCTTCACCCAGCCCAGTGCCGGGCGCAATAACAGCGATGGCACCTTCTGGTTCGGCTGTCCCTGCGTTTAAGGTAACAAGGTCTTCGCTTGTTAGATGGGGAACCGCGCTGGCAATAGATTCTAAATCATTGAGCAGATGTACTTTGGGGAAATCAAACGCTTTTTGAATCGCTTCCTGGTCGATTACCCAGGGCAGATTGGTGATATTGGCTCGCCCTTTCACAACGGGGCCAGCCACGCCAAAGCTGGCACTGGTAATCGCCTTCGGATTGTCCCGCATAAATTCGTAGATGACCTCTTCCAAAGAACTGTAATTCCGATTCTGGAATGTCATCTCGACGACGGGTTGTAATGTGTCTGTATCTGTTGAAAATAAGGCAACGGCCGTTTTCGTGCCGCCAATGTCTCCCGCTAATAACATGTTCTTATCTATCCTTTCAATTTATTTCAGGAGTCACAAAAAAAAGACCCCGATTGCGTAGATTATACAAACAAATCTATCAATCGAGGTAGTGGTCACATTGAACAAGGATGAGGCTTATTCTTTGACGGTTACACCGCGCCAAAAGGCAACATGTCCTTTTATGTTCTCCGCTGCTGGTTTAGGGTTGGCGTAATACCAAGCCGCCGCCGAATTAAGTTGATCATCGACGACGACATCATAATAACTGGCAGTCCCTTTCCAGGGGCACACAGACGTGGTTTTGTTGTCGCGGAAATACTCTTTTTTGATGCTGTTTGCGGGAAAATAATGATTGCCTTCGACTATCTCAGTGTGATCGCTTTCCGCGATGATGGTATTGTTCCAGATTGCTTTTGCCATGATATATCTCCTAGTTAGCTCAATGATGGTCGTTTTATAAATTTCTAGCTTGAAAGCTCAGTAGCGGGCGGCTCTGATTGAATAATGTTTAATAAGGTTGCGTAAACATCATGACAGTCGGGGCATTTATCCAAGTGTCGCTTGACATAAGGCATCAGTGCTGCTGCTTCTTCATCGTCAGCAATCAATTCCACATATTCATCCAGCAGCGCAAATGTCTCTTCACAGGAGTACATCCCTTCATAGGTGTGATCCAGCATTTCCATGAGGTTTTTGACAAGCGCCGCGTTTAAAGCAGTAGCATCATCTGTATTATTTTCCTGTGCCTGTTCAGGCATCAGAATTTGTGTGCGCGGAATCGACCATGTGTTGTTCTTTTGATTCTATTTTGCTCTGTTGTATGAGTTGCCGTAGCTTTTTAAGTAAATTTGTCATTGGTTTGATTTTTTGACGAACTGTGTTGGTCAGTTCTTACTTCATTCAAAAACAGAAATGATGTCTGCGGTGGTTAGTCCTTCTTGTTCTAGTTCTTTTTTGAGACGAACCCGTGCATCATGCAGCAATTTGTAGACCGCGTTGGGTTTCATATCCATGAGTTCTGCTACTTCGTTCGTAGACTTGCCTTGGATAACGGCCGTTTCCATTGCCAATCGCTGCTTTTCCGTCAAGCTTTCATCCAGCAGGCGCTGCACATGAGCCAACATTTCCGCTTGTTCAGCCGCCTTTTCAGGTTGCGGGGCTTTGTCTGCAATGAATTTAGGGGTGTAGTCTCCCTCTTCAGTCGTCAACATCCCGTCGAGCGAATTGTCTTGCCACCGTTTTCGCCGCAGTTCAGTGAGCGCCACAGAGACTGCAATTTTATGCGCCCAGGTGGTGAATTGGCTAAGTCCGGCAAACGTATCTAAATTATCCAGAATTTTCAGCACAGCTTCCTGCACAAAATCTTCTGCCTGTGATTCAAATTCAGGTGCGTTGGTATTGATTTGCCCCAAGAGACCGCGTCTCAACCCAGAAAGCAGAATTTGATGCAGGTCAGTAAGCGCCGCATCTCGTGCCGGACTGGGTTTTGCTAAGTCAGTTAACCATTGTTCGTTTGTGCGTTTCGTCACAAATTACCTCTATATGATTGGGTCGGTTTTCTCCGACACTGTTATTCCACTTGACGATATTGTAGGACATCCACGAAAAATGATCATCATTAATGAGATCGTCGGGAAATGGTATGGTAATCCTCATTGTTATCTAAGGCGACTATATTACTATACAAACAACTGGTTTTCCGCGCATTTGATAAGAGATGTGAATCACAAAAAGTTTATGTAAATATAATATTTTCGTGATTTACTACCTAGAACCGTGATTTCAGAGTTGTTGAACCACAAAATTCTGGCATGGTTTTTCATTGAGGAAACAAATATGACTACGTTTAATGGAAATGAAAAAATTGTTGTTTACAGTAGACGGTGGTGTCCCGATTGCCATCGAACAAAATTCTTTTTTGATGAATATGGCATTGATTACGTAGAAATTGATGTGGATGAAGATGCCGACGGATTGGCACTTGTCAAAAAGATTAATCGAGGACATCGTGTGGTGCCAATTGTGATTTTTCCAGACGGCACGATTTTTGTAGAGCCTCCCAATTCTGCCGTAGCCACAAAATTGAGTATGGTATTGGAACGTTAATGGGGGTGTTCTTAAAAACTGGTTGAACATAAACCGCCGACATAAGTGAGTGTCGGCGGTTTTTTTTATGAAAGGACAGCGTTAAAACGATAGCCAGTGCCTCGTTCTGCAAGAATATAGCTGGGTTCATTGGGATTTTCTTCTATTTTTCGCCGTAAACGATGGATATGAACGTGCAATCGATCCTCTTGGGCGTCTTGGAGGGGCCAGATGCGGTTTAGCAGAAATTCGGTAGTGACGATGCGGCCAGCATTCCGCACCAAAATAAAAAGGAGTTTGGCTTCTGTGGGAGTCAGGGAAGTAGGTTTCCCATTGATAATGGCTTCTCGATTGGGGAAGTTGATCTTGAGCCTATCGTCGATTTGGGTGGTTGAATCTAAGGTGTAGGCATAATCTCCCATACGGCGCAGCACGCGGTTGACGCGGGCTACGAGTTCGCTGGGGTTGAACGGCTTGATGATGTAATCTTCTGCGTAATTTTCCAGCCCTTCGATGATGGTTTCTTCGTTGTTAACGGCCGTTAGCATAATAATGGGCAGATCGCTAAATTCGCGCACTTGGCGGCAAAATTCAAAGCCACTCATTACGGGCATATGCAAATCAACAACCGCTAAATGGGGAATCCCGTGACGATTAATATTGTTGAGCGCATCTTTACCGGAAACGGCCGTTGTTACCTGATAACCAGCTTGTTCCAACGTATGTTGCACAATTCGTAACGTAAAAGAATTATCATCAACGGCCAAGATTTTTCGTATTTCAGAAGGGGAGTCAAGCATAAAATCGCCTCATATAGTGCGTATTGATTACTAGAGATAGTCGTAAGAAATGGTGTTGGTAAATTTGATTTTAATGATGAAAGCTATGATTATCGCCAACAAAGCATCACAATTCAAGTTGTAGTATACAAAGATACACAAAAAATTCACATATACTTGATAGATGAGCTTCTTTATGTACAAGAGATTTGATTGCTTTAAATGTGATTTTAGATCAATATTTTCTTCAGTAAAATCATCCAATAGAGTACCGTTTTTTTGAGCTTTGCTTTTGCCCATGTGAAGGGCATGTGTTATAAATGGGACAGATTTCACAAGCTCCCATTTTTACAGAGAGGACAGGAGGATCAACAGTGTCACAAGAGTGGCAATTCATCGCTATTTTCATTGTGCTGGCGCCAATATTTCCGGCAGCACCTGTCATTCTGAACCACCTGCTGGGTCCTAGGAAACCCAATCCGATAAAGCAACAAACGTATGAATGCGGTATCGAGACAGTCGGTGATTCCTGGGTGCAGTTCAAGGTTCAATATTACATTTACGCTTTGGTGTTTGTTATATTCGACATTGAAGCCGTTTTCCTTTTCCCCATTGCCGCTGCTTATGACCAATTAAGCTTGTTTGCCATCGTTGAAGTTGTAATCTTCGTGGTTTTACTTGCTATGGGATTGGCCTATGCGTGGGGCAGGGGCGCCCTAGAGTGGATTTAATAAACTAAACAAGTACGTTCGTTTTTATTTGTATTAAACGACATCTTCCAGAAGCCGGTTTTTCCGGTATGGAGTATCGCTTATGAGCTTCAACATTGTAGATTTTCTAAAAAGCCTGGTAAGCCTAAATGTTTCTGAGTACCTGAAGACCGTTTATCAGGATTTGAGTTGGATAAATTTCGTCTCTGATGTAATAGGCGTAATTGTCATTTCTACATTTTGCTTACTAATTGTAATTTTTCTCATTTGGCTTGAACGTAAAGTTATTGCCCGTATGCAGGATCGCATTGGCCCCAATCGTGTGGGTGGTCGATATGGCTTGCTTCAGACGGTGGCTGACGTTATCAAACTTCTTATTAAAGAAGACATCACGCCAGCAGGGGCTGATAAGCTTGCTTATTGGCTGGCTCCTTTTTTGACAGTGATTGCCGCGTTACTAATTTGGGCAGTGATGCCATTTGCTCCCGGTGTTATAGGCGTAGACCTTGATATCGGGGTTTTTTATGTCTTGGCTATTAGTTCTGCTTCTGTAGTGGCTTTGCTTTTGGCTGGCTGGGGATCGAATAACAAGTATGCGCTTTTGGGTGCATTTCGTTCAGTTGCCCAATTGGTGAGTTATGAAGTGCCGATGATTTTGGCGCTTTTAGTCCCGATTTTGTTAGCCCGTTCAATGTCTACGGTTTCTATTGTAGAAGCGCAGACAATACCATTCATTTTCGTTGTGCCTTTAGCGGCCGTCATCTTCATGATTTCGGCATTGGCAGAAACGGGACGTACACCTTTTGATTTATTAGAAGCTGAATCTGAGATTGTTTCTGGGTTTCATGTGGAATATGGCGGCATGAAGTTTGGTATGTTTTTTCTGGCAGAGTTTATCAGTACTTTGTTTATGTCTGGCTTTTTTACTACTATCTTTTTGGGTGGCTACCGTTTCTTTGGTTTAGAAAATATCGTAATTGGTGATGGCTGGGCGATTGGGCGTTTGCTTAGCTTCGTTGTTTTCTTTGTCAAAATGTTTATGGTTTACTTTGTGTTCATTTGGATTCGAGCCACGTGGCCTCGGGTTCGTGTAGACCAAATTCTTAACTTTAACTGGAAATTCTTGGTGCCATTATCACTTGTACTGATTCTTACGATTGCAGTTTTGGACAAGGTGATACCAGCATCTGCTGGTATTTATTATCGGTCTAGCATCCTGCTTCTAGCCAACTTGATCATTGCAATGATAGCGGTTGAAATCATGCGCAATGTCGCTCGGCGTAAACGAAAAGAGTCATCGGGTGATGCTGCGATGAACGTAAGTGAAGCGGTATATCAAGACACTCATGATGCCCATGATTCACATCATGAGGTTGCGACGGCACACTAATGCCTGCAATGCTTTCTAGGGAGTATTCAGTAAATGTCGACTGATCAAGTTATTTTTATCATTTTAAGTGTCATTACATTAGGCACTGCGCTTCTGGTGGTGACGCTACGCAATCTGTTCCATGCAGCCCTCGCTCTAATGGCGACGTTCTTGGGTGTAGCTGGCTTATATGTGATGTTGGATGCTGGATTTTTAGCAGCGGCTCAGTTGCTGATTTACATCGGCGCGATTTCGATTTTGCTCATTTTTGCCATTATGATGACGCGCCGGCTGATGACTGCGGATGAGCCTGCATTTAATTCACAGAAATGGGCTGCATTGGTAGCGGCTATTGCCGGATTTCTCGTCGTGGCATGGGCTCTGCTGAAATTAGTAAATTTAGAAAATCAAGACTTGGCTAAATTGTGGCGGGTACAAGTTGACTCGAAACCTGTTCTAGATGCAGCGCCCTACATTCAAAACTCGGTTGTTGCTATGGGGCAAGCTTTTGTAGACCCCAATGGTTTTGTCCTTCCTTTTGAAATCGCATCTGTATTATTGTTAGCTGGTTTAGTCGGTGCCATTATTGTAGCTTGGCCTAAAGCGGAGGATGAAGAATCATGATTCCTCTTTCTTGGTATTTAATTGTAGCCGCCCTCTTGTTTTTCATTGGCCTTTTCGGTGTCATGTCTAGGCGTAACGCCGTGGCAATTCTGATGTCGGTAGAATTGATGTTGAACGCGGTGAACATCAACTTGGTCGCTTTTTGGCGATATGTTTGGTATGAGAATGTGGATGGTTTGGTCTGGGCTGTGTTTGTTTTGACAGTAGCTGCTGCTGAAGCCGCCGTCGGTTTGGCCTTGATTATTTCCGTATATCGCAGCCGAGATTCTGTCGTGGCTGAAGAACTAGATACTTTAAAGAATTAGTCTTTATTGACATTTGCTTTTCACTTGAGTAAATCCATATGAGTGAACAACTACTAACAACATTAACTTGGCTTATTCCAGCAGGCCCCTTACTTGCCTTCTTTGTGATTGTATTATTTACCAATCGCAGTCGGACACTGAGTTGGGTAATTGCGTGGGTGAGCATCTTTGCATCTTTAATTTTTGGCTGGATTGTGGCCTTAAGTGTAGCAGCAACAGACCCTCATCATCTGGACCTGCATCCTACAGCAATTGCTGATTCCATCTTTTGGCTGCCTTTAGGTAACTTTTTTCAGGGTACTTGGTTGAAGATGGGTGTTGCGGTAGATCCGTTAACATCTGTTACGCTTATTATGGTGACATTTGCTGTTACCATGATTTTCATTTACAGCGTTGGTTATCATAACTGGGGCGTACCACTAGGCAAAATTTTGGGTGTTCCCAATCATCTGCAAGAAGAGCCTCTGCTTTCTCGTTTCTTTGCCTTTATGAGTCTTTTCGCTGGTGGTATGTTGCTGCTTGTCGTCGCCGATAACTTATTGCTTTTATTTATCGGTTGGGAAATCATGGGCTTCTGTTCTTATTCGCTCATCGGTTTCTGGTATGCTCGGGATTATCATCTCGGTCCCGACGATATTCCCCATATCTCGCCGCGTAAAGCTGGGATTAAAGCTTTCATGACCACCCGTATTGCAGATGTGGTCATGTTAATGGGTATCGTCTGGTTCTACTTGGTATTTGGTACTCTGAACTTTAGCGAAGCACTTTCTGCCCATAGTTTGGAAGAAGCAGTGGTGAAAGTGGGGGGTGTAGCGCTTGGTGTGATGGGCTTACTGCTCTTTACCGGTACGGTTGGTAAATCAGCCCAATTGCCACTCCATGTCTGGTTGCCTGATGCGATGGAAGGCCCGACGCCGGTTAGTGCTGTTATCCATGCCGCGGCCATGGTTTCTGCTGGTGTCTATATGCTCTTGCGCATCTTCCCGCTTTTAGAAGTGGGCAGTGGCCCGCGGGTAATCCCGCATGTAGCTGGGTGATTATTGGCATTGGTGCTTTTACGGCATTTATGGCAGCGACCATTGCCGTCGCGCAGAATGATGTTAAAGGTGTGCTTGCTTATTCTACGATTTCGCAGTTAGGATTTATGATTGCCGCGATTGGTGTAGGTGGATACGTGGCTGGCGCTTTTCACCTGATTACGCATGGCTTCTTTAAGGCGCTGCTCTTCCTCGCTTCTGGTTCTGTCATTCATGGCATGGAACATGGCGCACATGAAGTACATGACCACCATACTGATCCCCAAAATATGAAATATATGGGTGGCTTACGCAAGAAAATGCCTGTTACCTTCTGGACATTTTTTATTGGTGGTATGGCATTGTCTGGCTTGCCCCTGTTTACGGCAGGTTTCTGGTCTAAAGACGAAATTTTTGCAGAAGCATGGCACGCCTGGAAATTAGGTGAGCCAGCTCGGTTTAGTTGTGTTTAATCATGTTCGCAGTTGCGGCTTTCCTGACTGCTTTTTACACGATGCGTCAAATCAGTTTGACTTTCTTGGGTAAACCGCGTAGTCCATTGGCTGAACATGCGCATGAAAGTAATAAGTTCATGACGATTCCGCTGGTTTTACTCGCTATCTTTGCTGTTGTAGCTGGTTGGGCTGGTATTCCAGAAAACTTCCCTATTATTGGCCCGTTAGTCGATAACAACTTCTTCCATCATTTTGTGGGTGCAACTATTTATGAGACGATGTCTGAACTTGAAGAACTGCATCTTGTATCTCACGACTTGGCAACCCTGCCGTTTGATTCGGTACCATTAGTTACTTCTCTTGTCGTGGCTTTGGGTGGTTTGTTTGTGGGCTGGTGGATTTATGGACGTAAACCGCTTGCCGAAGGGCAGACTGATCCGTTAGTACGACCCCTTGGTCCGCTTTACACCTTCCTCAATCGGAAATGGTATTGGGATGAACTGTATAACGTGGTGTTCTACCGTCCGACAATTTGGGTGTCTGAGACGCTGGTCTATGAGTATGTTGATAAGGGACTTATCGATGGCACCTTGCACCTGATTGCCCGTGCGTTCTATGGCTTTGGTCGTTACATGAAACGTCTCGAAGAACTAGTCTTTGGTGATTTTGTGGATTGGCTCAAGGATGTGTTCCTTCGTTTTGCCAATTACACCCGAGAACTGGAAACAGGCAAAATCCAAGAGTATGTGTGGATGTCTACCATTTCAATTGCGGTAATAGCTGCTATCTTATTAGCAATTAACTATTTTGGCCCAATTTTTGGTTGGTTTGATGGTTTATCTGGGCTATTTGCAACCCTTAATTAATTAGGAAAACCGATGGACTTTATTCAAGATAACCTCCTATCGATAGTCATCTTTTTCCCGTTAGCGGCGTCGTTTTTGATTTTCCTGCTACCGGGAGATGCAAAAAAGACGATTCGCTGGATGGCGCTCATTCTCAGTTTGGTGCCGCTGGTATTAACGTTGGTGCTTTGGTTCAACTATGATCGCGTTGATGCCGGCTTCCAATATGAACAGCTTGCACCCTGGTTCCCGATGCTTGGGTCTAGTTACCATGTTGCTTTGGATGGGATTAGCCTGGCGATGTTCTTGTTGACAACGATTCTGACACCGTTGGCGATTTTGGCTTCTTTCAACGTGGAAAAAGCACCGAAGATGTTTATGGCGCTTTTCTTGTTGATGGAAACGGCTATGTTGGGTTTGTTTGCCTCATTAGATTTGCTCATCTTCTTTATCTTCTGGGAATTTGGTTTAGTGCCGATGTATTTTCTCATCAAGATTTGGGGTGGGGCAGACCGAAATTACGCTTCCTTTAAGTTTATTATTTACACGATGGCTGGTAGTTTGGGTTTGCTTTTGGCAATTCAGATTATCGGGGTGTCGATGGGCACGTTTGATATTGTGGAGTTGTATGACGTGTGGGTTAATTGGTCAGCGCCAGTGCTGCCGAATGTGGCTCTTTCCACAACTATGGTGAAAAATATCGCTTATATTGTATTTGTGATTGCGTTTGCCATTAAAATTCCGATCTGGCCTTTCCACACCTGGTTGCCCGATGCCCATACGCAAGCACCGACGGCCGGTTCGATGATTTTGGCGGGTGTGTTATTGAAGTTGGGGGCATATGGTTTCATTCGCCTGGTGATTCCGCTTTTCCCACAACAGGCTAATACAACGGCCGTTATCCTGGCTGTCTTTGGTATGTTGAGCATTGTGATGGGTGGGTTCGCTGCTTTTGGACAATGGGACTTCAAACGTCTTGTAGCCTATTCTTCTATTAATCACATGGGTTTTGTGGTGCTGGGTTTGGCGATTATGGCTTTTGCTTACGGCCGTGCCGATGCCTTCATAGATCCCAACATCCGCCTGAATGCCATTACGGCAACGAATGGCGCTGTCTTGCAGATGTTTAATCATGGCCTTTCCGCTGCGGGTATGTTCTTTATGGTGGGTGTCATCTACGAGAGGGCGCATACCCGCGATTTGAAACGCTTTGGCGGCATTTGGTCGATTATGCCTTTCTTTGGCGGCATTTTGATTTTTGCTAGCATGGCTTCTTTGGGTCTGCCTGGTTTGAATGGTTTTGTAGGCGAGTTCCTGATTGTGCGCGGTACCTGGGGTATTTTCTCGGTAATGGTAGCACTTTCGATGATCGGTTTATTGATGACAGGCGCATACATTTTGAAGGGGATCGGTGAAACGCTGCATGGTCCTGTTAAAGATGAATGGCGCGGCTTGAAAGATATGACTTTCCGCGAACATGTTGTTATCTGGCCGTTGATGGCACTGATGTTGTCATTGGGTGTATGGCCGATGTGGCTGTTGGCGATTATCAACGACACTGTAACACGGATATTTAGTTAGGAAGAGGGTATATGAACTTCCCATTTCTATCAGTTATTGCATTACTGCCGATAGTAACGGCCGTTGTCATTCTACTAATGCCTAAAGAGCGTGGTGAGAATTCACGTATGCTCGCCTTGGCCGCAATGGTAATGAGTCTGATTTTATCGCTGTACGTGTACATAGCTTATTACAATAATTTACCGGATCCCGGGAATTCCTTGGGCTGAAACATTAGCTTTTGTTGAGCAATATTCTTGGATGCCAGCGGTTGGTATTAACTATATCCTTGGCATTGATGGCATGAGTGCCACCCTGGTTTTGCTGACGTCTATCGTTGGCCTGGGTGGTGTGCTTATTTCGTGGAGCATTGAGGATCGCCCTCGCGAATTTTATGCATTCTTTATGCTCCTTGTTGCTGGTGTGCAGGGCGTGTTTGTGGCAGTGGATGGCTTTTTGCTCTTCTTCTTTTATGAATTGGCAGTGTTGCCCATGTATGTCATGATTGTCATTTGGGGCTGGAAAGAACGGCGTGAATATGCAGCCATGAAGTTGACACTCTACTTGCTGATTGGTAGTTTCGTATCCTTTATTGCGTTCTTGTTCCTCTATTTTCAACTACCAAGTTATCTACCCGCACAACTTCCGGCTGGGTTGACAGCCGTTGGCACGCAGGCCAGTACACATTTGATTTGCGTCACTGGTCAAAGCCCAGTTCCCCATTTAGATGTCAAATCGGTTCATGCCATTGTTTGTCGGTTTGCGGTGTTAGCCGGTATGCTTCCCCTTTCCACAACTGGTCATCCTGATGGTCATGTGGCGCGCCAACGGCCGTTTCCATGATTCATGCTCGGGTGTGCTCGATGAAACTTGGCGCTTACGCTTCTATGCGCGTTGGTATTCAGATTATGCCAGAAGGCACCGTTTACTGGATGCCCTTCATCATGTTGCTCACACTCATCAACGTTCTGTATGGCTCATTCATCGCCATGCGTCAGCGGGACATGAAATATCTCATTGGCTATTCCAGTGTTAGCCATATGGGTTTAGTCACGATGGGCTTTGCGACCATGACTTTGTACGGATTTGTCGGGGCGGGCATTCAAATGGTCAGTCATGGCGTCATGACAGCCCTTTTCTTCTCTGTTGTTGGTATGGTATATGACAGAGCACATACCCGAAACATGGACGACTTAAGTGGGATGCGCAAAGCCCTACCTTTCCTCGTCATCCCCTTTATAATCGGTGGTTTGGTTTCCATGGGTATGCCTGGACTTTCAGGCTTCATCGCCGAATTCCCCATCTTCATGGGGTTATGGGATGGTGGTAGTTTGAATCTTCAAAACACAGCTTTTGGCTTGAATCCCGCTAGCTACTATCAAATTGTGGCAATCTTAAGCGTATTAGCCATCGTTATTACAGCCGCTTATATTCTACGTGCTGTTCACAAAGTGTTCTGGGAGACTACTGAAGGGTGAAAATGGCACGACATGCGCCCCATCCTTCCTATAGATAAACTAACTGTGATTATGTTCTGTTTTATACTCATTCTTATTGGTGTTGTTCCCTCAGTTATCGCTCCTATTGTGGAGGCCGGTATGATACCGATTGTTGCGCGGGTACAAGACACAACAAGTCGCTACAGTACTTGATAGTGTTCACATTGCTGCCACGAATTTGCTGTCTTGGCTTGGAGGTGCATAAGTGAACGCTCCTATATCACTTGATTGGTTCTTGGCAATACTGCCAGAAATTTGTCTCATTATTCTTATAGCGATTGT
>CAVVFA010000007.1:0-44273 GCA_963747345.1 uncultured Chloroflexia bacterium | reverse complement strand
GCGAACAAGAATATATTGGACTTTTTAGTCGAGTGCAAAGATGAAAATCTAACAGTTAAAAATGTCATATTAAGACCGTGTTGGTATAACTTCGCGTTGAGCTTGTAGTTATGGGTGGTGGCAACGGCCGTTTATCTGCCACTATAGCTGACGCGGCCTATCTTATCGTCAATCAGACTTGCAGGCGTTCAAACTCACCAGTTGAGGCTAGATCATGTTGACAGATACTTGTATAAAAGACCTTTTATTGCTTTTTGCCTTCCTTTTTTTATTGCCTGCTTGTGCCAATCAGGAAGAACCGGCACCAGCGCCAACGGCCGTTCTCACATCCTGTCAGCTTACCGGCGGTGTGGCTGCACAGTGCGGCGCCATCACCGTACCCGAAGACCGCAGTGGCACAACCGATAACAAGCGCACTTTCGATGTACAATTTGCCGTTCTGCCCGCCACGCTAAGCAATCCCGAACCGGATCCCATTTTTATGCTGGCTGGCGAACCAGGACAGGCAGCTATGTCCGCGTATCCGCTCATGCTGCCCGTCCTGCAAAATCTGAACCAAAATCGGGACATCGTCCTGGTGGATCAGCGCGGCACAGGGCAGTCCAATCCCCTTTCGTGTCCCAACGTGGCCGACCTGCCGCTTGACAGCACGGAGGAAATACTCATGGAAGCACTGGCTGCGTGTCGAGAAGAATTGGCTGTCGCCAACGACCTCACCCAGTACCATACCACCATCGCCATGACCGACCTGGACGAAGTGCGCGCCGCGTTGGGGTATGAGCAGATCAATTTGATCGGCGTCTCTTACGGCAGCCGGGCGGCGCTGGAATATATGCGCCTTTTCCCCGAACAGACGCGCAGCGTCGTGCTAGATGCCGTCGTCGGGCCGGAACTGGTACTGCAATTACAAGCCCCGCGTGATGGTCAGCGCGCCCTGCGACCTTCTTTTGCCCGCTGCGCCACCGACGATGCCTGCCGTTCGACCTTTCCTGATCTGGAGCAGGAATTTGCCGCTTTGTTGGTGCAGATGGAGGATGGGCTGGAAGTGACGCTGGCCCATCCCCTAACCAGCGAAAAGATGGATCTGACGATTACTCAGGATGACTTTATGCAGAGTATTTTTGGGCTGTTGTACAGCCCCGACCTTGTTTCTTTGCTGCCACTCATGATTCACAACGCGGCCGAAGGTGGAGACATTGGGCCAATCCTGGCGCAATCGGTGTCACTTTCCAACGATATAGAGATGCATCTGGGCATGTTTTATGCAGTGGCGTGCAGTGAAGACGCGCCGTTGATCGATCTGGCGCAGGCAGAGGCGCTGCACGCCGATACCCAGTTTGCCCTGGTAGCTGAAGACCTGCTCGAAGTATGCGCCGATTGGCCGCAGGCGGTTGTGCCGGAAGAACTGCGCGAACCAGTAACGGCCGTTATCCCCACCCTGCTCCTCTCCGGTGAGGCTGACCCCATTACGCCACCCCATTATGCCGACAGCGTAGCCGCCACTTTAGCGCAAAGCCTGCACCTGGTTTTACCCGGTTACGGCCATGGGGCGCTGGCGGTAGGCTGTATGCCGATGGTGGTCGAAGCCTTCATCAACAGCGGCACTGTCACCGGGCTAGACACATCTTGCCTGGCAGAAATTCAGCCGCCACCCTTTTTCGTGAGTCCGGCGGGCCTAGACCGTGAGAAGCGTGGCGGCGGTTACTGGAAAGACAAACCCATCCGACATACCACAAGGAGTACCATGATTGTTGTGACCCATCTTTCCAAAGCCTTTGGCGCAGTACAGGCAGTGCAGGATGTCTCCTTCACTGCTCCCAATGGACAAATTACCGGCCTGCTTGGCCCCAACGGCGCGGGTAAAAGCACGACTATGCGCGTCATCGCCGGCGTGTTGGAGCCGGATGAAGGCAGCGTCGCCGTGGATGAAATGGATACCTGGCGGCAGCGCGTGGCGGCGCAGCAACGCCTGGGCGTCTTGCCCGATAAGCGCGGCGTATACCAGCGTCTAACGTCACGGGAGAACATTCGCTATTTCGGCCGTTTGCACGGCCTGCGCGGCGCAGATCTGGAAAAGCGCATTGACGACTTGATCACCCTACTGGAGATGGCAGACATCGCCGACCGGCAGACCGAAGGTTTCTCCACCGGGCAAAAAGTGAAGGTAGCCATCGCCCGCGCCCTGGTGCATAACCCGCCCAACATCATGCTCGACGAGCCGACAGTAGGATTGGACGTGATGAGTACCCGCGCCATGCGCCAGGTCGTTCGCCGTCTGCGTGAAGCCGGGCAGACGGTGTTGTTTTCGAGCCACATCATGCAAGAAGTAGCTTCCCTGTGCGACAACATCGTCATCATCGCCCATGGCCGGGTAGTGGCCCAGGGATCGGCCGACGCGCTGCGGCAGGGTACCGGGCAGAGCGATCTGGAAGAAGCTTTTGTGCAAATCATCGGCACGACGGAGGGACTGGAATGATACGTTCCTGGTTACTTGTGGGCATCATCAGTCGCAAAGAGGCGGTTGATAACCTGCGCGACCGCCGTTCGGTGTTTAACGCCCTGCTGAGTGTGCTGCTCAATCCACTTCTCTACATTGTGTTGTTCGGCTTTCTAAACCGCGCCTTTGCCGAGCAGGTGGAACAAACACTGCAACTGCCAGTAGTGGGCGCAGCCAACGCGCCTAACCTGGTCGCCTTTTTAGACATGTACAATGTAGATATTTTAGCGCCGCCAGCCGATGTGCGGGCAGCGGTGCAAAACGGCGATGCCGACATGGTCCTGATCATCCCGGACACCTATGCTGAGGCTTTTGCTCAGGGTGAACCGGCCACCGTGGAACTGTTGCGCGATGAGTCCAATCAGGGTACCGGCGTAGCGGTGCAGCGCGTGGAAAACTGCTAGAACAGTACAGTGGCCGCATTGGCGCGCTGCGACTGCTGGCGCGGGGCGTGAGTCCGACGACGATGACAGCCGTGCCGGTTGTGGCCGTAGTGTATCGCCAGAGTCACGCGGTGCCGCCGGTACGGTGCTGAATTTGCTGCCCATCATCATGCTGACGGCCGCTTTTTTGGGCGGCTTTTACATGGTGGTCGATATGACTGCCGGCGAGCGGGAGCGCGAATCGTTAGAACCGCTGTTGATTAATCCGGTCCCCCGTTGGGCATTCCTCGTGGGCAAATACCTGACGGCGTTTGGCTTTACCCTTGTGGCACTGGCGCTGGCAACCACCCTATTTCTGGTGCTGTTGGGCGTGCCGGCAGTGCAGGAATTTACGGCGATTCAGGTCAACGTATCGGCACAGGCGATTGGCACGGCCGTTATCATCATCATTCCCGTCATTTTTATGGCGGTGGCGCTGCAAATGCTCATCGCTTCCTACACACGCAATGTCAAAGAAGCGCAAACGTACACGCAGCTGCTCTCACTGGCCGGGTTCATGCCTGCCCTTTTCCTGGCGATTTTGCCTATCAAGGCGCAGCCGTGGATGAATCTGGTTCCCACCATTGCCCAGACCTTTTTGATTAACAAGGTGATGCGCGGCGAGAGTTTACCTCCAGGGGAAGTGCTGGTGGCAACGGCCGTTACCATGCTGGTTGGCGTCGTGGCGCTGGGGGTAGCTATGCGGCTGTACAATCGGGAGCGGATTGCGCTGATTGGCTGAGGCGTGGGGGCTGGTAACAGTATTGATTTATCTATTATTATATGTTAGTATATACTACTATGGAAAAACGACTAGTAAAGATAGGAGAAGCATCAGCCCTGCTGGGAGTGACCCCGCAAACCCTACAGAAAATGGGAGAACACCGGCGAGTTGCTGCCCGAACGACGCTCCAAAACTGGCACCCGCTATTACGATGTCAACAAACTGGCCGGCATCAACAACGAGGGTCAACCCACTGTCTGTTATGCCCGTGTTTCCTCGTATGACCAAAAAGAAGACCTGAACAGACAGCAAGAATTACTCGAAGCTTACTGTGCCGCCAAAGGATGGCGCTGTGAAGTCATTCGAGATTTAGGCTCTGGTATGAATTACCGCAAGCAAGGTCTGAACCAACTGCTTGAGCTGATCATGACTCGGAAAATGAAGCGGCTGGTTCTGACCCATAAAGATCGGTTGCTGCGGTTTGGGGCTGAGTTGGTTTTTACCTTGTGTGAATTGCAAGGCATTGAGATTGTCATCATTCACCAGGGGGAGCAACCTTCATTTGAAGAAGAGTTAGCCCAAGACGTGCTGGAAATCATCACCGTATTCTCTGCCAGACTCTATGGCAGCCGCAGCCACAAGCACCAGAAGATGATGGATGCCTTGAAAGATGTTACTGACCCACAAGATGGCCTACATTCGGGATAGATGTTGTTGGCGAATTAGGAAACAGGAGCCAAACGCGCAAAATGTCCTACTCGGGTAGTTGAACGAGGCGTTTCCCAGAGCCAATCAGGGTATTTTTGCATAACGTCGGGTAACAGGAGTATATTACTGCCCCTAAGAACTCATCGTGCGCCTTTCAACGCAATAGGCTCAAGCCTCTTAAAATGGCTTTTCCAGACGCGGTTTCTTAACATATAAACCTTGACGATGGACTTGTCGATGACAGTTAGGATGGAGTAACACACGATTGCTGAAACCATCAATACCACGATGAGTTTGCCAAACAATATGGTGGTGATGCCACCCCGTTTGTTTCGGTTATTTTCTGATGACAATTAGGACAAATGCCTTTCTGAGATTGCCACAGGAGTAACAAATCCTGCCGACCTTGCCAATGGTTAACCATCTTGGTATCCACACGCTTTTTCAAAATAGGGTTCCCATTCGGTGGGTTATACCATTTTGCCTGTCCTTTTCTTTGATGTGTCGTTGTATCGGTTTATGAGCGGCTTTGCGAAGTCGGCATCGTTCTGTTTCCCATCCTTTCCTGTTCTTTCCCCATAGAAGACCCAGTTACTTTGTTTGGTAGAGAGAAAATATTTCTGCTTGACCCACCGTGCTGATTTGTCAGGGTGTCTTCGTTTGGCCTAATGCCATATCGCTAAAAAGATTTCATGGTCTATTCGGGCAAAGGCTTCCTTGCTACGACATGGCAATGATAGTTGACCCAGCCTGCAATGATTGGGTCGAGCTTGCAATCAGTTGACCAGCGGTCGCTTGTTTGTTGCCTTTGATGATTGTTCTTGCTTTGCGGAGAAGGCTCGATGCTTTTCTTCGCGGGCTTAATGAATAGTTTATCGTCATATTTGCGTATGTTTTGTCCGAGGAAATCAACGCCCTCTTTGATATGGGTGATGTGGGTTTTCTCTGCCGAGAGTTGAAGCCCACGACCCTGCAAGAACTGTTCAATCAGTGGTTTTATCTCTTGTTCAAGTAATTCCGGGTTGCTACCGGTGACAATGAAGTCATCAGCAAAGCGCACCAGATGTACCTTTTGACCTCTGTGAGACCGGGAAATTTCGCTTTCAGTTCTACTTCCAAACCATCCAGCGTCATATTCATGAGGACGGGTGACACGACGCCACCTTGCGGTGTGCCGCTCTCTGTCTCGTACCACTTATCCAATTCTATGTATCCGGCTTTGAGCCATTGCCGTAGAATTGGGTTTTCAGTCGGAACATGAGTTAATAACCATTGGTGAGAAATTCCATCAAAACAAGACTTGATGTCGCCTTCCAAAATCCATTGGGCGGAGCTTTTTCGGCATAGAAGGATAAAGCATTGTTGGATTGCATCGGCTGGAGGACTGTCCCTTTCCTGAACCCATAGGAATTGGGGTCGCCGGTTGTTTCTGCAATAGGGTCTAATGCCAGCTTGTAGAGTGCTTGTATAGCTCTATCTCCCATTGTGGGAATACCTAACGTGGCCGTTTCTTACCATTGGCTTTTGGAATGTGTATCCGCCTGAGCGGTTGCGCCTTGTACCCGTGTCGCCCTTAATGATTTTATGCCTTCCATTCACTTGTGGGCGTTGACCAGAGTTTGCCGTCAACGCCGGGAGTCCGTTTGCCTTGGTTTTCCGTCACCCGTTTGACCGCTAGAGCTTTGGCGCTAAACGAGCGAGTAGCAGGTGTTGTAAGGCTTTCACCTTCCCCCATCTGCCTTCCTGAGTTGCCTTCACAATACGTGTTTGCAGCCGTCGCACGTTCTGGTTTACCTTACGCCAGTTAATGTCGTGCCACTCGTTGCCAGTGTGGGAAGATGCACCAGTTAATGATGTCGCAGGACTCAGGTTTTGAGTGTAATGGTTAGCCGTAGCCGCGATCCGTTTCATTACTGCCATCTGCTTTTCTTCCTGTGACGGTTTAACAAGCTCTTTTGTGATAAGAGACCAGATGGAAGTCTGCTCGCTTGCGCGTGGGATGATATTGCTGTTGCTCAATCCCTATCCACTTCATTACAAAGTAGCCTTCGCTTTCTCCATCCTCCTTTACCCGCATCCCCATAGACTCACCTTGCGGCTTGTTTTCCCTGTGGGGAGAGATACGGGCTTACCATGTTCCGTTTGAACGCCAGCATGAGTTAGGGTTCATCTATCCGCCGGTGGTACTATGTCTACGACAGGCATCGAGGGACTACCTATTCCTGACCACACGCCTTTTGGCTCAAGCCTGTCAGCATCTTTGGCTTGTTACCTTTTACGACAGTTCCGATGATTCACATATGTTACCCATATCATGCAATCCTGGTTCCAGACCGATTTGATGCTATCAGCCACAACTTTTACTCACGTTCTAGTTGCCACCTATAAGTGTGGACACTTTTGTCCCAAGAGCTTCACACCCCACCGTTACCAGTGACGCATGTCTTGGTAGGATACCAATGGCAGAACATTGGGTTATGTCCTGATTTAACAGTCACAACAGCCATTCAAACGACTTCATGTCGCACGCCCCAAAAAGGTATATTTCAAAAATCACTCTCGAGTACAAATAATCCCAAAATTACCCAATCAATGAACCCTATTACTTTGGCTTACTCGACTGAAATATACTGGAATATACCTTTTTGGGGCGTGCGACATGAAGTCGTTTGAATGACTGTAGTGACTGTTAAATCAGGACATAACCCAATGTTCTGCCATTGGTACCCTACCAGAGCGTGCGTCACTGGTAACGGTGGGGTGTGAAGCCTCTTGGGACAATAGTAGCCACATCTTATAGGATGGTAATCAACCGTGAGAGAAGGTTATGACTGTTAGCATCAAATGGTCAGGAGCTAGGATCGCATGGTATGGTCAACATATGTGAATCGCTGATAAACGTCGTCAGTAACGAACAAGCCAAAGATGCTGACAGGCTTGAACCAAAAGGTAGTGTGGTCAGGGATGGTAGTTCCCTCGTTGCCTGTCGTAGACATAGCCACCGGCGGATAGGCGAGACCCTAACCCATGCTGGCATTCAAACGGAACATGGTAAGCCCGTATCTCTCCCCACAGGGAAAGCAAGCCGCAAGGTGAGCCGATGGGGGTGCGGGTAAAGGAGGATGGAGAAAGCGAAGGCCACTTGTAATGAAGTGGATAGGGATTGCGCCAACAGCAACATCATCCCACGCGAAAGCGAGCAGACTTCCATCTGGTCTCTTCATCACAAGAGAGCTTGTCAAACCGTCACAGGAAGAAAAGCAGATGGCAGTAATGAAACGGATCGCGGCTAGCGGCTAACCATTACACTCAAAACCTGAGTCCAGCGACATCATTAACTGGTGCATCTTCCCACACTGGCAACGAGTGGCACGACATTAACTGGCGTAAGGTAAACCAGAATGTGCGACGGCTGCAAACACGTATTGTGAAGGCAACTCAGGAAGGCAAATGGGGCAAGGTGAAAGCCTTGCAACGATCTGCTGACCCGCTCGTTTAGCGGCAAAGCTCTAGCCGTCAAACGAGTGACAGAAAACCGAGGGCAAACGAACTCCCGGCGTTGACGGCAAACTCTGGTCAACACCAGCAAGTAAAATGGAAGGCATAAAATCATTAAGGCAACACGGGTACAAGGCGCAACCGCTCAGGCGGATACACATTCCAAAAGCCAATGGTAAGAAACGGCCGTTAGGTATTCCCACAATGGGAGATAGAGCCATGCAAGCACTCTACAAGCTGGCCTTAGACCCTATTGCGGAAACAACTGGCGACCCCAATTCCTATGGGTTCAGGAAAGGACGTGCTCCAGCCGATGCAATCCAACAATGCTTTATCCTTCTATGCCGAAAAAGCTCCGCCCAATGGATTTTGGAAGGCGACATCCAAGTCTTGTTTTGATGGAATTTCTCATCAATGGTTATTAACTCATGTTCCGACTGAAAACCCAATTCTACGGCAATGGCTCAAAGCCGGATACATAGAATTGGATAAGTGGCACGAGACAGAGAGCGGCACACCGCAAGGTGGCGTCGTGTCACCCGTCCTCATGAATATGACGCTGGATGGTTTGGAAGTAGAACTGAAAGCGAAATTTCCCAGTCACAGAGGTCAAAAGGTACATCTGGTGCGCTTTGCTGATGACTTCATTGTCACCGGTAGCAACCCGGAATTACTTGAACAAGAGATAAAACCACTGATTGAACAGATTCCTGCAGGGTCGTGGGCTTCAACTCTCACCAGAGAAAACCCACATCACCCATATCAAAGAGGGCGTTCGATTTCCTCGGACAAAACATACGCAAATATGACGAAAACTACTCATTAAGCCCGCTAAGAAAAGCATCAAAGCCTTTCTCCGCAAAGCAAGAACGATCATCAAAGGCAACAAACAAGCGACCGCTGGTCAACTGATTAGCCAACTCAACCCAATCATTGAAGGCTGGGTCAACTATCATTGCCATGTCGTCAGCAAGGAAACCTTTGTCCGAATAGACCATGAAATCTTTTTAGCGATATGGCATTGGGCCAAACGAAGACACCCTGACAAATCAGCACGGTGGGTCAAGCAGAAATATTTTCTCTCTACCAAACAAAGTAACTGGGTCTTCTATGGGGAAAGAACAGGAAAGGATGGGAAAACAGAACGATGCCGACTTCGCAAAGCCGCTCATAAACCGATACAACGACACATCAAAGTAAAAGGACAGGCAAATCCGTATGACCCACAATGGGAACCCTATTTTGAAAAGCGTTTGGATACCAAGATGGTTAACCATTGGCAGAGGTCGGCAGGATTTGTTACTCCTGTGGCAATCTCAGAAAGGCATTTGTCCTAATTGTCATCAGAAAATAACCAAACAAACGGGATGGCATAGCCACCATATTGTTTGGCAAACTCATGGTGGCATTGATGGTTTCAGCAATCGTGTGTTACTCCATCCTAACTGTCATCGACAAGTCCATAGTCAAGGTTTACATGTTAAGAAACCGCGTCTGGAAAAGGACGTTTAAGAGGCTTGAGCCTATTGCGTTGAAAGGCGCACGATGGGTTCTTAGGGGGCGGGAGGGCAGTAATGTCCTCCTGCTACCCGACGTTATGCAAAAACACCCATTGTCCAAATATCTGGGGTCATTATACTCCTGGTGACATAGCTACCTAAATTTTGCGCAAATTAACGACAGTTCCATCACGAGCCAAGAAAACAGCAAAGGCATCCCTGAAAGAAGCCGCTAAATCATGCGCCTGATTGAGTGAAATCTGAACAATATGACCGTGAACATCGTACATGACGCATCCGGAAATATGAAAAGCATCACGAACCATCCGCAACATTCCGAATTGCCGCACCTTAGCCAGACACGCAGCCAGCCCATTGCGCGTCCAGGCAATGAGGTTGTAGGCCAATTGTGCCAAGAGCAAGAGTATTTCTTGGGCAACAAAGGATTTTTTGTTGCGCTTAGTGATCCCCAATCCTTGTTTAGAGCCTTTGAAGGTCGTTTCCACACCCCCACCGCGCAGGTCATAGGCGTAAACTGCCCACCAGAGCAAGTTCTCTGGCAAAGTGACTGGGCGTTTGCCTTGCTGGCACAGCCAGGCAAGTTGGTCGTCGTTGAGGTTAAAGACCAAAATAGTGGTGTGCCATTTGCCATTTTTGCCTTGACACCGAACTGCCAACTGGCGGGTGGGTTTATCATAGGCAAAGGGAGCTTCAACCCAACCGGCCTGACGGCGAGGATCTTTCGGGTCTGTATGCCACTGCGAAACTGTCGTCACCAGCTTAGCGACGCGCTTCCAGTGCGTCATCTTCACCAGGAGCAGATAATCACGCGACAGGATCCAATTGATGTCCGCATCATTGCCGCCACCACCATCAATGCGCAAGATGGTTCGTTTGCGGAAACCAGGGTTGAGATTCAAGACCGTTTCGGCGTCTGTCACCAACTCCGTCAAACTACGATTCAGTTGGGTCTTGCCGCCATACAATCGCTCACTAACGATCTCATCGTACAGCGTGGCATAGGTTCGCCCCACCTGACGACCACGTTTGCTTACCTTGTCGGCAAAATAGCCTGTTTCGACCCCTTCGCCTTGCCGACCAGCGGGCAAACCACTCATATCCACGTCCAACAATTGATATGCTTGACCATAGTGATGGGTGTAGCCAGCGCCATACCGACGATAGATTTCTTGCACCGCCTGTCGCATTTGCACTACATTTTCTGGTTGACAGGCATTCAAGGTACTACTGACACCCGATTGGTCAGCACAATTCTGCCGACCAAAGGCAGACAACAAACTGCTGTCTGTTTTCACGCGGCGATTGATTTCCACAATGCCATGCCCCCCAGCCAGGATATTGATGAAAGCGTCCTGCAATTTCTGCAAGGGCGTATGGGTTATGGTTTTTTGTTGGATTTTGACCTGCTTACCAATCATGCCCCAAATATCCATTTGTTGAATGTACATGCCAACGATAGCCAAACTGGCTCGTGGCGAATATCTGATAGAATTATCCATGGTGACGGTTCTCCTTTTGCAAGTGTTTTGTTGATACTTACATTTTTGCAGGGAAAATCGTCACTGTCATCTTTTTATGGTTTGTGCCTTTATTGGTACAAAATTTAGGTAGCTAAAAAACAAACTGAGTAACTGACTCAATATCTAATCACATGCTACACCTTTGTTTGCAGCCGTAAATAGCGCCATTGTGAGCGAGTTGATTTCTGCCATAAGCATGTTCGTTCTGGCTTAAGGGAGAAATTTTCAATCAGTTCATTTCTGTATGATGTTGTTGCTCTTTGAGTGTTTTTTCCCAGGGAAACAAAAAAACAGAGCCATGCTGGAGGGCAGCATGGCTCTGTTTTTATTTCGAGCAATAAGCATATGAGAAAGGGGATATATTACTCTAGGCTTAGTTCGAGGTCGTTCCAGTCGCGTTTCTCGCGTGCCAGTTTGGGGGAGAAGTTCTTTCTCATATGTTCCCGACCCAGCTTGTAATAAGCTTACATGATCAAGAGCGGAATTTCAGCAGCAATATTTTTTTGTGGAGACAATTATTTTTTGTGTATGAGAACAATTTGACTAAAAACCGCTTAATTTGAAGGAAAATTCGGCTCAAAATCAAGTAAATTTTGCTCGATTTCGACCTCTTTTCTGATTTTTGGGCAAAGTTTCACATCTAAACCCCCCTTTAAACCGCCCCCATTGAGTAAAAAGAACTTGACAAACAATGAAAGGCAAATTAATATTGGTACGTACCGGTAGGTATATATAATTCGACCTAAAAATTAAATCCAGGCTACTTACTTCCTTACCAAACTTACGAGTTCGCACATCAACGTGACACTCTCAGCACTCCTTAAAATCACAAAGTTGTTATTACACAGGTCAGGTCTACCTATTACAACCACGAAATTAATATGAAGAGGGAAGATTGAAAAATATGACAGATAACTATGAAGAGGCACTAGAAATTTGTCTTGAACGTATACGCAAGAATGTAACGATATTCGCTGGTCAATTCCCATTTATCGGCCGGGATGACAGCTTCATTCTCGGAGGCAATGACCATTGGATGACCTCATTTTGGACAGGTGAATTATGGTTGGCCTATGCTATCACCCAAGATGATTTCTTCCGCAACGCCGCCGCATCTCAACTTGAGAGTTTCTCCCAACGCCTTATTAATAATATCGACATCAGTCACGATTTGGGTTTTTTGTATACCCTAAGCGCGATCGCACAATTCAAATTGACTGGCAATGAGCAAGCACGCACTTTGGCACTTGCCGCTGCTGACCGTCTCATTGAACGCTTCAATTCATGTGGAGAATATATTCAAGCATGGGGACAAATTGGTGATTCTAAAGAAGGTGGGCGGTTTATTGTTGATTGTTTATTGAATCTCCCCCTACTTTACTGGGCGACAGATCAAACAGGCGACCCCCAATATGCCGATATTGCCAATCGTCATGCGCGTACCACGCAACGTTATATTGTCCGCCCAGATGGTAGTACCGCTCATACATTTTTTATGGATCCAGAAACATGTGAGCCTGTTGGCCCCAAAACAGGTCAAGGATATGCCGATGACTCACTTTGGTCACGTGGACAAGCTTGGGCAATTAACGGATTTGCTATAGCACATCAATGGAGTGGCGATCCTGCCTTTTTGACTGCCAGTCAGCAAACGGCCGATTCCTTTTTGGCCGAGATTAACCCCGACTATATACCTCTTTGGGATTTTCGTTTACCACAAGACGCACCTCAAGTCCGTGATTCTTCAGCCGCTGTTATTGCTGCGGTTGGTCTCATGCGTTTGGCAAGTCTCCTCGATGGGGATAATGGTTCACGGTATCAGGTAGCGGCTCAACGCTTGTTGGATGCACAGTTAGAAAAGGTATTTGATCCTACGCCAACGGGCATTCAAGGGTTGTTGCCAAAGGCGAGCTACCATGCCACGCAACCGGAGTATGCTGAACAATACACTCTGTTTGGCGATTACTTTTTTCTGGAAGCGTTGGCTTGGCGAGCTGGCTATGATATGGATTTTTGGACTAAGTTGTTTCCGAAAAATGATTACACAAACAATTCAAGAGCAACCGCGAGCCAATATCCGAAACCCACTTGATTTTCGGTCAACTATTTTGAGGAATTAGTCTAAATAAATAGAAGTTAAGGAGAGTATCATGGAAATGCGTTATCCAGTTCATCAAGATCAAGTTAAACGAATGACGACAGATGAACTTCGTGCCAATTTTCATATTGGTGAACTTTTCCAATCTGGTGAATTAAATTTGGTTTATTCACATATTGATAGGGTCATTGTTGGTGGTGCTATGCCCGCAAATACACCGATTATGCTAACCGTAGAAAAGCATGATATAGCTGCCGATTATTTTCTGGAACGGCGGGAAATTGGCATTATCAACATTGGTGGTGGGGGAGAGATTCGTATTGACGACGAAACTTTTACGCTTGCCAAACAAGATGGGCTCTACGTCGGCAAAGGCAACCGTGAGGTTATTTTCCAAAGTATAGATAGCAGCAATCCTGCTCAATTCTTCCTTTTTAGCGCCCCAGCTCATGCCAAATATCCAACTGTTCATCTAAAAATTGATGATGCGGCACCTGTTCATTTAGGCGATGCCATGAACAGCAATAAACGCACCATTTACAAATATATTCACCCGGAAGGGGCGCAAAGTTGTCAGGTTGTAATGGGTATGACTTTGTTGGAGCCGGGAAATATGTGGAATACGATGCCAGCACATAAACATGCACGCCGTTCGGAGGTTTATTGTTATTTTGACATTGAGGATGAAAATGTCGTTTTTCATTTGATGGGTGAACCAGCAGAAACCCGGCATCTGGTGATACGTGATCGTGAAGCTATCATTTCGCCTTCTTGGTCTATTCACAGTGGAATGGGTACTGGCAGTTATATCTTTATCTGGGCGATGGCTGGTGAGAATCAGGCGTTTACGGATATGGACCCGGTATCGATGGAATCGTTGCGCTAAGGAATAGTAATAAGTAAAAGGGAATGATGATATTAGATAAATTTAAGTTAAACAGCCGTATAGCACTTGTAACTGGAGCCAGCCGCGGTCTAGGTCAGGCAATGGCTTTGGGATTGGCCGAAGCGGGAGCCGATATCGTTGGGCTAGACCGGTCGAACTGCGAGGACACAGGGGAGCAAGTTCGATCCCTTGGCTGCCGTTTTCATGAAGTCGTCGCCGACTTGCGAAAAACCAGTGTCAGCGAGTTAAACACAATCGTGGCTGAGATAGTGGCTGCCATGGGGCAGTTGGATATTCTGATTAATAATGCGGGGATTATCCGGCGGGCGCCTGCTATTGAGTTTAGCGAGGAGGATTGGGATGATGTTCTCCATATTAATTTGCGAGCCTTGTTTTTCCTTTCGCAAGCGGCCGCTAAAGTGATGATACCGCAGAAAAGCGGAAAAATTATCAACGTGGCCTCTATGCTTTCTTTTCAAGGTGGCATTACGGTTCCGTCTTACACGGCTGCCAAGAGTGGGGTGGCGGGAGTCACGCGAGCACTTGCCAATGAATGGGCGCAATATGGCATTAATGTCAACGCGATTGCGCCTGGTTATATGGCAACCGATAACACAGCTCCATTACGTGCTGACACGGCACGCGCAGCTTCTATATTGGAGCGCATTCCTGCGGGAAGATGGGGGGAACCGAATGATTTGAAGGGAACGGCCGTTTTCTTAGCTTCAGATGCGGCCAGATATATGCACGGAATAATTATACCCGTCGATGGTGGCTGGTTGACTCGCTAACCACCGTTGAAGTTTTTTCATCTTTAGGAGGTCATGCTTATTGCCAAACACAAGAGAAGAAAGGATTCTCCATATTCTATAAATTCCCAAAATTTGCTTATATATATTAGGTTGAGGAGAAATAAAAATGAAAAAACATTTATTAATTTCGTTATTAGTGATTTTGATGATTGCTCTTGTGGCCTGTGGTGGTGATACTGCCCCTGCCGAGACAAACACCACCGATACCCAGCAAGAAGAAACGACGACAACAGAAGAAGTTGCAGAAGTTGCAGAAGAAGTAGAAGCAGCCGATGGCCCTATCACACTCAAGATGACGGCCTGGGATATAGCCACCACACCTTATTGGCAAGCAGTTATTGATGCGTATGAAGCTCAGAATCCGAATGTGACGGTAGAACTCCTTGAGATTTCTTCAGCCGAGTACCAAGACAAAGTCAACATCATGCTCTCTGGTGGGGACGACACAGACATCATCACCGTTAAGGACATCCCCGGCTACTCCGCCATGTTAACTCGGGGTCAGATTGATCCCTTGGAAGACTATATCGCCGCAGATGGCTTAGACCTGAGTGTCTACAGCGGCGCGGCTGAGGAACTAACATTTGAGGGTTCTATTTATGCTCTGCCCTTCCGCAGCGACATTTGGATCCTTTACTACAATAAAGACATCTTTGATGCGGCTGGCATTGACTATCCCAGCGACATTACCTGGGCAGAGTATGATGCCCTCGCTCGTGAGTTAACCAGCGGAGAGGGTGCCGAAAAAGTGTACGGCGGGCATCATCACACCTGGCGCTCAGCCGTAGAACTGGCAGCATTTCAAGATGGTGAGAACACAGCTATTGCCACCGATTACAGCTTCATGAAACCAATTTATGATATGGTTGTCGCCATGCAGGATGATGGCATCATCATGGATTATGGCTCGTTGAAAGCAGGCAATGTTCACTACTCTGGTGTTTTCAAGAATGAGCAAATTGCCATGCTGCCCATGGGATCCTGGTTCATTGGGTCTATGATTGCCGCTGAAAACGAGGGCGAAACTGATTTTGCTTGGGGCGTGGCCAAGTTCCCAGTTCCTGAAGGGGTTGAGCCTGGCACAACTGCCGGTACGTTGACTTCTTTGGCTATCAATTCCAACTCAGCTAACAAAGATGCAGCTTGGGACTTCATTAAATTCTACAGCGGTCCCGAAGGCGCCAAAGCATTGGCTGAAACAGGTAATCTCCCTGCTATCCGCAATGCAGAGGTACTCGAAATTTTTGGTAGCCTTGATGGTGTTCCTGCAGAAGCCTCTGAGGCATTGCAGACAACAACTGTGCGTCTTGAACTGCCCATGCACCCGCAAGTGGGCGCCGTTGAACAAATATTGAATGAAGAACACGAATTGATCATGACCAATTCTGTCTCTGTCGATGAAGGGCTTGCTTCTATGACAGAGCGTGTCTCAGAAATAGTGGGATCGGATGTTGCCGAGCCAGAGGCAATGGAACAGGAAGCACCAGAACCAGAAAACATGGAACCGGTCACACTCAAGATGACGGCCTGGGATATAGCCACCACACCTTATTGGCAAGCAGTTATTGATGCGTATGAAGCTCAGAATCCGAATGTGACGGTAGAACTCCTTGAGATTTCTTCAGCCGAGTACCAAGACAAAGTCAACATCATGCTCTCTGGTGGGGACGACACAGACATCATCACCGTTAAGGACATCCCCGGCTACTCCGCCATGTTAACTCGGGGTCAGATTGATCCCTTGGAAGACTATATCGCCGCAGATGGCTTAGACCTGAGTGTCTACAGCGGCGCGGCTGAGGAACTAACATTTGAGGGTTCTATTTATGCTCTGCCCTTCCGCAGCGACATTTGGATCCTTTACTACAATAAAGACATCTTTGATGCGGCTGGCATTGACTATCCCAGCGACATTACCTGGGCAGAGTATGATGCCCTCGCTCGTGAGTTAACCAGCGGAGAGGGTGCCGAAAAAGTGTACGGCGGGCATCATCACACCTGGCGCTCAGCCGTAGAACTGGCAGCATTTCAAGATGGTGAGAACACAGCTATTGCCACCGATTACAGCTTCATGAAACCAATTTATGATATGGTTGTCGCCATGCAGGATGATGGCATCATCATGGATTATGGCTCGTTGAAAGCAGGCAATGTTCACTACTCTGGTGTTTTCAAGAATGAGCAAATTGCCATGCTGCCCATGGGATCCTGGTTCATTGGGTCTATGATTGCCGCTGAAAACGAGGGTGAAACTGATTTCAATTGGGGCGTTGCTAAGTTCCCGGTTCCTGAAGGGGTTGAGCCTGGCACAACTGCCGGTACGTTGACTTCTCTGGCTATCAATTCCAACTCAGCTAACAAAGATGCAGCTTGGGACTTCATTAAATTCTACAGCGGTCCCGAAGGGGCCAAAGCATTGGCAGCAACGGGTAATCTCCCCGCTATCCGTAATGCAGAGGTACTTGAAGTTTTTGGTAGTCTTGATGGTGTTCCCGCAGAAGCCGGTGAGGCATTGCAGACAACAACCGTACGTCTTGAACTGCCCATGCACCCGCAAGTGGGTGCCGTTGAACAAATATTGAATGAAGAGCATGAATTGATCATGACCAATTCTGTTTCTGTCGATGAAGGGCTTGCTTCTATGACAGAGCGTGTCTCAGAAGCGTTGGAACAGTAGTAACATTCGTCTATAAGAGCAAGATGGTGGTAAATTTCCGCCATCATCTTGCTCTTACGATTCTTATAGATTATGACTTCGATAAGATTGGATCATCACAAACAAGCTGTAAATAACAAACGACGTAGGAAAATTAGGGAAAATCTGATTGCATACTCCTTTATCTTGCCTAATTTACTTGGCTTTGCCATTTTTACCCTGATTCCTATGGTTTTTTCACTTGTGCTTGCCTTCATGAAGTGGGATGGAGCGAATGAGGTCTCTTGGGTAGGATTAAATAACTTCAAACAGTTACTTGATGATTCGACTTTCCGTATAGCCTTGAGTAACACCTTCTTTTATGTCATTGGTACAGTCCCCCTGACCATGGCTGCCTCGCTTGGATTAGCCTTGCTTCTCAACCAACCCTTGCGGGGTAGGAATTTTTTCCGCACGACTTTCTTTTTCCCCTACGTGGCTTCTTTGGTGGCGGTGGCTGTGGTTTGGAATATGCTTTTTCATCCAGCGATGGGTCCTGTAAACCAGTTGTTGGTGACATTGGGCGTCGAGAATCCACCTCGTTGGACTGCCTCTGTAGACTGGGCAATGCCTACTGTTATTATGGCAAGTATCTGGAAGGGGATGGGGTATTACATGATCATTTACCTCGCCGCTTTGCAAGGTATTCCCTCGTATCTTTATGAAGCAGCCGAGATTGATGGCGCAAGTGCTTTTCAGAGATTTCGCTATGTGACTTTGCCTATGTTGACCCCGGCGACTTTCTTTGTCAGCATCTTGATGATTATTTCTTCCTTCAAGGTCTTTGATTTGATTATGGTTATGACTGGAGGTGGGCCAGGTCGCGCTACCAATGTGTTGGTGATCCAAGTGTATAACACGGCATTTAAGGAGTTCAGATTTGGCTATTCCAGTGCCATCGCGATGGTACTTTTTGTCATTGTATTGGTTATCACCATTATTCAGTTCCAATCAGAAAAACGTTGGGTTAACTATATGTAAGGGTGTTGGTATCGCGGAGGAAATAGTAAAAATGCGGAGATTATCAAAACAGACGGATCAAAGAAAAAGGGAATTTACATCCTATCGATTTAGGATTGGGGTTAGCAAAAGTGTTACCTATATTCTTTTAATTTCGTTGGCGGTCTTGATGCTGCTTCCTTTTTTATGGATGCTTTCTGCCTCGTTGAAATTAGATAAGGATGTTTTTAGTTTCCCCATCCAATGGATTCCGGCGGAGCTGCAATGGAGTAACTACGCCAAAATTTGGACACGGATTCCTTTTCTGACCTTTTTTGGTAATACGCTAAAGCTGACGATTATTATCACCGCCCTTCAGCTTTTTACGAGTAGTTTTGCGGGATATGCGTTTGCCAAGCTGGAGTTTAAGGGCAGAAATTTTATCTTTCTGGCCTATATCGCCAGTATTGCGATTCCTTGGCAGTCTTACATGGTGCCGCAGTTTATTATGATGCGGAAACTGGATTTGGTGGATACGCATATGGCATTGATTCTGTTGCAGGCATTTTCTGCATTTGGTGTCTTTTTGATGCGCCAGTTTTTTGTCAGTATTCCTAATGATATTATTCATGCGGCGCGTATTGATGGGTTGAGTGAATATGGGATTTATTTTCGGATTATGCTCCCACTTTCTAAACCTGCGTTGGCGACGTTGACTATTTTTACGGCCGTTTTCGTGTGGAATGATTTTATGGGCCCGCTGATCTATCTGAACACCCAATCGCTCAAGACCATTCAACTGGGTTTGCGTATGTTTATCCAGCAATATTCAGCAGATTATGCCCTCATTATGGCGGCTTCGTTGGTATCGCTGATACCGGTTGTCATTCTTTTCCTCGCCTTCCAACGTTTCTTTGTGGAAGGGATTGCCTCTACCGGCGTCAAGGGGTAATTGATCAAAATGAGCTCCCCACTTGCAGACAATCCATTACGAACCCGTGCTGATTTGCAAACGGCCGTTCTCGATCTGTTTACCCCCTTAAAACCTTACTTTAGTGCCGGAGCCGCGCGGGTTTGTCCCGGACACACAGCTGCGCTCTATGATAATCATGCTGCCGGGCTAGAAGGGTTTGCACGCCCATTATGGGGACTTGTACCATTCAGTGCAGGAGGTGGTTTCTTCCCCGATTGGGAACTGTACCGGCGCGGTCTCGCTAACGGCACCGACCCGCAGCACCCTGAATACTGGGGCGACCCCGGCGACAACGATCAACGTCTGGTCGAAATGGCAGCTATTGGACTGGCATTGGCGCTGGTGCCTCATGAAATATGGCAGCCACTCCACCCACAAGCACGCACCAACCTCATCAACTGGTTATCAACCATAAATGACCACACTACCCCAGACAGTAACTGGCTCTTCTTTCGCGTGCTGGTCAATTTAGGGTTAATGAACATTGGCGCAGCGTATGACGAGGTGGCTATGGTTGCCGCCCTCGACCGGCTGGAGCAATTTTATTTAGGGGATGGCTGGTATTCTGATGGTTTGAATGATCAACGTGATTACTACATTCCCTTTGCCATGCATTACTATGGGCTGATCTATGCCAAATTAGCGGGGACGCGTGACCCCGAACGGGCGCAGCGTTTTCGTGAACGGGCGATCTCTTTTGCCCAAGATTTTATCCATTGGTTTGCAGCTGATGGGGCAGCCTTGCCCTTCGGGCGCAGTCTAACTTATCGTTTTGCGCAGGGAGGTTTCTGGGGCGCCCTGGCCTTCGCGGATGTGGAAGCGCTGCCTTGGGGCGTTATTAAAGGGTTGGCGCTGCGCCACCTGCGTTGGTGGCGTGACCAGCCTATTTTTGAGAGCGATGGCATCTTATCAATCGGCTATACCTACCCCAATTTGAATATGGCCGAACAATACAATGCGCCGGGTTCACCTTACTGGTCAATGAAGTTTTTCTTGCCATTGGCTTTGCCTGACTCCCATCCGTTTTGGCAAGCAGAAGAGGAACCGCTGCCAGAACTGCCAACGGTGCATGAACAACCACACGCTTACATGATTTTTTGTCGTGACAAGGCCAGTCGCCATGTGTGGGCTTTAACGAGCGGTCAGCGTGAGCCGTGGATTCGTCATGCGGGTGAGAAATATGCCAAGTTTGCCTACTCGACAGCGTTTGGCTTTAGCGTGCCTACTGGTCGGCGCGGGTTGAATCAGGCGGCGGCCGACAGTATGTTGGCCTTGAGTGATGATGGAGAATATTACCGGGTACGGGAACGAACGGAAACGGCCGTTTTTGATAAAGGTGACTTGCATTCAATTTGGGAGCCACTCCCTGGTGTGGAAGTGGAAACGTGGTTGATTCCCAGCCCGCCCTGGCATGTACGCCTTCATCGTTTGCGCACGGATAAACCGCTTTGGAGCGCGGAAGGTGGTTTTGCTCTGGATCGAACTGGTGATGATTCCCTGGCGCGTGCGGGATTTGAAGGGGAAGGTGTGAGTGAGGCTTTTGCGCGTTATCCGGCTGGGGGTACTGGTTTACGTGATTTGTACGGCAAACGAAACGGCCGTGTCTTGCGTGTAGATCCCAATACCAATTTACTGGCTCCACGAACTGTCTTGCCTGTGTTATTAGATCAACATGCGCCCGGTGTGCATTGGTTGATTTGTGCTGTGCTTGCCGAGCCTGATGTGGATAGCTGGCAAATGGCGTGGGAGCAGCCACCGAAATTGCCGGCACGGTTTGGCACAATATTGTCAAAATAGAGATGATGCCAGCCACAGATGATTTTAATTTACCCAACTTCCGCGTCATCCGTGATGCGGTAATGATGGCACCTCCGTGTCCCGCTGGATTTCCCCTTGAGGCGTTACGTGATCCAGAGCAGCTTCAGACCATTCGTAGTGCGCCGCATCTTGAGCAATATTTAAGTGAGCTGCGCAGTGATGCGGAGCAAGCCAGGTCAACACCCCTTAAACCGCTGTCTTTTAGTCTCTTTCAACTGTTTGAAACTAGTGGTGATCGTGCAGAATATGAACATGCTTATTTTGATCGCCGTCGTCGTTTAGCGGCTTTGGCATTGACGATAGCGATTGATGATGCGGATGACAGTCTGCCTGCTTTGTGCGACTTGATTTGGGAACTGTGCAATGAGTATACCTGGTCGCTGCCTGCCCATTTGCCGGTGGGGATCGAATCTGTTCAGGGGTATCGTTTGCCGCCTGAGCAAATTATTGATCTGTTTGCGGCGCATACAGCACATGCTTTAGCCGAAATTGTGGCCTTGTTGGGAGAGCGGCTTGATTCGTGGCTGCATTATCGTGTGCGTACAGAAATTGAGCGGCGAATTTTTCAGCCATTGTTCAATACGCCACATCATTTTAAGTGGGAGTATGAACCTATCAATTGGGCGGCTGTTTGCGCGGGATGTGTAGGCATGACAGCGCTTATATTGGAAGATGAGCGTGAACGGCTGGCAGGGATGATTGACCGGGTGATACGGACGCTGGCATGTTTTTTGGAGGGGTTTGGGGCTGATGGCGGATGTCCAGAGGGTATCGGCTATTGGGAGTATGGGTTTGGGTTTTATACTTATTTCGCTGATATGCTCTGTCGATTTACGGAAGGTCGGTTGGATTTGTTGAGCGGTGAACGGAGTGCGCGTATTGTGGCTTTTCCGCAGGCAGTGGCTTTGGGAAACGGCCGTTTCATGAACTATTCTGATGCCATGGAAACCGTGCTCATTCATCCAGGATTAGGATCATATCTGTCAACTCATTGCCAGCAGCCTATACCGGGCTTGCGTGTGCCCAGTTTCCACACAGATCATATTTATCGGTGGGGGCATGTAGTGCGCGATTTATTATGGACGGATGCGCCGCTGCTGGATGCCCCTGTCTCTGACGGATCGTTTTATCTGCCAGATATTGCCTGGGTTATGGAGCGGTTTGTGATTGAGGGCGAAACCGTCGCTTTTTCAGCGAAGGGGGGTCACAATGACGAGCCTCACAATCACAATGATTTGGGTCACTTTATTTTGCATCTGGGCGGCGAGGCGTTTTTAGCGGATTTGGGGCCAGGGGTGTATACACGGCAATATTTTGGCGCAGAACGGTATGAGGCTTTGCACACGGGTTCACAGGGGCATTCGGTGCCGTTGGTTAATGGATATAGGCAAGGAAACGGCCGTTTTTACACTGCCACCGTCCTCAACTATACGTCCTGCCCTCATGGTGTCGAATTTACGCTGGACTTAACTGATGCCTACCCCAAGCTTGCCGGCTTAGACTCATTTGTACGCTCATTTGTTTGGTCGGTTGATTTGGCATCCCGTTCTGCCAGCTTGCACATCACGGACAGTTTTGGTTTTGCTGAATCTTTGGCTGAGGTGGAGGAATGTTTCATTAGCTTGAACTTGCCAACTTTGGGAGCGAAAACGGCCGTTTGGCACGGCCGTCAAGGGACACTGATCCTGCATTTTGACGGCAATCATGCTGCACCCATCATTGATACAATTGAAACACAAAACCATTTAGGTAAGCCAGTTTCCGTCTATCGGCTGCGATTCAAGCAGGCTATAATTACTCAAGTGGCAGCCTTGGAATATGTTTTTGAATGGAAGCCCCAAAAAGGTGAAGGGGTATGAACTGGAGATGAGTTTTCTCGACAGCCGTCTTTATCGTGGCCTAGATACGCTGACTAATATTTTCTTACTCAACTTGCTTTGGTTGTTGGCCTGTGTGCCTTTAATTACCATTTTTCCGGCAACGGCCGCTTTATTTGCGGTTGTACGGAGCTGGATAGGGGGAAAGGATCGTGGGCTTTTGAAGCCTTTTCTCTCTTATATGCGGGAGAATTTTGTCCAGAGTTTGGTCATTGGCTCGCTTTGGAGTGTGATTGGTTTGCTTTTGGTGGCAGATTATTTGTTTGTCCGTAGCATAACGTCTTGGGTGAGAATCCCGTTGTTTGGTCTGTTTTTGTTGATTGCGGTGGGGTATTTGGCAACGGCCGTTTATCTTTTTCCCGCCATGGTACACTATCAAACTGGCTGGTTGCAGATAATTAAGAATTCATTCTTTCTCGCGTTTAGAGCGCCAGGTGTGTCTCTAATCGGTATCATAATCCTGACGCTGACCAGTTTGGCACTCTATACCTTTCCAATTAGTATCTTGGTAATCGGCAGCGTCACAGCTTATTTACTCTATCGAGTTTGCCATCACGCATTTCAACAAATCAAACCAGTTATGGCCGACCAGGCAGATTCTGATGCACATTAATAAACAAACGCGCCAGAATCGTTTGTTTATTGTTTGTATTGTGGGAGATTGCTTTTAGATAGTTGTAGTTATTGATGCATAAAAAATAACCCACTATTACTGGTACGTACCGGTATGCGATATAATGGTCATAAGGAACTCAACAATATGCTCGATTTTGAACGTATTATCCAAGAACTCCAGGCCCCTGCCGCCGCCCCATTACATGCTCGGTTACGTGGTGCCATCCAAGCGCAGCTGATGGATGGCACGCTAAAACCTGGGGAATCCTTGCCCCCGGAGCGGGAATTAAAAGAAAAACTAGGTATCAGTCGCGCCACGGTTCGTCAGGCGATCAAGAGTCTTATCAATGATGATTTATTAAAATCAGTTGTTGGGGCTGGCACCTTTGTCCTTGAGCCTCAACAATCTTCTCCGCATAACACACTTATTGGTATTATTGTCCCTAGTTCTAATTATTCTATTTATTACCCAGAGTTGGTCTCGTCGCTCAGTTTTAGTTTGCGCACTGCTGGTTATCGGGTTGATACAAGTATTCACAACGAACGGGATCAGACGTTGAGTGAAATTACCGAGGGTCTTTTGGCTCAACAAGTTGCGGCTGTCGTCATTGTTGCACCGACACAGCATGATGATAATCATGTAATCCGTCAATTGCGGGCGAAGGGAGTTATTGTGATGCTCCTCACGCGCTATTTTGATAATTTTGATAAAGTTGATTATATCGGGGCTGATAATCAACTGGTCGGGGAAGAAGCTACCCAGCATTTAATTGATTTGGGTCATACGGGTATTGTTCATATTGCTGCTGGCAGAACTTCAACTGCATTTGATCGCGCCTCTGGCTACGTTCGGGCAATGCAGAAAGCGGCATTAACGCCGCAAATCTTTGTTGCACCTAATGAGCCATCTATATTACCCCCTAACTTGATGCAGTATGTGATGAGAGTTGAACCGATGCAACTATGGAGCTGGGTGGTGCAGCGAAAGATTACTGGCGTTTTTTGTTTTAATGATGAAATAGCCGGGTGGGTTCAAAAAGAAATCCGTAAATTTAATCTGATGATTCCAAATGATCTTTCACTTATTTCTGTTGATAATATGCCTTATGCAGGCTTTTTTGATACGCCTCTAACGACCTTTGCTTTACCCGGGGAGGAGATCGGCAAACAAACTGCCGTTTTGCTATTGCGTCGTTTGGCAGGTGAAGCATTTCCTCCTCAGTATATTTTGCTACCAGCGCGTTTCATTCAACGGCTTTCTGCGGCTCCCCCACTGAAAAAATCGACCACTTTAAGTACTCAAAACCAATAGGCATATGGTTAAACACCATACTTTATCTGTTTTTGTTGACAAGAAAACGTCCGCACTATGAGAATATGGGTGTTTTGTCATATCCCTCCAAAATGGTATATTTGACCAGCGGGGGCATCCATGCAAAAAGGTACGGTTTCACAAGGTGTTTCAGGCGTTATTGCTACAAATTTACCCGATTTTGTCTTGGATTCTAACGGCTACTGCTAGATTTTAGTGAAACTGAACATCTTTCCTTCAATTTACAAGTAATCCGTGACCAATGAGGGGGGTTTTCCTCTAAAAAACTCATTGTAGGCTATTTTATAGCGTTCAAAAGCGTAACATTCTGTTCAAATGCCCCCGCTGGTCCAAATAGTGCCGTTGCCCGCTATGAAAACGGGAATGGGCGCACCGGCTAACGATACAACCCGTTGCCGTCATCTGCTTTCCCATTTTGAACGGTTTGCCATCGTTTCTCGTAATGAGACACCTGCTGGAAGTTAGCTTGTTTTCACATAGGGCAAAGTTTGAACCCCTATCCAATTCATTACAAATTAGCCTTCGCTTTTTCCAGCATCCTTTACCCGCATCCCCATAGACTCGCCTTGCGGTTTGCCTTCCCTGTTGGGAGAGATATGGGCTTACCACGTTTTACATGGATACCAATGAGCGGGTTAGGTCTCGCCTCTTCGCCGGTGGCTTGACATCTGCGTCAGGAGAAACAGGCAATCCCTGAACTTAGCCACTTACCTTTTGGTTCAAGCCTATCAGCATCTTTGGCTTGTCGTTACTTACGACGTTTATCAGCGATTCACATATGTTGACCCTACCGCTCGACCCTAGCTCCTGACCATTTGATGCTAACAGTCATAACCTCCTCTCACGAGTTGATTACCATCCTGTTGCGGGTAAGGGTAACAAACCCGCGACGAGAGGTCACTACAGGAGACTGGTTTGGGATTAAACAGCAGACATCAATGCTTTCCTCACTCGTGTGGTGACCTCATATGGCGGGTTTGTTACCCATAGGCGTGTTAAAAAGGCTCTGAGAATTTTTCGCCAAAGTCAAGATCGTTATTACTATTTATGGCTCTTTTAGATTTCAGGGGGTACTGATGGAATGATGAGTGAAACGTGATGTATTACAAGAAGCGTATCACGTTTCACAGCAAAATTTGTTTGTGAACGTTTCCTTCTCCCAACTTCTCACTCCGCCACGCGCAGCAGCGGGAGCACCGGATTCATCATATCCGCCTGACTTTGTTCTGGATCGGCACTGCGATTCCGGTCATTATCATTTATACATTCTTCTCCAAGTACATCATCAGTGGTATCTCTATGGGCTCTGTGAAAGAATAAGCCTGAATTAATTATGCATTTAACATGTCCAAAAAGCATATATGCGGGAAGAAGCTAGGCTGAGGACAATAAAAGAATAACGGCCGTTTCTACATCTCTTAACCCTTCCTCCACCGCCATCTTGCCCCCAACCCCAAACCCAACCCCAAACCCAACCCTTAAACCTAACTTTTGCCAGATCAATCAAAAACGGCCGTTTTGTAAACTGTCTTCATAAGTTGCAACTGAATTGAACACAAAAATCAAAAACAAAATTAGGAGACAGTCATGTCAAACAAAAAACGAATAGTACGACTCTTTATCGTAGCCTTCATCTTTGCCCTCATCTGCACCAGCCTTGTCTGGCAGTCCGTAAAAGCCGATAACATCAGCGTTACTCGGCCAGGATTTATCAGGTTATCGGGTGACATTCTTAAGGAAAACGGCCCACTCAGTTATTCCGAAGCACGCGCCCTCGAATACGCCAATCAATACCGCTATCACGCCGATGAAGCCAAAGGCGACAGTGTTTATTCTGACGATTTGGCCTTGTGGTACGCCCAGCAATACGGTAATTGGAATCCAGATGACACTCGTTTAGCCACAGAACCTCAGAAGATTCCCGAGGTCATCGAATATGCCCATCCCCTGACTGTGGAGTACGCTCGGCAGCATGGTTATTGGGACCCGAATGACACTCGTGCAGTCTCTGAACGTCGGGTGATTCCTGAATATTCGGATGCTCTGGCCTTATGGTATGCGAACCAAAACGGCCGTCTTTCCTCGGAAAGCAGCGACATCGAATACGCCCATCCCCTGACTGTGGAGTACGCTCGGCAGCATGGTTATTGGGACCCGAATGACACGCGTTCAGTCCTAGAACCGCGGGAGATCCCTGAATATTCGGATGCTCTGACTCTGTGGTATGCGAACCAAAACGGCCGTTTTTCCTCGGAAAGCAGCGAGGTCATCGATTATGCCCATCCCCCCCTGACAGTGGTGTACGCCCGACAGCACGGTTATGGAGACCCGAATGACACTCGTTCAGTCTCTGAACGCCGGGAAATTCCTGAATATTCGGATGCTCTGGCTCTGTGGTATGCGAACCAAAACGGCCGTCTTTCCTCGGAAAGCAGCGAGGTCATCGAATACGCCCATCCCTTGACTGTAGAGTACGCCCGGCAGCACGGTTATTGGGACCCAGATGACACTCGTGCAGTCTCAGAACGTCGGGAAATGCCCGAATACTCCAACGCTCTGGAGCTGTGGTACGCCCAGCAATATGGAAATTGGAACCCGGATGAAACCGTAAAACGCGAAACAGAATAGTAAAACCATCATCCATTTTTCAACACGGCAAACAGGCACACCCTGATCCGGAGATTGAGAGATAAGGAGCTCAGCTCTCTTCATCTCTCAATCTCCAAAAACCAAACTTTTTATCTTCAAATTTATAAGGAGCATCTCATGTTTACAACTTCAACCCTCTTGGATCAACAAACAGCCGCCTTCGCCTCTCAACTTCAAGGAACCTTAATCCGTCCAGGCGATCCCGATTACAACAAAGCCCGCCAGATTTGGAACGGCATGATCGACAAATATCCGGCTCTCATCGCTCAATGCGCGGACGAAAACGATGTGATAACGGCCGTTGCCTTCGCCAAAACCCACAATCTCCTCCTCTCCGTGCGTGGCGGGGGACACAACGTCGCCGGACACGCCACCAACGACGGCGGTCTCGTCATCGACCTGTCACCGATGAACCATGTGAAGGTAGACCCGGAAGCCCGCACCGTGCGCGTCGGCGGCGGCGCCAGATTAGGCGACCTGGACCGGGAAACGCAGAAATATGGCCTGGTTGTACCAGCAGGCGTCGTCTCAGAAACAGGCATAGCCGGTCTGACGTTAGGCGGTGGGTTTGGCTACCTGCGCAACAAATACGGCCTTACCTGCGACAATCTCATCTCCGCCAAAGTGGTCACAGCAAACGGCCGTTTGCTCAACGCCAGCGCCAATGAAAACAGCGACCTCTTCTGGGGCATTCGCGGCGGCGGCGGCAACTTTGGCATCGTCACCGAGTTTGAATTCCAGGCCTATCCCCTGGGACCGGAAGTGCAGTTCACGGCCGTTTTCCACGACGGCCAAAACATGAAAGAAGCGCTGCAATTCTACCGTGACTTCTCCGAGACAGCGCCCGACGAAATCAGTTCTCTAGCCGCCTGCGGCATCTTTCCGCCCGGCGCCAACATGTTCCCAGCAGAACTGCACGGACGGCCGTTTGTGCTGTTCGTCGCCATGTACGCCGGTTCTGTGGCCGACGGCGCACGCGCCATGCAGCCCATGCGCGAATTTCGCCAACCGCTGCTAGACATGAGCGGCCCCTGGTGCTACGAGGATGCACAAACCTTCTTCGACGAAGATTACCCCGCCGGGGAAATGCGCTACTACTGGAAATCGCTCAACCTGACAAGCCTGACCGACGAAGCCATCGAGCGCATTGTCGAACACGCCCTGCGCCAGCCCTCCGTCCATTCCACCACAGACATCTGGCACATCGGCGGCGCCGCCACCCGCATACCCGAAGACGCCATGGCCTTTCATGGTCGTCACGCTTCCTTCCTGCTCAATCCCGAGGCAAATTGGGAACACCCTGAGGAAGACGAAGCCAACATCAACTGGGTGCGCGATTTTTTAAGCGACATGCAAGAATTTTCAGACGGCAGCCGTTATCTCAACTTTGCCGGTTTTCAGGAAGAAGGAGACCAGATGATGCGTCAGGCGTTCGCGGGCAAATACGGCAAACTGGCAGCCCTGAAACAAAAGTATGACCCAACCAACCTGTTCCGCTTAAACCAGAATATCAAACCGGAATAACTTCTCAGGTGACAGTCACTTTGACAGTGACTGTCACCTTCTTAACGGCGCCTCTTTTTGCCAATCCACACAGCGTCGTTACAATAGAAGCTGTCATGCAAACCTCGCACGTTGCCTCACAAACCTATAATTTGCCGCAGCAGTTCACCTCATTTATAGGACGTGAACAAGAACTGGCAGAAATCAACCAGCGGTTGGTGGACCCTGCCTGCCGTTTATTGACGCTGGTGGGGCCAGGTGGTATTGGTAAAACACGGCTGGCAATCCAGGCAACGGCCGTTGCCGCTCCCCATTTCTCCCATGGCATTTATTTTGTCAATTTACAATCGATCAAAACAGAAGAGTTCTTGTTAACGGCCGTTGCCGACGCCCTTGACATCTCCCTTTCCAGCCAGGAACCACCCTTGAGCCGCATTTGCCGCCAACTGGCAGACCAAAACCTCTTGCTCACCCTGGACAACTTCGAGCAGCTTCTCGACATCTCACCCGTTTTATCCGATCTACTCAGCGGAACCCGCATCAAAATTCTGGTTACTTCTCGTGAAACGCTCAACCTCCAGGAAGAATGGCTCTACCCCTTGGACGGCATGAGTTACCCCACATCCCATCTCGCGTCAGACGACCCAGCCGCAGGCAAAATGAGCGCCGCCACCCTCTCCACCTACAGCGCCGTCCAACTCTTTGTGGATCGGGCGCGGCGTGTTCGCCCCGATTTTTCGCTCGAACGCGAAGCTGAACCGGTTTTCCACATTTGCCAGATGGTCGAAGGTATGCCGCTGGCGCTGGAACTGGCAGCCTCCTGGCTGAAATCCTTGAGCTGCCACGAAATTGCTGCTGAGATCGCACACAATCGTGAATTCCTGGCTTCGCGCCTGCGCAACGTACCGGAACGCCATCGCAGTTTGCAAGCTATTTTCAACCAGACCTGGACCGGACTCAACGCGGAAGAGCAGGCTGTTTTCCAGCGATTAGCCGTTTTTTGTGGCGGCTTTTTACGCGATGCGGCCCTGGCCGTTACCAGTGCTTCTCTGTCTTTGCTTTCAACGCTGCTAGACAAATCCCTGTTACGCTGGGAAACGGGAGAAGGGGGTAACGGCCGTTACCAGATTCACGAACTGCTGCGCCAATTCGCCGCCGAAAAATTAGCCGCCAATCCCGAAACCGAAGCAGAAACGCGAGCGCACCACGCCCGCTACTTCGCTGCTTTTGTAGCAGACCGCACAGATGATTTGCTGGGCGGACGGCAAATGGAAGCCATGCACGAAATCGAAGCAGAGTTAAACAACGTGCGCACCGCCTGGCAGTGGGTCATTGACCACCGGGAAGCCCAACTGCTGTTCTCAATGGGCGCAGCGCTTAACCCGTTCTACTGGTATCAATCCCGCTTCCGCGAGGCCAGAGACGTTTTTACCGCCGCCACTGCCTGCCTGGAATCCTGTCCCGCTTCCCCGGAACGCGATTTAATCCTGGCCGCCACCCTTACCAATCAGGCCTGGTTTATGATGATAGCAGGCATTAATGAATTAGGGCGGCAATGGGCAGAACGCGCTTTAGACATGTATGAAACGCTGGGCCAGCCGCCGGTACACGGTCTGGATACAGACCCCCGCCTGATTTTAGGCATCATCTACCGCCACTCCGAGCGTGTGCCTGAGGCGCTCGCCCATCTGCACAATGCCGCCGCCGAAGCGGAGACGCGGCCCAATCCGATAAACCGGCAGTGCGCCCACCGCCTACTGGCGCAGACGTATCACATGATAGACAGGCTTGAACTGGCGGAAGAACACGGGCGTATCGCCTGTGAGTTGGCGGACAGGCAGAACGACTTGTGGGGTGCGGCCTATAATCAGGATACGATGGGCCGCATTGCCCTCACCCGGGCTGATTATGAAACGGCGGCGCGTTATTTTCAGACCGGTTATGCCCTGCACCGCCAACTGCGTTTTGCTCAGGGTCTCGCCGATATTTGTTTGCAGTTAGCAGATTTGTATTTAAGCCAGGAGGACGCGGCGCAGGCGGAAAAATATGCCACGGAAGGTCTGGTGTTGTATCAAAAAAGCAAAACGCTTCATGCGATTGTCGCCATGCAAACCCGGTTGGCTCACGCCCAACTGCTGGCGCAAGAATTGGAAAAGGGGCGTATTCACCTGCTAACAGCCGCAGATATGGGGATGGGCCACGAAACAGTATTTCCGGACATCTTGTTCTACCTGCTGATCGTTGCCGCCGATCTGGCCTGGCGCATTGACCAGGGTTCAACGGCGCTGCGCTGGTTGGCGGCGGCAGTGAGCGCGCCCCAATTGTGGTCTGTCCATCAGCAGTATGCCCGGAAACTGCTGGATCGCTGGCAAATTTCGCCCGACTCATCGGCCTGGGAAACGGCCGTTCAGCAAACAACCTCTTTCACACTGGCAGGTGGATTAGCGGAAATCATGTCGGTTTTTGCTGCTTCTCTGGACGAGACAACGCCTGAAATAGAGGAGACGGCAGAGGAAACGGCCGTTGCCGCCAACCAATCCCTGCTCGAACCTCTGACCAATCGTGAACTGGAAGTTTTACAGCTCATCGCCACAGGCTTGAGCAACCAGCAAATCGCGGAAGAACTGTTCATCTCCATCGGCACTGTCAAATATTACACCAGCCATATCTACGGCAAACTTCAGGTGCCCAGCCGTACCCAGGCCATTGTTTACGCCCGCGAGTTGGGAATATTGCCCTAAATCACGCCGTGCCATTAGTAACGGCCGTTTTACCCTTTTCATCGCCAGCAGCGGTGTGGTTGTGGTTCATACACCAGCAGAGGTAATACGAAAATTGTTAAAACCTTGCACCGAAGCAGACTGACTTTTCTGGCTGCGGCACTGACTTAAAGTGAATCCAATTTCTGGGCGCGAACCACAAAGAAACTTGGCATATAATGACGAATTGGATTGCCATCTGCTTCCGGTCGCCTATCTTCATAGAAACCTGTAATGACAAAGCCAACCTCAGTTAGACCACCTAACTGAGCTTCCATTGAGTGACTAAAATGAAACATTTCCTTGTTTTGAATGCGTTTTTCAAGCAGCTCCTTATTTAAACTGTTGTATTCAATATAGGGCAGAGGATGTTTGACAACAAAAACACCTTCATTATCGAGAGCCATCTCGTCAAAAATAAATTCATCAGGATTCATAAAACCGGTCAGGAATAAGCCGCCGGATTTAAGGACACGATAGCATTCACGCCAAATCGGATCTAAAGCAGGCACAAACATGGTGGAAGGTGGATTGAAGGATAAGGTTGAAATTATCATTGGGAAAGAGGGATAAATCAGCCATGTCACCTTCAACGAGGTCAATGGTTAAATTATCTCGTTGCGCAACAAAGCGATCCTGAGCCAACTGTTTTGGCGAAGCATCGAGCAAAGTTACCTCTGCTCCAAGGGCAGCAAGAATAGGTGCTTGTTGTCCCCCGCCAGAAGCGAGACATAAAACCTTGAGACCAATCAGGGGAGGAAACCAGGTTTTGGGTACAGGTTTAGAATCACTAAGAAAAAGCTCCCAATGACCTTGCCTGGCCTCTGCAATTTGCTGAGAAGAAACAACATTGGTGTAAGGGTTGTCACCTTGAGAAACAGCCTCATCCCAAGCCGCTCTATTAATGTCGTGAATATTCATTGGAACCTCCAATTTGTTCTGATGCCTGACATGGAGATAAGCCGCGCCAACCGGCAACGGCCGTTTACCACCCCTGAATGCAACGGCTTGAGCGAGGTTGAGGCGTCGCTTCAGCTCGCCAGCGAGCCGCGAACGGACCAGGCGCGGGCTACGAGTCGGATTGACCCGTCGGGCTGAGTGGGCAGGTGATGTTGGACGCGTTCTCGTAGCTGATTTCTGATTTCCTCGGCAAGTGACATTGCATAAGCAGGCCCTGGGCTTTGCCCATTAAGGAACGGTGCCCAGTACTCCTGAAAATTTGTAAAGACCGTGGGTATGTCGATCGCAGTTGTCTCGACCGCCTGAAGACCAGCTTTGTGAAAGGCTCTAGCCAACGCATCTGGATTGCACAAAGGGAATCGTAAGCCTTGGTCAAGCCGTGCAGCGCTAGGATCGAGTTCGACCGCTGCATCCCAGAAGTAGCGCATGAGTTCCATCTTTCCCGCGTAGTCCCAAACGTAAGCCGCTATGGTTCCCTCACCTGCGGTGACTCTGGACATTTCAGCAAGGGCAGCATCCACGTCAGGAACGAAGTTCAGCACCAGCCCCGACACAACGACATCGACTGATGCGTCGGGGAGCGGGAGAGACGAGGCATTCCCGGAGTGAAAAACCGCTCTGTGGGAGAGGTTTGCGCCAGCTGACTTCAAGAATCCTTCGGACGGATCGACGCCGATCAGTGATGACGGCGCACAAGTATCAGCGATCGCCGCGCAAAGGGCACCCGTACCGCAGCCCACATCAAGCCATCGTTTTCCGCCTGGCATGTGCAACCAAGCGAGGAACTCTGGCGCTACTCGGCGGCTCCACCGGCCAACGTACTGCTCATATGGACTACCACGCTCCCACGAATCCGAGATATGTATTGAGTTCATGCGCGAACCTCCAGGAAGTGCTTGTGTATCCTAACATTGAGATAAGCCGTGCCACCTGGCAACGGCCGTTTTCCAATCTCTCAATGCGACGGGTTTAGGAGTGGGTAAACGACCCTTTTCATTATCCCACATGTCCCGTTAAGTAATAGGGGTAATACGGGTGTAAAAATCGACTAATTCTCTCGCCAGGCCGTCTAGCGCCTGGCTTCATCTCTGGCGGCATCAAACGATTTCACATGTCGTCGGCTGCAAGTCGAGGTGAGGGCGCGTGCTCGACCCTACCGATCCGACACGATATAAGCAGAATACCAGGTGGCGAGCTGCTCGCCATGCGCTGCTTCCCATGCAGCATGAACGGACGCCACGTACTCCGCCACTGAGTAAACGGCAGCAACGCCCCCGCCCGGGAACAGATGGCGGAGCGAGAGCGCAGTACCTGGTGGTGGCGGGGTCAGCCAGTGGAACACGCCGCGTTGGCGCAGCGCGCGTCGACGCAGCCACAGCGCCTGCGTCGGTGCCACACCCACGCGGAAGACACCATGGAGCACCAGCAGGTGCACCGCCACCGATTGGATGGCCTGTGGGGATGGCTCGCCGTGATGCTGGGCCGCATAGGCGTCAATGAGCAATGCTTCCACACCAGCGGGCGCCGCATGAGCGCTCACGCCAATTGTTCGCGAGTCGACGACTGAATCGGAAAGCAGCTCTTCGAGCGGGGGCTGCCCAGCGAGCAGCGCTGAATAGAGCGCCCAGCACGCGGCGCTTGCGCCGATATACCGATGAGTCGGGCCAGCGTGGACATGAAACCTCACGCCACAGCCGGGACAGGGATCAAACATAAGTGATGTCAATGGACGCTCTTTCTCTTCAGGTTACCGGTTTGCGTTACTGCCAGGTGGCGTGGACAATGTTTGGGAGCAAAGAAAACTCAAGGCCAGAAAGTTGCTTGAAAAACGCGCAAACTCCCGCACGTCGGCTGCATGCTTTGTGGGGCGGCACTTTATGCCAACGACTTTTTCATTCGCAAGAGTGGCACGCCAATCCCACCACGATCATCCCTGATTTCTTCGTAAGATTCAAAACCACACGCACGGTACAGTGGTTCCCCCGATAATGTAGCAACCAATTCCATCTTCGAAAACCCTTCTGCTTTCGCGGCTTCTTCGCACAGCGAAATAATTAGCCGCCCTATTCCTTTACGAGTGTGACTGGGATGGGTATACATGGCGCGAATTCGTGCTGCGTCTTGGGTTGGGTCCAGAAGAGCCGCACTTCGTCCTGGTGTTTGATCTCCACCGTACATCGTCGCACGACGGCTCCATCCGCCACAGCCTGCCATTTGACCATCAGCTTCAATAATAAAATAGGTTCCATCATCGATCAGTTGCGTATCCAGACCCATAATTGCTCTGCTGGATGCAATCTGACTTTCATCCAGAAAGAGCCGCTGATTTTCAGAGATTGCACCGTCCATTAATATTTTCAGTGCTTCAAGGTCATCGCGTCGAGCAAGTCTATGAGTTAAGGTCTCATTCGTCATGGTTGCTTTTCTCCTTCGGGTTAGATAGGCGGAATCAATTCTCCCTCTAAAAATTGTTTCGGATAAGAAGATTTGCGTTTCCGCTGGTTCCTGCGCTAGACATATGAACCTGCCGCCCAACGTCAGCTGCAACCCCTTGTTATGCGGCAAAGAGGCTTCCTGGCTGAGCATTGTCAAGGTTCATATTCTGATCCTGAATAGCACGCTGCTCCCGCTTAGGTGCATGAGGCAACGAAATCCACATCATCTGGAGTCGCGCCCCGAAAAGTAAGGTGGATAGGGTTTATCATCTCTTGTATTCATCCAAGTCGTCCTCCGTCGTTCCAATCGCCAAACATTTGGTTGGCTGCCGTTCGCTTCACAAAGTTACGCAGCCGACGCTCGAATTCGTTCTGGTTCTTACGCACTTCTTCAATATAACCGATGCGCACCCTCCGGTACAACTCGGGAAATGCAAGGAAGGTAGCCCAGGCGTTAGGTTCCGCCTTGAGTGCATCTACAATATCCTCAGCGACAACAAACTGCGCATTCAAATCAGGCAACGTGGCCCGTCCAGCGTCGGTCATGAGCCCAAGCCGTATTAGCCGCCGAGCACGCTCCTTGTTTCGCTCTGTCCAATTGCTCCGTTGCTTGCGGGGGGTAAATCGCTGAGCACGCTCGTATGTTGAGTGTCGTTTCTGAATGCTGTCGATCCAACCAAAACAGATCGCTTCCTCTACGGCGTCCAGATACGCAACCGTAGGCTCTTCCCATTGTGTCAATATAGAGTGGGACACTGCACACTCGGAAATTAGTGTAGAATCTGAGGGCGAAGAGGAAAATTGTGATACAAAATCAAACGGATCAACGTAGCCTAAATGGAATCATTCTCCAATCCCAGACAATGATCTGACAACAACGAATACCGCACCGTTCTAAAAAATTTACCCGAATAACCACTATTTGGCATTTTCTTCCTGCTTCACAGAATCGCTAACACGACATCTCCACAGGCTTTACATCCCGCCGAACTAGCGGTAGCTTGACTTAATTGCACCAGATTGTGGGCTGCATTGAGATCTCGATCTATGACCAGCCCACACCCATCACAGTGATACACACGCTCGGATAAAAGCAGGGTTTCTTTGACTTGACCACAACCACTACACCACTTGCTCGACAGATACCAGCGGTCGGCTGTCTGCAAGGTAATGCTATACCAGGTACACTTGTAGGCTAGCTACCGCCTGAACTCCTCCAATGCCACATCGCCAAGCGCCCGTGCCAGTTTGTGGTTCTGCATCATCCCGGTCACATTCAGGTCTTCCATCACAATCACCGACGGGCGTTCCGTATCTGGCTTGGTTTTCGCCACAATGCGACTCGTCGCCTGCTGAATTGTCTCCTGTCGTAAGTGGGCCATGCGCTGATGCAATCGGGCCAGCTTTGCTTTGGTCTTGGCCCGGTTGCGACTTCCCTTTTGGCGGCGGCTCAACTCTCGTTGGCAGCGAGCCAGTTGTTTGCTGGCGCGGTCTAACGCCCGTGGGTTGGCATAGGTCTGCCCATCTGAACAAACAGCCAGCGATTTAATGCCCATCGGTTCACCGATTGCCCGCCGGTCAGTTATCTCTTCTTCTACTTGCAAGGCAACAAACCAGCGTCCGGCTCGTTCTGAAATAGTGACCGACAGAATCTTGACCCCGCTGCCGGTAGATACCCTTTTTCATGTAAGCGCAGCCAGCCAATCGGGGGCAGTTTGATCTGCCCGGTTTCAACTTGAATGCTGCCCCAGATACGAAAACTGCCAATTCCCCGCTTGCGCGATTTGAAACGGGGGAATCCTGGTTTCTCCCCGTTTTTCAAACGACGGAAGAAGTTCTGAAACGCCCGGTCGAGATCCCGCAGCACTTCCTGCGGGATGGTCTTGGAATATTGGTATAACCAGGCCAGATCGCTTTTCTTCAACGCATTTAACTGCCGATGGAGTTCATAATAGGGTAGTGGCTAAGTCACAACTGATGGGTGTAAAATCAGACCATGATCAACACAATTACAACCTATGAATGTATTCGCTACCATAGTTTGGATATTATCAAAAACGGGCAAACGCCAAAAGGCAAGCAAAAATTCCATTGTAATCGTTGTGGGACCTACGGCACCCTCAATCCAGAGGTACAGTACTCTGTTGAACGCAAAGAGGAAATACTTCGCGCCAATCATGAACGATCGAGCTTGAGTGGTTTGGAGCGCACCCTTGGCGTTTCCCGCCAAACCGTCGCTAACTGGTTAAAAAAAAGCCGCTGAACTGCCACCGTTAAGCGAAACTGTTCTGCCCAGTGAAGCAGATGATCCGCTTGAATCGGATGAACTATGGTCATTTGTGGGCAACAAAGAGAGCAAACGTTGGATCTGGATCGCGCTTTGTCGGCGCACCAGGCAAATCGTTGCCTATTTTATTGGTGACCGTAGTAAAGAAAGCTGTTGGCGTCTCTGGCATTGGATTCCTCATTCCTATCGTCACTGCCAGACTTTCAGCGATTTTGGGGAAACATATCAAACCGTTTTCGGCACATTGGGCGCAGACTATGACTCTGTTGGCAAGGAAACGGGTGAAACGGCTCACGTGGAGCGTTGGAACAACACACTGAGGCAACGATTAGGACGATTTGTACGCAAGACATTATCTTTTTCCAAATCTGAGGAGTACCACGAAATTGCCTTAAGTTTGTTTTTGCACGAGTATAATTTGACAGTTTTCAGTTGAAACTTAACCACTACCAAATCCTCAATGCCAATTTATCGTTTGACGTACCACAAAACTGCCGTTCCCATCCCTGCCACCAACAAAACCGCAGCCACAAGCGTAAGCAGTGTTTCCCAGGGTTGGTCAGAAACGACAGCAGGCTGCTGGATGCCGCTCGGGAGAACAACCCAGTTAAACCGGGCCACACTGTCCTCGATGCCCTGTCGTCGTACAACAACATCAATTTGCCAATTGCCAGGCAGATAGAGTTGATTGCCGGTGAGCAGGTAAAGGTCCGGTTCAAACTCGTCCATATCCACAGAAGTGAGACCAAAATCTTGGTCCAGGTAAGTCAAGCGTAGAATGACCCGCATAATTTCAGCTGGCGGCGGCCGCCGCGTGCTGGCGGCACGCACTGTGAAAATGTTCTGACCGGCTTGATTGGGGCTGACTGAAAGCTTGATTAACATATCATCTACTGTTTGGCTGAGGTCCGAATCGGCAGCGGTGATTGAGGTAATGCCCCGGGCTGTGGGAACGGCCGTTATCAATCCGGCTAACAACAAAACCAACAGGCCAATACAAACTTCTGCCACTACCAGATGCGGAAATTGGCGCAGCGAGAGCGGCGTCCAGCCCGCAGGTTTCCGCAGCAAACGAGCCAGTGGGGCGGCCAGATGGGGATGCAGCATCGTGGCATTGTTCGCGCCGATAAACCCAACAATGAGCACCAAACCTATCTTGAATAACAACGTTTGGCCGTACAAAGTGGTAATCATGGCGTTGGCCGAACTGACTTCACGTCCGGTGCTGTAAATGCCTGTCACCACAAGTATGCCTACACTTAGAGCCGCCCACAAGCCAAATGGCCGCCATGCCGCTTTCACGAGTGCTGCGAAATCGTCATGGTGACGTACCAGGGGCAGTAAGCCGATTACGAGAGCCAATAATCCGCCAACCCACAAGCTGGCAGCCACTAAATGGAGTGTATCAGCGAGTATGGCTATCGTTGTGTTTGGCGTCAGAGCCGCAGCGTGGCTGGTCAATGATTGCATAAACAGCAGTGCCAGCAACAAAATGGCTGTCAGCGGTATAGTCCAGGCTGGCAAAGATGCTTCTGGCTGGCGGTGCCACAACCACCATAAGATACCAGCCACAGTCAGGAGGACAAGCTGCCGCGCCCACCAGTAAAAACCGAGCTGCGTTTGGCTGAGCCACTGCCAGCCAGCAGCGGTAATAGACAGGCTGCCCAAAGAACTGTCGGCCAGGGCGGCGGCTTGCCATCCGACCCAGATAATACCCACTACGAGCGCCAACAAGCTGCTCCACCAGGCAAGACGGAGCATTCGTTTTTGTGCCATGCGCTGCACAGTGGCGCTGGCGGCTGGCTGTGAGTCGGGGTCAAGCACGAGATAGGTTATGGCGAATGCGCCAATCAATCCAGCATAGAGGCTAAAGGTGAGCCAGCGTAAGATGAGTTCAGGCCAGGCAACAGCCGTTTGCGTGATCTCGGCCGCGGCTGTGCCCAAATCGACTTCTTGCCCGATACCAAAAACAATTAAACCATGGGTTAAGTGACCATCTATTGCCGAATGGACTGTCCAGCGCAAGCTATAAACGCCCTCGTCTAGTTCCGGCAAATTGACGACCAACAGTGTCTGATCGGCAGAATCCACAGTGACAGACACATCAAGGGCTTGACCGCTGGCAGCGAGCAGTTGCACGCTGCTGAATTCCTGGGAAATGGTTTCGCTAAACCAGAGGTTCATCGCGGTGGGCGCGGCGTCTAAAATAACATTTGCTGGCGGGTCGGAGCGAATTAAGTAGGCGTGGGCGCTGGCACGACGAACCATCACCAGGCTGGTTAGCAAGGTAAGAATAATGGCCCAGCCGATTTGGCTGAAATTGGTTTGGCGGCAGTTGACAGGCATTTATTGTTACGCAGCGGCGATTATGCGCGATAGAGGCGTATGACCAGGCCGCCGATGAGCAGCAAGGCAAACAAGCCCAGGACACCGAGCGGCATGAGGCTCCCCATAGAGCGGCTGCTGTCTATCTCTACAGAGACTTGGGACACAGCCGTCTCTGGTAGGGTAACGGGAAGGACAGACTGACCTTCCCCTACTGCAAAAGAAAAAGCGCCATCCGTGGCGTCACCATCCAGGAGAGTGACGTGCCACTGTACGGTGTAAGAGCCATCGGACAAGGGGGGCAGGGTGACAATCATGGAAGCGTGATCGGGATCATTGAGGTTGACGCCGCCGTCGCCATTGTCAACCTGTGTCCCCTGGGCGCTGAACACGGTCATGGTACTTTCCCCGCTGACGAGTTCTTCGGCAAACCAGGCCATCACTTCGGATGGCGACTCGGCGAGAATTTCACCATTGGCCGGGATGGATTTGATAATGACGGCGGCGTGGGCGGAAACGGCCGTTACCACACCTGCCAGCAACAGAATCAGTAAGATAATACCTGCAAAATACCTCATTCAGCCAGTTACTCCTCAACCAGGATGGTCACCCTATCCCCTTGTTCCAGGTCTTCATGCTGACCGTTGGAAAGATACACTTCGATGTCGTGCGGTCCGGCAGATAGATTTTGTAAAACAAACGTATAGCCGCCCATCACCATAATCGGGGTGCCATCTAGGTAAATGTGCCAATGATTGCCGTCTTCACCAATTATAAAGTCAATTGTATCAATTGTAACCGGCACGCTGTCACTTGATTTGAAGCTGGATTCATCGGCTGGTGTGATGATATGAACTTCGGCGCCATTATTGGGCGCAAACTGACGCATGGCTGTGTCGTGGTCTCCACTTGCTTCCATATCCATGCCAAGCGCATGTTCATGGTGGTTCGTAGATGTCATGCCTGCACTCGACGTCATTGTTGACGATGTATTCGTTTCAGAAGAAGTTGCCCGACAGGCCGTAACAAGTGTAAAAGTCATAAACAAAATGATTAAGACATGACGAAGTGATTTCTTTGGATAATATAAATGTGGCATTGTTTCTCCTTTGCCAGTATGAAGCTTAAAAAATAAGGGTTTTCAATCCGGCGGCCATAATCCCTTGATTGTCCACAATAAGCACCCGGTTGGACGTTGAAGAACGGCCGTTAGTTGTTTTCATATGCCTTCTCTTAGACCATGAAGAAATAGGGCGGCTAGTGAGATGTACGCCAGGAAACAAACTCATCAAATAATTCTGTGCCTGAAGTGGCGCTGTCGATGCCGTTTGATGGCCCCAAACGAACTTCTTCGATACGCAGCGTATCATTATCAATTCCAGAGCGCGTTTGTTTCAAGGTGTTATCAAGCCACAGTGATAGATAGCCGTTATTGGCGCCAGTGCTGGTTGCTGCCTGCCAATCCAGTTCAATCAAGTGGGCTGCATCTGAAATGGTGTACCAGGATGTATAGGTATACCCGCCAAAATCGGTGCGCAAACCGGCACGAAGCTGGTAGTTACCATTGCTAAAGCGGAAATATAGGCGGACGATATCGGCATTGGTGTTGCGGGCAAGCAGGATAGGATGGGTATTGCCTGAACTCATGGCGATGCTGTTGGGATCAAAGTAGAAGCTGGCTCGGTAATGTGATTCGCTTTGTGGCGTGTCATTGCGGAGGTACATGGCTGTTCTATTGTCGATCAAGACGTTCATGCCCTTGACGCCAACCATAGCGGCCCCATTGGAAACGGATAGATCTCCCTCTGCATCGATAACGGCCGTCCATGCTGAAAAATCACCAGACTCAAACCCATCGGCAAAGATAAGACCGTTTGCTATGGAGGTTGCTGTCGGCGGAATCGGTGTTGCTGTCGGCGGTATCGGTGTCGCTGTGGGTGGAATCGGTGTCGCTGTGGGCGGTATCGATGTCGCTGTGGGTGGAACGGCCGTTGCCGTTGGTGGAATCGGTGACGCTGTGGGTGGAACGGCCGTTGCCGTTGGTGGAATCGGTGTCGCTGTTGGCGGAATCGGTGTCGCTGTTGGTGGAATCGGTGTCGTTGTTGGCGGAATCGGTGTCGTTGTTGGCGGAATCGGTGTCGTTGTTGGCGGAATCGGTGTTGCTGTAGGTGGAATCGGTGTCGCTGTAGGTGGAATCGGTGTTGCTGTTGCCGACACGTCCGCTCTTGAAGAAACAAACTCATCAAACAATTCTGTGCCTGAAGTGGCACTGTCGATGCCGTTTGATGGCCCCAAACGAACTTCTTCGATACGCAGGGTATCGTTATCAATTCCAGAGCGTGTTTGTTTCAAGGTGTTATCAAGCCACAGGGACAGATAGCCATTATTGGCACCGGTGCTGGTAGCTGCCTGCCAATCCAGTTCAATCAAGTGGGCTGCATCGGAAATGGTGTACCAGGATGTGTAGGAATATCCACCAAAATCGGTGCGCAAATCGGCACGAAGTTGGTAGTTACCATTGCTAAAGCGGAAATATAGGCGGACGACATCGGCATTGGTGCTGCGGGCAAGCAGGATAGGATGGGAATTGCCTGAACTCATGGCGATGCTGTTGGGATCAAAGTAGAAGCTGGCTCGGTAATGTGATTCGCTTTGTGGTGTGTCATTGCGAAGGTACATGGCTGTACTATTGTCGATCAAGACATTCATGCCATTGACGCCAGCCATAGCGGCCCCATTGGAAACGGATAGATCTCCCTCTGCATCGATAACGGCCGTCCATGCTGAAAAATCACCAGACTCAAACCCATCGGCAAAGATAAGACCGTTTGCTATGGAGGTTGCTGTCGGCGGAATATTCGTTGCTGTCGGGGGTATCGGTGTCGCTGTTGGTGGAACGGCCGTTGCTGTTGGCGGAATATCTGTTGGTGTTGGATTACCACCCTCACCGCCGCCGTTGGCCAGCCATTGATAGGCAGCCAGGACGTCGATACGGCCGTTACCGTAATCATTATCGTTAACGGATCCAGGTATGCCCAGATCAACGGCCGTTTGGATCAGTGCATTTTCCGCTTGTATATCGCTCAAGTCAGGATAAGCACTCATTAATAAGGCTAATGCCCCAGAGACGTGTGGCGCGGCCAGAGATGTGCCAGATGGTTGGTAATAAAAGCCATACAGATCGCTCGTATTTATGCGGCCGCCTGGCGCAACCAGTTCTGGATACACAGATCCATCACAAGACGAAGGGCCGCGACCACTGGACGTTAAAAGCTCATCGGAATTATTCGTAGCGCCCACCGCCAGCGCCTCTGGATAATTAGCCGGGCTGCGGTCGGATGAAGCGCCTGGGCCATAATTACTGGCTGCAAACACAGGCACAATACCAGCAGCGCGTAGTGCTTGTAAATCGAGTTGGAACTGCGTATCACACCCAGGTGTACCAAATGTCCAAGAGTTGTTTACTATGTGAGGCGCATCATCTGTATTCGGATTGCCATCCGGGTCTAGCAACCATTGAAAAGCCAGATGGATAGCCGTCGCTGTAGAATTACCTGAATCATCGAATATTTTTGCGGCGATCCATTGTGCTTGAGGGGCCGCGCCAATAGTCGTTCCATTCGTGTCTCCGCCGACCATGACCCCCATTGTCCAGGTGCCGTGGCCGGTCATATCTGTTGGCGTGGTGGGGTGCTGCCCATACGGATCAAACCAACTATTGCTGCCGCCGCGCCAACTGGAAGACAGATCTGGATGGGAGAAATCCACACCGCTGTCCATACTGGCTACGACAACTCCCTGCCCATACCAGCCAAGATTCCACAGAGATGGTGCATTAATGACCGAGAGATTGGGTTCTGCTGGTCCCTGAGATGCTTGTTCAATCACGATTTCATCCGGCATAATTTGCACGACATCGGCTCGTGCAGCCAGTTCCTCAATGACTTCAGCCGTTGCTGAGACCGAGATGCTGTTATGAATCCATAAGGGCGTGATCTGCCCCACATTCCCTTTAGCACTTCTGGCTAACAAAAAACTGCGTAACGGCCGTTGTGACCGATTGGCGTTGGCTTGCAGAATCCGAATCATACCCTTGAGGCGTGTGGCCCGGCTTCCGCCAGGCATATGCCGCACGTCGGTCTGGTCGCGCAGTGTGATAATAATTGTCATCCTTTCACCCGGGGTCAGAACAGCCAACCTTTCTTGCACATCCGGTGCAATTTTCTCTACACTATCACTTTGAATGACTGGCTGAGTGGGTTCCTCCTGTGCCAAAACCTGATGTGGTCCCGCCTCAAAATTGCCACTGGTGGCCAAAATAGATAACATAAAAAATAAAATAAGAAATAGTACAGTAACTTTTTTCATAATGTTTTGTCCCGCGTCATTGGGCGATAATGTGTTGTTGTAATTCGTTAAA
>CAVVFA010000006.1:0-25865 GCA_963747345.1 uncultured Chloroflexia bacterium | reverse complement strand
GCATGATTCACCTCATATTGAATTACATTTATCACTAAATAGTAATTCAATTTAAATTGAGCCGCAAGTGCCAATCGTCAGATCAGCCTCTTTTGCCTTCTGCCTCTTTTCATTTAGAATTCGATTCCGTATGTCAAAAAAACGAGCAGTACTCATTATTGGAACCGTATTCATGCTGGCGATTATCGCCGGATATCTTGTCCTAAGTTTGGTGCCGGACGTAGCCGCGCAAGGAGCCAATGCTTTACGCGCCGTCATCGGCAAAGAAGCCGTCGGCCAACTGGAAACTGTCTACTTCACCCTGCAAGACAGCGTCAAACAGGTGCAGTACCAAACCGGCATCGCCGAAGCTGAAGCGCCCTGGGAAATACCAGCAACGATGGCAACCACTGAACCAATCGCTATCATCGTCCATGTCACAGACACACCTGTCCCAACTGCTGCACGACAACAAGAAACGACAGAAAAGACACCTGAACCGATAGAAACGGCCGTTCCCCCCACACCAAGTGCCACCCCTATCCCAACGCCCGACAAGTGGACACTTTCGCCCGCCATTCCCTTTGGCGATTTAGTGGGCGAAGGCGTGTGGCAGCCCTATCTCACCAACCAGACTGGCGATGTTGTCGCCCTACGCACCTTTTTGCAACCTGATGCAGAACGGCCGTATGCGTTTGCCGCCATCGTTGCCTTTGATTTGAGCCAGGTTGATCTGCGCTACGTGCTCGGCTCCGAAGAGCCAGCCCTGCCCGATGGCCCGCGCGGCACTGGTTTCATGGACGCCGCCGACAAAGCTTCCGGTAATTTGCTCGCCACCTTCAACGGCGGTTTCATGGGCACACACGGCGCATACGGCGCCATGACAGACGGGTTGGAAGCCCTGCCCGCCAAAGACGGCTACGCCACCGTCACCATCGGCGAAGATGGCAGCGTCCGCATTGGCGAATGGGGCACCGATTTCGACGCAAACAGCGGCCCTTACTTGGCGTGGCGGCAAAACGCCCGCCTCATCACCCAAAACGGCGCCATCGATGAACGTGTCTACAACGGTTCCGCCAGAACATGGGGCAGCAGCATTGAAGGGGATGTGGTCACCTGGCGTTCAGCGTTGGGCATTGACGAGACCAGCGAGGTGCTGTACTTTGTGGCGGGTCCGAGTTTGAGTATGCCCGCGCTGGCTGAAGTGTTAACGGCCGTTTCCGCCCACAACAGCCTCCTGCTCGACATCAACGAATCCTGGGTCCACTTCGCCGCCATCCACCACGAAGACGGCGAACCTGTTCCCGAACCCCTCCTGCCTGACGGTATGGATACCACCATCGACCGCTACCTGCGCCAATCAGCCAGAGATTTCTTTTACGTGATGGCGAAGGAAAATCAGGAGATTGGAGATTAGAGATTGGATGATTGCGCGAACCCATCTCCAATCTCCAATCTCTAATCTCCCAACCAAAAATATATGACCGATTCTGCGAAAAATCTCCATACCGTCATCATCATCGGCGGTGGGCCAGCCGGCTTAATGGCCGCCGAAGTGCTCAGCCAGGCAGGCGTGCGCGTGGATTTGTACGACGCCATGCCTTCCGTCGGGCGCAAATTTTTGCTGGCGGGACGGGGTGGTCTTAACCTCACCCATTCCGAAGACTTGGAACTGTTTCTCTCCCGTTACGGCGACCGTCGCCCCCAAATCGAACCGCTCCTAGAAGCCTTCAGCCCCGACGACTTACGCGCCTGGGCCACCAACCTCGGCATCAAAACCTTTGTGGGCAGTTCCGGGCGCGTCTTCCCCACCGACATGAAAGCCTCACCGCTGCTGCGTGCCTGGCTCAACCGCCTGCAAAGCACGATGGCGTCACCTTCCACCTGCGCCACCGCTGGCAGGGCTGGCATGAAGGCGGCGATCTGCGCTTTACCAATCCCGACGGCGAATTAACCGTTTCAGCCGACGCCGTTATTCTGGCGCTGGGCGGCGGCAGTTGGGCCAGACTGGGTTCCGATGGCGCCTGGGTTCCCTGGCTGGCAGAAAAAGGCGTGGGAATTGCGCCGTTCAAACCAGCTAACTGCGGCTTTGACGTGGCCTGGAGCGACTCTTTTCGAGAACGATTTGCAGGCACTCCGCTTAAAACAGTCGTCCTTTCTTTTAAAGATTCACAAGGACGCACATTTGAACGACAAGGTGAGTTTGTCATCACGGAAACAGGAGTGGAGGGCAGTTTGATTTATGCGGTTTCGGCATTGGTTCGGGATGAATTAGAAAGGAAAGCCACACTTGAGTCTGCGGACACTTCGACAAGCTCAGTGACCACTTCAACAGGCTCAGTGACGGCAGATACAACGGCCGTTATCCACCTAGACCTCGCCCCAAATCGTACAGAAACATGGCTCAGCGAACGCTTGTCTCTGCCTCGCGGTTCGCGCTCCCTGTCCAGCCACATCCAAAGTCAAACAGGACTGAAAGGCGTCAAAACCGGTCTCCTGCGCGAATTTGTTTCCAAAGAAGATTTCAGCAATCCAGCCAAGTTAGCTGCTGCCATCAAAGCGCTGCCCATCCCCCTCATTGCGCCCCGACCACTGGACGAAGCCATCAGCAGTGCTGGCGGCGTCACCTTTGAATCGCTGGATGAACATCTCATGCTCAAAACGCTGCCCGGCATATTTTGCGCTGGCGAAATGCTCGACTGGGAAGCACCGACTGGCGGCTATTTGCTCACCGCCTGTATCGCTAGCGGTTATGTGGCAGGGCACGGCGTTTTATCCTGGCTTAGCAGCTAACTGTCACCTAAACACGTAATTATGGAACTAACCACCGACCGCCTCCACCTCCGGGAATTCGTCTTTGACGATTGGCCTACCGTCCTGGCTTATCAACAAGATCCACGTTATCTGCGCTACTATGCCTGGACAGAACGATCACCTGAAGATGCGCAAGCTTTTGTGCAAATGTTCCTCGATTTTCAAGCTGTGGAGCCTCGCACCAAATACCAACTCGCTGTCACCCTCAAAGAAACAGGCCAGCTCAATGGAACCTGTGGTTTACGCTTGAAATCAGTCAATGCGTTTGAGGCTGACATTGGCTATGAGCTTTCAGCCGACTATTGGGGAAAGGGTTACGCCACTGAAGCTGCCCAGGCGATAGTCAACCTGGGCTTCACCGATTTTGGTCTGCATCGCATTTCAGCCGATTTGGTGGCTGATAATGTGGCTTCAGCACACGTGCTGGAAAAGATTGGCATGAAGCTGGAAGGCAGGCTGCGCGACGGTGAATATTTTAAAGATCGCTATTGGGATACGCTGATTTACGCGATTCTTGAGGATGAATGGCGCGAATTAGGAGATGGCAGAAACGGCCGTTAGTGGTATCTTTATCTCCTCATTTCACCTGAATACACAGGAATTTTCTATGCCCACTATCTTACAAATGCCCCTCGGCCCCCTGCAAACAAACTGCTATCTGCTCGGCTGTGACGACACCATGGAAGCCGCCATTATTGATCCGTCTTGGAACGGCCGTTCCCTGGCCGCCACCGCCGACGAACAAGGATTTACCATCACCCACATCTTGCTCACCCACAGCCACTTCGACCACGTGGGCGGTCTCGCAGAGCTAAAAAAAGAAGTGGATGTGCCCATCTACATCCATCCAGACGCCGTAGAGATGCTCGACACAGCCTTCCTCAGCGCCGCCGCGTGGCAAATCCGCATTCCCGCACCACCCCCCGCCGACATCTTGCTCACGCCGGGCGAAACCCTCACCATAGGCAATCTCAAATTAGAGGTACTGTTCACGCCAGGTCATGCCCCAGGCCATGTCAGCTTCTATCTGCGTGAACACGATGTGGTTTTTGACGGGGATGTGCTGTTTAACCAAAGCATTGGCCGCACCGATTTACCCGGTGGCGACATGCCGCTGCTCATGAAATCCATCCGTGAACAACTGCTGGTGCTGCCCGACGACACCCATGTCCTCTCCGGTCATGGCCCGTCTACAACCATCGGCCAAGAACGAGCAACAAACCCCTTTTTGCAGCCAGGATTTCAGTAGGCGCTAACAGAGCCATCATCGACAAAAAGTTGTCGATGTTTGTTTGGACACTGATACGGAAAGAACACTGATTTTTTCTTGTCCGTGTTTTACCGTATCAGTGTCCCCGAATTTTTGACTCGTTGGCATTTGTCCTTCTTTTGTCAGCAAGGTCTGACAAAAGAGCTAGATTCTATCCAACCTTTAACGCAAACCTGTAAATCCCCACTCAATTTGGTAAACTTATGCACGAGAAAAGGAGATGCCTATGTCAGGCGTTATTGCAGCCGGGGGACCGGAAACCGCAGCGGCCGGAGCCGCTATGCTCAAACAGGGAGGCAATGCCGTCGATGCGGCCGTCGCTGCCTCATTTGCCTCTTTCATTGCTGAAATTGGTGTCGTGCATCTGGGTGGCAGCGGCCTTGCCCATCTCTATGACCCGAAAAACGGCCGTTCTCTCGTCTATGATTTCTTTTCCACTACCCCAGGGCTAGATGGGTCTCCACCTGCTATTAAAGACTTTGCCGAAGTCATTATCGACTTCATCGCCACCACCCAAACGTTCCATTTAGGACGTGCCTCCGTCGCCATGCCGGGCAACATCATTGGCTTGTGCAAATTGGCAGCCACTCACGGCCGTTTACCCTTACCAGTCCTGCTGCAACCTGCCATCAAATTGGCCCGTGAAGGCTTCCTCATTGACACCTTCCAGGCCGAAACCTGTGCCCTCCTCACTCCTATTTACACCCACACAGAAAGTATGCGGCAGATTTTCTCGCCAAATGGGCGCATGATTCAGTTTGGGGAAACCCTCATCATTCCACACCTGGCAGAAACGCTTGAAAACCTGGCAAAAGAGGGTGAAAGTTATGCCCGAAACGGCCGTTTAGCCCAAGCCATCCTCGCCGACCAACAACAAAACGGCGGACTGCTCACCGCCACCGATTTACAGAACTACACCGTCTCCATCCGCGATTCCATCCGGCTGCCTTACCGCGATTACGAACTACTATTGCCGCCGCCTAGCTCCACGGGCGGGGTTCTCACCGCCTTCACGTTTAAACTGCTGTCCAAATTTGACATGGCTCAGTATGTGCATGGGTCTGCCGACCACCTGCGCTTGCTCTACGAGATCATGTCTGCCACCAGCCGCGCCCGCCCCACCTGGGACCATGACAGCGAAACCCTGCCCATTGACGAAGCGCTCACCCGTTTTCTCGACGACACTCATGTGGCCTGTTACCGCGACGAGATAGAAGATGCCTTGGAAAACGGCCGTTTCAACCCAGGCATCCCCGAGAAAAAAGGAGGCGGCAATACCAGCCATCTCAGCGTCATCGACGGGGATGGTCTGGCAGTCAGCCTTACCACCACGGCTGGTGAATCGGCAGGCTTTGTCGTGCCAGGCACCGGCTACATCCCCAACAACATCCTCGGCGAAGCAGACCTGCATCCCCACGGCTTCCACACCCGCCCCGCCGGACAGCGCATCCCCACCATGATGACCCCCACCATCGTGCTCAAAGATGGACAAACCCGCCTCGTCGTGGGCAGCGGCGGCAGTGAACGGATTCGCAGCGCCATTCTGCAGGTACTCAGCAACCTGCTCGACTTCAATATGCCCCTGAACCAAACCGTCAACACCGCCCGCGTTCATTTGGAAAATGGCGTGCTGCAATGTGAATACGGTACCCATCCCGCCGCCATGGGTCAACTGGAAAATTGGGGCTACCCCGTTAACCGCTGGCCGACCCGCAGCATCTACTACGGGGGGGCGCACTCTGTTTCTCGTACGGAAAACGGCCGTTTAGTGGCGGCTGGGGATAATAGAAGAGGGGGATCAACGGCCGTTGTCTAATCAAAGGCGCGTCTAAATTATCGTCGAGGAAGTTTAGCTAAATTGGCCTCATAGCTGGCAACAAACGAATATCTGGGCAAAAGCCAAAACAGATAGCGGCGCGATTGTTGCTGAATGATTGATTTACCGGCATTGGTGAAGTTTTCTTTTGTGGGATTTGCCCCCCAGGCAACAACTTCTTTCGGGATGTGATTCATCTTCAACCCCAGTTCCCGCCCAGCTTCAAATTCTGTGAACCAGGCTTGCACTTCCCCAAGTTGAGACAAGGCAATTCTTTTACCCTGTTCCAAATGCTTCACTTCATGAACCAACCCAGGTAATTGGTGTGGTTTCACAGGATGATGCCAGGAAACCTTATCCGACCGCATTTCAATCGCCCCATCTGCCGTCCAACGAACCCCCATCCCTTGCTGCCACCAACTGAATGATTTAATCCGAATCTCTACATTATTGTTGATGATAAATGAGACACCCTGTTGTGTGGTGAGACTACCACTTAAAAGCACACCCAAGGCGTGTGCCAGCCAATTCCGAGCATCGTCATTTGAATACCCGTCGATATATTTTTGCAAATGATTGGGCGTGGGTAAATCAGTAGATCGCATAGAAACTCCCAGACTAATTCACCAACATTCGTCCACAACCGCCACAGAAAACCATCTCGCCCTCTTCCACTTTTTTTTGTTTACTAGCAGAACAAGTCGTAAAGCATGATTGGCATTGGTTCACGCGTAATTTTGCCACAGCCACCCCGTTTTTACGTTGGCGGAGATTTTCGTAATCATCCAGAGCTTTGGCTTCAATCGTAGCGGCCATATTTTTACGGTCTTGGGTTAGATGGTGTAGACGGAGCGCCAGCTCGTTTTGCTCTTTGGCTAGATGAGCCATCGAAACTTCCCGTTCCGCTTCCATGTTGACCAGCACTTCTTCAGCCGCCAATTTTTCACCTTCAGCATCTTCCACAAGCACCATCGTTTCCAGAATGTCATCTTCTAATGCTTCGCGGCGACGATCTAATGATTTGATTTCGCTTTGCAAATCTTCTAATTCTTTGGGGTTTTTGACATTGCCAGAGTAAAGCCGGTCTGAGGAACGTTTGGCTTTGGCGTTGAGGTCTTCTAGTTCTGTATTGTACTTTTTGTGTTGGGCCTGGTGTTTTTGCAGGATAGCAACGGCCGTTTCCACCCTCTTCCTCGCCGCTAACAACACAGCCGACTCCTTTTGCTCGTTGAGAACCGCCAACAACCGACTCTTCTTCTCTTTCATTTCCGAATCAATTAGCTGCAACCGATAAAGCGCTCGTGTTTGTGCCATGTAGGAAATCCCCTGCTAGATTTTAATTTCGATGAAACGTGATACGTCAAGCATGATACAAGAAAAATCACGAATCACATTTCACGCATCCCCGCAAAAATTATAGCACTTAACCTCCATTATGTAATTCACAACACGATTTTTATAAAAATGAGTCAGAAATTGTGAATTACTTAGGTAAACCACAAAAAGTTCTTAAAATTACCAACACGCAAAATTGTGGTTTCCTTCAAGGAAAAGCGGGTTTTGCACAATTTTATTTCCAAAAACTTTCCCGCTTTTACCTAAGTGAAAGCGCAGAAAGTTGTTTTGTTTCAAATTAGTAACGCTTTCACTCAGGGTGATTGCATACTCGCCAAAAATCAGCCTAACAGCAACGAATTGACACGAATTTACGCGAATTTCAAACCATTTTCGCGTAAATTCGCGCTAATTCGCTGCAAAAATCATGAATATGCGTTTGCCTTGCGCTTTCACTAAACATAGTTGCCATTCACGCCCCAATCGGGTATATATCCCCACCGCTATGACATCTAACTTATTTGAACTGGCCGAACAGCCCTACACCGAGGAAGATGCTGAATGGGACGCCTTCGTGGCGGCACATGCCAACGGCAGCATCTTGCAAACCACTTCCTGGGCGGCACTCAAAAACAAATTCAACTGGAAATCTCAGCGCGTCTGGATGCGCCAAGAGGGAAAACTGGTGGCCGGTGCGCAAATCCTGTTCCGCTCCAAAGCGCTGGGACTCATCAAAATCGGCTACATTCCACACGGACCGCTGGTGAACTGGCAGGACGAGGAGCAAGTCGAAGTGCTGCTCAACCAAATCGACCACGCCTGTTACCAACGGGGCGCGGGAATGCTCAAAATGGAGCCGCTGCTGTGGCAAGCCGATATGCCCCCCGACACCTGGACAGCCATCTGCGAAAAACACGAGATTCTGCCCAACACCGACACGATTCAACCTCCCAACACCGTCGTCATTGATTTGCAGCCGGAACTCGACGACATCATGAAGGGGATGAAGCCTAAAACACGCTACAACATTCGCCTCGCTGAACGCAAAGATATTGTCGTGCGCCAGGGAATCAGCCAAGACATTCACATTTTCAACGGCCTGATGCAGATTACAGGTCTCCGTGACAGCTTTGGCATCCACGACCCGATGTATTACAAGACAGCCTTCGATTTGTTTGCGCCGGACGGTCACATTGCTTTGTTTATTGCAGAATTTGAAGAACGGCCGTTAGCCGCCATCATGGTCTCATCATTTGGAAACAAAGCCATCTACCTCTACGGCGCATCCAGCAACGAAGAACGACAGCGCATGCCCACCTATGCCCTGCAATGGCAAGCCATCCAATGGGCCAAAGCCAAAGGCTGCACCAGCTACGATCTGTGGGGCGTCCCCGACGCCAATGAAGAAGAACTAGAAGCCAACTTTGAAAACCGCCATGATGGCCTGTGGGGCGTCTACCGCGCTAAACGAGGCTACGGCGGCCAAGTCCAACGCACCGTCGGTGCCGCTGACCGCATCTACAATAAAAACGTGCATAAACTGTACCAATGGCGGAGAGGACGGTAAACGGTAATCAGTAAACGGTGATCAGTAATCAGTAATACGACCGATCACCGATCACCGATTACTGCTTACCAAAAACTAACCATGACAACCGACACCCAATACCGCGCCTCCACCTTCAAAGTAGAAAAATCTCCCGCAGCCTGGGCTAAAGCGCTCGGCGCACTGCCCAATGCCAGCCCGCTGCAAAGCTGGACGTGGGGTGAGTTCAAAGCCCGCTGGGGTTGGGACACCGTTCCTTGCCTGCTCACCATCGCTGAAAGCAGTTGGAATCCATTGGCGGCGGCGATGGTGCTCAAGCGAAAAGTGCCACGCTCGCCCTACTCCGTCCTCTACGTGCCAAAAGGCCCTATCCTCAATTACAACGATGGCCCACTGCGTCGGGTGGTGTTGGCAGAACTGGAAAACATCGCCAAACAGGAAAAAGCTATCTTCATCAAAATCGATCCCGATGTGGTGAAAAGCTGGGGCATGGAAGAAGAACGGCCGTCGCCCATCGGCAGCAAATTTAGCAATGAACTCAAGCAACGGGGCTGGCGCTACTCAGCCGAACAAATCCAATTCCGCAACACCGTTGAAATCGACTTAGGCCAATCCGAAGATGAGATCTTGGACGCCATGAAACAGAAAACGCGCTACAACATCCGTCTCGCCGACCGTAAAGGCATTGAAATCAAGCACGGCACGCCTGCTGACTTTCCCGCGATTGTGGCTATGTATCAGGAAACGGCCGTTCGTGATGGCTTTGCGATTCGTCCAGTTGAGTATTACCTCGACGCCTGGCAATCCTTTTACAATGCAGGTATGGCTCACCCCCTCATCGCCGAATACGAAGGCAAGCCCATCGCCGCCGTTGTCCTCATCAAATTCGACCAAACCGTCACCTACATGTACGGCGCTTCCACCAACGAAGAGCGCAACCGTATGCCCACCTACCTGCTGCAATGGGAAGCCATCCGCTGGGCCAAAGCGCAAGGAGCAGCCATCTACGATATGTGGGGCGCTCCCTCTGAGTTTGAAGAAACAGACCAACTGTGGGGCGTGTGGCGCTTCAAACAAGGGTTCAACGGCCAGGTCGTGCGCCACATTGGCGCTTGGGATTATGTCAACAAGCCGCTCTGGTATTGGCTCTACACCAACGCCCTGCCCAGATACACCAACTATTTACGCACCCGAAACAACAAATAACCCCTCGCCCCTGAAAGGGAGAGGGAGCGACTGTCCCCTCTCCCTTTCAGGGGGAGGGTTAGGGAGGGGGGCATACGACAAACCTAAAACAAAATTAGTGGAATCCAACCATTTCCAACCACATCTAACCGTGTTAAGCTTCACACCGAAAATTAACCCAAAAGAAATTTTACAACTGGACAGCGGCATATTTCATCCCCAATCGTAGGGGCAAACCGGTCGGTTGCCCTTTATTCACGCCAAATTCTAGTTAGCAATCATAAAGTACAAATTAGGAGAGAGATAAGATGGCTAGAACAATCGTCGTCCTTGATGGCGACCAAACCGGACAAGAATTACTTAATGAGGCGCTGCGGGTTTTAGATCCCGCCGTTATCCGTTTTGATTTAGATTTTTTACACTTCGACCTCAGCCTCGCCAATCGGCAGGCCACAAACAACCAAGTCGTGCATGACGCCGGTAAAGCCATACGCAAGCACCGCATCGGGCTAAAAGCGGCCACTATTACACCGGAAATCAACAGGGGACGTGGGCAGTCCGAATCGTATTTTGCGTGAAGAAATCGACGCAGAAGTGATTTTGCGTACCGGTCGCCGCATTCCTGGGGTGCGTCCGGTGGGCGGTATTTACTCTCCCATCAGCGTCGTACGCATGGCGCGTGACGGTTCTTATGGTGCCAAAGAGTGGCGCGAGGGTGAAGAAGATTCACCAGGCGAATGGGCGTTCCGCACCGAAAAATTCAATCGTCGCGTATGCCGCGATGTCGCCGAATATGCCTTTATACATGCTCGTAAAAATGGCGCAAAAGTTTTTGGCGGCCCCAAATACACCGTCAGCCCCGTCTATGAAGGCATGTTCAAAGAAGAATTGGACAAAGCTGCCAAACGATACCCAGACGTCCGTTACGAACCGCAGCTCATCGATGCCACTTTCGCTTTACTGCTGGCAACCACGGGCGAACCGATGGTCATCCCCAGCCTGAACCGTGACGGTGACTTGCTCTCCGATTTGGTTCTGCAAATGTTTGGCTCGATTGCAGGGTCTGAATCGATGGTGGTTTCTGTCGATGATGATGGCACGGTTGACTGTGTGATGGCGGAAGCACCACACGGCACTGCCCCCAGCCTGGAAGGTCGCAATGCCGCTAATCCGATGGCGATGATTTTGGCAGGTGCTGGTCTGCTCAGTTACCTGAAAGAACACGAGGCCAAACAAGCCAGCCGCGCCATCTACGAAGCGACTCTGGAAGCGGTTTACGACGGCATCCGCACCGCCGACATCGGTGGCAATGCCCGCACGGATGAGTTTACGAATGAAGTAATTCGTCGTGTGAAATCGAAGTTGGAAGTGTGGTCGGCTTTAGCCTAGAAATCAGTAAACAGTGAGCAGTGTACAGTTAACAGTAGTGCTAAAACTGTACACTGTTTACTGCATACTGTTCACTGATTTTATTGTCACCAGCGTCATTTCTGGCGGGCAGAGGAAGCGGACACGTGGTGCGCTCAAGCCTTCCAGCCCAATTCCCCGACTGATATACAAGTGGGTGCGTCCCATTTTATAGAAACCCATGACAAAGCGGCGGCCGAGCTGTGAACTGGTGAGCAGGGGGCCAAAAATGGGTAGGCGCACTTGGCCGCCGTGAGTATGGCCGCAGAGGTAGAGGTCGATGCCGTGTTCGGCCGCTTCGGGCATGATTTCAGGAGAATGGGTGAGCAATAGTTGGGGTGCGTCCTTGGGGGCTGTTGCCGCTAGTTTTGCCAACCGTTCCCGATCAATGGGGAGATTGTGGGTGAAGTCCATGCCGATGATGATGAGAAAACGGCCGTTTCCCACCCCAATCTTCTGCCATTCCCCGCGCATCAACACAATCGGCAGGTCATCAAACAGCGGCACTACAGTTTCAGCCAGGTCAACCAGCGGCGTACCTAACACGGCGTAGACGCCATACGGCGCATCAATTTGGCTCAATAACTCATGCACCTGCGCCAAAGTTTTGGGATCACGATTGTTTGACAAGTTAACATAATCGCCAGAAATGACGATCAAATCTGGCTGTGCCTCTTTGACAATTTCCAGCACCTGCGCTTCCCGTTTGGTCAGGTACTCCACATGCAAATCTGAAATTTGCAGCAGGCGAATCGGTGCAGCATTCTGGCGCTAGGCGGTCGGTTGAGACCTCCAGAGTGGTCAGAGAGAGTTTGAACGGTTCGATGGCTGTGGCGTAGCAGAGAAGAAAGGTGCCGATTAGTTGGATAACGGCCGTTATCCCCCAACACACCACCCAACCCAACCAGTCCCACAAACAACCCAAGCCCCAACGCCACCGCCAAACGGGGCAACGCAAACACAAACAACTGCGCCTGCCACGGGCCAAAGGAAATGCCACGTCGCGGCAATGAATGCAACCAAAGCGCATCTGTGAAAATAAATAGCGACATGAGGGGGAAAATAGCAAAAAACGCCTGCACTGACTTGTCGAACTGCCAGCCACCACTCCCCACAACACCCCCACCGAGCCAATCCCCAAGCCCCATCACCAACGCCACTTTCCACGTCGGCCACGAAGCCGGTTCATGAAACAGCAGCATCATTTTATGAAGCCAGACTATCGGCCATGTCATCTTGCGCTACATCAATTTCCACCCCGTCATCCAACTGCCAACGTTCATTCACCATCTGTTCTGCCAAAAACCGCTCCATAGCTTGGTATTCCACTAAAAATTTGGGGGGACAAAAAATAGAGATTAGAGATTAGAGATTAGAGATTCGTTTAATCTCCAATCTCCAATCTCCAATCTCAGTTCCTAAATACGCATCCACCGCTCATGACACTTCCGAAAGCTCAGGTAAGCCTTCATGAAATTCAGCGGTTCTCAATGCATTAATCTCTGCGGAAACAATGCGAAGCAATTGCACTTGCATAACATCTGGCGTGGATAAAGCTAATAATTCTTGTTCAATGCGATTAATAACGGCCGCATATAATTTTAATGGATTCGCCTGAGCAACCCATTGCTCAAAATCTACAGCGTCTTCATTTTGCCGAAATGCCCCCAAAATTTCTTCTACTTCGGCAGCCAACAATGTCGTTATCGAAAATTCTTCCACCAGTTCCAAAATAGGTGCGGGTGAACTTAACGAACAAATGGTATGAGAACCCATATCGACAATTTCCAGGGTTCCGCCAAAGGTAAACACTTCTATGGTACGCCCTTTGTAATCACGTAATACAGCCCGATCTACGCCCAATCGATACGATTCCGTATCTTCCCACGGGTGATAAATGGTTAAATGTTCTAATTTATCTTGCTCATTAATAATCGAAACCCGCAAATATTCAGGCGAAAAATAGCTCGGTCCCGATTCATCCAGTAATGACACATTCAGTTTGGCATAGCCCGGTGAAGTAGGGCGAACACGATCAAAAAATCCATACCCTAACTCCTGCTGCGAGAGTCTACTCTCGTCTGACGACATACAATTGCTCCTAATTTATTCAAATTTTATCCACTCAGAATAGTTGAACCCCTGAGAGAAATATTCAAAATAACTACCAAGTACATTATAGGAATTCATTTGAGGAAACCACGAACCATTCGAGGAAACCAAGACAAGTTTTAATTTATTGTAACCCATCGTTATCACAAAATTATTTAGAGATAACACAAAATTGAAAAATCATGCCATAATCGTCACCTTACCGGTAAAACGGTACCCCATACCGGAAACCGTTTCAATAAATCGAGGCTGACCGCGAGTATCACCCAACGCTTTTCGCAGTTCGAATATTCTGGTATCAACAGCCCGGATACCCACCAATGCCTCCCAACCCCATATGGCATCCAACAAGGTATCTCTCGTTAATAACTGGTCGGGATGGATCATCAAATACTCGAGTAGAGAAATCGCTTTGGGCGTCAGAATCAGTTCATCATCATTCAACCATACCCGATGTGACAATCTATCTATCCATAATTCTTCACACTGCAAACGATGCGAGGTTTCTAATTGCTGAAACGGCCGTTTACTCCGCCGCAATACCGCTCGAATACGTGAAATTAACTCAGTCTCATGCACCGGTTTGCTAAGATAATCATCCGCACCTCTATCCAAAGCAAATGCTCGTTCCAGCGGCCCTCCATCGCCCACCAAAATAACCGGAATATTAAACCCAGCCTCATAAAACTCCCGTAAAAGCGCTCGCGTCATATCCTGGTTCGCAGCCACATCCAAAACCAAAATCTCAGGAGAAATATCCGCAATTTGGTTAAGCATATCTTTAGTATTTTGCAAGACCGAAACCTCAAACCCTGCCCAAGATAATAAAGATACCATCTCAGTTGATGTAAACAGTTCATCCCCAATTAAAAGGACACTCTGATTCAAGTCCATACTTACACTCCAACACAAATCATTATAATGACGAAAGCAATCATAATTCTTTTTTCAAAACTGTAAAATAATTGTCAAAATGTCGTAAACAAGTGTTGATAAAGTATGGGCATTAAAATATGTTATATTTCAAATAGGTAAAAGCGGGAAAGTTTTTGGAAATAAAATTGTGCAAAACCCGCTTTTCCTTGAAGGAAACCACAATTTTGCGTGTTGGTAATTTTAAGAACTTTTTGTGGTTTACCTAAAGCGGTCTCATTCAAAAATAAAAATATATCCACATGATTAAGGGGCTATGAAAATCAGCCCCTTAATCATGTAAACAACCCGTTAAGAGACGCTTGAACTAACTATCCTGACAAACGCGGGAACAACACTGAGGATACGTTCACAAATAAAAATGGATAAGAGAACGCATCCACAAGGCTTGACCGTCCACCAAAGCCAAAAGTTATTCACGGGCAAGCCCTAAAGCAAGTAAATTACCCAGCGCTTTTACCTTGAGAAAGAGGGAGAATAATCATTTTGAATAATAAATCTCGGACAATCTATTTACTTTTACTAGTTGGCAGCTTACTCTTAAGCGCATGTTCCAGCAAATCTGAAACGACATCAACCGCAAATGACGAGCCACTACTCATCCTGGAATGGACAGGGTACGAAGCCACAGAATACCCAGAATATTACCTGCCATTCACCAACAAATACGGTGAAGATATTGACAGTGTGGTTGAATACAGCTTTTTTGGTGATGACTCAGAGGCATTGGCTCGTATGAAAGCTGGGGTTGAAGCCGATCTTGTCCATCCCTGCCGTGCATGGTGGGGTTTGTATGTAGACGACGGCTTGGTACAACCCATCGACACCACCCGTCTCTCTAACTGGGATGGTGTGCCAGAAGAAGTCCAACAGCTAGGCCAATTTAATGGCGAGCAATACTTCATCCCCTGGGACTGGGGATACGAATCCATCCTGGTGCGTACTGACCTCGTTGAAGAAGTGCCAACCTCCTGGGCCGATTTATGGGATCCGCAATACAAAGGGCGTGTCTCTATGATTGATGCCAGCGATGTCGCCTTCATCATCGGTGCATTGTCCCTCGGTTTGGATCCGTGGCAAACCACGCCTGAGCAAAATGAAGCGATCAAACAACAGCTCATCGCCCTGCGCCCCAACCTGCTCAATTATTGGGTCGATTACACCGAAACCTACGATCTGCCCGCTTCTGGCGACGCCTGGATTGTGGCTGGTGCCTGGCAAGATGCTTACGGTTATCTGGTTGACGAAGGGTATGAAGTGGCTTACATCGATCCTGAAGAAGGGCGTATCGGTTGGTTGTGTGGCTATGCCATCGGCGCAAAAGCAGATAATCTGGATCTCACCTACGAGTTTCTGGATGCGGCCCTCGACGCCGAATCACAAGCAAATATGGCGAATGAATTCTGGTATGGGGTGGGCAACTTTGAGGCCATTCCCATGATAGATCAAAAAGTCATCGACCTGTTAGACGTGAAAGATGTCAAATCGTTTATTAACGATACGGTTTTCTATCAACCACTTTCTGAAGAACAACGCGAACAATTTTCAACGATTTGGAGTGAGGTCAAAGCCAGCCCGTGAGCGACTTTGTTAATCAAGTAACACAACCGACAGCCTCAAGGCAGTCGGCCAAAAAGAATACGTATCCGTCCAAGTTGTTGGGTGGATTGATAGGACCAACCTGGCTCTGGTTGGTCTTATTTATGCTGCTGCCCCTGCTGCTGCTCTTCTTGATGACGTTTCGCACTGATGCGTTTAGTTGGAACAGTTGGGAATTTACGCTGGAAAATTACCGCAAGTTTATTGAAACGCCGTCTTATCATCGCTTATTGCTGCGATCATTTCGGATGGCGTTTCTTGGTGGCAGCACTGTCGGTGGTGGCGGCGTATCCCGTGGCGTATTTCATTGCGTTTCAAGCGGGACGATGGCGTAATATTTTGATTACGCTGCTGATTATTCCGGCGATGTCTAGCTTTTTGCTGCGAGTTTTGGCGTGGCGGATTATTCTAGGCTCAAGTGGGCTGCTGAGTACGTTTTTCCTGTGGGCAGGGTTTATCGATGAAAGTATGCCGATTCTACTGTACACACCAACGGCCGTTATCATAACCTTAGTCTACGTGTGGCTGCCCTACGCGGCCTTGCCCATCGCCGTCGCCCTGAACCAAATTGAGCCAAACCTGCTGGAAGCCGCCGCCGATTTAGGGGCGAAACCGATCACCTCCTTTTTGCGCATCACCCTGCCCATCAGCTTGCCCGGTGTGGTAGCGGCGTTTCTGTTCGTCTTCATCCCCACCTTAGGCGAATACATGACCCCCGCCTTGGTGGGCGGGCCAGAAGGCGTCATGATCGGCAATATCATTGGGGATCAGTTCACGCGGGCGCTCAACTGGCCGATGGGGGCACTGTTGAGCCTGTCTATCTTGCTCATCATTTTGATTCCGGCCGGGCTATTCAGCCTCTGGTCTAAACTAGCTAACCAGCGGGCGGCAAACAGCTATGAATAAGAAACGGCTGCAAAACATACCCGGGTTAGTCTACCTGATTCTGGTACTCATCTTTTTATACTTGCCGATTGCCCTGCTGATCATCTTGTCCTTCAACGACTCGGCTATCATGGCTTTTCCGCTGCGCGGGTTCACCTTCCATTGGTATCAAGAGCTGCTGGGCGCTGGCGAAATGTGGGAAGCAACCCGCAACAGCTTGTTCGTCGCCTTTGTGTCTGCGCTGCTGGCAACCATTCTCGGGGCGATGGCCGCCTTTGCCGTTGTGCGTTATCGTTTCCCTGGACGCGATGGGCTGTTGGCGACCTCCAGCATTCCCCTGGTGATGCCCTCCATTGTGCTCGGAGCGGGATTGCTCGTCTTTTTTAGAAGTTTGTTAGGCATTGAGCTTTCTTTGTGGCTGGTGACTGCCAGTCATGTTTTAATTAGTATTCCCGCCTGTATGTTGATTGTGATGGCACGACTTTCCGGTTTCTCTAAAAATTTGGAGGAAGCGGCGATGGATTTGGGTGCAAATACGTGGCAAACGCTGCTGCGGGTGACGCTGCCCATCAGTTTTCCGGCGTTGTTGGCGGCATTTTTGGTGGCATTCACCACTTCTTTTGACGAATATGCCATGACAACGCTGATCACAGGCACGGAAACGACGCTGCCTGTTTACATTTATTCACAACTCCGCTTTCCCCGCCGCCTGCCGGTGGTGTTGGCGCTGGGATCTATTATTATGGTGGGAACGGCCGTTGTGATTTTATTAGCAGAATGGATGCGGCAGTTCGGCACAAGCACGCCGAAACTTTCAAATGAGGAGGCCAATCGATGAGTGAGGCAATAATTGAGTTACAACAAATAACCAAGCAATATCCAAGCCCCGAAGGTGGCATGGTTGATGCTGTCTATCCAGCAGATTTAACGATTTATGCTGGGGAATTCTTTACCCTTTTGGGGTCAAGTGGTTGTGGCAAATCAACCACCCTGCGGATGATGGCTGGTTTTGAAACGCCCACGTCTGGCAACATCCTCATCAACGGCGCCTCCATGGTGAACGTGCCGCCTTATCGCCGTCCCGTAAACATGGTTTTCCAAGATTATGCCCTGTTCCCCCATTTAACGGTCGCCAAAAATGTTGAGTTTGGCCTGGAAATGAAAAAAATTCCCAAATCTGAACGGCAAGACCGCGTGCAAGCCGCCCTGGAAATGGTACAGCTCAACACCTTGGGCAAACGGCGTCCCAATCAACTGTCTGGCGGACAGCGGCAGCGGGTGGCTTTGGCACGCGCCCTGGTCAACGAACCGAGCGTTTTGCTGCTGGATGAACCGCTAGGCGCACTCGATCTCAAACTGCGCCGCACGATGCAGACGGAGCTAAAGCAGCTTCAACAACAAGTGGGTATCACGTTTGTGTATGTCACCCACGACCAGGAAGAGGCGTTGGTGATGTCTGATCGGATTGCGGTGATGGATAACGGCCGTTTCCTGCAAGTAGGCACTCCCCAAGAAATTTACGAGCAACCCAATACCCGCTTTGTCGCCGATTTCATTGGTGAAACCAACTTCATTTCTGGCACGCTCAATACCCATCAAAACAATGTCGCCGATGTGCAGGTTGGCACGCAAGCTATCGGCGTTAAATATCTCGCCAACGGCATCTATCCTGGTGATCCCGTCACCCTGGCGATTCGTCCAGAAAAATTGCGGCTGGCGCATTCTGAAACGCAAGGGGACAAACTGCAATTAAAAGGAACCCTCGCCCAAGCTGTCTATTTGGGGACGGATACCCGCTTCGTCGTGCGCATCGAAACCGGCGACGACCTCGTGGTACGCGCCCAAAACGACAATTCCCATTTGCCGTTCAATGCCGCCATCGGCGACGCGGTAAAAGTGCAATTTGCCGCTGGAGATGCCCGCATTTTAACGAACTAGACACCCAGCCCCCACCCTAACCCTCCCCCAAAGGGAGAGGGGACAGTTGCGTTGCTCCCTCTCCCAGAGGGAGAGGGCTGGGGAGAGGGAAATTCCAACTATGGCTGCACCTTCAGTGCCAGTATTCTGGCCCACAGAGCATGGTCTCCATGCACCGCAAACAGAATACGACAACGGCCTCCTGATTGCCTATGCAGAAACACCCGACCGGATCGACAACTTGAAAGCGGGGCTGGCGAAGCAACCAGCCATCCACCTGAAACCCTGCTATGACGCCATCTCCCTGGCCGAAGCGGCCCAGATTCACACTCCCGACCTGCTCAACTATATTCTAACCGCCGCGCAATCCCTGCAAGACAGCGAGAGCAGCTACGCCTACCCATCCGTCTTCCCGGGATTCTTTGCGCACAGCCCCGGCATGAACGCCAGAAAAGTGATGGGGGGTATGTATGCGTTTGATGTCCATGCGCCGATTGGCAAAGGAACGGCCGTTTCCGTTTTCAACAGTGCTGGAACGGCCGTTTCCGCCGCTCAATCCCTCATCGAAGAGAATACCCGGTTGGTCTACGCTCTTTGCCGTCCGCCCGGCCACCACGCCGGTCGCGCTTTCACCGGAGGCTACTGCTACCTGAACAACGCCGCCCTCGCCGCCAATCGCTTAAAAAGCCTGGGCAAAGGAGCCATTCTCGACATCGACTACCATCACGGCAACGGCACACAAGACATTTTCTGGGACGATCCCGACGTTTTCTTCGCTTCACTACACGCAGACCCTACATTTGAGTATCCCTATTACACGGGCTATCAAGATGAAACAGGCGGCAAAAACGCCCTCGGAACCACCGCCAATTTCCCACTGCCTAGCGGCACGGACGACACAGCCTATCTCACCAGCCTGCAAGCTGCCTTGTCAGCCATCGCCTCCTTCTCGCCCAACTGGCTGGTCGTCTCTTTAGGCTTCGACACCTTTGGCGGGGATCCGATGAGCACATTCACCTTGTCGCAAGGCATATACCGAAAAATCGGACGAGAAATCGGACGCCTCATTCGCAACCTCAATCTGCCCACCCTGCTCGTGCAGGAAGGGGGCTACAACATTTCGATGCTCGGCCAACTCGCCAATGAATTCATATCTGGCATGACCAGCATCCCATCTGGAGAATTTCAACATGCTGCATCCATTGATTAAAGTCGTCGATTTAGGGGTTATTGAAGGAAGAGGATTGGTGGCACAAGGGCTCATCCGCCAAGGAGAAATTGTCTCCCAACTTGAGCCAGACCAGCCCATGTATTTAATTTCTGAGGTTGTTAACTGGCCGGAAGCGGAGCAAGAAACCTTGCTTATCCACGCCTATCAATGCAGTGAAACCCATCTGGTCAATGAACAAGGTGACGAACGCTTCATGAACCATTCCTGCGACCCCAATACCTGGTGGGGCGGCGATAATGACACGATGATCGCCCGCCGTGATATTCAACCGGGCGAAGAAATCACCTACGACTATGCCACGACGGAAATAACGCTCCCCTTTGAAATGGCTTGTGGCTGTGGCAGCCCCCACTGCCGGGGTGTTGTCACCAATCTGGATTATCGAGACCCCGCCTGGCAAGCAGCCTACGGTCTGCATCTACCGGATTACACGCTGCGCTGCCTTGAAAGGGAAAACGGCCGTTAACCGCACCAGACCCTTTTATTGACATAAGCCTGTCTTTTTGGGCGACATTGGATATCCATATTTTCTACAGCATGTCAAATACCAGTTAGCGGAAACTAGATGATTTCGATGGAAAATTCAGATAAAAACATGATGCAATCAGATTTTAGCAAGTGGAGCGCATCTGCCTATTTGCGCGAGTATTATTCAGAGTCTGCCGATCAGGCATACGCGCCTTCGCTGAAGTTCTTAGCGGAACAGAGAGGCCGTCTGTGCGATGATCCGGACTTGGTGGAAATTGGCTGTGGGCCAACGGTGTATCATCTGCTGCCTCTGGCGCCGGTGGTCAAGAGCGTGGTGGTGGCAGATTATCTACCTTCGAACCTTGAACAGATTCGTTGGTGGGTGCAAGAGATGCCGGAAGCCCATTCGTGGGAGGTTTATACCAGGTATATTCTGGGGTGTGAGGGTGTGCCGCAGACCTCTGCTGAAATTCAGAAGCGGGAAAATCTATTGCGCGGGGAAATTATCGATTATTTGCCGTGTGATGTGCGGCACAAAGATCCGCTTGGTCCGGCGCAGCGCCAGTCGTGGCGTGCCGTACTGTCATGTTATTGTGCTGACAGCATCACGCGGGATGTGGCGGAATGGCGGACTTATATGATTAACATTTTGTCTCTGGTGGCTCCTGGAGGCGTATTTTTGGGTGCCGCATTGGCAAAGTCGCAGAATTATGTGGTGGAAGGGAAAATATTTCCCTCCGCAGGGATTACGGCGGATGATTTCGTTCAACTTTTTCGAGATCTTCGCTATGAAGATGTTGTGGTTGAGTGCGAGATGAGCCAGGAATTTGGGTATGAGGGACAACTGTTTGCGGCGGGACGTGCGCCCAAGTAGTTGGAAATGAACCATGCCAAAAATCTCAATCGCAGTCGGGGCAGGTGGCACCTGCTTGAGGACGAGCGCTTCGATTTACGCCGTCGAAATCGCCCGTTCTGCAATACCAAAGAGGAACAGCGTGGTAAACGCCAGCACCCACTGCGCCTGATTGGAGTCATCTCCCTTCAGCCAAACGAGAAACACAAACGGTAAGAAAACCAGGGCAAACGCCCCGTACAAAATATGCATCTCAGGCCGGGAAACACCCCCAATATACCCTGTCGCCCACAAAATTGCGCCCATGATGCCTTGCACAATATACAAAACCTGCCCGATAACCAAAGCCCCCATGTAGCTGCCATCAAGGGGATAACGGCGAATCGCGCGGTACAGTCCCCACAGTCCTAAAAAGAGAAAAAACAAAACAACGGTTTGTGATAAACGTGAGTGAACAAGTACAAGTGTGTCCATAATTAACCTCTTTGGACAGTGGTCAGTAATCGGTGTTCAGTATTCAGTGAGTCTCGCCACCAAACGCTGAACACTATTCACTGAACACTGTTCACTGAATTTTAAAGGAGTGTAGCCCCGCCAGAAAACCTTGTCAACGGTTCCATTTTTAGCTGATGTTGGTACAATACCCGCCTTATGAAAAGCACCGAAGAAGACATTCACACCTATGATGAGGCTCTCGCATATCTCAATAATTTAATCAACTTTGAACGCAAGCCGCTAGACAAGGACTCAGCCAGCACCTTAGATTTGGATCGACCCAGAAGGTTGGCGGAGCTTGTCGGTGCGCCCCAAGCACAGTATCCGGCGATTCATATTGCTGGCACGAAGGGCAAGGGGTCGGTGGCGGCGATGACGGCGTCTTGCTTGCGGGCGGCGGGCTATCGCGTGGGGCTGTATACGTCGCCCCATTTGCAAGATTTCCGCGAGCGCATTCGGGTACTAACCCCAGATGATGCAGACGGCCGGATTCCTGAGGCAGATTTTGTGGAAGTGGTGAATGAGATGAAAACGGCCGTTTCCCATATCCCCACCGCTACCTGGTTTGAAGTGGTGACGGTGAGTGCGCTGCTCTACTTTGCGCAACAAAAAGTAGACATCGCCGTCATCGAGACAGGGTTGGGCGGTCGTTTTGACGCCACGCGGGTAGTCAATCCGCTGGTATGCGTCATCACCAGCTTGAGCCTCGACCATACCGACTTGCTGGGCAATACCCTGGCGGAGATTGCCTTTGAAAAAGCAGGCATCATGAAACCTGGTATACCTGTTGTCGTCGCTCCGCAAAAAGCAGAAGCGCTCAGTAAATTATTAGATATTGCCGCCGAACGAGAGTCACCGTTAACGGCCGTTTCCTCCCAATGGCGCTATCATGGCGAACGTCACGCCAACAGCCAAACGCTGGTCATCGACCAGTCTCCTGCTCCAGATTTCATCCGCGATCATGCCCATTTCCCCCTGACTTTAGACGGAGCACATCAATTACAAAATGGCGTGGTGGCCTTGGCCGCATTGCAAATCGTACAAAAACAATTCCCGGCACTGAATGAAACGGCCGTTCAGGCAGGATTAAGTGATGTGGTGTGGAACGGCCGTTTGCAGACCATCCATCACGCCCAAAACAGCCCCACCTTTCTCGTCGATTGCGCCCACAATCCAGATTCCATTGCCCGCTTGTGTGACGCCCTGCACCAAAATTACACCTATCAACGGCTCATCCTCATCTTCGGCGCACCCTCCGACAAAAACGTGCCAGACATGCTAGCGCAGATCGTGCCACTGGCCGACTTAACCATCACCGCCGCCGCCAACCACCCCCGAGCCACCGCTCCCGCCATACTAGCCCAAACCGTGCGCGACCTAAACGGCACAGTCATCATCGCCTCCTCTGCCGCCGATGCCCTGACCACAGCCTGGGAAAACGCCGCCCCCACCGACCTGATTTGCGCCACCGGCTCCATCATTTTTGTAGGAGACTTGCTAAATCAGTGGGACAGCTTAAAATCACGCCTACTAAATAATTGACAGACAATCTCCTAAAATAGATGATTCCACTCACCCAACGCCACTTGAGGAACAAAGCGAGATGATGCAAGAAGACGACTTTGAGTTAGCCCAATACCCAGATTTTATGGATAGCCTCCCTGGTTTCGAAGAAAATGTATTCGAAACAGACATCCACGAAGACGATGACGGATATATAGAATTCCCCTTCCTCCCCCTGCGTGATTTAGTCCTGTATCCCCAGATGGTGACACCCCTGTTTGTAGGGCGCGAACGCTCATTAGAAGCCATCCGTGCCGCCGTCAGCAACAACGAAAACATCATTGTTTCCGCCCAAAAAGACGGGGAACTCATGGAACCGGGCATCAACGACATTTTCAGCGTCGGCACCGAAGTAACCATCGGCAAAGCCCTGCGTATGCCCGATGACAGCACCAGCGTCTTAGCACAGGGAAAGCGGCGCGTTGAAATCATCGAATTCACCCAATGGACACCCTACATCCGCGTCCGGGCACGCCGAATTCGTGAGCCACAAGAATGGGAACGCAATACCGAAGCCCTCATGCGCGCCGTCATCACCTTATTTGAGAAAGTCGTCTCCTTGAACCGCAATCTGCCCGAAGATGCCTACACCTTTGCCATCAATATCGAAGAGCCAGGCTGGCTGGCTGATTTTGTCTCATCTACCCTGACAACCGACTTAGGTGTAAAACAAAACATACTAGAAACCATCGATCCGGCCGTTCGCCTGCAAAAAGTAAGCATTTCCCTGGCTAAAGAATTGGACGTCCTGGAACTGGAAGACCAGATCCACATGCAAGTTCAGCAAGAAATGGACAAAAATCAACGGGAACATTTCCTGCGAGAACAAATGCGCGTCATTCAGGGTGAACTGGGCGAAGCGGATGTATTTACCCAAGAAATCAACGAACTACGCGAATCCGTTGCCGCCAAAGAGCTGCCACCCGATGTCCGCGCAAAAGCAGAAAAAGAGTTAAGCCGGTTAAACGCCATGCCCCCCATGTCCCCAGAAGTGGGCATTATTCTCACCTATCTGGATTGGGTTTTAAACCTGCCGTGGATGAATGAATCGGAAGACAATCTGGATGTCATCCAGGCAGCCGAGGTGCTGGCCTCAGACCATTACGGCCTCGGAAAAGCAAAAGACCGCATTTTAGAGTACATTGCCGTCAAACAAATTGCCCCGGACACCTTACGCAGTCCCATCCTCTGTTTCGTGGGGCCTCCCGGAACCGGCAAAACGTCGATCGGCCGTTCCATTGCCCACTCAATGGGGCGGGAATTTATTCGCATGAGTTTGGGCGGCGTGCGTGATGAAGCCGAAATTCGGGGTCATCGCCGCACCTATATTGGCGCCCTGCCAGGGCGTGTCATTCAGGCCATGCGCCGAGCCGGAAAGAAAAACCCACTCTTCATGTTGGATGAAGTAGATAAATTAGGCCAAGATTTTCGGGGCGATCCCGCATCTGCTTTGCTGGAAGTGTTAGATCCGGAGCAAAACTATGCCTTTGCGGATCATTATCTCGGTTTAGATTTTGATTTATCAAAAGTGCTGTTTATCACCACCGCCAATTACCTGGATGGCATCCCCCACGCCCTGCTCGATCGGATGGAATTGATTGAATTCACCGGTTATATGGAAGAAGAAAAATTGGAAATTGGCCGCCAATTCCTGGTTCCCAAACAAATCGAACAGCACGGCTTGGCTGACAAGGGCGTTCGTTTTGAAGACGATGCGTTAAAGAGCATTATTCGTGAATACACGCGGGAAGCAGGTGTGCGTAATTTTGAACGAGAGACAGCCAATGTCTGCCGTAAAATTGCCCGCATTGTCGCAGAAAAACAAAAATATCCCCGACGTATCACTGCCAAGCGGGTACAAGACCTCCTGGGTCCGCCTCGGTTTATGTCGGAGGAGTTGCAAGAGGAAAATGAAATCGGGATTGCCACAGGTGCGGCCTGGACTTCAACGGGTGGTGAGATTCTGTTTATCGAAGTGAACTTGATGCAAGGTAAGGGCAGTCTAACGCTAACCGGTCAATTGGGCGATGTGATGCAAGAAAGTGCCCGGGCGGCGTTGACGTATACGCGCAGTCAAGCCGAAAGACTGGGTATTGATTACGAACGGTTCGATAAAACCGACATCCACATCCATGTGCCGGAAGGTGCGGTACCAAAGGATGGCCCATCGGCTGGGGTTGCCTTGTCTTCTGCGCTCATTTCCGCGTTTACCAATCGCCCCATTCACCGCGATATTAGCATGACGGGTGAAATTACGTTGCGGGGACGGGTGCTGGCGGTGGGCGGTGTGCGGGAGAAAGCGTTGGCGGCTCGGCGGGCGGGCATCAAGACCTTTGTTTTGCCGCATAAGAATGAACGGGACTTGGAAGAGATTCCGAAGAAGCTGCGTCAGGATTTGAATTTTGTGCTGGTGAAGCGCATGGAAGATGTGCTGGCTGTGGTTTTGATGGATGCGGT
>CAVVFA010000005.1:0-8316 GCA_963747345.1 uncultured Chloroflexia bacterium | reverse complement strand
ATCCCACAGGTGAATGCCAGCAATATCTGCCTGGTGTTGGGCCAGTGCCATGAGACCGCTCAGGCTGCCCACGTAATCGACTTGAAGCTGGATTTCGGGCATGATTTCGTGCCAGAGCCGCGCCACGAATTCGATAAGCAAATCGTGGCTGCCCGCAAAGCGGAGGATGGTGGGGGGAGTGGCGGACACTTCGACAGGCTCAGTGACCGCCTCAGCCTTCGCAGATGTTTGTAAAGCTGACCAACGAGCAATTGCCACGGCCAGGGCTGCTTCTGCCTGGGCGGGTGAATGCCCGGTGCGAATGGCTTCCAATAGATAGTGATCTGCTTTGTTAATGAGTGCCGCCCACTGCCAGGAGGGTTGGGCGGGCTGGGTGGCGGGTGCTGTCACCCGCGTGCCGCCACCGCGATGTCCGCTGACCAATCCCTCGTCGGCCAAAACGGCATAGGCCCGGCTGATTGTGCCGGGGTGCAATGCCACTGCGTGCTCAACTCGCGCACAGAGGGCAATTTGTCTCCTGGCTGGCGTTCGCCAGAAGCGATTTCTTGCCGTAAAGCGGTGGCAATGTCTTCGTAAAGGTAGGTGTTTGTTTTTTGCATAGTTGTATTGTTTGTACGGGTACAATCGTAACAAATTTTGGTAAATGATCAAGGTAATGTTTGTGAAACGGCCAGTTGCTCACTATACTTCACCTGAAATAGAGCGAAGTCATTTGAATGTAATGGAGCGTGCGTATATGAAAATCAGAGTGATAGGTTTATTTGTTTTGTTAACGGCCGTTATCCTGGCCATTTCAACCGCCACATCAGCCAAACCCCATGCTGAAGACCAATATGTTTATTTGCCCATCATCTTGAACGGTACTGCCCAGGGTGATAACGCCAATGAATGGGTGCCCACGTACACGGGTCAGTTTCAGTATGGCTTGAATCCGGGTTATTATGGCAATGGTTGGACGGACAATGCCGTGTACCAGCTTTGTGTGGATGCGGGCTGCCGTTCGGCGCGTAATTCCTTGCCCGATTATTTTATAGCGCAGTGGGGGCCAACCATCCGCGTCAACACCTTCCAGCATATCGTCAACGACTTGCAGTTCCGCCAAATCACCACCTTTTTAGGTGGCCCGCGTGATGCGTGGCGCTCCACGGAAATGTATGACGGCAAACAATCCAAGCTGTGGCAGGGCCTATATGAGCCCATTTGGGACAATGGCGAAAATGGCACGCCTGTGAACGACGCCAATCGTTTTGCCGTCTACATGTGGCTGATTGTGAACAACTATGGTGAGTACACCGATTTTTACGAGATTATCAACGAGCCAGACTTTACCGATTCCAGTCATGGCTGGGAAGATGCCAGTAAGCCGGGTAGTTGGTGGAGTAATCCGCCACAGCCAGGCGATATGACGAATCTAAATGCACCTATTTATCAGTACATTCGTTTGCTGCGCATTGCCTATGCGGTTGTCAAGGAATATGATGCGACGGGTTATGTGACACCGGGCGGGGTGGGATATGCGTCGTTTTTGGATGCGTTGCTGCGCTACACGGATAATCCAAATGGCGGTCAGGTGACGGCGGCGTACCCGTTGAAGGGGGGCGCTTATTTTGATTCTTTGAGCTTCCACAACTATCCGCAGTTTGGCACGCGCTACTATGATAATGGATGGCATCCTGATCGACACAGTGACAAAGCGGTGGATGTGTTCCTCAGTTCACGGGATGAGTTTGAGATGGTGCTGTTTTTTCATGGGTATGACGGGTTGCAATACCCGCAGAAGCCGTTTATTGTGACGGAGTTGAATGTGGCGCGGAAGCAGATTGGCGAGACACTGGGCGGCGAGGTGTTGCAGCGCAACTTTACGATTAAGGCGTTGGTGAAGGCACAGCAGGCTGACATCAAGCAAATCTACTGGTTTGTCACGGGTGAATCGAAGAATTACAACGAGGCCACAAATTCGTTTGATTTGATGGGGTTTTATGAAAATCTCAAACGGGATACGCCAGGAAACCAAATTATGACACAGCAGGGCATTGCCCACCGCACCACCTATCAGCAGATTTTTGGCTGGACGTATGACGAAGCGGCAACGGTGGCGCTTGCTCTGCCAGCCAGCGCGGATGGCGTGGTTTTTAAGAAGGGAAACCAACTCCGCTATGTGCTGTGGGCTAAAACGACGACGGATAATTCGGAAACGGCCGTTTCCACCATCAATCTCCCTGGCACCTACACCCAGGTCAACTGGAATGGCAGCAGTCAACAAGTCAGCGGCACCAACCTTCAGCTAACCGGGACACCTGTGTTCCTGACAAAAAACTGAGATTAGAGATTGGAGATTAGAGATTGGCGAATCTCCAATCTCAATCTTCAATCTCCCCTCTTTCATCCCCCAAAATCATCCCTAAGAATGATGTGATCCCCAGCTTCATCCCCTACAATTCAGCATGAGAAGAGGAATCAGGTGCAGCGTGCTTTTTTAAGTGCGCTGCACCCTGTTCGTAAAACTGACTACCTTGCAACTCTGCAACTTTGCAACCTTTAAACTGGAGCATCTATGAGCCATTACGACCCTTTCAAACAACAAGTCCTCGACACCTGTCAGGATTTAGCCCACAAAGGCTACCTCGTCGGCACCGGCGGTAATGTGTCGATACGCATCGAAGGCGAAGAAGCCCTGGCAATCACCCCATCTAGCCGCGATTATCTGACGCTGACTCTGGACGACATCTGTGTCTATGCCTTTGACAAAACGCCGCTGGCAGGTGAACTGACGCCTTCCATTGAAACGGGCATGCACACGGCCGTTTACCAAAATCGCCCCGACGTGAATGCCGTCATCCATACCCATCAGCCTTATGCCAGTGTCTTTGCTCTCATCAACACCCCTATCCCGGCCCTGTTTGACGAGCAAGTGACGCAGTTGGGCAGCTGCGTGGAGATAGTGCCTTATGGTATGTCTGGCTCTCCTGATTTGGCGGGAAATTTAACGGCCGTTCTCGACAACCAGTGCAACGCCTACATTTTGCAAAATCACGGCATCATTTGCATGGGCATCAACATGAATATCGCAGAAACCAACATCAAAGTGCTCGAAAAATGTGCCCAGGTCTATCAAGCCGCCCTCGCCACCGGTAAAGAGATCACCTACCTTTCCCCGGCCAGCACAGAATCTTTCTTTGGCATGTTACGCAGTGATCAGCGCAAAGAAATTCGGCGCAAGAAGAAGTTAACAAGACAAAGCTAAAAAACAATGAGATTAGAGATTGGAGATTAGAGATTGAGCGCGTATCAATCTCCAATCTCTAATCTCCAATCTCCAACCCCCCCCAATAGGAGATCTACCATCATGAACCAACAACTAAAAGAATCACTTAATACAAAAATCCAGGACGGCGAATTCGATGTCGCCGATATTCCGGCTTACCTGACCCTGTTTGTAGAAATGGGCAACGAAGTTCAAGACCTGCAAGACGAGGTTGAAGACTGGAACCGGCGCATCATTTTTGATTTGGAAGGTCTGGGCAGTTATTGGCTCGTTGTCGAAGAGGGCGCGTTCAGCGGCGGCGAAGGCGTGGTGGCTGATGCCAATCTCACCCTATCGATGTCGGCGCTTGACGCGGCGATGGTGTTTGCGGGCGACAAAGATGCCAAAGCGGCATACATGTCGGGTGCGCTCAAAGTGAGTGGCGACTTACCTGATGCTGTGAAAGTGCAAACGCTCATCGAGATCGTCGCTGAAGAAATAGAATATTAAAAGGCAGAAGGCAGAATTCAGAAGGCAGAAGTATGCACATTTTCTGCCTTCTGTCTTTTGACTTCTGATTTTAAATTTGTGGAGCAAATTATGTTAGCTTCTCCCCCCCAAGAACAACAATACTCAATTTCCCAATGGCACGATACCGACAAGGTGTTGGCGCAGTTGGAGGCGTTAGTAGCCCAGCCCATGCGGCCCATTCGCCGCGACAAAATGGCTGAATACCTGGAATATTTTAACGGCCGTTGTGTGCGCTCCAAAGAGATGACCGACAAAGCCAAAGCACTCATTCCTGGCGGAGTCCAGCACAATCTCGCCTTCAACTACCCGTTCCCCATCGCCATCGAAAAAGCAGATGGCGCCTACATGTGGGATGTAGATGGCAACGTCTACATTGACTTTTTGCAGGCAGGCGGTCCCACCGTGCTCGGCAGTAACTACAAACCCGTGCAAGAAAAAGTCATCGATGTCATTCGGGAATGCGGCCCGGTGACAGGTCTGTTTCATGAATACGAATACAAGCTGGCCGAACTGATCAACCGCCACATGCCTGCCGTAGAAATGTTTCGCATGTTGGGCAGCGGCACCGAAGGCGTTATGGGCGCGATTCGGGCGGCGCGGGTGTTTACGGGCAAGCGCAAAATCATCAAAGTAGGCGGCGGTTATCACGGCTGGAGCGACCAGATGGTCTACGGCCTGCACATTCCGGGCACAGGCGCGATGGAAGCGTTTGGCATTCCGGGCGGCGCCCTCAAAGAAACTCAGGAATTCTTCCCCAACGACCTGGCCGAACTGCGCCAAATGCTGGAGAAAAACGACCCGCGCGGCGGCACCGCGGCCGTTATCGTGGAACCAGTCGGCCCGGAAAGCGGCACGCGGCCCATTCACTTTGACTTCAACCAAAAAGTGCGCGAATTGTGCGACGAATTTGGCGCACTGCTCATTTTTGACGAAGTGGTGACAGGTTTCCGGCTTGGCTTGGGCGGCGCCCAAGGCTACTTCGGCGTCAAACCAGACCTGACCGTTTTTGGCAAATGTGTGGCGGGTGGTTATCCGGCGGCGGGCGGCTTAGGCGGCAGCGCGGCGGTGATGGCGACACTGGCGGCTGGTTTGGAATCGGGCAAGGAACGGGCTTACGTGGGCGGCACCCTGTCGGCGAATCCGTTAAGTTGTGCGGCGGGCTATTATGCCATTCTGGAGATGGAACGCACGAATGCGCCAGTGATTGCCGGGCGGGCGGGCGATAAGTTGACGGTCGGTTTGCAGGCTATCATCGAAAAGTATGAGCTGCCGTTTGTGGCTTACAATCAAGGCTCGATTGTGCATCTGGAAACGTCTGGCGTGATGCTGTTGGACATCATGGATCCGAAGGCGCTGCCAGAATCGAAGACGCGCAAGTTCATGATAGAGGAGATGGGCGCGGCCTATATGGCGGAGGGTCTCATTACGCTGGCAGGCAGTCGCATGTATACCAGCATGGCTGACACGGATGACGTGATTGAGCGGGCGCTGGTGGGGTTTGAGCATGTGTTGAGCGCGTGTGGGTAGAGGTTAAGATTAGAGACTGGAGATTGGCGAGTGGCTGATTTCCAGTCTTTTTGTTTGTGGAGGGGAGGTGTGGGGGAAACGGCCGTTCCAAGCAAATTGTCCAGGTTATTCTTCAAACCAATGCCAGCAACAGGTATGCTGCCCCAAAATAGAATCTAGTTCTATCGGTGTATCCCCATTCAAATTATCCCAAAACATATAATCAAATCGCTCATTTTCAATGTAGTTTGTCTTGTTCCAAAGGACATATTGTCCGTCTGGTGACCAATAGAGAGGCCATCCTATATTTTGAACTAATTCAACCAGTTCTCCTGTTTCCAAATTGATGTCAAATACCGAAGAATAACCATAAATCCGAAGATGATTACCAAAAGTCCAAATTCCTTCTTCATAGCCCGTCATTACGGCAGGAATGGTCTTTTGCAGAGATATCATGGGGTCATTTTCCGAGTCTATTCGCCAAACCTTTAAAGTTCCAGATGCTTGATAATGGAGTAGTATGGATTCGTCGAGCCAGATTGCGCCATCACTTACTGGTCCAATAGCAGATTCTGGTATTTCAATAAGACGATTTGTGCCACGTTCTATAACGCCAAGCTCCCCATATTCATAAAAGTATTCCTCCGCAAGCAGATAACGGCCGTTTGGAGACCACTGAAAAGGTATGAATGTTGTATAAACCTCTGAAGGCTCTTTGTCCCAATCAGCTGGATTAGGCGAGGTGAAAAGAAACGTATTTGTGCTGGGAGCGATAGCTACGACAGGTTCGATGGGATCAGAGTTTAGATCAGCGACCCATATTCCAGATTCGTCACTCCAACTGATTTCATTCCCTGTTGCCCACATCATTTGATCATGAGGCCAATTCCAACCAAGCCCTGGAGTCACTGTCAAAACGGGATCGCTGACAACAAATTGTTGATTGTCACTTGTCATTTCGTGGACTGTAAGGACGACTGAATCGCGTGATTCTCCAGCAGCATAAGCTAACCAACGGCCGTTGGGGGAGATTGAGACATCGTAAACAAAATTTCCATCTGTTGGTATGGCGGATGTCTTTAATAATTCAATCTCGGATTGAGTAGGGATATGAAAAACAACCAAAGCCTTCTCTTGGTCTGGTATGACATCTCGTTGAAACACAACAGTGTCTCCTGAATAAACCATGTAATTCGGGATATTTTTGGCTAACGTGCTAACTTCGCCAGTATTGGGATTCCATTGTTGCAAGTTGTTTTCACTTACAAAAATAAGCGAGGCGGTTGGTAACATCAGTTCTGGCGTGGAGGTTGGTGTAGGGTGTGGTGTGGTTGTCGGTTCTGGTGGGGGGAGAGTAGGAATAGGTGTGCTAGTAGTTGTGGGTGTCGGTGTGGGTAAAACGGCCGTGTTTAATCTCAATACCGTGGCTGTCAGTGTGGGTTGGTGTAGAACTTCAGAGGTTGCGTTAATGGTTTTTCCATTGGGCTGACAAGCTGCCAGAAATAGGATGAAAATAACGAGAAATGGAACTTTGGCAATCATATATGCGCCTTTGGGTTAGAATGTACAGAAAACGATCTGCATGATGGGTTTGTCAGGTATTTTTGACTGGCAAGCTCGGATAAATTTCTTTGACCTTGAAAATATCCTTCCCCACCACAAAAACACGCCTGACGTTTGGCCCTCCCGCTTGAAGAGGGGGCATATCATTGCGAATCGGCTCAATGCCTAAGGCTTTGAGTTCATCCTGCATCTTTGTGGCTGATTCATCGTCTACGAAGAACCCTGCCAGATGCCAATGTTCCATGCTCATCATTTTATCAAAGTAAAACTGACAGGCTTCGGCTTCATGGCGTGATTCAAACAGGGGGTTTGAATCGCGCCCTCTTTCTGTGTAGTAAATCTGCCAAATGCCATCCTGTTCTGATAAACAGAAAACGTCGGAAGCTGTGCCAGGAGAACCGATGCAAAAATTATGTGGGCTGCATCCTGCTTCAAGTAGTATTTTCTCTAATTCAGATGCGTTCATGTCTATACTGACCAACTACCAGAGTGAAAACAAACTTTGCCAGTCATTTGATTGAGGGGAGATTATAACAGGAAACGGCCGTTTTCCCTCCCCGCTTGCTTTTCTGAGACTGACATCACAAACAAGCTCGTATTGTTACAATTGTGGTAAAATGCTACAATGCAGTCATATTGTTGCGGAAGGAGTACGTTATGAGTACATCAAGTATTAGATTAGATCAGGAATTGGTGGAAAGAGCCAGTATCATGGCGAAAGCTTACAGTCGGTCCCCGTCTAAGCAGATCGAACACTGGGCAAAAATTGGAGAAATGATGGAGGACAACCCTGACCTGTCTTATGAATTTGTCAGACAGGCCATTATCTCAAAGGCTGAAAAAGAAGCTGGCAAATTAGAGGTCTATCAATTTGACTAAAATCACTCAGGTTTTACAAACCCCATCATTCAAAAAAACAGTCAAAAAGTTGCACCAAAACCAAAAGAAAGACCTGGATGATGCTGTCAAAGTGCTGATGGCAGAACCGACAATCGGCGAGCAAAAGAAAGGGGATCTTTCATTTCTGCGCGTTTATAAGTTCACGATGGTTAATCAGTTGACTTTGCTTGGTTACAGTTATGAAGATGATACCGTCACGCTGGAGCTAATTGCCCAGGGGTCGCACGAAAACTTTTATCGTGATGTTAAGTTGCTGGATTGAGCTGGAGTTATTTTCTGGAAACGGCCGTTTTCCCCCTCAACTCGCGCCACCCTTAAACGACCAGAAAACACCCCACCCGCCACTCAGATGGTTATGGTGATTTCACATACATTCGTATCAGCACCGCAGCAGATAGCACCATGAGCCACAGGTTTACGATCCACCATGTCGGATCGAAGCTTTTTTGTAACAGCCAAAACGAAATTGCCATGAGTCCGGCACAGAACATCAGGGAAAGTGATACCGCAGATAACAATCTTTGCCGTGGCAGGCTCATAGGTACATAGGCCGCCACCAACCCCGTCACCGC
>CAVVFA010000004.1:0-43633 GCA_963747345.1 uncultured Chloroflexia bacterium | reverse complement strand
ACCGCGCCGGAGCAGGGTGCTGGGAGGCATATGAAAAAGATAGCTATTGTTGTATTAATTTGTATGTTGGCTTTGATTGTCATAGTTTCTATAACAATTCATTTGGGTATATTTCCAAAAAATCCGAACCAAAGTCAAAATAAATTTACTTTTAATAACGAGTACACAGCAAGTCCTTGGCAGTTGCTGTGGGAAAAACAAAATCTTTATCTTGGAGGGTCTATACCTTGGCAAAGAAATCAGTTTGTAGCGACCATGAATACATTATGTTACGTTGCGCCGGAAGAAGATGGTTTTTTTCATCAAAAATCGCTTATTTGTGTAGACATTCATGATGGAAAACAAAAATGGATAGGTCAAAAAGCAGATGCCTCTTCAATTATAGAAAATGATGAGAAACAAGTTTATATTGGCGGATCAACCAATCGTATAAGTGCGTATAACGCAGAGAATGGGCAAGAAATTTGGCGCAAACGGGTTGATGCGAGAAATATTGTACGTGTGGTAGCATATGATGGTTTTGTGAGTGTTGAAGCGTCTCCTGATTCATTCTCTATATTTGATGCAAGTAATGGATCACATGAATCTAGCTATTCAGTACCCAGAGGGCCTTCTTCATTTGCAAATGATGGGAACGTAAGATTTGATTACGGTAGATCGTATATAAAAGCATATGATATTCAAGATAATTCTTTAATATGGAACGTGAGTTTTGAAGATACTGTTGTCTACCGTCCTGTTTTTAGCAATGGGCTTATTATTATTCGCTCAGGACGATACCCAGGAACTCTCCATGTTATTGATAGCAAAACTGGGAAGGGACTATGGGAGAAAAAGGGAATAGCTAGTGATTTTGGGATAAATGACACGATACTGTTTTTGGTGACGACGCAAGGGGAAATTTTGGCAATTGATGTGAAAACGGGAGATATACAAGGAAGATTAGTTCTTGATGGTACAGAATTTAATGCTCAGAAAAATGAATTCTCTAATTCTCCAGCATTCTTTGTTAGAGTCGTAGATGATATTGTAATTGTTTATCTAGGTGACACAGGGCAATTGTTTTCGTTCCAATATTCAAATGACTAAATTTTGAGGGTGATTCTTTGGGTTGGTCGTGCGGGGAGAATTGCAGTGTTGTCTCTGAGTAGCAAAATTTCGAGACCGGCTGAGTGGGGTTGGGTGCGCTGAGAGGTGGTGTGGGGAACGGCTCGGCCGTTGGCTGGTTGTGTTGGAGTATGGGGAGAACGGCCGTTTGGCTTTCCTGAGCAGCAAAATTGTGGGACTGACTGGGTGGGGTTTGGTGATGAGAGAGATGGGGTGGGAAACGGCCGTTGGTTGGTTGTGCTGGGGGATGGGAGAACGGCCGTTTGGATTTCCTCGAAGAGCAATGATATTTTGATAATCCCCCATATTAATGGACAGTTGGAAAAGACGTAACGGCCGTGTTCTCTGTTGATTGTTGGGATACGGACTAATGAACACTGTTGATGAGTTTTATATTGACACGCAGCCATTCATTGACCAATTGTTGAATATCTAAATCCTTTTCATTGGCCAGTTTGCTCAAATAATCATTTACATCAGAATCAAGGTAGACGGGGAAGGTGAATTTGGCTTCAGGGTTGTAAAATTTACCTCTTTCTGCTTTGGAAAAATCATATTCTGTTTTCATTATCCAATTCCTTCGGCGTATTGATTCGCTTCGGTATTTGTTGCCTTGCGGGCAGAAATAATCCGAATATTGGTTTGGTTTTTATTGATCTGGCCATACGTGTGTACAACCACCCTCAGGATACCATTATTATCAAGTCCAAGTGTTATCCAGCGATCTTCATGCTCGCTGTGTTCCTCATCGAACATGGAAAGTTGATGGGGATCGTTAAAAACGGTTGCGGCACGGCGAAAATCAAGACCATGTTTACGCACATTTTGCACTTCTTTTGCTAAATCCCAATCAAATTGATAACGCAATTTATAAATCCTTTGTAATTGTGCTCCTGCTTCCTCAAAAGATTATAACAGAAAATAAAAGGGAGAAATTGTGAAGTTTGGGGTGTTTTGTGGGGAAAGATGTTGAGAACGGCCGTTGGTTGGGCGTGCTGGGGATGGGAGAATGGCCGTTTGGCTTCCTGAGTAGCAAAATGTTGAGACCGACTGAGTGGAATTGGTTGATGTGAGATTGGGGTGGAGAACGGCCGTTGGATGGTTGTGTTGGGGTGGATGGGATAACGTTGGGCTAGTCGGCTGTGAGATGGGAGACGTCCGTTTGGCTTTCTGAGATGAAATTGCGACCGGCTGGGTGATGAGAGATTGGGGTGAGAACGGCTGTTGGTTGGTTGTGCTGAGGGATGGGAGAACGGCCGTTTGGCTTTCCTGAGCAGCAAAATTGCGAGACTGAATGGGTGCGGATTGGTTGATGAGAGATAGGGGTGAGGAACGGCCGTTTGGTTTCCTGAGTAGAAAATATTGAGACTGGCCGGGTGGGGTTGGTTAGTGAGAGATTTGGGTGGGAACGGCCGTTTTGAATGGTGAATTGTGAACAATTAATTGTGAATGGTGAAGTGGGGGCGTGGGGGATTTGAGTTTTGGGGAGGGGGAATTGTGGTGTGTGGGGAACGGCCGTTATCCAACTATATCGGGGAAACGGCCGTTTGGTAGTAGGATAATCCCTTCTTTACCCTACTATTCCCTAATTTCCTGCTGTATGATCTCAATAATTTCTTGGCGTAACGTGGGAACTTCATGCTGCACAGTTTGCCATATAATTGTCAGGTTTATGGAGAAATAGGCGTGCACCAAAATGTTGCGGAAAGCAATGACATCACGCCATTCGATCTGAGGATAACGATCCTTAAAATCTTGAGGTAATCGGGCAGCCGCTTCGCCTATCACAATGAGTTTTTGAATGACTGCACTTTGAGTTTTTGCGTCCTGAGTGAAATCCAATTCATCTAAGGGTTTGTTCACAAACAACTTTTGATAAAAACGAACCCGCAAGGCTTGACCGTCCACCAAATTCAAAAGTTATAAACGGTCAAGCCCTAAGCCTTGAACAAACTCAACTATAGCCTCAGCCGCTTCAATGATGTCGGCCAAGTATAGTGTCTCAGGCCGCATATATGACCTCAGCACTGTCCAAAACAGATCGTTTGATTAAGGGCTTTAAGCCATCAGGAGTTACAAGATCAATGGGACGCTGCAATATCTCTGAAAGTTCACGTTGAATGCGGGCAAATGCCATTAAACCTACTTGAGCTTGTGGTTCAAACTCAACCAATACATCAATATCACTGGCAGGGCCAAAATCGTCACGGAGTACAGAACCGAATAACGCCAACTGGCGAATATGATGCTGTTCACAAAATTCGGCTATTTCAGTGGATGTTAGGGAGATGTTTTTCACTTCGTGTTGGTTAGGTAAATGAGCCATATTCATATTATAACCGATAGTCTATAACGCATGGAATTATTTGATCGATTCTGAATTGGGAATGGAAAATTGTGAATTGTGAAGTAACGGCCGTTCCCACGAACGGCCGTTACTGATTACTGTTTACTGAAAACTGTTCACTGGTTTTAAGGCAAATCGGTCTCGCCCATCAACCATTGGTCAACCGCTTTGGCAGCGCCACGACCTTCATTGATGGCCCACACTACCAAACTCTGCCCACGACGAGCATCACCAGCGGCAAATACGCCGTCTACATTCGTCATGAACTCGCCGTAAGCGGCTTTGGCGTTGGAGCGCGGGTCTTGTTCTACGCCGAGCTGGGTCAGGACGGGATTTTCAGGGCCGAGGAAGCCCATCGCCAGGAGCACAAGCTGTGCCGGCCAGCGTTTTTCTGTGCCAGCGATTTCTCTCAGATTAGGACGGCCGTTTTGCGAAGGAATCCATTCAATTTCTATGGTATCAACAGCTTCTAGCAGACCATCACTGTCTTTCACGAACCGCTTGGTCATGACGCAATAGGTGCGGGGGTCTTTGCCATAGACGGCGGCGGCTTCTTCTTGGCCGTAGTCCAATTTATAGACAACAGGCCACTGCGGCCACGGGTTGTTGGGGGCGCGTTCTGTTGGTGGTTGGGGCATAATCTCAAATTGCACCAGACTGTTGCAGCCCTGGCGCAGAGAGGTAGCGACACAATCCGTACCGGTATCCCCACCCCCAATCACAATGACATCTTTACCTTGCGCGGAAACGGGAACGGCCGTTATATCTACTGTGCCTTTTCCATCCAAAAGCTGCTTGGTATTGCCATGCAGGAACTCCATCGCGTAATGGATGCCTTCGGCGTCGCGTCCTTCGGCGGGCAAATCACGCGGTTTCGTGGCACCCGTGCAGATGACAATCGCGTCGAAATCCTCTTTGAGTTGTTCTGCGAGAATGTCTGTGCCGATTTCTGTGTTGGGCTGGAACGTGATGCCCGCTTCGGCCATTACATCGAGGCGGCGTTGGATAATGTCTTTGTCCAGCTTCATGTTGGGAATGCCATACATCAGCAATCCGCCAATGCGATCCGCCCGTTCAAAGACGGTTACTTCATGCCCAACGGTGTTTAACTGGTCGGCGCAAGCCAGCCCAGATGGGCCGGAGCCAATAATTGCCACTTTTTTGCCTGTGCGTGTCGCTGGAATATCGGGGATGACCCAACCTTCCTCAAAGGCTTTGTCGATGATGGCGTATTCGATGCTTTTGATGGTAACGGCCGGTTCGATGATGCCCAGGGTACAAGCGGCCTCGCACGGCGCAGGGCAAACAAGACCCGTAAATTCGGGGAAATTGTTGGTTTTGTTCAGGCGATCATACGCTTCACGCCACAATCCCTGGTAGACCAAATCATTCCATTCCGGGATGATGTTGTTGACGGGACAGCCAGAAGCCATGTTGTTGATGACTTTGCCGGTGTGGCAAAAGGGTGTGCCGCAGTCCATACAGCGAGCCGCCTGGTTCATCAAGCGTTCGTCCGGCATGTGCAAATGAATCGGTTCCCAATCTTTTAAGCGTTCGTCGATGGGACGATCATCCGGTAGTTCCCGCTGAAATTCTAAAAATCCGGTTGGTTTTGCCATTGCGCTTCCTCTTCCTTTTCTCCCTCTCCCCGACCCTCTCCCAAAGGGAGAGGGAGCTTTGTTCCCTCCCCTTTTGGGGGAGGGCTAGGGTGGGGGGTTAGTTTCCTGTAATTTTACTGCGCCGTTCCAGCAGAACGGTGTCTCTCCAACTTCCGTGCATTTGGGCGATGCGTTCGCGTATGCCAACGATGCGGAAGCCAAATGTTTGATGCAAGGCCACGCTGACCTCATTTTCCCGAAAAACGCTGGATTGTAAAGTCCAGATGCCTGCCTCTTCGGATGCGGTGACTAAGACGTGCATCAATTTTTTACCAATACCTTGTCCTCGTGCCGCCGCCGCAATGTAGATGCTGACTTCCGCGACACCATTATACACTTGTCTTTTAGATACGGGACTTAGCGCTGCCCAGCCTACGATTTGGTTATCAATGAGGGCGATGAGACGGCAGTCGGAACGATGTCCATTGTCCCAGATTTCCCAGGCGGGAACGGCCGTTTCAAATGTTGCCTGCCCTGTTTCAATCCCCTCGCGGTAAATCTCGCGCACGGCAGGCCAGTGGGCAGGTTGCATAGCTTCGATGGTGATGTTCATGGAGAGAGACTAGAGATTGGAGATTGGAGATTAACGCCGCAATCTCCAATCTCTAATCTCTGATTTTTTAGCTGCCGCTGACGCGGGCTAAATCATTCATATTCGCTTCAAAAGCGGCGATTTCTGCTTCCTCTTGGTTCAGGCCAGTCGCCTTTGCCTCGTGAATCTTCGTCAACATGCGTTTGTAATCTATGGGATTGACTTTGATGAATTGCGGCACCATTTCTTCCCAGACGGCCAGGGTGTCCCAGGCACGGCGGCTGTCTGTGAGATGAGCATGGTTCAGAATGAGTTTGCGCACTTCTTCAATTTCGTCGTGATCGGCTAATGGTTCTAGCTCAACCATTTCGGTATTGACGCGACTGCGGAACTCGCCGTCAACATCCAGGACGTAGGCGATACCACCCGACATACCAGCGGCGAAGTTGCGCCCCGTCTTACCGAGGACAACCACGCGACCACCTGTCATGTATTCACAACCATGATCGCCAACGCCTTCCACAACGGCCGTTGCCCCAGAATTGCGCACACAGAACCGTTCACCAGCCCTGCCGCTGAAATACGCTTCACCACTCGTCGCGCCATACAACGCCACATTGCCGATAATCACATTTTGCGCCGGGTCATAGGTGACGGCCGCTGGTGGATAAATGATCAGATGGCCGCCAGAAAGCCCCTTGCCCACATAATCATTGCCATCGCCTTCCAGTTCGAGCGTGATGCCTTTGGGAATAAACGCGCCAAAGCTTTGTCCGGCAGAACCTTGGAAATGCAAATGAATGGTGTCATCTGGCAGACCCTTTGCGCCATATCGCAGGGTCACTTCACTGCCGAGCAGCGTGCCAACCGTGCGATGCACATTGCGGATGGGCAGCGTTGCCTTCACTGGCTTACCCGTATCCAGGGCATCTTTACACATCCAGAGCAAAATTTGCCGATCCATACCTTTGTCCAGGTTATGGTTTTGCGAGATTTGGTTGTACCGGCCTACTTCGCGGTTCATTTTTGGTTGATGCAGAATGGCGCTAAGATCCAACCCTTCGGCTTTCCAATTGTTGATGTCGTCGCGCATTTGCAGTTTGTCACTGCGGCCAATCATCTCCTCGATGCTGCGGAAGCCAAGCTCGGCCATCAACTCGCGTACTTCTTGGGCAACAAACAGCATGAAGTTTTCCACGTGTTCTGGCTTGCCCGTGAACTTCTTGCGCAGTTCAGGATTTTGGGTGGCGATGCCGACTGGACAGGTATTCTTCTGGCAAACGCGCATCATGATGCAGCCCAGCGAAACCAGTGGGGCAGTGGCAAAGCCAAACTCTTCTGCGCCGAGCAGCGCCGCCACGACGACATCCCGTCCCGTTTTGAGCTGACCGTCTGTCTCCAGGGTAACGCGGCTGCGTAAATCGTTGAGCACAAGTGTCTGATGGGTTTCGGCGAGGCCGAGTTCCCACGGGAGACCGGTGTGTTTGATGCTCGTTTGTGGGGATGCGCCTGTACCGCCATCGCTACCACTGATGAGGATGACGTCGGCGTGCGCTTTGGCGACACCGGCGGCAATCGTGCCAACACCCACTTCAGAAACCAGTTTGACGTTGATTCGCGCCTTTGGATTGGCGTTTTTCAAGTCATGGATGAGCTGTTTTAAGTCTTCAATCGAATAGATGTCATGATGGGGGGGCGGGGAAATGAGTCCCACGCCAGGGGTGGAAAGACGTACTTTGGCGACCCAAGGATACACTTTTCGGCCTGGTAACTGTCCCCCTTCACCGGGTTTTGCGCCTTGCGCCATCTTAATCTGAATTTCTTTGGCGTTGACGAGGTAGTCGCTGGTGACACCAAAACGGCCGCTGGCGACCTGTTTGATAGCACTTTTGCGGGAGTCGCCATTTTCGTCGCGGATGAAACGGGCGGGGTCTTCGCCGCCTTCGCCGGTATTGCTGCGTCCGCCAAGGCGGTTCATGGCGATGGCCAGGCTTTCATGCGATTCTTTGCTGATGGAACCGTAGGACATGGCGCCTGTTTTGAAACGGCGCACAATCGATTCGATGGATTCCACTTCTGCCAACGGCACAGGTTCCTGGTTGATGAACTTCATCATGCCGCGCAGGGTGTAGAGTTGTTTGGTCTGATTGTTGATGCTTTCAGAATAAACTTTGAAGGCGTTGAAATCGTTGGTGCGAACGGCCGTTTGCAGCGCATTAATCGTCTTGGGATTGAAGAGATGGGCTTCCCCGCCGTTACGCCATTGGTATTTACCGCCAACAGGCAGGGCATGGCCGTTAGACGGCCGTTCTGGGAAAGCTTCCTTGTGGCGAATCTCAACCTCTTTCGAGATGGTACGGAGTGTTGCACCCTGGATGCGGCTGGGTGTGCCGGTGAAATACGGTTCCACCACCTCTTGATGCAAACCAAGCGCCTCAAAAATCTGAGCGCCGCGATAGCTTTGTACGGTAGAAATACCCATCTTCGACACAATCTTGGTGATGCCTTTGACGACAGCCTTGATGTACATCTTCTGCGCTTTTTCATAGGTGATGCCAGTGATCAAGCGTTTGCGAATGATGTCGCCGATAGTTTCGTAAGCAAGATAGGGATTGATGGCATCCGCGCCGTAGCCAATGAGCACGGCGTAATGATGCACTTCGCGCGGTTCGCCAGATTCCATGATGATGCTCGTTTGCATCCGCTTGCCGTTGCGAATCAGATGATGATGCAGGCCAGCAGAAGCCAGCAGTGCCGGAATGGCCGCTTGCGCTTTGTCAATGCCTCGGTCGGACAGAATCAATAAGTTGACCCCGTTTTCGATGGCGGCATCAGCGGCGACAAACAAATCTGCCAACGCTTTTTCCATGCCCGGTCCATCTTCCACAACCGGATAGAGCATGGGCAATGTTTCGGTTTTGAAACCAGCAATGTCCAGGTTTCTGAGCTGTTCAAGCTGCCGATTGGTTAGAATCGGATGAGCCAACTTGATCATGCGACAGCTTTCGGCCGTGGGCTTCAATAAGTTGCCTTCAGAGCCGAGCATGGTAGAGGTACTGGTGACCAATTCTTCCCGAATGGCATCAATCGGTGGATTGGTGACTTGGGCAAAAAGCTGCTTGAAGTAATTGTAGAGGGGTTGGGCTTTGTTGGAGAGAATCGCTGGAGGCGTATCGTCGCCCATGGAACCGAGCGCTTCGACGCCATCTTTTGCCATCGGGCTGATGAGCATCCGCAAATCTTCAAAGGTGTAGCCAAAGGCTTGCTGCCGTTGAATGACGGTGCTGTACTCGGGTATGGTCAACGTTTCTTCGTCTGGCAGGTCGGTCAGCTCGACCATGTTGTCTGCCAGCCATTCGCTGTACGGATATTTGATGGCGATGCTTTCTTTTATTTCTTCGTTGCTGATGATGCGCCCTTCACGGGTGTCGATGAGCAACATGCGCCCTGGTTCCAACCGCCCTTTGTAGGCGATATTTTCTGGCGCTATGTCGAGGGCTCCGGTTTCAGAGGCCAGCACGACTACGCCGTCTTTGGTGACGGTGTAGCGTGACGGGCGTAACCCGTTACGGTCTAAAATCGCACCAATCTGGATGCCGTCGGAGAAACCAATGGAGGCGGGGCCGTCCCACGGCTCCATCAATGTGCTGTGATATTCGTAGAAGGCTTTCAAGCGCGGATCCATGGTGGTGTGCTTAGACCAGGGTTCCGGGATCATCATCATAATGGCGTGGGGGAGAGAACGGCCGTTTAGCAGCATAAACTCCAGCGCATTGTCAAACATCGACGAGTCACTGCCATCTTCATTCACAACCGGGAATAACTTTTCCAGGTCATCGCCAAAGTAATCAGAAGCCAGCAGCGTTTGGCGTGCTCGCATCCAATTTTGGTTGCCACGAATCGTATTGATTTCACCATTGTGGATAATGTAACGATTGGGGTGTGCGCGTTCCCAGGAGGGGAAGGTGTTCGTACTAAAGCGAGAGTGAACCAGCGCCAATGCCGATTCAATATCTTCATCTTGTAAATCGAGGAAGAAGGGGTCAACCTGTTCAGAAAGAAGCATCCCCTTATAGACAATCGTTTTATAAGAAAGACTGGCAATATAAAATTGGTTGCCGCCGTTTATCCCACTATAGCGAATCCGCCGTTCAGCTTGTTTGCGGATAACATACAGTTTCCGCTCAAAATCCATGTCTGTTTTAATGTTTGCGCTGCGGCTAATAAATACTTGGCGCATAACAGGCTCACTGGTGCGGGCGGTAATGCCTAAGGTAGCATTGCTTGTTGGCACTCTGCGCCAGCCCAGCACCGTTTGCCCCTCTGCTTCGACAATCGCTTCAAATTCTCTTTCGCAGGCCAGTCGTTCCTTCGTCTCTAACGGGAGAAAAAGCATCCCCACGCCGTAATGGCCTGGTTCTGGAAGGTCAAAACCTTCTTCTTTGCTTACTTTTTTCAGAAATTTATGGGGGGTTTGAAACAAAATACCGGCACCATCCCCTGTATTGGGTTCAGAACCGGTAGCACCACGATGAGTAAGATTAAGAAGAACGGTTAATGCCTGGCGTACAATGTCGTGAGACTGCTCACCTTTAATATTGACAACAAAGCCAATACCACAAGCGTCACGTTCATATTGAGGATTGTACAAACCTTGAGCAGTAGGGAAAACAGTATGCCCTTGCTGTCGGCCATCGCCGCTATGACGCTGGTGACTCTCCTCAGAATCTTTTGGGGCGTGTCCTTCCTCTAACCTATTGCTTGAATTTAATTCACGCATTTCCTTCTCCTCTTAACTCCGTGTAGAAATCGTGGGATGTAAATGTGCAGGGTTCACATACTAAGTTGTGGTCACAAATTAATTGTGTCTGCGGATTCAGTGTCTTCTGACTATCGTGTTTTCCCGACACCAAGCCAGTTTATAAAGTATAACTGATAACATAAGAATAGATCATTATTTAAAATGAACAAAAGTTGAGTTGCGAAATTCGTAAAAGTGCAAAATTGACGCATCGTTTGAGGCGGGTTATGATGGACATTGTAATTTGCACAACAAAATTCAAGTTTAGGCCATGATGCCTTCTGCCAACGATTTCTATATCGTATGCAGAAGGCATTTTTTGTTTTGGAATGCCGGCAAGCCCTTAACATTGGTCAATCATTATAATTTTCGCAAATCGGAGAATTAAGGAGAGTGAGAAACATGTTAGGTTTTATGAAGAAAAGAGTCCTTCGTATTGGTATGGTTGCCCTAACCTTGGGCATATTGATGGTGTTGGCTTCCTCTGTTTTTGCACAGGATGAGCCGACAACTGGCGACATTGTTATTCAGATCGACACCATTTGGCTGTTTATTGGTGCTTTCCTGGTTTTTTGGATGCAAGCTGGTTTCGCTATGGTAGAAAGCGGTTACTCCCGCTCGAAAAATGCGGCTAACTTGATGATGAAGAACCTGATGGACTTCTGCCTGGGTGGCTTGCTATTCTATGCAGTCGGTTTTGGCATCATGTATGGCACTTCAGTAGGTGGTTTTTTTGGCGCAGATAATTTCTTCCTGTCCAATCTCGATCCAGCGGCGCTTGATGCTTATAGTTGGGTTGATTTCCTCTTCCAGTTGATGTTTGCGGCGGCCGCGGCCACCATTGTTTCTGGCGCAGTGGCTGAACGCTTGAAGTTCAAATCCTATCTGGTATATAGCGTTGTCATGACCGCTTTGATTTACCCGATTTCTGGACACTGGATGTGGGGTGGTGGTTGGTTATCACAACTGGGTTTCATCGATTTCGCCGGTTCGACGATTGTGCATGCTGTTGGTGGGTTTGCTGGTTTGGCGGCGGCCTGGGTATTGGGACCGCGTATTGGTAAATACAACAAAGATGGCTCTAGTAATGCTATTCCTGGACACAGCCTCACATTGGCTGCTTTGGGTGTCTTTATTTTGTGGATGGGGTGGTTTGGTTTCAATTCCGGCTCCACTTTATCTGGTATGAATCCTGGTATTGCCTACATCGCGGTAACGACGACACTGGCTGCTTGTGCGGCATCTGTTTCCGCTCTATTTGTTAACTGGTTTAAACAAGGCCATCCTTCGACTGAAATGGCTTTAAATGGTGTGTTGGCTGGTTTGGTTGCTATCACGGCTGGTTGTGCTAGTGTTACGATCAATGGCGCGATTATAATCGGTTTGATTTCTGGGGTAGTACTCGTGTTTGGTCTGGACTTTGTGGAACGTGTATTGAAAGTGGATGATCCGGTCGGTGCAGTTGGTGTCCATGCGTTTAATGGCATGTGGGGTACCATTGCCGTTGGTTTGTTTGCCGCTCCTGCAATCGGCGGTTTGACTGGTATGGGTGACACTGCCGGTTTGTTTTATGGTGGTGGGGTTGCTCAATTGGGTATCCAAGTATTAGGCACGGTAGCTGTTTCTGCTTGGGCTTTTCTGACAATGGGTGCTTTATTCTTCATCATGAAGAAAACCATTGGTATTCGGGTCTCCCCGAAAGAAGAGTTGGAAGGTTTGGATATTTCCGAACACTTCACCAGCAGCTATCCCGAGTTTGGTCCTTCTGCGGCTGACATTGTAACTGCCCCAAGTGGTGACTAATTAATTATTAGCTTATCGAGAGAGAGATAGGGGGAGAGCTGGAGATGGGTGTTGGCTTAATTGGCTTAACCAGATTAACTAGCATCCATCTCCAGCCTCGCGGAAGCAAAAAGGATCATCCATGAAAGCAGATATTAAACAAAACAGTGGTGAGAATTCTGAAAGCATTCCATATTTTGTTGCTTTGGAAATTGTGACAGAAACAGTTGATGCCGGTACAGTATTTAATATTCCGGTCAGTGTTGAAATAAGTGGAAGCCAAGGAAAGCAGTATTTGGTAGATATTTGCGGCTATATTCGTAAGACAAAAGATATAGATGCCATGCCGAATATTGCAGGTCAGTTGGTTAACCAGCTAATTAGTATTGCACGTCTCCCAAGTTACGTGTTTATAGCGAGACGCGCTCGTCAGATTTATCCTGTATATACTAAAGGTCATGAGGTTTTTGCAACAACGCCTGGTGGTCCGGCTTTTGAGCACGTGGAATTAGCAAAGGTACGCGAGTATTTAACGGATTATTTGCATGAGAGTGGCACGTTGGGTAAAGATGGTTTGAGCGACAGGTTACATGTGCGTGGTGTGAATATGCATACGCTGGGTTTACGCCGTCCGGTCTTTTACCTCAAGAAACGTGTTCCTGATCAGGTGGATTTTTGGGCACCCGTGTTTGAAAGTGGTGATGGACAGCGGATTTATACGTATGCGGCCAGTGCCCGCCGAGAAGTATCCGATTGGTGGTGGACAGGAGGTTTTGGCTTTGCAGAGTTTGGTCGCGGAGAATTTGCAGAAAGACGGCCGTTTATCCAATACATCTGATCTACGCCTCGGCCGTTTGTTCCCTGATTACTGGGAACGCCTGAAAGCAACGCTGACTCCACAGGGCAGCATCACCGTTCATGGTGTTGATGTGCCGCTTTACAGCAATGACACACTCTGGATTGGCGAAGAGACACGTGAAGAGGAAGGCCGGATCAGCTTGTATTTAGGTTCCGATGCTGATGATATTCAAAAACGAGCGGATATTGACTTTGCTCGTCGTGGGGCTGGCGTGCCAGCCTAATTTATAAACTTATTTACCCGTTTGGTGAGTGGATTGTTAAGCCAGCCATCAAATATAAAAATATCTTAAATCTTTTTTAGTAAGGAGCTTTAGAGCAATGAGTGGAAATGTAACCCGTTTGAACGCGATAGCTGCCATAAACAACTATGCGCCTATGAAACAGCAGTTGAACTTTGCGGATACGCCAACCCGCGATCTGTTCAACGCCAATGTCTTCAGCACGGCCGTTATGAAAGAACGCCTGCCGAAAGCAGTTTATAAATCCGTAATCGCCACAATCGAACATGGTGAAATGCTTGACATCTCCGTAGCCGATGCGGTTGCCACGGCCATGAAAGATTGGGCCATAGCAAAAGGTGCCACGCACTACGCCCATGTCTTCTATCCTTTGACTGGCTTGACGGCTGAAAAGCACGACAGCTTCCTCTCCCCGGATGGCAATGGCAGCGCCCTGGCCGAATTCTCCGGTGATCAGTTAATTCAAGGTGAACCGGATGGTTCCAGCTTCCCCACCGGTGGTATTCGTCCCACCTTTGAGGCGCGTGGTTACACTGCCTGGGACGTCACCAGCCCGGCTTATATTTTAGAGAATCTCAACGGTAACACCCTCTGCATTCCGACCGCATTTGTCTCCTGGTCAGGTGAAGCTCTGGACAAGAAGACCCCTGTCCTGCGCTCCAATCAGGCGATAAACGCCCAGGCTCAGCGTATTTTGGCTTTATTGGGTGATGCGGATGGCAGTATGGTTTCTTCCACGGCTGGCCCGGAACAAGAATATTTCTTGATTGACCGTAATTTCTATTATGCTCGTCCTGACTTGCTGACTGCAGGTCGTACTATATTCGGGGCCCCGCCTCCTAAAGGACAAGAATTCGACGATCATTATTTTGGCGCGATTCCAGACCGTGTCTTGGGCTACATGCTCGAATGCGAAGCGGAACTATTCAAACTAGGGGTGCCTGTTAAGACACGCCACAACGAAGTAGCTCCTGGTCAGTTTGAAGTGGCCCCGATGTATGAAAGCGCCAACGTGGCAACCGATCATCAGCAAATTATGATGACCACGCTCAAGCGTGTGGCCCCCAAATATGGCATGGTTTGCCTGCTTCATGAAAAACCATTTGCTGGTATCAATGGTTCTGGTAAACATGTTAACTATTCTCTGAGTACACCCACTTTGGGTAACTTGTTGGAACCGGGTGATACGCCTCATGATAATGTGCGTTTCCTTGTCTTCACCGCAGCCGTCATTCGCGCAGTTAGCAAATACGCTTCCCTGCTGCGTTCTGTGGTTGCTTCTGCTGGCAATGACCATCGTTTAGGCGCCAATGAAGCACCGCCGGCCATTATCTCCATTTTCTTGGGCGAACAGTTGACCGATGTGTTTGAACAGATTCTAGCTTCAGGTGAAGCCACTTCTTCCAAACAATCCGGTACGCTGACTTTGGGTGTTGATACACTGCCGCCACTGCCGCTGCACGCTGGCGACCGGAACCGCACCAGTCCCTTTGCTTTTACGGGTAACAAATTCGAGTTCCGCGCTGTAGGGTCTAACCAGTCTATCGCTATGCCGATTACAGTGTTGAATACCATTATTGCTGAATCGTTGGATTTTATGGCTACCCGCCTGGAAGCTGTGGATGGTGATTTGAATAGTGCCATTCAAGCGTTGCTCAAGGAAATTTTGACTGCGCATGGCTCTATTCTGTTTAATGGCAATGGTTACTCTGAAGAATGGCATGCAGAGGCTGCTAAACGTGGTTTGCCGAATTTGCGTACTACGGTTGATGCTTTGCCGGCGTTTGTCAGTCAAGATTCCATTGACCTGTTTGAAAAATATGGCGTTTTGTCTGAACGTGAAGTAGAAAGTCGTATGGAAGTGAAGTTGGAACAGTATGCCAAGGTGGTCCATGTCGAAGCGAAGCTGGCTTTGGAAATTGGGCGTACCATGATCTGGCCTGCTGCCATTCGCCATCAAAACGACTTGGCGACAACCTGTGCTAATTTGAAAGCGGTTGGCTACGAGTTTGATACGAATACGTTGGATAAGGTGACTGAGTTGGTGAAATTGTTGCAAGACAGCATGGCTGACCTGGAAGTAACGATAGAGCATGAAGCTGATTCTGTTCTGGCTGAAGCCACGTATGCTTGTGAAAACATCATGCCGCAGATCAAGTTGGTGCGTAAGTATGCGGATGCGTTGGAAGGGTTTGTGGCTGATGATTTATGGCCACTGCCGACTTATCAGGAGATGTTGTTCATCAAATAGGTGTTTCCACTCTTTGGCAGATGCGCATACACCCTGGCGAGTGTCCCTGCGCATTTGCCTCTTTTTGAGTGACATGTGTGAAATTGATTTGATTGGCCCTTCTCATTCGTGGGAGGGGCTTTTTTGTTTCCAGATGGTTTCGCTTGCGCTTAAGGGTAATTACAGTATATACTTTTTGAAATTATGGAGGTTGACTTATGATGGAAGCAAAATTGATTAAAATCGGCAACTCTCAAGGAATTAGATTGCCCAAGAAAATCATCTCGAAATATGGTCTTGGTAATCTTGTGCTGTTGGAAGAAACAGAAGATGGAATTTTGATTCACGCGGCTGAAGTTGGAAAACTCAGTTGGGAAGATACCTATCAAGCAATGGCGGCAGCAGAGGAACAAGATGAATGGGCAGACTGGGAAAGTATAGATGAGGACGCTCACCTATGATTGTCACTAGATATACAATTTATTTAGCGAATCTTGACCCCACCATCGGTTCTGAAATCAGGAAAACGCGCCCTGTTGTTATCGTTAGCGATGATATGATGAACAAGCTCCTTGAAACTGTCGTAGTGTGTCCCTTAACCACAAAACTCCATCCACAATGGCGCAGTCGCATTCAAATAACTTGTGCGGGACAGCCCTCGGAAATTGCGGTGGATCAAATCCGCACGATTTCCAAACAGCGTTTCATCAAAAAAGTAGATAAATTGTCGCCAGAAGAAAGTGGGCTTTTGCGGCAGCTTATCACAGAAATGTATGGAGAGTAGCTTCTTATTCTTTAGAAGGGAAGGCTTGTATCCAGGTGTCTTGAGACTTTTGGTAGTACCGCACTCCCTCCACCTCTGCAAGCAGCGTGTTAATGGGAACTAAACGGCCGTTTGTCACATACACCTCGCCTTTCCCCACCGGCGTACTCGTCTTGGCCTCGCGGAACTGCTCACTGTGTTCGGCAAACCAGGGGCGCACCACATCCATCGGCAGGCAGTAAATCTCCTCAATTTCGATAAAGACATAGAAAATCCAGTGCGCTTTGGTGTAGAGAATACAGCCAGCCGTCTCCTTGCTGACGTTGCTCACCGTCTCAAAAAAGAAGTTGCCGGTATGATGGTTCCGGTCGCCTTTGATTTCCAGGGGGATGATGCGTAAACGGCCGTTTCCATCCACAATGCTCCACAACAAATCCACATCATGCTGCTGGTAGGCTGGCTCCTCTTCCACGCTGTGGACGGAGACGGTGTACTCTGCCCAGTGGTGGGTGAGGAAATCGGTGGTGAGGGAAACGGCCGTTTTGCCCACACTTGTCGTATATTCCATCGAATGCTGCTTGAGTGTTTTCGGCATGAAAGAATGATACCAAAGATTTGAGTAATGCGATTCTTAGTTTTTAATCTTTGGTCTTTAAAAAGATTGCGCCCCCTGTATATCCACAGTTGTGGAACACAGAGGGCGCGTGCAGAGGGGATGTGTTTCGCGGATGATGAGGGTTCATCACCGCAAAAATAAACCAGGTGTTGGCGGCAACTATCGCCTGCGTAAGAAAGCAGGGATATCCAGGTTATTAGGTGTAAACTTCGGTTGAACCGGTTCTTTCTCCCGTTCTTCGCGGACAGGCACTTGTGGCGGTTGTTCAGGCTGTCGTTGCGGCGGGGTGGTCACCGGAGTGGCCGAATGAGAATACTGTTGTTGGACTAACTGACGACGAGTAAGTGAACGCTCGAAGCCAGTCGCAATGACGGTGATACGCAGTTCGTCGCCCATATTTTCGTCGATAACCGCACCGAAAATCATATTGGCATCTGGATGCGCCGTTTCACGGATGATGGCCGCGGCCTGATTGACTTCGTACAGACTCATGTCTGGACCACCCGTCACGTTGAACAAAATGCCGTGTGCGCCGTCGATGGTCACGTCTAACAAACGTGAGCTGATGGCTTGTTCGGCGGCAATACGCGCCCGATCGGTACCTTCACCACGACCGACAGCCATGAGCGCCGCGCCACCTTGGGTCATGATGGTTTTGACATCGGCAAAGTCAAGATTAATGAGACCAGGAATCGTAATCAATTCACTGATACCCTGAATGCCTTGGCGGAGCACATCGTCAGCCATTTGGAATGAATCTGTTAACGAGACACGTTTGTCAGTGAGTTCAAGCAGTCGATCATTGGGAATGACGATGAGCGTATCGACATGTTCTTTGAGTTGTTCAATGCCCTGGTCGGCTGATTTGGTGCGATGGCTGCCTTCAAAGAGGAAGGGGCGAGTCACAACGCCAATGGTCAAAGCGCCCATATCTTTGGCAACTTTAGCAATAATTGGAGCGGCGCCAGTGCCTGTGCCGCCACCCATACCAGCGGTAACAAACACCATATCTGAGCCTTGCAGCACTTCATACAACTCTTCCATGGATTCGGTGGCCGCTTTTTCGCCTTGTTCAGGATGCCCGCCAGCGCCGAGGCCGCGTGTCAGCTTGTCGCCGATACGAACGCGTACAGGAGCTTCGGCCTGGAGGAAGGCCTGATTATCTGTGTTGACGGCGATGAAATCGACGCCAGTAACGCCTTCACGGATCATGCGGTTGACGGCATTACAACCACCGCCGCCGACACCGACCACACGAATGCAAGCTATATTTTCCAGCTCAGGTGCTCTTTGCATGTTGATACCCTCTCTCAACTGTCTACAATAAAGTCGCTTTGTTTCCTGGACGCGGATCATAGCGACTGGCGTATTGCTCTAGGGTGGATTTTTCAACTAGCCATTTGTTGCCAAATTTGATAGCTGGTAATTTCCCTTGGCGGATGAGTCTTCTCACCGACTCTGGGTGAATATTCAGACGGTCGCTTATTTCTTCGACGCCTGCGTAATTGTCTAATAGATCATCTTTTGCCATACGACGTTGCCTCTTCAGGCAGTGCGGGATATTACAACAATTCCACTGTTGTAAAAATACAACAAAACATAAGATCTGTCAAGGGTTTTGTTGAGATCGTGCAACAGATCTAAAGAAGGATGAAGGTTGAGGGATGAAGGATGAAAGCTACGTGGGGATTTGAGTATGTAAATTATTATGTTTCAATAATTGGAACCGTGTAAGCCTTTAGCTTGGCATCGCCGGTTATCAGGGTCAAATTTTCTAGTTGTGCTTGAGCAATCAACATCCGATCAAATGGATCTTGTGATGGGGCGGTAGATTTTCTACCATGAGGGCATGTTCTGTCGTGAAATCGAGGGGGGTAAAACGATGTAATTTCAACTCTTCTAAATAATCGCCATATGGGATTCTCAATTTGCCAATTGATTTCTTGATGGCTATTTCCCAGGCTGTGGCAGCAGGGGAATTTAGTCGTTGTATTGAAACTGAAAAACAAACAATTGGAAACTATCTCCAAAATGGACAGCAACAATCCCATTATCGGCTGTAACGTCAAATCTGTGTCGATTATAATGCTCATCAAGTTCAAATAGGCTTGGAGAGAAACTAACTTGGTCAATTAAACTGCCATCAATTACATTAACAACCCTAAGCTGTGAATCTTGTGACAAATAATATAGAACTCCATTGTCAACAGCAATATTGCTGACAACCCTATCAGAATACAGTAACAAATCAGGTTTTGGCGTAATCCAAAGAATTTCGCCTGAATCCTTATAAATTGAAACCAACTGCCCTTCAAACGTGACTACAAAAATCATATCTTCAGCAAAGATTGGCGTTTTCTTAAATCCCCCTTCAAATGAGCGTTCCCAAATTATTTCACCTGATATGGCATCACTTGCAAGCAAGCTTGTCGGCCATTGTTGCCAAAAAACCATAGAATCCTCAATCAAAAACAGAGAGGCAATAACATCAGTAAAACTCAAGGAGTCAACCATTTTTCCAGATACCGCATCCAGCGCAAACGTCTTATCTGTACCAGTAGTAATAAACAGCTCAGTGTTAGTAGGAGTCATATGGACAATCCCGCCACCTACTGAGTTGATACTCCAAGAAGGGAATCCTGACTCAAGGATATAAGAAGAAATGCCCCTGTTGTTCTCAACAAAAAAATGGTGTTGATTGTGCGAGATATCCAATCCAAATTCACCTTCTATTTGCCATTCAACCTGACCAGTATCAGCATTCATAGCAATCAACGAGAGCATAGTTGGTACATCCTTGTTTTGACCTTCTGTAATAAGATAAAGTTTATCATTTGCCACAGTTAAGTTATTACGGTTACTTGGGATTGTTGATTCCAGATCAGCCTTCGTCCATAGCAGTTCAAAATTACCACTATCTTCAATAGAATAAATAGGAACGCCCAATTGTCCATCTCGATCTACATTAAATTGTGGATAGAAAATAATCCAACTTACTAACCCAAAAAATAGGAAAGAGATCAATACACTCATAAAGATTGCTATTAACAACAAAATCTTTCCCTTCTTTTTCATATTCTCGAACTTCCTTCTTGCTGGCAAACTGGCGGTTCTTCATTACAAATTACCATTGGTTATTGATTGCTGGTATACACTTTGGAAACTGGCAAACAGGATGTGGTACGATCTGAAATCTAGCTGCTCGTAACTACGCTAGCAACATCCCCCCAATCGAAACAAGCGAATTATCTTCTGCATCAGCGGGGCAGTGGTCGTAGGCGACGGTGAGGCCAGCAGAGACACTTTCCAGGTAGCGGAGCATGAGGTAGATGGAGGAGAAGCCGCAGATTTTGTTACGATCTTCAACAGCCGCAATTTGGGCGTAGAAGTCGGCGGCGTCACCCTGGCGGATGGCGCTCATCATGGCTTCGTCGGTTGTTTTGAGGGCGGCGCGGCGTGGGGCATCCATGTTGAAGTTGTCGCCGAAGGTGGGGCCGACATGGGCGAAATCGACGGAGGCCACGACCAGCACTTTTTTGCCTGCGGTTTCGCGTTGCAGAGTTTCGATAACGGCCGTTAATCCTCCATCTTCCCCCGGATGACCCCCATTCATGACAAAATGCTGAAACGAGCCGCACAGAATCGGCACCATTGGTTTCGGTTCCAACCCCAGCCGCTGATAGGTGTAGTGCAGCCACACGGCAGACAGTTCGATGGCATGTTCTTTGATGTGGTGGGCTTCTTCGGCGTAGGCGGCTTCTTCACCGATGGCGGTGGCGAGTTTGTCTACCAGTGCCAGGTCGGCGGGCAAGACGCCGTAGGGGGTGGCGTACGCTTGGCGCGTTAACGTGACGGTGCCGAGACCACCGTTGTGGTCGGTGCCAAACATGATGACGAGTTCTGCTTCGGAAACGGCCGTTTCTGCCCGCCGCCATGTTTTTGCATAGACTGGGCCACCGCGCATGTAGTCGATGTGGGGCGAAATAATGGCGCGTCCGTGCCAGGGCTGCCAATCCGTTAAATCATCCCCTTTTTCATAGGTTTGGAATTCGGCGGTTAGTGCTTCTGGATCGGCGGGGTAGCTTAAATCGGCGAGGGCTGGGGGACGGAAGGGGGCTTGGCGGTATGCCGTTAAGATGTCGGCTTGAGCTTGGCGCGAATGTTCGTTTTCCAGCAGACATGCCTGATCCAGGTGGTTTAGCGCATCCAGAATGATGTCGTAGTCCACATCTTGGCCGACATGGACGCAGAAAGCGGCATGGATTTCCTCTGGCGTGTGTGTGCCGTCACAAAAAATGAGCATTTGCGCCAGAGCAGGCGGCATGATGAGCTGGTGCGGCGTCAATTGCAAGGGGTCGCGCAGATACCACATTTGCTGGCCTTGGTGGTAAACCTGTTGGAAATCTAAGGGGCGGAGGCGCGGGTTTTCAGTCAAGAGACTTTCCTTGAATTTATTACAAAGAGACAAAGAAACAAAGGGACAAAGGTTTTCTCTTTGTTTCTTCGTCCCTTTGTTTCTTTGTAATAATTTTTTATGAGCATAATGGCGCGAAGCCAAATGGCCCCAGTATCAGTTTCCATAAGGATTGCAGCGGGCCACAGTAGAGCAGGCGGCCTTGTTGGTAGGCGTCCAGGAAGAATAAGGTGGCGGTACACAGGAAGATGAGCAAGATAAGGCCGCCGCAGCCCAAGAGCAGGTTCCGTTGACAAGATGAGGCTGATTTTTCTTCTTCCACGATGAGGTTTGGTTGTGGCGCGAATGGCGGCGGCGCGAATGGCGGTGGCGCTACAGGCGCTTGTTGGACTTTTGCTGGCTCGACTTTGCGCGGTTCGGGGGCAGATGGTGGCGATTGGGGCCGTGGTTGTGGCTGAAAGGGCAAATCTACAGGCAGGGTGGATTCGGCTTCGTAGAGCAACCGTATGGCTTCCCCAAATTCGATGATGTCGCCGTCATGAAGGGGTGTAAGGCCGACAATACGGCGGTCGTTGACGAAGGTGCCGTTCGTGCTGCCCAGGTCTTCGATGGCGTAGTCGGTGCCTTGTTTTACCAACCGTGCCTGCTTGCGTGAAATTTCTGGATCTGTAATGGCAACGTCGTTGGTGGAAGAACGGCCGATGGTGAGTTGGTCTTTCGCTAGATCGAAGGTTTGGTTGGGTTGAGGCCCTTTTTGAACAGTTAAGCGGGCGGTTGGATGGTCTGTGAACGATGGTTCAGATTGACTCATTAGCGGTTCCTTGCTTTTGGATGTTGCTCGATGATGAGTATGTTTTTTACTCTGGTGGACTATGGTGTGATTTCTATTGTGAACTGCGCTCAGTATAGAAATATCAATGGTTTTTGTCAAAGGGTTATTGTGTTCGCATATGGCTGAGTTATACAATGGGGAAAATGAGTCACCCTCTTGTATTGTTGTTTTCCATCCATTGTATTAGAAGCCCTCAATGGGGAGGCTCCTCACCCCTTGACTTTGTGGAAAAGGCGGTCAAAATCATTGATGCCTCGTGTATATTTATCGCGATTCTGGAGATGAGAGTGCGTTAGCGTAAAAAGTGGCAAAGTGGCAAAGTTGCAGGGTATCAAGGCAACGCGATTATTTTTCACCTTGCCCCTTTGCCCCTTTGCAACTCTGCAACCTTCACCTCCGTAAGGAAGTTTATGATGACAGACGAAAATGATATTGTAATTCAACCCGTAGAAGATGATGCCCCGGCTGTGACGAAAGGAACGCCGTCGGTGATTGATACAGAACCTACTTTTTGAGGAACCAACTATGACTAATGAAACGGCCGTTTCCCCACCACCGCCACCACCATCATCCGTATCTCAGCGGCGCGGGTGTGTGCTGCTTATCTTTGGCGCACTGTTGGGCGCTATTTTGGGCACAGTACTGACCTTGTCGATACTGTTGGGGTTGAATGGCTCCTTGTCGTTCACCAGCACCGATGCGCAACTGCGCCGGGCCATCAACGATACGCGTCTTGAGCAAGAAGACATGGCAAATGAACTGGCAACCCGTTCAGCACAAATTGAATATGTGGCAACGCGAGTGGGAGGCGCTGGCGAATGATCAAGCCGCTATGACTGAATCAATGAGTACTGTTGAAGCGGGGATGAGCGATGTGGTGGGGGCGGTAACGGCCGTTTCCACCCAAGTCTCCAGTTTAGACGACCGCATCGAAACCACAGAAGGCCAGATAGAAAGTGCAGCGACCGCCGCCGCCGAATTCAACGCCTTCCTTGATGGCTTAAAAGCGCTGCTGTTCGACGACGAAACCGCCACCGCCACACCTACACCTGCTGCTAAAGAAACAGCTGCGCCTACCGCCACTTCAGATGAACTGACGCCGGAGGCCACGACTACCGGTGAAGCGACCCGAACTGTTCGCCCCACACGCACCCCCAGACCCACAAGCACACCGCTGCCCCTGGCAACAGAAACCCGCGAGCCGTAACTACCAGTAAACAGTTTTCAGTAAGCAGTGATCAGATTGGGAGAATGAAAGATGAGTGATGGAATAATGGAACAACGCACAGGCTGCGGCTCTCGTTTAGTTTGGATTGCCAAAGCGGTATTTGGATTCTTGCTGGTCTTGGGCGTGATTGTCGCCATCGTTTGGGGCGGATTTATGATTTACCAAATGATCCAGACAGAAATTGACCGTTCCTCAGACAGTGTCGCCACTCGCTTCGAGGCGCAAGAATCGCGCATCGACATTTTGCGCGAAGAGGTCAATGCGTTGGTGTCCGCCAATCCCGGGCAAGAAGATCAGTTAACCCAACTCCAGCAAGAATTGGCTACCGTTGACCTCCAATTAAGCGCTCTCGATACCGACTTGGCCCAGCAAAACAGCATGTTGGCGACTCTGGAATCCTCCATGGCAACCACCCTCAGCAATGACGAAACAGCAGTCAGCAGCATCGTTGTCCTCAATGACAGTTTGTCTGCGCTGCAAGGCGATTTCAACGAGGCCAGCGTGCGGTTAGATACATTTGGCGGGGAAGTAGATGGCTTGACGGGGGAGGTGGCGGTGTTGGGCGAAACGGCCGTTACTGCTCAAGAAATGGCGGCTGAATCAGAAACGGCCGTTAACGACATGGCTCAAACTCTTATGCTCTTTCGCGCCTGGGAACTGGTAGCACGTGCCCGTTTGCGCCTGCTGGAAAACAACCCCGGCCTCGCCCAAACTGATGTTGCCAAAGCCGATGACATGCTGCAACGGATCATCCTCATCCTGCCTGCCGATTCCGCAGAAACAGAACGCCTCCAAACCGTGCAAACACGGCTGGCGCTGGCCGCAGATAACCTTGCCTTCGATGTAACAATCGCTGGTGCAGATTTAGAGACCGCCTGGGACGAGTTAGATAAAGTTTTGACCGCACGGTTGCAGCCCCTTGTCGAAGAATTAGAACTGGGATTGGGAACTGATGCAGAAACCCCGGAACCGCTAGAGACGCAACTCGAACAAACAGCAACGCCAGAACCTTCGGCAACGGTTATCCCAGAGGTTGCGCCCACGCCAGAAGCGACGCCAACCACGTCATCTTGATGGTTAGACTGACTTCCGGAAATCTCTGGCACTGCGCACGATGTTGTGCCAGACAAGCGTTTCATCTGCTTCATCGGCAAACGAAAGATAGACTGTACGTTTGACGCCAGTTCTCTCTTTTTCCCGACCAAAACTGAACTGGAACTGGTTTTGCTGATCAGCAAACGCCTCTCCCACCTCTGAAAGTAGCGTAATAGCCAGGCTCTGCTTCGGCTCTTTGCCAAAGAGCAGCCATCCTCTTTGCACACGCTGCAAGGTGCGTGCATTAAAAAATTGGTAACGGTAGCCGAGATTGCCTGGCATTTGCACCATCAGCACATGTTCTCCCAACGGCACCTGCCAATAGTCGGCGGGGCGCAGCCATACAAAATCGTCCATATCCTTGACGCTAAAGATACCCGTTGCTTTGAACCGCACTTTTTGATTGGCCGGCATCATCATGAGTTCTCCGACTGGCAGTGCCATCTTGCTGTCTGCCACAAACTTGCTGTACCCTGCCTTTTTTGCCCGCCAATAGCTAAGGAAGAGCCATACCAGGATAACGGCCGTTATCCCCACCACCTCTCCCCACCCAAAAACAAACGCAGAAAACAGCAGCGCCAGCCCCAACAGCTTGAGCCACCGTTCAATACGAACCCATAAAATAGTGTGGGTACTCGTGAAGTAGGTAAACCCATACGCTAAACCCAGGTAGCGATAGTAAAGTCGTTTGAGGAGGGGGAAATCATGCATCAGAAGTTACCTCAGGTTACGCCCCTGTTTTTCTTAAACAGGCGACTATATGAAGGTGCCGATTAGGGGGAAGTTGGTTGTCAAACCAGATCATCAATTTGAAGAACGACTGGTTAAAGGCGAGATAGGTTGGATCGGGAATCAACTGGAACTCGCTGATTTTAAGATGAGATTCACCGCAGAGGGCAGCAACGGCCGTTTCAGAATTAGCGCGATAGTAAGTCGGGAACGCATCCGCTTCTGCCCGTCCATAAAACCGTTCCACAAGCCGCCCCTGAAGCTGCGAAAACCGCCCCAATCCCCTATTAAGCGCCGACAGCGGATGTCGCGTATTGGGCGTGATAAAAATGAAGACCCCGCCCGGTTTCAGCACACGGCTGATCTGGTTGAAGGTAGATAACGGCCGTTGTAAATGCTCCAGCAGCCAACTAGCAAACACCACATCAAAACTGTTCGCGGCAAACGGTAAGGCATCGCTTAATGCCGCCGCACGCGGCAGCGCCAAACGGTGTTCTCGCAGCGAAAGCTCATCCGGGTCTACCCCCGCCATATTCGCCAGCGGATGAGTAAGTTGCTCCACTAAACCGCCTCGACCACAGCCCAAATCCAATACGCGGGAATCCGGTTGCAGATGGGTGCGTACCAAGTCTGCGTACACCTCTGTCGCCGGTCGCCAGTCACGGTTTATTTGCCGATAGGCATCGCGTAATTCATTCTGTCTTTCAAGTGAAAGCATGGTATCCTATTCCCGATATTTTTTGCCTCCGCCTTCGCGGGGAGCCAAACACAGGCAAGCAATTTTAATCAAGAATCTTAGGATACGCGAACCTGGAGAGTAAAAACTGATGAAACATAGCTTATTGAGCGCCCTAAAAAAGCCGTACACAGCGATGCAAACAGGCAAAGCAAGCAATCCATTCAATCTGCGGGTCATTTTTTTTATAGCATTTCTACTCATCGTCAGTTGTGGGCCGGCTGGTAGTTATGATGAGCAGTTGCAAACCCTCATTGCGGCGCGTCAGATCGAGCCGCTGGCTCCCATTCCGGCGCAAAACGAAGCGCTGGTCAACCTCGGGCGCAACCTCTACTTCGACAATATCCTCAGCGGTAACAAAGACGTGTCCTGTGCTACCTGCCATCTGCCAGAAATAGGCACAGGTGATGGCTTACCACTGCCAATTGGTACGGGCGGTATGAATGGGGTGGGGCCAGAACGATTGCTGGGAAACGGCCGTTTCCTCGTTCCCCGTAACGCCCCAGATGTCTTCAACCGAGGTGCGACAGAATGGCGCACCATGTTTTGGGACGGCCGGGTCGCTATCAGCCCGCGTGGTTACTACAAAACCCCAGAAAACGATGACCTGCCCGGCGGTCTCTACAGCTTGTTGGCCGCTCAAGCCATGTTCCCCGTCACCTCAGCCGATGAAATGCGCGGTCAACCAGGGGATGTGACCGTCACCGGCGAAGTCAATGAACTTGCCATCATTCCCGCTGAAGATACCCGCGCCATGTGGTCTGGCTTGATGGCTCGGCTGCTAGCCATCCCAGAATACCAAGCATTATTTGCCACTGCGTATCCAGACATATCCCCGTCTGAGCTAGGATTTCAACACGCCGCCAACGCCATCGGCGCATTTGAGGCAGAGGCGTTCGCTTGCACCAACAACCCCTGGCACGCCTATCTCAATGGCGACCTGACTGCCATCTCGGAAGATGCCAAAAAGGGTGCCCTGCTGTTTTATGGTGAGGCGGGCTGCGTCAATTGTCACAGTGGCCCGCTGTTTACCGATCAGGCTTACCACAATATCGCTGCCCCCCAACTCGGCCCGGGTAAAGGAGACGATACGCTGTTAGACAACGGCCGTTTCCTGGAAACAGGCCGCGCGGCAGACAAATTTGCCTTCCGTACCCCCTCGCTGCTCAACGTGACTGCCACAGGCCCCTGGTTGCATAATGGTGCCTATGGTGAGTTAACGGCCGTTATCAACCATCACCAAAACCCAGAAGCTGCCCTAAAAAACTATGACGCTACCGTCCATTTACCAGCCTATCTACAGGGTGAGGTACAAGATGATGAAGCGATCATGAAAGCGCTGCTAGACAGCGTTGATGCCCAGTTGGCGCCCACCCGCCGTCTTTCACCTATGGACGTGCAGTATCTTATAGCCTTTCTCGAGACCTTGACTGATCCAATTGTAGATGAAATGGAGGATGTAACACCAACGGCCGTTCCCAGCGGACTCCCCGTCCTAAACTGATAACTGTTCACTGTAAACTGCTTCTGGCGGGAGTGGATGGGAGTCGAACCCACCGCCGCTTGCTCCGCGCAACCGGCCACCAGTGTTGAAGACTGGGGCATCCACCGGGACACAACCACTCCCACAAAGAAGTTTATCCGAAACATTAAATTCCGCACGAACACTTGACAGTTTCAACCCCTTTGGATAGAATTTCCCTCGCTTTGATTAAAAAGTTAAAGACCCGCCGGGATAGCTCAGTCGGTAGAGCACTGCATTGAAAATGCAGGTGTCCCCAGTTCAAGTCTGGGTCCTGGCATTTGCTTTCATTGAAAAATGGAAGCCATGCGGGCATAGTTCAGCGGTAGAACGTCTCCTTGCCAAGGAGAAGGTCACGAGTTCGAATCTCGTTGCCCGCTCAAAAATACGGCAGGCATGAAGCCTGCCGTGTTTGTTTACGGCGACGTGGCCAAGTGGTAAGGCAGAGGTCTGCAAAATCTCCATCACCGGTTCGAATCCGGTCGTCGCCTTTAGATATTTTAGCCCTTACCCATTTTGGTAAGGGCTTTTTTTTGTTTTGACACTGTTGCGGGAATTGGGGGAGTGTACAATACCCGCTTTTTTTGGAGATAAAGATGAAAAATCTCGCCATACCGAACAGTATTGATGATATTAACCCACCTCGTTGGGAAACCTTCAAGCCCTTCTTTGAATCGCTGCAAGAAACAGAAATAGCTTCCGAAGATCGCCGCTCTTGGCTAGAAAATTGGTCAGAGCTACTATCGTTGCTATCGGAAGCCATCAATTGGATTTATATTCAAAAAACGATTGATACCACAAACGAAGAAGTCGAACGTGCCTTTCTCGATTATATTGAAAATGTGGCACCACATGTGCAAGTGGCGGATCAAGCGTTAAAAGAGCGCTTGCTTAGTCTGGATTTGAACGATATGCCTGATATGACCCTCGTTCTGCGGAATCTTCGTGGTGAAGTCGCGTTGTTCCGTGAAGAGAATGTGCCGCTTCAAACTGAGTTAGCAAAACTTGAAAACCAATATGATAAGTTGACTGGTTCTTTAAGCACAGCGTGGGAGGGGGAAGAGAAGAATCTTAATCAGCTCAATGCTTTGCTCAAAGACAAAGATCGCGCTACCCGAGAATGTGCTTGGCAAGCGATGATGGCGCTGTGGCACAGTCGGCGTGATGAGTTGAACCAGCTTTATACTGATATGCTCGTCCTGCGGCGGCAGCTATCAGACAATGCAGATTTATCAGACTATCGGGCGTATGCTTTCCGCGAAAAGGGACGTTTTGATTACACCCCTGAAGATTGTTTTACGTTCCATGAGGCGATAGAAACGGCCGTTGTGCCTGCTGCTCGCCGAATTTATGAAAAGAAACGTCAGCGGCTTGGTCTTGATGTGCTGCGTCCCTGGGATGTGGATGTTGATACCTCAGATGCGCCGCCCCTTGCTCCCTATCAAGGACAAGATGAACTCATCCAAGGCTCTCTGAATATTCTCAACCAGGTTGATCCGGCGTTGGGTCATCATTTTGCGACGATGGCTGAGGAAAACTTGCTGGATTTGGAAACACGACAGGGTAAAGCATTAGGGGGATATTGTACGGAATTGCGGGTGCGGAAACGGCCGTTTATCTTCATGAATGGCGTTGGTATCCACGATGATGTGCAAACCCTGCTCCATGAGGCCGGTCATGCCTTCCATGTTTTTGAAGCCACAGAATTACCACTTATTTGGCAGACTAATGTGCCGATGGAATTTTGTGAAGTAGCCTCCATGTCGATGGAACTCATGGCTGCTCCGTACCTCACGCAGGAGCATGGGGGCTTTTATTCCGCTTCTGAAGCGGCTCGTGCACGCATTGAACACCTGGAAGGGATTATTCTCTTTTTGCCCTATATGGCTGTTGTGGATGCGTTTCAGCATTGGGTTTATACGCATCCTGATGAAGCCGCAGATTCGGCCGCTTGCGATAAAGCTTGGGATGATCTATGGCAGCGGTTCATGCCAGATGTCGATTGGACTGGTCTTGAAGAGATGTGTATGAGTGGCTGGCATCGTAAGCTGCACATTTTTACCGTGCCTTTCTATTACATCGAATATGGTATGGCACAAATTGGAGCCTTGCAGGTGTGGCAAAACGCGATTCAGAATGAGGAAACGGCCGTTGCTGCCTACCGTAAGGCATTGGCTTTAGGTGGTACCCAAACATTACCAGAACTTTTTGCTACGGCTGGTGTCGAATTCCGTTTTGATACCACCCTTTTGGCAGAACTCGTTAACTTAATCGAACAAACCATTTCCGATTTAGAAGCAAGCCTGTAAAATAGCTCAGAAATGATGGGTAGGTGGGGCGTACGGCTTTCCTTCGAACACAATAACCGATTAGATAAAAAGAGCCGTCAAGTCATTCTAGTAGTGCAAACAGTGGATTTAAATTTTCGGAATGGCTTAATGCGACAACATGTTGACTTACTTTAGGAGAAACTGACATGATTCCCAGCGCGGCAATGCGTGAATATCTCGCCGAGATATATCGATTACAAGAAGATTCCCCCACTGTAAGTACCACCAGCCTTGCTGAGCGGCTAGAAGTCTCCCCACCAGCAGTGCCACGGATGTTAAAACGCCTCAAAAGTTCAGGTTATGTCAAGCATGTGCCGTATCAAGGTGTAGAACTAACTGAACGAGGGCGAGAAGAAGCGCTGCAAGAAATTAGACGGCATCGCATCTTAGAAGTCTTTTTGGTGAATGTGATGAACTTCACCTGGGATGAAGCACACCAACATGCAGATGAGCTGAGTCGTGGCCTAAACAACGAGCTGACCAATCGCATGGCAGAAATGACAGACCATCCAACGCGCTGCCCCCATGGCGAGCCAATTCCCGATGAAGATGGCGAATTGCCTCCTATTCATGATACCTGTATTATGAACCTATCAATAGGACATAAAGGTACCATCAGCCGGGTAAGGACTCATGAACCAGAACGGTTACAGTATTTTGCTAGTCTCAAGTTAATGCCAGGTGTGAAGTTTGAAATTGTAGGGCGGGCTCCGTTCAATGGCCCCATGCGTTTACGTTTAGATCGTGAAGAGGTAGTATTGGGTGTGGAGTTGACGAAATCTATCTGGGTTACTTAAACTTTTGTTACGGGAATAGTCGTCTTGTTTTGACTTCTGCAACAGCATCATCTCGATACCGGTATAACATAGCTGGACGCCCCTCTCCCTCTTTCTTCTTCTCCCCCGTTTCTTCGAGTACTTCAGCCGCTAAAATTTTCCGCCTAAAATTCCGCTTGTCTAAAGCTTCCCCTAAAATGATTTCATAAGCCTTCTGTAACTCTGTTAGCGTAAATATATCTGGCAGTAACTGAAATCCAACAGAGGTGTATTCTAATTTGTAGCGTAACCGAGTTCGTGCATACGAAAGGATTTCATCATGATCAAACGCTAATTCAGACAACTCAGACATGGGAAACCAGGCTGTTTCAGACGCATCATCACCTGGACGATGTTTGATTGCATCTTGTGGTACAAGTGCAAAATAAGCAACAGTCACCACTCTTGTTCGCGGATCACGTCCCGGTGTTCCGAATGTATAGAGTTGTTCGATGTAGACATTGGTGACACCTGTTTCTTCCGCTAATTCTCGAGCGGCAGCATCTTCTAGCGATTCATCAATTCTGACAAACCCCCCAGGGATAGCCCATACATTAGCAAACGGCGGGTACTTCCGTTTTACTAATAAAACTTGCAGTTTGTTGTTTATTAACGAAAAAATGACGACATCCACAGTTATAGACGGCCGTTCATAGCGATTTGGATCATAGCCAGCAAGTGTTTCTGTAGTCAATATACCCTCCTTTAAATATAAAAATCCCCGGTAAAACCGGGGACTTATCTTATCATGTTTTACTGAAGAGGCTATCTCAATTAGTTAGCTATCTTCTTCATCTAGCTTTGGGAAATCCAGTTTATAGAGAGAGGGATCAATATCAAACGCATTCTTTTCTGGAATGCGTAAAGCACCATTGTCTACTAATACTGGCAAAGAAACACTATTGGTTGCAAACACAGTTGTATCGTTAGGAGAGCGTAAAACTAAATCGATATCAAGCCCTCTTTCTAATGACCACTTTAAAGCTAAGGCATCTTGTGCAGACATGCTCAAGATAACAACATCTGGTTCAGCTTCCAGGCGTACTGGCAACGGTGTTGGCGTGGGAACTGGGAAATCATTGTTAGCGGCGGCTAATTCTGCTTCAGCCGCTGCTTGAGATGCTTGGCGTTGTAATTCCATTGGATCTCGCCATGTTCCAATCCATACGACTTCTGCTTGTTGAATGGTTAGTTGGGTAATTCGGCGAAGCACTTGAGTGCTTTTGTCTTTTTCGTCCTCATTGATAGGCCCACTAATTTCACCAACCATGTTTAGCGGTTCAACAAGCTCTAAACGACCTTCTAGCGTTTCTGGGAATAAGAAATCGCGCCCTTCTGCCAAAGCTAACTCATCAACTCGTTGAGAAACGTTTGGTAGTTTTGTGTTGTATTCCGGATCTAATTCAACGACTGGCATAGACATTAGCACATCAACCATATCACCTGGACGCATAGCATAGGCGGCACCTGAGTATTGATCAATGGGAAAGGCGATGGCTACCTGACCTTGGTCAACGTAAAGTGCTATATCAGAACCAGTGGCTGCTAAATCGGTTGGATTTAAGGCAATCATGGGGGCTAAGATTGCTTGCCCCATTGCAATATCAGTTTTAACAATTTGTCCAATGAGTTGTTCTGTATCCGTAAAAGTGTACCCACCTTGCAAAGCTATGTTTGAAGTGGGGCGCATCTCAGTTGTCAGGATGTCTTCACGTAATCGTTCACCCACAGGCAGTGGTTGATCCGCTATGACAACTGATACAAATTGCACAACGGGTGTTGGCGTAGGTGTTGGTAATCCTGGCTCTTCTATACCATCAACTGTGGATGGATTGTTTTCTCCAGATGATGTGCTATCCCTTCCAGGGATAATACCGGCAACACCATTACCAGACAAATATGAGAAGCCAAGTATGGCAACTACGGCGAATATAATGAGCACAAGAATCAGGAGAAGAAAAGTTCTAAGACGCATAGTGTTTTTCCTATTCTAAACCTATTTAATTGCTACCTTCCGGAGGAGGTGCAGGTTCTTCTTCTGTCGTTTCAACTGGTACAGGAGTGGGAGTGACTTCTATAAACTCAACTGTATAGTCGTAATTTGCTGGAATAACGATGTTGAATCGTTCTTTAATGTAGTTGAAATCAACGTTTTCAATAGTGTAAAGCTGACCATCATTAACCCCACGTAAGGCAAAGTCTACATCTGCATCTGCTTCGACAGCATATTTTAATAAAAGCTGATCTTGTGGAAGAAGTGCCAGCAATAATGTTTCTGGTGGGTTAGGTGTTGAAGTAGGTTGAATAGTATCAGCGGCTGGTGTTGGGGTCGCATCTTCTGGTACGTCTTCAGGCACTGGTACTGGAGTAGGTGTAGAAGACTGTACTGGCCCGCCTGGCATCCAGTTCCCGACCTGAATAACTTTGGCATTTTGTAAGATCATGGAAACTAAGATAGGACGACGTGGTTTTTCTGACGGGGCAATGAGGGTGTTTTCACCAGTTGGTAACTCATCAAACCTACCATAGGGATCGATTGTGATCACAATTGGATTACCTTCTTCGTCCCGAAGGTAAAAGGTGATGTTGTTTTCTAATAGCGTTTGGAATTGTGGATCTATTTCTTTGAGAACAAACGAGACTAAAATGTCAACATAATCGCCTTCGCTTAAACTGTAGGCGACACCAGATAAGCGATCCATTGGTACGGCTTGTGCTACAAATCCGGGGGGGATTAATGAGGAAGGCCCTACTTCTTCTGTGACGACTTGACGAATGTCAGCAACCAAAGCATCGCTAGTCAATGTTTGTCCTTGGTAAATATCTGTACGAGCATATAACCCGATTGCTTTTTGGACATCTGTAATGACGTTAGTCCCGACGTTTTCTGCAGGGCGCATGTCAACCGTTAATTCGTCTGCTGTCATTTGCCAGCCGCGCGGAATGGTTTGCAAGGAAACAACGACTTCTACCATATCCGGCAACGATTCGTCTGAAAATCCATCGAATTGGAAATCAGGCATATCTAGCTCTGATATCCCAGTTCCGTTTGCTTCAGCAGGAGGAATCTCCTCTGTGACGATGGGTTGACCATCTTCTCCAAGGATAACTTCACCAGTTGTGTCTACCGGTGGTGAAGCGGCCGGATCTGATCCACCCTGACTTATAAAATAGACAGCGAGGACGGCGACAAACATAAGAACACCGACTACAAGAATAATGATTGCGTTTCGACGGCTCATCGTTTTATCCCTTTAGGTGATATCGTGACCCGATTGTGATGTGTGGAGTGGTTTGAGGCAAGTCAAAGGAAACATCCCTGAGGTAAGAGTGTGAAAGCTTACTGCTTAACATGTGAGTTGAAGATAATAATTTTAACACTATGTAAACCTCCTGATGCGGCATATCTTATCATATGTCAAGTTGGATGGCAAATTAACAGGACTACGGTATCCCAAAGGCTCCGTTTTCCACATTGTTTTTAGCAAGTTGACTTAGATGGATTGAAGGAGGCTGTCTGCTTCTGGTTGTTTTACAGGAAGCAGGAAGAAAAATATACTGCCTTCATTGGGTTTGCTTTCTAGCCAAATACGGCCGTTATATGCATCAATTAGTGATCTGACTACGGATAATCCCATACCAACGCCGCCTGCTTTCACTTGTGTATCATTGTTGTCTGGGTGGAAGAAGTCGTCGAAGATATAGGTTTGCATTTCGGGAGGGATGCCGACGCCTTCATCACTAATGGAGATGATGGCAAATTCATTTTGGTTGGCTTCATCGGTTTGCGGGGCGGCGTGAATGTGTATATTCCCACCTTGTTTGTTGTATTTGATGGCGTTACCGATGAGTTCTTCGAGGATGATGGCGATGTGCATGGGATCTGCCTGGATGTTGGTTAAACGGCCGTTTACATCCATTGTGATCTGTTGTCCGTTTTGGGCGGCGAGGGGGAGCATTTCACGACTGATTTGTTGGATGAGCTGGGGAAGGTTAGTCTGATCGGAGGTGAATTCTAAGCGGCCACCTTTGACGGCTGAGGCAAAGATGAGGCTGTTGATGAGATGTACCATGCGGGTGACGTTGCGCTGAATTGTTTTGACGAAGAGCTGTTGGTTGGGGTTCAATTCGCCGCCGGTGCCATTTGCCATCAGTTCGACATACCCTTTGATGGCGGTTAAGGGGGTGCGTAATTCGTGCGAAATGGTGGTTAGGAAATGATCTCGGCTGCGTTCGGCATGAAATTCTGAGGTGATGTCGCGTAGAATGGCAACTGTTCCTTGAGCTGCGCCTGCGTCATTGTAGATGATGGTCATATGCCCTTGAATGACACGGCCGTTTAGCTCAAAGCTGTTGAATGGCATAGTGCGTGGGGGGCGGTTGCCCGTTGCGTGCGTTGCTGCATTGGACAGCATGGGCAGATGGGTCAAAATGTCTGTTACGGGGCGACCGATGAGTTCGTCTGGGTGAATGCCGACGATAATGCCTGAGGCTTCATTGGCATAGTTGATACTCCCTTGGATGTCGCTGGAAATAATGCCGGAGGTTAAGCATTCGAGAATTGGCTTTTGGGCATGAATGGTTGTCAGGGACATATCGCCAATGACGGTTTGCGGTTGTTGCAGTGAACGAATTTTAGGGGGCGCGAAGATGGGGATGGCGGGTTGTTTACGGTGGAGGAGGATGGCTGAAAGGGGAACGGCCGTTAACAGCCCCCAACTCAAAATAGCCATCACCGGAATAGCTGGCACAACATATAACAATCCCAGCCCCAAAACAAATCCGGCAATCCAGCGCTTGTCGATGGCTAATCCCCACAGGAAAACAGACCAAGCGGTTAGCTGGATTAGTAGGAAGAGAACGGGAGGGAAGATAACGGGGACAAGCGAAAAGACCAAGCCAACAAAATTGAGACCGGCGAGAATACTCAGGGCTTTTAGAAATGATTGGTCTTTGTTTTCTTGTTGGCGCAGTACAAAAAGCGTCGCGCTACTCGTTAAGAAAGCTAATACATAAAAAACGAGCATTGAAAACCTCGATTTACGATACTACGAAAGATTCAATATGCTCTAGCGTGAAGGCTGTGGAGCATCTGATAAAAGTTGCCACCACGCTTGCCAGGGGCGGGCGGCAGCGGCAGGGTCTGGTGTGGGTTCGGCATTGGGGGCAGCTCCGAGGGGAGCTTCTACAGGCATGGGAACGATACGTTTTTCGCCAGGAAGGATGTAGCCCCCTTCGTCTCGGGCATAGGCTTCTACGTAATCATCGCTTTGAACATATGCCAGGGTGGCTTGAAGTTCGATTTGGCGCGTGGCTTCCAGGCTGATTTCTTGTTGTAATGATTCTTCGCCAGCGCCAACCAGTCGTCCCGCTTGCGCCCGACGGCTTAAATCTAGCCCAATAAACAAAACCCCAATGACAATCAAGAGGATGATGAGCTGAGGTATGGAGAGTAACGGCCGTTGTTTAAATAGTTTATTACGCATCGTCTGCAAATCTTAACGGGAATTTTCTGGGAGTGCAATAAGAAAATTGGCCTTCTCGGAGCGTGTGAATGATCCAGATACAATTTAACAGGATGGGGTCTTTGCATTAAAGGGTTATTTTCAGGAAAGTACACGATGTCATCGATAAAGCAAGCATTAAAACAATTACCACGTAACGTTTGGGTCGTTACCCTGACCAGTTTCTTCACGGATATTTCTAGTGAAATGATCGTCAATGTGATGCCCCTCTTTTTGGCGAATATTCTGGGCGTGCGCCTCAGTGTGGTGGGGTTGATCGAAGGGATTGCGGAGAGTACGGCAAGTTTGCTGAAAATGTTCTCCGGCTGGTTTTCAGACCGGATGGGCAAGCGGAAACAGCCTACTGTAGTGGGCTACACCTTATCGGCCATTGCTAAACCTTTTTTGCTGATTGTCACCTCCTGGTGGGGCGTATTGGCTGTACGGTTTACGGATCGGGTGGGTAAAGGGATTCGCACCGCGCCGCGTGATGCGTTGATTGCCGATAGCGTGGATGAGAGTCGGCGCGGGCTGGCATTTGGCTTGCACAGAGCTGGGGATACGGCGGGAGCGGTGATTGGGTTGTTGCTGGCGTTGGGCATTGTGTGGGCTAGTCAGGCAGGTTCGCTGACGCTGGCGCGTGAGACGTTTCAGCGATTGGTATTGGTGAGTATTGTGCCGGCCTTTTTGGCGGTGGCGATTTTGGCGTTTGGGGCGAAGGAAACGGCCGTTTCCACTAAAAATCCCCTCGTTAAATTATCACTCAAAGGGTTTAATGTGCGCTTCCGGCGTTTCCTGGTGGTATTGCTGCTGTTTACACTGGGCAATTCAGCCGATGCTTTTCTTATATTAAGGGCTCAGGAACGTGGCTTAGGCGTGATGGGCATTTTGGGCATGCTGCTTACTTTCAATCTGATTTACACGCTGGTTTCGGCTCCCTTAGGAGCACTCTCCGACCGAGTAGGGCGGCGGGTGGTGATTCTGGTGGGCTGGTCGTTTTATGCGCTTTTGTATGCGGGTTTTGCCTGGGCAACGGCCGTTTGGCACATCTGGCTCCTTTACGCACTCTACGGCTTGTACTACGGCGCGGTGGAAGGCACGGCCAAAGCTTTCGTGGCTGATATTGTGGGCAAGGAACAGCGAGGCACTGCGTATGGCTGGTACAATGCGATCATTGGCATGGCGGCATTGCCAGCCAGTTTCCTCGCAGGCATTTTGTGGGAAGGGATAGGAAACTGGATGGGATTTGGCCCGTCGGCTCCTTTTATTTTTGGGGCGACGATGGCGTTAACGGCCGTTATTCTCTTCGCATTTTGGGTGCCGACACAGGAGTGATACGGGTAAAAGTTCAACTACCAACACCCCTGTCTTATACCCCACGCCTCATTTCTTGAATAACCACCGCAAATAGAGGACAATACTCTATTGAAAAATGGTGAGATGCGTACTCAAGAAGTATAAAAAAGGCGATTCCCATGGCTAAATCACTCAAAATCCTATTCATTAGTGCGGAAGTAGACCCCTTTGCCAAAACGGGCGGTTTAGGCGACGTTGGCGGCTCCTTGCCCAAAGCGCTAAAAGCGATGGGTCACGATATTCGAGTCGTCATGCCTGCTTACCAGAAAATTGAAGATGGCGTTTTCCCCGATATTGTCTCGCTGCCTATGGAATTGCAAGTACCCATTGATGGCAGTCTCATCCCGGCTGGCGTGTTTGAAGGACGGCTCCCAGGCAGCGACGTTCCCATCTACTTCATTGCGAATTGGCATTTATATAAACGGCCGTCGCTCTACGGCTATTGGGATGATGTCTATCGGTTTGCATTTTTCAGTCGGGCGGCGCTTGAATTGGCGAAAGAACTCGATTGGCGCCCCGATGTAGTTCACGGACAAGATTGGCACGCCGCACCCGCCCTCACCTGGCTTGCCACCGCCGGACGAGGAGATGAATTTTTCCATCCCATGCCCACCGTCTTTACCATCCACAACCTGGCCATTCAGGGCAATGCCAACTGGCATCTCTTTGACTATATGGGCATACAAACCCATGCCCTGGCAGAAGAACCCTATGGTGAAGTCAACCTGATGGCTCGCGGCATTTACCATGCCACGATGATCAACACCGTTAGTCCCACGTATGCGCTAGAAATCATGACCAAAGAAGGAGGCGCGGGCATGGATGGTTTACTGCGCCATCGTGCCTATGATTTGCATGGCATCCTCAACGGTATCGACTATGACACCTGGGACCCGGCAGCTGATCCACTTGTGCCAGTGCCCTTTACCGTCGCTACTTTAGATGCCCGTATTGGCAATCGTCATGCTTTACAAGCGCGTGTTGGCTTGCCGCAGCGCGATGACATCCCGCTTGTGGCTATGGTTACTCGCCTAACCTGGCAAAAGGGACTGGATTTGATGGGGCCAGTTATCCATCAACTGATGAGCGGCTTCTCCGGCGAAGCGCAGTTTGTGCTGTTAGGCACGGGCGATTATGAATATGAAAACATGTTTGCCACCATGTCCAGCCATCATCCTGAAAAAATGACGGCCGTTCTTGCCTATGAAGCCGATTTAGCCCCCCTGATCTACGCCGGTTCCGACATCTTCCTCATGCCTTCGCTCTTTGAACCGTGCGGGTTGGGGCAGCTTATCGCCATGCGTTACGGCAGCGTGCCGCTGGTGCGCCACACAGGTGGCCTGGCCGACACGGTACGCGAGCCACAAACTGGCTTCGTGTTCCACCAGTTCAATACAGAAGATTTTTGGCACGCCTTGCAGCGTGCTATCTACGTCTACAATATGGATAAACCACTCTGGCGGCAAATTCAGGAAACCGGCATGAAGTCTGACTTTTCCTGGGAACGCTCGGCCGTTGGTTATCAGCAGCTTTACGAATGGGCAATTGCCCGTACCTATCAATAAACTTAAATTATGAGGTTATTTCATGCGCTTTAATCGTGCGGCGGGTGTGCTCTTGCACCCCACATCCTTACCCAGCCGTTTTGGCATTGGGGATTTTGGCGAAGCGGCTTACCGTTTTGTTGATTTTCTAGTAACAAGTAAACAATCATACTGGCAGCTTCTGCCTCTTGGGCCGACTGGCTATGCGGATTCACCTTATCAAAGCTTTTCAGCATTTGCTGGAAATCCATTGCTAATTAGCCCGGAACAACTCATTAGCGACGGTTATTTATCTGCTGATGCGGTGAAAGATGTTCCTACATTCCCGACTACTGTTGTGGATTATGGGTGGGTCATTTTCTATAAAAACCAACTTTTCCAGAAAGTGTTTACGCAGTTCAAGGCGACAAGTAATCAGGAAAAAATCAGTGCGTATCATCAATTCTGTGCTGACAATGCGTTCTGGTTGGAAGATTTTGCCTTGTTTATGGCGATTAAAAATTATCATAAAGACGAGGATGGCGGCGTATGGAATACGTGGCCGACCGACATCGCCAAACGCAAGCCCGCGGCGATGAAAGTGTGGGCTGAGAAGCTGGCTGACGAAGTTGAACTCTACAAGTTCACGCAGTTCCTCTTTTTTGAACAATGGCTGCGTCTTAAAGCGTATGCCAATGAACGTGGCGTCCAGATTATCGGTGATATTCCTATTTTCGTGGCGTTTGATAGTGCCGATGTGTGGTCAAACCCTGAGCTGTTTTTCTTGGAGGAAGATGGTTCGCCTCAGGTTATCGCGGGTGTGCCGCCGGATTATTTTAGTGAGACGGGACAGCGCTGGGGCAATCCACTTTATCGTTGGGATCGCATGAAGGCAAACAAGTATGCGTGGTGGGTCGCCCGCCTCAAGATGACGTTTACGCAGGCGGATGTGGTGCGTATTGACCATTTCCGGGGGTTTGAAGCATATTGGGAGATTCCGGCAGAAGAGGAAACGGCCGTTAAAGGCCAATGGGTTAAAGGCCCAGCCGCCGATTTCTTCCAAAGCATGAATGAACAACTCGGTGAGCTGCCCATCATCGCTGAAGATTTAGGTTTGATTACACCAGAAGTTGAAGAATTGCGCGACCAATTTGATTTCCCAGGCATGAAGATTTTGCAATTCGCCTTTGGCGGCGAACGTAACAGCGATTTTCTGCCTCACAGCTTCGTGCAAAACAGCGTTGTCTACACCGGCACGCACGACAACGATACCGTCATTGGTTGGTATCAAAGCGCCAGTGAAGATGAGCGAGACCATTTCCGCCGTTACATGGGTGTGGATGGGCATGATGTGGCCTGGGACATGATTCGCATGGCCTATATGTCTGTATCGGACACGGCCGTTTCTACCATGCAAGACCTCATGCGTTTAGGCAACGAAGCGCGGATGAATTTCCCCGGCAAAGTCGGCGGCTACTGGCGTTGGCGCTACACCGCCGACATGCTCACCAAGCACATTTCCGGCAACTTACGCATGCTCACAGAGATGTACGGCCGTGACCCGCTTCCCCCTGAACCGGATGAAGAAGCGTAATCCCTAAAAACAAAAATGCCCGCACAATGCGGGCATTTTTTATGATGTTTATTCGTCAGGTGGATGCCAGCCTGCTTCAACCCAATGCCTTCGGGCGGGTAAGATGTACTCGCTGTTCATTTTTAGGGCAAAAATTGTGGCTCTGCCAATAGGCGTTATTCCTTCAATTAAAACCCCGTTTTCCTGCCAGCGAAAATGCTTGCCCCAAGATTGTTGGCGCGGATTAAATAGCGATACGTCAACTTGGGTGCTTGGATCGATGCCGCTTATTTTGACACCTTTGTAGCTGTTGCACCAAGCACAAGCTAAACACAAATTATCAAAGTCGGAGTTCCCACCATGAGACAAAGGCAAAATATGCTCAATGTTCATTTGTGCGCCGCTAATTCTTTGTGAAGTCTGGCAATATTCACAGCGATAATTTGCATTTGCGGCAATCTGCTCTCGTGCTTCTGGAGAAATGTAAGCCATGAAAACTGTTATGCTTTTGAGAGGAGCGGTTTACCACCACGCAGACTGAGCAAGGCGTAGGCTCGGGCTTTGATGAGGGTAATGCGACCATATTCCTGGCGCAGTGCTTCCAGTTGTTGTTCTTCTTCTTCAGTTAACGGCCGTTCCCCTTGTAATTGGGAAAGTTGTTGCATTTGCTCTTGTGCCGAGTCCGCCATTTGACCCCGCGCTATTTGCCAGAGTTCATCATTGTCTAGCCATGTCATGCGCATGAGTTCAATTTGCAACGTTGAGGGTGCATCTTGTACGGACGGCAGAATTGCTGACAGCATCTCACTCAGCACCTCTTCAACGGGTCGGCGCAACGTAGCCGCAGCCTGTTGTGCTTGTTGCATCGTTTGATCAGATAATTGAAGCGTAATCATCGTCATAGTTACATCCTTGAGGACATCATAGCATAGGGAAATATGAGACGCAATTGTGAAAGAAGATCATTGATGTAGAGATTATCTGCTACATCAAATGACCCATTTCTCAACTCGTCGCCAATGCCAACAACGGATAATCACCCCGTTCGGCGGTTTTCGGATCAATGCCAAACAACTCCAGCAATTCCGTAATCAAGCCCGCTTTTCGCTCCGCATCTGTGCGTGACCAGGTGCGGGATTTGATTTCCAGGTAATAACCGGGCAGTTCTGGCTGCTTGAGTTCATCCAGGTTGATAGCGAAATCCGTGTCTTTATAAATGACGCGCCAGCGCAGCCGTTCCTTTTGTACGTTAATTTCCATGCCCGGCGCAAAGTATTCTCGGTAGAAGCGCAGCGTGCGGTCGGCATTGGCCAGGAAGCGGGAACGGGACAGCATGACCGCGTTGGGGAATTCTTGCCGGTCTTCCTCGCCGATGAGCGTTAGCCGCGCGCGTGATTGGTAGACATCCCCTTCATTGCGTACAAACTCATCTTCGCGGTAGCGCAATCGAGCCGCATCAGGATCATCATTTTCAAAGATGAAGTAGGTGTCGAACTGGCGATAATGGGATTTTTCGGTGATTTCGAGGGCATCGCTGTTTAGCACGGTTAGGATGGCGGCTTTGTCTGTGACAGGCACTTTCACTTGCACCTCGAAGCTTTCCTGCCGCTCCACGCCAGCCAGGAAGACGAGCTTGTTGTAGGGGCTGGATTCCCGTTCCAATACAAACGTGTCAATATCAGCGGCTACTTTGGCGGCATTGACTTTGGCGGCGGCTTCGTCAACGGTGAGCAGGGTTTTGTTTTGCATGAGCCAACGGCCGTTACACATCACATGCGCCACATCCGAACTCTTTGCCGCATAAACCACGCGCGAGTAAATCGCATCGGGGTTGTTGTTGAAGTGGGGTTGGTTGTGAATGCCACCCAATTCCACGATGGCAATGTCTGCCAACTTGCCAGCTTCCAGACTGCCTGTTTTCTCTTCCATGTGCAGGGCGCGGGCGCCACCGATGGTCGCGGCTTCGAGCGCCTGTCGGGCGGGGAGAACGGTGGGGTCGTTGCTCCTGGTTTTGGCGAGCAGTGCCGCCAGTCGCATTTCCTCAAACATGTCCAGGTCATTGTTGCTGGCGGGGCCATCAGTGCCGACGCCCACTTTCATGCCCAGTTCCATCATTTTGCCGACCTTGGCGATGCCGCTGGCGAGTTTGAGGTTGCTGGTGGGGCAGTGGGCCACGCCTGCGCCGGCTTTTTTGAGCATAAACATTTCGCTTTCATCCAGATGGACACAATGGGCGGCCAGCAGTTTTGTTTCTAACATGCCATTTTTCTCAATCCAGGGCACAACCGACATGTGGTTGAGTTCCTGACAGTTTTCCGCCTCAAACGCTGTTTCGCTGACGTGGGTGTGGATGGGCACATCGTACGCACGAGCCAGATCAGCGCAGGCGCGGTTCATTTCTGGCGCGCCGGTGTACCAGGCGTGGGGCGCGACAGCCGGTTGGATGAGTGGATGCCCGTTCCATTTTTCGATGAAGCGGCGGCACAGGAGCAGGGCGTCTTCATAGTTGCCAGCGTCTGGGGCGGGGAAGACGAGGATGGTCTGGCCTAGTAAGGCTCTCATGCCGATAACGGCCGTTTCCTCCGCAATGGCATCTTCAAAATAATACATATCGGCAAAGCTGGTGATACCAGAGCGAATCATCTCCGCACACGCTACCTGTGTACCCAGCTTCACAAACTCTGGCGTGACAAACTCCCGTTCCAGCGGCATCAGGTAGCCCAGCCACACGTCCAGGCGCAAATCATCGTTGAGACCGCGCAGCAAAGTCATGGGGATGTGGGTGTGGGCGTTGACCAGACCGGGCATGATCACCCGTCCGGCACAGTGGATAATCTCATCGGCGCTGTAGTGGGCGGTCACGTCAGCCGTCGTGCCGACCGCCACAATCGAATCGCCGTCGATAGCCACCGCCCCATCTTCATAGACGGTGAAATTTGCATCCATGGTGACGACGATGCCATTAATGAGAAGGGTTTTTACTTTTTCAGTCATGATGTTTTCCTTTAGCAAATGCTCGTTTCAGTGTGGGTAGGGATTG
>CAVVFA010000003.1:0-6498 GCA_963747345.1 uncultured Chloroflexia bacterium | reverse complement strand
ACTCCGAACTCAGGTTATTAAGCTTACGAGATTGGTCTAGTCTAGAAAATAGAACAGGGAATCTGAATGACACCAACTAACAAAGAAGAACAACGGCTCACTTTAATAGCCCAAGTCGCAGACTTAAGAGAAACTGACGTATTAGCTCTTGTGCAAAAAAGACTGGCAAATGGTGGAAATCCTTTAACAATTATTGAAGATTGTCAGGAAGGGTTACAACAAGTTGGTGAACGGTATGAAAAGCAGGAATATTTTTTGTCGGGATTAATCATGGGCGGTGAGATTTTTCGTCAGGTAATGGAAATGGTGCAGCCATCTATCGAAGATCAGCTATCCGGAAACAACTCGGGCACCATCTTGCTAGGTACGGTTAAAGGAGATATTCATGACATTGGCAAGAATAATCTCAGTATGCTGCTAACATGCTACGGCTTTTCCGTGCAAGATTTAGGCGTTGATATCCTCCCTTCCGAATTTTTACTGCAAGCGATGCAAACAAAGCCGGATATTATTGGTCTTTCTGGCTTATTGACCAGTTCGTATGATGCCATGTTGGACACAATTAAGCTGATTCGCATGTCAGGTGATCATGAATTGTTAGAGATCCCCATCATCATTGGCGGTAATCAGCTTAATGAGCAGGTTTGCCAGTATGTGGGGGCGGATTATTGGGTGAATGATGCCATGAATGGGGTGCGATTGTGCCAGGAGATCATGCATAAGAAGACTTATACCCATTAGCAACAAACTGCTCCCCCACCCCATTATCTGGCCTATGATTCATAGCTGACCACAGCAAAGGATTTGGTTTTGCAGGGCAATCATTTCGCGGTTTTCGTCCACCAGTTGGCGCAGCCAGGGCCAGGCGTCAATCAATTTTTCATGGGCGATGGTCACGGTGGCATGGGTAATAGCTTCATGTGTTATCTCTTCACCACTGGTAGCAACATCAGTCGTAATCAGGCGCACGTCTTCTTGTGCCAGGGCAATAACAACCGCTTCCACCGCTTCTTGTTCTGTGCCGGCTGGTACTAACTCCGTGAAAACGGCGGTGCGGCGGGTATCGGCGCGGCCTTGGCCCACTTCAATCAGTTTGGAGAATACACCCCGTGCCAATGCTTTTTGCTCGTCGGAAAACTCGTCAAACACTTTGTTGGCGTGCCGTTCCAAAGCGCTTTCGATACCACCCCGCTCTAAATATTCTGGCAGAGTCAAATCCATCGGCTGGCCTTTGGCTGATTTTTCCGCTTCAAATAGGTCGCGCAGGGCAAAACTCATCAGCGGCAATGCGCCCGGTTCCCCTTTCATGTCGGCCATGATGCGCGAAACCAAGGCGGGGTCAATTTCTGCGCCCACTTCCAGGGCAGGCAGCGTGATCGCCTTGGCTAAATCAGGCGGGGCCATGGCGCCCACCAGTTGGAACTGCTGGCTCATCAGGCGGCGCAGTTCGGGGTAACGGGCGCAGTGGGAGATGAAATCAGAGCGTAGAGACAAGAGAATGACAATGCGTCCGCCTGTCTGCCTCTGCCGCCGTTGTCAGCAAGTTGATGAAGGCGGCGCGGGTCTCTTCGTTTTTGGTTTGGGTGAAGGTTTCCTCAAATTGGTCAACCAGCAGCACGCAGCGCTGGCGCGGGTCGTCGGTGAGGTGCATCTCGATTTGGCGCTGCAATAAGGCGGGGTTGCTGGCACCGTCGGCACGGATGGCATCGCCTACCTGCGTCGATTTGGTGGCCCGTTCCAGCGCCAGCGCCAACTGCTCGATGGGGTCGCCTTTGGGCTGCATGGTGGCTAACAGCCAGGTATCGCTCTTGGTCAGCCGTCCGCTGCGCAGGGCATGGAACAGCCCCGCCCGCGCCACGGATGATTTGCCACTGCCCGATGGTCCGGCAATGACGATGAAGTTGGCTTGCTGCACACGTTCCAGCAGATCGTCTACCAGACTTTCACGGCCAAAGAAGAATTCGGCGTCGCTTTCTTGGAAGGAGGTCAGGCCGAGGTAGGGAGTGCGGCCGTTCCACACAATCGGCTGGTCTTGGTTTTTGAGCTTGATGACGAGGGTGGTGACTTCATCGATGGATAGGCCTTGGTAAACGGCCGTTGCGCCCGCTTCATAGATTATTTTGTCGCCGGCTACTTTATCGCCGCCGATCTTGTCCCCATGCACAACATCGCCATAAACATGGTATTGATTTGCAGGAACGGCCGTTTCCCCCACCAACGATTCAGGTAGTTCAAACCCATCCGGTAGGGGCGACCAATCAACGTTTGGGCGTTCTTGTTGGAGCAAGGTGATGAGTTCTGGCAAACGGCCGTTTCTACCCAACCCCAATAACAATTCCCGAATACGCGACGGTTTTTCTTCACCGGCAACGCTTTCATAGTCCACATTCAAGTCGAAGGCAAAGCATCTGAATCTCTGCCAGATTGAAATATTGGTTAAGGAGTTGATGTAATTCTGTCAGGTAGCTGGCACTATTTGTGTCCATGTGATTCCTTCGATGCAATATGCTTGTTGAAAATAATCATAAACATATGTGTTGCAGAAAAAAAGCCTACAATGCGCGTAACGCCCGATGAATTTCCACCATCGCCAGCGTATCCAGGTGACAATAGGCACGGAGTTGCTCAACCATTTGCTCCTTGAACGGCCGTTTCCCCCTCCCCTATCATCGCTTCCCACACCACCTGCGCCTGCGTGCCGTTTTGCACATCCAGCAGCTTGTAGCTTAACTCGGGTACGATCACCGGCAGCACCGATTTCAACGAATTGGAACCGCCAAAACGATAATCGCTGACATGTTTTTTGAAGATGTCTAATTGATCCCACAGCGTGTGCGCGGGTTTTTTGTTGACAGGAATTAGTTCCAACGCCAAGCCTCTTTCGTCGGCCAGATATTTCGTTTCCATGGATGATCGTCCGCCGGACGATAGGGGGCTTGTTTCTCTGATGGCGTGATAGGCAATCTACCGCCTTCATTCTCTTCTTTAGAGGGTCGGATTTAACATAATATAAGACTTGATATAAGACTTGCAAAAATAGTTGCTCCCATTCAGACTGGAAAGTGTCTACAAACCAAACTGAAAAGGAGCAACCCAATGATAACGTCTGTTAACGCACTTGAACAATCAATTATTAACCAACTGATGGCTTGCGACCCAGTTGTCCAGGAGTATCGTGCCTTTTTTCGCCTTACTTGATTGGAGTCAAGTACCCGAAAGGGATGAAGCTAAACCCTGGCCTGGCTCACAACCACATCCAGAAAAGGCGTATGTTAAAGCGTTGCTGGTCAAGAAATACGAAAAATTCGATTATGTAACAGACCTACGCCGCTTTTTAGTTAACCATCCCCTGTTGGTATTGGAAATGGGTTTCCACCCCGAAGGGGCAAAGACCCTGCCCTACGGCTTTGATGTTGAGGAAACAGTCCCCTGCGACCGTTGGCTCAGACATAAGCAGCAAGTGATGGATAACGACATTTTCCAAGACATGTTTCGGAAAACAGTCCATGACCTCCAGGATGAAATTCCGGGATTGGGCGACACATCGGTTATTGACACCAAGCATATCTACGCATGGGTCAAAGAAAATAACCCACGTGAATTCGTTACCGACCGTTACGATCCAAAGAAACAGCCGAGTGGCGACCCGGATTGCAGCCTAGGTGTTAAGCGCAGCAGTAATCAGGATAAAGAAGGTAAGCAACAGCCCAAAATCGAGAAGGAATATCTTTGGGGTTATGGCACAGGAATCATGGCTGCTACTCATCCGAAATACGGCGATGTCGTTCTTGCTGAATACACGTTACCGTTCAATGAAGCAGATTCGACTTATTTCGCCCCTCTATATGAGCGATTAGTAGCCACTATCGGGTTTCGCCCTCATTTCTTTGCCGCTGATGCCGCTTTTGATGCCTGGCATATCTATCAGCCTTTTGCTGAAGCAGGTGGGATGGCTGCCATTCCACTTAATTTACGCGGTCATGCACATCCCAAATTAGGCGCAGGTGGTTTTCATCTTTGTACACACGGTCTGGAAATGGTACCTTCTTATGAATACGCTCATACTCAAGGCTACCGAGCACAAATGCTGCGCTGCCCCAAACTATTTCCGAACAAGACCGCTGATTCCTGTGACCACATGCAATTTTTTAAGGGTATTGGCTGTGTCAAACACATCAATATTGAAGCTGGCGGCTGGATGCGTGTTCAGATTGACCGCCAATCGGATGCATATAAACAGCTTTACAAGCAGCGAACTGCATCTGAACGCATTAACAGCCAAGCTAAAGATTTTGGAATCGAGCGACCCAGAGTACGTAACATTCATTCAGTTGTTAATCTGAACACGCTGACATACATTGTTATCAATGCCCGTGCCTTACAGCGTGTTCGCAAGATTAAATCTCAAGCACGGGCTCCGTGAGTTAGCGTTATGTTAACGCCGACCCTCTTCTTTAGGAGTAGAAGCCACTTTCACATCCGCAAAGGTGACCGGTATTGGCGGGGTAGACGGCCGTTGCCGTCGAGCCAGTTCACGCATTTCGCGGTGATACTCCTCCCAATGAAAGGCCACAATCTCTTGCCACCCTGATGACCAACGACCGTTACAAACCAAATTGCGTAGAGCAAGCATGGGGTCTATATTATGATCGGCCCAACGCATCCCCGCCTGCTTCATTCGACTGTGAACCACCAGTTTGTGGCTACTCTCCACAGAACCAGACCCAATCGGATACCCTTTGTTTTGGAAAAGAGGATAGTCAATCATCACCTCCCGTTTTTGCAAATAGCGTCGCTCCTGGTCAATGGCAGCGGCTTGTTCCTCTGAGGTTGCCTGAGACTTGAGAAGGCCAATGGCGGTTATGGTGTATTGCGGCGGTTTGTGTTTGAGCTGATGGGCCATCGTCGAAAACCATTGTTGCGTTCTTTCTGTCCTTTCTCCTAACACCACTTGCCCAGCCGCCAATATGTGGTCTAAAGCATGTCTGAAGTCAAGAATTCGTGTCGCTTTGGGAATGTGGTAATCAACAAAACTCTGTATCCACTTCGCCCCATCATTGACCGTAACGACTTTATCCGCGTTGAAAACGCCGCGCTCATACAATTCTGGTAGGGCGTATTGCTCGAACTCACGCACGCGATAGCTACGCGAGAAATAGGAGAGGTTGCTGGTTTTGACCTCTGTTTTAGATGCCTTCTCGTTCCACTGGCTCTCGAATTCACCAATGACAACGGTTTTTACTTCCCGCCACTCGCCATTTGTCAGGCGAATATTCGCCCCATCAGAACTGACCAACACCTGTCGCGGTGTTGCCTCTACCGATTCTGTTGTTGTTGCCATCTTGTCTGCTTTTGCTTTGACGATTGCTTCCGCTAATCGACCGTGCCGGTTGGTTGTATCCCGCAACGTGCATTCTTTCACCCGTGTCCGTTGATTCAACCACACTTCTTCAACCGCTTGTTCATAGGGCATTTTACTGCCCAATCGGGTCATCGCTTCTTGTATTTGTGGCGTGTATTGACCGGGCAGTAGTTGCAATTCTTCATCTAGGGGGAAAAAAGCTGACGCGACAGCTCCGACAGTATCCTTTGCTTCGTTCCAGTTCTATCACCTGGTCGTGATCGGTTATCAACTGGCGTGTTTGCCTTCCATTAGCGGCTAGCGGCTTACCACAGGCAGGGCAGAGAGGTCGTTCTTCGTGGGGTAGTTCTTTGATATTTACCAGCTTGCTTTCCTGCACCAAGTCTTGGATCATCTTTGTTCGTAGTTGTGCGAGTTGCTCGTCTACACTGTTTTCAATATCGGTGAATGTGGCACGAGGGTGTGCCTCGCGCCAATTGCTGACCGTTTCGCTTGCGTCTTGGAAGGATGCTGTCCACTTGTCTCGTTTTTTCATCGCTATTGACCTCCTACTTTTTCCCCCTATTATCTGTCAACAAAAATCCCGCGCACACAGAAACGACTTGACTTTGATACCCTTTACATTGGCGGACTGAAAATTTTATAATATCCACGGCCGTTGTCACCTGACAAAGATTATATATTTGTCACAACCATTCCGTCTAAATTCCGACACCCTTTCAAATCCACCACAAACGGCCGTTTCCTCTGCACAACCCGCGCCAATTCCAACTCAGGATGGTATTCAAACAACTTCTTCCCCGCTTGGCCCACGACCACCCAGCCTTTCTCAGATACATCAACATCAACCGGTTCCATTGGAAACGAAGAAAACAAAGAGTCACTCATGCAGGAATCTCCACTAGGCCAGGCTGAAAACGGCCGTTATCCACTGCATCCACAAACTGCCACACCAGCGCCACGTAGCGCCGGTCGTTGGTGTAGCCTTTAAGCTTGGTATGTTTGTGGATGCCGTGTTCTTCGCTGGGCGTAATGATGACGAAGAAGTCATCGAATTCTCCGCCGGGACAAGAGAAGCAATGCTGCCATCGAGGCGTAACGCCTTCTAACCATGCACCCTGCAATAACGGCCGTTT
>CAVVFA010000002.1:0-102569 GCA_963747345.1 uncultured Chloroflexia bacterium | reverse complement strand
CGGTCATCGCGGACTCGCGAGCCTTCGCGAAATCGAATCACGATTTCCATGGGGACCAGCCGACCGACATTATCTTCGAGCCACCGGTAATCTTTGAGGATCCGGGCTTCGCTATCGAACAGTTTCAGTAGGTCGATGGAGGTGCGGACACGGTAGACTCCCACCGCAAGGACCGTGATGACGATCATGCTCACCGCTGTCACCCAGCCATTATGCCGGATGACCCAACTACCGAATCGCTGCCAGAACGCATCCAGCATGCCATGGAAATCTTCGTGCTTGCCGCATCCGCCCGCAGCCTCCTTCGCCGGGTTCCCGGCGGTCGGCTCGCGCCGTTTGGACGGCTGAGAATCTGTAGTGCCGCCGGCAAGTAGATGAACAAGACGGCCAACACCAGCATGATCCCCAATGCCGAATATGCACCGAACTTGCGAATCGGCTCCAGATCGCCGTTGCACAGTGATGCCAAGCCAATGCCGTCGTGACATTGCAAAGACATGGCCGGCTTCCACCCCAGCTCGACGCCGTTGGGCGCCCTCTTACCCCACCTTCCCGGATCGCATCGTGATAGTAATTCACAAGATGAACCGCGCCGGAAATCGCCAGCACGTAGAGCATCGAGGGCATCGACATCATGATCGCGTCGGTGGTCTGGCCGGTGGCCATCATCGCCAACCCGGCCGCCGCACTGAGCACCGCAGCCGAAGACCATGAGAGTCAGCTTCACGCTTCGCAACGACCACCAGGCCAGATCAGCCCGAGCCCGCCGGAAATCAGCGCCAGACGAACACGTCTTGTCGCCTTCTTCATCGATCGCCACGTTTTCCACCGGCGGACCGCCCAGATGGACCGCATCCTTGGGCACACCGCATTCTTCCAGGATATTGAGCAGGCCCGGCTTGTGCCGCGACTTCATTAGCCGCGTATCGCCACGACCAATCAGTTCGCGGAAATGCTTCGACGCTTCCTCGGTAAGCGACGCCACGACGCAGGTCTGCCGACCATCCGGACCAACCACCAGCCCCTGCAGACGCTTGAGCGCCAGCATAGGGCAGTTCCATCGGCGGCTTCGTCAACTGGTCCATCAATTGCCGTCCCGTGGTTACGGCCTTGAAATAATGAACTTTGCTCGGTGCGGCCGCAGTTCCCGCCGGGGCCGCCGAGTCGGGCACCAAAGCCTGGACCAGTTTCTCGATCCGCGGATCATCCGGCTCTGAGTTCGGGTTGGCCGGATCGCCACCCAATTTACACCCGTCCCAACTAATCAAGACAAATTGTTCACCCAGGAAATGCTGGCGAAAATACGCGAGATCGCCGGTCTCCACAAAGCTCTTGGGCAGCCAGTCCTGTACCCGATTGGAATTGCTGCGAACCGTGCGGCCGGCCGAATACACGATGAACGGTGCGAGTCCACCGATAAGGATCAGGATCGGGATCGCAAAACGACCGAAGAAGGTGCGCCGCCTCAAGAGACATGTCCTCCAAATTGACAGGTCCGGGAAACCCGTGCCACACCGCAAAACGCGTGCCAGGCAAACGCTGCAATCCTGGGTACCCTGGCGAGTTGGTGGAATAGGCAAGCGGCGATAACCTTGTCAGGGTGGCTGTCCGTGTGTGCCTCGGCTTTTGTGCTCGGCAATTAGTCGCCGGCAGGCCAAGACATGCAAAGTATTCGCGGTCAGTTGCCACAACCAAGCAAGCCGACGTTGCTCCGGAGCGCGGCTCTGACTGTTGATTGCCTTGCGAGTTGTTGGTGTCCTCAGCTCATTTCTCGCCGCTAGGTTTTTGTTAGGTGGCTGGTCGCATACTTGCAACGACAGGGATTCGCGATTATCAGATAGTACTGTGCCTTCCTCGCAGTACTCGCAGCGTGGTTGTCAATGAACGAAGTTTTGTAGCAAAGATGTCAAGTAATAATACACGGTGCCGAGATGGCCAGTAATTGACCTCGGCGGACAAATCTTGTGCAATACTGACCAAAAAAAACACCGTTTGTGGGGTTTCGTCGTGGCCTCACGCCTGGCATCCCCAACATTCTGAAGGTGCTCTTTGTGGCCACTTTGTGCCAGCACGACGTAGGGACACCAGGGAGGCTGTGGCGAGCCCGGCAAGTTCGTAGAATGGACGTGTGTCTCTGCAAGTTTTTCACGGCGTGCCGCACGCTCCTGGTTGGTGACTGACAACCCCAGCGATTGATGCACGCGTCGCGGAAATCCCGGCACCTAACCGGTAGGAATTCGATCTGGCTTAGCATGGCGAAGAAGTTTGTGGTGGTGATCGTGGGGGTAGTTCTTCTCGCTGTGGCAAGCAGCCTCTTGTGAGCTGCTATCAACATGGCGTGTTGGTGCCTTGCTTGCGAAGGCGGTCACGGAAAACCTGCCCAGCGTCCGCGCCGTGCTCAGAGCTGGAAACTGCACTGCTCTTAGAGAGTAGGGTGCTGAGGGCGTTTGTTCTCGACGCCGGTAATCGTGAATGGCTAGAGGAAATGGCGCGGGGCAGAACAGGACTTTCATGCCTGGATGGCTGAGGCACGAACGACGGCGTTTACTTCCGAGGAGAAGGAGATTCTGGATCGCTTGGAACACCACCACCGCGCGTACCAGGCGAAGCGGCAGGAGGTGATCGCGCTCTGCGATGCCGGGGAGGTTGAGAAGTCCAAACGGTTGTTACTCGATGGAGTTACGGACGAGCACCTAGAGAATTCTTGGCGTCGTGCGAAGACTGACTCCTGGTCAATCAGCGAAATGCAAACCAGGACGCGGCTCAGGCTGAGCGTCAGATCCGCCTTCACACCTCTATAGTGTTGGTCTGCGCCGCCATGACACTGACACTTGGGATGATCCTCCTTCGCATGTTTGATCGGGTCTGTCCGCCCGATAAAGAGTTTGGCTGGGGATACTCGCGGCATGCCCGGCGATGCCTCGGCAGTTGCTGCTGGAACGAACGAGGATGAACTGCAATTGGTCGGCACGTACCTGAGGGCCCTGATGTCGGACGCGGCCGACGCGCACTGCTTTGGAACGGACGCGTAACCAACTGATGAATGCCCAGAAGCTGGGTCGCTGGAAAGCTGGCGGCCAGTGTGGCCCATGAGCTGCGCAATCCGCTCACGGCGATCAAGATGTGGTTGTTCTCGTTGCAGAAGGCGATGGGACAGGATGACGAGCTGGATCGGAAGTTTCGGACGATCTCCGAGGAAGTCACGCGAATGGAAAGCATCGGCGCCAATTTTCTCGAATTCTCGGCCGCCGGCACTGAAGCTGCAACTACACCCAATTTCCCTCCTACTCGACAAGACGCTGGACCTCTTCGGCCAGCTCCGCATCCGCGAGAAAAAGATCCAAGTTGTCCGTGACGATACGCTCTCGTTGTCGGTTCATCTGCAATGAGAAGGGATGGGTTGCATGTAAGCGCCATGGCGATGCCGATACGCTGCCGCTGTCCACCAGAGAATTGATGCGGGTAATCGTCTAATCTGTCGAGTGCATTTGGTATGCCGACTAACGTCATCATTTCAGCAGCTCGGTGATTTGCCTGTTCCCGATTCATGCCTAAATGTAGTTCCATGGATTCGGTCATTTGTTGACCAATGGTGAGGACTGGGTTAAGCGATGTCATCGGATCTTGGAAGATCATTGCAATTTCATTACCGCGAACATGCCGCACTTCTTCATCAGAAATTTGGAGCAGATCACGGCCGTTAAAAAGCACACTTCCCGCTTCTATCTTTCCTGGAGGGATAGGTATCAATCCCATAATGGATAGAACACCTACTGATTTCCCAGAACCGCTCTCACCAACAATAGCCATTGCCTCTCCTTCTGCTAAGGAGTAGGAAACGCCATTTACGGCATGGACAATGCCAGCTTCAGTATAAAACTTGGTTACAAGGTTATTAACTTCTAATAGTTGAGCCATGGTACCCCGTTTGGTATGTAATTGGTTTGTTGTCTCGTTGTGGATGCTCCAGATATGGAACTGTGGGGAACAAAGAATTCAATTTTGAGCATCTCTCCTCTGTCTAGGGCTTCAAACTATACCTTAACAAACAGGTCTTAACAAACTGTAAGGATATGTTGAGTTCAAAATCAGATAACCCTTCATGTAGTTATACAAGAAAACCTAGAAAATTGTATAGAAAACAATCAATACTGTCAATTTGGCGTCAAATGGGGGTTTTTTTAGGGTCGTTGCTTGTTTTTTGGGGTTACTTAGTGGAACAATTTAGAATCCGATGATTTTACAATATTGTTTATTATTTTGCTTAACGATGCTGAGGAATATAAATTGTGAATGTACTCCCTTGTTCCGGAGTGCTTTCGACATCAATACGGCCGTTATGCCTTTCCACTACATATTTAGCAATTGTTAACCCCACACCGAGTCCGGGGAATAGTTGTTGTCCCCCTTCTTTTTCCAAGCGCACGAAGGCTTCAAATATGCGGTCTAAGTCGCCAGCAGGGATGCCAATACCTTGGTCTGTAACGCTGATAGCGACTTCGTTTTCTGTGGAGCAGAAGGCACGAAGATGAATAGGATTTTTATTGGGATCAAATTTGAAGGCATTTTCAATAAGCGCACGTAACGCCAATATCAGAGAGCGTTTGTCAGCGTAAATATTGGCAATGTCTGGGGCAATATCCAGGGTGACGGGGATGATTGGCCGTTTAAGGTTTCGCGGGCTGTATTAAGAGATTCGATCAAAATGTCTGGTAGATTGACATAGGCGAATTCGGGCACGGCCGGACGCATTTCATATAGAATGAGTAGATCGTTCGTCAAGCCGACCATCGTATTAACATTTCTGGTGATGGAATCTAAAGCTACTTTGAGGGATTCGCCCTGCATGGCACCTTGATTAACGAGTCCAAGAAACCCTTTTATGGAAGTAAGGGGCGTGCGCAATTCATGGGATAAGGTGGCGATGAATTGCGAGCGCAGTTCTTCTTGTTCTGCCAGATCTGCATAGGCTTCTTCTAAGGATGCATTTTTGACGTTTAGTTCTCGGATGACTGCTTGATCGTTGGTGCGTAAATGGCCAATAATTTGGCGTAGTAAGGAACGTAGTAGTTTCGGATTGCTGTGGGCAATGGGCAGAAATTCTGTGTGGCTGATTTGTAATGTGTGGCAGGGGGTGCGGGCGCGAATGGTGGCGGTGCGGGTTGTTTCGCCCAACAAGGCCATTTCCCCAAAGTAATTGTTGGCGCCGACGACATCAATGTGGATTTCTTGTTTATTGTTGGCATGGACGATGACATCGACTTCTCCTTCAGCCAGGATAAACATGGAATCACCGATTTCGCCTTCCAAACAAATATCGACCCCTGCGGGATAATATCGTGGTTTGCTGGCTTGAATAAGGGCGACAATTTCATCTTGCCCTAAATCAGGAAAGGTTTGTTGAAGCAGATGTTGATGGTCGATGTTGGGTAGGGAATCTGTCATGAGTATACCTGTGATAATGATACTTTTAATGGGAAAACGGCCGTTTTTCATTCAACCAATATATGCCAGTCTAACATAAACCGTCAATCATCGGGGAGAATTTTTACGTCGCATTCACCGGGAAGCTCGCATTCTCAACCGACTCTCCAAATTTTTATGCTTCTTTCACAACCCTATTGAAAATTTACTCAGGGCGACGTATGATTTCCACTGTATTCACTAATAATAAATGACGTGAAGGATTTTGGTGGAGCCGTTGATTGGCTGAAGAACAGTTCATCGTGCAATCTGCGGATTCGGCCATTCTCTTCCATCATGCATCCTTTCAACCCGGGACAGGAGGTAATCCCATGACAACCCAAGCTTTTCCCAAGAACGATTTACACAAAATAGAAACCGGCACGCTCGACGTGCCTCCCCGCATTTTACTCGGCCCTGGCCCATCCAATGCCCATCCGCGTGTACTGCAAGCGATTGGTATGCGTCAACTAAGCCACCTCGACCCCGCGTTCATCAAAATCATGAACGAGACCCAGGAACTGCTGCGCTACACCTGGCAGACCGATAACGAATTAACACTGGCAATTAGTGGGACTGGCAGTGCGGCCATGGAAACGGCCGTTGCCAATGTAATTACCCCTGGCGATGTTGTTTTAGTCTGCGTGATGGGCTACTTTGGAGAACGACTGGTCGAGATGGCCTCCCGGCATGGGGCTGATGTGCAGACCATCGAAAAAGAATGGGGCGAAGTCTTTGAACCAAGCGAAATTTATGCCGCCGTGGAAGAACATCGTCCCTCCGTCGTCATGATGGTTCATGCCGAAACCTCCACCGGCGCATTGCAACCCTTAGACGACATCGGCAATATTTGCCGTGAATTTGACTGCTTACTTCTGGTTGATGCCGTAACCAGCCTGGGCGCCGCGCCCGTTCATGTCGATGGTTGGAAAATTGACATTGCGTATAGCTGTTCTCAAAAAGGGTTGAGCTGCCCCCCCGGCGCCTCGCCACTTACTGTTGGCCCTCGGGCGTTGGAAAAAATCAGCAGGCGGTATGTTATGACCGACACCTGGTATTTCGACTTGAATTTGCTAAAAACCTATTGGCTCGGCGACCCTCGTGCCTACCATCATACCATGAGCAGCAACATGATCTATGCCCTGCGCGAAGGATTGCGCCTTGTGGCCGAAGAAGGCGTGGACAATCGGTGGGCGCGGCATCGTGAAATGGCTGAGTTATTCTGGGATGGACTGGCCGACATCGGCCTCTCTTGTCACGTGGAAAATCCAGAATTGCGCATCCCTAGTCTAACCACCGTGCGCGTGCCAGAAGGCGTCGATGCCAAAGCCGTTGCCGGACGTTTGCTTAATGAATACAACATTGAAATTGCGGGTGGGTTCAGCAAACTAGCGGGAAAGGTATGGCGCGTTGGCCTCATGGGCTATAACAGCCGTCCCGAAAATATCATGCTGCTGCTGGCCGCCATGAAAGAAATTCTGAACAGATAGAGTCAGGAGGTAGAGATAGAAGCGGTATGGCTTCTTATATCTCTACCTTCTTCCTTATTTATGACTATTTCCCCCGTATCACAAGCATTAACAAAAATGGCTATTCCCCATCGTGTATTTCAGCATGAGGGGCCAGTTAGCTCACTGGAACAAGCGGCCGAAGAACGCGGACAGCTACCCGACCAAATCATTCGCAGTATTCTCTTTCGGATTTCGGCAGAGGAGTTTGTGCTGGTGTTGATGGCTGGGCCACAGCAGATCGACTGGAAAGCTTTGCGCCAATACGTGGGCGAAAAACGGCTGACGATGGCGAGTGAAGAAGAGATGTTGCGCGTGACGGGGTATCCGCGTGGCGCTGTCGCCCCATTTGGCTTACCTCAACCCGTGCGTATTCTCGCGGATGAGAGCATCTTCAAACACGATGAAATTTCTATCGGTTCAGGTGTGAGCGGCACGACCATCATCATGACCCTCACAGATTTGGAACAGGCGTTGGAACAAGTCGTGGGGGGAGAGATTGAAATTGTCCGATTCGGGAATCCTTCCTGAGAAATTTAACTAACCGCAAAGGACGCAAAGGGCGCAAAGAAAAGAAATTCTTCACGCCTTTATGTTTTACTGGAGTCTGGCGAATTTGGCAGCTACCTCTGGAGTCGTAACGCGATTTGGCAAATCGCGCTACACTGGTGGCGGGCAAAAACGCCAGTGTCCAGTGTTTTAATTGACCAGAACTGTATCTGAAGACGGTGTGGTTTCGATTTGTCCGTTGGCTTTATAGGCGGCTTGGCGGTCGCGGCGGCGGGCGAGTTCGCTGGTGTATTGTTGACCGAGGGTGTCTTTGTGGCGCATCGCCCAATCTGTTAGCCGCGTTTCGCCGGCTGGTGGGGAGTCGACGTAGAGTAAATCGGCCATCAACCCTTCGATTTCTTCTTGGGTGACAACTACGTCATCGACTAGCCGTCCTACCAGATTCCCCATGATGTAGCCAAGAGAGGGTGGGATGGAGAGCAACGGCCGTTCCTTCCCAATAATTCGCCCAATTTCACCTACCAACTCTCGATAGGTAAATGTTTCCGGCCCAATCGCATCAATGACCACATTCTCATGCTGTTGGCCATGCTCAACCGCCAGACGTGCCAAATCATCCACGTAAATTGGTTGCAGACGGTACTCACCGTCGCCAAACAGACCAAACACGGGGAATTTACGCAGCATCCAGGCGATATTGTTGATGAGAATATCTTCTTTGCCGAACAGAACGGTGGGGCGCAAAATAGCATGGGAAATGCCAGAATCTACCAGTGCTTGCTCAAGCTGGGCTTTGCCGTTGAAATATTCTAATGGAGAGTCCAGCGAGGGGTTGGTGATACTGACGTGGACAATGCGCTCTACCCCCGCTTCTTTGGCGGCGTTGAAGAGCGTTTTTGTGTTGGCAACGGCCGTTTCGTGAGCAAATTCGTCATGATTAAACCGTACCCAATACGTATTGTAGAGCACCGACACATTCTGCAACGTAGCGACAAGCTTGTCCGGCTCATCAAAATGAAACGGAAACGCCTGCACCTGTGCGCCAAACGGATTTTCTCGCTGCATCGAGTTTGTCAGCGTAATCACCTGCTGCCCGTCAGCCAGCAATCGCTTGGCTATATACTTGCCCGAATAACCAAAAGCCCCCGTTACTGCATGAATTTGTTTGTTCATCTATCACCTCGTTGCATAAAAATTAATTTTTGCTCTTTGAATTGCCAAAAAACCGCATCAGGGCAGTCAACTTCATGGCATCCAGCGAAATCAGCATCGCTATCATGCTGTCTAGTTGATCAAAAAAGCCTTTCATCGATCCCATTCTGTCTTGGTAGAAGGCAGCTAGTTCTGCTTCCTCAGTCGGAACATCCGCTTCATTGACCTTATCTAAACTTTCGCCAACGGTGCGTAATGCCAAAGCGAATTCATTCTTTTCTCGCTCTTGCATAATGTTTTTCACGACTTGCCAAAAATCGGCTTCGGCCGTGTAATAATCTTTCCGGTCACCTAATTGCACATGCCGATGAACCATGTTGAGCCGTTCCAGAGTGCGCACATTGGTGCTGACCGCCCCTTTGGTTACACCTACTTGCTCGACTAATTCGTCAAGCGAAACAGGTTCAGACGACAAATAAATTGCCCCATAAATAGCCCCCATCGCTTTGGGGAATCCCCAAAAGTGGGTGATACGGCTCATGCCTTGAATAAAATGGTCTCTTGCTTGGGTTAGCTCTTCGCTCACTTAAATCACCTCTAATACTAAACGTTTAGTACGAACTAAACGTAGTATACAAACCAAACACTGCGTTGTCAATGCTCATATTACGTGATTCCTATGTGACCCAAACTGACACGCATTTCAAATCATTCCTGAAAACAATCACCCACTTCCCTGGCGCGTGCGCATACTTATGAACTATTTATCTTCAGCTTAAGTTAGATTTATATACCGCCCCTATACTCCTAAATGAAGTCGCCAAGAAAAGCATTCACCCCCGTTTCTCCCTCCTGGACGGGGGTGAACGCTTTTAAACCCCCTTTACACAACTCCAATCGTCAATCGAAAATCATTAATCGTCAATCGTATAAATGCGCGGCACACGGGTGTTGATATTCGTCAGTACCTCATAAGGAATCGTGCCCGCCCACTCCGCCAAATCTTCACAGCGGATGGCAACATCGCCCGATTCACCCACGAGGATGACCTGGTCGTCGTTGTAGGCAGAGTCCCACTCGATGTTGATCATAATCTGGTCCATACACACCCGCCCCACCAGCGGATACCGCTTGCCGCGAATAATCACCTCAGCCCGGTTCGACATACTGCGGAAGTAGCCATCGCCATAACCCACCGGCACCGTCACCATGCGCACCATATGGTCGGTTTGCCAGGTAGAGCCATAGCTCACCGGATGACCAGGCTGTACCACCTTGAAGTAAACCACATGCGATTTCCAACTTAACGCCGGCCTCACCGTAATCGTCGGTTGAGTTTCCGGGGATGGGTAGACGCCGTAGAGCACAATGCCTGCCCGCACCATGTCGAAATGAGCCTCTGGGAGTTGCAATATCGCACCGGAATTTGCCATGTGGCACAGCGGCGGGCGCGGCAGCCCACGCTTTTCGTAGAACGACAGCACTTGCTTGAAGCGTGCTAGTTGAACGCGGGCAAATGTTAAATCGGCCGCGTCTGAATTGGCGAAGTGAGAGTAAATGCCCTCTACTTCGCAGTGTTCACAGGAGAGTCGCGGCCTCCAGCAAGGTGTCGGCGTTGTAATAATGCACGCCGATGCGCTCCATGCCGGTGTCGATTTTGAGGTGAATTTTGGCAGTCACGCCCATCGTTTTGGCCGCCTCCTCAATCTGGGTAAGCTTATCGACTGAGGAAGCGGTGAGGGTCAGATTGTGGCGCAAGAAAAGTGGGATTTGATTGCCTAAAATGCCGCCCATCACCAAAATCGGGGCTTCGATGCCCGATTCGCGCAGTAAAATGCCTTCTTCCAGGAAGGCCACCCCCAGATAGGGCGCATCCAACGAGACCACATGTTTGGCAATGTCAACGAGGCCATGGCCGTAGGCGTTGGCTTTGAGTACGGTGAGCACTTTTGCGGGAGAAACGGCCGTTTCTATCTCCCTATAATTCGCGGTAATCCGAGATAAATTCACGGTAACGGCCGTTGGCCGCACCACACCATCACTGCTGATTGTCGGTTCATTTAACATGCATCCATTTTACCCATTTTGTTGACACATGCAGAAATCAGACGGTACAATGTCACCAGTCACCACCATTTTTTACAATTGAATAAGGTAAACGGCCGTTCGGGAGAGAACTTTTCAGTAAACAGTTTCCAGTGAACAGTTATCAGTAAGGTCTCACTGCAAACTGAACACCGACCACTGACAATGTCGCCGAAGGGGCAAACCAAAATAAATCTTGGTGAAACTCTCAGGCAAAAGGACCGCACAGACCGTATACCTCTGAAATAAAGTTAGTCGATTCGTCACTTAGTCGATTAGTCGTTAGTCACTTAGTCGGTCGGTTGCCGACTACACGACTAAAAGACTAGATGACTAAAAGACGACACGACTAAAAAACAGGTTTATGACAGGGGGTGCAGCGCAAAGATGTTTTTGCAATGCACCCCCTTTTTGTTTTCTTAGCATAAAAAAAACCGCAGAACACACGGAAAACCTCACGTTTTTCTCCGCACCTCTGCGTTCTCTGCGGTTAAATCAAAGGAGAAAGTTATGAGCGAAATTAAAGATGGCTTGTTATACACGAACGACGACGAATGGGTTTTGGTAGATGGCGACAGCGCCACAATAGGCGTCACCGATTATGCCCAAGACTCCTTGTCTGACATTGTTTATTTGGAACTGCCCAGCGAAGGCGACAGCTTTGAAGCGGGTGACACCTTTGGCGTTGTCGAATCCGTCAAAGCGGCGGCTGATTTATTGATGCCGGTAAGTGGAGAAGTAACGGCCGTTAACGAAGCCCTCATCGATACCCCAGAAGCACTCAACTCAGCCCCCTACACCTCCTGGCTCGTCAAAATCACCATCAGCGACCCCGGCCAACTCGACAGCCTGATGGATGCCGCCGCCTACAAAGCGTATCTGGCAGACCGTGACTAAATAGTAAACAGTTTACAGTGAACAGTAAAAACCCACGCAGCACTGTTCACTGTAAACTGAAAACTGAAAACTGATCTTCCCACTTCCCACACCTAACCTGAACAACCGGAGAACCTTATGTTAGCGATACCTTCCTCCTCACGAACCGCTTCCTCCAACAACCGAACCTTGCTCAATCCAACCGATCATTTTGTAGACCGCCACATCGGGCCACATGGTTCCAACAGGCAAACCATGCTGGACCGGATGGGACTGCCCACCGTAGCCGCCCTTATCTACGAAGCCGTACCAGACCACATTCTTCTGGAAAACGGATTGAACCTCGCTACCCCATACAGCGAGTCTGAAATATTGACAGAACTGCGGGCGCTGAGTCAGCAAAACAAGCTCTATCGTTCCTTCATCGGCATGGGCTACTACGACTGCATCATGCCGCCCGTCGTCTTGCGCAACATTTTCGAGAACCCTGGCTGGTACACCGCCTACACCCCCTATCAACCAGAAATTGCCCAGGGCCGCATGGAAGCCCTCATTAACTTCCAGACCATGGTCAGAGACCTGACCGGTATGGAAATCGCCAACGCCTCTATGCTCGACGAAGGCACCGCCGCCGCCGAAGCCATGACCCTTTGCCTGCGCCAGCGACCGCGCAAATCGACCGCCAATACCTTTTTTGTGTCTGAACTATGCCATCCGCAGACCATTGCTGTGGTGCAAGGCCGCGCCGAACCGCTGGGCATCGACGTGGTTGTGGGCAACCATGAAACGTATGATTTCAGCACACCCACCTTTGGCGTTCTGGTGCAATATCCGGCCACCAACGGCGACATCATCGACTATGAACCGTTTGTACAGCAAGCCCACGCCGCCGAGTCACTCGTCGTAGTGGCCTCCGATTTGCTGGCCCTGACTCTGCTTCGTCCCCCCGGCGAGTTTGACGCCGATGTGGTAGTGGGCAACAGCCAGCGCTTTGGTGTGCCCATGGGCTACGGCGGCCCCCACGCCGCTTTCATGTCTACCCGCGAACAGTTCCAACGGCATATGCCCGGCCGTCTGATTGGGGTGTCGATAGACGCGCATGGCAACCCGGCCATGCGCCTGGCCCTGCAAACCCGCGAACAGCACATCCGCCGCGAAAAAGCCACCAGCAATATCTGCACGGCGCAGGTTTTGCTGGCGATTTTGGCCTCGATGTATGCGGTCTATCACGGACCGGATGGCTTGAAGCAGATTGCGCGACGGGTGCGCTTGTTAACGGCCGTTCTCAGCAAAGGTCTGCAACAGCTCGGCTACACCGTCAACGACGCCCCCGTCTTCGACACCATCACCGTCAGCGGCGGGCCGCTCAGTCAGGCCCAAATTCAGCGAAGCCGCCCTCAGCGCCGAAGTGAATCTGCGCTACTTTGCTGATGGTGGTATCGGCATTTCCCTGGACGAAATCACGCTGGCCGCCGACCTGGAAAGCCTGTTCACCATCTTCGGCGCGGAACCGGGTGCAATCGACCTGTTTGAACTGGCAGATGAAACTGAGTTAAGCTACGAACGGCCGTTCAACCGCACCAGCGACTTCCTGACACATCCCGTTTTCAACAGCTACCACTCCGAAACAGAAATGATGCGCTACATCAATCGCCTGGAAGCCAAAGACCTGTCGCTCACCCATTCCATGATTCCGCTCGGCTCCTGCACCATGAAACTCAACGCCACCGCCGAAATGCTGCCCGTGATGTGGCCCGAGTTTGGCGGCCTGCATCCTTTTGTGCCGGTTGAGCAGGCGGCAGGTTACACCACTTTGTTTGCGCGATTGGAACGCTGGTTAGGCGAAATCACTGGCTTCGACGCCATCTCCCTACAACCCAATTCCGGCGCATCGGGCGAATATACCGGCATGTTGGTCATCCGCGCCTACCACAAAAGCCGGAACGAAAGTCATCGCAACGTCTGCCTGATTCCCAGTTCGGCACATGGCACCAATCCCGCCAGCGCCGTGATGGCAGGCTTTGAAGTGGTGGTGGTCGGCTGTGACGACAACGGCAATATTGACGTGGCCGACCTGCGTGCCAAAGCGGAAAAACATGCCGCCAACCTGGGTGCCATCATGATTACCTATCCGTCTACGCATGGCGTGTTTGAAACGGCCGTTATCGAAATCTGCCAGATGATCCACCAGTTTGGTGGGCAGGTCTACATGGACGGCGCCAACATGAACGCCCAGGTCGGCCTCACCAACCCGGCACGCATCGGCGCCGACGTGTGCCACCTGAACCTGCACAAGACCTTCGCCATTCCGCACGGCGGCGGCGGCCCCGGCATGGGACCGATTGGCGTCAAAGCCCATCTGGCTCCCTTCCTGCCCAACAGTCCGGTCATCGACGGCGTTGGCGGCGGCCAGAGCATCGGCGCAGTCTCCTCAGCGCCGTGGGGCAGTGCCAGCATTCTGCCCATTTCCTACGCCTACATTGCCATGATGGGCGCAGAAGGATTGACCGAGGCAACCCGTATCGCCATCCTGAACGCCAACTACATCGCCCACCGCCTCGATCCCTATTATCCGGTGCTGTACAAGGGTGATTTACGGTCGTGTGGCCCACGAATGCATCCTCGACCTGCGTCCGCTCAAGGAATTTGTGCCGGTAGATGACGTTGCCAAGCGCCTGATGGATTATGGCTTCCACGCCCCCACCATGTCGTTCCCGGTGCCGGGCACGCTGATGATTGAACCAACCGAAAGCGAATCATTGGCAGAACTGGACCGCTTCATTGAGGCGATGATCCTCATCCGTGAGGAAATCCGCGAAATCGAAGAAGGCAAAGTCAGCCATGAGGACAGCGTCTTGGCCCACGCCCCCCACACGGCCGCCGATGTCATGAGCGCTGAATGGAAACGGCCGTACTCCCGCGAAAAAGCCGCCTTCCCCACCAGTTGGGTGAAAGCGGCTAAGTTCTGGCCCGCAGTCGGCCGCGTGGACAACGTCTATGGCGACCGCAACCTCTTCTGCGCCTGTATTCCTGTAGCAGATTACGAATAAGCTAGAGAATTGAGCTAGAGCTAGAGGGGTGAAACGACTCTTCTAGCTCTTGCGGTTTGTTTTGGCGACGTCGATTGGTATACAAAACACCGCCAACAAGACCGAAAATGAGCATCATCAGCACTCCCTCAACGCCAAAAGAACCAAGCCATTCCTTGCCCGGCACCAGAGAAACGAAACCCGCACCGGCAAAGGTTACCAAAAGCGTATTGGCAATCGTGTTACCCGTCCAATGCATCAACACCGACGGCCAAACAGAGCCAGTACGGATTCTGATTTCGCCATAGATAACGGCCGTTACCAGCGCACCAAAAATAAACCGGGGCAGGAGTGTCACCAATCCCTCTGATGTGTGAGACCAAAGCTCATTCACATAAGGAAAGTGCCACGAAGCCCAAATCAGGCCGACGATGGCGTGGCCGAGCAGACGGTCATTGACGCTGGCTACTTTGGGTGCCAAATACCCGCGCCACCCTATTTCTTCAAACAGAGCAAAAATGAAAAATGTCACGGCGAGTGGCGCCATCTTCGTGGCGACGGCTGGCATGGTCATACTGCCAAGCGTACTGGCACCCAGTAAAAGCCCCAGCCCCAGCACAATCAGGATGCTGACTGGATAAATGAGAATACTGAGAAGGTAATAACGGCCGTTTCCCTTCAAATTTGGCCGAAACCCAAGCGACACCTCGTCTCGCAGTACAAACTTCATAATCAGCGCCGAGACCAAAGGCGCGGTTCCCCACACCAAAAACCCAAGCCCAGGCTCCGTCGGATCACCCCCTAAAACGGGACCTAGCCATGCCAAACCAGTTACCAAAAGCGTAAAAATAACGATATTGCGAATTGCTTTGTTCTTATCTGTTGTATTCATTCTTAAAATTCCCTGACCTGGATAAACCAGAAAAATCTGCGTAATCCGCGCAATCTGCGGATTATTTTCTTGTTTTTTTTACTAGCTCGTTGGCAAGTTACTATTTGATAGTGAGCGCTGGTACCGCGCTATTCACCCGTTTCAACTCTTCTGGCAGCGGCTGATCCGTCAGCCAGGCCGCCATCATCCGATTAAACAAATCCGAATTTTCACCCGACCAGCCATGATGCACCTGTGGCGCAATCACCGCCTGCGCGTTGGGGAAAATGTTCAGCAAATCCTTTTGCGAATCGTGGATCAACGCCCGATCCAGTTCGGCGGCCGCTATCAAAACGGGATGCGTAAAGCTGTCCAGGCGGTCTGGCATAGCTGACTGCACCATTTCAGCCATCATGCGCCGGAGCGATTCCTGATTGATAGCCAGTCCTGTTTCCACATAGATTTGGGCGGCGTCGGCAGGGTAGCCGCGCATACGCGCCTGTGCCTGCCAGAACCACTTGAAACGCATAAGCGGCAGCACCACGCGCACCATACGCTGTAGCTTAGGGGGATAAGGGCGAACGGCTGTGCAGCTCAATACCACTTTATCCACCAAATCAGGAGCCACCCTTAGCACATGCAGCGCCAGGTGTCCGCCCAGCGACAGACCAACCACATGACAACGGCCGTTTCGCCCCCGTTCCCGAATCATTTCCGCCACCTGCTGTGCCGTATCCGTAAACGACTGCCACGGAACCTGATTCGACTGCCCAAACCCGGGCAAATCAGGCACCAGACAATGGTATTGGTCCTGAAACAGTTCTATCTGTGGCTGCCACATCCAGCCAGCCACATCGCCGCCGTGCAAAAAGAAAATCGTTTCGTTTTCGGGATTACCCACTTCTTGTAAATACATTGTCTAAATTTCCTATGACAGCCAAGGGTTTTGAACGCATAAGGTTTTTACTCGCGTCATGCTGAGTGAAACGAAGCATCCCAAAGGTACAGGATTCTTCACTTCGTTCAGAATGACACGATCCCTTTTAAGTCCAAAAGAACCAAAAAATCTGCGTAATCCGCGTAATCTGCGGATTTTTAATTGATTGTGAGGTCTTGATTTTGTAGACGGTGTCATAATGCTTCCCAGCCAGTCAATTTGCGCCTGATGATGGAGAATGGCCCGTTCAATCGTCAGCATTTGGAAAAAGCCAATGCGTTGTTCTGCTGGGTCAGTAAGCGCTGCCACTTGCTGTTGGGCAAAGACCAAAATCGCTTCGACTGCCGCCAACTCCCCCTGTTCCTGGGCAATCGATTCAGCCAATAGCGGCAGCAGCGTTTCATCATCCGCAAAACCGCTGAAGAAGATGCGCACCAACTGCGGCTCCCGTTCACTGGTGCCTGGCAAGGGAGCACGCCAGCCATGATTGCAGTTCAGAACGGCCGTTATCCGTAATATGATACACCTTGCGATCCGGCCTTTCCTCCTGCTCAACCAGTTCCACCGACACCATCTCAGCCTCGTCCAAGCTGGTTAAGCGTGCGGTAAATCTGCGCCTGATCCGCCGGCCAAAAATGCTGCACCGAGCCATCAAACGCCTTTTTCAAGTCATAGCCGCTGAACGGGCTAAGTTCTAAAAATCCAAGAATTGCATGTTTTAAAGACATAATATGATAAATCCTATATATGATTTGTCATATATTAAATCAAATAAAAGAGTCTGTCAAGGGGTCATGGGCTTTTAAACGCAAAAGAGGGCAGACGCATCATCTGCCCTCTCGGATTAGCACACGCTAAAAAAATTAATACCCAACGAAGCCTGAGCGTTCGACTGAGCTCTACGCCGAAGTCTTGTCGAAGGCTGGTGCGTGACTGGCTTCGACAAGCTCAGCTACGTTCGCCGACGTTAACCCGTGTTTTTCAGCCCTTCGGCAATGCCGTTGATCGTCAGGAAGATGGCTTGCAGAATTTGCTGTGCCTCTGGGCCAGTCTGCTCAGGCAGTGCCCGCAGGCGGCGCAGCAGCGCCACCTGGATGAAGTTCAGAGGATCGACATACGGGTTGCGCCGCCGGATGGCACGCTTCAAGGTTGGCGCGTGATCCAGCAGTTCGTGTTGACCCGTCACCAACAGCACCAGACGGTTTGTCTCCTGGAAGGCCGCGAAAATCTGCCCATAAACCGACTCGCGCACGGCCTCATCTTCAACCAGACCGGCGTACAAACGGGCAATGCCCATGTCGGCTTTAGCCAGGGCCAGTTGGGCGTTGTCGATGGTATGGCGGAAGAAAGCCCAATCCTGATACATTTCTTGCAGTTGGGGGATGTCGGCGGAGGCGGCCAGCGCCGCGCCCAAGCCGTACCAGCCGGGCAAAACGTGACGGCTCTGCATCCAGCTAAAGCCCCAGGGAATGGCACGCAGACCATCCAGCGAGGCTTTTCCGGCGCGACGAGACGGGCGGGAGCCAATACGCATCTGGCTGAGTTCGTTGATGGGGGTGGCTTGCTGCCAATAGTCGAGCAAGGCCGGGGTTTCATAGATGAGTTCACGGTAGGCGCGGTAGGAAACGGCCGTTAACTGATCCATCATTTCCCGCCATTCCCGTTTAGGGGCAGAGCGTTCACGGTGATAGGGCGGCACACTGTTCAACAGCACCGCATGAACCACCTGCTCCAAATGCCGTCGCGCAATGGCGGGATGGCCGTAATTCTCGTCAATCACCTCGCCCTGCTCCGTGATGCGGATACGGCCGTTTATGGAGCCGGGCGGCTGGGCCAGAATGGCGCGATTGGTAGGGCCGCCGCCGCGAGCCACCGTGCCGCCGCGCCCGTGAAACAGCGTCATCTTCACCTTGTGACTGCGGCAGACTGCGGCCATCGCCTCCTGCGCCTGATACAGTTCCCAGTTCGCCGCCAGATAGCCGGCATCTTTGTTGCTGTCAGAGTAGCCAATCATGATGGTTTGCTGGTTGCCCACCCGCGCCAGATGGGCGGCGTAAACGGGATGGGTGAACAGGGTGGTCATCACCTCTGGCGCGGCACGCAGGTCTTCGCGGGTTTCAAACAGCGGCGCGAACATCAGCCCGTCGGCTTCCGTGTCGGCGTTCAGGCAAATGCCATGCCAGCGTGCTAACAGGAGGGGTGCCAGTATATCTTCTGGGCCGTGGCTCATGCTGATGATGTAGGGACCCAACAGTTCTGAGCCGTAGAAGCTGACGGCTCTTTGCACTATCTGGAAGAGGGCCAGTGTCTCCACCGTTTCCGGCGACAAGTCGGGCAAGTTTGCTTAAATCGGGAATTGGTTCGCTGAGCAAACGGGTCAGGGCGGCGGCGCGTTCTGCGCCGGATAAGCTGAGCAAAGCCTGTCATCATGCCGGTTTTGTGCAGCAGTTCATCGAGAACGGCCGTGTTGTAGTCGCTGTATTGGCGCAAATCCAGACGAGCGACGTGCAGGCCAAACACCTGAGCCTGATCGCGCAGTCGCGCCAGATCGGTGGCGGCGAGGTCGGCCATGCCGCCTTCGCGCAGGGAGGTGTCCATCAAATCCAGTGGTTCGCGCAAATCGGCCATGCCGCGCAAGCGCAAGGGCGGGTTGGCTTCTCCTTTGAGGCGGCTCACCATGTCGCCGCGAGAATCGCGGGCCAGGTCGGCTTTGAGCACGGCTGACCAGAGGCGATAGGGTTCGTGGGGATAGCGGGTTTGCAGGTAGGCGACATGCTCAGAGCGATCACGGGCGGCGGAAACGGCCGTTGTCAAAGCCGGGCTAATCGTCGTCAAACGGTCGGACACACTCAACGAGCGGTCTAACTGGCGTGTCGCTTCCCGATGTCGCTCCAGGGCCAGCCCGCGATGCAGGCGCAGTGTTTCGGCCGTTACGTCAGCCGTTACATTGGGATTGCCATCACGGTCGCCGCCAATCCAGGAGCCAAAGGTTAAAAAGCGTTCGGGTGGGGTCAATGTGGGATAATGTACCGCCAACGCTTCGCGCATCGCTTCATAGATGGCGGGCAGTACCTCCCACAAGGTAATGTCAAAATAGTACAGACCGGTACGCACTTCATCGGTGACGGCGAGCTGGTTGGTGCGGCTGTGGTCTGTCACCCACAACACGATCACTTCGGCCATAATTTGCTGTTCAACCTGGCGGCGTTCGGCGGGCAGTAAATCGCGTTCCTGCAAATCGGTGAGCGCTTTGGAGAGACGGCGCAGTTTGGCGATGACGGTACGGCGTTTGGCCTGGGTTGGGTGGGCGGTGAAAACCAGTTCGACGTTCAGGTTTGCCAGCAGGGCGGCCATTTCATACTCATCCAGCCCTATCTGGCGCAGGGCGGCTACCCCGGCGGCGATGGATTCAGGTAACGGCCGTGGATGGACCGCACGCTCCCGTTCGCGCAGGACGGAGACGCGGTGCTGCTCTTCAGCCAGATTGACCAGTTCAAAATAGATGGCAAAACTGCGGGCGATCAGGTCTGCTTCTTCCAGGCTAAGCTGTTCGGCAATCTCGTTTAGGCGGCGGTCAATGGCCGGGTCTTCGTCGGCGCGGCGTGCTTTGGAAAGGGCGCGGATGCGCTCTTCTAGCTCAAACAGCTCGATGCCTGCTTGTTGGCGCAGCACTTTTCCCAGGATGTCACCCAGCAGGTGGATGTCCTGGCTTAACAGGGTTTGAGAATCGTTTGGTCGCATGGGTTTTCCTTTTGCTACATGATGGGATATTTCAATCTTTATTTTTTAGTCTATCAATAAATGCTCCTTTTTGGTAGGCCATTCCTTGCTTTGAATCGCACTTTACACGCTAGACAACATCTGGTAAGCTAACGGCATGATTACACAATCGTTTGCTTATTATGGTATAGACTGCCTTCTACATCGCGTCAGCGGTTGGTAGTTTATGCCTGAGTTTTTAGCAAGCATAAACAGCACAAACACCCAAAGACGCGACAGACACCGCGTCTTTTTTGTTGCTTTTGACGAGGTGGTCGCGCCTGTGCTGACGAATCTTGAATCTGACAGGCTCAGCCCGTACACATACACTTTGACAGATACCTGTACAGTTACAAATCAGCAATCAGTTAGTGTCAGAATTTTCGACTTTCTAACCCAGCGAATAAATTCGCGGCAACAACTACAAAGTCCACCTTCGTGGACTGGAAATGAGTCGGCGAAGGCCGACTTTGTAGACGTAGGCGCGGTTTTAACCGCTGGCTGAAGAAGTGATCACTAGCGCAATCATAAAATGGAGTGAATTACCGTGACAAATGCATACGACGAATTGAAATGGCGTGGTCTCGTTTACGACCATACAGAACAAGTGCCAGAGGTCCTGGCAAAAGAAAAAGTGAGCGTTTACAACGGCTTCGACCCGACGGCTGATTCGCTGCATATTGGCAATTTGGTGCCGTTGATGGTGATGGCGCGTTTGCAGCGTTTTGGTCATACGCCGATTCTGTTGGCGGGCGGCGGCACGGGCATGGTTGGAGACCCCAGCGGCCGTTCTTCTGAACGGAATTTGCTGACCATTGAGCAAATCGAGGCCAATCTAGTGACGGTGAAACAGCAGTTAGCCAGTGTGCTGGATTTTGAGGTGAAGAGTAATCCGGCCATCATGGTTAATAATGCGGACTGGCTGGCAAAGCTCAATTTGCTGGCGTTTTTGCGCGATACCGGCAAGCATTTCACCGTCAATTACATGCTGGCTAAAGATTCGGTGAAATCACGCATTGAGCGTGAGGACGGCATCTCTTACACCGAGTTCAGCTACATGCTGCTTCAGGCGTATGATTACTTGCATTTGCACGACAACTACGGCTGCACGATGCAAACGGGGGGCAGTGACCAGTGGGGTAACATCGTGGCTGGCGTGGAGCTGATTCGCAAAGTACGCGGCGCAAAGGTGAACGCGATGGTGTTCCCGCTGGTGACGCAGGCGGACGGCAGTAAGTTTGGCAAAACGGCGGCGGGCACCAATGCCTGGCTGGACCCCAAGCGCACGTCGCCTTACCGTTTCTACCAGTTCTGGCTGAATGCCGATGATGCGGATGTGATCAATTACATGCAGTATTTTTCCTGGCTGACTCATTCTGAAATCGCGGAATATCAACAACTGGTGGATGAGCGGCCAGAACAGCGGGAAGCACAGCGGCGGCTGGCACAGGATTTAACGCGGATGATTCATGGGGAAACGGCCGTTTCCAAATCAGAGCAGGCGGCAAAAGTGTTGTTCGGAGGTGACTTGGATGGTCTCGATTCTGCCGATATCCAGGATATTTTTGCCGACGTGCCTTCTAGCGAACTGCCCAAATCTGCTCTGGAAGGCGAAGGATTTTCTGTGGTCGATTTACTGGTCGATGCTGGTTTGGCGCAGTCCAAAGGCGATGCGCGGCGCACGATTCAGGGCGGCGGTGTTTACCTCAACAGCCAGCGCATCGAAGACCCCGCCCAGATGATCACGACCAACGACCTTTTTGCAGGCCACTTCCTCATTCTGCGCAAAGGGCGCAAGCAGTATCATCTGGTGAAGGTGCTTTCGTAAATAATTTGTACCCATTCAGTCCCCACCGTCATTCCCGCAGGCAGTAAGCGGGAATGACAACTATGTTAGCGAGGGGGTGAACGATTACCATAATTTTTACGCAAATTTGAGCTGAACGAAGTTGAAGGAAGCGCGGAAGACGGAGAGAAATTGATGTCTTCCGCGCTTTTTGATTTCTGGGAGCAATCAGGGAATGACTAAAACGGGGCGATCTGCCTGGAGGACGATTTGAGCCGTGACGTCTTCCAGCAAAAAGCGCTGCCAGCCTACGTGGGGATGGGCACCAATGACGATGAGGTCATAACGGCCGTCGGCGGCTTCCGCCAATATCTCCTCAACCACCAGGCCATGCCGCACAATTGGCTCCGCAACCACATCAATTTCGCCTAATAATTCCATATCCTGGGTTAATCCGTCCCCTTCAGGGGAATGATCGGTTATTAATTCACCAGCACCGGCACGGAGTTGTTTTCCTTGTACGCCTGGGGCCGCCGCAATTTGTGACATGACATGCAAGACGGTGACATTGGCGGCGTGAGCGAGCAAATAGGGAAAATGAGTGGCGAAGCGTTCCGACAAATTGGGTTTGGCAAAGATGCTGTCACAAACAAGAATCTGCTCCAGCGGATGCGGCTGTTCTTTGGCAATCAGAATGGGGCAAGGCTTTTGGGCAATAATGCGCAATGATGTCGGCCCTAAAAGCCGAGTTACCAGGTTGTGGTGCAGTTTTTTGCCAATGATCAGCAAATCATAGTGGTTAGCGATGGCTTCCTCTATGATTTGCTCGCTGGCATCTCCTCTGCGGATTTTGGTTTGGATCTGGGGAACGGCCGTTTTCAACAAATCCGCCGCCGCCTGCAAAAGAGAAACCGCCTCCGCCTCATCTTCGTTATTCTTAATAACAGTCAAAATTGTGCCCGAAATAGGCTGTTTTTGCGCCAAAAGCGCACATTGATGCAGTGCGAGTTGAGAATGTTTAGAACCACCGATGGCAATGAGAACCTGCATGATTAGTCACCTCAAACAAATAACAAAACTATGGGTACCAGTAAAATGATAAACATAAAGCCAGCCAGATGCCGATTATCAGACGTGATCCATTCTACCCAATTTAAAATCGCTTTCTGATACGGTCGGTAAATCGTTATTAAAATAATCGTTGAGATGATAGCAATGCTAAGCATTTCTACCAGGACAACCGTGAAGGCTTCTGGATTGTCTAACAACACGGCCGCTAACAAGGTGTCCACAAACGTGGTGATGTTTGCGCCCATAATGTAAGGGATAACATTTTCACGCCGCACAAAACCGCGATGGCTCAACGGCACCAGGATAGCCAGGGAAACACTAACCGACATAGACACCATCGTCACGGCCGCGCCTAACAAAAACATGATGGCTGGACGGTAAACAAGCCGCGAGACCTGGCCTATTTGGCTCTCTTTAATCGTCATTTCCGGCAAACATTTATCGAACAGATTAAAACTGACAAGGATGATGCCCAGACCTACAAAAAATAAAGACCAGCGCGGCAGGAAGGAGAGAAAAAACGCGGCAATGGGATCAAAAATCAAATCAGTTAACGAGTTGAGCAAGGCTCCCGATGACATCTGAACACCACCTAAGGCACCAGATTGCAGCAGAGCCACGCCTACGACCAGAGCCAGGACGTAGGTTGTGCCAGTTACCGTTAAGGAGAGCAGACCCATGCTCAGGCTGGTAGATTTGTTGCGGCCGCGCAGAACGTAGATGAATCCAATAAATAAAACGATAAAACTGGCACCCAGGCGACTGCCGGTAATCATGGTGAATGTGCTCAGTTGGGAAATGACTCCGGCATCAAAGAAGGTTAAGGCCGCGGCGGCGACGGGCGAACCGCTCATGACAAGGTAAGCAAAAAGCCACCCAAAACCCAGGCTGTTGGCAGGATTGGTAATTTTAAAGCTGTCACGTACCAACGGCGTTAAGGCGCGTGCGCCTTCTTTCATGAGGGTGATAGCCAGTAAAAACAAAAACAAACTGAGTACGAATAACCCGATTTTGCGCCAGGCAACGCGGTGCCATATTTTAGACGCTGTGCTTTCAGTTTCTAGCGAATGGGGTTGTGGTTGGGCGGAATCTGCGGGGGGAACGGCCGTTGTTAAAGATTCATTTTCCGGATGTTCTTCTACACTCATTAAGCCTCCGTTGGTTTGGCAATAAGAACAAGACAATTCAGCGTTGCAAATTCAAGCGATAGCCAAGTTTTCACGATTATAATAATCTTTTATGATAAATATCCTTAATTATCGGATAACGGCCGTTACCTAATGAACTGTAATTTTTGACACCGATTTGCTGCCGAACTCATGCGTGAATCACCAAAATAATACCAACAAGCACCTCAAGGCACAAGATGAGAACAATTGCTCAGCCTTGCATTTAACCAAAGTGAACCAATCGCCAGACATTTCCGCCCCGTCAACCAAAAACCGCTATAATCTCCCCATGCAACTGCCAGACATTCTTGCCCAACTGCGGCTCAACCGTGATTTCGTGTCCCAGGCGATAACGGCCGTTGTGTTTTCACAAGGCAGCATTGTATACTCTAAATAGAGAGGTGTCTTTATGGCAGAGCAAACGAAAATTTTAAGCTATCGAATTTTATTGCGACAAGAACCAGAGGGCGGCTACACCGTAACCGTGCCCACATTGCCTGGCTGTATTACCTTCGGCTCAGATATTCCTGAAGCGATTGCCATGGCAAAAGAAGCCATCGAACTTTATCTGGAAAGCTTAACCGCACATGGCGAACCTATTCCGAATGAAGAAGATACGTTTGAATACACCGATAACCATCCCCGCTTATGCCTAAAGTTCCCCGGCTCACGCCACGCCAAATTGCTGAAGTTTTGGAGAAGAAAGGCTTTGTTTTAGATCGAAGCAAAGGCAGTCACCAGATATACATTCAGCCCGATACAGGACGAAGAGCCGTTGTTCCCTGGCATCAAAAAGACCTGCCAATTGGCACCCAATTATCAATCTTGAACCAGCTGGCATTGATCGAAACGAATTAGAAGACCTGCTTTAAACCGCTTTCCCCATCTCTCTCCAAAAACGCTATAATCCCCTCCATGCAACTGCCAGACATTCTTGCCCAACTGCGGCTCAACCGTGATTTCATGTCCCAGGCGGTGGCCTGGGAGAAATTTCCGGCACAGCCTGCCCGTTTCCAAGCCGTCGAAGCTGACATTGATGACCGAATCATGGCGGCTTTGCATTCTCGCGGCGTGGAGCAATTTTTTACCCATCAAGCTCAAGCGATAAGAGCCGTTTCCCACCATCACCACACTGTCATCGCCACCGCCACCGCTTCCGGGAAATCGCTTTGCTACACCGTGCCCGTCCTGCAAAGACTGCTCGACCGGCCCAAAGGACGCGCCCTCTACCTCTTCCCCACCAAAGCCCTGGCTCACGATCAGCTCGCCGAAACGGCCGCCACCATTAGCGCCGCCAAACTGCCCATCGACGTGCATACCTACGACGGCGACACGCCCCAAAGCCGCCGCACCCAGGTGCGCCGCGCCAACGGCATCGTCATTACCAATCCCGACATGCTTCACACCGGCATCCTGCCCTACCATCCCACCTGGCGCGACCTGTTTGCCAACCTGGAATTTGTGGTGCTGGACGAAATCCACACCTATCGCGGCGTGTTTGGCAGCCATGTGGCGAATGTACTGCGTCGTTTACAGCGCATTTGCGCGTTTTACGGCAGTACGCCCCAGTTTATTTGCTGTTCGGCTACCATCGCCAATCCGCAAGAACATGCGGAACGCTTGACGGGGCAGAAATTTACGCTGGTCGGCGAGAAACAGAACGGCGCACCGACGGGCGAGAAACACGTCATCCTCTACAACCCGCCTATCATTGACGAGGAATTGGGCTTGCGCGGCAGTGCCATCATGGCCGCCCGCGACGCCGCTGTCACCTTTCTTTCGCAAGACATCCAGACCATCACCTTTGCCCGCACGCGCCAGAGTGTGGAACTCCTGCTCACTTATTTGCAGGATGAAATGACGTATCAGGGGAAGAAGGAAACGGCCGTTACCGGCTACAGAGGCGGCTACTTACCCTTAGAACGACGCGAGATTGAACACGGCCTGCGCACAGGTGCCATTCGCGGCGTGGTCGCCACCAACGCGCTGGAACTGGGCATCGACATCGGCGAACTGGACGCGGCGGTGCTGACTGGCTACCCCGGCTCCATCGCCTCGACATGGCAGCAAATCGGACGGGCAGGCCGCCGTGCCGCCCAGTCAGCCGCCATCATGATTGCCAGCAACAATCCGCTCGACCAGTACATTTGCAATCATCCGCGCTACCTCTTCGGTCAATCGCCGGAACACGCCCTGACCAACCCCGACAACCTGCGCATCATGGTGCGCCATCTACAATGTGCCGCCTACGAACTGCCCTTCCGCAAGGATGAACTGTATGGCGGTGAACCAGTCGGCCCCCTGCTGGATGTGCTGGAAGCGGAGGGCATTTTGCATCAGACCCGCGACCAGTTTCATTTTGTCGGCGAGGGGTCTCCGGCAACGGCCGTTTCCCTGCGTACCAGCGGCGCCGACAACATCATCGTGCATGATTTAGGCGAAGAGCTGGAGCAGTCCAAGGCGCGTGCCATTGGCGAAGTGGATTTGGAACGAGCGCCGCTGATTGTCCACGAAGGAGCCATTTATATGCATCTGGCCCGTTCCTATTTGGTGGAGCATCTCGACTGGGACGGCCGCATCGCTTACGTGCGCCCCGTTAATGTGGACTATTACACACGAGCCAGCGTGGGCAGTACCATCCGGGAACTACGGGCGGAGGAAGAAATGCTTTTAACGCAAAGTGGCAAAGTGGCAGAGTGGCAAGGTGAGCGAGGAGAAAAATCTGCGGAATCTGCGCAATCTGCGGATTTATTAAAAGCCTGGGGGGATGTGACGATTGTGTCACAGGCGACGGGGTATCGGCGCATCAAACGCTATACGCAGGAAACGCTGGGTTTTGGCGAGATTGATTTGCCGGAAATGACGCTGGAAACGATGGGCTACTGGCTCATTTTGGGCGAGGCGATGACAGAGGAATTGTATGACGCCGGAGTATTGCTGAGGCCCAATGATTATGGCCCCAACTGGCGGCATCAGCGCCAAAGAGCCTTGGAACGAGATGGTCACCGCTGCCGGATTTGTGGCGCGGCTGGGGGATGAGATAACGTTGCATGTACATCATAAACGGCCGTTTCGTGAATACAACTACGTCAAAGGCGAAAACGACAATTACCTGGACGCCAACAAGCTGGAAAACCTGGTCACCCTCTGCCCAAGCTGTCACCGCCAGGCCGAAGCAGGCCAGCAAACCCGTTCCGCTCTGGGCGGCCTGGCCTACGTCCTGCGTAACCTGGCGCCGCTTTACCTCATGTGCGATCCCAGCGACATCCAGGTCAGCGCCGAAAGCCGCAGTCCGCTGACACAGTCGCCCACGATAGTCGTCTACGAACGGGCGGCGGCGGGTGTCGGCTTCAGCCAGCGCCTCTACGAACTGCACGACATCCTGCTGGCGGCGGCGCTGGAACTGGTCAGCGACTGCCGCTGCCGCGATGGCTGTCCCGCCTGCGTCGGCCCGCCCGGTGAAATCGGCCCAGAGACCAAGGCGGTGACGCGGCGGTTGTTGCGGATGTTGATGAGGATGAGAAAAAAGTGACGAAAAACTGGTTGTTAGTCGTTCCTACGGGTTGTCAGTCGTTCCCACCTGGTCTGTCAGTCGTTCCTACCTGGTTATTAGTCGTTCCTACGAGGTTGTCAGTCGCTCCTACGAGGTTGTCAGTCGTTTCTACGAGGTCCTAGGAACCAATCTTGCACTTTTACAATTACTCTGGAGCATGCTCAATGGCTCGTTTCTAATAAGCCGTGGTGCGATCTTCCCTGCCATGAAAGCGAGTGGTTTTAATGAGCCTGAAATCAGGCGTGGTTGGGCAGCGATGCGGTACGGTATTTGGCGTATCGATGACTTGATAACGGCATGGCGCAACTATGTGTTCGCACAAGGTCGATGGCATATTTACGAATATGAAGGGTATCGACCGGTCTCTGCTGACATCACCACCTTTTGGCGTTTCCGCCTAAACGGCTGGGCTGGGCGTTACTTTAACGGCATAGCAGAGCGTTTACTCAAGGGTGTTGGTCTGGGCATCGTCGTTGATGTAGGCCATATTGACGTCAGTCGCCTCCTCTGTTGTGAATAAAATTTTTTGAGCCCATCCCAAAGACATGAGTCAGGATAAACTCAAAGAGATAATTTTAGACTGGTTAACTCGAAATCTGAATGACAAAGAGGTAGCTGTCTTCGATGCGGGTGCTGATATTAGTGACGTGCAAGCAGCCAACGTTCCGCGCTTTGTGCTGCGCTTGGCGAAAAACTGCACAGCCCGCAGGAATTACCTGCCTCAAAACAAGAAAGGGCGTCCATCTGAATATGGCAAAGTGGTACGGCCGCTGGCACGAATACGAAAAGGGAAGACCATTGCGCTTCCAGCCCAGACCAAATAGGACGGTCACCTATGAGCGGCGCACAATTATTGCCGATTGTTGGCGCACGTTGTTTTAACAAGCACAGGTAGCGGAGCAGCCTGACTCCTTTTACATCTTGGTTTTCTTTGACGCACTCAGTGGAAATCTTCGTTCTTTATGGCAACACCGAAAATTCAGGTGACAGAAGAAACAGCCTTCAAAATGTATTTGGATCGGGGCCGTTGAACAAGTACGGTCTGCCAAACGGATGTTTGGAATAGTCCTCACTTTGTTTTATCCAGAAAGTTTTCCCTATTGCTGAACTTTCGTTGCTGATGCCGCCAACCTTTCGAAGAAAGGATTTTCATTATTCCATCCATAAGCACTGAATTTCAAACATATCAACTCCTAAACGATTTCAGTAACCAAATTGGCTTTCTATAGGCTCCAACTATTGGATCAAAGGATTACAACTTCAGCTAAAATCTTGTTGATACGTTGCAGGATTATTTTCAAACATACAGGAAGAATGAAGTTAATAGTTGCTGGAAACCTAACTGGCCATACAAAATCGCGACTTTTAATACCATCATTTTGGATGTTTGCCTTGATCAACAAAAGGTAGTTTTCCTTGCTATCTAACTTCTTCACAACTTTGGTGCGAAAAACTTCATCGTTTACCGTTCCACGTTCCCCATCAGTTGGTTCAATTGGTTCCACCTTAAACCGTGGGATTCAATTTTCGATTCTGTAACGCGTGTTCGGAACGCCCGAAAAGATCTTCTTCTCGAATATTATGCTTTATCAATACCATAAACGCAGTTGCATTAGAAATTCTTATCTCTGATGACACTATTTAATTCGATTAGCTAAAAAAGAAAAAGCTCTAATAAATCACACCATTGATACAACTTGAAATCAACATACATTCAACGTTTCCAATTAATGAAGTCGCCTTACCATTTGTTGAATTCATTAAATTTGGAGACCAATTATTAATCATTGCGATTGTACTTGCAGGTAATGTTAATTTGGTTTACACAAGATAAAGAAATGAAACTTGAAGTTGAAAACCCCAGAACTATTAAACTTCAAACCGGATTGCTGATTACAATCAGTTGCTTAACAATAATACATTCCTTGATGAAATCGTAGATGAATTAGAATCAAAAGGATTTGACGTTGTGGTGATTAACCATAACTAGCAAGGATAAGGACGACAGACGTAATGTTCCAGTCTATTTTCGAAATGAAAGAGGGAAACCCCGCCACCAAAATCGGCAGCGGGGTCAATGGGGTGTTTTAATTAAACCAGGGTTGCCACTAAAGAGATTTCCGCGGCGGCCAAAACCTTGGACACCGGGCATTTTACTTTCGCATCAGGCGCAATTTCCTGAAACTTCTCGTAATACTTCCTTTGGTGGCAAAACGGCCGTTCTCAATCCCCCTGTCCTCTCTCCACCCAAAAAGCTGGCGGGGGAAACGGCCGTTTTCCCCGTAAAGTCATACCATTGTGTCAGTTCTTGTAAATTCATACTGTGTCCTTAGCAAAACGGCCGTAAATGACGGCCAAAGTGTGTTACCAGTACTGCTTCATATGCCGCTTCATCGCTTAGTATATCCGTCTTGAGCGCCGCGCCGTACTCGTCCAGCGCCGAGCCAAAGGTGACGTGCAGCAGTTGGCGGGCGTCAAAATCGTCAAGCAAAGCGGGCAAATCGGCGTCGGCGAGCTGGCTGGCGGCGGGCACTTTCTCCGGCTGACAGTCGATAAAATACGTTTTGCGATCTGTGGCGAAGCGCTCGTGGCCTAAATCCAAAATCTGGCGGAACAGGGCTGTATCCGTGCGGCTGATGACGCGCAGGGCTTCCAGGTAGCTGGTGCCGGCCGTTTTCACATGCACACGGCCGTTTGCATACTGGTTGATCAGCCCGTAAATGGTGAACTTATCCGAACCGGTGTGAATGCTGAGTTTATAGGCATTAAAATGGTGCATGATGGCGGCGTGTTTGGCTAACTCGGTTTCAAACTCGGCCAAATCACCCATGTAGTCCACCCCTTTTTGAAACTTGCCCACAAAACGGGGAGCCAGGCTGACGACAGGCACATCCCGCCGCAGTAGTTCACGAGCGATGAAATAATGCTCCTCGGCGGCGGTGGGCGTGTCGGTCTCGTCCACCGACATCTCCAGATCGAACAATTTGCCGCCCAACTGCCGCCGGATTTCGGCAGTGAGGGTGAGGGTGTGGGCCAGGGCACGGCCATATTTGGCTAAGGCACGCAGCAGCACTTCTTCATCAAATTGCAGAGTCAGTACCAGCCAAAACAATCGGCGCGGCACAGTATTCGCCGATCAATTCAGCCTCGGCTGATCGTGCCAAATTGCGGCCAGGGCAAAACGGCCGTTTTCTGGCGCAAAGTGTCCAGGCTGTCTGTTTGGGCGTCGTTGTCTACGTGGTCACTGGGATCAATGGTGAAGAAGGTATAGCCAGCCTGCACAAAGGGCGAAACATGTGAAATTTCTTTGACGTGATCGGCATCTGCTCCCCAACGGCCGTTCCAGCCTGTTTCAAAAATACCCCACATGGCATCGTCCATCACTTGCTGCGGCGTGCGCCCAATGCGTGTATTTTCACGCACGGATTGTTGGGCAAAGATGGGCGCGATATTGCCGCCCGAAGCCACCAACGCCGCCACATGGCCCGGCGTTGCCAGCCCGATGCGGTCGCCAAAACCAAAGGATGTTTGCAAACCCAACGGCTCTGGATTGAGCCAGGGCAGCCGGGCACGCAAAGCGGCTGCATTGGCTGGGGTTGGTTCGCAAATGAGTTTGCCGTTTTGGGCTATGCCGTGGAAAACGGCCACTTCGGCTTTGCTCAGTGCAAGCGTTTCCCCCTCCACCACCAATCGTTTCTCCCCGTTTGCCAACCGCGCCAGAGCGTAAGTCGTACCGTCATGCGTCACCACCGATGTTTCATAAATTATCATTGAAATTCCTCCTTGAGATTTCACCGCGGACGGATGGAGAACGCGGTTTTTTCTCCGCTCCTCCGCGCTTTCCGCGGTTATATTGTATTTTATCGCTGTACCCGCCCGGAGGCGTCGCCTTTCAGCAGGCGTTCCACTTCCGGCACCGTCACCAGATTCACGTCGCCCAGGATGCTGTGTTTGAGGCAAGAAGCCGCCACCGCAAAGTTCAGAGCGTCTTCGTGCAGCCATGCCGCTGTGCAGACCATAAATCAACCCGGCGGCAAAGGAGTCGCCGCCGCCCACGCGGTCTACGATGTCGGTGATGTCGTAACGGCGGCTGAGGTAGAAGCGCTCACCGTCGTAGAGGCAGGCGGACCAGCCGTTGTGGTCGGCGCTGTAGCTTTCGCGCAGGGTGATGGCCTGCATTTTCAGGTTGGGGAAGGTCTCAAACATCTTTTTCGCCAGCGCTTCATAACGGGCTGTGTCCAGTTCGCCGGAAACGACTGCCTTTTCGTAATCACCGTCCGCCAGTTCCACGCCCAGCGATTTCTGGCAGTCTTCTTCGTTAGCGATGCCCACGTCTACGTGTTTGACGAGTTCGCTCATCACTTCCGGGGCGGTTTTGCCGTACTGCCACAGTTTTTTGCGAAAGTTGTAATCGCAGGAAACTGCGAGATGGCGAGATTTGGCGGCTTGAACGGCCGTTAATGCCAATTCCGCCGCCGATTCACTGAGCGCCGGGGTGATACCGGTGATGTGGAACCAGCCCGCGCCGTCAAAGATAGCGTCCCAATCAAAGCTGTCAGCGGAAACAGCGGCAATCGCGGAATTTGACCGATCATAGACGACATTGGAGGCACGCTGGTTGGCCCCGCCCTCCAAAAAATACACGCCCATGCGCTCGCCGCCGCGCCAGATGTGGCGGGTATCCACACCATAGCCGCGCAAAAAACGAATGCAGGCATCGGCCAGCGGATTTTTAGGCAGCGCCGTAACAAAGGCCACGTCCAGGCCAAAGTTCGCCAATGAAATGGCGACGTTACCTTCGCCGCCGCCAAACGTCGCTTCAAATGTGGGCGACTGGAAAAAGCGCTCCACGCCCGGTGCTTTCAAACGCAGCATGATTTCACCGAGAGTAATGATTTTTGTGGTCATAATTATCTCCTTTGAGCTAGAGCAAGAGCGAGAGCTAGTGTGCGGCTATTCCTCTAGCTCTCGCTCTTGCCTTAGCTCACGCCAGCAATTGCTACTGCTCTGGCAGACATCTCCGTCACTTTGTCGAATTGACCGGCGGCGAGCCAGGATTTTTCCACCATGAAGCTGCCGCCGCAGGCGTGGACCATGGGCAGGCGCAGGTAGTCGGCCAGGTTGTTTTCGTTGATGCCGCCGGTAGGAATAAATTTAACGCCGCCATAGGGAGCGGCGATGGCTTTGAGAAATTTGACACCGCCCGCCGCTTCCGCCGGGAAGAACTTGAGCACGTTCAAGCCTTTGGCGAGCGCCTGATTGATGTCGGTGGGCGTGATGACGCCGGGGGTGATGGGCATGTCGTTTGCCAGGCACCAGTCCACCACAGCCGCGTCAAAACCAGGCGTAACGATGAATCGCGCACCGGCGGCTTTAGCCTGCTGCGCCTGCGCCACTGTCAATACCGTACCCGCGCCCACGAGCAAGTCCGGGAAGGCGGCGCTCATCTTCTGGATGGCGGCGGCGGCGGCGGCAGTGCGGAAGGTAACTTCAGCGCAAGGCAGTCCGCCGTCGAGTAGAGCATGGGCCAGGGGAACGGCCGTTTCCACTTCCTCGACCACCACTACCGGAATAATCTTAATTTGTCCAAGCTGCTGCAAAATGTCGTTCATGATGGGTCTCCTTACTACTTTCTCTTCTTATGGGGTGGCGAGCAGCGGGTTCAGGGAAAATACCTGCCACCTGCCACTTGCCACCAGCTTTTATAACTTGTACGCCTGCTTCACCAGATCATAGGCCAGCGCCCGCACCATCTCCGCGCCGTCGGCTTCGTCTACCATGTGGCGCACTACCAGTCCGGCGACCCAGTCGCAGGCTGCCCGCCGCCAGACATCGTGGCGGGCGGGGATGGAGGGGTAGGCGCGGGTGTCGTCGTTGAAACCGGCCGTGTTGTAAAGTCCGGCCGTTTCCATGACCTGGTCAAAGTAGCGGTGCATCCCGTTCAGGCTGTCGTGGAACCACCAGGGCGGGCCGAGCTTGACGGCGGGATAATGCCCCGCCAGCGGCGCCAGTTCGCGGGCGTAGGTCGTTTCGTCTAGCGTGAACAGGATGAGCGTGAAGTCTGGATGGCTGCCGAACTGGTTCAGTAACGGCCGTAAGTTCTGCGTAAATTCGGAAGTAATGGGAATGTCCGCGCCCATGTCACGGCCAAAACGGGTAAAAATCAGCTCGTTATGGTTGCGGTATGAGCCGACATGAAACTGCATCACCAGCCCGTCGGTCACGGACATTTGCGCCATTTGGATGAGCATATGGCCGGTGAATTGGGCGGCATCAGAAGCGGTGACTTCGCCATGCAGCGCCCGTTGGAAAATGGCTTCGGCGTCCCGGTCGGAAAGCAGAGCGGTGTAAGCGGAGAGCGCGGCGTGGTCGGATGCTTTGGCTCCCATCTCTTTGAAAAAAGCGCGGCGCTGCTCTAACGCCTCGAGGAAGGAGTGGTAATCCACCACATCCACACCGGAAACCTGGCTGAGCGCGTTGATGTGGGACAGCCAGTTTTCCGTGTCCAGGTTAACCACAGCGTCGGGGCGGAAGGTGGGCAGGATACGGCCGTGCCAGCCGGAAGCGCGGATGGCTTGATGGTGGGCCAGGGTGTCGGCGGCGGCGTCGGTGGTGCAAAGGACTTCGATGTTGAAGCGGTCATACAAAGCGCGGGGTTGGAATTCCGGCGATTTAAGTTTTTCGTCAATCTGGTCGTAGATGGTCTGGGCGGTTTGACTGTTCAGTTTCTGGGTGACGCCAAAGACGTTGACCAGTTCGTCAGTGAACCAGACGCCAGTGGGCGTGCCGCGAAAGAGGTAGAAATGGTCGGCGAACAACTGCCAGGCGCGGCGGTGGTCGCTTTCCACTGGCTCGCCATCCTGCCGGGGAACGGCCAGGTCTTCCAGGTGGATGCCCTGGGAATACAACATGCGGAAGATGTAGTGGTCGGGGATGAGCAGCAGTTCCGTGGGAGAACCAAAGCGGTAGTGGGGATCGGCGAAGAGGCGCGGATCGACGTGGCCGTGGGGGCAGACCAGCGGCAGGTGAGCGACGGTTTCGTATAACGCCAAGGCGATGCGCTGTTGAGCAGGGTCGGGGGAGAAGAAGCGGTTGGATGGTAGCTGGTTCATTTCATTCATATCCTGAATTTAGAGTTCGTGAGGCGTGATGCGTAAGGTTTCAAAAACCTCACGCATCACGCCTCACGTCTCATGTTAACAGCAGCAGCCAGAGTGACTGGCTGAAAATAGATAAGATGGTAGAAAGCAAAACGGCCGTTGACAAAACCGCCGTGCCTAAATGATAGTTCTCGGCATACATGTAAGCGCTAATGCCTACCGGCATCCCAGCCGCCATCACCGCCACTGTACCCCATAAGGGATCTACATCAAATACATGGAAAACAAGCAGCCAGACCAATATGGGCTGCACGACCAGCTTCAAGATGACGATCAAGCCTGCTTCTGAAAAATGTCCGGCTATTTTATAAGTAGTGAGCGCTCCGCCCAAAACAAACAGAGAACAGGAAAGCGTGGCCTGGCTAATAAAGTCGAGCGCTGTGGCCAGTGACGAGGGAATGGGAATGGACAGCAGGTTAACGGCAAATCCGAGCGCCAAACCGATGATGATGGGATTGCGCACCAATCCTTTACCGGTTTGGCGGGCGATCTGGCGGGGAGAACGGCCGTTTCCACTTCCTCTTTCCACCAATACAGACGTCATAAAAAACAAAACCGCGCTGTGGACAGAAACGATCAAAAACAGGGGCAGCAGCGCCTCATCTCCTAGCCCGGCGGAAATGATGGGCAGTCCCACCAGCATCAGGTTGGAATAGGAAGCGCCCATACCAAAGATACTTTGCTCCTGCGCGGGCGCGGCAAACCAAAGGCGGCTGAGCCACATGCCCAGACCATAAATCACTACCACCACCAGATAATAGGCGATCAAAAAGACCCAGTCCATATCTTCTGGCAAGGTGACGGTCGCTAACGATTCAAACAGGAGAACCGGCAAGGCGATGTTAAAAACGAAATGAGAAAGCCCCTCTATGTCGCGGATTTTCAGCACGCCAAAATGAGCAGCCAGATAACCAGCCAAAACCAGGATAAACACGGGGGCAATCACAGCGACGATAGTCATGGATCAAGGACCTGTTGACTGGCTTCAAAAGCCTGTCAGGTCCTTACTTTACATCATGCTGGCCAGGGGGAACAGGTCTTCGATATGCACCATTTGGCCTGTGCGCATGGCCTCGTTGGCGGCAATGCCCACCAGCACCGAAGCCGCGCCGTCAATGTGCGACGCCGCACGATGGTATGGATCAGGCGGAGGCTGCGGCGAGAAGATTTGCTCCAGCATCACCGGGTCTGCGCCGCCGTGCCCGCCATCGCCGATGGGTACGTCCAGCTCATACGCCTCGCCAAACATGGGGAAAACGCGCATTCTGGCCTGCTTAAACGGGCCTTTGCTGGCCGACGGGGCGTCGGCCGACGCTGTGCCATCCCCCAGGAGATGCGTCACGGTTTCTTCGATGTCCATTTCGATGCGCCCTTTATCGCCGGTGATGGCGACACGCAGTCCTTCCCAGGGGGAGTAGGCCACCAGACAGTAGGAGAGGATGACGCCGTTGTGGTAGCGGGCGGTGACAGCCATGGTGTCTTCGATGGTGATCGGCTCGCCGAAGACGTTGCGGTCGCGGATGTAGCCGGTTTCCGCTTCGGCGTCGAGATATAAACTTTTGAGCGCCGATTTGGAGGTGAGAAAGAGGGCGAAGGGGTCGTTTTGGGCTTCCGCTACGCCGGTGTAACGGCTGTAGCTGTACTGTTCGCCACGGCCGTTTGCGTTTTCGCGCCCGTAGAAGTTCAAGCCGCCCATGGCAAACACCTGCGTGGGGAAACTGCCTATCCACCAATTTACTAAATCAAAATGGTGGGTGGCTTTGTGGACAAGCAGGCCGCCGCTGTTTTCTTTTTCGCGGTGCCAGCGGCGGAAATAGTCGGCGCCGTGGCTGGTGTCTAAAATCCAGGAGAAGTCTACGGATAACGGCCGTCCGACTTTGCCGTCCAATACGAGCTGGCGAAACTGGGTATAGGCGGGGGCGTAGCGATAGTTAAACGTGACGCGCAGGGATTTGCCGGTGCGCTCGATGGCGTCAAATATAGCCTGCAATTTAGGCAGGTCGGTGGTCATCGGCTTTTCGGAGATGGCGTCGCAGCCCAGTTCCATGGCACGCACAATGTACAGGTGATGGGCGGCGTCCAACGTGGTGACAATGACGGTATCCGGGTTGGTTTCGGCGATCATCTGGTCGAACTGCTCGGCAAAGTAGGTGGGGATTGGCTGTAGGCCGCGCTCGTTTTGCAAACGGCCGTTATACCAGTTCATGCGCGTCTGGCTTAAATCACAAAAAGCGACCAGTTCGGCCACACCTTTGTAGGTGGTAGTGATGGCGTCGACGAACATGCCGGCGCGACCGCCGGTACCCACCAAGGCGTAGCGTTTTCGTTGGGTCATGGTTTTCTCCGCAAATTAAAGAATGCGTTTGTTAGAGATTGGAGATTAGAGATTGGAGATTACGTAATCTCCAATCTCTAATCTCCAGAAAATCCGTAGTTATTGTGGTCTAGCTATTAGCGGCACAACCAGCCGCCGTCCACAGGCAGAATAACGCCATGCAGGTAATCGGAAGCAGATGAAGCCAGGAAAACGGCCGTTCCCTGTAAGTCGCTCGGTTTACCCCAGCGTCCGGCGGGAATCCGATCCAAAATGGACTGATTGCGCACCGGATCAGCCTGCAATGCCGCCGTGTTATCCGTCGCCATGTAGCCGGGAGCAATGGCGTTCACGTTGATGTGGCGTGCCGCCAGTTCGTTGGCAAAGGCTTTGGTGATGCCCGCCACACCGCTTTTGGACGCTGTATAAGAAGGCACCAAAATACCGCCCTGGAAGGAAAGCATGGAGGCGATGTTGATGATTTTGCCGCCGCCCTGCGCCGCCATGTGGCGGGCCGCCGCCTGTGAAAGTAAGAAAGACAGCTTTCAGGTTGATTTGCAGCACGTCATCCCAATCCGCTTCGCTGAATTCAAGCAGGGGGGCGCGGCGGATAATACCCGCGTTGTTGAGCAAAATATCCAGGCCGCCCAACTCAGCCACTACTTCTTCGACTACACGGGTGGCGTCATCAGCTCCCGCTGTGCTTAAATCACAGGTGATGTCGTGGAAACGCCTGCCCATCGCCTGTACAAGTTCGCAAGTTTCGCCACACGCCTGCCGGTCTAATCCGGCAATATCTGCACCTGCCGCCGCCAAACCCAAGGCCATGCCCTGCCCCAGCCCGCGACTCGCTCCGGTGACAAGCGCCACCTTTCCTTCAAGGGAGAATAAGTTTGAGTTCATAGTTTGCCTTTTTGGGGAGATTAGAGATTGGAGATTAACCGTTCCCAATCTCCAATCTCCAATCTCTGTTTTTAATGCCCCAACTCGCGCAGCATCGGCACTGTTTTGCTCACCCAGCCCACATTGGCGTCTTCGACGACGGCTTGCACACGGTGATTGCCCGCCAGGAACCAGAGGTAGTAGGTGGTGTATCCGGGCGCGCTGGCGACGGTGTGGTAGCCGTTGGGCATCATCAAAATGGTGTTGTTTTGCACGATGTAGCCAGTGTCCACTTCGCCGTTATAAAAACGCGCCATGCCAAAGCCGTCGCCCGGATTCACTTTGAAGTAGTACATTTCTTCGTGATAGGCTTCGCGGGGCAGGTCTTCGACTTCGTGTTTGTGCGGCGGGTAGGTGCTCCAGTTGCCAGACGGGGTATAGGTTTCGCCGACAATGAGGCGAGCGGCAGGCAGGTCTGGCTGGGCGCTGGCGGTGAGAATCTGGTGGAAGTTGCGGCTGAAATTGGCCGCGCCCCACACACCGCTGGTCACTTGTTCCGGCCCAATGACATATGGCTCTGTTTGCAGATCACTGGGAGCGCTGCACAAACCAACCTCTAAACGGCCGTTCCCCACAATCTCATACTCCGCGCCACAAGGAATGTAGACGGCGTGGGGTTTACCCGCAAACACATTGGGACGAGCCGCCGATATTTGGGAAAGAACGGCCGTTTACCGTAAACGACCCCTTCCCCCCTAAAATCACAGCCAACACTTCCCGCCCGCCGCTGTTTCCCTGATAAGTTTCAGCCGCCGCCAAACTCAGGAAGTTAAAATCCAGCAGCTTACAGGGATTTGCAGGTAGTTCATTGAGACCACTTTGGGTTGGGACAGTTTCAAAATAAGACATAGTAGTTATCCTCACTGCTCGGCTGTTTCTGCCAAAACCAGTTCCATTTCCACGGCGGCGTTCAGAAAAGCGCCCACGCCGTGTAAATCATTCGTAATGATGGGTTCGTTGACATAATACTCAAACGAACCATCCCGATAAGGCACGCCACCCAGTCCAGCCGTTGAACAAATGCCGTTCAAGTCAACCAGACCCCTATCGTCAATCGTAACCAGGTGGGTCAGTAGTCCGGCAAAGGCATGGTTTGCCACAGACAGCCACTTTTTATCCAAATAGCCATGGCGCACGCCTTTGGCAATGGCATACACAAACATGCTCGTGCCAGAGGCTTCTAAATAGTTACCAGCCCGGTCTCCTTGATCGAGGATTTGCCACCAAAGGCCAGTGGCTTTGTCTTGATAGTGGGAAACGGCCGTTAACGTCCGTTCTAATATCGCCACAAATTCGGCGCAAGCAGGATGGTCAGGCGGGAACACGTCCAGCGCATCCACAATTGCCATCACATACCAGCCAATCGCCCGGCTCCAAAAATGAGGCGAACAGCCCGTTACCGGATCCGCCCAGGGCATCTGGCGGCTTTCGTCCCAGGCGTGGTAGAGCAAACCCGTTTGTGGGATCACGGGTATGTTTTTCAATCGTTATGAACTGGAAAGCAATATCGTCAAACGCTTCCGGTTCGGCAAAAGTCGCCGCATATTCGGCGTAAAACACCGATCCCATGTAGATGCCATCCAGCCACATCTGGTATGGGTAGATTTGTTTGTGCCAGAAACCGCCTTCGTTGGTGCGGGGATGGTGGCGCAGTTGCTCACGCAAGCTGTCCATTGCCAGGCGGTAACGCTGTTCTCCCGTTTCCTGATAGAGCGGAAACAGCACTTTTCCTGCGTTGATATTGTCGATGTTGTATTCGTCGGGTCGATAGGTGGCGATTTCCCCGCTATCCCCCACAAAACGATCCCCAAATGCGACGAGGGCTTGCCAATAACGGCCGTTACCCGTTTTCTGCCACACGTGATAAATCCCCTTAAACAACAAGCCATGTTTGTAATGCCAACGGCTTTGCGCCATGTCATAACGAGCCAGCGCCGAGTCAGCAATCCGCTGTGACCAGGGCGATTCAGTAATGGGGATTGCAGGGCTTAGCAGGCGGTGTTCCATCTCGAAATCCTTTCTTCTCAGGATATGCTTCAACCAGTTCCAGTTGGGAGAAATTAGAGAGTGGAGATTAGAGAAGAGCAGGTCGTTCCTCTCTAATCTCCAATAAAAAACCTAAACCATCAATTCAATTACTCGCTTAACAATCTGGCGTCAATCAAAGCGGCTTTAGCCGATTCAATGTACTCTTGAGCGCCCAAACTATCCAGACCAGCCAGATAAGCGGCCCAGTTAGCATCGTCCAACGCCTTTTGGCCTAACACAAACTGGATTTGACCCTCGTTGTAATAGCGGTCAAAGTCAGCGGCATTTTCGGGCGGCAGAATCACTTGAATACCGCGACCATCCAACCAGGGTTGTGCCTGGAAGAAATCGAGGAACTCCATGGGTAACATAGTACGGCCGTTGCTTATTTCATAGCTGGGGTAACGTGCCCGAATTTCAGCCTCGGTGTTGTAGAAAACCAACTGATTACGCAGTTGGGTGAACGGCTGGCGCTCCGGCGCAGTATACGCCTCTACCGGGTCCAGTCCTTCGGTAGAAATGTCGCCATTGGCATCAATCACGTAATTAACGCCTTCCTCACCAAAACCCATCAACCAATAACCATCTGTAGCTATCCATTCCAACAGCTGCGCGATTTTTTCCTGCTTACCTTCATCAGCAGCCGCTTGCGACACTGCAAAGATTTGACCACGGCCGGTATAAACGCCATAGGCCGCTTCACCTTCAGGCCCAGTTAAGGCCGGCAGCGCAATCCATTCCGCATCCGGGAAGTTTTCATCAAACGGCGTGTAGTTCGATTCATTCGTCAACGCGGCGAAGTCTTCCCACATGATGCCAAATTGACCTTGTTTCCATTTAGCACGGAACTCATCACGGCTCAGAGTCAGCCAGTCAGGATCAATAGCGCCCGCATCCACCAAACTCTTCATATAAGCCAATGCTTCAGGATATCGCTCATCATAGACATTCATGTCAAATTCTTCAGCAGTCTCCGCGAAGTTCCACACACCAGGCACGCCCCAACCACCAAAAACCCAGTCAAAGCGGTTGCCAATACCCTGACCATTGATAAAACCACCAACGCCATAGGTGTCATTTTCGCCATTACCATCCGGATCTTGTTCCGTAAAAGCGACGGCGACTTCATACAACTCGGCCAACGTGGTCGGGGTTTCCAGACCCAGATTGTCCAGCCAGTCCTTGCGGATTAACAGACCTTCTCGCCGGGGAATAGGTGGCGGTTCCGGCAGGCCAAACTGCTGGCCTACAAACGTAGACAGGCTGAGCGCCAACGGGTCGTTATAATGCAGTTCAGTGCGCTGCGGCATCAGGGGCATCATGTCGTCAACGGGTGCTAACAAACCCAAATTGGCGTAACGGTACAGAGCGCCGCGGGTATCGCCTGTTGAGCTGACCATCTGGAATAAGTCGGGCAGATTGTTGGCGGCGGCGGCGGCATTCAATTTCGCTTCGCCGTCTTCGCCGGGGGGCACGATGACATAGGTCAAATTAATGCCCAATTCATCGCGGATAATGTCGTAGGCCACCCAGTCGTCGGGGGGTGGTCCGGCTTCTGTGACAGTAGCCAACGCCCATAATTCAATGTCTACCGGTTCGGTCGCAGCGGCGGCTTCCGCTTCTGCGATCGCATCTGCCTCAGCTTGAGCTGCTTCAGCGGCGGCTTCGGCTTCGGCCACGGAGCTTTGAGCTTCTTCCAGCTTTGTCTGCGCTTCTGCTAACTGCGCTTCCAGGGCTGCTTTTGCCTCTTCATCTCCGGCGGCGGCGGCTTCTAACTGAGCTACCGCTGCCTGGGCCGTGGCCTGGGCATTGGCAGCAACGTCTTGGGCTGCGTCCAACTGGCTGGTATCAACTTCAGCAGCTCCTCCACTTGCACAAGCCACCATCGAGACCATCAACAAAAACAACAAAAACAAGACAAATTTGTTTGCACGTTTTTTACCCTTCATCATTCTTTCTCCTTATATTAAAAAATTGACTGATAAAAATACTTGATGTTCATTCACCGTCTACTTGAGGCTTTCAGATTGGACCAACTCACTTCAGCCCAAACGGCTTACTCAACAGCACATGGTTATTCTTTCACGCCGCCGACCAACGTTCCCTTGGTGAAATAGCGCTGAATCCATGGATATACCAGGAGCATGGGCAGCATAGTGATGAGCACACCGGCTGCTTTTAATGAGTCGATAGAGGTGGAACTAAATGCGTTGTATTCTACGTATTCATTGAAACTGGCAGAGATGAGAATATTACGCAGCAATACTGGCAGCGGCATCAGATCGTTACTGTTCAGATACAGAATCGGTGTAAAAAATTCGTTCCAGAAATAGACAGCATAGAAGAGGCCAATGGTGAGCAAGATAGGTTTAGATAGGGGCAGGATAATTTTCAAGAGCACCTGGAATTCAGTGGCGCCATCCATACGCGCTGCTTCTTTTAATTCATCAGGCAATCCCTGAAAGAAGCTCATCATAATCAGGGTATTCCAGACACTGACGGCTGGTGGCATGATCACGGCAAGAAAGTTGTTGGTGAGACCCAAGCGGGTGACCAATAAGTAGGTAGGTACCAGTCCCGGATTGAACAAGAAGGTGAATAAAATGAAAAGCAGAATGAGCTTACGTCCGGGCAGTCCCGTGCTCGAAAGACCATAAGCCAGGGGCACCGTCAGAATCAGGCTGATGAATGTGCCGCCGAAGGTAATAATGGCGCTGTTTAACATGGCTCGGGGAAACAGGGGATGGGAGAGCAGTTGACGGAAGGCTTCGCTGGTCCATTCGGTTGGACTCAAAAAGAACGGGATACCTTGCTGGGTGTAAATATCCAAGGGCACAAAGGCGGTCACGATGACCTGCCAGAAGGGGATGAGGATGAGCAGCAAGACAATCGCCAGGATCACTGCCAGAACTATTTGATAGGTTATCACGTCGCGTGTTTTATTTTGCAGCATGGTAAGTTTGCTCCTTAGGCGGCTTTACCTAAAACAGGCTTTGGTCGGCGATGCGTTTGGCGAGCTTGTTGGCACCAACAATAAGCACAAGACCGATGACGCCTTTGAACAGGCCAACGGCCGTTGCCAGACTAAACTGAAATTGCAAAATACCCTGCCGGTAAACCCAGGTGTCGATAATGTCACCCACGCTGTAAACAGGAACCGAATACAGGACAAATATCTGGTTGAAGCCGGCGTCTAAAATGTGCCCCAGGCGCAGCAGCGTTACCAAAACAATCACCGACATGATGCCGGGCAGCGAAATATGCCAGATGCGCTGAAAATGGTTGGCACCGTCTACAGTGGCGGCTTCGTACAAATGCGGGCTGATGGAGAGCAGTGCTGCCAGATAGATAATGGTACTCCAGCCAGTTTCCTTCCAAATGTCAGACAAAACCACCACCGCCCGAAACCATTCCGGCGAGGTAAGAAAGGCAATGGGTTCTCCACCTGCAGCTTTGATGATGTTGTTGATCAGGCCGTTGTTGGGGGAAAGCAGCATGAGCAAGACACCAAACATGATGACCCAGGACAGGAAGTGCGGCAGGTAGACAAAGGTTTGTACCACCGTGCGAAACCGCTTGAGCATCATCTCGTGCAGCATCAACGCCAGGATGACGGCGATAGGCAGCCCCAAGACCAGTTTGGCGACGCTGAAGAAAATCGTATTGACCATCAGTTGGCTGAAATAGAAGGAATTGATGAAGGTTTCAAAGTGTTCCAAACCAACCCAGGGACTGCCCCACACGCCTAACAAGGGTTTAAAATCTTTGAAGGCGATTTGGGCGTTCCACAGCGGGCCATATTTGAAGACCACAAAGTAGATGAGGGTGGGCGCCATCAGGAGGTATAAAGAACGATTCCGCCAGACCGCCCGCCACTTATCACGAGTACGGGTAGAAAAGGTTGATGGGGGCAAAACGGCCGTTTTCCCGGCCCCGTTCACCTGTATTTCTTTAGATGCAGACTCATTAGCACTGGTTGTCATTCCCACTTCTCCTCTAGCTTCACAAATGTTGTATTCAGGGCGTAAACAAAAGGTAGAGCATATCAGGCTTGCTGCTGCCCGAGAATATAACATTCGTACTTAATTATTCTAGCGGAAGGGAGTTGGACTATGACGCACAGGGGTTAGACAAAAACGTTAGAAAACGGCCGTTTTCATTGCACAAAAAACGCGCGACTATGCGAGGGCTATTGATTGTTTTCTTGACCGTTTTCTATCGGCAGTGTGAAATAAAATGTGGCACCATTACCGTCACCTGCCGACTCAACCCAGATAGTGCCATTATGTATCTCAATAATCTGCTTTACTAAAGCTAATCCAATCCCTGTTCCTTCAATTGACGGATCGAGACGATCAAATAAACCAAATACCGTTTCATGATATTGAGGCTTAATACCAACGCCATTATCACGCACAAAACACAAGATTTCAGTCTCTTTTGAGATAGCGCCTATTTCTATCCGAGGATTTGGTTGTTGACCTACAAATTTAACCGCATTGTCGATCAGGTTTTGCATCACTTCAAATAAACGGAGCCGATCTCCATAAATAATTGGCAAATCTGGCTCGACTATAATTTGAACATTTTTCGCTTCAATTTGTCCTGAAGTTATCGAGACCGCTTCCTTGATCAAGTCGTTTAAGAGAATAGCCTCAGGCGGATTGATGACACGACCAATTCGTGATAATTCAAGTAAATCATCTAATAATGTTCGCATTTGGACAGTAGCGTTTGAGATGTAGACAATATCTTTTTTTAACTGATCTATATTGCCGTTGATCGCATCTTTTTCTAAAAAGCTGAGAAATCCTTGAATTGTGATGAGCGGGCTTTTTAGATCATGCGATACTGTGTAGGTAAAGCGTTCTAGTTCAGCGTTTCGTAATTTTAATTCCTTGGTGCGATTGTCAATGCGTCTCTCCAATTCTCCTTTTGATTCTTGGATTTGTTGAATCAATAACGCCCCTTTGAGCGCACTGCTGATATGGCCACGAAGCACTTCATAAATACCACCATCCCGAGGCGCTACTTCAAATACGATGATCCCTAGGGGTTCTTCTTGAAAGAACAATGGCTCGACCAGCAAAGTAAATCGACGATCAGGTAGTACATCAGGGGGCAATAATTGCGATGAAGGATAACAACGGCCGTTTTCTCCCAAATCAAAACGGCCGTTTTCTGTGTACGCAAGCACCAGTCGTGATGTTTCTAATGGATTATCTGGATCACCATACAATGCCAAATAGGCACTGCGAATGTTCAACGCAAGGAGTTGTTCAGCCAAAACATCCGCCAATCCACCCACATCAAAGGTTGTGATAAGTGCCTGCCCAATGTCACGTAAGAGGCCGCTTTGTCTTTCGGCTTGTACCAGACGTGCAATTTGCGTCCGATGTACAACATCGCCGATGACGACTCTGGCTTGTCCACATAAAGCCTCCGCTCGTTCACGCTGCTCGCCTGATAGAGTGGATAGTAAACCGCTGCGAATAATTGAAATAGTATTTTGCCAGATTGCTGGTTCATCGCTATCAAGGATACCTTGCTGCAACATACCCACTAACGTGGTGCGAAAACGGCCGTTTCCAATGCCATCTAGCTCACTGTAAAAGGCATCCAACATTTGTTTCGCCCAGGTGGTAGCAATACCTCGATTAGGAATAATACGGAAAATCTCTGCAGCTATCTGCTCCTGAGTTTGGCTGCGGGATTGTGGTGTGGAGGTATGAGTAACACCAGATAATTCAATTTTCGCTAATTTTTCAGATAGGGATGGACAACCACATGATTGGCGTATTAGTAAACGAGAATGCAGAATGTTTTGTGGCTCACAATCATCTGCCAGGCAAGCGAGCAGGGTTTGCATAGACTGCAAACCCTGCTCATGAAAAGGGAGTGCTACTGTCGTCAGTGGTGGATCAGCCAAACGTCCTTCTTCAATATCATTAAATCCTGTAACAGCCACATCTGCAGGCACATGGATACCACGCTTGGCCATCATGCGAATAGCCTCAACTGCCAACAAATCACTTACAGTCACTAGCACCTCAAAATCTCGTCCCGGCTGCAAGTCACGCTCATCCAAAAGTACCGACATCGCCTTAGCCCCTTGGGTCCAACCTGTTGGCGGGGTAATGAGGCGTTCATTTGTTTCCAGCCCTTTCTCATGTAGTGTGTCTAAAAAAACGTGATACCGTTCCTGCGCATAGGGATGGTTATCAGGGCCACGTAAAAAGGCGAATTTTCGGTATCCATGTTTTTCAATGAGATGAAGCAACAAGGCTTGCATGCCTTCCTTATCGTTAATTTCCACGGTAGGAACATTTTCAATAGATGCTCCCAACTCTACCAGTGGAATAGCTTGGTATGACTTATAAAAATCTGCTGCTTCGTTTGTGGTCACTTTGCTCATCAAACCTGATCGGATAATCAATCCGTCTATCTGGTTAATATCTACCTGCTGATAAACCATATTTCGCATTGCTTGATCAGATTTGTCTGTAAGAAGATACCCGCCATTAAAACAAATAAGATTCACGTTTTTCTCAATAGCTGCATCTAAAATACCAGTCCATAGCAAACGGGATGAACCAATATGCATTTCGGCTGATAGGAAACCAATCGTGGGGCGATTATGAGGATTCTTATTCATTAGAATTTTGGTCACCTGAGCATAAAAAAGTTAAGCAGATTCCCACTCTCTTTCGTCAAATTGTAGACAGGAGCTTAAAAAAGGCAAAGCGGGTATCTGGTAGAAGTATCATCATTGTAGACACTTATCCAGTTTGACCACATTATGCCAAATTGATGTTAGGTAAAAACGGGAAAGTTTTTGGAATTAAAATGGCGCAAAACCCGCTTTTCCTTGAAGGAAACCACAATTTTGCGTGATCGTAATTCCGAAAACTTTTTGTGGTTTACCTAACAATTATAGTTTAGATAAAAATGGACAGGGTGGTAGAGGATATTGTTTGATATATATGTTTCGGATTGGTTAACGGCCGTTTCCCTTTCGATAATCAGAGGGAGACACGCCCACAATACGGCGGAATACGCGGCTAAAATAAGCGGGGTCTGTGATGCCCACTTGACGGGCAATTTTCTTCATGTTGTCTGAACTGGTTTGCAGCAGCACTTTGGCCTGCGCCACCCGATACCGGTTCAAATAATCCCAGGGAGAAATGCCTAATTCCTGGCTGAACGCACGACTAAAATAATCTTCGCTCATGCCTAATTCATCGGCAATTTCGGTGCGGGTGAGGGCGCGTTTGTAGTTTTGGTGCAGGTAGGCCACCGATTGTTTGATGAGGGCGCTGGTATGCGGTGGCAGTCCCTCCTCGCCAAACAACGCCTGCTGTACAGAGGCCGCCAATTCCTCCTGTGTCACCACATCTTTGCTGCGTAGGGTAACAGCGGAATACTGCTCCAGCCGTTTTACATCAGCCAACGATAGCTGGCGGCTGCTCAAAATCACGACTGGCACCGGCCGCATCCGTTCGTCGGCACGCATCCGTGCCAGCACTTCAAAGCCATCCATTTCCGGCATCATCAAATCCAGAATCACCAGGTCGGGCGGCTCCTGGAGCATCGCCGCCAACCCTTCCGCTCCATTAACGGCCGTTCGCACCACAAAACCCGGCAGTCCCTGGCCCACCGCTTCCTGTGCCAACCGCCGCGCCCGCTCATCGTCATCAACAATCAAAATGGAACCCGTTTCTGCCTCCGGAATGGTCGGCTGAATGGCGGCCCACAACGCCTGCGTGCTGGCGGGTTTCACCACCAGGCTCGTCAACCCGGCTGCGGCTTCTGCCAACGTTTCCTGCTGGTACAACACAAACGGAATCTGGTGCAGTTGCGGATGATTGTGCAGGCGGCGCATCAACTGCCAGTCTTCAGGATTGGTTTCGGCCATGTCCCAAATGACGGTGGCGGGCAAACCGGCTTGCAGCAGCGCTTCCCACGACGCCTGCGGGTGCAGATGATGCAAATGCAGCCGCCGCCGCTCGCTAAAACGGGTCACAGCCTCCGGGCGGCTTTCGCTGCGGGAGACAAACCACACCACCGCGCTGTCAGCGGACGGTGCGGCAATTGCATGATTTTCCACGTTGGGCAGCGGCAAGAACACATGGAACGTGCTGCCCACGCCCGGGGTACTGTCTACTGTGAGATACCCTTCATGCAGCGTTACCAGATGGCGCGTAATAGACAGTCCCAGCCCAATGCCGGTTGCTGGCTGAACGGCCGTTTCATACGTCATAAACGGCTCGTAAATGTGTTCGATCACCTCGGCGGGAATGCCCACACCCGTGTCGGAGACCCACAGGTGTAGTTGACTAGAAGCCGCTTCCGCCCCCAAGGTAATCTGCCCGACCGGGGTAAAGCGGCTGGCATTGGAGAGCAAATTGAGCAAAATCTGGCGCAGCCGCACCGGATCCGCCCTCACAATGGGCAGGGTTGGCGGCAGTCGCAGTTCCCAGACAACGCCAGCCGCCGCATCCTGCGCCATGGCGGTAAAGGCGTCGGTGATCAGCGTGTGCGGATCCAGCATCATGGGATAGAGGTCCAGTGCCTTGATTTCCGCCCGAGACAAATCGAGCAAATCGTTGATCAAACGAAGTTGGTGCTCGGCGCTTTGCTCAATTTGCGCCAAATCTTTGTGCGCCAGAGCGGGCAGTGTGCTAGACAGGCGCTGCGCATGGCCGATGATGATGTTTAGCGGCGTGCGCAGTTCGTGGCTGACGTTTGCCAGCAGCCGCGTTTTAATCTGGTTGGCCTGCTCGGCGGCAACCTGTGCTTCATACGCTGTCTGAAAGAGAATGGCCCCTTTCAACGCCGTGCTGATATGGCCGCGCAGCACTTCATAAATGTCGCTGTCATGTGGCCCCACCTCGAAGGCCACAATACCCAGCGGCTCCTCCTGAAAGAAAAGTGGCTCCACCAATAAGGTATAGCGGCGGGTGGGCAGTACGTCGGGCGGCAGCAGGCGGCGCGAGGGGAAGGAACGGCCGTTTGCTCCCAACGTCATGCGCCCATTATCGGAATAGGCCAAAATCAGGCGAGAGGCAGACAGGGGATCGGCTGGTTTGTCATACAGGGCTAAATAGGCGCTGCGAATGCCCAGTTCGGGCAGCCGCGCCGCCAGCACATCGGCCAATCCCTCGACGTCGAAGGTGGTAATCAACGCCTGCCCGATGTCGCGCAGCGTGCTGCTTTGGCGTTCAGCTTGCAGTTGGCGGGCAATTTGCGCCCGCTGCACCGCGTCGCCAATGACCACCCGCGCCTGCCCAAACAGAGGCTTCGGCCTGGAGGCGCTGGCTGTCGCTGAGCGTAGGCAGCAGTTCACTGCGTAAAATCGAAATGGTGTTTTGCCAGGCAGATGTCTCGTCACCGTCCAGGGTGCCTTGCTGCAACATGCCGTCCAGAGTGGTGCGGAAACGGCCGTTCCCGCCGCCATGGATCTCGCTGCGAAAGGCGTCCAGCAGTTGTTTGGCCCAGGTCGCGGCCACGCCTCGGCTGCGAATGACGCGGAAGATTTCAGTTTCTAACCGTTCTTGTGCCTGTTTGAGAAGCTGCTGCGGCTGATGGGATGGGGAAACGGCCGTTACCGCCGCTCTTGCTAGTTTCTCCGACCAGGAATGGCAGCCGCACGACTGGCGCACCAGCAAACGTGAAGGCAGCAGCACGCTCTGGGGTACGCTTTCAACCGCCAGTAAAGCCAGCAGCGTTTCCACCGATTGTCGCCCCTGCTCATAAAAAGGCAGCGACACCGAGGTCAACGGCGGCCGCACCAAGCGCCCTTCTTCAATGTCGTTAAAGCCCGCCACCGCCACGTCTGTGGGCACGTGGATGCCACGTTCTGCCATCAAGCGAATGGCGCCAATCGCCAACAAATCACTGGCCGCCACCACCGCCTGAAAATCGCGCCCGGGTTGCAAACCACGCTCATCAAGCAGCACCGACATCGCTTCCACCCCTTTGCTCCAACCCAAAGCAGGCGAAATGAGCCGTTCGTCTGGCTGCAACCCTTTTTCGTGCAGTGTATCCAGAAAAGCATGATGCCGCTCCAGCGCATACGGATGGCTTTCCGGTCCGCGTATCAGGGCGATGCGTGTGTAGCCATGCTCTTCAATCAGATGAAACAGCAAGGCACGCATACCCTGTTTGCCATCAATTGCCACCATCGGGTGATTTCCGGTGGAAGCCGCCAGATCGACAAGCGGAATGGTGTGATACGCCTGATGGAAGTCGACCACCTCCTGCGGCGTGGCCGCGCCAGCCAAGGCCGACGTCCAGATCACCAGGCCATCTAACTGGCTGCTGTCTACCTGCTGGTAAATGACATTGCGCATGGCCTCGGCCGGTTCGGCAGCGTGCAGACGGCCGCCCGGGAAGCAGATGAGGTTCACGTTACCAGCCGCGGCGGCATCCAGAATGCCGGGCCACAGCACACGTGACGCGCCCACATGGATGTTGGCAGACAGAAAGCCGATGGTGGGACGAGTAAAATGGGTGGCATTTGTCATGGCTGGATCAAGGTTATTGGTTCTCACGCCCGGCGGTGAGATGGCGCCAGGCAACAACTCTATTGTATAACCAAAAAGAACTGCCGCAATTCCCCCATGCTCAGCAGTTCTCAATATTGTTGGTTGCGTTACCCCAATAACTCTGCGTGGCATCCTGTTCTGGCAAGTTGTAACTCATTTCTGATATTAACCTGCTCTGGTGGACACATAGTTAAGTAACTGTAGATGTTGCCGCGAATTTATTCGCTGGGCTAGAAAGTGGCGAAAACTTTGTGACACTAATAGTTTTGCGAAAAAACTTTCCAGAGGGGCATTGTCATAGCAATTGCCTCGTCGAATCAGACGCCTGAAAATGCGGAAAAGCCGCCATCTACGGGAATAACAACGCCGGTTACAAAACGAGACGCATCGCTGGCTAACCAAACGGCCGTTCCTATCAATTCTTCTGGTTCACCAAAGCGGCCTACTGGCGTGCCTTTAATTATCGTACGTCCTCTTTCAGTCAGTGTGCCATCAGGCTGTAATAAGAAGTCACGATTTTGATCACCAATAAAAAATCCGGGGGCAATAGCATTTACCCGCAGTTGTTCACCATATTTCAGAGCAAAATCAACCGCCAGCCAACGTGTGAAATTATCAATACCGGCTTTGGCTGCACTGTATCCAACCACGCGCGTAATCGCTCGCGACACAGCCATAGACGAGATGTTGATAATAGAGCCGCTTTTTTGCTCAGCCATCACTGCCCCAAAGGTCTGACAGGAGAGCAACGCACCTGTCAGGTTGAGTGCCATCACCTGTTCAAACGCTTCCTGCGGCAAATCAAAAAAGGTGAGGTCACCGAAAACGATAGCACCGGGAATATTGCCGCCAGCGGCATTAACTAAAATATCAACACGCCCCCAAGTATTTAGCACGGTTTTACAAGCAGATTTGAGTTCTGGTTTACTGAGTATATCAGCGGGTATGGGAACGGCCGTTCCTCCCTTTTTCCCAATCGCATGTGACACCTCTACAGCTTTTTCAACCCGCCTGCCTAATATGCCAACCTTAGCACCTGCTGCCGCCAGACCATGAGCAATGGCACTGCCCAAAACACCGGTACCACCCGTCACAACTGCTACCTTGCCAGCAAGCGAAAATTGTTCATATACATCCATTAAATTTCATTCAAAACCCCTATTGATTCGTTTGTTTAGTCAATTTCTCAATCCCATGCCATACCCCCAGTAAATAGACCGCTCCTAAGGCACGATCATACAGACCATAGCCAGGTATGCCAGTTTCGCCCCAAATCATGCGGCCGTGATCAGGACGCATGGGGCCGGAAAAGCCAACATCATGCAAAGCTTGCACGACGGCTACCAAATCCACGTCACCAAAAGCAGGTGGATGAGCACTTTCATGGAACTGTTTTTCACCAATCAGTTTAACATTGCGACAATGTGCGAAATGTATTCTATGGCCAAATTCACGAATCATAGTGGGTAAATCATTCTCTGGATTTGCGCCTAAAGAGCCTGTACAAAAAGTAAGACCATTGTTAGGGCTGTCTACGCAATCCAAGATTGAAGCGATATCACGCTTATTCTTAACAATGCGCGGCAGATTAAAGATGGGCCAGGGAGGATCATCAGGGTGAAGGGCCATTTTGACACCCACTTCTTCGGCCGTAGGAATAATGTGCTTGAGAAAATAGTCCAAATTTTCGCGCAAATCAGCCTCGGTCATAGCCATATACGCTTGCTTTAATTCATCAGGATTGTCGTCAAGGGGAAAATAGGCGGGCCAATTTTCTGCCCAAGGGTCTGGCACATGAGCAATGTCGTTGTGGTCATAGGCCATCACTTGAGAGCCATCTGATAAAACCAAAGCGAGATCGGTGCGAAACCAATCGAACAAGGGCATGAAGTTATAACAAATTACAGAGACGCCAATTTCCCCTAATTGCCTGATGTTTTGGCAATAGATGTCAATCAATTCATCCCGATTGGATCGGCCTAATTTTATATTTTCGTGAACGGGCAGGCTTTCTATGACGTCGAGAGTGAGTGCTGCCCTTTCTATTTTGCTTTTCAAGACAAGCAACCGTTCCATCGGCCATAATTTACCAGCAGGAACATCATAAAGAGACGTCACCACACTATCCATTTCAGGAATCTGCTGAATATATTTTAGGGATATGGGGTCACTTGCCCCGTACCAGCGGAAAGATAGATACATAATTTAAACTTAAATTTGTCCGAATAGGCCTCGAATCTCCCCTAAAACCTGGCGGGGAAAACGGCCGTTTCTCAATCAATAATTTTGTCCAAAAATAAAGGGGGGGGGGAACCCCCGCCACCAGAATCGGCAGCGGGGATAAAGGGAAGTTTTAATTAAACCAGGGTTGCTACTAAAGAGATTTCCGCAGCGGCCAAAACCTTGGACACCGGGCATTTTACTTTCGCGTCATGCGCAATTTCCTGAAACTTCTCGTCGGAAATATTCGGCACTTCGGCGGTACATACCAGGTCGATATTGGTGATGGTGGGGCCTTCACCCAGATGAACCGATGCTGTCGTTTCAATCTTGACGGGCGGGGTGCCATTGCCTGTCAGCAACGCAGACAAGAACATGGAGAAGCAGCCAGCGTTGGCTGCGCCAATCAATTCTTCTGGATTGGTACCTTTGCCATCACTAAAACGAGAAGCCCAGGTGAACGGGCCTTCGTACCCACCTTCTGGCAAAACCATCACCCCATTACCTTCTTTAAGCGTTCCATTCCACACTGCATTTGCTGTACGTACAGTCATTTTATATCTCCTTTATGTGGCAACAATCACCCAGGAAATCACAGGCGAATAGCGTGAACTGTGTTTGTGATTCTTTTGAGATTGCTGCTAGATAGTTAATTTTTTCTCGGGAACTATCGGTCTGACTGACATCCGTAAACCGATGGTTTTTGAACAATACGCAGAAACTTTAGCGCATCACCTGCAAATCGTAAAGGTTTTTTCTAAATTTTGTATTGTGCCACTCATGTTTTGTTAGGGCATGGGGGTTGTGGGGATGGTGTTGGGGTCGGCGGGATACAGCAGGGCTGAAAATTCAGCCGGAACCCAGCCACGTGTGTACCCATCTTCCAGTTGAATGAGATACCAAAGGCCATCTGGCGTTCTAGCGATGATGGTAGCGAATGTGCCTTGTGGCAGGGTGGTAATGGCTTGGTAATCAGCGCCAGCGGCGATGCGTAGTTCTACGGTGTCACTGCCTCGTATGACCAGTTCTGAGACGGTGCTGGTTACTGGCGCAACTTGTGGAGCTGTCACTGGGTCACTCGCTGTTTGGGGAGCGGCTGGGGTTGCTTCACCCTCAATGGGAGTAGACGCGATGCTGGTGCCTGGCCCAGGCGTGGGAATGAGTAGTTCTTGTCCAACAGCGATGCTGTTAGCGTTGTAGATGTTGTTGAGAACGGCGATGTCCTGCACAGGAATGCCATAATTTCGGGCGATTTTGTTAAGCGTGTCCCCAGTTTGCACGATATAGATGATGGGGGTGGGTGTGCCAACGGGGGGTGCGGATTCAGCAACGGCCGTTTCTGATTGAATATAGATACGCGGCGTCGCAGTGGGAGTAATCGTGGCGGTTGGTTGGGCAGAAGCGGTGATGGCGGCGGCAACGGCCGTTTCCGTGCCAGGCACATCGGCCACAGCTTGTTCAGATTTAGGGGATACAATCCAAAAAATGATGGTCGCTAAAATGAGCGCGAGGAGAACCAGAATGACAACTTTTGCCCATTTTGGCATGGTCATGAACAACTGTGCCAACGTTTGTGGTGAATCGCCTTCTGGCTCACCTGGGACATAGGTTACAAGCGATTCTGTCTCGTCTGGTTCTGTGGCTGGGGCGGCAATTTCTTCCTCAGCCAGTTCTTCATTGGCAGGTTCTTCATCCGGTTCCACGGTTGGGTCGTATGGCGATAATTTCGTCCCCGGATGCTCACCCGTCTTCTCCTCAACAATCGATGCCCAAAACTTCAAAATTTGAACCAGCGCCTCTCTATCTTGAATCCCGCTTGTGGTTTGACCAGCCTGCTGGACGCTATCCAGCAGCGCCTCAATTTGAGCCGCGTCTACGGCTTCGGGATTCTCGGCAAATTGGTTGCGCAAGGCGATGTCTTGAGTTTGAAGGGTGGTAATCGTTGTCATGGGTACTTCCTACAGATCCGAACGGTGCGTAAAAGAAGGTCGGATAAACATACGAATACGTTTTTATTTCTCGATTAGATGACATAACGATCATAACATTGAATAGACGATTAAACAAGGCAAACGGCCGTTACCCAACACCGCCAATCATGAGAATTATCCCTGTCATCCAGAAATATTTTCCGCCTTATGCTACTGAAACCCTGTCGGTTTTCAGCAGCACCACACATCGTTACGCTGCACCACTTACAAAAATCGTGTCATAAAAAATGGTGGCAGACTGCCTCATGCAGCCGCCACCATTTTTCATCAACTTGCTTATTTGATATCGAAACTGGTATTTATTTTTTGTAAACTTCTTCTTTTAATTCAGCGATGTAGGGGAGCGTGCGATAGGTTCCTTTGTAGTGCAGACCATAACCTACCACCCAAACATCGGGGATGTTGAAACCGAGATAATCGAGAGGCACACTAACGTATTCTTGATGTTTTTGTACCAGGGTGCAGGTGCGTAAAGAGGCGGGACCTCGCCCTTTGAGCGTGTGGTACAGGTAGCTCATCGTCTGCCCGCTATCGACAATATCTTCCACAACAATGACGTGTTTGTTGACGATAGGTTCGCGCAAATCCATAACGATACTTATATCACCCGTTTCTTTGATGTCACTGTAATGCGTAATTGCCATAAAATCGACGACGGTGGGAATGCTGATCTGACGCACGAGGTCGGCTAAAAATATGAAGGAACCACGCAGCACACCAATCATGTAGATGCTGTCTACATCAGCATAATCGCGCGAAATTTGATGCGCCAATACTTTGACGTGTGCCTGGATGGTGTCTTCAGGAACTAAGATACGAGCAATGTCGGGATGGGGTTGATTATTCATTAGGTTTCCTCTTTTATGATAGCTAGACGGTACTAGCTGAGTAATTCGTTTAACAAGTCCATACAAATGATACGAGAACGGCCGTTTTCATCCAAATCCGGGTTCCATGAGGACAGCGACACGACGGCCACATTGCCCGTGTTCGCCAAATGCCGGAAAACTTGCCGCACCGTTTCAGATGAAGGGCCGCCAGGGGCTGGATAGTTCATGGCGGGCACTTCGGCCGGATCGATGATGTCGGTATCAAAGTGGATGTAGAGGGGACCAGCGGGTAATGGGTAATCAAGCAAAGCCGTCATATCTGGCAAATGGGTGATGCCAGATGTTTCAACTAATGTGCGTTCGCCTGGGTCCAGGTCGCGGCCATCAGTAAGGATGACGTTTGCGGGGGGAAACGGCCGTAAGCCCAAACCGTCTAGCATTGTTTGTTCGCCTAAGCCCACCGCCATCGCCAGAGGCATTCCCCCCAAAAAGCCGCTGGGTGTGGTTTCCCAGGTGTTAAAATCGCCATGCGCATCAAACCAGATGAGCGTGGGCGCCAGTGCCGCTTGTTGCAAGCCGGCCAACACGCCGATGCTGGTGCAACAATCACCAGCCACACTGACAGGGCGATTTCCCTGCTTCAAGGTGTCGGCTACGAAGGTCGCCAACGGTTTGTACAGGGTGATCATGCGTTCCTGTTTCTCGCCAGGATTCAGAACGGGGCGGTTCTCTTGCCAATCTGATGTGACTAAATCATCGAGTCCGAGTCTGGGTTCATCCAGGAAATACGGGGTTAACAGGTATTGGTTTGTCATCGGTTTACTCCTCGTTTGCAAAACCTTCGGCCGCTTGCCAGAAATCTTCTAATTCGACGCCTAAGCCAGCGGCCAGACGGTTAACGTAGGCATAATAGCCTGTGATCTGGTTGATGTCGAGAATATCGACATCAGAATAGCCCACTTCGCGCAAGGCGACGACATCTGCCTCGACCATGTGCCACGGTTCGAGGGTGAGTTTTTCAGCATAGGTGAGCATGGCGCTGTCGGCGGCGCTGAGGGCGGCCTGCCGCCAATTTTGTTTGAGGTGTGCCACCAGGGTTTCATCTTTGCTTAAACGGAGCAGCCCGGCTCCGTGATGGCACACTCAGTAGTGGCATTGGTTAGCCGCAGACACGACCACGGCTACCATTTCCCGTTGGATACGAGGCAATCCAGAACGGCCGTACATGACGGTTTTGTACAGTTCAAAATGTGCCCACAAAGAGCGCAGGTTCAAACTGTGAATTTTCATGATGTTGTCAACGCCGCCCCAGGGTTCGGTAAGTTTTGCGTAGGCTTCTTTAAGTTCTCCTTCGGCTTCCGCTTCGGGAATCATGTGGATCCAGGCCATTGTGCCACTCCTCTTTCACCCCATTATAAAGAAAAAGACCTGGAAGGCGTATGCTTTCCAGGTCTTTCAATATTTTACATTCAAGAATGGCAGATTATGCCCGGCGGTGTTTCCAAAGGGCAAAACCGGTTAACGTGAGGAGCAGTGCCAAAACGGCCGTTATCCCCCCCGTACTATGGGTTGAAGCAGAGAAGGTAGCCAGGGAAACGGCCGTTGGGTCGTTGTTGTTGGCACTGGGAGCGGCAAACGGTGTGCCGCGCAGCATTGTCCAATCAACAGTAGACGTTAAAACATCACCAGCACGGGTCGCGGCGATGGTATTCCAACAGGCAGTATCAGGCGAGCAAGCTAAATCTGGGGCATCACTGCCATTGAGCGCAAATTGAAACAGCTTTGCATCAATGTCGCCGCTCGTGCAAATTGTGCCATTAACGGGAATGCTGACATTGTAGGTGCCGCTGCCGCCAATGGCGAAGAAATCATAGAAATCTGCGCATTGGGAAGCGCCGGTATCAGCCGGGATGCCCTTGCCAAAGGGCACGTTTCCCAGGCCGCTGCCATGATTGACAATGACTAAGGTGCCGTTTCCCGCAAAACTGGAATTAGCACCCGCAGTGCCATCCGCCAATGTGACTGTTCCGGTGCCATCTGTCCAGGTGCTGACCACTGCGCCTAACAAGAAGGCCCAACTATCATTGTCTACGCCTGTGGGTTGACTGGCGTAAGTGCCCCACCAATTATGACGGCCGTTTACAGTTCCCACAGCACTCGTCAGGCCAGCATTCGTGAAGTTGGTAATATTGTTGGCGTAAGCTGTCAGTGTCCCCAAACTCTGGCTAAAGACTTGAGGATTTCCATTTATCGTATTGCCCTTCACCGTCACGTTCCCGTTAGCCAACAGAACAACAGCCCCTAAAGCACTGCCATCTGCGCCGCCATAAGTAGGCACATTATTGGAGAGGGTATTTCTGGAAACTGTTACGTTTGTGGGGCCAGCGTTGCTTCTCCCGACTTCGCCCAAACGAATACCTCGTTCATTCCCGGTGATGGTACTGTTTTGAATGCGTACATTCGTTAACGTGGCGGGATTGGCTCCATAAGTCGCACCGTCATCACGTGCTTTGAGCATGAGTGCCACGCCATCACGCACACCCAGGCCGTTGTTCGTGAAATTTATGCCATCAAACACCAGATTTTGATAAGTACCCGCTTTGAGATTGATATCGAAGCCGCCATTCCAGCGTGCGTTCCAAAAACTGGTATTAATGCCATTATTGTTCACATTACCGCCCGTAAAAGTAGCATCAGACAGTTTCTCGACGTAGAGACCCTTGGCATCGTTATCACTAAAGCTGGTATTTGTAACCGTTACCCGCGCCACAGTGCTGGTGTCGCCTATGGGTGAGACTTGTTTGGCAAAATACCAGCCATAGGTAAGATGATCAAAAGCGGAATCTGTAATCACCAAATCAGTCAGGCTGGCGGTTGTGTTTACCACAAGTCCTTGTTCATTTTCTGTGCCGTTTGTCTCGTTGGTACCGATGACATGAACATTATCGAGGGTCAGGTTTGCGACTGTGCCGCTGGTATTGGGGATGTTTATGCCAAACACGCCCTGTGGGTGGATACACAGGTCTTGCAGGAGAAGCGGATTAACGGCCGTTCCAGAAGCCGCCAGGGTCACAATCGGCAAATTGGCCGCTTTTTGGATGACCGTATTGAGTGAATCATCGCTGCAATCACTGCCAGCGCCAATGAGAGAAATGGCCTTGTTTACCGTGATATTCTCGGCATAGGTGCCTGCATTGCACTGAATGACATCGTTTGTATTGGCACTGTCGATGGCTCCCTGAATGGTATTGTGGGCGGTGCTTTGGGTCAGATTTTGGCAAGGCGAATTCTCGAAATTGTAGCGGATGCTGCTGCCCTTGAGCTGAATGGTGAAATCATCGACATTGCCCACAAAGCCGCCTGTCCACCCACTGCCTGCCTTAAACCCAATTCCGGGAAGCGTGGCATGGATGCCGGCATTGGGAAAGTTGAGCAAAATCTCGCCCCAGGTGCAGGATGGGCCTTGTGGACACAAGCTGTCGCCAGGAGCGCCGCTGGCCCACCACCTGGCGGTACTACTCAAGGCATTCCACATTTCCCACACCCCTGTCGAAGGGTCTGTTCCAGAGTAGGTGGGTTCGTAAACCAGACGGCCTTGCCAGCCTGTATCCGCATCGGTCAGATCGTAGTCAATGTTGAACTGGAGGGCTGGAGCCAGATTGGCTGCCCCGCTTTGGCGGTAAGTATGGTAGGTGAGTGCATTGATGTCACGCAAATACGTGCCGCCAAAACTGCCTGCGCCAATCAGTTCACTGCCTGTGCCATCTACGGTTAGTTGGGCGCTGCCTGTGCCGGATGGCGGTGTGGCGGGACCGCTAACGATGCTGCCGGAAGCAACGGCCGTTTCTTGCAAAAATCCCCAGCCATTCATGTTCGCTGGCGAGACTTCGACAACCGTTTGGCTGACGGGGCCGGAGTAGGTGGTCATGTTGTCGATCAGGAAACCGTTACCGCTGTTGGCAGGAACGGCCGTTCCTCCGCCTCTGAAAAGAATCGAATCAACAGTACGGCTTTCAGGAGATTCACAATCTCTAAAATAATCTTCCCAACTGAGACCCGTATGCATCAGTACTCCATCCACATAAACTTGGACGACATCGTTACTCACACCATCCACAAACTGCATAGTGACTTTAACGTTGTGGGGGATGGTACGGTCAAGGCCAGATGCAACTGAAGCTAACCTAAAATTACCATTACACGTATTGTCTAAACTTTTTTCATAATCGTAAAAATTAACGGCCAATCCGCCAGGCATATCAGCCATCTGAATCCAACTCATACGAGCGCCATCGCCGCGATCAGGGCTGGCTGTCACTTGCAGACCTGCCTGTTCTACTCCTGGCACAGTCGAAGCGAAATCCCACGAGGCTTCAAAATAGGCCTGGCGGGTACCACCAGACAAACCGCCGTTTGTAGCAGAGGTTTCGCCCGCTTCATCAACCAGCGCTTTGGAAAAAGTCTGGTCTCCAAAGCTGCCGCTGGTAATGGCATTAGAAATACGCAAACTTTGCGTACCAAACGTTGGATAACCATAAGTATTGGCGACCACGGCCACGTCAAATGGGCCTGTCATGCTCCACCCGTCCTGCCCATTGATAGTGCCCAGGCTGTAGCTTTCAAAGTTAATCGCTGCTGCTGGCAGCCGAAGCCTGTGTTGCTGGCTAAAACGAAAAGTAAAATGAAGAGGAGAACGGCCGTTACCCGATACCGCCGCCCTTGAAGAAAAGCTGTATAAATGTTCATGTTGTCCTCCATAAGACAACGATCAACTGCATACTATCTTGAGATTTTTAGCACGCACTGGCGGCTAAAAACGATTTTTTCAATATACTCTTGGCTTTTCATGCGCGATTTACTGTTGAATTCCAGAGATGAAACGCACAGAAGCCAATCATTAGTCTAACTGAAAGGCATGTGAAAAAAGCGAAAAATCTCTGTTTTTTTGCCTGGCACGGGACTGATTTCCCACCTGTTTTGTGCGATAAAGGGTGCAATTGATGAAAAAGCGAGTCTACATTATCTATACCGGCGGCACGATTGGCATGAAGAAGGTAAACGGCCGTTACCTGCCCATTCCCAACTTTCTGCAAGAACTCATGGCGGTCAACCCCGCCTTCCACCATCCCGATTTACCCGAGTACACCATCCACCAATACGATCCCCTCTTCGACTCGCCCGACATGTCGCCAGCCGATTGGTCCAAAATTGCCCGCGACATTTGCGACCATTACCACGACTATGATGGCTTCATCGTCTTGCACGGCACCGACACCATGGCCTACACCGCATCGGCGTTGGCCTTTATGCTCAAAAATCTGGCGAAACCGGTCATCGTCACCGGCTCACAGATTCCGCTGTGCGAACTGCGCAACGACGCGCAGGATAATTTGATTTCCGCCCTGCTGTTGGCGGCGCACGAGGTCGTCATCCCTGAGGTGTGCCTCTATTTCAACAGCAAACTGTTTCGCGGCTGCCGTACTGTCAAGATAGATGCTGATGGCTTTGACGCCTTTGCTTCGCCCAACTATCCGGCGCTGGCAACGTTGGGCGTTGGCATTGAGCTGCGGCACAATCTCATCAGGTCATTAACGGCCGTTGCTGGCCTAAAAATTGACCTGCGCGAAATTCGGGAACCTGGTTTTGTGGGCGCGTTTCGCTTGTTTCCCGGCATTTCGGCCCAAATTTTGGCGAATGTATTGCAGCCACCCCTGCGCGGTCTGGTTTTGGAGACGTATGGTTCTGGCAATGGGCCAACCAGTGACAAAGCATTTTTGCGCGTGCTGGCAGAGGCGGGTGAACGGGGCGTGGTCATTGTGAACTGTACCCAGTGTTTACGCGGCAAAGTCGATCAGGGTAAATATGCCACCGGGGCAGAATTGGCAGAGTTGGGTGTGATCAGCGGCTTCGACATGACACCGGAAGCGGCGCTGACGAAGCTGGCGTATTTGCTCAGTGTGTATGAGGATGTGGCTACGATTCGGGCCTTGATGCAGCAAGATTTACGGGGGGAGTTGACGGGATAACGGCCGTTAACAGCCCTCCCTCATGACCATTTTTAATAGGCCACTGCGTCTATTCCTCGTTTACACCCTGGCTGGAATTATTTTTCAGTCACCATAAAAACAAATTCAGCTTGGGTTTTTGGGCAATAGTACGCTGGTACTTTTTACAACCAAATCCTAACCTTTTTAAACTGATTTTCATGTTATTATCTACTAGGGTAATAAATTTAGTTTTCTTGTGCATAAAAAATCGACAAGTTTGTTAATTTAATAGAAGAACAAGAGTTTTTAGACGCTTTTTGGAAAAAAAAGACGCTATTCTGGCACTTTCCGCCCGCAGCTGAAACCTACTTCAAGCCATATATTGAGTAGCTCTGTGAAGATGATACCTCTAACTTGATTGACTGTTTGTGCTTCAATTAGCTGTTAACATTTCTGAAACAGGAGCCAAAGGAACCGGGAGTCCCAACTTATCAACAAAAAAGTATATTTAATACACCTCCTTGAAGGTAATTGCGGCTGTTACTCGCCATTAAATTCAGGAGGGTTGGTGTAGCTGCCTGAACCGCAGATGTTAAAAAACTGGATGATCTAGTGGCGATTTTTATTTGGCAGCTTAAGCGTAGCAGGATCCAAATATATTTTATAGGTGTTCGAATTTAGTTTACAAATAGGGAGGGTTTAATCATGTTCCAGAAGCAATTGAATTCAGTTTTTATTTTGTTCAGTCTGTTAATGGTACTCTTATTCGTTAACGTGGGGCATTCTCAAGCAGCTTCAACTGATTCACCCATACGCATCTCCCCCTCGAATGAGGCGCTTGGCGTGGGTGTTTATGGGGCGGAAGAAGAACTTTTGGATGTCACACTTCACAGCCCTCAGGCGAGCACAGCGGTTGGTGATGATTTCACCATCATTGCCCTGCCCGACACGCAGAACTACTCCAATAGTGGCATAAATTTCCAGATTTTTAATGACCAAGCCACGTGGATTATCAATCAACGAGCAAATCGTAACATCGTGCTTGTTGATCATCTGGGTGATATCGTTAACGACAACAACGACACACAGTGGAATCGTGCAGCTCAGGCGCTGCTCAAATTGAACCAAAACAATATTGCGATTGGCATTGCCCCTGGCAACCACGACTACGACACCATCCTCACTATCAATAATAATAACCCTGCAGATCGGTATGATAGAAATCTACCAGCGACGATTGCTCTCGCGACCTCTTATGCTAATGGTATTAAGAGTTACCAAGAACACGCCTGGTACGGCGGGTACAAAGGCGGGGTGGATAGCTCCGTAAGCGGCTCCTACACCGATCGCCTGTGGAAAAATAACTACGTACTCTTCTCCGCTGGTGGTATGGACTTCATCAACATCGCGGCTGAGTACAACTTTCCCACTGACACGCCCGCCTGGATCGATGCTGTGTTGGATGCCTACCCAGATCGTCGAGCGATCATCTCCACGCACCAATTCCTCGAGGACGATGACACGGTTAGTACCGAGGGCGGTATCCCCACTGTTCTGGCCAATGTCTTGGCCGATCACTGCAATGTATTCCTGATCTTGAGCGGCCACAACCACTCCGGGGGTACTCCGGGTGAAGCCCAGCTCACCAGGACTAACTCATGTAATAAACCAGTCCACTTACGTATGAGCGATTACCAGGCTGAAGCCAATGGGGGTGACGGTTGGCTGCGTATCATGACCTTCCATCCGAGCACCGACACCATTGACGTAGAGACTTACTCGCCAACCCGCAACAGCGGCACTGGTGACTACAAAACCGACAGCGATAGTCAATTCACGCTTAGTTATGATATGGTGAGTGCCAACACAACGGTACAGGTCAGGGTGAATCGGGTTCTGACGATGCAGAACAGAATATTAGTACCAATGCAATGGATTTGACCAGCACTGATTTGGAGTTAATCCGCGATGGTACTGCTATATCAAATTGTAGGGATGCGCTTCCAAAATGTTTTAGTACCTGTTGGAGCTGTGATCCAGAGCGCCTACATTGAGTTTGAAACAGATGAAACCACGAATATCAATCCATCGGCTCTAACCATCTACGGTCAGGCCGCCGATAACCCAGCCACATTTACAGCCGCCACCTCCAATATTTCCACCCGTGCCCTGACAGCGGCATCCGCAGCCTGGTCCCCTGGGGCATGGAATACGGTTGATGTAAAACACCAGACACCGGATATCTCAGCAGTGGTACAGGAAATTGTCAATCGAGGCGGCTGGGCGAGCGGCAATGCCATGGTCTATATTGTACAAGGGTACTGGTCAGCGCGTAGCTGAAGCCTATGAGGGTGAGGCCTGCTGCGGCGCCACTGCTTGTCATTGAGTACAGTATTCCGCCTACTGCGCCACCGGCGGCGCCCACGGCTTTGTCGGCGACAGCGGCATCGCCTACTCGGATAGATCTGAGTTGGACGGATAATGCTGACAATGAAGATGACTTTGAGATTGAGCGCTCCACAACGGGCAGTATCGGGACGTTTACGCCGTTGGCTACTGTCTCTGCCAACACCACGACATATGCGGATACGGGTTTGAATGCCGAGAGCACCTATTGTTACCGGGTGCGTGCCACAAACAGCCTTGGTGACTCTGCCTACACGGCAATTGCTTGCGCCACAACGCCGGAGGCGACGACACAAACAGTCACATTCCAGCAAGGGGTTGATGGGTATACTGGCACAGTCGATACCTTTATCCGGGAAATGACCGCAGATGTAAACACCAATTACAGCGCCAGACATGTACTAGAGTGGGACAATAACACCGACAGATGAAGTTACGTTAGTTCGCTTCACCAATATCTTTAACTCTGAAGGCGGCCCCATCCCGAACGGCGCGACCATCATTTCCGCAAGCCTGCGGTATATGACCACAGACTTGTCTGGCGCATCTACTGCCCAAGGTGATCCTGCCAATGTGTACGAAATCCTGGTTGACTGGCCGGTAACGACTGTCACCTGGAATAATTTTGGCGGAGAAGCTGGTGTCCAGGCAGATGAGTATGTGGATTTGATCGCTTCGGCGCCTGCTACCGCAGCCAGTACTGCCTACACAATTAATACAACTGCCAGCTTGCAGCAATGGTCTGCCAATCCCACGAGTAACCTGGGGTGGATCTTTCTCCCAACTGCCGACGATGGCGTTACCCTCTATTCAAGCGAAGCTGTCACTACCGCCAATCGGCCGCTGCTAACCGTAACTTATGCCATTCCACCAGAGGTGCCGACGGGTTGGATCGCCTACAACGACAGCGCCTGGGCTTCTGGACAACTTGCTACCAACGTTACCACTTACACTATCCCTTCTGTTGGCACCGCAACGGGCTTGCTGAAAGATTATATTACTGGAAACAATACACCCGTGACAGCTGCCTTCACTGTAAATGGAGACCCCAATGTAAACATTGGACAATATGGGGGATCTGAAACTGCACTGGGTACGGACGCCTATAACACTTTCCATGGCATTGCAGATATGCCCGGTGTCATCCAATACGGTGATGAGACTGGCTGGTGGGTAGATGTAACTTTTACCGGCCTGGACCCTGCGAAAACGTATGCCTTCACTACCTCCGCGAACAGGGATGGTGATTATACCGACCGCATCACTCGATTCACGCTCAGCGATGCCACTACTGCTGTTAACACAAGTTCAACGGGTGTCACCAAAAAGACAACCACCTTTACCAATGATACTGCGGCATTCAATACAGGCGAGAACACTGCTAATGGTTATGTTGCCAGTTGGACAGGCATTCAGCCTGGGGCGGATGGAGATTTCAAAGTTCGTGCGGAAGCCGATACCTCTGTTAGGCAGGCATATGCTTTCAGTGTGTTTAAACTGCAACTAGAAGTTTTGCCGTTAATTTGGGATGGCGGTGGCGCAGATAGTAACTGGTCTACGGCGGCCAATTGGGTGGGCGATGTTGCGCCCACTGCCACTGATGTTGTCCGGTTTGATGCTACTTCATCCGATCCTGCCACTGCAAATATTCCAGCGGTGGCTGGAATTATTATCGACAATGGCTACATGGGCACTATTAACTTTGGCAGTCCTCTGGCTGTTAGCGGGCGTTACCGTCAGGAGAGCGGCACGGTTATTGTGAACCCAGACTATGCTTTTACGGTAAACGGCCGTTTCACCCATAACGGCGGCATCCTGCAAGAAACACAAGACTGTTGCCAGTGGCACAGTCAACTTCCTGCAAATCCAGACCAGCGGTGGCACAGATGTCTATCGTGGTGTGGATCTGGCTCCCAGCGGCGATCTGGGTGACTACCACTGTCTCTGTGAAAGCGGTAGATCTCGTGACTGAGTTTTGCACCAGCACGGGCGCAGGCTCCCCCGCCTACGCTGGACGCTGCTTCAACATTACGCCGACCACATCTGGGGCGGCCGCGGTGACATTATGGGCACCGACCAGCTCTGTGCCCGCCAGCCCTCGTGTTTTTCATTACAGCAGCGGGGCATGGCAGGAGTTAACCGGTAATGCAGCCAGTGGCACAGCAATAGAAGGCCGTCTCACCTGGGTGCGGGGTGATACCACTGGATTCTCGCCTTTCTTAATCGCGCAAACAAATGGGGCACCAACGGCCGTTACCCTACAATCTTTCACGGCTGAATCAGGCGGTGGCGGTTGGCTGGTTGTCGCAGGCTTGCTGCTGACGGTTACTGTTACCGCTTTATTGATGTACAAGTTTGGGCAACAGAAAAAAGTTACTGTAAATCGTTAAGTTGTACCTGTCTGAATAGGTGGTTCAAAAAAATGAACCACCTATTCAGGTGTAAATGTAGACCAATCCCCGACACTTCCACTACTTACAACTTTACATAAGTGCTGAAACTTTACGCTCCGCACACACATTGGCTTGAAACGGCCGTTCTCCCATGCTACACTGTAATCACATATCAAAATGTGTAATCACTCTTTTTGCAAAATGAGGTGCAAATGTATCGAACTCAAATTCAAATACGCGAAGATCAGTCCAAACAACTGAAAGAGATGGCGGCAGAGTACAATATCTCAGTAGCCGAACTCATTCGCCAAAGCATTGATTTGCTCATTGAATCCGAACCACGATGAGCTAACACATGCTGAGAAAAGAAAACAAGCTGTACAATTGTGGGAATTTACAACTCAGATGTCACTGATTTATCAACCAATCACGATAAATATCTGGCTGAAATATACGGTGAAGTTGGCACATGAAAGTTTTTGTAGACACATCAGCGTTCCTCTCGATTTTAGATCGACGAAGATGTCCACCAGAGCAAGCCAGCGTAAATTTGGCTAGAACTGTTAGGACAAGAAAAGCACAATACTTTACTGTACAAACTATGTTTTGCTCGAAAGCATCGCCCTATTCAAAGCCGTTTAGGCTTAGCATGTTGTGAATTTATTTCCAAGGCAAACGTGCCACTCCAGTGCTTACAGTAAAATGGGTTGATGAAGGCTTGCACAAACCAGGCATGTTGGCATGTTAGCAGCCAATCGCCGCCAACTAAGTCTCGTGGATTGTGTAAGTTTTGCTGCCATGCGGGAATTAGGAATTGAGCATTATTTTGCTTTTGACCAGCATTTTGACGAGCAGGGATTTACAAAATTTACTGTGTAATCAAAAAGGACGTGAAGATATTGGCCTTCACGTCCTCCCATTTAAAAACAAAGTCCGTCTCTCTCAACCTCTCCGCGCCGCCACGTACTCCGCAGTTAACGGCCGTTCCTATTCAAATACGCCTTCAAAAACTGCCCCGTATAACTCGCCTCCACCTGCGCCACCTGCTCCGGCGTGCCCGCCGCCACAATCTCACCGCCGCGCTCGCCCCCTTCCGGCCCCATATCAATCAGATGATCCGCCACCTTGATGATGTCCAGATTATGCTCAATGATCACCACCGAATTCCCCTTATCCACCAGCCGGTTCAGCGCCACAATCAGCTTCGCCACATCATGGCTGTGCAGACCCACCGACGGCTCATCCAAAATATACATCGTGCGCCCCGTAGCAATCTTCGACAGCTCGCGGCTCAGCTTCACGCGCTGCGCCTCACCGCCGCTCAACGTCGGTGCCGGCTGACCCAGGTGAATATACCCCAAACCCACCTCCACCAGCGTGTGCAGCTTCCGTTGAATCGTCGGAATGTTTTCAAAAAACGCCAGCGCCTCATCCACACTCAAATCCAACACCTGGGCAATATTCAGCCCCTTGTAAGTCACTTGCAGCGTTTCCCGATTATAACGAGCGCCGTGACAAATATCGCAAGGCACATAAATATCTGGCAAAAACTGCATCTCAATGCGGTTCTGCCCTTGTCCCTGGCAGGCTTCACACCGTCCACCCTTCACATTAAAGCTAAAGCGCCCCGCCTTGTAACCGCGAACCTTACTCTCCGGCATCCCGGTAAATAAATCACGGATCGGGTTGAACAAATTGGCATACGTCGCCGGATTTGAGCGCGGCGTGCGCCCAATCGGACTTTGGTCAATCTCAATCACCTTGTCCAGATGCTCCAGCCCCTCCATACCGGCATGTTTGCCCGGCAGTTCCTTCGATTTATAGAAATGCTGGTTCAACCGTTTACTCAGGATTTCCACCAAAAAAGAGCTTTTGCCACTGCCGCTGACACCCGTAATGCAGACAAACTTGCCCAACGGAATCTCAACATCAACATTTTTCAGATTATTTTCCTGCGCCTGGCGCACAATAAGCGCCTGCCCTTTATGCCCCTTGCGCCGTTTCTGCGGCACCTCAATCTTCATGCGTCCGCTCAAATACGCGCCAGTAATCGACTTTTCATTGGCGGCCACCTGTTCTGGCGTGCCTTCCGCCACAATCTCGCCGCCCAGCTTACCTGCGCCCGGCCCTAAATCAACAATCCAATCGGCGGCGCGCATCGTATCCTCGTCATGCTCCACCACCAGCACCGTATTGCCCAGGTCGCGCATCCCTTTCAGGGTATGGATGAGGCGGGCATTATCTCGCTGGTGCAGACCAATCGATGGTTCATCCAACACGTAAAGCACACCCATTAACTGACTGCCAATCTGCGTCGCCAGCCGAATACGCTGGGCTTCACCGCCGCTGAGTGTGCCAGCCGTGCGCTCCAGCGTCAGGTAATCCAGACCCACGTTGATCATAAATTGCAGTCGTTCATGGATTTCCTTGAGGATGGGTTTGGCGATCATCTTTTGGCGATCGCTCAACACTCCATCCTCATGCAATCGTTCTGCCCAGGGCAAAGAACGTGCCACCGGCCAATGGGTAACATCGGCAATATTGGTGCTGTCAATGGTGACACCCAGCGCCACCGGCTGCAACCGGGAACCCGCACAAGTTGAACAGGGGCGATTGACCATGAAACCTTCCAGTTTATCACGCACATAATCGGAGGTGGATTCGTGGTAGCGCCGCCACAAATTAGGCACAACACCTTCGTATTTGGTTTGGTAATGGCGGGTATCGCTGTCGCGGTTGACATAGGTCACGGTCACTGTTTCTTCGCCGCTGCCGTGGAGCAGGATGTGCATTTGGGCAGAGGTGAGTTGACTGACGGGCACTTTGGTGGGAATTTTGAAGTGGTCGGCGGTGGCTTTGAGGAGCTGCCAGTAGTAGCCAGCTTTGTCGTCGGTCGGCCAGCCGATGATGGCGCCATCGGCCAATGTCATCTCTTTGTTGGGCACGATAAGGTCGTCGTCCAGCTCTTTTTTGGTGCCGAGACCCTGACAATCGGGGCAAGCGCCGTGCGGGCTGTTGAAGCTGAAAGTGCGCGGCTCAATTTCAGGAATACTGGTACCATCATACGGGCAGTAGAGATGCTCGGAGTAGAGATGGTCGATCTGGTTGTCGCGCTCCGTGACATCGTTGATGATGACGATGCCGCTGCCCAGCGTGAGCGCCGTCTCGATGGAATCGGTGAGGCGCGTGCGGTCGGCTTTGGCTTCTTCGCTGTTGTCGTTACGTGCGTAGCGAATGATGAGGCGGTCTACTACGGCTTCGATGCTGTGGTTTTTGTAACGGTCGAGTTCGATTTCTTCGTCTACCTGGCGCAGTTCCCCATTCACGCGCACACGCACGAAACCGGCTTTACGCACATCGTCGAAGATGCCGAGATGCTGTCCTTTGCGGTCACGAATCAAGCGGCGCTAACACCTGGATGCGGCTGTTTTGGGGCATGTTGAGCACGTTTTCCACAATTTGCTCAGCCGACTGCGGGCTGACGGGGCGGCCGCATTCGGGGCAGTGGGGTGTGCCTACGCGAGCAAAAAGCAGACGCAAGTAGTCGTAGATTTCGGTGACGGTGCCAACGGTGGAGCGCGGATTGTGGCTGACGCCTTTCTGGTCGATGGAAACGGCCGGGCTGAGTCCTTCTATCTGGTCTACGTCTGGTTTTTCCATCTGGCCGAGGAATTGGCGGGCGTAGGCGGAAAGGGATTCGACGTAGCGGCGCTGGCCTTCGGCGAAGATGGTGTCGAAGGCCAGGGAGGATTTGCCGGAGCCGGAGATGCCGGTGAGTACGACGAGTTTGTCGCGCGGAATTTCGACGGTGACGTTTTTGAGGTTGTGTTCGCGTGCGCCACGCACGATGATTTTGTTGAGAGTCATTCAGTTTCCTGTTGAGGAGACTGGAGATTAGAGATTGGAGATTCTTTGCGAACCAATCTCCAATCTCTAGTCTCCAATCTCTAGAGATTTACAGCCGACCGATAATTCTAGCACGGCTTAAGGGGGGCAACCATAAACGTTTCGTAGATTTTAAGCTGTGGTTTTGTGCTAAGTTTGGTTTAAAGATTTTAACTACGGAGGCGCGAAGGACGCGGAGGGAAATAAATGAGTTCAGCAAAGAATTTAGCGTTGTGGGCAAATCAGATTTTGGAGATGGTGGTGTTTGGGCAGCATTATGAGCAGGATGTGTATGCTCAGGATCGGTACTTGAAGCTGCAAACGATTGGTATGGAGATGCTGGCACTGGCGGATGGGGTAGACGTGGCGGAGTTGGAGCCGCTGCGCAGTACGGTGCTGTCCAGACCAACTCCGTTTGCGGTGGCGGACTGTGCGGTGTTTGATGATAACGGCCGTTTAGCCCTCATCAAACGCGCCGACAATAATTTATGGGCCATGCCGGGTGGCGCTTTGGAAGTCGGCGAAACGGCCGCCGCCGGAGCCGCCCGTGAATTTCATGAAGAAACGGGCATGACGTGTGACATAGTGGGATTGGCCGGAGTGTTTGATTCCCGCTTGTGGGGTGGTCACTCACGGCATCATTTGTACCAGTTTGTGTTCATGGGCAAGCTGGTTGACGGGCACGAAATGGGGAACGGCTCACACAAACAGGAGGTGCTGGACGTGGCCTGGTTTGCGGAGGAGGACTTGCCTGTGGCGGAAATGGATGCCAACCATATCGGCCGCGTACCAGTGGTGTTTTCGGTGTGGCGGGGGGAGAAACGGCCGTTCTTTGACAAGTAACGGCCGTTTTTGGCTACCACCACATCTTCTATCGCAAAACAGTGGAGGCAGGTTGTATCCCTCAACCTTTTTGCCTCTCACCTATCAATCGCTACAATAGATTGCATTACCGTTCTTTCAACTTTTGTGGCTACCTCCTATGTCTCGCTTCACGCAATTCACCGATCTTCTCCTTGGTAAACCGCTGACTTCACACGAAGAAGAAGGGCAGCGCGTCGGCGTTCTGGCAGGTATTCCCATGCTGGGTCTGGATGCGCTCGGTTCAGCGTCCTACGGGCCAGAAGCGGCGCTGACACTGCTCATTCCGCTGGGCGCGTTGGGCATCCACTATATCGGCCCCATTAGCGGCATCATCATCGGCATCTTGCTGATCGTCTACGTTCTCATACCGCCAAACCATTACCGCCTACCCCAAAGGAGGCGGCTCCTATACCGTTGCCCGCGAAAACCTGGGCGAACGGTTTGGGCTGTTGGCTGCCGCCGCTTTACTGCTTGATTATATTTTGGTGGTAGCAGTAGGTATTTCTGCCGGAGTGGGGGCATTGGTTTCAGCCATACCCGCCTTACAGCCCTACACGCTGGCTCTCTGTCTGCTCATCCTGGCTGGCATTGCTCTGGTTAACCTGCGCGGCACACGTGAATCGGGGTTGGCTTTTGTGATTCCCACCTATTTATTTGTGGGCTGTCTGTTTATAGTCATCGCCATCGGCGTGGTGAAAACACTCCTGAGTGGGGGGAATCCGGTAGCTGTAATCGCGCCGCCACTGCCGCCAACGGCCGTTACCACCGTCAGTTTATGGCTGTTAATGCAGGCGTTCGCCAGCGGTTGTACTGCGATGACCGGCGTGGAGGCCGTCAGCAATGGGGTAACGGCTTTTCAGGAACCGACTGCTTTTCACGCCCGCCGCACCCTGTCCATCATCATTGCTATCTTGTGCATCTCCTTAGCCGGTATCGCCTATCTGGTGCAAGCGTATGATATTGCCGCCACGGTACCTGGACAGGCAGGATACCAGAGCATTCTGTCACAACTGGTCGCGGCGGTAGTGGGCCGGAACTGGTTTTACTATGTCACCATCGCTGCCATCCTGGCGGTGCTGGCTCTTTCTGCCAACACCGGTTTTGCTGGCTTTCCGCGCCTGTGCCGGATAATGGCCTATGATGGTTTCCTGCCCAATTCCTTCGCTTCACGAGGGCGGCGGCTGGCCTTTTCCCAGGGCATCATCTCCCTGGCATTGATTTCCGGTTTGCTGTTGGTTGTCTTTCGCGGCATTACCGACCATCTGATTCCGCTGTTTGCGGTGGGGGCGTTTCTGGCGTTTACCTTGTCACAGACGGGTATGGTTGCTCATTGGCGGCGGGTGGGCGGCGCACATGCCCGGCGCAATATGGTGGTGAATGGGGTGGGCGCGATGGCAACGGCCGTTACCCTCATCGTCATCCTGGTTGCCAAATTTTCACATGGGGCCTGGATTACCTTGCTGATGCTGCCACTTATGCTCGTCACCTTTTTGGCGATAAAACGGCATTACACCACAGTCGCGCGTGAAGTGACCTCGTATGAGCCACTAGATGTAACCCATATCCAGCCGCCCATCGTCATTGTCCCCTTGCGCGGCTGGAGCAAGATGAGCCGCAAAGCGTTACGGTTTGCGATTAAACTTTCCCCCAACGTTTATGGGGTGCAGGTCAGCGTGCCAGAAGAGACACTCAGCATTCAAGCTCAATGGGAAAAGTATGTGACTGTACCGGCAAAAACGGCCGGAATGGAAACGCCTCCAGAACTGGTCGTTCTCGAATCCCCTTACCGGCGGGTTTTTGGGCCACTCATTGATTACATTTTGAAAGTGAAAGACGAGAATCCAGATCGCCAGATTGCGGTGGTCATTTCTGAACTGGTGGAGGCACGCTGGTATCACTATTTTCTGCACAAACAACGTGCCGAATCTTTGCGTATGCTGCTGCTCCTGCGCGGCGACGAGCGCATTGTCATCATCAGTATCCCCTGGTATTTGCGCCGTTGATTTACTCAAAAGACCAGCTAAAGAAGTGGCTTCCCGGTTTGTAGTGCCCGCTTTAGCGGGCAACCGACTAAAGTCGGCACTACGAACGGAGCGCTTATTTATGGGTGATTACAAACGCACAACGCAATTCTAAATTTTAAAAAGATAGTCTTGTGGAGAGTACAGGGTTTATTCTGGGGCAAGGGGCATCTGAGCGTCTTCTTCATTGTCGTGAAACAATGTTGGCTTTTCCTTCGCCTTGTCATAGGCATACAGTGCTATAACCTTCAGGCTGGCCAATACTGGCACCACGATAATAGCGCCCAGAATACCGGTCAGCGCCAGCGCCGAAATCAGCGCCACCACCACGATGCCGGGATGCAGTTTCAGGGCATGGCCCATGTATTGCGGCCGCAGCCAAAGATTGTCGATTTGCTGGATGCCTGCGTAGACGACGATGATCAGAATGATCAGACCAATCGGGGAGAGCGGCAGCCAGCCGAGGTAAAACAGCCAGAGAATCAAGCTGGTGCTGGCCACAAAAAGGACTGCGATAATGGCGAAGATAATAAGCTGTACGCGCAGAGAAATGCGCCAGATGGTATCGAGTTCAGCAAAAAGATAACGGCCGTCTTCCTGCTTTTCCGGTGGCAGGAGAGCAATGATTTTCGGCGGGATTTGGGGACCGTCCCGCATCAAATAAAACAGGCTCACCAATACAACCAGGCTCCAGAGTAAGTTTTCGCCAACACTGCCCAGCCAGCCAGAACCAATGGGCAATGCTGTCATGGAATTACTGGCCAAGCGCTGCACATATGCCAACAGCACCTCAGGATGGAGCCTGAACCCCATAAAGACAAACGGCCGTCCTATCCATAATCCCAATTGGTTTAAAGCTGTTTCCAAATCTTGTGCCCATTCTGGCACCTGTCCCCAAATCAACGCCCCCACCGCTGACAGTGTGCCTAAAATGATCAGAACGATCAGGGTGTAGATTAGCAGGGTGGCCAGACCACGTTTGCCCGGCCAACGGGCTACCAGCCGATTAACCAGGGGGTTGAGCAGATAAGCCAAAATACCGGCCACCAACAAGGCTTGCCACATTGGCGCCGTGAAGACCGCCAGCACGATAACGCCAATTATGGCAAGCACAAAGAGAAAACCCTGAAGAAGGGTCATGTTTTTTATCATTGTTTTAACGGCCGTTCCGTCTCAGCCACCATTTCTCCAACTCAATCGCCCAAAAAGCCAGACTACCTACCAATACGCAGATGAGCAGTTCTGGTAGCGAAAGAGGATCTACATGAAAGAAACTCTCTAACACCGGCAGATAAATAACTAGCAGTTGCAGCAAAATCACCACCAGCACCAACCACAACAGCGTGGAGTTCGTGCGCCAGCCCAGCGTAAAGAAAGATTCCCGGCTGGAACGCGACGCCAATGCCTGCCCCACCTGCAAAAAGGCCAGCGTCGTAAACAGCATCGTCTGCCACGTCTGGTCTTCCGGATAGGCCGGATCGTAGAAGGCATAGACCACAGCCAACGCCACCAGCCCGATAAACACGCCAATCCAGATGATTTGACGGCCTAAGCCTTCATTGAACAGGCTGGCCTGCGGCTGGCGCGGTGGCTTGTTCATAATGCCTTTTTCCGCCGGTTCCACACCTAAGCCCAAGCCCAAAAGACCATCGGTGAGCAGGTTTAGCCAGAGCAGTTGCAATGGCTCCATGGCCACGGCAATGCCAATGAAAGGCGTCAGCAGCATCACCAGCACCTTGCCCACATTACCGGCAATAGAAAACTTGACGAAGCGGCGGATGTTGTCGAAGATGACCCGCCCCTCTTCTACGGCGGCGATGATGGTGGCAAAGTTATCATCCAGCAGCACCATTTCTGAGGCTTCTTTGGATACATCGGTACCGGTGATGCCCATGGCGACGCCAATGTCGGCTTTGCGCAGAGCTGGTGAATCGTTCACACCGTCGCCGGTCATGGCTACAACCTGACCCTGTGCTTGCAAGGCTTCCACGATACGCAGTTTATGTTCCGGCGAAACGCGGGCAAAAATCGATACATCGTTGACCGCTTCGACAAGTTCTTCTGGTGTCATCTGGTCCAGATTTTGACCGGTTTTGACACGGCCGTTTTCACTAATTCCCAGATCGTGGGCGATAAAGCGGGCGGTCAAGGGATGATCGCCGGTGATCATGATGGGGCGGATGCCAGCGGTTTTGGCGGTGGCAACGGCCGTTTTCACTTCCGGACGCGGCGGGTCAATCATGCCCACCAGGCCAATAAAGGTTAGATTTTGCTCCAGCGGTTCATCCAGATTCTCCAGCCGTTGCAGAGCCAGCCCCAGCACCCGCATCCCTTTTTGCGCCATCTCACTGTTGGCAATGTCAATGCGCGTATGCCAGAACTCATCCATCGGCACCGGCTGATTACCATCCCACACCTGGGTGGCAAGCGCCAACATGCCATCCACTGCCCCTTTGGTCAGAGCCACGTAAGGGGAATCAGTACCGGGCAAGGCCCGCACAGCCGCCGGTAACAGGTCGGCGTTGGCCGCCAGTTGATGCACCGTCGTCATGCGCTTGCGTTCAGAGTCGAAGGGCAGTTCGGCGACGCGGGGCAGCACGGCTTCCAGACCGCGTCGGGAAACGCCTGCCTGCTGGGCCGCTACCAGCAGAGCGCCTTCCGTGGGATCACCCATGACGGTATATCGGCCAGTTTCGGGGTCGGGATTAACGGAGGCATCGTTGCACAGGGCGCCAGCCGCCAGCGTCAGGCCGATGGCGGAGGGGCGGGTGGCGAACAAATCGTCGGGGTTCTCGGCTAATTTAAGGTAGGATGCCGCGTGTTCATCGGTTCCCGCCAGTTCCAGAAAATGTCCGGCCACATCAATGACGGTGACGGTCATGCGGTTGATGGTGAGCGTGCCGGTTTTGTCGGAGCAAATGACGGTGACGGAACCGAGCGTTTCGACGGCGGGCAGTTTGCGAATGAGGGCACTGCGGCGCAACATGCGCTGTGCGCCCAACGCCAGGGTGATGGTAACGACGGCGGGTAAGCCTTCTGGCACCACGGCGACGGCCACGGAAACGGCCGTTAAGAACATTTCTTCCCACGATTCGCCCGACCATACGCCAATAAGCAGAACCAGGGCGGCCACAGCCACACCCGCAAGCGCCAGCATTTTACCCACGCCGTCGAGCTGTTTTTGCAGGGGTGTGGGGGAATCTTTGACACCTTGAATAAGGGTGGCGATTTTACCCAGTTCGGTATTCATGCCGGTGGCGGTGATAACGGCCGTTCCCCGGCCATAGGTGACGTTGGTGCCCATGTAGAGCATGTTGAGCCGGTCACCGAGGGGCAAGTCTGATTTGTCGAGAACGGCCGTTTGTTTTTCCACCGCCTCAGATTCGCCTGTGAGCGCCGATTCTTGGACGCGCAAGTTGGCACTTTCTACCACACGCGCGTCCGCCGGAATGGCGTTGCCCGCTTCCAGCAGAATGATGTCGCCGGGTACCAGTTGCACAGCCGACAGTTCCACCAACTTGCCACCGCGGCGCACGCGCACCACCGGCACAGCCAGTTTTTTCAAGGCGGCCATCGCCTGTTCGGCACGATATTCCTGCACGAAACCGAGGATGACAAACAGCACCACAATCGCGCCGATGGCCACCGCTTCTGTGGTTTTGCCCAGAAAAGCGGAAACCACCGCCGCCACAATGAGGATGAGCACCATGACGCTGCTGACCTGTTCCCAAAGCAGTTTCAGAGGATGTTTACCCCCTTTTTCAACGAGTTCGTTGAGGCCAAATTGTGCCTGGCGGGCTTGCACTTCGCTTTCGGAGAGACCCTGGTCTATGCTGCTGTTTAGGGCGCTCAGACTGTTTTCGACGGATTCAGTATGCCATATGTGATCGATCTGCATGTTCACCTTTTGTTTGAGTAAGCGGACGGTTTTTGCCCAATTTTAGCGGGAATAGTTGGTTTTGCCGATATGATTTAACAGGGTCTCATGTGACAAGGGCTGCGCGACGGGGTATTTTTCCCACCGCTCTGTTATTTGCTATGTTTTCTTGGGGAGAGTAACATTGCCCACTTCATTTGCTTACACAGAACCCAATCAGGGAGAAAAGAATGCCTGTACAACCATTATCGCCAGAGAAGCTGCGCCATGCAGTAGATCCATCACAATTTACGTTTGAAACCACCGCCGAGTTGACGCCTGGTACGCATATTATTGGACAGCCGCGAGGCACACGGGCGATTGAGTTTGGCATGGGCATGAAAAGCCGTGGCTATAACGTGTTCGTGATGGGACCAACGGGTACGGGGAGAGCTACCGCTATTGAGCGTTTTTTGCAGGAACGTATGGGAAAGGAACCGGCGCCTAATGATTGGATTTATGTGCATAACTTTGCCATCCCGCATCAACCGCGAGCCATTAATTTACCGGCAGGTGACGGTAGTGTGTTTCAAGCACGCATGGCGGCGTTGATTGGCTATATTAGCGAAGATTTGCCGCAGGCATTTGAGTCGGAAACGTATCAGGAAGCGATTGAAGCGGTGCGTAGTACCTTTGATGAGCAGCAGGGTCTACGTTTGGCGGCGCTGAATGAGAAGGCAGCGGCACAGGGGCTGTCTTTGATGCGCACGGCTTCTGGCATTGTGGTAGTTCCAGTTAGTAACGGCCGTCAATTGACGCCAGAAGAGTTGGGCCAACTCCCGCTGGAACAACAGCAGGCATTGGAGCAAAGTTTGGAAGTGTTGAGCGAGGAACTTGAGGAAACGCTCTACGAAATTTATGCATTAGAAGCAGGAACGCGGCAGAAAATCCGAGAAGTGGATCGCACGGTGGCAGAAGCCGCCATCCAACATTATTTTTTAGAACTCCAGGCAATATATGCCGCGCATGATGAAGTTTTGTTGTACTTGTCTGAGGTGTACCAGGATGTGTTGAATCAGATTGATGACTTTGCGCCGCAGTTGGACAGTCAGGAAGAGATTGATTTGCGCCGGTATGAAGTTAATTTGCTGATTGATAACAGCGAGACGGTGGGGGCGCCGGTTATCACGGAGCAAAACCCGACGTTTGTGAACTTGTTTGGCCGCTTGGAGTATGAAATGGAAGGGGGGGCGGTGTTTACCCATTTCACAAATATTAAAGGCGGCAGTTTGCACAGGGCCAACGGTGGCACGCTTATTTTGCAGGCAAATGATTTTATGGAGAATCCGTTAGCCTGGGAATCCTTGAAACGTGCGCTGCGTACTCAAGAATTGCGCATTCAGCCGTCGGCGATGATGGATGAATCGCGGGTGTTGGCAAAATCGTTGGCGCCGGAGCCGATTCCGTTGGCGGTGAAGATTGTGCTGTTGGGCAGTCCGGGAATTTATTATACGTTGTATGAACGGGATGAGGATTTTGCCGATTTATTTAAGGTGCGGGCTGATTTTGATTCGACGATGCCTCACGATGAGGCGCATGTAGCGGAATATGCGCAGTTTGTGGCGACGCGCTGCTATGAAGAAGGCTTGCTGCATTTTGACAGAACGGCCGTTGCCAAAATTGTTGAATACGGCTCCCAGATTGTCAGTCAGCAGAACAAACTGAGTACCCAATTTGGGGCGGTGTCTGATTTGATTGAGGAGGCGAGTTATTGGGCAGGGCTAAACGGCCGTTCCCTGGTTACCGCCGCTGATGTCAAGCAAGCCTTGGATGAACGCACCTATCGTTCAAACCGCATCGAAGAAATCATCCAGGAAGAGATTCAGGAACGGTACCATATTCATCGCTACAAAGGGCGCCGTTGTGGGGCAAGTAAATGGGCTGTCGATCATGCAGATGGGTGACTATGCTTTTGGTCAGCCAGGGCGCATCACCGCGCGAACCTACATGGGCGAGGGCGGCGTCATTCACATCGAACGGGAAACCGACATGTCTGGCCCCATCCACGAAAAAGGGGTGCTGACGTTAACGGGCTACATGGGCGGCACTTATGCCCAATATCAACCGCTGTCGCTGACGGCGAGCCTGACCTTTGAGCAGAATTATGCCGGAATCGATGGCGACAGCGCCTCGTCGGCGGAATTGTATGCGCTGCTTTCCAGTTTGAGCGAAATTCCCTATCAAACAGGGCTTTGCCGTAACGGGTTCGGTAGACCAACGCGGCGAAGTGCAGCCTATCGGCGGTGTGAATGAGAAGGTAGACGGCTTTTTCCGCGTGTGCCGTGTCTGTGGCTTAACAGGCGAACAGGGTGTGCTCATTCCGGTCAGTAATGTCAATGATTTGATGCTGCATGAGGATGTGGTAACGGCCGTTGCCGCCGGAAACTTCAATATCTGGCCCATACGCACCATCGATGAAGGCATTGAACTGCTCACTGGCAGACCAGCCGGCACACGCGATGAACACGGCAATTTCCCAGAAGGAAGCGTTCATCAGGCCGTGCAAGCCCGTTTGTTGGAATTGGCAGAAGATTTGAAATCATTTGGCAACGACGAAGGTGGGGAAGAGGAACAAACCATACCTAGTGAGGAAAGTGATGCTTAAGAAGATATTGAAAGTTGCAGGCATTGTGCTGTTGGTACTGTTGGGAATTATCCTCCTCTTGGGATTGATTCCGGTATCCGTACCCGATTTACCGTCATCACCGGATCCGGTGGCTGATTATGATGAGGCGATACAGCGGTTTGAAACGGCCGTTGCCGCAGAAGATGGCATATTGATGAGTCCTAAATCGGCCTCTGTGCTGATGACGCATGGGGAAAAGACGGACAAAGTGTATGTGTTGGTTCACGGCTGGACAAACTCGCCGTTCCAATGGGTCGATTTTGGGCAGTTGCTTTATGACCAGGGGTACAATGTACTCATTATGCGGATACCCTATCATGGCCTTGCCAGCCGCGATGTCGGTGAATTGCGCCACGCCACACCGGAGGTGATGCGTGATTATGCCGATGATGTGGTAGACATTGCGGCCGGCCTGGGTGAAGAAGTTGATGTGGTCGGGCTGTCTGTGGGCGGGTCGATTGCCTCCTGGATTGCCCAAAACCGGAGTGATGTCACCCGCGTCATGTCTATCGCCCCCATGTATGGCATTGGCACACTGCCCCGATTTGTGGATTATTTTCTACTAAATTTTGCCACCAGAGCGCCCAACTTTAACCCAACTTCTCCCTCTGAACCTCAACGTGAGCATGTTTATCGGGGTCAGTCATCAAAAGGGGTGGCAAATGCGATGTTGTTTGGCAAGACGCTTTTGGCACAGGCGGTAGCAGAGAAAAAAGCGGCTTCTTCCGTCATCGTCATTACTAACGACAACGATACCACCGTTAACAACCAACGCACTGATGACTTGACTGCTTTGTGGCAAGCAAACGGCTCTGAGCCGGTGACATTTGTATTCCCCAAAGAAGACGGCTACCCGCATAACATTATCGACCGCACCTCTAACCCCAATGCTGATGTCGTCTATGCCAAAATACTGGAATTGTTGGGCGAAGCACCGCCTTCAGAATAAAAAAGATGACTTAGGAATGAAAGCTATTCTAAAGCGACCAGTACCCAGCATCTTTGTCGTCCTGGTGGTGATTGTTGGTATTGGCTTGGGGGCGCTTTTTCTAAGAAATCAAAATGAAAACGAGGCCGCTCCCGCCAGCGATTTGGATTATGGCATGGTGTGGTTTGGGGAAAACGGCCGTTCTCAAAAAGCAATATCCGGCATCTCAAATGACTACTTTGATCCAACTAAGCCCACCATCATCTTTGTCCACGGTTGGCTGCCAGATCAGGTAAACACCCCGCCTGATTTCATGTTCGACATCCCAGCCGAAGGAGAGAACAGCGAATTCCATTTTGATTTGGCCGCCAACTGGATTGAAGCAGGCTGGAACATAGGCATCTTTTACTGGCATTCATTTGCCGACGAAGACCTCGTCTGGGTGGCCGAAGACAAAATCTGGACGACAGACACAGAAGCGGCCATGCGCTACCGAGATGCACACGGGAATTATCACACAGAAAAAATGCCCACAGTAAGTGCCTCTGAGCTTTTTTACGAAGCCTACCTGGAGGCGATGTCTGGGTACACGGGTTCTGAAGTCAGGTTGGCCGGACACTCTTTGGGCAATCAAATGGCAGTGCGTCTGGCTGTCCAACTGGCAGATGGCATTAATACCGGCGACGTTCCTGAAAATTTACTACCTTCCCGCCTGGCGCTTCTGGATCCATTTTGGTCGCCATTTCCTAAATCCTACCTGGATGGACAGGAAACTGGCAGCGTGATACGCCAGGAAATCGAAGAAAAACTGCTGCCGCGAGACGTGTTGGTTGAGTGGTATCGTTCTTCACTGCTGACAGAAGAAACGTTACTCAATGACGATATCCCCGATTTTCAAGACGCGGTTATCTATGCGGAACTAGCACCGGAATTTTGCAGCCCCCTTGACCAGCCCTGCCGCCACGATGCCGCCTGGCAACTGTATTTTCTTTCTTATGGTTCACCCGCTCCCCGGGAGTGTATCCCAGATGAATCGTCAGCCTGCATTCCTACAGGAAACTATGGGCCAACGGCCAATACCACCAATCACCAAGCTGCTGAAATGATGGGTCAATCTGTTTATTGGATTCACGGGCTGGGGCCTGACGGTGAAGACGGCCGTTCTACCCCGCAAACAGAGGATGACTGGTACCATCGTCTTCCCCTGCGTCCTGAAGAATGACACATCCAGATTTAGTGGATTTTAAGAAAATTGAGCGAAGAAACGGCCGAATATATCCAGCATGTAGTCGAGCATTTCAGTGGAAAGAGAGGGGTAAACGCCAATCCAGAAGGTGTGGTTCATCACCAAGTCTGTGTTGGTCAGGTCGCCCACGACGCGGTAATCCATGTCCTGGTAGGCGGGTTGGCGCGTGAGGTTGCCGCCAAAGAGCAGACGGGTGGCAATCTGATTGGTTTCCAGATAGTTGATGAGCTCATTGCGCGTGAACGGCGCCTCAGGGCGCACGGAGAGTAAGAAGCCAAACCAACTGGGGTCACTGTTAGGCGTTGGTTCCGGTAAAATCATAAATTCTTCAAATGGGGTCAGCCCATTGCGTAAATGCTGCCAGTTTTTCTTCCGCATCTCGATAAATTGAGCCAGTTTCTTCAACTGGGCCACACCGACCGCCGCTTGCATATCGGTCATTTTGAGGTTGTAGCCAATGTGGGAATAGATGTATTTGTGGTCATAACCGTAGGGCAAGGTGCCAAGCTGCCACTCGAAGCGCGTGCCGCAGGTATTGGCTTCTCCGGGCGCACACCAGCAGTCGCGCCCCCAATCGCGGAAGGATTCGACAAGCTTTTTGAGCTTAGGGCGATTGGTGACCACGCAGCCCCCTTCGCCCATGGTGATGTGATGTGCCGGGTAAAAGCTGACGGTGGCGAGATGACCAAATGTGCCGGTTAAACGGCCGTTATACGTCGTGCCCAGCGCATCACAATTATCCTCAATCAACCATAAGTTGTGCCGATTGGCAATCTCCAGCACCGTATCCAGTTCAAACGGATTGCCCAACGTGTGGGCGATGATAATCGCTTTGGTTTGCGGCGTAATCGCTTCTTCCAAGTGTGCCGTAGACATGTTGTAAGAAGGAATATCTACATCCAAAAACACTGGTTTCAAGCCATTTTGCAGAATGGGATTGACAGTGGTGGGGAAGCCAGCGGCGACGGTGATCACTTCGTCGCCCGGTTTAAGTTGACGCTCTTGGAGTGTGGGCGAAGTCAGTGCCGAAAGCGCCAGTAAATTGGCGGAGGAGCCAGAATTACAAAGACTGGCGTGGCGCACACCCAGGTAGCGGGCAAATTCTTGTTCAAACTGGAGCGCAAAGCGTCCTGTCGTCAGCCAAAAATCCAGTGACGCATCAACGAGATTGACCAGTTCATCCCCATCAAAGGAACGCCCAGACACAGGAACGGCCGTTTCCCCAGGCACAAAAGGCTGGACTTCAAATTCGGCTTCATAATATTCCTGAACCAGTTTCAGTATTTGCTGCTTGAGTTCGTCGCTTTTGCTCATACAATTCTCCGGGCAAGTAATCGAAAAGTGCCGCTTCCGTCCTGTTTTACTGTCAACCGCCGTCGATTGTCACGCCGATAAGCATGCAGCGTCAATGACGGCTTGGCTACTAATTGTAGCCGATCCTCAGTTTTCGCCATGTTTGACTGATTCTACGGTTGCTTTGCCAGATAATCCGCGGCTTTCAGCAAGCCGACAATCGATTTAGCATCCAAAATTTGCCCGTTTTTTGCCATATCTACCAATTTATCCAGCGGCATCGGTTGCACCTCAATTTCTTCATCCACATCACCAGGCAGCGGATCGGGATGTAGCCCCGTTGCCAAACAGAGACGCATCAACTCGTTAGACAGTCCTGGCGAAGGCCAAAATTCGCCAATGAGTATAATTTTATCAGCACGATAGCCAGTCTCTTCCCGCAGTTCGCGCTGAGCACACGCCAGCCAATCTTCATCCCACTCCCGCGTGCCAGCAGGCAGTTCTAACAGATATTCATCAATAGCACGACGGTATTGACGGATCATAAGCACTTCTAATGAAGCGCCCACTTCGGAGAGACCGTCCACCGAGCTTGGCGAAGCGCTCACCGAGCCTGTCGAAGCGGCACCTTGTCAAAGCGGTCACTGAGCTTGTCGAAGTGGTCACTGAGCTTGTCGAAGTGTCCGTTTCCCGCACCGGAATCAGCACCACCGCCCCAGGATGTTCAATAAAACCTTTATCAAATGCCGTCCCATCAGGCGCAATCAAGGTATCCACCCTTAGCCGCCAAGACGTCCCCTTCCCATGCTACTCTCGATTGTTCCACTTTCATCATAAACCTCTATCACTTACTCTATCACTCACGTAAAAAAAAGATGCACGGTAAAAATCACCGTGCATCATAAATTCAACTATTCAATTATAAGCCAAAAGCCTTCGGGCTTGACCATGAATAACTTTTGGCTTTGGTGAACGGTCAAGCCGATGCGTCTTTTGTCAGATTTTATGTGCCAACGCAGCCTTATGGAATTTGGATTACCTGTCCCGGGTAAATGAAATGCGGGTTGGCGATGCCATTATAAGCCGCTACCTCATCAACTGTTTTGCCATAGCGCAAGGAAATGCGGAAGAGGTTTTCACCCGGCTGCACAACATGTGACTGTCCGCCACTACTGGTAGGAGGTGCCTGTTCTACAACCACGGGAGGCGCTGTTGTGCCTGGAGCAGGAATCACGAGAACTTGACCCACCGTTAAAGCGCCGGAGGTCGTAAGGTTATTGGCGGCCGCAATTTCATCAGCAGAAACGCCATATTGTGGGGAGATCGTGGATAATGTTTCACCCTCTTGAACGGTGTGACTGGTAGGCAGGCTAGGAACGGCCGTTTGCTCAACTGCCACCGCACCACCCGTATTCGGATCCGTCACACCGACAGGCGTCAGTTCCACAGCTCCGGGATAAGACTCTGGTAAATCCGCTAACGGTGTCGGCGTAGAAGTAATCTCTGCTGGTATTTCTACAGGTGCGGGTACGGCTGGGGTCTCCGTCATTTGAGGTTGTTCTGACTCTGGAACAGGTCGTACACAGGCAGCTAAAACAAAAAGTAGTAAAACAAGTACTGATAAAAACCAATAGGGTATATGCGTTTTTTGTTTCACAGAGATCCTCCAAATCGATCTATATATAAATCCGGAAACTTAACATTTAGGGCTTAACCGTGAATAACATTTGCCTTCGATGAACAATCAAGCCTTGAGGATGCGTATTTTATTAAGCTTTATTTGTGTCCGCATCCATACACAAACAATTTGGTAAACATAATGCAGTCTACCATATGCGAAATACCTCGTCAAGAAACCGCAGCGCAATAAATTTCTGCTTAAAATGGCAGTTTCATGAGCGGCATGTTACAATTCTTGATTGTTTCTAGCGCAATTTTAAATTGCGCTATATTTTTGATCCTTTGCAGAAGGTCAACAGTTCAAAAATGTAAACACAATGCACTTGAAGCACAGACGTTGTGGAGGAAGAGAAAGAATGAAAATTAAATCAATAGTCTTGCTTTTTATGCTAGCAAGCATCCTTTTTGTGGCTCTAAGTTTGAGTGGAAACCAAGCCATAGCTCAGGAAAATTTACTGACTAATCCAGGTTTTGAAGGTGGGCATTTCAATCAAGATGGCATTCCTGAAATTACTGTACCGAATGGCTGGAGAATGCATTGGCTGGATGGACAAACATTTCCACGTTCTAATGGTGCAGCAGCCCGCCCAGAAACAGTTGTATGGAATATCAAAGATGCCCCTGAAAATGAACAAACTTTGTTTTTCCGTGATGGCTCTTACGCCTTGAAAATTTTCAAGGGGTGGGCACCAGTCTATGCCGCTTTATCACAAGATGTGACCGGATTAGAGGTAGGCCGCAAGTATCGCTTGGCCGCACCCATCTACATTGATATTGTTGAAACTTATTCTGGTCGCAAACATGCACCCGAAGATCTTGATGCTGGGCAAGTTCGCTTGGGGGCTGCGCCAACTGGCACAGCCTGGCTTGATGAAAATAATATCAATTACAGTGGTTTATGGACTGCTGGTACCACGTCTCCATTCTACCTTTCCTATCCAGTATTTATCCATGATTTCACAGCAACTTCTGAAAATATGACGGTTTGGATTGAAATGGGATCCAAACAACCCTATATCAACAATGGTTTCTTCCTTGACGGTTTGTCACTCACGGCGTTAGCTGAGGTTGATCCAACTGTTAGCGCGAGTGCAGGTTCTTCTTCTTCGGCACCTGTGAATTCGGAGGCACCTGTTGTGGCTGGGCCAACGTCTACACCGGCGCCAACAGCTACCCCGCGTTCTGATGGGGCAGTCATTCATGTTGTGCAAGCGGGTGATACTTTCTGGAGTTTAGCTATTCAGTACGCACCAACGATGGGATTAACGGCGGAAGAAGCACTCGCTGCTATTCCAGAACTCAACAATAATCCGGCATTTTTCAATCCTGGAGACGAGTTGATTATTGTTCCTCCCGGCCAAGTTCCCACGCCAGAACCTACCGCTGAAGCAACTGCGGAGGAAACCAGTGAAGAACCTACGCCAGAAGCAGCACCAACTGACGCAGTTGCCGTTGAATCCATCGAAGAAACTGTCGCCGATGCAGAAACAACGAATGGCGTGTGTGTGATTGTCTATGAAGATAAAGATGGCGATGCTGTCTATTTCCTTGAAAACGAGAATCTGCTACCGAATGCTGCGGTTTCTTTGTTCCAAGACGGCAATAGCAAAGCTTCTTACGTGACAGATGGCATCAACGAGCCATTCTGCTTTGAGAATTTGGAAGCGGGTACATATCAGGTGCAAGTTTTCCCGCCAGCCGGATACCAGGCAACCACCCCGGAAAGCTGGGCTGTGGCTGTCTCTAGCGGTGTGATTATTCCGGTGACGTTTGGGCTAAAAGAGGCACCGCAAGAAGTAGTGGATGCAAACGCCACCGTGATGAGTGACGCAGAACCGACAACCGCACCAGAATCAGAAACGGCCGTTCCTTCTGAAGATTCCGGTGGGTTAGCCAACTTTAGTGGCTTGCTCTTGATTGGTGCCGCCTTCGTTGTCTTGTTAGCTGGGGCTGGTGTCTTCTTGCTGCGTCGTGGTTAAAAGTCGTGGCTAAAAGTCATGGCTAGAAGTAAAGACGAAACATGAAGATTAAAAGAGCGCCCTCAAAAGGACGCTCTTTTTTTTCGTGTCGATCCCGTCGCCAATGCGTTGTTTTTGCGCCAAGTAAGCAGCTCCCCAATTTCGTACACTCTTTATGTCATTACAGGAACCTATTTCTGCGGAAGAATGTTCCGATGTAGAAAATTCATCAGATACTGGAGCCGTAACGCGATTTGTCAAATCGCGCGACACCGGTGACGAGTAAAAACGCCAAGTCCAGGCATTTATTGAGAGAAGGAAAGCCGACGCATGTCATACGATAATCAATCTCCACAACCCCAACAACCCGTTTATCAGCAATCAACAGACGGCCAAAAACCAAAACGTGGCTGCTGCGGCTGCTTTAGTATGGCGTTAGTCGGTGGCACCGTCCTGTTGATGGTGCTGGTATTTGGCGGCATTTTGGTAGCAGGCACGCTCATCTATACCAGTTTTTCACGAGAAGTTGAAGCCGGTGTGGCGAAACTCGATACCGCCCGTGAACGGGAAACCTTTGAGACAACACGCATTTTTGATCGGAATGGCGACCTGCTGTGGGAATTCTTTGGCGAAGGCAACCGCACCCAGATTCCGTTGGCGCAAGTGCCACAGTCTATGATTGACGCCACGATTTCGGTGGAAGATGACTCGTTTTATCAAAATACGGGACTGGATTTGCCTTCGGTGGCGGCGGCACTGCTGGCTAATTACAAGAACCCGGAAGCCCGGCCGGTGGGCGGCAGTACCATTACCCAGCAAATTGTGCGCCATATTGTGTTTGATTATGATGAGCGAACGGCCGTTTCCTACAACCGTAAAGCCAAAGAAATCGTGCTGGCCTCGCTGATGGATCAAAAATACAGCAAAGACGAAATCCTGGAGATGTATTTCAACGAAATCTACTACGGCAACCTGGCCTACGGCGTCGAAGCGGCGGCTCAGACCTACTTTGGCAAACCGGCCGCCAATCTGACAGCGGGGGAGGCCAGTTTATTGGCCGGACTGCCGCAAAGTCCGGTCGAACTCGATCCCTTTACCAATTTTGAGGGCGCCAAAGAACGGCAGTGGCTCATTCTCAATTTGATGGTGGGCGATGGCTACCTCACCCAGACCGAAGCTGAAAGCATTTACCAGGAACCGCTCAACTTTGCCGTGCAAGAAGTCAGTCTGACAGCGCCGCACTTTGCCGTTTATGCCCGTCAGCAGTTAGAGGAAATGTTTGGGGCGGATGTGGTGGCGAACGGCGGGTTGCAAGTGACCACCATCCTTAGACCTGGATTACCAACGACTGGCAGAACAATTAGCCCGTCAGCATGTAACGGCCGTTGGTCCCGAACACAATCTCACCAACGCCGCCCTGGTTGCCATGCAGCCCACCACCGGCGAAATTCTAGCCATGCTGGGCAGTGTCGATTACCACGACGAGGCCATTGATGGCAGCGTGAACGTCGCTACCTCCTTGCAGCAGCCCGGCAGTTCCATCAAACCGCTGACCTATGCCGCGGCCCTGTCACCCGCTGAAAATGGCGAGGTTTCCTGGACTGCCGCCGATGTGCTGTGGGACGTGCCCGTCGAGTATCCCCAGTTTGATGGCAGTGAGTATGCGCCTGTGAATTACGATGGCGCTTTTCATGGTCCCACCCGGCTGCGCCAAGCGTTAGCCAACAGTTACAACATTCCGGCGGTGTTGGCTCTGCAAGAAATCGGCATCCCCAAATTGATGGAATTTGCGCAGAAACTAGGCATCACCACCTGGGATCAGGACAGCAGCAGCTACGGCCTGTCGCTAACATTGGGCGGTGGCGAAGTGACACCGCTGGATTTGACCACAGCTTACGCGGCCTTCGCCAACGGCGGCAAGCGCGTGGAACCGGTCTCTCTCTTGCGCGTCGCCAAGAGCAACGGCGAGGTGCTCTACGAACACCCCGTAACTTCTGGCGAACAGGTCATCGATCCGCGTGTGGCTTTCCTCATCAGCGATATTTTGGATGACGATGCCGCCCGCGTGCCCGCCATGGGCAATGACAATCCACTGGCTCTGCCATTCCCTGCCGCCGCCAAAACGGGTACGACCAATGATTACCGCGACAACTGGACGATGGGCTACACGCCTGGTCTGGTAGTGGGCGTATGGACGGGCAATACCGACAACAGCGAGATGATCGACATCAGTGGCCTTACGGGCGCCGCGCCGCTGTGGAGTGACTTTATGCAAGCCGTTTACAGTGATTTTGGCTTGCTGGAATCGTTGACTGTGAATGGGGTTCCACCGGCGACGGAGTTTGCGGTACCGCCTACTGGTCTGGAGAAACGGCCGTTATGTGCCATCAGTTCCATCACAGTCGGGGCGACGGACTGCACGCGCGGCAGTGAGGAATGGTTCCTCACGGACGATACGCCAGACGAGACCCCGCCGGTTGACCCCAATGTAGTCAAGTGGGAAGAATTGGAAACGGCCGTTTTACGCACCCCCGCCGTTCTCCTGCCACCCTTGCCTCCGGAAGCCATCCAGGTCAGCACCGACGCCGCAGACGACAAACAACCGCCGCCCCAAATCTTCTGCCACATCTTTGAAGGCGCCGATGCCACCACGCTGCCACCCAACGCCCAGCCGCAGGTTTTTCTGAAACCGCCGCGCAACCCGGAAAGTCTCAAGGCCGCCCATGAATGGGCACAGGCCCACAACATCGCCATCTTGCCCACCGCCGCCTGCACTGAGGAGATGCTCACCGTCAGCCCTCGACCCCAACGCCCCCGCCATCTGGCGCATCACCAGCCCGGCCGATGGCGAAGTGGCGGATGGCATCATGCCCATCGTGGGCACGGCTAATTTCAATCCGGAAGAGGTCCAGTTCTACAAACTGGAACTGGGTGTACCGGAGGGCGACAACATCAACTGGCTAACTTTGGGTGAGACGCACAGTACGCCGGTGGTGAATGGCACACTGGAAATGCTGCACGCCGAAGGGCTGCCGCCCGGCGAGTACCTGCTGCGCCTCATCGTGGTCAAGGACAGCAATTATGTGGGCGAGCCGCATACGATTCGGTTTAAGGTGGAGTAGGGAGTTTTCGGTGAACAGTTTTCAGTGTTCAGTGAACAGTGGGGAACTGTTGAGCAAAAAAGCCTGGGTGATTGATGCCCAGGCTTTTTTATTTTATCGTTCTCCTCATCACCCGTTTTCTTAACAAGCGTCTACAAGAAAAGCCATTGCCTGTGCCTTAATTTCCTCAGCCTGCGCCAAAGTCATGTCTTTTGGCTGGAACACAAAGGTAAAACAAAGCTTACCGCCGACAGTTGTCACCCCCAGAATTCTCTCGTTTGCCGTCGTGGTTACGACTGGGCCAAAAATTGCTTGCAGCTCAAGCCCGCTATAGCTCACCGGAAAGTTAAATCGTCCCAGGTTGGTGATGGATAAGTCGTAGCTGATGTTGTTGAAGTCACCAAGCAATTCCAATCCTGGCCCATTGGGTTCCAGGTACTGCGCCATTGCAAACGGAAAGAGCACTTTTTCAGCGACCGAATCACGCGCCAGTTTTTGCTTAATCTCCTGAGCGATCTCCCAGAAATCTCGTTCTGGTTGGCAGATAACGGCCGTTTCTACCAGGGCAATAAACAAGCCAAAGTCTTCGCCTACAGGGGGAGCCAGGTGCTTCCGTATACTGACAGGGTTGGAAAGTTTTCGCTGCCAGCCGGTTTTTTCACCTTCCCGCATGGCGAAGGTTTTCAGAAACGCGGCTCCCAATGCCCCGTGTACGGTTGTATTTTCTTGTTTGGCTCGCTGGATAACGGCCGTTGTCTCCACCTCATCGAGCATCCAGGAAATCATCTGAAACGCCAGGTCAGGCGGTTCAGATGGGAAATCGGAGGCTGTGTTTTGTTTTTTAAACCGATTGAGCAAGGGTAAAAGTTTTAGCCCACCTCGAGCAAGCGTTATTTTTGTTCTCATCGCAGGCTTTCGCAGCACCGCCGCAGGCAGTATTTCTTCGGCAGCAGGCAGCATCGACAAAGGCACTACCGGCGTATCTGGCTTTCCTAAAAACTGCATGATGTCGTGAAGCACATATAGCGCCGACAAGCCATCGGCAATGCCATGATGACAAACCAACAGCAGTTCAGAAACGGCTTCACCTTGCACCCACACCAAACGCACCAACGGGCCAGTGCGCCAATCAAAGAGGGTTTTGATTTCCTGTTCAACCTCTCGCTCCCAGGCGCTGTCTGATGCACGCGAGACCAATCGGATTGAGAGTTGGGGATTATCAGGCGGGCAGAAATGGAAACGGCCGTTATCCCCATCCACGACACGCACAGCCAACAAAGGTTGCTTTTGCCGCGCCTTCTCCAGAGCATCCCGCAATTCCATCATCGTAAATTGACCCTGAATACGCGCAGTCAAAACAAAATTAATCGGCACCACATCCGACACCAGACACATCATATGTTCCATCAACGATAATTCTCTAGCCACACCCACCTCTCCAAACCATAAAGTAATTCACAAAGCCCAAGCGTACTAGATTTTTTCGGGTACGCTACCCACTGAATGCTATAAAACAGTCATCCTTCTGCTTTCTGCCTTCTGATTTCTGCTTTTGTAAGCATTTCATAATATTCTCTTTAGAAATCTGTCATAACATTCTATTATCCTCATCATATCTAAAGAACACCGCATTCAAGAACATCTGCATTAAAGAAAATATGGATCACAAAAGGGAAGCAACATGTTAATCAAAAAACGCACAGGCATCGAAATTCCATCCTCCGAAATCACACCCGAACACATTTATGCATCACGTCGCCAATTCATGAAAGGCGCTACCTTAGTGGCCGCAGGGAGCTTGTTAGCCGCGTGCGCTCCCAAGGGCTTTAATCCTGCCCCTCAAGGCAGCGCCCCCGTATCAGCCGACACGGATTTAACCCCAGGCACAGTTAGCACAACTACTGATGAATTAGGTGATCCCATCAACAGTTACGAAGACATTACCACCTACAACAATTACTACGAATTCTCAACCGACAAAGATGGCCCGGCTAAACTGTCCCAGGATTTCCCTACCTCGCCCTGGCAAGTAGAAGTAGGCGGCCTGGTACGCAATCCTGGTGTTTACGATATTCAAGATTTGCGCACCAAATTTGACCAGGAAGAGCGCATCTACCGCCTGCGCTGTGTCGAAGCGTGGTCAATGGTCATACCCTGGATGGGCTTCCCGCTGTCTAAACTGCTGAGCGAAGTGGAACCCACAGCCGACGCCAAATTCGTGCGCTTTGAAACGCTTTACGACCCTGAACTCATGCCTGGGCAAGACAGTCGTTGGTACGATTGGCCCTACATTGAAGGACTACGCCTCGATGAAGCCATGAACGACCTGGCACTCGTGGCAACTGGCCTCTATGGCAAAGAGCTACTGCCTCAAAGTGGCGCCCCTATTCGTATGGTTCTTCCCTGGAAATATGGCTTTAAGAGCATCAAGTCAATCGTTAAGATCGACCTGGTGGAAGAAATGCCTACTTCTCTGTGGATGTCGGCTGCACCCCGCGAATATGGCTTTTACGCCAACGTCAATCCTGAAGTACCCCACCCCCGCTGGTCACAAGCTTCTGAACGGCGCATAGGTGAACTCGGCCGTCGAGATACGCTGATGTTCAACGGCTATGAAGAACAAGTGGCGTATCTTTACGAAGGCATGAGCTTGCAAGCAAACTTTTAATAATGCGTCTTTCGTTGCGACGCACTTGCGTAGACCTCCGAGGTTTCAAAAACCTCGGAGGCCTTTTGGCGGCACACACCCAGGAGCCACATGAAACTAGATCGGAAACAGAAAACTAAACTTATTCGCGCAGCGGGTCATATCGGATCACTGCTTCCGTTGGCACTGTTAATTTATGATTATTACTTTGGCCTATTCAGTCCCGACTACATCCGTGAAATCACCCTGCGCACGGGGAAAGCTGCCATTATCTTATTAATCCTATCCCTGGCGATTACACCGTTGAATACTGTTTTTGGCTGGAAGCAACTGCACCCGTTGCGCCGCATTTTTGGCGTCTACGCTTTTATGTATGTGGCGTTTCATTTGACGATTTTTGTTTATTTAGACTATGGCTTGAGTTGGTCGTTGATTCGGGAAGCAATTTTTGAGAAACGCTATGCCCTGGTTGGCTTTGCCGCATTCCTGATTTTGCTACCGCTGGCGATTACGTCCACACGGTGGTCGATGAAGAAGTTGGGAAAAAAGTGGACTGCCCTGCATAAATGGGTCTATCTAGCCGGGATTTTAGCCGTGCTGCATTACATTTTGCTGGTGAAAAATGCGTACACGCAACCCTTTATATTTGCTGTGATTCTTGGTGTGTTATTGACGTTACGGATTGGGCCAATTAAGCAGTGGGTGATTCGCCAGCGCCGCAATTTTGGAAAGCGGGGGAAGTCGTCACAAACCTCAACGAGTTAGCAGACGTCCTGTCGGATTGGCAAGCCGACCGGCGACAAACGTGCCGTCACCCGTTAACAAGTTGCTGTTAGTTCGTGAACACCCATTCTTGCCCTTGCAACTTCAACTTAAACACATCTAAATTGGTTGAATTGGTTTTGGTGGCCGTCAGTTCGGCACGGCTGCCGTTTAATGATATTTGTTGGGCTTCATACCCTTCAACCGCTGCTTTGCGCACGATGTTACGATAGTTGATTGCCAGCGGATCGATGAATGCGCCATCTGTTTCTATCACTCGTGTAATACTTTCTAAAATAATATTGGCACGATTATAATCACCGCCACGCATGGCACTATCGGCCGCAACCAGCATTGTTTCTAGCGTAATATTGATTTCCTCACGAGGGTGTCCCGTTAAATCTGCGGGGTTGCCTTTTTCTATTACGTCATAGGGATAGGGAAGCCAGGCATTGAGGAAATGGGCGGTGGGATCGTAAATCGTTTGGTATTGGCGCATGACATTGTAAAAACGAATAGTTGTAGATAGATCCGTAACGGCTGAATCGCTCACTTCGATTTGGGCAAGGTAGGCAAGCCATTCAGATTCCATGTCAGACAAGCTTTTTCCGTAATGTGCCTGGAATCCTCTGTCTAGCGCCTCCGCAGGCGAGTTCACATCTTCTAGGGTCACACTGCTGTAAAAGTCACGGTACACCGACCAGCCATAGGTGTTTACTAAATATTTGACGAGTCCCCCAGCTTCCAGATACCCAATTTCATGCTGCACGGGATAGAAGTCGTTAGCGAGTTCGGCGATGGGAATGTATTCATTAATGGTGACTAATGCCGAGGCTCGTTGGTCGAGGGCTTCTGGTTTGTAGTGACCACCGGCTGCCCAAACGGCCGTTCCTTCTGCCAGTAGTGTGATCCGCTGTGGGGCGATCTGTTTGTCTAGTAGATGAACCGTTTCATGCACCAAAGTTTCGTATAGACCGTCGCCAGCGTATGGCCTATCTAAGTAGGAAAGCACCATCTCTGTACCCGCGTATCCACCTTGTCCAATAATTCGATCTACGAAAAATATATCGAGTTTCTCTTCTGGCTCCAGGTTTAACTGCCGACTTGCTTCGAGAACGGCCGTTTCTACCATCACCGTTAAATCAGGTAAATCTCGGTACGCCGCTGTGCCGCTAACCACATGAATGAGACAGCACTCGTTTTCAGCTGTAACCCAAGTCGCATTTCTCTCAGGTATGGGGCGAGACGCCGCCGCTACCACCGGAACTGTCAGAACGGCCGTATTGTTGTCTGGGTTTTCATCGCCAACTTGAATTAAATCGCCCTGATCTAATACAACCTGAATCTCATGCGTGCCAGCGATGCTGTCCGCTTGCCACGCCCACTCCACGACTGCCTGGGGTTTGGAAGCGAGGCTTCCCCAATTCAGTTGGCTGGCTGCTAACTCTTCGCCATCCACATAAATGTGCAATGTCACCATCTCCACGGCTATGCCCTCTGGCACTTGTGGGAAGACCTGAATGGAAACATAGTCATCGGTATAAATTTGGGGAACGGGGTAGAGAAATACATCTTCAGGGGTGATGGTTAAGTCATCGGTGATGGGTGTGGGTGAAACGGTAGGGAATTCTGTGGGAACGGCCGTTTCTGTGGGCATCATGACGACAGTTCCCGTGGGGTCAATCTCAGCAGGAATAGGGGATAGGGAAACGGCCGTTTCTTCATCAACCAACGGCACATCGGCCTGTCCGCAAGCAACCAGTATAAGAAGAAAAGTTAATACGAATACGCTTAATTTCTTCAAGTTATTCGTTCATCCCCTGAAACCTTGATAAAAACATCAGATTTAGTCCTAAGCATACAATGTGTATGAACGCTTTTCCAAACAGAAGAGAATGAAACTCATATAAAACACAGATTGCGTAGGGAATCCGACAGATTCCAGTAGTGAAATTTATCACAAAACCTTGATTTTTGATCGCCCTTTCGTGTATGCTATACCAATGCGTCTTGCAATAGGAGTGGTTGCAAAATCAGGTCGAGTTCATTGTAGTTTGCATAGAAGTGTCAGCAAGACTGTAAGACGCACCGCCAGGAAAATCATCTTCCGCAGCCAATAAATAGAGTGCTGACTTGTAAGGTTGTATCTTCAATAAAATAGTCGCAGCTTACCTGAAACGGTAAGTCTATTTTGCTATTTCAAGGGAATGTTTGTCGCCGCATTGCCGTTGTTGAGAGGGTCAAAATGGTTAAGTTTCCTAAAGCTCCAGATACACTCGTCACGTTACAGATCGAATGTGTAAGCTGCCGTGAATTATTTACGTTGGCCGAGGATGAAGCTAACGCCACGACATTAGGCTCATGGCGTATGCCCACGAATGGGTCGGGTCATACAGAAATGCAGCCGCGCCCGCCACTGACGCATGAATTAGTCCGCCCCCTAACCCTTTCAAAACCAGAACTGGAAGAAAATTCTTGGGAATATTGGGAAGAAAAAAAGGAAACGGCCGTTAACTGTCCCCGTTGTGGCACCGATAATCGAAACTGGCTGCGCCTGTCCTACGCCCCCCATCCAGGCAACAGATTAGAACGGGGCTGGGAACGTCTAAATCGTTTTAGCCTAACCTGGCTAAGTATCGCCGTTACCCTGTTTTTGTTAATCCGTCTGTTAATCCGTGAATGGGACAATGAATATTTATTCACCTATGCCCTGATGTTTGTGATAATTATTTTAGGAACCATTATCCCGATTACAGCGATTACCGGCCAATGGCGGAAAGAACGCCTTCATAAAATCGAAGTCAAATTCGACAAAACCATCCCCTGGTACAAATCACTTTCACCGGCATTGGGGCAAGGGATTTTGTATTTTGGACTATTTGTGCTCGTCATTCCAACCGTCGTCTACATTCTTTTACCCTGGGTAACAGGAACCTTCCAAAACGAAAAACCCCTGACTGAACGAATCGATCAGGCTTTGGTGGCTTTAGACGATGCCGCCATGCAAGATTTAGCGGACAACCATAGCAACGAACTAGCTCCGGCTAACAATGCGCTCATCAGTTTGCAAGGCTTGATGCCCAACAACCTGTTCTTGTGCAATCCCGCCGCCATCGACACCACGCTCTCGAATTTAGAGAGTATAAACACGCAAGGCTTATCGCCAGAAACGGCCGTTCTCATTGAAAACGCCTCTCATCATCTGGAACAACTAAAAACGCAAGCCGCCAACGGCTCCTGCGACCCCAATACCGTCATCAGTGCCGTTCAGCCCTTAAGCACATTGAACGCCGATACGTGGCAAGCCTGTATCACAGCGTCTGCCGCCGACATCGCCACAAATCCCGTATGCAATGATCCAGCCGTCGTCACCATCGCCGCCTATTTGCAAAATGCAGGGGATCCTGGTGCTGTTTTCCTGGGTACGTTGACCAGTAAAATCAGATACACATTGCAAGAAGCACGTACCCTGGCTCTAGCAAACCGACGATCCCAAAGTTCTCGCTCGTATCGAGAGCGACGTGACCACGCTTGAGAAAGTTATCAAACGTGCCAATGACGGGCCAGACACGTTACCTGGCACAGCCACCATGCTCAACACCTGGCTGAAATATGTGGGCTTGTCTTGTTTAGTTGCCGTGATAACGGCCGTTGTCGCCACCCAAATCTACACGAGCAAAATCAGTAGTCATCTACCCCAACCCTTAAGCTACAGTCTGAGCCGACTCACACGAGTCGTCCTATGGGAAGCACGCCATACCTTAGAAATAAACGGTCACTTCGACCACATTGAATGGAACGAAGCCTACCGTACCATAGATGGCGGCATCACCTTGCGTGGTCACCTTTGCCCCCCCAACAACAGCAACAGACTCCCAGAGAAATACGTCCGTGCCACGTGCTATACACTTAGATCAGACCTTTGGGGCCATATCATCTTTGCCGAAGCTAAATCAATTCGCGTTACCCCATCCATTATTCAAGAATGGCATGAACACGAGAAGAAAACAAAAGACAATCTTAACAACCTCTTTGTAAATGCCAAATAACGCATCCATCAAATATCTATTTTTACACATGAAATGATCACGGTATAATCCCCTGCGGACACCCAAACGTGACCCCAACCAATAACTTGTGTAATTGGCAATAAGTTTTAAAAATCAAATTGATAGCTTCGCAGCCAATTACTTAAAGTAAACTGCAATTGTTAGCGATTCAGTCATCCAAAAACTCTTTGCAGTTTACTAGACATTCTAACCCCCGAGAAATAGGAGAGAGACTCATGGCATATGCACATATCCAAATTCCCGACGGCGAAAAAATCACCTTCGCAGACGGCAAAGTAACCGTACCCGACAACCCCATCGTGGCCTTCATTGAAGGTGATGGCATCGGCGTTGACATCACCCCCGCTTCCATACTGGTGTGGGATGCGGCCGTCGAAAAAGCATACGGCGGCACGCGCAAAATCGCCTGGATGGAAATCTACTCCGGCGAAAAAGCAGCCTCCATCTACGACGGCAACTTCATGCCCGAAGAAACCTTCGAAGCCATGCGCGAATTCGTCGTCGGCATCAAAGGTCCCCTGACCACACCCGTTGGCGGCGGTTTCCGCAGCTTAAACGTCACCCTGCGCCAGGTGCTAGACCTGTACGCTTGCGTGCGCCCCGTCCGCTGGATTCCAGGCACGCCCAGCCCCGTCACCCACCCCGAATACATGGACATCATCCTCTTCCGTGAAAACACAGAAGACGTTTACTCTGGTGTGGAATGGCCGGCCGGTTCTGAAGGTGCCAATGCTATCATCAAATTCATGAACGAAGAGCTAGGCAAAAACGTGCGCGACGGTTCCGCCATCGGCATCAAACCGGTCAGCGAATTCGGCACCAAACGGCTGGTTCGTCAGGCGCTGCAACATGCCATCGACAACAACCGCAGCAGCGTCAGCCTCGTCCACAAGGGCAACATCATGAAGTTCACCGAAGGCGCTTTCCGCGACTGGGGCTACGAAATAGCCCGCGACGAGTTTGGCGCAGAACCGTTGGATGGCGGCCCCTGGCACGTCATGAAAAACCCCAACACCGGCGAAGACATCATCATCAATGACGTGCATTGCCGACAATATGCTGCAACAACTGCTCACCCGCACCCGCGATTATTCCGTGATTGCCACCCTCAATCTCAACGGCGACTACATGAGCGATGCCGCCGCCGCGCAAGTTGGCGGGCTGGGTATGGCTCCCGGCGCCAACATTGGCGACGGCGTGGCCTTGTTTGAAGCGACTCATGGCACGGCCCCCAAATACGCGGGCAAAGACCAGGTCAACCCGGGCAGCCTCATCCTCAGCGGTGTGATGATGCTGCGTTACATGGGCTGGGATGAAGCGGCCGACCTCGTTGAAGAAGCGATGACCAAAACCATCCTCGACAAAACCGTCACCTACGACCTGCACCGCCAGATTGAAGGCGCAACCAAGGTGAGCTGCTCTGATTTCGCCAAAGCGATTGTTGCCAATATGGACTAGTTGATTGACGATTTAAGATTTTGGATTGACGATTGAATTGAAGAGCCAACGTGCTGGAAACGGCCGTTGGCTTTTTTGTTTATAATTCTTGTACAATTTTCGTATGGAGGTAATCATGGCATTGACTATCAACGATCCTGAAATTGAGAGTTTACTTGAGCAAATCACCCAAATTAACAGGAGAATCTCCTGAACAGGCGCTGCTCGTTTCGCTTGAAGAACGAAAATCACGACTTGTCACCGCAATGAAACAGTCCCAAAGTTTCCATTCATTCTTGGAAAATGAAAAATGGCTCAAATTCCTCCAGAGTTCTTGGGAACAGAGCTAACGAAAGACGTAGAAGCGACCGTTATGGGTTATGACGATTCCGCAGATTTCGCAGATGCCGCAGATTTTTGTCGAGTGATTTTGTGATTCCTCTCTTTGCATGAGCTTTTTTCGGTAGACTCATAATTCTTGTACAATTCTCGTACGGAGGTAATCATGGCATTGAGTATCAACGATCCTGAAATAGTTAAATCCATCCCCGTTCCGCCACCTCCCAAACTTCTCACCATCGCTGGCTCAGACAGTGGCGGCGCGGCTGGCTTGCAAGCTGACTTGCGTGCCTGGGCGGTGTTGGGCGCGTATGGCATGAGTGTGATAACGGCCGTTACCGCCCAAAACTCCCTCGCCGTCAAAGCAGTGCAATTCATGCCCCCCGATTTCATCGCCGCCCAACTAGAAGCAGTCTTGTCAGATTATGGTGCAGACGCGGCTAAAACGGGCTTTCTGGGGCGCGTGGATGTCATCGAAACGGTCGCCACCCACTTGCGCCAGTTTGCCGTGCCCCGGGTTGTCATCGACCCGGTACTGGTGAACCATCGCGGGGAAAGCATGTTTCCGCCAGCGGTCACGCAAGCCTACATCGACCAGTTGCTGCCGCTGGCCGAGTTAGTCACCCCGAATTTAGGGGAAGCCGGGTTGTTGGTTGGTGAGAAAATCGAGACGTTGGCTGAGGCAGAAACGGCCGTTCACCACCTGCATCAATCTCGGCCCCAAAAACATCCTCCTCAAACGCATTCCCCACGAAAACCGCTTTGTGGATTTGTTTTTTGATGGGGCGCAGATGATTAGGTTGGAAACGGCCGTTCTCGACACAAAAAACACGCATGGTTCCGGCGACACCCTGTCGGCGGCGGTATGTGCTTTTTTGGCAAGAGGGGATGGGATGGAAACGGCCGTTCGCCAGGCACATCAATTCACCGCCACCGCCATCCAAAACGCCGCCACCTGGCAGTTTAGCACCGGCCACGGCCCCGTTTGGCCGACAAAATAGCCAGAAAATATCCACTGTTCACTGATTACTGAAAACTGTTCACTCAATTCCTTGACGCCTTCAAATTTTTTGATACTCTGTACTTTCAGAACGTTTTGAACGCAGGGGTGTTAGATGGACAAAAGTTTAATCAGCGTCAACGAAAGTACAGTAGAAGGCATCGGCCGGTTAGCCAAATATTTTGGTTTTGCCGAGATTATTGGTCGGCTTTACGGCACCTTACTCATGAGTCCAGACCCACTATCGCTGGATGATCTGGTAGACCAGCTTGAAATCAGCAAAGGCTCCGTCAGCATGAACATGCGCTCGCTGGAACGCTGGGGCATGGCGAAAGAAATTTGGGTGCGCGGCGAACGCAAAAAATATTACGCTGCCGAACACGACCTGTGGCAAGTTATCCGCAACGTCTTGTCCAGCCGAGAACTTCGTGAAGTACAAATTGCGATAAAAGTTCTCGGCGATAGCGTTGAAAAACTCAGAAATGCAGAAGGTGACTTGTCACCAGAAGACAAAGAACTCGCCACCTTCTATCTGGAGCGCATTGGCGACTTGCAAGCCCTGTTCACTGTCGCCCAATTGGCATTAGAAACCGTCCTCGGTGGCAGCAATACGCTGAATTTTGATGCTGTCACGCAGCTCGAACTGCAATAATTAACAAGACCTGCGAGGTTTCTAGCAATGAAAGATCATTGCCAACCTCGGAGGTCTCCTTATTCACAGGAGAAATCATGATCAAGTTATACAACAAAGAAACAGACGTTTATATTGGCGAAATCAGCGAAGCAGAATTGAAATTCCTCGTCAAAGAACTCACCGAAGAGACCTACGACGACCAGGATTATTACCTAGACCAACAAACGCTGGACTATCTGACAAGAGAAGGAGCCGATGCGCACCTCCTTGAATTATTCCAAAAAGCGTTCGACGAGCATGGCGAGGTTGAAATCCGCTGGGAACAGGCATGAAAATAGCCGTTGGCTCTACAAATCCGGTCAAAGTGGCGGCCGTCAAAAGCATCGTCAGCCAACTTTGGCCGGAGGCAGCGATACAGTCCGTCGATGTGCCCACGGGCGTTAGCGAAATGCCCATGAGCGACGAAGAAACCATCACTGGCGCCCGCAATCGTGCCCGCGCGGCGCGGCTGGCAATCAACGCAGACCTGGGTTTTGGTCTGGAAGGAGGGGTGCATTCAGACCCCATCGGGCTGATGCTGCAAGGCTGGGTGGTGGTGACGGATGGAAACGGCCGTGAAGGGGTGGCGGGTGCGGGGCGACTGCCACTGCCGCCGCTGCTCGCCAACCGCGTATTGGCAGGTGAAGAACTTGGCCCCATCATGGACAATCTGCTTGGCGAAACCAACGTCAAAGCCAAAGGCGGCGCGATTGGGGCATTGACTGGGGGACTGATTCCCCGCGAACAAGCCTTTGCCCTGGGTGTGGCATATGCCCTGGCTCCTTTCGTCGCGCCTGAATTTTATGAGTAATATGTTCGTTATTCGGCGAACCAGACCATTCCTGTTACCCTTAGTTGATTAATGAAAATCTAGCCCAATATAAAATTCTCCCAAGCAATAATGTTTGTTAATCAATTTTTCGAGAGGCAAAATGTCTAATTACCCAACCGAAATTCTGGGTTTTTCAATAACAGATAATTCTTTGACTGCACAGACACATCGTCAGAATCGTATTTGTCCGTTTACCGATAATAAGTGTTGTAAAAAAAGTGGTGTCTGCTCGGTTCAATATTCCGGTCAAATTATAGCAATATGTCCAGACAGGTTTCGACAGAACCAAACAGTGATGAAACAAATAGCTCAGGACTACTTCGGCACTCTAAATGACATTCTGGTTTTTGCAGAAATCCCCTCTGGCAATAGTAGTCTTGGAACATTTGACTATGTTATGGCTAAACATAAACCTCTTAGTGCTCAAGTTGAAGACTTTGTAATTATTGAATTTCAAACAGTTGATACTACTAATACAGGTAGATTAAATGATGCAGTAATAGAATTTGCTAGCGGCTTAAATGTACAAGAAAAGAATTATGGTTTTGGTCTGAATTGGGCAAATGTTTGGAAAAGGTGTTTTATTCAAATATTGAATAAGGGTAGAGTATTAGAAAAGTGGGGACATAAAGCTTATTGGGTTGTTCAAGAACCTTCATATGATTACTTTTTGAGAGCCTACGGTCTTGCCGATGCCATGATAG
>CAVVFA010000001.1:0-1037784 GCA_963747345.1 uncultured Chloroflexia bacterium | reverse complement strand
CAATAATTCGTCAGCCCTATTTAATCTATCACGCATTGTTCTTGTTATGAAATGCTGGAAATCTGTTTTTCCCTGGGGGAACGGGGGGAACACATCAGTTTTTTTCGCGTACATTTTCCCGCTGTTTCTTTACTATGTGACAAGGAATGTCACTGGCTGGTACTCTGGTACTAATCTTCACGTCTCTTTCACAAGCGAAGATTGAGTCTGTGCTAGAATCAACAATAAATAGAACATTTGTTTCACTTCGTTTAACGAAAGTCCATCACATACCTTTATGAAATTGCGCCAATTCTTTTCAGGGAGCCAACCTCCGCCTCAATTCGTAGCCCTTCAGCCAGAGTTATTGGTTGAACTTGAAGATATTGCCACGGAAGGAAATCGCACTTTGGCTGAAGTTGTAGACGATCTTCTGCGTTTTGCGCTCAAGGAACATCAATTTGCCAAGAACAGTTTGGATATTTGGCAGCAGCTAACACCACGCGAACGAGAAATCGCAGCCCATATCTGGTTGGGTTTAACCAATTCTCAAATTGCCGACAGGTTGTCTATCTCTGAAAACACTGTCAAAACACATATCAAAAGCATCCTCGCCAAGTTTGATACCCACAGCAAAGAAAACTTGCGCGACATGCTCGCCACGTTGGATTTCAGTGACTGGCTTGAGATATAGGCACTTCTCAACCTGACCCCCCACAAATACCGGCTCACCTGATGAGGTTAGCCCCCAACATTCCTTGATAATTGACCCCGGTAGGTGATTGTCTGCGTATTAGCCGAACGTTATGATGGCAATATGCTACCGCTACCGCTTCCTCAGCCCGCCTGACATCACTGTAGTCGTTGACTTGCCGCACAAAGACCAACTTTTAGATGTCATTGCACAAATGGCGTTATTGGGGCCAGTGCAGGTTATCGTGGGTGGCAATCGATTTGATGTCCATAAGCTCGCCCGCATCATTCGCCGACACACGCTTTTCCTCGATCAGACACTGGGTCACATACAGCAAGCACGGCCGTTTACGTGCTACCAAATGATCAGCCTGCTAAAAGACACGGAGTCCAAGACACCCGTCGTTGTCATCGACATGCTGACAACTTTTTATGATGAAAACCTGTCAGATGCGGAAAGTATCCGGCTTGTCTCTCTGGCAATAGAACACATGCAGCGCCTGGCCCAGTTCGCCCCTGTCCTGGTAACAATCAGACCACCACCCCTCAACCGTAAGTACAAGAGCCATGCTCGTAACAATGCTTCGGAATTGTGCAGGGCAGGTTTTTAGCTACGACCCACCCCTGAAACCGATTCAACCCACTCTGTTTTAGGAGATAACAAGTGACCTGCATGTGGAAATATATAAATCGCTGCTAGATCTTGCAGGTGAACGATCCCAAAACAGTCGAGCAGATTTTTCTTTCTAACCATTTCAAGAGGCCATCATGGGGCGGACCCTACAGACAACCAACCAGCTCATTCACACTGAAATGAGTCACTTCAACAACTTTAGAAGAGCGCTGCGCGTGGATGATCAGAAACTGTTCGACACCCTCTTTGCCCATGCCCTGCAACATACGGCAGCGATTAGCCTGGCGGACCATGCCCTGCCTTTTGAAAGTGTTTTGTTGGCTATCCTGATTGAACAGCAGCGCCAGATTGAGCAATTAGAATCGAACCTCAACAACCTCACTCAATGAGCGTTGATCTTATCTGGCTGGCTCTTAGATGTCTATGCTGATGCGCAAAGCGGCCTGGTGGTGTGGTTACTGGGAGAAGATGGACAGCGGTATCAACTGCAACAGCCCTTTCGCACCACCTTTTATGCTGCCGGCCCATTTCCTCGTTTACGTGAATTATGGCTGTATATACGCCGTCACAACCTGCCGGTTCAGTTATCTCGTACCCAACGGGAAGATTTATTCGACGGCCTGCTTGATGTCATGTCCATCGATGCCGATGCAGCCAGCCAACCTGCCTTATTCCGGCGCATTCAGCCCCAATTTCCTGACCTGGATTTTTACGACGCTGACATTCCCCTCTCGGTGCAGTATGCCGCCCAGTTTAATATTTTCCCCACTCTGAAATGCCAGGTTACTGTTGAGGATAATACTGATCCTGGAGATTCAGCCTCTGGAGTCTCGTTGGCAGCTTGAGGGTTCTATGCCGCCGCTGCGCACCCTTACCATTGAACCGGACGTTGACCCTTCCCATCGAGAACCCACGTTATGTACGGGTTGGTTGTGAGGGAAAGACAACGACCTATGATTTGCACAACGGCCGTTTACTGCTCATTAGTCTGCAAGCAAAAATAAAACGGCACGATCCCGACCTCATCCTGACAAAATACGGCGATACCTGGTTGTTTCCCACGCTGCGCCAACACAGTGCCCAAACAGGGATTCCCTTCAATGCCAGCCGGGACAGTCAAAGGCCCTATGTGCTCAAACAAGCCCGCAGCTACTTCACCTATGGCATGGTACTGCATCGCGGGGAGCAGACGTATCTTAACGGCCGTTGGCACATCGATGTCAAAAACGCGCTCATGTTTAACGAATACGACATGGACGGTGTTCTGGAGCAGGCAAGAGTGACAGGAATGCCCGTACAAGAAATGGCGCGGCGCAGCCCTGGCGCGGGCATTACCGCCATGCAAATGATCACCGCCCTTCAGCGCAACGTCATGGTGCCGTTCACCAAACAGCAGGCTGAATATTACAAAAGCGCCCGCACCCTGCTGCGTTCCGATAAAGGTGGCCTCGTTTTTCAGCCACAGATTGGTTTGCATACGGATGTTGTCGAAATTGATTTCGTCTCCATGTACCCCTCCATCATCTCTCTGTTCAACATTTCCCCGGAAACAGTTAAGCAGGAGAGTGCGCCATCGCGGATGACCGTGTATCTGTGGTGCCGGAACTGGGAATGCGCATTGACCAGACAAAGCGCGGTTTGCTGCCCGAAACGTTGCAGCCTATTCTGGAAAAGCGCATCGCCCTTAAAACACAACTGGCAAGCCTGACAAAACGAGACTGCCGCTGTCGCTCCTTGAAATCCAGGTCAGCGGCCTTAAAGTGGCTGCTGGTGGTGGCCTTTGGTTACGCTGGTTATAAACGCGCCCGCTTTGGCCGCATCGAAGCCCACGAAGCGATCACCGCCTACAGCCGGGAAGCCATGCTGTTGGCGAAGGAAGCCGCCGAAGCACTCGGCTATGAAGTTGTTCATATGTATGTCGATGGGCTTGTGGCTAAAACGGGAGGGGATTAAGACGAAAACGGCCGTTCAGCCGCTTCTGGATGAAATAGAGAGACGCACCGGCTTGCCCATTGCGCTGGAAGGTTTTTATAAGTGGATTGCTTTTCTTCCCTCAAAAATGGACAAACGGATTCCAGTGCCCAACCGGTACTTCGGAGCTTTCGAGGACAGCGCCCTAAAAGTACGAGGCATCGAAATGCGGCGACACGACACCCCTCTTTTTATAGCCGATATGCAGCAATGTGTTTTAGGCCAACTGGCAAGCGCATCTGACAGGACTGCCTGTTTAGACAACGTGATTGCCTATATTCGCAGCCGCCTGCACGCTTTACGTGCTCGACAAATCGATCCCGAAACACTTCTGGTTTCACAGATATTAAGCCGTTCGCTGGAGGAATACGCTGTTTCATCACCAGCCGCAAGTGCTGTTAAACAATTGCAGGAAGCTGGTAAATTGAGGTTTCCCGGACAGCGGATTCAATTCATATGGACGATAGGTGATCCCGGTGTCTTTGCCTGGGATTTACCGGAAAGCCTTGACCGTGCCCGGATTGACGTAGGACGTTACACAGAACTCGTCCTGCGTGCGATGTCCACGATTTTACAGCCCTGGGGGATTCAGAGGGCGTGGTTGGATGAAAGCGTTTTGCACGATTGGTATCAGGCGCGTTTTGAGGATTACCTGCTGAAAGATGGATTGGGCGTGCCAGGTTAAGGCGATGGTTGGAAAACGGCCGTTACCCCAAACAGATAACGGCCGTTTTTTGTCTTAAATATCGTTTTTTGTAAATAGCGGACACAAACTCACGTCGGCAGCGGACAGGTTAAAGAAGTGCCTTTACCCGGTACAGATTTTTGCAAAATACGTTCACCAGCCTCTGACAATCCTAATTGCTTTATATCCAATGCAAATGTTTCGGCCAGACCATACCCGCTTAAATAGCCATTTAGTCGTGCCGCAGCCGTAGAATCGATCCAATCCTGCGCATTGGCGTAGATTGTTTTCACTTCCTCCATTAAAGGTGATTGTTGGAGACGATACTTTTGGTGATAGGTTTCTGCCAGATAAAACGTATTCAGGTACAAAATTTCAGTGGTGATGGGGGCATTAGTAGCCGCCATGACCGCTTGTAGACTTTGTTGTGCCTGTTCATATTGCCCTTCGTCGTGAACCAAAATGACAGCTCTATATTGGCGGCTCCATGCCTTTCGTTTTGGGTTATGGCTTTGCCAAAAGAGACCCAATAACTCAGTATAGGAAATGATGGTTGGGTCGAAATCAACTTGAAACGTTTCGGTATGATCTCCTATTTGTCGGTAGGTAGGATTTTGCGTGGTGCCTCCGGCATAACCAACCCGTGTGCGCAAAACACCGTTTAGACTCCCAAACTGGGCGTCGGGTGTCCAGAATCAGCCTAAACCAAAGGTGGCGGTTTCGACTCGGGTAGGGACAACTTGGTCAATCGGGGGGAGTGCCGTGCTTGATTGTGTTTGTAGGGACATGATTCGCTCCTTCATCTTATGATGTAGGCTCATTGTACTGAATAATTCTTAAGAATAGATAACGGCTCCTGTAAATCAATCAACAATGTGCTGGAGCTATTTGAAAAAGACTAGGGTTTATCGGGCTTTGTTGTCCAGTAAATCCAGCCGATGATGACAAACTGGATAGGCAGCCGCAGATACAATGCCCAGAGCGGCGCACTTTCGGCAAAAAGTGCTGGGATTCATCGCCATGTAGATATTGGCCGGAAAGACAGCGACCATCAAAGCGATAAGGCCATAACCAGCCCATTTGCGTGTTTTAGCAAAAAGAACACCGATACCGCCCAGAATTTCAAAGAGGCCACTCACATAAACCAGGGCAGTATGGGCTGGTAAATACGGCGGCATCATCGACATGTAAAATTTCTTGTTCACGAAATGATTGAGTCCGGCCAGGATGAAAAACGCGGCTAACAACAAAAGGGATATTCGTTTGGCTGTACTTACAGGAAAGTTGAACATGCTGTTCCTTCGCATTGACTCTGTATTTACCATTGTCTTTGTATTTAATAAGAAGGTTCGGTTTGGATCGAAAGCAATGCTGCCGCTTGAAGCGTGTCATCAATCTTGGCATAATATTGTAGACCGTCAAGTTTCGTAACATGCATTGTTGAGAAAACAAGCAGCAGGAGAAATCTATGAAAATAAAGAAGAAAAATTGGGCATGGTTCATTTTTGAACCGAAGTACCTAGTATAGAAAATATGAAACAAGAAGTATCCTTTTGTACCTTCAATCAACAAGCAAAACAAAAGGAGACTTCTTGTGAGCAGAACATTAACAAAGAAATTAGCCATTATCAAACCAGGAATGCTATTAGTGGGCATTGACCTGGGCAAGCGAACAAATGTAGCCGTGGTGATTGACCAGCAAGCACGCCAGTTAAACCGATTTAGCTTTGGCCATGACCAGGAAGGGTATGCCTACTTGATCCGACAACTGCAACGAATTTGTGAGCAGGTCGGTACTGAGGAAATACTGGTGGGTATGGAACCAACCGGGTATTTCTGGAAGCTGATAGCAGCCGAGTTGGACAGATACGGAATCAAGTACCGATTGGTTAATGCTTACACAGTCAAAAAACATCGAGAAGGTGACCAACTCGACCGGTCCAAAGACGATAACCGCGACGCCTTTGCCATTGCCGACTTGTTGCGGACGGGCAAGTTCACGGAAACACAACGATTGACCGGTGTCTATGCCGAACTGAGAGAATACCATGTCACTTACTATCGCCTTACCCAGGAAATCGGGCGACTCAAGGGGCTGCTGGATACCACTGTTGGGCAGTGTTTTCCCGAACTGAGGCAACTATTCAAATCCCTGACGGGTAAGACGGTGCAGGCGATGTTGCGGCAACATGCTGCCGCTCAAGCCATCAGCCAGTTGTCTGCAAGCGAGTTTCTGACCAGAGTTGAAACTGATTTCACTGGGAAACGCCTGCAACGCAAAAAGCTGTATCAAGCTCATCAGTTGGCACAAGTATCTGTGGGTCTGGCTGATAGAGGTGCCCATCAGGTCACTATTCGTTGTTTGCTGGATGAACTCGCTTTGAAAGAGGCGCAATTAGCCGAAGTTAAAGAACACCTAATGACGTGCTTTCTCTCCTGTCCAGAAGCTGAGTACATGCTGTCATTGCCGCTGGGTGATGTCACCACCGCCCGTATTCTGGCCGAGATAGGTGACCCCAGACGGTACAGCAGTGCCAAACAACTGGTCAAACTGGCTGGTATCCAGCCAACGCCAAACCACTCCGGCCAAAAAACGCGCAGTCCTACACCCATGTCGGGCAAAGGACGGGCCGCCTTACGCACCATGCTCTTCTTTGGTTGTTTACATCTGATTCGTACGGACTCAGCCTTCATCGCCTACTACCAGCATCTAAAAACCCGCCCCAAGAACCCGCTCTCTGGTTTGCAGGCCATTGGGGTCTTGATGGGCAAGGTGTTACACATCTTATGGGCGCTAATTCGCCAACAAACATACTATGACCCTGCCAGTTGGCAACTCGTCTACCAATAGGGCAAATCCGTAGCTACTTCTAAGCAGGGTTCCTCGGTTCGGACAGGTATCATCTTGGGGACAGCGGATTACTGCACCTTGGGGCGCTTGGCGACCCCGTTGTTAAGCTTGTTGCCCCGGCCTGCCTGTTTATCTCGAATGAAGTTTGTTGAGGCACTAGGTGACCTCGGATGCACTAGGTTGAGACCAGGCATTCTCCCGGCCGGTTTTGCTCCTATGATTGCGACTTGACCGATACTGGCTAACCAGCTTTCTTATATTGGAACTGACCCCAGCTAACCTGATTTTAGTCTGTCTGCCGGGGGTAGGTTCATGCGCTTTATTAAGGTGCAATTTGGTCCTTGACCTATTTTCTATAGTATGCTTAACAATTGAATGAGCTGGGAAGATTCCCTAAGATTAAGTAAACACCACATTTACGAATCAAAAAGGAAACCTTCCCATGACATTATATCTACAAAATCAGCAGACATCCGTAACTTGGCCTGAACCGTTTGAATCCACCTGGCAATTGCTTGGGGGTACATACGATCATGACCTCGCTCCCAAATTACCCCATCTAGGGATATCAGACATATTGTTCATGACAACCATCATGAGCTTGCCCCGGCAACAACGACCCTGGGGCATCGCCACCTGGATGTCGCAAGTATTTGCGCTTTCCCGACCCGCCTTGTATGCATTGACAGAACGGGTTGAGCAACGATTATCGCCGACAACAGAACCGTTAGCGTTACCTGCTCCAGAGAACGAAGCGCTAAGCATAACCTCCACTCGCTTAGCGCGAACCGTTCTGACAGCCAGCTTGCCAGGCAAAATGGCGATTCGGCCGTTGCAACAGGTACTAAACGAAGCATTTGACCAAACGAGAAGCGTCGGCTGGATTAGCGAGTTGCTGACCGCTGCCGGTCACAAAGCTGGTCATGTCTTGCGAAATATGGACACCAGCCCCCTGGGAACTGTTATCGCGGCCAGAGATGAAACCTTTTTTCAAGGGTCTCCGCTGCTGTTGGTTATTGACCCGGTTAGCACAACCATTCTGTTTGCCCGGGTAACAGATGACCGGAAAGCCGATACATGGGGAGCGGCTTTGCTTATCGCGCAGGAACAAGGCGTCGTCATTGGCGGTTTGGTCGAAGATATGGCGCGCATGTATGGCAAATCTCAGGAAGAGGCAGATCTTGATGTCCCTGTTCAGAAAGATGTATGGCATATTGAACGAGATGGGTCTCAAATTTTGCTCGACTTGGAACGAGATGCCTTCCGTGCTACCAAACAGGTTGTCAGCTTAGAAAAACGACTACTCAAACAGTGGGATGAGACCCTCTTTGACGAAAAATATGTACCGGCTGTGATGAAAGAAGAATTGCGTTATGACCAACACGCCGCTTTTGCCGAATGGTTATCTCATTTTGTGGATGCCTTGGAATTGGTAGATTGGCGCAGCGGTGAAATTCGTGACCGCGCCCTCAATGAGTGGTTGTTGGCAGAAACACTGACAGGTATGTTTGCTATTGACCATCCTCGGGTACAAAGGTGGGTCAAAACCTTGCGGCGTCACCAGGCTCAACTGCTTACGGGACTTGATTGGTTAGCCACTTCTCTGAAAACCTATCGTGACCAATTAGCTCAGGTCATCCCCGATGATCAACAAGAATCGTTCATGCGCGTGGTTGCCCGTCACTGGCGGCTCAACAAGCGCTCATCAATGGTCATCACACGCTTCGACAAGCAGCGCAAGAAGCAGCCAGCGCATTATCATCTTTAACTGCCCATGATTGCCAGCGACAGCAATTGGCTGAGATGTTGTCGGATTTGCTCAACGCCGCTTGTCGTACCAGTAGTATGATAGAAAACATCAATGGATTGTTGAAGCAATTCTTGCACAATCATCGAGCCTTTCGTAGCCCCGAAACGCTTCAACTGTATTTGAATCTCTTTGTTCTCTGGCATAATATGCGGATATTTGAACGTGGCAAACGTCAGGGAAGCAGCCCTTATCAGTTGGCGGGGATTGATGCGGGAACAAATGATTGGTTAACGCTACTCGGCTATCCGCTTGAGTAGCGGTTTGCTTACAATTCATTCCTGATTCGACATTTATTTTGTCGAATGCTTTGGCCTGTCAGAAATTGCTCTTTTTGCTCATTCAATTGTAAAGGTGCTTATTCGTGATTTTGAAACATGCCGAGTTTCGCCAAACCGAATGACCCACCTCACCATTTTAGCTTTGGGTTCACGCGGCGATGTGCTGCCTTACGTTGTGCTGGGCGCTGGCTTGCAGCAGAGCGGCTTTGCTGTGCGCGTCGTGACCTTTGAGAGTTTTGCGCCGCTTGCCGCCAAATACAACCTGGAGTTTACGGCCGTCCCCGGCAACGCCGAACAGCTCATGACTGGCAGCAGCGGCATCTCCCTGGCCGAATCCGGCTACAACGTCTGGCAGATGTGGCGGGCGCTCAAGGCATCCTACTGGCAGTTAGCCAGCAGCATCACCAACGTCCTCTCCCAACCGGTCATCTGGCAAACCGACGCCATCATCAACCAGCTTCCCGGCAGTCTGTTTGGCCTGGATTTGGCCGAGAAGCTGCGCATTCCCCATATCACTGCTGCCGTCATGCCCCTGCTGCGCACCCGCGCCTTTCCTATGCTCGCCTTTCCGCCAGGATTGGCATTTTTGCCCGGTTACACGCCGCTCACTTATCGTCTGGCGGAGCAAATCGTCTGGTCGGGCTTTCGCAAAGCGGTAAATCAGTGGCGGCAAACCACGTTGGCGCTGCCGCCCCAGCCATTTTGGGGGCGCTTCAAGCAGATGGGCCAGCTTCCCATAGTGTTGGGGTTTAGCGAGCAAATTGTGCCCCGCCCGCCCGATTGGGGCGCCCATGTTCATTTCACCGGCTATTGGCAGCCCCGAGAGCCGGAATGGACGCCACCCGAACCGCTGCTGCGCTTTTTGGCTGATGGGCTGCCGCCCGTTTTTATCGGCTTCGGCAGTATGCCCGTGCGTGATCCGCAGCAGGTGACGCAAACGGTGCTGGAGGCCGTGCAGAAGAGTGGGCAGCGGGCCATCCTGCATTCTGGCTGGGCGGGCATAGGGCAAGCCGATTTACCCAATACGGTTTACCAACTGGATTATGCGCCATACGGCTGGCTGTTTCCCCAGATGGCGGCGGTAGTGCATCATGGCGGTTCGGGCACCACCGGCTTTGGCTTTTGGGCCGGTGTGCCCACCGTTCTTGTCCCTTTCCTGTTCGACCAGTTTTACTGGGGTCGGCGGATTGAGGCGTTGGGCGTGGGGCCAGCGCCCGTACCCTACAAAAAGTTGACGGCCGTACGATTGGCCGCTGCCATCGAAACGGCCGTGACCAACCCCCACATCCGCCAACGCGCCGCCGACCTGGGCGTGCGTATTCAGCAAGAGGATGGGGTGAAAACGGCCGTTATTGTCGTCGAGCAGATTTTGCGTGATGCGTGAGAAACGATCACGCATCACGACTCACGTCGGAGTTGACCTATGAATCATCCCATTCGCATCCTCGTGGTTGATGACCACAAGCTGTTTCGTGAAGGATTGGCGGCGCTGCTGAACGCGGCAGTGGAAACGGCCGTTGTCGGAGAAACGGCTACCGGACAGGAGGCTATTGCCCAGGCCGCCGCCGTCACACCCGACGTGGTCCTCATGGACATCCAGATGCCGGATATGAACGGCATTGAGGCCACCCGCCGCATTTTGACGGATCAGCCAGGCGTCGGCGTGATCATGCTCACCATGCTGGAAGATAACGATTCGCTCTTTGCCGCCATGTGCGCCGGGGCGCGCGGCTACATTTTGAAGGGGGCGGATAAGGCGGAGGTGTTAAGAACAATCCAGGCCGTGGCCGAAGGGCAGGCGCTTTTTGGTCCGGCGATTGCTGGTCGGTTGACGGCCTTTTTTCAGAGCGGGGGGAAGGGAGAAACGGCCGTTTCTCCTTTCCCCAACCTCACCGAACGCGAGCGGGAGGTACTCGGCCTCATCACGCAGGGAATGAGCAACCACGACATCGCTGCGCGGCTGCACATCTCTGGCAAAACAGTCAGCAACCATATCTCCAGCATTTTCAACAAGCTGCATGTAGCCAGCCGTGCTGAGGCAATTGTTAAGGCGCAAGAGGCTAACACAGGCCGTTTTCGTTCCACGAGTTAAAAATGAATGCCTCTTCAATCATCAACTGGCAGACCAGCGACGTTACATGGACGCGGGGAACGGCCGTTTGCGTGAAGATGCGTTTTGTCAGCGGCGTTATCCGGCAGGGGCGCTGGCGGGGTGTTGGTTGAGGCGGCAGCCGGAGACAGAGAACTCAGTTATTTCCATTATGGAAACAACTGCCGTTGATGGCAAAACATTATGATCGAAAATGGCCGGTTGGCGTTAGTGCGGGCAGGAAGTTGTCCCTGTTTGTGGGGAGAATTTAGGGATGAGGAGAAGGTTGGGAAACGGCCGTTTCCTACAGTCAAATCCACGGCATCGGCAATCGCGCTGTACAGGTTCCATCGGCAACGGCATATTTACCAACACCCAATTTTAAATGAAAGACGAGTCAACCATAAAAAGATGGCCCCAGGCGCTACTCTGACGAAGATTCCATTCCTCATGCAGACGCCTAGGTCAGCGCCTGCTGCCCATTTATGACTTCACCAACAAAGTCGAATATGCATATTACCTTTTAGCAGAAATGATCGAATGGGTAGAGTGACATATAATCAAACTTGCTATGACCAACCCAAACGACAGACAAATTTTATGGCGATGTTTCCTTTATTTACGGCCGTATTGGAAACTGGAAGCTGGTATTTACGGCCTGATGATCCTCATCAACCTCAGTAACATTTTAGTACCCCAACTGATTCGCTGGGCCATTGATGGCGGCATTTACGGTGGCGATTTGCAACTGTTGGGGCAAGCTGTGGGCGGGTTGCTGCTCCTTACCTTGTTCAAAGGGGTGATGATCTACTTTCAGGGAGCATGGACCGAAAGTGCATCGCAAAGTGTCGCCTATGATTTGCGCAACGAACTACTGCGTAAATTAGCCGCGCTCTCCTTCTCCTTCCACGATCGCACGGAAGCGGGGCAAATTTTAACTCGCGCCATGCAGGATGTGGAACGGATTCGCTTCCTTACGGGGCGGGCCATTTTGCGTATCATTGAGGGCGTGGTGTTGATTCTATTAACGGCCGTTATCCTCCTGCGCATGAACACAACCCTCGCCGTTCTGATCATTTTGACGCTGCCCTTATTACTCCATCGGGCCACCAAATTTGGCAAACAGTTCCGTCCGCTCTCGCTGGAAATTCAAAATCAATTGGGTGTTCTCACCACCCAACTCGAACAAAATTTACGGGGCGCACGCATCGTTAAAGCCTTTGCCCAGGAGCAAGCCGAAACCGAGCGCTTCATTGCAGAAAATGAAAAATGGTTTGAACTGTCGGCCAAATCCACCAAAGTAGAAGCCATTAATGCGCCGATTCTCGACATGATTGCCAACTTTGGCACTGTATTCATCATTTGGTATGGCGGCTGGTTGGTCACCCAAAACCAATTGACATTGGGCGAGTTGGTTGCTTTCACCACTTATTTGGCGATGCTTGTGCGTCCGATTCAACTGATGGGGCGCATTATTCCGGTGTTGGCGATTGCCGCGTCAGCGGGTGAACGGCTCTTCGGTATTTTGGATGCGCCGGTTGAAGTCGCTGATTTGCCTGATGCCACACCACTGCCCCGCTTAAACGGCCGTGTTCAATTCCAGGATGTTTCATTTGCTTACGGCAACAAACATGCCGTCCTCAAAGCCATCAACTTTACGGCCGAAGCGGGGCAAATTGTAGCCTTGATGGGCGCGACCGGGTCGGGAAAATCGACGCTGATTAATCTTCTGGCGCGTTTCTACGATCCGACATCAGGCGTTGTTTTGCTAGATGGCCGTGATACGCAGCAGCACACCATCCACTCCTTGCGCAGCCAATTGGGCTTTGTCATGCAAGACACCATTTTATTTGCCACGACGATCCGCGAGAACATCACCTTTGGCCGTCCTGAGGCCACAGAAGCAGACATCATCCAGGCGGCACGAGATGCCCAGGCGCATGATTTTATTATGGCGATGCCCGAGGGCTACGATACGCCCGTCGGTGAACGCGGCGTCACCCTGTCTGGCGGGCAAAAACAACGGTTGGCAATTGCCCGGGCGCTGATCACCGACCCGCGCATTCTCATCCTCGATGATGCCACGGCCAGTGTGGACACGAACACGGAGCGTCTCATTCAAAAAGCGCTGGATCGCTTGATGGAAGGACGCACCACGTTTGTCATCGCCCATCGGCTGAGCACGGTGCAGCGGGCCGACCAAATTATCCTTTTGGAAGATGGGGAGATTGCTGGGCTGGGCACGCATGAGTCGCTGCTCAACAGTTCGACGCTGTATCGGCAGGTGTATGAATTACAAATCCAACCAGAGTCAGGAGAGTTGGCATGAGTTTTAGTTTTAGTCCGGGTATGGGGCCACGCGGGGCCATTGGTCAGTTTGGTCAGGAAGGGAAAAACGGCCGTTTCTTCAATAAAAATGTCATCGTGGGCATGTTGCAATTTGTACGGCCGTATCGCCGCAAAATGATCATCGCCACCTTTTTCATGTTCCTGGTGACTGGCTTTACCCTGCTCACCCCCTACCTGATCAAAGTAGCGATTGATGAGTACATTGCCGTGGGCAACGCCGATGGCCTGGCGCGTATCGCCATCCTCATTGCCATCACCTATCTTGGTTTGTATTTGACGACGATGGGGCAGCAATATTTGTTGGGCTGGACATCGCAGCGCGTTTTGGCCGACGTACGCGAGACGATGATGCACCATTTGCAAGCCTTATCGCTCAGCTATCATGACCGCACGATTATTGGTGTTACCGTTTCCCGTGTCATCAACGACGTTTCTGTGATCAATGATTTGTTGACGCAAGGCTTGATTTCCCTGGTGGGCGACACGCTCGTTCTAATTGGGATCATCATCATTATGCTGACGATGAGTCCGCGTTTGGCCTTGCTCACCTTTGCCGTTTTGCCTTTGATGATGCTGGCAACCTACGTCTTTTCGATCAATGCCAAAGGGGCATTTCGCCTGACGCGCACACCGCGTCGCTGACCTGGTTGGCAATCTCGCCGAGAACATCAACGGCATCCGTGTCATCCAGGCCTTTGCCCAGGAAGTGGCCATTGAAAGCCAGTTTGATGAGGTCAACGACGCCAATCGGCAGGCGCATGTTTCAGCGATGCGCCTTTCTTTTGTCTTTTTGCCGACGATTGAATTTTTGGGTGTGCTGGCAACGGCCGTTGTCCTTTATTTTGGCGGTCGTGCTGTGGCTGCTGATGATCTGACGATTGGCGTGATGGTTGCCTTTATGGCCTACGTCACCCGCTTCTTCCAACCGATTCAGGAACTGAGCCGCATCTACACGACGATGCAGTCGGCGATGGCGGGCGGCGAACAGGTCTTGAAATTGCTCAACACCACGCCTGACGTATTGGATGCGCCCGACGCCGCCGAGATGCCTGACATCAGAAGGCAAAATCAGCCTGCAAAATGTCACCTTTCGCTATGTGGCAGATGGGCAAGAGATTTTGCATGACGTTAATTTAGAGATTGCAGCCGGGGCAAACGGTTGCCCTGGTTGGCCCGACCGGTGCGGGCAAAACAACGATTGCCAATCTCATTTCCCGCTTTTATGATGTGACCGAGGGAGCTGTTTGCATTGATGAGATTGACGTGCGCACTGTTACCCAAACTTCGCTGCGTCAACAATTTGGCCTTGTGCCCCAAGACCCCTTCCTCTTTGCCGGCACGATTGCCGACAACATTCGTTTTGGGCAAGCGGATGCCTCGCTGGAAGCGGTGATGGCGGCGGCAAAATTAGCCAATGCCCATGGCTTTATTTCCGCGTTACCGCATGGGTACGAGACGCAAATTTTGGAAGGGGCGGTCAATGTGTCCGTCGGGCAGCGCCAATTGCTGTGTATTGCCCGTGCCGCGTTGGTCAACCCGCGCATCCTCATTTTGGATGAAGCGACGGCGAGTGTGGACACGGTGACGGAAGTGTTGATTCAGCAAGCATTGGACAAGTTGATGGCAGGCAGAACGGCCGTTGTCATTGCCCATCGCCTGAGTACGATTCGGAATGCGGATTTGATTTGTGTGGTGCAAAACGGCCGTATTGTGGAACAAGGCACACACGCGCAGCTGATCAAACAAGCTGGCCTTTACCAGGAACTGTACAATCGCCAATTTTTGGCAGCCACCGCCTGAGGATTGAGATCACCTTATTGTTCTTCAAGGTTTATTTGGTAGTCTGTGGGCCGAAAGTGGGGATTAATTCAGTGCCTGGCAGTTTAACTTTACCCCTGGCCAGCACTTTCAGAACACTAACCATCCAAACGCACAGCCCGCCACACTGCTTCGGCAATGATAGTTTGGGCCTCTGGCATCGACAATTCAGACATACCACCCAACCAGCGTCGTGAAAACTCATGGGCTGGTCCCATCATAATGGCATCATAGGCCCACGGTGGTAATCGCAGTAGTTCTCCTGCTTCTACAAAAGGAGCCATCCAGGAAAAAACATCGTTATAGAATGTTTCTTTAAAGGCCAAAATCTGGGGCAGGTAGTGGCGCAGCAGGGTTCCTTGTGAGGCTTCATAGATAAAGTTGGCCTGGATCGGGTGGGCAGCTACCCAGCCTAGATAGGTGTGGACAAGCGCTTTAATTCCCGTCTGCGCATCTGTGGCGGCGTGCACCGCAGGCAGCAGTTGGACAAAACAAGCCTCAAGGCAATTTTGATAGAGGGCATACAACACCCCTTCCCGATCATTGAAATGATGGTAAATGCTGCCTATACTGGCCCCGGAACGGCTGCAAATATCGGTCATGGTAACGGCCGTTACTCCCTTTTCGCTTACAAGCTCCAAGGTAGCAGCCAAAATTGCCGCTTGCCGGGCGGCCGTTGCAGTTTGTCTGTCTTGAGTAGTCATTTATTGCATGTTTGCCAAAGGTATGTAGAATAATATTCTAGTAAAACATTCTAGTATTTGTTTAAGTCAGCTGACAGTCTATCAATTTGGGGCCAGGCAGGCAACTTTGGAGGCAAATTGCATGAAAAATCGTGTATGTGTGGTGACGGGCGGAAATACGGGAATTGGCAAAGCGATTGTACTGGCACTGGCGCAAAAGCAGATGCAGGTGGTCATGGTGAGTCGCAATAGGGAAAAAGGAGAAACGGCCGTGCAAGACCTGCTTGTCACTGCTCCGGACGCCACCATCGACATGGTTGTGGGCGATGTGGGCACAATTACTGCCACGCGCCAATTGGCTCAAGATCTACTAGATCGTTATGCGCATATTCACATCCTCATCAATAACGCCGGCATCTGGCCCACCAAACGCATCCTTAATGAAGATGGGTTGGAACAAAGCTTCATGGTCAACTATCTGGCACCGTTCATGCTCAACCAGCTTCTGTACAATCGGCTAAAGGCCAGTGTTCCGGCGCGGATTGTAAACGTGAGTGCGGGGTTATATGTGAATGGCAAAGTGGATTTGAATAAAACGCCTTATGGCCTTGACTTTCATCCGATACGCACTTACGCGAACACCAAACTTTGCAACGTGCTCACCCTTCCCCTGGAATCAGAATGGTTAAATGGTAGTGGCATCACTATTAACGCCGTACACCCTGGTGTTATTCGCACGAATTTGGGGATTATGCCCGGACCGGTGGGTTGGTTCATTGGTCTGGTTAAACGGAGTTGGGGCACGCCAGAACAGGGGCCGCTGCTCCTGTATGGCTGGCCACGGCACCGGAGTTGAGCGACATCAGTGGCCAGTATTTTAACGAAAAAGAAGCACTTCCTCTAGCCGAAGTGGCTCAAAATCCAGAGCTGGCCCGCCGCCTTTGGCAGCTTAGCGCCGAACTAACAGGACTGTCGGTCTGAGTTTTGGTTGTTTAGGCGCTTCGCTCGGGACTGCATAAGCGTCTACAGCACCGCCAATTTCACCGGAAGGGTCGCTGGCAATCTGACCTATTCTCAATTATCAATTTAACGCACAATCATCGGCAAATATACCTTGTTGGGTAAATCAAGGGGCGGCGGCGGCGTTTGGCCATTGTTTAGCTTCAATACAAACGCTTCCCCACCTTGCCCGCGACTGGGCTGAAAACCACCTCCTGATGTGGGAAACGCACCTGAGTCAGTGCTGCCCACTACATACAACGAGCCGCTGCTGGTCAAGGCTATGCCGTGAGCAGCGTCATCATCTGTGCCGCCCCAATAGGTGCTAAACGACCGTGACCCATCGCTGTTAAACTGAGTCACAAAGGCATCATAGCAGTTGCGGCTGGTGCTGCTAAAGCAGACGCCTGGGCCAAGCTGCGAGGGAGCCGGTGATATGCACATCGCCAGCGCTGTCCAGAGCCACATCTTCGGCAGCGTCATATAAATCGCCGCCATAGTAACTGTTGAAGGCCAGCCCGCCGCTGCCATTAAGCTGCATCATGAAGGCATCCACGCCGCCGCCCGCCGCCGCTTGAAAAGCGTTGAGGGTTGGTAAATTGTTCGAGGTTGTCTGGCCGACGAGCCAGGCTTTGCTGCCGCTGCTGTTGACGGTGATGCCGCCCGGTTCGTCTGTGCCGTTCCCGCCAATGATGGTGGTATAAAGAACGGCCGTTCCCGCCGCATTGATCTTGGTTACAAAAACGTCATCATAACCGGCATTACCGCTGCCCCCACCCGGAAAACTGGTAGAGTAGGTATAGCCCGTGACATAGACATTGCCATTGGCATCAACCGCCACGTCTTTCGCTTTGTCGGTACTGTTGCCGCCCAGATAGCTGCTGTAGACGAGTGTGGGGTCTATGATGAGCGGCAGGGCAGTATCGTAGTCGCCTAAGATAAAGCCGATTTTGTCGCCATCGAGCCGGTACTGGACGGCAACGGGCTGCTGTATTCCTTTGACCATCTGATAGGCAATCGGCGCTTTTTCGATGAGGGTGGCGGCTTCATTGAGGGTAATGTGCAGATCGCCGCTGGTGGGAGAAAGGGTAACGGCCGTTTCCCCAGCGTCAAACCCACTCTCAATGTTTCAAACGGTCGCCAAACGCTTCTGGTTTGCCGCTTGTCAAAGAAAATTCTCGAGTTAAACTTTGGCAAAAGAGGCAAACAGACGCTTTTCTTTGATGGTGAGACATGACATCAGCCGACTCTCAACTAAAAATTTCGCTCTTTGGTGAATTCCATCTAGCGTTTCCAGGCAAACCCGCCCTTAGCCTCAGCGGAGATCGGCCTATTTCTTTACTGGCCTACTTGCTGCTGCATCGCAAAACGGCCGTTTCCCGCCAACACCTCGCCTTCACCCTCTGGCCCGATTCCAGCGACAGTCAGGCCCGCGCCAATCTGCGTAATCTTTTCTATACCCTGCGCCAAACCCTGCCCGCTGCTGACACCTATCTGGCAGCCGATTCAATGACCCTGCAATGGCGCAATGATGCTGATTTTTCTCTCGATGTAGCTGAATTTGAAACAGCGCTGGCGGCAGCCAAAACGGCCGTTACTGATGCTGAAAAAATGAGTTGGCTGGAAACGGCCGTTTCCCTCTATTACGGTGATTTACTCCCCGGCAACTACGACGATTGGATCATTCCCCTACGCGAAGAACTGCGGCAGGCGTATCTGGGCAGCTTGTATCAACTGGTGCAGCTGCATGAACAAAGCGGCGATTTTCGGGCCGCCGCCCGCACCAGCCAGCGCCTCATTCAGCAAGACCCACTGGACGAACCCGCTTACGTGCAGCTCATGCGCCTTTATGCGCTCAGCGGCGACCGGGCTGGCGTGCGCCGCGTTTATGAGCAGTGCGTCACCAGCCTGCGCCGCGAACTTGATGTCGAACCCGGCGCAACAACACAGGCTGCCTATGATGAATTCCTGCGCCTGGAGGCGCCGGCAGTGCCTATGCCAGCGCCTGAAGCCCGACCAATCGCACGGGAGATACGGCCATCTCCTCTACCCATACCCGCCACCCCATTCATTGGCCGCGAGGCTGAACTGGCTCACATCGCCGAACTGTTGGCTGACCCCACCTGCCGTTTGCTGACAATTGTTGGCCCGGGTGGCATCGGTAAGACGCGGCTGGCTTTGGAAACGGCCGTTGGGCATCAACCGGTTTTCCCCGATGGCGTTATCTGGGTGTCGCTCAATGATCTGCAAACCCCGGAACAACTGATGGCGGCCATTGCCGAGGAGATACGCTACCGCCTGAGTGGTACCGCCAACGCTGAGTCGGAACTGCTCCATGTGCTGTCCACGAAAAAACTGCTGCTGATTTTGGATAACTTTGAGCACTTGCTGATGGCAGTCGATTTTGTGACGCGCCTTGTGACCCAGGCAACGGCCGTTAAACTGCTCGTTACCTCACGGTTGGCGTTGGGGCTGCAAGAGGAGTGGCGTTTTGATTTAGGCGAACTGTCCCTTCCCGATGACCAGGAAATGACCACCCTGGCAGACAACAGCGCCGTGCAGCTTTTTGTGCAAAGCGCCCGCCGCGCCGCCAGCAATGTATCCCTGGCGGAAGCGGAATATTCGGCTGTGGCTCGCATTTGCCAGTTGGTAGGGGGGATGCCCTTAGGCATCGAACTGGCAGCTTCCTGGGTACGCCTGCTCTCTTGTGCCGAAATTGCCCAGGAAATTGAAAAGAGTCTTGATTTTCTCACGGTGGATTTACGCAATATGCCGCTCCGTCACCGCAGTTTACGCGCCGTGTTCGATTATTCATGGGAACTGCTTGCCCCGGACGAGCAGAAATTTTTAGCGCGGCTGTCTATTTTCCAGGGAGGATTTACACGAGAAGCGGCAGCCCAGATTGCGGCTGTCACCCTCCCACAGTTGTCGTTGTTAGTAGACCGGTCATTGGTGCAGCGTATCGCTGTGGGTCGTTACAACCTGCACAATATTATCCGCCAGTACGCCAACGAACATTTGCAGGCCGACCCGGATGATAGTCTGGCAACCGCCCAACAGCACAGTGACTATTTTTTGCAATGGCTGGCTGATCAGGATCAACTGATTCGCGGCGCCCAACAAAAAGAGGCAATAACGGCCGTTGCCGCAGACCTGGCTAATATTCGGGCAGCAGGAGAATGGGGCGTAGCACACCAATCGTTTGATCTTGTATGCCGAGCTTCGTTTCCGCTTTTTTACTTTTATGAACTGAAAGGTTTGCTAAAAAGTGGTGAAGTCACCTTTCGTCTGGCGGCGGAACGGTTTGCGCAGGGCGCCGATGCGGCCAGTGCAGCTGCCCGCATTGCCATTGCCAATATGCGTACTAACTGGGCTTATTTTGCCTTTCGCCTGGGCCAAATAACATCCGTAGAAGCCGACTTGCGAGAAGTTGTCGAAACTTTACAAGCACTGGGTGATGAGACGGTTTTGTCCTACAGCTTACGGTATTTAGCCTTGGCAATCGCTGCAAACGGCCGTTTAGAGGAAGCTGTGCAGATCATGCACCAATCTCTGGCAATAGCCAGCCGCCATGACCGCCAGTGGGAAATTGCCATTAGCCAGGCATACCTCGGCATGTTGTACCATGATCAAGGTCGTCTATCAGAAGCACAGCCATATTTACAGGAAGCACTGGCAAACGGCCGTTGTTTGCAAGACGTGCGCGTGGCGGCATTTAGCTTGCTGCTGCTCAGCCGCACCCAAATTGAACTGGGACAAATAGAGACAGCCACCGCCCAGTTAACCGAAGTGATTGCCCTGGCAGAACAAACCAATGATAGCTACACCATTAATATGGCTTATTGGACGTTGGGCGTTGCCAGCCGCAAACAAGGGGAGCTGACGACCGCCCAACAATTTTTTCAGAAAAGCAAAGATTCCTTTGCCCTTACGAACGACCTTGTCGGCGTAGATCGCATCTCGATTCCGCTGGGATTCCTGGAAATGGAGTTGGGTAATTTTGCTGAAGCCAAAGCCTCCTTTCTAACCGTCCTGCAAACGGAACGGGAGCAGGCTCCCCGATATGTTTTCGGCGCAGTCATTGGCCTGACGAGGCTCTATTTGCTTCATGAAGGGGATCCGGCTGTGGCGTTGGTGTGGGTGTTGACTGTTTTAGAACAGCCAACACTCGAATGGGAATCCCGGCGGCGGGCTGAAGCGCTGTCTGCCGAACTACAAATGCAGTTGACACCAGAGCAAATCAGCAAGGCACAACAGATCGCTTCACAGAATTCCTTCGATGCCGTTCTGGTCGAAATCCTCAGTCACTAACGGCTCGTTGCCCCTTTTATCTTTCTTCAAATCCAATTGAATCAGACAAACGGGTTTTCTGACGGTGGGCAAACGGCCGTTCCTTTATTATCTGTAAATCAAACAAATTCGGCGGGTTGAAAACGGCCGTTAGGAGATTGAGATGGATAACGAAGAACAACCTGCCTCCCATTTGTTTACACTGCGGCTTTGGCCCGAAGCAGATGAAGCGGGTGAAATACGTTGGCGAGGCAAACTGCGCCACGTTTCCAGCGGCGAGATTCGCCATTTTCGCGGCTGGGCAGCACTGATTCCCCTCATACTAGACATGCTGCGTCGGTATCCCAACCAGAATCTTGAAAACAAAAAGTAAACGCCATTTCAAACGCCTGCCAAACGGCCGTTCCCCTATGCTCACCTGAGAATACAAATTTTGAATGCTGGATTCAGCAAAAAGGAGAACAACATGGAAATGTTACAAAATACAACAGTTGTTATGGATCGATGGGCTACATTACGGGCAAACTTGCAAGGTGCAGTGATTGTCCCCGATGATCCGCACTATGCTCAGGCTCGCCTGGCCTGGAATTTATCGGTTGATCAACATCCGACCGTGATTGTTATGCCCCAAAATACGGCTGATGTGGTAACGGCCGTTCACGCAGCGCGGGCAGAAGGGCTGGGCATTGCTGTCCAGGCTACGGGACATGGCAGCGTGCGCCCTGCTGATGGAGCCATGCTCCTGCTTACTACTGCCATGCAAAATGTGGAAGTTGATCCAGTCGCCCAAACAGCGCGGGTCGGCGCGGGCGCTAAGTGGGGGCCTGTTCTGGAAAAAGCACAGGCTGTTGGGCTTGCTCCCATGCTGGGGTCCAGCCCGGATGTGGGCGCGGTTGGCTACACATTGGGCGGTGGGTTTGGCTGGCTGGGGCGCAAATATGGCTTGTCTTTGGATAATGTCAACGCCTTTGAAGTAGTAACGGCCGTTGGTGAAGTCATCGTCGTCAGCGAAACGGAAAACCCCGATCTGTTTTGGGGATTGCGCGGTGGCGGCGGCAGTTTAGGCATCATCACCGGCATGGAAATCAAGCTGGTTCCCGTCACCACTGTTTACGGCGGCAACCTTATCTATCCCATTGACCAGGCCAAAGAGGTGTTCACCCACTACCGCCAGTGGATTCAATCGGCTCCTGATGAGCTGACCTCTTCCATTGTGATTATGAACTATCCGCCCATACCAGAGATGCCAGAACCGCTGCGTGGGCAGTCGTTTGTGCAGGTGCGTGGCTGTTACAGCGGCGATGTGGCCCAGGGAGAAGCACTGCTGCGCTTCTGGCGCGAGTGGCAGTCACCCTTCATCGACGATTTCAAAGCCATACCTTTTGCTGACGTGGCGGCCATAAGCAATGATCCGATTGACCCGCTGCCCGGTTTGAGCAGCGGCGCTCTGTTAAGCGCCTTAAGCAACGAGGCGATTGACACGCTGATCACCTTTGCCTCTGCTTCGCTGGGCAGCCCCCTTATCTTTGCCGAGGTGCGCCACGCGGGCGGCGCGGTGGCACGAGTAAAGGCAGGCAGCACCGCTTATGGCAATCGTGAAGCCAACCACATTTTGCAAGTTATTGGCGTCACGCCCACGCCGGAAAGCCATCAAGCGTTGCAACAATACTGCAACGAGATGATGCAGGCGCTCGGGTCAGCCTTAACCGGCGGCGTCTACCTGAACTTTTTGGAAGGTGTGGAAGCGCAGAAACGCATCAAGGACGGCTATTCAACCACAGCCTACCAGCGCTTGCGTGAACTCAAAGCTCAATACGATCCGGAAAATCGTTTGGGCTACAGCTTTAACATCTTGCCAGCTTAACAAGCCTGGTTCACTCTTATATTTATGGCTTTTTAGTTTTCAGATTGGACCAATCTTTGGAGATTGGTCCAATCTCGCCAAGTTAAAAATCAACGGTTACTTAGGATTTGCGGGGGTCTCGAAAATTTTGCAACGAATTACACAAAGTTTCACTAATTTTTTGTTTAGTTCGTGAAAATTCGCGGAAATTCGTTGCAAAAATCAACAGCCGCCACTTCCCCGTTAAACTGGATAACGGCCGTTTCGCTATCATCGTCTCCACGTTATACAAAAGGAGAACTAACCTATGTCTCGCACAACAATGATTATTATTTTAGGGGTCGCTGCCAGCTTGATGGTGATTATTCTGCTGGGAACGGCCGTTATCTTCGGACGCAGCTATTTCATGATTGCAGAAAGCAGTGGTCAGGCTGGTACGCCGGTGGTATCGCTGGAAACGGCCGTTCCCACAACCAGTCCAACCGCGACGGCCACGACAGAACCAACGACAACACAAACGGCCGTTCCTACCAACACCCTTACGCCAACGGCCGTTTTGCAATCAAATCAAAATGCCGCCTGCACCGACGCCGCCACCTACATCACCGATGTCACCATTCCTGATGGCACGCAGATAACGCCCAATACCAGATTTACCAAAACGTGGCGGCTTAAAAACAACGGCACCTGTACCTGGGATTCACGTTACAGACTGTTCCATCAGGCGGGCAGTGTGCTGGACGCTGCCCAAACCAACATACCGCTGCCCGCTGTGGTCGCGCCAGGGCAAACCATCGACTTGAGCGTCAACATGGTCAGCCCCGCTTTGCCCGGTCATTATCAAAGTGACTGGTTGTTGCAAAATGCGCAAGGACGGCCGTTTGGTGTGGGACGCAGCAGTAGTCCATTTTGGGTAAAAATTCGGGTGGCGGCGGCCAACGGACAGCCGACGGGCAGCATCAGCGGCTTTGTCTGGCAAGACAACGACCGTGACAACGTGGTGGATGCGGGCGAAACGCGCCCCAACATTGCCGTTACCCTGGCTGTCGCGCCGGAATGCCGCACCATCATTGGTACCACCCAGGCAGATGGAAACGGCCGTTTCCAGTTCAACAACCTCGCCGCCAATACCTACTGCCTCTACGGCACAGAAGGCAGTACCACAGCCGGTCAATCTGACCTGGTGCTGGCTCCCAATCAGCAGCTAACCGAGGTCAAGTTGGTGTGGCCGCCTGTTTGGCCGCAGCAAACCGTCATTTCAGGTCTCGTTTACCAGGATGCCAACCAAAATGGCACGTATGAAAACGGCGAAACCTTGATGGGCAGCCGCGAGGTACGCCTGATTCCCGGAGCCTGTCCGGTGCTACAAAATCCCGTCGCCACCACTTTTTCTGATGCAAACGGCCGTTTTACGCTGGCAGGTGAATTCAATGGCAGCTACTGCGTCGGTGTCGTGGGCGACGCTGGCCTGAATGACGCCGTTGGCCTGACGGTGACATCGGGACAAACAGTGGACAATATCAACTTGAAATGGCCGGCGGCTAGCGGCTCTATCAGCGGCTACCTGTGGAACGATTACTGCCTGACCAATGAGAATGGTGATGCGCTAGACGGTAACTGTGTGGCTGACGGCAACGGCGATTATCACGCTGATGGCATGATTCAGCCGACTGAAACCTATATTGCGGGCGTGTTAATCCAGATGCAATTGGGCGCGTGTGCCAATAACAACAATGTGGTGGTAACGGCCGTTACCGACAACAACGGCCGTTATACCTTTGGCAGTTTGCAGCCCGCCACCTATTGCATCTCCATGAACGCCGCGGAAGGGGGTAATGCCGCCAAACTGCTGCCCGGCGACTGGACTTTCCCCCAGCCGCACATCTGGTATCAAGAAATTACACTGCAAACAGGCGAAAACGCCGCCCCAGTCAACTTTGGTTGGGATTACCAACTGAAATAAAAAGTGCTGCCTCAGGCAGCTCATATTCCTATGGAGATTTTTAATGAAACGTTATCCACTATTCCTGTTCTTTTTCCTGGCCTTTGCTCTATCGTGGCCGATTATGATAATTGATATGTTAGGCTCGCAAGGAGTCGTCGGGTTTCGCGTCCCCATTCCATTTTTGGTGCTCATGGGCTATGGCCCCACAATTGCCGCCCTAATTGTGACGGCGCTGCTAGAGGGCAAGCCTGGTATTCGGGCGCTGCTGGGGCAACTGCTGCGCTGGCGCGTGGGCATCCAATGGTTTTTGATAGCAATCTTTGGTATGGCTGGCCTCTTTTTTCTGGCCTACCAATTGTCCATTTGGCTGGGCTATCCGCCACCCGCTATGCCAGAGATGCCAATGTCGCCACTGCTTGCTGTGCCGGTTCTGTTTCTCGTCAGTCTGCTTATTAACGGAGAAGAGGTGGGCTGGCGCGGCTTTGCTTTGCCTCGGCTGCAAGCCAGATATAGTGCGCTCACGGCCAGCTTGATTCTAGGGGTGGTGTGGGCCGCTTTTCACCTGCCTCTATTTTGGACACTTGGCTCGACTCAGGCTGAACAGCCGATGGCAGGCTTCTTGCTCGGCATTCTCGCCAGTTCAATCATCGTAACCTGGTTGTATAACAATACGGGCGGCAGTCTGCTCATTGTGGTTCTGTTCCATGCCTCAATCAATACCTGGTCGCAGGTGATTCCGGGAATCGACACTGCCCATACGGCCGTTGGTCCCATTTACTGGTTGGTGACGGGCTTGACGGTGTTAACGGCCGTTTTCATCACTCTCGTCTATGGTGCAAAAACATTAACCGGCAAGCCTGATAAACGGCTGCCGGAGATGAAACCAGGAAAAATATGATAATCATCACTACCAAAAGTCTTGTTCAAGAGTTAACACAATTGGGGCTTTGCCCTGGACAAACCGTGCTGGTTCATACCTCCATGAAGGCGCTGGGTGGACATGTGGTGGGCGATGCGCCAGCGGTAGTGGATGCGCTGATGACCGTGCTGACGCCAGACGGTACGCTGGTGATGCCCACCAACAGCACCAACAACACCGACCCGTCCACCTGGGGAAGCAAAAGCCCTTTTTCAAGGGAACAGTGGCCCGTGATTCGGGCAGAAATGCCGCCGTATCGACCGGAGATCACGCCCAGCAATCGCATGGGAGCCATCAACGAATGTTTCCGCACCTATCCCGATGTGCGGCGCAGCAGTCATCCCGCCTTTTCGTTTGCCGCCTGGGGAAAACACGCTGATTTTGTCACCGAAAATCAGGTGCTGGACAACAGCGTAGCCGCACAATCGCCCGTGGGCCGGGTGTATGATCTGGATGGATGGGTGCTGCTCCTGGGCGTAGGTTATGAGCGCAATACGTCACTGCATTTGGCTGATTATTGGGCCGATTATCCTTTGAAACAGGCGGAAGAAAACGGATCGGCTATGCTGGTAAACGGCCGTTGTCAATGGGTGACGTACCGCGATGAAGCCATTGGCATAGATGACTTTGCCGAGATAGGGGCGACCTTTGAACAGGAGACGGACGAGGTGGTTATCGGCAAGGTTGGCAACGCAACGGTGCGCTTAATGCGGCAGCGGTCGCTTGTCGATTTTGCCATTCGTTGGTTGGAAACCAATCGGGTAGGCAGATGAACGGCGTACATTAATCGTCAAAAAAAACGCGAACACCGGTGGGAAATCGTCAAATTTACCGAATCACCGTTCTTATACTATCCAGTAAATCGCCCAAACCAAAGATACAGGCAAATAAATTAGCAAACGGCCGTTTTACAGCCGTGTTATTATGTAGGTGAGCAGACAAACCCTGCCACCTAGTCTAAAAAGCGAGGTAAAAATCATGAAACACAACCGAACTATCTTTTTATTCATGCTCCTCGTGGGTCTGCTGGCGGCTTGCAGCCCAACCGGAGACACAGAAATGGCGGAAGCAACCGACCTGCCGCTTGAAACAAGCGAACCTGTCATTGAGGCCACTGAGCTAGTTGCCACTGAACCAATCGAGATTGAAAAAATATCCGTAGACCAATGCGCCGAAGCCGCGCCTGGCACCCATCAACTGCTCTATGCCGCTCAAGGTGTTTGCTTCCTTTATCCCGACAACTACGATGTCTTTCAAGGCGAAGATGGCGGCATTACGCTGTATGTGAACTCATTATTGAACACAGAAGCGCCGTTGGCCTCCATCAGTTTTGAAGCGCTTAACGGCCGTTCCGATTTAGTGTCCGACTATCTGCCTGACATTGATTTGGCGACCACAACCCTGCCTACCCTTGATTTGGGTGGGGAAACGGCAACCGTTCTCGACAACCTGCCAGGTCAGGATACCAACCGGCGTATTCTGGCCGTGCATGATGACCGCGTGATCAACATCATGATCGCCCGCATCGGCGCGGATTATGGCGCGGTGGGGGAACAGGCAGAAGCATTGAGCAGCATGATTACCGACTCCTTCACCTTCATGGGCATCGAGCCGGAAGCGCCGCTGCTGGCTGGCCCGGAATGCCCGGAAGTAGCAGAAAACACAACGATTTATACCAATGAAGTCGTCGGCTACTGCCTGCTCGTACCCGCTGGTTACACCATTTTGCAAACGAATCCTGAAGCGACAGAAACAGCTTTCTATGTGGACTCGATTCAGGACGTAACACACGCCAAGTTGTTCATCTCTGTCACCGATGCGAACGGCCGCACACTGGATGATGTCACCACGGAGAAGGCAGCAGAAATCGAAGCAATTATGGGCGAAGCTCCGATGTGGTCATTCGGTTACATGCTGGATGGCGTACCTGCCAACCAGTTTGACCAGGTCCCCGGCCAAGATTTCAGCCGGCAGGTGGTGCTGGTGCATAACGGCCGTTTGGTCACGCTCTCCTTCATCCCCGACGACCCCGCCGCTGGTGACGCCTACACCGAAATGCAAACGTTATATGACACCGTTATGGATTCGTTCAGTTTCCTCTGGCAGTCATAGAACGGAGTGCAGTTAACAATGGGGATACTGATACGGGTGAACACTGATATTTTTGTTTTTATCAGTGTTCACCCGTATCAGTGTTCCTAATAACTATCGACAAAAAATTGTCGATGTTGGGGCGTTAGCGCCTAAACATTTTGCCAATGAAACAATTACACTTCTTCACTTTGCTCTTCCTCATTTTATTTGTCGCTTGCAGGCCAACGGGGGAAACGGCCGTTTCCCCCGCATCTCTCCCCCGTTAAATTTCTCAAACGCCCTTCTAACGGCTGGCAAACGGCAGTTTTCCCCCAGCAATCCATTCACTCACCAACGTCGTCTTGCCAAACCCGGCCGGAGCAGAGATGAGAGTCAGTTTGCGGTGTAGTCCCTGCTTCATTATATTTGCAAAGGAAGGTGGTGGCGAAAAACGGCCGTTTGGCGGAGGTGGCATCAGGGATCTGCGCCTGTTAGTGAGTCGGATAACCTGCTGGTCAGGGGTTGTCTTTTTATCTGCAGCAATTCGAAATATGGATTGAACAAGCTAATATTGAGCACATGAGACATGAACTAACCCTTGATGCATTTATACAACGCTTGAAGTCCAAGAAGCTAACAGACAAACGCACTGGTCAAAACGTCCAGTATGAGGTCAATGATGCCACCCAAGCAGCCTTTGCCATCTTTTTTATGCAGAGTGCTTCTTTTCTAGCAGGGCAACGCCATTTGCGACAAGCCAAAGGCAAAAGCAATGCGGAAACTTGTCAAAGCCAATCGTACCCACCACCACGTCAAACTGCTCCCGCGCCTGGGCTTCTGTAAGGCCGATTTTGGCGTATTCAGGGTCAGTGTAACTGCCAGTCGGTATCAAATCGAACTGCAAGATGTGGTGCAAGCCATTCACCGCATTAGACGCGGCATAATATCCTTCCTGGCTGCTCGTAGGCACCAGCATCGATTGTCCATTGACATCACCAGCGGCAAAAATATGGGGCACGTTGGTTTGCATGTATTCGTTCACCTGAATGTATCCCTGCCGGTTCGTAACCACGCCCGCCGCTTTCAAGTTCAAACCTTCCGCGTTTGCCAGCCAGCCTACCGCCATGACCAATGCCGAAATAGTTTGCGCCTGACTTTGACCCTCTAATTGGTACTGAAAGTGAATGTCTGCTTCCGTTTTTTCAATTTTCTCTATACCGGCAAAGCCTTCAACGATGTGAATGCCCCGCAAGCAGTTTCGATGGTGTGCGGATCGACAAAATGCGCCTCGCCCGCCTGTTCATACATGGCAACGCCCAGTGCTTCCAAATCGCCACGCAGATTCAACTGTTCATGAAGCGTATAAACAACGGACTGCACCCGGTCGATGAGTTTTTTGTAGTTGACGATTGGTGGCTGAACGTCAATGCCATATTGAGCCAATTGGTTAGCTTCGCGCACTAGCCGTGCCGCATGGGCCAGAGTGCGCACGGGCACAGGGCCATCGTTGGCGGCCATGCCCCCGACGTATTCTTTTGTTACCAGCGCTGTTTTTGCCCCGAGTTCAGCCGCCCGTCCAGCGGCGGCGATGCCTGCTGGCCCGCCACCCATTACGATGACATCAAACATGGTTTTCTCCTATGAGGTGCCATAATCGCCATGCCTGCTCAAGATGATTGCTACGTGGGAGAATACAATGCCAAGGAGTCACCGTCAACCAACATTTTTGTTAAATAACCCAAGTTGCTATCTTGAATTGAAGCAAAAAAGTTGGGATTCTTCACTTCGTTCAGAATGACACTTAGAGATCTGACTTGTAGTGGCAACTTGAGTTGAATACGCTCTCAATTCTTTGCTTTAACCAATGTATATGGCTCTGCGTCAGCAGCAACAGCATGTCTGGCAATCGTGTCAATCATCCGTGAGAAAATCAATCCATGCAGTGGGTAGATAGCGTACCAGTAAACCAGACCCGATAATCCTTTTGAGGCAAAATAAGCAGTCTGCACCAAATCTGTTTGCCCATCTTCACGCGGCACTGCTTTAAATTGTAACCACCCCTTGCCTGGCAGTTTCATTTCTGCACGCAAGCGCAGCAACCGATCAGGTTCTATGGCTTCGACTCGCCAAAAATCAACGGCTTCACCTAATCGCAGTTCATCGGGATGTCGCCGCCCACGCCGCATACCCACACCGCCAACCAGTCGATCCAGAATACCTCTAGCCTGCCACAACCAATTGTAAGGGGGCCAGCCTCGTTCTCCACCCAATCCTGAAAACACCTTAAAAACAGCTTCTGGTGACGCAGGGACGGTTTGTTGGCGGTGTTCTATTAACATGCCTTGCTCTTGAGTCAGGTAGACGGGTGGCACATCTCCCTGGCTGGAGGATAGCGCATCGCTCCACAGGGTTTCGATGTCACCTTCGTTGATGCGTTCTAGGGCTAGGCAAACGGCCGTTTCGAAATCAATCGGCTCTATCTCAGGAAAGATAGTCTTGAGCGGTCTGGTCTCGCACCACCAGTTCATTACGCAGACCCTTAATTAATGGACTCGATATTTTTGCCGGAACAGGTGTCATCCAATGAACCCAATAAGATGAAAGCCGGGGCGTTAATACGGGAACCGGAATGACTTTTCGTTTTAGACCACGAACACGCGCATACACCAACATCATATCGGCATAAGTCAGTTGGTCTGTCCCCCCAATTTCGATGATTTTTCCGGCGCTTTCTGGTTTATCTAAAGCGGCAATCAGATAATTAAGCACGTCTCGGATAGCGATAGGCTGCGTTTTTGTGTAGACCCATTTGGGAGCAATCATAATGGGCAGCCGCTCTGTGAGATGGCGCATCATCTCAAATGACAAACTGCCCGAACCGACAACCATGCCTGCCCGAAATTCGGTCACAGGCACCTTAAATCGGCGCAGGGTGTCACCCGTTTCCTGGCGAGAGCGCAAATGCATGGATAAATTTTCGGCGGGATCACCCAGTCCGCCTAAATAGATAATTCGTTTGACACCTGCTATTTCTGCTGTCCACGCAAAGTTTTCTGCGGCTTGCTTGTCACGTTGATCAAAGGCATCATGTCCACCCATGCTGTGAATGAGATAATAGGCATAGTCGATTCCATTTAGCGCCTCAGCCAAAGAATCTGGGTCGAACACATCCCCGACAGCGATTTCTACATCGTTACGCCAGCTGTATCCATTGAGCCGTCTGAGCATCACCACGCACCATAACACGCACCGCATAACCCGCCTCAAGCAAACGAGGCACCAGTCGTCCACCTACATACCCTGTCACGCCTGTTACCAAAATTTTTGTCCGTGCATTATCCATTGATTACTTCCCTCAATTCTGACTTGTCCTTTTTTTCTTTGATGTCCAGATAAGCTGCCACCGAAAGAGGCCCCACCGCGAACAAGAAAGCGATGATGCCCCAAATAAAAAGTATGCTATCACTCATGATTACCAGTCCCTGCGAGAATAAACGCACCAAAACTTAAGATAGACGGCACCCATACACCCACAAAAAGCCCTTGCTCTCTAGCACCACTGAACCACAGGGAGATAGAGAGTACAAAGGAAAGCGCAGCAGCGATAAGGATTGAGGTTTTAATGAGTCGTATTCTAGATTTCATGTTTTGCTCCAAAAGGTGCAGTAATTCTTAAATATGTATAAGTAGTGTAAAGGTTTGTCGTATCTTTGTCAATGTTTTGCACATATATAATTAAGGAAAACTGGACAATTGTTAGTGCCATTAGTTTTTCGCCATTTCCTATACCCGGCGAATAAATTCGCGGTAACAGTTACAAAGTCGGCCTTCGCCGACTGGAAACAACTTGTTTTTAGTCCGCGAAGGCGGACTTTGTAAGGGTAGGCGCGAATTTATTCGCTGGCTAAGGGTGACGAAAACTTTGTGACACTAACGACAATTCATGCCATGGGGCATCAAGACACGTAAAAACAAATTTAATGAGATATGGGGAAAAGAAATTCAGAGCGAGGACATAAAAAAACGGCCGTTTCCACATAAGCAGAAACGGCCGTTACCAGAACATCCTACAACGCAATCACCTGATCCGGCGGACTACTAGCCAACACGCCGTATAAATCTGGGAAAGAACCGATCGGTACTCTCCACTTTGGCTACCATTAAATTATGGCGAGGCCGCAGCCGAAGATAAAAGCTGCGAGGGTACGATTTCCAGATTAACCGTAACCGGACTACCGACTGATTCTTGAACGGCCGTTACCAAATCAGCAAACGCCGGCGGCTCCCCACTTCCAATAACGGCAATATACACAGTATCCCCAGATGCCTGCACAATCCTGCACTGCAATAATCTGAGTTCTCCACCCAGGCAGCAGCCGCCCGCTGGCTTTGAATCTCAGCAATAGCTTCGCGTGTGATTTTTTGCCCAGTAGCAATTAAAGGCAGCATCACCAACATCACCGCCACCCCCACCATGATGAACGCATTACGCCGCGCTGACCCTTTGATTTTCACCATCGCCGCTTTATTGAGACCCAGCAAAGCCAACACAGCAGCCTCCAGCCAGAATAATGGACAGGAAGTTGGTGACAAACAACAGCAATGCGCCCATGGCAGCATCTATTTCTCCGGCGGAAAGGGAAATACCCACCACACACAACGGCGGCACCAGCGAAATAGAAATGGCAACACCCGGCAGCGAGTCGGCGATGTCATCTCGGCTTAAGCAAAAGGCGCCTGCCGCCCCGGATGCCAAGGCGGCTATCAAGTCAATCAACCGTGGTGATATGCGACCAAGAATTTGAGTATTTATCCGTAAAGCTAATGACACCTGAGTATATATTGCCCATCAACCAAGACAAGTAGAATAACGGCCGTTACCCCAGCCGCCACCAGCAAAAGACTGTAAATGGCGCGGCGCATATTGCCCATGATGAGCGCGGCCGCCGTGGCCATGATGGGTGTCATCAAGGGGGCAATAATCATGGCACCAATGACAGTGGCCGTAGAATCTGACAAAACCCCAGCGGTAGCAATGATGGTGGCTAAAGTCAGTAATGTGAAAAAACGTTCCAGATATGACCGTCGGCGAGGCCCCATGTAGAACAGTTTATTTACAAAGGGTTCAACATCTTTTGGTTGAAACTGATTCTCATGAAAAATTTCTGACCAGATGCTCATAGTTCTCCTTAAATTTACTTGCTTGAACGTGAAGAATAGGATCGAATTTTCAGGCAATAGACAACGAAGAATTATATTTTTATTAATTCAGTTTACGAGAATTTGCTTAACGAGTTTTGGGGGAATATCAAAAGGGAGAATCAAATACAAAAAAACGGCCGTTTCTGCTCAGAAAACGGCCGTTCTAACAATAATTTTCAGCCAGTTTAGTAGAGGGGAGAACGGCCGTTAAACCCTTCATGGAGATCGTGATAATAGGCAATCTCTTCTTCCCCGTAACGCCAGCAAAGCAATACCTGCCGCCCTTGCCACTCTGCCGGAAAATCTAGCAAGCCTACATTAATATCCTTCACCATACAGCCATAATTCTGAATCGTATCAATCAGGCGTTCAATCTCACCAAAATCCTGAACCATCTCATTCAGAACCGGCCCACCGACATCCACGTGCAAATCATCTAACAAGCCGCCAGTCTCTTGGCGTTGAACCATCACCTTTGCCCGTTTTTCCAACAACATCGCCATCATAGGCATAATCTCTGGCAACAGCGCATTCGCTTCAGCTACCGTAAATAATTTTGTCTGGTTCATAAAATTTCTCCACACCAATTGATTTGATCGATGCCCGTTTATTAAAATGTATAAAAAAAGCGGAGCAATTGTTCTGCCCCGCTTAAACTATTTCATTGGAGGGATGCGCAATTTTTAGCCGCAGCCGCCACCACAACCGCCACCGGATGCACCTTGGCTGCCTTCTGTTTTGAAGGAAGTACCACAACCACAAGTGGAAACTGCGTTCGGGTTGTCGATTTTGAAACCGCCACCCATGATGCTGTCTTCGTAGTCGATCACAGCATTGCTCAAGTACATCATGCTGGTCGGGTCGATGAAAACTTTGACACCATCATTGTTGATAACCTGATCATAGGGGCGCGGTTCTGCTTCCAGAGCCATGCCATACTGCAAACCAGAGCAACCACCACCGGCTACAAAAACACGCAACCCATGATCCGGCACGTTTTTCTCTTCTAGCAGCTTGCGGATGACAGCTAAGGCGCTGTCCGTGATATTGATTCCGGTTGTTTCTTCTACTGTTGTTTGTTCAACTAAATCCATTTTTTCACCACCCTTCGATAGTTTTGATTTCAAAAATTACTATATAAGTTGTCGCATTGTAACAAGTAAGCGGACTGGTGTCAATTTTTATTGACGTATTCTTATCTGCTTATTTGCTCAGCAAAACATCAGCTAATCCGGTGTCCTTCCCGTCTGGCGTTACAATGCCAAAATCGCCTTTGTAATCCCACTGTGCCCAAGCGATACCCAGTTCATCAAACACAGAAATCATGTCTCGATACCAGGCTAAACGCAGCGGTTGAGGTGTTTTTTCATAGGCTCCAAATTCGCCGCAGTATAACGGCCGTTTTGTCCTCTCCCGCACCACCAACGGCTTCTCAATCCCAGCCACAATCGTATCTCGAGTAAAAGGTGCGTTTTCGGCTTGCCATTCTGCTTGCTGTTCGGGGGAAAGTGCTGCCCACGCTTCAGGCGGAATGGGTTGGCCTGGGTACTGAATTGGGCCAGCGTAAGCCGCCCCTTTTGCCCACCAGGGAGCCGTGTAATGGGTAATAAGCATCGGATTATAGTAGTGGAAGGTGAGGATGCAGTTTTCGTCATCTGGCACGGCTAAATCCAGGAAGGTATCTGCCATGCAGAAGTGGTTGGAGCCGAGCACGATGGTGCGTTCTGGCTCCAGTTCACGCACGGCATTGAAGGCCATATGCGCCACCTTATTCCAATCTTCAGGATCAGGCGCGACAGCTTCGTTGAGCAGTTCGTAGGCCAGGAAGTCGTTGGAACGGCCGTTAAACACCCCAGACAGATCGCGCCACAACCCCACAAACTGCGCCTGCGCTTCCGGGCTTTTATACAACTCCGGCGAGTCGTCTAAAAAGTAGTGACTGCGCAGGATGTGCAGGTCGATGATAGCCCGGAGGCCAACTGCTTCGCACCAATCGAGCGATTGGGTGAGCAGATACAGGGCTTCTTGGTCAAAACGGCCGTTTTCATGCCAAAGCTCCTTCTCATCAACCGGAATACGCAGATGGTCGAAACCCAAATCGGCCAGATAAGCCACATCCTTCTGCGTAAACCACGTTTGCCGTTCGCTCCGACCGTCACATTGACTAAGCCAATGCGAAATATTGATACCTCGTTGAATAGTAAATGTCATGTTGATTCACCCCTAAAATGGCGTAACTGTACAGACCCTAGGGTTTTCCCTCGAGTGATTCAATGCTGCGTTATACAAAACCCTTAGGGTCTCTCGAGTGAAAATTTAACACCTATTTAGTTACAAAATAATGATAATTGTTTGGCAATAGGTTTAGAAAATGGCGTAATGCGCCGCGCCATGCCAACCGCTGTACACGCATCCTTAAACGCCGCTTTCAACTGTTCATACTCACACACTGGCGCAAAATAATCGCCGCCAAATGCTTTTTCATACTGTTTGCTCACACCCGGAAACTGTTTGTCCAGTTCTTTGTAGTAATAGGCTCGCTGGCGATCACGCAGCGTCACGCCAAAAGAGGCCAGGATGTAGCGTGCGCCGCTATCTGCCGCCCGTTTGACCAGTTCCCGAATATTGGCCTCGCTGTCTTGCACATAAGGCAGCACCGGCATCATTAAAATACCCGTGTAAATCCCCCGCCCCGCCAACTGCTCGATGGCTTTGAGACGAGCAGACGGTTTGGGTGCGCCCGGTTCCACTTTTTTGCCCAGTTCATCGTCGGCGGTGGTGATGGTGAAGGAAACGGCCGTGTACACCTGACTAATTTGTTGCAGCACATCAACATCCCGCAGCACCAAATCACTTTTGGTCAACACATGCACCGGAAAGCGGAACTGGGCAATCGTTTCCAGCGCTCGCTGCGTCAGCTTTTCGTGTTTTTCGATGGGCATGTAGGGGTCGTTCATGGAACCTGTGCCGATAGTGCCTTTATGTCGCTTGCGCGACAGTTCGTCTTTCAGCAAGTCGATGGCGTTGGTTTTAACGAGCACGTCCTGGTCAAAGCTGTCGATGCCATAACATTGACTACGCGAATCGCAGTAGATGCAGCGATGCTGACAACCTCGATACAAGTTCATGCTGTACTTGAGGCCAAACCAACTGTCTGGCTGTTTGACGGGGCTTAAGATTTGCCGCGCCTGGATTTCTTTTCGCATTGAGGAGTTAACCTTTAGCCGGCGGTTAAAACCGCGCCTACCGTTACGAAGTCGGCCTTCGCCGACTGTTTTCCAGTCCACGTAGGTGGACTTCGTAATTGTTGCCGCGAATTTATTCGCTGGGTATAGAAAATAGCGGAAACTTCGTAACACCTACAAATTCACAAATTACGTGGATTTTCATGTCTCTTTTCTATGCGGCTTTGCGGCTACTTCGGCTTTGCTCAACACAGGTCTGCTTGAAATTCTTTTTAACAACTCGTCGCTCGCCAACAGCGTATGCAACAAAGCCATTTCCTCCGCTTCATCGGTAACATTCCCCATCCAAACGAGCCGCCAACAAGTGGTCTAAAATGATGGCAAACTCTGGCCCAGGTATGAGTCCCATTTCACGCAGGGTATCGCCGGTAACGGCCGTTTTCACCCCCATCCATTCCTTCACATACCGATCCAGCAGCTCACTCGTGCGCTCATCCACACTGGCGGCACGGACGACGAGGAGCGAGCGCGGCAGGAAGAAGCGTAAGGCAAATACAACCTCGCTCGGTTTGGGGTTTGGCGGCAGTTCGGCCAACGATTCCTGAACCTCGATGGCGGAAACAATATCATCATGCGTGGTTTTGCGAGCTTTGAGCCGGACCATCACCGCTTCTTTTTCGCCAATCGTCAGCGGCAGCAGCAGCAAGGCAAAATAGAGAAACAGCGGCGAATCGGTGCCAGACGCGGCCAACCAGGCCGGGTCTTGTAGAATCTCAGGCACACGTTGGTAGAAAACGGCCGTTTCCGCCGACCAATGTAACGCGGGATGAATTTGTGCCAATACGCCCAAATTATCCAAGCGCTCCATCACCCGCACCGGTTCCGCTTCTTTCAAAGCATGTTCAATCTCATGCCGGATGCGGTCGCCTGTTACCCGATCCAATACCGGCAGCGCGTCGGCGATCAACTCCGCCGTGCGTGGTTCGATGACGAAATCGAGCCGCTGCTCATAGCGCACCGCCCGCAAAATTCGCGTTGGATCATCAATGAAACTGAGACTGTGTAAAACGCGGATGGAACCACGCTGGAGGTCTAAACGGCCGTTATAGAAATCCAGCAACTCGCCCAAATGCGCCCCATCCAGCCGCACCGCCAACGTATTGATGGTGAAATCGCGGCGGTGCAAATCCAGCTTAATCGAGCCGCGCTCAACCTCTGGCAGTGCCGATGGCTCTCGATAAAACTCCGTCCGTGCCGTCACAAAATCAATCGACGTCGGTTCCAGTCCTGTCAATTCGACCACCTGCGGGTCGCCACTCAAACTGGCTCGCTAACTTGCTGCCATAGGTCGGGCGTGACAAACCATTTGGCCGTGCCAAAGCGGCGATGGGTATGCACCAATCCGCCAAAATTCGCTTGCAGCGCCTGTGCCAAGGCGATGGCATCCCCTTCCACAATCATATCCAAATCTGTCGGCGAATGGCCCAGGAGCAAATCACGCACCAAACCGCCCACAAAATAGAGCGGCATATTCAGTTCCGCCGCTTCCTCGCTTACCGCCAACACCATCGCCCACAAGCTGGCAGACAAGGTATCGTGCAGCAGTTGGCGCATATCGAGTTCGTCCGTGTCTTGGGGCGGCTGGAAGAGGAAATTGAGCAAATCGGTGCGTGTGACAATGCCAATGGGATGGCTGGGCGCGGGTTCTGAATCTGCCACCACCGGAATCTGCCCCCAGCCGCTTTGCAGCATCAACTGCTGCACCCGTTCCACAGAATCAGACGGCCGCACCGTCACTGCCCCCGTTTTCATGATGCGGCTCACCGGCACACGCTCCAAACCGTGACTAATCGCCCGGTCTACGGCGTTGCGCGTGAGCAAGCCCACCAATTCATTCTTTTTGGGATCGACAATAGGGTAGCCTTCATGCCCGAAACGCTGCATTAAGACCGATGCTTCCTGAACGGCCGTTGTCGGTTCAAGCGTTTGCACCCCATAGGACATGATTTGCACCACGCGCGCCATCGGCTCCACCGCCTGGGGCAGCACGGCTTCTAACTGAGCCACCACTTCGGCTAACGGTGTACCAATCACCATGGCTGCCGCCGCTCGACTATGCCCACCGCCGCCCAATGCCTTCGCCACTAACGCCACATCCACCGCATCCTGGCTGCTACGCGCTACCAACTGCACATCGCGCCCAATTTGTACCAGCACAAACATCCCAGCCGGCCCCAACGCATCCCGCAGTCGATGTACCACGGAGGAAATCTCATCATCAAATTTAGGGGGCGCTTCAACGGCCGCAATCACAATAGACTGCCCGTTGATTTTCTCCCAACGGGCGTTCGCTTGCAGAGCATCATACAAATCGCGCTGTACAGGCGTCAGCGGAATATTGAGGAAGCGGCGCAGCACCGTTAGCTGTGCGCCCTGCTCCGCCAACCAAGAGGCGGCGATGATGTCACGCGGCGTTGTCGTGTCATAAGTTAAGGAGCCGGTATCTTCGTGGATACCCATCATCATCAACGTCGCTTCTTCTGAGGTCAACGATAGTCCGCGATGGCGTAACTGCTCAACTAGCAAGGATGTCGTCGCTCCCACCGCTTCCACATGATACGTCCAATCATCATGCTGCTTGTAGTCCCACATGATGATCAATCACGCGCACCGTAGGCTGGCTGACAACGCCGCGCACACTGCTCAGCGAGTGAGTATCAACAAGCAGAACATCATCCACCCGTTTCTTTGTCCACTCTTCTGGGCGCGTAAAAGGCAACGCATCCCAATACAAGGTCAAAAATTGCATCACGTTCCGGTTCACACGACGAGGCAATAGGGGCACGCCATTGGGATTGAGCTTGTAAGCGCCTAACAGGGAGGCAATGGCATCAAAATCAGCGTTTTCGTGGGTCAGAATTAGCAACATGTTCTTATTATATAGGATTGCAAATGGGCTGTCCTGTTATCATGCGTAAAACAAAATGTAATCGTTCACACCCTCCTCCCTAACACAATTGTCATTCCCGCATGTCTTTAGCGGGAATCCACAGGCGATATCGGATAGATTCCCGCTTACAGCCTGCGGAATGACGTAGGGGACTGAACGGTTACAACAGAATGTGCGTAAAAAATCTTGCGTTTTATCGGTCCTTTTTTACGGATGGCAGACATTGACAAGTAGTGTCACAGTAAAATATTGGGTTATTGACTTAGTAGAACGCATGTGCTATAAAACAGATGTTCTAATTTTCTACCCGAATTATAGAACAGGTTATTACCCAAACACAAGAAACATTAGAAGAATGGCGTGCTGCAACTGGAGAGATTCGACATCCACCGGAGGTAAGGCAAATGCACAACACACATATGCACCGCAACAATTTTAATTTGAGTGGACAAAAGATTCGCTTTCCCCGAAAAGCGGTTATCGGCGTCATTTTGATCGTGGCCCTGCTCGCTTTTGAGATTTTTAACTTTGATACGACCCGCTATGCCCTGGAAAATTTGCTCGGCAACGTGGACTTTATGGGGATGCACTGGGCGGCGATTCTAGCCATTGCCTTTTGCGCCATCGACTTTGCCGGTCTGGTACGGTTGTTCACACCAGAACAAGGTTCCAATGAACCCAAAGAGGTCTGGTATCTGATGGGGGCCTGGCTCTTGGGGGCCACGATGAATGCCGTGATGACGTGGTGGGCGGTTTCTGTGACGCTGCTGAACAATGCCACGTTTGGTAATGAGGTTCTCGGACGCGAACAACTCTTGCGCTGGGTTCCGATTTTTGTGGCGGTGTTGGTATGGCTCACACGCATTCTGTTTATTGGTGCTTTTACTGTAGCGGGCGACCATATTTTTGATTTTGGTGACAAACAAACAGGGTCGTACTACCGCAAAACCGCAAGTCGCGGCTGCGCCACAACCCCAACCGTTGCGGGCAACTAATAACAGTTCGGCAACTGCAGTAACGGCCGTTCCTGCCCAAATCCCCAACCTAAACGCGCTCCTGCCCCACGACCGGCCATGGCAACCCAGCCACAACAAACGCAACCAATGTATGCCGCCACCGATGACGTGCCTACATTCCTGGAACAATATGAACCCGTTCCCATGCAGCCGACTCAAGTGAACCAACGGTCAAGCAACAACCCAAATAATTCTCGTGTACGTCAGCGTCCACCTGTGCCCTCCGTTCGCCGTGTACCCGCCGGTGGTGTGCAAGCAAAAGGTCGTCAATAACGTCTGCCGTAGCAAATGTATTTTTTAGTTGTAGACCACTTTCTTAGTGAACGTGGTTACAACTAACCTGATTTGTTTTGCGGAGTAAAACACCATGACTGTCTATAACACAACTTACGCAACAACTTCTTATGAAATCGTTGATACCCCATTCACCTACGAGGGCTACCAGGAAGAGCAGTACGATCCGTTCTTGGAAGTGCCTTATGAATGGCAAACCCCACGATTCAAAACAATGCGTTCGCCGTTGGAACAGCGTATGATGTTGGTTCCGGCCTTGGCGGGATTGATGGTCATTTTGCTCGGTATTTTTGCTATACCAAGTATTGTTTCTGGCTCAGCCGGTGATACGATGGCTAGCACAGCCGCAGCCGCTGGGCAAGCAGAACAAGCACCAGTGACAAATGAAGGGGAAACGGCCGTTTCCCCCACCTATTCCGGCAACATTTCACCCGTCTTCTCCAAAGAAGTGAAACATTGGGAACCACAAATCATGGGCTGGGCTGCAACTATACGACCTAGACCCCGACATCATCGCCACCATCATGCAAATCGAATCTTGTGGCGACCCCAATGCTGTTTCTGGCTCCGGAGCGCAAGGTTTGTTCCAGGTGATGCCCTTCCATTTTGAAGCAGGCGAAGATATGCAGTATCCCGATTCGCAATGCGTACCGAGGCATGAAATTCTACAATACGATGCTGGCTCACACGGGTGGCGATGTTTTTCTCTCATTCGCAGGTTATAACGGTGGTTATGCGGCCGCCGACTATCCGTATGAACAATGGCCGGCTGAAACCCAACGGTATCTCTATTGGGCACAAGGCATCTACGAAGAAGCAAAAGCTGGCGCGACAAATAGCACTCGCTTACAAGAGTGGCTCAACGCGGGCGGTGTTGGTTTATGTCAACAAGCTTCTGCCCGACTCGGCCTCCAATAATTCAATTTTCATCACCTTTATTACCACGCCAACACCTCCGACTGGCGAAAAGAGCGACTCTGAAGAGTCGCTCTTTTTTTGTTGACTGAGGAATTTCTGGCGCATATACTGTAATCATTATTCGTCTACTTAAGACCTGACAGGTTTACACGACATCGTACCGTTTAGACATCTTTGCCTTGTAAATCATCTTTACGCACCACATCCATAAACCTGTCAGGTCTCCACAAACCAAGGAGGTTTCAATGTCTATTCAAATAATCTGGCGCGGCCATGGTACATTTTCACTGGATTTTGCGGGAACGGCCGTTGTCGTAGACCCATTTTTCGCAGGCAACAATCCGGCGGCAAAAATCGGTGTTGAGAATGTGCGGGCTGATTTCATTTTGCAGACGCATGGTCATGGCGACCATATCGCCGACACCGTGCCGCTGGCAACCCAAACTGGCGCCACCGTCATTTGTGTGCCAGAGATTGGCGGCTGGCTGGGCAAACAAGGCGTCGAAAACATTCATGGCATGAATACCGGCGGTGGCTGGCACTTCCCCTTTGGCCGCGTCAAGATGACACCCGCCTTACACAGTTCAGGTTTACCCGATGGCAGCTATGGCGGCAACCCCATCGGCTTTGTTGTCACCTCAGAAAGCAAGCACATTTATATCGCCGGTGACACGGCACTTTTCTCCGACATGGCACTCATCGGCAAAGTTGGCCTCGATGTCGCCATTCTGCCCATTGGTGACAATTACACGATGGGGCCAGGGGATGCAATTGAAGCCATCAAACTGCTCAAACCGAAAGTGGTAATTCCTGGTCATTACAGTACCTGGCCTATTATTGAAGTCGATGTTCATGCCTGGGCCAAACTCGTTGAACTGCACACGGATGCCAAACCAGTTGTTCTGGGGGTTGACGAAGCTTTTACACTTTGATACTGTATTCAACGTACAATTTATTGAGAAGGGCAAAGGTAATTGTTTCTTTGCCCTTTTTTTATCACAATTAGCCATGGAGCCATTCCAGAAAAACAGTTATTCTGGAAAATTTTATTTTTAGCATGGCTTAAGGAGACAATGAAAATGAAACGAGTATCATGGATTGTATTGTTAGTATTGGTTTTTGCCCTTGTGTTAACAGCTTGTGGGGGTGATGAGCCGGAAGCAACGGCAGAAGCACCAACGGCACCATCGGCAACAGCAGTACCCGCTGCCGTGGCCGATGAGCCAACTGTAGCCGAAGAACCAGCCGCCGAAGAACCAGCCGCCGAAGAACCAGTCGCCGAACCGGAAGTGGCAGCAGAAACCCAAGTTGCCCTGGCAGATCTGAACATATCCAGCTTTGATGAGCTAAACAGTTATCGTTACAACATGTTGATAGAAACTACCGCCATCGATGAAACAAACACAGAAGTTACCCAGTCTGTGCAAATGATTCTGGCCGTCACCACAGATCCGCCAGCTACCAGCATGATGATGAAAGCAGAAGGCCAAGAAGGACTTGAAGGCATGGAAAGCATGGGTGACATCGAATTCGTACAACTTGAAGACACCAATTACATCATCATGGGCGAAATGGGGTGCATGCCCTTGCCTGCTGACGCAGAAGGTGCCATGTCTACGGATGAACTCACCGCGGGCTTCACTCCAGAATCGCTCATGGAAGATTTGGAAAACGTGACGCTGGTTGGCGAAGAAACCATCAATGGCATTGATACCCTACATTACACCTACGACGAAACATCGATGGTGGCTGAAGATATGGCTGGCATCGAAAGTATGGAAGGTCATATTTATCTTGCCAAAGAGGGCGGATTCATGGTTCGTTCTATTGTCGATATCGTTGGGATTTCCAAATATTTAGCCGACATGGCAACAGAAGGCGTTCAATCTGGTATCACCCACATCGAAATGAACTTGGAAGATGTCAATGGAAATGTAGAAATTGTGATACCTGAATCTTGTGTTGAGCAAGGTTCGCCAGACAGTGTTGATTGGCCGATGATGGACGATGCTAGCGAAGTAACTTCTTTCGCCGGTATCCTTTCTTACACCACAGAAGCGTCTGGCAGCGATACGATTGACTTCTACAATGAGGCGATGGTTGGCATAGGTTACACTTTGGATGAAGCGAGTACTTTCGTGGCTGAAGGGAATGGTCTTTTGGTCTACATAAATGCAAATGAAGAAAGTATCACGATTACCATTTCAGAAGATACGAATACGGGATTAACCACCGTTACCATTCTCTCTGACATAGACATCAGTACTTGAGCAAAAGTAATCGAGTTATTGTCACAGTGTAGGAATACTCAGAAACAATTGCTTTGGTGCTTATAAGATACAATCAGTTTTCGCAAAGAAACCAGGGTGTAGAAGCCTGGCAGATTTCTTCCATTTTGGAGAATCTGTCAGGTTTTTTTATTGTTGTAAGATAATTTCGGGGGAAAAGAGGCTTAAACGGCCGTTTTCAGCCACAGCCGCAAGACTCACACCATAGGTTACAGTCGGGTCTAAATCCGTAATCACCACTTCGCCCGCCTCAGCCGCCTGACAAAGCGGAACGGCGCAAAATCATCCTTGCCCACCGGACGCAATGAAATCGCATAACCGGCCGCAGTTGGGATCAACTGGCCAGGAAAAAAGGATACTGGCCGGGAGTTTCCAAGCGCAGAAATCGTTGGCGGTTGGGGGCGTGGCGGTGCGCCGATGATGTTGGCAATCGTCGCCAGATTAAGCGCTGTCACCTGCCGCAGGTAGTTATAAGTCGAGCGCGTCAGAGGTATCCCGCGAATTATGATTCCGGTCTCGATCCTCAATAGATTCCGTCAAGCGAATGGCCGGAATACCCACATCCAGAAAGCGGATATGGTCACTGTAGCGCCCAGGCCGATCCACTGCATCAATCATCGACACCGCCAAACTCCGGCACATACAAACCGCCCAGCAAATCCAAATAGCGCACCACCTGCCGTCGCCGGTGAGGTGTCTGGCCCGGCAGTAAAAACGCGAACCGACTGGGGAATGCCCGGTCTGCCGCCGATGATGTCGTTATTGAAAACGGCCGTTATGCCCAACTGTTCAATCAATCTCTCCGTCACAAAATTCAGGCTGCCATGTGTGCCCTGCTCTTCAGCGGCAAAGGCGATGAAGATCACATCCATGTTCCATTCTTGAGAACTGAGCAGCCGCGCGATTTCCATCATCGCCGCCACGCCAGAGGCATTGTCATTGGCACCTGGCGCACGGCTGGAACCATCATTGACATCAACCGCGCGAGAATCGTAGTGGGCCGTTACAGACCATCGCGCCTGGCACACTGCCATTCCCCGGCAGCGTGGCAATCACATTTTGCTGTTCAGTGGTGATGCCGTTTAATGTCAGCGGAAAAGAATCGACTTCAACTTGTAAACGGCCGTTACCCACTCGTTCAAACTCACCCACCAACCACGACCGCGCCGCCCCCATCCCATAATCGTCCCGATTCGTCACACTGAGCGTATGGCGCGTGCCAAACGATTCCAACGTCTGCACATAGCTCACCAACTGCTGTGTCGAAAGCTCATTTAGCAAGCTGCCAATCACCGGATCGACAGATGGCACAATATTGCTCACCGGATTAAACACAACATTTTCAGGCAACACCGAAATAGGCGCGGTATCAGCAATAGGCGCAACAACAGGTTGAATAGGGAGGCGGCGTAGGGATGACTGGCTGCTGTGGCCCTTGCAATAAATTACAAGCCAAGCTAGTCAATACGAGCAGTCCGATGAGGGGGAGAAGTCTTCGTTGCAAAATAGGTACGATGCTGAGATTGGACCAATCTTAAAGATTGGTCCAATCTGATAACAAACTATTATTTTCTACTGCCGTCTCTGTCCATATTGTTCATAAACAAGGACAACATTTCGATGGGAATGGGGAAAATGGTTGTCGTGTTTTGTTCCACGCCAATTTCCATGAGCGTTTGCAGGTAACGGAGCGTCATCGAGCCGGGTTCCTTGTTCATGACACGGGCGGCTTCAGACAATTTCTGGGAAGCCTGCAATTCACCTTCCGCATGAATAACCTTGGCGCGACGTTCCCGTTCTGCTTCAGCCTGACGAGCCATCGCCCGAATCATTTGTTGATTCAATTCCACATCTTTGATTTCTACGATGCTAACTTTAACGCCCCACGGCTCTGTGGCTTCATCAATGATTTTTTGCAATGTTTCGTTGATCATTTCCCGATCTTGCAACAGTTGATCCATCATGGATTGCCCGATGACATTGCGTAAACTGGTTTGGGCAATCTGCCAGGTGGCACGCCGGTAATCTTCGATTTTGACGATTGCCATTGTGGGATCTACCACTCTGAAGTAAACAACGGCATTCACTTTCACAGTCACATTGTCACCTGTAATGGCTTCCTGCGAGGGCACATCAAGGGTAATGGTACGCAAATCCACTTTCACCATGCGTTCCACAAAGGGCAGCAAAAGGATGAGACCGGGCCCACGGGCGTCCATCACCCGACCGAGCCGGAAAACGACTCCGCGTTCATATTCCTGAACAACGCGAACAGAAGCCGCTATCAGCAACGATTGCGCCGACTATCAAGAAACATAAGAAAAGGCCGACATATTGCATTGGAATTCTCCTTTATGAACTAATTTCAGCTCATATTAAACAAACAAATGGTAACACGTTACAATCATTATAGTGCTTTACGATGAAAGAATCCAAAAAGTAGCGCAGAGCGAGCGAATAGTTATGTCAACAAAACAAGCAAAGCAGTATGATCGTGTTTATGTGGCTTTTAGAGGTTTCGCGTCTACGTACACTCAGCAAGTCAACTATTGGCCTCTGTAAGCTGGTGGAATGTTTTAGAGATTGGAACAGGAACCGGTGTAAATTTACCGCTTTACACGAGACACAACGTTTGTGGCTGGCATTGATTTGAACATCGATCATCTGGCGGGGGCGCTTACTCGTGAAAATGGCACGCCATTTGGCATTAGTTGTGCCAATGCCCATCATCTGCCGTTTGGCAACGGCCGTTTCGACAACATAGTCAGCACCCTCGTCTTTTGCTCCATCCCCCAACCACCCCTCGCCCTGGCAGAAATCAGACGGGTACTCAAGCCAAACGGCCGTTTCTATCTGCTAGAACATGTGCGCGGCCAAAACCCGGTCAGCCGCCGCTTCACCGATTGGCTGCAACCCGCCTGGTTTGCTCTGCAGCATGAATGTCATCTGAATCGGGAAACGGCCGTTACCCTGCAAGAAGCCGGTTTCACCATCGAAGAAAGCAGCACACATGGGTTTGGGCTCCTGCAAATGATGGTGGCAAAAATAGAGATTGAAGATTAAAGATTAAGACTTTCTCGCTCAATCTCCAATCTTTAATCTCCAGTCTTCTTACTCACCCGCATTCACAAACAACAACACCACCCCCGCAAACGCCACCAGTGTGCCGATAATACCGCGATTACTGACTGGTCTCTTGAAGATGAAATATTCCACGGGGATAAGAATAACGGGCGGCAGCGCCATCAATGTCGAAGCAATGCCCAGGCGCGTCAGGGAAACTGCGATCAGCGACAGCCAAATGCCCAGAAACGGCCCCACAAACGACCCCGCCAGCATCGCCGGGAACGCTTCCTTGTTGCGCCACTGTCTAAATGTGTACATCACCTGTCCGCGCAGGGCGGCAAAAGCCCACAACACAATCACCGCCACAAACAACCGAATCATCGTCGCAGAAATGGTGGGATAGCCACCCGCCAGCCCGTATCTCGCCGTCACCAGATTGGCGACTTGACCCAACGCGCCCAGCAGAGCAAAAAACAAGCCCGCTTTATACGCTTTATTTTCGACCACCGTCAGCCCGTTCTGCTTCTCTGTGACCACCCAGCCAATGCCGCCGACTGCCAGCAAAATGCCAATCATTTCCAGGCTGGTAATGCATCTCGCCAAAGAGCAGCCAGCCAAACAAGACGCTAAAAATTGGCACGCTGGACATCATCAGCATGGACAAACGCGGCCCCACCATGACGTACGCTCTAAAAAGGAAGGTATCGCCCAACACCAGCCCCAAAATGCCGGAAACGCCCAACCACCACCAGCGGTAAGGCGTCCACATCTTGCGGATAAAGGCTGCCTTCGAGCAACAGGTGCATGACAGCCAAAAACATCAGCGCAAAAATCAACCGGCTGCGGTTGACCACATCCGAGCCGATTTTGCGCCCGCTATAACTGAAGAAAACGGCCGTTAATGACCAACAAAAGGCCGTTCCTATTGCTGCTAATTCACCTAACATATCAGTTTACAGTGTTCAGTGAACAGTATACAGTTGGCGCTATGCCACTGTACACTGTAAACTGTTCACTGTTTACTCCTTTATATTTCGACCAAAGGGCCGGGTAATGGGTATTTCTATCAATTCCAAACTATTGTCGTCTGGATCGCGGAAATAGAGAGAATGGCTGCCTTGAGACCACGTTTGTTCGTGTTCAATTTCAACGCCGTGAGCTTGCAAACGCGCCCGCCACTCGGTCATGTCATCGGGCGCAATTGCCAGCGCCACGTGACCACGCCCTCGTGCGCCATGTCCGGGAATGATGGAAATACGCGCTTCCAGCTTATCAATCTGAAACAGAATCAGCGTCGAATCGGACCCGTTTGCAGAAAAACGGCATCATCGAAAACGGCCGTTTCCAGCAAGCCCAGCACCTCCCGATAAAACAGCCGCGCCCGTGCCAAATCAGTCACATACAACGCCGCTTCTGCCAAATTCAAAATCTTCGTCATACCACCCTCCACACTCAAATCCAAGTTACCAGTTGACTTGCCCTCAACACCCTGCCACTCTGCAACTTGCCACCTTTACCAAACCGATCCCGAATCTGCTGAATATGCGCCGGACGGGTGCGGCAGCAGCCACCCAGCCCCGACGCGCCCAACTTGCGCCATTCACGGCTCATCGTGCCAAACTCCGCCGGCGCCGATTCGCCCTGCCAATGTTTACGTGCCACATCATACGTCTCGCCCGAATTGGGATAGACGATGATCGGTTTTTTCGTGACGGCAAAGGCGGACTGAATCAACTCCGGCAAAAAGCGGGGCGCAGTGCAGTTGATGCCCACGGCCGCCACCTGCTCAAACTGAGTCGAGATACGCCGCGCACTCGGCCAACGGTGTGCCATCGCTGATGTGCTCACCATCCCGGCAGCTAAAGCTGAACCAGGCCATGCGCTCCGGCGTTTCTTGCAGCAAGCGCACCTGCGCCCGTGCCTCAGCAAAGGACGGGATGGTTTCACAAGCCAGCAAATCCGCCTGAGTCCGCGCCAAAATATGCCAGCGCCGACGATGCCAATCCACCAGACCCTTCCTCGTCCAGCTCATAATCACCGCGATACTCTGAGCCATCCGCCAGATACGCGCCATATGGCCCGACACTTGCTGCCACTAACGGCCGTTCCCTGCTAGACGGTGACTGAGCCTGTCGAAGTCCGGGCTTCGACAGGCTCAGCTCTCGTTGGCCCCAAAACTCATCCCGCGCCTGCACTGCCAAATTCACAGACAGCCAAATCAGGCGAATGGCTTCAAACTCGCTCATGCCCTGTGCCACAAAGCCCGGAATCGTCGCCTGATAACTGGCGGTAATGGCACAGTCGGCACCCGCTTTGAAATAGGCCAGATGCACATTTTTAATCACCTCTGGATCATCCCGCAGCAGCCGCGCCGACCACAGTGCGTCGCTCAAATCACAGCCCCACGCTTCCAATTCAGTCGCCAGCCCGCCATCCAGCACAAACGCACCATGTTTCTCTACAAACGGAACAATTGGATTTAATCTGAGTCATTATTGCCTTTGCCACCTTGCCACTCTGCCACTTTGCCACTTTTAGCCTAACGGTGTCACATCTGAATATTTTTTAGGGAAGAGAATGGGCAGGAGAACGGCCGTTTCCTCATTCCCATAACAATCAGCACGCACATAATCCAACTCAGCAAAACTGCGGTAGCCAAACAAAAGCTGCAAAAACGTCAGCTCTGGGAAAAGCAGCATCACCTTGTTCCAGTTGTTCAGGCGCATACGTGCCGATCTCTGTTAACTTGCCGTCTACAAAAACCAGCGTCATGTTGGATGTATAAAAATTCAGTTTCGTCGTGCCGCTGTGCCCCGCCATCACACTGTCGGCCAACCGCGCTTCCAAAACAGGTGTAATATGGCGCATAAATCCCGGCAAATCCGGCACCCGAATATACCAGGCATACGGATTGCCCGTCTTTTCCAGTTCGCGCAGCAGCGCATCATATAATAAATGTCCATCTCCCAAATTGAAGATGAGCGTTTCAATTGGCTTCGGACGGTCTGTGCTGAGACGTTCCGCCTCTCGCTGAAAATGGCGCAGCAAAAACAAGCCCACGGCACGCCAGGAATGACCAGCGGCCACCCCCACCTCACGCACGGAAAATATCTGTTTGACCTGTTGATATTCGATATAGGCGATAGGTTGATAAGAAACAGCCTGCTCTAAGACTTCTGAAGCATCAGTCACTGAGCTTGTCGAAGTATCGGTCACTGAGCTTGTCGAAGTGGAGCTTATCGAAGTGGAGCTTGTCGAAGCATCCACCACATAAAAATGCCGCCCATAGGGTGACTCTCGGTGCGTCACTTCCATCTCATAGCGCCACAACACCTCATCCCGCTGCCGCGAAACCAGACTGCGCCCCTGCTGTCCTTCATACAACGGCTGCATAAAAGGAATATCGTCCGCTATCGCGGGTCGCAAACGATAAGGTTCCTCTTCAGCTTTCTTGCTCTCTGCAGTGCGCTTCAGGCGATAATGCCGCTGTCCACCCAAATCAACCGTCATTTCATAGCCAAACTGGCGGTAATACCAGGGAATGCCCGTAATCGCCTGCACCAACTCGCCCCGTGCCGCGCTCCTGGCGTGAATCACCTCCATCTGCGCCCGCACCAGCCCGCGCCGCCGGTATTCAGGGTCTGTGCCCACCAGTTCCGGCCGCCCAACAGCAAACTCAATGCCATCATACACCCACCTCTGCGAGATAAGGTTGAGGCTGGACACAATTTTGCCGCCCGCCTTCTCATCCACCACCACCGTAAAATCGCTGGCTTTTGTCGTCGGATGCTTCCCGCTCATCAAATCACGCACCCAATGTCCCAGCCAGGTTTCAAGTTCCTTTGGATCATCACTGTGAATGCGTATATTGAAGTCAGCCAGCGCTTCTGTATCAGCCTGTGTTGCCCAACGCAGTGTCAAACCATCGCCCAAATCTTTTGGTAAACCGAATTGAGTGTCATTGTTCATCGTCTTTTCCTTAGCTCCCCATGAATTTTGTAAGATTAGTGTAGGAATTTGTGTCTATGATCTTGACGGGAAACCCTCAAATATGCAAGAATCATAGGAACTTAATTTAGTGTAACTTAAAAGGAGATTGTTATGGCACTGTCTAATCCAAATTTCTGGCTCGTTGTTCTTCCAACCTGGGCGACCGGCGCAATCCTGCTGCGGATTTTGATCAAGAAGCGCAACGAACTAAAAGCCAAGAAAGTCCCAGTTCGCGTCAGAGTGCGCAGTCATAGGCAGTACTAAGCGACAATCGATTCGTTAAACAGATACAAAAAGGCTCACAGTGATGTGAGCCTTTTTTATTACCGGAACACGATGGGCAGATAGCTCTGCCATCACTCTCCTCATCCTCTTCCCCTAAAAACAACAAACTCCCACGTTATGACAACAAAAACCTATTCGATCTGCTAGTTTTAAACACGCTTTGAAGAAAAGACTAGCCAGATCAGACAGTTGTTTTCTCTGGCTGCCCTCCCTACAATGCAATCGTGTTTACCGGTTGATCAACCGTAACGACTAAACGAGATATCTCAAACAGATTTATTAACTGACAACGATTTGTAAGGAGCAAAACAAATGAAAGGTAAATTTCAATATGTCCTGTTTGGGGCAGTCATGACACTGCTCGCCATCAGTGCGGCGCTTGTGTTTTCATTGCAGCGCACCTCTGCGCAAGTAAGCCCCCCTATCCCTGAGCAGCAGACAAAGCCAATCTCTCTGCCGACTGTGACAGCCTCGGTAACCGCAGTCATAGAAACAGCCAATACAGCAGAAGCGCTTGATCCTGTCTTATCCACAGAATCTTCTCTGTCTGACACGGCTCAAACCCCCTCCCCAGGCACGGCCGAAAACCCGCAGACAAATCTTGACGAGATCGCAGACTATGCCGCAAAACTCACCTCTATATACGAAGAATCAATCCTGGGCAAACCGGGCTGGCTGCACATACAGGTTGAGGAATATCTACCAGTAGAATTTCGCGGTAATGGTGAACCGGCGCCAGGATTAACCATGGCCGAACTCTATCCGGATGAAGTTACCATATTGGAGGACTGGTATCTGATTGACGAACAAGGATATTATCAACAACGAGTCGGGCATACACGTACCGTGGATGGTCAGATTTTACAGCGTGTGGTTACGGCCAATGGCGAAACTGTCAATCTTACCATACAGGCTGTAGACCCAACCTATGAGAAAGAGGTATTAAGGTCTGTTCAGGACAAAGTTCCTCTACAAATTTATACCATTCCTTACTTGTTACAGACAGCGCGAGAATACAAAAAATCTGAAGTAAGCGCCTGGCTTGAAGATGGCAAGTATGTGATTACGGTCACGTTTTGGTATGAAGAACTCGATAAATTTATGAACACTGAAACCCTCATTTATGGCACTCAGGGTAAATATACAATTGATGCCAATACCGGTACTGTCCTTTCTGTAGAACTTTTGCTTAATGATGGTAAAACATGGTTTCTTCATTCACAAATGAGAAACTATTTGGTGGAATTAGTAGAAAAGTTACCAGAAGATGCACAACAAACCTTAACCGCTCGCTGACAACATAATGGTTTTGTACAATTCTGGGCACACTCAAACCGAGAGGTGCACCGATGGCAAACGAAGAGGTCTATCAATGCCCATGTGAAAATTGCTCAAAAACCCGAATATCATCCAGATAAACAGCATCATCATTTGATGAACCTGCTGCTGAGCCGACTTGATGAGCAGCAGCGTCGCTGGTATGTGGCCGTCGAAGCCGAAAAAATTGGACACGGCGGCACAGAATACATGTGCACCGTGACTGGTATTAATATCAACACCATTCGCAAAGGACGACGAGAAATGGCCGATGACCTGAATGCCCGTCCCCATGACCGTATTCGCATCCAGGCGGTGGCCGTAACCAGTCGAAAAAAGAACCGGAAATTCTGACCGCCCTCAACGGGTTGTTGCCGAGGAAATGGCCGGCGACCCGATAGCGAGCAGTACTGGGTGCGGCACAGTTTGGTCGCCATATGCTCGGCAACTGCCAGACGACGGTTTCGCTCTTTGTCCCACGCATGCGACGCCCGCTGCAATAATTCAAGTTTGGACTGTACGCGCAATCGCAAAAGTCTGACTGGACCGAGCCATCCTGACCGAGACAAGCAATTTCGCTACATCCGACGCATCAAGAAGCTCTTCTTGGCCGCTGGCTACCCGTTATCAGCGTGGTCTGAAGAAGGAACTCATGGCAACTTCCTCAATCAGGGACGCAGTTGGTCTCCACAGCCAAAGCAGGTTCACGTAGCACGATTTTCCTCAAGATGCTCTCGGTCGTGCTGTGCCTTATGGCATCTATGACCTGACTCATAACCAGGGTTACGTCTATGTGGGTAACTCCTACGATACACCAGAATTTGCTGCCTATGCCATTGCCCAGTGGTGGGCTCGACCCTGACCGTCCTCGTTTTCGCTGCCAGGACAAACTGCTGATTCTGGCTGATGCCGGTGGCAGCAACAACTGTCGTTACTGGCTCTGGAAGCAGCAGGTGCAGGAACAAGTGGCCGACCAGTTTGGCATTGAGGTCATGATTTGCCATTATCCAACCGGAACTTCCAAGTGAAACCGGTTGAATACAGCCTGTTCAGCCAGATTTCTCGCAACTGGGCAGGCAAGCCGCTTTGTTCTTGGGACATCATGCTCAACTACTATCCGAGGTACAATGACCGAGTACCGGGCTGCAAGTGAAGGCATTTCTCGTTGACCGCATCTTTGAAAAGCAGAAAAAGGTCACGGCTGAAGAGCGGGCTGCACTTCGTTTGTATCCGCGGTCGATTTGTCCAACTTGGAACTACGTTATCAAGCCTCGTCCTTGCTGTGGATGATATTCAACTGTAAAAGTGCTAACTTATTTTTCATGGTTACTTAACAACTGCCAGCGAACAATAAAGAAGAGGACAAACTTGTGATTAGTATCCTGCTTGAAGCGCCAGTGGCAATTATCCGTAGCGTTCAAGTGCAATCAAATTAACGTTAAAAGGCTGATGATTTCATCTGATCGTCAGCCTTTTTGAGTTATGTGTGGGTATGTTACAATAAAAATATATGGATTTAACGCCTATAAAAAACCAACTGTGGCAAAGACGGCAAGACATCGCGGCTCTCTGGCAAACATCTCTTGCCGAATTTAATCACAATTACCCATTAAGCTTAAGCCAATTCACAACACTGATTGAAGATTTTATCACCGCGCTTTTCGAGACCCCTGTGGACGAAGAAAAGGCTTATGCCCTGGGCGCCGATTTCGTGCAAACCCATCATATTCACCCCCAAGTTTTAGTGAGAACACAAACCGTTCTGTTACAGGAATTGGTACATGAATTATGCCCGGAACATCTAAAAGAGGTGCAGCCTCGTTTAATCCAAATTTATAATCATTTCCTGGCCGGGTATGGCGAATTTGCTTATACGCGCTTTATTGACCACCAGGAAAAAGAAATCAAGCGGCTGACTACCCTCCAAGAGCAAGCCAAGCTGTTCGCTATCAAGCAAGATGCTTCCTGGTTTTCTCTTGTCGAGCAGGTGTCTAACCCCATTATTTTTCACGATGGCAAGCATATTTTAGATGCCAATCCGGCGGCCCACATGCTGCTGGCTTCTCTAGCGCAACCGCTAAAAGCGAAGCCTGTCTTGGCACTTTTTGCACTCTGGGCACAAAAATCGCTTGCACAAGTTTTATTAACCACGACGATAGAGTCTTACGAAACGGCCGTTTTCCCCACTGCTTCATCCCCTCTTTCCATCACCTTCGACAACATCTCCCTGCATTACCAACAGCAAGACGCCTTCGCCCTCATCATCCACATCCTTCCCCAAGAAAACCCACAACCGGAGCCAACTGAAAATTTCATCTTCCTTACCGGCCGAGAAACGCAGATTTTACAGCTTATCGCGGCCGACCACGACGACAAAACCATTGCTGAAATTCTGGAAATAGCTCCTACTACCGTTAAATTTCACTTGCGAAACGCCCAAAAGAAGCTGGGCGTTTCTTCTCGCGCCGCCGCCGTGCACAAAGCCGAGCAGTATGGCTTGCTGGAGGGGTGATAGGCTTTTTATTTCATGAGCAGGGGAATGTACAACTGCCACTGCCAAAAGTTCATTTCCACAGAGCCAATGTCGCAAACGGCCGTTTCGTCTCCATTGCCATCTATTGGCCGAAGTTCCCCCCGTTGGTCGTATTCTGAGCACAACGCATTATTCCCCGCATCTACTGCCGGACTGTCCTTAAGCAGAGCATGAGTCAGCGTATTGCCGCCATGATCGCCCAGCGACGTCAACAGCGGATCTGCTACAGCAAAATCCGTACAACTGGCATCATTTGCCAAATTGTAGGCAGTGCCATGCCAACTACCAGCATCCAACGTACAGTTTTCCGTGCCATTCTCGGCCACGATGCTCTGTTGAATAAGGATACTGCCATCTACCTGCCAGATACCGTCGCGCCCTGTTTGATTTGGCGCAGCATTATTTGCGATAGTGCTTTGAGTAATCGTTACAACATTAGTAGAGGTGATTACCTTGATAGCACCACCGCCATCATCTATCATCGGTGCCAACCGCTTGATTACCAGAAAGTGTGGAATTTTTTATAACCATGATGCTTTCTAAGCGAACCGTCTGTGCTGACATAAACCCCGCCCCCACCGGCAGAGGTATTTGACACAATGGCACTGTTTTCAATCATGGCATTCCCGCCCCAAATACTCACTCCTCCACCGCCATTACCAGCCACGTTATTTTCAACAAGTGTGTTGCTAACGGTAATCGTGCCAGTAAACTGATGGATCGCGCCGCCATCATTGATATTGGCTTTGTTGCTTGCGATGGTCGAAGAATAGATATTGAGTGTGCCACTGTTAGCGATACCACCCCCATCATGTCCAGCTTCGTTATGATCAATGATGCTTGACTCGATATTCATCTCTCCATCATTGAGTAATGTGCCAGCGCCGCCTGAATAATTGCCGCTAAAAAACCCATTGCTGATATTGACGATGCCCGGTAAAGCCGATTCGCCACAGGCATTGACCCAATCCGAAGCCATATTATAGATAGCACTGCCAATATAGAATGCCTCGTTATTTTCAAAATGGCTATTTGTGATGAATGCATTCCCTCCAGCACAATTTAATATGGCGCCACCATATCTGCTTACATTGTTTTTGAACAGGGTATTACTCACATTGAGAACACCACCATTCAAAATTCCTGCTCCATACTCAGATTCATTGTTCAGCACGTGGCTGTTTTGCAGGTTTATTTCACCACCTTTGTTAAAAATTGCGCCACAAATGTCGTTGGCTCCATTATTTACCAAAACACTGCGTATAAGGGTGAGATTACCACCATCATTGTAAACTGCGCCGTTATAAACCCCATTCATCAGCGTAAGATCGGTGATAGTAACGGCCGTTCCCGCCAAAATAGTAAAAATATTGCGTTCATTGTTGCCACTGATAGAGAGAGAAACGGCCGTTCCCCCATCAATCGTCAACGTATCAGAAATCATGATGAAATCCCAGGGCTGTCCATACGTTAACGTGATAATGCTTTGGGGTGCTAAATCAAACGTAATCGTGTCTGGCCCTGGATTCTGGTTCGCATCCAGCACAGCTTGCCGCAACGAACCAAGACCACCATCGGCAGTTGTCGTCACGATTAGACTGTCCGCATAAACGTTTACCTGACTGATAAAACCAAGGAAGGTAAGCGGCAGCACCAACGATAAAACCAAATAAACAATACGGTGAACAAGATTCTTTTTCATACTGGCAGGCTCCTTTACGATTGACTATTAACACGATACAAGTATCTCAGAAAGACAGGCAGGGACAAAAAGTAAACGAAAACGGCCGTTTCTGTACAGAAACGGCCGTTCAGATTGGGCTAAGAAGCCGCACTTTACGAGAGATTGGAGATTGAGGTAATGCAATCTTCAATCTCCTAAAACTCACCGTATTGTTTTATAAGTTCTCAACAAACAGACGCGAAAAGCCGGGGTATGCCGCCAGTGGAATCAACTCAAAGCTGATCAATCCGGCTTGCACCAGTGGCAGCCTCTGCAACAAGGTTTCAGCCACTGCCACATCTTCGCATTCCAGCACCAGCACTGCTTCTGAACGATCCTGGCGAAAGTAAAGCTCTCGGATAATACCCTGTTGATACAGTTCCCAGACGCTCCGCGCTTCCGCCTGGCTGTGCTGCTGAAACTGGGCAGTAGTGGACCCTGACACTTCTTTTTCAAGCGCTAAAATCTTCATGATGTGTCCTGCAAACTCATGAGCAAAAGCAGATACAACCTACGCCGTTCCGCCAAATCTACAAATTTTGTCCGGTAGATTTATCCAGCGCCGCCATCCCCAACGCCAGCGCCCCCAAAACCCCCGCCCTATTCCCCAAACCCGGCGGCACAATATAACCGTCAATCTCCGCCAAAATCGCCGGAGATTGCACATAGCCGTTCAGGTATTCCACCGTCTTCTGCCGCACCAGGGGGAACAACTGCGGCTGCTCCATCACCCCGCCGCCCAACACAATGCGCTCTGGCGACAACGTGCAGATAAACGTGCGCAGCGCCAGCGCCAGATAATGCGCCTCCAGTTCCCACGCCGGATGATCTTCTCCTAGTTCGTAGGCTGGTAGCTGCCAGCGCTCGCCAATGGCCGGCCCTGCCGCCATACCTTCCAGACAATCGCCGTGATACGGACAGCGTCCTTTGTACGGGTCGCGCTGCCAATCGTGGGGCAGGCTGATGTGGCCCAGCTCTGGATGAATGAGACCGTGAACTAAACGGCCGTTTACCAGCACCCCCCCGCCAATCCCCGTACCAATCGTCAGATAAATCAGGTTATCCACGTCCTGCGCCGCGCCCCAGCGATGCTCTGCCAGCGCCGCGCCGTTGACATCCGTATCAAACCCCACCGGCACGTCGATGACCTGTTTCAGGGCGCCCACCACATCGACATTGGCCCAATGCGGTTTGGGCGTGGTAGTAATCCTGCCAAATGTAGGCGACTGCGGGTTGGGGTCTAACGGGCCAAAGGCGGCAATGCCGATGGCGGCCAACGGGCCATGTTTTGCTTGCTGTGCTTGAAAATAGGCGGTCGCTTTGCCTAATGTTTCTGCGGGGGTAGTGGTAGGGAAACGCACTTCGTCCCGCAAATCGTCTGGGCCAGTGCCCACCGCGCACACAAATTTGGTACCACCGGCTTCAATACCGCCAATTAAATTGCTCATTTCTAAACCTCAATTTTATGCTGTCACTTTGCATTTTGAATACACAAATTCAGGATCAGATCAATGCCACCTTCCCATTCTACCGTGTCAAAAGCGACACGAACCTGTTGAAAATGCCCATAATCCTGGAGTATCTGAAACACGCCAAAATCAAGATACGGTTTCATATCCAGAATGCCGTTTTCGTCATTATCAAATGTCACATGAAGAGTAAAGTCTTCGTTTGCGGTAACTTTTGTCGCTGATGGATACATTTTACTTTCCACTCAACAATTGCTTGCAACCAAAGTGATTCGTATGGCTCTAACTGTACATCATGCCAGCCTTCGATGGGGCGCTGCGTGATGCAGTCAACCAGTTGGCCGCCAAAATACATGTTTTGCAAGCGGTAGGCAGGTACCGTTTGCGGCTTTTCGCTGAAGTTGCCCAGGACGAGGATACGACCGCGCGGGCTTTCGCGCAGGAGGCCGAAGACTGCTTCATTATGAGTCCAGACGGCGTAGGCTGGCGCTTCGGCGTGCAGGGCGGGGGTGCGTTTGCGGGCCTGGATGAGGGTGACGAGGGATTGGAATAAACGGCCGTTTACACTTCCCCAGATCATCCCGTCTTTGCCGCCAACTCCCAATCCATGTGCGGCCGATGAAGCCAACGGTTGTCCCCGGCACGGTTGGGGTCTGCCAGGTAGCTGTCGTCGTTGAGCAGGCCGATTTCGTCGCCCATGTAGAGCAGGGGGATGCCGCCAAAAGCGAGGATCATGCTGTGGATGAGCTGAATACGACGCAGAGCCAGGTCTATTTCATGGTGGTTTCCCTGTTCTAACGCGCTTTCCAGTCCAGCCAGAGAAGCGCAGGAACCGCTGATCCGACGGTCGTTGGTGCGCGGGTTAAACTGGAAGGTAGCGCCGCGTGCGAATGTGCCTGGGAAGCCGCCATTATAAAAATCGCTCAAGAAAGTGCGGTGCAAATAGCCGTTCAAACCCACCGCCTCTGCGTTTTCCTCCGTCACTGCCCAGCCGATGTCGTCGTGACAGCGCACGTAGGCCAGCCAGGAGGTGTGGGAGGGAATGGGCGGAATATCCTGCAAGGCGTGGGTCAGCAAGGCCACTTTGCGCTCTGCCAAACTGCTCCAGAGCATGACCATGAAGACGTTGTGATAAGCCACTTCGCATTCTTTGTTGGCCGCGTCGCCCCGTCCCAAATAAGGCACCAACTGCGGCGGCGGCACGATGGCTTCTGCCTTGAGCAGCAGTCCGGGCGCGGCAATGCGGCTGAGCGCGCGGAACGCCTGCAAAATGGCATGAACTTCCGGCTGATTCTCACAGTCGGTGCCTAAACGTTTCCACATGAAGGCCACGGCGTCGAGGCGCAGTACCTCCACGCCCTGATTTGCCAGGTAGAGCATGATGTCGAGTATTTCACCAAAAACGGCCGGGTTGGCGTAGTTGAGATCCCATTGGAACTCGTTGAAGGTGGTCCAGACCCATTTGTCGATGGCGGGATAGTGGGTGAAACTGCCCGATTTGAATTCGGGGAAGATTTCGCGCACGGTGATTTCGTACTGATCGGGCAGAATGCGGTCGGGAAATATGTGATAGTAGGCTTGAAAATGGGCATCGCCTGCCAGCGCTTTTTGCGCCCAGGCGTGTTCTTTGGCGGTGTGGTTGCAGACAAGGTCGATGCACAGGCTGATGTCCTCGGCGCGGAGCTGGTCGGCCAGGTCAGCTAAATCATCTATCGTGCCCAGGTCGTCGCGCACGGCGCGATAGTCCATGACAGCATAACCGCCATCGCTGGCACCAGGGCGCGGTTTGAGCAGGGGCATGAGGTGCAGGTAGGTGATGCCCAGTTCTTTGAGATAGGGAATTTGGGCGGCAACACCGTTTAGATTGTCGGCAAAGCGGTCGGCGTAACAAACGTAGCCCATCATGCGCGACTGCTGGAACCAGTCTGGCTCTTCGACGCGCTTGAGGTCGAGCAGGCGCAGGGCTTGGGAACGGGCTGCGTAGGCTTTGGCGATGAGGTTGAGGAACTTTGCCAGCCAGGCGTGGTAGTCTTCCCGATGGCCGTAGAGTTGGCGTAACGGCCGTTCTACGTCCGGCATATGTTGGGCAAAGCGCAGGGCAAAAATCTGCTGTTCAAGTTGTTCCATGCCGCGCAAAGGCCCGGCGATTAGTTGTTCTAGAATTGGGGAAACTTCATGTGTCATCGGTCGCCAATTGATTGAGAAATTGGATAAAGTTGGTTAAATCGCTGGAAACGGCCGTAAAACAGGGCCGTAAAGCAGCAGTTAATTCTTGCAAACGCAAACCACGAAAATTAAATGTATAAACGTTGCGTACAATGTGTCGAAATTTACGAAATTCCTCTAAACACTGAAAGTGTTTCCTTACGAGATAACGGGCGATCGGATAGATGGAATATCCATACTGTCATTTGCATGAAGCAAATTTTGATGCCAATGTATCTCCATCTGGCATGGAATCGGTCAACAATTCGAGCTACATTCTTCGAATATCCTGCTCAAGGCCAGAATAGAAACCATGCAAGATTTAATAGCCACCGCATCCATAATATGCATCGTCGCCAGTGGTCGATGGCTTTTTCCATAATTGTCTTCTGTGCGCACAACCACTCGTTCTAATATCCTTTAGTGTCATCGCGCAATTTCTTCTGCTAAGCGCAAATATGGAACTTTCACAGCGGTATACCATCCCTTTCAATGTTCTTTTGCAATCGTGTTGGCGCACTTTCAACAAGTACCAAATCCACTGAAAACTCTGTTGACAAATCTAATAAAGAACTCCCGGCACGCAAATAAATTTGTTCCGAAATGCCCCAAGCAGCTAAATCAATATCAGAATGGGCGTGAAACATATCTCGGTCTATGAGAGAACCGAATACCACGACTTTTTTAGCGCCAAACTGAGATTTTAGAATGTCGGCGCCTTGGCGGGCAAGCTGCCAGGCTAATTCAAAACGTTCATCGAGTGCCGCTTGTCGTTCGGCTTCTCGTTTGCGGGCGCCAGCCCGGTATTCTGCCATTTTTTCAGCAGAGATGTTGAGTGTCATCGGATCAAACCCTTTTTTGTGAACAGTATACCGCAAAACGGCCGTTTCCTACTTAAACCAATGGACTGCAAAAGTTCATGTTAAAAAAGCTGTTATCAAGTACCGTTCATCATCCACACCACCACCCCAAAGCTCTGGACTATCGCTTAAGTCTTCCACAACAATGCGTGAAAATGTGTTTGGCAGTGCCTCGACTATTTGTGGGGCGTGCAAGCCACCCCCATTATGCCAGAAGCCTTCAATTAACAGGAAACGGCCGTTTGGCGCCAACAGCGTAGACCAATTTTGTAAAACCTGGGCAGGCTCCGGCAGTGCCCATAACAAGTGCCGACAGAGGATCACATCATATTTCTGCGGAAACAGTGAAGGAGATGCCGCATCCATAACTTGAAACGAAATGGTCTGCCCAGCACGGTGAGCTTTCGCTTTCGCCTGAGAAATCATGGCAGGTGAAAAATCAATGCCAGTTACCTCATAACCTGCTTCCGCCAACAAAACGGAGAGCGAACCCGTGCCACAACCCACATCCAAAATCACAGCAGGAGGTGGAGGCAGTGACTTCTCAAGCAGGCTTTGCCAGGCTGTCCGCACACCCAAATCAAGCAGGCCATGATCTGGTTCCTGATCAAATGTGTCTGCTTCATTGTCCCAATATTGGCTTTTTACTTGAGAACGGCCGTTTAGTTCGTGATCTGTTTCAGTCATCATCAATGATTAATCGAGTAAGGAAGTGGATGTAGTTGGTTACACTGCTGGAAACGGCTTCAAAATAATACTAAAATTATGTAAACTCTTCTTTCCTGAAATTCTCTAATAAAATTCCGTTTTCCCATAGTTCAGATTCACTCAAATCGATCTCGTCATTCCAGCTAATGCCATACCCACCCATGTCAACTTTTACTGTCTTGAAAAAGCCACTGTTTTTCAGAGGAGTAAACGGATATTCATCTAGCAGAGGTAAACAATGATAGATTTTTTCATCGTGGTTCTGAAAGGTGACCAGCAATTGATAGTCTGATAAAGGTTTCACAGCTTTCACTTTTGGATAAGTTGTCATAACACATTTACTCCAAACCAGGCAATTGACGGAAATCTTGTGATTCCCACATAATTTGTAAATCACTCTGATAAGATTTCGCCCACTCACGAACTAGTTTTTGCGCTCGACGCGGCAAATCACCTTCAATGTCTCAATATCAAACACCCCATTGTATTCCCATAGATAGCATGAAAATGTGATTTACCATGTTCGCGGAAATACATTTTGATCAAGATTCCATAAAAGCGAGCAACAACAGGCATATATTCACCTCATCTATTTATTGCTTTCAGTATACCGCAAAACGGCCGTTTCCTACTTCAACCAATGCGCCGCAAACGGCCGTAATGCCATCTCGCCGGACAATTTTCCACCGTCTCCAGAAAGCAAATCGGTGCGCTCGCGGTGCAGGGTAAATGTCTGCGGCTGGTCGCTCAGGTTGAACAGGCAGAGAATTCCCTCATCACCCAGATAGCGACGAAAAGCGAGAACGCTTCGTGCCGAGCTTGTCGAGGCAGCCGTTGCGGATGCAGCGCCCGACCCCGTCTCCACAAAAGCAAACTCCCCGTGCTTCAACACCGGCTGGCTCTGGCGTGTGCTGAGCAAAAACCGCATCCGATTCAAGTACGATTCAGGATCAACCTCCTGCGCCGCCACATTTACCGTCTCATACCCAAATTCACCGCCACTAATCACCGGGAAATACGTTTTCTCAGCGCTGGAAAAACCAGCGTTCGCACTGGCATCCCACTGCATCGGCGTGCGACAGCCGTGGCGGTCGGGCAGCCAGATATTATCGCCCATGCCGATTTCATCACCATTGTAGATGATGGGCAGCCCAGGCAGGGAGAGAAACATAGCGTTGAGCAAAAACCAGCGCCGTTTATCGTTATCCAACAAGGATGCCAAACGCCGCCGAATACCCATATTTTGCTTCATGCGCGGTTCCGGTGCGTACTGTTCCCACATCCACTGGCGCACTTCAGGCGTCACCATCTCCAGCGTCAACTCGTCATGATTGCGCAAAAACGTCATCCACTGCGTGCCTTCAGGAATGGCTGGTGTGGCGTTCAAAATGTCCACAATCGGCGTCTTATCCCCCGACTTCAACGACTGATACAGGCGCGGCATAATCGGAAAGTGGAAGCAAACAGGAAACTCTGGCTCTGCCACTGTGCCAAAATAAGGCAGTAAATCTTCCGGCCACATATTGGCTTCCGCAATCAACAGCGTTCCCGGATATTCAATATCGACCATCTGGCGCATCTTCTTCAAAAAGGCATGGGTTTCCGGCAGGTTTTCACAATTTGTGCCTTCCCGTTCATACAAATAAGGAATCGCGTCCACGCGAAAACCATCAATGCCCATATCCAGCCAAAAGCGAATCACCGCAAACATTTCGGCGACAACTTGAGGGTTATCGTAGTTCAAATCCGGCTGACTGCTGTAAAAACGATGCCAGAAATATTGCCCGGCAACTTCGTCATAGGTCCAGTTTGAGGTTTCATCATCCAGAAAAATGAGGCGCGTTTCCGCATATTCGGTCCCGGTATCGCTCCATACGTAGTAATCACGATAAGGCGAGTTTTTGTCCTGCCGCGCCGCCTGAAACCAGGGGTGCTGGTCAGATGTGTGGTTCATGACCAAATCCGTCACCACTTTCAAGCCGCGTGCATGAGCCGCCTCCACAAACGCCCTGAAATCATCGATTGTGCCGTAGTCGGGATGAACGGCCGTGTAATCGGCAATGTCATAACCATCATCTTTCAGCGGCGAGGCGTAATGGGGCATAATCCAGATGCAAGTTACACCCAGTGATTGAATGTGATCCAACTTGTCTATCGCACCGCGAAAATCTCCGTGACCATCCCCACTGCTATCGGCATAGGCCCGGATGTTCAGTTGGTAGAACACTGCGTCTTGATACCATACACCTGTCATAAAAATTCACCTGTTTAAGAAAAGAGCACGGCAGAAAACGGCCGTGCTCCCTAATATTGTTCTAGCTAAACCATACTCAGTCCCACCGCACACTGTTCACTGTTCACTGCAAACTGTTTACTGCCCTACCCTTTCACCGAGCCAGCCATCAAACCACGTACAAAATATCGTTGCAGCACAATGAACACAATCATCGGTAAAATCATCGTCACAAAGGCGCCGGCCGTTAACAAATGCCACGCATTGCCGAATGTCCCTGTCAAGTCAGCCAAACGCTGTGTCAACACCTTCTTACTCGGATCAACGCCCAAGAAGACCAACGCCACCAAATAATCATTCCAGACCCACAGGAACTGGAAGATGGCAAAGGAAGCCAGTGCCGGTACCGAAAGTGGCAAAACCAGCTTGGTAAACACTGTAAAATGGGATGCCCCATCAATAAACGCAGATTCTAACGTTTCTCGCGGCAGGGTAGACATGTAGTTGTAAAGTAAATAGATTGCCAACGCCAAGCCAAAGCCCGTATGCGCCAACCACACAGACAAGAACTCACCATTGATACCTAACGCATTGTAGTCACTCAAAATAGGCACCAACGCAATCTGCAACGGCACAACCAACAACGCCACAACCATAATGAAGAACCAACGCCGCCCAGGGAATTTCATCCAGGCAAATGCATACGCCGCAAACGCCGCAATCAAAATGGGGATCACCGTAGAGGGGATAGACACCGCTAAACTGTTCAAGAAAGCTTGCTGCATATCCTGACCAGGAATCGTCAGTGTACTGCCATCTGGATTCTGAATTTCCGTATCACGGCCGAAAATAACCGTTTGATAGTTTTGTAACGTAAAATCCCAATTAACCGTCCACACTTCTTCCTGAACTTCAACCCGACCAATCCGCTTATTTCCGATCCAGGTTACTTGCAAATCACCAGAAGCAACGCCTTCCCGAAACTCTTCAAACGTGCCAGAAACACCCTCGATTTCCATAACGTTATCTGGATCAAGCCCCAATGTCTTCTCGCGGATTTTCAATCACAGCTACCGTTTGCCATTCTTGGTGCGGAAAAACCGTCCACCAACCAGATGTCTGAATATCAAAAGGAAATCTAAATGAAGAAACCAGCAAACCCAATGTGGGAATACTCCAAAGAATCACAATCAGCAAGAGAATGCCATTAACGAATAAAATACCCAACCATTTTTGTCTTCTTCATCTTAAAAACCCTCCTGCCCTTCACGGAGCTGCCGCAAATTATAAGCAAGCACAGGCACCACTGTTAGCAACAAGATAATAGCAATCGCCGAACCAATACCTGAATTTCGCGCTGTGAATGATTGCCTGTAGAACTGCGTGGCAATCACATGTGTGCCAAACTGCCCCCCAGTCATCACCCAAACCACGTCAAATATCTTCAACGTAAATATCACAATCGTCGTCCACACCGTAATCACCGTCGGACGAATGTAAGGCAACATAATATTAAAGAAATATGCGCACTTCACTAGCGCCATCCATACGCCCTGCTTCCATTAATTCTTGGGGAATCCCTTTCAATGCGGCCGAAAATAGCACCATTGAAAAGCCTGTTTGCAGCCAAATAACAATCAAAATCAAAAAGAGATTATTCCAGGGAGCAATGGCTACCCATTTATCCCAGGGATGGGGACTGCCACCTAGCGCCACCACAATCGCATTAAACACACCAATTTGCGCTTCACCAGGCGGTTTCACTTCATACATGAAATTCCAAATCACACCCGCACCCACAAAAGAAATAGCCATAGGCAAGAAAATGAGGGTTTTGGAAACACGTTCCGTTTTACTGCGATCTGCCAACGTAGCCACTAACAGGCCAGTGACCACAGACAAGGTGCTGCCAAAAACAATCCACATAAGATTGTTACGCATCGCTTCTTGCAACAAGCGGTCAGTAAACAAATTTACGTAATTCTCAAAACCCACAAATGAACCGCTTTGAATGCCAGCAAGCCAAGTCCACGGCTTAAAAACAGAGAATCCAGTTGGGAAACCATCTCTATCAAAGAGACTTAACCAGAAGGTACGATAAACCGGCAGTGTCAAATACCAAATGAGAATGGCCATTGCTGGGCCGACAAAGACAAACGGTTGTAATCGTGCCGTCCACTCACTCGGTAACAGTTCAACCAGCCAGTTGAAAATCCAGTAAAGCGCCGCTACCCCACCGACACCCCATACAATCGCTACCAAAACAATAACAGCTTTAGGGGCATCGCTATCTCGCAAAAATAGAAAACCTTGGTACAACACCCAAAAAGCAATTAAGGGGATAGCAACAGCTAACGCGACTCGGAGAATTAAAGCAATTAACTTTGCGCCCGTGCTTTCAGGGGCTTTCGCTTCAATTTGCTGCATGAGACTCTTCCTCCTTCCTACAGAGTAAACTCTGCAAACCAACCATTTTGTGACTGCTCGGGTCTAAAAGACCTGTCAGGTTTTGCAAACCTGACAGGTCTGCCTCAGTAGTCACAAACAAGTGTGCAAACAGTGGGCAGCGGGCTGCCCACTGTTTCCTAATTACTTACAAACTATCGAGGCCAGGATGCGTCAATTTCGTCCATGACGGTATCCAGGTCAGCAGCACCAGAAACGTAGTCGGTCATGCCAGTCCAGAAAGAGCCTGCGCCAACTTCACCGGGCATCAGGTCAGACGCATCGAAACGGAAGCTGGTGGCTTCGGTAACGAGTTCGGCAATACCGGCTTCCAGTTCTTGACCGTACATATCGGGTGTGGCTGTTTGATGGGCAGCTAAGGCACCACCATTTGCCAACCAACCAGAGGCAGAATGCTGGGGTGGCGAAGTATTCCATCAAAGCTTTGGCTTCTGGCGTGTCATTGAACAAGGCCATGATATCACCAGCAACCAGGAATGGTTTGCCGTAAGCTGTCATCAACTGCGCGGCAGGTAGAAGAAGTCATAATCTACACCTGCCTCGGTTCCTTCGGGGAAGAAACCGGTGATGAAGTTGCCTTGACGATGCAGCCAGCATTTTGGCGGATCTTCAAACATGGCAGCTGGGGAATCACCAAAGAAGGTGGAGACAATGGCATCGGTGCCACCATAGACGTAATCTGGGTTGAACCAGATTTCGCTCCAGGCTTCTACGGCACCTTTGACTTCGTCAGAAGCAAAGGGCAGATCACCAGCGACCCAGGCATCGTAGTTTTCTAACGAGGTAGTGCGCAGCATCATTTCTTCGGTCCAGTCGGTAGCGGCCCAACCAGTGGCAGCACCAGATTCGATACCGATACACCAGGCAGTGTCACCATCATCAGCAATCATTTGCGTCAATGCTAACAAGTCGTCCCAAGTTTCTGGAACTTCGTAGCCAGCAGCGTCAAATTGAGCCTTGGGATACCAAACGAGGCTTTTGCCATTGAAGCGATGCCAGACACCAGCGGATTGACCTTCCATCATCGCCATGTCGAACCAGCTTTGGTTGTATTGTTCGGCCAAGAATTCTTCGCTCATCCAGCTTGTGGGGTCTACTACGTGGCCTTGGCGCACGAAGCTGGCCAGCAAACCAGGTTGCGGGAAGTCAGCGATATCAGGTGGGTTGCCTGCATCGACGGCAATGGAGATGCGACCTTCAAATTCCTTGTCACCAATGTAGTTGACAGTGATGCCGGTAGCTTCTTCGAAGGCTTTCATAGATTCCATAAACAGGACATCATCAGGATTGGTGAACGGGCCATCAACGGTGACAGAACCACCGGTCAAAGTCACCATTTATTGCTTGTTCCAGGAAACCACCAGGCATGACAGCAAAGTCACCATCTGCCATTTCTTCTGTAGCGGCCTCTTCTTGAACTTGACCAGCAACACCAGCAGGCCAAGACGCGTCAATTTCGTCCATAACGGTATCGAGGTCAGCAGCGCCGGACACGTAGTCGGTCATGCCAGTCCAGAAGGAGCCAGCGCCAACTTCACCGGGCATCAAGTCAGACGCATCAAAGCGGAAGCTGGTGGCTTCAGTTACGAGTTCAGCAATACCACGTTCCAATTCTTGTCCGTACATGTCGGGTGTGGCGGTTTGATGTGAAGCCAAGCTGCCACCATTTGCCAACCAACCGGAAGCAGAAGCTGGTGTCGTGAAGTATTCCATCAAGGCATTAACTTCTGGTCTTTCGATGAATTGAGCCATGATGTCGCCAGCAACCAGGAATGGCTTGCCATAGGCTTCATCAACTGGGGGCAAATAGAAGAAGTCGTAATCTACGCCAGCTTCGGCACCTTCAGGGAAGAAGCCGGTGATGAAGTTGCCTTGACGATGCAGCCAGCATTTTGGCGGATCTTCAAACATGGCAGCCGGGGAATCACCAAAGAAGGTGGAGACAATGGCATCGGTGCCACCATAGACGTAATCTGGGTTGAACCAGATTTCGCTCCAGGCTTCTACGGCACCTTTGACTTCGTCTGAAGCAAAGGGCAGGTCGCCAGCGACCCAGGCATCGTAGTTTTCTAACGAGGTGGTGCGCAGCATCATTTCTTCAGTCCAGTCGGTGGCGGCCCAACCGGTGGCGGCACCAGATTCAATACCGATACACCAGGCGGTGTCACCGTCGTCGGCGATGGTCTGAGTTAAGGCTAACAAGTCATCCCAGGTTTCGGGGACTGCGTAGCCAGCGGCATCAAATTGAGCTTTGGGATACCAAACGAGGCTTTTGCCATTGAAACGATGCCAGACACCAGCGGATTGACCTTCCATCATGGACATGTCGAGCCAGCTTTGGTTGTATTGTTGGGACAACCATTCTTCACTCATGTAGGTGGTGGGATCAACAACGTGACCCTGGCGAACGAAGCTGGCTAGCAGACCAGGCTGCGGGAAATCGGCGATGTCGGGCGGGTTGCCGGCATCAACGGCGATGGAAATGCGGCCTTCAAATTCTTTGTCACCAATGTAGTTGACGGTGATGCCGGTGGCTTCTTCAAAGGCTTTCATGGATTCCAGGAACAGGACGTCGTCTGGATTGGTGAAGGGACCGTCAACGGTTACGCTGGTTCCGCTAAATTCGCCAGCGACGGCTCGTTCTAAAAAGCCTCCGGCAGGCATTGCCAGGGTTCCTGCTGGCATTTCTTCGGCTGGAGCGGCTTCTTCTTCGGCCGGGGCAGCTTCTTCGGTGGGAGCAACTTCTTCGGCCGGTTCTTCAACAACTGCTTCTTCGGCCGGAGCTGGGGCTTCTGTTGGTTCGGTGGTTGTGCCGCCGCCGCCACAGGCTACTAAAGCCAGGACGAATACCAACAACATACTGATGAGCATTAAAAGTTTTTGGTTTTTCATTGCGTTTCTTTTCCTCCTAGGATTTTGTTGAATCCTAATGGTTAATTGTGCGATTTTGCAAAATCGCTTTAAAAGCTTGGGACAACTTGTTGAACTGTTTTGTCTGTGCAAGTTTGAGACATTCAAACTGCATATTTCTATTGCATCACCTCCATTTAGTAGCATTGGATTTATTTCTTCAAATGCAGTGGGGCTATTGAATTTATGGTAGTGACCGGGGCTGTTGTCTCTCTTAGCATGAGTTCTGTGGGTAATAGAATTTCCACTGGCGTTTGCAGGGGGGCTTCCATTAAGTCCAGCAAGAGTTTGCAGCCACGTACACCGGATTCGTAGAGAGCTTGGCGCACTGTGGTGATTTGAAGATATTCGGCGGCTTCGATATTGTCGAAGCCGACAACTGATAGTTGCTCGGGAACTTTTATACCCATTTCCCGTGCTGCTTCTAAAACACCAACCGCCTGGGTGTCGCTGTAGGCAAATATGGCGGTCGGTGGATCAGGTAAGGTGAGTAGGGTAAAGGCCATTTCTCGTGCTTGAAAACGGCCGTGTTCACCTTGTCGATGGTATTCTGGTGTAAAGGGAATAGCGGCATCGGCTAAAGCATTTTTATACCCTTGGAAACGATCTCGTACGGGTGAATTGAAGGGATCATCCAGAAAGTCACTAATGAAACCGATTTTACGATGACCCAAGTCGATGAGATGTTTTACTGCCTGGTATCCCCCAGCGACATTATCGACAATGATTCGACTGATTCGTGAATGATGGGCATCAATTAATACGGTAGGGAGTAGGGATTCTACTATCTGTTCTGCATCATAATCGGAGGGCGTAAGGGATACGACGAGTAGGCCATCAACCATGTGCCGACGAGGGACGTTGTGCAAAAATACATCGCGCCGTTCTTCGCTCTCGACGTCAAAAAGGATTAAATCGTAGTCGCTTTCGGTGATGACGGAGACGATGCCTTGAAGACGACGAACAACGGAAGGGTTGGTAAAGTAAGGAACAATGGCACCAATGACCATGGTTTTGCCACGTGATAAGCGCCGAGCGGCTGGATTTGGGGTGAATTGAAGTTCTGCAATTGCTGACTGAACTTTTTGTCGTGTCGCTTCGCTAACTGACGCGCTCCCGTTGAGAACTCTGGAAACGGTTCCAACACCAACGTCTGCTTTTTTGGCTACATCCCTAATTGTGACTGAGGACAAGTCGTTTCTCCTTCTCTTAAATCGACTTTACTCTGACAAATGATGGAACTATCCAATATGGAACCGGTTCCAACTAGATATAGTTTACATGAGCGGCGATGGTGTGTCAAGTTTTAATTTGGAACCAGGATGGGGAGAACGGCCGTTTCCCCCCATCCTCTAGGGCAACAATCTCTTAATAACCCAGTTGTCTTGCTCATCTAATTGGTAGGCAAACCTGTCGTGTAGATGGTCGGCATGGCCCTGCCAAAACTCAAGGCGGCGGGGAATCACGCGGTAGCCTCCCCAGGCTGAGGGCAGTGGCACCTGCCCCTCCCCGAATTTCTGTTTGAGTTCTGCCAGTTTGCTTTGCATGACGGTGCGTGACGAGATGACTTCGCTGGATTGCGCCAGCCACATTCCCATTTGGCTGCCACGAGACCGGCTGAGGAAGAATTTGAGGGCTTCGGCTTTGGGAAGAGAAACGGCCGTTCCTTCCACCCGCACCTGTCTTTCCAACATCAACCAGGGGAATAGCAGCGACACATTTTCATTTTCGCCAATATCCTGCGCCTTTTGCGTTTCTAGCCCGGTGAAAAAGACGAAGCCCCGTTCATCAAACAGACGCAGCATCACCATGCGCGAAGAGACGATGCCTTCTGCCGAAACCGTTGCCAGGCTCATGGCATTGGGATGGGGCAATTCTGCCGCATGGGCCTCTTGCAACCAGCTTGCAAACTGCAAAAACGGATCGTCTGGCAGATGATCACGATCCAAATGTTTGTTTTTTAGCTGTTGGCGTAAACTGTCCAGTTGCATGACTAGAAGTTTGAAACCGACCCCACCCCATTCTTGGATACAGCTTCGCTATGCGCAAGAAATCCGACTGCTTCTTCTGCTTCCCCATCCATGAGAATTTTGATACGACGATTACCGGAAACGGCCGTTACGTCAATCACGCGCAAATAGTCCACCAAACCCGCATCATCAGGCGACAACGCGGCCAAACAGTTGGGTGATTCACGGAAGAATTCCCAATTTAGCTTGCTTTTATCATTGCCCAAATGCAGCGGCAGCGAGTAGATACCTGCTTCCACCAAATCCTGCAAAAAGTGTGTGCCATAAGAAAGCTCTGGCATTTGTCCATCTTGAGGCACACCAATTTCAATGAGCACCTTTGTATTGTGAATGTCGATATAACCAACACGCACACCCAAATCAAGATTGGCGCTGCCCCACCGGCCTGGCCCCATTAAAATATAAGGTTCGTCAGCCAATTGTTGATTAAGGCGGCTAATGGCGCGGCCTAATTCCAGCTTTGTAACATGGTCTGGAATGTCACGATAGGTTTCCGGATCCACAAAAACCACGTAACGAATATCTTCCGCTTTGCCGTCTGGAATGAGTTCATGGGCGGTAAACAGAATATCTTCTTTGGGAATATCCGAAGGAATCTTAACGGCACCTTCCTCCCGCTGACTCAGGGGGCGACATTGCACAATATTGAGTTGGTAATGGGGGCCGTCATCATTAGTGGCTTCCACGACAAACTCGATATCGACGGGTGTTTTGTATAATTTTTCAAGACGTTGCAGCGCATGGCGCATCAAATCTATGAATTTGCGATCTTTGGTGAGCTTGTCGAAGGTGAGGACATATTTACTGTTATCATCCAACCCACCCGAAGAAAAGATTTCTTGCATGTATTCCCGTTCATCCAAAGAAGCGATGAGACGCAGTTGGGGATACGACTCATCAAGCACCTGGCGCACGGGTAACGTTTTGAATTGATTATCTTCCAGATCAACCACATCCACATACCATTGAGAATGCTGGCGCACGGCCGCCGCCGTCGTTTCTGGGCGCAGTTGGGGATGGCTTAAGCTGATCATACGCGGGTAATCACGGTCAACACGATCCACGGCGCGGGTTCCCAGCCCCCAAACCAGCCGTAAAAAGCCGTCTTCCCGCTTAATGCGTGGGTTCCACCGATAGGGATTCTGGCTAAAACCAACGCCCGCTAATGTTGGATAGTAGTAACGGCCGTTTCTCTCCCCCTCCACCCGCTGCAACAGCACACCCATCCGTTCATCATAATCCGTCATGCCATGCCGGCTGCGATACTCCAGCGCATTCGGGTTCAGCGTACAAGCAAACACCCGCCGAATCGCATCCAACAACGCCTTCAAATTCTCCTCATGCGTACCTTGATTCGGGCAAAAATAGCTGTCATATTTACCCGCAAACGCCGTGCCAAAATTATCTTCCAGCAAACTCGAGGAACGCACAATGATGGGATTATCACCCATTTTCAAGAGGAACGTATTCAGTTCATCCAAAATATCTTCTGGGAATTCACCTTGCAAATGAGCCTCCACAATCTCTGGATACTCAAGCTGTGTTTCTTGCAATGAACGATATTTTTGGTTCATCAAATCAGACAGATTATTCAGGAGATAGAAATCATAAATAACCTCTGTCCCTATAAAATAGGTATCGGGAATCCCCACATGCTGGCTAATATCGAGGCCAAACTTGGGATCAGTTTGCTGCAAAATTTTGTACGCCAGCATCATGCCGGCCGCCTTCCCCCCGATTTTGCCCCCGCCAATACGTCGTCGATAAATTTTACGCAGATCCGCAATTGAAAAGATTTTACGCGCCACGCCAATATAGGGCAGTTGATCGCTGATCATACGCTTAATCAACACCACTTTAATCTCATCCAGATGATGCTGAATCTGCTCCTGATCACCCGTAGCCATGGCCTCATAGATTTCCCCCTGCCGAAACAGCAGTTCCCACGGCGCAATTTCTGGATTAAATGTTAATTCAATGGAATTAGACGGCGCAGGTTGTTCGGCCAGCACTTCTTCGATAATTTGGTTCAGCAAAGAAATACCGAGGTTATTGGAAAACAGGGCGTCCGTATGAAAATCACGGATGCGGTCTTTGCGAGTCTGCCAGATGACCGCTTCTTCTTCGCTCAAACGGATCCAACAACCCTTCACGCCGTTGGGAATCCATCGCCATTTTGCGAATTTCCTGATAAAAATCCGCTTTGGCGACAATGCCCCGCCGGAAAAGTTCCCGACGCATCCGTTTACGAATTTTGTCACTGAGCACAGGAAACTGAGCCAGCCTGATATACGTGTCAATGGCTGGGGTGACGCTGCGGAGTTCATCGTTATAGTCCATACGTGACCTCGTTTTAAGCCAGCCAGCAGTTAAAATTGCGGCAATACAATTGCTACCATCATCGTGCCTTCTTTCGCCGGAAACCTTAAATCCCTTGTGTAGACTTTGGCTCAACTAAATAGCCAATGGCTTTATCTACGGAACCATCCATCACAATTTTCATGCGTCTGTTGTGGGTAGCAGTCGCCAGATCAACCACATGTAAATAAGGGCTTAAATCGGCATCATCAGGCGATAAGTCAGCCAGGCAGTTGGAGGCGTTCAAGAAAAAATCTCGGTCAAATTGAGCTTCGCCGTTTCCCAGTTGCAAAGCAAGAGAATAAATACCAGATTCCACCAAATCCTGGAAAAAGTGCGTACCATATGAAAATTCAGCTTTTTGCCCTTCGGCCGCTACCGCCATTTCGATGAGTACCTTGGTATTGTAAATGTCACCGTAAGTAACATGAACCCCTAAGTCCAGGTTCACACTCCCCCAGCGCCCTGGCCCAATAAGAATAAACTTTTCATCTTCTAACCGTTTATTCAAGCGCCCAATCGCCCGTCCCAACTCTTTTTTAGCGGTGATGTCGGGAATGCGCTTGTACACCTCAGGGTCTACGTAAATAACGTAGCGAATACCAGAAACCTTGCCGTCTGGAACCAAATTATCGGATGTAAACAGGGTGTCTTCGGCCGGAATATTTTCTGGGAACTCGATGATACCGCCCTCTTTACGCTGGCTGAGTGGGCGACATTGCAGCACGTTGAGTATGTAGTCTGGATAGGGATAGTTGGGGATGATGTCTAAGGTAAACTCAATGTCAACCGGGCGCTGATACGCTTCTTCCAGGCGGCGCAGCGCCAGCCGGAACAGCTTGACGAAGTTGCGGTCGCGGGTAAGGTAGTTGAAGGTGAGGATGAAGTGGGTATCGCCGTTGGCTGAAGCGGCGGAAACGAGTTCTTGCAGGTAATCGCCATTATCGACGGAAGCAATGTAACGCAATTCGGGGTAATCGGCATCTAGCAGGTCGTTGACCGACATGGTTTTAAAGTCGTTGGCTTCCAGGTCGATGACGTCGATAAATGATTGGGAGTATTGGCGAATGAGTTTGGAATCTGTCTCAGGGCGCAGTTGCGGATGGCTGAGGGCGATCATACGCGGGTAGTCGCTGGAAACACGCGCCACAGCCCGGGTTCCCAACCCCCACACCATGCGCAGAAACCCGTCTTCCCGCCTAATTTTGGGGTTCCAACGGAATGGGTTTTCACTAAAGCCAACACCAGCGATTGTGGGAAAGAAATAACGGCCGTTTCGCACCCCTTGCACCCGTTGAATCAAAACCGCCATCCGTTCATCATAATCAATCATGCCATTTTTGCGCCGATACAGGATTGCATCCGGGTTAAGCGTACTCGCATAAACCAAACGAATCGCATCAAGCAAAGCGTTTAAATTCTCTTCTTCCGTACCCTGGTTGGCACAGAAAACCGTCTCATATTTACCGGCAAACGAGAAGCCAAAGCTATCCTCCAGCAAACTAGACGAACGCACCACAATCGGCGAATCACCCAAATGGTTCAGCACATCACGCAGTTGTTCCACAATATTCTCAGGAAACTCCCCTTGCAGATGCGCTTCCACAATCTTGGGGTACATATCCCGAATCTCATCCAACGGCCGATACTTTTGGTTCATAAAATGAGTGAGCTTATTGATCAGCCGGAAATCGTAAATCACATCCGTGCCCACAAAATAAGAATCAGGAATACGGATAGCATCGCTGATATCATGGCCAAGCTCAGGGTCTTTTTTAACCAGAATACGCCGTGCCAAGAGCATCCCGGCCGCCTTCCCCCCAATTTTGCCGGAGCCAATACGATTGCGATAAATATGGCGCAAGTCGGCAATTGTGAACGATTTACGCGCCACCCCAATAAAAGGCAGTTGGTCACTGATAAGCCGCTTGATAAGCACCACTTTAATTTCTTCAAGGTGATGCTTAATCCTTTGTTGTTCAGGTTTAGGTATCGACTCGTAAATCTCGCCTTGCCGAAAGAGCAGCTCCCACGGCGCAAGTTCCGGGTTGAAATTGAGCGCCGCACTACGGTCGGCAGAGGGTAGATTACGCAGCGCCTCGTCAATGAGCCGCGACAACGGACTACTGCCCAAGTTATTGGCGAAATAAGCATCCGTCAAATAATCGCGGACACGATCTTTGCGCCGCTGCCACATGCTAGCCTCTTCCAAGCCCAACGATTCACCCAGCCCTTCGCGCCGCTGCGAATCCGTCGCCTGAGTACGCACGATTTGCTCAAAATCAGCTTGAGAAATAATGCCACGTTGAAACAACTCCTGACGCATATTGACCCGAATCTGATCAGCCAGGATAGGATATTGGGCCAATTTAATATAAATATCAATGGCGGGTGTGACGCTGCGTAATGGTCTCGTAGGCATAGGACTTTCTCTCTTGCGGAATTATAGCAGGTTGTGAGGCATGGCAGTAACAGCTAAAATTGCACGGAATATTGGGAGATTGGTGAACAGAGAGTAAAAACTCTGTCAATCTCCACTCTCTACTCTCTTTAAAACATTCAGGAGGAACAACCATGACAACGCTTTTTGCAAAGATTATCAGCGGCGAGATACCAGGGGATATTGTCTACCAAGATGAAGATGTGACAGCATTTCGGGATATTAACCCGCAAGCACCCATCCACATTTTAATTGTGCCAAACAAAGTCATTCCCACCGTCAATGATCTAACGGAAGCGGATCAGATGGTCGCGGGGAAGTTGCTCCTGGTGGCACAGAAACTAGCGGCGGAAGCAGGCATCGCGGAGAACGGCTACCGGCTCCTCATCAACTGCAACGCGCACGGCGGACAAGAAGTCTTCCACCTCCACATGCACCTCATTGGCGGACGGCCGTTAGGCCCCATGCTAGCAAGCTGATTTGCGAGTAGCCGCGGCATCCTTGCCGCGCAGGTGTAAACACGGCAAGGATGCCGCGGCTACAAATTGCATAGGACATTGTTAAGCTTTTTGAACCATGCCCAAAATCCTTCATAAGCATAAATTCTAACAGTTGTTTGAAAAACGGTTGCATTGATTGAATCTGGCATTATAATTTTAATAAGTGGATGCAGGGGAATGCCAACACTGCGATTTCAGACCATACATAAAGGAAGGAAACTCATGCGTTTAGGTAAAGATCTCACCGGGAAACCAATTATCAGCGTCACAGACGGCCGTTTAGTCGGCTATGCCAAAGATTTATACGTCAACAAAGACCTCTACTGGGTTACCGGCATCTACACCGGTTCAGAAGGTCTCATTGGGCGCAAAGACAAACTCATCCAACGAGACAATGTGGTTGTATTTGGTATTGATGCCATCCTCGTCAAAAATGCCGATGTTGAAACCGATAACAAAGAAATCAAAGATATAGACAACTGGCAGCGACTAGACAAACTACGCGGTCGTGGCGTTGATACCCCAGGCGGCACCAAAGTAGGCATCATCGGCGATATTATCGTCGGCGAAGAAGGTGAAGTAGATGGCTTTTCCCTCGCCCGCGTCCACATCGAAGGCCCCGTCGCCGACAATGGCACCATCCCCCGTGCCGCCGTCGTCGATACAGGGCGTGTCGATGGCGTCATGACCATCGACCTGCAAAAAGTGGAAAATTTCCACCTCGCAAAAGAAAATCCCAACGAAACCGAAGAAAACGGGGACGAGTAATCTCCGTCTTTACCCACTATCAAATCGTTTAATTTCGTCCTGGAGGCAGGGAGCCGCTCCCAGCATCCTGCACTACAAGGCACAAGTCGTGTTATGCTCCAACAAAGCCTTGAGCATAGCCTAGGAGATTCAAAACTATGAGTGACAATGGTGGTATTAGCTTTGGACTGACTGAAGAACAGCGTGAAATCCAATTATTAGCCCGTGATTTTGCCAAAAACGAGATGGCTCCAGTCGCTGAACATTACGACAAAACCCACGATTACCCCTGGCCTGTCATCAAAAAAGCGCAAGAAATGGGCCTGACAACCATGAGCATTCCTGAGGAATATGGCGGTCTCGGTTTGAGCTTATTGGAAGAGTGCCTCGTCACCGAAGAATTGGCCTGGGGCTGCTCTGGTATGAGTACGGCAATAGGCGTCAACGGGTTGGCGATTCTGCCCATCCTCATTGCGGGCAGTGAAGCACAAAAACAAGAATACTGCGGCCGTTTAGCTGATGGGCAAATGGCCGCCTACTGCCTCACCGAACCCGAAGCTGGCTCTGACGTGGCTGGTATCAAAACCAAAGCTCGCAAAGATGGCGACCATTACATTCTCGACGGCAGCAAAACGTTCATCACAGGCGCAACCGTTGCCAATTTCTTCACTGTTTTTGCTTATACCGACCCGGATGTACGCTACAAAGGGATGAGCTGCTTCATCGTCGAGCGTGATTGGGAAGGCGTGAGCGTGGGTAAACCGTTTGATAAATTAGGCCAACATGCTTCTGATACGGCCGAAGTCATTTTTGATGGCGTGAAAGTGCCAGAAACGCACCGGCTTGGCGCCGAAGGCACCGGTTTCATCACCGCCATGAAGGTGTTCGACCGCAGTCGGCCAGCCACAGCGGCTGGAGCCTTGGGCGTAGCGCGGCGGGCGTTGGAAGAATCCATCAAATACGCCAAAGAGCGCACCTCCATGGGACAACCAATCTGGCAATACCAAGCCATCGGCCACAAAATTGCGGATATGGCGATGGAACTGGAAGCGGCACGGTTGCTCGTTCACAAATCAGCCTGGTCGGTGGACAATGGGCAGGCAGACACGATGATTTCTTCGTTTGGCAAGGCGTATGCGGCCGATGCGGCGATGAAAATCACGACAGAAGCGGTGCAGGTGTTTGGCGGCTATGGCTACATGTGTGAGTATCCGGTGGAGAAGCTGATGCGTGATGCGAAGATTTTCCAGATTTACGAAGGCACGAGTCAGATTCAGCGCAATATTGTGGTGCGTGAACTGTTCAAAAAGTAAGTGATACTTATACGGCGTGATGCACATATCTGAAGTGCATCACGCCCTATTATTATTCAGAAACAATTGTGATTGTGCCTAACTTCAAAACATTTTGATCGGCATTTTCAATGGGCAACCGCTCAACGGCAGGCCAATCGTACATGCCGATTTGCAAGGTATACGTGCCATCGGGCAAATCATCGGGCAACAATAACGGGTAAGCATCTCTCCAGGTTTGCGTTTTTTGCCATGTGGATGTTGGCGTTGCCGTTCCCCCTCTAAAGCCAAACCCACCCCAAAAATTACGGCTAGACTGCCGAAAGAAGTCTTGAAATCCTAATATTTGGGAGGGTTCTGGGCGAAGATTGAAGTGGAAAATAATACGATATGCGTTCCAGCCGAGTAGATCGCCATATAAAACCTGGTTTCTGATGAACCACCACCCCGCGATAAGAAAGGCTATGCCCCCTGATATGATGCCATCTCGCCAAAATAGGCGCCAGTTATGCGCCTGCCACGCACGGACAATGATGACAACAGCGACGCCTAAACCTAATACGATGCCGCTCACTTTTGTTAATATCGCGCAACCGACTAACAGGCCGAAGATGAAGGCGTCATAGGGGGTGCGCTGGCGGGTGTAACGCATGATGCCCCAGGTGCCAAGGGCGAACCATGTGGCTTGCAGGATGTCGTGGTGGATGGTGGTACTCATGTAGATGAAGGAGGGATTGAAGGCGATAACGGCCGTTATCAACACAGGCAGCCAAGCAATCGTCGGAAACGCCCATTTGGCCGCTTGGTAAATAGAAAATATCACCACCACCCCAGCACAATTCCCCACATCCGCGCGAGATAGAGCGTGCGCACAACACCTTCTCCCGGAAACTCATCTTGCCCGGCGTGAAGCATGACATTCCAACCATTTTCGCCTTCATTCTCTGCCCACACAAAATGGGGATTCGCCCGAAAGGCTTTGCTCATGCCACTCATATCTTGTTGTGGGAGGAGAAGGGCAAGGAGCGCATAGTATAGAGGTGGGTGATGTCCCATTATCACCTCAACAGGTTCGCCTATTTGAGTTGGTTGAACAGGCAGTTTCTTACGGTTCTGAATAAAAAGAACATATTGGAAATGAGCAATTTCATCGACGCCTTCCCCGGGGGGAATCTTCACAGTATAAAACAGCGCCGCTGTAACAAACCCGATCAGAATGACGAGTAATTTCCCGTTAGCCTTTAGAAACGATGTCATTGATTTCTTCCAGAAGCGCTACTTGAATGTCAACCATTCGTACTGCAAAAGTGCATACACATACTCGCTGCTCCAAGCCCCTTTGAACCAGCTATTGTCTACAAAATGCGCCTCGCGCCGCATCCCAACCCGTTCTAACAAGCGTGCCGACGCGGTATTCTCCACATCACAAATCGCTTGCACCCGATGTAATGCCAAGTCAGCAAACAGGTAGTCCAGCAGTCGCTGAACGGCTTCGGTGGCATAACCAACTCCTTGATAACGACGCGCAAATGAAAATCCAATTTCAGCCTGCCGGTTATCTTCGAGCAAGGTATGAAAGGTACAATCGCCGATCATGGCTCCCGTTTCTTTCAATTCCACCGCAAACTGATACCAATTTCCATGTGTGTCTGGCGTTGACTGTGCCATATCTTCGATGAAGGCCGCCGCTTTTTCCACGGGGTACGGCGCATCCCAGCTCTGGTAGCGAGCGACTTCCGGGTCAGACCGATAGGCGACGAATGAGTCGAGGTCTGATTTTTGGAAGGGGCGTAGTTTTAGGCGTTGGGTTTCAAGAATCATACGGCGACTCCTTGTATTTTTGCCATGCGCCCCTCATATAAACGTAAAAACAATACCCCACTCATAATCAGCAGACTGCCAATCAACTGGAGCATGGTTAACCGTTCACCCAACAAGATGATGGCTAAAACGGCCGTGAACACTGGTTCCGTCGTCAAAATCAGATTAACAATGCTGGCGGGAAGTAAGCTTAAGGCCACATTATAGAGGCCAAACCCCATCACAGTTGGGCCAGCGGCTAACAAGAACAGCACTCCCCAACCGGTCACTGACTTGCCCAATACGAAGAAATCAGATGGTTGAGATGCTGTTCCAGGTATGAAATCGCCTGGCAGTAAGTTGAGGAGCAATAAGAACGCGGTGGCAAAACCAAAGGTATAGAGCAATGTCGTCCACGGGTTGAGTCCGCGTTGGGATGCAGACCGTCCCATCAAACTGTAAACGGCGTACCCCAGTCCAGATAGCACACCGGCCAAAATACCCAGCAAATTCGTCTGCCATACCGATGGATTCAGCGCCCCGGAAACAAGAACACAGCCAGCCAAGCAAAGAATAACCGCGATGATTTTGCCCCAATCAAGACGTTCTTTTAGGAACCACCAACCAAGCAATGTCGTAAACGCCGCTGAGCAATAAACCAAAACAGTCGCCACAGCCGCCCCATTTTGCGCCACCGACAATGTCCACAAGGAATTGAACGCGGCAAGTACCAGTCCATAAACAACCAGATATGGCAGATTGATTCGCGGGACACGCAACAAAGCAGGCTTGAGCAATCCCAATGCCAGGAGCAGCGTCAAGACAACGAACAAGGCTCGCCAGAATGCCAACACGAGTGGTTCGATGGCGTAGGTTTGGGTGAGGTAACGGATGAAAACGGCCGTTGTCGATAAAATAACCGCGCTAATCAGGGCAACAGTGTACCCGCGTGTAAGGGTTGATTGTGATGACATGGCCTGATTGTAACTAAAATTGGAGTGTACGGTAGAGTGAATAACGGCCGTTTTCTACCATATCAATCGAATCAGCGACACAGAGTTTCACAGAGAAGGCACAAAAACGCCTAGTTACTCTTTTGTTGTCATGATTGCCTTTCTAGTCGTTTACACAGTAAACACCAACAGACGATATTGCGCTTTGTAGCCAACCCGCTCCAAGCAGCGACGCGAAGCCAGATTATCTATAGCACAACCGCCTGTGGGCCGGTATCCTCGTTCTTCACAGTAGTTCATCAGATAGCGCAAAATGTAAGCACCATACCCTTGTCGCCTGAATTCCCGATTGACCAACATGCCAATATCGAATTCAGGACGCCCCGGAATGGTACGCTGGAAAATGCCAAATCCTATCCGGTTATCCCCTTTCTCAAAAAGCAGCAAATTTTTATTTGCAATCGTTTCGGTGATTTCTTCGGGATAGTCAAAAATTTCTTCGTTAATTTCGATGATATACGCTTCGTCTGCTTTTTCCGCAAGGCGGGTAGTGAGTTTATGACTGGTGGGTAACGGCCGTTTCTCATAATCTCGGAACAGATATCCCATCGACTCTGTCTTCTTTTGCACATCTACACAACAGGAAAGCAAAAGATGGTCAAACGATTTGCAGTACACTTTTTGAATACCTCGCTCCATCAAGACAACGCCAAAAATAGTGTCAACATGGGCAAAATAATGAGGACGTACGTAATACTCGACCAGGGTATGTTCTCCACTTTCAAAAAAGTAACCAACCAGCGTATCCCCATCGAGAACCGCAAAGGGTTGGGCCTCTCGGACTATGAGTTCCAGGAAAAGTTCCTGACTCTCCATCAAGCTGTCTAAATACTCCTGTCTCAAATCGGCAATTTCTGTCGCCGACGATAATTCCTTGATAATTATTTCTTCCATGCTTCCGTCCTGTTCATGTAAGGTGACAGTCACTTTGGAAGACTGTGACCACTTACTTCGTTAAAATTTCTCGCTGCTTGAGCGCATCTATCTCGTTCAGATGCACCAGATTGTGTCTCGTGGGCGGCATCAGCAGCAAACCAGCGATGGTGCGGCGGCTCCAGTAGTCAAGGACACCTTTGGCTTCCGGAACCAATACGCCTTCTGTCATGATTTGTTGCAGCCGGTTTGGATTTACTTTTTGCTTGAAGTCGGTAAATGTGAGCTTTGATACGATGTCCTGGGTGCGTTTACCAACGGCCGTTCTGTACGCTCGTAACGCCGCCAAATCAACCTCTGCACTCAGCTTCACGATGTCCGCCATCGGAATGTCATTGCCCGAGTTGCAAATAGAGGCATTTAAACGCTTCTGCCAATGTTCTTCATTAAAAAGCTGTGATTGCCCGGCCACCAGCAAATTCATGGTGGCATCTTCAATGCGGGCCAGGTGCCAGATATTCCACACGATGGAATGTTCGCCATTTGGGGGAATATGCCGCCATTTTGCTTCTGACAAGTCATCTAAAAGGTTGTCTTCATACGACCAGTCAACCGGATTAACTTTTGCGGAATGCAGTACGCTGTGCTGACGCCTAAACAAGTCAATGGCCTGATTTTGTTGGGTTTCGTCAGTTAAGGCGGTTATGTAATTCTTTTTGTTGGGCGTTCCAGAATTTGCGGAAGGCTTTGATTTCTGTCATTGGTAGCTCCATGTTTGATTTTCCCTAATTATAGACTAGCTACTTGAATCTTTTGTCAGGTAGAAAACGGTATCAAAAAATTTCGACTGGTCAACTTGCGCCGCTAACTGCATAATTCCAACCATGAATCTAATCCTACATATCACCACACGCTCAGACTGGGAAACGGCCGTTTCGGCAAGCTCAAGACAAGCCGTTTCCCATCCCCCCTACACCGCCGAAAGCCTGCACACCGACGGCTTCATCCACTGCTCCACCCCTGCCCAAGCCGTCTATGCCGCCAATGAACATTTCAAAGGGCAGTCCGGCTTCGTATTGCTTTGCATTGATGAAGATTTGGTAACGGCAGACGTCGTGTATGAAGATTGTTACGAAACCGGCATGAAATTCCCCCACATCTACGGCCCACTCAACCTGGATGCCGTGCTGGGCGTCGTCGATTTCCCGCCCAACGCCGATGGCTCCTTCAGTCTGCCGCCGCTGATCACCCTGGCCGCCGCCCCTATCCTAAATTTCGACCCCAACCCCATTGCCGTAATCCAACCCGAGCAGCTCCTGCAAAAACAAGACATCAGCGAACATTGTGTGCTTTGCTTCTTTCAGGATGTGATTACGGGATTGGTGGAAAACGGCCGTTTACGTCAAGTCTACAAACTCGGATCAGAGCGCGGCCCCAACCCCGTCTATGAAATGGAAGTAGAGGGGAAACGCCTCGTCGTCATGCACCCCGACGTGGGGTCGGCCACCGCCGGCGCGTTTATGGATGAAGTCATCGCCCTGGGCTGCACCAAGTTTATTGCGGCTGGCGGCTGCGGCGTGTTGAACAACGAGATTGGAGCCGGACAGGTGATCATTCCCACAACGGCCGTTCGTGATGAAGGCACCTCCTACCATTATCTACCGGCTGGCGAAGAAGTGTTTGCGTCGGAAACGGCCGTTAGCGCCCTCAAAGCCACTCTCGACCACCACCACATCCCCTACGCCACCGGCAAAACCTGGACCACCGACGGCGTTTACCGCGAAACCCGCAAAATCGTAAACCGCCGCCAGGCCGAAGGCTGCCTCACCGTCGAAATGGAAACCGCCACCTTCTTCGCCGTCGCCCAATTCCGCGGCGTCACCTTCGGCCAAATCCTCTACGGCGGCGACGACCTCACCGGTGATGAATGGGACGGTCGCCGGTGGCAAAAAATGAGTTCCACCCGTGAAAAGATGTTCTGGCTGGCTGTCGAATCCTGTCTCCGTCTCTAATCTTCTCAATTCATGAGAATTTTCGGCACGAACAGCTTGTTTGTGTTATGCTCTCACGTCGTATTATTTCCATTGGAGACTAAAAAACTGTGTTAACTATTCAAGATGTGTCCGTGACCTTTGCCTCACGGACGTTGTTCAAAGACGTCAATTTAAAATTTTTACCGGGCAGTTGCTACGGTATGATCGGGCCAAACGGCGCCGGAAAATCCACCTTACTTAAAGTTATTGCCGGTGAAATCGAATCCACCAAAGGCATCATTTCCACCGGAGCCAATGAACGTATCGCCCTCCTGCAGCAGGATCAATTCGCCTTCGACGACTATCGCGTTTTAGAAACGGTGATTATGGGCTATCCACGCCTTTACGAAGTACTGCAAGAACGCGAAACCATCTACAACAAGCCAGATTTCTCGGAAGAGGATGGCATGAGAGCCGCCGAATTGGAAATCGAACTGGCCGAAATGGATGGCTACGATGCCGAAGCAGAAGCGGGTGTCATGCTCAACAATTTGGGGCTACACGAGTCACTGTACCAACTTAAAATGCGTGAACTGGAAGCCAACCAGAAAGTGCGGGTGCTGTTGGCCCAAGCCCTGTTCGGCAACCCCGATATCCTCCTGCTCGACGAACCGACCAATCAACTCGACCTGACCTCGATTGCCTGGTTGGAAGATTTCTTGTTCCGCTTTTCCAACACCGTCATCGTCGTGTCCCATGATCGCCATTTCTTGAACAATGTCTGCACCCACATCGCCGACATTGACTTTGGCAAAATTAAATTGTTTGTGGGCAATTATGACTTTTGGTATCAAGCCAGTCAGTTGTCTCAATCCCAACGCCAAAGCGACGATAAAAAGCGAACTGACCGCATCAAAGAATTGGAAGAATTTGTGCGCCGTTTTAGCGCCAATGCTTCCAAATCAAAACAAGCGACCTCCCGCAAGAAGCTGATCGATAAACTAACGGTTGATGATCTGCCAGAGTCGTCTCGCCGCTTCCCGTATGTGGATTTCAGACCGGATCGACCGGTTGGCAAAGTGGTTTTAGATATAGACCAGTTGAGCATCACCCTGGAAGATCGCCCCGTGCTGCAAAATTTCAGTTTAACGGTGCGCCCTGGTGACAAAATCGCCTTTATCGGCCCCAATGATTTGGTCAAAACCACCCTGTTCCAAATTCTTTTTGACGAACTGAAACCCGATTCAGGCGAATTCAGATGGGGCACAACCATCACCCCCGCTTATCTTCCCAAAGAAAACTCTGAATACTTCGACACCGATGTGAATCTGGTAGATTGGCTGCGTCAATACTCCCCAACGGATGACAGCGAGACGTTTGTGCGCGGTTTTCTGGGGCGGATGTTGTTCTCAGGTGAAGATGCCCTGAAATCAGCGCGGGTGCTATCGGGTGGCGAGAAGGTGCGCTGTATGCTGTCTCGCATGATGCTCAGCGGGGCGAATGCGCTGGTGATGGACGAGCCTACGAATCATTTGGATCTTGAGGGGATAACGGCCGTTAACGATGGCCTGATCAACTATACCGGCGTCATCCTCTTCACCTCGCACGACTACGAATTCGTCAATACCATTGCCAACCGCATCGTCGAGATTGCGCCCAGAGGCGTCATCGACCGGGCCATGAATTTGGAAGAATACATTAAAGACCCCTCTGTGCAGGAACTGCGTGACCAGTATTATCAAGGCCACCAAAACATGCGCATTTAACTAAAAACGCCTTGCTTCACAATATTGAAGCAGGCGTTTTTATAATCGATACTGGAGTCTGGCGAAAATAGGTAATCGTTCATCCCCTCGCTAACATAGTTGTCATTCCCGCAGGCGGTAAGCGGGAATCCATTCGCGTGACCTGTGGATTCCCGCTAAAAACTTGCCGGGAATGACGGTGGGGACTGAACGGGTACGAAAATAACAGTGAGTATGTTATTTAATTTCGGCATGTTCAAAAAGCTTTACAATTGGTAGCCGCGGCATCCTTGCCGCGTTTACACCCCAAAATTGTGAAGATGTATTCCTCAGGCGGATAACCATGCCGCCATGTAAACCGCATCGGACCATAAACACTCAGTTTTGCCTGATTTTCTGCGGATAAATCTTCTTGAGCCACAAAGTCAAACCTTTCCCAGAACCTGTCTGCGCCCCGCACTGCTACCAGAGTCATCCAGGCAAAGCCATTTTCTTGTGCCATTTTCCGAGCTTCCGCCACCAGGGCATTGCCCAATTTCATGCCTCGGTACTGGGGGTCAATAGCCAAGTCATGGATGTATAAACAATCTGCCTTTCCGGGTTGTGCTAAATCGCTGGCATTTACCTCAATAACCAGGTTTTTCAACCAGGGAATGGTAAATAGATAGCCAACTATTTTATTATCTACTTTGGCAGCGAGACACCCTGTAGGGGAAGCCTGAAGTTTCACCGTAAACGCGGCTTTCGATTCAACAAGTTCCGGGGGAAAAGCAAGTGTTTGCAGAACAAATATTTCTTCCAGATCAGGTTCTGTCATTTGTACAATTTCAAATTTCATAGGTTAAGTCCTGTTTGCCTTAAACGGCCGTTCTCTTTTCCCTTTGGGGTAGGGCTAGAGTGGGGTAACACAAAACGGCCGTTATGGGGTTGTGCTCATGGTTATTTCCGCAGAATAAATGTCCTATGGAGATAGGAATACGATACCAACTCCTGCAATCACTACATTGATCTCAGATTTCGATACTTGTGGTGGTTCGGATGAATCGAATGGTTCAGTCATGGTTTCTTAATGCCCGATAAACGAATCCAACACCAAAATAGAAATAACGGAATCTAATCGTTCTAGTTTTTTGTCGTTGGTGATGAAGGCGGTGGCGCCACTGATAACGGCCGTTGCTACCAACAACGCATCAGCCGGACGAATATTATAAGCAGCTCGCAATTGAGCCGCCTGACGAGCTACATCACGAGTTACATCAACGATATGTAAATGCGGAAAATGAACCAGCAGCGCTTCATAGTGCCGGGCAATATGTGCATGATTAGACCGCCAGGGATGAACCGTCAATTCCATCAGCATCACAGTAGAAACAAACGCTTCCTGTTTGCCTGCTTGCACACTGTTTAAAATTTGGGTGGTGAGTGATGTGTAGGTTGGATTGGCTTCCAGATGATAAATGAAAATGCTTGTGTCCAGACCGATTTGGGTGTGATCGGCTAATCGTCCTTGGATGTCTGCCACGCTTCCCGTTCCTCGTGTAAATAACGTGTAGAATTTGTCGTTTGCCAAATTTCCTGATGCAAGCCAGCAAGCTGTTCCACATAATCAATGGGTTGTGGCAGCAAAATGATCATGCCATCCTGCACATCAACCAAAAGGCGATCCCCCGCCTCGATTTTCAATTCCTGCCGAGCATGACTGGGTAATGAAATTTGATGCCGCCCGCTTACTTTAACTGTCGTTAATTCAGACATAAGTCGCCTCACAAAGCAAATTTGTATATTTGCTTTGTATTCTAACAGAAAAGGATTATGAATGGAACAGTTTACAATTTTGTATGACGATAACGCAAAATGAATTGAAAGAGTCAATTCATCCTTCTTAACCTCAAAACGCACCATTTAAAATAAAAACGACCCACTTTCGTGAGCCGTTTACCGAGCTGAGGGACCTGGACTCGAACCAGGAACGACGGAGTCAGAGTCCGTTGTTTTACCATTAAACTATCCCTCAAAGAACTAGCGAGAATTCTACCAAAAGGGAGGGTGTGGGGCAAATCCACTCTTAATTTATTACAAAGAAACCAAGGAACAAAGAACAAAGATCTTTGTTCCTTGGTTTCTTTGTCCCTTTGTTTTAATTTCCTACTCGAATAACCCAACCACCTGTGCCAACCGTGCCGCCGTGCGTTCCCGCCCCAACGCCAGCATCGATTCAAACACCGGCGGCGAGACGGTTTGCCCCGTCATCGCCAAACGCAGCTTGCCTAAGAAGGAACCAGCCTTGCCGGTTGTGGTCACAGCTTCCCCAATGCGCATCAACGTGGTGCTGATGGTTTCCAAATCATACGAATCAGTCGTCTGCACAAAGGCCAGCGCTTGCGCGTAACCGCTCTTGGCGGCTTCGGCGGGCAGTTGATTGTGAACCAGTTGGTCAGCCGTCAACTCAAGCGCCTCATCATCCGTAAACAGGAACTGCAAAAATTCTTCAGCATCCGTCAGTCGTTTGAGCCGTATTTTCATGGAGGGCATCACAATCAACAACGCTTCGACGTTGACTTCATAACCAGCCGCTTCTAAAAAGGGCTTGAGCGCTTTGGCTAGTTCCACATCATCCATTTGCTGAATGTGCTGTCCGTTGATCCAATCCAATTTGGCATAGGGCAAACTGGTCGGGGCTGAGTTCACATCGGCTAAATCAAAGCGCGGAATGATCTCTTCAGGTGTGAAGATTTCCAGGTCATCGCCGGAAGACCAGCCCACGTTGGCAATGAAATTGTTGACGGCAACGGGGATATACCCTTTTTCCTCATACTCATCCACTTTGACCAACACTTCCCACTGTCCATCCTGGAAGGATTGGGTGCGTTTACTGAGCTTGCCTTTGCCACTGGGGTTGAGGATGACGGGCATATGGGCGTATAACGGCCGTTCCCAGCCAAACGCCTGCCACAACTGAAAATGCAACGGGGCTGAACTCAGCCACTCATCGCCGCGTGTGACGTGGGTAATCTTCATCAAATGATCATCCACCACATGCGCCAGATGGTACGTTGGCAATCCAGTCGATTTCATCAGCACCGCATCCGTGAACTGGGTATTCTCAAACACCACCTTGCCGCGAATCAGGTCTTCCACCACCGTCACGCCGTCCAGCGGCATCTTGTAGCGAATGACATACGGCTTGCCCTGCGCTTCCAGTTCCGCCACTTGGGCTGCGTCCATATCTCGGTAGCGTCGGTCGTAGCCAGAACGGTCGCCCCTGGCTTCTAATTCAACACGCATTTCAGCCAGCTCTTCGGCCGTGGCAAAACATTTGTAGGCGAAGCCATTTGCCACCAGCCAGTTAGCCCACTCTTGATACAATTCCGCTCGTTCCGTCTGCACATACGGGCCATACGGTCCACCAATATCGGGGCCTTCGTCCCAATCAAGACCCAGCCAGCGCATCGAAGACATAATCTCTTCCACCGCGCCATCCACCAAGCGCTTCTGGTCTGTATCTTCAATACGCAAAATAAACTGACCGCCGTGCCGCCGCACAAACATCCAGCTAAACAGCGCCGTCCGCGCCCCACCAATGTGTAAATACCCCGTGGGACTAGGGGCAAATCGTAATCGAACACTCATTATGTTAACCTTTTGGGAATTTTAAGTTGGGGGAAGTATACAGTAAACAGTGTACAGTAAACAGTGTACAGTGAACCGTAGTCAAACTGTTCACTGTACACTGAAAACTGTTCACTGGCTTTTAGTTAACCAAAATCTTGCTTACGATGGCGCATAAGCACAGACTGCACAATGCCCAAAGCGATAAACAGCGTAATCAGCGAACTGCCGCCATAACTGACAAAGGGCAGTGTCAGCCCGGTCACCGGCAAAAGGCGCACATTCATGCCCACACTCACCGTCGTCTGGAAAAAGAGGATGGCCGCAATGCCCGTCACCATATATTTACCCGCCGGATCAGGCGTCACCATGGCTACGCGAATAATGCGCCAGATAATAAAACCCAGCAAAAACAACACCACAAACGAGCCAAAAACCAGACCCATTTCCTCTGTTAACATCGAAAAAATGAAGTCTGTATGCTGAACACGTAAAAAACCAAGCTGGCTTTGTGTGCCTTGCATATATCCCTTGCCAAAAAAGCCGCCCGAACCGACGCTGATTTCTGCCTGGTCAACGTTAAACACCGATTCCGGATCCGCTTCCTCCGGGTTAAGAAATGTAGAAACGCGATCTTTCTGATAATCCTGTAAATTGGGATAAACCACAATCATGACCGATAAAGCCAAAGCGCCCAAAATTAAAAAGTGAGACAAAGGCAAGCCAGCTAACCAGATCATGACAAACCAGAGCACAATAAAAAGAATAGACATACCCAGGTTTGGCTGCAAAAAGATAAGCCCAATGGGAAGGCCAAAGTAGATGAGTGTGATGATGGTGTTAGAGAAGCGGTTGATTTTATCTTTACGGCCGGCAAGGAACTGGGCAAAGGTAACAGCCAGAAAAATACGGCCGAATTCTGAAGGTTGAATTTCAATAAATCCGAGGTTGATCCAACGTCTGGCATCGTTGTTGACCTGGCCGCCAATGATGACAAAGAGCAGCAGAGCCAGTAACGCCCCATAAATATACCAATGGGCTGAGGTCATGTAACGGTAGTCGATGGCGGCAAAGACCAACATGATGAAAAAACCAATGACAGCCCATTGAACCTGTGCCATTGGCAGCGGTTCCTGTGCAGGTGTGCCGGTGACGGCACTACGGATCATGAGGATACCGTAGGCGGTTAACAACAAGACCGCGGCTGTCAACCAGATATCAAAATGACGCCAAATGGATCGACTAATGCTCATAGGTTAGGATTTTAATTGGTTTTTTAGAGGGGACGAAGGGAAACGGCCGTTTCCCACCAAATATTAATACACCCCAAACACCTAGGTAAAAGCGGGTGTGGTTTACCTAATTCATCGATATAGCCGCCTGAATCGCTTTCACCAGCTCTTCTACTTCAAACGGCTTTTGCACCCAATCGACAATACCCTCATTTAAAGACATTTTATCTTGCTCGGCAAAAGGATATCCCGTGATAATAATCATGCGAATATCAGCCCGCTTCGCTTGCAACTGCGTCAGAAGCGCATCCCCATTCATACTGGGCATCACCATATCACTCAAAACCAAAGCTATCTCATCTGCAAAAAACTCAAACAAACGTATCGCCTCATCAGCATCACTCGCTTCCGAAGTATCATAGTTAAACGTCTCTAAAATGGCACAAATCGCCTTGCGTGTGATTTCATCATCCTCAACAACAAGAATCTTTTCGCCTTGCCCGCCCACTATCATAGTCTGAGCAACAACTGAATCCGAGAACTCGCCAAATCGTTGCACAGGCAAATAAACGGTAAACGTCGAGCCTTGCCCCAGCACACTATCAACCTGCACAAAGCCATCATGCTGTTTCACAATGCCATACACTTGGGCCAGCCCTAACCCCGTCCCTTGTCCCCGTTCTTTTGTGGTAAATAACGGTTCAAAAATATGCGCCTTATTTTCCACTGAAATGCCCATGCCCGTATCAATCACTTGCAATCGAATCCATTCACCGGCATCCATATCAGGCAACGGTTTGGGCGCATCTCTTTCAAGCACAAGTTGCGCCAAATCTAAACGCAGGTCACCCCCTTTGGGCATCGCATCCCGCGCATTCACCACCAGATTCATAACCACCTGCTGCATTCGTGTCAGGTCTGCATTGATAATGTAATCCCCTTCATCAAAATCAAGACGGATATTGATATTTTCTGGCAGGGTGCGCTTCAACATCTTCGTCAACTCTTTGAGGAACGGCAGCAGATGAACGGGGCGCCGCTTCATATCTGACTGGCGGCTAAAATCGAGGATTTGTGAAATTAAATTGGCGGCCAATTTGGACTGATCAAAAATTGTATTCAGCCGACGAATCAAGTCCTCCGGCAATTCAGGTGATTTCAACAACATTTGGGTATACAGGATAATCACTGTCATGATATTGTTGAAATCATGAGCGATACCAGCCGCCATTTGCCCAACCATCGCCAACCGTTCTTGCGCCTGCACATACTGCTGCTGCTTCCGTAGATTCGGTGATGTCACGCACCACCAGTACCCAGCCGCCGGCTTCAATGGGCTGCGCAATCGCTTCAAATGTCATTTGCGGATGGTTGAGCGCAATCTCATGCCACAAAGCGCCATTAGGTGGCGGCTGCACAATATCTCGAATGGATCGACCTGCTAAAAACTTGATTGGCTCATTTTCTGGCGAATCTGTAAGCAGGGGCAAATAAGAGGAAGCGGCCGGATTCGCCAGTTCAACCCGATAATTTTCGTCTAATAACAAAATGCCATCATGAACGGTATCCAAAATGCGCTGGACTTGCCGCGCTTTCTGCCGGGTTTCCTGCATCAGGCGACTGTTTGACAAGGCAATTGCCATGGTATTTGCCAGATTTTCCAGGCTACGGGCATCGTCTTCAGAAAATTCGTTTGGCTGATCACCATCTAGTCGCAGCAAACCAAGTACCTCATCTTGCTGCATAATCGGCACACACAGATAGGAGCGAATCCAAGCCGTGTCTTCGAATAACTGCCAACGGGGATCCTGCCGCGTATCGGCAACCACCAGCGGGTTATGCGTGATAATGACTTCTTGATCCAATGGTAAAGTTACAATGGATTGAATTAAATTAGGAATAAACCCTTCGTCTCCATAGGCTTCGTATCCTTGCCAGCGTGTTACCCGCAATGTATCACTTTCAAGCAAGGCAATATGGGCGGCTTTGAAGGGAACAATGCGTTGTGCCTGTCGCAAAATGTTATCGAGAACATCATCAGGACGAATTTGGGTTGTCAGGGATAGGGTTACTTCTGCCAATGTTTCTGCTAATAAGCGCTGTTCACGTTCTGCTGTAAACAAGCGACTGCGGTCGGCTTCGGTTTCTTTATAGTTGGTTATATCAACGCCTGTGCCGAGGATAGATTCAACTTGACCATTTTCCCCAACTAATGGCGCACAATACCAGGCAATTAAGGAACGACGGCCGTTTTTAGACAACCAATATCCTTCATATGAAACCGGCTCTGCATCGTCAGCAATATGGGCAAAGGCGGTCTTAATCAGGTCGGTTCCGTCGGGGGTTAGCAAATGATCCCAGGCAAATTCACCGACCATCTCACTGCTGGTATAGCCGGATAGGATTTCACTGGCGCGATTGAACCGTAAAATTCTGCCATCTGGCTCATATAAAATGATAAGCGTGCCAGAGTTTTCCACAACGGCATTGGCAAACTCTTTTTCTTTCTGCGTTTGAGCCAGACTGTTTTCCAGGCTGTCAATTAAAAATGTAATGGAAAGGACAACCAGAACACTTAAAACAATAAAGAAAATGCTGCCATTTATTATTTTTACATAATCAGGCGTGTTGGTAGCAATCAGCAGAGATACGTTCGGCAATATGCCCATAGCTTGCAAAATGGTGATGAGCGCCATGCTAAAAAAGCTCAGAACCAGGGCATAAATACTGCGTCGTAAATCAAAGAAAACGGCGACAAGTGCCACAAATGCCAGCAGAAAGAGCCTTCCTTCACCCGTAAATCCCTGAAAAAACAAATCGACCATGCCATAGAAAAAAAGTAGTGCCAGAAATATAGTCGCCCGCAGCTTATAGCCCAATTGTGGCAGAAACGTAATTGCCAACGTCACGAGGGCGCTCATGACGTAGATGCCAATCAGAATAGGCGTCGTAGATGCGGGATCGGAAGCGACAGGAAAGATGAAGGTTGCCAGCAAGCGCCACATCAAAACCAGCAGCCAAAAGGCAAACATTCCTCGCAAAACCCAGTCCAGGATGAGACGTCGCCATGCTTCAAGTGTGGTAGGCGTATTTGTATTCAGGTTTTCTTCTGAGACAGGTTCAGCAAACTTCATGCAACATCCTTGTTGGTTTAATTAATGGTTTGGCTATAAATGGCGGGGCGACGGTCTTGGAAAATGGGAATGGTGCGGCGAACGGCCGTTACCCTTTCCAAATCTATCTCCGCTGTCAACAACACTTCTTCTTCGCCGCCTTCCACCAGAACCTCACCCCATGGGTCAATAATGCAGGAATGGCCGCAGAAATCAGTGCCTTTAGACTGCCCCACGCGATTACACGCCACGATATACATCTGGTTTTCGATGGCGCGAGCGCGAAGCAGCGTCTGCCAATGGGCTAAGCGGGGATGGGGCCATTCGGCAGGCAGGAAGGTGAGAACGCAGTCGTTCAGGGCATAGTGGCGGAAAATTTCAGGGAAGCGCAAATCGTAGCAAATAGCCATCCCCATTTTGCCCCAAGCCGTTTCGGCAATGGAAAGCTGGTCGCCAGCAGTGAGGAATTGGTGTTCGTCCATGAGCCGAAAGAGGTGGATTTTGCTGTAGTCGGCCAAAATAACGCCATCTTTGTTGATGAAAACGGCCGTGTTGCCAAATTTCCCTTCCCCCAGTTTTGACAAACAAGAGCCAATGATGGAGAGATTATGGTGGCGGGCGATAACGGCCGTTTCCGCAAACACCCCCTCATCTAAACCAGCCGCATACTGGGCCGCATTCTCCAAATCATAACCAGTAGACCACAACTCAGGCAGCACCAACACATCCGCCCCTTGAGCAGCAGCCTCTTGCGCAAACCGGCGGATAGTCGCCACATTTTCCTGCGGCTTTCCCAGTTTCACATCCATCTGCGCTAAAGAAATTTTCAAACCTGCCATATGCGTTTCATCCTCATTTTCCAATTCGGATTGTATCAATAGTGCCTCTCGAAGTATATTACCCTTCAACTGTAAATTAAGGGGAGCTATAGATGTCGATTTTTCACTCGAGGTCAAACCCCTTAGGGTCTGTACAGTCACAATTAAGGAGCGCTTCTTCATGTCTAAACAAAATGAATCTTATAATCCAGAAAGTGTGACAAATTATTTCGATGAATTCGCCGTAAGCGAATGGGAACGTCTTGTTAAATCGCCAGTAGATGAAGTCAGTTTATACCTGCACACACATTATTTGCAAACGTTTGTACAAACAGAAAACAAGGTGCTAGAAATTGGCGCAGGCGCCGGACGGTTCACGCAAATTCTGGCTCAACTAGGGGCGCAAATCACCGTCGCCGACATCTCGCAGGTGCAGTTGGATCTAAACCGCCAGTTTGCCGACCAGTTTGGCTTTGCCCCACACGTTCAAGCCTGGCAGCAGCTTGATATTTGCCAGATGGCATCACTACCCACAGGCACATTTGACTGTGTTGTCGCTTATGGCGGCCCTTTGAGCTATGTCATGGAAAAACGAGAAGAGGCGTTGGCAGAGTGCCTACGGGTCTTGAAGCCGGGCGGCTATCTACTCAGCAGTGTCATGTCACTTTGGGGAAGTGCCCACCGAGCCCTAAAAGGCGTTCTCGCCATTCCAGCAGCAAACAATCAGGCAATTACCACGACAGGGGATCTCACGCCGGAAAACGAAAACGGCCGTTCCCATCCCATGCACCTCTACCGATCAACAGAGTTTCTACAACTATTAGAAGCCCACAACCTAACAGTCACGGCGCGGTCTGCATCCGGCTGTCTCGCTACCACCTGGCAAGATACGCTTTCAGAGATCAGAAATGACGCCGAAAAATGGGGCGAACTGCTGCGCATGGAATTGGAAGTCCTCCGCCACAGCCGGTTGTTTAGACATGGGCACGCACTTTATCACCGTCGCCCAGAAACCTAGTTGACAGCTTGCGCCTCCGCCACCCGTTTCGGCGCATAGAGTTCCACCGCCCGTCGCATTTCCTGGGCAATATCTGCCCGCAGCCAGCCCGGAGCCAGCACCTCCACCTGTGCCCCCCAACTGCGAATCCACGGCTTCATTTCTTGCGGTTGCGCCACATGAATAATGAGCAAACAGCCGCCATCTGGGGTTGGCTCGACGGTTTGGGAGGGATGCCACTGGCGCTCCGTTGCCTGCGCCACAACATCGGCAGAGAAACGCAGACGCACTTCGTTCACCTCATCCCCCGCCATAATCCGCCAACCCGATGCCAGCCGCGCCTCCAAGTCAAAATCTTCGGGGATGCTAAAGCTATCTTTTGTCAGCACCGCACTTTCCAGGCGATCCAGCTTAAAGGTGCGAATCTCATCCGACCAGCTATCATGCCCAATCACGTAGATGCCCGATGGCGTCGGCTCCAGCGCATACGGCGCAATAATCCGCTGGCGCAGCGTGCTACTACGCGGCGACCGATAGCCAATTCTAACCTTCTGCCCATTGCCCCACCCTGCGGCGATGGCTTCCAAGACGAGCACCTGACCGGTATCATGTTGCTGCTGCTCAATGCGGGTGGCGGCGCGTTTGAGGTGGGCGTTAAGCGGTTGGGGCAAAGTGGAGGCTAGCTTGGTCAGGGCGCCCATCACATGTGGATTCCGCGCATCAATGGTGCGTGAGAGGAGCAACCCCGCCAATACCAGCGCAATGGCTTCCTGAAACGACAACCGGACGCTGGCTAAATAACGAGAGCGATTGATCCCAAAACGGCCGTTGTCCTGCCAAACTGGCACCCCCTGCGCACACAAAAACTCCACATCTCGGTACACCGTCCGCCGATCCACATCTAACAATGCCGCCAATTCCAAAGCCGTCAATCCCTCTGGTGACAACAAAAGTTGTGATTCAATCTCACGCAATCGTGCTGTTCGTGATCCTAGTCGTGACATAATTACCTCATCAATAAAATAGACCGCATGTTCTACAAGTGATTATAGCATAAATTGTGCTAAAATATTGCAAGTTATTAACAAACACTGTTCCTGCAAAGCCAAATGTTTGAAACAAACAACCCATCTATAGAACCATAGGGAAATCACCTTTCCCTAAACGTATGAGGAAATCAATGTCATCTACACAACAGCCATTAACAAACACACAAGACGTATACGAACCACAAATTGCACAACTAATCGCCGAAAAAGATGCCCTTGAAAAAGAATTACAACGCTACAAAGAATCAGAAAGCGAGACCATTCAGTTCACCAACGAGCTATCTCGATTCGCTAATCAACTCAACACCGCCGCAGACATATCTAAACAACTCAGCTCTATTTTAGATATTGACCTCTTATTACAAGAAATCGTTACGCTGGTAAAAAGACGTTTCCACTTATACCATGTTCACGTTTATCTCTTGGATAAAGAAAATGAAATGCTCCACATGCATGTTGGTTCTGGGCAAGTGGGGCAGCAGCTTCGTAAAAATAAGCACAAAATTTCCCTGCATACAGAAAACAGCCTGGTCGTAAGAGCCGTTCGCTTTCGTGAAACAATTTTAGTTGACGATGTGAGTCAAGAGCCATCGTTCTTACCCAATCCACTTTTGCCAGACACCCAATCCGAAATTGCGGTACCGCTGATCATTGGGGGAAAGGTATTGGGCGTTTTAGATGTGCAGGATGACAAATCACACCGATTTGATCAGATTGATGTGGATACGTTTAATACATTTTCGGGTCATATTGCTTCAGCAATACAAAATGCGTATCTATTTGCTGAACAAAAAGAGGCGGAAAAATCACTGCTTCTTTACACGAGCCGCCTAAAAAGCCTGCATGAAATAGACCGAGCCATTCTCACCGCAGAATCACCAGAAAACATTGCCAGAACGGCCGTTCAGCAACTAAAACCCATCATCAACTACCACCGTGCCAGTGTCGCTATCTTTAACTTTGACACCAAAGAGGTCAACCTATTCGCATCTAAAGAGGATAAAGATAACGAAGCGATTGCCGCACTGTACCAAATCAACACCATCGCCGATGCGTTGCAAAAAGCCAATGGACAACCCATTTACGGCTCCCTCAATTCATTCCCAGAATCTTTACCCATCATCCAAACTTTAAAAGAACAACAAATTCGCTCCTTCGTCATCTATCCATTGCGCTATGACAATGAACTGATCGGAACCATCAACCTGGCAAGTTCTGAAGACAATGCCTTCAGCCAAAACGATATCGACATTGTTGATGAAATTGCCGCCCCCCTCGCCATCGCCATCAAACAAGCGCGGCTCTACGAGGAAGTACGCCAACATGCCAAAGCCTTAGAATCTCGCAATGAAGAACTCGAACAGTTTGCCTACGTTGCCTCGCATGATCTGCAAGAACCACTGCGCATTGTCATCAGCTATGTGCAATTATTAGCAAGGCAATACGAAGGACAGCTAGACGAAGACGCCGATATTTTCATTAAATACACCATCGATGCCGCCCTGCGCATGAGAAATCTCATCCAAGACCTTCTCAGTTATTCACGCTTAGGGTCACGGGGCAAAACATTCGTGGAAACAAATATGGATCAGGTATTAGCCTATGTGCTTTCTGACCTCAGTTTAGCGATTGAAGAAAACGACGCCATCGTCACCCATGATCCGCTGCCTACTGTCTTGGCAGACGGCACGCAAATGAGCCAAATTTTGCTGAACTTAATTAGCAACGCCCTCAAATTCAAAGGAGGAGCTCCCCCACGAATTCATATTTCCGCTTCCCGTCAACAAGCATATTGGCAATTTTCTGTACAAGACAATGGCATTGGTATCGAACCGCAATATACAGACCGCATTTTTGCCATTTTCCAGCGCCTACATACCATAGAAGAATACCCAGGAACCGGTATTGGCCTCGCCATCTGCAAAAAAATCATTGAGCGTCATAATGGACAAATTTGGGTACAATCAGATCCAAAACATGAGCAAGGAACAACATTTTACTTTACAGTACCAGCGTAATACACAGTAATAGGTAAACCACAAAAAGTTCTTAAAATTACCAACACGCAAAATTGTGGTTTCCTTCAAGGAAAAGCGGGTTTTGCACAATTTTATTTCCAAAAACTTTCCCGCTTTTACCTAAAACTATTTTGCACTTTACGAAACCAACGGTGGCTGAGCGGCTCGACTGAGCTCGCCGAACGTCCTGGCGAAACCAAAGCGGTGTATGTACCAAGACCACCTTTCCCTTCGGCAAATGGTACTTGAATTTGCCAAGAAGCTCAGTGCTCATCAGAAATTTCGAGTCACTTATTCAACAATTTAGAAGGCGGTAACTGAGAATGATTACAGACAAATCTATCAACATCCTACTGGTAGAAGATAATCCAGCAGACGTTCGTCTAACACAAGAAGCATTCAAAACAACGAGAATACCCAATCAGCTACATATAGTACGGGATGGGGCTGAAGCAATGGCCTACTTAGAGCAAACCGGACGATTCGCCAATGTTCCTCGTCCAGATATGATTTTGTTGGATTTGAATTTGCCCAAAAAAGATGGTCGTGAAGTTTTAGCGCTCATTAAGCAATCCTCTAAGTATAAACAAATTCCCGTTGTCATCCTCACCACATCTAGCGAAGAAGAAGATATTGCTCATACTTATAACCATCATGCAAACTGTTTTATCACCAAACCAGCCGATTTAGATGAATTTTTGGATGTCGTCAAAAGTATTGAAACATTTTGGCTAAGTGTGGTACAGCTACCCCATCATACAAACTAATACAAAGGCTGCGAGCCTTTTTTCTACCACCAAACCATGTCAAACACACCGATAAAAGTTCTACTCATCGAAGATAACCCCGCAGATGCCCATCTCATCCGCTTGCTTCTAGCCGATGACAAGGCACGGGAGGCTAAGTTGCCGCCTAAATTCGAGGTGCTTCACGTCAATCGTTTGGAAGCAGGACTGGCCTATCTGGCACAGATGAGTCTGGATATTATTTTGTTGGATTTATCCCTGCCTGATAGCCATGGGACGGATACGTTTGAAAAAATCAAAGAAATGGCAGCCAATATCCCTATCGTTGTATTGAGCGGCCTGGATGATGAAAATGTCGCGGTAAAAGCCATGCAGTTGGGTGCTCAAGATTACTTGGTTAAAGGGACGATTGAAAGCGATATTTTAGAGCGCTCTATTCGGTATGCCATTGAGCGCGAAAACCTGACGACCGAACTTCAGCAAAAAACAAAAGCATTGGAATTCAGTGAAGCGTATCGCCGTAAAATCATTGATAACAACGCCGACGGCATCATTATTGTCAGCCAAGATAATATCGTAAATTTTGTAAATCCGGCCGCTGAACAAATTTTAGACCGGACACTAGACGACCTTATCGGACAACCATTAGGGCTACCTACTGACTCAAATGAGACTGCAAAATTTGATGTGTATCGGAAAGATGGGCAAACGGCCGTTGTCGAGACCCGCTTCACAGAAATTGAGTGGCAAGGGGAACCATCTCGTCAGGTGTCCTTACGCGATATTACCGACCATGTGCAAGCCAAAGCAAAACTGACGCAACAAGCAATAGAATTACAGCGGCGCAATGCTGAATTGGATGAATTTGCCCACACGGTTGCCCATCAAGTGCAAGGCTTACTGGGTCAAATCGTCGGCTACAGCAGTTTCATTCAAATGAATTGGGCAGACGACATGGATGAACAAGCACAGTTGGCACTTAAGCGAGTGTTGCAAAGCAGCCATAAAATGAACAATGTGCTCAGCGAAATCCTGCTGCTCGCCAGTGTGGATCGGAGCGACATTCAAACAGTTCCTTTGGATATGGTGCGCATCGTATCAGAAGCGAAAAAGCGGCTCACATTTGAAATAACCGAGTATGGAGCTGATATTCAGAACCCTGATTCATGGCCTCAAGCACTGGGTTATACCTCCTGGATTGAGGAAGTGTGGGTCAATTACCTCAGCAACGGTCTCAAATATGGCGGTGAACCCCCTGTCTTAGTTCTTGGGGCAGACACCTGCAAAGATGGCATGGTTCGGTATTGGGTTAAAGATAATGGCGAAGGCATTTCTAAAGTAGACCAAAAGAAGCTATTCAAACCCCATACAAGATTGCATCAGACACGCGCCAGAGGCGAGGGGGTTGGCCTGTCTATCGTGCGCCGTATCGTTGAAAAGTGTGGCGGTAAAGTCGGCGTAGAGAGTGAGCTTGGCAAAGGCAGTACCTTCTGGTTTTGTTTGCCCCACGAGTAATCCCCCGCACCAACCGATGTCTCTTTCACCGCAAGTTATCCACCTCACCGAATATCAACCGACTGACTTATCACCGGAATCGTTCCCAACGGCCGTTTTCACCCATCTCTATCACCATTACGACCAAAACGGGGGCAAACTCGAAGTCCAGTTTCCCAGTCCACGCACAAACGGCCGTTACCGGCTAACGCCGCAAGGATGGGTTGGCTGGATACCCGCCTCGTCTGATCTGCACCTTTCCCTCCTGCCCAAAGTGAGCCTGCACAACCTCTTTCGCATGTGGCAAACCGCCTACCGCCTGCCCGATATTTTCTGGCAAGATGAGTTGGTACAAGTTAAGTCGCTACGCGAATTTTACGAGGGATTGGCTGTCATTCTCGCCAAAATGGTGCTGCATCGCAGTCGGCAAGGGTTCCATCAGGCGTATCTGCCGCAAACGGAAGCCCTGCCTTACATTCGCGGACGCATCAGCCAACTACCTCAGCCGCCACAAACGGCCGTTACCTGCACCCACCACATCCACACCCCCGACCTGCCCGACAACCAAATCCTCGCCTACACCCTTGAACAAATTTTGCGCTCTCGTCGCTGCCAGGAAACCGCGCAAACGGCCGTTCGTCAAGCCTATCGGTCGCTGCAAGGGGTGGTTTCGTTTGCAGAGTTTGAACCTGGGGATTGTAACGGCCGTTTCTACACCCGCCTCAACCAAGATTACCAACCCCTGCACGCCCTCTGTCGCTTTTTCCTGGCCCACACCGGCCCCAGTCACCAAAGCGGCGACCATGCCATCCAACCGTTTCTCATCAACATGGCAACCCTCTTTGAACAGTTTGTCGCGGCATGGCTGCGCCAAAACCTGCCGTCGCCGTGGCAGCTCAAAGCCCAAGAACTCGTCCACATCGGAGCCAACCGCGACCTGCAACTACAAATCGACATGGTGCTGTACGACAAAAACGGGAACCCCCACACCATCCTCGACACCAAATACAAAACCCCCATCAAACCCAGTCAGGCCGACATCAGCCAAATTGTCACCTACGCCAAAGCCAAAAACTGCCACGAAGCCATCCTCATTTACCCAGAGCCTCTACCACGCCCTCTCGACATCTGGCTCGACGACCTCCACATCCGCAGCCTCACCTTCTCCCTCGACACAGACTTAGAGGCCGCTGGCCAACAGTTCCTGCAAAACGCGCTGTCAATCAGTTAACAAACGGCCGTTCAACTCATCTCATGCACCAACCCCCCAAAATGCACTATAATGCATTTCAGGACAGGAAACACGCACGCCAAGTAACAAAGATTTTCTCTGCGCCTTAGTGCCTCTGCGTGAGATAAATTCAGGAGATAAATCCATGAACCACCCCATCATCGGCTGGGAAAGCAGTGAACCCGTTCCCGAAGCGCATCAGTTCAACCGCTACCTACAGGCCAAAAACGGCCGTTTACACTTTGAAGACCTCGACCTCGCCAACCTTTTCCTCGAAGGCGACCAGCAAGGCTTCAGCCACATCATGCCCAGCCCGCTGGAAATCGTCTACCTGCCGCTCATTGGTCGCCAAATCGCCTTCATGAACCGAGTATTTGCAGAGGTGAGTGCGGAGATGGGGTATAACGGCCGTTTCCACTATACCTACGCCTCCAAAGCCAACGCCGCCGAAGAAGTCATTCGCACCACCCTCGGCGCCGGGGCGCACCATGAAATGTCCTCCGCCTTCGACGTGGACATCGCCCGCATCATGATCCAACGCGGTCTGCTCCCGCCTGAGCGTATGATCATCTGCAACGGCTTCAAACCGAGCGGCGGGCAATATGCCGCCAACCTCCTAAGCCTGAAAAACGACCACGCCAATCTCATCCCCGTCATCGAAGATTTGGCCGAAATCCCCGACCTTCTCAACAGCGGCAAAACCTTTGACGTAGGACTCCGTGCTAAAAGCTACGGCCACAATACCAGCCTGCAAGAAATGGATGATGCCAACTCCCGCTTCGGCCTCGACAGCAAAAGCCTGTGGAAAGCCGCCGACTACATCCAGGCCGCCCCCAATCTCACCCTCAAACTATTCCATAACATGGTCGGCAGTCAGCTCACCGATAAAGAGGCGTTTGTCAGCTATCTCAAACCGGGCATTGAGCTATATGCCCAACTGCGCCAGCGCCATCCCAGCCTCAGCATCTTCAACTTTGGCGGCGGTATGCCCGTCGCCATGACCCTCGATTTCGATTTCGACTATCACACCTTCGTGCGTTTGCTGCTTACCACTCTCAAAGAAACCTGCGCCCGCTACAACGTGCCAGAACCCGATGTCATGGGCGAATTTGGCCGCTACACCACGTCTGAACACGGCGCTCATCTCTTCAAAATCATCACCGCCAAAGACAACAACTCCGAACATCCCTGGTATATTATTGATGGCTCGATTATGAGTTCGTTCCCCGACAGTTGGGCGCTCAGCGAACATTTCATCGTGCTGCCGCTGACGCATCTGGACAAGCCCTTTCAACAAGTGCGGCTCGGCGGCATCACCTGCGACAGCGACGATCTCTATCCGCCCAAACCCAGCCACTCGCCGCTCTACCTGCCCGTAGAAACAGAGGAATTGTACGTCGGCTTCTTTTCGATTGGCGCGTACCAGGAAATGCTGGGCGGGGCTGGCGGCAGTAAACATTGCGTCGTCCCAGAGGCAATGGAGTTGATAATAGACAGGGAGGATAACGCCAGCACTGAGTCGAGCCGAAGTGGCCGTTATCAATTCACCATCCTCCCCAGCCAAACCGCAGCCGACGTACTCAGCAATCTCGGCTATCAGTTAAACAAAGTTGCAGAGTTGCAAAGCGGCAAAGTAAGCTCGATGCATCAACACCCTGCCACTTTGCAACCTTGCAACTTTGCCACCATCTAAAACGTAAATACCCATAGATACAGGGTGAAATATTAAAATTTTAACATATACACCCACATATGCGGGGGAACAAGAAGGATTTACGAACAAATTCATCCTTCATCATTCATCCCTCATCATTTAAACAGGAGACCAAACATGCAAATGGATCGTACACGTATCATCTTCGTCGTCATCGTCGGCATAGCCGTACTCGCCGCGTGTGGCTTCGGTGCCTTCACCATCATCTCCGGCATGACCAGCGCCGACCCCACCCCCGAACCGGCTAGCCGAACCAACGGCCGTTTCAGCCAATACAAGCAATGGTGAAATCGCAACCGCCATCACCAATTTAGACTCCCCCGAACCCATTTGGGGACCAAACCGCGAGGCCAACGCCAACCTGCCCACCTACATCTGTGGCGCAGACGCCTTTGGCAGCTACTTCACCCTGCAACAAATGCAAATGTCGGGCAAAGACATCGAGCATGGCTTCCACCTGGGCATCGTGCCCTTCTTCCTCGATGAAAATCCCGACTACGACATCACCGAAGAACAGCGCACCGCGCTGCTTGAATCCGGCCAATGGGACTGCTTGCTCACCACCCTGGACTCCGTAGCCCTGAAAAGCCCTGGTGTTATCACCGCCATCGTCGATGAAAGCGCCGGTGCCGACCAACTCTGGGGTCGCAATGTCGAAACCATCAACGACATCCAAGGCAAACGCATCGCCTTCGCGCAGGACAGCGTCGGTGAATATTTTGTCTACTACGTGCTGTCCATCGCCCAACTCAGCCCGCGCTCTCAAGTGACACTCGTGCCGCAAGACAGCGTCGCCGATGCCGTTGCCGTCTTCAACGAAGGTCAGGCAGATGTGGTCGCTGGCTGGGAACCCGACATCTACGACGCCGAAGCAAGTGGCGGTCAATCGCTGCTCAGTTCCAACCAGCTACGCATTGTCATGGATGTGATTGTCACCTCCCACGACTCCATCCAAAACGAAGCCGACCTGGTGCAAAATTTCCACAACGCCTGGTTTGATACGCTGAAAGCACAAACGTCTGACTTCGACACGGCCGCTTCTCAAATTGCCGCCTGGGGTCATAACGACTGGAGCTTCGTCTATCCAGAAACGGCCTCCGACGACTTTAATGCCTGGCTGGAAAGTGTGGCTCAAGCCGACCTCGGCGACAACGCCTTTGTCATGCGCGATACCCGCCCCATCGTCAACCGTTTGAATATTGCCCGCCGCGTTTGGGCGGCTTCCGATGTGCCTGTGCCAAATGACAACGTGGAAGAACTCGTCAATACCGGCTTCGTCTTACGTGCCGCTGAACAGGCCAGCTTGCAAGCCAGCGGCAATCCGGTAAACGATACCTTCTCCATTTCGCCAAACCTGGATTTGAGCGCCGTCACCAGCGCTGATTCAGCCACCCTGGCGGTACTCCCTTGCCGCACCTTCACCTTTTTGCCGGAATCGACTGAACTAACGCTGGAATCGCGCCGCATTTTGAATAACTGTGTCGTGCCCACCCTGTCCCAATCCGTTGGCCTGTTCTTGAAAGTGAAAGGCTCGTCGGCATGGCCAGCCAATACCCCGCCTTATACAGAAGCCGACATTCTGGAAGTTGCCGAAGGCCGCGCTCAATCAGTCGTGGATTATCTGGTGTCTGAAGGCATGGATCCGGCTCGCTTCATTGTGGAAGCGGCACTGCCGCCGGAAGACCAATCGCAACACCGATGACCCCAATGTCATGGCCGAAGACCGCTATGTGGAATTGACGCTGGTCACGGTAGGACGGTAAGGATGAAGGCAGGTAACCATACAAGTAGCCGCAGCCTGAGCTTGTCGAAGGCGGAGGCGGGTCGCTCGCACCGCTTTGGCTTCGACAGGCTCAGCCGCCGCTACGCCTGAATTTTGACAACCACCTATACAGTTTGACGATTGACGATTTCCACCACGCTCAGCACGTAATCCAGGTGGATTGAAGCTTAGGCTTGATGGACGGAAGGCTCGTCGAGGTAAATGATGAAATACGGAGCAAAACATGACTCTTCTTAAAAATACGCGCATTGTCTGGCTATTGGTTGGTTTATTAGGACTAACGGCGTTGGCCTGCCAGATGGGCGAAGTGGCCGACGATGGCATTCCTGATGACGCGCTTATCGTGGATGTGGTTGCTAATACCAGTTTGGAGCCGTGGTTGCAAACGGCCGTTACCGAATTCAACGCCACAAACCCCACCACCAGCAGCGAGACACCCGTCTATATGATGGTACACGGCGTCGAATCAGGCCAGCAAGTCACCGACATGAGTGCTGGTATTAGCCAGCCTGCTCTCTGGATTCCCGACAGCCCCGTGTGGGTGAATCTGGCGGCGGAACAAGGCATCAGCAGCTATCAGGCCAACTGCGAGAGCGTGGCACAAAGTCCCCTGGTCATTGGCATGTGGCGAGAATTGGCAGAATCGTTGGGCTGGCCCGGGTTTCCGCTGGGCTGGCTGGATGTAGGCAGTCTGGCGCAAGACCCGACAGCGTACCAATATTACACGGGCGGCGAATACGGCGAAGAACTGCGCTTGAGCCATCCGCATCCCGGCCTCTCCGGGGCAGGCGCAGGCACGCTGCTGGCGCTGGTGCAGTCAGCCCAGGCCAAGACCGCTGCCGTCACCGCCGCCGACATTCAGGAGCCGGTTGTGCAAGCTTCGGTGGGCGCATTTGAAAGCGCGGTTTCCTCCTTTGCCAACTCGACAGCTAGTCTGAGCGGCAACATGCGCGAACGAGGCGCCAGTTATCTGGGCGCGGCGGTCATGTATGAAAACGATGTGGTATATGGCAACGGCGCAGGCAGCGAGCGATTGTGCCGATTTATCCGCTGGAAGGCACGTTTATGGCGACGCATCCAGCCTGTATCGACAAAAACGCAGACAGCGAGACGCAAGAGGCGGCTGAGTTGTTTCGGGATTATTTATTGAGCGATGCGGGGCAGGAAACGGCCGTTACCTTCGCCCTGCGCCCTGTCAATGCAAACACACCTATCGGATCACCCTTAACTGAAGAATTTGGCGTTGATTTAAGCCAGCCAGAAATCCTGTTCAACGAGCCAAACGTGGCCGCTCTCTACGCCGTGCAAGATTTATGGCAAACCGCCCGAAAAGACGTCAATCTCGTCATGCTGCTAGATACCTCCGGCAGTATGCGCGGCGGCAAAATGGACAACATGCGCAACGCCGCCGTGCAATTCATCGAGCAAATGGGCGACGAAGATCAACTCACCCTCATCGCCTTCAGCACTGAGCCGGAATTGCTTGTCGAAGGGGTACAAGTTGGCCCCAATCGGCAGAAAATCATCAACGCCATTACGAGTCTGGACGCTACCGGCGATACGACCCTCTTTGATGCCATTGGGGATGGGGCGGGCAGCATCGAACGCACCAATCAATCTGCCATGACCAATGCGATGGTCGTGCTTTCCGACGGCATGGATACGCGCAGTTATCGCTACGGCTTCAACGATTCATTGGTAGACTTAGCCACGAGCAACGATACCACCGTCTTCACCATCGGCTACGGCGGAGATGCAGATGAGGAAGTGCTGTCTACCCTGGCGCTGGAAGGAAACGGCAATTTCTACCTGGGCGATGAGGCCAGCATCCAGGCCATTTATGATGAGATGTCGGCGGCGTTTGGCGGCAGTGTGGGCGTTGGACGATAATTGAGAATGCATATGGCTGAACGAGTACTCCCGTTTTTTAGATTAGACCAATCTCCAAGATTGGTCTAATCTGCATCACATAATTTCAGACGGTTACTAATCGACTACGAGGCTACCAGACTAACTAATGAATATTGACCCTCTCATTACTAAACCAACCCTTTTGCTCGACAAGCAGAAAACCATCCGCAATATCGAGCGCATGATTGCCAAAGCAGAACAGAGTGGCGTGCGTTTCCGACCTCATTTCAAGACCCACCAATCGGCTGAAATCGGTGAATGGTTCCGCGAGCGTGGCGTGAACACGATTACAGTGTCGTCTGTCGATATGGCCCGCTACTTTGCCGATCATGGCTGGCAAGATATTACCATCGCAGTCCCCGTTAATTTGCGCCAACTGACTGAAATCAACCAACTCGCGGCAAAAATAAAGCTCAATCTGTTGGTATCGTCTATGAACGCGGCGGAGCAACTTGTTTCCGGGATGACTGCCTCCGTCAACGTCTGGATAAAAATAGATACGGGCTATCATCGCACCGGGTTGGATTGGCAGGATTATGAAGGGATAACGGCCGTTGCCCGCACCATCATCCACGCCCCCACCCTTCAGTTGGCAGGGCTGCTCACCCACGCCGGAAACAGCTACAGCGCCCGGGGTCGAGAAGAAGTTTTAGACGTTTATGAAACAACAGTGCAACGCCTGCAAGCAGGGCAGATTTCATTGCGGGATAGAGGGATGGAAACGGCCGTTTCCATCGGAGACACCCCCACTTGCAGCCTCACAGACTCATTTGAAGGCGTGGATGAAATTCGCCCTGGCAACTTTGTCTTCTACGACATGATGCAGGCACAAATAGGCGCCTGTTCGTTAAACGATATTTCCGTGGCCGTCGCCTGCCCCGTTATTGCCAAACATCCAGATCGCGGCCAAATCATCATTTATGGCGGCGCCGTGCATTTCTCCAAAGAACAGCTTCGCCACAACGATGGCTCAGCTTGCTACGGCCGTTTAGCCCGCCTCACCATGGCTGGCTGGCAAGCCCTGTCTGATGAAAGCCACATCACCTCATTGTCCCAGGAACACGGCATCGTGCAGGTTGAATCCTATTTGCAAGATCGCATTCAAATTGGCGACTATTTGATCGTCCTGCCCATCCACTCCTGCCTCACGGCCAACCTGCTCAAACGTTACCTCACGCTAGACGGCGAATGGATTGAGATGATGCGGTAAAAAGACAGAAAATAGAAGACGGAAGGCAAAAAAAGCACACCATTACCGTCTACCAGACACGCAAAAACGGGGTCTCTCAAGATTTGAGAGACCCCGTTTTTGCGTTGGGAGGGTGAGGAGGGAAGAGGAGGCCAATACCCGTCGGTATTGGTTTGAAAGAGGAGGGTGAAGAGGATGTGGAGCAAATCGGGTCGTATGTTTGCAAGAAGAATAATAGCACATACGTTCTAAATGTCAAGGGAAATTGCGTTGGATTTGAAGATTCGTGTTACAGTTAAGAACCAGAACACCTAGCTACAGTTTATGGAGGACTCGACTAGACTAATCAGTTAGTCTATTATCATTTTGAGGTGAAACACATGACAACAGTTAATATTCATGAGGCAAAAACACATCTATCGAAATTACTGCAACGTGTTGTAAATGGCGAAGAAATAATTATTGCCAAAGCAGGAGAACCCATTGCCATTTTATCTCCAATAAAAGAAGCAGTTCCGCAGCGTACGCCGGGTAACGACGCCGGAAAAGTAACAATTATGCCAAACTTCGATGATCCACTGCCGGAATTTGATATATGAGGGGTTTGCTAGATACGCTCACATTTTTATGGTGGAATCTTGACGATGCAAAACTCTCCCCAAAGGCACGTGATTTTATAAGCGATGGAAACAATGAAATCTTTTTTAGTGCTGCCAGTTGTTGGGAAATTGCCATCAAATATGCAAAAGGTCGTCTCACCTTACCAGAAACACCGGATGACTATGTCGCTAACCGGTTAACTAAACACCGTTTCACGCCATTGCCCATTCAACTCAGCCATACGCTTCAAGTTTATGCCCTACCTGATATTCATCAAGATCCATTCGACCGTCTTCTCATTGTCCAAAGCCAAATGGAAGGACTGGCCTTACTCACGGCAGATAAAATAATGGCTCAGTACAATGCAACTATCATCTGGTAAAATGGCAATCACTCGGTAATCGTTTTCGCTTCTCGAATCCACCGCGCTAAAATGAAAACGGCCGTTCCCATTACCAGCGCCGACACCACCCCACTCCATACAAACCCGCCCAGTTCCAAGACCACCGGCCCGGTAAAAGCACCCACCGTGCGCCCCACCGACATCGCCGCCACCACCATCGCCATCACCACCGTGCGCTGTTTTGGCACAAGTTCGGTCATCAACGGCATCCCGCCCACGACAGCCACTTCAAATGTGAAAAACAGGAAGAACAGGGTGATGAGCGCCGTCGTCAGACTGGCACTGGTAAACGGCAAAATAGCGTAAAGTGCCGCATTCATAATGCCCAGCGTGATGACAATAGGGCGCTTACCAAATCGATCCACCGACCAGCCCGCAAAAGTCTCGCCGATAATCTCTGAGCCGCCGATAATGGCCGACGCCAGGCCCAGCGTTGCCAGCGTCAGGCCAAAGCTCGACTCCATCCAGTCACCATAAACGATGAACAAGATTTCATTCGCCGTCATCACCAGCGCGATGTAGACAAATGCCGCCCAGATGACGCGGTTGTCGGCTACTACCCGCCATGTATTACGCAAACTCAGGCTTTGCTGGCTGCGTTTTCCCAGCCGAGGCAAGATACGCCACATCAACACAGCCGCCAGCAAGGACAGCACACCAAGCCAGAAAAATGGCGCACTCCAGCCCCACGCCTGTATCGCCAGCCCCACAGCCGGCGCACCGATGAGCAAAGCCAACGACCACGCATATTCCGTCACGGACAGCGCTTTGCCTCGTTGGGCATACGGCACGGCATCACCCACATACGCTTGCATGGAGGGGTCGAAGTTGACTTTTGCCAAGCCCAGCAAGCCCATCGCCAGGGCAAATGTCCAGAAGGTGGGCCGAATGACAACCAGTAAACAGCCCCCAGCAAATAGCACTAAGGAGCCCATCATGACGGCTTTCCGACCAAATTTTTCGGATATGGGACTAAACAGGGGGCTGAAGAAGCCGGAAATATTACGCAGGGCAATGACTTGGTAAACGGCCGTTATCGGAACCCCCATGCCCCGCGCAAAAGCAGGTGCAAAGGGGTACACCATGCGCAAACCGGTGTTCAAAAACAACCGGCCAATGGTAATAGCAATCAGTTGCCAACGAAATTTGGGAGCTTTCTTCTCATTCACGGCGGGAAGTGTAGCGGAGTTGAGTTTATTGACCAACAGGAAACAACTGACTAATTTCCCCTGTGCTGTCCAGAATAATATGCGCCCCTTTCTGCTCTAATTCAGATCGTTCGCCAAAGCCGCACAGCACGCCCACTGACCACGCGCCTGCCCGTCGCGCTGACAAGACATCCACCGTGGTATCTCCCACCATGACACATTTCTCCACGGGTAGATTGAGAGTTTCCGCCGCCAACAGCACTGGCTGCGGACTTGGTTTAAGATAGCGCGTATCTTGCAGCCCACAAGTCACTTCAAAAACGGGGGCAATGGTGGGGAAACGCAGCAAAAATTGCTCGATATGATAACGACTGCGGGTGGTGATAAGGCCCAACCGATAATGGGGAGCCAAGCGCCAACAGCGCCGCTTCTACGCCTGGAATTAAGCGGAACTCATTAGCTGGATAGATGCCCCGCCGCCGCCGCAAAGCATCTGTAAACCCCATGAGCGGCAGATCCAGATGGAGCCAATCGAGCACGGTGATGAGCATATTGCCGGGGGTCTCTACCGCCATGAGCAGCCACCTTGCTATGTTGTGTGCACGGTGACGGAAAAACGGCCGTAAATACCGCGCCCACCGTTCCACAGCTTTGTCGTCTGTATCAACAAGCGTGCCGTCCAGGTCAAAAAAGATAGCTTCGATTTGGTCAAAGGGAATGGTCATAGGGTTTTAAAAAGGCCACACGCTTAAGATTAGAATGGCAACGGCCGTTATCGTCAAATTATCAATCCCCCACAGCGACACCGCCTCCACCATCGTCGTCAACACCATCACCGTCAACGCGGGCAGAATGGCAGCAACGGGTGTCACCTCTGGCGAACCAGGCATCACCCACAAAGCCAGCCACGTAAACACAAAGCCAAACACAAAAAAGCCCAGCGACCCTTCCACCGTTCGTTTGTGATTCTTGATGTAATACGGCCGTTTACCATAAGCACGACCCACCACCGGTGCCAAGCCATCCCCCCACGTGAGCGGCATCAACGCCGCCACCATCAGCGGCGGCTGCTCCCAAAAGACAAACACCGTCGCCGCCGCCGCAATGGGAAAATACACCGTCCCCATATTATTTTTATCTTTACTCGCCATCGCCGGAAAAAAGCCAAAGCGAAAGTCCAGATAAAGCAATCCCGCAAACAGCATACACATGATGATAAACGGCCAGGGAGATGTAAAGACAAAAATCAAGGCCCAACTCATCATACCCACCCCAATATGAATCACTTTGCGCGTAAAATCACTGCTGTAGCCGCGCCATTTGCGCAGCAGTTCAGCGAGGCCAATAATGGCAAAAATATAAAGTGTGGCAATGATGATCCCAAGTAAGTTGTTATTTAGCAGCATGGGGAAGTGTCCTAGAAATTGTGGTATGTGGGAAATAAGTTGTGTGAGGTGGTTTAATCTCCGCGACTAAACCACCTGAATATCCTTATATTAAACGATTAAATGATCATACAGCATATCGAGGCTGAGGTCGCGGACGACGGTTTGCCCAGTCTGCACCGTAATGCTGGCGGCGGCGGCTCCCAAACGGATTGATTCGGTGGGGGGCAGACCATTGACCATGCCAAACATAATGGCCGCAATCACGGCATCTCCCGTGCCGGTACTATCGACGATTTGGCTGTAGTTGGCGGGAATGTAGCCCACCTCATCAGATGTGGCGTAGTCCAGGCCAAAGTTTGCTAAGGTGATTATGGCATTTTCAGCACCCGCTTTCACCAACAACCGTGCCAAATCCTGGCTGGCATCTGGATCATGCCCGTAGAAATCTACTTCGAGCAATTCGGCGGCTTCCATTTCATTGGGAACAACCAGATGCAGTTGCGATAAAAACGGCCGCAGCTTGTAGGCCAGTCGGGAAGAAGACGGATCAGCACACAGCGGCACTTTATATTTTTTAGCCAGCCGCGCCACAGTCTCCATGGCATCAGGGGTGAGACTGCCATCCATCATAACCAACTCGGCATCACGGAAGAGTTTACGGTTTTGGTCGAGATAGCCAGGGGTAATCATTTTCATGACGCCGACATCATCCAGAGCCACAGACAGGGAACCGTCTAGTTCCAACATGGCGATGTAGGCGCCGGTACGGCCGTTTTCATCTTGCAGTGCGTAATCAACATCCACACCCGCCTCAGCCGTCTGCTCCAATAACATATCGCCAATGATGTCGTTGCCAACGGCCGTTATCAACACAACATCCGCGCCCAATCGACCCAAATTCTCAGCCACATTACGCGCCGTCCCCCCGCGAGTCATGCGGATATTGGCAGGATTGGAGGTAGATGGCTCCAACCCGGCGGTCGGCTTCCCTTTCACATCCATCAACGTTGCCCCGATAACAAGAATATGTTTATCCATAGCTGCCTTATTCCTCCACAAAACCTGTGAACCCTAATGATTTCTGTTGCATGGTGAGACGCGCCGGCAGGGCGTCTACTTCTGTGCCGGATGCAGTTTAGACCAGATACCGATAACAATACCAATAATTTCTTCAGCATAAATCGGGAAATCTGCCTGATTTGCGGTAATCTTGACCTTCCCCACTTCTTCTGGATGGTCAGGTTTGAACCGAATCTCGCCTGTTTCGGGATCACGTGTGAAAGAAAATCTGTTCATCAACTTCTGCTAAGTAAATGCCGCGTAAACGGCGTATTTTCAGCCGATTGCTGAGGTCGAAGCGGAATAGAGCCTTCTGCATCCGCCTGATCCACAATCACCAAATCGCCTTCAGCACAAGTATAAAGATCGGTGCGTGTATCAACCAGAAGCGCCGTATCCGCCTGAATATCGGGTAAAAAATCTTCTAAATCTTCCCGATCCACCACGTGATACCAAATATAATCTTCGCTCTGATTGGCATGGTTGGGGATAGGACTTTGCATCAACACCGCCGGGGCAACAGCAAGTTCTTCAGTTGCGCTATCCGTATCAGGCTGGGTATCAGCTTCATCAGCCGCAACATCAACCAGGGGAGGAGCCACGCGGGGCAAATTACTAATGGGAAGTGGAGCAGCAGGCACATGTGAAGCAGCCGCCGAAGCGGGGGCAGCTTCGCTCACAGAGGTGGCGGTAGGCATTGCCTTTGTGGTGACATCTGGTGCATCAGAAGAAACGGCCGTTTCTTCTGTAAGCGGCACGCGGAAGGCAACCGGTTCCCCCTCACCCAGCGTGCGGAGTTTATGCACGACATCCTCGCGGCAGCCATTCAATCCCGTTTTTATACTGGCTAGAAAATCAGGTGTCAGGGTGGGAGCCGTTGGCTTCAATTTTGGAGAGGATGCGCTGTACTTTGCCATAATTGGCGAGGGCGTTTTCATAATGATAGGCATGATGCTGGCACACCCCCTGGGCAAACTGCGCCAAGCTCGCCGCCCCATCTTTTTTGGCAAACTGCCAATGCCGTTGCGCATCATCAAAATATTTAATCGCGCCTAGAAACTGGCCCCAATGCAGGTAAATAAGGCCGATGTGAAACTCAGCCAGGCCAATTTGCTCATGGTCGCCAACCGAACGGGTAATGCGCTGCGCACGTTCCATATCAGCAACGGCCGTTGCGCCCAATCCGCTAAACTTATACCGAAAAATAAACTGATCCAGCGTCAGAATATCAACCACGCCCGGTTCAGGATAGAGGATTTCCACCAAAGCTTGCAGCGCTTCTGGCGAGAGGGGGATGGGCGGTTTTTCGTCTTCCACCTGACTCACCTCTCCTCTTCACGGGATGCGGGCAGTTGTTTCTGCGGGCGCAATCTGCATCCGAATATTCTCAATTTGCGGCAATAAATCAAAGGGAATCTGTTCAATCGATTGGGATTGTCGCGCCATTTTTTCCAACGCCTCAACCAAACGCAAGGCGATAATATCCCGCATGGAGCCAGTGCTGCCCGACTGCCGCGCTTTTTCCAGCCCTTCAACAATCGCTTGAATCATAATGACTTCCGCTTCTGCTCGGGCAATTTCAGCCTCTTCGTAAGAACTGGCTTCCACTTCCGCCAGCGCCAGGCGAATCTGCGTATCTAAATCGGCTTGCCAATGGTCAATATATTGTTGTGTCGCTTCCTCTGGCAGTTCCAGCCGCCCAATGCGGATGCTTTCCAACTCCAGACCACTATCGTCGATGCTGTGCCGCACTTTTCGCTCTAACTCTTGCGTAATCATATAGTGCGGTTCGCGCACAGGCCCTTGCGGATGCAACAAGCTCGTCCAGGGTGTATTTACTGACAATGATGCTTAACAAGCCTTTGGCGGTGTTGACTGGCAGATCGAGCCACGTAAAGGTCTGGTGATCGCCATAGTTAATTTGCACATAGGCGGCTTTTTCAACGGCTTCTGGGCTATACGGATACGGTCGGGAACGGGTGGACATTTCTCCGCCCGTATCAATGTGGAAGGTGATGGTGAAGTCAGCGGTGAGTTCGATGGCGTCTTTGGTGATGAGGGGAACGGCCGTTACCTGTCGTTCTTGCGTGCGTAAACTGAGCATGGTATGCACATACTCAAACGGTTTCAGATTGTTTTTGCCCGAGGACAAGATGCGGTAATAACGGCCGTTAACCTCCGTCACCGCCACCTCCCCCTGCGGAACCACCAACTGCCCCGGCCCGCCAACCCGCAGCAGCACATATTCCGGTCGCTGCGATTCCAGCGTGCGGCTAGAAGCCACCACCGCCTTGTCGCCCGTTGCTTGCCCCGTCACCAACCGTCCCAAAAATGTGCGGGCAAAGGCATTGTCTGGCAAATCATACTGCACCCGCACCAAACTCACAGCCGCCAGATAAGCAAACACCCAGCCCACCACCAGCGGAATAAAATGGCGCAGCACACGCGGATGAAAAAATTCTATGGCGTTAACCACCCAATTCGGCAAATTTGATGCTTCTGGAAAACGGCCGTGCCACGCAGCATTCAGCGTCGCCGTCATATCAATATGCTCAATAAAATGGACAAACAGCCAATACAGCAGCAGCAGCAGCAACACAATCAGCAGGAAGGTGCCTCGTTTAACAGGAGGTGATACCAACAAGTCGCCGTTATTCGTTGACATCGTAAGTATCCTCCTCTTCATCTTCAACCCAATTCAACATCTGCCGCGAGCTTTCAATCATCGTGGTTAATACCGGCTGCGGCACCAACGCCTGCACCGACACGTCTGACACGGCATCTTCTAGCGCCTCAATCATGCGCAGCGCCACAATTTCCGTCACACTAATGCCGCTCCGATTGCTGGTGGCAATACTGCGCGTAATATTTTGGATGATTTCAACTTGGGCACGCGCTCGGGCATGTTTGAGACGCAGTTCAGCTTCCGAGTCCCCTCTCGCCTTTTTCATGATGATCTCACGCTGCCACTGAGACTGCCATTTCTTGAGCCGCTGCTGGCGCACAGCCTCCGGTAAGCTGGGAATACCTGACCCCACGCTCAACAGTTCAATCCCATCCAGGCGATCATTTCGCTCTAAACTGCGCCGCACTCGTTGATTTATTTCGGTTTTCGCCCCATTGCCATCACTATCCACCTGATACAGTTGATCCAAAGTATGACGGGCAATTTCGGTGACAAAGAGGTTGGTCGCAATCGGCGTCACCAAATCCGACCAGCGGCTGGCGCTCTCTTTATCAAGCACACTGCCCGCGTAGGTCGCATGGAAAATGGCATCTGGATCGTATTGGTAGGGTGGTTCAGCTGGTGTGATTTCTGTCTGGTTGCGCCATACGCGGAACCCAATGAAGATGGGCAGTTCGATGGGAATCCCGTCGCGCGTATTGGCTTTCACAATTTCAGAACGAGTATGGTTGCGCACATCAATGGTTTGGGCGATCAGTTCGTTCTTGAAGAGGATGACAAATCCAGGGCCGGCTGCGCGGGAGAAACCGCCCCCTTTCGTCAACGCCAATGCCTGATTACTGCGCACGAGACCACTTCTTAGAAGCACAAAACTAGGGGGCAGGTCGGTGAGATGGTGGGGCATAACGGCCGTTGTCGTTTTGCTGCGTCTTCCTCTCGGGGCAGAATCAGCTTTGGGTGGCGGTTCCATGTAGTTGCGGGTGAGCAGACGCAGCCCCTCCGCCCACCCCTCGCTGCCCGGAATCGGAAGCACAAACAAGGCATAATAAAGAAAGCCAACCATAAATGCCATAAAAACGGCCGTTGCCCACCAAATAGCGCCATAAGCCCGATACGGGTAGCCAGTCGCGTCTTTCAAGAACCAGCCAATAGCACCCAAAATCAGCATTGCCAGGATAAGACCCATAACACCGAGTTCTTTTTTAGAAGTAGATTGGGATCGCTTGTTACTCAATGAACCACACCCTGAAATTAGCCCTCAACCGCTGAAAATAATGCCGCAACTATACCATAAAGCATTGAGCCTTTCATTTTTTCTACGCAAAGAGGTGATTTGAAATTTTCAATTCGGCAATTTCCCTCTCCCTAACCCTCCCCCAAAGGGCGAGGCAAGGGTTAGGGAGGGGGTTGAGCCAAACTTCAAAAAAATCGGCAAGACACCTTGATTTCAGCTATACTTCCACCCGTTATGGATACAAAAAGTTTACGCACCCTCGAATTTCATAAAGTCCGCAGCATTTTGGCGGGCTACACCAGCTTCAGCGCTGGTGAAGCGTTGGCCTTAGCCCTCGTCCCCACGACCGATTATCTGGAAGCCAGCCAATGGCAAACAGAGACGGCTGAAGCACGCTTGCTGCTAGACACCCACACCAGCGTCACCATCGGCGGCGCACGGGATGTGCGCGAAGCGGTAGACAATGCGGAACACGGTTTCACCTTGCAACCGCAAACCCTGCTCAGCATCCGCGCCACCATTGCCGCTGGGCGAAACTTGCGCCGCGCCCTGCTCAAAACAGAAGAGCAATTCCCCCGTCTGGCGGAAATTGCGGAACTGATTGAGGAATGCCCCGGTCTCGTGACCGCCATCAGCCAAACGCTGGACGATAACGGCGATGTGCTGGACAGTGCCTCAACCACCCTGGCAAATATCCGCCGCGATCTACGGGTGGTGCACGGCCGTATCCAGGACAAACTACAACGCATTTTGCAAAGCAGCAGCAACCAATATTTGCAAGAGCCACTCGTTTCCATGCGAAACGGCCGTTATGTAGTTCCCCTGCGCTCTGATGCCAAAGGTCGCCTCAAAGGCATCGTCCACGACCAAAGCGGCACCGGCGCAACCTTGTGGCTGGAACCCATCGGCACCGTCGATCTCAACAACGAATATCGCGGCCTGCAAATTCAAGAACACGACGAAATTCAACGCATCCTCGCCGCCCTCTCCAACAAAGTCGCCGAGCAAGGCGACAGCATCAAGCGCGTCGTAGAACGGTTGGCCGAGCTAGACTTGATTTTCGCCCGCGCCAAATACAGCTCCATGATCAACGGCGTCGCCCCCCAGTTCACCGAATGGCGTGAATTTCCCGCCCCACGCCCTCCCAAACACGCCAACGAACGGGAAAGATGGACACCGCCGCCGCCCAATCCGCATCCAGGCTCCACCATCTGGATCAAAGGCGCACGTCATCCCATGCTCGACCCCGAAACCGTCATCCCCACGAACCTGACGCTGGATGAAGACATCTTCACCGTGCTCATCACCGGCCCCAACACCGGCGGTAAAACCGTCAGCCTGAAAACGACGGGACTGATGATTCTCATGGCGCAATCTGGGATGCAGCTGCCCGCCATCGAAGCGCGGCTGACCATCTTCAACAACGTGTTCGCCGACATTGGCGACGAGCAGTCCATCGAACAAAGCCTCTCCACCTTCTCCGGCCACATCACCAACATCACCCGCATTTTGGCTGAGGTGGATGACCGTTCATTGGTGGTGTTCGACGAGTTAGGCTCCGGCACAGACCCCGCAGAAGGGGCAGCCCTCGCGCAGGCCATCGTCAACTTCTTGCGCGACAAAGGGGCGACGACCTTCATCGCCACCCATTATCCCGAACTCAAGATTTACGCCAGCCAAACCCCGGGCGCAACCAACGCCTCGCTGATGTTTGACCTGGACACGCTCTCCCCCACCTACGAGATGACCATCGGCTTGCCCGGGCGTTCCAACGCGCTGGCGATTGCCCGTCGGCTGGGCTTGGACGAAACGATTCTGGATGATGCCATGCGTCAACTAGGCGTGGGCAGCCATCAAGCCGAAAATATGCTCGATTCCATCTACGATTTGCGGGACAAGATGGAGGCAGAAGAAGCGGGAACGCGCCTGGCGCTGCGTGAAGTTGAGTCACAGCGGGAGGATTTGGAGCGACGGCTTGAAGAAATCGAGAAAGAGCGCCGTCAGATTTTGGCAGAAGCACGAGAAGAGGCCAAAGCGGAAATCGAAGCGGTGCAAGAGGAACTGCGCCGCGCCCGTCGGCAAATAAAAGATGCGGTATCGCTCAATCAACTCAAGAAGGTGAGCGCAGAGGTTTCGGAAATTGAAGAAACTCAGTTGAAACCGGTCACGCCTGTCGTGCAAAAGTCGCAATCCCCGACCAAGCAGCTCCGGCGCAAACTGCAAGTGGGTGATACGGTGCTGGTGAAATCGCTAGACCGTCGCGCCGAAGTGGTGGCGCTGGACAACAAGAAGGAAGCGATGGTGGCGCTGGGCCGCTTGCAAATGCGCGTCAAGTTTGAAGATTTGGAGTTCAAAGGCCGCCCCGTTGAGGATGAAGAACTGGCGGACATTGGCGGCTACAGTGGGCCAACTGGCTCGTATTCTGGTCTGGAATTAGACATTCGTGGTCTTCGAGTCGAAGATGGGCTGGAGGCGTTAGAGCGTTTCCTGGACAATGCTTTTCTCTCGCGCATGCCCTGGGTGCGTATTATTCATGGAAAAGGCACGGGGAAGTTGAGAACGGCCGTTCGTGAAACCTTAAAGAGCAACAGCTACGTCAAATCCTTTGAAGAAGGCATTGAAGGCGAAGGCGGAGCGGGTGTGACGGTTGCCAAATTGGTAGAGCATAAATAACAAACCTATTCTGAGATTGGAGATTGGAGATTAGAGATGTCACGCATGATAATCTCCAATCTCCAATCTCTAATCTCTTTTTTTGGAGATTTTATTTTGAAGATTGAAGCAGTTGTTTTTGATTTAGGCGGCACATTAATTGAGTACGCAGGCCCCTATGCCGTCTGGCCCGATTTGGAAATACCCGGTTTATCAGCAGCCTATAATTATTTTCAGGAAAAAGACATGGCATTGCCCGCATTTGAGCAGTTCCGTGATACTGGTTTTGCCATTTTGCCGGGTCGCTGGCAAGGTGCGGTAGACGGTCAGCGTAATCTGTGCCTGGCTGATTTTATCGGCGAGATTTTGCATAGCTGCATCGGTGCCAACGGCATCCAGCCAGCCTGGCTTACCGAAGCAGGGAACGTGTACCAAAACGCCATTTGTGGGCAAGCATATCTGCTTCCTGGCACAGTTGAAGGGCTGGAAGCTATCAACGGGCAGTACAAACTTGGTCTGCTCTCCAACACCATGTTCACCGGCGATGCCCACATCCGAGATTTGCAGCGCTTCGGCATCGACAGCTATTTCGAGGCCACGCTTTTCTCCGCTGATGCCAACAAATGGAAACCCCAACCCGACCCCTACCTGCAAGTGCTGTCCGATTTAGGTATAGACCCCGCTAATGCCGTCTTCGTCGGCGATTCCCCCGGCCACGATATCATGGGCGCTCACGCCGCTGGCATGAAAGCGATCCTCATCCGCAACAGTGACCGATTCCCCATGGTTGAAGGCGTTGTGCCGGATGGGGTGATTGATCGGCTTGATGAACTGGCAGAGGCTTTGCAAAAGTTGCAGGGTGGCAAAGTTGCATAGTTGCAAGGTGGCTGGGTAACGAGGAACTTTGCAACCTTGCCCCTTTGCAACTTTGCAACTCTTATTTTTATGACCCAAAAATTCGGAAATATCGACCTCATTGCTGTAGGCAAAATGAAGACGAAGCATTGGCTGCAAGCGCAGCAGGATTACGAGAAGCGCTTGCGCCATTACACCACGTTTGAGCTTAAAGAAGTGAAAGATGTTGTGGGGCGTGGCTCGCCGGATGCCGTGGCGATGCAAAAAGAGGGGGAACTGCTGCTGAAGGGGGCAGAGCAAGCCAATCGCATTATTTTGCTCTCGCCAGAAGGCAATCAGATGACCAGCCCCGGTTTGGCAAAGTGGTTGAGGCGTGGGATGGAGGATAACGGCCGTTTAGCCTTCTTAATTGGTGGCCCCTTAGGGTTTCTCAGATGAGGTCATCGCCGCCAGCCATGAACAAATCGGACTCTCCCCGCTCACCTTCACCCACGAAATGGCCCGCATCATCTTCATGGAACAGCTTTACCGTGCGTTTACGATTATGAATGGCGAGAAATATCATAAGTAAAGGGTTGCAGGGTTGCAAAGTTGCAAGGTGGCAAAGTAGCGTGTTTGATTTTCACCCTGCAACTTTGCCACTTTGCCACTTTTTTACTTTGCCCCTTCAATTACCACCACATACTCCCCACGCGGTTCTTCCTTTTCCACAAACGCAATCAATTCTGACAGGGAACCGCGCTGCACATTTTCGTAGAGTTTGGTTAACTCGTTGGCAAAGGCAGCCCGACGGTCGCCATAGACAACCAGGGCATCTTCCAAGAACGGTTTGAGGCGGTGGGGGCTTTCGTAGAAGATCAAGGTATGGGGCGAATCCACATCGACGGCCATAAAGTTCTGCCGTTTGCCGCTTTTGCGGGGCGGGAAGCCGCGATAGGTGAAGCTGTGCGCCGGTAAGCCGGACAGCACCACGGCCATCGCCAACGCCGTCGGGCCAGGAATCATCGTGACCTCAAATTTGTTTTCGATGGCAAGCTGCACCAGCGTGTAGCCAGGGTCTGAGATACCCGGTGTGCCAGCGTCAGAAACAACCGCCACCGATTTACCGTCGGCCAAAATGTTCATGATTCTGTTGGCCGACCTGGGCTTCGTTGTGCTCGTGGAAGGCTATTTGCGGCTTGCTGATCTCAAAATGCTTGAGCAGGCGGCCTGTCTTGCGTGTATCTTCGCTGGCGACAAAATCAACCGCACGCAGCGTCTCCAACGCCCGCAAAGTGATGTCGCCTAAATTGCCAATGGGTGTTGCTACCAGATAAAGCATTAGTGATACAGAGGTTTCAGAGTTGGCATAGATGCACACGCGAAGACCTAGAGATTTTTCGAAGGCTGTGTCTCTCCGGGCTTCTGAGAAGCTCTGTGTTCTCAGAATTTCACATCGTTATCAGAATTAAGCTCTGCAATACCAACGCGGCGGCGACGATGGCGGCTGTTTCGGCGCGGAGGATGCGTTTGCCCAGGGTGACGGGGATCAGGCCAGCAGAACGGCCGTTTTCCACCTCATCATCCGTCCATCCACCTTCTGGGCCAATAAACACACTGGCTTCGACAAGCGCTTCGAGCTTCGACAGGCTCAGCCTGCGCTAGAGCTGAGCCAATCGTCACACTATCCTCTGCCACCCAGGGCATGAGGCCGAATTGGTCTGGCTGCCAGGCTGCCAACACGTCGGTTAGCTTGATGGCTGGGGCGATTTCGGGAATGCAGCCGCGCCCTGATTGCTCGGCCGCTTCGGTGACGATGCGCTGCCACCTGTCCAGTTTTTTGGGCGGATGCGCCACCGTGCGCTCGGATAGTAGCGGCACAAAGCGAGATACGCCAATCTCCGTGCCTTTTTGCAGTACCCACTCAAAATTATCGCGCTTGAGCAGGCATTGGTACAGGGTGAGGTGGATGGCTGGCTCGGTGGTGATGGGGCGTTTGTGCTGGATAACGGCCGTTACCCCCTTCTTATCCACCTGCACCAACTCCGCTTCGTATTCCCAGCCGTCGCCATTCACCAGCGCCACCACCCGGTCGCCCACAGCCATGCGCAAAACCTGCCGCATCTGGTGCGCCTGCTCGTCGGAGAAGGTGACGTGGTCGTCGTTGATGGTGGTTACGAAAAATCTGTGCATAATTCTTAGCAAGAGCAAGAGGACTGAGCAAGAGGATGTCTTGCCCTCTAGCTCTCGCTCTCTCCTCTAGCTTTCTCAATACAAAACACGAGTTCCCCTTCAAACAAAATCTCCGTGGCCTGCCAGGACAAGCCGTCGATGAGTTGGAACATGAATTCACGGTAGCGGTCGGTCAGGTTGCGGCCGCCGTGGGTGCTGATTTCTGGAAAGGATAGCACTATCCAATGCACGTTGAGCGCTTCCAATAACGGCCGTCCTAAATTGCCATAATTACGGGCGAAGCGAGGCATCTCTTTGAGAAACAGGGCCACATCGGCTTGTTCTTGCGGAAAATGGAGGGCCACGTCTTGTAATTTGGCAAGGGGTTCCAAGCCTTGCAGCGTAAAATAATGGTTGAGAAAGTCGATGCGCGGCTCGTGGATGTCGTAGGCGTAGAACTGGGTGCTGGTGGGCAACTCCATCCAGGGAAAGGAGAGTGGATTGATGGCGCAAGCGATGTCGAGCAGGCTGTTGGGCTTGCCGGTGACGGCGAAAATTTCTTTGTAAAACGTATCTAACAAGGGGAGACGTTCTCGGGTGGAGAGGTGGGTGTAGAGCAGGTCGTGGCAGGTGGCTTTGATTTGCTCGGGGTCGTTGGTGGCGAAAACGGCCGTTAACTGTTCTTTCGCCGCCTCATAATCCGGATCACCCAAATAGGGCGCCATGATGCTGTGCAACTGCGTGCGCACCGACTTGAGCGCCAATTTCGGTTTTTTATGCCGCCGCAGTGCCTCTTCCGCCAGTTCCCGGATAGTTTCTTCGCTGGTGTCGCCGTATTTTTTTGATTGCTTAACGGCCGTTACCAGCGCGTCTACCTCTGCTTCATTGTTCATAACTTAAAAGCTCATTACAAAGAAACAAAGAGACAAAGGTACAAAGGTTTTTTCTTTGTCTCTTTGTTTCTTCGTACCTTTGTATTAAATTCCTGTTTCCACTAAAAACGCCAACTCATTCTCAAACTCAAACTTCTTCACGTGCCAACCTCGCCCCTCAAGCCAGCCTTCAAATAGCGCTTCGTAATTTTGCACCATGCCTTTTTGCCGTCCACCCAGGCTCTTGGCGGGAAAACTGATGAGCAGGTATTTGGCTTGCAGCGAATCGAGGAGACGGGAAACGGCCGTTTTATCAATCTGAGCCAGCACCGGCAGCGTCTTCAACAACAGGGCGAGGTCTACCGGCTCAGTCGGAAGCAATGCGACAACATCCCGCATCTCAGCCTTGCCCGGAATACCTGCCAGCGCAAAATAGTCGCCCAAAAATTGCATCATGTCCGCGTAAATATCATAGGCTAGATAGGTGGCGTTTTCGGCCAACGGCATCCACGCCCGCGCCAATGGATTAAGGCCACAGGCTATGTCCATCACGCTGTTAATTGGCGGCAGTCCAGCGAGAACATCGGCATAAAAGTCATCCAAAATCCGCAATCGCTCTCGCGTTGAGGTATGCAACCGCATTACCTCAACTAACGCTTCTCTCTGCGCCTCTGCGCCTACTTCGGCATCGCTCAGCACAAGTCCGCGTTGAGACTCTTGTAAAAGTTCTAAAACCTTGCCGTAATCAATCTTGGAATCCTGGTACGCGCCGCCCACCTGATGCAGTTTATTCTTTGTCGCCTTCAGCGCTTCTTTATAACTGCGCCGCTTCGCCCAACTCATCAGCCCCCACCCGCCGGATGAGTTCGGGTGAAACGTTTTCGTATTTGGGGCTTTGGGAAACGGCCGTTACCAGTTTATCTAAATCGCTCATCATATTTCAGGAGATTAGAGATTGGGGATTAGAGATTGTGCAATCTCCAATCTCTAGTCTCCAATCTCCCGCCGCAGCGATTCCATCATCATCGTCATAAACCTCAAATTATGAATCGTTGCCAGACGTGGGAACAGGCTGTCATTGACTTTGTACAGGTGGTGGAGGTAGCCCATCGTGTAATGAGAACAGGTGTGACAGTCGCAAAATGGCGAGATGGGCAAGTTGGTCTTGATATGCTTTTTATCATGGGGATACGCATACTTAAACCATTTACCGGCCAACTTTCCGGCTGTGGGATCGACAGTAAGCGAATATAAACGGCCGTGGCGAGCATCCCGCGTGGGCATCGTGCTGTCAAACAGTTCATACCCCAGCCGCGCACAGGCCACCACATTATCAGGATGCCCCACACCCAGCGCATGAAGCGTAAATTCACGCGGAATAAAGTCGCGCACCCAACCAAGCACGTCAATGAGCAGCTTGTTTTCATTGTCCAACGGCCAGCCGCCGTAGCCATAGCCATCGAAGCCAATTTCTAGCAGTTGCTCAGCACATTGACGGCGTAACTCAATCTCGCCGCCGCCCTGCACCACTGCCACCAGCTTCGGTCGCTGAGCGGCGCTCAAATCTTTCTCCGCCAGCAGACGGTCAAACTCCGTGCGACACCGTTTGGCCCAGGCGACGGTGCGCTGGACTGATACCTCTTGCACAGCCAGGGAATCATCCACATGCGTACAATCGTCGAGGCAAATAATGACATCTGCGCCGTAGCTCATTTGTAGTTGGATGCTTTTTTCAGGCGTAAACTTGAACCGCTTGTCCTCTATACGAAAGGTTGCACCTTTGTCAGAAATACTGCCGTCTTTCGGGATTTTGGCGAATGAGGGAGTAGACCTGGAAACCGCCGGAATCGGTGAAGATGGGGCGCTTCCAGCCCGACATGGCGTGCAGCCCGCCCAGTGCCTGAATGGTTGAGGAGCCGGGTCGCTGCATGAGGTGGTAAACGTTCATCTGCACCGCCTGAATGTGGCAGCCAGCTACATCCTGAGCATCAATAGACTTGACCACGCCCTGTGTGCCATCGGGGAGAAAGGCGGGTAAGTGTAAACGGCCGTTTGGTAGGTCAAGCGTCTGTAAGGATGAGGGCGTTGCCCTGAGCTTGCCGAAGGAATGAGGGATGAAGGATGAATTTTCGGTTTCTGAGCTATCGTCTTGCGGCTTGTTTGATTCGTTCATAAGTCACCTGATTCTAACAATAAATCCTTTATCTGCCCCAGAGCGAACGCATATTCATGATTTTTGCAGCGAATTAGCGCGAATTTACGCGAATTTCAAACCATTTTCGCGTAAATTCGTGTCAATTCGTTGCTATTAGGCTGATTTTTGGTGAGTAGGCAATCGCCCTGCCATCTACCCTTCATCCATTTGCCGCCCAGTTCTGTGCAACGCGGCTATCAATCCCACCATCCCCCAAAAGACAAAGCCGGGACGTGCGCCCAAGGCGATTGTATCGAGTAAGCCATAAACAAAATACGCCGTCAAGCAGCCTGCAAAGCCAAGACTCAAGACCTTCAGCCAACTGGTCTGCGCCTGCCGCCATGATTGCCACAGTAGCAGTGCCAGTCCGAGCCACAAGGCCATGTAGGCAATCATGCCCGGAATGCCTAAATCGAGACCGGCTTGCAGCCAATGGTTATGGGCGTGGGCAATATCGGTATCGGGGGAAACGAGGAATAACGGGTACAAAATATGCACCACTTTTCTGAAATTATTCATGCCCATGCCGGTAAATGGGAAATCTTGCAAGCCATAAATGGCCCGTGACCAAATTTCCAGCCGTCCTGCTATTGAACTTGAGGGTGCGCCGCTGTCAATATTGGTTTGCTGCAAAGAAAACGGCCGTTATCTCATCCGTCCCCACGAAAACCACGCCCGCCACGACCAACACCAGACATCCGATAATGACCATCACTGTTAGCTTGCGCGAAACGGCCGTTAACACCAAAAAAACCATCAAAACCAGCGCTGCCGCCACCCCCACCAAGCCACTCCGAGACCGTGTCAGCACCAAAACACCCAACATAACAACCGCTGCACCTACTAAAATCAAGATAAGCAATCCCGTTTTTAACCAACCATAGCGATTCACCAATTCTCGAATCCGCCAGAGGGCAAAGGCAGCCAGCAAAACCGCCAACGGCAGCAACCACGTCAAAATACCCGCCACCTGATTCGGATTCACACTGCGATTAGCAAGTACCGTTACCTGTGCCGGAATTCTTGCCAGCACCGCACCCAGCCCCGGCACTTCCCCCATCCAGCCGTAAACTACCAAACTAATGCCCGCCAATCCCAAGACCACCGTATACAGCACCCCAATTCCCCACCACAACCGAGAAGTTGACGAACCCACCCATTGCACAACTGCATAAAACAGAGCAATGCCAAACACCATGCCCGCAATCTTCTCCAAACTGTGCGCCATATCAAACGTGGCATACTCGCTCACCAAAACCATAAACAGCAAGCCAAACAGTGACCAATCCAGCGGTGTAGGCGGTACCAGATGCCCCGTCGCTACCCAGCGTATGAGCCACAAAAGCGGAATCAGAAGCAGTACCAGCGAACGCATAGGCGAGGGGAACAGTACCAACGGCAGCATCAACCCCAATATCACCCATTCATACGTTGTTACAAATTTGCACAACCGCACCATAAACTACTTTCCTTTCACCATCAATTTTGCTATGCCAGCAACTTCAATTATGCCCTTGCTATGAATGAATTCATAGGCTGCTACAAAAAACGTGCTAAAGCACGTTATAAGAGGCGCAACGAACACGCTTTAGCGCGTTTTTCATGGCAGCGACCGATTTCAATCGGTGGCGACGGCGACAAACAGGTCATAATTGGAATTGCTGTTGCTATGCGCTGGGTTTTCTCCGCATCTTCACACCTCTACGCCAAATTGATTGTATAACGGGGGCATTATTGTCACCACTATCTTTGTGGTTTTGCAAAACGACAGCGAATTGACGCAAAAAGGCAGAATATTGGGCATGGTTCAAAATGCTTAGCAATGTCCTTTACAATTTGTAGTCGCGGCTACACATCTCCAAACTGTAGTCATAGAATGAACGATGCCGGAAATTAAAAAGAATTAAAAAGGATCTACGAAGGAATTAAAGAGAAACTAAAAAGGAATTAAAGAGCGATTGAACAGCCAGTACAAAGAAATAAAGACAAAAGAAGGCTAGATAAAGGGCAAACCTCATACGATCACTGCCAAATCCAGAGTGTGTTAGAACTAAGTGTTAATGGTACAATAAGTATCATGCGGGTAGAATTAAGCCGCTATGAAAGCAAACTTGGGCATGGTTCAAATTAAGAGAAGGGATCTTTACAAATACCAACCCGTCATTCCCGCGTAGGCGGGAATCCACTGCGGTAATGAAATGGATTCCCACCTACGTGGGAATGACAATTGTAAAGATGGTTTTTGTTGGAAATGAACCATGCCCAAACCTGTTGATTTTTTAGACCTATTAAGAGCCGATACAGCAGAAAACGCCCTCGCACTGGAAAATTTGATTCCATATCATCACCAGATGACCAGATTAAGACTATAATCGTCTCAATCGGGTCTAACCGAGTGCCCAAACTGCCCGTTGACTCCGATATGATTTATAATATTTACCATCTGGCTCCAGTTGATAAAATTGGCGCCACATAATAAAGGTGTGAGATAGAGAGATAGCTTGGAACAGTTTGACGGACTGCCCCTCACGACCCCTTGATTACGCCTTTCATGGCAGCGATAAAATAGCAAATATCACTTGTTAAGATAACCAGGGCATTTGTGTGCTGCATTTTTCAGGAGAACATTCAATGAGTACCAATCTAGCTTCGACATTAAAACCTGTGTCCAATTCCATCCGCGTTTTATCCATGGATGGCGTACAAGCGGCCAACACCGGCCACCCCGGTTTACCGATGGGGATGGCGGATGTAGCCGCTTTATTATGGGGCAAATACCTCAAGTTTGACCCCAAAAGCCCGGAATGGCCCGACCGTGACCGCTTCGTTTTATCTGGTGGGCATGGCAGTATGCTGATTTATTCACTGCTGCATCTGAGCGGCTATGACTTGCCGTTGGAAGAACTGAAAAACTTCCGCCAATGGGGCAGTCTCACCCCTGGTCATCCTGAATGGGGTCATACCCCTGGGTGTGGAAGTGACAACGGGGCCGTTGGGACAGGGTATCTCGAATGCGGTTGGCTTTGCGCTGGCAGAACGGTATCTGGCGGCCAAATTCAACAAACCGGGTCTTGATTTGGTTGACCACAATACCTTCGCCTTTGCGGGCGACGGCGACATGATGGAAGGCATTTCCCACGAGGCTTGCTCTTTGGCTGGGCATCTTGGCTTGGGCAAACTCATTGTCTTCTACGATGACAATGGCATTAGCATTGATGGTTCTACGCAGATTGCCTTTACCGAAGACGTGTTGGCGCGGTTTGAAGCGTATGGCTGGGGCACATGGCGGGCAGATGGTCACGATGTTGATGACGTGCAATCTGCTTTAAATGAAGCCTTGGCCGATACAGAACGGCCGTCTTTGATTGCCTGTAAAACGCAGATTGGGTTTGGCAGTCCGAATAAGGCTGGTACGGCCAGTGCGCATGGCGAACCACTGGGCGCAGAAGAAATCAAGTTAACCAAAGAGGCGTTGGGTTTACCGCAAGAACCGTTCTGGGTGGATCCGGCTGCGTATACCGTGTTGGCCGAGGCCGCAGAAGCGGGTGCCAGTCAACACGCGGCCTGGCACGACTTGTTAGCCAGTTACACAGCAGCAAACCCGGAATTGGGCGCTGAATTCACACGCATCATGCATGGCGAACTGCCCGAGAATTGGGATGACTTTACAGTTGAATACACGAAGCCGATTGCCACACGAGCCGCTTCTGGCATGGCGTTGAATGCGCTGGCTTTGCGCGTGCCGGAAATTTTGGGCGGGTCGGCTGACCTGACTGGCTCTAACAAGACCGACCTGAAGGGTGTGGCGGATATTCAGAAGGCGAATGGGTATAACGGCCGTTATATTCGCTTTGGTGTCCGTGAACATGCCATGGGCGCGATTATGAACGGGTTGGCGCTGCACGGCGGCATCATCCCCTACGGTGGCACCTTCCTGGTCTTCGCCGACTACATGCGCCCGACATTGCGTCTGGCGGCGCTGATGGGCTTGGGTACCATCTACGTCTTCACCCATGACTCTATTGGCCTGGGCGAAGATGGCCCCACCCACCAACCCGTCGAAACAATGGCTTCCCTGCGGATTATCCCGAACCTCGCCGCCATCCGTCCGGCTGACCCGTATGAAACGACAGTCGCCTGGAAAGTAGCTATCGAACGGCGTAACGCCCCGACGGCGTTGGCTTTAACTCGCCAAAACCTGGCTCCGCTGGATCCAGAAAAGACGGAAGGCTTGCGCAACGGCGCGTATACGTTAATTGATGTCGATGACCCGCAGGTGATTCTGATGGGGTCTGGCTCCGAAGTTCACATCGCCATTGAAGCGCAAAAGATGTTGGCGGAACAAGGTGTAGCGGCGCGGGTTGTGTCCTTCCCCTGCTGGGAACTGTTCGACGCGATGCCGCAAGCCTACAAAGATGAGGTCTTGCCGCCCTCTGTAACGGCGCGAGTGTCCATCGAAGCCGCTATTTCGATGGGCTGGCAAAAGTACGTCGGCTGCAATGGCAAGATTATTGCCCTGGATCATTTCGGGGCGTCGGCTCCGTTTGAAACGCTCTACCAAGAATTTGGCTTAACGCCAGAAGCGATGGTAGCAGCGGCGCTGGAATTAATTTAGGTGGCTTTGAATAGTCTCCTTTGTTGAGATTAGAGATTAGAGATTGGAGATGAGACCAATCTCTAATCTCCAATCTCCAGTCTCCTCAATCTCATGACCCGAAAATTCCAACTCGCCCCCAGTATCCTTTCCGCCGATTTTGCCCAGTTGGGCGCTCAGGTAGCCGAAGCGATGGCCGCTGGCGCAGACCGCATCCATGTGGATGTGATGGATGGGCATTTTGTGCCAAATATTACCATCGGACCGCTGGTGGTGAAGGCGCTCCAGCCGTTATCGCAAGAAACGGGTATCCCGCTGGATGTGCATTTGATGATCGAGAATCCAGAGCAATATTTGGCAGACTTTGCCGACGCAGGCGCCAATATTCTCACGGTTCACGTGGAAGCGACGGTGCATCTACACCGGGCGATTGAGGTGATTCGAGAGTTGGGGATGCAGGCGGGGGTGGCAATCAACCCGGCCACACCGTTGGTGATGCTGGAGGAAGTGCTGCCGCTAGTCGATCAGGTGATCGTGATGTCGGTGAATCCGGGATTTGGCGGGCAGTCGTATATTCCGGCGAGCAGTGAGCGGATTAGTCGGTTGAAGAAGATGATAGGTGTGGGGGGAGGAACGGCCGTTATCGAAGTAGATGGTGGCGTCAAAATCCATAACGCGGTCGCCATTGCCGCCGCTGGTGCCGATGTTTTGGTAGCAGGCAGCGCCGTCTTTGGCGGAAGCAAATCAATCACGGAAAACATAATGGCTTTCCGTCAGTTGTAAGTCATCATTCGACCAATACTGAAGACTCCCAAGATGTAATGGTGTACGCCGTGTAAATTGAAGCAATTCTCATTCTGGCCGCTTCGTCTGGGGATGAATTCCCAGACTGGTACAAAAAACGTGCTAAAGCACGTTGCTAAAGCCGCCATTAACCTGCTTCAGCAGGTTTTTTATCTCAGCCATCGGTTTCAACCGGTGGCGATAGGGGCAAATTCGTTCAGATTGAGAATTGCCGTATAAATTGAAGCGAGTTTGTAGAATCAAGAGCCATCCTATATCATTCGATGGCTTTTTAGTTCGGGCAAATCTTGGGAATGGTGTTGCTAAATCCAACTACAGTTTTTAAGTTTAGTTCCCGGTTACACCCTGACCGTTAAGCAAATTTTTGAATAGACTTGGAGAGTATCGTTTGGAAGAAGAAATTGATTTACGACCTTATATTGAAGCTTTGATTTCAAAGTGGTATTGGATTGTGGGAACGGCCGTTGTGGCAGGAATTGTGGCGTTTGTTGTCAGTTCAGCACTGCCGCCTAGTTATGAAGCTACGGCGCTGGTGGCCGTGACCAAACCATCTGATATTGTGGAGTTTGATTCAAGAATCCGATCTATCGATGAAACGCAACCGCTGAAAGCATACCCTGAAATCGCGCTGAGTGATGAGTTGATGTTGGCTTTGCTGCCAGAAGTGTCGGCGTTGGATCCAAACATTCAATCTGGAGAAGATGTGCGTGGCTTATTAGCAGCTTCGGCTGGTGCTGACCCCAGCTTATTGCGCCTGACTGTGACGTATGGTGATCCAGAGAAAACGGCCGTTATTGCCAATTTATGGGCCGATTTGTTTGTAACCAAGGTCAACCAAATCTATGGTAATCAGGGTGGAGAACAATTAGCATTTTTCCAAACACAGTTGGTAGATGCAGAATTGGAATTAACAGCAGCCGAAGATGCCTTGATCGAATTTCAATCCCGTAATCGCTCAACTATTCTAAACAATCAATTGCAATCCTTACAGCAAACGCAAGCTAATCAATTGAATAAACAGGAACAAATCGAGTCCATTACCCAGGATATCGACAGCTTGATGCTCGAGCTTGAAAATGGGGCTGAGGCGACGAGCGTTGACTCATTGACTGCCTTATTATTGCAGATGCGTGCTTTTGGTGGGGGAGAAACGGCCGTTCCCTGGCAAATTCAATTAGATACCACACAAACAGAAGAGATGAGTCTGTCTGAGCAAATCGCCATGCTAGAAGGATTACAGGGTGCGTTATCTACCCAATTAATCGCAGTTGAAAAAACATTAGGTGAATTAGAGCCGCAAATTCTAGCATTACAGCAGAGCAAACAAGAAGCAGAAACGGAAAACAATCGATTGACACGTCATCATACATTGGCCCAAGATACCTACTCCGCTTTAGCGAGTAAAGTGGAAGAAGAGCGGATTACGTCGCAGGATATTAATAGTGGCGTGAAGTTGGTGGGGAAAACGGCCGTGCCTGAGGAACCGGTAGGAGCAAGACGGCTTTTGATATCATTATTGGCTGTAATACTTGGAGGTATGATGGTTATAACAATTATAGTGTGTCATATCTTGGTGGGGAAAATTGTAAGTGAAATAACAATCATTAGACGTAGTGGGGAAAGTTGGAGAGTAAACTCTATATTTGGGATGAATAATACAATTCCAAGGATGATAGATACTATAAAGTCTCTGGAAGCATGTCTCATATCTCTCTTGGAGATCATGATTAAGTCTATACCTATCAAATAGTCAGGCAAGCCGTTTTTAAGATAACTATGCACGAACAAACCATGGCCGAATTTATTCCTTGTCCTGTTTGTACACAGGAAGCGAAATTAACTGGCAAGATACCAGATTCTATATTCTTTGCTGGACGGAGAATGGAAAAGCCAACCAATGGCGGTGGGTATTATTCTTGTCCAAACTGTTCTATGAATTTCAGATGGCCTAGAATGTCTGTAGAAGAATCAAATCTACTATACGAGCAAGGAGATGAATCCCACTGGGCCTATATGTCACAAAATCGTTATGATTGGCGTATGGTAAGACAAATAATATTGGATTTGGAAAAGAATCAAGAGGGCATTCAAATTACTAGATGTTGGGTGTTGGGATGGTAGCTTCTTAGAAATACTGCCTAAAACTGTACACCGATTTGGAGTGGAGATTCATCCAGAAGCTGCAAGCAAGAGCGGAACAAAAAAATGTAATGGTATTAGCAAATGATTTAAATGAACTTCGACGAATTAACAAGAGATTTGATTTAATTGTTGCCTTTGATGTAATAGAACGTATGAGTTAATCCGCTAAGACTTTTTAAGGAGCCTATCTTCCTTGCTAAAAAAGGGGGGAAGAGTTGTGGTTACAACTGGTAATTCTATGTCCAAGCTGCGTCATGGAGATTTCTAGGTAGTCGATATTATTATTGTGTTCTTCCGGAACATGTTTCGTTTATTAATCCAGATTGGTGCAAATTTGCTGCAAAACAACTTGATTCGCAATTAGAAAACATTTCTTATTACTCTCATGTAACCAATCCTAATATACGTACACGATTCTTGGAAATTGGTAAGGCGATTTCATATCGATACGCTCCGTTTGTAGTCAGATCTTTTGGATCTACAGGATTGGGTTCCCTTGATGTCGTGCAATATCCAAATTTACTTGATCATCCATTTTCCTGGTTGACTGCAAAAGATCATATGTTGAGCATCTTCAAGAACCAATGAATAATCGTCGGGTGATGATTAACGCCATCGTGGCAATTATTCAAATATTAGTAGCTGGGCTCTCGATTTTCTTTTTGTATCGTTACCTGTTAAATACAATCGGTGTAGAAAAACTTGGAATATGGTCGCTGGTGTTAGCTTCAACCTCAATTAGCAGGGCTGCAAATATGGGGCCGCTGGCAGTGTTGTAAAGTAAGTTGCTAAATATAATGCTCTTGATAAACAACAGAAGGTAATAGATGTTATTCAAACAACATTAATTTTAGTCGGTATTTCGGTTGCAGTTTTTTTGATTTGTTTTACCCCTTTGCAAAGTATGCGTTAACCTTCTTCATTGATGCAAGTGCATTGGCGAGAGGTTCTCTGAGCTTCTGCCTTTCGCTATGCTATATCTGTTTGGTTTTCAATGATAACTATGACAGTTATTGGAGGCTTAGAAGGTTATCAACGGATTGATATCAGTGGTGGAGTAACGATTGCGGGCACAGTTTTATTTGTTATTTTGGCTATGGGTTTGGTGCAAACTTATGATTTGTTGCGCGTGTGGCGGTTGCTCGGATATATTTCAGAATGTTTTTACGTTGATATGCGCATTGTTTTTTTTGCGATTACTTGTCCCTATCCCATTAATACCGCGATTTGGAGACAAGCAATAATTTAGCAAATGATACGGTTATGGGGTGAATTTTCAGATATCTGGTATTGCCATTGTTCTATATGAGCCAATAACAAAAGGTCTTCTTTCTATGTAGGTCGGCTAATTACAAATCGTGGGATATAGAAATGGCAAACCGATTGGTACTTCAATTTAGAAGTATGATTGTTTCGGCTAACCGAGTGATGGTACCAGCATTTGCTGATTTGGTAGAACGTGCACCGGAGCAGATTCGCTCCGTATACTTAAATTCAGCTGAATTAATGTATTATATTGCTGTTCCTCTTTTTACGATGTTGGCTATTTTTATACCTTTGATTTCTAAAGTATGGATTGGTTTCATCGAGCCATTTTTTATAGTAGCCACATTGATATTAGCAATTAGTTGGTTTTTCAATTCATTAAGTTCCCCTGCTTACTTCGCATATTTAGGTTTAGGTCGGTTGAAATGGACTACGTTAGGTCACATTTTCATTACTTTATTAGCAGCGATTTTAGGTTGGTTTGGAGGGAGGGCATTTGGGGGCTTAGGGGTGTTAGTCGGTTCGGGCTTCGCACTAATTTTTGAATCTGTTTTTATAGCGATTAAGTATCATACTGAGACAAAAACGCATGGGGCCTTTTTATGGGCGAGACCGAATTTGAGTCTGATGTTAGCTAGTGTGTTTACTATGATGATTTCATTCTGGTTGTATAAAACAACTTTGATTCAAGCTTTCTCCACAAGCGTAATAATAACAACTTTCGTGTATATCTTTTTGATTATGCCAATATTATGGATACATCCGATGCGTAAGCAATTATTTAGTTGGTTAAATTTTTAATCTAAATTCCCCTTACCTTTAATCGATTGAGAGATTGGGCTGTAGAACGAAAAAGGGCATGATATTTACCAAGTTATAAATCGATAAATTAGGACATTTATGATAAATATTAAAACTGTTTGCTATCCTTTCTTGCTTTTAATGATTTGGGGACCGCCTAGCTTTTAGGACTGAGCAGTTTGATGCAGCATTAAATAATCCAACTACGGCAACTGATTGAGCACAATTTATCGGCTTAGTGTATGGGGCATAGCGGCGGGGTAACTATTAGTTATTATTTATTTCGTCATTTTATTTATCGTAGCCGAATTATGCCGAGTTCCCTTACTAAGGGAGCATTGGGATTCTATGGGTTGTTTGCCTTGTTCGCTGTTTTTTCAACTATTTACTCATTAAGGTCGGCGTATACATTGTTTTTTGCTGGTAAGTTGATGATATCGTGGTTGGCATTAGGCCTTTATACCAATGTTTCAAATGCTCGATTAACTAAGTCTAAAGCAGTTGTATTATTAAATGCTTTCTATATCGTTATGATTGGGCAATGAATACTTATAATTATTTTCTATTTTCTACGCCCAGAATTTGTTGGAAACAAATTGACTGGTGTTGGTTATAGATTGACGGGAGGAGTGTTCAATGATTTTGGTTTATCTGCAACGATTTCTGGGATATTTTTTTTAACCCAGGCTGTTTTTCGAAAGGGACTGCCAATTAGAGTTATCTATATGGTCCTTTATATTTTGTCGTGGGTATTCATTTTCCTTAGTCAAACAAGAACTACTATGGTTATTGCTTTCTTGTGTGCATTATTGATAATTGGAATGCAAAGTAAAATTTCACTCAAGTTTTGGTTTGGGTGGATTGCGTTGATTGTTGGTATTTTTGGTCTGGTTTTGGGTGATTATCAGTATCTAGTTCGATTTGTTATGCGTGGTCAAACGATCAAAAGATATTCAAAACCTTACGGGTAGAACACGAGCTTTTGATTATTTGATTGAACAATGGAGGAACTCCCCAATCTTGGGTTATGGTTATGAAGCTGGGCATCGGGTGATAATGTCAGGTTATTCCGAAGCGACAGGGGGTACCCTGACTGTTGCACATGATGTTATCTCAAGAGTATTGATTGATCTAGGCTTAATTGGTGGAATATTATTATTCTTAACATTTGTGATGGCTTGTATGGAGCTTGTTAAGTTGTGGATAGCAACATACCATAATAATGAATTGTTGCCTATTACACTGCAATTGATAGCTTTAATGAGTTTAGTGCTGTTGAGTGGGATATCAGGAAGTGCTTTTGCGGGTTTATTTTGGCCTTTTTTAATTGTACTAGCAGTGACACCCCAACTAAGTCGAGTGGCACTAAAATCTAAACAACAAAACATTGTTACCAAGTTACCGTCAGAAAAATCTGGCCAGTATCCACTTTGCAATTAATAGGTATGCGATTGGAATAATTGATGAACGATAATCAAGGCTCAAAGTTAACACTGAACACGGTAGCAATGGTAGATCCCATTTTCTTCAGGTCACCATCCAATGTTTCTTCGAATGTTTACATTGACTTTGCTGAAATTAGGGTATCGTGTCATTGTTTTTTGTGCTGAGCCAGAACAACTAAGGCAACATGTTCTCGAAAGCGATCCCGAACGAATAGCATCTTTATATGTTCAACATATGCCAGAACCTAATATCAATATTGTCGGCATTCCTACTAAAATCGCGATGCAATTCCGAGTCATTTCGGCTTGGAAACTAACTCTAAAAGTTATTAAACAATTTGAAAAATCAGACGGAATTTATCCGGATTTTGTTTTTTTCCCGTGGTTGGATTCATTTCTTCATCCTTTATTATTCCCATTTTTGATTGAGAATTTTTTCCCTTACCAATGGTCGGGATTGTATTTTCACCCACGTCATTTGCGATTAAATACAAGAATAGCAACTGTTATTAAATTCCTTAAACCAGAAAAGGTGCTCCAAGCAACAAATTGCATAGGAGTGGCTGTCTTGGATGAAGGTATTCAACAGCAATTAATGACAAGATTATCTCGAAAATCTGTAATTTTGTTCCCAGATGTCACAGAAACTCAAATTAAAAAGTATGTGGTTGCTGAGAAAGTAAAAGAATTGGCACAAGGTCGGATTGTCGTTAGTTTGTTGGAATTCTCCAGGAACGAAAGGGCGTTTTAACTTTCTTGAAATTAATACAAAAAGCATCACCAACACAATTCTTTTTCTTGATTGCTGGGCAAATAGATGAGAGTAGTCGAGGACAGAAAATGCGGCTGGAGTTAACAGCAATTGCCTCATCTACACCTGAGAATTGTTATTTTCATTTTGGACATATTCCAGATCAAGGGAGTTTTAATTCGCTTTTGAGCATTAGTGATATTCTTTGTGCTGCTTACGAGGAATTTCCACATAGTAGTAATATTCTCACAAAAGCAGCAGCATTTCAAAAACCAGTTTTAGTAGATGAGAAATATGCCATGGGTGAAAGAGTACGTACATATAACTTGGGAATGTGTGTATCAGTAAACGATTCGGATTCTTGGCTATATGCTATACATCAGTTAGTGAATATAAACGGAGAAGGGGAGGGGGCTTTTGATGAATTTTATCAACTTCATTCTCCTGAGTGTTTGTTGAGTTCCTTTAACAAGCTATTATCTTATAGTTTTAAAAATGAAATATAGTGTTAAAAGCATACTTAAAAATTATTTTATTTACCTGTTTTTGATCGTTCTCATATCATTTATTTTAATTCGGTTTTCGGGAGCTGGCATAATATATAGTCGCCATAATATTGCAAATCTTAATTTAAACAAAGCTTTTGCAACTACAGTCGTTGTCAAGCGCAAACAATTGTTAGCCAATTACGCAAACCAAATGAATCTAGTATTTGATCAAAGCAAAATAACTAACAGTCCAATACGCAAAAATACTGATATGATCCAGTCGATTTATATTGGACAATATTATCGGCTAAAAGGAGATTTGAGCCAAGCAATAAAATGGTTTCAGAACGCAGCTACTGTTCAGATCGAGACTGAACAGCAAGTACCTGCAATTGTTACAGGATCAAATGAAATTTTATCAAACGGCAATATTTCCATCGAAGAGTTTGAAAAGTTAGCGGCATGGAAACTGGATAAATCGACTGAGACTAAGTTAGTAGTAGAATCTAATGGAAATATTGTAAATATTGAATACCTAAATACAAAAGCTTATCGCGATATGATTATGTATTCTTATTGGCTGGGGTCGCACGCCATTGAGTTATCCAGACACTCGAATCTGGTGATTCGGATGAAAGGTTATCATGGTTCCTATATGTCTATTGAAGTTATTGTAGATGGTAAACGAGAAAGAATTCTTCAATACTATACTGGTCAAGGAATTTGGGAGGAAATATCTATCCCATTGGAGGGTAAAAAGCTAGAGGCATTATATTTATCATTTAGCGAACCTTCTAATGTTGATGATATGCCAGTACGCCAAGTTCAGTTAGATTGGATTCGAATGGTTCTGAAGTAAAACCAGAACACTCGTTAAGGCCGAACTGTAAAATTTATTAATCTTGGGAATGGTTCTCATCAATTATAAGACGTTTTATTACAAAAATGGTGAATTGAACAAAATGGAAGGTTTTTTTAAGAAAAGTAAATACTATCTTAGGCTCTTACTTAAACAGCTTTTTCAAAAAGTTCCGCGCATATGGCCAAAAGTTCATTTGTTGACCGAAAGTCATGGCTCTAATTATGGAGGATGGTGTATCTATCCCTTACCCATAAACCGAACGAGTATTATTTATTCATTTGGAATCGGAAAGGATTTGTCTTTTGACCTCTCCCTTGTGAAAACGTATGGAGTAGAAATATATGCTTTTGATCCTACGCCTGAGTCAATCATGTGGGTTGAAGCTCAAAAAGTACCGCAAGAACTTCACGTTTTCGATTACGGTGTTGCTGATTTTGATGGGAAGGCTTTTCTTAATTCGCCAAATAATCCTCAACACATTTCACATACTTTGTTAAACAATGTTTATAATTTGGGTGATAGAGTTGAAGTGCAAGTTTATAGACTAGAAACTATTATGAAGCAGCTTGGACATGATCACATTGATTTGCTAAAGATGGATATAGAAGGATCGGAATATGATGTACTAGATGATATCCAAGAGTCCAAAATACAAATAAATCAACTTCTAGTAGAATTTCATCACAATTTCCCAGGGCTAGGGCCGGATTCTTACAAAATCATCGATCGATAAATTAGAAAGTTGTGGGCTACGTTTATTCTATATTTCGGAATCTGGTAACGAGTATTCTTTTATTAACACAAATCTGATATGAAGATATTAGTCGTTCATAATTATTATCGTGAAGCAGGTGGTGAAAGAGTGTCTTTGTCTGCTCAAGTTTCTTTGTTACAAAGCCGTGGACATGATGTAATTCAATTCACACGGAACAGCTCTGAAATTGATGAGTACAATATTTTTCGCAAAGTAAAATTTTTTCAAGAAACAGTTTTTTCCTCACAAACATATCGAGATATAACTGCGATTATTAAGGAAAACAAACCACAGATTGCCCATATCCACAATGTATTCCCATTGATTTCACCATCAGTATATTTGGCTTTGCATAATCACAACATTCCAATCGTTCAAACTATTTATAATTTTCGATTTCTTTGTCCAAACGGTCTTTTTTATACCAACGGGCAAATTTGTGAAAAATGCATATTGGGAAACACATTTCATGCTATACGATTTCGTTGTTTCCGTAATAGTCGAAGTTTGAGTGCGCTTTACGGTTTAACTATCGCGCTGCATCGAAAAGTTGGAACTTTTGATTTAATAAAAGCTTTTGTAGTTCCCGCAGAATTTACGGGTCAAAAACTTATCGAAGGGGGAATAGCAACTAAAGAAAATATGCACACAATAAAATATATATTACCAAAAAACGTTCCCCAAATGCGAGTTGGGAATCTTTCTAAAGAGAAGGTGGACTTTGTTTTCATAGGGCGTTTATCACGTGAAAAAGGAATCTGGACGTTACTTCATGCATTTAGGAAAATTAAGGGCGTGACTTTAAAAATATTAGGTGATGGGCCTTTGATTGTATCGATTCAAAGCTGGTTACAGCAAAATCATATTTCAAATATCGAATTGGTTGGGTTTGTGAGTGGGCAAAAAAAATGGGAGTTATTAAGTTCTGCAGTAGCAACGATTGTACCGTCTATATGGTATGAAAATTCTCCCTTCACTGTATTAGAGAGTATGGCGGTTGGAACTCCAGTAATAGGAAGTGCAATCGGTAGTTTACCAGAAATCATCCAACACCAGAAGACTGGCTTATTGTTTAAACCCGGAGATAGCGAAGATTTATTTCAAAAACTAGAATGGATAAAGAACAATCCTGAAAAAGGGCTTCAAATGGGGAGAAATGCCCAAATCGAATTTAAGCTCCAATATGATTCTGAAATATATTATCATCAATTAATGGCAATATATAAATCGTTTTTATGAGCAAGAAAATTGCATTTATAACAAATATTTGTCCTCATTATCGGATACGAACTTTCGAAATGTTGTCGAAACATTTTGATAGTGATTTTTATTTTTTTTCGGCTGGTGATGAATGGTACTGGCAACAAGAGCACGGTATAAATAAAGGAGAATTCAACTTTGAGTATTTGCCTGGGGTTAGATTAGGAAAAACGCGATTTACGCCTACTTTACTCTGGAAGTTGTTGAGAAAAAATTATGATGTCTATCTAAAGTGTATTAACGGCCGTTTTGCTTTACCGGTCACCTACTTAGCAGCTCGCTTGAAAAAAAAACCGTTTATATTGTGGACAGGTATATGGATGAGAATAGACACTCCTTTTCATCGTATGTTTTTCCCCCTAACGCAGTACATATACCGTAATTCTGATGCAATTGTGGTTTATGGAGAACATGTTAAGGAATATCTAATTAATGAAGGAATTCTGCCTGAAAAGATATTTGTTACTGCTCATGCAGTAGACAATGCTTCTTATGAATCTCATTGTTCCAGAGAAAACCCGAGAAGCGTTGCGCCAAAAATTGGATATTTTTAATGAGCAAAAAATAATCCTTTATCTAGGACGATTGGAGATTGGAAAAGGATTAACATATTTAGTTGATGCTTTTGCGACCCTTGCGAGAGATGATTCTGTTTTAGTGTTTGCCGGAACAGGATCTGAAAGAGAAAGTTTGGAAAAGTTGGTGCAAGAAAAAGGGATTTCTAAACGAGTTCGATTTTCAGGCTATGTGCAATCTGAAGACACAATTCAATATTATAGTCTTGCTTGGGTTTACGTCTTACCATCAGTGACAACGGACACGTTCAAAGAACCTTGGGGGTTAGTTGTAAACGAAGCTTTTAATCAAGGGGTTCCAGTTATAGCTACAGACGCTGTTGGTGCTGCTGCTGGGGGATTAGTTGAAGATGGGATAAATGGATATGTCATCCCAGAACGGGATAGTAATGCTTTGGCAAGTAGGCTTGATTGCTTATTGAGTGATCCTGACTTGCGTTTTCAATTAGGAGCGAATGCTAAACAAAAAATCTCTTTTTGGAATAATGAAAAAATGATTGAAGGTTTTAGGCAGGCTATCAAGTATGTATCCTAAAATCATTTATAAAGTCGAAAAAAATTGAGTTAAAATCAGCATGAATCACGATTGAAGTCTTCTTTTATGTTGTTTTAAGGCATTGGATAATAAATGGGATTAAGAAAATATCGGCTCAAAATAACTAGGCTTATCAATAAAGTAAATGGGAGAGCTCCTTTTTCATTTTTACGTGATGTTTCAGGTGTACTTCATGTGGGGGCAAATTTGGGTCAGGAAAGATTTCGTTATGCCAAGTATGATGTGGATGTGATTTGGATTGAACCAATATTTGATACATTTACTAAGCTTAAGCAAAATGTTGAATCGTTCCCTCGTCAACAAGCATTTAATTACTTAATTACAGATAAAAATAATGAAAGCATTGCTTTTAACATCGCTAATAATAGTGGGGAATCGTCGTCAATCTTTGAATTTGGATGTCATAAAGATATTTGGCCACAGGTGGAATATACACATACTATTGATTTAAACAGCATAACATTGAAGACTTTTATTTCACAGGAAAAAATAGAAATTGAAAAATATGACGCCTTGGTGATTGATACTCAAGGTGCAGAATTGTTAGTATTAAAAGGAGCAAAGCAAGAAATTTTGCAGTATTTTAAGTACATTAAAGTTGAAGCAGCAGATTTTGAGGCATATAGAGGTGGTTGTCAATTGGAGGATATTAAGATTTTTTTAGAGACAAGAGGGTTCAAAGAGTTTTCTAGAGCCGTCTTAGCCCCACGAGACCAAGGTGGAGCTTATTATGATGTAGTATTTAAAAGGATCAATAATGCTCTGGACTTTTCAAATAATAATTCTAATATGTAGAGCATCCTAGAGATTGATTACATTACGAATCAACCCTTTACTTATGTTAATCAGGCTTTACTCAAAATGTAATTAGTTGGAGTAATTGATGAACTCAATCAAAATAGAGCAAACTGTGATCTTAACCACCATAATGGTTAATGATCACTTAGATTAACTCAGGCTATCAAATACGAAACACAGTTTTTTTTTATGAATATTCATGATATTTACCGACCTATCTTAAAGCACTTCCGTACTAAACGTATGGAACAATTTGCATATTTCTTTCATCTAACTCGGAATACACAAGTGATTGATGTAGGGGGAAATCATTTCAACTGGAAACTGATACCAATTATACCTAAATTAACAATTGCCAATATATATACACCAGTAGTTAGTGATGATCAAGAGATTACTTGGTTAGTTGCAGATGGGTGTCAGCTACCTTTTTCCGATGACACATTTGAAATTGCTTATAGTAATTCTGTTATTGAGCATTTAAGTAATTGGTCTAACCAACAAAGTTTTGCCAAAGAAATTAGACGGATAAGTCAACATTACTATGTACAAACTCCTAACCGTCATTTCTTTATTGAACCACATCTTTTAACCCCTTTTATTCATTTTATTCCATCAGCAATCCGCCTTCATTTATTGAGGAACTTTACTGTATGGGGGCTTATTGGGAGGCCCAGTAAAAAACAATGCCAGGAATTTATGGAAGAGATTCGTTTATTGGATGAAGAAGAAATGAAACAACTTTTCCCTGATGCAGAAATTATTAAAGAGAAGGTATGGGGTTTTACTAAGTCCCTAATTGCTATCAAGAATTAATGGGACATGTTGAAATGAATAAGAATCTCCAAAAAGTTAATGTATTAGGCGTGAGCATTAATGCTATCACGATAAAAGGTACATTGTCTAAGATTCAACAATGGATCGAAACTGGTGAACGTCACTATGTTTCTGTATGTACCGTACACACAGTTATGGAATGTCAAATGAACCCTTCTATGCGACGGGCAGTTAATGGAGCTGGTATGGCTACGCCAGACGGAATGCCCTTAGTATGGTTAGCAAAAATGAGAAATCAAGAACCTGTCGAACGTGTTTACGGACCTGATTTGATGTTGGCTTTGTGCAAATTATCAGACAAACTAGGTTATCGACATTATTTTTATGGCGGAACTGCAGGTGTCCCTGAGCAATTAGCAGCTAATTTAAAAAATCGTTTTCCTGATTTGGCTGTTGCTGGAACCTATTCACCTCCATTTCGACCTTTGAGTGACGAAGAAGATAAAGTTGTAATAGAAAACATTAACAACAGTAAGGCCGATATTGTGTGGGTGGGTCTGGGAACACCGAAACAAGATCTTTGGATGGCATCTCACAGGCAGTCACTCGATGCAGCCGTTTTGATTGGAGTTGGTGCAGCCTTTGATTTTCATACTGGAAAAGTTCGTCAAGCCCCTCGTTGGATGCAAAATTCAGGGTTAGAATGGTTGTTCCGGTTATTTATGGAACCACGGCGCTTATGGAAGCGATATCTATTATATAATCCTTGGTTTTTATGGTTGGTTTTTTTGCAGCAAACAGGTCTTAAAAAATTTCCGGTGGATAGTTGAAATAAGATAGTGTCTTTGCCTGACAAGATTGAGAAGGAGTTTTGGTTTATCGTTGAAGCGGTAGGTTTATTTATTGTTCTTCCTTTTTTTGTTTTCCCTTTGCTTTTCCCAATCCTAACGGCCGTTTCCCTCTCCCTCCTCGCCCTCTTCTATCTCATCCGCCCACCCAAACCGTCTCCCTTTAACGTGTCTTGGCTGGTGTGGTGGCTGCTGGTGGGCGTGGCGGTGCTGGTGACGGCTGACCCGGAGCTGACGCTGCCTAAGTTTACGGGGCTGATGTTGGGTTTTGCCTGGTGGGTGTTCTTGAGTCGGGCGATAAACGGCCGTTCTTCCCTCTATCTTCGGTTTCATCTTCTGGGGGGTACTCGGTCTTGGCTTTGCGGCGATTGGTATTCTCAGTACCAACTGGCTTTTTAAAGTGCCTGGGATTTCTGCGATTTTACAAGCACTGCCTTCCCAAATTTTGCAATTGCCTGGTTCTGACACTGGCGTGCAGCCGAATCAGTTGGCCGGAACCTTGCTCATCTATTTCCCCTTTTTGCTGTCCCTGCTTATTGGCTGGCGACCTTCTGCGCATCGGAAATTATTGTTGGGGGGAACGGCCGTTCTCACCCTCTTCACCACCGCCATTCTCCTCCTCACCCAATCACGCAGCGGCTGGATTGGGGCGATTGGCGGGGTATTGGTCTTGCTTATTTTGTGGGGCGCGGTTCTGCCAAAGTCGCGGCAGCGCTGGGTGATGTGGGGGGCGGTTGGTGTCATTTTGTTGGCAGGCATTGCTGGCGTATTCGCTCTCGGACCAGAGAGAATCCAGTCTATTTGGGATGATCCTGGTCAAGCTGAAGAAACGGCCGTTGGTGATTTAGGTTCCATCGGATTTCGACAGGAAGTGTGGCGATGGGGGTTGATGGCGTCAAGCGATTTCTCATTCACAGGCACCGGTCTGGGCACCTTTCGGCATGTCGTTCGCCGCCTTTATCCGCTGAATGTGCCTCCTGATTATGACATCGCCCATGCTCACAACATCTTCTTGCAAACGGCACTGGATGTGGGCATCCCCGGTCTGATCACCTATCTATCTATCTTGATGATTGCGGTGGGTATTGGATGGCAAACTGCGAAACGTAGCAAGGCATTACGGCCGTTTTCACTAGGAATCCTCGCCAGTTTTGCGGCACTGCACACGTATGGTCTAACAGATGCCCTGGCACTAGGCTCTAAAACTGGTTTGAGTTTTTGGATAGCATTAGGACTGCTCACCGCCATGTTCAAACTATCTCAACCAGAACCTGCCTCAGACTTGGATCACGAATTTGTCGTTGAAAGCACGGTATCCAGTTCGTCCAGTGCCGCCCCCAGTTGAGTGAGTGCCGACCGCGATTCTTCTGCTTTGGGTAACGGCCGTTTCTCCAACACCTCCCGCACTACCTCAAGATCATAATTAGACTCATGTATCGCTGCCAGCTCTTCAATCACAAATCTTCGGCTTAACGGAATACCATGGCGTGCCAAAACATCCTTGACATGAGGATACTCTGCGGCCATGCCCAAGGTGGCCGATTCATACCCATGCTGGGCAATAATGAGCCGCGCCGAAAAACGCATAATATTATAAAAATGCATCTGGTAATCATCTGGACGAGGTTCAATGAGAATAATATCAACTTCTGGATGTGTGCGCTTGAGCTGCTTGATGTGATAATGGAGTGCTGAATGGGAGACGGTACGGAATACCTGGTTGGCAATCGCCTGCATTCCCTTCTCACTTAAAAAGTGATGTTTATCCCCATTTCCTTCTGGCCCTAAAAATGGAATCTGTGCCTGTGTGGCATCAAACGGCACGAGCGGATTGATACATAAAATAAGCTTTGCGCCATGTTCAATGGCCACATCAATGCTGGCATTGCCCCGTAAACCGCCATCGACATACTCTGCATCCCCGATACGAACGGGCTTATACATCATGGGTACGGCGGAAGACGCGGCTACAGCTTGGGAAACAGTTATCTTCGGCTCATCATATTTGCTAAAAACCGCCCGTTTACCTGTGTCAAGATTGGTGGCGATGATAAACAATTCCTTGGCAATTTTCTCGAAATCATTATCGCCGCCTAGTTTGGCAATCATCCGTTCCAGGTACTTGTTAACCGCATTACTGTCATAAAAGGCAGATGGTAAGCCCTCTAGCATAAACCACAACATATCAAACATTGTCATATCTTTGTGGTTGCGTAAATAATGAAGCCAGGCTTGAACTGTTTTCTTCGGTAGACCCAGGCTGCGACGCACAATCTCGCTGGTATTAAAGCGCATAATATCGCGGCGCATCACTGATCCATCAATAGCTTGCATCATCGTTTCTGGGGCAATGCCATTGGCTAAACCTGCCGCCACCAAAGAGCCGGCGCTCGTGCCTACAAATAGGTCAACATCATTGACTGTATGATGCACGAGCAGATCATTCATGGCGCGTAGCGCCCCAATTTCATAAACCATGCCGGTTAAGCCACCCCCGGCTAAAACCAGGGCTGTTTTTGCGCGCGGACGTACCAGTTGCTCGTTATTGTGTGTGAAATTTGTTGGACTACTCATCGTTGCTCCCGCTTACGTCAATATGCTTTTTTCACTGTTTGAACTGTTCTCATTATAACCTGATTCAGCACATATGCTGACAGCATTAATGTACAACACAGAACAGGGGGGTGCGCGGCGTTTTTGTTGATTGGAGGAGTTTGCACGCCCACGTGCAAACGGGCACGTGGGCGTGCCCTGCTCAGCGTCAACAGAATTTCCGCGCACCCCAGAACAGGGCAATAGGTGACAAAAGGATATGGCTGTGCTATCTTTAACTCAGAGGCAATTCGCAATAATTACTGGAGAAGATTAGTTGATTTATTGCTGATTCCTTCGAGAAAACCACGACTTTTAGGATACACACCATTAACCTTTTGGAGGGAAACACCATGGGAACAAAATTTGCAACCGAAGCATGGATCAAAGCATTACAAAGCGAGCTAAACGGCAGCGAAGGCTACCGAGAAGCGGCTAAAACCTGGGAAGGCGATTTTTACTTTGTGGTGAGCAAAGGGGGTGCCATTCCCGAAGATGTTTACATGTATATGGATCTGTGGCATGGTGAATGTCGGGATGCGTTTGAAGTGAAAGATGCCAGCGAAAAAGAACCCGCTTTTGTCATGTCGGCGCCGGTTGATGTGTGGCAGAAAGTTGTGGGACAAGAGCTAGACCCCATCAAAGGCATGATGACCCGTCAACTGAAGCTCAAAGGCAATATGATGAAGATCATGAAAGCCCCTAAAGCGGCTATTGAACTGGTCAACTGCACGGCAGCCATTGATACTGAATGGCCTAAATAATTCCCATTATCGGCAATTTGTACGCGGCAAGGATGCCGCGGCTACACTAAAAAGCGAGTATTGTCCCAGTGTAGGAATTTGGTACTTATACAGGTCATTAGGCTGGATACGCGCCTTCGCGGGTATGAGAGGCAATACCTGAATAGTCTCTTTGATAGAAAATTATGTGGTTTTTTAGATGTCCTGAATTTAGTTTTGGTGAAGATGCGCTTTCTCGGCTGGCGACTTTGCAAGGCAAACGCGCCTTTATCGTCACCGATGAAAATATTCAACAATTGGGATTTGTGGCAACGGTGCAAACGCAGTTGTCACTAGCCGGAATTGATAGCCAGGTGTTTACGGATGTGGAGCCAGACCCATCCATCCAAACTGTTAAGCGTGGCGCACAGGCGATGATGGCTTTTGCGCCGGATTGGGTGATTGGCCTGGGCGGTGGTTCCAGTATGGACGCGGCGAAGGCGATGTGGATTTTGTATGAACATCCAGATATCGAACCAGCAGAAATCAACCCGTTTGACGAGTTGATTTTACGCCAAAAAGCCCGCTTGATTTGTATCCCCACCACGGCCGGTACGGGCTCAGAATCGAATTATGGCATTGTGCTCACGGATACTGAGGAGAAACGGAAGTTGACGCTCGGTTCGCGGGAGGTCACGCCTGATTTAGCGATTGTAGACCCGGCGTTTACAGCGCAGCTTGCCCCGGCAAATTACGGCCGATACGGGAATTGATGTGCTGACTCACGCCATTGAAGCGTATACCTGTAACTGGGCCAATGATTTTACGGATGGGCTTTGTTTGCAGGCGATTCGGATGGTGTTTGATTATTTACCTCGAGCTGTCGCCAACGGCGCAGCCGATATGGAAGCGCGGGAGAAAATGGCGAATGCGGCCAGTATTGCCGGTATGGTACTCGGCAACAGTCAGGTGGCGCTGGCTCATGCGCTGGGACACAGTGCGGGGGGGGTGTTTAAGCAGATACCACATGGCAGGATAACGGCCGTTTTCCTCCCCATTACCATCCAATTCATCGCCCATGCTGGCCTGGGTCGGTATCGTGACATTGCCCAACTGCTGCATCTGCCCGCCCAAGACGAAGCTGAAAGCGCCGCCAGTTTGGTAGACGCCATTTACCACCTGCTTGACGAAATCGACGAGCCTAAATCGCTGCAAGCGGCAGGTATTGCGCCTGCTGACTTTGAAGAAGCGCTGCCCATGCTCGTCGAACACGTCGATTATGACGCCAACACGCTCATGTCCCCGCGTATCCCCGATACCCCGGAAATTGAGAAGCTGTTGTTAGCTGCGTATAACGGCCGTTCTGTAGACTTTTAGCGAGAGGATAGAGCGAGAGCAAGAGGTTGACTCTTGCTCTTGCTCCATCCTCTATCCTTTTACGAAGTATGAAACCTAAAATTGGCCTGGCATTAAGTGGTGGAGGCGCACGCGGCACTGTGCATGTGGGGGTGCTGTCTGTGCTGATAGAGGCTGGCATCCCGATTGATATGGTGGCGGGAACCAGTGTTGGCTCTCTGGTGGGTGCCGCTTACTGTGCGGGGCTGCCCATTGACCGGTTAATCGCCATGTCTTTGTCTACAAGCTGGAAAGATTTGTCCCGCCTCACCCTGTCCAAGTATGGTCTCATTGACTTTGCGCGGATAGAACCCTGGTTTAAAAATTTTATAGGCGATGTGGATATTCAGGATTTGGCCGTGCCTTTTGCGGCGGTGACAGCCGACATGGAACTGGGCAGAATGGTGGTGCTGCGGGAAGGTTCTGTGGCAACGGCCGTTCGTGCCAGCTGTTCTGTGCCGGGATTAGTGACGCCTGTTGAGGTAAACGGCCGTTTGCTTTCTGATGGCGGTATCTTTGACAACCTGCCGGTGGACGTGGTGCGCGACATGGGAGCCGACTACGTCATTGGCGTCGATATCTTCGTGCCATCCAATTACCGGCGCATGGGGGCCTTGGGTATCGGCTTGCAATCCATCGAGATGATGGTGCGCCATTCCGGTGGCCGCGTAGAAAACGCCGACTGCCTCATTGTGCCAGATATTTCAGGCCACGCCTACCATCGCTTCTCCAAAACCCAAGAGTTCATCAACCTCGGGGCGGAAGCCACGCGCCAAGCATTACCTGCCATCCAGGCCGCGCTCGGCCAATTGCGTGTGCCGGCGGATGATTTGGCACAATCCCTTTTTAATACATCGGTAAACAGTAATCAGTGAACAGTGAACGGTACGTAAACCGATTACCGATCACCGATTACCGATCACCCCTCTAATTCCGGCTTTTCCCCATCTGTAGCATCTGACAATTGAGGTTGAGGTTTAGGCTGCGCTTGCTCAATAGAGCCAATGCCCAGCGGCTGCCATTTGTCGGCCTTTTCGCCACTGCGGAGACGATGTTCTGCGCCACCACGAGCGCGGGTGACATCGAAGCCTTCTGGCTGCGATATACATACGCTCGCCCGCCAAGCAGGCCGGTAATACCTTCCTGCCCTGGCTTCGGGACGTGGGGCATACAGCGCTTCTTGCGGTTTGATGGCGTCTGGATCGTAGTCCAGCGGTTCTCGATAAGTGGTGATGAAGCCTTCAAAGTTACGCAGCACCACACGCCCTGGCCCTTGCGAAATCACATAATTCGGCATGACCGGAATCTTGCCGCCACCACCTGGGGCATCGACCACATACGTCGGCACAGCATAGCCCGAAGTATGGCCGCGCAATCCTTCCATGATTTCAATCCCTTTGGAGACGGTGGTGCGTAGATGGCCGGAGCCAGCCACCAGATCACATTGGTACAGGTAATAGGGTCGTACCCGAATTTTAACCAGGTCATGAACCAGTTTGCGTTGGATATGTACAGAGTCGTTGACACCCGCCAGAAGCACACTTTGATTGCCCAACGGCACACCAGCTCGTGTAAGGCGGTCGCAGGCGGCAGCCAGTTCAGGAGTGATTTCTTTGGGATGATTGACATGGATATTGAGCCACAAGGGGTGATACTTTTCCACCATGTCGCAAAACTCTTGCGTAATGCGCATGGGCAGGAAGACGGGAACCCGTGAGCCAATACGAATGATTTCCACATGAGGAATAGCCCGAAGGCGGCCTAGAATCATATCGAGCAATTTAGGCGCCAAAACCATCGGGTCGCCGCCGGAGAGCAGCACATCCCGGATTTGGGGGGTGTTTTCGATGTATTCGATTTGAGCATCAAAATCACTGCGGCTGAAGGTTTGCGTCGGATCGCCGACGATGCGGCTGCGGGTGCAGTAGCGGCAGTAACTGGCGCATTGGGTGGTGACGAGCATCAACACGCGGTCGGGATAACGGTGAACCAGCCCAGGCACAGGAGAATGTTTATCCTCAGCCAGGGAATCTTCCATCATAGACTCGAAAGGGACCATTTCGCGGGCGGTGGGGATGATTTGTTTGCGTACGGGACAGTTGGGGTCGTCAGGGTCGATGAGGCTGGCGAAGTAGGGGGTGACATCGACGCGGAAAAGACCTTCGGTGCTGAGGGCTTCGCGTTCGGAATCGGTCAACTTGATAACGCGGTCTAGCTCTTCAACGCTGTTGAGGCGGTTGCTCATTTGCCAGCGCCAATCCATCCATTTTTCGTCGGGGATGTCGTGCCAATAGGAAGCGCGGGTATGGACGGTTTCGGTAATGGGGGTTGCTTTTGTCATGGGAATTACTCCTTTTGCCACTCGCGGAAATTTATTGTGAGGCGAATGGGCTCGTGTGGGGGATTGTACGGGTATCGTTATTTTTCGACAAAGGACAACCACACTCTGCATTCACCGTTCCGCATTCCGCATTCTGTTGTATACTTCCCCGTGATTTAAATCTTCGACGAAGGGAGTTGAATACGGTGACTCTGCAAGAAAAAGTATTACAAGCCTATAGTGAACGTTTTGGAGAACGGCCGTTACACATTGTGCGTGCGCCAGGACGAGTAAATTTAATTGGGGAACATACCGATTACAATGATGGCTTTGTGCTGCCGATGGCGATTGACCGCGCCATTTACATCGCGCTTTCCCCGCGCAGCGACAACCGTGTTGAACTCCATTCCTTAGACCTAGATACACCTGCTGAATTTTCGCTATCCAGTTTTGAAAAAGGGGATGAAGGTTGGGTTGAGTACATCAAAGGCATGGCTTGGGTACTGCAAGATGCCGGTTTTGAACTAACTGGCTGGCAAGGCGTTTCTGCTGGCGATATTCCCGTCGGCGCTGGGCTGTCTTCCTCAGCGGCGCTGGAACTGGCTGTCGCGCGTGCCTTTGCCACCGTGTCTGACCTGCCCTGGGATGCCGCACAGATGGCGCTGCTCGGCCAAAAATGCGAAAACAAGTGGGTGGGTGTCAACTGCGGCATTATGGATCAGATGATTTCGGCCGCAGGCAAAGAAGGCCATGCGCTGTTGATCGACTGTCGCTCGCTGGAGTCTTGTTTGGTGCCGCTGCCGAAGGAAACGGCCGTTGTCATTTTAGATACCGCCACCCGTCGTGGACTCGTCGGTTCTGCCTACAACGAACGCCGCCAACAATGTGAAGAAGCGGCCGCCTATTTCGGCGTGACTGCCCTGCGTGACGTCGATATCGAAACCTTTAACGCCAAAGCGGATGGGCTGGATCCGCTCACGCGCAAACGCGCCAAACACATCATCACCGAAAACCAGCGCACGCTGGATGCCATGGCCGCCATGCTGCAAGACGATCCGCGTACCTTAGGCACATTGATCAACGAAAGCCATGCCAGTTTGCGAGATGATTTTGAGGTTTCTAGCAAAGAATTAAACCAGATTGTCGATTGTGCGCTGCGGCGGAAAACGGCCGTTTTTGGCGCAAGAATGACGGGAGCCGGATTTGGTGGTTGTGCAGTCGCACTGGTGCGGGATTATCACGCCAAAGCATTCGCCGACGCGGTTTCGGCTTGTTACCAGGCGGCGACTGGATTACAGCCCAACATTTATATTTGCTACCCCTCCGAGGGCGCAAACGTCATCGTTTCAAGCTAAAGATTCGATCAAACAGCCCGTACTAGATGCCACCGGCGGGGCAGTCTCGACACGATAATCCTGGATCAAGCTCTGTGAACAATTTAAATTTCTGCGCTTCCAGATTCTCGACCTCATGAACTTAAAGTCGCCAGTTATACGGAAACTATGCCGGATTAAAATTCAATTTCCAGACAAATCGTATCTTAAAATCAGCAATATACCACGTCCATTTCGGCTGGGGTAACCTATGGCTAGAACGCTGATTTCTTGACCAATCCGCGCAATTTCACGTACCACTTCATTTTCATACAAACATTTATTCAACGCCTCGCATAGTTCCATCTTCCAAAATGTTTTCTGCAATAATTTCCTTCAATGGCACCTTCCGCCGCTGGCATTGGCGTAACGGGTCAAGCTGGGGTAACGATTGGCCCCAACCAACGTTCATTTGGATATTGCGGATCAGAATACAGTTGCACACCACCGGCATTGTTTCAGTTTTTCTGAGTTAGCGTTTGCTATTTGGCCCGTAACAACCAAAAATGCATACTTCCTTCCATTAAACGGCCGTTCCTAGCCAGCTCAAATGGAAATCAAGCCACCCTTGCAGCCACCCGCATTCGTGGTAGGGAAGTTTGCGAGAATCCATCAGTACCCGCGTTCCTGGAGCATCCACCGTATGCGCCCAAAAGCATCATCCAAGAAACGTGATTGCACCACTGTCAGAAATCTCCATTTTTGGGTTATAACTCATCTCCGAATACTGTCAGCCCGTACCCATAAATATATCCCCGATACGGCCTTGCTCCTCGGCTCCATCAACTGAATCCGAATACCGCCATCCACATTTCGGCACACGAACGAAATGCATCTTCGAAACTTGTTCTTGAATTCGACTTCTACGATGGTAAGCGAATGAATTCCCCAAATTCATTGAAACCATATAACGTACTCGTCCGATCATAAGCATACAGATCACTCGTATCAGCATGTGTTGCTACCACATCAACTGTAAATGCACCCGGCAAATTAGGCTCGACATTTCCCTAATACCTCAGATTTTGGCTCATAGGGGAAATCAATTTCGCGAGACTCACCTTGAAGTAAGTTTCACTCGAGCAATCGTACTCTCATCTCACCTTGAGGCAGCACATCCAGATTAGGCAAAAACCGAACACCATTATCACCATGCAGCCACAAATCAAGTTCAATGTCATCATGAACAGGCATGAAGCGTTACCAACAGACCGCAAGCATCTCGCCGCACATCTTCGCAACGAATTTGAACATCCGATAGTATTCAGGAGGTTGTCTCAGGTATATTCCCGCGATTGAAAGGCGGTCCGCCTACTCCGCCTGGATTCAGTACAGGTGTTCGCCTTGCTTGCGGCTGAGGTAAAAAAACTTCAAGCTCTGGCAACTCTGGGAACGAGAGCCTACCCGGTTGCTCTACTGTACAAGCCGCCATCAAAACAGTAAGCGCAAACAACAAAATGCCAACAACAATGTGTGCAAAGTGTGATCTAAATAAATTCCCCATGGTTACTACATCCTCAAACTGGCATGAACTCCCTAAAACTCTTTTTTTTCTGACGGATGAATTTTTTGTCTTCACCCAACAAAACGCTTGTTCATTATTATAGACTCTTTTCTTTCGTTTTCTGTATCAATTTCAGCTTTGAATTACCTAACGGCCGTTTTGCGGTAAAATAGGTTTGTTCAGTAAAAATGAGGAGCAATACAATTATGAATATCACCAACTATCCATCCGAAACACAAATCCAAGTTACATTTCGTGATTTAGACGCGCTGGGCCACGTCAACAACGCCGTCTTTTTCTCCTATCTGGAAACGGCGCGTATTCAATACATCACCCAGTTTTTAGAACAAGGTCAGCCCACCCGCTTTGACCTCCTGAGCATCCCCATCATCCTGGTAGAAGCGACTTGCACCTACAAATCACAGGCTTTATTTGGGGAACGGTTAACCGTGGGTGTGGGCGTTTCACGTTTTGGCACAAAAAGTTTTGATTTGATGTATAAGATTATTGGCGAAGACGGCCGTTTAGTTGCCACCGCCAAAACCATCCAAGTCATGTACAACTACGATGCCAACAGCGCCTTCCCCATTCCCCAAGAAATCAAAGAAAGCGTATTCTGCCTTCCAGGCCGATTGGCAGCCCGATTAAACAGACATTCCCGCGTTCCACGCTCTGCGTGGAATGCTGATTTTGGCGCTCTGCGCCCTTGGCTTTCAAAACCTAATTGCTCACTATTTCCCGTCCCCCCACAAAGGAGAACTGTGTCATGTCAGAATATGAAACCCTCATTTACGAAACCCAAGACCACGTCGCCCTCATCACCATGAATCGCCCCGACAAACGCAACGCCCTCAACGCCGAACTGAATGCCGACCTCTTATCTGCCTTCCAGGAAGCCGCAGGCAGACGAGACCATCCGGGCCGTTGTGCTCACCGGGGCTGGCAAGGGATTTTGTGCAGGGGCAGATTTAACGGCCGTTGCCACCATCCCCACTCCCGATGACCTCTACAACCGCATCATCGACTCCTACCAACCCCTCATGGGACTCATCACCACGCTCAAAAAGCCCGTCATCGCTGCCATTAACGGGGTAGCCGCTGGCGCAGGCATGTCCCTCGCCCTGGCCTGCGACCTGCAAGTGATGGGCCACAACGCCAGCCTCATGATGGCCTTCAGCAACATCGCCTTCGTGCCAGATGCGGGCGCCACCTGGTTCCTCATGCGCCAAATCGGCTACAGCCGCGCCTACCAAATGGCAATCGAAGGCCAGCCCATCACCGCCGAACAATGTCTCCACTGGGGACTCGCCAACAAAATCGTGCCCGCCGACGACCTGCTTGAAGAAACCCTCGCCTGGGCTCAAGACCTCGCCCAACGTCCCACCCTCGCCCTCGGTCTCACCAAACAAGCCCTCACCTTCGCCGCCCAAAACGACCTGCTCGCCGCCATCGAATACGAAGCCAGCCTGCAAAAACAAACCATCGCCAGCCACGATTTTCAGGAAGGCGTGATGGCTTTTATGCAGAAGCGAGAACCGGAATTTAAGGGGAAATAGAGATTGGAGATTAGAGATTATCGATTTCCCGACCCAATCTCCAATCTCTAATCTCCAATCTCAGGTTTTAAGGAAACCCAATGACCAACCAACCAACCTTCAACTTAACCGACAAAGTCGCCGTCATCACGGGCGCATCACGCGGGATTGGGCAGGCGATTGCCGAGGCGTATGCGGCGGCTGGCGCAAAAGTCGTACTCGCCAGCCGCAAGCAAGAGGGCGTGGATGCTGTCGCGGAAATAATTCGCGGCAAGGGCGGCGAGGCGTTGGCGGTGGCGGCTCATACGGGGGATGAAACGGCCGTTCAGCACCTCATCGATCAAGCCACCACAGCCTACGGCGGCATCGACATCCTCGTCAACAACGCCGCCACCAACCCCCATTTCGGCCACATCCTCACCGCCGATGACAGTCATTGGGACAAAATCCTCGATGTCAACGTCAAAGGCTACTTCCGCGTCGCCAAACTCTGCGCCGAAAGTATGAAAACACGCGGCGGCGGCAAAATCATCAACATGGCCTCTATCGCTGGCCTGGAACCCCAGCCCATGATGGGCGTTTACTCCGTCAGCAAAGCGGCCGTACTCATGCTCACCCAGGTACTCGCCGCCGAACTTGCCCAATTCAACATCCAGGTCAACGCCGTCGCCCCCGGTTTCGTCAAAACAAAATTCAGCGCCGCCCTCTGGCAAAACCCCATGATAAACGAAACCGTCATCAAATCCATCCCACAAGGACGCATGGCCGAACCAGAAGAACTAACCGGCATCGCCCTCTATCTCGCCTCCAACGCCTCCAGTTTCACCACTGGCGCCACCTTCACCATTGATGGCGGGCAGATGGTTGGCAGTTCAATTTCGTAGCCGCGGCATCCCTGCCGCGCTGATTTGCGCCAGCACGTGGCAAGGATGCCACGCTTACAAGGGACAAAAGGACAATCAAAATGACCGAAATAAACATGATCCTCTCTACGATGCGTGAATTCGTGCGTGAAGAAATTATTCCTTTGGAGCCGCTGCTGCTCAATCACGAATACGAAACCTTGATGACCGCCCTGCACGAGAAACGGCTCAAAGCCAAATCCCTGCGCCTTTGGCTGCCACAAATTCCTGAAAAATTCGGCGGCATGGGACTGTCATTAGTAGAACATGGACACGTTAGCGAAGTTTTAGGTCGTTCTCTGCTCGGTCATTACGTCTTCAACTGCCAGGCTCCTGATGCCGGCAACATGGAAATTCTCATCGAATATGGCACACCAGCCCAACAGGAAATGTTCCTCAAACCCTTACTCGCTGGCGACATCCGCAGTTGCTTCTCGATGACAGAACCAGAAAACCCCGGCTCCAACCCCACCTGGATGAGCACCAAAGCCATCAAAGATGGCGACGACTACCTCATCACCGGTCACAAATGGTTCACCACTGCCGCCGACGGTGCAAATTTCGCCATCGTCATGGCAATTACCAACCCAAGCGCCGCCAAACACCAACGCGCCAGCCAGATTATCGTGCCTTGTGACACACCTGGATTCCGTCTGGTGCGCAAAACCTCCGTGATGGGCGAACGCGGCTTCGGCTGGGCCAGCCACTGCGAAATCATGTACGACGCTGTGCGCGTGCCCCAGACCAATCTGCTTGGCCCCGAAGGCACGGGTTTCATGATCGCCCAACAGCGGCTGGGGCCTGGACGTATCCACCACTGTATGCGCTGGATCGGCATCTGCGAACGCGCCTTCGATTTGATGTGCGAGCAAGCCGTGCGCCGCGAAGTGGCGCCCGGGGTTGCGTTGGCCGAACAGCAAACCATCCAAAACTGGGTAGCCGAATCTCGCGCTGAAATCAACGCCGCCCGCCTCATGGTGCTGGACGCCGCCCAAAAAATCGACGAAAAAGGGGCATATGAAGCCCGCGACGAAATTTCGCTCATCAAATTTTACGTGGCGGGGTGTTGCAGCGTGTGTTGGATCGCGCCTTGCAAGCACACGGCGCATCTGGGCATGACAGACGAAACGCCCATCGCCTACTGGTATCCGCCATGAACGCGCCGCCCGCATTTACGACGGACCGGATGAGGTGCATAAGCGCTCAGTGGCACAGCGGATTTTGAAGGGGTATCAGTGAACAGTGGACAGTCAACGGTTTACGGTTTACGGTTTAGGGTTTACGGTTTACGGTTTACGGTTTACGCGCCGCAGGAGCCACAGTGAGCCAAGCGCCAACACCAACACGCCTGCAAGCAGCACAACCCAACTGGTATTTTGGTTGGTGACGCTGATTGATGAAAGGGAAACGGCCGTTGGCGTATTGCTCGTTTGCATCGGCGTAGTATCCTGGATAGACACTGAAAAATCAGGTGTTTTACCCTCTACCAATGCATCCGCATCAGGATCAAAACGAACACAAACATTCAACTGTCCCTGACCCGTAGTCGCTTGCAGGCTAACCCAATAATTCTTCGTAGAAGCAGGCGTTATCTGCACATTGGGATCATCATTTGTAAAAGTAATCGTCTGGGCACCTGCTGCATCCAGGCTAAAGTTGGGGGCACTTACCACTCCTACCTCAATATCACTGCCATCCACTTCAAAAATCCCATCACCATCATCCAAACGCACACGCAACGCAGCCAGGCCATTGTTAACATTTCCTGTTGTCAGGGGTGTACTGCAATTACTTGCCAACAAATCAAGATTCCAATAACCCAACTCCAAATTACGATCACCAACAATGCCATGATGCGTGAATTCAATCATCAACACATCATCTTCTGCGCCATCTGGAATAAACCCCTCTGAAATAGAAGAATCCACGGCAACCAAACCAGCACTACCCCCTTCGTTTCGCCACACTTTATTTGGCTCACCAAAATAATTAACCACAAATGCATCCAGGTCACCATCCTGGTCTAAATCACCAATAGCCAAACTAACACTGCTAGAATCTCCTAAACGCTGTCCACTGTCCGTAAAAAACCCAAGGCCATCATTCAGCCAAATTTCATTTGGCTCTTCATTATAGACCGCAATAAAGGCATCCAAGTCACCATCATCATCAAAATCAAAAAGCTCAACAACTTGAGTAAAGCTCGTACTCAAAGTTTGCCCACTATCGGTGAATGTACCATCGCCATTATTGAGCCAAACCACATCGGCTTGACCTAGAAAATGGGTAACAAAAGCATCTAAATCACCATCCCCATCCACATCTCCTAAACTTACACCCTGGCTAGAAGAATTACCGAGCGACTGCCCATTATTAATGAAGACGCCATTACCATTATTTAGCCACACTTCATCACTCTGTCCCACATCATTTGTAACAAAGGCATCCAGATCACCATCCCCATCTAAATCGCCCAACTGCACAACAAGACTATATGAATTACCTAACCGTTGCCCGCTATCAGTGAATACGCCATTGCCATTATTCCACCAAACTGTGTTAGGTTCACCTCTGTAATTCGCCACAAACGCATCCAAATCGCCATCTCTATCTAGATCGCCTAGCGCCACGCTGATGCTTGTTGAATTTCCGAGGGACTGCCCACTATCGACAAAGAAGCCACTACCGTCATTTAGCCACACCTTATTAGCGTTGGCTGAACCAACGTTAGCCACGAAGGCATCCAGATCGCCATCTTCATCTACATCACCCAAAGCCGCCAGTTGACTAGAGGAATTGCCTATACTCTGTGCCGTATAGGAAAACAAGCCATTCCCATCGTTCAGCAATACGCGATTGCCCTCTCCAAAATCATTCGTGACAAACGCATCCAGATCGCCATCACTATCTAGATCGCCAAGAACAACACCCACACTCCATTCGTCACCCAGATTTTGACCACTATCTACAAAAGGTATATTGCGGTGAACGGCGTTGTTTTGCCAGACCCGATTTCCTTGTCCAGATTTATTCGTGATGAAGGCATCCAAATCGCCATCGCGATCCAAATCTGCCAAAGCCACATCACTGCTAGCTGAATTACCCAAACTTAAGCCGCTGTCACTGAATGTACCGCTGCCATCATTCTGCCAGACGACATTCTCTTGATTATCATTGACAACAATGGCATCCAAGTCACTATCGTTGTCTAAATCCCCCAAAACAACTTCCTGACTGGCTGAACTGCCCAAACTTTGCACCAGGCTAAATTGTCCCTCATCATTTTCCCAAATTTCATCAGCCTGATTTTCATTGGCAACAAAGGCATCCAAGTCACCATCCTGATCGATATCATGCAAAGCCACAGCCAAACTTGCGGCGTTACCTAATGCCTGCCCATTGGTCGAGAAAACGCCGTTCGTGTTTAGCCATACACGGTTAGCCTCGCCCTTATTGGCAACAAACACATCTAGCTCGCCATTTTGGTCTACATCCCCTACAGCAACACTTTGGCTGGCAGCAGTGCCTAAGGATTGTCCACTATCTGAGAAGATACGAAGGGGGGGATTAAAGGTATCAAGGGTATTCAGCCACACTTTATTGGCTTGACCGTCATTGGCTACAACCGCATCTAAATAGCCATCATCATCAACATCAATTAAAGCGACATCTCGGCTGACTGCATTTCCAATTAGCTGTGGAGGATCTGAAAAGATTCCATTCCCTGTATTCCACCATACCTCACTGGGTTCCCCAACAGGTTGACCATTGATATCGGGCTGACCCATATTGGCTACGAAAGCATCCAGATCGCCATCTTGATCCAAATCGGCTAAAGCCACAGCCTGGCTATTGGCGGTGCCTAAGCTTTGACCGCTATTGGTAAAAGTGCCGTTGCCATCATTCCGCCAGACGGTGTTAGGCCCATTATTGGCTACAAACGCATCTAAATCGCCATCTTCATCAAGATCGCCAAAAGCAACGCTGTTGCTATCAGAATTACCTACAGTTAGCGCCGTGTCTGAAAATTCGATGGTGGTTCCGGCTAGGGGCAAGGTAGCTGATGCCCTGGCAGCAATAGCAAAAAGCATTACCATTAACAAAATTGGCCAAGAGATGTATCTTATTTTCTTTTTATAGGAAGTGTTGTTTTCTCTTACGTTACTATTTTTCATCTACTCATTCCTTGCATCCAATTTTCTTGCAACAGTATTCACCCCATACTATTGTCTTTGTCAGCCACACATCTTCTGTCTTGTTTTTTCTGTTTCAAGTATTGGGTTTGTTGATTTTCATCTTTCTGGAAAAGATAAATTGAGGGGAACAACCGTTGTGTTTATACGCTTGCTTTCTTTCAATTTGTCTATCAGCCCGCATTTACGACGGACCAGATGAGGTGCATAAGCGCTCAGTGGCACAGCGGATTTTGAAAGAGTATATTTAAAAATAATTCGCTTTCGCCTAAAATTAGGCTATAATTAGGCGATAAACATCATGTTTAAACCAAACTACACTATCACTCCTGTTTTACTGGATCGCATCAAGCGCATCACCGTACTAATCCATGAACTCAATGCCCTTCGCCTTTCCGAAATTGCCCTGGCGCAAATGCAGACAGAAGCACGCATTGTGTCCACGTTTGCCTCCACCAGCATTGAGGGCAATCCGCTGCCATTGACCGAAGTGCGCCGTGTACTGAAAAATCAACCGGAACAGGCTCGCAACAGTGAGCGGGAAGTGTTGAATTACAATCAAGTATTGCTGGACTTGGCCAGCCAGCCAGCCGCACTTTTGGATAAAGCATCCTTGTTGACGATTCATCAAGGGATTATGGTGGGACTGCTGCCTGCACATCAAAACGGCCGTTTTCGTCAAGAACCCGTTGTTGTGCATGATCCGCGCAGTGGGGATGTCGTCTACCTGCCTCCAGATTGGCAAGATGTGGAGCCGCTTGTTGCGGATTTATTGGCATTTGTAGCCGAACAGCAGGGGGTTTTGGATTCAGTCATTTTAGCGGGACTGTTCCACAAGCAGTTGGTGGTCATTCATCCATTTGTAGATGGAAACGGCCGTTCCACCCGCATAGCCACCAAACGACTCCTGGCAGGGTTAGGTTTGAATACCTTCAACCTGTTCAGCTTTGAAAATTATTACAATCAAAATGTCACCCGCTACTTTCAACAAGTAGGTTTAGCGGGCAATTATTATGATGTAGTGAGCACACTTGACTTCACAGCCTGGTTGGAATATTTTGCTGAAGGGATATTAGATGAACTTCACCGCGTCGAAAAAGAAATCGAACGCAATCAAGCCACACCAGCCACAACACTCAAACAGCATCACGAGCAAATTCTGGCCTATATTGCTGAAAATGGCTTCATCACGGACCGCGATTACGCCCAACTGACAAGTCGCGCCAAAGCAACCCGCACCCTGGATTTTAATCATCTAATTGAACTGGGTATCATCAGCCGACAGGGTTCCGGCCCTGGCACTTATTACAAACGAGATAATTTTTGATAAGGAGGTCTTTATGCCTTACGCTCCATTTTTTAGCAAATTTCCCGAAACGGCCGTTACCGAAACCCGCGCCCTAACCGTCTATGATCATCCTCTTTTACCGCCAGGTGAGTATGGTTTTATTGAATTGTTTTGTGATGAGCCTGGCTGCGATTGTAGACGGGTGATGTTTAACATTCACATTCCCGAATCACCCAAGCCTTTAGCTGTGGTGGCCTATGGCTGGGAAACCCGAGAATTTTATGCAAAATGGTTTAGAAAAGATGATCCCGACATCATTCGAGAACTACAAGGGCCTTATCTAAACAGTATGAGCGCCCAATCGCCTTTAGCGCCCGCGCTGCTGGCGGAAACCATAGCACTGCTAGAAGATGAAGCCTATGTCGAAAGAATTAAGCGCCATTACGACATGTTTAGACAGGAAGTTGAAAAAGGAAGCAAAAAGAAACGCCTCAATCTCCACCGCAAGCGAAAACCCAAACGCAGAAGGTAGGAATAAATTCGTTATGGCTGCTACACAGGGAAAACCTGACACCATCACCGTTCGCCCAGACGAAGCTTTTGACGAAACCAAATTAGCCGCCTATTTACGTGGCAAACTGCCGGGCAGCGACCAGCCGCTCAACGTGCGCCAGTTTGGCGGTGGGGCGGCCAATCTCACTTATTTGCTCGACTATGGCAGCGACAACGACGCCCATCAATACGTTTTACGCCGGCCGCCGCTTGGCCCCATCGCCAAATCTGCGCATGATATGAGCCGCGAGTACAAGGTGCTAGCGGTACTGCATAAGGCGTTTCCGTATGCTCCGCAAGCGTTTCTTTACTGTGATGATACCGACCTCATTGGCGCAGATTTCTTTGTCATGGCAAGGCAGCAGGGCATCGTCGTGCGCCGTTCCATACCAAACGTATATGCCGCCTTCCCCGACGCACCCCGGCGCATGAGCAAAGCATTGGTCGATGCGCTGGCTCAGTTTCACGCCGTCGATTATGAAGCGATTGGTTTGGCTGATTTGGGTGAACCATCCGGCTTTATCGAACGGCAAATTGAGGGCTGGTATAAACGCTGGGGCAACGCGCAAACGCACGATCTGCCGGAAATGGACGCCGTTTACCGCTGGCTCAAAGCCAACCAACCACAGACCACCCAATTCTCGCTCATTCACAACGATTACAAGCTGGACAATGTGATGCTGGCGTCTGATGATCCGGGGCAGATAACGGCCGTTTTCGACTGGGACATGTGTACGCTGGGTGATCCACTCAACGACCTGGGCGCACTGCTCACTTACTGGTCGGAACCCTCCGACCCACCCGCCCTGCAAGCCATTGCCATGATGCCCAGTCGGCGATCTTGGTTTCATGACTCGGCAGGAATTGGTAACGCGCTATGCTGAAAAAAGCGGCAGAGACGTGCACAATATTCGTTTCTATCATGCGCTGGGCTTATTCCGACTCACGGTTATCATTGCCCAAATTTACATCCGCTATAAACGCGGCCAAACGCAGGATGCACGTTTTGCGGCAATGGAATTTATGATTCCCATGTTGGCGAAAGCGGCACAGGAAATAATGCAGTAGAGTGGCAGAGTTGCAGAGTTGCAGAGTTGCAAGAGTTGCGATACTTTAACCATCCTTTGCAACTTTGCCACCTTGCCACCTTGCCACTTTACCACCCTTTTCCAGGAGACTATTCAATGCACTATCAATCCATTTTTCGACCAGACTTATTTGCAGGGCAAACGATTATTGTAACGGGCGGGGGCAGCGGCATTGGCCGGGCTACCGCGCACGAACTGGCTTCGCTTGGGGCGCATGTGGTCATTGTGGGACGCAAACTGGAGAAGTTGGAGAAGGTGAAGGCTGAGATTGAGGCGAATGGAGGGAAGGTAACTGCCGTTACCGCCAGCATCAAAGTCGAAGCAGAAGTCACCGCCCTGTTCGATAGGCTATTAGCCGAACACAGCAAAATTGACGGTCTCGTCAACAATGCCGGCGGGCAATTTGTCAGTCCGGCAGAGATGATCAGCTTGAAAGGGTGGACGGCCGTTATCGAAACCAACCTCACCGGTACCTTCCTCATGTGCCGCGAAGCCTACAACCGCGGCATGAACGTGCACGGCGGCGTCATCGTCAACATGCTCATGGAAAACACACGCGGCTTCCCCGGTATGGCCCACTCCGCCGCCGCCCGCGCTGGCATCGAAAACCTGACCAAAACTCTGGCGGTGGAATGGGCACGTTCTGGCGTGCGTATCAACGCCGTCGCCCCTGGTCTCATCAACTCCAGCGGCCTGGAAAACTACCCCGAAGCCATGCGCCCCCTCATCGAGCAAAATATTCAGGACACCCCCGCCAAACGCATGGGCACAGAAAGCGAAGTGGCAGCAGTCATCACCTTCCTGCTTTCGCCCGCCGCCGCCTACATCAGCGGCGAGTCCATCAAAATCGATGGGGCTGGTTCGCTCTGGCGCAAAACCTGGCTCATCGAAGATCACAAAAACGCGCCAATGCCGTATAATGGATTCACGAAGATACCGATTAAATGGAATGGCTAGCATATGAATCGATTTGATGAATTATCCAAACAAGTCATCCCAGTTCTCAAGCCTTACGTGAAAATGATTGCTGTATTTGGCTCTTTTGCTAGAGGTGAAGAAACACAGACCAGCGACATTGATCTTCTTGTCGAATTAAAGTCACCCGACCAACGGCCTCCGCTTGGCTTACAATGGTTTTCTTTAGAAGATGAACTAAGCCAAAAAGCAGGTCGTCCTGTTGAATTGGTCAATGAAGATGGACTTAGTCCCCATATCCGGCCGTTTATCGAACAAGAAAAGATTATCATATATGTCGAAAACTGATCTCGTTTATCTCAAACATATTCTGGATGCTATAACACAAATTGACGTATATTTGAATGAGGTTTCAACTGAGACATTTTTTGGTACGAATCTCATTCAAGATGGCGTCATTCGTCAGTTGGAAATTATTGGGGAGGCCTGTAATCAGATTTCAGAATCAACAAAACAAAGTTATCCTCAAGTTCCATGGAAGCAAATTACCGGGCTGCGAAACAGATTGATTCATGCTTATTTCAGCATCAATTTACAAACTGTATGGGAAATCACTGAAATCAATCTCCCGCCGCTCAAAAGAGAAATTACCCAAATAATTCTCGACTTGGAATCATAAACCCATCCCAAACAATGTAAAAAACTGGAGTCTGGCGTAACGCGATTTGGCAAATCGCGCGACAGTGATGGCGGACAAAAACGCCAGTGTCTAGTAAAAAATCGGCTTTTTTTCCCATGACAAGGAGTATTTCATGCAATTTTTACACGGTGGTGAACTGGTAGCGCGGCAGTTGGCGGCGCAGGGTGTAACGGCGATTTATGGGCTGTGCGGCGGGCATGTCGCGCCGATTTTTAACAGTTGTGCTGACAATGGCATTACGCTCATTGATGTGCGGCATGAACAGGCGGCGGGTCATGCGGCCGATGCCCACGCACGTCTGACGCGAAACGTGGGCGTGGCGGTGGTGGTGGCTGGCCCTGGGGTGACGGATGCGGTAACGGCCGTTGCCAATGCCTACCACGCCCGCAGTCCCCTGATTCTCATCGGGGGAGCCGCACCGTTCCACAGCAGAGGACAGGGGGCGCTGCAAGAAATGCCCCAGACCGACATCTTCACCACCATCACCAAAGCCAGTTTCACCATCGACAAAACAGAAGACATTCCGGCCAAGTTTCATGAAGCGTTTGAGATTGCTCTGAGCGGCCGTCCTGGCCCCGTCTTCATCGAAGTGCCGATTGATATTCTCTACGGCACGCTGCAAGAGGCAGAAATCTTCCCCAAAGTTGAGATTGAACCAGTCGAACCAGAATTGAGCGCCATGCAGCACATTTTTGAACTGGTTCGTGCCGCCAAGAAACCTGTCCTCATCGCGGGCAGCCAGGTTTACTGGGATGACGCTTCCGCCGCGCTGCGCGAATTGACCGACCAGACCGGAATGCCTGTGTACACCAACGGCGGCGGACGCGGCACCCTGCCCATGACCCATCCTAACTGCTTCAAACTCACCCGAGGCCGGGCGCTCAAAGACGCCGACTTGGCGTTGGTCATCGGCACACCACTCGATTTCCGCTTGCGTTACGGCCAGGGCTGGAACAGCAATATCAAACTCATCCAAATCGAAAATGACCCCGCCGAACTGAACCACAACCGCCAGGCAGATGTGGCCATGATTGCCAGTTCACGGCTGGTACTGGAGGCGTTGGCCGAAGGCTTGCAAGGCATTCGCTACGACGATTGGCTGGCGGATGTAACCCAGATGGAAAATGCCAAACTAGCAAAACAAGCGGAATGGGAAGCGCTCGACGACGCGCCCGTCAACCATTTCCGGTTTGGCGCGGAAATTAACAAGTTTATCGACGAGGATACCATTCTCATTGGGGATGGCGGCGATATTGTCAGCGCCAGCGCCAAGGCGATTGCCGTCACCAAGCCCGGTCGCTGGCTTGACCCTGGGGCGCTGGGCTGTTTGGGGGTGGGCGTACCGTTTGCTCTGGCCGCGCAGTTCCTGAATCCGGACAAGAAGGTGCTGGTTATCAATGGGGACGGTTCGTTTGGCTTTAATGGCTTTGAATTTGAAACGGCCGTTCGTTTCAACCTGCCCATCGTCGCCATTGTGGGCATGGACGGGGCGTGGGGCCAAATCAAAAATCCGACCAAACAGATGCTAGGGCAGGCGGCTGGCACAACCTTAGCCATCACCCGTTACGACAAAGTTGTCGAGGCGCTGGGCGGTTATGGGGAACTGGTAGAGACGCCAGATGAAATCGGCCCGGCGCTGGCTCGGGCGTTTGCCAGTGGCAAACCGGCTTGCGTGAATGTGATGCTAGACCCAGAGGGGTTGGCAAAGACAAATGCGAGCACGCCTTATATTGTGTAGAAAAAGTGAAGGCTGGGGCGCAGACTTCCGAAGTTTCAAGCGACTTATAGTCGCCAACCTCGGAGGCCACCTTCGTAAATAGCATCGAATTGTCACGAATTAACACGAATTTTTGTTGGATAAAGCCGAATAATTCGCGTAAATTCGCGTAAATTCGATGCCATATTTTCATTCATCGTGGTGCGCTGCCGCCCCTGAGAACTCCTCAGAAAATTAGGGCCGAAAACGTGGGTAAATCCCGATTTCAAATTTATCCAAAATATTACCCCCGATAAATTCACGCAGAATAGAATCACTAGAAATATAGTCGAGGGCATCGCTGGGGATCGGATCGAACCATTGCAGGAAGGCGAGCAAGCGGTTGGCCTCGACCCGCGCGGGACTATCTGGCTCCACTTGCAAGAGCAGCGGGTGGGCGAGCGTCTTCAAAACCGACTGCTCATACACGAGTGCTGAGTTAAAAAATACGTCCGCGTTGTTCTGATAGGGAAAGATGTGGAGCCGTTCACCACGGCGCACACTGGCCCAGCGGGAGATGGTATCGGTGGCGGTGTAGCCGCGATGGGCGGCATCGCGCACAATGCGGCGCAGGAGGCGGGTATCGGTGGTTGGCACGCGGTTATGGCGATCCAGGTTTAGTTGGGTCAACGCGGAAATAAAGACACGGTACATCGCTTCTGGCGCAATCCCTTCGACAAGTTTGGGATTGAGGCCATGAATCCCTTCGATAAGCAGGACGTGATCTGGCCCGATGCTCAATTCATCGCCCCATTCTCGTTTGCCGGTAAGGAAGTTGTAAACGGGCTGCACGATGGTTTCTCCCGCCAATAGCTGTTGCAGATGTTGTTGTAACAGTGCTACGTCCACGGCTTCTAGCGCTTCAAAATCATAATCGCCATTTTCATCGCGGGGGGTTTCGTCGCGGTTAATAAAGTAGTTATCCATGGCGATGGTGACGGGATGAATGCCCTGTGCCATCAACTGCACCGCCAGCCGCTTGCTAAAGGTGGTTTTCCCTGAAGATGAGGGGCCGGAGATCATAACCAGTTTGACAAACGGCCGTTTTCCATCAATCTCATACGCAATTTTAGAGAGCTGCCGCTGGTGGAATGCTTCAGCGACGAGAATGATTTCCTGACAACGGCCGTTCTTCAGCGCATAATTCAAAGAAGCCACACTCGGTACCCCAATAATGCTCAACCACTCATTGTAATCCTGAAAAACACCAGCCAGACGGGGAGCATCCTCAAACGGTTGCAGCCGGTCTGGCGCATGGCGGCGCGGGAATTGCAAAATAAAGCCATCGTTGTAATGGCACAGATCAAAGATGTCGAGATACCCGGTAGATGGCACCATAAACCCGTGGAAATAATCCTGGAATCCGCCCATTTCATACAACGTCAGATAATCTTTACGCCGTCGGGCAAACAGTTCCGCCTTCTCTGTGTCCCCATTGTCCCGAAAAATTTGCAGCGCTTCATCAAGCGGAATCGTGATTTTGGTCAGGGGTAAATCTTGTGCCACCATCTCCCGCATCCGAGAACGAAGTTGATTCAATTCATCATCGGTCAATTTGACATTATTCGGCCGTTCACAGTAATAACCGCCAAAAGGCATGGAATGTTGAATGGTAATGGTCTGCCCAGGCAGCACTTCTGCCGCCGCGGCAATCATCAAAAAACAGAGAGAACGCCGATAAATACGCGAACCGTCAGCATCGCCAATATCGACAGGAATCAACTTAGCATCAGCCAATAACGGTTGGGACAGTTCACGTAAATTGCCATCACAAAAAGCGGCCACAATGTGCTGCTTTTTGATGTCTGTTTCCGTCGCAAATTGAATAAATTCTTCGATGGTGGTGCCTTTTGGCCCGTCATAAGCACGGCCGTTTTGAAAACGGACTTGGACGGTATCCCGAACGGGGGCTGGGTGAATGTGGTTCATAGTGTTACTCCTAGAAATTTTAGTGGGAATTGGGGGATGAAAGGGTACGAAAACCTGAGAATACCTCCCTCAATTCCCTAAATTATACTCTCTTTTCGTTTAATCAATCTGTAGGTAATTAGATATGAGGGTGATGCTGTCGGTAACGGCCGTTTCCATTTTAGCCTGAATTTCCCCCACGGGTATGTACTGAAAAACGTGTGTATCCATCCAGTCTGGACTGTTCAGATTAGCGGCAAACTCGGCTGGCGTAATGCCCAATCGTCCCGCATACACGTTAATTGTCTCTAGCTCGCCCGCTGGCTCCAACTGCGCGACGAGTAAATCTTGCCACTGGCATAATGCTTTGTCTGAAATAAACGGGAGCCACTGGTTGGGTTTAGCGGATGAAAGAGTGGTAACGGCCGTTTCCGGCAGCGAATCATACGCCAACTTATCCAAATAAGTCAGCACGACTTGATGCACCATGCGCCGTTCGTCAAACGCTGACTGCCCACTGCTTTGCATTGACAAAATACGGCAGCAACACATCCCGAAACCAGATGAGGTCGTACATCAAATGCACGCTGTAGGCCGCCACAAACATCGCCTGCTCAGGGGGCAGCGCCGCGCCATCGACCAACTGCGGATACGCCGCCAACATGCGCGGATAGGCCATGTTCCCCGGCTCCGGCGGAATGCCATAAAAATGAGTCGCTTCTCGTGAAATACCAGCAAGTTCCTGACAATCAGCGGCCACGCTGCCCAAGTAGAAAGCAGGCCAGGAAGCGGATAAGGTTGAGGAAAAACGGCCGTTATCGCCAGCCTGTTCTCGTATCAACTCCGCAATGTGTAAGTGCATAAATGGTGTAGGCATAGGGGAAGGATTTTATATTGAACCGCAAATGGTGCAAAAATCAGCCCTTGCTATGAATGAATTCATAGGCTACTACAAAAAACGTGCTAAAGCACGTTACAAGAGACGCAACGAACGCGCTTTAGCGCGTTTTTCATGGCAGCGACCGATTTCAATCGGTGATGACGGCTGTCCACCGTTCACCGTTCACCGGTCGCCAGCCGGACAATCAGAGGGAGCAAACCAACGGGTACTACCATGACCGCGCAAGCGTTCCAGGCTGGGCAAACACGCCAACAATACACGCGGATTACTGGTATCATGCTTCACACCAGACTCATCCCCCAAACGAGCTTGCAAAGAGGCTTCCACCTCATCACTGTCCCCAAAAACCTGCGTTTCTGTCTCAACGGAAGCCACCAGCGCCACCGGCACGGCATAGCCTTTCACGTAATACGCATTCCCATCGCTGTCTACGTAATCATAAATCATATGCTCGCCATAGGTGCGTAAACCCGAAACCGGCTGAGTGCCTAACACCAACAACGACTCATTGGGCATATTACCATGCCGTAATTCAATGGCAATCGTCCACTGCGCCGCGATGTCGGGCGAAATATCATTCCGCAGGGCAATGGCGCGGCCATAATTGTTCAGCACACTGGTGGCATACCGGCGCGGCACACGGTCATCTACGTTTTCCCAGCCGCCGTTGTAGGCTGCCAGCGCCGCATACAAATCGCCGCCCGCCTGACGCACCACATCGGCCAAAATCGCCACGCCCCAGCGCAAGTTGATCGCCGGATTCGCCAAATCATCAGCCGAGGGGCGGAACTCCATGCCTGGGCCAGTGGGCATCACACCCATCAGCCCCACCGCCCCTTTTTGACTGGTAGCGCGATGGTCACCATCTGACTCTTCTTTGATGACGGCGGCAATAAAGTCAGGGTCTAAACCATATTCTTCAGACAAAACGCCAATATGGAACTCCCACTGCTGAACCGCTGGCCCCCAAATATCAGAAATGATCGGTTCATCTTCTTGTGCGGGAACGTGTGCTGGAGGCGCGGCAAATGCAGCCTGGCTTTGCCCAAGCGCAAACACAACGGTCATCAGAACAAGGAGACTCAACCCATTCCAAACTTTCATCAGGCGATATCCAACAGCGAAAAATCAAACGTCTTGGTGACTGGCGGCACGCGCCACCAAGAGACCTGGGCTGAACCTAACGGCCGTTTTACCCCCATCTCGCTCGCCTTCTCCACCCTAACGACGCTATCCGTCTCGGCATCTGGCAGGAGAATGGCATTCAGCAGCACCCCATCAGCCAACGGTGCTTCAACATCGGTGTAAGCATAAGCCGGCAAACGACTGTACAGTTCCAAACTACGGACAAATAACTGCGTCTCGCTCCCATCCATATCAAAACCAAAAATTTCGGCACGCGGAAACTCGTCCCCATGTTTACGCAGAAACTCGTAAATCTTCAGTCCATGCGTCTCTTTGCCCCAATCGTCGAGCAAAATAGCAGGGAGGACATGGTCCTCAGGCCCCCGCACCACCACCGCATACCGCAAGTAGAGCGAGTCGGCCGTTATCGTTTCTGGTTCCGCATTTAAGAGCAAGAGGGCAGAACGGCCGTTTTCCGTTATCAATTTCCCGTGAATGTGTTGTATCGCAGCTTTCATATGGTTAGTCTTGTAGTTGGTTAGTCTGACAATACCAAATCCGACGCTGTAAGACAAGCTTATCTGCGGTTGCTAATTTCCCGTCCCCTGTCTATCATTCCTACACAATCATAATCCGCAGATTTCGCAGATTTCGCCCTTCGACAAGCTCAGGGTACATATCTGTGTTTTCTGCGGTTAAAATCTTTGGAGACATCATGGACGATCTAACAACCAGACTAGAAGAAGCCCGCAACCTACGCGAAGAAGATGAACTAGAAGCATCCCAAGAAATTTTCCTGGAACTGCTGGATGAGTATCCCGACAACGCCACCGTCCTCTACGAAGTGGGCGGTTCCTACGACGTATTGGGCGAAGAACGGGAGGCCATCCCCTACTATGAACAAGCCATCGAAGCCGGTCTGGAAGGTGAAGACCTGCAGGAATGCCTCGTTTGCCTGGGAAGCTGCAACCGGGTCATTGGCGAATTTGAAGAATCAGTAACATGGCTAGAAACGGCCGTTTCCCAATTCCCAGACAACAAAAGCGGCCACGTCTTCCTGGCCCTGGCCTACTACAGCAACGACCAAAAAGAAGACGCCATGCGCACCCTCATGGAAGTCCTGCTCGAAACCACCCAAAACGAAGACATCCTCTCCTACGCCGATGTCTTCGAATTCTACAAAGACCATTTAGAAGAAGTTTGGGACGAGGAATAAAAAAAGCAAAAGGATGAAGGCAGAAGGCAGAAAATAATCCTTTGGTTTTCCTTTGCTTCTTTGCCCCTTTGTGTCTTTGCGTTAAAAATGGAGGAACGATGAAAGCCCTGGTATTCCACGAACATGGCACGCTTGAACAGGTCAAATATGAAGATGTTGCTCAGCCGGAAATTGGGCCAGACGAAGTTCTGATTGAAATCAAGGCAGCGGCGCTCAACCGGCTCGATTTGTGGGTGCTGGCCGGTTGGCCGGGACTCAACCTGAAACTGCCCCACATCATGGGCAGCGATGGCGCGGGTATCGTCGCCGAACTAGGCGCAAATGTGGACGGCTTTGCAATCGGCGACCGCGTTGCCATCAATCCGACCAAGAGCTGCGGCGCTTGCTCGTTTTGTCTGAGCGGACGGGACAACATGTGCCAAACCTTTGCCATCCTGGGCGAACATGTCGATGGCTTCTTTGCTGACTACGCGGCCGTGCCAGCCCGAAACCTGCTCAAAATGCCGGAAAGCGCCAGCTTTGAAGCCGCCGCCGCTGCCTCGCTGGTTTATGTGACGGCGTGGCATTCGCTCCTCAAACGGGGCGGTTTGCAAGCTGGCGAATCGGTGCTGATTATTGGGGCGGGCGGCGGCGTCAATACCGCCGCCATTCAAATAGCCAAACTGGCCGGAGCCGATCCTATCTACGTCGTCGGTTCCACAGATGAGAAACTAGCCCAAGCCCAGGCACTCGGCGCAGATGTGGTCATCAATCGCCACGAAGAAAACTGGAGCAAAGCCATCTTCAAAGCCACCAATCGGCAAGGTGTAGACATCGTAGTCGATAACGTCGGCGCGGCCACGTTTACCAGTTCCCTGCGGGCGCTCAAAAAAGGGGGACGCCTGCTCACCGTCGGCAATACCAGCGGTCCCACTTTTGAAATCGACAACCGGCTGCTGTTTGGCAAGCACCTGAGCATCATCGGCAGCACGATGGGCACGATTCAGGATTATGCAGAGGTGATGGCGTTGGTGTTTAACGGCCGTTTATCCCCCATCATCGACACCACCCTGCCCCTCAGCGAAGGATTAACCGCCCTCCAACGTCTGCAAGACGGCGAGGTGGTGGGCAAGCTCGTGTTAAAACCGTGAGCAGTAAACGGTAAACGGTAATCGGTAATCGGTGAACCGACCACTGATCACCGATTACCGATCACTGATAACTATGTCAACATTTCCCTTCAAAAACCTCATCTTCCAAGGCGGTGGCACCCGTACCTTTGCGTATCACGGCGTCATTCGTGGTTTGGCAGAACGGGGGGTACTCGACCAAATCGAGCGCGTAGGCGGCACCTCGGCGGGAGGGATGCTGTCCGCCATTCTCAGCTTCCGCCTTGGCGTGGAAGAAAGTATCGCCATCTACAACACACTCGACTACGCGAAGATACCTGGGCTGAAGACCACTGTGCGGATGCCGTCACGGCTCATCGGGGCGGTGCGCAGCAAGGAAATGTCGGGCAATGTCGATGGCTTGAATCGGCTCATGCGCCAATATGGCTGGTACGATACCAGCTACGCCTACAAATGGCTGCTCACCACCATCGCCGCGCAAACGGGTTACGGCACGGCCACTTTCGCCGATTTCCGCAAACGTGGGTTCCGCGACCTGCACATTGTGGCGACCAATATTTCGCGCCATCAGCTAGAAGTCTTCTCAGCCGAAACCACGCCCAAGGTCGCCGTAGCCGACGCGCTGCTGCTCTCCCAATCCATCCCCCTCTTTTTTGCCGCGCCCCGCTTTGATGGCAAACGGCTCAGTGACAACGAAGGCGATTTTTACGGCGACGGCTCTATTCTGAGCAATTTCCCCATCCACCTGTTTGACCAGCCGCCATACCTGTCGGCGCAACCCGATTTGTCCAATGGTGTCCAACAGTGTCAACTGGGAAACGCTCGGCTGCCGTCACTACACGCCCGACGATTGTCCCGATGCCGGCAAACGGGAAATCAACAATATCGCCAGCTACATCTCCAATTTGTTTGAGACCTGGATGGACGCCCAAGCCCAAGCCCACAACCAACAAACGCTGGATCAACTGCGCACGATTGAGGTGAGCAACTGCTGTATTTCTGCCACCGATTTCCACATCAGACCGACCCCCGAAGATGAATCGTATCAGAAGTTGGTGCAGGCGGGAGAAACGGCCGTTACCCACTACCTCGACAATTACACCCCACCCACACCCGACGACCACACCCTTTTCGACCATGTGCGCGAAAATGTGGCGCGTTTTCAACAAACCGTAACACACTCGTTCCCGCGCTCTGCGTGGGAATGCAGCGGGAGTGCTCCGCGTCCTGTGCCGACGCAAAGCGTGGAACGAGAATTGAAACTTCCAGGAAGTTAGGCACGGGGCGGCAGCAAAATTTGATTCTCAACCGCCTCCCGATCTGGCACATACGCCACCTGCAAACAGCGCACCAACAACCGATTCGCCTCAAGATAGGCCACAAATGTATCAACCTGTGCATCAGACAACGCTGCAAACAACTGCGCATCTTCCTCTGTGACTGCCATTTTGCGACGAGGATCCCACTCATCTTGGTATTCATCTAGCACATTAGAAAATGTTCTTGCAAACTGTTGCCAACTCTCCCACCCATCTGATTTTGCTGGCATTGTGATTGCTTCCAACACAACCTTAAACCCTGTTAAATTAAATTGTTCCGCAACTTGATGAGCGCTGTCGAGGTCAAGGTCTCGGGCGTTGGCGCGGGCGTGGTCGCTGGTGCTAACGTTGGCGCGGTGCCCGAACAGGTCGCGAGCATGGTCGTGGCTGAAGGCAAGGTCCAAGTCGAGGGTGCGAACAAGGGCGAGCGTGCGAACGAGATCGCGGGGATGAGGATAGCCGAAGACGAGGTTCTGGGGGGTGCTAACGCTGGCGCTGGCGCGAACGAGGTCGCGGGCATGATAAATCAGATAAGCACGAACCGCCGGTGGTTTATGGGCGACTTGCAGTCGCTCGCTTTTCTGCACAGCCCATTGCAGCAGTGCCAGCAATTGCGGGTTATCCTGTACCATACCAGCTACAGCCCGTAAATATTGCTCAAAAAACGGCATGGCATCATCCAGCATTCCGGCCGTCAATATAAATACCTCGCGCCAGCGGTCATCGCCTACATGGCTCATCAATCGGTCATCGTGCCCCGCTGTTCATTGTCCACAATGTAACGCGCCGCAAAATACTCTTGCAGAGTCAAGTGAGAAAATGAGTGAATACGCCGCGCCCGTTCCACAAAAATGCCATGTTGGGCTTCCATCGCTTTCAGCACCACTTCCCCATCCGGTTCTTCCAACCCAGGCACCCCTTTGAGGTAGGCGTCTAACCAAGTCCACCACCTTCTTCTCCGGCAAAAAATAGTCACCGGCATCAAAGGTACTCGGCGGCAATGGTGGCCAGCATCTTCTGTTTATGCTTCAAAGAAAGCTGTTTATACACGCCATCACGCAAAATATTACGGCTGCTGTCCCATTTCACCAGCAGGGCGCGGGTGGCCTCATCATAAATCTCATCACGGTTGGGCGGGAATTCCCCCCGTTCTTCATACACCAGGCACAGCAAGGCCAGCAGCAGCGGCGTTTGTGCCAGCTCACGCACCGCTTTATTTTCATCGTTTTCCAACAAGGCATGGCGGCACTTTTGCCGTCTGTCGTCATCATAGCTGAACCATTGGTCAATGTAGCAGCCCATTTGCTCCACATCAAAATCTGCCATCTCCACATACTCAAATTGGGTAAAAGAGTAGTCGGTGGCGGCCACGCGGCAGGTAATCAAAATCATGCAGTCGCTGTATTGGTACACAAAATCATTCAAGGCGCGTATCAAATCAGCTCGTTTGTTGTCTGCCAGGTTCACTTCATCCAACCCGTCAAACAGCACCAGCGCCTTGCCACTTTTGAGCAGCCGTTCTACAAAAAGTTCTGGCTCCGGCAGTCGATGCACCTTAAATTGATGCACCATAAACGGCACAATCTCCATGCCTGAATCGGAAAGCTCCTTGAGCGTTACAAAGACAGGCACCCCATCAAGCTCGCGGTTGATGGCACGCAGCGCCGTATGCTTGAGGAAGGTGGTTTTGCCAGCCCCCGGTTTGCCCAGGATGTAGATTTTATTGAAATCGGCGATGGCTTCGTCACCAGAGATACGTTTCACTCGGTCTGTCCAGCCAAAGTCACGCGGCCAAATTCTGCGATGAGCTTAGGCACATCATAGCGGCGTTCGGCGCTCAGTTTATCTAGCACGTTGACGTGGGTGAATACGTTTTCTAGCGGCTCTGATTCCATGCGCCCCAGCACGCGCACAAAGCCCACCCGTTCAAAGAGGCTGAGGTAATATTTGCTGATGCCCAACTGCCATTTGGCTTCATCGACACCGCGATCCACTACCTTTTCTACGATTTTCTGACCGAATTTATCCCACAACCAGGCAACACCTTCGGCGATATGGGCTTGTACTTCTGGCGGAATGGCGTGATTCATAAGAGGTCTCCCTTGTTTTTGCTTACCTGGACAACGTTTGGGGATGATACCAATGGTAGCATGGGGTGGCAATTTTTCATTGCCATGATTCCCCTTCATACAGTTCCTCGTTCCCGCGCTCCGCGTCCTGTGCCGACGCAGTGCGTCAGGTGGGTCATTCCACGCGGAGCGTGGAACGAGTATTGAACTCGACTTCTTTATAAGGCGACTCCCCGTTCAACAACGCCGACGGCCGTTCTCGCAAATACGTATCGAAAAAAGCCAGGGTGTAGTCGTTGACAATGCGGGCCACTAAACGGCCGTTTATCGGCCCCTTTGCCCCAATCAGGCGCGTAATCGGGGAGAGCAGGGGCAAATCGCTGTAATCGTAATGGCCCGTGCCCGCGATGCTAAAAACGTAGGCATCATTGCCATTGTCCGCCGCCAGTTTTTGCGCCAAACCCTCGTTTTCCTGCCCAAAATCACCCGCGCTCATCATCGCCAACAGAGGCAGTGCCAACGATTGTTCAACCTCCGTCAGCGTCAAACGGTTTGAGCCAGGGGTCGAGCAGCAGCAGCGCCCGACAAGGCACACCGTTGAAAACAGTTTGCAGGGCGGCGCCGCCCCCCATCGAATGACCAAAAATACCGAGCCGATCCAGGTCTAAACGGCCGTTCAAAAAATGCCCCGGTTCCGCCTGCCAGCACGCCAATTGGTCGAGAATAAACTGCGTATCTGCCGCCCATTGGCGGATACCAAGGCGGCCAGCGGTGGTAATGGGCAAATCATCGGGCGGCTCCGTCAGGCCAAAAATGACGCGGCCATCCGGGAAAACAGTCAGAACCGCGCCATAGGTGTGGTTGGGCGCGACGACGACATAACCCTGGCTTGCCAGTTCTTCCATCTGCCAGGTATTTTGGGAGCGCAAACCCAGATAACCATGCGAAAACGTCACCACCGGAAAAGGCTCTGCCACCGTCAAAATGGGGGCATCTTCATAGCTGTGGGTATGCACCAAATCAATATGGCGCACTAAAAACGGTGGGAAATTTAAACGTCTGGCCATGGCCGGCCCGCCAACTCTCAAAATCGGCCACAAACGGGGCCAGCTTGCCTTTGGCTGGCTTTTGCAGCCGGATACCACACCTGCACCATCAACTCGCGCGGCTCCGTTTTATGTTCGCTGAAAATTTCCGTGCGCGTCGTATCGACCAAATGGAAGGTGCGCGTGCCCACAGCATAAGCGCCGGTGGGCTTGGGCAGTTTGGGCACAGCCATGAGGTAGGTCAAGAACACGGCCAACACAAACAGCACCGTCCAGAAAAACAGGAACCAGCCGTTGTGGAAGGCCGCGCCCGCCAATCCCGCCCAACTGAGTGCCAGCACGATAAGCGCTTGCAAATAAGCGGGCGTCATCTGCCAACGCGGTTTCTCGACGACAACATGGCCTAAAATGAGCAGCGGCGATACCAACGCCACGACCCGTAGCCAGACATCACTCTCCTCAGGAAACAGGAAAATGAAAACGGCCGTTATCAAGTTAGCCAGTAGAATTACAATTTCAAGGGGTCTCATAGTCAGTGATGAGAGATGAAGGATGAGATGATGAATCGCCTTCAATTCATCGTTCATCACTCATCCTTCATCATTTTTTCGCCAATTCCATCTCAGGATACGCCGCCGCTTCTTCGACCAAATCCTCATCCGTTCCCTGCAATTCCTGCCGGAAAAAGGCGGATGTCATGGTGTTCATCATCTCAACCACATAGTGGCTGTCCATCTCGCCGGACAAGCCCAACTGCGGCGTCAGCGGCGAAAGCAGGGGAATGTCGGTGAAATCATAATGAGCCGCGCCCGTCACCGTCGCCAGATAACCGGTTTTGGTCAAATCAGCAAACAACTTTTCGGCGATGGTATGGTTGTCGCTGGCATCATCAAATTTCCACTTGTCAGCGCGTAAAAAGAGGAATGGCTGGTCTAGACCCAGCGGTAACGATGTCGTCTGAAACAGGCACAACCCAGGCATCCAGCCCCACACCTGCCTGACAACGCTCATCCCGTCCGCAAAACTCAACAGTGGCGCCGCCGCCTGTGGAATGGCCGAAAACGCCGACTTTGGAGAGGTCTAAACGGCCGTTAAACGCCCCGCCATCTTCCTCATTCCAAACCGCCAACTCATCCAGCACAAAGCCAATGTCATCCGCCCACACCTGCACCAACTGCGTGTTCGTATGCGGCGGATTACCCTCGCTCGGAAAGCACATCAGGATTATAAAACTCAGTCCGACCATCGGGAAAAACGGTGATTACATTGCCATAGGTATGGTCAATCGTCGCCACCACAAAGCCCTGGCTCACCAGTTCCTCGACCATTGCCGTGTTTTGCTGGCGCATCCCCTGCAAGCCGTGCGAGAAAACCAGCACCGGAAATGGGGATTCAACCGACAAAACCGGCACATCTTTGAGCGCGTGGAGTTTGGTCAGGTTGATGTGGTCGAGCAAAAACGGGGGCAAGTTGAGCCGTTCGGCCAAAACTGCTCCCATCACGTCGAGGTCTTCCAGGTAAACGGCCGTTTCCCCTTTGGCGTCTGGGTCTGTCGGATACCAAATCTGCATCATAATTTCCCGTTTATCGGCCGGATCATCGGTGTAAATTTCGTCTCGGCTGTCATCGACGAGATGGAACGTCTGGGTGCCGATGAAATAAGGTTCCATCACCTCTGGCAATTTTGGCACAGGCAGCAGATAGGGCAGCGCCAGCGCCACCAACCACACCAGCAGTCCCAACACGCCGCCCGCAATCCCCCATCCAGACCATTTCTTTTCGGTGGGAACGGGTTTCCACAAACGAGGCAGCGTCACCAAAAACAGCGCGACAACCAGCAGATAGGCTGGCAGCATTTGCCAACGATACCCTTCGGCTACAAGTTGGATAATGAGCAGGATAACGGCCGTTCTCGGCAAAAAATCCACCCATCTCGGCCGCCGCCACGGCAGCAAAGGCCACACCAACACCGGTAAAATCGCCAACAGCATCAACGCTCTCAAATAGTCTCATAATTCAATCCCCAAAAATTTAATACAAAGGCACAAAGAAACAAAGTGACAAAGGTTTTCTTTGTTTCTTTCACCCTTTGTTTCTTTGTAATAATTTTTCATTGCCTAATTCCCCACACACTCAAAACCAATGCCACCACCATCAACGCCATCATCACCAAAAACGTATCCTGCAAGCTGGCAATTTGAGCCGGAATCAGGAGCTTTCGTGGCGCCACCTACCGGCGCTTCGCCCAGATAACTGGTGACCCGACCCGCCCACAACGCGCCAAACAGGGCAATGCCCGCCGTTTGGCCGAGGGTGCGGCTCAAACCGAGCAGCCCGGAGGCCACGCCCAGTCGTTCTGGCGGCGCGGCGCCCATCACCGCACTGTTGTTGGGCGACTGAAAGATGCCCATGCCAATGCCAATGGGCAGCGTGCCCAGCGCAAAAACCAGCAGGGTCGTCGTCAAATCGAAGCCGCTCATCAACCAGTATCCGGCGATCATAATGAGCAAGCCCATGCTGGCAATGCGCCGCGTGCCCAACCTGTCTGAGGCGGCCCCAGACAGCGGCGACACAACGCCCAGAAATATTGGAATCAGGGCCATCATCAAGCCAACCTGCTGTGGCGCAAAACCACGCATGTTTTGCAAGTAGAACGGCAGCAGCAGCGTCGTGCCTGCGAGCGCGACGAAGACCAACATGCCAATGAGCAGGCTTAAGCTGAAACGCCTGTCGCGGAAGAGGCTCAAGTCGATCATGGGCTGTTCATGGTGTTTTTCTACCCAGGTGAAAATCATCAGACAGACCAAAGCCACGCCCAACAGTGCCAAAACACGCCAATCGCCAAAGCCAAGCTGCTGCCCCATCGTTAGCGCCAACAGCAGTGTCAATAAACTGAAAAACAGGAGGATGGCTCCGGCAAAATCGAAGCGCTGTTTCCCTAACGGCCGTTTATCCGGCACAAATCGCCACGCCAAAATCGCCCCCAAAATGCCAATGGGCAGGTTCACCATAAAAATCCAGCGCCACGAGACCACGCCCAAAATCAAGCCGCCCAATGTCGGCCCCAGCACCACGCCAATGGAGACAAACGTGCCATTCAAGCCAATCGCCTTGCCGCGTTCTGCTGGCGGAAACGCCTCCGTCACAATCGCCATGCCCAGACCCAACATCATCACCGAACCGACCGCCTGCACCAGGCGAAACCCAATCAACCAGTACACGGAGGGCGACAAAGCGCACAACACAGAAGCCGCCGTAAACAGGACGATGCCGCCGGTGTAGATGCGTCTTTTGCCCAGCATGTCACCCAGGCGGCCCACGCTGGGCATGAGGGTGGTCTGGGTGAGCAAGTAGGCCAAAATCACCCACTGCGCCACGGCAAAAACGGTGTCCAGTTCATTAACCAGCGTGGGCAAGGCCACGTTGACGATACTGCCATCGACGGTGGACAAAAAGGTGCTCATGGCCACCGCCGCCATCACGTACCATTTTCGACTGTAGATTTCCGCTTGCCGATTGTCGATTAGCTCTGCGCTACCAAATTCATCCTTCATACTTCATCTTTCATCCTTTAATAACGGCCGTTTCCCTACCCACCACCCGCTGCAATTCCGCCGTCGTCAGTTTCACGAGCGCCTGAACTTCGCCGCCGCCGCCATAGACGAGGTGTTTGTTGGTAAACGGCCGTTGCTACCACCGTGCGTAATTTCATTTTATGCCCAAACGGCGGCACAGCCCCCACTTCGGATACCCCGTTATGTCAAGCACCATCCTCGGCATTGGCTGTTTTCAGCCGCCGCCGCGACACACCCAGATAATCGGCCAACTGCTTCCAGTCTACCCGCGCCAGGCCATTATTGATCACCAGCACCGGCTCGCCATCCGCCAAAAACAAGATAGATTTGATGATTTGGTCTGGCTCGGCACCCAAAACGAGCGCCGCTTCCGCCACCGTGCGCGTATCTTCTTCTAAAAAGATGATTTCAGCTTCAATTTGGTTGGCGGAGAGAAACTCGTTTAGCTCCTTACTTGATAATGCCATATGAATCCCTAAAATTTATTATAAAGGCACAAAGAAACAAAGGTTCAAAGAAAATCTTTGTTTCTTTGTGCCTTTGTTTCTTTGTAATGGATCTTTTCGTGGCAGTGTAGCCCAATCTCTAAGCAAATACCAATGCCCATAATGAACGGCCGTTGTTATAATCACCTGCTTTTGCCGGTGGCAGAGAACCCGGCAGCCCGTCCAAACGGTAGCAAATTAAAAGTTGTAGAGTGGCAAGGTTGCAAAGTTGCAGGGTGTTTTACCTTGCTACTTTGCAACTCTGCCACCTTGCCCCTTTTATCGGTTTGGGCAATCAAATACTGCGGCGGTCGTTGAACCCGCCTAAACAAAACAAAGGAGAACACTTTGACCGTATTAACTGAATCACAAGCAGCACCGGCAACCACGCGAAACGGTCCCATCGCCCGGACCATTCCCGCCATTGCCATTATCATCATCGCCTCTTATGTGGGGGCACAAATGATTGCCGATATCGCCAGCATGAGAATCGCCGTAATCGCCGGCCTGGCTGTTGACATGGGCACGTTTATCTACCCTATTACTTTTACCCTGCGTGATCTGGTTCACAAAATTGTGGGCAAACGAAACGCACAGGTACTCATTATCAGCGCCGCCGTCATTAACCTGTTCATGGTGGCATATCTGTCCTGGGCGGCAAGTGTGCCCGGCGATACGCTGGCAGACCCGGATGGCACGTTTGCAACTGCCTTTGCCCTGGTTTTTGGTCCGTTGTGGCGTATTGTGTTGGCCTCCATCCTGGCTGAAGTCGTCAGCGAGCTGGTCGATACCGAAGCCTACCACTGGTTTGTGACGAAAGTCACCAAGGATAAACAGTGGGCGCGGGTTTTGGTGAGTAATTCCATCGCTATTCCCATCGACACTGCTATCTTTACCCTGGTGGCTTTTGGGGGCGCATTGCCCTGGTCGGTGGTCTGGGAAATCTTCCTTTTCAACATGATCGTCAAATTCGCGGTAACGTTGGTCAGCATTCCCCTGATCTACATTTACCCCGATCCAGATTGGTCACAGGTTGAGGAAGGGGATGAATAACCTGCTCCTGTAAATCACCTGAATTTGTAAACGGCCGTTCCGCTGCTGCCCGGAAACGGCCGTTTTTATTTCCCCCAATCCTCTCCTCTGCTAAAATCAAGAAAATAGTTTTCAGGGAGATTATCATGAATTTACGCCCATTCGGTCACACAAATTTACAAACCACGCCTCTCGGATTAGGTCTGGCGGCACTGGGCCGTCCTGGTTACATCAACCTGGGCCACGCGCAAGATTTGCAGGCCGATTATGACATCGCCGCGATGGAGGCTCGTTCCCACCTGGTTTTGGACGCGGCCTGGGAAGCTGGCATCCGCTACTTCGACGCCGCCCGTTCCTACGGCCGCGCCGAAGCCTTCCTCGGCTCCTGGCTGACGGCACGCCAGATTCCCCCTGCCCAAGTCACCGTCGGCTCCAAATGGGGCTACACCTACACCGCCAACTGGCAAATCCAAGCCGACGCCCACGAGATTAAGGACCATTCTCTGCCCGTTTTACAGCGGCAAATCCAGGAAAGCCAGGCGCTGCTTGGCGAACACTCTCGACCTCTATCAAATTCATTCTGCCACCCTCGACAGCGGCGTGTTAACCAATGCGGCGGTGCTGGCAGAACTGGCACAGCTCAAACGTGATGGTCTAAAAATCGGGCTGTCTTTGAGTGGCAATCAACAAGGGGAAACGCTGAAACGGGCTTTGGAAGTGCAAACGGAAGAGGGATTGCTGCTTTTCGACAGTGTGCAAGCCACCTGGAATTTGCTGGAGCAGTCGGCGGGCGCGGCTTTGCGTGAGGCACATGAGGCAGGTTTGGGCGTTATCGTGAAGGAGGCATTGGCAAACGGCCGTTTAACCCCCCGCAACACTAATCCCCAAATTGCCCTCCTCCACCAAATCGCCGCCGACAAAGCTACCACCAGCGATGCACTCGCGCTGGCAGCCGTTCTCGCGCAGCCCTGGGTGGATGTGGTGTTGAGTGGCGCGGCAACTGTTGAGCATTTAGAGAGTAATGTAACGGCCGTTACCCTCAATTTTGACGAAGAGACAGCCAACAAGTTACAATCGCTGCGTGAATCGCCAGAGACATACTGGCAAACCCGCAGTAATCTCGCTTGGAACTAAATCAGTCAATATCAGCCAGATCCAAAAGGTTTGGTCTTGAATAATTCAAACACACGAAATCTAAAACTCTTGCATCTGCCGAAAAAGCTTATGCACTGACACAAAACACAAAATCACGCGACAAAAAATCTGCGTAATCTGCGAAATCTGCGGATAAATTCATCTTTTTCTGAACAGCCAAACCTGATGGTCTCACAAGGAGAAAACCCATGTCAGAAACAGAAAACAAACCCGCGCCAACAGGCATCACCAAGTTTCTACGCTCAGACACCATCCTCGGCTTACTCATTGCGACCTTTAGCGTCCTCATCGCATATGTCGGCTATCAAGCTACCCTCATCGACGGCAAATCCAGTGAATTTGAGTTGAACGCAGGACGGATTCTGTCTTCGGCCAACCGCGAATATTTAGCATCCAGCCAACAAATTGCATCTGATATGCGTGCTTATGATGATTATTTTGCAGCTACAGACGAGGAATTAGCAGATAACTATTATTCAAGTTTGTCAGAGGCACTCATTGAAAACATGGAAAGTGAAGACCCTGCACGAGAGTTTCTTTTTGATGACCTTTATCTTGAAGAGATGTATCAAGTTTCAGAAAGTTGCTTCGTCGAAGCGGATGATATGTTCATTTTAAGCAATGACGTCGGCGATATAGCAGACAAACATCAACTTGTCATGTTTACTTTTGCGATTGGGCTGGCGCTGACTGCATGGGCTTCCCTTCTGCCTGAGGAAAGCTCCATCCGACTTGTGTTCGTCATTTTTTCTCTCATCGTTTTGGTTTTGGGCCTGATTCTCTACCTGCCGCTTGCTACTAGCGCCACAGGGTTTCCAGCGGACACAGCCGCCATTGGGCTGACCTGTTTGAAATAGCTTAATTTTGTGGTTTTTGACTCACCCATCGTTCTAAAGAAAATGGAATGATGGGTGTCTCACCAACGGCCGTTTCCCGCATAGCCGTTTCCGCTTCAACCGGTAGTTTCATCAGTTGGCGCATCGTCGTTCTGGCATAAGCTGGATCCCGCGAAGCTATTGTTTCGATAATTTTCTCCGTAAACGCCTGATCAACAGCAATACCTTCTTCATCCGTCAGCGATTCTTCATCTCCAGCATCCCAATAACGCACACTGTGCAGGTCTAGCAAAGGCATCGCTAATAATTGCAAGACGGCATTATGCGTAGCGGAAAAAATCGAAGCCATAAACCGTGAATAGCCCTGCCATGCCCTTTTCTGATCCGCCAGCGACGGCGACGTTTCCCCTGCTTCTGTTTGCCGCCACACTTCCCGACGGGCAGCAATATAGGCATCTGCCAACACCTGCATCTCAGCCAACTCCACATCGGTCACTTCGGCTGCTGCCATCGCCGCCACCTCTGGATAAATCAACTGCTCAAACGCTTCCACGTCCCACACCGTCGCCCCCACTCGGCGCAGTGCCAACAGCAAGGCATCCCCAAACGCCGTCACCTGCGATTCCGTCACAAACACACCGCGCCCATGCTGCGCTTCCACCAAGCCTCGAGCCGCCAACATGCGCGTCGCATCCCGGATGACGGCACGGCTGACGCCAAATGCCTCGGCCAATTCCGGCTCAGTGGGCAGCGCCTCTCCCGGTACAAAATCCCCGTTTAGGATGGATTCTTTGATGGTGTCAGCGACTTGTTCAGCTAAGGTTTGCTTCTTCACGGCCTGCGAAAATGGCTTCTTTTGACTCATGATCCCTCTTTTATTTTTAGCAACGAATTTCCACGAATTATCACGAATTAAACAAAAATTCGTGGAAATTCGTGTCATTCGTTGCAAATTTTATTTTCACGCCGCCATATCATAAAGCGCTTGTTTTCTGTGACGGGCATCGACTTGCAAATAGAGGAGCAATGATACCATCAAGATAGAACCAGCTACCATCCAGGCGGCAGCTCACCGAGGTTTGTTCGGCCACGTAACCCAAGCCAATCGCGCCCAACATGCCGCCCAGATAACTCGCCAACGATTGCACCGACAGCATCGCCGAACGCCGTTCGGATGGGATTTCATCGTTGACCAGCGTATTGTGGGGTGAATCCAGGACGCCCATGTTCAAGTACACCAGCCAGAATAAGAAAATGAAAAGGGGAACGGCCGTTTGCACCGCCAATAGTATCAAAAACAACCCTTGCAGCCCGCGCGACAGCGCCGCCACCAGGCCATATCGTTTGCCCAGCTTGTGGCTCAACGGCGTCGAGATGAGATTGCCCACCACCCCTGCAAAAAAGCTGCCAGCCATCGCCACGCCAAACAGCACCGTATTGGCACTGCTGCCATTTTGCAACAAGGCAAATTGCGGCTGCCAAAACGTCTCAATGCCCAGCATCGCCAGACCACCCGCCAGCGCTGCCCCCAGCAGCAGTAAAATCGTGGGGTTCTGCCGACTCAGTTGGAACGCATCTTTGACGAGCGTCGGCACTTCCGTAAAGCCCTGCCGCCAGCCGTCAGCCGCGCCAACAGGCCGTTTTTCCTGCACAGCCAACGCCACAAAAACAATCAAGACCACTTTGACGACCAGCGATAACAAAACAGGGACGGCTAACGGGGTGATAACGGCCGTTCCGTCCGCTGGTAAATAAGCAAAGAGAAGGGGCAACGCACCACCCAACAACGCCCCAATGCCCAGCGCCGTCAGTGTCACCGTGCCCGCCTTCGCCAACTTGGGCTGCAATTCAATCTCCGGCTCGACCGCTTGCAGCGCATCCACAAACCACGCATCCAGCGCCCCCGACGACAAGGCCCGCCCTGCGCCATAAAAGACAAAACCCAGCAGCAGCATCGGAAACGTAAAGGCAAACAGCAGCGCCGCCATCGTCGCCGCCATCAGGCTGTAGGCAACCAACGTCACCCGCTTGCGCCCCACCGCATCCGCCAGACCACCCGTCGGCACCTCCAGCAAGACGATGGTCAGCGAATACAATCCCATAGCCACGCCCACTTCAAACAAGCTCATGCCCCGCGCCTGCAAAAAGAGCACCAGCAAGGAGGTAGGCAGCGCCGTGCCAAACCAAAACAAGAATATCGCCGTGTAGTATGTCCACTGAATGCGTTTGAGTGATTGCATATTTTCTCCGTATTCATCATGTCATATGATGACATTATGAATTTAGGAATATGGTAGCATAACGGCCGTTGCCCTGTCAAGCACAAAAAAAAGACGGAAACCTAAACGATTTCCGTCTTTATGTCAATAAAACAAGAATCACTACCGCAAAATGCTACTCTTCCAGCGTATCAACCTCATCAGGAGGCCCCTTCACATCAATCACAATCTCCCCCACAATACCTTCCCCTAAAGCAGCAATGAAAATAAGCGAAAAGATCATACCCAACGCTTGAAAAATAACAGTCAACACAACAAACAAAATAGTCCAAACCGTCAACAGCAAAACAGGAAGTAAATAACCAGCAAAAAGTGCCCCGGAATTTTTCAACGCCAACTTAAATGAAGGCTCATTTAAACGTGGATACAAAGGCAGCATAATAATTTGCAAAATCACCCAGACCATCGAGAGAGACACAAAAATCGCCTGCATGATAGAAGCCCAGGCTTCATGGAATTGCGCATAAAACCTCAAATTCCAGCTAACTAACAACACAACGATGACATTGATGACTCCAAACAGCAGCGCTTGTTTCCAGGTACTGCGCAAATAACGAAAGAAGGAACGGAAGCCGATCACAATGCCTCGCCGCGCATCAAAAAGCACATGATACAAAGCAAAAACGAAAAATGCGACAGGCAAAAACAGCACGGTGTTAAAGATAGATATCAATATAGATGGCTGAGCGTTTGTCACCGTAAAAAACAATAAGGCAGGCAGCAGAGAAAGAAAACAAATAAAGTTAATAACAATCAACAGGATGGAATCATCCCAAAAAATCGAGAACCCTTTTTTAAACCCAGCAGCAATAATACGCATAAAAATCCTTACTCCTTCTCCCACTCATTCGACTCAAGTGCTAGCCACTTAAACTGACACCAAAAACCATTCTCCAGCGGACTACACGCATAAACACCCACTGCAATTTTCTCCGAGGGCTGATGTAAATGGCAAATACGCATTTGCTGCCAAAACTCCCCCTCCAACGAAAAATCCAGCTTCACATCCGCGCCGCGCTTGCTCGCCCGATACCACAACTGCCGCACCTCAGGCGAAATATCCTGCGTCGCCCAGTCTGAATAACCCAGATTAGTCACCACCGAACCAAGTTTGCTATTTTCTGGGCTAATGTATTCTGTCGAAGCCTTGATCCAGTTATCCTCATCCAGGCGCAGCACCAAACCGCATTGGTCATACTTGCCCTGCGGCTTAAACGCAACCTGCGTCGTCAAACTAAAATCACCCGTGACATCTTGCAGCAAACAATGCCCGTTATCATTACGAAAGCCATAATGAGTCCGCTGCCAAAAGTCAGTATTGGAATCCGTCCAAATCTCCAGACCATCATGAACCTGAAATTTTCCAGGTTCATTAAACCAATAGAATTTATCAGAAAGAGAATCAGAAAATGTATATTTCATCAATCACACACCTATTCATTAGTTGGCGTAATTCTACCGGATAACATAATTTTTCCATATGCTAAATTGACTCTACCGAAAAAACTAACCACAGAGGGCGCGGAGAAGCGGAGAATAAAAAACCAGAGAAAAACTCCGCATTCTCCGCGCCACCGCAGTGAAAAAAGCTTTTTTCGGTAGACTTTAAATTGCGAAGCGTTGTCTTCACATTAAACAAAAAATGCCGACTGACGCAACAAGCGTCAATCGGCATTCAAAAATCGTCAATCGTTACTCGATTATGCTTTTTCTATTGTCACACTTTGGCGATGAATCTGGTAGCTGCCAGATTTATCCAGAACCTGTGTCACATATTGTTCTGGCACATCCACAAACGTATGTTGTGGTTGAATACGGATAGCGCCAATGGTTTTCCCAGGGATATTGGCATGGTAAGCAATTGTGCCCACCACGTCATTGGCACGGATACCATCTGCCTGACCTTTGTTAAGCGTTAGGCGTACCATGCCTTTTTCTCGGCCACCAGGTTGACGGCGATCACCGTTAACTGGAGCACGAGTGACCCCCGCCTTATTGAGGTTTCCACGATTAGGCTGCGGCTGACCGCCAGTCCGCTGACCACCAGTTCGCTGACCACCAGTTCGCGAGCTGCGCTGCCCACGGCCGTCACGATCATTAAAGTTACCAGCCTCAAACTCATTCACTTCAGAAATACTGGGGATTGGGCGCTGCTTTTCTTCGACACGCGCCAGTTTTAAAGCGGCGGCGGCTACGGCCGCTACGTCATACCCTTCTACCATCAACTCTGCCACAATCTCTTTTTCCCGATTGCAACGATCCCGCCGCAGCCAGACTAACATGCGCTCCACCAGCCCCTCTTCCCGATACTTTTCAATATCATTGATTGTTGGCAGGTCTGCTTTGGTGATTTTTTGGCGCGTTACACCTTCAATCCGGCGCAAACGTCCTTGCTCTCTGGGGGTGAACAAGCTGATAGCGACACCCTCTTTGCCAGCGCGTGCCGTGCGCCCGACACGATGGACATAAACCTCGGGGTCTTGGGGCAGATCATAATTAAAGACGTGGGAAATATCATCGATATCCAAGCCACGAGCCGCCACGTCGGTCGCCACCAAAACTTGAATCTGGCCGTTGCGGAAACGGTTGAGGACTCGTTCTCGGGCTTCTTGGCTCAAGTCGCCATTCAACGCTTCCGCCTGGAAGCCGCGATTGGACAGTTCGTTTGCCAATTCACCCGTGCCAACTCGTGTTTTCGCAAAGACCAAAGCCGTCGTGAGGTCTTCCATCTCAAACAGGCGGGTTAGGGCAGACAGTTTGTCTTTTTCATTGACAATGTAGTAACGCTGATCAATGGTGGAAACTGTCAAGTGTTTTTGCTTAATCGTCACCAATTGGGGATCACGCAAATATTTATCGGCCAACTTGCGGATGGGGCCGGGCATGGTGGCGGAAAACAGGGCTGTTTGGCGGTCGGTTGCTGTTTCGTCAAGGATACTTTCAATGTCTTCGACGAAACCCATGCTGAGCATTTCATCTGCTTCATCCAACACGACCATGCGCACTTTGCTTAAATCTAGCGATTTACGCTTAATCAAGTCTAACAAACGGCCGGGTGTGCCGACAACAATGTCTACCCCTTTTTCCAAACGGCTAATCTGCCGACCGTAAGGAGTGCCACCATAAACAGCTAAGACACGGGCGTTGGTATGCTGTCCATACGTGTACAAAGCGTTAGAAACTTGCATTGCCAACTCGCGGGTGGGAGCTAAGATTAAGCCTTGCACATGGCCTTTCCCCGGCTCTAAGTTTTGCAGCATGGGCAGCGCAAAAGCTGCCGTTTTGCCTGTGCCAGTTTGTGCCTGACCAATCACGTCATGATTAGCAAGCATAAGGGGGATAATTTCTTCTTGAATGGGGGTTGGCTCGGTGTAGCCTTGTTCGGAAATGGCCTGCATTAATTCAGGCTTTAAGTTCAACTGCGAAAAGTCACTCATGATGCTCCTGCGCGTATCATTCGCGCATACGAAACTTTCAGGCGCACCGATTTTGTCAATTTGCGCGAACAAATATCAAACGGCCGTTTGCTGAAAATTTTCGCCTTGTGTTTTGATGAGTCCTACGATATTGCGCTTTCGGGCAATATCCCGTCTGCCATTCGACAGCCTGACTCAATCCTAATTCACGTATGCTTTTTTACGTGAACCCACAATGGGAGCCTTACTGTCGCAACAAAAATGCCTCATCACCTTGAGAGGCATTTGGAATGTCAAAACTTGTTTCTGTAAAATAGGGGAATCCAAAATGAGGAAACCGGAAAGAAGTATAACACAGTATCGTCAAATGCTACATGAGAAATTAAATAGTACGATGTGGCTATAGGTAGATGCGTAAAGTAGGGAAAGAAAACGGCCGTTTTTGCATTTCAAAAACAATGTTGTATCCTAGTTCTCATCTTCAAACAGCGAGGTTATTGTACGGAATGACAGATTAAGTTCACCCCAATTAGGTCTTTTATTTTACTGACCGTTTAAACGGCAATATTTAAACATTTTTTGTTTTACACTAACGGCCGTTTCTCCCTTACCACAAATTGGAGGTGAATATGCTTACCGTACATCAACTCGCGAAATCATTCGCGCTACAAACCCTATTCGAAAACGTAACATTCAATATCAACCCCGGCGACCGGATTGGTCTCGTGGGGCCTAATGGCTGCGGAAAAACCACGCTATTGCGCATCCTCACCGGCGAAGAAACCGCCGATGCTGGGCACGTCACCAGAGAACCAAACATACGTCTTGGTTATCTACCTCAAGGCTTTGAACTAGATAGTTCGGCTTCTGTCGCCCAAGTGGTAGGCAAATCGGCTGGCGATATCACTGCTTTGGAAACAGAATTAACTGCCGCCGCGGAAGCATTAGCGCAGCAGCCCGACGACGAAACCATTCAACAGCGCTATGACGACATTTTGCAACGCCTCAGCCGCACCGACACCGGTCGAGCCGCTGCCATTCTAGCCGGATTAGAGTTAGACAATGTCCCTGACAATTTACCCATCTAGCCACTTAAGCGGTGGGCAGAAAACACGTCTGAATCTGGCTCTCGTTCTGCTCGACAACCCACAACTTCTACTGCTCGACGAACCAACCAACCATCTCGACATTGGTATGCTGGAATGGCTGGAAACATGGCTGGCAGCGTTTCAAGGCGGCGTACTCATCGTCAGTCACGACCGCACGTTTCTTGACCGCACTGTCAATCGCATTTTGGCATTAGACACCCATCAAAAATCTGTGCGTGAATTTGCTGGCAACTACACAGCCTACCAAAACCAGCTTCAACAAGAACGAGAAAAACAGTGGGCGGATTATACGGATCAGCAGCAAGAAATCCAGCGTGTTAAACAAGATATCGCTCGCGTGAAGACGCAGGCAGCGCGGACAGAACGAGAAGCTAGTTCAGTGCGACGCGGCGGTGAGATGATGAAGTTGAAGGGATATAAGGATTACCAACAATCCATCGCTAAAAAAGTGGCGCAAAAAGCAAAATCGCGCGAACGCAAATTGGAACGGTATCTGGATGATGAAGACCGGGTGGAAAAGCCGCACCAGTCACGCAAACTCAAGCTCGATTTTGCGAAGACGGCTCATTTGGGAGAGTTCGTCCTGTCGCTGCAAGATTTGAGCGTGGGATATGAGGAAAAACGGCCGTTACTCACCAATCTCCATCTCGAAGTCACACCCAGCGCCCGCATCATCATCACCGGCCCAAACGGCAGTGGCAAGACCACCCTCCTGCACACCCTGGCGGGACGCCTTCCCGCGCTCTCCGGCATCGCTGAATGGGGGCCAAGCGTTCAATTTGGATTCATGACCCAAGAGCAAACCGACATCGACCCCAGTTTGTCTCCGGTAGAGGCGTTGCGCCCATTATTTGGCAACGACACCGCCACACGCACTTTCCTCGCCTACTTCCTATTCACGGGCGAGGAACCGCTCAAACCCAACAGCCAACTAAGCTTTGGACAGCGTGCCCGGCTGGCACTAGCGCAAATGGTCGCTACCGGCTGCAATGTTTTGCTGCTTGATGAGCCAATCAATCATTTAGACATTCCCTCACGCGAGCAGTTTGAAGAGGCACTCAGCAGTTTTCAAGGCACCGTCATCGCCGTCGTCCATGACAGGTATTTCATTGAACGCTTTGCGACGGAAGTATGGTGGGTAGAAAACAACGGCATTCGGCGCTCTATTCGTCAATAGCAGGCAGACGAAACCAAGACCTTCGAGGTTAGCGACGATAAATTGCAAAAAACCTTGGAGGTCTACTAATTATTAGTGATAGTTTCGGTGTTTGTGATGCCCAGCGTATCGGTTATGGGGTTTGTAGGCACGGGGGTGGCGTTGGCGCAGTTGGCGCGGGCTTCGCCCAGGTTGTTGTTAAGAATGCTGTCTGCGCCGTAGGAAGCGGCTTCCTGATAATAAAACTCTGCCGGACACCAATCCAAGTTATAAGCAAACACGCTACCCTGGTTGACGAGGGATTGCTGCAACAGATTACACGAATCCTGGAAGAAGGGAGCCGAGAGGCACAGTTCACGGAAATTAGAAGCAGCAATGTCCCAGTTGACGCCGTAATAGGCGATGCCTGCCATATAAAGTTCGGCCCACAGTTGGTAGTCTAACGCTTCCTGAGGCAGATCGCCTAGTTTTTCAGCTTCAGAAAAATAGGCGAGACCCAGCTCAACTTGATCCCCTTCTACCACCTCTAAACCACGCGCAATATAGGCCTCATAGAGCAGTCTGTCGGTTGTTTCTCGATTGATGTTGGGATATTGAATCTGGAAGGCGTTAAGCGCTTTGATGGCTTGTTCCCAGTTTTTATTGTTGACGACACGCTCGATACGCGCCAATTCTTCATCTGGATCGCCAATGAGACCCGGCGTGGGCGTGGGCAGCGGGATGGGCGTGGCGGTTGCCGTTGCTTTGGCCTCAACGGTAGGATTGATGTTGAGGCGTTTGTCGATGTCGGCGAGCAGGATGGGGACTTCTTGGTTGTTTGGCTCGTGTTCTAGCACCCAATCCAGGCGAGTGCGTGCCAAATTGTACTGACCGTCGTTGATGTTTTGGCGGGCCAGGCCTAGTTGCGTGGCGATTTGCTCAGTAAGGGTGTTGACTCGTTTTTCTTGCAGGAGTTCCTGCCCATGTTGGTAGCCGACATAACCGACGATAGCATACCAGACCAGGAGAACGGCCGTTATAATCATCACCAGCCCCAAAATACGGACAGCTAAACGGGGGCGTCGCGTTTCTTCGTTATTACTTTCTGCTTGTGGTTCAGGAACTTCATTCATAGTGGCGCAAGTATACTCTCAATTTTTGTAACTATACAGGTGTTAATTATTCACTCAAGAGACCCTAAGGGTTTGGTATAACGCAGCATTGAATCACTTGAGGTCAAACCATTAGGGTCTGTACACTTATCAATTTTTAACGATGTCCCTATAAACAGCCACCGTTTGGGCGGCAATTTGGGCCTGGGTGTAGGTGTCCAGAACGCGCTGCCGCCCCGCTTTTCCCAGGTCGTCACGCAAGGTTTCAGACTGGATGAGGCGTGTCAGATGCGCGTGCAGGGCTGCGACATCATCTTCAGGAAATGTTAATCCGGCATCCCCAATCACGTTGGGAATTTCACCGGATTGCGCCCCGACAACGGCCGTTTCACAAGCCATCGCCTCTGTTAGCACCCGCCCAAACTGTTCCTTCCAATTTGGCAGCGTGCGTGACGCCAATACGAGCACATCCATCTGCTGGAGATACGTAACCATGTCTGAGGAGGCGATAGCGCCGTCAAAATGAACACGATCCGCGATGCCCAAGTCTGCGGCGAGCTGCTCCAGGCCAGGACGAGCCGGGCCGTTACCCGCGATGTGGATACGCCAGATACCGGGCAAGTTGACAGCCGCTTTGAGCAAGAGATCCTCCCCTTTCTCCGGCACTAAACGCCGGTTGGCCGAGCCAATGATAAAGCCGCGCCCTTTGTCCCGTTTGGCGGGTGGGTGGAAGATAGTTGGATCAACGCCAAACTGGGGGATGATGGTGCAAGGGCCCGTGTAGCCTTTGCTGCGCCACACCGCTACGGCGTCGTTGTTGCCCATGATGGCGGCATCAATGCCGTTGAGCACCTGGCTTTCGAACTGGCGGAAAGGGGGCGGATAGGTGCGGTCGAGGTTTTGCCAGGAGAAGAACAACGTTTTCGCGCCGACCGCTTTGGCCTGGCGCATTGCCATCCAGGTGGCGTAGTTGTACGGCTCTTCATCGATATGGACGACATCGGGTTGGATGTCGGCGAGGCGTTTTTTGAGGGTGGGATAGTAATGGAGGTGATAACGGCCGTTAAATCGAATGGGGTCTACAATAAGGTCATAGCCGTTGGTGTGCTTGCGTTCCAATTGTATGGAGCCAGCCGGATCATCCCAACTGGGCGGCACAATAACCGTCAGTTCCACATCGTCGTGGCTGGCGATGGCTTCTAGTTTAGTTTGGTAGGCGCCGACGAGGCAAGCCTTGGAAATCATGAGTACGCGCATAAGTTAGTAGGCAGTGAACGGTGAACAGTTTTCGGTGAACGGTGAACGGTTTTCGGTGAATAGTGGTTCGCGTTTGTGTCGCAACCTTCTATTTTGCTATACTTACCCTGGTTTGACAACCGAGCAAAGCGTATGAAACTATCCCAGACTCACCATCAAGGCTCATCCCGCTGGGGGTGGGCTTTATTATTGTTAGCGGTGATAACAACCGTTCTCTTGCGTTTCTGGCAGTTGGGAGAGATGCCGCCCGGACTGTATCATGATGAAGCGTATAACGGGCTGGATGCGGTGTCTGTGCTAACTGATGGGCCTTCCCTCTTTTTTGATGCGAATAACGGCCGTGAACCAGCCTATATTTTACTGACCTCCCTGGCAGTTGCCGCTCTGGGACAAACGGCACTGGCGGTACGACTGGTAGCAGCGGTCGTCGGGAGTGTGACGGTGATTGTCGTTTATTTGCTGGCCGACTGCTGGTTTGGCCGCAAAGTGGGTTTGCTTTCCGCCTGGATGTGGGCGATTACCTTGTGGCCGGTGCATCTGAGCCGTATCGGGCTACGCGCCATCACCCTCGTTCCCTTGCTGGCGCTGACCTTTTGGCTAGGCACGCTCGCCTTCCGCAAACAAAAAACAGGGCTATGGCTGCTGGCGGGTCTGGTTTACGGGCTGAGTTTCTACACCTATTTGGCAGTGAGGTTGACACCGGTTTTGGTGGGACTGTTGTTTCTTTATTTGTTGTGGCGTGGTTATGGCAAACGGTTGTGGCCTGGAATTGGTTGGTTTGGGCTGGGAACGGCCGTTTCCCTGCTGCCACTTATGCTTCTTTTCCTCCAAGACCCCGGCCTGATTCTTGGCCGAACTGGGCAAGTCTCCATCCTCAACCCTGACATTAACGGCGGCAGTTTAATTGGCACCCTGCTGCGGCAAATTGGACTGGCGCTGGGCATGTTTATCTGGCGCGGGGACACCATTTTGCGCCACAACCCGGCGGGGCGTCCCGTATTTGATTGGCTCATGGCGCTTCCATTTCTGATGGGCTTAGTCTGGTGTGGCGTGAACTGGAAACGGCCGGCAGCGATGACGCTGTTGTTGTGGGTGGGCGTGATGCTCTGGCCGACGATTTTGGCCGAAGATACCCCTCATTTTTTACGTGCCGTGGGTGTCTTGCCAGCGGTATTGATGCTGCCCGCGATCGGTTTGGCCTGGCTGTGGGAGTGGGCGCAACTGCCCGCCTGGCTGCGTAAAGGCGTGGTAGTGGCGTTGGTGACGGGTAGTCTGCTATTGACGATTCGAGATTATGTCAACTATTCCACTCAACCGGATGTGGCGTATTTGTTTGAAACGGCCGTTACCGACCTAGCAGAATCCATAAACCAAGAAAGTGGGGAAACGGCCACTTCGATAGGCTCAGGACACACCACTTCGGCAAGCTCAGGGCACGCCGTTTTCGTGGACGAGGAACGCTTCTGGCAAAAGTATGCCACCCTGCGCTACCTGGTAGACGAGGAAAGCATCACCCTGTTCCGCGAGAACGGCACAGATATTGACATAAAGTTTCCAGTTTCGATTTATACGTGGCCGTTTCAGGAACAGGCATTCGTGAAATCCATTTTGCAGCCGAATGTGCTGGTTTCAGCAGAAACAGGCAGTTTGGCGCGGGGCGATTTGGAAGCGGAAGCGTATCCGCTGTATGTGCGCTATGCCGTCGAACCAGCGCCCAGTCTGCCCAAAATGGCAACGTTTGGTGAGCAATTTGGTCTGCATCAAGTGGATGTGGTTGAGACGGAAGACGGCAAGTTGCTAGTCGATTTGGTATGGGGCAGCGGTAGGCTCAGACCAAGCCACTTCGACAAGCTCAGGGCAAGCCATTCCTGAAACCATGACCGTTTTTGTGCATGTCGTTGGCCCAGATGGTCTGGTTGCCCAGGATGATAGCTTGCCAGCGCAAGGTCAGTGGCAGACAGATTGGTGGCAGCCGAGACTGCTGCTGCGAGACCGGCATGAGATTGCCCTACCTCCTTCGACAAGCTTAGGGAACGTTTCCGATGCCTACCATCTCCATATCGGCTGGTATGATGCGGCGACACAAACCCGCCTGCCGGTGATGGATGTCGAGGGCAATGCGCTCGGCGATGCCTTCATTTGGCCGAATCATGGTGCAAATGAGTAAGAGGCGTGGGCTAAACGTGGGAATTAGATGGGAAACGGCCGTTACAATACCTAATTGTTGCATGGCTGGATTCACAAATTAAATATGATTCGTAAAGCAAGTGGCTGTTTTTTACTGTTGATACTATTGGGTGTGATGGCACTGCCCGTTCAAACGCACGCGCAAATTCCTGAACCCACCGCCACGCCGGATGCCGAGGGCGTTATCTATGCTGAAGTGCAGGTGGATGATTCGCTGTGGGCGATTGCCAGCCGGTCGCGGCTGAGTTTGGATGAACTGTTGGCGCTGAATGACATGACGGAAAGTTCCATCATCAAGGTGGGCGATTTGCTGATCATCGGCTACATCACGCCGCCGGAGACGCCAACCAGCGAACCGACCATCACGCCCACGCTTTCCCCGCCGACGCCGACGTTTACGCCCTTACCGCTGCCGGAAACGGCCGTTTGCCTGCGTGCGTATGTGGATGCCAACCAAAACGGCATTCATGATCCTGGCGAAAAACTGCGACCCTCGGTGGCCTTTACCATTTTTAACGAGAATGCAGTGGCCGCAAATTATGTGACGACAGGTGTTTCCGAGCCGCATTGCATCCGTCTGGAGCCAGGAACCTATCAGATTACCCGTTCATTGGGGCAGGCTGAATATTTAACTACGGATGGCGATGTGGCGGTGGTCCTGCGTCAGGGTGATGTGATGGATTTGGCGTTTGGCGGGTATATTGGGGCGACGGCAACCCCGTCCGCAAACACCAGAACCGTTGCCACCCACAGCCACCGTCGGAGATGACCCCACTCCCTGTTGAGGCTGATTCGGTGACGGAAACGGCCGTTCCCCCAGGTGATGATGAGATGGTTGAAGAAAACGGCCGTTCGCCATCCTGGTTAATAATTGGCCTGATTTTGCTTTCTGTACTAATGATAGTAGGTGTGATATTCTTTGTCGTTCGGATGCGTCAAGCATAATCCGAATATAGAACTGGAGTCTGGCGAATTTAGCAGCCACCTCTGGAGCCGTAACGCGATTTAGCAAATCGCGCTACACTGGTAGCAGGCAAAAACGCCAGTGTCCAGTATAGAAAACGCAAGAACAAAAGATCTGTCAAATCCATACAACTTGATGGGTCTAGGTTTAAGAACATAGATTTTGAGGTTTATAGAATGAATAAACAATCGAGAATAGTGTCCATTTTAATATTAATGTTGGTTTTGCTCATTGTAGCTGCTCCTGGCGAAGCGGCACCAACCCAACAAACAAACTTGTTGAAAAATCCGGGTTTTGAATACCCATATAATAGTGATGGGGCGGCTTCTAACTGGGTTCGTTGGGATCAGGTAAGCAGTGCAGACCAGTTTGGTGATTGCACCAACGGGTATATGAAAAGCCCACAATGGTCACCTGAAACCAATTCAGCTTTGGTACACAGTGGCTCTGTTTCACAACATGTAGGCAATCAGTGGGACACGTGGCATGCCGGTATGTGGCAAAATGTCTCTGTTAATCCTGGCTCCACTTACCGCTTTACATTCTGGGCACGTGGTCGAGGCAGCAATGATCAGTATCCAGACCCTTCTGAGGGTGGGCTACAGATGAATGTGCAAGCTGGTATTGATCCCAGTGGGAATGGCGGCTACTGGTATGATGCAGATATTGTCTGGAGCGGTTCAGCCAATCCCCATGATAACTGGCAGCAAGTTTCTGTAGAAGCAACGGCCGTTAACAACACCATCACCGTCTACACCTCAGCAAACTGGGCTGTGAAAGGCGTCAACCAATGCCGGGCGCATCTGGACGTATGGTTTGATACCGCTGAATTAATTGAAGTAGGCCCGCCGCCCACCAACACCCCCCTGCCCCTGCCAACCTCACCGCCAGCACAGGTTATCCCCAACACGCCCGTGCCTGTGATACCAACAGACACCCCCGTGCCAGCAGAAACCGCGACCAATACCCCCATCCCGACCGATACACCTGTACCGACACCAGCAGGCAGCTCAATCTGTGTCAATGCCTTTAACGATGAAAATGGCAATAGTGTACAAGATGCCAATGAAGGGTACATGGCCGGTGTGACCTTCACAGTTGCCAGTCCAGAAGCAGTTGTAGGGCAAGGGATTGCGACGGGTACAGAAAACCCTGTTTGTTTCCAGGGTTTGGCTCCGAATACATATCAAGTTCAGCAAATTTTACCGGCTCGATTAGAACCTACAACACAGGATACGGCCGCAATCACAGTAAGCGTGGCTGGACAAACCTATGGCGTTCTGTTTGGCAGTCGCATCCGGGTAGAAGACGAAAGTACCGCAACCCCCCTCCCCTCACCCACGGCAGACGCTGGCAATACGGAAGATGACTCAAGTGGCACGAGTCCCAATACATTGGTCATTTTTGGCGGCGTTTTGCTGGTAGTGGCTCTGGTTATTTTGGGTGGTATTTTGTTCCTGCTCTTACGTAAACCGAGCGAGTAATTAAAAAGCAGTAAGGTTGCAAAGTGGCAGGGTTGCAGCGTGGCAACCCTGTTGCGTACCTTGTAACCTTGCCACGCTGCAACCCTTCTTAACTATGTCACAGCAGATGAATTCCACGACGAAACAGAAAAAGTGGTATTCATCTGCTGTTTTTTTATGCCTGATGGGCGCGATTGGGGCGGCGCTGTTGTTGGCGCTGCCCCTCATGCGAGAGCCAGGGTCTACTCAATACGCGGGGCGGGGGAGACAGTCCGTTTTTGTTGCAGCGGCTGCACCAGTTGGAAACAGCGCTGCGGGATGGGCATTTTCCGGTGCGCTGGATGCCTGATGCCAATTATGGCTATGGCTACCCGTTCTACAATTTTTATGCCCCGCTTTCTATTTATATTGCCACCATCTTCCGTTTTTTTGGCTTTACATTCGTCCGCTCGATTCAACTGGCGCAGTTGGCTGGTTTTGTGGTGGCGGCGTGGGGCATGTTTGCGTTGGTGCGCCGCTGGTTTGGCAATCCGTGGGCGGGGCTATTGGCCTCGGTGGCGTATTCGACAGCACCGTTCCACATGGTCAACGTGTATGTGCGTGGTGATTCGCTGGCGGAGTTTTGGGCGATGGCTTTTTATCCGCTGGTGCTGCTCACGGCCGATTGGTTGCTAGAACGGCCGTCGGGTAAAGGTGTTGCCCTCTTTGCTCTGGCGTATGCCGCCCTGGTGTTGAGCCATAACATTTCTGCCCTGATATTTTCTCCGTTTTTACTGCTTTATTTGCTCCTGCGTTGGTATTTTTCTTATCGTGAACGGGATGGTCTGGCGAAAAAACAAGTCGGGAAAAGCGTGGGTTGGTCGCTTTTAGGGCTGGGGTTGGCGTTGGCGTTGGCGGCGTGGTTTTTTGTGCCAGCGCTGGCCGAGCAATCGTTGGCACAATTGGGGCCGGTGACAGAAGGGTATTTTCATTTCAGCAACCATTTTCGCGGCACGAATCTGGTGCAGACCTCTTTGGCGTTTGATTACAGCGTCGATGGGGGCAATGCGTTTCGGATGGGACTGGTGCAGATGATAACGGCCGTTTCCGGTCTCATCGTTCTCCTGTTTTGGCGTAAAGAGGGGTCGGTCTCGCTGCCGGTAAAACTGTTCATACTGCTCAGTTTTCTGGTGGCGACAGTGATGATGACGCCGCTTTCTCGTTTGCTGTGGGAATATTTGCCGCTGCTTTCCTTTACCCAGTTTCCCTGGCGATTTTTGTCTGTGCAAGCGTTTATTGGGGCGTTGGCGGTTGGCGGGTTGGGGCTGCTGCCTAGTCAGCAGAAGTTTGTGCCGCTGCTGTGTGGGATTTTATTGCTGGCGGCGCTGGGCAATTTGCAAACCGACCATCTGCTGCTTACCGATGCCGACGTAACGGCACGCAAACTGGCGGAATATGAATGGTATACCGGCAATATCGGCAGCACCGTGAGCGCAGAGTATTTGCCCCCCACCGTGCAGCCCCGCCCGGTGACGAGCGCCTGGCTCAACGCAGGCAGCCGAGATCAGGTCACGGTGCTGTCTGGCGCAGCCGATGTCGTGCTAGTGGCAGCGCAAAGCCATCAACCAAAGCTGGTCGGTGACGGCGGGTGAAGAAACCACCCTGGTTTTCCCCACGATGGCGTGGCCTGGTTGGACAGTTGAAATGGATGGCGAGTTGGTTGATTTCCAACCGGCTCCTGGCTCCGGCTTGATTCAGGTGACGGTGCCGTCGGGTGAGCATTTAGTTGAACTGCATTTGGCGAGGACGCCTGTGCGGTTGGCGGCGGAATTGGTTTCGTTAACGGCCGTTTTCATCCTCATATTCTTGCTCCTGCCGCGCCCTTGGCACCTGCCCAGGCGAGAGTGGGGTATCGTGCTTGTGGCCTTGCTCCTCCTGTTTGTGATTGTCACCCTTTGGCCGGAACGCAACCTGCCAAATACCGATTTGAACTGGGATTTTGCCCAGATGGCCTACTTGCATCATGAAGAGGACTGCCTGCCCTTCACCGATGACCTTTGCCTGGACGCCTATCACTATTCTGACAATACGCTGAGGGCTGGCGAGACCCTGGTCATTGAGACACAGTGGTCAGGCGCTGGCTTGGCGGGTATGCCGGAAGCAACAGTGGCTTTGTACTCGCCTGCGATTACCCGCCCTCCCATTTTGGCGCAGGTGGAACCACCAGCCATCACGGCTACCTCTGAATCGCTAACCGATAACAGCAACTTCTCCCTGCTGCTGCCCGATGATGTGCCACCTGGCTTGTATGTGCCGCGTTTGATAGTAGACGGTCATCAAGCGCTCACGCCCTCCGGCCAAACACGCGGCGATTTATTTTTACGTCCCGTGCAGATTTTGGGCAAAGCGGTAACAAGCATTCAGCCTCGTGGAGATTTGGATGTCGCCGTGATGGAAGGTTTAGTGCGTGCCACCGAACCCATCCTGGATTTGCATTTGGCCTGGTTTACCGCGCAACCCCTTACCCACAATTACAACGTCTCCCTGCGGCTGACAGATGTCACCGGTCAATGGGTGCAGCAGCTAGATACGCAGCCTGGATTTGGCTTTTTGCCCAGCAGCGGCTGGTCGGCTGGCGGCTGGACGCCCGATTGGCTGGCGCTCCATTTGCCGGAACTAGATGCCGCTGAGTCGTATCCGTTAGTTATGCAGTTGTATGATGTGGCCGCGCCAGAGATTCCCGTGCTCACGCGCCGTTTGGGTGTGGTACAAGCGGATGGTGGGGCCTGGGGATTCCAGGTGAGTGAGCCGAATTTTGAGTTACCAGAGGGGATTGTGGGGGAAACGGCCGTTTCGCCTAACTCAAAACAAGCCATTTTCGGGAATCAAATCAAGCTATTAGGCCATGAACTCGTGCAGGATGCAGAATCGGTCACGGTTACCCTTCATTGGCAAGCTCTCGCCAACGGACAGGCAGATTACACACGCTTCGTGCAGCTTCTCAGCCTGGAACCAGGCCAGCCGCCCCTGGTGCAAAATGACAGCTATCCGGTCTTCAATAATTACCCCACCAGCCAATGGACGGCGGGTGAAGTTGTGGCGGACGAGGTGGTCTTGAATTTGGCTGACTGTTCCCGTCGGGTGAATACCAATTGATTGTTGGGTTTTATGATGGGGAGTTGGAACGGTTAACGGCCGTTGCCCAAGAAAAAACGCTCCCAGATAACCTGTTTCCTCTAACAAAACTGGAGATTAAAGAGTAGCACACAACCAATCTCTAATCTCCAATCTCTATTTAACTGACGAACTTAACCGCCTTCTCAATACTATCCTTCGGACTAACTTTGTACTGCACGTCCGCCACATTCCCTTCAGCATCAATCACAAAATGACTGCGAATAATGCCCATGTAGACGTTGCCATACATGCTCTTTTCGCCCCACACATCATACGCTTCAGCCACTGAATGGTCTGGGTCTGAGAGCAGCGGATAGGGGAAGCCTTGTTTTGCTTTCCACTTCGCCAAATCTTCCGGCTGATCTGGGCTAATGCCAATGACGGTGCCATTGGCGGCTTGAATCGTGGTGTAATTGTCGCGTAATCCGCACGCTTGAGTCGTGCAGCCAGGCGTATCGGCTTTGGGATAAAAGAACAGAATCACTTGCTGTCCCCGAAAATCAGAGAGTTTAACCGGTTTGCTTTCCTCAGAGAGCAATTCAAAGTCTGGCGCTATATCACCAACAGATAACATATTTTCCTCCATCTTGTTCTTGATGATCAAAAACCAATCGGTTTTGTGATTTTTATTACGGCTAAAATCATAACCCTAATCCTCATCATTGTCCCGTATTGACACCATAAATCTCACGTAATCGTAAACTTGATTTGCCATATCGATTTTTATTCAGGTTATAAAAAATAGTGGAACAAAATGAGGAGAGTCGTCGTTACATAGATAACAGCAGGGTTTCGTCAAACGGCCGTAGCCTAAACATCCATCAAAGGGAAACGGCCGTTGTTATCATAGAGTCATCACAGTCAGCAATTCGCATTCCCTTCCGATATTCATTTGTTAGGCGTTTAATGTCTCAGACATTGTGTCATAGGAGGTTCCCATGCCCATTTTTTATATGGCTTTCTGGTCTTTTGCTATTATTTTTGCAGTCGGTGTGTGGCGTTTACGCAGTTGGCGCCATGTGGCTGGCATGGTTATTGTGACGCTGTTTGTACTCATGTTTAGTCAAGCGCTGTTTATCCAGCTCTCCATCTCTGCTGGACTGGATCCGAGTATGGCATTAGTGGATCCCGGTGCTTTTGTGATGAGCGGCCCGTATGGGTGGCTGGCCTTGTTGGTCATGCCTTGTGGTTGGCTCGGACCGATATTGGGCTTGAATCTAGTGGAACGTTGGCAGGATGGAAATTGGGGCGTTATTGAAGGAGATTTTTAACAGCTACTTTTAACTTGGCTAGAGTGGTCTAATCTCCAAGATTAGACCACTCTTAAAAAAGCTACTTGGTAGTCTGCACTTATTTCCCGAACAAACTCAGCGCAAACCGAATCAATCCCAAAAACATCGAACCGAATAACCCACGACGCGGCTTTGCAGTGAGGCTGGATTCCATATACATCATGGCTGCTAGCTATTGTCCCTGGCGTAAACGCAACAAACTAAGCGCTTTGAGAACCTGGCTTTGTTTTTGACCGTCGCCACATTGGGCAAACAACTCTGCGGCATCACTGTAGTAGCGGGCGGCGGCTTCTTTGTCCCCCATGCCAGCGTAGAGGTCGCCCATATTGCCTAGCACTTGGCCTCGGCGGTTGACATCGTTGGCTTGTTGGCAAAGGGTGTCGGCGGTGGTAAGCGCCTCCAGGGATTCGTCGTGATTGCCCCGCATCCGCTGGATGACGCCGATGTTGTTGAGCATTTCGGCTTGCCCTACTGGATTTTGTTCGGCAGCATAGGCGGAAACGGCCGTTTCAAAAGTAGCCACCGCATCATCCAATTCCCCACGCTGAAATTGTTTCAACCCTTCTTCTTTTAAATCATCTGGATTGGCCATAAGTTCTGTGTTCACAAGCATTCCCTCATATAATAAAAATGACAGCTTATCAAGCTGCCATGTTAATAATAAATTCTATTTTAGGGGATGAACAGGTGGTTGTCGTTAGCCATTTAGTCAGGGAACCTGATGGCGCTTAGACGGTTGGCCTAGAATGTAATCTCTAACAAGCTTTCCGCCACCTGACGTAAACGCCCTACATCCATTTCGCTGAGTGTTTTGGCTGTTTCCAGATAGCTAATATTGGTCGGATTTGCCAGGAAAGTCTGCATCTCCACATCCAGACGGTCGAAGATTTTTTTCAAACGCTGGTCAGCTTCATGACGACGCAGCGGGCCATGTTGGTCATCTACAAAATGGTTAATAGAGACCTCTAAATGGCGGCAAAGCCGCTCTAGTTGCAAATAAGGGATGGGCTTGATACCCGCTTCATACGCCTGAATATCCGCTTCGCTGACTTCTAGTATTTCGGCAAAGGTGGTGGCTGTTTCGCGGGCTTGCAAACGAGACTGGCGAAGCATGGCCCCAATAACACGATTACGCAAATCGATCATGCCTTCGTAGTTAATCGTTTTTGTTTTGAACAGTTGGTCGGTTCCCCAAAAATACCCCATCGGTACATCGAGGAATAAGGATAAAACTTCCAAGTCTGGAAGGGTAATGGGGTATTCGCCGGTTTCAGCTTGTTTGTAATCATCTTCGGTAATACCGAGGACTTTGGCACAATCACGGGGATGTTGTCCTGCGTACAAACGCGCATCACGTAATAAATTGCCAAGGATTTGGGCGCGGGTTGGTTCCGTTTCACTCATAGTTGATCTCTCAAATTGACCTGGGCGTTGTTGCTTCACATAACTTGGGAAATATTAGCATAATATGATCATATCCACAACTGAACCAGTGCAAGGCATTCTTCCTTTTATTCGCTTGTCATCCCATCCCTCGTTATAATCACGTCAATGGCAGAGTATGGAGAAACTTTAAGTACCCGAGAACTTGATGTGTTGCGGTGTATTGTAAATGGGGCATCCAACAAGGATGTCGCGGCTGAACTATACATCAGTCAAAATACCGTTAAGGTACATTTGCGGAATATCTATACAAAACTAGGAGCTGCATCGCGCACAGAAGCAGTGACGCTTGCCCTACAACAAGGCATTGCCACAATTCCCGGCACAGAACCGGTCGTGGAGCTAAAAGCAGTAGAATCGGAACTTACAGATGAAGGAACGGGAGTAGATAAAACGGCCGTTCCGCCAAGCTCCCTCACAGCCACAGTTCCCCCTACAAAAGTATCAAGAAATTGGGTGTTGATTGGAGGCATTGGCATTGTTGGGCTAATTTTGCTGATAACGGCCGTTTACATTAGCTATCAATCGTTAAACCCCATAACCGCACTCAGCCCCATCCCGTCCACACCTGAGCCGTTCACCGAAACACCCATCGGGCAAACACAATGGCATATCAGCAAACCACTGACAACACCGCTAACCGACATGGCTGTCGCTTCTGTAGGCATCGACATTTACCACATCGGGGGCGAGACTGAAGCAGGTACGACCAACCTCGTCAACCGCTTTAACACCGCCTCCCGCACCTGGCACAAAATGACTGAAAAACCAACGGCCGTTTCCGCCACATCAGCCGCCGTTTTATTTGGTGAGATAGTTGTCCCTGGTGGGCGCACAGAGAACGGCGAGCCAACCAACATCGTCGAAGCCTACAGCCCCGCCAACAATGCCTGGCGCCCCATCGCCAATTTACCCAAACCGATCAGCAACGGGTTGGCGTTGAGTGATGGCAGCTATTTGTACATGATTGGCGGATGGGATGGCAGCAAATTCCTGGACAACGTATACCTCTACGACGCCAACAACGACAGTTGGCGACCGCTCACAAACCTACCCCAGCCCATCGCCTCAGCCGCTGGCGGCGTTATTGCCGGCGAACTGTACATCCTCGGCGGCATAAATGATGATGAAGCCGCATTAGATTCATGTTCCGTCTACAACGTGGATGCAGATAGCTGGCGCTCGTGTCCGGCTATGCTCAACGCTCGTAAAAACGGGGGGGCGGCTATTGTTTTGAATAAACTTTATGTTTTGGGCGGCGATGAGCCTGTTGGCACAGAACTCCCCTTTGGTGAATTTTTTGATCCGAATACGCAAACATGGCAAGTGGTGAATACGCCAATGCAAGAAGATGCCACGATTTGGGAAAATTTGGGAGTAACAAACGTGGAGACTAAAATTTACGCGCTGGGTGGCAGTATGGGCGGATCACTCAGCGATGGCAACTACATCTACTCCCCGTTGGTCTACCAAACCTTTATTCCCGCTGCCTCTGGTGGCAGTAATACACAACCGTAATCAGCTATTGATAACTGGCTCGTTCTTCGGCCGTTTCTTCAAACGATTCGCCATAAAACCAGGTGATTATCTTTGCTTTTTCCCACGGAGTAAGCGCCTGCACCAAGGCTAAACCTTCTTCCGTTGCAAATGATTCCACGTACGCTTCTTCCGATTCAAAATAAAGCTCATACACCAAATGAAAGCGGGATTGCAGACTGCCCGGCTTGCCATTGATGCGTGTCACTTCGCTCTTCAGCAAACCAGGAAGCTGTTCGGCTAACTGCAAATGGGTGTTGTGGAAAAAACTGTCGAGTTTGGCTAAATCATCAACGAGGCGATAGAGGGTAGTTAGTTTAAACATGTTTATTTTAGGTCTACTGAGGAGTTCCCCATGAGCGGGACTCACCACGATGAATGAAAATATTTATCCGCAGATTTCGCAGATTTTTCTCTGCGTTCTCCGCACCTCCGCGGTTTATTTTCAAAGGAGAGACCCTAAGGGTTTGAAGTAACGAGAAGTTTGATTTCACGATACCAAACCCTTAGGGTCTGAACGATTTATTTACGCAGTGACAGGCCAAATAGCGGCCAGTTCACCAATCAATTTCTGTCTTTGTGCCTGATACGCATCGTCTTCGAGCGTACCAGCATCGTAAGCTTCGTCTAAAGCGACGATTGCCAGCAGCAAGCTGTCAATTTCTTCTTGCTCGACTTCGACTTCTTCTTCATCGTAAGCATCCGTATCGCGGCGAGTAACGATGACGAGGGCAACGATCACCACAATCAACAAAACCGCCCCAGCCACAATCAACTCGTTGACGCTGTTGGCTTGGGAGGGGATGGCATTGCCGGTGGTATCGGTGATGGTTTCAGGACGGCCGTTTAGCGTAAAGGCGAGGTCTGTGCCAGCCGAGATGTCTGTCTGGGAATAGCTGGAGAAACTGCCGCCGGGCATTTCCTGCACCCCTTGGTCAACCCACGCCTCACCCGCCAAGACGACGCCCCGGTCTGGAATGATGACATTGGCGTTGGTTGTTTCGTAGAATAACGGCCGTTCCACACTCATCTCATCCTCAAACGGCAAATCATACGAGACAATCAAGTTCAAGCCGCCGCTGCCTGGGTTTAAAGGGAAGGTATCGGCAAACGAGCCATCTGCAAGCTGCATCACTTCCGTGGCGGGGATAGACGATTCCATCGAGCCAAACGAACGTTGGAAAGCGATATTTTCTGCGCCTTCGGGCAGCGCCATACGCACTGTGCCTTCGGTAGTCGCGCCACTTTCACCGACAAACACCTCAGTCGTGGGATTGCTAAACACGTAGAATTCATTAACCTGCAAGGTGTCTTGCCCAAAACTCAGCAAAACGTGCAGTCGATCCAGCACCACAGCCTCTGGATCAGAAGTAGTATCATAAACCATGATGGGCAACTCTAAATTAGGGGTGGTGCGGGAAACTTGCCCAGCATCACTGCTAAAGCCTAAATCGTTATACCGCGCACTGACAAGATAGACCCAATTGGGATCGACTGGTTCCAGGTCGAAGGCGTAACTGCCATCGGCAGCCACTGTGCCAGTCATGGTGACCGTCGGTTGGAAATCTTGGCTAAACCCGCGCAGCAGCACTTCAATGCCTTCTACAGGATCGCCCGATGAGCCATTGGCAACCATCCCACTGATGGTCGCACCTATAATCGGCTCGACGGGCGCATTGGGATCAAAGTAGTTATAGCTAAAGGTGCGGGCATAATCGACAACATCCCAGCGTTCCTGGTCAGTTAGCTCGTAATCGTGATCAGGCACACCACCGTTTTCAATCGCCTCAAAAACTGTGGTATTGCTGCGATTGAACCAATAGCGAATGCTGGTTAAATCTGGCACTTCGGCTTCAGCATCAGCCGCATCTGGGCCATCACCCAAGCCAGTTTCACCATGACAGGCGGCACAGCTCTCTTCGTAGATGGCTTGCCCGGATGCAATCGCTTCTGGCGGTGTTGCCAAACTGTAGACGGTCGCCACCAAATGCCAGCGATTTTCTTCGCTAATGGGATTGGTGCTTTCTGGGCCAAAGGGGGGCATCCCGCTTTCTAAAATGCCTTCGGTGATGGTGTTGTACATCACGCCAGGAATGCGCGTGCGCCGGAATTCGGTTTCGGTGTAGTTGGCTGGCTGTTTAGGTAGGTTGCCAGATAGTTCACCATCCCCTTGTCCCTCAAGGCCGTGACAATTGGCGCAGCGATCTTGGAAGATGTCGCTGCCAATTTCGGCGTCTGGCTGAACGGGGGGCAGGGTTGGCTCTTGGGCTGCCATGGGGCTAGTCAGACTTGCCAAGGCAAGCAAGAGTGCCAGGGCAAGGATGATGAGGAAGCGTAAACGGCCGTTTCCAGCCATAAAGGGTCGCAATTTCATAAAAGGTTCCTTTTGGGCTGGGTCTTTAAGCCGGTACTGCTATTTTATTGCCACAAGCCGCGCAGAATTTGTCGCTGGCATCTACTTTCGCGCCACATTGTGTGCAGAACTGGACTTTTCCGTTGGTGGAAACGGCCGTTTTGGCAACAGTAGCCGCCACCGTTGCCGCCACCGCCTGTTCTGGCGATTCACGCTGCACGCGCACCCGATTGATAGCCGCTTCAATTTGAGCAACCGCACGAGCTGCGACCACATCATCGGCGGGGGCTTCCGTGCCTAAGTCATCCAACGCTTTCAACGTTTCCGTCGTCAGCGCCATCAGGTCAGCTCGCTGCGCTTGATAAGCATCCTCAGGCAATTTGCCGGTATCATATTCAAAATCTAACGCCCGAATTTCCTCCAACAACGCTTCTTTTTGGACGAGAAGCAGTTGCTTTCGGCTGCGGGGGCGGGGTTCACGTTCTTTCGGCGCTAAAAACGGCTGCGCCAAAATCAAACCCACGAGTATAAGTAAAGATAATCCAAGTAAAATCGAACCGATTGACATATCAGTGATCAGTGTACAGTGATCAGTGTGCAGTGTTCAGTAAACAGTGCCAGGCGCTACGTTGTCCGACCACTGTTTATTGTTTTCTGTTTACTGTTTACTGTCTACTGTGCTCCTCCTTCCGCTAATAATCTGTTGATGGTATTCATCATGGCTGGGCCATTCACAGGGCCAATAACCACATCTGCGATTACGCCATCTTTGCCGATAAAAAAGGTTTCCGGCACGCCCGTAATTTCGTAATCGTTGGAAATAGATGTTCCCAAATCGGGTGCGTTGGGATAAGTGATCCCAAATTCTTCCAAATAATCAATTGAATTAGGTTCTACATCGGCGTAAGCAACACCTAAGAAAACCACATCCTCATTGGCATATTGGCGCGAAGCTTGTTCTAGCAAATCTGCCTCAACGCGACACTCCACACACCAAGAAGCCCAAAAGTTGAGTACAACCACTTTGCCTTTCATATCTTCCAAAGAAGAAACGGGCTTATCTTCCCATTCGTACCCATTAAAATAGTTTACAGTAAATTCGGGTGCCACCTGGCCTGCTTCAGGACGGGTTTTATTGGCGTTGATTAAACCCCACCCGACCAGTGCCAAAATGCCAAACACGGCCACCCACAGTAATACAGTTGTCACCCGGAATTTGCTTTTTGCTACTTCCGCTTTTTCCGGTTGGTTTTCTGTTGGCTGAACGGTTTCAGTCATAGTTCTATTTCTCTCTCAATTCTTGCTCAATGCGAGCGGCATAATCATCTGGGGTGGGTTGTTGGCGGAAACGGCCGTTTCCACCTCGGCACCAGTTGTCGCCTCCACTGGCGAATCATTACGCAGCCCTTTCATGTATCGGGCAAAGAAAACAAGCCCAAGAGCCACCGCCACAAACGGCAGCAGCCACAATACAAAGTTGATGCCCGTTTTTGGGGGTCGCGCTAAGGCGCTATCCCCATATTGGAGCACAAAATAATCAAAAACATCCTGCTTAGTCTCACCCGCCGCCAGTTTGGTGCGGATCAACTCGCGCCAATCGGCACAAGCCTGTGTCGGACACACATCCAGCGGCGTGTTTTCACAAACAGGACAGTACAAATCCTTGGCGACCTTATTCACTTCGTTATCCGAAACTTCACGAACGACTGGCGCTTCCGTGTCATCATCTTGAGCCATTGCTGGCAATACGAACAAACTAAGCACCATCGCCATCAGCAACCCAAGCACCCATTGTTTTTTACGCATCATGCTAATCTCCCACACCCAATGCCACACGATTTTGTTTCGCTTCTGCAACTTTTTCTTTACGCGGATCAGGCCAAGCCGCAATCAACGTGCCTATCACAAAGATAAGTCCGCCAGCCCACACCCAGTTGATCAACGGGTTCACATAAACGCGGAAGGTCGCTTGGGTCGCCGAAGTGGGTTCCCAATTCACCAGGAGCACGTAAAAGTCTTCAGAAATGGTGGAACGCATCGCCGGGATGGTCATCGGCTGACCGGTTCGGGTATAGAGTTCAGTGCGTGGATTGATGTTTTTGACGAAACGGCCGTTATAAAACACATCCACATCCGCTTCCGTAATCAGCAAATCATCCGGCCCTGGATACCGCTCCACACCGTTAAACACCATCTCATAATTGCCCATTGTCAGCGATTCGCCATTCTGCAAACTCAACTGCGTCTGCTGCTGGTAAACCTCCGTGCCAATAATGCCAAACGCCATCACCAACACCCCGATATGGATCCAATAGCCACCATAACGCCGTCTGTTCCGCGAGAGCAAATTTCCATAAGCCGCAAAGAAATTTTCTCCACGCTTCATACGCGCTCGGGTACCCTTCCAAAACTCGATAAACGTCAAGATCAACGAGAAAATGTCACAATCCAAATACCCAGCAGCGCCCCCCAGGAACGAATACCCAGGGCAAACACCACACCCACAATAACCGTCGTCGCCACAGCCGGCCACAACAACGACATCTCCAGCCGCTTCACACTCGTCTTATACCACATCGTCAACGGGGCAACGCCCATCAGCAACAGTAATACCGCAAACAATGGTGCTAACGCCTGTTCATAAACAGGAGCGCCCACAAACCCTTTTTCACCCGTAAACAATTCCGAGAAAATCGGGTAATAGGTAAACAAGAAAACAACCGCCAAAATCGCAAGGATGATGAAGTTGTTATACAGAAAAGCCGCTTCCCGCGAAAGGAAGGAATTGATTTGATTCTCAGTAGCTAAGTCTTCCCGTCGTTTGGTCATCCAATACGCAGAGAATACAAACATGATGACAATAAACCCAAAGAAGAACGGGCCAATAGCTGATTGGGCAAACGAGTGGACAGAAGAAATGACACCACTACGCACCACAAACGTCCCTAAAATCACCAGACAGTAAGTCATCACAATGAGGAACATATTCCACATCTTAAACATGTTCCGCTTTTCTTGAATCATTACCGAATGGAAGGAATGCCGTTCCCGCCAACCAAGGCATCAACGACGCATTTTCAACCGGATCCCACGCCCAGTAACCGCCCCAGCCCAACACATCATAGGCCCAACGGCCGCCTAAAATCAGACCCAGGCTCAAGAACAACCAAGCCACCAACGTCCAACGACGTGTCGTGCGAATCCAGCGGTCATCGAGTTTGTTGGTCATCAGCGCCGCCATCGCAAAGGCGTAGGGAATGACAAAGCCCACAAAACCCAAATAAAGCATCGGCGGATGAATGATCATGCCAGGATGACGCAGCAACGGGTTCAAACCGTTCCCATCTGGAGGAATTGAAGCCAACCGCACAAATGGACTTTCGATAAACGCCGAAATGCCCAAGAAAAACACTTGGGTCATGCTAATAACAATAATCACATACGGCATATATTCTCGGTCAACACGCCATTTACGCGCCATCACAACAGCCGCAAAAGTCGCCAAGAGTAAATTCCAAAACAGCAACGAACCAGCCTGCCCACCCCACAACGAGGTAACTTTCAAATAGGTAGGCATATCAATACTACTTACACGCCACACATACTCAATCGAAAAATCGTTATTCAGCAAGGAAATAATGATGGTACCAGCCGATAATGCCACCAATGGAAACACCAAAATAATGGCGTTTCTACCGCTTTCAACCCAACGCTGCTCATCAACCTTATTGCCATACCAGGCAGCGACAGCGGCATAAATCGACACCGCAAACGCCATGATTAATGCAAAAAAACCTAAATCAGCAATCATATTGCTTCTCCAAAATCCCTAAATTCATTTACCAAAAGGCTTTTCCAAAGACGATATTCCCGACAACATGCGTCGAGAGGTTTACAATCTTCACTTCAGGCAGAATGATACATAGGGCTTGTTACGTTGAGGATAAAAATATAAAGAAGGGCTGGATTTAAGGCAAAATCCAGCCCTCTATATTTTACTAATCTACCGGCTGTGCCGCTTCGCCTTCGTATTCCATCTCTTCATAACGAGTGGGGCACTTGAGGAATAGGCCACCAGGATTGGCGGTAAAAACGCCATTGCTCTCGGCGGTACCTTCAACCAATGCCTGCGCATGGTCTTGCAGCAAGTCGGGTTTGGGTTCGTTTAGCACGACAATGTGCAGCCGCTGTCCTGGTGCTGCCGGGTTATCAACAATATCGAATTCCAGACGGGAGTTGGTAGAATCAATCTGTGTCATACTCGACGGTATCACCCAAGACGTAACCAGAAACGCGTAAATCGCGCCCCACCAAGCGAGTCTTGCTGTGCATAAAACTCATCTACCGTTTTGTAAAGCTGGGTACTACCAGTCATGGCATTGACGACTAAATAACCAATTGCGGCCACAAGCAATAAGCCACCTACCATAAATTTCCAACGATTACTTTTTGATTTTTCTAGCAAGGCGCTTTCGCCTGCGTTAGTCCATGAGGTATCTGCCATTCTCATTCTCCTATTGCTGTTTTATTTTCCCCCTGGAAATAATGGTTTGTTTTTTCTGTTTTGGAAGTCGCCAACTTACCTGTGTGAATTATACTGTGGTTTGTGTGAAATGTTAATGCTATAAGGAATTCTTATGCTTCTATTAAAGCAAGTATAAGATGAACCAGTTGTCCTGTCTATGGTGGAAGATTACGGGTACACTTTGATGGACGTCACGTTTTTTAGTATGACATATTCCATCATGCTAGAATGTGATAAGTGAGGGTGGATGTGATGAATTTTGGCAAAACGGCCGTTTCCATCCAGCGATCTCACCCATTACAATTGCTTATTATACCCATTTTCATTCATAATTCATGACTATGACAAATAAATGCCAGGGAACTCATGCAAACATTAGATAATATCTTAGATAACCTAGACAATAATCGGGAACAACTGCTGGTAGCCATTGAAATGCTGCCTGATGAAGCTCTCGTTGAAGAAGCGGCCATCGGCCGTTTTTCCATTGCCGACATCCTCGCCATCCAAGCGGTTTGGGAAGCCGAATTGGTGACAGGTTTCATGCACATCGACCAAGGCAAAAAGCCAGAGGGTCTGCTTAAAGCGTTAGCCGACCCCAAAACATATAACAAAATGCGTTATATCGAAAATAAAGATCGCTCTTTGGATAGTATTTTCGACGATTACCAATTGGTGCGGGTGCAAGTTGAGCAATGGCTAGAAGCCTTTTCAGAAAAAGACCTCAACGACCCCAAACGGTATAAATTTTTTCAAGGCAAACCATTGGTCAAAATTATCGGAGAAGTGACTTGGGAGCGAGAAGCAAAATATGCCTCTCCCTTCTCTGCGTTTGCCCAATCCTGGGTCGATAGCCGAGAGGCCGACATGTTAATGGAAATTTCAACTTTTATACCGCTATCCGATTTGATGGCTGAGGATCATACCGATGACGACCCCTCAGATTAACCTAACCGTTTACCAGGCCGCCCACGAAACGGCCGTTCTCACCGACCGCAGCGAGTTAGGCATTCTCAAATTCACCGGGGCAACGCGACTAGACCTGATCAACCGCATGTCTACCCAGGCGGTCTTGGGCTTAAAAGCTGGCGAAGGCGCAGCCACCATTCTCACCACCGACGTGGGACGCATCATCGACCGCCTCATTCTGTACGCCAGCAGTGATACTGTCTATACGCTCACTGGTGAACACAACGGCGACGCCATCGCTCGCTATCTAATGCGCTTTGTTTTTTTTAATGATGATTTTCAGATTGAGGATTTAAGTGGCAAAACGGCCGTTTTTGGCATTTACGGTCCCCAGGCAAGCACAAAACTAGCCAGGGCGGGTTTCCCCGAAACGGATCTACCGTTACACCATTGGCGGCAGGCGGATGTGGGCGGCGTGGTCGCCTACCTGCATCGCACCGACCCCATTGCGGGTGACGGCTATTTTGTCATGTGCCAGGATTCTGACCGGGAGACATTGTGGCAGCATCTGATAAGCAGCGGTCTGGTCGTGGCTGATGCGGATGCCTATGAACTGCTGCGCATCGAAAGCGGCAGACCCTGTTTCGGCCATGAACTTACGCCGGATTATATTCCGCTGGAAGCCAATTTGTGGGACTGACGTATCGTTTAACAAGGGCTGTTACATCGGCCAAGAAATCATCGCCCGCATGGAAAGCCGCAACCGGCTTGCCAAAAAGCTTGTCAAACTCAGCCCCGCCGCCCCTGTGGAAGCTGGCTCAGCCCTGACCGCCAACGGCAAAAATGCGGGTACGCTTACCTCGACCGCCGTGGGACCAAATGGGTCTGTGGCGCTGGGCTATGTGAAAACGGCCGTTTTGGAAAATAACAGCGACTTGTTTGTGGGAGAAACGGCCGTTCGTCTGCAAGAAATTTGATCTTTTCCCCACTCACTAAAAATAGAAACACGCGCTGACCTCATTCAGCGCGTGTCTTTTTATCATTTGTCTAGTATTTGAAAACAAATATCTTGACAAAATATGTGCATTATGATATTCTCTTTTCAACCTATAAGGTTATAATAAATATCCACCGTTTTTGGAAACAGGGAACCATCATGACAACGTCTGTATCAGTTTTTTTAGCATTCAAAGAATTATGGCGCAATCGGGGACGATTTTTTCTCGTCAGCCTCGTGATTGCCCTTATCACCCTGCTCGTTATCTTTCTGGCAGGGCTTGGCGAAGGACTGGCCTCCGCCAACAAAGAATTCATCAGCAAACTAGACGGGGAACTCGTCGTCTTTCAAGATCAGGCCAACCTTTCCGTACTTGGCAAGCCAATTGGGACGCTCAAACATGAATGATATTCGGCGCACAGAAGGTATTGCCGACGCTGGGGCAATCGGCACGTCCAGCGTCTTCATTGAATATGAAGGCATCGATCTGACCGCTGAACCCGATTCCTATTCGTTTATTGGTGTAGAGCCAGGTCGTCCTGGTGAACCTGCCGTTTATGAAGGCAACCAATTAACCAGTTTACGCGCCAACGAAGCTGTCGTTGATGAGACTGTTATCGACCGGACTGGACTGAAAATAGGCGATACCCTCGTCATCAAATCAACCCAGGGAGCAGTCGATGAGTTTTACCCAGTCACCATTGTGGGCGTCACAGACAGCCAACAATATTTCTTCCAACCCGCTATCTTCACCCCGCTTCTAACGTGGGATCGCATCAAACCAAAACCAGTTACTGACAATGGGCAAAGCGAATTAACCTTCAATATTGTCAATATCAAACTGGAAAACCCCGATGACGAAGCAGTTGTCATTGAACGCTTAGAGAGCGAAGTCAGCGGTATAGAAGTTGTAGACGTGGTGACGGCCTATGAAAATTCTCCAGGCTACCAGGAACAACAAAGCACCATCAACACCCAGCGCGGCTTTACCCTGCTCATCGGTGTGCTCGTCGTAGGTGGATTTTTCCAGATTCAAACGCTGCAAAAAATAGCCCAGGTAGGCATGTTGAAGGCATTGGGCGCATCCAACGCCATTGTCGCCCTGTCAGCTACTATTCAAATTGTCTCAACAAATACCTTGGGCGTTATCATTGGGGCCCTGGCTACATTTGCCCTGGCGCTCGGGCTGCCCGCCGGCATCCCCATCATTTTTGCCGGGCAACAAGTAATGGTCGCCATTATTACCCTGTTGTTTATCGGCCCTATCGGCGGACTGGTTTCCATTCGCTATTTACTGCGCGTTGAACCGTTGACGGCACTTGGGTTAGCGTCTTAATATAAATTCCCAACGAAGCCTAAGCCTGGCGAAGGCTGGCGTATAACGGGCTTCGACAAGCTCAGCCCTCGTCGCAATAGTTAATAGAAACGTACTGAAAAGTACACAAAACAAAAAAGTGGAATTCAAAATGAACAAAATTTTAGCAACAAAAAATCTAGTCAAAACCTATCAAATTGATGAAACGATCATTAAAGCAGTCGATGACGTTTCTATTGAACTAAACAGCGGCGAATTTGTGGCCTTAGTGGGGCCTAGCGGCTCTGGCAAGACCAGCATGTTGGCGATGATTGCTGGTCTGCTCTCCCCCAATAGTGGCGAAATTTTCTTGGGTGGTGAAGAAATCAGCAAAATGAACGAAGCGCAACTCACCAAATTCCGCCGCCGTAAAATTGGCTTCACATTTCAATCAAATAATTTGGTGCCATTTCTAAACGTACTCGAAAATGTGGAATTAATGCTGCGCCTGAATGGTACATATACGAAAGAAAACAGAGCACGCGCCGCCGAACTATTGGAACGGTTAGGGCTGGGCGAGCGGATGCACAATCTGCCCTCGCAGCTCTCCGGTGGGCAAAAACAGCGTGTCGCCATTGCCCGCTCTCTCATTCATGACCCAGATTTGGTGTTGGCTGATGAACCAACCGCCAGCCTGGACACAACGCTCGCCAATCAAGTTGTGCAAACCTTCGCCGAACTTATCCACGAGCAAAACCGCATTGGCATCATGGTGACGCACGATCTGCGCATGGTGCGCTATGTGGATAAGGTGATTCAAATGGTGGATGGCAAGCTAGACCGCATCATCACGGAGCGCAGTGAAATTGAGGCGATGGCTGGTTCTACGTATTCACAAGAGGTCGTGCCACACAACAGCAGGAAAGCGCCACGTGTTGTTACCGGAGAGCTTGCCCCAGCTTTTTCTTGAGATTAGAGATTGGAGATTGAACTAACCTCCAATCTCTAATCTCAATTCTACGTCACCAGCAACTGGTGATTGGCCGTGAAGAATTGGCGGTAGGACAAAAATGTCGCGGCGAGACCGGTGAAGGCGGCCGCGCCAATTAACATATACATGACAATTATCTGCAACTGCACGGCTTCCAAGGGAGCCGCACCTGCCAGAATCATGCCAGTCATCGCGCCGGGGAGCTGAATCAGTCCTACTGTTTTGGCAGAGTCGATGATGGGTATCATGCCGCTTTGCAGAGCTGTCTTCAGATAACGGTCGGAGGCTTGGCGACGGGTGGCACCTAAGGCTAATGCTGCCTCAATTTCCAGGGAACGGCCGTTTATCTCTTCCTTTATTCGCTTCATCACCAACGAACACACATTCATCGAGTTGCCAATCACCATGCCGGAAATGGGGATGATTTGCTGGGCCGTAAACTCAAACACGCCCAAACCGACCAGCAATCCCAAGGTGAGTGACGCCCCCAGCGCGATAGACGCCAGCGCCACCCGATGCGCGTGCGGCATGCCTACCGCCCGTTTGCCAGAGGTGTAGCCAGCAATCATGACCATAATCGAAATGATCAGCAGCACGACCAGCGGGTTATCCACCTCAAAAATATAGGTCAGGGCATAACCGATGAGTGTCAATTGAATAAAGGCACGCACCACCGCCACCAGCATTTGCTTTTCCAAATCGAGCGATTGCCAACGCGAAATAAGTGCCGCCAAAAACACGAGTATCAGCGCGGCCAAGATGCGCGTTACTTCAGTCATCACCGGTAATTCAAACATAATTGTTTACTCCAGTTCTCCAGCCGCAAAAACAGCGGCTAGATGGGTGCTGCCTTCGCGGAAAAGATGTTCGGGCGTGCCTTCGTCTTCTAAACGGCCGTTTACCAACAAAATCACCCGATCTGCCACCCGTTTGGCCTGATCTGGATTATGCGTCACCCACAGCACGGTCAGCCCCAGGGTTTGGCGCAGTTTGAGAATGGTTTCTTCGACGTGACGGGTGGAAGCGGGGTCGAGCGCACTGGTCGGCTCATCCAGCAGCAGCGCAGAGGGTTCGGTGGCAAGCGCACGCGCAATGGCGACGCGCTGCGCCTGTCCGCCGGACAAGGCGTGGCTATCTTGCGCAGCCAGTTCGGGGGGTAAATCGGCAAGGTGCAGGAGACGGGAGATATCGTTGGAGGATAACGGCCGTTTCTGCAAAGCCATGCCATATCCCACATTATCGGCCACCGTGCCAGGGAACAGTGCCACCTGCTGGAACACCATACCCACCTGTCGCCGCAAATGCAGCACATCCATCGTCGTCACGTCCACATCGTCCAGAAACACCGTGCCAACTGGCGGCTCTGCCAGACGGTTCACACAGCGCAGCAGACTGCTCTTGCCGCTGCCACTCGGCCCCAGCAGACAAACAATTTCACCACTTGCCACCGTCATCGTTACCTCGTTCAACACCTGCCGCTGACTGCGAAACATGATCAACTCATTTGTGCGTATCGTTGGACTCATTGCCCATCTCCTTAAAATCCGATCCATTTTGCAACAAATAGTGTCCATTAAACTGTAACCACAAAAGTCCAATATGGCACAAAAAATCACCCTATTGGGCTGCAATAGGGTGATTAAGTTGGCGTTTATTTATTGGAGATTATTGAGAAGAGCGTTGCTTAATCAGAAACTATAAACACTGCGGCATACTCGTCTCGATACAGTTCTTTAAGCATAGGATCCGCTGCTGCGGCCGCTAAAAATTCGTCATGGTTGAGGTCGGTAAACACATAATCGGCTCCGTATTCATCACGAATAATCTGACCAGGCTGGTTGATTTTGCCCTGGGTAATGTCGCGCCATTGGTCAAAACGGGCTGGGTCTTGCAATTCCATAAACGTTGGATCTAAGCCAGCCGTGTAAATGGCATCATCATGGTAGAAAAACAACCGCGTAAAGTCATCCCAATCCGTTTGAAAGATGAAGCTGCCAGATGGTGTGTTTTGATTAAGCCACAGCGCCGCATCGGCATAATGGTCGGCTGGCTTACTATCTGAGAGCAATGCCCGCCCATCACGCACGGTGATGCCTACCGGATAAATCAAGAGTATTAGCAAACCAGCGGGCAACAGCAACCGCTGCCATGTGTTTCTCCATCTCTGTTGCCATTCTAGGAAAATCGGAGCGCTGGCAAATGCCAAAAAGATGAGGGCAAACGGTGGGAAATACTCAATAAACCGGCGTGATTGGAACAACATGGTGCCAAAGACGACTGTCAGCCCCAAGGCGACTAATGTTCGTTTATCGATTCGCTCTTTTTGCCAACTCAGGGCAAGCACACCCAGCAGAAAGGCGAGAAGCGCCCCGGCTGAATTTTCCACCAATGTCCAGGTGAGATAAGGCGACCATTCATTTCCCACCCGTGTTGCTGATTCACCTAATTTCGGAGCCAGATGCCCCAGAATAAACTGGATATTTTGGGGGAAGTACGGATTGATTACCAACCCCAGGATGATACCCGAAGGTCGGATAGACGAGCGCTTGCCAGGCAATACGTCGTTCCAGGAGGAAAACGGCCGTTACATATACCCCAGCCAATACCAACAGCAAAGGAAACGCGTTGTAAGTCCAGACAAAAACAAAGCCGAGCGGCAGCAGCCGTTTATATTTACCTTGCAATAACCAATGAAGCCCTAGCACGAGCAGCAACAAAGCCGCCGATTGCGCCCGAGGCATACTCATTCGATAGAGAAATGCTTCAGAAACGGCAAAGAGGCCAAGCGACCACAGCGCCGCGTAAGGTACTTTTTGTGTTCGCAACAGCCACCAAATCGCTAGAAAAGCCAGGGAAGGGAGGAAGATACTGGCAATCTTAGCGCCTTGGGTTAAGCCGACCCCACCATCAATCGTTGGATCTGTGCCGGCAAAAATAGCCAAGTAAACATGGTACAACAGATGATGATCGTAATAGTGGGCCTCATTTAAGATGGTGAATGGCAAGAAAGGGAAATCAGGCGTCAAGCCCTGTGTGCGAATTAGATAGCCCATTTTCATGTGATAGTAACCATCGTTCCCCGCCAGACCAGCAGTGCCATATTGCACGACGCTAAAGCCTAACATGAAGAGAAATAATAGCAATCCGGCAGTCGTCAATAGCTGCCAATTGACACGAGCCAGCCTCTTTTTAACTTGTTCACTCACTGGAGTAACTGATAGGGTTGGATAAGTTTGCATATGTATTCTGTCCTGACGTGACTCATTTAATCATTTTCGTTCTTGGAATCATCATCGCTGTTGTCGTTGTCATCGCTGTTGTCGTTGTCATCGCTGTTGTCGTTGTCATCGCTGTTGTCGTTATCTTCGCCGTTGTCGTTGTCTTCGCTGTTGTCGTTGTCATCGCCGTTGTCGTTGTCATCGCCGTTGTCGTTGTCATCGGGAATCGATGTTGGTGAGGGCGACGCAGTGGGTGTTACTGGAGAAACGGCCGTTTCCTGCGGTTCAATGGTGATGGTTGGCTGACTGGTTGATGTGGGAACGGCCGTTTTTGTGGCAAGCGGCGTACGGGTAGGCGTCGCCGTCATTGTCGGGGCATCCGTTGCCGTCTCCGTGGGCTGTATCGTTTCTGTAGGTTCTATTTCCGGTAAAATTTCGGGTTCTATCGGATCGGCTGAAAGAATCTCGATGGTAGTGGCAGTAAAACGGCCGTTATCTGCAATCCCCGATACCCGAACCAACGCCCCGATCTGCGGGGTTCCCGCAATCACTGTATCCTCAGCAATCTCAGTACGAATGTTGGACACAATCCAGGCATCAACCGCTAACGTCTCAACCACCCCATCGAATGTCGCTTCCGCAAATTTCCCGGAAAGCAGCAACGCTTCTACCTCAAGTCGCCGTTCTGCTGAGAATTGCTCAATCAAACGCAGTTTTTCATCAGGAGCAGAAACCATCTGTAATTGCAGCCCTTCAAACTGGCGTTTGATGTTGTACAGACCATCACCCGGCAAGGCAGATGCTGACACAGTGAACAAACTTGCCCCAAACAAAATCAACAGCACGGACAGGGCCATCGCCGGCAGCAATAATCGCCTCAACCAAGGCCAAAAATTGACGGATACGGCCGGAGCGGCTTTCATGGCAGCCGCCTGTGACAAAAAGGCGGCTTGCGACTTATTTTGTTGGGCAACGGTCGGATTTGTTGCCAATTGGGATAATTGCGTGGCTGTTTCTAAAAACGGCCGTAGTGCATCTGCTTGTTCTGGATAACGGGTCAGGATATTAGCCACTGACACCCCGTCTTCCATCAAATCCAAACAGTCCAGCAGTTGTTGTTCAGATATATTTTTCATGCGCCGACCTCCGAGCCACGTAAGATGCGAGTCAGACTGGCGACCGCACGTACTTGCAGCATCTTAATAGAGCCTTCGCTTTTCTGCATCGCTTCAGCCACCTGCTTAAGAGGCATCTCAAAACCGAAGCGCAAAGCCAATACTTGTTGTTGATCTTCCGTCAATTCTTCCATTGCTTCCCGCAATTGTTCATTCATCAAATTTTTATCGACTGCCTCCGCTGGAGTTGGCAGCGAACTGGCCTCCTCTTCTCCCAAAGCAGACCAATTATCTCGGCGATTCCGACGATAATGTTCCTTCAATACGTTCTTAGCCACACCAATTAACCATCCCTCAATGCTATTCGGCGGCAGATGACGGTCACGAATAGCTTTAAGAAATCGAACAAACACATCGCTTGTTAAATCTTCAACCGCTTGCACATCTTGTACGCGATAATCAATATATCGATAAACCCGCGTGTAATAGCGTTCATGTATTTGAGCCAGTGCGTCCTGATCCAAGGCGCAGGCACGATTGAGAAGGATGAGTTCGTCTTCCAAAATAACAATTTACTCCTGATGAAGATTGATGAAAACCCGGAGATGACAACGAGTTATCTCCGGGCTATTGACTATCTTATTATGAGCAAAACGTATCCGTCAACTTAGTCATCATTCTTATCATCGCCGTTATCATTGGCATTGTCGCCGTTATCATTGGCATTGTCGCCGTTATCATTGGCATTGTCGCCGTTATCATTGGCATTGTCGTCGTTGTCGTTGGTATTGTCGTCGTTGTCATTGGCATTGTCGTCGTTGTCATTGGCATTGTCGTCGCCGTTGTCATTGGCATTGTCGTCGCCGTTGTCGTTGGCATCGTCGTCGTTGTCATTGGCATTGTCGTCGCCGTTGTCGTTGGCATCGTCGTCGTTGTCATTGGCATCGTTGTCATTGGCATTGTCGTCGTTGTCATTGGCATTGTCGTCGTTGTCGTCGCCGTTGTCGTTGTCGTCGCCGTTGTCGTTGGCATCGTCGTCGTTGTCATTGGCATCGTTGTCATTGTCGTCGTTGTCATTGGCATTGTCGTCGTTGCTATTGGCATTGTCGTCGTTGCTATTGGCATTGTCGTCGTTGCTATTGGCATTGTCGTCGTTGCTATTGGCATTGTCGTCGTTGTCATTGGCATTGTCGTCGTTGTCGTTGGCATTGTCGTCGTTGTCATTGGCATTGTCGTCGTTGCTATTCAAAATAGATGAGCCTCTGCGGTCTATTGCCAGCGATTCCATTGCACTCAATTCTTTTCCCGCTTCTGTTTCCTTTGCCTCTTCTTCGAATGTTGTTTCATCTACATCGTCTTCTTCAACTGCTGATTCCCCAACGTCTACTGATTCAACATCGCTGCTATCAATAGTTGGTGCGGATGATTCTACAAAGCCAGGTTCAAAGTTGGCTTCCGCTTGACCACCACAAGCACTCAACACCAATACAAATATGACTACGACCAAAACGAGCTTATATTTTTTCATGATTTTGCCTCCGCAAGATTTATAATTCATCAAAATTGTGTGTTCTACCTGTTAAGTGGCAAAACTCGGGGAAAAGTAACGGGGCAGTTTCAAAAAAAGGTGATTCTCATTAAAATCTTGTCCGCACAGGATGGTACACTACTACCAGATTTCAAGCGGATATGGGTGTCCCCTCTCATAAAATCCGCTATTATTTAATCGGGTACGACAAAATAGGATGAAGCATAATCGCGAGGAATCTCAATGTCACAAGGCGTCGTTTCTGTTTTAGATCAACAGCATTATGAGATTGTAAAAAATTTATGGGCTGAGATGCGGCAGCGATTTGGCGTGGGCGATCCGGAGATTGAGGCGATTCCCCATTTTTCTTATCATGTAGCAGAAATTTATGATGATGATGCAGTGGCGGGAATTTTACAAAAGGTGGCGGGGGTGGAACGGCCGTTTACCATCACAGCATCCGGCATTGGCATATTTCCCGCACCCACTCCCATCGTCTATGCCCCCGTCGTACGCACACCCCATCTGACACGCCTCCATGCCCACCTGTTTGCCCAGCTTGAAGCCATCGCCAAAGACAGCAACTCCCACTATGCGCCCGATGTCTGGATTCCCCACATCACCCTTGGGCATAACGACATCACGCTGGAAAAACTCGGCCCCATCAGCCAATGGCTGCACCAACAGGCACTCAACTGGACCATCACCATCGACAATTTCTATCTACTCACCAATGATACGCACGGACATGTTGAGAAGTTAGAGGTCATATTCCGTAAAAATTGACCCTTCACGACGAGGGCTGAGCCTGTCGAAGCCCGGCACGTAACAGCCTTCGACAGGCTCAGGCTTCGTCTAAAATAGCAAGTTTCACCGCCGCCAGGGCATCGGCATTAATCCCGGCACCCGCTTCCGATACGCCTCATACGTCTCCCCAAAATAATCCGCCAGTCGCCGCTCCTCCACCCGAGAACCTGCCCAAAAATAAGCCGATGCCAGCAAGTTGAACAGGCACGAATTTAACGTCATCACCGGACTAAACCAGAGCAGCAGCATACTAAAAAAGTAAAGCGGATGGCGCACAAACGAATAAGTGCCACTCGTCACCAACTTGGGCGGCAGCGTCATTTCATCCTCGCCTTGCAAAAAACGCCACGCTTGCCGCAAACCCACAAATTCCCAAATATCCGTTTGCCACAACGATACCGCCAACCCCACCAAGCCAATCAACTGCACTGCCATCGCCGCAAAACTAAAGGGTGCGGGAATCTGCCACAGCACAGTCTCTGGCACCTGAGTCCACAAAATGTAAACCACGGGCAAAATGGTGACGAAGGCAAACACGTTATAAAACAACCGATACCAGCCTTCATATGCCCGGTCGCCAATCCAGCCGCGCACGACGGCTTTGGTGCGCCGCGAGGCGGTGATGCTGTGGAGTAATGCCCAAATGATGAAGCTAATGATGAATAAGAGCATGAGTCAAAACCTTTTATTACAAAAGGACGAAGGAACAAAGAGACAAAGAAATTCAAAAAATCTTTGTGCCTTTCATTCTTCGCGCCTTTGCGTTAAATCATTCTTCTTGCCAATTCTGCATTTGCCGATTATAAATCGCCGCCGAGGAAAAAGATAATGAGCGACGAACAACAAATTTTTGACGACGAAACCTGGGCGCAGCTGCCCAGTTTTTTAGAACATCTGCCGGAACCCATCTACCTGATTGTGTGGGGGGATGAAAAAGCCAGCCTACGCGAACAAGAGGCGGCGCGGCTGTGCCGCACGTTGGCCGAGCATTTTGACGTCATCCAGTTTCAAATGCTGCCTCAACGCATCAACTACGATTATTGGCCGGTCATTGGCGTGATGCGTGGCACGCAAGAAGAGTATGTCGATGTGGGCGTACGCATTGTGGGGCTGCCCGCTGGCTACCAGATGACCTCGTTTATCACCGCCATGCAAGCAGTCTCCTTTCAAGGCTCGACGATGGAGGCCAAGACGCGCATCCAACTGCATAATTTGGCTGATGATGTGGTGCTGGAATTGATAACGGCCGTTGACGATGAAACCGGTGCGCTAATGGCCCAACCCATTTTCAACATGGCCGCCGTCAACAGCCACATCCGCGCCCACCTCATCATGGGCGACAACTTCCCCCAGGCTATTTGGAAACATTCAGTTTACAGCTTACCTCATTTGGTGATAAACGGCCGTGTGCATGTGGAAGGCGTCGTGGACGAGGAAATGATCGTTCAGCACATCGCAAAAGCAGTTAAAAGCTAAGACCATCAACGGAAATGGATAATCAATAACGGAAAATGGTCAATGTTTGACTATCCGCCACACAATCCAGGCGGCGATGGCGGCAAACAGCAGGAACATGCCGATGAAGGCAAACTGGATGCCGGTCGCTTCAGAGGAAAAGATGGGGTTCGTGGGATGGAGTACACGCGGAGCCGTGTAGGTGATCCAGGCGACGGTAACAGGAATGATGGCTTGCAGCAGACCGCGCACACGCACTTGGGGAATCCACATATTCAGCACCATGATAATCGTAGCAATAGCGAGGCTTTTGAAAGCGGCCGCCATACGCGGTTCCTGCCAGAATATGCCGCCCCAATTTACACGGGACGCAATGGCACTCATCGCCACCCCCGCCACGTAAAAACCAAAGGCAGTCCAGCCCAAGGTCTGCATCCAACGTGCCAGCTTTTCATTGCCAGTCACCAGCACCGCCAACCCCAGCAGTCCTGCCAGTATAAAACCGGCCATACCCGTCCAGGTGAGGGCCACATGGATATAGACGGTGCGGATACCAGTCCCCAGCGTGGCTTCTTCAGGGGCGAGATAGAGGAGAAAGATAACGGCCGTTATCAATCCCCCAAGTACCAACCAGGGCAACGGCTTACTGCGAATCTTGTCTATAAAAGTAGAATGAGTAGTCATCCCAGAATCTTAACACGAGCAACCCTTAAAAACGACATCACAAATTGACAATTTACCCTTGTTCAATGATAATTGCCCCTTCATCTGGAGAGGTGCCAGAGTGGACGATCGGGGTGCTCTCGAAAAGCACTGTGGCCTTGCGGTCACCGTGGGTTCGAATCCCACCCTCTCCGCCAAATAGAAAGGACATCGCTAACACGGTGTCCTTTTTTGTTGCCTGTTGCCGGGCAAATAAAGCCTAAAAAAATAGAGTTGACGAGATAAGGGAGCCTGATATAATTCCGCCCTGCTTACAAAGCAAATGGGCGGTTGGCTCAGTTGGTTAGAGCGCTGCGTTGACATCGCAGAGGTCACAAGTTCGAGTCTTGTACCGCCCACTAGAATACGAAAAGCCACCTTAATCGGGTGGCTTTTTTTGTTGGTAAACGGCCGTTCATGAACAACACAATATTTGTTTGGAAGCTCCAGAGGGAACAGGTACAATATAAACACTATTTTTAAATTTCAACTACCTGCTAGGAGGCAAATTATGAGCAAAGATTTAGTCGTTATCGTATTCGATAACATGGAAGATGCAGAAAACGTCGTCGATAGTCTGAAATCCCAACAAAAACAAGGCTTGATCAACTTAGAAGATACCGCATACGTCGTCAAAGATGAAAACGATCACGTCACAGTCAAAAATGCTATGGATAAAACCGTTAAGCAGGCTGCTGTGGGGGGTGGTTTTCTGGGGATATTTTTGAGCTTCATGTTCTTTGGGCCACTGGGAGCCATTGGCTACTCATTAGTCGGTGCCGTGGCGGGTGGTGCAATCGGGCACATGGTGAAAGCTGGCGTATCCAAGAGCTTCATTGAAGATGTTAGCAATGAGTTGAAACCCGGCACATCAGCCGTTTTCTTCGTCATTCGTTCTGCTGATACAGCCTCCACCTTGGCTGTTTTACGTCAATATAAAGGCAAAGTTTTGCAGACCACGTTGGACAGCGAAACAGAAGAATCCTTAAAACGCGCCGTTGGCGACAAAAGCGGGCAAAACCCGAACCTCAACATCGAACTCGAATAATTGCGTCTTTTAATGGCAACGCAAAAACGGCCGGCATACATGTCGGCCGTTTTATTTTCCAGCCGTACCCATAGCTATTTCAATGTCCCGGATTTGTTGGTGCAGCTTGGCAACCGTTTCCTGACGCCGCTGGATTGCCGATTCCAGTTCACGCCGCACCACATCCCACCAATTATCATCCTCTTCATCCAGTTCTTGCGCTTTCCGCCATAATCGGGCTGTGTTTTCCTGGCGCAGCAGAGTGAGCCGTTGGTCAGCTTTGCGCCGCAGTCGCTGCGCTTTCAAGATATACTCGCGCAACTTCCGGCTTTCTACCGCTTCAATGGCGTGCAAATCTCTTAACTCACTCGGATCTAATTCGCCAGCGAGATCATATAAGGCTTGGGTATCGTTTTTCTCGTAGGCATTGTTAACGGCCGCCATAATAGAAGTCATGTATGCTTGCTCAACGGCCGTTTCTGCCATATCAGGGTGAAAACGACGGGCTAACTCGCGGTACAGTCGCTTTTCCGCCGCCTTATCGCGGGGCGTGTCCGTGGGCAGCAGCAATTCCTCCTCGATCTCCTCATCTGCCAAGAATGCTTCAGACTGCCAAAACGGTTCATCTTCATCATAGGCCACCCCATAAGATTCTGCCTGGCGCAGCAGTTCCAAACGAGTGAGCAAGGATTGTTTTTCAACGGTCAGTTCTTGCAGCGAATCAACCAAGTCATCCAGCTTCAAGCGACAGTGCATCCGAAACGCATTCACCGCCGCCTGCTCCGCAGCCAACGCCGCCTCCGCCTGATTCAGTTGCAAACGCGCGTCATGCAGTTGTTGGGTTAGCTGTGCAATCTCATCCCGAGGGGCAGTCACTGGCACAATTTTTCGATTGGTCATGGGGTTGTCGTCATTATCCGTTGCTCATTACTTAGTTGGTTTCGGCGCATTATAGCCATCCCTGCCCGCATTCACCAAGAATTTATTGACTTTGTGAAATTTCATACTACAATCCAAACCTGAATAGTCAATATTGACTATTCAGGTTTGGATTGTAGTGTGGAATAAATGGAACGCGAATTACTTTTATTAGGGTTACTGCAAAAAGAAGAAATGCATGGCTATCAACTGCATGAGTTCATTGATAGCTTTATGCAGACCTGTGTCGATCTGAAAAAGTCTACTGCTTATTATTTGCTTGAGAAAATGGCAAAAGAGGGGTATGTAACGCAGACTGAAGAGCGAGAAGGCAACCGTCCTCCCCGCCACGTTTATCATCTGACCCCCGCCGGGGAGGCTTATTTCTTAGACCTGCTTCGCCAAAATCTAACCACCTACCTCCCTGCAAAATTTCCAGGGGATACAGGTCTCACTTTTCTCGACAATCTGCCCACAGATGAAGCCATTACCTTGCTGAAACAACGGCGGGAGCAACTGGCAGAAGCCTTGGTAGTCATCAAACAGGCGCCGGTCCACACCGGTTCGCTGCAATTCATGATTGCCCATCAACAACTGCACTTACAATCCGAACTCAACTGGTTAGACAGCGTTATCGAACAGTTAGCAAACGAAGCATAAATTTAAGCGGTGGGGCGCAAGAAACAATCACGCCGCATCCATCAAATAATACAATTTAAGGAGTGAAAACGATGTATTCTTTTATTTTAGCAACCCATAATATTCTCCGTTGGCTTGTCCTGATTTTTGGCATTCTGGTCATCATTAGAGGTTTTGTTGGCTGGTCGGGCAAGAAAGAGTGGAAAGGGCTGGATAATAAGTTGGGGCTTGGTTTTACCATGAGTCTGGATATTCAGGTTTTGCTGGGGTTTCTACTCTATTTTGTGTTTAGCCCTGTTACAAAAGTGGCTTTCTCTGATATTGGGGCAGCTATGGGCACTTCAGAACTCCGGTTTTTCCTGGTTGAGCATTTCTTGATGATGATCATTGCGCTTGTTGTGGCTCATATCGGCCGTTCTCGTGCCAAGAAAGCCGATACGGACGTGGGCAAGCATAAACGTGCCGCGATTTTTTATACCATCGCCATGCTGCTCATTCTAGCTGCTATTCCGTGGCAATATAGTGGATTACTACCCTTTTCGCTAAAACCAATATAACTGTACTAGCCCCTAGGGTCCTGTGAACGGCGGGTATATACGCTTTACGCGGCAACGATGCCTCCACCTCCATTTTAGCAAGGTATCCTCTGGGAGTTATTAAGTCATGAACAGTGAACAAGAGTTGTAACCGAACAGTCTGAAGCGGAAGAAAAACTAGATTTCAAACGTATCTTACCCATTCTGCTTATCGTTTTAGTCGATTTGTTGGGGCTGACTATTATTATTCCGCTGCTGCCTTTATATGCGGCATCGTTTGGGTTGACACCCGCGATGATTGGCTTGTTGGGCGCAACCTATCCGATGATGCAATTTATCGGCGCTCCGGTTCTGGGTCGTTTGTCTGACCGGTATGGTCGTAAGCCAATCCTTGTCATCAGCCAAGTTGGCACGCTTATCGGCTTTATCATGATGGCCTTAGCGACGTCTGGCTTGATGCTGTTTGTCTCACGCATTATCGACGGGATTTCCGGTGCAAATATCGCTACCGCCCAAGCGGCCATCACGGACAGCACTTCTGAAAAAACACGGACGCAGGGTTTGGGTCTGATTGGCGCGGCGTTTGGGCTGGGTTTTATTATTGGCCCGTTGATTGCCTATGCGGCGTTGGCTTTAAGCGGAAATGATTATCGGGCGCCGGCGTTGGCTGCCGCCTTTTTCTCGCTGCTTTCCATTCTACTGACCTCGTTTTGGTTTAAGGAAACGCTGCCAGAAGAGGAACGAGACCAGGAGGGTGATGGGAAACCTGCTTTTTCGTTTAAGTCAATGATAACGGCCGTTACCCACCCCACTGTCGGCATCTTACTCGTTCTCATGTTTGCTCAGCAGCTCGCGTTTGGCGGTTTCGAGCAATTGTTGGCTTTGTTTACCCTGTCGAATCTGGGTTTCAATGCATCTGGCAATACCATCATTTTTGTGTATGTCGGCGTTATTGTGGTCATGGTGCAAGGGTATTTCATCGGCAAATGGAGCCGTCGCTTTGGCGACCGGCGCTTGATGTATGGCGGGTTAGCGTTATTAAGCGTGGGCTTGTTGCTCATATCAATCACCCCTCGCCAGCCAACGCCCACTTACTCACAAGCCGCCCTGGAAGAAGAACTGAACAGCAGTGGGCGTGATATGACTGGCGAAACACCACCAACAGAAAATATATCAGTTGATTTACCCCCTGATGATAACAATGGCTGGTTGGGTATCATTTGGATGTTGGTAGCTATGATTCCCCTGTCCATTGGGGGAGGCATCTTGCGCCCTGCCATCAACAGCCTCATCACCAAACGAGTTGAGCATCAAGAAGTTGGTGGAATGCTGGGTATCTCTACTTCATTTTCCAGTGCGGCCAATGCCATCGCACCCATTATTTTCGGCATTATGTTTCAGGCGATTGGGCCACGTGCGCCGTTTATGACAGGTGGCATTCTGATGGGCATCTTGCTGTTGATCGCTCTTCGCGCTATTAAACCAGGCCGCGAGGATAACGTGGCGGCAGGGATGGCTCGTGGCGGTGGACATTAAAAGTGACTGGAGATTGGAGATTAGAGATTAGACACGTGGCAATCTCTAATCTCTGGTTTTTATAATTGCCGGAACGGCCGTTTCCCCTTAAACTCCCCACATGGAAAAAATCACCCTTATTGCCACCGCTAAATTTGGCCTGGAAAAACTCGTTAAAAACGAAGTAATCGACCTGGGCTTTGAACATCCACTCGTCTCCGAAGGGCGCATCGAATTTGAAGCTACTTTGGCCGACATCCCCCGCGCCAACATTGGGCTGCGCTACTCAGACCGCGTCTTGCTCAAAATGGCCGAATTCCCCGCCACCACCTTCGACGACCTGTTTGAGCAAACCAAAGCCCTGCCCTGGGAAAACTGGATTACCCGCGATGGCAAATTCACCGTCAACGCCAAAACCGTTAAATCCACCCTGCAAAGTGACCGATCCTGCCAATCCATCGTCAAAAAAGCGGTTGTGGAACGGCTCAAAGAGAAATTCGAGTTGGAATGGTTTGAAGAAACAGGCCCCGACTTCACCATCCAAGTGACCGTGCGCAAAGATATGGCGCTGCTCACCATCGACACCTCCGGCGCGGGTCTGCATAAACGAGGCTACCGCTTAGACGCTGGCGAAGCCCCGCTCACAGAAACATTGGCTGCCGCTTTGGTCAAGCTCAGTTTCTGGGAAAAAGACAGGCTGCTCATCGACCCCATGTGTGGCTCCGGCACTATTTTGATTGAAGCCGCCATGTTGATGCGTAACATTGCCCCGGGTCTAAACCGAGACTTCGCTTCAGAATCATGGCCTGTTCTTCCCCCAGAAATGTGGACCGCCGCCCAACAAGAAGCCGAGGCTGCCATTGACCGCACAGGCACACTGCAAATTTTGGGCTACGACATAGACGAACACGTTATCGCCGCCGCCAAGGCTAATGCCGAACGCACAGGTGTAGCAGACGACATCGTTTTTGAGCAAAAAGATATTCAAGATTTATGGATCGATCAGCAGTACGGCATCCTGATTTCTAATCCCCCGTATGGGATGCGCATGTATGAATACCGCGACATCAATCAAATTTATATTTCGTTGAACAAGACGTTTAAGAAGAAAACAGGGTGGTCGATCTACATTTTGACTGGTGACAAGAAGTTCCCCGACTATTTCAAACGTGCCTGGCCTGACCGCAAACGCAAACTCTACAATGGCAACATTGAGGTGACGTATTACCAATATTATGGAGAACGGCCGCCGAGAGAGGATTGACCACCTAGCCAGCGGTTAAAACTGCACCTACATTAACGAAGTCGGCCTTCGCCGACTGGTCTCCAGTCCACGAAGGTGGACTTCGTATAAGTTGCTGTGAATTTATTCGCCGAGTATAGAAAATAGCGAAAACTTCATGGCATTAACAAAGCCCTCGTCTTGCGATGATCTACATTATAGAGGTTTATCTCGCAACAATGCTTGACAAGATTCTTAAGTTCAAATGCAAGCTTCCGACCTTAAAAAGTTTTATAAAGAATTAAACTCAATCTCCTACTGGAGTCTGGCGAAATTAGCAGCCACCTCTAGAGCCGTAACGCGATTTGCCAAATCGCGCTACACTGGTAGCAGGCAAAACGCCAGTGTCCAGTCTCTTAAAAGGAACCAGAATGAAACCACTGACCTTAGCTTCGGAAGTTATCGCCGCCGGGCGTGTTCTTGCAACGGGGGGACTCTCCCGGTACCACACGAGCGGCATCTCGGAAGTCGAGAAGTTTGAGGGGGATATGCAGGAGTTCTTCGGTGTCCGCCATGCGCTAGCCGTAAACAGTGGCACCAGCGCCTTGATTTGCGCCTTGGTCGGAGCAGGTATTGGCCCCGGTGACGAAGTCTTGGTGCCTGCCTATACCTGGGTGGCGACCGCTGCGGCACCGCTGGCCGTGGGGGCCATACCCGTGCTCGTCGAAGTGGATGATAGTCTGACAATGGATCCCGCCGACATCGAGAGCAAAATCACCGAGCGCACCCGAGCCATCATACCGGTACATATGATCAACCTTGTGGCGAATATGGACGCCATTATGAAAATCGCAGAGGCACACGATCTCTTGGTCATTGAAGACGCCTGTCAGGCCATAGGCATTACCCTCCACGGGCGACGCATTGGCTCTATCGGCCATGCCGCGGCGTTCAGCTTCAACCAACACAAAAACATCAAAGCCGGTGAAGGCGGCGCGCTATTAACTAACGACGACCGTATCCACGTTCGCGCGTTGATGTACCACGACGTTGGCAGCTACATCCGACCCGGCGGCGCTAGTTTGGACGAGCCTCTCTTTGTCGGAGTCAACTTCCGCATGCCAGAAATTGTGGCCGCCATTCTGCGACCTCAATTGAGGTCGCTAGACAGCATAATGAACTCTCGTCAAAAGCACCGGCAAATCGTTTTGCGAGAGCTTGCAAGACTCCCTCAAGCAGGTTGGAGCGTAAGTCCTCACCACGACGAGAACGCTGCAGTGAACCTTACAATCAAGTTCGACGATCCCAACAAGGCGCGTGCGTTTGCGTCAGCTCGTGGCATGAATCGAATGATTGATACCGGCAGACACGTCTACACGAATTGGTCGCCAATTCTGGCCAGACGTACCGCCCACCCCAAGAGCAACCCCTATCGAGATCGTCCCCACGAAGAGGCTCTCTCCGAGCACACCTGCCCGAAAACGCTGGCTATCCTAAAGCAAACGTGCAGCATCTCAATGCTGCCGGAGCTACCGAGCCTCCCTTATCGGTTCCTGATGCGGCGTCTACTCGGTGAGGGAATGATGGCTGCTACCGTTGCGTCTCATCAGGCCTCAAACACGACAGTACATGTAAGCACGACACACGCTGTCGAAAAGCAGCAAAAATATTCCGCAGCCGAGTAACAGCATGCTCACTCTCAGCGCAGCACGTCAGTTTCTCTCGCACCCGCTGAAGTGAGCATTAGCCCTTATTTCCACCTAGAGGCCGGGCATGATGTCCTTCTGTTAAGGACGAAACAGCGTATGAGATTGTATTTGATTGATAAACGGCCGTTCTCCCCATTCCCCAGTCGCAGAGCAGCAAACACAGAAATGCCTATTGCATGTCCCCCACAAATTGTTCAAACTGCCGCTTTACAAACCAGCCAATCCCTTTCGTTAAAAGCGGGAAAATAGTTACTTGTAGCAGTCGTAAAAGCCATTTTCGTGCCAACATAATCACAAAACTCAAGATGGTTGGATAAATCAGTTGCCACGCTTCTTCCCATGAGCTGATACGGGTCAACTCATAGCCAAACCAGACTAACGGAAAGAGCAGAAACAGCATCCAACTTTGCTGAACCAAGATGCGCAATTTATCCAGGATGGCTAGTTTTGTATTGATGTGGGTGACATGTTCTTGCCAGATTTGGGGCTGCTGCAACATGGCCGGCGCCACGATTGTAATGTAATTGGAATTTAGCTGGATGGTGGTGCGGATCCCAATGGGTTTGTCGGAAGATGCGGGGGAAACGGCCGTTTCCTGCACACGCCCATCCATCCCCGTCATAATCACCAACCCACCCGCACTGTACATCTCAAGCACGTCACGCAAATCCCGCCACATACTCATTCACGCAAACTCCCGGAAATCCCTCGCGCCGTGGCCACAATCAACTCTTTCGCCACACTCACCAAAGTCGACCAATGCGCCAACGCAATATTTACCCCTTTATTATGATAATCATACAATCGAGGATACTTCGTTTCATCCAGAAAATTCGGGTTGAGCCGCGTAATCACATCCCCATCAATCTGCACAATCGTTTGCATCGCAATCACTTCCGTACCCAATTCCCAAATCTTGCGGATGGACATGAGATCGGAATCTCGTATCTGCAGCGGTTCAATATCATCACGATTCACTAAATCAGAACGGGAATATTCATTCGTCAAATCAATAGTGCGATTATAGTCAATAAGCTTACTCAACTTTACAATCGTATTAGGGGTTATACGAGACTCCGCCTCTCTCATTTCTAATAATCTTTCTAAATTCTCTCCTTCCGGTCTGTTTGGCGCATTCAGAATGGGGTCTCGGCGACAAAGCATACTGTACATGCCTTTAATCAGGTCAGCATTATCTTTGATACGGGGCAGCACGGCCAATTGAGCCGGATCTAAAAATTTCCCCTTGTTCTCATCATCTATCAAACTGTCAGCCCAGGTACGCAGCACGTCAAACGCATCAAACCCGCCTAGCTCAGAACCAACATTGTGCGAAACCACCTTATCCTCATCAACCTCATCAAAAACGCTTTTACTCCTTTGACGCTCGTCAAACTCATCTCCTGTCATGAACCCCAGGTCTTGGCGCATCATCTCAAACATGTCCTCTTCAAAAAAGAGGGATTTGGCATTGGGGTCTCGATTATACTCCTGTCGATTCATCTCCATCCCTTCCAACGCGGCGCAATATTCCTTACCGATGTCGAGCAATGCATGTCGGGGATTGGGCATTTTTTGTGCCGAGATGTTATTCCGCAAGATAATGTTGACCTCGATACTAAACAGGTCTTGGGCAATTATAGAAAACTGTTTGGACGCACGAGCGAGGGTGCTTTCTGAATCTTTTTCAGCCATGGACTACCTCCTGGAATGAGGCGGAATTAAAAACCCTCTCCGTGAACAGGAGAGGGTTGAGGGGAGCGTCTATTTAGGTGTATTTTCCTTTTGGGTATTGATTTCTTTGAGAATATCGCCGACCGTTTTAACCATATCCAACAGGGTCTTGAGGTTTTTATCAACGATGGCTTGTGCATCCTGAACACGGAGCAAATGGTCATCACGAATGCCCACATAGCCAGCATCGTTGACAAAGGCTTCGTCCATCACCGTGCTGATGTCACCATCAATCAGGTCGATGGTGCTGAGGATGGCTTTGGCGTTTTGATAGGTTTCCGCCCGCACAACTCGTTTCTCTCCATTCTGATCAACGGCCGTTTGGCTGACATCTACATTACCAACGGCCGTTATCACCTTCAAGGTCGTCAAATCACTAACCGCTTTCTCGATTTTGTCATACAGGACATCAAAGCTGGATTTCGTTTTTTCAGGCACGTTTCACTCTCCTATTTTGATATTTAATTCGGATGGACAAAAAGATTGTAACGCTTTTAGGCGTATATTTCTACTCTCATTTATGGATAAAAAGAAACCACAGAAAAAGGCATAACGGCCGTTACCCCCTGATTCCCCGCCACATCCCAAGCAAAAGCGCGATACTCGCCATCACCTGCGGCATAAGGGCCACCCTGGTACACACAGACCGTCACATCCTCACACACCTTACGCCTCAGCAAACTCGTCTCGCCAGGGGCTTGCACCCAAATTTCAATCCGGGCGACCGCGCCGTCATCTGAAGCTTGGGCGGTGAACGCCACCGTCTCGCTTTCAGTGAGCGTCGTGGGCGCATGACCCACCGACACGGTTGGCTCAATCACATCAGGATCGCTAGTAGTGGTAGCGGTGGGCGTCGCGGTGGGCGTCGCGGTAGGCGTCGCAGTGGGGGTGGCTGTAGGCGTCTGCGTGGGCGTGGCGGTGGGAGGCAATGGCGTCGCCACCACCGGCACATCCGCCACGCAAACGGCATCCACCACATCATCAGCCACCCAATACTCAGCACTCGTCCCGACGTCTAAATCCAGCCGCCACCAATTGCCCGTTCTGTTTCGCCCACTCACCGGTGCCGTTGTCCCCTGCGGCAGCGATGTCACAATGCTGTATTCCAGCCCGGGACCGCGCCGGACATTGACCCCAAACTCAGCCAACACCGTGATAGTTGGTTCACAACTGGCATTCGAATCCGGCAAAGGCGTGGGGGTTGCCGTTGGTTCACCAACAGTCGCCGGATTTTTAGCGGGGTCAATGACGATGTGGCGGAAAGCAGGTGGATTTTCACGGTTGCCCGCGCTGTCCGTAGCCACCGCCAGCACCAGGAACCGCCCAGCGCCGCTGCCAAAATCTTCTACCGGTTCACTGCGTGGCGGCACAAGCACCCCATCCGCTTCCAGCGTGAACGGGGCGCTGTAAGGCTGCCAAGTCGTGCCAGCATCCAAACTGTATTCAATTTGAGCCGCATCCTCACTGTTGATGGCAACGGTCACAGCCTCATACCAAGCCTCTCCGATTCCGGTTGCGCCCGTTACCTCGATGGTGGAAACCGGGGCAACCACATCAGCCACAGGCTCACCCAGCACCGCGCAGGCACCGGGGCGATCCACTTCCACAGCCGCCATATTTTTGGTTTCGTCAATAAAGGTGGGTAAGGCTTGCCATGTTTCTCCGGCAGCATCTTGCCAATAAATGGCGAGGGTTTCGGCGCGAATCGCAGTCAAATCAACCCCGTCCAACGGTATTTCTATGCGAACGGGTTGGGCAAACTGGGTCGCTTGGACGCCAGCACCATCGGTCACGCTCAGGCTGCAACCCAAGCCGAGGCCAATCCGCTCCGGCACATCCACCGGGTCTGGGTTCCAGGCGAAGGCGACCGCGCCCCCGACTGGCAAACTGCCGGCAGGCGCACATAAGGCCGCCTGATTCAGGCCGGTGTCCGCTTGGCCTAAAATGGAGCCGCCCCCATTCTCACCTACCTGCGCCACCATCCCATTGGGATACCGCCACAGGTAGGTGCTGGGCTGGCCGGTATGGGCAAAGCTATTGCCTTGGTTATCGGTGATGGTTGTGGTTTGGCTCCACGGGTCTTGGGGGTACGCGGGACTGGGCAGGTAGCCAAAGGGGTCGATGGTTTCGTCCAGGGTAAAACGGCCGTTTCCATCCCCGTCAAACCGCACTTCAAAATGGAGTTGGATACCAGCCCCCCAGCCGCTGTTGCCCATCGTACCCAAGCGCGTGCCAGCCGCCACCGCCTCGCCAATCTTGCGCATCGGTCTCGGCAAAAAACGCATCTGGCGCCAAATGCCAGTAAATCGTCTGGAAACTGCCTACGTCTTGTAACCTGTGAGCCAGCTTGACATAGTTAGCCCCCGATTCGTCAACGCCGGCTTCGGTGATAATGCCATCTGCGGCGGCCAAAACGGCCGTTGTTAGCTTACGCGCATCTTCAGGAGCAAAGTCGTAGCCGGGATGACCGCTGTAATTGTCACTGTCATTGAGCTGCCCAGTAAACAGCAAGGCATTCCCCCCGACTAACGGTTCCGCTGGCTCCAGTCCAAAAGAGGGATACAAGGGGTAGAGATGGTCGAAGAAGCCATTGACGCGCCCGCCAGCCTGCGTGCGCTGCATCGCCTGCCGGAATTCAGCGGCGGTTGTGCCGTAAGCAAACGGCAAATCGAGCAGCAACAGTTGTCGGTACGCGGCATTTTCAGGCGAAACGCCGCCGTGCATCGGCAGTTCCTGGCATTCGCCCAACGTCACGGTTCCGGGCATCGGCACGCCATTGGGGGGCATAGCACCATTGGCACCATCTCGTCCACCCAAAAACCACCAGCCAGAAACAGAAATAATGCCACATAAAAGCAGGAAGATCAGTAGCATCACAAAGCCAATAAGCGGCTTGCGCCAAGCGGGCTCTGTCTCGACTCGTTTTGTATAAATAGTGGCTGGCGCTGGTTCAAATTCGCCCGAGTCAGGGGAGGCAAAGGCCACCGGAGGCGGTGCGTATTGGAAAACGGTGTCGCCTAGCTGCACTGACTGACCGGGCTGAATCTTCACCGTTTCATGGGGAGCCAGCGCGCGGCCATCGACAAAAGTGCCGTTAGTCGCCCCCAAATCGTCCAGCCACACGCCATCCGGCTTGACGGTGACGCGCAGGTGGAGTTTGGAGATCAAATCATCGTTCAAGCGCACGGTGGCCTGCCGAGACCGACCGAGTACGACTTCTGAAACAGTCAGGTCAACAACGGCCGTTTCGCCGTTAGGCAGATGGAGTGTTAGGGTTCCGTATGACATATTAGTTGGTTAAGTGGGCAATGTCGTAGCCGGAGAAGGTAAAACGGCCGTTATCATCAACAGTAGTTTTAAGAATAGCACAGTTCGGGATGTGGACTGCCCATAAAAAGTGACGGTAACGCTCCATCATCTCGGGCGTTGGCTCATAACTCCCAATTATCTGCATATGCAACAGCGCCCGTAAAAACAAACCATGACTAAAGACCACGATAAACTCAGCCGGATGCTGTGCCAGCCGTGTTTGCAACGCCTGCACTCGGGTCATCAATTCTGCAAATGATTCCCCTTTCCCCTCATGTTTTAACTGGGGATCATTGTCTGCCCAATACGCTTTGGCGGCAGGCCAGCGGTCAGCGCCAGTGGTGTCTTTATACGCCAGCGGATCGAGATAGGTGAATTCTTCAACAGGCCAGGTTTCTACAGGGGTATCTGGGAACTTTTCGATGGTGGGAACGGCCGTTTGCTGCGCACGTAAATAAGGAGAAACCACAATCAAATCCGGCTGCTGGGTGATAGCCAACGAAACTTTAAGCGATTCTTCATGTCCCTGAGGCGTGAGCGCCGATTCCGCAGGGTGCGTAGTTTTAAGATTAGCGTTCGACTCGCTTTCGCCATGACGGATAAACCAGACAACTGGCATATAAAAATTCCCCTTCTGTGATTGCTCAGGCCACTAATTAAAATCCCCATTTGTGCCTGATGCTGAATAACGGCCGTCAGTTTACCAAAACACAGCTGAATTGTGAATGGTTAGTTCCAAAAAGGGTTGATGATTGGCCTGGATTGCCGTATGATTCTATCCCTGTGGGTACTATCAAGGCATTCCCGTAGTTCAACATCTTGATAGTCAGTCAGGAGAACCGCTGTTTATGGAACCAATCGAGTCGTTTACATCGCTAACAGCATTGCGCAACAATCATCGTAAACTACTAGAACGTCGCGGCAAAGATGGGCAGACAACAGAATTTTTAGATGACGTTGAAGTATTCGTCCAGCGTGGTACAACCACAGGTATCTTGCTAGATGCCCGCAGCGACCGCTGGCAAGCACAAAACCTCATCGATTATTGGGCCAATGAACTGTATCATGCACGACGGAAAGCCCCGGAAACCTCCCTTGTTCTGTACAATCCCAACCTGGCCCCAGAATTAGACGACTCCCTCTGCCCCTATCTCGGTCTGCAAACCTTTGGTTATTCGCAACACGCCCTCTTCTTTGGCCGCAATATTTTAATTGACGACATGATCGAGAAGCTGAAATACAGCCGCTTCTTAGCCATCGTCGGCCCCTCTGGCAGCGGTAAATCTTCTGTCGCCCAAGCTGGCCTGATACCGCAATTGCAAGATGGCGCCCTGCATGGCAGTAAATCCTGGCGCTACTATCCACCCGTCATCCCTGGCTCTGATCCCCAAGCTAGTCTCGCCTACGTCCTCAAACCCAAAGAGATCGACACTCAAGAATGGATGGATACCGTCAAAGAACACAGCTGCATCCGATTCCACCCATTTGGTGAATTTAATCGACCAGGGCGGCCCAGAACCGGCCGTTTTAGTCATCGACCAGTTTGAAGAGTTGTTTACCGTGTGCAATGATGAGCAAAAACAGCGATCCTTTATCCTAACGCTGCTCAATCTCATCCAGATGCCCAATACGCGCCACACCGTCATCATCACCATGCGGGCTGATTTTGAGAGCCAACTGGTACAAATTCCAGCATTGCAATCTGAATATGAAAAAGCACAAGTGCGCGTAACGGCCATGAAAGCCAACGAAATGCGGGAAGTCATCGAAAAACCGGCGGAACTGGTTGGCCTAAAATTTGAAGACAACCTTGTGGATGAAATGATTGGCGAAGTGCTGGGTAAATCGGCCGCTTTGCCCCTGCTGCAATTTACACTCTTAAAACTGTGGGAAAACCGAGATCATAATCGCGTTACCTGGAATGCTTATCGGAAGATTGGCGGGGGGCAAGATGCCTTAGCCAACAGTGCCGACGCCTTTTACGAGGGCTTGTCCTCAGAAGAGCAACATGCAGTCAAAAAGATTCTGTTAGGCATTGTGCGCCCCACGGTGGAACGGCGCATCACAGCAGACCGCCTCCTCAAAGTCAACCTCTATCGAGATATTGATGTGCCTCAGGATCGATTTGAACAGGGGCTGACTCAGTTACAAAATGCCCGTCTGGTGCGCTCCATTCCTGGCACGACGCCAGAAAACGATCAAATTGGCCTCGCCCACGAATCGTTAGCCCACATATGGCCCCGTTTCGTTGGCTGGATTGAAGAATCCCGCGTGGGACAACGCCAACGCTTGCGCCTGGCAACCACGGCCGAACAGTGGCAAGCGTTAGGCAGACCTGATTCGCTGATTTTACGCGGCTTACTCCTAAAAGAAGCCCAACAATACGAAGACTTAAATGCCTTGGAACAAGCGTTTATTGATGCCAGTACCATGGCCGCAGACAAAGAAGAAGCGGAGAAAGAAGCAGTGCGCCAACGGGAATTGGCTCAGGCACTTGCTTTAGCCGAAGCAGAACGCGAACGTGCCGAAGAAAGTGACCGTTCCGCCAAACGATTTGCCCGGCTCGCCATCACCTTGATGGTTGTGTTTTTATTGGCGGTGGTCGCTGCCTTTTGGGCGGCGCGGAATGGGGCGGTTGCCCAGCAAAACGAAATGACGGCAGCCAATAGCGCCCGCATCGCTGAGGAATTACGCATTGAAGCGGAACAGAGTGCCGCCACGGCCGTTTCCGCCCAAGGTGCCGCGATGGCCGATGCTAATTTACGAGCCACCGCCGAAGCCGAAGCCCAGGAGCAACGGGATGTCGCCGAACAAAATGCCTCAGAAGCTGAACTCGCCCGCGCAACGGCCGTTGCCAGTGCCGCCGAATCTGAAGCCAATGCTCGTTTAGCCACAGCGCGTGAATTAGCCGCCGCTGGCGTAGATCAGCTCAACAGCGATCCCCAACTTGGGCTGCTCCTTGCCATCGAGTCCGTCAACCGCACCTTGCCCTCAGACCACATGGTCGCCGCCGAAGCGGAAGAAGCATTGTACCGCGCCCTGCAAACCTCCCAGTTGCAAATGACGCTCTCTGGTCATACCGATTGGTTAACCGACGTGGCTATGAGCGAAAACGGCCGTTATCTGGCAACCGCTGGCTACGACAACAAAGTTAAACTATGGGATGCAGAAACAGGCCAAGCCCTGCAAACCTTTACCGATCACAGTCGGGTGGTCAACGGGGTAGCTTTCAGCCCGGATAATACCAAGTTGGCTTCTGTGAGCAATGATGGCTTTGTCATCGTCTACAATATTGAAACGGGGGAACGATTGGCGGTGATGAACGCCAATGATGGGCCAGTCCGCGCTGTTACCTTTAGCCCCGATAATGTACATATCGCCACCGCTAACGGAGATAGTACCGTGCGGGTGTGGAACACAGAAACCCGTCGATCGCTCTACCGTCTCTTTGGGCATGACGCGCCGGTGCAAGATGTGGATTTCAATTTTGACGGCACAATCTTAGCCAGCGCGGGAGAAGACGGCCGTTCTATCATCTGGGATATGGAAACGGGCAGCCCTATTTACTCAGTCGATCCGTCTGAAGAGCCAGAAGACCCCCCCGCCGCCACGGGCATCGCCTTCAGCCCAGACGGTAAGCGCATCATCACCGCCTACGACGATGGCGTGAGCCGCGTATGGGATTATGAAAACGAAGGCTTGGTATTCAACTTAATCGGTCACGCCAGCACCGTTTTCGATGTTGCTTATAGTCCCGATGGCAAATTAATGGCTACCAGCAGCGGCGACTCTACCACCAAGGTATGGGATGCGGAAACCGGCCAGGCGTTGTATACACTGTCTGGTCATAATGGCCCGGTAACGGCCGTTACCTTCAGTCCAGACAGCGCCCGCATTGCCACCAGCAGTCAAGACAGCACGGCTAAAATGTGGAACTCAGAAGCGGGTCTGGATGTGTTGATATTGTCCCGCCATCGCCAACCGGTCAACACAGTGGCCTTCAACAACGATGGCAGCCTCGTTGTCACCGCCAGCGACGACCGCACAGCAAAAGTATGGGATTCGGTGACGGGTGACGTGCTTTACAATCTCGGCACACACAGCCAGCCTGTCAACAGTGCCGCGTTCAGCCCAGACGGACAACTCATCGCCACTGCCAGCGACGATTTCAACGCCCGTCTGTGGGACATGGCAACAGGCACCATTCGCTTGCCCGTGCTGCCCCATGATGCGCCCGTGAACTGGGTGGCGTTCGACGGCGATGGTGCCAAACTTGTCACCGCCAGCGATGATGGCACGGTTCGCCAATGGAATGTATTAACTGGGGATTTGTTGCAAACGTTTGTACATGAAACGGCCGTTAACGTTGTCCTCTACTCTCCCGACCAAACATGGCTGGCAATCGCCGACGATGCGGGCAGCGTCATCATTTGGGATGCCGCCACTGGCGAAGAAATCACACGGCTGACGGGACACGCCGGCCCCGTTAACCACGTGGCGTTTAGCGAAGACGGTCGCCGCATTGCCACGGCCGGTGGCGATGGCACCGCTAAATTATGGGACATTAGCAGCGGCGAGATTTTACGCAGCTTCTCCAGCCATACCGGTCCCGTCATGAGCGTCGCCATCTCTCCCGACGGCACGCGCTTAACCACCGCCAGCGTCGACCGCACTGTTAAGCTGTGGAATACGGAAACAGGCCAGGTGCTGCGCACCCTGCTGGGGCATACGGCTCCGGTCAACAGCGTCGTATTTAGCCCAGATGGCACGCGGCTGGCAACCGCCAGCGCCGATCGCACCGCCCAAATCAACGATCTCAATCAGGTCACAGATTTGTTTGAGCGTGCCTTGGAACGCATCACCCGGCCACTTACAACGGCCGAATGCGAGCAGTATCTTCGCGGAGAACCCTGCCTGACGGCTGAAAAGTAAAGATACTTATTCGGTTTGATTTAGAAATTGGGGAGCGTTAGCAGAATGGGGGAAACGGCCGTTATAGCCAGTACTACCAAAAAAATGATAATAGGTGTTCAATTGTCATCACAAAATGACAATTGAACACCTATTAATGATGAAACACCACGATTACCGGAGGATACTTGCTACCGTAGAAAGCACCATGCTGAGGGCTATGAAAATACCCAAAACCATAATAACCTTCTCTGAAAATGAGTATCGACGGCGTCCTTTCTTTTTCTTAGCCATGTTATGTCACCTTTCCTTCTCAAAATAAAATTTCAAACAACGTTTGAGTATAGCACAAACCCATTGAACGTCCTCCCCCTTTCTAAAGATTCTAAGCAAGCATTTTTAACGGCCGTTTCTATGTGGTAACGGCCGTTTTTTATTGCCCCCATTTGCCAGTTCGGTATAATCACAAGCCTGACAAATAAATACGTTCCTTCGGGGCAGGGTGCAATTCCCGACCGGCGGTAAGGCAGCGCAAGCCAAGCCCGCGACCCGAGTTCAGTAAGCAGTGGGCAGTAATCAGTCAATCGAATGACCAACTGATTACCAAAAACTGATCACCGCTTACAGAGCACGCGGTGGATCTGGTGAAATTCCAGAGCCGACAGTATAGTCTGGATGGGAGAAGGACAAGAAATAACCGCGCATTCCTGACTGTTTGCCCCCCTATTTTGGTGGGGTTTTTTGTTTAGGAAACGGCCGTTTCGCTTCTGCGTATTCCCATCCCTTGCCCCCGACTAACTACCATCACACATTGAGGAAACCTGTGCGCCTTTTACGTACCCTGCCTACTTGGGCAACAACGGCCGTTTCATTCATATTTCTGTTACTCGCCTGGCAGCTACTCGTCACCTTAGGCGAGTATGACAGCTTTATATTGCCTGGACCAGCAGCCGTAGGCAGACAGTTTTGGGTGGTATTGCGCGACGGCCGTTTACTCAAACACAGCCTCATCACCATTCTGGAAGTGATACCGGGGCTGTTAATAGGCTTTTTTGTGGCGCTCCCTTTGGGCTATCTGCTGGCAAAATCAGCCCTGGCAGAACGGCTTATTTCTCCCTATTTGGTCGCCTCGCAAGCCATTCCCATTATTGCTATTGCCCCCCTGCTCACCATCTGGATTGCCTCGACATATTGGTCTCGGGTGCTGGTGGCGGCGTTGGTCGTTTTCTTTCCGGTGCTCATCGCCGTCATTGCCGGATTGCGCTCTGTTTCATCGGAGCTATACGAAGTAATGGGTTCGCTCAAAGCGACACCCTGGCAAGTTTTTCACAAATTGGAATTTCCCGCCTCATTGCCTATTGTTTTGTCTGGCTTAAAAATAGGCGCTACGCTGTCGGTTATTGGGGCATTGGTGGGTGAATTTGTGCAGCCGAAAAGCGAAGGCTTGGGCTATTTACTGGTGACGGCGCGTTACCAGTTCAAAACCGATCTCGTATTTGTCATTTTGTTTACGCTGGCAATTATTGCCTTATCGTTGTATGGCCTGGTGGCGTTAATTGAGAAACGCGCCTTACGTTGGCAAACCTGAAATTTAACCGCAAAAAACGCGGTAATGAAACACACCTCAATTGAAACATATAGGAGTCAATTGAATGAAGAAGTATCTATTTTTACTGTTTGTTTTTGCTTTGATGCTTGCCGCTTGCGGCGGTGAAGAACCGTCTGAAACCACGCAAATCAACCTGCCGATGGGGTATATTCCCGACCCACAATACGCGCCCTTCTATGTGGCTGTGGACAAGGGCTACTATGCCGAAGAAGGCTTGGATGTGACATTTGACTACAGTTTTGAGACGGATGGGGTGGCGCTGGTGGGGGCTGGAGAACGGCCGTTTGCCATTGTCGGCGGTGATCAGGTCATTTTGGCGCGTGCCCAAAATCTGCCCATCGTGTATGTGATGGAATGGTTCCAAAAGTATCCGATTGCGGTCGTCAGCAAAACGGCGGCCGGTATTGAAACGCCTCAAGATTTAGCCGGGCGCAACGTAGGGCTGCCCGGTTTCTTCGGCGCCAGCTACGTCGGGTTATGCCGGGCTGCTCGATGCCGTTGGTCTCACCCAGGCCGATGTGGACGGCAACGACATCGGCTTTAACCAGGTTGAATCGCTGATCGCCGACCAGTCGGAAGCGGTGGTGGGGTATGGCAACAATGAGCCGCTGCAATTGCAAAGCCGTGGCGAAGACATCAACGTCATTTATGTGGCCGACTACATTGATTTGGTGGCAAATGGCATCATCACCAACGAAAAACTGTTGGCAGAAAATCCGGCATTGGTGGAAAGCTTTGTCCGGGCTACGCTGCGCGGTCTGGCCGACACATTAGCGAATCCCGATGAAGCTTACGAAATCAGCAAAAAGTTTATCGAAGGCTTAGACGACAGCCGCATGAACGTGTTAGAAGCATCGCTGCCCTTGTGGCAAGCGGATGTATTGGGGCAAACGGATGCCACGTCATGGCAAAACACGCAGGATATTCTCCTAAAGATGGGTTTCCTGGATGCACCCGTTGCTGACCTGGACGCCGCGTTTACCAATGACGTAATCGAGAAAGTTCAGCCGTAAATTTGATGATTTCAGATCCGTTTATCGCCCTCAACCAAATCAGTTATGCCTTTCCTGACGGTAACGGCCGTTCTGTGATTGCTGATGTCTCCTTGACGATTCAACAAGGGGCGTTTGTGGCCTTGGTGGGGCCGTCGGGTATTGGCAAATCGACGCTGCTGCGCGTATTGGGCGGTTTGTTGCCCCCCACAGAAGGCACCATCCAGCGAGCAGAAGAAGACGCTACACCCGTCGGCATCGTCTTCCAACGTGATAATCTCATGCCCTGGCGCACGACCTACGACAACGTAAAATTGCCGCTGGAAATTTTGGGGAAAAATGATGGGTTCGCTGACAAAAAAGTACGGGATGCGCTGGCGTTAGTGGGGCTGGCGGATGATGCGGAGGCGTACCCCTCGCAGTTGTCTGGCGGCATGGCGCAGCGGGTGGCGCTGGCGCGAGCGTTAGTCCATCAGCCCTCGCTGCTGCTGCTCGATGAGCCATTCGGGGCGCTCGACGCGCTGACGCGGGAGCGCATGGGGCAGGAACTGCTGCGCATTTGGCAAGCCCACCCCGTCACCGTATTCATGGTCACGCACAGTATCACGGAAGCGGTGTTCCTGGCTGATGAGGTGCTGGTGATGGGACAACAAGAAGGCCAACCCGCAACCATCACCCATACCATCCCCATCGACATCCCCCGCCCTCGTGACTTTAAAATAGAACGAACGGCCGTTTTTTTGGATTACACAACGGCCGTTCGTCAGGCGATACAGGGGGATTAGTGTTCAGTTTACAGTTTGGTCTTCCGCTGACTGTTCACTGTTTACGGCTGACTGTTCACTCTTTTTATTCCGGCGGCGCTTCCGTACAAAACGGATCACCAACCAAATCGGAATGCCAATAATCAAAAGAACCGGCAGGATAAAAATCACAAACCAAATGGTGGCTTCAACCATGAACTGCAAGAAGCCAATCAACGACTCCAACGCATCCTTCGCCACCCCTTCAGGCCGCCAACCGGCTATTTCCACCGGACGTGCCGCTTCATCCGGCGTCAGATGCACCGAAATTGTGGAAAAGGCGGCCGATTGGCTCAAAAACTTCATGCGCCCTTTGATGACGGCAATTTCCCCTTCCAAACGGCTTAATTCCTGATTAACAGACAACGCTTCTTCCACTGTCTTCGTTTCATCAAGGAACGAGCGCACCCGCGCCGCTGTGCTCTCTAAATTTTCCAAGCGTGACGACAAATCAACGAACTCTTCCGTCACATCTTGCCCAGAAGTTGTTTCGTGCTGCACTTCAAGCGCCAGACCGCGAACGGCTTCTGTGGCACTGGCAAAGCCTTCTGCTGGCACACGGACGGTAATGTCTCCGGAAACGGCCGTTTCACTATACTGATACGCACTGCTGCTTACCACCCAGCCGCCATTCTCTTCCACCATTTGCGCGATGGTTTTCATCGCCGCTTCCGTATCGGCTACCACAATTGCCATATCGGCCGTGCGAATAATCAAACGCTGCTGGGGAATTTCCGTCTGCGTATCAATCGTTTCATTCAAACTGCTGCGGTCTTCTTCATAGGCGATGCCATCATCATATTCACCAGCCGCTTCCGCGGAATCCATCGCCGGTTCCGGCGCATACGATGCTTCTTGCATCGCCATGTCACTGCCACCACAAGCTACCAAAATTAAAATTGCACCAATCAAGAGAATAATTTGTTTCCAGGTCATGTTGAGCCTCCTTGCTACTATATGAAGAGTTGCTTCGCAAAATAAATACACAAACAATAATTAAGCAACCACAAGCCAATTCCAGAACCTTGAGTGATTTCTGGGCAATTATTTTCAGGAATTGGCTTAGGTAAAAGCGGGAAAGTTGTTGGAAATAAAATTGTGCAAAACCCGCTTTTCCTTGAAGGAAACCACAATTTTGCGTGTTGGAAATTTTAAGAACTTTTTGTGGTTTACCTAAGTGTAACTCAAAGACGATAGTTTTAGGGATTTGGTTCCAAAACGGAGGGATTGTTAGTTTGTACGTATCTTCTCAATATTTAGGGGAGACCCGACACCTTATTTTTGCGCAAAAATAAGGTGTCAGGTCTTTGCCGCAATTTATTGAGATGTCACATTATTAGAGTTGTTCCCAAATAGCCAGAGTAAATTTTTAGGACACTGATACTGTCGAACACTAAGGTTTTTTTATCAGCGTTCGACAGTATCAGTGTCCCTTTTTTATTCAGGAACAAGTCTATTTTTGAAAATGCACCGACGTTGGTAAACGGTTACACGACCTTACCAGCCGTATTCTAACCGACGAATCAGGCGTGTGGGAATGCCATATTGCAGCATTTTCTCCTGTGTTACCTGATATGGATAGTCAACCCGTTTATGCTCAAACGTCAGTTTTTCTGTGTCCAGAAAGGCATAGGCGGCTCTTGGATCGGAGTCACGAGGCTGACCGACGCTGCCTGGATTGATAATGAGGCGGGTGCTACCTAATTGATAGGGGACATCATTTTCAGGTGGCACGATTTGCACGCTGCTGGATTCTATTTCAGAATAAATAATCGGCACATGGGTATGACCCACCAAACAATACGGTGTCTCAAAATAGTCAAAATTGATAGCGGCCGTATAGGCATCCAAAATATATTCCCAAACGGGATGACGTGGACTGGCATGAACTAAAGAAAATTGTGGTTTTGCTAAACTAGCAGGTAAGGTTTCCAAATAGTCGTGGGTTTCTTGGCTAATGGCTTGCCGTGTCCAACGAATGGCAATTTGCGCTTCCCGATTAAAATTATCGGTGTCTAATTTACCCAAGACAGCCCAATCATGGTTACCAGATAAGCTGGTATGGTCATGCTCTCTTAAAAGAGCCACACATTCGTTTGGATCAGGGCCGTAGCCAATGAGGTCCCCCAGGCACCAAATTGTATCCCATTCCCCTTTTGCATCTGCTAATACAGCTTCAAAGGCGGCGAGATTGGCATGAATGTCTGAGATGATGAGTACTCGCATAACTTCTTTCTCCAAATTCCGATTACAACGTCAATAATGATACCACTATCAAGGATAGTTGTGGAATTAAATAGAGTGCAATCTGCAACTAACTTTCATGTTTGAAAGAGGCAGGTATAATTATTGATTGAAAATCAATACGTTGCAGGCTGAATAATGCCATTGCACTATCATACCTATGCTTTATGCCAATTTTAGATCCAAATACATTAGACTTTATTAGCAGCAGCACAGACCAAACAGTACGCTTGGGTGTGCGTTTGGGCGAATTGCTGCAACCAGGAGACATGGTTTGTCTTTATGGCGACTTGGGCGCGGGGAAAACCGCCTTGTCTCGTGGCGTGGGGCGCGGTTGGGGCACGGCCCTGCGTGTCACCAGTCCCACGTTTACGATTATCAACGAGTATCCTCGCCTCAAAGATAAGGCGGTTCTCTACCATCTGGACTGCTATCGGCTGGAAAGCGATATGGATGTGGAGACTGTGGGTCTGGATGATATTTTTTACGGACAGGGTGCGGTTCTGATTGAATGGCCGGATCGTATTGAATCCTGGCTGTCTCCAGATAGGCTCTCCGTCTATATTCAGTATCTTAATGAGACACGGCGCACGATGCAGTTTAAGGCCATTGGCTCTCGTTCTGAACAGTTGTTAAACGAATTTAAGCGCAGCGCGTTTGGCGTATAAACCAGGATAACTCATGATTTTAGCAATTGATACCGCAACACGTTGGGCAGGATTGGCTTTACATGACGGAACGGCCGTTATCGCAGAATATGGCTGGCGCTGCCTCAATAACCACACCATCGAAATCTCCCCTGCCATTGAAGATATGTTAAGCCGAGTCGATCTGACCACAAATGATTTGGATGGCATCGCCGTCGCCATTGGGCCAGGATCGTATACGGGCTTGCGTGTGGGTCTGGCGCTGGCGAAGGGGCTGGCCTTAGCCGGTCAGATTCCGCTAATCGGCGTACCGACGTTGGATATTGTGGCGTTCTCGATTGAGCAAATGCCGGTGCAGCTTCTTGTTGCCGCTGAAGCGGGACGAACGCGCGTGTGTGCCACCGTCTATCAGTGGCAGGACAAGCAGGGCTGGAAACCCCGCCGTCCTCCTGTGATCGATACCTGGGAAAACATCGTTACCAGCATCGAAAAACCAACCCTCTTTGCGGGTGAAATTACACCGGAAGCGGCCAAACTCATTCGCAACAGCAATAAACATTTTGCTGTCGCTTACCCGGCCGTTTCCACACGCCGCGCTGGCTTCTTGGCCGAAATCGGCTGGCAGCGCTTACGCAAAGGGCAGTTGGATGATGCGGCCAGTTTGGCGCCCATTTATTTGCGTGACCCGGCTGGGAATTGACGGTGAACAGTTATCGGTGAACGGTGAACGGTGAACCGATTACCAATTACCGACTCCCTTCTATGCTAACCGCCCCCCCCTTTTTTTGCCGCGATATGCAGTTGGAAGATATGGCTGATGTGCTGGCGATTGACGCGCTGTCTTTCCCCACGCCGATGAAAGAGAATTTACTGCGGTATGAGTTGGTTGAGAATGGACTGGCGCATTATCAGGTGCTTGTCCAAAAAAATTTAACCGCAGAAGATGCGGTGAAAGAAAGCCTTGTAGGCTTTGCGGGGTATTGGTTGATGGGGGATGAGGTGCATGTCAGCACGATTGCGGTGCATCCCGAGCAGCGGGGCAAGCATTTAGGGGAACTGCTGTTGCTCAATATGCTATTTCTGGCGTATACCCATCCCGCTTGTCTGGTGACGCTGGAAGTGCGCCAAAGCAATATCGCCGCCCAGCGGCTTTATGCTAAATATGATTTCGCCATCGTGGGACAACGCCCGCGCTATTACAAAGACACGGGGGAAGATGCTGTTTTGATGACGGCTGAACCGCTAAACGGCCGTTATCACCAATTCCTCATCGCCCAAAAAAACACCCTCCTGACCCAACTCCAAACTAAGGCTTAACATATTCATTGCTGTATAAAGATTAAAGATTGAATATCGAAGACAGGCATTCCTGCTTAATCTCCAATCTCTAATCTCTAATCTTTCAAAAAGGGAAACAAATCATGAAAGTATTCATAACCGGCGGTGCCGGATTTATAGGCTGCAACAGCACTAATCATTTTTTACAGCAGGGACATGAAGTCGTTGTGTTTGATAATTTATCACGGGTTGGTACACCCGCAAACCTGGCCTGGCTGCAAGCGAATCACAGCGAACGGCTCAGCTTTGTGCAGGGTGACATTCGTGACTATGACCAACTGACCCAGGCCATCGGCGGCGCAGATGTGGTGCTGCATCTGGCGGGACAAGTGGCCGTGACCACCTCGGTACTCAATCCACGAGAAGATTTTGAGATTAACGCCCTCGGTACATTTAACGTCCTGGAAGCGGTGCGCAACCATGCGCCTGAAGCCGCCATGATGTATACCAGTACCAACAAGGTGTATGGCGGCATGGAAGCGGTGGGGGTTGTGGAGAGAAACGGCCGTTATACCTACACCAACCATCCCTATGGCATCAGCGAAGACATACCCACTCGATTTCCATTCCCCCTACGGCTGCTCCAAAGGCACCGGCGACCAATACGTACTCGACTACGCCCGCATCTACGGCCTGCGCACCCTCGTCTTCCGCCAATCTTGCATCTACGGGGAACGGCAGTTTGGCGTAGAAGACCAGGGCTGGGTGGCCCACTTCGTCATCGCCACCCTGTTTAATCGCCCCATCAGCATTTATGGCGACGGCAAACAGGTGCGTGACCTGCTAAACATCAAAGACCTCATTCGTGCTTATGAAGCAGGACTGGCACACATCGACGAGCTGTCAGGCACGGCCATCAACCTCGGTGGCGGCCCCAATAATACGCTTTCTATCTGGACAGAATTTGGCCCCCTGTTGGCTTCACTGGCAGGGCGCGATGTGCCTATCACCCACCACGCATGGCGTCCCGGCGACCAGCGTGTCTTCGTCGCCGACATCCGCAAAGCTAAGGAACTGCTTGGCTGGGAACCGGAAATATCGCCACAAGAAGGCATCACAGATTTATATCGCTGGGTGGAGAGCAACAAAGAACTTTTTTAACGATGAACGATGAATGATGAATCAATCAATTCATCACTCATCATTCCCGTTTCTGCTTTGCCTTCTACCTTTCCCAATGCTAAACTACCTCCATGTCCCAAGCCCTCTATCGCAAATGGCGACCCGCCCGATTTGATGACGTTGTTGGTCAAGACCACATCACCGATACACTGAAAAATAGTGTCATCGCGGAACGTGTGGGTCATGCTTACCTGTTTTGCGGGCCTCGCGGCACAGGCAAAACGACCTCAGCGCGGTTGGTGGCGAAGGCGGTCAACTGCCTGGATGCTGATTTGGCAGAACGGCCGTGTAACAAATGCGCCAACTGCATCGCCATCAACGAAGGGCGCTTCCTCGACCTGATTGAAATCGACGCCGCCTCCAACACGGGCGTAGACGACATGCGCGACCTGCGTGACAAGATTAACTTTGCGCCCAACAACGGCCGTTACAAAGTCTATATCATCGATGAAGTGCATATGCTCTCCACAGCCGCGTTCAACGCCCTGTTGAAAACGCTAGAAGAGCCGCCGCCGCACGCCATGTTTATCCTGGCGACCACCGAAGAGCATAAAGTCCCCGTCACCATTAAATCACGCTGCCAACAGTTCAACTTCCGCTTACTGAGCGTGGCTGAAATTGAGCAGCGGCTGGCCTGGCTGGCTGAAAAAGAAGACCTGACCATCGAGCCAGAAGCGATGGCTTTGATTGCCCGACAGGGTGGCGGCAGTGTGCGCGACTCGGAAAGCCTGCTGGATCAGTTGGTGATTACCCCTGGCGATACGATTACCTTAGAACGGGCGCAAATAGTGTTGGGGATAGCTTCAGAAACGGCCGTTGCGAACCTTGTCGATGCGTGGCTGGATAGAATTGGCAGCGTGGGTCTCGGCATCATCCATAACGCGCTGGCCTCTGGCACCGATTCACGCCAGTTCTGCCGCCAGATGGTCGGCTACTTGCGGGAATTGCTCCTGCTGCAAGCGGCTGGCTCCGATATGGCCATGGACGGGACGGCAGAACGGAAAGAAATCATGGTGGCGCAAGCCCTGCGTGCGCCCCGGCATGAACTCATTGAAGCCGTCAAAGGGTTTAACGAAGCGGCGCTGACACCTGCCAGCAGTTGGCAGCCACAGCTTCCCCTGGAATTGGCATTTATTCAACTGCTGCCTGCCAAGCCTGCCCCGATAGTTGCCCAAACACCACCACCTATCGCGGCAACAACGGCCGTTGGACAACCCGTTGTTGGGCAACCCGTTGTTGCCCAAACCGTCGCCCCCCCACCAGAAGCGACGCAACCCAAGCCTCGGCCAACACCTCAACCCAAACCAGCTTCAACTACGCCTCCGCCCCCACCAGAACCGGAGTATGAACCACCTGTAGAGTCAGTTGAACAATCAACTGAGAAAAGAGAACAGGCAACGGAGACTATCCAGCCTGCGCAATCTGCCCCTAGCGACCCGCAACCCGCAAGCGATATCGCCCTCTCGGACGTGACTGGCTGCTGGCCTGAAATGGTGGGGCTGGCCGGGCAAGCGCAACGGAATTTGCCGGCGCTGCTCAATATGAGCAAACCACTCGGCTTAGAAGGGGATGTCATCATCCTCGGCTTTGATTTCCCCATTTTCAAAGATAAGTTCGACAAACAACCCGGTGCGCCGCAGTTGGTGGGAGAGGTATTTAGCCACTTGCTCAATACAAAATGCAACGTACGCGCCGTCGTCACCAGCGATTACACCATCCCCATCCATAAAGAAGAATTCGACGCGCTAGCCGATGAGCTAGGCGGCGTCGTTCATGAAGAACAGTGAACGGTGAACAGTGAACAGTGATCTGCGTAGATCGTGTCGGTCAACTTACTGAATACCGTATTCACCGGATCTACCGTACATCGATTCCCGATTACCGAATACTGATTACTGAAAAAACGGAGAAAACTATGTCAAAACGATCAATTCGCCGCCAAAGTTCATTAGGGGGCGCTCCCAAAGTCAACAAAGGTAATATGATGGCACGGATGCAGACCATGCAGCAAGAAATGGCGGAAGCGCAAGACGCATTAGCCAATGAGACTGTCACCGTAACAACGGGTGGCGGGGCCATCAGCATCGTCATGACGGGTCATCAGCGCGTGGAATCTATCACCATCGACCCAGAGGTCTTGAACCCGGAAGATGTGGAAATGCTGCAAGATATGCTCATGTCGGCGGTGAATGCGGCGATTGAACAGTCGCAGGCGCTTTCGGCCCAACGGATGGAAGGCATTACCGGCGGTCTCGATTTGGGCGGCGGCCTGGATAGTTTGCTGGGCAGCCTGGGCGGGATGTAATCATGGCGCAGAATATTCTGCCCCTGCCGGTACAACGGTTAATCAATGAGCTGTCGCGGCTGCCTGGGGTTGGCCCCAAGTCGGCGGCACGGCTCACCTTTCATTTGCTGCGCTCGGCAGATGATCAGGCGCTGGATTTGGCACAAGCGCTGCAAGATTTGATTGAGCGCACGAAATTTTGTACTGTCTGCTTCAATATCACGGAGGAAGTGCCGTGTCCGCTGTGCCAGGATGATGCCCGTGACCCCACCCTGTTGTGTGTGGTGGAGGAACCGTTGGATGTGTTGGCAATTGAGAGAAGTCGGGCGTATAACGGCCGTTATCACGTTCTCCACGGCGCTATTTCCCCAGTCGAAGGGATTGGTCCTGAAGACTTGCGGGTAGCGGAACTGGTCGAGCGCGTAGAGCAAGGGGATTTCCGCGAACTCATTCTCGCTACCAACCCCACGCTGGAAGGGGAATCAACCTCCCTCTACATCCAGCGCCGCCTCGCCCGTCAAGGCTTACGCATCACCCGCCTCGCCCGCGGCCTCCCCGTCGGCGGCGACCTGGAGTATACCGATGAAATTACCTTAGGTCGTGCCATGGAAGGGCGACAGGAACTTTAGAAGTTGCAAGGTTGCAGGGTTGCAAAGTAATTGCGCTTCCAGACCACCTTGCAACCCTGCAACTTTGCAACCTTTTTCCTTCCCACTTTGCCACCTTTTCCTTTTGCCTTTATTTTCCCCTTGTGCTAACATTCTCGCTCGTTGATGCGGTGTCGCCAAGTGGTAAGGCAGCGGACTTTGAATCCGCCATTCCCAGGTTCAAATCCTGGCACCGCAGCTCTCAAATAGATAGAGGCCATATTATTAAAATATGGCCTCTTTTTTGTTGTCTGCGGCTAATCTGAAACTTATGGGATGCTTATCTGCTGCTTATTTTCATGGGTTTGAACCCATTTAATGGCTGGGCAAAGCGGCACAATTCCCTGCTTCATTTCATTTAAGTTGTATGAATTCGTCACCTATTTCTTGTATAGGTGAGTGGTTACATTCCCTAAACGCCCTTTGTATAGTGGCCTTCAGGTATCTACTGATAGGTACCCATTTGGAGGTAAAAAATGACCTATATTACAACACCCGCGCAAAAGCGAATTGCTTTAGTGGCGCACGATAGTCAAAAAAATAATCTATTGGCCTGGGCCAAATTCAACCGTGACACGCTAAGTGGTCACAAGCTTATTTCAACTGGCACAACAGGCAGAATTATTGAAGAAAATCTGGGATTAGCGGTGACCAAATTAAAAAGCGGGCCGTTAGGCGGCGATCAACAGTTGGGGGCAAAAATCGTTGAAGGCGAAATCGATTTTGTCATCTTCTTCTGGGATCCGTTACTGACACAGCCGCATGATCCTGACATTAAGGCGCTGCTGCGCATGGCGGTTGTCTGGAATATTCCGATGGCTTGCAATCGGGCAAGTGCAGATTTGATGATCTCTTCCCATTTGATGTATGAAGTTTACATGCGCGAGGTTCCCGATTATGAACTCTATCAAGATCGTACGATTGACCTGGACCCAGCTTTAGAAAAAGAGGTGGAAGTAGAGAAGAAGAAGAAGGCAGATGGTTGCGGATTTGGAATTAGTGCCGATGATGTAGTCAGCGCAGTAGACCTATCTCGTTGAATAGTAAGCCTGAAACGGTTAGAAAGAACTGAGCGCACTGAAATGTTGCGCTCAGTTTTTTTTGTGTCTATTGTCCATACTTAGGGCGACGGGCGACGCGATGGGTGAAATTGTAATGTGTTTGGCAATTGCTGTATTTTTGCAGCGAATTGACGCGAATTGACGCGAACTGGTTTGAAATTCGCGTAAATTCGTATCAATTCGTTGATGTTAGGCTGATTTTTGGTGAGTATGCAATCGCCCTACGATAGATGACAACGGCCGTTTTCATTTTGCCATTCTTGGGGATACAATCGGGTATCACTCAGGAGGTCGCCTTGTCCGTTCAACTCATCCAACAATATCACGCCCAGGTAGACAAAATCATTCGCTACGGCGGCAGTCGCAAAGAAACCAGCGTGCGCAAACCGTTTCAGGACTTGCTGGAAGCGTATGCGCGGCAGAAAAACCTGGAACTGATTGCCGAACTCGACTACCGCACGCGCACAGGCCACACCGTCTACCCCGATGGCACGCTTAAAGATGCCCTGCGCCAGGATTGGGGCTACTGGGAAAGCAAGGACGAAGCCGACGACCTCGACCAGGAAATAGCCAACAAACTCGCCAAAGGCTACCCCGCCAACAACATCTTATTTGAAGACACACAAACGGCCGTTCTCTATCAAGCAAACGAAGAAGTAGCCCGCGTCAACTTTGTGGACGCCGCCGCCCTCGATGCTGTCCTGTCCAAATTTGTCAGCTACGAAAGCCAGGAAGTACGCGAATTCCGCGAAGCCATCGAGAACTTCACCCGCGACATTCCCGCTTTAGGCGAAGCACTGCGCGGCCTCATTCATGACCAGTACCAGACAAACGCCGTGTTCCAAAAAGCATCCAAAGATTTTCTGGAACTGTGCCAGGAAGCCATCAACCCCAGCATGGAAGAAGCCGACGTGCGCGAAATGATTGTGCAGCACGTACTCACCGAAGACATCTTCATCACCGTTTTTGACGAGCCGCAGTTCCACCGCGAAAACATCATTGCCCATGAACTGGGCGACGTGGTGAACACGTTTTACACAGGCAAAGTGCGCCGTCAGATAGACAGCCGCATCGAAGGCTACACCCGCGTCATCAAATCCCGCGCCGCCCAAATCTACAACCACCAGGAAAAGCAGAAATTCCTCAAGGTGCTTTACGAAAACTTCTACAAAGCCTACAACCCCAAAGCCGCCGACCGCCTGGGCATCGTCTACACGCCCAACGAAATTGTGCGCTTTATGATTGAAGCGGCTGACCATTTATGCTTCAAACACTTTGGCAAAACGCTGGGCGACGAAGGGGTAGAAATTCTCGACCCCACCACCGGCACAGGCACTTTCATCACGGAACTGATTGAATACCTGCCGCCGCAGCAGTTGGCGCACAAATACAAACACGAACTGCACTGCAACGAAGTGGCGATTTTGCCTTATTACATCGCCAACCTCAACATCGAGTACACCTATAAACAGAAGACGGGGCAGTACGAACCGTTTGAAAACATTTTATTTGTCGACACCCTGGACAACATGGGTTTCCGTACCCGGCATGAGCGGCACAGATGCCCGGACTGTTTGGCCTGACCGACGAAAACAGCGAACGCATCGAGCGCCAAAACAAGCGTGACATCTCCGTCATCATTGGCAACCCGCCTTATAATGCCAACCAGCTTAACGAAAACGAAAACAACAAAAACCGCGAATATCCCGATATTGACAGGCGCATCAAAGATACCTACATCAAACACAGCACCGCCCAAAAAACCAAACTCTACGATATGTACACCCGCTTTTACCGTTGGGCAACTGATCGTATTGATCAAGATGGCATCGTGGCTTTTATTACCAATCGCTCTTTCTTGGATGCGCGCGGCTTTGATGGCTTTCGCAAAGTGGTTGCTGATGAGTTTAGCCATATTTACATCGTTGATTTGGGTGGCGACGTGCGCAAGAATCCCAAGCTATCTGGCCAAAGCACAATGTCTTTGCCATTCAAACGGGTGTAGCCATTGCTTTTTTGGTACGTAACTCAAAGTTAACCGATCAGCCCTGTCAAATTTGGTATGCTCGCCGTCCTGAACAAGAAGAGGCGCGAAGTAAGTTGCAATTTTTAGCAACCAAACCATTGGTTTCAATTCAATTTGAAGCTATCAAACCAAGTAAGTTCCATAATTGGCTTGACATTCCAGAGAATACTTGGGGGGATTTATTACCGTTGGTATCAAAAAATGTCAAACTTGGAAAAGAAACTCAAGGTGTAATTGCTCGCTATTATTCTGGTGGATCAAAAACTAATCGAGATGATTGGGCAGTTGATGTGTCTGCAACAAATCTTGAGAGAAAAATGCGTTCCTTTACTAGATTTTTTAATGATTATCAATTCCAAAGTGAATATGATACACATATAAAATGGTCACGTGACTTAAAAATAAAATATCAACGTGGAAATAGAGAAGATTTTTCATCAAAGCAAATTATAGACACGTTATATCGTCCTTATTGTCATTTTTTTATGTATGATTCTCCATTGTTTGTAGATGTTCGAGGAATAACTGACGAAATTTACTTGCCTGATAACATTGCAATTTGCATATCCGGTTCACCGCTATCAAAGCCATTTCAATGTTTAGCCACAAAACTCATACCAGCTTATGACATGCTTGAAAAAACTCAGTGTTTTACTTTCTACAAGCATGATCAATCATGGCAATCGCCTCGACAACATTACCGATTGGGCGCTGGCGCAGTTCCGTGAGCAATATGCCGCGCCAGACCAGACCTCCAAGGTTTTCAAACCTCGGAGGTCTTGACGCCACCTATCACCAAACGCGACATCTTCCACTACGTCTACGCCGTCCTCCACCACCCCGCCTACCGCCAAAAATACGAACTCAACCTCAAACGCGAGTTCCCGCGCATCCCCTTCTACGACGATTTCTGGCAGTGGGCCGCCTGGGGCGAACAGCTCATGGCTCTGCATCTCCACTACGAAACCAGCGCCCCCTTCCCCCTGCAACGCACCGATATCAACCCCGAAGAAACGCGTATCGCCTACAAAGCCCGCCTCAAAGCCGACAAAGAAAACGGCCTCATCGAGCTAGATACGCTCACCACCCTCAGCGGCATCCCCGCCAGCGCCTGGGACTACAAGCTGGGCAATCGCTCCGCCCTGGAATGGGTGCTGGACCGCTACAAAGAACGCAAACCCAAAGACCCCACCATCGCCAAACAGTTCAACAGCTACCGCTTCCGCGACTACAAAGAAGATGTGATTGATTTATTGGGAAAGGTCTGCACCGTCAGCGTAGAAACCATGAAGATTATCAACGCCATGCCCGAAGATATTCCGCCACAAGAAGGCTGATAATTTGTGTTAAAATGCCTCAATAACAGCGAAGTGAATGATGCAATCTATACTTTGGAGGAAAAATGTATCAAATATTGCAAGCTACTTACCGCGACGGCCGTCTCATCCTCGATAAAAAACTAGGCGCAACAATGGAAGGCAAAGTTTTGCAAGTGGTTGTTTTTGAGACTGGTGAAACGGAAAACAAAAAAGACCAATTTCTACGCTTCGTAGATAGTCAGCAGATCATCTTACCTGAAGGGTATCAGTTCAACCGGGATGAGCCATATGACAGCTAACAAGTAATGATGGATCTAACACGATTGTCTTTAACGCTTGCTAAATGAGATAGGTAACATGGGGAGGGGGAAGCCCCACCAGCTCCGCAGCTATGCCAAACAAATCATGTGGGCGATCTGTATCATAAAGCACAGCGGTCAGCTTGCTTGTCTTACAAATTACTGCCGTAGTAGAAGGGAAACGGTAAGGCACCCCACCTCCCCTGTAAAAAAACAAAAATTTGCTATAAACTATTAAGATGTCTGGCAATCCTTACGATTACGAAAACAGAAAAGACATTCAGCCCATTTCATGGAAGTATTTCCATAGTCTGTGCAAAGGGCTAGCCGAAGCTATCTTTCCTTTTGACCCAGAATTGATTCTGGCGGTGGGTCGAGGTGGGTTTTATCCCGGAACGCTCATCGCCCATATTCTCGAAACCGAACTCTATCCTGTGCGTATTTCAAGAAGAGTTCAGGGCCGCATAACCTATAAAACCCCTCAATGGCTAGTCGAGCCGCCTGTAGTCGTTAAAGATCGGCGGGTACTGGTAGTTGATGAAATCTGTGATTCGGGCGAAACGATTTTAATGGTCAAAGAGCGCGTCGAAGAGATGGGGGCGAAGACGGTAAAGAGCGCTGTGTTATACGCTCATACTTGGGGAACGGCGGCGTCAGACTACATTGGGTTAATTACAGACAGGTTGCTGCTCAATCCTTGGGATCGAGAAATCTACAAAGAGGGCAGTTTCCAGTTTCATCCAGAGTATGTACAAGCCCTGGGCCAACAAGGTGTGAAAGCAGATCCGTCCTTGCTGATAAAGACCAAAGTCGTAAAAATAGCAAAGGGCTAAATTCAATCAGCACTGCGGTTCTCTCCAGGCTCCACCAGCCATGTCAATTCATTTGCTGATGCGGCTAAATAATGAAGGGAAACGGCCAGCGTCACAAATTTATAAAGAACAACAGTCAGCTTGCTTGTTTTACAAATTAGTGACGTAGTAGAAGGAAAACGGCCGTTTCCTCCAAATAATCCTATGACAAAAAAAACAATCGAAAAACGACTAACCCAGGCATTGCTCAACAACGGCCAGATGGAGTTTGCTCTCTATGAACATGAGCTAGAAGAACATCTGGATTTTCTAAAATCATCCCTCAAAAGAGACAAGGAAGACTTTATTTTTGTCGTCACAGAAAATAGAGGATATGTGGCGATGGTCTTGATTGAAAAATCAGGGCAAATCTATATCAATGAGCAAGCAAGAGAAAAACTACAATCTTTGTGGTCTGCTATGTATGAAACCAATGTAAAAGGATTTATCCCGCTTTTTGCAGAGCAGTTGGCTGATGGGGAGCTGCCCATAACGGGTGTTAATGTCGTAAAGTAGGTGGGGGAAACAGCCACTCGCCCACCACGCATCACAGTCAATCTATTTGCTGATGCCGCTATATACCGAAGGGAAAACGGCCAGAATCACAAACTCACAAAACACAGCGGTCAGCCTGCTAAACGGGTAACATCAGGAAAGGAAGCCCCACCAGCCATGCCACACAAATCATGTTGACGACCTGTTTCTTTCAGGTGTACAGTAGGTATGCAATTGGGATGAGTTCGATATTCGATACGAAACCTGACAGATTCTTGCTAACTCCAAATTGAGGTTAATAAGGGTGAGGGAAACGGCCGTTGTTTCCGCTCATCGTCTACAGGAGCAGGAGGCTTAAAGATGGTATCTTCACGTTGGCAAAAACAGAACATTCACTTCCAGCGTAATGTTTGGGGCTTCTCAGTGGTAATCTCCCTTTTGCTGATCATTATCATGTTGGCGCTGGGGTTCGGGATAGAAGTGGCAGGTGTGTTTTTCCTTATTGTTTTTGCCATCACGAGAATCTCGTTGGCCTTCATCTTCAAGAATCGTTATGCCAATTCGATGGTACGTATCTTGAAATTCGACTATGAAGAAATTGAACGTGACTTTCGCATCGTGTTTAAGAACAACAACATCCGTTTTAACCGAAAATCAGAAGAAGACGCCTATTGTTATGAATTTCCTGGGTATAGCCTAAGCATGACCGTGCAACCCTATTGGCTGTCTATGGACAATCAACAGGCAGCCACGCTGTTGACGCTGCGTATACTGACTGCAAAAAATGAAGCATTTGCCGAGATGTTGGCAGCTTCAATTGATGAAATGGCAGCTCAGCGAGCTAACAACATGAAAAAAGCGTAACACACTTACAGCCAACTCAACCCAATCTCAGGACAAAATCATAAAGACGAACTGTCAACTTTCTTGTTTTATTAATTGGTAACATGGGAGAAGGAAAACGGCCGTTGTGTTTATTGTGGATAGAACCTACCTCCTGGGCTACAAGCCGCACCCATTGGACTAAAGAACTAAAGACATATACCAGAAGATAAACCATACTGAGAATATCTGAGCAGTATAAGCGCCATTGCCACGCGCGGGGATAGCCGCTCAATGTAACGAAAGATTCACCTGTCATCTATCAAAATAAACGAAGTGTAAAAAAATAAAGGAAATCAAAATGTTATTTAAGAGATCATTGTCCCTTGTTGTTGTCCTCATTTTCGTATTGAGTCTTGCCGCTTGTACCCAAGCCGCAGAACCCGCGCCTGCCCCCACAGAAGCGGCTGTCACTGAAACCACCACCGAAGAAACACATGAAGAATCTGCTGATGAAACACATGCTATCCATTGGAGCTATGAAGGCGAAGGCGGCCCAGAACATTGGGGCGACTTGGAAAACCTGGAAAACCCAGAAGTCACCTATGAAACCTGTAGCAATGGCACAGAACAATCCCCCATTAATTTGACCACCGCCGCCATGAGCGATTTAGAAAATATTGCCTTCAATTACAGCGATTCAGAAGTTAAAATTCGCAACAACGGCCACACCGTGCAAGTTGACTACGACGACGGCAGCACTATAGAAATTAACGATACCGTTTATACCCTTAAGCAATTCCACTTTCACGCCCCCAGCGAACATGCCGCCGACGGCACCTTATACCCCGCTGAAATGCACTTAGTCCATGAGGATGCGAAGAAAAACCTGGCTGTCGTCGGTGTCTTCATTGCCGAAGGCGAAGAAAACGCCGCCTTTACTCCCGTTTGGGACAATTTGCCAGCGGAAGAGACAAAGGCCATCGCCACAGGCATGAGGGTCAATGCCACAGATTTACTGCCCGCCGAACAAGTTATCTATCGTTACAACGGTTCTCTGACCACACCCCCTTGCTCCCAAGGAGTTCTCTGGTCAGTGATGGAAACACCAGTAGAGATGTCGGCTGAACAAATTGCTATGTTCACCGCTATTTTTGAAGGCAACAATCGCCCCCTGCAACCACTGAACGATCGTGACTTGCAATTAGACCAAACGCCGTAAACCCGTCACCCTAATCTGTTTCTTGAGCAAAGCAAAACAAAAGTGCGCCGCAGAGTAAATCTGCGGCGCACTTTTGTTTTAACACTATCTGCTACAATGAATAGGTGTTCGCCGTTATATTTAATTTTGTCTATCATCTGGAAAATTAATCAGGAGCCGAATATGAACGAAAAACGAATATCCGTTAATCAAATTAAACTACAGATTCGAGAGTATGCCCACGACGGGGAGGCTATTATCTTCCTGCATTTTGCCGGCGCTAATGTGATGATGTGGCAGCGTGTTATCCCCTTTTTCCAAGACCAATACCGCCTCATCCTGGTTGACTTGAGAGGTCACGGCAAATCAGACAAACCAGAAACTGGCTATCACATCGACACGATGGCAAGCGATATGGCGGGTGTGATACAGCAGCTTAATCTGGGACAAGCCCATGTCATCGGCAGTTCGCTGGGGGCTGAGGTGGGGTTGAGCCTGGCCGCCAATTATCCTGAAATAGTACGCTCGCTGGTGTGTGATGGGGCGTTGGAAAGTGAATATGGCCCGTACAGCACCTGGGATGGGTCGGAAGCTGAGTTTGCCGCGCATGTGGCAGAACAACTCGACAATATGCGCAGCAGTCCGGTGACATTCTTTCCGTCTGTTGGGGCTTATGTGGATTCTCGCCGGGCAATCTTTGAAGAGATTGGCTGGTGGAATGAATATGTTGAAGCCATGGAAAGCTATAATGCCTTCCAGGTGGCTGATGGCACTTATACAAAAGCGTTTGGCAAACAATCACTGATTAACTACATGGAAAATTATTTCACCTACCGCTTTGAGGACTATTACAGCAGGGTGACTTGCCCTGTGCTGCTGCTGCCAGATGCTGATGTGTTGGAGAATGAGAGGGGAACGGCCGTTATGCAAGCCCTGCAAGCCTTATCCCCTCATGCAAAAATCGCCACTGTGCGCGACTGGAACCACCCATACGGTTGGCTGCTCAATCCTGACAAAGCGTGCCAAGCAGTGCTGACCTTTCTGGAGGAACAGAGCTAATTAAGGCACTACAATTCGTAACGCCCCAGGCACAGAACTAATGGTTAACGGCGTCGTCCCCAGCAGTTCCCCATCGACCCAGGCCGTTTGCGCGGGATCTACTTCCAGCACGATTTCTTTGCCGCGCCAATAATGCAGCCCAGCTTGATTGTTATGTATTTTCAAAAAACGGCCGGTGGCTGAACGCAAAGTGGATATGCTGGTATTGATCATAAACACATCTAGCAGCCCATCGCTGACATCAATTTCCTGGTCAAATGACAAATTGACGCCGCCGATGCTGCCCGCATTCACCACAAAACAAACCACCGCCTTCTCTTCAATCACTTCGCCATCTATCGTCAGCTTATAGGCCGCGTGATTCAATTCACGTCCCATCTCGACAATCGACAAGGGGTAGGCCAAAATGCCGTATTTATCTTTTTGCTCTCGGCTCGTTTTTTGACCCTCTTCCACGCCCGAATACAGACGCAGCATAAAATAGGTATCATTGGCTTTAGCCAGGTCAACGACCTTGAGTTTTTCACTGGTGCAAATGAGTTCGGCGGCCTGCCGTAAATCACGCGGTATTTTGAGTTCAAAAGCCATCGCATTGCCTGTGCCACCGGGCAGAATCGCCATGGGTACGCCGCTGTTTTTCATACCGTTGGCAAGTTCCATTTGGGTACCATCCCCACCGTAGGCGGTTACCAAATCATACTCACCGCTGGCGGCGGCGGCTTGGGCTAGTTCGGTGGCATCCCCAAATTTATGGGTCAAGCTCACATCCCATTCAACACCGTATTGGTGAAAAACGTCATTCAGGGTATTGATGATGGGTTCGTCTTTTCCAGCAGCAGGGTTGATAATGACTTTGATTTTCTTGAATTTAGACATGGACTGTTTCCTTTTTATGAACGGATAATCAAGCATACATGACTTTCGTTAAATATACAGGAAATTTTGCGAAAGTCCCCTTTCTTCTTGAAATTCCAAGCGTAGTATGATGGGAAAACGGCCGTTTTCCCCCCACCCACCACCCTACCGCCAACTTATGCTAAAATTGCCCCAGGAATAAACCATGCTGCCTTATCGATTGCTCGCCCTCCCTATTTTTGCCTTCCCACTCATTCTGTTGCATAGGCATCATCATGATCCCCGTCGTGCGCAACTACGCCGACCATGATTTAGCACAACAAGCGGCACAGCAAACAAAACGTTGGTTTTGGGGACATCTGCTCAGTGGCGCAGCCTTTGGCGTGGGATTACTGGCACTCTTTGCCCTCACCCTCTTTTTAATAGAACAAGAAATTACCCTTTGGCCTGTGCTTTCATTGCCCTGCGCCGTCATCGGCGCAGCCCTGCTCGTCTTTGGCATGGGCGCAGATGGCATCGGGCCATTAGCCGTTAGCAAAGCAGGACAACCCGCCCACCTTTTCTTTGACGGCAGTCGTCAATGGGTGATGGGCAGTTTCATTGCGGGTTCCATTCTCTTTGGCTTGGGGCAAATTTTGATGGTGATTGGCATCAACCATACCGTTTTGATAAGCACAAGCACCGGCATAGTTATCCTAATATCCGCTATTCTTTTTAGTGTGAGTGCGGCCATTCCTTCCGGTTGGGGGTTGTATGTGCTGGGTCTATGTGCCGCTGTCATTTATATGCCGATTGGCTTTGCCTTGTGGCAGCTTGGGTAAAACTCAGCCACTCGTGCCAGGCAGATCGAAGTAAAATAAACAGCCCTCGCCGGGAATACTTTCCACACCAACACGGCCGTTTAGCTTTTCCACAATCCGCCGCACAATTGCCAACCCCAAACCATGCCCTTTCGCCCTGTCATGAGCCAGGCGAGTGAATTCTGTAAACACACGGGCTTGTTCGGCTGGCGTTAAACCTGAGCCATTATCCTGCACCCAAAAGCGCGTCATGCCTGCCACATTTTCGGTGAAACCCAGCGTCAACTCCGGCGGCGTTCCGCCATACTTCAATCCATTGGAAATATAGTTTTTCCACACCTGTTCAATCCAGGGCGCATAGCCCAACGCTGTGGGGAAAGCGTTTGGCTGGACGATGGTGCCTTGCCTGGCCTCAATTTCTGGTTGGAGGTGGTAGATAGCGTCGGCGGTAACGGCCGTTATATCCACCAACTCCGGTATCACCTGCTGACTGCGCACCCCCGCCAACAGCAGCAGCTCATCAATAATCTGCGCTGCCTTATGCCCGCCAGAAGCAATAGATTGGACGATCTGCGCCATCATATCTGGCGCTAAGGCAGTCACATCCTCTTGCAACAACTCCGCAAACCCAACCATCAACGCAATCGGACTTTTTAAGTCATGAGCCACCGTATGGGCAAACGCTTGTAGCTCATCATTTTGTTGCTGCAACTCAGCGGCAATCCGATTTCGTTCCGCCACTTCCCGTTCCAGTTCTACCGATTTAAGCTGGTAAATCTCAGTTTCTTGTTGTGCCTGCCGTACCTGATAAACCGCTTCCAGCGCCGATTTCCGAGCATCCGCCTCCTGGTTAAAGACAACTTCCCTAAATGTGTGGTATTGAATGTGATGCGCCAGCGCTTCTGCCAAATCGCCCATTGCCTGAGCCGCCTTATATAATAAAAAATGACTCTGGTATTGTAACGACGGTGAGGCAATATGATTGGCCTGCATCAAGGCATCCATCCCAGCTTCTTTGGCATTGGTGTACTGTTTTTGCCCATACCACGCTTCGCCCAGGCGTAATTGAGCCTCGACAGCTTGAAAACGAAGCCCCACCTTTTCAGCAATTTGATAAGAGTGACGGAAACTGGCAACCGCCCCATCAAACTCCCCCATGTCCAGATACACATCTCCCAGACTATTCCAGGCTTCCGCCTGTCCAGCTAATTTTTCGGCCTGTTCATACAAGGCGATACTAAAACGGCCGTGTTCTACCGCCGCCTCATAATCCCCCATCCCCCGCAAAGTCCCGCATAAATTATCGTGGGCATCGCCTTGAGAGGTCGTTATCCCCAATTCCTCAGCCAAGGCCAGACTTTGTTTTAAGTAAGGAAGCGCCTTATCATACTTACTCTGGCGTAAGTAACCATGTCCGATATTATTTAGCAAAACCACTTCAAGCTTTTTATTGCCAGAAACGTTGCACAAAGCCAATGCCTGAAAAGCATATTGTATGAAACTGGCATAATCGCCCACATGCAAAAAAACAATCCCGATTCCATTCGTAGCTTGAATCAAGCCTTCATTTTTGCCCAGCGTTTCAAAAGCAGCCGCAGCATCAGCCAAAAAGGGCATAGCCGTCTGGTATTCAGCAAGTCTTACATAGCCTGCGCCAATATTGAGCCAACTTTGTGCCATCTCTAACTGCGGACTGCCCTCAGTTCTGTTGTTACCAGCAAGAGCCAACGCTTTCTGCCCCAACGCAATTGATTCTCGCGGATTGATGTCAATCAACTGCCAAGCCAGGGTATTGAAAAGCGTTGCTTTTTCTTCAGGGTCAGTTGCGGTGGCTAACTGTGCTCTCAAGTTTTCGATAGTCATTGAATAATTAGGCGGCAGGTATGGCTGCGCCCCTTGCATAAAGTACGGGAAGGTTAAGATAACAACCTTTCATTGTCAATAAACTTTCAGGGGAAAGGGAAACGCAGTGTAGCCTAAAAATGCTGAGGAACGAGAATTAAATAACTTACACGAGTCTGGAGATTAGAGATTGGAGATTGGTCGAGCATTCAATCTCTAATCTCCAATCTCAGTTGCGCATGTTATTAAATTTCCATTCCTGAGTGTGGCACGCCCTCATGCCACACTCAGCACCCCTCAAAATCATAAAGTTGAGATACTAGCCCACTTCCGACAAATACAAGAAGCCGTTTTCATCCATATAGCCAAACTGGCCGGTAAAATACCAGCCGTGCTGTCCGTCTGGACCTACGCGCAAATATTGGGATGCCGCGCCTGGATGCTGCCAGTAAGATTGCATAACTTGTGGCCCCTTCACAATAATTTCCCCAATTTCTCCTATCGGCAGTTCATTGGTTCCCAGGTCTGCATCGGCAATCATCACACTGGTATCGGGTAAGGGGATGCCCATTGTGCGAGATTTGCGCTGGTGCCGGGGGTTCATGGTCACGATGGCACTGGTTTCAGGGCAGCCAAACGTTTCTGTAATATGAATGTCGGGTAATGATGTTGAAAGGTGCGCATAGGTTTCTAGCGGCAAGGGACCGGTGCTGATGATTTGCTGTAAGGATTGGAATGATTTGTCATGTTCTTGAGATTGCGCCATCAAATGGGTGAGCATGGCAGGAGTGGCTGGCAAGATGTTGATGTCATACTGTTTGATTGCCTGGGCGATTTGCTCAGGGCGCAGCAAGTTGTACAAGATAACGAGGGTGTCGCCTGCAAAAATGCCGGTGTTTAGCGCCACAGTCAGGCCAAAAGCATGAGAAAAAGGCACCACAGCCAAGCGACGGTCTTGGATGTTGCCGGTTTGGCACCAGGCGTTAACGGCCGTTGCGTTAGAGACCAGGTTCCGATGGGTGAGTTGAACTCCCATCAGGTCTTGTGTCCGCAACTGGGCATACAGAATAACGGCCGTGTCCATGGAGGCCACTTCGGTTAGCTTCAATTTTGCCGTCTCTTTAGAGAACACTTTATTGAAGGGAATGCGTGTTATATTTTCACTGCCTGGTCGGAATATTTGGGTGAGCGGACCGGTGCTGAGTGTCACCCGTTTGGTTTGCCAGGGTAAGTAATCTTCAACATCTGTAACAATCACGCGATCTAAGGGCAATTTGCTCCAATTTTTCTCTAACCGCTGCGCCACTTTCTCTGTGGTAATGATGATTTCACTGCCAGAATCCAACAGAATCTCTTCCAAGCGACGGGTGGCATAACGAGATTCGGCACTAACGACGATAGCGCCTAACCGCCAAATCGCGTTGATGGCGATGATGAATTGGGGGCAGTTGGGCAGCATAATAGCCACCCGATCTCCCTTCTGGATACCAAACTGTTGTAAGCCAACGGCAAACTGGTAAACGGCCGTTACAATTTCTTTATAGGAGTATTTAGCAGCAGCCAAAGATCCGCCGTCGGCATTGGCAAAGATAACGGCCGTTTGTTTTGGATTTTTATGCGCGGTGTGTATCAGGAGATGGTCAATCGGTAAGACCGGGTAGTTTAGTGATTCAGGGACACCGGAATCATAATAGTTTAGCCAGGGTTTTAGCAACGCAGACCTCCTTACTAAACAGGAAATCAGGGGCGATGGTCACAATTCCACTACTTCTATTGTTGTGACAAACCTTTCTCAGTAGGTTCAGGCTTTCGTGTTTCCTTACATTATGCCAAGAACACTGCAAACGGCCGTTTCTCACTTTTCATTATAGACAAAACTCTTCTAGCACGTAAAGCACTATTATGTTTTACACACCTAATAGTGAACGTTGACAACAGTGCCGTAATCGCTCCAGTTGTATATCCATTGCGCCTTATCGGTGGGCATATTGACGCAGCCATGGCTCATCGGCGTGCCAAAATTATTGTGCCAATAGGTGCCGTGCAAAGCAAAACCTCGGTAAAAATACATGACGTAAGGCACATCGGGCAGGTAATAATCGTAGCCAAGCAGGTAGCCATTCATCGTCTGGCTTTGATAGCGCAGGTAAATGTTGAACTGTCCGGTGACGGTGGGATAAAGGTAGGTTCCGGTGGAAACGGCCGTTGTCATCACCGGCACATCCCCTTCATACGCCGTCAGCGTTTGCGTCGTCAGGTTGACATCAATCCAACGTGCCCCGTAATTGGCGGCTGGGGCTGGATTGGTAGCTAGCGTCTGCGGGTTAGCGATTGGCGCTGTATTACTCGCGGGAATGGTCAGCGTTTGGCCGACGTAGATATGGTCAAAGTTGGTGATGCCGTTGGCTTGAGCCACCGTGCTGGTTTGCAATCCATGATTGTACGCCACGCGAAACAGCGTATCACCGGGTTGAACCACGTAACTTGTCGCCGAGCTGCCCGTCGTTGGCACAGACGTCTGCACCGGGAATCGTCAACACTTGCCCAACTTCGATGTGGTCGTAGTTCCAAATGCCGTTTGCGCTTGCTATTTCTTGCATGGTCACACCATGTTGAACCGCAATTTTATAAAGCGTATCACCGGGCTGCACCACGTAGCTGGTATCCGCAAAAACGGCCGGGGCAAAGGCCAGCGAAAAAGCCAGAAAAACAAAGAGGAACAAGCTGATGTGCGATTTTTTCATGGTTAACCTTCTTGAATATCGAGATTATGTCTACAAACCAATTTCATTAATGGTAGCATAATTTGTCAAGATGGTCAGGATGGGTAGTGGGTGGAAAACGGCCGTTTTCGCTACGAAGCGGAAGTAAAAAGACTTCCGAGGTTTTTGAAACCTCGGAGGTCTGCAAATCAATGCAATACTTACGGCTGGTAGCTAGCAAACACTTCCATGCTGCCATCTGTGCTAAACGCAATCACATCATACGGCTGGGGAACCGCACCATTGGCTTCCATGCCTGGAGATCCAAGCGGCATACCAGGAACGGCCAGCCCAGCAATATCGGGTTTTTCAGCTAATAAGCGGGTTACATCTTCAGCGGGAACATGTCCTTCAATCACGTAGCCATCGACGATGGCTGTATGGCAAGACTGGAGCTGCATGGGAACCTGATGCGCTTCTTTAACCGCATTCAGGTCTTTCACGTCTTCAACTTGAACGGTGAAGCCGTTTTCTTGCATGTAGGCAATCCAGTCACCGCAGCAACCTCAGGTGGGTGCGCGATAAACGGTCACAACAGGGCCTGTTGCTTGCTCTGCTGCGGGTTGTTCTGATGCCGCTGGTGCACACGCCGCCACCATCGCCATTAAAACAACCAACAAGGGGATGATAAACAATCGTTTCATCATAGGTCAGTTGACCTCCATCTGGGGATTTCTGCGAAATGCAGAGTTATGTGAAAGCGGGAAAGTCACTTGAAATACTTCAGATACTCGTTACGCTTTCACTTGAGTAAACTGCGATTTTACATCTTGGTATTTTTAACATACTTTCCGCAGTTTACTTAATATGGTACTTGATGGCGTGGTTTATCACAACGGCCGTTTTCCAATTTCAAATCTCTATTGACCATGTGGGGAGCGAGTGCTATGATTTCGCACAATGAACGTCAACAAATCAGCTTTCTACTTTTTTTACTTTTATTTTGGCAACACCACCACGCCGCATTGCGTAGGAGGTCGTTAAATTCTGCCTTAGTTAAAAAGTAGAAAACGACACAGATTTTACGAGACGCGGCCTACCAGCCGCGTCTTTTTTGTTTTATATGGCCTTAGGTGCAACGCACTTTGGAAGTGCGTCGCACCGAAATTTAGGAGAAATCATGAACGATGAAGAGGGTAGTAATCAGCAGCTTTGGCAAAGCCAGCAGCCACAAAAGGTATGTCGTGGGGTGCGTGGGGCAACTACGGTGGATGAGAATTCACGCGAGGCGATTATGGAGGCGACCCGTCAGTTGCTAGAGACGATCACGCGGCTCAATGATATGGATTTGGACGACATCGCCAGCGTCTATTTCACGACGACGACGGATTTAGACGCGGCTTATCCGGCGGCAGCGGCGCGGGAGTTGGGCTGGTTTGATGTGGCCTTGCTCTGCGCTCATGAAATGAATGTGAATGAGGGTTTGCCGCGCTGCATTCGGGTACTCATCCATTGGAATACGCCGCTGCTGGCGCGAGATCTGCATCATGTGTATCTCCGTGGCGCAAAAGTGCTGCGTCCAGACCTTGCCAGCCGACCGTTGGTGCGGCCGTATCAAGGTGATTATGTGAAAACGGCCGTTAACATCCTGGCACAGTCTCTCTAGCATAAAAGATGTGTCAGGTTTAGTCTCGTTAAGAATTTATTCGACAAACTGAGAAAAACTCGGATCATAGACGTTTATGCCATGCCCCCAAAACCGCATGTGCTAAACGGAAGGGAAAAAATGATGATTGTAATTATGAAAGCAGATGCAACGATGAAGCAGAAATCCGCTGTCATCGCTCGTGCAGAATCGTTAGGCTTCAAAATCCATCTTTCAGACGGCAAAGAACGCACCATAATCGGCCTCATCGGAGATGATCGGGACTTATACAAAGACCAGATCGAACGGATGCCAGGTGTCGAGCGCCTGGTACCCGTCCTCAAGCCATTCAAAGTCGCCAGCCGCGAATTCCAGCCAGACGATACCACCTTCAAGATTGGTGACATTGAAATTGGCGGCAAAGACCTGGTTATCATGGCTGGCCCTTGTTCCGTAGAAAGCCGCAGTCAGATTATTGAGACGGCTTGGGCAGTCAAAGAAGCAGGTGCCCACATCTTGCGCGGGGGCGCGTTCAAGCCCCGGTCATCACCCTACGCCTTCCAGGGGCTGGGCGAAGAAGGTCTCAAATACATGGCCGAAGCCCGCGAAGAAACCGGTCTGCCCATCATCACTGAGGTGATGGAACCGGCGTTAGTTCCACTCGTATCTGAGTACGCCGACATCCTGCAAATTGGGGCGCGGAATATGCAGAACTACGCTTTGCTCCATGCGGTCGGCAAGTCGCAGCAGCCAGTTTTGTTGAAGCGGGGGATGAGCAGTTTAATCGAGGAGTGGTTGATGTGTGCTGAGTATATTCTCAGCCATGGCAATACCCGCGTGATGCTCTGCGAACGGGGTATCCGCACCTTTGAGACCTACACGCGCAATACCTTTGACATCAACGCCATTGCCGTCGCCAAACAAATGTCGCATTTACCGGTGATTGCTGACCCCAGCCATGCCACCGGACGTTGGGAGTACGTGGCGGCGGCGGCAAAAGCCAGCATTGCCGCTGGCGCTGATGGCGTCATTCTGGAAGTCCATCCCCGCCCAGATGAAGCGTTGTCGGATGGCTTGCAGTCGTTGAAGCCGGAGAAGTTTGCCAAGTTGGTAACAGATATGCGGCGGGTGGCTGAGGCTGTGGATCGAGAGATTCCGTAGATTTTCGTGATTTTCGTAGGGGCTATGCAATCGGGTGAAAACCATGCAAAACTTGTAGCCTTTTCTCCGATTGCGTCGCCCGTGTTTACATGACCGATAACGACGCGGGCGAGGCAACCGGAGAAACCGTTTGACGTTTTTCCCTGTGTATCAACCAGTTGCCTAGCCCCTACGAATGGCTTCTAATAATTTCGCCTTATCCGTGTTCGATGGATACACGACCTGATTCGGGAAATCAGACAAGGGCATCCATTCCAGGGTGTAGAAATTGGTGTCGGATTGACGGTCAAATTCGGGACCGCTGAGGCGTGGGTGTGCCGCTGAACTGGGTGATGAGATAGGCGTATTCCATCTGGTCGATAGTGGTTTCGTTACCTATTGGGGTGGAAAACGGCCGTTTCCATAACAATTCCCCCAATTCAATCACCAACCCCGTCTCCTCATCCGTCTCACGATAAGCCGCTTCGACTACCGTTTCCCCCTCTTCTACTCCACCGCCCGGCACGACGTAATACACCTCGCCATCCCGTTTGCGATGAATCATCAAAATCTTGTCGTCAGCAACATCCACAATAAACAAAGTCACGCGCTTTCTCATGATTTCATGAGCTAGAGAATAGAGCAAGAGCTAGAGGGTAGGTTTCTCTCTAGCTCTCGCTCCTTCCTCTAGCTTCCTTTTCTCCCTAAAACCTCTAACAATAAATCGGGTCTATCGGTGATGATGCCGTCGATGCCGGTTTCAATGAGGCGTTCCATATCGGCGGGGTCATTGACTGTCCAGACATGCACAGCGATATGGCGCTTTTGCGCGTTTTCAACAAAACGGGGCGTGATGATTTGCAAGCCGCCTGATGACTCAGGCACTTGAAACGCTTGTCCTGGCGGCGTAAAAAAACTGCTCAAGCCAACCTTGTTGAGTGCATAAAACAGGCGAATTTCCGGCTCTGTCATTGACGTGGCGATGCCGGGGCAATTTTCGCGGAACTCGTTCATGGTGTCGGGATGGAAGGTAGGGATGAGCAGTTGATCCGCCATATCGTACTCGTGAATGAGGTCGCAGAATGGCTCCACAATAGAGGGTGAATCCTGCTTGATTTCGATGTTCATGGGCATATCGGGGAACGCTTGGAAGATTTCTTCCAGCGTCGGCACAGTGATGCCCTGTCCGCGATACGGGTAGGTTGCACCGTCATCATCAGTCCAGTAATGACCCGCATCGAGTGCTTTGATTTCGGCCAGCGTCATCTCTTGGATGATGCCGCTGCCATCAGTAGTGCGGTCAACGGTGTCGTCGTGCATCAGGATGAGGACGCCATCTTTAGTCTGGTGAATGTCCATTTCCAGCACGTCTACGCCCAGTTCGACGGCGTGTTCAAAGGCGGGCATGGTGTTGCTGGGGCGCAGTTGTTCGCCCCCTTGATGGGCGATGACCATGAACTCTTTTTGCTCAAAAAATGGGTATTCGTCTGCCTGCCGTGCGTTTAGCGCAAACAGGGCAAGGATGAGGAGCAATATGGCTACCACCCCCAAGAATATTAGTAAACAGCCACGTCGCATGTATTTCTCCAATGAATAATTTCGAGGTGGGATTGTAGTCGGGAACGGCCGTTTATGGAAACAGAGCGCGTGGATTATTATCTTCTGATAAGGTGTTGGCTCGAAATCGAGGGCTGAGTCTGTCGAAGCCCGGACTTCGACAGGCTCAGCCCTCGTCCCGTGACTCACGCCTCGTTGACTCACGCCTTGTCACCAAATTGCCATGCAGTATAATCGCAGATGCGAAACTCACTAACCCCGCATCGCACGAAAAATACGCACTAACGGAGATTATTATGACACGCCGAGCAGTCTTTCCTTTTACAGCCATCGTCGGCCAAGAACGTATGAAACGGGCATTGATCCTCAACGCCGTCAGCCCCCAAATTGGTGGCGTCCTCATTCGCGGTGAACGCGGAACCGCCAAATCCACCGCCGCCCGCGCCCTGGCCTTCTTACTGCCCGACATCGAAGTCGTGGCCGACTGCCGCTTTGGGTGCAGCCCAATCCGTCCTAACGAATGGTGCGACGATTGTCGGGTACGTCATGCAGATGGGTTGTTGACGACCGTTATCCGTGAGACCCCTTTCGTCGATTTGCCCGTCAGCGCCACCGAAGACCGTGTCGTCGGCACTTTGGACATTGAAAAAGCGATCCAGAAAGGGGAGAAACATTTTGAACCAGGCGTCTTGGCCTCAGCCAATCGCGGCTTGCTCTATGTGGATGAAGTCAACTTGCTAGACGACCATGTCGTTGACCTGCTGCTCGACTCAGCAGCGATGGGTGTCAACGTCGTCGAACGGGAAGGCATCAGCTTCACCCATCCGGCCAAATTCATCCTGGTCGGCACCATGAACCCCGAAGAGGGCGATTTGCGCCCGCAGTTGCTCGACCGCTTCGCCTTCGCCGTCAACATGGCAGGCTTGTCCGACCCGCAGCAGCGTGTGGCCATCATGGAACGCCGCCTCGCCTTTGAAGTAGACCCCGAAGGGTTCCGCGAACAATGGTTGCCTGAAGAAACAGCCCTGTCTGCGAAAATTTTCAACGCGCGGCGTCAGGTGAACAACATTATGTATAGTCGCCGCGACATGCTCTCCATCGCTGGTCTGACCTCCGCGCTCAAGGTAGACGGTCACCGCGCCGACCTGGTGATTTTGCGCGGCGCACAGGCTCATGCCGCTTACCAAGGACGCACCCAAATCACCGATGAAGACATTATATTGGCCGCTGAATTGGCGCTGCCGCATCGTATCAAAGGACGGCCGTTCCAAGACGCCTCCATCAGTGCCGCCGATTTGGAAGACCAACTGGAAGACATCCAATCCGAAATGGGCATGGGCGAAGAAGGCGAACCAACCGAAGAGCAAGAAACGTCCGGTGCAGAAAAAAAAAGCGTTAGACTCAGAAGCTGAAGTCGAGGATGGGGCTGATGTCTCGCAAACCGAGGCCGGCCCCCAATCCGTTCCCCAAACCGCCCAAGATGGACAATGGTGGGAAGGTGGGCAGAAAGTTGCCGCAAAAGAGGAATTTTCCGCCCGCCGTCTCGATACCCAACTCGACCGGCTAACCCGCAGTAAAGCCGGTCGCCGCTCCGTCACCAAGACAGAGCGTAAACGGGGCCGTTACATCCAGTCCCGTCTCCCCCAGAAAGACCGCGTCACCGATTTGGCATTCGACGCCACCCTGCGTGCCGCTGCCCCCTATCAAAAATCCAGAGATCATACCGACGTAGCCCTGGCGCTGGAAAAACAAGATTTGCGCGAAAAAGTGCGCGTGCGCCGGTCGGCAAACCTGATTGTGTTTGCCGTCGATGCCAGTTGGTCGATGGCCGTGGCCGAGCGCATGGAAGCGACGAAAGGCGCCATCATGTCGCTGCTGACAGACGCTTACCAGCGGCGCGACCGTGTCGGTCTCATCGTGTTCAACAAGAACGACTCACATCTGGTGCTTGCCGCCGACCAATTCGGTGCAGTTGGCGCGGCAGGCGTTGGTCGATATTGCCGTGGGCGGCAAGACACCGCTGTCGGCGGGGCTGATGATGTCGTATGAGGTGTTCCGCAAAGAGTCATACACGCATCCGGATGTGATTCCGATGTTGATTTTGCTGACGGATGGGGCGGGGAATGTGAGCATGTCTGACTTGCCGCCGCAGGAGGAAGCGCACCGCATTGCCGATATGATCAAGGAATCAGGCGTGCGCTCGGTGGTGATCAACATGGAACACGCCGCCTTTGACCAGGGGCTGGCGAAGCAGTTGGCGGAGCGTCTTGATGGGCCGTGCCACACGCTGGCAGATTTGCGGGCGGATACGTTGTATCAGGCTGTGCTGGATGAGTTGGATTAGCTTTCTCGTTCCTACGCTCTGCGTGGGAATGCTTGGTGAACGCTCTGCGTTCTACGCAGACGCGGAGCGTGGAACGAGAAGAAATACGTGAGTAATATTATACTCGAAAATGAAGATTTCGAGCATCGCGTTTTAAGCCAGATGCGGTTACCCCCGCTCAAATCTGCTTTACCAGGGGGTGTTAAGTGAATGTTTACGTAATACAACCAGATGACGAAAGAGTTTGGTACAACTTGGGCTTATGCAACAAACTATGCCATCCCGTGAAGTTTGGGTGATCCTCTTAGCTGTACCTCAATGTAATCGTCCCATTTGGGCAAAGATCGATGTGGTTAGATCCACTCGAAGAGTTAGTTTGTCATCATCTAAATTCCTTCAAAATGGGGCGATATTAGTGTGGGGAGATGGTTTTCAATTTATAGTATCGGAAATTATTCAAGAATGCATTTTCTAAATATGCAATTTGACAGGAAGATATATCAAGAGTTTCTTGTCTAAAGTTGAGCTTATCAAAATCGGCCATAAAAAAGCGGAAATGTTTTCCAATTTACCTGCTTATTATCCGATGTGAAATTCAATTTCTATTGTGTGCTGATATTGATGATATTAAATGGGTGCAAATGCATCTCGCAAACCTTATTCGTGTCAATATTGTCGTGGTGATATTCTATCTATCTCTAAAATTGTGGTTGATAAGAGTTCAATGGCTTGGGGATGATATTTTTATAAGCTCAAGGTTTATATGGTTTGATTCTCGTATCTGAAAAATTGAAACATATGGTCGAAAGTGAAAACATTACCAACCTTCGCCTTGTTCCTGCATTATCATTTGGTTACGATTATGTGCTTAAAAACTGACTACCAAGAGCGGTTAAGGTATTAAGCGACGAAATGGATTTAAAGCTGCTCAATTGTTTGGTATGTTGTGCTTACTGGCTAGGGCTAGGGATTTATTAGCAAGAATTTTGCTATGTGGAATTCTGTCGCTCTGCGTGGCAATGCTTCTTGCAATGCAGAGCGTTCTACGCGGGCATTCCACGCGGAGCGTGGAACGAGTAATTAAAAAAGAAAATTTCCCCATTGACGCCGTAGAATGCATGTTCTATAATCAAGCCACTCTTCAATCAACCGAACAACAACCCAACAGAAAGAAATCCCCAAACAATCAAAAGGAGCGTAAAAAATGAGCGGAGTACGTGTTTTAGTAGGCACGCGCAAAGGCGCGTTTATCCTGACATCTGATGAAAAGCGAGAACAATGGGATGTTACCGGCCCGCATTTTGGCGGCTGGGAAATTTACCATTTAAAAGGCTCGCCCGTAAATCCTAACCGGATTTATGCTTCCCAATCGAGCGGCTGGTTTGGGCAAATTGTCCATCGCTCTGACGATGGCGGTGTGACCTGGGAAACCATCGGCAACGAATTTGTCGTATGACGGCGTGCCTGGCACGCACCAATGGTACGACGGCACAGCGCATCCGTGGGAGTTCAACCGCGTGTGGCATTTTGAGCCTTCGCCTGTGGATGCGGACACCGTTTATGCGGGTGTGGAGGATGCCGCCTTGTTCCGCTCCACCGATGCGGGGCAGACGTGGCATGAACTGTCGGGACTGCGCGAACATGGTACAGGGCCGAGTTGGCAGCCTGGGGCTGGCGGTTTGTGCCTGCACACGGTTATTGTGGATCCGACCAATCCTGAGCGCATTTATATTGCTATTTCGGCGGCGGGTGCGTTCCGCACGGATGACGGCGGCAAAACGTGGCTGCCTATCAACCAGGGCTTGCAGTCAGAGTATATCCCTGACCCAGAGGCGGAAGTCGGACACTGCGTGCACCACATTGCCATGCATCCGGCGCGTCCTGATGTGCTGTTTATGCAGAAGCATTGGGATGTGATGCGCAGTGACAATGCAGGCGAATCGTGGTATGAGGTGAGCGGCAATTTGCCCTCTGATTTTGGCTTTGTGATTGATGTACATGCCCACGAGCCAGATACCATCTATGTGGTGCCTATCAAAAGCGATTCGGAGCATTATCCGCCTGATGGCAAGCTGCGCGTTTATCGCAGTCGCACAGGGGGCAATGAATGGGAAGCGCTGACCAACGGGCTGCCGCAAAGTGATTGTTATGTCAATGTATTGCGAGATGCGATGGCGGTGGATTCGCTGGAATCGTGCGGCATCTATTTTGGCACGACAGGCGGACAGGTTTATGTGTCGCCAGATTCGGGTGATAACTGGCTGCCGATTGTGCGTGATTTACCGGCGGTGCTGTCGGTTGAGGTGCAGACGCTGCCATGATTCGGGTGAAGATTCCCCATCATTTGCGCACGCTGGCAGGCACGGGCGCGGAGGTGGCATTGACGGTTGATGGCACGGTGACGATTGGCTCGGTGCTGGATACGCTGGAGGCGACCTATCCTGTGCTGCGGGGTACGATTCGAGATCATGTGACATTGGAAAAACGGCCGTTTCTCCGTTTTTTTGTCTGTATGGAAGATTGGTCACACGAGCCGCCAGATAAGCCTCTGCCTGAAGGCGATTGTCAGCGGCGCAGAACCGTTCATGATTATTGGTGCGATTGCTGGTGGTTAATCTCGGTACGGCGTAAACAACAGCCCTGATTAGGGACACTGATACGGAGGTATGCTGATGCTTCTAATTAGCGGCCTTCGATATCAGTGTCCTGATTTTCTGTTAACTTCTCCCATGCATTTTTGACCTTGTGGTGCTGTTGCTAGTCTTAAAATCCACCAAACAGTGCCATCGGAATCAAAAATAGAAGCGGCGTCAGGTTGATGAGCGCAAAGACGCCAAAGCCAATGGCAACGGCCGTTCCCAGTCCATATCCCTTTTTCTCTTTCACCGGCTCCCCGGCAATCAGTTGTTTGACGCTGCGGATGGTTTGCTGAACGGCCGTTTCCGTTTGCCACTCGCCTATACCCACCCAATCCCAATTCTGTTCTGGTTTGGCGATGAGCAGCTTATGGCCCGGACTGCTAGAAATAGCGGCTAAGGTGGTCAGGTCTGTGTCCCCATGGTTCACGTAGGGCGTCATCATGGTCCAGGGGCCGACAATAATTTGGGCAATGGCTAAGACTTCTGTTGTCGTTTCTGGCACTTCCACGTTGTTCATGACGGCGACTGCGGCCGGTGTCAGGCCAATGGGGTGCAGAATGGCGTTGGGAATGGCCTGATGTATGGCGGTGATAAGCTTTTGCCCAAAACGGCCGTCTTCATCATCCACCACCGCCACATGTACTGCTTCTGCTTCTTCTACTAACGGCGTGTGGCTGCTTTGCAGAGCCTTGCCGTCACGGCGAATGAGCGTGATGTGGTAGCTCCATACCGCGCTTGCCATCACCGCAAAGGCGATGGCATGAGCGATGTCAGGTACCATCGTTCTGGAGGTGCGACCGCCGATGATGAGCAGCACGATTTGGGACAGGATGTAAATGCCAGCCCCTAGAAATGCGAGTATCGCCAGCAGTAAATAGAAATACAGGTAGATTCTGCGTGCCCAGGATTTCCGAGCTTGCGTGCCTGTGGGTTCCGGGGCAGCCAGTTCTGTTTGGATATTCTTCCAGGGAATAACCCAGACCACTAAACCGGCAATGAGGACGGCGGTAAACCAGGAAAGCTGATCGAGCAGGGTGTTTTTGATGAAGAGCGAGTTTTGACTGGTTAGCGAACGGATGAAGACGCTGATGTCACCGCCGATGCCAATCAGAAGCGCCATCAGGCCAATGCCGGCGATGAGATACCAGTAGAGACGGCGTACCCCGGCTTGCTGCTGTCTTTCCGGCAGCGCCTGTGTATCCTGACGCAGTACCACGAAATGATAAGCCCAGATAACGGCCGTTGTGATCAACACACTAAGCACATTGCCCGCAGATCCTTGGGATTCCAGCGAAAACAGCCGCCGGAACAAACCAGCCAGCAGCGTCGTCAGACTGCCCACCGTACCCAGCGCCGCCAGAAAAATGACCAGGTATAAATAAAACTTACGCAGGACCGAAGCCTGTTCCTGTTTACCACCCTGGTTAAACAATCGTTCTGCCTGCCACCAGAAAACCAGCCACAAGGGAATGCCCACGATCAACGCTGTCAAGGCCGTAATCAGTGTTTGCTCATTGGTTGAAATCCCCGACTTGCCCACTCCGAACAGGAGCCAGCGCAGCAAATTGCCCACGCCCACACTGGTCATTATCAGTCCGGCAAACGAAAACAGGTAAATGGCTAGTCTGTGAATGGTGTCCCACGTTTCCGTATCGGAAATAACCTGCCGGTTTGTGCGGATCACCCACAGGTGATAGCCAGCTAATAAAGCCAATACCAACATGGCCGTCGCCGTGTAAATCAGATTGTCTTGACTGGGTAATTCAGAACTCCATGCCGGAATCGTCTGCTCTGCATTGAGTAAAAGCCGTAACCCTGACTGCACAAAGCCGTAGGTATTGGCAATGAAGGGAGCCAGAAATACGGTTACCATGGCATAAAGGTAGAACGCCCGCAGGGGAGCTTGTCGTTCTTCTTCATCTCGTTGGGCAAGCCTTTCTGCCCAAAGCCAGTGAACCAGATAGAGCGGCAGCCCGATGATGATGATGGCTAACTGCAAGGCCATCATTTCTTTGTTATAGACGATAATGCCCCGGCCGGGACTGAGTGCCGGTGTGAGCAAGTTTCGCAGTAAAGCGATTAAAGCCCACGCCACCGCATTGAGGGTAACGGCCGTTACCACATACACATAAACGCGCCGAATATTAAACATGTCAGCCTCCTTAAATCCTTATTTGCACCATCTGTCTCGGGAATGGCCCCAGCAAGATGAAGACCAGTAGCGGTCACCATTATCAACCTTCCACAGCTCATCTTCCAGAATCATACTCAACGTAAATGTGTTTGTAGACTGCCCTGACCCCATCAAGCCGTTGTTATAAAACGTGGTTTCCCGTATTGTCACCACCGCTTTTTCCTCGCCGCGCGTATTGACGGATTCTACCGCCAGGGAAGAATCGTTGTTTGTATCAAAGGGCCATGAATCTTTGCTAATGGTATAGGCCATGTCTTCTGCATCTTCGGGATACGCATATTTTTCAGGGATATAGGTGAAAGCACGCTCATAATCCTTGTTTTGGATGGCTAACAGGTAATTATGCGCCGCGCCATCCGGGGTGCTGTCATCCTGGTAAGTTGGTTCCGGGCGCAGCATCACCACCGCAAAGGTAATGATGACCAATAGAACGATGCCAATGACGATAGCGATTAGAAACTTAGTTGAACCTTGCATGATGACTCCTCGGAAAATGTAGCGCGATTTGACAAATCGCGTTACGGATTTTCATTCATCGTGGTGTGCCCCGTTCATGGGGGATTCCTCATAAAAACAAAGGACTGCTAATTATTGGGCAAGCTCGATTTCTTCGTGGTAATTATTCCTTGAGTTGGCGATAGTGCTGGCAACAACCAGCAGCACAAAAGCCCCGAAATAAGCACCGACAAACACGTCCCAAGTTATGAAACCAAAAAGCCCGTTTGAAGTGGGTGATCGGCCCAACCATCCGCCGGCAACCACCCCTAAGGCTGTGAAAAAGAGCGTGCCGTGCGAGAGCCAAGCCGTCCCCATTTCTTTTGTTGCCCGCGAAAAAATAAATTCCGAGACGCGAATGCCTATGATGGAGCCAGCAAATACCATGAACACAAAAATCATGGGTTGGCAGGTGGTAACGAGCAGGTCAGAGAAGTGCCAGCTCTCTCCAAAAACGGCCGTCATCATCTCATTCTGAAAGTAAAAGTAGTAATAGAATGAAGCAAAACCGCCGATGACTGCCCCTAATGCAATAGTTGGTAACTTGAGAATTTGATAGTTTTTCATGGCATCCTCTCGAAAATTAGTTGGCTGAATTAGGGTATGGCTAAATCGTTTGCTTTCCGCGCCGCCAACTCCGCCCGAATCTCGGCGTGGCGCTGGCGCGTGATGGGATATTTGTAAACGATAGGAAAACTCAGCAGCAGCACCACGGCCGGGACAAAGCTAATGAACAGCCGCAAGGCTAACTGCACAGAGGCGGGCTGCACAGGATAGGCTTCTCCAGGAACCGCGTTGATATAACCAGATGCCTCAAACACCAGATTAGAAATAGCCAATCCCAACGAAATTCCCAGCTTCTGCAAGAAGACAAAGAAGCCATAATAGACACCTTCGCGGCGCAGCCCCGTGTTCAACTCGTCCACGTCAATCACATCCGGCAGCATACTCCAGGGAATGAGGTACGCGACACTGGCGCCGGCGCCAGCCAGGATGGCTAGCCCAAGCAGCAGATAAAACTGCCCGGGCTGAATCCAAAACAAGAAAAACTGCACCACAATCCAGAAGGTGGCGCCGATGAAATAAACATGCCGTTTGCCGACGCGTTTGCTCACCTTCGTCCACACAATCAGGAAGACAAAGATGGAGATTTGCAAGGCCATTGCCAGGATGATGAACTGTTCTTCGTTGCCCAAATAGTAGCGCACGTAGAGCAGCATGTTGGCCTGGATGAACTGGATGGCTAACCACGACATGAGGTAAATACCTGTCACCATGAGGAACGGCCGGTTGTTGAAGGCGATCCTGAAGCCTTCGATAAACCCCGGCTCTTCAATTTCTTCATCTTGGGTGTAGGTTTCTTTGGTGGCGGCAAAGGTAATCCAATTGGTGATGATGATGACCGCGCCCATGAGGGCGGCGCTGATGGCGTAGCCGGTGGTCACGGAATCAGCGGAGCGCAGGATGGTGTCGTGGATGAGCAGGGCAAACATGCCGCCGAGAATGGAGAAGCTGAAGCGGAAGGTGTTGAGGCTGGTGCGTTCGTTGTAGCCGGGTGCAATTTCGGGAGTGAGGGCGGTGTAGGGGACGTTAACGGCCGTTAACGCCGTATCCAGTAACAAAGCCACCACCAAATAGTAGAAGAACAGTCCCCAATTCCCCATGTCGGGTACCAGCCATTGCAAAAACCAGGCCACCCCAAACGGGACTGCGCCAAACAACAGCCACGGCCGCCGCCTGCCCCAACGGGTGTTGGTGCGGTCAGTCAGCGTGCCAATGATGGGGTCATTGACACTGTCCCATATTTTGACGATGAGAAAGATGAGCGCCGCCATCGAGGGCCGCAGTCCGGCCACATCCAGCAAGAAGGCATTGAGGAAAAAGCCAGACAGGGTGGCGACGAGGGCTGGCCCCACATCCCCCACGCCATAGGCCAATTTATGGAAAAAATCGAGTTGGTTGGTCTGGTCTTGTTTCTCTATAGATAACGTTTCGCTGAGTCCCATCTCATATCGCTCCTTTCCCTTTTCAGGGATGGTTCCCTCGAAGGGATGGCAAAAAGACCGGCTAAGGAAAGTGCCAATAAATCAGGAAAACGATACCGATTCTGTTACAAGTTAGATGAGAATACAGAGAAATAAACGAGAGTGGTTACGGCTCACCCACTAACAGTATAACATATCGTTTTCAATTTTTTTTGTGTCAGTCACCGGTAATATTTTTGGATGACTGAGAACTGAACTCAGCATAGACACCCTGCGTATAAAATGGAACAAGGCAGCACTTAAATTCGCTTAAGTGCTGCTTAAATATGGCTTAGTAGCCGCGGCATCCTTGCCGCGTTGTACACCTGCGCGGCAAGGGTGCCGCGGCTACAAGGGTCAGCAAGACACTCGAGATTATTTTCATTTTTGGCTTCTTTTCGATTGATGAAGAAACGGCCGTTCTCCCAAGAACGGCCGTTTTCCCCAATAATCATCCAACGACAGAAATCCTTGAAAATAGGTTATTTCGCATAAGCGCTGACGACAGCTGGATTCAAAACGCCTAAGGCTTCCCCAATGGCTGTATACGCCAGGCTAAAGTTAAAATCACCCATGTCTCCGCCATCGACACAGGCCAGGTAAGCGGGACGAGTCCGGTCAAGGGCATAGATGAACGAAATGAAGTAGACGAAGTCGATTTCCTGCCAATCACCTGGCACGTCTTTGAAAAATATGCCAGAGTACAAAATATTGTTGTACGCGCTGACGTAATTGCTGCAAGCGACGGCATCCCCCCCTTTAGCGGCATTCAGATTGGCTTGCATCGTATTCAGCGATGATTGATTGATGACCATGTGGCTGCGGAGTGCGTCAGCATCAAACGGTTTTTTCGGGAAAGTGCCTAAAATTTCATTGGGATTGGAAATGTAGGTATAGGTGACGAACTCTTCTTCGGTCTGGGCTTCGGCCGTGGGGGTAGCGGTTGGGGGAGGTGGCTGTGGTGCAGTTGTGGCTGGTGGCGGATTGGTCGGCTCTGGCATAAGGGTTGGTGTGGATGTATTGACAGGTGTGGCTGTGGATGTTTGGGTGGGTTTAGGCGTGGCAGTCGCTGTTTGGGTGGGTTCAGGTGTAGCAGTTGGTGTTTCTGTTGGTTCAGATGTAGGCGTGTTTGTTGGCTTTAATGTGGCGGTTGGAACCGGTGTGCTGCTGGGTTTAGGGGTGTTGGTGGGGGATCAGGCATATCGGTTGGCTCTGCTTCAGCGATGGTTGCAGAGGAAGTAGTGGTGGTGCAAGCCATTAGAGTGGCTGTTAGACCCAATAATAAAAACAGCACCAGCCATATTGAGAAATGCTTCGTTAATGATTTCATTGGTTTCCTCCGTTTAAGGTAGACTGATTGATTTGGAGTGGGAAAACGGCCGTTCCCAAATCTAAAACGGCCGTTATACCCCCCAAAGGTAACTGAAACACCCCCGTCATAATTGCTCGGCAGCAAGAAGAAGGCTGGCTGGCACATGCGTTGCCATCCAGTCTGCCAACCGAGTTAACGTCAGCGGATACCGTTGCAGCAAGGCGCTCGGGTCGAAGGTTTGGTCTGTCGTATCATGCCAGATGCTGATTGCCATGACCTGGCTGAGACCGGGATTGAAGAGGCCGACCACCGGCGACATGATCCGCAGCATCCCCAGCGGCACATGAGACACTTTCGCCTTGCGCCCGGCAAGTTCTTCATACAATGCCCACAACCTGCATATTCGTGAAATTCTCTGGCCCACCGATTCCTAAAACCTCGCCAGATGGGCCTGATTTAAGCAGCATAATCACAGCGAAATGGGCGACATCTGCGGCGGCAACAAAATTGCGTGGATTTTCACCCTTGCCAAACAACGTCACTTTGCCCGTTTCCAGGATGGGCTGTCCGATCAGTTGATAGGCGTGGGATTCCATAAAGGCGGTGGGACGTAAAATGGCGCATGGTAAACCGCTGTTCCGCAGATATTGTTCGATTTTGTATTTGATGCGGAAAAAGTTTGAAGGATGGTCTGGCGCTGCCCCAAACGCGGACACATATACAAAACGGTTCACGCCAGCCGCTTTAGCCGCGTCGATGAGCCAGCGATGCCCTTGATCATCAATATATTTCGAGGCTTCTGAGCCACTTCCCATAATCGAATGGGCGGAGGCCAACACCGCGTCAACACCCTGGCAGGCTCGGACTAGAGAATCCTGATCGCGTAAATCACCTTGAACCACGTCCGCGCCTAAGGCTTGCAAAGCTTCTGCCTTGGCGGGTGTGCGTGTCATGATGCGCACGGCTTCTCTTTGTGCTAACAATTGTTCTGCTGTGGCACTGCCTAGTGCCCCGGTTCCACCCACGATGAGTATCATGATTTTCCTCCTTGCTCTTGCTGCTTATGTCAACTTTCTTGCTACTCAAACTGTTTACCTACACTGTAACATCTGTCAATCTGCGGCACTGTAGGATTTGTGTGCGACACTGTGCGCAGAAATGCGCCAATGGTCATTCAAAAACGGCCGTTTTTCAGGTACAATGCTCCTATGACAGCCATCACTCAGGAGGAACTGCAAACGGCCGTTCACGCGGCCTTAGTTCAGTGGGGCAAGCCGTTTGATAACGAGGCAGCCCCCCTTGCTGAGTTACTGCTCGTGCAAAATCAACTCGCTGCCCATGAAAGTAAACGGCCGTTTGGCATAAACTATGCCATAGATCGCGTCTTGCTCGATTGCATTGGCATCTTGGCCGTGCAAGACGAAACCAGTGCCGACGTGTTGCAACGTCGTTTTCTGGATGGCAAAATCACGCGGCAGGTCGCTCAAGACATGCACGCCAGCATCGACCAGGTCAATCGCTGGCAGCGCATCGCTATCGATGCTTTGACTCAGCTTCTCTTCCATCAGGAAAACAAGTTCCGCTCAGAATTAACCCATCAGTTTAGAGGCCAGCCTGCCGCCCTCGCCCTACAGCCAATTTTTTGGCTTTGCCGAGACACGGCAAGCCGTGGCGGCGCGACTGGTACAGACTACTGCGCCCTGGATTCTCGTGTTGACCGGTATTGGCGGTATCGGCAAAACCAGCCTGGCAGATTCGGTCGTGCGAGAGGTGCTGCCCAGTCTGGCGTTCAAGCAAATCTGCTGGCTGCGGGTCGAGTCGCAGCAGTTCAGCGGCGACACCACTGCCCCCTGAACGTGCTTACCAGACCTTGCTGTCTGCGCTCACCACCGCCGTGTGGCCTGGCGGGTCTCAGGGCGAATCTGATGCCCAACTGGAAAATCGCTTAGCCAAAAGACTGAAAGCAGCGCCACATTTGATCATCATCGACAATCTGGAAACAACAGCCCACGTTGACTATTTTGCCAGCAAACTGCTGGCTTTTACGGAACCGACCCGCTTTTTACTCACCAGCCGCGCCCGACCTTCAGGGGAAACGGCCGTTTACAGCCACACCCTCCACGAACTGCCCTTCACCGATGCCGAAGCGCTCTTGCGCCACCACGCCCACCTGATCGGCCTGACAGAACTGGCAGAAGCAGACACAGACACCATGCAAGCCATCTACCAGGTCACGGGCGGCAATCCGTTGGCACTGAAATTGGTGGTTAGCTTAACGGCCGTTCTCCCCCTGCCCCAAATCCTGACCGATCTCAACAAAAACCGGGCCGGCCCCATTGAAGAATTTATACCGACACATTTACTGGGAAACATGGCAAACCCTAACCCCCGCTGCCCAAACCTTGCTGCAAGCCATGCCCCTGGTCGCCAGTTCCGGCGCACGTCCCGAGCAAATGCAAGCATTCAGCGGCCTGGATGCTAATGATTTTTGGGCGGCCGTGCGCGAATTGACAGCTCGTTCCTTACTGGAGGTACAGGGAACCATACAAGAACGGCGCTACGGCATCCATCGCCTCACAGACACCTTCCTGCAAACAGAAATCATCGGCTGGCCTGACCTGTTAGACACATGATGACCCAACCCTCCCCCCAATTCACCCAAAGCGTAGCGGCCAACATCAGCTATTGGCAGCAGCGCACCCAAAACCTCACAGACGATACACTGCCTGCCTTAGACCGCGAGCGCCAAAACTTATATCGCGCCGCTAAATTTGGCTTGCATATGCCCGCCACCTGGCAAGAAACGGCCGAACTCATGCTGCAAGCCTTTGTTTTTGTTGAACGGCGTGGTTATTGGGCTGAATGGATACCCATGCTGGAACAAGCGCTCGAAAACTGCCCCGACGACAATCTGGCGCTGCGTGGTCGAATTCTGGATCATCTAGGGCTTTTTTACCGCCATAATCGGCAGTTAGACAAAGCATTTGCTGCTCATCAGGCTGAATTGCAAATTGGACTAATTCTTCATGATCAATGGCGCGAAGCTCATGCCTTTATTAATTTGGGTGCTGTTTGCCGAGAAATGCGGCGTTTTGACGAGGGGCTGGCTTATACGCTAGACGCAGAAAAAGCATTTAAAGCCATCCATGCGCCACTTATAAAACATGCTTTTGTAACACTTGAATTGGGACTGTTGTCCAAAGCATCAGGACAATGGGCAGGACGCTGAACAGCATCTTAGTTATTCAGTTTCCCTGTGGCGAGAAGTAGGCGATCCCGTTTATCTAGCAAACTGCCTCAGACTGTTGGGGCAAGTTTTGGCAGCACAAGACAAAATCGATAAAGCATTGGGCGTTTATCATGAAGCCATAGATGTTTTGACACAAACTGAAAATTATTTAGAAAAAACGAGGGTGTTTATTGATTTGGGGTCGCTTCACTGGCAGCAAAAAAATCTAGCCGAAGCTGAACAATTCTTTTTAAAAGCAAACTCGACTTTTCTACGACAATCAGGCAATATATTTGATCAAGCGCTTGTTTTGAACAATTTAGGCGCGGTTTATATGGCTCAAGGTAAACTGAGTGAGGCAGAATGTTCTTTTCAGCGCAGCATCATTTTGTGGAAAAACTGTGATGACCCCATTCAACTTGCCAATTCATGGGGTGGGTTGGCGGAAGTTAAAGCGGTTCAGGGCGATGTAACCTCCGCACGCCACCTTTATGGGGAAGCGCTTACCTTTTTGGCTGATTATCCGCAAGATGCTTGGGGCCAGATGCTGCAAAAACAATTTGCTGAGGCTGTCCATGACTTGCCGGAATATGCTTGACTTCTGTTGACAGAAGTCAAGCATATTATGTTTACATAACTATCCAGCGCAACCAGAGCCAGACCCAGCGCCCGAGCACTCTGCCATGATGCGGATGAGTGTGGGCAAGACCCAATAAACAGCCAGGATAGCGGTCACGGATCCGAATTGAACAACTTTATTCTTGACTTGTGTTTGACGGAACTTGAGCATTTTGACACCTCTCCTTTTTACACTTTCGTGTGGTGAGGCTCATTGAGAACGGTGCACCCAGACAAAAGATTTTTCTGTCCGCTCATGAGATGCTCAACGGCCGTTTTCCAATCCAATTCTTCCTAAAGAAATAAGCCGATCGGTTGTTGCTTTCAAGGTACACAAAACATCACTTAAATTAAACGGGGTGATGCTTAAAATCATTCAATACCTGTATTCTCGACTAAAATGGCGATCGAATTCAGTTGAAAATTAGCCAATTTCAGGAAATGCCCTTACTATTTTAGGTAACTGTTCAGAGACGTGATTAGCAACATTTTGATGATGCAATAAATGCGGAATTCCATAAAAGAGTGGGGAGAACATCATGACAACCTTCGGCCAGCAGCTACGCGCATACCGACGACAGTGCCAAGACCCACTGCGAAATGGCACGCTGACACAGGTGCGCCTGGGCGAATTGCTCGGCGACGAATTGGGGGATGCGGGCTATTCTGGGGCGGCCGTTTCCGATTGGGAACGCGACCAAAGCAAGCTCAACGCCGATGACCGGCTGGTGTTGGTTAGTCTGATTGCGGTGCTGCATCAGTGTGGCGGCTTGCACACCCTCCATGAAGCCAACGATTTCCTGCAAAGCGGCAACTACCGCGCCCTTGACGCGCAAGAGCGAAGCCAGATTTTCCCCGACGTGCTAGTCGAGCCGGAACCGGAAGCGGTTGCCGAAACGGGTGTGGTTCACACTGCCCTCCCGTTGACTCCTGAACGCCGCAAGCAGCTCATTTTGCTGGAAAAGGTGAAGCAGTTTTGGGTGCAGGGTGTGCTGGAAAAATCGGTGCAGGGGGCGATGCTGTTGGCGCTAAACGGCCGTTCCTACAATCAAGCCATCGACCAACCGTGGCAGCGCGTGGTAGGGCATGTCTCTCCCCTGCCTGATGGAGAAACGGATCCTTCGACAAGCTCAGGAACCGTTTCTCCATCCAATTTGTCTGCGTTATTCCGCCAGTCTGACAGGGCTTTGCTCGTTTTGGGTGAGCCGGGTTCTGGCAAAACGACGACCCTCATCAGTTTAGCCAATGAGCTGATTGCCCAGGCTGAACTGGATGCCGAGCAGCCCATTCCCGTTATTTTTAATCTCGTTTCCTGGGCAGAAAAGCGGGAAAAGGTGAGCAGTTGGCTGGTAGAAGAGTTGACGGCTAAATATCAGATTCCCCACACGTTGGGCGAGCAGTGGTTGGCCGATGACACGCTCGTCTTGCTGTTGGATGGCTTGGACGAAGTGCCACAGCCGTACCGAAGCGCGTGTGTGACGGCGATCAACCAGTTCAGAGAGCAGCATGGATTGGCTGGCATTGTGGTGAGCAGTCGGCGGGAGCAGTATGAAGCGTTGCCCAGACATTTGCATCTGGGCGGCGCGACGTTGTTGCAGCCGTTGCTGCCTGCTCAGATTGACATGTATTTGGCGGCGGCGGGGAATCATTTGGCGGGTTTGCGAACGGCCGTTCAGCAAGACCCCACGTTGCAAGAAATGGCCCAATCGCCGCTCACCCTGCACGTGCTCAGCGCCGCCTACTGGCAAACCCAGGTCGTGCCGGATGAAGACGCCCCAGTCGATCCAAAAGAGATGTTTGATGCCTATGTGCAAGCGATGTACGACCGGCGCGGCGATGGCGCGGACTATTCGCCAGAAGCTGTCAAACATGGCCTAAACTGGCTGGCGTTGCAGATGGATAAGCATAATCAGGCGTTGTTTTTGGTGGAGCGATTGCAGCCTAGCTGGCTGCGTGCCAATCGCTGGAAGTTTGTTTATATTCTCGGCTCGCGCTTGTTTGCGGGAGTGGTGGCGGGTGTGTTGATGTGGCTGTTTTGGCTGATGGTGCGCATCAATATTGATCAGTTTGGCACGGTTTGGGCAGAAAAAGCATCTGAAATTCGGCCGGGGCCAGCGGCGGAGACGGATTTGTGGCTGATGTTGTTTTTGGGGCTGAGTATGGGGCTGGTAACGGCCGTTATCGACAGCCTGGACTACAACCGCATTTCCCACCAGGGCTACCCGGCCGTTGACACCATAAAACGACGCGATTTGAGAACGGCCGTTACCGCCAGCGTAACCGGCCTCTTGGCCACCTTGTTCATTGGCATTTTTGAGATTCCCTTCCTGGCGCTTTCTTTTGGGGTGCTTGTGGGCATCACCTTTGGGCTGATTACCTACTTTGTGTATGGCCTCAACATGCGGGACGATATTCGCACGGTGGCGGCACTCAGTTGGACGTGGGTGGGAGCGGGCAAAGGTCTGCTCATCGGGCTGGCAATAACGACGGTGGTGGAGCTAATCGAGTGGTTTTTGTACGGCCCTACCGAAATTGTGCGCACCTATGTGTCGCTGGGGCTGGTCTTTATGCTGCTGGGCGGCTTGCGCGGCCACCGCGTTACGGTGACGAACAAACCCAATCAGGGCATCTGGCTCTCCGCGACAAATGCGCTCACAGCAGGTGGAGTTTTGGGATTGGCGATGACGGGGATAACGGCCGTTTTGTGGCAAAATCTCACGCTAGGCATCGTCGCCGGCATCTTATCCTTGCTCGTGACCTTGTTTATGTACGGCGGGGGCAACGTGGTCAACCATTTCTATCTGCGCTTCCTGCTTTGGCTGACGAATGAGTCGCCCGTCCGCCTGATTAGGTTTCTGGAATTCTGCGTGGATCGGGTCTTTTTGCATCAGGTGGGCGGCGGCTATCTGTTTATCCACCAAATGTTGCAAGAATATTTCGCCTCACAAGGTTCAAAAGACACCCTCGTGTAATTCCCCTGCAAAGCCACAGCTTTCTCTAATTTGGTTTGTTTACGGGTATTTTTACCTGAAATTGGCGAAACGGACCGGCTGGCGACGTGATCCCCAGCTTCCGGGTTGGGGAGCGAAGTGACCGGCGCAGGGGGTGTGGCAGGATTGACAACGGCCGTTTTCATCCAGCCCCCAGTCGCCCAGCACATACCAGTTCCGCCCAATTAGTTTCGTGCCGCAAGCGTGGCAGTAGGTGCTGCCGCCGTCTTCATCATAGACATTGCCCGTGTAGGCATAACGGATACCATTTTCCATTGCGATGTGACGGGCGCGGCTTAAGGTGGCGGCTGGCGTTTTGGGGATGTCGCGCATTTTGTAATCGGGGTGGAAAGCTGTGAAGTGCATAGGCACATCCGGGCCAAGTTCCGCAACCACCCAGTGCGTCATGGCTTCTAATTCTTGGTTGGAATCGTTTTCGCCAGGGATGAGCAGGTTGGTGATCTCAAACCAGACATTGGTTTCATGTTTCAGGTAAAGCAGCGTATCCAAAACGGGAGCCAGACTACCTGCGCACAATTTCTGGTAAAACGCTTCGGTGAACCCTTTCAGATCAATGTTGGCGGCATCCATGTGGGCATATAAATCTTGGCGGGGTTGCTCGTGGATGTAACCGGCCGTTACCGCAACAGAGTAAATGCCCAGTTCGTGGCACGCCTGCGCCACATCAACGGCGTATTCCAGAAAGATGGTTGGGTCGTTGTAGGTGTAGGCGACGCTGTTGCAGCCCATCTCTTTGGCGGCGCGGGCGATGGTTTCCGGGCTGGCGGAATCGGCCAACGTGTCGAATTCGCGGGACTTGCTAATGTCCCAGTTCTGGCAGAATTTACAGGCCAAATTGCAGCCAGCGGTACCGAATGAGAGGATAGGTGTGCCGGGGTAGAAGTGATTGAGGGGCTTTTTTTCAATGGGATCGATGCAGAAGCCGCTAGAACGGCCGTAGGTGGTGAGCACAATCTGGTCGTCCAAAGCCATGCGCACGAAGCACATGCCGCGCTGCCCATTTTGCAGTTTGCATTCACGCGGACAGACGTTGCATTGAATACGGCCATTATCCAATTGATGCCAGTATTTTGTAGAAATTGTATCCAGTGCCCATTGTTTCATAATTCTTATTATCTTTCGTTTCCGCTAAGTAAAAAGTGACGATGGCGATTAACTGACCCATAATTGCAGTGATCGACCAAGAAAACTGCATAGAGGTCCAAATGTCAATCGCCATCGAACAAACTATACAAGCATTACAAGCTGTTTTACAACAAGTTCCCGCAGGAACCAACCTTGCCCTTTTACAATTACTCTGGAGCATGCTCAATGGCTCATTTCTAATAAGCCGTGGCGCGATCTTCCCGGCCATGAAAGCCAGCGGCTTTGATGACAATGAAATCAGACGTGGTTGGGCAGCGATGCGGTACGGTATTTGGCGTATTGATGACTTGATAGCTGCCTGGCGCACCTATGTGTTCGCGCAAGGGCGATGGCATAGTTACGAATATGAAGGGTATCGACCGGTTTCTGCTGACATCACCACCTTTTGGCGGTTCCGCCTAAAAGGCTGGGCAGGGCGTTACTTCAACGGCCTGGCAGAACGTTTACTCAAGGGAGTTGGTCTGGGCATCGTCGTTGATGTGGGTCATATTGATGGACACCGTCTGCCTCTGCTGCGTAAGATTGTCAGAGCACATCCCAAAGACATGAGTCAGGATAAACTCAAAGAAATGATTTTAGAGTGGCTAGCTCGGAATCTGGATGACAAGGAGGTGGCTATTTTCGATGCCGGTGCCCATATCAGTGACATGCAGACAGCCCATGTGCCTCGCTTTGTACTGCGTTTGGCGAAAAACTGCACAGCCCGCAGGAATTATCTGCTTAAAAACAAGAAGGGGCGTCCCTCTGAGTATGGCAAATTGGTGCGACCCTTAACGCGAAAACGAAAAGGCAAGACCATTGCCGCATCCAGTCCCGACGAAACAGGCACTTTTGCTTATGAAGATCGCACCATTATTGTCCAGTGTTGGCGTAACGTTGTTTTAACAAATCACAAAGTTGCTGGACACCATCACACCTTTGACATCTGGGTTTTCTTTGACCCGCTTTATGTTGAGCCACTGGTATTAGGCACGAATGTCAACTTGAGCGCAGAATCTACATTCAAAATGTATTTGGACCGTTGGCCAGTAGAGCAAGTACCCTTGTCTGCCAAACAGATGCTGGGATTAGGTCGTCACTTTGTCTTTGATCCAGAGAGTTGCCAACGATTGCCGGAGTTATCGTTGCTTGCCGGTAATATGCTAACCCATTTAGCGGCAAGTTTGCCGCCAATGCCCACAGGCTTTTGGGATCGACGCCCAAAAAAACACCTGGGAGGTTACGCAGGGTCTTGGCACAGGCTGATTTTCCAAAAGAAGCCCTTTCAAATGGGCAAATTCGGAAAAAGCAATCGGTTACTGAGCATTTACCAAAGGGCGTTGCTGCCCATCGGCGACGCAAACGGCATCCTTGACGGTCATTTACTTGTTTTAGCGACTTGTTGAGCCATTTTTTAATGTTCGATAACTTCAGATTGTGTCTGAAGTTTGTTTATCATCCCGCGTTAGCGGAAACACACAAAGTGAAAACTATTTGTTGGTGGGGGGTGGTTCTGAGGCAGGCATGGAAGCTTGCAAAATGGTTGGGGTTAAGCCCATCATGTCCAGATATGGTTGCTCTGCCCGGATGTGATCCAGAAGCTCGGGAAAGCGTTGTTGGCGGCCAATGAGCAGCAGTAGTTCCCGCACTTTGCCGCTGAGTCCATCTCCACCCAGGTTATCGTAAAGAATACCCAAATCAAAGCATAGGGTGCGGAATTCATCCAGTGAATAATGCAGGATCAAGAGCTTACGCAGTTGCGTTAATTCAGTAGACATAATGCTTGACTCGGATGTGAGATGGTGGAATGGGATGAAATGGTGATAAGCTATTATCAGAACAAATGTTTCAATTGAAGGAGGGAAATTGTAGCATGGGGATGGCTTTTACAGCCGTGAAGATAACGTAAATAATACTGGCTAACGAGAAGCAGTGACACAAGCTGTCACAAGGGATAAAAGCCGGAAAACCGCTTACGTGTTTAACAGTTCGATGATTTTTTGTTCCAGTTGTTCTGGATTAATTGTGAAGTCAGCATGTTCCGCGCTGCCCGATCCTTTTTTACCTTTAAGTTCACTCCAGGAGTATACCATTTCCAAGCAAAGACGCCTGTGTTCAAAGTTTAATAGTTTGTCATGATGGATTTCAAGCAGGCTGAGTGGATTCTCTCCGCGGAATAAAATATTTGTCGTACCGGCTCCATGATTGGCAATGATATAGCGTACGTTACTAAACAGAGCGATCTGGTCGTCTATACTCATTTTCCCAGAATCTGCAATCTCAAAGGAGTGGTTTTCAAGAATGGGTTTAATTTCATCCAGATTTGTCAGACGCCGCGTACAGGATCGGCTTAAATATATTCTCCGTTCGTTTTCTTTTATTGGGCTTTCAACGTCGAGTGCGTCAAGAATATAGAGAATGCGTTCTTTAAATGGTCTTCTCGTACGACAGAATATTACTTTGTCAGCCTTGATAAATTCTGTGGTTGGGATTAGCCAGGTTCTGTTTCCCAATTTTCCGCGTTCAATTAAAGGGCGGACAAAGCTAATCTCGTCACCATATTTGGCAATGACAAGGGGTATTGTGTCATCTATGCCTGCTGTGTGGAGCAGTTCAAGTTTACCGAGTACATCGAAATAAAAATGATAATAATTCCATTCCCAATAATGTCGTAGTGATACAACCGTGTCGGACTCGATGACATTTTCCTTATTTTTGATCGCTTTGAAGAAGTGAAACGGTGATGGGATAGAAATGGCAAATGGTCTTTGGCGACGCTTAAAATTAATCCCCATTGATTCTTCAAGAATATATCCTTTTTCTGAGATGATGTATCCCCACATTGGATCTATGTACACGGGGCCATGACAGGCGAATACGATATTTTCTTCATTTTCATATAAGGTTTCGATGGTTGGCTTGGGAGCGCGGAGACTGATTAACTTCCAAATAAAACGATGAAAATATTTCGTTAAAAATGCAAATAACCTTTGAATCATTTGGCCCATTCCCTTGATATGATCCTGAAAAAATGAGGATCATCTTTTTCATTTAGTGTGCAATTTAAATACTTTTCAATTGATTTAAGCGCGATATTTTATAGGTAAATAATAAGAGGTATGTATTACAACCTTCCTTTCCGTATAATGTAGGAAAAGGTTTTTTAAGGAGAGGTGAAATACAAAGATTGCTTGAAGGAAGGGTACGCAAATGAACGTTAGACCTCCAGCAGTCGCTGGTACATTTTACCCAGGTGATCCGGATAGATTGCGGGAAATGGTGAGGGGGTTTATGGAAACGGCCGTTTCCCCTCCAACTCCTATGCCAATTCCCAAAGCCATCATTGCGCCTCACGCTGGCTACATCTATTCAGGCTCGGTTGCTGGCTCGGCGTATATGCATGTGGCCCCGTTAGCAGGTCAAGTTACGCGAGTGGTGATGTTTAGCCCAGCGCACACGATGGCGCTTCAAGGCTTAGCCACCACTAGTGCCAGCGCATTTCAAACCCCGTTGGGTGATGTTGTCATTGACCACAAAGCAATTCAACAGATGTTGACCTTCCCTCAAGTGCAAATTTTGGATGCGGCTCATGGGCGTGAACATGGTCTGGAGGTCCATTTGCCGTTTTTGCAAGAAACCTTGGGCAAATTTAAGCTCGTGCCGTTTGTGGTAGGCCATGCTAGTCCAGAAGATGTGGCTGAAGTGATGGAAGCGTTATGGGGCGGGTCAGAAACGCTCATTGTGATCAGTTCGGATTTGAGCCATTTTTTAAATTATGCAGAGGCACAGGCATTAGACGGGGCAACGTGCCGCGCCATTGAAGAGTTGCAACCAAAGGCGATTGAGCAAAATGGCGCGTGTGGCAGACGCTCGATTCAGGGATTGTTGCTCTTAGCCAAACAGCGCCACATGACTGTGGTGACGCTCGATTTACGTAATTCGGGAGATACGGCAGGATCTAAAAACAGGGTGGTGGGTTATGGGGCGTGGGCGATTTCGGAGAATGTGGTTCGTTATCCGTAAACCGATTCCGGATTATTGATGGCGGAATCTAATTCGGAAAGGAACTCATCTACAGGAATCTGATACACTTCAGCGACCTCTGCGACGGTATAAAGATGGGACACGTCACAACCAATACACGCCATGTTATGACGCTTGAAGACAACGGCCGTTTCTGGACACGTTGTTAATATCTGTTTAACTGTTTGTTGTGCCAATGTTTGATCTCGTGACTTCATATATCGCCTTCATTTTTATTTTCTCCCCTAAACATACATACAAAAGTACATTTTATAGTTGCATTTCTGCAAATTGCTTAATGTTGATGGAGCGTGATATCTGGTAAATCTTCAGCAATTGAGACCATATCATGGGTGTTGAGCAAAACAAAGCGTTTGCGTCCCGTTCTGATAAGGCCATCTTGTTCCCATTTGCTGACGATGCGGCTTACCTGAAAAACATTGGTTCCGGTCATTTGAGCCAAGTCTTGCCGAGATAAGGGCATGTCGATGAGGATGCCTTTGTCTGTTTTTTGCCCAAATTGCTTGATTAACCGCATCAGACTGCGGGCTACGCGCTGCTCTACGCGCTGTGTGGCTACTTCTTGAAACCGGATTTGCAGAACGCCAAAACGGTGAGCAATCATGTCCAGTCCATTTAGGGCTAACTGTGGATAACGCAGCATCAATTGATGTAAATCTTCCTGAGACCAAGCCACTGCTTCACATGCTTCAACGGCTTCGGCAGAAAGGGGATAGGGTAAGTTGCTCAAGGCAACGATAATACCCATACCGTCGCCAGGGCCTAAATAACCAGCGATAACTTCTTGACCGCTTTCGGTGAGTTGGGTCAGTTTAACCCGCCCCGACAATAAAATGTAGATGGTTTCAGACGGCTCGCCTTGGTGGAGAAAGTATTCTCCAGCCTCTTTGTGCGTTAAACGGCCGTTTTCAACCATGCCTTGTTTTTCTGCGGCAGTTAGTCCTTTGAGGAGTTGACAGTGAGATAGAATTGTTTCGGTTTCAGTCTGCATGGGGCAAGTATAGCGCAAAGTGGCGGAGGGGAAAGGGGCAGAGTTGCAGGGTAGCCAGGTGGCAGGGCAGTGACGTTGTTATTCAGGGACGAATAAACCAGGAACGACGAATTTATCATCGACGGGTACGCCATCTGCGCTGAGCACGGGTAGACGGCGCAAATCGGCCAAAAGATACCAGCCGACGAGCAGGCGATAGTCACCGGGGGGTAGATCGCCATCGAGTTGGATGGTATAGGGGTCGGTGATGGTTTGGCCGGGCTGCCAGTGGCTGGTGGGCAGGGTGCCTTGCAACGGCCAGGCATCGGCTTGCCCCACGAGGCGGTCGTTGGCATCCAATACTTGCAGGAAAAGGGTGTAATCTTCGTTCAGCGGGGCCAGGGCTGTCCATTGCAGGGTGATGTCGAGTGTACCGCCTGGGGTGATCTGCTGAGTGGGTATGTCGAGATTAAGGAGGGCGATTTGGTCGTTGTAATTAACGGCCGTTTCTGGCAAAGCCACACCGCTGATTTCTACGTGTACCGATGACACAGCTTTCACTGCTAAAACGCATCCAGCCGCAGAGGGATGGCTGCGTGGGATGATAGAGGGTGAGGGGATAACGGCCGTTTTCTAAATCCGTATTGACGTGTGTGAATTGGGCAAATGGATGTTCAAATGTTCCCTGATAAGCTGTCTGGCGGCCAAGATTGATGTTTTGGCTGTCGAGTGTAAGGTGGATGGCGGCGGGGTTGCCTAAACCGGAAAGTTGCACGGGTAACGGCCGTTGCGGCCGTATTTGGGCAGGAAAATCAGCAGAAAGTACCGCACTTTCTCCGATTTGCGCACGAATGGGTGTGGGCAAATGGGTGGTGTGGGCAGCGGGGAGGGAAACGGCCGTTACCGTTTGCCAATTCGAGTTCAGTCACAGGTGTAAATGGCGGCGCTAACGCCACTTCCAAACGCAGCTCGTCAGGCTCGGTCAGAATAGGGCGCGACAGACTGTGAAAATCAGCCACAATTTCGTCGCCTTTCCAGGCGTTGGTGGGGTAGCGTATTGTTGGCAGGATGCTGACCGCTGGTTGTCTCATCGCCGAGGCGCAAGTAGACGTGCAAAGGTTGGGTGATGGGTTCGGTTGCTTGCCAGTAGAGCGTGATTCCCGTCTGCGTGTCATCGTAGGGCGAGATGGAGTCGATTTCATAGCCGATGAGTTGGATATTGCCGAAAACGGACACTTCGACAGGCTCAGTGACCGTTTCCGGCAGACGGGTCAACGGTTCCGCACTTACTTCTGTCAATGGCCCCACCGAACGCAGATGGTAAATGCCTTCCAGTCCAGGCAAAAACCGCGCCAAATAAACTGACTGCCCTGCGGCAATACGACTGTCCAATTCAGCCCGGTATGCGGCTTCATCTGGCAGCACCATAATGTCTAAATCAGGTCGTACCCCTTCTGCTTGCTGCAAATAATACAGCGGTGCAATTTTTTCGCTGTCGGCCAAAATCGCCGCGCCTTCCGCCAAGGGCAGCGCCAACACCCCTTCACCCCACGGCTGTCCGCCCTCATCGCGGGATTGGTCAAGGCGTGACCAGTTTTGAGCGGCATTTAAGAGCGTGGGTAGGACAAATAGTAATATTAAGAGATTAGAGATTAGAGATTGGAGATTGGTGCGTGTATTTAATCTCCAATCTCCAATCTCCAATACCCCATTCGCACCAGCCATCCACCACACCGCTACCACCACCTGCGCCCCCACGATGAACACATCCAGGTCGGGGACGTAGTAGTTGAGGCCATAAAAGGTGTAGCCCAGCCAGGTGATGCCGAAGATGAGCGCCACGCGCCAGTTGCGCCAGAGCAGGAAGATGAAACCGAGCAGGGCCAGCACCAGATTAAACCAGCCCCAATTTGTCAGATAAATGCGCCCGATGACTTCGTAGCGCGTACTATCGTCGAGCCACGCCCGCCATTGCAACGCCCCCGCAAAACGGCCGCCCATCACCCAATCAACAAACCGTATCACGCCCATCGGCTCGTCATGAATTGCTTGCCAACGAATGGGCAGGTAGGCGTAGAGCAGCAGGGGCAGGAGGAAGGCGAGAGCCAGGATAGATAGAGATTTGAGATTTGAGATTAGAGATTTGTCACGGCTGAAGATGCCTGAAAATAACAAAGTTAGGGCGGCGGCAGGCAAGAGGAAAACGGTGGTGAGGTGGTTGGTCATGCCTAAGCCCAGTACGAAAGCAAGAAGAATTGGCAACCACCGATCACTGTTCACTGACCACTGACCACTGTTTACTCTCCCCAATCTCCAATCTCCAATCTCCAATCTCCAACCGCCAATTTCCCGCATAAGCAGAAAGGCCAGCACCACAAACAGCGTGTGCAGGGTGTACACTTCTGCTTCGATGGCTTGGCTCCAGAAAGTGGGGATGAGGCCGAAGATAGTTGCGGCGAGAACGGCCGTTATCCCCCTCATCCGCAGCCGATACCCCAGCACAAACAACAAGCTGACCGCCACCAGCCCATACACCATCGTGCCAAAGTTCAGCCGCCACGCCACCGACTTGATCGGCAGCAGCGTAAACAGCTTGCCCAACAGCAAATACAGCGGATAGCCCGTGGGGTGCGCAATGCCCAACTGCGGCGCGACGACCTGGAATTCAAACGTATCGGCCTGTCCGACAGCATCCGGCATGGTAAGCAAGTAGATGGGCAGCAGCGCCGCCACCACAAAAAGGATACCCAACCAGCGCCACGTGTGAGAGTTTGCTTTTTCGTGGGCGACGAGCAGCGCCACCAGCCACCAGGAAGCGCAAAAAATGAACCGAGAAGCCACTAAATCAACGGCCGGATCAAACAAGTAGCTGAGATTGAGCAGAACGGGAAGCAGTGCCGCCGCCTGGAGCTTTTGCCGCTGCCAGACATCGGTTCCCAGGAAGGCGATGATGAGGGCGAAGGGGATGGTGTATAACGGCCGTCCTAGCCACAGCAGATGCGGAAAGAAACCTTCATACAAAATGCGGCTCAGTGCCAGCCCGCCCACGAACCAGAGGATCAGGGTGGGCAGCAGGTTTAGCACCAGTTTGGCGAATGTTTTGTAGTTGCCTTCTTGCCAGGCGGTGGTTAGCGTTGTCATCGGGGCGTAATTGTATCGTGTTGTGGCAGAATTTCAGGTGGCGTGGGGGAATCGTTCAGGAAATGGTCGAGATGATGCCTTCGAGCCGGCTCGAAGGCATCATCTCGGCCGTTGCCCTTCCTTTTGCGATCCCGTTAACAATTTGTTAACATAGTGCATGAGTTCCGCCTTTATTGTACTGATAATCACCTCCCTTTTCTTCGATTTCCTCAACGGCTTCCACGACAGTTCCAACATCGTGGCGACCCCCATTGCCTCCCGCGCCATGAAGCCGCGTCGCGTTTTATGGTTGGCCGCTGCCATGGAATTTGCCGGCCCCTTTCTCTTTGGTGTCGCCGTCGCCGAAACCATAGGTACCGGCCTTACTGATCCCGATAACATCACCATGACGGTTCTCAATGCCGCCTTGTTGGCGGCCGTTGTTTGGAACCTGGTAACGTGGTGGTTTGGCATCCCCTCCAGTTCATCCCACGCCCTCATTGGCGGCTTGGTGGGGGCTGTTATTGTCAGCGCCGGGGTGCAAGCAATTAACCCGGCTGGCCTCATCAAAGTGACAACCGCCTTGCTCCTCTCCCCGCATTCTAGGCATTGTCGTCGGGTATCTGCTGATGCAACTTACGCTGTTTCTCTCCCGAGGTGCCACCCCTAAAATCAACGGCTTCTTCCGCCATTCTCAGATTTTCACAACGGCCGGACTGGCGTTGAGCCATGGCGCGAATGATGCCCAAAAAACGATGGGCATCATCACCTTAGGGTTGTTGACAGAAGGTATCATCGACGAGTTTGTCGTGCCGACTTGGGTGATTTTTGCCAGCGCTTCCATGATTGCTTTAGGCACGGCGATGGGTGGGTGGCGGCTCATTAAAACGTTGGGCTATCGTATTTACAAGATTCGCCCGATTCATGGCTTTGTGGCACAGATTTCTGGGGCATCCATTATTTTAGGTGCGGCTCTATGGGGTGCGCCTGTCAGCACAACACAGGTGATGAGTTCCTCAATTATGGGCGCGGGTTCGGCCGAACGCTTGTCTAAAGTGCGGTGGTTTATCGGCTATGAAATGGTGATAGCCTGGGTGCTAACAATCCCGATTTCCGCAATTTTAGCGGGTATACTCTATTTGTTATTAACGTTGATTTTCCCTGGATGATATTTCACAAGATGATGGAAGGGCTTTATGGATTGGTTAAAACGTTTTCTGAAACCAAAACAAGACAATTTTATGGCACTGCTCATTCAGCAGGGTGAATATACGATTCATATCGTGGATGCGCTGCAAGCCTATTTGAAGAAACAGAACGACAAGAAAAGCACCCACGCCCGCGCCGTGGAAAAAGAAGCGGATGAGCTGCAACGCATCCTGGTGCATGAATTGATGGATACCTTTGTCACGCCGATTGATCGGGAAGATATTTTTGCATTGTCGCGTGCGTTGGATAATTTCATCGACTATGTGTATGACACGGTGGAAGAGCTGGAAATTTTTGAGTTGGCCGCGCCAGAGCCTGTGATAAAAATCGCGGATTTGCTGCATAAAATGGCGACAGAACTGCATATGGCGATCACGCAGTTGATTGATTATCCGGGTGTGGCGCAAGAACATGCCCGTCGTGTCAAACATTTAGAAAATCAGGTGGAAGATGCGTATCGTTTGAGCTTGGCAGCGCTATTTCAGGGGCCACAAGACATTCATCAAGTGATGGAGATTTTGAAGACACGTGAAGTGCTGCGCCATTTGTCTAATGCAGCGGATCAGGGGGATAGGGCGGCGGACACGGTAATGGATATTGTGGTCAAGTGGAGCTAAAAATTGACAATTAGCGATTGACAATCGACAATTGCCTATCATGAAAAAGACTCCGTTTGTTTGGTTGGGGGCGAATCGCGCCCGAAAGTGGCCGGTTGGGGAAAAGGCTTTGTTGCTAGACAAGGCGGCGAGTGCGGGCTTACCTGTACCTGGCGGTGCGATTTTGCTGGATGAGTTGTTTCAGTTGTTTTTGGAAGAGGGCTTGGTAACGATGCAGGGTTCCGCAGTTACCGATTTCGACGCTGACTGGTTGTATGAAAGCCTGTACGATGGTATTCGCTTCCCCCGCTTTGACCAACCCACCATCTTGCGCCCCGCTTTTTCAGCACTTTCTCACGAACAGAAACCTATTGCTTCTGCCGCAAAATCCCACGTAAATATGAATGACCCCGATGAATTGGCACGCGCCTTGTGCAGCGTGTGGTCTGTGTCGCCGCATTCTGAGCTTGTCTTCAGGCGGGATGTATTGGTGATGGGAATGATTAAGGGGGAGATTGAGGGAACGGCCACTTCGACTAAGCTCAGTGCAGGCGTTACCACCAAGCTCAGTGCCGGCGTTACCACCGACCAAATCACCACCCCAGACAACACTCTCGAAATCCCCCAACTAACCGGCTTCTTCCCCCGCACCGATAATACCTTGCCCCCCTATGCCCAACGCCTGCAAAAACTCCTGCGCGGCATCCGCCGCACCTTTGGCGAAGGTTCCTGGCAGGTAGATTGGTTGGATGATGGGGAGATTTGTTGGATTTCTAAGGTTGCAAGGTTGCAAAGTGGCAAGGTGGCAAGGTGGCAGCGTAAAAACGCTAATCAATAAGTGGGGGATGCCAACCTGCCTCGATCCAAAACAGGCGTGATTGCAGTAATTGTGGTCTGTTCAATTTAAGGGCAGCAACCGTTGCTCGGCATATTGCCGTGAGTCCAACAATAGTTGAGCCATTTTCTTGCCATTCAAAATGTGCAGCCCATTCTTGCTGGATTGGATGAAAGATACGTTCAACGATGCCTGTTTGGGGATCAACGGCCGTTAAACGATCACTTTTTAATAGATTACAATCCCAACAAGCTTGGCAGAGATTTTCTAAAGTGGATTCACCACCTAATGATTGAGGAATGATATGGTCTATTGTCAAAGCGACTCCCATCAATCGCTGTTGACTTTGGCAATAGCCGCAGCGATTCTGGAATCGATCAGCCACCTGAATGAGAAGAGAGCGGGGAATAGCAGCCATGTGTTCGGTTTACTCATCGAGTAATGAGTCTATATGATGTCCACGTGCTTTCAGAAGAACACTGGCTTTTGCTCTAACTAGCATAATGCGATTAAAAAAGTGGGAAAGTAACGCCGCTTCTTCCCGCTCGGCAGATGTTAATCCTTCTAGCTGTTGCTTATCCAACAACACCTGCATTCGCTCTGTTTTTTCTTTTGGTGCGGTCATCTGCGCTGCCCGCCACAACTCCTCATCATTTAATTGATCCAGATGGGCAAGTTCTGCCTCCAAATCAGCCGAAAGCTGTGCTTCTTCTGGTAATGCAGCGGAAACGGCAGCCACGACCTCTTCAGCCATTGTCCGCTGTCTCGCTTGAGATAGTTTTTCTACCTGTTGATATAGTCTATCTGGCAATGAAATGGTTATTTGCTGGTAACTCATAAACAGCCTCCGTAAATGCTGATGATGCACGTAAATCAAACCATATTGTATCATCTTTCAAAAGTAGCAAAGTAGCAAAGTGGCAGAGTGGCGAAGTAGTAGCGTACTTCACCTTGTCACCCTGCAACCCTGCAACCTTTAAACCTCTAATATCCCCTCTCTAACTCCAACTTATTCGGCAACGGCTCACCTCTGGCGGCGTGTTGAGCAACTCTGCCAAATGCGTCATACGCAGGCGGTCAGTGTCACGGGTGAGGCCAGCGCGGTGGGGACTCATGACGATGTTGTCTAGCTCGTGCAGCGGCACGTTGGCGGCAGGCGTATGGGCGCGGGCGGCTTCGTCGGGCGGGTAGTTGAACCAGACGTCGAGACCGGCGCCGTGGAGTGTGCCGTCTACCAAAGCGTCATACAAAGCGTGTTCATCCACGACAGGGCCTCGCCCCACATTAACCAGGATGGCATTGGGCTGGAGTGCCGCCAGTTCTGCCTTGCCGATGAGTCCTTCGGTTTCAGGGGTGAGGGGGAGGCAAATGATGAGGGCGTGGGTGCGGGGAAGCAGGTCTGACAGAGCTGATGGGGGATGGATTTCTGCAAAAGGATCGGTTGTTACACGTGTTACCGACCGCTTAGTCGCCAACACGTCCATGCCAAACGCCTGGCACGCTCTCGCCACGCGCTGTCCAATCGCCCCATAGCCCAAAATGAGCGCTGTGCGTCCTTCCAGCGTCAATGTCGGGCTGGATTCGTAGCGGATGCGCCAATCATGGTTGCGCAGGGCGCGATCATACCGGATGGTTAAGTTTGGCGGCGGCTAGGAGAAGGGTAACGGCCGTTTCTGCCACAGATGCCGCGTTATGATGCAAATTATGAACAGTGATATGGGGGAAGTCTGGCAAAATTTCTTTGGTTTCGTTGGGCAAACCCGCCCAGGGAATAACCAACGATTTCAGATTGGGACTGGCTAACTGCTCCCGCGAGGGTCGCCCACCGATAAGAATTTCTGTTTCCGCTGGAATTTCTTCCCCTTGGGTTATTTGGATGGCAGGGTCGAGATGAGCTTGCAGAATTCGGTCTGCTTCTTCCGACCGCTCAAAAATAAAATGAGCATGAGTGGATATGAGGATGTGGGCGTGAACCCGTGTGTTTGTAGTCATTGAATAAATTCACTTGTATTCGTTACTCGAAGAATACCCTTGTTTGCAGATAGGCGAGCAGGCGCGTCTTTATGATGTCGATAGTTGTTTCCATGTCATAACGTGACAGCAATTCATCTATTTCGGCAACGATAGCTGGCCTGAATTCCTGCATCAATTTGATTTGTTGCGCCAAATTGGCTTGTTTATAAGCGTGTAAGTCTTCTTCTGAAAGGTTAGCAGTAGCCGCGTCAATCAATAGACCAGGTAATAAATCAAAGACGTTCTCTTGTGTTTGTTGTTGTTCGATGGCTTTTAGCACTGTCAAAAAGGTCGTGATTAAAGCCAGTGGATTATAAGTAACTTCCGCCACCATCAACGTTAAAAAATAACCCAGGCGATGTGCCACCAAATTTGTCTGTTGTGGTGCGTGCAACATCTCGGCCAATATCCGTTGAAAATAAGTGACAGGCAAGTCACGAGAATCCGGCTGATTCATAAAGAGCAATGGTTTATTGTGGCAAATATCATACCCGCATCATTTATTTGCCACTCTCCCTCCAACGGAGCGAGGGGCATGACGATGTGGCGCATCTGATCGACAAAAAAGTCAATGCCCAACCAGGAAAATGTATTGTCATTGCCGGGTTGATGGGCTTCGATGTATTGTGCTTGTAACTGGTTTAATGCGTGTAGAATGACGTTTTGTTTTTGGGACATCCGGTCTCAATTCTTCCTGTTTTGGCGCAGCATGTCGCGGAACTGGGGAGCGAGTTGCGCAATGATGGGCGACGGTTCGAGTGGCTGCCACGCTTTGTATGCTTCTTTCTGGTCAACGGGCCAGACTTTCGTCTGAGTGGGTGAGAGTGCCGGGAGTAGTAGTTGTTTCCAACACCGCCAACGCCTGCCCAATCACCCGTATTTGCTGGGCAACATTCCCTGGCTGACCCAACGTCTGCCCAAACGGGAACTCAACCGCCAACGTGCGCGGCACACCCACTTTTTCTGCCCAATACGGCATCATCGTCACCAAAATAGTGCTGAATCCGGCCGTTTCCAGTTCACGCGCCAACACGGGCACGTTGAGGCAGCAGTCGGGTCAGGTAGGGGTGAGGAGGATGCAATCTACGCCAGCCGCTTTGAACCTGGCGGCAACTTCCGGTGCGTAGGTTTCCTGCCACGCGCTGGCATCCGGCGGGAAGCCCTGAAAGCCCATAAACGAGTACGCCTCATCCGCCAACCCGCCAATTTCCCCAGCCTCGACCATATCCTGAAAACGGGTGAGTGGCAGCACCACGTTCACATCTTCTTCAGCAAATACTGGATTCAAGTGTAGATGACTAACACCAACATCTGCCTGGGCAATATTGGCTGGAATGGTGCGGTAAGTGGGGTCGCCCCAGCTTGGCTCCCGCTTTTCCCGTTCCACGTCGAACGGTGGCTCAACACCTTTCTGGTACAGGCCGCCAGAGGTAATCAGGCCAAATTTGCACTCTGCCAGCGGCTTCGTCAACGGCGTCCAGGGAATCGGATAGTCCGGTTCCCGTTCTGTCATCTGGTAAAAGGTAGCGATAATTCGTGGCAGGAATTTGAAGCTGTCTACAGACATTTTTTGAGATTGGAGATTAGAGATTGGAGATTAGCGCACGATCAATCTCCAATCTCTAATCTCATATTTTTAAGCGGGTTCCAAATTGGCAATCACAGTTTTCATGCGTGCCAACGCTTCAGCCAGAATAGCACGCGGGCAGGCGATGTTGAAACGTTCGAAGCCTAAACCTTCTGGGCCGAACAGTTCGCCTTCGTCGAGGAATAGTTTGGCTTCATCCAGGAACAATCTTTGCCGTGTTTCAGCATCTAAGCCCAAGGCGCGGCAGTCGACCCACACGAGGTAGGTGCCTTCCAGGGGAGAGACGGTGAGCTGGGGCAAATGCTCGGCGAGGTAATCGACCATGAAGTGGTAGTTGGATTCGATGTAGGCCAGCAGTTCTGGTGAGCCATTCTTCGCCATGACGGTAGGCGGCTTCTGTGCCGACAATGCCGAAGGTATTGCCGCCGAGAAGCCCCGCGCGATCCATCGTTTTGGTGAAGGCAAGGCGCAGTTTGGGGTTGGGGATGATCATGTTGGAGGTTTTGAGACCGGGCAGGTTGAAGGTTTTGCTGGGCGCGGTACAGATGATGCTGTTTTGGGCGAATTCTTCGCTGATGCTGGCAAAGGAGGTGAAGGTATGGCCGGTATGAATCAGGTCGCAGTGAATTTCGTCGGAAACGACAAGCACGTCGTTGGCGAGGCAGATTTCACCGAAACGGGTCAGTTCTTCGCGTGTCCAGACACGACCAATCGGGTTGTGGGGACTGCACAAGATTGCCATTTTGACGGCGGGATCGGCCGTTTTTTCGGCTAAATCGTCGAAATCCATCGTGTACCTGATCATCTCGTTCCAACACCAACCCATTCCGCACAACCTCAGCCCCGTTATTCTCAATGACATTGATAGAATGGGTAATAAACGGGTGGTTGGATCAGCACCTTTTCGCCTGGAGCCACGAACGTTTGCACCATGATGTTGAGTGCCGAAACCACGCCCGGCGTTAATACAACCCATTCCTTGTTGATTTGCCGCTGGTAATGGCGATCCATCCAACTAATTAGCGCTTCAAAATAGGCATCGCTCGGCACTGTGTAGCCAAAAATGCCATGTTCGGCGCGTGCTTTCAGCGCCTCAATCACGGCTGGCGGACTTTGAAAATCCATGTCGGCCACCCACAGTGGCAGCAAGCGGTCTGCGCCATGTTTGGCATCAGCGGCATCCGTTTCAACCACTGCCTTATTGCCTTTCTGATAATCCCATTTCACGCTGGATGTATCCCATGCGGTTTATTTCTTTGTCAAAGTTGTAAGTCATATTCATTTCCGATTTTAGATTTTGGATTGACGATTGGCAGCTTGTATCGGACGTTTCATTAACAATTTACCATTCACAATTCACAATTAATTATTATTTCCCTTGCCACTCTGCTTGACGCTTATTGACAAACGCATCCATGCCTTCTTTTTGGTCTTCAGTGCTGAAGAGCAGATAGAAGAGGCGGCGTTCGTGGGCAAGACCCGCTTGCAGGGAGGTTTCGTAGACGGTGTTGATGGCTTCTTTTGCCATTTGCACGGCGAGGGGGGCGCGGGCGGCGATTTCGGCCGCCAATTGAATGGCTGCATTCGAGATAACTTTCGGTGGGAACGACGCGGTTGACGAGGCCAAAATGGAGCGCTTCGGCGGCGGTCAGGCGGCGGTCGTTGAGGACGATTTCCATGGCCAGTGCTTTGCCCACGGCGTAGGTGAGGCGCTGTGTGCCGCCTGCGCCGGGGATGACGCCCAGGTTGATTTCCGGCTGTCCGAACAGGGCCGTTTCGCTGGCGACGATCATGTCGCAGGTCATGGCGAGTTCCATGCCGCCGCCAAAAGCGTAGCCGGAAACGGCCGCAATGACGGGCTTGCGGATTTTGGCGAGCCGATCCCAGTAGCCGATGAAGGGATTGTCGAGCATTTGGGCGGGGGTGGCGGTTGCCATCTCTTTGATGTCGGCACCAGCGGCAAAGGCGCGTTCGCTGCCGGTGATAACCATCGCGCCGATGTCGGCGTCTTGGTCGAAGGCTTCCAGGGCGTCCATCGTCTCGGCCATCAGTTCCCGGTTGAGCGCGTTTAAGGCTTTGGGTCGATTGAACTGCACGATGCCGACGCGGTTTTGGGTTTGGGTGTAGGATGTAGGGACATGGGATTCCTCTTTTAGTGAACAGTGTTCAGTTTTCAGTGAACAGTAGACCGCGCACTGTAAACTGTTCACTGATTACTGTTAACTGATTACTGATGTTATTAAACGGCCGTTATCCCCTACCAAATAGTCTCTCAATTCCTCAACAACCAGGGGCAGAGTCGGCAGGTTGTGCTGTTTTTTACTGCGTACCATGTAGGCCATGGCTTCGCCTTCGTCAACGGCCGTTTCCAGATAAACGGTAACGGCGGCGTGAGTGAGCAGGGCTTGTTGGTCTGCGGGACAGCGTTTCCAGCGTGTCGGCCAGGGCGAACTGCACCAGACGCAGGCCGACGCTGGCCTGTACCCAGCCGGGGTCTTCGCCATACGGCCAGGGCGGTGATTCGCCGACTGCTTTGGGCAGGGGCGGGATGAGCGTCATGGTCTCAAAGCCCGATACCAGCACCGGCGATAAAGCCGGATAAACGAGGTTGGGCATGATGCGGATCGTTTGGCTGATCGGTTCGTCGCTGATTTGGTTGAGGAAGGCGGGTAGTTGGCTGTCCTTGAAAGATGCTGGTCAGGTCGTTTTGGGCTTCGTTCCAGGCGGCGGCATGTTCTTGCCAGAACGCTTCAATGCCCGTGCTGGTTTTGAAATCGGTCGAAGGCGTCTTGCTGCACGTTTTGGGAAACGGCCGTGAACACATCGTCCAACGATTCGCCCCGTTCAATGACCTGATTGACCCAAATGACGGCGGGATGGGTGGCGTATCCGGCCACAAATTGGCGGGTCTGTTTGGCATGGGGATCGACGGCGTGGGTGAGTTGCGCCTGTTCAATAGTGGGCCACTCGCTTGCGGCGAGAACGGCCGTTACCAGCCGCAGCGTATCATCAATGACAATTTCTACTTGGGAATCAGACACGATAATCAGATACCTCCTTCGGCCAAAGCCGCCAGACAAAAATGAGGAAGGCGACAGATGTGAGAAAATAAACCGTCTGCATCGCCGCCTGGTTGGGCGGCATGTCGGCGGGAACCATCACCACCCAGGCGGTGAAACTTTGCATGGCCTGAATGAGAACCGTGCCTAACACGCTGCCTGTGCGCAAACGGATGATGCCGTAAAAAACGCCCCACAAGGAAAAGAAGATGAGGCTGGTGATGTTGCTATAAAACGATTCCTGGAAAAAGAGGAAGGCAACCATGCCAAACAAAAGGCCACTGCCCACAGCCGCAGTCAGTGGGCCGCGCCAATCGGACAGGGCGCGGAAAAAGAGGCCGAACGTCCAAATTTGGGTGGCAAACCCTTCAAAGAAAATCAGGTAGATGAAGGCTTGGGTGGAACCAGCCGGGCCGAAACCTTTCAGTTCGACCCAGATGAAAGTGGAAAACACAGATAGGCCACCCAGCCCATCACGGCAAAACCAACGCTGGCGAATAACGGCCGTTTTGTGCGCATACCCAGCCCCGGAATGCCATACCAAAGCACGCCAATAATCCAACTTGTGAGACCGATTGTACCCAGGATAACGGCCGTTGCTGCCCGGTCGTTGCTAGGAGTGGCGATAAAAAAGTTGCCCGTTAATTGGCTAACGAAGATGGCGACGATAGCCGGAGCCAGCAGGGCGACAGCCGTGCGCATCGCTGGCGACAAAGCTGCGCCATATTTAGTGACGGGCGGTGTGTAGAATAGTTCAGGTTTTGCTTCTGTCATAGTGGGCTGATTTTAGCACTATTGAGGCGGTGGGGCGATGGCTTGTTGCGGGGCTTATTGAATCTTGATTTTACTACTATCTATGCTTGGCGAATAAATTCACAGCAACAATTACGAAGTCGGCCTTCGCCGACTGGTCGCCAGTCCACGAAGGTGGACTTCGTAATTGTGGGCGCGGTTTCAACCGCTGGCAAAATCAATCATCTTCCCATCCAGCCTGCCCAATGAGTGGCACAAAAGAGACCTTCCCCTGCCGTTTCTCAAAAAACTGATACGCATCGCGGCGGGTCACTTGATAAAGCGTCTGTCTCCGCTTGTCGCTGCCGATAGGCATAACCAGCTTGCCGCCTATTTTGAGCTGTTCTTTGAGCGAAACAGGAATATGTGAGCCACCGGCTGCCACCACAATGCCATCATAGGGCGCAAAATCTTCACAGCCGAGCGTGCCATCCCCTTCCATCACAATCACATTATCATACCCCAACGCCGCCAGCCGCACGCGGGCTGACGCGGCTAAGTTTTCATGACGCTCGATGGTGATGACTTGGGCCGCCAGTTGGCTGAGAACGGCCGCCGCATAACCAGAACCAGTGCCGATTTCTAGCACATTGTTCCCTGGTTGCAGTTCTAACAGTTGAATCATGAAGGCGACAATGTAGGGTTGGGAGATGGTTTGTTTCTGGCCGATGGGGAGCGGGGCATCGTTATAGGCGTGGGCTTGATACGTGTCTGGCACAAACTGCTCGCGGGGAACGGTATTCATGGCTTGGAGAACGGCCGTTTCCGTAATCCCCCGTTTCTCCAATTGTTCTGCGACCATTTCGGCACGCATGGCGGCAAAATCAAGCACGATTGCCTCTAAATATTAAGTGCGCCAGTCGCCGAGATGCGTTTCTTCAATTCCTTCAGCTTATCCCATTCCTGACGCTGCATATAAATATATGCCAAGGCCACCAACAACTGCCGGTCGCACTGCGGATCAGACGTTACCTGCTCCAATACACGCATCGCTTTGGCATCCGTTCGCTGCTGTTTGACATACTCAATCGCCAATTCCTTGAGAATCACATCCCGCTGCTGGCGCAGTTGGGCAACCTGGCTCGACTGTCGTTGTTTGACCAACAAATTGCGGCTAACCCGTTCAAATGTTTCGATGAGCTGTTCTGTGGTGTATGGCTTTGTCAGATACCCTCTGGCGCCGACAGCCATCGCTTCCAGCAAGGTTTCTGTATCCCGTTCTGCGGAAAGAATAATGCACGCCAGTTCAGGACGCTCCGCACACATTGTCGCAATCGCCTGTAGGCCATTGGTATATGGCATGTTCACATCCATCAGGGCAATATCTGGCTTGTGTATTCGCGCCATTTCGATGGCTTCACGGCCGTCTTTGGCTATCGCCACAATTTCCACATTCGGAATCAGGGTTAGCATCAGACGAGTACTTCGGCGCATTTCTGTCACGTCATCGGCAATCATGACCCGTATTTTTCGAGGGGTTCCGGCCGTTTTTGTGGAATTAGACATGCTTCGGGTTCCTTTATCGGGATCATTCTGGAACACTATCCCGCTATTTAACCATGACTATTATACACAAATGCGTTTGAGTTGCTGAGATCAATTTGAATAAAGCCATTCATAATCATCAGTCCAGCCCCAAACCATCAAACAAACCATGCAAATGCAACCCATTCTCCGGCTCAGGGTATGCCAACGCGAAATATTCCGTGCTAAAAATCTCAGACATATCTGCTTCCGGCAAGCGGCGGAAAAGACTATCTTCGCCAAACTGGGTGCGATGGCAGTTGAAAGCCGCCCATTTGGTTGAAGTGGTGCCATTGACGTTGATTGCTACCTGATAATTGTCATCCGGCCAGGCGTTTGCCCGCCGCTTTTCCAGGCCATCAAAGAAATCGACGGGCAGACCATGAGCCATCATACGTTCTTTTAATACCATGAAACTTGCCCGGCGCAGGATGGGATAGAAAAGGCGCTGCACTTGCCACGGCGCACCCAAATCAGGGCGATAGGTGGGATCAGCGGCGGCAGGCAGAGCTAAATGAGCGTGCTTGTGGATGGCAATGTGGTCGGGGTGGCCGTAGCCGCCAAACGGCTCAAAGGTGAGCATGACGTGGGGGCGCACGCGGCGAATGATGGCTACGAACTTGCGCCACGACTTCCTCGTCGGCGGCGTTGATGTAGGCATCGGGGTGTTGGTTGTCGGCGGTGCCGTCCATGCCGGAATCGCGGTAGCCGAGGAAGGTGACATCGGCGATGCCCAGGGTGTGGGCGGAGCAGCGCATTTCGCGTTCGCGGACGTTGCCCAGGTTTTCCGGTGTGGCTAACGCAGGGTCAGAGATTTCACCTGCTTCGCCGCGAGTTGTTACAACCCATTCGATGTAAACGCCATTGGCGCTGTATTGAGCCAGCGTGCCGCCAATGCCCAGCACTTCGTCGTCTGGGTGGGCGTATAAGCCGAGTAGGCGCGGTTGATTAGTTTGTCATTGAATTGTCCTCCGGTTGGTTTCAGGTGGATTATGGGGGAACGGCCGTTACTCGGCCAGAGATGATGGATGTTGTTCATGCAAATCTCACTCGCAGAGCGGTTCAATGCCATACAAAGCGCGTTCCTCACAACTTAATTCGCGCACGTATCGGTGTTCTTGAATCCAGGCAACCATCTCAGCTGCTGTCCGCGTCTGCAACCCCCACAGGGTAACGGTAGTGTCAGAGGAACCAACCAGAGCAAAACGGCCGTTTTCATTCAGCGCTATATCAAACGTTATCCCCGACCGGCCAAAGCGGCGAATTAACTCTCCCGTATTCAAATCCCAATACGCCAGGTCGCCATTCCAGCCGCTGGTTAACGCAAAACGGCCGTTTTCACTTACTTCCACCCGCGTCCGAATACCATCATGGCGACCAAGTCGCTGCATTTCTGCCCCGGTTTCCAGATCCCATTGCACAACATAGCCGTTATTGCTGGCCGAAATCGCAGAACGGCCGTCGGGCAAAAAGGCAATGCCCGTTGCCCGCCAGTCACTCAGAGAATCCGGCAAGGGGAACGTTTTTAGGGCTTCGCCTGTTTGCAAGTCCCACAAAATCATCAAGTCTGTGTCGCTGGCGGTTAAGGCAGAACGGCCGTCGGGGCTGATAGCCACCGCCCACGGATCCCCCGCCATCTCCCGGCCAAAACGGAGGATGGGCTGGAAGGTGGTCGTGTCCCATAAAATCATCATGCCGTTGACAGCGCCGGTCAGTGCCACATGATGCGCCTGGCTAACGTCCAGACTGGGTACAAACAAATTCATGCCTTCCTCAAGCACCACATCAGCCTCCCAGGGGCCATGTCCCGCCAAGGTCTGAATCTCGCCTGTTTCCAGGTTGATGGCACGGACAAATGGGTCTGCCCCGGTAGCGAGGGCGAAACGGCCGTTTTCCACAAAATCAACCTGGAATAGGACAGGGCCAGGCACATCAACGGCCGTTAACTGCTTGCCAGCAGCCACATCCCATAAACGCACGCTGGTATCATAAGATCCCCGCGTGATTTCTCCCGCGCCTGAGGCCGAAAGCATTTTTGTGCCATCCTCAGAGAAGGCCACGTCAAACACCTGGTCGCCGTGTCCCAGAAACCGCTGCAACTCAGCACCGTCAAACAAATCCCATACGATCAATGAACCATCACGGGCGCTGGAAAAGGCAAAACGGCCGTCTACGCTGAACGCCGCCGCCAGCACCTCGGCATCATGGACGGCAAAGCGGTAGCGTGACTGACCGGAAAGCAAATCCCATAAAATAAGGGTGCGGTCATCAGAACCGGTGAGCGCCTGGGTTCCATCCGCGCTAAAAGCGACAGCACGCACCCCGTCGCCATGCCCCTGAAGCACGGCGACTTGCTCACCAGCCGCCACATCCCAATAAACGGCCGTGTTATTGAAATACGATCCAACGAGTGCCCGGTTGCCATCTGGGCTGATGGCTAGACTGAACATCTCGTTTTCCAATCCGGTCAGGGTGTCTAGCGCCTCGCCAGTGGCTGCGTCCCAAACATGCCCATAAACAAGGGCGCCTTCGGGACTGTCACCACCTACGTCGGTGGAAAATTCCGGGTCGCCAGAACCAGCCAAAACGACACGGCCGTTCTGAGCAAAAGCCGCCTGCACCACCGCTTTCGTCAAGCCATCAAATCGTCGCAGTTCCTTGCCCGAAGCGGCATCCCACAAAATGAGTTCGCCTGGATTTTCCACCGAGCTGCCCCCCAGACCACCAGAAAGAATCTGGCTCCCGTCCGGGCTAATATCAACTGCACGCACCGCGCCAGAGTGGCCTGCCAGGTGTCGAACCGCTTCACCGGTTTCCAGATTCCACACAATCACCTGGGCATCATTTCCGGCAGAAACGGCCGTTTTCCCATCTGCACTAATCACGACTTCGTTCACCTGAGCCGTATGCCCTGGTAGACGGTTAACTTCCAACCCCGTTTGCGCATCCCAAACCACAAGTGTGCCATCCGCCAGCCCAAGCAAAAGCGTGCCGTTGTTCGGATGAACGGCCATTGTCGTCACTGGCCCGGCAGCTCCTGGAAACAAGTCAGCAATTTGGTAACGCTGTCGGGCACCTGGCGCGTAAGCAGCATTCATCAAAATGCGCTGCGCCTCCAGTGGCGGCTCATCGATCTGGTTGGCGGCCAGCGCCAGAACCAGCGCCGCAGCCGAATCCTGATCGTCCAGCGCCCGCTGGGCGTTGGCTGCCAAACTCAGACTGTACGCTTCCAGCGCCGCCCGCTGCTTGCTAAAGGCAAAGAGAGACAGCCCCACCGCAATGAGGGCAGCGGCCGCAAAAACGACCACCAATGCCCACAAAAAACGGCGTGACCGCTGTGCCAACGCCTGTTCATGGGCCAGTCGCGCAGCTTCCTCCGCCTGCCGTGCCGCCCGCGCTGCCAAACTCGCGGACAAGTAAGCTTGCTCGTCTGTGGTCAGAGCCAGGTCGGTTTCTTTTGCCCAGAAATCGACTTGTTCCAGGCGGGAGCCGCGCAGCAAAAAACTAGCGTCTTGGTCTGCCTGATGCCATTCGGCGGCGGCTTGAGCCAGTTGGCGCTGTGTGCGTACATCGTCACGGCTCTCAGCCAGCCATTGGCGCAGCCGATCCCAGGCGACCAGCAGGGCTTCATGCGCTACTTCCACAGTTGGCTCACGGGTTGCCGGGTCTCGGTCAAAGGTGAGCAGGCGATGCTGACCGTATTTGTTGATAACGGCCGTTAAGCGTTCCGCTTTCTCCTGTGAATTAGATGGTTGCAAAATTGCTAATTCTGACAGACGCACACGCCGCTTCGTGACGCTGCCATCGGTGTCGATGGCGACCAGGCGCAAGAAAATCTGGCGGGTGGCAGCTTGTTCCACTTCATCCAAGGCGGCATACACCGCCTCGGCACGTTGAGCCAAAGCGCCGGAGACGCCACCGCTGGCTTTGTAGGCATCTTGGGTGAGAGAACGGCCGTTTCGGCGAGTAAATAGTTCTGTCAGGGCATATTGCAACATGGGCAGCGCCCCCACCTGGTCACTGACATCGGCGGCAATCGCAGCGGCCAGTCCTGGCTCAAAGGAGATGTCCACCCGTTGTGCCGGTGCCTCAATCGCCTGCGCCAGTTCGATAGCCGTCAGGGGTAAAACCAGTTCGGTATGCTGGGGCAGCAGGCGGCTGAAGGCGGGGTGCAGCAGCGGTCGGTCATAAAAGTCTGCCCGCAAGGTGATGATGACTCGGACGCGGCTGTTTTTGGCGGAAACGGCCGTTTGCAACAGGTCTAAAAAATGCGCCCGTTCCGCCTTGTCGGCAGTCAAGGTATACAGTTCCTCAAACTGATCAACCACCAGCAGCAGTTCCGTCTGTTCCTCCTTTGGCAAAATCAAACGGGCCGCACGCAGCAGACCGCGATCATCTCGCCGCAGTTGCTCTGCCAAATCGGCTGGCTGACTCACGGCGATACGCAGCAGCCCGATCTCCAGTTCATCCAACGGGTGTTCCCCAGGAGACATCTCCACGATAAACCAGGAATCCGCACCAGGCAGATCGCCGCGCCGCAGGGCTGGCAGCATGCCCGCCTTGACCACCGATGACTTCCCGCTGCCGCTGGGACCCACCACTGCCAAAAAACGCGCGTGTGTGGCAGCCGGTAGCAAAACAGCCTCCAGCGTTTGCGGGGGCTGGGCAAAGTGTGCCAATAACTGCTGGACTAAGGCGTCGCGGCCAAAAAAATCGGCGGCGTCTGCTTCGGTGAAGGGGCGCAACCCTTTATAAGGATTAGCGGGTTCTGGCAGCGCCAAGGTTGGCATGGGGAAAACGGCCGTTTTCATACCAAAAATTGCTTCCCGAAATGCACTGGCAAACGCCAAAACACCCGGAAAACGGGCGGCTGGTTCGTGGGCAGTCGCTTGCTGCAAAATCTGCTGAAATGGTTCAGGTAAATCAGGCCGTCTCTCACACAAAGGGGGCAGCAGGGTGGTTAGCCGCTTCACTAACTGCTCGGCAGGTGTTGATCCGGCAAAAGGATGCGCACCAGTCAGCAGTTCAACCATAACCATACCCAAACTATACAGATCGCTTTGCGGCGTAGCCGGTTGACTTTGAACTTGCTCTGGCGAAATGTAGGCCAGGGATTCGGTGACGGTATCGGGCGCAGCCAAGTTGACGGGGTGCAGTAAATCTTTGGCGATGCCAAAGTCGGAGAGGTAAGCGTTGCCCTCTTCATCGAGGAGAATGTTGGCCGGTTTCACATCTTGGTGAACGATGCCCTGGCGGTGGGCAACTGTGAGCGCTCCGGCAATCTGGTCTAGCAAAGAGGCCGCTTTAGGCAGCGACCAGGGACCGTTTTTCAGAGATTGACCCAGATTCCCGCCGCGCAGCCAACGCATCACCAAATACGCGCCGTCTGGCTCGCGCCAATAATCATAGAGAGGAACGATGTGCAGATGTTCCAGCCGGGCAATCAGTTGAGCTTCCGTTTCAAAGCGGCGGATGAAGTCAGGTTTGTTGGCGAATTGGGGCAAAATAATTTTGACGGCAACTTCGCGGTTAAGCGACTGCTGGAAGGCACGGTAAACGACACCGAAACCGCCAGCCCCGATTTCTTGACGCAGGGAGTAACCGCGAATCAGGTTTTTCATCTGCCCATTTTGCGGCTGAAATGTGCCAGCGCGAATGTCAGCGACCAGTTGGTTGGTTTCGGCCTCTGGCGTGACGCCTAATTCTTCGTCCAGGAGACGGCAGCAGGTTTCGTATTGAGCCAGGGCCTCACTGCGACGGCCGTTTAAGGCTAACAGGCGTATCAATTGCCGGTGGGCATCTTCTTGCCAGGGGGTTTTTTCTACCCAGCGCTGGGCATAGGTCAGACCTGTTTCGTAGGCCCCCTGCTGTTCGTAATGCTCAGCCAGGCGGAATAAATAGCGGCAAAGCAGGCGCTCGAACTGTTCTTGTTTAAGGGTGACCCATTCTGCAAAGGAGGTGCTGTCGGAGAAGGAGAGGTTTTCAAGGAAACGACCGTTATACAGGTCAACGATTTGTACTAACCGGTCTATTTCCGCCTCTGTCCCAGCCGAAAATTCAACGGCGTCTATCCAGGCGTTACTGGCGGGATTAAATTGGATGGTTTGCCGGGTGATGAGTAAATAGGGTGGGTCGGCTTTCTGGTCGTGGATAGCTTGACGTAGAACGGCGAGGGCGTGGCGCAGATTGCTGCGAGCGACGCCTTCCGGTCGTTCAGGCCAAAAGAGTTCGGCTAAATGGTCACGGGTAAACGGCCGTTCTGCTGCCACAGCCAAATAGGCCAGCAACGCCCGCACTTTATCCGATTCAAATGCAGTGACAGCTTTCCCATCCACTACGGCTTGGAATGAACCAAGCAAATAAACCGCCAACAGAGCCATGTACTCCCTCCGCTCAAAACCACTCAAGCCCTGCCCATAATCACATTATACACAATTATCAGTCCAATTAGCGCTCTCATGGGCTAATCCAAACGCTTTCCACGCGCAGTCCACGCGCTGTTTTTGTATGCTGCTGTTAATGTTTTAAATATAAGCGACCTCTCCGAGGCTAGACCTATGGGAGGCTAATTGTTGAGGAGGTTAGACATGAAGAAAATATTGTTTGTACTCGTGATTGTTTTATTCGCACTCACAGCTTGCCAAGCCAAACCTGACCAAGTTGCGCTTAAGTTGGCCGAAGCAACCAACGCCCAAGACCTGGAAAACGCCCTGGCGCTATTCACTGAAGACGCGGTAGTAAACACCGACGACCCGGCAACCTACACAGGCCAGGCAGAAATCAAAGGCTGGCTGGAAGAGATATTTGCCGACAACTGCCTGGTTGAAGCAGAAATTGTGGCAGTAAAGGCAGATGAGGTTACCATGCATGACACGTTAACAATGGATTCCCTACAAGCCTTAGGCGTACCATCCGTTGATGGCACCCGTGTGATCACAGTCAGGGATGGCAAGATTAAGACCATGAAATTTAACTACAGTGACGCCTCTGCGGCCGCTTTGAAAGAAGCTGCTCTAAAAAAGATTATCTTGTCAGCATTTGACCTGACAAACAGCGGCAAGATTGCTGAACAATTGCAGAGCTTTACGGATGATGCGGTCGTCACCATTAATGGCAAGCCTTATATCTACCATCAATTCACGGGCAAAGAAGCGATTGGCGCTTTCCTGGAAGAAGAATTTGCTGGCGGTTTTCGGATTGAACCAACGGCCGACCTGATGGTGAACGGCAATCAAGTGGTAGCGCCAACTCGGTTTACGCTTGATGCCTTTAGCAGCATGGGTATTGATTGGATGATTGGCACAGACACCTATGTTTTGGCAGATGACAAAATCCAAAGCCACACGTGGACAATCAGTGAAGAAAGTTTGGCTGCACTGGCCGCAGTGCTACCGCCACCACTCACAGGTGATGCTCTGGTTGGTACTTGGGAATGGAACATGGAGGGTCAGGCGTTCCGCCAAACCTATTTGCCAGATGGCACTTATGAAATGACGCATCAGATGGGCGGTGAATGGCTTTCCTGGGACAAGGGGCAATACCAGTTGGATGGGGCTTTACTAACCGGTTATACCCTCACGCTGACCAGTAATGAAGAATCCAAGTATTGCGCGGCCGGGGCGATGGGTCATGTGGGTGTGTTCATGAATGAAACCGGGCAGTTGGCTATCGTGCAAGGTGAAGATGAATGTTGGCGGCGGCAGTTGCCGGTGAGTGAGCCGTTGTTTGGTGATCGCGTTATGGATTAGGGATTCAGTTCAAAAGTAGTTGGCGTTCAGGAATTTCGCTGCTCAAAGCAATGAGGTTTCTGAATACATTGTCTCTTATTTGATAAGTCCTCAGCATTTTAGCCGTGCTGGGGACTTTGCTATTCCAGGCATCAAAATTTTTGACGGGAGCCCGTTGCAATAGGCGATCTAAAAGTTTACATAACTTGACAACGGCTTAAAAACTGGTTTGATATGAATAATTGTGGATGGAAACGGCCGTTTTCCTTCATGCAAATCTCAGCACCCATTAACCAGTCACCAAATAAAATTGGTACAATCGCTAGAAATACATGATACCCATTTAAAAGGTGATAAATTTTATGCATATTCTTGAACTGGAGTTACAAACAAATCATCCTTTAAAAGAGCTTGCTCATTTCTACACAAACCTACTTTCTCAAATACCAGTGGCGCAAACAGAACAGCACCTCATGGTTCAAATTGGCACCACTAAACTCACCTTCAAGTTTTTGGAATCAGCCCACCCATCGCGCTACCACTTTGCCATCAATATCCCTAGAAACCAATTTGAAGAAGCAAAAGCGTGGCTGAGTCAACAGGTATCGCTCATTACAGATAAGAACGGCGAGGGTGTATTTCGTTCAGAAAGTTGGCACGCAGACATGATGTACTTTTATGACCCTGCTGACAATATTCTTGAACTGATCGCGCGTCACACCTTAAACAATGAGAGCGATGTGCCCTTTAGCGCCCAAAGTCTTCTCGCTATCAGTGAAATTGGCATTGCGGCTAAAGACGTGCCAATGCAACTTGCCGCTATCCAAAAGCAAATTGAGGTTGAACCTTATTTGTGGTCGGGCAATGAGGAGTTTGCGCCAGTAGGCGATGAAGAAGGTTTGTTTATTATGGTTAAGCAAGGTCGTATCTGGTTTCCTGATACGGGTATTCCAGCGGAGTGCTTGCCTATAACGGCCGTTGTGGAGCAAAATGGACAGCGTGCGAAATTATCTTTTTCCTAACAAAGGAATCACTCATGAACAAACCAAATCTTCCAGAATGGGCAGTTACACCAGCCACCCCAAGTGATCGTCTGGCAACAAAACAATTGTATGAGAACGGCACCATGAAAAGCAATTGGGCGACCTGCCCCTCGCTCAAATCGTGGGCCAAGAAACAAGGCTGGCCTACCTCCTGGTTCGATTTCCAATCGACTTTCTTTAATACCATGCTGGAAAACGATGCCAATTTCGCCCTCGCTTTGACAGACAGTGGACTTAAAATCACCATTCCCAAACAAACCTACATCTTCCCAGATGAAGCACTCAAAAATTTTGATCAAGCGTATGAAGACCACCAATGGAATTGGCTAGTCGAAAGTTTACGGGAAATCCGGCGGGCAGTTGAAGCGGGTGTAGTCGTCACTATTGCTGGCGAAACGTTGAAAAGCTGGAGCGATTTTTACACCTGGGCACACAGCCGTTATCATGTACTGGAAGATGGCGCTGACAAATGGATCGGCGACGACAGCTAACAATCTCCGAAGGAAACGCACTTGAATCCCAATAATTCCACCATCTCCAACATGCAAATCCAAACACAGCAGTGGCAAGAAATTGCCGATGACAAAGCGCTTTTCTTGCGTTGTTATCAGATGATGACGAGCAATGTGTTAACGGCCGTTAACCACCATGAATTCAACGACCCTCTCTGGGTCAGCACCCTGCTGGATCGCTTTGCCGATTATTATTTCGTCGCCCTCCGCGCTTACGAAGATGACCCTGCCTCCGCGCCAACGGTGTGGCAGGTGGCACATAACGCTGCCAAAGACCCCAAAATCAGCGCCATGCAAAAACTGCTCCTGGGTGTGAATGCCCACATCAACTACGACTTGGTTTTGACGCTGGTCGATATGCTGGAAGCAGAATGGGTGGATCATACACAGGAAATGAGAAACGGCCGTTACACCGACCACTGCCACATCAATGACATCATCGGGAACACGATTGATGCCGTGCAAGATGAGGTGCTGGAGCCAGCCATGCCCATCATGGATGTCATCGACAAGCTGCTGGGGCCGCTGGATGAACGCATCATCATACATCTCATCTCCCAATGGCGTGAAAAAGTATGGCAAAATGCGGCTCGCCTGCTAGAAATGGGTGACTCTCAGGAAAAGAGCCGCTTCATCAAACAAATCGAAGAAGAGGCGCTAAACACCGGCAGACTTATCTGCCGCAAACAGACCAATTCTGAATGACAGCTAAATGAACTGTGATGTGGGGGTGGAAACGGCCGTTTCCGCATCATAAAAACAAATAAAGTGTCAAGGAGCATTACATGGAAGCCCATCATCAAGAATCAATCGAAAAATTTCTAGCCAGATACCAAACAGACACGACAATTTTAGCCATCTTACTTGGCGGATCCATTGCCCATGGTTTTGCCAAGTCGAATGCTGATATCGATGTCACTATCATTGTCGATGAGCCGGCATACCAAAAAAGAAAGCAAGAAAAAAAGCTCGCCTTCAGTTTATGGGATATTTGCACCTATCCCGGTGGTTACGTTGATTGCAAAGTGGTAAACACAGATTTCTTACAAATGGTCAGTGAAAAAGGCAGTGATCCGGCGCGATATGCCTATAAAGACAACACCATTCTCTTCTCAAGAATGGAGAACCTGGACGAACTCTTAAACGACATCACAAAATTTCCGGTGCAACAAAAAGCAGAGAGAAGGAATCGGTTTACGGCCCAAGTATTGGCCTGGAGATGGTATTACAGCGAAGGCGTCAGCAAGAAGAATGCCTATCTCACGGGCCTCGCCATTCAAAAGTTGGTCCTGTTCTCATGTCGCCTTGTCCTCAATGAAAATGAAATGCTCTACCCGTATCATAAATGGCTGCTGCGCGTCACCGAACAGGCTGAGAATAAGCCGGACCAGTTCGACGAGACCCTGGGTCAGGTGCTGGCAAACCCCAATTTAGACCTTGTCAATCAATTCTCTGGTCAAGTTTTGGACTTTTTAGGCATAGAAGAAAAATCACTGGATTGGCCCAATTTCTTTTTGCGAGACAGTGAACAAAACTGGCTGGAACACGAAGCCCCAATAGATGATTTGTAGACATAGCTAGGCAAAAAACGGCCGTTTCCCCCAAAACACCCGCTATTTCTGAATGACACCTAAGTGAACCGTGATGTACAGGTGAGAAACGGCCGTTTCCCCCCCCAATCTCATTCCCATCCTCCCCATTTCCCGCTAAAATCAACTTGTCTTATTATCAACTTCACAAAGGACGAGAAGCATGAAACGTAACCACCTGTTTATTTTCACCCTCCTGTTTGTATTACTCTTAGCTGCCTGCCAGAGCCAAGCGGAACCAACGCCGGTTCCCGTTCCGCCCACTGATACGCCTGTAGTGGAAACGGCCGTTGACGAACCCACAGCAGAACCAACGGCCGTTCCAACTGAAGTCCCAACCGAGGAACCAGTTGCACAATCAACGGATAACGAAGAACCGAAGCGACACCCGCCACCAGCGACACGCCACCCGCCACCAGCGACGAAATCGCCGCCCGCTTCCCCTTGGCCGAAATCATCAACGACGAAGGCGGCCCCGTCAGCCTTACCGGCGTCGTCACCTACACCAACCCCTTCTTCACCATGGGCGTCGCCGCGCCGGTCATCATTTTGGAAGATCAGGCGGGCTTTGTAGACCGCAACGAGCATTTCCTCATGCCGCCTGAATCGCAAGCCCTGGCGCAAATCACCTCCGACTTCTTCGAGTCCCCCTTCTCCTACAGCCTCGCCCTGCCCATCGAACCGCAAGGCAGTTTGCGTGATGTAGACCAAGATGGCGAAGAAGACACCGGCATTCAAGTCTTTGCCCCTGCTTATTGGACCAACACCTGGGGCGACCCGTTCCTGGAAGAGCGCGACCTCTCTGGCGGCGGCTGGTCAACGGCCTACGCTTCCACCCGCATCAGTGAAGATGCCGACACCGAGCGCGAAATCATCGGCGGCAAGTACCTGATTTATGCCCCCGACGACCAGCAAGGGTTCCCCAGCGGTTTTGGCGACGACGGCTTGCTCTTCACCGCAGACGATCCCATCGTGCAAGTGCCGCAGGGCTATACCATCGTCGATATGGACAGCGACCCCTTCACCTTTGACCGCGCCCGTCACCAGGTTGTGGATCTCGTCGAGCCAGAAGGGGCGGCTCTCGATGACTACACCGAACTGAGCTACGCCGAAGCGTTCGACGCGCTCATCGAACAACTGCGTAACGAGTATGCCTTCACCGACTACAAAAACCTGGATTGGGACGCCATTCACGCTGAACTGCGCCCCGCTTTTGAAGCGGCAGACGAAGACAATGACGCCGACGCTTACCGCGTTGCCCTGCGTGACCTGGCCTGGTCTATTCCCGACGGTCACGTCAGCGGCCCCTGGATTCAGGAAGAGTTCAGCTTTAATAATGCCAACGGTATTGGTTTAGCCATTGATGAACTGGAGAGCGGCGATTTCCTCGTCACCTACTTGTTAGAAAATGGCCCCGCCGCTGCCGCCGGTATTGAACTGGGGGCGGAACTGGTCGCCATTAATGGCGTACCCATCAATCAGGCCATTGAAAACACCATTGGCTGGACTGGGCCGTTTAGCACCGCCCACAACGAACGTCTGGCTAAAACCGCCTTCGTCACCCGCTTCACGGCCGATACGGAAACCGTGGAAGTTACCTTTGCCAATCCTGGCGGCGCGGAAGAAATGGTGGAACTCGACACTGAATTTGAACAAGAGAGCCTCTTTGCCGCCCTGGAGGAATCTATTCCCACCGGTTTTGAACTGCCTGTTGAATACGAACTGTTGGAAGACAGCAACTTGGGTTACGCCCAAATTTTCAGCTTCTCCGATAACGATTTGCTCTCCGTGCAGTTATGGGAACGCATGATCCGCGAATTGAACGAAAACGGTGTGCCTGGTCTCATCATCGACATGCGCATGAACGGCGGGGGCAGCGGCTTCCTGGCCGACCAAATGGCCGCTTACTTCTTCGACGAGGAGTATTCGTTGGGCAATTCTGGTTTCTACGAAGATGATTTAGGCGAATTCACCTTCGACGACCGAGGCGAAGGCTTCTTCATTCTGCCGCCAGAAGATTTGCGCTATCAAGGCGATATTGCCGTCATCGTGGGGCCAGACTGTGCCAGCGCCTGCGAGTTCTTCTCCTATGACATGACCATCGCCGACCGCGCCGAAATCATCGGCCATTATCCCACGGCCGGGCTGGGCGGCTCCATTCGCCGCGTGCTGATGCCGGAAGATGAGTATTTCACGTTTACCGGTGGCCGCGCAGTTGATAGCGAGGGCAATATCCACATCGAAGGCATTGGTGTAGTGCCCACGATTGATGTATCGATGACGGAGGAGTCGTTGTTGGGGGATGAGGATGTGCTGCTGGAAACGGCCGTTTCCCACCTGCAAAACGCCACCGAAGCCGAAATCACCGAAGGCGACCCTCTGACCCTGGGCGATACCATCACAGGCGACATCGCTCGCGGCCAGCGCATCCGCCACACCATCGACCTGTCTGAAGGCGACGTCGTCAACATCTTGCTCGATGGCGAATCCGCCAACGGCGATGTGCTCGACATGCTGCTCAACCTCTACGACCTGGAAGACACCCTGCTCGTCAGCAATGACGACCTGGACGAACCCGGCGCAGGTTCCGGCTTTGAAGAACTGGAAATCCCCTTTGATCTGACGCTGGTGCTGGAAGTCAACACCTACGGCGATTTGGAAGCCAGGGTACGTATACGCTGATCCGTCGAATAATGTAGGGGCGATGCGATGGGGTGATACGGTTGCAAACCGTGTGGCCTCATCTCCCATCGCCTCGCCCGTGTATTCAAATTTTCGACGCAACGCGGGCGAGGCAACCGGAGAAACTGTCTTACGTTTATCCAGCGTATGACCCGGTTGCCTCGCCCCTACGATATGCCTCGCCCGTGACCCGTGTTGCGCGGCGGGCGAGGCAACCGGAGAAATCGTTTCGCGTTTATCCAGCGTATTGCCCGGTTGCATCGCCCCTACAAGGTTTAATTATGAAAAAAACGCTCGTTTTCCTCACCCTGACCCTCGTTATCCTCATCGGTTGCCGGCTAACAGAAGCGGCTACGACCGTCGTTCTCCCCACAGATACGCCGATTGTGCCGACAGAAACGGCCGTTGTGCCCACAGAAACGGCCACTTCGGCTACGCTCAGTGCAGGCGTTACCAACCAGCCAACAGAAACCGTACCACCCGCCGCCAGCGACACGCCACCCGCCACCGAAACCGACAGCCAACGCACCTCCGATGAACTTATCCAAAACCAACCGCTGCCGCGTGACCCCATCGCCCTGGCCATTGCCTATGATGGGGTTTCACAACAGCCGCTGCCCACGCGCCAACCCATCACCGAGCCGCTAACGGCTGGCACGCGCCAGATGCTCAAAGTGCTGAACACCGACAGCATCATCATCAATGAAATTGACGCGGAACTGAAAGTGGTCGGCGACCACGCCTATTTCTGGTTTGAAACGGACAGCAGCGTGGACAGCCCCAGCGCCCGCGACCTGCAAGAAATGGCTGATGGCTTTGACGCCATCTACGAACAAGTCATCAGCTTCTTTGGCTCAGAAAATAATCCTGGCATAGATGGCGACCCGCGCATCCACATTGTCAACGCCGACCCTGGCACGGTGTGTGACGAAGCTGATTACTGTGGTCTGCTGGGCTATTTCAGCGCCAGCGACATCATCCCCGCCCCATACGACTCTAGCTCAAATGAACGGGAAATGTTTGTCATGAACGGCAGTTAATTCGGCACAGAAGGTTATTTAGACACACTCGCCCACGAATTCCGCCACATGGTCGAGGCAAATTACGATGCGGGCGACATCGACTGGGAAGTCGAAGGTTCGGCGATGCTGGCGCAAGATTTGCTCGGCTACCCTGAAGATAGCTATCACCGAGGCAATTTGTTCCTGCAAAATCCTGATCAACAGCTCAACAGTTGGCCGGACAGGTACGATACCATTCCCGGCTACGGCCAAGGCTACTTGCTCAACCGCTACATCTACAACCGGCTTGGCCCCGATTTGTACCGCGAATTTGCCACGCATCCTGCTTCTGGATTGGACGCGGTAACGGCCGTTGCTGACCAAAACAATCTCGGCTTCAACGGCGAAACCCTGTGGCTCGATTGGCTCGTAGCCCTTGCCATCCATGACCAACCGGGTGCGGGCAAACAATATGAACTGCGTGATGGCATTGAAACGGCCGTTCCCACCAACATCCAACCCGGACAAGGCATCGACGACACCGTGCATCAATACGCCGCCGACTATTACCAACTCAGCGGCGACCATAAAAGCTAGTCACCATCGACTTCCAGGGCAACGAGACCGTGCCGCTCATCACCGCTCCACCCGCTTCCGGCGAAAACATGTGGCTGGCAAACCGCGCCAATTACAGCCAGGCACAGCTTACCCGCCTCGTTGACTTGACCGGTGTAGACCAGGCCACGCTCAACTACAAAGTTTTCCACGACATCGAACAGGGATATGATTTTGCTTACGTGGCAGTTTCAGAGGATAACGCCTGCCCTGAGCCGTGCCGAAACGGCCGTTCCTGGCAGCCCCTCACCGCCGACAATATGCAAGGTCTCGACCCCGAACACGACCCCAGCCACAGCGCCTACGCCGACCGTTTCTACACCAACAGCAGCAGCGGTTGGGTGCAAGAATCCATCGACCTGACCCCCTACGCCGGGCAAGAAATCCTGCTCCGCTTCGAGTACATCACCGACGAAATCTACACCCAATCCGGCCTCGCCCTCGACGACATCAACATCCCTGAAATCGACTTTTACGACGACGCGGAAACCCTGGACGAGACATGGCTTGCCGACGGCTTCATCCGCGCCACGGGCAGCATCCCGCAGCAGTGGCACTTGCAGCTCATCACCTTTCCCGACGGCACACCGCAAATACAGCTCCTCACGCTCGATGACATTGCCTCCGGCACAGTTGAGATTGCCATGACCCAAGGAGAACAGCCCCCCATCCTCATCGTCGCCGCCACCGCCCCGATGACGTTGCAGCCAGCCAGCTATACCCTCGCCGTCCGCTAACCCTCGTTCCACGCTCCGCGTGGAACGCCGCCTGGGACGCGCCAGCGTCCTGGGCGCAGAGCGCCCCATTTTTTATTCCACGCAGAGCGTGGAACAAGATAAAAAATGTAGCGCGATTTGGCAAATCGCGTTACGGATTTTTATTCATCGTGGTGCGCTGCCGCCCATGAGAACTCCTTTGAAATGATCGGTTTTGACTGGTGTTTTAGTAATCAGAAAGCAAGGGAGCGATTAGGCTGGCAGCCACAATCATTTAAGGAAAGTAATCAATGAGCTTGAAATTATTAATATTACCTGGTATAGGAAACTCAGATTCTGTTCATTGGCAAAGTCTCTGGCAGAATTCCAATGCTGACTTCTCGAGAATTGAACAAGACGATTGGGATTATCCCGAGTGTTCAAAATGGGTAAAACGGCTTGAAGAGAGTTTGTCTGATTACGGTGAAAACACAATTCTTGTGGCTCATAGCCTATCGTGTTTGCTCATTTCACATTGGGCAGCAAATACGCAGCTGAAAATTAGAGGAGCTTTATTGGTTGCTCCGCCTGACCCAGCCGCGCCGATATTTCCTTCAGAGGCGTTGAGTTTTGCAAATACGCCATTAAAGCAGTTAAATTTTCAGAGTGTGCTTGTTGCCAGCGCTGACGATCCTTATGCCAGCATTTCATATTCTAAAAATTGTGCTGTATCTTGGGGATCAGAATTTTTCAATATCGGTAATGCAGGCCACATTAATTCCAGCAGTGGCTATGGTGCCTGGCCGCAAGGCGAATTATTTCTGAGAAGCCTTATTGAAAAAACCAGCGGCTAAGAAGTCGCGGCTAAAAAGTCGCGGCTAAAAAGTCGCGGCTAAAAAGTCGCGGCATTACCGCTGAACACAGCGTTAGACTGTTTGGCAAGAAAATTTGCGGGGTGAAGGAAACGGCCGTTTCTCACCAATGAAACCACCGTAATGGCGCAGGGTTGATTCTCCATTCTGGGAATCCCCTTCTGAATCTTTTTGTATATCAGGAACGCTCCCCAACGTTGTTTGCTGGGGAGCGTTTTGTTTTGCGTTAAAAATTCTGGTATCCGTTCTTTTTAAGGGCCAGCGTGTGGGCTTGTTTGGTTTGAAGCGATGATGGGTTCACTTTGATAGTTGCTTATAGTACAACTTGCTTCGTTCATCTACGTAATAACAAAAGGTAACCAAGTCCAATTCTGCTCATAATAAAGGATAAAAAATCATGAACGAAAAAACCCAAGAGAAAATCGCTGCCATTCTTGAAGTTTTTGGCATATACGTTGTCGGCCAATTAGTCGGTTTTATTCTGGCTAAAGTGCTGGGCATGCCATTGCGTAATCCACTTACAGATTTAACTTTGCAAACAACATCCCCTGAGATGCGACAAATCACCATGCAATTATTAGGTGTGGTTTTTATGCAATACGCAGGCTGGTTTATCCTGATATTTCCAGTCGGTTGGTGGTACAGACGGAGAAAACCGAAACAATACGGGTTAACTTTGTCATCCAAGCCGCTAAAGTTCTACCTTATTGCTGGCGTCGTTTTATTTGCCTTTTCAGAGTTGCCAACACAGATTTTGACACTGCTTAACTCAACCTATTCTTTGGGGGAGCAAATAGCCTGGCGCGAAACCATTTACCAGATAAGTTGGAATAATCTGGAATTCTGGTTACTGATGGCCGTAGGCAGTTTCGGATTGATTCCTATTTTGGAAGAATTGTTTTATCGAGGATACGTTCAGACTAGATTAGAAGAAGACTTGGGCGCACCAACCGCTATTTTGGCAACCGCAGCTCTTTTTGCCTTTTCACACAGTCAATACTATTTCTTGAATGCTTATAATATCGGTACCCTGGCCACCATCATTTTTAGTTCGATTGCCTATGGGTATCTTTTTTACCGCACACGCTCTTTACTGGTGACAATCATCCCACATATTCTGATCAACATACCCGTAAAGGGCGATTTCCAGTGGGTTCTGCCTGTAGTTATGCTGTTTATCTGCATTCTGGCGTGGAAAGAAATTTACAAATACTTGTCTGATTTCATGCGGCTTATACGGGAAACATCTCACAAATGGAATACCGTAGCAGTCGTTGTTATTGTCGCCATGTTTGCAATTGCGTTTGCTCTGCTTGAAGATGTTGTTCTTTTGCTGGGCATCGTCTTCTTTGTGGTCGCATTGGTTTTGGAATGGTTGGATAAAAGGCGGATAAAAACGAATACAGCGTCAATTACGCCTAATGCTGTGTGAAGCGGATTTTAACTCTCGTTCCACGCTCCGCGTGGAATGCCGCCCAGGACGCTGGAGCGTCCTGGGCGCAGAGCGCCCCATTTTTTATTCCACGCAGAGCGTGGAACAAGATAAAACCTAACAAGTCTTGGGCTGGAAAGTGTTTCGCGTTTCCAGACCTGACAGGTTCATCCAGGAGTTCGCTCTTTCACACCTCTGAACGTGCAAATTTGTGTGCAAGCAAGTATGTTATGTAAACCTGCCAGGTCTTGGTATATTGATTATGCCGTTTTTTGCCATCCACACAGTCTCATGATACCTTTGCCGCCTTATGGCTAAAAAATCAACCCACTCACAACATAAATCATTCCCTGTTTCCGGCAAACAAGGCGGCATCATCGTATTGATCGTGGCGCTGCTCATTTTGGGTGCGAACTGGCTGCTCAACCAAAACGGCGAATCGCTGCCCAACGAAATTACCGATGCGGCAGAATCTATCGTGGCAAAATCGATGGAAGAAACAGCGCTTGATGAGGCGGCTCAAGCAGATGAAGCTCCTGTGGCAAATGTGGAGCCAGCCGTTTCCACCGACACAGATATGCCCTGGGCAAATGCTGACGGCGATTTTGACTATTATGTGCTGGCGCTCAGTTGGCAGCCTGCTTTCTGTGAAACCCAAAGCCGCAAACCAGAATGTACGAGTCAGGATAACGGCCGTTTTGATGCCACCCATTTCGTCCTACACGGGCTATGGCCCAACCAGAACGACGACCCATCCCACAGCTTTGCCTACTGCGAGCAGTCCAACGCCATCATCAATACAGACAAAGAGGGTGACTGGTGTGATCTACCGGATTTGGCTCTGACAACGGCCGTTGAAACCAACCTAGCCATCTTCATGCCCGGTACAGAGTCTTGTTTAGATCACCATGAATGGTACAAACACGGCACCTGTTCTGGCATGCCAGCCGATGCCTATTTTGCGATGAGCAACGGGCTGGTCGCCTCCTTCGCGCAAACCAATTTCAACCAATACATCGCCAGCCAAATTGGCAGCAATGTGTCACGCAATGACCTTTTAAACCGGTTTGAGGATGAATTTGGCTCTGGCAGCAGCGATTATCTCTCGTTGCGCTGCAAAGAAGTAGATGGCGTCAGTTTGCTCAGCGAAATTCAACTCGCGCTCAAACAAGACCTGGCCGAACTCGATGATTTCTCGACGTTGTTTCCAAATCAGAACGTGTCACCCCAGGGCAATTGTCCCCAGCAGTTTATGATTGATCCGGTTGGCTAGTTTCAATTGGATGTGTTTCAATTCCCCTTCACACATACTCTTAAACCGCCTATAATAAACGCATCTCGCTATTCCAACATTCCATGCAGTCTGTCTGGAGGAGTCATTATTTATGAGCTTGTCTCCTATTGCCAACGCCGTTGTTTTCAAACATCTGCAAGATGCGGTCATCGTCCTCAATGAGCAGAACCAAGTCATCAAGCTGAATCTAGCGGCTGAATCCCTACTGGCAACCACCCAAAAAGACACCATCGGGCAGACCGTAGACCAACTTTTTAAAGAACAGAAACCCCTCATTGAGCAGTTCCTCGATATCGATGAAATCATCACGGAAATTTCTGTCAATGCCCGATATTTTGAATTACACATCAATCCGCTGTATGAAAATGGTAAATTTGTAGGGCGTGTCATTGTTCTGCATGATATTACCGCACGTAAACAAACGGAAGTTGACTTAAAACAGCAAAATGAACGCATGTCACTTCTATATCAGATAACGGCCGTTTCCTCCAAATCCCCCGCAGACCAACTACAAGAAGCACTGACTCTGTCCACAAAAGGGCTTGGCATGGAACTGGGCATCATCAGCCGCATTGAAGAGTCAACCTACATCGTTCAGCATAGTTATCCAGTTAATGAGTCGGTTCATCCAGGAGTTGTTTTTGACTTGGGACTAACCTATTGCAGCATTACCATGCACGCCCAACAAGTTATCAGCATCGACCATATGCAAACATCTGTTTACCAGGGACACCCCTGTTATGCGGCCAACAAATTAGAAGCCTATATCGGCACCATGATCATGGTAAACGGGTCGCCTTATGGCACACTCAACTTTTCCAGCAGTCACCCCCGCACCACACCATTCCAACAAGCCGATAAGGAATTTGTTGATTTACTCGCACGCTGGATCGGCACTGCCTTAGAACAAGAAATTGTCAACACGCAGTTACACACCAACCTGACTCGCACAGAAGCCTTATATCGCGTCGCCCAATCCCTCATTCACTATGCGGATCTGCCCGATTTCATGCAAACAGTCACCGATGGCGTTGCCGAAGCCTTGTCGGCCAACCGTGTCATTCTCATTTCTCTCGATATGGCTTCAAAAAAAATAAATCATCTCGCGCGCGGCGGAGTAGGTGCTGATTATGTAATGACAGATGTCGCCTTTGCTGAACTGGAAGAAGGGTTGACGGGATGGGTGCTACACGAGGGAAAACCGGCGCTTTCCCCAAAAGGCATGCCAGATCCCCGAGAAAGCCCCAGTGTGCAAAAGCGACGCGCCGAAACTCTCTGTGGCAGTATCATTGTCGTACCAGTCTGCTCCCATGATGAAATCATTGGCACATTAACCGCTATCAACAGTCCAGAAGACCGAGATTTTGACAAAGATGATCTGGCACTGCTAGAGGCGTTGGCCAGCCAAACGGCCGTTGCCCTTGAAAATATGCGGTTACTCGTTGCTGAACAAGAACGCGCCCACCAACTCCAACTCTCCAACGAACAGCTAGACGCCTTCTCTCACATGGTCGCCCATGATCTCAAATCTCCATTAGCCATCATTCTGGGCTATGTGCAACTGCTGATGATGGACTCAACCCAGACCCAAGATGCCCACCTTCAGCTAGAGATCGTCTTCAATGCCGGGCAAAAAATGCGCAACATCATCACAGAACTGCTGCTACTAGCTAGTGTGCGTAAAGAAGATGTCAAGAAACGGCCGTTAGCCATGACATATATCATCAGAGAAGCCCTCAAAAGATTATCTTTGTTGCTCGAAGAAAAACAGATCGACATAGTGCTACCAGAAAAATGGCCCAGCGCCTTAGGCTATGGCCCCTGGGTCGAAGAAATCTGGGTCAATTACATCAGCAATGCTATCAAATATGGCGGTGATCCCCCCCTTATCGAAATCGGTGCAGATGAACAAACAGATGGGACAATCCAATTCTGGGTTAAAGACAATGGGCCAGGCATCAACCCCGATAACGCCGAAAAAATCTTCCAAAAATTCACCCGCCTAGAAGAAACACGCGCCACCGGGCATGGTCTAGGGCTTGCCATTGTCAAGCAAATAGCGAACATGCTTGATGGTGAAGTTGGCTTTGAAAACAGACCCGAGCAGGGCGCAAAATTCTATTTTACGTTGCCTGCTGCCCCACCCGAACAATCTTAGGGTTCGTTCGTTTTTAACCTGGCGAGATTGGACCAATCTTAAAGATTGATCCAATCTGAAAAGTCCGAACTTATTTGCGAACAAACCCTTAGTCGTTTACTGACAGCCCCCACCAAAATCAACCAATCAACCAAAAAGAAGACAACATGAAAAATTTAGGGTGTAGCCGCGGCATCCTTGCCGCGTTTACACCTGCGCGGCAAGGATGCCGGCGTAACGGCCGTTATCCCCCCATTGCCCAATCTCCAAAACTCCGTCATAATTTCCCCTGCAAACCGTTGAACAAAGGAGCCTCATGAGCAATCAAACCATCGAAATCATCAACCGTATTCTCCCCATCCTACTCCTGCTATTTTTAGGCTATTGGCTGCGCCGCACCAACTTTTTAAGCGAAGATATAGCTGACGGCTTAAAGAAAATTGTTGTCAACATTGCTTTGCCTTCCGTCCTGTTCCTTTCATTTTTACAAGTCAAACTTCAACCATCATTTTTAGTTGTTTTTGTGGTGGTGTTTTTGTTGTGCGCCATGATGTATGGGCTGGGGCGGCTGCTGAAACCGCGTGTGGCATCAACGCATGAATACTTTCCCTTTCTCATGACGGGATTTGAGTATGGCATGTTGGGCATTAGCCTGTTTGGCAGTGCTTATGGGTTGGCGAATCTGCCCTTCATTGCCGTGATTGGTTTAGGGCATGAGATATTTATCTGGTTTGTGTTTTTGCCGCTGCTGTTGGTTAAACGGGATGGCATTCAGCAGTCGTCTGAACTGGTTAAATCGTTCTTTAAATCCCCGGTGATCATCGCCATTTTTGCAGGTATTGCGGGTAGTGTGCTGGGGCTGCAAGAGTTGCTATACGAATGGCCGGTGACGGGTGGCATCCTATCGACTTTGAGCTTTTTGGCAAATCTAACGATTCCGCTGATTCTCATGGTGGTGGGTTACGGCATTAAGTTTAACCGAGAAGGAATCGGCGAATCGGTGCGTGTAGTGGGGATTCGACTGGGTATTTTGCTGCCATTGGCGCTTTTTATCAATGTCTTTCTCATTCGTGGTTTGCTGCATCTGGAACGGCCGTTTGAAATGGCTTTATTCGTGCTTCTGCTGCTGCCTCCCCCCTTCATCATTCCGCTCTTCATGCGTAAAGATGACACAGAAGAGCAGCGTTATGTCAATAATACGTTGGGACTTTACAGCCTGGTATCAATAGCCATTTTTGCTATTTACTTTGTGCTCAATCCCACTTTAGGCTAAACCGCCCAAGATGAACACAGGTCAATGCAGCCCTACCTCTCCTTTCGCTAAGGGTTCGTTCACAAACAACTTTTGACAAAAACGAACCCGCAAGGCTTGACCGTCCACCAAACTCAAAAGTTATAAACGGTCAAGCCCTAAGTCTGGTATCATTTCCCGTATAAAATACAATCACCAAGGTAAATACTCATGAAATGTCCTTATTGCAACACCCCCATGACAGAAGAACTGCTCGACTATATGGTCGAGATAGATGATGAAGAAATCAAAATCGAAGACGTACCCACCTGGGTCTGCGAAACCTGCGACTACACTGACGTGGATGAAGAGGTGATCGAAGGGGTGGAAGATATGCTGGCTCACCTGGACACGGTGAAAGCGGGCGCAGAAGGGGAAGAAGAATAACTGGCATAAAAAAACGGCCGTTTGGGAAACGGCCGTTTTTATGACTCAACCAATATCCCCCTCCTTTTGGGAGGGGTTAGGGGAGGGAAATCTTAACTCTCCCGTTCCCGCAAATGGGGGAACAACAGCACTTCCCGAATCGTCGCATTATCCGTCAGCAGCATCGTCAGCCGATCCACGCCCGTGCCAAACCCGCCATTCGGCGGCATTCCGTAGCGCATCGCTCGCAAATAATCCTCATCAATCGGATTAATCTCATCGTCATCTTTTTTGTACATGTCTTGCAGCATTTCAAAGCGTTTCTGCTGGTCAATGGGATCATTCAACTCCGTAAACGCATTGCCCATTTCCATGCCCGCAATAAAATATTCAAACCGTTCCACATGTAGCGGATCGCCAGGAATACCCTTCGCCAACGGTGAAATATCCCGTGGATATTGCGTAATGAAAGTCGGTTGGATCAGATTCGGTTCCACAAAATCACCCAACAACCCATCAATCAACTTGCCCCAGGAAGCGCCAGGCGGTGTTTGTGTTGCCACGCCATTGGCTTTGCCATACTCCTGAATCGCCACAGCCAAACTTTCTGCATCCGTATGATCGTTATAATCAATGCCCGTGTATTTCAGGATAGCTTCCCGCATGGTAATGCGTGTCCACGGTGGCGACAAATCAATCTCTTTTCCTTGATAGGTAATCTGTGTGGTTCCCAGCAGTCCTTCAGCAATAAAGGCCAACATGCGCTCCGTGAAATCCATCACGTCATTGTAATCCCAATAGGCCGCGTAAAATTCCATCTGCGTAAACTCAGGATTATGTTTGAAGCTGACCCCTTCATTGCGGAAGTCGCGGCCAATTTCATAGACACGCTCAAAGCCGCCAACCAATAATCGTTTGAGATACAGTTCAAAAGAAATGCGCAAATAGAGGTCTTGTTTGAGCTGATTATGATGGGTGGTAAACGGCCGTGCCGCTGCCCCGCCATACAAAGGCTGCAAAATCGGTGTTTCCACCTCCAAGAAATCGTTATCATCCAGGAACCGGCGCATAAGCTGAATGATTTTGGCACGGGAACGGAATACATCCCGCACTTCTTGGTTGACCGCCAAGTCGGCATACCGTTGGCGGTAACGCTCTTCCATATCCGCAAAGGCATTATAGCGAACCATCACACCATCCACTTCTTGCTCTTTGACCACGGGCAGAGGACTAACAGCCTTACTAAGCAGCACCCACTCGCTCACCCGCACACTCACTTCGCCAGCACGGGTACGGAACAATGTGCCAGTCGCCTGGACAAAATCACCCAAATCCAGCAATTTGCGGAATACTTGATGCGTTTCTTCCCCAACTTCTTCTCGGCGTAAGAACAATTGGATGCGCCCATACCCATCTTCGATGTGGGCAAATACAGTCTTCCCCATATCGCGGGTACTCACCAATCGGCCGCAAACAGTGACGATAATCTCTTCATCTTCACCGGCCGCATCAAATACGGTTACAGCCTCAGCTGAGGTATGTGTCCGGTCTACTCGCAGTGGATAGGGTTCAATGCCAGCTTCTATAATGCGTTCTAATTTCTCCAGTCGCTGTTCTTCTAATCGTGTTGTTTCCCAGGTCATAATGCCCTCTTTTTCTATAAAAAAGCCCGTGTCGTAACACGGGCTAGTCATTATTCAATTAACTATCTACGACGTGCTAATCGATACGAACTACCCGGAATTCCGTGATGCCCCGAGGCGCCTTTATGCGCACAATTTCACCTGCCTTAGCGCCTAACATAGCTTCACCAAGTGGACTTTCATTAGAAATACGGCCTTCTGTGGGGTCTGCTTCGGCTGCTCCAACGAGGTGATATTTCTCCTCTTCTTCGTAACCAACTTCTACAATCGTTACCCAATCGCCCACGCGCACAAAATCATGTGGTTCACCATTATCTTCAATGATTTGGTAGTTTTTTAGGATTTCTTCTATTTCTAGGATACGTCCTTCTAAAAAGGCTTGCGCATTTCGGGCAGCTTCTAGCTCTGCATTGTCAACAAAATCATCATCTTGCCCATCTTCAAAGGCACGATGTAAACGATCTGCAACTTCTTCGCGGCCAACACTGGTTAATTGCTCTAACTCTGCTTGAAGTTTGTACAAGCCATCTTCTGTAAGTAATGCTGGTTTTTTTGTCATCATATTTTTACCCCCTTATATTAGGGAAAAGCCGCTTAAAGAAGCGGCGCACTGGTCTGAACATTGATTTAGGGCGGGGATTATATCAGATTAAATGGCAATGTAAAGAGCAATTCACCATTCTTTTATGTCTACTTTTTAGCTTGATTTAATGTTAGGTTAACGTGGGCTGAACGTGGGAAACGGCCGTTTCCCCATTCCCATGCCCTATGCTATAATCTTTCGCTGGCTCTGCCTGAATCTAAATAACTAAATCAAGAGGACTGAGGACAAATAATCGTTCTCAGTCCTCATTGTTGAAACTACATGAAATTATCAGTCATTATTTGCTGTTATAACGAAAAAGCAAGCATCGAAAAAGTCATCAGCAACACCCAGGCTGTGGATTTAGGGTCCAATTGGGAACGAGAAATCTTAGTCGTAGACAACTGCTCCATCGACGGAACCCGCGAAATTCTACAAACCATAGATGACCCAGAAATTCGCATCATCTATCATGAGCAGAACATGGGCAAAGGCATGTCCATTCGCACCGGCATCGACAACATGACCGGCGATTATATGATCATCCAAGACGCCGACTTCGAGTACGATCCACAAGACCACATCACATTTTGCGCCACCGTAGAAGAGACACATGCCGCCGCCCTCTTTGGTTCCCGCGTACTTGGCGGCGATGTCAAATATGAATACGCCCACGCCTATTTAGGGGTTCGGCTCCTGACGGCCGTCACCAATCTATTTTTTGGCGGCCATCTCACTGATGTCGCCACAGCCACCAAGATGGTTCGTCGTGACGTCGTGCAATCCCTCAACTTAACCACCACCAATTTCAATCTCGACTTCGAACTACCTGATAAAATCCTTTTATCAGGCCACGACATTCTGGAAATTCCCATCAGTTATAACCCCCGTACTTATGCCGAAGGCAAGAAAATCAAAACGTCAGATGGAATTAAAGCTTTGCTCATTATGCTTCGTGATCGGTTGGGATTAACCCCCGTCTTAAAAAAAGATGTAAAGAAAAAAGACCACGACATCAAAACGAATGAGGTTCAACAATAATGAAAATTGTAATCACAGGTTCCATCGCATTTGATTATTTAATGCACTATCCTGGCAAGTTCAGTGAAGCTTTCATGGCTGATCAATTGAACAATATCAGTCTCAGCTTTTTGGTAGACAGCATGAAGAAACATCCAGGCGGCACCGCCCCCAACATCGCTTACACGATGGCCTTGTTAGGCAGCAACCCTACCGTTATGGCAACGGCCGGGCAGGATTTCAAAGAGTACCGGGCTGCCCTAGAAGCAGTTGGTGTAGATACATCAGCTACCGTCGCCATTGAAGATGATTTCACCGCTTCTTTCTTCGTCAACACCGACGATGAGCAAAATCAAATCGCTACCTTCTACACAGGCGCGATGGCCTATGCCAAAGATTTAACATTCGCTCAATACGCACCAGATGCTGACCTAACCATCATTTCCCCTAACGACCCAACCGCCATGCGCAACTATGCAGAAGAATGCCGCAAACTGGGCATTCCCTTCATCTACGATTCCAGCCAGCAAACAGCCCGCCTCAGCGGCGAAGATTTGGCCGCCAGCCTGAAAGGCGCATACATGCTCACCCTCAATAACTACGAATACAATCTCATCAAAGAAAAAACCTGTCTCTCCGATGAAGCTATTCGAGAACAAGTGGGCGGCTTGCTCGTCACAAATGGCAAAGAGGGCGCGTTGCTCTGGATGGATGGCGAGGAATACCATATCCCCGTCGTGCCGCCAAAAGAAGTGAAAGAGCCAACGGGGGTCGGTGACGCTTTCCGTGCTGGTTTGATGCGCGGCATCGAATTAGGCTTGCCCTGGCCGATTGCTGGCCGGATGGGGGCTTTAGCCGCGACCTATGTGCTCGAAAATGTAGGCACACAAAATCATTCATTTACCCCAGACGAATTTGTCGCCCGTTATCGTGAACATTTTGATGATGACGGTGCGTTAGATATTTTGTTATAAAAGTGGCAAAGTTGCAGAGTGGCAAGGTAGCAAGGTCTTCACTTTGCAACTTTGCCACTCTGCAACCTTTAACCTTTACTTTAACCTTTTCAATAACTTTTAGGAGAACTATTACAAATGGAATTCGATATTAAAAATCCTGATCTGGCCCCTGGCGGCCGTCATCGCATGGAATGGGCAGAAAATGAAATGGCCGTTTTGCGCGGTATTCGTGAACAATTTGGCAAGGAACGGCCGTTTGCCGGAATCCGTGTCGGCGCAACCATGCATGTCACCACCGAAACAGCCAATCTGATGCTCGCTCTGCAAGCAGGTGGTGCCGACATCGTTTTGTCTGCCAGCAACCCGCTCAGCACCCAAGACGACGTAGCTGCGGCTCTCGTCAGCTACTACGAAATCCCGGTCTACGCCATCAAAGGCGAAAGCGTTGAGCAGTATCGTCAACACATCGACGCGGTATTGGATCACAAACCCCACATCATCATGGATGACGGCGCCGACCTGGTGAGCACCCTGCACAAATCCCGCCGCGATTCACTGGGAACCGTGATCGGTGGTACGGAAGAAACCACCACCGGTATCGTGCGCCTCCGCGCTATGGCCAAAGACAACGCCTTGGAATTCCCGATGATGGCTGTCAACGACGCCATGACCAAGCATCTTTTCGACAACCGCTATGGCACGGGCCAGTCCACCATGGACGGTATCATTCGCGCCACCAACGTCTTATTGGCTGGCCGCAATGTAGTCGTTGGTGGTTACGGTTGGTGCAGCCGAGGTATTGCTATGCGTGCTAAAGGCCTGGGTGCAAACGTCATCGTCACCGAAATCGACCCGTTGAAAGCATTGGAAGCGGTCATGGATGGTTTCCGGGTGATGCCGATGATGGAAGCGGCTCCTATTGGCGACATCTTCGTTTCCGCCACGGGCGACATCCATATCTTTGACAAGCACCACATGGAAGTGATGAAAGACGGCGCCATGCTGGCAAATTCCGGTCACTTCGACCTGGAAATCAACATACCAGCCTTGCGCGAAATGTCTATCGACGAACCGAAACGAGTACGGCCGTTTGTGGATCAGTTCACCACAAAAGACGGGCGTAAACTCAACCTGTTGGGTGAAGGCCGCCTCATCAACCTGGCCGCCGCCGAAGGCCATCCGGCGGCTGTGATGGATATGAGCTTCGCGGGTCAGGCTATGGCTGCCAAATACATTTTGGACAACAGAGGCAAGCTGGAAAACAAAGTTTACACCGTGCCGGAAGAGGTTGACCAAGAGATCGCCCGTATCAAACTCGCTTCAATGGGCATTGGCATCGACACCCTCACGGAAGAACAGGTTAAATACCTGAACTCCTGGGAAGAAGGCACATAAGTTTATCCAGCAGACCTCCGAGGCTTCAGAAATCTCGGAGGTCTTTTTGTTTTATGACAAAACCACTCGACCATTATCAAGAACACCGCACGGGCATTGTCAAATCCGCCCGCCTTTTTTCAAATATCGTCAGCCCGCCAGTGATGTTTGCACTTTTGGGGCTGACGTTTGCTTTGTATGAACGGCCGTTTTTGAATGGCTTGCTGTGGGCGGCTGTCTACGGCTTCTTCATCTCCCTGCTCCCCATTTTATTTGTACTCTACCTGCTTAAAACAGGCCGCATCGCTGAACTGCACATGAGCAACACCGGCGAACGGCACATTCCCTATCTGTCCGCTGTGCTTTCTGCCGGAATTGCTTTTGCCCTCATCTCATTATTCAATGGCCCGGAATTGCTGCGCTGTTTGACTATTTTCAACATGATCGAACTGGTGGCGCTGGGCATCATCAATGCCTTCTGGCTTATCAGTCTCCATTCAACAGGCATTATGGCCACGTTTTTGCTGGTTGGATTGGTCTTTGGCTGGGCGTATAGTCTCATTGTGCTGCCGTTTGTCTTTCTGGTGTGTGCGGTGCGACTTTACCTGCGCCGTCACACCGTCATGCAGGTAGTCGCAGGGCTGGGACTGGGCATTTTAACGGTTTATATCATGACCCTGATGGGGTGTTTCGTTAATTAGAGATTGGAGATTGGAGATTGATGTGCACATCTCCAATCTCCAATCTCCAATCTCTCTTTCACTATGTTTGAACAAGATCGCGTTATTGTCCGGTTACAGCAGCGAGTCGTTACTGATGCCGATGTTGAGATTTGTTTTTTGGCTGGCTCGTATGGGCGGCGCACTGACGACGCTTATTCTGATTTGGATGTGGCTTTGGTATTTCCCAACGAAATGCGGCGCGATTTTGCCTGGAATAATCGTCGTGAATTCGTCAAGTCAGTGACGCCTTATGTGCCTTGTAAGTCGTTTGATGCAGACCATGTACGGCCGTTTTTCCATATCGCGCTCTACAGTAACGGCAGTAAGGTCGATTATCGGTACGAAGTGAAAGACCAGTTGCTGCCCAATCCCTGGGATCGCGACATCCGTATTCTCAAGGACAATGAAGGGTGGGCAGAGCAGTATCAGGCCCAGTGCGCCCAAACGTTTTTACAAAGCCCCCACATGACTGCCAAAGAGCTAGAAACCATTGACGAACGTTTTTGGGTGATGTTTTGGGATACCTACCGTCAGGTGGTGCGCGGCGATTACGACAAGCCATTTTCTATTTACGTGGAACTGCTGCATTTTACGCTGCCGCCTCTGCTCCACATTTTGCCCCCCGAAGACCCGGCTCATCAAGCTCTGCTCAAAGCCAGTTATTCAGCTGATACGAAGACAACGGCCGTTCACCTTCGTCAATTATTACAAGCATATGTGGGGGCGAGAACGGCCGTTATCCGCCGCCTAAATCTCGCTTTCATGCCAGACAGCAGTTTTGAAACACAAATCATGCGGGTGCTGGATCGGACAAAATAAGGAAGAACGGCCTCGTTATCCCACCACCATCATCCCCTCACTCTCAGTCAACAACCGTTCTAGTTCCACCCGATCCATTACCGCCAACATCTCCGGCAGCAACACCTGCGTAAACGCAAACGGCTCCAGATACCGCTTCAAATGCTTGCGGAAAAACGTCAAGCCATCTTCTTCGCCATAATAAGTTACCATTTCCCTCAGGTGCAGCCGCATCGCCGCCACCACATCGCCATAGGCCACATCCGCCTTGTCAATCCGCGCAAAAATCCAGGGATTGCCAATCGCGGCACGACCAATCATCACCGCATCACAGCCCGTATGGGCTTTCATACGCTCGATGTCGTCGGGGGTTTGTATATCGCCGTTGCCAATAACAGGCACGCTGACAGCTTGCCGCAGTTCGGCGATGGCATCCCAATCTGCCTGTCCGCCATATTTTTGCAGCTTGGTACGGGCGTGCATGGCAATCAGCGCCGCCCCGTTGTCTTCTAAAATGTGGGCGATTTCCAGATAGTTTTTCTGGCTCTCTTCCCATCCCAAGCGAATTTTGCCACTGATTGGCACTGATAAATGCGTCGTCAGCAACCGAAAAGTTTCGGCGATGAGGTCGGGTTGGGGCATCATGCCCACGCCAGCCCCCCGTCCACTTACTCTGCGCGTGGCACAGCCCATGTTGACGTCGATGATGTCTGGCTCCAAAGCGGCTATGCGCTGCGCTCCCTTTAGAATCTGCTGGGCATCATTGCCGAAAATTTGGAACACCATCGGCTTTTCATCTGGCTTTTTGTCGAGTCGGCGCAGAAATTGAGGGTGAACCTGCCGCCCTAGCAAGGAATTGACTGGCACAAATTCGGTGTAGTTCATGGCCGAGCCATAGGAACGGCACAGCGCCCGATAAGGCACATCGGAGTAGCCCGCCATTGGCGAAAGGATAGCATCGCCATAGACGGGAACATCGCGGACAAAGAAGGTTGGTTCTTGCATGGGGGGATTTTAGCACAGGTGGGGCGTGAGGCTCAGATTGGACTAATCTACGCGACGAAGCCTGAGCCTGTCGAAGGCTGTTATGTGCCAGCCTTCGACAAGCTCAGGCTTCGTTGGTGATTTTAGAGTAGATACTCGCTGCCAATTTCGGGTACGGTCACAATTCCAGGTAAACCTTGCTCAACCCAAACGGCCGTTGCTTCTTCCCGCCATCGCTCATTTGTCCACCCCCAGCCCGGATTACCCGGTTGGTCTGGATGACCGCTGAGATGCACGAGGATGGTTTGCTTGGGTCTCAAATTGGCCGCGATTTGGCACACCTGGCCGAAACCAGGGTGCGTAGTGCGTTCGTCTCGGGTATTCCAGAAGGCTGTGTCGATGAAGAGGTAGTCGGCGTGGGAGAGGAGGGAAACGGCCGTTTCCTCCCTCTCATTCTTTGGCGCCCACAACCACTCATTCTGATTGTCAATATCCCACAACAGCACCGCCTTCGTCGTTTCGGTCTCGACCACAAAAGCGGCACAACTGTAAAACACCTCGCTCCGGTCTTCAGGATTCACATCCGCCCCATAATGGGAGACAGAAACCGGCGTAATCACCACGCCCTCTAGTCCCAAATCCAATGATGAGCAAAACCGTTCCCGGCGGCAGACGCTCCTCCGAAACATGCGTCTCCAGGTGATTGTGCCACTCATAAGAATGCTCAATCTGCATCCAGTTCGCCGAACCACTGCGACACCACAACGGAATTTTGGGCATATCCAGGCCATGCCATCTGCGATTAAAGCGATAAGAAACACACAAACGGTTTAGCTCTTTGGTATGGTCGGGATGCCAATGAGAGAGCAAAATCCAGTCAAGACGCGTCTGACCATTCTTGAAATCCGGTATCTCTACCAAACTATCAACCACACCCAGCCCCACATCGAACAAAACATGCTGTGTCGTTTCCTGGCGGCCATTGGTCGCAATCAACGACATAGACGTATTCGCCTGCCGCTTTGGGTCAAGGCAGCGAGCGCAGTCACAGCCAAATAGTTTCATCAAAGGCGCTTCCAGGCCGTTGATGATAAGTCGATAAGTTGTCATATAAACCTCCTGAAAAAGAGACCGATTTGTGTAGGGGCTAGACGACGCGGTAATAGTTGGCAGAAACATGAAGCATCCGCTCCGCGTCGTCTCGCCCTGACTTCATCGTGAAATGCAAAGGATTTTAAGGCGCTAACAAGGAGGTGGCTTCACAGCTTATCTCCGGTTTGCCCATGCTTTATACACGAAAGATGCCCATCAACCTTTGTCCGCGCTATAATCAGCGACATGCGCAAGATTATCGTAACCGCCGGGCCAGGAATCATGTTGGCGCTGTTTTTCGGCCGACTTGTCAGCGAAACGCTGGCACTCAATACATCCATCCAAATGACAGTATTTCTAGCCCTGATTATTGTGATTCTCCTGTCGCTTGTCTGTGTACCCGTCGTGTACCGTTTTTCCCCTGAACAAACTTGGCCGTTATGGCTGCTTTTGGGCTATGTTGTTTATCCTTATCCTGACTGGCGCGTGGCGCTGACGGTAACGGCCGTTATCCTTCTCATCCTCGCCCTGCAAAACCGTTCACACTGGGGCTGGTTGGGGAATAAATGGGTGAAAACGGCCGTTTTCGCCGCCACCGCCCTCCTCTTTCTCGCCCTCTACATCGCCACCCTCGCCCCTGATTTATTAGCCGCCGACAACGGCGAATACCAACTCATCGCCGCCACTTTAGGCGTCGCCCATCCGCCCGGATTCCCGCTCTACACCCTGCTGGGCAACCTGTTCACCCGCCTGCCCATTGGCCCCACCGCCGCCTACCGCGTCAACCTGCTGTCCGCCTTCACCAGCACCGCCACCCTGCTCATCGTGCTGGCAACCGTGTGGCGGCTGACAAAAAGTTATATGGGGGGGATAACGGCCGTTATCGCCCTCGCCACCGCCACCACCTTCTGGGCACAAGCCACCACCGCCAACATCCGCAGCCTCACCGCCCTCTTCGCCGCCCTCGCCTTCTTCGCCCTGATTGGTTTTCGCCAGGCCACCCAGTCCCAAAACCAAAAACACGCCGACCGCTACCTCATCCTCTTTGCCTTGGCGCTGGGTTTCGGCTTAGGCCACCACCTGTCACTGGCCTTCATGGCGCTCGTCTTTCTGCTATTCATCGTGCTCGTCGATCCCACCTTCATCAAAACGCCGCGCCGCTGGCTCAAGCCCATTTTGGCCGGACTGCTCGGCTTCTTGCCCCTGCTCTACCTGCCCCTCCGCGCCCACGCCGACGTGCCAGGCGCCACCGCCGATTTAGCCACCCTGCCCGGCTTCCTCAACCACGCCCTCGGCCTCGGCTTCAGCGGCGACTTCTTCTACTACACCCAACCCGCCCTGCTCTGGCAGCGCCTGCTCGTCATGGGCAATGTCATGACCTTCCAATTTGCCGATGGGTTCCTGAGCTTGTCGATGGACTGGCTCCTCATCGGCATGATTTTTGGCCTGCTGCTCATGCTCTGGCGCGACCGGCTGCTGGCGCTGCTTCTGGGCGGCTCCTTCGCCATCCACCTCTTCATCACCGCCACTTACCGCGCTCCGCAAACCGTCGAATACATGCTGCCCGCCTACATTCCAGCGGTCATTTGTCTGGGTTATGGCGTAGGCTTTCTGGTTTCATTTACATTCAGACGGCGTTGGCAAACGGCCGTTGCCTACACCCTCGCCTCTATTTTGCTGATAACGGCCGTTCGTCAAACCATCGCCCATTATCCCAGCTACGCCACCCTCAGCCAGTTCACCCTGCGCGACACCATGCAGCCCCTGCTGACAGAAGCCCCCGCCGACAGCATCATCCTCGCCGACTGGCACTTCGCCACCCCGCTCTGGTACCTGCAAGAAGTAGAAGGTCAGCGCCCCGATGTCACCGTCGAATTTGTCTATCCGCGCACCGCCGATTATGGCGCAGACTGGGCCACGCGCATTCAAGAGGAATTGGATAACGGCCGTTCTGTCATCAGCACCCACTACGAAGAAAACGCCTATGCCACCCTGCCCCCCGCCGAACCAATCGGCGACGCCTACCTCTTCCGCCAGGAACCACGCACCACCCTGCCCGACACCTTCACGCCGCTCGACTTAGTGCTGGGTGATACGATTGAAGTTTTGGGTTATGAGATGGGGAAAACGGCCGTTGAAATCGGCCAAGAAACCACCCTAACCCTCGCCTGGCAACCAATCCCCAATCTCCAATCTCCAATCTCCCTCTTCACCCATCTCGTCAGCCCCGACGGCCAACTCTACGCCCAACAAGACCTGCCCGCCATCCCCCAAGCCGAAGGCATCACCCTCACCCAATTCCGGCTCACTCCGCGCCTCGGCGCACAGCCCGATGACTACGCAGTCATGATTGGCGCGTACGACAGTGAACCACTGCTGGCAGCAAATGGTGAACCGCGCACTACGATTGCCACCCTGCCCGTCCAGGCAATGAGTTGGGCACCTTATACGCAAAATCCGATGAAACGGCCGTTAGCCGACCACATCCCGCACCCTCATCGGCTACGATTGGGACACCACTCTATCGATCCAGCCCAACCGCCTCTATCTCCATTGGCAAACACCTGACGGTTACCATAACTGAAGTCGTGATAACTTTCACCAACAGATGTCGGATACGTACCGACTCATTATATGGGCCCTTGGGGACTTATCGTTATCAAATTGGGCACCTGGCCCAATTGGCACACAACACTATGTGCCATTAGGTCAAGGACATCGTGTGGACGGGTGATCTTACTCAACAGTCAATTCCCCCATCCTGCTGCCCCAATATTTCGCCGCCTCCCGCCCCATCACCCAAGACCTCGTCGTCTCCACCCGCCTCATCGGCTACGAAGCCAGATGGCTTCCACTGGGCCTGGACAGACCAAAACGATGCCATCCCCGCCATGGGTGCCATCCCCACCCTCAAATGGATTGCCGGTTCACAAATACGCTCCCCCCACTTCCTCACCGTCAGCGACAACGCCACCCCAGACCAAACCATCGGCGCCACCCTCCGCCTCTACGACGCTTTCACCAATCGCCCCCTCCCCATTCTCGACGAACGCATCACCAATGAAAATCCCTGGATTCCTCTAGGAAAATTGCCCGCCGCCCCGTAAAAACAAAAAAGCTTGTATGCAGATTGCATACAAGCTTATATCTTTAATATGGGCCTACTTGGATTCGAACCAAGAACCCAGCGGTTATGAGCCGCTTGCTCTGCCGTTGAGCTATAGGCCCGAATTCACACAAAACCCTCTAGGGAAATTGGTGAGCGGCCGACGGGACTCGAACCCGTGATAAAAGTTTGGAAAACTTTTGTGTTGCCATTACACCACGGCCGCTAGAATGTTAAATGCTTAACAGCTTCTCGGCTAAACACTAAACCACTGCTGTAAAAGTCGGGGCGGCCGGATTCGAACCGACGACCTCTCGGTCCCAAACCGAGCGCTCTACCAAGCTGAGCTACGCCCCGTAACTTAACGGACGGGTAGTATAGCGATGGGTGACTTTAGCGTCAACCCTTATAACAATGTAATTGTACAATTGACTGTTGTTTCTGGGTTAATTCTTACTCGTTCATCAAGGCATGGCCCACCAGCCAAACCAAATGGGTGTCACTGGCTACAATCGGCCACTTATCTCGCCAACTTGCCCCAATCTTTCGATTGATCATGACATCTTTCACTTTGGCAGAACGGCCGTTCATGCCCAATGGTTGAAACCGTTCCCCAGGCTGCACGTGTACGCACAAATAAATCTTGCCCGGCAGGGCAGGGCAATAAACGACTTGCCACTTGTCAGCCGTTGTTTGAATCTCAGAAAGATCCACCGTGTCAACGAGCTTGGCTTCGATTTTCCACCCATGCGCTAATTCAATTTCACCAGGAACCAGCAATTTAACGACCTCCCCGCCAGTCATCTGAGGCCAATCGTCTAATGCAATTTTCTCATCATCGGTCACAATCAGCCGATCGTAGTCAACAACCAACCACAAATCGCCCGGCAAGTTAAACCGCTGTCCCGTTTCGTTTCTTTCTGCACCCAGCCGGCTTGTTCGATGGCCTGAAACGTGATGTCTTGCAAAAACGGCCGTTTCTCAACCACAGCCCGTCTCAAAATCCCCCGTCGCAAACCCAAAGGCAGTTCCGCCCACGCCAGCCGGTCGACGACCACCGAGCTTTCATCTACATTCAAAACAACCTGCGCCCATGCATCAGCCACCAATTCGTCTAACAAGGCCACATCAGCCGCACTTAATTCCGCCAATTGCTGCAAATGAGACCGAATACCCGCATTGTAATCCGTCAGCAGCGGCAACAACTCTTGCCGAATCCGATTGCGGAAAAAGGAAACATCTTCATTGGATTCGTCAAAAACGGGTGCCAGCTCATATTCTTGACAATATGCCTCAATCTCCTGCCGACTTGCATGTAAAAACGGTCTTAGTACAAAATACCTACCCCCCTCCATATCCTTTGTCTCGATTGGTGACACGGGCAGCATCCCCCGCAACCCGCGCAGTCCAGTACCTCGCAGCAAATTCATCAAAACCGTTTCTGCCTGATCGTCCCCATGATGCCCCACCACAAGGTACGGCGTCTCATATCTATCAGCGACCTCACAGAAAAACGCATACCGCGCGTTACGCCCAGCTTCTTCCAACGAATCACCAGACTCATTAGCCAATTGAACCATATCCACAAAGTTCGTTTCGCAAACCACGCCCCAGTCCCGAGCCAATGTCTTGCACAAACTCAGTCTCAGCAACGGCCGTTTCTCGATACCCATGATTCAGATGCGCAACCACCAATCGGGCAGGTTCCACCACCTGAGTCAACACATGCAGCAAAGCCAGTGAATCTGGCCCTCCAGAGACACCAACCACCAGTTTAGTTGAATGAGATAAGAGATTTAGGGGGAAAACGGCCGTTTTCAAAAACAGCCCAACACGCTTTTGCAAAACTGACATCAGATTAAACAACCCTTCTGCAGAAACAAAAAAGGCCCGCAAGCGGGCCAATCAAAAAAAGTAGGGCGGGTGGGAGTCGAACCCACACGGAGTATCCTCCGGCGGATTTTAAGTCCGCTGCGTCTGCCATTTCGCCACCGCCCCAAAAAACAGAGCTTCATTTCAAAGAAGAGCCAGTATTGTACCCATCTTAAGAAATGCCAACAAGAGCAAAATTCAAATAAATTTGTAATGAAAAAAGCAATCTACCAAAAATAAACTGAAGCAAATCTCCTCACCCATGACAATAGTAAGTTTGACTAGGATTTTTTCAACTAGTATAATGCTCAACGTTAATTACCCTGAGAGAAATAGGTCTAATTTTCTGGACAAATCATTTAAAAATTACTGAAATAACCGTTAGAAATTTTTTATTAATCAATTGTTCGTTAATCTCATACAGACATTGCCGAACTCATTAAAATTCAACCGGCAGGAATAAAAACTATGGCCCTAAAAGGGAACCTGCGCGATTTCTCAACAACGCAACTACTTAACCTCATAAATTTGGCACGAAAGACAGGCACACTTTCCATTCAAAGTAATGGAGACTCAGCTCAAATGTCCTTTCGAGAAGGCAAATTAATATACGCCTTTTTGGGCACAGAAGAAGAAAATCACCTGGCACAAATACTGCAAAACGCCGGAAAACTTTCAGAAGATCAAGCCAGAATCATACAAGCCCGCGCCAAAGGAACCAGCGACAAACAACTAGGCCACATGCTCATTCAACGTGGGCACATCACCCAAAATGACATTATCCAAAGCGTTCGCCAAAACGTATTAGATACCGTCTACAAGCTATTCACCTGGGCAGATGGTCTATTTCGGTTTGAAGCCAATGCATTGCCTTCTCCAGGTCATATCACTATTCCCATCGATCTCGAAAGCGTCATCATGGAAGGTAGCCGACGGCTCAAAGAATGGGAAATATTGCAAGAAGAACTTCCCAACTTAGACATATGTCTCCGCTTTACTGACCGTCCAGACGCTCGTTTACAAAACATCAACCTAACCGTTGAAGAATGGCGCGTCGTATCATTTGTTAACCCGCGTAATACCATGCGACAAATAGCCAGAGCCAATAATTTAAGCGACTTTGAAATCAGACGCATCATTTACGGCATGTTACAAGCCGGTTTAGTGGAAATAATCAAACCACCACGGCCTGTACCCCAACCACCAGCCCGCCAAAGCGCAGCTCGACAAGAAATACTACAAGAACAAGGCATTGATGATCCACAATCATCGGCCGTAAAACGTTCGTGTAGTAAATCGCATTATTGATCGTATTCGTGGTTTGTAAAACCAAAATATCATAACTTACATCATCTATTTGCAAATCATCAATTTATATCCCCTGCAAGAAGGTATTATTCTTATGCAAGCAGTAAAAATGGTTATCACCGGCCCGTTTTCCGCAGGGAAAACACAATTCATTGGTTCAATCAGTGAAATCGATGTCGTTTCCACTGAACGAAAAATAAGCAGCAGCGCGGAAAAGGTCAAAGATGCCACCACCGTTGCCATGGACTTCGGTCGTATAACAGTTGGCGACGATCTTGTGCTGTATCTCTTCGGCACACCAGGGCAACGGCGATTCGACTTCATGTGGGATATCCTATCTCAAGGTATGCTTGGATTTGTTGTGATGGTTGACAGCACCAAACCGGAAACCTTCCGCGAAGCGAAACGAGTTCTGGAAACCTTTGAAAGCTATGCAGCAACACCTTATGTCGTTGCCGCCAATAAACAAGATATGGAAGATGCTTGGGAACCAGAAGACCTTCGTATTATTCTTCGCCTGCGCCCAGAAGTAAAAATCCTTCCCTGTGTTGCCACCGATAAAGAAACCGTCAAAAACGTTCTCTTAGAACTCTTGTATTCAATTTTAGAAGAAATCGACAAGGTTGAAAAAGCTGGCTAAATTATTGTTTAACGGTTCATTTACATCACCTTAACTCGCTTTTCACAGGTTATAAGTGAGTCAAGTGCTACTATCAACAAACAAACTCGCCCAAGTTAGCTTAATGACCAAAATAACAACAGCACGGTATTGAAATAGACAAACAAATAGGTTTCAATTAACCGGCATCTTCATTCTATTAACCAAAGGGCGGCTTAGGGGCTAACGTGAGTTCAATTGTTACCGAGCAAGGACTACTACATTACGAATCAATTGGCCGTGGACAGCCAATCATACTCCTACATGGTTGGATAAATTCCTGGGACGTATGGCGTGACTCTATGATTTTTCTAGCAAAAACAAGAGTCTATCGAGTTTATGCCCTAGATTTTTGGGGGTTTGGCGATTCAGGCAAGGGGACAAGATATTCATCTGATTCATTTCAAATAAATAGTTATGTTAACATGGTTAACCAATTTATGGACAGCCTGGGGATTCAAGAATCTCCAATTTTTGGGCATTCCATGGGTGGAACCGTAGCGTTACAAATTGCCTTGGCCCACCCAGATCGAATAAATAAAGTAGCTGTTGTTGGCTCCCCCGTTCTCGGAACTTCTCTCAATCCATTTCTACAATTAGCAGGTTATGGTGCTATTGCTAAATTAATTTGGCGTTATCCCTTCCTCCTCCATTCCATCATGAGAGTCTTGCTTGCAAAAGATTCCAAGAAAGTGAGGAGCATGATCTCGCGTGATGTACAACGAACAACTATCGAATCTTTCTTTCGCAGTATTGGCGATTTAAGAGAAACAGATCTACGCAAAGAATTACCTCGTCTCAACATACCTACTCTTGGTATTTATGGTAAACACGACAACATTGTCTCGCCATCAAATGCCGAACTACTTAGTCAAGGTAGACCCAATGCACAAGTTACAATGATGCAAAAATCCCGCCACTTCCCCATGATTGATGAACCCATTCTATTCATGGAAACACTATCTAAATTTCTCAACAACGGTCAAAGGATCGTATAAAACAGGCATCTGGTGACTGACATACTTTCCACAATTACGGACGAAGAGTTCTTTTACCCAAACAAAATGGGGCGCATTGTACTCACTGCCATGGAAGAAATCATGGGAAGACATGGCGTCAATGCAATTCTCAACTTCGCGCATCTCGAAAAATTAGTCGATAATTACCCCTCCAATAACCTCGAATTAGGATTCCCATTCTCGGAATTTAGTGCCTTGCAACAAGCTGTTGAGGAAATTTATGGTGTACGCGGTGGTCGAGGGTTATCCATGCGTGCTGGTAGGGAGACCTGGAAACTAGCCCTGAGAGAGTTTGTTCCAGTATTAGGAATTGGTGATTTAGCTATTCGTACACTTCCTTTGGGGATAAAGCTAAAAATTGGCTTGGATGTGTTCGCACAGACATTTAACAAGTTTAGCGATCAACAAGTGCGCTTGGGAGAAGACCATCGAGGGTATCTCTGGATTATTGAAAGATGCCCGATATGTTGGGGACGTACCTCGCCACAGCCTTGTTGCCATTTGGCAGTAGGGATATTAGAACAAGCTCTAGATTGGGTTAGCAAAGGCAGACGGTTCCGCGTTGAAGAAGTTTCATGTGTGGCAGCCGGCGATGATGTGTGTCTGATTACGATATCGAAAAAACCTATTATTTAATTCTAGTTAAACAACTAATTATGCGCCGAATTATTCTAACGGATAGCACTCAAATTCCCCCATTTAATGAACCTGCTCGAGATTTGCGGGTACAGAATAAACCTTTGTGGCTTTGGCAAAGGGATTTATTGACTCCATATACAAATGAAGAGCGTGAATACCCAGATTGGCAAACTGCTTATAAATTTGAAGAAGAACCAATTGAGTCTTTTGTCCATCGAGATAATTTATTCTTCAATGAGCCACTCATCAAAGAGTTTATTGAACGTGCGCAAGCAGGTAAACGGCCGGTACGACTTGCATTTCGCGCAGATGACCCAGCGATTGACACACATGTGCGTGCGCTAAGTCATTCTTTCTTTCCTCAAGGCGAGCTGCTGCTAACTGATATGTGGTATTTACCACAAGGTTTGTCCCAAAGTGTAGAAGCCAAACCGTTAATCATTGATACAGAACCTTTAGAACGCGGTTATTATCATGTGCCACCTTATATGGCAACAGAATTTGGCGATTTAGTTTATCAATTACCTCGTAAAGCGTTTGTTTTAATCGAGAATTGGGTTCATTTGTTTATCACTGACATTTTATTTGGCGCGTTTGCCCGAGGGGTGATTTTCGAAAATCAGATCAATGTTGATTGGAAACTCAAACTCAAGCTATTGTACAAGTCAATTTTAGAGCAACAGCATGTGCTTTCTAATTCTGAAATGGTAACAATTGGCAAGAATGTGAGCATTGATCCCACGGCCGTTATTCATGGGCCAACCACAATTGGCGATAATGTGAATATTGGAGCTGGGGCTGTGATTGATAATTGCATTATTGGCAACAATATTACTGTATCCCAAGGATGCCAATTAATGTTGAGTGTTGTGAGTGATGGCTGTTTCTTGCCCTTTCGTACTTCGCTTTTTATGACATCGATGATGGAAAATTCGATGGTTGCGCAAAATACTTGCTTGCAAATGTGCGTAATTGGCCGAGATTCTTTTGTGGGGGCAGGTACAACTTTTACGGATTTTAACATTTTGGGTGGCCCACTCCGTACATATGGTAAAAAAGGCACGTTAGAGGATACAAATATGCTGGTCTTAGGGGGCTGTGTTGGACACCATTGTCGCTTAAGTTCTGGTCTTATCATGTATGCAGCGCGTACTGTAGAATCTGATGTGGTATTACTGGCTTCTGATAAAAGAAAATTCATTACCAAAAATATTTCTTGGGAAGACAGTGATCACCATCCTTACATTGATAAATACCCTTATCCTAGATTGTATCCTCGTCAGGATGGATAACTCTATAGGGTATATCCCAAGTGAAGGACAGATCACCTATTGTAGCTAGGTATGTAGTTTGGCTAAACTTTACATATGGAAGATTCGTTTGCATTTATTATTCATCCAATTGATCCGAAGCGGGATGTTAGTCGAAAATACCCTGCTTTGGGAAAGTTACCTGCCTGGTTAATAGATTATTTGTCTTTGTTTTTCCCACCGGTTTATATTTCGGAAATTCAGGGTATACAGTCAAAGAGTAACGGCCGTTCTCTCAAAGGTTGGTTCGTCGCCTGTCCACTGACACCCACCCGCATGGTCACGTTGCCACCGGCCGTCGTTTACAAAAAAATCATACAAACCGGACAGTATGCGGAGAAATTGGGCGCACGAATCTTAGGATTGGGTGCATTCACCTCTGTGGTTGGCGATGGCGGCATTACAGTTGCTAAGAACCTGAATATTCCTGTGACCACAGGAGATAGTTTAACCATCGCCATGGCCGTTCGGGCTATCCGTGAAGCGGCACAAATTATGGACATCCCGCTGGAGACAGCTAAGGTTGCCATCATTGGGGCTACAGGCGCTATTGGCTCTGTGTGCGCCGATATGCTGGCTCCAGATGTTGCACAATTACTCTTAATCGGCCGTCGCCAAGAAAAGCTAAATCAGGTCGCAGCGAATGCCCGAGAATTGGGATGCAAGGATGTGGTTATTTCGTCAGACATGTCTCAGCTTCACGAAGCACACCTCATCATTACTGTGACAAGTGCTGTCGAAACAATCATTGAAGCCAACCATTTGCGCCAAGGTGCCATTATTTGTGATGTGGCTAGGCCACGAGACATCTCCCGTCAGGTTGCAGAACAGCGTCCTGACGTATTAGTTATTGAAGGGGGCATGGTAAAAGTTCCAGGCCCAGTTGATTTTGGCTTTGATTTTGGCTTCCCGCCTAAGATGGCGTATGCGTGTATGGCAGAAACGATGGCGTTAGCCTTAGACAGAAAGTACGAATCGTATACACTAGGAAAAGACATAAAATTGTCACAAGTAGTGACAATTGATAAAATCGCTGAAGCGCATGGTTTTAGTTTAGGTGGATTTAGAAGTTTTGAACGGGCAGTTACGGAACAAGAGATTGCCAAGATAAAAGCATTTAGCCGATCTAATCATGCAGATAATACAGTTCCATTTAGATCAAATAGTCAGCCAGCAGTAAGCTGACTCAAGTTATTCACAGATTTTCAAGGGATAAGCTTATGAGTAGCGGTCGAATCTTAATAGTCGAAGATGATTACGACATTTCAAATATGTTACGAATATTCTTCTCAAATGAAGGATACCAGGTAGAAATTGCCGCTAGAGGTAATGATGCCTTAGATAAATGTCGTAAAAAGTTACCAGACTTAGTGGTGCTAGACATCATGCTGCCTGATATGGATGGGTATGCCATTTGTCGTGCCATGCGTTCTACTACACGAACCAGTCACATTCCAATTATCTTCCTCACACAGAAAGATGAACGAAGTGATCGAATCGCTGGGTTGGAATTAGGGGCGGATGATTACATCACCAAACCTTTCGACATTGAAGAACTGAAGTTGCGAGTACGCACGTCTATTCGCATCCATCAGCGTCAGAATATGACCAATCCAACGACAGGTTTGCCCAGCAGTCGGCTTATTGAAGAGCAGCTTCGTACTTTGATGCGTTCTGGCGCTTGGAGCTATTTGCAAATCGGCATTGATAACATGGCGTCGTTTAATGATGTTTATGGCTTTGTTGCTGGCGATGAAGTGCTGCGCTTTGCGGCGCTTTTGCTCAATGAAGTGGTTGATGAACTCGGAACGCTTGATGATTTCATCGGCCATCCTGGTGGTGACACGTTTGTCATCATCACCATGTCTGACAATGTTCCGGTTATGATTGATAAGTTACGTCAACGTTTTAATGAAGAAGTTATGTCTCATTACAATTTCATGGATCGTGAACAAGGTGGCATCACCATGTCGGATGGTTCACTTGCTGCTTTAATGAGACTCTCTGTTGGTGCTGTTTCATCCGAGACTCAACGGTTTGCCGATATTCGAGAAATCACAGAGACGGCCGCTGAACTACGCCGTTTGGATCAATCAAAACTAGATCAATCGAAGCAAGAGAATTAGTGAGTTTACGTGCAATATCGGGTTAGGTCTTGGATTTGCCATGAATAAACAACTCACCTCGGCAAGCGTTTGGAATGTGCTTGACAACCTGACTGAGGGTGTCATCATTGCTGAGGCTAACGGCACAATCGAATATATCAATCAAGCAGCGCTTTCAGCTTGCGGCATCATGGCTTTTTCGGATGATGTTTTACAAATGGCTGATTTGTTTACTACTGCCCAAGCATGGCAAGCTCTGATGCAGGCGCCAACGAGTGCTGAGTTACAGGTTAATAACGGCCGTTTCTACCAATTCCAGTCACAACCCTACCAAAACTATATTCAAATCACTTACTCCCCCACGGCGAAAGATTCCAGCAAAACGGCCGTTATCGAGCAGCTTACTACCCTCACCAACATCAGCAGCGAACCCAATTTCGACGAAAAATTACAACTCATTGTTGATGGTTTACAAGACACAGGTTGGCAGCGCGTATCCCTTACCTTACGTGACGAAGATTTTAATGCCACCCAAATCATTTCAGCCGGGTTTACAGAAGCCGAGCTGCAACAGATGAACAAGAGCGCCTTGTCACCTGCGATGTGGTTATCTTTTCTGAATGATCCTGATTTCCAACAATACAAACAAGGATCTTGCTATTTTGTGCCAGAAGAAAGCAACTGGGCGATTGAAAATTTAGGCGATGCTATTCCCGCCCGTAGTGGTCCCGCCCGTAGTGGCGCCCACAAAGGGCCTCAATATTGGCATGCTTACGATTTTCTCGTGATCCCCCTGCTCAACCGAGATCAACAACGCATCGGGCTTATCGGATTAGACGAACCCAAAAACGGCCGTCGTCCAGGGCAACGGACATTCCAAATCATTGAGCTTTACGCACAATTCGCTACGTCTATCATCGAAAATGCCCAACTCGTAGAAGATTCACTGGCTCGCAGTGCAGACCTGGAAAATATTGTGCAAGCGAGTCAAGCTCTCTCCACGATGTTGGAAGAGGATATGATTCTCTCCACCGTCGCCGTTCACATGAGCAACGCGGCGCGGGCAGAAGGTTTCCGAATTTTCCAGTGGCAACCAGCCCAAAACACGCTCATCCTTGTTGAAGAAGACATTATTGGTGCTAAACGGTCAGAGATAACGGCCGTTTCCCCCAATGCCCAACTCAAACATCTCCTAAACACAGGAGCCGTTTACACAGCCCACGTCTCAACACAAAATCCGCCCCTGCTCCCATCACCCATATGGGATGGCGATGATCAATCCTACGCCAGCGCAATCGTCCCAATTCAGGTTTCAGATGAATTAGCGACCCTGGTAGAAATCCTATATCGACGTCAACAACCGCTTAACCAAAGAGAAACACAACTTCTCGCCGCTCTAGCCAACCAAGCCGGCTCTGCTCTGGAAACTGCCCTCGTCTTCACCGAAACATATGAACGAGAGCAATTTTACAACGCCCTGGGCAGCGTCAGTATGGCCATCAACTTCACACTAGAACGAGAAACCGTACTCAACCTTATCTGCGCTGAAAGTTTACGGATTTTCGACGTCGATGGCGCTTACATTTGGCATATTGAAAAGGATGTCTTTATCGGGAGTGCAGCCAAAGGATTTAGCGCAGAGGGGTTCGTGGGAACGGCCGTTCCCATCACAGATACCAACGCCTTCGTCGCCTCCATCGCCAACACAGGTCAGGCCACCTACATCAACCATCTGGCAAAACAAGAAGACCTCTCCTTAAGATTGCCAAACCGTCAAGCCATCCAATCCGCCCTCGGTGTACCATTGGAACAAGAAGGTAATATCATCGGCGTCCTCATCCTGGTTGATACCAACAACCCAGTCCGATTTAGCGCAAAACATATCACATGGGCTACCATGTTTGGCGTACAAGCCACCATTGCCCTGCGTAACGCCCAACTCTTCGAAGAACTTCATCGCTTCAACGAAGAACTAGACCTTCGCGTCGCCGAACGTACCAGAGCCCTTCACGAAGAAAGCAATCGCGTAAAAATCCTACTACGAATCACCTCCGAGCTATCAGAAAGCCTCGACCAAGACCACGTTCTGAATCAGGCACTACACCTCGTCAACGAAGTCGTCAACGCCAGCCAAGGCGTCATTCTGCTCATCCATCAAGAAACCAATCAATTTACATTCCAAGCCGCCTTCGGTTTAGATCGCGCTATCCCCAGACAAGGCGCCCCCACCGGCATGAGCACCACAGAAGGGTTAGCCGGCTGGATGATTGATAACCGATCTGCCGTCATCGTCGATGACACCGAAAAAGACCCCCGCTGGGTCATTCGTCCATCGAGCCAACAACATCGCTCCGTATTAGGTGTGCCACTAATCTCCAACGAAGAAGTCATTGGTGTCCTGATGCTGTTCCACTTGGAACCTGGTGCATTCACCATGCAGCAACTAGACCTCGTGGAAGCAGCCGCCATCCAAGTAGCAAACGCCATTAATAACGCCAATCTCTACCGTCTAATCCGCGATCAAGCAGAACGGCTGGGTCGTTTACTTTACGCCGAACAAATTGAAACTGCCAAAAGCCAAGCCATCCTGGAAAGCATTGCCGACGGTGTCCTGGTTGCCGATAATAAAAGCGAAATCATCCTAGCCAATGTACCCGCTAGTGGCATCCTAGACATCCCCAGAAAGCAGCTCATCGGCAAATCTGTAAACGAACTACTCGGTCTCTACGGGCACTCCGGCGACTCTTGGATCAACACCATCGAAAATTGGGCGCAAAACGCAGATCGCATTCAAGAGTGGACTTATCTTGCAGACCAATTAGTAATTGAAGAAAAATTCGTCAGCGTCCACCTTTCTCCCGTTTTAGCAAGCAATCAATTCTTTGGCACGGTATCCATTTTCCGCGACATCACCAAAGAAGTAGAAGTCGATAAGCTCAAGAGCGAGTTTGTCTCCACCGTTTCCCATGAACTGCGTACCCCCATGACCTCCATCAAAGGGTATGCCGACTTAATGCTCATGGGTGCGGCCGGAACGATGAGTCCACCACAAGAACGATACCTAAAAGTCATCAAAAACAACGCAGACCGGCTTCATATGTTGGTCAATGACCTCCTGAATATTTCCCGCATCGAAACAGGGAAAACAACACTTGATCTACGGCCGTTAGATGTGCCACAAATTATCGACCAAGTCGTTGAAGGACACCTGCAAGGCCGCATTCAACACGAAAGCAAACAACTGATCGTCAATAAAGATATTGAACCCACCTTGCCTTTAGTCAATGCAGACCATGCCCGTGTTACCCAAATCCTGACAAATTTAATCGACAACGCCTTCAACTATACGCCAGAAGACGGCCTCATAAGCCTTTCCGTAAAATCCAATGGAGAATATGTCTTCGTTAGTGTAAAAGATTCAGGTATTGGCATCTCTGAAGAAAATCAGCAAAAGATATTTGAGCGCTTCTTCCGCGCAGACGACGAGCATGTTCAGGCTGTACCCGGCACAGGGCTAGGATTAGCCATCGTACGTAGTCTCATTGAAATGCATGGCGGTCAACTAAAAGTAGAGAGCATACTAGGTGAAGGCAGCACCTTTACCTTTAATTTACCAGTAGTAATTGAAGACAGTGATCCCACTTAATCTCAGGACACCTTCTTAAGAGAAATAAAGCTATGGCAAAAATTCTAATCGCAGAAGATGATCAAGATATCCGTGAACTGGTAGTACTCACTTTGCAATTCAACGGGTTTGAAGTCACCAGTGTAGAAAATGGAGCGCTGGCCGTTGAAGCAGCCCAAGGGAATGACTTCGACTTGATTTTGATGGATGTACGCATGCCCAGAATGACGGGGTATGAAGCTTGTCGGCGTCTCAAAGAAATCGACTCAACAAAAGACATCCCTGTAATTTTCTTGTCTGCAAAAGGACAAGAAACTGAAATTCAAACTGGACTCAGTGTTGGTGCATCACAATATATTTTAAAACCATTTGCGCCAGATGAACTTATTGGCACGATTAACCGAGTTTTGAACGCATAGGAATGAATTTTCTTTCATAGACCACACTATTTATGAGCATCACAACTGTTGGTAACCACTTAATTCACTATGAAGTTCTAGGAAGAGGCGAGCCCCTCATTTTTGTACATGGCTGGCTCGGTTCCTGGCGCTACTGGTGGTCTTCTATGCAAGCGCTGTCTACTATGCATCGCGCTTTTGCATTCGACCTCTGGGGATTTGGTGATTCCAGCAAAGAAACCGACGATTATAGTGTACGTTCATATGTCACAATGATTGATCAGTTCATTAATCAATTGGGAATCATGAAACCAGTTACGCTGATTGGACACGGCATGGGCGCAGCAGCAGCACTTAAATACACAGTAATGAATCCTGACAGCGTTTCCAAGCTAGTAACAGTGGCTTTACCCATCAATGGCACATATATGGAACCACGCCTATCAGATTCATCACCGGATGCCGTTCTCAAGCAAATTGGTAAAACCAATTCCTTTAGTGAAGTTGATTCAGAAGTTCGTAAAACAGATCCCATGGCAATGAATATGTTGGCATCAGAAATCGCCAATATGAACTTGGTAGCAGATATAGCTAACTGCCCACGTCCAGTCTTGATGATCTTTGGTAATGATGATTCTGTTGTCAAGCCGCCAGATGGTGAATATTATCATTTACGTCGGTCTGGCAATAATCGATTCTATGTGGGATTAGATGCTTGCCAGCACTTCCCCATGTTGCAAGAAAAAGCCGTGTTCAACCGGCTCATCCTCGATTTCTTACATGCGCAAGATTTGAGTGACTTAGCACCAAAAGAATATTGGCAACGTCGTACACGCTAGATACATAAGCGAGTTTTTGAAATCCAAAATTCGCTCCACCTAAATTAGGATAAAAAACCGCAAATTGCCGCTATGGTGTTTGCGGTTGTTTTATTTATCACCGTAGAATTATTTACCGTAACCGTTTAGTCTCTCGAGACCTGAACAGCTCTATATTTATTTTGACGAGTTCTCTTTTAGGCCGTAAGATTCAGGAATCTGCGGATGTAAATGGCGACTATTCGCGGTTTATCTACATGTTTAGCGTTCACACAAAGGAGTATCTCATGAGTGATTTTAAGTTTAAAGCGTGGCCTACTGAGTTTCGCAGTATCAATCAATATTTTGGCGCCAATCCCCAAAGTTATGCCCAATTTGGTTTGCCCGGTCATGAAGGCATCGATATTATGGCGCCATCGGGCAGCAAGATTTTTGCGGTGGCTCCAGGCACAGTCAAAATGGTTCAGCAAAATGCAGAGGGTCACAATTACGGGAAACATATCCGTATTGAACATGCTGATGGGTATGAGACGATTTATGCACATTTGCAGGATGTGAAGGTGCAACAAGGGCAAACAGTTGAAGCGGGAAGTTTAATTGGCCTAGCAGATAATACAGGGAATAGTTTTGGTTCCCATCTGCATCTAACACTCAAACACAAAGGGGAAACTCAAGGGATTTGGCCTAACAATATGATTGACCCAACGCCATTCTTGCTGCCGTTGCTCGGCGTGCAAAGACCATCTGGCCCTTATACAGATGGATGGGCACATGAGGATGGGGTTTTTATTATTGATGATTTAGCCCAAGTTAATACGGGTGGCATCAATTTACGAGCAACGCCCAGTGTGAATGGCAAGCTTATCGATTTAGTTCCGGGTGGCACGATACTTATTATAAATGGGGCGAAACAGGGAAAATATTATCCGGTACAAGTACCCTCTGTGGCACTCGATACAGGGATACCAGATCCGCCAATACCTCAACCACAACCCCCCCCTGGTGCAGAAAAAGAAACGGTTGATGGGTGGGCATTTGCAAATTATCTGACGCAGTCTGGCAATAAGGCGACCGTTGGTCAATATGGTATCAATTTGCGCACGGAACCGAATCGTTCGGCGCAAAATATTGGCTTGGTTAGTGGCGGCAGTACGGTTGATGTTCTGGGCGGGAAGCAAGGAGAGTATTTGCCTGTTCGCGTTCATCTCAGTCAATTTTCTGGGCCAATTGCTATTCCAGATGCACCAGAAATCACACCCACCCCAACACCTGCCCCAAGTGAACCACCAACCGATTCGGTATTAGGTTGGGCCTGGACGAATAATCTGAATATTCGAGATAATGAAGCGATTTCTGGACGGTATGGAACGAGCTTACGGGCGCAACCTTCACGAGCTGGCACACGATTAGGTACGTTGAAGGAAGGAGCAAAAGCTCAAATTGCAGGCAAGACAAAGGGAGAATATACGCCACTTTACGCCGCTAAAGGAGATATCGCCGATTTACCGGCAAGATTGCCGCAGATTGAGCAGCCAGAGGGTCTAGCACCAACCGATCCGAAACCGGCGCCTCTACCGGTGCATGATACAACGCCGGGTTGGGCTTTTACGTCGGGGATTGTGGTTTCTGGGGAAACGGCCGTTGTCAGTCCATATGGTCTCAATTTAAGAGACGCCCCACGCCGGAACGCCACCAATATAGGCTTCGTTCCCGGAAACGAGCAGATTATCGTCACCGGGGCAGCGCAAGGGGAATATACGCCGGTACGGGTTGACGACGATATCTTGCAAGCCCCCTTCGGCACAGGTGGGGCAGCCGTAGAGCCATCGTCACCAGCAACAACTACGCCACCCATCAACCCGGATCCAGAGCCAATGGGACGCGCAGAAATCGGTCTACACGCTTCCGCAGACCCAGACATTCACGATAACGAAGTACAAGAATTCAAAGACACCCGTCCGGGCATGATAAAAGTGCTAACCTTCCACAATCCTACGGGCATTCGCAAATTAGTGGCACAGCATCCTGATGCCAAATGGGTTGTACGGGCATTTTTAGATTTTGGCGGACGTAACATCAGCCCTCGCCAATTCCTGAACGATACCCTCAGCGATATGGAACGCACTTTAAACCTACTGCAAGGCAAAGAGGTGGTCATCGAACTGCACAACGAACCAAATCTGCGACCAGAGGGTTTGTTTACCTCTTGGGCAGACGGAGCCGAGTTTGCCCGGTGGTGGCTAGAACTACACCAACTTTACAAGCAAGCATTACCCGGTCATAAATTCATCTATCCAGGACTATCCCCTGGCGGGTCTGTCGTTAACTTCAAGCAAGATCATATCCAATTCGTTGAGGCGAGTCGGGCTGCGGTGGAAGCAGCAGATGGGCTTGGCGTCCACATCTATTGGTCAAATGTGTATCCGATGGAGCGCGGGTTAGATGTGCTGGATGACTATATTGCCCGCTTCCGCTACAAACCAATTTATGTAACAGAAGCCAGTAATAATAAAAGCGGAACGCCCGTTTACATAAAAGCACGGCAGTACATTGAATTTTGGCAAGAATTACAAAGTCGCCCAACGGTGAAAGGAGTGACTTATTTTGTGGCCTCCGCCAGCAACCCTGCCTTCAAAGAAGAGGTTTGGGTGGGGCGTGGCATCGGTCAACTGGTAGGGAGACGCTGATGAAACTGATAACTTTTGAGCAAAACGGAACCGTGCGGATTGGCGCAGTAAAGGGAGATGGCATTGTTGACTTAACGGCCGTTTTCCCCACCATGCTCGCCCTCATCGACAGCGGCACAGAGGGGCTAGCAGTCGTCCAAAGCCATTTGGATTCTCATGATCCGGAATACCACCTTGATGAGGTTCACCTGTTAGCACCCATCCCCACACCCAGGCGCAACATCATGTGCCTGGGACATAACTATGCCAAACATGCAGAGGAATCTCTCATCTCCCAAGGCATGGCCGTTGAGTTGCCCGACTTTCCCATCATATTTACAAAAGCGACAACGGCCGTTAACGGCCCCTATGATCCATTTCCCTACGATGCATCCGTATCTGAAAAAATCGATTACGAAGTAGAGCTGGGCGTCATCATCGGTAAAACTGGCAAAAACATCACGCCAGAAGAAGCCATGAACTACATCTTCGGCTACACCGTCATTAACGACATCAGCGCTAGAGACTTACAATACCAGCACAAACAATTCTTCAAAGGCAAAAGTTTAGACGGCGCCTGCCCCATGGGGCCATGGATTATTACCGCCGACAAACTCGATCCAACCGCCCTACACATCACCAGCCGTGTCAATGGGGTCACCAAACAAGAAAGCAATACCCGCCACATGATATTCGACATCCCCACCACCATCGACCACTTATCACGCGGCATGACATTGTTGCCTGGAGACGTCATTGCCACGGGTACCCCCAGTGGCATTGGCGGTGCCCGTACACCACCAGAATTTCTACAACCAGGGGATATCTTAGAAAGCGAAATCGAAAATATCGGCACATTACGAACTCCCATTGCTGACGCATTGTAAAAAAACATGAAACCTTTTCAACTTGCCTGCTCAATATCATCATTTAGCGATGCCATTACCCAAGCATACATGAGCCTTTAAATGCCCCTCGTTTATTTTCATTGACAAGCCTAGGGTGACTGGCTATAATCTTTTGGCTAGGTAGGCTGAGAATGCTGTTGGAAGAACACTTTACATCCAAAAATTGAAGATTGTATAGTGTGATGAGAAACAACCAGAGATATTTACTGTGCTCTCTTGTTAACTCCGAGGAATATATTTAAGTAATAATTTACTTGATTTCTCTAAACAACAGTAAAACTAGAGTTATGAAACAATCAACTCGGCCGTCTCCACATTACTTTTATGTGACGGTCGAGTTTTTTTCTTGAAAATCTATATCCCATTTTGGAAGAGTTTATTAAGTATGTCGAGCGAAGACGCACAATTTTTACAAGAATTATTAGATCAACACGATTATGAGTTGCCCAAGGTTGGCGATATCCGTAAGGGTATTATTGCTGCCATCAATAATCAGGGCGTCATTATCGATCTCGGTTTAAAACGTGATGGTTTAGTTCCCCTCTCCGATTTAAGCAAATTATCCGATGAAGATCGGGCTGCCCTCAAAGTTAATGATGAAATTCCCGTTTTCATCCTTAACACCGAACAACCGGACAGTCTCGTTGTTTCCATCAACATGGCGATGCTCAATCAAGATTGGATTGAAGCGGAAGCCCTGATGAAAAGTGGCGAAATCATCGAAGGTGAGGTTATTGGCTATAACAAAGGGGGGGCAATTATTCCCTACGGCCGTTTACGCGGTTTTGTGCCAGCCTCCCATCTGTCAGAATTGACACCAGGTATGAGCGACCGCAAACGTCAGCAAAAATTGGCGAAATTGCGTACCGAAAAACTACCTGTCAAAATCATCGAAGTTGATCGCCGTCGCCGTCGTTTGGTATTCTCCCAACGTGATGCCCAAAAAGAATGGGAAGAAAAGCGCAAAGGCGAAATGCTGGAAAATCTCAAAGAAGGTGATGTACTCACTGGACGAGTCAGCGGTTTGCGTGATTTTGGTATCTTTGTTGACATTGGCGGTGCTGATGGTTTGGTTCATATCTCTGAACTGGCTTGGCATCGCATTGACCACCCGCGCGAAGTTGTGAAAGTTGGCGATGAAATTGAAGTCGTCGTCTTGAAACTAGACCGCAAAGAGCAACGAATCAGCTTGAGCCGCAAAAAAGTTCTTGCTAATCCTTGGGAATCAGTTGAAGAACGTTACGAACTCAACCAATTAGTCGAAGGTACCGTGACTCGCATTTTGGATTACGGGGCATTCGCTGAGATTGAACCAGGTATCGAAGGTCTGTTGCATGTTTCTCAACTGTCCCGCACCAACGTAGAAAACGTGGGTGAAGTTGTCAAAGAAGGCGAAACACATCTATTACGTGTCGTCAGCATCGACCCACAGCGTCAACGCATTGGTTTAAGCTTGAAAGCGGTCACCGCTCAAGAACAAATCGAGTGGATGGAAGAACACATGGCGCAGCAAGAAGCAGTCGCTGAACTTGTGGAAGAAATTGAAGAAGCGGTGATCGATGAAATCATTGATGATGAAGCAGTAGCCGCCGTTGAAGCAGCTATTGCCGTTGAAGCAATTGTTGCGGAAGAAGAAGAGTAATTTAATATATGGCGAACAGCAAAGATAAACTTGAAGTTGAAGGCACAGTCGTTGAACTGTTACCTAATACCCAATTCAAAATTGAGTTGGACAATGGGCATCAGGTCTTGGCCTATCTCTCTGGCCGGATGCGTAAGTATTACATCCGCATTTTGTTAGGCGACCGGGTTCGACTGGAAATGACGCCTTATGATTTAGAGCGCGGGCGCATTACTTACCGTTATCATCGTAACCGTCGACCTCTACCAAACGGAACCAAAGAGGGTTAATTACCTAAACTAAAAAGCCACAGCGAATCATCGTTGTGGCTTTTTTTTATTCGTTTTAAATGAACTCGCCTTAACAGGGCTGAATGATGTAGCTTACCCAATCCCGCACTTGCAGTTTCTCGACGATACAACCACCTGCTTGTTCAACGGCCGTTTCCACCCCTTCCCCTTGCTCTTCAATGATACCACTGAGAATTAAACGGCCGTTCTCGCCCGCCAACTTATTGTTGGCAACATACGACATCAAGCCATCATTCTGAAAAAGTTTGATGATGACCGGTGCTAAAATATTGACCACCACGACATCCCATCCCTTTTCCTCAACTTGATCCAACGTCCCCTCAAATAACGATATTTTCTCAGCCACACCATTTTTTATACAATTTTCTTGCGTGGCCCTGACAGCCAGAATATCCGTATCAAATGCCAACAAATGGGAGGCTCCTAATTTGGCGGCTGCAATGGCTAAGATGCCAGAGCCAGTGCCCACATCAAGCACCGTCATACCGGGCTTCACAACCATCTCTATCGCCCGCATACACATCTGTGTTGTCGGATGCAACCCTGTGCCAAATGCCATACCTGGATCTAGAGTCAGAACGACATCATCTGGGTGAACACCCTCAACATCATCTGCCACTTCTTCAATATCAATCCAGCTCGGCTGAATCCAAATCTTTTCGCCTATACGAAATGGGTGATAATGTTCCTTCCACGCATTTGCCCAATCTTGATCTTCTAATTTACGGAATGTAGGGGGCGGGATGGGATATAAACGGCCGTATTGATAAACAACCTCTTCGATGCGCTGCCGGAATTCGGCCGTGTCACGTTCCTCAGAGGCATATATCTTCACTGTCACGGCCGGTTCGAGCGCATTCGGGTCTAAGTCATCCATATCCCCGAGTTGTTCCAAAACCACACTTTCTTGATGTGCAAACGGCTTCAACGCTTCAGCAATCGCTTCAGCTCCTTCCCCATCTGTAATTACACTAACTTCAAGCCAATACATTTAAAAACCCATTGCATCTTTTAGATGCCCAAGAAAACCGCGTTCACGCTGCGGAATAACTTCTTTGCCCAAGGTAGCAGACAGTTTTGTAAACAATTCACGTTGTTCATCCGTAAGTTTACTTGGAATGCTCACATGAACTAATACATGCTGATCACCACGACCCATATCTACGCCACGACCCGTACGATCTAGTTTCGGCACGCCTTGATGTTTTAATTTAAATACCTTGCCAGACTCTGTACCAGGTGGAATCGTTAATGTCGTATCACCATCAATGGTGGGCACAGTCACTTCATCACCTAAGGCGGCTTGGGCGACGTTGATTTCCAAATCTATCCAGATGTCATCACCACGTCGCTCAAAGAATTTATGCTTACTTACCCGAATGATGACATATAAACTACCCGCTGGGCCACCATCTATACCAGGCGCACCCTCACCGGTCAGACGAATCTGGGTATCGTTATCTACACCAGCCGGCACCTTCACCGTTAAGGTACGTGTCTCTTGGATTAGTTTGTGACCATGGCAAGTTGTACATGGCGTATCTATAACCTCTCCCGTCCCGCGACAATTTGGACAAGTTGTCACATTCACAAATGATCCCAAAAGGGATTGTTGAACCCGACGCACTTCACCACTACCATCACAAGTGGGGCAGCGTTTCGGCTTAGAACCTGGCTCTGCACCAGAACCATTGCAGGCTGGACAAGGAGCAGGTCTTTCTACCTCAATATCCTTCTCAACGCCAAATACAGCTTCTTCAAACAAGATCTTCAAATCGTAACGAAGGTCAGATCCGCGCTTCGGACCACGCCGCTGCTGCCGACGACCGCCGCCACTAAAGGCACCGCCAAAAAATTCTTCGAAAATATCAGCTACGCTGCCGAATCCGCCACCCTCGAAACCAGAGAACCCACCAGCACCTTCCATACCGGCATGACCAAAGCGATCATACCGCGCGCGCAAATCATCGTCAGATAAAGCTTCGTACGCTTCGTTGATTTCTTTGAACTTTTCACCAGCATCAGCGTTTTTATTCACATCAGGATGATATTGACGCGCCAAACCACGGTATGCTTTTTTCAGTTCTTCTTTACTGGCATTCCGGGAAACGCCTAATACTTCGTAATAATCTCGTTTATTTGCCATAAAACAGGGAAAGCAGGTTATAGACAAACTCATCTATAACCTGCTTTAACTAATCAATTTTTATTTAAGTTACTCGCTAAATTCGCCTTCGATTACATCGTCGTCAGCAGCGCTACTTGAACCAGCAGCACCAGGCTCGCCACCAGGGAAACCACCGGCTTCGGGGCCTTGTTGCTGATACATGGCTGCCCCGGCTTCTTGCAGAACGCTTTGCAGTTTAGCAGCAGAGTCTTTCATGGAGACGGCATCCCCGCCTTCCATTGCTGATTTAACCACATCGATTTGCGCTTGAACGGCCGTTTTCTGAACCTCAGGAATACTTTCCCCATTATCAGCTACAAACTTTTCAGCCGCATAAACAGATGAGTCAGCCATATTGCGTGCTTCCACACCTTCCTTACGCTTCAAATCTTCGGCTGCATGTAGTTCAGCATCCCGTACCATCTTATCGATTTCTGCATCTTGCAAACCGCTAGATGGAATAATCTGCATCGCCTGTTCGCGCCCTGTTGCTTTATCCTTAGCCGTGACATGCAATATTCCGTCTGCGTTAATGTCAAATGTGACCTCAATTTGAGGGACACCACGCGGTGCTGGCGGAATGCCATCGAGAATAAATTTACCCAGGCTCTTGTTATCAGCCGCCATCGGCCGTTCACCCTGCGTTACATGAATTTCTACCTGCGTCTGGCTATCAGCTGCGGTGGAGAACACCTGGCCTTTGCGGGTGGGGATGGTCGTATTGCGGTCGATCAGCGGAGTGGCCACACCACCCAATGTTTCAATACTCAGCGTCAAAGGTGTCACATCAAGCAGCAATACATCTTTAACGTCGCCACCTAACACACCGGCTTGAATGGCAGCACCAATACCGACAACCTCATCAGGATTCACGCCTTTGTGGGGTTCTTTACCAAAGAAGTTCTTAACTGCTTCCTGGATGGCTGGCACACGGGTCATGCCACCTACCAAAACGACTTCTGTAATTTCAGAAGTGGATAAACCTGCATCTTTCAAGGCTTGGCGACATGGCTCAATGGAACGACGAACCAAATCTTCTGTCAGTTGGTCAAACTTAGAGCGGCTTAACGTCAGGGTTAGATGCTTGGGGCCAGTGGCGTCTGCTGTAATATAGGGCAGATTCAATTCTGTCTGCATCATAGTAGACAGTTCAATTTTCGCTTTTTCAGCCGCTTCTTTCAGCCGTTGTAATGCTTGACGATCACTCCGCAAGTCAATACCTTGATCCATTTTGAATTGTTCGGCCGCCCAGTCAATAACTTTTTGGTCAAAGTCATCACCACCAAGGAAGGTATCACCGTTGGTTGACTTGACTTCAAACACACCATCACCCACTTCCAGAACGGAAATGTCGAAGGTACCACCACCCAAGTCATAGACAGCAATCATTTCGTCTTTGTTATTGCCAATGCCATAAGCCAAAGCGGAGGCGGTTGGTTCATTGACGATACGCAGCACTTCCAAGCCAGCAATTTTGCCAGCATCTTTGGTTGCCTGACGTTGATTATCGTTGAAATAAGCAGGCACTGTGATGACAGCTTGGGTTACAGGTTGACCTAAGTAAGCTTCGGCATCTGTCTTCATTTTCTGCAAAATCATGGCGGAGACTTCTGGCGGGGAATAGTCCCGATCATTCATCACGACACGAATGTCGCCATTAGGTGCCTTACGGATTTCGTAGGGAATATAGCTTCTTGCCTTTTCTACTTCAGGGTCGTCAAATTTGCGCCCCATAAAGCGTTTTACGGAGTAGATTGTATTGGTGGGGTTAATCACAGCCTGCCGTTTAGCAACCTGACCTACCATCCGTTCGCCGGTCTTGGGGTTAACAGCGACAATGGAGGGGAACGTGCGATTACCTTCCGCGCTGGGAATAACAACTGCTTCGCCGCCTTCCATAACGGCTACGACGGAGTTGGTTGTGCCTAAATCAATACCAATTATTTTGCTCATATTTTATTTTCCTCGTCTAAAATCTGGAACTCAGTTTCTTGAGATTGGAGACTAGAGATTGAAGATAGCATTAATCTCCAATCTCTAACCTCCGATATAGGCACTGGCTAGGCAGCAACCTTCACTAAAGACGGCCGAATAATCCGGTCGCCGATTTTGTATCCTGTTTGTAATTCTGCGATCACGATGCCGCTTTCATATTCATCGGAGTCTTCTTGCATGATGGCTTCGTGGCAGTTGGGGTCAAATAGCTGACCAACTGCTTCAATCGGCTCAACATTGAGGCTTTCTAAAATGCTAATCATCTTACGATTAACCATTTCGATGCCTTCAAACCAACTATTTTCTCTGACAACATCTGGCACATTATCAAAAGCACGATTAAAGTCGTCTACCACTGGCAACAAACGAGTAACTATGTCTGTGGTAGCACGTACTTGAATTTCGATCCGCTGTTTATCCATACGCTTACGTGCGTTGGAAAATTCGGCTTGAGACCGCATCCAACCATCTAAATTTTTGGAGGCTTCTTCTTGAGCCGCAGCTAGCAAATCTTCACAGGTGGGTTCTTCTTGTTCTTCAGATGGTTTTTCCGTTGCTTCTTCGGAGGAAACGGCCGTTTCCTCCACATCACCTTCTATAATTTCAACCTCTTCTTGAGGGGTAGTCTCTTCTACTTGTTCTTCACTCACTGATATTAACCTCTTCGTTTACCGGAATTCCTTCAGGAAGACCTTCCAGATAATAATCATAAACCAGGCCGCTCATTAAATCGGCCACATAACGTACTGCCGCTACATTTCGTCCATACGGCATTCGCGTGGGGCCAATTACCGCCACCGTACCGCTAAATTGTTCCACAACACCATACCGGGAGAGAATAATCGTGCAATCCTTCAATTCTTCCCACCGTCCTTCCCCGCCAATCAATACCTGTACACCCAAATTATTTATCGAATCTGAACCAGATATCACATCAGCCAGCAAGTTTCGCTCTTCCAACACACGAACCGCTTGGCGCGTGCCTTCATCTTCCAATAAATTCACCAAGCCATCTCGGTAAAAATTGCTAATTGCCGGGCTGTCAGTGCGTTTAATCACATCTAAAATCAAGCCCGTCACCTCATGTTCCAACGTATCCAGGCGATTAGACATTGCTTGAATTTCCTCAAAACCGGCATTGGCAAACAACTCATTCAACCGATCTGCAACCAAACTCAATCGCGTTTGCGGTAACGGCTCGGCCAAAGTCAGCATCTGCTGCGTCACTTCACCACCCACCAAAACCACAATCATCAAAACCAAACGATCTTGCGTTGAAATAAGTTGTAAATGCTTAAAACGATTGACACGTCGTTGCGGCGCCGTCACAAAACTTGCCCCTTGAGACGTATGCGACAAAATAGCCGCCGCCAACTGCATCCATTGATTCAAATCCAACCGAGATTGGTGAAACTGATGCCGGATCATCTGTTGTTCATGTACGGGCAGACGGAATTCACCCAGCAGCTTCTGCACAAAATAACGATAGCCCATCTCAGTGGGAATTCGTCCGGCAGACGTATGCAACTGCACCAGATATCCCAACTCGCCCAACGCCGCCAATTCATTGCGCACTGTCGCCGAACTGACACGCATTTCAAAGCGCTCCACTAACGTATTAGAGCCAACGGGCATACCCGTTTCAATATACGTCCGAGTAACCAGATCAAGTATGCGTTCTTGGCGTTCAGTTAAAGTTTCAAACATGTGGATTTTTCACAACAAAGGCGAACTAATTAGTTCGCCCCAATTACTCATTTATTTAGGTTTAGCACTCGACTATTTAGAGTGCTAATAGTGTACTTCAAATATCATAACATGGGGATAGATCAGCGTCAAATAAGAACCGTGTTAGATTTCAATCATACAACGAAGTAGTTTGTTTATTTTTCGCTTTTTCCGACTGGAGAAATAAGTTCACATCACTGCTTGTTTTTTGTGATGGTCTTAGGATCACTTTCATGGGTAGCAATGACTTCAGATGGTTTCACTTCTGAAGCGAGTCGCTCACCATTCCGTCGATCTATAATTTGCCAAACTGTACGCACAATAATCTTTATGTCAAGCAGAACCGACCAGTTCTCCGAATACCACAAATCAAATTTAGTACGTTCCATAATGGATGTGTCACCACGTAATCCATTAACTTGTGCCCATCCCGTCATACCACCTTTTTCACGATGACGATCCATGTATCGGGGGACAATTTTGCGGAACTGCGCCACATAATGAGCCTGCTCAGGTCGCGGACCAACTAGGCTCATTTCGCCCATAAACACATTGATGAGATTAGGCAATTCATCCACCTCAATTTGGCGCAGTAAACGGCCGATTTTTGTCTGGCGCGGATCATCTTCCATCGTCCAACCGGGACCATGACTCTCTGCATCTGTGCGCATGGAGCGGAATTTCAGCATCATAAAGGGTTTGCCATCTAAACCCATCCGTTCTTGCACAAAAAACACAGGGCCAGGGGATTCCAGCTTAATCAAAATGGACACAAGAAGCATCAACGGAGAGAGGATAATCAAACCGATAGTGGAAGCAACAAAATCTATCCAGCGTTTGAAAATAAGGCGATAACCACGCAAGGCAAAGTCGCGCACAGTTAGGAGTGGTAACCCACCCAAATCATCAATGCTGGCTTCTGTTGTTACAAATTGGAAAATATCAGGGAAGGTTTTGATGGAAACACGGCCGCGTTCACAATAAGAGATGACTCGCACAGTCTCACGGTGACCTTTTTCTGGCATGGCGATAATCACTTCATCAATATGATAGGATTCAATGATATCTGGCAAATCTTCCGGTGTACCCAGCACGGGAATGCCCAAAACATCGCTCATATCATCCCCATTGACGATACCAAGTAAGTCATATCCCAAATCAGGTCGCCACAAAATGCGCTGAACGATAATTTGAGCCATATCGCCTGTGCCAACGACTAATAAACGATCTAAACCTATGCCATAACGTCGTCGTAAAAATGCGCGCGCAGCTTGATGCAGAACGCGCCCTACCATCAACAGCATTATCGTGAGTACCCATGCATATATAATTAACGTGCGCGGAAAATCACTGATAACATCATTGCCCTTAAAAATGAGTGTAGATACGGCAACGGACATTAAGGTACCGATAGATACAGCAGCAAAAATGTAATAGAATTGATCGACGCGGGAAGTGGCTCGCGGAATATAATATTGACGATATAAAAAGAGGACAAGGATGATGCTAACAACTTGTACCAGCATCAATCCAAAATAGTTTAAAAGTGGAACTGGATTGGATACCGGTTCTGGCCAAGGAATGAAGCGTCGCATCTGATATGCCAGAATAAAACCAACGCCTATCATAAATGCATCAAGCAGTACCAGAGAAATGGAATAAATGGTACGTATTTTTTGATTATTCATTGTAGTTTGTGCCTTTCCAACGTAAGCATATTGTAGCAGAGGGGGATTTCCCTTCAAATAAACGGTAGCTTATCGCTTACACTCCTCTTAGCCTACGCCAATATAGTATTTACATTGCACAGTTAAAATCAGCAAGGTTACAAAACGCCTTGATTGTTATATTTTTATATTGGAGATCACGATGAAAGAACGGGCTTTTACTATTTCGACAGTTATCATTATTATTTTTCTTGCGTTTAGTATGGGATATTTCTTGGGGCAATCACCGTGGGCACCTTATCCTCTATTTGGCGCAGCTACGACGACACCAGATGAAGCTAAGAAAACATTTGAACCTTTCTGGGAGGCGTGGGATATGGTTCATGCCCGGTATTATGATTTACCGGTAGATGATGAATTACTCACGGAAGGAGCCATTGATGGCATGTTGGCTGTGTTGGGTGATGATCATACGCGGTATCTTTCACCACGAGATGAGGAAGCGGCTCGGCAATCGATGTCGGGGGAATTTCAGGGGATTGGGGCAGAGGTTGAAGGCCGTGATGGATTTATCACGGTTGTGTCGCCGATTGATGGTTCTCCGGCCGCAGCGGCTGATTTACGACCAGGCGACCGTTTATTGAAAGCGGACGGCGTTGATTTATTTGGTATGGATGTGAGTGATGCAGCGGCTTTGGTGAGGGGGCCTGCGGGAACGGCCGTTCTCCTTCTTATAAGCCGTGGTGATGAACAATTTGAACTGGAAATCGTGCGTGATGTCGTTGAACTCAAAAGCGTGCGCAGCGAAATTCTGGACGACAACATTGCCTACTTACGCCTAAACCGTTTTGGCGACAAATCAGGCGAAGAACTGTCTGACGCGCTAACAGAATTAATGGCGTCCAACCCCGATGGGCTCATTCTGGATTTACGGCGCAATCCGGGGGGCAGTTTAACCACGGCCGTTGATATTGCAGACGAATTTTTGCCGCAAGGCATTATTCTTATTGAAGAGTTTGGCAATGACAGCCAGCGCCTTCACGAAGCCACAAACAAAGGTATAGCAGAAGACATTCCGTTGGTGGTGTTGATTGACGAGGGCAGCGCCAGCGCCTCAGAAGTGTTAGCCGGAGCAATTCGGGATGATGATCGGGGCACACTTATTGGACAAACGACTTTTGGAAAAGGAACTGTGCAAACCTGGCAAAGCTTGAGCAACGGCGGTGGCCTGCGTCTTACGATTGCGCGTTGGCTGACGCCAAATGAAACGTGGGTTCATAAAGAAGGACTAGACCCTGATTATTTCATCCCATTACCAGAATTTGATGCGGATGCGGATGTGGAATTTGAGGATACGCAGCTACAGGCAGCGATTGATTTTTTGTTGGGCGAAACAATTATTAGTGTACCACCGGTTGAGGATGAATTGGAAGGGTAGGGACTGGAGTGAACAGTTTACAGTGAACAGTGATTGGTCTCATGCTAACTGAACACTGATTACGGCTTACTGTTCACCCTTTTTGACAACATAGGCTTGGTGCAAAATCGACTGCGCCCCACCACGGGCGTGATGGTCGTTGGTGCCGAGCATGGCGGCGAGTTCGTTGATGCGTCCTTCGCGGTCTAGGCTGGTAACGGCCGTTTTTGTACGGCCATCCACAACCTGTTTACTAACATGGAAGTGGGTATCGCCATAGCCCGCCAACTGCGGCAAATGAGTAACAACGATAACTTGATGTTCACCAACGGCCGTTAATCCCCACAATTTCTGCCCCACAACATCCCCCACTCGACCGCCAATGCCCTGGTCAATTTCGTCGAAGATGAGAGTTGGTGTCTCATCCACCTGCGCCAAGGCTGTTTTGAGCGCCAACATCAGCCGAGCCGTCTCGCCACCGCTGGCAACCTTTGCCATCGGCTTAAGTGGCTCGCCTGGATTGGTGGACAAGAGGAATTGCACTTTGTCGAAGCCAGTTTGGTCAAAAGCAAGCTGCTGGTCGCCAACATAGGCGCCGTTTTCGTCCGGTTCCGTCTCGAATTCGACAACGAAGCGCGTGCCGCTCATACTCAAGTGAACTAATTCTTGCTCAACGGCCGTTGCCAATTTTTTGCCCGCTACCTGCCGTTTCTCTGAAAGCACAAGCGCCACTTTCCCGATTGCACGCAGGTGTTTTTCCACTTCTTTCGTCAACTCGGCAATACGTTCTTCACTGTTATTTAGATTTTCAACTTCGACCAGAGCCTCTTCCTGTAGTTTTAGCAGATCGGCTTCGGTCTCAGCGCTGTATTTCCGCTTGAGTTTGGCAATGAGTTCCACCCGTTCTTCCACAAAATCGAGTCGTCCCGGATTAAATTCCAACGTCTCCAGATATTTTTGCAGATCGATAGCCAATTCACCAACCTGGAAAGCTAATCCTTGCACATTCTCTAACTGTTTAGCTTGGGTGTCATCGAAGCGTGCCAACTGGCTCAATGCCCGTTCAACTTGCCCCAACATATCTACAACCGCCGGCGTATCATCATCCACACCGCTAAGTAGCGTCACAGATTCATTGGCATAGCGCGTTAGCTGCTCAGAATTTGCTAAACGGGTGCGTTCAGCGCGTAATTCTTCTTCTTCGCCCTCTTTGATGTTGGCAGCGCCAATTTCTTCAATCTGAAATTTGAGCATGTCGAGCCGCTTCTCTCGCATTCGCTCATTTTGCCGCAATGTTTGCAACTCTCGCTGCACTTTTTGCATGACCTGAACTTGTTGGGCAAACGCTTTGCGCTCGCCATCCAATCCCGCATACGAATCAAGCAACGGGAGGTGGGAACGAGGTTGCAGCAGGGATAAATGCTCACCCTGTCCATGAATATCAATCAACGGCTCGGCAATTTGTTTGAGAAGAGATAGGCTGACGGAACGGCCGTTTATCCGGCAAATATTCTTTCCACTCATACGCAGTTCACGAGCCAACAGTAGTTCACCTCCCACATCCTCATCCAACCCTTCCTCTTCAAGGAGTGGCAGAATAATGGCTTGCAAGTCTGCATTTAACGTGAAAGCGGCTTCCACATACGCCTTCTCGCAGTTGGCACGTACCATATTGGTATCAGCACGGCCGCCCAATACCAACATCACCGCATCCAGGATGATGGATTTACCTGCGCCCGTCTCCCCGGTCAGTACATTAAATCCTGGGGCAATTTGCAAGCGCAGCTCGTCAATAATGGCAAAATCGCGGATGTATAACTCGTTTAGCATAGTTTTCAGTTTTCAGTTTTCAGTTTTCAGTGTGTCAATGAGCAGTCATGCAACTAACCGTTCCCTGTACACTGATTACTGTTCACTGAAATCACCTCATCCAATAAAAAGCAGAACTTGACGCGACAAACGCATAAATCCCTGGCACAAGGAGGCTAAAAAGCGCCCCAATGCCACCCGTCAAAACAAACAACAAATAAGGCATGGCCGGAATCACCACGCCTAAAATCACCATCGCAGCGACAAGAGGGGGTATATAACGTCCTCGCCGACCGCCAATAACGCGGTGGGTGAGTTTGCCGATGAAGCCGCCAACTGCCCCACCTACGAAGAAAATGATCAAAATCAGGAAAAACCCACTGCCCAAGCGCACCACAATCGCGCCCGCAATCAGGCTCAACACAAAGGAAACGATGGCCGCCAACACATAATCCAGTTTGCTCGCGGTGAAGAATTTCTCTTCAGCTTTGTATTTACACTCTGAACAAATATAGCCCACGGGGGTTTTGTTGGTACAAGCAGAGCAGATCGGCCGGTTGCAAGTGTAGCAGCGCAAGGCTGTCGATCTGTCTGGGTGACGGTAGCAAAAGAGCTCAAATTCTTCGTCTTCGGTAATAGTTGGTTTGGGGGGAGTAGGTGGTTGGGAAACGGCCGTTTTCACCGCCACCGGTTTTGCCAATTTTTGCGAAGGCGGAGTCGCCACCACAACGACTGGCTCGGATACTGCAACTCTTTCGGGTACAGGTTCACCACGCAGCTTCGCCAAACCGATTTCCGCGTCCCGGTTCTCAGCATCCAGCGACAGCACCATTTCATATACCTGTTCTTTTTCTTGAGGATCCTTCAATAAATCCGCTAAACCAAGCCATGCCTCTGTAGATTCTGGTGCTTCCTCCAAAATCTCACGATAAGATTGCTCGGCGGCAGCTAATTTACCAGATTCCTTCGCCCGGTCAGCCTGCCTAAGTAAAGTCCGCAAGCGTGGTCCGCTAATCGTCATATATCAATCCTTTTTATAATTCTGTTTTGGGTCGTACATAACCTAAACGCTGCATCAAACGCCGGTAAAAATAACCAGAACTTTCAACACGCGCAAAATAGCTGTGATTCTTGTGTTTTTTGATGATGACTTCATCACCAGTTTGCAAATCAACCCCGTCCTGACCATCAGCGGTTAACTGTCCTTCATATTGCATTTGCACCTGAATGATAATTTCTGCCTCTTCATGCAGCACCAACGGCCGATCTAAACTGAGATGCGGCGCCACCGGCACTACTACAAAATTTTGCAAACGAGGCGGCAACAACGGACCGCCAGCCGCCATCGCATATGCTGTTGAACCAGTCGGCGTGGCGACAATGAGCGCATCGGCCGTATAAGTGGTCACATGATCACCATCAACACTCAAATGCAAACGCAGCACACGCGCTTGCTTGCCTCGGCCCACAACCAGATCGTTCAGGGCGTTAAAGTGATGGATAAAGTTTCCATTTCGGCGCAAATCCGCCTGCAACATCAAACGCTCTTCGATCCAAAAGTCACCCGCCAAAATCTGGCCGAGTTTGCTGCGCCAATTGGTCGGCTGGGCTTCGCTTAAGAAACCGACACGTCCCAAATTGATGCAGAAAACAGGAATATGATAAGGCAACGCCACCCTGGCCGCATGGAGCGTGGAACCATCGCCCCCCAGCACAATAAGCAGTTCGGCGCTAGGCAATATCTCTGAAAAAGTGGCGTCTTCCCAGGCAGATGCCACCCAAACCGTCATGCCACGTTGTGTCAACCACGCTTCAATTTCCTCGGCCAATGGCTCTGAAGCCGCAATTTTAGGATGATATAGAATGCCAATGATGTTCATGGTGTTAGCCAGTTAGCCCAGTAGTCGATTAGTCCAATCGCAATTCGCAAATCGCTAATCTTTACGCTTCAAATAGTCGATAACTTCTGCCACAGATAGTCTTGTCTGATCCCCACCATCTAAGGGGCGAACGGCGACCATGCCTTCTTCGACCTCTGATTCGCCGATGATGAGCGCGGTGTGAGTCTCCATACGGTTGGCTTCACGCATTTGGCTTTTCATGCTGCGCTTATCGCGGGCGAAGGCCAGCCGAGTGGCAATGCCTTCAGCGCGGAGTTTATAGGTTAGGGAAACGGCCGTTTCCTTAGCCACCCCGCCAAAATGAGCCACCAACACCTTCGGCTGCAACGATGCCGGCGCGTCGATACCCTGTTCCTTAAGACCCAGAATAATGCGCTCGATACCACTGCCAAACCCGACGCCTGGGGTAGACGGGCCGCCAATCGCTTCCGCTAATCCATCATAACGGCCGCCACCACACACCGCCGCCTGCGCCCCAATGCCTTCAGCCCACACCTCAAACACCGTCTTCGTATAATAGTCAATGCCACGCACCAGCCGGAAATTGATAGTATAACTTTGCTCAAGCGCCTCCAACATCCGACGTAAATCCGAGAGATGGCTGGCACAATCTTCGCACAAATAATCGATGATGTGCGGCGCATTCTCCAGCAATGCATCCATACCCTCTTCTTTACTATCCAGCACCCGCAGCGGATTCTTTTGCAGCCGTTCCTTGTCGATGGCTGCCAGCTTGCCCACATGATCTGCCAAATAAGTTGTCAACGCCTCAATGTAGACCGGTTTACAAGTGGGACAACCCGTACTGTTCAACTGGAAGGTTAGCCCTTTATAGCCTAATTCAGCGTACAAATTCATCGCCAACATCATCACTTCCAAGTCAGCCGCCGGATCAAGCTCACCCAAAATTTCTACATCAAATTGGCTGTGTTGACGGTAGCGTCCTGCTTGCGGCCGTTCGCGCCGAAAAATAGGACCAACGGTGAAAAGTTTGACCGGCTGCGGCCAACTTGCCATGCCATTTTCAATGTAGGCACGCACCAAACCGGCCGTAAACTCCGGGCGCATGGTGACGCTGGTGCCATCCGGTTCTTCGATGGTATACATCTCTTTTTGCACAAACACATCAGATGCTTCACCCATGCCTCGGGCAAACAGATGAGTATATTCCATCACCGGCACATCAATGCCGAGAAACCCGTAACGTCGGGCCAAATTTGTGGCCGTCTCAATCACGACGTCCCAGTAGCGGCGATCTTCGGGCAGTACATCCTGCATACCCTTCGCACGTTGTATTGAAGCCAAGCTGTCCTCCAAAGGATTAAAATTGAAACGTAACAAAGCGGCACAAAAGAAGGCAACTTTGTCACTTTTAAAGTCCAAGCGGCTATTATAGCCGGAACCGACCGTTAATTGTAGACCAGGACTAAAAAAAAGCCTTGCAAAATGCAAGGCTCATACCTTCATCATATTTATGACGGCTCACTCGAATTAATTAAAGCGGCGTATCGCCTGCACCTAAATCAGGCATAGATTGTTCAATAGAATCTGGCGACTCCCCTTTTTCCAAACGATCTACAACTTCATTGAACTCATCACCCATATCTTCGCCCATTTCGTTGCTCATTTTTCGCATAAATTTGCCGAGGGAACGGGGATCATCTTCATCCAACCCAGCCAAAGCACTATCATCCATCAAACCATCCATACGGGTATCTTCAGATTTAGCCATCGCAATGCGCCCAATACGACGTGTTAGACTCTTGCTATTGCAATAGGTGCAAACAGGTTCAACCTTTCCATATTCAGAAAATGTGAAAGTTAACCGCACTAATCGGCGGCAATTCTGGCAACGATATTCATAAACAGGCATAATATTCTCTCATTCAAAAATTTAAGTCATTGTAACTGTACAGACCCTAAGGGTTTGAACTCGAGTGATTCAATGCTGCGTTAGACAAAACCCTTAGGGTCTCTCGAGTGAAAAATCAACACCTGTAATAGTTACGAAGTCATTATACAAACGTCGATAGGTGATGCAACTATGAAAGAAGTCGAACTCTTGTACAAACGCCCCAACTATCCCAAGCTGATTGTCATTTCTGGCCCATCGGGCGTGGGAAAAGATACGATTGCACGTGGTTTAATTGCGCAGAATCCCGATAAATTTTACTTTGTCGTTACGGCGACAACCCGTCCACCCAGAGAAGGAGAAGTACATGGCTACGATTATTTCTTTTTAAGCAGTGATGAATTTGCTGTGATGATTGAAGAAAATGAACTATTGGAGTACGCCGTTGTCTATAATGATTTCAAGGGAATCCCTAAGCAGCAAATTCGAGACGCTCTATCCAGCGGACGCGATGTGATTATGCGGGTCGATGTGCAAGGCGCTGCCACAATTCGTAAGCTGATTCCCAATGCAATTTCTATATTTTTAATGTCTGAATCAGAAGCCGAGTTGGAACGGCGTTTACGAGACCGCCATTCAGAAACGGATGAGGGGCTTAATTTGCGTATTGCAACGGCACGACAGGAAATGAAGCGCATGGCAGAATTTGATTATTGTGTCGTAAATTCTGAAGGCGCTCAAGAAGAGTCAATCGAGCAAATTATGAGCATTATGCAGGCAGCGCATTGTCGCGTTATACAAACGCCTGTTGTCTTGTAAAGCCGTTTAATTACAAACTGAGTGGGGGGCGCAGAGGTTTTTTTCTGCGTTCTCCGCTAAATCTCCATCCCGTTTCGCCATTTCTCAAGCAGCGTCAACAAGCCCCAAGGCACCAATATCAACGCCGCCCCACCCAACAAACAGGGAATCGACGTTAGCAGTGCCTGCCAGCCAAAAATCAAGCCAATTAGCCCACTGCCCACCACAACCAGCGTAAAAATCACCATAAACAACATTTTCTTGTCATCATCTTTTTGATGTTGCCGCAGATTCGTTCCCGCTGATTTTTTATCTTCATTATTTTCGCTCATAAATTACCTCATCATACGTGATACGTGAGGCGTGATGTTTTCACAAATCTCGCCTGACGCTTCATTCTACCCCTCAAATCTGCAAAACTTACGCAGAAGCGATGAAGCCCTCCTTACACAATTCTAATAGACGGCCGTTTTCACCTCTGCTATACTTCTTTTATTATTATGGCACATTAACATTCGTCCTGGGGATGACTGGCTTCGACGGGGAAGGCTGGTCCTGGACTGCAAGCCGAGCACGCTTTACAACTCGTAAAACTGGAAGCAAACCATTAAGTGCCAATAATAACGCACGCTCCTATAGCGCTCTTCCTCTCGCTGCTTAATTGTAGCTGAAGAGAGTGTTATAATGAGTCCATAGAGGGCTCACGTCTACCCCAAGCTTTCGTCGGCTGTGCGGGTTTGTAGGCGACATCAATGTCGACGTGCTCCATATTTACACCGATAGATATGGTTAAGCGTCCTTTCGGGGATAATCGGTTCGCTGATAGTTGACCCAGTTAGTCGGGGCGCCCATCAGTAAAATCCAAATAGACTAAATAAGCTTGTAGACGTTCAGAGGCTGAATTTTTCGGACGCGGGTTCGATTCCCGCCATCTCCACTCAAAAAAGCGCTCCTTCATAGGGGCGCTTTTTTATTTCCCTTATATCCTCATCGCAGAGTGAGCACGCCCACGTGCGAACGAATCTCGCTGAACTCGGCACGTGGGCGTGCCTTTCTCAACAATCATATATTCCCGCTTGACCTTAAACCCCACTACAAGGTGTAGAATGTTAGCCAGGTAGTCAATGGCGCGACTACAAGACTAACGACTACGGGACTTCTTATGACTGAACAAACCTATCACATCACCGGTATGGACTGCGCTGATTGTGCGCGTGGCTTGGAAAAAGGGGTGGGCAAACTGGATGGCATCGAACTGTGCCAGATTAGCTTCACCACTGAAACCTTGCGCGTACAAGGAGACGTAGACGCCGAAACCATCATTGCTCGTGTGCAAGAAATGGGCTACGACGTGGCCGATCCTGACGATCCAGAAACCAACCAGCCCAGCAATCCAGCCCCAGACAGTTTTTTGCGCTACATGTGGTGGCGACGGGACACAAAACTGGCTTTGCTCGCCTTACTACTCATCCTGCCGGGGGTGATTTTTGATGAACTATTGCCTGGACTTGGCGTAGAAAGCATCGCTATTGACGTTATGTCAATAATTGCGCTGCTTATTGCCGGTACGTCCATCTTCAAAAGTGCCTGGTCGGCCATTCGCATCAATCACGAGATTAATATTAACGTGCTCATGTCGATAGCCGCCATTGGAGCGGTCTTGATTGGCGCTTACACCGAAGCGGCGATGGTGATGGTGCTGTTTGTCATTGCCGAAGCGATTGAAGGGTATACCGCCGACCGCGCCCGCCAAAACATTCGCGGGTTGATGGAACTGGCACCCAGTGATGCCACCGTCATGCGCTATTGCATTGATTGTGCCGGACATTTAGGCCAGGACGGTTACGAAGGCGGCCCCTGCCCCTTCTGCGGGGTGGAAGAGCATCGCGTCCCCATCACAGATTTGAAGATTGGGGAAACTATCATCGTTAAACCAGGCGAACGGGTGCCGATGGACGGCCGTTTACTGTCAGGCCAATCCGCCGTTAATCAAGCACCCATTACGGGGGAAAGCGTTCCCATCGAAAAAGAGCCAGGGGATGAATTATTTGCGGGCAGCATCAATGGGCAAGGCACGCTAGAAATCGAAGTGACCCATTTGGCCGCCGACAATACCATCAGCCGCCTCATCAAAATGGTGGAAGAAGCGCAAGACAAACGTGCGCCCACCCAACGGTTCGTGGATCAGTTTGCTAAATATTACACACCAGCGGTCGTGGTGGTGGCGGCGTTGGTGGCCATCCTGCCAGTCCTGTTTTTCGACCAATTGTTGGTTGATCCGGTGGATGTGACAGAGGGCTGGCTGTATCGGGCGTTGGCGCTGTTGGTGGTGGCTTGCCCCTGTGCGTTGGTCATTTCTACGCCGGTGAGCATCGTCAGCGCCATCAGCAACGGGGCGCGAAATGGGGTCATCTTCAAGGGCGGCGCTCATTTGGAAGAATTGAGCCGTGTCAAAGCGATTGCCTTTGACAAAACAGGCACGCTCACCAAAGGGAAACCGGCGGTCGTGGCCGTGCGTTCCGCGCAATGTGAATTGCCTGCTGAAGCGCTCTGTGCCCATTGCGACGATTTTCTGGCGCTCGCCAGTGCCGTGGAAATGCGCAGTGAACATCCGTTGGCGCAAGCTGTGGTCGCCAAGGCTGGCGAACGGGATGTTGACCGCCGGTATGGGGCGGCTGAAAATGTGCAGGCGTTAACGGGACGGGGGGTGACGGGGATGGTAAACGGCCGTTCTGTCACCATCGGCAGTCATATTTTCTTCAACAATCATGAGGCGCACGAGGCCCACTGCCAGGAATTGGCCGATGCCGCCGCACAGGGCTACACCACCATGCTCGTCAGCCGCGATGATGAATACCAGGGCTATCTCGCCGTTGCCGACACGGTGCGCGAGTCGAGCAAACAAGCCATCGCGGAACTGAAAGCATTGGGCATCCACCACCTCGTTATGCTCACCGGCGACAATGAAATTACGGCGCAAAAGGTGGGTGATGACGTGGGGGTGACGGAGATTCGGGCTAATTGTTTACCGGCGGATAAGGTAACGGCCGTTGCCCAATTACGCGAACAATACGACCATGTTGTCATGGTAGGGGACGGTATCAACGACGCCCCCGCCCTGGCCTCCGCCAATGTCGGTATCGCCATCGGCTCCACCGCCCAAGCCATGGAAACCGCCGACATCACCCTCATGCGCGACAGCCTGCTGCCGCTGCCCTTCGCCATCAAACTGAGCCGCGCCACCATGCGCGTCATTTGGGTGAATGTGGCGCTGGCGCTCGGTCTCAAGTTTGCCTTTTTCTTGCTGGTGCTGGTGGGATTGGGCACCATGTGGATGGCTGTTCTGGCCGACATGGGCGTTTCGCTGCTGGTGACACTCAACGGCATGAGGCTGCTGCGTCAACCGAAGATGAAAGATACATTCTGACCCTCCCAAAAAACATACAAGCAAACAACAAATACCAGAGAAAAATATGATAAAATAAGCTCTGAGGGTACACAGCGTTTCCCCACAGAACCCAAGTTGTAGAAAGTGTTTTCTCAAAATTCTGCGTACCTCACTTATTCGGGATAAACATAATGGGACAACACATGATGTTTCATGTCGTAATGGAGGGGGCGTGAACAAAAACACCACTATTTTCATCATCTCATCATTAACAATCATTTTTCTAGGAACTTTAACTGCCTGCTTTGCTGAACCCAAAATAATGGAAGTGACTCGGATCATTGAAGTGACACCTGTCTCAGCACTGCAAGTGGTGGTTGAAGTTACTCGTTTGGTTGAGGTTGCAGTAACACAAGGTTCTCAAGTCCCTGTTGAAGTTGTCACGCGGGTTGTCGTAGAAACTGTATTAGTAGAAGTTGAAGTGCCACAAGTTATCGAATTACCAATATTACCAACAGAATCATCAATAGAAGAACTACAAGAAATCACACCATCGGAATCAACAACACCTCCCCTGTTACAAGAAGTGGCATTGAACCATGATTTAAAAACATACAACAACCCTATCGGCGAAAGTGTAAATGCCCTGGCAATCGACCCAACAATACCTACCACCCTTTATATCGGGACAGAAAGCAGTGGTGTGCTCAAAAGCACAAATAGTGGCGAAAACTGGGCTGAAATCAACACTGGGCTCACAGACAAAGAAGTTAGAGCCTTAGTAATTGATCCAAAAACTCCTTCCAAACTCTATGCGGGCACAAGTGAAGAGGGCATTTTTAAAAGCGAAAATGGTGGGATAGAGTGGAGCGAGGCGAATACAGACCTAACCTGTCCTTACATCTTTGCATTAGCAATTGATCCTATAACACCCAGTAAAATTTATGCCGGAACGCTTTGTGGCATATTCAAAAGCATAAATGGTGGTGAAAATTGGGCTCGGATTAGTACAAACAACATTTCTTCACTTACCTTTGCTCTAGCAATAGACCCAGTCACGCCATCAATCGTGTATGCTGGTACGGATTCAGGGCCGTCGGAAACTGGTTCAACCTCACAGATAAGCGGTATACTAAAAAGCACAGATGAAGGGGCAAGTTGGAATGAAATCAATATCGGCTTACCTGAACATGCTTCTGTGCAAACAATAGCAATCGATCCTTTTACAACAACCACCCTCTATATCGGATTAACCGGTGGGGATAAAGACTTATATAAAAGTACAAACAGTGGTGAAAGTTGGAATGAAATAAATGATGGATTACCAAACTATGGAAATACCGTTCAAAGTGTTGTAATTGACCCCGCAACACCAACTACGCTATATGCAAGCACAAACAACTATGGGGTATACAAAAGTGAAAATGGCGGTAGAAGTTGGACAATAGCCAATTCAGGCATGGTTGCCAACAACATTCAGGTGCTAGGCATTGATCCGATAACACCATCAAACTTATATGCCGGGGCAGCTTGGGATGGCATATTTAAGAGCTCGAATAGCGGCGAGAATTGGCAAACTATAAATACCGGACTACCAATTGCTTCCGTCTATGCTCTGGTAATGGATGCAAATCCACCCAACACCCTCTATGCTGGGACATCATATGGTGTATATAAAAGCATGGATAATGGAACTAACTGGACCTGGATTAAATGAAACCTTAGGATATGGTCATGTTAACTCTTTGGTAATTAGTTCAGAAACGCCACCTACTCTATTTGCAGGAGTAAGAAATTCTCTGTTTTTTAACGCAATAACGAGGAGAAAGGTTGGGGCATTTTTGATCTATTTTTTGATCATGAAATAAAAGCCTTATTATTCGATCCAACAATGCCTTCCACCATCTACGCCGGATTAAATGGCGGTGGCGTGTACAAGTTAGTTAATGGTAAAGACTGGGAGCCAATAAATAAAGGGCTAAGTAACGATTGGGTAGAATCTTTAGCAATCAATCCAACATCACCTGAAATTATTTATGCTGGAACTCGTAATGGCGTTTTCAAAAGTGTAAATGGGGGAGAAGTTTGGATTGCTATCAATGAAGGGCGATCTAATACGACAGTTTATACCTTATTAATTGACCCTCAAACGCCAACGACGCTATATATCGGAACAAACAATGGCATATTTAAAAGTACCGATAGCGGTAATTCTTGGATAAAAGGTCAGACTGATTATGAGAATGTAGCTGCCTATTCTCTGGCAATTGATACTGTCACGTCAGAGATCCTTTATGCAGGAACTGAGAATGGCGTATTTAAAAGTGCAGATGGAGGAGCCACTTGGTTTTCAATGGATCCACAGCTTTCTCAAACTCACGTAAACACTTTGCTTATAGACCCAATAAACCCGGCCACTCTTTACGTAGGAACAAATAGTGGCATTTTCATTATTGCGCAACAAGACTAGAACTTTTCAGATCTATGGTGGCGGAAACTGTCCACTGCCGTTAATTTCAACGCCAGGATTAGAAAGTGGAATGTTGCTGCTTACAATCACATTTCCCAAAACATCTGTGACGCGGAAAGTGTATGGGCCGGGTCCCATACCGCTGGCTTCCACGAAGTAGTTATAATCCGTTCGTGCCACTTGTTTGTACGTGCCGTTTGGCAAGCGGTACTCAAATTTGGCGATGGGATTGCGATGATTACGCACCTGAACGGCCGTCCACCATTGATTCTTTTCTTTGAACTCAAAACGAATCGGTCCATTCATTTCCGGGCTGACAAGCTGCCAGGTGATGGACACAAATCCGAGCGGGATGTCGTCGATACGCGCAAACGCTTCGCGGCTTAAATCCAGATGGCCTACCACACAGCCTGCGTCAGGGCATTTATCCACGATACGCACCACGACGCTGCCTTTACGACCGGTGACGCGCACAAAAGCCCCACAATAATCAGCAACGCCATATTCTGCGTGATTAATGGCGGCAACCATCAAATCATTGGGCGTGGCCGGAAAAAGACAGTTGCCGGCTCCTGTGGCATTGTAATAAGTGGCATTGCCCTGGTGAACTGAGCCAAAGGCAACGGGACCGCTTTTTATGATCAGGGGCAGATACGCTCACAGGTTCCAGAGCATTCGGAGAAGCAACGGCCGTTTTCCACATAAACTCCTCCCCAACAACCACGATTACTAACAAAATCAACAATACAAAAAAGTTACGGATTTTAGTCATGCTGTCCTTCCTTCTTTCTGAAAATTTAGCAATTTTCCGCAAAGGGGTTGGATGGATAGCAATGATGATTAAGCAGCGGATAAAGTCATCCTACCCGCAAAACGCTCAATAATCCACAGCCGTTGTTCCTAGTACAAAGGTTTCAAAAAGTTAACAATTCACGATATTCTCACTACTTTTTGGCACTATTTCTACCTATTGCCGCCACTTTTCCCCTCTTCCCAAGATGCTGCAAAGGACACAAATTTGCTGTTCGGCTCAGGACCCCGATATTTGAATTGTGCCACTACTTGCCCACCCTTTCCCTCAATAGCCCTGGTCATTTGACGCAATGTAGAGCCGACAGCTATCTTATACGTGCAAAACAAAACAGTCTGTTTGCCTGCCAAATTTTCCAGCCGCTCAATAAATTGCATGATTCCTTCTGCGGGATGCTGCCGGATGATGAACAAACCCTTGACCCAACAACCAAGACAAATCAGATCAGCTTCAGCCACTGCAACCGGATCAGCATCATAAAGCGACAAGACCTGACAATCATGACCTTGATCTGCCATCATTTTGCCCATTTCTGTGGCTGCCTTAGCGGTGGTGCCAGTACTACTATCATAAACTATTATAATTTTCATTTGGATGTCTCCCTCCTTCAAAAGCGTAACATCAGACTCTCGTTACTGTTAAAAATAATTTGTCCCAACATAGTTTTCGATTATATCTAGTAATGCAATAAAAGAGATCCAAATTTGCTTAAAAATGATAGAAAACGGATACTCTGAAGCGTACATTTATTAACCTTATCATATCAATCTGACCACGACCAAATTACAAGCAAAAGTAAAAATTGGTCCTTTATCGGAGGAAAAATGTCAAAAAAAGCGTTGTTTGTTGTTGGCGGGTGGGATGGACATACTCCCTTTGAATCCGCTAATTTGTTTGCCCAATTATTACGCCAGGAAGATTATGAAGTCGAGATTTCCGATACTCTGGATGCGTACCTCGATGTAGAAAAACTGAAGGGGCTTGATCTCATTATCCCCACGTGGACGATGGACACCATCAGCCAAGAGCAGTTGGCTGGATTGTTAACGGCCGTTGAAAGCGGCGTCGGTGTGGCTGGCTGGCATGGCTGCATGGGTGATTCGTTCCGGGATGCAGTTGAGTATCAATTCATGGTTGGCGGGCAATGGGTGGCCCATCCCGGCAATATCATCGATTACACAGTTAACATAACGAATAACGAGCACCCAATCATCCAGGGTCTCCCAGATTTCCAGATGCACTCAGAACAATATTACATGCACGTAGATCCCAACAACCACGTATTAGCCACCACAACATTTAGCGACGAATATCGCCCCTGGATAAAAGGAGCGGTGATACCCGTCACCTGGACACGCATGTGGGGATTAGGGCGCGTTTCATATTGTTCACTAGGTCATGTAGTGGCTGATTTTGATGTGGCGCAAGCTCGTGAAATGGTACGACGTGGCCTGTTATGGGCCAGTAAGTAAGGGAGCATATATCAATGGTTATGAAAGTTGGCATTCTTGGCACGGGAAACATTGCTCCAGCGTATATAAAAGGATGCAGCAAGTTTCCAGAAGATATCCAGGTAGTCGCCTGTGCCGATTTGTTCTTAGAGCGTGCGCAAGCATTTGCAAAAACAAATCATTTGCAGGCACAATCGATTGAAGACCTACTCAACAATGTCGAGCTAGATTTGATTATCAACCTAACCATCCCCGATGCCCACGCAGAAGTAAGCCTGCAAATAATTGAAGCGGGTAAACATGTCTATGTGGAAAAGCCACTGGCGCTTAATCGAGAAGAAGCTTTCAGCGTCATCGAGGCAGCAAAAGAAAAGGGTCTGCGCGTAGGCTGTGCACCAGATACCTTCTTGGGGGCAGGCGGGCAAACAAGTCGTCAAGTCATTGACAGGGGAGATATTGGCACACCGATAGCGGCAACAGCTTTCTGGGCTTATCATGGTCATGAAAGCTGGCATCCAAATCCATCTTTTTATTACCAACCCGGCGGCGGCCCCCTATTCGACATGGGTCCCTATTACCTGACAGCGCTAGTCAATCTGCTGGGACCCATACAATCCGTGAGTGCCATGACAAAGCGCAGCTTTAACACACGTGTTGCTCAACATGAAAGCATCAAGGGGCAAGAGATACCTGTGAATGTGGATACCCACGTCGCTGGAAACGTGCGCTTTGTCAACGGGGCAATTGCCACGATTATCACAAGTTTTGATTTGTGGACTCACCATCTGCCTTGCATCGAAATCTATGGCACCAAAGGCACCTTAATCGTGCCTGATCCAAATCAGTTTGATGGCGACGTAAAAGTTTGGACAGCAGAAAGTCAGGAGTGGCGGCTGGTGGTGCCTGTCGGTCGTTCTGACGTGCAGCGAGGCATTGGGGTTGCGGATATGGCGCGGGCGATTGCGCACAATGAGGCGCATCGAGCCAGCGGTGAATTGGCGTATCATGTTCTAGATACGATGCAAGCATTTGATGAATCTTCCGCCCAACAACAGCACATTACCCTGAATAGTGAGCCTGAGCAACCAGCGATTTTAGTATAATTGGTATGAAACCCACAGATTACCCTATTCGCCGCGATATTTTGAAGCAGTTCTGGTTTTCCTTCATGAAAACGGGCAAGGTAGAACCAACCGGCAACCTGGAACCAGACCCCGAAGTGGTGCGCTCCTGGCAGCGCTGTGCCCCCCGCCTGGATCCGCGCCAACCACCGCGTCTGGTCACCATGAAAGATCAGGCAATGCAAACCATCCTCAAGACCCATGAAGATTTATTGATGATGGCACGGCCGTTTTTGGAAGACATCTATCAATTTCTGGAAGGGGCCTACTGCGGCATCATCATCACAGATGGCGCGGGCTGCATTCTCGATATTGAAGGCGACATCGCCGGCGTACTTGTTCCGTCGGATGCCACCACCACGCGCGGTCGTTGGTCACAAACCCACCCCCTCGTCATCGAAAAATTAGCCGCCGGACTCAAACAAGGCACCATGTGGTCTGAAGGGCATATGGGAACCAACGCCATCGGGCTGGCGATGTTGACGGCAATGCCTACACAAGTTGTGGGGGCGGAACATTATATTGAGGCGTACCACCCGTTTGCCAGTTCTGCCGCACCCATTCATGATGCCAACGGCCGGATTGTCGGCATTATCAGCATCATCGAGCCCGTGCTGGCGGTGACGCGGCACAGTCTATCCCTGGTGATGGCCGCCGCCCGTGCCATTACCAATCAGATACAGGCAGATTTATATCTACACGAAGCCAGTCATCACCTGTCGGAAGTACGCACCATTCTGGAAGTGATCCACGAAGGCATTATTACCTGGGACACCAACGGCAAAATCAACCAGATCAATGCTTTGGCGGGCAGGGTAATCCAACTCAAACCGTCCTCAGTTTTGGGACGGCCGTATCAAGACGTGCTGCAATTTACGCCAGAGCTGCAAAAAGCGATTGATAATCGACAAGAACGGCTAGATGTGGAAACCACCCTGATTGCGCAAGGGAAAGAGGTGGCCTGTTTGCTGAGTTTGCGTCCCGTAATGGTTGGCGATGCGAAGTCGGCCAGTTTTGTGGCGATGCTGCGCCCTATCGAGCAAGTGCGTAAGCTGGTTCACCAACAAGTTGGCACGCAAGCCTTGCTTACGCTGGACGATATGCTCAACCAGTCTGCCGCGATGCGCAGTGTGATGCGGCAAGCACGGACAGCGGCACGCGGCACTGCGCCTGTTTTGCTACACGGTGAAGGGGGGGTGGGCAAGAACCATCTCGCCCGTGCCATCCACAACGACAGCGGCCGGGGCGACAAGCCGTTCCTGGCACTCCACTGCCGCGCCATCCCCCACGAGCTGATGATTACGGAGTTTTTGGGTCATGCGCAAGATGCACAGAATAACGGCCGTCCTAGTAAATTTGAACTGGTTGATGGCGGCACACTCTTGTTGGATCAGGTCGAGAGCCTCTCCCTGGAAATGCAATCAGCACTGCTCCATATCATCGAGACGGGACATGTGATGCGCCTGGGCAGTTCTCGTCCCATTCCGGTTGATGTGCGCATCATCGGTGCAACAGCCGTTGATTTAGAAAAGTTGTCCGCCGAGGGAAATTTTATCTCTCATCTTTACTATCGCTTTGGTGTGTTTAACATTCACGTTCCGCCCATGCGTGAACGCCCGGAAGATATTCCACTGCTTTCTGAACGGTTCTTAGCCCGTATTTCGGAACGAGACAGTTTGGCTGTGTGGCTTGATGATGACGCCACGGCCGTTCTCCGTCGTTATCCCTGGCCTGGCAATGTGCGTGAACTGGAAAGCACGCTAGAACGCGCCCTACTCCACAGCAAAGACCATACCATCCATGTGGCGGATCTGCCGGAAGTGATTCGCAATGGCCGGGTGGTCTCTAGCTCTCCCCATGCAGAACCGGTGTTAACGGCCGTTGAGGCCGAACGAGAAGCCATCATCCGCGCGGGTTACGCTTATCAAGGTCAGCTCACAGAAATGGCAAAATCGCTGGGTATTGGGCGCACGACTTTGTGGCGCAAAATGGCTCGTTACAAGCTTGATCCCGAACAATTCAAATGACCCCCGTTTCACATCGAAACGCAAAACAAGATCGTGCGTTTCATTCTGAAACATTTTCCTCGATCTGATTGATCTTGTCTCGCCTCCCCCTTATAGTAGTCCCAATGTCCTATACAAATAAGACAAATCAGGCGACTTCAAATTTGTTGGTTTTGACCAACAGCCCTCATTAGAGCCAAATCCTGCCTGATTGAATGAAAACGGCCGTTATCCAAAAATTCATGGCCGCAAAGTCCCGCATGGAAGAGGGACTATTTTCAATAATCACCACATCCTCAACCAAGCAAACTCGCCATTCTCTTTATGACAATGGCATCTAGTTTTTTCCATGGAGCGCCCCAATGTTTCTGGAAAGGAGGCAAGGCCTATCGTTTAGCAGGAAGATGAAACCACACACAACTCCCACCAAGAGAACCGTTACACATATAATTTTAAAAATCAAGGAGAAATAAGATGAAAAAAAATGGTTTAACAGGCCAACTAATAGGTGAAGTTTTTGGCACTTTCGTTCTGATTTTGTTAGGTGACGGTGTCGTCGCCAACGTCGGCCTGGCCCCCCGTCTCGCCTCACCCGCTTACAATTGGAATACCATAGCCATCGGCTGGGCGTTCGCAGTTATCGTTGCCGTCTATATTTCAGGCGGCGTTAGCGGCGCACACCTCAATCCAGCGGTAACGCTTGCTCTGGCTGTCAAACGTGGTTTCCCCTGGGCTAAAGTTGCCCCCTATATTGGCGCACAATTTGTGGGCGCTTTCTTGGGTGCTTTTGCCGTCTTCCTTGTTTACCGTGATGGTTTGGTCGCTGCTGGTATGCCCAACGTTTGGTCTACTGGCCCCGGCTCAGTCTTTGCCACATCTTTCTGGGGTGGCACCAACGATGCTGCTGCTGTTGGCAGTTACTCCATGCTCACCGCCGGTATCGCTGAATTTTTTGGCACCATGATGCTGTTGTGGGGCGTTCTAGCCAGTGGTGATGAACGCAACCTGGGCCTGAAAAATAATATGGGGCCGTTCCTGGTTGGTTTCACAGTTCTGGCGATTGGTCTCTCTTTGGGCGGTCCTAGCGGCTATTCCATCAACCCGGCTCGTGATTTAGGCCCACGTGTCTTAGGTACCATTGTGGGTACAAAAGGCTTGTGGGATGACCCGGCATATGCCCTGATTGTTCCGGTTCTAATTCCAGCCATCGCTGGTATGATTGGCGCTTTCGCCTACGATTGGTTCGTGACGCCATTCCTCCCCGAAGCCAATAAATAAGATTCGCATGAAACGGGAGGCAACGTTTACATGATAGGCAGGGCTTGAACTGTTCGAGAAATCTGTAAACGTTGTTCTTCCACTTAAATTGCAAGGAGCGTTCAATGAAAAAACTAATCAATGGCATCGATGATGTCGTCAAGGAACAACTGGAAGGCATGGCTCTGGCACATGGCGATATGCTCAAGGTCGTTTACGATCCCAAATATATTTATCGGGCGGACGCCCCCGTCAAAGGCAAAGTAGCTCTTGTTTCCGGTGGTGGCAGCGGCCATGAACCAATGCACGGCGGTTTTGTGGGCATGGGTATGCTCGATGGCGCTTGCCCCGGCGAAGTGTTCACATCTCCTACCCCAGACCAGATGTATGAATGCGCCAAAGCTGTCGATGGCGGCGCTGGCGTTTTGTTCCTCGTCAAGAATTACACAGGCGATGTGCTTAATTTTGAAACGGCCGCTGAAATGGCTCACGCCGACGGCATCAAAGTGCAAAGCATTCTTGTTGATGATGATGCGGCTGTAAAAGACAGTCTTTACACAGCAGGTCGGCGTGGTGTTGGCACCACAGTCATCATTGAAAAGGTTGTCGGTGGCGCGGCTGAGGCTGGCTACGACCTGGATCAATGTGCCAATCTGGCGCGAAAGGTGAATCAAAACGGCCGTTCCATTGGCATTGCTCTCACCTCTTGCATCGTGCCCGCAGCAGGCAAACCCACCTTTGCACTGGAAGAAGAAAACTTTGAGTTCGGTATCGGCATTCATGGTGAACCGGGTCGGAAACGGCTGCCCATGCAAACCGCTGACGAAATCACCGAAATGATGGCTCTGGCTATCCTCGACGACGAAGCCTACACCCGCACCGTGCGCGAATGGAATAACGATGATGGCGAATGGTTTGACCTGAAACTCACAGACGAACCTTTTGCCGCTGGTGACGAAATCATCGCTTTCGTGAACAGTATGGGTGGTACGCCAGTCTCTGAACTGTATACAGTTTATCGCAAGCTAGCTCAGGTCTGTGACAGCAAGGGTGTCAAAATTGTCCGCAATCTGATTGGCCCATACATCACCTCTTTGGAAATGCAAGGTGTCTCGCTAACCTTAGTCAAAGTTGACGAAGAAATCCTGAAATTCTGGGATGCGCCGGTAAATACACCTGGTCTACGCTGGGGCGCGTAGTTAAGTGAACAGTAGCCAGTGTTCGGTAAACAGTGTTCAGTGATTGAGCGATTCCCCACTGAACACTGAAAACTGAAAACTGTACACTGACCTTAATAAGGAACGAAACATGGTAACCAGAGACCAAATAGTGCAGTGGCTCGAAAACACAGGCAGTGTCATGATGGAAAACAAAGATTACCTGACGCAATTGGATGCTGCGATTGGAGATGCGGATCATGGCAGCAACATGGCACGTGGTTTCACAAAAGTCCTGGAAAAGCTTCCCACCGTCGCGGATAAAGATATTGGCAACATCCTTAAAACAACCGGGATGACACTCATCTCTAGTGTGGGTGGGGCGAGCGGCCCTTTGTACGGTACCTTTTTCATGCGCAGTGGCATGGCGATGGCCTCCAAAGAAGAACTAGATGACGAGGATCTTTACAAAATGCTGCAAAGCGGGGTGGAAGGAATCTTACAACGGGGTCGCCCTGTGTTGGAAGACAAAACGATGTATGATGCCTGGGTACCTGCACTCGATGACATGCGAGCCGCCATTGATGCTCGGAAAAGAGACAATTGTGGTGTTGGAAACGGCCGTTGCCGGAGCCAAACGTGGTGTCGAAAACACAATCCCACTGCAAGCCCGCAAAGGACGCGCCAGTTACCTTGGTGAACGCAGCATCGGCCACCAAGACCCAGGCGCCACTTCCTCCTATCTGATGTTAAAAGCATTGCTAGATACAGTGACCGCTTGATTATTAAGTATGATTGGAGACAAGTAAACAGTATTCAGAGAACAGTTTACAGTAGCTAGCCTTACTGTTTACTGAACACTGTTAACTGTTCACTGCTCCTCCCCCTATTTCAAACTGAAGGAGATACAAAAATGGCAAAACAATTTGTAGCCGCAATTGATCAGGGTACCACCAGTACCCGTTGTATGATTTTCAACCACGCTGGCGAACCCGTTGGCATTCACCAGCTAGAGCATGAGCAAATCTTCCCCAAACCAGGCTGGGTTGAACACGACGCCATGGAAATTTGGGCGCGTACCCAAGATGTTGTCAAAGGCGCTCTCAAAAACGCCGGCCTCACCGCCGCCGACATCGCCGCCGTCGGTATCACCAACCAACGCGAGACCACACTCGTTTGGGACAAAAAAACCGGCAAACCCTATCACAACGCCATCGTCTGGCAGGACACCCGCACTGATCAACTCATCAAAAAATTAGAAGGCGGCGTCGGCCAAAACCGTTTCCGCGATAAAGTCGGTCTGCCGCTCGCTACCTACTTCTCTGGCCCCAAAGTAAAATGGATGCTCGACAATGTTGCGGGTTTGCAAGAAGCCGCAGACAGAGGCGACGCCATCTTTGGCAACATGGACACCTGGATCATTTGGAACCTGACAGGTGGCGTAAATGGTGGTGTACACGTCACCGATGTCACCAATGCCAGCCGCACTATGCTCATGAATCTGGAAACCCTCGACTGGTCCAATACCATCGCGGCAGAAATGGGCATTCCCTTATCCATGCTGCCCGAAATCCGGCCATCTTCACAGGTTTATGGCTATACGCAAGTGGACGGTCCCTTCGGCGGCAAGATTCCAGTATCCGGCGACTTAGGCGATCAGCAAGCCGCCACCGTCGGCCAAGCCTGCTTCAGCCCTGGCGAAGCCAAAAACACCTACGGCACCGGCTGTTTCATGATCCTCAACACCGGCACCAAGATCGTACCTTCCAAAAGCGGACTGCTTACCACCCTATGCTACAAATTTGGTGACGAACCGGCCGTATATGCCCTGGAAGGCTCCATCGCCATCACCGGTTCACTCGTGCAATGGCTGCGCGACAATCTCGACTTCTTCGATTTCTCCCCCCACATCGAAGATTATGCCACCAGCGTGGAAGACAACGGCGGCGTCTACTTTGTGCCAGCCTTCTCCGGCCTCTTTGCACCCTATTGGCGCTCAGATGCGCGTGGTGCCATCGTCGGTCTCACCCGTTATGTCAAGAAAGGCCACATCGCCCGCGCCGCGTTGGAAGCAACAGCTTACCAAACCCGCGAAGTGCTGGATGCCATGAACCAGGATTCTGGTGTGCCATTAACCGCCCTCAAAGTGGATGGTGGCATGGTCTACAACAATACGCTCATGCAATTCCAGGCTGATGTGCTTGGTGTGCCAGTTGTGCGCCCGAAGGTTGCGGAAACAACTGCTCTCGGTGCTGCTTATGCCGCTGGTTACGCCGTTGGTTTCTGGAAGAGCACTGATGAAATGCGGGATAACTGGGGCGTTGACAAAACCTGGGAACCCGAAAAAGGCAGCAATGCCAGCACAGGTCTCTTCGCCATGTGGAAGAAAGCAGTCACCCGCACATTCGATTGGGTAGAATAATAATTAAGTGTAAATTGTGAAGTTTGAATTGTGAATGAGTGTTGCGGCAAAAGTGTGACACTCATCCACAATTCGTTATTAATTATTCATCATTTATTATTTCTAATGGGGGCTCCCTTTATGCATAAATTAGAAACTGAAGTTCTCGTCATTGGTGGGGGCGCAACAGGTACTGGTGTGGCTTGGGATGCGGCTTTGCGCGGCTTCAAAGTGATCCTGGTGGAACGGCGCGACCTGACGCATGGCACTTCGGGACGCTTCCATGGCTTGCTGCACAGCGGCGGCCGTTATGCCGTTAAAGATCCGCATGGGGCAGCAGAGTGCATTGCTGAAAACCAAATTTTGCGTCACACCCACACCCACTGTATTGAAAATACCAGTGGCTTTTTTGTTGTTTTACCAGAAGACGAGGGAGAGTATCCTGACAAATTTAAGGCTGGCTGCGAGGCAGTCGGCATTCCTTGTGCAGAAATTTCCGTGGCAGAAGCGTTGCGGCGTGAGCCTTTGCTCAATCCGCGCATCAGCCGCGTTTTTGAAGTGCCTGATGGCTCGGCCGATGGCTTTTTAACCGCCCACGCCACATCTCAAGCGGCACGCAATGCGGGCGCTCAAATTCTCACCTATCATGAAGTTGTAGACTTGATGGTGGCTGGGGATGAAGGCGAACGTAAAGTGACTGGGGCGCATGTGCGCAATGTAGTCACGGGTGAAGATACTGAAATTCATGCCGATATGGTGGTGAATGCGGCCGGAGCCTGGACAGGCAAAGTGGCGGCAATGGCTGGCATTGAAGTGGTGATTATGCCCAGCAAGGGCACGATGGTCGCTATGAACCATCGCCTGGTGAATACGGTCATCAATCGCTGTAAATCGCCATCTGACGGCGACATTATTGTGCCGAGTCACACGGTTTGCATCATTGGCACAACTTCTATTAATGTGCCGGAGCCGGAACCACTACGCATTGAGCCGTGGGAAGTGCGTTTGATGATGGAAGAAGGGGACAAGATGGTTCCCGGATTTGCGCAAGCGCGTGTGCTGCGAGCCTGGGCGGGGGTACGGCCGTTATTCCAAGACAACTACGTCAGCGGCAAAGGGCGGGATGTGACGCGCAAGTTGGCGCTGCTGGATCACAAAGAACGGGAAGGGGTCGCGGGATTCCTGACGATTACGGGCGGTAAATGGACAACATTCCGCCTGATGGCTGAAGCGGCTGTCGATAATATTTGCCAACATCTTGGCACAGAACGGGCATGCACGACAGCCACCACACAAGTTCCAGGCGTAGAGCAAGGCCATTATTGGCTCGGACACCGGCTGCATGATATTGAAGAGAAGAAGCTGCAAGGCGACATTGTGTGCGAATGCGAACTGGTGACGCGCACGATGATTGAAAACGCCGCCAAGCGCAATCCGCTGCTGACGTTGGATGATTTACGGCGCGATGTGCGTTTGGGCAAAGGGCCGTGCCAGGGTGGCTTTTGCACCTATCGCGCCACCGCTATTTTGCATGAGATGGATAAGGCGGGTACGTGGCAGGCAGATATGAGTGATGAGGCTGGCAGTACGGCGGCTTGGGATGTGGCTTATTTGCAATCGCCTGCCCATAACCTCATTAGTGATGCTGCCAATGGGAAATCCTCACGCGGAGACGCAGAGACGCAGAGAGAAGCAGGAGAAAAATCTGTGGATGCGTTTAATCCGAATTTGCTGCTGCGGGACTTTTTACAGGAGCGTTGGAAAGGGGTGATGCCCATTTTGTGGGGGCGGCAACTGAAGCAGGAGCGGTTGGATGAGCTGATTTACATGAGCTTGATGAATGTGGATCATCTGCCAGATAAGGAACTTTCTAGTCCGGTAACTGATTTTTACAACTTTGATATGACCCCACCCGCAGAAGATGAGGAGGTCGGCCATGGTTGATTTAATTGTCATGGGAGCTGGCCTAAGCGGCTTGATGGCGGCATACACGGCGGCGAAGGCCGGTTTGAGTGTACGTGTGGTGGCAAAAGGACTGGGTTCTATCCACTGGAGTGCAGGCACGATTGATGTGCTGGGTTATTTGCCAGAGGCGTATGAGGGGGCGGTAAAACGGCCGTTTCAAGCCATCCAATCGTTTCCCAAAACACAACCCACTCACCCGTACGCGCTCATAGGCGAAGAAAAAATCTCTCAGGCGCTGGCAACGTTTGTCGCCTTGAGCAAAGAAATCGGCGTGATGTACGGCGGCGCCACCAATCCGGGCGAAAATTTGTTATTGCCCTCTCCGGCTGGCGCGGCTCGGCCTACCTATTTAGCGCCACAAGCCCAGTTGGCTGGCGACTTGAGCCGCACGGAGCCAATGCTCATTGTTGGTTTCAAGGGGATGCGTGACTTTTTCCCGGAACTGATTGCTGAAAATCTGACCAAGTTGGGGTATCCGGCACGAGCGGCTTTTTTGGAGTTGTCACTCATTACGAATCAACGTGACCGGAATACGGTGCAGTTGGCGCATGGATTGGACGAGAAAGAGAAACGCCACCAATTGGCTGATGCGCTTCAGAAAATCGTGCGGCCGGGCGAACGCATTGGTCTACCTGCCATTTTGGGCATGGATCATCACCTGACGCTGTTGGCGGAGTTGGAAGAGAAAACGGCCGTTCCCGTTTTCGAGATTCCCACTTTGCCGCCGAATGTACCGGGTGTGCGCTTGTTTACGGCACTGCGCGAACATTTGCGCGGCATGGGGGTGCGCATTGAAGCGGGTGTTGAAATAATTGCTTCTGAAACAACAGCCGCAAATGGTTCTCCAGGGCAAGTTTTATGGGTGGAAAGTGAAACCAGTGCGCGTCCCTGGCAGCAGAAAGCGCCCAAGTTTTTGTTGGCGACGGGGGGTATTTTGGGCGGCGGATTTAACAGTGATATAAACGGCCGTTTATGGGAAACCATTTTCGATCTGCCGCTGACAACACCCCAAAACCGGTCTGACTGGTTTGAAGCGGGCTTTTTAAGCCAGACAGGGCATCCTGTGTTTCGCGGGGGCGTGGCTGTGAACGAGCATTTCCAGCCAGTAGACAGCGCGGGCAACCTTGTTTATAGCAATTTGTGGGCGGCTGGCAACGCTGCTGGCTCACTCTGACCCCATTCAAGAAAGAAGTTTAGAAGGAACGGCCGTTGCCACTGGCATAGCGGCCGGACTGGCATTGAGTCGATAGGAGGCACCACGATGCATACAAAATCATGGCACTCAGTTGGCCCTTCACTCGACGAGTGCATCAAATGTAATGTCTGTACCACTTACTGTCCGGTCGCAGCCGTGACAGACAAGTTTGCTGGCCCCAAATACTCCGGCCCGCAGGCGCAGCGTTTCCGCGAAACCGAACAATTACAAACGCCAGATCATTCCGTCGATTATTGCTCTGGCTGTCGCGTGTGCAACGAAGTGTGTCCCAGCGGCGTCAAAATTGCGGAACTCAATGCCCGCGCCCGTGCCCAAATTGTGGCGGAGCATGGTATGCCACTGCGCAACCGCCTGTTGGGGCGTAATGAAACATTGGGCAAACTGGGTAGTATTCGTACCGCCCCTGGCGAATTTTGGTTTACATAACTCGTTTAGCCGTGTCATGGCCGAAAAGGTAATGGGCATTGCCAAAGATGCGCCCCTGCCCCATTGGTCAACCAGCGGCACCTTCGGCAGTTGGATGAAAAAGACGGCGGCGCAACGGCTTAAATCCGACAAAAAAGTGGTTTATTATCATGGCTGCGCCACGATGTATTATGAACCGTTCATCGGCAAAGCGGCCGTGGCGGTGTTTGAGCATAATGGCTTTGAGGTGATCGTGCCGCCGCAAAACTGCTGCGGTCTGCCCCTCTTGAGCAATGGCGAATTCAAAGCGGCGGAACAGTATCACCAGCACAACATCGACAAACTGCTAACTTATGCCCAGTCTGGCTTGCCGATTGTGGGCACCAGCACAAGCTGTACGTTAACCTTGAAGGAAGAAGCGCCGGAACTGCTGGACATGGATAGCGATGGCGCGAACGCCATTAAAATGGCAACCTGGGATATTTTTGAATGGCTGCGTGAACTACACGAAGCCGGTCAGCTTAAAACAGACTTTGTTGATATGCAGATGGTGCTGCCCTATCATGCGCCATGCCAATATCGTGCTCACCGGGTGGGCAAACCGGCGCTGGAAATCCTGACGCTTATTCCAGGCATTGATGCGCGTGAAAGCCATGCCCGCTGCTGTGGTATTGCGGGGACGTATGGCTACAAGAAAGAAAAGTACCAGATTGCCATGGACGTAGGGCAGGAATTGTTTGATTTTGTGCATGAACAGGGCGACGAGGCGACAATGACGGCGTGTGATTCGGAGACGTGCCGTTGGCAGTTGGAACATGGCACTGACAAACCTTCTCGCCATCCCATTGAGATTTTGGCGGCAGCGTATGGGCTGTATGATTTAGAAAACAGAAAATTGGCCGGTGAATAATAGGGTCTGACAGACAAATAATTTTTGATAAACGGAACGGTCTATGGCGAACAAATCTAAACGGAAGAAAAAACAAGCACGGAGCGCCCAACAGGATGCTGAAATTGAGGCCGCGTTGAATAAACCGTGGCTGAACCAGCGTTCTGGTATCACGATGATGCTGCTGCTAAGTTTGGGATTTGCGGCGTTTCTGACGTGGCAGCTTTATCCCACGGAGGGCTTTGGCCGCGCTCTTATGTGGGGGCTTATTTCGGCGGCAGCTTTATGGGTCATTTTTTTGTTGAGTTTAGGCTTTACCAAATTAGTAAGACGATAAAAACGGCATGATTCTGGAAACAGCCTACGCATGGGAGCAGCTATGGTCGCCTTATGATGAGCCGACGTATGAGGTTGTGCTGCAAGCCATCCAGCCTGATGATGTGGTTTTGGATATTGGGGCGGGTGATTTGCGACTGGCACGGCGCATGGCGGCGAAAGCGCGACAAGTTTATGCCTGGGAGATTCAGGCGGATCTGCTGGCGGAAAACTGTGTGGATTTGCCGGATAATCTGGCTGTTTACCGCACGGATGCCGTTTATGAAGCGGTACCGAATGGGGTAACGGTGGCGGTATTGCTGATGCGCCATTGCACGCATTTTGGGCTTTATCTTAAAAAATTACGAGCTGCTGGCTGCCAACGTTTACTAACGAATGCACGCTGGGGTATGGGGGTGGAAGTGATTGATTTGCAGTCACCACGTATGATGTACACAATGATGCCAATGGGTTGGTTTGCTTGTTGGTGTGGGCATACGGGTTTCAAGGCAGGGCCAGCAGAAAGATTGACATGGGAAATGGAAACGGCCGTTACTGAGGTAGCTTTTTGCCCGAACTGCCGTTATAACGAATTTTAAGCAACAGGGAATGACATTGATGGTCAGTATAGTGATTGTTTCACACAGCGCCGCCTTGGCCGCAGGCGTGCAGGAGTTGGCCCAGCAAATGGTGCAAGGCAAAGTCCAAATCGCCATCGCCGGTGGCATTGATGATCCAGAAAGCCCCATTGGCACCGATCCCATGAAGGTGCTGGCGGCCATTGAATCTGTCTATTCAGAGGACGGGGTGGTGGTGCTGATGGATTTGGGCAGTGCTTTGATGAGTGCGGAAACGGCCGTTGAGTTTCTCCCGCCAGAACAGCAAGAAAATGTCTATCTTTGCCCAGCTCCGTTGGTGGAAGGGGCGATGGCCGCCGCTGTGCAAGCGTCTATCGGCAGTTCGGTCGAACAAGTCATGGCAGAAGCACGAGAAGCGCTGGTTGCCAAAATTCAGCAAATTGCCCCAGAAATGGAAGTCGTAAAAACGCCAGAAAACTATAGAGCTATCAGGTGGTGAAACAATAGAAATTGTCGTGCCAAACAAGCTGGGTCTTCATGCCCGGCCAGCGGCTCGGTTTGTGAGCACAGCCAGTCAGTTTGAGTCGGAGGTGCGGTTGCGTTTAGGCGACAAGACGGCCAACGCCAAGAGCATCAATCAAGTGGCGACGCTGGGTGTGCGCCAGAGCAACACTATCGTCATTACGGCGCTGGGTGTGGATGCGGCGGAGGCGTTGGCGGCGATTCAGGCGTTGGCTGATGATAATTTTGGGGATGTAGACGCGGGAGCAGCTGAGGTTGAAACGGCCGTTCCCGCCCCAGGCAAATGGTCTGGCATACCGGCTTCGCCCGGTATTGCAATTGGGCCAGTGTGCCAGTATCGTCCCCGTTTGCCCAACGTGGTCACACGCAAGATTAAAGATAAGAAAAAGCAGTGGGAGAAATTGGAAACGGCCGTTTCCGAATCTCGCGCTGAAATCAAAATCCAACACGCCCAGGCAGTCATCCAGATTGGGGCTGACGAAGCGGCTATTTTTGAAGCCCACCAACTATTCCTGGCCGACCCAGATTTGCTCGAAGCGGCCAAACAGGGCATTTACGAAGAGAGCATCAACGCCGAAGCCGCCTGGAATCAAGCGATCAACGCCACCGCCGCGCAATACCGTCAGATGGATGATGCCTACATGCAAGCCCGTGCCGCCGACATTCTCGATGTGGGACAGCGGGTTTTGAGCCATTTGATGAAGGTAGAACGGCCGTCTTTGGATTTGAAGACACCCTCCATTCTCATCGCCGCCGATTTGACGCCTTCTGACACCGCCAAGCTCAACCCGAAAACAGTTTTGGGCATTTGTGTGGAAGTGGGCGGCGCGACTTCCCATTCGGCCATTTTAGCCCGTGCGTTGGGCATTCCGGCGATTGTGGGTATGGGTGGGCAGTTGGCAACCCTGAAAGATGGGCAAAATATCGGGCTGGATGGTGGCGTAGGACGTATCTGGGTGGATCCCACCCACACAGAGTTAGAAGAACTCGCGCAAAAGCGGATCGATTGGTTAACGGATCAGAAAAAAGCAAAGGCAGCGGCAAAGAAAACGGCCGTTACCACCGACAAAAAACATATCGAAGTCGTCGCCAATATCGGCAGTCCCAATGACATCCCCACCGCTTTAGATTTCGGTGCAGAAGGCGTTGGCCTATTCCGCACCGAGTTCCTGTTCATGGAACGGGACACCGCCCCCACCGAAGAAGAACAGTACCAAGCCTATCGCCAAGCCGCTGAAGCGCTAGGCGACAACCCACTCATCATTCGCACGCTCGACGTAGGCGGCGACAAGCCCCTGCCCTATCTCAATCAGGGACACGAAGACAATCCCTTCCTGGGCTGGCGCGGCATTCGCTTCTGTCTGGACCATCTAGAGGTATTCAAACCACAGATTCGCGCCATTTTACGCGCCGGTCACGGATATCAGGTCAGGATGATGTTCCCCATGGTCAGCACCTTGTCTGAACTGAAAGCGGCGAAGCAATTGGTCAAACGAAATCAAAAAAGAACTGCGGACAGAAAAGCTCGATCACGACAAAAAAATGCAGGTCGGGATCATGATTGAAGTGCCATCGGCCGTGGCCATTTCCGATCAACTGGCAAAAGAAGCAGATTTCTTCTCCATCGGCACCAATGACCTGACGCAATATGTGATGGCCGCGGACCGAGGCAATGCCAACGTGGCTGAACTGGCAAATGCACTGCAACCGGCTGTCCTGCGTCTCATCCGGCAAACTGTGGAAAATGCACATCACGCGGACATCTGGGTGGGTGTGTGTGGGGAATTGGCGGGGAATGCGTTGGTAACGGCCGTTCTCGTGGGCTTAGGTGTCGATGAATTGAGTATGAGTGCGCCTGCTATTCCGGCCGTTAAAGCACAAATCCGCAGCTTCTCCATCCGTGAGGCTCAGAAAATCGCAAAATCAGCCTTGTTACTAGACTCCCCCGAAGCTGTACTCGCATTCCTACAGAAGAAATAATCGCAATCGATTTACCAACAAAAAAGGGGATGGTCACAAATGATTGACCATCCCCTTTTTAATTTCTATTCAAAATTATCAGCACAACTTATTCGTCTGCTTCCAATTCTTTTTGCGGGTGGCGTGGCACAACACCATCAACATACGTGTAAATGATAGGCATATCCGCCTCAACATCACCAGACGGCTTAAAAACAGGGCCAAAACGCACAACCTTTCTCCCATAATCAAAAGCTGCCAATACCACCGGCACATCAGCACCTTGCGCCATATAGTAAAAACCTTTACGCCATTTACCTTGCTCCCGTGCTCGCGTACCTTCTGGCGTAATACACAAAATCAACTCATCTTTTGTATCAAACTGCTCCACAGCAGAGCCAACAGTTCCCTGTGCTTGCCGCCGATCAATGGGCACACCACCCAACCATTTCAAAATTCCGCCCCATGGTTTATTAAACAAAGAGTGTTTAGCCATCCAGGAAATCTTAACCTGCAAAACAAACGCAGCACCCATCACCACAAACCAATCTAAATTGGAAGTATGCGGCGCACCGACGACCATAAATTTCTTGGCATTGGGAACTTCGCCCTCAACCTTCCAGCCAAACAAGCCCATCATCATACGACCAAAACCGTGAGCAAGTTTCCCCCCACGACGAGGCACCAAATCACCAACTTCGGGAATTGTCGTAATGCCACCTGGGGGCGTGTAATTAAGTTTCCTTTCTTCCATTTGTTCTGTTTCGACCATGCTACTAATCCTTCATCATGATGTGATGTCAATGGCCGGATTTCTCTTAACCTCACCCATCAACCTGGAGCGATTGTGCCACATTTCACAACAATATCCAATGGCGAATTATACCTACCAGGCGTGAGGAAACTTCCCTTTCACATCTTTGTATAAGGTTTGCAGGACGGCAATATCCCGTTCTTTGTCATCTGTGGGCATGTATGGCTCCAATATGCGCACCTCTTTGTGTTCGTAATCAAAGACAATAGGCAGGATGGGAACATTGGCTCCTCGGGCGATGTGGTAAAAGCCACTTTTCCACCCTTTGGCTCCCGTGCGTGACCCTTCTGGCGTAATCGCCACCAATAGCTGATCGTGACTGTTAAACGCCTCCACCACCTCGCCGACTGCGCCATGTGTGGCTCGCCGATCCACGGGAATGCCGCCCAACCAATGCCACAACCGCTTACCAGGGCCATCGACAAAGGTATGTTTTGCCATCCAACTCATACGCATGCCTAAAGCAGAACTCGTGCCAATGGAAAGCAGGAAATCCCAGTTTGAGGTGTGGGGTGCGCCAATTAAAATTGCCTTAGGCACATTGGGCGGCAAGCCCACAATCTGCCAGCCACAGATGGACATGAGGCCATGGGCAAAAGCGCGTGTCCAGCGATTGCCCCGTTTGGGCAGGGACTCCATCCCAATTTGATCGTCGCTATATTTGTTTTTTTCGGTTAACAGTTTTTCTGTCATGTAAACTCCCTTTTTCTCGAAGGTCTTGCATCATTTGTAACACAGAAATGCACAAGAAGTGACAGGAAAACATTGTGAAATTTGTACTATTCTCAGGAATTGCCAATCAAAAATAGGGGTCTCGTTCCGCGCTCTGCGTGGAACGAGTTGAATAGCGACGAAGCCTGAGCTTGTTGAAGGCTGGCATAGACCGGGCTTCGACAGGCTCAGCCCTCGCTGGAGATTTTAATCTTTTAGTTCGAGCCAGTTGGCGCCGGTGGCGGCCTCTACTTTGAGGGGGATGTCGAGTTGGTAGGCGTTTGACATGATGTCGATGACGAGGGGGCGCACGGCATCCAGTTCTTCGTCTGGCACTTCCAGGAGGAGTTCGTCGTGGACCTGGAGCAGGATGCGGGCTTTGTAGTCGGCGGCGAGGGCGGCGTGGAGGCGCAGCATGGCGAGTTTAATGATGTCGGCGGCCGTGCCCTGGATGGGATGGTTGACGGCTTCACGCTCGGCGCTGAGCCAGGCTTGCCGGTTACTGCCGCCCATGGGCGTTTTGAAAACGGGGAAGTAGCGGCGGCGGCCCAACAGCGTTTCCACGTAGCCCTGTGTTTTGGCTTTTTCCCGAGTCTCTTCCAGGTATTGTTTGATGCCGGGGAAACGGCCGAAATATTCTTTGATGTAGTTTTCGGCTTCGGCCAGGGTCAGTTCAGAATCGCGGGCGAGGCGGAAAGCGCCCATGCCGTAGATGAGGCCGAAGTTGACCGCTTTGGCGAAGCGGCGCTGGTTGTAGGTGACTTCTGCCAGGGGGATGCTGTAGACGGCGGCGGCGGTGGTGGCGTGTACGTCCTGACCTTCGCGGAAGGCGTTGAGCAGGGCTTCATCCTGGCTGACGTGGGCGAGAATGCGCAGTTCAACCTGGGAATAGTCGCAGGCGAAGAATTTGTGGCCGGGCAGGGCGACAAAGCCGCGCCGGATTTGCTGGCCTACTTCACTGCGAATGGGGATGTTTTGCAAATTGGGGTTGCTGCTCGCCAGTCGGCCGGTGATGGCGCCGGTCTGGTTGAAGCTGGTGTGGATGCGGCCATCATTTTTGTTGACCATTTCGGGCAGGGCGTCGACGTAGGTGCTTTTGAGTTTGCCCAGTTCGCGGTATTCCAGGATGACCTGGATGATGCCGGAATTGTCGAATTTTTTTAGCTCTTCGAGCACGTTGGCGGCGGTGGAATAGTAGCCGCTGGCGGTCTTTTTGAGGCCCTCGGTGGGCAAGCCCATTTTCTTGAAGAGGATGTCGCTGAGCTGTTGGGTGGAGTTGATGTTGAAGATTTCGCCAGCGATGACGTAGATTTCTTTTTCCAGTTCGTTGAGGCGGGTATCCAGTTCTTTTGACATCTGGCGCAGGAAGGCGACATCGACGCCGATGCCTTCCATTTCCATGTCGGAGAGCACGGTGATGAGGGGCATTTCCAGATCGAGTAGTTTTTCCAGCCCTTTTTCTTTGATTTCGGCCAGGAGCGGGGCGACGAGACGCAGGGTGACATCGGCGTCGGCGGCACCGTAGGGTGCGGCGTGATCGATGGGCACTTCGGCGAAGCTGATTTGCTTTTTGCCTTTGCCGATGAGGCTGTCGATTTCTGTTTGCTCGATGCCCAGTCGATGACGGGAAAGGTCTTTGAGTCCTTTGTGTTTGGTGGCGGGGTCGGTGAGCCATTCGGCGATCATGGTGTCGAAGGTGATGGGGCTGACGGTGAGACCGTGACGTTTGAGGATGATGAAGTCGTATTTGGCGTTGTGGGCCACTTTGGGGATGGCGGGATTGGTGAGGGCGGGACGGATGGCGTCGAGTACGGTTTGTTGGGGGAGCTGGCCGTCTGCCAGTTTGGCGGCGGCGGCGAAGAGACCCATTTGGCCGCTGGTGGTTTGGGCTTCGGCGGCGAGGTGGCCGACGGGGATGTAGTAGGCGGTGGGCGAGGCGGTGGCGAGGCAGATGCCGACGATGTCGGCGGCCATTTTGTCCAGGCTGGTGGTTTCCAGGTCGAAGCTGATGGTTTGGGCGTTGTTGAGGGTGTTGACCAGTTCGGCTAACTGCTGTGGGGTGCGCACGATGATGGTTTCGGTGGGCGGCACGGAGGTGGATTCGATGGCGGCAACGAGGTCGCCGCCTAAATGTTCGACGAGCATGTTGGTGAGGGTGCGGAATTCGAGGGCGCGGAACATTTCGAGCACGGGTGCGCCGTCGAAGTCGTGGGTGCGGCAGGCTTCGAGGTGGAGGGTGATGGGGGCGTCGACGACGATGCGGGCGAGTTTTTGGCTGAGGTAGGCGCTGTCTTTGCCTTCTTCGAGTTTTTTGCGGGTGGCGCCTTTGACGGCTTCGATGTTGTGGTAGAGGTTGTCGAGGGTTTGGTGGGCGGTGAGCAGGGTAACGGCCGTTTTGGGGCCAATGCCAGCCACGCCGGGGATGTTGTCGCTGGTGTCGCCGACGAGGGCTTTGTAGTCTACGAACTGGTCTGGGTGGACGCCGAATTTTTCGATAACGGCCGTTTCGTCATAAATTTCCGGGGGTTTGCCGCCGCGGGTGGGCAGTTCGACGCGGGTGTTGTCATCGACTAGCTGGAGCAGGTCGCGGTCGCCGGTGATGATGTGGACGGGCACGGCGTGGGGTTTTGCCTGGCGGGCGATGGTGCCCAGTACGTCGTCGGCTTCAAAGTTTTCCAGTTCGAGGACGGGGATGTTGAGTGCCTGCACTACTTCGCGGATGCGTTCGATTTGCACGCGCAGTTCGTCGGGCATTTTTTCGCGGGTGCCTTTGTAGGCTTCGAAGAGGTCGTCGCGGAAGGTGCGGCCGAGATCGAAGCTGACGGCGAGGTATTCCGGCGGGTTGTCGGCGAGGATGAGTTCCATGAGGGTGCGGGTGAAGCCGTAGGTGGCGTTGGTGGGTTCGCCTTCTTTGGTGGTGAAGGCTTCCAGGGGAAGGGCGAAGAACATGCGGTAGGCCAGGGCGTGGCCGTCTATGAGAACGAGTTTTTTAGTTGACATGGGAGGAATTTTACCATAAAACAAATGTTCGTGGATGGGGCAATTGGAGATATAAAGGTTGACTACAATGGGCGTTTTTTGATGAAAGAAAAACGTGACACATGAATGACATCCGTCAGGTGACAACAGTTACATTTACTAGTATTCTACACGGATTAATATCAGGTATAAAAAAAGGTAATTGATTGGGTGAAACAATGGAAATAGATGGAAAAACGGACAGAACGAAGACTAACCCTGGGGTACATAATTTCTTCAAGTTTGGTCACTTTTCAACAAATGAACAAAATATACTAAAAAGACTTAGTAAAGAATGGTATCTTACACATAGCGGTGAAAACTTCAAGTTAGGTCATTCTAATTTTCGTTTTTTCCTTATGAAACCTACAACACAGTTTTCGGAAATGTTCAATATTGATCGCGAAATCATTTGTATATTCAGTGATTATCCAAGCTTTGAGCCGCGAACACTTGATGCTTTTGATCACGCGTCTTCAATGCTCCCTTCTCTTAGAATAGAAAATGTTTGTCGGGTTTTAATAAGCAATGATCCAAATACAGAAGAAAAGATTTCAAATTTGCTTAAATCCGATCCTGAACAACCTATCGTTATACCATTTACATATGAGGAGTTAAATTCACCCTATAACGATTTTTTTATTAGGAATAGGTTTCAAAAACACTTCTATACTAGGGATTTATTCGCATTTTTATCTCCCCTACGAAAAGATCTGTATTTCTTTGGGCGAAGTGAGCTTATTCAAAGTATTGTTAATCGCCACCGCTCTGGTGAACATAATGCACTTTTTGGTTTACGAAAAAGCGGTAAAACATCCATAATTTATGCTATTGACCGTACTATGGTCGCTCATAATGAAGACACTTTAATAATTGATTGTGAAAATCCTTCTATTCATAAACTGAAATGGTATGAGTTATTGCATCATGTAGCGCATTTACTAAAAAACAAGAAAGGCGCTAAATATTCCATTCAGCCTGAAAAACAATATTCTGAAAAAAAAGCTGCATTATTGTTCGAAAGAGATATTCTGGGCATTTACGATGAAACAAAAAGAGGAACCTTAATCATTTTTGATGAAATTGAAAGAATATCGCCTTCTACTGGCTCATCTGAGCATTGGAGAAACGGAGAAGACTTCGTTTATTTCTGGCAAACTCTTCGTTATTTTTTTCAGAAACACCCTAATATTTTTACATATATGTTGGTTGGGACAAATCCATATTGTGTGGAAAAACCTACATTTGGAATTCATGACAATCCATTATTTAGCTCAATCCCCTTTCAATATGTTCCCAATTTTTCTGTAGATCAAACACGAAAAATGGTGCGGAAATTAGGCCGATATATGGGATTGCAATTTGACGAATTATTATATAGTAAATTAACCGAAGATTTTGGTGGGCATCCATTTTTAATTCGATACGTTTGCAGCACAATCCATTCGTTTTGTAAAGGGGACAGACCAATACGAGTTGACAAGCCATTGTATGAAAAAGCAAAAAGAGATTTTCTTCTTAACTCAAAGCAATACTTCGAAATGATTGTTCAAGTTTTACGAGAATGGTATCCAGATGAATATGATATGTTAGTTTTCCTTGCAAACGAAGATGTAAAAACCTTTGATGAATTCGCAAAAGATAGCAATTATTATACAAATCATTTGGTTGGTTATGGTCTGATCAATGTGAGTGAAAACGGATACAGTTTTAATATTGAAAGTATAAAAGATTACATTCTCACTCGACACAAGTTCGAAAAAAGACATTTAGATCCCGAACAGCAAATAGCAGAAATATCATTGCGCCGTAATAATCTAGAACAAAAGTTACGCATCATTATTAGAAATCAACTAAAAACTTTCTATGGGCGAAATAAAGCAAGCCAAAAAGTGCTTAGCTCAATACCAGAGAATAGAAGAAGTACTTTACCAATTGATATTGACCAGCTTTTTGATAATGCCAATTGTCCATTATTTTTTCTAGATCTAATAAACATTATTAATCGTGAATGGGATGTTTTTCAGAATGTTTTTGAATTAGATAAAAACCAAATTTTGGTGATGCTCAATGAAATAAATCGATTACGGAACGCAGATGCCCACGCTAAAAACCCAACTGAAGATGAATTTACTCAAATCCGACTTTACTTTAAAAAACTAGAAGAAATCATTTTCAATTGGTTGGGTTAAAAACACACGCAATATTCAACCTTACACATCAAATAAACGGCCGTTTTTTACGAGACCGTCCCTGTGGTGTAGTGGGGGCGAGATTGTTGGGGAGAACGGCCGTTTGGGTTGAGCGGTATGGGGGATGGAGAACGGCCGTTTAATCGTGAATCGTAAATGGGAGAACGGCCGTTTGGGTTGAGCGATGTGGGGATGGAGAACGGCCGTTTAATCGTCAGTCCAAAATCGTGAATCGTTAATGGGAGAACGGCCGTTTGGGTTGAGTGATGTGGGGGATGGAGAACGGCCGTTTAATCGTCAGTCCAAAATCGTGAATCGTAAATGGGGGAACGGCCGTTTGGGTTGGGTGATGTGGGGATGGAGAACGGCCGTTTAATCGTCAGTCCAAAATCGTGAATCGTAAATGGAAAACGGCCGTTTGGGTTGTGTGATGTGTGGGATGGAGAACGGCCGTTTAATCGTCAATCCAAAATCGTGAATCGTTAATGGGAGAACGGCCGTTTGGGTTGTGTGATGTGAGGGATGGAGAACGGCCGTTTAATCGTCAATCCAAAATCGTAAATCGTAAATGGGAGAACGGCCGTTTGGGTTGAGTGATGTGGGGTGGAGAACGGCCGTTTAATCGTCAATCCAAAATCGTGAATCGTAAATGGGAGAACGGCCGTTTGGGTTGAGTGATGTGGGGGATGGAGAACGGCCGTTTAATCGTCAATCCAAAATCGTGAATCGTAAATGGGAAACGGCCGTTTGGGTTGTGTGATGTGGGGGATGGAGAACGGCCGTTTAATCGTCAATCCAAAATCGTGAATCGTAAATGGGAGAACGGCCGTTTGGGTTGTGTGATGTGGGGATGGAGAACGGCCGTTTAATCGTCAATCCAAAATCGTGAATCGTAAATGGGAAACGGCCGTTTGGGTTGAGTGATGTGGGGGATGGAGAACGGCCGTTAAATCGTCAGTCCAAAATCGTGAATCGTAAATGGGAGAACGGCCGTTTGGGTTGTGTGATGTGGGGGATGGAGAACGGCCGTTTAATCGTCAGTCCAAAATCGTGAATCGTAAATGCGAAACGGCCGTTTGGGTTGTGTGATGTGGGGGATGGAGAACGGCCGTTTAATCGTCAATCCAAAATCGTGAATCGCAAATGGGAGAACGGCCGTTTGGGTTGAGCGATGGGGGAGATGGGGAACGGCCGTTTAATCGTCAGTCCAAAATCGTGAATCGCAAATGGAGAACGGCCGTTTGGGTTGTGTGATGTGGGGGATGGAGAACGGCCGTTTAATCGTCAATCCAAAATCGTAAATCGTAAATGGGAAACGGCCGTTTGGGTTGTGTGATGTGGGGGATGGAGAACGGCCAATAATTTCCTTATCAAACAAATTCTGCCAGAGAATGCTATAATCCCTTTATGTCGGATTCATTGCCCAGTGATGATATTTTGTTTGAAGTGAAAACACCTCTCGGGTTTTTCGTTCGGACAACGGTTGATTATTGGGAAATTATCACCACGATTAAGCATCCGGCTCTTCGTGGGCGAGAGAAGGATGTGCAAGCCGCTTTAAGCAATCCCGATGAAGTACGAATTAGCAAAAGTGATGGTCAGGTCTATTTGTTTTATCGCTCAGATGGTACGACTCGCTGGGTTTGTGCAGTTGCCAAACGGTTGAACGGCGAAGGTTTTCTGATTACCGCCTACCGTACAAGCAATGTGAAGGAAGGTACGCTCATATGGCCCAAATAAAAGTTTATTACGACCAGGTTGGAAATACGCTCACCGTTTGGTTTGATAACCCTGAAGATGAATTTGAAGCAGAAGAAACTGGCGAGGAAATCATCTTGATGAAGAATAAGCAAGGTGCTGTAATTGGCTTTGAGAAGCTGAACTATTCTCCTGTGGATTCAACGCCGCTGCGCGTGGCATTTGAGGCGGTGTCTGTTTAAGCTGAGCTAATTTCAATTTCTTTGGCAAGAAACGGCCGTTATTCTCGAGACCATTCCAGTTGTATCTTGGCTGAGAGGTGGGTTGGGGATAACGGCCGTTTGGGTTGAGCGATGTGGGGGTGACAATATGTTTTGGTCCTTATTAATTTAGGATTTCGTGGCGGCTGAACATAAACATTAGACGGACAAGAAAATTATGGTTGACTATTTGACTTATTACTTTTGGAAATCCAAGCAAAATAAAGATGTGCCACCCTTTCGAAGTTTATCTGCATTGTCAGATATTGAAGCCATAAAGATTATGGAAAAACTTTATATTGAGTTTGAAAAGTCAATTCTCTTTGAAAGATTCAAAGATCCGACTCAATATATGCGAGATCGAAGGGATACAGAACAGTGGGTGTATGAAGCTTTCATAGCTAAAGGGGGGAAACCGCAAGAAAACTATCCAATTTGCATGGTGCTTGGGGAATCTACCTGGATAAAAAACCATGCTCCTGGAGCAGCGGAAACACAAGGTGAGATTCGCGTACCGCTATCAATCTTTCAGGAAACGGATGTAAGTTTTACTTGTCTAGACAGTATGGTTTCACATTGGTTAGCTAAAGAAAAGCCGATTGAATATTATCAGCCTGAATATCATGGCAAGGTTTTTACATTGACTGAAATTCTAGATTTAATTGAGAGAAAAGGCTTACCTGGAGAAAAATGGGAAGTGAATTTACCCAGCAACATTGGTGCTTATATCGAGGCTCAAGTATGGAATCACAAACTGCTTTTGGGGGAAACGGCCAAACCAATAATGAATAGTGAATAATTAATTGTGAATTGTGAAGTGGGCGCGTTGGGGTGCTGAGGGGGATGGGGAACGGCCGTTGTCCACTGAATTCTGTAGCACAAAACCAGTCACCTATGTTACACTGAAATTCTATTTAGAAACTTTTGCGAATTTACGCTAAATGAACAAGAAAAAGCTGTTAGAGAAGATACTTTCTGGTTCGAAAAACATCCGCTTTGGCGATTTTATTATCCTGGTTGAAGCATTTGGATTTGAGTTGTCACGGGTTCGTGGCAGTCATTATATTTTTGAACATCCTGACATTCCCGAAATCTTAAACTTGCAAAACAGTAAAGGGCAAGTCAAACCTTATCAAATCAGACAGTTTTTACAACTTGTTGAGCAATACAGCTTAAAAATTGAGGACTAATTATGGAAAATTATTTCATAAGCATTTTCTACTCAGAAGAAGATGAAGGTTATATTGCTGATATTCCAGATTTGCGTTTTTGTTCTGCCTTTGGTGAAACGCCAGAAGAAGCCTTGCGGGAAGTACAAATTGCAAAAGAAGCATGGCTGGAAGCGGCACGCAACAATGGTAAACCCATCCCAAAACCAAGGTATCGGCCAGCAATTTATCATTTACCTTCGTCTTCTGCAATTTCAGCCATCTAATCGAGGCGGTGGTGAAGAACGGCCGTTTGGGGTTGAGCGATGTGGGAGATGGAGAACGGCCGTTTAATCGTCAATCCAAAATCGTAAATCGTAAATGGGGAAACGGCCGTTTGGGCTGTGTGATGTGGGGATGGAGAACGGCCGTTTAATCGTCAATCCAAAATCGTAAATCGTAAATGGGAAAACGGCCGTTTGGGTTGTGTGATGTGGGGGATGGAGAACGGCCAATAATTTCCTTATCAAACAAATTCTGCCAGAGAATGCTATAATCCCTTTATGTCGGATTCATTGCCCAGTGATGATATTTTGTTTGAAGTGAAAACACCTCTCGGGTTTTTCGTTCGGACAACGGTTGATTATTGGGAAATTATCACCACGATTAAGCATCCGGCTCTTCGTGGGCGAGAGAAGGATGTGCAAGCCGCTTTAAGCAATCCCGATGAAGTACGAATTAGCAAAAGTGATGGTCAGGTCTATTTGTTTTATCGCTCAGATGGTACGACTCGCTGGGTTTGTGCAGTTGCCAAACGGTTGAACGGCGAAGGTTTTCTGATTACCGCCTACCGTACAAGCAATGTGAAGGAAGGTACGCTCATATGGCCCAAATAAAAGTTTATTACGACCAGGTTGGAAATACGCTCACCGTTTGGTTTGATAACCCTGAAGATGAATTTGAAGCAGAAGAAACTGGCGAGGAAATCATCTTGATGAAGAATAAGCAAGGTGCTGTGATTGGCTTTGAGAAGCTGAACTATTCTCCTGCGGATTCAACGCCGCTGCGCGTGGCATTTGAGGCGGTGTCTGTTTAAGCTGAACTGATTATCATTTCTTTGGTATGAAACGGCCGTTATTCCCGAGACCACCCAGTTATATGTTGGCTGAGAGGTGGGTTGGGGAGAACGGCCGTTAAATGGTTAATGGTTATTGGAGAACCGCATCATTAATAAAAATTATGTCGCACGACTCCGACCCTTCGTTTCTAGCGGAATTTCCGCCACAAGACTGCTTTCCCGTCCAGACTGGGTCAAATTAACCTTGACATGCTCTACATCAATCGCCAATCGACTAGCAATCACCTGAATGATGTCATCCTTGATTTGCTCGATCAAACCAGGAGACACCTCGCTGCGATCATGAATCAGGACCATTTGCAGCCGCTGCTTGGCAACTGCTCCACTCGTTTCTTTTTGCCCAAACAACTTATTGAACCAGCTCATAGCTTTTGCTCCTTGGTATCCTGTTCTTAATTCTCACCAGCCAACCACACACGCAACCGTTCCATAAAACCTTCTTTATGCGTCAAATCCAGGAATGGCACATTTTGGCCTTCAAGGCGCTGCGCCACATTGCGGAACGCTTGGCTGGCGCTGGAGCCGTTAACACTGGTCATGGCTACGGGCAAACCCTGATTGCTCGCCACCAAAATCGATTCGTCTTCAGGAATCACACCGATGAGATCAATCGCCAAAATATCAAGCACATCATCGATGGAAAGCATGTCTCCGCGAGCCACCATCGTCGGTTTCAAACGATTTATCAGTAATTTGGCAGGCCCTTTTTCTTCTGCTTCAACAATGCCGATAATGCGATCTGCATCACGGACAGCAGATACTTCTGGATTGGTGACGATGAGCACCTGATCTGCGGGGGCGATGGCGTTACGAAATCCGCGTTCAATGCCAGCCGGCGAATCGATGATAATATAATCCATCTCTTCGCGAAGCTGATCACAAACCAGCACCATGTCTGAGGGGCTGACGGCCATTTTGTCGCGGGTTTGGGCGGCTGGGATGAGATAAAGTTCGGACTGGCGTTTATCTTTAATCATCGCCTGACGTATGCGACAGCGCCCTTCTATAATATCTACCAAATCATACACGATGCGGTTTTCCAACCCCATCACCACATCCAGATTACGTAACCCAATATCGGCATCAATCGCCACGACTTTACGCCCCTGCATAGCTAGGGCAGCAGCCAAGTTGGCGGTTACGGTGGTTTTGCCTACGCCTCCTTTTCCGGAGGTTATCGTTATAACTTTTGCACTCATCGGTTTCTCCTAAAATGGAGATTAGAGAATCGGGATTGGAAATGACAAGCTACTGCTTTGCCTATCTCTTCATCTCCAGCCTCTGAATCTCAGTTCTTTTGCTGCCAAGATTCGGCCACTATTTGACCATCACGGATTGATACTTTTTCTGGTTCGGGTTTGTGTTTGCTGCCGTTGGGTGATATGGCGATCTGGTCAGCAATGCGTAGTTGGGTTGGGATGAGGGAGAGGGCACAGATAACGGCCGTTTCGTCTCCCAAAGCGCCCGCGTGAACCAAACCGCGCAATCTGCCCCACACGATCACATCTCCGGCTGCGATAATTTCAGCACCAGGGTTCACATCTCCCATCACGACCACCGGTCCTTCATGAAATATGGAACGGCCGGAACGCACTGTTTCTTTTAGGAAGAGTGCGCTGCCAGTCTGTGCGGGTTGTTCGTTTGAAGATGATGCCTGAGATGGGGATAACGGCCGTCCATCCAAATCTGTCTGGCTGCCAGCGACACGGGTAGCTAAACTCAAACCTTGAGCCGCCTCGCGGGTCTCGTTTGCTTCAGCCAAAACCGTCCATAAAACCTGGCTATGGCTGGCAAACATATCTACCAGTTCTGATAATTGTTCACGATCCAATATACGGGAACCAACATCTAAAGTAACCTGGCTCCCTTGCAAAAAGGCCGCCTTCTGTGACAGTTCGGCAACAAGTTGATCATGTACGTCAAGATACGGGCCAGCCCCTAGCGTAACGAGGATGCCGTCCTTGATGCCTCTGATGCGTACAAGTTGCTCTGTCACGGTGTCTATCATTCCAATTTTCCAGCTAATTGCATTGCTTAAACCACATGCGGGATAATACAACAAAACATATTGTTGAAATAATACAACAAAACTATGATGATTGCAAGAAGCTAGTACCTTTTGATGAGTGAGCCAGAAAAAAGTTCGTGGTAAACTTGCGCCATGAAACAGTCTGATTCTCAGTTAAAGTGGTGGCATTGGTGCGCTATCGCCGTATTGATCCTCTGGATATTTTTCAGTTTGGGCGCATATTATGTAACTCATAAACCCTTTACCCCTGCTACCATCTATCTGATCAATTGGCAGTTGACTAATTTTAATTCGCTTTCCTTCTCCGGTTCAGCATTATTACGCAGCACAATAGATATTTTGATAGCATTATGGATTGTTTTGGTGGCTCTAGGTTGTGGCCTTTGGTGGTGGCGCGGGTTAAAACCAAAAAAATATCACCTTGGTGATAAGACGCTATTTAGTTTTGGCCTGGGTTTCGGGACAATTGGGCTGCTAATGCTTTTAATGGGTTTGCTTGGCTTACTATCACAACCGTTTCTCTTTGGTTTCATGATCCTGCTCACATTCATTTCCATCCCAGTAATTATGCCATTTTCCCGTGAATTAAGAATGGCGCAATGGAAACGACCGTCATTACTCATCACTTTTTACCTGACAATAGCAATTGGTCTGGCATTCACCCTATCACTGATCCCACCTATTTTGTGGGACAGTCTTTCCTATCATTTAAAAGGCCCCTGGCTCTATTTGCAAGCCGGTCGCATCTATGCAGACATCGATCTCTTTCCCCTTAATTACCCATTCCTTTTGGAAATGGTTTTTATGCTCGGCATGGGTATTCGTAGTGATATTAGCGCCCAACTTGTTCATTTTTTCTTCACATTTTTACTAGCCGGAATGACCAGTAGAATTGCAGTAAATGGCCTTAAGCTCAAACAAGGCTGGACGGCCGTTTTACTATTATTCGCCACGCCAATGATCCTAATGCTTGCGCCCGCCCCCTACAATGATTTAGCATTAGCGTTCGTCACCCTAGCTTCACTATACGCCTTTAGCCTATGGTATGAAACGGAGGATTCTCGTTGGCTCATCCTTAGCGGTATATTCTCAGGGTTGGCTATGAGCTTGAAGTACACCAGTTTTCTGGTGCCAGCTTTGATTGGCCTGCTCCTAATCTGGCAGTATTGGCGAGATCCACGACGTTTACTACGTTTGTTGATTACTTTTACACTCCCTGCTTTTTTAGTAGCAATTGCCTGGTATATAAAAAACTGGGTTTTCATGGGCAATCCCATCTATCCCTTTGTGTTTAACGGCCGTTATTGGGCTGAATTCCGATCCTTCGCTCACCGAGACCCTGGCAGCGGTATTGGCTTTGATCCAATTGCAATTCTAACTACCCCTTACACACTCACCCTTGGGATCAATGAATCAGGTAGTGATACGCCCATTGGACCTTTGTTTTTGGCTTTGTTCCCTCTGATTCTACTCTACGGATTTTCCCGATTAGGACGAAACGCGCCCTATGCCTTCCGGCTCTTACTCCTATATGTGGTTACGAATTATGCTTTCTGGTTATTGGGTGCTATCAACTCTGGCCCCATGTGGCAATCTCGATTTATCTTACCTGCGTTTGCAGCTCTATGCCCTGTATTGGCCTGGATCATCGATGACATTAAACGTTTTGATCATGACCAGTTTTCTTTGCAACGTTTCGTCAATCTTGTCTTAGCTGTCGCCTTACTATTTGGTCTCGTCACCCAATTTGGGCAATGGTTAACGAAGAATCCATTGGCTTTGATTGTGGGAAACCGTACCCCTGAAGCCTATTTAGAATTTAGTTTAGGCAACCTATATCAAGCATCCGCTGAAATGACAGAAACACTGCCAGCCGATGCTGTAATTCAATTTTTATGGGAACCACGTACCTACTACTGCGAATTAGATTGCCGCAGCGATCTAAGCTTAGATAAATATACATATCTCGAATACCTTCACACGAATCCTGACGCTATTGCTCAGGCACTGACTGAAGAAGGTGTCACCCATCTATTTGTCTATAATACTGGCTTACAATTCTTAATAAAGGACGGTGCCCAATGGGTTATTCCTGATAACCCAAATGCTTTCCAATCTTTTATGGATACCCATACAATACCAGTGCAGCAGTGGGATGATACTTATTCTTTATATGAGTTGGTGCCTTGATGAAAATTTCCCATCTATAGCTTGAGATTCTTGACCGGAAACGGCCGTTACTCCCCGCCTCTCCTCCTACCCACACACAAAAAAAGCCGCTGAGTCTCCACAACCCAGCGGCTTCAAAAAAACAATCACCCTATAAACCTACCACTTAGCCGCCCGAACAGGCTGGTCGCTCCGAGCACCCCCATTAATAGAAGGAACCGGCATTTCTAACTCACCAGTCGCATCTTTCACTGTGAACGGCTCCCCTTCTGCCTCCAGCAACGCAATCTCCAAAACCTTATCCAGATGACTCACCGGAACCAGCGTCAAATCTTTACGAATACGTTCCGGCAAATCAGGAATATCCTTCGCGTTACCCATCGGCAGCAAAACAGTTTTGATGCCAGCCCGATGGGCGGCAATCGTCTTTTCCTTGAGGCCGCCAATCGGCAGCACCTTACCCCGCAGTGTCACCTCGCCCGTCATCGCCACATCACGGCGCACCGGACGGCGCGTAAATGCCGAAATAATTGCCGTTGCCATGCCAATGCCCGCACTCGGACCATCCTTTGGCACAGCCCCTTCCGGCACATGAATGTGCATATTCACCTTATCAAATATCGATGGCTCCAAGCCAAGCGACCGGGCATTAGCCCGCGCATACGTCAGCGCCGCTTGCGCCGATTCGCGCATCACATCCCCTAATGAACCCGTTATCGTAATGCGACCAGAGCCTTCACTCAAGCTCACCTCAATCGACAGCGTATCGCCACCATGCCCACTCACCGCCAGCCCTGTGACCACGCCAATTTCATCTTTCTCTTCGGCCATGCCAAAACTGAACTTATCTGGCCCTAAAAACACTTCCACGTCATCAACCGTCACCACAAACGGCCCCGACCCACCACCTGCAACCTTCACTGCCAACTTGCGCACAATAGAGCCAATCTTCCGTTCCAACTGGCGCACACCAGCCTCGCGGGTATGATGACGCACAATTCTGCGCAGCGCTTCTTCGTTGATTTGCACATCTACATCATGGATACCATGTCCCAGAAGCTGTTTTTTCAGCAAATAGCCGTTGGCAATCGCCACTTTTTCATCTTCGATGTAACCGGGCATGGTAATAGTTTCCATGCGATCCAGCAGAGGCAATGGAATCGTATTTAGTTGATTAGAAGTCGTGATGAAAATCACCTGGCTCAAGTCAAAAGGCACTTCCAAATAATGGTCAGTAAAGTTGTGGTTTTGTTCCGGATCCAATACTTCCAGCAATGCAGAAGAGGGATCACCGCGCCAATCTGCACCCACTTTATCAATTTCGTCCAGCACAATGACCGGATTGCGCGTTTTCGCATCACGCAACGCGCGGATAATTCGCCCTGGAATCGCGCCAATATAGGTACGACGATGACCTCGAATCTCGGCCTCGTCACGCACGCCACCCAAGCTAATGCGCATCATTTCCCGCCCCATCGCATGAGCAACCGAGGTGGCAATGGAAGTTTTACCAACACCGGGAGGCCCGTTCAAGTTGATGATAGCCCCACGCATCTGCGTACCAGCCAATTTACGCACCGCCACATATTCCACAATGCGTTCTTTCACGTCTTCCAAACCAAAATGATCTTCATCTAAGACTTCACGCACGTGATGAATATCCAGGTTATCTTCGGTAGTAGTTTGCCAGGGCAAATCCACCAGCCATTCCAAATAGGTGCGGATCACACTGGATTCGGCCGATTGTTGGCCTTGATATTCGAGCCGTTTTAATTCTTTTAGGGCATGGTCTTGGGTATCTTCCGGCATCCCTATGGTTTCAATTTTCTGCCGGAGATTATCGATAAAATCTTCGCCTTCTTCGCCCAGTTCTTTACGAATGGCACGCATTTGTTCGCGCAGCATATATTCCCGCTGGGCCTTATCTGTATTGGCGCGGGCATCTTGCTGGATTTTGTTGCGCATTTCAGTGATGCGCAATTCTTGTTCCAGGTGATCTGTCACCAACGCCAGCCGTTCTGACCCTTTCAAGGTGGTCAATAGCTTAAGTTCCACCTCAAATGGCAAATTGAGCAATCCGGCAATATAGTCAGCCAGTTCGCCCATATTTTTCTTACTACGTGTCGCCGACATCACTTGCTGGTTGGCTTCACCTATTGCTTCGGCATATTGTTCCAAATAGGCGATGGCTTTATCGATTAAAATCGGGTCGTCGGTATCCTCGGTCTCTGGGATTTCAGAGTAGGAACCTTCGAGAAATGGCTCTGTCAATTCTAGTTGATGGAACCGCACCCGATGCCGTAGTTCCAGCAACATTTGCACACCCATATGAGGAGAGCGCAAAATATCGCGCACTGTCGCCAGCACACCAATCGGTACAAGGTCTTTGGTTTTGGGGTCTTCAATTTCGGAATCGTACTGCACAAGTACCAACAATTCTCCGCCCCGATCAACGGCCGTTTGCGCCGCAGTCAACGAAGCTCGCCGACCAATCGAAATAGTGGTGGTTATCCCAGGAAAAACCGCCCCGCCCCGTAAAGGTACGACCGGAATTAAATTCGTTTCTTTCACTACCTTTTCTGACATTTAGGACACATCCTTGTACAGTCTTACCAAGTTAAAATTTGATATTAGTACCTAATATAAGTATGGTCAGCAGACAGTAAATTCTCAATAGGCCAAAAGTCTTTTTAAAAACAAGATTTATGAACCGTTAGTCCTATCCATTCAACCAACGACTAAAGGCGAAGGACTGCGTTTTCGACCTGCTGAATTCTAGAGGTTTTTTAGCATTCACCATCAGAACTGTGTAAGAAAAAAAGCCCTCTCTGGTAAAAGTGGTCAACCTTTTTATGTTCTTAATCCGGCGCTCATTCAAATGGCTTTGAGGTTTCGCATCAAACTGTCTAAATATCTGCTTCTGGGAGAAGCCTTACCCATAATCTAGGATTTCAAGTAAACTAACGGCGAAAATTTTGCCTTTATGGTTCGCAACAAAGCATGGAGATCCATGCATAATAAGTGACAATCATCATCTGATAAAGGTGTCATTTAGAACTTAACTTGACCTGGGCAAAGCTGTACACTTATCAAAATAAAAAATAACTATTTTGGGCGGCGCGGAGTAAACGAAACAGGTGTCTCGTTTCATCTTCGCGCCGCCTTATTCTGTTAGATGCAGAAACAATAGAAGGAATTGATATGACAACAATTGGTGACAAGAAAAAGCAATGGGAAGGAAAAGCCGTCGAACCCCTATTAAACCGTTTTCCAGAACGCAAAGAAACCTTTGAAACCACATCCGGTATTCCCATTGACCGACTTTACACGCCCGCCCAAGATGATCCAACTTACGAAGAAAAACTAGGGTTCCCGGGCGAATTCCCATTTACGCGCGGCGTTCAGCCAACCATGTACCGCAGCCGTTATTGGACGATGCGTCAATATGCAGGTTTTAGCACGGCGGCCGAATCCAATGAACGTTACAAATTCCTTCTCAGCCAGGGGCAAACCGGACTCTCCGTCGCCTTTGATCTGCCTACCCAAATCGGCTACGATTCGGATGATCCGATGGCCTTGGGTGAAGTGGGCAAAGTTGGCGTCAGCATCCCCAGTATGGAAGATATGGCACTCCTGCTTGATGGCATTCCACTAGACAAGGTATCGATCAGTATGACCATCAATGCGCCAGCGGCCGTTTTGTTAGCGATGGTGATTGCGGTGGGCAAGCAACAGGGTGTACCCGCGAACAAACTACGTGGCACTATCCAAAATGACATTCTCAAAGAGTACGTAGCGCGTGGCACCTACATTTTCCCACCCCGCCCCTCCATGCGGCTCATCACCGACATCTTCGGTTTTTGCAGCAAAGAAGTGCCTAGTTGGAACACAATTTCTGTATCTGGCTATCATATTCGGGAAGCGGGCAGCACGGCCGCTCAAGAAATTGCCTTCACGTTGGCTGATGGAATCACCTATGTGCAAGCCGCCATTGATGCTGGACTAGATGTCGATAGCTTTGCCGATCAAATCTCTTTCTTCTTCAACGCCCATAATAATTTTCTGGAAGAAATTGCTAAATTCCGAGCCGCACGACGCATGTGGGCCAAAATCATGCGCGACCGCTTTGGCGCAAAAGACCCCAAAAGTTGGAAGATGCGATTCCACACGCAAACGGCAGGATCGACACTCACTGCCCAACAGCCGGAAAACAACGTGGTACGGGTGGCGCTCCAGGCCATGTCAGCCGTATTAGGTGGCACCCAAAGCTTGCACACAAACGGCCGTGACGAGGCGCTCTCCCTACCGACCCAAGAATCGGCCCAAATCGCCTTACGTACCCAGCAAATCATCGCCTATGAAAGCGGTGTGGCTGATACGATTGATCCCTTTGCTGGCTCTTACTACATCGAGCAGTTGACCGATGAATTAGAACAACGCGCCTTTGCCTACATCGAAAACATCGACCAAATGGGTGGCGTGTTGACAGCTATCGAAAGCGGCTACATTCAACGGGAAATCCAGGAATCTGCGTATCGGTTCCAGCGCGATTTGGAAGCAAAAAAAGAAATTGTGGTGGGCGTCAATCGCTTTACCAAAGATGACGAAACGTTAGCGATGGACATGATGAAGCTCGATCCGGCCATCGAAGCTTCACAGTGTGAACGGTTAGCTGCGCTGCGTGCCCGTCGAGACAATGACAAGGTGGCAGAATTGCGCGGCCAATTGGCAACCGCCGCCACACAAGACGAAAACTTGATGCCGCTCTTCGTCACTTGCGTGGAAAATGACTTAACCCTGGGTGAAATCTGCCATACGCTGCGTGATGTGTGGGGTGAATACAAACCAAGTTTTGATTTATAGACTACTCAAACCTATCAGTTTTTAGCTTTGCGAGGAATAACGAATGATTAAAAAAGTAGACCATATTGCAGTCTTGGTACCAGATTTAGAAGAAGCCAAGCGTTTTTGGGTTGATGCGCTTGGATTAAAACTGGAGCGGGTAGACAGTGTGCCAGAAGAATCGGTTGATATTGCCTTTTTGCCGGTGGGTGACAGCGAAATCGAGCTGCTGCAACCGACTGATCCAGAAAGCGGCGTGGCTAAATATTTGGCAAAAAAGGGTGCAGGGATGCATCACCTTTGTTTTGAGGTGGATGATATTGAAGCCACTTTAGACAGGCTGCGGGCAGCCAATGTCCGCTCATCACGGAAACGGCAAAGGTGAGCAGCAGCGGCAAAAAATATGCATTTGTGCATCCAAAAGGGACGGGCGGTGTGTTGGTAGAACTTTACGAATTGGTCTAGTAGCTGATGTCATGATTGGAATATGACGTTTGTCACTATCGGAGTAACGGCCGTTTCCTATATCATATTCTCATAAGCCGCCGTTGTTAATGGCGAAGCGTTGTGAGTCAAACTAGTGATGTTTTGGATAGCAATCTTGGTCGGCAAACTCAGGAATGCCCCAGTTGCTCAAGTTTAGCAAAAGGATGCACTCCACAACATTGCATTAATACGACGGCTTAACAATTATTTTCTCGGGCGGAGCCACTCGGGAGCCACAAGTGGGCGTAGGAATCATCCTCTACGTCCACTTTTTTTGTTTATCACACGTAAAAAGTGGCAAAGTGGCAAAGTGGCAAGTGATTAAGTCAGCTCCACTTTGCAACTCTGCCACTTTAAAACCAAAAACCACCAGCCTCTAGCAATATGCTGAAAACTGGCGGCTTCCTCATTCTAACAAACTTTCGTATTTAGTTGGCTTCGACGTGGGGCAAAACTTTTGCCAGAATCGCGTCTTTTGGTAATGCACCGGTGATACGTTCCACAACTTCGCCGTTTTTGAACAGCATCAACGTGGGAATACCCACAATGCCGTAGCGACCAGGAATCGCAGGATTATCATCCACATCTACCTTGCCTACTTTAATCTTGCCATCATAATCTGCGGCAATCTGTTCGACTGACGGTGCGATCATCCGGCAAGGGCCACACCAGTCTGCCCAAAAATCTACCAATACAGGTTGGTCTGAGTCTAGCACCTCATTTTGAAAGGTGTCATCTGTTATTGCTAATGGTTTTGCCATTTATTTGCTCCTTGCGTGAAAATTTTTATAGCTGTTTTTTAGATGCTATCATCTATAATATTCTTACTTGAGAGTGTAGCGCATGACATTAGACTGTCAAGATTTTTGTTGACCGTCTGACAAGAAGTTTATAATCATTGCATCCCCAACAAGGAGGGTTACAATCCACACTATGAACGATATATTGATTACAAACGGCCGTTTAGTCACATGGCAAGCAGAAAACCAAATAATCGAAAACGGGGCATTGTTACTGCAAAATGGACTCATTGCCGACATGGGCAGCAGTGCAGAACTCATCGAAAAATACCCTGAAGCAGAACAATTAGATGCAAAAAACCAATTAGTCATGCCAGGGAATATTTGTGCCCACACCCATTTTTACGGCGCATTTGCGCGAGGCATGGGCATTCCTGGCCCAGCCCCCAAAGATTTCCCAGACATTTTAGAACGGCTCTGGTGGCGGCTGGATCGAGCCTTGTTCGACATTGATGTCGAGTACAGCGCCCTGGTTTGTCTGGTAGACGCCATCAAACATGGCACCACCACCCTCATTGACCACCACGCCAGCCCCAATGCCATCAACAACTCGCTAGATCTTATTGCCGAAGCCGTGGGTCGCTCAGGATTACGCGCCGCACTTTGCTACGAAGTAACAGACCGAAATGGCGCAAATGGTGCCCAAGCAGGCATCGACGAAAATATTCGCTTCCTGCATTCATTAAAAGAACGGGGCAACCCGATGCTGGCCGGAACCTTTGGCCTCCATGCCTCCCTTTCCATCAGCGATGAAACACTCCAAGCCTGTGCCGCTGCGGCCAAAGAATTGGATACCGGCTTCCATATTCATGTCGCTGAACATGAATCAGACGAATACGACTCCCTTTACAAATACGGCGTGCGTGTCGTGGATCGACTGGCGGACGCTGGCATTTTGGGCCCCAAAAGCATCGTCGCCCATGCCATCCATGTGGATGCGGCCGAGAAAGAATTGCTCGCCCAAACCGGCACTTGGGTGACACATCAACCGCGCAGCAATATGAACAATGCCGTCGGCGCGGCTGATATTGAAGGCATGATGCGTCTGGGCATCCCCGTTTGCCTGGGCAATGATGGGTTTAGCAACAACATGTGGGCTGAATGGAAGATGGCTTATCTCTACCACAAAGCGGCTCATCGAGACCCACGCCGGGCCAATGGCATGGATATTGTGCAAATGGCAATTAACAACAACGCGGCGCTGGCTGGCATGTTCTGGCCGGAAGTGCCGATTGGTAAGCTCTCAGTTGGCGCGGCGGCTGATATGATTTTTGTCGATTACCATGCCACCACCCCCCTGTCGGCGGGCAACTTGCCCTGGCACATCATCTTTGGCTTTGAAGCCGATTTGGTCACGACGACCATCGCTGGCGGCAAGCTCCTCATGAAGGATCGTGAACTGCTCACCCTTGACGAAGCAGAAATCACCGTCCGCAGCCGAGAACTCGCCGCCGAAGTGTGGCAGCGTTTCGAGCAATTTAGTGAATAACATATCCTCACGCAGACTTGTACTGAGCAATGTCGAAGTGGACGCAAAGAACGCAGAGATTTTTCTCTACATTTCTTTGTAATCCTCTGTGTGATTGCTTTTAAAGGAGACAAACATTGAAGATTGCAATTTTAGGCGGCACTGGAAATGAAGGTTTTGGCCTGGGTTATCGTTGGGCAGCGGCTGGGCATGAAATTTTTATTGGCTCACGCCAGCAAGAAAAAGGCGAAAGTGCGGCCGTTGATATGTTAGAGAAATTGCCGGAAGGAAATATTTCCGGTTCAGATAATGTGACGGCGACACAGCAAGCGGAAGTCGTGGTGCTTTCTGTGCCATACTGGGCGCAAGAAAGCACGCTGGAAACCGTCAAAGAAGCGATTGCTGGCAAACTGCTCATCACGGTGGTGGCTCCCTCTGGCGAGAAGAAGTCTCGGGTGCATCATTTGGAAAGCGGATTGTCGGCGGCGGAAGAGGCACAGGCACAGCTTGATGGCGTGACCAGCGTCGTGGCAGCGTTCCAGAATATTGGGGCGCATCATCTGCTTGATTTGAGTCATGAGATGGATTGCGATGTGATGGTTTGCGGTGACAAGAAGGAAGACAAAGATGTTGCCATGCAGTTGTGTGCTGATGCTGGCTTGAACGGTGTCAATGCGGGTGCGTTGCAAAATGCGCGGGCGGTGGAAGAGTTAACGGCCGTTCTCATTGCCATCAATATCATCCACAAAGTTAAAAGCGCGGGTATCCGCATTACCGGTTTGCCTGCATGACGGAAATTGAACTAACTGGGGTTAGCCTAACGGCCGTTCCCCACATCCCAGAAGTCCATCCAGGTGATGACCTCGCTGGTCTCATCCTGGCGGCACTGGCTGCGGCCAACATCCAGCTTGAGAATGGTGACGTGATCGCCATCGCTCAGAAAATCGTCTCCAAAGCGGAGGGACGATTTGTGCGCTTGGCCGATGTTGAGCCAAGCGCCAAAGCACAAGAAGTCGCTGCTGCCACGGACAAAGACCCCCGATTGGTTGAACTCATTTTGCAAGAAAGCGTAGAAATTTCGCGCCTGAAACCGGGCGTGCTGGTCACACGTCATCGGCTTGGGTTCACCAGCGCCAATGCGGGCATCGACCGCTCTAATGTGGGGCATAATGAGGCAGACGAGACCGTTTTGCTTCTGCCCGTTGATCCAGATGGTTCCGCGAAAATCATCAGAGAAGCCGTTGAACATGAATTAGGTATATCTGTCGGCGTGGTGATTACAGACAGCCACGGACGGCCGTTTCGCTTGGGAACAGTCGGCGTTGCTATCGGTGTGGCCGGTATTCCCGCTTTGTGGGACAGGCGTGGCGAGCCAGACCGAGACGGTCACATTTTGCAGTACACGGATGTGGGCGTGGCAGATGAAATTGCGGCGGCGGCTGGTCTGGTTATGGGGCAAGGCAACGAGAGCCGCCCTGTGGTGATTGTGCGTGGTCTGAAACTCCCATTGCAAAACGGCCGTGCAGCGGATTTAATACGGCCAAAGGAAATGGATCTTTATCGATAAGACGGAGGCAATGCGGATTGCATAAACTGAACAGCATACTGTTGTTGATGGGTGTCATGTTTTTGATGGGCTGCCAGCATGTGGATGCGGCGCAAGTGCCGACATTGGCCTCGGCGGCTATGGTACCAGACCCCACTGACGGCATTCCTCTCACATTTACGCCGCCCCCAGCAACGGCCGTTCCCACCGCCACAGCCATCGTCATCCGCGATACCGCCACTCCCTCCAAAACACCATTGCCCATTCCCACCCTCACGCCCTTCACGCCCCGCCCGTCAGATACGCCAACGCCCACAGCTTCACCGCTGATTACGCCCACCAATACACCCGTCATCAAACCCATCGACCAATATTCCTACCAGGAAGTGATTCCCTACCAGGCGTTCCCCGTGCCACCCGGCGACAACGGTTGGGGAATGCACTGGATTCCCACCGTCAGCCAAAGCCCAGAAGCCGTTGACCGTTATGTTAACGAACTCGTCAAAATGCACATCAAATGGGCCGTTTTCTTAAATGACGGCACAAATATTGGCGACAACGATTATTTGGTAGACAAATTGGTGGCAAATGGCATCATGCCCGTGATGCGTCTGTATCGGGCGGGGTGCTGCCTTATGGCAGTGATGTTGGCGCGATGGTGCGTCATTACCGCGCCAAAGGTGTCTATTATTACCAGATTTACAACGAACCCAACGTCAATATCGAAAACCATCAAGGCTTTGCCAATCCCAAACCAATACGCCATTGCCTGGGCGCAAACTGCACGAGAAATTGTCAACAATGGCGGCTTACCCGGCATCGGAGCCTTTAGTCCAGGCGGGGAATACAGCCATTACGACTTTTTAGACCGCACCCTACGTGCCCTTAAATTTAATGGGGATGAGGCGCTGCTCAATCACGCCTGGCTCTCCATCCACAATTATCATGGCACGCGAGCCTATGACGATCCAGGTGGCTTCCTGCTTTTCCGTGACTATGATGAGATTGTGCGCAGTCAATTAGGGCGTTCCTTGCCGATGGTTGGCACGGAAGGCGGCTCCTATAGCACGAATCCACAAGCTGCAAAAAACTTGCTCGTGTATCAATACACCTACATGCGTGAGGCGGAACCGTATCTTTTGGCGTTTAGTTATTGGGTGCTGGCGAATCAGGCGGCTGGGGGTAATGATTCAGCCTGGGAATGGCAATCTTTATTTAAGGAAGGCGGCTGGGTACATCCGGTGGTAACAGAGTTCTTCTACCAAAACACGAGATAAGAAAAAGATGAAGGATGAAGGATGAGGGATGAAAAGAGCTTCTTTCATCCTTCATCCCTTCATCCTTTAAATCAGGTCTTCCCCTTCTAGTTCGGCTTCCAGTTCTGCCCACAATTTATTATAGGCAATAAGCCGCCTTTCTGCGGCATGCGCGCGCGGGTTGGGTGTGCATACTGACGACGGTTTTTTCTTGCCAATCTAGCATCCCGCCCCGTTGGATGAGATCGTGGACATCCCGGAATTTGTTGCCTGCTAACGCATCGCCTGTCCAATGGAAAACGGCCGTTAAGCCAATTTTCGCTAGTTTATCTGCATCCCACAACACTTGAGATTCCAGGTCTGTTAACGGCTCATCCCGCCACAAACCCATATGATCTTCAATCGCTTGGGCGACACGTTCAATCTTTTCCGGCGGGAAATTAGTTTGGGGCAAAAACTCACGAGCAAATTTAGCACCTTCTTGGGGATGAAGATCCTTCGTATCTTTGCGCACATCATGCAGCCAAGCGGCTGCCAAGATAATATCTTGATCTGCACCTGTTTGTTCTGCTAATTTTATTGCCAGGGTCACGACTGTTTTGACATGTTCCCAACGATAATTGAAAGAAGCATTATCCATGCTCCCATAACGAATAATAATTTCACGTTCAGTCGCGGCACGCATCGCTTTTTTGACAGCTTTGCGCCAATCGACTCCGTTATTCTTGTTGTTTATTTTTTTGGACATATAGAGCGTGTGACGCTGTATTGTATTTTAAGTAGGATACAAAAGATTGTGGCAATTGAAAATCAAAGCGTATATACCTTTGATTCTCAATTGCCACAATGAATTTGGGTTCCCGCATATAGCGGTAGAAGTATTGCTTAGTTCGCTGATACCATTAATGTAGATTCAAACAGGTTCAAAAGAAAGTCTGGGTTTGAATTGTCAACTTCTGCGGTTAAACAGTCATGATTGTCGGCAATTTCGTCTAAAATCATGGCTGCTAAGGCATCTTGTTCCCACTCTGGTAATCGTTTCGCTTTAGCAATTGCTTCTAATAGTAACTTGGTCATAGTCCTTTTATCCTCTCTAAATCTTCCTCAAGATTTTCAGTCTGCGTGCCTTAACGCACGTATCGAGTCATTATACACGATAAATGCCAGGGTTTTGAACCCTATAATTTAGTTTGTAATTTAGAAATAGATAATTTGATTATTCATAGTCCCAGGGAAACGGCCGTTGTGGTTCAATGCCATAATATAATTCTACAATGCGCCGGAAAATGGGCGCGGCTACGGCAGAGCCTTCACCCGCATTTTCAATCATCACGACAATGGCGATTTCGGGATTTTCGACCAACGTGCCATCTAGTTTGGTGTACGGGGCGGCTGGGGCATAACCAGCAAACCAGGCATGAGAATTGCGGGGCGGGTCTTCGGCTGTGCCTGTTTTACCCGCAACTTGAATGGGCAGTTCCAGGAACTGGTGCGTGGCTGTGCCAGAGCCATTATTCGCCACATCAAACATCGCTTCACGCAAAGTTGCCAACGTGCTGGGCGAAATAGGGAGTTGCCCGCGAACTTCTGGTGGCAGTTGTTCTTCGGGCATCCCCGCCCCGCGCCGATGCGATCTACCACGGAAGGAGTGTAGAGCGTGCCGCCGTTGGCAATAGCGGCCACCAAATGTCACAAATTGCAGCGGCGTCACTTGCACAAAACCTTGCCCAATCGCCATATTCACGGCGTCGCCGGTTGCCCAGCCTTCGCCAATGTTGTTTATTTTCCATTCCGGGTCGGGAATAGTTCCGGCTGACTCGCTGACCTCAATGCCCGTTTCGGCACCGAGACCAAATGCTTTGGCAATCGCTGGGCAAGAAGGTGTTGTCCCAGTTGTCCAAGTTCATGCCAGCATCGTAGAAGCAAGAATTGCAGGAAACGACAAGCGCTTGGCGCAAACTGATAGTCCCATGCCCGCCTTGCAGCCAGTCGGTTTTGGTGAAATTTTCGCCGAGGCCGCTCCAGGTGCCAGTGCTTGTGTAGCGGCTGTCGGCGGTGTAGAGACCGCTTTCGATGGCGGCGGAAAGTGTGATGATTTTGAACAGGGAGCCAGAGGGATATGCGCCTTGGGTGGCACGGTTGAGTAACGGCCGTTGTGGATCATTCATCACCACAGCCAATTGCGCCAGAGCCTCATCGTCTAATGAGTTGAACACGGCTGGGTCGTAAGACGGGTAGCTGGCAATCGCTTTGATATTGCCTGTATTCACATCCATCACCACGACTGAACCGGCGGACGCGCCCGGATATGTTTCGATGGCTTCGGCTAACGCTTGTTCGACAGCCGCTTGAAATTCGTAATCCAGCGTCGTGTAAATGCTGCGTGCTTGTTTGGGCGCCACTTCGGCGATGGTGGTGATGTAATCTCCGCTTGAACTGACGACGGTAAGCGTGCCACCTCGTTCGCCGTTGAGATAATCTTCGCCCCAGGCTTCCAGTCCGGCCAGACCAATCGTTTCATCCCCATCGTAGCCCTGTTCAAGATAGGCATCCACGTTTTCGGCCGGAATGGGGCCGACATAACCCACGATATGGGGCGCGGCACCTTGGGGCGCATAGAGACGAGCCAATCGCTGTTCGGGCGGGGCTAACCCTTTGCCGATGTAGGGCTGCAAAGCGGCGGCATGTTCTTGCATAACCGTTTCGCTGATTTCGCCTAAAGGCCAATACCAATCGGGCTGCACCTCAGCGTAAATTTCTTTGATTTCTGCTGGCGTTTTACCTAAAACTGGGCTTAGGGCATTGAGTAGCCCCGCTTCATCTTCAATTTGGCCGGGAATGACGCCCAGTTTGAGCGCCGTTCCCTGGTAAGCGAGGGCGCGCCCGGCGTTGTCGTAGATGTTGGCGCGGGCGGGAACGCGCATGTCGAGGCGCACGCGGTTGCCACCTGCTAATTCGGGCAGGATGAGCCCTTCATCCCACAAAATGCCCCAACGGCCGTCTTGGTAAACCAACGGTACTTCAAATTCGCGGATGATGTCGTCGAAAACGGCCGTTTTCCATGTTACCCGCACCCCCATTTCTGCATTATTGCCATCTTGAATAAGCGAGAGTGGCTGGGCTGTGATGGCCTGCACATTGGCGGTGGTCATCGCATCGTCATACCGCTCTATAAAATCCTGGCTGGCAACTAACGTTTGGCTTTGTGGCGAGAGCAGGCTGTACATGCCCAGCAAATCACCCATCTCCCAAGCGCGATAGAAGGCACGGCCAATACCGCCGGCATCATCCAACCCAGGAGCGGGGGTTGACTCTGGGTGTATCAACAGGAGTCGGCGTGATGGTGACTTCTTCGTAGGCATCCTGAATGGCAGGAAACCCGTCGGCACCGCAAGCCGCCAGGATGAAAACAAGGAGTAAAGCTAGAAATAGTATGAGTCGTCCTTTCATAGCTGCGGATTATAGCTGAAATGCTCGTGAATGCAGTGAACAGTTTTCAGTAAACAGTTATTCTCGAGTGGCGCGGACGAGGAGGCGGTTTTCGTAGATGCCTTGTTGGGGGTTCCAATCGGCGCAGGTGAGCAGGAGGATGGTATTGCCGGATTCCTGGTAGAGCGCGTCGGTGTCGTCTGGGGAGACGCGGCGCACGGAATCGACGCGGTAGGTGTGGTCGCCAGTGGGAGTTTCCAGGATAACGGCCGTTCCGTAAGCCAAAGCTAGGAATGTCGGCAAACGCGCCTTGTTCGAGCAGTTTGTCGTTAGCGAAGGTCATGTGACCGACAAAGACCATTGCTTGTTCATCATCGGGGTGAACGGCCGTTGTTTCCAGCCAGCCCACGTCACTCCCCAATTCCGCCACATTCCAGATGCCATTTTCTAGCGGGATGGGATGGACGGGTTTGCTGAGGTTGAGAGCAGGGATGCTTAAACGGCGAACGGCCGTTTCCGGTATGGCTGCTGTCGGTAAAGGCGTTGTTTGTGGGGAACGGGTTGGTGTGTGCAGGGAGATTTGCGGCGCAGGCAGGGATGCGACGGGGGACGGTGACGCAGGGAATGGTGGTGAAATGAAAACGGCCGTTTCCCCATAAGATTTAGCGGGCTGATAACCCGTCAACACAATGCCGCCTGCGGCCACCAGCGAAATAAGGGGCAACAGATACAAAACAGTCGATGCTTGCGCCAACTGCCGTCGCCGCCGGATTTCAAAAATAAGGGTCAGGGTAATGCCGACTAAGAAGGCGGCCATTACCCATTGCCAATGAATCATGATGAATGCTTACGCTGCCAGATGAACCAGCCCACCACAGGCAGGAACATGACAAAACCCATCAGCAGAAGCGTCGGCCAAAGGGGTGGTGCGGCAGGGGGAATGCCGGTTTCTGGCATTTGCACGGCTGTTTCGCGGGCAGCCGCCGCCGTGGCAGTGGCCTGCTGGGGTAGCCGTTGCGTCCCACCCCCTCCGCCAGAACTGGGGGTAGCCGGTAGCTTCAGCCGTAGCCAGTGGGGGTGGCAGTTTGCTGCTGCGCCCCGTCAACAATGGTGATGGGAACCAAATCCGAGCCACCCGCCATATCATTGTCGTACCAATCTTTGGCGGCGTAGACCGACGCGATATTACTGGTGACATCGATGGGGGCCAGGGCGGTGAAAACGGCCGTTATCGAAATCGCTTGATGCGGCCCAACATCACCCAGAGGAATCGTCAAGTCACTCCAATTGAGTTCACCGCTGACCTCATCAATCGTATCTGGGGGGGGCTGGGCAAAGCTAAACTGGAGGAAGGCGGGATCATAATCTTCCAGCAGCGGCACGACCGTCATCGTGGTAAAGCCATCGTTGGTGATGGAAATAGTGAAGGTGAGCGGCATCCCAATTTCTGGTATCACATCGCCGATGAGCTTGTTTGTCAACGGGCGCCGCGCCGCCAATGGATTCGCCTTCGCCTGCTGTCGTCATTGCCGCCCGGCAGCGAACCCTGGTCGCCCAACGCATCATGCACTTCGGCATAATTAACAACCGTTGGCGACGGATGCTCGGCGATAAAACCAACAATCACTATGACCGTTTGACCAGGAGCCAAATCGCCAAAAGTTGCGGTTAAATCATTCCATTCAAGTTGACCCGCACCAACATCAACAGTGTCTGGCGCAACCGACGCATCCACATAGGCCAGCACGCCATTGTTGAAATCGTCGGAAAGGGGGAGCGTGGTGACGGTGAAGGCACTCTGGTTGACAATTTCGATGGTAAATGTGAGGTATTCACCCACACCAACCACGGGATTTGCACGCCCCAATCGTTTATCGACACTGATGACAGGTTCTTGCGCTTGCGTAGGAACGATGGCAAACCAGGAGGCGAGCAATATCAGCAAACCACCTGCAAGGATGAAGCTAACACCTAAACGCGGAAGATTATAAGATTTCATATTCATGATACTTCTCTTTATTTCACAATCAATGGTAAATAAATTTCTGATGGCACAACCATAACGGCCGTTGTCGTTTCAAATATACCAAGTTCATCCTGGATGGTGGCGCTGTTGGTGATGATTGTGCCAGGAAGCAAGTCAGAATGGAGTTGCACCGGCCAGAAAATAGTGACCGCCTCCTGGCTGTTCAAGCTGCCTTGCCACAAAACCGCCCCGTTGTTGTAGCTGCCGCTGCCTGTTGAGGCAGACACGGGGCCAACATAGTCCAATTGGGCCGGCAAGGTATCGGTTAAGCCAAATGGTGGTGGCTGTGTCGGCGGTATTCGTCAGGGTGATGGTGTATGTGACGAGGAGTCCGGGCGAAACGATTTGCTGGGAGACCGTTTTACGGGCATCCAGCGCCCACCATTCATCCGCGCCGATGTCGGAGCCGCCAAGATGGGGGCGTGATTGGGTGTCGATGTCGATGGTTGTATTAGTGGGGGTGGCGTTGTTGCGGGCGTCGGAAACGGCCGTTATGTGATACCCATCCGCCGCAAACCCAGCCATGCCGGTGATGCCGTTTGACTGGGTTACGCTGCCCTGAGTGGGCGTAGTCACGTTATCCCACAACGTCGTGGTGAGGGTGACAGCCGCTCCGTTGTTGACGATGCCGTTGGTCTGATTGGCTATCAGGCTGTTGGCTAAATTGACTTGGGCGGTGACCTGCGCTGAAAACGGCCGTTTCCCCATTCCCATTAAACGTTGTGTGATAAAAATCTGGCTGTGCATCCAAAATATAAACGCCAGCTCCTTGAGAGGAAGCGCTGTTTTCCAGAATGGCATTGTTTTCTAACAAGGCGTGGCTGCCCGTTTCCAGGGTCAGACCGCCGCCAATGACCGCTTGATTGCCGCGAATCACGTTGCCTTGCAGGGTGGCGGAACTATTAACCAGCCGCAAGCCACCGCCCCAATAGCCACTGTTGTCGCTAATCATGTTTTGGATTAGCACGGCACTGCTGCCATGTAAATGTCCACCGCCACCCCAGCCGTTACTGCCACTAGAAACTTGATTGCTGCGGATGCTGTTTTGAGACAAGGTGAGTGGGCTGTTTGTGATGTGAAAGCCGCCGCCATGCAAAACGGCCGTGTTGCTGATAAGTTGGTTCCCCTGAATAATGCCCGTGCAGTCATAACAACGAATACCACCGCCCCCAAACTGAGCGCTGTTTTCACTAATTTCGCTGTCCTGAACCGTGATTTGGCTATGCTGTAAGTAAAGTCCGCCGCCATAACCCGCGCGGTTTTTACTCACCACACTATCGGCTACAGTGAGCGTGGTGCTGATGGCGTAAAGCCCGCCACCCCGATCCGCTTGACCAGATGTAGCCCCATTCACGAGTTCCAATCCGCTTAGGGTCACTTGTCCGGCATCGCGGATGGTGAGCACGCGCCCCTGCCCTTGTGGGTCTAAAATTGTAGGATTCGCGGCAGGGTCAGGCGGTTCCGCAAATGTATCTGTGTAGCCACCCTGAATGGTCACAGATTGGCTGATGACAGCGACTTGCGTCACCTGATCGCTCACCGTGATGTCTGTGTAAATGCCACCCGCTGCCAGAATAGCATCGCCAGCCTGGGCGCTGTCTAGTGCGTGCTGCCACGTTCCACAGGGAGCGGTTGCAATTGTGCAGTCGTTTTGGTTGTCTGTGCCAGATGGGGAAAGATAACGGTTCGACGGGGCGTTGGCTAGAGCGAACGTTTGCGGCAAATACAAGGCGACGGACGCAAAAACGCCCAGTCCCAACAAAAGAACAAAAATAAGGAAATACGCTCGCTTAATAATGATACTGCTCCTCTTATTTAGGGTACTACGAAGCGTAAAAAGGTGTGATGTGGGCGGCGTGTAATTGTGGATCAGCGTAGTACGCTATCGTGTATAGCATTTTTAACGCGAAAACACAATTGTTTGACTAGTACTTTAGAACTATTCAATTATTAGAAAGGGGGAGGGGAGCGACTGACCCCTCTCCATTTCAGGAGAAGGCTCAGGATGGGCGTGGATCTCCAGATTTATACCGAAAGATTTTCGAATGTGAAGTTGTGTTTAACGAGGAAGGCGACCTTGTTCCATTCGGTCTTATCAGATTGGCGAGGGGGAATGAAACCAGCACCCATGTTGTACATGGTGCGACCGCAGTTAGGGCAAGCGCTTTTTACGTTCTTGTCTCCCTCACTTTGGGCGATGCGGCAGTCACAACATGCAAAATTGCCTTGTGAAGTTTGTGTCAAATAGGTGAAAAAATTCATAACGTACTCCTGTTTCTGGTTTCAATGTTGTCTATAGTGGAGAATTTTATCCATATCGTAATGAAAAAGTATAAACAAAGATATGTTCTATCTGTCTGTTAATTGTTTGTGACTAATTGCACAAAATGACCGAAACGGCCGTTTTCGATAAACTTTATGCTATGCTATTGACGTATGGTGGTGGTGAAGTTGGGAGGAATGTGAGTGGATTGCAGGAATAACGTGCGCACAGTCTAGCACACAACCTTCTAGCCATTCAACCCCCCAAAATTTTCGCCAGCACATCGAAACCCACAAATTCCACAAAAAGGAGCAGAACATGAGCACAGACAAGCAAGCAAACGATGTTGTTATTGTCGGCGCAGCCCGTACCCCGACTGGCCGGTTTATGGGGGGATTGTCCAGTTTAAGTGCATCTGATTTAGGGGCGTTGGCGGTGAAAACGGCCGTTTCCCGTTCAGCCATCGATCCCAACAGCGTGTATGAAGTAATCATGGGCAACGTGGTGCAAGCGGGTGGTGGACAAGCGCCGGCTCGGCAAGCGGCGCTGCGGGGTGGATTACCAGATACAGTGGGGGCAACGGCCGTTAACAAAGTGTGTGGCTCCGGACTGAAAGCGGTGATGCTGGCGGCCAATAGCATCAAAGCGGGTGAGGCTGATGTGTTTGTGGCGGGCGGCATGGAAAGCATGAGCAACGCCCCCTACTTACTGCCCAAAGCGCGGGCTGGCCTGCATTATGGCAACGCCCAGTTAAAAGATGCCATCCTCCACGACGGTCTGTGGTGTGCCTTCCAGGATTGGCCGATGGGCAATGCCGCAGAGTTCATTGCCACCCAGTTTGGCATCACACGGGAAGAGATGGATGTCTTTGCCTTACGCAGTCATGAAAAAGCGGCAGAGGCAACGGTAAACGGCCGTTTCGCGGCTGAAATCGTCCCGGTAGAAATAAAAAGTCGCAAACAAACCATCCTCATTGACACAGACGAGCCGATTCGTGCCAATTTCAGCGATGGCCGCTACGACCTGCAAACCAGTCTGGCCGACCTGGCAAAATTACCGCCAGCCTTTGAAAAAGAGGGCGCAGTGACGGCCGGCAATGCCCCTGGTCTCAATGATGGTGCAGCCGCAGTCGTGGTTACCAGTCGTGCCGAGGCAGAGCGGCAAGGTTTAACGCCGATGGCTCGCATCGTGGGCTACACATTGGCGGCTGTCGAGCCCATGTGGCTTTTTGCCGCACCCGCCCGCGCCATACCCAAGCTGCTCACACGCATTGGCTGGCAAATGGAAGACGTGGATTTGTTTGAGCTAAATGAAGCGTTCGCCGCGCAATGTTTAGCCAATGGCGCAGAACTAACGCAAAACGGCTTCCCGTTCACCTGGGATAATGTGAATGTAAACGGCGGCGCAATTGCCCTGGGCCATCCAATTGGCGCGAGTGGGGCGCGGGTGTTGGTGACACTGCTGTATGCGCTGCAAAATCGCGGCTTGCGCCGAGGCGTGGCAGCGCTGTGTTTGGGTGGTGGCGAGGCTGTGGCACTGGCGGTTGAGATGGAAGGGTAGGATTGTATGACAGAAAATTTAGTCATAACGGCCGTTATTGACCTCAACGAGATCCTCCGCAGCAATCTAGACTTTGACGTAGGTGGTCAATAAGCGAGACCGGAATTGTTTCAATAAAAAACGGCCGTTTCCCCTCATGCGAGAAACGGCCGTTCTATTCAAAAATTAGCTTGCAAATAATTCTCTTATGCCACTGGCGCACTTGCCTGCTGCTGTGCATTTATTTGCGTCGGTGTAATCCAGGAAGCCGATTTGTTGGCATCCACAAAGTAATTGAAGCACGCCTCATCAATCAGCGCGGGCGTCATACGAGCCGGAACCCCTTCATAATCACACAGCGCAATCACAATCTTCACAATATCACGGGGATGCACAGATTGCAGCACCCGCCCCGTTTCCCGATACCATTTTTGCAGCAAATGGATGAACGATTGTTTGTCAAAAGGTACCTTATACGCCTTGCACACCACCATGAAAATTTGGAAGAACAACTTTTCATCCGGGACTGTCCACCAACACCTTCATCTGAATCCGGCGCAAAAACGCATCGTCAACCAAATCATTCGGATCAAGATTGGTGGAGAAAACGATGAGCTGTTGGAACGGCACTTCCAACGTTTGCCCCGATTGCAAGCGCAAAAAGTCTATGCTGCTCTCCAACGGCACAATCCAGCGGTTGAGCAGTTCTTGCGGGCGCATCTGCTGGCGGCCAAAGTCATCAATGAGGAACATGCCCCCGTTCGCCTTCATTTGCAGCGGTGCTTCATACACTTTTGCCACCGGCTCAAAACGCAAATCAAGCGAATCCATCGTCAACTCACCCCCCACCATCACAGCCGGGCGATTAAAAAGCCGCCACCGATTATCAAGCCGCACTTTGGTGCCATCGCCATACGGATCGAGATAGAGTTTTACGTCCTCTTCTTCCAGGGCATGATGAACGAGGGGGTCGAAAATGCGGATAATTTGCCCGCCAACAGCCACAGAATCAGGCAGCCAGATGGGATCATCTTTAGACAATACATCAGCGATGGCTTCTGCAATGGTGGTTTTCCCGTTACCAGGAGGGCCATAAAGAAAAAGTGAGGAGCCAGAATTGACAGCAGGCCCAATGCGGCGGTGGAAATTTTCTGGCAGAATGAGATGGCTCAGCGCTGCTTGGATTTGTTTCTGTGTGACCTGACGGTTGCCTTGTGTTTGTGCCAGGATAGCTGCTTTGTAATCATCTAGGGAAACGGGCACACGACCTACATATTGGCTCCGATCAAAAGAATCACGCGCTCGTTTCATACCAGCATCGGTAAGATTGTAAATAAAACTCAAACTGCCAATGCCCCCCGCTTTTTTGATTTCGACGAGGTGTTCTTGCTTCATACGGCTCAACAAATCATCACAAATGCTGGAATGAAGCCCTAATTTTATAGCCACATGGGAGACGCTTGCTTCCCCTTCGTTAAATAAAAGCCGGAAGATGATATCTTGAACCATGCCGATTGAAACCCCCAATTCCTCGACACCCATCACCCGTTCCATGATTTTCTGCATTTCAGCTGATAACATAACCTATTTCACCTATTTTCTCGTTTTCCATAAGGTTCCTTCCGTCGTACCTATGCAGACCCTAAGGGTTTGGCCTCGAAAAATTCAACTTTGCAACAGTTAAAAACCCTTGGGGTCTTTCGAGTAAAACCAACACCTGAATAGTTACCTGGCGTGAACCATTTTGTGAAAGTCAGTATTCGGTCGTTTTTGTTCAGTTTTCAGAGCTGGCTACTGCTGGGAAAACCTGCTGAAATCTGTTTGATGCATGTTGGATACTGATAGTTCTGTTAAGTATAGGCTGTGTTTGGCTGTGTGGACATAGGAAAATAGGGCGGGTTAGCCCATCATAAATAAAAAAAGCCTCCTGATGCGTACACCAGGAGGTTTTGGAGCTTAAACGAAAAGCGGTTTGGTTTAGTTGTTGGTTGGATCGGCGGGGATGTTGGGGACAACGGCCGTTTCCATTCCATTCTCCTCTTCACCTTCTGCCATAATATCCTCAAGCGATATATCTTCGCCCACACGCGAGAGCTTGCCCGCTCGCAGTACCGCCATCGAAGCCACAACGTCACCCTTGCGCAAATCCATGATGCGCACACCTTGCGTAATACGTCCCTGCTGGGAAATCACATTGGCGTCCGTGCGTAAAATGATGCCCTTCGAGGAAATGCACGTCACCTCATCCTTTTTACCCACCACCCGGGCGCTGATGATTTTGCCCGTGCGTTCCGGCGTCAACGTCATGGCACGCACACCCTGCCCATACCGGTTTTGCTGCCGGTAATCGTCCAACGGCGTGCGTTTACCGTACCCTTTTTCGGTGATAACGAGCAAATCTTCGCCCGTTTCCACAACGCCAGTGCCAGCCACGCGATCCCAACTGTCCAGGCGAATGCCATAAACACCAGCGGCATTACGGCCCATCGGACGCACATCTTCTTCACTAAAACGAATACCGCGCCCTTGTTCGCTGACGATGATGATGTCATTGTTGCCGTTGGTCATCTTCACCCAACCCAGACTGTCACCCTCATCCAGGCTGATGGCAATGAGACCACTCGGGCGCACACTGTCAAACTGGGAGATTTCGGTGCGCTTGATGCGCCCTAAGCGTGTCACCATGACCAGGTATTCAGCATCTTCAAAATTATGAACGGGGAGAACGGCCGTTATCTTTTCTTCAGGCATCAGCGGCAAAATATTCATCAGATTGCCACCCTTCGCCGTGCGATCCAACTCTGGAATTTCATACGCCTTGACAGCATACACCTTCCCGTAATTGGAGAAAAAGAGAATGCTGTTATGCGTGCCGGCCGCAAAAAGATGATCTAGCTGGTCGGCATCCCGAGTCGTCATGCCAATAAGACCCTTGCCTCCGCGCCCTTGAATGCGATAAGCCGAAACTGGCGTGCGCTTGATATACCCTCGCTGGGTGATAGAGATAAACACATCCTCATCCTTGATGAGGTCTTCCATGTTCATATCTTCAGCCAAACCAAAGGTAATTTTAGAACGACGCTCATCGCCATATTTTTCCTTTAGCATCAGCAAATCATCTTTGATGAGTGACAGAATTTTCTTCCTATCATTTAACAAGCTGAGCAAATATTCGATATGCGCCGTGATTTCCGCGTACTCATCCTCGATTTTCTTCCGTTCCAGAGCCGCTAAACGGCGCAGTTGCATATCCAGAATGGCAATCGCTTGCGCTTCACTCAGTCCAAACCGCTCAATCAACTTGCCCCGTGCCTCATCAGCATCAGGCGAACTGCGGATGGTTTGAATCACTTCATCCAGATGATCCAGCGCAATCAGCAGCCCTTGCAAAATGTGCTGGCGTTTCTGTGCCTTGTCCAAATCAAATTGAGTACGGCGGGTAATCACATCCAGCCGATGGTCGATGTGAATTTGCAGGGCGCGTTTGAGCGAGAGTAGGCGAGGCTGTTTGTCTACCAGCGCCAGCATTTGCACGCCAAACGTCGTTTGCAAAGCCGTATGTTTGTAAAGCTGATTGAGCACCTTCATCGGCTGTGTGCCACGTTTTAGCTCCACAATGACGGAGATACCATTGCGGTCTGAAGAATCGCGCAGGTCAGAAATATCAGGAATGACACCCTGATTGACCAATTCAGCCATACGCTCGATGAGCGTCGCTTTATTGACCTGATAGGGAAGTTCAGTAATGTTGATGCGCTGGCGGTCGGCTTTTCCAGGCAATTCTTCGATGGCCGCCACGCCGCGCATCACGATACGCCCGCGACCAGTTGCAAACGCATTACGCGCCCCTTCATTCCCCAAAATAATGCCGCCCGTGGGAAAGTCTGGCCCTTTGACAAATTGCATCAACTCATCAAGCGTCACATCGTCCACATCATCTTGGCGGTCGATGAGGAACATGATGGCATCGCAAATCTCGGTGAGGTTATGGGGTGGAATATTGGTCGCCATACCAACAGCGATACCAGAAGAGCCGTTGAGCAGTAGATTGGGCAGCCGTGCCGGGAGTAGAATGGGTTCGTTTAAGGAATCGTCAAAGTTGGGCCCAAATTCGACGGTATCTTTGTCGATGTCGTCCAACAGTTCAGCGGCGATTTTCGCCAGTCGCGCTTCGGTATAACGCATAGCAGCCGCAGAGTCACCATCAATGCTGCCGAAGTTACCTTGCCCATCCACGAGCATGTAGCGCATGGAGAAATCTTGCGCCATACGCACCATCGCCTCGTAAACAGAAGAGTCGCCGTGGGGGTGGTATTTACCCAGCACTTCACCAACGATACGGGCGCTTTTACGATGGGGGCCGGTGGCACGGATGCCCATGTCGTGCATAGCATACAGGATGCGGCGGTGGACGGGTTTTAGCCCGTCACGGGCGTCGGGCAAGGCGCGAGCCACGATAACACTCATGGCGTAGTCGAGGTAGGAGTTGCGCATTTCCCGGTTGATGTCGATTGAGTTTACGGTACCAATTTCCAAGGATTGTTCCTCCACGGGTCACAAAAAGCAGGAATACACTATTGCACAAAAAAATCACAGCAGGTCACAGAAATTTACTGTCTGAGCCATATGATTTTAGCCGTCTAAATATGCAATTTTGCTGATATTCCCAGTAAAAATGCCATCACTTTTTTAGATGGCAAACGACCCGAAAATTCATTATTTTTAGCCGTAAAATTATACCCTATTTAGTCTGGTTTAACGAATTATTATGAGCCAGGGATGAGGCTTGAAAACGGCCGTTCTCTGGAATCATTTTTCTCAGGTTCGCGAAGATTTTGTTGATGTAGAGCAGGACACATGGGCGTGCAAAATCCGCCTATCAACTGCGCCCACCCATTTTTCTTTTCATGATGGACAAATTTATGACAAAAATCTATCATACTGTGCATCGTCTTAATTTCTGTATTGCCACTTGTAAACAAACCGAGTCGTAACATGAAAATTATAAAACTCATCATTTGTGTATGTGTTTGTCTTATTCCAGCCACCATGTTTGCCCAACCCCCTGAAACGCCGACCCTTCTCATCACAGAAGTCTACTACAACACGCCCGGCGATGATGCTCTGCACGAGTGGCTAGAAATCGCCAATGTCGGCTCAGAAACCATCGACATTTCCCCCTATAACATCGGTGACGCGGAGACCATTGGGGATTATGAAGGCATGGTTCGTTTCCCCAAAGATTCGTTCATTGAAGCGGGGCAGGTGATTGTGGTGGCACAAACGGCCGTTTCCTTCCAGCAAACCTATGGCTTCAAACCAGATTACGAAATCAGCGACACCGACCCCACCGTACCCGACATGCGCGACTATCCCCTCTGGGCAAGCGGCGAACTGGGCTTAGCCAACGATGGCGACGAAGTTCTACTGCTGCACAAACTAACCGTCCTCGACACCATCAACTACGGCGACAGCACAGTTTTCTTCTCTCCCGCCATCAACGGGGTGCTGCAAGGGCAAAGCATTGAGCGTGTGCCAGCCAATTGCGACACCGACACCGCCGCCGGCTGGCTGCCCCGTGAATTCCCCACCCCAGGCGAAATCACCCTGGAAGGTGACTGCCCCGTCCCGCGAAATCCCGCCGAAACAAATCCGCTGCAACCCATCGGCGAGATTCAAGGCGATGGCGAATATTCGCCTTATGTCAATCAAATTGTCGAATTTCGCGGCCTTGTCACGGGCATCCAGGCAGACCAAAACACGGCCGGAACCACCTATTACACCATTTTTGTGCAAGACCTTCCTGGACTATGAAGATGGCGACCCCGCTACTTCTGATGGGATACCTGTGTTTTTGGGGTGGGAACGGCCGTTTCTCAGCATCGGCGATCAAGTGCGCGTCAAAGGTCTCGTCACCGAGTTTTTTGGCCTGACAGAAATCGACTCAGATGGTCTCGAAATCAACGTGGAAGCCAGTGAACAGGCATTGCCCGACCCCATTCTCATCGATCCGCCGCCAGACAGTGCCGCCTATTTTGAAGCACTGGAAGGCATGTTGGTGACAATGCCGGAAGCGCGGGTCATCGGCCCCACCCACGTCGCTTGTGGCTTTGCCGTCGTCGCGCCCGGTGGCCCCGAGCGCCTCATCCGCCGCAGTGAAACCGAACCCATCGGCCAAATCGTACCCATCCTCAACCACACGGACACCGTTTGTGACGATTTCCCGCAAGTAAAAACAGGCGATACGCTTACGGGACTCAGCGGGCCGCTGACCTACCATTTCGACCAGTTTAAAATTGTGCAGCAAGCGAATGAGGCGCTGGCCGTAACGGCCGTTCCCCATCCACCCCTCCCCGCCCTGCCACCCATCCAACCCGACCAGATCACCATTGCCACCTTCAACCTGGAAAACCATTTCGACGGTCTCGACGACACCGGCGATGAAGCCGAACCCAAACCATCCCCTGCCGACATCAGTCTGCGCCAGACCAAACTGACCTACGCCATCAGCCAGACGCTCGCCTGCCCCACCCTCATCGGCATTCAGGAAGTCGAAAAGAAATCGCTGCTCGACGGGTTGGCGGCAGAACTGGCGGAACCGTGCGGTTTCCGCTACACCGTCACCCATCTGGAAAGCGCCGACGTGCGGGGCATCGACGTGGCGCTGCTCTCCAATCCGCACCGCGTCCAGGTGCAATCCGCCAGTTTGCGCCAAGGCTGCACCCCCATTGAGACGGGAATTCGGGATGAAACGGCCGTTTGTCCCCCCAGTCAATCCCCTCTTTTCTCCCGCCCGCCCTTGCAAGCGCATCTCACCATTGACGGCTCTGATTTCACTGTTTATGTCAACCATTTCAAATCCAAACGAGGCGGCGATGTCGAGACCACCCCCCAACGCCTCGCGCAAGCCCAACACATCGCCGATTTAGTCGATGCCGAACTAGCCACCAACCCCGACGCCCACATTGTTGTTCTGGGCGATTTCAATGACTATGAGAATTCGCCGCCGATGCAGTTGATGACCGAAAACGGCCGTTTAACCAATACCCTCCAGCAAATCCCAGAACCAGAGCGCTACAGCTACAACTTCAGCGGCGCCTCGCAGCTCATTGACGGCATTCTCGTCTCCCCATCCCTGGCGCAAACCATCGCCGCTGTCACCATCCGCCACACCAACGCCGACTATCCCGACGCGCTCAGCAGCGACATCACGCCAGCCAATCTACCCTACAAAGCAACCGACCACGACCTGCCCTTGCTCGTTCTAAACCCGCCACCATCACCCATCGCCCCCACCTCAACCGACTCGCCAACCGTCCAGCCGGCAGCGACTCCATCCCCCACGCAACCCATTCCCCTTGCAACCAGGCAACCCTTCTTGATCATATTCACGATATTTTTAGCAGGAACGGCCGTTATAGGAGCATTGGCTATGGCACGTCGTCACTAATCTGAGTAGAATGTTGATATGGAAAATGAAGAGAAACAGATTCTCATTCTCGACCCAGACAAAGCGTTTACCGTCCGCCTGGCGCAACAAATCCGAGCTAACGGGTTCCCATCCGTTTTAGCCGCGCCCACGATGCGCGACGCTCGCTTGCATCAGGCACAAAACAAGATCGCCCTCGCTTTTGTGCCAACGGCTGGCGACGACAAAGTTATCCAGGCATTGCGGGCTAAACAACCTAATCTGCGCATCGTCCTCATGACGCCCTCTCCCGACTACCATGTCCCTGAGCTATTTTCAGGCAAAGTTCAAGCCGTGCTCATCAAATCCCATCTGGAAGCAGACTTACCAGATGTGCTTGACCGGGCGCTGAATCAGCCGCTCGTCAAAGGAAATACCAAGCCTCTCAGTCCACCCAAGCGACCAGACACCGCCTTGCTTATCGCCGTGTTACAGCAAGCAAATTTAGGGCAGTTGATACAAACGGCCGTTTTCGCCCAAAATGATCGCGTCGTTGCCCATTGGGGACAATTAAACGACACCGAAGTTGCCGCGGTCGCCTTAAGCGTCGGGAAAAATTGGCCCACCGAAGCCCGAAACGTGCGCGTGCAGTTCCATCGCCTGCCTGTGCGCACCGGCGACCGCCTCATCTATTCACGCTGCGTCGAAGACAGCTTCCTACTCACCCTGGTCGCCCTGCCCGAAACCCCACTCACCCGCCTCCGCATCGAAGCCGATCAAATCGCAGACCACCTCTCAGAAGCGATGCACGGCCGAGATATGTTTGATACCCCCTTAAAAACATACGCCAACAACAAACAGAAAAACCACACCTTCGCTATCGTTTGGCGGCCGCTCAAAAAGCTGCCACCGGCCTTGGAAATCCCGCTGCGACGCGCCTTAGAACGGTTAGCCACCACCAATGGCTGTGGCTTGCTACAAGTTTCTGTGCAGTCAGAACTTATCCATCTCGTTGTCAACTGCCCCCCCGGCCGAGACAGCGCCTGGGCCGCCTACCTCTTCAAAAACGGCTCAGAAGAGATCATCCAACAAGAATATAGCGTCAATGCCAGCCTCTGGGAAACGGGCTATTACGCCACCGAATCTGAAGAACCGCTCTCGGAAAAAGAACTCAACCTCTTCCTCGAACGGGATGTCTAGTTCATCAATCCCCAATCGTTAACCAAAAATTACAACCTGTCTCACCGATTGACATGCCCCATTATGTATGCCATAATCCTCCAATCATTTCCAATTTATTCGCAGCGAAAGCTGTACCGCTATCTTTATGATAAAGGAGGTGGTGCATATGATTAGTTATTCATGTAGGTGCACCGTAGCACAACCTCCTCGTCAGAGTGAGTAAGTGCTACGGTGTAGAAAGACCTCATCTTCGGATGGGGTCTTTCGTTTTTAAAGGCTTTTCCTCGCTCTGGGGGGAGATTGAGAGGGGGGATTGATTGAAAATTGAAGATTTAGAACTTCGTGCTAATCTTTAGTCCTCATTCTTTAATCTTTATTTTTCAGGAGTTACCATGAAACAAGTACCCGTTATCCTCTTTGGCGCAGGGGGTGTTGGCTCTGCGTTACTCAGACAAATTGTAAACGGCCGTTCCCCCCACCAAACGCGCAACCAAATCCAGTTCAACATCGTGGCCGTGTGTGACAGCCGAACTTGGCAGTTCGACCCAGCCGGTCTCAGTGACCAGCAGTTGCTCGACATCGTTGAGCGCAAGGCACAGGGAGAGGCAGTTGGAGAAGAACGGCCGTCTAACCTGGAAGCCCTCAACGTACTAGCCGATGCCGGGCTGGAAAACGTCGTTGTCGTGGACATCACCGCCGCCGATGGCCTGGAACCGGTCGTAGACCGTGCGTTGGCACTAGACTACGGCGTGGTGCTCGCCAACAAAAAAATCTTCGCCGGGCCACTGGACGGCGCTCAGAAATATTTCAACAATCCGCGTGTGCGCCACGAATCCACCGTGGGCGGCGGCCAACCTGTCATCGCCACCCTGCGCTACTTGCTGGACAGCAACGACCCTGTCCACGAAATCGAAGGTCAGCTTAGTGGCACGCTGGGTTTCATCTGTCAGCAATTGGATAAGGGAGTGGCTTTCTCAACGGCCGTTGCCGAAGCCAAAGCGCGTGGGTTCACCGAGCCAGACCCCCGCGAAGACCTGGGCGGCCTGGACGTGATGCGCAAAGTGATGATTTTGGGACGCATGAGCGGCTGGCCCTTGCAAACCAGCCGACATCGAAGTCGAATCCCTCTACACCCCAGACCTCGCCGACCTGACCGTGCCAGAGTTCATGGCAGCCGTTTCCTCCCTGGATGAGACCATCGGCCAACGAGTTGCCGACGCCAAAGCCAACGGGCAGGTACTGCGCTATTTGGCGCATGTGCAAGAAGGCAAAGGCACCGTCGGCCTCAAAGCCATCCCCGCCAGCAGCGGACTCGCCAACCTCAAATACATCAGCTTCCGCACCGGTAATTACAACGACGAAGCACTCATGATCTGCGGCAAAGGCGCAGGCGTGGAGATGACTGCCGCCGGTGTGGTTGGCGATATGATTGATTTGGTACGTGAAGAATTCTAAAAAACGGGGAGGAGCGCCCAAAAAACAGCATGGAGAAAAATCATGAAATGGATTAAACGAATTGGACTGGCGCTCTTAAGCATTATCTTGCTCATTGTTGGGCTATTCGCAGGCATTATTATCTTCGACAGCCTCTTCGGGACTGATACCGCCGAATTTACCAACGTTACCTACACCGACCAGGACGGCAACGAACTTATCGGCTATCTTGCCCAACCAGAAGGGGAAGGCCCCTTCCCCGGTGTGCTGCTCATCCATGAATGGTGGGGCCTCAATGAAGGCATGACCATTCTGGCCGATGCGTTAGCCGCAGAAGGGTACGTGGTGCTGGCGCCCGATGCGTATCGCGGCAATGTCACCGCCGCCTTTCCCCGCGCTCTATGGTTACGTCTGACCACCCCTGAAGCGCAAGTTTTCAATGATGTTGACGCCTCGTTAGCCCATCTCATGAGCCTGGATAATGTGGATACAGAACGGTTGGCTTCGATGGGCTTTTGCTTCGGCGGCGGCCATTCCTTGCAGCTAGGAATGCGTCAATCCGAGAACTTGCCCTTGACCATCATCTACTATGGCGCTGTCGTTACTGATCCTGATTTGCTACGGCCGTTAACCGAAGGCCAAGGTGTGCTGGGCGTGTTTGGCGAAGAAGATCGATCAATCCCCGTAGATGGTGTGCTGGAATTTGAAGCAGCGATGAACAGTCTGAACATTCCCAACGAAGTCACGATTTACGAAGGGGTTGGTCACGCTTTCTTGACTGAAGAAAACTACAATCAACCAGGCGCAGCCGGTGAAGCCTGGCAGCAAACCTTGCAGTTCCTGGCAGAAAATTTTGGCGAGAACTAACGTATGACACACGAGAAACCGATTGGCATTGTGGCCGGTGTGGGGCCATTTGCGGGGCTGGATTTGTTGAGCAAAATTTTAGACGAGACAATAGCTGGCAAAGACCAAGACCACCTGCCCATCTACAGCCTCTCCCAACCCAATGAAATCCTGGACCGCACTGAATATCTGCTCGGTCGCGTGCCTGAAAATCCCGCCTTTGCCATCGCGCGGCAACTGCAAAAACTGGCCGCGATGGGGGCAGAAGTAGCAGGAATTCCTTGCAACACCGCCCACGCGCCCGCCATTTTTAATGTGATTGAAGCTGAACTGGAAATAGCAGGCTGCCACATTAAACTCCTGCATATGATTCGAGAAGTCGGCCGTTTTCTGCATGAGAATTACCCAGAAATTCAAACGATTGGAGTTTTGTCTACCACTGGCACGTACCGCGCTCAGATTTATCCGCAGGTGTTGGAACCGCTGGGTTTCACGGTTGTGGTGCCAGACGAGACTATGCAGGTAGACCTGATTCATCCATCCATTTATGATCCGGTTTATGGCATTAAAGCGAATGGAGGGGCGACGGAAACGGCCGTTTCCCATCTCCAAAGCGGCATCCAAGCCCTCAAAACACAGGGCGCACAAGCCCTCATCCTGGGCTGTACGGAAATCCCACTCGCCATCCAAACCAGCACGATTGATGGCATGATTACCATCGACCCCACAAGAATTTTAGCGCGGGCGCTTATTCGAGAATCTAATGTGGCAAAGTTGCAAAGCGGCAGAGTTGCAGGGTAGCAAAGTGACCTTGCAACTCTGCAACCCTGCAACTTTGCAATTTTTTTGGAGAAACCATGCCCCGCATACGAGAACTTGGAATTTATAACGGCCGTTTATCCCCCGGCCCCCTCAACGCCATCACCGATGTCGCCGGCGTCGCTGTCGGCCACTACACCCTCATCGAAGGAGAAGGCGAATGGACAGGCAGCGGCCCCTTTCGCACCGGCGTCACCGTCATTTTGCCCCATCAAGGCAACCTCTACGCTGAAAAAGTGCCAGCGGCCGTGCATACCATCAACGGCTTCGGCAAAATCATCGGCTTCGAGCAAGTGCGCGAACTGGGCAACATCGAGACCCCCATCGCCCTCACCAGCACCCTCAACGGCCCCCGCGTCGCCGATGCCCTGATGACCGTTATGATTGAGCAAAACCCTCACATCGGCCTCGGCTTCACGGAAACGGGGCGACAGGGTTACGCCAGCGTCAACCCCGTCGTCGGCGAAACCAGTGACGGCTTTCTCAGCGACATGCAAGCCCGCCCCATCGGCCTGCCCGAAGTACGCGCCGCTCTCGCCGACGCCTCAACTAGACCGGTGACAGAAGGCGTCGTCGGCGCAGGCACCGGCACAAGCTGCTATGGCTGGAAGGGCGGCATCGGCACGGCCAGCCGCCAACTGCCCGCAGACAAAGGTGGCTTTACCATCGGCGCCTTGGTACAAAGCAATTTTGGCAGACCAGAAGAACTAACCATCGCAGGTATCCCAATCGGGAAGTATTTAAAACCCGAAAAAGCGGAGATTGGAGATTGGGGATTAGAGATTGAGAGTACAGACCAATCTCCAGTCTCTAATCTCCAATCTCAAAACGAAGGCTCCATTATGATCATCCTGGCTACCGACGCTCCTATGGATCAACGTCAGCTTGAGCGACTGTGCCATCGGGCAGCATTTGGTCTGGCACGAACAGGCAGCACCTGTCATGGGGGCAGCGGCGATTTTGTAATTGCGTTTTCGACTGGGTATCGCCTGTTGGACAGGCCGGATGAGATTGGGGGAGAACGGCCGTTTATCAACGAACAAGCCATCATGAGCGACCTCTCCCTGGCCGTCATCGAAGCCGTGGAAGAAGCGATTTACAACAGTCTGCTCATGGCCCACACCGTCGTCGGACGGGATGGCAATACGCGCATTGGTCTGCCAGCAGATGAAGTAGTAGAAATAGTTGCAAAGTGGCAAGGTGGCAAAGTTGCAGAGTGACTACTACTCTGCAACTTTGCCGCTCTGCCACCTCTTCTCTTTGTAATACTTCTGTAAAGATTCCCCCAAAATCATTGAAATCTCGTACTGCGCCACTATACTTCCTACAGTATATTGTGAAGAAAGGAGCAAGTACGACTTATGCCCATGTACACCTTTGTCTGCCGCGACTGCGAGCAGCCATTTGACCGAAAATTAAGTATGTCGCAATCAAGCGACATGCAAGACTGCCCGACTTGTGGCAGCCTGAATACCCGCAAATCCATTGGGGCGATTGCTGTTGGCGGCGCGACCCGTTCAGCAGCCCCAGCCTTCAGCGCCCCACCTCCCAGCAGTCCATTCACCTGAGCTGGCGGTTGCTAAGTAAGCAGGTTGCTTGCTAAAATCCCCATTACAAAGAAACAAAGAGACAAAGAGTGAAAGGATTTTCTTCGTTTCTTTCACTCTTTGTCTCTTTGTAATAAAAAAAGGTGGTATCTAAATGGCAAATACAAAAACCGCACAACTCGTCTGGACAGGCGAAGATTGGAATTTTGAAACAACGCTTGGCTCAGGCTATCAGGTGCAGTTCAAAGCACCCGAATCCTGACGCAACAGGTGGCAGCCCGATGGAATTTTTCCTGGCTGGCGTGGCAGGCTGCACAGGTGTAGACGTTCTCTCTATCCTCAAGAAAATGCGCCAGGATGTGCAAGGCTTGACGGTGGACATCGAAGGTCTCCGCGCTGAAGAGTATCCGATGGTCTATACGGATGTAACGATTGTTTATAACCTGACGGGCACAGATATTGAACCCGAAGCCGTGGAAAAAGCCATCGAGCTGTCGATGACGAAGTATTGTTCTGCCAGCATCACCTTCAAGCGAGCCGGGGTGAATATGACCACGAAGTACAACATCAAAGCGGCGTAAAAACAAAAACGAAAGATTGAAGCATGATAGCCCGCTTCAATCTTTCGTTTACAATCTTTCCCCTCACCCAAACACAATTACAATATCATCATGCTTCCGGCGGCAGCGGATTTTCAATCGGCTTACGTTCACCATCCAAATCCACACTCTCTGTTATGGTCTTGAAATCTTTGACAGCCCGCTTAATCGTCGGGTAAAAGTGGCGGCTGTCGATGGTATCCAGCAAGCCATAAGCCAAAATCTTGTCTTTGACCGGGTCTTTCACCTCAGCAAAGACAAGGTGAATCCCCTCTGCATTCAATTCCAAGTCCAAATCGACCAATACATCTGCTGCCGTCACGTCAATATCTGACACAGGTTCGGCGGCGACCAAGACCCACAGCGGTTTGGGGTCAGAGGCGGCAATTAAATCACGCACTCGCTTGCGGAAAATGTTGGCATTGGCAAAGAACAGGGGCGCATCCCAGCGAATGATGAGTAAGCCCGGGATTTGTTTGGCGTCAGGATAACGCTCGATGTCATGGTAGCCAGGAACCCCTTCCGGATCGCCCAAGACGGCGGAATAAGGCCGCCAGAAGCGTTCAAAGAATTGCAAAATGGCAACAAAGACGGCGATGACGATGCCCTGCAAGACGCCAATCAAAATCACGCCCAAGGCACATACAACCGCCAACATGAATTCGCTGCGGCGTACTGTCCACAAATGGCGCAGCGCCTGCAAATCAAACAGGCTAATGGCGGCGGTGATGATGATGGCGGCCAGCGCCGGTTGCGGTAAATTGCGTACCAATCCCGGCACGAAGAGCAGCATCGCCAATACCAACAGGCCAGCGACGACGCCGGTTAATTGAGTCTTGGCGCCAGATTGTTCAGCAACGGCCGTTCTGGAACTGCTGGTGCTCACGGGAAAGCCGGAAAACAGGCCAGCCAACAGGTTCGCCGCACCGATGCCCACCATTTCCTGGTCGCTGTCCACATCGTACCCTTTTCGCGCCGCGAAACCGGCTGAGGTGGAGATGGTGTCGCCGATAGCCACCAACGACATGCCAACGGCCGTTGCCATCAAAATCGGCAGATCGGCCAACTGAACACGGGGAAACGCTGGTTTCGGGAAACCTTGCGGCAGCACACCTACCGTGTCCACACCCTTCGCCGCCAGCCCAAAAATCACCGTCACCGCAATGGCAGCGACGACGGCAATCAGCACGCCCGGCCAATTGGGTTTTACCCGCTTCAGCACCAAAATCGTGCTCAGCGTCAGCAAACCCACGCCCAACGCATAGATATTGGTCTGATCCAAATTCTGCAAAAATAGGCCAACTTCTTGGAGAAATGTATCGGCGTCAGTGGAGAAACCAAACAATTTCGGTAGTTGACCGACAAAAATCGTCACGGCCAACCCTGCCAGATAACCAACACGCACCGGCATCGACAGCAAGTCGGAGATGAAACCCAAACGCGCCACCCCCGCCCCCACACAAATAAGTCCCACAAACAGCGCCATCATGCCTGCCAGGGCGATGGCATATGCCTCGTCTCCAGCCGCCAACGGCAAAATCGCCGCCGCAATCATCGGCCCCAATGATGAGTCTGGCCCCAGCACCAAATAGGGCGATGGCCCAAAGGCCGCATAGGCCAGCAAACAGACGATGGTGGTATACAAACCGGTGATGGCTGGTAATCCTGCCAGTTCCGCATAGGCCATGCCTTGCGGCACGAGTAAAGCGCACAGCACGATGCCAGCTACTAAATCTTTGCCCAGCCAGGCTCGATTGTAGGTGCGCACGGCGTGAATACCGGGCATCCATCTTTCTAATCTGGATAGGAGTGGTTTTTTGGGGGAAACGGCCGTTTCGCTCATGTTTTCTTTCCCTATAACAAATTTGTAGTTTTACACAGTGTTGGGCGGTTCCGGTGCAATGATATGCACATCCTGCTGCGGATAAGGAATGATTATCCCGGCTTCATCAAACGCTTTTTTAACCAGTTCAGGAAGGTCAGCTTGCAAGGCAAAATAGTCGGCAATTTCCACAAAGGGGCGAACAGCTAAATCAACGCTGCTGTCATTGAGCTTTTGCACAAAAATCACCGGGGGTGGGTCAGCAAGCACACTCTCGTGTCCAGCCAAAATATCAGCTAACACTTGTTTTGCTTTGTCGATATCACTTGTATAACTGATGCCCACGGTTAGATCCACACGAATGATGCCATTTTTACTGTAATTGGCTAACCCTGCATCCTGAATAGCCTTATTAGGTAAAACATGCGTGATGCGGTCATAAGCCAAAATGACTGTGCTGAAAATTTCAATTTCCTTGACAACACCAAATACACCCATCGTATTGATTATGTGCCCCACTTCAAAGGGCTTAAAGAGGAGGAAACTTACGGTAGCCGCCAGGTTCCCCAGGGATGTCTGAAGCGCGACGGCTAAGATAGCAAGAACCAGTGCCACAATGCCGACAACGGCCGTTGCTGGCACACCCAAAATAATCAAGGCAATCATAATAGTAACCAGCAGAATGCCGTAATACGAAAACGTGAGGATAAGGTTGATGAGTGATTCAGTGAGCGTGGTTTTGTTGAGAGAACGGATGAGACCTCTCCGTGCAATACCAGCCGATGCACGACCAATAAGAAGAACACCCACAAACAACAATATGCGTAACAGAATCCTCCAAATATTGATGTCTACGTTTTGTAAAAATTCCATTATACAGTCCTGATCATTTAGAAGCGGGGATTTAATAATTTACAAGAGATTAGAGATTGGCTAACGCGCTAATCTCCAATCTCTAATCTCAGTTACTACATATGGTTTCTAAAGGCGAAACGGCCGTTATGCTTTTATCTCGACCATATCGTTGAATGTCTGGTCCGGGTTTTTGGTGAAGGACAGACTGTGTAAAAACAAGCTGATAAAGGCCACACCGATTAGCAGCAAAGCCAGATTGACACCAATGGTAATCAGGGTGAAGGTGCGCGGCAAAGAAATCTTCAAAGCCCCCAATTCAGCCGTCATGGACGCCAGTTCTGCATCAAAGGCTTGTAATTGGCTTTGTATTTCTTGCAGGGCGATGGTGATGCCGCTAGGTGTAGCCGGTGATGACATCAACGCCGCCTTCAATCCGTCCCTCGCGCCGATCTACCAGTTCCCTTTTCATTTCAATAACGTCTTTGTTTACCTGAATAATGCCTTCAGATGCACCTTGAATGAGGTTGACAGCAGGACCATCCAGATTGACAAAGGGGATCTCATTGACGGCACCAATGGCATTATCGAGGGCAAATGTGAAACCAGCGATGGTAACGGCCGTTTCCCTTGCCGAATTAACAGCCGGAGCCAACTCTTCTCCGATGGTCTGGGAAATCAACGTGCCAATAATGCTGTTGTCCTTTAATATATCGCCTGCTTCCAGAACCGCGCCTTCCACGTCCATCACCAAATCGGTCGACTCGCCCAACCTGTCACAACCTGATTCACACTGTCACTGGTGGCCGCCACGATGGTTTCCCCGGCTGTGAGCAGTTCTAGCGTAACGGCCGTTACCCGATTGCGTACCATCCAACTGCCTACTAAACCCGCCAATACTGCGATAACACCAACTACGGCCAAAACCATCAAAATCCATGCCAACACTAATTTAAATGTTCTCATCGTTCTCCCCTTTTGTCTCTTCAACAATTGTTAAATTTCGTTTCATTTCCGGGTAAATTTGCCAAGCATCAACAATCTATTTTTTTGAGATTAGAGATTGGAGATTAAAACTGCTCAATCTCCAATCTCCAATCTCTAATCTCCTAAACTGTTTCCAGCTCCGCATGATGCAGTTGGTTCAGCCAGCCTTTGCATGTCTTATACACATCTGCCGCGCCAACCAGTTCGCCTTCTACTTTCAGTTCAACCGGATGGAGCAGGAAAGGTTGTGTCTGGGTGCCACCCATGCCGCCATGGAAACCAATCAGTTCTTCAAAGGCACAGCCTTCATTCTTTTCCGGATCGTAGAAGCTGTTGACGAGAATGTCGGGGCAGTTGGGGAAACTGTCGGTGCGGCGCAAATGTTGCGCGGCACGGGGACTAAAGAGCGCCAGCGGGTTTTCACCTTCAACGCGATCATCTTCGAGGTAATAACGGCCGTTTTCCCCAATCACCACCGCCCCATCCTTCTCAGAGCGAATCATCACAAAGCCAATGCCTTCATGCGCCACCAGACCCGGCACAACCTCGGGGAACGCTTCTTCGATTTCCTCAAGTGACATACGGTGATCCCATTGGGTGAAAGAAATAAGCCCTAAATTACCAGACGCCAGCGCAATAACCGTTGTTTCTTCTTCAATTTCCGTCTTTTGCGGCTTGTTGCCCTTGCCCTTCAATTGCACTTCACCGTCTTTCGTTTTACTTTTGAATACGCGCCCAAACAATTTAGAAGTACTAGATGATTCGTTCTGAATCGTATCCGTCAGGAAAACATTCATCTTGGCGGTACTTTCTCCCGTATCCGTAGCCCCTTGTACCTTATGTTCGTCCGTCATCAACTGCTGCACAAACTCCTCCAGCGTCATGCCGTACCGCTGTTGGAACGTTGCCCCACCCGTTTGCCCATGATCCGAAAGAACAACCAGATAATACGGACGTGGCGCCTCACGAATCGCACTCTCCAAACGGGCAATCTGCTGATCCAGTTTATGCAGCGCCTCAAACGCACCTGGATCATAAATTCCCGAATGGTGCGCCACTTCGTCATACCCCACAAACGTGGCATACGCCGAGGGTCGTCCCGAAAACATATCACCCAAGAGCGTATAAATATTCAATTCCCGCATAATCACTGTCATCGTGGCTCGAATCAACGGGTACGTGCCACCACGATGATGCTTATCCAGAATCGGCTGCACATTGTGCTTACGCGCCTTCCGGAACTGCCATTTCTCCAAGACAACATCCCATAAAAACAGGAGTAGATTGCGGGCTACGTTGTAGGGATTGGCAAAATAAGCCTGGAATTCTGAAGCATGGAATTTGGTACGGTCGGTAATCGAACTGGCAGTCGCCATCACATACGGAGCATCACCGGAGAGCAAATTGCCGCGACTGGCACCATTATCAGCCAAAAGACCCTTGCCATCAGAACGTTCTTTTTCCAAAGTTGGCAGAACTTTGGTATTGCTAGAGGCCACAATTTCTTTGGTGGTTTTGTCATACCAACGGAAAGCGGGAATATTGCTGTTATTCCCATGCAAAATACCGGCCTGACTGGCAGATGTCTGTGACGACGTGTCCGTTTCCCAGCCTGTTATGACATGGCTGCCACTATCTATCCAGCTTTTCAAAGTAGGCATATACCCATCAGCCATCGCTTTTTCCAGAATAGGTTCGGCTAGGCCATCTATTTCCAGAAAAAAGACACCAGGCACGTCGGTTTCCTCTGGATGCTCAATCCGCTTCATCCGCCGCCGCACTTGCTGACGTGTCCACGAATTGTCATCGTCAATTGTCAGCAAGGTGCTGAGGATGATATTGACAGCGGCCATGCCTAAGGCCAGCCAAAACGCAGACCAGAAATTAACGACGTCAAATCCATCTACGAAATAGGCGGCCAACCAAACGATTAAGCCGTTGAGCAGCAAAGCCACAATACCCAGCGTCAGTACGACAAAGGGGAGCAATAAACGGCTTAATATAGGCCAGAGTAAGGCGTTCAATAACCCAATGACAGCTGTGGCGATAACGGCCGTTGCCCGACTATCTATCGTCACACTATCCATTAACCGAGCCATAAGCAACAAGGCAACAGTTTGGATAGCCCAAATGAGCAAAATACGAATAACAGGTCTTTTTAAAAATGGTGTCTTGCGTTTTTTCATGATTCTCTCCGACTGCTGCAAATTATTCACAACGTTTTCGGGATTTTGTCTTCTTCAACTAAAAAAAATCCACCGATTACACAATCACACAGATTTTAATGTAATCTGTGGAATCCGTGTAATCGGTGGAAATAATGTCTCTTATTGGCTTAAGAGAAACCTATTCAGTTCCATCTGCTAAAGCTGCGGCAACATCACCCATGGTAGAGGCCGCGCCCAATTCGGCAGAACCAGCCGCTATGTTTGCAATCCCTTCCGCCGCCAAATCTCTCGCCGCCTGGCTCAAAGCTTCAGCCGCAGCCACTTCTACCAGACCTTGTGCCGCCAGGGTAGCGCCAGCATCTTCTAATGCTGCACTGCGATCCGCCAAATCTTGCGCCACGACTAAACGGGCTATCCCTTCAGACATTTCATTCACGCCCAAGTCAGCAATGTCTTTGCCGCTGGCACGAATGGCCTTTGATAGCGTGCGGGTGGCAACTGCCTGGTAAATTTCATCAATGGCAAGGTCTTGCAATTCGTCGCTTTTATCAGCCAGGAAATCAGCCAAAACAGGCATATCCAAATCAGCAACAACATTGGCAACCGCCAGCAATTGACCAGCAATGGCAGCCATCGCCATGGCATCTTCCAAATCCTCTTCGCCCAAAGACGCCACCAGAGCACTATGCACAGAGATATCATCTGAAGCGGCCAACATCGCGGCTCCTTCTACCATATCCGTAATGCCAGCACCCGCCACTGCTTCACTGAGCACAGCCGCACGATCCGCTACCAAAGCCATGTCCACACCGCGGGTCACATTACTCACACCAGCCGCCAGCCCTTCACGGCTCAAGGTGCCTGCGGCGGCGGCGCTGTCGATAGCATCCAACCCATCAGCCACATCCAAAAGACCTTCAATACCAGCTACTTCACTGGCAAATTCCACTTCATCTGCTGCATTCTGTAAATCTTGATCAGCTCATGGTTTATCTCCGTAAAATATGAATCAAACAACCCGGTTTTGTCATGTTTGTTAGGAACTCCCCGGCACTCTGGGAGTGTCGGGGAGTTGTTTACTTCATGACTGGAAACTGGCGTTTTTATCCGCCATCAGTGTGGCGCGATTTGGAAAATCGCGTTACAGCGTAATTTTCGCCAGACTCCAGTTTATGATTTACATTGTGCTAGGATAGCGATTATATTCTTCAACCGTATAGGTGCGGTTCACTGCCAACTGCATCACAAACCCAGAGACACCCACCACCAGGAAGAACAGCAGCCACCAGAAAGAATTGGTGATTGCGTATTTCACTGGAGCCTCAGCCATCAGGGTTAAGGCCGGAGTCCCACCGAAAGCCGCCAACAACACCAAAATAACCGCTCCTGTGCCACCAAACGCAGTAATGGCAATAATGGCATATTTCTGGACGTTAAACATGATCACCACCACCGCCAAAGCAATGCCCGCGATAATGCCAATCGTCCATACGATGAAACCAAAGGGCAATATGTAGGTGAGCAGCCCCACAGCCAGCGCATAACCGAAAGAACCAGCCAGCAAGGCAACCGCAACAATATAGAAAAGATAGGACAATACCGCAAAAATGATGCCTACGATAAAGCCAACTACCCAACTGGTAATGGTCGCCAGGAACGCATCGCCAAAGATAATCTGGACGGTCTGCGCTCCTAAACCAATGCCAAAGAAAAAGCCCCAGATAGGCAGCAAAATCAGGAACAAACGATAGCCACCAAAAATCAAAGCGGCTCCAAACAAGAGACCAATCATGGTCATGCACAACAGTTCAAACGACATAGTTATTTCTCCTTAAGTTTTATAAAAAAGTATTGGGTCTTCCTGAAAAAAGTATACTAGCTTTGTTGACGTAATGCTACAGAATGCAGGCAAAAAGAAACCCCGGCGAGGGACGTAAGTCTCAACAACGGATCAGGTTGGTAGGCGTACTCATGTTGGCGAATCCCTTGGTGGCCTCTGACAGATGTTGGCTTCGACCTCATAAACTACGCCGAAAGCGTACGGGCAACACTAGAGGAGATTCTATTACGCACAACCTGACCCCGCTTACGTATCATCCGGGGTAGTATGGTGAGCTAATTTGTTAAAAACTCGTGAACTCATTATAAACGGGAAAGAAAACGGCCGTCAATGGGTTTACCTTAAAATTTCGGGGTGCTAATGTGGAAAACGGCCGTTTTTAGTCCAGTATTTCGCATATCATTTTTTTAACATAATGTCAGCAATGCCTAACATATCTCCAAAATAGCCAAAACTATAGGTGTCGTGAAATGCAAAGTCATCTTATGTTATCGATACCGCGAAGACCTGTCAGGTTTATAACCTATATCTCAACCATCATCCGCATCAATTACTTTTTGCGTTACACGATAAATATCATCAAGCGACGCGCCTCGCGCCTTTTCCACGCGTTCAATCCGCTTCTGGAACTGATCCATCGCATATTCCACAAACTCCGTTTCCACCAGACCAAACGGAATCGGGTCATAACAGGCAAACGCATCGCCAATCACACCCAGACCGGGCATGAGCAGTTCGTTCATTGTATCTTCCACAATTTGCCACAGGCTGTCATCTTCTGCCACCAGCCGCGAGATGAGGAATATGCCATAGGCAATATGGCGCGACTCGTCTTGCTTGAGTAGTTGGATGCCTTTCCGCACCCCTGGCATAAGGTTGTTACGCTCCAACGTGGTGAAATAGGTATGGTAGCCCGTCTCTGCCAGCATCCCTTCTACCAGTAAGTTGTAGGTGACGGAGGCTTTAATCTGGGCGGCTGGCGAGGCATCGGTTTTCAAGGCCAACAAGGTTTGCGGCAGTGCTTCGTAAAAAATGGTGCGATAGCTTTCTGAATGATAATGGCTCAAGTCAAAATCAGTGCCGGTTATTTCGGCCAACATGCGCGTGAAAAAATCGGTATGCTTGGCCTCTTCAAACAGGAAGGTGGTGAGGTACATTTCCTCTTCCAACCGACCTTCTTCGGCAATGACTTGGATGAGCGGCAGCAAATCGAGCGTGACGGCTTCTTCACCTGCCTGGAAGAGAGCCGTTAAGCGCAGGAGTAGATCTTGCTCTGCGGCGGTCAGTGTTTGCCAGTCGAGAATATCTTGCGAAAAATCAAGGTCGCTGGGGTTCCAAATGCCTAGCTTTTTGGCTTTTTCGTAAAGCTTCATCGGGGGAATATCTCGTTGTAGGCCGCGCGTGGTGGTGACAAATGTTTCATGAAACATGATTCTGACTCCTTTTGAGCGGGATTTAAGAGATAAGACTCGCGCACTCCCAATTCTCCGCAATGACAGATGGAAATAAAAGGTTTCAGGAAATGTGACTCACCCTATTTTACGCTACTCGCCGCTGCACATACCATGCCATTATCTGTGCTGGATGGCGTATCCAACGACAACTGGTTATGGAGCGATCCACAGGAATCCCGTAGTAAAGACGCAAAGAGGCTTCTGTAGGGAAAAAGGTTGCCTGCCAAATTTCTCGGCGCGATTTGCCGCCCCACAAATGTCGCGGCAACGGCGGCCAATCTTGCAACATCACATCTGCGCCGTCTGGTTGTGGCCCCGTGGCAATGCCTGCCGTTTGGCGCAATTCATCTGACAGGGGCATGACAAAATGCAGCACTGACAGTGCCGCCATGACTTGCGGAGTCTGCTGCTTAACAAGCTGCCAATCAATTTCTTGAGCGAATTTCTCGGCAAATGCCACCATATCGACGATGCGAATCAGGCGCGTATGTTCTGAGACCATGTGGGTGTACAAATGCCAGAGCATGTCTTCGTGGCTCAACATGTGGGCGGTTTGGGTGGCAAGAGGATAGGAAACGGCCGTTTTCCACAATTCAGCAAACGGTTTCCCCTCTGGGAAGCGGGGCGTGCCTCCCAATGCTCGATGGATTTCCACACTCACCGCCATTTCGGCCGTCGTCTGCATCACCACAGGCAAATGGCGATGATCTGGCGGGGTTGGATCATCCGGCAGGGAATCGGTGAAACCCAGGTCGCGCAAGATGGTTTGCACTGTAAAAACTTGCGCTGGCGGCACAAGAATGTCGAGGTCGCTCATGGGGCGTAGTCCCGGGGCAGGATAAATCTGGGGAGCCAAAGCGCCTCCCTTCAAGACAATAACCGGAATCTGTTCAGCTTCCAGAACGGCCAAAATCTGTGCCAGACCTGCCAGTCGAATTTCGTTGGCGCGTTTGTGTCGGAGGAAGAGACCTTGCAGTTGTAATTTGGTGTTTGGGGGTAATGTGTCTAGCGACTGCAAGTGGGTATATAGCAGCGGACTCAGGCTATGGGCTTCAGCCAGGGGAATGAGCGCGTCCCAGGCTTGGAAACTGTCCACGGTCTCGGCTAATTTCTGCGCGGCGACGGCATCTCCAGGCAGATGGGCGCAGCGCACCAGCAGGCGGTAGGCGTCATTCATCGTTCTGGTAATTGGGTATGTATCCAGTGGGCAACGGCCGTTTCCTCACCATATATCACCCGATAAGCAGGCAGTTGGCGGGCTAGTTCTGCTGTCAGCCGGAAGCCTTGTTCTGGCAAATTACGGGCATTGGCTAAATTTTGCAGCAAGGCAAAAGCAGCTTCTCCCGCCGACAGAGGCACAACATTTAACGCGCTGCCCTGTTGAAATTGAGGGAACAGCAGCAATTGTGGCGAAGCATGGGGAATTGTGATGCCATCCAAAAAAGCTGGTGTCACCCAGGTGATGCCATTGGGTAAAGCAAGGACATCATCGTTAGCTTGTTGACCCCGCCAAATAAAATCAGACCCCGCCTTCAGCACCAGCGAACGCGCAAAGCCATGCATAACTTTCAGGTTTAAGTCAACCGCCAACGCCTCATCCGAGAGATAACGAAATCCTTCTTGCAGCAGTCGCGCCGTCAAGGTTGATTTGCCACTGCCACTCACACCGCACAGCAGCACACCCCATTCAGCCAAAGCCACGCCGCCAGCGTGCAGGACGAGATGGTCATTGGCTGGGGCAATCAGTTTTTCTAAGACGGCTTGCATCAGCGGCTCAAACAAGGTGGTGACGGCTTCAGCTTCTAGCAAGAGGGTATCATTTTGCCAGAGCTGCCATGTTTTGGTTTGAGGGGACTCGAGGCGAAAAACGGCCGTTTCCTCCCCATTATTCTCAACCAAACAACCAGCAAAATGACAGCGTAATTGTTTAGGCAAACAATCGCTGCTTTGCGCAGGAATGGTTATTGTTATCGTTTGATTTGCAAATTGGAGGGTAAGCAGAGCATGGGCTACACCCATGTGATGGCTCCCTGGTCGGCAAACTGGGTGAGTAGGTCAGGTACGTCTTGGGCAATGTCAGCGGCGGCTTCAGGGTAAACGGCCGTTATCGTTTCCACAATCTCCCCTATTGACCGCTGCCCGTCACACAGCCGCCACACCATCGCCCCCGTCTCATTGGTATGCAAGATGGTTTCACTGGACGGGTGAAACAGGAGGAGTTCCCCGTCCAGTGCTTCAATGGCGTATCCGGGGGTGGGTAACGCTTTGTCCTGCGCTTGTGGAAACGGCCGTTTTTCCATCAATTATTCAATAATATCAATCGTAATAGATGCAGTATTCGTACCATTAGACGAATTCACAAATTCCCACAATATGTTTACTTGCTGCTGACCAATATACTGCTGTCCATTCCATGTGGATAAATCAAAATCTGGGCCGTAATAAGTACCCGTGCCATCGGTTGGTCCCTGGCTCACATCTGGAAAACTGAAACTAGGATGCGTATTATCCAAAATACTAATAGTCCGGCGAATTTGAATACCAGCGGTAGGTGGCACGATGGGAGCAGACGTCGACAATATATCATTGGAGAAAAACTCTTCATCAACTTGAGCTGACACCCGCTTAGAACTGATTGTCTTACGCTTGGCATTTTGGGGTTGGGGAGGAATAACCGTAACAGTTACAAGACCAAATACATGAGTGAGGGATGTCTGCGCGTGCGCTGGTAAAACACCTGCATTCAAGACTGGTTTTACCCACTTGTTGGGTAAACTGGCCAGGGTGGCGACACCTGCCGTGGCGGTGAGCAGTTTAATGGCTTGTCGTCGCGATACTTTTTTAGGTTCTTGTGTCATGCGGAACTCTCCTGTAAATACTTCATGTGGATAAACAACTCAAATATTACCTTAGATAGTCACAACCCACAACATCAATTCGGATACACCAACGACTTATCAGCCAGCAGGTAATCCCGAGGACGCTTCACCTGCAAGTCTTTATAAATTCATGACATGAGGGCGTTGATAGTTACCGATGCAGGCAATTTGATAAGTTTTTTGGTTTTGGTAGACGATTCCAACGGCAGACCTTCTGAGTTGATCGGCAGCAGTTGAGATTGTGTGATGGCATAAAGCGCGTTGTTTGGGGAGAGAACGGCCGTTCCCACCACATCCCCTCGCCGCAATACCAACGACTTGCCTTTTTGGTTGGATTTTTCCGGCGCAAACACCCACTCAGCCGCCAATCGTCGCCCATATCCATCAGCGGTGAGCAACAACAACTCCTCCTCCTTGCCAACGACAACCGCGCCTGTCACGCGGTCATCTTCGTCGAGGTTGATGGCTTGCGTGCCAGAGGTACGCAGCGCTTTCACCGACCAACGCACACCCTTCCCCGCTCGCGTCGTCATGACCAGTTCTTCGTGCCCCGCCATCCCCAACGCCGCCACCACAATGCCGTCCAGCGGATGGTCAAACTTAAACGGAATGGGTGCCTGGATGCTGGAAGCCAGCACATTTGTGGGATACGGACGCGCCACCCCGGCACTGGTCACGAGCAAGAGTTTGGGATGTTTGGAAACGGCCGTCCAGTTTGTTAACGCACACACCCGTTCCTCCCGTTCCAACTTGTGCATATCGCCCAACGTCAAGCCCATGCGCCCCCAATCCGCCAACTGCCTCGGCGTCGCCAGCAAAAAGCGGTAATGGGTGGTAATCATCAACACCTGCTCATCAAAATCCGCCGCCAACACCGCCGCCAACCTGCCACTTTGCAACTCTGCAACTTTGCCACCTTGCCACAAAAAATTCTCAACTGCAATAATCGAGCCATCTTCTCCGACCAACACCAACGCCTGCCCCGACTCAATCGGCGCTTCTGTTTCCGCCACGCTGTCCACCGCGCCTTCGGCCAGGACGATGCGCCGTTGCAGCAGTTCCAGGTTGATGGCAGGCACATTCGGCTGATGCCTATCGGGTTGTTTGAATTTTTCCAGGTCGGCAGGCGTGTAGCCCACCGCGTCGATCTCCCCGTTCTCAATGCCATGCGCGATAACGCCCAACCCCGCCGTCACACTGCTAAACGTATCAATCGCCTTCACCTTGTCTGCCCCAAAATGACGGCTCAACATCTCATGAAACACCGGAATCTGTGACGAACCACCGGTGCGAATAACCGCATCGATGTCGTCCGCTGCCAGCCCAGACGCTTGTAATGTTTCCAGTAAATGATCTTCAATGGCGCGGATTTCAGGGCGGATAATGCCTTCAAACTCGGTGCGTGTCACAAAATCACGCACCTGGAAACCGGGCCCTTCCAGCAAAATTTCCGAGCCACGTTTCTCCGACAGTTGCTTCTTAGACGCTTCCATCAAGTCGAACATTTTAAGGCCATAGTTGCTGGAGACAAGCGCCAGCAGCATCTCGATTTGGTAGCGATAGCGAGCGGTCTGGGCAATGTCTTCTAAAATGCGCCGATTTTCAGAACTTTGCAGTTCCAACAGCTTTTGCCAGTCGGAAAACGAGTCATAAATCCACTGCGGGGTAGTGAGCGCTTTGCGCCGGTCGCCGTACTGGGTGCCTTCGCCGAAATGTTTGGGCAGCTTGGCACGTACCAGCTTTTGGTCGAAGATGTCACCCGCCACCGGAATACCGCCCGTCGCCAAAACCTTACGCTTTCCCGGTTCTCCCAGGCGCATGACGGTGATGTCGAGCGTGCCACCACCAAAGTCGAAGATGAGCACGTTTTCCGGCTTGTCGATGGTGGTTTCATAGCTGTAGGCGGCGGCGATGGGTTCGTATTGGAAGTAGACTTTTTGGTAGCCGGCACGGAAGGCGGCTTGCAGCAGACGAGCCTGCGCCAGCCGGTCGTGTTCGGGGTCATTGGCAAAACGCACGGGACGGCCAAGCACGATTTGGGTGAGTGTCTTTGCCCACCATTTGCTCGGCGCGGATTTTAACGGCCGTTAAATACAACCCAATCAAATTCTCCAGCGCGTAATAATACTGCCCCACCACCGTACCCGGATAGCTCTCGTCACGCAGGCTGGTCTTGACAGAGAGAAACAATCGCCCCGGCGACAGCACATCGACAAAGGCGTAGGCATCGGTGACGTAATACATGTCTTCGGCGTACACTTCCAGTTCCCCAATCCACACCTTACGCAGCTTGACCGGACGGCCGATGTTGTCGCTGTAATACTGGTCGATGGCGGCGCGGCCAATGACAATGCCCTGCTCGTTGGTGACGTAGATGGCAGTGGGCAGCACGCGCGGGTTGGTATTGGAGGGGTCGAGCGGCAGCACACGCACGGCCGTTCCATCATACAAAGCCATACCGGAATTAGTAGTGCCAAAATCCATGCCAACTATCATGGGTGGGAACCTCCTTACAGGTTGCGGGTGGTGTGTTGCGAGTTTGTTGGTGAAAAGGGAGGAAGTTTAGGGGGAAACATTCAATTTTGCAACCAATTTTGGTAGGGGCGATGCGATGGGATCATACCTTTGCTAAACATGATGCCTCATCTCCCATCGCCTCGCCCGCATGTTAGCGTCATGTTGCGCCAGCACCTCGCGGGCGAGGCAACCGGAGAATAAGCAATAAATTTTCCCACTATTCCAACCGGTTGCTTCGCCCCTACCACACTTGACAAGCTTATATCAAATCGCATAAAATCTAGCCAGACTAGACAGAACGAGGTGCGTATGAGTCAAATATGGCAGTTGCAAGAAGCTAAAAATAAATTCAGCCAGGTGGTAAAAGATGCCATTGGTGAAGGGCCGCAAATCATTACGAAACATGGTTCAGAAGTAGCGGTGGTGCTTTCATATGAAGAGTACAAACAAATGATCGCGGCGCGGGGGAAATTATCTGATTTTTTCCGCAGTTCGCCCTTGGCTGAGGTGGAATTAGATTTGAGCCGTGATACCAGCGCCGCTCGACCCGACATTGAACTATGAACTATTTATTGGATACCTGTGTGATTTCCGAACTGGTGTCGAAGCGACCAAACCAAGCCGTTATCGATTGGATAGATAGCATTGATGACGACCATATCTATTTGAGCGTCATCACCATCGGCGAAATCAAGAAAGGCATCGAGAAACTGCCCGATTCGGCTCGGAAAGAACAACTGACCGAGTGGCTAGAAGAAGATTTATTGAGTCGGTTTCAGGGGCGGATAGTGGGGGTGGAAACGGCCGTTATGCTCACCTGGGGTACTCTCACTGCCAAACTAGAACAACAAGGCACCCCCATGCCTGCCATCGACTCTCTCATCGCTGCCATCGCCCTGCACGGCAACCTCGCCCTCGTCACCCGTAACGTTCAAGATTTTCATGAGTCTAATTTAATTTTATTTAACCCATGGAAGTAATTTGTTGTCTTGCTGTTTAAGTTTAGAGTAAATTCAGAGTATCAATGTACAAAAAAGAGTTTGAAATCAAGCATCCGGTTGCACGTGTCATCACTTTATTGATAGTCATTGTAGGCATTTCGATTTACGTATACAGGTCTGGGAGTTGGAAGCTTATCACTGGTGATTGGAACACACATACAAGTGAAACATATTGCTATTCTTTCCAATACCCTGGATGGTGGGATTTATACACTTCTGGTGATGAAGGGTGGCATGGTGGAGCACGCCCAAATCAACGAGCAATGCTTTTAGAGAAACCAAAACCGTATTTACTTGGTCAAATATATTTCACAATTGACCAAATCCCTATGGATAACCCCACCCTAGAAGATATAGCAGCTTGGAGTTTGAATGAAATCTCCCTAAATGAAGCTTTTTCAGATTTGAATCCCTTTATGGTCAACGAAAAACCAGCCTTGATTCGTTTCTTCAGTTCAAATCAATCTGAGACAACAGAGGTATATATCGCACGAAAACATGATGGCCTCGTTTTACGAATGAATACCAAAGAAGACTACCATGAGGAAGCTCTAAATACATTTCAGGAAATCATTGATACTTTTGAGTATCAACAATGTGCGCAGTTAGCTGAATAATTTACGAAATACCAGCGGGAAACGGCCGTTTCCAACCAACTGTCCACTGTTCACTGAACACTGCTTACGGAAGCCATCGCCGCTTCCCAGCCCACCATCGCCTTCTTACGCATACTGCCCCAGCGGTAATTGTGCAGTTTCCCCGATTGACTGATGACCCGATGACAGGGAATAAAATACCCCACCGGATTACGAGCAATGGCGCTGGCAACCGCACGAGTAGCTGTCGGTTTGCCCAGGTATTGCGCTACATCGCCGTAGCTCACCAATGCCCCAGCCGGAATCGCCAGCAGCGCCTGCCACACCTGTACCTGGAAGTTGGTGCCTTTGAGATAGAGATGAAACGGCCGTTTCCCCCTTCCCATCTCTCCCCCAAAAATCCTATCAACTACAGGCCCAATCTCAGCCCCATTTTCCACCCATACAGATTGCGGGCCATTCAGCTTGTAACTCAGCCAGAACGCTCGTTTCCCTCCCATCTTCCACAAAACGCAAGGCACAAATACCCCGGCTCGTCGTCGCCAGCAGGCACATGCCAAACGGCGTCGGGTGGAAACCATAGCTGATTTCCAGACCAGCGCCGCGCTGTTTGTACTCTCCCGGCGTCACCGCCTCAAAATTGACAAACAAATCATGCAGCCGCCCCGGACTCGATAAACCTGCCTCCAGCGTCGTTGCCAGCACACTGTGAGAAGCATTGAGCCGTTCTTTGGCATAGCTCAACGTCAGATACTGCATAAACTGTGTTGGCGATATGCCCGCCCACTGCTTAAACAACCGCTGAAAATGATGCTTGCTCAGATGCACACTGGCGGCCATCTCATCCAGCGTCGGCTGCTGCTGAAAGTTATCTTCCACATAACGAATGGCCTCGGCCACTCGTTGATAATCGAGCACTTGTTGGGAATAGGTTTGTGTATTCATGCTGGTAGTTTAAGGGGAAAACGGCCGTTTCTCCACCCGAATGTTGCGCTTAAAAGGGACAAGGTGGCAGGGTGGCAAAGTTGCAGGGCTACGACGTGAAAAAATTCGTGGCAATTCGTGCTAATTCGCTGCCATAATTTTTTTACGCATTTTAAAAATCCGCTTGTAAAATCTCAACCAACGCCTCACGCGGCATCGGTCCAAAATCATGCAGCCACGCATCCTGCCATTCATCCCGCATCGTCTGGTAGAGCAGATTGAGCAGCCCACGCGCCTGATCCTGGTCTTCCTCCGGCGTCGTCGCCTCGGCAGGCGAGAACAAAAACACTGGCTCCGCATGTGGCCGAAACACCAACAAGCCCATATCGACCACCTGCGTTTCGCCACAAATCGGACAAACACCCGTTTGGATCATGCCTTCACAAACTTTCGCCGCCAGATCCGGCCGTTCGTCCACATCAACCACCAGCCAAATATCGGCGCGATACGATTCGCCGCACCCCGCACACACCAGCAGCGGATCACTGCGGTACGAATGGGGCAGCGCCGTCATGCCAGTTTGCCCCACACGTAGCCTCGTCCTGGGGCGAAAAAGAAAACGGCCAGAAAAATCGTCGTCGCCACCAGCACCACCGCTGGCCCCGACGCCACGTTCAAATAATAAGAAGCGTACACCCCCGCCACCCCTGAAAACGCGCCGATACACGCTGCCACCACCATCATCGTCGGCAGACGGCGCGTCAGCAGCGAAGCCGTCGCCGCTGGCGTCACAAACATCGCCAACATCAGCGCAATGCCCACCACTTGCAACGACACCACAATCGTCACCGCAATCAAGATGAGCAGCAAGTAGCGCAAAAACGTCGTGGGCAGCCGCAGCGTGACCGCCAAGACGGGGTCAAACGAAATCACAAGCAGTTCTTTATAAAACAGGAAGATGGTAATGAGCACGATGGCCCCGAGAACGGCCGTTGTCCACAAATCAGCCGGCGTCACCCCCAATAAATTGCCAAACAAAAAGTGCGCCAAATCCACCGCGTAACTGCCCGATATCGACAACAGCGCCACACCCAGGGCAAAAAAGCCAGCAAAAACCACGCCGATGGCCGTATCTTCCTTCAAGTCGCCTCGTTCTGTGAGCACGCCAATGCCGATAGCCGTCAGCACGCCAAAAATCAGCGCCCCCACCGCCAGCGGCCAGCCCAACAAGAAGGCAATCACCACACCCGGCAGAATCGTATGCGCCAACGCATCGCCAAAAAACGCCATGCCGCGCAGCACCACATACGTGCCCAGCACCGAACACACCACCCCCACGATAACTGCCGCCAGCAGCGCCCGGATGATGAAAGAATATTGAAGAGGGTCGAGTAATAAGTCCATTTTGGTGATCAGTGATCGGTGATCGGTGATCGGTAGTCAGTGCAAATCTGATTACCGATCACCGTTTACCGTTTACCGTTTACGTCTCCTCGCCATGATCACAACACGTATCCGCCAGCAGCAAATCGCCATCACCGATGACGTGCATGTGACCGCCATAAGCTGTCATAAGATTTTCTGTGGTGAGAACGGCCGTTCCCTCCCCCCAGGCCACGATTTTACGATTGATCAGCATCACCCGGTCGAACCGTTCCGCCGCCATATTGAGATCATGCGTGGAAACAATCACCGTCACGCCATCAGGACGCAGGCCATCCAGCACCTCAAAAATCGCATTCTGACTAGGCACATCCAGGCCATTTAATGGCTCGTCGAGCAAAAGCAGTTCCGCTTCCTGCGCCAGTGCGCGAGCGATAAACACCCGCTGCTGCTGCCCGCCAGAGAGTTCACCAATCTGCTTCTGCGCCAGATGGGTAGCATTCACCCGCGCCAAACATGCCTTGACGACTTGCCAGTCCGCCCGGCGCGGCCAGCGGAAAAAGCCAATTCGTCCCGCCCGCCCCATCATCACCACATCTTCCACCGTCACCGGAAAAGACCAGTCAATCTGGCTGCGCTGCGGCACATAAGCAATACAGATGTGACCGTCTGGGCCATGCCCAAAAATGTCAATTTCACCCTGACTCGGCTTGAGTGTGCCCACGATAAGCTTCAGCAGCGTGCTTTTGCCCGCCCCATTCGGCCCCACAATCGCAATCCGCTCCCCAGCCGCCGCCCTAAACGAAACATCTTCCACCGCATATTGCGTGCTTCGCGCTGAGGTCACATCATTCGCACCAGAAGCGTAAGCCACCGATACATGTTTCATTTCCAGCGTCGGCACACCCAATTCATGGGAGACGCCACGCCGCTTAATTTGCTTTACTATTTCAGCCATATTGATATTTTATATCAGTTACAAGCTATACTGTCAACGGGCATAATCTGACATTTTGTCTTCTGGTTGCATGTGGCAAGTTGCAGGTTGCACGTGAATTTTTCCAGAGTAACTTGCAACCTGCAACTTGCCACCAATTAAAATGTAACTTTATGACCACGCTGAGTATATTTTGCAACTGCATGGTATTGACTTAAGTTCATACTAATGTACAATTTTCGTTATTGCAAATAGTCGCAACAAAGAGAATTCGCATGAACAATTTTGAGACGGTATCCACCGAAACGGTGGTAGAAATATTGCGCCAACGGCACTTCCGCATTACGCCACAGCGTGAAATGATTATAGACGCCCTGTTAAGCGGAGACCATCATCTGACAGCGGAAGAAGTTTACGCCCAAGTGCAAACACGCACCAGTGCCGTCAACATCGCCACGATTTACCGCACCCTCGACATGCTCGTGGAACAAGGCATCGCCACCCGCACCGATTTAGGTGGACAGGTCATTTACGCCCCTACAGGGCATGGGCCGCATATCCATCTCGTCTGCCGCCACTGCAATTATGTGATTGACGCCGATGCGGCTGTGTTGGCGGCGCTGGATGAACAACTCCAGCGTGATTACGGCTTCACGGCTGATTTAGGGCATATTTCGTTGTTTGGAGTGTGTACAGGTTGTCAGGATTAAAAGAAATTTTGCAGCGAATTAACACGAATTTTCACGAATTTATTCGCGTTAATTCGTGTTAATTCGCTGCCATACTCTTGAATGGTTCTGGCTTGTCCAGGTTAGGAGAATGAGTCATGATTTTTGCTGACATACAATTATTACATGTACCAGATGGTTTTTTGAGTTTAGGATTAGCGCTGCTGTGCTGGGTGGTGGCTTTGATTGCTGTGGGATTGGCGGTGCGTAACGGCCGTTCTACCTTTGATGAGCGCTTAACTCCCGTAGCGGGTATCATGGCGGCCTTCATTTTTGCGGGGCAGATGATCAACTTTCCGGTAGCGGGCGGCACGTCGGGGCACATGATTGGCGCCACGTTGGCGGCCATTATTTTGGGGCCATGGCTGGCGATTTTGGTGATGACGGCCGTTATTGCCCTGCAAGCCCTCCTGTTTCAAGATGGCGGACTGGTGGTGATGGGCGCGAACATCCTCATCATGGGCGTCTTGCCCGTGATGGTGAGCTATGGCCTGTACAAGCCAGTCGCCAATCGCAGCAAAAACATCAAACTAGGCATGGCGGGATTAGCGGCATGGCTTTCGGTGATGGCCGCGGCGCTGCTGACTGCGCTGCTGCTTGGGTTCAGCGGCACGTCCAGCTTCCGCATTGTCGTGCCGACTATGCTCGGCATCCATGCCATCATTGGCATCGGCGAGGCGCTGATTACGGTGGCGGCGCTGGCCTTCATCATGAAAGTGCGTCCCACTCTGCTGCAAGAAAGCGGCGAAGCAGGCGGCAAGGGTTGGATTGTCGGCGGGGTGTTGGTTGTGGGACTGGTGCTGCTCATTTCCCCATTCGCCTCCGGTTTTCCTGACGGGTTGGAATGGGTGGCAGAAGAACAAGGTTTCCTCCACACGGCTGTTGAATCTTCTTACCAACTTTTACCCGATTACACGATTCCTCTTTTGGGCGAAACTGCCGTTTCTACTGTTGCCGCCGGTCTGATTGGGGCAGTGTTGGTGGGGCTGCTCGTTATCGGCTTAGCCAAAATGGTGAAAAATAATTAACGATTAACGCCTTACCCCCTCCCTAACCCTCCCCCAAAAGGAGAGGGAACTGGCTCCGGGAAAAACCTATGCACATCAACGTTTTCGATCACTACCAAAACCAAGCCACCGCTGCCCATCGCCTTGACCCGCGTGTCAAAGTGGTGGTGGTGGTGGTGTTTATTCTTTCCAATGCGCTGCTGCCGGATGGGGCGTGGCTGGCGTATGGCGTGATGGGATTATTTGTGCTGATGGCGGCACGAGTGGCGCATTTGCCGTTGGGCTTTCTGGTCAAGCGCTCGCTGATTGTGCTGCCGTTTTTGTTGGCGGCTATTACGATTGTGTTTACTTTGCCGGGAACGGCCGTTTTCTCATTTACGCTTGGCCCCTGGACTTTTACCGCCACCGACGCGGGTCTGGTGCGCTTTGCCAGCATTATGATTCGCAGTTGGCTCTCGGTGATGGCCGCCATTTGGCTGACTGCCACCACCCCTTTCCCCGACTTGATGCACGCCCTGCGTCATCTGCATGTGCCGCAAATTTTGGTCTCCATCATCAGTTTTATGTACCGCTACCTGTTTGTGATGGCCGATGAGGCCAAGCGGCTGCTCCGAGCGCGTGAAGCTCGCAGCGCCCGGCTGCCAGGACAAGATGGCAGTGGCGGCTCGCTTTGGTGGCGGGCAAAAATCGCGGGCGGCATCGTGGGGCAGCTCTTTTTGCGCAGTTTTGACCGCAGCGATCGCGTTTATAATGCGATGCTGGCTCGCGGCTATCGCGGCGAACTCTTGACGATGAATCCCCATCATATGAGGCAGCGTGATTGGTTTGTGGGGGGAACGGCCGTTGTGCTGATTCTCCTGGTACAAATCGTCACGAGAATACAATCATAAAGCGTGTCGAGGGCTGAGCCTTTCGGCAAGCTCAAGAACCTCTTGTCGAAGCCCGGTTTCGCCTTCGACAAGCTCAGGCTCCGCGAGAATTTCAAAGAAGGTCTTTTATGCCCGTTCAACATGCACTCGAAACAAACCTAAGCACAGATTCCCGTTTACCTGCCCTCTTGGTAAACGACCTGAAATTTGCCTACCATGATGGACATCAAGCCCTGAAAGGCGTCTCGTTACAGGTGGATGCGGGTGAAAAAGTGGCGCTAGTCGGTCCGAATGGCGCTGGCAAAAGCACGCTCATGCTTCATTTGAACGGGTTGCTGCAAGGGGATGGTGACTTGGCGGTTGGCGGTCTAGCCGTCGTCAAAGCCAATCTGCCAGTGATTCGCAGCAAGGTGGGCATGGTCTTCCAAAACCCCGACGACCAGTTGTTTTCGCCTACGGTGTTTGAAGACGTGGCTTTTGGCCCCCTGCATCTCGGTCTGCCAGAAGCAGAGATTCGGGAGCGGGTGGCACGTTCGCTGGCGCAAGTGGGCATGGCTGGCTTTGAAGACCGGCTGTCGCACCATCTGAGTTTGGGGCAGAAAAAACGAGTCGCTATTGCCACCGTCTTGTCAATGGATCCGGAAATTTTGGTACTTGATGAACCGTCAGCCGGATTAGACCCGCGTGCGCGGCGCTCACTCATCCACCTGCTGCAAGAACTGGAACTGACGATGCTTATCTCGACCCACGATATGATGATGGTTTATGAGCTGTTCCCGCGCATGGTGATCATGGATGAGGGTGAAATTGTGGCTGATGGCGCGACCAGCCAGTTGATGCAGGATGGGAAGTTGTTGGAGAAGCATGGGTTGGAACGGCCGTTTGCGCTGCCGGTACCTATCTCCGAACCTTAGGGAACCTGCCTCGAACCTTAGGGAACCATACCGCAACCTTGGGGAACCATGTTTAGATTGGACCAATCTACCCAGAAATTTAAGCAATGACAAAAAGGAGGGGAAACGATGACTCCCCACGACTGGCAAGCGCAATTTGAAGCATTTCTTGAAACGCAGTTGGCAACCTCACCTGGTGACGATGCCGCCCATGATCAGGCACACATCCACCGCGTCGTTAAAAGTGCCATCCAGTTGGCGGAAAACGAACAAGCTGACTTGAATATTGTGCTACCGGCGGCGTGGCTGCATGATTGTGTGGTGATACCAAAAGATTCGCCCCAACGGTCACAGGCTTCAAAATTAGCAGCGGAAACGGCCGTTACCTACCTCCAATCCATCAACTACCCCAAGCAATATCAGTCAGATATTGCCCACGCGATTGAAGCCCACAGCTTTTCGGCAGGTATTCCCACCCAAACCATCGAAGCCAAAGTGGTGCAAGACGCCGACCGCCTGGATGCGATTGGCGCGATTGGTATGGCTCGCTGCTTCATGGTGGGGAATGCGATGGGCACTTCTATTTATAATGAAGAGGATCCCTTCTGTACCGAACGCCACCCAGACGACCGCCACTATTCCGTAGACCATTTTTATGCGAAGCTGTTCACGCTGGTCGGCACGATGAAAACGGAAGCGGGGCGTGTAGAAGCGGAGCGCCGCACCCAATTCATGCGGGAATTTTTGGCACAGTTAGGCACGGAAATTGGCTAACGGTGCAGCATCGTCAACACTTATTTTGGGACACTGGTACGGTCAAACACTGATGAAAAAAGCTTTATCAGTGTTTGACCGTACCAGTGTCCATTATTTTATTGAAGACCCATAACCCTTATGACCAACATCACCACTTCCATCCAAGACCATCCCTTTGTCAAACGTCCCAACCGCACCTTGTTGGCGCTTTCTATTCCCGTTCTCTTTTCCCTCATTGCGGAACCGTTAACCGGTTTAGTAGACACCGCCTTTGTTGCCCAACTTGGTGCGGAAGCACTGGCGGCGTTGGGCGTGGGCACGGCCGCGCTTTCCAGCGTCTTTTGGGTGTTTAACTTTTTGGGCATCGGCACGCAAACCAGCGTCGCCCAAGCACTGGGGCAAAACGACCCTGAACGCGCCTCCCGCATCACGGGTCTCGCACTGGTGTTGTCTGGTCTGTTTGGCGTGGCATTATTTGTGATTGGCTGGCTGGTGGCCGCGCCCGTCGCCGGATTACTGGGGGCGACGGGCGATGTGCAAACCCAAGCCGTCGAATACATGCGCTTCCGGTTGTTTGGCGCACCGGCCGTCTTGGCCATGCTGACCGCTTTTGGGGCGCTCCGTGGGGTACAAGATATGCGCACGCCATTGTGGATTGCGCTGGTGGTCAACGCGGTCAATATCGTGCTGGATGCGCTCATTATCGTCGGTTATGGGCCGATTCCGGCGTGGGGCATTGCGGGCGCGGCGATTGCCACGGTGTTGGCGCAGTGGATCGGGGCGTTGTGGGCGATAACGGCCGTTCTGCACAAACTAGGCCGCCCTGCCCAACTCTACCTGCATGAAGCCAAAGACCTCCTGCAAATCGGGGGCAATTTGTTCCTACGCACCGGCTTGCTCACCATTTTCCTGCTGCTCACCACCCGCGTCGCCACCCAAATCGGCGTGCAAAGCGGGGCGGCGCATCAAGCGATTCGTCAGTTCTGGCTGTTTGCCGCTCTGGGACTGGATGCCCTGGCGATTACCGCCCAAAGTTTGGTCGGCTATTTCATCGGCTCGGATTGGGTGGCGCAGGCCAAACGGGTGGCAAAATACGCCTGCGCCTGGGGCATTGGGCTGGGCGCGGTGTTGGCGTTAGGCATGTGGTTGGGGATGGATTGGATTGGAAGTTTACTGGTTCCGGAAACGGCCGTTTCTATTTTTACCGCCGCCTGGATCATGTCTGCCTTTATTCAGCCGGTCAACTCGCTGGCTTTTGTCACCGATGGCGTGCATTGGGGCACGTCCGATTTTGCGTACCTGCGCAACGGCATGTTTGTGGCGACGATTGTGGGCAGCGCGGGCTTGCTGTTGGTAGACCAATCGAGTCCGGCGGCTTTGGTATGGGTGTGGGGGATAACGGCCGTTTGGATCACCATCCGCGCCGTTTTTGGCGTCATTCGTATCTGGCCGGGAATTGGGGCTTCGCCCTTCAAAAGCTAGAGGTTAGAGCAAGAGCTAGAGCAAACATTCTCTCGCTTATTCGTAACTCAAAACTTCCCGGATCGTCAGTTTAGAAGCACTTCGAGCCGGAATATAACTCGCTACCCCTGCCAGGAACATCACAATAAACAGCCACAAAATCGCTCCGCTCACCGAAAACACATAGCTGGGTGATGCCTGGAGCAAAATCGTGCCAACCGTCTCCGTGAGGAAATAGCTGGCAGGAATAGCGATGATGCCGCCAATAATCCAGCTAATCAGGCCGATAATTACACCTTCCAGCAGCACAATACGCAGCACCGCCCCATCAGATGCGCCAATGGCCCGCATCACCCCAATTTCACGGGTGCGCTCAATGACGTTGATGCTCATCGTGCCCATCAAGCCCAAACCGCCGACAATACCCAGAAGCAGCGCCATAAAGAGCAAGAAGATGATGATCACGTTAAAAATGCCAGAAATTAACGTGCGTAACTGGGCAATCGTCTGCATCTGCTGCACCCGGAAGCCAGAACGCCGGTAACTTTCTTCTATCGCCTGTCCCAATTCCATCTGATTTTCTGACGACCGGTCATCAAAGCGCATCAACACCACTTGCGCCTTGTCGATGGCATTCGTTACCCGGCCATAATAATCAAAGTTGATAAAGGCATTGGCTCCCGTCATCAGCCCACGCACAATGCCTACCACCTCAAAATCAGATTCTTTGCCATCGATATTGAGGGTGATCATGTCTCCCACGCTTATATCATCTTCGTTGCGCAGCACATCGGTATTGATGACAATGGCGTTGGTATCTTCCTCTTCCAGCCAACGGCCGTCTGTGATGGTTACATTGAGCATATCAGAATCAAACTCAGGCGCATAGACGATGATGCTCTCACCTTCGCTGTCATCAGGACGGATACGCCGGGTCGTGCCAAAACCCCACGTTTCCACAACATCCACACCAGGCATATCCAACGCCTGTTGTTGAATGGGATCAACTCGATAATCCCGATCAAACACAATTTGCACATCATAATCAAAGAAATTCAAGGCATCATCCAACGTTTGCTGCAATGAGGCTCGGATACTAAAAATCGAGATAAAAATGGTCGTTGCCAAAGACAAGGTAATCAACGTCAACGTCAGACGTCCTTTGCGCCGGAAGGTATTGCGGATGGAAATTTGCGCCGGTCGGGTAATGGGGAAAATCTTGCGTACACCAATTATGACACGATCTATCCGACTGGTGCCGAACTGGCCTTTGCCCAAACCCTGTTCACTCATCGCTTCCCGCGCTGTGATACGCGTGCCTTTCCACACCGGATAGATAGCGGCCAACATGGGCACACTCAGACCCACCACCATCTGCACCAATACCACCTGTGGATTGAACTGGAAGCCGTCAATATTAAAATTAAGCATCGAAGAAAACAGGGTGGCTAAGCCAAGGGAACCCAAAGCACCTAACGGAATTGCCACCATTAATCCCAAGATGCCAAACAGCAAAACCAGGACAAAATACATCCAGGTCACCTGGCCTCTTTTAGCCCCGATGGTTTTCATGATGCCAATTTGCCTGACCTGCTGAGTTAAAATGGCGGCCAGGATGTTGACAATCAGGAATCCGCTCAAAAATAAAGAGAGGAGCCCCATCGCGCCCAAAATATAAGAAAAAGCGTTGAGGAAGCTTTGCGCGGGGTGCTCTCCAGGAGGATAAACGAGGGTGAATAACACCTGGTTACCATCCCGTTCCAACCGGTTTTGGATGAGCTTGGAAACTGCCTGGATATGGTCTGCGTCTAATTTGTTATCTTGTGCCACAAACACGATTTGGTTGTAATCACGCGGCTCGCCGAGCCATTCCAGGGTGTCATAGGTGATGTAGCCGTAACCTGTACCCGCCATGAAGGCTGGCAGTTGGCTCTGGTCATAGACGCTGCCTGCAATGGTGACTTCTCGTTTTTTGCCATCCGGTGGTTCAATCGTTAATGTATCTCCGATTTCTACGTCACCTAAACCGAGCGCCGCAGAGAAAGAAGCGCGTTCGATTAGTAAGTCGCGCTCTGGTGGCGGGAAAGCCCCTTCTTCGGAAGTGATGATATTGATGCCCTGCTCTTCATAGTCAGGAACGGCGTTGAGTTGGAGGGTGCGTGAGACGCCATCTTTATCGAAGAAACGCACAGCAACATAGCGACGGCCTTCTGCCTCGCCTACTTCCGGCATGGCAGCGATGGCCTCGACTATGTCATCATTGAAGGTGTTGAGCGTGTAGATGGTGGCGCTGGCAGGATTGATGGCGGCGTACTGTGCAGGCAAGCTTTTATCGACGATGCCTTGTGCCCCCATGACCATGCCCAGGGCAGTGACACCAACGGCGATGGAGAGGATAACGAGCAAGGTGCGTGTTTTATTGGAAGATAAATCACGTAGGACTTTGATCCAGCGTGTTCGTAACATAGGAGTTCCTTGAAAAATAATTAGTGGTTGAATGGTTGAATGGTTACGGAAAAACTTGTTCGCTCAACCAAAATTATACGGGGGTAAACGGCCGTTTCAATAACAATATCCGATAATCGCCAACGTGTTGGAAACCAAGCGCCGCGTAAGCTTTTTGCGCGGGGAAATTCTCAATGCCGGTGAAGAGAATACCGGTGTGAACACCTTCCTGGCGAGCATCCAGCAAGGAAGCCAGCCACGGCGGCACGGGCATACCCTTTGCTGCGCTGGGCAGGTGGCGTATACACACCGCCTACTTGCACAGCTTCAGTTGTAGCGGTGTTAAAGGCCGTGGTGGATACAGGGTTTCCATTTTCTAGCAGTACCCACATACGTCTTTCGTCAACAACGCGCTCTACACTGCGCTCGATTTGTTTTCTCAAGGCTGGGGAATCCGTCTTCATTCAGACCTTCGACATTAAATTCCACGCGCCATTGAATGAGTAAATCAATATCATCTAGTGTGGCACGACGGCTTTGTAAACGGCCGTTTACCAATCCATCCGGCACAATCAAATCAGCCAAATCGAGGCTGTACAAGTTTTCCACTTCATCCACCCGGATCAGGTCTCGCCCCATTCCCAGCATAGTTCAAGACAAATTCCACCTGCCCCGCTGGGCCGATGATGCCTTGCAGCGGACGATTGATAGGGAAACACTTTGACCTGAGCCTGTCGAAACGGCCGTTTTCCACAAATCAGCCAGATAGTCCAGAGGCGATTGCACAATCAGGTTGCCATTCCAGAAGTATGCCACCGCCCCCACAATCTCATCCCCGTCAAAAGCAGCGGCGTAGGTTCCGGTGTAAGGATTCCCGGTATCAACCAGCCCCGACATGCGCATATTGCCCAACAAAAACATAGACGAGGCAATGCGCGGCCGCACAAACGTTTCCAACGCCGCCTCATCTCCAGGTTTCAAAACACGATACTCAATCTTCATACTTCATCTGCCTTCATCCTTCATCAGTATAACCGCTTCGTAAGCTACCTCACAGCATACGTTCCTATACGTGATTAAACTTGCCTAAGTTTCCCCTAATAAAGCGATCATCATCATAGACTGCGTGCTATAATGCCCAGGCTAAATTCAAAGACACCTATCCAAACCCTAAGGGTTTACTGCCACGACATGCTCAACTTTTCGAGACCGAAACCCATGGGGTTTCTCGCGGCAAACGAGGCAATATGCAAAACAACAATGATACACGGTCAGAAGGAAACGGCCGTTTTGCCGAAAATATCAGCTACTTCTTAGTCGTGCCACTCACCGCATTGGTGATCTTGAGCATGGTGCTCGCCTACACCGTCAACAGCTACAAAAGCCAGCACAAAGAGCGCATCTACACCGGCATCTCCATGCTCGGCATCGACCTGGGCGGCATGACTCCAGACGAAGCCAAAGCCGCCCTGGCCGACGCCGTGCCTTACACCAACGAAGAAGCGATCACCCTCACCGACCCCACCTCCGGTCAACAATGGACAAAAACCCCTGCTGAACTAGGCGTCGCTTACGACCTCAATCAAACCGTCGAAGCCGCCTACAACGTGGGACGCACCGGTGGCCCCATCACCCAATTCAAAGAAATGTTTAACAGTTGGTACTACGGCACGCCCCTGGCTCCTACCATCATTTTCGATGAGAACCAGCTCGACAGTGCCGTCAACGACCTGGCCGCTGGCCTCGAACAACCCGCCATTAATGCCACATTCACCGCCGATGGTGATAATGCCAGCTACACCCCCAGCCAGGTCGGACGCCAACTCAACAAAGCAGATTTACGCGAACGGCTCATGAAACCAGTCAGTGCGTTCCGTCCGGCAGAAATCGAACTGCTCATTGAAGAAATACAACCGCAAATTATGGATGATGGGGAAACGGCCGTTCAGATTCAACAAGCCGTCAACAATCCCGTCACCTTCTACCTGCCCGAACCATTAGCCGATGACGACATGAGCCGCATCGAACTACCCGCCGCGCAGTTGGCGCAGATGATGCGCGTCGAACGCACCATCGCCGACGATGGCACCCAACAACATAAGATGCTGGTGGATGAAAACGCCGTCAGCTACTGGCTTACCCAATATGCCAACGAGATTTATCGTAAACCAGAAAACGCCCGTTTTTATTTTGACGACGCCACCCAGGAATTGGTCTTGGTTTCGCCGCACGTAAACGGCCGTGAACTGGATGTAGACGCCACCATGGATGCTTTCATGGCCCAAGTAGATTCCCCCAACCGTTCTGTGCCATTCATCGTCAAAGAGATTGAGCCAACCGTCCATTCTAACGCAACGGCCGAAGAATTAGGCATCACCGAACTTATTAGCGAAAAAGTAACCTGGTTCTACGGTTCCTCCGACGAACGCAAACACAACATCGCCCGCGCCGCCTCCAATTTCTACGGCATCGTCATCGCCCCCTACGAAGAATTCTCCTTCAACGACTACCTGGGCACCATCAGTGAAGACGACGGTTACACCGAGGGTCTCATTATTGTCGGTGGGCAAACAATTAAAGGAATCGGCGGCGGTGTGTGTCAAGTTTCAACAACTCTTTATCAAACCGCCTTCTGGTCTGGCTTTCCTATCACCAGCCGCCTCGAACACGGCTACTGGCTCACCTACTACAACGATGGTGAAGGGCCCGGCATGGACGCCACCGTCTACTCCCCCGATGAAGATGAAGACCCCGCCTTTGAAGTCGATCTAAAGTTCATCAACGACACGCCATATCATCTATTGATGGAAAATTACTACAGCGCCGAAAACGAAGCATTGACGTTCAAGTTCTACTCCACCAGCATGGGACGCACCATCGAAAAAGATGGCCCTTACTTTGAAAATGTCACTGAGATTCCTGGCTCAAGTCAAGATCGCTGGGAAGTAGATGAAGATTTACCGCCAGGCACCGTCAAGCAAATCGACTGGGCCACGGAAGGGGCCGATGCGTTTGTCACCCGCATCGTCAAAAATGCAGATGGCGAGATCATTGAAGAACGCACCTTCGCCAGCCACTACATCCCTTACCCCAACACCTACCACTACGCCCCCGATGTGACTCCCTACGATTATTCATTGGTACCAGACGATCCGTTCAATTAACTTTTCAATAGCTAGGTAGGAAAACGGCCGCTTCGTGCAGCGTTTTTCTACCTAGCTATACAACGATAAAATAAATCGAATTTCCTATTGCATTTCATGAAATTATAAACGATCGTCTTGCCCCTTACCTTCCCCTGTGATACCATCACATATTATTATATTATTTATTCCCTGGTCTTATTTTTGATTGTTTTTATTGATCACCGACTTGCCATCATCATAGATTTTCACAATTTGATGACACCTTCAAGCCCTGATAAACGGGTTGTTAACGCAATTATTTTGAACACCTCGGCTAATTGTTAAACACATAGCCAGACTAAATTTTTATACCATTTCATCAATTTCAATCACAGTCTGCGCTCTGAAAAATACCGTCTATCAATGGGGATCATGTAAATCAAGGCTAGGGTGAATGCGCATCCACGTATTCGCCTTATTTTTTTGCAAAAGCCTTAGCAAATCGCTATCAACTCACGATCATGGGGAATTAGGAAAATGACATGGGGTTTGTGAGTTTTGAATTTATTCTACGCTTAATTGGCGCTGTCTTGGGCGCTATTGCTGGTGGCTTTCTGGGTGCTTATTTAGCAGATGCCTTAGGCACATCACCGGAAGTTTACGTTGTTATTTTAGGGCTGGTTGGGTTTTTAGCCGGGCTAATCTTAACCCCCTACTTCACGACCCGGCCTCTGCAATATTTAACACGCAAGCTATCATCGATGGCCCCAGAACGATTAACGGCCGTTATCATTGGCGTATTCCTCGGTTTAGTGGCAGCCGCCCTACTCACCCTGCCCCTCTCCTTGCTTCCCACCCCCTTTGGTCAGATCGCGCCCCTGATTGCAGCCTTCGTATTTTGCTACCTCAGCATCGTCATCCTCGTCTCTCGTCAAAATGATTTGCAAGCAGTCATCAAAAACTTTCGTACTTCCGGAAATACACCCGAGAATACAGACCGTTTACAAGATGAGGCAAAAGAAAGCTTCATTTTACTCGATACCAGCGTCATCATCGATGGACGCATCCTTGATATTAGCAAAACAGGCTTCATTCGCAGCACCTTACTCATCCCCAATTTCATCCTGCTAGAGCTGCAACACATCGCCGACAGCGCCGACCCCATGCGTCGCAATCGGGGACGCCGAGGCATGGAAGTGCTTGCCGAATTGCAAAACAATTCGCCCGTCCCCACAAAAATCACCGACGCCGATGTAAGCGAAGCACGGGAAGCCGACACCAAACTCATGGCACTCGGCCAACACATGCGATGTCCCATCATGACAAATGATTACAACCTCAACCGCATTGCTGAAATACAAGGCGTCACCGTGCTAAACATCAACGATCTAGCCAATTCCATCAAAGCCATCTTCTTGCCCGGTGAAACCCTCACCGTCAGAATCATCCAGCAAGGCCGCGAATCCGACCAAGGCGTAGGCTATTTAGAAGATGGCACCATGGTCGTCGTGGAAAATGGCAGCCATTTACTAGACGCCCAAGCGCGGGTCATCGTCACAAAAGTTCTGCAAACGGCCGCTGGTCGCATGATTTTTGCCAGACTATAAACCAGCGAACCCTTTTCAGTTTTCAGTAAACAGTAATCAGTTACAATATGCACCGTAATTCGGCTCCTACGGAATACGAATTACAAAATACGATAATTGGAGCAACCATGACGCTTAAAATCTATAATGTTCTCACTCGGAAAAAAGAAGAATTCGTCCCGCTGACCCCTGGTAAAGTCAACATGTACGTTTGCGGCCCCACCGTCTACGACTACTCCCACATCGGTCACGGCAAAACCTACGTTGGCTTCGATGTTGTTGTGCGCTACCTACGTTACAGCGGTTACGATGTTCTTTACGTGCAAAACATCACCGACGTCGGCCACATGCTAGACACGGGCGAAGACCGCATCCTCAAAAAAGCGCGGCAGCTTTCCGCCGGCCCTATGCAGGTCGTAGAAACCTACATGCGCGAATATTTTGGCGACATGGATGCCCTCGGCGTACAGCGCCCCGACATCAGCCCACGCGCCAGCGGGCATATTCCCGAACAAATCGAGATGGTGCAGGAACTCATCGACAAAGGCCACGCCTACGAAGTCAATGGCTCTGTCTACTTCGATGTCCCCAGCTTTCCTGAATACGGCAAACTGAGTGGGCGTATCGTGGAGGAATTGGAAGAAGGGTCTCGCATCGGTGTCCGCACGGAAAAACGGCACAGTGCCGACTTTGCCATCTGGAAAAAAGCAGAACCCGAACATATTCTGCGCTGGCCCAGCCCGTGGGGTGAAGGGTTCCCCGGTTGGCACATAGAATGCTCTGCCATGGCGAACAAATATCTCGGTCACACCTTCGATATTCATGGCGGCGGCATCGACAATATTTTCCCCCACAACGAGTGTGAAATTGCCCAAAGCGAAGCCGCCCATGGTGAAGATTTCGCCCGGTATTGGATGCTGACTGGCTCCCTCACGTTAGACGGTGTGAAAATGAGTAAAAGCCTGGGCAATACCCTCACCATTAAAGATGCGCTGGCGAAATTCCGCCCAGAAGCCATTCGCGCCTTCATCCTCTCCAGCCACTATAGCAGCCCCATCGACTTCTCTGAAGAGGCCATCGAAGCCGCTCACAAAGGTTGGCTCCGTCTCTGGGGCGCAGTTAGTTTGGTACGTGAACAATTACGGACGGCAGCAGATGGTGAAGCAGAAACGGCCGTTCTCGACCTATTAGCTGAAACAAAACACGCCTTCATCGAAAAAATGGATGATGACTTTAATGCCCCCGCCGCGTTGGCTGTGCTGCAAGATTTAACAAGGCAAATCAATATCCTGGTTAACGAAAAAGGACCACATACCAGCGGCACACTCACCGCCATTGACGGTTTGTATCGTGAATTAGGTGGCGACGTGCTGGGTATTGTGCCAGACCAGGCAGAAGCAAGCGCCAATGCCGAGCGAGAAGATGGCCTCATTCGCCTGCTGCTCAATTTGCGGACACAGGCGCGTGCTCAAAAAGATTGGGCTACATCGGATCAGATTCGTGACCAACTCAAAGAATTGGGTGTCATCTTGGAAGACCGTGCCGATGGCACCATTTGGAAGTTGGAATAGGAGACTGCAAATGACCACTTACACGTTACAGCGAGAAGAATTGTTAGCCTTGTTTAAAAAGGTAGGATGTACCACTGCCCAGGGCATGTCTGATGATTTTTTAGCACCCCTGGCTGACGGTGAAACCTTGACGGGCGCAGCGTTTAGTTCTGAGGAAATTGCTCTGGCTGAACTGATGGCCCATCCTCATCGTGTTGTTCACGCCACCCGCTTTGATGTTGATAATGTCTTGCAAGAAAGTGTCTGGTTTTATAGTGCAGGTAGCCATTTTGCCTCGTTAGCTGTGGTTGAAGATGGCTATGAGCTTTCTGCCTTAGACAATTTAGATGCGCTTATTTTCAAGGCAGGTGCCATACTGCCTTTGCGCTCTAAATCTGATGCAATGCCAGCGCGGGTTGTATTAGACCGTGATGATTTCATTGATGTGCGCTACTTGCTTGATAATTGGCATGAGGTAAGTGGTGAAATGGTTTTGGAAGCGGCCGGTCTGGAGAAGTTTGAAGCGGTTAATCTGGCTCATTCCGTGCAAAGTCAGGAATGGCACGGCCGTTTAGTCTTCAAGTTTTACCAAGATGACCAACTGATTGCCGAACGGGAGCTGCGTGGCCTGCAAAGCACAGATACATGCTGGTTGGGCTATTTGGACCCGGAAACGGGCAAAATGGTGGTGCAGTCAGCCACAAACGAGACAATGGACACCGTGGCACTTCGCATATGGGAAGCGCTCGACGAGTCATAAACTATTGGGGGATATTCCAATTGAATTGAAATATCCTTTACGACAAACTGGTGGCATACAAATGACGGAATATTTAATACGGCGAAACACGGTTTTAGAAGCATTGCGTGGCAATCGCCGCGAAATTTATCGACTGTGGTTGCAAAAAGGGTTGGATAAAAAACTAACTCAGCCTATTTTTGATGCGGCCACTGCCCGAAATATTCCCGTCAAAATAGCACCCAAGGAAGAACTGGGGCAGATGGCGCAGGACAGCAGTCATCAAGGTGTGTTGTTGGAGGTTGGGGAGTACCGCTACAGTGATATTGATGAGATTCTGGATTTAGCGGCTTTACGAGATGAAAAGCCATTGATTCTGCTGCTGGATTTGCTGCACGGGCCACAAAATATTGGCGCGTTGCTACGCACGGCCGAAATCTGCGGAGTACATGGTGTGGTTTTACAAGATAGACGAGCGCCTGATATTACAACGGCCGTTTCCGGTTTTTCAGTCGGGGCGACAGAGCATTTGCTCATTGCCCAGGTCACAAACCTGGTACAAACCATCCGCGAACTACAAGCGCGGAATGTATGGATTGCCGGTCTGGACATGGGTGACGAAGTCACAGCCGCTGGATACTGTTGACCTTGAATATGCCGCTGGGCATTGTGGTGGGGCATGAAGGCGATGGCTCTACGCCGCCTAGTGCGGGAAAGCTGCGACCTGATTGTGGAACTGCCGATGCGCGGTCATGTCGAATCGCTGAATGCAGCGGTGGCTGGGTCGGTGATGTTGTATGCAGCGTGGGGCGCTAGAGGTTATAACGGCCGTAAAGTCTAGTAGAGACGCCTCTCTGGAGCGTTTGAAGAAGCAGCATCCAATTATTACTCTCGCATCCCAGGCCATTCATCCAACCAATAATCATCTGCAACCGCCTCCGTAAACGCCTCTAAACTTTCAGGCGACGAGTTAATACGCCAATCCGTTTCTTTGTTGATATGAAACCAGATGACGGCTCGGATTTGCGGATAATCGGATTGCATCATTTGGTAAGCATCCGTAATCCAGGCCGCTTTGTCACCCCCATCTTCAGTTGATGCATATTCACCAATGATGATTGGTTTGCCAGGATTGATGGCTTGCAGTTGGGCATAGCTTTCCGTATAAATCTCATCAAAGTTAGTCCAAGTGCTGTTGAAGGTTTGTCCATACGCAGAAGTTCCCCAGTTATACCCATCAAAGCAAAGCCAATCGACGTATTCATCACCAGGGTAGTAGTTAGCCGCTTCATTCCAGCCGCCGGTTGTAGAGCCATAGTTCTGAGCCATGCCCTCAAACGGAGCATTGGGACACCACACCCACAGCACATTGTCCGCGCCAGCCGCGCTAATCGCATCATGAATGTAGCGATAGGTGGCGACGTATCGTTCTGGGCCATCTGGCAATTCGGCATCAGCCAAAACCATCCAAGATACCGCTGCCGTTGTTAGCGCCTGCCCACGGATACCAATCCCCGTTCATTTCATGTCCCCAGCGTAAGAAAATGGGCTTTTCAAAATCGCGCAGACGTTCGCCCCACTGTTGCAAGTGGTCGTCGTATGCGCCATCAAGAATGAGATCTAACGGCCGTTCTTCATAAGCCTTGTCTCGTGTTCCCCAATACTCCCAGGTGATAAACGAAATACGGCCGGCACGAGCCAGAGAGGAAGCCATCCCCGCCACAAATGGACTTTCAAAATCAAGGTAACTGGCACTGATAGCCACTCCTTTGCCAATTTCGTCGTATAACTGCACGCTGGATGTTGGTTCACCATAAAACGTGCCTAAATAAGCGCCGGGTATCTCTTCATAGGGCAGTGGCGTAGCAGTTGACTCGATGACAGCGGTTGGTTCGATGGTCACGGTCGGCGCAACAGGGTCAGAAACACCGTTGGAACAGGCAGTAAGCATGACAAGTGCAATAAGCGAGAAAAGTATCAATTGTTTCATTATGGGATTTTAATGCAAATGAAGCAGCGAAGCGATCTGAAACTTCGGCGGTCTGTGTCAGATGATGAGGTTTGATACAATACTATCGGCTGAAATATGTCGATTCATATCACGAAATTAACTGATGAAACGACATGCACCGATAAATTAAGGAAATCAAGGAAATAAAATGGTTTGGTTAGCACTTGTTTTAGCCATCGTTACCGCTTTGGTGACTGGCTTAATCACACGTAGTTGGAAGCGGGCATTAACTTTTGGACTGATAGCATTGGTAATCGGGATTCTGGCGGCTTTAGGAACAATCGGGTTGCAGTGGTGGGTTCTATCCAACTAGTGCCTTGTTATAGCTGTGGCAGTACGCGTAAAATAACCCACCCGTTTAAGCAGATCAGCAACACGCCCAAGCCAACCGGCAAACTGTATTTGAACCAGTGCCAACGTTTATAAAACGGCCGTTCCCAATACCCCAATCCCGCCGCAACCCCCACCCCAATCGGCAGCAGCGCCGGAAACAAATACCGCCCCTGATGCTGCACAAACGTGAAATTGTAAACAACATGCACGCCCAACGTCAGCAAAAACGTGCCAAACAAGACCATGATGGCAGCGGTCGAAGGCTGTTTGCGATCCCACCAGACAAATAGGGCGATGATCAGTCCCGCCAGCCAGGCAATTGTAAAGAGCCAGAGTACAGGATAGAAACGAGCATCCATCGGATGCGTCATCCAACCAAACTGTCCCCAAAAACTGTTAAACGTCGTCAATCACGAATGCTTTTAACACGGCCGGAAGCCCCATAGTGGCAATCCACTCTGCCGTGCGCGGCTGACCCACAACCACCCCGTCATGCGCCGCTTTGCCGAGTACATCCAGTCCGCCATAGACAAGCATATTCCGCACCCACCACAACGCGCCCAAGGCAAACGCAGGAATCGCTACCATGAAGCCTGCTTTGATAAAATCGAGCCACTTCCCCCAAAAACGCCACAACACCGTCAGCGCCACAAGCAAGGAAAGCGGATAAACGGTGCCTTTGGTGATGAATCCCAGGCCGAGGAGGAAGCCAAGAAGGATGAGGTGTTTGCTAGAAGGAGATTGGAAATTAGAGATTAGGGATTTGGAATCTCCAATCTCCAATCTCCAATCTCCCAATTGTAGCCAATGAACCAATACCACCAATACCGCCGCGATAATCAACTCTGCCAGCGCATCATTGTTAGCTGAAGCCATGATGGCTAAATGTTGCGGAAGGAAGGCGACGAAAACGGCCGTTGTCAATGCCAACCATCGCTGCCCAGGAAACAGTTCCCAGGCCAGCACATACGCCAGCACCACCACGCCCGCCCCCAACAGCAGGGAAAACAGACGCATCGCCGTCAGCGAACCGCCGCTCACCAGAAACAGAGGGGTTTGCAGCAGATAATAAAGTGGCGGCTGCCAATCCTCATACGACATTGGCTCCAGGGGAATGCTCAGGGGGAAAGGCGGGGTTGGAAAACACCACTTGGCCGATAAATTCCTGATCGTAATCACCAAGTTCTATGATGGGTAAACGGCCGTTTGCCATCTGCCGCACCACGTTATAATGAGCCGGTTCGTCGGGGGTTTGCCACGCTGGCGTGCGTACCGCATACAAGCTGCCTACGGCAAAATAAAAAAGCAAAATGATAAACAAAAGGCCATGTTTTCGCATGGCCTAAATCATATCTTATTTTGGGGGCTGGTCGAAGCACAGCCACAAATCATAGCCGAATCGTGGCTTATCGGTCTAAATTTCCACCGCTTCGGTTTTCTCGGACACACGCAAACTACCGGGAAGAATCACCGTAAATTGGGCACCACCCTCAGGTCGATTTTCCACGGAGATCGTACCGCCGTGCGCTACCGCAATCACTTTGACCGCCGACAGACCTAACCCACTGCCAGGCTGCCCTTTGGCATCATTCCCCCGGAAATATTTTTGAAATAACAGACCCAAATCATCCTCGGGAATGCCTGGGCCTTCATCCAACACCCGAACCATGATTTGCTCGGGTGTATAAGCAACTTGAATGGAAACGGCCGTTTCTCGTGGCGAATATTTAATAGCATTATCCACCAAATTCAGCATCATGTGATAAAGTCGATTCTCATCCGCCTCAATATCATACAGCTCACCCGTAACCTCACTAGTAATCCCAATCACTTTATGCAGAGCCGCCCCCGCCACATCAGATTCCACACGTTTAACCAATTCAACAAAATCAAACGGTTTTTGCATCAACGAGACCGATTCGTTATCCGTAACCGTATACAAAAGCTGCTCAATCATGACCAACATGCGATCCACAGCCACCCCAATCTGCCGCAAATAACGTTCACCACGACTATCCAATTCAGCCGTGCGCTCCAGCAGGGACTTCCAGCCAACAATCGCCGTCAGCGGGTTTTTGAGATCATGAGACAACATGTGCAGGAAGTCTTCACGATCTGCCTCAAGCTGCTTGACATAAGTAATATCTTGCATCACGACAATCGTGCCCACATCGGCTAAATGTTCAGATGTCGTTAAGTAAGTTTTTTCACCAATTTTCGTTTCTTTTGTTTGTCCAATCCCACTGCTAATCGCTTCAAAAAGCTGAGCCATGTGAGTAGCCAACAAGTCGTTAGCGGCATCATTCGCCACTAAAATACCACCAGATTCATCGATAATAAGCAATGGTTGGGATAATGTGTGCGCAGTCGCCTGGATAGCTGCCCGCTGCCGTTCTGATTCTCTAAATAGACGGGCATTCTCAACGGCCGTTGCCACCGGATTCGCAAATGTTTGTAAACGGACTGTATCACTATCCGTGAACGGCCCATCTGCTTTGTTGAACAACGTCAAAACACCCACCACATTTTCTTGCACATGCAGGGGCACACTTGCCATAGAAGTCGGAGCATCCCCATTTAAATTATCCACAAAAGGATTATAAGCTTCATGTTCAATGGGGTTATTCGTCATCACCACTTCATTATTTTCAGCCACAAATCCAATAATGCCTTCATTTAATGAAAAAGGTCGGGTGCCACGAGGAACAGATTCCGTAGAACGTTTATACTTGTGCAGCTTTTTACCCTGCTCATCCAGCAAAGCCAAACAAACGGATTCCACCGGCCAATGGCTATTGAGTTGGTCAATCAACACCTCATAAACCGTGTCCAAATCTAACGAGCTAGAGACAGCGCGTGACAATTCATTGAGTGCAGACAGTTCCTTAAACCGTCGGGCTAAAGCGGCATCTGTCGCCTGATAGGTTCGGGCATTTTGAATGGCAATCGCCGCAAAATCAGCAATAGCGGTCAGCAACCGTTCATCCCGTTCATCAAAACGCCTACCCTTATCCCGATGAGTTGCCGCTAACACGCCAAAGGTTACACCGCCCAGAGTTAACGGCACATAAGCTAAGGCTTCCACCAGATAATTCGTTTTTACCTTGATCTGGTCTTCGCCAGGTTGCCGCCACACCCGCAGCGGCTGCCCTGTTTTGATCACTTTTCCAGCCAACGTATCTTCATTGATGGGAAGGCGCATCCGCTGGACATTTTCATCTTCAATACCACGTTGGACTTCTAAGAAAAGGTCGCCGCTTTGTTCATCAACCAACCAAATGCTCGTTTCCCCAGCAGATGTCAAGGTCATTGCAGTTTCAACCATCTGGTTTAAGACTTGTTCCAGATCAAGTTGAGATGTAATTGATTTGGCGATCTCAGTCAGGGCATCGGCCAAGTCGATTTTCTTTTCGAGGACACCAGTTTGAAAGTGGGGTCGTTCCACGATGCGTAAAACAAGGCGCAATTTGCCCAGCGTGATCGTATCCCCGTCTGCTAAAGGATAGGGCGTTCTCACACCAATAGAACGGCCGTTACGCATTGTGCCATTCGTGCTGCCCATATCAGAGGCATACACATGGCTAGCCGTGGGCCGCAGCATAAGATGCTGCCGAGAAACACCAAACTGGCTGGCTTCAAATTGCGTCAAATCAACTGCATTCGCATCCTCAGAATCACGGCCGAGAACAATCTCGCCATTGAGATTCAAACCTATACGATTCTGCGGGTTTTGTGCCAACTCAAGATGAATTCGCCAAACAGGTTTGTTTTTTGCAGCTTCACCGGTAAACGGCACTGTTTGATATTCCACTTCTGGAACGACAACTTCAAGTTCTGGCAAAGGAACACCCCGCAACTCTTCTGTTTTACGATCTGTGGTTTCTGCTGACATAGTTTCGTATTTTACACTAGAAGTCAGGAAATACAGGAGTAAGAAACCGTGAAATTTGTCCTATATTTATGTACACGGTTGAATAACTACCCTCACACCTTTTCCAAACTGGTCTAATCTATCTAATACATTATTGATAGGCGCTGACTCTAACGGCACAGTTTCCGTAATCACATGTGCCAAATTCAATTTACCACGCCGTACCAGATCAATAAGCAATGGCATCTCTTGCGCCAAATGATCGGATACGCCAATAATTTCGGCTTCTTTACCAAGGAGTTCTGTGTAAGGTGTGATGGAAAATGATTGTGCTGAAAGACCGACGATTCCGGCACGACCTAAAATGGCTAATGATTGCACCGATTGCTGCATTGTAGCAGGTAATCCAATCAATTCCAAAGCGACATCAACGCCACGGCCGTTTGTTAAATCAGCAAGGGCGGCCACCGGATTTTGCCCGGCTGCATTCACTGGCACAGCCCCAAATGTTTCCGCCAAAGCCAGCTTGTCTTCTTTGATATCCACAGCATACACCGTGGACGCCCCCAACGCATACGCCAACTGGATAGCCGCCATGCCCAACCCGCCTGCGCCAAACACAGCCACCGTTTCCCCAGGCTGCATTCTTGTCTTTTTGAGCGCATGGAGGGAGGTTGACGAAGAACACATCATCACCGCTCCCTGGGCGAAGGGAATCTCATCGGGCAGCACAAACACGCTACGGGCTGGCACGACAATATATTCGGCATACCCGCCATCTCGGTATTTGCCAATCATCTGACCGCTGGTGCAGAACTGTTCAGTGGCCTGATTGCAATAGTCACAATCGCCGCAAGTGGTCATGTAATGGATACAAACTCTATCGCCGGATTTAAGACGGGAAACGGCCGTTCCCACTTCAGCCACCACCCCCGCCACCTCATGCCCCAAGGTCATCGGCAATGGCTCCACCGTTGACAAGCCAGACCGGTAATGGGCATCGGAATGACAAATCCCAGCCGCCATCACCTTCACCAACACATCAGACGGGCCAACTTCCGGCACAGACACCTCACGCAATTGCAACGGTTTCCCCGGTTCAATCAACTGCACAGCCTTCATATAACAATCTCCTCCATAAATAAAAACTCTCCGATAAACAATGTCACCGGAGAGTATAAAAATCCATCAATTTGGGCGAACTCAACCTTGCTGTTGTAACACGACTTCCAACTGCGCCGCCGCCGCTACCATCGCCTCATCACCATACCAATGACCTGTAATTTGCAAACCCATCGGCAAACCAAGCTCGTTGAATCCGGCGGGCAGGCTCATTGTGGGTAAACCAGCATGTGTCCAAGGCAAATTCATCACCGGATCACCTGTGCTGGCTAACCCAACTGGGGCGGCTCCCTTCGCGGGCGGCGACACCCATAAATCCAGCTCGGCCGCTGCCATCGCCACGCTCAATGCCTGACGCAGCTTTCCGCGACCTGCCAACGCCGCTTCCAACTCAGCCACTCCAATCCCCTGGCCTCGTTTAATCAGGTCAGCAGTCTTCTCATGATACAACTCTGGATGCTGCGAGAACCAGGCGGCATGGATCTGGGCAGCTTCTGCGGCTACAATCGTCTGGTGATGGTCATAAATCTCATCAAAATCTGCCATAACTGGCACCGATTTCACCGAGTAACCAGCCATTCTCAAATTTTCACAGACCACATCAAAATGAGTCAATCCTTCCGCATCAGCTCGCTGTAAATAGGGGCCGACTGGTATACCCAACACAGGCAAATTTGAAGGGGGCGGCGCTGTCTGCCAGCCATCGCACAGCAGGCCAGCCACCAGATCAGTTCCGGCTACTTCTGGGGTAAAGAAGCCAATGGTATCAACGGAGGGAGCCAGGGGAATAACACCCGCTTTGGAAATACGATTATAACTGGGCTTGAAGCCAACCACGCCACAAAATGCAGCGGGACGATTAACAGAGCCAATGGTTTGGGTGCCCAATGCCAGCAAACACAAACCAGCACCTACACCAGCCGCTGAACCACTGCTAGACCCACCCGGCGTATGAGCTGGGTTGTGGGGATTATGGGTAGAACCTGGGCCAAAGTAAGCAAATTCTGTGGTGACGGCTTTGCCGAGTATCAAAGCGCCAGCTTGCCGCAGCCGGGTGACGGCAACGGATTCTTTGCCCTGTAACAGAGCAGTCGGCAAATGAGACCCGGCCTGGGTCACAAAGCCATTGGTATGGAAAATATCTTTGACGCCGATGGGCAAGCCGAAGAGCAACGGCCGTTTCACGGGATCAGGATACATTGCCAACAAAGCTTCTGCTTCATGACGTAGGCGGTCAAAACGGCCGTTTTCCGGCACAAACGCCTCGATTTCCGGTTCTCGCTCTTCAAAATGAGCTTCTAATTCATCTAAATAATCTAATAAGGGCCATTCACCACTGCGTAAAGCCTCTACCACAACATCCATCGCAAATGGTGAATGAAACGCAAGCGTGGGGGTAGTCGTTGATAACATACGTTTTCCTCTTCACGGCGGGGGAAACATCTCGACACAATAGTCCGCCAACCCACCCATTATCTCTGATCAGGAAAAAACTTGTCAATAACCCATCAGCACTAGGACTCGGCTGCGATGTACGGTTTTGGGCATGGTTCTTTTGGGTGTAGCCGCGGCATCCTTGCCGCGTTTACACCTGCGCGGCAAAGATGCCGCGACTACACATTGTTTTGGCGATTTACGATTCAGGGGTTAGCGTGAATGGGGCGAAATCGGCAGGGACAGTGCCGGAGAGGACGATGGTTGGGAAAGGCGTGGGCAACGGGATGGGGGTAGATGTGGGATTATAGCTGAATTCAGTTGCAATGATTTCAAAGCTCGTTTGTCCGGGCAAAATCTCAACATCGCGCTGGTAGGCCACATCGGCCAATGTAATATGCAATTCATATTCACCGGCAGGCACATCGCCAATGACAAAATTTTCCTGCCATATGCTATCTGAGCGCACCGTGGTGGCATAGGTGCTTTGTTGGCGCAATATCTCAGTTGAACCGGGGGGGCGCAATTCCAGCTTCGCCCCAGGAATCGGGCGACCGCGCCGATCCACAAGCTGTCCGGCCAATGTGCCCCACCCTTCATACGGAACCAACCACAGCGCCGGATTCTGCGCATCCGCATAGACATTTTCCCCGACACGCACTTCCAAATGCAAATGCGGCCCTGTTACTTCGCCAGAACTGCCCACGCCAGCAATCACTTGGCCTTGATCCACATAGTCGCCCACTTCCACAAACAGTTCCAAGGTGTGGGCGTAGAGCGTGAAGACATCTTTGCCCTGCCACTGCCAATCATGCTGAATGATAACGGTATTGCCATAGTAGTTGACGCCGTTGTTAGGACTGGGAAACGGACCCGCATGGATAACCGTGCCACTACCCGCCGCCATCACCGGTGTGCCCGTTTCGTTGGGAAAATCAATGCCATGATGGATGCGGTAAGGTGGGATGTCTGCCGCCTGCACGTCGTTGCCAAACGGATACCATTCCAAATCATAGTTTCGGCTGCCGGAGGGGATGGGACGGATGAGCCAATAATGGTCGTCGGGATTGTAGGAGAGGGGGGCGGACATGGGGGGTGGACGCCACTCTTCGGTGTTACGGGCGGCAGGGGCTTCGTTACGCACGTAGTTTTGCTTGGCTGCGTTTGGGCTGAGACCGTCCCCATCTGGGGTGGGAATGGTTTCGTCGATGGGGAGGAAAACGGCCGTTTCTGCCAAAACCACCCCGTCAGCCACCACCACAACGCCATCATCGCCAGCCTTAGCCATTTCTGTGGCTATTGCTGGCGCGACGGCGAGCGGAACGGCCGTTGGCAACACAGTCTCACCGCCACTGCATCCCGTCAAAAAACTAACCGCAAAGAGCGCGAAGAGCGCAAAGGGGAAAAGAAATAATTCGCGTTTCAAAGGGAAATTCATCTAATCGCCGAAGGTTTCGGAGAATTCATTGGCGTCGTAGATTTGCAGCATCGCTTCCTGCCACGTTATATCCTGCCGGTTTTCAAAATGACCGAAGAGAATACCAGGGAAAAATGTGCGCCAGTTCGGCTCAGATGGAACCCGTTCCCAGCCATAATCAGCCGCCAAATTCGTGAAATCGACGTAGTAGCCGCCAGGAATCGCTTCTTTCATGAGGCCGCCTTCATCGTAATATTGCGGCTCATCGCCAAAACGGGCGCGAAAATCCCAGGCCAATTCGCGCAATGGCTCACCCTGGCTGCCGTCTTGCACGTCCGTGCGCACAAATAAGCGCCAGAAGGTTTCCAAGGAGGCTACTTCACGCACCACTTCCACTTTCGGCTCAAACGTCATCGCTTCGTTATAAGGCAAATCGAAGGCGCGACCTGCTTTATTCCAAGTGCGCGGGTCGGTGCCGGGGATGTGGCGCTCGTCGATGGCTTCAAACATATTGTCCAATTGACCCAGATAATCCCACCCTACTTCTGCTTGCAACCGTTGGCGCAGCGCCAGGAAAGATTGGTCAATTTGGTCACTGAGGTAGGGAGACGGGGCGTCTATTGGCATTTCAAAAAGCACCACCGGCGGCCCATTGCTGGCAGGGCGTTTAATCGCTTCCGTGAATAACGGTTTGCTCGGATAACTGGTATCTAGCTGCGTAATTTGGTCGATTTGAGCAGGGGTAAGCGGATTGGATGTCCAGGCGGGGTCTTCTAAACGGCCGTTTAACGCCAACGCCTGTGGAGCCACCCCCCATCCACTCGGGCTGCCCGCGACGAGATAATTTTGCCCGTCCTTCTCATGCACATATACCAGCGATTCCCCATTCGGCGACCACGCAGGGTATTTACCCTGCTGTCCCAAGCTCACCGGTTCACCTTCTGGGCGATAGTTCTCATCCAACAGGACGGCATAAACGAGGGGAAAGCCTGCGCCATCATCATAATAGGCCAGATAACGGCCGTTTGGTGAAAAAGCAGGTTCATCTTCATAACCAGCGGGGGAACCCGTCAAGTTGACCGCCGCCTCGTCCGTCACCTCGTTGAGCGACATGAGGAAAATATCTTTGTTGCCACTGCGCCAACTGGTGAAGGCGATGTGCCGTCCCCCCGGCGACCAGACTGGCGCAAAATCAGGCGCAGCATTCTCCGTCAGGCGGAACGGCCCTTCACTGCCATCCGCTTTGACGATGTAGATGTCTAAATTCTCATCTCGATACGATTCAAACACCAGCCACTGCCCATCCGGCGACCAGCCTGCCCCGCCGTCAAAGGCCATATTGTTAGTCACGCGCCGCAGTTCACCAGTGTCCACATCAAACACATAAATTTCCCAATTGCCATCCCGCCGGGACGTAAACGCAATCTCACGCCCAGTCGGACTCCATGAGGGATCGCGGTCAACCGCCGGATGCTGGGTCAGCCGAATCGGTTCGGCCTGCCCCACCGGCATGATGTAGATGTCACTGTTGCCTTCGTTGTTCCAGGTGAAGGCCACGCTGCCGCCTGTTTGCAGGGGATCTGGCGTGGGCCACGGCGTCAGGCGCACGTCGATGGTGGGCCGCGGCGTGGGCGTGGCCGTCATGGGCATGGGGGAGGGGGTGGCGATGATCACGCGGGGCAAGCCAGCATCTACGCCCGCCGCCACCTGATCGGGCCGCTGCTCCTGCCAGGTAACAAAACTTAAAATGAGGAGAACGGTGACACTGAAAACGGCCGTTGCCAACCTTACAGACCGTTTACCACTTTGTCCAGAACGCGGTACACGCGGCGCCACCACCGCCTTGGCGGGCGGTTTGGGACGATGGATAAACACGTACCAACGTGCTCGCCAAACCGTCCACTTCGATCCCCAGTGACGGCGCAATATAGCCCGACGCGGCGCCGAAGCCTCCCAGCGTGCCTGCCAGAACCGGCGCGTCTTGTTGGTAAACCAAACCAGCACCGGCCAAATCAAACGAACAACCACCCAACGAATCGGACGCACCACCAAAAACCGGAACGGCCGCCACAACAAGAGGCCACACCAACGCAGAAAGCGAAAAACCAGCGTCACCAGCTTACGAATTGCCAAACCAACGCGTCCCACAAAACGCTTAACTGGCGGCAAAATAGAGCTGCGAATCCCTTCCCACAGCCAAGACAACGGCAGCCAGAACGGCATCGTAATAATCCAAATCGGTTTCCAAATAATCCAGGTGAGAAGTTTGCGCAAAGCCAGACCCACCCGTCCCATAAATCGCCAAAGCGGTCTGGTAAGGGGAGACGTCCACTGGTCTAACTTCACCAGTAAACTGAGGACTACTCGAACGGGGTATCCGAGCACAATCCAAATTTGTTGACCTGCTCGTCTCAATCGTTTGCCCATGTCTCTGCCAGTTTAACATGACATAAAAATTAGTCAACAGAAACAGGACTGTTTGGTTGAAGTATTACAACAGCGCTAGACGGTTTGGGATCGTCACCAAATGGTGTGCGGAATAGCCAAATGGTGCCATTTTTTGTGGCGTGTGGCGAGTTGCAAGGTTGCAAACTCTTGTTATGAATGAATTCATAGGCTGCTACAAAAAACGTGCTAAAGCACGTTATAAGAGACGCAACGAACGCGCTTTTGCGCGTTTTTCATGGCAGCGACCGATTTCAATCGGTGGCGACGGCAACAAGCAGGTCATAATTGGAATAGCTGTCGCAAAACATGATAAGCATCCATCATTTAAAGGAAGCAATGAGAGGCCAATCTGTCTGTTTGTTGCCATCTGTGAAGCTTGTTACAATCTTTGACGGAAATCTCCCTGAAATCAGGCTGGAGGCAGCATGTCAACCGTAACCAAAACGACCGAACGTGGTTCAGTCGATGAAACACTCCCTGAAAACAATCAAACTGCTTTATCCGCACCGCCCACCACGTTCCGCAGCTATTTGAAAATGCTCATGGTGCTGTTCAAAATGCGCATCGTCATGCTGCTGCTGTTGGCCGCCACGGGCGGCGCGTTTATGGCCGCAGAAGGCTGGCCCGGTTGGTCTACCTTGGCGTTGGTCTGGCTTGCAGGCGGCATGGCCGCTGCCGGTTCCTCTTCACTAAACCAATACCTGGAACGCCACAAAGATGACAAGATGGGCCGGACGATGAATAAACGGCCGTTAGTCAACGGCGAGATCCCCAATCCCAAATGGGTTCCCTGGGTCGGGTCGCTGCTCATCATCTTGCCCGTGCTGTTCACATTTACTTTCAACAAGCCGCTTTCCTTCTTTTTAGCGTTAGGTGCTTTCATCTACGTCTTTATTTACACCATCTGGCTCAAACCGCGTACCTTGCTCAACATTGTCATCGGTGGCGCGGCGGGCAGCGCGGCCGTCTTGAGCGGAAGCGCGGCGGCTGGCTACTGGAACAGTCCAGGCGCCCTTATTTTGGCGCTCATCCTCTTCCTGTGGACACCCTTCCACTTCTGGAGCCTGGCCATTATGTACCGCGACGATTACGCCAAGGCCGACGTACCAATGCTGCCCGTACACACCACGCCCAAGCAAGCCGCCTGGTGGACGATGAGCCACACCGCCCCCACCTGCATTTTTGGCGTCTTGCTCGCCCTCTTCCCCTATCTGGGACTCGCTTACCTCATCCCCATGATCCTTATTTCTGCGGACTTGTTTTGGAAGAACGTCAAGCTCATCCGCGACCCCTCCAAAGAAAATGCACGGGGGCTGTTCATGGCTTCCAACTATTATCTGACGGTGCTGATGTTGGCGATTTATGTTAGCTCGGTACTGCCAAGTCCATTTTAGATTATGGATTTTGGATTGAGGATTGGGTATGTTGACTGTCACGCTCTATACGAAGGATGGCTGCGGGCTGTGTGGTGAGGTCAAGGCGGAACTGGCTGATTTAGCAGAAGATTTTCCTCACGATCTACAAGAAGTTGACATAACCAAAGACGGTGACCTGTTTGCCCGTTATCATTTTGCTATTCCAGTTATCAAGATTGGGAACGAAACGCTCAAGGCTCCAATTACAGCCCCCCAACTTAAAACAGCGCTTCAATTAGCTTCAGTAAAATGATAGACGTCCTCTGCGTTGGTCATGCTGCCTACGATCTCACCTTCGCCGTTCCCCATCACCCCGCCCCCGATGAAAAAGCATTTGCCACCAGTTTTGTCGGTTGTGGCGGGGGGCCTGCGGCTAACGCCGCCGTCACCGTCGCCAAATTAGGTGGTCGCAGTGCTTTCGCTGGCTACCTCGGGCAAGATATTTATGGCGACTTGCATTTGGCAGAACTGCAAGAAGCTGGTGTCGATACCTCGCTGGTTGTGCGCAGCTCCAATCCGACGCCGCTCTCTGTGATTTGGGCGAAGCCGGATGGACAGCGTTCTTTGGTCAATTATCGTGGTGAAACACAACCGTTGCCCACAAATGCTATCAGTTTCAAAAGCATTCATCCCAAAATCATTCTTTTTGACGGATGGGAGCCAGACATTTCGGTTCCATTAGCTCAGTTAGCCAAATTACAAGGTATTCCTACGGTTTTGGATGCGGGTTCTGTGCATCGTGGCACGGAATTATTAGCCGACAAGGTGGATTATTTGGTGGCGTCTGAGAAGTTTGGCCTGGGATTTACGGGAACGGCGGATGTGGAAACGGCCGTTTCTCATCTCAGTCAGGTGGCGGGAACGGCCGTTATCACGTTAGGCGCGCGTGGTCTCATCTGGCAAAACGCAGCGGGGTCTGGCACGTTACCCGCCTACCCCGTCCACGCCATCGACACCACCGGCGCTGGCGACACCTTCCACGGTGCCTTCGCCTACGCCCTCGCTCAGGCCATGCCCTGGCCCGACCTCCTGCGCTACGCCAGCGCCGCCGCCGCCCTCTGCTGCACCAAACATGGCGCGAGGCTGGGCATTCCAACTGGTGAAGAAGTAGCAGAGTTGCAAAGTAAAAAGGGTGCAAAGTAGAAAGGGTGCAAAGTGACAAAGTGGCGAGGTGGCAAAGTGGCAAGGTGGCAAAGTAAGCGCAGTCCAAACACCCTGCAACTCTGCAACTCTGCAACCCTGCCGCCCTTTGCAACCCTGCCACCCTTTCACACTTCCTGAGAATCTCCCCATAATCATGCCTCTCCGTCCAACTCTTGTTAAACTATCGTCTGTCATTTAACCAGAAAAAGAAGAAACCCATGATCTAATACAAATAACGGGGACATTTCCCCACCGACCAATCCCATTATCGACGTGCGCCACATCATCAAGCGCTTTCCCGTGGGCGACGATGAAATCACCGTCTTGCGCGGTATCTCGTTTACCGTGCAGCCAGGGGAATTCATGAGCATCGTCGGGCCATCCGGCAACGGCAAATCAACCCTGCTCAACATGATCACCGGCATCGACCATCCCTCCGAAGGCGAGGTCATCGTCACGGGCGAACCAGTCCACACCATGAGCGAAAACCAACTCGCCTCGTGGCGCGGCGTCCATATGGGCATCATCTTTCAATTTTTCCAACTGCTGCCCGCCCTCAACCTGCTGCAAAATGTGATCTGCCCGATGGATTTCGTGAAAACGCTCTCCACCAAACAGCGCAAAGAACGTGCCTTGCACTTGCTCGACACCGTGGGTTTGGCCGATCAGGCCAAGAAATTACCGTCACAAGTCTCCGGCGGACAGCAGCAGCGAGCCGCCATCGCTCGCGCCCTAGCCAACGACCCGCCCCTGCTCGTCGCCGACGAACCGACGGGCAATCTCGATACCAAAACCTCGGAGGATGTCTTTCAACTATTCAGCGACCTCGTTGACCAGGGCAAAACCATGCTCATGGTCACGCACAGCCGCAGTCTCGCCGCCCGCCTGCCCCGCACCCTTGAGATTCGGGATGGGCTAATTTATAAGGACACGAAAAACCACGTGAACAGTAAACAGTTTACAGTAAACAGTCCTGACGCGACTTCACTGTAAACTGTTCACTGAACACTGTTCACTGACATGAGCGTCATCTGGTACAAAGTTTTCGCCGATATTTGGCAGCATAAAGCACGCACTTTTCTGGCGGTGTTGAGCATTGCCTCTGGCGTGTTTGCCATTGGCACGATTTTTGGGCTGGTCGATCAACTGCAAGCGGCGATGGATGCGTCGCATCAGGCGGTAGCCCCGTCGCACATGAATATTGTGCTGCGCGGCACGGCCGACCGCGAGACGATTGAGTCGCTGGCAGCATATTGCAGGGGTGGCAGACGTAGAAGTGATGAACATTACTTCTGTGCGCTACAAAACGGAGGAAAACGGCCGTTGGCAAGGAGCCACCCTGGTCATGCGCGATGAGTACGAAGACCAAACCTACGATTGGCTGGTACTCAAAGAAGGGGTATGGCCGGAAAATCAAGGCATTGGGCGTCGAACGCATCACCAGCGACTACTACGGCATCGACATAGGCGACGAAGTCATCTTTGAACTCGATGGCACCGATCGCGCCTTTCCCATCACCGGCAAAATTCGGCATCCCTTTGTGCCGCCGCCCGACTTTGGCGGCAACGCCTATTTCTTCGTCGATGGCGGCTGGACTGGCTCGTTTTGGCATTCCCGAAGGGCAGTTTACGCAAATGCTGGTGCGCGTCGAGCCATACAGCGAAGCCTATGCCCGTGACCGTGCCGCCGCCATCAAAGAGCAGCTCGCCAAACAAGACAAGGGCATCGCCGTCACGATTTATCAAGATCCAGATGAGCATTGGGGACGGCCGTTTATCGCTGGCATTACCCTCGTTTTGCAAATTCTGGCCGTGGTCTCGCTGCTCACCAGCGTCATCATCGTCGCCAACACCATGACCGCCATCATCACCCAGCAAACCGACCAGATCGGCGTCATCAAAGCGATTGGCGGCACCTCCAACATCATCATCAAGGTGTATCTGGCAAGTGTGCTCATCTATGGCTTCCTGGCGCTGGCAATCTCACTGCCCACCGGCGTGATTGCCGCTTACGCAGGCCAGCAAATGGTTTCTGGGCATCTTCAATATCGACTACGACACCTTCCAATTCTCAATCGCGGCCGTTGTTTTGCAGATTTTGGCAGCGATTCTAGCCCCTTTACTGGCCGCGTTATGGCCGGTTCTCAGCGGCGCTCATATCTCCGTGCGTGAAGCCATTGCCTCCTACGGCATTGGCGGCGACTTTGGCTCGTCGCGGCTCGATCAGGCCATCGACAAAATTGGCGAGAAACTGCTGCCTTCGCCCTACTCCATCGCTCTGGGCAACATGTTCCGGCGCAAGGGGCGACTGGGACTGACGCAGCTTGTGCTCATCCTGGCCGGCACGATGTTCCTGATGACGATGACGCTGGCTTCCTCCATGACCTACACGCTGGAAAATGAACTCGACCGGCGCAATTACGACATGCGTATCTTCTTCCAGGGCGTGCAGCGCTCGGATCAAGTGGAAGCTATCGCCGAAAGTATGCCCGGTGTGGCGGAAGCGGAAGCGTGGTTCACCGTCACGGGCACAGTCCTGCGCGAAGGCGAGCAGATGAAGGACACGGCCGGTCTGGGCGCAGAGGTGTATGGTATCCCGCTAGGTAGTGATATGTACCAACCTTATATTGTAAACGGCCGTTGGCTAACCCCAGATGAAACGGGACGAAAAGCAGTCATCAGCCAGGATACCGCCGCGTTCAACAACGTCAACATCGGCGACACCATTACCATTGACTTTGGCGAACTGGGCGAAGCGGAGTGGGAAGTCATCGGCACGCACCAGCTCATCTCGTCCGACCCCATCACCACCGACCCGATTTATGTGCCGGAAGTCCGCCCTGGTCGATGTCACCAAGAAAGCCAACCGCGCCAACCAGGTAGCCGTGCGCACGGAAATCAGCGATGGCGACTACACGGCCGATATGATGGCGGCACTCAGCGACCGCTTCCAAGACAACCAAATCGATACCAGCTACTTTTTCAGCCGCACCAAAGCCCAAGATGAAGAATACGCCTACAACCAGTTCAGCATCGTCAACAATATGCTGTTTGGACTGGCACTTGTGATGGGTGTGGTTGGCGGCATTGGCTTGATGGGATCGCTCTGGATCAGCGTGGTGGAACGCACCCGCGAAATCGGCGTGCTGCGCTCAATTGGCGCTGAATCACCGACGATTATGCTGATGTTTATTATGGAAGGGGTGCTGCAAGGGCTGTTGAGCTGGTTTATTGCCGTACCGTTGGCATTTTTGATCGCTCGGCCGGTGGCCAATTTGATGGGGCAAACGATTCTGCAAATTGACCTCGATTTTCAGTTTAGCACGGGGGGTGTTGTCGTGTGGCTGATTGCGATTTTGGCGATTGCGTTCCTGGCCTCGCTCATCCCCGCTCACGCCGCCACACGCATTAGTGTGCGCGAGAGTTTGGCGTATGCGTAAAACACAAAAAGACCTGACACCTCATTTTTGCCTGAAAACATACAAAGCCAAGGTGCCAGGTCTAGGGGAAAGCCAATTAGAGCTTAACGAATGAAACCGGATACATCTTCCGAAATCATTTTGCCAATTTCAACAAGCTATTCCTCCCAATCTGCATAGAAATCATCGTAGAAATCTTCTTGGTCTTCTAACTCGATATAGTCATCCAGCGTGCCATCACTTTCGTAATCAAAATCGAGATAGAGGCTGCTGCCTTCACCTTCCCAATCCAGGAAGTTGACGTACATGGTGTCGTTGGGTTCCAGCACAATTTCATCGTGTCCAAAGACATGCTCGCCCTCATCATCAATACGCAGGATCAACAGTTGGTACACGCCATACTCTTCCTGACCAGTGGTATTGAGAATGAAATCTCCATTGGGGTAATCCAACTCCACATTAAATGCGCCACCCGCTTCAAGGTCTGTGCCGCGTACCACAAATTCGTAATCGGCGTCTTCTGTTTCGATGCCAAAAACAATATCTGGCGAATCGCTGTAGTCGCTGCTGTAGGTCATGCCATAGTATTGCGGACCAAATGTTTCAATATCAATGCTGTCACTTTCGCCTGGGTCGAGCCACAATTCTTCGATCACGATGGTATAGCCTGGGCCAATGATGGTGACTTCAGCGGGACCGGCTTCTTCCAACTGCGAGCCATCGACGGTTACTGTAAACATCTCAACATCAGTCGGGAGCAGGTAAACGGGTTCTTCATCGATATCCCATACATCGATACCAAATCTCAGATTGGCTGAGTCTGCCCCTTCAATTTCATTCACAAAAGTGCCATCGTCTAACCAACCAATGCGCCGGCCGTCTTCTGTGGTAATCAATAGATTCGTGTCACCATCCAACCACACTTGAATCACATCCGGGTTTGTGGGAGAAAGTTTTGCCGTCGAATAATGCCCGGTATTGGGGGCATATGCCTCGGAAAAATCACCTTCTTGTTCTTGCAATCTGGGTGAAATGGCAACGACTTCTAATGTTTGGCGTGTCGATATCGCCTTCGTATAAGTCGGCTTCTACGTCGGGGTTTGTTGATGCTTCATAAGACCACGTTTCATCATCTCGATTGATTTCCATGATGCGCGTCTCGTTGGGGTAATTGTTATCATAAACAAATACGTGGTAGAGGCCATTGCCCTGATCTTCGACGGCATAGGGGGTGATGGCGTGTCCACCGGAAAAATCTCGTTTGTAGATGCCCAAGGCCCACCATTCAGTGGCATGCTTTACCATCAGCAAAGGCGTTTATCATGGTATCCAGGACGGCGCTGGGGGATTCGTTCACTTTTTCATAGCCACCAGGCCAGGTAGCTTGTGTGACCCACCAATAGGCAATTTCACGTTGCAGCGCCTCGTTGTCTAAACTTAAATCATTGGTGACGCTGCCCCCAAAATCGCCAGGCTCTACTTTGTCGTAATACATGAGTGAACTGAGGACGGCCATACCTTCACAATGACCACCGCTCATCCCTTCGTTCATCTGCTCCATCCACTGCCGTGCGGGCGGGGTGAGGGTGCAGCCGTTTGTCTGGTTGGCGCAGGCTTGGTCGCCAAACATGCGCTGCATTTCTACGGCGGTTAAGTTAACAATATAGTCTTCTCCGCCGTAGTTTTCAAAGCTAAAGCCATCGACTTCAGGGCGAAAACCGCTGTCTGCGGCACCGTCGGCTGGTGTTTCTGCATCAGCAGGGGCAGCGGCAGCTTCGTCTGCGCTTTCTGCTTCATCTGATTGAGAAGAATCGGTCTCAGCGGGTGCTGTTTCTGCTAAATCATAACAGGCTTCGATAAACTCATCGTCATCGTCCCAACATTCGACTGGGATTAAGCCTTCTTCATCACATTCCCAAAAGGCGTCATCACTTTCAAAGCATTCTGCGGGAATGAGAGAAACTTGCTCGGCGTTCTTATCGCTGGTGTCTTCTTGAAAATCTTCGTCTGTTTGGGGGATAACGGCCGTTTCCTCATCAAACACCTCTGACTCTTCATCATAGAACTCGTCCTCCCCGCCACACGCCACCATTAAGCCCATCAGCAGCAATAAAATCAAACCGATTCTAAAACTTTTTTTCATTACTTGTCTCCGTATTTATCAGGTTGGAACAATAGAGGGGTAGCTTTACTTCATTGCAAATTACTTACTCATTGTACAGAAAGCCATACGATGAGGTACTACCTTTTTGTACCATCGGGCATAGTTGTCTTCCTAAAGCGTGTGCCAAGTAAAATAGCCATCTTCATATTGGCTTCTGTTAAATCAGCTTCAGTCAAATTAACCTGGCTCAAGTTCGCCCAGCTTAAATCGGCTCTAGCCAAGGTGGCCTGGCTTAAATTAGCCCCTTTGAGTATCGTGCCACTCAGATTGGCATCCGCCATGTTTGCTCGGCTCAAGTTGCTGCCGCTTACATTTGCCATACTTAAATTGACATTTGCCAAATTGGCGTCACTCAAGTCAATGCCTTCAAGTTGTGCTTCATATAAATCAACGCCGCTTAAATCGACACCTTGAAAGTCTCGTTCACCTGCGGCATAGCGTGTTAACAACTCTTGAATATCCATCTTCACTCCTTGCTTAGGTATGTAGTGGCGGCTGAGCCTGTCGAAGCCAAAGCGGTTCGCACCACCCGCCTTCGCCTTCGACAAGCTCAGGCTACGGCTACTTGTATAGTTGCTTGAATTTTTCGTCGAAAGAATAGAGGTGGTAATGGAGCTGCGGCACATCCTGGTAATCGCCGCCGTTGGTGATGAGACTGTAGCCTGTGTCGTCGAGATTGAGTTCTTGCACGAGACTTTGCACGGTTGCCATGAGGTCTACCAGGAAATCGGCGTCGCTCGGTTTGAGGGTCATCATGCTGCGGATTTGGCGTTTAGGCACGATGAGGATGTGCAGGGGGTAGCCGGGCTGGGGATGATAAAAAGCGATCAGCAGATCTGTCTCGCGTAAACGGTTAACGGGAATGGCAAAACTCATATGAGCAAATATCCAACCAATAATTGTGCCGACAACGGCCGTTCTCGCCAGATAAAAAAGAAAGCGACGGAGGTGTTTCAACAGAGATTAGAGATTGGAGATTAAAGTTAGTCCCAATCTCCAATCTCTAATCTCCAAAAATATGGGTTTTGCTAGGGACCCCATCGATCCAGCACCGGTGCGTAAAAGCAGCGGCAGCCATCGACATGGGAGCAACCTTCATGGGGCAGTTCAGGTACGTCGTCAAATTCGTAAGCACCTTCTAGTGCTTTGCAAACGGGGCAAGCGTGATCACCCGCTAAAATGCGGACTTTTGTTGCTAGTCCTGCTTTGATTTTTTTGAGGGCTTCTTGTTGTTCTTTTTTCTTATCGATTGTGACAGCCATACGTTGCTCCTGCTTTTTAACGCAGAACCGCAAAGGCACAGAGAAAATCCTTTGGCAAGCTCAAGACATATCTGCGAAATCTGCGGAATCTGCGGATTTTGTTTTTAATTTATAGATGGTTAGCCACCCTTAGCCAGCGGTTAAAACCGCGCCTACATTTACGAAGTCGGCCTTCGCCGACTGATCTCCAGTCTACAAAGATGGATTTTGTAAGCGTAGCCGTGAATTTATTCGCCGAGTGTAGAAGGTGGCTTTGTGACTTACTAGGATGGAATTGTACGGTTGTGTGGGAGAGATGACAAGTTGTGACAATGTAGGTTAGTCGAAAGCTCAGCCTACAAGATATATCAGGATAAAACGGCTGTTACCCCCAATTTACGTCTACTAGCCAACAAACGACCACTGCCAATTTGCTCCACGTAATGCGACATGCTCTCATATTTAGCAACAAGATTATCGAACGTGGATTCGTCGAGCAAGAGCAGATCGCTGTCTTCAGCGGCGCGGAGCGTGGCGGTGTAAGGCACGTCAGCAAACAGGGCGTATTCACCAAAATGCTCGCCCGTGTTGAGCGTGCCGATAATTTCATCTGCCTGGTTACGCACTTCTAAACGGCCGTTTGCCACAATAAACAAATCCGACCGCGGATCACCCAGTTGCACAATCGTCTCGCCAGCCACCACCCGCCTGCTTTTCAATTTCGCATCAATAACCGCCAACTGCTGCGGACTCAGGCTGCTAAACAGCGGCATTTGTTTGAGCAGAGAGCGAGATTCAGCACCCGAACTCACTTGCGACGACAGCGTAGTGTCGGCGCGAAGCAGCGGGTCGAAACGGTTACGGTCGATGACCAACGCTTTGACTGGCGTGACTGTTTTGTAGGTGGACAGGTAAGCGCCCTCATCCAGCAGCGCCATCATGCCGATGTAACCACCTGCGCCAATCGTCGCCACCTGTTGCCCGTCGCGGAACACCCCCATTTCACCTGACTCGATGAGATAAAACGCCTGGGCATTTTCGCCAGCCCGCGCCACAGTTAACCGAGAACGGCCGTGCCATTCCCGCGCCACCGCCAGCAACTCATCAATGCCATCCTCATCAAAGCCCGCAAAAATATCTGCCTGCCGCACAAGTTCCCGTCGCCGGTCGCGGACGTGGATAAAGCCTTGCGCCAGGGTCGCGCCCCATGCCATCTCCGCCAAAATATGCCGACCGAGCGTTTCCGCTTCAAGCCAGGGCAAACTGTCATAAGCCGCCCGCCCCGCCTGCTGTGTAAACGGCGTCCCCGCCAGATCATCCAGTCGATCCACGGCATGAAGCAGTCCCCGCCGACATTTTTCCGCCAGCGTCAAAATATCATCATCAGGGTCGATGGGGCCAAAGGTAATAATTTCTAAATAAATTTTTTGCAACCGGCGACGACCAAACATTGCCTCATAACTGAAGAAAAGTGCCTGCATGAAATGGTTAAACGCATCGACCAGCCGTTCCCGTTCACTGAAACTGGCTTCTTCATCTAACTGGGCATCGACCCGGCCAAATTGAGCTAAAACGCCCAGCAAAACGTACAGGGAAGCCGCATACAGCCACAAAATCGCCACTGGCACGTATAGAAGGTCAAAGAATTGCAGCCAGGGAATGAGAAAAATGGCAAGCACCAACAACAGCCAGGGCAGGGCAAAGCGGGAATGCCAAAAGTTAAAGAGCAGCGGCGTCAGGAAGATCAGCCCAGGAATGATACCAATGAGAATGAGGAAGGTGGTTAGCCAACGGCCGTTACCCACATACAAAACACCGACAAATATAACCATGCCCAACAGGAAAAACACCGCCATCAACAGTCGTTCCCTCATGTCCAGGGAATCGGGTTGAATGGTGAGCCAGGAAATGATGCCCGCCGCCAGCACAGCACCCGCCGCCGCAATCAAGCCCAATTCCTCAACCACAGGGAACCAGCTTCGGCTAATCCAGGCGAGGGTGAGGCTGGCAAAGGCAATCGTCAGGGACCAGACGCTCCACTGAAAACGGGAGCCGGGCAGTTGCCGGGCGATGCCCACCAGCGCCACCAGCGCCGTCAGAAACACAAACCAGATGACACTGTTGATCATCAAGTCGCCATAAGGCAGGGCTAACAGCCACAGCCCCACAAGCAGCGCCGGAATGCCGATGAGCAGCGGCACGCCAACCAACAGCGCCAGCACATCTACGCGGACGAGCAAATCCCGCCGCGCCATCCATTCCAAACCTGCCTGAATGCGGCTCCAGCCGTAATGAAGAAGATAGTAGACAAGGGGAACGACAACGGCCGTTATCAAAATCAACAGCAGTGCCCGTCCCCACCAGCCATGCCTGTGTCCAAAGCTCACTAACCAGCGGCGACAATCGGGACTGCCAGAAATAGAGGGCAAACCACAGCGCGTAAACAGAATAGACGAAAGCCATCGCGCCATACACCATAAAAATGCGTTTATTACGGCTCAACCCTGTCCAAAATTTATGGGGGTGCGGCAATAGATTTTTCCACTTAGCCCACACGTCTTCACGCCAAAAGCGGAAGGCACGTTGGCGTAACCCAGGAATGTCCATCCAATCCATGAGGATAAAGTAGCCATCCAACTCCATCAACGGATTAATATTCAGGAATACACTCAGATAGGCGACGAAACCAATCTGGAAAATGAAACTGGTGAGGAGAGGGTAATCTGTTAACCCCACCATATCAACAAACGTCAGGAAAATCCCGACCAATCCAGCGATTAACAAACCTGAGTGCGGCCCAGCCCAGGAAACCATCATGCGCTCTTCATTAGAAGAGAGCCAGGTATCCCGTGTATCGACAAAAAAGGCAGGCATACCCCAATAAATCAAGAATCCGCCCCGATTGAGTTCTCGACCAACGTATTTTACTGTCAGCCCATGCGCAATTTCATGGAAGAAGATAACAATCGTGTTGGCAAGCACAAAGGTGACAAAACTCAGCCCGCCGCTGACCAGGGTGAAGGGTGGCATCTCTGCAAAAAAGAGCCGGGCATATAAAGCGCCACCCAGAAAAATGATGACGAGCAGCAGCAGTTGAACCGGCCAGGTAAATAGCCAATGCGTCCATTTGTAGAGCGTGGTGAAAGCGGGATCGAGGCCGTCTCTCGCCATTTCGGTGTTCAAGAAGCCGCGCAGCAAGCGTTCGCCTCGGCTGGATGGGGCGCGGGCTTGCAATTCTGCCTCGGCTTGCACAGTAAATATTGGTGGGTGTGTCTTGGAAGAAGAAGCCTTCATACAGGCTGGCAACGAGGCTGTTGAGATGCCCAATGGGCAAAGAATGGTAGCGTTTGAGGTTATAGAACAGGAGGTCTTTGACGGTTTTGGAACCGTCCATCTGCCACCACAAGGCGTAATCTGCTTCTGACAAACGCAAATAGGTTTTGGCTTCCGGCTGTTTGATGACGTAGTAAGGCACGTCTTCGGTTCGCAGCCGTACAGCCTCTACGTGACCAACCCGGTGGGGTTTGTAAATGGAGGGATCAACGGCTTCGGAAACGGCCGTCCAAAATAATTCGCCTATCCCTGGTTCTTGTTCCGCTTTTGCCATGCCCCCGAGTGTAGACAATTGATAGTAAGTTTACAACTAATGAACAAAACATCTTTACATAACTGATTTTTCACCCTGCTTTTCCCAGCAGTTCTCAATCCAGGCATTGTCGTAGGGGTCAGGCAGCCGGGTATCATTTTTGCCATGCAAGTAACTATACAGGTACTCGAGAGACCCTAAGGGTGCAATCAAAAACAAGTTCGTAGTGGCGGCTTTAGCCGTTCTCCCCGCTAAAGCGGTAACTACAAACCAAAAGTCAAAAGTTAATAACGAACGAACCCTAAGGGTTTGAACAACCGAAAAGTTGAATCTCTCGAGATTAAACCCTTAGTAACTTACCAACCAACTTCTTGTACAGAAAACAAGAAAATCATCCACAGATTTCGCAGGTTTCACAGATTTTTCCTTAATCTGTGAAATCTGTGGCATCTGTGGAAAAATCTTTTCTGGTTTATAAAGGTTAGGCGTTTTCAAAACCAGCTTTTGCGGGATGATTTTATCCGCGATCTTGGTTTTTAAATGGTACGGGGGGTCTAGCTTTAGATTCGCTATGCTTCCAATCAGCGCTCTTTAGAAGCTTCTCAAATAGAAAAAGCCACCAGACTTTGGTTTCTCTGGTGGCTTTTTATAATCGTCTTTTATCTTTTTAGCCTTTTCTTCTCTTTCCCTTGACAACTGCACTTATCGGTAGGCTGAATTTGATTTTGGTTACTTCAACAAACAATTCTAATTTTGATCGTTTTTACTTGATCACTAAGGGCAAAAAGACATGATACTCGGTAGTTAAAGACCACCAAGCTACGCCGTTGGCATAGGTAGTGCCATAGGTGTTGAGCGCGCGCACCTGCCAGTAGTAGGTGGTGGCTGAGTTGAGACCGGTGAGGGCCTGGCTGGTGGCCGTGCCAGTGGTAATCCAGCCAGAACAGGCGTTGTCATTGCTGGTGTCGAGGCAGTACTCATAGCTATTCGCGCCGCTACTCGCTCCCCAACTCAGGGTCAAGCTGGTGGGTTGCGCCACAGCGTCATTGATGGGGTTGAGTTTGTTGAATGCGCCCGGAGGCGATTGAACGTCTGTAACCGTCAAAATAAAGGTGTCGTTAGCGGTATCTGTACCATCATTGACTGTGATCGTGATGGTTGTTGTGCCACTCTGATTGGAGGCTGGCATGATGTTGATGGTGCGGTTTGCGCCACTGCCGCCCAGAGTGATGTTCCCGTTTGGTACGAGTGTGGTGTTTGAAGATTCTGCCGTAACAACCAGAGCATCTAAAGGTGTCTCAACATCACCTATTGTAAAGTCAATGATTCCGGTAGCGGTATTTTCATCTATATTCTTATCAGTGATGTCGCTGATTGTTGGCGCAATATTTGCCGTTGAAACCTCGTACGAACCAATATCACATATTTCTGAACCGTTTCCATCTCCATCTAGGGGTCGGGTTATCCCGCGTTGGTCCGTTGCCGGGCAGGTGGTAGGGTCAGGATTGCCTGCGTCAATGGCTGGGCTGCCATCCAGCAGAGCGTGCGTCAAGGTAAAGCCGCTGTTATCTGCCAAGGGCCCCAGGAGCGGATCTAGGTCAATATTGCCGGTGCCAGTGTACCCACCCTCAACATCGCTGTAGGTAACCGTAGACATACTACCTGAAGCGCTAGTGATTTGGTTTGGCGTGTTATCCCAAAAGATAGCATTCGTTATCACTGGGCTGCTGTTATCCCGGTTGTACATCCCACCGCCAGAAAAAGACACTGAGTTGACAGAAAAGGTGACATTAGTTAATACCGGGTCACTGTATCTGTTTGCCATTCCACCGCCGTAATCGCCCGCCAAGTTTCCAGAAAATGTTACATTGGTTAATATTGGGTCGCTGTACCTGTTGTACATTCCACCGCCATAAGTTATATCGGATGGAGTTGAACTGGAGACCGTATTACCGGAAAATGTGACATTATTTAGTGATGGATTACTGTATATATTGCTCATTCCACCTCCGCCAAATTCAGTGTTATGACCATATACACTGTTGGTAGAAAAGGTCACATTCGTTAAAGTTGGGTCGCTGTCCCAATTTACCATCCCACCTCCTTCAACATAAGCTGAGTTGTTGGAAAAGATCACGTTCGTTAAAGTTGGGTTGCTGTTCGTATCGTTATACATACCGCCTCCGCCACCACCGCTATGGTTTTCAGAGAACGTTACATTGTCTAATACGGGACTGCTTGTACGATTAAACATTCCTCCACCTCTGATGGAAGAGTTATCGGAAAAAGTAACATTTGACAGAGTGGGATCGCCTATATTGTTGCACATCCCGCCTCCATATTGACTTGCATTGTTACTTATAAATATGATATTTGATAATGTAGGGTTGCCTCCAATATTGAACATTCCTCCGCCGCGGTCATACATCTCTCCACCATCAGCATTTCCTTCTGTTATCGTCAAACCATCCAGAATGGTGTTTGAGTTCATTCCTATCCCTGTGACAACAGCATAAGCGTTATCCGTAGAATCGCCAGTAGCTCCTATATCCCCGCTTAAAATAGTTGGATTGTTCACCCAGTCACGCGATTCCCAGTTCCCTCCATTAGCCGGGAACCCTCCAAATAAGGCAACCCCCAATACCAATCGAAAAGTGGCATAGCGGTCATCTGTAGTGGTAGGAAAATATGTTCCCGCTGCTACCCATATCTGGTCGCCTGAAACTGCATTATTAAGCGCAGTTTGAAGTTCACACGCTGTGGTCCATGAAGTACAGTCCCCATTTGCACCAGCTTTTACATACAAGATAGTGCTATTTATATCAGCGGGCGAGGCATCAGTCTTAACGATCTCCCACCCCAGGCTTGAAATCACTATAGCCGATATTACAATGACATTGAGTTTTATATTCATTGTTTTCCCTGGATGGTTATTGTTTTTCATCTAGAAAAGGCGACAGTCCTGAAGCAATTCTGAATTCTCTAAACCTGATTTCAAATGCAGACACGATGTCAATCGATTATTTTAGGTGTCGAAGTCACTAAACAATACAGGCGTAAGAGCAAGCCCTTATCACCGCTAAAGCGGGTGGGTTTTACGGGCTGTTCATATAAAATGGCAATGAGATTGGGAACTCATATAATAATGGCACACAGTCGAAGAAAAATTCAAGTGACGGATGTCATGTGGATTCATGAAGAAAATCACTTTGTGCGGCAACATATTTGCTGAATTAGGGGGGCATAACATGCATTTAGTACCTTATGAATGAACTGCTTGTACAAAAAACAAGGTTTTTGCATCGAATTAACGCGAATTAACGCGAAAAAGAAATTCGTGAAAATTCGCGTCAATTCGATGCCATAAATTTTTTGGTTCTGGCTTGTCCAGGTTAGGGTCTGTACAGTTACAATTATTTGGCATATTACTGGCAAACATTGGTCAGCTATCGTAACATATCGAGGCAATAATATTCATATCATTTCTGTGCGGCGTTCACGAAAATCTGAGGTAAACCTTTATGAAAGCTGAAGAATTTGACAAAAAATTTGATGATAATGAAGAAGATATCATTGATGATCTCGATCTGACGACAGCTAAACGTCCCAATCTGGCACAGAAGCGAGTTAATGTCGATTTTCCTATATGGGTGATTGAGTCTTTGGACAAAGAAGCAGCGCGTATGGGAGTGACACGGCAATCAATTATCAAAGTCTGGTTGGTCGAACGTCTGGAAGCACAAGCGGCCAGTCAATCTCAATAAACCCTTGAAAACAAGGAGCAAATCATGAGCTTTCTCAAAAAAATATTCGGCGGCGGTAGCGATGGCAAGAAAGAATACGTCGATAAACAAGGCATCTATTTCTACGTGCAATGCAACAACTGCGGCAAAACGGTGCGTATGCGGGCGGACAAGCAATATGACATATCAGTCGATGGCGGTGTTTATACCTGGCACAAAACCATCGTAGACAGTAAGTGTTTTCGCCCCATGAATACGGTTGTGACGATGGATAGTAATTATAATGTGGTGACTGCTGAAATTGATAACGGCCGTTATCTCACCGAAGAAGAATTCAACAAAATCGAAAAAGAAGAAGCCGTACAGCGTGAACTTGCTCGGCGCTCAGCAGAAGAAGAGACTGGAGATTAGAGATTAGAGATTATCGCATCTCTACTTTCATTTTCCCCATGACCGAACCCATCATCCTCTACACCTCCCAATACTGCGGCCATTCACAGCAAGTTGAACGGTTTCTGAAAGACCAAAAAGTAGCGGCCACCATCATCACTATTGATGGCAACCCCGACGCCCGCGACACAGTGAAGGGCATCAATAACGGCTATGCCAGCGTGCCTACGCTGGTTTTCCCAGACGGCAGCACCTTAACGGAGCCATCTATCAGCGAGCTTAAAAACAAACTCAAGACAGCCAGTTACCCGGCAGATTCAAAACCACGCAGCTTTTGGAGGATGGGTTGATTTGCTATTTCCCTACGCGCTGATTGTGATCGTATTTCTGGCCGACCGCCTGAGTAAACTGTGGGCGCTGCAATTTATTGCCGAGAATGGACCAACAGTTATCAATCGATTTTTGTCAATACACGAGACGTATAATCGCGGCATTGCGTTTGGGTTGTTTCAGGGCGTTGGCCCGCTCGTGGGCTGGTTGACGATTGGCGTGGTGGTTTTTATGTTTGTGATGCTCGTGAAAACCCCTTTATCTGACCGACTGATGCGCTGGGGCCTGGCGCTGATTATCGGGGGCGCATTGGGCAATCAGGTTGACCGCTTGGTCGCGCAACAAGTGTTGGATTTTATCAGGATTCCTATCTGGGACGGCTACCTAAATGTCGCTGACATTGCCATTAACGCAGGCATGGGGCTTTTGATCGTGTCGATGATTCTTGCTTATTTCCGCCCGCAATAAGAGCCCCAAGCGAAGCACACCTCAATAACTGAGCGATGGCTGACTTGTCGAAGCCGCGTTCTGCCCTCTCCCTAACCCTCTCCCAAAGGGAGAGGGAGCCGGATTACATCCCCATTATTTCTTTTTATCTTTGCGATTGAGATACAGCAAGGTGGTAGAGAGAATGCCAGCCGCGCCCAAAATGCTGAGACTAAGCTGATTGAGCCGTTTTTCCAGACGGCGGTTGCTTTCTTTATCACTCACGGTTTGCACTTTCAGCCGTCCACTTTCCAGCATCTTGAGCACCCGCAGCACCTGGTTCGGCGTTTCCAGATAGGGGCGAATGGCTTCAACGGCCGTTTGCCAACTAATCTCCCCAATAGGCTGCTCACTAATCAGCTCACGCCCAAATTTTTCCAGATAATACCAGGGATTGATTTCCGGGTTTAGCTGTGACACCAGACCGGAGATCATGCCAATGGCACGTCCCAAATAGATGAAATCTTGCGGCACCTGGAAGGGGAAATCGTAAAGCAAGTCTCGGAATTCACGGCTCAGTTCCTGCATTTCACGCGGGTCTGGCTGGGCTAGATCGAGTAGTTTTCGCCCCCAGATGCGGTCTAGCAAAATCGTTTGCACTTCTGTGATGCGATCCAGATCAGCATCGGGCAAAAAGAAACCTAAATCCTGATACGCATCTGTCAACGCCCGCGAATCTCGCGTGGACACGCTGACCAGCAGTTTACGCAAGTTTTCGCCCATCAACTCCGGCACACGTCCGACCATGCCAAAGTCGACAAAAATGAGCCAAAACGGCCGTTTCTCATTCACCTCCCGATTCCACAACTCATCAGGATAAGGGCGCACAAACAAATTGCCTGGATGGGGGTCAGCGTGGAAGAAACCCTCTTTGAATATCTGTCCAAAATACGTTTCCAGCATCACACTGGCGACTTCTTTTGGGTCAATGCCGGCCGCTTCCATGCTCGACATATCGACAATTTTGATAGCAGTCACATCTTCCAGCACAATAACACGCTCATTGGAATGTTCGCGGTAAATGCGCGGAATGTAGACGTTAGGGCTGTTGGCGTACATGGCAGCAAACCGTTCGGCATTGTCCGCCTCAGACAAATAGTCGAGTTCCTCTTCCATCGTCTCGGCGAACTCTTCCATGAGGGCAGGCACATCGGCGCGTTTGCGGATGGGCGGATAGCGCATAAACCAATGGGAGACGATACGCAAGGCCGCCAAGTCGGTGGTGACCAGATTTTCAATACCGGGGCGACGGATTTTAACAACCACGGGCGCCCCGTCGTTCTGCCGATTCATCTTCTGGCAGCAGCCAGGCACGATGCGCTTGTCCCAGGGAAGCCGCCGCTAAGGGTTGCTGCTCAATATCGGAAAACCGCAGAGACAGGTCGCCTAAATCTTCATTCAAAACGGCGAAGATACGCGCCGGTGGCTCTGGCGGCACTTCGTCTTGCAGTCCTTTCAGTTCATCGGTGATTTCTTGGGGAAGCACATCGACGCGGGCGCTGAGGAATTGGCCCAATTTGATCATCACGCCGCCCATCGCCAAAGCCAGCCCCCGAAAACGACGAGCCAACATGCGATACCGTCTGGGGCGTGTCAGGCGGGCTTGCGGGCCAATGATGGGAATTCGAGCAAAAATAAGATCCCACCAGATGAAGTGGAGGATTACCCGCGCAAAAAAAAGGAGGATGGTGCGGTATCGTTGGTGGTCGATGGCAGAATCTTGGGGAACTGAGGTCATAGTTTGGTTCGTGTCACGGTTGTCAATTTTTAGACTTTGCCAGTGACACTAACGGCCGTTTTCATGCAACCGCTTAACTCCTATCTCCCATTATCCCCCACATCGTCGTTTTACTCAAAACATCTCCAGCAATTCTCAATCTAAACGAATTTGCCCTACCGCCACCGGTTGAAACCGGCGGCTGAGATAAAAAACGTGCTGAAGCACGTTGCTAAAGCCGCCATTAACCTGCTTCAGCACTTTTTTGTACCAGTCTGGGGATTCATCCCCAGACGAAGCGGCCAGAATGAGAATTGCTGAAACCTCTCATTCAACCAATCGGCAGCGTAAACCAGAAGGTGCTGCCTTGTCCGATGCTGCTTTCCACGCCGACTTCACCGCCCAATTTACGGACAATGCGCTGCACAATCGTTAACCCTAGCCCCGTCCCGCTGGCTTCTTCTTTGTGGAAGCGCGTAAACATCTCAAACAGGCTCTCCTGGTTTTCCAGCCTGATGCCCAAGCCATTGTCTTCAACCATCACGCGCACTTGTTCACCCACTTGTTCACCACGAATGGTAATGGCGGGAGACGCATTGTCATGCCCCCTATATTTGATGGCGTTGCCGATGAGATTGGCAAAAACTTCTTCAATCAAAATAGGCTGCCCGAAAACTAGCGGCCACTCTTGCTGTATATTTATCTGGATGTTTTTGTGCTGGATTTCATTTTCAAAGCGAGCTTTTGCAGCGAGGATGAGCGGATATAGGTCAACGGAAACGGCCGTTGTCTCCACATCCCTTAGTTTTGTCAATAACAACAGTTGGTCAATCATTTCCGCCATTCGATTTGAGGTATCGATAATCTTTTGCAGATAATCGTGGCCCGGTTCTGGCAACGCTAATTGGTCAATCAGACCAGCATACCCTTGAATCAGAGCCAATGGCGAATTGAGGTCATGGGCAATCGTATAGGCGTAGGCATCTAGTTCCTGGTTTCGCTCTTCCAGGGTCGTGATATAACCGCGCATTCTTCAAAGCGACGGCTACCTGCTCCGCAAAGGCTTGCAAGCGGCGTCCATGTTTCGGTTGAAAGGCGTTGGGCGTGGCGCTATCTAAATTGATAAACCCAATCACCTCATCGTCTTGCAAAATTGGCACCCCAATAAATGACCGGATCCATTGTTGATTTTCATTGACGTGCCACATCGGGAAATCATGAACATCAGGCAATACAATAGGCTGTCGCGTTTCAGTCATGCGGCGTAATGTTTCTATTTCAGCCACCACATACCGTTGATGAAAGAGCTTTTTACTATCTCTCCCATTGCGGAATCCACGCACATCGACAATGGAAGCCACCCCGCCTTCATTGAGCATAATATTGGCTGAATCATGCGGCATCACTTGTTCTACATTCGCCAAAATGCGTGAAAAAACTTCGTTGGGGTCTAACGTGCTGGTTAAGGCGACGGCAACATCTCTGAGGGCTTCTGCCAACTGACGCTCTTCCCGTTCTGCATTTTCAGCCAATTTTTGGGCAGTAATATCCCGAATCACCACAACCCGTGCCACGATATGCTGCCGTCGATTGTAGACAGGCGAAATCCGCAAATCATAATATTCTGGAGAAGCATTATTGGTAAACGCAAGTTCTGTGTGAACGTCTGAAACGTGTCCATATTCTGCCACTATTTCCGGCTGGAAGGCAAATATTTTTTCGATTCTTTGGCCGATAGCTTCTGATTGGGTACAGCCGATGAGTCGTTCTGCCGCCGGATTTAGATCGACGATACGGTTCTGGTCATCAATGGTCATCACCACATCATGTAAGCTGTTGAAAACGGCCGTTCTCGCCGTCGGCACCACATCCAAAAACTGTAAGCGCAGCAACCCCCAGGCAATGCCCATACCAGCCACGGTGAAGCCAGCCGCTGTCAAGCCATAGCGTGTTACACCCAGCAGGTATAACGCATTCAGAATCCAGGGAACCAACATACTGACAACCAACACAGTCGCTTGTTTACGATAAATTTCAGGCGTTTGCGCAGCGTATTGAATCAATAGCACCGTACCAGTAAGGAGCAGCAGATAGGAATAAGTGGCATGGATCCAAAACCCCGGCCCATACTCAGCTATCAAAATTGGGAAACTGCCGCTGCTGTCCAAAGCAAGGCTTGTCAAAATGAATTGATGCGCCGGGTTTGTCCACAAGAGTAAAAACAGCAGGATTGGCTCTATTGACAACAAGATGAGGGTTCGCCGGGTGATGGTGTGGGCGCGACCCGTATAAGCCAAGGAAAACAGAAACCAGGTCGCCACAGTACACACGATACCGATATAAACAAATTTCGAGATAAACGCTTTGTCAGAAAATGAGGAAACTATATGTTCCAGAAAAACCGTAGCTGCCCACAAACCCACACTGAACATGAGCCAGGCAAAGAGGGCATTGGGTAAACGATTAAGCTGATTTCTCCACGCGACAATACCCAGTGAAAATGATGTGATGGCTGATAATAATACCAGCGCAGCATATGCAATAAAGTTTAGTTCCATGATGTGCTTCAATACCTTCCCCACATTGTACACAAAAGCGAGGTGCATTTTATAAGCACACAGGTATATTAGCATAGCGAATGGGTACTTATTGGGACTTATTTCTTACGGAGCGGCGGCTGGGATTAACCTGATTTAAGTTGACGGGTAACGGCCGTTATCACCTGAGCGGCCGTCGTTTCAATCGGTTTATTCGAGACATCAATCATCTTAAAGCGCCCTTTGCGGCAAATCTGGCGTGCTTCTTCCAGTTCCTCATACAACTTCGTCAAGTCAGCATAATCAGACTTGTTGCCCGCCCCCAAACTATCCTGCCGGTGCTGGCGAAACGTCAACAATTCCCCTTCCTTAATCGTCAGCCCAATCACTCGCCGCCGATCCAGAGCAAACAACTCGGGGCGTGGTGTAATGCCAGGCACAATGGGGATGTTTGCCACCTTCCATCCTAAAATAGATAGATAAATACCCAGCGGTGTTTTCCCCAAACGCGAAGGTCCCGTCAGCACAATTTCCGCTTGTGACCAACTTTCATGATTTTTACCGTCATCATGAGCCAACGTAAACTCAATGGCATCAATGCGGTCAAAATACTCTTGATTCTTGTACCGGTAGAGACCTGGTTTCCCCATCGGCTCCTGCCCCAATACGCCCATAAAATATTCCAGCAGCGGCCCAATGAGATCAATCACCAATACCCCTTGTTCTGCGGCCGATTTATTCATCAGCAAACGCAGATCGTTGTCAACCAGGGTATGCAAAATGACACCTTGTGTTTTTACTGCTTGTGCCACAATAGACGCCACTTGTTTGGGGGTTTGCACACGCGGCCGTTTCACCAGGGGCACCTGAACATCCTGAAACTGGGGCAGCACAGTCCGTAATGCGTGTTCCGCTAATGCCCCAATATTGCCAGACACCAGATAAACGGGGGGATAGGGCGCATCTTTTTCCGTGATTTGTGAATCATCTAAATGTATTTGCCGGGGATTAAAGTCCATGCCACATGATAGCAAAAAAACGGGCTCAATCCTAGTTCAAAAATTCACGCCGCGCCCATGTCAAAACAAATCAACATTACCTACAATAAACAAAAATAGCTGGCTACCATTATTTGAGTAGAGGAAACATGACAAACACCGAATACAACATGCTAATCCGCATGATAAACGACAGAGACCTCAAAAGCGGCAAAGTCTTAAAAGCAAACGGCCAATGGTACATTGAAGGCAAAAAGTCTGATGTGCCTCGTCCTGTCATTAAACTCCCCCACTGGACGGAAGGCACCAAGAAAGTGGTCATTGAGCAACAAAAAAGCTCACCCTTTAATTGAGTGAGCTTTCAAAAATCATGCCCCGTACGAGACTCGAACTCGTGTTTTGGCCTTGAGAGGGCCACGTCCTGGGCCGCTAGACGAACAGGGCTAAGAGCAGGAGAGATTCTAACAAACGGCCGTTACCCTGTCAACCTATCGCGCTCAAATCTCATCCAATTCAGCAACCGTCAATGCCCCTTGCGTATTGCCCGTATTCAATGTCCCTTGCGGCTCAAATAGAAGCACATGTGCTTCTTCCGACGCGACCGGTTTATGCGCCACGCCACGCGGCACAATCAGGAACTCCCCTTCATTCAACTCAATATCACCATCCCTCAGTTTCATAATCATCTGTCCCTTTACCACCAAAAACAATTCGTCCTCTTCATCGTGGTGATGCCACACAAATTCCCCTTGCAGTTTTGCCAGCTTCACATGCTGCCCGTTTAATTCACCGACAATCTTGGGCGACCATAACGCATCAAACAAGCCAAATTTCTGTCCCAGATTTACTTTCTCCATGAATTCCTCGCTTTTTCTTCTTCTTGAAGTGAGTCCAATTCGACAAAACCCGAATCATCTAATATTGTAAAGTCCTTATGGCTCAAATCAAGACATCAAAGAATCCCGACACACTTTCTACTACCTGGTCATGGCTGTTTATGGCACTAGCGGCGCAAATGGGCTGGGGCGCTTACCCTGTTACCTTGCGTTATATGCAAACAGTCGCTGGGGTACCCAGTATGGCACTACTGGCTGCGGCCAACTTTATTGTTCTCATCGTCGCAAGCCTCCTCTTTTGGCGGCGTATCGATAGGGGCATTTTTCGTTTACCCATTGTATGGCTGTTTGCTTTAATGGTGGTGGTGCGCGGCGTCTCCAATTTGTTGGCAACGCGCTACACGCTGGCAATCTATGCCCAGCTCATTTACCTGATGACACCGTTCCTGGTGGCCATACTCAGCCGCGTGTTTTTGCACGAGAAGCTGCCGCGCTATTTGTTTCGGGCGCTGGCAATTAGTTTGGTGGGCGTGCTGTTGGTGCTGAGTGGCAGTTTGAGTGAAGTGGGAATGGAAACGGCCGTTACCCGAAACGATCTCTTGGGCATCAGCCTCGCCCTCGCCAGCACTCTGTCACTCGCCCTGTACATGATCCTCACCCGGCGCATATGCCAACCCCAAAGCCAGCGGCGAAGGTTTACTCATCGTCCACCTCATCTCGCTCTTTAGCTTCGCCTTCCTCGCCAGCCTCCTTCTTGGCGAAGATTGGCACAGTTGGGCCACCCTTGGGCCGATGGATTGGCTCGTCTTTGGCTTCATTTGCTTTGGCATCTTATTGGGCGCCAACCTGGGGCAGATTCGCTCCATTCAACGGTTGGGAGCGCCGCTTGTGAGCAGCATGATGGCGATCCGCTTGGTAAGCGCCCTGGTTTTCGCCGCCCTGCTGCTCAATGAACGGCTCACCTCCATCTGGCAGTTCATCGGTGCCGCCATCGTCATCCTCACCCTCACCTGGTTCCTCCACCGCCAAACCTAATAAACCATTGAATTTGACCAGACGCTCTTCACAATTTGGGGCGACTTACCCCGCTCCCCGAGAAACAATACCCTCATGACAGATTATCTCAACGGACTCAACTCACAACAGAAACGGCCGTTATCCCCATAACAAAACCGCCCCAATAATCGTCAAACCCGTAAGAAACCCGACAACAACCCCATCCATTCAGACAGTGCAACCCAAATCCATCATTAAACGGAAACGTCATGACTCAACCGACCATCACCCTCTACGGTGCCCATTGGTGCCCCGACTGCCGCCGCAGCAAACAATTCCTCGGCGAACACCAGATTCCCTATAACTGGGTCGATATCGAACAAGATCCTGCAAGCAGAGCAGTTCGTCATCGAAACCAACGGTGGCAAACGCATCATTCCCACCCTTGTCTTTGAAGATGGTTCCCATCTCACAGAACCGAGCAATGCTGAACTTGCCGTTAAACTTGGCCTCAAAACCAGTGCCAGTCGCAGCCATTATGACCTCATCATTGTGGGCGGCGGCCCGGCAGGATTGACAACGGCCGTTTACACCGCACGAGAAGGCATAGATACCCTCATCATCGAAAGAGCCGCCATCGGCGGACAAGCCGCAGGCACCGAAAAGCTCGACAACATGCCCGGCTTCCCCGAAGGCATTGCTGGTATCGACTTCGCCAGCCGCTTGCGCCAACAAGCCGAACGCTTCGGTGTCGAATTGCTGCAAGCCCAAGATGTTGTCCACCTCCACAGCCACGATAATTACCACTGCGTCCACACCAGCGATGGCAGCGAATACAGCGCTCGCGCCTTGCTCATCACCACCGGCAGTCGCTACAAAAAACTGGACGTACCTGGTGAAAGCGAGTATCTGGGTGCTGGCATCCACTTTCTGCGCCACCTGCGATGGTCCCTTCTATAAAGGTAAACATGTCGCCGTCATCGGCGGTGGCAACAGCGCCGTCGAAGAGAGCCTGCTTCTCACCAAATTTGCCGACAAAGTCACCATCCTCACTCGTGGCAGATGCCTTCACCGCCAGCCAGATCATCCAGGACAACGTCTTTGCTGATCCCAAAATCGAAGTGCGCTGGCACACTGAAGTAATCGGATTCAAGGGGCAGAATCGAAACTTTCGACGCTTAACCTGAAGAACAACCAGACAGGGGAAACAAGCCAATTTGCAGCCGACGGTGCCTTCATTTTTATCGGCCAAACGCCTAACACCGCATTCCTGGCTAACGCCAATATTCTGCTCGACCGCTGGGGCTTTATTCTGACGGGTCATGAATTAGGACATGATGAACGCTGGCAAAACGGCCGTTCTGAACCCCCACTCCTCGCCACCAGCACCCCCGGCATCTTTGCCGCTGGTGATGTCCGCGCGGGCAGCACCAAACAAGTCGCCAGCGCCGCTGGAGAAGGTGCGTCTGCGGCGCTGGCTATTCGAGAATATCTAAAAACCGTCTAAAAAGAGATTGGAGATTGGAGATTGAGGCAGGATCAATCTCTAATCTCCAATCTCCATTTTGGGATGACGCATACAGGGCGCTGAGTTACAATACCCCCATGACAGATTATCTCAACGGACTCAATATACAACAGAAAACGGCCGTTACCGCCCCACCAGGTCCCGTCCTCATCTTAGCAGGTCCCGGCAGTGGTAAAACCCGTGTCCTCACCAACCGCATCATCTACCTCATGCGCGAAATGAACGTAGCACCCTGGAACATCCTCGCCGTCACCTTCACCAACAAAGCGGCCAAAGAAATGAACCACCGCATCGAAAAACAACTCGATGCCTATCCGCGCGGCCTCACCATGGGCACCTTCCACTCCATCTGCGCCCGCATCCTGCGCCGCGAAACCGACGCCCTCCTCCACTACCAACGCGACTTCGTCATCTTCGACACCGCCGACCAACTGCAAGTCATCAAACAAGTGCTCAAAGAACTCAACATCGACGACAAAAAATTCCCGCCAGCCAAACTGCTCAACGGCATCAGCAGTGCCAAAAACGAACTCATCACCCCCGACCTCTACACCGCCACCACCTACATCGCCGAAATCACCCGCCGCGTCTACGAGCAATACCAACTCACCCTCCAGGCCAACAACGCCATGGACTTCGACGACCTGATGATGAACACCGTCCTCCTCTTCGACGAACGTCCCGACATCCTGCAAACCTACCAGGAAAAATACCAACATATCCTCGTTGACGAATTCCAGGACACCAACACCACCCAATACGCCCTCATCCAACGCCTCTCCGCCGCCCACGACAACGTCTTCGCCGTGGGCGACAGCGACCAATCCATTTACAAATGGCGCGGCGCCGACTTTCGCAACATCCAACGCTTCCAGGAAGCATATCCCACCGCCCAAGTCGTCCTGCTAGAACAAAACTACCGCTCCACCCAAACCATCCTCGACGCCGCCAAAGCCGTCATCCAGCACAACCAAAACCGCACCCACAAAGAACTCTTCACCGAACGCGCAAGGCGGCGAACTCATCGTCATCGGCGAAGCCTACAACGATCAAGAAGAAGGCGACATCGTCATCTCCACCCTGCAAAGCCTCCTGCTCGATGGCTACTCCCCCGGCGACATCGCCGTCATGTACCGCACCAACGCCCAATCCCGCGTCCTCGAAGAAGCCTTCGTGCGCGCCAACATGCCCTACCGTCTCGTCGGTGCCACCCAATTCTACAAACGGCGCGAAGTCAAAGACATGATCGCCTATTTGCGACTGGTTCATAACTCGGCCGATGCCATCAGCTTCAACCGCGTCATCAATGTGCCGACTAGAGGTATCGGCGCCAAAACCTTGCAAGACCTGCAAGTCTGGGCCACCGCCAACCATTGGCAGCCCGCCGACGCCGTCATCGAACTCTCTACCAACCCCGAAGTGCAACACCCCTTCCGTGGCCGCGCCCTCAATGCGCTAGCAAAACTTCGGAGAGATGCTTTATGCCTGGATGACCGTTAGCGAAGGCAGCACCGTCGGCGATCTATTTGATGTCATCCTGGAGCAAACCCACTACCGCGAATTTATCGATGATGGCACCGACGAAGGCCGCGACCGCTGGGACAACGTCATGGAATTACGCAACGTCGCCGCTGGTGCCAACGCCAATATGACCCTCAGCGATTTCCTGGAACAAGTCGCCCTCGTCTCTGAAACCGACAACCTGGAAGAAACACCCAACTCCACCACCCTGCTAACCCTGCACGCCGCCAAAGGGCTGGAATACCCCGTCGTCTTCATCACGGGGCTGGAAGAAGGCATGTTGCCCCACAGCCGCAGCCTGGAAGATGCCGAAGAACTGGCCGAAGAGCGCCGCCTGTTTTACGTCGGCATTACCCGCGCCCAAGACCGCCTCTATCTTTCCCACGCCTTCCGGCGCACCTTCTACGGCATGACCGAAGCCACCACGCCCTCCCGCTTCCTCATGGATATCCCCGAAGAACTAACCATCGGCAGCAAACCAAAAGGTCGCCGCCAGGAAAGCAAAGCCCGTGCCAGCAGTTGGGATCAATCCACACCATCATGGTCTTCTACTAAGAAGCAATCGGCTTCTACGAAGCAATCAAGTTGGTCGTCATCCAGCCTTTCATCATCCTCAAAACCATCCGGCAGCAGTCAATCCCCCTATAAAAAACAGACATCCTGGTCTGAACCAGCATCCAAACCACTACCCAAACCAAAATATGTAGATAATCGTCACGAAGAATCAGAACGTGCCGCCCCCGCTGGCCCAAAATATAAAACCGGCCAAAAAGTGAACCACGCCAAATTCGGCAACGGCATTATTATTGAAAGCAAAGTCACCGGCAACGACGAAGAAGTCAGCGTCGCCTTCTCTGAAGTGGGCATTAAGCGGCTGGCAGCCAGTTTCGCCAAACTAGAAATATTGGAATAATCAGCGAGGTGAAACGCACTTTAAAAGTGCGTTTCACCTAAATACTCACTATGCACTACATCATCGACGGCCACAATCTCATCGGCAAAATGCCAGACATCTCGTTAAAAGACCCCAACGACGAGATAAAATTAACCATGCGCATCAAAAGTTGGGTCGCAGAAAGCAAGAAACGGGAAGTGACGTTGTTTTTCGATGGCGGTCTACAAGGCATAACGATGAATCGCATGTCCAGCCACAACTTGAAGGTTCTTTTTGCCCCTTCTGGGAAAACGGCCGATTCCCTCATCATCAGCCACATGCGCAAGCTCAAAAACCCCCGTGAATATACCCTTGTCACCAGTGACCGTGAAATCATCGGTCACGCCAAATCCTTGCGGATTCGTTCCCTACTTTCGGAAGAATTCATTGAGCACATGGGATTTGTCTTTAAGGAACAGTCCGAAAAAGCACCTAAAGTAAAAAAAGAAACCCCTTCAGAAAAACCGGATGTCGGCAAGATTAGTGATGCCGATGTGCAAGAATGGCTCGATCTATTTGGCCCCGTGCCTGACCGTCCAAAAGCCAATCCAAACCCCATAAAGAAAGCAGCCTCAACAACCGCACCCAAAAAGAAAAACCCAGCCTCTCTTCGCGTCGCCAAGACCGATAATGAAGACAAATTAGACCAAGATGAAATTGATTTATGGCTGTCACTTTTTGGCCCCAACGATAATGATAACGAAAGTTGATTTACTCGAGTAAATTGATTAGATTTTGTCAAAATAACACAAACCGTTACTCACACCTGATTTTGAAAGTTAACTTAAAATAATCTGGTTTTTTGTGGACATTCCACTAAGTTTGTTGTATGATTTCATTAACTTTAACTAGGTTAAGAGGAACTCCTCCCCCCCAAACTGGCACGAGAGAAACGCGACTGGAACAACCCTAGTTAAAGCCAGGAAATGCCTGCCCTCCCTCGACTGGGCATGACCGAAAGGTCCATCTGTACTGCCCTCCTGGTACGTGGACAACCGCCCCCCTTGGGGGCGGTTTTTTTTTGCCTGGAACTTTTTTTACAACCACGTCGTCTTTATGAGTGTACGCTTAGGTAAACCACAAAAAGTTCTCAAAATTACCAACACGCAAAATTGTGGTTTCCTTCAAGGAAAAGCGGGTTTCGCGCCATTTTGTTTCCAAAAACTTTCCCGCTTTTACCTAAACCCACACTTGTTTTGGAGGATGTAAATGAACTATAAACGAATTTTGTTATTGGTATTGTTGATTGGGCTAACGGCCGTTATCGTGTCCTGTGGTGGTAGTGAGTCAGCGCTAGAATCGACAGAAGCTCCCGCCGTAGAAGAAACTGCACCAGAAGAAAATGCATCTGATTCTATTGAAGCCCCTCCCATGTCAACTGGCAGCGAAGGTGCTAGGCGATGAGCCACCACCGCCTGAAACAGGCGAAAAAGTAGCAGTCACCCGCGCCGCGACTGAAGTAACGCTCGCAGAAGCACCGGCGCTTGATGAAGCAGAGATTGTCCGTTCAGACAGCGACACAGAAGCGGCTCCCGCTATGGAACCAGAGCGTGCAGTTGAAGAAGTCTCGCTGGATGCAAGCCTTCCCCTCGACCAAAACAGCCGCCTCACGGCTGGCGAGGTGGATGACAACGCCGAATGGGACGATTACGTGCAATATCTGCGAAGCTATCAGGGAGCCTCTGTTATTCCTGTTGATGTGAGCCAACGGCATCAAATTTGGGTACAAGACAGTCAGGGCAATCCCGTTTTGGGCGCAGTTGTTGAGGTGGAAGCAGATGGACAGCCAATCACGAAACTCCGCACACATAGCAACGGCCGTTCCTTCTTCTTCCCCCGCGCTTACACAAACAACACCGAAGATTACATTGTCACCGTCACCGTCAATAACCAGACTGAATCCTTCACCATCCCCGCCAACACGTCCCAACGGGAATGGTTCATCACCCATCCTGGCGCAGACCAAATGCAGCAGCCGCAAGCACAGCTAGATGTGCTCTTCCTCATCGACGCCACCGGCAGCATGGCAGATGAAATCAACCAACTCAAAGAAAACATCCGCGCCATCTCTGCCCGCATAGACGACATGCCATCCCAGCCAGACGTCCGCTTTGGCATGGTCACCTATCGGGATCGCGGCGACGAATATGTAACGCAAGTTACCGATTTCACCCCAGAATGTGGAAGATTTTTCCGGAATCCTCAACCAGGTTCAGGCCAACGGCGGCGGCGATTACCCAGAAGACCTCAACGAAGCGCTATCCCAAGCCATCCACCGCCCAGAATGGCGCGTCGAAGAGACCGTTAGCCTAGTTTTCCTGGTAGCCGATGCCCCGCCCCACCTTGACTATGGTCAGCAAAACGATTATGCCAGTGAAATACTGCAAGCAGCTACACGCGGCATTAAAATATACCCGATTGCCAGCAGTGGTTTAGATGAACAAGGCGAATATATTTTCCGTCAATTGGCGCAAACGACGGGGGGACGCTTTATTTTCTTGACGTATGGTGAAGATGGCCCCGGTTCCACTGGCACTGAAACCGAATTCCAGGTAAGCGACTACACCGTGTCGTCACTGGATGATATGGTCATTAAAATTGTGGAAGAGGAACTGGCTCCTCTCAATCGGTAAATAAAAAAACGGCCGTTTCCGGGAAACGGCCGTTTTTCAACATTCAACTTAACAACAGACAAACTTATTCGTCAGTTGGGGATTTCTCAGCAGGTTCATTAGCTTGTTTTTCGGGCGGGGCAAACTTAACAGCTAACTCATTCAAGCCGACACTCAACCAACGCAGCCCTTCGACAATGCCTTCACGTGCTTTTTGACCCAGTTCACTTTCATCAACTTTCGCTTTAGCACCGGCCGCATCTTCTCTCAACTTAGCTGTCGAATCGCTCGTGCGCACACCCTGCAACACCTTGTCAATCTCAGCTACAAATGATCGAACACCTTCGCGAACCTCTGTCTCAATCCGCTTCCGTTCATCACTTTCCCAAGCAGATTGCAACGTTTCGCCTAATTGTTGGCCCAATTGCTGGAATTCAGCGGCCACATCAATACCCGGCTTTCCTTCCTTCGGATCCAAATCTTCTTCTTCAATAACGATACGGTCTACCTTTTCTTTTTCATCTGCTTTCAAATCTTCAACACTTGGGTTTTGTTCTTCAGTCATCAGGATAGCTCCTTCACTATTTTTATTTAAACAGGCTAATTTCACCAACTATACGCTGGTATCTCGATTAAGTTGCAAGCAAGTAACTGTACAGACCCTAAGGGTTTGACCTCGGGTAATTCAATGCTGCGTTATACAAAACCCTCAGGGTCTCTCAAGTACAAAATCAACAGCATAGTTACGCAGACTAATTCTCAACACGTTTCAGAGACCAATCATCAAAAAACCAACCATCATTCATAATCGCATGATTACCACGCATCGCCGCGCCAATTGGCACATTGCCCGCCTCATCCACTGTAAACGTATGGATAAACTCATTCTTGCGCCCATAAACAGTTCCCTGCCAACCCGTCGCTTCCGGGGCAATAAAACGGAACTGCCCTGTCAATGGATCATCCGCCCAAATCTTCTGTCCAGCCTGATAATCCATATACAAATCAGGATAGACATTAATTTCCAACACATATGTGCCTGGCTCTAAATAGACTTCTTGAAACAACTTAAAACTAATCGCGCCATTTTGCTTAAATGCTTTAATCGTATACTCGCCATCAAAGATGAACAAACTATGCTCTGCTGCTGGTAAAAATTGAGTGGAAAGCACCCGTGTTTCTGGCCGGAGATAGACATCCCAAGATTGAGTACCAAACCCCGTTTTACTCTCATCCCATTCAAACGTCCAACCGACGGGCAATTGCAATTCAGAAATTCCGTGTAAATTATAATGTCCATCTTCAAAGGAACTGTTAGGCAATATATTGTTACCAAGTGTGGGATTAGCCGCCGGTATCGTGGTTGGCACAATCTCCGTTACAGGCAGTGGTTCAGGTGTAGCGGTGACTGGATCAGACGTGCCAAGAGGAGTCGGTGAATTTTCGGGCGTCATTGTCGGCAACAACGTAGGAAACGCTGTTTCCGTCGCACTGGGCGTACGGGTTGGCCCCAGAGTCCCGTCCAAAACAGTTTCCGCACCTATTGATTGCACCTGAGGCGTCCAGGTGGGGGGGACTGAATTTACAGTTACTTCTATAATCAGCTCGCTAATTTCCCCAGCCGTCTCAACGGCAACGACTGCCGCCGCTGTGGGCAGCACCATTTCTGATTGACACCCAACCAAGCCTATCATGATCATGCTAATGACAAACACAGTTTGTCTTAAGTGCGCCTTGTTTCGGAATCCCGTTTTAATTTTCATGAGAATACGATTGTAGAGGTCGTGATAATGATGGTCAAATTTTAATCATGAGGTAAAATTGGCTATTGAGCTATGTAGGTTTTCTATAAATATTTAAACAGTCAATCATACATCCTCGGAATTTGCTCCCTGAAAAGGCTGATTTACAAAGAAAAACAAAATACTACCGATGCCACCAATCAACAGGTAGTCAATCCATCACGCAAAAATGAAGGTTTTATAATATGCAACCAACAACAGATTTTACAGGCTTGTCCATGCCAGTTTTCACCGCATTTGGCTGGGCCGGCGAAGAAACTGCAATAAAGTTTGCCCTCTCCCAACTTGAAGCATTCGTCAGTCAGTTACATGCAAATCTCTCCCGCGATGTAAAAGAAAAATTCCCATTTTATGGTTTAAACGAAGAGCATCAGGCTGTCTATATTTCAGCTAAAGAAGATGTTTTTGATGATATTTATATCACCTTTTTCGCCCGCCCAATGAGCTTGGAAATGCAGTTGGCAATCCAGAATGAGGCTTTACTCACAAAGGCTTATAACCAATCTGAAAGTCAGCCCGCGATGAATCATCGCCTGATTACAGAATTGGGGCCAGAGTGGACACTTCGCATTCAACAAATGCAAGTTGATGAGGATTCAGGCGAATCTACTCATTACCAAGATGTTTTCAAAGAGTCAGTTGCCAGCTTGGATGAAGTTGCCTGTAGCGAGTTATTCAGTAAAGCAACTTACTTGAACAGTGATGCCCGCTGGGTTGCCCCTTTCTATATGAGCAAGCGTTTTGACTCTGAACGGGTAGCCGCGATGGGTTTGAAGATTGTCGAAGTTATGGGCGAACAAGTCACCACGCTGATGCCTTTAGTCGATTTTATGACGGGCAAAGCAAAACGGATGACAAGTAAGAAGGCGAAGGGAAAATCAAGGAAAACGGCCGTTTTCACCAATACAGCCGTCTCAGATTCAGATGACACCGTTGAAGAAATGTTCACCTACACATCTGAACTCAAACCCCTTCACCTCAAAAAAGGCTTCATCAACCTCACCGCCAAACATTGGCCCTTCTTCCAAATCAACTCCCGTACCGAAACCCGTCCAGTTACCGCTTACTACGACGGCATCTACGACAAAAAATGTGCCGTATGGCGCTTATTGCCCGACGATCAAGCCCGTCTTATGTTAAGTCCTGCTGTGCACGAATGGCTAGAAGATTACTTCCAGGCTGGTGATCATATCGAAATCATAGCCCGCAAAATGAACGGAGATGAAATACAGATGTCGCTCAAAGCAGCAAACGAAACATCTGACTAATATTCAGCCCCTCAATACAACCATCAAGAGGAGCGTTACATTAACGCTCCTTTTTTTTACCACAAAAAACAAGAGCGAAGCCTCTTAGGTAAACCACAAAAAGTTCTTAAAATTACCAACACGCAAAATTGTGGTTTCCTTCAAGGAAAAGCGGGTTATACACAATTTTATTTCCAAAAACTTTCCCGCTTTTACCTAAAAGCAAACGCTATACTTCTCAGCTAAAGCCAATTTCCTTCAAATTCATAAAAAAGCTAACCACACGACAACTTCTTGTTATAATAACTAAGTGGCAGTATTAGGGAATTGTGTGATTACAGGAGATACTAGATGACACTTTCAAACATTTCACCCACATTAGATTGGCAGCCGCCCGTGATTCGTACGATTGAAGACACAGGGCTTAATGCCGGTTTTATACAAGACCTAATTCTAAAATTGATGTACCTTCGCGGGCAGTTGATCGGCCGTGAAATTGCGGACTCAACCCACCTTCCCTTTACGGGTGTCATCAGCCCAGTACTAGACTTTCTCAAACGCGAGCAAATGTGTGAAGTCAAAGGGTCTGGTGGATTAGGTGCTGCATCCTATGAATATGTGATTACCAGCAAAGGGGCAGTACGCGCCCGCGAGCAAATGGAACGCACTACCTATGTCGGGCCAGCACCCGTCGCTTGGGATGAATACGTCGCCGCTATTGAGGCACAGCGAACCAAAAAACTCACCGTCAATCCATCCATTATGAACCGCTCCCTCTCCCACCTCGTGCTGGAAGAATCGGTTTTCTCCAAAATTGGGCCAGCCATTAATTCGGGGAAGTCTATGTTCTTGTATGGGCCACCGGGAAATGGCAAAACAACCATAGCCGAAGCGATTGGAGAAATGGTGCTGAAAAACGACATGTACATCCCGTATGCCGTCGAAGTCGATGGTCAAATCATCAAAGTTTATGATGAAATTAACCACACAGCCGTGGCATCTGATGATACCAATGGTGGCACAGGAACTTTAGGCAGCAAACGCCTCGACCCGCGTTGGGTGCGCATCAAACGCCCCGTCATTATGGTAGGTGGCGAGTTAACACTTGATGGCCTGGACTTGAAGTATGATCACCAACAATAAATATTATGAAGCCCCCTTCCAAATGAAAGCCAACGGGGGCATGTTCCTCATTGATGACTTCGGTCGTCAACAAGTTCGCCCCCGAGACTTACTGAACCGCTGGATTGTGCCGATGGAGAAAAACATCGACTTTCTGGCCCTGCATACTGGGCGTAAAGTTGAAGTGCCGTTTGCGGTACTGATTGTGTTTTCCACCAATCTACCGCCGCGTGACTTGGTTGACGAAGCTTTCTTGCGTCGTATTCGCCATAAGATTGAAGTGACTTCTCCCACCTTTGATGGGTATCGTGAAATCTTCAAAAAAGTGTGTAAATCTCGTCAAATTCCTTACGATGATAATGCTGTAAAATATTTGCTCCAAGAGTATTATGTCAAGCAAAAGCATAAACTGAGAGCCAATCATCCTCGTGATCTGATTGATCAAATTAAAGACATTGCCGACTATTTAGGGAAGGAACCTCGGCTTACCAAAGAATTAATTGACCACGCAACTGATGCGTATTTTGTTGATTTGTAGCTAGAGGTTCAAAACTTGGACTGGGATTCAGTAACTACCCCCTTAATTTTTGCCCATCGTGGTGCCAGCCATGATGCACCAGAGAACACGCTGTCTGCGTTTGGCTTGGCTTTGGCGCAACAAGCGGATGGCATTGAACTAGATGTGCAGCTTTCTGCGGATGGCTACCCTGTTGTTATTCATGATTTCACGGTAGACCGCATCAGTGATGGCTGCGGGAAAGTGGCGGATTTATCATTAGCTGATTTGCAAGCGCTACACATTGAAAGCGATGAAGGAATCCCTACTTTGGATGAAGTTTTTGAAACGTTTGGTCCTCGATTCATTTACAATGTCGAAATCAAGGATTTGTCTTTGCGAAATCGTGGCTTGGAAGCAGCCATTGCTGACCGGATTGAAGGCCATCAATTAGAAGAACGGGTTATTATCTCGTCGTTCAATCCGTTTTCATTAAAACGATTTCGCAAGGTAGCGCCTCTCTCGCATACCAAGAGCGCTGTTACGTGACAAGGGATTGCTTCGTTTTACTTCTATTTTAGAATGATGGGGATGGTGATAATCCCCATTACTCGCTGGTCGATGAAGCTTATATGGCCTGGGCTGAGAAGCATAGTTATAAGGTAATCGTCTGGACGGTTGATGACCCGGATGAGGCAGTTCGGTTAATGAGATTGGGTGTTCATGGCTTGATTACGAATAAACCCGCTTTCTTGCGCTCAAGTCTTGGACAAAGCTAGGTAGTTCACATTATTGTGTCAGAATGTTTGGCTTCACTTTTTATGTTTGAAAAGTTTCTTGTGGATTACCAAAAAGGATAGTTAACATGAAGAGTCAAGATCATCCTGAACCCTTATGCCAACCGATGGGGCGCAAAAGCCCGTATACCTGAAGTTGAATCTGCACTTAAAGATGCTGGTTTGGATTTCGATTTAGCGTTAACGACGGAAGCCCAAGAATGGGACTGAATTAGCGAAAACGGCCGTTTCTGAAAACTATGATGCTGTGATTGCGGCTGGTGGGGATGGCACTATCAGTGAAGTGGCAAATGGCTTGATAACGGCCGTTCCCGACGACCAACCCACACTCCCCCTGGGCATCCTACCCATCGGCTCCGCCAACGACCTGGCAAAAATGATGGGGATTCCGCTGGACTTACCCAGCGCAGCGGCTTTGATAGCAGCCGGCAAGACCCAGCTTTTTGATGCGGGGCGCGTGCAATACGATGGCAAAACCCACTACTTCGACAACAACAGTGCCATCGCCATGGAACCGATGATCACGCTAGAACACGAGAAAATCCAACGCAGTGTCTGGCGAAGCGCGTTACTATTTAGCGATACTCAAAGGGGTTATCAAACTCAAAGCATGGCAAATGTCTATCACCTGGGATGATGGCGAGTATGTCGGCCCCACATACCTGCTTTCTGTGTGTAATGGCCCCCGCACGGGCGGCATGATGATCGCCCCAGGCGCTCTTATGGATGATGGCTATTTTGATTTCGTGCTAGCGCCAGAAGTACCAAAGACAACCGTTATCAATTTCTTACTTAAGCTAACCAAAGGCACCCACGTCGATCTTCCCATTACCACCTTCACCCGCACAAAATCATTGAAAATTACCAGCGAGCCAGGAACGCCCCTCCATGCTGATGGCGAGATTTTATCCGAATCAGCCAAAGAAATTATTTACAACATCCTGCCCCAAAAATTAACCATGTTGGTTCCAGGCTAATAAAAAAGGCTGACCTCGTTATGGGGTCAGCCTTCATCAATTTTTGGCAATCTCTGTTTTTAGTGCGTTTAACACACTTCTCGATTATATCTCAAGATTTCAACCTACAAATTTATTCCTGTGTCAATTCCTCATACAAACGCAGTAAATTTGCATGATGTAAATCAACTACTAGACCGTTCAAGGGGATTCGTGATTTACCACAGTCTTCGATGTTAATATGATCGAGTGCATCTGGAGATTGTCCCTTTTCAATGACTTTGGTAACGGCCGTTTTTATTTTCTCCAAATACGCCAAATCATCCTCAATCTGGGCCTCTACCTCACCCCGCAACATCACTTCACCATGACCGCGTACAACCGTATCCGGGTTCAAAGCCAACATACGATGCAGCGAGTTTACTAAATCCTGATAACCTCCATCAAAGATCGTGGGGACAGGCATTGAATTATCAGAGGCAAAAAGAATGCGATCATCCACTACAAATACGGCTGAAATATCACGACTGTGACCAGGAAAATGATGGAGCTGCACAGTTTTCCCGCCCACATGCAGGTTCATGATACCCTCATCATACACCAAATCTGGCAGGACAATATCTACCTCTTGCAATTCAGGCATCTGCGATTTGGCCTCAACCAAACCTACACGACCAATCGTATCTAACAATTCACGACACAATCGGTGGCCAACAACCTGCGCATACGGAAACAAATAGGTTCCCTGGGTATGATCGGCGTGGTAATGTGTATTGATCACATATTTCACCGTATACGCCAAACGATCTTCCAGAAAATCCCGTATTTCTTTGGTTTCTTCTGGGAAAAAGAGGGTGTCAATCAATACCACGCCCTCTTTTGTCATGATAGCACCCGCTGTCACCTGCGCGTATTGTTTGCTTGTAAAAACGTAAATGTCGTCAGCAATGCGCTCACGCACCATAATCCAATTCCATGTCCCTAGATTTTGAAAAGAAAAGCCCCTGATTGGGAAATCAGGGGCCTCACAATAGCCCAATCTCAATGTCCGTTACCATCTCAAATATTTTCGAGATAGACCCCGCCATGCCGTGTGAATCCCCGTACTTGAACCTGCTTAGGCAGGTGGGAAAGGCACCACATGGATACTGCCTTGCCCGAAGGCTACTACATCCCCTCTGCGGATTTACCAATCCCTATCAAGTGGCGTTGGTTCAAATGTGGAAACCCATCACGCACACAGTAGGGTTAAATGGATACTAGCACAGTCCCCAATGGGAAGCAAGATTTCTAAGTTCCATCAAATCCCTCAAATTAACGGCGAAGGATGAAAGGGAAAACGGCCGTTTCTGGACTTTTTTCCCTAACGCACATTATTCTCAACCAAATCAGCTAATAATTCAATATTCTCTGCATAGGCAAACCCTGCCCCCGTATCAATATGCAATCCGGTAAAGGCATAGTTAGTGGTTAAGCAAATTTGCAAAATGGGAAGATACCCTTGCAGCCAAGGTTGTTGGTCAATAACTAAATCTGTCCAGCCTGCACGAATGCTTTCAACAATAGCAGGCGAAAGGTCGAATCCTGCACCAAACAGGTCATCCGGTTCAAATCCGGCAGCAGTGAAATAGGTTTCTTGTACAGCGGTTAGTGCCCCATGATCCGTCACAACAAGTTTCACGTCTGGATTGGCTTTCGCATACTCTACAAACACAGATGTCCCTTCTAACGCATCTGCGTTTGTGGCGTCATCAATATCAATATAGTCAATAACCAGATCACCTTCTTGTAACGCATCAATAATGCCCTGGGTGCGGTCACCACGGACTGCTTGAGATAGGAGACCCCAAACCAGTGCGCGATCTCCGGCTTTCAAGCCAAACCGTTGCACAGCTTCAGCTCCTAACGCATATCCTGCAGAATAGTTCTCCGCCCCAACATAGCCAAACCCATCTGATTTATAGATGGTTTCTAGTTTTGGCAATGTTGTATTTTGGCTAGTAACGATGATGCCTTTATCCCGAGCATCATCCACAATTGCAGCAAATGCATCATCACCAGGATGTCCCATTATCGCAATGCCATCCGGCTTTTTCGTGGCTGCTTCCGAAAATTGAGAAATCATCTTGTTGGTATCCCAATCTGACCACATATACTCTACGTTTGCTCCTAGATCAGCCGCAGCAGCGACAGCCCCAGCATAAACAGTTGTAGCAAAAGGTGAGTCAGGCCCTGGCCCACCAGGAAAGAAGACGATGTCTGTGCCTGCACACCATTTTTCACTATTTGATGAGGTATTGGGATCGGTAACGGCCGTTACCACTTCTGTTGGCGTTGGCTCAATTTCTGGAACTTCAGTGGGCACTGGTGTGGGTTCAGCAGGTGAACACGCAGCAACTATACCCGTCAACAAAATCATCATTATTACCACATAAATTTTTCTATTCATCACAGAATACTCCTCAAGAACGGTTCGGGACATTTTTCTCTTCAATTAAAGAGCCCCAAAGTGACACGGTCTGGAGACCGACCACAACGAGTTATCAGTTGGAATTAGTGTAATAGAACAGCCGGATTAACTGTATAGCCAATAGTAACCATATTGTTGGTTTCATTGAAAATTCACGAGTCTTAAACGGTACAAAAGGACATATATGCTATTACAAGGCAGTTCTACCTTTCCTACAATATGAATGGATACAAGCTTCTTGGAAAAACCTGATGAAAAAACAATCAAAATTTAGCGGTTTAAGAATTGGTGTAAAACTGGCTCTGGCATTTGGGGTACAGTCTTTACTCGTGTTTGTCATGGTTAGTTTAGCTTATAGCAGCAGCGCACAGGCAATCTCAAGTAACAATCGTACCAAAGATGAACGAGTACCGGCCATGTTAGCAGCATCCGAGGCTCAAGATCAACTGCTTAGAATGCAATCGAGTATCCGCGCCTATTTAATCTTTGGAGATGATGAATCTCGTCAAGAATTTGAAGATGCCCAGATAAATTTCGACGACGCGATGGCTGAATTACAGACCGTGCTAGATTCGCCTGAGCTTACAGCAAATTTGCAAGGCGATTTTGACGAGATTCTAAACGTAGCGGACATGATGTTTACGTTACGAATCAACCCCATGGAAAATGAACCGGCTCAACGCATCTTGGCTCAAGATGCAGCTTATAGTTACGAAAGTGTTCTTAATTCCATTGAAGCGATTAATTTGATACAACAAGATAGAGAAGCAACTGAACAACATGCTAAACAACTGGTTCTCATGACAGATTTTCAGAGAACCTTTGCTCTCATGAATTCATCTTTACGTCGATACGTAGAAACAGGAGATTCCGTTCATAAATTTGATTATGAAACTTATCACAGCGAGAATGAAGAAATTTGGGCTCGATTGGCTACTGAACGTGATTTCTTAGCGCGTGAACAACGTAACCATTTAGACAATATCATTAGACGACGCGCCATTTTAGAGCCATTACCACAACAAATGTTTGATGTTGTTGAAGGGGATCGTACACGAGTTGACCTCTATCTATTCCAAACAAGATTTTTACCTTTAATCAATGAGATTCAGAAGGAACTCGATAATATCGTCGATAATCAAATCCTACTGCTTGAAAACCAGTTGGTTACAAGTAGTCAAACGCTAAAAGATACCCAGATACAGATTTTGATTGGCGGGGGCATTGCCCTGTTACTGGCTATTGGGTTAGCCGCCCTATTCCAGCGCTCAATGGCTTTGCCGATTACCCATTTGACGGAAACGGCCGTTAAAGTGCGAGATGGTGATTTATCCGTTCAGGCTCCCGTAGAAACCTCCGATGAAATCGGCACACTCGCCCGCGTTTTCAACAGCATGACCGTGCAATTACGTGAATTAATTGAATCACTAGAAGACCGTGTCAGAGATCGCACACAGCGGTTGGAAACAGTAGCAACCATGGGCGAACAGCTCAATTCCATTTTGACACTTGATGAGCTCCTTCAAGAACTGGTTAATCAAACACAAGAAAAATTCGGCTACTATCAAGTTCAAGTCTACTTAGAATCAGCTCATTATTTGATACTTACTTCCTCTTCCGGTGCTGCTAATACTGAAAAGATGGTCGTGAAAGGCCACCAAATCCCAACAAACGCTGCATCTAGTTTGGTAGCCAAAGCAGCCCGCACAGCCGACATTGTTTGGGTAGAAAATGTACACAATACGGAAGCCTGGTTAGCCAATCCCTTATTGCCCGATACCGCCTCTGAAATGGCCGTACCCATTATTTTAGAGGGTACGGTTGTAGGTGTGTTAGATGTGCAGTCAGAACAAGTTGCCAGCTTTGACGATGCCGACGCCAACCTGTTCCGATTCCTGGCTAACCAGGTATCAGTCGCCATTCATAACGCCAAACTCTTCACCGAAATCAATGTAGCCCGCCAAGATGCAGAGACAGCCAGCAACTTAAAAACACAATTTTTATCCAACATGTCTCATGAGCTGCGCACCCCACTCAACGCTATTATCAATATGACAGGTTTTGTTGTCGATGGTGTGATGGGTGACGTCAACGAAGATCAAGCCGAAGCACTCAATAAAGCGGTTGACAGTGGTCAACATTTATTAAGCCTCATCAATGACGTGCTCGACCTAACTAAAATTGAAGCAGGGATGATGAATATCATTTTTGAGGATGTGGATGTAGATGCGATTTTAAATAGTATCATGTCATCTGGCAAAGGCTTAGTCAAAAATAAACCAATCGACCTCCAAGCCAATTTCCCTGATGAAGGCTTGCCACATGTGCTTGGAGACAGGCGTCGAATCCGGCAGATTTTATTGAACGTCGTATCAAACGCCGTGAAATACACAATTGAAGGCGAAATCATTGTCTCTGCAAAAGCGCAGGGAGCCAATATTCATGTCACAGTACAAGATACAGGGGTGGGGATTGCAGAAGAGGATTATGATTGGGTTTTCCAAACCTTTACCCAAGCACGCAACTCGCTCGATAATGTGGTGAGTACAGGGTTGGGCTTGCCAATTTCCAAGCAGTTGGTTGAAATGCATGGTGGCGAAATTTGGTTTGAAAGCGAAGTCGGCGAAGGCTCTATTTTCCATGTGCTTCTTCCCTTATCGCCCCCTATCACAGACAATATTGTCGTCTTAGACAAAAATATAGAAGTTGAGCAATCCCCTGAGGCGTAACGCATGACAGATTCCACCCCGTTTGTTTTGTGTGTTGAAGATGATGAAACCAGCCGATTCATCCTGCACACCCTTTTAAATCAGATTATGGGTTACGCAAATGCGGAATTTTGGCCTGATAGCGTTGATTTTGAGGGGAAAATCGAATCATTAGAAAAAATCCCGCAACTTATCATCCTGGATATCAAAATGGTACCTATTGATGGGTTTGAAATGCTTAGACTGTTGCGTAAAAACGAGGCGTTTCAAGATACAAAGATTGTAGCCTACACAGCTGGGGTGATGCCAGAACAAGTCAATCAGTTAAAAGATGCTGGCTTTGATGGATTAATTAGCAAACCCATTATCCGCCAGCTATTTCCTAAAATTATCGGGTCTTTGCTCGCAGGAGAATCTATATGGTATATTTCGTAAACGGCTTTTTCCCCGCCATTGACTCTAGGAAGAAATATTATGATACTTGACGGCAAAACGATTTTTTTAGTAGAGGATGATCCAGTTAACTTGGCAGTGATTCGGGTATCATTACAAACACAGGGCGCTCTGGTTCCCTATGATCATTGGGGTGATGCGACTCTCAAAAAGATGTTGTACAGCGTTGGAGATATAGACTTGATTTTGCTAGATATTATGCTGCCAGGCAAAATTAGCGGTTATGACATTTTTGATGCTATCAAGAAAAATCCGGAGTTTGCCAATACGCCAATTGTGGCTGTAACGGCATCTGATCCTGATTTAGAGATTCCTAAGGCACGGAAAAAAGGATTTAATGGCTATATCAGCAAACCGATTGATCGAAATCAATTTCCGCAAGACCTTTTGACTGTGATTGAAGGTGGCGAGGTTTGGCCTGAATAATCATTTTCTTGAATAACTCTTATAATAAAAAAAGCTGAGTGGGAAACTATCACCTACTCAGCTTTTTTATTGTGGATTTCAATTCCCCATCATGCGCCTATATTCTCGCACAGTTTAAGAATCTCCACTTTCATTTTCTGATTGATGCTGAAATTATTATCCAGAAAATGAAGGATTGCCTTTGCCGCAGACAGGCTTTGCTCATAGCCTGGGGTAAAGGTGGGTAATGTAACGGCTAACGCTGGCAGGCGCTGTTCGACGCGACGTTCCAGGGCAAAGGGGTCTTGCAGGCCAGGTTGTTGGTCTTCGAGCAAGCTTGCCAGTTCTATGACCCGGTCAACGGCGTAGTTTTGGATGAAGCGCATGGCTGAGAGTTTTTCGCCACGATGGCAGCGGCCAAGACCGATGTACAGGTTGGTGAGCGCTTCGCCAATGAGGTATTCGGTATCAGGGGTGATGGAGGGGGATAACGGCCGTTTCCCCCCACCATCACCTCCCACAACAAAACCATCTCGCCGCCACACCCACAAGCCACCCGTGTATGCCGCACTCACCAGTTCTTCCGGCTCAAACACCGCAAATTCACAAAAAATGCCGTCTGCATACAGAAGCTTATAGCCATCGGCCGTATTCTGAAAGGCAAAAGCAACAGGCGCAATCCGCGATAACCAGCTCAAATCATCGAGGAAACGCGCTTTGCTGCCCGGCTCCACCACCGCGAAAAAGTCCAAATCCGAGAAATCATCCAGACGTTCCCGTTCATCTCCCACAGAACCGAGTGCCAGCAATCCCAACCCGCCATCGCTTTCAGCAACAGACTGGGCAATCGCTTCCAATCGCCTCAATAAAGCGTCAGTTTTTTGAGTCATGGGAAAGACAAAACATTTATTCCTCGCCGTTGGACGGGAAAACTACATCTTCTTTGCCAGCCAGTTTCTCTTGAATCTTCTCCACGACAATATCCAGATGCTTAGGCTTCTGCACAAAATTAAGATCATCGGTGGGGATGGTTAGCACGGGGCAAAGGTCAAAGTTAGACAGCCACTCTTCGTAGAAGGATTCGAGTAATTCCAGATATTCGGCAGTAATGCCACTTTCCATGGCACGGCCGCGTTGCTGAATACGATCCATCAGCACGGGGACGGGACATTTCAAATAGAGCAGCAAATTGGGCGCGGGCAAACCTTTCACAATGAGGTCGAAGACCTGGCGGTAAGCGTGGTAGTCACGCTCATTCAGATTATTCATGTGAGCCAAGGCACGGGCAAAAATGTAGGCGTCTTCGTAAATGCTGCGGTCGGAGATGGCCGACTGGGGATTGTCGTACAGGTCGTGGTGCTGCTGGGCGCGATGGCCGAGGAAGAAGACCTGCAAATGGAACGACCAGCGCTGCATATCGCTGTAAAAGTCCGGTAAATACGGGTTGTCGGCGACGGATTCGTAACCGGTCTGCCAGCCTAGGCGAGAGCCGATGAGTTCAGTGAGGGAGGTTTTGCCAGCGCCGATGTTGCCGGCGACGAGGATGAGTCTATTTTTCATAGTGGGTTTATGACGATTCAGACCCTAAGGGTTTGGTTTCGAGTCGTTCAATATCATGAATGATGAAAAACCCTTAGGAACGAGAATTAAATAACTTACACGGGACTGGAGATTAGAGATTGGAGATTGGAGATTGGTCGAGCATTCAATCTCCAATCTCTAATCTCAGTTGCGCATGTTATTAAATTTCCATTCCTTAGGGTCTAACGATCCATTATTGATTCTGCGATTTGGCCCAGGAATCACGCAGGCCAACGGTGCGGTTAAAGACTAAATTATCAGGGGTGGAATCGGTGTCAAACACAAAGTACCCTTGGCGCATAAACTGGAAGCTGTCGCCGATTTTGGCGTCGGCCAAGTGTCGGTTCGACCATGCAGCCGGTTAACACTTCCAATGAATTGGGGTTGAGATTGACGGTGAAGTCTTCACCATCAGGTACGACATCGGGGTTGGGGGTGGTGAAGAGGCGGTCGTACATGCGCACTTCGACGGGGACGGCGTGTTGGGCGGATACCCAATGGATGGTGCCTTTTACTTTGCGGCCGTCTGCCGGATTGCCGCCACGGGAATCGGGGTCATAGGTGCAGCGCAGTTCCACAACGTTGCCGTCTGCATCTTTGACCACACTGTCACAAGTGACCATGTAGGCACCGAGCAAACGCACTTCCCGTCCAGGCGCTAGTCGGAAGAATTTGCCGGGCGGGTCTTCCATGAAATCTTCTTGTTCGACGTAGATTTCGCGGGAGAAAGGCACCACGCGGGTTTCGGTGCTTTCTTTGTCTTGCGGATGGGTTGGCACTTCAAATTCTTCGACCATGCCTTCGGGATAGTTTTCGACGACGACTTTTAAGGGCCGCAGCACAGCCATGGCACGGGGGGCATTTTGGTTCAAATCGTCGCGCAGAACATGTTCCAGATATTCAATTTCGACGATGCTGTTGGCTTTGGCCACGCCAATAAGGTCGGCAAAATTGCGCATGGTTTCGGGCGTGTAACCCCGTCGCCGCAAGCCACGAATGGTGGGCATACGCGGGTCGTCCCAGCCGTTGACGAAGCCTTCTTCTGCCAGACGGCGCAGTTTGCGCTTGCTCATGACGGTGTAGGTGATGTTGAGGCGGGCAAATTCGATTTGCTGCGGCGCGTAGATGCCCAGGTTTTCGATGAACCAGTCGTAGAGGGGGCGATGGTCTTCAAATTCCAGGGTGCAAATGGAATGGGTGATGCCTTCGATGGAGTCGGATTGGCCGTGAGTGTAGTCGTACATGGGGTAGATGCACCATTCGTTGCCGGTGCGGGGATGCTCGGCGTGGAGGATGCGGTAGAGAACGGGGTCACGGAAGTTGATGTTGGGCGAGGCCATGTCGATTTTGGCGCGTAAGACTTTGGAGCCGTCGGGGAATTCGCCGGCTTTCATGCGCTCGAAGAGATCCAGGTTTTCGGCGATGGGGCGATCTCGATAGGGGCTGTTTTTGCCGGGTTCGGTGAGCGTGCCTCGGTATTCGCGGATTTCGTCGGCGGTGAGGTCATCGACGTAGGCTTTGCCGTCTTTGATGAGTTTGATGGCCCATTCAAATAGTTGTGGGAAGTAGTCGGAAGCAAAAAAGAGGCGGTCTTCCCAGTCTGCACCGAGCCATTTGATGTCGTCCATGATGGCGTCGATGAATTCTTGTTCTTCTTTGAGGGGGTTGGTGTCGTCAAAACGCAGGTTGAATTTGCCGTTGTAATCCTGGGCGATGCCGTAATTGAGCAAGATGGATTTGACGTGACCGATGTGGAGATAGCCGTTGGGTTCTGGGGGGAAGCGGGTATGAACTCGGCCTTGAAAACGGCCGTTTGCATTATCTTCGTCTATTATATTTCGGATGAAGTTTGAGGGAGTTGTACCTTCTTCACTCATGATCATTAAGCTCCTGCTTCCTAAAAGTTTTACAAGGGGATAAGTTTAGCGAGTTCGCAACAAGATGCAATCAATGTGTTCAGTGATCAGTGATCAGTGTTCGGTGTTCGGTTTTTACTGATTACTGAACACTGTTTACTGTTTACTGTTCTTATGGCTCACGATTTTGACCAGAACGCCTTCTTTGCCTTTGTAAATTTCCACTTCGTTGGCATCACCAAAGGCGGAGGCCGGAATGTTTAAGCCCGCTGTGGGTGACTTCTGATTTCATGACAAAATCATCAAAGGCGGCTTTGTGGGTATGTTTGTCGGCACGTTGTAATAGCACCACGATAATGACTGAGGGGATGGCAATGAGCAATCCCAAAACGACAAGCAAAATGAGTATTTCACCGAAACCTAAAGACATGATTTCCCTCCGGAAAAGTGGTGGCAAGGCAGATTAAAAATTAAGTGAACCAATGCCAATTGCGGAATTATAGCTTAGGCAGGTTGGGTGGGCTAATTGGGGATGGGGAGGAAACGGCCGTTTTGTTCCTGTTCAAACCAAGTGGCATATCAAGAAGGGGGGTTCTCATCAAGACCGCACCATTCCCAACTCATTTCCCATAATTGTCGTGCTTTTTGTTCGTCGTAGGAATCGACGCTGGAGCGTTTCTCTTTGCCATCAACGATGAATTTGCCGCCGACCCCTTCTAGTTCAGGAGAGGTGGCTGCGATCATGTAAGAGTCGGAAGCCTGTTCCAGGGAACGGGCAAACGGCATACGTGCCAGGATTTGGGCGTAAAAAAACCGGTCAGTGGCTGACTTCCTGCGTGCCGCAATCGCCGCTGGCACAAAGCCTGGGCAGACAGCATTTGACGTGACACCCATGCCTGTTAGTCGGCGCTGCAACTCATAGGCAAACCACATGTTAGCCAATTTGGAAGTTCGGTAAAAAACCTGGGGATCGTAATACTTTTCACCTTTCAGGTTATCATAGTCGAAATCCGGTGCTGGACCACGGGCGTAATCTGGGTTGTGTAGTTCCGATGCCACCGTGATTACTCTCGCTGGGGCGGATCGTTTTAAGTCTTCGAGCAACAAATTGGTGAGCAAGAAGTGCCCCAGATGATTTGTGCCAAATGTCATCTCAAAGCCATCGGCGGTAAAACTGGCTTGCTTGCCGGGGACTGCGCCGCCCGCGTTGTTGATCAAAGTGTGCAGCGGATACCCTTTGGCTTGAAACGTGGCGGCACACGCTCGTATAGATGCGAATGAAGCTAAGTCAAGCGGGATTGACTCGACAATGGCATGTGGAGTGTCGTCGTGGATCTGCTGTGATGGCTTGTGCGCTGGCCTGTTGGTTGCGTGAGGCCAGGATGACGTGGAAGCCTTGAGCTGCCAGTTTACGAACGGTGGCAAAGCCAATGCCGCTGTTGCCGCCTGTGATCATAGCGATGCGTGGTTGATTGTCTGTCATGAATTCTCCTAAGTTGGTTTTCTATAAAAAATTAAAATGATTGCAGGAAACGGCCGTTTTCATCCCCTTACTCGCTCAAAATCAACTTATTGTGGTGGCTCGGAACGGCCGTTTTCTCCCCATCCTAGCATGGAGGAGCAAACACCCTGTTATCTGCTAGTTGAGGATATATCGATCTTTAATTTATGTGATTTCTGGTCTGTTATGATTTAATCTCTTCAGGTGAAATTGGTTCGACTATCATAAAGCCCGTTGTTTTCGTGAATTCATTCGGTGAACAAAGTTTGTCATAGACTGAGTCTGTCGATATTCAAGATTTCCAGTGTTTTTCAGTTGCAACAGCAATATTGTGTTCTTCCATTGACAGTACTTTGAATTCAACATGTCCCAGTTGCATTTGACATAACCGTCTCAATAGGTAGCAGGGAAAATAATTCTCTTGCTACACCGTAGAACAGCACCACAAACGTAATCTTGATAAAGTTCATAAAACTTGCCTTGCGGTAATTCTTTTATGGATAATTTCCCGCTTTTTAGGAGTGTTTTAGATTCTGAAGGTATGATTTCCTCTCCATTTACATGAAGTTTTATCTCAATATGTATTACCATTAAATGTAAAATTAAGTAAATGAACCTAATTGGCTGATTTCACTAAAGGGATTCAATCGCTCGATAGCCATCAAAGATGTGCCTCCGGTTCATCCGACTAGAATCCTCTTTGCAAGTTCGGTCATTTCCTGCCACTCTGCTAGTTCTTTTTCATGATTCTCCAGAGCTTCCTGATGTTGCTGATCCTCTACCCGATTGAGCTTCCTAACAGCATTTTTTAATTCTTCTATCTTCGATTCGTCCTCGTTTAAATATCCTATCAGCCCTACATCGGTTTGTAGTTCATCAATCAACTCAGCGGCTAATCAAGGATATTTTTTTGTTTTCAGCGCAGACTTCTCTTAACGGTCCTAATCAAGACACATTCTTTTACTGTATAGCCATCCAATTAGCGTAGATTGAATTCATTCTGGCCCGTTCATGTTCATCCATATTTTCTAATTGTTCAGTGCCTTGAGGTTAATTTGCGTTTAATTACATCACTTGTGATCGCCGTAGAGAGTAATCCAGTTGCGCGTGGTTCCTTTCAAATCATTCCAACCTCCTAATTCTTTCATCTTTTGCTCAATAATACTGAATTACATCACGTATATATCCCATTAAATTAAAGCGTCTTATTTATCTTTAAAATGACCATCCTGACTTTTTGACCCTCGATCTTTTAATTCAGCTTTGGGGATACGAAATACGGCCGTTTCCCCCCTTACCTCATCATAACATACTGCAAAGGGTCAGGTCAGGTGATGGATGTCATGTCCCTGCCAGCTTCGTCAGCGCCTCGCCCGTTACCCGGAAAATTTGCCATTCAGCCATAACCTGCCCGCCCAGACTTTCATAGAAGCGGATGGCTGGCTCATTCCAATCCAGCACCGACCATTCAAAACGGCCGCACTCCCGTTCCACAGCAATTCCCGCCAAATAAGTTAACAATGCTTTGCCAATGCCGCGCCCTCTGAAAGCTGGCTTCACAAACAAATCTTCCAGGTAAATGCCTCGTTTCCCCAAAAACGTGGAATAGTTGTGGAAGAATAAGGCAAATCCAGCCGATTCATCCCGATACTCGGCAATAATAACTTCTGCGGCTGGGCGTTCACCAAAGAGCGTGTCGCGCAGTGCCGCTTCATCGGCTACCACTTCATGGGATAGTTTTTCGTAGGCGGCCAATCCCTTGATGAGTTCCAGAATCAGGCTGACATCGGCTTCGGTGGCAAAGCGTAAGTGCAGGTTGGGAGTTGTGGTTGATAACAGGTTGTTCACGGTTATTTACTCCTAATAGACAAGCCAGAATTAAGAAGTTTATGGCATCGAATTAACACGAATTTCTTTTTCGCGTTAATTCGATGCAAAATCCTTGTTTTGGTGCAGGCTGGTCACTGACAAGGCACTAATCTTCAAACGTTAAATACCAATACAAAGCAATCTCATCTGTTTCACGGTTGAACCCTTTGTATAAAAACGAATCAAAGCCACGCAGTTGAAACCCATATTTTTCATAAAACCGGCACGCACGCACGTTGTTGTTTTGCGTTTCCAGCATCAAGCCAACCAGATGGCGTTGTTTGGCCCATTGCTCGGCTTTTGCCATGAGTGCCTGGCCAATGCCGCGCTGCCTGAAGGCCACATCGACTGAAATATCTTCAACATAGACATACCGGTTCCAGTTTTTGCGCAGAATAATTTGCCCCGCTATCGCGCCCGCCACATAGGCCAGGAAAATCACCTTAGTCGGATTATCCACGTAGGCCAGGTAATCCATCTCGATGGTATTGTAGCGTTTCTGGGTTGGGGGGACTGCCACGATTGTGGTGCGGATTTCATCATTCTCAACGTGCAAAACAAGCTTGGCCTCAATGGTAAAGACGCCATCACATTGATTGACATCAGTTATCGTGGCGGCACTGATTTCTTGGAGGATGATTTCCATTTGCTTGATAGGAAAACGGCCGTTATGCCGCCAACCAACTCTTCATCTTCTCATACACATCAGGATGGTTCAGCAAGCCCAAATGATTCATATCACGACCCACCCATTGCTGCGATTCTGGAAACGACAGCGCCAACGCCTCATTATTATGATGCCCCAGCGCACTACTGACCTTCACCAGGCCATCCCCGATCAAATCCTCACCGAGGATGTTGAACTCTTTGCTCGTCGTGGCGGCGATGGCATAACACGCCACCCCGTCTGGCAGCGGCACAGGAACCCGCTGATCCCCGTTCACCCGGAAGCGATCATGGCCGTTCCAATCCTCATCAACCACGTTGCCATAGCGCAAATCCGTCACGCCACTGCTGCGAATTTTCCCCAGACGCGAAAGCGGGGCGCTATACGAATTCATTTCCAGTATGCCATCAATCCAGTTGCCGCCCTTTTCCAACGGCGCACCATGATGCGGCGTACCTAGAAATACAATCTTTTTAAGATGTGGCAGCCAGGACGCATCGGCCAATTGCCCATAATAACAAGCGCTGCGTGCCACCAGTCCACCCATGCTGTGGCCGATGATCACCAGTTCCAACGGCTGCGGCACTTGGACTACCAGGGTTTCCAGGAGATCGGAAAGTTCTTTGCCGTTTTCAGAAATGTGCAAACCAGAATTGTAATGAAGATAAAGCGGCGCCAACCCCAGATCACGAGCCAGAGCAGCACCATGATCATGCCCCTGCCTGTGCCATTGCAAATCGTTCATGCAGGAACCATGCACCATGATGGCTAGTTTGCCGTCTGACTTCTGCACGGCAGCGGCCAATGTGTTGGCGGTTAAGGGGCTGCCCTGCCGCCGAAACTGCATGTGGATGGCAAGTGGATTATTTTTCGCCACCAGATGATCCCCCAGAACGCCGTTCAAGATGGCCAACGTCGCTTCACGCTTGGGGATGGAGTCGCCTTCTCCCAGAACGGGACTCAACTTGCCAAGCCCCGCATCAAGCCCGCTGCCCACAACACCCGTTACCGCCCGGATATTACGGTAAACGAGACCGGTAATGCCTCTGGTTCGTTTGGGTTCGGCTGTGGCTGGTGCGGCAGTATTGGTGATGGTGTAGTGCAAGGACTCGACCATATCGGTCAGACCGAGAAGGGCATCAATCGTCAGGCTGCTAACAGCACGCAGGTCTGTGGAACGGTTATTGGGGGATTGGGTCATGGTGTCTCCGACATAGGAATCTCTGGTTGGTTTTAGGGTAAACGGCCGTTTTCATGTTCATACCCGCCGCCAAAATACAACGGGGTGGCACATTGTATTCTACACTAAACCAGCGGTATCCACGTTAGACAACACTTTATGATACTCATCGTATCGCCGCACACAGGCCATGCCCACATTTTCATAGAGCGATTGTGCTTGCGGACGAGTCGAGTCAACACCGAGCGCGACCTTTTTATGTCCCCGTTCAAAAAACACACGGAATACATGTTGGAGCAACGCCGACCCCACACCTTGCCCGCGCCGAGAAGAAGCAACTCCCAACTGGCGTACCCAACCAAACTCGGGATAGTCGTAACACAAGGCCGCGCCAATCAGTTCCTCCTGATCAAAAAGCAGAAACCACAGCTCACTCACAAAATGATCCGCCCGCATCATGTACTCCCGCCAACTCTCAAAGGAAGGCGGCACGCGCCCTGGCTGGTCAAATGCAGTCTGAATGAAATCGTAGACGAGTTGGTCGTCCTGCCCTTGAACAATGGTTCGCAGCGTATACCCGTCCGGCCAAACGGGGGCAGCAGGCAAGGTATCGGATTCTATCTGCATACGAAAATGATAGGTCTGTGGCTCAAATCCTACCTGTTCCAGAACTTGCCGCGCCGCTGTATTGACCTGCGCAATAATGGTGGTGACATCTCCTTCGTTCTCCTGGGCTTCTACCAGTTGAGCAGTGGCCCGCGCTTTACACTGCCCCAAAAAATGGCGCTGTAGGTCGTCACCCGCAAACGTGGGGTGCGTGTAGAAATCGAAACTGAAATCCGTGTCATCTTTGAACAGTGCCGCATACCCAACTAATTGCTTATCGGGCGTGAAGGCAAGCCAGGCGTCTTGATCCAGATCGATGAGCGTCCATTCATACTGCAAATCATCCAGGCTGGAGTCGGGTTCGCCATACTCAGCAATATCACACGCGATCATGAGGTCTACGACTGCCTGCGCATCCACCTCAGTGGGCGGACGCCTTGTTAATTCTTGTAGGTGATTGTTCATTATTTATTTTCCTTTTTAACGGCCGTTATCAGCCAGCGTCCCCAAGGATAACACACCCAAAACGGCCGTGTCAGGTGATAGATGTCATGAATTTAGGCAAGAAACGGAATCCAATACGCGGGGTTATAAATCGACGGAGCCGCATGGCTTTCAAAAAAACTATCGGAGGAATTTCATGAGTTTACATAAAATTACATATTCAGACACCACCTTAGCTTTAGCCGCCCGACCCAAAGCTGGTTTAGGGTATCAACTACTGCTCATCGTCGCGGGCAGTTTACTGGTCGCCATCGCCGCCCAAATTGAACTGCCCATGTGGCCCGTTCCGGTTACGCTGCAAACATTGGCGGTGCTGCTTGTAGGGGGCGTGCTGGGCAGTCGCTTAGGCGCCTTGAGCCTGCTGGCCTATCTTTTTGAAGGGGCTATTGGCTTGCCGGTGTTTGCCGGTGGCGGCGGCTCTCTGGCCTATTTCGCTGGCCCGACGACTGGCTACCTGCTTGGCTTTGTGGCAGCCGCTTTTGTGGTGGGCTGGTTCTGTGAACGGGGATGGGATCGGAAAATGGGAACGGCCGTTGTCGTCATGCTTCTCGGTACGGCAACAATCTACCTGTTCGGTCTCCCCTGGCTGGCACAGTTCACTGGCATAGACAAGGTGCTGCAACTAGGATTCTTCCCCTTCATCCCGGGCGATATTTTGAAAGCAATCGTGGCCGCGGCGGCACTGCCAATCGGCTGGAAATTATTGTCACGAAAATAGATCTCACGCAGAGACGCAGAGGAACACCGACAAAATCTGCGTCATCTGCGCCTATTTCGACAAGGCTCAATACAAGTCTGCGGATAAATAAATTTGATTTATTCTTCAAAAATCTCCAAAGACCTATAATCCACAACGGTCGTTTCCCCAAAACTTTCCCCAATCACCCCAATCTGACCCGATGGCCGGTCAATCTCCCCTTCCCACAAAAATTCACGGTTGATACGGATGGCTACCTGGCCCGCGTCCGCCACGTCCACCCAAATCTCATTCGGCGCCGAACCGCGCCCCACATGGGGCCACGGCTGCCAGGGGAAAATGACATCCATTTCATCCCCCTTTTGCTGCCAAACTGACACATAGCCCAACGGCGAAACAGCCACCGCCACATGGGTATCATCATCGCCCAGCACCAGCCCATAGCCAATATCCATGCCCTGACCTTCCTCTTGCGCCGCCGTCAGGCGAACCGTGTAACTTCCCGTGGGAACTGGCTCTTCCAACCACGTAAGTCGCGGTGCTTCAGGGGCGATAATTTGGGGAAATAACGGCCGTTCCCCCACCAACGCCCCGACCGGTTTCGGATCAAATACGCCAGAGAGAATCAGCAGAATGATAACGGCCGTTGCCCCTACCAACCCCACAAAACCCCATCTCAAAACCCCATAAAACGTCACACACTTCTCCGCAGATTAATCATCTACTCAATCCGAAAATCCGCCCGCTCAAAACCCGACGGAAAATCGCCCATCTGCATCAAATGCGCCGCCAGCCAGCCAATCGTATCCGACGATTTGGCCGAAGACCCATTGCCGCCCGTCGCCACAAAAATATGGTCCCTCACCTGGTCGATATACGGTTTGCCATGCGTCGTATACGTCACCAAACAGCGCTTGCTTGCAAACGATTCGGCATTCAATCCAGGCAAGACCGCCGCCATCGCCGCCTGCATATCGGCCAGAGCCACCTCGCTTTCTCCCGAAATCATCCAGTCGCGCATCTCTTCTAACGAAGTGAGCCACTGATCAGTGCTGGTATTACACCCCATCTTGACATAATAGTTGCCATCAGGATAACGAATCGGCGGCAGCATATAAATACTGTCCAACCTCGGTGCCTCAACCATATAGATAATCGAAGGCATTCCGTTCAAGCGGTCAACTTCAGACTGGGGCAAACGCGCCAAAATCGTTGTTTCCGTTTTCACCCGCAGCGGCAATTTCTCTGGCAGCAGGGCATGGCTGTTGGTGAACGCGCCAGCCGCAACCAACACATTTCGCGTCCAATAGACCTGCCCCGATTCCGTGGTCACAATTGCGCCTTGAGATGTTGGCTCAACGGCCGTTACCACTTCTGAAACCAACCGCGTCCCCTGCGCCATAGCCACCCGCATCTGCGCCTGAATCAACTCTCGCGGATTGATGTACCCAGCCGGGGCTGGCTCATAAAAGCTGGCAAACTGCGCGGGAAACTGCAACTGTGGATGCGCCATTTCCAGTTCAGTCGCTGACCCATAAGCCACATAATCGATATTAAACCGTTGTGCACTATCCAGCACCTGCGAAAAATACGGATCAGTGGGCGGCGCCACAAACAGGCAGCCCACTGGTTCATGAAAATGGATGCCGCTGCGTCGCTTCAAATAACGATACTGCCCAACTGCCCGTATCGCCAGCTTCGACCAGACGGCGTCTTTGTTGATTTGGCGCGTGATGCGTCCCTGGTCATAATGGCTGGCAAACACACCCGCGTGAGAGGCAAAATCCTCCGGCTCATCGGGGCCAATCAGCGCCACATTTGAAGTCATCTGGCTCAAATAACGTGCCGCAGCAGCTCCCATCAGCCCTTTGCCCACGACAATATAATCAAATATGTGATAGTTTGTTTGAGTTTTCATGAATATCCTAGATTTATCTAGCGTACAATACCAGCGCAATAGTACCACGCACAGTCGAGAACGTGCGTCAAATTTCTCGCTTCTTTCACTACCCGCTACCCATGATTTCCTTTTGTACCAGTACAGACCCGAAGGGTTTGGTCTCAAGCTGTTTAACTTTGTCGTCGTTCAAACCCTTCGGGTCTCAAGCCAAAAAATCAACACCTGTATATTGCCCCCTTTTTTGCTACACTTTATCGCTATGACAAACCCTATCACTTTTGAAATCATGGAAAACGGCATCGCCATTTTGCGGGTTAACCGACCACAAGCCCGGAATGCACTAAACTGGACCGCCCAAGAAGCCTTCGCAACGGCCGTTTCCCAAACCGCCCAAAACAAAGCCATCCGCATCCTCATCATCACCGGCGCCGGCGACAAAGCCTTTGTGGCCGGGGGCGACCTCAAAGAGCTGGCGAACCATCCAGAAACCGAGGCTGGTGAACGGCTCAATCGCACCATGAGCCGCGCCCTGGCAGAGCTAACCGAACTGCCCATTCCCGTCATTGCGGCGGTGAACGGCGATGCGTTTGGCGGCGGCTGCGAAATCCTAACCGCCTGCGACCTGCGCCTCTGTGCCAGCCACGCCCGCTTCAGCTTCGCCCAAGTCAAAAACGCCTTAACCACCGGCTGGGGCGGCACAGCCCGACTGGTCTCACTCATCGGCCAAAGTCAGGCCATTGAACTGCTGCTCACCGCCCGCCTCTTCGACGCCGAAGAAGCCAAACGGCTCGGTCTCATTCACCGCATTGTCCCCCCAGATGAAGCTATTTTAGCCGCCGCGATTGCCTGGGCGGAAGAAATTCTGCCCTTGCCCAAACGCGCCCTGGCTTCCACCAAAGCGCTGGCCCACGCCGCCATCCATATGCCCTTACCCGAAACCTACGCCGCCGAAACCACGCTGTTCGTTAACTTGTGGTCGCAACCAGACCATATCGAAGCACTGAATGCCTTTGTGGAAAAACGAAAACCGGAATTTAATCGAGATTAGAGATTGGAGATTGAGTTCACTCCAATCTCCAATCTCCAATCTCCAATCTCAAACTATGTACAACAAAATCGCCCATTACTACGACTTAACGCACGCTGACTTAACTGAAGATATTGATTATATTTTGGAATTGGTGGGAAAAACGGCCGTTTCGACAAGCTCAAGACAAGCCGTTTCGACAAGCTCAAGACAAGCCGTTTCCGCAAGCTCAGCACAAGCCGTTTCCATTTTAGAACTAGGCTGTGGCAGTGGACGGCTCTTACTTCCCCTGGCGCGTGTCGGACATCACGTCACCGGCATCGATACTGCCACCGCCATGCTGGCGCGGGCGCAAGCACGGCTCAACGCCGAATCCGCCGCCGTCCAACAGCGCACCACCCTGCTAGAAGCCGACATGACGCAGTTCACCGCCCCCGCCAACAGCTTCGACTGGGCGATCATGCCCTACAACACTTTTATGCACTTGGAACCAACACAAATGGGGATAACCCTGAAGAAAATAGCGCAAAGTTTGAGGGAAAACGGCCGTTTACTCATCGACCTCATCAATCCCACAGCCCTTGCCAACACCCCCAACGACCGTCTGCTCACCCTGGAAAACACCTTCACAGACCCCGAAAACGGTCACATCGTCGTGCAGCAATCCAGCAGCGAACTCGACGAAATCAACCAAACCCTGCACATCACCTGGCTCTACGATGCCTCGCCACCGGAAGGCGGCGCCATCCACCGTACCGTTGCCCAAGCCGCTTACCATTACCTATACCCCCACCAGCTAGAACTGCTTCTCCACGACGCCGGCCTCCGTCTCCTCTCCATCACCGGCAGCTATGACGATGAGCCATACACAGAAGAGAGCGCCCGGCTGCTCATTCTAGTCGAAAAACCGTAGACCCCAAGGGTTTTAGATTTCGCACCAATAAACGACTCAAAACCAAGCCCTTTGGGTCTGGCTAGTTACAACCGCTTTACAAAACCCCATGCGCCCGAACCACATCAGGATAAATCTTCTGTGCCTGATGGAACAAATCTGCCAGCGGTGTCACCTTCCAAACAGGGCCATTGGGCTTCAACTGCTTGCTGCCCACCGCCTTACTCAACCGCAACTCGCCCAACAAAATCTGGTGCAACGCATCACAAGTGACTTCAACATCCAGGTCGGGTTTGTTGCCGTTGGCGCTGTAGGTGATGGATAACGGCCGTTTCCCCCCATCAAACGTCATCACAGCCGCCGGACTACTGCATCGCAGTTGCACACACAGCTTCGCCTTCAACAAGCCATCCGCCGCGTGCGGGTCTTCCGTTTCCATGCGCGTAAACAGCGCCTGCATCACCGTCGTAAACTGTGCCGCATCTGTAAAAACAGCCATAAAAACCTACGCCTCAGCCTCAGTATTTTCGCCAATCAAACGCTGCTTCATCTGCTCAGCCTGAAACTGAAGGGAATAGTTCAACATATACCACACGCCCTTCCAGGTATCCGGGTCTAACAAATCTTCTCGACTAGCACCCTCAAAATTCGCCATCAACTCTTTGGCGACTTCTGGCGTAAATCTGTCAATATTGCCCTTCACAAAACGCATCATCGTGCTGGGCTGCAATGGTTCAGGCAGCGTCTCATTCATCTTATCGCGTGCCTGCCCAGCCTGGAATTTGGCAGAATAGCTCAACATATACGCCATCCCTTTCCAGGTATCCAAATCCATCGCATCTTCTACAGTCATGCCCTCGAAGCTTTCCAACATGCCCAACTGCACATCGGGCGCCAGACGTCCCGCCATATCTCGGATCAACGTCAGCATCCGCACCGGATAATCCGCAATTGAGGAATCACGGGGACGTTCCTCTTTACCCAACGTCACCTTCAGATCAGTGACCAATCCATCAAGCTCGTCTACCAATCCTTCTAAACGGTTTACTGAATCTGCACGGGAAACGGCCGTTTCCCCAACCGTTTGATGCGCATGACAATAAGCCGATCCCGGTTTTGCATAATTTTTACATTGACTGCCAGCCTTGGTCACAGCTTCACACCGAACTAACACATCTTCATTACCCATAACAAAGCGCCTCCATTCTTCACAAATAACGCCACACAATTAACTTAACAAATAGGAAAGTAATTATACCTGCTATCTCTGCATTTCCGAACCAGCACCAGACTAACATGAATACAAACCGTTTAGGTATTGACACTCATGACGCACTGTGTTATATTTTCTCCATGATGCACTGCGTCATAGATAATTTAAAATACACCTTACTGGTGCAACATGCACCAAAAATGATTAGAACCTTGGAGGTTTAAAATGGCACAACAAGCAACAATCGAAGTAGAAGTTGAAGAAACAAATACCGGCGTACAATCTGCCGTCGTAGACAACGTACACAAAGTATTCCTCATTGGTCTAGGCGCCGCAGCAATGGCACAAGACGAACTCGTTAACCTCATCGAAAAATTCGCAGAACAAGGTCAACAAACTGAGAAAAAAGCACGTGAAAGCATCAGTGAAATGGTTGAAAGCCGCAAGAAAAACGTGGTGGATGTGAACGAAAAAGCAGAAGAAGAAATGACAAGCCGCATGGCATCTGCCCTGAATCGTTTCAACATTCCCAGCCGCGCTGAAATCAAAGACTTGAATGAAAAAATCTCCGTTCTGTCTGGGAAAATCGACGAAATTAATATGGAAGCTGCCAAATAGTCACGTTTCATAAAAACGATTTGACAAAAGAGGTAACAACATGGCCGAAATAGAAATTATTCAAGAAGACGTGAACGAAGAAACCAATGCTTTATTGGAAACGGCTCGCCGTGTTTTAATGGCTGGCGTTGGTGTCGTCGTCTTAGCGCAAGAAGAAATTGAAGAGTTTGTCAACAAGCTCATCGAACGCGGTGAAATTGCCGAAAAAGATGGTCGCAAGCTGATCAACGAAGTCATTGAGAATCGCAAAAATCAGGCTCAAGAAACCAAACAAGCCACCCAGGAAGAATTCGATAAACGCCTGGAAAGCATTTTAGATCGCCTGAATATACCCACCCGTGGCGACATCGATAAACTCAATACCAAAGTGACTGAATTAACTGCCAAGGTTGAAGAACTCAAGAAAAACATGGCGTAGGTAAACCACAGAAAGTTTTCAAAATTACCAACACCCAAAATTGTGGTTTCCTTGAAGAAAAAGCTGGTTATGCGCAATTTTATTTCTGAAAACTTTCCCGCTTTTACCTAAGATCATCTACGTCTCAAAAACACCCATTAACCAGATATTCCCCTACTATTGGGAATACGTGTGCCGCAGTAACCGCACACCACTCTGGGGTCAAGAGCTCAGAGGGAGGAAACGGCCGTTTCCTCCCTCTGTTTTTTTTGCATCCATCCCAATCCCGCTTATAATCTTCTTGATGAAGCACTGTTTCATAAAGGAGCTAGTCTAATGCCTCTAATCAAACGTTATCCCAATCGTAAACTGTACGATACCGAAGCTAAAAAATACATCACCCTCGAGGGCATTGCCGCGCTCATTCGTAATGGGGAAGATGTGCAAGTATTAGACCACACCACGGATGAAGACTTGACGGCCATTACCCTCACCCAAATCATCTTTGAGCAAGAAAAGAAAAAAAGCGGTTTCTTGCCGACTTCCGTTCTTACTGGACTGGTGCAATCTGGCGGACAAACACTCAATTCCTTGCGCCGGGGACTCACTTCCCCCCTCGGTTTGCTCAATCATGTCGATATCGAAATCGACAAACGACTGGGCTTTTTAGTCGCTCGTGGCGAACTCGCCAAAGAAGAAGCGAACAAACTCCGCGCCAAACTACTCAGCGATCCCGCACGGTCTACTGAAGAAATCAACGAATCAACGCTAGATGACCTTGAACAAGCTGTTCGCGCTCGCGGCGTTCCCACCAAAGCTGAAGTGGACGCCCTCATCACTCAACTCGACGCCTTAACCGAAAAAATCGACATGCTCAGCGAAGAAACAAAACAAAAACAGGAATAAACCCATGAAACTCCAGGGTAGCCACTTATTTCCCGTATCACCAGAAACGCTTTGGCCGCTCATCACAAACCCGGCCATCATAACGGCCGTTATGCCCGGCTGTCAAAAACTAATCCCCATCGCTGAAAACCAATATCAAGGCGAACTCACCATCCCAATCGGCCCGATGGCTGGTGCTTACACGGGCAACCTCGCCCTCTCCCACATCGTCAAAAACGAAGGCTACACCTTCACCTTCACTGCCCAAAGCAAAACAGGCACGATTGGCGGCAACGGCCGTTTACAACTCCAGCCCCAAGACACCAACACCCTGCTCACCTACGAAGGCGAAGCCAAAGTCGGCGGACAACTCGCCAGCCACGCCACGCCTCTGCTCGAAACAAACGGCCGTTCCCTCATTCGCCAAAGCCTGGAAAACCTCGACCAACTCATCCAGGCAGAAAACTCACCCATCTTGCCCACCCCGTCAACCACACAAACAGTCACAAACCCGCCCACATCTTTCGGCAACATCCGGGGTGGGCAACAAACCACCATCCTCATCATCACCGCCCTAACCACCATCATCCTAATCGCCCTGCTCTACTTTCTCACCCGCAAACCCAGCCAAGAGTCATCGTCCATCACTCATCCTTCATAACTCATCCTTCATCATTTATGAACGAAATCATCCCCGACATAGACAACTGGCTCAGCCAAGGTCAAACAGAAATCGCCCTCGCCACCGTTCTTCAAACCTGGGGATCTGCGCCACGCAAAGCAGGCGCAAAAATGGCCTTCACCAGCGAAGCCCACATCAGCGGCTCCGTCAGCGGTGGTTGCATTGAAGGGGCTGTCGTCGAAACGGGCAATGAGGTGCTGGCGACCGGCATCCCGCAACTGCTCCACTTTGGCGTCGCCGATGAGACCGCTTGGGAAGTCGGGCTGGCGTGCGGCGGCACCATTGATGTCTTTGTGGAACGGCTAGACCGCGATGCCTACAGCTTGCTCCGAGACATCACCCTGCAAGACCAGGCCGGTTCTTGTGTGACGGTCTTGCGCGGGCCAGAAAATTTAGTAGGGAACAAATGGATTCGGGTGCGAAACGGCCGTTCCCTCAACCAACTCCCGCCCACCCTCATTGACCAACTCACCACCCTCCCGCAAGCGACCCAACGCCTGCAACTCGCAGATGATCTCGAACTTTTCGTCGAACAGTTCCGCCCTGCGCCCACCCTCATCATTGTCGGCGGTGTCCATATCGCCGTGGCGCTTACCAGCATGGCAAAAACCCTCGGCTTCCGCACCGTTGTCATTGACCCGCGCCGCGCCTTTGGCAGCGACGACCGCTTTCCCCACGCCGACCAGTTGCTCACCCTGTGGCCGCAAAAAGCTTTTGCTGAACTGGAGATTACCCCGGAAACGGCCGTTGCCTTGCTCACCCATGATCCCAAAATCGACGACCCTGCCCTGGAAATCGTCCTGCCCAGCCCCGCCTTCTACATCGGGGCGCTCGGCAGCCCCAAAACACACGCCAAACGCACAGAACGCCTGCAAAAAAAAGGCGTAGATGCCGCTCAAATCAGCCGCATCCACGCCCCCATCGGTCTCAACCTCAACGCCCAAACCCCAGAAGAAATCGCCCTCTCCATCATGGCCGAAATCGTTCAAGCCAGACGGATTGAGCTTCGCCCTCGCTAGTCATCAGGCGAGGCTGGCACATTAGTCCATAACTGCACCCAGTCCAAATCCAACTGCACCGCAGAAACCAATCGCTTATCAGTCGTCCAAAATTGAGCCTTGTACCTTTCCGCCGTTGCTAAATAATGCGCATCATACGTTGCCGATAACTGCCACTGCTGGGCAATAGCCACAGCCCGACGATGCAACAATACATCCTCAATCGTCTTGATATTCAACCGAAATGCAAGCTGAAGACCCGTATCCACATCCGCCAAAGGCAACAACCCCTGCCGTGCATACTGATGCAGGACGTTGCTTACTTCATAAAAAATCAGAGCAGGTGCCACCAGCGTATAACCAGCCGTATGCCATCCCTTCCACAAAGAAACAATCTCGGCTTCAGGCTCCTCATTCAGCAACAAGCGCACGACCAGGCTGGCATCAGGACAAATTGTCGAGAAGCTGGGCATCTCGTTCCTCCCGCATTTGCTGGATTATCGCTTCCGGCGCAGGCAACGGACTCCGATCATGCACCTGGATACTACTGGCATAGCTTAATATCTCTTGAAAAAGGGTGTCTTTACCACCCTCCACAGACGCATCCCGCAACCGTTCATAAACGCCCACAGACAAAACTACAACCTGTGGCTTGCCTAACTTCTCCACGAAAACAGGCACGTCATTTTCTACAACATGCCTCATCAATTCACCAAAATGGATTCTTGCATCCGTAGCACTCATCACTTTGTTCATAAAATTTTCCTTCAAATCATTTCAATCAATTAAACAATCAATCAATTTAAGTTTATTGTAACATAAGCGTGCAAATAGAATGAAAGAACTGCTATAACAAAACAGGTGCGCCGCATTTCCAGTAAATACGGCGCACCTGTGAGTGATATGGGTACGAATTGGGTTCTACTTTCTGCGTTTAATCCTCGTACCCGTTTGGATTTTTTGATTGCCAGCGCCAGGCATCGGCACACATCTCTTCCAGGCTATGCGTTGCTTCCCAGCCCAACTCAGCTTTCGCTTTTTGGGGATCCGCATACGCCGCCGTCACATCACCAGGTCGCCGGGCAACAATTTCATAAGAAATATCCTGATTATTGGCGCGCATCAAAGGCATGAATCACTTCCAACACAGTCGAGCCAATACCGGTGCCTAAGTTATAAGCCACTGCGCCTGGATTTTCTGCTAGTTTGTCTAACGCTTTCAAATGTCCCAGCGCCAAATCAACAACGTGAATATAGTCACGCACACATGTACCATCTCGCGTCTCGTAATCATCTCCAAATACACGCAAAGAGGGCAGTTTACCGACAGCAACTTGGGTGATAAAAGGAACCAGATTGTTAGGAATGCCGTTGGGGTCTTCACCAATACGTCCACTTTTGTGAGCGCCCACCGGATTGAAGTAGCGCAGCAAAATGATGTTCCATTCGTTGTCTGAGTCGTACAAATCTTGCAGCATCATCTCAATCATCCACTTGGTACGGCCGTATGGACTGTAGGCCACCAGCGGAAAATCTTCTGTAATCGGCACGGTTTCTGGTTCACCATACACCGTGCAGGATGAGCTGAACACAAGGTCTTTCACACCGTGCCGCGCCATCACTTTACACAAAATCACCGTGCCCGCCAGATTGTTTTCGTAATAGAACAACGGTTTTTCAACTGATTCACCAACCGCTTTCAACCCGGCAAAATGGATTACTGCATCAACGTTATGTTCACTAAAAACGGTGTCCAATCCCGCCTCATCCAGCAAATCCACCTTGTAAAACAAAACAGTTTTGCCGGTCAACTCTTCCACACGGCGCAGTGCTTCTTCTTTACTATTATGCAGATTATCAACGACAACGACCTCGTGTCCGGCGTTTAATAATTCCACCACGGTATGGCTGCCGATGTAGCCGGCGCCGCCAGTTACTAAAATTTTCATAATGACCTCTTGCTTTATTTGTCAATGACTTTTGCCGTGCGCCAGCCGCGCACAGAATTGATTAAATAGATAGCATCTGCTGATAACAACTCGTCTTTCGTGATCACTTTTTCACGTAAACGGCCGTTTTCCAACAGCTCTTCTCGCATCGTGCCCGCCAGCAAACCCGATGATACCGGCGGCGTCCACAGCTCGCCTGCCAACGCCACCACGATATTGGCACTACTCGTCTCCGTCACCTCGCCGCGCTCATTCCACAAAACCACATCATCGCAGTCCGGGCGGGAAGCCAACGCCTGGGCATACATCTGCCGCTGTGTCGTCTTATGGTATAGATACACGTTGTCTGAGTGGATTGGCTCAATCGCCAGCCCTATGCGAAGCGGCTCCGCCAACTGCCCCACCCCCTCAGTCAACGCCACACTGTTCACTGTCAACTGTTCACTGTTCACTACCAGGCGCACCTTACTCGGCTCTGTCAGCGATTGGGCAAATGCAGTTAACGCATCGACAACGGCCTGTCCTGAGCTTGCCGAAGTGGCCGTTTCCGCCAAAGCCATGCCAAAATATTCAGCCGACCGGCTCAGCCGCTCCAGATGCCGCTCCAACAAATAATAGCCAGCATCCGGTGTCCACAACAACGATTCCAACAGAGCAACGGGTTCCCGTTTCTGACCCAGTACCTTCGCTTTCAATAGACACTCCTCATACTCAGCTTCTGCCTCCGAATCCCACACCACCCCAGAACCGACGTTGTAAACGGCCGTTTCCTGCTCCCTATCCACCGTCACCGTGCGAATCGCCACATTAAACTGCGCCCGACCCTCTGGCGAAATAAAGCCAATCGCGCCCGTATACACGCCGCGCGGTTCCGGCTCCAGTTCCCGAATAAGCGCCATCGTGCTTACTTTTGGCGCACCGGTGATGGAAGCACACGGATACATCGCCTGAAAAATCTCCGTCAACGAAGCCTGCGTTCGCGCTGTCACCGTCGAAGTCATTTGCAGCAGCGTAGGGAATCGGGCCACATCAAACAAGCTGGGCACAGCCACACTGCCTGTTTCCGCCACCCGCCCCATGTCGTTGCGAATCATATCCACAATCATCACGTTTTCCGCCCGGTTCTTCTCCGACTGGGCCAGCCAGGCCATATTGGCTTCGTCTTCAGCCAGGGTGCGCCCGCGAACGGCCGTTCCCTTCATCGGTTTTGCGGTCAACACAGCCCCATCCCGCCGGAAAAACAGCTCCGGCGAGGCCGAGCAAACCACATGCCGCCCCGTATCGACATACGCCGCGTACTCCCCATTCTGCGCCGCGACCAAATCGGTAAACAGCGCCCAGGGATCGCCCTGAAAAGAGGCTTTTAATGGAAATGTATAGTTAACCTGATAGGTATTCCCCGCCGCGATTTGTGTTTTAATACGTTTTATGGCCGACTGGTAAGCGACTGGCTCAATCGAAGATTGCCACTGCCCAAGTTGGTAGCCAGCAGACCTCCGAGGTTTCAAGCGACTTGTAGTCGCCAACCTCGGAGGTCTAGGTCGCTCATACAGACCAAACCACAACAAAGGCAGCCCATCTTCTGGCGCTGAATGCACCGCCAGACCAAAAGCGGCGGATGCTTCATAGGTGAGGAATCCAGCGGCGTAGAGGTTTTGGGTAGAAACGGCCGTTTCCACCTCATGCAGCGCCGCCAAAACCTCCCCAGGTTCATTTACACACACAACCCGCACCGGCTCCTCAAATTCGAGCCAGTGCGGGCCATCTTGAATTACAACCATATCAATTTACGATTGACGATTGTGGATTGACGATTTGAACGCGGCCTATACCAATCGTCAATGTCCCTGCGCGACGCTTCGCCCGAAAATCCACAATCGTTAATCCCTACAGGTCTGGTTTATGGTCATCGCCGCGTCCCAGAGCGATGGAACGTTGGTAGGCGGCCCAAATCCCGCGTGAAATGACAGTGCGCAGACCGCCTTTTTCCATGTGGTACAGCGCCTCAGCCGTCGTGCCGCCCGGCGATGTCACCTGATTACGCAGTTCCGCCACATGCTTGTTGGAACGCTTGGCATATTCCACCGACCCCAACATCGTTTGCGTCACCAACTGCTCCGCCACATGGCGCGAAAAACCCATGTGGACCCCCGCGTCGATCATCGCTTCCATCATCATAAACACATAACCAGGGCCAGAACCGCTGAGCGCCGTCGCCATATCCAGATAACGCTCCTCGCCCATGAATATCTCTTCACCCAGCGAACCGAGAATCGCTTGCGCCTGTTCTTTGTGCAGGTCGCTTATCTCTGCGGTTCCCGTCCAAACCGTGATGCCCTGTCCAATTTGTGCAGGTGTGTTGGGCATGGCCCGCACCACGGCGGTATGCGCCACGCCATTGGCTAATTTCTGGATAGGCACACCAGCCACAATGGAGATAAGCAAATCCTGCCGCCGCAAATGGCCGCGCACGCTGGGCATCACTGTCTCCAGGTTCTGCGGTTTGAAGGAAAAGACCACAATCTGGCCGTCTTCGGCCGCTTTGGCGTTGTCGGCTGTGGTGGGGATGTTATAGCGTTCTTTCAAATACTTGAGCCGCGCATCCCACGGATCAGAAGCGATGATTTGCGCTGGCGTGGCAACTTCCTGGTCTAGCAAGCCGCGGATCATGGCTTCGGCCATGGTACCGCTGCCAATAAAGGCAATTTTCTTGTCTTTAAACATACTCACCTCGATTTACGATTTGGGATTTTGGATTGACGATTGGGCGCATGGGAATCGTCAATCGTTAATCTTAAATCGTAAATGTTTGTTTTTGTTGGGTAACGGCCGTTAACCGTGCCTCATCCACCTCAATGCCTAAACCCGGCCCGGTGGGAACCGTAATGGTACTGTCTTCGGCATTTAATGTAAAGCGCGTGGCGATGTCGTGGTGGTAATAACGCTCCGTGGCCGAAATATCGCCGGGCAGGGTGAACCCAGGCAGCGAAGCCAACGCCAACTGCGCCGCCCGGCCCACACCCGTCTCCAACATGCCGCCCACCCACAAGCGCAGGCCGTTTGCCCGCGCCAGATCATGGATTTTGCGGGCTTCCGTCCAGCCAGACACCCGCGACGGTTTGACGTTGATGATGTCGCACGCCTGCAAGGCCAGCGCATACCGCGCATGATCGGCCGAGATGATGCTTTCATCCAGGCACAATGGCGACTGGATCAGCGGCCGCAGTTGGCTGTGGTCGTAGATGTCGTCATGGCCCAGCGGTTGTTCGATCATGAGCAAATTCAGGTCGTCCATCGCCTGAAAAAGCGGCGCATCCTCTAAACGGTAGGCCGAATTGGCGTCCAGCATGATCAGGGTGTCTGGGAAATGGTGGCGGGCGGCACGAGCCAGCTCAATATCGTGGCCTGGTTTGATTTTGAGTTTGATGCGCCCGTACCCCTTCGCCAGATTTTCAGCGATAACGTCCATGGTGGCGGCAACTGTGGGCTGAGTGCCGATGCTGATGCCCACTTTGACGCGCCCTTTCGGCTCCCTCAGCATACGGCGCGGCCAATTTTTGTGCCATTGACAAGCCATCGCGCTGGGCGGTGATGTCCCAAACCGCCTGATCCAGCGCCGCCTTAGCCAACGGATGCCCACGCACCGAACGCAGCCACGCTTGTAAATCTTCTGGTTCCTGCAACTCTTTACCCAGCACGGCCGGAATGAGGAAGTCGCTTAAAATGTGCCAGGCGGTAACGGCCGTTTCATAGCTGTAGCCTGGATCATTCGTGGCCACACACTCGCCCCAGCCCACCAGTCCCTCGGCATAAAGTTTCAGGATGAGGCAGGAGCGTTCAATCTGCATCCCAAAACTGGTGCCAAACGGGCTAACCAATGGCATAGAAATATGGAAAAGGTCAATTCGTTCAATTTTCATGGGGTAGATAGTCCTTAGTCGGATAGTCTTTAGTCGGATAGTCGATACGGTAGCGCCGGTTAAGTTAATGATGAGGTCAAGTTCAAATAGTCGTTTTTCGCCGGGAGCCAGCATGTCTAGTGTGCCCCGTTCTCGTGCCACGGCCCGGCCTTCGACGGTGCAGTTGGCCGGTTCGATGCCGAGTACATGCACACCAGCTCCAGGCATTTTCCACTGCACCAGTTTGGGCAGTTGGCTTTGCTGCCAGGAGAGATGCACGGATAACGGCCGTTCTCCCCCCGCTATCGGAAAATGTGGATTGTGAATAGTGGCGGTTAAACGGCCGTTTTCGTCCGCCACCAGCTCTTCATGATAATAAACGCGTTCGGAATAGGTGGGGTCGGGCGCATTCCAGGACTCGTAACCAGCCAGAGGCACACCAGCATCCCGCGCCACGACCTTCCGCGAGGGAAACGTGATTTGCGTGGTCTCGTCGAGCAGGGGATAACCAAAGTTGAAATGGTAGAGCAGCATCAACGGCGTTTCCGTGAAGCCAGCGTTTTCCACTTCATCCGTCAAACTAATGCGATTTTCGCCCAGACGACTGCGAATGGTGCGCGTCAGGCGCAGGTTTTCACCAAAGATGCGGCTCTCTTCCACCAGACCAGAAATTGTCATCTCGTATTCGTCATCTTGCCAACGGGCGTTTGCGCCGACGTGCCGCGCCGGTAGATGGTGGGCGCGACCATGCAGACCAAACGCCTCGCCTTCATCTGCGCCGGGTGCGCCGACGTAACTCAAGCCACAGGTCATCAGCAAACCGCCAACGGCCGTTCTCAACCATTCCGCCTCTCGATTATCGTAAAAACTGGGATGCACATCCCCGTTCCCCGACTGCCACGTCAGCGGCGTGCCGCCAAACTCAGCCAGCGAAATATCCAGCGCCCGTGAAGGCGAGACCAGATAGCGCAGGCCCGCGCCCGTGCGCACTTCAATCATCTCGGTGCCAGCTTCGCGCCCTTCAGCCCACGTGAAGCGCCGGATGCCGCCCACCTGCTCCATGCGCCCCACTCTGGCTTCGATGTCTCGTTTTGTGTAGAAACGGCCGTTTAGTTTCATACTCCCTCCTCGTTCCACGCTCCGCAAAGAGTGAGGCTTAGGAACGTAAATAAAAATTACTTACGAAAGATTGAAGATTAAAGATTGCTCGGGCACTAATCTCAATCTTTAATCTTTCATCTCAGTTACCCATGTTATTAAATTTTCATCATCTAATCTTCCGCAATCTCCGGCATCCGCTGAATGCGTGGGTCCGTAAAAATATCCGATTCATCGCGGCTGGTAGAGGAAAATTCAGACACAATCGCGCCCTCATCGCCAGCCTGAAACCAATGCAAGCGTGTTCGGCGGAATCGTGTACTGTTCGCCTGGATTCAGTTCGATTTCATGAAAGACCGTGTAATACGTTTCACTGCCTGTTGGCACTTGTCCCTGTGGCTGGGCGGCTGGCTGCCCTTCCACATACAACCATACTTTGCCTGAACGACAGCGGAACGTTTCCATCTTGCCCGGATCATTCCCCACTGGCGGATGACGATGTTCAGGACAGGTTTGGCGAGGAAACAGCACCAATTCTTTGGCACAATAGCGGTCTGTATTGACATAAGTAATGAGTTCCAGCCCCGTCTGTTCCAATTCTCCCAGACCAAATTCCGCGATTTCAATCGTGTCACGTTCGGCGGGAGTTAAAGCGATGCCAACCTTATCCAACAATGCCGCCGCCCGTTCTTGCGCCGCTTTTGCCTGACTTTGTGTGAGCATAATACACTCCTCCTTATTAAGTGGGTAAATAATGCAACTATTATAGCCAATACATGATGGCAGGGGCGACACGGCGCAGAGAGACCTTAAACCAAAACAGTCTTCCGCGCCCAGCCTTTGGGGAACAGACTCTCCACTAACCCTAAATGCGCCCGATATACCCCCATTCCCACCACAAAATCTTTGTAACGCAAAATGGCATAGCCGACACCGGTCACCGTCTCAAGCTGTGCATCACAGACATCAAAATCCTGCCGTGCCATAAACGCCTGCACCTGCTCCGGCTCTAAATCGATGACATTCTTGGTCGCCAAATGCCCAAACTGGAGTGCCGCAGAGGTCGTCAGCTTGGGATATTTGCCATCCGTGCGCATGAACAACATGCCGATGCTATCCGGTAGCGGCTTCTCTGGGGGTAGCTGATCCCGATTAGTTATGTAAACACCCGTTCGCCCCTCACGGAAGACGGTGTAATCATCAAAATGGGCGGGGTCGATACCAAATCGGTCAGACAAAATAGTGAGCCACGGCTCGCGCTCTTCAGTAATATTTAACGCTTGTGGTTCATCAACGGGCGCGTTGTCGGCTAATGACCGGGGATCCGCAAATTTTTCCATGACTGCCACAAAAAAGCCGCCCGTATCGTTTTGGTGCGGCCATACACGCATGGTATGGTGGAGGTCTGGATGGAGGACTTGTCCTTCCCATTCTGTCAGGCCAGGAGAGGTATTGAAGCCCGGAATATCGGCAGGTAGCAGCCGCATGAAGTCGCCATATTCTTGCAACATGGCATCGACAATGAGTTCGTTTTCTTCTGGGGCAAAGGTGCAAGTGGCGTAGACGATACGCCCACCCGTGCGGCAGCGCTGCACCGCCTTGCGCAAGATGGCAAGCTGTGTGCCCACCAGTTTTGCCGAATCCTTAGCCGAAACACGCCACGTAACGCTCCGGTCTTTGCGGCAGGTGCCTTCGCATGAGCAAGGGACGTCGGCCAAAATTTTATCGAAGAAGCCAGCGGCTTTGGGATAATTAACAGCGTCGGTGGTGGTGGTGGTGACGTTGGTGAGACCGAGGCGGTTGAGGGCGTGGCTGGCGGCACGCATCCGGCTTGTACTGCGGTCGTTGCCGATGATGGTGCCGCGGTTGTTGAGTTCGACACCAATTTGGGCGGTTTTGTTGCCAGGTGCCGCGCACAAGTCGAGAACGCGCTCGCCCGGCTGGATGTCGAGAAAGCGCACGGGCAACATGGAGACTTCTTCCTGGATGTGGAAGAGTCCCGCGAGATAAGACCAATGGCGTCCGGCGGCAAAATCATCGGGCAAACGGAACCCGTTGGGCAGCCAGGGGATGGGTTCCATGGGCACGTCTAAAATGGAGTGCAATTGTTCGGGTGTAGTGCGTAGAGCGTTTATCCAGATGGTGGTGGGTAACGGCCGTTTTACCGCCTCCTGAAACGCATCCCAATCATCAATAAGGGCTTGGTATCGTGTAAATGGTATTTCTTCTTCGCTCATGGGGCGTGAAGGTATCACAGGCCAGAAAGGATGCAAGTCATTGAGTTAGAGAAAAAGTTATGCTATCATAACCATAACTCATAAAAAATGGAGGTGTTGGGATGAAGCGCACGACAATTATGATTGAAGAAGAAGTCTTGTATGACCTAAAACAGATTGCCCAACAGCAAGGCACATCGACATCCAACGTGATCCGAGAAGCATTGGCCGCTTATGTCGTTGAACAGCATGAAGAAATGCCACCAGAGAATCCACTATTATCTATTATTGGCTTGGGTGCCAGCGAAGAAGTGGTCGATTTATCAAATGGGAAAGACGAAGAAATTCTAAAAGATGGGATTCATCCACGTTATGGTTGGAGCAGTACCCATGACAGCGATAATTGACACCAGTTTCCTTGTTTCTTTAACGAATCCAAAAGAGCAATCCCATGAAGTTTGCGCCACTTTAGCGCGAACCCTGTCAGACCGGTTTTTAGTACCGTACGTCATCATGCCTGAAGCAACTTATTTGATCAACAAACAACAGGGGCATCACATTATGTTGCAATTTGTGCGACGTATGATCGCAATGCCTGCCGTGGAATTTCGAGTCCCTACAATCCATTGATTTCGCACGAATTTCATCAATTTTAGACACGTATCATGATATGGATTTAGATTTTGCAGATGCAGCTATTATCGCAATCGCCGAACGGCTCAATATTCAGCGGATACTAACGTTAGATCAGCGACATTTTCGAGTCATTCGCCCTGCACATTGCCCAGCGTTTGAAATATTGCCCTAAATCTAATATTTTGAGTCAACTTGGGGAGTAGAAATCAGGGAGACTTTTGAAGTTTTATGCTCACTATTTTGTTATTTCCAGAGAACAACGCTTCAAAAATCCGAACTGTTACCATTTCAGTCAAACGTTGGCTTCTTGCATTCCTCTTTCAGTTCCAACTTCTTCAAGCGATACAATGTCTCCTGCGTAAGCTGGCGGTGCTTGCTGGCGATATCGGCCTGGATGCCAAATAGCATCGTAATTACCCCCACCAGCAATAAGCCCGTGCCGATGGTGAGAGACTGAATATAACGGCCTGTACCACTGTCACCAATAAGAACGAAATAGAAGAAACGCAACCAGGTAATGAGTCCGGCGGCTAGAAATGGTAAGGCAATGTAGCTAAACGTTCGTAATGGTTCGTAAAAGGCGTAGAGACGCATAATCGTGCCACCCTGTGCCTTGATAAAATGCCACATGTTTTTTTGCAAACGCGACGGCCGTTCTGTTTCATTCACCTCAATCGGAATACTGGTAATCGCCAGACCCTGCTTACCCGCCTGGATAATCGTCTCCAGCGTGTAGCTAAAGCGGGTAAGAATCGTCAGCCGCAATGCCGCTTCTTGCGAGTAAGCACGGAATCCACTGGCGGCATCTGGCACGTCCGTACCGCTGACGGTACGTACCGTCCAACTGCCCACCTTTTGCAGGACACGCTTGAGCGGTGAAAAATGGGCGATTTTGGCGACTTGACGGTCGCTGATGACAATATCGGCTTCGTGAGCCAGGATGGGCGCAACTAAATCAGGGATATAGCGGCCTGGGTATTGGTTATCGGCGTCGGTGTTGACAATGATGTCGGCGCCTAAACGCAGGCAGGCATCCAGGCCAGTCTGGAAGGCGCGTGCCAATCCACGATTATGGGGGTGGCGCACGATATGGTGAATGCCCAGCGACTTGGCGACGGCAACCGTGTCATCCTCGCTGCCATCATCGATGATCATAATTTCCAGTGTGTCGATGCCGGGAATGGCACGCGGCAGTTCTGCTATCGTATCTGGCAGCGTCTCAGCTTCATTAAAACAGGGAATTTGAATGATACATTTCACGAGAGGGATTGTAACGTTAAAATTTTTGATTGGCGATTTTCGATTGACGATTGTGGGGAAAATCATTTGGAACACAGAGATTCACAGAGGATATACGGAGGAGCACAGAGAGATTCAAGAGAATTGTCTCATTGATCTCTGTGTCTTCGCTGTGAACTCTGTGTAACTGGTTTTTAACTTTTTGTTTGTTCCCAAACGCGCAGCCCGTGACGGCTGAGATAGATGGGAATGTTTTGGAAGAGCGGGTTTTCGGCTTCGATTTCGCGGAGCATGGTGCGTTTGACGGAGGATTGGTCGTCGCACAGCAGGGTGACGGTGCCGCCGTCACCACCTGCCCCGTTGATTTTCCAGCCGAGTGCGCCATGAGCGCGAGCGATGTCGATGACTGTTTGGGCGTCGGGGCTGATGAGGGCGGGGTGGAGTGCGCGTTGGGCTTCGGTGTTGGCAATCATGGCGCGACCGAGGGCGGCGAAATCACCAGCATAGATGGCATTTTTGGAGGGAACGGCCGTTTCCCTTAACGCATTGATTTTCGGATTGTCAGGTCCGGCATCTTCCAGTTCACGGATGACCATGCCATGCACATCGGATGAACTGTGAGATTTGCCCAGGTAGATGAGTGCCAGCCGCCGTTCCAGCTCCCACCAGATGCTGTTTGGCACCTGAATTTGGGAGACGGTGGCGCGGGGATAATCAAACATTTCGATGTAGTTAATGCCGCCATATGCGGAGCAAAGCTGGTCTTGGATGCCGCTTTGCTGGCCGAGCATATCGGTCTCAATAGATTGGGCAATGTAAGCGACTTCGTGCGGGGTGAGGCGACCAGGAGTGAGCAAATCTAAGGCGCCGATCAGGGCAACGGTGACGGCGGCAGAAGTGCCAGTCGAGGCACCGGCTGGGGCTTCGGAGAAGATGGTCACTTGTACAGCGATGTCATCTGGCACAGCCATGCGTTCGATGGAGGCTTCTAGCAGGGGGTGGCGATTCCACTGACCTGGCTGCTCATCCATGACGTACCGTTCGCCAAAGTTTTCAGCGAAGATGGTGATGCGGTCGCGGTCGCTGCCGACAGGAAAAACCTGGATTTGCACTTCGGCATAGGGGTAGACGCCGATGTTGAAGATTCGGCCTTGTTGGGCAAACCAGGTGTCGGTCCAACCACCGTTGTCGCAAATGCGGATGGGAGCGGCGGCGTTGATGATGCGGGTGGGGAGGGTCATCGGTAGTTCCTTGTAGGTGGTTATTAAAGATTAAAGATGGAGTGCGCACATCAATCTTTAATCTTCAATCTTTGGTTTCGTTAACAGATAGTAGCAGCGGGAACGGCCGTTCTCCCTCCCATCCGTCACGAAATCCGCCACCACAAATCCTTGCGCGAAGGCGGTCTCAAAGAGGGTGCGGGTGTGGAAACGCCAGGTTTCGGCCAGGATGAGGTCTTGGGCTTTGATGGTGCGCATGTTGGTTGGAATCTCGACGAGGGAGGGTGTGTTCGGGTGGGCAACGGCTTCTGGTGGCACAGGGAGACCGGCTGAGTTTTCGATGGTGGGATTGAGGATTACTGCGCCTTGGGCGATGAGGGCGGGGAGGGATAACGCTTGCCCTGAGCCAAGTCGAAGTGGCCGTTTCTCCCCCGCAATCTTCTCTTTCACAGACTCGCTCTCCAGCCACCAATCCACATTGAACCGATCCGTAGGCAAACCGGCATTGATACCGCCCAAGTCGCCATGAAAATGACGGTGATACGTGTGGCAAGTTGCCCCCAGTTTGCCGATGTTGAGGCGAGCGTTGAGGCTTTCCAGCGGATCATACGTCCAGGTGATAAGCCGGTAACCTTGCTGCAAAGCATCTTTGCGCTGTGCCAACTTGAGGCGATAGCCGATGCTTTGGCCTTGATAAGCAGGCAGCACACCAGCCATATAAGAATACAGTTTGATGCGTTCAGTTAGGGGAAGATTTTTGTCTTGGGTGAAGGCGGGAATGCCTAAAACAAAGCCAATAAGGTTATCCTCATCATAAGCACCGATAAGCGACCCGCCATTTTCGACGAGAGCGTGGAGCGTGTGGGTGCAGGTTACTTCAATATCAGCGATGCCCCAGATGGCTTTTTGAATTGGCTCAACCTCAGCCATTTTTTCCAAGGTATGAATGGGCTGGATGGTGATTACAGACATAATATCCTAGCCAAACCACCACGTATTGATAGCTGGCCCCCAAACAAGCATGATCATGGCCGAAATAGCGAGGTATTGACCATAAGGGAGATAGGTTTTGCGCTTGACCACGCGCGTTATCAGCAAAATGGCGGTGGTGAGGCCACCCAGCAAAATGGCGATGACGATGGCGGTGAGAATAGATGGCACGCCGAGCATGGCGCCCATCATCATAGACAGCATGACATCGCCCCAGCCAATCGCCCCAGCGCCATAGGTAACTTTAGCCAAGCCATAAACGCCCAAAAATACGAGGAAGCCAATCAGAGCGCCGACAAACGCGGAAGCCAGCGTGATGTTTGGCAGCGCAAAACTAAACAGGAGTGCCAATATCGTGCCAGGATAGGTGGTAACGTTTAAGATGAGCCGGTTTTCCATGTCGATGACGATGATGAGGATGAGGATTGCCATGTAGAAGGAGTAGATGACAAGCTCGGCTGGGTTGGTGAAAAAATAGGGCATGGCGGCAAAGATAACGGCCGTTGCCCCTTCCACCAGCACCACTCTTTTACGAGTCGGTTTGCCACATTCAGGGCATTTGCCATCCAGGAGCCGCTGACTAATGCCCAGCCAGCGACTTGGCCCATAAACATGACTGCATTGGGCATTGTGACAGTGAGGGCGCGACAATGGCTCTCGGCTCGGCAAATCATCTGCCAAAGCATTAATCAAACCGCCCACCAATAAACCTATAAGTGCAAAAATTAAATAAACCATGACTTTAAACAACACCCTTTTAGCAACTATTCTACCCTAGTTTAAGTCTGACGATTAAACGATTTGCGGAATTGTATCGTTAGCTTTCTGGAGGTGCAGCTTCTAAGCACCAAAGCAATTGTTTCCGAGTATTCCTACACTGGGACAATACTCGATTACTCGATTACTTTTGCTCAGGTACTTATCTGAATTAAGAAGGGTGTAAGGAAGGCGTGAAATTATAAATCTATTCCTGGCAGGCGTATCTTGAAGACTGTGCCATTCCCCGGACTGGAACGTACGGTTACTTTCCCACGATGGGCTTCAACAATCTCTCTAACCAAGGCCAAGCCCAAACCAGTCCCTTTGCCTTTGTGGTGTGAGGCTGATTGAGACTTAGCTTGGTAAAAACGCTCGAAAATTCGCTGCATTTCCTCAGGGGAAATACCGTCACCTGTGTCAGCAACCTCAATGAGGAGTTCTTCCCCTTCGCGCCAACCGCGAAGCAAAATAGTGCCTTCTGGTGGTGTGAATTTGAAGGCATTGGTTAACAGATTGTCAAAAACACGCCGAAGATGGAATGGATCGCCAATGATTTGAGGTAAGTCAGGGTCTATGTCAGATTTTAGGAAAATATTTGCTTTCTGCGCTTCAAGCTGGAATTCGTCAATGACAGATTGAAGCAATTCATTCGTCTGAATTTCTTCTCTGCGGAATTCTTGCGTTTCTGCGGCCAACAATACAGACATATCATCGAGCAAGTTGATTAACATTTTCACTCGTTTGACAATAATTGACATAGAATTTTTCTGTTCTGGCGAGAGTTCTCCCAAACTACCGGATTGCAATAACTCTGCATAACCAAAAATCAAGCCAATGGGTGTACGCAGCTCATGAGAAACATGATGGATGAATGTATTTTTGGCATCATCTGATTCTTCTTGTCTTTTTAGAGCGAGGGTCAGCGCTTGGGCTCTTTCTATGAGGTCTGTGTATAAGCGCCGATTTTGCAGCACAATGCCTGCCTGTCGTCCGATGGATTCGGCAAGAGCTAAATCTCTGCGGCTGAAGATTTTTCCAGGCGTTAGACTAAATAGTTCGAGCGCACCCAGACATTCTTCACCAGCCATAATAGGTATACCAATATAGGCACGAACCCCTGCTTTTATTAATTTATGTTGGGCTTTGGGATGTTCCTGATATTGCTCGCCAATGACGGCTTCTTGGGTTTCTACGACGTGCCAAGCCACACCAATTCCTTTGGGCGATGGCTGCAAATTGGCGCTGACCGGAATATTATGGGGGTAGTATGTCATGATTTGGCCGTCTATGACGAGGCCAATTAAACCGGCATCTGCTCCGATCAAACTGGTGGCATTATGGATAGTGCTTGCCAGAATAGTAGGTAAGTTTGGCGCGGTACTGAGCCTGCGGGTAATGTCGGTGAGCTGTTGTTCCCTGATAAGGGAGTGGCGAATTTCTGTTAGGAGTTGAATGTTCTGATAAGCAACGGAGAGGAGATAGGCTAATGTTTGTCCGACAGCTTTGTCTACGGCGTCGAAGGGGGCAATTTGGTCTCGGTATACCACAAATGCGCCAATGGGGGTGTTTGGCGTAGGCAATTGAAATACGGCATATGAATGAAACCCTTCTGCAATGACATGCTCTCTCATGTGAGCCATGGCAGGATGTGTTTGCGCATCATCAATGAGTACAGGCTGGGAATCTCTGAGAAGACCGACACCGGGGACTTGGGAAAAACGCGCGTTGAGGGCATCTGTATAGGCGGTTGACAAGTTGTGGGCAAAAGGGCAGCTTAGGGTGTCGGTGGATTCATTGTATTCGTAAACGGCCGTTCTGTCTGCATGTAAAACTTCTTGTGCCACCTTGGTCATGGCCGGCCACAGTTCTTCCATATTGCGGGCTTCCAATAACGAGACCCCAATTTCTACCAACTGCTGCTGCTTGGTTGCCCGGTTTTGTTCAGCCTCTAATAATTGTAATTTTTCCAGACCTATCCCTAATTGGCGGGCAAGTGTGGTTAAAAACCGTTCATCATTTTTACTAAACGCATAGGGCTTGTCACTCTCAGCATTGAATACACCAACTGCCTGTCCCTTGATTTTGATAGGAACACAAAGCACAGAGTTAATGCCAGGCAAGGTATGAATTAAGTCAGGATCAGCCGTAACATCTGAGACATTTCGGGGCTGGCTGCTTGCCATAACCAGACCAACGATGCCTTGATGCATCGGTATTTCATCGCGTATAACATCGTGCATGTTATGCGGCATGATATGCACCATGTTATGCACCCTATCTCGATGATTGTTATGCACTTTCATCATGCCAGACCTGTTATCGGCAATTAATATTTCTAAATTGTTTGCAGCAACACTTTTTTGAGCCAGGTTGAGGGCAGTTGTTAGCAAATCTTGCTTATGAACCAATCTGGCAGACGCGGTTGCCATCTCATTGAGGATGGTTAGTTCTTCTAATTGGTGTCGTTCAGCAGCGAAAAGACGGGCATTGTCGATGGCAACGGCAGCCTGATCCGCAAAGGCGGTTAGCAAACTGAGGTCTGAATTAAGAAACGGCCGTTCTGTCCCTCCCCTACTTACCACCATCACCCCAATCACCTTCTGCCGAATTGAAAGCGGTACAAGCGCCATTGCTTCTGGAGCATCTGACGTATTAGGTATATGTACGCCACGGCCGTCAGCCGCAGAATTGTTAATAATTTCCGGCAACCCACTCATGGCAACACTGCCAGTAACCCCCGTTCCCACCGGAACTGAGAAGTTAAGAATCTCGTCATTAGACTTATCAGAAATTGCGACCACACATCGCAGCAGTTTGCCTTTTGGTTCAATGAGATGAATACGGCTGGAATCGGCTACAAACAGTTTTTTGGCTTCTGTGGCGATGGTATTCAAAACATGATCCAATTCCAGAGAAGAAATCACCTTGCTGGTTGCCAGCAACGCTTCTGTTTCGGCTGCCTGCTTGCGAGCATTCGTAAACAGTCTTATTTTTTCTGTCGCAGTCGCTACATAACCAGCAATTGTCGTTAATAGCCGTTCATGATGCTGTGAAAAAGCAGCCACTTTGAGGCTTTCTGCGTTAAGAACACCTATCACACGATCCTGAATTTTAAGGGGTACACACAACTCAGACCGAATGAGTGGATCTCCAAGAAAAGCAGGTTCCTGCTTAACATCCGGCACATTCCGAGCTTTGCCTGTGTTTAATACATAGCCAGTAATCCCTTCTCCTGGGTTTGTCCGTAGAAAAGCCGTTATCTTTTCATGATATTTATAAGATGTGTGATCTTGCACTACACCTAATTCAGCCTCTATAAGCCGAAAGCCAACCGAATCAGCGTGGAACGATTGATGCAAGATGTTTGTTATGCGGGTCAGCAACTCATCTTCGTCTTTTGCTTCGGCCGCCACGCTGGCAACAGCCTGTAGCAATGAGAGTTCTTCTACCAATTTCTGATTCCGGGCAAACAATTCCGCTTTTGCCAAAGCGGTTGAGAGTTGATTGGCAATAATTTGCAACGTTCGCATAACATTTTCATCAAAGTGATCCAGACTGGTATGCTGCACATCCAAACAACCGATCATCTCTTGTTCGCTAATGAGGGGAATGGCAATTTCACTGCGTGTAAGCGGGAGTGCGGGATTGGGTAGATGGTAATCTATTTGGCGCACGTCATCGACAACAATGGTTTCTTGGGTGCGCACCGCACGGGCAACAATACTGCGCGTTGCATTGATTGCGATAGCATGGCCGCGTTGTTTCATGCGCGAGCCAATATCACCCGTAGCCGCATGAAGGATGAGGCGAGCCGGTTCTTGCCCATCCGATTCTATGCCCCCAGATTTCTCTACGAGATAGACTTGGGCGTGATAATAACCAAATGTGTCACGAAGTTGGTTGATGGTCAGGTTCAGTAGTTCGTCGATGTCTAATATAGAGGATAACTGCCCCCCTAATTCATAGGCTAATTTTTCTCGTTGCTCAATTTCCTTTCTTTTCAAGGCGTTGGTTATCATTTCGCTTACAATTTTAAGAAGGGGAATCTCTTCATCCCACATGCGCGTCTGGCCAAGCATATCGAAGCCCAAAACCCCTACGAATGTTCCCTGGTAATTCATGGGGACAAATACAAGCGAGGAAATACCTAGTTCATATAAAAATGCACGTTCTTGATAGGCTTCAGGATCTAGTTCCGCTACATTGGGAATGGCAACGTACGTTAATTGCTCTAGTTTTGGAATCATCCAGGAGAATTGGATGTTGGATTTTTTTGGTGCGCGATCGAATTGAACGGATATCTCTTCTTTTTGCCACTGGTGAGTGTTGGCTAATGATTGATTCTCGTATAAGTAGACAAAACAGCGATCTGCTTGCGCGAATTCACCAATGAGTTGGAGGGTATGGTTAATGCCGTCGTCAATTTTACTGGGGGCAAGATTGATGAGTTGGGTGGCAACGGCCGTTATGAGTGATTCAAATGACATACGCCGTTCCCACAATTCCACAGACTCCATTTGTCTTGTTCCTACTGTATGTTCGTTTCTGGCTGTGCCCATTTATGATTACCACAACTGACTCTTTTCTTAACTTCCCGTATAAGCGACTGCTCTTAAGGTAAAGTCGATTAAATCTTGCAAAGCCGCACCGGCTTCTAATTCAGGCTCTGGGTTAGTGAGCAGGTTTAGGATAACCTCATCAAATGCACCGGTCAGTGCTTCAGCCACACGCCGTGTGTTTTGCGGCACAATAAGGGTGCTATCGAGGGCATTATCTAACGGCCGTTGCCACACATTGATCGAACTCTCTCGGAACTCGGCCCGTTTTGTCGCCAGGCTTGGTACAGCCCCCACGCCACCAACCAATAACAACTGCACAATAGCGGGCTCATAAATTGCGATATTAATATACGCTTGTAAACCAGCTGAAATCTGATGAGGAAGCGTTGAACGCGATTGAACCCCTTGTCGAATGGCTTGCAATAAAAATTGGGCTGTTTCCTCGTATAAATGAACAAATAATGTTTCTTTGTCTGGAAAATAAAAGTAGAAAGTCCCGACGGCCACATCCGCTTCTTGTACTATGTCCCGTATCGTGGCGGCATGGTATCCTTTTTCAGCAAAAACCCGCACAGACGCTTGCATCATAGCGGCTCGTTTTGCATCTTTCTTTTGGCGCGTTTTGTCACTGCTTTGATAGGGCATAAAAGTTTACTTTCCGTTATTTATAAGAGAGCATATAGTGTGGTGCAGGCACATGTCAATAAACCATTACGGCTAGACATATTCACCATAGTTTAGAATAATGTAGTTTGTATTAGAGTTGTTCCCAATTAATAATTGTCATACTTGTGAATGCGGGTATTCAGATTCATTAGAGCAATGGATTCCCGCCTACGCGGGAATGACAGGCATGAAATTTTATTTAGGGACAACTCTATTAAAGATTCCACTCTTTTCGCTGCTCTCTAATTGTAAAGGAGCCTGACTTTTTGTACAGTCTGAGAACATGAGATTTCAAGGAATGATCGTAATTTTAACACGAGATACCCAATCCCACAGAGGTTGACGCTATGACGATGGCACAAAACGGCCGTTTCCCCCGACCATTATATCTTTTTTTACTCCTGTTGATTGTTTTGGCAGCAGGTTTGTCGATGAATTACTACATCACATCCGCCCAACAACCGCAAACAGGAGAGAGTCCGGCTAATACCCACATGTATATTGTCATGTTAGAAGGCCAGACTGTCGTGCAACAGATGGCAGATACGGCGAACCCTGTGATGAGCCTGTCAGCGCAAAGGGCGCAGCGCACCGTGCAAGCCCAACAAGTATTGGTAATTAAGGAGATGACACAGATGGTAGAACGGCCGTTATCCATTCCCCATCACTATACCCACGCCATCAACGGCATGGCCGTCGAACTAACAGAAGCAGAAGCCGCCACGCTCGCGCAGCAGCCAGCCATTCGCGCCGTCGTACCCAGCCAGGCACGCCAGCCACTCACCGATTCTAGTCCAAGCTGGATTGGCGCACACAGCTTATGGGATGGCAGCCAGACCGGGGGCATCGCGGGAACCCAGGGCGAAGGCATCATCATCGGCATCATCGACACCGGCATCAACCTGGATCACCCCTCTTTTGCCGCAGTAGGCGGCGATGGCTATGTGCATACCAACCCCAATGGCACTGGCAATTACCTGGGAAAATGTGCCACCCAGCCAGAAATCACCATTTGCAACGACAAATTAATCGGGGCATACAGTTGGCCCCAAGTAGGCGACAACCCTGAAGATGATTGGGTGGGCGGGCATGGCAGCAACGTGGCCGGCATTGCCGCCGGCAATGTCATCACCGTGACATACGTCGCACCAACCATTGTGCTCACCCCCACTTTGTCTGGCATCGCGCCGCACGCCACTATCATCGCCTATGATGTGTGCCAACCTGTGGTAAGTTGTCCCGATGAACTTTCTATCGCCGCTATTGAGCAAGCCATTCTCGATGGCGTGGATGTGCTTAATTTTTCTATCGGCGGATCCGCCTCTAATCCCTGGACTGATCCGTTGTCTTTGGCGTTTTTGTCAGCGCGGGAAGCTGGGATTTTTGTGGCTACCGCCGTTGGGAATACTGGGTCTGCTGCGGGTACCATCTTAGCGCCTGGCAATTCACCCTGGATGACATCAGCGGGCAATGTGACGGGTAACGGCCGTTTCGACAATACCCTATTACCCATCAGCGGCGGTCTCACCAGCCTGGCTCCCATCACCGGCTCCAGCATCACCGGCGGGCACGGCCCCGCTCCCATCGTCTCGGCAGCACAGTTCACCAACACCAACGGCGTCCTCGATAACGGCACCTGCCAAACCAACTTTCCCGCTGGCACCTGGACGCATGGTGAAATCGTCTTTTGCCGGTATAGCGGCGTGAGTCGTCTCAACAAAACCGCTTATGTGGTCGCGGGTGGTGCGGGCGGAATCGTGATCGACAATGGGCTAAATTTAGTATCCGCGTTTGGCATTGAACGGTTTAACATCCCCGGCATCAACATCGGTCTCACCGATGCGACCGCGCTAAATAACTGGTTAGCCTCTGGCAGCAATCACATCGCCGAAATTCAAGGAACGGTGCGCCAACACGATGCCAGCTATGCCGACATCCTTTATTACACAGTTCTCGCGGCCCCACTCCTTTTGTGCCAGATGTACTCAAGCCGAATGTCAGTGCGCCTGGTACTTTAATTTGGGCAGCCGGAGAAACCACAGCCACCTCCATCCCCCCTGAACTTTCATTCTTCCGTGGCACCTCCCAAGCCTCGCCCCATGTTGCCGGGTCGGCGGCGCTGCTCAAAGTGCTGCATCCTGACTGGACACCGGCCGAAATTGAATCGGCGTTGATGATGACGGCCGTTTCTGCCATCATTGATCACAACAACACACCAACAGACGTTTTTGGCAGTGGTTCAGGCCGGATTGACTTAACGGCCGTTTCCCGCGTCGGCTTCGTATTGAATGAAACAGCCAACAGGTTTCGGGCAGCCGACCCCGTATTGGGGCAAGATTCCAGTCAGCTCAACCTGGCCTCGCTCACCGACGCCAATTGCGCCACCACCTGCACCTGGACACGCGAACTACGCAGCACGCTGGACACGCCCACCAGTTGGACTATTGACATAACACAGCCGATAACGGCCGTTCTCTCCGTCCAGCCCGCCCATTTCACCTTACAGCCGGGAGCCACGCAGATCATTACGGTAACGGCCGTTGCCGACAGCCTGCCCCTCGACACCTGGGATTTTGGCACATTACAACTTTCCGAGAATACCCATAAAGCAGTCGATGCCCACTTGCCCGTCACCCTCAAGCGCGTGGAGAGCAACCTCATCGAAAACATCGAAATCCATACGCGCCAAGATGCAGGGTCACACCTGCAAAGCAACTTATTCGCCCCCAACATCACCGAATTGACAGCGACCGCCGTGCAGATGGTCAAAGGCACCTTCACCCAAACCCACATTGCGGAAACCGAAGCTGTCACCCTGACAATTCCAGTTCCCGCCAACAGCAAGCTGTTAGCAGCAGAGATCGTGTCATCCACCGCCTACGGTGTGCAGCTATACAGCCAAAAGAGCGGGGATGCACGGGGAACCGCCTGTACTGCTCAAGCAGACGGCTGGGCAAAACGATGCTATGTCGTGGAACCGGATGAAGGCGCGTATGAAATCGTCTTGTGGAACACCTCCGGCTCAGGACTGCCCCTGGATGAGTTGGAATTGGTAACGGCCGTTATCCCCAACAATCCCGCCACAAACAACTGGGTCACAGGGCCGCTCGGACAAGCCGTAACCGAGCCGTTTGCCCTGCGCTATTTCTGGCAAGAGCCAGCCCTGGAATCAGGTGAACGGTGGTTCGGCGGACTAGACATCGGCACAAAACCTGCCACACCTAACGACCTCGGCTTTATTCCGGTGACAATCGTGCGCCATGAAGATGATGTGAGCAAAACCATCACACCAACGGCCGTTACCCTCGCCTCACAACTCACCACCACCCTCACCATTCAACCCAACGTGACGCCATTAGACATGAGCTATGTGCTGACCGAAACCATTCCCGCTGGCCTAACCGTGACAAACGTGACCGCCCCCCCTGGCACACTCACCCAAACAGACGAGTACCTGCGTTGGGAAGGCGTGCTGCCGCTGTTGGGAACGGAAACGGCCGTTATGCAATACCAAGCCGTCGTAGAAGTGGGCGCGTGTAACCGGATGCTTACCAGTAACTTAACCTATCTGGTGCAAAACCCAGGCAGTCAGTCAATCTCTATCGACATGGCCCTGGACGTCACCTGTCAGCAACAATATTTCCCCGTTATATTTAAATAACGGAGAGCTCCCTCTCCCCAGCCCTCTCCCAAAGGGAGAGGGAGCCTGGCTTCCCCTCCCTTTGGGAGGGGATTGAGGGGAGGAAAAAAACCAGCCCATGCTAAACCTAACAGTAGATCGTAACGGCCGTTTACCCCTCTATCGCCAAATCATTCAGCAGATTCAAACACAGGTGCTATCTGGTGACCTGCCCTCCGGCACCCAACTGCCCTCCAGCCGCCAGTTAGCCAGCGACCTGGGTGTAGCGCGGATAACCGTCACCCAAGCCTACGACCAATTACAGGCAGAAGGCTACCTGGTTGGCCGACCGGGAGCCGGTGTGTTTGTGGCTGAAGCGCTGCCCTTGTTGTGGGAAAAACGGCCGTTTACCCCCACCCTCTCAGACTGGGGCAACCGCGTTCTCACCGCCGCGCCAGACGATTCCCCAACTGGCTCCAGACCAGCCATCGACTTTGGCATTGGGCGTTCCTTCGCCCAAATCTTCCCCTACGACGTGTGGCGGCGGCTGCTGGCTCGCTATCTCAGCACCGACGACGCCATGCTCTCCCGTTATGGCTCCGTTGCTGGCTATTTCCCCCTGCGCCAGGCGTTGGCCGATTATTTGGCACAGTATCGCGGCATCAACTGCACACCAGAACAAGTGGTCATCGTCAGCGGGGCGCAGCAGGTGCTAGACATTTTAGCGCGGCTGCTGCTCAAACCGGGCGACGAAGTGCTGGTGGAAACCCCAGGCTTTGTCGTGGCCTTCAACCTGTTCCGCGCTTACGGCGCTCAGTTAACCGCCCTGCCCGTAGACGATGATGGCTTTCCTGTCGAAAATATCCCACCCGACAACACCGCGCGATTAGCGTTTGTCACCCCCACCCACCAGTTTCCACGCGGCGGCACGATGTCGCTGTCCCGCCGTCTGCGCTTGCTGCAATGGGCGCAGCAGCGAGACGGCCTGATTATTGAGGATGATTACGATGGGGATTTGCGGTATAACGGCCGTTCCCAATCCGCGTTACAAGGACTCGACAACGATGGCCGCGTCGTCTATCTGGGTACATTTTCCAAAGTGCTGTTTCCGGCACTCCGACTGGCTTATGTGGTACTGCCGCCCGTTCTCGTGGAGCCATTTGTGCAAGCCAAAGCACTCATCGACCGAGGCTCCCCCACGCTCACCCAAGCCGCCATCGCCGATTTCATCACCGAAGGGTACTTTGAACGCCATCTGAGCCAACTGCGGCAAATATACGGCCAGCGACGGCAAGCGCTGGTGACGGCTTTAGAGCAGTTTCTGCCTGGACAGCTTCGTTATGCTGAAGTGGCGGCCGGGCTGCATATGATGTTGTATTTGGATGCTCATTGTGACGAAACGGCCGTTATCCAACAAGCCGCAGCCCAAGACGTAGGCATCTACCCCGGCGCACCCTATCACCTGCAACAGCCCGCTCCCCCCTCGCTTCTGCTCGGATTTAGCGGCCTCAGCGAAGCAGAAATTCAAGAAGGCATACGCCGCCTCGCCACTGTCATCCGCGCTTAGGCAATCGGCAAGATTTCACGCGATTTAATTCTGAAAACTTCTTGCCGATTGCCCAACCACCCCCCTTCCCTTCACGCGCCCTTCACGTTGATTTTACGGCTCTCATACGGACGCAAACGCCACGGTAGCGTATGCTACTATCAATCTCCGAATAAAATTGATGATGTTTAATTTTATGCTGTCAAGCAGCCTCCTGAACATCATGTCGTACACATGGTAAAGCTTTCTTGAAAAGCAAAAAATCCAAATAATAGCGCTGTCAAGTCATTCCAATAGCAAGTATTCTTTGGATAACTAAATTTTGGGAAGGCCCAAGAGGAAATGAGCCGCATGATGATGAACTCAATCGTGGAAGAGAAGGCTGAAGTCTCCGCTCAGTTTTTTGCCCATTTATTACAAAACATGTCATCGGGCATGATTGTCATCGACCGAAATGGGCTGGTAACTTCCGCGAATCAGACCGCTGCCTCGCTCCTGGGTCTTGATATTGACAGCATGATTGGGATGCCGTATCAAACGTTCTGGCCGGAAAATTTACTCCCGCTTATGCTCCCCATCGAAACAGAGATTTATCGGGAAACACTGCTCAAACACAGTAACGGCCGTTCTATTCCCGTCGCCCTCACCATCACCCCCATCGCCTCAGAAACCAAAGGCCACAAACTCATTTCCATCACCGACTTGGGGGCAGTCGAGCGCTTCAACGATTCCCTCACCCATACGCAGCGACTGGCGGGTATGGGTACGCTCACCGCCAGCATCGCCCACGAACTAAACAATCCCATCAGCATCATCACCTCTTCTTGCGCCAACCTGCAATATGATATTGACGATAATGCCCTGAGCCTGGAACGGTTGCAGCATTATGTCGCCATGGTCGAGCAAAGTGCCTGGCGTTGTGTGCGTATTGTGGAAGTGCTGCGGAACTATTCGCTGGATGGGGCGATGCAACTGGCGGTCACAAACTGGAATAAAATCGTCGAGGATTCATTGACGCTGGTAAAGCAGCAGTTTGAGGGTCAGTTTAGTGTCGATATTAAGACAGCCTTAGCCGCTGATTTAAAAACAGTTGTGTGTGACCACAATCGTATGACTCAGGTGCTCATCAATTTACTCACCAATGCGCGGGATGCCATGAAGTCAACCGGTGGCACCATTTTTGTCAAGACGTGGGCGATTTCATCTGGCTCTATGCTGCCCGGTTCTAATCTGGAAGACTATCCTGGCGAATTGGCTACCTCAGATTATTACGCAGTCTCCGTCAGCGACAGCGGTGTGGGCATTGATCCAGAGATCGATTGGGCAAATTTTCGAGCCGTTTTTCACGACAAAACCGAGTGGCTCCGGCACGGGGCTGGGTCTCTTTATTTCTAAGCGCATTGTGGAACAGCATAACGGCCGTTTATGGGTAGAAAACAATCCTCTTGGCGGCGCAACGTTTGTGGTTCTCCTCCCCCGATTGATTCGGTAACGCGCTATTACCCTGCTAATTTCAAGAAGTACCGATGAAACCGATTGTCGTTTGTCAGTTCTGGGTGGAAGGCTGTAACCAGCCATTTGCCTTGCTGGGCGGCAACGGCCGTTCCGTCAGCCAACTGCGCAATCACCTTCGCATCCGCTTTTACCGCCAATAACTGCGGCGCCCGAATAAACACTGCCGGAAAAGCACCGCCATCCCCATTTTCAAATACCGCCACCTCTAAATTCGCTTCAAAACTATCCACCTGACGGCCAAACGCATTACGCGCCACCTCAATATCCATCACCGCCAGCAGCGGCTGATCCTTACCCGAAGTCGTCGCTTCAATCTCCTTCGCCATAAAAATCATACCCGCACAAGTGCCCCACATCGCCTTTTCTGCGGCAAACGCTCGCAGTGGCTCCATAAAGTTATACATACGTGCCAGCTTGCCAATCGTCGTCGATTCGCCGCCAGGAATAATCAGGCCATCCAGGTCTGTTAATTGCTCTGGGAGACGAACTTCAACGGCCGTTACCCCCAAGCCTTCCAGCATCTTTACATGCTCCGCAAACGCCCCTTGCAATGCCAATACCCCAATCTTCATTCAAATACTCCATAAGCAAGAGCAAGAGCGAGAGGATAATTACCTCTCGCTCTTGCTCTATCCTCTCGCTTCTTACCAGCCGCGTGTTGCCAACTGCTCAGACTTCGGCAAACTGCTGACATTGATACCTACCATCGGTTCACCCAGATTTTCACTGACTTTCGCCAGAATTTCAGCATTTCTGAAATGGGTAGTCGCTTCTACGATGGCTCTGGCACGAGGTGCCGGATCATGGCTCTTGAAAATGCCGGAACCCACAAACACGCCATCGACACCAATTTGCATCATCAACGCCGCATCAGCCGGGGTGGCAATGCCACCAGCCGCAAAGTTCACCACGGGCAAACGACCCAATTCTTTGGTTTCTTTGACCAGCGCATACGGTGCACCAATATTCTTGGCAAAGGTCATCAATTCCTCGTCTGGCATAAGCTGTAAGCGGCGAATTTCGCCCAACACAGTACGCGCATGGCGCACCGCTTCCACCACGTCGCCCGTACCAGCCTCGCCTTTGGTGCGAATCATGGCCGCGCCTTCACCAATGCGGCGCAATGCCTCGCCCAAATTACGGCAGCCACATACAAACGGCACTTTGAAGGGGTGTTTGTTGATATGATATTCCTCGTCAGCCGGAGTCAACACTTCGCTTTCGTCGATGTAATCAACGCCAATCGCTTCCAAAATTTGCGCTTCCACAAAATGGCCGATACGCGCCTTCGCCATCACCGGAATCGTAACAGACTGGATAATCTCGCGGATCATGCCAGGGTCAGACATACGCGCCACGCCGCCCTGCACCCGAATGTCGGCGGGGACACGTTCTAACGCCATCACCGCACATGCGCCAGCTTCTTCCGCAATAACTGCTTGCTCTGGCGTAACCACATCCATAATCACGCCACCTTTTAACATTTGGGCCAACCCTGCTTTCACTTTGAAGCTGCCCACTTCGCTCTGTCCATTATCACTCATGGTATTTCTCCTTATGTAAACCTGCTGAGATTTTTGCAGCGTAGGTCATCATCCAACTGTAAAAAAGCCTCCGCGAGGTTAATTGATATTCGTTTATAGTGTGATTGTAAAATGATGAGGGGGTTAATTCAAGGAAATTGGACTTATTGATAATGATTTTATTTATTTTCTATTAAGTCCAGTTCGCGCTGTGGAGCGCGAATCATGATGCACACGGATCACACATCACGGTTCACCAAGTTTCTCAAGCACCAACAAATGTGAAATGCCCAACACAGAGAACGGGGTGTTCTCAGCAGTATAGAGCGTGTTTTTAATCGTTTTGCCCAATTTAGGGCGACGGGCTTCGATGTTGTCGTAGCCGCCAAAAATCCGGCTGTGGTGAATGAGGGTAACAGGCTGATTGTTGAATAAGTTTAACAAGTTGCCTTTGGTGTAGGTGCGCACATGGGGAGCCAGTTTGTCCCGCCAAACATCGGGCAGGTAATTGATGAGGGGGATATTGCCAAATTTGTATTCCCCTTTCCAGTAAATGCCATGCTGTTCCACCGGATACCAACGGTTGGGGCAGAATATGAGCAGTCGCCCACCCGGTTTAACAACGCGCACCATTTCGGCGGCATAAAGCGCATCATCTTGCACATGCTCAATGACTTCGTTACTAAAAGCAACATCAAATGTATGGGTAGCAAAGGGCAATGTTTCGCCAACGCCTTCGACGATACCGGTGGCGGTGGGGAGGGCTTTGATGGCCCTGTCGTGTTCTAGTTCAAGGCCAAAGCGGTGGTCTGTGAAAGGGGCAAAGGCGTCGAGGTAGGTGCCTAGTCCGCAGCCGTTATCGAGGAGGATGGCGTTGTCTAAGTCAGCCCATTGCTGAATCATTTGCAGGCGGCGGTCTTGGCCGGAGCGCCAGACGTATCCTGGTTCGCCGCGTAGGGCAGCTTTGTCGGAGTGGCGTTCTGTCATTTGTTTACTGCCATGAGTTCATCATATTTGCGGCGCACTTCTTTGATGTCTTGCCAGGTGAGTGATTTGGGTGAGCCGGGGGTGCGCTGTGGATTACGTAGCAGGTAAGAGGGATGGAAGATGGGCATGAGTTAAACGGCCGTTCCACTCCTGCCATTGTCCGCGTAATTTGGTGATGCCGGTAATCCCCAGCATGGATTGCATGGGCACATTGCCTGTGAGCAATATGATTTTGGGGTCTACGAGGCGAATGATTTCCAGTAAGATAGGGTTTGTAGGCGTCAATTTCCTGGGTGGTGGGCTTGCGGAAATTTTTGCCCCCTTCCCCGGGCGGCATTCGGAACACCGAATTGCTGATGAACACATCTTGTTCTGGGTCAAAGTCGACAGCTTCCAAGATTTGATCCAGCAATTTACCGGAACGGCCGACAAATGGCTTTCCCAGTTCGTTTTCTTCGGGCCCAGGCGCTTCTCCCACGATCATTAGTTTTGCCGCTGGATTACCTCGGCAAATAACGACGTTTGTCCCCGCGTTTGCCAAGGGGTCGTCGTCCATTTTCATCATGTCGTTGATGAGGTCATCCAAGGACGTGTAGGGAGTGGGGTTATCTTCAAATAGGCCAGCTTGCATTCGTTTCCTCCGGGTTTTAGGTTGCAACCAGCGCCTATTCTACCGCAATTTTAGTTCCTGTTGAAATTTACCTCTTGACAAACAAACTGAAAACTAATAGTATTATTCTTAAAGATTAACGATATTAGTTTTGAGATGAGGTAAACGACATGAAAACAACAAAATTGAGTATGCCCAATGTGATACTACGGATGGAAGGAACGGCCGTTCTCGTGGCCTCCATGATTGCGTATGGTTATCTAGGGTTTAGCTGGTGGGTCTTTGCCCTGTTATTGCTGTGGCCGGATCTGTCCATCATCGCCTATGCAGTTGATAAGCGATTCGGCAGCGTGGTTTACAACATGGTTCATTCTTATACACTGCCGCTGCTGCTGGCTGGCGCATCCTTATTCTTCTCTTGGACAATTGGCTTGCAGTTTGCCCTCATCTGGCTGGCCCACATCGGCATGGACAGATTGTTTGGCTACGGGCTAAAATATCCAGGTGAATTTAAGATGACGCATATGAGCAATATTTAAAACAGGTGAACAGTCAACAGTAATCAGTGGACAGTAATCGGTAATCAGTGAACAGTAATCACCGAACACCGAATACCGATTACCGAACACCGATCACTGGACAACCAAAATGCCCTATCCAAGCCAGATTGATCGAGACAAAATCATACAACAAGCCGCGGCCATGACGGCAACGGATGGCGTCGATAACCTGTCGCTGCACAAATTGGCGGCGGCGCTCGGCGTAAAAGCCCCTTCCCTGTATCGGTATGTGAGCAACAAGACAGAGTTGATTCAGGCTGTCAATCTAGCCACGCTGGCAAGAGATGTTTGCCATGATGGATGAGGCAGCATCCACCAGTTCTGGAGAACCCGCAGAAAAGCTGCTGGCTATCTTCCTGGCGTATCGTGCCTTTGCCCATGCGAATCCGCGCCGCTACGTGCTCGTTTACCATGAAAACGACGCGTACCGTTCGGATGAAGATTTGCTGGTGAAGATGGTGCTGCCGGTACAGGGAATTATGAGTGAATTGGCAGGGGAAGAACGTTCTTTGACGGCGCTGCGGGGAGCATTGGCTTTGGTGCATGGCTTTGTTCTGTTGGAAATCAACAATCAACTGCGCCGAGGCGGGGATTTGGATGAGGCGTTTCGGGAGTCGGTGCAAGCTTTTTTGCGTGGTTGGGATAGTCAATGAGTCATAAAGACAAACGGCCGTTTTCCTCATATAATTTGAGAATCTTTTATACAGGATTGACTGTATGTCTGAAGAAATCTTACACGAAGTTGCCTGCCCAAACTGCCGAAACCCTATAGACGTTCTGGACAATCACGATAACCACATTCAATGTGATGCTTGTGGTAGTCGGTTCGTTCTAAATGGACATGTTTGTGCCCAGTGCCATACGTTTCACCAACAAACGCAGAAATTTTGCCGCCAGTGCGGTGCGCCCATGTCACGCATTTGCCGCAAATGTAATCATTCCAATTGGCTGGGTGATGAATATTGTCAAGAGTGTGGTAGTGCTTTAGACATTCTGGACTTGCTGGTTCAACAGTACCAGTCAAAGACGCTTGATGTTCAGCGTGAACGGTCTGAGCAGATCAAACTGCTTAAACAGCAAGAAGAGGTGTCCGCGAAAAAGCGCATGGCGGAGTTTGAAGCGATTGAAGCAGAACGACAAGCCCAGCTCAAAGCCAATCTTGAGCAGCGCCGCAAACAAGATATGATGATTTATAGTGTTGTAGCCATTGCCGTTGTGGGGTTTATGTTGCTGCTGCTGATTTGGGCTTTATTTGCTGGCTGAAAACCTATTTGTGGGAGACTCTTTAGCTGAGAGACAAAAAAACCTTTGTCAGAAAGCTGACAAAGGTTTTTTTGTTTCCAGGAAACGGCCGTTATCCCTTTACGGAATACACAACACCTGCCCTGCAAAAATCAAATTCAAGTTATAAATATTATTAGCCTGGGCAATCGTCCACACATTCACACCATACCACGCTGAAATCTTAAACATCGTGTCGCCCCATGCCACCCTGTGATAATAACGACAATAACCAGTGCTTGGGGGAACGCCACCGGTACCGCCCGTGGGAATATACAACACCTGCCCAGCAAAAATAACATTTGGATTCCAAATTTGCGGATTCGCAGCCATAATCGCGTTTACGGTGGTGCCATAATAAACAGCAATCCCAGAGAGCGATTGCCCCCAAGTCACCGTATGATAGACACCAGTAGACGCTGCGGGTGCTTCAGCCGGAGCCGCTTGCGTGGTAGCAGAAAGAGCTAACAGCAAAACCATTGCCAACAGTAATACAACAAATACTTTTTTTGTGTTGCCTAAACGGATTGTCTTCATTCACATCCTCCTGTGAAAATTGTATTTGCCGTCACACAGACGGTTTGACTCACCTGATTTGCACGACCCAGATAAATTCGGGTTGGAACCTTACATAAGGTAGATTCAATATAGCATATTTCCTCGATTACTGTAAAGAGATCATGAAGACAGATTATGCGAAAAATACGGGATTTTCACAGGAGAAATAAAAAAGCGACCTGTTGAGGTCGCTTTTTATAAGTTAAGCCTAAAATTCGGAAGTCTGTAAACCGATAAAACTTAAAGGCGGGTAATATATTCGCGGGTTTCTGTATTTACTTTGATGCGGTCGCCCGTGTTGATAAACAAGGGGGTCTTTACTTTGAGACCAGTCTCGGTGACGACTTCTTTGGTTGCGCCAGTGGCGGTATCGCCAGCGACAGCGTTTTCGGCTTCGACAACTTCAAAGTCCATTGATTTGGGCAGAATGTAGTCTAAAACTTCACCTTCGTATTCCAACAATTCTAGTTCCATGTTATCCCGCAGAAAAACAGAGTCTTCTTCCAACACGACATGGGAGACTTGCTTTTGCTCATAGGAGCTTGTATCCATGAAAACGTAGTAGACACCATCGTTATATAAATATTGGTATGTTTGTTTGTCGAGCCGAATATCTTCAACCCGGTCACCAGAGGTGAAGGATAGCACCAAATTAGAGCCGGAACGCAAATCTTTAACGTTTACTTTGATGGTGGCTTTGCCTCGACCTGGTTTTTTATGGCTATATTCGGTTACTTTATAAAGATTATCATTTTGGGTGAAAGATACACCCCGACGTAGTTGATTGACATCAATCATGTTGAACGCTCCTAAACTGAGTTAAATTTTGAAAGATAATGGTTGAGAATCTCGATGAATCGAGAGGTTTTTAAATGAACGGATCCCGGTGTGCCCGACGATTCCACCACAAAACGGCCGTTGACAAAACAGCTAGTATCACCAATCCAGCCACAAACCATAACAGTTCGCTTAATGGCGTGGCACTGGTTAATGTAAAGTTGCCTAACTCGATGACAATGGGCCAGCTTTGCATGTTGCCAGTTTATCATATTTTCTGCGCGTGTTAAAATAGCAAACATTAACTACTTAGCGTTCGTTCAAAAAAGCAGAGATCGGTTCAATGATTTGTTTTTTACGGATGCCCCATGAGCCACAAAGGAGTTTCCCATGCCCAAAGAGATTATCAGCACAAAACATGCCCCTGCCGCCCTTGGCCCCTATTCACAAGCAGTCCGTACTGGCAATATGGTTTTTACAGCCGGACAGATTGCCCTTGACCCCGCAACGGGCAAAATGCGTGAGGATGATATTACCATTCAGACAGAACAGGTTTTGAAAAATTTAACGGCCGTTCTCGATGCTGCCGGTACCAATTTAGCCAATGTCGTCAAATGCACTGTCTTTTTGCAAGACATGGGTGAATTTGCCGCCATGAACGCCGTCTATGGCAACTATTTTACTGAAAACCCACCAGCTCGTTCGGCTGTGCAAGTGGCCGCCTTGCCCCTGGGCGCTCGCGTGGAAATCGAAGCCATCGCTCTTTTATAACAGAGCGGCAAAGTTGCAGAGTTGCAGGGTGAACGCATAACGATGTGCCTTGCTACTCTACAACCTTGCCACCTTGCAACTTTGCCCCCTTTTTATGATGAAAAACGAAACCATTCTCGTCGTCGATGATGAAGCCAATATCCGTGATTTAGCGCGAATGTATTTGGAAAAAGATGGGTATCAGGTCGATACCGTGACCAATGGGGCGGATGCGCTCGCTTACATCAAGCAAACGCGCCCACGTTGATGGTGCTTGACTTGATGCTGCCGGGCATTGACGGCTGGGAAGTGTGCCGCCAAGTGCGGTCTGACAGCAATTTGCCCATCCTTATGCTGACGGCGCGAGACGACGACATCGACAAAATTGTAGGGCTGGAGATGGGCGCGGATGATTATCTGACCAAGCCGTTCAATCCCCGTGAACTGGTAGCCAGAATACGCGCTATTCTGCGTCGGGCAACCCCTGAAAAAGATACGGACTCAACAAAGGTGCGGCACGTGGGCAATGTGGAAGCCAACCCGTCTAGCCGCGATGTGTTTGTGGCGGGGAAGCGGGTGGTTTTGCGCACCAAGGAGTTTGATTTGCTGCTGACGTTGATGGATCATCTCAACATGGTGCTGTCCCGCGACCAACTGCTGGATCAGGTGTGGGGGTATGAATTTTACGACCGGACGCGCACCGTCGATGTGCATGTTGCCAACCTGCGTGAAAAGTTAGAAGGCAGCACGTTGTCTATTGAGACGGTGTGGGGGATGGGGTACAAACTTATCATTAATTCACATGTTTAACTCAATTCGCAGCCGCCTTTTGCTTTCTTATTTGCTGGTGATTGCTACCGTCTTGTTGGCGGTGGTGGTGGCGTTGTTTTTCTATGCCGCGCAGCCGGGATTGCGCTATGTGCCAACCTTGCAGCAGTTGGCGACGGTGAGCCGCGTGAACCGCCAGCAGATTGTGCGGCTGATGGAGGTGGGGGCTACGGATGCGCAGGTTGAACTGTTGTTGAATGAAACGGCCGTTCAAAACGAAGTCCGTATCTTGGTGGCAGATGTTGACTCCCAACAAATCATCTTCGATAGCAATGGGAATGACAGTTGGCTGGGTGTGAACATTGAAGGCATCGAAAATGTGCGCCGATTAGTGCCTAATCTGGAGAACGATGCGGTGAGCGGCGTATTCACCGCCCCGGATAACAGCGACTGGCTGGTGTATTCCCGTCCGATTTCTGTGATTGGCTTTGGCCGTCTGCAAATATTTTACGCCTCCCCAGAACCGACGCCCCGTTCCTTTTTTAACGAGACCTTTTCGCAGCCTATTTTGGTGAGCGGGGCTTTGGCGCTGATTGTTTCCGTGATTTTGGCGTTTGGGTTTGCGGGATGGGTGGCACGGCCGTTGCAACGGGCGGCCAGTTCGGCGAAGGCGGTGGCGCGGGGTGATTATGAGCAGCATGTGCCGGTGACGGGGCCAGATGAGGTGCAAACGGTAGCGCGAAGTTTTAACAGCATGGTGGCGCAGGTGAAGTCGAGCAATCAGGCGCAGCGAGACTTTGTGAGTAATGTGTCACATGATTTGAAGACGCCGCTGACGTCGATTCGGGGTTGGAGCCAGTCGTTGTGGGACGGAACGGCCGTTACCGAGCCAGAACAACAACGAGCGGCAGGCATTATCTACAATGAAGCAGAACGGATGCAGCGGATGGTCGATCAGCTTCTCGATTTGGCGCGAATTGAGTCGGGGCAGCTTGAATTGGTGCAGACGCCGGTTGATCTGCACCAACTTCTCGCAGACGCGCACGCCAATCTCATGCTGCGGGCACAAGACCAAAAGATTCACTTCACTTGTGAGTTGCAGCCCGTGCCACCCATCATCGGTGATTATGACCGTCTGATGCAGGTGTTTACCAATTTACTGGATAATGCGCTCACCCACACACCCGCCGAAGGCCGCGTCCATCTGGCGTTGAAGATGCATGGCGACAGAGCTATCGAAGTGACGGTGCAGGATACCGGCTCCGGTATTGCGGTTGAGGATTTGTCACGTATTTTTGAGCGTTTTTATCAGGTGGAAAGGTCACGGACGCGGGAAAACGGCCGTCGGGGGTCTGGCTTGGGCTTGGCGATTGTACGGGAGTTGGTGGAGGCGCATCACGGCAGTATTCAGGCGTACAGTCAGGTCGATGAGGGGAGTGCGTTTGTGGTGCGCTTACCGGTTAGTGACCGACCGGAAGATACGACAGTTATTCGTAAGGCGTAAGTAACTATTCAGGTGTCTGCCAAAATCTAGGGGCAGCGGCGGCTGAGCCTGTCGAAGCCAAAGCGGTACAGGCGAGACCCGCCGTAGCCTTCGCCTTCGACAAGCTCAGGCTACGACTACGGCTACCTGTATAGTTACCGTCACTCAACAATCATCCGCAGCCGTTCAACAAATTCACTGAGCATGATGGCGGTGGCTCCCCACACTTTGTGTCCCTGAATGGCATAGTAAGGCACCATGACTTTGTGGCCTTTGAAATCCCACGGTTCGGAAACGGCCGTTTTCGGGTCGAGCAAGGTAGCCAAGGGTACTTCTATGATTTGCGCCACTTCATCTTCACAGGGGATGAAGTGCGGCGACCCCCCATTCTCGTACCAGCCGACGAAGGGATGCACCAGGAAGCCGGATGGGGGAATATAGATGGCGGTAAGTTGGCCTAAGGATTGAACGGCCGTTATGGGAACCCCCACCTCTTCTTCCGTTTCGCGCAAGGCTGTCGTGAGCAGCGATTCCGATGCTTCCTGCCGCCCGCCCGGGAAAGAAATCTGTCCGGCGTGTGAATGGAGATCGTCCCGTCGCTTCGTCAGCACCAGATACATTTCCTGACCACGACAATAGAGCAAAACCAACACCGCACCTACCCGAACAGTCGCCTTGTTTTGTGGCAAACTGCGTTGAGCAGAGTCAAAGGGCATCATCTTCTTTTGCGCAGCCAGCGAGTCAAAATCTTCTAATTCTAATGCTTCATGAATTTTATCTAACGTTAAAGGGGGCATAAAAATTTAGGGGGAGAGCAATGGTTCACTGCGAACTGTCAGTTTTGCAATGAACCAGGTGCTGATTTCTGCACGCTACGATTCGGTCTCTTCACAGTCTGACGGAGCGTACAGATAAAAGATATATCCTGCGCCTCTTTCAGACTTAATGTAACGAGATCGTGTCTTATCTTCTTTGTCTTCAATTTTGTGACGCAGCCGATGCATATGAACGTGCAGGCGGTCTTCATAAGCGGGTTCCAGCGGCCACAAGCGGCGCAATAAATATTCTGTGGAAACGATTTTGCCAGCTTGGCGCATGAGGATATAAAGCAGTCTGGCTTCTGTTGGTGTCAAGGAAACTGCATTATCCCAAATGATTGCCTGACGTTTCGGAAAATCGATAAATAAACGGTCATCTACACGGGTTAGTGACTCCAGTTTATAAGCAAAGTCACCCAAACGGTGCAGCACCCGTTGTACCCGAACGACCAGTTCGCCCGGATTGAATGGCTTTATGATGTAATCTTCTGCATATTGCTCTAACCCTTCGATGATGGTTTGTTCTTCGTTAACGGCCGTTAGCATAATAATAGGCAAATCGCTAAATTGGTGAACCGTGCGGGCAAATTCAAAACCGCTCATACCGGGCGGCATATGAAAATCCACAATAGCTAGATGGGGCAATCCTTCGTCATTAATGAATGTCATGGCTTCTTCACCCGAGGTAACGGTATGGGTTTGATAGCCAGCATTGTCTAACGCATACTGCACAATCCGCAGCGTGTACAAGTTATCATCAACAACCAAAATGTTGTAGGGTGCCATTATATTTTCCATAAATCCTGCTAATTAGTCACTGGTGAAGCCAAAAGCCATCACTAATTTCAAGCTGCAATCTCTTCGATTTCAAACACGTATCCGACACCGCGGACAGAACGAATATATTCTGGCTGATCCACATCTGTGTTCAACTTGCTGCGCAAACGATGCACATAAACACGCAATCGTTCGTCATGAGCGGTGTCATGAGGCCAGAGCCGCCGCAACAAGTAGTCTGTGGTCAATGGCCGTCCCGCAGATCGGAGGAGGAGATATAGCAATTTTGTCTCCGTGGGCGTCAATGAAACAGGCTGTCCTTCCACCACAACCTGGCTGTCTGCAAAATCGACGCTGAGGCGATTATCAATGCGTGTTAAGGTTTCTAACGGGATGGGGAATGGCCCAATTCGACGCAATATCCGTCGTACCCGGGCAATGAGTTCGCCAGGGGAAAATGGTTTTGTAATGTAATCTTCAGCACATGTTTCGATGGCTTGGATGATGGTTGCTTCGTTCTCAACGGCCGTTAACATGATAATCGGCAAGTCACAAAACGTGTGTACCTGGGCGCAAAACTCCAACCCATCCATACCAAAGGGCATGTTGATGTCTACCACCGCCAAGTCGGGCAGTCCTTCTCGTTTCATCCAGTCTAAGGCGTCTTCCCCCGAGGAAACAATAGAGACTTGAAAGTCACTGCGTAAAAGGGACTCTTCAATCAATTCTAAAATGAGTGCATCGTCGTCTACAGCTAAGATACGATATATTTTGGGATCGAACTCTGTCATAGGTTTACCCATCAGGTGAAAACAGGAAATTTTTGTTAACTTACTGGAGTCTGGCGAATTTTATACGCCTCTCTGGTATGTGGGGCGATTTTGAAAATCGCCGTACTCTGGAAAATTCAGAAAACGCCAGTGTTTAGTAACTTACCCCTTATTGTAACAAAGGCCAAGCGAGTCCTCAACTTGACTATTAAAAACCTCGCTTTGAATATTTGCAGCGTCTATTTTGCGCTATAATGTTGCTGTCGTATTGGTTTGACGTTTGGGTTTTCAAAAACAAGTTTTGCGTATCGTGGGAGTAACTAAGAAATCTCGTGCTTCTTGTTTATTTAAGCATTTGTTGGTTTGTTGGTATCGCATTGGCGTCTCAGATGGCGTGGGATGCTGCGTATTGGGCTGGGTTGGCAACGGCCGTTATCCTCTCTGGTTTACTCCTGCGCCGTTGGTCACAAGCATCCTGGCTGCTGCTGGGACTGGGTGTGGTGTGCCTGGGCGGTGCGCGTTATGCCCTCGCCGTGCCGGTGATTGATGAGGGACACGTCGCCTACTACAACGATACCGGCGAAACGGTGGGGCTGTTCGGTCTCGTGAACGAAGAGCCAGACGTGCGTGATCAGTATGTCAATCTGCGCGTGGCTACCGAGCGCATTGCCTTCCCCGATGGTTCCAGTCAACCCGTTACCGGCCAGGTTTTGGTGCAAGCGCCCCGTTTTCCTGTTGTTCTGTATGGGGCGCAGGTGGCAGTAAACGGCCGTTTAGAGACCCCGCCCGAAGATGAAGAATTCAGCTACAAAGATTATCTGGCGCGGCAGGGCATCCACAGCATGATGATTCGAGCGTATGTAGATGTGTTGGCGGAGGGGCAAGGCAATCCCGTTTTTCAAGTGATTTACGCCGTCAAACAGCGGGCGCAACGCACCATCAACCTGCTCATCGCCGACCCCGAAGCAGCGCTGCTCTCTGGTATTTTGCTGGGCAACGACAACGGCATTCCCCCTGATTTAGAGGAAGATTTCCGCACCACGGGCATGACCCACATCATCGCCATTTCAGGGTTTAATATCGCCATCATTATTGCTATTTTGGTGGGCTTGGCTGATCCGTTTGTGTCGCGGAAAACGGCCGTTATCATCGCCATCGTGGGTATCACCTTCTACACCATTCTGGTGGGGGCCGATGCGTCTGTCGTGCGCGCCGCCGTCATGGGCAGCATCTTCCTCATCACCAGCCGCTGGTTGGGCCGCCCCAATTTTGCCTACGCCTCCCTCTTTTTTGCCGGTTTTGTCATGACGCTGGTCAATCCCTACACCTTGTGGGACGTTGGCTTTCAACTCAGTTTTGCCGCCACGCTGGGACTCATGCTCTACGCCGACCCGTTTTCGCAATGGACACGCAAACGGCTGTCACAGGTGGCAGACCGCAAGCTCACCAATCAAGTCATGGGCGTTTTGTCAGAGGCGGTATTGTTGACAATGGCGGCGCAAATTTTGACGCTGCCGCTTGATGGTGGGCTACTTTGGGCAACTGTCGCTGATTAGCCTGGCCGCCAATGCCTTTATTCTGCCACTCCAGCCTGGGGTGATGCTGTGGGGCGGTTTGGCCACGATTTTGGGCATGATCTGGCTGCCGTTGGGGCAACTGTTTGCCTGGATTGCCTGGCTGTTTCTGGCGGCGACGATTGGTCTGGTGCAGGCGTTTGCCAGTGTGCCGTGGGCATCTGTGCCGGTTGAAGTGTCGCCGCTGGGCATGGTGTTGATGTTTGTGCTGATTGGCGCAATTACCTGGTACGCCAAGCAAACGCCAGCAAAACGGAGGGGTGTGATGGATTTTTTGCAGCAGAATATTGGGACAGAAAACGGCCGTTTTCACCAGCATCATCGTCCTCCTTCTCGTATTCAACTGGAGCCGCAGCCAGCCCGATGGCTTGCTGCACGTTGCCTTTCTCGACGTGGGCCAAGGGGACGCCATCTTCATCCAAACGCCAACGGGGCGGCAAATTCTGGTCGATGGCGGCTTCTACCCCAGCATCCTCAACGACCAGTTAGGCCGCCAGATGCCCTTCTGGGATCGTGATCTCGACATCCTGGTTGCCACCCATCCTGATGCGGATCATGTGGCGGGTCTGGTAGACGTGTTCGACCGCTACACCATCGACCAACTCATCACCGATGGCGGCGAACTCGGCATTTCCAGCACTTACGATGCCCTGCTGCTGGCGGCCGAAGCCAGCGAAACGGTCGTGCATCCGGCGCAAGCTGGCGAAATCATCGAAATTGGGGATGGGGTGCGCCTGGAAGTGGTGCATCCCAGTGCATTTTTTGACACCGAAGATCGCAACGACAATTCAGTCTCGTTCCGCTTGCTTTACGACGATTTTTCGCTGCTGCTCACCGGCGATGCAGAAGAACCGCCGAACAGGCGATGTTGGCACAAGGCTATCCGCTTAACTCATTGGTTTTTAAAGCGGGCCATCACGGCTCCAGAACCTCCAGCTCTATGCCATTCCTGGAAGCGGTGCAGCCGCAAATCATCATCGTTTCGGCTGGCGTAGACAACCGCTTCGGCCATCCGCACCCAGAGGTGCTGGAACGCGCCCAAGCCATCGGCGCGACTGTGTTGCGCACCGATGAACTGGGAACGATTGAAGTGACGACGGATGGGCAGACGATGTGGTGGCAGGCGGGGCCGAAATAATTAGGCTGGCAGATTCGCTTGTAGAAAACGCAAACTATTGCCTCCCATAATTTTGGCAACTTCTTCGCGGGTAAATCCAGCGTCCAGGAGCGCTTCGGTGAGCAGCGGCAGTTGGCTGGCATCAATGGGGGCTTTAATCGCGCCATCAAAATCTGAGCCAATGGCGACGTGATTCCACGCCGACTAAATTTGCAACGTAACGCATGGCTTGCACAACGGCCGTTATTCCCCCTTCTCCCACCGCCATCTCAAAAAACGCAATGCCAATCAGTCCCCCCGTTTCGGCAACAAGCCGGATGTGGTCGTCGCTTAAATTGCGTGGGGAATCGAACGTGCCGCGCACCCCGGTATGAGACACGATGAGGGGGCGAGTGGCAATGGCCGCCACCTCGTCGATGAGTGGGGCGGAGGCGTGCGCCAGGTCGATGGTCATACCTTTGGCTTCAGCGGCCTGGATGAGGTCGCGGCCAAACGGAGTCAGCCCCCCTTTTTGCCGACCGTGCGCAGAGCCGCCTGCCTCGTTGTCGAAGAAATGCGTGAGTCCCAGCAGACGGAAACCAGCAGCAAACAGACCGTCCACATGCGCCAGATTTCCTTCCAGGGCATGAATGCCTTCCAGTCCCAAGAGAAAGCCGGTGGTAATAGGGCGTTTCTGGCGACGGGCAACCAAATCATCCAGGTCTTGCCGCACTGCGGATGAGCATGAGGATGTCGGGTTCCTGGGCGATCATGGCTTGCAGTTGTTGGGCGTGGTAAAGGGCGCGTTGGTATTGGCTGTGCCAGGTGCGCAGCGGTTTGCCTTGCGCCACGACGAGCGCCGCCAGCATGTCGCTGCGGTCTGGATTGCTCTCAAAGTTGAGTCCCCACGGGATTTTGGCGGCGACGCCAACCGTTTGCAAGGCCACGTGGCCTTCGATGAGGCGCGGCACGTCGATGTGGCCGTAGCGGTGGCGTTTGAGCAGGTTGCGGTTCCAGAGGTAGGGGTCTGAGTGCAGGTCGGCGATGAAGAGTTGGTTGTGGAAAACGGCCGTTTCCGCCTGCACTATCTCCTTCTCTTGTTTCTGCACCCGATTGAGCAATCTGTCAATCAATGAAGCCACCCAGTAGGTAAGCACTAGTCGTGTACCGACCACGAAAACAATCATAAACAGAGTACGTTTTATAAATTTTGTCATCGTCTGACCGCTGGTATCATTTTGGCATTCTCTCGTTCCGACATAAAATCAAATGAATTGTAGATCGTTAATCGTCAATGAACGATCATTGACAATCAACGATTGAGAAATTGACAATTGGCGATTCTTGGAGAGGTTAATTTGTCGAAACGTATTTTTGTTATTTTAGCTATTTTGCTGCTGCTGGCAGCTTGCAGTCGGGAAGAGCCAATACCAACATCAGAGGTAACGGCCGTTCCCACATCCATTATTCCGGCTAAACCCACAGCCACCCGCACCCCTGCGCCCACAGCGACTCCCGCCCAGCCCTCCCTCACGGCTCTCTGACCAGGGACTTGATGAAGCAGGCATTGTTGTCATCGACAGCGTGACAGTGCTGGAACCGGCCTGGGTGGTCATTCATGCGGAACGGGAGGGGCAGGTAGGCGAGGTATTGGGGAAAACGGCCGTTTCCCCCGGCACAACCACTGATGTCGAAGTCACCATCGACCCCTTGCAAGCGACGGATAGTTTGACAGCCATGATTCACGTCAACGCCGGCAGCGAAAGCACCTTCGACTTTCCAGGGGAAGATGATCCCCTGTTGGCAGAGGGCAGCACCATCGCCCACTCGTTTGCCATAGACCGGCAAATGCGCCTGCCAGAACTTACCGTCAGCGCCCAAGACATCTTGGAAGATGGCCTCGTTCGCATCGATAGTGTGTACGCGCCTGGCCCTGGCTGGGTGGTCATCCATGCCCAGGAAGCGGGGGCTATTGGCTCTGTTTTAGGGGCTACGTTTGTGAAGCCGGGAGCAACAGACGATGTGGTTGTGCGCATTCCCTGGCGCGAAGGCACACCAACTCTCTATGCCATGCTGCATGAAGATGTGGGGCGCGAACAACGTTTTGATTACCCCGAAGAAGACTTGCCCATGCTGTCCATTGGCAATCCCGTCGTCGCTGAAATTGAGGCCACGTATCCGCCTGATGTTGTCGTTTTTGATCAGCCTGTGATTGATGACCATATTGTGGTTGAGCGCGTTATCAGCAATGGCCCAGGCTGGCTGGTGGTGTATGCGGATGATGGAAATGGCAGTCCGGGCATTATTATCGGCTCGGCGGCGCTGGCAGATGGCTTGAATGAGGCGGTGTCCGTCGGCTTACTGGGCGCAGAAGTGACAGACCAACTATTCATCTTCCTGCATGAAGATACCGAATCAGGGAATGATTTCGATTTTCCAGCGGCTGATTTTCAGATTATGTATCAGGGTCGCATTGCCAATCCGTTTAGCTTCAAGACCAATCCTGGGAACTATTTGGGGTCGCGGGATCAGCCGTTATTGGTGGCAGATGGGGAAACGGCCGTTACCATCCCATTCACCGTCACCGAAGTAGACGCCTGGGCGGTGATCCACAACGATGATGAGGGTGAATTGGGCGAAATTATCGGCCAAACCTGGCTCGCTCCCGGCGTGAATCGAGAGGTGGTCGTGGTGATTGATCCAGCGAAAGTCACCGATACGCTTTACGCCGTCCTGCACTGGGATGCTGGCACGACGCAAGATTTTGAACCGGGTGGCACAGATATACCTTTCCAGCGCAACCGCAGTATAATTCTTTCGCCTTTTAATATAATCCGTGAACCGTAAATAGTGGAGGTATTCTGTTATGGCACAAACCATTCCTACTGAGAAAACAATACCAGATCCGCTTGCCACTTCTGCCAATGAAGGACGAGTGGCGTGGCAACGGCTGGGCTTACGCTTGATGTCTGTGACACCGGCGCAAGTAGTGCGTTTATTGATGGCTGCGGGTGCGGTAACGGCCGTTGGCTGGCTGGCATGGACGGCTAGAGTGGCGCTGTTACCTTTTTTCCTGGGGGCGGTGCTGGCCTACGCCATGCTGCCTATTGTCAATAAATTGGATCGCTTTCTGCCCCGTTGGTTTGCGGCACTACTGACAATGAGTACGGTAACGGCCGTTATCGTCTATGTTTTGGCGCAGTTCGTGCCGCTTATTATCCAGCAGGTCTACAATGTCGCTCTCACCATTCCCACCGACATGGAATTTGAAGCCTACGCAGATGAATTGTCTGAACTGGTGCATACGCTGCCGCCCGTTGTGCAGCCGATCTTAAACCGCTGGCTGGAAAACGCCGCCGGCATGGCACGCACGCAGATCGATACCATCGTGGAACGAGCCGCGACTGTGGCGCTGAGAACGGTGTTGGGACTCTTCAACGCCCTCGGCTTCATCCTGGGTTTTCTGGTGATTCCTACCTGGCTGCTCACCGTGCTCAATGAGCAAAAACGCGGTTCAGCCGCCCTAAACCGAATGCTGCCAGCCCCATTCAAGAAAGATTTTTGGGCACTCGTGCGTATCACAGATCGTGCCATGAGTACGTTCGTGCGCGGCCAGTTTTTCATCGGACTGGCGGTGGGGGTATTCACCTATATTGGCCTTGAGATTGTTGCACGAATGGTCGGTTTAAGAGGCGATTACAATCTGGTATTGGCTATATTTACCGGGATGATGGCGCTCATTCCCACACTGGGACCGCTGTTGGGCGGCTTGCCGGTGATTTTGTTGGCCTGGACGGTATCGCAGGAAACGGCCGTTGCCGTGCTCATCATGTATGTACTCATCTGGCTGTTTGTCAACCAAACCATCACCCCCCGCATCGAAGAACGGCTGATCAACATCCATCCGGCCATCATGATAATTATCATCGTGGCGGTGAGTGAACTAGGCTTTTTTTGGGTGCTGGTGGCGGCCCCCATTGCCGGTATCCTGCGCGACCTGTTCACCTACGTAAACGGCCGTTTCGCCGACCCGCCGCGTCCAGCCGGTTTACTGCCCTATGAACCGTTACCCCCAAAACCCATTTCAACTGCGGCGCAGCCTGTGCCCATCGCCTACCGCCGCGGCCGTGCTAAACATTCAGCTCAATCAAATCGTTAATACTTTAAGCTAGAGCGAGAGCAAGAGCGAGAGGAGGTATAAAACCCTTATGCTAACTCTAGCTCTGGCTCTAAACTCTAGCTATTTTCACAGGAGAGCAACCATGGCAGACGACGAACTTACACCCATCTCAGATGTGCCCGAATATACCCAGCTTACCCAGGTAAGAGTCCCCTTAGACCAGGCGGCCACTGCTTTTACAACCCGTGACGCCAATGGCCGAATCCCCATTGTTATCGTGCCTGAACAGTTGAACCGCATCCGTAACGAAGTGGCTTTAGCGGCTGTTCTGGTGCTGACTTTTGGCATTCTCGGCGGCTTGTGGCTGAACAACGTTACGCTGATCATGCTTTCGATTCCCGTGAGTTTCCTGCTTCTCCTATTGGGTGTCTACCGCTCCTTTATCGTGCGCATTCCCGAAGGCGTGAGCGGGTTATTGATGCGCGGCGGACGTTATGTAAAGACTATTAGCGCTGGCACCCATTTTGTGCCGCCGTGGATACTCGTTTCCCATCTGGTCACACGGCGCGAGATTCCCTTCGATGTGCCCATTGTGCAGGCCCCTACCAAAGACAATGTGCGTGCCAACATCGACACGCTGATGACCTTCCGCATCGTCGATCCGTATCAGTTTGTCTACAACATCTCCGCCGGGGATTTTGACCAGGTATTTCAAGCTGTCTGCCAGGATTCGCTGCGGCTGGTGGTGCGCAACTATGAGGCCATTCAAGTGATCGACCTGACACGCAAAGATTTGACAGAAGTTGTCGTCCACTTTGTCCACGGATGTGGAACCGTATGGCGTAGAAATCACCAAAATCAACGTGACATACGCCCAACCGCCCAACGATTTCATGCAGTCATTAGAAATGCGCCAGTTGTCCATCATCCAGCAAGAAGAGCAAATTCAGAAACAAGAATTGGCTAAACGCAAACAGGCTGATGAGGAAGTGCTGGCGCACCAACGGGTGATAGCGGAAGTGGAACGAGAACGGGATTCTTTGAAGGCGGTCTATCAAAAAGAAGAGGCACGCCGCCGCGTTGTGGAGCTGGAAGCAGAAACGGAAGAATTACGCTTGCGTAAAATGCAGGAACGGCTGGAAAAATACCCGGATGCTGTGAAGTTTGACGTGGAAACGCGCCAACTTGACATTGCCCAAGCTCTGGCTGGTAACTCGCGAGCTATCTTGCAAATTGGCAGTGCCAACGATATTGTGCGCTCTTTGCTGGTGCGCGATTCGATGCAGGAGGGTTCTTCTGTTTTACAGGATAGTCCGACGCCTGAGAAAAAGAGAGCATCAAGCGCCCGGCCTAAATCTGCGGCAGATAAGAAAACAGTTGAAAATGAATAGTTGACATAAGTCCTCGGTATTTACCAAAATGCCGAGGACTTTTTGTTTTATTTGGGAGCTTATTATGAGTACACCTCCATTGAAATCATGGCGAAACTGGTTTTGGCATGAGCAGGACAACCGGCTGCGCGCGTTTTGGCGGATTTTGCTGACGTTTGCCGCCTTTGTGATCATTACTCGAGGCATTCGTGTCTTGCTGGTTCTTTTGACTGGCAGGCAAGTGCTGTTGGCTGACACCACACCTGGGGATGTGCTGCGGCTGCTGGTGCTGCTGTTGGTGCTGTGGTTGATGGCAAAGTATGTGGACAAACGGCCGTTTTCCACTTATGGTCTCAAACTCAATCAAAAACCATTCTGGATTGATTTTGGTTTTGGGCTGGTATTGGGCACGCTGCTGATAACGGCCGTTTTTGCCGTGCAGTATGGCCTGGGTTGGATCGCCATCGTAGATACTTATGTCAAGTCAGTCGATTGGTGGTTTGGGCTGGCACTCCTGCTGCCCATACTTAACCTCATGGCGGCGGTCGTCTTTACCGAACTTTTCTTTCGCGGCTACTTAATTGTTAATCTGGCTGAAAGCTTCAACTTCCTGCGCGTGTTTTACCAGCCTAACCCACAGCCTGGCACAATGAGCAAAGTAAAGCTGCTGCTCAACAACGTTTATGCCCGGGCGGCGGTGCTGACAGCCTGGGCCTGCGCCACTATTTTTTTCTTGCTTTACCGCACCTCGGAAGGCATGGCCTCCAGCGTCTTGATTCTCAACTTGACCCGAGCCAGTTTTTTGCTCACCCTGCCTTTCATTCTCACGCGCAACCTGGGTGCGCCCATTGGCCTGACTCTGGGCTGGGGCTTCTTTGCGAATAACATATTTGGACTGCGCGTGACTGAATTGGTTATCACCAGGACGTCTGTTCTTGCCATTTTGCTCAACGGTCCGGTTAAATTGACGGGGGGCGAAGCCGGGCCAGAAGCAGGACTGCTGGGGATGGGCGCTGTCATTTTAGGGGGTGGCATTGTCATGGTGTGGCTGCGCTACCGGCAAAAGCAAGCGCCACCTGAGTTTGATCCGTGGGTGTTTGAGTATAAAAATAGAGATTAGAGATTGGAGATTACCAATCTCCAATCTCCAGTTACGCCAAAATATCTGCCTTGAAACTCGTGCCGATAAACGGCCGTTCTACCCCCAGCATGTCCGCCACAGTCGCCGCCAAATCCCCAAACGTTTCCCGCACGCCAATATTTACACCGGCTTTTACTGGTTTGCCCGTGATCAGAATAGGCACATATTCCCGCGAATGATCGGTGCTGGGTGTGACCGGGTCGTTGCCGTGATCGGCCGTCAACATCAGCACATCGTCGGCTGCTAACGCATCTATGATTTCCGGCAAACGCTGGTCAAACTCGGCCAGACAATCGGCATAGCCTTGCGGGTTGTTGCGATGGCCGAAGGTGGCGTCGAAATCCACAAGATTGGTGAAGATGAAGCCTTTCTGCGGCTGATTGTGGATGGCGGCGATGGTTTTGTCCACGCCGTCCATGTTGTCCAGCGTCGTCACATAATCAGTGATGCCCTGCCCCACGAAAATATCGTTGATTTTGCCCACAGCGTAGACCATTTGCCCGGCCGCTTTGATTTTGTCCAGCAAAGTCGGTTGTGGCGGCACGACGGAGTAGTCGTGGCGGTGAGGGGTGCGCGTGAAACTGCCCGGTTCGCCCACAAAGGGCCGGGCGATAACGCGGCTGACTTCGTGTTCGCCGCGCAAAATCTCGCGGGCGATGTGGCACATGCGGTACAGCTCGTCGCGGGGAATGATTTCTTCATGTGCGGCAATCTGGAAAACGCTGTCGCCGGAGGTGTAGATGATGGGTTTGCCGGTGGCCACATGTTCCGCGCCTAATTCATTCAGGATGACGGTGCCGGAGGCGGGATAGTTGCCCAGCGTGCCGCGTCCGATTTCGGCTTCAAAACGATCCATCACTTCAGGCGGGAAGCCATTGGGATACATGGGGAATGCTTGTTTCAGTGCAATGCCCATCAGCTCCCAATGCCCGGTGGTGGTGTCTTTGCCGGCAGAAATCTCGGTTAGTTTGCCGTAAACGGCCGTTGGTTGTGTTTGTGGCAATACCCCGTCCAGGATGGCGATATTGCCCAGTCCCATTCGTCTCCATATTGCGGCACATTCAGCCCGCCGACGACGCGGGCCATGTTGCCCAGGGTGTGGCTGCCCACATCGCCATAGGCGGCGGCATCCGGCGCTTCGCCGATGCCTACACTGTCTAACACGATCACGATGACGCGGTTTATGGTCATGGGAAATCTCCTTCACAAATAGCATCGAATTGTCACGAATTAACACGAATTTTTGTTGGATAAAGCCGAATTATTCGCGTAAATTCGCGTTAATTCGATGCCATATTTTCATTCATCGCGGTGAGTCCCGCTCATGGGGAACTCCTAAAGTAATAACGGCCGTTGCTATTTTCACCCTACCATCACAGAATAAACCGCAATTTCGTCTGCGGCACACTTAAATACTCCACGCCAGATTCCGTCACCAGCACATCCTCTTCCAGACTCACCATGCCGCGCTCCGGCACGACCACATGCAGTTCCAGCGTGAAAATATTACCCACTTCCACTGGCAGTTCGCAAATGCCCGCGTAGCGCTCCCACTGCGGCCCGAGCACCGTCGCGCCATCATGTGCCACTCGCCCCAGCAGATGACCGAAGGCGTGCATGTATTCAGGATAGCCATTGTCCACGATGAACGCTCGTGCCACCGCATCTACTTGCCAGCCCGGCGTGCCAGGGATTAATGCCTTTTCGCCAGCCTGAATCGCGCCTAACACCACGTCAAACGCATGTTGTACCTCTGGTGGGGCTTCGGTTTCGCCCTCGTCCAGCACATACCACATGCGCTGAATGTCAGAGCAGTAATCATTTTGCTTGATGCCTAAATCCATGTGCAGCGTATGCCCCTTTTGCAGCACGACATCACCTGGCGCTGCATGACCACCCGCTGAATCTGGGCCACAGGTGACGATGGGATTAAACGGCTTCGGCCAGGCATAATCCAGTCCCATGTCGTCAATGCGCCCCCGCACAAAATCGGCGATTTCGCGTTGGGTCATGCCCGGTTTGGCAAACTGTTCTACGTCGTCAAACAACTGCTCGGTGGTGAGAACGGCCGTTCTCACCCGCTCTATCTCTTCTGCACTCTTCCGTCCACGCACAGCCGCAATAATCTGTTCTGCCGAAATCAACCGGTCGGCATAAGGCGTACCATCCAAAATAGCCAGCAAACTGCGGTACATGCCCAGGCTCAGGCCGTCAGCCGCCACATCGCCTTCAGAATAGTTAATGGCGATGGTTGCCGGATTCAATTTTTCCAGCACGTCACGCAGCGGTTGGCTAATGCCCTGGTGATAATCCACAACCTCATCATACGCCTGGAGCGTGCGCACATTTTCCGCATCGAAATGGCCGAGAATCGCCACATGGTGACCGGTGCGCGTTACTAAAAACGCTGATTTCCAGGTCACATCCACATTGGCGATGAGTTCCAGCGCCGGGTCTGGGGATAGGGTGGTTTCGCGGACAAAGGTGAGCCACACATCGATGTTGAGTTCGTTTAAGATGTCGGTGGCTTGGGCTAATTTTTCTTGGACAAGCAGGGTATTATTCATGACAGCTCCAGTTTAGGGTAAATAGATTAGGTGTTAAATTGTACATCAGGCTAGTAGGTTGGGAAAACGGCCGTTTCTCGCCATCACTCAAAGCCACAACCAATTTAGGCTCAATTCACCTGTAAACCTTTACACCCTCCACCCATAAAACAAGTGACCACACGTTACCCAACATTCGCTTAAAATGAAATCCTTACAACTTGTATTCACTAAATTCTATAAACCACGCAACGACATACCTACCATCTTTCAAACCATACCGGAATTTCATCAAGTCCTTCGTTTAACTCAACGAGAAGCTCAATATCAGTATTGATAACCAGTTTCCCCAACATTTTGTTCAATGGGTCAGGAGCCAATGTCTTTATTTACGCTTTGCAAAAAGCACAACGTCGCTTTTTGCACATTGGCCTAAGGCTATTGCCATAGGCTAAAGGAGAAACAATTATTATGAAAAAGAAGCATTGGTTACTTATTGTTCTAGTTTGCACCATGGCCTTGTTCAGCGCCGCCATCGCCCTTACCCAAGACGAAGAACCCGCAGTCCCGGGAGATGAACAACCCGGAGAAGGCATAGATACCGAATCCACCGTCATCGGTGTGCCTTCCGAGCAAAGCACAGAAGACGGTACAGCGTGTAGAAAGTGCCGATGACGTATTGGCAAATGTTGGCGGCAACATCACCTATCAGGGAACAGCTTTCAGACAATGGCAGCCCCGCCTCTGGCGATTACGAGTTTTCCTTCAAACTCTATGACGCTTTAGCGGCTGGTGCGCAAGTCGGCGGCACCGCCACCCAAGTTCTAACAGTGGTCGATGGTTTGTTTACCGCCACACCCTCCTTTGGGGACGTATTTGATGGCACTGCCCTCTATTTGGAAATTGGCGTGCGCCCCAGTGGCAGCTTGGATCCGTTCACCACCCTCACCCCACGCCAAACCTTAACCGCCGCCCCCTATGCCCTCACCCTGCGCCCAGGCGCTGATGTTGTCGGCAACACGACCAGCGATGCGTCTATCTCAGCGCATAACACAGCCACCACAGGCACCACATCCTATGCGCTACGTGGCGAAACTGATTCTGCCAGTGGCTCCGCCGCCGCCATTTATGGACAAGTGACATCAACCAGCCCCGGCGGCTTTTCAGCCGGTGTGCGCGGTGTCAATAACGGCACAGGTGGCAATGGCATTGGCGTATGGGGCTCACAAGCTGGCAGCGGTTGGGGTCTGTATGGCACGAGTGTAACCGGTTATGGTGCCTTTATCACCGCTTCCAGCGCTGGCGGGCGCGGCCTTTACGCGCGTGCAGGCTCCAATGTTGATGCAGACATCATCTTGGGTGGCAATAACAACACAGATGAAGACGGCCGCATTATCTCAGACCCCATTTACTCTGGTAGCGATATTTTCATTACCAGCAACGATGCTGTAGTGGTGCAGTTGGATGCTGACGCAGGTGCAGTTGAAGACGCTGATTTTTCCATCCAGAATAAAGACGCCAATACTATCTTCAACATTGATGATGGCGGTGAACTAGCCATGTTCGAGCCGGGTATAGGCGAGATGATTGAAATGGTCACCAGTGAATCAGGCACGGATGGCGCTCAAATCACGCTGCGCAACAATGCTGGGCAAGCTACCATCGTGCTGGATGCTGAATTTAATGCGGGTGGCGACGGCCGTATTACGACAGAAGTATTACAAATCACAGGTGGCTCCGATCTCTCTGAACAGTTTGATATTCAAGCTGGCAAAACGGGGATGGCTCCCAAAGCGGGCTATGTGGTTGGCATTGATGCGGCTCATCCTGGCGAATTAGCGGTGAGCAGCCGCGCCTATGACCGCACCGTCGCTGGCGTAGTCAGCGGGGCGGGCGATGTGCAGCCCGGTATGTTGATGGGACAGGTTGGTACGGATGCGGATGGTCAATATCCGGTGGCGCTCACAGGGCGTGTTTACGTGTGGGTAGATGCCAGCTATGGCGCAGTGGAGCCAGGCGATATGCTAACGACTTCCAATACGGCCGGTCATGCCATGAAGGTGACAGATTATGATCAGGCACAAGGCGCAGTGTTGGGTAAAGCGATGACCAGTTTAGAGTCCGGGCGCGGCCTGGTTCTGGTGCTGGTCACGTTGCAATAAGGCATGGAGGCGACTATGAACGCTAAAATCCCAATTATTCTGCTCATGCTATTGTTACTGGCAGCTTGTACTCCTGGCGCTGAACCGGAGGCAAATGAGATTGATTTGCCAGAAGGAACAATGGCTCAAGAGGCTGCGAGCAATAAAGCAGCGAAATTGAGCCAGTGCCTTACCATGTGGAACCGTTTGATATGGATTCCCGCCAACAAGCTAGTTTGGAAACGGCCGTTTCCACCAATTTCCGTCAACTCATCCAGATACCGGGTGCAGTCTCGCTCCGCCTGCACTTTAGCGAGTATGAGCTGGGCCGGAAAAGCTACCTCACCATCACCTCCCTGCAAGATGGCGGCGACCAACAGTTAGACAGCCGAACCTTGCCACAATGGGAAAACGCAACGGCCGTTTTCAATGGCGATGCGGTAGAAATCGAACTGCATGTTGATCCCAACGACGAAGGCGTCTACTTCGTAGTCGATGCCGTGGTAGTGCGCGATCCGCAAGACGTGCCTACGCCAGAAATGCTGCTGAATGGTGAAGAACCCGGCACAGAAACCTTGTGCGGCGTAGATAATCGCGTAGCCTCTACTGATGGGCGCGTGGGACGGTTATACTTTGGTGGCTGCACGGCTTGGTTGATCTCAAACGGCCGTTTACTCACCGCCGGCCATTGTGTTGACACTGATCCCGATCAGGGCGGCCCTGCACTGCCCGATGGCATCCTAAATCTAAACGGCGTAGTAGAATTCAACGTGCCACCTTCTCTATCCAACGGCACCACCATCGCCGCCGATCCCGACGACCAATATCCCATCAATACCAGCAGCGTCGGTTGGCGGTTTGACGGCGAAGGGCAGGGTCTAGGCAAAGATTGGTCTGTGTTTACCGTTAACGAGAACTCCAACACCGGGTTGACCCCGTTCCAGGCGCAAGACGGCTTTTTCCGCACCACCAACGACAATCCCGCCGTCAGCAATACCATTCGTATTACCGGCATGGGCTTAGACAACACCCCAACTGGCAGTGGCGGCGGTCGCAACGCCCAAAACTTCACCAATCAGACTAGCACCGGTGGATATGTTAGCGAAGTCATTTCCGGCAACGACATCTATCATCGGTATGCAGTAGACACCACTGGCGGCAATTCCGGCAGCCCCGTCATCTGGGAACGCTAATGCTTCACCATCGGCATTCACACCAATGCGGGTTGCGCCTCAGATGGCACTGGCGCCAACAGCGGCACCTCGTTTGAAGTGAATGCCCTGGAAACAGCCATCGACAACCATCCTGGCAGCAACACCATCTATGCCGACAAAATCAGATCTGGCGCACCGAAAATGGCACCATCTACCACCCCCACGACACCTTCAACGAAGCGGTTTCCACCGTACCTGTTAACGGCAAAGTGAGTGTGGTGACGGGTACCTACAACGACACAGGGCTATACACCAAACAAATGTTTGTGGTGGCTCCCGTTGGCAGCGTCCTGATTGGGCAATAAGGAGACCATGATGCAATTACTCAATAAATTTTGGAAATGGCAAACTCCGGGCAAACTGCTCCTCTTACTACTCCTGGCATTGCTGCTGGTGAGTGGCCCCGTTCTTGCCAGCAGTGGCGGACTGTTCGACTTATCCTGGGACACCATCGATAGCGGCGGCGGCACGAGCAGCGGGGGCAGCTATGCCCTCAGCGGCACGGTCGGGCAAGCTGACGCCAGCGAGCCACTCAGCGGTGGCAGTTATGCGGTGACTGGTGGCTTCTGGGCAGGCGTAGGCGGCGGTGAGTGGTCGGTTTATCTGCCCATGATCGTGCGCTAGTTTTACAGTTTTTAGACCTCTGAGGTTTTGGAAACCTCAGAGGTCTTGGTGTCTCAAAACCAATAATTCGCGTTACAATACCCAGCAACCCACAATACGCGAGGAACCGATGAGTACACCAGAAGACGTTTATGATCTCAAATCCGTTAAACTACCTTATTTGTCAGGACGGCCGTTAAAAGTTATTTGCCTCATTTTTAGAAAGTTCTGCCGGTGGGGCGGTCACCAAAAGCCTGCTCGACAGCGCGGGCATCACCTGGCTGCGCTCACAGCAGTTCGACGAGCCGCCCACCTTTACACCCCTGGCTCCCCGAGGCGACCAACCCGCCGCTACCAGCGGCATCCCCCCCACAGAACTCCCGCAATCCGATCCGCCCACCACGCCCGGTTTCCATTTCCCTACCGTCATGGATTTTGCGACGGCGTACCGCGACGGGCAAAACCACACCAACTGACAGTTGCCCAACGCATCCTGTCCGCCATCAAAGCCGCTGACAGTGCCGACCCGCCCCTGCGAGCCTTCATTGCCGTAAACGAAGCGGACGTGATGAAGCAGGCAGAAGCCGCCACACAGAGATTTCGGGAGAAACGGCCGTTAAGCCTTTTCGATGGGGTTCCGGTAGCCGTCAAAGACGAACTGGACATGGTTCCCTATCCCACCACTGTTGGCACCCGCTTTCTGGGAACGTCACCTGCCGCGCAAGATGCCACCGTCGTGGCGCGGATGCGGGCGGCTGGGGCGCTGCTCATCGGCAAGACCAACATGCACGAGATTGGCATTGGCGTCACCGGGTCAGAATCCGCATCACGGCACGCCGCGCAATCCCTACCAACCGGGTCATTATACAGGAGGCAGTTCAAGTGGTTCAGCAACGGCCGTTGCCGCAGGATTGTGTCCCGTTGCCATTGGCGCAGATGGCGGCGGTTCGATTCGCATTCCGGCGGCGTTTTGCGGCGTGGTCGGTCTCAAAGCAACCTATGGTCGCGTCAGTGAACATGGGCGCTTTCCACTCGATTGGAGCGTCGCCCACATTGGCCCCTTAGCCGCGACGGCCACCGACGCCGCCCTGGCCTACGCGCTTATGGCTGGCCCCGACGCCCACGACCCCATCTCGCCAGCAGCAGCCCGCGCCCACCCTGCAAGGCTGGGACAATCTCGACCTGAGCGACCTCACGCTGGGCATTTTCTGGCCCTGGTTCCGTCACGCCACCCCGGACGTGGTTGCCGCCTGTGAAGCCCTGCTCAACCAGTTCACCAGCATGGGCGCGACCATCCGCGACATTACGATTCCTGATTTGGAAGCGGGGCGCGTCGGCCACACCCTCACCATTGCCAGCGAAATGATGCAGGCCATGAGCGAAACCTATGACCAACACCGCCACGAACATGGCCTCGACGTACACGTATCAATCTGGCGCTGGCACGTCGTTTTTTGGCCACCGACTATGTGCTGGCACAACGGGTGCGCACGCGGCTCATTCACAACTTCAACCAGGCATTCACCGAGGTAGACGTGATCCTCACGCCATCCACCGGACTGGTTGCGCCGCCCATCCCCGCCACCGCCCTGCCCGCTGGTGATTCCGACCTGACGACGCTGGCCGAAATCATGCGTTACGCCACGCCAGCCAATTTCACCGGCCATCCAGCCATCTCGTTCCCGGCTGGTTACAACGAAGCGGGATTGCCCATCGGGATGCAAGCGATGGCGCGGCACTGGCAAGAACCAACGCTGCTGCGTCTGGCGCTCGCCGCCGAACAGGTCATCACCCGGCAAAAACCACAGATTTTCTTCGATTTGGGGATTTAACGAAACACTGTAGGGGCAATGCAATGGGGTATTGCCTTTTCAGAACAGGACACCTGTTCTCCCATTGCCTTGCCCATGGATACATTGGACGAGGCAACTGGTGACGAGACGGTTCTGCGTGGCCTACGCCTATCCCAGTTGCATCGTCCCTACCATAATTGGGATGCGATGCCAGCCTTCGAAGGCATCCTCGGCCAGCCTCGACTTAACATTATTCGTCGCCGACGATGACGTCGTAGATGGTTTGCAGCTCTTCGTCGGAGTAGTAATCGATGATGACCTGGCCGCCTTTGCGCTTTTTGGTGATGTTGACGCGCGTACCCAGAGATTGCTCAAACTGGTTTTGTAAATCGAGCAGTTCAGGCGGCAAGCGTTTTCCGGGGTTTGGCCTTCGGTTTCTCAGTTGCCATCAGGTTTTTGACGAGACGTTCTGTCTGGCGCACGCTGAGGCTGAGTTCCTTCACCTGTTTCATGGCGTTGATTTGCATTTCAGGGGTGGGCAGGGGCAGCAGCGCACGGGCATGGGCGCCGCTGATCTCGCCATCAAGCACCGCTTGTTGGATGTTTTGGGGCAAGTTGAGCAAGCGCAATAAATTAGCAATCGTGGAGCGGGCTTTGCCCACACTTTCCGCCACTTCTTCTTGCGTCATGCCAAAATCTTCAACGAGCTGCTGGTAAGCGTATGCCTCTTCCAGGGAGTTGAGGTCGGCCGCTGCACGTTTTCGATGATCGCCAGTTCCAGCATGTCTTGCGGGGTGGCTTCTTTGACGACGACTGGCACTTCTTCCAGTCCCGCGATTTGGGCGGCACGCCAGCGGCGTTCACCGGCGATGAGGTAGAACTGCCCTTTTTGCTCGGTGACGATGAGTGGTTGGATGAGGCCATGTTCTCTGATGGAGGCGGCCAGTTCAGCCAGCTTTTCCGCGTCCATGCACGGTGGTGCGCGGTTGATGGGGGTTCGGTTGGATGGCGGTGACAGGCAGGGTGCGGATGCTGTCTGCTAGACTACTTCTGTTTCTGCGGTGGGAATGAGGACCCGAGCCCGGCCGAGGGCACGTTTTGTCATGGGATGTCTCCTTGGGCTTGTCTGTTTTAATAGTTGAGTTTTGTGAATGTGCAAGCCTTGCGGATGCGTTTTCTTATTCATTTTTAGTGGAGGACGCATACCTGATCCCCTTTGAGAAGTTCAGCGACCAATACTTTGTAGGCGATGGCTCCAGGGGAGTTGGGCGCGTAGATGTTGATGGGCTGCCCAAAACTGGGCGCTTCGCTGAGGCGCACGTTGCGCGGCACGATGGTGCGGAAGACTTTGCCGGGGAAGTAGCCGCGCACTTCTTCCACGACCTGGCGGCTGAGGTTGGTACGGCTGTCGTACATGGTCATCATCAGGCCGCGAATGGTGATGTTGGGGTTGAGGTATTTTTTGACGAGTTCGACGGTTTGGGTGAGCTGGGAGAGTCCTTCCAGGGCCAGGTATTCGCACTGCACGGGGATGAGCACGCCATCTTTGGCGGCGGTGAGGGCGTTGATGGTGAGCAGGCTGAGGCTGGGTGGGCAGTCGATGAGGATGTAGTCGTAACGGCCGTTTGCCTCTTCCAATGCCTTCTGTAACCGATACTCCCGCCCAATGGCGTTGACCAGTTCCACTTCCGCGCCAGACAGGGCTGGGCTGGAAGGCAAAATGTCGATCTTGAATTCAGGCAGGGAAAGCACGGTCTCGTCAATCTTGGCCTGTTCCAGCAAAATATCGTAGGTGGTGGGATCAACTGCATTCTTATTGACGCCCAGTCCAGAGGTGGCGTTGGCCTGGGGATCGATGTCGATCAGGAGTGTTTTACGACCGTTACTGGCCAAGTAAGCACTCAAGTTGATGACGCTGGTGGTTTTGCCCACGCCACCTTTTTGGTTTACAACTGCGTAAATTTTAGTCATTTTTATAAGGATGAAGGATGAGGGATGAAGGATGAATGGCATTGCCATTCATCCTTCATCCCTCATCCTTCACTTTGTCCCGTTTCCTTTTTTAGGTGTTCTTGAACGGCCGTTACTTTGGCCGAGACCCCTGAGTATTCCACAGACAGGGCTGCGATTTTGTTGGCGAAGCGGGCGGCTTCCCAGGGATTGCCGCCCGTCTGGTAGAGGCGCACGAAGTAGGCGGTGGCGAAGGTGTCACCGGCGCCAGTGGGATCCTCTTCTTTGGCCTGGCGCGTGGGAATGTGGCGGATTTCGTCATCGTAGTAGACGGTGCAGCCATCGCCCCGCGTGTGACGATCAGAAGTTTACATAAGTCGATGTATTGATCGAATGTTTCTTCGTCTGGTAAATCTTCCAGGCTGACAACGACAGCCGCCGCTAATGGCAAAATTTCTGCCATGTCGCGCCACACTTTTGGGGTAACACGGCCGTTTTCGTCCCACTGTCGATGCCACCCTTGCGGAGTCAGGCAGATCATGCTGTTGCTAAACAAGTGGATCATGGATGGATCGATCTCGTCGTCCATTGGCCCGAAATGCACGATGCTGGCTCGCTGCCATGCTTCTGGTACATGTTGCGCCAAAATAGGAGCGGCGTGTGCCAGAAAGGGTTTGGATGCGTCCATTTGGCGTATAGATGTTTTCAAACGTCGTGGTTTCGGCGGCAGGAATCGACACGATTTCGATACCGGGCAGTTCGTGCTGCCATTCAAAATCGAGACTGCTGCTGGTGAGAACGGCCGTTTTGCAACCCAAAGCCTGCGCCAGGCGGCTGGAGAATGAAACAGTCCCGCCTAATTTATCGCCCTCAGGTGTCAGATCGCGTGTGATATGGCCTATCGCCAAGTAGTCTATGTGTGTCATACGGGGAGAAATTCTAGCATAGGCGAGAAGATAGAGCGAGAGCAAGAGCAAGAGGAAATTCCTCTCGCTCTCGCTCTATCCTCTCGCTTCTAGTAAAATAGAAACATCTTACCCAGGGAGAATCCAATGTCATTTCGCCGAATGGTACCTTTCTTATTATTAAACATTCTTGTTTCAGCCGCTCGTGGTGCTGGGCATTTTGTATTGGTGGGATGGCCGAGACCAACCCGTCGAGACAGATACGATGGTTTTGGTGACGGTAACGCCAACGGCGTGTGCCGCCAACCGTCGCTGTGGAACAGCCAGGCCAATCTCAGGAAGCGGTGCCAGAAGAGGAAACGGCCGTTGAAGCAAGGCCCGACCGTCCATGTTGTTGCCTCAGGGGAAACGCTTGGCACGATCAGCCAGCGTTACGATGTGACAGTTGAAGATATTATGGCGGCCAATGGGCTAGACAATGCCAATTTCCTGAGCGTGGGTCAGGAACTGACTATACCGGTTGGAGGCTTTGCTGGAAGCAACGGCCGTTCCCACCGAAACACCCTCTGCCCGACACAATCCCCACACCCATTCCCACCGCCGCCCCGCCCGAGCAAGGCGAAGCCATCGTTGAAATCAGTGGCGTCGTTGGCGTCGGCGAACTGACCGAAGAAGCGATTCAAGTCATCAACTCCGGCACACGCCAGGTTGGCCTGGTTGGCTGGACAATTAGCGACGAAAGCGGCTTTGTCTATACTTTCAAGCAGGTGACCCTGTTTGGTGAAGGGGCAGGCATTCTCGTTCATACTGAAGCAGGCACGGATGATTCCACAGACCTTTATTGGGGCTTGGAACTGCCCATCCTCGTTTCCGGTAAAATCCTCTCCCTCACCGATGCGGATGGCAATGTGGTATCGACATTTACGATACCGTAATGCGCTATTTACTTTAGGGGACACTGATACGGTCGAACACTGATAACGCTAATAAAAAATATCAGTGTTCGACCGTATCAGTGTCCAAAAAATTTACGCAAATGGCGTAAAAGGAGGCCAACATGCGCAGTTTAACAGACAAAAAAGGCGAACAATTCGCCTATCTTGAAAACAATATCCTTTACGACATGGAAGGTGTCGCCACCGGCAGCCTGGAAGGGGACTTTATCGTCGATTTGGTTGGCAAGCGCTGTCTGGCGGGTCGTCGGGCGACTGCGTTTATACACGAGACAGCTCCGAGTCGATTGGCTTTCTGGGCGGCGATCATGCCACCCGTGATTACCTCGATTGAAAATTCATTTAATACAAAGGCACAAAGAAACAAAGGGACAAAGATTTTTCCTTTGTTTCTGTCGTCATCTTTGTTTCTTTGTAATAAAACTGATTTAAGGAGAAAGATATGAGATTAGGCGCACACATGAGCACGGCCGGGGGCACCTTTACGGCCTTCAAACGAGCAGAAGAAGCAACTTGCGATTCGATGCTGATTTTCACGAAGAGCAACCGTCAATGGAAAGCCAAACCGTTAACCGACGAAGACATCCAGCAATACAAAGAAGCCGCAACAGGAATACAGCCATATTCATCCGGTGGCGGTTCATGCCAGCTATCTCATCAACATCGCCTCGCCCGACGAGGCATTGTGGGAAAAATCCTATCAGGCGCTCAAAGAAGAAGTGGAGCGCTGTGGACAGTTGGGTATCCCGCTGATTAATTTTCATCCGGGTTCCTACATGAAAAGCAGCGAAGAGGCGGGTATGAACCAGATCGCACGCGGCTTAAAGCGACTGTCGGCGGAAACGGAAGCGAGTGCGCCAGATACCATCATCTGTTTAGAGTTGATGGCGGGACAAGGCACTAACCTGGGCTGCACCTTTGAGCAAGTTGCCTACATGCTGGCGGAGGCTGGCCCCGATGAACGCCTGGGCGTCTGCCTCGATACCTGCCACATTTTTGCCGCTGGTTATGACATCCGCACACCGGAAACCTATGCCGCCACGATGGCCGAGTTTGACCGCATCATTGGCTTCGATCAGCTCAAGTTCTTCCACCTGAATGACAGCAAACATGAACTTGGCTCCAACAAAGACCGGCATGAGCATATTGGGCAGGGACTCATCGGCACGGCAGGCTTTGCCAACTTCGTCAACGACCCGCGCTGGGCAGAGCATCCGGCCCTCCTGGAAACGCCGAAGACGGAGAAGGATGACGATGGCAATGAGGTTGATATGGATCCGGTGAATTTGGCGGTGTTGCGGGGGTTGATTGGGTGATGTTGATTATTATGCAGAAAATTGAGCAAGGGAAACTTGTTAGCACATAAAGGAAGCGATACTTGAGTAATAAACCTGAAATGCCCGATGATCTGGACGACCATAAAGATCCCCACAAATACTATCCATTTTTGAACTGGGGATTCTTACAGTTACACACTCCATTTATGATTTACATTCGGAGCTATAATACACTTTCCGATCAAGATTTCATGAAACTATTTGGACTACAGGATTATCACAAAGTGTCTCCTCCACTTTCTTCCGTTGGTTCACATGTAGTTTTTGCAAACGATTCCGAATGGACGCACATTGCGGACGATGTTCGTTACACACTTTGGCATAGCCCAAAGACTGCCGAGGCAATCGCGGAACTGAGTGCGAGTTACGACGTCTTTCGGAATTCAATTGGAGACATCGATGACTCGTTCGAATTTGAATACTACCAGGATGGTAAGCTGGTTAGGAAATTTATTTTCGAGCATAACGTTTTTAAAGGGACGGAGATTGTTACCGAAGATACAGGAACCAAATTACTTGGAGAACCAGAGACAATTAGTAGCCTAAAATCCTCCGCTGAAAAGATGTTTCCGACTATTACTCAGGCTCTGGGAATTGTAAGGGTGACCGATCCTTTACAGAATAGATTCTATTGCAAAAAGTAAGAATAATAGTGGCTCAAAACGGCCGTTTCTCCCCCTCAACTCTCTCTTCCCAAATGATGCTGGGTGGGAAACGGCCGTTATGTTAACAATAAAGTTGCGAGGGGGTCACCAAACTTATGAAAATAACGCACGATTTTGACTGTCGTTCAATCCTTATAAATCGAGAAGCGGATTTCCATCAGCTAAGTATCGTCATCGAAGGAATTAGAGAAAATCTTAACGTATACAGGGCAGAAAACGAATCAATCATGGTTTCTCTATTTGAGGTTCCCCCAGAACTGGTAATTCCTTTACAGAATCTCGATGATCTTTCCGCAGTGCTTTTCAAAGAAACGCAACCGTGGATAAACGATAAACAGCAAAGGTATTTGCTTGTTTGCAAACGTACTGTCGCTGCGTTTTATTGCTATATACAGCAGTTCATCAAGACACTCGCTGACGATTATCAGAAAGATTCAATCGCTGATACCAACAAACAAATAAGGAAATTTGCCTTTGATTTCTATCATGATGTATCTTATGAACTTAGAACCCCCTACTACAATCTCAAACTGTTTACTCAAAACCAAATATTGGAATCAGACACAAAGGAAGTCAAAGAATTTATCGGTCAAATTAATTCTTCGCCATTTATCCCAGAAAACCAAGACACGGTAGAAAAGATAAACTACTGGACAGGGGAATTAGAAAAATTTATGGATGACGTGCCTCGATTAATGAGAGAATTTAGTAATGAGGAGTCAGGTTAAGTGGTATCTAATTTAGATAAAACGGCGTTAAACGGCCGTTTCCTTCCACTTTCTATCATGTTTGAGTAAGGCGAAACGCTGCAACTCGGCAAACAAGACACAGAGTTTGGCGGCTGGATTTGGGTCACCCCACAAAATGGTAACGAAGGCTGGGCACCTATCCAACACTTGTGCAAACAAGGCAATATCCTTAAGGCTTTAAAGTGAACTCGACTATTATCCTTATTGGCCCGATTGGCGCAGGCAAAACAACCATTGGTCATCTATTGGCCGACACATTACGCCTACCCCTTTGTTCTATCGATCATGTTCGTTTGGCCTATTATGAGAAAGTTGGCTATGACACTGCGTTGGCCGCCCACATTGCCGCCTCTGACCAGGGAATTCAAGGCATTTTAAGCTATTCAAAACCCTTTGAAGCACAAATGGTTGAAATGGTGTTAGCTGATCATCCGCATCACATCATCGATTTCGGGGCCAGTAACTCAGTTTATGATGATAGAGAACTCTTCTCCCAGGTCGAGGCTGCGCTGGCGCCCTATCCCAATGTGCTTCTGTTTTTACCATCGCCCGATCCAGATGAGTCGGTTGAGATATTGAAAGACCGATTAATACGGATGTTGACTGAAGCAGGAAAAACGTATACGGATGAATTGTTTGAATTGAATCACACCTTCGTTAACCATCCTTCAAATTACCAATTGGCAAAACGGATCATTTACACCAAAGGCAAGACGCCGGAAAATATTTGTGAAGAAATCATCGTTGGACTGGTATAATTGGATTTTGCGCGAAAGGGATGGCGGAAAACGGGGTGGGATGCAAGCATCCGTGTTCAAAACAATCAAGGCGTGTGTGGCTGTTTACCGGCGCTTGGAAAAATGCTTTCCAGTCGGCATAGAACTAAACACTAGTGAGCGGTGTATTTGTGATAGTTATGGTGTTGATGAAAAGGAGAACCATCTTGACTAGACTCATCCGCCCACTCACAATAATTTTGGCATTCGTGCTCACAAGCCTCATCTTAACCGGTTGTGCCACAGATCAGACTGAAAGCGGTGCAGCAAATTCCTGCCCGGTTATCCAACCTCAATGGCTCAAAGCACCGGAAGATGACGCTGTACAAAACTCGCCGGAGTATGGGAATTATTTTGCCAATGAAGATCAGTCAATATTGGCATCTGCCTGGTGGACAGAGGCAGATGCTTATCAATAGTATGCCAGGGAAGATGGCTTCAAAATAGGCTGGTTTCGGCCAGAAGGGGCGGCGTTAAAGATTACCGGGTAGCGGCTCAATGCCCAGGCGCCTCCCCTTGAAGCCCATATTCCTTGCTGCTATCCGACGCGATTCCAGGCTACAGGTTTACTGTTTCCCTCAGAGGGCTGTTGGGAGGTGGTGGCAAAGGCGGCGGAAAGTGAGCTGTCCTTTGTTGTGTGGATCGAGCCTTGATTGGTAGTCTAAGCAATGGGGGGAAACGGCCGTTTCCCCTCACAAGTTACAAACAGGAGAAAAAATGAACATCACAGATTTTGTTTCACAAGAAGAAGTAAAGCGAGCCTGCCAAGAACTCGGCATTCGTGACTGGACCCAATTGACCGATACGAAAGTAGCGTTTGAAGAGGCAAAGATTATTCAGTCCACAGTGGGTTCTGAGGCGCTGGAAATCCCGACAGCGTGGTTTCAGCAAGGACTGGAGGTGGAACTTGAACACGGCTTACAGTTCCCTGATGCCAACGTCACCAATAACCACCCCATCCTAACGGGCAAAATTGTATTAGCCCATCTCAAAGAAATGCTCGACTATTATCTGCGTCTCGAAGTTGCAGAACTGGAGGGCGACCTGCTCAAAGCCGCCAAGAAGGGCGACGCGGAAAAACTGGCTCGCCTTTACAAGAAATTAGTGGTGGCACGAGCAGAACTGAGCGAGTGGGAAAATTCCGAGAGTAGTGCGTAGGGTGGGGTTGACTATTGGGTGGGAGAAAACGGCCGTTACTACCCTTATTTTGCAGCCTGGAGATTAACAACGCTTAGGTGACAGTCACTTTTGAAGTGACTGTCACCCTGCTGAACGAAACGGCCGATTTGAAGAACTGTTTTGTGAATTACCTAATTTTCGGCTAGTACCACAATGCGGTCTTCAGGGCCAAAGGTAATCAAATCGGATTTACAGGGGTTGATTTTTACGCCGTAGGCAGCGGCAGCATTATACCCGTCGGCATCCATACGGTAGCCAATTGCCACAGCCCCTTGCCGCCGCGCGGCTTCAGTTACTGTGTAAAAGTTAACCGGTGTGTTTAGCTGCACAAATTCACTGGCGAGTTTCAGATAAAGTTCTGATCCATCGGGGTCAAAAAGGTCTTGGAAAACGGCCGTTAATCGTTTGTTTTCCGCCACCTGAGCCAGCATCAAGCTGATCAAAGAATCACTGATGATAAAATCGTCTGCCCGAGCCGCTTCCGCCAACTGCCGGTTACGAGTATCCAGCATTTCACTGACAATAGAAAAGGGGTTGCCATGATTGTCGCTAATTTGGCGCAAATGGAGCAAAGTTACCAGGGTACGTGCATCCGCTTTTTGCATTTCCATCGTGTCTGAGTAACTCAGCACAATGATGTAATCGTATGTTTGTACCTCTAACGCATTTAGCGTGGCGCGGTCATTGGTATCGCCCAACTGATAAGTAACCGTCTGATTCTGGTAGGTAGGCAGATTGCCATTTAGGGCGTTCCAGCCCGCTATTTCCGCCACCACCGTCACCGCAGAACCCGGCCCGACGTAGTTATCCAGCTCTTCGATAATGGTAGAAGCACGCTGATTCCAACCCAGAATCAATGTTCGTTCAGGTTTTGGCGCATCAGGGCTGGCGACCTGAATCGCTTGTTCGTTTATGCTGGGCTGGGTAACGGCCGTTAAACGAATCGTGTCATCATCCTCAGAAACAGCAATCACCTCGTCGCCTAACACAAACTGAGTGTCCATAGGCGGATTAAGTTGAATACCGCCATCCTCATGAAAAATTCCAATAACAGCCGAATTTTCATAAGCCAGCAGCGCTTCCCCAAACGTCTTACCCGCCAACTGCGGTTCGTGGTGAAAATAAATTTCATCACCACTAAAATCCAACAACTCAGTATACACAACTGATAAACCAGACTGGCGACACGTTTGCGCAGCAATGCGGGCGATCAGATCACCAGACACCACCAATTGCACATCATTGCCACCGGCTAACCGCGCCACTTCTATATTGTCCTCATCCTGAATCGCGGCCACAATATGGAGAGGGGGAGCCGATGAGTCACGATTGCCACTGGTTAAAGCCAGAATCGTTTTAATCACATGAATATCCGGGTCATCATCTTCCGGCGATAAGATGATGATGGCACGGGCAGCTTGAGGATTCACAATTGCCAGGTCAGTTAGATCAATGGGGCTGCCCGTGCGGCACACAATGCGCGTATGGCCTGTATCCCCCACCTGTATCCGAATTTCATCCTCCATCTCCACCTTGTCCTTCTCACCCAAGATAGTAATGCAAGAATAACGCTGGTTGGCGTTAGCAATTGCCAATTCTGAAATCACCATAAATATTTGCGGCGACCAGCCCAAAATAACAGTGTGCCCCTGCTCTGCCACAAAGGAACGCCCTTTGCGCAGTTGCTCCAACTGGCTCTCCAGACCCGTTGTAAAAATACCGATCAAGATACTGAAGACGAGAATACCGCCAATGGTGGTAATCAGCATCGCCAGCAAAAACTGCCACCGTCCCGTATCGCCACCCACTGCCCCCGCATCCATTGTGCGCATCAATCCCACCCACAATAGTTCGCCAAAGGAACGTTTAGCATCGTCTAGCTGTGTTAGAAAAACAACCAGGGTAACGGCAAGGATGAGAAATGCAGAGAAAGCTACCAACCATGCAATCAGCACGATGGGACCTTTGGACATAGTGTTATCAAATTGATAATGGAGGCGTTCGCGCCGGGTTATTTGTCTCATTGTTGTCCTTGAAATTAACTTCGTCTATTTAGAAATCCCCTGAAAATTTCAGGAGTTATAGATCGGCAAGTATTTCATATTAAACTATTTCAGACACTGTGCTATTGGTCATGTGCTGGGGGCGACTTAGCCTATTCGGGCGAGACGGCGCAGTGCTTGAAAAGGGGACGACACCGACTGTCGTCGACCACCATCAATGAAAATATTTATCCGCAGATTTCGCAGATTTTTCTCTGTGTTCTCCGCACCTCCGCGGTTTATTTTAGAGGAGATCTCATGGGCGGCAGCGCAGATGAATGAAAATATAGCATCGAATTTACGCGAATTTACGCGAATTATTCGGTTTTATCCAACAAAAATTCGTGTTAATTCGTGACAATTCGATGCTATTTACGAAGAGGTAAAATACACATAGCTTGAAACATTTTTATCATCAGATGGAGACGTCACCCTCCCAAAAGGAGGGTTTTGCCCAATTGACCATCCTCCCCTCCACTTGGTACAATCACCTCGTCAATCACAACGGGGGAGCAAAGGATAAAACTATGACAGTTTCCAGCATCTTCAACGACGTCATCGGCCCCGTCATGCGCGGGCCATCTAGCTCCCACAGCGCCGCCGGCTGCCGCCTCGGCCTGCTCCTGCGCGACCTCATCGGCGGCGATATTGACACCTTCACCGTCGATTACGACCCCAACGGCTCCCTCGTCACCACCCATGAAAGCCAGGGCACCGACATGGGTCTTTACGGCGGACTGCTCGGCTGGCAAGCCCACGACGAACGCATGGAAAACTATCGGGAAGGCATCCGCGAAGCAGGCATCCACATCCAGGTCAACTACCTTAGCTACGGCGCTCAACACCCCAACACCTACCGCATGACCATCGCCAATGCGCAAACCAGCCACACCATGACCGCCATCTCCACTGGCGGCGGCATGATCGAAGTGCAGAAAATAGACGGCGCAGACGTGACCATGGACGGCGGCTTCCACGAACTGCTCATCTACGCCCCAGACCTGAAAGCCCTTGCCATCAGCCTGCCAGCCAGCCTCACCTACGATTTCCTCGAACACCATCATGGCGACAGAAACTTCATCGAACTGAAAAGCGCCCTGCCCTTTTCAGACCATACCCTGGCTGCAATCTCAGCCCTGCCAGAAGTCGATTTCGTCCGTTATTTGAAGCCTGTGTTGCCCGTTCTGGCACGCAAAGATTTAGAAGTCCCGTTCATCTATTGCACCGACATGCTGGCCTACGGCGCACGCGAACAGCTAGATCTATGGCAGTTGGCCTTGCGCTACGAAAGTATGCGCGGCTGCATCAGCGAACAGGAGGTCTTCGAGCAAATGCGCAGTATCGTGCGCATCATGACCGACTCCATCCACAAGGGTCTGCAAGGCACGGTATACGCCGACCGGATATTGCACTGCCAATCGGTCGGTTTCAGAGAGAAAATGGACGCCGGGTCTGCTCATTCACGGGCAACTGCTCAATACCATCATCATGTACGTCACCGCCATGATGGAAATGAAAAGTTCGATGGGCGTCATTGTGGCCGCGCCGACGGCCGGGTCGTGCGGCGCTCTGCCTGGCGCACTCATCGGCGCTGGGGCTGTCATGGAAAAGAGACGAAGACGACATCGTGAAGGCGATGCTGGCGGCGGGCATGATTGGTGTCTTCATCGCGGAGCATTCCACGTTTTCGGCTGAGGTTGGCGGTTGTCAGGCGGAATGTGGCGCGGGTGGCTCGATGGCCGCTGCCGGGCTGGTCACGCTGGCAAATGGCACCTTGGAACAATGCATTACGGCCGCCTCGCTGGCGCTGCAAAATTCCCTCGGCATGATTTGTGATCCGATTGGGGTGCGCGTGGAAGCACCTTGTTTGGGGCGCAACGTGATGGCGGCATCCAATGCCCTGTCCTGCGCCAACATGGCCATCGCCAATTATGATCCAGTGGTGACGTTTGATGAAGTGGTGAAGACGATGTGGGATGTGGGCAACAGCATGGCGCATGAACTGCGCTGCACCGGTCTCGGCGGCCTGGCCATCACCGATTCTGCGAAAGCGGTAGAACGCCGCTTGCAAAAGATTAGCTGTTAAAACCCACCAACGAAGCCTAAGCCTTGTCGAAGGCTGGTATCCGCGAGCACATACCGGACTTCGACAAGCTCAGTCCTCGTCGCAATACGAGTACTTGGAGAATTACATCAATGTCACAAATCAAAATTTATGGCCTTAAAGGCCAGCTTGAGCCTGTGCGAGAACAGTTATCAGATACGATTCATGCGTGTGTCATGGAAGCGTTGGGGCTGCCGGAAGACAAACGGGCGCATCGCTTCTTTCCTATGGAAAAAGAAAACTTCTATATGCCCGGCGGCCGCACCGATGCCTATACCATCATCGAGATTTCTATGATTGAAGGGCGCTCGACTGACGCCAGGAAAAAGCTGATTCGGCTGCTGTTTGATAGGATTCGGGACGAGGTGGGCATTTCGCATCAAGATGTTGAAATTTGCATCAGTGAAAGTCCAGCCGAAAATTGGGGATTCCGTGGCTTTCATGGGGACGAAGTTCAGTTGAGGTACAAGATTGATGTTTAGTTCCTTATGAATGAACTGCTTGTACAAGAAACAAGGATTTTGCATCGAATTAACGCGAATTAACGCGAAAAAGAAATTCGTGAAAATTCGATGCCATAAACTTTTTTGGCTCTGGCTTATCTAGGTTAGGGATGAGGGGGAGTAATTTGAAATCCATTGAAATTCGAGCGCTAACCAAAGCGGATGAGTCATTTTTGTGGGATATGTTGTATCAGGCAATTTATGTGCCTGAAGGGCAAGCGCCACCACCGTATGAGATAGTCTACCAACCGGCGTTGGCGTGGTATGTTCAAGATTGGGGACGTGATGGCGATTGTGGTTTTCTGGTCAGTGATGAATCGGGGCAGCAGATCGGTGCGATTTGGCTGCGGTTTGCCATAGACGGACATCACGGCTATGGCTATGTGGACGAGGCTACGCCAGAACTTTCCCTGGCACTTCTGCCCGACTATCGCGGCAAAGGGATTGGCACACAGTTGTTTGCGCGTTTATTTGACTCGCCGTGTACACACCCACGGGTTTCGCTGAGTGTGTCGGTAAATAATCCGGCGCGACGGCTTTATGAGCGCGTTGGTTTTGCAGAGGTAGCGCAAAACGACGATTCGTTGACGATGATAAGGATTGAGGATGAGCAGCACAGTTAGGCCGCAGCCAAAACCGTACCAAGTTTTGATCCACAAAGAAACCTACGACCACGCCCATGCCTATCTGACTGATTTGGCGACGAGAAAGACAACGCCGGGCACCTATCTGAGTCATCGATTAGACGGTTCTGATTTAAGCGTAGACTCATTTCTTGAAGAACTCATCAATACTAAACGACCTCAGATTTTTGCCGAAACGGCCGTTTCCGGTGACGGCAGCGACTGGAATCAAACAGAACTCACCTTGTTGGGCGACATTGCCATTGCTGTGCCTGTGACCGTGTATGACAACGGGCTGCACCATCATCCCCACGTTTATGCGGAACCATTTAGCGCCACCCTGCTCTACGTGCCAGGGGCGCTGCTGCGTAACGGCCGTTCCCATACCCCCGCCGATTGGCATGAAGTGGTGACAGATGGACAAATTGATGCCGAAGCGTTTTACAGGCTGTACGAACGGCGGTTACTGCCCTCATTCATCTATGCCAACGACATGGCCCAGTCGAGAAACAAACAAGCCTTCATCACCATACCCGGCCTGGGATGCGGACAATTTGCCGGAAAATTCCAAGGGCAGTTAGGCGCTGAACTGGAAAACGTATTGTCCCGATTCCTCCAAAACCACGTCGCCAGTTTTCCCCATATCAAAGCCGTCTATTACGACCCGTATCAGGAATGCGATAACAATCGGCTTGAAATCGGCCATCTGTCATTCATGGTCAGGCCATTGACCCAAGGCAACCAAAGCAAGCCGCAGTTATGCCAGGCCAACGGCTTATCAAGAAGCACGGGGACGATTTTAGCTCCTGTGAACTATTCAGTTTTGTCGCCTGGGATCATGTATCATGGCCGGGGAACGATTTTTACGGTGGCTCTCGGGCTACAGACGATGGCGTCAAAGCCGCCGCTACCAGTTCAATGTTGGCGATGACTGGCGTTGCCGGCGCTTACAATCCAACCACATACACCTACGATCCACCAACAAGTTGTGTAAACTGGAATGACGTGATTATGAAATATCAGGTTAGATTATCTATGGGGCGGGATAATTTTTCTATTTATCCAGATAACAACGAGTGACAAAGGTGTGTCGCTTGGCCGTAATTGGTGACTGGGCGGGCAAAATTGCTAAAGAATTCCAGGACACTGATTCTGGTGAACACTGAAGAAAGAAAACATCAGTGTTTGACCGTATCAGTGTCCCCCTAACTATCGACAAAAAATATCAATGTTGGGGCGTTAGCGCCTAAAAAGAATGCAGATTTAGCTTTCATTCAACGCCACCTGTATCAGTACTTCCGCTTTGCGCAGCGCCCGGAGCCTGTTTCGCTGCAACGTATGTTGGGAAGTCCCCGGCGAGAACTTTTCCTGAGCTTTCTCGGTCTTGCTTATCATCGAAGCAAGCGCCCGGAGAGCTTCCTGTAAATCATCCCGTTTGAAATTCTCCACATCGTTCGTTTGCTCGTTCATCAGCGCAGACGCCATGCGTAACGCTTTGATGTTGTCTCGCAGCATCGTATGCTGCCACGTTCCTGGTGCCAGTTTCTGCTGCGCTTTTTCAGACTTGCTGATGAGTGAAGCTATTGGTCGCAGCACTTCCTGCAATTCGTCTGCTGTGCAGTTATCCATCGTACACCCCATCATGTGGTTGGCCTTGATGTATATTCTGATGCTCAAGATATTTGTAATTTTACTTCATGCTTCTTGCGCCGAAAACCACCCAACGGCTGCCCATTTCTGCTGGTGGGCGGGACGTAATCATGCTATTTTGCCGAAATCAACTTCAAGCCATGCAAACTGTCTAAAACGCGGTGACTTCCATCAGTGGGGTTGGGCAAAAGCAGTGATCTGAACGAGCCAGTCAACAATCGAATACGAACCAGCAGATTTCGTTGCGTAACTTCTGGTCGTCAAGCACAAGATCCCGGATTTCGCTTGGAAGTTGGGCACGCTGCCAGGCACACTCCAGGCGACCTGCTTCAGCCTCACCATCAAGCGCCGCCGCCCGTGCGGCCTTGATCGCGTAGGCCGCCGCACCAAGCTCGTGTGCGGCGACATGTGCCACCACTGCCGCCTGTCCAGCAGCATAGGCGGCGTACCGGGCGGCGCCGCTCAGCTCTCTTGCCGCCGCCATGGCATGTCCACCCGCCGCGCGGGACTGAGACATCGTGACCTCCCCGCGCGTCCAGGCGCGAGCCAATTCGATGGCTCGACGCGGCCGGTCGTCATTGGGTTGCATTTCCTCGAATAAGTGCAGCACATGCTGGGCGCAGTCGGCCGCCCATAGCGCAAGCAGGTGATGATCGGCATCTTGGAGAGTGCCGCCACAACGCACAGTAATGAACCGGGGGTCTCGCTTTTTTGGTAATATCATTAGACCTTCCATAAAACACCTAAAATTCGCGCTGGTGTGCGCGATGATGTAAATGAAATACAAAGCTCCTGCCATTCTTGCGGTGTTTTTGTTTGTACTAGACATGGTTTGTTTGCTAACGGCCGTTTCTCCATTCCTGCCTGTTTCCCATCCCATCATCTGCGTAAAACCCCATCATCCCTGGCGATTAATGAGCATAATGCCCAGCACCACCAGGCACATGCCGCCTACCATCCAGATGGTAATGGTTTCACCCAGCAGAATGACACCCGTGATAGCCGCCACCACCGGCACGATATAGGCAGTCAGAGAAAAAGCAGTGGCTCCGAATCGTTGGGTGATATAAAAAGAGAGGAACTGACCAAAGAAGACAGCTAAAAAACCAGCAGAACACAAAGCCAGGATACCCAGAGGCGTAACGGCCGTTACATTATCACCCTGAAACCAGACCCCAAAAGGCAGCACCAGCAAAGCCGCCGTAGAAATACGAATACTGGAGACACCAAACGCATCCATCTGGCGCATATTCCGGCGCACATAAATGGCAGTAGCCGTTTCCAGCAAAACATTGGTGAAGACCAAGTACATACCCCCACACACTCGCCTCTTGCACGTCTGGCAGACCCGTCTCCCCCCGCACCACCACCAGCATCGCGCCCGCCAGCGCCAGCATCACCCCCATGAATTTGACCCCCGTCAGCCGCTCGTCGGGCAGAAAGAAGTGGGCTGCCAGAGTGATAAAAGCGGGGGTCGTGGTAATGAGAACGGCCGTTACCCCCGCCGATTGAAATTGCAAAGCACTGAGAATAGCCGTCATCGGCAAAGCCGAGCCGATCACCCCGATAACCATCGCATGTTTCCACACCCGGCCTTCGCGGGGCCATTCTCGTTTGCTAAAAGCAATTACCGCGATGAAGCTCAAACTGCCCGCTGCCAGGCGCAGCCCGGTAAACAACACACCCCCGAACTGCCCCACGCCAAAGCGAGAAATAACGAGATTGGTTCCCCAGATCAAACCCAGGAGCGCGATGTAAGGAAAAGCCTTCGTATGCATAAGAGGGCAATCATATGATCACCTCTCCGCTTGTGCCAGAGATGATCCTCTCCCGCAGCAATTCTCAATCTGAACTAATTTGCCCCCTTCGCCACCGGTTGAAACCGATGGCTGAGACAAAAAACCTGTTAAAACAGGTTGAGCGCAGCCGTCATAACGTGCTTTAGCATGTTTTCTGTACCAGTCTGGGGATTTCATCCCCAGACGAAATAGCAGAATGAGAATTGCTGTCTCCCCCGCATAAAAAAAGCCAGTTCTAAAAACTGGCTTCCCTCTCAAATAGATTGTTGGCTGGACACAGTATTGGGCAGTACAAGTCTCAATTCAACGCAATAGATGCGTTTCAAATGGGTGAAAGGCACACACAGTTTTTTGTTTTCTCTTTGCATGCTTCTTTGCCTTCTTTGCACCGAATTTGCGTTAATTGTTGTTAGTGACTTTGGAATCGCCCTGTCGGCTGCACACACACCATGCGCTCAAGATTCCAAATGAATTTTGCCTCACTCACTCCAATCAAGTTGATGCTCGGGAATACCAATTGATCGGCCATATTGTTTTACGTCCGCCCTCTGGATGCTATTTCCTTTGCGATACTTAAAAACCTTGTTCGGAAAGATCACATAAACATGCGCGACTGTAGAGGCGTTGATATACCACTGCGGCTTGAGCGCCTGGCTCAATTTCTCAGCGATTAGTTCCGCCTGGTGATCCTCCACTTCAAACGACAGCGCCGTCCATAAATCAGGCTGATACTCGGCAGTGTTGCTTACCTGCCACGATTCAGTTTTGGTGATATGCACCCACTCCAGGACACTGGTATCTGCTAAACTTTCATTGATTAAAAGACCGTTCACAATTTTAGAATCCCTCCTTTAGTAGAAAGCATGCAATTGTACAGACCAGACCCTAAGGGTTTGTTCACAAACAACTTTTGATAAAAACGAACCCGCAAGGCTTGACCGTCCACCAAATTCAAAAGTTATAAACGGTCAAGCCCTAAGGGTTTAATGTCGAGCGATTCGATGCCGCGCTGTGCAAAACCCTGAGGGTCTCTCGGGTGAAAAATCAACACCTGTATCATTATGAAAGCATTTCTATTTCAGCAATCACAGGGCATCATTTCACTGGCTTTAGACAGGCTGCTGCCCAACATTGAGATAAGCCGCGCCGCCCGGCAACGGCCGTTTCCGCCCCAATACCCATTCACTATTCAGCACTCATCAGGAAGTCATACAAAGAATCCGCTGCTTCCTGAAGCGTCATGAACGGCCGTTAATCTTCATCCCTCATCGGAGATAGAGTAGCAAATGGAGAAGGTGGCGTAAGGAGTCACGATTTGGCTGCTTCAATTTCCTGAGCAAGTGTATCAATATCGGCTGGGGTCAGACTTGCAAAGTGCTCCTGCAATGTTCGATGAATGAAGCGATAATGTGCACCTGCCCGCTGCAGCAGGATACGCGCGGCCATCGTATCCAGAAATGTTTGAACGCGGAAAGGTAACAGCCCAGCTCGATTCAATCGCCAGCGCAGCAAATAATGGGCAATAAATGGTTTTCCACCATAGAAAAACACGCCCATAAGGAACCCCACACAAGGCCCCGCAATCAACCCTACGAATAGCCCAGGATTCAAACCATATACAAAAGATGATCCATAAAGCATTTCAAATAGTAGCCCGACGATTAGGCCTATGAACAATCCAAATACCAAACTGAAACCAAGACCAACCTTCAATGCATTTACACCTGATTGACGAATACCTTGATTAGGATACACACGCTTTTGACTAGAAGCCGTCTCTAAAAACAGTTGGATCCCTTCCCACAATCCACCTATCACAATCCCGAATAACCCAAGGAGCAGACCATATGCTAATCCATCAACAAATGGCATACTTAGGGTGATTATAATAGTGCACAAACCTATAAACAACCCTATCACTAGACCAGTGGCAAGTCCATTTCCCAACCAGAAAAACAACCCGGTGATAGCAAAAGCAATTATGGCACCTAACATCCCCCCCCCAAGAGCAATCCCAACACCTAGGCCCAACCCATAGGCAATAGAATCAGTCATCCATTTTAAAATAACTCTTCGATCTAGGCTTTTTTTCCAGGTAAGTATTTCAACGGGCTTTATTACTAAATCGCCTAATGCCATAGCTGGTACTGTGAACAAAAGCACAAATAGTAAAAATAACAGCCCTGAATTTAGAGCGTTCTCCGGTCTCTCTCCAAACAGGGATCCCAAACCGACGAGTAGGCCACCAACTAATCCCACTAAGAATCCAAAAACTATCGCTTGCAGCCATCGGTAACGACGTTTTTCGCCAGATAGCAGCCAGCTTGGTTGTAAATCTTCAAGGTAGAATTGATATTCGCTGCGCTCAGCCATTTGTTTTGCCAAATAATTGAGCTTTTCCAGAGAATAACGGATTACGTCCTTATCCAATCCCGTTTGCTTTCGTTGGAACATACGTCGGATATAAGCATCAAATAAATGCTTTTGTCTATTTTCCGTATCCGTTAGCATCGGTTGTAATTTGTCAAAAGTTACCCCACGATAAGCGAGAGCCATAATGCTCAACATGAGTGGCGTACGACTCAATTCTCGGAACGTGTCATCATTTCGCACAGCTGTATATAGAGCTTGGAGCTCAAGCTTGGGTTCGTTAAGATAAGACGCCACTTGCTCATCTTGAAGAGGTTGGATGATCACTGCTGCAGAAAGATTTAATTTAGTTGATAAATCTTCGTAGTCCTGTTTACGACTGCATATTGCGAGGGGTACCGAGTATTTTGTTTTGAATTCATTGATAGCTAGTACACAATCATTACGTGAAATAGCATTAACTTCATCCAAACCATCCAGCAATAAATATATCTGACTTTTATCTAGCCACTCCTGGCTCACTCGCTGCGCCAGTTGATATTGACGGTCAAATTGGTTCACAAGCCAAACATCTAACGATTCTTTTTTCTCTGCCCAATTAGATAGTTCAATAATAATTGGTACTGGCGCTTCATCATCCAACTCTGCTTCCGTTAGCAGTTCAGAACACAATTCCAGCATCGTAAATGTTTTACCAGAACCAGGTGCACCTAAAATAAGTAGGGAACAACCGCTTTGTAGAAACAAATCGCTTAACGACGACTCACCAGAGATTATCTGCTTGTGTACACCGCCTTCCCAATACTGTATTTGTCGTGTCAGCATAGTATGATCGTAAGTAAGCTCTAATTCCAAACGCGTAGTTTCATGAAGTGCCTGCTCGAAAACTAGCTCAATCCAGGTGTGCTGCATATTGGAAATCATGTTTTTACCATCAAAAGAGCGCCGAGATAAATGAAATGCCTTTCGAATCACACTTTTTTGTTGGTCGGCTGGGGGAGCATCTGGCCAGGATACCTTAGGGCGTTCTTCTCTTAACTGATCTATCAAACTCTGGAGATCCTTACGGTTTCCTAAATAGACGATCAATTCTTTTACTTTTGTCGATTTATGTTCCCCAGCAAGTTCATCCCAGTCTGCATTGAGTGTAAATGCCAGCCTTTGTAACTCTTCTATGTTGTAATATTGGGCAATCTTGCTTTTAAGCTCTTGCATAGCGTCCTCGGTCATAGTAACAATGTTTTTTTACACTAAATGGCTGAGGTCTAATGACACCCCAAGCCCCACTCTAATCACCTGAAACATACAAAAACCTCTGAAAATCCATAAACGTTGAGCAGATCGTCGTTCTCCCCCATCCCCTCCCTACAAAGAAGAGTCACGCCAATCCCCTCTCCCTTTGGGGGAGGGCTAGGGAGGGGGCAACATCATCGGCCGTTATCACCCGCCCAGAAACCACGAGAATCATCCCCATGAACGGCCGTTATACCCAAAACCACCTCATCTCCACTACTAATATCCCCCAAAGGCAGCCAGTGATCCTTGTTAGTTTCATTGAATGCATGATCACAAAAATAATGTCGTTTACCCAACCGCATACTTCCCGTCCTCCACACTCACCGCCTGCCCCAATGACACCAGCATCTCCAAAATATCCTCGACTTCACTCAGCCGCTTCTGCGTGCGTATGCCAGCAAAAACGGCCGTTTCAATCAGTTCAAGCAGTTCGTTGCGGGTCATGCCTGGCCTTCCACGATGGCGATTTCTTCTTCGGTGAGGCCGTAGAGTTTGTAGACAATTTGGTCGATGAGATGGTCGGTGGTGGTGAGGTGTTGTTCCAGGGCGGCAATGCCAGACGCATGATCCCGATACACCTGCACCAACTTACTCAACCCGCTGACGCTGCCCACTAATTCTTTGACGAAACCTTTGAACGCTTCTTCATTCCAGCTAAGGCTGGCATCTAGCCCAACGCTGCTGCGACTGTCGGCGTTGACGAAGGGCTGGGCGGCGGGGATGACTTTGTGTAGAGAGGCTTGCTGTTTGCCTTTGTTACGCAGGGTATCGAAGGTTTTGGCGTCGGTGACGCCTTCCAGGTCGAGCCAGAACGCTTCAAGGGCGGTCTGTTTATCTTTGTTGAGGGTGATCATTTGCTCGGCGAGGAAGGCGAGTAGATCGTGGATGGTATCGTTGCGGTTGGCGGCAAGTTCGGCATCTACCCAGGCGAGCAGGGCGAGATGATTGCTCTCCCCGTAGTAGGATTTGGCGGTGTTGACAACATCCGTGCGCTTGTCTTGAGAAGTGGAGAAGCCAATGATTCGAATTGGCAGCATGTTGAAGTGAGCAACTCGCAACTTTGGGAAAAGTTCATCTTTCTCGCTAAACTTCTCTTTAAACCAGAAAATCAACAAAGAGGAAGCGAAAAGTGCCAAAACAAAATGCAGATCGATAGTTTGGTTTCCCTGTAGAGCGACATAAATACCCCGATCTACAACAAACTCTTCGTCAAGCACATTTGTTAGAAACTTCTCGCCAATAATTTCACGCAGAAGCAGTCGTTTTCCCTGAAAGAACCGTTTTTCTCTAGGTTCGGCTAACCATGAGCCATAGCTTATCCAAGAACGTCCATCCCATTGAATTGCATAACGAGCCAGATGTTCACCCTGCAATGTCGGCACGAAAGTTTCATCTTTTTGATAATCTGCATGGTAGGCACGGGTCTCGATAATCTCCCTAGATTGTTTACGATGATGATATGGCCCAACACCACGAATTGTCTCAAATTCCTGCCCTAACTTCGTAGATGAGTTTTCAATTCTTTGAATTACAGAAGCTACATAACTACTAGCATAAACAACAAAGTCATTATGACTGGTTATCAAGCTGAGTGGAAATTTATCAGTAACTTCTGCTTGCCCGGTTACATGAAGGATTCCCCTATCGACAGTCTTAAGTCTAATATTTGTATGTTGCAGAAGTACAATTAAGTGTTCGGCTCCAACATCGGGAAATGCAGATCGGTGGGTATGAAGTATCTGAAGCGGTTGGTTATCATGCAGTAAAAGCTTTCTCAATTTTGGTGTCCGGTAGTTTGCGAGCCATGGATTTGGCACAATCATCCCAACAAAGGCATTTTCTTGGCTTAATGTGACCGATAGTTCAAGGAAAAGCGAGTATAAATCTATTTGATACTCAGCACTCGTAAAAATATTCTTTAAGAACCCAACAATATTTTCGTTGCCAGATTCTCGCCCTATGTTCACCCACGGGGGGTTGCCAATGACTGCATCAAATCCGGCCGCATCGTGCAAAGAACGGCCGTATTCGTCAAAAAACACCTCCGGGAAAGCCAACTCCCAATGAAAATAATCATTGTCCGTCACGGCCGGGTGGTTCAGGAATTGGGCGGCCTGTTCGTCGCTCATCAGGCTCTCCTGCCCTTGCAGGCGGGCGGCCAGGGCGCGGTACTCCTGCGGCGTGGTGGTATTGCCAAAGTAGGCGCTCACCCACAAGTCGGCCAGCCGCTGCCAGCGGGCAATGTGGGTTTTCTGGATACTGCGCCACGCTTCTTCTTTGGCGTGTACGTCGTCAATATCCAGCGTAGGCAAACTTTCAATAACCGCCACGCCCTTCACCGCCAAGCCTGCATCCAGCGTAAACGCGCGATTCGTTGAAAAGCGCTTGCTGGTCAGCAGAAACCTCTGAGGTTTTTAAAAACCTCGGAGGTTTGGCAAGGTCAGCCAGCCACGCCCCAATCAGGCTGTCGCCATGCCGCAGGTGATGGTCTAAAAAGCTCAGGGGTTTATCGGCAGAGGCCGTCTTCAGCCAAAGCGAGAGTTTCGCCAGTTCCACCGCCATCGGATTCTTGTCCACGCCATAAATGCACGCTTCCACCACCCGCCGTTTCCAGTACAGAAGGTCAGAGCCAGAGCTAGAGGGTTCGGCTTGCACGTAGTCGTCGGTGGCCAGAGCGCGGGCCAGATAACTTGTCGCTTCCACCAAAAAATGGCCGGAACCCATCGCCGGGTCCAGCACATTGAGCTTGAGAATGTGCGCTACGAAGCGAACAGCGCTTTGGCGGTTGCGCTCGGCAGCGTTCAGGGAACCAGTCTGGCGCACCTCCGTTTTTACCCGCTCGCGGGCTTGTGCCACCAGCGGACCAAGCGTGTTTTCCACAATATATTCCACGATATAGTCGGGCGTGTAGTAAGAACCGGTGGCTTTGCGTTCCCCTTTATCAGTCGTCAGGAAAAGTTCCCCCGACTGGCGACGGTCGCCAAAGCTTTTGGCTTTGCCCTTCTGCGCCAGCGGCACCCAGGTTTCCACCCCTTTCTGGCTGATGGTGACCATCTCTTCCTCGGCCACCACCACTTTATACTCCAACAGCCCTTCATAAATAGAACCCAACTGGCGCACATCAAGGGTACTGTAATCAACGGTCTGGTATTCAGGCAGGCCACCCGCCTTGATGATGCGGCGCACCGCCAAATAGTCGATGGCTTTCGCCAGGGCGCGGTCGCCCACAAAATGCTGCTCCAGAAAAGGATGCTGTTCAGGGTCGAACAGGCCGCCATTGTAACGGGGCACAGCCAGGTCGGCGTTTAACTGCGGATCGATGCCGCTGATCAGGCGGCACAGTTCACCCAGGCGGTTCCAGTTTTTACGCCCCGTCACCGGCTTCGTTTCGATACTGCTGCGCTCTTTATCAATGGTTTTGGCTAACTGCTGCAAGCTGTAGTCGTCTTTGTAGGTGGGGTTGTGCATGGGCAGCAGGCCGCGACTCTCGCCGTAAAAGAGAAAGAGCAGGCGATAGAGCAGATAAAGGCTGTTTTTGTAGACCAGGTCGCGGTCTGCCGGACTGTCCTTGTCCAATGTCTGGTCACCCGCAAAGAAACCGATGATGAGCTGCTCCAGCGAACGGTAGGCGTTGTCGCGCAAATCGGCTTCCAGCGCGACAGCGTAAGCACGGCTCTGGCTGATGGCTTCATTTAAGAAGATTTGGCCGTGTCTGTCGGGGCAAAAGGATGCCTGATTGAAGAAAAGCCAGAAGTAGGCGGCAACGGCCGTTGCTTTGGTTTCATCAGGCGCTTCCAGTGCCGCCAGCAGGTCTATTTCAAAGTAAGTTTCCAGCGTGCGTGAACTGTTACGATGGATAAGCCGCCAGATAACGGCCGTTGCTCAAAATACCCCAATCCAAACCGGTAAGATTGAGATACGTGTCAATCTGGAACATAGGGTTCTGGTCATCAAAAGTGGGCTGTTTGCCCGTCTTTTTGCTGAGATTAATGCCCCACTGTTTCACTTCGCCCACGCCGATAGCCGCCTGAGCATAGTCGGCGCTGTTTTGTTTGTGCACAGCCTCTTTGCGCGCAGCATCATCAAGAAAGAAGGCGTAGTCTGGTTTTTTGGTACTGCCCGCTAAGACCGGGGATAGCAGCTTGCACTTCCCACACATGTCCCAGGTGTTCAAAAATGGGCTGAAACCAATTGACTTCCAGTTGAGCTTCTTTGTATTGGGGCAGTTGGTCTTTTTCCTGAGCGTATTTATCGCGCAGCCATGCCAGGAATTGGGTGCCTTGCGCCACCGCCGGTTTCCACACAGCGGCATTCCGCTGCAAGATTTCATCTAAATAGTGGTCTGAAAAGAGAGATTGATTGTCGTAGGTCTTGAAAACCAGCGGTAATTGGAATGCACTATCTGGCATGAATGCCACTCCTGTGTATAGAAAAGCCACCTAAAATGGATACCTGGTGTGTGGGTTTTGGTAACGGCCGTTTTCAGATGGCTAAACTTAAAAACAAACCCACCTTGAGGTCACCCGGCCGCTACCCTTTATCTCTAACTCAACACAAAAAAAGCCAGCGTGCGCTGCAAGCCCACAATATCAATACCTTTTTTGATTTGCTTGCTGATGGTAGGGGCATGACGATCACCAGAAACCCATACCTTCAATTCAGCGTCACGGTCAAAAGTGCCGGCCGTTTCCACAGAGAAAAATTTAATCGATTTATAAGGAACGCTGAGGTATTCAGTTTTCTTGCCCGTCGTTCCTTGTACATCCACCACAATCAACCGTTTATCGGTAAAGATAAAAGAGTCACGAATGATGATGAAGGCAGCCTGCACTTCTTCATCTGGAACAAACAGATCCTTAAATTTTTCTTGTATTTGTTTGGCATCTGCTTCACTGGCATTGCCTAATATACCGCTTAAAAAGCCCATGAAATTCTCCTTTGTTTGTATTTTTTTATTGCCTGGCTAAAACCAGCCACCCCACATGGTTGGCAATATTATCTCATCGCTTGAAAGGTGCGGATAACGGCCGTTTCGGGTAACTGCCCTAAAAATAAATACGCTCTTGGATTACTATACCGCACCCTTCGCAATACACCTTACACGAGTACAAGGATAACATACCAAAAGCAGTTCGGCACTGTGACGGATGTCATACATTTTGCACATTTCGCCATCATGAAAACGGGGTACTAGCGAGGGAAACAGTCTCCCCTTCCCCACAAAAAAACCAGCCCCCAAACTGGCTACTCAAACCTGTCTTTCTCCGTGTCCCTCCGTGCCTACTCCATGTTTCTCCGTGTTTCTCCGTGTCACTCATTTTTTTCTTGAACGATAACGCCCCAATCAACCACCGCAATTCCAATTATGCTACCCTTGCTATGAATGAATTCATAACCTGTTACAAAAAACGTGCTATTGCACTTTAAATAATTATTTGGGTAATCTCCTTTAGGCGGAGTTCGCACGCCCACGTGCGAACGGGTCTCGTTGAACCCGGCATGTAAGCGTGTGGCACAAAAGCGTGCCTAACTCTGCAATTGATTACCTGATTTATTTTCTTAAAGTACAAAAGCACGTTATAAGAGACGCAACAAACGCGCTTTAGCGTGTTTTTCATGGCAGCGACCGATTTCAATCGGTGGCGACGGCGACAAACAGGTCATAATTGGAATTGCTAAATCAACAATTGACAATTCTCTCCCCAACATCCCCAGTCCTTCCTGCTCCTGCCTTCTCCAACCCTAATCCGTATTAGTATTGACTATTCATATCCTATTCATACCTTATTTAAACCCTATTCATAACCTATTCTTCAAAGCTAAAACCTCCCTGAAACCTTCCTGGAAAACCCTGGAACTTACCCTACACCACACCATAACGGCTCAAAGCGTGCACAGTGATTCTGTTAAGCAAAAGCGGGTTTCGCACCATTTTATTTCCGAAAACTTTCCTGCATTTGCCTGGGTAATTCACAAAAAGTTCTTTGATTAAAAAGCGCTGTTTTGTGAATTCCCTGAAGGAAACCGCAATTGCTATCTTGGCTATTTCAAAACATTTTTCGCGGTTTACCCAATGCCGTCACCCCCATCCCCACACATAAAAAAAGCCAGTCCCCAGACTGGCTTCACCCATTCAAACAAGTCGCAAAATACGCGCCTCATAACCAATTAAGATTTAACAATCGACAATCAAATCGCCCGCATCCGATTATTCCGGATACATTTCATACTGGAGTCTGGCGAAATTAGCTACCACCTCTGGAGCCGTAACGCGATTTGCCAAATCGCGCTACACTGGTAGCGGGCAAAAACGCCAGTGTCCAGTTTCATAGTCCGATGCTTGCGGTGGTGTTTTTAACTGCCAAGGATTTTCTTTTGTTCGCTTTTCCACTGTTGAATTGTCCTTGGCTCCCCGATACCGTGCCACGCTAATAAAGAAGGTCACGCAATGGCCGTATTGTGCCAATATTTTTAGCGGGTTGTCAACTAGAAACGGCCGTTCCCCCCTCTCCCCACTTTCCTGTATAATATTCCCATCATCATCCCGCCCATCCACTCTATCTCTATCTCTACACCCTATCTCTATCTTTCCCGGAGGACTCATGACTCAAAAATCACCCGCCGTAGACGACTACCTGCAAACCCTGCCCGACAATCGCCGCGAATCCCTCACCACCTTGCGCACCTGGATAGACCAAGCCCTGCCCGATGCCCGCGAAGTCATCGAATACAACATGCCCGGCATCGCCCAAGACGCCCTCATATGCAGCTTCAAATCCCAAAAAAACTACATAAGCCTCTACATGGACACCGAAGTCGTCGCCGCCCACAAAGAAGAACTCGGCCACCTCAACTGCGGCAAAAGCTGCATCCGCTTCACCCGCATCGACCAACTGCCCGAAGCCACCATCAAACAAATGCTCCAGGAAACGGCCGTTAAACAAGCCCAAGGGAGCAGCTCAATGAATAACAAACCCTCATCGAAACCTTCTACACCGCCTTCCAACAACGCGACCACGCCGCCATGATCGCCTGCTACCACCCCCAAATCCACTTCGCCGACCCCGTCTTCACCGACCTGCACGGCAATCGCGCCAAAGCCATGTGGCACATGCTCTGCGCACGCGGCACCGATCTACAAGTCACCTTTAATAATGTGCAGGCAAACGGCCGTTCTGCCACCGCCCATTGGGAAGCAACCTACACCTTCTCAGGGAACCATCAGGTTCACAACATCATCGAAGCCGCCTTCCAAATCGAAGACAACCTCATCATCGACCATCAAGACACCTTCGACCTCTGGCGCTGGACGCGCATGGCCCTCGGCCCCACCGGCACCTTCCTCGGCTGGACGCCCATGGTGCAGAAGAAAGTAAGAGAAACGGCCGTTACCGGCTTGGATAAGTTTATTGCCCAGCATCCTGAATATCAGTGAACAGTGAACAGTGTTCAGTAAACAGTGGCATGGGTAACGGCCGTTTCATGCTATAATTTCATCATGAATCCTCAACAAAATGATCCAGATATAGACATGTTATCTGAATACGACTTAGATATTGCCAAGGGCATTCGTGGCAAATATCATCACCAACAAGGAGAAACAAAAATGGAAAAGATATTTACCCTTGAATATTGGATTGATGATGAGTGGTATGTAGGCAAAATAAAGGAAATTCCTGGCATTTTTAGCCAGGGAGAAACACTTGAAGAACTAGAAGAAAACATCCAGGATGCTTATCAAATGATGATGGAATCAGAACCTGATACATCTCATCCCAATGCCAAAACGAAAGATTTAGCCCTGGCATTATGAAACGCACAAAATTCATTCGTGAATTGGTTCAATCTGGCTGTTACCTGGAGCGTCATGGCAAACGACATGACATTTACATCAATCCGCGAAACGGCCGTAAAGCTCCCATTCCCCGCCATGTCGAAATCAAAGACTCCCTGTGTGTAATCATACGCAAACAATTAGAAATAGATTAATTGACATGATGAAGAAACGGCCGTTTCCGGCCTAAACAAATTCATCGCCCAACACCCGGAATATCAATAGACCATTTACAATCCCCGACCAAGTCCCCTCTCCCTTCGGGGGAGGGCTAGGGAGGGGGCAAAAGGAAACTCCACATGATCACCCCCGAGCGTACAGTCCGCACCACCTGTCCCTACTGCGGGGTGGGCTGCCAGCTCAACCTCAACATCAAAGACGACTACATCTACGCCGTCGAAGCCCCCTTCGACGCCGCCCCCAACTACGGCATGTTATGCGTCAAAGGTCGCTTCGGCACCGACTACGTCAAACACCCCGGCCGCGTCAAAACACCCCTCATCCGCGCCAACCGCCAAGAAGGACGCTCCGCCACACCCATCTGGCGCGAAGCCACCTGGGACGAAGCCCTCGACTTCGTCGCCGATGAACTCGTGCGCATCGTCAAAGCGCACGGCGGTGATGCGATAGCCACCTACGCCAGCGCCAAAGCCACCAACGAAGACACCTACATCTTCCAAAAATTCGTGCGCTCCCTCCTGCACACCAACAACATCGACCACTGCGCCCGCCTCTGCCACGCGGGTTCCGTCACCGGCCTCCAACTCGCCATCGGCTCCAGCGCCATGTCCAATTCCATCGCCGAAATGGAAAACCTCGACACCTTCATCGTCACCGGCTCCAATACCACCGAAACCCACCCCGTCATCTCCAACTTCCTCAAAAAAGCGGTGCGCCAAAACGGAGCCAAACTCATCGTCATCGACCCGCGCCAAATCGGCATGACCGACTTCGCCACCCTCTGGCTGCGTCAAAACCCCGGCACCGACGTCGCCGTCTTCCAGGCTATGGCCCACGTCATCGTCAAAGAAGGACTCACCGACGACAGCTTCATCCGTGACCGCACCGAAGACTTTGAAAGCTACATCGAATCCCTGGAAACCTTCACCCCCGAATGGGCCGAACAGGTCAGCGGTGTGCCCGCCGACAGCATCCGTCAAGCCGCCCGCCTCTACGCCAACGCCGACCGCGCCGCCATCTACTGGGGCATGGGCATCAGCCAATCCACCCACGGCACCGACAACACCCTCTCCCTCACCAACCTCGCCCTCATGTGCGGCCACGTCGGCAAAGCAGGCACCGGTCTCAACCCCCTGCGCGGCCAAAACAACGTGCAAGGCTGCTCCGACAGCGGCGGTCTCCCTGGCGTCTTCACCGCCTACCAAGACGTCGCCACCCCGGACATCCAAGCCAAATTCGAGCAGCATTGGGGCATTTCCCTCAACCCAGTTCCGGGCCTCACCGCCACTGAAATGGTCGATGGCGCCATAACGGGCGCCGTGCGCGGCATGTTCGTCGTCGGCGAAAACCCCATGATGAGCGAACCCAATCAGGCCCACACCCGCCACGCCCTCGAACAGCTAGACCTGCTCGTCATCCAGGACATCTTCATCAACGAAACCGGCGAACTGGCCGATGTCATCCTGCCCGCCGTCAGCTTCGCCGAAAAAGACGGCACCTTCACCAACAGCGACCGCCGTGTCCAGCGCGTGCGCCAGGCCGTTGCCCCCGTCGGCCAATCCCGCGCCGATTGGGACATTATTTGCGATTTGGGGCGACGGGTAGAAGCAGCGGCTCGGTGTGCAGCTCTCCGCCGGCTTCAACTACAGCCATCCGTCTGAAATCTGGGAAGAAATGCGCCAGCTCACCCCCGACTTCTACGGCATCGACTACGACCGCCTCGACCGCGAAGGCGGCGTGCACTGGCCCTGCCCCAGCTTCGACCATCCCGGCACCCCCTTCCTCTTCGCCGACGATTTTCCGCGCGGCCGGGGCAAATTCTGGGAAATCGACTACGGCACCCACTCGGAACAACCCGACGCCGCTTACCCGTTCAATCTCAGCACCGGGCGCGTGCTCTACCATTGGCACGGCAGCACCATGAGCGGCCGTTCTCAGCCTGGAAGAAGTCTACCCCGAAGCCACCTGCGAAATGGATCCATCAGATGCAGCAGATTTGGGATTGGAGACTGGAGATTGGATCGAAGTGTCAGTTCACGGCGTGGCTCCATCAAACTGCGGGTGCTGGTGACAGGTCGGTCGCCGCGCGGCACCATCTTCATCCCCTTCCACTTCGCCGAAGCGGCCGCCAACGTGCTCACCACCGTGCAGCTAGACGCCCGCGCCAAAATACCAGATTACAAGACAACGGCCGTTTCCGTCCAAAAAACCACACCCCCAGAAGGTTGGGACACAGGCTACCAAGACAACCTACTCACACGCGGCGCGATCAAAGACCCCGTGCAGATACACTGACGATCATGTCCATTTAGGTGCCGATTGTCACAGTCATTGCATGATCATCAACACTGTTAAAAATTTATAAATCAGCGATAATAGGCGACTGTTATTATTGTGAAAACATTCACAATTAACAAGTCCGAAATTATTTATCCGCATTTACGAACTATTTTGGCAGGAGGTATTCATGTTACAGAAATCCCGCAAAGTGGAACTCCCTTCAGACGATAAACGCTGGAAAATCGTCCAGGGAACCATGCGCCGTAACGGCTATGAGCGGCACTCCCTTATCGAAACCCTGCACACCGTGCAAGAGTCTTTTGGTTTTCTCGAAGAAGAATCTTTGCACTTTGTGGCAGAATCATTGCGTGTGCCGTTAAGTCAAGTTTATGGGGTCTCCACTTTTTATCATCTATTCAGCTTAAAACCGGCTGGAAAACATGCCTGTGTCACTTGCACAGGTACGGCCTGTTACATCAAGGGTGCTCCCGATTTACTCAAAGCCATTGAAGGAACCTATGGCATTAAACCGGAAGAAACGACAGCAGATGGCAATCTCTCCCTGCTCACAGCGCGTTGTGTTGGCTCCTGCGGCTTAGGCCCAGTGGCGCTCATCGATGGCGAAGTGGTGGGCAAGCTCACCGCAGAAGGGCTTGTGGGGAAATTGCAGGAGGTGATGGCAAACGATGTATGAGAAATTTGAGCAAATCACCGCTGAAGAAGAAAAGATAGCCAGGCGCCTATCCTTACACTGCCAAAGTGTGTATGGCGGCTGGCTGCCTCTCTTCGCAAAGCGATGAGCGTGCAGAAGGCGCTGGAAGAAGGCGTAGGCAAACATGGTTGTCAGGTGAAAGGGGTCGGCTGTATGGGGCTTTGTGCCCAAGGCCCGCTGGTCGAAGTGACCACTACAGTTGACGACGAAACCGAATCGGTCATGTACCAAAATGTAAAGCCAGCAGATGCGGAAGAAATTATTGCCTCTCTGGGGGAAAAGCCAGTCGAACGGTTAAAATTAGACACCAATGTGCCCTTCTTCCAACGGCAGGTCAGGATTGTGCTGGAGAACAGCGGCCAAATCGATCCGGAACGGATTGAGGAATATATTGCCGCCGATGGGTATTTGGCTTTGTTAACGGCCGTTTCCGAAATGGAACCCCAGGAAGTCATCGACGAAATCGTCGCCAGCGGCTTACGCGGACGTGGCGGTGGTGGTTATCCCACCGGCCTCAAATGGACAACCGTTGCCAAAATGGACGGCCCCATCAAATACATCATCTGCAACGCCGATGAAGGCGACCCCGGTGCCTTCATGGACCGCACAGTGCTGGAAAGCGATCCGCATCGGGTGCTGGAAGGTATGGCGCTGGCCGGTTACGCCGTAGGCGCAACCGAAGGCTACATCTACGTACGCGGCGAATATCCCCTGGCGATTACGCGGCTGGAAAAAGCCATTCGTCAGGCCAAGCGCATGGGCATTCTCGGCCAAAACGTCTGTGGCTCTCCGTTTAACTTCAACGTCGAGATTCGCATCGGCGCCGGTGCCTTTGTTTGCGGTGAAGAAACAGCGCTGATTGCCTCCATCGAAGGCAAGCGCGGTACACCGCGCCCCAGACCCCCCTATCCGGCAGAATATGGCCTGTGGGGACATCCCACGCTCATCAACAACGTCGAAACGTTTGCCAATGTACCTTCCATTATGCGCAAAGGCGGCGAATGGTATGCCAGCATCGGCACCCCGAGCAGCAAAGGCACCAAGGTCTTTGCCTTAGCCGGTTCCATCCAAAACACAGGTATCCTGGAAGTGCCCATGGGCATTACTTTGAACGAGATTGTGTTCGACATGGGCGGCGGTGTGCCTGACGGCAAGAAATGCAAAGCCGTGCAGACGGGTGGGCCCTCTGGTGGCTGTATTCCAGTTGATCATTTTGAAACGGCCGTTGACTACGACTCCTTACGCCAACTTGGTTCCATCATGGGGTCTGGCGGCATGATCATCATGGATGAATCTTCCTCCATGGTAGACGTGGCCCGCTACTTCATGGAATTCTGCATGACCGAATCATGCGGCAAATGTGTACCTTGCCGCGTCGGCACCGTCCACATGCACAATTTGCTCGACAAAATTTACAAGGGTGAAGCCAGCTCACGTGATCTAACTCTGTTAGAAAAATTGTGTGACATGGTACAAAACACCAGTCTCTGCGGCTTAGGCCAAACAGCCCCCAATCCGGTACTCAGCACCCTTGCGTTATTTCCGTCAGGAATACCTTGATTTGCTCACTGATGGGGCTGACATGGTTGAAGTCGTAGAAACTGAAGCGGAGGTGGTCGCATGAAACGTTCATCCCAACCAAGCATAAGAACCCTGAAAATTGATGGCATCGATGTCGCCGCCCGCGAACATGAAACCATTCTGGAACTGGCGCAAGAAAATGACATCTTCATTCCCACGCTGTGCCATGTGGAAGGCCTGTCTGAATATGGTGGCTGCCGCCTGTGCATGGTCGAAATAAAAGGCTCCAACAAGCTGCAACCCGCCTGCATGACCAGCGCCGAAGAAGGCATGGAAGTCGTCACAAACTCCGAAAAGCTGCAATCCTATCGCACCATGATCATGGATTTGCTCTTCTCAGAAAGAAACCATGTTTGCTCCGTGTGTGTCTCCAACGGCAACTGCGATTTGCAATATATGTCGGTGAAACTGGGCATGACCCACATTGGCGTGCCTTACCTCAACCCTTCCGTCTCCGTAGACACGTCACACGATTATTTTGTGATGGACCACAACCGCTGCATTCTGTGCCAACGGTGTGTGCGTGTATGCGGTGAAGTGGAATGGGCGGCCACCAAAGGTGTCATGGGACGCGGCATCAATACCCGCATTATCCATGATCTGAACCAGCCTTGGGGCGATTCTGATACCTGCACCAGTTGCGGCAAATGTGTCAATATTTGCCCGACCGGGGCGCTCTTCGATAAAGGTAAATCCGCCGGTGAAATGGTCAAACGGCGCGACTGGTTACCTTACTTGAAACTGATGCACGAGGATTAAATCATGAGTGAAAAAGCAATTATGGCAACGGTATGGCTGGATGGCTGCTCTGGCTGTCACATGTCTTTTCTGGACATTGACGAGCGCATCCTGCTCATCGCAGAAAAAGCAGACCTGGTTTACAGTCCGTTGGTCGATATCAAAGAGTTCCCGGAAATGGCTGATGTGACGCTGGTGGAAGGGGCGGTGAGCAGTGAAGACGATTTGAAGAAGATCAAGAAGGTACGCGCCCATACCAAGATTTTGGTATCCCTGGGCGACTGTGCCGTCACGGCCAATGTGCCTGGTATGCGCAATCCGTTCAAAGTGGAAGATGTGCTCAATCGCGCTTACATCGAAAATGCAGACAATAACCAACATATTCCGATAGAAGTGATTCCGCCCCTGCTCAAAACCTCGGTACCCGTGCATCAGGTCGTCGATGTGGATGTATTTGTACCTGGCTGTCCGCCTCATGCCGATACGATTTTCTTCGTGCTGTCAGAGTTGTTAGAAGGACGGATTCCAGATTTAACTGGTAAGACGCGGTTTGGGGCATAAAGGGAGATTAGAGATTAGAGATTAGAGATTGTGAAATGCACATAATCTCTAATTACCAATCTCCAATCTCCAATTTTGGAGAAATCTTATGAGCAGAACAATTACGATTGATCCCGTGACCCGCATTGAGGGTCATAGCAAAATTACAATTCAACTGGATGATGACGGTCAGGTACAAGATGCCCGCTTCCATGTCACCCAGTTTCGTGGCTTTGAGAAGTTGTCTGAAGGACGGCCGTTTCATGAAATGCCCGCGCTCACAGCCCGAGTGTGTGGTATTTGCCCGGTCAGCCATCTGATCGCTTCAGCCAAAACCTGCGATGCCCTGTTGGCCGTTACGCCACCGCGAACGGCGAGAAACCTGCGCCGCATCATGAACTTGAGCCAGATTGTGCAATCTCATGCGCTGAGTTTCTTCCATCTCTCTTCGCCAGATTTGGTGATGGGCATGGATGCCGACCCGGCCAAACGCCACTTGTTTGGTGTGGCCCAACAGAAACCGCAGTTGGCGCTGGACGGTATTGCCCTGCGTAAATTCGGCCAGCAAATCATTGAGCTGTTGGGCGGCAAACGCATCCATCCAGCCTGGATTGTGCCCGGCGGCGTCAGCCACCCCTTGTCAGCCGAAGACAGAGAAACCATCCTGGCGACGATCCCCGATGCTTTGTTACGGGCGCAGCGCACGATAGATTGGTACAAGAATGTATTCGGCCAATTTAGTGACGAGATTCGCACGTTTGCCAATTTCCCCACGCTGTTCATGGGCATGGTGAATCCAGAAGGGTTGCTCTCGATGTATGCGGGCAAGATTCGCATTGTGAATGCGGTCGGCGATATTGTGGCCGACCATCTCGACCCGGCATCGTATCAGCAATGGCTGGCGGAGTCAGTGGAGCCGGATTCGTATCTGAAATCGCCTTACTACCGGCCGATGGGCTATCCCAATGGCATCTTTCGGGTCGGGCCGTTGGCACGCATGAACATTATCTCCCGCTGTGGCACAGACCGCGCCGACCAGGAATGGGCGGAGTTCCGTGGCTTGCAGCGTGGGGCGGTGTTGAGTTCGTTCCATTACCATTATGCGCGTCTGATTGAGATTATTTACTGCATTGAGCGCATTCGCAATCTGCTGAATGATCCAGACATTCTGAGCGATCATGTGCGTGCTTTTGCTGAACCGAACGCCTTTGAAGGTGTGGGCATGTCTGAAGCGCCGCGCGGCACGCTGCTGCACCATTACAAGATTAACCGTGATGGGCATATTGAATGGGTGAATATGATTATCGCCACCGGCAATAACAATCTGGCGATGAATAAGGGCGTTTATCAGGTTGCCAAGCATTTTGTGCATGGTGAGAAGATTCAGGAAGGCATGTTGAACCGCGTGGAAGCGGTGATTCGCACGTTTGACCCCTGTTTGAGCTGTTCGACCCATGCCTTTGGGCAGATGCCGCTGCAATTGCAGCTTCTGGCGCCGGATGGCTCGGTGTTGGATGAGAAGTTTCAGGCGTAAGTTTGTAGTTAGTTAACAGTAATCCGTAAACAGTGATTCAGTAATCGGTGATTAGTTAGAAGGTTTGACTGATCACCGATTTTTTTATCCGCAGATTTCGCAGATTTTCTTTGCGCCTTTGCGTTAGCTTTTTTGGGCTTTGGGTAAAGATGAATGTTTTAGTGATTGGGTACGGCAATCCGCTGCGGGAGGATGATGGGATTGGGTGGCGGGTGGTTGAGGAAATTGAGAATGGTCAGAATGTCGGCGACTTGCAGTCGCTTGTCAATTGTCAATTGTCAACGATTGCTACGCATCAATTGCTGCCGGAGTTGGCGGAAGAGGTTAGCGGGGCGGGGTTGGTGGTTTTTGTGGATGCGTCGGTGGAGGGGGAACCGGGGCAGATTGTGGTGCGAGAGATTGTGCCGGTGACGCAGGAGATGGGGGCGTTTACGCATCATTTTGACCCGGCCGGTTTGTTGGGGTATGCGCGTGATTTATACGGCCGTTTTCCCCGCGCGTATTTGGTGACGATAACGGCCGTTTCCCTCGGCTATGGTGAAGGGTTGTCAGCTACGGTTGAAGGGGCTTTGCCAGAAGTGTTGCAGCAAATCGAAAATCTACTCGCTGGATAATTCCCACTCATTTACCTTAGGATAGCCAATAAAAACAAATTTATTCCTCATTTGTTGACAACGGCAACCAAGATTCGAACGGCAAAAACTGAAGTGTCAGAAAGAATCTGTTGAACCTCTCCCGTCGTGAAGTTGAGTACAAATAAGCCATTAAATATAGAATAAACAAATAAATTATTATCCGAGAACCAATCCCCAACATCGACAGTATAAAAACTTGCACGACAGGGTGGGGAACTTCCAATGCAGGTAATTCATATCGTGTTGTCAACGTGTTCCCTTCCCAATTCGTCACATAAAAATAAGTCATACGGTCGTGTGTGTTGTCATCACTCGGCATACAGAAATTCAAGCGTTTCGTTGTCTTGCCAATGTATACTACTCGTGCAAGAAGCAGGTTGTTGTTGAAATATCGGTTGTAGCGGTTTGGAGTCCCCGATTTTTTGTACATACAAAACAGCTTGATCAGTCAAAATTTCTAGTGTAGGCTGCCCATTTATCTCCTTCAGGTGAAAGCAAGTATTGTGAACCTTCACGGCTCGGGCAGAATGATCGTTTCTACCAAAGTAGGTTCGGTATCGCCTATACAGCTTTTATAAAGAGACACTACAACTTCACCATTCTCCAGTTCATCATCAAAACCAGCTAAACAGTTCGGATCATTGCCATAAAAGCTCTAAGGCCAAAACCCTTCAGCATTACCTGGCAACTTCAGCAAAACTATTTCCTGCGCAACATCACCAATCCAAAATCGGAAATGGCCATGATTATCATCTTCCATGTAAGCCATGACGTTGTACGATACTGGTGATAATTGAATCCACTTGCTATTCCCCTTCAACGAATCACCCCGTAATGATCAAATTCACGCAGATTATCCTCCCTAATGATTATCTCACCGGCCCAATGCTCATTTCACTTTGAAAATGTTCTGCACTCGGGCTAAAAAATCCCGTCACTGTAAATATTCGCAACGCGCATAGTTTCACTAGGAGTTAAAGTGGAATCAAAAAGGTGCGATTCGATGAATTCACCGTCACTGAGAAGATGTCGTCGCCAGAATTATCAAGGATGTGTAAATCGACCATAAAGTCCATCTGTACTCTCACCTCCGTCACCACCATACCCACCAAAAGAAAGGAAAACTGGTTTCGTTTCATAGTTTACATAATCCGGCGTAACTGTAGGAAACGGCGTGTTGGTTCCATCGATAATAGGATGGGCGTGATGTGGGAACGGCCAGTTGTCGGCAGAGGAATTGTACTAGGCGTGTTTGTGGCGAACGGCCGTTTCCGTAGCCTCAATCGTAGAAGTGGCGCTGGGTGGGGGTGTTTGGGTGGGCGTTTCTGTGAGGGGGATAACGGCCGTTGCCGTTAAAACTGGTTCGTCCGCACCACAGCCCACAACAAAAAAGAAGCCCAACAGCAAAAAGAAAATGGATAACAAACGGTTACGTTCTGTCATGGCACACCTCACCCCAATTGGTTTTGCTTGATTATAAGCGAAATCGGCCGCCTAGACACGATGGTTCACTGGTGTTTCGTCGCTGATTTTCCTACTTCCAGAAATTCATCCCTTTTTCTGTTAAAATGGTATAGAGTGAACATATAATCTTGAATTCCACGGTGGACTAGATAATGACAACAATAACAATTGCTGTTACAGACGATTTAATGGTGAAGTTAAAAGATTTAGCAAAGCGGCACAACGTTGCGCCAGAAGATTTGGTGCGAGCCAGCGTTGAAGAATTGGTGGCTTCTCCAGAAGAATCGTTCCAAGAAGCGCTTGGATTATGTTTTACAGAAAAACGAAGCACTCTACAAAAGACTTTCAGCCTGATTGTGCGTTACTTATCAGCTGCATGAAGTGCTTAATTTGCATGAACGCCTGTTGGTACAAACAGGCGGTTCTTTTGGTTTGCGTGATATTGGCGGATTGGAATCAGCGTTAGCACAACCGTTTATGACATTTGACGGGGCAGAACTTTATCCATCAACTGCTGAAAAAGCATCTGCCCTTGGGTTTTCCATCATCCAAAATCACCCATTTATAGACGGCAACAAGCGTACCGGCCATGCAGCTATGGAGATTTTTTTGTTCCTCAATGGCTTTGAAATTCAGAGTTCAACCGACGAGCAAGAAAAGGTTGTTTTGCAAGTTGCCTCTGGATCTATGTCGCGTGAAGCATTTTCAGATTGGGTGAATTCTGTATTGATAAAACGGTGACGATAACGGCCGTTTCCCTCAGCTATGGTGAAGGATTATCTCCCACCATTGAAGCGGCATTATCAGACATACTACACCAAATTGAAGCCCTAATCCCCTAGTCCAACCTACTCCTTCACATACGGCTGACCCAGCGCGGCAGGTTTAGCCGCACCCCACCTCGTCCGAAACCGTTTCGTTGACATAAAGAACAAAACAATCAGCGTAATCGCAAACGGCACCATCCGCCAGATATAACGAGACAACACGCCCGGCAAAACCAGCTCCGGACTAAGTGAAAGCTGCCACATCGTGCCAAACAACAAAGAGCCAGCCATCAAAATCAACGGATTCCACATCGAGAAAAAGACCAATGCCAACGCAATAAAACCCCAGCCCAGCAAGAAGTTGTAGCTCCACACCGGATTGTAATCGAGCGCAAAAATCGCGCCGCCAAACCCCATCAGCATCCCACCAACTACCACACACAAATACCGCGTTTTAGCCACGCTGATCCCCGAAACCTCAGCAACCTCAGGATTCTCTCCCACCGACCTGATTCTCAGCCCCAAACTTGTCCTGGCCAGCACAAACCAAATGACAACCGCCAAAATAATGCCCACAAAGAAAAAAGGCGAGAGACCAAAAATAGAAGGAATCCGATCCATGCCCAATGGCCCCGTAAAAGGAGAGCCCATATAAGTCGTCAGGCCAAAACCAAGAATCCAAATACCCATGCCGCTCACCACCTGGTCGCCGCCTAACGTGATAGAAAAGAAGCCATGCAGCAGACCCAACAGCCCACCCACGGCAATGCCCACCAAAAAACCGAGCAGATAGCTGCCTGTCGTTTGCGCCGTGATAAAACCCAACGTGGCACCAAAGAGCATCACGCCTTCAATGCCCACATTTAAAATGCCGGAGCGCTGCCCAATCAGTTCACCAAGCCCGGCAATCAAGAAAATAGTAGACGCATCAAAACTTCTAGTCCAAAACTCCCACATCTAGCCTCTCCTCGTTTGTCTTCACCCATGCAATCCGATACCGGTAGAAAAATTGGAATGCAACCAACGTAATCATCAAGACACCTAACAACGCAAAATCCACACCAAAACTCATGCCCAACTTGCCTTGCACAAAACGGCCGCCTACAGACAATCCGCCAAATATCAAAGCCACCGGAATCGCGCCCAATGGATTCCCTTGTGAAATCAAACCACAAATAATGCCATAAAAAGCCAAGGTCACCAAACAAGCCATAATTTCTGGCAATTTTGTAAACACCCGGCACCGCGCCAAAATAATGGTAACCAGCCAACCCAGCCAAAGCACCACCCATCACAAATACCAAAACAGGAATTCGCAGTCGGCTAATGCCAGCATAAGCGGCTGCCGCTGGATTTTGCCCATACGCCTTAATTTCATAACCAAGTCTGGTCTTCTCAAACAAATAATACAAAAAGACACCTGCACCCAGCGCCAAGAAAATTGTAATAGGCACATCAAAGATGATAGGCGCCCGCAGCGCAGTGGGTAATTCAAAACTTTCCCCGCGACCGCCTGCATTCATGAAAATTCCCCCATCCTTGATCATGAACGACACAAACCAATACATCATAAAATTCAACATCATCGTCACCACAATTTCGTTGATGTCGTATTTTCCTTTCATATAACCGGCGATGGCACCAATTGCCGCCCCGCCCAGCGCGGCTCCCAAGACAACAAGAGGCAGCAGTATAATGGCTGGTGGATAGGTCGCATTGAATTCATTGACACCAAAAACATACAAAACGCCAAAGGCTGCCAAGGCCCCTGCGTAAAGCTGCCCCGTCATGCCGATGTTCCACAAGCCAGCCCGATAAGGAATCACAAAGGCATAGGTACACAATAAAAGGAATATAAACCGATTGATGGTTAGTGGCAGCCCAAATTCATTGAAAAATGCGTAGGAAAATATTTCTTTGTAGGCAGTAAGTGGGCTAATCCCCGCAAAGATAAAGATAAAGCCAAACAAAAACAAAGCCACAACAATTGCCAAAATTGCGTTCACCACAGCTTGCCAAGGCGTTAGCGTTGTTCGTTTTTCTAGCTTGAGTTGATAGCTTCCGATTTTCATGCCACTTCCTCATCCAGGGTAATGCCAGCCATCATCGCCCCGACATTTTCTCTTTTGGCCTCGTCTGCGGGAATGATACCCATAAACCGCCCTTCGTAGATGGGAGCTATCCAATCGCTCAAAGAAAAAATTTCATCGAGGTCTTCGGAAATGAGTAACACGGCAGCATTATTGAATTTCGCTTCATTGAGTTTGTTACGCACAAACTCAATCGCGCCAATGTCTAAGCCCTGGGTCGGTATGGCGGCGATGACGAGCCGAGGGTTACGTGAAAGGACACGCGCCAAAATCAATTTTTGCAGGTTGCCACCTGACAAATTTTTCGCCAATACATCAGGACTTGGTGTCGCTACCCCATACTCGGAAATCAATTCTTCAGTCAGGCTGCGCAGCTTTTTATAATCCAGGTTGCCTCGATGAGAGAATTTGTCATCAAAGAAATAATTCATCGTGGTATTTTCGACGAGGGTAGAAATCAGCAATGGAGCCAACATGATTACGATCTTCTGGAATGTAGCCCATGCCCAGATTGCCAACGGTCATAGCTGGAAGCCGATGTAATGTCTGTGCCTTCAAGCACAACACGCCCTTCTTCACTATCGCGCAGACCGGCCAAACATTCCACTAATTCCCGCTGCCCGTTGCCGGAAACACCAGCCACCCCGAAAATTTCGCCCGCACGAATAGAAAACGAAGCACCATTTAAGGCCCGAACCCCTTTGTCACTGAGTGCTGAAAGGTTTTCAACTTGAAGAACCGTTTCGCCTATCTCCGCCTTTTTCCGTTCGATATTGAAGATGATTTCCCGACCCACCAGTTCAGTTGCCAAACTCTTTTCGCTGGCGTGTTCTGTGGCGACGCTAGAGACCACTTTGCCATGTCGCAGCACGGTTATCTGGTCACTAATGCGTAAGACGATGGGGAGTTTATGGGTGATGAAGGGCACGATGGCGAGACCATCACGGGACATGGCTTCGATGGAGGTTAGCAGCTTCTCCGTTTCCAGCGGTGTCAATCCGGCTGTGGGTTCATCCATGATGAGCAGTTCGGCACCACGATAGAGCGATTTCAGGATTTCAACAATCTGCTTCTCCCCTTCAGATAGATGCCACACTTTGGCTTTGAGATCGATACTAAAACCAAATTCTTCGCAAAGCGCATGAATTTCAGCAGAGGTGCGTTTGCTATCCAGAATCTTGCCAGCACGGGGATGACCTAAAATGATATTTTCGAGCACGGTATGGGCGGGAATGAGTTTGCGATGTTGATGAACCATGCCAATGCCGCGATCGATAGCGTCAAGAGGGGATTTGAATTTGACTGGCTTGCCATTCAGGAAAATCTCTCCAGCATCTGGCTGGTATTGTCCGAAGAGGATTTTCATCAAGGTGGATTTTCCAGCGCCGTTTTCACCTAAGATAGCGTGGATTTCGCCCGCTTTGATGGCAAAATCGATGTTTTCATTGGCAACAACACCAGGGAATCTTTTTGAGATTCCCCGTGCTTCCAGGACTGTTTCCCCGCGTTTTATTTGTTCCAGCAGCACAATAAACCTTTGTCGTTGTGGGTTTTGTATGGCAGAGCGAGCTGGTGGCTCGCCCTGCCATTTAGTTATGCGTTCATGCCAGTTATTCTAATATAGTTACGCCTTGCACGTCGAAATTAAATTTGGAAAGCAGCCATTCTGCTGTTGGTACTTCACCGGCTGGCTTGACTTCTTCGCCTGCTGCGGGAATGGGCAGCCCATCAAGAGCCAAGCCTGTACCATTGCTGATGAAGGCGTGTTCGGTGAAGGGATCCCATTCGCCAGCTATCATTTGTTCGCGGCGCTGTTCAACGAGGTTAAGAATTTCTTCAGGAATCAAGGGTAGGGCTTTGGGACTGATGGCTTCAATGCCCACTTTATTGTCGTTCATGATGTCTACGGTGGGAAGTTCTGTGCCGTCTGCCAGCACAATGGAATCGTCCATACCGAGGTACAAAACGGTCTCTGGATTTTTGTTGCCAGCCAAATAATCGTTGATCATTTGTTCGTAGAGCACTTCCCAGCGGGTGTCGAAGGAAACGGCAACGGTATCTGTGTCTGACCAACCGTAGAAGCCAACGATGTCCATGTCTTTACCGACGAACCAGATGCCTTGTTCTTGAGCCACATCAAGCGGCGAACCGGAATCGGTTTGTTGGGTGAGGACATCGACGTTGTTTTGGCTGATTAAGGCTTCGGCAATGCCACGTTCTTCAGGGGGCAGGAACCAATCACCGGCATATTTGACGTAGATATTGATGTCTTTACCAAGTATTTCGGCTGCATCTTGTACCCCGAGGATGAAGCCATTCTGACGACGAATCACCTGAACGGAAGGGAAGGCCGAGACGATGCCGATATTGCCAGTTTCGGTGAGCGCACCGGCGATGAGTCCTTCTAAATACAGGGCTTGATATTGACGGGGGAACAGGCGAATGAAGTTTTGTTTGGTGGTTAAATCGCTGGCAATGATGGACCCGAAGTAAGTGTCGGGATATTTTTCGGCGATTTCCTGTAAGGGTAAGCCCATAAACTCGGCGTTGCCAATGACGATGTCTGCACCTTCAGAGATCATTTCTTCGGCGTAGGGAACTGAGAGGTCGGGGCCGACTTCTTCACGATAGACGTACTCTACGTTGGGGTATTTTTCGGCGAGGCGCTGTCCGGCGCGGTTGTGGGCACCAGACCAGGTTGTGCCTTCGATGACGCTAAAATGTTCGATGGCGAGGGTGACGGCGTCTTCAGCTTCTCCGGCAGGCATTTCTTCAGCAGGAGCAGCTTCTTCTGCCGTTGTCTCTTCAGCACTTGCGTCGGGGACTTCTTCCGTCGGTGCTTCGGCGGCTGGCTCTTGAGAGGTACACATTGTCATCCCGAGAACCAGAATAACGAGTACCACAAGTAAACCAATTTTACGGAACAAACTATCTTCTCTTTTGAACAGGCGTTTAATAATCATTTCCTTCCTCCTACTATCTTGACTAAAAATTTTGGACAAACTCTATCACATGATATTCACGATTTCAGTTATAAAGACATTCTGTCGCGACATTTTGTCGAGACATTCGTCTATGAACTTTTATACGGAAGTATTTTAAGCGGTAGCGATGGTTCAGTTTTACGTCATTTTATGCTTGTGGCGGAAGATTACGTATGAGTTTTGTAGCAGGAACTATTGGGAAGTGCGAAAAGCTTATGCTATTACGTTGGCCTTGTTTTCCGAGCGTTTAATTAGTGGGTAACGGCCGTTTTCTGCAAGTTAAAATTCGTCACTAATAATATGCTTTATGCTGTGGATTAGGTATGCACAATGGATACGACAAAGTTTACCATATATGTCACAAAGTGCATGAAACAATTTACAGGTCGGTATCGAAGTTCTCTTTGGGGTTTCGCCAAGCGAGCAGGAACGGGAGACCGAAGGTAAATGGCACCCCGATGAGATGGGCGGCTACTTGACTGCCACCGAGCGCGTAAATACGCAGATGGCCGTAAATGAGAACGGAAAGTTGGCTGGTCAGCAGGAACCAGAGTCCCACACGTAAGCGGTAGGAAAAACAGGCGCTTCGACCCGGCTCAGTACGGCCGTTATCCCCCCACCCATCATCCAACAACAACCAGGGGAAAGGCCAGGCCGCGTACCAGATGCGGAAACTGAGCGCTTGCAAAATGTACACGCCAAAAATATCCGCGATACTGCGCTCGGGAGAGCGGCCCCGCCAGGTGCGCCACAAAAGCCAAATGCCAAGGAGAACGGCCGTTCCCGTAAACACCACGCCAACAGCCGACAACAGGGTAAGCGAGATCGGTTGGCCGACCAGCGTCGTGCTAAACATGAGCATCACCGCCAGAGAAAACCCAGGCACGGCGGCAATCTCGCGGAGTGAGCCGGCTCACCAAATCCAGGGGAGAGCCAAACGGTAGGAAGGTGAGCGCAATCAGCACCACAGCGCCGAGGGTGGTAAACAGGACAAACTTGCCCCGCGTTTTCCAGTCTGGCATGGCACGGAGGGCAGTCAAGAAAAAGAAGGGGAGGGCGAGCACGCCAATCGGTTTGGTCAGCGGAGCCAGCAGCATGAGCAAAAAGCCAGCCGTGGGATGTCCCCGTCGGGAAACGAACAAGCCCAGCAGCAGCCACATGATCATCAGCCCGTCGTTATGACCGTCAGCAATGAAGATGAGCAGAAGTGCCGGATTCCACGCCCAAAGCAAGGTGTAGGCCGAGCGAACGGCCGTTTTGCTTTCCGCCAGCAGCAGCCAAATCAACACCGTGTTGACCAGAAACGTGAGCACCGCCACGCCCTTGAATAACAATAGTCCCGCTAATAAATTTTCGCCACTCAAGCGAGTGGTCAGCCCCGCCGTCAATTCCCAAACAGGCCCGTATGGAGAAGTGGCATCTGCCCACTCGCCTGCAAAATCGGCCAAGGCATCATCGGGGAATTGGTTGGGCGGCGTGGTAAAGGGACTTTCACCATAGGCGCTTTGAATGCGGCCGCGAATGACGTAGCGGTAGACATCAGTGGCATTAAACGGGACGGTTTGCCAGAGCAAAATGGCAAACAAGCTGGTAGTGAGGAGGATGGCGGGCAGAGAAAACGGCCGTTTCCCCCACCGAATCGCCCGGAATGCCCACCAGTAGACCAGAAACATGCCACATAACCAGATTGCATAGAGAACGGCCGTTAACGGTGAAGGCGTAAACGTGCGAATGTCAGGCAAAGGCAGCCGGTCGAACCAAAGCCAGATTGGCATCCAGACAACAAGAATCAGATAGCCAACAAGGCTGAAAATGGTAAACCAAAAGGGGTTTTGAAGACTGGGGAGCGAGAATTTATTAGCGAGGCTAGACACGCAAAAATTATTTCAACAAATTATTTTTTGTTGGGACGACGACCATGTTTATCTAGCGGCACCACAATCGTCACTTTTGTGCCTTTATTAATGACAGATTCAACACGCAGTGAACCATCAATGCGTTCTGCCCGTTCACGCATATTGATCATTCCCAGACTGCCACGCGAGCTATAATCTCGGTTAACACCCTGGGTATCAAAACCAGCCCCATTGTCTTGAACTAACGCCACGAACAACCCTTCTTCTTGCCAGAAACGCACCTCAATGAGCTTTGCTTTGGCATATTTTCGGGCATTGCCCAACGCCTCTTCCACAATGGAAAAGATCACGCTTTGGGCAGAATCATCAAGGAGTTCACCGAATTGTCCCCCCACAAATTGAATATTCAACCCGTCGTTTTCGACAAGGCGTGTTATGACAGTTTGAATGGCCGCTTCCACACCTTGTGTTTCCAAGATTAACGGACGCAACGTAAATAACATCCCGCGAATTTCTTTGGAGGTTTCTTTAGCCAGCTCTTCTACCTTCTGTAACTCCATGATCGCCTGTTGTGGATCTCGGCTGACGAGAGAGCGAATGAAGTTCACCCGCATGGCGATGGCCGCGATGCTCTGTGTAGGCCCGTCGTGCAAGTCGCGGGCAAGTTCTTTTCGTGCATTTTCGTTAGCATCAATAAGCCGCTGCTTCTCTTCCTCTAACTGCTGATAAAGTTGTGCATTTTGCAGGGAAATAACAGCCTGATCAGCGACAGATGCGAACAGCTCGTAATGAGTTTGATCAAATTTAACGGGTACTTTGGAACCGATAACCAACGCCCCAAAAATATTAAATCCGGCACGTAAGGGAATGCAAACGGCCGTTTGGCAAGTACGGAAGGCAACTAACTGTTTCAACTCTGGGTCTTGTGCTGGTTTTTTCGTAATGATGATGTCAGCTTCGTTAAGTCCCTTGGCAATAAACCCTTGCTGACCGGGCAGTATTTTATCCAAATCACGTCCTACTACCGTTCGTGTTTCTACAGGGCGTAACCCACCTGTCCCATACAGAAAAACCGTACTGACCAATTCATGACGTGGCGTACCAGAATCAACCAACGCTTCCATGCAGGCATCTAATGCCTGTTCAACAACACGTTCAAAACTAAGCGTGCCCCGCATCGTTGAGGCAAGGTCTTGCAACGATTTAAGACGTTTGTTGGTGGCTTCTAAATCTTGGGTTTCTTCTGCAACCGTCTGGTTGACATCATTATCGACACGTTCTTTTGTACTGCCAATAAGCGTAAAAATGAGGATAGTAACAATCAAAAAAAGAAATGACGTGATGGCAAAGCCTGGCAACCATCGAGAAAAGGGAATGCCTAAAAACAAGCTGTTGATCAAGTAAAGGGCAGCAATGAGCATAACAAATGCTACAACCAAAATAGCACTCGCCCACCTCTGTAAGCGTTGAAATTCTCGGTTAATTATCGCCGTGATTTTTTCACGCATTTAAATTCTCGCTTCCCCATTCGGTAAACCATAAAATCTTCACTATAAAATTAAGAACTCGCAACATTTGCAGGTTTTAGGACACTCATAGACTTATTCATCAGTACGATTAACCCGTTTGATTATACAAGCAAGCCCTAAAATTAACGATAGGAATCAGGTAGCAGACAATTGAGCCAACACCGCCGCAATGGTCGCCGCCACACGGCCGTTATTCTGCAAAAGCGCTGTGTTAGCCTGCATACTGTGTCCATCGGTTAGCTCAACCACACGACGGAGCAGCCAGGGCGTCGAGGCTGGCCCATGTATGCCCTGTTCGTCTGCCTCCTGGGTGGCTTGCACAATAGCGGCTTCCATTTCTTCCGGATCGCCCGCCGCATCAGCCGGAACTGGCACGGTAACGAGCATACCGCTTTGCAGATTGAGCTGTCGCCGCGCCAAAATCACTTGAGCGACGGCTTCTGGCGTATCTAGTCGCGCATCAACAGGTAGACCGCTGCGTCGGGAGAAAAATGCGGGCATTTCATCCACGCCATAGCCAATCACAGTAACGCCCTGCGTTTCTAACACTTCGCGGGTGGCGGGCAAATCGAGTATCGACTTGGCTCCACTGCTGACAACGGTAACGGGCGTGCGCCCCAGTTCGGCTAAATCGGCGCTCACGTCAAAGGGATGGCCGCGATGCACGCCGCCAATGCCGCCGGTGGCAAACAGTTCAATGCCCGCCAAATGTGCCAAAATCATGGTGCCAGCGACGGTCGTTGCGCCGTCTTCACCGTTGGCAATGGCTAACGAGAGGTCGCGGCGGCTGCATTTACGCACATTCTTCCCTGCTTGCTGTCCCAGATATTCAATCTGGTCTGCGGTCAGGCCAATGTGTATTTTGCCTTGGATAATAGCGATGGTAGCGGGGATTGCGCCGCCTTCACGAACGGCCGTTTCCATGGAAACGGCCGTTTTAACATTATCAGGGTAGGGTAAGCCATGCGTAATGACAGTGCTTTCTAACGCCACCACCGGTTTGTTAGTCTGGATGCCATCTTGAATTTCTGGTTGAAAATGAAAATTTTTATGAGTAGCCATCAAACATATCTCCTGATGAATAAGTACAGCTATCATCCCAAATATTTTGAATGGGGCAAGTTGATGTCATCAACTTCTTAACACAGCTAACGGGAAAAGCCACCTTGTTCCGTGATAGATAATAGTACACAATCCAACTCAGATGAGATTCAGGTAAGTTACCCGTTGCAGAATAATCGCTGCCTCCTTAAACTAAATGCTGTTTAAATAAAATATAATGATGCGTTAGGTAAACTACAAAAAGTTTTTAAGATTACCAACACGCAAAATTGTGGTTTCCTTCAAGGAAAAGCGGGCTTCGCACAATTTATTTCCAATAACTTTCCCGCTTTTACCTAATATGGCAAGGCAAATTTAGGGGAATGGTATTCGCCTATAATGCGTAAACACCACTTGCTAATGATTCTTAAAATGAATAAGATGTAGATAATTTAATTTATTCTACATAGGAGGTTTAAATTATGTTGAAGAAAAGCTACTCAAAAACCGAAACAAAATGTCGAGTTACGTTTAAGCTGTCGCCTGAAGTAAGTGCTGAAACGGCTGCATTGTGTGGTGATTTTAATGAATGGAACCCTGCCGAGACACCTATGAAAAAGTTAAAAGATGGTAGTTTTAGTGCGTCTGTCTCTTTGACGGCTGGAAAAGATTATCGTTTCCGCTATTTCTTGGATGGCGAGCGCTGGGAGAATGATTGGGATGCTGATGAATATTTGCCAAATTCCTATGGCGAAGATGATTCAGTAGTGAGTGTCTAGCACGAAGCAATAACCGGCAATCGAATAAATTTCAAAAACCATGATGTAGTTTTGACAAACTGTGTCATGGTTTTTGCTTAGGTAAAAGCGGGAAAGTTTTTGGAAATAAAATTGTGCAAAACCCGCTTTTCCTTGAAGGAAACCATAATTTTGCGTGTTGGTAATTTTAAGAACTTTTTGTGGTTTACCTATTTGACAAACAAAAGAGCGTATGACAAAATCTTCTATACTCTCAATTTGACCATTCACAAAACGTTGATTAACTAAATCCCTGTGAATGCCTCAACTAATGAGAGGAGCCATATCCAAAAAAACATGTTCAATTAAAGGAGAGAGAGAATGAACAAAAAATGGATGATCCTAATATTTACCCTGGTACTGGCCTTGCTGCTGGTAGCCTGCGGTGGTGAGGTTTCCCAAGAACAGGTGCAAGAAGCAGTGGAAAAGGCACAAGAAGTAGCCCCCACTGTCCAAGCCGCTGTGGAAGAAGTAGCCCCCACCGTTGAAGCAGCCGTAGAAGAAGCAGTTGAAGAAGACATGGCATTACCTGACCTTGGTGGTCAAGAAATCACCATCGCCGTAGAAAACGCCTACCTTCCTTTTAACTACATCGATCCTGATACCAGCGAACCGGCTGGTTGGGACTATGATGTATGGAATGAAATTTGTTCCTTGATTAACTGTACCCCCGTCTATATCGAAGCAGGTTGGGAAGGTATGATCCAGGCTGTCGCTGATGGACAGTTTGATGCCGCCGCCGACGGCATCACCATCACCGATGACCGCGCCGAAATCGTTGACTTCTCTGAAGGTTACATCAACATCGACCAACGTTTGCTTGTGCGTGTAGATGAAGACCGCATCACCAGCATTGAAGATATTGTGGCAAACGAAGACCTGATTTTGGGTACACAGACTGGCACAACCAACTACGAAACCGCCACATCTTACCTCCCAGAAGATCGCATTCAAGCCTTCGAGCAATTCCCCTTTGCCGTTCAGGCACTCATCGCTGGCGACATTGATGCCGTCATCATTGACGAAGTAGCTGGTCAAGGTTACCTGGGCGAGAACGCCGACAAACTGATGCTCGTCGGCGAAACCATGTCTAGCGACCAATTGGGCTTTATCTATCCATTGGGTAGCGCTCTTGTTGAGCCGATTAATGCCGCCTTAAACGAGTTGAAAGCCAATGGTTTCTTGCAAGAAGTTAATGCGCAATACTTTGGCCCAGATTTCGACATCACCTACGATGATCTCTTCCCAGAAGAAGCTGAAGAAGGCATGGCCTTGCCAGACCTCGAAGGCCGCGAAATTACCATCGCTGTCGAAAACGCCTATCTTCCTTTCAACTACATCGACCCCACCACCGGCGAACCAGCCGGTTGGGACTATGATGTCTGGAATGAAATCTGTGTACTCGTCAACTGTACCCCCATCTACATTGAAGCAGGGTGGGAAGGCATGATTCAAGCCGTGGCTGATGGTCAATACGATGCGGCCGCTGATGGTGTCACCATCACCGACGAACGCGCTGAAATCGTTGACTTCTCTATGGGCTACATCAACATCGACCAACGTTTGCTCGTGCGCGTAGATGAAGACCGCATCACCAGCATTGAAGACATCGTGGCAAACGAAGACCTGATCTTAGGTACCCAGACCGGGACTACCAACTATGAGACGGCTACATCTTTCCTGCCAGAAGATCGCATTCAAGCCTTTGAGCAATTCCCCTTTGCCGTACAAGCGCTCATCGCTGGCGACATCGATGCCGTCATCATTGACGAAGTAGCTGGACAAGGCTACCTGGGTGAAAACGCCGACAAACTGATGCTCGTCGGCGAATCCATGTCTAGCGACCAATTGGGTTTCATCTATCCGTTGGGCAGCGATTTGGTTGAACCTATCAACGCCGCCTTACAAGAACTGATGGCGAATGGTTTCTTACAAGCTGTGAACGCTCAATACTTTGGCCCTGACTTTGACATCACCTACGAAGACTTGGAAGGGTAGTCTCAATAAATAGTGATTCATTTCACTAAAATATGATTGACGAGCAGCGTCAGAGCCAACAGCTTCTGGCGCTGCTTTGTTATATAGGCGATTCAAGGTATTATTTGTACTGGCAACGGGGATGTAACTAGAGGGAAGTAGTTCAAAACACCCCCAATGGCGATAAAACAGTCATCAGCTATCCTAACAAATCATAAATCCAAAACAATTTAAACAAAGCAGGAGACATTATGACCGGACCAGAGATTCAAATGAAAGATGAGAACTGGACGTCGAATTGGCGGGAGTTTCCTTGGTGGTTAGTAGCGATCATAGGATTTCTTGTGCTGATGGCAATTCTCGTCATCACAGACCCTGAAATCAATGAAGCTTTCACGTTTATCATTCCGGGTATATGGGTGACACTGCGCATTACTCTATTTGCCTTTGGTTTAGCGCTAATCTTGGGGCTACTTGCAGGTTTAGGACGAATTAGTAAAAATGCATTGATTCGCAATATTGCTATTACCTATGTGGAGTTTATTCGGGGTGTACCCACACTGGTACTCATTTTAACATTGGCCTTTGTATTGGTTCCGGCAATAAGCGAGTCGGTTGGCATTGATAATCGTGATGTCTCGGTAGAAGCACGAGGGATTGTATCGTTGGCAATCGTTTATGGTGCATTTTTAGCAGAGATTTTCCGAGCTGGTATCGAATCAATTCCGAAGGGACAGATGGAAGCGGCTCGTTCAGTAGGAATGAATTACCGACAATCCATGCAATTTATTATTTTGCCCCAGGCGATTCGCAATATTTCACCGGCATTGGGTAATGATTTTATTGCGATGCTAAAAGATTCTTCGCTGATGTCGGTGTTGGCAATTAGGGAATTAACACAACGGGCACGTCTCTATGCGGGTAGTACATTCCGCTTTCAAGAATCTTATTTAGTCCTGACATTTTGTTATTTGGCGATGACGCTTGTTTTAAGCCTGCTGCTGCGCTGGTATGAAAACCGACTCGGAAAGGATTCACGTTAATATGGATAAGTTAAACGATGCTAACGAAATCATTGTTGTTGAAGATTTACACAAATATTTTGGTTCGATTGAAGCAGTAAAGGGCGTCAACCTGCGCGTTAAGCAGGGTGAGGTGATTATTATTGTGGGGCCAAGTGGCTCGGGCAAGAGTACGGTGCTGCGTTGTATCAATCATCTGGAGGAACCCACAAGCGGTTCTGTGTATATTGATGGGGTGCATCTTGAGGATAAGAAAACTGACATCAATGCAGTTCGCGCTGAGGTGGGCATGGTATTCCAGCAGTTTAATTTGTTTCCTCATTTGTCGGTGCTGCGTAATGTGACGATTGCGCAGGAAAAGGTGCGTAAGCGGGGCAAAGAGGAAGCGGACAAGATTGGCATGGAACAGCTTGAGCGAGTGGGTATTCCTGAAAAAGCGGATGCGTATCCTCGGCAATTGTCTGGAGGGCAGCAGCAGCGGGTGGCGATTGCCCGGTCGTTGGCGATGGAGCCGAAGATCATGCTGTTTGATGAACCGACCAGTGCGTTAGACCCTGAAATGATTAAGGAAGTGCTGGATGTGATGTTGGATCTGGCGAAAGCGGGCATGACGATGGTGGTGGTGACGCATGAGATGGGCTTTGCCAAAGCGGCTGCTGACCGGGTGGTGTTTATGGATGAAGGCCAGATTGTGGAAATGGGGTCGCCGGAACAGGTTTTTGGTACGCCTCAACATAAACGAACGCAGTTGTTCTTGAGCAAGATTTTGCAGCATTAACAAATATGTTTTATGTCTACTAACGCGCTTCTTCTAAGCCGCCCAAGGTTGACGGCGTTTCTAGCTTGCCCACGACGCTTTCAATTGCGGTCGCTTAAGCATTTGCCGTGGCCCAATGTGCCAGATGATTCGCAATCGGCGGAATCGATGACGCGCGGACAGCAGTTTCACTTGCTGATGGAGCGGCATTTTCTGGGCATGGATACCCTGTTAACCAGTATTGGGGACACGGCCGTTTCCAATTGGTATCAGTCTTTCAAAAATTCCAAGCTTGTTATCCCAAACGGCCGTTTTCTGCCTGAACATCGTCTCACCGTCCCCATTGATAATCATTTGCTGCTAGGCCGGTTTGATTTGCTGGTCATCGGGGAGCAGGATGGCGAACCATTCGCGCACATTTATGATTGGAAAACTGGCAAAGCACGGGACGAGGCTGTTTTGCGTCAGGATTGGCAAACACGCCTGTATTTGGCGTTATTGGCGGAAGGGGGCGGGGCTTTGTGGCGGAATGATTCTTCGGAAAACGGCCGTTTCCTGAAAACAGAGCATATCACCATGACCTATTGGTATGCCAGCGAGCCAGACACCCCGCGCATCATCCACTACAGCCAGGCACAACATACGCAGAATTGGGCAGAAATTCAGAAAATTGTTGCCCAGATTGATGCCCATCACCGGCAAAATGAGTGGCCGCAGACGGATGAGTGGGCGCAATGCCGCCAATGCGCCTATCAAGTGTATTGTGGACGGCAAGAGGCGGGTTTAGCCCGGTCTCCATCCGCTGAAGCGGAAAATGAAGATGAACCAGACTGGCTTTTGGAACCAGATTTGCCTTGAATCTCGACCAATTCCACACCCTCCTCCAACCCGAAGGACAAGCCTTGCTGGCCGAAACAGCAAAAACGCCCATCACCCCCCACACCCATCTGCACCTGATGATGCGTTTACGGCAGCAGCTTGACCCAGACCTCGCGCAAGCCGTTGTGGAAACGGTGGTACTACGCCAAAAAGCAGCGATGAAATTCAGCCGCGCCGCTGACATGTACTTTACGCGAGATGGCTTGGAACAAGCCTCATCCGAAATTGTATCGGTTTACCGAGCCAAACGATTTGCGGCAGCAGCAATGGACACGGTGGCTGATTTAGGGTGTGGTATTGGTGGCGATGCGTTGGGATTAACGGCCGTTTCCCACGTTATTGGTATCGATTTAGACAACCTCCGTCTACACATGGCTCAGGAAAACATGCGTGCTTATGGCAGAAACGGCCGTTTTCACCCCCTGCAAGCCGATATGCAAACCATCTCCCCCCTGCCCGTTGACGGCATATTCTTCGATCCGGCACGACGAGACGAGCAGGGGAAGCGCATATACTCCGTCAAAGCATATAGACCACCCCTGAGTGAAATTGATAGGTGGCGGAATGTGGGGCGGGGAACGGCCGTTAAAATCAGCCCAGGTGTCAACTACGATGAACTCCCACCCGATGCTGAAGTTGAATTCATATCCGTGAACGGGGAAGTGAAAGAAGGCGTCTTATGGTTTGATGACCTGCGTTCCCCAGCCAGCAGACGCGCCACCCTATTACCCGGTGAACATACACTCGTCAATCAACCCCATGCAGAAATTCAAATTTCCGATCCGCTTGCATATCTATACGAACCAGACGGCGCTGTCATCCGGGCGCATTTGGTAGAAAACCTGGCACAACAACTGGGCGCGTGCAAAATCGACCCAAACATAGCTTACCTTACAGCCAACGCCGCCCAAGACACCCCATTCGCCCGCTGCTTTCAAATAGAAACAGCCTTCCCCTTTCAGCTCAAACGCCTACGCGCCTATTTGCGTCAACATGGTATTGGCAAAGTCACCATCAAAAAACGGGGGTCTCCCCTTGAACCCGACTGGCTGCGCAACCAATTGCGCCTAAAAGGAAAAGAAGAACGCATTCTCTTCCTGACCCAAATAAAAGAAAAAGCGGCTGTCATTATTGGACAGCCGCTCAACCTATAAAAAAATCAGAAAACAAAGGGAAGATTAGTCGTCTAAATACGTACGCATCACTTCCCGCAATTTACGAATATCAAGCGGCTTTGGTAGATAATCATCACAGCCAGCTTCCAAGCATCGTTCTCTATCGCCAACAAGCACCTGCGCCGTCGTCGCAATCAGCGGAATTCCAGCAATGCGTTCATCTGCTTTAAACCGACGTGCCAATTCCAACCCGTCAATACCAGGCAAGTTGATATCTAACAAAATAATGTCTGGCGTCAAGCCATCTTCGAGCAGTTTCCTAATCGCAATGGGGCCGTCTTCAGCTTTAACAAGCTCATGCCCTTCTGCTTCCACAATGCGGGAAACCAATAACATGTTGACAGGATTATCTTCGATACAGAAGACTTTTTTGCGTTCGTCTGTCATAATAATTGAACCTCTAAGGCAGTTCCTTCTTCAAATTTAAATTACGTTCTCATTTTAGCAGGTATCTGAAAATTGGGTATTCTCATTTGCTGCTTGTTGAATGATTCATATAGAAAAATTATGTGATCTAGGCCACGCTTTACTCAGTTTAATAAACTGTAGTCTGGCGAAAATCAAATCCTAGCCGAATGTAGGGGCTTTGCGTGCAAAACCCCTACCAGAGAGGAATATTAAAAACGCCAGTGTCCAGTAATAAATTTACAGCACAGGTACACCAATTTAGGTAAACCACAAAAAGTTCTTAAAATTACCAACACGCAAAATTGTGGTTTCCTTCAAGGAAAAGCGGGTTTTGCACAATTTTATTTTCAAAAACTTTCCCGCTTTTACCTAATCTAAAAGTGCCGTACCTTTTATCTCTTTCCGGTAATATTGGCTCATGGGAATGGTAAACCAGAACGTGGAACCTTGTCCCATGATACTTTCAATCCAAATTTCACCGCCATGTAATTCAACGAGTTTCTTGGTGATGGGCATACCCAACCCTGTACCACCAACACTCCTGTTCAGATTACCATCAATCTGACGGAATTGCTCAAACACAATGGGGATATGCGCGTTTTCAATACCGATACCGGTGTCATGAACACCTACCAGCATATTAGACCCTTCAATAGCGAGGCTAAGTGTGACGCTGCCCTTCTCTGTAAATTTGATGGCATTGCCCATGATATTCCACAAAACCTGACGTAAGCGCGTACGGTCCGCTTCAATTACATCCACGTCGTCGGCAATGGTGAGATGGAGTGTCAGGTTTTTAGCTTCTGCCAATGGGGCGGCATTGGCTAGAATGTCACGACTCATTTGTTGTACATCTACTTCTTCGTAACGCATTTCCATACGACCAGATTCAATCTTGGACATATCTAAAATGTCGCCAATAAGCGCTCGCAAATGATCCCCACTGTCTCGGATGAGACGCACGTCTTCTTCCATGCGTTCGTTCAGTTCCCCGTCTAAGCCTTCTAGCAGCACATCCGCGAAACCGATGATTGAGTTAAGCGGTGTACGGAGTTCATGGCTCATACTGGCCAGGAACTCTGATTTCAACCGGTCAACTTCACGCAGTTTTTCCGAGGTTTCTACTTGTTCGGCGAATAAGGAGGCGTTTTGCACCGCAACCGCAATTTGGGAGGCGAGTGTGCGGTGAATGTTTACGTCTTCTTCTGTGAAGAAGTCCGTCTGATCTGCCTGTAAGTCTAGCACCCCGATGACTGAATCACCGACAATCAGAGGGACGGCTAGTTCAGCCCGGGTTTGTGGCAGCAGCGGATTGGGCAGGAAGTCTACAATTTTTCGGACATCGTTTTCGACAACACCATTTTTATTACGTACAGCACGCGCCACGATGGATTCATCCTGGATACCGATTCGTCGACCTTCGAGCGTCATGAGTCGGCCAACCTGGTCTGCACCAGCGCGGAGAACTAAGCTTTTGGTCTCATTATCGACTAAATAAATGTGCGTATGGTATAAACCAAAACTAGCTTTGGTCAGGTCAACAACGGCTTGTAACAAGGCATCTACTTCTAGCACGGTTGAGGCGGCCGTGCTAACTTGAGCCACCGTTTCTAATTGCATGGATAATCTTTCCTGCTCGCTCAAAGCATCTTGTGTTTGCTCAAAAAGACGAGCGGCTTCTAGTGCTTCTGCCACTTGGATAGAGACAGATTGGATGAAGTCGATATCTTCGTCGGAGAGTGGGTTTTCTTCATCTTCTTCGACGCTGATTTTGCCAATGATTTCCCCCCCCATTACAGATAAGGGTGTCTCTCGTTTTTTGACGGAAACGGCCGTTACATCCCCCCCATTTGTAAAAGGAGCTAAATCTAATTGGTCTACCAGTGCAGCCACCCCTTGATGGTCAAACTGGTAGCCAGAGAGGCCTTTCTCTTTCGTGGCGCGGTAAGATTCCCACCCTTCACGGCTCATATACCGCTGAAGCGTCGTTAGTTCACTCACGCGGGCATCCATCTCCTCACGTAAACGGGTGCTTTCAATAGCGACAGCAATCTGCCCACATAAACCTTCCAGCAAAAGCCGATCGCTTTCACTAACGGCGTTTACCCCGTCACTCTGTACGTCTAAAACCCCCAGCACTTCATCCCGCAATTTGATTGGAACCGCGATTTCACTTCTGGTTTTAAGGAGCAGGGGATTAGATTGCCAGTCGGGATCTTCTTTTACATTACCTCGGTAAACTGTTTCTCCCGAAGCGGCGGCCATACCAATCAGACCGACGCCCAAGGGCATTGAGTGATTCAAATTGAGCATTTCCTGCCCAGTCTCGCCATACCCATAGATGAGAGCTACTGTATCCAAGAATGGATCATAACGCAGAAGTTGTACGTGATAATGATTGAATTGTTCTTTAATCTGATTGACGACACGTTCATAAAGATCTGTTAGATTGGGTGCGGATGCAACTTCTTGCGCGATCTGAATGGTAAGCGCGACTTCCTGACTGCGCTTCTTCAGAGATTGCTGCGTTTCTTCAAACAGAAGCACACTTTTGAGAGCTGTACTACCTTGTTCAGCTAAAATACGATAGTATGAAATTACTTGTTCTGTAAAGAAATCTGGCTCCTTGGTCATAACGGCTATATTGCCCAGCCAATCATTGCTGGCAACCATAGGCAAAATAACAAGTCCTTGAATACCCACCTTGGTGAAACTATCACGAATTTCAGCATCAAGCCGAAAATCATCAGCTGGATTTTTGCTGATAAACAGTTGCTCTGACGAATAATGGTTGGTAAGTGACGATTGACTCCAAGGTGTTCTGGTACCTTCTGGCAAGGTATTTATGCCACTCCTAAAAGGACTTTGCCTAGCAACAACATCCTGCTTTTGTCCATTGGCATCGGTTTCAAAATACGTGATTGATAGTGCCGCCATCGGATAGTAGCTGGCATTATCAATCATGATTTGTAGAATTTCTTGTTCTGTTTGAGCCACACTAAGTGCTGTGCTGATGGTTAGCTGCCGTTCTTGTATGGCTAATGTTTCCTGAAGTTGGGTTTCTAGCTCAACCCGTTCGGTAATATCCTCGTAAGTGCCGAGAATACCAATTACTTCTCCATTTTCATTATGCAATGGCGCTTTGTTTGTTTCTAACCAAGCCTGCTTACCATCTGCTTGAAGTTGAGGCTCGATAATGTTGAGTTCGGCTTTATTCGCGTCCATGACCCGCATGTCATCTTTGCGGAATGCTTCTGCCTCTTGTTGGTTCCAAGGGAGGTCGAAATCAGTCTTACCAATGAGATCTAGTGCAGATTTCTGTCCGGCATCCTGGGCAAAGTTTTTGTTACTACCGAGATAGGTTGATTCTTTGTCTTTCCAAAAAACGGCTTGTGGAATCGTATCTAACACAAGTTGTAATAAGGCTTCTCGTTCTTTTAAGGCTTCCTCAGATTGCTTTTGTTCTGTAATATCTTGAAGTTGTAAAAGGAAGTACGAGACATTTTTGTGAGCATCTTGGATGGCTGTCGCATTTACATTACCCCACAGGGTTGATTGGTCTTTACACTGATACCTGACTACTCCTTTGATGGTCGTGACTTTCCCTGTTTGCAATTGCTGAATAGGGGAATCTGTGCGTGAGGCATCTTTTGGGTGGATGAGGTCAAAGATGTTTTTGGTTAAGAATTCTTGCTCAGTGTATCCTAACAAGTTCGTCATGACTTTGTTTGTCTGGAGGAATTGACCTTCAATACTAATGAGTGCCATGCCCATTGAGGTGTTGTCAAAGGAGCTGCGGAAGCGTGTTTCGCTTTCTTGCAGAGAATCTTCCATCCATTTGCGGTCTGTGCTGTCGTGGGCAATGACCCCTAGTATGGCGACGTTACCATCTGCATCTGGCTGCGCGATAATGCGCATGGAGGTGGGAAGTTCCATGCCGTCCATGCTACACAAGGTGATATTTCCTTGCCATAAGCCTTCTTGTATGGCAGTTGGCAGTGCGCTTTGTTGGAAATGAGCACGGTCTATTTCTGCTACTAAATTGGCGAGGTTGAGGCTTTTCGTTTCGTCTTCATCTAATAATGTAAGCAAGAAACGTCCACTTTCGTTGACGTGTATGATCTGCCCTTCTGTGGTGATCATAGCCACGAAATCGGCCGCATGTTCAAGTATTTTTGAGAATGAATGTGCCATCATATCGACTGATGAGGTTGGTTTTTCGTTCTTTTTGTTGCTCATATTATGCTCCATTCTCTTCAGTAAGGGGAGATGTGCCTGCTTTTGTTTTACTACTTGTTTGGAGGCTGATGGAGGTTCTTCTGCCTAGGGCGCGGCCTATTTCTTGAACGGCCGTTTTCATAATCGTATCCACGTCGGCAGAACTACGAACCTGGGCTGTGATTTCACGCAGCATTTGTTCACGCTGTGCCTTGCGCGATGTTTCTTCCAGTAGACCCAGGTTTTGAATGGCAACGGCCGATTGACCCGCAATAGAAGCCAATCGCCGAACATTTGATTCTGAAAACTCTCTTTTGTCTCTGTACAATACATTGATATAGCCAATCCATTGACCACCAGCAACCAGTGGGGCAAAGATGATAGCTTTGGCACCAAATATTTGTGTGTATAACGCGCGGGCATTGTCGTCAATGTCTAATTCCGGATCGTCTAAATCTTCAATGATAGTTGGTTCGTCTGGTTTGAGAATTTTTTGCGCCGATGGAAATTGAGCTAGTGGGAAACGGGTAGGAATGGACACATCTTCCCGTGTGGTATGGTATTTGAGAACCTCCACTAATTCTGGCATTTGTGAATTTGTCCAGGGTCGGTCAAACATGCTCAAACTGACGCTTTGGGCATCTTGCCCCGCGATGGTGTATTTGCGTACCACAGACAGAATATCGTCGTAGGTTTGGGCGGCGTTCATTTCAGCACTGGCTCGGTAGAGAGATGCGGTTTCTGCCAGGGCTTCTTGCTGCGCTAACTGCGCTCGACGGCTGGAGATAACGGCTGAGACAGGTTCTACCAAACGCTCAAGTAGGAATTTTTCAGTATCTGTAAACTCATGGATGCTTTTCCAGTTCATACTGATAACTGCTTGAAGCATATTTGCACGCCGTAGTGTCAGCACGACAGATGCCTGCCAATTATACGCTTCGGCATGTTTGCGTAAGGCTTCAGGGGCTTCCAGTTCTTTGCTGATGTCTGTGATGTAGCCAATGCTAACGCCTTTTTCTTGCCAATAGCTGGCAAATGGGGAGTCTTCCATTTTTAGACCACGATATCTGGTGAGGATGTCGTTGGGCAAGAAATGGCCGTTTGACCACAAACCATACATATCCAAAGTTATGGAGTCATCTGGTTGGTGATTTAAGTAATTGAGAGCAATCGATGAGATGTCGCTTAAATCAAAGGCTTGCATAATTGACTTGAGGATTTCTTCTTCACTGGTAGCCTGAGAAAGCCCCGCCTCAATAAGGGAGAGTGTTTCTAGTTGTGCCGCACGAGCTTGGGTATTGCTAAGTAGTTGTCTGTTAGAAACAGCCACAGCCGACTGGCTTGCCAGGGCTAATGTACGCTGCATCTCAGCCTCTGGGAAACTGGTTTTTTCAGCGTAAATGGCGTTGATAAAACCAATCCATTGCGTACCAACGGCCAACGGTACAAAAAGAGTGCTCTTGGCTTGGAAGAGGTCTTTATAAAGTTTGCGTACTGCGACATGCATTTTTGTGTCTTCAGAGTCAATATCTGCCACAAAAGTAGGCTGGTTATACCGCAGCAGTTCGCTGATTTCAGGGAATTCTTCCAGACTATATTGAGGGCGAAATACATCTTCGGGCAGCTCTGAAAGCCGTGCCAGCACTTGCACATAATCTGGTATGCTCGTATTCGTCCACACTTTATTGAAGAGGTTTAGACTGATATGGTGTGCTTTTTGTCCCAAAATGGTGTGCTGTGCTAATACGTTCAAAATATCTTCATAGGATTCTGCTGCATTTAGCTTGGCGCTCGCTTCATACAGGGTGGAAGATTCCATTAAGGCGGATTGCGTTTGGTCAAACAGACGCTGGTTTTCTAGCGCTAACCCGACCTGCTCAATAATGGCTTCTACGGCTGAGACATCATCATCGCCCCAACTTGTCTCTTCAACTTGACCGCTAAAGCCCATGATGCCAATGATTTCATCTGCATAGTTAACGGGCATGGCCAGGGTGGTTTCGCCATTGGAATGGATAACGGATCCTTGTTGGATAACGGCCGTTTCCAGCACAGGCAGCCAGGCATCGGGCAAAGTCTCATCACCGATGATGGCATCTGCGGCGTAATCAGTCCATTCACCTTCAATATAGCGGCGTTGGATGGCTTGCACTTCGCTTAATGCCGTTTCCAAATCCTGGGTGCGTTCAACGACACGCTGTTCTAGCTCTTCTTGCGAGCGCTGCTGTTTGGCAGCCAAATCCCGCAAGTCGTCAAGAAGAAAGTTGAAGCCAATCGCCAGATCAGTAAGGACATCGATCCCTTCCGGGATGGGAATATCTATATCTAATGTGCCTTGAGCGGCATGTGCCAGAGCATCCAACAAGAGTTGGGTTTGCTCGTTGACCATGTTTTTGTAATTTTTATAGGTTAACTTCTGCGCCATAAGTTACCTCGATTCCGATTTTTTCACTGCTTATTGATTGCTATTGAACAACCATGTTTCTGCTTCGTCACGATCTGTAAAATATCTCATATGATGTCTGCCGCTGGCCTTCAAGACAAAGTCGATCATCACTTTTACCACTCGACTGCTGCCGAGAACGGCCGTTTCACCAAACCTCGGGTCGTCCAAAAAGTCACCAACACTTCGGCGTAAATTCGGATTAACGCGACCTAACTCAGTGGTATCAATAAAAGTCTTTATCTTTTCAGTCTCTGGTAAATCAGCCATGATTTCACTGATATCATGCATGTAGGTTATCAATTCTTCTTCTGTAAACTCACCACTGATCATGACTTGCAAAATATCGTTATCATCTTTGTTGATTGTGTAGCTCATTGTCTGTCTCCAAGAATCTTTTCAAGAACTTAATCAGACCCATGTTGAGTTTGTTCAATTGAGTTTTGAATGCGTTCTAACAACTGTGCTTTTGTGCCTAATTGCGCGGCTGATTGTTTTGCGCCTATGAGCTGACTGATTTCTTTTTGAGCGATATTCAAAATGGCCTCTCGGTCAACACCGCGCCGAATTCTGTCTGTAATAGTACGCACCTGGCGTTCCCGTTCTGCACGAGCCTGGGCAGCGGCCAGCAGCTGCTTGTTTTCAATGACGGAACTGAGCATCGTTGCTAACTGCTGTAGCAATGTTTCATCTTGTTCTGTTAATGCGTTGGATTTGTCGCTAACAATATTCAATGTGCCAACGGGATTGCCAGCGCTAAAAATGGGTGCGACCATGGATGATTTTATGCCACGCTCTAGACTTGTCTTGTGATCAACAATAATTTTTCTTTTCTCCAAAGCTTCGCTCATAGCCGAGTTTTCAAGAGGAATAATAGTTCCTGTAGGCATATCCATTTTTGACCCTTGAAAACCGATAATGTTTAATGTTTTCTTATCTGGCTGAAGCATTGCCAAGCTAACACGGTCAGCTTTTAACAAAGCAGGAATACGAGCAAAGATAATATCGAACACTTTGTTAAGCGTTTCCGCGTTGCTCATTTCAGCACTAATTTCGTTGAGTAAACCAAGCCGCAGTGCCTGTGTCTGAGTTTGTGCTAACGCTTGTTGTGTTTGCTCTGTCAGGCGTATGTTTTCGACGCGGGCACTGAGCTGTTCGGCGACAGCGGCGATGATGAGGGCGGTGTCCGCGTCGAGTCCCTGGGTTTCTGTTTCGTTAAAGACGGTTAGCTGGCCGATGGCTTCTCCCCGCACCATGAGGGATTTTGAATGCTGACCATTTGTGGGGGAAACGGCCGTTTCCCCTTCAACTTCACCCAGGCCAGACAGATCGACCGGAGCCAATTCACCAAAACTATACACAAGTTCAGTCTCTTCCTTTTCAAGCTCAGACACATACGCTTCCCAACTTTCTCGGGTAAGACGGCGTGTTAATTTATCTAATTCTTCAATTGCTTTTCTGCTTTTTTCCAGAGAACGGACATTTTCTAAAGCCACAGAGATTTGAGCAGCAAGTGTCAATTGAATTTTTATATCTTCAGAATTGAATCCTTCTACTTGCGTAGATTGCACATCAAGAACTCCCAGCACGCGATTCCCTGTAATCATGGGCACAGCCATCTCAGAACGGGTATCTGGCAGCAGTGGGTTGGCAAGAAAACCGGGATCCGCCATGACATCATTGACGATGACACCTTTCTGGTCGCGTGCCGCCCGAGCTACCAATGACTTTTCTTGTTTCAAGGGGATAGAAAAGCCTTCCTTAACCATGATAGCCCCAGCTTCACCAGCACCGGCAGTCAATACCAGGTTTCTACCTGAGTCATCGAGCAAATAGATGTGGGCATGGTAAAGCTCAAAACGTTCTTTGGCGAGGTCGACAACGTCTTGAAGCAGTTGTTGCGGATCTGATGTGGTGGCAACGGCCGTTGATAATTCAGCGACTGATTGTAACTCTTCGGCACGTTTAGCCAGCATCAGTTCAGCAGACTTTTGTGGAGTAATATCATGCACGAAAACGACAAGACCCGTAACATTTCCTTCTTCATCTTTGAATGGCGTCTTCACGGTGCTGTTGTAGCGAATTTGGCCAAAGTCTTCGAGCGTATCATCTTTTTGGAAAATCTCGCCGCTGTCCATAACTTGTTGATCTTCGGGCCAGAAACCAGGGATGCCTTTTTCTGGATTACCTCTGACCACTTCTTCGTCGAAACCAATCTCAATATCGTCTTTGCCCACCATGTCTTCAACAGGTACACCGATATAGTCAGAAAATGCCTGATTGACGAGAACATATCGATTTTCTCTACTTTTAACGATGATCCAGTCAGGCGAGATGTCGATAATGGCACGCATGAGGTTACGGTTTGCCCGGACAGCCTCTTCTGCTGCTTTTCGTTCTGTGATATCTGAGATGATAGTCGCAGTATAAGTAGGATTGCCGGCATCATCGCGCAATATGAAATGGTTTTCATAGGTAATGGTGGGATTTTCAGGATCTCCAAGCCACATTTCACCTTCCCATGACCCATGCGCCATCATAGTGGGAAGGATTTCTTCCTGATAGCGTATCCTGGCCTCTTCTTGCAGGAATTCTCCTAGTGTCTTGCCGTATAAATCCTTTTCTGGGTCTGCAATGTGAAAGAGGTGTGCCAATGCTGAGTTAACATAAATTGTCTCGCCTTTGTTCAGGGAAGTGATGCCAATGCCCTGGCTGGAAGCATCAACCAATTGGCGGAAGGTGGTGGCGTTTGCCAATGCTTGTTGAGTTTTTTCATATTGACGGGCGTTTTGCAGGGCAACGGCCGTTTGCGCTGCTAATGTCATCTGAATCTGAACATCTTCATTCGTAAAGCGATCCGTTGTATCTGCCTGTACGTCAAGAACTCCCAATACCTGATTACCAGAAATCATAGGCACAGCCATTTCTGAGCGTGTTTCTGACAGCAGTGGATTGGGTAGAAAATTGAGATCCATTACCACGTTATTGACGACGACACCTTTTTTCGTGCGTGCAGCACGGGCTACTAATGAATTTTCCTGTTTCAAGGGAATGGAATAGCCTTCTTTCACCATGATTTTTCCAACGTCCCCGGCCCCAGCGGCTAATACTAGATTTTTCCCGGATTCGTCGAATAAATAGATGTGGGCATGATAGAGAGCAAACCGTTCCTTAGATTTTTCCACAATGGCTTCCATCATAAGTTGTGGATCTGGATGGATGTAATTTGGGTGCTGAGATCTGCTACCGTTTGCAGATTGTCCGCTAACTGCGCCATCTGTTTTGCCTGTTCTTCAGTATCCGTAAGCAGACGTTCTCGTTCATCTTTCGCTCGGGCACGGTCAATTAAATTGGCAATGGTTGCGCCATAGGATGCAAGCAGCTCGGCTTGATACGGTTTTAATGAACCTTGTGTAAGCAAGTTATCAGCAAACATGATGCCAATTGCCGTGTCTCGAACCCATAAAGCAGTCTTGATATTCCAGCCGTGGCCTACAACCTTACCATCTTGGAATAAATCTAAATCTTCATTGACCCTTAAACGTTCTTGTTCATACAAATGAGTATGCATCCAGGGTTCATCAGCCAGAACAAAAACGTCATCAAATTCATTGCGCAGGATACCATCTGTGCCTATGCCAAATGTGCCATGCACAAATTTTCGTGTTGGATCCAGCAAATATAATCCCAACCGTTCAAACCCCAACTTCTCAGAACCTAACTCGATTGCTTTCTCATATAAATTTATTGGATTCTCAATAGCTGATAACTGAATGCCAATTTCTTGCAGACTTTGCTGTTTTTCCAGGAAAGCTTGCAAAGTTTGTTCACTTTCACGCAGGCGCAGTTCAGAATCTAGACGGTCGATGAGATTGGCCGCATCCGTGCTATAAGCTGAAAATAGTTCGGGGAGGTGAGGTTGGAAAGGTTGCTGACTGACTATATTATCTGCAAACATGACCCCAATCAGGTTACCTCGAATCCTCATTGTGGCTGTCAGATGCCAACCACGTCCAATAATTTCTTGCCCTTCTAGCAAATCTGCATCTTCTCTAACAAAGACACTCTCCTGGCTGTAGACAATTCTTTTTACCCAATTCCCTTCGGAGAAATTGAATATATCATGTTTAATGGAGACGAGTTCCCCTTGGGGATTGATGCCATAAGTTCCTCTTAACTCTTGTACATCCAGAGCCACAAGAAATAGCCCAATTCTATCGAATCCCAGACGTTCGCGACCGTTGATGATCACTTGTTTATAAAGTTCATCCAGGTCTTGAATACTAGATAATTCAAGACTGATGTCATGTAAGACTTGCTGTCGATCTAGGGTTTCCCGTAAAGTTTCTTCACTTTGATTGAGGGCTTTTTGTGCTTGAAGGCGTTCTTCATTCAAGCGAGTTGTGTTAATTGCCAGAGCAATTTGACCACAAAGTCCTTCAAGAAGTAGTTGATCGTTACTCCCCAAGGCATGGGGTGTATCACTTTGTACGTCGAGAACGCCTAAAATTTCTTTGCCTAGTTTTATCGGAACTGCAATCTCCCCTTTTGTTTCCGGGAGTAAGGGGTTTGATGACCAATCGGGATCGCCGATGAGGTCTGAGCGGAGGATGGACTCACCAGTTGCTGCTGCTGTACCGATGATGCCTTGTCCCATAGGCATTTGATGCTTATTGGCTAACATTTTTGCACCAATGTCACCATAGCCTGCTATGAGTTCAACCACATTTTTGTCGGAATTATAGCGAAGTAATTGGGTGTGATAGTAGCCGAATTGTTCTTTGACTTTGGTGACAATGCGCTGGTAGAGATCATCCAGGTTGGTAGCTTCAGCGATGTCTTGGGCGACTTGGGTGGAAATTTGGACCTGGCGAGTGCGCCGTTCAAGCAATTCTTTCTGTTGTTGGTCTAGCTGCCTGGCGATTACCAAATGTCCTAGATTGGCACCATATAGCTGCAAAATATCGAGCTGGCGTTTTTCCAGAGGAGCATGGTTTAGATGATTGTCTGCTGCCAGCCAGCCGATGCCTTTTTCGCCGCTCCACAGGACAGACATGGCATTCCAACCTGTGCCAACGACTTTGCCTATATCGTGTAGTTCTGTGTTTTCCCAAACCCCGAGATTTTCTTGACCGGACAGGATGGTGAGAAGTCTCTCGTCATTGACGATTTGTCTAAAATCGCGCTCATCACGAATTTCGCCCTGATCGTCTGTGCCGAAGGTGCCGATCATCATATTGGTGTTTTCGTCGTAGAGGAGCAGACCTAATCGATCAAAGCCCAGCCGCGTTCTACCCAGCTCAATGGCGGCGCGGTACAGGTCTGCCAGGGTAGTTTTGCGTGCTAACTCCAGGTTAACTTCTTGCAGAGCTTGCAGCTTAGCCAAGAACTGGTCTGCTTCTTTCTCGTCGTGATTTATGTTGGTTAGTTTTGCGGTTTCCATAGGTGTCTCCACAGAGTGCTGCCTGTGTTGTTTTAGTTTAGACGAGTGCTGTATTTGATCATTCGCTAGAGCCGGGTTTGTTTAGTTCGACGACGGCGCGTTGGATGCCCAGGGCTTTACCTAGTTCGGTAACGGCCGTTTGCATGGCGCTTTCAATGGTGGTGGCATTCTGTATCTTCTGGCTGATCTCGTTGACCAACGCTTCACGATTGGCGCGACGCTGTGTCTCTTCAAATTGTTGTGTATTTTGCAGGGCGACGGCAATCGTACTCGCAAGGGTGGTCAAAAGAGGCACATCTTTCTCGTCATACATACGTCTGTCTTGTTGACCATTTAGGCCAATGACACCAATCACTTTTTCACCCACAATCATAGGAACGCCTATGTAGGAATTTGAATCGTGACTACTATCAATAACCGCAGCTCCCTGAGCTACCGCTGCGGCGGCAATATCACCATCACTAGAATTGTGGATAACTGGTTGTTTAGTTTTGTAAATTTTGCCTGTAAAGCCACCTTGTTCATCCAACGCTCTGGGGGAGACATTCATCGGGCCATCAACTCTGTTTGTAAAATAGGGGAAGCTGATCATTTTTTCCTTTTCATCTACCAGGGCAATATAAACGCTGTTGGCTAAGAATGTTTCAATGAAACGGTCTCCCACTGCATCCACCAGGCTTTGTAGATTTAACTGAGAACTGACAAGTTCACTAATCTCATTGACCGTTGTTAATTCGGCCGCTTGCTCTTCAATTTCCTGACGACCGAGTTCCGTTTCTTCAAAAAGACGGGCGCGGTCTAGAGCCACAGCCACCTGATCAGTGAGGCTGGCGAACAAATCGCGCTGTTTTTCAGTTAATGGCTCGCCATTGGCATTACGCACCCCAATTTTGCCAATGGTGGTGCCTTGAATTTTGACCGCATTGACCTGTTCAACGGCCGTTTTGTTGCCTGTGGCGGCCGCCGTGTTTTTGCCGTGGAGGTCTTCGGTGGTCAGGGGTTTAATGCCAGCGTCATTAAATTCAAAGCCTTGGAACGGCCGTTTGCCAGCCGTTGTCGTCATGAAAGCCCGCCACCCTTCGCGGGTCATGGCGCTTTGCAGGGCATTGACACGTTCGAGCTGGCCTTCTAGCTCTTGCCGCAGTTGTTTTTGCTCGGCCGCGGCTGTCACTTGTGCGGTGACATTATGCGTGAAACCAACCATACCTTGTGTTTGCCTCAACGCATCCTTCAGAAGCACTTTTGTAATGGTCTGGTATCTTGTTTTGCCATCTACCACTACATTTTCTTCCGAAACAATCAATGTTTCTTCACCAGCCATAAACGCTTCATCTTCAGCCATGATGCTTTGGGCAATTTCTGGGGGCAGCCCAACATCTAAAATCGTTTTTCCGATGAGGGCTTCTGGTTCCACATGAGCCGTATCCGCATAAGCCTTGTTCACGAGTTGATAGTGATGTTGATTATCTTTTACGAAGATCCAGTCTGGGGTTGAGTCAATGATAGTGCGCATCAATGCTTCATTGCGCTGGATGGCTTCTTCTGCTTGTTTGCGGGCGGTGATTTCAGTCATATTAACGGCCGTTAATCGGGGCCGCCCATCCTCATCTCGAATAAGTGTCACAATCTGGTCTACGGGAAACTGTTCACCAGACTTTGTAATCATGACACTTTCGCCCTGCCACAAACCTTGCTTTTGTACCGTTTCTATTACCAACCGCTGGTGCGTCTCGTCTGGGTCTGGGGGATAGAAGATGCTAACGGGTTGCCCCACCACTTCAGCTAGCGAGTCATACCCCAATCTTTGCAGACCCGCTTCATTCAAAAAGCGAATTGTGCCATCTGGGGCGGATGTGGCGATGATATTGGGTGTGCTTTGGATGATGGCTGCTTGTTCATTTGCTTGCTCAAACGCCCGCGCATTTTCCAGGGCGATGGCAATTTGTGTAGCCAATGTCGTTTGTATGCTGATATCTGTTGTGGCGAAATGATTGATTGTATTTGCCTGGGCGTCTAAAACACCGATCAACTTATTGCCGACCATCATAGGCACAGCTAGTTCAGATTTTGTATCAAACAGTAAAGGATTGGGTAAGAAAGCAGGGTCAGCCATCACATTATTGACAATCACACCTTGTTTGGTACGAGCCACTTTTGCCACAAGGGAATTGGGATGACTGTAAGGAATGTGATAACCGGCTTTCACCATGGTAGCCCCAACTTCCCCTGCCCCAGCAGCTAACTTTAATGTGTTACTGGTTTCGTCTACGAGATAGATATGAACATGATACAGGTTAAAACGTTCTTTGGTACCGTTAACGATGTCGAACAACAGTTGTTTCGTGTCTAGTGTGGTAGTAACGGCCGTGCTTAATTCTGCCACAGTTTGTAATTCGGTTGCCTGTTTGACGTTGGTCGCTTCAATTTGTTTACGTTCTGTAATGTCCTGATGCATGGCGAGGAAGCCAATGACCTGCCCAGATTCATCTGTGATGGGGTTGTTATTGCCGTCTATGTTGATCAAACGGCCGTTTTTGTGTTTATTCACCAGTTCGCCAGCCACAATGCCGCCAGACAGCAGTGTTTGCCAGAAGTATTCATACCCTTGCTGATCGATTAAGCCAGATTTTATAATCCGTGGCGTATTCCCAATCGCTTCTTCTTTGCTATAGCCATAGATTTCCACAAAAGCATCGTTGACATAGGTGATAGTACCATTTACATCTGTCATGAAAATGGCGTCAGCAGAACGTTCCATCCCTAATTTAAATTTCACAAGGTCCGTTTCGATGGCTTTCCGTTCGGTGATATCTTCAGCAATGCCTAAGAGATATTGGGGTTCTCCGTTGGCACCTAAAATAGGAACTTTGGTGGTGTGCAACAGACGAGAGCCTCTGTGGGCAGTTTGGAGCGCTTCTTCTGGAATGTCTACAATTAAGCCGTTTGCCAGGACTTCACGGTCTTTACTGGTGAAAAAGTCAGCTTCTTCTTTGGGGAAGAAATCATAATCTGATTTGCCCAGCATCTCTGCAACCGGAATGCCAATCATGTCGGAACCAGCCTGATTGTAACGGACAAAACGCAGGTTTTGCGCGTCTTTTACAAAAAGCATGAGGGGCAGGCTGTCAAAAATGGTGTCCAGAAAAGCCGCATTGCGTTGCAGTTCTGTGGCCAGGCGCTCTTGTTGTGTAAATAAGGCTGAGTTTTCGATGGCGACGGCAAGCTGTCCGGCCAGGGTGACGAAGGCGGGCAGACTTTCTTCAGTAAAGGTGTTTGGCTCACTGCTTTGCAAGTCGAGCACACCGACCACATTATTGCCGATTAGCAGGGGAACGGCCGTTTCTGAACGGGTATTTGGAAGCAGAGGATGGGGCTTAAAGTTTTCACTAGTAGCCGTATTTGCTACCAACACAGGCTGTTTGTTAGCTGCCGCCCGCCCATTAATAGATGATGCATTGAAATCCAATGTATGACCCGCCGCCAACATTTGCCTACCAGCCTCACCTGTACTTGCTAGCAAAGTCAAGCTTGTTTGTTCTGGATCTGCCAAATAAAGCTGCGTATGATACAAGTTGAAGCGCTGTTGAATCAAAGACACTGCTGTAGATGTAAGTTCATCAACGTCCCGAATCTGTGAAATATGTTGGCTGATTTCGGCGGCCAACTCCAGGTCCTGTGTTCTTGCCGTGACACGTGCTTCTAGGTTGCTAATGAGATCGCGAAGCTGGAGAGTCATGCTGTTGAAAACTTGTGCTAGCGTAGAAATTTCTTGACGATTGTGTATATTAGCCTGTTGGTTGAGATTTCCTCCGGCGACTAGCGTTGCGACGCCAGTTAGTTTGACGATTGGCGCTGAAACATACCGACCAACGAATAATGAGAAAACGGCAACGAGAATAACAACCAAGCCCATGGCAAAAATCGTTTGCCATGTAGCAGCAATGACACGTTCTTGATTTTGAGCTAACTCAATGCCGACTCTGAAAGCGCCCCAATGTTCTCCTTCAATATAGATTGGGGCCGAAACATCCCAAAAGGTTTTTCCTGTGCCTGACTGTTGATAAATTTGCTGGATGATCGGTTCTGTATTTTGAACCGCTTTAATACCAACTGGGTCATTAAAGATACGCTTAGTTCGATCTGTGGCTGGATCTCCGTCCCCGGTCGATGATCTGGTATTATGTGTTGGCACGTACCCATTTCTGTCTGCGGCAACCGCAAAAACAATATCTTCGCCACTTAAAAATGAATCGAGTAATTCTTGTAAATGTTCATCCGTATAAGCATCATACGCTGTATGGTATTTGGCTAAGGTCGCTGGATCTCCCTCAAAATCAGGATAAGCTGTTGGGTCAAATTGCCAAAATTCTTGATAATTAGTATCGAAGATCTCATCCCTTGATAATTCGCCACTCTCAAGTGCATGTTCGAGAAAACTCTGAACGGTTACGGCTCCAGATGTTGCTGTTGATTCTGCTCTTTGAAGAATTAACGCTTCTAAATTGCGCCGTTGTGAAGCGATATTAAACCAGGCAAACATGATCAGAATAGGAATCAGAATGGCAATGAGCAGCAATGTGATGCGATTTTGCAATTTCCCTTTCGATTTTGGAATCGTAGTCTGAGTTGTTGGGATTTGTTCTGTTAGCTCGGTCATAAGCATGTCCTGTTTATGAAATTACTCTGATATGTCGCAAATATCAGTTATTTGTAGGATCTTCTAAATAGATGAAAGTTTCCAGGCCAAGTGCCTGCCCAATTTCGCGGGCGGCAGTGCGCAGCACCGTTTCTGCATCGGGGGCAGCATAAACGCGGTCAGAGACCCGGCGTAAAATTTGTTCGCGTTCGGCTCTGGAGGCTGCCTCTTGGTACAACCGCTGCGACTGCGCCACGGTGGCCGCCTGACTGGTGAGACTGATGATTTGGCGCAGTTCGCTTTCATTGATGCGTTGGACGGTTGCGGAAAGGCCCATCACAAAGCCAAGCCACTGCTCGCCCACGACCAGAGGCACGCTGATGGCGGTGCGTAATCCCAGTCCCTCTACAAACAGTCGCCGCGAATTCTCATTCAGGTCCGGGAAGGTGGTGAAATCTTCAATGATAGAGGGAGCGTCTTTGCGCAGGAATTGGGAGAGCGGATAGGTGTCGTGGGAATAGGTGGTGCCAACAGGTACTAATTGCTTCTGGTTTTTGTTTTGCCAGGTGGCGACCACAATGGACGATTCTGGTGCTGTGTCTTGCCAGGCTCGATTGAAAAATAGCAGGGTGGCGCGATCCATGTTTTTAAGGGCAGTGGCCTCAACCAGCGCCGCTTAATATGCTGTCCATGGAGGTAGAGCGTACTACATTTTCACTGCCCGTAAATAGGGCTTCTGTCTGGCTGCGGGCGATCTCTGTTTCTTCGAAAAGGCGCGCACGTTCTAAGGATGCTGCTACCTGTTGGGTGAGGGTGGGTAACAAAGCTTGTTGTTCTGCGGTTAAAGGAGCACCATTAGCGCTTCGTGCCCCGATAACACCTATTGATTCGCCTTGAACCTGCAATGGCATGGTAACGGCCGTTTGCATGGGATTATAAGAGATTTCATTAACCTCATTGAGGTTGACGGGGATATTGCCTAAAGCATCAGCTATGTTGTTATCACTAAAAGCTTGCAATGTTTCGTTAGAAGAAGAATAGGCAAATCCTGTGGCTTCTCGCGCTTTACTGCTTAAGAAAGCCGTCCAGCCTTCTCGGGTCATGGCGCGTTGCAGCGCGTTGACTTGGGTCAATTGCTCCTCAAGTGCTTGTGTTAACTTTCGCTGTTCTATTTCAGACATTTTTTGCGAGGTGATATCTTGGATGAAAACCACAAGACCAATGACCTGCCCCTCTTTATCTTTGAGGGGCGTTTTAGTGACCTTGTGAGAGAAACCCTCTTCACTAACATTCTCGAGAATGGTGGATTGCCCACTCATCATGATAGCTTGATCTTCAGGCCAGTAACCAATAATCCCTTTTCCCGGGTTGCCTTTGACTAGCTCTTCATCATCCCCAATTTCAATATCATTTTTGCCGATTATTTCATTGACAGGCAGCCCCGCTTTATTTGCAAAGGCTTGATTCACCAGTAAAAACCGATTCTCTCTGCTTTTTACAATAATTTGGTCGGGTGAGGTATCAATGATAGTGCGTAATAAGAGCTCGCGCTCACGAATAAGTTCTTCAGAGCGGATGCGATCGGTGATGTCATGCACAAAGCCGACGATGCCAGTAACATGGCCTGTGCCATCTTTTAGGGGAGCCTTGATGGTATTGAGGAAGCGTTCTGCGCCGTCTATGACTGCTGGCTCCACTTCAATAACTGTTAATTCACCCCGCTCCATTATCTCGCGATCGTCAGTCCAGAAACCGCGAATTCCTTTTTCTGGATTTCCCTTGACAATATCTTCAGGAAATCCAATATCCAGGTCATTTTTATCGATGAAATCATCTGGACTCATGTGAAGAGAATCAGCATATCCTTGATTGACCATTAGATAACGATGGTTTGAGTCCTTCACAAAAATCCAGTCTGGAGTAGAGTCGATGATTGTGCGCAGTAAACTTTCACGTTCACGTATGGATCCCTGCGAACGTTGTAGCTCATCGTATTGACGGGCGTTTTGTAGCGCAACGGCCGTTTGTGCGGCCAGCGTCGTTTGAATCTGAGTGTCCTGACTCGTAAAGCGATTTATTACATTTGCTTGCACATCAAGTACACCTAGCACTCGATCCCCGACGATCATGGGTACGGCCATTTCAGAGCGTGTATCGAACAGCAGTGGGTTTGGTAGAAAACCAGGATCCATCATGACGTTGTTCACGATAACGCCCTCTTTTGTACGAGCTGCACGCGCTACCAATGATTTTTCCTGATTTAAGGAGATAGAGCGCCCTTCTGCCACCATGATTTTACCGGCATCGCCAGCACCCGCAGCCAGCACCAGATTTTTACCAGTTTCGTCTAGCAGATAGATATGGGCATGGTATAGATTGAAACGCTCTTTCGTCAGGTTAACAATCTCTTGCAGAAGTTGTTGTGGATCAGATGCGGCGGCAACGGCCGTTGATAGTTCAGCCACTACTTGCAATTCTTCAGCACGTTTAGCAACAAAGTTTTCGGCTACCTTTCGCGGGGTAATATCATGAACGAAAATAACCAGTCCAGAAACCTCTCCGTCTTCATTTCTGATCGGTGTCTTAACTGTGCTGTTATAGCGAACTTGATCAAAGTCTTCTAACTTGTCATCCTTTTGGAAAATCTCGCCGCTGTCCATCACCTGTTGATCTTCAGGCCAGAAACCAGGAATCCCTTTTTCTGGATTACCTTTGACTAGTTCTTCGTTGAAACCAATTTCAATGTCGTCTTTCCCCGTCATGCCCTCAACGGGAATACCGATATAGTCAGAGAATGCCTGATTGACCAAAACATAACGGTTTTCTCTGCTTTTAACGATGATCCAGTCAGGGGTCGAGTCAATGATAGTGCGCATGAGCCGTTGATTTTCTTGCGCGGCTCGGTATTGGCGAGCATTCAAAATAGCAATAGCTAACTGGCCCGCTATGACGTTGAATGCTGGTAAAACATCTTCCGTGAGAAAATCAACCTCTGTACTCTGAAGATCAATCACACCTAACACGTCTTCATCTACCATTAGCGGCACAACCATTTCTGAACGGGTATCTGGTAGTAAGGGGTGAGGGCGGAATTGACTGCTTTCTTGCGTGTTTGCCACAATAACAGCTTGCTTGGTGTACGCGGCCGTGCCATTGAGTGACTGATCATCGATGGGCAGTTGGTGACCCGTTTCCAACAAGCGGAAGCCAGCATAACCATCACTAGACCGCAGTATCAAGTTTTCTCTATTGTTATCGGCGAGGTAAATTTGTACTTGGTATAAATGAAACAGATCCTTAATAGAAGTGGTGGCCTCATTCAAGATATCATTAACAGCACTTGCCTGTGCCACGAGACGACCAATATCAGCCGCAAGATTTAAGTTTTGGGTTCGTTCAACCACGCGGGTTTCTAGCGTGTCTTTGGCTTCTTCTAACTGTTCGTTTGCTGTTTGAGCAGAATCTAACGCCTCATCCAAGCTGCGCACATACAAAGAGAGATAAATAGCAGACAAAACTAAATTGAGTGTAACAGAAACAAATCGCTCATTATTTGGTACTTCCACAGGGATGAAAATGCCTTGGCTTTCCAGGATAAGCAGCAGCACAATAAAAGCAGCACTTAAAACAGTTATTAACATGGCGCCACGCCTGCCAATTAACAAGCCAGCTATAAGCAAGATTAAGATAAAGTTGCCAAAAGCGGGGGATTGCATACTCCCATTTGTGGGAATATCCCAGGCAGTTGACACCCAAAAAATAACGACAAAAGCATAGGAGGCTTGCTGTAAATTGCCTCGGCGCATCAAGACTTGAGCCGCAATAAAAGCCACTATAATTGGCAAGGATCGTCTCAACACTTCAGTATAGGTTTCTGAGTTGATAGTGGAAATGCCAGTTTGCAACATGCCTAACAAGATCAGGATAATGAGTACACTTACATACGAGATACTGATGATATTCAGCAAGTAGGCTGTGCGGTTATCTTTGTCATCCTCAAAAACAGGAGGGGCTAGCCATTGTTTAATTCGAGTCATCATTTTGTCACCACCTGATTTGCTGCCGATTCTTCATTTTCAGACAGTTCAGCGGTTTCCCGTTTTTTGGGATCTTTCAAATAAATAAAGGTTTCAAGACCTAAAGCCAGCCCGATTTCACGGGTAGCGGTTTGTAACACAGACTCGGCATCTACGGCTGCTGATACTTTTGCAGACACTTCACGCAGAATTTGTTCATGTCGTGCTTGTGCCTGGGCAGTTTGATATAAACGTTGAGACTGGGCTACGGTGGCGGCCTGTCCCGTGAGGCTGGTGATTTGCCGGATTTCATTTTCACTAAAGGTGTAGATTTCTGTTGACAAGCTCATAACAAAGCCTAGCCATTGATTACCCACTACGAGCGGTAAAAGAATAGCGCTGCGCATGTCTAGCCCTTTCATCAAAAAGGCACGCGTGTTTTCATCCATGCGCGTATCGGTTTCTATATCTGTGATAATAAACGGCCGTTCTCGGTCTAACAGATGTGCCGTGGGATGGAGAGCTAAGGGGAACGTTGTACCCGCAGGCACCAAGGCAGGTTCGTTGTCTTTACGCCAGGTTGCGCCTACGATCATCATCTCAGGCGGCGTTGTTTGCCAGGGTCGGTCAAAGAACATAATGCTGGCGCGTTCCATGTTTTTAAGCGCTGTAGCCTGAATGAGCGCTTGTAAGATTTCATCCAATGTTGTGGCTTGTACCACTTTCTCGCTGCCGGAGAAGAGGTCTTCTGTTTGACTGCGGGCTATTTCTGTTTCTTCAAAGAGGCGGGCACGTTCCAAAGCTTCAGCAACCTGACCGGAAATAGCTTCTAGGAGTATCAGATCGTCCTCGGATAGCTGCTTGCCCCCTGTATTGACGCCTATTTGACCGATAGCTGTGCCGCGTACAGACAAGGGGTAGGCGATATTGTTATTCTCAGCACTGCCAATTGCAGGTGTGGTATCCGCTCTGAGAATGGGTTGAACTTCATTGTGTGTGGTTTGGTAACCTTGTGTGGGACGGTTAACGGCCGTTATGTAGGCTTGCCACCCTTCACGAGTTAAGGCACGTTGCAACGCATTCACTTCATCCAGAGCGGCCTGCGTTTGTTCATATTGTTCAGCATTTTGCAGTGCTACCGCAATTTGAGAAGCCAACGTCGTTTGGATATTGACATCCTCTGGGGTAAAGCCATTTACTTCTGATGATTGAATATCCATAACCCCAATCAACTGGTCACCGACCGTCAGCGGTACTGCCATTTCTGAGCGCGTATCTGGCAAAAGTGGGTGGGGCAAGAAACCGGGATCTGCTTTCACATTGGCGACGACAAGCCCTTGTCGTTCTCTCGCTGCACGTGCCACCAATGACCGTGGTGCAGACAAGGGAATCTGTCGGGATTCACCCACCATTTGCCGCCCAATTTCACCAGCACCCGCAGAAAGTACCAGGGCATCGCTCAGCTCGTCATACAAATAGATGTGGGCATGATAAAACTTAAACCGCGTTTGGGTGAGATCAACCACGTTTTGCAGCAACTGATAGGTATCTTGCTGACTGGTGATAGCCGTACTGATGTCAGCTACCGTTTGCAGCCCCTCTACCGTGGCCTGCACCCGATCTAGCAGCCGACGATTAGCGATGTAGTCGGTTACGCGGCGGCCAATGCTGCCGATGAGGGCACTTTCTTCATTGATGAAGGCTTGTTTTTCTGTATAGGCAATGTAAATGCGTCCTATCTGTTCACCGTCAAGGCGCAGCCCTTCTACAATTTGGCTGGGCAGGGTAACGGCTTGTGGCGCACCATAGACTCGATCACCTAATGTAATAGCGACCTTGCATAGCTCTGCATATTGCATACCTGATGGAATTCTGTTGGCGATATAAGTCAGGAACTCATCTAAAGAGGGCTGTTCATCCGCTTTGATCCCAATTTCGTTGAGCAAATTTAGCTCTTTCACACGTTCACTTAACAGACGTTCAGCTTCTTTTTGTTCTGAAATATCTTGGGAAATACCAAGTAAGAATTGGGGGTTGCCCTCTTCATCAAGAAGGGGAACATGGATGGTATGCAGGATGCGTGGGCCTGTGGTTGATGGAACGGACTCTTCCGGGATGTCGACCAAGACACCCTTTCTTATGATTTCTCTATCTGCTTGCATATAGAATTGGCTCATTTCGGGGAAAAGGTCTAAATCTGTTTTGCCGATGGCGTCATCAGTCGGTATGCCCAGTAATTCGGCGCCTGCTTTATTCCAGCGCAGGTAACTTAAATCTTTGGCATCTTTAACAAAAAGCCGGGTGGGCAGGTTTTCGATAACGGCATCGAGGAAGTTTGAATTTTCTTCAAACTGCGCCGTTTTTTCTTGTAATTCTTGGGTGAGTTGGGTTTGTGCTTTGAACAACAGTATGTTTTCAAGAGTGATGGCAAGTTGCCCAGCTAACGTTTCAAAAGCAGACAGATTACTTTCATTCAGACCGCCTGGAGTGGTGCTTTGTAAGTCGATAACACCCAGCACTCTGTCACCAACAATCAACGGGATTGCCATTTCAGAACGGGTGTAAGGCAAAGATGGATTGGGACGGAAGATGGGCGATCGGGCGGTATCGGCAACAATGATGGGGTGTTTTTCTGCTGCCGCTCGACCATTGATAGATCTGTTATCAAGCGGTAGTTGGTGACCTCTTTTTAATAGCGCTTCACCAACCATGCCTGTACCGGCACTCAATTCCAGCAGGGTATTGTCTTCATTGGTCAGGTAGATTTGGGCGTAATAGAGGTCAAAGCGGGAGCGGATGCGTTCAACGGCCGTTGTCAGCAATTCATCAAAATCACGCATCTGGGAAATATCCTGGCCGAGTTCCGCTGCTAAAGAAAGGTCTCGTGTTTGCTCAGCCACACGCATTTCTAGCTGTTCTTGCGCTTTCCGCAATTCCTCATTGGTAGATGCTAATGATTCTTCACTGTTTTTTACTCGTTTAACTGAATTCTCCAGGGAGCCAATTGTAATGCCCAAGATAATGGCTGTTAAAGCAAATATGATTGTTGAGTCTAATGCAATGTTATAGGCTGAACTGTAATTAAAGGTGATGATGCCCACAGTTTGACCAAAGCCATTACCCATCCAAATAAAACTGTTAACAAAGAAAAGACAACAGCCATGCGCCAGCCAAGTAGTAGACCTGCTATAAGAATAATGACAATATTCGCCAAAAAACCAGTGTCATTAACTCCCGTCGCATTCCAGGCTAGAAAGTTGACAGCAACAAACCCGCTGATGACAAAAATATAACTAGCGTAGGTCAACATACCCTTGTTGAACAGCAACTTCCAGGCCAATTAAAATGAGTATAAATGTACCCAAAACCCGAACCGCATTTGATTGCCAAGTGATAAGACCAGAAGCAGCCTGGGCAATTAGCAAAATACTTAAAAGGAAGATGGTAGAGAGCAGTAAATAATGTAAGAAGGCTGCTGTTCTATTCTCATTCTCATCCTCAAAGTGGGGGGGGGTTAGCCATTGTTTAATCTTTGACATGGTCTATCCTTCCTGGCCTGTTGTTTCTGCTGTTTCCAGGGGGGTTCCGTTGGTTGGTTGCGCTAATTTAGGGGATTGGTCATCCAGGTAGACAAAGGAGTCTATCCCCATGATACGATTGACTTCTTTAACGGCCGTTTTCAAAATAGATTCGGCATCAGGCGCAGCATAAACCTTTGTAGACACCTCACGCAGCAGTTGTTCACGGCGCACACGGGACTGCGCTTGCATAAACAATTGCTGTGTTTGGCTGGCCGTTGCTGCCTGCCCCACAAGCCCAACAATTTGCTTAAGATCATCATCAGAAAGCTTGATAGCCTCTTTTGCTCTGGTAGAGAGCAAACCGACCCATTGATCACCGACAATTAAGGGGAAATACATGACACATTTTACGCCTAAACGTTCGGCCAGTAGTTTTGCATCTGGCCCAGCCCGTTCATCCGTGGCCACATCATAAAATATGGTAGGTTCGTCTTTGTTAATGTTGAGCAGGCTGGGGAAATGTTCGATTTTATAGACCGCTCCAACTTCTTCAGGGGTAAACCCGCTTATTCTTTCCCACACGGCGGCAGTCATCATTGTTTCTGGGGCTGTCTTGCCCCAAGACCGATTAAAGAACAAGAAATTAGCCGTATCCATGCGCTTCAGTCTGGTTGATTCAATCAAGGCGACCAACACGTCAGCAACAGATTGAGCACGAATGACACGCTCGCTACCAACGTAAAGCGAATTCATTTGTTCACGTGCCATTTCCATTTCTTCAAATAAACGGGCGCGTTCCAATGCCCCCCCCACTTGCTGCGTCATCGCATTGAGAATCGTCGTTTGTTCATCCGTGAGTGGGTGTCCATCAGAATTACGTACCCCAATAACCCCAATCGTTTCACCACGAACTTGAACGGGCACAGCCATGGTGCTAAAGTCAACAGGCAGACTGTCTTCCCCTGCTAACTGGATGATACGGGGCAGTGCTGCATTTTGCTGTATATCTCGCGTTGAAATCAGACCGATTTGTTCATTATCAAACTTAAACCCTTGTACCATTCGGTTTTCTGCCGTCAAGAACGCCGACCAGCCTTCATGCGTCATCACGCGTTGCATGGCATTAACCTGGAGGAGACGCTCTTCAAGCTGTGCAGACAAGCGGCGTTGAGCCTCTGCCGCTTCCAGACGATTTGTAATATCACGCAGCGTGATGCTAATACCGACAGGCTGTTTTTTATTGTCATATATGACAGCAAGCGTTTGCTCCACCGGGATTATCAACCCGTCTGTTTTTCGTATGTGTGCTTCTGCTGACCACGAACCCATAGCTAATGCGGCTGGAATACCTTCCTGTTGGAATCGTTCTGCATCTTCTTGAATGTAGAAATCTTTGATCTCCATCAGGGTGACATCTTCATCTTCTAGCAAACCAAATAGGACTCGTCCGGCCGGATTGATGTAGATCGCTCGTCCAGTCATGTCACCCGTACCAATGGCATCAGGATGGCTTTCCACAATGGATGCCAAATTTTGCACGCGATCAACCAGAAGCATACTATCGATGGTGGTCGTCAAGAGCGTGGCAATTTGCTGAATAAAGTTGATATTGGCATTAGAAAAGGCATAGGATTGAAGACTGCCAATATTCAAGGTGCCAATGACCTTCCCACCAGCATTAAGCGGTGTAATTAAGACACTTTGCAAACCTTGTTGGGCAAGCTGGCGCGAATCACCATAAGTAGACATGGGCGTTTCTTGTGGAAGCTGCACAATGCGGTTTTCTTTTATGGCAAGACCAATGGCCGTTCCCGTAAATGGTAAGATAGTGCCTGTGGGCATAGTCCCTTCTTCGCCTTGCAATGCAAAAACCTCAGCCGACGTCGCCAGCATTTGTTACTAACGCCAGAGAAGCGCGATCTCCGTCAACAAGTGACAAAATAGTGGCGCTAACAATTTGGTATACCTCATCTATCTTGGATGTAGCGGCTAAGGCCGCGCCCATTTCATTTAAAGCAGTCAACCGTTGGGCTTGCTGTTCTGTCTCTGACAAAATAGTGACTATCTCAGCAGCCGTTTTCTCTCTGTCACTGAATAGGGAGGCATTTTCAAGCGCAATCGCCAGTTGTCCGGCCATAGTGCTGAAGGCCAGTATATTTTCTTCTGTAAAGGCATTGGGCGTTGTGCTTTGGATGTCTAATGAACCAATGACCTTGTTACGCGCAATCAAGGGAACTGCCATTTCAGAGCGTGTGTCTGGTAGCAAGGGGTTGGGTCGGAAGAGGGGGTCTTCTGTGGTATTGGATACCACAATGGTGCGTTTTTCGGAAACGGCCGTTCCGTTAATAGATGTCGTGTTAACAACCAGAAAATGACCCTGTCTCAATAACCGGTCAGCGGCTTGCCCTTCAGCCGCATGGAGCAGCAAAGTCTCTTGATCTGCGTCAACCAGATAAATTTGCGCCAAATACAAATCAAATTCATCATAAATAATCTTGACAGCATCAGCTAGTAATTGATTTTTATCACGAATTTCCGACACGGTACGACCAATCTCATTTGCCAGAGCCAAATCACGGATTCGGGCAGCAACACGCTGTTCAAGATTGAAAACAAGACTGCGTAACTGTTCCGTCATGCTGTTGAAGGCAACTGCTAACGTACCAATTTCATCAGTCTGTTTGATTTCCACATTTTCATTGAAGTTACCACTGGCAACGGCCGTTGCGGCATTTGTCAGGGTAAAAATAGGGCTGATGACGCGGCCGGCTGCTAACCAAACTAGAAATCCAATCAAACTCAATAAGGCGATAATGATAAAAACCGCGCTTACAAGAAATTGATATACAGCCGCCTGTGCCTCTGTTTTTTCCTGCTGTACCACAATGCCCCACCCATTATCCAATGGCTGTAAATGTGCAAACCAAACAACGTCATTTTCATCCGTATATTCGAAGTAACCCGCTTCACGATTTAAAACACGAGCCACAGGCGGTAGATCGCTTAAATTCACCAGTTCACCAGCAGTAAATGCCGGGTCTGGATGCGCTAAAACAACACCGTTTTCATCTACCAAATAACCAAACCCCGTTTCCCCAATCTGAATAGCGCCCACACTTTCTGTTAAAATGTCCAGGTCAGTTGCGGCTAAGGTAGCCCCAACAATTTCATCATTTGCATTGCGAATAGGTGAACTATAGGTAAGCGCGGGTTCGCCTGTCGTGCGGCCAATCACAGTTTGAAGCGTAATCTCGTTGCCCGCCATTGACCCTTTAAACCATTCCCTGTCCCCATAAAAAGTATTCTCACCATCATCACTGCGAGCCACATTATTGCCTTCCGCATCGACAGTAAAAATGAGATACATCCCCGTGTAAATATCCGCCATACTTTCAAGAGCGGGTTTTTGCTGAGTGGGATCCATCGTTTGGATGACGGGTTGTTGGCTTATATTGCGCACAGCTAAACGGATACCTGCGTCCCAAGACGCGACACTGTTGGTAAGTGAATCTGCTTGTGTAGACAAAACGTTTTTGGCATTATCCTCAATAGCACGCACGCCTGCTGCGGTAGCGTATAACAAGGCGCCTGCTGTCGGAATCATAATGGCAAGCAAAACCATGAGCGTGAGCCGTAAGCGGAAACTGCTTCTTATTTTGGATATCATCGCAATCTATCTCCAACTTTCCCCATGTGGACCGTGGGGAACAGATGTGTGCGCCTAAATGATGTGTCATTCTTGTGATTCATATCCGCTGAGTCCTTTAAGGCGTCGTGCTGTTTCCATTTTGTTTGTCGCCAACACGAGTTTCTACCTTTACTTTGTGACAGTTGCCTCTGTGACAGTTGCATCGGGTGTCAAATAGACGTAGGTTTCCACGCCTAACGCCCGGCCGATTTCACGAGCGGCAGTTTGCAGCACAGATTCTGCGTCAATAGAGGTGTTGATGGTGGCTGAAATTTCACGTATCACTTGTTCACGTTCTGCAGATTGCCGTGTTTCCATCAAAAGACGGTTGTTTTCTAGCGACACCGCTACGTGATTGGCAATACCAGATAAAAGCGTGATATTTGTTTCATCATAAACATTACGTTGGTAACTTTGTATTGATAGAACGCCTAATGTTTCTTGGCCTGTGCGTAAGGGAATGTATAGTAAAGAGGCTGAAACTCGCTGTATATCACCAATCATGGATTCTTTTTGCTGAGTGCTAAGTTTTTCAATGTCCTCTTGCGTACGGTTGATAAGAATAGGCGACCCAGTTTGCAGGACTTTGTATACTTGGCTGCTACGTGAAGGTTGCTCTGGTGTAGTTAAATAAATATGACCGTCGTCATAAATGTATGGATATTCAACTAAGTCATTTTTTAGTATCATAAATGGCGATGAAGAAGACGTCTGCCTTCATAACACGCTGGATTTGTTCCTGGACAGTTTGCATCAGCTCAATCCGGTCAATTTGTCGTGAAACTGATTGAGCCACTTCATTGATAACAGCTAATTCTTCGGCTCTAACTTGTGTTTGTTCAAAAAGGCGGGCTTTTTGGATGGCGGTGGTCACATAACTAGCGACACCTGTTAACAAGCTGATATGTTCTTGGGTATAGACATTATAGTCATGGCTCTGTGCTGAAATAATACCAACGACTTCTTGCCCACTAAGGAGCGGGACAAATAATAATGAAGCCATGAGGGAGGCATCTTCACTCATCAGGTTTGGCGGGCGATTGCGTGTTTGTTCCACGATTTCTTCTTCTGTGAAATGGATGATTTGGGGAACGGCTTCATGAATGGTTTTGTAACTAAGGTGATAGGGTTGTAATTGAATGGGTGGTGAGTTTTCTAGTTTGCCATTTTTTTCGTCATAGGCGTAGGCAAAGGTAATTGTATTGTCTGCTTTCTCGTAAGTGGAGGTAGTGAAGCTGTTCATCGGAATGGCTTTTTCAAGTTGATGCTGAATCGCTTCCAAGAAATCGGTCACATTGGTTAGGTCTGCTGAGGCTTCAGCAACCGCGTTGATAACGCTTAGCTCATGGCCGCGTCGTTGAGAGTCTGCCAGGGCTTTTTCAGTTTGTTCTGTTAAGCGCAGGCTTTCCATATGGGAAACAAGTTGGGCGGCAACGGCCGTTATCAGTTCATCCGCAAACGCCTCATCCATCTGGTCTGATTTTGCAATAGCTAGTTCCCCAACCGACTCGCCGTGAATAGAGAGGTTGTGGTAGATCATCTCTGGCGAATCAATGGGGGAAGAAACGGCCGTTACCGGCGTAACTTCCAATTGATTATAGGTAAATCCATCTGCCAAGTCTGGGGATTGCTCATACGTTAACCATGCCTCATGCGTCACATGGCGCAAGGCACGTTCTGCCTCCTGACGATATTTTGCCGCCTCATCTAAAGAACGCAGCATCTCAACCTGTTGTCCCACCTGTGTAGCCACATCTTGAATTAAATCCAAATCATCGGCTGTCCAGATGCGGTCATCATCCGCTAAAATTTGAATAGTCCCCACAGTTTCGCCAACAATATCAATGGACACTTGCGCAATATTTCCCTCACCTGCTTCCTGAGACAGCGGCGCATCCAATGGCGTTACCGTGTTTGAATCGTAATAAAATCCCATAAAACGAGGGTGTGCCACAGCGTCTAAATAAGCGTTCCAACCATCTCGTGTAATGCGTCGCGTAAAAGATTCAACCTCGGCTCTTGCTTCTGCGGCATCAGACAGCAGTTTTGCATTTTCAATAGCCACAGCCAACTGACCAGCCATCGCCTCAAAGGCAGGCAGATTCTCAGCCGTCAGGCCGCCCGGCTCTGCACTTTGCAGGTCAAGAACACCAACAACCCGCTTACCAATGAGTAAAGGCACTGACATTTCAGATCGAGTGCGTGGCAAATAAGCGTTTGGCCTAAACATGGGACTCGTTGCCGTATCAGAAACAATAATAGCTCTTCTGTCTGCTGCTACCGCTCCATTAATTGAACCAGGGCCAACAACCAGCCGATGCCCAATACGTGCAAGTTCCTGTCCAATATTGCCCGTACCAGCTTGTAATGTCAGCATATTATTCGCTGCATCCACAAGGTAAATTTGCACATAATAAAAATCGAACCGAGAACGAATTGTTTCAACTGCTTCTCGTAACAAACTTTCTGTGTCCGTAATTTGTGATAAGACGCGGCTAATTTCTGCGGCAAGTTGCAAGGCGACAGTACGCTCTTGAACGCGTTGCTCTAAAAGCACCTGAGACCGTTCAAGTTCTTGATTCGCAGCATTTAATTCTATTTGCCTATCTGCTTCCAACTGATCCCGAAAGCGACCAACAAGAACGATTAAAAAGGACACGACAAATATGACGGAAAAAACATTGGCAATCGCTTCCATCCTCATGCCAGGAACAATCAGCGGTAGCACCACAATAAGTCCAAGTGTGAAAATGGATACACCCATCATGGTTTGCCATGAGAAAAAGGCGCTTCCTAAAAGGAGCGCAGCAATCAACCACATCATCGTAGAGAATATACGTGTCGCTTCGTAATCTCCTCTCAAGACAACGGCAAATATGACAATCAGGATAGTGCTGATAACGGCCAGCCCGGAGCCTAAGTAATATCGTTTAGTACGGCTCAAGCCATAAGAAATCAAGAGGAGGATGTTTAAGATGACAACGGTGAAGTAAGGTTCTGGCTCTTCCAGGTAACTGCCACTAATGAGACCAACAACTAAGCGAACGGCCGTTAACAAAAAGAACACAAATAAGAAAGAAGCTAGTGTACGTGCCTGGCGTCTCTCGGCTCTATCCGTGATAGCGGTAGCCGGTTTAGTCAGAATATCCCATAAACGCTGGCCAATTCCTGCTTTGGAATCTTCCTGCTGAACCACAATATTTTCAGATGCAGCCATAATCGTATCTCCAGAGATTATGTGAAACCTTATTGATGACCATTCTCACCCTGGTCAACTGTGCTTAATTGAACAGTAGCACGCTGGGAATTGAGTGCCTTCCCTAATTCCTGTGCCGCAATTTGTAAAACACTTTCAATATCTGCGGCCGTTTGCAGCTTTTGCCCAATTGAATTCACCACAGCTTCTCGTCTAGCTTGTGTTTGTGCCCCTTCATAGAGACGTGCATTTCGTAACGCAATAGACACCTGGTTCGCAACAGATTCTAACAATTGCGCATCAATTTCAGTCAAGGAACCAACTGTGTCTTGCTGGACATCAAGCACCCCAAATAATTGATCATCAATAACCATGGGGATAGCAATTTCAGTTTTTGTGTCAGGCAATAATAGATTAGGTAGCCAATCCGCTTCTTCGGCAATATCAGAAACAAGAACCGTTGTTCTTGTAGTAGCCGCCCGACCAACCAACCCTTTCCCATAAGCAATTTTATGCCCGCCACCCAACAATGCTTGTCCGGCCTCACCCGTACCACCCGCCAAAACCAGGTCATTTGTATTTTCATCTACGGTATAAATATGGACATGGTAATAATCAAATGCGTTACGCACTTGTTCAACCACCTCAGATACCAATTGTCGCTGGTCTAGAATGGTGGAAACACTACGGCTCACTTCCATACTGGCTTCAAGAGCGCGGGTTCTGTCTGCTACCCGTTGTTCCAGCGTACCGACCATATCACGAACCTGATGTGTCATACCATCAAAGGCAACAGCTAAAGTACCCACTTCACCACCATAGCTGGTATCAATTTCCACATCATAATTCCCCGCAGATATTTCTTCTGCCGCATCTGTAAGTTGTTGCAGGGGACGGGTAAGTACCCGACCTATGATGTATGCAAATACTAAGGAAATAAGCAGAATCACAATAAACGCAATATAGCTAAATAATAATGTTTGTGATTCTTGAGCATCAACATTCTGTTGGACTGTCAGATAAAGCTGAATCATTTCATCAACAGGCACAACAAGACCAAGGCTGTATCCGGTCGCTTCGATCGGAGCATACGCCAAATAACGTTCGCCACTGTCTCGGGTGAACGTTCCCAATCCTGTTTCGCCCGCTATCATTTTCGTGGCAAAAGCACGAATATCATCTTCTGTATTAAAAATGGTGCTTTGAGCAACACCCCCTTCTGGCAATGCCTCTTGGCCTAAACCAAAATCTACCAAAGCCGCTTCTGGCAGCGCAATAAAGCGACCACCGGGATCAATCAGAAAGGCATATCCAGTTTTCCCAACTTCAAGATTCTCTACTAATGTAGTTACGGTTGAGATATCCACATTTGCAGCAAGCGCACCTCTGAAGATGCCTTGTTCATCATAGACTGGCAGGCTGTGTGTTTCTATAACGCTCCCATCAGCAGCATCATAGTAAGGAACAGTCCAAAAAGGTTCCTTATCTGGATTTAGCTCTGGCGTTACCGCCTTAAAATAAGGTCGTTGTCGCACATCAAAATCACCGACGACGTTTGCCATGTCAATATTGGGATAGTACTGGACTACACCTTCATTATTAATGAAATAAAGAGCTTTTAGCTCTGAACTGGCATTTAATGCCTGGGGAGCTATAAAATCGAGCAAGATGGTTGTATTGATTTCTGCGGCAGTCTCTTCGGTAAGTTCAAATGAAGAAGGTGCAAACACAGAACCGGGATCGTTCGCTGAATTCCCCCATTGATTTTCACCAAAACGCGTTAATGATTCCTCAGCATTCCAGTAATTATTGGTATTTATGAGTCGCCCATCGCCGTATAAGTTTGCTATGTAATTAGTGACGGTCTGAGCATCATCGGCTACTACTTCAAAGAATTCATTGGCATCATTTGAGGATTGCTCAAGCGTTTTAGTAAGGAGGTTTTCTGCTTGTTGTTTCACTTCCTGGTTAACAAGTGTGGTGATGAAATTGGTGAGTTGCTGACGTTGCAAAAAAGTAACCCCCAGGACGACAATGAGGGATACGCCTACAAGAATCATAATGCCTATAATGAGTCGAGCACGCATACTAAGGCTTCTTCTTTGCTGTTTGGATTGCATGGTATCTTCGGAATTACTCATGACGCTCATCTCCGGTTACCTGGGTGTTGCTTTCATTGCTACTATCGCTGCCGTTAGTTTTGCGAGCTGCATTCTGTGCGGTTTCATGATGGCCCAGACGAACTGTGGTTTGTTTGGTGCCTAAGGCTGCCCCTAACTCGCGGATGGCTACTTTCATCGCCGTTTCCATGTCGGTTGTGCTGGTGATTTTTTGGTTGATACTGAGCAAGGTTGCTTCTCTTTGTCCGCGTTTTTGTAGCTCTGTGTAGAGGCGGGCATTTCTCAAAGCAACGGCAACTTGGTTGGCAACGGATTGGAGTAGGTCGGAATCTTCTGGTCTCAAACCACCGATGGTATCGTCCTGAATGTCGAGAACGCCCATCACTTGATTACCGATGGTAATAGGCACGGCCGCTTCAGATTGTGTGTCTGGGAGTAAGGGGTTTGCCAGCCAGTTTTTGTCTTGGGTGACGTCGGAAACGAGTATGATTTGATTGGTTTCTGCGGCACGCCCCACAAGACCTGTGCCGATTGGTAGCTGATGGTTGCTGGCGAGCATTTGCTGCCCGGCCTCACCTGTACCACTTGCCATAATGAGGTTGTTTGTTTTGCTGTCTAGCAGGTAGATTTGAGCTTGATAATAGTTGAAGGCGTCACGAATTTGATTGACAACGGCCGTTACCAATTCATTCTCATCCAAAATCGTAGAAAGCTGACGCCCCACTTCAATACTCGTCGTCAATGCTTGTGTCCGATCCGATACGCGCTGTTCCAATGTGAAAATCGATTCACGCAACTGCTTAGTCATACCATTAAACGAGGCGGCGAGGACACCAATTTCATCTTGCGTTTCAATCGGTGCCTGGATATCCAGATTCCCGGCTGCCACTTCTTCCGCTATATTTGTCAAGTTGGTAATAGGCTGCGCGATTCGCTGCCCCACATAGGCGGCAACCACCCCTGCAGAAATAATCACAATAATGCCTAAAATCGTGTTAATGCGCTGCTGTTCACTAACTGACGCCAGAATTTCATCTGCATGTTGTGTCGCTAAAATAATCCATCTTAATTGAGCGATAGCCGGTTCATTCGTGAGTGTGTTTATATAAACAGAACTTAGAAAATGAGACGTGTCCTCAAATTCTGTAACAATGAATGGTTGGTCGGGGAGTTTTACAAAAGCAAGCGATTCAGTATCAAGCTCACTATTTTTGATACTAATATCCCCATTATCGTCTACGACTAGGTGACGATCCCCTTCTAAAAAGATTTCGACTATACCCGTTTCTCCAAATCGAGAATTAAGCAAGATGTTACTCAATGCATCCAAAGACACAATAGCTTGAACAATACCGACTATTTCCCCAGAATCAGCATCTATTTTGTCATAAATGGGAACAGCCATCGTAATAGAATACTGACGGGAGGCAGAATCATATACAGGCTCCCCTATATAAACAGAACCAAATCCACTAACATAGGTTTCTTGCCACCATGACTCATCTCCCTTGAAATAATCCCGTGTACGCCCCGTCGCACCAAGCTGTCCCCCATATTTATCGGTTACAAGAAGTTCAATATTATCTGGAAACAACGTTTTGAATCTATTGAGTTCGGCAGCCACATCATTTTCAAGAACGGCTTTAACAATTTCATCTTTTTCTGTCGTGCCAGCCCATTGACCAGAAGCAATTGCAATCTGTTTACTGGGGGGATCATCAGAATTGGCATAGTTGGCATTTTTTTCCTGTGCGCCTTGAATGAGAATTTGGTTTGCAGAAAGCGCTTCTAGCGTATTGATCTTTCTAGACAAATATTCACCAATTGCCACTGATTGAGACTGTGTAAGCGTATTTAGATTGTTGCCCACCTGGTTTGTGATAGTTCGGGTGGTAAAGATATTCACCCCAAGCGCCACGACAGCTACGGCGATAAGCGCCACGGCCAGAGTAGCTCCAATCAATTTGCCGCGTAGCGAAAATGAAGGAAATTGCCTGACAACAAAAATTACCAATGCCAAAATTGTACTAGCACCGGCAACGGTAATAACGATTTGTGTCTGAGCTGGCGGGGCATTTCTTGCTACAGGCCAAAATTGATCGAGCAAAACCAGACAAGTCCCAATCACCATAACAATGATGATTGATTTCGTCACTTTATCCGGCGGAACTGTCTGTATAACAATGCCTAATGACAAAGTGATGAAGACAACAATCAACATAGTAGCAACACCATCAAAGAGAATGACATAGAGGATGGCAATCGTAAACAAAGCGATTACAAGTGACATACATGCGGCAAGCGCATTGCCCCGACGTGCCAAAATCATCCCAATAACGCCACCAATCAGGCCAACGGCCGTTAACCAAACATAATAGTCTTCGCCAGAAAACAGTTGCATCAAAAATGTGCCCAATACCACCAGCGCAGACGCAACAGTAATAAGCAAGCTAAGATTAAACGCATTCCGTACTTTGCGCTCTGAATCCTTATCCGCCGACTGTTTGTTAGGAGTTGTTATCATATCAACTCATCCCTTTTGGAGTGTAGGTTAGTAAGCAAAAATATGTGATTTACCGATACGATACTAGAAAATGATTGATGATTGTGGTTGCAACATGAAGGGCTCATTATTTACCGTACCAATTTTAGCCGTTAAAACCACCATGTAGAATGGTACTTTTGGTAAGATTGCTCCTATCTTAGCCACGAAATAAATAACTCACGAAAAGCTCGTTGATTTAAACAGCATGATTTTTAAGAGTCTTGTATAAACCTCGCGTAACTATACAGTTACGCTGCACCTTTTCCCGAATCCTTTGCCACATGTCCATAATAACATAGAGCAAAATCAAAGCCGTGAATAACCCGTGACTGTATCAATGAAAAAGATGGGAAAATAGTCCCTTTCCAGTTAAAAACTATTCGGTTTTAGCACAAATTTAAATGGGAAAAGCAATTTAGTATCCTAACTTGATGGTTTTGAAGGATACTGATTGTGACACACCATCCAATTGAATACGACAATCTCGTTCACATAAGAGCTTGCAGACGCCTCGTTTTCAGAAAGCAACGATACTAATCCGCTGATACGGGAGAAAGAGCGGTGACTATATTCTCACTCCGCAGCAAACTAATCCCCATACTGGCCGCCCAAATCGGAGCCATTAAAAAGTAGAGATTAAGGCAAATAGAAGCAACCGCTTCCACACCAATCGCCGCACAAAATCCCCCAACCAAGTTTATGCCCCCTAAGAGAACGGTATACCAGCCTAAAACAGGCCTGTGTTTGCGTAATAATAAACCGACCCCAGTCCACCATACACCCGCCAAAATAGGATCAAGAATCCCCCACACGGCGCGTTGAATAGCATCTCCAAACGCTTCAAAGACAATGGTATGCATTTGCTGGACGGCTCCAGTTGCAGTGGCATAGTCCGCCGCTTGCGCAGAAAAAACCACAGCAAGCGTAGCCGCGCCCATGGCTCCAAACAAAATATAACCTAGGCCACACACCGTAAACAAATTTATCCAATCTGGGGCTTCTTCCTTGAATAGCCGATGTAAGTACAACGCCATAGGCAAGAGCAGCAAGTAGAAGCCAAAGAAATCAAAGATGCTGGGCCACCAAGCTAGGGTTGGATTGTTTGCCAGTAAGGGCAGCACAATTTGGGCGTTGTCGTTGACGGCATCCGCAAATAAAGCGGCATCCATATTGAGGGTGATGGCACTCACTAAAATCGTGCTAAACGCCAGCACCATGGAAATAATGGCACACCAAGCGGCTGTAATACGGAAGTTTCGATCAGTCATAAGTTTCCTCAGTACTAGGGAATGGGGCTGGATACCAAAACGGCCCAAGTTGGGTACCGATACCCAATGTGGGAGCGGTTCTCCAGATTTCAAGATGGGCCAATGCTTGTTCGGCACGCCCTTCTTTATCTTGGCGCCAGGTTGACCGGGTGTAGGCATAATCATAAAGGATGGTTCGCCATTCTTGCTCTGTGAGACTGTGGCCTGGCTGCTGCCGCCAGTAACATTGCACTTTGCCAACGAGCAATGGTGGCAGTAAGTTCAAGGTGAACATCGGTTTTCCTGTAGACAGGAACATGGTAATGGGCGGGATGGCTTCGCCATACAAGGCTTGGATGGCTTCCTGCCGGGTGTGGGCGTTTGTTTGCAGGATTTGTCGCCACGGGGCATCTTCGTCGGGTACGGTTAGGCACCAGAGGGTGTGGTTACTTACTTGGGCAGTATGCTGGAGAAGGCGTTCGGCGGTTGGTTGCAGCTCGGGAATGTCTTCACTGCCTAATAAGCGGACGCGCCAGCCAAAACGGCCGTAGTCGGCCATTGCTTCTGGGCCTGCTATTCCCCAGTCCGTAAATTCAAACAGTTTTTGCCGATATGCCCCAGATTCTTGATAGTTATCTGGCGTAATAGCCATGACAAAGACATGTTGCACCCCATGTCGAAACAACAGGTCTACACCCTGAACCATTTGCTGCCGGGTCCATTCAATGTAGTCATCGCTTTCTGGTTTTATGCCAGCAATGGCAGCAGCACGGCGTGTGCCGCCCATGGTGTATACCACAGCGGATGGCACAATAGACGCGATGTCGGTTATTGTGCTTTGCAGGAAGGTTTCTAGGCTAAGGTTTTCGTTAGGTATCATACTGCCGAAAACCGTTTGGAAGCTCGATACATGGCACTCAATTCAAAGGAACGGTCGATGCGATCTGCTCGATAGGATTGTTTATTGAGCCAGCAAGCAGTGGTTTTTTTGGAAAATGGCGAGTAATTGTTGAGCATCCAATGGTAACCAGCCTGAAGGATGTTTTGATAGTGTGGATCATCGATTAGTTCCAGCGTCAGCATGGCATAGGCTGTTTCGGTGAAGTTTGAGAAGCCGCTTGTGCTCCAGCCGCCATCATGATTTTGGTGTTTACGGATGGCATTCCCAGCTACTTGATAATGAGAACGGCCGTTTCCATTATGCTGTGATAAGGCAAACAAAGAGAGGTAAGTTGTGTAAAACCAGGATGTATTCCACTTATCCCCCAACCAACGGCCGTCTTTTTGTTGCCGTTCAATAATAAAATTTTCTGCAGTTGGCATAGTCTCATCCCACATCGACAAGGCATGTAAGCCACGAGCCGTTACAGAAGCGGCAGGCTGCATTTCACCTTGATACGCCACAAAATGCGTCCCATTCTGAAAGAAACGCATAGGCGCTTCTGGCACTTCATATCCCGTTCCTTTCAATATAGCCACGGCAGCCAGCGTATCATCCCCATCTGGGGCAAAATGATCACTAAAGCCAAGCCCCAAAGGTTGTAAAGATGACGCCAGACGTTTGAATTTGATTTGAGAGCGTATCTTCTAATGCTGGTTCATTTAATAAACCAGCCATTTGTAACGTGTGAAGTGCAAATGCCTGCTCAAACCGAGTGATCGGCCAAGCCGTTGGCACAATACCAGGGATATCAAGGCCAGTAGAAGCAGATGCTTTTTCAAGGTACTGCCTTGCTGCTGCAATTTTGTTTTTTAACTCTGGTTTGCCCTCAGCTAAGTGAATCCAATAAGCAGTAGCCGCCGGATTGTGTCCTACCCCGCCCGTCCCATCAATAATATCTGGATCAGCAAAAGTTCCCCAAGCTTCCCAAGAAAAAACAGGCGCCGTTCCCGCTTTGGGTTGAATTCGATTGATAACCGCACGTTTTTTATGACCCAATTCGATAAGCGCACGATAAGGCATCATATCGATTTCTATGTTCCGACCCTTCTGCTTCACAAAGCAACATCGGAATAATAAGCTCTGCGCCAACAGGCATTTCCTCTGGTAATGGAGGTTGCCATTCATATGCACTTTGTTGGAGAAAAAACAAACCTTCCTGAATCCGTTCACGCGTGTCAAAGTCTTGGGCATATGCGTCTAGCGCAAGAACAGCCGCGAGGGTAGGAATATGACGGGGCAACGAGACCCCAAATTCTCCCCAACCGCCATCATCTTGTTGTTGTGATTTCAACCAATCCAAGGCAGGTTGTGGCTTTTCGGGGGGTGCAAATCGCAGCACTTGGGCGGTATCATACACAGAGGCACTCATTTGGCCTCCATCTTTACCGAGGTTTGCTACTAATGATCGTAAATCAGCAATCAATACTTCTTGTTGCGTATTCATTTGGCTCTTCCTCTTTTAATACAGTCTTAAATGATAACAATACGGGCTTGCTAAAGCCTATACTTTCATAGTGACTGAGGCGTTGTCATGGAACTGCTAATAGGTACAACCATGACAGTTTATGAATGAAGTAAGTCTAAACAATGAGGTGAAAATTTTCATCGTCCAAGGCTATAAATTGTAGCTTGAAAATTTGTAACTACCTGTTTTTTACCTTTAAAACAACTTCAAAACACCTGTTAACTTACCGCAAGCAACTCTGGTCATTTTCGGCTGAAGATTATGGCATACACAAGTCTGTCAAAATAGCTAAATTACAAATAACGCCAGATTCCAGATCGTTCGTAGGCTGTTGTCTGTCCAACAAATAAGCGTGCATCCCTAATTGGCGTGCTGCTTCTATGTGAACGAGTGTATCATCAATAAAAAGCGCTTCTGTATAATCAAAATCCATTGCTCTGGCGATATGTTCATACGCTTGCGGGTCAGGTTTTGCCACGCCGATATTGGAAGAAGACAGCGCTACATCGACTAAATCCAACATATTGACGGCTTCCAAAGAGGACTCAATGGTGGCTAACGGAAAGTTGGATAAGACCCCGATTTTTAGTCCCCTGTCCCGCAAAGCTTGCAGCGCGGGGCGCGCATCGGGGAATGGCTTGAGGACATCAACGTAACGAAAGGCATGGAGCTTTGCCTGGATGTCGGGCGACAGGTTGTATTCCTCACTAACTTGATCCCAGAAACCGCGCCAAAATAGGGTTTCAGCAGCGGCATCAGCCGGGAAGCCAACAGTTTCGCCCCAAGTTTGCCAGCGATCACCTAACTCAAAAATGGAGATGGGCAGCAGTAGTTTGAAATAATTTCGAGCATACTCAAAGTCGTATTCAATTAATACTTGGTTTCGGTCAAAGATGGCAGCTTTTATCATTAGCGATTAGTTCTGTCCTTTTATAGAATCTAAGAATAAGTCGCGCATATGGGAGCCGTTAACGGCCGTTACCAAATCTACATTAGCCGGTTCACGCCCCAGAATCTCAGCCAGCCGCGCCTGAAAATTGAACGCCGGGTCTTGAAACGCCTCTTGCGCCAGCCTGCCCATCTCGTCATCGTCGGCAATCATTGTCACTTGCTCCGAGAACGTTTGCCCGATGATGGTTTGCCCGCGTGTCAGACCATCGGCGGTGATGACTTTGACGAGCGCGGGGCGGGTAGTAGCCAAGGTGGGGTCTACCGCCACGAGGACGGCGGCAAGATCAGGTATAGTGGCCGCGGTTTGACCGCCAACTTCGGTGTAGAGTCGTGTGTATTGGTGCAGGGGAGCGCGTAGGAGGGGAGGAACGGCCGTTTCCTCCCCACAAATCAAATCCAAATCAGCCTGACTCAACGCAAACGCCGTAAACGCATCGCGGATAAGCAGCGTGATGGGCAGCCCCGAAGCCAGCACAATCTCTGCCGCCTGCGGGTCTTGCCAAAAATTATATTCCGAGACCGGCGTCATACTGCCCTTTGCCTTGGTGCCGCCCAAAATAAGCAGACGTCCCAGCTTTGCCAGCGCTTGCGGATATTGCTCGATGGCAAGCGCCACATTCGTCAGCGGCCCCATCGTCAACAGCGTTGCGCCAGGATTGGCAGTCGCCAAATCACGGTAAAACGCAGCAATATCCGGTCGAACAACCATCTAAAGCATGGTCTTGGCTGGCTCCCCACAAACCATCAGGCCCATGGATCAAAATATTCGATTGACTAAGGGAGAATTCTCGGGGTTGTTTTGCTCCAATCGCCACAGGGATGTCAGGACGATTGACGGTATGGAGTACCGTCAGGGCATTACGGGCAGCATAATCGACGCTGGTATTACCAGCAACGACGCCAATGCCCAAAACATCAACACAAAAAACTGACTGTGTAAGCAGCCATGCCAATGCCAGAGCATCGTCTACACCAGGATCGGTGTCAATGATGAGAGGAATAGTGTTTATCACCGGTTACTTCTCGGCTTTTCAAAATTTGGGTAGAGGCTTCAGAATAGGGGGAACAAAAATTCTATGATTACCAATAAATCACGATCTCCCCAAGGATTTGCAAAAATCTTGTGTCCCCAAAATCTGCAAATCCTTTGGGGAGAAATATAGACTCGCTTCCCGCTTCATCTACCTCTACGATAAATAATAAATCATCCAGATTGTGACTTACGTTTGTTACGGAACTTCTTACGAAATTTGGTTACTTTGGGAGCGACGACGATTTGACAGTAAGGCTGATATGGATTGTTTTCAAAATAATTCTGATGATAATCCTCAGCCGGGTAGAAAATAGCCAAAGGCGTTACTTCTGTGACGATGGGATCGGCCCACAATTTAGCCGCATCAAACTCTGCAATTACCGCTTCAGCCGTCTCCTTTTGCATGTCATCATGATAGTAGATGGCCGACCGGTATTGTGGCCCCACATCATTCCCTTGTCGATTGAGCGTCGTGGGGTCGTGGATGGTGAAAAATACTTCTAATAACTCGCGGAAGGTGATAATGGTTACATCAAAGGTGATTTGTACCACTTCCGCATGTCCGGTCGTTTTGGCGCAAACTTGTTCATAGGTTGGATTAGGGACGTGACCGCCAGCATATCCAGACACCACAGACTCTACGCCTATAAGGTCATCATAGACCGCTTCCAAACACCAAAAACAGCCACCACCGAGCGTTGCTATTTGTTTTGTTGACATTGATCCATCCATGACTTGTATTCCTTTTTTGCTCATCATTTCGTACAGGGTTATCAGTGTAAAGGATACGCTCTCAAATAGCTATTGGTTTTACAAAACGTTAATTCGTCCTTCCTACATAATTTAGGTAAACCACAAAAAGTTCTTAAAATTACCAACACGCAAAATTGTGGTTTCCTTCAAGGAAAAGCGGGTTTTGCACAATTTTATTTCCAAAAACTTTCCCGCTTTTACCTATTTCATTTGAATGACCATTCTTGATACAATATGCTAACCTCGAGGCAACGACCAATTGGCGGTCTGTATTTTAAAAAGTGGCACGGGGAAGGGAAACGGCCGTTCCTGGCAAAAATTCTGCACAACTAGACTCAGCAAGAGCATAAAATGACCTTATCATAGGTTGACCCAATCCAGGGCGGCCACAAGGGTACGTCCTTACACAAAAGAGGCATAACTCATGATCCATAAAACCCGTTGGACTTCACAGAAGATTGCGCAACGACTCGCCCTCATCGAACCACTCGTCTACCGTAGACAGCATCCCCTCGATGCCTTCAAATTCACCCCTTTAGCCGGCCCGGAAGCGGATCCGCCAGTGGGCATTGAGGTAGAAGACAATGGCTGGGAAATCATTGCGCCCCACACCTATTGGGGCACATGGATGACCGATTTTGTCCTGCGCACCACCTTCACTATTCCCACTGAATGGGACAGCGAAGCACCCGTCGCCCTTTACCTGCCCATCGGCGAGTCAGGTGATTTTAGCCATCCCGAAGTGCTGGCCTATATTGATGGCGCGGCTTACGCAGCATGTGACCGAAATCACCAGGAATTTTTATTGGACAAAGCTTGGCATAACGGCCGTTCTCATCATCTAGCCTTACACGGGTGGACAGGTTTGGGCGGATACATGGTCGACGACCCGCATACCAAACTCTTCATGCGCCCGTGTGCAATCGTGCAAATCGACCAGCCCACCCGCGACTTTGTTGCCAGCGTGCGCGTGGCGCTAGGCATCGCCGACCTGCTCGACGACAACGAACCCGCCAAAGGCCATCTCTACAACGCCCTCAACCACGCTTTTCAACTGCTAGAAACCCGTGAACCGTTGGCCGAGCCTTTTTATGTCAACGTGCCAGCCGCTCATGCCGCCCTGCAAGCTGGCATCGAACAGGCAGGCCCGCCGCTCGACGCCGCCATCGTGGCTACCGGACACGCCCACATCGACGTCGCCTGGTTGTGGACAGTAGCGCAGTCGCGGCGCAAAGCAGGACGCACCTTCCACACCGTCATGCGCCTCATGGAGCAGTTCCCCGACTACCACTTTACCCAGAGCCAACCCCAACTCTACGACTATCTCCGGCAAGATTACCCGGACCTATTCGAGTCGATCAAAACACAGGTGGAAAACGGCCGTTGGGAACCGATTGGCGGCATGTGGGTGGAGGCTGACTGTAACCTGAGCGGCGCAGAAGCTCTGGCGCGTCAATTTTTACTGGGACGCACCTTCTTCCGCGAACAATTTGGCGCTGAAGCCGAATCCCCCGTTTTGTGGCTACCCGATGTCTTTGGCTACGCCTGGAACCTGCCGCAGCTCATCAAAGAAGCGGGGCTCGACTATTTTTTCACTATCAAAATTAGTTGGAACCAGTACAACCGCATCCCGTATGATAATTTTTGGTGGCAAGGGCTTGATGGCACGAAGGTACTTACCCATTTCAGCACCACGCAAGAGGAATGGGCATTCAAGAGCAAAGAGGCTCGCCGTCCCACCACCTATAACTCGGTTGTGACGCCTATGGAAGTGATGTCCACCTGGGACAATATGCAGCAAAAAGAGACGCATCAAGAAATGTTGATGGCTTACGGTTTTGGCGATGGCGGCGGCGGCCCGACTCGTCAAATGCTGGAAAACATCCGCGAACTGGCACATTTTCCAGCGGCACCGCAGATGAAAAACGGGTCTGCGCTCGACTTTTTCCGCAAACTAGAAGCCGACGCAGGCGACCGCCTGCCCACCTGGAATGGCGAATTGTATCTGGAATATCATCGCGGCACTTACACCACGCAGGCTCGCAACAAACGGGGTAATCGCAAAAGTGAAATCCTGCTCCACGACGCCGAATTCCTGGCCGCCTGGGCCGCACTCATCAGTGACTACGCCTATCCCCACGCCGAGCTAACTCGCGCCTGGCAGTTGCTCTGCCTCAACCAATTTCATGACATTTTGCCCGGCTCCTCTATCAATCCCGTCTACGCAGACAGCCAACAGGATTATCAGACCATCGCCACCATCGGCCAGCAAGTACGTGACAGCGCTCTGAGCAGTGCTTGCCCAACAAATGAATGCCGCTGCCGAAATTGTCGCCATCAACCCTACCTCGCATAACGGCCGTAAAATCGGACTACTACCCGAACAGCTAGAACCGGGGCAATCTCTCATTGATCTAGCCATCAATCAGCCCGTCATCACCCAATCCGTGCAGACGGCACGCTTATCGAACTATCCCATATCGGTGCGTATGGGATGGTATCGCTGGGCGCAACATTGGGCCAATCTTTGAGATTGAACCAATCGACAACGACCAACGAAAGCCTCAAAATCCATCAACTTGATGACCACACCATCCTGGAAAACGACCTACTGCGCGTGGTCTTTGACGCCAGGGCGACATCGTGTCCTTGTTTGACAAAGCAGTGGAACGCCAGGTGCTGCCAGAAGGCCAACACGCCAACGTCTTCCAAACCTTCGAAGATCGGCCATTGGACTACGATGCCTGGGACATCGACATCTTCTACGACGACAAACAGTGGCTGGCTGAACCCGCCAGCAGTCTAACCATCATCGAAACTGGACCACTGCGCGTTGGCCTGGAAATCAGCGGCGTTGTGGGGCAGAGCGAGATGGTACAGCGCGTCTATCTTTATCAGCGGCCAACGCCGCCTCGACTTCGATACCTGGGTTGATTGGCACGAATGCCATCTGCTGCTCAAGGTAGCTTTTCCGGTTGATGTGCTTACGCCGACCGCCACCTTTGATGTGCAATGGGGCAATGTACAGCGCCCCACCCATCGCAATACCTCCTGGGATTGGGCACGCTTTGAAAGCTGTGCCCACAAATGGGTCGACTTGAGCGAAGGCGATTATGGTGTCAGCCTGCTCAATGATTGCAAATACGGCCACGATATTCAAGGCAACGTGATGCGGCTGACGCTGTTGCGCGGCCCCACTTTTCCCGATGCGCAGGCGGACCAAGGCGAACACCGTTTTATCTACAGCCTGCTGCCCCATCCCCGCGATTGGCGTTCTGGCACCGTGCCCGCCGCCTATGACCTCAACGATCCGCTGATTGTGCGGCGGGTGCAGGCTCGGGTTCAAGCGACGCAGCGCACTAGTCTCCCCTTCCCTGCTCTCTGTGGATGCACCCATGTGATTATCGAGACGGTGAAACAGGCAGAAGATGGTAATGGCTTGATAGTGCGTCTATACGAAAACGAGCGCAATCGAGGAATGGTTACTTTGCAGACGGGCTTTCGGCTCAAGGGCGCATACCGAAGTAATTTGTTCGAAGAAAATCAGGAACCGTTAGTGGTCACAGAAAACAGCGTGTGCTTGATGATGACCCCATACCAAATTGTCACCTTACGGCTTATCCCCTCATAAAATCGGCAAAAGTCATCGACAAAAGTCACCCAAGACTCTTTGATTTTTTCAGAACTGTTTGAGCTGCGTGGAAGCCACACATGCCATGGACGCCACCACCAGGTGGCGTAGATGAGGAACACAGATATAGGTTGGGAAGCGGGGTAGTGTAGGGATTTAAGCGGGGTACGGGGCGCGTGAATAACTGCCGCCAGTTTTGCACGCCGCCGTTGATGTCGCCGCCGATGTAGTTGGGATTGTATTGCTGGAAGTCATGGGTCGTCATGGTGTGGCGGGCGAGGATACAGTCGCGGAAGCCCGGGGCAAACCGTTCGATTTGGGCTTCGATAACGGCCGTCATATCTTGGGTGGAGCCGTGGGGAACATGGCAGTAGGCCCAGCCGGTGTGCATGCCTGCGGGGGCGCGGGTGGCATCAAACAGGCTTTGTTGAGTGACGAGGGTAAACGGCCGTTCACTATGCGCTCCTTGCCAAATAACCTGCTCGCTGGCACAAATTTCGGCCAAAGTCGGCCCAATATGCACCGTTCCGGCACGACGGCACGCCTCCGCCCGCCACGGAATGGGCTGCGATAAGGCCCAATCTACTTTGAACACGCCTGGCCCATACCGGTATTTTTCCAATTGGCGACGATAACGGGAGGGTAGTTGCTCTCCCGCTAATTGCAATAGTTGACGCGGAGTCACATCGAGCAGAATGGTGGAATCAGATGGTAACTCTCGCAGCGATTTCACCTCGTGGCCGGTGACGATTTCGCCGCCTAAATCGACAAAGTAGGCGGCTAAGGCATCGGCGATGGCTTGCGAGCCACCGCGCGGCAGCGGCCAGCCGACGACATGCGCCAGGGTTGCCAGCATGAGGCCAAAGGCGGTGGTGGTCGGCCATTCCAGGGGCATGATGGCGTGAGCGGCAAGTCCGGCAAAGAGGGCGCGGGTTTTTTCGTCGCGGAAGAGGGTTTGGGCGGTGAGTTTGGCCGGGGGCAAGGCGCGCAGGCCAAATTGCGCCATCGTGATGGGATGGCGCGGCAGTCGCAGTGGTCCTAGAAATTCATGCGCCAGACCATCCCAATCTTGCACGAGGGGTTTGAGTAAACGGCCGTAATTTTTGCCGTCGCGCCCCAGGTTTTGCATGGTGGTGGCGAGGGATTGGTGGAGGGAAACGGCCGTTCCGTCTGCAAAGGGGTGCGCTAAGGGCAAGTCGGGCTGAATCCACTCCAGGCCATACTCACTCAGGTCAAGCGAGCGGAAAAAGGGGGAGCCCATGCCCAACGGATGAATGGCGGAGCAGATGTCGTGCCGGAAGCCGGGGAGCGTCAGTTCGGCGGTGCGCATTCCGCCGCCGATGGTCTCTTTGGCTTCGATTATTTGTACGTTCCAGCCCTGCCGCGCCAGCGTGATGCCAGCCGCCAGACCATTAGGGCCAGAGCCGACGATGATTGCGTCCATAAAAAATTATGAGCGATGAGGGATGAAATGACGTAAAATTTTCATCCTTCATCCTTCAAATACTGATCACCGTCCATCGCCAAAGGTGGCCCGACCACCGTCATGCCATGACGTGAAAATAGAGAGAGCAGCACATCCTTGGGCGGCAAAGTGTCTAGCTGGGTGGATTCTTCAAAGAACGCTTCCATTTGTCCGGCGGGCTGGAAGGTGATTAGGATGCGGCCGTGTCCGCTGCCAGCACAAGCCCACACATGCGGCACACCACGGGGAGCCAGCACACAATCACCAGCCCCTAAGCGGTATGATGTCTCGCCCACTTCAATGGCATACTCTCCTTCTAGCACATAAAACCATTCTTCTTGTTCATGGTGGATATGGCGCGGTGGTCCACCGAGGCGGCTGTTGGTTTGCTCGATGATAAGAAACGGCCGTTTGTATCTTTGCTCGACACCTTGAAATCAATCGGCTTTAAGCCAAATGCCTGATGCACAACCTGAAAACGGTCGGCTCCGGCGGGAACATAGATGGTTTCTTCATTCATGGTTAAATAGATTCCTTATGACTGGGATGACCGTGCAAATGTTAGGCTAACGGCCGTTTTCCCCGCACAATAAAGCTCGTTTCATTTTCGGCAGCGGGGACAAAAGTAAAATTCGCATGAGTCTGCAAAGACTCAAACCCGGTCGACTGCAACAAAGCCAGCGCTTCCTCGACGGTGTACCAGGTCAGGTAAGGTTTCGCCACAAATAACTGAGTTTCCACAATGTCACCATCCTGAATAATTTCGTAGCGATCCTCCGTGTTTTGCAGACGGTTGGGCACATCATAGCTGCACCGGAACCAGCGCCGGATAGTCGCGCCATCGCTGGGACGGATCGCTTCCTGGTCAATTTCCCAGAGTATCTCATCTTCCGGCTCAAACACCCGCAGCGACATCGCCAGCAAGCCGCCGGGGTTGAGATGTTCATAGAACCGTTGCAATGCTTGCTGTGCCTCGTCTCGATTTGTCAGGTGCTGAAATGAGGAGGAAGGCACGATGATGGTTTGATAGCGGCGCGGCAGGTCCAAGTCTTGCATCGTTTGCACTGTCAGGTTGGGCTGAACGCCCATGTCTTCCGCCTTCTGGCGGCAAATGGCGATCATATCGGCGGCGTAATCGACGCCATCGATGTCGATGCCTTCGCCCAGGTAATTAAACAGCAGCCGCCCCGTGCCACAGGCGACATCGAGTGCCGGTTGGCCGCTCTCTTGAATGAGCTTGAGAAAGTAGAGACGACTCGACCATTTTGAGGTATCACCACGTAGTAAATCCCAGTATTCAGCGATGATGCCGTTGTAATCGTAGGTTTGGGCTGTCATAAAATCTCCATAATTGAGACCAGACAGGTTTTAAAAACCTGTCAGGTCTGCAAACCATTTCGCTCATTCACAACCAACGCTAACCCCAACCGGAACGACGTCAGTATCCATAAATTTTCAGTCAAAAGTTGGCTCATTGGAATAGGCGAAGTTGGGTAGCAAACTCATCCACACCAGAAAATAGTATACACCCTGCAATCACGTGATGGAACGGGGTATCCAGACCAATTTTTGCCTATTCCAGTCTCCATTAGGTAAACCACAAAAAGTTCTTAAAATTACCAACATGCAAAATTGTGGTTTCCTTCAAGGAAAAGCGGGTTTTGCACAATTTTATTTCCAAAAACTTTCCCGCTTTTACCTAGATGAGTTCGATGGCGTTATCCTACAAAATAATCGTCTGCTAATCGTTACGAAAACGGCCGTTATCCCCCACCTGCACCCCAAAAAGTAACCTGGCACACACAAATCCTGTCATCACAAACCACCTTGACTGTAACGTTTCCTGCTTCCAATTATTTTTCATCTCATTATAATAAGAACCTACATCCACCCCTTTACCTGTTCCGGAGAGAAACCTGATGATTGAACCCCTCGATTTTAAATGTCCTTCTTGTACGGCGGCTGTGGCGTATGACGGCCGTTCTGAAACAGTTATTTGCGATTTCTGCGGCACAACCATCCTCATGCCTGAGTCGCTGCGCCGGGGAACAGCCACTACGGGCGCAATGGGTAGTTCCGATCCCGCCACCGCCGCCCAAATTCACCAAATTCTCGATCTAGTGCAACAAGGCAAAAAAATAGAAGCCATCAAACTATACCGAGAGGCATTTCACTGTTCTTTAGCTGAGGCCAAAGATGCCGTTGAGCAACTAGAGAAAGGGCAGCCGACTATTATTCAAATATCCCCCAACATGGTAGCAACGACGACTGGTGCTACTGCCGCCGCCGGTTGCTATAGCTGTTTGTTCCCTATCATTGTATTGCTGGTTATCGCGGGCATCGGCATGGCGTTCTTCTTCAACTCAAGCTCCGACGTGTTGACACGTGTTTCCCAGGCAGTTGAGGGAGGCGATATTGCCGCCATTATGACTGAACTAGACAGCAGCGTAAGCCAAGTTGCCACGCTGAACCGCACGGCTTCCGGGGAAGCACTACCCGTTACAGCAGGCGGTGACGGGCTTGCGCCAGACATCATGCTGGAGACCTGGGCATTAGGCAGCGAAGGCACGCCTGTTTACCTCAGTTACACCACGCCCGGTGATGGCAGTCGCCAAATCGTGTGGGAAAACCAGATTGGAGATACCAGTTTAAGCGGACAATACAACATGGCCGCCGATCAGGATCACATCTACTTTACGGAGCAGACAGCCTTGAGAGCCTATGCCAAAGATGATGGCGCGACCGTGTGGGAAACGGTTTTGAGCGATAAAGTAAACGCCAACTGCCAAACCTGCCTCAGAACTGTCAAAGACCGCCTCATCGTGCTCACCGAGGACAATACGTTAGAGGGGTTTGATACCAACAACGGCCGTTCCGCCTGGCAGATACGTCTGGAAAATAAAAACTTTGCCTATCCCAGCGAAGGCAAAATCGCTTTTGCAGTGGTGGGGGATATGGTCGCGGTGTTAGACGATGCAGATGTAGACGGAACCCTGCGTAAAGCACTCAAATTCTATGACGCAGATTCCGGCGAACCCCGTCACCAAATTACGCCCACCTGCCCCGATATTCAACAATTCTTCCCCGACGATTATCTCAGCCACAACAGTCAATCTTTTTTGGACGAGACCACGGGCGAACTTGTCGTCCTCTTTGGCACGACTTTTGTGCGCCAGATGTGCTTGCAAAAATGGGATGCCCTGTCTGGTGAAATGCTGTGGGAAACCCGTTTGCCGGAAGGCATTCTGCCCCATTCCAGCACCCCCGGCGGCTTATACACAGAAAGCTCCTTCATGCCCTATTCCGCCATCACCGCTGAATCTTTGTTGACAACCCTCGCTGTCGAGCCAGAAAGTTCACAACCCAGCGTCGTCAAACTAGACCTGGCCACCGGCGAGATACCGTTCCAAATCACCGATGCCGACTACACATTAGCGCCTATCGGTCAGCAGAACGGCACGATTTTGCTGCGTGCAGAAAAGCAGCGCGGCAGCGACCAGATAGAAATTTGGGGCGTCGATGAAGCGACTGGTGAACGCACCTGGAAGCACATTCTGGAAGCACAATATTTATACGAAGCGGAACCGTTTACCGACCGCTACAGCTACCGGCTGCATCCCGATGGGTTGGTGGTATTGCAATTGTTAACCAGTTCTGAACCGGCCGTTTTGAAATTGCAAAAGCTGGATACCGCCACCGGGGAACGCCTGTATGAAACCAAAACAGACATGGCTAATGCCCATTTCTGGTCGGGGCTGACCTGGCTGCCGGATCGAGCGTACCTGGTCTTATCTGCCTTGCATGAAGCAAATCTGGAAACAGGCGCAGTAAGCCAATCCTGGCCGTAAACGAGATGCCCAAAACGATCCACCCCCTCCCTAGCCCTCCCCCTAAAAGGGAGAGGGGACTTGCTCCCTCTCCCCTTCGGGGAGAGGGCTGGGGAGAGGGGTATTACCTAAACTGCCCCTTCAGCCCAATCTTCCAACCGCTCGCTTACCCATTATCTGGCAACGCTGGCATCCCACTTAAATAAGCCCAAATCGCTTGCAGTTCTGTGTCCGTCATTTGGCTAACGGCCGTTACCATTTATGCAGAAATTGGCGAAAATCAGGGCAACTGACAGCCAGAAATCTGGAAACTAACGGAGTGGTAAAATAATTTCTAGCACTTTAACTTTTTCCCATTGCCAGAATTGTCCAATCATATTATCGTTTGTAGATGCAGATACAAGTCAAATTGTTCGCCACGTATCGGGATTACCTTCCCCCTGACTGCACCAGAGGTATTCAGAATAGGGAAGCACAAGAAGGGGAAACGGCCGTTTCCATTCTAAACCAATTGGGTGTGCCTACGGATGGGGCGAGTGTGGTATTGGTAAACGGCCGTTCTCCAGAACCAGACCAGCTTCTCCAAGAAGGCGATGTGGTCTGTGCCTTCCCGGCAATCGGTGGCGGCTAATAAAAATTTCCCATCAAGGAGCTTCAAAATGTACGGATGGCATGGCAAAATACTCCGCGTTAACCTGACCAATCAAACAACCTCAATCGAAACCATAGACCCCCAAATCGCCAAAGATTTTATTGGCGGTCGTGGCTGGGCAATCAAATACCTGTACGACGAAGTCGATCCGAAAGTTGACCCGTTGTCTCCTGAAAACAAGCTCATCTTCGCCACCGGGCCACTCACCGGCACGCCTGCCCCCACCGGCAACCGCTACATGGTCGTCACCAAATCGCCGCTCACCGATGCCTTAACCAACTCCAACTCCGGCGGCGACTTTCCCACCTGGCTCAAGCGCACCGGCTTCGACCTCATCATCTTTGAAGGCCGCGCCGAAAAGCCCGTTTACCTCTGGATCAACGACCATCACGCCGAAATTCGTTCAGCCGAACACATCTGGGGACAAGATGTACCCACCACCACCGACATGCTCCTGGCCGAAACCGACGCCAAAGCCAAAGTGGCCTGCATCGGCCCGGCTGGCGAAAACCTCGTCAAAATGGCCTGCATCATGAACGACAAACATCGTGCCGCTGGCCGGTCTGGCGTGGGCGCGGTGATGGGCAGCAAAAATCTCAAAGGCGTCGTCGCGCAAGGCACCCATGCCACCCCATTAGCCGACGAAGCCGGCATGAATCAACTCAGCCGCGAGATGCAAATCGACGTGGGCACCGCTTCCAAAAAATCAACCTTACGCATCTACGGCACGCCCTACGTACCCGATGTCACCAACGAAATGGGCATCCTCCCGACCCGCAATTTCCAGGAAGGGCAGTTTGAAGGAGCCCAGAAAATTAACGGCCCCAGCCTCAACGCCCAGTTCCTCATTCGCTCCAAACCTTGCTACAAATGCCCCATCTCCTGCGGCCGTGTGACCGAAGTCGATGAACCTGGCTACGAAGGCAAAGGCGAAGGCCCAGAATACGAAACCATCGCCTCATTGGGCAGCGCCTGCGGCCTGGATAATTTGGCCGCTCTCACTAAAGCCAATTACATCTGTAACGAGTTGGGCATGGACACCATTTCCGTCGGCATGACAATTGCTTGCGCCATGGAAATGGTCGAAAAAGAACTTATTCCGCCCGAAGATGTGGGGCAAATGCTTCGTTTTGGTGACGGGGATGCGGTCATCGCGTTCACCCGCAAGACCGCTTACCGCGAGGGGTTTGGCGATATTTTGGCCGAAGGCAGCTACCGTTTGGCCGAGAAATACGGTCATCCCGAATATTCCATGACTGCCAAAAAACTGGAATTCCCGGGTTATGACCCGCGTGGGGCCAAAGGCATGGGCTTGCTTTACGCCACCTCCAATATCGGGGCTTCCCACATGGCAGGCGATTTGGCGTATCCCGAAGTGTTCGGCGTTCCCGCCAAAATCGACCCGTTGACGATTGACAACAAGCCCGCCCTCATCATGCGCTATGAAGATGCCTTCACGCTGATTGACGCGGCTGGTTTATGCGTCTTTTTGAGCGTGCGCTACGTTTTTGACGCGGATGTCAATCTGTGGCCGACTCGTTTAACGGAACTCATGAATCTGACGACGGGGGCTGGATATACGCCAGCCTCTATCATGCAAGCGGCCGAGCGCGTCTACAATCTGGAGCGCATGTTCCTGGTTAGAGCAGGCTTCACCAAAGCCGACGACACCCTGCCCCCACGCATGTTGGCAGAGCCGCTCACCGCAGGCCCCACTGCGGGCCAGGTGGTGGAACTGGATCAGATGCTGCCTATTTTCTACGAACTGCGCGGCTGGGATGAAGAGGGCGTGCCAACAGAGGCCAAGCTGCAAGAGTTAGGATTGGCAGTTTAATAGGCTTCTTCTTTCATAAGTCAGGACACTGATACGGTCGAACGCTGATGTTTTTCACTTATCAGTGTTCGACCGTATCAGTGTCCCTAAAAAAACAAGCAGGGTGGCATATTCTTGTCTAAGTTTTCCCCCCATTTACGTGCTGTTTTACAGGCATTATTCGTTACATTTCTGTGGTCTACCTCCTGGGTGCTTATTAAGTTTGGCTTGGGGGAGATGCCGCCGCTGGTGTTTGCGGGTTTGCGTTACATGCTGGCGTTTTTGGTGCTGCTGCCATTTTTATGGCGAGAGCCGAATGCAAACAAGTCCGTGTTGCGCGTGCCAGCGTCTGTACAGGCGTTGACGCGAGGGGATTGGGGGCGGTTGGTTGCTGTTGGGCGTGGTGTACTACGCGCTGACGCAGGGGTTGCAGTTTGTGGCGTTGGCGTATGCGCCAGCAGTGAGTGTGACCCTGATTTTGAGCTTCACGGCCGTTTTCGTAGCAATCATCGGTATCTTCACCTTAGGCGAACGGCCAAACGGGGGGCAATGGCTCGGCATGGCAATCGCCTTGGTCGGGGCGATGATCTACTTCTATCCCTTTGGCTTGTTGGAAGCGCAGTTGCTTGGCATTGTGGCGGCGGTTGTGTGTATGTTGGCGAATTCGGTATCGGCGCTGCTGGGGCGTTATGTAAACCGAGGCGGCGCGATCAAGCCGTTGACCGTGACCGTGATCAGCATGGGCATCGGTGCCTTGCTCATGTTGGTGGCGGGTATTTTTATAGAGGGAATGCCTGCCCTGAGCTTGCAAAACTGGCTGTTGATTGCGTGGCTGGCGGTGGTCAATACGGCCGTGGCCTTTACGCTGTGGAACCACACCCTGCGTACCCTGCCCGCCATGGAATCTACCGTCATCAACAATACGATGACGGTGCAGATTGCGATTCTGGCTGTCCTGTTTTTGGGCGAGACTTTGGATGCGCGGGAACTGCTGGGCTTGGCGGCGGTGGTGGCGGGCACGCTGTTGGTGCAGGTGCGGCGGCGGCGGGGTTGAAACGGGGATTAAATTGTCTAGGGGAGATTGGAGATTAGAGATTACGCCAATCTCCAATCTCCAATCTCTAATCTCAGTTCTACCGAAGCTGCTGCCAGTTATCTTCTATGCGGTCAAAACGGCCGTTTAACTCCACCACCACCTCTTCATCAAGCGGTAACAAGTTCTCCACCATCTCGATATTAGCTGCCAAATGGCGCGGATTGAGCGTGCCTACAATCATGGTGTCGGCTAAATCTTGGGCGAAGACATAGCCCAGCGCCAGCAGAATCCGGTCGTCGGGAGCGCCGGGGATGGGGCCAGCGGCGAGCATCGCTTTGGCACGCATGAAATAGGTGTGGGCGTAGTTGCTGGGACTGGTTTGCTGCACCCCACGCCGCGTTGGCGATGGGACGTTTGATGATGACGCCCATGTTTTGCGCTTTCGCTTTGGGCAGCAGGTCACGGCGCGCCGACTGGTCAACAAGGTTGTAACTGGTTTGCAAGGTGTCGAAGATGCCGCTTTCCACCGCCCACATCGCCCCTTCGTTGTCGTTGCTGCACCCAATGAAGCGCGTTTTGCCAGCTTGGCGGGCATCGAGCAGGGCCTGGATGTTTTCCTCTTTCTCCAGGTCGGCCACATCGGGGAGTGGAACTGCACCAGGTCGATATGGTCGGTTTTGAGGCGGCGCAAACTGCGCTCGATGCTGTCGGTGATAGTTTGGGCGGTCCAATCTTGCCCCTGGTAGCCGCCAGTCACGTGGCCGCATTTGGTTGCCAGCACATACTCATCGCGGCGATGGGCGATGGTGCGCCCCAGCAGTTCTTCGCTGATGTTGTAGCAGGCGCTGGTGTCGAGGAAGTTGATGCCCATGTCCAGGGCGGTGTTGAGTACCTGGGATGCCTGGGCTTCTTCTGCCAGCGTCAGGCCATGCCCGATTTCTGACAGACCGAGGCCGAGGCGGCTGATTTGCAGGTTGGTTTTTCCGAGGGTGCGCGTTTGCATGAATTTCTCCTTTGGATGGGACACGGATTAACGCAGATTTTTATGGTTTGTTGTTCTATTGACGTGGTGAAAATAGGACAAAAAGATTCTGGTTTATAATAAGCGGCTATATTGGAACCCCAATAAAAATGACTGGTTAAATTAGGGTTTTCCAAAGAATTGTCTTTAGGTACATAGTTTTCTGCGATGAATTTTGTGACGTTATTGCACGATTCTTCTATATTTTTCCCGTCGTTAAATGCGTCGAAGAAGATTTCTGTGAGAACAACGAACTCATGCCCCTTGTTGTTTTCTGGATACCTTGCCATTAATTCTGCTAAAGTTAATTCGGCATCATTTCTGTTTCCTAAAACAAGCTGAATGATAGCTAGGCGGAAAAGTGCAAACGAACGTTGATAATCATCAGGAAAGTCATATTCGGAAGCAATATCTGGCTGAAAGTTATACGAATAGACAGTCGATAAATCGTCATTGGCTGCACGCGCATAATACGCCAATGCCAAATTGAAATCCCCCTCATCAAAGGCTCTTTGAGCATCATCTAAGACATGTACACGAAGGTTAGTTGGTGCATAGACGGTGCTTAACAAGGTGTATCCTGTGTTTTCAAGTTTGAATGTTTGGGTAATACCACGAGGGGGAGCATGATCTATATGTCCGATAGTTTCCCCGATTAGAATCATATCTTTGAGGTTATCACTATCAACATCTTGTAAAATTATCTGGTCATCTGAGGAGCACCCAAGCTCAAGATTCTAAAAAAGCTAAGGAAAATTGAATTATTTCGTCAGATTGCCAAATCCAGACAAAAGGCTCAAGGATACATGCCGAACCCGCAAAGCCTTTAGCAACAATAATTTCCGAACGACCATCATTGTTTAAGTCATCGACCAAAAAATAGTCGTGATAAGCCCAGCTTCCCCAAGTTTGGTAAATAGTTGAATATTTTTCTGAATTACATTGGAGTAACCACCAAGAATGATAAGGCATGTGTTCTTCATCAGAAATCAGAGTGTAAACGGCCGTTTCCATCACCCCATCTCCGTTCATATCAGCTTGAACCCAGTCGTGCTCAATTTCCAGTTCATCTAGCAAGGCAAACAGGTCTTGCCATTGGCCGCCTGCGTTGAGGTAGACCAGGATGGAGGCTTGCAGTTCGGTGGTATCGGCGGGGTAGGTGAAGGGGGCGGCGCTGCCTGCTTCAGGGCAGGTGGGATCGGGTGTGGCGGTGGGGGTTGGCGTAGATGTTTGGGTGGGAACGGCCGTTGGCGTGGGTGATGGCGTAGATGTTTGGGTGGGAACGGCCGTTGTCGTTGCTGTTTCTACTGATGCTGGCTGTGGCGTATGGGTCGGTATTTCAACTATCTCAGATGAGGCTGGGGGTGTGGGTTGTGTACCCCCACATGCTACCAAGCTCACTGCAAAAATAAATAGAAAAGTGACTTTTTTGCCGAATCTATACATTGCCATAAGTTCCCCCAGTAAATTATTGATTTTGTAAGTGGACAAAGGCTCACTTCTCGTCGTGTTTTGGATGCAAGCGAGCGATTGTGATGATTTCTCGCAGAATGACTTCTTTGTCGGCTTCTCGAGCGTTTGCATCAAATCTTGGGTGCGCCGAATGACTTCGTCGTCTATGATGGCGTCTGTCCAGGTTTCGGCGAGATGGTCGCGCAGGCTGAGGATGGTATCGGCGTAGGTGGTGAAGGCGAAGGTGCCTTGTTTTTGCCAGGTGTAGAGATTGCGGGAAACGGCCGTTTCCAACGCCTCAGTCGCCGCCACATACTCACAGTAATCATCTGCCTCGCGTACCCAACCGACTGTATGAATATCCGCGCCCAGGCGCACTTCAATCGGGGGCGGTTCGCCAATCGGATGAATGTCGATGAGAACGCCCTCCGGTTTGAGCAGAAAATGAATCTGTTCCAGAGCATGAACCATGCTCTCAAGTTCCATTCATCACAACGACCAGGCGAGCAGCACCGTGTCGTATTTCTCTGGGGCAAAGAAAGTTTCGATGCCCACCTCAAAAAACTCAAGCTGTTCTTGCAAATGGGCTGGCATCTTTTCGCGGGCTTCAGCAATCTTTTTCTCGGACGGGTCGATGGCGTGCACGAGTTGGGCTTCGGCGGCGTATTGGAAGGTTAAACGGCCGTTGCCACATCCAATTTCCAGCACCCGCTTGCCCGCAAAGCTGCCCACAAAGTCGTGCAAGGCATCCAGTTCACTATTTTCGGGGTCTTGGCGAATGGTCATAATTACATCCAGGCGCGGTGGCGCATCCAACCATACATGAACAGAGGCAATAGCACCATAATTAACAGCGTGATAATCAGCATTGTCTGTCCAGTCCAGAAGGCAGAGGGCAGCACGGCCTGGAAAAAGTTCATGCCAAAAAATCCGGTAAGAAAAGTAAGGGGGAGAAACATCGCCGTCATCATGGTGAGCGTTTTCATGATGCCATTCATGCGATTGTTGACAACGGACAAATAGATTTCTATATTGCCGATAACGAGATCGCGTACATTATCGCTGAGATCATAGAGTCGCACCAGGTGGTCATACACATCGCGGAAATAGATGCGGTCTTTCTCGCCAATGACAGGATAAGGTTCTCGGGAGAGCTTATTGACGACTTCGCGTTGGGGTGCCAGCACACGCCGGAGTTGCAAGATGGTATGTTTGTAGGTTGTTAACCGTTCTAGCACCTCCTGCGAAGGATCGGCAAAAATGATGCTTTCCATTTGCACAATCTCGCTTTCCAGGTGTTCCAAAACGGCCGTGTAGTCGTTCACAATTTCATCAATAATACGGTACAGCAAATGGTCTACCCCATGTTGCAACCAACGAGGATTGCGCTGGCAGAGTTCCCAGACACAATCCACAGCCTTTACTGACTCTTTATGATGGGTCACCAGGAACTGCTTCCCCAGAAAAATATCTAATTCGGGCAAATGCACTTGCTGGCTCTCTGCTGTATAAACCACATCTTTCAGGACTAAATAGAGGTAATCGTCCCAATCATCCACCTTTGGCACGTGAGTTTCATGCAGGGCATCATCAATGGCTAACGGATGGAAGCCAAACTGTTCCTGGAGCAGCTTCTCGATGGCGTCTATGTCTTCTGCGTAGGTAAGGTCTAGCCAAATGAGTGCTGGTTTTTGTAATGAAGTCACCTGCCAGCCTTCGGGGAAGGCTGGCAAAATTTCTGTTTTCCCTAAATTATCGACGTATAAAATGCGCATCTGTAAATCCGTGGCTGGAGCCGACTTGAGTGCTGCCGAAAACCAGCCGTTCGCCTCATTTAAGATGCTGTTAACTATTCCCTAAATTGCGGTTTTTTACAACAGCTTGTCAGCTTTAGACAAATTCCCGTCGTGGTCGGGACGCTCGCCCCATGACAACGGGACATGCCCAGAAGTATCCTGTTTGTATAAACCGATAGTGTGCAACAATATATTTCCATTAAGAGGTGAAACGATGATCTCAACGAATAAAGTCCATCAATGGGGTGGTGCTGCATTTATGCTGGGGAGTCTGCTCTTCTTCATAAACAAACTCAACGAAATGAGCTTTCTATTCCTTTCCAGGTGGATGCCAGACGTAATTTCCGGGCAAAATACGCTGCTGATTCTCATTGGGCAGGTGGCCTTTGTCATTGGCTATATGGGATTTTGGCAGCTGTATGCGGATCGGGTAGGGCGCTGGGGCAAACATGCGCTGCGCCTGTTCTGCGGTGGCGGCATTATACTGGCAGTAGGACACGCTAGCTTCCTTTCTTCTCTGGGCGATGTTGTGCCGTCGGTACTGCTGCCTTATGCAGAGGGCTTCTTTTTACTTGTGATTCTTGGACTGCTGTTATTGATCATTGGCTTGATCTGGTTTGGCATCCTCAATTTACGCCAGCCTGTGCTAGCTCATTGGCAGTGGTTACCTTTAGCCACAGCGGCAATGGGGTTTATTGGCTTTTTCTTGTTTAGCGGGGAAGAGATAACGGCCGTTTTCCTTCTCTTCCGCACCCTATTTGCCTTGGGACTTTTCGGGCTTGGTCTCGACATGTGGCTAGAAAAGCCTGTCCAACTTGAGGTAGCATAATAGTTTGTCATCATGTCGTTTTCTAGCAAGAGAAAACAAAAAAAGGCAAAAATGGTGAAAAAAAACGACTCTGATCCCTCCAATCCAATAGGGTGGAGAGCGATTGTTAGTGGATTATTTGTGGGGCTAATTGTAACCGTTGCTGGAGGGCTGTTGTTAGCCTGGCTTACCACTGTGCTTTTTAATCCAAACGATCCTTCCTCTTTTTCAAGCGCTGTGCTTTCACCCGTGCCAACGATATTTCCTCAAGCCAGGCCAATTGGCCCAAAAGTGTTTGGCAATGTGCGCAGCGCCCAATCCAAATATGGCTGTGTCATTTTGTTAGGGCAAACAGATGATGAGCAATTGTCCATTTGCAATGGCTCCTTTAATCTTCCTGAAGAATGGGTTACCAAGGTGCAACGATTTGCACCTGATTGCACCACAACCTCGACTGGTGGCGCCATGTTAGAGCTATGGACAGGGGAAAACCTTACCGGAGAATTATGGGATTATTCAACAAGCTGTTAAGACTTACCGGGGATCAAGTAAAATAGGCATGATGAAATCAAAAGATGACTCACCAATCATCTGAGTCCTCTATTTAGTCAGCAGGAATAGGAAACTTTCCATGTCAGCTCATTTTATGGCTCACAATGACGAGCAAAGCAATCAACTTTCATCAACTCACCTAAACGGCCGTATCATTTGGCTTGCTTGGGCTGGGTGGGTAGCTGTCTTTTTACTCGTGCTGGGTTTGTTTGCCGCCAGTCTGCCCCATGCTGTCTTTGATGTGAAATATTATGAATGGCAAGTCATTCAAGCCCGTCCAGCCGCTGCCACTATTTTCCCCACCTATGATGCATTTGTGACCTATGTTTTGATGCTGCGTATGATGGCGGTGGCAGTGTTTTGGGGAACGGCCGTTTACATTGCCTGGCGTAAACCGAAAGATTGGATGGTGCTGTACGTCTCCGCTACGTTGCTGATGATGTCCTACCTGTTTGCCTTTCAATCTGATGTTGACCGCTGGCGCTTTCCCGCTGGCTTGTTGACACTTTTCCCCGCCATCGAATGGGCAGCCCCGCTTCTATTTGCCACCAGTTTCTTCCTGCTGTTTTATCTATTCCCAGACGGCCGTTTTACGCCGCGTTGGATTGGGTTAGCAGGAGTCGGCATTCCCATTGCTTTGAACATGATTTTTACAATGGGATTAGGGATAGTTACCCTTTCCGATGAGCTTACCTGGGCTATTTTTATCATCGCTATTTTGACCATTGCCCTGATAGGATTAGTCAGCCAAACCGTAAAATGGCGGCAGGCCACGTTAGTCCAAAAACAACAAACCCGGTTGGTCTTGCTGGCCTTAACTGCGTTTATTTTATTGCCTTTTGTGGCAATCGTCGTTGATTTTTTGTTGGCTGATGCGGCTTGGTTGCATTTCATATCCATCCATCTCTTTTTGCTGGGCGTCACCTTGATTCCGCTGGCAATTGGGGTATCTGCCTTGCGTTTTCGGCTGTGGCAGATGGACATTTTGCTCAATCGAACGCTGGTGTATGGGGGATTAACGGCCGTTATCATTCTCCTTTACATAGTGGTTGTCGGCGCGTTGGGGCTGTTCTTTGGCAGTGGGGGCAATGTATTGTTAGCCGTGCTGGCAACCGGTCTCATCGCCGTCTTGTTTGATCCGCTAAAACGGCGCTTGCAACGCAGCGTCAACCGCCTGATGTATGGTCAGCGTGACGATCCGTATGCTGTGATGGCGAAGTTAGGCAGACAGTTGGAATCCACAACCGTGCCGGGTGAAACCTTGCCCGCCCTCGTGCAAACCATCGCCCAAACCTTAAAGCTACCCTATGTGGCTATCGTCGATGATGCCCATGAACAGCTTGCCGCTGTTGGCGAGTTGTCCACGATGCCTCAACAAACCTATCCGCTGGTGTATCAATCCCAGACCATTGGGCAGCTGGTTGTCTCGCAGCGCTCAGAAAAAGAACCGTTTACAGATGATGAGGCGCGATTATTGCGTAATGTGGCGCGTCAGGCGGGAACGGCCGTTTACACCGCCCGCCTCACCGCCGATTTGCAACACGCCCGCGAACGACTCATCATCGCCCGCGAAGAAGAACGCCGCCGCCTGCGCCGTGATTTGCACGATGGCCTAGGCCCGCAGTTAGCCACGTTGACCATGAAAGTGAGCGCGGCACAAAACCTACTCAAAAGCGACCCAGACGCCGCTGCCCACTTGCTGGCTGAGGTCAAATCAGAATCCCAAGACGCCATCCAGGAAATCCGGCAGGTGGTAGAAGGCTTACGGCCATCAGCGTTAGACCAGTTTGGGCTGCTCTCAGCTTTGCAGGAATTTGTGGCTCAGAATGGAAACGGCCGTTCTCAAATCACCCTCCACGCCCCGCCCTCATTACCCCCCTTGCCCGCTGCTGTCGAAGTAGCCGCCTACCGCATCGCCGTAGAAGCCATGACCAATTCCCTGCGCCATGCCCAGGCTACCCATTGCACTGTCAAACTGCTAATTAATACCCACCTCACCTTGGAAATCCGCGACGATGGCAGCGGATTTCCAGTTGGTTATCGCCCTGGCGTTGGGCTATCATCCATGCGTGAGCGAGCCGAAGAGCTAAACGGCTCCTTTGAGATTATTTCTGATGAACAGGGGACGGTGATAACGGCCGTTTTACCCTTATAACGAACAGACCTGACAGGTTTACTCGACACCTTGTCAGTAAGTCATATTTACAGGGCATATTAACTTTACAGACCAGATCGTTTATAAACCTGTCAGGTCTTTGACTACCTATGACCGAACCCATCCACATCCTCATTGCCGACGACCACACCCTCTTCCGCGAAGGCTTGAAAGCGCTGTTTGGCTCCCTGCCCGACACAGAAATCGTGGGCGAAGCCGCCAATGGCGCAGAAGCCGTCGCCCTGGCAGAAACAGAGACAGCCAGACGTGGTGCTGATGGACATTCAAATGCCCGGTCTCAACGGCATCGAAGCCACCCGCAAAATCGTGCAAACCAGCCCCCACATCGGCGTCATCATCGTCACCATGTTTGAGGATAACGATTCCGTGTTTGCCGCCATGCGCGCGGGAGCGCGGGGCTATGTGCTCAAAGGGGCCGACCAGGAAGAGATGCTGCGCGTCATTCGCGCCGTGGCGCAGGGTGAAGCGTTGTTTGGCCCCGCCATTGCCGCCCGCTTGCACACTTTCTTTGCCACGCCCCAACCCGCCGCCCTACTACCCGTCTTCCCCGATTTAACAGAACGCGAACGAGACGTGCTGACTCTGCTGGCTCAAGGCTTAAACAACGGTGACATCGCCCGCCAGTTACACATCAGCCCCAAAACCGTGCGCAACCACTGCTCCAACATTTTCAGCAAGCTGCAAGTGGTAGACCGTGCCCAGGCTATCATTCGGGCGCGGGATGCTGGGTTGGGTTAAACGGCCGTTTTCTCTCTTCTCTTACCTCCACAGCTCTACTATTTAGTCGCAACCTTAAAGAAACGTTTGGCAATAACTGCTATTGGTTAAGCGTGGGCATCAATCAACTTTTGGGTAGGTGTTCCCATGTATTTTTTCCAGAGTAGAGAGAGATAACGGCCGTTTCCCGCAAATAACCCAAAAAACAAAAACGCCCCGAGTTTCCCCAGGGCGTTTCTTAAAACTATTTGGTTGTAATCAAAAGATTACATGAACAAACCAAGAACCCAGTTTACGAGCCAAGTCACCACACCAATGGCGATAGCCGCGACGATAGCACCAACGAACCCATTAACTTTCATGCCTTTGACAAATTTATCACTAACCATCAATACAACGGCCGCCACTATCAAATAAACAATAGCGCCCAAAAATCCGCCACCAAAGGTGATGCCTAACACACCAAGCAACCAGGCAATAATCCCAGCAACGATAGCAATAACTGCTGCTGCAATAAATGCTGAACCGAAGCCAGCTACTTCCAAACCAAGCCCCAATTTACTCACAATGATGATGACGATAGCCGCCAAAACTAACATCAAAACGATACTAACTATTGCACTTAACATGTTTTCTCCTTGACTGACATTTGATGGGCAACCCGTTTTCACGTCGTTACCAAAAATAAAATATAAACAACTTGCTTTTTCTTCTGCACACAAAAACTTATTACACTACCTATAACCACTTTTTATGGAAAACGTTACGTCAACGAAGAAAACTCGTTCCTATATCTGCCATCCCAAACTAAATCTGGCTGGATTAAACCGCAGAGAGCCCGGAGGTGTGTCCAGAGAAATCTCTAAGTTCTCCGCTCCTCTGCGGTTAGTAGTTACCTCAAAACTAAAATTGTGGATCTTTATCATCTATCCATGTGACAAATGTCACCTTCTTGGTTTTTTGACAAATTTACTATTGCAACTTATAGCATATTAATGCATTATATAGCAAGTCGTGGAAATGTCCTCTAGCGCATGAAGCTAGATTAACCTTTCGACAGTAGATGAAACAGCAGGTATTAACCGTTAAACCCGTCTGACGGGAAAGATAAAAGCGATGATAAGTTCCACTGAAAATGATTTGACCCTACATGCCAATGTGTGCCAGGCATTGGCCGATCCCAAACGCATTCAGATTTTGTACGCCTTGGCCGAGCAGCCCAGCTACGTCAACTCCCTGGCACATGATTTGAACATCCCGCAGCCAACCGTATCACGTCATTTACGGGTGCTGCGCCAACAATCGCTGGTCACCACGCAGCAAAAAGGTACCGGCGTGATTTATCACTTGGCAGATCAGCGCATTATCCAGGTATTAAACACCTTACACCTCGTGATGGTTGAGGCCATTGCCCAAAAAACGGCCGTTCTAAACGGCCGTTAGCTCGCGTAATCAGGAAGATAGATATGATAAAAAACAAGACCCACCTAATTCCCTGGTTTTTACTGTTCGGTGGCATTATTCTGTTTCTGGGTCTGACAGTTCCGCAGTCAGCTCAGGCGCAGTGCGGTTCATCCGCCTCATCGTGCAAAAACTGCCACGAAGTGCAAGGAGAAGCCCCCGTTAACGCCGACGGCACAAACTGGCATCAGGCTCACGCCTTTGGCGATTTCTGCGAGTTTTGTCATGCTGGCAACGTGCAAGCTACCGACAAAGAAACTGCCCACGTAGGCATGGAAGCGCCGATGGACAACGTGCAGGTAAGCTGCGGCAACTGCCACGCCGCTGATTTGGCCGAGCGTGCCGATGTCTATGCGGTAGCCCTCGGTGTGGAAATTGGCAGTGGCGGCGGCTCCGATTCTGGCGCTCAACCTCCGGTTGCTGGTGGATGGGGATGGGGAAACGGCCGTTGCCCCTCCACCCTCCTCCTCTGATACATCAATTCCCCCTAGCTCCGGCTCCAGCACGGCTCCCTCTGCCCCATCCGGCCTCGTCGTCAACGACCCCAACGTCATCGACTACGTAGCCCGCTACAATGAAACCGTACTTGGCATCAAAATCATCAACTGGGGCAATCGCATCTTAGTCGGTCTTATCGTCCTCGTCCTCGTAGGGGGCGGCGCTTTTGTCATCTGGAACGAACGGCATCGTCGTCAATCAACTACCCCTGTCAGCGAATCAGTCCTGGCTGAACAAAAGAGCAAATATCCCGATTATCCAGCGCCAGTCATCGCTTTGCTGCCGCGTCTCAGCCAACTATCCGCCGACGCCTTACAGGACCTCTACCGCTTCCTGGAAAACCCGGCTCAAGCCCAAACCCTATTGCACGATTTAGTACGGCTACAACCAGAACTCGTGCAGCAAGTCCGCCAACTAGACCGAGAATCGCAAGCACTGCTGCTGGCCCTCGCCAGCAGTGGTGACTAACTCTAAGGGTTTGAAACCTCCGAGATATTCTAAAACCTCGAAACGAAACTCTTAGGGTCTGAATACCTATTTCAACAACGGGAGAAAAAATGGATTGGCTAAAAGAGCAATTTCAAAAAGAAGAGTGGTCGCCTTACGTGGCTGGCGCCTTGTTGGGAGTTGTCGGTATTCTAGCCGTCCTCCTCAGCGACAGCCTACTAGGTGCATCAGGGTCGTTTGAAAATTTGGCTGGAGCCATCGGCCAAACAGTCGCCCCAACGCTGTTTGATAATTTGTACTTTAACTACGTCATGCCGCCAGGACTTACCTGGTCTGGCGTGCTGCTCATCGGCGTGTTTTTTGGCGGGATGCTGGGCGCCTGGTCTAGCCGCACCTGGAAACTGCGCATGAACTCCGACGAGCAATGGAAACAAGTATTTGGCCCCAGTTGGCCGAAGCGTTGGCTTCTGGCATTCCTGGGTGCGATTGTTTTAGAGATAGGCGCAGGCATTGCCGGCGGTTGTACCAGCGGGTTAGCCATCTCTGGGGGGATGTTGCTTGCGCCAGCCGCTTTCATTTTTATTGGCGCGATGTTTGCCTCCGGCATTGCCACCGCCTGGCTCGTTTACGGTAGGAGATATTAAACATGCTTAACTACATAATAGCTCTTAGTTTTAGGTGTCTTTTTTGGCCTGTCACTGCAAAAAGCAGGGCTGACCAAATACCACAAAATCGTCAATGTCTTCCGCTTCACCGATATGGCCGTACTCAAATTCATGATGACCGGCGCTCATCGTCTCGATGACCGGTCTGTACACCCTAAAGTGGATGGGTGTCATCACCTTTCCCAGTGTGCCCGCCACCTACATCGCCGGTAACGTGATTGGCGGCCTGATATTTGGCGTGGGCATGGCCTTCACCGGTTTCTGACCGGGCACATGTGTCGCCGGGTCCGGCGAAGGCAAATTAGACTATCTCATTCCTGGCTTATTGGGTTTCACCACAGGCGCAGCCATTTATGGGCTGATTTATCCATCCTTATTTCCAAAAATTTCGGCCATTGCCAATATGGGTTCGATCATCATCCCTGATTTATGGAACCTTAACTCGGCGTTGGTCATCCTCTTCTTCGCCTTGTTCAGTCTCTTCTTGTTCTATCTGATTGATCGCGCTCGGATGCAGCGCCGGGATAAGATGGCAGAGTAACGAAAGACAAGAAGTTCAACTTTTTAGAAAAGTTGAACTTCTAAACTGAACCAATTTCACAGGATTTAATATGACTACGACAACAATTAACCGTCGTGATTTTCTAAAGATTTTCGGGGCAACGGTGGGCGCGGTAGCCGTGGGCCAGTTGCTGCCCATTCATGTGGCCGAAGCCGCCAAAGAAGCGGGTTTCCTCGATGCTCAGGGCAATGGCTACATTCCCACCATGTGCGAAATGTGCGTTTGGCGCTGTGGAGTTCGCGCCAAAGTCATAGAAGGGCGCGTGGTCAAGTTGGAAGGCAATGCCGAACATTCGCATTCGCTCGGCTTTTTATGCGCCCGAGGCCAGGCTGGCCTGATGAGCACCTATGATCCCGACCGCGTATTAACGCCGCTGGTGCGGGTTGGCGAGCGTGGCGAAGGTAAATTCCGCGAGGCATCTTGGGAAGAAGCATTAGACATCGTCGCCCAAAACATGCTGGAGATTAAAGAGAAGTATGGGCCGGAAGCGATGGTTTTTTCGTCCACACATAATCTTTCGCAGGTGCAGTTTGAGAATTTGCTCAATGCCTATGGCTCTCCCAATTATGGCACGCAGCGCAGTCTCTGTTTCAACGCCATGATTGTGGCGAATCAGATGACCTACGGCATGGAAGAGCCAGACCGTAGTTATGCCGATTTGGAATATCTCATTCTGACGGGTCGTAATCTGATGGAAGCGATTTCCACGTCGGAGACGAGCATTCTCAGCCACGCGATTGATCGCGGCTTGAAGGTGACGTATTTAGACCCGCGTTTCACGAAAACGGCCGCTAAATCGGAAGCGTGGTGTCCTATTCGCCCAGGCACAGATTTGGCCTTCCACCTGGCCTTGATGAACGTGATTATCAGCGAAGACCGCTATGATCATGAGTTTGTCGCCAAGTATACAGTGGGGTTTGAGCAGTTGGCGGCGGAAATACGGCCGTTTTCACCAGAATGGGCCGCTCCGATCACCGACATTGACGCCGAAGTGATGCGCCGGATTGCCCGCGAGTTTAGCGACGCCGCGCCCCATGCATTAGCCCACAACGGCTGGCGCACCTCTAACTTTGTCAACTCCTTCCAGACGGAACGAGCGATTGCTTGTTTGAATGCCCTGGTTGGCAATTGGGGTATCCACCTCAAACCGGCCGCAGGTGAAGGCGGCGGACCGTTGGGCGCACCGCCCCAGCCGCCCTATCCGCGAGCGACCGCTATGCGCCTGGATGGCGTGCCCTGGAAATACCCGCTCGTCCCGTTCAAACTGGGTGTTTTCCAAGAACTGCGTGATGCGATTCTGGCGGAAGAACCCTATCAAGCACATGGCTGGTTTATCTCCCGTCAAAATCCGGTGCAATCTCTGCCAGACCGAACGCGCACGTTGGAAGCGATGAGCAAGATGGATTTCATCGCCGTTGTGGACATTTCACTCAACGACACTGCCTGGTTTGCCGATGTGGTGCTGCCGGAAGCCTCCTACCTGGAACGGTACGACCCGCTAAACATTGTCGGCGATAAAGCTTTTTTGCGGCAGCCAGTTATCCAACCGCAAGGCGATGCGAAATCGGCGTTGTGGATTTATAAGGAGTTGGGCGAGCGGCTGGGATTGGGTGAATTTTTCCAATACACGGATGAGGAAGATTACCTGCGTCAGCAGCTTGCGCCGTTGGGTGTGACGTTGCAAGAAGTACGCCTGAAAGGGTATGCCCAACTACCAACGTCAGAAGAAGCGGATGAATTTGCGTGGAACACCCCATCGGGCAAGGTGGAGCTGTTTTCTGACACTTTGGATCGGGCTGGTTTTACGGCCGTGCCGACTTGGGAAGAGCCGCCGCGTCCGCCAGCAGGCAAGTTTTATTTGCTGACGGGTAAGGTGGGGCGGCATACGCAGTTTGCCACACAAAACAACCAATTGCTGCACAAATATGAAGAAGAACCGCGTCTGTGGATGAATCCGGTGGCGGCTAAAGGGCTGGGATTGGCCGACAATGATCTGGTGAAAGTGACCAGTGATGTGGGCGAGATCAATATCGAATTGATGGTGACAGAAGCGATTCGGCCCGATTGTTTGTATATGACGCCCGGTTACGGCAAATTATCGAAGGGGTTGACGACGGCTTATGGAGTGGGTGCCAGTTCTTCGGTGCTGCATGTGACGAATACGGATCCGATTAGCGGCGGACAGGCTTTGAGCCAGACGTTTGTGACGCTAACGGCCGTTTAGCCGCTAACGGCCGTTTAGCCGTTTAACGAGACTATCTATGTCAGAAAAAACAAGTTCCCAAAAAGAATATGGCTTCTTAATCGATGCCTCCCGCTGTATTGACTGCCGTGCTTGTTTAGTCGCTTGCAGTGTTGAAAATGAAGTGCCCAATGATATTTCCCGTATCTGGATTAAAGAAACGGGCGTCACCGGGCAGTTTCCCGACCTGTCGCGCTATTCAGCACCTTATCATTGTATGCACTGTGATGATCCCTCTTGCGTATCGGCCTGCACGGTGGGCGCACTGCAAAAGAGCGACGAGCGGCATCGTCACGTATGACGATGACCGCTGCATTGGCTGTCGCTACTGCATGTATGCCTGTCCTTTCCAGGTGCCAAATTTTGAATGGGACGTGCGCTTCCCGCTTATTGTGAAGTGTGATATGTGTGTTTCCCGGCTGGCAGCGGGCGAAGGGGAACCGGCTTGTGCCGCGACCTGCCCGACAGATGCCATCATGTATGGCCCCAAGGAAAGTATGTTGGAACAGGCGCATCAACGTATTGAATCAAACCCAGGTAAATATATTGACCACGTATATGGTGAAACTGAAAATGGGGGAACGGCCACTTTCTATGTTTCGCCGGTTCCTTTTGAAGAATTGGGTTTCCCGAGCGGTGGGGTTGTGTCTTCGGCCTATACAAACCGATTGGTGACGCATGGCACACCAGCGGTAGCGGGCGCTGTTGCTATCGGCTTGAGTGGTGTTTATCTGACGATTAAGCACCATGAAGAGGCGATGGCTGAGTTGGCGAAAGAGACGCATGGGGAAACGCCTGCACTGAGCGAAGTCGAAGTGGCCGTTTCCTCCTCCCCAGGAGCGGCCACCCCAGACGAAACAACTCCAGACGAGGCGGTAGAGGAATAATCATGTTCATTAAAAAAATCAGTGACGAAATCAAATCCTTATCAGTAGGCTACTACATTCTGGCGGTCATTGCCGCCGCTGGTCTGTCGGTAGGCGCGTATCGTCTGTACGCGGGGCTGGGCACGACAACCAATTTGAGCAAGGCGTTCCCCTGGGGCATCTGGATCAGCTTCGATTTGTCCACAGTCGCCTTTTCTGGCGGCGCGTTTACGCTGGCGGCTTTGGTGTACGTATTCCATCTGCACGAACTACATCCAGCGGTGAAACCGACCGTGTTGGCTGGTTTGATTGGCTACTCGTCGGTGCTGGTCATTTTGTTTATGGATTTGGGGCGCTGGGATCGTTTTTACCACTTCCTGATTTACCCCAACCTCAATTCAGCATTGTTTGAAGTGAGTTGGTGTATCGCCCTCTATTCCACCATCTTGATTTACGAACTTAGCCCGGTTTTTCTGAAAAATTCCCGATTTAGCGGTATTTTGCCCATCATCGAGAAATGGACGATTCCGCTGGTGATTGCCGGCGTAACCCTGTCCACCTTGCACCAATCTTCATTGGGTACGTTGTTTGTGATCATGTCATCGCGGCTGCATCCGCTGTGGTACTCGATGTTATTACCGGTATTTTTCTTGATTTTGTCGCTGGCGGCTGGTTTGGCGATGGTAACAGCCGGTGCTGTCATTAGTTTCTGGGTTTTCAAACGCACACTGCCAGAAAATGTCATGGCGGAATTGGTTTGGTTTATCCCCTGGGTATTAGGCGTTTATCTGGTGCTCAAATTAGGCGAACTGGAAATTACGGACGAACTGCACCTGCTGTTTAGCAGCGGCACTTACAGCGCCCTCTTTTTAACGGAGCTGGCAATTGGGGTCGTGATTCCCATTATCTTGTTCTCCTTCAAAAAGGTGCGGCACAACCGCATTGGTGTTTTGATTGGGCACGAGTTTCGTCTTATTAGGCACGGTTTTGAATCGATTCAACGTGTCCTGGTTTGCCATGAGACCGGTTAATGGCGAGGTTTATTCGCCACATTGGATGGAAGTGGCGATTTTGGTGGGCGTGGTGGCAACGGCCGTTTTAGCCTATTCCCTCATCGCCCACTATTTCCCGTTGTTTGATGAAACGGTGGTGGTTCCGACAGTGGCAACCCATGAGCGGAAATCCTCACGACAGGTAATGCGTCCCAAAGTATCTGGTGATTGAGCCAGGCAATTGGCAATTAACGACAAGCCTTTTTGTAAGTCACTCGCCTGTTGTTTATAATCTTTTGATAGCGCACAGGTGCAATCTATTTCTACTGACCCGAAAGGCATGATTCTAAATGAATGAATTACTAACCACCAAACAAGTACAAGACCAACTACAAGTAGATCGCACCACGATTTACCGCATGTTGAAAGACGGCCGTTTACACGGCGTCAAAGTTGGGCAGCAGTGGCGATTCCCTCGACCGGAAGTGGATGCCCTGCTCACTGGCACACCGGCGCCTACCCACGAAATACCGCGGCTCTCCAAAGAAATCTTGCCTATCCACTGTCTGCAATCCATTCAAGATGTCAGTGCCGAAGCCGTAGAAGTGGGGGCCATTATCACAGATACCGACGGTCAACCCATCACCGAAATCAGCAACTCGTGCGCGTTTTGCAATCTCATTCTCAGCACTGAGTCCGGTCAGCAAGCGTGTATGCAATCCTGGCGGGAACTCGCTAATCAGCATGAAAAGATGCCACAATTCTCTACTTGCCACGCTGGTTTTCAGTATGCTCGGGCACGGATTGAAGCAGATGGGGAGTCTCCGGCTATGTTTGTGGCAGGTCAATTTTTTACGTCGCCCGTAGACCCTGCCGTGCGGCAAACTCAAATTAAACAGTTGGCGAAAAAACATGGCCTGGATGCGGCCGAATTAGCCGCTGTGGCTGGAACTCAGCGCATTCTCAATGCAGAGACACAGATCAAAATCACACACTGGCTGCAAAAATTGGCCGATACGTTCACGCTTATCAGCCTGGAACGCGCCGACATGCTCAATCGGTTGCAGCGCATTGCCAGTATCAGCGCCCTTGTTGAAGAGTAGAAAGATTAGAGATTGAAGATTAAGATGAAATTACCGAGATTGATGATTTATTGCCAATCTTCTAGGTTTGATTTTTGTCAAGTACGAATGACAACGATGTCATTGGCTGTGGTTTCTACGCTTAGGTGTCGTAACGGCCGTTCCGCTGGCCCCTGCTCTACTTCCCCATCTTCCCCATACTGACTGCCATGACACGGACACTGAAAACCGGGAACGGCCGTTTCCCTTTTCTGCACCAGACAGCCCATATGGGTGCAAACGGCATCCAACGCCCTGAGGTTCCCGTTTTCATTTTCCACCCAGGCCCGCGCGTCACTGACGTAGGTGGTGGAGCCGGGTGGAAAATCGGACAATTTGCCCGCTACCACGACCGACTTCGGGCTGGATTGTAAATCCCGCGCTCCCACAAACCGCCCCATCTGGTAGACCAATACACCCATCGCCGCCACCCAGCCGCCATGGGTCAACAGTGCCAAAAATCGGCGGCGGGATAAATCAGGTTCGTTCGTTTTCTCATTCATATATTTTTGAGATTGGAGGTTAGAGATTGGAGATTGCATTCTTCTCCAATCTCTAATCTCTAATTTTTTATTTTTCGTTCATACGCATGACATTCATGGCAGTAGTGGCTTTCCTGCTCGTCAGGTTTCTGTTGACAACTGCTGCCCATGACGAGAGGCACTTCATACAAACGGCCGTTTACCTTCCCCGTTTCCATTAACCTCTCCCCATCCCACTTTACCCAACCAAATGTCTCCCCTCGTGTGGTGGCGATGACGGTATCGCCCACCGCCACACTGTAATTCGGGTTCAAGTCGGCAGAAATGATGGCCGGATGTTTTGGGTCGTCGATGGTTGTCAACAGCGGCATTTCCGTGAGCGTGCCGTGGCACGTTTAGCATTGGATGTATTGAATCTCTGCCTGACTGGAATGAATGTCGCCATCGCCCATCACCTCGCCATTCGTATGGCAGTCCACACAGTCAAGCTCCCATTCACACAGCGTAAACTGGGAAATGGGCTGGTAATAGTCCAACTCGCGCTGCTCTTGCGCCGACAAACTGTGCGGGCCAGGCAAATCATCCCGTTCCAAAAATGTCATTTGGCGCAGGGAGTAATTGCCGCGATTGTGGCAGTGGTTGCATTGGTAATAGGGAATGGCGGTGGTTAATTGATGGGAACTGGCATGGCCTGGTTCATCTCTGGGAATGGTGGGATCGCTGCCGCGATAGAGACCGTCATTTTCGTAGACGGTGTGGCAAGCAGCGCAGCCGGTGGCGCGGAAAAAGTAGGGCTGGGCCAGGGGAACGGCCGTTACGTGGCAAAGTTGGCAATCCTGAGCAAAAGCATGGATAGAGGCTGGTGCATCCGGGCCAGGACTAAATTTTTCCAGCGCTGGCACGCCCGTTTCCGTGGTGATGATGTCGTCCTGCACGGCAAATACGCCCCACCGTGCCGTGGGATCTGGCTGCTGACCAAAGGCATAGTTGACCTGGCCGATGGCTCCGGCATAGGTCGCCTGTACCGATGTCATAACGCGATGAATATGATCGTCAGCTCCGCTGTGGCAAGCCGAGCCGCCACACGATTCTTCCACAACGGCCAGGTCGCTGGGATTGCCCAATTGTGCCGGGAGCGCTGCCGCCGCGCATGGTGGCGTGCGCCAGATCGGCATCCAGCGCCAGCCCATCGCCGCCATGACACAGCACACAGCCAAATGCTTCTTGCGGATGGCTGGCGCTAATCTCTTCGATGCCCTGGTGGCAGGTGAGGCACCGCTCAGGGAGACCGGTGAGCGTGGGTGTGATTTCCACGATTTCCGGTTGGCGTGATTGACGTACAACGGCTCCAATCGTTAGAAAAAGGAGCAAGAATCCAAGAACGGCCGTTGCCATCTGATTTTTACTCATCTCCACACCTCAACCAGTGTCAGCAGCACGATGCCTGCCGCCATGAGCAATACCACTACCTGTGCCAATCGCCCTTCCCGGTTAAACCAAACGGCCGTTCCTGTTTCCGAAGTGTCTAAAAGCCAGGGCAGCAGCGCCAAAATCAAAACCACCAACAACGGAATAACAATACCAGCCCACAGCGGCAGCCAGCGCAGCAGGGTTTGAATCCACAATAAAAACCAGGGCGCAGCAATAGAAGGGGAAACGGCCGTTGTCGTCCCCATCCCCAAATCCACAGACGGAGCGAGCGGCGCATCCACAAATAAAGCCAATCCCAGCAATACGCAAAGCAAGGCCAGCCCCGCCACGCCTTCCCGCTGCACCAATTCACGGCGCGTAATCTCCAATCTCCAATCTCCAATCTCTTCCTGATGACTAATCCCCCCATCACGGCGCACCCGGAAGACGTGCCAGCCAAGCAGCATCAATACCGGCACGCTCAAGCCCAACGTATGCCAGATGTAAAAACGCATCACCGTCGCATCAGAAATCACAGAGCCACCAACCAGCAGGCCATACAACCAGGTGCCCACAAACGGCACCTGGCGCACGATGTTGCCGACTACCATCAGTGCGCCAACGGTATCCACGTCCCATCGCAAAACATAACCAGAAAAACTCAGCAGGAGGGTAAGTAATAAAGCCAGTAAGCCTATCAGCCAATTCAAGCGGCGCGGTGATTTGTAACTGCCGCTGAAAACCACGCGCAGCAGATGCAAGCAGACCGTTGCCACCAGCAGCAGTGCCGCCCAGTAATGCAAGTTGCGCAGCAGCCAGCCATAGGGCGCGATGTAGGTAATGGTGCGGATCGATTCTCCAGCGGAAACGGCCGTTGGCACATAGACAAACATCAGCGGCACACCCGTCACAATCAAAGACAGAAAAAGCAGTAGAGACATGCCGCCCAGACCAAATGTGTAGTTGAAGCGTGCCTCACGGGCGGGAATGGTGGGGGGATGAAGATGCTCGAAGAAATTAGGACGGCTCATGATAGGGGGATCATACGGCCGTTTTCCCCAAAAAACAACGCGCCATAACAAATCTTCTCGAGTTAGTCAACGCTAAAAGGGCTGTAATACGGTTCCCCGGCACAAGACTTACACCAGGGTTCATTATTGACCATTACTTCGCGTTCATTGATGATTTCTTCGCCGCATTGAGCGCAGTTAACACGAATCCCAGCATAACTTATCAAATGCGCGACGGAAAGATTTAATTGCACGGGCTGAATCGTGAGCAAGTCATCATCCGTCATACGCTGGTAGCCCAACAAGTATGCTTCCCAATGGTTTTTCGCATCGGGTGCAGCCAGCGGTGCCAACTCGGCGCGACTGGGCGCTGGGGGCAATACGCACCGCATTGCCGCTGGTTGTATCGACAAAGGTGGCGGCCATTTTGCCAAAATCCATAATATACAGCGTGCGCCGCCCCACCCAACAGCCAGTCGCCGCTGAAATGCCATCAGCGCCACAGCCATCTGTTTCCGCAATGGTGATCAGGCGCTTGTCGGTTTGAGGCAGTGCCAGCCCCAACACCCGCCCCGCCGCCATCCCCATGCGTACGCCCAACACCATACGCGGACATAGGTGTCGGTGAAATTGAGTAGAAAGTGCAAGTAATTCTTCAAAGGTTGAAGCTGTAAGTAACTGAGTCATAGGGTGATAATTGCTCTAGGAGCAAACAATTCAGAAGTTGCCTACATTTTCTCTTATAGGAGGTTACACATCAACATAGATAAGTAAACCATTACCATACCATTACGATTCTTTGAAATAGCAAATTCGTGTCGACAGTACCACAGCACCAGCAGTTTGTTCAATATTTCACAAAGGGTGATGAATGTCATATGAATCATATGACATTCATCACGGTGAGGGAAAACGGCCGTTCTCTATAATTACCGTATATGTATTCGCATAAGCGAATACATGAATGAATGGATAGGTGAATATGAGCAGTCCCACTTTAGAAGAACTCGACCTCCTCCACGCCAACATTTGTCAGGCATTGGGAGACCCAAAACGAATCCTGATTTTGTACGCATTATACGAACAGCCTCGGCACGTCACTGCGTTGGCCGACGACCTGGGCATGCCCCAGCCTACCGTTTCCCGCCATTTGCGCGTCTTACGCCAACGAAACCTCGTTAGCACAGAACGGAACGGTGCGGCCGTTGTCTACACCATCAAAGACAACCGTATCATCAGCGTTCTCGATACCATGCGCGGCATTTTGCGCGATAGTCTGGCTCAACAGTCAGACATGTTAACCTGATTCCCATTTCACACTGAAAGGTTTTAACACATGAAAGATTTTAAATACATCTGGATCGTTGGACTCGTTGTTACGCTGTTAATCATCGCCGTGCCACTGGGGTTGGTCATGTCTTCAGAGCCGGAAAATACAGGTGACCCCTGGGCGGCTGTTCCCAGCCGTGTGCCAGAAACAGACCATGCCGTTCTCATTCAAGGTGCGTTGGAAACAGGCCAGGATGTAACCGCCGAATGTTTGCGCTGTCATGAAGAAGCCGCCCATGAAGTCATCCAAACCTCGCACTGGACATGGGAAAGCGAGCCGGTGATGCTGCCCGGCCGGGATGAGCCAGTGACCGTCGGCAAGAAAAATCAACTTAACAACTTCTGCATCGGTATCCAATCTAACTGGACGGGCTGTACCCGCTGCCACGCCGGTTATGGTTGGGAAGACGCCGATTTTGATTTTGAAGAAGAAAGCAATGTGGACTGCCTGGTTTGCCATGCCGATACGAATCTGTATACCAAAGCGGCCAAAGGTTTACCGGCTGAAGGGACTGATTTGGTGGCAGCGGCACAATCTGTGGGCATACCCACTCGTGAAAACTGCGGAAGCTGCCACTTCAACGGGGGCGGCGGTAATGCCGTCAAGCATGGCGATATGGACGAGAGCCTCTACTACCCGTCAGAATCCATCGACGTGCATATGGGGCGCTACGATTTCCAATGTGTAGATTGCCATCAAACGGAACATCACAACATCAAAGGCCGCGCTATCTCGGTTAGCACGGACAACAAAAATCAGGTGGCCTGTACCGACTGCCACGAGCAAGACGTTCACAACGACGACCGTCTGAACGCCCATACAGAAACGGTGGCTTGCCAAACTTGCCATATTCCAGAAGGGGCGGTGCGCGAAGCGACCAAAATGTCGTGGGACTGGTCAACGGCCGGGCAAGATTTGCCCGAAGACCCGCACCAATATCTAAAAATTAAGGGCAGCTTCGTTTACGAACAAGGCTTTATGCCAGACTATGAATGGTTCAACGGCACAGTAGACCGCTATCTGCTCGGTGACGTGCTTGATCCGACGCAGGTAACGCCGCTTAACATACCTCTGGGGGATATTAATGATCCGGCAGCCAAAATCTGGCCGTTTAAGATTCATCTCGCCAAACAACCATTCGACGCCACGTACAACTATTTGCTGCAACCAAAAACGGTGGGCGAAGGCGGCTTCTGGACTGATTTTGACTGGGATCAGGCGCTGCGGCTCGGTTCGGAAGCGGCGGGCATGGAGTACAGTGGCAATTACGACTTTGCCGCAACAGAAATGTATTGGAATCTGAGCCATATGGTGGCGCCAAAAGAAAAGGCACTGCAATGTAATGACTGCCACAGTGATAACGGCCGTTTTGATTGGGAAGCCCTTGGTTATTACGGAGACCCCATGCGCTGGGGTGGTCGTGACCAGGAAATCGTTGGGGAGAAATAAAGATTGGAGATTAAGGATTAGAGATTGGGGTTTAAGATATACAACATCTCCAATCTCCAATCTTTAATCTCAATAAAAATCATGAAAACAAATCACCTACACCGCGCAAAACTAACCTTATTCATACCCATTTTACTGAGCTTGTTGGGTGTTGCGTTCTTGATGGCGGGCGAAACGGCCGTTGCCCAAGAAGGCTCCCCATTCCATCCCACATTCCCCTTGCTGGATAAGAATGGCGAAAACGTGCTGGATTCCGGTGAGCCAGTCTCCACGATGAGCACCTGCGGCGCCTGCCATGATGCTGAATTTATCACCAGTCACAGTTTCCATGCCGATGTGGGTTTGAGTGGATTTGGGGAAGCAGGCATGGTGGAAAACGGCCGTTCCTGGGACACCAGCCCTGGTTTATTCGGCAAATGGAACCCGCTCACCTACCGTTATCTGTCACCCGAAGGGGACGAAACCATCGACCTGACCACTGCCGAATGGCTGCAAGTTTTTGGCCCGCGTCATGTTGGGGGTGGCCCGGCTGAAATCAGCCGTGACGGCGTCACGCCGCTGGCCGACCTGCCTGCTGACGCCAACAGCGTCGAAACCACCATCATCGACCCCGAAACGGGTGAACTCGTCGCCTGGGATTGGCAAGCCTCTGGCACGACAGAAATGAACTGCTTCCTGTGCCACACTCCCAGCCCCAACAACGACGCCCGCAAAGCCGAACTCGCCGCAGGCAACTTCCAATGGGCCAATACCGCCACCCTCGTCGGCAACGGTTTGGTGGAAGGGGCAGACGGGGCATATGTCTGGAACCAGGATGCCTTCGATGCCGAGGGCAATTTGCTGCTGGAAAATGTCACCGTGCAAGACCCCACCAACGAAAATTGTGGCGCGTGTCACGGTCTAGTACACACCGACATTCAAACGCCGTTGGTATTGGATGGCTGTACGCCAGAACAATTTACGACCATCACCACCGGTCAAATCAATTCACCCCAACGCATCGCCAACTCCGGTCTCAACATCAGCGACAAAGGTGATTTATCCCGCTCCTTCGACGTTCATGCCGAGCGCGTGGTCGGCTGCACCGACTGCCATTTCTCCCTGAACAACCCCGTTTACTATCAAGAATCAGACGAATCGCGGCCTGACCATCTCACCTTCGACCCGCGCCGCATCGACATCAGCGAATATCTCTATCGCCCATTGCACCAGTTCGCCAAAGGGGAGAGCGCCCAAAACACACTCGCGCCTGAGTTCGACAATACCCTGCGCCGCTGCGAATCGTGCCACAGCATCGACAATACCCACGACTGGCTGCCCTACAAAGACCGTCACACCGCCGCTTTGGCCTGTGAAACCTGCCATGTGCCAGAACTCATGGCACCCGCGCGGCAAACGATGGACTGGACGGTACTCACCACCGATGGTTATGCTAAAGCAGAATGTCGCGGCCTGGATGAGGAAGACAGAGAACTAATCGTCGGCTATGAACCGGTCTGGCTGCCCAAAGACAACAACGACGGCACCCAATCGTTAGCGCCGTTTAACTTGCTGACCTCCTGGTATTGGGTGTATGGTGAACCGGCTCGACCTGTACCGTTCCGTGATTTGGAAGCGGTTTGGCTCAACGAAGACGGTTCCTATCCCGCTGAAATTCTGGCGCTTTTTGATGACAACAAAGACGGCAATTTAGACGAAGCCGAACTGGTCATCGACACCGCTCGCAAAGAAACACTCATCGCGGGTCGCCTGACCGCCCGAGGCTTGGAAAACCCACACATCATGGGCGAAGTGCAGCCGTACAACATCAACCACAACGTCACTCACGGCCGTTTTGCCACCCAAGAGTGTTCAACCTGTCACGGTGAAGAGTCGCGCATCACGCAGCCCATCGCCCTGTCTAGCCACACCCCTGGCGGCGTGATGCCGGTGCTGATGAGCAACGCCACCACCTCGTTGAACGGTGAAATCGTGCAAAACGAAGATGGCACGCTCAATTATCAGCCGCAAACCGGTCTCATTGAAGAAGGCATGGTCTCTGGTCTCTACATTTTAGGCCACGACAGCGTGTGGTGGATCGACTGGTTGGGAATACTGCTGTTCATGGGCACGGTGCTAGGTGTCGTCATTCACGGTGGGATGCGGGTGCTGGCCGCACGGAAGAATCCGCCTGTGGAACATGAAGTGGAGAAGGTGTACATGTATACCGTGTATGAGCGACTGTGGCATTGGCTGCAAACGGCCGTTATCTTCATCTTGCTCTTCACTGGTTTCGTCATCCACGAACCCGATAAGTTTGGTATGTTCAGCTTCAAATACATCGTGCAAGTGCATAATCTGATGGCGCTCATCCTCGTCATCAATGCGGCACTGGCGCTCTTCTACAACTTAGCCAGCGGTGAAATCAAGCAATACCTGCCCAAACCGCAAGGCTTCTTCAACTCCGCCATCGTGCAGGCCAAATACTACCTGCAAGGCATCTTCAAAAACGATGCACATCCTTTTGAGAAGACGCCAGAAAACAAATTAAATCCCTTGCAGCAAGCCACCTATTTTGGACTGCTCAACGTGCTGCTACCGCTGCAAATTCTGACCGGCATCTTGATGTGGGGTGCGGAGCGCGTGCCAGCCTTCTCGGCAGCCATCGGTGGCCTGATGTACCTGGCCCCCTTCCACACGCTCATTTCCTGGTTGCTGGCTTCGTTTATCGTCATGCACGTCTACCTGACCACTACCGGCCACAAACCCACCGCCGCTGTCAAAGCGATGATGATGGGCTGGGATGAAGTGGAAGTGCATGGTGATGGTGCGGTGCAATCTGGAGATTAAGAGAAGTGAACAGTGAACAGTTTACAGTAGGCATCACTGTTACTTACTGTTCACTAAAAATTGGAGAGATTCCTATGACAACCATAACACCTTCTGAACCAAAATCCTCCTTCCTGGGATCAGTGAAACGTGTGCTGACCTCAAGAAAGGAAAAAGAGTACATCAACCCGTATTTGGGCGGCATTTTGTTGGGGATTGTGCTGTTTTCAGCCTTTTTCCTGACGGGCAACGGCCTGGGCGCGTCGGGCGGTATCAACCGCATCGTTGTCTTTCTTGAAGACCTTGTTTTCCCAGCGCATATTGACCGCACCCCCTACCTAATCACAATGGCTGGCGGCGACCTGAATGCCCTGGACAACTGGATTGTGGTGCTGACTGTGGCGGTGGTGGCTGGTGGTTTCGTGGCGGGGTTTGTAAACGGCCGTTTGAAAATAGAAACCAATCGCGGCCCCCAAGTCTCCAAAAAGAACCGCTGGTTTTATGCCTTCGTCGGCGGCGGTTTGATGGGCTACGGCGCCCGCATGGCGCGTGGCTGCACCTCTGGGCAGGCACTGTCCGGGGGCGCTGTCCTCTCCGTGGGTAGTTGGGCATTTATGTTTGCCGTCTTCGCTGGCGCGTATATGCTGGCCTATTTTGTACGGCGACTGTGGAATTAAACAAGTAAACAGTGAACAGTAAACAGTTTACAGTAGGTCTTACTGTTCACTGAACACTGGCACACTGTTCACTGATTTTCGGAGAAACTCATGACAATCTTTCCTCTACCCCTCACACAACTACTCGGCCATTATGGGTCATACGTCGTGTATGCCCTCATCGGCTTTGCCTTTGGTTACGTGCTGGAAATTTCCGGCTTTGGCAACTCCAAAAAACTGGCTGCCCAATTCTACTTTAAAGACATGACTGTGTTGAAGGTGATGTTTGGCGCAATCATCGTGGCGATGGTGCTGATCTTTGGCGCGGCGGCCATTGGCTTACTCGACTACAACCTGCTTTGGGTCAACCCCACCTACCTCTGGCCCGGCATCGTTGGCGGGCTGATTATGGGCTTTGGCTTCATTATTGGTGGTTTTTGCCCAGGCACCTCGTTGGTGGCATTGGCGACGGGCAAAGTGGACGGCATCTTCTTCGTCCTCGGCGTCTTCTTTGGCATCTTCATGTTTGGCGAAACCGTGCAATATTTTGAAGAATTTTGGCACTCCTCCTTTATGGGACGCTACACCTTGCCGCAACTGTTTAACTTGCCAGTCGGCGTCGTTGTTTTGGGCGTGGTGCTAATGGCACTGGTTATGTTCTTCTTTGCCGAGAAAATGGAAGCGAAATTTGGCGGCATGGATCAGTCCGCCGCGCCCAAGTGGCGCTATGCCGCAGCAGCCGGTATGGCCCTGTTTGGCATCGTGCTCATCATCATCGGCCAACCCACCGTCGCCGACCGCTGGGCCAAAATTGCCGACGAACGCCAGGCACAGCTAGATGCTGGCGATGTGCAAATTCATCCCGCTGAACTGCTGGACAAGCTGCACGACAGAAAATTGAAAGTGCAAATGCTAGACGTACGTAACGAGGCAGATTACAACCTGTTCCACATTTTAGACGCCGAACGGGTGGCCCCTGAAGATTTGGAAGGGATGGCAACCGCACTGATTGCCAAACCGGCCAACACCCTTTTTGTGGTTATGAGCAATGATGAAACGGCCGCCACGGAAGCCTGGAAAACGCTGGTGGCAGAGAGTGTTCCCAATGTCTACATCCTGGAAGGCGGCGTCAACAAATGGATAAGCACCTATGCCGCTGAAGAATTCAAGCTAGCCTGTGAAGTATGTTCTGAAAATGATGAACTTCGCTATGATTTCACGGCCGCTTTAGGCGCACAATACCTGGCCGCAGAACCAAATCCACATGATTTTGAAATTGAGTATGTGCCCAAGGTAAAGATGGAATTAAAACGCGCTCCCGCCAGCGGCGGCTGCGGTTAGCATTATAGCTATTCTCAGGAAGAGGGAATAGGAGAGGAGAGACGCGGTGTCTGGATTGCTCAGGCACCGCATTTTGAGTTTAAAACGTAATACGTGAAGTGTGATACGTGAGTATTCGAAAGGTTTTGTAACTTTTTAAAGAGATGGTCAAAACGAATTAAAAGACGAAATGAACCAAACTTAGGGTCTCTCGAGTAAAAAACAACACCTGAATTTAAACCACACCCTAGATTTCAGGAAACCACATTGTTGACCTCCCATAATGGTTGATTCGCATGATTTAATTCATGTAGTATTATTCGAGGCGAATTTCTGTAACATTTTTATTCTTCAAGGTGCGTCCCACTGTATGTGTATCGCACCTTTGGTATTGAGTATGATTATTAATCCCTCGTCTAAGTATAAACAAGCCATTGACTATGCCTTGAATCGGTTACAAAACGAGCTTCCAGCCGGGCTTACGTATCATAACTATTGGCATACAAAAGAAGATGTACTGCCAAGTTGTCAGCGAATTGCCGGGTTGATGGGGGTAGACGAAGCAGATCTTGCTTTATTAGAAGTCGGGGCAGCATTTCATGATATTGGATTTATAGAACACAATCAGGATCACGAGCTGATTGGAACAAAAATTGCCGCCCAGATTTTGCCAACGTTTAGCTATTCTGAATATGAAATCGAGTTGGTGACGGGCATGATTATGGCTACTCGGATACCGCAATCTCCTCATAATTTATTGGAGGAAATTTTGGTCGACGCCGATCTTGATCTATTGGGGCGTCCTGATTTCTTGGCTCGCAATATGTGTTTACAGCAGGAATTAGTTAATTTTGGGCATGAACTTCAGCTTAAACAATGGTATGAAGCGCAACTGGCATTTTTAGAACAACATACATACTTTACTCCAGCGGCGAAGAAGTTACGTAATACAGGAAAGCAGCAAAACATTGATATTGTCAAGGAAAAACTTCGAGCACAAGCAAAAAATCTTCTGTAAAGAAGCTTAACTATAAAATTCCAGAACTCGTTAAACACCCCCGCTCCACACCAGTAGCCGCAGGTCTATTCGTCTGGTTCGATGGTTAAGCGAAAGGGGAAGCCTTCTAGTCGAGCAGCGGCCGTGGCATTGCGAACGCGGTGTTCAGCCTCAGCTTTGGGCAGCACATCTACGACAGAATGACCCTCATTGTGTACTTGCCACATAATCGCCTCAGCAAAAACCAAAGGCTTTTTGAATATTTGCACCATAATCCGCACCACAAATTCCATCGTGGTGAAATTGTCGTCATGGGCGATGACTTTCCAGCGTTGCCCGGCCGCTGTCTCATCGGCAACAAGTTGTTCTTCTTCAATAGTTGGTTGGATTACGGTGCTGCCTGCTTGATTGATGGTTTGCATCATGCCAATTTACCTCGCCTCAAGATTTAGGCTGGTAGCCAGTGTAGCGCTCACCACCTGAATTGGCAATGAAAAACTACCGTGGGCAAACATCAACGTGGCCTGACATCTACCTCCAGGTTGCGCGTTTCTTTTTCTGCGGTGTTTTGCGGTACAATGTTGAGAAACGGCTTCCAATCCATTCATCAATAATCCCGTCTAAAAAATAAACGAAGCGAGAAGATTTAGTGACTCAAGTTGATTTGCAAACAGTGCCGCTATCTGTTATCAGCCATCGCTGTGCTCAAGAAAGCGACCGTTTCTTTAATCGCCAAGCGTATAATCCACGCTTTTGTTATGAATTGTTTCGGCGTGCCATTTTGGCGCGTAATGAAGAGGCGTGGGCTCGTATTTACGCGCAATACGAACGGCTGGTTAGTCATTGGGTAGAGCGTAACGCTGCGTTTGCTTCGAGCGGTGAGGATGTTGTGTATTTTGTAAACCGTGCCTTTGAGAAGATGTGGCTGGGTATTACTCCTGAGAAATTCGAGATGTTCCCCAATCTAAAATCTATTTTGCGGTATTTGCAGATGTGTGTGCATAGTGTGCTGGTGGATTTTGTGCGGCAAAAGGAATATAGGCTGGTGCTGGAATCAGTGGAGGATGTGGGCTATCAAGTTGATACGGGGGAAACGGCCGTTGAGGATCAAGTTGCCACGCATTTAGATAGAGTAGAACTATGGGCCTGGCTAAAACAGCAGTTAAATCATGAAAAAGAGTATTGCGTGGTCTATGGCATGTTTATTTTAGCTTTGAAACCGCGCGAGATGTTGGCACAGTATCCAACTGTTTTCGAAGATGTCAAAGATGTCTATCGTGTAAAAGAAAACTTGGTGGTTCGCCTGCGGCGCAGTGACGAATTTAGGCAATTTTGGGATGATGCGTGAAAAAAGCGAAAAAAATCGTTTATTGATAGTAGAAGCAACTTCAAAGGATTAACCTAATGGACTCTATCGAAAAGAAACTAACATCCCACCTATATCGCATTGACTGCCCGCCATCAGAAGATTTAGGCGAGTATCATTTAAATATGTTGACCAATAAGCAAACACAAGCCGTTCGCCAACATGTGGCGTTGTGCCCTCATTGCAGCCAAGAATTAGCACAACTAGCAACTTATTTAGCTGATTTAGCGCCAGAGCTAGAGTACAGCTTGCGCGAAAAGGTTCAAATTTGGGTAGCACAGTTAATGCCCAGCGGCTTCGATGCCCCACTTTCTCCGTCGGTCACGCCCGCCATGGCGTTCCGAGGTGAGACAAATGCGCCACTGATGTATGAAGCTGGCGAATACCAACTCAACCTGGAAATTCAAGATGATCCCGCGATGCCTGAGCATAAATCTATTCTTGGGTTACTGATTGGGGGGGATGGGTCGATTTTTGAGGCGGAGTTATGGCAAAACGGCCGTTTTATCCAACAAACCACTATCGATGATCTCGGCAACTTCGTCTTCACGAACATACAATCCGGCACCTATGACCTCATCCTCAGCCAGCACATTGCGGAAATCCATGTAAAATCCTTCCGTATTTAACGTTATTTTCATCCCCACTGTAAAATAAGATACATCTATGCCTCCTCAATTTCAGTACAACTTAAACTACGTCACTGGTCTGACGTGAAAAAGGCGGCATCTTCCCATCCCCTCTCCCTCCGCCACCTTGACCAAGCCTACGCAACACAATATAGTTTACATAAGTCTTGCATTCCTTACTAACCTGACAAGTTTGCTAACTCAGAACTGAAGTTACAGACGTCTTCTATTGCAAGCAACGCTAAACGAGAACCAAGATGACCTTATTTGTTGAATTACCCAAAACAGGAAAGCTTCATCACCCTTCGCCTAAAAGATACTACACGCCGGAAACATTTGTTTCTGAATTACTGAAACAACCTACCCACGAACAAACCAACTTTTTAGCCCAACACCTCTTCAACCTCTCTCAAACCAAACAAGACAAATCAGCCGAATTGCTTAAACAACAAGCAGACCGTTTCATGCGCACCGATTTAGAGCGCTGCTTGCAAGTTGCCAACCTCATCAAAGTGATGGCTGACCTGACCAACAACAACCTTTTCCTGGCCTTAAGCTTACGAGCAGAAGGCAATGCCTACACCCTGGGTCATGGTGACTATCAAAAAGGTGTGGCCTGCTATGATCAGGCTGCTGAAATTTACGGCCGTTTTGGGCAAAAACTCAATCAAGCCTGGTCACAAAATGGCAAAATTTATGCGCTCGCCAACCTGGGGCGTTACGATGAGGCTTTCGCCGTGGGCGAATGGGCCAGCAGGATATTCCGTGAATTGGAAGAGTGGCTGCCCCTGGCTGACTTGACGGTTAATTTGGCTATCATTAACGGCCGTTTAAGCCAAGATACCAAAGCCCTACACCTACTCGATCAGGCACGCGAGTTCTACAAATTATTAGACAAAGACGTTACCGAGCAACTCCTCGTTGTAGACATCAATCGGGCGATCCTGCTCCGCAATTTAGGCCAATTTCAAGAGGCAATCACCGTTAACCAGGCTGTATTAACCAGTTATCTCAGCCAGGGAAATGTGGTGGGGGCTGCCTCGGCGCAACAAAATCTGGCAATGACCTACTTTATTTTAGGACGATATAACGAAACCCTAACCCTGCTCGATCAAGCACAAGAAGGATTTCGCCAAGACGGCCGTTATCGATATGCCATGTTGGTGGAATTATTTACGAGTGACTGTTTACTGCATCTCCGTCGCTTCACAATTGCCCTGGAAAAATGCCATCGTGCCAGGCAGCTTTTTGCAGAATTAGGCACCCCATTCGAGATCGGCAAATGCATCCTCAACGAAGCCCACGCCTACATCGGCTTAACCCGCTATGACGAAGCCCTCGTCTCCCTAATGGAAGCACGAGACCTTTTCGAGCAAGAAGGCAATCGCTCGGCCATGGCCGATACCGACTTGACCATCTCTAGCGTCCTGCTTCAGCAAAACCAGGCAAACGAAGCGCTTGTTTTAGCGCAATTGGCTGGAGACGTTTTTCGAGCGTATGATTTTCCACTTGGACAAGCACGCGCCCATCTGCTTGCGGCTCAATGTTTTCTCAAGTTAGGGCAACTAGAGCAAGCATCAACCAGCATTGCCAATTTGCTCCAAAATGCCACAACCCATAACCTCCCTACATTGATTCACAAAGGGCATCATCTGCAAGGCATCCTTGCCATTCACCAAGGGGAAAGTGATGAAGCCATAGCGGCATGGCATGACGGCATTGAGGCATTAGAACTCGTTTGCAGTCGATTGATGCTTGAATATCGGGCTGAGTTTACTGAAGACAAAATGCAGCTATACGAAGATATTGTGGACTTGTATGTCGACGCGCCACCAATTTACAGAAGCGCTATCCTTTGCCGAACGCGCAAAATCTCGGGTTTTGCAAGATTTGTTAGCCTATCGCCTCGATTTACGCATTGAAGCGCACAGCGAAGGTGATCAACCCTTGGTTGATCAAATCATGGCCCTGCGTCATGAGCGAGACCGGCTCTACCGCCGCTGGCAAACCAGTGAGGAACCAGGCCAACGAGACGATCCCGAAGCCCACCTCTCGGCTCAACAAACAATGGGAAAACGGGTTGTCGCTCTGGAAAAAGAGATAACGGCCGTTTGGCACAAACTACTCGTACGCAATGCCGCTTATGCGCAAAATGCAGACCTTTGGCAAATCCCCACAGCGTCTATCCAACCATACCTCAGTCAAGAGACCGTCTTGTTAGAATTTTTCAGCACACAAAATCAACTGCTGGTGTTTGTAGTCTCCCATAACAACGTTGAAGCCGTTAAACTAGACACAAATTTGCAACAAATTCAACAATTACTGCAATTATTCCGGCTGAATTTACGATCATTCCGCTCCACCCCGCAAAGTTCCCCTGCGCGTACAGCGTCATTTACGCAAAATGCCCAAGGTGTTTTGCAAAAATTGTATCAATTACTGCTCGCCCCGATTCGTCCACAGCTTGACGAATACAAACAACTCATAATCGTGCCACACGGCGCATTGCATTACCTGCCCTATCACGCGCTATTTGATGGCAATGACTATTTGCTACAACAATTTGAAGTCAGTTATTTGCCCGCCGCCAGTGTACTGCGCCATTGTCAGACAAAAAATTCAGCGAATAAACGAGTATTGACAATAGGCTACTCTGGAAATGGACAAATTCCGCAAACCATTGCCGAAGCGCAAACGATCGCCCAAATTTGGTCGGGGCAGGCGCTCGTTGAAAATGAGGCGACGGTAGAAAACGTGAAGGCAATGGCGGCCGATTACACCATTTTGCATTTAGCCACGCATGGCGAATTCCGGCCAGACAATCCTCTATTTTCAGGGCTGTCCCTCGCCGATGGCTGGTTAACTACCCTAGACATTTTCAACTTGCAGTTACAAGCCTCGCTCGTCACCCTCAGCGCTTGCCAAACTGGGCGCAGCCTGGTTGGCGGTGGTGATGAACTACTAGGCATGATGCGTGCTTTCCTGGCAGCGGGAGCCAGTTCGCTGGTATCTACATTTTGGACAGTTGAGGATAAGACAACGGCCGTTTTGATGACATCCTTCTATCGAGCATTGGCAGAAAATAAACCCAAAGGGTCTGCCCTGCGCCAGGCTCAGTTAGAACATATTGAGAAACACCCCTATTTTTGGGCACCCTTTTTCCTGGTTGGGCATACGGGTCAACTCTAGGTAAAAGCGGGAAAGTTTTCGGAAATAAAATGGCGCGAAACCCGCTTTTCCTTGAAGGAAACTCACAATTTTGCGTGTTGGTGATTTTGAAAACTTTTTGTGATTTACCTAAGTCGTCACCACAGTGGAGAGAATGATGAATAATCGTGTGATTCAAATTTTATTGGTGCTGTTAACAATTACCATTTTGGTACTTGTTGTCCGTTAACGCGGCTGGATGGCTTTTATTTTTCCTGCTCCTCATCTTACTTTTTCTGCTTTTGTGGTGGCTGTTACGTACTCCTTCAGACGCGGAACCCGGCGAATTCAAAAACCCTGATTATCCGCCTGAACAATTCTTCGTCCAAGATGAGGTAATTGTGCGTGGTCCGCTTTCTGCTGTCGAGCAAGCCATCACCGCCGCCAGTCAATCTGTGCAGTTAAGTCGGAAAAGCCGCATTCAATTTGGCGATCTGGATTCAGCTACCAGAGATTGCCTAAACAACTGCGCTCAAATTGATTTTGCTGATTTTGTTCTTGATTTATATACGCTGAACGGCAGCTATGAAGATGTCGCGGCGGCCGTACGCGCCATCAATCAAGCCGTGGGCAAGGGTAGTGATGTTCAGGCAGAGCCAAACTGGTTATCTGGGCAACCGTGGGTAGCAACTGGCAGCCCTTGGGTGGCAACGGGGAGTCCCTGGGTAGCAACCGGCAGCGGCAGTGCCGATGAACACGCTGCCGAACCTGCGTTTTTCATGAAACAATGGGCTTTTTCAGAAATTGGCCTGCATGAAAAAGATGATGGGAGCCGTGGTCGTGGGGTACGGATTGGCGTGTTTGATACCTCGCCTTATACCACTGGCACAGAACAAACGCCCCCCTGGGTAAATGAACCCACCCCGTTAGCTTTGGAATTGGCTCAGTATCCTGTCCCTGCATCATCTCCTGGCGACCTTGATTTGCGCAGTCATGGTTTGTTTGCGGCGGGCCTGGCTCATGCCATTGCCCCTGAGGCACACATCCAATTGATTCGGGTATTGGGCAATCATAACATTGGGGATTTATTTACGCTGAATCTCGCCCTCTTTGAGTTTATTAAAGCCCACACTCAAGAAAACGATGCGTTAGGAGCAGTCATCAATCTGAGTCTTGGCATTCGCGTGCCACCCGACGAAGCAAAATTTAATTTGCCGACGATGGTGCAATCGTTGCGGGATATATTGCAAGCGGCGCAGTGTGCCAACATAGTCGTTGTAGCCGCATCAGGCAACAACTCAGCCAACTTGCCCCAGCCTGAACCTGCCAACTTGCCCGCCAATTGGCCTGAAATCCTGGGCGTAGCGAGCAGCACGCAAACACAAGACCGCTCCTGTTTCTCAAATCAAGGGAATATAGCAGCTCCTGGGGGAAACGGCCGTTTTGATGGCAAACAATGCGTCCCCGCCAATCAGGATTGTGATAGTCCAGATTGTTCTTATGCGGTAATTGGACCTGTCTTAAAAACAGATGACAATACCGGATTTGCCTACTGGAGCGGCACGTCATTTGCGGCTCCATTGGTCACAGGATTGGCCGCCCTGGTCATTGAAAAAGGAGAATGGCAAACTTTCCCCACAAGAAGTTCGCCGCATCATTGAATGTGGTGCCACTCATGTGGATCAAGCAGACCTGGGCAATCGCATCATTCATGTAGCGAATACCCTGGCACGCTTTGAAGAATGTGCCAAAGAATTAGGCATCACGCTTGCCCCACCCACTCAACAAAGCGCTGAATAAAATATCTTCAACCCCAAGCGTCTGCCTTACCATTGAAAAAGTCCTGACTTCTGAGTCAGGACTTTTTTTTATAATTATAATAATTAACAGAAGATTAAAATAACGCGCAATTTCCTTTATTAGGATTCCATTTCCAGCCAAAAGTGCTAAACTATTTATGGCTCCCCCCCCAGAGGTAGGACTAGACGCCCGTCTAGTTGCTACCTCATTTTTTTATCTAGCTTGGCGAGCCAAATCCCACAACAGTAGCACCCAATATTAATATCCAACTATCAAACATAGCTGTCAATTCAGCCTCGTCAATGCGAGGTAGACCACGGCAAAGAGCCAGAGGTAATGACCGGCGTGGGCGGTTGTTAACCGTCGCCCCATTCAATGCCGCATCCGGCCGAGTCCAACTGGAGTTGAACAAAGAAGAGGCGCAATATGCCCGCATCTTTTTCGCATTAGCGCCACTAGAGGAGCGTGCGGAAGTAGCACCCACCCTATGGCCGGCACATGAGGACATTTGGCTGTAAATGATACGGATGTTAAACACAGGCTTCCATGAGACAAAATTAAAAATGCCTTTTTCTTACATGCTATGCATCATTCTTCGTCGATATAACATCTTCACCATGTGCGGTTCAATTGAATTAGAAAGGTTCATTATTGTTCAGCATCATTTGCTTGAATAGCTGCGACTCTATTTGATTCGAATCTCATAGTTGTAACATTACGACTTTTGAATTTACCCAAGATACAAATTCTCGAAATAACGTTTGTAAGAATTATTTGACACTCTTAGTCTCAAGCATTAAGCATCACTAAGATAAATTATGGTTATAACTAGTTTTCAATGACCCTTAACCACTAAACAATATTATCAATCCCAACTTCAAATCTGCAATTGTAGTGCCAAGCGAAAGTTCTATATAAAAAAATAAAGGCGCTTGTTAGACATACGGTCAATATCTCTAACTTCTAGATTTAATTGATAATTTCACCCTTCATCGTCGTCGCCCCCATTACCGATAAAACTTTGGGCTAACAAGAAAATTCTTTGAATTGTTTAGCTAGCGTAGGAATTAGCACATCAACTTTTTTATCGTTTAGGCAAAAAAGCACATTGTGAGGTTAGTGCAGTCTCAATATTCCATGTTAATAGCTATTGAGCTAGAGAAATCATGAAAGCTTTGCGTATTACAATTCTTGTATTAATTAGCATCGTGAGTCTAGCGAACGTAAACCAAATTATATTTCAAGCACCAACATGGCTTGCGTTAGGTAGTGTTGCTATTCTCTTCTTGTCGACTGCTACGACTCTTGGATTTTCCAATTCGCAAAATCACTCGCTATTTTCCAGCCCTACATTGTGGCTGATTGTGTGTCTACTTCTGCAGTTTGCTTTGATTACTCAGGTACCCAGGAATCAATCTTGGGTAATACCATACAGTGCGGTTGAAATGATTCTACTTCTAACCGTTTTTGGATTAGCAAACAAAACAAGCAAAAGCTTACAACAATTAGACGAGCTATCTGAATCAACAGCAGTTACAGATATTCCCACATTAGACCAAGCGGAACCGATTATTCACAATGAAATGACACGCAGCCGTCACCATGAACGGCCGTTAGCCATCATCGCCTTTCGCCTTAATCCCACCACTATTTCAACCCAGGATTCCAACCAAAGCACCATGCAGCAGACCCAGGAAGCACAGTTGATCCAGCACCTACACAGTCAAATGAAAGGATACCAACAGATCGTCCGTGATCCCCAAAACGACCTTTATTATTTAATCTGCCCAGAATTAAACTATGCCTCAGCAGAAAAATTCGGTCAGCAAATTAACGAAACCATTACCAGCCAAACCAATATAACCATTGACTATGCATCAGCCTCCTTCCCAGAAGATGGTTTCACCTTCAACAAAATTCGCAAAGAAGCCTTAAAAAGAATGGTAACAACCCAACCTGGTATGCGTGATAAAACGCCTTCCACCAACCCTTAGGAACTAGCAGCGAAAAAGTTCCCGTCGGCATAAGTAGCAACTAAATCACTATGAAGAAGGTTTTTACGCTTTTAGAATCACATCACTTCTAGTAATTGTGCGAAAAAAGTTACAAAAGCTTTCAAATATTCACTTATGTATAAGAATCACTAAAAAGGTAATGAGCAAGGAAGGTAATGAGCATGGAAGCTAATGTTAAAAACAAAGCATATATACACAGACATGGAGCCTTTTCTCCGTCCCTGTCTGTACTCAAAACAACAAAACCCACAACTGAACTATTGTGGTGGCAGAAAATTGATGCATCTCAATCTTCACTTTCTAAGCGGCAATATTTAAGGGCAAAACGTTTGCTTGATTTAACGTTAATTATGATTTCAGCGCCATTCCTGATAGTCGTTGGACTATTATGCGCTCTGCTCATTAAACTGGAATCCCCCAATGGACCAATCTTATTCTTGCAACAACGCACTGGTGAAGATGGTGAACGCTTTTCAATCTATAAATTCCGCACCATGGTACCAAACGCGGAAGAATTAAAGGCACAGTTAGCCCATAAAAACGAGCTGGAATATCCCGATTTTAAGGTAACCAACGACCCACGGATCACCCGAATAGGCAAATTCTTGCGCAAATCCAGTCTCGACGAACTTCCGCAGCTTATCAATGTGTTACGTGGTGAAATGTCGCTCGTTGGACCACGTCCCACTTCCTTCAAGCCGGAAACCTACACGCTATGGCACACTGAACGGCTTGATGTGCAGCCAGGACTAACTGGTCTGTGGCAAATATTAGGACGGGGCACCATGGAATTTGATGATCGGGTAAAATTGGATATCGCCTACATCCAAAATCGCTGCCTAACATTCGATATTCTCATTCTGTTTTACACAATTTGGACTGTCAGCAAACAAGAGGGAGCTTATTAAAAATGAGTGGAAAGTACGCCAGAAATTTCTCCCAAGATCATAATTTCAGATTATGGCACTGTCTACTTTTGCTCAACAAGAATTAAAACCATGCAATATTATCTTTTAATTGGCGGGCTATTTGGCTTTTTTAGTGCCATTATAGCTGGCCTGATCGATTCTCAACTATTATCAAAACGCCGCCTAATCCCTGATGACCCTATCTCTGATGATTCTAGCCTGGGTGGCCCAATGCTAATTTTGGCCGGAATCATTAATTCTGTCGTTGGCATTATATCCATGATCATCTCCTTGCTCGTCACGGGAAGCTTACTCAGCGCCTTCTTTCTAGGGGCTGCTGTTTTAGTAGGCTTTGTGCTTGGATTTTTATTGCTCGCGCTTGTATTGATTATTCGGGAAAAATAATATGGCGCATCGTATCGCATTTATTCGCATCTTTGAATCAGCACCTATTGGGCACAGCGTGGAAAAGATGCTGCAAGAAAGCTTTCCTGAATATGATGTGCACACGATTGTGCTAACAAAGCTGCTTAAACGTCATCCATTCATCTGCTTTCTCAATCTTTTCCCCATGCTGTTTTTGTATGGCTTTGATTTGCTACGTAATCAAAAACGGCTGCGCGGCGCTTTTTTTGCCACGCCTTTTTTATTCGGACAAGTGAACCGATTAGTACGGCAACAATTACAAAGCACAGCCGACGAATATTTATTTTCGTTTCAACTTCAATCTTTTTTTGATACCAGCACTGGCTTTATGCCACATTTTGTTTATACCGATCATACTCATTTGGCTAACTTAGCTTACCCCAATTTCAATAAGCACCAACTGTATGCCGAAAAATGGATTGCTCTGGAAAAGCAGATATATGAACGGGCAACGGCCGTTTTCACGCGCAGTACCAATATCACCCAATCCCTCGTCGAGCAATATGGTATCAAGCCAGAAAAAATCCACTGCATTTATGTCGGTATCAATACCTCCGGTGGAGCAGTCGCCCAAACCCTTGACCATTATGAAGCCAAAAACATCCTCTTTGTCGGCATCGACTGGGAACGGAAAGGTGGGCCTGAACTGTTGACCGCGTTTGAAACGGTTTTAGAAACTTACCCTGATGCCCAGCTCACAATCGTCGGAGCCGCACCTGATGTTCATCTAAAACAATGCCACGTCGTAGGCAAAGTGCCAGTAGCGGAAGTGGACGCCTATTACCGGCAGGCAACTGTTTTTTGCCTGCCCACCACCCTGGAACCGTTTGGGGTGGTATTTGTAGAAGCCATGGCTCACCAACTGCCGTTGATAGGCACGGAGATTGGCGCGTTACCAGATATGATCATTCCTGACTATAATGGCTATCTTGTGCCACCCCACGATGCGACCGCGCTCACCACTGCCCTGCTCGATCTGCTGGGTGACAGCGAGAAGCGGTATCAATTTGGACAAAACAGCTATAAACTGGCACAGGAACGCTATAATTGGCAGCAGGTTGGTCACGCTGCCAGAGACATTATTTTGGATTTCATTCCCTTAGAAAAACAAACCACGTAGCCAGATTTGGGGAAAAGAACAGGAGAGAAAACATGAAACGGCCGTTTAGCCACATACTTATTTTAACCATAAGCCTCATCACCATCAGCCTCTTATTTGCCACACAAACAAGAGCCACCCCCACCGCTGGCTGTCCCGACATCTCAACCCTAATTTGCGAAGATGTCAAACTGCTGCCCGACCAAACCTTTATCTTTGACGGCAGTGAAGGTGGTCTCGTTGATCAAAACGGCATTGGCATGGGCTTTACCATGGTCGATCCCCCCTCCAAACCAGGCAACCCCGTGCCCAACGCGGATGCACCTGGCTACTGGCCTGAACAACTGGAAGTCATCAGCAACACACTCGTCATTTCAGCCACCGCTGGCCTCAACTACCAAGCCATTAACCGCCTAGACAACGCCTTGGGTATTGGCTTGGATTTGGGACAACCTGCCACCATCAATACCACACTCGTAGATATTCCGGCTGGGCCAGGTGGCTTTGCGCAAGCGGGACTGTGGTTTGGTGAATCCAGCATTGGCCCCAGTGGCCTAGGCGGCACAGGTACCACTGAAGACAACTACATCAAACTCGTCGTGGTATCAACGGCCGTTGACACCTGGAGCGTGCAAGCGCTGATGGAAGAAAATGGTGTGGCTACCAGCGGAAAAACCAGTTTAATCGATGCCACTGAACCGGTTCATCTTTGGCTGGAAATAAACCCCTCCCTACGCACCGTCTCCACGCGCTACTGCACCGGCGTAAGCTGCGACGTAGATAGTGCCGTCAATCTGCTCACCTTCAACGCTGTGCCTAGCAGTTGGTTTAGCACCGATCAGGCAGGCATTGATTTCAACGTGGGCACGCGCAGCATGGGCGGCATTATGGCTTCTCGCCGCACATCACCTAGCCTCATCCAATTTACATTTGATGAATTTACCTATACCAATGGCGTGTCTGTACTGCCTGTCAGTTCCAACGACGGCATCGACTTTGCTACCTGGTCATTCACCACAGACACGCTCTCCTCAAATCCATATGCCAAACCCACAGCCATGGATTGGGGGCCAGACGGCCGTTTATATACATCTGATGTAACGGGTGTCATCCATGTCTACACACTCGACATGGTCGCCCACACTGTACTCTCTGAACAACAGATAACCACCCGCGCCAATCGACTGATGCTGGGGTTAACGGTTGATCCCGAATCCACCGCCAATCAGGTCATACTCTGGGTTTCCCATTCAGATATTGACCAGTTTGATGGGGAAGCCAACTCCGGCACAGTTACCAAAATTGTGCTCGGGCCGCCACCCACCTATGCGGTGCACTCGGATGAAGATGTGATTACTGGCCTGCCCCGCGCCATTGCCAATCACGCCACCAACAACATTGATTTTGGGCCAGACGGCCGTCTCTACATCGCCCAGGGCGGCAACACCGGTGCTGGCGCTCCCAACCTAAGCCCCACTTCAGAATTTGGCTCACGGCCAGAACAACCTTTATCCGCCGCCATCCTGGTTGCCGACGTCAAAAGCCCTGGTTTTGATGGTTCTTGCACCCCTCTGGTGGATGCCGATGGCAGCATCATGGACTCAACTGGAATTGTGCAGGATAGAACGGTACCTTGTGATGTGACCACCTATGCCACCGGATTGCGCAATGTGTATGACATTGCTTTTCACAGTAACGGCCGTCTTTACGGCCCAGATAACGGACTCGGCGTGGTAGGCACAATCCCTGACCTGCCTCCCACTGACCTGACCTGGGATCCCACTTCTGGCTGTGAGGGCATGATTACCGACATCCAACCCCACTTCCCCAAGGAACGCCCCGACCTGCTTTACGTTATCGAAGAAGGCAACTTTTATGGACACCCAAATCCTTCACGTGAGCAATGTATTTTCTTTGGCGGCAATCCGACAGGCAATATGTCAGAAAAGAACGACTTCCCCATACCACCCGCCGATCCGGCGGATGGCGTGGCCTACATGGATACCATCAGATATGAGGTAGGGCGGCAGCCAGCCCCGGAATGGCAGCAGTCTATGCTTCATTTTGGCCTGAATAAATCCGCCGACGGCATCATTGAATATAACAGTAATAAGGGTGCCTTCTGTGGGCGGATGGATGGTGAACTGCTCGTCAACTACTTCTCGCAAGCCGATCAAGTGCGTCGCGTTAAACTCACCAGCAATGGCTTGTCGTTTGTAAATACCCAAACGATGATCCGCAGCACCCCACAGACGGGTGGCGAAAGCCTCAGCAATCCATTGCCCATCGTCCAAGACAACCAGGGGCGTATTTTTGTCGGTGAATTTGGCACAAACGACATCACCGTTTTTGAACCCATCAACGTAGGTTTATGGACGACATCTGGCTTTACCGATATGCCCGTCGCCCTGTTGGATGCAGGCAGCAGTGTAATCAACGATACGCTCTACGCGGTCGCTGGTAAAACGAGCAACGGCCCGCAGCGCACACTTTACAGTTATTCCTACACCGAAAATGCCTGGACGCAACTGGCCGACCTGCCTGCTGCCTATCCCAAGGTGGAAAATCCAGCCGTGGCCGCTTACAACGACAAACTCTATGTCTTTGGTGGCGCAACGTCTGCTTTCGCGGGGGCTGTGGACAAAACGGCCGTTTACGACCCAACCACAAACATCTGGACTGAACTTGCTCTCATGCCCACAGCACGTGGCGGCGCTACCGCCCAAACCATCGGCAGCTTGATCTACGTCGCTGGCGGTATGAACGCGATTGGCGAATCTGTGGCTACGCTGGAAATTTACAATCCGGCAACTAACACCTGGAGCAGCGGCCCCGACTTGGCGCTGGCTCGTGACAATGCCAGTTCTGCGGCCATCGGCGGCAAGATGTATGTCTTTGGCGGCCGTTTGCGTGATGCTGGCGGTGAAGTAGACCCCACCCTCAACAGTGTTGAAATTTACGATCCGAACGCTTCAGACTGGAGTGCCGGCGCTCCTATGCCTACTGGCCGCCGCACCACCACAACGGTTGTATATGATGGTCGCGCCATAGTCATGGGTGGTGAAAAGACAGACGATGGGGGCACCTTTGTTGCTACCGAAGCCTATGATCCCGTCAGCGATAGTTGGCAGTTGCTCACGAATATGCCTGTTGGTCGCCATGGAGCAGTAGCAGGCTTGTTGGGCAACATGATCGTTGTGGGCGGTGGCGGCACCATCGGCGGCACCGATTTCACCAGCGACTTGGATGGATTCTTCTTTGACTGTGCTGCGGATACCAGTAATCCTGAATGGTTGGTATATCTACCACTGGTGATTAAGCCTTAACAACACATTTCGTTCACGTCAAAAAAAAGTGCGTAGTAATGGTTTATGCCGTTACTACGCACAAAGCATTTTAAATAAATTGGAGCAAATGACTTATGGCACAAATTAAATTATATTGGCACATTATCCGAAGGGGCTGGTGGATTATTCTCCTTACAACCGTCATCGCCGCCGTAGGAGCGGCCATTATCACGGCATCCGCTCCACCCGTTTACCAATCTTCAGCCCGTTATATTGTCAGCCCCAACCCAGATATGTTTGAAGATAGCGACCTGGTGCGGCGCAGCCTGGACACGCTCGACAACAGTGGCATTTTAACAACGTATGCGGAAGTTTTTGGCAGCAAACGTATGAAGCAAGAAGGCATCAAGGTACTAGGGATAAGCGCAAATGAGATGGGGGGGTATCAGGTAACTGCCGTTAACCTGCCCCAAACCAAAATTGTCGAACTCTCCGTGCGTGGTGAAAATCCACAGCAAGCTATGGATCTGGCAGCCGCTATCGGCAGCGTCTCTAGCACCTACATGCAAGACCTTTACGAAATCTACAAGATTTCCGAACTTGATTCTGCTAGTGTACCCACCAACACCCTCAACGTCAGCCCAGCCCGAAACGCTGTCATCGCTGGGCTTTTAGGCTTTGTAATCGGTGTTGGCCTCGCCTTTGTCTATGGCTACCTGCGCCAAGAACAAGAAGGCGCCACTTTGCAAACTACTTCAGTTTCCAAATAGCTTGCACTTATCTCGTATGGAAATCAAAATTGCCTACATGATGTCACGCTTTCCCAAGCTGACCGAAACATTCATCCTCTACGAGATGATTGAATTAGAGCGCCTGGGTGCACATATCGAACTGTTCCCGCTCCTGCGGCAAAACGACCCCATCAAGCATCCAGAAGTGGCTGAATACCTGGAAAAAGCTCATTTCAGCAACTTAACAGACTGGTCTCTCTGGCGGTCGCAATTTGCCTGGTTGCTACAAACGCCGCTAATTTATCTGCAAACATGGTTGACTGTGCTGTGGGGCAACAAAGGGTCGCTTAAATTCTTTCTACGCGCCATTCCTGCCACTCTGTTTGGGGCACACTTTGCGCGGCAAATGCAGGCGCTGGACATTCAACACATCCACGCTCATTGGGCTACCCACGCCACCCTGGCCGCTTTTGTCGCCCACCGGCTTAGTGGCATTCCTTACAGTTTCACCGGCCATGCCCATGATATTTACGTGGAAACGGCCATGCTGGCACAGAAAATCGAGGAATCAGCCTTTGCTGTGACCATTTCCGAGCATAATCGAGACCTGTTAACGGCACGATATGGCTGCCGTTTTGGGCAGCAAAATAAACGTGGTGCGCTGTGGTGTAGACACGGCCGTTTTCACCCCATCTCCCGCATCGGAAAACGGCCGTTCTCCATCAGATCCCCTTCGCCTTATCGTAATCGGGCAGCTCGAAGAGAAAAAAGGGCATCGCTACCTGATTGAAGCCTGCAAACTGCTAGCAGAGCGTAATGTCAATTTCACCTGCACGCTCATCGGCAGTGGGCCGCTCCATGCCGCCCTCCAAACCCAAATTAATGATTACAACCTAGATGCGCGTGTGACATTAGCTGGCTATAAAACGCGCAGCGAAGTGCAACAATTATTAGCCACTGCTGACGTAATGGTCATGCCCAGCATCCGATTGCCCAATGGCAAACAGGAAGGTATTCCGGTAGCACTGATGGAAGGGCTGGCGATGCAAAAAGCCGCTATCGCCACCGACATTTCTGGTATTCCCGAGTTAATCATCGACGGTGAAACTGGGCTGCTCGTGCCGGAACGCTCCGCCGAAGCTCTGGCGGAAGCCATAGAAATCCTGGCGCAAAATCCGGCCTTGAGTAATCAATTGGGACAAGCTGGTCGCCTTTTTGTGGCGCAGCACTTCGACCTGCGCCAGAATGCCCAGCAGCTCTATAAACTCATCGAACAAACTCAAGGCGCAGCCAAAACCCAAACCGTAATCCAAGGACAGCCCTCTTTATGAAAGCCAAACCTCTCAGCAAACTCCTGTTCTGGGGCTCTGTTAGCTTACTTGTCTACACCTATTTGCTCTTTCCCCTGCTTACCTTACTGCGTGGAAAACTGTTTCCCCGCCCGTTGAATCTTGGCGTTGACGATAACAGTCAACTACCTGATGTGAGCCTGCTCATCGCCGCCTACAATGAAGTAGACGTGATTCAAGCCAAGCTAGAAAACGCTGTGGCGCTCAATTACCCTGATGACAAACTGGAAATCATTGTGGTGTCTGATGGTTCCGACGACGGCACGAATGACATTGTTGCCGCCTTCCCCTCGGCACGAGTACGTTTACTGGCGCTGCCCCGGCAGGGGAAAAATTCTGCTGTCAACACGGCCGTTTCTCAAGCCCACCATGCCATCCTCGTCTTCACCGACGCCGATAGTATGCTCAATGGCGATGCGCTCATCCATCTCATGCAGCCCTTTGCCGACCCCGACGTGGGCGGCGCGGCTGGGGATTATCACTACCAAAAAATCGGGAACAAAGGCGAAGGCGAACGAGCCTACTGGAGTTTTGACCGCCTATTGAAGCAAATGCAAAGCCAAAGTGGCAGTATTTCCTCGGCTACCGGTCAAATTTACGCCATTCGCCGCGAGTTGTTTCAAACCGTACCACCCAATGTTACCGACGATGCTTATATTTCACGCTCGGTGCTGGCGGCGCACAAGCGGCTGGTATTTGTGCCGGAAGCGCTGGCAACTGGCCCCATCGCTGATGCGGCGGGTGAATATCGGCGCAAGGTGCGAGTGACGACGCGCGGACTGAATTGTGTGTGGCAGCAGCGGGGCTTACTCAATCCGCTAGAATACGGCAACATGGCTTGGCAGTTGCTTTCGCATAAGGTTTTACGACGGTTGATGGCGCTGCCTTTATTGATAACGGCCGTTACCGCCCCCCTCCTCTGGAATCAAAACTGGCTCTATCGACTGGCTGCCCTCGGACAATTCGGGCTGCATGGCGCGGCCCTGGCTGGCTGGCTGGCAGACAGAAATGGTTGGAAAAAGTCAAAATTGATCACGCTGCCCTATCACTTCGACATGGTAAATATTGCCACCCTCGTTGCGCTCAAAAATTTAGTGGCTGGCACGCGCTTTGATGTCTGGTCGGCAGAAAGAGGATAAAGCATGACTGAATCCTCGACCAACGAAGAACTGGTTAAAGCCACCATCCAAGGCACGATGTGGGCCTATCTGGCGACCTACAGCGGCAAACTGCTCGTCTTTGCCAGCACGGTCATCCTGGCGCGGCTGCTCTCCCAAGAAGACTTTGGTCTAGCTGGCTACGCTCTGATTGTCATCAGCTTTCTGGATGTGCTCAATGACCTGGGGATTGGCTCGGCGATTATCTATTATCGGGATGATCCCAAAATTCTAAATACCGCCTTTTGGCTCAACTTGATGGCAGGCATTGGACTTTTTGCCCTTACCTGGCTGGTGGCGCCACTGGCTGGCCTGTTCTTTAAAAATCCAGAAGCAGTGCCTCTGACGCGAGTCCTCGGCCTGACCTTCCCCATCACAGCTTTGGGCAATATCCACGCCTCGCTGCTCCTGAAAAACATGACATTCAAGCGCAAATTTGTGCCTGATGTGACAAAGGCAGTGGGCAAAGGCATCATTTCCATTGTGCTGGCGCTGTATGGGTTTGGGGCGTGGAGTTTGGTGATAGGACAGGTGGGGGGAACGGCCGTTGCCGTGATTGCCTATTGGTGGGCTTATCCCTGGCGGCCAAAATGGCAGTTTGACCGTGCTGCCGCCCGCCCCCTGCTTTCTTACGGCTCCAACATCGTTTCTGTTGATGCCCTGGGCACGCTCATCAACCAGGCCGACTACCTGCTTATTGGTCGTATTCTGGGCGCAGCGGCGCTAGGCGTCTATACCCTGGCCTTTCGCATTCCAGAACTGCTGGTGAAACAGTTTGTCACCATCGCCGGGCAAGTTATCTTTCCAGCGTATGCCAAAATGCGCAATGACCCCGCCCTGCTCAGTCGCGGGTTTTTGGTGACGATGCGCTACATGACAATGCTTACAGCACCCGTAGCTTTAGGCCTGGCGGCCGTTTCTGGGCCACTGGTATTAACGCTGTTCACCGACAAATGGGCAGACGCCATTCCAGTCATGGCAGCTATTTCCATTTACACACTGATTCGGGCGCTCACGTTTAATATCGGCCATGTTTACAAAGCCCAAGGACGACCGGAGATTTTGACGCGCCTGTCGCTGATCAAAGTAGTGGTTTTAGTGCCTGCTTTGTGGTGGGCGGCTACCGTGCCGGGAACGACAACGGCCGTTGCCTGGATGCAAGTCTTCATGTCATTCCTATTTGCGGCACTTAATATTTACGTGGCCGGAATGCTGCTAGAAACACCCTTCCGCAAGATAGCCGCGGCTTTTGCGCCCGGCCTCAGCGGCGGCATCATCATGGCGGTCTGCGTCCTGGGCGTGCTGCAACTGATGCAAAACACAAGCCCGCTGTGGCAGCTCATCGTGGGTGTGCTGGTTGGCATTGTCACTTACGGCTTATTCCTGTGGGTATTTCAGCGCGACTTGTTGAACGAGGCACAACGCAGTCTGCGTCCCATACTCAGTAAAAAGGGTACCCTGCGCGAGGTTTAAGAAAAATATGAGTCTATATCTACAATTAACATCTAGTCAGAAGAAATGGTTGAATCCAATTTTTGTGGCGTTAGCCGTGATCATGGGCTTGGCAGCCGCTACCGCTGCCTGGATCATTCGTGACCCGCGCATTATCGTGTTGGGTCTAATCGGCATAGCCGCCATCTTGCTGACGCTTCTACCGCGTGGAATATGGCCTGCTGGTTCTCATCTTCATCACATTCGCCCGTATCTCGGATGTACTAATCAAGTATCACGGTGCGCCTTCTGTGGCTAAGGTTTTTATCCCGGCACTCCTGGTTGTGATCATTGCTCGCTGGCTACTTTTCCGCATCGAACCGTCACCCTGGCTGACAACGGCCGTTGTGCTTGGCATTTATGGCATGGTAGGCGTAGCCTCCCTGCTGTATGCCCACTCGCCAACAGACGTGCTCGACGCTCTGGATAATTACGCCAAAGACGCCCTCATTGCCATCGTCATCGTCATGATTGTGCGCGATGGCGTGACCCTGCGCCGCGCAGTGTGGGCACTGCTGTTTGCGGCGCTCTTTCTCTCCGCACTCACCACATACCAGCAGCTTACCGGCACCTTCGCCAACAATTACTGGGGCTTTGCCCAGGCAGAAACACAGCAAATCGTCACTGGAACCAGCGATTTTCGCCTCTCTGGCCCCATCTCTGCCAACTTTTACGCCATGATTTTGGTCATGATTGTACCGCTGGCGCTTGACCGCCTCTGGCACGAAGACAGCCAAGTGCTGCGCGTGCTGGCAGGCATCGTTTTGTTCACCAGCGTTTTTTCCATCATCTTCACCTATTCACGCGGCGGCTTTCTAGCCCTGATTGTGGTCGCAGGCTTGATGCTCTGGCATCATCGCACTAGTCCCATGCTTATCCTGGGTCTCGTGGTGGCGGTGCTGATTGCTTACCAGTTTGTGCCAGCGCAGTACAAGGCGCGGCTCGGATTGTTGACTGATTTGGTGAGCGTGGTGTCTAGTGACGAAACGGCCGTTGTCACAGATAGTTCATTCCGAGGCCGCCAAAGCGAAGTCACGGCCGCCTGGCAAATGTTTGGCGACCATCCTTTCATCGGCGTGGGACTGGGCAATTTCAACATCAACTATCTGGACTATGCCGAACATTTAGGCTTGGATACACGCGGTCAGGCACGTTCTGCCCACAGCCTTTATTTGGAAGTTGCCTCTGAAACCGGACTGGTCGGTATCCTGGCGTTCGGTCTCATTTTGGCGGTGGCCTTTCGGCAGTTGTATCTGGCCTATCCCATCTTTTTAGAGAACAAACAGCCTGATTATGCCTACATCACCTGGGCACTCACTGTCGGTCTGCTGGGCTATCTAACCGGTTCTCTCTTCCTGCATCTCGCCTATCCACGCTATTTTTGGCTGATGATTGGCCTGGTCATTGCCACCAAAAACGTGGCTGACTATGAGAGAAATCGCTGGCAAGCAGCGAAACAAAGCCCGGAGCTAACACAATCCTTATGACGCAACGCATTTCCAGTAAACAAATTCACGCATGGCGACAAAAAGCCGCCATGCGTTTGTATGGCGCCAGCAAACAACTGGTGCAGTTTGTCCGTGCGCCGTTGCCAACTTCCAACCAGCCCCAACAACTACTTTTCATCATCGGCTGTCAACGGTCTGGCACAACGCTCATGACCCGTATCTTCAACCGTGATTTCAACACGCTCGTTTACCCGGAACACAGCAGTCTCTCCAAACAAGACCAACTCGATGGCTTGCGCCTGAATCCGCTGCCGCAGGTAGAAAAGCGCATCAAGGCCACCCGCTTTCCGCTGGTGGTGCTGAAGCCTCTGGTCGAAACGCAAAATTCGTGCCAACTGCTCGATTTTTTCGATGGTTCCAAAGCGCTGTGGATGTATCGTGATTACCGCGATGTGGCGTTGTCTAATCTGCGCCGGTTTGGGCTGCAAAATGGCATCAAGAATTTGCGCTATATCGTGCAAGAGCAGGAAGACAATTGGCGGGTCGAAAAGTTAACCCCAGAATACCGCGACTTGGTGAGTCGTTATTTTTCTGAAGAGATGAATCCGTATGATGCGGCGGCGCTGTTCTGGATTGTGCGCAACAGCTTCTTTTTTACCCAAGACCTCGCCGCTCAACCCGCCGTGCGCATGTTGCGCTATCGTGATTTGGTGACGGAACCGCTGGCAACGATAACGGCCGTTTATAATTTTGCACAACGGCCGTTTCCCGGAGATCGCCTCGTGCAAGAAGTGCATCAAACCTCCCTGGGCAAAGGCCAAGCCCAAATCGACCTCTCGCCAGACATTCAAACCCTGTGCGAAGAGATGCTTGCCCGTCTTGATGCGGCGTACATCAGCCAGCAGGTTTAAAAACTTACAAATTATGCACATCGCCTTTGTCATCAACGCTCTGCGGGCTGGCGGCGCTGAAAAACTCATTGCCACCTTCGCCCGTGCCATCCAAGACAGTGAACACCGTCTGACGGTGATTACTCTGCGCCCCAACGTCGCCGCCGCCGAGCAAGAAGTGGCGGATACTGGCGCGCGCATTATCCACTTGCACCACCGCAAGCTATTTCATCCCGGCCGCTTTCGCCGTCTCGTTGCTTTATGTCAAGCTGAATCGTTTGATGTGATACACACCCACTTGACGATGGCAAACATTTTGGGCGGACTGGCAGGCTGGCTCACGCATACCCCCGTCACCGCTACCTTACACAACGTCACCATGCAGAGCGAAGAACGGCCGTTACACAATCACCTAGAAAATTGGGTGTTCAACCACGTCATCGACCGCCCCATTGCCGTTGGCTGGAGCATTGCCGATGCCCACAGTCAGCGCATCGGCGACAAGCAGTTTACCGTTATCCCCAACGCCGTCACCATCCCAGAACCGCCTGGACACCGCCACGCGCAGCGCCGTGCGCCACGCCCTGGTTGAGAATCCCGACGCCCAAATCCTGCTTGCCGTTGGTCGCCTGGAAGAACAAAAAGGGTTTACGGATCTACTCGACGCCTTTGCCCAGGTAAACCAGCATCACCCCCATGCCCATCTGTTTATAGCAGGCGTCGGCTCGCTCGACGACGAACTGTCCGCCAAAATTACGGCACTGGGGCTGGGGGCGACCGTTCACCTGCTCGGCTTACGCCACGATGTACCCCAACTCTTGGGAGCCAGCGATATGTACGTTAGCTCCTCCTGGTGGGAAGGACTTTCTGTCGCACTACTGGAAGCGATGGCTTCTGGTCTGCCCAGCGTCGTCACCAATGTGGGCGATACGGCCCAAGTGTTCACGTCAGAAATGGGCAGATTGGTTCTCGCCAGACAACCCAACGTGTTGGCGGCGGCTCTGTGCGACTTGCTTGCTCAACCCGAAAATTGGCCGCAGATAGGCGCAGCCGCCAGAGAAGCCATCGTTGCTGGCTACAGCGCCGAGGTTGCGGCCAAGCAATTGCTGGCACTGTACGCTGATATTCAGAAGCCACAAAAGGGATAGTCCATGACCCAACCGATTCACGTTGCCATGATCATTCTCGACTATTATCCGCGTGTGGGTGGTGCCCAGACTCAGTTGGCGATGCTGGCACCGCTGCTACAAGCGCAGAATATCCAAATCTCGGTGCTGACGCGCCGCTTTCCTGGTTTGGCAGCCTATGAAATGGTGGATGGTGTACCGGTCTACCGCTTGCCCGCATTTGGACCGAAGCCAGTGGCGGCTTTTTCGTTCACGATGACTGCGCTGCGCTGGCTGCAACAAAACCGCCCTGATTTGATACATGCTTACAGCTTTTTATCACCGCTGACAACGGCCGTTATTGCCAAGCGTCTGCTGCATATTCCCGTCATAGCAAAAGTGCTGCGCGGCGGGCTGCTGGGTGATGTTTATCGACTGGAGCGCAAGCCATTCGGCAGCTATCGACTGGCGCAGTATCGTGAACACGTCAGCGCGTTTCCCGTCATCAGCGCCGAAATTGATGCGGAACTGGAACGGATTGGCGTGCCTGAAGCGAAGCGCCACTTCATCCCCAACGGCGTGGACACCGTCCGTTTTGCATCTGCCACCCCTGACCAGCGCAGTACAGCTTAGGCAGCAGTTAGAGATAGGAGAGAGGAAAACGGCCGTTTACACCGGTCGCCTTGTTCCTGAAAAACGTGTAGAACACCTCATTGCGGTCTGGCCAGCGGTGCGCCAAGCCCACTCCGATGCCCAACTGCTCATTTTGGGCGATGGGCTCAGCGAAGATACAACTCCAGCAGCAAGCCGGAGATGGCGTTCGTTTTCTGGGGAGACTGGACAATATTGTGCCGTATCTGCAAACCGCCGACTTGTTTGTGCTGCCTTCCGCCACCGAAGGGCTATCTAATTCCCTGCTGGAAGCGATGGCCTGCTGGCTTGCCTGTCGTTGCCACCGATGTGGGCGGCGCACCTGATGTCGTCACTTCAGGGCAGTCTGGCTGGCTGGTTCCGGCGGAAAATCCAGCGGCTCTGCAAAACGCCATCCTCACGGCTCTGACCGATAGCAGTACTGCACCAGCAAATGGGCACACCAAGCTCGCCAAGTTATTGTCGAGCGCTACAGTCTGGACACAGTGGCAAACAAACTGGTAAATTTATATAGGAGTATAGTGCGTAGTGCGTAGTGCGTATATCTACGTTCTACGCACTACGTTTTACGTTTCAAAGGAACCATCCATGATCTATATTGTTTTAGGAATGCACAAATCAGGCACAACCCTGGTGGCGCAAACGCTCCATGCCGCTGGTATCAACATGGGCGATTTCGACGAATCGCTGACCTATGACACCAACAATAAATACGAGCGACATGACACCCAGGAACTAAACCGCGATCTGCTGCACGGCTACTTGATTCCGCCCCTGGATTATTTGCTGCGTAAACCCTTTCGTCCAGACTATGATCAGGCCGGTTATCGACGTAATAAAGACTCCATCGCTTTGATTCGTTCTCGCGCCTTGCAGAACCGTCTGCATACGCAGCCACCACCGCCTGGCTATGCGACAGTCTTATCAGACAACACAACCAACTTACAGCTAACTGGGGCTTTAAAGACCCGCGTACCTGTCTTACTTACCCGGTTTGGCGGACTGTGCTGCCGGAGCATAAGGTGATTATTGTCTTCCGCCATTACCGCGAGTTGATGCGCCGATATAAGACAGCCGAGAGTAAACCGCGTCTGTATCGCGTGCTGCACGCCTGGACGATACACAACTGGTTTAATCTTCGCTACGCAATCATGAGGCAGCCGTGCCCACGTTTGTTGTCCGCTATGAAGAGCTGATGCAAGATGATGAGGTCTTTAAACGGCTGGAACAGTTCGTTGGACTGCCACTGCCAGACCAGCGAAATCCAGCGCTTTATCGCAATCGTGCCCAAACAACTGCCCCGCCCCCACTTCCCCACTGGCTAACACGCCGCCTCCCCATTCATCCAGAAGACCTTTATCAGACATTGGTTCAAGAGGCTGCCAAGCACGACTAATCCCTGTTGACTACTCATTATTTATTCATATTGAAGGAGATGGGAAAACGGCCGTTTACCCCCTCTACTCCTGAGGCAAATCCGTCTATGGGAAATATTTCCTATTTAACCATGCCTAACTTTGATTACCCTCCATTCCTTGATAGCTTATGGTTTTTTACAGCCAAACTCGCTTCACACACCGCCACCGCCCACATCGTCCCCATCAAACATATGCTAACCAAAAGAGAGGTCTGTGCTTTTCGCTTGAGGAAAAGCACAAAATTATAAACCTGCTCGCAAAAGCAAGAGAAACGGTAATGCGACTAAAAATTCTTTTCTGCCTCATCACCATATTGTTCACATTAGCCTGTAACAATCAGCCCAGCTTCCGCAAACCAACCTACCACAGACACTGCCACAATTCCCTGCTGCCCCCAACTGCCACAGAAACACCGCATCAAGTTTTTCTACCCACCATCGTCACCCCCGATAATACGTTTTATGTCGCTCCCAATGGCAATAACTCATCTGGAAACGGCAAGGTAAATGCACCCTGGCGTACCATTTCTTATGCCGTTTCACAAGTACCTGATACCTCCCTGATTTTGGTGAAGCCCGGTACCTATACGGGCGAGATAGAATTATCACGTAAATTTGCCAGTGGCATCACCATCCGGTCAGAAACACCCTATCGTGCCCAACTTCGGCACAACGACAAGGTGCTTTTCTGCTTTGTCTGCGCCGGTATTACCATTGAAGGCTTTGACATTGCCCACAGCGGCCCTGGCGCTGGCAGGTATGTCATCCAAATTCAAGACACGGCCGATAACGGCACGGGCGGGCGCGATCTACGCTTTATCAACAATATTTTCCACGACAGCTACAACAACGACATCATCAAGGTGAATAACGGAGCGCGAAATATCTTGTTTGAAAACAATATCTTTTACAATCAGCAAGGAGAAGACAGCCATATCGATATTAACAGCGCCTTGAACATCACCCTTAAACATAATATTTTCTTCAATGATTTTGCGGGAAACGGCCGTTCCGATACCAACACCGGCAGTTTTATTGTCATCAAAGACTCCAACGGGGCTGAAGACAATATTTTGGGCAGCCAACACATCACGCTTGATGGTAATATTTTTGCGAATTGGGAGGGCGCGATTGGCAACAGCTTTATTGCTATCGGTGACGACAGCAATGTCAGTTACTATTTGGCTCGTGACGTGCTCATCCAAAACAATCTGTTCATCGGCAATGCCCCAGACCTGATCCATACCACGCTCAAAGTTGTGGGAGCAGAAGATGTTACCTTCCGCAACAACACCATTACCGGCGATTTACCAGGCAAATCGTTTGCCTTCCGGCTCACAGGGCAAACTGCCGTACCAAATCGCAATATCGCCTTCTATAACAACATCTGGACCGATCCTACCGGCACGATGGGAGCCGAAAACAACCAGGACAGCAACAACTTCGCTGACTCGGAAGCGACTACCTCGTATGTCATCAACAACAATCTGTATTGGAATGGCGGTCAGCCCATTCCCCCTGACGAGGACGAAATTATCAGCTATCTGGATGACGACAACGCTAATTTGGCAATCCCAACTTACCAGCAGATCAGACAACTTTCCAACCCCCCCGCTGGCTCCCGGATAAACAGCAATTTGTGAGTGGGGAGTCATCAATCCGCGAGCTATTCACACACTTGGTAGACGATTACGGCACCTTCCCTGCAAACAGCATCGCCATAGATGCTGCAAACTCCCAAGTTGCCCCAAAAACAGACATTCTGGGTAATGAGCGTAGCCAGCCGGATTTAGGAGCTTACGAACATCCGTAGCTACCATCGAACTAACTCGTTACTGCCAGATATGATCAGAAAACAGGAATCCAGGCGAGTGCTCTGATCTTATAGGGCGATTATATTTTGGTCTGAATTTGGGAAGTTTCTATTGAGCCTCATTATGGCACGACCAATACCTCGCTCGACATCTCCTTGTATCCATTTGTTAGGGTGCTAGATTTCCCCTCATGCCGGAATTTTGCCAACGCCTTCGTTTATCTAGGTGTATAAGAAAATATCGGTGACTGTATCCTAGATACGACACCCACCTAATTGGAGGCAAAACGATGGCTGAGTTAAAAAGTAGTCGCAAAGCAAAAGGATTAACATTTATCGTACCGTTCGAGGGAGACCCCGGCAAAGAGCTAGAAGCAATGGCCTACGCCTTTGACCGGCGTGGGCGGTTGTTAACCGTCGCCCCATTCAATGCCGCGTCCGGCCGAGTCCAACTGGAGTTGAACAAAGAAGAAGCGCAACATGCCCGCATCTTTTTCGCCCCAGCACCACCAGAAGAGCGTGCAGAAGTCGCGCCCACTCTTGCCATGATGGAAAAGTGGCAGGCACATGAAGCCATTTGGCAATATGAGCCAAATCAACAACAGTATGAACTGTTACCCATCCCCAAAATTCTGTGGAAATGGTGGCCCTGGTGTCGCTGTCGGGTGCGTGGTCAGGTGGTGCGCCCAGTGGAGATTCATAACGTAATCCACAACATGCCCGTGTGCCATGCGCGTGTTCACATTTGTGAAGTAGATCGCATTCCCTGGCTCGTCCTCAAACTGCCAGATCGAGACATCTTCCGGTTACGTGATGACTTGCTTCCCTTGTTAGAGAGACCGCCCATTCGCTTCCCAATCCCATTGCCGGATCCGCCACCCTTCCGCTTTGATCCTGGCGTCATCGATCCTTCCCCGGAAAATCTGGCGGCTATGAATGAAATCAAGATGGATTTTGCCAATCCAGGTGAACTTGTTGGCTTAAATCCACAACCATTACCCCCCATCGCCATGCGTATGACGGCGGGTCTGGCAAACCTTGAGGCCAACATGGTGCAGTCGGCGCAACTCCCGATGGCGGTGCAGGCTAACCTGACTTCCAGTTCCATCACCATTGTGCGGCAAGCTTTGATAGACAATGTTGCCTTGATACTGCCCTATCTTTGCCATCTGGATTGGTTCTGGGGCTACCTCCGTTGTGATGAACTGGCTGTTGTGGAAACAGACAGCCAGGGACGTTTTGATACCAACATCTGGTATCTCTGCTATGGCGACCATCCTGACCTGTACTTCTGGGTGGAATATTGCATTGGCGGCGCGTGGACAACAGTTTATAAACCGCCGAAGAGCTGCAATACCTACTGGAATTTTGTTTGTGGTAGTGAAGTTACGATTCGGGTATCAGACCCACGAGTGCCGTGGTGTGCGCCTGCCCCTCGTGTGCCGCATAATCATCTGGCGATTTTGGGTATTGGCGAGAATGTTGGTTTTGAGCAAGTTGAAGGGCCGTTGGCTGGTGCGCAGCGCGGCTTGACCATTTCTGGTGGTGGCACTTGGGCTGGTGCTCCTTTTGGTGGCGTTTTAGAGCCACGTGTTTACTTTGGCGAGGATCTGATTCCCAATGGCATTACCCATTATCGATGGTCTTACCGTAAGGTGGCTGATAGTGGTAACCAGGCGGTGAGTGATAGTTGGCACGCGATGGATCGACAGGTGGTACGCCATTATTCATATGTGGCTCCCGACGGTAAGTTGAAATTTAAACCGTATACCCTTGGCCCAGATACAGACCCAGCTCTCACCGTTGCTGGCATGAACCTGTTTGAGATTCAGCCGGAAGACCCGCCTGTCGGACAATGGACACCGCAGGTTAATGCGCACGAGAATACGGCGAGTGCTCATTTTGAAACCCACTTACTGGCAGGTGGCAACGCCTATGCTGGGGCTGGCAAATATCAAATGAAGCTGGAACTGTTTGATAACAGTGGCAATCGGATTCCCTTCCAAGATGGGGCGACGACGAATGTGCAGCCGGTGGTGGCAGATGGCAATGCGCCATTTGGCGTGGGCACGTTGGATACCAATCCCGCACCCAATGCCAATCTGTTGGTCGAAGGGGGCAAGGTTGTGGCCTTCCACATGATCGTCCACGTGGATAATATTAGCAGCGAGGCTGTTATTCATCCTGTTAAAATTGGCGCAACCGCCGCAAATCCTTGTGGCTTCCTCAATTACACGGCTATCACGGATTTGGTGACGCTTTCGTTCAAGGCACGGCATGAAAACGACTTTGCCCGGTTTAGCTTCAACATCAATCGGGGCAGCGTTGGCTCAGTGGAAGCTGTTTCTGGAAGCGTTGGCGGACCGGTTGGCGGGTATGCTGAGGCAAATGGCGAATATGCCAGAAATGTGACGGCGGCTTATCTGCTGCGGGCGTTGAACCCTGGCGACTCTCCCTGTGTGCGGGCTGCCTTTGCCGAGACCCTGTATGTTCATGCGATGGCGACAAATGGCTGGAATCGGTTGCAGTATCTGGATCGTAACGCTTCACCGTTGGCCTTTGCGCTGGCGCCGGTGTCGGATTTGGGCGGATGATGGATGGAAATCAGTAAACAGTAATCAGTAAACAGTGAACGGTAAACAGTGAGCGATTGGATGGAGAGATCTATTCAATCGCTCTTTTTTTGCGTCTTGTGGCGTTCGTCTTTAGAATGGGGGCAGGTGGATTTTTACATCCTGGATACTGGCGATTTTGGTATTCCCCTCTGGTAGAGACGCCCCGGCGGGGCGTCTCTACTGGAATTCAATTTTCGTCAGACTCCAATTACATCAATCAATCAATTCAATGAGGTCTCAATGAAAATAGGAATCCTAAACGCCATCAATTCATTAACCAGCGAAGTCAACTGGCAAGGTACTCCGACGGATGCGTATATTCGTTTTATAGAAAGCGGCGGGGCATCTTCTTTTACCTATGCTGGCTATGACGTGGCGGTGGGCGAATTTCCAGAAAGTGTGGATGCGTGTGATGCGTATGTGATTACGGGCAGTCCCAAGGGCGTTTATGACAGCGACCTCTGGATTGCAGAGCTGATGCAATTTATTCGAGCGTGTTATGCGGCTAATAAAAAACTGGTCGGCATCTGTTTTGGGCATCAGGTGTTGGCTCATGCGCTGGGCGGCCATACTGAAAAGTCGGAGAAGGGTTGGGGACTGGGCATGAAGCCGTTTGCGGTGATAGCCCAAAAACCATGGATGACGGAACCGTGCGGAGAATTTGGCTTGTATTTTGTCCATCAAGACCAGGTGATGGAACTGCCCGATGAAGCGGAATTATTGGGGGGCAATGCGTTCTGCCCTAATGCGATGTTTGTGATGGGTGATCAGGTGTTGGGGGTGCAAGGCCATCCTGAGTTTACGAAGCCAATGATGGAAGATATTTTGGCGGGAAAGGATGGGGTTGTTGATGCGGAGGTTGTGGCAACGGCCGTTTCCTCCATCCACAACGGCACCCCAGACAATGACACCTTTGCCCACTGGATCGTCAATTTCCTGATGGTACCCTGAGGGGGTCTCCCAATAAGACCTGCTTTCTGACAGTTGCAGCCATGATTGGTATCATGATTTTTACATGAGCTGATGCTTCATAATGCGGAACCAGCCGCGCAGCCGAATCCCCGACAGCACCAACCACGTTACTACCGACGGGTACTGGTCACTGTAAAACTTGTGGTAGAACACCTGCATCGCCCGCACCGACTCCTTTGCCACCCTCACCCGCGTTTCCCTGGGCGGACGCGCAATCTCGGCGGACTCTTTGCGTAAGCCGGAGCTGGCCCCTTTATAATGCAGTACCACCACATGTGGGTAATAGACAATTTGGTAGCCGGCCTGATTGATACGATAACAAAAGTCGATGTCTTCGCCGTAGAAAAAGTAAGTTTCGTCCCAGCCTTCTAGTTCCTCAACAAGTGAACGCGGCATGAGCATATAGGAGCCGGCAATGACCTCGACGACATGGGTCTGGTTGAAATCGGCGTAGGTTTGAAAGTAGCCATTGACGCGCGGCTCGTTGGGAAACAGTTTGCCCAAGCCGCTAAAATGACAAATCGCATTCCAGGGTGTAGGAAAGCCGCGATGGTTGTCGGGGTCGCGCTGCCCGTTGGGGTAGATGAGGCGAGTGGTCAACGCGCCAATCTGGGGATGCTGGCGCATGTAGGCAACGGGCTTGCTGAGCGCATCTGGCTCGACAACTGTGTCTGAGTTTAAGAAAAGGATGTATTCGCCGTGCGAAACGGCCGTTCCCCGATTATTTGCCGTGGAAAAACCCAAGTTCTCAGCCAACGCCACCAAACACACTTCAGGATAGCTTTCTCTGCACCATCTCCTGACTGCCATCTTGAGAGGCATTGTCCACGACAATCACTTCCAACCCGCCTTCGGGTGCATCGGCGGCGGCAATCGAAGCGAGACAATCGTCTAAAAGCTGACGGGTATTGTAGGAAACAATGATGATGGATAAGGCACAACGGCCGTTTTCCGCCTCGTATTGGTTCAGGGGTAAGTCAATTAGTTTGCTTGTCTTGGCCATAGGTAATTTAGTTTAACCCCAACCCATCAATCCGGCGAGGCATCATTGCGAAACGGCCGTTTTCGCCCCTTTCTCCGCACGTGGAGTGAACATTTCCGGCTCTATGGGATTTGATGCGTCTTGAAAATTTGGCAACGAATTTCCGCGAATTATCACGAATTAAACAAAAATTAGCGATAATTCGTGTAATTCCTTGCAAAAAATCAACAGTGAAAAACTCCACTCCGCAAGTTCCTAAAGACCGACATTTTCATGCCGGAATTTTTGCGAATCCCCCACATTCCAGCTTGACAAAACAATAAAAATATGTAATCATTTTAATATTAAATAGTTTAATGTTAAACTATAATTCGTTAGATGAATTTGTATGGAGAAAGCGTATGGGCACACATTATCAAGGCACACCGGAAGAAATATTAGCGCTCGAAGGCTACATCAAATTGTCTCGCGCCCATGAAACCGTGACAACGCACATCAACGCCCACTTGCTTGAGTACAATCTGTCGATTAGCCAGTTTGGCGTGTTGGAAGCCATCTACCATCTTGGCCCCTTACAACCCACCCAACTGGCGGGAAAAATTCTTAAAAGCGGCGGCAATCTAACGCTAGTTATCACCAATCTGGTGAAACGAGAGTTAGTCACACGCCTGCCTCGTGAGGATGATCGTCGCTGCATCGACATCCATCTGACTCCGGCAGGGCAGGCGCTTATTGAAGCCATCTTGCCTGATCATGTAGCTGGTGTCGTGGGCACGATGAATGTATTGACGACAGCCGAACAAGAACAATTGGCGCAGCTTTGCCGCAAATTGGGTTTGGGCAACAGCAACTAAATTTTTTAGGAGAAATAGTTTAATAAATCAAACTATTTCAGGAGAACAAACATGCAAAACGTACAAGGTTTACACCACATTACAGCCATCGCCAGCAATCCACAGGCGAATATCGATTTTTACCACAACATTTTGGGGCAGCGACTGGTCAAGCGCACAGTCAATTTTGACGATCCGGGCACGTATCATTTTTACTACGCTGATGAGGTGGGCACACCAGGCACGGTCTTGACTTTTTTTCCCTGGCAGCATATGAAACGTGGTACAAAAGGGAATGGGGAAGCAACGGCCGTTTCCTACAACATCCCCGCGTCATCCCTCGATTACTGGCAGGAACGGCTGCAAACACACAACATCAGCCTGGGCGAACGACAGACACGCTTTGGGCAAGAGCTGCTCACCTTCAGCGACCCAGACGGCATGGTGGTGGAACTCGTCGCCAATGATGAGGCAGCGACCATCCAGGTGTGGCAAGATGGCCCGATTCCGGCGCAACATGCGCTGCGCGGTTTTCACAGCGTCACCGCCTGGGTGGGGCAAACCCAGCCCACCGCCGATTTACTCGTCGGGCAGTTGGGCTATGAATTCGTGGGGCAAGAAGGGGCGCGAACCCGTTTCCAAGGAGCCTCTAACGATGTGGGTTTGTATGTAGATTTGCTGGAACGGCCCGGTCAACCAGCGGGCAACATGGGGGCTGGCACTATCCATCACATCGCCTTCCGCACGGTGGATGATACCGAGCAGCAAGAATATCTCACCAAGCTGCGGCAGCAAGGCTACAATGTCTCGCCGGTGATGGATCGGCAGTATTTCCACTCCATCTACTTTAGAGAACCGAATGGCGTTCTGTTTGAAATCGCCACCGACGCGCCTGGCTTTCTTGTATGATGAGCCAGTCTCCGACCTGGGCATGAGCCTCAAACTCCCGCCCTGGCTGGAACAAAATCGGGCTCAAATTGAGCGAGCCGTACCAGAAATCTAAAGTACACGCATAGTTGAGAAGGAAAACTGTGGTAAGCGACGATGACGCACAAACACAAACAGTGGCCCGCATCAGGGACAACCCATTTACACAACTGGCAAACCGTTGAGCCGAAGCAAAAGCCGCTATGATTCTGGTTCACGGCCGCGGCGACAGTGCGCCCGGTATTTTAGGGCTGGCGCAGGAGCTGGCTCATCCTGATTTTGTCTACCTGGCACCTCAGGCGGCGGGCAATACCTGGTATCCGTACAGTTTTTTGGAGCCGATGACCCGCAATGAACCGGGGCTATCTTCTGGCTTGCAGGCGATTGGGGAGTTGGTGGCTCAAATTGAAGCGGCTGGAATTCCGGCAGAGCGCATTGTGCTGGCTGGTTTTTCGCAGGGGGCGTGTCTGGCGTCTGAGTTTGTGGCGCGACAATGCCACGGCGCTATGGCGGGTTGTTGGTGTTCAGCGGCGGTTTGATTGGGCCGCCCGGTACGCCGCGAGAGTATGCTGGGTCGTTAGCAGGCACACCGGTGTTTCTGGGTTGTAGTGATGTGGATTTTCATATTCCGTTGGCGCGTGTGGAGGAAACGGCCGTTACCTTCACAAACCTCGGCGCACATGTCAACAAACAAATCTACCCGGGCATGGACCACACCATCGTGCCAGACGAGTTGGCGCACGCTCGTAAAATTGTGCAGGGGGTGATTCCTGGTTAGGCGGAACGGCCGTTTACCAATCATCAGCCAATCGTTGAGCGGCAAACGGCCGTTTTGTTGGATTCTGCATTACGGGTAAGGGTCATGCCCGTTGGCGATTAAATTTTTTTACTCATCTTAACATCACATTCCTTGAACTAATCTGCTAACGTTTTTGTCGTCATCACCCACACGGTTATCAGATAAGCGATGACATGAAAAACAATAAGAACCAAAAAGGCTTGGGCAGTTAGCACCGGAAAAGGAAATGGGGCGGTGGTTGGGTTCATGGCGGTGATGAGATTGGGAATAATGGAAAGAACAAAGATCACCGTGGCTACAATCCAGTAGGTGCGAATAGGCCGCTTAGAAATACGTGCGATAATGGCAAATGCCACTACGGCTAAGCATGTGAAAACGGCCGTTAAAAAGCCAATCGCCCCGGCACTCAAAGGTGGGAAATCGGCGGGAGACGGCAACTCTAAAATCGCACTCAACAGGAAAAAGGCGATGAGATTCGCCACTACCGAAGCGACAATCGCCAGCAGTCCCATTTTCCAAATCTTACTTTTATCTACTTGTTTGGTTGGTTGTGTTGAAGACATAGTCGTTTTCTCCTTCTATTTTATTTTTGCCAAACTTCGGCATTATCTTCCACAAATTGGCGCATAGTTATCGGGTCACGCCCTAACAATTGTTGTACGCCATCAGAAACTTCCTCCGCAGATCCCCGCCGCGTGGCAAAATAAAGCCCCGAAGTCACCAGCACATACCCCCACGGATTGCCCCGTTTCTTCATCCGCCAGGCAAACTTAAATACAGACGGGTTGGAATAGGTAATCTTCCTGCCCAAAGCCTCCGTGAAAATGTTAGCAACTTGATAATAGGTCAGCGCTTCTTTGCCAGTGAGGTCATATGTTTGATTGTCATGACCGGGCGTCGTGAGCACATGGGCGGCAACAGCGCCGATGTCACGCGCATCAATAAAGGCGGTCTTCGCTTTGCCCACTGGCACAAACAAATCGTCATGCGCCACCACATCAATGCGATGGGTTGTACTCAGGTTTTGCATGAAAAAGCCACACCGCAAAAAGGTATAGGGCACACCAGAGGCCTTCATGAACTGCTCTACTTTGTAGTGGGGCACGTAGGTTCTATCTTCCACGCCCACCAGCGAGAGAAATGCTATCTGCTCCACCCCATTGGCGGCCGCATAATCAATAACCGGTTTGATATAGGTTTCAATATCTGAGATAGCGGGCGGGCGCATCAGAAACATTTTTTTTACACCGTCAAACGCTTTAGCAAATGTTTCTGGCTTCCCAAACTCGAAAAACACAGTTTCGCCAGCTTCTTCCGGCACTTTCTCAGCATCTTTTTCATTAACGGCCGTTGCCCGCGCCTTAAATCCCAAACCATGCAATGATTTGACGACTTCACGCCCCACATTGCCTGTCGCCCCAATAACAAGAATAGGCGCTGTTTTTTGTTGTGTGCTATTTTGATTTTCCATTATTTTCTCTTTTTATTTTTAGACCAGTCTGTATAATCCAGATAAATTTTTTAACCTGCTTTCAATAATAATTCAATTTCTTCAGCAATATCCAATAAAGGTTGTGGACTGCGTTGACTACGGCTCAAAATAATGGCTCCTTCTAACGCCGCGATAATGAGCGCAGCCAGTCGGCGAGAACGCGCCTCGCCAAAATTCCCTGCCCGCAATTTTTGAGCAAATGCTTCTTGCCAACTATGGTACGCCTGATGGCACGCTTCCCTCAGTTGATCATTGGTCGAGGCTGATTCGAGCGCAATAGCGGTGATTGGCCCCCCTGCCCGGTAGCCTGACTTATCGACGTAGCCGGCCAGGGTAGTGATGAATGTGGTAACGGCCGTTACCGGATCATCATTCTCCCCCATCACCAACCGTATCTGCCCTTCAATCATACGGCTGGAAGAAGCAATCGCTTCCAGGCCAAGCTCCACCTTCCCGTCTGGAAAATAGTGGTACAAGGAACCTTTAGGTGCTCCACTCTCTGCCAAAATCTGATTCAACCCAGTGGCATGATACCCTTGTGTTTCCATCAATTGGCAAGTCGTTTCGATGATTTGTTCTCGTTTTGAACTCATATAGCTAGACCTCAATAGTTGAGATTATAACGACTGGTCTATATTTTGTCAACCTGATGTTTCTCCTGGCGGCAACTGTCTGGCATACTTGTTTCTCCGTTTCCCAGATGACGAGGGATATTTCCGTTTACCTGCTGATGGCACGGTTGAACCGGAGCAAATTTTGAGCAAGCTTATTTGATGGATGTGATTCTACAGTGGGGTGTCGAATAACAAGATGCCGGTCAAATTTATACGATTATGCCGAATGTACTGGCTCATGCCCTAAAAATTGTGCAGGGGGTGATTCCTGGTTAGGCGAAACGGCCGTTTCCAATCATCGGTCAATCGTTGAGTAGGAAACGGCCGTTCCCCTATAATTGTCAGGATGACAACCTATACGAAATCCATTCAGCGTTTTATCTTATTTTTGCTCATCACCATATTTGTTGCTGGTTGCCGGGGGCCAGATAGTCAGCCAACGGTGACAGCCGCACCCCGCGTGACCGAAATAGTTCAGGCTGCGCCACCCGCCTCACCGCCCACGACAATTACCCTGGAGCCAACCCAAATACCCATCCCGTCCGCTTCTTCCCCAGTAACGCTTACACCCCCACCCCAAGCGGCATCAACAGATTTGTCATTCGGCATTAGCCAAGATGCCACCCTCATTCTTTATACGGATATGCAAGATGGCAACTGGGCGCTCAAAGCGTATCCCGACAGCCTGGCCTTTACGGAAACGGTGTTTGATGCTTTTTACGGGCCAGTCGCGCGCATGGAAGATGCCCGTCAATACACCTCTTTCAACTTTGGGCCGCAGCTTTCACCAAACGGCCGTTATCTGCTACTACCCGGCGTCGGTGGTTACAGTGGCCCTGGTTCTGGCGCTCCTCCAGATGCTGAGAATGTCGGGCTGTGGTTTGTCAACCTGCAAACCGACGAGGTGCGCCAACTGCTGCCCCGCGCCAAAGTATTTACCTGGAGTCCCTACGGCGATCACATCACCTATGTTGATGGCGATACGCTCTACATTCTGTCTGTAGCCGAAGGCGCTGAGCCGCAGCCCCTTTTCACCCATCCCGACTTGTGGACTTTGTATGCGCGTTGGTCGCCCGATGGCAGCACCATCGCCACCATGACCACGGCTCTGGGGGAACGGGATGAAAACGATTATCCTGAAATAATTGATACCTATTGGCTGGTCGATGTCATCAGCGGGGAAGCCACTGCAATCGCCACCCGCCCTGGTTTTGCCATTGAGCATGTGGCAGAAGAAATGAGTTGGTCGCCCACCGGCCGTTATTTGCTGGTACGCAATGAGGTGTTTGACTTAAATGGGCAAACGCTTTTGTCCGACTTGCCGTGGACGGGCTTCCTGGCTGCCTGCCGCCGCGTCAGCAACGGGCGGCGAACCAGATCAGTTACTGGTGAACGGCAATGAGGGCATGGTCATCATGGATATAAACGGCGAAGAAGTGAGCCGCATCTATGACAGCTATGTAGACACCTGGGCATTTTCTCATAACGGCCGTTATCTAGCCTATGTTCCTCCTGACACAGAAAATGAGATAGTCGTCCTCGAATTACGCAGCCAGGAAACCATCCACCTCGATGCCACGCCCAGTAGAGAAACCGTCACTGCATTGGAGCGTCACCGACGACCATCTGCTTTTGGACGATGGCAGCCGCAGCAGCCCTATTTGGGCGCTTTCTATCCAGTCCGGCAGCCAGGTGCAGGAGATTCTGGAAAACGGGACATTGCTGGAGACGATGCAGCGGCGGCCTCTAAAAAATCCACCCTCGGGAACGGCCGTTGTCTATTCCCACCCGCAATCCCGCAGACCTAGTAACCGCCGCCCAGCCACCACTGGCCCCGTTATCCTCTTTGCTCGTGCCGACGATTTGTGGCGAGCCGACACATCTGGCACACAAGTGGAGCCGCTGACCACCGACGGTGCGCTGCGCTGGGGCATGACACAGCCAGATAGCGACGCCTATATGGCAGCTTTGTCCCGACCGCCGCATGTTTCGCCAAACGGCCGTTGGCTAACCTTCGCCCCAGACAGCAGCAGCCTCTCCCTGATAGACGTGGCCGCGCCCGAACAAGTCCAGCCACATTAGACCCGCCTCGCCCCTCCCCGCCTGGTCGCCCGATTCCCGTTACCTGGCCTACGGCACAGACGATTCGTTGTCTGTGTACGAGATTGAAAGCGGCGAGCTGACCCCTCTGCTCCACACCGACCAGCCCGGCAACGTCGTCTGGTCGCCCGATATGAGCGCCCTCGCTTTTTCCTGCTGCTTTGAACCGTCCATGCCCTACACCGGGGTCAATTTCGGCGAGGTGCGCCGCCTGGAACTTGCCACCGGCCATGTAGACATCGTAGACGCCACCATCAACACCATTGGCGGCGGATCGCCCCCCATTTGCTGGGCGGCAGATGGCACAGTTGGCACGGCACTGGCGGAACCGGTCACTTGTTCGTATCAACGCGCCTATCCCTCTGGTGTTTCTCCTGACGGCAACCGTCTGGCATACCTGTCCCTCCGTTCCCCAGATGACGAGGAGTATTTCCGTTTGTTAGTCGTCAAAGACAGGGCGACGGATGAAATTCTGTGGCAGCGCGAAGTGCCGCTGGTGCAAAAAGTGGCATGGTCGCCAGATGGGGAGTATTTGCTGCTGGGCAGTGATGGCTACACCTCTGAGGCGACTATTTACCGCCTGCCTGCTGATGGCACGGGTGAACCCGAGCAAATTCTGGGCGATGCCTATTTGCTGGATGTGATTCCGCAGTGGGGAAAGGAATGATGCTATGCAACCTTTAAATACCTTTATGCAGTTCACGCTGTTCGTGGCCGCCTGGCTGCTGCTATTCACTCTTATTTTGTCCTTAACTGGACTGATTTGGATGCGATCACCTCGTAAAAAACCCAGCATCTTCTCTCATGCGTATTTGTAAAATTTGGGTAACTATCAGCCGTAGCCTGAGCTTGTCGAAGGCGAAGGCGGGTGGCTCAAACCGCTTTGGCTTCGACAGGCTCAGCCGCCGCTACTCATAGACTTGGCAAACACCTGTACAGTTACAAATTTGGTTAGCTAAAACATATTTGGAGGATAACAATGGAAGCGATAGGTATTAATGCAGGTTATTTACTGGTGCAGTGTGGACTGCCCCTCTTATTCATTGTCATTTGGTTTTTACTGGCATGGACAGCGCTGCGTCAACTGCGGCAACGGCCGTTATCTGACGTGGCGCAGGCTGTGTGGGCGGTACTCATTGTCGGCGTTCCGGTGCTAGGCGCCGCTGCCTTCTTTATCGTCCAACCGGCGAGGTTTGAACCAACTCTCAGTGTCTTATGAAACAATTCGTCCCAACGACTAAGCTGTTTGTTTTGATGCTCATGTTAACGGCCGTTCTCCTGACGGCCTGTGAAACTGCTGAAGATCGGCCGGTGAAGTCACGCAGATACCGTTGGGCGTTCCTCGATCTCGCCGCCAGCCTAGCCGTCACCGAAGTGGCGGTGAAGATTGTCACCCCGGAGCCAACCCCCACAACGGCCGTTTGCACCCCACTGCCCGCCGATATGACCATCCACACCCAGTATGAAAGCGACTTGCACGGCATGATTGAGGTGACAGGCTTGCAGCCCGGCGAGAAACCCATCATAATCATCAATGGCGATGCGCCGACGGGTAACTATCGGGAAGAATCGACAACCGTTCAAGAGGTGGGCGCGGACGGCCGTTTCCAACACACATTTGATTTCAGAAGCTGGCCGTCGGTTGACGGCTATACGTTCACAGGCCAACTCATCCACCAGCGCGGCGTGGCCTGCTTTGACATGGAGATTCCGCTGGTTGACGAAGCGGGTGAAGCAGGACGCACCATAAACGGCCGTTTAGTAGCCGCCGAAGATGAAAACCAACCATTGCCCGGCGTGCTGCTGCGCTTGGAGCCAGACGGCCAACCGGTGGCGCAAACAGATGGTAACGGCCGTTTTACCATCCAAAACGCCCCTCTCACTGCTCTCAGACTTTACGCCCAACGCCTCGACTATGCCATCCCCGCTGGCACAGAAACAATCCTTGATTTAGGTGATGTGGCCTATCCGCCGCTGCAATCGCTGATGCTTCTCCCAGACGATTATCCGCCAAGCGCCACTCCCTATTGGATTGAAGAAGGCGATTTCTGGTTGGCGCATATGCCAGAAGGACAGTTATTTGCCTTTGCTCCCTTGTCACCACCCTATGCTGAAGAAATTGAGGTAGACGAGTGCCGCTACACCTGGGATGAGTCGGCACAGCGATTCATTGATCCCTGTTCCGGCGATGAGTGGGAATTAGACGGTCGGCTTAATTTGGAACAGTCCACAGAATTGTGGAGCAAGCGTGACCCTTGACCAATATGGTATCCATGCCATCGAAGATGTGACTTTCGTCCAGTTTTCGCCGCTGGTACCAGGGCTGCTTGTGGATGAACCACCGTTGGCAATAGATGCGCAAAATGGGATCACGATAACGGCCGTTACCGCCAATTTCTCGCCTGAATCCACCACCATCGACACCTTAATCCTGGTAGATCCCCTGTGGCAAATGGATCCTACCGCTTACCCGCCGCAGCAAGCCCTCACCTCCTTCACCATACCCGATTCGCTCATTGACGATCAGGGGCGCAGCACTGCACCCACAAGTCGAGAAGGCGAACCAGCCGTCTACGATTCGAGTACCAGCGCCTTTCGGCAGTTGATGCATAATCGGTGGAGACCCCTTGCCGCCGATGCCGATGTCGTTACCGCCACCCTGACAATTGAACTGCTCAATCTTTACCGCAAACTCAGTCTGCCATTGGATTGGGACAATCATCAGGTTGGGGAGGTGTGGGACGTGGACGTACCTTTGGAAATTGGCTACGCAGGGGTTCATGTGCAGCAGATTGAATGGATGGAAACATTAACCGACGAAGACGGCGACGGCGCTGCCCGTCTACGCCTCACCATCACCGACGCCAGCCCCGATGACATTCGTCTCTCCTGTCTGCATCTGGACGCCAGCAAGCCCGAAGAGCGCACCTGCCCTAACTTTGAGGATGAGCTGATTTATACCGTCGATGTCCGGCCGGGTGAGCCTGTCGTTTTACATCTGTGGGCGGCGCTGGAACTGAAACGGCCGTTTTCCCTGGTTCTGGATGCAGTCATTTCCAAAAGCGATTGAGGCTAATCGTTTCAATTTTTGCATCCTTTTGTTATGATTCCACGTACATATTGACAATAACATAACCTGGCAACTTCCCTATTTTAGAAATATTTAATCATATATAGGGGCATACCTCATAAAAAGGAGAGACGATGGAAAATCGTAGACGTATTTCTGGTAAAACTATAGGCAGGCTTTTTCTCGTTATTGGCGGACTGATTATCGTAGTAATCATCTTCAACATGATGGGCAATTTCTTCTATTTCTTGAACCCGGTTGAAGAGCAAGAAGTGGGCATCCAGTTCAAGAATCGCCGCATTACTGATATTGTGGGACCTGGCGTTTACAGCGATGTGGGCATTTTTGTTGATTTGCAAACGATTTCGACACAGGCTATTCCGTTTTCTGTCGAAGACCCGGAAATTATCACCTCTGATAAACAGCGTATCGGCTTGAGGGTGACAGGCGATATTTTCCGCCCCGGTTTGGAAAATCAAGATTTGATTCAATCACAATGGTCGCGGTATCGCGGTATTTATCTGGATGATACATTAGCGCGTGCCAGGGTAGAAGATTTAGCCCGACAATCTATGAAAGTGTGTGTTGGTGACAGAACGTTTGATAAAAACATCATTGGGACCTCACGAGATGCATTGAGTAACTGCATTGACACCGAGGTAAATGAACTTGTCGCGGAATTAGGACTCCGCGTGGAAAATTTGGTCATACCCGATGTTATGTTGTCACCTGCCGTGCAAGCGGCGCTAGACGCTATCGTGCAAAGTCGGCTAGAGACTGAAAAAGCGGCGCAAGATCAGTTGCGTGCCTTTGCTGAAGCGGGTGCAGAGCAGGCCAAACAAGAAGGTCAAATTCGGGTCGAGCAAAGCCGTATTCAGGAACAGGCGCGGCAAGGCATTTTATTGGCACAGTTAGAACAAGAACAATTGGCCGCTCAATTAGCTGTTATCGAACAACAGAAGCAAAATGATTTGGCAACCGTCGATAAACAACAAGCTGTTACGTTAGCTGAAAGGGAACGAGACTTATTGGTTGCTCAAGAAGACCTGGAAATTGCGCGTATTACAACTGAACGGGCTATTGTAGATGCTGAAGCGAGAACGGCCGTTGAGCAAGTGCTCGCCATTCTCTATGAAGCCAATCCTGAATATCTGACGCTGTTGTTGGCACAAGCGAATGCCAGTGCCTTAAACGAGACAGATAAGGTTATCTTCACACCGGAAGGGACTGTGCCTAATTTGGTTTTGGCTGGCCCCGGTGTTATGCCTACTGTGGATACGACATCGAACACGGCTCCAGTTACCACAACAGAAACTACACCTTAGGTAAACCACAAAAAGTTCTTAAAATTACCAACACGCAAAATTGTGGTTTCCTTCAAGGAAAAGCGGGTTTTGCACAATTTTATTTCCAAAAACTTTCCCGCTTTTACCTAAGATCGTGTGGTTCATATTTGGATAAAAGAAAAAGCCTGGTGATGAGCCAGGCTTTTTTTATTCACCAAGGCGGTAGGGATTGGCACGTCTACAAATTGTAAAGGACATTGTTAAGCTTTTTGAACTATGCCGGATTTTGTAATGGTTAAACGGCCGTTTCCCCCTCCAATCATGACATTCATCACTACCCAATCCCCCAGTTTGGGTCATACTTAAGTTATCCGGCGGGAGACCTGACAGGTTTCCTCCAGGCAGTGTCCATTAAACCATCTAAAAATCCACACCTATTCTCCGACCCGACCCGTTCATAAACCTGTCAGGTCTGAAAAGCGAGGCATAAAAATGAGCAAACAACATTTAGCCGATATGATCTTCCAAAGCGCCCAAACCTACGCGGCCGAACCCGCCATGCGCATCAAAACCGGTGACCTATGGCACACCCGCAGCTACCAAGAAGTAGGCGAAACCGTGCGCCAGATTGCTCGCGCCCTGCTCGCTCTAGGCGTACAGCCCGGCGACCGCGTAGGTATCTTCTCCGAAAACAGACCAGAATGGGCGCTGGTCGATTTTGCCACTCTCGCTATCCGAGCCGTATCTGTGCCTATCTACGCCACCAATACCAAACAGCAAGCCGCCTACATCGTCGATGAAACCGAAATGGCAATTCTCTTCACCGGCAGTCAGGAGAACTACGACAAAATTCAGGCCATCAAAGATCGCTCTCCCAGTCTCAAACACATCATCGCTTTTGATAATGCCACCAAAATCAGCGGTGATGAGTCACAATCGTTCAACCAATTCCTGACGCTAGGCACAGACAAATCGGCAGATGCTGAGGTTGATGCGCGGCTGGCGGCTGCCCATTCAGACGAACTGGCAACCATCATCTACACTTCCGGCACGACAGGCGAACCGAAAGGCGTCATGCTCACGCACGGCAACATCTTCCACCAGTTCAAAGCGATGCATGGGCAGTTCCACGTTGGCCCTGGCGACCGGTCGCTTAGCTTTTTGCCGTTGAGCCATGTTTATGAACGCTCCTGGTCATTTTATGTGTACCAATGCGGTGCGGAAAATAATTTCCTCGCCAATCCCAAGGAAATCCTGGCCGCCATGGCGGAAGTACAGCCTACAGTGATGGTCAGTGTGCCGAGACTTTATGAAAAGATCTATGCGGCCGTCATGCACGGTTTGAATCAAGGGTCTGGCTTAAAAAAGAAACTGTTCACCTGGTCAATTGACATCGGCAAAAAATACCAATATGCGCTCAAAGATGAGGGGAAAGCAGGCGCATTTCTCTCATTGCAGCATAAAGTGGCACACAAACTCGTTTTGAGCAAAGTGCAAGCAGTGGTGGGTGGCTCTAAGAATTTCTTCTCGGCAGGGGGTGCGCCTTTATCTCAAGCTATCGAAGAATTTTTCTTTGCCGCCGGCTTGTTGGTCTGTGAAGGCTACGGTCTCACAGAAACTTCGCCGATGGTGACATTTAATACGCCGAAAGCGTTCAAATTTGGCACGGTGGGCAAGCTCATCCCCGATTGCGAAGTAAAAATTGCGGAAGATGGCGAGATTCTGGTCAAAAGCCCTAGTGTGACGCAAGGCTATTACAACAAGCCAGAAGCGACCGCTGAAGCGTTCCGCGATGGTTGGTTCCATACGGGTGATGTGGGCCGGTTTGATGAAGATGGCTTTTTGCTAATTACAGACCGCATCAAGGATTTGATTATCACGTCTGGCGGCAAGAATATTGCGCCGCAGAAGATTGAAACGGTATATGCCAAAGATCATTTCATCGAGCAATTCATAGCCATTGGCGACCGACGCAAGTTTATCAGCGCCCTGGTTGTACCAAATTTTGAACCGTTGGAAGGATATGCCAAGGAAAATGGGATTGCCTATCACACACGAGAGGAATTGGTGGAAAATCCGGCCATTCTTGCTATGTATACAGAACGGATCGGTTCCCGTTCCCAAGAATTAGCTCCCTACGAACAAGTCAAAGCCTTTGCCCTGCTGTCTGCTCCTTTTGCTCAAGAGACAGGCGAATTGACACCTACCCAAAAAATCAAACGGAAAATCGTAGCCGAGAAATACGCGGCTCAAATTGAAGCGATGTACCCGGAGGATTAGTGATATCCTGCTCTTTTGGCTTTTTACATAATTGACCTGGAGGTTATGAGATGATTAAAGGCGAAAACCAACACGTCAACGTGATTGTGCGCGGGCTTATATTTGAAGAGGATGAACTGGTACTTACCGAGTGGGTTTCCAAAAAATGGTCTTTTCTCATTGGCGGCCGTATTGATTTTGGTGAATCAATCCTGACGGCGTTGCACCGCGAAATCATGGAAGAAACGGAGGCGAATATCACCGTGGAAAAACTCGTCTACTTCTCCGAAAATATTTTCAAACATGCAGATGGGCGTGAGTTCCATGAATACGGCTACTATTTCCTCGTCCACCCCGACCGCACTATTCTGCCCGGCGGCGTCACCATTCCCAATCCAGACAGTGAAGACCTCATCATTCGCCGCGCAAAAATCACGCCAGAAGGGTTAGCCAACGTCTGGCCGGGTTTCTTGCGTGACTACCTGCCGCGGGATTATGCGGATAACTTTGAGGCATGTCCCCGTTTTCTGTACAGTCGAGATGATGAGGAAGGGGTTGTGGAATCGCAGGCGTTAGCGGCCGCGTTTGGCATTGCTTCCTTATAGATAACGATAAAACTTATAGCAGCGAATCAACACGAAGTTTCACGAATTTTTTCGCGTTAATTCGTGAAACTTCGTTGCAAAACGCTTGTGCTTTGTAGAAAAAGCCAGCTAGTAAGTTACTAGTTCCCCTTGTGCTATCTTGTAAATTGCTTACAATATTCATGTTTGATTTGTCTATTGTGATTGCCTGGGTCATCATTCCCATAATCAATGCTCCCAGTACCTCGAAAATTACATCCATTATTAGTTTCTCAATTGAATAAGGAGTGAAATATGAGTGCCAAGAAAATCTTAGTATTAGTTGGTGATTACGTGGAAGATTATGAGCTTATGGTACCTTTTCAAACGCTGTTGGCGGTGGGTCATACGGTTCATGCAGTGTGTCCTGATAAAGCAAAAGGGGATACGGTGCGGACAGCCATTCATGATTTTGAAGGCGACCAAACCTATAGCGAAAAACCCGGCCACAATTTCGCCCTAAACGCCACCTTCGCCGACATCGACGAAGCGGACTATGACGCTCTGGTTATCCCTGGCGGCCGCGCTCCAGAATACATCCGTTTGAATGCACGTGTTTTGGAAATCGTGCGTCATTTTGATGCGGAGAACAAACCGATTGCCTCGATTTGTCATGGTGCTCAGGTATTGGCGGCGGCGGGGGTGTTAAACGGCCGTTTCTGTTCTGCCTATCCCGCTTGCGCCCCCGATGTCACCGGGGCTGGTGGCACGTTTATGGACATTCCTGTCAACGAGGCGCATGTGGATGGCAATCTGGTAACAGGACCAGCCTGGCCGGCCAATGCTGCTTGGATGGCGGCATTCCTCAAAGTATTAGGGACTAAAATCGAACTGTAAACAACGTTTCTGATAACAATTCTTAAAGCAAAAAGCCTGGATTTTTATAAAAATCCAGGCTTTTTAATCTGTGTAATCTGTGAATTTTTTATGCTGGAATTAAAGTCGAAATAGCAACATAATGGCAGACACTACCACCGAGCACAAACAGATGCCAGATAGCATGGTTGTACGGCAGTTTTTCCCAAGCATAAAAGATAACACCGACGGTATACACAATACCCCCCACCACCAACATAATGATGCCCAAGGTCGGAATGGTTGCCAGCATATCTTTGAACAGGAAAATACACATCCAGCCCATCAAAATGTAAATAATCGTGGCCAATACTTCCAGTTTGCCCAAAAAGAACATCTTCCAAACGATACCGGCCGCCGCCAAGCCCCAAATCAAGAAGAACAAAGGCCAACCCAATGAGCCACGCAAGCTTATTAAAAGAAAGGGCGTATACGTTCCCGCAATGAGTACATAGATGGAGGCGTGGTCAAATTTACGCAGGGCGTGTTTGATGGTGGGATGTTGCAAGCTGTGGTAGAGGGTAGACGCTAAATACAATAAAATGAGGCTGCCGCCATAAATGCTAAAGCTAACCACACGCCACATATCGCCGTAAATAACAGCCAAAACGACAAGTGCGGTTAAACCGGCGATGCTCAAACCTGTGCCAATACCATGGGTAACGCTGTTGGCAATTTCTTCACCACGTGAATAAAAGGGAGTTTTCCAGGTTGGCTTATCTTTAAATAACGACATAAGACCTCTGTTTTTTGATACTCTCATGGTCGTTCATGACCAATTTTTTGTGTGATTCTCGGATTATTAAAAAGAATCTGTGACCAGGGATTGCAACGACAAATTTCAACAATGGTGGGGTTATCGTTCGATAATGGTGCGGACTGTAGTGTTTTTGGCTACCTGAATTGCAGTTTACACCAGCCCCCTAGTTGTGTCCAATATTTCACTGCACGTTAATTCAACCCAATATTATTCATCTCTTGCCCCCATGCTAATCCATGCTACCATTCCTCCCCATGAGACCAGAGAGCCTACGACCCAACAAATGGCAGGTAGCCCCACAAGTGCCGGAAAACCTCCGCCAAAAATTCAGCCACGTAAACCAGACCATTCTGCAAGTGCTGTACAATCGCGGCATCATCGACCCGGCCCATGTGCAAGCCTTCCTGGAAAAACGTTATCTGGAAAGCACAGACCCCTTTCTGCTCACCGATATGGACAAAGCCGTTGCGCGCATCCAGCAAGCGATTGAAAACGAGGAAAACGTGGTTATTTACGGTGACTTTGACGCCGATGGCGTCACCTCCACCGTACTGCTCACTCAAGCGCTGCGCGGACTGGGCATGATGACTCGGCAAGTGCGCCCCTACATTCCAGACCGCGTCGATGAAGGGTATGGTCTCAATACAGAAGCGCTTACCAAAATCAAAGAGGAATTTGAAGCCCATCTGGTCATCAGTGTCGATTGTGGCATTCGTTCCGTAGCCGAGGTGGTTCATGCCAACGAGATTGGGCTCGACATGATCATCACGGATCATCACAGTTTGGGGCCAGACATGCCGCCAGCAACGGCCGTTATCAATCCCAAGCGCCCTGAATCCCATTACCCGGAAACCATGCTGGCGGGTGTGGGCATCGCCTACAAACTGGCACAAGCCCTGTGTCAAACCATGCCAGAACGGGTTGCCTTTGAGCTAAAAGACCTGCTCGACCTCGTCGCCATCGGCACAGTAGCCGACCTGGCTCCCCTACTCGGGGAAAACCGCAAACTGGTGGCAGAAGGACTGGAAATACTCAACAGCGCCCAGCGCCCCGGCGTTAAATCTCTGGCAAAAATAGCGCGTATGACCCCAGGCCAACTATCCGCCGAATCCATTGGCTTTGGACTAGGCCCGCGCATCAACGCCGCTGGCCGTTTAGCCCACGCCTACGATGCCGCCCGCTTACTCGCTGCCAACAACAGCATCCAGGCCGACCAATATGCTGCCCAACTCGACCAACTTAACCGCGAACGGCAGCGCATCACCGCCGACTTAAGCGCCAAAGCAGAAGCGATGGTCGTCCCAGGCGCTCCTATCATCATTGCCGTTGACCCCGATTTTGTGTCGGGTGTTGTGGGTCTGGTTGCCAGCCGACTGGCAGATGTGCATTATCGTCCGGCCATCGTCATCGAAAAGGGGGAAGAAGAGAGCCGAGGTTCTTGCCGTTCCATTCCAGAATTCCACATCACCGAAGCGCTGGACGCCGCAGCCGATTTACTGGTGCGGCATGGCGGTCATGCCCAAGCGGCCGGGTTCACCGTCACCAACGACAATCTCGACGCCTTCATAACCCGCATAACAGCCATCGCTGAAGAAAAACTCAGCGGCCTAGACCTGCACCCCACCATCACCGTCGATGCTGAAATTGAGTTAACGGCCGTTGACTGGGCTTTGTATGAGAGTCTGGATCCCTTGGAACCAACGGGCTATGCCAATCCAACGCCTGTTTTCCTGAGCCGCAACGTAGAAGTGCGCAGTCATCGCGTAGTGGGACAAGACAGCACCCATTTGCAGATGTTTCTCAGCGGCGGCAAGCAGAATGAGCAGTACCAAGAAATGGCTTCCATCGCCTTCCGACAGGGCGCGTGGGCCAGTCAACTGCCGCAATACATCGACATCGTTTACACCATCAATGTGAATGAGTGGCGGGGGCGACGCACCCTGCAACTGATGATTCAGGATATTCAAGCAGCTAAAATAGAAACGGCCGTTATCCAACCATAGGCCAATCATCGACACATCCCACTGTGCGTCTCCCCTAAATTGACATACACTAACAAGTAACATCTCAATAAATCACAGTGGGGGCGCACCCTTGTGGTCGCCCAAAGCAGGCGAACACTGCCCCAAATGGAGAATCATCATGAAAGTTCTAGTCACCGGCGCTGCTGGGTTCATCGGCAGCCATCTCGCAAAAAAATTCGCAGCTCGCGGCGATGAAGTCATCGGCATCGACAATTTCAACGACATTGTCTACGATTCCGAAAGAAAACGGGTTCGTGCCGCCCAATTAGCCGAGCTTCCCAATTTCACCATGGTCGAAGAAGATATTCGCAACCGGACGGCACTCTTCGCCCTGTTTGAAGCTGAGAAATTCGATGCCGTCGCGCATCTGGCGGCCTTGGCTGGTGTGCGCAACGCCGTCAAATATCCAGATTTGTACGTAGAAGTAGACCTCAACGCTACCCAGCATCTAATGGATGCGGCGCGTGCCACAGGCGTTAAAAACTTCGTCTTTGCCTCAACCTCTTCCGTCTACGGCAATACAACTGTCATTCCTTTCGTGGAAACAGACAACTGTGACCGCCCCTTGCAACCCTACGCCGCCGCCAAACGTGCCGCCGAAATGCTGGGGCACTCTTACCACCATCTCTTCGGCTTAAACTTCACCGTCCTGCGCTTTTTCACAGTCTACGGCCCTTCTGGTCGCCCCGATATGATGGCCTATTTGCTGGCCGAAAGTATCACCAAAGGCACACAAGTTCCGCTATACGAAGGCGGGCAAATGTACCGTGACTGGACGTATGTGGACGATATTACAGATGGCGTCGTGGCGGCCGTTGACCGGCCGCTTGGCTATGAAATCATCAATATTGGGCGCGGCGAACCAACTTTGTTACGCGATTTTGTGGATATGATTGAGCAACTGGCTGGCAAAAAGGCAAATCTCATCAGCAAGCCAAAACCGGCGGCTGATTTCGTCCGCAACCAGGCAGACATCACCAAAGCCCGCCAATTACTGGATTATGATCCAAAGGTAAGTGTGGCGGAAGGGGTCAAAAATTTCTGGGAATGGTATTTGGCTCAGGGAAATTGATTTTCTCAGAGGCATTGGCTTTCAGATTTGTCCAATCTTGGAGATTGGACAAATCTCGCCAAGCAAAAGGCTGCCGCTAAACAGGTGGCAAGAAACCGGATGCCGGCTCAGTATGTCCGGTGGGGAATAAAAGATGGAAGGTGCTGCCCGGCAGCGTCTCGATGTCGCGTTTTTCGCTTTCGACCCAAATACGGCCGTTATGCGCCTCAATAATCCCCCGTGTAATTGCCAAGCCCACACCTAGTCCACCCCCCATAAACCCATATTTGCTGCTGGAATGGTTGTCGATGGAGCCTACCACATAAAATTGGTCATATATAAATGGCTGATCGGCTTGGGCAATACCAATGCCGGTATCTTGTATCTTTACGGTAACTGCCCCGCCCCTGTTCTCCACCGAGATGGTAATTTGGCCCCCATCGGGAGTGAACTTAATTGCGTTTTCGATGACGTTGGTAACGGCCGTTTTAATATGCCCCGCATCCCCCGGCACAACCACAAAATCAGTCGCTTCTTCCAGATGCAGCCTCAATTGCCTCTCCAGAAAAACAGGGGCTAATTCATCGACAATATCATTCAGTATTTGACCCAACTGCACGGAAGAAAAAAACAGATCCAGCCGATTTGTGGCGATACGAGAAACACCAATCACCTCATCAACCACCCGAGAAAGTCGTTCAATTCCCGTATTTAATTTTCGTACTGATTTCAGCGGTTCTTGAATACTCTGCGCATCAAGTTCACCACTCTGCAACTGATCTAGCTGCATCTCTAAAAGTTGAGAATACCCACTAACGAGCGTAAGCGGTGTGCGTAATTCATGGGAAGCCAGGGTAATGAAATCACTTTTGAGTCGATCCAACCGGTATAACCGTTCGTTCAGCTTCTCCAACTCGCGCACTTTTGCTTCCAACTGAACCACAACATCTTGCGCATGTCGTTCCAAACTCTGCGTCAAAATATTAGGATTAAGCGTCTGCTTATATCCATTCAAAAAAGAGGCAACTTGTATTGGTAAAAGATCAACATCGATTGGTTTTGTTAAGAAACCGGTACAGCCTGCCGCCAATGCTAATTCACGATTGCCCGAGCTTGTATTAGCAGTTAGCGCCACGATGGGAATATCTTCTAAATCGACAAGGCTGCGTAAGCGTGTCGTCACAACCCGTCCATCAAGGTTGGGCAGATTAATATCCATGAGTACAAGTTGGGGGCGAGACTCTCTGGCGAGAGTAACGCCTTCTAATCCATCTGCCGCTAAAACAACGTCATACCCATGGGTCATTAGAACTCTGGATACCAGACGGCGACTATCCACATCATCTTCAATGTACAATACACGTGGTTTTATAATCACTACATTTCTCCATTTCTTCCAGTGGAAAACATACAACGTATATCTTACTTGTCTTATTAAGTTCTTCGTCAGGATTGATCCTGATGGTATAATGATTTCACTAAATCCAAAATCTTATAGCAATCATGATTGCCAGAGAATGGGTTTTGAAATCATCCGACACCCTAGTCCGCATACACTTACGGAGATTATTTGTGAAGTTGCCCTCTCACCAATTTATTACTTCTCAGACCGCATGGCAAAGCTGTCTGGATTCCCTGAAAAATCAACCCTCTGTCGCTATCGATTTAGAAGCAAATAGTATGTATGCTTATCGAGAACGTATCTGTCTCATCCAAATTTCCATCCCTGCGCAAGATTATATCGTCGATCCGCTGTCTGTTACTGATTTAGATGGTCTTGGTGACATTGTATCTAACCCCGCTATACAAAAAGTGTTTCATGCCGCAGAGTATGATCTGCTGCTCATGAAACGCGAGTATCAATGGGAATTGAATAATTTATTCGATACGATGTGGGCGGCTCGTGTCCTGGGTTATGACCGATTCGGCCTGGCTAATTTATTGGACACGGTGTTTGACATCAAGATAAGCAAACAATATCAAAAATCTAATTGGTGTAAACGGCCGTTAATCCCCGAACAACTCGACTATGCCCAACATGATACTCACCACCTTCTTGCCCTGAGAGACATCTTAAAACAAGAACTAGAGAAAGCCGGACGCTTAGTCGAAGCCCAAGAAATTTTTGTTGACCAAACCAAAGTAGAACCCAATAATCATGACTTCACCCCCGACAGCTTTTGGTCTATCAATGGCGTCAACGATCTCTCTCCCCAACAACAAGCCACTCTCAAAAAGCTGAGTATTTTCCGCGATGACGAAGCGAAGAAACGAAACCAACCGCTGTTCAAAATCCTTGGCGATAAAACATTGCTCCAACTCGCCAAAGATATGCCTAAAAACCAACATGAGCTGCGGCAAGTTTATGGCATGTCACATGGTCAGATCAGACGGTTTGGGCAATCTGTGCTAGACACCATACGCGACAGCAAAAATGATCCACCACCCAAACGACCACAACGAGAGAAACGGCCGTCCGATGCCATCATATGTCGTTATGAGAAGTTGCATTATTGGCGCAAAACGTGCGCAAAAGAACGAGGGGTCGAATCAGACGTCATACTCAGCCGAGAGTGCCTCTGGGACATCGCTCGCCAAAACCCCCACACCCTTGACGATTTAGCCCACATCGAAACATTGGGTAATTGGCGTCGCCAGACCTACGGAGAAGAGATTTTAGACGTTCTGCAAAAATAGTCCCTCACAAACCCAACGGAGGATTGCTATGCAGATTCAATTTCATGGAGCCGTGCGCACCGTCACTGGCTCCCAACATTTACTCACCATCAACGGGAAACGCATATTGCTAGATTGCGGACTCTACCAAGGGTCGCGCAAAGAAAGCTACCAGCGCAACCAAAATCTCCCCTTCGACGCCGCCAGCATCGATAAACTTATTCTCTCCCATGCCCACATCGACCATAGTGGCAACATTCCCAATCTCGTCAAAAGTGGCTTCACCGGTGACATCATTTGCACCTACCCCACTCGTGACCTCTGTGCCATCATGCTCCGTGACAGCGCCAAAATCCAGAGTTACGACATCCAATTCCTCAACAAAAAACGTGCCCAGAACAACCTGCCTCCCATCGAACCAATTTATGATATGCAAGATGCGGTAGAAAGTCTGAAACAATTCGTAGGCATTGGCTACAATCGCCCCTATCAGCTTCTCCCTGGCGTTCAACTCACCTTTTATGACGCCGGTCACATCTTAGGCTCTGCCATCACCGTGCTAGACATCGAAGATGAAGAGACCAAACAAAAACGACGCCTCGTCTTCAGCGGTGATTTAGGTCGCCCAGATCGTCCCATCCTGAACGATCCCACGCCCATCGACAGCGCCGATATTCTCATCATCGAAAGCACCTATGGCAATCGAGACCATGCAGATTTAGAGGAAGCCAGTAACAAACTGGAGAAAATCATCAATACCACTTGCAAACGAGGCGGAAAGGTTATTGTGCCTGCCTTTGCCGTTGGGCGTACCCAAGAACTCGTCTATCGCATACACCAGCTTGTTGAAGCGCGTGATATTCCCTCAGATTTACCGATTTACGTAGACAGCCCATTAGCCGTAGATGCCACCAGCATTTATCGCCTACACCCTGAAGCGTATGACGAAGAAGTCGCCCAATTCTTGCTGGAGAGTCCGACGGATGATCCCTTTGGCTTCGCCATGGTGCAATACACACGCTCCACCGCCGAATCCAAAGAGTTAAACCATCTGCGGCAACCAGCGATCATCATCAGTGCCAGCGGTATGGCAGAAGCGGGGCGCATTCTCCATCACTTGAAAAACAATATTGAAGACCCGCGCAATACCATCCTCATAGTAGGCTGGCAGGCGCCTTACACGCTAGGCAGACGAATCGTTGAGCAAGAGCCAGAAGTGAAAATATTTGGCGAAACATATCAACTAAATGCACAAGTTGCTACCATTAACGGCTTCAGTGCTCACGCAGATCGCAGTGAGCTTCTTGATTGGGTGGGCGGTTTGAAATCTCCTCCTGAATACACCTTCATCGTCCATGGCGAAGAGGATATTTCTCTTGCTTTTGCTGAAACATTGCGCACAGAGCTTCATTTCAACAATGTTACCGTTCCAGAGCTCGGACAAACGTTTATAATCTAGTACCCTTACATGATTCCTATCCACGAACGCCAAGTATATTTGTTATAGTATAGGCACTTGAGTTTTCATTTCTATTTATTTCGTATCAATATCAAGTAATGGTAGGAAATCAAAAGGATACATCAAATGATAATGCACACGGTTCTTAATCCTATGTTTCGGCAACAATCTGCAATAACTGAACCATCCACAACGGATAGCGGTTTAATCGCTTTGCGGGAACGTTTATTAGGGTTAACTGTATGGCCTGAAGCAGGCGATGAATTCCTGGCGTTGCTGCCGGTATCTCGTTGGGATGCCCCCCCTATTACAGATGATGATAATGAATGGTTACTCATTGTGGCCAGAGATTCTCTTCGTGGCTTAGACATTGGCTATAACTATCCTGCTTTTTTTCAAAAGCTCATCACCAATCCAAAACTGCGTCAAGCTTTTATGGATGAGTTAGATCATCAAGCAATTAGTAATGGAAAAGGTTCCCTCCACCTCTCATAACATACAAACGTAGGCACGTATTCGTAGAAAAAGCCTTCTCTTGTGAAAAGAGAAGGCTTTTTTATTGGAACTTTTACTGAGTGCTGAATCCCACGACTAAATAACCGATAATTCTTTACCTACTTTGCGGAAAATGGACAATGCTTTGTCTAAATCTTCCCGATTATGGGCGGCAGAATTCATAACACGAATCCGCGCTTTGCCCTGCGGTACGGTGGGGAAGCCAATAGCCATAGCAAAAACGCCTTCTTCAAATAGGCGACGGCTAAAATCTTGTGCCAATTGAGCTTCGCCCAGCATTATAGGGGTAATGGGGGTTTCTGTAACGCCTGTATCAAAGCCATAAGCTCGCATCTCTTTTTTAAAGTATTTACCATTTGCCCACAATTTTTCTACAAGTTCGGTTGAGGATTGCAAAATATTGACCCCTTCTATGCAAGCAGCAACATCGGGTACAGTCATGGCACTTGAGAATAAGAACGGCCGTCCTCGTTGACGCAACCAATCGATTATTTCTTGCCGCCCTGCTACCAATCCACCAACAACACCAAAGGCTTTGCTTAAGGTGCCTACTTCAACGTCTACTTTCCCGTGTAAGCCAAAGTGATCGACAATGCCGCGTCCTCCTTCTCCGACAACCCCTTCGCCATGGGCATCATCTACCATGAGTAAAATATCATGTGTATTAGCAACATCGCAGATTTTGTCCAGCGGCGCAATATCACCATCCATACTGAAAACGCCATCTGTAATGATCATGGAACGGCCGTTTACCGGTGTCTCTGCAATCTTCTTCCTCAAATCATCCACATCACTGTGCGCGTATCGCACGACTTGGGCACGACTCAAACGGCAGCCATCAATAATACTGGCGTGATTCAGCTCATCGGAAAAGATAACGTCGTCTTTCCCCACTAATGCGGGAATCGTGGCTAAATTAGCCGCAAATCCACTTTGGAACGTGATGCACGCTTCCGCCCGCTTAAACTCTGCTAATCGCTTTTCTAACTCAATATGCAGCGACATAGTGCCAGCGATACTGCGAACTGCACCAGGGCCAATGCCATACGCATCAATCGCTTTTTGGGCAGCTTTGCGCATACGCGGATCATTTGCTAAACCGAGATAATTATTGGCGCAAAAATTCAACAAATTTCGACCATCAATTTTCACCCAGGCATCCATAGGGGAATCAATCGTCCGAATTGTATTGAACAGGCCAGCTTCTTGTAGACCAGCTATTTCTTCAAAAATCCACGCGGTTCTTTGGTTGCTCATTTTTTCTCCTAAGCTAGGCGGGGATGGGGAAAGTTGTGGGATTTATTCGTTTGGGGAAAGACCCACGCCGCCGCGAAACGTAATGATTACATTTTTGTGGGAAAATCAAAAAATTGTGTATCCAACTTAAATTTTTCAGTCAGGTGGGCACCCAACGCTTTCACGCCAACCGTTTCTGTAGCGTAATGACCGGCAAAGATGACGTTCATGCCATAATCTGAGGCTGCCCAATAATGGGCATGGGATGTTTCTCCCGTAAGCAGCGTATCACAACCCAATTCTTTGGCTGCTAACACTTGATCTGCGCCAAACCCAGAGAGGATGGCAACTTGGGAAACCACCTCTGGGCCATAGGCCAACAAACGGGCATTTGTATTCAACTGGGTATTGATGTTGGTGACAAATTGGGAGAGGGTAGTAACGGCCGTTACCCTTCCATACACCGCAATCGGCATCCCCATCGGCGCACACCACACATCCGCCACATCCACGCCACAGATTTGAGCCAGCACCGCATTATTGCCAACCACAGGATGTCCATCCAACGCCAAATGAGCCGCATACAAATGAATATCGTTCGCCAGCAACAAGCGGACTCGCTCACCCAATGCCCCAGCAATTCGCTCCACATTGCGCCATAAAACGCCATGGTGCACTAACAGCATATCAGCGCCCCAGTCAGCGGCTTGCTCAATAATCTGGGGTGAAACGTCTACAGCCAGAGCCACGCGCTGCACGACATCACCGCGCGCCTCAACTTGCAAACCTTGTGGCCCATAATCCTTAAATTCTGCCAAACGCAGATATTCATCCAAATATGAAACGACTTCTGTCTTTAACATAATTATTAACCAAATCTTAACGAATTGTTATCCATCTAGCCCGAGGTATGGGATTGACGTCAATTTCCATCCCTTGTATACTGATTTTCGTCATGAGTGAAAAGCACCTATTGCATGAGCCGGTGCTCATGCTAAATGTTAACTTCGAGCCACTCCACGTTTGCAATACAAAGAGAGCAATGGCTCTCGTGCTGGTAGGGAAAGCAGAAATTATCCTAAACGGCCGTGGAGTTTTGCGCACCAGCCATGCCGAATTTGAAATCCCCTCCGTCATTAAATTAAGCCACATGATAAAAAAACCGCGTCCACGTATTCCCCTCTCAAAAAGAGAAATCTTACGCCGCGACAATTATACTTGCCAATACTGCGGCCGAGCGTCTCAACAACTCACCATCGATCACGTCATTCCACGCCATCGTGGCGGCACACACTCTTGGGAAAACTTAGTAGCCGCCTGTCCATCCTGCAACCACGCCAAAGGGGGGAAACTGCTCAACGAATTTAATATGGGACTAAACCACCCACCACAAGAACCCTCTTCATCTGCAGCTTATCGCTTTGGCACCCATTTAAGACGCCATCAAGAATGGATTCAATTTTTTGAAGGTTGGTAAATCATTTCACCGTAGCGCCGCTTGCGCATCAGCCACTTCAACAATCTTGTCTAACCCAGCATCAATAATTCCAACCAGATCATCCACCATTCTGTAATAAGCATCCTTCGGCTGTCCGTAGGGGTCGCTAATGCTATAGTTCCGACCTGTCATTTCACTCAAGAGATGGACTCTTTTAGCATAAACCGGAAATTCAGCTTTTAATGCATCCACATGTCCAGATTCCATACACAACACTAAATCTGAATTTTTCATATGCGCATGTTCTAACATCTCAGCTTGATGCTTTGTAATATCAAGTCCACGTTCAGTCATAATCTCAATACTGTATTGAGACGCCCCTCTTTGCTTCTGGGCCCAGGTGCCTGCCGACTTCACGGACCAATTTGATAACCCCCGTTTATAAAGTCTGTCCTGAAGTAATGCCTCTCCGACAGGTGAACGACAAATATTTCCTGTACAAACAATTAGTATTTGAGCCATAAGAAAAACAGCCTCCCAAAAGCGTAAACTCTTGGGAGGCTTGATTATTAGTTAATCCATATCAGGCTGCAACAAGCCATAACTGCCATCACGCCGACGATACAAAACGTTGATTGCTTCTTCGTCAGCATTAAAGAACACAAAGAAATCGTGACCTAGCAGCTCCATTTGGTCAATTGCTTCTTCAGTTGACATTGGTTGAATGGGGAATCGCTTATAACGAACAACATTTTGTTCATCCTCTTCATATTCTTCCTCTGTCAATGGCAATGGTTCCCCAACAAAAGCTTCATCTTGGGCAATATTGTCACGCCAGCGACGCTTCTGTTTCCCCCTATACCGTTTGATCTGACGGTATAGTTTGTCTATTACAGCATCGATAGCTGCAAATATATCACTGCTACGTTCTTCTGCACGGAGAATGGTTCCACGATCATCTCGGACGGTTATTTGAGCGACCTGCCGTTCTCCTACGCTGCGTGCATTCTCTGTGCTGAGATCCACGTTAACTTCTGTAAGATTAGGCATATAGCGGTCTAATCGGTCTGTTTTCTTTTCCACGTAGCTTTCTAACCTTTCTGTTACTTCTAGGTTATGACTGTGAATATTAACGTCCATGTTTTATCTCCTTGGAACTAATATGGGAATTTTGTTATGATTATCCCATTTCTCATAATTCTGTAAAAACAATCTTTCGATCTTAGGTAAATTACAAAAAATTATTTGCCATAACCATCTTGAAAATTTATTATTCCTTAAAGGAGTTTATAAATTTATTCTGTTTTCTCATGGAAATTCTTTGCATTACCTGTTTTCCAGAATATTTATCATGACTTACTCAAATATGGTTGTCCATAATTTAAATAAGTCTTCACATTGCTCGTGCCAAACAATACGCAGAAACATTCTTGGCACCAGCAGCCAATAAAACTTCAGCAGCCGCCATCAATGTAGCACCCGTGGTACAAACATCATCCACTAATAAGATATTACCTCCTTCTACTAAATGTGGATTTTCAACAGTAAATGCGCCACTGACATTTTTGCGCCGATCTTCTGCGTTTAAACCAACTTGTGGGGGAGTTTGTCGAGTTCGTAATAATATTTGTTGATTACTTGGTAATGAAAGCTCCCGACAAAATGTTTCAACCAGCAACTGGGATTGATTATACCCTCGTTTTATTTGTCGCTGTCGATGAAGGGGAATTGGCAACACAATATCACTATCTGTTTGCCAATTAGGCCAAGCTTGAACCATGAGTTTGCCCAATGGTTCAGCCAAGGCAAAGACATTTCGATATTTGAGTTGATGGATGGTATCAGGAATAATGCTATCAAATAAGACAGCAGCACGAATTTTTTGGAGGGGTAACGGCCGTTTCTGACAACGATTGCATTGATGAGAATACTTAGGAACCATACACCCACAATCTTGACAAATCGGTTCTTCCACCCACTTTATCTGCTCAAGACAATCCTGGCACAGGATTGCACCAACCTTCCGACAACTAGTACACACAGGGGGGAAGACTAAATTAACAAGATGGCTTTTCACATTCCTGACCTGAAAACGCCAGGATAAAAGCGACATATGACTTCCTAGTTATTAATAGATTGGTAACAAAAATACAAAAGCACAGAAACCACTCCCCATGCTTATCAATATCAGATCTTAGCCAGTAACACCCCCAAGGGCATTACTACGAGCAACTTGAATCCCAGCGGGTGCAAGTAACACAACAAATATGGTAGGGAAAATCAAAAACACAAGGGGGAATGTCATTTTAACCGGCGCCTGCTGTGCTTTTTCTTCGGCGCGTTGACGGCGGCGAACACGCATCTGCTCAGATTGAATTCGCAGCACTTTACCAATACCAACACCCAATTGTTCTGCTTGCAGTATGGCAGCAATAAAGCTAGTTACATCTGGCACATCAATTCTTCCAGACATATCTTTCAATGATGCACGCCTGGATTTCCCCAATTGCATCTCATAGATAACCCGTCCAAATTCTGTAGAAAGTGGATCTTCCCATTTTTCAGCAACTTTTTGCATCGCTGCATTAAATGTTAGGCCAGCATCTACACAGATAGTCATCAAGTCGAGCGCATCAGGTAATTTTTTAATAATGGCTTGCTTCCGCCGATCTATCATAGAACGGACAAACATGTATGGCAGCATAAACCCAACTGCAGCACCAACAAAACCCCACAACAAAACCTTGCCGGTTTCAGCCCCATTACGAGCCATCATCATTGTCACCAAGCCACCTATAAGAATTGTGGCTCCAATACGAAACATCCAAAAAGTTGCAGCAGACATATTCCGTGGGTTGCCTGCTAATTCTAGTTGCCGGGTAGTTTGTTCAAGTGTTTTTTGTGGTGTAAATCGGATAATAAAATCACTAAACTTACGGATAATAGGCACAAAAATTCGATCCGAAATGGGCATGGAAAGCTCAATTTCTTCAATTGAGACAATTTCTTCGCGTGAAGCGAATTCGTCAATCCGTGCCGTCAATGGATCATCTTCAGCACGGCGAAGTAAAAATATGCTTGCAATAATGATGATAATGGCAGCGAATCCAGCAAGTAAAAGAATAAGTGGTGACATCTGTTTTCTCCGGATCTATATTAGTTATAGAAAATGAAGTTCTTGCAAATTCGTGAGTTAACTAAACTTCAATAGTAACAATCTTATTAATAGCGATGATACCCATAAGCATCATGAAAGCAGAGATACCTATAACAGCCCAACCACAAGGCACGTAACCCGGTAATAACCAAGGCTTATCTTTTGCCCATAATTGTGTCATATAGGGACGATTTATCATATATAAAAGACCAGCTAAAGCTAATGGCAATAAACCAACGACCCATCCAGAAATTCGTCCTTGTGCCGTCAATGTACGAACTTCACCTTTAATGCGCACCCGTTCTCGAATTGTGTAACTAATCGTATCAAGAATCTCAGCCAGATTACCACCGACTTCACGCTGAATATTAACGGCCGTTATCACCAAATCAAGATCTTCACTAGGTACTCGGTTATACATATTATTCAGCGCCTCTTCCATCCCCAAACCTAAGCGAACCTCCTGAACAACTCGCTCAAACTCTCGGGAGACCGGTGGCGGCAACTCCGTTGCAATCGCTTCCATCCCTTGCAAAACACTATATCCCGAACGCAATGAATTAACCCAGAGATTTAAGGTATCACTCAACTGATTATCAAAATTATTGATCCTTTTTTTTGCAGTCGAATTCAAATACATCTTCGGAATTTGAAAGCCAATCACCGCGCCCAGAATTGCTGCCCAAAGTTCCCGGTGCATCATAAGATAACCCGCAAGCCCGACAGCAAACGCACTCACAAAAATTAAAACTATATATTCGGAGACACGTAATTTAACGTCTGCTTTGGATATCCGATCCTTGGTAGGAGCAAAAAAACCACGCCCAGAAAGAGCAGAATCCATTTTGTCCGCAAAATCATCGCGGCCTGAACCAACCTCTATCTCTTCAGAAATATCCACCACGTCAGAGGAAGTTACAAATTGTTCCAGGCGTTCATCAACATTTCCCCGACTTCCACCAGTTACCAGGGCAATGCCAGCGCCAAATATCACCAAGACTGCAATTCCACCCAAAACAATTAAAATAAGTGGAGACATAGTTTTCTCCTTTTTAAGTAATTACCTTCTGCCTCGAGTGCCAATGCCAAAAATTGAAGGAGGCAACATAATGCCAGCTTCTTGCAATTTCTACATGAACTTTGGTCTCAAACCAGTGGGTCGCAATCGACCAATCACTTTTCCATCTTCAATACTCGTTTGCTCAAAGCGGAATATCTCAGATGTCGTAATCACATCACCTTCCATACCTTGAATTTCACTAACTGCCATCACTTTTCGAGATCCATCCCGTAACCGATCCTGTTGCACAACAACATGTACAGCAGATGCAATTTGCTCTCGGATAGCACGGTGAGGCAAATCCATACCAGCCATCAAAACCATCGTTTCCAAACGAGACAACATATCACGAGTACTATTAGCATGGCCTGTCGTCATACTACCATCATGACCCGTATTCATTGCCTGCAACATATCAAGTGCCTCACCACCTCGAACCTCCCCCACAATAATTCGATCAGGGCGCATACGCAAAGAATTTATAACCAAATCTTGGATCGTAACAGCTCCGCGGCCTTCAACGTTAGCAGCCCGAGATTCTAACGTCACGACATGTTCCTGACGCAGTTGAAGTTCAGCCGCATTTTCAATTGTAACAATGCGCTCATCGTCTGGGATAAAACCAGAAAGGATGTTTAGGAGTGTGGTTTTACCAGAACCCGTACCGCCAGAAACAAATACGTTCAATTTCGAAATCACACAGGCTTTTAAAAATTCCACAGCTTCGGGAGTAATACTTCCAAATTCAACCAAATTCTCAACGGTAAACGGGATTTTAGAAAAAAGGCGAATCGTAAGTGCCGCACCATTAATCGCAATGGGCGGTACCACAGCATTAACACGAGAACCATCAGGAAGACGTGCATCAACCATTGGTGATCCTTCATCAATTCGACGACCCAAGGGAGCCACAATACGATCAATGATTCTCAATAAATGATCATTGTCCTCAAAAGTTACAGGAGATAACGTAATCTTCCCACCCTGCTCAATAAAAACCTGATTAGGGCCATTGACCATAATTTCTGTAACACCATCAGTGTGAAGAAATTGTTCTAAAGGTCCATATCCCAAGATTTCGGCAACAATAGCTTCAAATAACCGCCGTTTTTCATTTCTAGTTAAAACAATGCTTTCCTCTTCAAGCATACCATCAAACATTTCACGGATAGTGTTACGCACATCTGCGGTTTGGGTAATATCCATGCCAGGATCCAATTCAGCATATCAATTTTTGCTGAACCCTGTTTTTTAGATCTACATAGGCATCACGAGATCCAACTGCAGGAGAGGAACGTTTAACTCGAAGCTCTTGAAACTTAGAAGATTGACCATCTTGAGAATCAGATTGTTGGTTTCGTTCAATTCGTTTTAATAGTGACATAAGACACCTCCAAACTTATTACCGCTTCCCAAATAGTTTTCCAAATAAACCGCTACTGTCAGCAGTCTCATTAATAGCCCTATCCTCGCCACTTCTATCAATTGAAAACTCATTGGCAACATTCATCGCAAGTTTATTAATAGCTAGACTCACAGGTCTCTTTTTACTATTACCAAACACAATCGGTACACCTTGATCAATTGCAGTGCTCACAGTTAATGCATCTTCAGGTATTGCCATAAAAATCGGGCGCTTAAGCGCTTCGCCAATATCTTTTACAGAGATACCCTGCTTATTTACCGCCTGATTTACAACCAACCATACTTTCTGTGTTTGATATTCAAGACTTTGTGCTAAATCAAAGAAACGGCTGGCATTTTTTAGACTTGGTAAATTTTGTTGTGTAACAAGGATAATTCGATCCGACTCGTCCAATAGGGTTAAGGCTATATCATTCAAACTAGATGTTGTATCAATGATAATGAAATCGTACAACGGTCGTAAATTCGCCAATAAATTCTTGACAACAATGTCTGTAATAACATCTGCCATTTCTGGCTTTGGTGGAGACATCAATACATGCAATCCGCTTTTATGGATTTGAACCACACTGCTCACCAAATCAGAATCCAAATCACTATTACGATTAGCCAAATCAACAATACTGGTAACGGTCTTCATGTTTATCATTACAGATACGTCACCAAACTGCAAACTGCCATCAATCAAAAGTGTTCTATATTCATTTTGGGCAAGCGTTATCGCCATATTAATAGCAATTGTCGTACAACCACTACCACCTTTAGGGCTAAAAACTGAAACAACAAATCCTTCAGTAGAAACAGCCTTCGCGCCTACACCACCATCTGAAGATAGAGCTTGAGCACGAGAAGCAGTAGGACGAACAGCTGGGCGCTTCTCATAAACTCTTCGCACCGCCGCCACTAATTCATCACCACCAAACGGCTTTGTCAAAAAATCACGCGCACCGGCCAGCATGGCTCTACGCAAATAATCCGAATCGCTCTGCACCGACATGATAATTACTTGTGAAGCCGGAACAAGTTCTGAAATCTTCTGACTGGCACCTATACCATCAATCCCTGGCATATTAATATCCATAAGAATGATGTCAGGCTGATGTTCCTGAGCCATTTCAATGGCTTGTTCACCTGTACCTGCCTGCCCGATTACTTCAATATCGGATTCAAACTGCAATAGTTTCCGAACATTCTCCCGAGTTTCGGTGAGATCATCAACAATTAAAACACGAATATTCTCTGACATTGATTTTCCGTTAGATTTGTTAACCTATACCTTTTCCCCAAGAGTTTGAGAAGGCATAAGGAAGAAATAAGAGTGCAGCACACTTTGTTGTTTTGAATGAGGGGTTTCAGCTTATCTGTAAATGACAAAGGGTTTAGAAAAAACATATATTTCATCATATCCTACTGCTCATCATACTGCTATGAGAAGTATTGTCAATAGGAGAGTAATGACCAACTGTATTACAGAGTTATTAAAAACTTTCGTTATTATGTTGATATATTGTAACGTAGTAGAAGCAAATTGCCTAACATTGTGTCCAGTACAGTTTATAGTGGGTTTGATACCATAATTTGCTCTGTACCATAGCGCTTTGTTTTTAACAAAAAAGAGCCCTATCGATTAGATAGGACTCTTTTTTTGATATACAAACCAATTGGTTTATATACGAACAAAACCTTAGGCGGCGTCCAAGACCAGTCAACAATTCGGCTGAAAACGTTGCCGATTTGCGGGCCTAACAGAGTCAGGATAGCGATAACGACGACTGCAACCAAAACCAATACCAAAGCGTACTCAACCAAACCTTGACCTTCTTCACGATTCAAAAATAACATTGTAATGCCTCCATAAAAATAATAAAAAGTTAATAAAATTGTTTGATGAATAAATCATAACGTTTTTTCAATTCTTGTTCAATAGGATCGTAGTACTGAATATTTCACCAATCTGGTAATTTATCTAGAAGCTTTCTGATGCTATTGGTATGGAAAATTGCACGCGAGTTCCTTGCCCTAATTTACTTTGTATATTTATTTCACCGCCAAGCATCTCAATCCGTTCTCGGAGAGCAGCGAGACCAATTGTATTGTTATTTGCATTAAGTGCTTCGTCTACATTAAAACCGCTACCATTATCTTCTACTGTTGCTTGAACGTGATTTTGCGCTAGATCAAGGGCAACTTGTATTTGGGTTGCTTGTGCATGAAACAGTGCGTTGGTGAGAAGTTCCTGCACCCCACGGAAGATAGTAACTTCTATATGACTCTCTAGGCGACGCTCCACACCTGTAACTGTAATAGGAACGGAAATGCCATTTTTCTCTTGAAATGATTCCACATATCGGCGTAAAGTAGGCACTGCCCCCAGGTCATCTAGCATCATTGGCCGCAAATCGAAGATGAAGTCTTTGACATCATTAAAGGTGGATGCAGCCACACTTTTTAATGCGTTTAACTCTGTGCGCGCACGGTCTGGATTCACATCAAAGAAACGCTGACAAATTTCGGCTTGCAATATGAAGTTGCTCAACGATGATGCAGGCCCATCATGCATTCGCCGCACTAAACTTTGCCGACTCAATTCTTCTGTTTGAATGACTCGAATTACGCTGGATTGATCGCCTGCTAATCGTTTAGGTGCAGCACCAGAGGAAATGGGGGTTGCTCCAAAATCTTCAGCGATTTCTAGAAATTCTCGCTGGAATTCTGATAATCGTTCCAGGTTGCGTTGGTCACTTTGCAATTTTTCAAGCTGACCTCTCATGGTAAACAATCTTTGCTGAACATCAATGAGTGCCTCATAGGCTTCTTTGATATCTACACGAGGTAATGTTTCAAAATTGGTTTGCAGTTGTTTTGCATAACTCGTTACCTGCGCATTTTTCTGAGCCAATCGTTCGACTTCGGCAGCACTCTGTTTTATGAGAATGTCTATTTCTTTTAGGTCTCGTTGGGTTTGTTCATAGTCCTTGCTGGCTTCTTCAAAGAATGCCTGAAAGGAATTTGCGTTTTTTGACTCTTCCGCCATTGGTTTTTATCCCTATTTTATGTGTGTTACGCATTTGCTTTGGAGAGTGTCGAGCCTGTGTCTCTTAGTCCGAAGACTGGTGACTGCACGCAACTCCAATTATCTAGTTTGTATACTATGCCAATTGTGGGGTTTTATTCTCCGGTACCTTCTAGTCGCACCCAGCCATGACGCAAGGCATAAACGGCAGCTTGAGTCCGATCATCTACACGCAGTTTTCTTAAAATCGCGGTCATATGGTTCTTGACTGTTTGATGACTAATGCCTAGTTTGTAGGCTATTTCTTTGTTGCTTAGCCCTTTTGTGACGTGTTCTAATATTTCCATTTCACGCGGTGATAGTGGCACGAACAACTCATCGGTAGAATCGCCAACGAGGGGACCACTAAAACGGCCGATTTTCTGCTCAATCCAAGCCATTAGTTCATCATATGTCATGATCTTGTCGCCAACGGCATAGTTGCCTTCTAGCACAGCGTATATGATGTTTGTGAGTGCTTCTGGGGTAATGTCTTTGGGGCAGTAAGCTGATGCACCGGATCGGAAGGCGTGAAATACTTGTTCTGCATCATCATAGCCAGTAATCATAATGACTTTGATTTCCGACATCTGATTTTTAATTTTACGGGTGACTTGGAGGCCATTGATGGTGGGCAGGTTAATATCCATCAGAATAACTTCTGGATGAACTTCGTACACCATTTCAATGGCTACTTCACCATCTGCGGCTTCACCCACAACGTCCATTCTGGGATTTGTGCCAAGGAGGTCGCTTAAACCCTGACGGAATAAGGGATGATCATCAACAATTAGGACTTTTATTTCATCTGACACGGAACCCTTCCTCTGTTTGCCTAGTATGCCGCACTATTCAAAATGGATGCGCTGAAAAGAGTGAAAACCATTTGATTCGTGGGTAATACGGTGAATTTTATATGGGATCATGGGCAGTATACCATGAAAAAGTTTGCCAACGCAAACAAAGGGTACTAGTACTTAGCGAGCGCTTTTCTCAAGGCGATAGACGCTCATGTTATTAATACTTTGTTCAAGAGTCCAAAGGTAATTTGTTGTATAGAGCAGTTCTGTGTTTTGGGATTTTGTTATGGTTTCATACGGCCAACCTGGGGCAGTTACTAAATAGGTTGCTTGTGAGTTGATGAGGTATTGGCTTAGTTCATTTTCGTCTGTGAGGAAGGGGATTACTTCTGGGGATATGAGGCCAGCTAGATCGAGTAACGGCCGTTCTGCAAAATAACCTATCGCGCCAATGTCATGGGAAGCGATGAGGGCGTCTGGGGTGGTGTTCTGGGTGAGCCAATGGGCGACGTCTACCATTTCTCCTTGGATGAAGGCTACGTCTGTGGCGTATGTTTGCGCACCTAGTATGGTGAAGAAGAAGAGGAGAAAAGCAAAGGTGAGGACAGCTACTTGTTTCCCCATCCGCCCCAAACGGCCGTTTCCCATCCAGTTAAATATGCCCAGCCAACCGGCTAAGCCGTAAATAATCCAGATGGGGATGGCGGCGAAGAGATAACGGCCGTGCTGATAGGTAACAGGTAAACGCCACGCATACAAGACGACATGTCCACCCGCCCACAACAATGGCACGGTGTACAGCAAGCCTTTGCGCCGCCAATCGCTTTTGACAGCCAGGACGCCAGAAAGGATGAGGCCGGGCAGCAAGAGCAACTGCGCCCCGCTGATTCCTTGCCAGCCATGCTCGGCTCCGCCCACGCTAAAATAGAGCAGGCGAATAACTCGGGACGACTATCGGTTCGGCCAACAAAACGCGATATTCTGTTTGTTTGGCGTAGAAGGTGTTGGGCCAAATGAAACCGCTCGTGTAAAGGTTGAAGGCAAAGTAGGGGAGGAGGGGGATAACGGCCGTTCCCCCATACGCCAGCAACAATTTCAACCGTGTCGCCCAGGAACCGGGCAGTAGGAGCAAACCCATCGCTACCAATAAAAGCAGCACAAGGCCATCCGGTCGCACCAAAACCAACAAGCCGGACAAGATGCCCAGCAAGGCAACCGTCTTCGTAGCTGGGTAGGAATCAGCTTGTGATTTCATGACCAGTTGCGCATAAATCACAACAATTTGCATGCCTAATGCCGCAAATAATATCGTTTCCATGCCGCTGGCAGCAGCCCAAATAAGGGGCCAGGCCAGCGCAATAACAACACCAGGAAGCCAACTTTTATCTGACCAATCCGGCCAAAGCAACTGCCACAAACGCATACTGGTTAACGCCAGCCACAAGAGGGACAGCCCACCTAGCAGATATGCCCACAACAAATAGGGCAACCGCAAGACGTAGCCAACGGCTAACATCACAGTCCAAAGTGGGGAGGTGGAACCGGCACTAACAACGCCAGGCACATATTCAAAACGGCCGTTTCTAGCAAAATTCCGCGCATAGGTTTGGTGAATCCAGCCGTCATCCAAGGGAAACCCTGAACCACCAGACAAAACCGACAAGCCCAGAAATAAGGCCATCGACAGGAAAACAACTGTTACGACCACCCAAACCTGCTTAGAATGAAGTAGTACCTTCATCAGTTACCTTCATCCTCAATATCTACAAACTTGTACAGCACATAACCGTCACCAAAATCATGAACTTTCTCTAATTCTGGCAGCGACACTTTTTCTTCATATAGTTCGGCTAAAGGCGGAGGACGGTCACCATCAAACAGCAAGTAATCCACATCAAACTGAGCAGCGACGACCGGCAGTATCTCCGGTGGTTCATTCGGCGTAGCTACTGATGGTAAGCGAGTATGATAATACATGCCGGGCGGATCTCCCGTCATGATTACAGAGTTGGGCGGCACTAGCTCGCTTACTTTCTGGTAAATCGCGGCTTGTTCTAATTGCTTCTGTTGTGTGCCAGAAACCGCAAAAGTCACCACAAAGACCATAATCACAAAGACAACGGCAAAAAGACGTTTAGCAGGCTCGGGTCTCCAAGCGGATCTCCGAACCGCAATCCAATCGACAGCATAATCAATACCAATAGCAGCCAAGGTCATCGACCAGGGCCACAATGCCGCGGATGAATGAAACAGACTGCCTCGTTGTCCTGGGAAGGTGAAGATAAGTATCATGACACCGTAAAGAATCAGCGTGTACCATGTAAACGGCCGTATAAACAATTTCGTGCGTTTATCCCGTGCCAATTTAATCCAGGCCCACACCATAAAAATGACAAACACAGTTAATCCAGTCACGGCAACAAATGTCTGTAGACCCAGTGAAGCCGCCACTACCTTTGACCGGAGGATATTGACTAAGCCCCAATCGAGATAACTAGCTAAATTGAAGGAACGGCCGTAGGCGAAAAGATCATTGTAGTCCGTCAGAAAAATGGTTTGTGTGCCAATCGTAGACATCGGAGAACCAATGAGCCGATACATCCGCCAAAACCAGCCTCCCATTATTACTAAGTAGCCTCCCACAAAGGCAAGGCCAAAAAAGATTAAAGCGGGAAAATTGATGGGCGTATCTTCATTTTTTGAGGATGATTCTTTTCTTTTCTGCCACCACCCAACAAGTTCATAGAGCCAAATAATGCCAGCCACCCCGAGCAACAGCAACCCATCAGCCCGTGTCATATGGCTAAGGCCAGCCAATACTCCCGCTAACAGCCAGTAGCTCCATTTTTTACGCTCGTGCGCCCAGGCCAAGGCCAATAAACACCCGCCCCCCAACCAAGCAAACAAGGCAAATGTGGTGGGTTGATTCCAATATGAGGCATAAAAACCACCGGCGGCCGTAAACAAGGCTGCCGTTCGGGCTATCCAGCGGGTGTGCTTCAAATGCCAGGCTATGCCGTAGCTCATCCAGGGCAAAAAACTCGCCATAAGCCAAAAGGGGAACTGCGCGGCACGGAAGCTATCGTTGACTGTGTAGCCAAGGGCGGCTACCAGGGCTGGCAGCGGCATCCAATAGGTAAAACTTGTGGCAGGTAATTGATCTGGCTGATCTAAATATTGCCAAATGATTTCTTGCGTGAAGCCATGTCCTTCAGCTAAACGTTGCGCATTTGTTGTGTAATAGAAGGCGTCGAAATAGGTGGGATGGGTGATGCGCAAAGCCCAAAAAGCTTGTACTACCAAAGCGATAATCGTAATCCATAACAAATCATGTCTGGTTTGGCGGTCACGTAGAAATCGAATCATAGATCATTTAATGGGTCATAAGAACGGGCTGCAAACGATTGTGCCAACTTGAAACAACTAACAACATTTTTTACTAAGCATTTTCAGGTTTACGTGCATAGACTGTAAACAAATCACCAAAATTGACGGGCAAGGCCACCTCAGTCAACCTTAAACCGCGAACAGTTTTGGTTGCCAGGCTGCCTAATGAATGGTTCAAACCACCAACACGACTGGCGATATACCCCAGCCGCAAGTATCTGCCTTGCGCCCCAGACCACACGACTTCATAGCCATTTTTCTCAAGCATTTGAGCCATTGATTTCTGGCTAAAGTAATGCAAGTGCATGTCCATAAACCAGGGCCAGCGGCTACCCATCACCTTAGCGGTGAGACTATTTATGTCCATGGTGTGCATCACCAACCACCCTCCTGGGTTAAGCAGATGGTATGCTTTTGCCATTTCTTCTGAGGGGCTATCTACATGCTCAATGACATCCCACAGGGTGACGACATCAAAGGTTTTGCCTTGCAGTTCAGGGGCATTTTGCGTACCAATGACGACGTTTAGGCCGCGTTTTTGCGCCTCAGCCGCGGCCCAGTCTGACGGCTCTACGCCCATAGCGTGCCACCCGCTTTTTTGTGCTTGCTCGACAAATACACCAATATAAGCGCCGACATCTAACAGGGAACGGCCGTTTCCCTTCCCCGTCCACTTTTCCATATGCTGTAGATGCTTTTGAAACGTCAATACCCGCCCAGCACGCTCAATAACATAAGTCTCGTCCTCCACCGCCGCATACGCCTCAATCAATTCATCCTCAGACCAGCGTGGATTGGCATACACGAAACCACAGGCCTGGCAAACCACAATCTGCGGATGATGCCCATAACCCGGATTGGTGCAACGAAACGCATCAACTTGAATATCGCTATTTCCATTCAATGTCGCTGGGTATCGGACTTTGTAATTATCCTGACCGCATAAATCACATTTAACATCAATCATGAGGAAACTGACACCGCCGGTTGACGAGGTTCAGCACCGCGCAACCGCCGAATAAACAGGCGATAAACCGTATACTGGGCTTTGAATACCTCGTTTTTTGAAATCTTGGTTTTTCCGGCTCGCCGATCTTCAAAAATAATCGGGACTTCACCGATTTGCCAACCTCGCCGCTGGCACATAAACAACATTTCTACTAAAAACGAATACCCGCTGGAGAATATCTGATCCAACGGGATCGACTCCAATACTTCACGCCGATAGAGGCGAAAACCGGCCGTCGTATCTTTGGCCTTCAATCCCAATAAAATTTTGGCAACACCGTTGGCGATTTTGCTTAACATAACTCGCTTCCAGGAACAATCCCGTTGCCCACCACCCGTCACATAACGAGAACCAATCACAACATGTTTGGTTTTGCTCAGTTCAACCATCGCTGGAATGTAACGTGGGTTATGCGAAAAGTCTGCATCCATCGTCATGACTCGCTTCGCATCAAGATCGTCCAAGGCTTTATTGAAGCCAGCAATGTAAGCCGTTCCCAGCCCCAATTTTCCCGGTCGGTGAATCACATGGACACGATCTGGTTCTTTTTCTGCCCAGGCATCTGCTAGTTCTCCGGTTCCATCAGGCGAATTGTCATCAACAACAAGCACGCCTAAGTTAACCGGCAATGCTAATAATTGTGCTACCAAATCATCCAGGTTATCAGCTTCGTTATAAGTTGGTACAATAACAAAAGTTTCGACTTCGTTCATACAATTTATCCTCTCTAAAACAGAATGAGGATTGTAACGAGGTTAATAATACAGGTCAAAGCACTCACATGAAAATAGGGATATTGTCACGAAATCGCAGTCTATACAGCACACGTCGTCTGGTTCAAACGGGTCGAATACGTGGTCATGATATGGAAATTATTGATACCACGACGGTGGCGGTGGAAATGGGATTTGCTCCTAATGGAAACCAGATCAAGGTTGTCTTGCAGCCCAGTCACCAAGTAAGTCGATGGGGTACCATCTCTAATAGGGTGCGGTACATACAACCCCTCGATGCCATTGTGCCGCGTATTGGCACGTCAATTACGGAATATGGGTTGGCGGTGGTACGTCAGTTGGAACAGCAGCATGTTGTAACAACTGCACCCGCAGAAGGCATTGCCCAATCTCGTGACAAACTCCGCAGTTTGCAATTATTGGTGCAACATGGACTGCCTGTGCCGAAAACGGCCGTTATCGCCCAACCAGCCTCTCTCTTTTCTGCTATCCAGTCTGTCGGTGGCACACCTGTCATCATCAAGCTGATTCAAGGAACGCAAGGCAAAGGGGTCATTCTGGCACGCAATCTGGCGACGGCGGCGGCCGTTATGAGCAAAATCCAAAGCGCAAAACGACAAGCGCTTATTCAAGAGTTCATATCCGAGTCTGCGGGTAAGGATTGGCGTTTGATTATAGTGGGCGACAAATGTGTGGCAGCGATGGAACGGCAGGCCGTAACGCAAGGGGAATTTCGATCAAACCTACATTTGGGGGGAACGGCCGTTCGCATTACTCCAGATGAAGAAACCGTCAAACTCGCGGTCGCAGCCACCAAAGCCCATGGATTACACGTCGCCGGCGTCGACATCCTGTTTTCAAACCGAGGGCCGCTGCTACTAGAAATCAATTCCTCTCCTGGTTTGGAAGGAATTGAGCAAGTAACCGGGGAAGATGTGGCGGAGCACATCTTCAACTATTTAGAACAGGCCCACAGGCAGCGCCCCCGCAAATAACACAATCTTTCAGCTACTCTGGTAAATCGTTTGCTTCTATATTCGTAGGAAACAAGCCTTGCTTACGCGCTTCTTCAAAGGAAAGCCCCCTTGTTTCAGGCGAATCATGATCCGTCATCGCCTCATCCCAGAAATCGTCTACCGCTAAAGTGCCATCAGAGAATTCTGTGTCACCAAACAGATCATCTAAGGCTGACGCATCAATATCCAGGAAATCTTCGACAACGGCCGTTTCCACTTCAGGCTCCGGTTCTGGTACAGGCTCAGATTCCGGTGCAACCACTGGCTCCGCTTCATCGACTCGATTCGGTACGACCACCGGATTGAACAGCAACATCCTCACCCTCCGGCAGCATCTCCACCAAATCCTTAATCGCTCGCTGCGTAAACACCCAAATCGTGCCAATACGTCCCCGACGCGATTGCACATCAAAGAAAGTCGTCAAAAAATAACCGCGCCCAATATTGGCGCAATACAATTCCACCTTATCACCCGCGTGGTATTGAATCGTATTGGGCACATCAGCATCTAAATAACCAGCCAACGAAAAACTGTTCTGAATCGTATTGGCTAACTCGCTAGACAAAGCAAGCAAATCCAGAGATTGATCACTAGACACCTGAAAAACTATCTGCCCGCTTAATGTCGAAAGCATCAAACCGCTGGCACCCGTATCCGTGCGCAAGGTTTTTAAGCGTTTTACCACATCATCGGAAACGGCCGTTTCCGCCGCAATCTTCTCCACCCCATCAGATTGGGGAGGCAGATCACCATGCAAAGCCAACTGAACAGCCAACAACACCGCATCCGTATCCAAAGGCTTCGAAAAATAGCGCAACACCCCCAACTCATCCGCCTCTTTCTGTCCTTCAGAAGAAGAATACGCCGTAATCATCAGCACCGGTGTCTCCTCCCTCACCTTACGAATCTTGCGCACAAAATCAAAGCCACTCATTCCCGGCAACCGCACATCCGTAATTACCAAATCAAACTTAATCCGCCGCAGCTCCATCATCCCCTCTTCCGCCGACGGCACAGCCAACACCTCACACTCATCGTTAGACAACTCCAACATCGAGCGCAGCAATTCCAACATTTCAAAATGGTCATCAACAACCAAGACTTTCTTTACATCTGCCATAGCAACCTTCTAGCTTGTTTAATACTTGATAATAAGACACATGCCCCCACCCATCAATAGGACAATAGTGAAACCTGCCCTCAATTATTATAGAGCCATTCACTTCTACCTGACAAAAACCAGAGAAATCAATGGGATTTCTAGTCCGCGTAGGAAACCTTCGTAATATCACCTGGAAGTATCTTCTCAATATTCAGGAGAGACGAGGCCTGAGCTTGTCGAAGGCCGTTGGTTCGGCCAAGGCCGTTGGTTTCGACAGGACGTTCGGCGAGCTCAGTCGAGCCGCTCAACCAACCCCGCCGCAATCTATTGAGATGGTACACCTGGGATATAGAAACCGATTGCCCAAACAGAGAAAATAAAAAGACTCGCCAATCGACGAGCCTCAAAAAACATCTCTTTCGTAAAGATCACCGTACACCTGAAATAAGCTAAGATTCCTCAAGCCTCATGTTCGTCAACTTACTAGCGCCCTTCTCCCCAGTCTCCAAAAGCCAACACGCCGCATAATGTTCATGTCCATAATCCTTAAACGGAGGTTCCTCATGCGCACACTTGTCAAAAGCCAGCGGGCAGCGCGTATGAAACCGGCAACCACTAGGCGGATTCAACGGACTAGGCACATCCCCTTGCAACAAAATGCGATGCCGCTTCACAGTCGGGTCTGGAATCGGAATGGCCGACATCAACGCCTGCGTGTATGGATGCAACGGATCAGCAAACAAATCTTCACGGGCCGCCATCTCCGCCATTTTACCCAAATACATCACACCCACACGGTCGCTAAAATGCTCCACCACACTCAAATTATGCGCAATAAACAAATACGTCAAGCCAAAATCATCTTGCAATTCCTTAAGAATATTCAACACCTGTGCCTGAATAGAAACATCCAACGCCGAAACTGGCTCATCACATACAATAAACTTGGGTCGCAGCGCCAAAGCACGGGCAATCCCAATCCGCTGCCGCTGACCACCCGAAAACTCATGCGGATACCGTCGCGCATGATCAGCCTGTAAACCAACGCGTGAAAGCATCTCAAGCACCGTATCATACCGTTCCTGAGCTGATTTATCTGTGTGAATGCGCAAGCCTTCCGCAATACTTTCTCCTACCGGCATCCGAGGATCCAACGAAGAATACGGGTCTTGGAAAATTATCTGCATATCCCGGCGCATTTGTTTGAGCGCTTTGCCGCTCAATTCGTATACATCCTGATCCCCAAAATGTACCGAACCAGATGTCGCCGGAATCAATCGTAAAATAGTGCGCCCCACCGTCGTCTTACCACAACCAGATTCCCCCACCAAACCAAACGATTCACCTTCATAGATGAAGAAACTAACATCATCTACCGCCTTCACCCAATTGGAGGTCTTTCTGAACAAACCAGAACGTACCGGGAAATATTTGGTTAAATTCTTAACTTCAACGAGGATTCTTCGTTTTTCTGCTACGGCCATGCCGGTTTCTTTTGCTTTCATTTCATCTATCACGCGGCAGCCTCCTGAGCATACAACCAGCAACGAACCCAATGATTCGGAGCCATCTCTATAAGGTCAGGTTCATCCTCAGTACATTGCGTTAAATTATGTTCAATTCGTGCCATACAACGGGGTGCAAACTTACATCCAGATGGTAGATTAATCAGATTAGGCACTGAACCGGGAATCGTATCTAACTCCTTGTCCGCCTGGCCTAAAATAGGTGTCGAACCAATAAGCGCAGCCGTATAGGGGTGTTTAGGTGTCGCAAACAACGCTTCAACAGAAGCCTCTTCTACGATACGCCCCGCATACATTACATTCACCCGATCACACATTTCGGCAACAACACCAAGATCATGTGTAATCAAAATGATAGCCGTCTCCATTTGGGACTTCAAATTCCGCATCAAATCCAAAATCTGTGCCTGAATAGTGACATCCAAGGCTGTCGTCGGTTCATCTGCAATGAGGAGTTCAGGCACGCAAGCCAATGCCATCGCAATCATGACACGCTGCGCCATCCCACCAGACATTTCATGGGGGTATGCTTTGAATCGTGATTCTGGCTCAGGGATGCCGACTAAACTCAACAATTCTATAGCCCGTTTCCGAGCTTCTTCCTTATTAATATCTTCGTGATTGAGCAATACCTCGGTGATCTGGTCACCCACCCGAAAAACCGGGTTGAGACTGCTCTGTGGTTGCTGAAATATCATCGAGATACGATTTCCACGAATATCCATCATCCGTTTTTCAGACAATTTCAGTAAATCTTCTTCGTCAAAAAGAACCTCACCATCCACGATGCGTCCAGGCTGACTAATAAGCCCAATTATCGATAAACTCGTTATACTTTTACCACAGCCAGACTCACCAACTAAACCTAATACCTCACCGCGCTTAACAACTATATCCACGCCATCAACGGCACGAACAACACCCGATTCTGTAAAAAATTGGGTCTTTAAACCTTTAACTTCAAGAATATTTTCGTTGATTTTTTCCACGTATATTTTCTCTATTCCCTAGGATGTGCGGAAGCCGCTTAACTCTAACACAGGCAATGTGGGTAGGCAATCACGTTAATTACATTTTTTCTCTTTTGATTTTTTATTTACACAATGTTAGAATGAAGAGGCATTTTAGTGATTTTTTAGTGACATTACATGATCGCAACAAAATCAAGGAGGAAGAGCTTATTAGTATAAAATCCCAATAAACACACAAACTATATTTTTCGCCCGGCTCGTCTGCAACGCTACAAACACTTTTCGCTTATTTAAGACGAGTAATTTTAATTTCACAAAACATAAGGAGAGAGAAATGAAAAAGTTAATGCTTCTTGTATTGATTGTTTTGGCAGTTGCCCTTGTAGCCTGTGCCGGGGAACCCCAAGTGGTAGAAGTTACCAGGGTTGTTGAAGCCGAAGCAGAAGTCGTCGAAGTTGAAGTCACCAAAGTTGTTGAAAGTGAAGCAGCAGTTGTTGAAGTTGAAGTCACCAAAATTGTTGAAGTTCAAGTAACACCAGAACCCGCACCTGTTGATCGGAATGGTGGCTGGTTGGACACGATTGTATTCATTCGTGAACCTAACCAAGATGCGGCTATCGCCCGTCTTGCGGCTGGGGACATTGACGTTTTCGCTGACGATGTGGCTGGGGAAGCCCTTGTTCAAGCCATTGCTGATGCGGGTAACATCCAAACGCGCACGCAATATGGTCTTTTTGACGAAATCTTCTTCAACGGTGGCGTTTGCACCGATGAAACCCTCCTCAATCCTTTCCAAAGCGCAAAAATGCGCGAAGCGATGAATTATGCCATCGATCGCAACTATGTTTCTGATGAATTGTATGCCGGTCTGGCTGTCCCCAAAATTGTACCCCATGCGGAAGCCAGCATTGACCGTGGTTTGATTGCCCCTGAAATCCGAGCCTTGGAATCCAAGTATGCCTATGATTTAGAGAAAGCACGTGAAATCGTTACGGCCGAAATGGAAGCCTTGGGCGCCACGATGGAAGATGGCAAATGGATGTACAATGGCGCACCAGTCACATTGATTGGCCTGATCCGTATCGAAGATACACGCAAGGAAATCGGTAACTACTTCGCCACTCAGATGGAAGATCTGGGATTCACCGTTGAGCGCGTTGAGCGCACTTCCGGCGAGTTGAGCCCTCTGTGGATCGGCAGCAATCCGGCTGAATGTCAATGGAACTGGTACACCGGTGCCTGGAGCCAAACTGCCATTGATCGTGAATCTCCTTTTGCCTTTGAACAATACTATACCGACCGCGTCTTGCCCTGGGAAAACCAAGCTGTCTTCGAGACCCCGGAACGGTTGAGCGAAATCTCTCTGGCTTTGTTCAACAACAGCTTCTCCAATCTGGATGAAAAACTAGAGCTGATTCGTGAAGGATTGCCGATTGCCCTGGAAATGTCTCCCCGAATTTGGGTCACCAGCCGCACCAGCTTGATCCCGTTCAGCGATACCGTCAATGCCACCACCGACCTGGCTGGTGGTCTCAGCGGCGCTGCTATGTGGCCCTGGACAACCTACATTGCTGACCAGGTAGGCGGATCCATGACTATCGCTATGCCCGATATTTGGGTAGAACCATACAACCCCATCGGTGGCTCCAACTGGGTCTTTGACACCATGATCAAAAATGGTGTCACCGACCAGGCCACCTTGCCGGATCCCAATACTGGCCTGAGTTGGCCCAGCCGTATAGAACGAGCAGAAATTGTTGCTCAAGAAGGCTTCCCCATGAATGTCACACTCGATTGGGTAGACCTTTCTTTCGAGCCGGAAATTGTCGTGCCTGATGATGCCTGGGTTTCCTGGGATGCTGAGAATCAAGTATTCCTGACTGCCGGCGAAGTCTACACCGAAACAGAAACCGCTATCTTTAAAAGTACCGTGTACTATCCTGAAGATATGTTTACAACACTCAAATGGCACGATGGTACACCGATTAGCGTAGCCGACTTTGTCATGGGTATGATTACCAACTTCGATTTGGCTGACGAAAACAGCCCTTACTATGATGAGAATCTAGCGTCTGGGCGAGAACAATTCCTTTCCGCCTTCAAAGGTGTCCGTATCGTCTCCACGGATCCACTCGTCATTGAGCATTACGGCGACAATCCCAGTTTGGATGCTGAAAATTCCGTTAATGCCTGGTGGCCTGGCGATCCTGGTGCATATGATTTTGGTGATGCTGCCTGGCACAATATGGCCATCATGCTACGTGGTGAAGAAAACGGTGGATTTGCCTTTACAACCGATAAAGCAAGTAGCAACGAAATCGAGTGGACAAGCATGGTTGCTGGGCCTTCACTAGAAGTTATGGCAACTGAACTTGCCGCAGCTACAGAAGAAGGCTCCATCCCCTATGCACCAACCTTGAGCCAGTACTTGTCTGAAGACGACATTGCCCAGGCATATAGCAACTTGGCAGAGTTTGCCCGTCGATACGGTCATTACTATCTCGGCACTGGCCCCTACTTCCTGCAAGGTGTCTTCCCCATCGAAGGCCAGGCAATTTTAGCTAACAATCCAGACCATCCAGATGCGGCTAACCGTTGGGATCGCTTTGGACCACCAGCTATTGCCGAAGTCGAAATTGACGGCCCCGGCCGTGTCACCATTGGCGAAGAAGCGATATTTGATGTCTTCATTGATAACCAGAGCAATGGTGAACCGTATGCAATTGATGATGTAACTAGCGTTCAATACCTTTTATTTGACGCCAGCAACAACCTAGTTGAAAATGGTCAGGCTGAAGCAGACAGTGATGGCCTGTGGACTGTGACGTTGAGTGCAGATACAACCGCAGCCCTGGCAGAAGGCTCTAACCGCCTTGATATCGTGGTTATATCCAACTTGGTCGCTCTCCCCAGTTTGGGCGAGTTCCCATTCGTAACAGCCCCTTAAGTATTCTTTAGGGTTCCGCTCTGGAGGGAGTGGTTTATAAAACCATTCCCTCCAGAGTTTTATAGTTGATTTATTGTTACAAGATCAGGATACTCTCGAGGAAAACAAAATCTACCTTGAGAGTATCCCTTTATTTTAAGTTATCTTCGTAATCCATTAGGTAAAAGCGTGAAAGTTTTCGGAAATATAATTGCACGAAACCCGCTTTTCCTTGAAGGAAACCACAATTTTGCGTATTGGTAATTTTGAAAACTTTCTGTGGTTTACCTAACTAAAATGCTTTCCTATCATGTTAAAATACGTTTCACAAAGCAAAATCGCTTTAGTCTGATACAAGAAAGCCTCTTGCTTCCTAACCATGTGAGGAATAGGGTGAAAACATGAGTCAAGAAGTAATCCAACCGGGAATCGGTAATGAGAAAATACTTCAAGGTGCTATAGACCTGCAACAAGTACAGGAAGAAGAGCGCAAAGCAAAGCGGCAAGCTACCGTGCGTCTGCTCCGCTATTCTGCTTTGAAACTGGTGGCGTTGTTTTTCACCGTCGCGGTTGGCGTCTATATTACTGTATTAGTGGCCAATATGGGCGGTTATGTCGATGAAATCCGTCGTTCGCAGATTCGAGAATCAGTAACGCTCGCCGCCACGGCCGACAAAGAATTTCAGCAACTGCCACAAGACGAGAAACGCGCGATCTTAGATGAACGTATCGCCATTCAAGAACGGCGTTATGGGCTAGAAAAACCATTTATCTTGCGTAGTTTTAGTTATTTGTCCGATGCCCTAACCCTAAGACTTGGATTTTCGGAAGGTCTTACCAGCGATAGTGGGTCACGCCTTGTGCGGAATATCATTCTTGAGCGACTACCATCAACTCTCGTCTTATTCGGGACGGCAAATTTGCTTGTGTTTTTTGTGGCGCTGTTCTTTGGCTTATCGCTTTCCCGCAGTTATGGCAGTATTGCGGATAAAGCTGTGTTAGCGCTGGCCCCAACCTCAGCCGCCCCCGGGTGGTTTTATGGTCTTTTCCTCATCTTGATTTTTGCCAGCTTACTGAATCTTCTGCCTTTTGGCGGCATGGTAAGCGCCCCTCCGCCAGAAAATCCTTTTGAGTATGCTTTAAGTGTTGGTAAACATATGATTTTGCCGGTAACGGCCGTTATGCTCAGTGCCGTGTTTCTCACCATCTATAACTGGCGTACATTCTTCTTGATTTACTCCAGTGAAGACTATGTACAGATGGCTAAAGCCAAAGGATTAACAGACCGCATGATCGAGCAACGCTACGTGCTGCGCCCCACATTACCCAATATCATCACCAGTTTTGCCTTATTGGTCATTACCCTATGGAGCGGCGCCATCATTCTTGAAACAGTCTTCAACTGGCCCGGTATCGGTCAACTCTATTTCAGAGCCATTGGTATCTATGACACCCCGGTCATCCTGGCCAACACCGTAGTTTATGCTTATCTACTCGCCATCACCGTATTCCTCCTAGATTTTATTTATGCACTCGTTGATCCACGAGTCAGGGTTGGTGACGAAGGAGGACGTAGCTAATGCAAGCTATTAGGAACTTTTTCCAGCAAATAAAACGCTACCCATCGGCCGTTGCCGGTCTCATCATAGTTAGCGGACTGATTATCACCTCTATCGTTGTGCCGATTGTCATTCCTTACAGCGAAGCCGTGCGACTCTGGCGCGGAGGAGAAGATATATGGGCTGAATTTCCCCGAAATGCTTGGCCCACTTGGTACAACTGGTTTGTAGAAGGCACTTTGCCTGAAACAATCAGGTTTAGCACGGCCGAAGGAGATGGCGTGCAAACAAGCGAACAACTATCCGCTGATACGCGAGAAATAAGCCACACATTTACGTTTGATTACCCCTACGATGATTTCCCCCCAGAAATAAACATGTTCGCCAAAGCCACATTTGCAACTAAACAACCCTTTGTCGAAATGTTATGGATTACGCCCGATGGGCGAGAAATCCGAGCTGGTGAATTTACACCAGGAGCCTCCAGTTCATTCCGTTTTTCTCAGGACGACCGCCTCCAAAGACGCTTAGAACGCGAAACAGGAATCGAAAACGTTCCTGCTGAAAAAGGACTCTTTGATGATCCAGAACAAGAAGGATTACAGCCACTCAAAGGCATCTATACGCTAAAAACCACTACGGTACTATTTGAAGAAGAGTCTAATGTAGATTTAACCTTTGTCGCCTATGGCTTAGTGCATGGGTTTGCCGGTACCGATCATCGTCGCCGAGACCTATCCATAGCCTTGTTGTGGGGAACGCCCATTGCCATGTCATTCGGGTTACTAGCCGCAGTCGGCACGACCATTACCACCATGGGCATTGCCGCTATCGGCGTTTGGTATGGCGGTTGGCTGGATGGCGGTATCCAACGTCTAACAGAGATTAACGCGATTCTTCCCCTCTTACCCATCCTAATTATGGTAGGTACATTTTACTCGCGAAGTATCTGGCTTATGCTTGGCTTAGTCATTTTGCTAAGCATATTTGGCATCGCTATTAAAAATTATCGAGCCATTTTCATGCAAGTTCGGGAGTTACCTTATATCGAAGCCGCCCAATCATACGGGGCCAGTAATATGCGTATTGTGTTCCGCTATTTAATTCCTCGGATATTACCTTTAATCATCCCAGCATTGATTGCGCTTGTACCTTCATTTGTATTCTTGGAAGCGTCACTTGCTGTACTAGGTCTGGGTGATCCAGTCTTGCCAACCTGGGGTAAAGTCATCCAGGATGCTTTTTCGCAAGGCGCTTTGTTTAACGGATTTTACTATTGGATTTTAGAACCGGCTGGCCTCCTCATGCTTGCTGGCCTTGGTTTTGCGCTGGTAGGCTTTGCCTTAGATCGGATATTTAACCCAAGATTGAGGGAACTTTAGCATGATGGAAGCAACGAATGGTAACTTACTTGACATAAGAGATTTGCGGCTCTACTTCAAAACACGTGGTGGCGTTGTTCAAGCAGTTGATAAAGTCAATTTCACCTTAAAACGAACCCACGCCACCGTGATTATCGGTGAATCAGGTTGTGGCAAAAGTTCTATGGCAAAAGCTATTTTGCGATTATTGCCACGTAATATCGACACCTACGATGGACAAGTTATCCTGGATGGAACAGATATTATGAAACTGGAGGAAGAGGAGTTCCGTAGCACAGTGCGTTGGAACCGGATATCGATGGTTCCACAAGCGGCCATGAACGCCTTGAACCCTGTCATGCGCATCGGTGACCAAGTAGCAGAACCGGCTATGGTTCATATGGGACTCAATAAAAAAGATGCGCTTGAACAAGCGGTGCGTATGTTTGACCAAGTTGGGGTTCCAACCGACTTTTTGTATCGCTATGCTTTTGAATTGAGTGGGGGTATGCGCCAACGAGCGGCACTGGCTATGTCCCTTGTTACGTTGCCAGAATTGGTGATTTTAGACGAGCCAACTTCTGCCCTCGATGTTTTAACCCAAGCCAACATCATGAACTTGATGAAACGGGTTAAAACCCAAATGGAAACGAGTTTCATTCTCATCACCCATGACATCGCCACCTCTAGTGAATTGGCAGATAGTGTCGCTGTGATGTATGCCGGGCAAATCGTAGAAGTTAGTGATGCTCATCAATTTTTCACACAGCCATTGCATCCTTACTCACGCAAATTAATGGCTAGTGTTCCGCGATTAAAAACTGACATCGAACCTGAGTTTATTACCGGACAGCCACCTAGTTTATTGAATCCACCCAAAGGATGTCGCTTTGCAGACCGTTGTACGGAACGCTTTGGCAAGTGTGATGAAGAACCACCTATGGTGCAAGTTGGCAACCGCGATGTGAAATGCTGGCTACATGTTGAGGAATAGAGGACGATTACATCATGGCTGACGATCAATTAAATTCAAAAAATGTACTACTCTCAATTCAAAACCTACATGTCTGGTATGAATTGAAACGGTTTGGTTTTGGACATGCTGGCTTTGTAAAGGCAGTGGATGGCGTAACGTTTGACTTAAAGCAAGGTGACGCTATGGCCTGTGTGGGCGAAAGTGGGTGTGGCAAATCTAGCCTCATGAAGACGATTATTGGCCTGAATCGGCCGACAAAAGGTGAGATTGTCTTTGATGATATGAAGCTCACCGAGACAAAAGGGAATGATTTACGCGAATATCGCTCGAAAATCGGCTATGTGCAACAAGATCCCTTTGGAGCGCTGGCTCCGTTCATGTCTATCCAACGTATTTTGGAAGAGCCACTCATCGTCAATGGTATCAAAGACAAACACGAACGGATGGAACGCATCAAAACGGCGCTTACTGAAGTTAAGCTGACACCTATTGAAGAGATTTTGCCGAAATATCCCCATATGTTAAGCGGGGGGCAACAGCAGCGTGTCGTTATTGCACGAGCTATGATTCTTCAGCCTCAATTACTTGTTGCTGATGAACCTGTTTCTATGCTAGACGCATCTGTACGGGTTGAGATATTGAAGCTGCTACGTAATTTGCAACAGTCCCACAATCTAGCCGTTATTTATATTACCCATGATCTGTCTACGGTGCGCTATTTTTCTGAGTACATTTTTGTGATGTATGCGGGAGAAATCATCGAGATGGCAAAAATGGAAAGTTTGTTGGGTAATCCACAGCATCCGTATACATTAGCTCTCATGGAAGCCTCAGCAGACCCTGATGCGAAGAATGCCTTGGTTATGCGCGATGTTCCTCCGGGAGAACCGCCAAGTTTGGTCAATCCGCCTACTGGATGCCGCTTCAATCCCCGTTGCAAGCATATGATTCCAGGTACGTGTGATGTGGAGCGCCCGCCAATGTTCATAACCGAAGACAATCACAGTGTTCTTTGCTGGTTGTATGAAGGTGGGAAGAGTAATGTATTCGGCTAGATTTATTTTATTAGCCGTTTTTCTGCTTTTAATCGGCGCTGTGCTTCCTTTTCTCATGGTGATCCGCGTCGTTGAATCTAGTTTCTTTTTAAACTTTGTTTCCTATATTGCTTCCGTGGCGGGGCTATTCATCGGTGTGTTGGGCATTGCTATGTATGTCGGGAAAACAAAGAATGAAAAGAAAATGCACGATTATTGGGATGATGATGATATTGATCAACAATAATTCAGGTGGAGAATAGTTTATGTCAAGCAAAGAAGATTATAACCTCGTTATCGCCGCTTTTGATGATAAGGAATCGGCTGAGTTTGTTTACAATACACTCCTTGATATGCAGAATGCGATGATGGTGCAGGTAAAAACGGCTTCTACTGTTTACCGGAATGAGCATGGAAAGTTGAAGGTTCATCACAAGCATGGGCTAACGACTTGGAAGGGTGCGGCCGGTGGGCTGGCAGTTGGCTTATTGCTGGGTGGTCCCATTTTAGGGGGCGCGATTGGGGCGTTGATTGGCAGTCAAGGTGGGGGTGAGCAGAGAAAGGCTAAGAAGTTTCTTGACGAGGAATTGGGCGAAGATAATTCTGCGATCATTGTTGTGTTTAAGAATGCGGACTGGATCGCTGTAAGAGATATGTTTGGCCGACATGGTGCGCGGAGGTTGAAGTTGGAATTGACGGCCGAAGCCGAGCAAGAGCTTGCTGATTTGGCCGCAGATGAAGGTGTAACACAGAGTGTCCATGCGGAAATTGATATTGTTGATGAGCGTGCTGGGGCGATTGATTGAAATCAATCGATAGTAGGGGAAGTACGTGAAACGCACTTAAGGCGGGTAGTCAGAATTTTGGGAGTTACTCGTCTTGTGTTATGTCTAAAGAGTAGAGGTTCCATAGTTCGGATTCTTGGGTGGTGTTTATTTGAAATCCGATTATTTCTGGCGCGGCGGCGGCAAATTTTAGGCGGGGGAAGAGGGGTATCATGGGCAAGTTTTGGGCGAAGATGGTTTGGGCTTGCTGGTGAGCGCTGGTGTATTCTTGTGTATCTGGCCAGGTGACAACGGCCGTTTTACACGCATCATCATATCCCTTATCCGACCAACCGGTACTATTTAAACCACCCCAGCCCGCATGAGTCGCATCTTCTGGCCCCGTAATTTCCCAAGAGGTAAACAAATCGCAAAAGGGTTCCTGGCGAATGGGCAGTGACAGATGCCCTAAATCATAACGGCGACCGAAGAGCTTGCTGTTTTCACCTCCGGCATACCAGTTCTCAGAAGAAAGGATTTCTGTCTCGACTACCAAACCGCACTGTCGTAAATCTTCAGCCACACGATTGACAATTTGACGATTAAGTTGATAAAGATCGGTGGTCGTGACGGTGAAGCGAAAAATTTCACCGGTGCGCGGATCTTGCCGATAACCATCCCCATTCGCATCACGGAAGCCTGCCGCATCCAGCAATCTATTGGCTTCTGCCACATCATAAGGCCATATTGATATGTCTTCTGGATATAGTGGATGTTCTGTTGGCAGATAGCTGTGCATAACTTGGGAACGGCCGTTTAGAAAATCACGCATCATCCCTCGACGGTCAATACACATCGCAATCGCCTGTCGTACACGAACATCTTCAAACCAGTCCGGTCGCCCCTGCCCATCGCCATACCCGTTCCACGAATCCACACCAAAATTGAGCGCCTCATACACCGTCCCCGTGGCAAATGGAACCTGGAGCAAACCGGCGGCAGCCGCTTCATTCAAAAAATTTACCTGATTAGAGCGCAGCGCATCTTGCGTGGCAATATCACATTCACCATTAAGCAAAAAAGCCGCCAATTGATCGGCATCCGGGACAAACCGGAACGTCACACTGTCCAAGCGCGGAAACCCTTCATCGGCTCGGTAATAATAAAGATTACGTTCCAAACGGATAAACTGCCCTGCTTCCCACTTTACAATTTGAAATGGCCCATCTCCCAACGGATATCGGGCCGCCATTTCTGAGGTGGGAATACTAACCGGATCATGGTCAGCCCAAACATGTTGGGGCAACGGTGTCCAAAAATTTGTGGCATAAAGCGGGTCTCGATTTCCGGGCAAACCAGTCCAGCGCACGGTCAAATCATCCACCTTTTCATACGCGCTGGTACGCAACACATTATCTCGCACCGACAACGTACCTGTTTGCCCCGCCAATTCATAGCTGTAAACAGAATCGGCCGCCACTACCGGTTCCCCGTCCGCCCAAAAGCGCGGTTTTAACGTAAATTCGGCGCTGATTTGCCGCATGGTTAGCGGATTGTCATTGAAAACGGCCGTTCTCCCATCCGCCACCTGCACAACCTCCCCAGGAGCCAACACCACCACATTCCCATCCGCATTGACCACCCGGTCGCCTTCCTGAACTTGCACTTCAGCAATCCAGGCATCCCCATCGGCAAAGTCAGGCAGCTTTTCCAACCCGTGTGCCTGATAATCATAAGAAAGGTACGTAAAATCATTTTCGTAGACGGCTTGCAATACGGCCGTTTCCGCCCGTGACAAACGGCCGTGCCGATACAACGATTCTGGCTCTTCCCCCAAGCAGATAGTGAGGTCTTTGGTTAACGGCCGTTCCTCCGTCTCTGGTGATTCCAAGACAATCGTTTCAATAATCGTTTTTTCCACAATAACTGGGGTGGGAGAAAGCAGCACAACATCCGGTTGAGAATTCCCCAAAGCACCACAAGCCGCCAAGAAAACCAGGGATCCCAATACCAACATCTTCAACTTAAATTTCCCTGGCGCGCACCTGGGCGATAAATGGTTCATAGGCAGTTACATCCTTGCCTTGAGTTTTAAATCATAAAAATCCTGAGTAGGTAAACCGCGAAAATAGTCTGACCTATATTTCAAAAAACTGTTCCAACCAGGGAAAATCTTTCAAAAACAAAGGGGAAAACCAAAAACGATCATTGTCTAATCATACAACAACAACCACTAAACGACAGGGCTATTTTGGCATCAATTTTTGAGGAAATCAGAGAAGAAAGTTAATTGATTTAGAAACCGTCACAAGCACCAATACAGATCGCCAGCTTCTCTACAACTTATCGGGATCAATACCAACCGCTTGCAACACAGCCATAACCGGCGGCGCATGAACAAACCCATATTTAAGACGTGCATCTTGCAGCGGCTCGGCCGTCTGGCGGATAAATTCAGCGGCAATCATACAATGAATGGAGGCAATCGACGCATCCTCGACCACATGGCTCATGGTAGCGTGAAGTTTCCACAACACACCCCGATCAACGGCCGTTTGCGCAGCCAGCGCCGCCGCATTCAAAGCCGTCATCGCTTCCTGTTGTTTGCCTTGTTGGTAAAGCAGTTCACCTTGCACAAACAATCCCAAAGCGCGGAAACGATCTGCATTTAATGATTCAGCCACCGCTTGCAAATTAGTAGCAGATTCGCTGGCTTCAGCGATATTGCCAATACGTAAATGCGCCCGCGCCAAATTATACAGCGACAGCGCCTCTTGCTCCCGATTGCCAAACCCACGCGCCGATTCCAACGCCTCCTGGAGATACGCCATACCCCAGTTATAATCGCCCTGCTCCACCAAATCAACACCTAAATTACGTAAAATTTCAGGTTTGATGAGATGTGCTTCATACTCATCAGCCAATTCTAACGCTTTTTCATGGTACTCACGTGCCGTTTCAATATCATAAAGCGCCTGATGACATTCACCAATATCATTCAGCACTTGCACAATACGCCAACGGTCGTGGAGCGATTCTAATATCGTCAGGGCTTCGTTATGATTGGACAGCGCATTCTGGTATTCACCACGCGCATGACGGGTTCGTCCCAAGCTCGTCAATACACGCGCCTGCTCCCGCGCCTCACCGGCCTCACGAAAAACTGCCAATGCCTGCGTCATCTGAGAAACAGCACGGTCGGTATTGCCCTGTTTCCGGTCAATAATGCCTAACCCTCGCCGCGCACGGCCAATAACGAGCAAATTGGCAGTTTGCATACCTTCTTCAAGCGCTTGTTGGTATAGAGAAACGGCCGTTTCATAATCCCCTTGAAAATCAGCCAATTCACCCAGCCGTACCCGCGCTCGGGCCACCTGGTTCAAATCATCGCTCGTCGTTAAGGCGGCCCGGTAATCTGCGCCCGCCGCATCAAAACTACCAAGTAGCCAATAACATTGACCTCGGTACTCGTGTGTCCGCGCTTTGAAAACAGCGTCCGTACCATCAAAAGCCAACGCATCAGAATAATACCGAATCGCACGGCTAAAATCCTGCTCGCTCGCGGCTTGACTGCCTGCCCGATAGGCTGCCATCGCTGCCTGTGGCACACTTTGCGGATTGAAGATACCAGAACCAAAAGTTGAAGACATAACGGAATAATACTCTGGTATCAGATTTTGACAATATCTATATTATGCGTTTCAATGCCAGAATATCCATACTACCCATCCAATATTTTGCCCCGCCTACTGCTGCTTGATAAAATCAAAGAGAGAAAGCAAAACCATGCAAGCATTATTAGTCGCTCCCAACCTAGACGAGCAAGACATTTTAAGCTTCATCATTAAACATGCTGGCTTGTCAGTCGCAAACGGCCGTGATCTGACACGCATAGCCCAGAAATGGCTTGAACGCCCTGCAGATCTCATCGTCATCGCTGTCAATCAGGGCAGCTCTCTCCTTGAAGGGTTAACCGAACTACGCCTTATTACCCAAATTCCATGCATCGTCATCGTTGAGCCACCCCCTGAAGAAGAATTATGTCAACTTCTACATGCCGGAGCGGATCTCGTCCTATCACGCCCCGTTGCCCCACGTGTTTTATCTGAATACGTACGGGCGCTTATGCGGCGCGTCAACACTGTCCCCACCTTCGTTCTACCCCGTCTCAATGTGGCCGAAGTCAAACTAGAACCAGATGCGCGCACCGTCACCGTTTTGGGTCAGGAACCACGTCGTCTGACCCAGCTAGAATTTCGACTTTTATACGTGCTCATGGTCAACCGAGAACAGGTTGTTCCCGTCGATGTTATTGTAGAACGGGTATGGGGATATACCGGACAAGGCAGTCGTGAATTGGTACGAGGCTTGATCAGTCGGCTGCGTCACAAGATTGAGCCAGATTTTGCTGCACCCCGTTTTATTGAGAATGTGCCTGGCATTGGATACCGATTTACCCTCAACAGTGCCTGATTTCCCTCAATTTCTACAGGTTTTAAACACCTTTCAGCTTTTTAATACAGGTTTTAAACACCTATTAGGCATTCTTTTTTACAGAGTTCACGTAAATTAATGATATTCTATATAAGGTTTCCCTAAATCAGGGATTTTACAATTTTTAAGGATATTAGAGAAATGCCAGCAAAAAAAGAAACTGCCTATTGTCCAGAGTGCGACGCATCACTGCGCTTAAAGTCTGTTCGTTTAGGCCAACAAATTACGTGTCGAGAATGTGGTACATCACTTGAAATCGTTGAATTAGATCCAATAGAGCTAGATTGGGTGTTTGATGAAGCTTTGGAAGATGAAAAAGAAGAAGAATATGAACCCCGTTACGGCCGTTCTATCGATGATGATTATTCACTTGCCGATAGTTATTAAATTTATCTAACCCACCCGGTAACTAAAACCGAGTTCACAAGTAAGGCTCGGTTTTTTGTTTCCCCACACCCCCAAAAATAATTCCATCTGATTTCACAATTTAGTCGTCTCACAAGGCAAAGTGGTAACGTCTCAATAAATCGCGGCAAAGACCTGAATATTGAGAAGATACGCAAAATAGGACTAATCTCCACAATACCTCCTCTCAGCCTAATAATTTGGTGAACAAACCCTGCCACAATTGCATTAAGCATGGTGTTTTGGAGATGAAAGTCCTACAATAAAATTAATTCTTATCCTATTTGACCCGACAATAGTTTTTGTCATTCATCGTAGGTCAAAGGTTAGACTAAGGAGTCAAATCAGATGCGAAATAGAAAAATTTATGTTGTTTTAGCAGTTATTGTCTTGATTGCCAGCGTGGCCTTGGTGGCCTTTGCTCTCCAGCCAAGCGCCAAAGACCTCATGGTGCAAGCCATCGAGACCATGAAAACCACGACTGACGGTCATGCTGTTGCCACATTTAGCATGACTATGCCCGAAGAGAGCGCCACTGGCACACTCGAAGTGTGGGGCAAATTCAGTGAAGACCCAGAAACACCGCCCTCTTTCCGTGTGGAAGTGCTAGATGCCAGTGAACCAGATATGGTGGGGATAACGGCCGTTTCCGATGGCAATAATTTCTGGATGTGGAATCCGTCTGAGAACAAAGTCCTCGTCGGCACAGCTCAAGAAGCGGCAGACATGATGGCCGAGCAAATGGCGGGTAAAGAATTCGAGCACGAAGAATATAACCCCGAGGAGATGGATCATCCTGAAACACCGGAAGAAGCCGTCGATAAACTGTTGGAATACTTCACCGCCGAGCGCATCGCCGACCAACAAATTGGCGATACCAACGCCCACGGTCTGCGTCTCATCCCCATCCCAGAGCAAATGCCAGATGAAGTCCGCGCCGCTGGTGGTTTTATCCGCGCTTATGTGCGCCCACAAGATGGTGCGCCACTTGCCGTGGAATACGCGGAAGGCATGATGGGGTCTGGCAGCGCCACCGCCTCCCTGCTAGAAATCAACCAGGGCGTTGATGACAGTTTGTTCACCTTCACCATTCCCGCAGGTGCAGAAATCGTCACGCTGGCAGACCTCAAACCAGAAGAATTAACTGCTGAGCAAGCAGCCGAATTAAACATCCTCTCACCAGCCAGTCTGCCAGAAGATGCCAGCTACGTCGGCACAACCAGTATGCGCGGCGCGATTGTGCAGCGCTTCAACCGCGCCGATGGCAGTTCCTTCACCGTCTCCCAAGGCCCTGCCAATGCGGTCTCTGAACGGGGCGATACTGGAACGGCCGTTACCGTTCGAGGCGTTGAAGGCACCCTCTTCACCAGCGATGAAGGCGACCAAGCCCTGCTCACCTGGTCTGACGGCGATACCACTTTCTGGGTTGGCGGCAATGTGACTGGCGACTGAAGCCATAGCCATCGCAGAATCGCTCGAATAAAAAGCTGTTACACAGAGAACACGGAGATAGCACGGAGATACACAGAGATTTTTGAGAGGGATTACTAATTTTTTTGGTTTTCTCTTTCTTCTCTGTGTAACTCCGTGTCCCCTCTGTGGCTCTCTGTGTTCCCCATTTATTCCCCATGCAAAATACAATCCAAATCACAGACCTCAAGCGCCGTTTTGAACGCGGCGAAGATGACGTGTGGGCGCTGCGCGGCATCGACCTGACCATCGCTCCCGGCGAATTTGTAGCATTAGTTGGCCCTTCTGGTTCCGGCAAATCGACGCTGCTCAATTTGCTCGGCGGCCTCGACCGACCCAGCAGCGGCGAACTGTGGGTGGCGGGACTACCGCTGCACAGCGCAGATGGCAAAGAACGCACGGCGCACCGTCGCCACCGCGTCGGTTTTATTTTTCAGAGTTTCAATCTACTGCCACGCTTAACGGCCGTTGAGAACGTCGCCATCCCGCTAACCTTAGCAGGCGTTAGCCAGTCAGAACGGCAAGCCCGCGCCAAGGAGATGCTGGAAAAAGTGGGGCTAGGCCACCGGCTCGACCATTACCCATCTGAACTATCGGGCGGCGAACAACAGAGAACGGCCGTTGCCCGCGCCCTCATCCACAAACCATCCCTCATCCTCGCCGACGAACCCACCGGCAACCTCGATTCCCACACTGGCGAAGAAGTGATGACCCTGCTCAAAGCACTCAACCGAGAGCAAGGCATCACCCTCATCGTCGTCACCCACGACGCCGAAGTGGCCGCCTACGCCGACCGTGTGGTGCATTTACGCGATGGACAGGTGGAAAAAATTACAGTTAACAGTGAACAGTTAGCAGTCAACAGTGAACAGTTAGCAGTTAACAGTGAACAGTTACGAAACAGTAGCAGTTAGCCGACGCCCAATCTCCAATCTCTAATCTCCAATCTCTTCCCGATTCGCGGTTGCCTTTCTCCGACATCATCCGCACCGCGTTGCGCAATCTACGGCGGCGTCCGGTGCGTAATATTTTGACGGCTGGCGGCGTGCTGATCGGCATCATCACGCTGGTGGCGATGGTTTCGTTTGGGGTGGGCGTGCAGCGGGAAGTGCAGCGCAATTTTGAGACTGTCGGGCTGGAGAACATTTTTGTCAACGCGATTTACGAAGGGCAGGAAGAAGAGGGCTTCGACCCCTTTGCCGAGCCAGCTCCGAAGCAGGCCATTACGCCTGCCATCGTTGCCCAGTTGAAACAAATACCACAAGTAACGGCCGTTAGTCCCGAACTACGTCTCCCCAACGGCATAGAAATCACCCTCCATCAAGGTGAGCAATCGCTGCCCGTCTTCACCTCCACCGATATGGGCGACCGCCGCTTTGGCAGTTTTGGTAGTACCAACGAACCTGTCGCTGGCGAAATTTTCATCGAAGGGGAAACAGAAGGCATCGTCCTGGTCAACAGGTCTCGCCGACCGCTTGCTGGCAGAAGGGCAAGATTACGAAGATTTAATTGGCAAAACCGCCAACCTTGTCATCAAACTGCCACGCGGCGAAGAAGAAACTTTCCCCACCACCATCGTCGGCATTCGTGACAGTTTTGGCAGCCGCACCATTGATTTGGGGCTGGCTGAAGCCGAGGATATTAAAGCATGGTGGTTCAACGAACCGAATATTATTGAGGAAGACGGGTACGATATGGTGGTGGTACAGGCGGAGAATTTGGGATCGGTAACGGCCGTTTCCGAAGCCATCCAAGAACTCAACCTCGACGCCCAATCGCTCGAAGCCATTCTGGACACCGCCAATCAAGTACTGGCCTTGTTGCAAACCCTGCTCGGTTCCGTGGGCGCATTGGCGTTGCTCGTGGCCGCCCTAGGCGTCGCCAACACCATGATGATGGCAATTTACGAACGCACCCGCGAGATTGGCGTGCTCAAAGCGCTGGGCGCGTCTCCTGGCGAAATCCGGGCACTCTTCACCACCGAAGCGGCCATGATTGGCCTCATCGGCGGGGTGTTTGGCGTCATTTTTGGCACGATATTGGGGCGACTGGTGGACTGGGTGGCGCACCGCTATCTCATCAACGAAGGCGTTACAGGGGTTAGTCAGTTGTCGGTCGTGCCGCCTTGGCTGGCAATTGGGGCTCTCATCTTTGCCACACTCATTGGGCTGTTGGCTGGCTTGTATCCCGCCGCCCGCGCCGCTCGGCTAGACCCCGTGCAAGCGCTGCGCCACGAGTAATTCCCCCTCCTCAATCCTCCCCCAAAGGGAGAGGAAGCAAAAACCCCTCCCTTTGGGAGGGGTTAGGGGAGGGTCAAACTCGATAAATCTCTGCGTTCACCGGTTTTGCATTTTTGTTCCCCGACTGCCATTGCACAACCTGGTTGATATTTCCGTAAGTCAACAGTCCCAAATAGAGGCCGTTTTCAACAACGGGCAGCGCATCTAACCCTTCAACAATCATCCGTTTTTGCGCTTCTTCCAGAGGTAACAACGGCGATACGGGGACAATATCTTGACGCATAATCATATTGACCCAAGTATGTCCGCCACGCGCTTTCATCGCCTCAGACAAGTCATGCCGCGTGATAAACCCTTCCAATACATCATTATTCACCACCGGGAAACTGCTCTGTCCGCTCATCATCATGAGCTGTACCGCTTGCTCCAAGGCGATGGTAAGGTGTCAGTGTGTAGGCTGAAGTAGAGTACACATCATGCACGGTAAAACCGGTCAGGGAAACACGATGTTTCACCATTTTTGCTTCCTGTCCAGCCGCTGTGAAGATAAACATGGCGATGAACACCATAAATATGCCACCATTAAACAGGCCATACAGCCCCATCATCACCGCAATTGCTTTGCCGACGGCAGCGGCAATGTTAGTGGCCTGCCCATAATCCAGTTTCATCGCCAACAGGGATCGGAAGACCCGCCCCCCGTCCAGTGGAAATGCGGGAATTAGATTGAACAGGGCTAGGAATATATTATAGGCGAATACGTAGGCAAAAACGGCCGTTATCGTCAAACCAGCAGTCCCAGAAAGCGCCATCATAAAATCCGACGCGCCTAAACCCAACACGGGAATAAACAACGCCATCAGCACCGCAATCGCAAAGTTAACCGCTGGCCCCGCAATCGAAATCACAAACTCCTGCACAGGATTGTCAGGAATATGCTGCAACTGCGCCACCCCGCCAATCGGCGACAGCACAATCTGCTTCACCGGCACCCCATAATACAGCGCCGCAAAGCTGTGCCCAAACTCATGCAGTGTCACCAGCACAAACAGCAGCGAGACAGCAATCACGCCAAACAGCGCACTGCTCAGGCTGCCGCCAACCATGCCAAATTGAAACGCGCCCCAAAACAAAATCAGGGGGAACGTAAAATGTAAACGAACATCAATACCACGTACAGAGAATAGTTTTAGTGATCGACCCATGTTTTTCCTCGTATTTCGTGAACGTTATTTCGTAACGAAAGATGCTTATGCCATACGAAACACGCCATATCCTACAAAACCTAAGCAACTATCCTACAAGCATTATCTATGAACCATGTTAGACAAAGATGAACCTAAAATGAGACCCGATGCTCTGGTATGGGAGTGTACAAATCCATTGTAAACGAGCTTACACCACAAGCCCTCCAATTCAAGTAAGATTTCATCAACAACAAACAACAATTTTTTCTCCTCCAACTCCTCTCTTCTTCTCCTCTTCCCTGGAAAGACCCCCAATCGGGGGTCTTTCTGTTTTAAACCGCATTCATTCAACAGGTTTTCAGTCTCATTCAAAGGCGCCTAGTACAACAGGGCGGAAATAACCCAAAAGTTTGTAGTAACCACTTTAGTGGTTTAACGGCTGAAGCCGTTACTACAAACCAACGTGTTATTTAGGTAAAAGCGGGAAAGTTTTTGGAAATAAAATTGTGCAAAACCCGCTTTTCCTTGAAGGAAACCACAATTTTGCGTGTTGGTAATTTTAAGAACTTTTTGTGGTTTACCTAAGCCGGCGTGTATTAGGTAAACCACAGAAAATTTTCAGATAACTGTAACGCTAACATCTGCGGTTTCTTGGAAGGAATCGGCAAGGTTTCGTGTGCTTTAATTTTGAAAACTTCTTGCCGATTACCTAACTAATTTACCTGTGCTATAATTTCGCGCTTAGTAAACTTTAGATTGGTCTCGCCTTGGAGGCAGTGCCAATTTTCGAGAGGTAATCGTTATCAAACAGATCAACATTTTCCCAGCTTTTTCTACCACAGCCGGTATGACAGAAACGGGTCTAAGTGGTGGCTTTGCTATTCGGGGCGACGTGATCGTTCTGCTCCTTGAGTGGTACACGCCGCAGAAAGAAAAGGCTGAGGCACTTTAAATTGTCTCGTTTAAGGCGCTGCATTCAAGCTGTCATTTTTGACTTGGATGATACGCTGCTAGATTGGTCGCAGCAGACTAATTGGCTGAGTATTATCAGCGGGCCACATATTCAAAATGTGTATGATTATTTGACGACACACGGCAACCATGTGCCTACGCCAGAAGAACTTTTACAAAACTACCAAGATGCCATTATCAGCAGTTGGCGCGAAGCGAAAAAGACGTGGGACGGTGTTAAATTTGAATCGGTTCTTGTTAGCTGCTTGGAGATGTCTGGCCTGGATATTGCTGAGATTGATATGCACGAAGTGCTGGTGGCCTATGATTGGAACATCGTCCCAAATGTTACCTTATTCGACGATACGGTTCCTGTGCTGGACAGTTTGCGCCAACAAGGGTACAAAATTGGGCTGGTGACAAACTCGATGATGCCGATGTGGATGCGTGATATTGAACTGCGTGAATATGGCATTCTTGATTATTTTGACGCACGGATTACATCGGGTGATACGGGGTATATGAAACCACACCCGGCAATTTATGAACGGGTTTTGGATTTGCTAGGCGTGGAAGCGAAAACGGCCGTTTTCGTTGGAGACCGTCCTGCCAATGACATCGCTGGGGCCAACGCGGTCGGTCTAACCAGCATCTGGATGAACCCACCTCACATAATCCACGAATTGGGGGACGTCATCCCCGATTATGAAATTACAACCTTACAAGAACTGCTGCCCATCCTGGCAGCCCTAGAGAACGGCGAGAGATAGAGTACAGAGCGAGCGGTTTCCCTCTTGCTCTTGCTCAAACCTCTAGCTTCAAGGAAAGGTAAAACATGTCAAAAGTTGGAAGAAATGATCCCTGTTACTGCGGCAGCGGTAAAAAATACAAACAATGTCACATGAAAATTGATAACGACATCGAAAAAGAACGGCGTGCCTGGTCAGAAGCAGGTACCTGGCTGCGACGCGACCTGCTGAAGTTTGCTCGTGATGAGCGCTTCAATGAGAGTTTTGCCCTCGCCTTGCCCCTCTTCTGGAACAACTATTACGATATGGATAATATCGAACAAATGAGCATTCCAGAAACAATGCGCTTTACCGATTGGTTTGCGTTTGACTACAAATTGGAAGACGGCCGTTATCTCATCCAGGTCTACCACGAAGACAAACAAGAGGAACTGTCCGAACATCAAACGGCCGTTCTCAATGGCTGGCTCACGGCGGCTCCCTCTGGTGCCTACGAACTACGCAGCTACGAAGGGCAACTGCTCTCCTTGCGTGACATCACCACAGGCGAAGATTACGAAGTCTTTGAAGCCGGTGGTCGCGGCAACGTAGAAATCGGCGAAGTCATTTTGGCACGTATTCTGCCCGTCCATGACCAGTTGGAATTCAGCTCATCCCCCGCCTACCTGCCCGGTGACGAAATTCAAGACCTGCCCCAAAAACTCGCCGCCGCTGAAGATGCCTACAAAGTAGACCATCCAGACGCCAGTCATGAAGAATTCATGCGAGACAACAGCTACCTCATCGTCCATCATGCCTTAGCCCAGGCTGAACGGGTTGGACGTCCCCCAGTAGCCCGTCTGGACGAAAATCGGGAAGATGGCAAAACACAAAAGTTAGCCTCACGCATGAAACAAAAAGTGCAAAAACAAGCGATTAAATACGGTGCTACAGATATTCCCATCAAGCAAACGACCCGCCAGAAGAGCGGCGAGTAAGCTAGAGAGCCAATCTAACCGCAAAGGACGCGAAGAGCGCAAAGAAACCCAAGATAAACCGGTGTGTTCTTTGCGCTTTTTGCGGTAATTTTTAATATGACCACATCGAAACTACTCATCCGCCCCCAGAAAACCCCCCTCAAAGGCACCATTTCCGTTCCCGGCGACAAATCAATCAGCCATCGCGCCATCATGTTGGGCGCATTGGCAGATGGCACAAGCACGGTGCGCAACTGGCTGCCAGCCGGAGATACCATTGCCACCCTCAACGCTTTTCAAGCTTTGGGCGTCGTCATTGAAGTAGACCGACATTCGCCCACCGCCTGGAATCTCGTTATTGAAGGCCGGGGTCTGCATGGCTTAAAAGACCCGCGCAGAGCGTTAGACTGTCGCAACGCTGGCACACTCATGCGCCTGATTGCCGGGCTTATGGCCGGGCAAACATTCTCGTCTGTTTTGGATGGCAGCGAACAGTTACGCAAGCGTCCCATGCGGCGCATTACCGAACCGTTGAAACAAATGGGAGCCAAGATTTCGGCAAAAGACGGCAAAGCCCCGCTTTCAATTGAGCCAGCAGACGTTGAAAGGTATTGCCTACGAAATGAATGTCGCCAGTGGGCAGATTAAAAGCGCCCTCTTGTTGGCCGGACTGTATGCAGAAGGGGAAACCCGCATCTACCAGCCTGGGCCAGCCCGCGACCACACCGAGCGTATGCTCAATGCGGTTGGCGTGGAAGTACGCACGGAAGGGGATTGGATTATCATGCCAGCGGTGGCGGGTGAACGCAAATTGCGTCCCTTTGATTTAACGGTTCCGGGTGATATGTCGTCGGCCGCGTTCCCGCTGGTGGCGGCGGCCATTGTGCCTCACTCGGAAGTGACCATCACCAATGTGGGCTACAACGACACGCGCACCGGCATTTTGGAAATGCTCAAGCTAATGGGCGCAGAATTCACCATCGCCAATGAGCGCACTACAGGCGGCGAACCGGCCGTAGACCTCACCTTCCATTTTAACGAACTGCACAGTGCCGACATTGGGGGCGAGGTGGTCGTGCGTGGTATCGACGAATTCCCCATCCTCACGGTAGCGGCCACCCAAGCGGCCGGTACAACGACGGTACGCGATGCCTCAGAACTGCGTGTGAAGGAAGTGGATCGCATCAGTGTGTTGGCGGGTGAATTGGCAAAGATGAATATCGACATGGTTGAGCGCCCGGATGGATATACCTTGCATGGGCCAAAACGGCCGTTCTCCGCCGAAGTAGACAGCCATGATGATCACCGCCTGGGCATGGCTCTCGCTGTGATGGGACTCGTCACCTACGGCGAAACGCTCATCGACAACGCCCTCTGCGTCCACGACAGTTTCCCCGGCTTTGTGGAAACAATGCAAGCTCTGGGCGCGAATATGGAGTGGGTGGAACAGGAGTAATCAGTAAACAGTGAACAGTAAACAGTAGTTAGTCAGCGTTCCAACTGGTTACTTTGCCACTCTGCAACTCTGCCACTTAAAACCATGACTATTTCCGGCAAAACCCAACTCATCGGCCTCATTGGTTGGCCGGTTTCCCACAGTTTTAGTCCGGCGATGCACAATGCGGCGGCGGCGGATTTGGGGCTGGATTTTGTGTATGTGGCGCTGCCGGTACACCCTGATGATGTGGAAACGGCCGTTCGCGGCTTGCCAGCCCTCGGTTTTCGCGGCTGTCAACATCACCGTCCCGCACAAGCAAGCTGTTATGCCGTTTTTGGATGAAATTGAAGCGGGAGCGCAAGCGATTGGGGCGGTGAACACGGTAGTAATCAGTAAACAGTTATCAGTGAACAGTGAACAGTCTCTAACCACCAATCTCCAATCTCCAATCTCTAATCTCACGGGTTATAATACTGACTGGTCTGGTTTCTTGGCTGATTTGGCTTCGTTGGATGTGGGGGTAAACGGCCGTTCTTGTCTCGTATTAGGCGCGGGCGGTTCAGCACGGGCGGTAGCGTATGGACTGGCGCAAGCAGGCGGGCAGGTGCAGGTCTTGGCACGGCGCATCGAGCAAGCGCAGCAGTTGGTCAACGAGATTGGGCCGCATGTAGACGGGCCGGGTTGGTTGAATGCGTGGCCGCTGGGGGAATTGGAAACGGCCGTTAACGCCACTACCGCCCCCCTCATCATCAACACCACCCCCCTCGGCATGTCGCCCAACATCGAAACCTCCGTTTGGCCGGATGATTTGGCTTTCCCCGAAGGCTCATTTGCCTACGATTTGGTCTACAATCCAGCCACGACGCGCTTCATGCAGCAAGCACAAGCCGCAGGCTGCCAAGCTGCCAATGGGCTGGGAATGCTCCTCCATCAAGGCGCACAAGCCTTCACCAGCTTCACCGGGCAAGAGCCAAATTTAGCTGTCATGCGAAAAGCGCTTGAGCATTTGATTTAGCTGCTTTAACTGAAAATACTGCGTTTTTGCATAATTAGTGAGTTCTTATGAACAGTAGACATATTGAAGTATAGCTTGAAAAAGTTTTATACTGAGAATTTTTGTCGACTATTTAATGTCCACCGATTTCGCTTACAAGATACGCCCAAAATTTTCGTGCAATTATTTGCCATCCGTTCATCCTGAAGTTGATATATTCGTATTTACGAGTGAGCCTTATGTTCTTATCAGAACAAATATCTGGGCACTCCAATGCTTTTATTGATGGAAGTTATTGGATCGTGTTTGATGCTACATAGCGGCTACTGCTATCTTCGAGCTTAATATCGTTGTGACGCAAACTGCATATTGAAGTATCTGCTAAGTTTGCCGAATTGAACAGAATTGTTATATGCTGCGATTTGGAAAATTGTTGAGCCTGATTCAAAATCAGGTATGGCGAAGATAATTACTTATCCGTCATGACCAGTTGTTCGGATAGAATCAAATTCGCTGATGAGTTCGTCTGTTGCAGACCAAACATGAAATCAGCATAACGTGATTATCGTCCTGGAACATCAGTTTATGATATCTGAGATACTAATTGCTGACTAACAAGCATCGTCCTCAAGTATGCATCCTGAAGATTCAGCGTCATTTAGCCAGGAAGACTGTTTCACTTTGTCGATCGTTACCAGACATGCCAGTCATAACAGATTAGTGATTTAAAGATGAAAGCTTACTTTACCACATCCAGCATGACAAAGATAGCTTCAATTTGCATTGGCATTGGCTATTTGCCTGCGCTCTGCCAAATTTTTGGATAATTGGCTGGTGCCGTTATTGTTTTGGACATATCACTTAACCACACGATGGCCGTTAATCTGTTGACTGTCAGAAGAAGCGAAAGCTACGTTACGGCTTTTTGTCAAACAATGGTCAGCCTTGTATTCAGACTTCCCATTTGCACTATCCATAGTAACATCGAGATGCCAGTCTCCAGCTGCTGGCCGTTAACGAAGATATCAATCATGATTGGCACGTTCGCTGACCAAGTTAAGCTGGCATCATAAAAAAGGCTATGGTAATGCTGGCAGATGATATAGCAGTGGTAAATAGTTTGAAGCACCAGACACTTGTCATGTGGAGCATTAGAATGTTGTGACGCCACATACTGACAATCTGGACACAGATTGTCAATGTAACGATTAATCGTCTGTTGACCAGATCTCGCTAGCTGCTGGGCAAATGCCGTGTATACGTGCGTCAGCTGACGAATATTGAAGGAAGTATAGAGGCACAGATAAGTTCGAGCAATGTATCGGTTCATAGCCGATGGCTATTATGATCACCAGCCTGATATGGCTGAATTCTCACCATGAGCGATCATGTTTTCAAGCGCAATCCGCTGAGCCAATAGCAGACTAAGCACTCCGAAAAAGTGTAACCATGGTTCTTTCACTGCATTACAACTGTTGATCGATTCATGACCTCGTCCGCCGTTAAAGTAATGATTTTCCCTTCAAGCTTTTAGTGCAATACTCAAATAACAGTGTAATGTCGATTGTACTTAAATCACCAAGTTTACATCATTCTCCCAAATTTGAGTCTACAATCTTGCATATTACGCGATCAAACACCAAACAACTTTCCAACAGTGAGGCGAGCTATGAATCCCGATTTAATTATCCACAACGCCAAAATTTATACCGTTGACGACACAATTGCCCTGGGCGGAGGCGGTGGCTTGTCCACAACGGCCGTTTCCTCGCCATCGGCACCAACAAAGAAATCCTCACCCTGGCTGGTCCCGACACAAAAATCATTGACGCAAACGGCCGTTTACTCCTGCCCGGTCTCATCGATTCCCACATTCACTTTTTGCAAGTAGCCGAACGCAACCAGCAGCTCAGCCTGTTTGGCGTGGCTGATTTTGACGAAGTGATTACGTCTGGTGGAAACGGCCGTTTCCCAAAAAGCGCCCGGCGAATGGCTGCTGGGCTGGGGCTGGAACGAAGCCGAATGGCACACCTTGCCCCTCGCCGCCCACCTCAACGCCATCGCCCCGCACAACCCCGTCGCCCTGACACGCATGGACATGCACACCCTCTGGCTCAACCAGTCCGCCCTCGACATTGCCGGCATCACCGCCGACACCCCCAATCCGCCAGAAAGTTTGATTGAACGGGACGAAAACGGCCAGCCAACCGGCATTTTGCGCGAATGGAACGCCTTGCAGCTCGTCGTCCCGCACATCCCCAAGCCCAGTCTGGCCGACAAAGCAGCCTGGCTGCGCGAAACCATCGCCACCGCCCACAGTCTGGGACTGACCGGCATCCACGACCAGCGCGTCGAAAAAGAAGGGCGCGAAAGTTTCCGCTTATGGCAGGCGCTCAACCAACAAGGCGAACTCACCCTGCGCGTCCACATGAACATCGCCGCCGATTTTCTGCCAGAAGTGACCGCCCTAGGCTTACACGCTGGCTTTGGCGACGAGCACTTGTGGATCGGCCACATCAAAACGTTTGCCGACGGCACCATGGGGTCGCGCACCGCCTCCATGCTGACTGCCTTTGAAGGCGAACCAGACAACCTGGGCGTCATCGTCACTCCGGCAGACGAACTATGGCACATCGCCACAGACGCCGCCGACGCCGGTTTCGCCATGTCCGTCCATGCCATCGGCGACCGTGCCGTGCGGGAGGTGCTGGATGTGCTCATCGAACGGGAATCGGCCGACACGGGCAAACATCTACCCATGCCGCATCGCATCGAGCATGTGCAGCTCATCCATCCAGACGACCTGGCGCGGGTCGGCAATCAGCGCATCATGGGCGCAGTACAGCCCGTCCACATCCTTTCCGATTGGAAAACGGCCGATCGGGTTTGGGGCGACCGCGCCCAGACTGCCTATGCCTTCCGTTCCCTGCTGGACAATGGCATGAAACTGGCGCTCGGCTCCGATGCGCCCGTCGCGCCGATGAATCCGTTCCTGGGCATGTATGCCGCCCTCTGCCGCCAAGATGAAGCCGGTCAGCCCGCCAACGGCTGGTATCCCGAAGAACGACTCACGTTGGCCGAAGTGATTTACGGCTACACGATGGCTCCGGCGCTGCTCTCTGGCAAGGAAGCTGTGCAAGGCTCCATTTCCCCTGGCAAATGGGCCGATATGGTGCTGTTGGCTGACGATTTATTTGAGATGGATGCGGAAGATGTGAAGGAAACGGCCGTTGTCATGACAATAGTCGGCGGCAAAGTTGTCTACCAAAATTCGACAAGTTCAAAGCAAACTGCTGACCTTTTTCATAAAAGAGTACCGCAGTCATACAACAGACGTACTAGAGACAACATGGGGATAAATCGGCTACAATTTTTTAATTCATGATCGTACTGGTAGTTACCTGAATTATTCGTTGTATTGGTTTTTTGTGCTATTGGTTTTATTAGTTGTGGTCTCAGAAGAGGCTAGCCTCAAAAGAGGTTGGCCTCGGAAGAGGTTCAAAGAGGATAACATGGCCTACATCACAATTTTCATCGCACCATCCGTAATCACCGCACTTTTCACAGTAACCTGCTATATGCTTTCTGCCCACGCTAACAAACGTCGCTCCCTGGTGAAAGTATATGTGCAAATGGATGATCCAACTTACTCTTTGAGAACACAACAAGCCTCCAAGATGTGACAGTCTAGCTTTATTTAACCAATAGCACAGAAAACGGCCGTTCTCGCGAGAACGGCCGTTTTTTATTTTAAATTCAGTTGAGCTTGTGTTTGTTAGGTAAAAGCGGGAAAGTTTTTGGAAATAAAATTGTGCAAAACCCGCTTTTCCTTGAAGGAAACCACAATTTTGCGTGTTGGTAATTTTAAGAACTTTTTGTGGTTTACCTAACCTGGACAAGCCAGAGCCAAAAAAGTTTATGGCATCGAATTGGCGCGAATTTTCACGAATTTCTTTTTCGCGTTAATTCGCGTTAATTCGATGCAAAATCTTTGTTTTTTGTACGAGCAGTTCATTCATAAGATACTAATTCGCGCCAGCCATGGCAAAAAACATCGGGCTGAAGTATGGAATCAGCCACACAAGCCAGACGAAAAGGCTGAATTTGTGGAAGTTCTTTATCTGTTCCTCGTCTTTTCTGAGCAAAACAATCAAAGCCCAAACCGCATGAATGAACATGAGCACAATCGCAATAACACCTGTTATCCCATGCACATCGTAGGTCATCCCACCGACCATTTCAAACATCATGCCTGTGCCAACCGTATCACAGATAAGCCCCAGCACGAAGAATACAAAATGCCACCATTTGAGTCGGCCAGAAATGCGCTCTCCCCAAACCCCAATCGAATAAAAAACTAAGGCCGAAGCCATGATAATGCTAGCTGATGGATCCATTGAAACACTCCCTTTAATCTAAAAATTTGGTCATATCTGTCTTTACAATTTTAGGGCGTAGCCGCGGCATCCTTGCCGCGTTTACGCCTGCGCGGCAAGGATGCCGCGGCTACAATCTGACTTGTGTGCAAAAAAGCGCCTACGGCAGCGGAATGGTGACAGAATCACCTGTTTCTGTGGCAAGGCGCTGCCCCGTGCCTGGATCATAGAGGCCAACGCGCAAACGCAGGGCGTCTTCTGGTTGGTCTAGTGTGAGTTGGTGTGTATCGTGCAAAAGTTCGCCAGGAAGCCAGCCGGTGGTGGGGCGGCTCCAGTTAACGGGTTCGCCATCAGATTGGCTGAGGATGGCATCGTCTGCGCCAAGCAGATGGATGAAAACGCGGTAGCTGGTTGGCGTTTCACTGTCTGCTTGCCAGATGAGGGTGACTTCGCCGGTTTCGGAGTTGGTGTTGATACCGAGCAGGGTGGCGACATCGCCTAATGGGCTTGAGAATGTTTGGTTAACGGCCGTTTCCACTTCCCCTGTCTCAAAACTGCGCTCCGGCGCATTTACCTGCATCTGCCCCACATCCACCTGCGCGTCACCCCACGATAGCTGCCAGGTATGCAAGCCATCCGGCGTCGATGCCGGTAAGCGGAAGAGCGTCTCGCTGCGCAAGCGGTCGCCCGTCAGCCATTGCTCTGGCGGGTACAGCGGCGCAATCGTGTCAGACGTGCTGAGAATGACATCTCCATCGGCTGCTATAAGTTGCAGGGTGAACTCGTTTTGTGCATCGGGTTCCAGCGCCTGCCACAACGCCGTCACTCGTACGGGATCACCCGGCGCAGCTTCTGTCCGATCTAACCGTGTGCCTAAAAGCTGGATGTCTCCGCTCACTGCTGGAGCTTGTCGAAGTGGAGCTTGTCGAAGTGGAGCTTGCCGACGTGGCGCTCACTGGCGGCTTCATGCCATCTTCTAATCGTTTCTCGCCTGTTCCGGGCTGTCCAACAAACAATTCACTCACATCATAGGCGGCTACCGTTTGCCCTGTATCCGCGCGAACCAGCCCGACGTGGAGCCAGTAGGTTCCGGGCGGTGTGCCGTCGGCCAGCGTGAGCAGGTATGGTTCCAGGCGATACGCAGCCAGCGGCCACGGCTCGTCGGCAATGAAGCGCCAGTCGAAGGGGCGGGTATTGTCGGCCATCCAGTTTAGGCCATCGGCATCGCGCACTTGGATGCCGATATTGTACGGTACGCCGATTTCACGTTGGGCTTGAAGGTAAAGCGTCAGGGGGATGGCGTCATCGGCGGTCACAGGGATTGTTGGCGCTTCGTAGCTCAACAGGCGCACTTCGCCGGCGTAATCCAACGGGGTGATGGCTGGCTTGCCCAAGATGCCATCCGCTTGCAGGGTTGAACGGCGCAGGGGTGTGTCTACAAAGGAGAAGAACAGCCAGATGAAAACGGCCGTTATCCCCAGTAAGATTAACGATTTGGGATTTTGGATTGACGGTTGGGCGTCGCGTTCAACCATTTACCATTGACGACTAACGTTTTCTAAACTCATTGAATGGCAAGCCCCATAACAATTGCAAGCGCTAAAGGGCTAATTGCCCAACCAAGCCAGCGTGACCACGTGTTGGTGAAGGTGACGCTTACTTCATGGCTGCCTTCAGGAATGGGAAAGGTGATGAGTCCATGCGGGTCGCTGGGGGTGATGGGGACGGATTGACCGTCAATCTGCACCTGCCAACCGGGGAAATCAAACTGGCGATAAACGGCCGTTAACGGCCGTTCTGCCACCACCTCATAGCTTGCCTCAATCGGATTCTCACTCAAGCGTGTCCACGTCAGTCCGTCAACAGCTTGTAAGCGGTCTGGATTATTGCCAGCACGTAAATCTGCCTCTTCAGGCAACTTATCTGGCAATTCAATCACGGTCGCGGGCAAAAATTCGCCCAGCGTTGTCGTGCCGATGAAGAAAGGCGGCAGTTCTTCGCTCAATGCCTTTTCGATGGTTATCACTTCCGGCATTGATTGGCGCGGCGGGAAGAGCCAGGGGATAGACGAGATGAGGATGAGGCTTGTTAGCAAAAAAGAAGGTAAGAGATTGGAGATTGGAGAGTGGAGAGTAGCGGAATCTCCAATCTCCAATCTCCAATCTCCAATCATCCTTAATGAAAGCGCCACCAAAACGGCCGTTGCCACCGAAGCCATGCTCAACAAACGCCAGGGGTAAAACGTGAGGCGCAGCAGCGGGAAATAATCCCAGACCAACTGGAATAAGGGGTGATGAGCCAGATAGAGAGAAGGAGAACGGCCGTCCACGTCGCTACAATTTCTCGCTGGGTACGGGTACTGCGCCGCCAACACCAAGCGATAACAACAACTGCCCACAACAAGCCCACCACCGGAATCGCCCGCACCACCGGCGGGTTGATGAGTGCCGGATCGGCTGGCAAACTGGGAAAACGAAGCATATCCAGCAGCGTCAGGAAATTGGTCTGGTAGGCATAACCCTGGCTGATGGATTGGTCGGAGCGCGTGAAACCGACATCGACAAAGGCTGGCAGCCAGTAAAACGCCGTCATCAATACGCCCAAGCCAATACCCAATGCGGGGCCAATGAGTGTCTGCCAGAATCCACGCCCACTGAGCTTGTCGAAGTGGGCAAAACCCGCCTTAATCAGCAACCATATCCCAATTGGAATGAGGAGTTGATAGGCGATGGGGTGGGAAAGGAGGGTGATGGTGAAGAGAACGGCCGTTAACACAATCCATTTGGGAGATTGGAGGACTTGCCCTGAGCTTGTCGAAGGGTTAGAGATTAACGATTGGTATATTGATCGCCACCAACCTCTCTGCGCCTCTGCGTCTCCGCGTTGAAAAACAGTCTCGCTCGCCTTCCAAATCGCCAAAATCAACAACGGCAGCAGCGCCAACGCCTGCGTCTCCGGGCCAGAGCCACGCACAATCGCATCATAGAGCAAATAAGGGCTGTAAACATAGACCACCGCCGCGCCCCAACCCGCCAAACGCGAGCGGAAAATCGCCTTGCCCAACAAATAACTGGAAACGGCCGCCAGCAATAAATGACAATACACCACCACCCGATACGCCGTCAGCAGCGGCAAGCCAACCTGATAAACTAGCTGGACAAAGGCATGAAACAGCGAGGGAAAAAAGTTAAAAACCGGATACCCATACCCATACACCAGTTCCGCCGACCAACGCGGCCACAAACCAGAATAAGACGCGGCTTCGCCCCAAAACAGGACACGCATCAAATGGGGCGACAAGTCATTGGTGCGCGGCACGCCAGGGAAGAAATAGGGCGACGCCGCCGGAATAACCAGCAGTGCTAAAGCCAGGAGGGTGAACAGTTTACTTTTCATCGCGGGTGATTGTATCGCAGGGGGATTAAACATTCATGTGGCAGGGCGGCAAAGTTGCAAAGTGGCAAAGTAACCATGCAACCTTGCCACTCTGCAACTTTGCTACTTTATAATAATACGTTCCAATCGTATGAAATTTTCATCGGAAACGGCCGTTCCCGAGCTTATTTCCGGCACCAATCTCTCACCCGTCTGCGGCGAATACAAACCAGTCAGCAGCGTATATTCACCTACGTCTACACCTCCAAGCGGCAAGCGGATTTGCTGCGCGATGACATCGCCCGGCTCCAGACCACGCATGGCCGTATCCCAGCCATCGTATTGCGCGGCCACCTGCCACACCTCCTCACCCGTCAGATGCACAAACGCAGACAGCGGTGAGCCAGCAGCAGGCGCAGGCGCCGCCATCGGTTGTTCGCCAACCTGCCAATAAAGGGTGACGGGCAAGAACGCTTCAGTCTGTTCTCCCAGTTCATATCCCAGCAGCAGCATCACATCCCCAAAACTGGCCTCAACCGGCATATAATCCGCCGCAAAGCCCTCGCCCTGTGGATAAATCACCGTGTCTAGCGAACCCGTCCATTTGGCGATGGTCTGTTCTGGCGGCGTAATGCCCAATTCATTCGCGCTATGTTGGCCGACCGGTTTGCCCGTCACCACCACCCGATTAACACCCTCATACGTTTCTTCTGGAATATAGTAGAGATAAATCGAATAGCCAGCCCGACTCACCGGCTCCATGTCGCGGAAAGCCGCATAATAATCGACTGTTTCCGGCGAGAGCAAGCCCAGGCGCAAACTGGTGGCACTAATGGCATACCATCCAGGCGCAGGTGTGTACGGATTAAACGCCGACACCTCTGCCCCGCCGCCCAACCGCCAATACCCAGGCAGCGGCTTGTAGTTAATGTCGTAAACCTCCGGCACAGCCAGCCCAAAGTAGGCCAGATTGACCTCAGCCAGCCCGTAATCGTGCATCAACTGGCGCAGCGCAATCAAATCCTGCCCCCAATCCAGGTTGGAATCGACAAGGATTTCGCTCCAATTCGTCCAATCACCAGCCAACTCGTTGAAATACGCATCCTCGTGGGGCGTAATGCGCACCGCTTTGTAGCCAAACCAAACAAACAGCAGTGCTCAAAACAATGACAGGCAATCAACCACTTCGACAGGCTCAGTGACTGTTTCTGTGAACCCAAGTCAATCAACCAGGCGCCACCCAGTCCCCCCAATAAAATCAAAAAGGGAATACCGGGCAGCATGTGGCGGTAGCCGATGGTCAGTTTTCCCGTCATGCCTAGTGCTAGAAATGCTAGAGGGGGCAGCCAGATAACGGCCGTTTCTCGTATGCGTTGGTTTCGCCAGACAGCCACCATGCCCACCACCGACAAAATCAGCGTCGGCAACGGCGTCTTCACCGCCAACGCCACCGGGAAGTAGTACCACCAGCCCCCAGGAGAGACCTCGCCCAGCAAAAAGTTGAGCTTAGACGTGGCTTCGTCGGGCAGCTTCACAAACGTGCGCCACAAACTTTGCCAGAAGAACGGCGCAGGCAGCGGCATCCCTAACGGAAAATCTGCCGCCACCCCGATTGAAAACCCATACACTGCCCACAAAACCAACAGGCTAATCAGACCCATGCCCACAAAGCCAAATAGCCAATTTTTCCAGTGGGACTGGATAGTCTCTCTATCTAGCGCCGTTATGTAAACCAAGCCGCCCAACAGCGCCACCGGCCAAATGAGCAACCCCGTATACTTGGATGAAATCGCTAGACCAGCAAAGATACCGACCCAAAGTGTATTGAGCCAAAACTGCATTCGCTGAACTTGTTGAAGCGACTGCTCAAGCCAGCACCAGAAACGCCACATCGCCAGAAAAAAGAACGCCGTCAGCGCCAAATCCGTTGTTACCACGCGCGAGTTGGCGATGAGATTGGGGTCTAGCATAGCCAAAAACAGGGCAATCCAACCTGCCCAGCGTCCGGCCAACTGCCGCCCCCACAACCATAGGCCAGCCAACAACAGCATCCCCGTCAGCATGATGGGAATCCGCGCTGCCACCAACATCTCTTGCTGATTGGTATTGCTCTGCCAGAAAAACAGGTCGGAAAACAAGACGCGATCCCCACGTTCCCAAGTGGAGTCTTCCAGTGGCAGCACGATGTCATCGCGGGGCAGCAAGGTGGCTGCCGCCAGCATCGCCGCCAGGGGGGGATGGGCATCCGATAAGCGGGGATCGCCCGTTTTCAGGTAGGTGTAACCGGCCGTCAGATGATTTTGCTCGTCAAAAGAGGCTGATTTCTGGCGGGAGCCAGTCATGACGACAGCGCCAAAGATTGCCAGTGCCGCCACCAGCAACAGCCATTCCCACCAGAGTGTTTTTAGAGAGTGATTCTGCGTGTTTGTCATAGGTGTATCGTAACACTCAAGGTCGCAGTATCAGACTGTTTTCTGATACTTGATGGTCATCATGCGCCGTCACCGGCAAGCGCTCTAAATCAGGCCACGAATACCAACCAACGTGAATCTGAATAGCTTCACCTTCATTATCCAATGAGAAAGCATACTGGTCTTTGACGACCTCGCCCACTTGCCAACTGGAGGTGAGCCTGTAACCCGCTTGTGGCGGGCGATCTTGTTGGGTTATTAAACGGGAACCCTCCCCAAAAACCTGCACAAAGTTAACATAATCAGCAGGAATGGTCTCATTCGCTTCCCAGACAAACGTCACAAACAACGTTTCCCCCACTCGCTCAACCGCATATTCAAGCAAATGAATGTCACCAAAATCCACGTCCACAGGCATCATCTTTTCAGCGATTGGTGTTCTAGCCAGCAAAATCAGCCGGTAATCCCCCAGCCATTCGTCGCTGATGCTCGACCAATCCTGGCGCAAGTTCGCTTCATACCAATTGGCCGGATCCCCAGGCGCATACCACGTCACCAGCCATAGGCGCTGCGCCTCATCAATCGCCGCCTCGAACAACGTATGCGCCAGCTCATCTGCCGGATCGACGTTGTAGGGCAGGCCATAGGCTGGCGGTAAATCAGCATCCAGCACCTCGTAAAGCAGGTCTGGCTCGACAAAAATGAGCGCATCCCCAGGCTGCTGCTGGCTCTGAATGGCAGTCGCTATCTCAGGCAGTTGCGGGGCGGCATCGGGAAGTAACCAGGCCAAATTATCTGCCTCACCAGCCAAAAGCTGCTGCCAATGGTTAAAGATAGGCGACGCGGCCACATCATACACCAACGCCGGATCATGATGGTAGCGCAGGGAAGCATCTACTGGGGCGGGGAAATTCGCATCAAGCCATTGCTCGTACCGGTTCGCATCTACATCCACACCAGCTACTTGCACCAATATCCCCACCAGCGCCACGATACCAATGACTGTTTGAGCGAGACGATTGCCGTGAGCGTTGGTCACTGAGCTTGTCGAAGTGGCTCTCTCCACAAACGGCAGCGCAAAAATCATCAGATACGGCACAATGGGCAGCAAAAAGCGCGGCCCCCAACCATAACCGCCCCACCATTCCCACCACAGAGAAAACGCAAAAACTTGCATGGCAATGACGGTCACCATCAACCAGGATAGAACTTTTTCTCGTTTAAAAAACTGGGGGAAGCCAACCACTCCTAAAATCACGGGGAAACTGTACCAGAGCAAGCCCCGTGCCGGACTGAACAGCAAGCCAGCCATTCCCCACCACAACGGCGTGGTGAAGCCTTCTTGCCCTGGGGCGAAGTTGTAGCCCGTCGTCAACCAGTCACCAAAACGGATCTGATTGTAAGCCAGCAGCCCGAAGCCCAGGAGGATAATTGGTAACGCAAACCAGGAGAAAACCTTTATGATGTGCAGGTTTCCTTCACGTCTATTTTGGCGCTGCTCGCTGGCTGTGAGCGGTCTCTGATGCGTGTCACCAACAGGAGGTGGTAGGGCATTGACAACCAGGAATCCAACCGCTAAAAAGGAGCCAAACAAGAGGGCTACGAACGCATATACCATATTGACCCCCATGGCGAGGGCGAGGCCCAGCCCACAAAGAAAAGCGTAGCGGGCTACGTGCAGGGTGATGCGTAGTTGAATGAGGCTCCACAAGGACAGCATCAAGCCAAACATGGCCATCATTTCGCCGAAGATGGTTTGGCTGTAGGGTAGCGCCATGGTAGCGAAGGCGAAGAGGAGGGTGGTGATGGTAGCCGTGCCCCGCTGGTAATTGAGTTTACGGGAGAGGGAATAAAGGAGAACGGCCGTTCCCGCCAAAAGCACCGGTCCCATCCACAAAGCCACCCGCACGGTCTCTAGTCCAACCAATCGCGCCAGGGCAATGAGTGGCACGAGCAGGCCAATCATGACGGGGCTTTTCTTGGTGTAGAGGTTGCCATCCGGGCTGAGACTGTTCACCGCTTCACCGGGACGCAGCGCCCACAGCGAGTAGCCCATCTGGTTTGTATGCGGCACGCCTTCGGTGACGAGATTATGCGCCGCCACAAACATCGCTGACTCATCAACGGAATGAAAACGGCCGCTGCTCACAAACAGACCGCCCGCCAACACAAGCAGTCCCAACAGCAGCATCCATACCGGCTCCGACACACTGCGGAATCTAGCCATCACCCACCGTCAAAACACCAATTTCTGCTTCGCCCAAACGGCTGCCAGTTATTGTCTCATAAAAACCGACGACCAGTGAGTAAGCGCCTGGGGCTGTATCAGACGGCAGTGAAAGTGTATGCCTATCTTGGATGTATTCGCCGCTGACCCAACCTGTTGTGGGACGTGTCCAGTTGTCTGGTATCGCATCAGACTGGGTAATAAGATTGCCGTTTTCATCCAATACATGCACAAATACACGATAGCTGGTAGGCGTTTCAGTCACAGACTGCCAGACCAGTTCTAATTCAACTGATTGGCCGGGGGAAACGGCCGTTTCTGATAACGAATACCCAAACAAACGAGCAAATTCCACCGTGAAGTCTGATACATTGTCTATCTCAGGCTGCTCAAACGTGCGCGGTGGCGCAGCGATTTGCCACTCACCCAGGGGAATAGTCGTGGAGTCTATGTCCAGCCAAACAGGATAAATACCTGAATCAACGGCCGCAGGCAATCGCCACATAACCTTATCGCGCACCAACTCTTGCGCTCGCCACATTGTGGTGGGATAACTCTGCCCGATAGTGATCACATGCTCAGTCACTTTCGCGCCGCTATCATCCGTCAAATAAATGGTAGCGACTAATGGCTCTGTTGACATAACACCATCACCTTTCCACAATAAATCCAGGGAAGCATTTTCTCCAGCACGCCAGGTGATTTCAGGCAAAGACCAGCCTTCTAAAGTTAGACCAGGCACACCAGTTTCTTGAGGAAAATAAGTTGTTACTTCGGCACTGTCTGCATCAATGAGCCACTCACCGGGCTGCACTGTAAGTCGGCCAAGTCGCGCTCTGGAGGGGTCAGCAGCCGTGTCTGCATCTCTAGGCAACAGAGAGAGGTCCACATCCTTGCGGTAAACATAGGCTTCTACCCAGTAATCGCCTGGCGGTGTACCTGGCTGCAACTCAAACAAGTAGGCATCTCGCGCATAATAATCAACCTGCCACCCCGGTTTACCCGGCAAAGATTCAAACTCAGGTGGACGTGTAAAAGGCAAATTCCACACCTGACCGCTATCATCAGCAATTTGCAATTGAAAAGCGTATGGGACGCCAATGTCACGAAGCGCACCCCAATATTGTATAAGCTCAAATGGTTCATTGGCGACGACTGGCTCAATGCCACTGATACCCAGATGCATAAATTCACCATTAAATTGAATCTCTGTCGGCACATCGACACCGGTAAAACGGCCGTTTTGCAAACGCTGCATACGAATAGGTGAATCAACCCGTTCAACCAATACTCTGCCCACACCAAGCATGAGCAAAACAGCCAGCCACAGTAAAAATGTACGCTTTGTTGGGGTTGGTTCAGGCTCATATGCCATACCACGCCGTCGCCCCCACCACAATAAACCAATCGCAAACATCCCGCTTATGAACAATGTGGCCCAACGCAACGGAGTCGGCCCAAACCAGAGTACAAGTGAAGACTCTCCCTCTGGCAAAGTAAATTGAATCAAACCTTCTGTTGTTGGTTGTAATGAGACCGGCTCGCCATTAAGCCGGGCTTGCCAGCCAGGGAAATAAAAGGCTTGATACGTAACAGCTTGTGACGTGGGCATACTGATCTGGTATACATCACGAGCAGGAGCGTGCTGCCAATCTTGCAAAACGGCCGTTTCCGGCAGCACTAAACGATTTACATCACCTCCGGCTTCATATTGTGAAAAAACACCATCCAAGGCAGGCATCTGCTCAATATAACCAGGCAGCACTTCACCCAGACACTCTCCCCCACAACCCATCATGACCCCTTCTTCCGTCCACCGTGTCTTGTCGGCTACAAGTGCCATTGGCACCTCAACTGGTGGCTCACAATAAGCGGTATAAAGCCAGGGCCACCCAGACACAACCACCACCACAGCAACGACAGCCACAGTCACCACAACCAACCACCGACGCTTGCCCTCATCATCCCACCATCGGTCGCTCACCCAGTTAACTGGAATACCAACCAGCAGAGCGGCGGCCAGTGTGGCTGGCCCCAAAAAACGGGCAGGTAACTGCACAAAATCAGGCAAAGGCAGATAAAGCCATAACGGCCGTGACGCCACAGTGGTCATAAACAAACTGACCACCATAATGATTCCCCAGCCAACAAGCACCCTCCGCCGTGGATGCTTATATCCAATCAAGGAAAGAAGCCCAACAAGCGCCAAAACAAACTGCCCTGGGCCAAAACGTTGGCTAAATGGTGGATTGGTGAGCCCCTTATCTGCTGGTTCAACCGGCCATCCAATCAGTTTGTCCAGTTGTAAAAAGCTGGTTTCAAAATGAGGCCATACATCACCAATTCGGGCGACGGGGTGACGCGTAGCGGTATAACCTAGCTCTATAAACGCCGGCAACCAGAAGAAAGCAGAAAGCCCCAAAGCCAGCACAATAATGAGCACTGCTGGTCTAACCGATTGCCAAAAAAGGCGGGGATTCTTCCAGGACTGGCTCTGAATCATCACCAAAAATAGCAAAATCAAGAACCCTAAATTGGGGATGACATTGTGCGACAAAACGACCAACGCAAATAATACAGAAGCCAATGCGATGGCTCTTGGCGAGCGACGAACCATCGCCAAATCAGCGGCAACCAACGCCCAGGGCAGCAAAGCCAGACCTAATGTTTCAGGAACCGCCCCCCGTTGCACTGCATCAAAAATAAAATAAGGCGCAAACAGATAAGCAAGCCCGGTAACAAACGCCGCATTAGGGGAAAAGTAGCGCCGACCTAGATGATACGCCCCCCAGCCGCCAACAAACAAAGTGAGCCAGGCAAATAAACGAAACGCAAAGCTGGGTGATAATCCTAAAAAGGACAATCCGGTAGAGCCCCAATAAGTCAATGGCGCATAAAAAGCGTAAATGGGATACCCATATCCACGCATAAAATGTTCGCCCCATTGCAAGAAAGGCGCACCATGGCGCACATTATCTATCATATGGACAATGCGATAAAAGTGGATATGTCCATCAGGGCTGCAAGCCAGCCCATACCACAAGGTGGGCGCTATCATCAAGGCCGCTAAAGCAAAAATCAATCCACTGACAGCCCATTCACGTCGACTGATGTATTTAGGAGAAGCTTGTTGTATTGGGTTCATTGTTTTATATCAATCTTTAATTTTGTCAGGTCGGTTTCACCAGCACGCTTGTTGGTAGCTGTGTCGTAAAACCCCACCAATAATGTATATTCGCCGCTTTTTACATCTGCTGGCAAAGGAATGATGTGTCGATCACGAATGTACTCACCGGTTACCCATCCTGTCGTCGGTCGAGTCCAGTTATCGGGAATGGCATCAGATTGGGCAATTAAGTTACCATTTTCATCTAATACGTGCACAAAAACACGATAACTGACAGGTGTTTCTGCCATACCTTGCCACACCAATTCTAATTCTACAGAATCACCTGGGGCTATAGTTTTCGTTTGCTAATGAATAGCCTACCAATTTAGCAAAATCCACAGCAAAATCAGATATTATGTCTACTTCTGGCGGCTCAAACGTGCGCTCTGGCGCATCGATTTGCCATTGACCCAATTCGACGGTCTGGCCGCCAAAGGAAAGCATAACTGTGTGCAGACCCGTTTCTAGTCCAGGTGGCAAACGCCATGATATGATGTCGCGCACCACATTTTCTGCGCCAGGATTGCCTACAATAACGGCCGTTTCCGCCACCATATCCCCATTTTCATTTACCAACCACAAATCTGCCGTCATCTGCTTATCAAAAACTGCCTCATCCCCCTGCCAAAGTAAATCAACCTGTGCTAATTCACCCGGTCGCCAGATCACATCAGGCACTGTCCAGCCCATCAATGTCAAGAGAGGCACAGTTTTCATCAAGGTTGGTGAAAAGGTATCCACCTGCGCATTTTCTTCTATAAGTCGCCATTTCCCAGGTGTAACTTCAATTTGTCCCACTCTCGCCCAGGCGGGATCAACGGCCGTTTCCACCCCATTCGGCATCAAAGACAAGTCCGTATCACTGCGGAAAGCACTTGCTTCCAGCCAATAAGTTCCCGGTGGCGTTCCCATTAGCATATTGAACTCGTAAGCATCTCTTACGTAACTGCCCACCTGCCAGCCTGGTTTGCCAGGAACATCCGCATAGCTGGACGGGCGACTCAGCGGCTGATGCCACACCTGCCCCGCGTCATCAGTGATGCGCAAGCGAAAACGGTAAGGGACACCAATCTCATTTTCAGCCGTCCAATACTGCGTCAGGCGGATAGGCTTATCCGCAGGCAGCGACTGATCTGTCCGGCAAACCCTAAATAAGTAAACTCCCCACCAAAAGAAATTTGCGCTGGGTGGTCAACACCTTGCAACCGACCCTCTGAAAACCGGTCAGCGCGAATGCCATTGTTGGTGAAGTTGACATAAGCAAACAGCAACCACAACAGCACTCCAATGCCGCCAAACAAGCCCCACTGCCGACGGGAAGGCGGCGCAAGGGATGGTACAGGAGTGTTTGACCGCCAGCCCCACACTAGCAGCAGAACGGCCGTTATCCCACTAACAATCAGCGTCAACACCCGCAGCCCCGTCGGGCCAAATGTAAAAGACAATTCAACGGAGCCAGCCGGAACCGCCACTTGAATCAAGCCATCCCCCGCCTGCGGTGAAAGCGCCACAACCGTGCCATCGAGGCGTCCCCGCCAATACGGGCTGTAAAAACTACGGTAGGTGAGTATGGTTGGCTCAGTCAGGTGCAGGATGTAGTCGTCGCCGTTGGCGCGTGGCGTCCATGATTGCAAAACGGCCGTTTCTGGCAGCAGCAAACGGTTAATGGCCGCCCCAGCGGCATACGCTGGCATAAAAACATCTGGATCAGGCAGGGTATCGACCCAGCGCGGCAGGGTTTCGCCAAGCGAATCCCCACCCCAACGGGAAACAGCACCTTCGCCATTCCACTGTGTGGCCTGCGCCACTGTCGCCGCTGTCGGTTGCACCGGCGCCTCACAGATGACCGGATACAGCCAAAACCAGCCAGATACCACCACCAGCACCGCCCCGATCACATATAACACGGTTATCAAAATGAAGGTTGAGATGAAAATCCTGCGGCCAGGTAAATTCCTCAAATCGGTCGCCCAACAAGTTGGCGGGGATACCCGCTAAGACGGCCACACCCAGACTCGCTGGCCCCAAAAAGCGGGTGGGTAACTGCACAAAATCAGGCAGCGGCAGCGCCATCCACACAGACCATGATGCAGGGGTAGCCAGGAAAAGGCAAACGGCCGTTATCAAAGCCCACATCCAAAACCAGGGTCGCCGGTAAGCCCCCATCACAAGGCTCACAAACACCCCCACAATTGCCAACAAAGCTTGTCCGCCACCAATTTTTAAGCTGATGGGCGGATTGGTCAACGCTGGATCGGCGGGTTCTTCTGGGAAGCCGACAAGTTCCTCCCCGCGTAAGAAATGCTGGTCAAAACGGGGCCACGAAGCAAATGGAGAATCCACTCGCCGCGCTTGGGTGAAATCTAGTTCCACATAAGCAGGCAGCCAGAAAAACGACGTCACGAGCAGCGTTAGGCCAATCACCGTCAAGGCGGGCCATAATGCCTGCCAAATGGCACGCGGGTTGAGGCGTTGGCTGCGGCTCAATGCGAGACCCAGCAAGACGATGAACCCCAAGTTGGGGATGATATTGTGGGACAACATAACGAGGGAAAATGCAAAAACGGCCGTTACCAAGCTCCGTGGGGTTCGTCTCACAAGGGCAATATCAGCAGCCGCCAGTGCCCAGGGCAAAAGCGCCAGCCCCAACAGTTCAGGGAATGCGCCGCGCTGCGTGGCATTGAAGATCAGATACGGCGCAAACAGATAAGCCAATCCCGTCACAAACGCCCCAGCCGGACTAAAATAACGTCGTCCCAAATTGTAGCTGCCCCATCCCGCCAAAAAGAGCATCAGCCACGTCACAATGCGCAGCGCCGCACTAAAATCGAAGCCAAGAAAATGGATAACGGCCGTTAACCAATACATCAGCGGGGCGTAAAAGGGGTAGATGGTGTAGCCATAGCCGCGCATAAAATGTTGGCTCCACTGCGTAAACGGTGCGCCATCCTGCACATTCAGCGCCAACTGCACGATACGGTAGAAATGGGTAAACGTATCATGCCCGCAAGCCAAGCCCCGCATAAAAGTCGGGGCAAAAATCAAAGCAGTGACGGCAAATAGTAAGCCGATACCTGCTTGTTCGCGCCAACCAATATGGGCAGCAAGAGGGCGTGGTTCTTTGTCCGTATTCATGGGTGGTTAAGTTTAGTCGCCTATGGTGATTTGTCCCAATACGTGGCGCTGATTGGAAAGTTGATTATCGCTCATCTCCAGCGGCAGTCGTTCAAACGAAGGCCATGTATACCAACCGAGACCCACTGTGTAGTCACCGGGAGGCAAGTCGGGCGGCAGAGGCAGCGTATAAGTTTCGCGCAGGGCTTCACCAGGCTGCCATTTGCCAGTGGGATAACAAGGCTGGATATCCAACTGGGCTACAGCTGGCTCGTCTTCCTCGCCCACCCGATAAAGGTGGATGAAAAGGGTGTGGTCGGCGGTGGGTTGGCTAATAGCCTGCCAGGTGATGGTGATAGGGATGGCATTGTCTGCCAGTTGCGTCTCTGTGCCAGTCAACTGGATCGCGTCGCCAAACTGGGCAACGGCCGTTTCCTTTATGCGACTTCCGTTTTCTTCAGGGGTGATTGTATAGGTCTCGAAGAAGATTTCGCCGCTATCTGGATGGAAAACGGCCGTTTCCACCTCTCCTCCCGGTAACAAAGCCTGTAACTGCGGTAACGTCTCTTCATCCCGCTGCGTGCGCACCATATAGATAACGGGCGTCGGCGCCTGCGGTTGGAAAACAAGGCATTCAGAGGGTAGTTGGCGCACCGCAGTAAAGTTGAGGAATAATTGTAAAACGGGTGATCGTTGGGCGGCAATATCAGGAATCAAATAGACGCTGCCTTCGGCAAGTTTTTGAAGGACGGCGTTTGCCGCCTGGCTTTCGACTGCTTGAAAATCATCATAAAGGTGCGGGGCGTTTGCCCATCGTGCAAAGTAGTCAAAAGCGGTAAGCGTGGCACTAAACATTAGAACCAGGAGGGGAAGCAGGAGCCAGAAGTGAAACGGCCGTTTCAGCCAACCTTGCTTCTGTAACCTGATTTCCAGCCGTTCCCACCACCACACCAGCCCCATGCCCACCACAATCATGACAGCGCCCAACGCCCCCGAAGCCCGTAGATAATGGGGCGCCTCCGTCGCCAGCAGCGTAGGTAACAGCATGATAATAAGCCATAACACGAGCAGCCAGGATTGGGCGCGCTGCCTGTGACGCAGTAACAAAAACAGACCCGTGACAAATCCCACCACATTCAGAGCATCCAACGCCGCCCGACCGGGCAAATTGTGGCGTAAATTCATATCGCCCCTGTCTACAAACATGCGTCCCACCAAGACAGCGTTATTGATCAACGCCATCTCCACAGACTCCCCATTCGCCGCTGCTGGCGACAGCAGTGATACATCGGCAGTCCGCGCTGATGCCCCAGACGGGGTGGTAAGTAGATAAATGCCCAACGGCATATAAATGAGCAGGGCAATTACACTCATAAAAAATGCGCTTTTCAGCATCAGTTTGAACGTAGGCGTTATCTGTTTGTGCCGTGAAAATTCCCCAAGTAAAATCAAACCAACGAACCCTGCAAATAAAACAGGAACAGCCCGTGATGCCAGATAGGTGTATTGGCTGATACCCAGGGCAATGCCTGCCAATACAAACCATCGTAACTTCCGGCGCTGCCAACCCATCCAAAACCAGAGCAGCACCAGCATCACAAACAAAGGTAGTAAAATAGTGCGGAACCCCAATCGGCTCAATGAAACGTGCCAGTAGGAAGCCGCTAAAGCAGCAGATGCTGTGACCCCAATCCAAACAGCGCCAGGTGTTGTTTTAAGGAATAAGGTCTTGCTTAATACATACACCACTGGAATGGTAATCATGCCAATATAAGCAGAGACTAGCCGCATACTCAGGCCATTCTCGCCGATAAGCGCGAGTGCAATAGCTTGTAAGTAGATATAAAGCGGTTCACGGCCGTTATTCGCAGGGAAGAAGATGGGTAAATTGCCGTTTCGCCACACACCCTGCGCGTCTAAACCGTTTATGGCCTCATCGATAAACAGCCCGGGCGGCAGAGAATTGAGCCGATAAAATCGCAGAAACGCACCGACCAAGAGAATCAGCAGCATAACTGCCAAAACAGCCCATTTGTTTGATGTTTTAGGAGTAGGAGGAGCAGTCTCTTGGTTCATGGCTACATCATTCAACAGTAATTTGTCCAATCATTTGCCGATTATCGGGCAAGGGTGTGTCACTTACCGTCACTGGCAGGCGCTCAAAGGAAGGCCAAGTATACCAGCCGAGACCAAGTGTGTACTCACCAGGAGGCAGGTCGGGAGGGAGAGAGAGAACGGCCTGTCTTGAGCTTGCCGAAACGGCCTGTCTTGAGCCTGCCGAAACGGCCGTTTCCATCACAATTTCCCCCTCATGCCACTGACTCGTGGGCAAACACGGCTGCTGATCTAACTGGGCGACAGGTGGCTCGTCTTCCGCGCCCGCCCGATAGAGATGGATGAAATAGGTGTGGTCGGCGGCAGGTTGCCCGACAGCTTGCCAGGTGAGAGGAATGGTGATGGCGCTCTCCGAGACCTCAATCTCGGGTTGTCCCAACAGTTGGATGGCATCACCAAATTGGGAGATTGGAGATTGGAGATTAGAGATTGGAGATTGGGAAATGTAGGTAATAAATAATTTTTCACCAGTCAGGGGGCTAATTATCGAAGATTCAACTATCCCTTCTGGGTGGATGGTTTGCAATGCAGATAGGGTGTCAGGGGCAGAAGATGGCTGGATGAGATAGGTTAACGGCCGTTTCTCCCCAGCTTGCACCACCAAACAATTCGCCGGAAAAGCACGCACCGCAGAGCCACCCAGCACCAAATCAAACGTCGGATGTGCTTCGTCAACTAAATCAGGCACAAGATAAACCACACCAGTTTCCAACCGTTCCTTCGCCAGATTTGCCGCTTGCCAATCTGCCACCTGGAACTGGTCAAACAACGCCGGTTCCTTCGCCCATCGTACAAAATAATCATAGGTCGTTGCCACAAGTGAAAGAAGAAGCATCCCCCCCAACACGCCATAAATCATCACTTTCAACCCATTAGTTCTCAATCGCAGGAGAGTGGGAATACAAAAACTAAGCGCCGCAATGCCCGCCAGCGCCGGAATCGCGCCGAAAATGCGCGTGTAGGTCGGTGCGCCGTCGGTGAGAATGACGGGCAGGAGCATAACGCTTGCCCAACTGATGAGGATGATGGAAAACGGCGATCCCTGAGCCTGTCGAAGGGGCCGTTTCACCCCAAAATCAACACGCCCACCCCCAGCCAAAACAAAATCGAGAGGAACACGTCAAACACCGGGCGACCAGGCAGATTATGCCGCGCAATCACATCGCCAAACCCCGGCAATGATAGACCCGCCCAGCGTGCGCCACGCATTATTCAGCAGCGCCAACGGCACCGACTCCGCGCCAGGCCCAAACGTGTTGTAAGTTGTAATCCCGGCCCGTTCTGTAAACTGTCCCCAATTCTGAATAAAATACGTTCCCAGCGGCACAAACACCACCAGCGCCGCCAGCGTCAGCCACACAAAATTCAGCAAATGACGACGAAATCCTTCCTCCCGTCGATGGAGCAGCACCACACCCCAATACGCCAACGAGACGGCAAACGGCAAGAACCGCGCCGTGTCAAAACTGTACAGACGACAGACCCAACACCGCGCCCGTCAGCCCATACCATCCCGCCTGTTCCCTGCCGCAGCGCCACAGCCAAGCACCAAAACACGAGCAAACTGGCTGGCGCTACCAAACTCGACTCAAATCCCATGCGTGTAAAAAGCAAAAAGGGGAAGGTGATGGCGAGGATGAAGGCGCCGAGAAGGGCAAGGAGATTGGGAGATTGGAGATTGGAGATTGGAGATTGCGCGCTACCATCAATCTCTAATCTCCAATCTCTAATCTCCAAACCAAAAATCGCCCGATAGCTAAAAAATGAAAGCAGCACCGTCAACGTGCCGACCACCGCCAGGGCATAACGAATGGTGAGCGGATGCCCACCTGTGAAGAGGTTGGCGACGCGCGTCAGGTAGACGATGGCGGGGTGCATCCCGCCAAAGCTGGCGGCAAAGTAGGGTGGAAATATGCCTTGCGCGGCGGTATCTCGTGCCGCAACCGCACTCCACGCCTCGTCAAACCACATGCCGGGCGGCAGTTCATTCAGCCGATAAAAACGCAAAAACGCCGCCAAAGCGACAATAAAAATCAAGACCAATAACCACTGACCACTGACCAAAGGTTTTTCTCTGCGTCTCTGCGTCTACTTCGGCATCGCTCGGTGCAAGTCTGCGTTGAGGAATCTTGGCTCATGGTAGCGTCACTTCTGGGATGGTAACGGCCGTTTCCCCATTCCCCAGCACCAGCCTTACCCCCGTACTCGGGTCGTAGAGACCGACATTGAGCTGATAACTGCCAGCGGGCACGTTTTCCAGCGACAAATTATGCGCGTCCAAGATAATTTCGCCAGGAAGCCAGCCCGTCGTCGGGCGCGTCCAGCCAGCCGGTTCCCCATCCGACTGCGCCACGATTTGCCCGTTTTCATCAACCAGATGAATGAAAACGCGGTAACTGGTGGTCGTTTCGTTGTCGGCTTGCCAGACAAGGGTAAGGGAAGGATGAAGGTGTTGCCCTGAGCTTGTCGAAGGGTCAGATGAAGGATGAATGCCATTTACGCCAAGCAATGTAGCAATTTCGCCGAACTGCGCGTCGGTCTCCACATCCAGCGGTGGCGCCGCAAAAAGACGTTCTGGCGCCGTGATGGATAGGTTGCCGAGAACGGCCCTTTCGACAGGCTCAGGGAGCGCCGTTTCCGCATCACACACATCAGCCACACACCAGTCCAACACCCACTGATACGTCGCCACTTTCCAGCGCCACCGGCAAACGGAAGGCGTGCTGACCGAGCCATGCTATCACCTGCCTGCCATTGACTGGTGGGGAAATCAGTGCGGACAGGCGGTAAGTTTTGGCTGAAAACGGCCGTTCCCTCCTCATCTACCAAAGCTAAACGCACCAGCGCATCATCAGTTGGCGCTTCATCAACCTGCCAATACAACGTCAGCAAAAATGGATCGCCAGGCGCCGCCGCTTCTCGGTCTAAGCTAACGCCAGAAAGCACTACGCCATCCCAGGTTTGAGTAAGCGCATATTGTGGCTCTAAACTGCTAGACTCTTGCGGTCGTGTCAACTTGCACTGTGCCTAAATCATAGGTCGTCTGCCCATCAGTCAACGGCACAGGTGCCAGCGTCTCCTCGTCAAACAAGACGCAGTTGGATGGTATACAGACCAGGTGGCGTGCCTGGAATTGGCTCGATGAGTAATTGCGAATCGGCAAACTGGTCGCGCGTCCAGGCATAGGTGGGGGTGGGTTGCGATACCAACGGGGGGAAACGGCCGTTTTCGGCGACCACAACATGCCATCCGGCCCAATCAAGCCGCACCGTCTCGCGGAAATCATGCCCCGCAGGGACCACCGGCTGCGGCGCACGCCACGTTCGACTGCACCAGCAAGCTATCATCTGCTGCCATTTCCCGTGCCGCGATTTTATAGCTGAGTAGTTCTACATTGTTGGCTATAAACGGCCGTTGTGCCCACATCTGGCATCGTTGACCGTTGCAAAGGCGTTTCCACCTTCGGCAGTATCCACACCACCAACGCAAAAAGCACCAATCCAACAATTGAAAGCACCACCAACTCAGCCACACTGCCACTTTGCCACGCTGCAACCTTGCACTCCTTGCCCCTTACCCACCTGCCACCTGCCACTCGCCACCAGCACCAACACCCCCAAACTCAGCAGCGACACCACATTCGCCACCAAACGCAGCGGCGTTTCACGGAAAGTAATCGTGATAGTCAGACTCGCCAGCCGGAACAGGAATAGTAATAAGTCCCGTGCCAGCGCTCGGCGTTATGTCTACTTTTTTATCGTTGATTTCTGCCGTCCAGCCAGGATAATCAAAGGTATTGGCTGTCAACGTGAACGGTTCGCTGGCAGAGATCGAGGCGGTAAATTGTTTGGGGGTGCGGATGCCGAAAACGGTCACTGAGCCTGTCGAAGTGACCGTTTCCGGCAGCCTACGCAAACGGTTCAACAGCAGGCTCTTCCGGCATATACTCGACCGTCAGTGGCAAATACTCCCCCTTCGCCGTCGTGCCAATAGTTTTGCTTGCACGTTCAAACTCCTGCATATCGGCAATCGTCGGATTTTCCAACCCAGGACAATACCGCGCATCAAACCAATACAAACTGCCCAAAATCAAAGCAATGCAATAAATCGCAGCAACGGCCGTTATCACCTTGCCACCTTGCCCCCTTGCCACCCTGCCACCAGCTAACAAGTCAACACTGGCTCCCACTAAAACCGCCAAACACAATGCCGCTGGCCCCAGTAGTCGCCAGGGGAATTGCACGTATTCAATGAGCGGCAAATTTGCCCAGATTGGCTCAGAAATGGCGATCATCAGGAACACGTAAACGGCCGTTGCCACCCCAAAGAAAATCACCTGCCGCCGCCGACTATCCTTGAAACGCCACCAGCCTACAACAATCGCTGGCAAAGCCAACAGCAGTGAAACCAGCCCCAAAGACACGCGACGGTGACGGATTGATAAGGCTCGTGTAAACCGTCTGCGGCGGTGCAAAAACCTCCGCCAGCGTCACAAAATTGCCCCAATACACAAAAATCGGCGGCACGAGCAAGCGGTCGCTGTGCACCATGGCTCGCTCAACCATCGCTGGCAGCCAGAAGAAGGTGGTCAGGCCGAGGCCGAGGAGCAGGGCGAGGATAATAGGCCAGAGATTAGAGATTAGAGATTGGAGATTGCGTCGCTCTATCTAATCTCCAATCTCCAATCTCCAATCTCCACCAAACCATACAGACCCAACAGTGGACTAAAAATCAAGGCAAATACATTGTGCGTTAGCAGCACGGCGGCATAACTGAGCGCCGCCGCCACCAGCCATCGATTTTGGCCGGTACGTGCCAGTCGCCCCATCGTCCACAGAGAAAGCGGGCAGGAACAACCACGCCACAGATTCCGCCAGATTGCCGCGAAAGAGGATGTCGTAGGCAAAGTAGGGGGCGTACATGTAGGCAACGGCCGTTACGATGGCCGCCGGTCGGGAGAAATGGTCACGGGAGAGACGGTAGGCGCTCAACCCAGCCAGATAAACGCCCAACGCAAAGGTGATACGCATCCCCAGGTTGAGATTGCCCGCCAGCAAGCTAACCCCTTCCGCCAAATAATAAGAAAGCGGGGCGTAAAAGTTGAAGAAGGGGAAGCCGTAGCCCTGCGCCATGTCGGGTGCCCAACGGCTGAACAAGACGCCTTGTCGCAGTAAATGATCTAACTGCGTCAAGCGCAGCAAATGGAACGCGGCATCGTCAGAACAGGGCAGCGACGGCCGCAAAATCGCCTCCAACGCCACCAAACTCAACGCCAAAATAGTGACTGGAACGAGCAGCCGCGAAGCGTTCCTTCGACGCAGCTCAGGACGGGAATACGTGATGCGTGATGCGTAAGGCGTTGCCTGTTTACTGTTCACTGTTCACCGTTTACTGTTCACCGGGTTTTACCTCAATTGAAACAGGAAGGGTAATGGCGTCGCCGGAACCATCAGACAACGGCAAACGCTGCCCTGTTTCCGCATCGTAGAGGCCGGTGATGAGTTGATAGTTGCCAGGAGCCGCATCAGGCGGCAATACGAGCGCGTAATCATCTTGCACAAACTCACCAGGAACCCAGCCGGTGGTGGGACGAGTGCCGTTGGCTGGGATTTGGTCTTGTTGGGTTAGTAAACGGCCGTTCCCGTCCAACACCTGCACAAAAACCTTGTAACTCGTGTCAATAAGTGCGTCTGGCTGCCAGTAGAGCGTTAAGCGGGATGGTCTCGCCGGGAGCAAAGCTAGTTTGGTCCAGAGTGTAAACCCAGCCAGAGTGACTAAGTTTGCCAGAGATTGGTTGAGAAACGGCTGTCCTGAGCCTGTCGAAGTGGCCGTTTCTGGCAACGTATAACTTCGTTCAGGCACAGACAATCTCAAAAGTCTCCAGCGCAATGCTGTTTGCTTCCTCACTCACCAGAAAGACGCAAGATAAAGCGTACAAAATCCAGCTTGCAGCGGATTGCCAGCTTCGTCCACAGGCCGCAGCGGCACATCAAATTCAGCCCGTTGAATTTGGCCGGGAAGCCAACTTGTATTGGGTGTAGATGCTGTGATCAGTCTGAGCGTGTCGAGAGTGACGGCCGCTGAGCTTGCCGAATTTGCACAGCCAATCCAGATGTCAGTTTCATAATCCTGCACGGGCGTTTGCGGCGTGTGCCAATACAACGTCAGCGGCACAATCTGCCCCACTTCAACAGTATCCAGCGGCGCGTCATAGCCCAACAACTGCACGTTTTCCGCCAAGAACGGCGACTCACCGCCGCCTTCCGTTTTGGTTTGGCCGATGGTAAGGTCGCTCGGTTCTGGGAACTGACTGGGCGCAGTCAGCATGATACGCCCTAGCTCATACTCGTTGCCAATGGGCAATCCCGCTTCATTCAGCAAATCCAACCGCTGCCCAGTCGCCAAATTATAGACGAAAGACAACGAGTTGATACGTCGCCGGGCGGCGTGGCCGGCAATGGCTGTCAGGCTGTGGACATCTAGCCCATACTCACCCGCCTGCCAGCGCGGCAGCGGCAGCCCCGCCGGATGAAAACTATCAGACTGTGCCACCCGACGGCCGTTTTCCCCAAGCAACTGCACGCTGACACTATACTCTTCAGTTACCGGTGGGAGCGCTTGCCATGTTAACGTTATGTCAATATTCTCGTCAGCAGGAATGGTCCGCGTCGGGCAACTCAGCATCTAACAATCTGATGACATTGCCAAAATTGACACCTTCCACATCCGTCAGCATCTGTGTCATCAAAGCGCACCGTCCGAAACGGGGAGTTGATGTGATCCAGCAGCAAGCGTTTTTAGTGCCAAAAATGATGATAACTGTAGCAATTGAATAAATAATGAATTGTGAATTGTGAATTGTGAATTGTGAATTGCGTGATGGTTTACGAGTAAAGGAATACGCAACAAGAATCACCAAGACCCACCAGACTAACAACCGAGATGAGAGTAGCAATCGTGCGAGAGGGTTGTACTGCCGAACGTTAGTTCAAAACTATGTTCGCCTGGGGGCAGAACGGCCGTTATCAAGCCCTTCTGGATCGCTAGGAGCAAGTTCAAGCGGAGACCCATCGAGTGTAGCCTGCCAGCCTGGGAAGAGGAATTGGTGGAAAACGGCGATTCAATCGGTTCATCGCGCTCATAATTAAATCGGAGGCTGGTGAAATCGTATACAACATCTTGAACAGCTAACTCATCAGGCAATTGCGTGGCGGCTAATCCAGAACGGCCGTTATCCGGCACAGGCAGCACTTGCACCGTGCGCGGCAAATAATCAGCAGCGGCCGTCGTCCCCAACCACCCCGTTTCCACCTCAAATTGAATCGTATCGGCTGGCGAAATATCATCCGGCAAACTTTGGGCGCGACTGGGAAACAGCCAGGGAAGCGCGAAGAGAAGGATGAAGGATGAAAGTAGAAGGATGAAAATAAATTTGAATTGTGACTTGCGAATTGTGAATTGTGAAGTTGAGCCACGCCCACAACTGCATTGCCCCTAGACCAGCAAGCATGGCCAGAAAAATACTGGCTGGACCCAGAAAGCGCCAGGGAAACTGCACAAAAGACAACAAGCCAATCGCTTCCCACAACGGCTGGCTCAACGGCAGTCACCATAAAAAGGCACAACAACGCCGCCAAAGTAAGCGCTAGTCGATTATATTTCTGAGATTGGAGATTGGAGATTGGAGAACCCGCAATCTCCAATCTCCAATCTCCAATCTCTTTCTTTACAGGAAGCCACGCCAACACCGCCAACACCACCACCGGCCAACTCAAACTACGTGGAATCGGCGGGATTAACTTGCAGCGGAACGGCCGTTTTCGGCCACGCCAACATATCAAGCCACGACAGAAAATGATTGACATAAGTAAAACCAGAAGTCGCCGTCAAATTCTCAATCTGCACCAAATTGCGCTCAAAAAAGGCAGGCAGCCAGAAGAAGGCGGAAAGACCGAGACCAAGCAGCAAACCTAAAAGGATGAAGGATGAAGGATGAGGGATGAAGGGATCGGTTGCTGACCAAGTAACGAATAAGTGGCATAACCCTACAATCAAACGGCGTACCAATCATCGCGGTGATATTGTGGCTGAGGATGAGCAATGCGTAGAAAATAGCAATTAAAATGAGATTAGAGATTAGAGATTGGAATTGGGCATGCGATGAATCTTCAATCTTCAATCTCCAATCTCTAATCACTCTATTCACCGCCCACAACACCAGCACCAACCACGCCAGCCCCCATAACTCAGCCAGGGCCGCGCGGTGGTAGACGTTGTAGAGGATGTAGGGGGCATAAAGGATGGCAAGAACGGCCGTTATCACCCCCAGCCAGTCCCGCCACACATCCCGCGCCCACAAGGCCACGCCCCAACCCAGCACCCACAACGCCAGCACATAACTAACCGCCATCGACACCGGCAGCGACAAACCCAACAAGCGCGGAATCAGACCCACATAATAACTAAACGGCGCATAATAATGGAAAAGCGGAAAACCAAAGCCATACCCCAAACCCGGCGACCAGCGCGGAAACAGCACGCCCAGCCCGCACCGCCCGTTCCAGTTCCGCCAGGCGCACCAAATGCAGCAAGCCATCACCGCGCCAGGGCAAAATCCCCGTCAGAATCGGCTGAATTGCCACCAACGACAACAGCGGCACGATGAAAAACAACAAAAGCGACGTGCTTTTAAAAGTGACGTCGCTTCTTCGCTGGCAGTCTCTTCTTCGGTTTCCATAAAAATAAACCGCAGATTGCGCAGATTGCGCAGATTCTTCTCCGCGCCTCCGCGTCCTCTGCGGTTAACAAAAATTATAATTCAGCGCACAGGCGGCTTCTGCGATTCTCGCCCCAACACCTGCTGCACATAATAAATTGTTTTGTCCTGGGTTTCAAAGTAAGTGCGGGCACCAGTTCAGCCAGCAAGCCCATCACCAAAAACTGCACACCCAAGATGATAAGCAAGACACTGAGAATGAGTAACGGCCGTTCCCCAATCTGCATCGCCTGAAAACCAGCAATCCCCCCGGTAAGACCCGCCCAAATCTTCAGGAAGCACCAGATACGCCATCATCAAGCCCGCCAATCACCCCCATCGGAATACCAATCATGCCAAAAAAGTGCATCGGCCGGTCCATATACTTCCGCAAAAAGAGAATCGTCATCAAATCAACAATCACACGGAACGTGCGCGAAATGCCATACTTCGCTACACCCGCCACCCGCGGGCGATGGTTAACAGGCACTTCCGCCATCGTAAATCCGGCAAAATTCACCATCTCAGGAATAAAGCGATGCAGTTCGCCATACAAATGCAGTTCTTCCACCACCTCCGCCTTAAACAAACGCAAAGAACAGCCCCGATCCTTCAACGGCACATCAGAGAGTTTGGCAATCAGCCGATTGGCAATAAAAGACGGCACCTTGCGCATCAAAAACGCATCCTGCCGATTCTGCCGCCACCCATTCACCACATCAAAGCCCTCATCCATCTTCGCCATGAGTGTGGGAATATCCGCCGGATCATTTTGACGGTCAGCATCCATCGTCAAAATACGATGCCCATCCGCATAATCAAAGCCAGCCGCAAAGCCCGCCGTCTGCCCATGATTGCGCCGGAAACGCACCACCACAATGCGCGGATTCTCGTCCGCCATCGCCTTCAGCACGTCAAAGCTGCCATCCTTACTGCCATCGTCAACAAACAGGACTTCATAGTCCCAATTTTGGTCAGCCAAGGCGGCCGTTATCTCATCCATCAACGGACGCACATTCTCAACTTCGTTGTATACGGGCACCACAATACTTAAATCTTTCATAGCGATCCGATTCTAGCACGAGCAAACCTAAAAAACACCTGCAACGGAGACCCATCGTTGGGGTTTAGTTACTAAGCAGCAAGGTTTTATGCCGCTGTTTTTAATTTATAGTACAATTCACAACGCACCGCGTCATAAAACAAAGAATTCTCACGCGAAGACGCGCCTAAAAATCATAACACTCAATAGCGTTCATAACCAAATCTGCGCATGGCATCTACAAAATCTGTGGATAAAAATTTAATGAAAATATCTGTAATCTGCACAGTCAAAAACGAAGGGGAAGCTATCTGCCCACTACTAGACTCCCTAATCCAACAGTCGATCATGCCCGACGAAATTGTCATTTGTGACGGTGGCTCGACGGACAACACACTCGAAATCTTGGGCGAATATAAAGAATGGCTGCCCCTGCATATCATTGTAGCGCCGGGTGCCAACATCAGCGCCGGCCGCAATCAGGCCATCGCCACCGCCCAAGGTTCCATCATCGCCGCCACCGACGCCGGTGTCGTGCTCTCCCCCTACTGGCTCGAAGACTTAACCAAACCCATCCGCGAAGAAGGCAAACGGGTCGTCAGCGGCTGGTTTGAACCAGACCCCTACACCGATTTTGAAGTCGTCATGAGCGCCACCGTTCTGCCCACCCGCCAAGACGTGGATCCAGAGACCTTCTTGCCCTCCAGCCGTTCCGTCGCCTTCCTTAAAGAAGCGTGGGCTGAAGTGGGCGGCTATCCCGAATGGCTCGACTACAGCGAAGACCTGCTTTTTGATATGGCTCTGCGTGATAAGAATGGCGCATTTCCCTTTGCGGAAACGGCCGTTGCCTACTTCCGGCCTCGCGCATCACTGCGTTCCTTCTTCAAACAATACTATCTCTACGCTCGCGGTGATGGCAAAGCGAACTTGTGGGGCAAACGCCACGCCATCCGCTACGTCACCTATTTGTTCGCGCTGCCCTTCATTTTGCGCCTCATTTGGAACGAAAAACGGGTTGGCTGGCTGCTGCTTGCTTCTCGGCACCGGTGCTTATTCCCGTCGCCCCGCCGAACGTTTGTGGGACAGCACCTATGGTTGGCGTCCTCCCTCGCGCGTTCGCGCCTTTGCGCTCATCCCCATCATCCGTTTGGTTGGCGATGTGGCGAAAATGTTGGGCTACCCTGTCGGCCTCATCTGGCGGTTACGCAACAAAATATAAATTCCCTGTTTTTCAATGCAAAACACAATGGGGCGATGCCAATGGCTCGCCCTTTTTTTGCGCCACATTACAACGTAAACATCATCCCCGTCTGCGCTATCTGCACACCTGCCGCATTCACCAGAGAACGTGCCTCACTATCTCCATCCAGCACCGGATTGGTATGATTCAGATGCGTCAGCACCAGTTCACAATCCAGGTCGGCAAAAAATCCCAACGTTTGCGGAACCAGTGGATGGGCGACCGGATCCCGCCCCACTAATTCATCTTTGCTGTAAAAACTGGCATCCGCCAACACCACGTCTACCGAATTGAGCATTTCATCTCCATCCAGCCATGCTTCCCAGCGATCAATATCTGGCACATAAAATAGACTGCGGTTTGGCCCTTCGATTTTGTAAGCAAAAGTGCCTACTTCCCACTCATCCCGATGGGGAACGGGAACGGCCGTTATCTTTATATCCAGCGCCACTTCCACATACTGCTCCGGCTGGAGCGGCACGAGCCGTACGTTTTTGAGCATCGGCTCCCATAACGGCGTCGCTTGCAGCAAACGTCCCATTTCATACGAGGCATACACAGGCAGCCGATTTACGTCCATCGCCTCTGGCCCCAACTGAGGTAGCCCAGCGATGTGGCCCATGTGGGCATGAGTCAGGAAAATACCGTCCGGTTGACGCAGCCGATGGGGGCGTTCGGGATGTGAGCCTAAGGCAGTTGACAGCAAATTGAGCTGGTATTTGATGTCGGGTGTGGCGTCGATGAGGTAAACGGTTGCTGAGCCTGTCGAAGCAGTCGAAGCCCGAGTATCGACCAACCCCAAACATGCCGCATACTCAATCTTCTCCGGCTCATTAAACGCCGCCACACACCGCTCACAGCGACAGCCCGCGTGCGGCAGCCCACCATCCTGCATGATTCCCAGGATAACGGCCGTTACTGTTTCCTTAGTAAAACTCAATTCTTTTGGTAACTCTGTCCAATCGCCCATAATTTAAATCCTCGCTAAAATAATAATTAATAATGAATTGTAAATTGTGAATGGTTAACGCGCATGTCATTCACAATTCACCGTTAATCATTCACACCTTAATTATTCGGAGATTTACATGAAATCCCTATCCACCCTCATCACCAACATTCCATCCTCGCCGACGCTGCTCGTCAACGACAAAGCCAAAGCGCTGCAAGCGGCGGGCCACGATGTTATCGCCCTGGCTGGCGGCGATCCTGATTTCCCTACACCGCCCCATATCATTGAGGCGGCCCTGCACGCCATGCAAAACGGCGCCACCCACTACCCCGCCCCGATGATCGGCATTGTGCCTGCGCTGGAAGCCATCGCCAGCAAAATGGAACGGGAAAACGGTGTCTACATTCCCGACCCGCGCCACCAGATTATCATCACCCCTGGCGGAAAGTGGGCGCTGTATTTGTCATTAACGGCCGTTCTCAATCCCGGTGATGAAGTGCTCATTCTGGAACCCAACTGGGTCTCCTACAAACCGATGGTGACACTGGCTGGCGGTGTACCTGTGCCTGTCAGCCTGCCCAGCGACGACAACTTCCGCATCACCGCCGCCCAACTACGCGAAAAAATCACCCCGCGTACCAAAGCGCTCATGGTCAACACCCCCTGCAACCCCACCGGGCGCGTGCTCACCCAGGAAGAGCATGACGACATCGTCGCCGTCGCCACCGAAGCCGACCTGTATGTGATTTCTGATGAAATTTATGAAAAACTAATTTTCGACGGCCGTACCCACCGTTCCCTCGCCGCCGCCCCTGGCATGGCCGAACGCACCCTCACTGTTAACGGCCTGACCAAATCCTACGCCATGACCGGTTGGCGCTTAGGCTGGCTCGTTGGCCCCCAGCCCATCATCAAACTCGCCACCAAAATGAACAGCCAGGCCGTCTCCTGCGCCGCCAACTTCTCCATGCACGCCTGCATCGCCGCCCTCAATGGCCCCCAAGACATCATCTACGAAATGCGTGATGCCTATCAAGCCCGGCGCGACTTCATGGTGACGGCGCTCAATGAAATAGAGGGGATTTCCTGCCGCTCGATTGAAGGCGCATTCTACCTCTTCCCCAGCTTCCCCGGCAGCGACAAAACCAGCCTGGAACTAACCGACGCCCTGCTCGACAAAGCCCAAATCGCAGGCACACCGGGCATCGCCTTCGGCCAAAGCGGTGAAGGCCACGTGCGCTTCGCCATCTCCACCGCCCAACACGACCTGGAACGCGCCGTCGAACGGTTAGCCAAAATCGCCCACGAACTGTAATCACCTCGTTACCTTCGCCCCAAAGGTCTCATATCTGGGGAGAGGTGGGGAAACGGCCGTTTTCCCACCTCTCCCTCACCCAACACCCGTTAGACAATCTCCCCAATCTCATCTAAACTAAATAGCATCTTGAACCCCACCATTCACACTGCTTTTGGAGACGATTATGAAATTTGACGTCACCCTGCTCTCCTTCGATCTCGCCGACATTCCCACCTATGCCCAAGCCGCCGAAGCGCTAGGCTTTGACGGCTTCTGGCTGGCCGAAACGCAAGCTGATCCGTTCTTGGGACTGGTGCTGGCGGCAGAACATACGCAGCGCATGGCGCTGGGCAGCGGCATCGCCGTCGCCTTCCCGCGCAGCCCCACCGTGACGGCGATGATGGCCTGGAATATTGCGAAAATGGCAAACGGCCGTTTCCATCTCGGCCTCGGTTCGCAAGTTAAAGCCCACAACGTGCTGCGCTATGGCGTGGCCAGTGGGAAAAACCCATCAAAAAAATGCGTGAAACCATTCAGGCCATTCGTGCCGTGTGGCACTGCTGGCAGACGGGCGAACCGCTCGATTACGTGGGCGAGTTTTTCAAGCTGCAACTCATGACCCCCTTCTTCAACCCTGGCCCCATCGACCATCCCGACATTCCCATCTACATTTCCGCCGTCAACGAGCAAATGCTGCGCCTGGCTGGTGAAGAGTGCGATGGCGTGCTGCTCCATGCCCTGCACAGCGTGCCCTACATCGAAGAGTATGCCCTGCCCCACATCGAGACTGGTTTAGCAAAGCGGGGATTGAAACGGGAGGATTTTGGGGTGACAACGGCCGTTTTCGCCATCCCCACCGACGACCCCACCTACGCCGCCTGGGCCGAAGCCCACGCCAAACAGCAAATCTCCTTCTACCTCAGCACCCCCGCCTACCGCGTCCTCGCCGACCTGCACGGCTGGCAAGCCACCGCCCGCGAACTGAGCCTCATGGCTCGCAGCAACCAATGGGCCGACATGCCCGCCCTCATCACCGACGACATCCTCGACACCATCGCCGTCACCGGCACCTGGGCCGAACTACCTGCCATCATCCAGCAAAAATACAGTTCCCTGCTCGACCGCGTCAGCTACTACCTCCCCTTCATCCCAGGCGAAAACGAAGCTGGCTGGCAGGCGACGATTAACGGGTTCAAGTAAAAAATGTGGAGATTAGAGATTGGAGATTGCGCGTCGTTAATCTCCAATCTCTAATCTCCAATCTCAAAGGAATCTCCCATGGCATCCCTCTATTTCAGTGAAGAACACGAACGCATTCCGCCAACTGGTGCGAAAATTTGTCGAAACCGAAATCAACCCCCATGTTGAAGCGTGGGAAAAGGCTGGCATCTTTCCCGCCCACGACCTGTTCAAGAAAATGGGCAATTTGGGACTGCTCGGTCTAACCTATCCCGAAGAATATGGCGGCGGTGGGGTTGACTACTGGTATCAAGTCGTTCTCATGGAAGAAATAGGCCGCGCCGATGCCGCTGGCCCCGTCGTTGGGCATTGCCGTGCAAACTGACATGGCGACTCCCGCCATGGCCGAAAACGGCTCCGAAGAATTGAAGCAGAAATACCTCGCCCCCGCCATTGCTGGCGATAAGGTTGCCGCGATTGCTGTCAGCGAACCGGGCGCAGGTTCCGATGTGGCCGCCATCAAAACCTGGGCGCGGCGCGACTGGCGATGATTACCTCATCAACGGTTCCAAAATGTGGATCACCAACGGCACGCAAGCCGATTTTCTCTGCTTGCTGGCCCGCACCAGCGACGAAAAAGGCTTTCGCGGCATGTCGCTCTTTGTCGTAGATACCGATCTGCCCGGTTTCAGCGTCAGCCGCAAGCTGGAAAAACTAGGCCATCGCAGCAGCGACACCGCCATTCTTGCTTTCGACGATGTGCGCGTGCCTGCTGCCAATCGCATTGGCGCAGAAGGCATGGGTTTCATCCTGCAAATGCGCCAGTTCCAGCGGGAACGGCTGGCCGGAACCTTGATGGCGCTGGGCGGAATGGATAAGGTTGTGCGCAAGACCATCGCCTACTGCCGTGAACGGGAAACCTTCGGTCAGCCGCTCATTGATAACCAATACATCCATTTCCGCATTGCCGAACTGCTGACAGAAATCGAGGCCCTGCGCCAACTTTGCTACCACTGCGTGCGCCTGTATGTGGCGGGTGAAGATGCCACCAAAGAAGTGTCGATGGCAAAGCTAAAAGGGGGGCGACTGGCGCGGGAGGTGGCCGATACCTGTCTGCAATTCCACGGCGGCATGGGCTATGTGGAGGAGTACCCGATGGCGCGTTATTTCCGCGATGCCCGTCTCATGTCCATCGGCGGCGGTGCGGACGAGATTATGCTGGGCATTATTGCCAAGTATGAGGATATTTTGCCGCGACGGAAGAAGTACAGTGAACGGTAAACCGTGATCAGTAAACAGTAGACCGCGCGTTTACTGAACACCGTTTACTGATTACTGAATACTGCTCTATGACAACGGCCGTTTCCTCTGCTAAACTAGACGCATTATCATCCAATGCCCTAAACATTCCATCAACTAGCACTTTTCAGTCTTCAATCTTTAATCATTCGGAGAAAATCATGGCACAAATTCAAGTAGTACGCTCTTTTGTTGCTGGCCCAGCATTGGCCGAAGTCATCGACAATGAATACGATTTAGGCGGCAAAGCAGAAGCCCGCCTGTTCAGCAAAATGCTGCGCACCCAGGACAATGACCATTACAAAGTCATCGTCGGCGACCAAATTTATGCCGCCCGTATCTATCAATTTGGTGATCATTTGCACCGCCAAGAATCAGATTATGAATATGAATTAGACTGGTTGAACTTTCTCAAAGAACAAGAACTTGCCCGTTTCGTACCCCATTCGCCGCAAAAACGGCCGTTTTCTCGGCAGTGTGGAAGCGCCAGAAGGCAAACGGTATTTTGCGCTCTTTAGCTTTGCCCATGGTAAGCCAATGGATGTCTTCAACAGCGAACAACTCTTTACGATGGGTGCCACCATGGCAAAAATCCACATCGCCTCCAATGACTACAAAGCGCCTTACGAACGACGGGTGATGGACTTAGATTTTCTGGTTGACCGCCCCATTGCCCGATTAACACGCATTTTGGGCAGCAAACCCCATCGTGCAAAAGACCTGGAACTGCTCATTTCATCAGCCAAAGAAGCCAGAGAAGAAATCCTGGAAATCATCAACAACCCATCAACCACCGCAGACGGTTGGGGGCCAATTGGCGGCGATTTTCACAGCACCAATACCTTCTTCACCGACGACAATGTCGCCCACCTTCTTCAACTTTGACTTGTGCGGTTATGGCTGGCGAGCCTATGACATCGCCGCCTTCCTGCAAAACACAGACCTCATCAACCTGTCTGAAGATTTAACCGAAGACTTTTTTGCGGGTTACTACTCGGTACGGCGCTTGTCCGACAACGAGCACTCTGCCATATCCCCCTTCCTCACCATTCGCCGCATCTGGCTGACTGGCACCTTCACCCGCGACGATATGCCCGTGGGGTATTCGTTCATCGCCCCTGCGTAAATAAAAATAGAGATTAGAGATTGGAGATTGATAGACCGCTAATCTCCAATCTCTAATCTTCAATCTTCTTTTGGAGCCTCCTGTGATCACCGCCATTCTCATTGCCAACCGTGGCGAAATCGCCTGCCGAATCATCCGTACCTGCCGCAGTTTGGGCATTCGCGCCATTGCAGTTTACTCCGATGCGGACGAGCAAGCGCGACACGTGCAGTTGGCCGACGAAGCCGTCTACATTGGCCCTGCCCCTGCCAGCGACTCCTACCTTGCCAGTGACAAACTCATAGCGGCTGCCCTGCAAGTTGGAGCAGATGCCATCCATCCTGGCTTTGGCTTTCTGGCGGAAAACGCCGACTTCGCGCAAGCGTGTGCTGACGCGGGACTCATCTTCATTGGGCCATCCCCAGCAGCAATAGCGGCGATGGGGAACAAACGGGCGGCGAAGGCGTTGGTCGAAGCGGTTGGCGTGCCTACTATTCCTGGCTACGGCGGCGAAGATCAATCAGATGAACGACTGTGCCAGGAGGCGGCGCGTATCGGCTATCCGCTGATGGTGAAGGCGGCGGCGGGTGGTGGCGGCAAAGGGATGCGCCTTGTCACCGAAGCGGCTCAACTGGACGAGGCGCTGGTCTCGGCGCGGCGTGAAGCGTTGCAGGCGTTTGGCTCAGATGAGTTGATTTTGGAACGGGCGATTTTGGCTCCGCGTCATGTGGAATTTCAGGTATTTGGCGATGTGGCTCGGTAACATCATCCATCTGGGCGAACGGGAATGTTCCATCCAGCGCCGCCACCAAAAGGTGATTGAGGAGACGCCTTCTCCAGCTATGACGGTTGAGTTGCGGCAGAAAATGGGGGAAACGGCCGTTTCCGCAGCCAAAGCCATAAGCTACACCAACGCCGGCACAGTCGAATTCCTCCTCGACGAAAAGGGTGATTTCTACTTCCTGGAAATGAACACCCGCTTGCAAGTGGAGCATCCCGTCACCGAAATGGTCACAGACATCGACCTGGTGGCGTGGCAAATCGCCATCGCTGAAGGCAAACCGCTGCCGCTCACCCAAGAGCAAGTCACGCTGCGCGGTCACGCCATCGAAGCTCGTATCTATGCCGAAAATCCAGCCAATGATTTTCTGCCCGTTACCGGTGATATTTTGTTGTGGCAGGAGCCAGAGGGTGACGGTATTCGAGTGGAAAGTGGCTTGCTGGCACAAGACAAGGTTTCTATCCACTACGACCCGATGTTGGCTAAAATTGTGGCGTGGGGTGTTGATAGGGAAACGGCCGTTCGTCGCCTGCTCTATGCCCTACAAACCACCACCCTGTTTGGTCTCATCACCAACATCTCCTTTTTGCAAGACATTCTGCGCCAGCCAGCCTTCCAGTCCGGCAGCCTCAGCACCCATTTCATCGACCAGCATCTGCTCAATTGGCAGCCCCCCTCTGGCGATTTAGACGCTGCCCTCATCGCCGCTTCGCTGGCGCAATTTCAACAGCATCCCCAACTCGCCACCAACAGCGGCTACTGGCGCAATAATGCCAATGCACCGCTTTGTTATCGGTATTCGGTTATCGGTGATCAGTTATCGGTGAGCGGTGATCAGATTGAAGTCCACCTCACCCCCACCCGCCATCAGCCCCATACCTTCACCGCCACCATCCAAAACAGCGCTCCATTCACAATTCACAATCCTGTCCTGAGCAATGTCGAAGGGTCACAATTCACAATTCACAATTCCTTTCTAAGCTTCACCCTCAACAACCACCGCCAAACCCTGCCCATCCTCCTCACCGAAACTCATGCCTGGGTACAAACACGAACCGGCACAGTCGTCTTAGAAATCCTGCCGCTGCTGCCTGTGCCGCAACAATCGGCGGCGGCGGGCGGCTCCTTGCGAGCGCCAATGCCCGGATCTGTGTTGGCGGTGTTTGTGGAAGTAGGTGAACGTGTCAGCGCAGGCCAGCCGCTGATGAAGCTGGAAGCAATGAAAATGGAACACACCATCCGCACGGCGGTGGCTGGCATTGTCGAGGCGATTTATTTTGAGGCGGGTGATACGGTGGAAGCGGATGCGCAGTTGTTACAGATTGGGGATGTGGACGAGGGGTAGGAACCCCGCTTACTCAGGCGAAACCAAATTTATGGGTGGCGAAGCTGGGCTGGGTTTGGCAATTACAAAGGGGATCGTGCAGGCGCATAACGGCCGTTGCTGGGCAGAAAGCCCTGGATGTGATGAAGAAACACCGCCTGGCAGCACCTTCTATGTGCGTATTCCGTTGATTCGTTCGAGGCAAATAGATTAAGAAGTTAGCTTATTGAAACTTCGTGAGCTAACCCATTCAGGTTGATTTCCAATTGATTGAGAACATCACGACCAATGATGCTTTCAGAGCCAGATGCCATACCGATAGCACGAATGCCGTGAATGGTGTGGTTGCCAACGTGAACGGCCGTTAAATACAAGTTCACTCTTACCGCTTCTCCCACAATGCCGCGCATCTGTCTCTGCTCCACAAATCTAGCGCCTGCACTTGTAAGAATATCGACAGGAATCATCGTGGCATCAGCGCCAGAATCGAGCAGGGCTGCCACTTGTCGTCGTGCATCCAATTCTCCAGATGGACTCAAGCCAATCGGAACAACTGGAGCGGCTGGATCATAGCTAGTATCGTATTGATAACTGCTTGTCATAGATTGTTTTGAATAAGGTGAGGTGAACGGAAACGTAATTCAGGCAAAGCGTCTGATCGCACCTTTTTCATTAGGACAATCTCGTCTGGATATTGGATATCCAGGCGATGCAGCAAAGCCAATTCGTCTGCATCATGGTCAATAAGCTGCCCCTGAAAGATAGCAACATACTCCCCGTCATACTGAGAGACTAATTCGGTCAGCATTGATTGGTAAACGGCTTCTTCCTGAGCCATAGCTTCTTCTTGACTCACAATTGCATCCAATTCTGCTTCCGCTAAAGCAATTGCTGCTTCCAATACATCATTAACGGGTTGGTTACGCTTATTTGCCAGTTCACGTGCTCGACGGAATAGATTTTGGGGAATGGAAATTGTGATTTGCTCAATCATTTTCGCTCCTTCGAAAATGTAGCGCGATTTGGCAAATCGCGTTACGGATTTTCATTCATCGTGGTGCGCTGCGACCCATGTGAACTCCTCAGGGATAGCTTGAATGCCCACATTATACCGGAAAACACAATGTTGCTCATTAACAATTAAACAACCTCCGCCAACACCTGCTCCCGCAGCACCGTCTGCCCTTCACTCACCGGCAGCGAGCGCACCACACCCGTCTTCGGAGCGCGAATCTCATTTTCCATCTTCATCGCTTCCAAAATCAGCAGCGGTTCGCCCATTTCCACGGCCTGACCTTTTTCCACCATCACCCGCGTGATGATGCCTGGAATCGGCGCTTTGATACGCGAGTCTCCGCTCACAGGTTTTGAGATGAGCGCTTCAGCATCACGTACCTCCAGTCGATGCAGCCCGCCATAAGCTTTAATCCAATCCAGGTTTTTGTGGAAGGTAATCTCATAAGGACGGCCGTTTACCATCAACCACTCCTGCTCTGCAAAACGGCGCTTCAATATCAGGGATACGCACCGTCAGCAGTTCCCCATTCACCTGTACCGCAAACTCAGTCTCATTCTGCGGAAAAACACTCGCTTCAATTTCATAAACTTGTTCATCAATGGTGACGGATAATTTTTGCATAATACAAATCCTTTATAAAGGTTGCAAAGTTGCAAGGTGGCAAGAGTGGCAAGGTGTAAAACGTGTTACCTTAATACCCTGCAACTTTGCAACTTTGCAACCCTGCAACTCTGCAACCCTGCAACTTTCATTTATTCCGGTAAACGACGACTATCCCGATGCCAACCACTGCGTGTACGCGGCGGCTCAGTAGGCACAAACATCTGATTGCGGCGCACGTAGAGCATAGCGGCAATCACGGCCAAGTCTCGGTAGTAGACCTCATCCTGTGGCATACATTTGAAATCATGCGTCAGGAGACTGGTATCATAACGGCCGTTTGCAAACGCCATGCCACACAATACATACTGCAACAGAGGGAGATTCGTCGGCGTGCCTACCAGTTGAAAATCCTCAATCGCCCGGCGCACACGTTCCAAACAGTGTGGCCGATCCTCCGCCCACACCGCCAACTTCGCAATCAACGAATGATACTGGGCTGGCACATCACAGCCAGAATACACATACGTATCCACCCGAATCTCCGGGCCACCCGGAAAACGTACCCGGCGTAAACGACCAGGACTTGGCAACCTGCGCCACGGATCTTCAGCATGAATACGGCACATCATCGCCCATCCTTCCAGCCGAATATCCGCTTGCGTACGGTGCAACGGCTCACCCGCCGCCAAGAGAATCTGCTCCCGCACCAAGTCGATGCGCGTCATCATCTCCGCCAACACATGATCCACCTGGATACGGGCTTTAATTTCCGTGAAAAACACATTACCGTCAGGGTCAATCAAAAACTCCACAGTACCCGCATTCTCATACTTAAACAGACGGGCAATGCCCAACGCCATTTCCCACAATGCTTCTCGCTGCGTTTCTGTCAAACAAGGGGCTGGTGCTTCTTCCACAACCTTGCGATTGCTGTATTGCGCCGACCCTTCCCGTTCACCCAAGTGGATAATGTTGCCCTGTTTATCAGCCAAAATTTGCACGCCCACCTGATGCGCAGGCATGACCGCCTTCTCCAAATAAACACGACGATTACCATACATCGCCTGCCCTTCAGCCTGCGCCCGGCGCACCACCGCTTCCAACTTGTCCGGTGAACTAAGCAGCCGTCCCGTAGAACTGCGCCCGCCCCGACAAGATTTCACTACCAGCGGATAGCCAATCAGATCGGCCGCCGCATCCAACGCTTTGAAGTCGCCCACATCAAACGCAATCGGCGCATAATCCACCACGGGAAAGCCAGCCGCGCTCGCCTTCGCCAACGCACTGATTTTGTCCCGCAGTGACTCTAAAACAACTGAATTCGGCCCAACAAACACAATGCCAGCCTCTTCACACGCTTTTACAAACTGCGGTTCTTCCGCCAAATAGCCATAGCCTGGATGGATCGCATCTGCGCCCGTTTCCTGAGCAATTTTCAAGATGGCTTCCTGATTCATAAAGCCATCGGGCGCATCCAGCAGCACACACTCATCCGCAGTACGCACATGGCGCGAGCCTTGGTCTGGCTTTTCATACAACGCAATCGTATGAATCCCCATTTCTCGGCACGTGCGCACAATACGGGTGGCAATTTCCCCTCGATTCGCAATTAAAATTTTCTTAATCATAGTTATATTCCTGCGTAATGCGTGAATCGTAAGACGTGTCAACGGTTTTCTAACGACATCACGTCTCACGCATCTACATGGGTGAAATTCCGTGCTTCTTCGGTAGATGTTTTTCTCGTTTGGATAGGGTGACTTCCAGGGCGCGGATCAAAATACGCCGGGTATCTTTGGGTTCAATTACATCGTCGATGAGACCGCGCGAAGCCGCCACATAGGGGTTGTTAAACTTGCGTTCGTAATCTGCCACCAATTCCTGGCGATGCGCTTCTGGGTCTTCGGCCATTTGCACATCCCGTCTAAAGAGAATGTTGACAGCCCCTTCCGCGCCCATCACCGCGATTTCAGCGTTCGGCCACGCATAGAGCAAATCGCCACGCAAACCCTTGCTGCTCATGACGCAGTACGCGCCGCCGTAGCTTTTGCGCAAAATAATCATCAATTTGGGCACAGTGGCTTCGCTGTAGGCATAAATCATGCGGGCGCCGTTGCGAATAATGCCGCCATATTCCTGGTCGGTTCCAGGCAAGAACCCCGGCACATCTTGCAGGGTGACGATGGGAATGTTGTAGGCATCACAAATGCGGATGAAATGCGCCGTTTTGATGGAGGCTTTGATGTCGATGCAGCCCGCCAATACCATCGGCTGATTGGCGACAATGCCCACCACATTGCCGTTGAGCCGCGCATACCCCACCACCATATTTTCTGCCCACAGACTATGCACCTCGAAGAAAGCCGCCATCGTCAAAAATGCTGGCGATAACCTGGCGTACATCGTAGGGTTTGTGCGGATCAGTCGGCACGATTTTTTCCAGTTCGGTGCAGAGGCGGCGTGGATCATCGACGGGGCGCACGTAGGGCGGGTCTTCTTTGTTGTTGGAGGGGAGGTAGCTGAGGAGTTGGCGTACCCGATTGAGACAGTCGCGGTCGTCACCGGTCAAGAAGTGGGCTACGCCGCTTTCCTGGCTGTGAATCATGCCGCCACCTAAAGCTTCCAGGCTGACATTCTCTTGCATGACTGATTTCACCACATCTGGCCCGGTGATGAACATGAAGCTGTTTTCTGTCATGAAGACGAAGTCGGTGAGGGCTGGGGAGTAGACCGCCCCACCCGCACATGGCCCCATAATCAGGGAGAGCTGCGGAATGACGCCGGAGGCTTCGCAGTTGGCGTCAAAGATTTTGGCGTAACCGCCGAGGCTGTCTACGCCTTCTTGGATGCGGGCGCCGCCGGAGTCGTTGAGGGCGACGAAGGGGCAGCCGTATTGCAGCGCCATGCGCATCGCCTTGACGATTTTGTTGGCGTGCATTTCACCCAGCGAGCCGCCCATCACGGATACGTCTTGCGCGGCTATGAAGACATAACGGCCGTTTACCAGCCCATATCCCGTGACCACCCCATCGCCATACCGGGATGTCTTGCCACCCGGATAGGTCTCATAGCGGGGCATCACCAGGGAGTCGATTTCTTCAAAGGTGTCGGGATCAAAGAGCAGATCAATGCGTTCTCGTGCCGTCAGGCGGCCTTTTTTGTGCTGCTGTTCTGTATTCTTTTGCTGTTCCTAGAGATTCTGCCTTACGCTGGCGCAAATCTTCCAGGTATTCTTCCATTTCTTTTGCCATGTTTTCCTTCCCGTTTTGCCCCTCTCCCCGACCCTCTCCCAGAGGGAGAGGGAGCCAGTTCCCTCCCCTTTGGGGGAGGGTTAGGGAGAGGGTTGATTTATTTTTTACGAATACTTACTCTTTCTGAACAACCAAAGTCAGGACAAAATTTTCGTATGTGCGCCACCAGCCTGTCAGGGGCGGTGGTGGGTGTGGTAGCCGTGTATTGTCGCAGTGAATGGTGAAGGGTGTCCAGGTTAACGGCCGTTCCTCCCCCGCTTCTAGCAAACAAGCCACCGACCGGGTATCGACCGTCAGCCCCAGATGCAATGCTTTTAAAACCGCTTCTTTGGCACTCCAAACGGCCGTTACCACCACATCCCGCATCTCAGCAGACGCCATACCTCACCAACGCCCGTTCCTCTTTTGTAAAATAATCCGTCACAAACTCAGTCGATCGCGCTTCAATCCGCTCAATATCCGCCCCCAACGGCCAATCCGGTTTCTCCACCACCGCACAAAAAGCGTGGGAATTGGAGTGGCTGATGGACAAGGTAGATTAGAGATTGGAGATTGGAGAACTTGTCCTGAGCCGAGATTGGAGATTGTGCTTGAATGGCGAACCGTTCACCATTCACAATTCTCAATTCACAATTCACAATTGGATCCCCCATCGCCCCATTCTGCACTTCAATCGCATCTGGCGGCAATCGTTCGCCTGTTTCCTGTGCTACCACTTCGGCAATCAACTGCTTCGCCGTCCATCGACCCAACAGCCAATCTTGACGCCGTTTCTCTGTTTTTAATGTCGCAAATTTGGCTTGCTCCCTCGGGTGCAACACGCCATCCAATACAACCCCCTCAGGAGAGTCTGGGTACGAATCTGCGGATTGAACAAGCCAATGGATCATATCAGATAAACAGTGATCAGTAAACAGTGATCAGTAATCGAGTGAGCTGTCCACTGTATCACTGTTCACTGTTTACTGATCACTTTCTTATGCCGGTCTGGAGACCGTTAAGTAGCCTTTCAAATCAACGTATACCGTGCCAATTTCATCTACGACTTGCACGTTGAAGCGTTCGCCATTTTCGGTTTGCAGGTGGGCGTAGAGGCGTTGGTCGTTGGCTTCGGTTGGCTGGCGGTACACTGTCAGTTTGATCAAAACCAAGCGGGAAGCCCATGGCGTTGTTGATGTTTTGATGCCACAGTGCCGCCAACTGGAAGCAAAGTTCGACCAATCTGGGAGCCATGAGTTCTTTCGCGTCAGCCGGGTGCATGTTGGGCGGCAGGTTATCAGCCATGAGGGCAACGGCCGTTTTCTGGTTAACCTTCGCGCGTTCAATCACCTGATAGGCAGGGCCGTGGAAGAAATCCTGGTAAATCTCTTCTGCTTTGATGGGCAGCGAACTGGCTTTGGGTGCTTTGAAATCAAGCGGATCCGCTTGCGGCGGCGCGGCTGTGATGACCACATTTGCCGCAAAATGCTGCTGTTCGCGCACCGGCTGGCCTTCTCGTGCCGGTGGTGTAATCGAGCGCACCGTTGTCCGCGCCACAAAGCCATCGCCATCTGGCACGATTTGCGCCTTCAAATACAACGTGCGCGGCTGATTGCGGAAGAACTTAAACGCGCCCGACATGGTTTCATCGGTAACGGCCGTTACGCTAAATCCAGGCAGCAAAACCGTCGCCACCTCCGCCATCGCCTCCGTTGCCATCACCCCGGGCAGCCAGGGCGTGCCTTCATCCGGCACATGGTCAAACAAAAACGGCTGCACTGTTGGGTCTAACTCGGTCTCCACCGCCAACCCACCATACAAGGCCGCTCCCGTTACTTTACCAACCAACGGCAACTCCTTTGTCCCCTTTGCCCCTTTGTCCCTTTGTAATAAAAATTCTGCAACCTTCTCAACATCCAACCCACCCGTCTCATCAAACTCCTCAACCATCACGCCCAACGCCCCGCCAACCACCACTTCGCCCTTGAAGGCGCTGGCGACCAGTTCACGGCGCACGGTTGGCACACCTGCTTCTGGCGGCAGCATGTCGATACCGGCCAGCGCCATAATCTTGGGCAGCGAGCCGCGTGACGCCATGCCGATGCCGCCCCACGCCGTCCAGTCGATGGCGATGCCCTTCGTTTCAGGCCGCCAGTGGCGCAGACTGCTGGTTAGTTTACATAACAGGTCGTTGGCCGCGCTGTAGTCGGTCTGACCGTTGTTGCCGAAGCGTCCAGCGATGGAGCTAAAGACGACGGTCGCGCCGATGGGCATGTTTTGCGCCGCACTGAGCAGGCTGAAGAAGCCGTCGGCTTTGATGTCGTAGACAAGGTTGAACTGCTCGGCGGGTTTGTCTGGCAGCACTTTGCTGATTTCGATGCCGCCGGCGTGAATGAGTACGTCGATTTTGCCGTAGTTGGCGCGAACGTGGTCGACAACGGCCGTTACCGCCTTCCCGTCCAACAAATTCACACTAAAGTAGTGGGCTGTGCCACCCGCCGCTTCCACCGCTTCGATGGCTCTGAGCGCCGCTTCATCCCGTTCCACCACCGCCACTTTCTTTTGGATGGCAACGGGGGTGGCGCGTTCGCCAGCCGCTTTGATTTCAGCGGCAAACTGCTGGTTCAATGCTTCCAAATCGCTGCGGAACAGGGCAATATTGGGGTCGTTCCGGTCTGGTTCAGCGACTAAATCTAACAAATAGAAGATACCGCCGCTGTTGGCGGACAAGTCCGCTATGATTTCGCTGGTGATGCCGCCCGCCGCTCCTGTGACCAGGAACACGGTGTCGTTGTCGAGTTTCATGCCTTCGTTGGTGTAAACGGCCGTTTCTTCCACAAACGTCACGGTAAAGCGCTGTTCACCACGATAACCAACCTCGACAATGCCAGGGTCGGTCAACGTTTCCGCGATGAGCAAATCGGCTGGTTCGGCCGTTTTTCGTCCTGCTTCAAAGTCCGCCACTTTCACCAGCACGTCGGGACGTTCCCGTTTGTACGCTTTGGTGAAACCGGTCACGCCACCGCCTATGGGAGCCGTCGCGCCATCTTCGCCGTAGCCATGCAGTCCACCCATGCGCGTGCCGGAAACCAGGAAGCAGCCCGCTGCGCTGACGCTGTCGTAGAGCGCCCGCATCGTGGTGTACAGGTTCTTGACGCGCACGCGATTCAACTCGCGCCACGTTTCCAAGGTCATCAAGTCGAGCGCCGGTTCTGCATCCAGCGCAGGCAGCCAGTAGACCCCCTGAATCGGGCCATCGGCCAGCCACGCCGCGATTTGTTTCTCGACGAGATTGCTGGCTTTCTGCGGTTTGAGTGTTAGCACCGTCACGCCCAGTTTGCGCAGTCGTCCGGTCAGTGCCTTGCCCACGCCTTTCTCGTCCATCGCCACAATCACGCGGCTTTGTTTGATCCAGCATCACGCCAGTTGGTTTACATAAGTCAAGGGATGGGCGTAAAGCTGGCACGACGATCCGGCGGGGCATGGTGTCGGCGGTTTCGAGTGCGTATTGCGTGTAGCGTATTGTGGAGATCGAGATTGCTGAGATTGGCGCGTCGCTAGATTGCAGGTTGGGTTGTCGGTTTCTGCTTTCTTGCTCTTTGCCTTCTGCATTGGCGGTCTCTGCCACCACAAACCCAATCACCTTCTCAATCGTGTTGTACTCGCGCAGATTCAAATCATCCCGCAAGGGAATATTGAACTCTTTGCGAATGGCGGCGAACGTTTCGGCTTGTTTGACGGTGTCCACACCCAAATCCGCTTCCAAATCCAGGTCGAGTTCCAACATGTCTTCGGGATAGCCCGTTTGCTCGGCGATGAGGGCGATAATTTTGGCGGTGATGCCATCGGCGGTGTGAAGATTGGAGATTAGCGATTGGTGGTTGGGAGCTACTGGCGTCTTCAATCTTTACTCTTTGATCCTTACTCTCCACCAAATCCGGTCGCATTTCTTCTACAAACCCAATCACCTTCTCAATGGTGTTGTACGCGCGCAAATTCAAATCGTCGCGCAGCGGAATGTTGAACTCCTTGCGAATGGCGGCAAACGTTTCGGCCTGTTTCACGGTGTCCACGCCCAAATCCGCTTCCAAATCCAGGTCGAGTTCCAGCATGTCTTCAGGATAGCCCGTTTGCTCGGCGATGAGGGCGATGATTTTGGCGGTGATGCTGTCTGAAGATTGAAGATTAAAGATTGAAGATTGAGAGTTTGAACCGTTTCTTCAATCTTTAATCTTTGATCTTTATTCATCCACCAAATCCGGTCTCATCTCTTCTACAAACCCAATCACTTTCTCAATGGTGTTGTAAGACCGCAGATTCAAATCGTCACGAGCCGGAATCTTGAACTCGCTGCGAATCGCGGCAAAGGTTTCGGCCTGTTTCACCGTGTCAATGCCCAAATCCGCTTCCAAATCCAGGTCTAAATCGAGCATGTCCTCGGGATAGCCCGTTTGCTGGGCAATGAGCGAAACAATCTTCACCGCCACAGAATCCGCTGCGGGCTGAGCAGGAATTGGTGCTGGTGTTGGAATTGGTGTTTGAACTGGCTCAGAAACGGCCGTTTCCACCTTCTCCCTTCTAATTTCTGCCTTTGCTTCCACCTTCACCGGCTCTGGCGCTGGCTCCAATCTAGCCACCGACGGTGCAACCGGCTCACTGTTCACTGTAAACTGTTCACTGTTCACTGAACACTGACCACTGTTCACCCGCACCACCGGCCCCGTGCCCACCTGCCACCGATTCGGAGCTGGCACACGTATCGGTACACCAATGGCCTTGATGCGCAATACCCGTTTCACCACTTCTATCTCGGCACGATCATAACCACTGATGTCAGCCAGCCAGCGCTCATACAGCGGCTGATTGTCAATGCGATTCAGACTGCCCGGAATGCGGCGCGTCAGCGTCAGCGCAATCTGCGAGCCAAAACCCGCCGCCAGATGCAGCGCATACTGCACCGGATAGCGCCCGCCCCGGCTCAAATTCAGCGCTGCCCAAATCAGGGTCAACCTCTTTGAAATTAGGAACTGGCGGCACAATGCCATGTTCCAAAATCTTGACGGCAATCACATCTTCCACACCGACACCCATCGGATGTCCGGTGAAGCCTTTGGTGTTCGCCACAATGATTTCATTCGCCGCCTCGCCAAACGTTTCACGCAAGGCAATCACCTCAGCGGCCGCACTGCCACCTCTGGCTGGCGTAAACGTCTCGTGCGACATAAACACCGTTTGCGGCGCCATCGCATATCGATTCAAACCAAAACGACGTTCAGCCGAAGTAACCAGATTATTCATCACCAGGCTGATGTGTTCCACATCCAGACGTGTGCCGTGGAAGGCGCTGTTGTTGGTTTCGCTGCTAAGTAATTCGACAATGCCGCGCATCCCGCGTTCGCGCACCGCATCTTCGCTTTCCACGACGAGAGCGCAAGCGCCCATGCCTAAAATCGTGCCGTGCCGTCGTTTGTCGAAGGGCAAAGCGGCATGGTCTACACGGTCTTCCGTCGTGGCGGCGCCGACTGCCAGGAAACCCGCGCCAACCCAGTCCATCAGGTTGTCACCCGTCACATTATCTGCGCCAATGACGATAACTCGCCGGCAACGGCCGTTACGAATCCAATCTTCCGCAATCGCCACACCCTGCGCCGTAGACGCACACGCCGCATTAACCTGCGTGTTCGGCCCGCGTGCGCCGATATACTGCGCAAACTGACTGTGACCCATCGCCAAAATGCGGAACAAAAAGCGGCGGTCAAACGTGTACGGTTCCCGTTCCAACGCATCGCGCAGTTCACCGATACGCCGGTTGAGTTCCACCTGCGTATCTGATTGTCGTTCGTGCTTTGGCGCAGCTCTTCCAGCATTTCCAACTGCTCCACGCGATTGATAAACGCATAGTAACGGCTAAATTCTTCCGCAAAACGGTCGCCGCCAGGGAAGGCACTGGCAAAAATAACGCCCGTTTCATCGCGCAGAGAACGGGGCAGTTTCCAATCTTGAGGCAGCACCTTGCCGGTGGTCGCCGTCTTGTAGCGTTGGGCTAAAGGAATACCCGCCTCGCGCAGTGCATCCAGACCCGCCGCCATCGCCAACTGCGTGGTGATGTCCAGCGCCTCAATGAGCTTGCTGTCCACGCCATACTCGGCTTCTAAATCAAAATAGCCGGGGCGACCTGCCAGTTTGATGACCTCGGCCGTTTCGTCAATCGTGACAAACTTGCCTGAGCCATCTTCGCCCTTCACCAGCCGCGTAATGCGCTTGTCGACCATGCGCTTGCGGAACCGTTCGGGAATCAAATCCACAAACTGCTCGCCGCGTAAAATCCGCAGCGCATTCTCCGGATCCATCACCGATTTTTCCGCGCCCGGCAGCCCCAGCCCCGTGCCGCTGATGATGACGGAACCTTGCGGCGGCGAGTTGCGGTCAAATGGTTGATTAGAGCTGTCCTGAGCTTGTCGAAGGATTGGAGATTGGAGATTGGTTTGCTGGAGTGCTTGTGCTAAAAGTTGGCTTAAACTGTCTAAATTTGTGGGGATAGAACCATTCCCATCCATTTTTTCTTCCCTTGCTACTCGAGCATAACCGGCTGTCTGTTCACTGATTAACTGTTCACTGTTCACTGTTCACTGTTCCCACTAAACCCCGCCGCATACAGTCCGCACAACGCCTGGTTAAACGTGGGCAGCGTCCCTTGTTTGGGGTGATTGGTCAGGAGCGAAATCACATCATCTTTGTCGGCAAAAACGTCATTGGCAAAACCACGCAGCGCCCGTTTCGGCCCCACCTCTACAAACAGGCGCACGCCAAAATCGTAAAGCGTGTGCAGCCCTTTCACCCACTGCACCGTCGAGGAAACCTGCTTTTGCAGATTGTCTTTGATGGCTTCCACCGTCGTGGGATACATACCGCCCGTTACATTGGCGACGATGGGCAGTTGGGCTTCGCGCACATCGAGGCGGTCTAGCACTTTGCGTAACGGCACACCCGCTGGCGCAATAATTTCCGTGTGGAAGGCGTGGCTGACCGGGATGATCATCGCTTTGTAGCCATCGGCTTCAAACTTGGCGACGGCCTTGATCGACGGCATCGCTCGCCCCGCCAAAGACACATTGACTGTGGCTGTTGATGTTGGCTGGCACCACGTAACCGTCGATACTGCCCAATACCTGTTCGACCACATCAAATGGAGCCAGAACGGCCGCCATCTTGCCATTGTCTTCCAAATCCATAGCTCGCCATTTCGCCGCCGCGTGCCGCCGTGGCTTCCAGCGCATCGGCAAAGGGCATCACGCCAGCGGCAATCAGCGCCGCGTATTCACCCAGCGAATGCCCCATCACGATGTCGGGCGTGAAGCCGTAATCGGCCAGCAGCGCCATCAGCGCCATGTCGAGGGTGAGCATGGCAGGCTGGCAGATTTCGGTCTGCATCAGGTCAAACGTAGCCTGCATCACCGCCGCGTTATCGTCGGGATTGACAAAGATGTAGTCGGTGAGCGGCTTGTCTAAAATCGGTTTCATGACAGCGTCGGCTTCGTCAAAGATTTTGGCGACGGTGGGTGATAGTTCAGCCAATTCGCGCCCCATGTTGACGTACTGACTGCCCTGGCCGGGGAACATGAAGGCGATTTTCCCGACTGGTTTGCCGCTGCCCCGGAAGATGCCTTGCGACTGCACAGCTTTCCAGGCTTGGGGATTGTCAAAGCTCATGACTTTGCGGGCTTTTTGCAGGCGGTCTAGCAGTTGGGCATGGTCGCCGTAGTCGATGATGAGGCGTTCTGGGGATTGGATAACGGCCGTTTCCGGCAAAGCAGCCAGCGGCGGATTCCAACCCTGTTCCACTCGTTTGAGCGCTTCATCAACTTTTGTTTGCAAATCAAAAGGGGAACCGGCACCCAGTGCAAAAATACCACGCACTGGAGCCGGCTTAGTCATTACGGATGTCGCCGATAAAGTAGTGGTGGCCCCATTGCTCGCCTGCCCAGAGATAGATTCCGGAATGGAGACACCCGTAAAGGTCTTGCTTCTTTGAGTCAACGCGCCGGGGATATGCTCCTCCAGCACGAGATGAAAATTAGTACCGCCAAAGCCATAGGCACTGACACCACAGCGGCGCGGCGTGCCATTGGGCGCTTCCCATTCGCGGGCTTCATGGTTAAGCACAAAGGGCGTGCGGCTGAAATCAATGTTGGGATTGGGTGTTTCGGCGTTGAGCGTCGGCGGCAAAATTTTGTGATGGATTGCCATCGTCGCTTTGAGCAAACCAGCCGCGCCTGCGCCCGCCTTCAAATGGCCGATATTGCTTTTGGCCGACCCCAGCGCAATACTGTTGGCCGCCGCGCCGCTGAATACTTTGGCTAAACTTTCTACTTCAGCCACGTCACCCACTCGAGTAGATGTGCCATGCGCTTCCACGAGAGTCGCCGTAGCGGGGTCTAGCCCCGCGTTTTCCCAGGCGCGTTCAATGGAGAGTATTTGTCCCACCGGATTGGGCGCGGTAATGCCTTTGCCCTTGCCATCACTGCTGCCACCCACGCCGCGAATAACCGCATAAATTTTGTCGCCGTTCTGCTCGGCGTCGCTCAACCGTTTGAGCAAGAAAGCGCCAGAGCCTTCGCCCATGACAAAACCGTCGGCACCTGCCCCAAACGGACGGCTGCCGGTGGCACTCAACGCCCCAATTTTGCAGAATTTGACAAAAACGGAGCGCGCCCATGTTGCGATCTACACCGCCAGCAATGACGGCATCAACTTCATATGCGCTGAGCAGTTCGATGGCGGCGTTGATGGCGGCAAAGCTGGAAGCGCAGGCCGCGTCGGTGATGAAGTTGGGGCCGCGCAAATTGAGCATATTGGCCACCCGCCCGGAGACGATGTTGGGCAGTTCGCCGGGCATGGTGTCTTCAGTGATAGCGGGAATGCGCTGGTCGATGGTGCTGTGCCATTCGCTGATAATTTGTTCACGCACGTTTTTAGGAAGTTGATTGAAAGCGTCAGAGGTTTGCAGGGCGTCGGCATACTCGGGGAAGATGATGCGGTTCTGGGTGATGTAATGCATTTCCCCGCCCATCGCTGTGCCCAGGATGACGCCTGTTTTTTCAGTGTTTAACGGCCGTTGTGGATACCCATAATCCGCCAATGCTTCCGCCGCAATCGTTACCGCCCACTGCTGACCTTCGTCCATCGAGGCGGCCACTTTGGGCGGCATCCGGTAACTGCTTCCAGTCAAATTCAAAACCACGCACCCAACCGCCGATTTTGCTGTACGTTTTATCGGGTGCATACGGGTCGGCATCAAAGTAAAAATCAGGATTCCACCGTTCGGGCGGCACATCGGTGATGCTGTATCGTTTGTTGAGTATATTTTGCCAAAAAGCTGGTGCAGTTGGCGCATCTGGCAAAACTGCGCCAACCCCCACGATGGCAATCGCTCTATCTGCTGAATTCATCGGAAACCTCAATAATTGTGAATTGTGAATAATTAATGGTGAATTGTGAATGAGCGGTCTCGTATTCATTCACAATTCACAATTCACAATTCACAATTAAGCTTTAAACGCCTTATTCAACGCTGCCGCTACAAAATCCATGTCCTCAACCAAGTCCTGCTTGCGCCTGGTAGATGGCCGGGCAAATTCAACGAATTGGCCAGATTGGGGTCTGTTTGCCCCACGCCGATGGCCCAACGCAAGCCGTCAGTAGCAACCTTCAGCGCGGCGTCACGGGCGTGGATGCGGGCCATCGCCTGGCGCGTAGGCACGTCTAGCCGAATGGCTTCGGTGGGTTTATCGACGACACGCTCTGCAAAGATAACGGCCGTTTCCACATAAGCAATCAGTTCACCCAACCGGAACAAGACGTGTTGTTGGCGCGTCAGCCGATCTATGCGGCAGCGGTCTAAAATAACGGCCAGAGCACGCATCGCCATCGCGGCTGTACCTGCGCCATTGTCAGGTTGTTTCTTGTGGATCGCGTCGAGTCTAGCGGCCCAGTCAGTGTAATAAGTACCGCGTGATTTGAGATGGAGCTGCCAACGGTCACGGGCAATCGTCCATTCCATAATCTCAGATGTGCCTTCGTAAATGGTCGTGATACGCACATCGCGCTTGATTTTTTCGACCATGTACTCTTTGGTATAACCATACCCGCCCAGCGCCTGAATCGAATCTTCGGCCGCTTTGTTGCCCGCTTCCGTCGCCATGTATTTGGCGACGGCGCCTTCCGTTTGCAGGCCGTGATCTTCACTGCCGCTGTCCAGCCGTTCTGCCACCCATTCGATGTAGGTACGCGCCGCTTCTAAGCGCACGGCATTGGGTACGATGAGTTTGTGGGTATAACCTTGTTTTTCACTGAGCGGATCGCCGCCCTGGATGCGGTCTTGGGAATAGCGGATAGCGCGTTTGAGTGCTTCCCAGCCTGCGCCCATGCCAAAACAGCCCACCATGAGGCGGGTGTAACCAAACACAGCCTGGGCTTGTGCCAGCCCTTGCCCCTCTACACCGCCAATCAAGCGGTCAATGGGCGCGTATACGTTGTCTAAAAAGAGAGCGGCCGTGTTGCTGGCACGAATGCCATGCTTGTCTTCTTGCTTGCCCTTAGAGAAGCCTTCTGCGTCTTTGTCGATGACAAACCAGGTTGGCCCGCCAGGAGCCAGCGCCAAAATCGTGTAGAGGTCGGCGACACCACCGTTGCTAATCCACTGCTTCTGTCCGCTGATTTTATAGCCGATGATTTCTCCGTTTTCTGCGACAGGCACAGCTTTGGTGGTCATAGCAGCCAGGTCGGAACCGGCCTGCGGCTCGGTAGCGCCATAGGCCATGAGCAGTGCTTCTTCGGCGATCTTGCCCATCCACAGCGCCTTTTGCTCTTCAGTGCCGCCAACACGGATGGGGTCTGAGCCAAGGAAGGTTGCGAGTACGCCAGTAGCGATACCCAGGTCGATGGAAGCCATGAGTTCCGAGACACGATAAATATCATAAGCGCCGCCGCCTAATCCACCATATTCTTCGGGGACAAATAGTAGGTGCAGCCCAAATTGGTTGGGATCGTAGAGTTCGCGCAGCACGTCGGTGGGGAACCGATCTTCGTGATCCAATTTCAGCAAGAATTCTGGGGTTAATTTGTCCTCGGCATACCGCTTGAGCGTATCGAGAACCATGTCTCGTGTTTCTTGATCTAATCCTGCCATTCTACGCCTCCTTCTCTGTCGTAAAAAACGGTAAAGTATTTCTCTTCACACAAAAACTGACACGATGATTTTGAAATTATCGCAGTGTTATTCATTCTTTTTTGTGCTTTTTATTGGGTGTAGTTTGTTCTTTGCTGGCTACATGCAAATAAAAAGCATCCCTCAGCATTCATCTGAATGCTTCTGGATGCTCCCCATCCCGATTAAGTTTTTGTGTGTTTGCTAAAGCTCATTGTATTACAGGTGCGAATGTAAAAAGAGTGACAAATGTAATGTATTTTTTGTGAAAAAAGGGACAAACAGGGCGATGATTGAGGAGGATGGTGGAAGAAGGAGGTAAAAAAAGTGCCCCCGCCAGGACTCGAACCTGGGCACATGGCTTCGGAGGCCAATGCTCTAATCCACTGAGCTACGGGGGCAATTTAAGGCTGGAATTCTGCCACACGGGGAGGTAAATGTCAAATGAGGGCAAAGCTGCAGAGGGGCAAGGTGGCAAAGTAACAGGGTGTCGAAAGGCTCAGGCTTTGTCTCGGATTTCAAGGTAACAGGTGGCGATGGTTTGGGGAGAAACGGCCGTTTTCCCCCAAACCCTAAACATGACAAAATCAGCTTGATTTCCAGGCAGTTATACAAACTATCCACAATTCAGCCGGGTAGTTCATGTCAATCATACAATAATTGTGACAAAAGACAGAGGGAGATATGACATTAGTCAGTATCTTTTGTATGTAAAACTATGCGACAATCTTGGCGATTTGGCTACTTTTTTAAACCGCAAAGCAGACCAAGGTATGTTCGGTGAGGGCCGTATTTTTACAATCTTATCCCATTCCCATTGCCGTAATTCTCTCCACAAGAATTACGCAAATTGCCGTTTTTAACACGGTTTTTAACCGAAAGCGGAACTGATCCATTAAAAAGTTTGAAGGCTGATTTACCCGCTTTCACATACGCCCCCACAGCATGAAATACTCGGCCATCTGTACGCGGTACAAGGATGGATTGGGATATTGCTCACCGCAATTCTCATCGAGGAGATTTAACAATGTTCATGAAAGGAATTGAACCATACGAGCAAGTCATGATTTATTCAGTGCTTGGGATGGCCGTCGTCGCACTCCTGTACGCCTATTGGCTGGCCCGCAAGACGTTTGCTGCGGATACAGGCACGCCAGAGATGCAGCGTATTTGGGGTTATATTCGGGATGGGGCAAACACCTATCTGCGCACGCAGATGAAAACCATCTCCATTTTGATTGTTGTTCTCACCATCGCCATGTTTTTAAGCGTGGCTTTGGTGCCACCCACAGGAGAGGCAAACGAACTCTTCTGTGCCGAGGCAGTAGAAACGGCACTCGCCAATGAAATTGCTGCCAATACCAGTCTTTCCGCAGCTCAAGCTATCCAATTATTAGAAACAAAAACTGCACAACTGATCGCCCATGAAAATGGCTATACCGCCTTGAGACCGGATCGAATTGCCGCTTCGGTTGCCTGCCAACAAGCAGTGTGGGGGATCGCCTTCGCTCGGGCATTGGCCTTTGTTATGGGCGCGACATTCTCCGCTACCGTTGGCTTTATCGGCATGAATATGGCGGTGCAGGGCAATGTGCGCGTTGCTTCCGCTTCTCGGCGCAGTTTTAAAGAAGCGCTGACGATTGCCTATCGTTCTGGCACCATCACCGGTATGCTGACGGATGGACTGGGGCTGTTGGGAGGCACGTTTATCTTTATTTTGTTTGTGAAGGCGTCGCCGGATGTGCTGCTTGGTTTTGGCTTTGGAGCCACGCTCATCGCACTTTTTATGCGTGTGGGCGGTGGCATTTACACCAAAGCGGCCGATGTGGGTGCAGACCTGGTCGGTAAAGTAGAAGCCGACATGGACGAAGATGACCCTCGAAACGCGGCCGTTATCGCGGACCTTGTGGGTGATAATGTGGGCGACTGTGCTGGTATGGCCGCCGACATCTTTGAGTCCTATGAAGTGACGATTGTTGCCAGCTTGATTTTGGGTCTGGCGTTGTCAGCGATGACCGGACAATTGTTCTGGATCATTTTGCCGCTGCTGGTACGTGGTATTGGTGTTCTCAGCTCTATTTTTGGCACTTATGCTGTTTCTTTGTGGGATGTGGATGATGCTGAAGAAGCGATGTTCAAGAGTTATGAGCTTTCTAGTGCCATCACCATTACGGCCACTTTCTTGTTATCAGTTTTATATGCTGGCCGGGTTGATCCAAGCCCGAATCCCGCGATAGGGACTCTCTCTCATTTATCGTTGGGGGCGTTGGTGGCTGTGGGTGTAGGCTTGGCGGTGGCGTTTAATCCACTGACAGCAAAAGCGACTAGTGCAAATAGTCCACGTGTACAAAAAATTGCCAAGGCGACACATTTTGGTCCCGCGCTGGTGATTTTGGAAGGAATGTCTCTGGGTTATCTTTCCAGTGTCTGGTCAGTGTTGGTCATTGCGGCCGCTTTGATGGCGGCTGTTGTGGTTTACACGCTTATTTTTCCAGTAGCGCTTTATAGTTGGGCGATTGGCATTGGATTGCTCATCGCCATCGGCTTTATTGTACGCGGCGTGATGAGGAAGGAGATTGTTAATGGCTTCTTCTTTGCGATGTGGACGATGGTAGCGGCACTGTTCCTGGTTAGTATGCAGGGAGAGGCTCTCGCCACGGATGGCAGGATTACGTATATCCTCTTTGGCGTGTCGCTGATTGGCGTAGGCATGTTGTCGCATACAGGCAATAACGTGAGCATGGATACGTTTGGCCCCATTTCTGATAATGCCAATGGTATTGGTGAGCTGGCGTATGATGATTTCACGCCAGAATCTCGCCAAATTATGGCGGATTTGGATGCGGCTGGTAATACGACGAAGGCGATTACGAAGGGGGTGGCGATTGGTTCAGCTGTGATTGCGGCGCTTTCGCTTTTTGGGGCGTTCTTTACGGACATCGAACGGGTGATGCCTGAAGCCCGTATTGCTTCGTTTGAACGGGTGATCAATCTGGCAGACCCGACGGTGTTTATTGGCTTGCTTTTGGGCGGGGCTATTCCGCTGCTGTTTGGCGGGCTGCTGATTAAGGCGGTCAACCGCGCAGCCGGGCAGATTATGACGGAGGTGCGGCGACAATTACGCATTCCGGCTATCTGGAATAAAGAAGAAACACCAGATTACACACGAGCGGTTGGCATTTCAACGAAGGCGGCGCAGACAGAACTGATTCCGTTGGGCTTGATTGCGATTTTGTCGCCGATTGTGGTGGGTTTGATCTTGAAAGAACAAGGTCTAGGTGGTTTTCTGGCTGGTGTGATTATGGCTGGGCTGCTGCAAGCGGTGTTTATGGCAAACTCTGGCGGCGCCTGGGACAATGCCAAGAAGTATATTGAAGATGGCAATTTTGGTGGCAAGAACAGTGAAAATCACAAAGCGGCCGTTGTGGGTGATATTGTTGGTGATCCGTTGAAGGATACGGCTGGCCCGGCGTTGAACCCGATGATTAAGGTAATCAATTTGGTGGCTTTGATTGTGGCCCCGATTGTTGTGCGGTACACGAACATGACTTGGGGGATTTTTATCTTTTTGGTTGTGTGTATTGGCCTGATTCTTTGGGCAGTGAAGCGCAGCGACCGAGAGGATAATACGATTGATGATGCGATGGAGGAGAAGCCGATTACGGTGCCGTCTGGGGATTAGGGGCAGTGAACAGTTTACAGTGAACAGTGTTCAGTAGGTAGTTGAGGTGATGACTGGGTGTAGTGGTGAAGACTGCTGCACCCAGTTTTTGTTTAAAAGGTTGCAGAGTTGCAGGGTACTTTGCCACCTTGCAACTTTGCCACCTTTTTACCCTGAAAACGGCCGTTTTCTGGTATAGTTTTGGCGATGGATTGCATTGTTATGAAACGGCCGTTTTCCCTTCTTATTTTCCTTGTTGCTTTCTGGCTGGTGGCGTGTGGCTCGGAATCAGCAACGCCGACACCATTTGTGCCGACTCAGCCGGCGCTATCAACCATTGCCCCTGTGGCTACAGCAACGGCCGTTTCTATGCCGATGACGAGTGTGCCTTTGTTGGAAACGGCCACTTCGACATTGCTCGGTGCAGGCGTTATTCCCACAGTTCCGCCAACATTTATACCACCTGCTTTACAACCGCCAACGATTGCAGTCGTGCCTACTGCCTCCATCGGTACACAGTTTTACAACTTGCGCTTTGCCGCCAGCCCAGAAGCCGCGCCGCAGACGACCTTTCCAGTTGGAACCAAAGGCATCTCTGCTTTGTGGGATTATACTGGCATGAACCCTGGCGATTTTGTACAGCGAAACTGGAAGTTTAATGGCGAGGGGTGGTTGTATAAAGAAGAGGTGTGGGAGCAGGAAACTGAGCGCGGCGCAAATGGAACGGTCAATGATGTGACGCTTTTCGGTGAAGTAATTGGGGGGTTGGCTCCCGGAGCGTATTATTTGGACTTATTCGTGAATGGGGTGTGGCAAACAGGCGGTGGTTTTACGGTATTGTCTCGTCCCACTGAAGGAGAACCGAGCGTCAATAATCTTCAATTTACGGCCTACGCCAATGGGCCGGCACAAACCAGTTTCCCGGCAGGCATTGAACAAGTGTATGCCAGTTGGAATTACAGCAATATGGGTGTGACAGATGTCGTGAAACGGGAATGGACGTTGAACGGCGAGGTTTGGCAGACGCGGGAAGACAGTTGGGATTATTTTCATTACGGGCCAGCGGGTGTGGTGACAGATGTGTCGATTTATAATTTTGAGGGGGGTGGTTTGGCATCAGGGAATTATACGATTACGGTGTATTTGAATGGGGAAAAGGCAGTTGGAAGGGGCGTTTACGATTGGGAGGTAGACTATTTCTTTTCAGCAAAAAAAGAGGCTGGAATGAAACAATCCCCAGCCTCTTTTTTTTGCTATTTTTGTTGGCTATTCCAGGTTAAAGTCGATGGCTTCAGCAAAGGCCGCATACGGCTGTGCGCCTACAAAGACCGTGCCGTTAATATCGAATTGAGGCTGGCTAAAGATACCCCGCTGACGGCGGATATTGTCCAGTTCGAGAACTTGATCCATGGCAGACTGACTGTCGTAACACGCTTCAAATGTGGCTTGATCTGCGCCAGCCGCAACGGCCGTTTCCACATAATAACCTCGCCCAGCACCCCATAATTCATTCTGATTCTGGAATAACTGCTCATGCACCGTCCAAAACAAGGTAGGATCTTGCTGTCCGGCACACTCGGCGGTCAAGGTGGAGTAAACGGAAGGATTGCCGTGATTTAGCACCGGCCAAAAAACCAGTTTGACCTGTCCCGTTTCTACGTAATCACGAACAATATCTGGCTCTGTGCCTAACACGTAGGCACGGCAGCTACCTCACAAAAAGTCTGAGTAGTCGATCATCGTCACGGGCGCATCGACTGCTCCCAAGAAGAAGGCTCCTTCATCTGTCCGTCCGGCGATAACGGCCGTTGGCGGCGATACAATGGCCGTTGGCTCATTGACCGGTTCGTCAGTGGGGATGGCTGTTGGTTGCGCAGGTGGCTCGTTGGTGGGAACGGCCGTTGGTAGCGATAAAACGGCCGTTGGCGAAGATAAAACGGCTGGTGGCGGCTCTGTTGCCACTTCTTGCAGAGGCGAATTGGTCGCTTCCGGCGAGGCAACCACCACCCTTATTTCACTTTCAGGCTCGGCACTGGGCGCACAAGCCACCAATGCCAAGAGGACAATCGGCAAAATCAAAATCCATTTTTTCATAAGGGGAATTATATCAGGCGGGAACTGTAGGATTTCTTACACGAAGATTACAAGTAGTCGGGGCATATTTTTAATACAAAGAAACAAAGGGACAAAGAAGCAAAGAAAACCTTTGTCCCTTTGTTTCTTTGTCCCTTTGTATTAAATTTTCGGTTTTTGCCCGACGTGGATGGCGACTGTGCCAAACATAAACATCTTGTAATGCACATTGGCAAAGCCCGTTTCCTGCATGACTTGAGCCAATTCATCAGGGCCTTTGAAGGCTTGGGTGCTGTCGGGCAAATAGCGGTAGGCATCGGCATTGCCAGAGACCAGTTTGCCCAGGTTGGGGATGACATAGTTGAGGTGGATGCGAATAAACGGTTTGAGCAGATTGTCTTTCGGTGGACTAGATTCCAGCACGACCACATGCCCGCCCGGCTTCGTCACGCGCATTTGCTCGCGGAAAGCGCCCGCCACATCAATGACATTGCGCATCAAAAAACCAGAGGTCACGGCATCAAACGTTCCGTCGGGAAACGGTAAAGCCAGCGTATCAGCTGTTGTCCACTGGATAGCTTGCCGGGCAGGTATGCGCTTGCCCGCCTGCATCATTTCGATGGTGAAATCGCCGCCGATAGCCTGGATGGAGGGCTGTTGTTTCAACCCTTCCAGAGCAATGTCGCCTGTCCCCGTAGCGATGTCGAGCAAACGGCCGTTTTCCGGTAACTGCGCCTGCTCAATCACATACTTGCGCCATTTAATGTCCTGTCCGGCCGTCATCAGACGGTTCATCGTATCATACCGCCCGGCAATGCGGGCGAACATATCTTGCACGTAATCCGCGCGTTCTTGTCCTTCTAAGTGAGCCATTTTCGGTAATCGGTAATCAGTAATCGGTGATCGGTAAACTGTTTACTGATCACCGATTACCGACTACTCTCCTTCCTCAACAATTTCTGCTTCAAATTCCCCGTCATCCTGCCAGGGCAGCACTTCACGGGCTTTGCTCGTGCCGGTAGGCGGGCCGATAATGCCCAGTTCTTCCATGGTGTCGATCATGCGGGCAGAGCGAGTATAGCCAATGCGGAAGCGGCGCTGGAGCAGGGAAGTGGAGGCTTTGTTGATTTGCCGCACCATGGCGATGGCTTCGGGCATCAACTCATCTTCGAACTGCTGCTTGCGTTTGTTATCTTCTTCAAGGGCGGCCAATTCTTCGAGTAACGGCCGTTGTACAATCGGTTTTGGATCAGCTGGCGGTGGAAAAATCGGGTCTGGCATCGCCTCCGTCATCATTTCTGGTTCCAGGTCGAGCGGCTCCCCAAATTCATCTTCAATCGGGTCTGCTTCAACAATATCCGCTTCCATGATGGGCATCGGCGCAGTCGCCAGCGGTCTCTTGACTACTGGACTAACCGAGGTGGCTGAGCCTGTCGAAGCCACCGGGTCTATCGCACTTGTCGTGCTGGCTGAGCCTGTCGGGGTGGCTGAGCCTGTCGAAGCCACCGCTGGCTGTGGAGAACGGCTGTTCGGCGGCAGCGTTTGCGGAACCACACGCGGAATAGCCACTTCTTCCGCCGAAATCGTGCTGAACCGTCGAGCGCGTTGCCAGTAGGCAATCAACTTACTCAACTCTTCATCACTCACAAAACAGCCCTGCAAACGAGCCGGAGCCGCCGCATCCGGGCTTTGGAAGAGCATATCGCCTTGTCCGAGCAAGCGTTCAGCGCCCGTACTGTCCAAAATGACGCGGCTGTCTGTGCTGGAAGCCACGGCGAAGGCAATACGCGCCGGAAAATTGGCTTTAATCAGACCTGTCACCACATCCACAGACGGCCGTTGTGTGGCAATAACCATGTGGATACCCGTCGCCCGCGCCATTTGCGCCAGCCGGGTGATGCCGCGCTCCGTATCTTCCGGCGAGAGCATCATCAAGTCGGCCAACTCGTCGATGATAATGACGATGTAGGCCATTTTCTGCACACTGCTTTTGTTTGCGGATTTTCTTGTTGTAATCGACGATGTTCCGTGCGCCCACGTCGGCAAACATTTTGTAGCGATTGTCCATCTCCCGCATCGCCCATTGCAGCGTACCAATAACGCGATCCATATCGACAACAACCGGCGCGGCCAAATGGGGAATCCCGTTGTAACCCGTCAATTCCACCCGCTTGGGATCAACCATGACCAGTTTCAAATCGTCGGGCGTGTTTTGCAGGAGCAGGCAGGCAATGATGCCGTTGACACACACAGATTTACCAGACCCGGTGGTCCCGGCGATGAGGATGTGGGGCATGGCGGCCAAGTCGGCGGCAATCGGATTGCCCGCCACATCTTGGCCCAGTCCAATGGCCAGCGGCGATTTCTCTGGAGATTTTCTGATACGTTTCGGATTCCATCACGTCACGCAAGGAGACGAGTGCTTTGGCGGTATTTGGCACTTCGATGCCCACAAAGCCTTTGCCGGGAACCGGCGCCTGAATGCGAATCGACCGTGCCTGGAGTGCCAGCGCCATGTCGTCGGCCAGCCCTGCAATTTTGCCAACTTTGACTTTGGTGCGTTTGCCGCTGCGCATCTCCAAATAGTTTGGCTCGACGCCAAACTGGGTAATGGTCGGCCCCTGGTTGATTTCCACGACGGTTGCCGGAGCGCCAAAACTTTCTAGCGTATGCTCGATGATTTCGACTTGTTCGCGGATCATGGCGTCGCTGGTGTCTTGGTCGCTGCCTTGTTCGAGCATTTCTGATAGCTGCGGAATCGTCCAGTTGCGCACCTGATTGCTCATGCCGCCCACAAACACAGGGGAGACAATGGTTGGTTGTTGAGCTGGTGGTATTTCTTCTTGTTTTATACGCCCACGCCCTCGTTTGGGTTGAACGGTGGGTTTCGGAGCTGGTTCTGGTGAAGTTTGGGTGCTGGCGGCGCTGGCGGCAACGGCCGTTCCTGAGCCTGCCGAAGTGGCCGGTCACTGAGCCTGCCGAAGTGGCGGGTCTGGCAGTGGTAGTTGCGCCGGGATTGGTCGTGGAACGGCGCAGTGTGCCGCCTTTGGTGCTGCCCGTATTGATAGGAATATCACGGACGGCGGTGGGGTCGGGTTCTGCCTCTTCCCGTGTACCAAATGTCAGCATCGCCTGGAAGAAATGGCCTAGATCGGTGCGCGTTACCCCAAAAAAGAGAATGGTACCGATGCCCGCAATGACCACCAGGATCAAAATAGCGCCCGGCGTGCCAACTGCTTCGGTAAGTCCATACCCCACAATACCGCCAAAATAGCCGCCGCCCGTTTCTGCTTCCGCAACAGCCCAAAAATCGTGCAGACCATTGTCGCTTAAGGTTTGCGCCAAAGAGGCAAAGGCGGCAAAGGCGATGAAAAACAGGCTGAATCCCACCACGCGATAAATCGGTACAGAAGGGGGTTGTTCCATGCCCCACAGCACCAAATAGACCCCAACCACGCCGGTGATGATGGGAACTATCACGCCACCCCACCCAAAGGCTTGCCAGATGAGGCTGGCTAAGGCGGATGTCAACTGTCCCTGGCTGGGAGAGAGGAGGCTGAGAACGAGAACGGCCGTTATAAAAATAATCACAATGCCCGCAATCAATGCCTTTTGAGGCAAATTGAGGCTAAAACTCGATTTTTTGCTGACCGGTTTCTTTCTGGGCGCAGTGGTTGGTTCCTTTTTAGGCGCTGTCTTACGGACGCCAGGTTTCGAGTTGGATCCACTGCTGCCCGGCGTCGATTTGGTGCGGGCAGTAACTTTCGTGTTTGGGCTGGTCGTTTTCGGTTTTGAACCAGTGGTAGAGGTCGTTTTCTTTTTCGTCATGACTGTTCCTAGCTCAAATGTTCCTGTGCATTATAACATAGAAGTGGCAGGGCGGCAGGGCGGCAAAGTGGCAAAGTGGCAAGGTCATTAAGTTTTGTTACACTCTTTTTACCCTGCAACCATGCAACTCTGCAACTTGAGGTTTTACTATGCTATCAGACCAACAAAACGGAATTCCCCTGTTTCGCTTTGAACATTTGCCAGAGACAAGCCGTTTACAACACGCTGTCTTTTCTCGACAAGGCGGCGTTAGTCCGGCTCCGTTTAATTCCTTGAATTTAAGTGTCTCCGTTCCTGATGACAACGAGCATGTCTATGCAAATCGGAAGCGGGCGTACGGCATTTATGGCCGGAATACAGACTCAGTCGTTCACGCCCATTTGGTTCACGGTAACGCGGTGGCTCAAGTCACCCAAGCCAACAATGGCACCTGGATTCCGCAAACCGATGGCATTATCACCAATGAACCAGGCTGCGCCCTGGCGATGAATTACGCCGACTGCACGCCCATCTTCCTCTATGATCCCGCGTATCACGCGATTGGTTTGGGACATGCAGGCTGGCAAGGCACTGTCAAGGATTTACCAGGCGCGATGGTACGGGCGATGGTGAAAGCGTTCGGCAGTGATCCGGCGGCGCTCATCGCGGGGATTGGGCCGTGTATCGGGCCGTGTTGTTATGAGGTAGGTGAACAGGTGATAACGGCCGTTCACGAGACCTTCTCCGGTGCTGATGAGTTGTTTGTGGAGCAGAGGGGAGAGAAACGGCCGTTTTCCCAAGGAAATGGCCCTCACTTCAACATGCCCGAAGCTAATCGGCGCAATTTAGCCAACGCCGGCGTGCATACAAATCGAACTGTCCGGTCTCTGCACCGCCTGCCGCACCGACCTCTTCTTTTCCCACCGCGCCGAATATGGCAAAACCGGCCGTTTCGGCACCATCTTCATCCTTCAAGACTCATAATTCATCCCTCATCCCTCATCCTTCCTTTTTCTGCCTTTTACTCCTCCCCCTTTTTCGCTATAATTATGTCTAGTCCAAGCGAAGTATGATTTTAGGAGGCGTAAAAATGGCTGATGATGAACAGACCAACCCTGAGAATGATCCTGGTGATGTAGAAATAACCGAAACAAACGCTGCCGCCCAACAGCAGCAACCTGCTGCGTCCCATGAACATCGCAATCAATGGATTTTATTTGGCATCCTCGTCGGCATTTTGCTGGGGGTGGTATTGGTGATTGCCGTGCTTCGCCCTCTCATTTTCAATCGCATCGTTCCGGCCGTGATGGGCGACTTTGTGACACCAGTTCCGGCCATGGTTGATGAGCCCGCGCCTGAAACCAGTCAGCCGACCGGAGAAACCGATTCTGCTGCTGAAAATGCATATCCTGTAGATGCAGAAACAGGCAGCAATGAAATTTTTATTCCAGCCGCATCAGGCGGTGAAGAGGGTAATAGTGACGTGGTGGTAGAGGAAACGGCCGTTTCCTCCGAACCAAGCATTTCCCCAGAACCAACCCCCGAACCAGTCACCCACACCGTGCAAGTTGGTGATAATCTAACCAAAATCTCGGCACAATACGGCGTTCCCGTGGCAGACATCATGGCCGCCAACAACCTAACCAACGCCGACTACATTTCAGTCGGTCAAGTCCTCGTCATCCCCACCAACTAACAAAAAAAGAGACAGTCGCCTGCGTGGTGACTGTCTCTCATCGTCTCGTATCGTTCCACGCTCCGCGTCCTAGTCTGGAGGACGCAGAGCGTGGGAACAAGTAATATCTCACCGACGATTTCGCGGCTTCGTCTTCATGCCACCCCGATAACTCGGGGCTTCAACCAAAAAAAACGTACAACGGCTGCCATCCAACATGCGTGTCGCCAATCGTGGATCAAGCTCATCGACTGGCGTGGCCGTAGTAATCACGGTAGGAAGCCGCGCCGCATACCGGTAATTGAACAATTGGTACAATTTCTCTCGCGCCCAGGCCGTGGCACTCTCCGTACCCAAGTCATCCAGAATAAGTAAGGGAGCTTTCTTCACTTCATCAAACCGTTTATCTAGCCGTATGCCGCTGGATGGGTTGAACGAAGCGCGTAAATGGTCTAGCAAATCTGGCACCACCACAAACAAAATTGGCTCACCGCGAGTGGCTACGGCATTGGCGATAGCCGCCGCTAAATGGGTTTTGCCATTGCCGTAAGCATTACTGTTAAACACCAGCCAATCTGCCGGTTCTTCAGCAAAGTCACGCGCCATGTCAAAGGCTCGGTGGAGATTATCTGCTTGTCCACGAGGCAGTTCTCGTTCGCGGAGGTCAAAGCGTTCAAACGTCTGGTCGCCGTGCAAGCTCAACGTAGATAAATCAGATTGCTCCTGATCCACGCCAGTATGGCGAAAATCAGGAGCGCGAATCGCCACAATTTGAACCAGATTCAAATCCATCATCCGCGAACGAATACGCATCTCGATGGATTCCAACTCTTCATTGGTGGTGATAATCGTGGGCAGTTGGGCGTTGTAACGATGGTTGAAAATTTGGTACAGTTTTTCCTGCGCCCACTCGGTATTGCTGTGGCTGCCTAAATCGTCCAAAATCAGCAACGGGGTATTACGCACCTGCTCAAAGCGCTGATCGTAGCTGGTTTCAGCCATAGGGCTGAACGAGGAGCGCAAATGATCCAGTAAATCGGGCGTACTCACAAACAAAACGGAATGCCCCAAACTCAGCCGATAATTAGCAATCGCGGCGGCTAGATGGGTTTTACCGCAACCATACCCGCCTTTAAGCAGCAGCCAGCCTCTCGGATTTTTAGCATAAGCCAGAGCAGTTTCGTAAGCGATTTTTAAATTGAGCTGCTTATCAGGGGTTAGTCCATGACCATCAGGTAAGAAGCCTTCAAACGTGCATTCACGAAGCAAACCAAGTTGGCTGACTCGCTGCAAATTGTCTTGCTTCGCCATTTCTTCTTGAGCCAGACGGCAAACACAGGTGACAGCCTTGCCAAAGCTGTGATGGATGGGTGGTACATCAGGAATGACGTACCCCAGTCCAGCACAATGAGGGCAATCTGCTTGCCCCAGACCCACATTATCATCACCTAATTCATCGGCGCTAAACTCAGCGTTGGATGATGTCTTTGTATTCATCCGGGATTGATCCGCGGCTATCTTTTTGAGAATCTCGGCGGCTTGTTCCATCGTCTTTTCCTTCTTGACGCCATCGTTCCAGGATACCTAGAATGTAGCGCCATTTGCGTACGTTATTTTGCACGGCTAAATCGATGGATTCCTCGATCCAGCGCATGGGGTAGGTTTGCTCGGCGTCGCGCAAGTCATCGGCGATGAGCGGGGTGAGTGGGCCGATGTTTTGCTCATACAGCACAAAAATATTCGGCCGTTCAACCAATAGGCTGATGGGTTGATCGTCGTCAGGGTTGGGTCTCCATTCGCCTCTGGTAATGCCCTCAACGGCGGCGCGTCCTTTTTCTGTATTGAGAAAGTAGAGGTCCATTTTGCCATCAGCGCTTTCGATATTGATGTGCAAAAAGGTACCCCGGGCCACCGCCCGTTCGACACCATCTAACAAGGCTTCGGTAGCTAAATTGAGAGTGGGAGCCATGCCTTTAACGAATTCGGTGTCATTGAGGAAATCAGCCAGGCGCAAGAAACGTACCTGACCTTCTTTTTGCGACATGGCCCAAAACGCATACAGGGTCACTTTCATCTCTGCCATGTTGTCGATGATGGGCAGCAGGTCGCTGAAGAAGGGATTTGGCACCTGGGTCAGGCGCATTTTACCATCGGGGAAACCGGAGAAGCCTTTCATAATAATTAATTGTGAATTGTTAATGGTTAATTGTCAACGGAGTGGACACCGCCAACTGTTCACTGTCACTGAACACTGTTAACCGAAAACTGTTCACTGACTACAGATTTATCTCCTGCCGTTGCAGATTGCGGAAGGTGGCGAGTTTGCCGTGCCAGTAAAGGTCAACAGAGCCGGTAGGGCCATTTCTGTGTTTGGCAATTGTAATTTCGGCGATGTTGGGTCGTTCGGTCGTATCTGGGTTGTAGTAGTCGTCACGGTAGATAAACATGACAATATCAGCATCCTGCTCAATGGAGCCAGAATCGCGGAGATCAGAGAGCATAGGATGTTTATCCTGCCTCTGTTCTACAGCACGACTCAACTGCGCGGCGGCCAGCACCGGCACATTCAACTCACGCGCCAACCCCTTCAGTCCACGAGAAATTTCACTAATTTCCATAACGCGGTTATTGGTAGACCGTTCCGCCGACATAAGCTGGAGGTAGTCGATTACAATCAAATCAAGGCCATGTTCTGCATACAGGCGACGGCATTTGGTGCGGAGTTGGTTGGTTGTGATAGAGGGCGTATCGTCAATAAACATGCGTGTTTCCGACAAACGACCCACCGCTTCCAGGAAAATCGGCATTTCATGCTCGGCAAGCTGCCCGCGCCGCAGTCGCTGCGAATCAATCTTCGTTTCCGCCGCAATCATACGCTGCACTAACTGCTCAGCCGACATTTCCAGGTTGAACATCGCCACCCGTTTGCCATATTTGTTAGCGGCCGTCAGCGCCATTGCATTTTGCAGTGATGTCTTGCCCATACCAGGCCGCGCCGCCACAATAATCAGGTCAGATTTGTTGAGGCCGCCCAACATGCGGTCTAAATCGGTGAACCCCGTGGGAATTCCGACAAAATCATCACCCCGTTCGCGCAGTTCATTGATGCGGTCTAAATATTCGCTGGCAATCTGCCGGATGGGAACGAGATCGCGAGTGGTACGTTCCTCGCTAATACCAAAAAGCGCCTGCTCAGAGCGGTCGATAACGACATTGATGTCTTCTTTTTCGTTGTAGGCCAGGTTGGCAATATCACTGGCGGCCGAAACAAGTTTGCGCCGAATGGAAGCCGCTTCAACCACTTTGCCGTAACTGCGGGCGTTGATGGCCGTTGGCACGGTGTTGATAAGGCCAATGACGTATGCTTCACCACCCACTTGCTCAAGCTGTTCCCGACGACGCAATTCTTCGGTCAGAGTGATAAGATCGACTGGTTCGCGGCGCTCGCTAAGCGCGATGATGGCTTCATAGATCCACTGATTTTGCACCCGATAAAACGCATTCGGCCGCAAAAAGCTATTGACTTCAAAAATCGCATCAGGGTCAATCAAAAGTGAGCCAAGAATGGCTTCTTCTGCTTCTAAACTGTGGGGAGGGAGACGTTCAATCGAATCAGTCATGTTATCCAAAATAGAAAACGTGAAACACAAGCAATCTCATGTTCCACGTCATATTACTAAACCAACGGACAGGAATTATTCCTGATATCTACCGTCTATTCTTCAAAATCATCAAAGTCGAGCGTATCTAAGAAGTCTGAAAAAATATCCATTTCCTCAGGATTCTGGTCTTTTTTCGACTCCGTTATTGTTGGTCTCTTGAATATCAGCTTCGGGCAGTACACCGGCCTGTTCCATCACATCATCGTTGATAAATATGGGGGTTTTCACCCTCACAGCCAAAGCTATGGCATCAGATGAACGACAGTCTATTTCTTTTAGCTCACCATCTTTATCAATGAATAGACTGGCAAAATAGACACCATCGTTTAAGGCTCGTATAAGCACATGGGATACGCGCCCACCCATTTCATCGATGACGTTTTTTAGCAAATCATGGGTAACTGGTCGAGCGACTTTTACGTCTTGCAGCTCAATGGTAATGGCATCTGCTTCACAGGGGCCAATCCAAATTGGCAACTGGCGTTCATTGTCCAATTCCTTCAATAGTACAATGCGATGTTGAGAGACGAGACTGATACGAACGCTCTCGATAACAACTTCTATCATACGAAACCTCTTTACCTTAATGCGGTGAATTTGGCTGAGAATTATCAGGTTTTTTGTTCCTGCCTCATCCTGAAAACCAATTTGTACCGATAATTATCCGGCTCACCTTATCTTGGCATTGTAACACAAAAATTTAAATGCTTCATCAAAATTATTCGTGTTTATTTGCCATCTCTTCCACAAGCTATTACCATATTGCGCAGCCCAAATAAATTCAAGATATAAGGAGTTTTTAATGAGCGATCCAATCTACAAGAAGATAGAGTTAACTGGCACATCTGAAGTAAGCATTGAAGATGCCGTGAACAACGCAATTGTAAAAGCGTCTGAGTCTGTGCGTAAGATGCGTTGGTTTGAAGTGAAGGAAGTGCGTGGCAGTGTGGCTGAAGGTGAAGTTCACCAGTGGCAGGTGACGATTAAAGTTGGCTTCCGTTTGGAAGACTGAGTTTAGTGAACAGTTTTCAGTGAACAGTGAACAGTAATCGGTAAACAGTAGTCCATGACCGATTACTGTTCACTGGATGTCATTTAGCGAAAGAAGAGCAGGTATACCAATCCAATTTGTAGTAAAACACCCATTATGAAGGCAATATCAAACGGCCGTCTTTTTTCGCGGCTGATTTTGTGCCGGAAGATGAGCCGCCCGGCGATTTGTCCCAAAAAACCACCAAGAATCGTATAGATGTGCAGCACGATTTCAGGAATGCGTAGGTTCTTGAGTGATTTTGCCAAGCCTTTATCCACGCCAAATAATATGAATGTGGTGATGTTGATGGCGATCATCCAAATCCAATAAAATGACCAGTTGGTCGTGAAAAGCAGTACGCCGATGAAGGCGCACAAGATCAATAAGCCAAATAAGACTACCGTTGATTTGATAACGATGACGTTTATACATGTTTATCCTCCGAGTGTGTTGGTTTTTTTGCTAGTCCGCAATTACACAGATTTAAGATGGGTATTTTCCGTTGCGGCTCAAGTTTACCAGAAGTTCTATGCGGGGGAATGCTCCGCAAATAAATTCACGGCAACATTTTTGCAAGCGTATTTACAAATTTATCGACCGATTTACCGTTTTCCTGCGAAGTTGACTTAAAAGTACCCCACCGATAGAATCCAGCTTCTATTAAATTGGACTGGATTTGGACTGGTGTGATATGCGAATTGTAATTGATGCGATGGGAAGTGATAACCATCCTGAGCCGGATGTTGTAGGGGGTGTAGACGCCGCCCGCGAGTTTGGCGATACCATCATTTTGACGGGTGATGCGCAGCAGATTGAGGCCATCTTATCGCAGCAGGACACATCCGGTTTAGACATCCAAGTCAAACATGCTTCCCAAGCCATTGGCATGACGGACAAACCCTCTGAAGTGGTTAAAAGCAAGCCGGATTCATCGGTTCATGTGGGTTTGAAGATGGTGAAAGAGGGGGAGGCCGATGCGTTTGTGACGATGGGCAACACGGGCGCGGTGATGGGCGTGGCGATGCTGCGTCAATTGGGATTGGGGCGAATTCGGGGGGTAAAACGGCCGTCTATCGGCGTAATTTTTCCCATCAAAGAGCATCCCTTTCTTATTGATAATGGCACGAATGCAGAGTGCAAGCCGGAGTATCTGCTCCAATTTGGTATTATGGGCAGTTTGTATGTGGAACGAATGCGCGGCATTAAAAACCCACGTGTTGGCCTCATTTCTAACGGCGAGGAAGAAGGCAAAGGCACGGATCTGATTCGTGAAGCGATGCCTCTGTTAGCCGCTAGTGGCTTAAACTTTATTGGCAGTGTAGAACCCAAAGAGTTTGTGTTTGGGGGTGTGGATGTAGCCGTCTGTGATGGCTTTACGGGCAATATTCTGATGAAAACGGCCGAAGCCATTGCCAAATACATGTCGAATGAGCTAAGAGAACAGATACAATCAGGCCCGATAACGGCCGTTGGCGGGCTATTAGCCAAACCAGCCTTTGCCAGAGTACGTAAACAATTAAACCCGGAAGAAGTGGGCGGTGCACCCCTGTTGGGCGTGGACGGGGTTGTCATTATCGGCCACGGCCGTTCTTCAGCCTACGCCGTCAAACAAGCAGTGGGACAAGCTCGGCAAATGGTAGAAAACAAAGTTGTCGAGGCTATTACAACAGGGTTGCAGTGAACGGTAAATCGGTGATCGGTGAACGGTAAACAGTGATCTGATTACCGATCACCGTTTACCGAATACCGCACATAAAACTAGAATAAACGAGGATTTATTTTTATGAGTAACTATTTAGATGCCAAAGGTCGGCCACGGATTGTGGTAACGGGAATTGGCATGATGAGCCCCTTAGGCCATTCCGCAGATGAGAGTTGGGATGCTTTGATAAACGGCCGTTCTGGTGTGGCCCGTATCACCCAATTTGATGCCAGCCATTTACCCGTCCACATTGCGGGTGAAGTGAAAGAATTCGACCCAAAAGATTACATGGATTTCAAAGAAGCGCGGCGCATGTCTCGCTGTTCACAACTGTCTGTGGCGGCGGCGACGATGGCCTTGGAAGATGCCGGGCTAGCAAACGGCCTTCCGAACCAAGAACGAGCCGGCACCCTCATGGGAACAGGTGTCGGCGGCTATGAAGTAGCTGACCGCGAAGTGCAAATTTTGCGCACAAAAGGCTTCAACCGCACCAGTCCCTTTGCCATGACCGCCTTCTTGCCCAACATGCCCAGCTATCACGTCAGCTTGTTGGCAGGTACACAAGGGCCGATTTCCACCGTGAATGCGGCCTGTGCCACCGGCACGCAAGCCATCGGCGAAGGTGCTGAATTCATTCGGCGCGGCATTGCCGACATTGTGTTAACAGGCGGTGTGGAAGGCCTGATTCATGAAAGTGCGGTGGCTGGTTTTGCCCGCATGTTGGCGCTGACCCCCAACTTCAACGATGACCCTGAACATGCCAGTATGCCTTTCGACAAAAACCGCGAAGGCTTTGTCTTGAGCGAAGGTGCTGGTGTGCTTGTTTTGGAGCGATTAGACCATGCGTTAGCGCGTGGTGTGAAGATTTACGCAGAATTCTTGGGACATGCTTCTTCATCCGACGCATTCCATGTGGCCGCCCAAGACCCAGAAGCCGCGGGCGCGGTGCGCGCGATGCGCTGGGCGGTTGAAGATGCCGGCAAGGCACTCACCGACATCGACTACATCAATGCCCACGGCACATCCACCCCCATGAACGACATGACAGAAACGATGGCGATCAAGAAGTTGTTTGGCGAACGTGCTTACGAAATTCCTGTTAGCAGCACAAAATCATCCATGGGTCATGCGATGGGTGGTACGGGGGCGATTGAAGCGATTTTCTCGATTTATGCGATAAACAAAGAGATTCTGCCCGCTACTTATAATTACAATACACCTGATCCTGAATGTGATTTGGATTATGTGCCGAATACACCCCGTCCCGCTAAAGTGAACACCATTCTGTCTAACTCGTTTGGTCTGGGCGGTCAAAATGCCTGTCTGGTGATGGGTCGGTATGACAACCACGTCGATGGAGACGGGAAACAATAAAGCTACCATGATTATTTTACGGAATGAAAAACGTATTGAGCGCATGGCGCTGTTCGCTAAAATCACCAGTTTTGGTGGTATGGCTATTTTGCTGATGGGGTTGGCGCTCGTCTTCATTGTTCAAGATTTTGAGCGGGTTATTTTTCTGCAATTAGGGTTTTTGTTCGTCGGCTGGATGATTGCCCAAGTTGGTATTTATCTGATGCCGCGTTACGGGCGCAGTCCGAGACCCGATGAAACATTGGATGAAACGTTGCAGAAGGTGGCGAAAAACGGCCGTTTATACCACTATCTCCTCCCCGCCCCCCATGTCTTACTCACTCCGCAGGGTGTCATCCTCTTCAATTTACGCCCCAATATGGGGAAAATAACGGTTGAGGGGGATGTCTGGCGTCAATCCGGCGGCTTTCTTAAACGCTTTTTTGGACAAGAACCCATCGGTAATCCCTCCAATGAACTGGAAAAGATGGTCGAAGCGATGGGCAATTACATTCGCCAACATGCCCCTACCGTCGAAGAACTGCCCATCGGCGCTTTGATTGTTTTTACGGCAAAAGGTGCCACAGAGCTGGATTTAAAAGATTCTCGACTTCCCGCCATGCACTACACCAAAGTTAAAGGGTTCTTGCGCCAACAAAAACGAGACCCGTTGCCGAAAGCGGATTACGATGCCTTACGCGCCGCTTTTGATGAAAAAGCCGTCGATTTGGAAGAGGAGACTTATGAAGGAGATTCTCCCTAACGTTTTTTGGTTGGATGGAAGCTTTGTAAATATCTATTTGTTTGTGGAAACGGATGGCCTGACGCTGGTTGATGCTGGCATGCCGCGCAGCAAAAAAAAGATAGTAGACGCTATCCAAGAATTGGGGCATCAACCCTCTGATCTCGTCCGAATCCTTGTTACCCACTCAGATATAGACCATGTAGGCAGCTTGGCCGCGATTCAGGCGGCTACGGGAGCCACTGTCATTACCAGTGCAGAATCGGCTAGTTATATTGAAAACGGCCGTTCTCCCGACCACCTACCCTGCTCCCCTGCAATGGCTTAACAACACCTTTATCAAATACAAACCTGTTTCAGCCGCTAACATGCAACTGTGCCAAGATGGAGATGTGTTACCCTTATTAGGCGGGTTGCAGGTCATTGCGACCCCCGGCCATACGTCAGACCATCATTCTTTTTACAGCCCGTCCCTGGGACTGTTGTTTACAGGCGATGCGCTTAGGGTGGGTAACGGCCGTTTGCAACGCTCCCCCAAACGCATCACCGCCAACCAAGAACAAGCCGACCAATCCGCCATCCAACTACTTGAGTTAACGCCCGCCATTTTCGCCTGTGGACATGGCGAACCTATGCAAAATCACAGCAGCGACGATATAATGATGTTGTCTAATGAATTAAGACACTAAAAGAGGTGCTTCCATGCCATTACAACAAAGAGCCGTTTTAAACCGAGAATTAAACGAATTACGCGAAGATATTTTACGGATGAGCAGCATGATCGACAGCGCCATTGACAAAGCCATGATCGCACTCGACACCCGTAACGTTGCCCTCGCCCATGAAATTGTAGCCGCAGACGAATCCATCAATCAGCTTCGCTTCAAAATCGAAGAAGAAGCCCTGCTTATTTTGGCTACGCAACAACCCATGGCCAAAGATTTACGCAGCGTCATCGCAGGCATCCACTTCGCCGTTGAACTAGAACGCATCGGCGATCATGCCGCAGGCATTGCTCGTCTGGTTGAACGACTAGAGGGAGAAGAAAGCCTGGACACCCTTTATAAACTACCCAAAATGGCAAAACGCGCCCGCGAAATGGTACAAACCAGCGTTCAAGCCTACGTTGAAGAAAACGCTGACCTAGCAAACACAGTCATGAGTCGTGACGACAAAATCGACAAACAATATCGCAAATTATCTCAGAGCGCATTAGAGCAAATGCAAAATCCCGAATATATTCGCCGCGCCAACGTCCTGCTCTGGATAGGCCATAACCTGGAACGCATCGGCGACCGTGCCCTCAATTTGGCAGAACGAGTCATCTTCATGATCACAGGCGAATTCGTCGAAAATCTGGATGATATTGACGGTTTCTTAGACATTGAAGTAGAAAACGAAACTAACCAGCCCTAAAAATCATCGTTCAGCAGTCAATGATAAGGGGTAAACAACCGAACTAACGTCAATCATTTTTCATTATTAGTTAAAAATCACACAACATCTCAATAAATCGCAGCAAAGACCTGAATATTGAGAAGATACCAAATCACCATCAACGGCCGTTGAATCTATACCATGTATTGTGATCGATTTCACGAGCAAGTTGACAACCACAAATAATTTTATAGAATCTAAAACGAGTCACAGAAGCGCAACCCACCCCATTTCCACACTGTATATGGTTCTTTTGGGAAGAAGACCATAGCAGTCCAACTAATTAAATTCCTGGAGCCCAACTGATTAAGTAAGTATCCCTCAGCCTAATTTGTTTAGGCTGGGGACTTTTAACAATTTGCAGGTTTAAAATCATTTCTTCATAGGAGGAGAAAGATGAAACGTTTGATTTTGTTAGTCCTGTTGTCAATGCTTATGGTATTTGCCTTATCTGCTTGTGGTGGCTCAACCGCCGATCCGGCTGTTGAAGAACCCTCCGCTGCAGAACCTACAGCCGAAGTTGCAGCCGAAGAACAACCAGTTGTTGAAAATCTTGAATGTACTGATGCCCTCGGCTGTGTGGAAGTCGCTCCTGGCGATCCCATTCAGTTGGCTTCTGCGTCTGGTCATCTCTGGGCCCAACACCGAATTGGGCTTAGATTCCCAATGGGGTGTCGAACTTGCCCTTGATTTTTACGGTGAAGTCCTCGGTCATACAGTTGAACTGCAAGCCGAAGATGATGGCTGTTCCGCCGAAGGTGGACAAACCTCAGCTCAAAAAATCGTGTCCAATCCTGATATTGTCGCCATGATTGGCACAAGCTGTTCTGGTGCTGGTGTACCGGCTGCCAAAATCATCACCGATGCTGGTTTCGTGATGATTTCCCCCTCCAACACCGCGCCATCATTAACTGATCCAGAACTGCATGAAGCTGGTTACTTGCGTACTGCCCACAATGACAAAGTTCAGGGCTTGGCAATGGCCGAATTTGCGTTCAATGAATTGGGTGTAACCAAAGCCGCCGCCATTCATGACGGCGACCCCTATACCGAAGGTTTGGCTAGTGTATTCTCGGATTCATTTACAGCATTGGGTGGTGAGATGGTAGCTTTCGAAGCTGAAGCCGCTGACGCCACCAATGTTGAGCCGTTATTGACTTCTATCGCCGCTGCCGGCCCTGAATTTATTTACTATCCAGTGTTTATTCCATTGGGTTCCTTGCTCACCAACACCGCTGCTGAGGTTGCCGGTCTAGAGGGTGTCTATCTGGCTGGAGCTGATGGTATTAGCTCGCCCAGCTTCTTGGAAAACACGGTAGGAACCTCCGAAGGCATGTACGTCTCCGGCCCAGACCTGAGTTACAGCAATGCTTTCTATAAAGATGAATTCTTGCCAGCGTATCTGGAAAAATTTGGCTCAGAACCGACCGCACCGTACCATGCCCATGCTTATGATGCCACTGTCATGGTGTTAAATGCCATTACTGAGTCTGCTCAAGTAGGCGCAGATGGTACGATCCTCATTGGTCGTCAAGCACTGCGTGACGCAATGTTTGCCACGACTGACATGGAAGGTATCACTGGCACCCTCACTTGTGATGAATTTGGTGACTGCGCCGATCCAAAAATTGCTATTAGCCAGGTTCAAGATGGCGCTTTTGTTCCGTTTTCCGCTGATGCCGCCGAAGAACCAGCGGCTGAAGAAGTAGCAGATGAGGCATTCGAATGCACCGATGAAATCGGTTGTGTTGAAGTCGCTGCTGGTGATCCCATTATGCTGGCTTCTGCTTTGGTTATTTCTGGCCCGAACACTGAGTTGGGTTTGGATTCGCAATGGGGTGTTGAAATTGCCCTTGATTTCATTGGTGAAGTCCTCGGACATCCAGTTGAACTACAAGCCGAAGATGACGGTTGCTCTGCCGAAGGTGGCCAAACCTCTGCTCAGAAAATCGTTTCTAATCCTGACATTGTGGCCATGATTGGTACAAGCTGCTCTGGCGCTGGTGTACCGGCTGCCAAAATCATCACCGATGCTGGTTTCGTGATGGTTTCCCCATCTAACACTGCCCCTTCGCTGACTGATCCAGAACTGCATGAAGCTGGTTACTTGCGTACCGCCCATAATGACAAAGTTCAGGGTCGTGCCATGGCTGAATTCGCCTTCAATGAATTGGGGCTTACCAAAGCCGCCGCCATCCATGATGGTGATCCCTACACCGAAGGTTTGGCTAGTGTATTTGCTGACTCCTTTACAGAATTGGGTGGTGAAATTGTAGCTTTCGAAGCAGAAGCCGCTGATGCAACCAATGTTGAGCCGCTGTTGACTTCTATCGCCGCTGCCGGCCCAGAATTCATCTATTATCCGGTGTTCATTCCTTTGGGTTCTTTGCTCACCAATACTGCTGCTGAAGTTGCTGGTCTGGAAGGTGTTGTTCTGGCTGCTGCTGATGGTGTGCAATCCCCAAGTTTCTTGGAAAACACGGTTGGAACTTCTGAAGGTATGTATATTTCTGGGCCAGACTTGGGCTTCAGCAATGCATTCTATAAAGATGAGTTCTTGCCCGCGTACCTGGAAAAATTCGGTACTGAACCAACTGCTCCATTCCACGCCCACGCTTATGATGCGACCGTCATGGTGTTGAATGCGATTATTGCTTCGGCAAAACAAGATGCAGATGGTTCGCTCCTCATTGGCCGACAAGCACTGCGCGATGCACTGTTTGCCACGGCTGGTATGGAAGGTATCACTGGTAGCATTACCTGTGATGAATTTGGTGACTGTGCTGATCCAAAGATTGCTGTCAGTCAGGTCACAGATGGCGTTTTTGTCCCGACCGAGTAAGTTTTTTCAGTAAGTTTATCTGGATTGGGTAAGTAAGATTTTGATGAATAGGCTCCAGTTAACCGGAGCCTATTCCTTATATTTTACAGGTGAGAGCCTACCTATTTCCTGATTTTTTATATCCTGTCATTGGAGCAAGCGAATATGTCGAACCGTTTTCGTGACATTGATTATTTAGGAATTATCCTGTGGGTATTTCGTGCCGTAATTATTGGCATTGTCATTTATGGCACGATTAGAAAGATATTTTTCGGAGTCGGCAATCAGTATGATTTTAAAACCTGGATGGATTTTTTCGTTTCAGGTTTGTCGCAGGGCAGTCTGTATGCTCTGATTGCCTTGGGCTATACGATGGTTTACGGCATTTTGCGTATGATTAACTTTGCTCACGGCGAATTTTTTATGTCTGGGGCGATGACATCTACGGTATTTGTCGCGGCTTCTCTCGCTAACTCCGGTTTTTTGGATGAACAACCTATAATCAGTTTGGTGTTGATTACTGTGGCTTCTGTGGTAACGGCTATGGCGGTGTCGCTGCTGACTGAGCGTATTGCTTACCGTCCGCTGCGTAATGCTCCTCGTTTGGTACCTCTGATTACAGCGATTGGCGCTTCTTTCTTTTGGCAATATTTTTTCCGAGGGTTGTTTGGCTCTGCCATTATCCCGTTTCCAGTGCCGGAGGCGTTAGACGGCCGTTGGGTGATTTTGGGCTATCCTATTTTGAAGACGCGCGTGATTGTGATGGCGACGGCTTTTGTCTCTCTTATTGCCCTCAATCTGTTTATTAAGAGTACCAAAACGGGAAAAGCTATTCGTGCTGTTGCTGAGGATAAAGATGTGGCTTCCCTGATGGGCATTGATGTTAATCGTGCCATCACGCTTACTTTTGCTATTGGGGCAGGTATGGCTGGTATTGCCGCTGTGTTGTGGGGCCTGATTTTCAAGCAAGTGCATTTTTACATGGGTTTTGTTCCTGGTATCAAGGCATTTACGGCGGCCGTGTTAGGGGGTATTGGTAGTATTCCTGGGGCAGCGATAGGTGGTCTGCTTTTGGGCTTGATCGAAGCTGTCGGTCCGCCATTGTTTCTGGAAGGGCTGGGGATTTCAGGTGCGCATCAATTGAAAGATGTGATTGCCTTTACCTTATTGGTCTTGATTTTGATTTTCCGACCACAGGGCATTGTCGGTGAAGTACTGCGCGAGAAGAAGGCGTAAGGGGCGATACGATGTCACAACTCGATTTACGCAAAACGATGAAACTGGGTTTGATTGCTGGTGTGGTGGTTCTTAGTGTTAGCGCCATCGGTATGGTTGAAACATTTGATGAACGTGACATTATCACAGGGGTTCTAACACTTGGGCAGTTGCTTCTTTATCTCCCCCCCCTCATCGCCGGGTATATGGTGTGGGATCGGAAAGAGGAAGTTTCAGCAGGGATCGTTCCGGTTCGGGGCGCGGTTGTGGGCTTTTTGTCGGCGCTGCCGGTCATTGGCTTGATTTTCTTGACGCTGATGTGGCCTGATATTCGTGAATCACTGGTGAATGTGTCGCCTGCCCTTATTGAGATTTTGACGTTTGGTCAGGGGCCGATTGTAGGCAGTTTGATTCTGCTGGTTGTGATGACGGTTTTGGGCGTTTTCGGTGCTACGTTCCACTTGCTCCCAGAGAAGGTAAAAAAGCCGTTGTTTACTGGGGTGTTGTGGGTTGTGTCGGTGGGTATGCTATCAGAAATTTTGCTTCTGATTCTGCGTCCTTACACAGCCCGATCGATTCAAAAGCTATTGTTTGGTTCGCAGGGGGGAATTACGGTGGAAACGGCCGTTGTCGTGTTCATCATCGCAGTCATCTTCGATATTTGGTGGAACGCTCGCGGGCAAACTGCTTACAAAAAAACCGTCGTTCGTATGGACGACACCACCCGGAAGCGGTTGCGCAACCTTAACATCGGCCTGGGTGTTGTTTTTGTACTGCTGCTGCCCTTCATCGTCGGTACTTATCTGACTGAAGTACTCGACATTGTGGGCACGTTTGTCTTAATGGGCTTAGGTCTTAACATCGTCGTTGGCTTTGCGGGTCTTCTCGATCTGGGTTATGTCGCCTTCTTTGCCATCGGAGCCTACACCATGGGGCTGCTCACCTCACGAGGCGATTTAGGTTTTGGTCTGTCCTTCTGGGTGGCGCTACCCTTTTGCGTAATTGCCGCTACCTTGACGGGCATCATATTAGGCATTCCCGTACTGGGTATGCGGGGTGACTACCTGGCCATCGTCACCTTAGGTTTTGGTGAAATCATTCGCGTGCTTGTGGTATCAGACCTCCTCAAATCGTACATTGGGGGGGCACAAGGCATCTTGCAAATTGGCAAACCAGAAATCCTTGATTTCGTTTTTGTACAGCCAGAACATTATTATTATTTGATCATAGCGAGTTGTCTCTTGGCTATTTTTGTTACCTGGCGCTTACGTGATTCACGTTTGGGCAGGCAGTGGATGGCACTGCGTGAAGACGAAGACGTGGCTGAAGCTGTCGGTATTCGCCTTATCAATACCAAACTATTGGCCTTCGCCATTGGGGCGGCCTTCTCAGGTTTAGCAGGTGGTATTTTTGCTTCGCGGCTTAGTTCCATCTTCCCACACAGTTTTGGACTGCTCATCTCCATCAACGTGTTATGCATCATCATTGTGGGTGGGCTTAGGCAGCATACCCGGTGTCATCTTGGGTGCTTTTGTGCTGGTGGGTTTGCCCGAACTACTGCGCGAATTTGCGGAATACCGGATGCTTTTCTACGGTATTTTGCTCATCGCCACAATGCTTTTGCGACCGGAAGGTCTGTGGCCCTCAGCAATTCGCAAACGGGAACTTCACGCCGCACAATCGGATACACCAACGATAGAAGAACCGAGGGAGTTCGCAGACAAAGTCAAACCAATGATATGAGTCACTCCATTGGTTTGAAGGAATACATCCTATGGCTAACAATATTTTAGAAGCAACTCATGTAACCAAGCGCTTTGGTGGACTCGTTGCTGTCAACGATCTCAGTTTTAACATTCCAGCAAACAGCATCGTCAGTATTATCGGTCCTAACGGCGCAGGTAAAACCACTTTTTTCAACTGCATCACTGGTTTTTATCAGATTGATGAAGGGACTATGCACTTTGCGGGACAATCTATTAAAGGGCATACACCTGACAAGATTGCGCATATTGGTATTTCTCGTACTTACCAGAATATCCGCCTGTTTAACTACATGTCGGCATTGGAAAACATTCTAGTGGGGATGGAACCGCAGCTTCACTCAAGTTGGATCGGCTCCTTGTTGCGGCTTACCGGGCACTGTCAAAGAAGAAAAAGCCGCGCACATAGAAGCCAATCGGCTGCTCAACTTTGTCGGGCTGCAAGGCTTAGGCGATACGATGGCTCGTAGTTTGCCCTATGGCGACCAACGGCGTCTGGAAATTGCCCGCGCTTTGGCTAGCAAGCCACAACTGCTGTTGTTGGATGAACCAACCGCTGGTATGAATCCTAAGGAAACCGCTGAAACTACAGAATTTATCGTTAAACTGCGCGACGAACTTGGTATTACTATCTTGCTCATTGAACATGATATGCGCGTGGTGATGGGCATTTCTGAATACATCACGGTTTTGGATTATGGTGCAAAAATTGCTGAAGGTCTCCCGGCTGAGATTCAAAGCAATCCTCTCGTAATTGAGGCGTATCTAGGTAGTGGCGCCGCCGCCAGTGCGACCATCGAAGTTTCATAGAGGAGGAGCGGCAAACATGGCTTTACTTGAAATAAAAGATGTTCATGCCTATTATGGCAATATCCAAGCGTTAAAAGGCATTTCTGTATCCGTTGAAGAAGGCGAAATTGTCTCTTTGATTGGAGGGAACGGGGCGGGTAAAACAACAACATTACGCACAATATGCGGACTGCTTTCGCCACGTGGTGGGTCTGTTATTTTTGATGGTGAAGATTTAAGCGGTTATAAAGCGCATGAGTTGGTAGCTAAGGGCATGGCAATGGTCCCAGAAGGTCGTGGCATTTTTTCTCGGCTAACCGTAATGGACAACCTGGAAATGGGCGCTTATCATCGTAAGGACAAAGCTGGCATTGCGCATGATTTGGAATATGTCTTTTCTTTGTTTCCACGACTGGAGGAACGGCAGAAACAGATAGCTGGCACGATGAGTGGTGGCGAGCAGCAAATGTTAGCCACGGGGCGCGCCTTAATGTCTAAACCTCGGCTGATTCTCATGGATGAGCCTTCAATGGGGTTGGCTCCGGTGTTGGTAGAACTCATCTTCGATACAATTGTGGAGGTGAACAAAACAGGCACTACAGTGTTGTTGGTTGAGCAAAATGCTCATATGGCGCTAAAGGTGGCGAATCGCGGCTATGTTTTGCAGACGGGCGAGATTGTTTTGAGTGACTCGGCAGAGGCGCTGAGGAATGATCCGACAGTGCAAAAGGCGTATTTGGGTATTGAGTAAGTTACCCCTTTCTGACCCTTTTCTTGAGAGGGAGGGGGAGAGACAGCCTCCCATTCATGATAAAGGGAAGGTTAGGGTGGAGTAGAAAACATGAACTTACAAGGTCTGGAAAACAAACTTTCGTTTTACGTTTTCCTGGCCTTGTTTTTATTTTTAGGGCTACTACTAGGTGCTTGCAATGCACCTGAAATCAGGTGTACGGATCCATTGGGCTGTATTGCTGTAAATCGGGGAGAACCCATTCGCATGGGTACGATGGCGGCGTTGTCGGGGGATGCTGCGTATCTGGGGGAAGACAGTCAACGTGCTATTGAAATGGCGATTCTTGATCGTGACAATACTCTGCTGGATCACAAGATTGAGTTGGTGGTGACAGATTCGGGTTGTGATCCAGTGGTGGCGGAAATTGCTGCTGAACTTGTGGTTGAAGATGATGATGTGATTGGCATTATTGGGCCTACGTGCAGTGTGGATGCGGAAACGGCCGTTCCCATTGTTGAATCGCTTGGCCTTACTCTCATCTCCCCCTCTGCCACGGCCTCCCGTTTGACTGGCGACTTGTGGCAACCCGGCTTCTATCGCACCGTGCCTAGTGATGCGTACCAGGCTCAGGTAGCGGCTGATTTTGCCTTTAACCAAGTCAATGCCCGTACGGCCGCCATCATCTACGATGAAACCGATGTCAGCAATGACCTGCGTCTGGCCTTTGCGGATGCTTTTGAGAATTTGGGCGGTCAGATTATATTCCAAAGTAGTATTTCTCCTGGGGATAACAGCGTCGTATCGATTTTGAGTGAGGCGAATACGGCAAAACCTGACGTTTTATACTTGCCCGTCTTTGAGCCAGAAGCCAATTTAATTGCCAATCGTATCCCTGAATTCACCGAGTTGCAGAATGCCGTTTTAATAGGCGGTACAAGCTTGTTTAATGCGCACTTTCCGGTGAGCGTGGGTGCCCCTATTATCAATGGCATGTATATCCTGGGGGCGGTGGTGGATGATGTGGCCTATGATACGTTTTTGGAACGGTGGAACGGCCGTTACGCACAACCACCAATCAGCCCCTATATCACCTATGCCTACGATGCCACCAACTTGCTGCTAGATACCATCGAATCTGTCGCGCAGGTAGATAATCGAGGAAATGTACTCGTTGGATTACAAGCCATGCGCGATAAACTTTCCGCTACAGATAACTATACAGGCGTAACCGGACAATTAAGTTGTACGGCCACAGGCGACTGTGCCGCCCTCTCTGGCTTGGGCGTTTATCAACTGAGTCGGAAAGAAATTGACGGCACCCATTGGCCGCCAGAATTGATTTGGACGCCATAAGGCAATATAAATATCAGCAACAAATTAACGTGAATTGACGCGAAAAAAGGCGTTGTGGTAAAAGCGGGAAAGTTTTCGGAAATAAAAGTGTGCGAAACCGGCTTTTCCTTAAAGGAAACCACAATTTTGCGTGATGGTGATTTTGAAATCTTTTTGTGGTTTACCTCGGTAGAGAAATTCCTATGAAAATACGGGTATTATCCGCAAACGATGTGCGCACCGCCTTGCCGATGGCTGAGGCCATTGCGGCTATGAAAACGGCCTATGCCGGTCTGGCATGGGGACAAGTTGACATGCCGCTGCGCAGTCGGGTAAGTGTGGCTGAACAGGCCGGCATGACATTGGTGATGCCTGCGTATTTGCAAGCGGAACCCAATCCAGCACTTGGCGTCAAAATTGTGTCGGTGTTTCCGGAGAATGTGCAGCGAGGCGAACCTGTTATTTATGCGTTGGTGCTGGCGCTGGATGCAACCACAGGACGGCCGTTATGCATGATGGAAGGTGGTTCACTAACAGCCATCCGCACCGGGGCGGCCTCGGGGGCGGCTACCGATGTATTGGCGCGAGCAGATGCCCGCACGGTTGCTATCTTTGGCAGCGGCGTGCAAGCGCGAACACAGCTTGAAGCCGTTTGCACGGTGCGCAACATTCAAGAAGTGCGCGTTTTTGGTCTGGACAGCGAAGCCATCACCCGTTTTGCCGACGAGATGCAGGGATACGGCCCCATTCCCCAAAATATACGAATTGCCGAAAGCCCCGACGAGGCAGTCACGGGAGCCGATATAATTTGTACGGCAACAACTTCCTCTCAACCGGTGTTTAACGGCCGTTTCCTCCAAGCAGGCACGCACATCAACGGCGTCGGCTCCTATTTACCGACTATGCGCGAGGTTGATACCGAGACGGTGCAGCGCTCGCTGGTAGTGGTGGATTCAGTAACGGCCGTTCTCGCTGAAGCAGGCGATCTCATCCAACCCATCGAGGCAGGCCACATTGAGGCCAGCCACATCCATGCTGAGTTAGGCGAAATCATCGCAGGCCAAAAATCAGGCCGTACCGCCGCAGAGCAAATCACCTTCTTCAAATCCGTCGGCATTGCCGTCCAGGATGCCGCAGCAGCTCAAATCGTATTGCAAAATGCAGAGAGATTAGGTCTAGGCACAGAAATAGACATGTAAAGGCAGAAGGCGTAATCCGCCATCAGGGAGGCAGTCATTATGAGCAATTTACCGAAAACCGCACAAATCGTCATCATCGGCGGCGGCGTGATGGGGGCGAGTACCGCCTACCATTTGGCGCTGCGTGGTTGCACCGATGTCGTTTTATTGGAGCGCGAAGCATTCTTTGGCCTAGGTGCGACGGGACGCTGTGCCGGTGGCATCCGCTACCAATTCAGCACAGAAATCAACATCCGGCTGTCGCAGCTTAGTTTGCCTATGTTGGAACGGTTTGAAGCGGAAACAGGGCAAGCTATTGATTTACAGTGGCCCGGATACCTGTTCCTGCTCACAAACGAGCGCGATGTTGCCAAGTTTGAACACAATGTCGCCCTGCAAAACAGCCTCGGCGTCCCCACTGAATGGTTGACTGGCGATGAAATTCGGCAGCGTATTCCCTTGCTTGCCGCCGATGATGTGCTGGCTGGCACGTACCACAAAGGAGACGGACTGGCTGATCCCAACGGGGTGGTCAACGGTTATATCAACGCGGCGCGACGGTTGGGTGTGACAGCGCTTACGGAAACGGCCGTTTCCAGCATAGAGACCCAAAATGGCAAGATAACGGCCGTTCACACCAACCAAGGCACCATCCAGTGCAATACCGTCGTCAATGCCGCCGGCCCTTGGGCTGGCGTTGTCAGCGACATGGTGGGCGTGCCACTCCCCATCACCGCCGTGCGCCGCCAAATGCTCACCACCACCGCCGTGCCCGACATCCCCAAAGATTTCCCCTTCATCATCGACTTTGCCCAGAGCCTCTACTTTCACCGCGAAGGGAACGGGCTGCTCACCGGCATGTCTAATCCAGGCCAAAAACCGGGCTTCGACCAAACCGTTGATGAAGACTGGGAATTTACCCACATGGAAACGGCTATCAATCGATTACCCGTGTTAGCCAATGCAGGGCGGCAATCCGGCTGGGCTGGGCTATACGAAGTCACCCCCGACGCTCACCCCGTCTTGGGTGGCGTGGCACAAATGGCGGGTTATTTCATCGTCGCCGGATTCTCCGGGCATGGCTTTATGCACGGGCCCATAGCGGGGCTTCTCATGTCTGAATTTATTTTGGATGGCGCGGCCGCCACACTGGATGTTTCCATGCTCGACTACCAACGATTTGCCGAAGGGCGATTGGTGGAAGAATATAATGTGGTTTAAACGGTGTTCACCGGAACCTGAGCAAGTTTGCCCCCCATTTTCCAGCTTGTTATACTCCCTCGCATGGTAAAAATTAGACAACTTGCTTTGTTATTGGCGCTTTTTGCGCTTGTTTTACTTGTTGGCTGCGGAGATTCGGGGGCAGAAACGGCCGTTACCCCCATCCCGCCTGCACCCACAAAATCGGTTACATCACCGGAAAATGCTTCGGAAACGGCCGTTACCGAAGAACCACCCGGGGATCGAGACTACCTCATCATCGCCACCGATGCCCCCAATCTGCCCTTCACCGACTTTGACGAGTTTGGCAACGTCATCGGCTTTAACGAAAGCATCATGAGCGGCATTGCCGCCGATGGTGGCTTTGCCTATGAATTCGTCGTGACCCCCTATGAAGGCGTATTAGCCAGTTTAGCCAACGGCAGCCGTGAATTTGATGCCGTGATGCCGCCCGTGCCTGTGCCAGATTCTCAGATGGAAGGCATTGTCTACACCACCCCCTATCTGGAAGTGGGACAAGTTTTGTTGGTGCTGGCCGATGAAGACACTATTACCAGTGCAAATAACTTGAGTACAGGTATCAATGTGGGCGTCGTGGACATCAGTTATGGCGATGTGATTGCCCGCACAGACCTGGGTATTCCTGCGAGCAACCTGTTCACCTACAACAATGCCACAGAGGCTGTGCAGGCATTGGTTGATGGGGAGGTAACGGCCGTTATCCTGGACAACTTCACCGGCTCCTACTTTGCCGACACTTACCCCGAACAACTCAAACTAGCCGTCGGGGCAGAAAGCGGTAGTTGGCTAGGCAAAAAATCTTTCGCTATTGCCGTCGCCGCCGACAACCCGGAATTGCTCGCCCGACTCAACCAGGCCATAGCCGCCATGCAAGCCAACAGCGGCGTCGAGCGTATCTCGGCCTTGCTGATTGATGGTGAAAGTGAACGGCCGTTAGACCCTGGCGAACCACGAACCGGCACCTCCGCTGGCGAACTCGTCATCGGTATGGTCGGGCAGCTCACCGATTTAGACCCCGCCATGCCGCCTGATCTCATCAACTGGGAACTCAAAATGAACACCATGAGCGGCCTCTACATGGTAGACAGCGACAACCAACTCGTGCCCCTGCTCGCCTCAGCGATGCCGCAAATATCCGAAGATGGCCTCGAATACACCATCCCGCTGCGCCCCAATCTGCAATTCCCTGATGGCACAGACTTCACCGCCGATGATGTCGTGTGGTCACTCAATCGCGCCAAATTCGGTCAGGGCGGATATCTGGTGAATCTATTTCTTGAAAGATACAGATGAAGACGGTTACGGCGATGCCGATGCTGTGCAAGCCATTGATGCCAACACTGTCAAAATCCGCTTGCAAGAACCGACCGCCTACTTCCCCAACTGTGCTGGCAACGCCGCCGTTCTTCCCCATCAGCAGCGATTGCTTTGCCGCCACAGAAGACCTCAGCAGCACCTGTGGCGGCATTGGCCCCTACACCATCATCACCTGGGAACCTGATGCCATTCGCCTGCAAGCCAATCCAAATTGGCCGGGCAGCACGCCACCCGCCTTTGAAAATATCAAGGTGCGTTTTTATGATACGGTAGCAGATTTGCGCGTTTCCTTGGAGGAATTTGGCTCTGTCGATGTGGCCTGGACTGGTTTACCCTATTCCGATTTTATAACTTTGCAAAATAGTGGCGGCTATCAAAGTTGGACGGGGCCATCTGCGTTCAAAAGCTACCTCATTTTTGAGCAAAGCCAGCCGCCCTGGGACAAACGCAGCTTGCGTGAAGCGGCCGCCTTATCCTTGGATCGGGAAGCGTTAGCCGATATTGTCTTTGAAGGAGAACGAAAGCCGCTTTACAGCCCAGTGCCAGACGAAGTACCAGACCATATTGCAGCTGCTGCCAGAACGAGACGTGGCGCGTGCTCAATTCTTGCTGCAAGGCGAAGGCTACTCCGCGCAGAAACCGTTGGAGATTACGCTGTGGTATTTGAATGACGGCCGTTATTCCAACAAAGAAGAAGCGTATGCCACCGCCATCAAAGCGCAGCTTGAAGAAACCGGCGCTATCAAGGTGACACTGGAAGGCGCACCCTGGGACATTTATCGCGGGCAAATCAGTGAGTGCAACTATCCGTTCTACTTGCTTGGCTGGCCCACCGTTGGTCGTCCCGTCAACTATTTAGACATGACAGCCTGGACAGACTTCTTCCTGGATAACAGCGAGGACGTGTTCTGTTCCAACTACGAAAGCACCCGCATGGACGAACTCGTGGCGCAAGCCCGCGCCGAGCTAGACCCCGTAAAACGGCAAGAACTCAACGCCCAAGTGCAGCAGCTTTGGGCAGTCGATTTACCCACTCTGGACATTACGCAAACGCCGCGTTTTGCCATTTCCGTACCCAGTGTAGAAAACGTGAAAATAGATGCGCTGGGGATGCTGCATTATGAAACTTTAATGAAAATTGGGGAGTAAGCAGGGAATCTTTGGCGTTTGTCGTTGAGGGTAAAGATTGAAATTGAGAGATTGGAGATTGGAGATTCATGTAGTCTCCAATCTCCAATCTCTTTTTTTAACCAGCTTGTTCTTGTTTTCGTTCTAACCGTTTGGCACGGGGGCCAACGACACGCTCGTTACCTTCCGCGATGCGCTTAAAGTTGGGGCGCAGCGCCCAGCCGACGGCGAGGCAGGTAATCAACCCGCCAACCATGTAAGCCGGCGTGGGGTCGATGCCCATGAAGTAACGAATGGCAAAGATGACGGGGATGACAATCGCCATCGCCATGGAAGCCACAGACGCCATGCCAATTAGCCAAAATAAACCGAGCATAACAACGAAGGCAATCGGCAGCATGGGCAGCCAAACGACCAGATGACCAGCCCACGTTCGGGCCAGTGCCAGCACCCCCTTTGAATTTCAGGAAAATTGACCAGTTGTGGCCCATAACAGCCATCACGCCGCCAGTGGTGACAATCCAGGTCAACATTTCGGGGGTCTACTTTGTCGGCAAACAGCCACCCGGCTACCCATACGGAAACGGCGCCTTTGAGAAAATCGCTAACGGCCGTTAACAAACCAATAGCCACGCCGCCAGCCCGATAAGAGTTGGTTCCACCCATGCGGCCACTGCCAATGGTACGAATGTCTTTGCCTGTTTTCGTTTTGACGTACAAATAACCAAATGGGATGGAGCCAAGTATGTAGCCGATTGATCCGGCGATGAGAAAATATCCGATATTCACTATTCTGTCCTCTCTTCTAAATGTAGTGGGATTGTGGGATACCCTGTTTCTATTTTTATTTTATGCGTAGGCTAAAACACAATGCCCTAGTTGAGGTTACTCTACGTTTAATTTGATTTCATGATAACGGCCGTTTTCAATCCGAAAACCACGCACCACTGGCCTCTCTTTATCCACCAACGAGACAATAATGGTGACACAGTCTGGGTAATAAGCCTGAGCAATATCAGTGGGGGACGGCCGTTCTGGCCCGGCCGGGTGCGAGTGAAAAATGGCGACCATTTCCCAGCCACGTTCTTCCAAGTCAATCATCGCCTGGAGCTGCTGCTGGGGATCCATCTCGTAAGCCACAGGGCTGGCTAACACATTGTCGATGGCGTATAAGTGAGCGACCTGATTGCTCAGTCCCCGCTAAAATGCCACACGCTTCCAGTGGGTAGTTTGCCTGTAAATGAGCGAGCATGGTCTGAAAGAACGGCCGTTTAATGTGTAAACATCTCTTCTTCCATAAGAACTCGATGGTATCATGCTGTAATCAACGCAAATCGGTTCCGCAACAGGCACAAAAAAAGCTAACCCAACGAAGTCGCCAGGTTAGCTAATATCTTGCTTAAAGCGTCCGTTAAACGGACAATGACTCGTACTTAGTCCAAAGCGTCGTAGCCGGGACCTTCAGAGAAGAAATCGTAGTTCGCGGGAATATCTTCGGTCAGGTCAAGCACTTCGCCACCAGCCAATTGTTTGGCATTGAGCAATTTCACTTGATGACCATCAATTTCGCCTGCAAACGGGCGCACCATCCGGCAGCAACGCTTTGGTATTTGCAATCCAAAGACCTGCCGGGGCTTCGAAATCGAAAGGTACTTCTTCTTCAGGGAAGATAGCTTCATACGGGCATTCTGGAACACAGGCTCCACAGTCGATGCAAGTATCCGGGTCGATGTACAAGCCAAGGCCATTCCGCTTCGGGTTGGCCTAAAACCATACATTCTACGGGGCACACTTCCACGCAGGCTGTATCACGCAAGCACAATCTGGTAATAATGTGGGTCATAACAATTCTCCTTTTGGCTTTTAAGCAAGTTGCCAGTGTAACACACTGGTCCACGTTCCTTTATCGCTTTTAATTATACACGTTTCCTATTTTGTTGCCGCAAAATTTGCCGCAACAGCATCCCAATTTACCACATCCCACCAGGCCCCAATATAGTCGGGGCGACGGTTCTGATAATTGAGGTAATACGCATGTTCCCAAACGTCCAAACCGAGGATGGGCGTATTGCCATCCATCAAGGGCGTGTCTTGATTGGGGGTGGAATCAACGACTAAATTGCCGCTGCCATCGACGTAGAGCCAAGCCCAACCAGACCCAAAGCGAGTGCCGGCGGCTTTGGTAAAGGCTAGCTTTGAAATCTTCGAAGCTGCCAAATGTCGCATTGATGGCATCAGCTAATTCACCTTCTGGTTCGCCGCCGCCATTGGAGCTCATGATAGACCAGAAGAGAGAATGATTGGCGTAACCGCCACCATTGTTGCGCACAGCGGTGCGAATGGCTTCTGGCACGCTGTCTAAGTTTGCCAGGATTTCTTCAATACTTTTATCAGCCAACGCATCTTGGCCTTCCAAGGCGTTGTTGAGGTTGTTGGTGTAACCGGCATGATGTTTACCATGATGGATTTGCATGGTGCGGGCATCGATGGAGGGTTCTAAAGCATCGTAGGCATAAGGTAAGGCGGGTAATTCAAAAGACATTGTCTTCTCCTTTGATTGCATAAATGGGTATTGAATAACGTTTCCAGTTTCTCGAATTTTTGCGAGAGCCAAATTGACCGCTCAAGCAATTGGTTGCTACCATTTGTTGCTGGAAAAGTAAACCTCATTCTAGCTAGACAAAAGTTCTTTGTCAACACAGGTTACGGCTTCTGACTACACTGGTTTTTCAGCGCGAAAAACGGCCGTTTCCAGCACAGGATAATTAACCTTCATGACTGCCTCTCCCCAAAACCCCGTATTTCTCCTTATTTAGTGCTTGTCGTTGGTATCTTTGCCGTTTCATTTGGCTCTATTTTGGCACGGCTGGCACAGGCTGAAGGTGTGCCTTCGTTGGTGATTGCCGCCTATCGCACCTTGGTGGCCACCCTGATTTTGCTGCCGTTTATGCTGACCCGTCACCGAGATGAAGTGCGGGCGATGACACCTGGCGCTTGGCGGCTTGGCGCTAGTGGCTGGCGTGGCGCTGGCAATGCATTTTGCCACCTGGATTACGTCGCTTTCTTACACGTCCATTGCGGCTTCAACGGTGTTGGTTTCGACATCGCCGTTGTGGGTGGCGCTGGTTGCGCCGTTTTTTCTGGGCGAACCGTTTACGCGCTGGTTGAAGATTGGCATGGCGTTGGCGCTGATTGGCACGGTGATTATTAGCTTGGGCACGATGGTGGGGGTGGTAAACGGCCGTTTACTCTTAAATACTACTGATTTAACTACCGGACAACGGCCGTTGCTCGGGAATACGCTGGCTCTGATTGGTGGGCTGGCGGGGGCAGTCTACTTTCTCATTGGGCGGAAACTACGTCCCAGCTTGTCGTTGACCAGTTATGCCACGTTGGTCTATGGCACGGCGGCGATTTGTCTGGTGGTGATGGTGTGGCTGACGGGCAGCAGCATGGTGGGCTACAGCTCCGCAGGTTTATTTGCTATTTTTGGCGTTGGGGATTGTGCCGCAGTTGATCGGTCATTCGTCTTTTAACTATGCGCTGGGCTATTTACCCGCCGCGTATGTGGGTGTCACTATTTTTGCGGAGCCGATCGCGCGCGTCGATTTTGGCGTTGATTGTGTTTGGTGAACGGCCGGGGTTGATGGTGGTGTTTGGCAGTGTGTTTGTGTTGGTGGGGGTGTTGGTCTCTGGGCGGAAGTAAGAATTTATTACAAAGAGACAAAGGACGAAGAAACAAAGAAAACCTTTGTCCCTTTGTTTCTTTGTGCCTTTGTACTGATTTTACTCGTAGAATTGACGAATTTGAGGTCGCCAACTGAGGTCTGAGGTGAGGTCGGTGCTGTCGCTGAATTGGTCGAGGCTGCCGATGGGGGAACGCGCCGCTATTTTTTGCACAACGGGGTCTTGGATTTGTGCCAATAGTGCCTCTGAGAAACCATGAAAGGCGATCACTTGAAACGGCCGTTCCCAAAACGAAGTCACTTTCTCCGGCATCAGCTCTGTCAGACCGAGTGAGTTGTGCATGTGGGCGAGGGTTTCGTAGGCGGGGATGAGGTGGTGTTCGCGTTCTTGCCAGGTAACGGCCGTTAACGCCCCCATTAGATCCGCGCTCAACCCATCGGCACAAGCCAACTGCTTAAACGCCGTGCCAAACCATTTGGGATACGGGGCATAGGTGCGCTCCATGAGAAAACAGAGCCGCATCACATCCCGCACCAGCCGCGAGCCAATCAACGCCGAGCCAATCTCGTCGCCGACAAAACCGGCGCGTCCCATCAGATGTTCTTCCTGCCCGATTCTTGCCCAGCCACACGCCAGCAAATAGAGCCAGACATCATGCGGATAATAGGTGAACCGTTCCCGCACTTGTTCCAGTCCTAAATCATCATGAAAAACTGCGCCAGCCATGATCGTGCGTAATCTTTGCTCTGAAAGAGACAACCAATCAGCAGGTTTCATCATCTGATCCGTATCAATGTCCAAATACTGTTTGAAATAATCCGCAATTGTTGTGACTTGCACGCGATGATTAACGGGGCCTTCTTCGATGAACGCGGCCAAGTGCGTGCCGTTATCATTAGGATCGGGTGGTGTGAAGTTCGTGGGATGGCCGCGAAATTCATAAGGTAAGTTGTGTGCCAATATGTCATCAATGGCTAAGACTTGTGTGGTATCGGCCAAGAAAAGCTGTAACCGTGCGCCCCAATCATGATCCCGCGACATGGGGGTATCAAACCCCAACACCTCAGAACCGCTGTCGATGAGGGCGGCGCTGCAATGTAGGTTGGGAAAATGGGCGGTTAATAACGGCCGTACTACTTCTTCATAAAACAATTCGCTTAGTTTTAAGCCGGGAATGAAGTCATCGGTCATGTTGGTTGGCCTATGGTATCCAGAATGAGAAGAGGCGTGGAAACAGGTATAAGTCGCAAATTACAGCAAATCCCACACCCAGTGCATACATAAAAATATCCCACGGATCGAAAACGCTGCCCAGAAGGGGAATGTTCACATATTGCGATAATTCCACAATCAAACCAGTCATAAAGACAAGAAATGCCTTCACCGCCCAATCTTCAAACAAGGCTGTACCGAAGAGGGTGAGCAGCATGTAAAGGGTGTAGGGCAATAAAATGTCGATGAGGTAGCTGTTTACAAACACCGGAAATGGCCCAGCATACTGGGGACCGGTGACAAAATGAAGGAAACCAACGAAAAGCGATATGCCCACGATGAGCAGTTTCTTTTTGAGCTGTGGGCTAGTTTGATTGTCTCTCTTGTCGTTCATGATGCTCTATTTTCTACCAAGTGGATCAGGAACCGCTCTCCCTTATATTTGCTAATAGTCGGCTGGCGGCGCTGCTTAATAACAGGGTGTCTACCCCGGCGGTGATGAGGGTGTACCCTTTTTCGATGTAAGGTTGAACGGCCGTTGCTGACAGGCCAAATACGCCCAATGGCATCCCTGCTTGTTGACAAACGGCCGTTACCCGATCAATCGCCGCTACCACCTCAGGATGCTCAATCTGGCCTATCAAACCCAAACTGGCTGACAAATCATACGGGCCAATCAACACGCCATCCACGCCTTCAACTTGCACGATGGCCTCCATATTTTCAACCGCTTGACTATGTTCCGCTTGCACCACAACAGCCACCGATTCATTTGCAGTTGTCATATATTCATTGAAATTCAGCCCATAGCCATGTGCTCTGCTCAAACCCACGCCGCGCGTTCCCTGCGGTGAATAGCGGCTCCAACTGACCACCTGCGCCACCTGCTCGGCCGTGTTGACCATCGGCGCGATGATACCCGCCGCACCCGCATCCAGCGCCTTTTTAATAGGCAGTTCCTGACTGGCTTCCAGACGCACCAAACAAGGCGTATCTCCGGCCGCTTGCATCATACGCTGCAAACTCAAGGCGTCAAACGGCGCATGTTCTGCATCCAAAAAGAGCCAATCAAAGCCCACTTTCGCCAAAATCTCCGCCACCTCAGGCGATCCCAACGTCACCATCGGCCCGATAAGGCGATCTCCCGCCAGTAATCTCTGTCTGAATTGTTGCATCAGTTTTTCTCCATTCATTTAACTGGAGTCTGGCGAAATTGGCAGCCACCTCTGGAGTCGTAACGCGATTTGGCAAAATCGCGCTACACTGGTGGCGGGCAAAACGCCAGTGTCCAGCATTTAATTTTGGAATACGTTATCGTAGGGGCGAGATAGGCGGGAGCAAGTGGGGTTTGGTTTCTGCCAACATCACATCCGCCTATCCCGCCCCTACCGGATTTGGCCTAAACTTTTATCAAAAAGATTCGTGTGCCGTGCGCTCCATGATTTCTTCTTGCAGTGCCGCGCTCAAATCGCAGAAGTAGTCGCTGTAACCGGCGACGCGCACAATGAGGTCGCGGTATTCTTCTGGATGAGCCTGGGCATTGCGCAGGGTAGCTATGTCTACCACGTTGAACTGGATATGATGTCCGTCCAGCTTGAAGTAGGTACGTACCAACTGGACTAATTTATCCAGCCCCTCTTCGCCTTGCAGCAATTGGGGCGTGAATTTCTGGTTGAGCAGGGTGCCGCCAGTGCGGATGTGGTCCATTTTGGCGGCGGATTTGATAACGGCCGTTGGTCCCAACCGATCCGCCCCCTGCACAGGTGATATGCCTTCTGAGAGAGGTTTGCCTGCAAAACGGCCGTCGGGCATCGCGCCAATCACCGAGCCAAAGTAGACGTGCACGGTGGTGGGCAACAGGTTGATGCGATACGTGCCGCCTTTGGTGTTAGAACGGCCGTCTACCGCCGCAAAATACACCTCAAACACCTGCCGCATGATGTCATCCGCATAATCATCATCATTGCCATAGCGGGGCGTGCGATTGATAAGCAGCAGGCGTGTACGCTCGTAACCCACAAAATCAGCTTTCAGTGCCGTCAACAACTCAGGCATCGTCAGATTTTGCTGGTCATACACATGATATTTAATCGCGCTCAACGCATCTGTCATTGAGCCAAGCCCCACGCCCTGAATATAATTTGTATTGTAACGTGCGCCACCCGCGTGATAATCCTTGCCCTTAACAATGCAGTCGTCAATCAGCAGCGAGAGAAACGGCACCGGCAAATACGTAGCATAAAGTCGTTCAATAACGTGATTGCCCCGAATTTTAATATCGATGAAATGGTTCAACTGCTTTGCGAACGCTCTAAACAAGCCATCAAAACTCCTTAACTTCAACGGATCCCCCGTTTCTGGGCCAAGTTGCTTGCCGGTTCGCGGATCAACCCCATTATTCAGCGTGATTTCTAGCACTTTGGGCATGTTAAAATAGCCCGTCAGGCAATAATTTTCTTTGCCAAACGCGCCCGTCTCCACACAGCCGCTCGTGCCACCATTCCGCGCATCTTCCAGCGACTTGCCCTGGCGAATCATCTCCTGCACCACTACATCCGTATTAAAAATGGAGGGCTGACCAAAACCCGTGCGCACAATTCGCGCGGCACGTTTCATAAATCGGTCTGGATTCTTCTTGCTCAACTGCACCGATGAACTGGGCTGGAGCAGCCGCATTTCCTCAATCACATCCAGCAGCAAATACGTCACCTCATTTACCGCATCAGAGCCATCTGCCTTGACGCCGCCTGTATTGATTTGGGCGAAGTCGGTGTAGGTACCGCTTTCAGCGGCCGTCACGCCCACTTTGGGCGGTGCGGGCTGATTGTTGAACTTGATCCAGAAGCAGTGGAGCAGTTCTTCCGCTTGGTCACGAGTCAGCGTGCCAGCCTCCAATTCTTGTTGGTAGAACGGGAAAAGATGCTGGTCCAGGCGTCCCGGATTGAAAGCATCCCACGGATTCAACTCTGTGGTCACGCCCAAATGGACGAACCAGTAATATTGCAATGCTTCCCAGAAGGTGCGCGGCTTGTGGGCTGGCATGCGCTCACAAGTTTCCGCGATTTTCTCTAGTTCCGCTTGGCGCTGCGGGTCACGGGTGTGGGCGATGAGGCGGCGGGCTTCAGCCGCGTGGCGCTGTCCGAAGGTGATGAGCGCTTCGGCGGTGATCCGCATCGCTTTGAGCTGCTCTTGTTTATCGTAGGCGGCGGCGTCATTGAGATAGTCGAGCTTGGCCAAGGCGTCGTCAATATCGTCGATGAAATCCAACATGCCTTTGCGGTAAATTTTGTCATCAAGCACCGTGTGACCGGGTGAACGTTGTTCCATGAACTCGGTGAAGATGCCAGCTTCGTAAGCGTCGTGCCATTCCGGCGTCATTTCCGCCAAAATGAGGTCGCGCATTGATTTGCCTTCCCAGAACGGGACGACGACATTGGCCTGAGATTGACGGGCGCTATCATCAACGGCATAGGGCGTTTTTTCGCGGGAATTGAGGATGTCTAAATCTTGCAGGGTGTGACAGCATAGTTCTGGGTAGGTTGGCGTTAATTTGGGAGCCATCTCTTTTTCACCGACGATGAGTTCCCCTTCGCCGATGTAGATGGTTTTGTTTGCCATCAAATAGCGAAAGGACAGCGCACGACGCACAGGCGTGGATACCATGCCCAGTTCTTGCTGGTAAAACGCCGTCATTAAAACGGCGCGTTCTGTGGAAATGGCTGGTACGGCGTCCAGACTTTGCTGGCGTAAACAGGTTACTCGGGTGGTTGTGGGCATAATAAATCTCTCCTTAATGATGAACGATGAATGATGAATTGGGTTTTTATTCAGCGTTTCGCGTTCATCATTCATCATTTTCTATCCACCTATCGTTACTTCCAGGCCGAAGCTGCGCAAGATGGCAGCGATGTCGGTCATGCGGGTGTCGCTCGGTGGTTGGGTGTCGGTTAGTTGGTAGGGTTGGTTGAGGCGTTGGTATTTGTCGGCGGCGGTGGCGTGGTAGGGCAGGATGGCGATGGGATGGCGTTGGGGCAAGCTGGCGGCAAATTCGCCCGTTTGCCGAATGTTTTCGACGCTGTCGTTGAGGCCAGGGATGATGGCGTAGCGCAGGATGATGTTGTGACCGTGGCCTGAGAGTTGGCGCAGGTTGTCTAGGATGAGTTGGTTGGAGACGCCGGTTAATTTTTTATGAGCAGCGTCGTCCATATGTTTGAGGTCGTAAAGGAAGAGGTCTGTGTAGGGACGTACCCTGTCGAGTGTTTGCCAGGAAACGGAACCTGAGGTGTCAACGGCCGTTCTTATCTCCCTCTTCTTACATGCCTGCAACAACGCCACCACAAAGTCGCGCTGCAACAATGGCTCGCCACCCGAAAAGGTCACGCCGCCGCCCGATTCGTCATAAAAACTCAAGTCGCGCTCGATTTCGGCCATCACCTGCGCCACTGTTCTCTCTGCGCCAATGATTTCTCGCGCTTCGGCAAAACAGGCATCAGTACAGTCGCCACAGCGAATACACAAGTCTAAATCTGTGTTGACGGCGCTGCTGCCATTGACAGAGATGGCCCCTTGCGGGCATTCATCGATGCAAGCGTGGCAAGCGATACAACGGTTGGGACGCAGCATCACGTCTGGGTGCGGACTTTGGCTCTCGGGGTTGTGACACCAGAGGCAGTGCAGCGGACAGCCTTTGAGGAAGATGGTGGTGCGGATGCCGGGGCCATCATGGATGGAAAAGCGCTTGGTGTCAAAAACGATGCCTGTGGTCATGATTTATCAGTGTTCGGTAATCGGTTATCGGTTATCAGTAAACGGTATTCAGTTGTATCGCATACCGATCACTATCAATGTCCTCTAACCTTAAGCGGTTTGATGCGGATGGCGACGGGATAGGCTTCAGCAAACTGATCGGGTGTCATGTTGATGCGTTTCATGCCGTCCTCGTATTTCTCGACGTAAGCAGAGATCTCGTTGGCGGGTGGAGCACTTTCATCTAACCATGCTTCGCCGGTAAAGATGATGATGTCACCGCCCAAGCCGTCCCCATCTAAGTTGAGGGAGACTTGTGGATGGGCTTCGATATGGCGTATTTTGTAAGCATTGGCACGGCTGTAGATGAGAAAGGTCTCGCCATCCCATAAAAACCAGATGGGGCGAGGCTGCGGTGTACCGTTGCTATCGATAGTCGTGAGCCAGCCGATGCGCTCTTCTGCTAAGCGGCGAGCAACGCGCTGTCCGAATTCTGAATGTGTTTCAATTATCATTGGTTGTATCCTCATCACTGCGGATTGAAATCTCGCAGTTAATATGGCAAGTACGCTAAAGCGCACTTTTTTTCTATGCCTGTAATTTTAACATGCTTTAGCAGGTTTCCAGATTGCATATCTGATTTCAACCAACAGTTTTTTCAAGTGGAACCTGTTGGCGGTTGGCGGTACAATAACGGGGTCTTGGGATTATTAATGACGTAGTATCGAAATTTATGGACGCTTTTTTCTCGCAAACGGGGCTGCGGCGCAGTCTCAATGAGTTGCTTTTGCTGGATAACCTGGGGGTTCCGGCAGAACAGGTAAACGCGGCACTTAATCGGGCGCAAATGCGTACGCTGCCGTTTATGTACTTCAGCATCGCCCTCCTCTATTTTGCGTTCATTTTTATGCAGCTTGTTGTGCTGCGCGAGCCAGGTTCCTGGATTATGGTGGGCGTGGCGGTGGTGAGTGCACTCTTTTTGTTTGGGATGGGAGGGCTGATCCGCAACGGCCGTTTTTCCTCCAAGCACTCCGAATTATTAGCCGCCATCATTGCCTTTACCGTGCTCGTCAGCATCCAGCTCCGCTTTTACCTGACCGGTGAACCCCAGCAGGTTGCCAATCTCGCCTTATTTGTCTTCGGAACGGCCGTTCTCTTCTTTGATACGCGCTGGTACTTAGTCATGTCGGCACTGACCTTTGTCGGGCTGATTCATGCGATGAGCCTATTCGCTGGCCCCGAAGAGTGGGGTTACAACATCGTCGTGTTTTTGGCGGCAACGGCCGTTGGTCTGGTAGCCCATGTCAGCCGAGTGAGAGCCTATCGGCGCACAGAAATTTTGCGCATCCGTGAACAGCGGCAGCGCCTCCAGTTAGAACGGCGAAATTTGCAGTTACGCACCAACATGGCTGCTGGTCGGCAAATCACCTCGATTCTCGACTTAGACACCTTGCTCCAGCGCATTGCCGTCATGGTATGGGAAAAATATCGCATCTATTACGTAGGCGTTTTCTTGCCCGAAGCGGATGGACAATCCCTGCGGGCTGTGGCTGAAGCAGGGCGGGCTGTCACTGGGGAAGCTCTCAATTTAACAGCAGGCCCCAGCGGGCATGTCGGCTGGGTAATGGCGTATGGCGAGTCGTTAAACTTGCAGCGTATGGAGGAAAACGGCCGTTATCTCCCCGTAGAAAAAGCACCAAAAACCCAATCCGAACTCCTGCTGCCCCTGGAAATGGGCGAGCGCGTGCTAGGCGTATTAGACTTGCAAAGTTCTCGCCCCGCTCGCTTTTCTCAAGAAGAAATCCCCGTCTTCCAACTCCTGGCAGACCAGATGGCAGTAGCCCTGGAAAACGCCCGCCATTATGCCAAAGTGACCCAGTTCAACCAGCAACTCGAAGGCATGGTCGCCGAACGTACCAACGAACTGCAAACCGCCTACAGCCATTTAGAACAGCTCGACAAAACAAAAGCAGATTTCATCACCATCGCCTCCCACGAAATGCTGACACCACTCACCATCATCACCCTCAATGCCCAAATGTTCCTGGAAGAGGAAGCTATTCAAGCCGATTCCATGTATCGTGGTTGGGTGGAAGGCATTGACAAAGGAGTAAACAGGATGCGGGAGGTCGTGGAAACGATGCTCGACATCGCTAAAATTGACAGCGCCTCGCTCACCCTCCACAAAGCCCCCTTAGATTTGTCCTTCTTCCTGCAACAGATTACGCGGCGCTTCCAGGCGGCTCTGGAAGAACGGCAAATCGCCCTAACCATAGAACCGATGCGATTCCTGCCCAAAGCTGATGTCGATTCTGAAGCGATGGAGAAGGTGTTCTACCACCTGCTTATCAACGCCATTAAATTTACGCCAGATGGGGGGGCGATTGTGATAAACGGCCGTTCTTCCCAACTAAGCGTCAATGGCTCAACCGTTCCCGGCGTAGAAATCATCATCGCCGATACCGGCGTCGGCATAGACCCCGACGTCCACGACCTCATCTTCGAGAAATTCTACCAGACCGGGGAAGTCATGCTCCACTCCTCTGGCAAGACAAAATTCAAGGGAGGCGGCTCTGGTTTAGGATTGGCAATTGTGCGGGGGATTGTGGTGGCGCATAACGGCCGTATTTGGGTCGAAAGCCCTGGTCACGACGACATATTATGCCCCGGCAGCCAATTTCACATCGTGCTGCCCCTTCATCCATAACACAACCGCCCCGTGATCACTCACAGGGCGGCAAAATTGGTTCGACTGAATCGGTCCGGCTATTGTTTATTCTTCGTAACTGTACAGACCCTAAGGGTTTGACCTCGAGTGATTCAATGCTGCGTTATACAAAACCCTTAGGGTCTCTCGAGTGAAAAATCAACATCCGTATAGTTACTATTCTTCAAAAACAATATTGGTTTCTTTGTCACATTCTGGGCAAATAAACCAACCCTGCTCTAATTCCTTTTCATCCAACTCCAAAGTTACGCCGCAGTAAGGGCACTCAACTTCTTCCCCCGTCAACTCAGGTTCCAAATCTAACAACTCTTTTGCCTGCTCAAGAAACGCTTCAGGCACCATCACACTGACCGCGCCAAGCGGCCCAACAGTAAAACCAAAGGCACTGCCCACACTTTCTTGTACAACCTGCACCGGAATATTGGCCGCACGTAAATTGCTGGCTAAAACTTCGCCCGCAATTTCCCCTTGAACCTTAGCGGCTGGCATCCAATTTGCTTCGTGCTTGCCCATCTCAGAATCATTTGGCATATTCATTTTGACCACCTCTCTGTTTGTTAGAAAAACAAGTAATTTGGCTTTCCTCTAAGTATAGCCGACATGGTCAAGAGGGGCTGCCCCTTGAATATACGGAATTCTTATTGACATAAGGTCGTATCAAGACGAAGACTGAGCCTGTCTTAATCCAGACTTCAACACACCCAACCCTCGTCCCATATCATGCAAATGGCATCAGAATGAGTGAGTGGCTATAATTCTTGGCAGGAAGCCTCCCTCGACGTTGACTAATCAACCTTGGGGCGGTTCCAAAATTGCAGGATTTATAGGAACCTTATGGAATTCATTCGACTCGCACGTGGCGTTGTGCGCCCCCTATTGCGTGCCATCTCTTATATCGATATCGTAGGACTAGAAAATATACCGCAAACAGGCGCGGCGATCGTCGCCTCAAATCATTTGGGGCGACTGGATGCCTTACTCGCCGTCATCTTATCCGACCGCGAAGATTTCGTGATTATGGTGGCGGAAAAGTATCAAAAATTCTGGTTTTGGCGCTGGGTGATGGGTGAACTGGATGCACTCTGGCTCAACCGGTATGAAGCCGACTTCCAAACGCTAAAAACCGTCATCAAGCGCATGAAACAAGGCCAAATTTTAGGCATTGCCCCTGAAGGCACACGCAGCAAAACAGAATCGCTGCTCGAAGCCAAAGAAGGAACATCTTACTTAGCCATCAAAACAAATGCGGCCGTTATTCCTATTGCTGTCTGGGGAACAGAAGATCGGGCGGTGGTGCAACGATTGCTCCACTTGCGTAAACTCATCGTCCACGTGCGCATTGGCAAGCCGTATACGCTGCCCCCGATGCCCCGTGGCAAAGCCCGCGAGCAGTTTCTGAAAGACCAAACGGACGAGATGATGTGCCATATTGCGGCAATGCTGCCACCGAAATACCGAGGGTATTATGCAGATCATCCTCGTGTGCCAGAACTGATTGATGAAATGCTTAAAAATGGGGAAGTGATAGTTTAGTCATCTCTTGGTCTCTATCCCGATATGAAAATCGCAATGGTTGGGCCATTTGGCTTTCATCCCAATAAAACGATGCGCAGCCGCGCGCTGGGGCTGGCACGGCCATTATCCGCCCAAGGCCACGACGTGCAAATCTTCATGCCCCCCTGGCAAACCCCAAGCGAAGCCGACAAATCCTGGCAAGAAGATGGTGTAGCCCTCCGTTACATCCCCCTAATCGGCGGCACACTCGGTATCACCCGCAAATTGGTAGACGAGGTGCTTGCCTGGCAGCCAGATGTGGTGCATTGCTTCAAACCCAAAGCATACAGCGGCTTGACGGCATGGTGGCTGTGGCAGTTTCATCGTCAAAAGCTGCGCCTCGTGGTCGATACCGATGACTGGGAAGGCTGGGGCGGCTGGAATGAGTTGGCGCCCTATTCGCCTTTGCAAAAACAGTTCTTCGCGTGGCAAGAGCAATGGGGCATGAGCCATTGCCACACGCTCACAGTTGCCAGCAAGGCGCTGCAAACCTTGGCCTGGGGAGCGGGTATTGCCCCCGAGAAGGTGGTGTATGTGCCGAATGGGGCGGGGATTTCTGTGAACAGTGAACAGTTTACAGTAAACAGTGAACGGCCGACGTTGCTTCTTTACAGTCGGTTGTTTGAGTTTGATGTGGGGCGGTTGGTAACGGTGCTGCGCGGGGTGAAAACGGCCGTTCCCACCCTAAAAATTCTCTCCGTCGGCACCGGTTTATATGCCGACGATGCCGCCCACCTACGCCAGCAGTGGCAAGAGGCAGGCTTGCTCGATTCGGTTGAAGACTTTGGCTGGGTGGAAGAATCAGATCTGCCCGCGCTGCTCACACAAGCCGATGTCGGTCTCTATTTTATGGACGACACCCTGCTCAACCGCACCAAATGCCCCGTCAAACTCGCCGATATGGTGATGCTAGGCATTCCGGTGGTCGGCGAAGCAGTGGGGCAAGTGCCGGAATACGTGGTAAACGGCCAAACAGGACTATTACGCGCCAGCGGTGATGTGACCGGTTTGATTGAGGATATTGTTTGCTTGCTCAAGGATTCTGAAAAACGTGATGCTTTTGGGGAAAACGGCCGTTACCATTACGCAGCTAATTTCAGTTGGTCACATCAGGCAGATGTATTATTGACGCAAGCCTACCGCTAGAAATATAACTGAGATTGGAGATTGGAGATTGGTCGAATCTCCAATCTCTAATCTCTTGAAAGTTACCTCTTATCCGCATGTTGCAACGCCAAATAAGAAGGTCTCACGGATTCATCCAAACGCAAGACACTATAACCAGATTCAGCAAATTGCGTGCCAAGAATGGGACCAAAATTGAGATTCCACAAAATAAGCGGTCCCACCTCATCACGCTCGTGGGCTATCTCATACGCCCCTAAAATATATTCCGCTTGCTGCCATTCATCCACATAATTCATGTATTCAACGCCATTCGGCGGCGGGGCAGGCGTGCCTTGTTTGTCCAATAAGCCATCAAAACTGCCCCAGCCAAATTCCGTCGCCCATAATGGTTTATCGACGCCATATTCGGCCAGGAGTGCCGCATAATCATCGAGGGTATCTTTGAAGAAAAAGCTGGGATGGTTATTGTGACTGGTCACTGCGCTTGTCGAAGTGGCCGTCTCCTCATCATATACACTGCTCTCCGGCGGATTTCCCCACCCATACGGATGTACACCAATCCCATCAACCACATCGCCTACGCCAGCCGCCAACATGCTCCGCAAATAAACGCGGTCGTCAATCGCCGAAATGCCATCATCGATGCCGGTCGTGGCTGGCGCACCGCTGATAAGAATTGCATCTGGATCGACGGTACGGACGCCATCCGCACCTGCCTTCATCAAAGCGACCGTATCAGCAGCGCTCAACGGAGAACCGTTCCATTCCCGCTTTAAGTTGGATTCATTCCAAAGTTCGTAAGCGGCAACTCGTCCCTGATACCGTTCGGCCAAAAATTGCATGAATTGTTGAAAAAGCGCGTAGTCTATGGGCGGGCCATCTAGTTCCGTAGTGGGACGGCTCCACTCTGGCGCTTTGGCAACGTTGAGCATCACGGCAATGCCGCGTGCGTTGGCGGCTTCGACAAAAGCATCTAACTCGGCCAAGCGGTCGTCTGAATATTGGTCGGGATAGGGTTGGTACAGTTTCCAGGAAACTTGCGTTTTGACCCAGCCCACATCGAGCGTTTTAGCATGATCCATCAGCGGCATCAGGTTGACTTGCTGAATGTGCATTTGGATGCCGATGTCGCTCCGATTGAGTGGGGGGCCACTGTATTCTGGATACGCGGGGAGCGGTGTGGGACTTGGTGTTGGCGTAGCGACAGGTGTATGGGTTGGTTGGGGTATGGGAGTCGCTGTTGGCGCGGTTAGTGTGGGGATAACGGCCGTTTCCGTCATCTCTCTTGTTGGCAAAACCGTTACCTGGGCTAAAGCGGATTGCGGGGCGGGAAGAGCCTGTGCTGAGCTTGTCGAAGTAGCCGTTTCGCGTGCTTCTGGTGCGCGAGAACAGGAGGTCAATAAAGTAATGAACAATGCTAGAAAAAGTAATTTACGCATAGGGTTGCATTCTAAGAGGTCACGAAGCGATAGTCAAAAAGATTAAGGTGACAAGTTCAGCGCAAGCCACTTCGACAAGCACAGGCCAGCCCGTTACAATCCCCTCATCATGAGCAACCGTTACCCGATCCCCGCAGCCCAGACACGCATCGAAATCGAGGTTAAAAAGTCTCGGTTTATCGCCACTGCCGTTCCCGTTTTTTCTGTCGATGAAGCCAAAGATTTCATCAAACGCATCAAGGCAGAATTCGCCGATGCTTCTCATAATGTGCCAGCCTACCAAATTGGTTTTGGCGCCTCCACAACCGCGCATTGCAATGATGATGGCGAACCATCCGGCACGGCCGGTCGCCCGATGCTGGCCGTGGTGCAAGGCAGTGGCCTCGGCGATGTCGCCGTCGTCGTCACCCGTTATTTTGGCGGCACAAAGTTGGGAACCGGCGGCTTGGTACGCGCCTATAGCGACGCCACCAAAGCGGTGCTGGCAGCCTTACCGTTGGCAGAAAAAGTCCCCACATACACGGTGATGTTGGCGCTCCCCTACACGCATTTGGAACGGATAAGATTGCTAATTGAGGGGCATAACGGCCGTTTACTCGATGAAGAATTCGCCGCCGACATCACCATCACAGCCCAATTCACCGTTGACGGATTCCCTGCTTTTCAAGCCGATTTGCGCGAAATGACACACGGTACATTAGAAGCTGAAATCATCGAAATAGATGAAAATACCATCATGCCAATTGGCTCATTCCCTCGAGTAGAAGAGGATTCTTGACCCGTATTCCGTAGGGAAAACGAAGGGTTAATTCCCCCATTGGGACTATTGACATCCCCCCCCTCAAGCGTGTATGATGATTTCAGGTTAACCTTAATATTGTTGGTTTTTACTAGTTAAAGTAAAGGAGGTTTCTATAGCGTGATAGAATGTTACATGAACCGGCTGACAAAAACGTTAAACAACAGGGTCAGTAAAGCAATCTGACCAACATAAACCGGTGAACGGTAAAAGTTTTTGAACAGCCACCGGATTTACTTTAGAAAAGAATAAAAATAGAACTAGATTACTTTAATATCCTTTAATTACAACGAGTTAGATACGATTAAAGCGAGAAGATAATTACTAAAGATAACTAGAACCGTTTTAGAACAAGAAACAAGAAACATATAGTCTAGAATTAGGAAATCCCAGCGATATTGCTGGGATTTCTTTTTTATTTTAAATCCTTCAAAATTGCTTGGGCGGCCAAACGTCCAGGTTCCCCCGTGATACCACCGCCGGGATGTGTGCTGGCGCCATTCATGTAGAGTCCTTCGAAGTGGCGTGCGATAATATCCCCAACCAGGGACAGGGCGCATGAACAACAGTTGATCCAGCATCATCTGCCCCTGGTAAATACCCCCATCAGCCAGACCATATTGTGTTTCCAGATCAGATGGCGTCAGCGTTTGCGTATGCAAGATGTGGCTGACGCAGGTCTGGCGCGTATTGGCTTAGGGTGTCGAGGATGGTTTCTGTTAGGGTCTCTTTTTGCTGCGCCCAATCGCTGTCCCGCAGATGGAATGGCGCATATTGCATTTGAATAGACATGACATGTTGGCCGGCAGGAGCCAGTGTGGGGTCGGCCAACGAAGGAATGCGGATGTCGAGATAGGGTTGCTCGGAAAAACGGCCGTATTTGGCAGCATCATACGCTTTTTCCAGATACAGCAAATCAGGACTGATTTGGATGCGGCCGCGCAGTAAACTCGTATCTCCATCTGGCAGAGCGGTGAAGGTGGGCAGGCCACTCAGCGCCAGATTCACCTTTGCCACAGAACCGCGATATTTGATGTTGCGCACGGCTCTGAGGAAGGAAACATCTAGTTCCATCGGATCGACTAGTTGGGTAAATGTTTGGCGGGGATTGGCACCAGAAACAACGATGGGGGCTTTAATTTCTTCGCCCGATTCGAGAACAACGCCTACAGAACGGCCGTTTTCCACCAACACCCTCTCCACTGGCGACATCAACCGAATGTCCGCACCAAAGCCACGCGCCGCACTCGCTAAGGCATCAGTCAGCTTGCTCATGCCGCCGTATACCACGCCCAAGCTGGCAACCCCACCCAATCGTTGGCCGAGATGATGGTAGAGCAAGTTAAACGCCGTGCCACCGGACAGCGGCCCTTGCTGCAAACAGGTGACACCGGGCGCGGCTAACACGCCTTGCACCACATCGCTTTCAAACCATTCAGACAAGAACTCTTCCAGCGACATGGGCAGCACCCGCAAAAAGCCGTACAAATCTTCGCCGCCGAGTCCCCACGCTTCTTTGCCCACACCCAACCAGGGAGACAGGTTATCAACGGTCGGCTGGCTCAGATTGGGTGGCGTGCGGCTCAAGGCTGATTCCAGAAATTCAGCGAATTTTGCCATCATCTGGCTGTATTCAGCGTAGCGCTTCGCCATCAGCAGCGGAAAAACGGCTGATTTCGGCGGCCGTTTTTTCGCCATCACGCCACAATGTTAGCTGATTGCCATCTGGCAGCGGGGCAAACACAACGGGGTCAATTGGCAGCCAATCAAGGTTGTGCATTTTGAGGAAGAGGTCGCGCACAATTTGTGGACGAAACATGCCCGCATTGTGCAGCACGGTGTCTACGCGAAAGCCTGGGTAGATTTCTTCTGTAACAGAGACGCCGCCGAGAAACGGCCGTTTCTCCAACAAAAGCACCTTTACGCCCGCCTTTGCCAGATACGCCGCCGTCACCAAACCATTATGCCCACCACCAATAACAATGACCTCAAATTGTTTGGTCATAATAAACTCCCTGTGCAAAACTTGCTCATTTTTTAAGGCTGGCTATACTAATTTAGGATATGGGTACCATTTATTAGATATCCTATCTTCCCACAAAGCATAATCATAGCGGCACGAAAGACAATTGCCCACAAATAATAACCAAAAATTATTGGCATTTTGGGCATTTACGAATCATCAGTAACAAGTTACTGTTTAAGTACACTATAAACACCTATTTGAACACTGACGTCTTTCCCATTAAGACATCATCACTGCGCATTTCACGTATAACCACTATCAATCAAGAGTAACGCACAATCCTGGGAGCCACGTAGGTCTGTGTTTTTGCTATTTCGTTGGCAGGAGTTCACCCTTTTGGACTTCTATCAATTTAAATAGAACTATCTATTTCGTTGGATGCGCCATTTGAGATTTCAATCTCTAATTGCATCACTTTTACAGTTACATAGGAGGTGGCTCGACTACTTAATATCAAACAAGATTTTTGAAGAGAGATAAATTTTTAGAACACATTTAAAACATCTCGAAATGGAGGAGATATAACGTGAATAAAAAATCTTTGTTAATTATGGTAGGTTTGTTGATAATGGCTATGGCCTTGGCTGCTTGCGGTGGCGGAGAGACCACTGTTGAGACCGTGACCGTAGAAGTTGAAGTAACCCGTATCGTAGAAGTTCCAGCCGAAGCTGGCGACGCAGTAGTAGCCCCAGTAGGTGATGGTGGCACATTGCAAATTGCCCGTGATCGTGGCGCTGTCAAATGTGGTGGCAACCAAGCCGTTCCTGGTTTTGGTTACATCAATCCTGACACCAACGAATTTGAAGGCTTCGATATTGACTTCTGTAAAGCTGTAGCCGCCGCTGCTTTGGGTGATGCCACCGCTTTTGAAATTCGGCCAACCACCGCCAACGAACGTTTCCCCTTGTTGGCAACTGGTGAAATTGATGTGCTCATTCGTAACACCACCTGGACTTTAAGCCGTGACACCCAATTGGGCGCAGACTTCCAACCGACCACCTTCTATGATGGGCAAGGCATGATGGTTCGCAAAGACAGTGGTATCACCGACTTGGCTGGCCTCGAAGGTGGCACCATCTGTGTGCAATCTGGTACCACCACAGAAAAGAACCTGGCTGACGTTTACCGTGGCATGGGTATCGATATGGAACCCGTTGTCTTTGATGACGCAGACAAAACCCGTGAAGCTTATGACAGCGGTCAATGTGACGGCTTCACCACTGACAAATCTGGTCTTGTTTCCCAACAAATTTTGTTAGCAGAACCAGATGCCCACGTCATTTTGGAAGAAACTATGTCCAAAGAACCGCTCGGCCCATTGACTCGTCATGGCGATAACAACTGGGGCGACATTGTGATGTGGACTGTAAACTGCACCATCCAAGCTGAAGAACTGGGTATTGATTCCACCAATGTCGACAGCTTCTTGGGTGGCGATGATCCAGTTATCCAAAACATATTGGGTGAAACAGGAGATTTAGGGGCTGGCATGGGCGTAGCAAACGACTTTTGCTACCAAGTTATCAAGCAAGTTGGTAACTACGAAGAAATCTATAACCGTAACTTGGGGCCAGACACACCATTTGACCTGGTTCGTGGTTTGAACACTATCTGGACTGATGGCGGTCTGCTGTACTCCCCGCCGTTCCGTTAAACCGATGATTTAATTAAAACGAATCAGCATGGTAATTATCATGCTGATTCGTTTTGTTTTCATAGCCCGATAGCATTGTCGGACTATGTTTTAGGTAAACTGCGGAAGATGTTGGCTTTAGACAGCCTTCACAATACGCGGTTTTGGTATTGGCACAATCTCTAGGAGAGGAGAGGCTCCGAGGATTGTAAGGAGGAGAGGTACTTCATATGGCTGAGTTAAGCCCTACCCCTCAGAAAAAACAAGATTCGATTCCCTTTTGGCGAGATGGACGTGTCATTGGTGTATTGGGTCAAATTGCCTTTGTGATTTTGGTCCTTCTTGGGACTGCCTGGCTTTTTGGCAATATCAACGACAATATCAGCACATTGGGGTCGTTTCGCTGCCCTGACGGTACGGAAAGTTTTAGTTGCGGGTTCAATTTCTTGGGCATTGATGCCCAGTTTGATATTGCCGAAAGTATGATTTCGTATGATCCCAGTAACACGTATGCGCGAGCGTTGGCCGTTGGTGCTTTAAATACGCTTAAGGTTTCTGTTTTTGGTATCTTTTTTGCGACGCTTTTAGGAACTTTCGCGGGTATTGCTCGCTTATCCAACAACTGGTTGGTCAGTAATCTGGCGAAGTGGTATGTGGATTTCTTCCGCAATACGCCGTTATTGTTACAGTTATTTTTTATCTATTTTGGCGTCATTTTGTTGTTCCCTGGTATCAAGGAAGCGATTCAGCCGGCAGGGCTGCCTGTGTATTTGAGTCAGCGTGGCATTAATTTGCCGGGGCTTGCTTTTTTGCCTTCGTCTCGCATTTTGTTTTTGTTTTTGTTTTCGGCAATTTTGGCGGTGATCATTATTTGGGTGCTGCTGGGGATGCGTGAGCAGAGATTAGGCAAGAATCTAAATCGTGGTGTTATGGGCGGGACTTGCGTTTGTCATTGTGATGGGAACAGGTTGGTTTGTCGCCTCAGCGGTACCTAGCAGTCAAGCGATTATGGTGGCTGATACCGCTGCCGATTTCTTCGTTTGAGGATATTCCGGGCATTGTAGCAGGAAGATTGGGGGTTGATGATTTGGCGATGGTGGAAACGGCCGTTGCTGATGGTCAGATCGAAGCCAGTACCCTTAAAGAAGCCGCTCTCTCTATCTGTGTTGTAAAAGGTGGGGCGTCCGAAGTCAATCTCGTCAACCAATTGATCGCTCTCAACGTTCCCTTCAACATTAGCCGCAGAGACAGGATAAATCAGGCTGTAAATGACTTTGCAGATGGGAAATGCGAAGTCATTGTAGATCGACGTGGGGCGCTGGCTGCTTACCAAACTACATTGGAAAACGGCAGCCAATTCTCGCTTGTCGCCATTGATGAAATTCCGATTCGTATTGAAGTTCCCCGCATCGAAGGCTTGAACTTCCAAGGTGGCATCAAGTTAACCCCAAGTTTTGCCGCTATTTTGATAGGCTTAGTCCTCTACACAGGTGCGTTTATCGCAGAAATTGTGCGTGCCGGTATGCAGTCTGTGCCCAAAGGGCAGACTGAAGCCGCACGCGCTTTGGGACTTTCTGAGTCACAGCGTTTGCGCTTGGTGATTTTGCCACAGGCAATGCGTGTGATTATTCCACCGTTGACTAGCCAATATCTAAATCTGGCAAAGAACTCATCGCTGGCGATTGCTGTCGGTTTTGCTGATATGTGGGCCGTCTCTTACACGACGTTAAATCAGTCGGGGCGCGCCGTGCAGGTGTTCATTATTGTCATGGCTGCGTATCTAACGTTGAGCTTGATCATCTCGTTCTTGCTGAATTGGTATAACAGACGCATTTTACTGGTGGAGAGATAATCATGACAATTCAACAACAAAATTTGCCATCCTCTACACCAGAGGAACATCATATTCGTTTTAATATGCGCCGTTTTGTGCAAGAGCAGATTCTTAAGAGTTGGCTGCTGGCTGTATGGCTAGTTATTTTAACGTATGGCACGGTGGTTTATACCTGGGGGCAATTGCAATCAGTGATGGGGGCAACGGCCGTTATCATCTTCCTGTGGGTCATCACTTTAAGCATGACGATATACAATGAGCTGCGGCATAAACACAATTCAGCAACACTGTGGCTCAAAGACAATCTATACAGTTCCATCTCAAACGTATTGCTCACCCTGCTGCTCACCCTCTTGATTTTAGCCGGGATTCGTAGTTTCTTTGACTACGCCTTTACACGAGCCAACTTCTCGTCAGATCCCTTAGTTGCCGAAGCGTGGAAAGCTGCCTATGCAGAACAAGGCCAAGAACCTGGCGCTAACTGGGGCGGGGTCATTGACAACATGCGTAACATGTTGGTCTTCCGTTTTCCAGCGGAAGAAACATGGCGCATTTATGTGGTGATTGGTTATCTGGCTGTGATGCTGTTGGTGAGCACCCTTGTCTACTCACAAGAACGCTTCCGTAGGTCAAGAATACGCCGCCTCATGAACATCCTATGGGTGGTGACACCGGTAATTACGTTTGGCTTATTGCTGGGCGTTTCGGTGCGACCCGAATTGGTGATGGAAACCCTCGTTAGGTCTATGGTCTCTATTGCCGTGTTGGGTGGGCTATTCTTTTTCACCAAATGGGTCACCAACCGTTTCCCTGTTGCTTGGATTGGTTTGGTAATGGGGTTGGTTTGGGTGGCGATGATCGCCGGAACCTTCTACATCCTCGCTGGTAATTTCTATGTCAAGCTAAATCCAGATCAGGCATGGGGTGGTTTATTACTGACCATGATCATTGCCGTGTTTGCCATTGTCGCCTCATTTCCCTTGGGTGTGTTGTTGGCTTTAGGTCGTCGCAGTCAAATTCGCGGCGTTCCACCCTGGTTAACATACGGCACAGCCGGACTCTTGACGGTTTACTTGATTGTTACCATCACCATCCCAGGATTGCGTGATCCAGCCAATCTCTTTGGCACTATTTTAGCGTTATGGCCGCTGCTCATTCCCGTTATTGCGTTTCTGTTCCAGAAATACTTTAAAGGGAACGTGGTCGCAGCTTTCTGTACCATCTACATCGAAGTGATTCGTGGCGTGCCGTTGATTACTGTGCTGTTCATGTCCATCATTTTGTTCCCAATTTTGCTGCCTAAAGGTACAGAAATCTTAAGTACCTGGCGCGTGATGGCGGCTGCGGCGATGTTTGCGGCCGCATATCTGGCAGAAAACGTCCGTGGTGGCTTGCAGGCAATTCCTAAGGGGCAATATGAAGCGGCTGAATCTATCGGCTTGAATACTGTCCAGAAATACCGTCTCATCATTTTGCCGCAGGCGATTCGGGTGGTTATTCCGGCGATTGTGGGCCAGTTCATCGGCCTTTTCAAGGATACGACGCTCATTGCTATCGTTGGTTTAGTGGAATTTTTGGGCGTAGCCAACCTGATTTCGGCGCAAACAGACTGGCTTGGGGTACGGCGAGAACCGTACATTTTCTTGATGGTCATTTACTTTGCCGGTAGTTGGGTGATGGCGGCTTCCAGCAGACGCATGGAAAACCAGTTGGGTGTAGGAAATAGATAATGTTCTCGCTCCGGTCGGTTTCAAACAGAGCCGGTAGGTGGCACGGTCTCCAGACCAGCCACAGCCAGGCACGAGAGGCTTGTTATGACAACAAATACAATTGATAGCTCAAGATTAAAAGGCGCAGAAGATGTTATTGTCTGCGATGATGTCCAAAAATGGTATGGTGATTTTCATGCGCTGCGCGGCATTAGCTTAAGGGTGAAAAAGGGTGAGGTAATCGTTATTCTGGGGCCGTCTGGCTCTGGAAAATCGACGTTTATTCGCTGCCTCAACCGTCTGGAAGAACATCAAGAAGGCGAAATCGTCGTGAGTGGCACGACGTTGAATTATGATGTGCGCAATATTGCTGAGATTCGCCGCGAAGTGGGCATGGTGTTCCAGCAGTTTAATTTGTTCCCGCATCTGACGGTGTTGGAAAATGTGACACTGGCTCCCATCCATGTGCGTAAATGGTCACACGATAAAGCAGAAGAACGCGCCATGCAGTGGCTGACGCGAGTTGGTATTCCTGAACAGGCGAACAAGTATCCGGGGCAGCTCTCTGGTGGTCAGCAGCAGCGGGTAGCAATTGCGCGTACATTGACGATGGAACCAGATATTCTGCTGTTTGACGAACCGACATCGGCGCTGGACCCTGAAATGATTAAGGAAGTGCTGGATGTGATGCGCGATCTGGCACATGAAGGGTATACAATTTTGGCTGTTACCCATGAGATGGGTTTTGCCCGCACGGTGGCAGATCGCATTATCTTTATGGATGCTGGCCAGATTGTGGAAGAGAACACACCTGAGAACTTCTTCACTAATCCAGATAATGAACGGACGAAGTTATTCTTGAATCAAATTTTGCATCATTAACAGTGATACGTGATGCGTGATTTTTCACGCATCACGTATCACCCTTTTATAAACATGTATTGTGAATATTATCTCTTTCCTTCATCAATTTCAGGGGCTACCAATCAGTAATCCAGTTTCGCGTTTAGTATCCCGACATCAACTCAGCCAATGCTTCTGACGATGGTCGCAATTGCGCATCCGAAAGCTGCGAAAGAGGTGTATCGACGAGGTTGCTTACCTCAGCCAAATCAGGACGATCTGGATTGAAGTAGAGCAAGCCCGTTACCAGTTCATGCCTTTCCTGTGCTTGATACAGACGCGCCAATGCCCCTATCTTACTCCCCGGATCATATTCCTCTTCCAATTTACGCAGTTGAATAAGCGAGCCATCATGCAGTGCCACGACCCGCATTTCGCCCGGTTCATAGTCGGTGATTTCGATTTCTTCGCGCTGCGGAACCCAGCCAAAATCATGCAGTGGCGTTTCATGTTCGCGGCCGTAACCATAGCTCTTGGTAGACTCATCCCCGTTATTGAATGCCACACACGGACTAATGATATCGAGAACGGCCGTTCCCCGATGATGCAGCGCCGCCTTCAATAATTCCCGAACTTGCTTGGCATCACCAGAAAAAGAACGTGCCACAAACCCCGCCCCCGCAATAATCGCTTCCATACAAATATCCACCGGCGGGAACTCGTTTTCACCTGCGTATTTGAGGCTTTGTCCCTCATCGGCCGTGGCCGAAAACTGCCCTTTTGTCAGGCCATAGACGCCATTATTTTCCACGACATACACCATGCGCACATTGCGGCGCACAAAATGCTTAAACTGCCCCAAGCCGATGCTGCCCGTATCGCCATCCCCGCTCACGCCGATCGCCGTAAGCGCCTGATTCGCCAACAACGCCCCCGTTGCCACCGACGGCATCCGGCCGTGCAGCGAGTTAAAACCAAATGATTGGCCTAAAAAATAGGCTGGCGATTTGCTGGAGCAGCCGATACCACTCATGCGCAAAATTTTGTGCGGCTCGATATTTGTTTCATACGCCACCTGCACAATCTGATTAGCAATGGAATTATGCCCACACCCTTGACATAACGTCGAAGGCTGGCCTTTGTAATCGGTCTTCGTCAAACCAATGGCATTTGTCCGATTCACGCCCATTTTCTACTCCATATCCACAATGTCTTCCAACGCCAGATTCAGCGCATCAAAATCTTGACTGTCTTGCAGGTTTTCTAAAAGCCAACTTGCCGTCAGCGGCATCCCATCCAAATGAGCCAGCGAAATGAGCCGCGAAGCAAATTCCGGCAGTTCCGTTTGCAGAATTTTGTGCATTTGCCCATCCCGATTCAGTTCAACCACATAAATACGTTTGTAACGGCTGACAAACTCGCGCACATCATTATTGATGGGCAGCGCCCGCAAGCGCATGAAACTTGTTAAAACGCCTTCATCTGCTAGGTGATCGCGGGCTTCGTCGATGGCGTAGCAGGTGGTGCCGAAGGCGATGATGCCAAAGGCCGCGCCTTCCCGTTCATCCAAAACAGGGGGCGGAACCAACTCTCTGGCGGTCTCAAATTTGCGATGGAGCCGCGCCATGTTTTGCTCCCAATCTTCTGGGCGCTCACTGTAGACGGCGTGTTCGTTGTGACCTGTGCCGCGAGCAAACCAGGCGGCTTGCGGGTGTTTGTTGCCGGGCAGGGTGCGGTAGGTGATGCCATCATGATCCACATCCAGGTAGCGGGAGTAACGGCCGTTCTTCCCCATATCCTCCTCTCCCAACACCTTGCCCCGCTTAATCGGTTCCGTTGGATACACAAACGGCGCAGACATCCAGGTATTCATGCCCAAATCCAGGTCACTCATCACAAAAATCGGCGTCTGCAATTCATCCGCCAGATTGAACGCCTCAATCCCCATGTCAAAACATTCAGCCACAGACGCCGGGAACAGCAGCACATTTTCCGTGTCCCCATGTCCCAGATAATACGTCGAGATGATGTCGCCCTGCCCGGTGCGCGTGGGCAAGCCCGTACTGGGGCCAACCCGCTGCACATCCCAAATAACGGCTGGCACTTCGGCAAAATAGCCTAAGCCCGCAAACTCCGCCATCAACGAAATGCCAGGGCCGCTGGTCGCCGTCATGGCGCGAGCACCTGCCCACCCCGCGCCCAAAATCATGCCAATCGCCGCCAACTCATCCTCCGCCTGCACCACCGCATACGTCGCTTCTCCAGTTTCTGGATCACGGCGCAAATTGGGCAGATGGGTATTGAGAGCATCAACCACACTGGTAGACGGCGTGATGGGGTACCAGGCCACGAATGAAACGCCGCCAAAAATCGCGCCCAGCGCCGCCGCTTCGTTGCCCGTGATGAGGATTTTCTCGTCGGTGTTAGGCATTGGCGCCACCTGGAACGGGTCTGTCTTGTTGATATTTTCCGCCGTCCAGGCAAAGGCGGCCGTGGCGACAGCCATGTTTGATGCGATCAGTTTTTGCTGTCCTTTGAAATGAACCGCCAACGCGGTCTCAATTTGAACCAGCGGAATGCCTAAAAGTTGTGCTAAAGCGCCCACGTAAACCATGTTGGCAACATAATCTGCCGGTTTCCCTTTCAAGCCACTGTCGGCTATGAATTGTTTAACCGGAATGGCATAGGTTGTGATGTCCTCACGTTCCGGCACGTTGCGCCAATCACTGTTGATTAAGCAGACGCCACCTGGCGGCAGCTTGCGTAAATCTTCCGACAAGGATGCCTGATTAAAGGCAACCACTATTTCTGCCGTATCCCGACTTGCTATATACCCAGCCGCACTCAGGCGAATATGAAACCAGGTGGGCATTCCTTGAATGTTGGAAGGAAAGATGTTTTTGCCATTGACGGGAATGCCCATGTTGCCGCAAGCTCGCAGCAAGGCGGTATTGGCAGTCTGGCTGCCTGTGCCATTGATGGTGGCAACCACGATTGAAAAATTATTGATGATAGCTGATGCAGGGGATAACGGCCGTTTCCCTCCCCCTTGCTCTGTAAATCCAGCATCTATCAGGCTCATGACAAACGCTCCTAAAAAAACAGACAGGGGCGACGCGAATGCGCCGCCCCTAACCATAATAAACCGACAAAATGTTAAATCAAATTCTTACGACTAGGTAAAAGCGGGAAAGTTTTTGGAAATAAAATGGCGCGAAACCCGCTTTTCCTTGAAGGAAACCACAATTTTGCGTGTTGATAATTTTAAAAACTTTTTGTGGTTTACCTAAACTGTCCATGTCTCGCCTTGAGAATAGAGAGCAGCCAAATCGCCCACACCTTTTTGCGCTTGCGCCGCTTTTACCTGCTCCATCAAGCCAGACGTGTAATCCTGCTTCTCCACATTACGAATAATGCCCATTGGCGGCGGGTAGACAGGATGTTCCATATGAGCCAAGATAAAGGCTAACTCTTGAGACGATTCATCGTGGACAATCAGATCTGCTTCGGTAAATTCTCCACCTAATTCAACCACTTCCGGTTTGAACCCGTTGAGTCGAATTCCCTTGTCATTGTTCTTGCCAAAAACCAAAGGTTTACCATCTTCCAAATAAACAACATGATCAGAGCGTGTTTTCCGGTCATCAATGCCAGCCCACTCATTCGGGTTAAAGATGACACAGTTCTGATAGATTTCAATGAAAGAAGTACCCTGATGCTCGGCCGCCGCCTTCAAAACCTCACCCAAATGCTTCGGATCCACATCCATAGCACGAGCTACAAAGGTAGCTTCCGCAGCCAAGTGCCAGGGTCAACGGATTAAGTGGTTGTTCAATAGACCCCATCGGTGAAGATTTGGTGCGTGTTCCTTGACGAGACGTAGGGGAATATTGCCCTTTGGTCAAACCATAAATGCGATTATTAAAGAGCAAAATGTTGACATTGATGTTACGACGGATGGCATGAATCAGGTGATTGCCGCCAATCGAGAGACCATCACCATCACCCGTAATCACCCAAATACTGAGGTCAGGATTGGCAACGGCCAGGCCAGAAGCAACCGTAGGCGCACGGCCGTGAATGCTGTGCATACCATAGGTGTTCATGTAGTAGGGGAAACGGCTGGAGCAGCCAATGCCAGAAATGAAGACGATTTTCTCTTTCGGCACGCCAATTTCAGGCAAAACTTTTTGCATTTGCGCCAAAATAGCGTAGTCACCACAGCCAGGGCACCAGCGCACTGTCTGGTCGGATACAAAATCTTTTTTACTGAGTTCTAAGGGAATTGTTGTTGTCATGATTTTCTCCCAGGTTTGTCTTTACCAGACTAGCCTAGTAATTCCTCCAATTTGTCGTAAATCTCGCTGATCTTAAACGGCCGTCCGTGCATTTTTGAGTAAGTGCTAATGTTGTCTAGGCCATAGGTGCCACGCAACACAAAGGCAAGCTGTCCCATATTCAATTCAGGAATCAAGATACGCTTGAAGTTACGCAGTACAGCTTCTGTATTCTTGGGGAATGGATTCAAATAACGGAGGTGTGCATGGGACACTGCATACCCGGCTTCTTGCGCTTTACGAACGGCCGTGTGTACCGCACCAAACGTACCGCCCCAGGAAACAATCAGTAAATCGCCCTCATCTGGGCCATCAACAGCAAGCTCAGGAATGACATTGGCTAAACGAGCCACCTTTTCAGCCCGTTCCCGCACCATTTGCGAGTGATGTTGCGGATCGTAAGATACATTGCCGGTAATCGGGGCTTTGGACAAACCACCCACGCGATGCTCTAACCCTTTTGTACCAGGAATCGCCCACGGCCGTGCCAGCGTCTCATCATCCCGTAAATACGGGAAGAACGGCGCATCGTCCTCTTCACGCGGCGGTGTATGGGTTACTGGAATTTCAGGAATATCATCAGGATTCGGGATAAACCACGGCTCAGAACTGTTTGCTAAATAACCATCAGATAGAATGGCAACCGGTGTCATGGCATGAACAGCCAACCGACACGCTTCATAGGCAATATCAAACGCATCCGTCGGGCTTTGGGGTGCCAATATGGGGATGGGGCTTTCACCGTTACGGCCGTAAAGCATTTGGAGCAAGTCAGACTGTTCCACCTTTGTCGGCAAACCAGTGCTGGGGCCACCCCGCTGTACATTTATTACCACCATCGGCAGTTCCAGCATGATAGCCAGACCCATCGCTTCGCCTTTGAGGGCAACCCCAGGACCACTGGTGCCAGTAACCGCTAAGGCACCGCCGAATGCCGCGCCAATAACTGAACCCATGGCTGCAATTTCATCTTCAGCCTGGAAGGTGCGTACGTCAAAGTTACGCAGTGGCGCCAGGGCATGCAGAATATCACTGGCTGGCGTAATGGGATAAGAGCCGTAAAACAGCGGCTTACCCATCTTTTTTGCACCCGTAACGAGACCTAAAGCAAGAGCTTCATTACCGGTGATTTTGCGGTATGTACCTTTTTTCAGGGTAGCAGGGCGAATGTTGAACCGTCGCCGAAATACTTCTGTTGTTTCGCCAAAGTAATAACCGGTTTCCAATGCTTTTTTATTCGCTTCAGCCAACTCGGGTTTTTTTGCAAATTTTTGATCTAACCAAGATTCGGATACAGCAAGTTCCCTGTCAAAAATCCAGAAGGTCATGCCCAACGCAAAAAAGTTTTGGCAGCGATCCTTGTCTTTGGTGGTCAACGTTTCCATATCTTTGAGGGCTTCACGGGTCAGCGTAGTCAATGGCACTTCGTGAACTTCATACCCTTTAAGGGAGTCGTCTTCCAGCGGATTATTCTCATATTCTGCTTTTTTCAGGTTGGCTGGCGTGAACGCATCAGTGTTGACGATGATAATGCCACCACGTTGCAAATCGGGCAGGCTTGCTTTAAGCGCCGCCGGATTCATGGCAATGAGCACGAAAGGGGAATCCCCTGGGGTCAGAATGTCATGTTCGGATAAGTTGACTTGAAAACCGCTAACACCCGCTAATGTGCCAGCCGGGGCGCGGATTTCTGCGGGATAGTCAGGGTAGGTGCTAATGTCGTTGCCGAAAACGGCCGAAGTGTTGGTAAATTGAGTACCAGTCAACTGCATCCCATCGCCAGAGTCACCAGCGAAACGAATAACTACTGACTCTAGTTCCTCAATCTGGGCGGTAGAATCACTCATAATAATCTCCTAATTTGTAAATTTGGACATAAAAAGGGGGGAGTTTTTTATGTCCCTTACTCTGAGTATCTGTTCTTATGGTTCTTTATCAACTGTTTTGCAAGATAGGCGCAGTTGGTAATAGACAAAAATGTTCGGTTAGAAGGGTGAGACCTTGCTCAAAATCGTCTCTGGCTAACGCTTCAACGATTTTTTCATGATAAGTCCAAACATCTATCCAATATTGGTAGTTGACGAAGCGTGTCAGTTCGCTGGCTTCGTAGGCATCCCAGTATGCTTCAAGCAAGCCTTGTACGTAGGGGTTTTCTAAGCGGCTAAATGTTTTGAGATGGAACTGCCGATGTTCGCCGTTGGGGACATGAACGGGATGGCTGCGTAGTTTTTTCCACGCTTGTTCGACGATTTCATACAATTCTTGTTTATCTTGGGGGGTGAGCAGCGTAACCGCTTCGAGCCACATGCTTGTTTCAACTGCCTGGCGTAAATCGCTGAACTGTTTGAACTGTGTTTCGCCAGTACCGAGGCTAAATAACAGGCTGATGAGAACGGCCGGTTTGAATTCAAATGGCTCACGCTGAATTCCTTTGCGGGTACGTACCGAAACGAATCCGAGTACACGGGCAACTTCTAGTTGTTCACGGAGTTTGCCCACGCTGATACCCAGTTCGGTACTGATTTCGTTGAGCGTAGGCACACGCTCCCCCGGTTCTACGTGGTTGTTAATGAGATATTTGAGAAAATCGGAATCCAGTTGATTTAAGCGCATAAGTTTAATTGATTTGATTTATCGGATAAATTGAATCAATCTGGATTTTAGCAAATTTTGGAGAGAGTGACAATAGAACGGCCGTTTTCATTATACATTCTCATCAATCAGCGGAAGAAAATGGTACGGCTCTCAACAGAATGCCGCGTTTTTTCCTTGTCCTCAGCCGGATACCCTACGGTAATCAACGCCTGCGGATCCCAATCTGTCGGGCAGCGACAAACTCGTTTTAACAATTTCAGGACAAAACAGTGGCGCACACATCCAACACGCCCCTAACCCTAAGGCATGGGCAGCAAGCAGCAGATTTTGACCAGCCAAAGCGGTACTCTGAACAGCCATAAGCCATTCATTGTGTTGTCGTTTTTCATCAGGATACCTATCCATATCTACCATAGATAGCGATAGCAAGATGAGCAGCGGGGCTTTTGTTATCCGTTCATAAGAGCGCTGAGCATCTTTTTCAATAAGATGAGATGGCACATTGTCCGCGTGTTAGGTCTGCGCGTAATTTTGCGCCCATGTTGTGAGCTAGTTGCTGCTTCATGTGGTCATTTTGGATGACGGCAAAACGCCAAGGCTGCCTATTATGCGCGGAAGGTGCCCAGGTTGCTGCGGCAAGCATCTGCGCGACCAACTCATCAGGAATGCGAATTGGATGATAACGTCGAATTGTTCGTCTGGAAGTAAGCCATGTGATTTTTTCGTTCATGCGGGTAATTGTAGACATTTTTTAAGACAACGGGACAAAGAACCACAGAGACAAAGAAAATATGTGTTCCTTTGTTAATGTTTTTATGTGAACGCTGTTTAAACCACAAAGAGCCTCGCGTTGCGAGGCCCTTTGCGGGAAGAGGAGAAAAAAGGAGGAATAGGTTATTTCGTTGAGTAATGTTTCCAATACCGTTTACTTAATCACTCAATGAGGCTATTCTATCTTGAACAAACGGCCCAGACAGGTAAGTCTGATACAATGCAAGTGTAAACTAGTTTACACTTTAAATAGGGGTGATTTTGTGGCTTTGAAATGTGCCAATTGTGACCAAACTATTCTGCCAACAGACACGGTTTGTTGGCATTGTGGCAAGGAGTTAAAACCGGGGCAGAATGCGGGAAGTTCGGCTCCAAAAGTGGGTGAGTCTGATTGTGGAAGAAGGCAATGCTATTTCGTTAACGGCCGTTTCTATCTTCACTCTCATCACCCTGATTACCATCCTCTTATTCATCATCGTTACCAATGCCCTGGCGGGCTAAATTTCCAATTCCTTAATGGTTTCTACAACAGCTTGACCGACCTCCAGGCACTCAGTACAATGCAGCCCATGTCTAACTCAACTAATACACAAAATAACAATACATCTGCGGCTCCCAAGTTTAATTATGGCGGGCAAGCCGTCATTGAAGGCGTGATGATGCGCGGCTCACGGGCATTGGCCGTGGCGGTGCGCAACCCGGAAGGCGACATTGTCGTGCATACCGAACCGCTCAATAAAACGATTTATGGCGGGGGCATTGCCCGCTGGCCGTTTGTGCGCGGCCTGACGATGCTGTGGGATGCGATGGGACTGGGCATTAAAGCGTTGATGTTTTCTGCCGAAGTCGCTCTGGAAGAAGAGGACGAAGAAGGCAAGGAAGGCGAGAAAAAGGAAGACCCCAGCAAGGTGTTTGAAGGGCCGATGCAGTGGGCAACGGTTCTGTTTTCGCTGACGTTTGCGATCTTGCTGTTTTTTGTTTTCCCCGTCCTGGTTGCCAGAGGGATCGTATCTGTGCTGAACGTGGAAAACTACACCTTTGTGGAAAACGTCATCGAAGGCACGTTTCGGCTTATACTGCTGATTGGCTATATCTGGGGCATTAGCTTGATGCCCGACATCAAGCGCCTCTACCGGTATCATGGCGCAGAGCATAAAACGATTAACGCCTATGAAGCGGGGGCAGAATTAACACCAGCCAACGTTGCCACTTTTTCATTAGAACATCCGCGCTGTGGCACGGCGTTTTTGCTGTCTGTGGTGGTCATTTCAATTATCGTTTACAGCTTTTTCCCGCCGATGGCTTTGTATATTCGGCTTTTGTCACGCCTCATTTTATTGCCGGTGATTGCGGGCATTGCGTATGAATTTTTACGCTTCACGGCCGCTCATCAGGACAATGCGTTTATTCGCCTCATCACCAAACCGAATTTGGCAATGCAGCACTTGACGACGGCGGAACCGGATGAGTCGATTATAGAAGTGGCGATTGCCGCATTTAATCATATGATGATATATGAACATGGAGACCAGGATGTGCCGGAAACGGCCGTTCTCGTGCAAGCACCTGCGGGTAATCCTGCAATTTAATCAAACAACTAGGTAAACCACAAAAAGTTTTCAAAATTACCAGCACACAAAATTGTGGTTTCCTTCAAGGAAAAGCGGGTTTCGCCCATTTTATTTCCAGAAAACTTTCCCGCTTTTACCTAAAGGCCGCGCTTCGTTTCCACGATGAGATTATCGACCACCGCTTTCAGCGCTTCCTCGCGGTTATCATCCCCGCCGTGTTGACGATAAACCGCAATTTGCCGATCTGCACTCGTGCCTTCCTTGAGAATGGTACGCACAAACTCCACTTCTTTGCGACTACCTAAATCATCCACCACATCATCAAGCAGTTCTAGCAATTCTTCCATCAAAAAGTGGAACGGCACCGCTTCTTCAATGCCAAAATCAATCAATTCACCCTGCACGCCATAGCGCACGGCCCGCCACTTGTTTTCTGTGATATGCATATGGCGATAGTGCCGCCAGGAGAGATTTTGCCGACGCAGTTTGATGAGCTTGGCACAAATTGCCTGGAACAACGCGGCAATGCACACACATTCATCCACCGTCGTGCAAATATCAGTGATGCGGAATTCCAGCGTATCAAACACAGGATGAGGACGGATGTCCCACCAAATTTTGGCAAGCGTATCTGATTTGCCAAATGACCCTACTTTGCCCAATGTGCTTTCATATTTTTTATATTCATTCCATGAATTAAACGAATGAGGAATGCCCGTGCGTGGCAGCCGTTCAAACACCACACTGCGATATGATTTCAAGCCCGTATCTTCCCCATGCCAAAAGGGAGAACTGGTCGAGAGCGCCAATAAATGCGGGATGAAGTACCGTGCCTGATTCATAATCTCAATCATGAGATTCTTGGACTCCAAATCTTCGCCAAAACCGACATGCACGTGCATGCCAAATATCAGTAAACGACGAGCCAAGCCTTGCATATCGTCCAGTAATTCTTTGTAGCGCACGCCTTCTGTGATGGTTTGCTCCTCCCAATGAGCAAACGGATGGGTAGAAGCCGCCACAATCGCCAGTCCATTTTCAGCCGCCATGGCACTCATAGACCGGCGTAGACGGATTACTTCAGCCCGAACTTCTTTGACATTACGGCACACGTGGCTGCCTACTTCAACTTGGGACTGCATGAATTCCGGTTTGATGTTGAGCTTCGTGGGGCGAGCCTGGTCTTGAGAGATTAATTCGGTGATGTAAGAATGCAGATTTCGCGTTTCCGGATCGATGATCTGATATTCCTCTTCAACACCTAAGGTCAATGGGGGGGTGGGCACTGTCATAGTTGCGCTCCTCATAAATATTGGTTTGGTGATATGAGCAGGTTGTCGTGGAAAATGAACGGTTTCTAGTTTAGAGGGGATTATGTGATGATGCAAGAGGGGAAAGAGATTAGAGATTGGGGATTAGACTAATCTCCAATCTCTAATCTCTAGTCTCTTTTTATGCAGACCAGTTTTGCAGGAAATCTACCAGTAAACGAACGCCGAAACCGGTGCCGCCTCTGGTGACGTAACCTTGTGATTTTTCGGCAAGCGCCATGCCCGCGATGTCGAGATGCGCCCAGTTGTCGTAGTCTACGAATTGTTTGAGGAAGATGGCGGAGGTGGCTACGCCGCCCATGCGCCCGCCGCTGTTTTTCATGTCGGCGACATCTGATTCGATGGCTTTTTTGTAGTCATCCCAGAGGGGAAGCGGCCAGAGGCGTTCCTGGGTGGCTTGTCCGGCGTTGAGCAGTTTGTCGCGCAGGTTGTCGGTGGTGCTGAAGAGGCCAGCGGCCATGCCTGCGCCCAGGGCGACAACGGCCGCCCCGGTTAAAGTTGCCAAATCAACGACGGCATCTGGTTCGTATTGCCTGGCATAGACCAGCGCATCGGCCAGAACCATGCGCCCTTCGGCGTCGGTGCTGATGATTTCGATGGTTTTGCCGTTGCTGGCGGTGATGACGTCGGCGGGGCGGTAGGCGTTGGCGTCGGGCATGTTTTCGGTGCAGGGGGTGATGCCGATGACGCGCAGGGGCAAGTCGAGCAGCCCTACTGTTTTCATGGCACCCAAAACGGCCGCTGCGCCGCCCATATCTGATTTCATGGCACCCATGTCTGCGGAGGGTTTGATGGAGATGCCGCCGGTGTCGAAGGTGATGCCTTTGCCCACGAGAACGATGGTGGGCAGGTCAGTGCGGTCGCCGTTGTGTTCTATGACGATGAATTTAGGTGAAAAGCCAGCACCTTGCGCGACGGCGAGGAAAGCGCCCATTTTGTGCTTTGCCGCCCATTTGCGCCCACCAACGATTGAGGCTCATGTTGTGGTCTTCGGCGATTTTGGTGGCGGTTTGGGCCATTTTCTTGGGGGTGGCGATGTTGGGCGGCATGTTGACGAGGTCGCGGGCGAGGGTGGTTCCGGTGACAACGGCCGTTCCTACTTTTACGCCCCGTTCAATTTCCGCCAGCTTGGTCTCGTCGAATTCAATAATTGTTAACCCGGCAATGCCTTCATCATCTTTCTTTTCATAGGTGTACAAGGCCAGCAGCGACCCTTCTACGGTGGCTTGGGCGGCTGCGGCTGCGGGCAGCCCGGCAATGCCTGCGCCGTGGACGATGGTGGCTACTTCTTTGGCTTTGAGTGCCTGAGCGCGTTGGATGGCGGCGGCGGCGGTTTGGCGCACGCCTTCTAAATTGAAACCCTCGCGCTTGCCCAAACCGGCTACCAAGACGCGCGTGGCGGGGATGGCGCCGCGTGGATACAAAACGGTAACTTCGCCTGCTTTGCCGGTCAGGTCGCCGCTGGCGATGAGTTCGCTGATGGCCCCGTTGAGCGCCTGGTCTACGGCGCCGGTGGCCCCGCCGGGGGTGGTGACTTCTTCAAACAGGTTGACGATGAGGGTGTCGGCGGTGGTATCTTGGATGCTGCCTTGTTTCACTTTTACGTTCATGGTTCCCTCCGTGGGAAATGTGGATGTGGTTATTTGTCTGGATAGTGGCGCGATTTGGCAAATCGCGTTACGCCGCCAGACTCTAATGTATTATTTTAGCGGGAAACGGCCGTTCTCGGTAGACAAGGTTTCTATCATTCGGTATGCTTTCTTGAAATGATGAAGTAGTCATGAAGCCTGAGCTGAAAGAGTTCAGGTGAAGATGGAGTGCGAAATGATGAAACTACTTATTTTGGGTGGCACACGCTTTGTGGGGCGGGCTTTGGTGGAAGCGGCATTGGCAAAAGGACATGAAGTGACCCTGTTTAATCGAGGGCAGAGCAATCCTGATTTGTATCCAGAGGTGGAACAGCTTGTGGGGGATCGGGATGGCGGGCTGGATGTGCTGAAAGGGCGGCGGTGGGAGGCGGTGATTGACACCTGCGGCTATGTGCCGCGCTTGGTGAGCGATTCGGCTGAACTGCTGGCGGAGGCGGTGGAGCAGTACACGTTTATTTCTTCGATTTCGGTCTATTCGGATTTCAGCGAGATAGGCATCACACGAAGATTCGCCGTTGGCGACGATGGCAGACGAAACTGTCGAGACGGTGGATGGGGAGACGTATGGGCCGTTGAAGGTGTTGTGTGAAAAAGCGATAGATGCGGGGATGAACGGCCGTTCTCTCCATATCAGAGCTGGTCTCATTGTTGGCCCGCATGACCAAACCGACCGCTTTAGCTACTGGCCTGCCCGGGTGGCTCGCGGCGGCGAGGTGCTGGCTCCAGGCAAGCCTGATGGACTGGTGCAGTTTATTGATGTGCGCGATTTGGCGGCCTGGACGCTGTGGGCAACTGAACAAAAACTAACTGGCCCATTCAATGTCACCGGGCCAGCCGACCCCTTGTCCATGCAAAGCGCTGTTGGAAACTTGCAAAACAACCAACGGCGGTGATGCTACCTTCACCTGGGTCGATGAAGATTTTATTGTGGCAAACGAAATTGCGCCGTGGACGGAACTGCCATTGTGGATTCCTGGTGAAGAAGACGCGGGTTTTGGGTCAGTAGACTGCCGCAAAGCGCAAGCGAAAGGGTTGGTATACCGTCCATTACCCGACACAGTACGTGATACGCTGGCCTGGCTCAATACATCGTCCGGCTGATTATGAATGGAGGAATGGATTGGCGGCAGAGAAGGAAACGGCCGTTCTGAAAAAATGGCATGACGATAAAGAAACATTTTAAACCGCAGATTGCGCAGATTGCGCAGATTTTTTTGACAACAGACAACCGCGTAACCTTGCAACCCTGCAACTTTGCCGCCTTAAAGGATTAAAAATGATTGAAATTTATCAGGTTGATGCGTTTACAGATAAGCCGTTTGCAGGAAATCCGGCGGCAGTTTGTTTGTTAAAAGAAGCGGCGAGATGAAGCATGGATGCAAGCTATAGCCGCAGAGATGAATTTGTCGGAGACGGCTTTTCTGGTGCCGGAAGCAGATGACTACATTTTGCGCTGGTTCACGCCAGCGGTGGAGGTGGATTTATGCGGCCATGCCACGCTCGCCAGCGCCCATGTGTTGTGGGAGACGGGTAAGCTGGCGGCCGATGCGGAAGCGCGTTTTCATACCAAGAGTGGATTATTAACGGCCGTTCTCACCCAAAACTGGATTACGCTCAACTTCCCCGCCAAACCAGAAACGCCTGCCGAAACACCACCCGGTTTAGCCGAGGCGCTGGGTGTGGAGCCGGTGTATGTGGGGCGGAATGCGTTTGATTATATTGTGGAGGTGGAGTCGGAAACGGCCGTGCGCACCATCACCCCCGACCACGCCATGCTGCGCACCCTGCCCGTGCGCGGCGTCATCGTTACGGCGCGGGCGGAAACGGCGGGGCTGGACTTTGTGTCTCGCTTTTTTGCGCCGGGGTCGGGCATTGACGAAGACCCGGTGACGGGTTCGGCCCACTGCTGTTTGGGGCCGTACTGGGCAGGTAAGTTGGGCAAAACGGAGTTCACCGCTTACCAGGCTTCGCCGCGCGGCGGTTTGATTCGGGTGTCCGTCGTTGGCGACAGGGTGCTGCTGCAAGGGCAAGCTGTTACCGTTTTGCGCGGGCAGCTTATGAGCTAGAGTGTAGAGCGAGAGCGAGAGGAAGAAGCCATGAGACGCTTGCTCTCGCTCTAGCCATCTTTAACCGGAGGAACACATGTCTAAATATGTTGGAATTTTGACGGCAGGGGGCGACAGCCCAGGCTTGAACGCGGCCATTCGCGGAGTGGGCAAAGCAGCCCATCGTGCTGGTTTTAACGTGATTGGTTTTCGGGATGGCTTCCGCGGCTTAATGGAAAATCGCACGATGACGCTGGAAGAACACATGTTGTCCGGTATTCTCACCGTGGGCGGCACTATTCTGGGCACCAGCCGCGACAAGCCGCACAAAATGCCGCTCGGCGGCAAAATGATGGACATGACCGACGCCATGATGGACGTTTACCGGAAACATAATCTGGACGTGCTTGTCTGTCTGGGTGGCGGCGGTACCGCCAAAAACGCCTACCGCTTGATGAAAAAAGGCATGAACGTCATCACGCTGCCCAAAACCATCGACAACGACGTGGCTATGACCGATACCACGTTTGGCTTCGATACGGCGCTGGGCATTGCCACTGAAGCCATCGACCGCCTGCACTCCACAGCACACAGCCATCACCGCATTATCGTGGTGGAGATTATGGGGCATAACGCGGGTTGGCTGGCGCTGGGCGCCGGTATTTCCGGCGGTGCAGATGTGATTCTGATTCCTGAAATCCCTTATAACATTGAAAAGGTGGCGGAAGCAATCCGGCGGCGCAGCCGGCATGGCAGTCGTTTTAGTATTGTGGCGGTGTCGGAAGGCGCTATGTCGCTGGCGGAAGCTGAAACCTTGGCCGAGGTTACAACGAAGAAGGAAAATGCAAAAAAGAAGGCTGAACGAAAACAAGCTAAAATAGAGATCGACCAGTTAGAGGCGGAAAGGAAGGACAGCACGCTGCGTATCTCCCGGCAGTTGGAGGATCTGACGGGGCTGGAATCGCGGGTGACGATTTTGGGCTATGTGCAGCGCGGCGGCACGCCGTCTACGGTAGACCGGCTGTTGGCGACGCGGTTGGGCACGGCCTGTGTGGGCTATATTGAGCAGGATATTTACGGGATTATGGTGGCGGCTCGCGGCGAGAGTACGGAACCGGTACCGCTGGCACAGGTGGTAGACCAGCGCAAAACGGTGCCGCTGGATCATCCCTGGGTGGATTCGGCGCGGCGGGTGGGGACGAGTTTTGGGGACTGAGTTTTGGATTGCAGCGGAAGTTTGTAGGGGCGGAGCAACTGGGCGCTGTCTTGAACAAACACTATACGGTTTCTCCAGTTGCCTCGCCCTCATTTGAACACAGAGTCAGGGCGAGGCGATGGGAGACGAAACCATAAGCCTGGCTGGCGTTTGACCCCATCGCATCGCCTCTACCTTACTTTACAACAACATAGATGGTTGACGATGTGCTTCTGTGTTGAGTTGGCCTGGGTAGCGGAGGATAACGGCCGTTTCTCCCACCATCATCTCGCCATCCCGCACTTCAACTTGCCGGTCAGTAAGCAAATCCACATACATGCCATCGGGGAGCGGCGTGGGCATGACATCTTCCACGCCCGCCACGTTGAAGACGCCGTACAGTCCTTCGTGTTTGGCTTGCCAGTGGGCGCTGAGGGCGGGAACGGCCGTTATCAGCCGGAAATCCCCTTCTACTTGCGCCACATCCTTTTTGAGTTGACACAATTTAGTCAGAAAACCCTGAAGACTGTAATCGCCCCACTTGATTTTGTCTTCGTCGAAGAGGCTGGGCGTGTGGCTGTTTTCCGATTCCTGCCCGGCGTAGATGAGGAAGGGGCCTTCGTTGAACGCCTGGAAAGCGGTCCAGGCCAGGGCCTGGGCGCGGCTGGGGGCACGCTGCATGATGCGCGGCTGGTCGTGGTTTTCTACACAGCGCATTTTGAGGGTGTGGGCGGGGTAGATGCCCTGCTGAAATTGCAGGAGCGAGAAGTAGAGGGGGACGGCGGCGGGGTCGGCGACTGCTTGTTCCCAGGTGGGCCAGAGGTCGTAATCGTAGCTGAGGTCGAAGGCGGTGTGGATTTCGCCGTCGGCGTAGGCGGCAAGACCGTGCTGGCGGCGGTGGATGATGAAGCTGGTATGGACGGATTCGGCCAGCCAGATGAGGCCGGGTTTGAGCGCCGCCAGTTCAGCCCGCGCTTGCTGCCAGAAGGCCAGCGGCACAATCGAAGCCACGTCGCAACGGAAGCCATCGACGCCCATTTCGACCCACAATTTCAGTGATTCAATGAGGTAATGCCACAGCGCCGGATCGTCGTATTTGAGGTCGATGACGTCGCTCCACTCCGGCACGGTGGTGGTTGGAATTGCCATTTTCGTCTTGATGGAACCATTCGGGATGCTCTTGCACGAGCAGGGAGTCGTGGGCGGTGTGGTTGTAGACGACGTCGATCATGACTTTGAAGCCGAGGGCGTGGGCGTAATCGCACAGCAGGCGGAATTCTTTCTGGTTGCCGTATTCGGGGTTGACCTGGCGGTAGTCCTGGATGGAGTAGGGACAGCCGAGGCTGCCTTTTTTGTTGAGCTGGCCGATGGGATGGATGGGCATGAACCAGATGATGTCGATGCCCATTTCGCGCAGGCGGGGCAGGTCGGTGGTGATGTCGGTGAAGGTGCCAGAACGGCCGTGGTTGCGCACGTAGATTTCGTAGATGACGAGGTTGCGGAAGGATTGGGGGGTGGTTGTTGCCATATGTTTGTCTCCTGATAACGTAGTGGAGGAATTGTCGATTGTCATGACAGAATTGTCAATTTTAATTGTGAATTATGAATGGTGAATTGTGAATTGTGAAGTGGTGAGGTGGTATGGCAGACCGGCATATATGGGAGGCGGGGGGGTGTTAAGGAGATGTAAGGAGGATGTAAGAAGGATGCAAGAAGGATGTAAGAAGGATGAGTGAAGGATGGTTGTGTGAGGTGTGGGGGGATATGCGGGAGGAATGGGGCGGGAACGGCCGTTTTGCCTGTATATGGTGGGGACGGTTTAGGGAGGAGGATTTGGGGCTGGGCTGTATATGGGGGGTACTAATTGTGAATTGTGAATGGTTAATTGTGAATTGTGAAGTGGAGGGACGTGAGAGAATCGTAGAGACCACCATATGTGGGAGAGAGGAGGAGGTTAGGGACGGTTTAGGAGAGGATATAGAGAGGCAATAGGTAGGCAATAGGGAGGCAGTACGGAAGCAGAGGAAGGATGGTTAGGTGGAGTGCGGGGGGATATGCGGGAGGGATGGGGAGAAAACGGCCGTTTTGCCTGTATATGGGGGAGGTGATTTAGGGAGGAGGATTTTGGGCTGAGCTGTATATGGGGGTACTAATTGTGAATTGTGAATGGTTAATTGTGAATTGTGAAGTGGGCGCGTGGGAGAACGGCCGTTTGCTGGCAAGTGTGGTTGGGATGGCAAGCGGGGCGTGGCTCGGTTCAAAAACTGGCAGCAGCAGCCAGCGGAAGACCGCGCCAGAGCAGGGGGGTGTCGGCGGTGGGACACAAAGGCGGAGAAATTTGGCACTGATTATTGATCTTTTCCAGTCCAACCTGCTACAATGACTCTGGTCGTTGGGGCGAAAGGTAGCGGTTATCGGGTATCCCCAGCCTTAAATTCCAAATAGAAAGAAGGGTTTCGGCTGAGTGCGGCTTCGTTCAACTCAGGATTATGCGGCGGCTCCGCACACTCTGCGCCGCATGAATCCTTACTTCGTTGGGCGGCACATCCCGATTGAAGCGAAACCTTAATTTTTTACGATAGGATTATGTGATGAACCATATACTTCTGATTGTCGGATCGCCAGCATCGGGTAAAAGTTCCACAGCAAGAGAAATCGCAAAACGCAGTGTAAAAGGTGTACACATTCCAATTGATGATCTTCGGACAATGGTACATGGCGGTGTTATTCATCCAAGTTTATCAGGGTGGCCATCAGAATTGGTACAGCAACTTGAGCTTGCGCGGCAAACTGCTATAGATATGGCATTGCGTTATTGTGAAGCCGAGTTTCTCGTAACAATAGATGATTTTTGGGATGTTTATTCTCACTTGCAAGAGTATGCGCCGCTCCTCAAAAGCGCCAAGGTCACTCAAGTTATTCTCAAACCTTCAGTAAGTGCCACAATAGCTCGCAATCATGCCCGTCAGGCTCCGTCGACGTTTCGCAATGAGTTCGACGATGCAATAAGACTTATCATAGCAGAGATAGACAAACACGAAACAGCACTCAAAGAACAGGGCTGGCATATACTCGATACTTCTGACGACACTATAGAAGAATCTGTGGCGCGGATTCTTTCATTGCTTGAAACTTCTGCAAATTGAAAAGTGATAGTTCAAAGAGATGAGTATATTGAGAAGGTTATTTCTAAAAATGCTGCCGCCCAACACAGCGTGGTGCGACCTTGACGTGTGGGAGTCTGCGCGATTTACAAACATTTTTCTGGCTTCGAGCCGCTTCGCGTCCTGCTCCCAAGCATTGTCCACGCCCGCCCACACGCAGGTAACGCAAACCGTTGGGCGCTACCAGTCAGGTATTCAAATTTACAGGAGAAAATCTTGCACAAAATCATACTCATCACAGGTGCCCCGGGATCGGGCAAAAGCACCATTGCGCGCCTTTTGACCCAGCATTTTTCGAAAAGTCTGCATCTGCAAGTCGATCATTTGAGAGAAATGATGGTAAATGGAATAGAACTACCAGGTGCATCGTGGACTGACGAGGCAACCCGGCAATTCCAATGGGCGCGCAACACCGCCATTTATATGGCACAATTGTACGCAAATCAAGGGGTTGATGTTGTCATTGATGATGTTTGTGTGCCTGCAGAGTTTGCCGAGCACTATAGTCCCCTGTTCAACGATCCCCGTGCACGAAAAGTGCTGCTCCTTCCCACTGCCGATGCTCTGATTAAACGCCTGCAGAATCGAGCAGGCCCCTATGATGAATTCCTAATAAAGGAAGTGCCATGGATGTATAGCTACCTTGATTTCATGCCTAAGGCTGGCTGGATGGTATTGGATACGAGCAAGTGGACGATTGAACAAACTTTCAATGAAGTGCTGAGCCGAATCGAGACTTGAACCTAAACGCGCCCAACATTGCGCGTCCCCAAGAGGCGGATTCGGCGTCTGGTGGTTTTTCCGCCAATTCCCGCCCTTGCCGGTAACACCAGTCGTTGGGCGGCTCGGCAGGTCAAATTGTCGGTTTTTACCCCGGATTACCCCGTATTACTAGTCGGGCATTGTGGGGTGAACGAAACGGCCGACTAACTACCGATGAAGCCGACGCTATGAATAATTTGGGGAAACGGCCGTTGTGGGGTGAACGAAACAGCCAACTCACTACCGATAAAGCCGACGTGATGGAAATTTTGGGGAAACGGCCGTTGTGGGGTAAACGAAACAGCCAACTCACTACCGATGAAACCGACGCGATGAAAATTTGGGAAAACGGCCGTTGTGGGGTGAACGAAACAGCCAACTCACTATCGATAAAGCCGACGCGATGGAAATTTTGGGGAAACGGCCGTTGTGGGGTAAACGAAACGGCCAATTCCCTGCCGATGAAACCGACGCGATGAAAATTTGGAAAACGGCCGTTTGTCACCTCATTTGTCAGCGCTAAATTGCAAGGGAAACGGCCGTTACCAGATGGCGCGGCTTATCTCATTTGTTAGCTGTTTCTGGAGAGTTTATGGTCGAACGATTATTTATCTATGGCAGTTTGGGCCCTGGCCGACCCAATGAACACGTGCTCGGTGCCGTTGAGGGCACCTGGGAGCCAGCTTCTGTCACTGGCACCTTGCGTCAAGAAGGCTGGGGCGCGGAATTGGGATATCCCGGCCTCGATCTCGATGAGCAGGGCAGCGAGGTTGAGGGATTTCTCTTTAGCTCAGAAAAACTTAAGAGCCACTGGGCCTCCCTTGATGAGTTTGAGGGCGATGCTTATAACCGTGTACTCACCACAGTGAAGCTCAAAGACAGTAGTTCAGTCGAAGCGTATGTATATGCGTTAAAAAGAAGTTGAATGTCACCTTGTTCAAGCGCCGCAATACAGCAGCTAACCAAGCCATGCACCGGATGCCAAAACCTCCGCTTCGCTGCGGCTTTGTCAACGGTGATGGCGGGCGTTAGTCGGCCCAGCAGGTCAAATTGTCGATTTTTACTCCCGTATTACTTGACGGGGGTTGTGGGGTAAACGAAACGGCCTACTCACTACCGATGAAGTCGACGCGATGGAAAATTTTGGAAAACGGCCGTTGTGGGGTAACGAAACAGCTGACTCACTACCGATGAAACCGACGTGATGAAAACTTTGGACAACGGCCGTTGTGGGGTGAACGAAACAGCCGACTCACTACCGATGAAACCGACGCGATGAAAAATTTGGGAAACGGCCGTTGCGGGGTGAACGAAACAGCCAACTCACTACCGATGAAACCGACGCGATGAAAATTTTGGGAAAACGGCCGTTGTGGGGTAAACAAACAGCCAACTCACTACCGATGAAACCGACGCGATGAAAATTTTGGGAAACGGCCGTTACCGGATGGCGCGGCTTATCTCATTTGTTGGGCGCCGATTGATAACTTACTCAAGGTGACTATGTATACACAGTGGAAACAGGAAAATATTCTCATAAATAACAGCCCATTGCATTATTATCGTACCGGACAGGGAGAAAAGGAGCCAATAATCCTGGTGCATGGTTTTTCGGACAATGGATTATGCTGGACACCTGTTGCCCGCGAACTTGAGAAAAAATACGATGTCATTATGCCGGACATGAGATCTCACGGCCTATCAGCTCGCATTGGTGAGGAAGAATCAATCGACATGGTTTCCGATCTGGTAAACCTCATTCAGTCGCTCGGATTATCCCATCCCATCGTTGTGGGGCACTCCATGGGCGCAATGATTGCTTTTCAAGTAGGAGTACGATACCCCAATCTAGCAAAAGCTATGGTGTTGGAAGACCCACCGTGGCTGCTACCACAACAGGGAAATGATAATAAATCCGAAGAAACAATGATGGACTGGGCAAGAAAATTACCATCTCAATCCATCGAGGAACTGGAAACAATCAACAGAAAGGACCATCCCACTTGGAGTGACGAGATGATCCACTTGATGAGTGAATCGAAAAAGCAATTTGATCCAACTTTTGTGGATATGCTTTTGAGAAGCCTAAAGAGAAATAGAAGTGAATGGTTATCTACTGTTGGAACCATATGTTTCCCGCTATTGATCATTACCGGAAATTCAGAATTAGGAGGGATAGTCACTAGTGAAATTACCACGAGAATACATGAACTAAATCCTAAAATTCAAATCAAAAACATTCCAGACGTGGGACACCTTATTCGATTTGACAAATTCAATGAATTTATGAGCACTCTGTTAGCTTTTCTGGAAAATTTAGGGGAACGGCCGTTGTGAATAGTTAATGGTAAATGGTTATTGGGGGAGAACGGCCGTTTCGCGCGATTTGTGTGATAGAGAAGCCAGTCTTGGAGACTGGCTTTTTTTGTGAATGAATGGGGGAGGGAAACGGCCGTTTGAATTGTAAATTGTGGACAGCATCCAAAAATCAAATGGAGATTGAAGATGTCAAATACCCATCTCCAATCTCCAATCTTTAATCTTTACTCTTCAACGCTTTGCTACCCCCCATCTACGGCTGCAAATAATCTGGATTCACTGCTTGCACAAACAGACGAATGGTATCGCCGTTGCCGGCTGTGCCTTTGAAGGCCCAGGCGGGCTGCAAGTAGATGGTGGGTACAGCCGAGCCGACTACCGCGTCGCCACCGACCAGACTCTCTTCAGGCCACAGATAGGTCACGATATACATTAACTCGGCCGTATCAATTTGCACCTGCTCATAGTGGAAGGGTTCCATCAGGGCCGGGTCTTCCAGGATTAGATCTTCCGGCGCGGGTTCTTCCGGGTACTCAATTACTTTGTCAATACTTTCCCAGTCTAGCACCGGATAAGCCAGGCCAGTGTCACGCGGACCATTGCCAAAGACATTGACTGCCAGCCCATCTGCTAAATCGGCGGGGGCGTCGGGCAGGATGAAGCTGTCACCTTCGCTGCCCTGGAAGATAACTTGATCGTCTTGCCGCGTGATAACCCCTTGTTGGAAGATAGGATTATAGTCAGACAGCGTTTCCCAATCGGTCAGTTGCAGTTGGGTTTTATCTTCGCTGAGAATGCCCCAGAGATGCAGCTGTTGGTCACGGGCATCGGCGATCGCATTCAAGGTGTCCTCAGGCGCGTTGATGGTGATGTTCCGTACTTTGATGAGCGGCGCACCGCCGTCAATTGGCCGGAAAACCTGCGGCCAATCATAGAGATGAATCTCAGCGCCGGGCGTGAAGGTGCGGGGCCAGTATTGGTACTCGTCAAGGAAGGCTGGCTCTTCGACAGGCTGATTCTGCTCGTTGACGATGGTGTGGTACATGATGTTGTTAGCGGTGACGCCTGCCAATACCTGCTGCCATGCCTGCTCGGCGGTGATGAGTGGATAGCTGCCGGTTGGCTGCCAATCTGTACTCACGTTGTCGAATACGAAAGCGACTGTGCCTTCTGGGTTGAGGGTGACGGTGATTTCTGGCTCGATAACGGCCGTTCCTGCCACCAGTCGATGAAAGAAAACATCACCCCAGGGCTGCACTTCTGCTTGATAGGGAAAGTTCAATTGTCCCCGTTCCTGTAAGAAAGCTTCGGCGATGGCGGCGGCATTGGGCAGGGGCTGCATGTTGTTATAGTCAACGGTGGCCGCGGCGGCGTCATCATTGTAATTGATCGACCAGGGATCGAAGCGCAGGGTGCGTGGCCCGTCAAAGGCGACGTAGCTGACGGGCGGCGCACCTGTGCCTTCGGTCGGCACATCTGAAGGGTATGTTTCTATGTAAACCGGGCCGGAAAAGCCATATTGATCGGCGAGTTGGCGGGCGAAAGCCGCGTCAATGGGGGCATCGTTCAGGCGCTGCTGCACCAGAGCGGCTGTTGGTTCGAGCGGCAGGGTGGCGTTCATGACAAAGGTAGTGCCAGAGAACGGATCGGTGGCCATCATCTTGGTATCACTTGATTCGCTGCCTTCGAGGCCGCCGCCGCCCATGCCGCCGCCGAGCGCCTCGCTGGCGAGACGGGGCAGGAGCGCCAGTTGTTCAGACGGCGCGATTTCTTCGGTTTCACCAGACGGGGTGGCGGCGGGTTCTTGGGGGGAAACGGCCGTTTCTGTGACGGCAATTTCTGCGGGTACGGTCGCCTCTGGTTCTGCGGGTACGGTTGCCGCTGGTTCAGCGGGTAGGGTTGCCGCTGGTTCAGGGCTGACGGCGGCGATCTGCGGGCTGGTATCAGTGAGCAAACCACGTCCCAGCATAAAAAGTCCGGCAAAAATGATGAGGGCCAGTACCGCGCCCAAAGCATATATAGGTTTCATGGATGAATCTCCTTTAAGCATTTGCTGTAAATTCCGCCAGAATGAGGGTTTTTCTGACGGCTTTTTGTTCAGGTTTATTTCTATTGCCCGCTTGTTGAGCCGCCCGCGCAGTTCAGCGACAAACGCTGGTGAGGCTTTGCTGGTCTGAGATAGTTTGACCAGATTTTGAGCCAGTTCCGCTTCGCTTGGCGGCAGCTGCTGCGGCTTGCCTGGGCGGTTTGCCTGGGCGTCTTTGATGAGTTGTTCCAGTTCATCAGCCAGATTTTGTTCTTGTTCGTTCATGACAGCTCCTCGTCGTCAAGACTAAGTTGTGCTTGTAAGTCACGCAGGCCGCGATGGATGAGCATTCGTATGGCCGGTTCTTGTTTGCCCATAAAGTGAGCGATTTCTGGTATCTCCATATTGCCAAAAAGGCGTAGGGAGAGGGCTTCGGCGCGGTCGGGGGCGATGGTCTGCAATTTTCGGCTTATGGTTTCAATTTGCAGCCGCTTGTCTACGTAGTCGTCGGTGGATTGTTCGTCGGAAATCGCTAGGGAAACGGCCGTTTCCAGGTCGGCTTCTGGTTTTTGCTGGCGGTAGAAATCGGCTCGTTTGTTTTTAGCGATGCCGAACAGCCAGGCCAGAAACGGCCGTTCTCCGTGGTAGCGGTGCAGGTTTTCCAGGGCAGCCATGAATGTTTGCGAGGTTACATCTTCGGCGTCGGCCACATTGCCCATCCGGATGAGCAGGTAGCGGTAAACGCGATCCACGTAACGATCATACAGGTCACTAAATTTGCGCAAATCTTGTTGTGCTGACCGGACCAGTTCGGCGTCTGTCTCAGCGACTGCGGGCAAATCGGCGAGAACGGCCGTTACCAGCCAGGGCAGCATTCTTTCAGCGGGTAAGTACATGTATCTATCTCCCGTTTTTTGGGGCGCCATAACACGTGTGCGCCCGTTCTGATAACTATGTCGTTGGTTTAATGAATTATATAACAGGCAATTTTAGAGTTGGGGAGGGAATGTGGATTGGGGATTGGGAAGGGGAACGGCCGTTACGCTATTTCTGCAACCTCATTCCTCCATGACATGGGCCGCCCAAATGTCAGGATACAATTCATGAAAGGCCAGCCAGGTATCCCGCTCGATGTCAGGGTCGTTGGAGCGCACGATATTCATGGAAATCTGAAGATTCTTTAAGGCGGTATCGAACTGGCTTTTAGAACAGCCGATTTCCTCAATCACCTCGTTGCGCAGGTCGCCCGTTTCCCACGGCTCCTGGCGCACCTTCTCGTAAATATGCTCTGCCAAACGGTTCAGCGCGTAGACGCTTTTGTAGGCGACCGCAAAATGCACGTCGCGCAAATAGTCGATGGTCATCAAGACGGCAAAGCCGCCTTTGATTTTGCCGTAGAAAATCTCGTCGGGATATTCGGCTGGCAGACGGTTCTTCCAATCCCAAACGGCCGTTACCTTTTCACTCCACCCTTTTTCGCCTGCCTGCTTTTCTGGTAAATCGACGTATTCCCACAGCGATGGCAGTTCAGTTTTGGCACTTTCGAATATCGTGCATATCTTCAATTCCTGAATCAACAAACGGGCTTCTGCAAATGTTTTGATCATACGTTTTCACCAACTCCTATGAAGCGACATGCTTACCGAATATTATCCGAAATTGGATGAAAAGTCGCAGGCGGTGTAAGGGTGTTATCAATGGGATGCGTCGGGTTAATAGCCAATCGTTGAGACATCTATTACTTTTTGATATTATCGTAGCTACACAAATAACAAGGAAAATTGATTATGACCCAAACAAAAACGCCAAATCCTGAATGGATTGACGAAGAAAATGCCGAATGGACAGATGAAATGTTGGCACAGGCGAAGCCTATGACTGAAGTCGATCCTGAGCTAGTCGCACTCTCAAAATCGGCACGAGGCAGACCAAAAGCAGAGACCTCTAAGATTCTCTTGTCTGTGCGCTACAGCCCTGAAGTAGTCGAGTATTTTAAATCGACTGGCAAAGGCTGGCAGACTCGCATGGATGAAGTTTTGCGGAATTACGTGGCCTCACATCATTGATTTATTTTGGGGAGAACGGCCGTTTGATTAGTTAATTCTCAACGGTTAATGGTCGTGTGGGGAGTAATCGTCAATCGGGGAACACCTGCTGAAACAGAGATGAACACGGACAAAAATCCGTGTTCATCTCTATCCTAAATCTTATTGGGTGGCGTTTGCGGCCGGGGCAGGCGTAACCTGTTCGGCGGCTAATTGGGCCTGGCGGGCAAAGTCAATCGACATCGCCAGCACCCGCGCCGCTTCTTGCGGGCTGTGGAAGCCCGTACTGTTTTCCGACGAGACAAAGTCCCAACGCAGGGAAGCCCGCCGGTGCAGCTCGCGTGCCTCAGCCAATTGTTCATCAGTCGCCCCCGCATCCTGAGCGGCCACAATGGCATCTATGGCGTCAATAAGCGCATCTTCAGACAGGCGCAGCAGTTGCGCCGTCCGATCCTGGATGGTGGTGATGCGCTGTTTAAGCATTTCCTCGTCCTGCTCATGGCAGGTGCCGCAGGCGTTATTGACATTGTTCAGCGGACTGCGCAGCCAGTGGTCAGAAACTTTCACCGCCCCTTCGCGCATGTAGGGCATGTGGCAGTCAGCACAAGAAACGCCAGACTGGGCGTGGAGACTGCTGTTCCACATTTCAAATTCTGGATGCTGGATTTTGATCATGGGCGCGTTGGTTTCGGCGTGAACCCAATCCTTGAAACCGGCTTCGTCATAATAGGCTTCGATGTTGTCAATGTTGTAGCCCTGACTCCAGGGGAAGGTCAACACCTTGTTGTCGCCCTGAAAATAATATTCGACGTGGCATTGGGCACAAACGTAGGTGCGCATTTCCTGGCGGCTGGCCTCAGTCCAATCGATACCCTGATCGGCAAGGGCATTGACAAGCGCGGGCCGGGTAATACGCAAGTCCATTGTTTCCGGGTCGTGGCAGTCGGCGCAGGAGGAGCCAATGTGGAATTGATCTTTAAGATCGTTATAAGGAGTGTGGTTGAACTCTTCCCAACCCATTTCGGCGATCATTTGCGGTGCTTCGGCGGCATGGCAGTTGGCACAGGCGGCCGGCTGATCGACCAGCACCACGCGCTGGGTATTTTTCTGGTCGGTGGTGGTATAGAAGTGGCCGCGCTCTTCGTTGTGGTCTTTGCTGAAGGCGTAGCCAGCCCACAAGCGCACCATAGCCGGATAACGTTCCAGTTTGCTGTAGGGCACTGAGCCGCCATAGGGGGTTTCTGTGGTGGTTTCTTCCGTGCGCAAAAAGGAATCGTATTGGCGGGGGAAGTTTTGACCCCAGACGGCCGGGTCCAGTTCGTCGGGACTCACTTCGACGACCTTCAGGGGATATTCGACAGTTTCGGCCTTATGCTGTTGAATGCTCATCAGCAGAGCCGCCAGACCGATGATGACGATGAAACCAACAACTAAGGCAATGATCATGAATATAAACGGCCGTTTGCTTTTAGGTTCAGGTGGTGTTGTGGTACTCATATGTTTCTCCTCAGAAAATGTAGCGCGATTTGGCAAATCGCGTTACGGATTTTCATTGATGGTGGTCAACGACAGTCGGTGTCGTCTCCTCTGAATAATAAAATATGGCAAAGCGTCACAGAGACATTCGGGACAAAAACAGTGTACAGTAGCTGCGGTATCCTTACCGCGTTCGCGGCTGCTCCTGTTTTATTTACCATGCCCAACCCCGCGGTGGCAAGTCAGGCAGTCGGTGGGGTTTTCGTCGCCTTCGTGGCTAATGGCGCTAACCAATTCACCATGGCAGGCGATACAGTTATCGTAGGCTACTTGCCGGTTCAGGTCTGTAATGCGGATGGGGTTGGGATAATTACCGGTAGTAAAGGCTTTACTGTGGTTCCAACCATTGAGACCTTTGACAGCGTATTTGGCAAAGAACGTGTGGGGTGTGTGGCAGTCGTTGCAGCCAGCGAAGTCTTTGTGGCTGCCATGATTCCAGCCGTCGTAGACTTCTTGCATCACATGGCAGTTGACGCAGGCTGACGGATCATTGGAGAAGTATGATGCACCTTCGGCGTAGGCGAAGGTGTAACCGCCAAGGCCGATAATGGCGCCAATAACGCCAACGAGCAGCACCCAAGACCAGAGGGGTACGCTGGTAAATGCCCGGTGCATTCGGGAGGGTGTTGGTTCAGGATTGTTTGATTCGGCCATAAGTGGTGTCCTTTTATCGTGCCTTGCAGGTGTGGGCGATTTTGAAAATCGCCATACGGTCACCGTAAACAGGCACTATTATACCAGAGTGCTGGTTGCCGTCATTGCGTTAACGCAATGACGGCGGCAAGGTAAGCCAGCGGTTAAAACCGCGCCTACCCTTTACGAAGCCCGCCTTCGCGGGCTGGTCTTGAATCGGCGAAGAGCCTTCCAGTGCAGTCGAACGGGCCAGCCATCATGAATTTACTCACCGGGTTAGGTAAAAGCGGGAAAGTTTTTGGAAATAAAATTGTGCAAAACCCGCTTTTCCTTGAAGGAAACCACAATTTTGCGTGTTGGTAATTTTAAGAACTTTTTGTGGTTTACCTAGGTAAAAGCGGGAAAGTTTTTGGAAATAAAATTGTGCAAAACCCGCTTTTCCTTGAAGGAAACCACAATTTTGCGTGTTGGTAATTTTAAGAACTTTTTGTGGTTTACCTAAATAGTGGCGAAAACTTCATGACACCAACGAGATTAAAGATGGAACAATCTCTAATCTCAAAAATATAGCTCGCTATTTTTTACAGGCATCTAATTCTGGATAGTTTCCACATACTCCGTCTGAATCGCCTCTATCCGCCTGCGGTTTACACCGCCATCGCCTTGACCGAGCCGCGCGGCCGAACGAAAGTGAATCAGTCCCGCTTCCTCGTCAAAATAGACCTCCACATCATCAACAAAGCGCCAGATTGATGAGCGAAATTCGGCGTGGAGGTAGCCTGGTTCGTTGGTGATGAGGGTGCTGTTTGGCATGGTCTGGATGATGGCGAGGAGTTTGGCTTGAGCAACGGCCGTTTCCCCCTCAAGCACCAGCGCCTCCATACCATGTTCTTCATCTGTATCATACGTGGAGACACAGTTGGGACTGGAGGGGCAGGCGGCTAAACGACTATTTGCCACTCCCAAATTCTCCGGCATCACACTCGCCCGCCCCACCAGCCAGCGCAATACAAAAAACAAGCCCAGGCCAACCGCCACCAGTATCAAAAGCCATTTTAATATCTTCATTATCGTTTTCCTTTCAAAGTTTTATTGTAGCAGATTGTAAAAACCTTAAGGGATTGACGCCAAGTCGATTCACCGTGCTAATCGTTTTCAAGTTCACTGTTTCCAGTTAATTGTTTTTGCCTTTCGCCACCGGCAAGGCATAATGTGGGCATGGAAGCGAAATACCACCGTCAGATGCTCACTCAGGTCTTGCAGTCCCACTTCAACCAGCCCGACCTGAACATCATCACTCGCGCCAACCTGCGCCAGGACTGGCCGCGCGGTCAACTGCATCCTGAGTATCACTTTGACAACTCGGCTTTTGCCGCAGGCGAAGCCTTCATCAAGCAACAGCGGCAAGCTGCCCACAGCGCCCTGTCCACGAAAAATCGGGAAGCGGCACTGGCGGCTTTGGGACGACTGCTGCACGCCCGCCAGGATTTTTACGCCCATTCCAACTGGGTGCGTCTCTGGACAACACAACAAGGCGGACTGTCTGCCTGTTTGCCGGAAGACATTGAAATCTGCCCCGATCCCCTCACCCAGCCGGACCTGGTGTCTGGCTATGGCAGTATTCCGCTGTATCTTTTGTATCGCATACCTTTGCTGGGACGATTCGTGAAAACGTTCTACTTTCCCCCCAATAGTCACGAAGCGATGAACCTGGATAATCCCAAACAAGGGCCTTTGTTCGCCTACGCGATGGCCGCCGCAACCAGGCACACCCAACTTGAATTTGAGTCCCTGCTGGCTGAAATTGCGGAAGAGGGGGGAGAAACGGCCGTTACCTATTTCCTCGGCTCCGTCAGATAACAATCACCTGATCACAAAGCCCTCCCATGCACAGGCGCACAGGAGGGCTAACGGAAAAGTGGGTGTGGGTGGGAACCAGAAGCAATTTCCAGCGAATTCACTGGAAACTGAAAACTGTTAACTGAGTTTAGGCAAACGCCTTCTCTGCCATTAATACCGCTTCAATATGACCGAAAGCCCAGTCGATTTCATCCTTGGTAATCACCAGCGGTGGCGCAAAACGAATCACAGTCTCGTGTGTTTCCTTGCACAAAATACCCCGTTCCTGCAATGCTTCACAAAACGGCCGTGCCGGCACATTCAGTTCAACACCAATAAACAACCCTTTGCCACGCACTTCCTTGATGACATCGCTTTCAATGCGTTCCAAACGCCCTTTGAAATAGGCGCCCAATTCACGGGAGCGCTCAACCAACTCTTCATCAACAATCACTTGCAGTGCCGCTCGACCAATTGCTGAACCCAGCGGATTGCCGCCAAACGTGCTGCCATGGTCGCCTGGTTTGAAGAGACCCAGCACATTCTTATCCGTCAGCACAGCGGAGACGGGGTAGAAACCGCCGCTCAACGCCTTGCCGATGATCATCACATCGGGGCGTACGCCTTCATACTCGCTGGCAAACAGTTTACCGGTGCGTCCCAGGCCCGTCTGGATTTCGTCCGCGATGAGCAAGACATTATGACGGGCGCAGATTGCGGCCGCATCATACGAGATAACCAGCCGGCGGCAGCACCACGCCGCCTTCGCCCTGAATCGGTTCTAGCATAAAGCCAACGGTATTGGGCGTAATGGCCGCTTCGAGCGCCGTCGGATCGCCATAAGGCACCAGCACAAACCCAGGGGTAAACGGGCCAAACTGTTCCTTATAGGCTTCTTCGCTGGAGAAACCGACGACGGTGGTGGTGCGGCCATGGAAGTTGCCTTTGCACACGATGATTTCGGCCTGATTGTCTGGCACACCTTTGATTTGATATCCCCATTTACGCACGGCTTTAACGGCCGTTTCCACCGCTTCTGCCCCAGAATTCATCGGCAGCGCCATCTCATACCCGTCAGCTCACACAATTCCTTGAGGAACGGACCCATCTGGTCATTGCGGAACGCGCGGGAGGTGAGCGTCACGCGCCCCATCTGCTCAACTGCCGCCTGCATAATTTTGGGGTGACAATGCCCCTGATTCACGGCCGAATAGGCGCTCAAGACAGTCCAGATATTTATGGCCATCCACGTCATACACCCACACGCCTTCAGCACGGTCAATCACGACATCAAGCGGATGATAATTATGTGCGCTATATGTTTCTTCTAATTCGATAAATTGTTTGCTGTTCATGGGTCAAATACCTCCAGTGATTATGCCTCTTCAATGAGATATGGGATTTTTGCCACATCCAGGATGCCGGAGATAGGTCTAAGTGGCTGCGATTGAAGGCGGAGATTTGTGGACAGATATTGCAATTGAAGACCGGCCTGACAAACGCAAGCGTTTAAAAAAAGAACCCGACTCCAAATAGGAAATCAGGCTTTGCTCAGACCGCTAACCGTCTCCGGTTAGTGTGGGGTCATCTTTTGGGATGTGAGTTTTCAATTATGAACTCATTATACGGCTAGAGCCTGCTAATTTGTCTACATATTCAAGAAATCGCTATGAAATTGAAAGAATACAGGGGATTCAGTTAATGATTGATATAGTGCGTAGTGCGTATTAGAGTTGTTCCCAAATAACCAGGGTAAATTTTTAGGACACTGATACTGGCGAACGCTGATAAGAAACCATCAGTGTTCGCCAGTATCAGTGTCCCTTTTTTATTCAGGAACAAGTCTATTAAGTAAATTCGTTACACCATACGCACTACGAATTAGAGAACTAACCACTGATAAACGAATACAACAAATAACCGCCGCCCATAAAGGCGCAGTAAGCCGCAAAAATATAGAGGCTGTGGTTGCGTACCCAACTCAGCAAAAAGTAGATACACAAATAACCAACCAGTGCCGCTGAAATAAAGGCTGCCACGTAGGCAAACGGACTCGTGGTCAACGTGGGATCGGTGACAATATCCAGCACGGAAAGCAAGCCTGCGCCCAAAATGACAGGCACGCCCAGCAGAAAACTGTATCGCGCCGCTTGAGGCCGGTCGAGACCACGAAGCAACCCGCCGACGATGGTGCTGCCGCTGCGGGAAATGCCCGGCAATAAAGCCATCATCTGGAAGAGACCTATCACGATGGTGTCTGTCCAGGTCATCGTGTCAAAGGTCTTGTCGCCCGACATCAGCTTTTCGCCCAAGACGAGCAGTCCGGCCGTGACGAGCAAGAAGAAGGCGGCCCAGGTAGGTTGGCCGAAAATGCCGTCCAAGAAATCTTCCAACAAGATTCCGGCAACAGCCGCTGGAATACAGCCGACGGCGATAAACCAGCCCAAGCGAGCATCGGTTGTACCCATGGGTTTGCGATCACGGAGTCCAACGAGAACGGCCGTTATAATATTCCACAAATCGCGCCGAAAATAAACCAACACAGCCAGCAGGGAACCCAAATGCACCAGCCCCACCATCGCCAGGTCTGGCTGCGTCATGTTGAAAAATAGTAGGCAATAAAACAAGATGCCCTGAACTAGAAATAGGGAGAAACTCAGTCGCTCCCTGAATAATGCCTAAAATGATTGCTTCGATGATGCTCATAAATAATCCTTATGAAGTGGCAAGGTTGCAAAGTTGCAAGGTGGCAAGGTGATTTTCACCCTGCCACTTTGCCACTCTGCCACCTTTTTCTATCTAACCCGCTGGCGAAATTTGCGGGCAATTTTTAATAGTAAAGAAGTGGGGCCGCTTTTTGTGCCAGCGACCATCAGTTGATACCGTCGGCCCGGAATGCAGATGACACGGTTTGGATTGAGCGAATGCAGGGAGGTGGCTGACCACCTGCTCGGCTGTCATCCACAGGACAGACGGCACTTTTTCGCGGTTAAACTCGGTCATGATTTCTGTGTCGTGAAACTCGGTCACGGTGAAGCCCGGACACAACGCTTGCACGATAATGCCGGAATCTAACACTTCAGCTTGCAATGCCTGCGAAAATACGTTCAGATACGCTTTGCTTGCCGGATAGTTGACATCGCCCGGAGAGGGGAAGAAGGCGGAGATGGAGGAGACGTTGATGATGACTGCCGCCGCCCCGTTGCCGTCATGCCTGGTAGAGCCGCCCGACACAGGCGCATAATCGGCCATTACCTGGACGTTAAGCATTGCCATCTGCTGAGCCAAGGTCGGAGGCCAGCAAGCCGCCCGTCGTCCCAAACCCAGCATTGTTGACGAGAACGGCCAGATTCAATTCCGCAATACGTGCTTCTAACCGCGCCACATCTTCGGACTGGGCCAAATCAGCGGCGATGACTTCTGCGATAATGTTGTGTTCTGTTTGTAACTCGGTGGCGAGGGCAGCGAGTTTGTCTTCACGCCGCGCCGTCAATACGAGGTTGAAGCCAGCGGCAGCTAATTGTCGGGCAAATTCGGCACCAATGCCGCTAGACGCGCCGGTGATGAGGACGTAACTGCCGTTTTGGGGTATGGGTAACGGCTGACTTGCTCCCCACCATCTCCTCATACAACCAATAACCACCTGCTGATAACGCGGTAACGGCCGTTGCCCCCAATAGTAATTTCCCTGTGTTAGTCCCCTTCATCGTTTTATCTTCTGCCCTTTGCACAAGAACTTCTTCTCATTCGCAGCGCGTCCACACTTTTTGCAGACAAAATTGGGTCTATCCACCAACTTGCAATAGTCGTCAAAATTATCCTTCAACAACTTGTCTAAATCGCACAATGTCTTGCCCATCACAGCTACTCCAAAAAGAAAACTCGCAGTCCAATCAGCCTGCGGCGAAGTTTTACCCGAATGTAGGCGAACAAACAAGTTGAACAGTGTAACAGTTCACAGTGTAGGTCACTGTTCACTGCTCACTGAACACTGTTCACTGCCCTTACGCCACAATCACCTCATGAATATGGCTCACCGCATTTGCTGTCTCGTCGCCATCAATCACCAGACTAATGCTGCATTCTGATGACCCCTGAGCAATAGCAATAATGTTGACCTGATGGTTGCCCAACGCTGTAAACAAAGCGCCAGAAATCCCCGGCGTACCGCGCATACCCGCACCCACAATCGTCACAATCGACACGTCATGGATGGCCCAAATGCGGTCAATATCCTGACGGGCTATTTCTTCTACAAATTCTGCTTCCAGACCCTCAATCACCATATCAGAACTGGTTTCGGGTGTCGCAAAACAGATGGATTGTTCAGAAGATGCCTGGCTGATGAGCAGCACACTGACGTTAGATTTTGCCACAGCCCCAAAGGTGCGCGCAGCAATGCCCGGAATACCCAGCATTCCTTTCCCTTCTACGGTAATGAGGCTTAGTTTTTTGATGGCTGTTACCGCCTTCGCGCCGCCATTTAAACTGCCATTATCCGGTACGATGACGGTGCCTGGGTGGCTGGGATTAAACGTATTTTTGATGCGCAGGGGGATATTGTTTTCCACGCACGGGCGCATTGTTTTGGGATGCAGCACGTTTGCGCCATAAAAAGCGAGTTCAGAAACCTCGCGATAGCTCAAGGTGGGGATGGATTTAGCGTTACTGACGATGCGCGGATCGGCCGTCATCACCCCATCGACATCGGTCCAAATCCATACTTCTTGAGCCTTGAGGCATTGCCCCAAAATAGCCCCGCTAAAGTCTGAGCCACCCCGACCGAGCGTCGTGGTGATGCCATTTTTGTCGGCGGCGATAAAACCTGTTACGACAGGAATGCCGCCCTCATCCAAAATGGGCTGTAAACGTGCTTGTGTTTTGGGAACCGTTAGGTCAAAGAAGGGGGAGGCATTTTGGAAGTTGCTGTCCGTCACAATGAGTTCCGTGGCGTCGATGGCTTCGGCTTTGTGGCCGAGTTGGCGCAAATAGGCCGCCAGGATGCGCACGCTCATCTGCTCACCCATGCCACCAACCACATCCAAGGCGCGGGGCGTCAATTCACCCAAGACCAGCACTGCTTTGCATATCGCCTCAAAACGGTCGATGAACAGGTTGGTTTCTGCCAGTACAATTTGCCGTTCCCCTTCAGGAACGAGCAAGGCGTCAACGGTTTCATAATGCACTTGGCGCAGTTGTTCAGCCGTTCGTTTATAGGTTTCGTCATCACCAGTCAGCGCGGTTGTTGCGCCTTCTAGCAATAAATCTGTTACTTTTACAGGCTTGGTGCCCATCGCTGATGCCACCACAGCCACAGAACCCCATTCCTCTTTTGCATTGAGAATGAGTTCGGCTGTCTCGCGGATTGCTTGGGCGCTGCCTACGGATGTGCCCCCGAATTTCATTACTAATGTCATGATATTTCTCCATTCTTCGCCGATTTGCAGATGTATTTTTGATTGGCAAACGGCCGTTGATCATAAATATATTGGAGCTTTTTCTTCAAGAGACAACTTGCCTGAAAACAAAAAGCCCTTCACACACTTTCGTTCAGAGTGAAGGGCCATTTAAAAACAAAATGCCCCTTCCAGGAGTTGTGAGGGGGCATTACCATAACGGGTACGCCACGTCTCATCTCCCAGAAGTTCCTCATAATGAGGAGTACTTTCTGCCGGAATTGGCACCCTTTCATTTGCTAGTTACTAGCATCAAAATGGTTGCCGAGGCATCGTAGGGCCGGTCCCTCCGCCTCTCTGGATAAGAAGTGTGTTCTTAACTATTTTAAGTTGGTTATGAGCAGAACTGGGATATTTTCCACAGATTTAGTAAAACTATCCACAGTTATTTCGACGAATACTAACAAAGAGAGAAGGTCTTGTCAATGAAAATTCTTATTGTGAGGGTTCAGGATTTACTGTTATGACAAAGGCGTGTATCTGAATCGAGTCAATACAATTAACATCTGATGAAGTTTGCATTCGTCGGAGAAAAGTAGGCTGGCGATTGTTTGAAATCTGATAGAATTGAACGTTGGTACGCAAACAAGCGCGTACAAAAAACGACTTGCGGAGTTTAAGGAAGAATCTATTATGAAATCAACTCGTACAATTATTGTTTTATTATTGCTGGTAACGGCCGTTCTTGCAGCATGTTCGGCCCCAGCAGACCCCGTTGAAGTGACGCGCATTATCAATCAGGAAATACCCGTCACGGTGGAAGTGACTCGGCTTATCCCCGAACCCATCAACGTTGAGAAAGTAGTCGAAGTTGAAGTAACGCGGATTGTCGAAGTGGCACTCGTCGTCACCGCAACTGAAGCTGCGGAAACGCAGCCAGAAGCAACCGAAGCCGCTCCTGTTGAACCGACAGCGACAACAGCCCCCGTCGCCACAGCCGAACCAATCGAAGGTGATTATTATACCATTCAAACAGGGGATACACTCTCCACTATTGCCCAAAAAACAGGCGTGAGTGAAGAAGACATCATGGCCGCCAATAACATGAGCAATGCCAATATACTCGTGGCTGGCACAGATCTGCTTATTCCTGGCTGGACAGGCGCTATCGCCTCAATTGAGCAGCCGGATGCTCCTGCCCCAAGCCAACCAGCCGTCCCCGTGGGCGTTAATATTTTGCCGAACGGTTCCTTTGAAGAAGATTGGTATTTCTTCCAAGGCGTTTCCGAATGGCAACTTCCAAACGGATGGTCTATGTCTGCTGATGAGGGATCAAACCCCGTGGGCAGTGGTGGGCGTTATTTCCGGCCAGAAATTCGCCTCCTATCTCGTCCCGATTTGCCACCAAACGAGCAAGGGATGTTTGTGTTTGACGGATTAAAAACCATTAAAGCGTTCAAGGGTGATGCCCCAACCAGCTTCGCCATTTTCCGTGATGTTGCCCTTGAGCCGGGAAATTATCGCCTATCTATTAGTTATTTTCCTGATTCGGTTTTGGGGTATGATGGCGCGACCAAAGTGTATAACGGCGACCCACTTTCTGCTGAAGCACGCATCATTGCAGGCAATGGCGGTACAGATTGGGCTGGCTCGGTTATCGGGAATCGGAATACAATAACGCATGATTTCACGTTAGATACCGCCCAGACAATCCGATTGGGTGGCGCGTTCCGCAATCGCTTTGGACAATCGAATAATGGCTGGTTTCTCGATAACTGGTCGTTACAACGACTTGAGTAATTAATTTGTCAGGTCTCCCCAGAAAAAAGAGGCTGGAGATGAAATACGCTCCAGCCTCTTTTTTGATCAGGTTAGGCTATGGGGAAACGGCCGTTTTCATTCGATTACCCTCTCCAAATCCCGTATACTAATCAAAAAATCCGCAGGTTACGCAGATTACGCAGTGTCCTCCGTGTAAGGATTTTTAAACAACTGCTTTTCAAGGGGAAACAACATGGAACTACGTTTAGATAATAAAGTTGCTATCGTCACTGGTGCGGGGCGCGGAATCGGGGCGGCAATCGCCCACACCCTGGCGGCCGCTGGCGCTAAAGTCGCTGTAAATGACATTAATCCGGATCGTGCTGAAAAAACGGCCGTTTCCATCCAAAAAGCAGGCGGCCAGGCCATCGGTATCGCTGCCGACATCGCCAACAAATACCAGTGCGCCCATCTTATTGAAACCACCCGTGCTGAATTTGGCGGTCTGCATATCCTGGTCAACAACGCCTCTGTCGAACCATCCAAGCCCATCATGAAACTCGACGAGTGGGATTGGCAGCGTACCATCGACGTGAACCTGAAAGGCACATTTTTTATGAGCCAGTTGTGCGGACGGGTGATGGGCGGCGTTTTTGACAAGCTCGATGGCCTGGCCGAAGCCAAAGGGGAAGGCGGCGTCATTGTCAACATTGGCTCGATGGCAGGGGTAGCCGTGCCACTAACCGACAGGTCTGCTTACTGCGCCAGCAAAGCTGGTATGGTTGGTTTTGCCCGCGAGTGCGCCCGCGAATTCGCCCCTTACGGTATCCGCGTCAATACTGTGCTGCCCGGACTCATTGACACGGCACGTACAGAAGCCTTCATCGCCCAAGAAAGTGGTGAAATCCACATCCAGAAAAACCTACCACTCAAACGAGCAGGCACTGTGCAAGATGTCGCCAACGCCGTACTTTTTCTCTGTTCCGATGCGAGCAGTTACATGACGGGGAGTACCATTTCGGTCGATGGCGGCTGGGTGATGCGGTAGTAGAGGGATTTAGTGTATCCTCAACCGGTGTGGCACGAGAGCAGTGCTAAAGTAACAAATTAGCCTCGTAAATGACGTAACAAAATCTAACGATTAGTAAGTTTGTTCTGATGGGTGAAGCATAACGGCCGTTTCCATCCCTCTCCCAATCATTCCAGCTAACGCTTACAAAAGAAACCATTTCTCTCTGCGGCAAGGTCTTTTTTTGCGATCTCGCAGGCAGGAAACCCTGGCATTTCGGAGCCTGAAATGGCAGTTTGTTCACAGACCCCAGTCCACTTCGCAATTGTCATCATGCCTTATTATTGTATAATTGCGTTTATTCTCTTTCCGTTACCGTTTTGCAATTCAAACAAGTCTAATTCAATCTTAAATTTATCAACCACGGGTACAAACGAAGACAGGTGTTACCATGACTGTAGATGCAGATCATTACAACAATCCCCTCAACGATATTATCAAAATGCTAGATGATAAATTTAATGAAGATGAATTGGGCGTCCTTTGCTTTGAACTGGACATCGATTTCGACGACTTTGAAGGAAATATTCCCAAGCGTTGTCGAAGTCTTGTTAAGCAACTGGATAATGAAAATCGGCTTAATGACCTTTTAGACGTAATCGAAAAACAAAATCTTTCCCTGCAAACAGACCTGGAAAAAATCCGAGCCAGGTTGAACGAAATCGAAACTTCACCAGCACCTTCTTCATCTCAACCGCCCTCTCCTCCTGCGCCTCAACCATCAACACAAGCAGCAACTCTTCCAATAAATCCGACTTATATCATCATTGCGGTTGTTGTTGTGCTTGGTTTGGTAGCAGTGGTGTATATTTTTGCAAATAGCAACAATCGGTCTCAAGAAAGTGTATCGTCTCCATCGAGCCCCACGTCAGTGGCAGAAATAATTAAACCAACAATCGAAGAAGATACACCAGAACCCAAACCCACCGATATTGTTGAACCAACAGAGGCAATTATCGAAACGGCCGTTCCCGAACCCACCCATACAACAGAACCCGCACCAACGGCCGTTATTGAACAAACGGATATTCCTACAAGCGTACCAACAGAGACACCGCTACCAACTGACACACCTATTCCAACAGAGACACCCCTGCCCACTGACACACCTACCCCACTCATAGAATTAGGACTCCTGAGTACAAGCAGCAGAGACCAAGATAATCAACGCATGTTTTATGTACCAGCAGGAAGTTTCCAAATGGGTGCAAGTTCTTCAGACAAATCTGCAGAAGGGGATGAATACCCACGTCATGAAATTACCTTAAAAGCTTTTTGGATTGATGAATCTGAAGTAACCAATCAACAATATCAAATTTGCGTTGATGAAGGGGTTTGTAACCAGGTTGCTTCTGCAGGGCAATTAGCAAGCACAGACAACTACCCACGTGTCAATGTCACCTGGAATGATGCCTTAACTTACTGTAACTGGGTTGGCGCGACTTTACCAACAGAAGCTCAATGGGAATATGCCGCCCGAGGGACAGATGGTCGTATCTATCCATGGGGAAATGATGCACCTACATGCCAAAAAGCAAACTATGCCGGATGTGTCAATTACGCCCAGCCTGTGAAATCTTCTCCCAATGGCGCGAGTTGGTCTGGCGCATTAGATATGTCTGGCAATGTTTATGAATGGGTTTCGGATTGGTACAACTACAATTACTATCAAAATTCACCTGCTAACCAACCCCTCAATGCGATCACAGCGAATGCTAAAGTAAGACGTGGGGGTAGTTACTTCCATTCGAACAATCAAGTCAGAGCAACCAACCGAGATTCACTCCCACCAACAAATGCTTCGAGCAACACCGGTTTCCGTTGCGTCGTTAATATCATCGATTAAACGATACCAAGCAGGGAATACGTCGTGTGCAGCATAACCCAAAACGCGCACCTCTCCATTTTAGGTTACGCTGCACTTTTTCAATAATTGGACACTGGCGTTTTTTTACGCCACCAGTGTAGCGCGATTTGCCAAATCGCGTTACGGATCCAGAGGTGGCTGTCAATTTCGCCATACTTCAATCAATAAAATAAAGAATTCGTCCGGAGGTGGATATGAAAACAGAAATGCACCTATTTTTTGTGGAAAGTGACGGGTTGCAAGTCGCAAGTAAGCGCTTGCAAAGATAACTCGCCACGTGCAACTTGCGACTCGCATACAAGTGTAAAGTACCACAGGTAAGCAGCCCATGAAAATGTCAAAAGTAGAATCAGCCATCCGTATCGTGCTGGCCTTTAACAAAGCCTTCAACCGCCATGACGTAGTCGGCATAGTACAGCTCTTGAGCGACGATTGTATCTTTGACGACAGCCATCCCGCCCCAGACGGTACAGTCTACGCAGGCAAAGAAGCCATCACCCAATTTCTGCATGACTTCTTTCGCCAGTCGCCTCAAGCCCGCATTGAAATTGAGGATGTTTTTGGCTTTGGGCATAGCTGTGTCATGCGCTGGCGTTACGAGTGGGTCGATGAGGCGGGCAATAAACATCATGTACGCGGCATCGATATCTTCCACGAGAAGAATAATCTCATCTGTGAAAAGTTATCTTACGTAAAGGGATCGTATGGAAATTAGAGTAGATGATTTAACGGGATCAGAAATAGCCGATTTATTACAAGAACACCTGCAAGATATGGCGCTTCATTCGCCCCCGGAAAGTATCCACGCCCTCGATCTTGAGTCATTGCGAAGCCCAGCCATTACCTTCTGGTGTGTCTGGGATGGGGCTGAGTTGTTGGGGTGTGGCGCTCTCAGAGAGCTTGATTCGCAGCACGGCGAAATAAAATCGATGCGCACCGCTCAAGCCCACCGCCGCAAAGGGGTGGCAAAGCAAATGCTTGAACACATTCTGGCAGAAGCCCATCAGCGTGGCTACCAACGTATCAGCTTAGAAACTGGCTCGATGGCCGCTTTTGAACCAGCGCGGCAGCTGTATGCCAGCTATGGCTTCACCGAATGTCCCCCGTTTGCGGATTATTTTGAAGACCCGAACAGCGTTTGTATGACACGGATATTTTGAGTTTTGTACGCATGACCGTGTGCGCGGGGTTTTTGTTGACGGGAATTAGTTCCAACGCCAAGCCTCTTTCGTCGGCCAGATATTTCGTTTCCATGGATGATCGTCCGCAGGACGACAGGCGGCTTGTTTCTCGGGGTGGCGTGATAGGCTGGCTACAGCCTTTATCCTCTTCTTTATTGATAGAAGCCACTTTCACATCAGCAAAGGTGACCGGTATTGGCGGGGCAGACGGCCGTTGCCGTCGGGCCAGTTCACGCATTTCGCGGCGACATTCGTCCCAATGGAAGGCCACAATCTCTTGCCACCCTTCTGACCAACGACCATTACAAACCAAATTGCGTAGAGCAAGCATGGGGTCTATGTTATGGTCAGCCCAACGCATCCCCGCCTGCTTCATGCGACTGTGAACCACCAGTTTGTGGCTACTTTCCACAGAACCAGATCCAATCGGATACCCTTTGTTTTGGAAATGAGGATAGTCAATCATCGCTACCCGTTTTTGCAAATAGCGTCGCTCATTGTCAACAGCGGCAACTTGTTCTTCTGTGGTCGCCTGAGACTTGAGAAGGCCAATGGCGGCTATGGTGTATTGCGGCGGCTTATGTTTAAGTTGATGAGCCATCATCGAAAACCATTGTTGCGTTCCTTCTGTCCTTTCTCCTAACACCACTTGCCCAGCCGCCAGTATGTGGTCTAAAGCATGTCTGAAGTCAAGAATTCGTGTCGCTTTGGGAATGTGGTAATCAACGAAACTCTGTATCCACTTCGCCCCATCATTGACCGTAACGACTTTATCGGCGTTGAAAACGCCGCGTTCATACAATTCTGGGAGCGCGTATTGTTCAAACTCACGTACGCTATAGCTGCGCGAGAAATAGGAGAGGTTGCTGGTTTTGACCTCTGTTTTAGATGCCTTCTCGTTCCACTGGCTCTCGAATTCACCAATGACAACGGTTTTCACTTCCCGCCACTCGCCATTGGTCAGGCGAATATTTGCCCCATCTGAACTGACCAAAACCTGCTCGGGTGTTGCTTCTACCGATTCTACTATTATTGCCATCTTGTCTGCTTTTGCTTTGACGATGGCTTCCGCTAAGCGACCATGCCGATTGGTTGTATCCCGCAACGTGCATTCTTTCACCTGTGTCCGCTGATTCAACCACACTTCTTCAACCGCTTGTTCATAGGGCATTTTGCTTCCCAATCGGGTCATCGCTTCTTGTATTTGCGGCGTGTATTGACCAGGCAGTAGTTGCAATTCTTCATCGAGGGGGAAAAAAGCTGACGCGACAGTCCCGACAGTACCCTTTGCTTCGTTCCAGTTCTATCACTTGATCGTGATGGGTTATCAACTGGCGTGTTTGCGTGCCGTTAGCGGCTAGTGGCTTCCCACATGCAGGGCAGAGAGGTCGTTCCTCGTGGGGTAGTTCTTTGATATTTACCAGCTTGCTTTCCTGCACCAAGTCTTGGATCATCTTTGTTCGTAGTTGTGCGAGTTGCTCGTCTACACTGTTTTCAATATCGGTGAATGTGGCACGAGGATGTGCCTCGCGCCAACTGCTGACCGTCTCGCTTGCGTCTTGGAAGGACGCTGTCCACTTGTCTCGTTTTTTCATCGCTATTGACCTCCTACTTTTTCCCCCTATTATCTGTCAACAAAAATCCCGCGCACACCCGCCAGAAATGGGAGGTACCCCCTTGTCAAAATAGGCCAGATAACTTTATACTGTAATTTATCACAGACATTCTGCCTTAATCGCATTACAATCTTGCAATGATTAATGAAGTCTGGGAAACGCTGTTTTGGACTACCTGTATCAGCCCCCACTGTGATTTCGCTGGTGGTCAATTCACTGGGAGTTTTAACATGAATAAGCGCGTGGCAATTTTAACTGGTGGCGGCGATGTTCCAGGCTTGAACATGTGCCTAAAAAGTCTAGTTTATCGTGTCATTGACCTCGGATTTGAGCCTTTGGGGATTCGCATGGGCTGGCAGGGGCTTATCAACTACAATCCCCATGAGCCTTCAACCTTTAGCAATCACTTCATTGAACTTTCCAAAAACCGCGTCCGCACCATCGACCAGACTTCTGGTTCCTTTTTGCATTCTTCCCGACTCGACCCACTCCGAACACCAACTGCCCAACTGCCGCCTTTTCTGGTTGGCAATGGAGACAATCTCCATGATGTGACCGACCATATAACAGCCGTTGTCGAGCATCTAGGCATCCAGGCTGTGATCGTACTGGGGGATGACGACATGCTGCGCTACGCCGCTCACCTCTGGCAAAAAGGGGTGCCTGTTATCGCCATTCCCAAAACCATTCACAACAACATTCAAGGTACCGATTACACCCTGGGGTTCAGCACCGGATTGGCCCGTGGCGTTACTTTTATCCATGAATTGCGTGCCCTGGCTGGTTCACGAGAGCAGGTAGTTGTGGTGGAGACCTTTGGTAATCACTCCGGATACAGTGCCTTGTTGACGGCATTTTTGGCGGGCGTGGACCGCGCTCTGATCCCGGAAGTGCCCTACGACCCTGATCACCTGGCCGAGTTGGTCCAGCAAGATAAAGCCATGATGCCCAGTAACTACGCCATTGTTACGGTGACGAACGGCTCCCGCATTGTGCCGGAAAAAGTGGCAGCGATGCAGGCGTATCTGTCTCCCTGTAGTCAAGCTGAGATAGCAGAAGAGAAGGAGAGTGAAACGGCTGTTTATCCCATCAATTATTTACGCTCCAGCGGCCGTATCACGGCCGAACTCTTACAAAACCTCACCGGGGAAGAAGTTTTCTTCCAACAACTAACTTATCTCATGCGCACTGGCATGCCTGACGGTCAAGACCTGCTGGGAGCAACTAATTTCGGCATGATGGCCGCCCGCTTATTGAAGGAAGGCCGGTTTGGCCGCATGACCGCCTTCTGCCATGACCAAACCTGGACCCACGTCGATCTCAACCTGGCGGTACAAGGCGTTAAGACTGTTGACGTGGATAAATGGTATGATGCCCAAGAATATAAACCCACCGTTGATCTCATATGGGCCGCCGCCGCAGTTAACTTGTGAGCAAATATGATGAGTGACACAAGCAATGGCCATCAAGGCCAAAACAACCACATCGTAGAAGTCAAAAAAGTCGTCAAAAGCTTCCCTGTGGGTGATGACGAGATCACCATCCTCAAAGGGATTTCCTTTGAGGTACAGGGCGGTGAGTTCCTGACTATTGTCGGCCCGTCTGGCAATGGCAAATCGACTTTGTTGAACATGATCACCGGCATCGATCACCCTTCGGCTGGGGAAGTGATCGTCACCGGCCGCACCGTCCATAACATGAGCGAGAATCAACTAGCCACCTGGCGCGGTGCGCATGTGGGCATCATCTTCCAGTTCTTCCAGATGCTGCCCGCCTTGAGCCTCTTGCAGAACGTCATTTTACCGATGGATTTTGCCCGCAGGTACTCGTCTAAGGAACGGGAAGAGCGTGCCTTTTCCTTGCTGGAAAGCGTAGGACTGGCCGATCAAGTTAACAAGCTACCCGGACAGGTATCCGGCGGACAGCAACAGCGAGCAGCCATCGCTCGTGCCCTGGCCAACGACCCGCCTTTGTTAGTCGCCGACGAACCAACCGGCAACCTGGACACACGATCTACCGAGGACATCTTTCAACTATTTTGCGAGTTGATCAGTCAGGGAAAAACGATACTCATGGTCACACATGACAAAGAGCTCGCCCGACAAGTGCCCCGAGTTATTGAGATTATCGATGGCAACATCACCCGCGATGAATTTGTCGGCGGTGCTGAATGGATTGGCTTTTAACTGTCTACTGTTGACTGTTCAATGTTTGCATAGAGATTTTATTCATGGGTGTGATTCGTTACAAAATCTGGCGAGATCTGTGGTCTAACAAAGCACGTACCTTGCAGGTTGTGTTAATCATCGGTATGGGCGCTTTTGCCATTGGCATGATCATCACCACACGCAACCTGGTGGTCGAAGGTATGCAGGAAATCTGGCAAGAAACCAAACCGGCCATGATTGGCATGTGGCTGTCGCCCGGCATTGACGAAAACGCGCTTATCGGGCTGGAAAGGGTGCCGGGCGTGACGGATATTGAGGGATTCATGGTTAATTCTGTCGAGTGGCGGCTGGGGCCTGATGACGAATGGCATGCCGGAGATATTACGGCTCGAGAGGATTACGAGAATTATCATTTCTTTAAACTGGACTTGTTGTCTGGTGATTGGCCAAGTACTAATACGCTCGTGGTTGGGCAGGGCACAGATACTGTCTTCGGCGCTTATGTAGGTGAGCAGGTGACTGTTCGGGTAAACGGCCGTTCTCGTGTTTATACCATTGGCGGCGCCCTCAGCGATCCCGTTGTGCAACCCCCAAGCTTTGGCGGCAATGCTCAGTTTTATGCCTCGAAAGATACCTTTGAAGAAATATTCAATGATCTAAATTATAACCGTATTCTGGCCGGGGCAGCTCAATACGACGAAGTTGAGATTGTCACTATCGCCAACCGCTTACGGGATAAACTGGAAAAACAAAATGTAGACAGCGGCGGCTATTTACCCCCCGCAGGCGACCGGATCGTCAATCCTGAAAAACATTTCTTTCAAGATACCATGGACGCCATTTTCCTCATTCTGGGTGTGATGGCCGCCCTAGCCCTTTTCCTGGGTTTGTTTTTAGTCTATAACACGATAAACGCGATTATCTCTCAGCAAGTAGACCAGATTGGTGTGATGAAAGCCATTGGCGCCCATACCGGTCAGATATTGCTCATCTACTTGCTTTACGTTTTCTCTTTTGGCCTGCTCTCTTTGCTGTTAGCTGTACCGCTGGGCGTATTGGGTGGTTGGGGACTGACTGTATTCTTGATGGACAGCTTTAACGCGGATCCAGGATCCTTTGCGATTTCGTGGCAGGCAGTTTCCGTACAAGTCTTCCTGGCTCTGATCCTGCCCATGTTGGTGGCGCTGGTTCCTGTCTTTTCCGGGGCACGCATCTCCGTGCGTGAAGCCGTCACCACCTATGGCCTGTCTCTTAAGCCGACTCTTTTAGACCGTCTGATTGCTCGCATGAAACACGTCTCCCGCTTGCTGCTCTTAACTGTCAGCAATACCTTTCGCCACAAAAGCCGCGTATTCCTTACCCAAATAACCCTGGTGTTAAGTGGCCTGATCTTCATGATGGTCATGAGCGTAGGTGATTCCACAACCTATACGTTTAACAACGTGCTTTTTACCATTCTGAATTCAGACATCAACATGGGTTTTGAAGATCCCGAACGAATCAGTTATATCGAAACGCTAACCAGGCTTAATCCTGAAGTAGAAGAGGTGGAGATGTGGGCCTTTGGCGGCGGCTCTATCCGCCCACGTGGAAAACCAGAATCAGACGATGATCCCAGTGTGCTTATTTTTGGCGTGGAGCCAAATACGCTCTTGTACGGCTACCAAATGCGAGATGGCCGTTGGTTGGATAGGCAAGATCGGAATACCGTTGTCCTCAATCAGGAGTTGGCCCGTGATTTGGGCGTGGGTGTGGGCGATTGGGTGACTTTTCAACAGGGCGTTAATGGTGATTCAGATTGGGAGATTGTGGGGCTGCTCTCCGATCCCATGTTGACCACTTCGGCTCATGTGCCGCGCGAGGTGCTATTGTGGGAGCAAGTAAGTGTAGGACGCACCAATACCATATGGGTCAAGTTAAAGCATGGAGATGCCGCCACAGAACAAAAAGTCGCCAAAGAGCTGCGCCAATTGTATGAAAGTAAAGGCATTGATGTGCTGCCTGGCGGCATTCTCAACAGGCAAGAAACCTCTTCCGGCGTCATCAATAACCTCAACACCCAGTTCCAAGCCATCGTCATGCTTTTAGCTACGATGGCTGTGGTAATTGGCATCGTCGGCAGCATTTCTTTAAGTGGTGTCGTTTCCTTGAGTGTGATTGAGAGGCAGCGAGAGATTGGCGTTATGCGTGCCATCGGCGCGTCATCTTGGGATATTTCACGTATGTTTATTGGCGAAAGCCTGATTTTAGGCTGGCTTAGTTGGCTAATCGCTTTTCCACTGAGCTTACCAGCCGGTCGTGTGATGACGGAATCATTGTCTGCGGCATTGGGATTTGAGATTGTGTATCACTATACATTCCAGGGGCCACTTGTATGGCTGGGGATCATTACCGTCCTAGCAGTTTTAGCTAGTGGGCTGCCAGCCCGCCGCGCAACTCACATCAGCGTACAGCAAAGTCTATCTTACCAGTAGCCAATCACAGTTGGACGTGTCATGGCGCAAAGAAAATATTCGTTCGACCTCAGTATCTTTGGCAAACCCAACTGCATTGGGGAACCTTTTTGGTTTTCGATTCGTCTAATATTCATATTGTCGAAATTAGAGAATGGAAAAACGAAATGAAAAACGAACTGCCAACTTTGATATTAACGATCGTCTTAATACTACAACGAGATTTCGGTGAAGCAGATTTACCAGCATATACAGGGTTAATTTCAAAAAGATGTCCACATATAGGCATTTAGTTGAATTTTCAATCTTTTCATGCGATTTAACATTGATAGGACTTACGCAATCCAGTGAGAATTTGCGATAATGGATGAATGAGCAAATTAACCCACTGGGATTACTGTCAATTTTTATTGGTCAGCCAAGTCAATTACACTCAAACCTACTTTGCTGACCATAGTGAACAATTTAGTCATGACCGTATCAATCGATTGATGAGAGATAACAAGCTTACTCCTCGAGAATTGCGCCAAATGGTGCGACAAGAATTAGTTCTCTCGGAAAATGGCTACATCCTTTTCGATGATACCGTTTTGGACAAAAGTCATTCCTTTATGATTGAACTGGTCCGTCGCCAATGGAGTGGCAATGCAAAAAAGGTAATCAAGGGGATTGGCATTGTGACTTGTGTCTATGTTAATCCCGATACGGAACAGTTTTGGGTCATCGATTACCGAATCTTTGACCCGGAACGAGATGGTCGCAGTAAGCTCGACCATTTACTGGACATGTGGCAAACGATTCTCTACGTTGAAAAGCTCCCGTTCCGCACCGTGTTGATGGATAGTTGGTATGCCACCATGGAAATAATGAAAACGATCGAAAAGGCAGACAAGATTTACTACTGCCCACTCAAAGCCAATCGTCAGGTGTCTGAACATCCTGAGGAACCCTATCATCGTGTTGATTCGCTTACTTGGTCTGAAACCGAGTTGGAATCGGGGAAAACGGTTCATCTTAATAAATTCCCAAAAGGTCATCAACTGAAACTGTTCCGGCTTGTGTTGTCTTCCCAGCGCACGGACTATGTCGTTACTAACGACTTTTCTCAAGATTCGACGGATGCTACTCGACAAGAAAGTGCCATTCGTTGGAAGATTGAGCAGTTTCACCGTGAAGCCAAACAAGTGACGGGGTTAGAATCATCACAATGTCGTTCACAACGAGCGCAGCGAAATCATATTGCTTGTGCGATGTTAGTCTGGGTTCGCTTTAACCAAATAGCCCAAGAAACTCAAACAAATGTTTATCAAATCAAGCAGGGATTATTGGATAACTATATGCGTGAACAATTGCGTCAACCAACTATCTCAATCCTCCCTGCGTAAGTCCTAATTGAACTGCAATTTCATCTATTCCATATCTGGGTCAATTCTCTCGATTTGCTTTGATTACTCCATATCTGGGATTTCAAAGTCTCGTTGTAGTATTAAGCATACTGATTTTGGGCGGGTGTGTGCCAGCGCCCACCGCGCACCACCTGCTTTGACGATTGCTTCCGCTAATCGACCGTGCCGGTTGGTTGTATCCCGCAACGTGCATTCTTTCACCCGTGTCCGTTGATTCAACCACACTTCTTCAACCGCTTGTTCATAGGGCATTTTACTGCCCAATCGGGTCATCGCTTCTTGTATTTGTGGCGTGTATTGACCGGGCAGTAGTTGCAATTCTTCATCTAGGGGGGAAAAAGCTGACGCGACAGCTCCGACAGTATCCTTTGCTTCGTTCCAGTTCTATCACCTGGTCGTGATCGGTTATCAACTGGCGTGTTTGCCTTCCATTAGCGGCTAGCGGCTTACCACAGGCAGGGCAGAGAGGTCGTTCTTCGTGGGGTAGTTCTTTGATATTTACCAGCTTGCTTTCCTGCACCAAGTCTTGGATCATCTTTGTTCGTAGTTGTGCGAGTTGCTCGTCTACACTGTTTTCAATATCGGTGAATGTGGCACGAGGGTGTGCCTCGCGCCAATTGCTGACCGTTTCGCTTGCGTCTTGGAAGGATGCTGTCCACTTGTCTCGTTTTTTCATCGCTATTGACCTCCTACTTTTTCCCCCCTATTATCTGTCAACAAAAATCCCGCGCACACGTCGTTTCTATGCACAGCAGAAAACCAGCAAAAAGCATACGCGATATACCTTAACCACGACACGGCACTTAAATTTTCTTAGACTCATCAAAATCCGATTTGGGAAGACGGATTCTTAATCGACTTAATTGGTCATGAATAAATGAGGCATAAGCATTCGCCACAGAATCGGGAAGATGCTGGTTATTTATGTATTGTCGTCCATGTTCGCCTAACTGCTGTCGTATTTTGGGTTGTTGTACGAGTTGGGACATGACAGAAACCAACGCATCTTCATCCAAGGGCGGAATCTTGATGCAAATATCATCAGGGAGTTCACTATACCAGCCATGATCAAACAGGATGAGCGCACGACCAGCCGCCAAGGCTCTTAAAGCAGATGCCGAAGTCTCCCCAATAGTCGGATAACGTAAATTGATGATGACATCAGACGCATAAATCCAATCCACAAATTCTTGTTTATCAGTTACATACCCAATATGCTGCACACAACCACACAGGTCGAGAGCTTGAATGATTCCCGCTAAATCCACATCTCCCATCTTTTCGCCCACTAATAAATAAAAAACATGGGAATGTTCTTCACGCAGCTTCTTAAAGGCACGTAAAGCGAATTCGATTTGTTTTGCTGTTGTGATTTGTCCAACACTGGCAAAAATGACAGCATCTTGAGGCCATGGTAATTGATGACGGCGGGATTCTTCGCTTAGAATTGTCATGTGCTGCGGAATCACCGCGACTGGCAACTCTGGACTTTGAGCCGAAATTAAATTTTTAGCATAGTAACTATGCACAACGGTGCCTAAACTCAAATCAAGAAGGCGCTTGTTCAAGGGGGCTTCATGCAATGGATAGGCAGTGTCTCCCATTCTATTTTGCCGAACTTGTTCAATTCCCCGACTCCCCAATCCATAGCCTAATTCACGCATATAACCACCAACTTGGTTACTATCAATTGTACGGTGTGCCATAAAGTGATACAGAGAATAATCATGTAACGTTACCAACCCGGGATAGCGCAAAAACATGTGATAAATCGCTTCATGATAAGCATTATTCCCCATCTGATAGAATGGTATATCAAATTGCCACCGCATTTCTGGATAATGTTCTATTGAGTAAATTGGAAAGTGTTCCCTCAATTCAGAATCAATTTTATTTGGCTCAGTAGAAAACAAGGTGATATCTACGTGGTTGACTAAATGGGGTAACAACTCGCTACTATAGTCAGCAATACCACTGTGCGTAGGGGGTAAGGGGCTAAAATATGCTATGTGAGGTCGTTGTATCGGTGTATTGTTGGATCCATTAATCATCTGAATAAATTATTGTGCTTTATAGATTTTAGTAATTTGGCCTTGCCAATTTTGATTTTTCACCTGTGTGGGACGATGATAAAACGAATGTTCTAAAACGCCTGCCTGAATATTGTATGTTCCCACTTCCTTAAGATGCCAGTCAGATAGCGGCCATGTATGCCCATCTGGAACCATGATCCAATATATGTTGTATCCCTGATCTTGCCACTGCTGCAAGGTTTGGGCAAACAGATCTTCATCTAGCACTGCTAGGTCGCGCAAAGTCAGTACGTAATGACCCTTGAGAAAGCGAAGGGGTGTTCCCAGTGAATCACCTTGTCCAATAGGGGCGGGATCGTTAAAAATCAGGATGGAACCTGGGGCAAGTTGAGCATCAAGTTGATTGATTTGTGGCAAGATACCCTGATAATCGACCTGGCTAATGAACCCTCGGGATAACCAAATGAATCCCCCTAGCCAAGCAATGGTCAAGATTAACGCGAGGCTGGATGTTATGATTTTCTTGCGCGAGGCTAACCAACCCAAGAAATATGCGCCACCCATAATGAAAATAGGCAGGGTAGCTGGAACATATCGGCGCATGGCGTAAATTTGGAAGTTTGTCGCCCGAATATTGGTGATGTATATGATGGAAAAGAGGAGGGTGGTAGCGAGCATAACGGCCGTTGTTCCATTTACTTTCCAAATCATCATAGCAATACCAGCAACTCCCAGCCAAACACCAAGCGGAGAAAGATACCATCCGATTCGTATCAGATTTTCATGATTAAGTTGCGGGATTTTCGTTTCTCCGTAAGGATCGTTCCATAGGATTACTTCTCCAATATTTGGTCGAATAAACCAGCCATAAATCGCCCAAAGAATAAATGCGAGAATAAGAACCCCGAGTAACGGCCGTTGATAGCGATCTACGCATTGTAAAAATTGGCGTCGATACCGACCAAGTCCTATAACTAGCACCAGCAACCCAATTCCCATCACTACCGGAATAATCCAACTTTTGGATAACAAGCGTAAGGCAAAGCCAAATAATTCAAAAAAGTAGGGCTGACTTTGCCAGAGTGCATGAACGAGAGAATGCAAAACAAGAAGGAACAGCGGCAGAAAAAACCAGTTATACTTACGTTTCCAACCATTTCTTGCCCATAACCATACGCCGAACAACACAAATATAGGCAAAATAAAAAGCATATCAATCCTTACTAAAAAGGTTTGACCCAATGCCAACCCCGCTAACAATCCCCATAATGGTCGCTTTTTGGGATCCTCAACCCAAACGCTTAGACTCCACAAACCTGTCCATAATAAAAATTGTGTCAGCGGTTCGGTAGTAGGATACCGAGCAAACCAGACTTGCATTGCATTTAAAGTCAATCCAGCTAACGCCAATAGCGCAATTTCCCATCCAACTAGCCGACGTACTGCAAAATAAAAAGCTAAAGAACCCAGTAGCGTCCAGAAACTGGTTACCATCAGTTCAACTTGCACGTCACCTAAACTATAGGCGATAGCCTGCCAAACTGGGTGTAGATGATAAAATTGAGGGATGATTTCGCCAGCGGGTTCACCGACTACAGAGAAACCAGGCAAGATGTAGTATGGGGTAATTGCATTGCTGATGGGGCGTAAGAAGGATGCGTAAAGGGCAGTCGGCAAGCTGGCAAGTACATCGTCTTGAATTAGAATACGCCCAGTCTGGGCAATATTAGCACCTAAGTTAACATAAACTCCCGCATCCGCAGCTCCGGTGATAAAATGATGCGGACGAAAGAAGAGGAAAACGGCTACTAACAGCCATACGCCTAGTGCCGCAGATTCAAGCCAATTAGGTACAAAAGAAAAAAGCCGCTTGTCGTTTACTGAGTAAGTAGAAGGTATACGCCATCCTGATTTATGCCGTTGTATGCGTAGCACAAGAAGTAACCAAAGTCCTCCACAAAGGACTGTCAATGCGAGAATTGAAAAAAAACCGATTTCAGCCAAAACAAAGGCCAACCAACCAATAACAACAATGCCCAATGAAAGACTTGCAAAAAACATCTCGGTGTGCGTGCCAACAAACGGCCGTTGTGCAGACACCACTTGAGCCATGATAAGCCAACCAAGGGAAAAAGAAGCCCCTAGAATGATAAAAAACACCATCCATCCATGCGCTAAAACTGTAATATTCATCACGTAATAATAACCTTAATTATAAATCTTACCTGCTTTGCTTCTTATTCCCGTGGCTATGTCGGTGTTGATAGAAAAATTTCTGGTAAAATCACAATCTATCTGAATCCAAATCAAAAAATAAAGGTAAAATGCATGTCGGACAAACAAAAAAAAGAATCTCACCCCACCACTAAATGGGAAAAATTAAATTGGCAGGGTGTTACTCAATATTTTCAGTACCATATACCACGCCTTTTAGGAAAATCTCAATTGGTTCTTCCGAACTCGCCCGCAATCGAACAAATCCCCCTACCTCAAATTACGGTAGGGCGCTGCTACAACATCAATGGTATTAAGCTGGAAATTTATGATTATGCTTCATCAGGTGCAGCTAATCTCATTGCACAGGAATTAAGCAAAGAATATTATGGTTTGGATAGTATTCCTTTCGAAGAAAATGATGTGGTTATTGACATCGGTGGTCATATAGGCATTCTTTCTATCTATTTAGCAAAATTACGTCCGAATATAACAATATACGCCTATGAGCCAATTCCAGACAATTTCCATCATTTTCAAAAAAATATAGCTGCAAATGGGGTAACAAATATCCACTTATTTAATCAGGCTGTAACGAATGACGGCCGTTCTATGCTCATGACCGTCAATTTCAAACATAATTCTGGTGGCGCAACCGCTACTTGGGAACCCGGCAATCTTGATAGTAATAATTATGTAGAATATCCAGTGGAATCTACGACACTAAATTCCATTTTTGAAACATATAAAATTGATCATTGCCGCTTATTGAAGATTGATTGCGAGGGTTCAGAATACGAAATATTGTTAAACACATCAAAGCTAACGGTTATTGATTATCTGTCAGCAGAATTTCATACAAATGAACATTTAAGTGCGAAAGGCTTCAACCCACAAATGCTGTATGACTATTGTTGCCAATATATTCCAGCTGAAAACATCAGCTATATGACCTGGGACATTCCTGGCTAAACAAAAGCCGCTCGATTATTGACGCTGATAAACAGATACTTGTCGATTTTGGTTATCTAAAACCTGTATTACTTTAAAATTATCCTCTATATATTGCATTACAACATTGATTTCTTCTGGAGATAATTCAAAAAACAATTGTCGATCAACAACCAAAAATTCCGTGTTTTCCAAAATTTCTAATACTCTTGGGTATTTCATTGTATAAAGGAAATAATTGGAACGATCTGCGTAATAGCCAACAATAGGCCCTTCATGCATAACTGTAATAACTGTTTCTAGTGGTGTGACTTCTGCAAGGTAATGGCCCGTATCTTTGAGCACACTATAGTATTGTTGACTATAGAAAATTCGGTGTGAAAACATTGGCTCCCACCAACTTGCTTTTTGTTCCCATTGAACCATTGATGGGAATTTAAACGGCGAAATATTCCAAGCTAATAATAAAACAATAGCAACGATTGGTATTAATCTTATCGGTTTTGTACGAACCCAATTCCACACAGCTTCCCAATTAACCAGCATCCCAATCATCATAGCAACCACTGGTATCAGAGCAACAATATGACGAGGCTCTTTTATACTAATAAAAAACGAGGCACCAGTAGCGAGACCAAAATACAATAACAGTAACCAAAAAATTTGGGGGAGTTTTCGGTGAAACCAAATAAAATAGGCAAAAATTGCGAAGCCAAATAAAACAAGCATGCCCCAACTATAAAAATTATTACTAAGGATATTTAACCAGGGGAGCAATTGAAGATCACGTGTACCGGCTGCATTATTGCCTCCCTGAATAAACCCCAACCAGCGCGACGTTCCTGCCCCAAATTCGCTTTTATCTAAGGTTGACCCCCCATAATACCCACATTACCATCGCTATGATGGTTGGCAGCACAAACCAAACAGATAATAATATGCGTTCGCGCCAATTTCGCCCAAAAACAAAAACGTATGATGTTGCCACCACGAGAAAAATTAGAGCCAATTCTTTTAGCATAATTGCGAGAGCAACGGCGATACCAGCCCCAAAATATCGCCAAAATGAGCGGTTCCATTCTCTGGACAACAAGTATATTGCCAAGAGAATGAAAAACATCATAGGAACAGCCATTTCCAAGAAGTAAGAATAAATGGCAAAAAATGTATTCAATGCCAATAATACCCCAGCAACAAAACCAGAAACGGCCGTTTGTGTTTGTCGTACTGTCAAGTATGTTAAGATAATACTTCCCATACCAAAAAATACAGTTACCAAGCGAACCAATCCGGGATTGTCCCCCAATAACATCCACAGATGCGGTTACAACATAGAGATAAAGAGGTGTATGTATGAAATATAAAACCCCCTCTCGCCCAATAGATCTCAGAGGAAGTTGAGAACGTTGAATATTTCTGGCAACATCCAAAAAAACCGCTTCATCATAATCTGTTATACGTGCATAATAGATAAGCACAACTTGAAAGAAAAGAAAAATAATTAAAGTAAGAGAAAGTAGTTTATAATCGGTTTTATTCATGTCTCGTTATTGTTTAGCGAGGAATAGCATAAACACGCACTTCATAGAGGTATTATCAAAAGTTGTGGATTGGCGAAAAAGGGTGGCGTATCCTCGTAGGTGACCAAACCTATGAAGCGGTTAGAAGCCGCAAGGAGAATACGCCGTGGACAAACATACCACACACATTGCTGATATTCGAACCGAAATCTATTCAACCCTAGATGACCTTGTCAGACGCGGAGCACAACGCATGCTGGAAGCCGCCTTACAGATCGAAGTAGAAAACTACATCCAACGTCACAGCCAAGAGCGTGATGAAAATGGACATGCGCTGGTTGTCCGCAATGGGTTGGCTCAAGAGCGCATCGTGCAATGTGGCGCGGGACAAATCAAAATAAAAGCGCCTCGCGTCCATGACAAACGGGATGGGCAAAAATTCACGAGCAACATCCTGCCGCCCTATATGCGCAAAACACCTCGCCTGGAAGAAGCGGTGCCCGTTCTCTATCTGCGAGGCCTTTCTACAGGCGATTTTCAAGAAGCCTTGGGCGCTTTGCTTGGAGAAAAAAACCTGTCCGGTCTGCTGACGACCGTCACCCGTTTGCTCGCCGTCTGGCAAGATGAGTACAAAACGTGGCGCAAACTGCTGTTAACAGACAAGACCTATACCTATATCTGGGCTGATGGTGTTCATTTTAATGTGCGCCTTGAAGATGACCGGCTGGCTTGCCTGGTCATCATCGGCGTGCGACCAGATGGTTTTAAGGAGGTCATTGCCCTGGAGGATGGCTATCGAGAATCAACCGAATCCTGGGCCACCTTACTGCGTGATCTCAAATAACGCCGGGCCGCAAATACCAGGGCCGCTGCTGACGGTGCACTGGGCTTCTGGGCTGCTTTGCGCCAAGTCTACCCCAAACCGAAGAACAACGCTGCTGGGTCCACAAAATCGCCAATGTACTCGACAAGTTGCCTAAACGCCTACAACCTCGCGCTAAATCCCACCTGCACGAAATCATGCGTGCCCCTGACAAAGCAACGGCGCTGGCGGAAATGGCCCGCTTTCAAGAAGAATACCAGGCCAAATACCCTAAAGCGGTCGACTGTCTGCTCAAAGACCAGGAGACGCTTTTTACTTTTATGGATTACCCAGCCACCCATTGGATTCATCTGCGCACTACCAATGCCATTGAATCCACCTTTGCCACCGTGAAAGCCAGAACTCGCACTACCAAAGGAGCCGGGTCGCGCAACGCTGGTTGGCAATGGCCTTCAAGCTGCTGACGATGGCTGAAAAGCGTGGCGCAGCAAACTCGGCCCATCTTGTTCCTCTGGTTCAGGCCGTGTAGTTTCCCGATGGCAAGACCCGCATCTTGCCGGACTTGCCGTCTAATTCTGTTGTTAACCTGCCGATGGACGCCACCCTGGAACCGGCGATCCACAACATTTGACAATATCTCCACTTCATAATCACCATCGTTGAAAGTTGTTAGCGCAGTTTAAATAGTTTGCATATGAAATAAACCTTGATTTTGGCATTTCAATCGCTAGAAAATCGAAGTTTTTGTCGTCTTGCGAAATAGAATACCGGCGAAAACCTCGGCTTCTAGCTGAATACTTACTGTATTATTTTGTTGAGAGCGGTAAAAACACTTGCTCCGGGTCAATTATTACAATACCAGAATTTACATTATCAGATTCTGATTCTTCAACCAATAATCCACTGCTATCCACCTTCACCCAATACGGATGCACGCCAGAAGTTAAACCGCTCCAATCAACAGTAGCCGTAATTGAACCGCGGGCGCATCCACTAACACTTGGAATAGCAACAGAATCAATGACGTTCTTCATTGCCGCATCTGCATAAAAAGTTACGATAACTGAATCGGGGGCAGTCAAACTACCATTGTTGTAGATATCTGCGGATAGTGTAACCGTCGCTGTGGCGGCTGGAGGATCATGAAGCCAGCCACATTAGTTACAGACCATGTCTTTAGATTGGGGATAGGTGTGCGCTCCGCCATTTCTGCTATAAACGCGGCCCCTACTGGAGTTATTCCATCATTATATAAATTACTGGAAGAACCACGGTGAATTATTAACTGTATTGATGCTGAACCACAAAATTTGTTGTACAAGACGATAATCATCTACAGGAAAACCAAAATTCACGTCCTTCATTTCCCCGGCACCATCAATTAGGTCAAACGTATTTCGCAAATAATTACTAACCCTATTCGGTGTAAAGCACTTGCCAAACTCATCTTGAAGAAAACAGGAGCCAGCATCTTCTTCATATGGGTAAAGGATGGAATATTCAGTAATAATAAGTGGCTTATATTGCTGTCCATGCTCTTTCATCCAGATGCGTAAATCTCTGATTTGGCGTTTAAAGAAAGCCGTATTGTCATGATCCGCAAAACAATAGACATCATTGTTAACATCACCACATTGTGAACTATAACTCTTATTTGGATCTGGTTGCTGCATCCCCAAGAAGCGATCCGTGCCAACTGCAACAGCAGCAATACTGTTTTCCTCATATTTATAGGTGACTTCTGGCATGATATAGAGGTGCATCGTCCAAACATCTGCTGGAATATTCGTGCCATAGTTCTTATAATAAGCCCCTGCCATCTTATCTAAATATTGTATTCTGCCGGTGTTATTTCTACCAAACCCGCAGTGGCGACTAAGGGCACTGGGATCGCGTGCTTTGATATATTCATAGACATCATGGAATGCGCGTGCATACATTTCCGGCATCATATCATCTTGGGGACTACTGAAATCGGTTGGCCCACGATCGGGTTCGTTGCCAACAATCCAGGTAGCACCCTGATTTTCATCTATTTTTTTACCTAATTCGGTATCCGTTAAGGGCGGATTAACGGTATAACCATTGAGGTAATTGTCACCATCTTTTAGTTGTTTCAAGCGAATCATAGGTACAAACTCGCTGTTAACGGGAGCTGGGCCATAAGGATTTACGCTAAAATTTAAATACCAACCCGCACCTAACTCCTGTAATTTTGATGCTTGATCAGATTTGAGTGGTGTAGCACCAAAACGACAACTTAGGTCATCTGAAGAAATATCGAGTGGTTGTTCGCTCTCATTTGAGACATTGGCAGTAGAGATATTGGCTGTAGAAACGTTAACTGTAGCAGCTAAAACAGTGATGGTAATAGTTAATAAAACGCCAAGCAACACTATTAGCCCTATAAATTTCATTGGTCTGGACAATTTTTTAGACATACTATTTTTCACCTTTTAAAAAACATTTTTATTCTCTACAAACTGAATTGCAACAATGTTGCGTGCTATATAATTCTGGAGTAGCGTTTTATAAGATTCTATTGAGAAGATTCTAAATGTGTTAACCGTTCGTCGATAGAACGAAGCAGACGATTCGTTTGGATAAGCTGCAGTCGTTAGTTCTGCAATGTCTCGGGTATTCATTGTTTGTTCATGATCTTGGGCAATAAGCCACTCATCATGCTCAAGGAT